>NZ_JACHLP010000001.1 GCF_014204525.1 Roseateles oligotrophus
CCCATGGCGGTGATCAAGGGTGCCAGGCGCGGGGCATTGCGCAGCGGCCGGTAGGCGATCTTCTCGACCACGAAGTTCAACGTCACGCAGACCACGACGGCGCAGACCAGGGCGATCAGCATCAGCGCCCAGCCCGGCAGGCCCGAGTCGGCCAGGGCCGAGACCACGGTCCAACTCACCAAGGCCCCCACCATCAGGATCTCGCCATGCGCGAAATTGATCAGATTGATGATGCCGTACACCATCGTGTAGCCCAGCGCCACCAGGGCGTACATGCTGCCGAGCACCAGACCATTGATGATCTGTTGCAAAAAAGTTTCCATGGCCTGTCTTCCTAAAAAATATTTGCGGATGACTACGACGCCTCCAGCGAGCCGGAAGACGCGGGTCTGTGCCTGAACAGTCGCAAGCCACATGCCAAAAATCACGCTTTGCGGGTATTCACCGAGAGCTCCCCATGGGAGCGAAGGCGATGCGGCCCGGCGTGCGGGCCTGCGCGTGTGGAAATCGGCACCAGGCCGCCGCGGCGCGTGTGAAGTTCGGCACGAAGCGGCCCTGCCCCGGACAGGCTGGCTGCGCCAGGCCGGGCGGCGCAGCGGCGAAGCCTGGCGCGGCTCAGCCTGCTTGAGGCCACAGCGCGCGCAGCTTTGGGCACACTAGCGGCCTGTATGCATGCCAGCAACGCCAGCCCGCCCTCCTCCGCATCCTCCGATATGGCCGAATCATCACGTCTGCGTGAGCTGGGCTGGCGCGAGCGGGCGGTGCGTTACTGGAGCCAGCCCAGCATCCTGGCCAGCCTGACCCTGGTGCTGATGGCCCTGGGCCTGGCCCTGGGTCACCGCCTGAGCGAGCGCGCCGGCATGGAGCAATTGGCCGCCGTGGCGGCCGAGCGCCTGGAGCTTTACGCCGCCAGCCTGGAGGCGCAGTTGGCCCGCTACGACTACCTGCCCAGCCTGATCGCCATCGACCAGGACATGATGGCCGTGCTGAACGCCCCGCAGGACGCCGCCCTGCGCCAGCGCAGCAGCCGCAAGCTGGCCCGCATCAATGTGCGCGCCGGCCTGGGCCTGATCTTCATCATCGACGCCCAGAACCGGGTGGTGGCCTCCAGCGCGGACTATCCCGCCAAGAGCGGCGCCCCGGCGGACGCCTTGATGCAGCGCCTGGGGACGCATATCAGCTCGGGTGCCGGCCAGTTCTTTGCCGCCGACGCGAGCAATGGCAGCATCGACTACTTCCTGATCCAAAGCCTGCAGCGCGAGGGCCGCGATCTGGGCCGGGTGGTGGCCAAGCTGAATCTGGCGCCGCTGGAGGCCATCTGGGTGGACCAGGGCCTGCGCTCCCAGGGCGAACGCCTGCTGGTGGTAGACAGCCATGATGTGGTCATCATGTCCTCGGTGCCGGAATGGAAGTACCACCTGCTGGGTCACAGCAGGCCCGAGCTGCGCCAGGAGTTGCTGGCCAGCGGCCGCTACGCCGGCCCCATGCTGGCCGGACTGGGCATCGCCATCGAAGGCCTGGTGCGCAGCGAGACCAGCCTGGTGCAGGTGCAGGACCCGGTGGCCGAGGGCTCGGCCAAGCCGGGCGCGCGCCATCTGCTGCTGGCCCAGGAGCGCGCCGTCGTGCCCCTGGCCCTGCGCCTGGTGACGCTGTCGGACCCCAGCGAGGTCTGGCGCCATGCACGCTATGCCGCCTGGGGCGGCGCGGCGGTGGGCACCTCCATCGGCCTGGTGGCGCTCTATCTGGCCTTCAGGCGGCGGGCGGTGCAGCAGCTGTTCCGCGCCAGCGAGGCCTTGCAGCGCGCCCATGCCGAGCTGGAGCGCCAGGTCAGCGAACGCACGCATGAGCTGCGCGGCACCAACGAGGAACTCAAGCACCAGATCAGCCAGCGCCTGAAGGCCGAGGACGAGCTGATCCAGGCCGGCAAGCTGGCCGTGCTGGGCCAGATGTCGGCCGGCCTGGCGCACGAGATCAACCAGCCGCTGACGGCCATGCGCGCCCTCTCCCGCAACAGCCTGCTGCTGCTGGAGAAAGGCCGCGGCGCCACGGTGGCCGAGAATCTGCGCGCCATCGACGCGATGGTGGAGCGCATGGGCAGCATCACCCGCCAGCTCAAAAGCTTTGCCCGCAAGGCCGAGGCCGCGCAGGCACCGGTCTCGCTGCTGGCCGCCATCAAGGGCGCGCGCCTGCTGCTGGAGCACCGCATCCAGGCCGAGCAGATCCAGCTGCACATCGAGGTCGACGAGAGCCTGCGCGTGCTCTGCGATGGCAACCGCCTGGAGCAGGTGCTGGTCAATCTGCTGGGCAATGCCCTGGACGCCATGCAGGCCGGCAGCGCCAAGCAGCTGCGGCTCAGCACCGAGAGGACCGGCACGCGCCTGACCGTGCGCATCAGCGACAGCGGCGCCGGCATCCCAGCCGCCCTGCTGCCGCGCCTGTTCGAGCCCTTCTTCACCACCAAGCCGGCCGGCCAGGGCCTGGGCCTGGGCCTGGTGATTTCGTCGAAAATCGTGCACGAGTTCGGCGGCCATCTGCGCGCCCGCCCCAATCCGCCGCCCGCCACGGGCATGACGTTTGAATTTGATCTGGAAGCAATCCCCCGAGACCCCCATGTTTGAAGGCTATAAAGTCCTGTTTGTCGAAGACGATCCGCCCGTCCGTGCCAGCCTCACCCAGACCCTGGAGCTGGAGGGCCTGGACGTGATGGCCTGCGGCAGCGCCGAAGAGGCCCTGCCCCATATCCAGGCCGGCGCGCAAATCGTCGTCGCCACCGATGTGCGCCTGCCCGGCATGGACGGCCTGGCCCTGCTGGACCATGTGATCAAGACCGATGCCGAAATGCCCGTGGTGCTGGTGACGGCGCATGGCGATGTGGCCATGGCCGTGCAAGCCATGCGCAGCGGGGCCTACGACTTCCTGGAAAAACCCTTCGCGCCCGAGCGCTTTGTCGACACGCTGAAGCGCGCGCTGGACAAGCGGGTGCTGCAGGTGGCGGTGGACGAGTTGCGCGGCCAGCTGCAGCGGCGCAGCGGCATGGAGGCGGTGCTGCTGGGCAATTCGCCCACCATGCAGCAGCTGCGTGCCCAGGTGCTGAACCTGGCCGACACCTCGGCCGACGTGATGATTCTGGGCGAGACCGGCACCGGCAAGGAGCTGGTGGCGCGCTGCCTGCACGACCAGAGCGGCCGACGCGACCGCAACTTCGTCGCCATCAACTGCGGCGGCCTGCCCGAGGCCTTGTTCGAGAGCGAGCTGTTCGGCCACGAACCCGGCGCCTACACCTCGGCCGGCAAACGCCGCATCGGCAAGATCGAACATGCCAACGGCGGCACCCTGCTGCTGGACGAGATCGAGACCATGCCCATGAGCTTGCAGATCAAGCTGCTGCGGGTGCTGCAGGAGCGCAAGGTCGAGCGCCTGGGCTCGAACGACGAGCTGCCCATCAATGTGCGGGTGATCGCCGCCACCAAGGCCGATCTGCGGCAGTTGAGCGAGCAGGGCAAGTTCCGCAGCGACCTCTACTACCGCCTCAATGTGGCGACGCTGCAGCTGCCGCCGCTGAGCGAGCGGCGCGAGGACATCCCCCTGCTGTTCGAGCATTTTGTGGCCCAGGCCTGTGCCCGCTACGAGCGCCAGGCCCCCGAGCTTTCGGCGCAACGCCTGCGCGAATTGCTGGCCCACGACTGGCCCGGCAATGTGCGCGAGGTACGCAATGCGGCCGACCGTTTTGTGCTGGCCATCGACAGCAAGGAAGGCGCTTGCAGCGAGGAGGCCGACAAGCCCGCCGCGCCGGGCAGCAGCCTGGCCCAGCAGATGGATCAGGTGGAAAAAGCCTTGATCGAACAGGCGCTGCGCAAATGCCAGGGCCGCATCCCGGCGGCCATGGAGATGCTGGGTACGGCCAAGAAGACGCTGTACGACAAGCTCAACCGGCACGGCATCGAGCTGGACAAGTTCCGCTGAAGCGCGGCGTTTGCGTTCAGCGGTAATGTGCCGGATCGGGCGAATCCGTGGGCTTGGCAATGACTTTTTTGAAGGCCTCGCTCATCGCCAGCTGCAGATTGATGCCGCGCGGCGGGATGGGTGAGAGAAACCACTTCTTGTAGATGGCCTGGATCTCGCCGCGCTGGTAGAGGCCGGCGATGACACCGTCCACCAAGGCCTTGTAGACCGCATCATCCCGCGGCAGGCCGATGGCATAGGGCTCGACCGAATAGGCCTCGTCCGAGATCACGAACTCGGACGGGTTCGGCGCCGTCAGCAGCAGCATGCGCAGCAGCACATCGTCCATGGCGTAGGCGGCGGCGCGGTCGGTCTGCAGCAAGCGGAAGGCATCGCGGTCATCCAGGCCGACCAGGATGCGCAAGTCCAGCTTGTGGGCCTGATTCGCCAGGTGCAGGAACTGGATGCTGGTGGTGGCGATGGTGGAGGCCACCGCCTTGCCGCGCAGGTCTTCCAGCGTGCGCACCTCGGCCACGCGCTTGGACAGCAAACGGCTCTCGGCCACAAAAGTGGTCAGGGAGAAGGCCTGGGTCTTCTGCCGCTCGCTGGTATTGGTGGTGACGCCGCACTCCAGGTCCACCGAGCCATTGCCCACCAGCGGCATGCGGGTGGCCGAGCTGACGGGCAGGAGCTTGACCTCCAGCTCCGGCATGTCCAGGCGCTTCTTCAGCGCCGCGATCACCTGCTGGCACAGATCGATGGAATAGCCCTGCGGCCGCAGCTTGGCGTCGAGATAGGAAAACGGCGCCGAGGCGACCCGGAAGCCCAGCACGATCAGGCCGGTGTCGCGGATCTTGCGCAAGGTGGGCGAATCCTGCTCGGACGCGGAGTTGCTGGTCGCCGCCGACCCTGCATTGGCGCTGGCACTCGCCCCGGCCGAGCCGGTCGCCCAGCTGCTGCCGGCCCCCAAGCAGGCCGCCGACAAGATCAGCGCCAAGCGAGCAGCAGCGCAAGAGGGGCGTGTGAATAAAGGGCGAGGCAGCGGCAAGATGGGATCCAAGGGCGCGGGCAGCGCGACGCCGGCCATTGTCCTCATGCAACAGATCCCCACAAGCGGCCTAACCCCGCTTGCCAACACGGGGCGATCTGAGGCAGGCGCCGGGCTGGCGCGGCAGGCCTCAGACCTTTTGGCTGCGCAGCCGGTCCAGGTCTTCGACCGTGTCCACGTCCACCAGGATGCCGGGGTCGTCCAGCTCCACCGCCTGCGAGGGGTAGCGGGCCAGGATGCGGCGCGCACCCTCGTCGCCCTGCAGGTCCAGCAGCTCGGAATACAGCTCGGGGCTGAAGCCCACCGGGTGGCCCTGGCGGCCCTTGTACTGGGCGAACGCCGCCGGGTATTGCTCGATGGCCGCGGCCACCGCCAGGATGCTGCTGGGACGCAGCAAGGGCATATCGGCCGGCATGATGAGCCAGCCATCGGCATCGCCGCTGGCACTGACGCCGGCCGCGATGGAATAACCCATGCCCACCGGCGTGGGCCGGCCCTGGGCGTCGAAATCGGGGCGCACCACCACATCGGCACTGGCCACCCAGCGCTGCACCAGCGGCGCCAGCTTGGGCGTGGTCACCACCACCACGGGCAGGCCGCTGTCGATGGCATGGCGCAGGCTGCGCGAGAGCACGGTGTCCTGGCTGAGATCGGCGAAGTCGGCAGCGCCCTCGGGCTCCAGCCCGGCCATAGTCTCCGCCGGCTGCCCCAGCCTTTGCGCCAGTTTGTGGCCGGAGCCGTGAAATCGTATGCCGCGCCCTGCCGCCAGCACGACCACAGCAGGTCGCCTTTTAGTCATCAGCCTGAACTCACTTTTAGAAATCCCTCACTCTGGCCCGGTCTCTTGCCGGGCTAACTCTTGAGTCCACAGCATGCCGCCCAGGGCCTGGGCGCGGAACTGGGGCCAACACCTAAGGTGTTCTACGAGCCAGCAGGACATCCGCCCCGGGCTCTGCGGCAGGCCCTCGCAAACATCGCATACTTATGCCCATGAGCAAATTATCCGATCTGCGTAAAAGCTATGAGCAGGGCGAGCTGGACGAAAGCGTCGCCGCCGATCAACCCCTGAGCCAATTCAGGCAATGGCTGGACCAGGCCCTGGCTGCCGAGATTCCCGAGCCCAATGCCATGACCCTGGCCACGGTGAACGCACAAGGCCGGCCCTCGACCCGCATCGTGCTGATCAAGGGCTTTGACGAGCGCGGCATTGTCTGGTTCACCAATTACGACAGCCGCAAGGGCCAGGAGCTGGCCGGCAACCCGCACGCCGCCCTGCAGTTCCACTGGGTGGAGCTGGAGCGGGTGGTGCGCATCGAGGGCGTGGTGAGCCAGGTGGATGCCGCCGAATCTGACGCTTACTACCACTCCCGCCCGCTGGACTCCCGCCTGGGCGCCTGGGCCTCGCCGCAAAGCCAGGTGATCGCCTCGCGCGGCGTGCTGGTGGCCAATGCCGCCAAGGCCGCGCTACAGCATGGCCTGAGCCCGCAGCGGCCACCGCACTGGGGCGGCTTCCGTCTGCTGCCGCAGCGCTGGGAGTTCTGGCAGGGCCGCAAATCGCGCCTGCATGACCGCATCAGCTACCGCCAGGATGAGGCCGGCCACTGGCTCAAGGAGCGCTTGGCCCCCTGAGCCGCCCAGCGGGGGTCAGGTCTTGCCTGCCCCCGCTGATCGCTCAGAAGCGAACCTGCACCCCGGTGTGCAGCGAGCGCCCGGCCAAGGGGCTCAGGTCCCGGATGGTGGCCACCGAGGCAGCGCTGTACGCCAGCTTATTGGTCAGATTGTCCAGCTTCAGATACCACAGCGCGTCGCTACTACCCAGCATGAACTGGCGCGCCAGGCTCAGCTTGACGATGCCGTAGCCGGCGGTGGGCTTGTCCAGCACCGGCACGCGGTCCTGGCGCGCGGCCAGGCGCCATTCCAGCCGGCCCGACCAGGCACCCTGCTGAGCGTCCAGGCCGAAGGTGGCGCGCAAGGGCGCCAGGCGCGGCAAGGCCTCGCCGGTGGCGCGGTTCTCGCCGCGCACGCCGTCGAGCTGGGCCGAGAGATTCAACAAGGCGCCCGGCAGCCACTGCGCCGGCAAGGTCCAGCGCCCTTCCAGCTCAAAGCCCTTGAGCAAGGCCGGCACCGATTTGAAGGCGTAAACCGGCAGCGCCTCGGCGCCCGGCTCGGCATGCGTCTCGCCGGTGGCATCGAGGGCGATATAGCTGGAAAAACGGGTCTGGTAGACGTTCAGGCGCAGCAACTGACCGGCCGTCTTCCACTGCAGACCCAGGTCCAGGCCCCTGGCTTTCTCCAGGCCCAGATTGGCATCGCCACGCTCAAAAGCGCCGCTGGCCACATGCACGCCCTTGGCATGCAGCTCGTAGAACATGGGCGCCCGCTCGCTGCTATTGAGATTGAGGTTGAGGCTCAGGCCCGGGGCCACGCTGTTCAAGGCGTAGCTGCCGCTGAGCGAGAAGCTGCGCGGCTTGAATTCGCGCCGACTGGCGGCGCCGAACTTGGGCTCGGCCGCGTCGGCGGCATCGCCATCGCTGTCAACGCGCACCGCCTCGGCCCGCGCACCGGCCGACAGGCTCAAGGGGCCGGCCTCGTACTGTTCCAGCAGGAAGACGGCGCTGTTCTGCGTGCGTGAGCTGGGCACCAGGGCCTCTTCGCCCAGGGCCGAGAAGTCCGACTTCTCCCACTGCAAGCCGAGCACACCGCGCACCGGGCCGAAGGCGCGGTGCTCGGCCTCCAGGCGCAGATCATTGCCCCGGCTCTTGAACACCGTGCCGACCTCGCCCGTGCCCTCGATCTCCTTGTGCTCGTAATCGCTGCGGCTGAGCTGCCAGCCCAGACGCTGCAGCAAGGCGCTCTTGTCCTCGCCCGCACGCCACTCACCGGCAGCAGCCAGGCGCTGGCGCTGCATCTTGATCTTGATATCGGGCTCCACCGTCACGCCGTACTCGCTGCGGTAGTCGTCCAGCGAGAGGCCGGCAAAGCCATTGGCAAACACATAGGAGGCGCCGAGCGCGCCGCCATGGCTGTCCGAGGCCGAGTTGCGCACATGGCGGCTGCTGCCGTCCACGCTGCTGAAGCGCGGCGTAAGCTGGTCGCCGGCACGACGGCCCGACAGATCGGCATGCCAGGCCAGGCCGTCCCGGCCCTCGCCCGTACCGCCTTCCAGCAGCAGGGCGGCATTGCGCTCACCGGATGCGCCGCCCAGGCGCAGCTCGGCCGCACCGCCGAAGCTGCCCAAGGCCTTGCGCGGGATGCGGTTGTCCAGGGTGTTGACCACCCCGCCCACCGCATTGCCGCCGTAGAGCAAGGCGGCCGCGCCGCGCAAGACCTCGACCTTTTCCACCAGCAGCGGGTCCAGGGGTACGGCGTGGTCAAAGCTCAGGCTGGAGGCATCGACCGAGCTGCCGGAATTGCTCAGCATGCGCACCCGGTCGCCGTCCAGGCCGCGGATGGTGGGCCGATTGCTGTTCGGGCCGAAGTAACTGGCGCCCACACCGGGCAGACCGTCCAGGGTCTCGCCCAGGGTGGCGCCGCGGCGCAGGATCAAGGCATCACCCGACAGCACATCGGCCGGCTGGGCCAGGTCGGCGCTGCGCAAGGGATTGCCGGTGGTGATGACGCGCTCCAGCTTTGAGGTCCCGGCCGAAGTGGCCTCGGCCGGCAATACGGCCGGGCTGGCGGCGCTTTGCTGCGCCGCGCTGATCAAGGGCAAGGTGGCCAGGCTCAAGCAGAGCAGATGGGCGCCCAGGGCCAGGGGCCGGCGCGCGAAAAAAGTCGTTTGCATGGAAATCTCGTGCAGGCGCGCGACGGCTCCGGGCCGACAGCGCGACAAATGATGGGGAGGATGGAGCCGGGCACCGAGCCGCAACAAGCGCGCTCGGCCGAGGCCTCAGGTTCAAGCCATCAATCGAGAGGGGGGCGCACGCGCACCGCGCTTCCAGAACAGCTGCGCCGCCGCGCTGGAGGGCTGCAGGCCGGGGGCATCGCCCTGCGCCATTTGCAGCAGGCCGAGCGCGCAGCCGGCCGTGGGCAGCTGATGCTGGCCCAGTTGATCCAGCAGATGACAGGCGGCATCACCGGCCTGGTGGCCCCAGAAGCTGCCATCGGGCGAGGCCAGCGATGCGCTGCCGCCCTGGCCCAGGGCCAGCGTCGCGAGCGCCGGCTTGCTGTGCACCATGCGGTGCCATTGACCCAGGGCCTGCATGCTCAGCAAGCACAGCGCCAGCAGCAAAGCGAGCCAGAACCTGAGGTTCAAGCTTGAGCCTGTGGCTGAAGGCGGCGCGGCGCGATGCATGGCTTGGAAATTCAGGGCTTGTAGGCCAGGGCCTGGCCCTCGGCGAGGCGGT
Source organism: Roseateles oligotrophus (assembly GCF_014204525.1). Taxonomy (GTDB): domain Bacteria; phylum Pseudomonadota; class Gammaproteobacteria; order Burkholderiales; family Burkholderiaceae_C; genus Paucibacter_A; species Paucibacter_A oligotrophus_A. Next base: position 9,337 of record NZ_JACHLP010000001.1, read on the forward strand.
AGAACAGGCCGTAAGCGTCGTCACTCAAGACCGCCAGAACGCCCTCGACCAGCACCGGCTCCAGGCTGTAGCGCACCGGCTGCTTGCTGCGCACCTCGATCAAGCCCTCGGGTCCGGCCGGCACGCAGAAAGAACAGCTGGTGGGCACGGAAGACAAGAGGAAATGACGCTGCTTATCGCCCGGCTCCAGCGGCATCATGAAGCCCTGGACCCTGACGGTTTTTTTGTCCAGCGCCCGCACGGCGGCCGGGAAGATGGGGATCAGCCGGGTCTTGTCGGCCTTGGTCGTCACCGAGGACAGCAAGCTCCAGCTCAGCACGCCCTCCTGCTCCTGCAGCGGCTTGAACGGGCTGCGGGGGTCGTGATAACCAGGGCCCTGGCCCAGCACCGGCGCGGGCTGGGCCCAGGCCAGGCCGGGCCAACTACCCGCCAAGGCGCAGCTCAGCAGCAAGGCGCGCAGGGCTGGCAGGCAAATGGAGGGCAGGTGATTCATGCGCGCGGTTTCAAGTCAAAGGCTGCGTCGGGCCGCCATTGTGCCTGCTCTCCCTTAACGAAGCATCAACGCGGCGCCTGCAGCAACTCGGTCACATCAAGTCGATAGGCCCGCCAGGCCGGCCAAGCGGCCGCCAGCAAGGCCAGACCCAGGGCGAGGGGCAGGAGCAGCCACTCCCCGTCCGCCCACCACAGGCCGCTGACAGGCAGAGATTGCTGCGCCGCCAGCAACTGGCCCAGAGCCGCCGCCAGCCCATGACCCAGGGCCAGGCCCAGCGCAGCGGCCAAGCCGGCCAGGCTGATGGCCTCCAGGCTCAGCAAGGCCGCCACCCGCCAGGGTGGCGCCCCCAACATGCGCAGCATGGCCAGATCGCCCTGCCTTGCCCGCAGCGCATGCAACAAGGTCACGAATACCGAGAGCGCGGCCGAAAGCAGCATCAGCGCCGCAAAGCCCCGCAAGACCTCCTCACCCACCCCCACCATGCGCAGCAGGCGGGCCGTCTCCAGCGCCGGCGCGCTGGCCTGCAAACCCGGCTGGGCATTGACCCAGCGCGGCAGGCTGATGGCGGCCAGCGGACTGCGGTAGCTGAGCAGCAGCAAGGTGATTTCACGCGCCGGCTCGGCCGCAGGATCGCCGTGTTCGCCATGATCCTCATGCTCATCGTGCGGGTCCTCGGCCCCGGCCGGGTGATGCGACTCATGCGCGGCCCAGACGGAGCGCAGATCGGTCAGGACCAGGCGATCCAGCACGCCGCCACCGGCCTGCAAGATGCCCACCACCGTGTAGGGCTGGCCGGCATGGGCATCGCCCTGCCCGCCCAGGCCATGGCTGCTGGCGAAGTGGTCGCCCAGGCGCAAACCCAGCTCGCGTGCCACCTCGGCCCCCAGCACGGCCTGCATGGGCGCCTCCCACAAGCGACCCTGGGCCAAGGAGGCTCCACTCAAGTCCAGATATTGCGGTGTCGTGCCCACCAGGCGGTAGCCGCGCAGGCTGTCACCCAGAGACAGGGGCACGGCCCGCGCCACCAGCGGATGGGCACGCAAGCTCTCCAGCGCGGCCAAGGGAATATTGCCGGTGGGCACATCCAGATGGAACACGCCCGACAAGAGAATCTGCATCGGGCTGCCCTTGGCGCCCACCACCAGATCGATGCCCTGCAGATCGCGCTTGGCCCCGGCCTCGATCTGCTCGGACACCAGCATCACAAACGTGATCGCCCCCAGGCCCAGGCTCAGCAGCAGCAGATTCAGGGCCGCCGTCAGGGGCTGCGACCAGAGATAAGTCCAGGCCAGACGCCACAGCCTCATGCCGCACCCCCGGCCAGGTCCGGCAAGACGAGGCTGCGGGCCGACCATTGCGCGGCGATGCGGCCATCGTGGGTGGCGAGCAACAGGCTGGCGCCCTGCTCCGCCGCCGCTTCCTGCAGCAGGCGCAAGACCTGGGCGGTGTTGGCATCGTCCAGGCTGGCACTGGGTTCATCGGCCATGAGCAGGCGCGGCCGGCGCATCAAGGCCCGTGCCAGAGCGACCCGCTGGGCCTGGCCCACGCTGAGCTGATGGGGGTGGCGTCCAGCCATCTCGGCCAGGCCCAGCCGCTGCAGCAAGGCCTGGGCCCGCGGCAGATCGGCTGCCAGGCCCACGCTGAGAAAGGGCAGTTGCAGGCTCTGCATCACCGTCAAGGCCGGGCTGAGATGCAGGCGCTGCGGCACAAAGCCCAGAAACTCGCCCCGCCAGGCATCCCGCTGACGCTGGCTCAAGCCGCTCAAGGCGCGGCCCTGCACCCGGACCTCCCCGCTGGCCGGCGTCAGCAGGCCGGCCAGCAAGGCCAGCAGCGTGGATTTGCCGCTGCCGGAATTGCCGCGCAAGAGCAGATGCTGGCCGGCTGCCAGCTCGAAATCGGCGAAACGCAGGCTGCGCTGAGATCCGGGGTAATGATGGCTGAGGCCTTGCACCTGCAGCAGGGGGGGAGATCCGGTGTCACTCATCAGGCTTGGGCTGCGGGCTGCTTGAAAAACAAGGCGCAGAGCATAGCCGCCTCAATCGGTGGCCAGCTTGAGTTCCACCGCCGGTGTCCAGGCCTCGCCCTTGCCTGCGGCCTCGCTGTGGTGCAGCTTGGGGCTGGCCAGGAAGATGCGGCTGTTCGGCAGACCTTTGGCGATCAAGGCGTCGCGCACGGCCACGCCGCGGGCCAGGCTGAGGGCGCGCACGCCGGCCTCGTCCACCGGGTAGCTGGCCAGCAGCAGACCGCGCATCTCGGCCGCCGGCAAATCCTTGGCCAAGCCCAGCATATTGCGCGGCTTGCCCGGCAGCTTGGTGGCTTCGTACACCGCCTTCAGCAAGCGCGTGCGATCGGCCTCGCTGAGGCTGAGATCGGCCGCGGCCGCCTCGGCATCGGCGCTGGCCGTCTGGCGGCGCTGCAACTCCAAGCGGCGCTGCGCCAGCATGGCGCGCTTCAGCTGCGCTTGTTGGATGGCATCGCGCTCCTGCTCCAGATCGGCCGAACCGGTGATGGTCAGATTCAGGCCTGGCCTGTCCAGCAAGGCCTTGGCCACCTTGTCCAGGGCCTGGGGCGAGCTGGGCGTGGCGCTGCCGGGGGCAAAGGCGATGCGGCTGTGATCATCGCCACCGCCACCTCTCAACAGCGAAAACGGCGAGGTCAAGGCCTTGCCGATCAGGTTCAGCACCAGCTTCCAGACCACGGCCCCGACGCTGAACTGCGGGTCGTTGATGGAGCCGGACACCGGCAGATCCACATCGATCACGCCGTTGCGGTCCTTCATCAAGGCCACGGCCAGCAACACGGGCAGCTTGGTCGCGTCGGGGCTGGCCACGGCCTCGCCAAAGGTCAGCTGATTCAGGATCAGCTGGTTGCTGGCCTGCAAGGCGCCGCCGGCCTCGATCTTGTACTGCAGCTTGGTGGACAGCTTGCCGCGTTCGATCGCATAACCCGCGTATTTGGCGGCATAGGGCGAGAGCGGCGCCAGCTCGATATCGCTGGCACTGGCACGCACATCCAGCTGCAAGGGCGAGCCCAGGGGGTTGAGCTGGCCATCGATCTCCAGCAGCCCCGTCCCGGCCACCTTGCCGCGCAGTTGCAGGGGCGCCAAGCCAGCTTGGCCGCTCTTCACCGCACCCAAGCTGCCCTCCAGCTCGGACAGCTGGGCGCTGTAATTGGGGCGCACAAAGTGGTCGGTGAAATCCACCCTGCCCTTGCTGATGCGGGTCTGCTCGACGCTGATCTGCAGGGGCAGCGCTGCGGCGGCCGAAGCAGCGGCCGCCGGAGCCACCGCCTTGGCCTCTTTCTCGGCTCCCAGGCTGCTGAGGTTGAAGCGGCCCTGCTCATCGATCAGCAAGCGGGCGAAGAAGTCGCTCAAACGCAGTTCGGCAATCGCCAGCTGCGGCGTTTGACTGGGCTTCATCTCGAAGCGCAGGCCGTCGAGATTCAGGGCCTGCCAGTTCAGCAAGTCCTCGCCCAGCACCCGCTGGCCGTCCTGCAGCCGGGTTTGCTGCAAGCGCAGATCGGTCAGCAGCACATCGGCCTGGGCCTCGCCCAGCCAGTCGCTGCCCTGCTGTTTGCCCTTGAACTCGCCGCGCAAGCCCAGCTCGGCCCGCTGCAGAGAAAGGCCCAGGGCCGGATCCAGATAGGGGGCCAGCAGATGCAGGGGCAGGCGCTCGGCCCGCAGCTTGCCGCTGGCGCTCAGCGGCTGCAGCACCAGCCGGCCCCGCCAGTCAAAACTACCGGCCGGCACGGCAGCGGCGGCGATTTGGGTCTGCACGCGACGGCCGGCACGGCGCCCTTCCTGCTGCGCCGCCTGCACCCCGCCCAGGCGGAAACTCAGTTGCGCGGCGCTGCCGGCCGATGCGCCCGGCCAGGCCAAGGCGTCCAGGCGCAGGCGCAGCTGATCGGCCTTCAACGAAGCCACCCCGGCCGGCGCGGCCGCGTCCTGCAGGCGCAGCTGGCCGCCGTCGACCTTGAGCGCTTGCAGGTTCAGCTGCCAGTCGGCGGACGCGGGCTTTGCCTTGGGCCGGGCCTCGCCTTCGGGGGCCGACAGCTTCAGGACCGGCCGCCCTGAGGCCAGGGTGGCAGGGGACTTTTTCGCGCCCCCTGCGGCCGAGGCCGCTGGCAGCAGCGCCGCGAAATTCCAGTCGGCACCCTTGGCCCGGGCCAGCAGCAGATCGGGTTTGGCCAGGCTCAGCTCACCGGCCTTGATCGCCTGGCTGCCCAGGTCCAACTCGGCCTTGTCCAGCTTCAACTCGGCCAGCTTGAACAGCGCGTCGGCGGATTTGGCGCCTTGGGCAGAGACCGTCAGCTGCCCGACTTGCAGGTCTTGCAGGCCCAGGCTCAGGCGCGCCAGCGGGTCCTCGTCCAGGGGCTGGGCCAGCTTCAGACTGGCGCGGCCCGCGGCACTGGCCATGAATCTGAGCGGGGTCTGCGCCGCCCAATAGGGCTCAAACCACTGCAAGGGCAGTTGCTCCCAGGCCAGACCGGCCGTCAACTCGGCCGGGTCGATCTGGCCCTCGCCCTTGAGCTGGGCAGCGGCTTGCGCCTGCCCCGCCCCCCTGCCTGTTACGGGCCGCAGCTGCGCAGAAAAAGCCAGGCGGCTGGCCGTCTTCATCGGCCACTGGACGGCGCCTAACTCCAATTCCATTTGGCTCAGGTTCAAGGCCATATGCCCGGGCACGCCGGCATCGCGCCAGGCCAGCGTCGAGTCGCTCAGCTTGAACCGATCCAGGCTGAACCGCCAGGGCGAGGCCGCGCCCGCGCTCTTGCTTGGGGCAGGCTTGGCGGGCGCAGCGCCGGTCGGCAACCAGATATGGCCGGCCGCGTCACGGTCCAGCTGCAGGTCCAGACCCTGCCAGTGCAATTCACCCAGGGCGATGTGCTGCTGCAAGGGCTGCAGCTGTTTCAGGCCCAGGCTCAAGGACTGCCAGGCCAACCAGGGACTTTGGTCGGGTTTTTGCAAGGCGAAGTCGGCCAGTTTGATCTGCCCCGACACCGTCAGCTGCGGCTTTTGCTTGGCCGGCTGTTGAAACTGCAGGGCCAGCTCGGCCTGCACCTTGCCCTTGGCCAGGCGCAGGGGCAAGGCCGCGGGCAGATAGCCCAGATAGGGCGCCAGATCCAGCTCGTCCAGCTTGAAATTGAGCTTGGCTTCGGGCTGGGCGGCAAAGGGCAAGACCTCCCCCTGGCTGCCGAAATGCACCCCGTTCAGGGCGCCGGCCAGCGCCGGCTGCACCCAGACCTTGACATCGGCATTGGCGGTGGACAGAAATGGCAGGGCCAGGCGCAGCTGGCTCAGCTCATGGCGGCGCTGCATAGGCTGGTCGTCCAGCAAGATCTGCCCGTCTTGCAGCTCAATGTTGTAGAGCGCCAGCGCCAAGGGTTCGCTCTTGGCCTTTGCAGGCCTGGGCGCGCTGAATTTGGCGATCAAGTCATCGATGTCGTAATGCCCTTCGGCCGTACGCGTCAGGCGCAGCACCGGCTTTTGGAGGCTCAGGGCGTCCACCACGGGGCTGAAATGCCATAGCGAACTGAGGGACAAGTCCAGCTCCAGCCGCTCCAAGGTCAACAAAGGGTCGCGCTGATCGGGCAGGCCGGCCACCCGCACATCCTGCAGGCTGAGCCCCAGGCGCCAGGGCGCAAACTCGACCCGGCCTATGCTGAGTTCACGCCCCAGCGCCTCGCTGCCCGCCTTGGCTCCCAGGGATTGGACCAGCCGGGGCAGCACGAGGTAGCTGACAATCATCAGCAACAAAACACTGGCAACAACAAATAGCAGCCAGCGTTGCCAGGATTTCAAACGCGGGCGGGAGCTCGGGGATTCGGATTTGGACACGTTGGGCGCTTTGCGGAAAACCGGCTCGACCGGCCAGGACAGATGCCCTCATTTTCAATCGAATATGCGCAGAAAACGCCATGACCGCCCATGATTTGAAACCTTTTGTCCTGGCGCTCCTGCTGCCGCCCACACCCTTCTTGCTGCTCGCCCTGCTGGGCCTGGTTCTGCAGGGGCGGCAAGGCCCTTGGGGCCGAGGTCTGGTGCTGACCGGCCTGCTCGGCGTCTGGCTGAGTTGCAGCGACGCGGCCGGGCAAGCACTGGCCCGCCATGTCTTGCAACTGCCGCCCGGCCTGAGTGGGGCACAGCTGATGGCCTTGAAGAGCGAATCCCAGCAAAACCAGGACGTCGCCATTCTGGTGCTGGGGGCGGGAGCCCGCCGGATGGTGCCTGAATACCTCGGCCCCCGGCTGAAAACTCGCAGCCTGGAGCGGCTTCAATACGGGGTTTGGCTGTCCCGCCAGTTGCAGGCACCGCTGGGCTTTTCGGGTGGCATAGGCTGGAACGCCAGGCAAGGCGAGCTCAGCGAAGGCGAATTGGCCCAAGCAGCCGTTCAAAAAGAGTATCTAAGCCAGTTTCGCTGGCTTGAGAGCAAGTCCAGGGACACGGTGGAGAACGCCAGGCTGAGCCTGCCCCTGCTCAAGGCCGAGGGCATTCACAAGGTGCTGCTGGTCACCCACGATATGCATATGCCACGGGCTCTGCGGGCCTTTCAAGCCGAAAGCCAGGGCCAGCTCGAAATCATTGCCGCTCCGCTGGGCTTGGCCGCCGAAGGCGGGCAGACCGACTGGGAAGACTGGATTCCGAGCTGGGAGGGCCTGCAGCGCGTGCAGTACGCGGTGTACGAGGGCTTGGGGCTGCTGGCGGGTCGCTGAAGTGAAACCCCAAATGAGAAACCCCTCTCGACCCGAAGGTCCAGAGGGGCGGGTGGCTGACGCCACCGATGGGGCTCTCGGGCGATTTGCTCGAGGGCTCCTGGCGCGCAATGATTGCGCCAGAGGGTTTGCCTTGCACAGGCCTCCAAAATCTAGGTGAGGCCAACAGGCAATTCAAGGACGAATCAAGGCTTGTTCGAAAAAAGACGGTCAAACATCTGATCGGCCTTGCTCTGCACCTCGGGCCTCATCTCGATGGCGCGCCCCCATTCCCGTGTGGTTTCGCCCGGCCATTTGTTGGTGGCGTCCAGCCCCATCTTGCCGCCCAGGCCGCTGATGGGCGAGGCGAAGTCCAGGTAGTCGATCGGCGTGCTGTCCACCAGGGTGCAGTCGCGCACCGGGTCCATGCGGGTGGTGATGGCCCAGACCACCTCCTTCCAGTCCCGCACATCGATGTCCTCGTCCACCACGACGATGAACTTGGTGTACATGAACTGGCGCAGATAGCTCCACAGGCCGAACATCAGGCGCTTGCCATGGCCGGGGTAGGCCTTTTTGATGGAAATCACCGCCATGCGGTAGCTGCAGCCCTCGGGCGGCAGATAGAAGTCCACGATCTCGCTGAACTGCTTTTGCAGAATGGGCACAAACACCTCGTTCAGCGCCACGCCCAGAATCGCCGGCTCATCCGGCGGCTTGCCGGTGTAAGTGGAGTGGTAGATGGGCTCGGGCCGCTGGGTCAGGCGGCTGACCTCAAACACCGGGAACCAGTCCTGCTCGTTGTAATAGCCGGTGTGATCGCCGTAAGGGCCTTCCAGCGCGTGCAGATAGCCGCCTTTTTCCTTCAGCGGCACGCCGTCTTCGCTGACCCCGGTGAAGCCCGGCGCGGCCACCGGGATATGGCCCTCCAGCACGATCTCCGCGCTGGCCGGCACCTGCAGCATGCGGCCGCCCTCGCCCACGCCGCTGTCCACCAGCTCGGTGCGCGAGCCGCGCAAGAGGCCGGCGAACTGGTATTCGGACAGGCTGTCCGGCACCGGCGTCACCGCGCCCAGAATGGTGGCCGGGTCGGCGCCCAGGGCCACGGCGATGGGAAAGGGCTGGCCGGGATTGGCCAGGACAAAGTCCCGGAAGTCCAGCGCCCCACCCCGGTGGGCCAGCCAGCGCATGATCAGCTGCTTGCGGCCTATCAGCTGCTGGCGGTAAATGCCCAGGTTTTGCCGCAGCCGCGGCTGGGCCACGCTTTGCGGGCCGCGCGTCACCACCAGGCCCCAGGTCAGCAAGGGCGCCACATCACCGGGCCAGCAGGTCTGGATGGGCAGCTTCTTCAGATCGACCTCGCTGCCCTCCAACACCTCTTCCTGGCAGGCCGCCTTGCGGACCAGGCTGGGCTTCATATCCCACAAGGCCTTGGCCATGCTCAACAGGCGGCCGGCATCCTTCAGGCCCTTGGGCGGCTCGGGCTCCTTGAGGCTGGCCAGCACATGGCCGACATCGCGCAGCTCCTGCAAGCTGTCGGCCCCCATGCCCAGGGCGACGCGGCGCGGCGTGCCAAACAAATTGGTCAGCGCCGGGGTCTTGTAGCCCGTGGGCCGCTCGAACAACAGGGCCGGGCCTTCGGCACGCAGCACACGGTCGCTCAGGGCCGTCATCTCCAGCACGGGCGAGACCGGCTCGGCAATGCGCCGCAACTCCTGAATCTCCTCCAGGCGGCGGATAAAGTCACGCAAATCTCTGTACTTCATATCTTTTGGTAATATAAAAGCATTATCTAAAGCTTGACGAGTTATTTTTGCTCCCTAGAATTTCCGAAACTTTGGGAATCCAAGGGTTAACCCGTGCCTTCAGCGAAAGCGCTTGAAGGCAGCCCGCTGCCGATGAAGGTCGACCACTTGACGTCAAGGCTCTTGCCTCCTGGCGAGGGCGTTCAAGTGGATGGATCGGCCGATTATCACTGTCGCGCCTCGAAGGCCGGACCTCGGTCCAGCCCCGGACGCAGCAGAACGAAGGAGTCGCATGACAGCACGTCGTGATCTTTTATCCCTGGCTCGTGGCACTCGTGCCACCCTGTCCTTGTTCATCAAGGACATAGGCCAAGGCTTGTTGGTCGTCAGTCATAACAGTTTGGCCCTGGTAGGTCTGGCCGTCGTGGCCCTGGGCCTGGTGTTTGCCAGCCAGGCCGATCTGCGCAAGAACGTCGAAGAGCAAGCCCTGGGCTGGCTCAATGCCCGCGAGGAAGCGCGCGCCCAGGCCGACGGCAGCGCCCCGCTGTCGGCCGCCGAGCCCAGTGCCGTCGAGCGCGCCACCGCGGCCGACCCCAAGGATCTGCCGCGCCAGCAGGCGGCCGTGGCCATGTGGCTGTCACGCCGCTACAAGGTAGCGCCCGAGCCCATCAGCCGCCTGGTCCAGGAAGCCTGGGCGATCGGCCAGAAAGCGCAGGTCGAACCCACGCTGATCCTGGCCATCATGGCCGTGGAATCCAGCTTCAACCCCTTTGCGCAAAGCCCCGTGGGCGCGCAAGGCTTGATGCAGGTGATGACCAGCGTGCACAACGACAAATACGAGGCCTTTGGCGGCAATCTGGCCGCCTTTGATCCCATCACCAATTTGCGTGTCGGCGTGCAGGTGCTGCGGGAATGCATACAGCGCGCGGGCAGTGTCGAGGAAGGCCTGCGTTACTACGTCGGCGCGGCCAACCTGCCGGATGACGCAGGCTATGCCGCACGGGTCATGGAGATCCACGGCCAGATGAAGAGCGTGGCCACCGGCCGCCCCGTGCCGCCCAAGCCCATGCGCGACACCCCGCCCGTGCCCCTGGCCAGTGCCAGCCCCCTGGCAAGCGGCGACAGCCCGGTGCAGACCGAAAAGGTCGCCTTGGTTCAGTAAGAGCTGGTGCGACGAGGCCTCGGCTGAGGCTACACTGCACGCTTCGCGCGACTGGCGATAGAGGGTCGAGCGGCTTCTAGCCAAGCTACTCGACCCGAGGTGGTGGACCACCGGGAAGCGCGAACGATCCAGGAGCCAAATCCTGGCCCGCATCAAGCCGTTCGCCTGGGCAGTTCTGCAGCGTATTTCCGGGTTCAAGCCTGGGTTTGCGCTCGCCAGAGACTCCACTTCAACAGCACCGCCACCATCATGTTTGATCGCAGCACCTCTACTCTTGCCCAAGTTGACCCCGATCTGTGGGCCGCTGTTCAGAACGAGAACCAGCGTCAAGAAGACCATATCGAGCTGATCGCCTCCGAGAACTACACCTCGCCGGCCGTGATGCAGGCCCAAGGCAGCCAGCTCACCAATAAGTACGCCGAAGGCTACCCAGGCAAGCGCTACTACGGCGGCTGCGAATACGTGGACGTGGTCGAGCAACTGGCCATCGACCGTCTGAAGCAGCTCTACGGCGCCAACTTCGCCAATGTGCAGCCCAATTCGGGCTCGCAAGCCAATCAGGGCGTGTTCTTTGCTCTGCTGCAACCCGGCGACACCATCATGGGCATGAGCCTGGCCGAAGGCGGCCACCTGACCCATGGCATGGCGCTGAATATGAGCGGCAAGTGGTTCAACGTCATCTCCTACGGCCTGAATGCCAAGGAAGAGATCGACTACGAAGCCATGGAAGCCCTGGCGCGCGAGAAAAAGCCCAAGCTCATCATCGCCGGCGCCTCGGCCTATAGCCTGCGCATCGACTTCGAGCGCTTTGGCAAGATCGCCAAGGAAATCGGCGCCTACTTCATGGTGGACATGGCCCATTACGCCGGCCTGATCGCCGCCGGCGTCTACCCCAACCCGGTGCCCCATGCCGATGTGGTGACCTCCACCACCCACAAGAGCCTGCGCGGCCCGCGCGGCGGCATCATCCTGTGCAATGACGAAGCGATCGCCAAGAAGATCAACTCGGCCATCTTCCCCGGCATCCAGGGCGGCCCGCTGATGCACGTCATCGCCGGCAAGGCCGTGGCCTTCAAGGAAGCGCTGACGCCCGAGTTCAAGGCCTATCAGGCGCAAGTCGTCAAGAACGCCAAGGTGCTGGCCGACACCCTGATCGAGCGCGGCCTGCGCATCGTCTCGGGCGGCACCGAAAGCCATGTGATGCTGGTCGACCTGCGCCCCAAGAACCTGACCGGCAAGGAAGCCGAGGCCATCCTGGGCGCGGCCCACATGACCTGCAACAAGAACGGCATCCCCAACGACCCGCAAAAGCCCATGGTCACCAGCGGCATCCGCCTGGGCACACCGGCCATGACCACGCGTGGCTTCAAGGAAGAACAAGTGCGCCTGACCGCCCACCTGATCGCCGACGTGCTGGACAAGCCGCATGACGAAGCCAATCTCGAAGCCGTGCGCGCCAAGGTGGCCGCATTGACCCGCGATTTCCCCGTCTACCGCTAACCGTCAAAGGCCAGCCCGGCGATGCGTTGCCCCTTTTGCAGTCATACCGAAACCCAGGTCGCCGAGACACGTGAGTCGGATGAAGGCGATGTGGTGCGGCGGCGTCGCCGTTGCCTGGCCTGCGACAAACGCTTCACCACCTACGAGCGGGCTGAAATCGCCCTGCCCGTGGTGGTCAAAAAGGACGGTACCCGCGCCGACTTCGATGCCAAGAAGCTGCGCGCCTCCATGCAACTGGCCCTGCGCAAGCGGCCGGTGAGCATCGAACAGATCGACGCCGCCCTGGCCAAGATCGAAGAAACCCTGCTGACCAGCGGCGCCCGCGAGCTGCCCTCCACCCGCCTGGGTGAGTTGGTCATGCGCGAACTCAAGCGCATAGACAAAGTCGCCTATGTGCGCTTCGCCTCGGTCTACCGCAGCTTTGAAGACGTGGACGAATTCCACAAGCTGATCCGGGAAATTTAACCCCCCGGCTTCCCCCTCCTCCCCCATCGGAGGGAGCCCCTGCCCCCATCAGCAGGACAGAAGTCGCCGCATCGAACGCCTAGATTTTGCTCATCGCACCGAGCAAGTTCTACAGGAGTCCGAAATGCGCGCCATCAAGTTCAGCCAAAGGTCCAGCAAGCAGCACAGCCGAGGTCTGAGCCTGATCGAGCTGCTGACCTGCTTGTGCATCAGCGCCGTGCTGCTATCGCAAGCCGTCCCGTCCCTGGAGCGCATGAAGCAGCGGCAACGCCTGAACCTGCTGGCCCAGACCTTGATGCTGGACTTGAAGCAGGCCCGCCATGAGGCCTTGCTCAGCACCAACAGCGTCCATCTGGACTTTGACCAACAAAGCCAGGGCGCCTGCTACATCATCTACAGCGGTCCGGCCAAGCAATGCCAATGCGATGCCAGCGGAGCGCCCGTCTGCACCGGTGGCGCCAAGGCCATCAAATCCCAGTGGCTGCCCAGCCAGCAGAAGATAGGCCTGAAAACCAAGTCCAGCCACCTGAGTTTCAGCGCCAAGCAAGGCGCCGTCACACCCGCCGCCAGCATCGACCTCAGCACCCAGGACGGCGACAGCGTTCGGCAAATCATCAGCATTGCAGGCCGGGTACGCAGCTGCAGCCCCAACGCCAGCATGGGCCAGTACCCGACATGCTGACCCATATCCGCAAGAGTCACCCCGGCCAGCTCATGCGGACATGTCCAGACCAAGCGACAAATCAAGCTTCAAGCTTGGGGATGTCACGGGTTTGCTTAGCATGCGATCAGCGGTTGTTTTGGAGCGATGAGCGGCGCAAACTACTGACAGCCAATTCGCAGACGCCTTTCCATAATCCGGCCATGAAGCCTGCCTGCAGTCAGTCGCCAAATACACGGCCCAAGCAATGGCGGCCGGGCAAGGCAAGGGCTTGGCCCAAAACTCGCGGCTTCACCTTGATTGAGCTGATGTTCGTCCTGGTGATCGTGGGCATCTTGATGGCCGTGGCCCTGCCCAGCTATCAAAAGCAAGTGGCCAAGAGCCGGCGCTCGGACGCCATCAGCGCACTCAGCGCCATTGCCCAGGCACAGGAGCGCATGCGCAGTAATCGCAGCAACTACCTCAGCGTTCTGGACGACTTGAAGCTGGGCCTGAACAATGGCTTGTCGCCCGGCGGGCACTACCAGCTGAGCCTGAGCGGTGTCGGCGACCCGCCCAGCTACAGCTTCGGCTTTATTGCAAAGGCACAGGCCGTTTCCGGTAGCCCCCAGGCCCATGACAGCGATTGCGCCCAGATGTCGGTAGAAATGAGCGGGGGCAATCTGAAATACCAGGCGCAGGACAGCGCCGGCAACGACAGCAAATCCAAATGCTGGCCCAGCTGAACATCAGTCACCGTGACCCCCGGGGCCTGTCCCTGGTGGAACTGATGGTGGTCATCGCCGTGCTGGGCATTGTGCTGGCCGTGGCCATCCCGTCCTTCGGCGACATGCTTGCACGCAAGCGAGTTCAGCTGATTGCGGCCGAGTTGGTCAGCGATCTGGCCTTTGCTAGGTCCGAGTCGGGCCTGAAATCCTATGGCATCCACACCTACTTTCAGCAAAGCCCGGTGATGAGCTGCTATCTGATCGTTCAACGCACCGGCCCGATTGACCGCTGCGACTGCAGCCGCGAAGTGGGCAGCGCCTGTGCAGGCACCATCGGGCTGACCGAGATCAAAACCGCCCAGATCCCCAGCAGCACCGGCGTCACGATCAAGGTGCTAGCACCTCTGGCGATTTCCAGCGGCCTCACCGGGCTACAGTTTTCCCCGCTGCACATGGTCCCCTCGGCGCCCGAGCTGAAGGTCCTGGTTGCGAGCAGCCGAGGCAGCCAGCCCAAGCTGCAGATCGAACTCAATGGCATGGGACGGGTCAAGCTCTGCTGTCCGGACGGCAGCTTCACCGGAGTTCAGCCATGCGTCTGAAACACCCCCCGCGCGCCGGCGCCGCCCTCACCCAGCAAGGCCTGAGCCTGATCGAGATGATGGTGGGCATCACGGTCGGCATGATTGTGGTGGCGGGCGCCAGCCTGATGATGACCCAGCAACTGTCCGAACACCGCCGCTTGCTGCTGGAAACCCAGGTGCAGCAGGACTTGCGGGCGGCAGCGGACTTGATATTGCGCGAGTTGCGCCGGGCGGGGGCGATGCGGCAGTCGGCACAGTTTGTTTGGGCCGCCGGTTCACCGGCGCCCCTGCAAGAAAACGACTACGCCAAGCGCACCTCCGTCAGTCCAAATCAAAACCAGGTGAGCTACAGCTATTCCGTCGACAGCGCTGCCGCCGAAGACAATAAATCCAGTGACCAGGAACGCTTTGGCTTCCGTGTCGCCAACAAGGTCCTGCAATTTGAGTTCACCAACAACAACTGGCAGCCCCTGACCGACCCCGAAGTCTTGCTGGTCACCCAGTTCAGCGTCGTGCTCAAACCGCAAGTCCTGCCCCTGCCCGAACTTTGCGAGCGGCCCTGCGCCGGCCTGGCCAACTGCCCACCGCAGCTGACGATCAACTACTTTGAAATCACCCTCAGCGCCCAAGCCAAGCATGACCCGCAAGTTGTGCGCAGCTTGAAGGTCAACGACCGCATGCGCAACGAGCTCGTCACCGGGGTTTGCGCGCCATGAAGCCCGGCACGGCCCGGCAGCAGCAAGGTACGGCCACCCTGGTCGTGGTGATGGTGCTGTTTCTCATCATGGCCATGATGGCGGCCTATGGCAGCCGCAATCTGATCTTTGAACAAAAGATCGCCAGCAATTATTTTCGCGCCGGGGTTTCGCAGGAGGCGGCCGAGGCGGGCATTGAATGGGCGATCGCCCTGCTCAATGGCGTCAAGATAGACGCCACCTGCCAAGCGGATGCCGCCGGTGCCAACGGCTTTCGCGAACGCTATCTGACGATCCAGGCCGGCGACCGGACCGTGGTCGCACCCGTGACCTACAAGAAACAAGTCGCCGACTGCGTCCGCAATGAGGCTACCGGCTGGACTTGCCGCTGCCCGAATGGCGCCCTCCCCGCCCAGGCGGCCTTGAATGACGCACCAAACCTGCAACCCCGCTTCGCCCTGTCCTTCACCTCCGCCACACCCGGCCCGCTGCCCGCCACCATTCCTCGCCCCGGCGTCATTCGCCTGATTTCCACCGGCTGCTCCAGCAGCGGCAGCGCGGAATGTAACGAACAAGGCAATTTCGCCGTCCAAGCCTCTGTTGGAGTCAGCACGGCATCGGTAGACCTGGCCCTGCTCAGCGCCCTGAAAAATCCGCCCGCAGCGCCCCTGACGATCACCGGCGCGATGAATCTGGGCGGCGCGGGGCTGGGCCTGCACAGCAGCGCGCCGCGCAGCAATGGCCTCTTGCTCAGCTCGGCCCTGGGCAGCGGCCAGATCAGCGGCCTCGATGAAAACCGCCTGGAAAGCCTGCCCGGCACACCGGGCCGCCAGGCCCTGCTCCTCGACGACCCCAGTCTGAAAAACGCCGACGGCATGGCAAAAAAAGGCCCGGCCTTATTCGGCATGTATTTCGGCATGGGCATGGAGAGCTACCGCGATCAGGCGGCCCTGCGCCGCATCCTCTGCCCGGCCGGCGATTGCGGCCCGGCGTTGCAGCAAGCCTATGACGCCGGCGTGCGCATGGCCTGGATTGCCGGCCCGCTCACCATCAATAGCAATGTCAGCCTGGGCACGGACAGCCGCCCCATGCTGATCGTGGCCGATGGCGCCGTGCAGCTGAACGGCCCCATGCGCCTCACCGGCCTGCTGTTCGCCAACGGCAATCTTGACTGGGCCAATGGCAGCGCCATGCCGGCCCAACTCCGGGGCGCGATGCTGGTGGCCGGGGCGCTCAGTACCAGCGGAGTCATTGACCTTTGGTACGAGGGCGCGGTGATGGATGAACTGAGCAATCGAACGGGCAGCTTTATCCGCGTGCCCGGCAGTTGGTTTGACTCGCCATGAACAAGCGCCCTAACCCGCCCTCTCATCGACCGGCCCGGCAGCCGCGTGGCGTGGCCCTGCTCGAAGCCCTGCTCGCCTTGCTCATCATGGCCTTTGGCATGCTGGCCCTGGCAGGCCTGCAAAACAGCATGCGGCGCAGCGCCGACCTGGCCAAGCAAAGAGGGGAGGCCGTGCGCCTGGCCCAGCAGGAAATGGAGTGGCTGCGCAGCTTTTCGCTGGCAACGCCCCCTGTCAACGCAGACCCCAATGTCCTGGCCTTTGACGATATCCTCGCCAGAACCCTCAACACCGATGCCGGTAGCAACACCAACTTCACCGTCGTGCGCACGATCGACTCGCCGCTCGATCTGCTGGAGACGCAGAGAAAAGACATACGGGTCAGCGTGACTTGGACCGACCGCAGCGAGGGCGCGCAAATCGTCACGCTGGACAGCATTTTGTCGCGCAGCCCGCCCTCGCTAGGCGTCGCCCTGGGCCTGGCCCCGGACGCCACGCCGGTGCGCCGCCCCGGCGGCCGCGACGGCGCCATCCCCCTGAACGCCAAAGACCTGGGCGACAAGAGCAGCGTCTTCCGCCCCTCACCCAGCACCGCCACGGTCTGGGTCTTCAACAATCTGACGGGCGTGATCACCGGCGTCTGCAATCTGCCCAACACCCCGGTTGCCGACATCTCGCCCATCGATATCGAGGCCTGCCGGGACAACGCACTGGGCTTTTTGCTGAGTGGTTTTGTCCGCTTCTCGGCCGCCTCGCCCAGCGACCCCGGCAAGCCGGTGGGCACGGCCCTGCCCATGAATCTGGAACTGCTGCGCAGCGACGAACCCACGCTGCTGCCCAGCTACCAATGCTTCCACGACGCCCCCTACAGCCTGCCGAGCACCCAGACCTTTGTGGCCTATTACTGCATCGTCTACCCCAAGATCAGCACCAGCACGCTCTGGAGCGGCCGCCTCAACATCGTGGATATTCCCCTGAGCGGCCCCAGCGCCAAGACCATCTGCCGCTACAGCGCCGACTATGACGGCGACAACAAGATCGGCAATGCCGAACACCCCGCCGACTACGTCTCGGTCGGCGCCGCGCTGAGCCGCCAGAACTTCCTGGTCATCCCCAGCGGCGAGCAATGCCCCAGCGGCCATGCCGTCGACCCCAGCCAGGGCTGGTTCAGCAATACCGCCACCGAGCCCCACCAGACCGCAAGCCCCTGAAGTACCGGCGCGGCCCATCAAATCCAAACCGCCCGCCAAGCCTGAGACAATCGCCGCTTTTCCGGCACGAACCCGGACCATGAAAGCGCAAAGGATTGCAGCAGTGTTCAAAAACCTGATGGTTTACCGCATCGGCCCGAACTGGCAGGCCACCGTCCCGCAGATTGAAGAAGCCCTCGAGAAGACCGTCTTCGTCGAGTGCGGCGCCACCCAGGCCCAGTCCATGGGCTGGGCTCCGCCGCGCGACATCCCCCACGCCCCCCTGGTCGAAGACATCGGCGGCCACTGGCTGATGAAGCTCAAGCTGGAGCAGCGGGTGCTGCCCGGCTCGGTGGTCAAGCGTCGCGTCGATGAAATGGCCGCCCGGGTCGAGCTGGAGACCGGCCGCAAGCCCGGCAAAAAGCAGAGCAAGGAATTGAAGGAACAGGCCACGCTGGAGCTGCTGCCCATGGCCTTCACCAAGCAGTCCAGCATCAAGGTCTGGATCGCCCCGGCCCTGCAACTGCTGATGATTGACGCCAGCAGTGCCAGCCGCGCCGAAGAGGTGGTCACCCTGCTGATCAAGGAATTGCCCGGCCTGAATCTGCACCTGCTGCAAACCGCCGAGTCCCCCGCCGTCTGCATGACGGCCTGGCTGATGGACGGCGTGCCGCCCGCCGGCTTCAGCATAGACCGCGAGTGCGAACTCAAGAGCGGCGACGAGATGAAGTCCGTGGTGCGCTACGCCCGCCATGCCCTGGACATCGAGGAAGTGCGTCAGCATCTGGCCGGCGGCAAAGCCCCCACCCGCCTGGCCATGAGCTGGAAGGACCGCGTCTCCTTCATGCTCACCGACACCTTGCAGATCAAGAAGATCGCCTTCCTGGACCTGGCTTTCGAAGGCCGCGACTCGCCCGAAAAAGACGAAGCCTTCGACGCCGATGCCGCCCTGGCCACCGGCGAGCTGAGCAAGCTGATCCCCGAACTGCTGGAAGGCCTGGGCGGCGAGCACGACTTCCTGGCCGCCGGCGCCGCCCTGGCCGCCCTGCCCGTGCCTGGCGCCGCCGCCCTTGAACCCGTGGCCGCCGAAGCCGCCCCCTGGGACTGACGCGCATGACCGGCAAGCCCCTCTGGCCCGAACAGCATGCCGATGACCTCAGCGCCATGCAGCATGCCCTGGCCCTGGCCGAGCAGGCCATAGGCCTCAGCGAGCCCAACCCCAGGGTCGGCTGCGTCATCACCGACGCCCGGGGCCGGGTGCTGGGCAGTGGCCACACCCAGGCCGCCGGCCAGGCCCATGCCGAGGTGATGGCCTTGCGCGACGCCCAGGCCCGCGGCGCGGACCTGCGCGGCGCTACCGCCTACGTCACGCTGGAGCCCTGCGCCCACCACGGCCGCACACCGCCCTGCTGCGAGGCCCTGGTCGCCGCCGGCTTGGGCCGGGTGGTGGCCGCCCTGGTGGACCCCAACCCGCTGGTGGCGGGCCAGGGCATGGCCCGGCTCGCCGCCGCCGGCATCCAGACCGAGACCGGCCTGCTGGCCGAGGCCGCGCGCGAACTCAATATCGGCTTTTTCTCCCGCATGCAGCGCGGTCAGCCCTTTGTGCGCCTGAAGATCGCCGCCTCGCTGGACGGCCAGACCGCCTTGCGCAACGGCCAGAGCCAGTGGATCACCGCTAGCGCCGCGCGCAGCGACGGCCACGCCTGGCGCCGCCGCGCCGGCGCCGTGCTGACCGGCTACGGCACGCTGCGCGACGACGACCCGCGCCTGGATGTGCGCCTGCTGCCCACGGCCCGGCAACCCATGCGGGTGGTGATCGACTCGCGCCTGCAAACCCCGCCCCAGGCCAGGATTTTCGAGGCCGAGGGCCAGGTCCTGATCTACTGCGCCGTCGATCCCGACACGCAGCCCAACGCCGCCGCCCTGCAAGCCGCCGGCGCCGAACTCAGCCGCCTGCCCAATGCCCAGGGCAAGGTCGAGCTGGCGGACGTGCTCAAGGACCTGGGCCGGCGCGGCATCAACGAGCTGCACGTCGAAGCCGGCGCCAAGCTCAATGGCTCCCTGCTGCGCGAGGGCCTGGTGGACGAATTGCTGCTCTATCTGGCGCCCAAAATGCTGGGCGCCGGCTTGGGGCTGGCCGAGATCGGTGAATTCCAAAGCCTGGACCAGGCCCTGCAATGGCGCTGGCTTGAATGCTCGCCCATCGGCGCCGACCTGCGCCTACGAGCCAGGCGAGCAGCAAGCTCGGCCTGAGCCGCAAGCAAAAGCTGCTGGGATTGAGCACGGGGTCTAGGGTTTAAACCCAGAGCAGGCTCGCGCCCGCCTACAATCGCGGGATGCCCATCTCACCCGTACACGAGCTCGTTGCCGAGCTGGCCGCTGGCCGCATGGTTATCCTGGTTGACGAAGAGGACCGCGAAAACGAGGGCGACCTCGTCCTCGCGGCCGACCACGTCACCCCCGAGGCGATCAATTTCATGGCCAGGTTCGGCCGCGGCCTGATCTGCCTGACCCTCACCCGCGAACGCTGCGAGCGGCTCAATCTGCCGCCCATGGCCAGCCGCAACGGCACCAAGCATGCGACGGCCTTCACGGTCTCCATCGAGGCCGCCACCGGCGTCAGCACCGGCATCTCCGCCGCCGACCGCGCCCGCACCGTGCAGGCCGCCGTGGCCCGCGACGCCCAGGCCCGTGACCTGGTCCAGCCCGGCCACATCTTCCCCCTGCAAGCCCAGGACGGCGGCGTGCTGATGCGCGCCGGCCATACCGAAGCCGGCTGCGATCTGTCCAAGATGGCCGGCCTGACGCCCGCCGCCGTGATCTGCGAGATCATGAAGGACGACGGCACCATGGCCCGCCTGCCCGATCTGGTCGAATTCGCCAAGGAGCATGGCCTGAAGATCGGCACCATCGCCGACCTGATCGAACACCGCAGCCGCAACGAGACCTTGGTCCAACGCGTCGGCGAGCGCAAATTGCAGACCGCCCAGGGCGAGTTCGATTGCAGCGTCTTCCAGGACCGCACCGGTGCCACCCATCTGGCCCTGAGCCACGGTGCTTGGGAACCCAGCGACGAGGTGCTGGTGCGTGTGCACGAACCTCTTTCGGTACTGGACCTGCTGGACACGCAGGCCGGCGGCCATTCCTGGCCCCTGCCCGCCGCCCTGGCCGAGCTGAAGAAGAGCAGCGGCGGCGTCGCCGTCTTGCTCAACTGCGGCGACGACGCCGCCAGCCTGCTCGGCCGCCTGCTGCCCGAGCAAGCCAGCGAAGCCGCCCCGGCCAAGATCATGGACCTGCGCACCTACGGCGTCGGCGCCCAGATCCTGCGCGAGTTGGGCGTGCAGCGCATGCGCCTGCTGGGCAGCCCGCGCCGCATGCCCAGCATGACCGGCTACGGCCTGGAAGTCACCGGCTTTGTGGCCGCCGACGCGCAAGCCTGAACACCCCATCCCCCAAAAAGAAGAGAGCAAGCGAATATGCAAGGATCCGACAAAGGCATGGCCACGGCGGCCTCCCTCCAAGGTGAGGACCTGCGCATTGGCATCGTGCAAGCGCGCTTCAACCAGGCCATCACCCAGGCCCTGGCCGAGGCCTGCGTGGCCGAGTTGCGGGCCCTGGGCGTGAGCGAGAACCATATCCGCCACGTGACGGTGCCCGGCGCGCTGGAAGTGCCGGTGGCCCTGCAAGCCATGGCCGATAGCGAGGACTACGACGCCCTGGTCGCCCTGGGCTGCATCATCCGCGGCGAGACCTATCACTTCGAACTGGTCGCCAACGAAAGCGGCGCCGCCGTGACCCGCATCGCCCTGGATTTCCAGACCCCGATTGCCAACGCAATCCTGACGGTCGAAAACGAAGAACAAGCTTGGGCGCGAGCCGAAGAAAAAGGCCGCGACGCGGCCCGAGTAGCGGTCGAGATGGCCAATTTGATGGAAGAACTTCAGTGAGCACGAACGACAGCGCCACCAGCCCCACGCCTGCCCCGGCCAAGAAAACCGCGAGCAAACGCGCCCAGCCCAAATCGGCCCGCCGCCGCTCGCGCGAACTGGCCCTGCAAGGTCTCTACCAATGGCTGATCACCGGTGACGACGTCGCCACCATCGACGCCCATATGCGCGAGCAAGAGGACTTCGACAAGGCCGACCGCAGCCATTTCGACGCCTTGCTGAACGGCTGCATCCTCGAAGCCGCCGATCTGGACGCCGTGCTGGCCCGCCATGTGGATCGCAAGACTACCGAACTCTCACCCATCGAACATGGTGTGCTGATGATTGGCGCCTACGAACTCAAGCACTGTATCGACATCCCCTACAAGGTGGCGATCAACGAGGCGGTGGAGCTGGCCAAGTCCTTCGGCGGCACCGACGGCCACAAATACGTCAACGGCGTGCTGGACCGCTCGGCCACCGATCTGCGCCCTCGCGAGGTCGCGGCCGTGCCCAAGCGCAAGGTCTGAGACCGACCGTCCTAGCGATGAAACTGGCCGCCAGGCTCGACCAGATCGAGCCCTTTTACGTGATGGAATGTGCCAAGGCCGCCGCCGAGATCGCGCGCGGCCCGCTGTGCGACCCGGCCCAGGGCGGCCGGCGCATGATTTACCTGAACATCGGCGAGCCGGATTTTGGCGCAACGCCCATGGTGCAAGCCGCCGCACAGCGCTGCATCGAGGGCGGCCAGACCCAGTACACCCCGGCCCTGGGCCTGCCCGCCCTGCGGCAAGCCCTGTCTCACTGGTATTTGCAGCGCTACGGGCTGAACATCGCGCCCGAGCGCATCGCCATCACGGCCGGCGCCTCGGCCGGCCTGCAACTCGTCTGCCAGGCCTTGTTCGAGGCCGGCGACGAGGTGCTGATGCCCGACCCCTGCTACCCCTGCAACCGCCATTTCGTGGCCGCCACCGATGCCACGCCGGTCTTGCTGCCCACCGGGCCCGAGCAGCGCTTCCAGCCCAGCAGCGCGCAGATCCGCCAGGCCTGGAACGCGCACACACGCGGCGTGCTGCTGGCCTCGCCCAGCAACCCCACCGGCACCTCGATTGAACCGGCCGAGCTGCGCGCCATCGTGGCGGCGGTGCGCGAGCGCGGCGGCCTCACCATCGTCGACGAGATCTATCTGGGCCTCAGCTACGACCCACGCTTTGCGGCCTCGGCCTTAGAGCTGGGCGAGGATGTGGTCTCGGTCAACAGCTTCTCCAAATACTTCGGCATGACGGGCTGGCGCCTGGGCTGGCTGGTGCTGCCGCCGGCCCTGGTGGCGCCGATCGAAAAGCTGGCGCAGAACTTCTTCATCTGCCCCTCCAGCATCGCCCAGCATGCCGCCCTGGCCTGCTTCGAACCCGCAGCATTGGCGATTTACGAGCAGCGCCGCGAGGAGTTCCGCACCCGCCGCGACTTCATCGTGCCGGCCTTGCAAGCCCTGGGCCTGCGGGTACCGGTCCAGCCCGACGGCGCCTTCTACGTCTGGATCGATTGCAGCGAGTTCTGCGCCAATAGCTGGGACCTCGCCTTCGAGCTGATGCGTAGCGCCCAGATTGCACTGACCCCGGGCCGCGACTTTGGCCGCCAGGGCGTGGAGCGCTGGCTGCGCCTGTCCTTCGCCAGCAGCATGCTTGACCTGCAGGAAACCGTCGCCCGCCTGGCTCAGCTGCTGCCCCGCTACCGCCGCTCCCACGCCGCCCGTCCTTCATGAGTCTTCTGTTCCAGCATTCCCTGCGCATCTACTGGGAAGACACCGACGCCGGTGGCGTGGTCTTCTATGCCAACTACCTCAAGTTCTTCGAACGCGCCCGCACCGAGTGGCTGCGCGGCCTGGGCTTCGAGCAAGAAGCCATGCGGCATCGCGAGCGGGTGATGTTCATCGTCGGCAGCACGCAAATGAAGTATCTGCGCCCGGCCCGGCTGGACGACTGGCTGCGCATCACGGTCGAGGCGCGCGAGCTGGGCCGGGCCAGCATGGTCTTGTTCCAGCAGGCCTGGCGGGGCGAGACCCTGCTGGCCGAGGGCGAGATCCGCATCGGCTGCGTGCGCAGCAATGTGGACGACGACAGCCCTCGCACAAGCCCGGCCAGCGAGCCACTAGACTTCAAACCCTGCCGCATTCCCGCCTCCTTGATCGAGGCGATCGAGAACCAAAAGTCCTAGCAATGAACCAAGATCTCTCCATCGTCGCCCTGATCCTGCATGCCAGCCTGCCCGTGCAGCTGGTGATTGCCGCCCTGCTCTTCATGTCCCTGGCCAGCTGGAGCGTGATCTTCAGCAAGTTCACCGCCATCTCGCGCATCAACAGCGGCAACGAGGCCTTCGAGCAGGAGTTCTGGTCGGGCAAAAACCTCAACGATCTGTACAACGGCGTGGCCAACAAGACCGAGGGCGCACCGCTGGAGCGCATCTTCGCCTCCGGCATGCGTGAATTTTTGAAGTTACGTGAGCGGCGTGTCAGCGAGCCCACGGCCTTGCTGGACGGCGCCCGCCGCGCCATGCGCGCCAGCTTCCAGCGCGAGCTGGACGCGATGGAAAGCCATCTCTCCTTCCTCGCCTCGGTCGGCTCGGTCTCGCCCTATGTGGGTCTGTTCGGCACCATCTGGGGCATCATGCACGCCTTCGTCGGCCTGTCCAATCTGCAGCAGGTGACCCTGGCCACGGTGGCCCCCGGCATCGCCGAAGCCCTGGTGGCCACGGCCATCGGCCTGTTCGCCGCCATCCCCGCCGTGCTGGCCTACAACCGCTTCGCCCGCCAGATCGACCGCAGCGCCATCACGCTGGAGTCCTTCATCGAGGAGTTCAGCAACATCCTGCAGCGCAACGCCAGCCAGCCCGTGACCACGGCCGGCCAAAGCCGCTAAGCCATGGCTGCCATCAGCTCGCGCGGTTCGCGGCGCCGCCGCACCATCAATGAAATCAATATGGTGCCCTTCATCGACGTGATGTTGGTGCTGCTCATCATCTTCATGGTCAGCGCCCCGCTGATCACCACCGGCCTGGTCGACCTGCCCAGCGTGGGCCGCAGCAAGACCCAGCCCCAGCATGTGATCCACGTCATCGTCGGCGCCGACGAAAAGCTCAAGCTCAAGCTGGACAAGCAGGAGCCCGAGTCCCTGCAGATCAGCCGTTTGGCCGAGCGCGTCAAGGCGGCCCAAGCCGGTGATGCGACGACCCCAGTGGTGATCTCGGCCGACAAAAGCGTCAAGTACGAGGCCGTGGTCAAGGTGATGGACATTCTGCAGAGCGCCGGCATCCAGCGCGTCGGCCTGGCCGTGCGCAATGGCTCGGCGGAAAGCAGCGAGCACAAGCCCTGATCGTCATGACTGGCAGCCTGAGCCCCGCCCTGCCCTTCGACCCCCTGCGCCCGCCGGACAATCCCGGCATGGGCCGCGGCTTCGCCATTGCCGCCATCGCCCACGCCGCCCTGCTGGCCGCGCTGAGCGCCGGCGTGCACTGGCGCACGGAGACCCCACCCGCCTTCGAGGCCGAGCTGTGGTCGGCCCTGCCGCAGGCCGCCGCGCCCAAGGAGCAGTTGCCGCCCGAGCCTGAACCCGAACCCACGCCGCCCCCCAAGCCCGTGCAGGCGCCCCCGCCGCCCCCGCCCGCCGAAGACCTGCAGGCCGAGCGCGAGGCGGAGATCGCCATCGCCAAGGCCAAGGAGAAAAAGAAGCAGGAGCTGCTGGAAGCCAAGCGCGAGGCCGAACGCGAGGCCCAGCGCAAAAAGGACGAGCTGGCCAAAAAGGAAAAGGAACGCGAGAAGGCCGAGAAGAAGGCGGCGGAAGAAAAAGAAAAGCAGAAACAGGAAAAGCTGGACAAGCTCGAGAAGCAAAAGCAGGACAAGCTGGCCAAGGACGCCGCCGCCAAAAAAGACGCCGCCCGCGAGGCCAAGGCCGAGGCGCAGCGCCAGGAAAACCTGCGCCGCATCCAGGGCATGGCCGGCGCCAGCGGCGCCCCCAACGCCAGCGGCTCGGCCCTGCAGTCCTCCGGCCCCTCGGCCAATTACGCCGGCCGCATCAAGGCCCGCGTGCGCCCCAACATCATCTACCCCGACACCGGCAGCGCCAACCCGGTGGCCGAGGTCGAGGTGCGCACCGCGCCGGACGGCAATATCATCGCCCGCAAAATCCTCAAGGCCAGCGGCGACAACGAATGGGATAACGCCGTGCTGCGTGCCATCGACAAGACGGCCGTGCTGCCGCGTGATACCGACGGCCGCGTGCCCTCGGTGCTCATCATCAGCTTCAAACCGCGCGAGTAGGCCTGAGAGGGTGAGAACTTTTTACTGCGCGGCCGCCATGCGTCGTTGGGCGGTGCTCGGAATCCTCACGTACAGGAAGTACGTTCCGGCATCCGCAGCTCCGTCCGCCTAGCCTGGCAGCCGCTCGCTACAAAAGTTCACACCCTCTGACCTGACGCGAAAGATCAGCGCATCCACCGAGAAGCGCCCCGCCCCGAACAAGGCCACCGCCAGCAGCAAAACGCCCCAGAGCTGATGGCCAGCCAAGGCGGCCGGGGCGATTTCGCTGAGACTCGCCACCGCCACCAGATTGACCACGCTGAGGCCCAGGGCGGCAAAACGCCCGCCCAGACCCAGCACCAGCAAGACGGGCAGGGCCAGCTCCCCGGCCGTGCCCAGATACGCCGCCAGCTCGGGCGGCAAGAACGGCACCTGGTATTCATCCTCGAACAAGGCCAGGGTGCTGGACCAGTCGCGCAGCTTGCTCAGGCCCGAGAGGAAAAAAACCTGGGCCAGATAAAACCTGGCCAGCAGGAGCGCCAGTGATTGGGCCTGGGCCAAGACCCAGTTCAGCCAGACCGGGGCCGCGTGTGAACGCAGCGAAGAGCGGCCTGGATCGCAGAGCAGACGCAGCAGCACGGTGAAAGCATTGAGAGCGATATTCATGGCGATTCCTGTGCATTGATTTCAAGCGCAGCCCAAAGGCATTCCTCGCGCAGCCAGCGCTGCAAGACGACGCCAAAGTCGTAGTCGGGCTGCATGAGCAAGGCGCTTTGCAAGGCGGTGTCCAGATCCAAGCCGGCCAGCAAGGCCTGCAACAAAACAGCTTCAGCGGGGTCCGGAAAACGCGCCTGCACCGTCCAGGCTTGGCGCCAGACCAGCAGGGGCTGCGGCACCCAGCTCAGCATCCGGGCCGCGGCGATGAGGTCCTCATCGGCCGCCGCCCCGCCCCGCCACAGCAGCAAGGCGGCGGGCGAAATCTGCTGCAGGCTCAGGCCGGGCCGCATGCGCAGGCCCAGGCGCGCCGGCTCAAGCTGCGCCAGCAGATGCAGGGATGGGCCGTCCAAGACCCCATCGGCACAGCCTTCGGCCCGGTGGGCGGCCCAGCACAGCCGGGCCAGCTGGCAGGGCAAGGCCTCCATCTGCGGCTGCCGCGCCAGAAAGTCCGCCAAGTCCGCGCCCCACTCGGCCAAATCGCCGCGCTGCGGCGGGCTGGCCCGCCAGAAGGCCCAGGCCATGGCCGCGAACGAGGCCTCGCCCAGCCATGCATGCAGCGGGCCGTAGACGGCGGCCAGGGCGCGCGCCGCCAGGGCCTGGGCGTTGCTGCGGTAGGCCTGGAGCCCACGCTGCAAGCCAGCCGACCCCAGGCCGCACAGGCCAGGCACCGCGCCCCTGCCGCTAGCCAGCGCGGCCAGCAAGGCCGCCTGCCGAGCCTGCAGCTCGGCCCGTCCATCCAGCTCAAGCGGGCTCATAACAAACCTCCTCCATGCATTGCGCGGCCAGCCGCGCCTCGTCCAGCAGCAAGGCCAGCGGCGGCAGATGGCTGTCCCACTCGATCAAGCTCGGCAGCGGGCCGAAGCGCGTCAGCGCGTGGGCATAGAGCTGCCAGACCTCGGCGCAGACGCGGCTGCCATGGTCATCGATCACCAGGCCCTCCAGCTCGGCATGGCCGGCCAGATGGATCTCGGCCACGCTGTCGCGGCGCAGGCCGTCCATCCAGCGGCAGGCCTGGGCTTGAGCCTCGGCCTTGTCGGCGCCACGGTTGCGCGCATTGACGAAGAGATTGTTGACATCGAGCAGCAGGCCGCAGCCGCTGCGCTGGGCCAGGGCATTGAAGAACTCGGGCTCGCTCATCTCCTCGTCCCCGGCACTCTCGGCCCAGCCCAGATAGGCGCTGAGGTTTTCCACCAGCAAGGGCCGGCGCAGCCGCTCCTGCACCTGCTGCACATGGGTCACCATCAGGTCCAGGCTGGCGCGGCTGAAGGCGATGGGCAGCAGATCGCTGGCATGCTGAAAGCCGGCCCCACCGGGCTGGGGCACGCGGGCGAAGCTGGCGTGGTCGGAGACCCGGCAGGGCTGGATGCGCTCCACCAGCCGCGCCAGCTTGTCCAGATGCCAGGCGTCCAGGCCGCAGGCCGAACCCAGGGACAGGCCCACGCCATGCAGGCTGATCTCGTAATGCTCGCGCGCCTGGCTCAGCAGGGCCAGACCGGCGCCGCCCTCGGCAAAGAAGTTCTCGGAATGCACTTCCAGAAAACCCAGGGCCGGCCGCTGCTGCATCAGTTGCCGGTAATGCGGCTGGCGCCAGCCTATGCCCACCGGGCTTGCTGGAGTGCGCAGCATGTCAGGACTTCTTGGGCTTCGCAGCCGCCAGCGCGGCCTTGGCCTCGGCGGCGCTCAAGCCCTGCTGGCTCTTGCAGCTGCCCTTGGCCACGTACTGCCATTCATCCGGCGTCATCGCGGCCGTGGCCTGGCCGGCACAGGAGTGGCTGCCGCTCAGATTGGCGCAGTCGTTCTGGCCGGCCTTGCTGATGCCATAACATTTTTCCTTGGCGGCCTTGGCCTCGGCCGCCGTGGCGGGCGTCAACAAGCCCAGGGCCAGCACGGAGGCCAGGGCGGAAGAAACAATAGCGCTCGTTTTCATCGGGTAACTCCATCAAAAGCGGCACAAGCCGTGCCTGCTCTTGCGTCGGGGCAGGCGCCGCAGTCCTTACACTGCGCGCAGAGAAATCTCGAAAGCGAGCGCATGACCGAGACCGCCCAGGGGACGACCGGCCCCGCCATGGCCAAGCAGTTGGAACAGTTGCGGCCGCAGCTGCTCAAGTACGCCACCCTGCAGCTGCGCAACCCCGCCTGGGCGGAGGACGCGGTGTCCGAAACCCTGCTGGCCGCGCTGGAGCGACCGCAGAACTTTGCCGGCCAGTCCCAGCTGAAGACCTGGTTGATCGGCATCCTCAAGCACAAGCTGGTCGACCAGATCCGCCGCAATAGCAAGGAAATGTCGGCCACGGCCGAAGACGGTCAGAGCGTGGACGAGGAGCTCTTCCACCCCAACGGCCATTGGCGCGAGATGCCGCAGGACTGGGGCGACCCCGAGCACTGCCTGCGCCAGCTGGACTTCATGCGGGTGCTGGAGGCCTGCGTCGAACATCTGCCCGGCCAGCAGGGGCGCTTGTTCATGATGCGCGAGTGGCTGGAGCTGGACACCGAAGAAATCTGTAAGGCCCTGGGCATCAGCGCGACCAATCTCTGGGTCATGCTGCATCGGGCCCGGCTGCGCCTGCGCGAATGCCTGCAGCTCAACTGGTTCGGGGCACAGGCCTCGCACACCCAAGAACAAGGAGGAGTGCTGTGAAGCTCAGGCCCAATTGCCGCGAAGTGACCGAGATGGTCTTGCTGGCCCAGGAAAAGCCGCTGTCGCTGAGCGAGCGCCTGGCCGTGCGCCTGCATCTGCTGATCTGCAAGGCCTGCCCGCGTTTTCTCAAGCAGGTCGAACTGATGCGCCGGGCCAGCGAACGCTGGCGCCACTACAGTGAAGAGTGAAGCTGCGGGCTCTGTGCCCGCCAATTCGGCGCTTTGAACCGGTCTCCGCGCATTAGCATCGGTGGGGCGTAGAGCCAGGCCGTCGCTGAAGCGTCCGGCTCCAACCCTGTTTGGAGGAATGAATGCCCGATTTGTCTGCCCCGCTGAGCTGGCCCCACGGCGAAGCCCCTGCCGATGCCAACACAGCCCCGGGCAAGCTCAACTTCGTCTGGCCCATGCCGCCCTTCGCAGCCTACCCGCGCGCCAAGGCACAGAACGCACCCGAACCCTGCGAGGTGCTGGGCCTGAACGGCAGCCGCAACCCCGGCCACCTGATCCTGATGGCCGCGCACGAGCGCATCGCCCAGGTGCTGGTGCCGCCGGCCCGCAATGCCATGCCGCTGAAGTTCGGGCAGTTCCGCGCGCTCAAGCTGCTGCGCCCCATCGTCGCGGCACCACGCGAGAGCAATCAGGCCGACGATGTGCTCAAGCTGGACTCGCGCCCGCGCAGTGAATTCAAGCTCTTCTTTGTCGGCGGCGGCGAGCTCAGGGGCCGCACCATCGGCCATTGCCAGGACGAGCTGGGGCTTTTCCTCTTCCCGCCCATCAGCGATGCGGATGACTCGGTCTACCGCGTCTTCATCCCCCGCGAGGTGCTGGACCATTTCGAGATCGGCGAGCGCATCGGCGATGTGCTGGTGAAGGAAAACCTGGCCACCGCCGCCCAGATCAACGAGGCCGCCAGCGAGCAGCAAAGCCTGCGCTCGCGCCGCGTCGGCGACATCCTGGTGGCCGAGAGCATCGTCAGCGCCGAGCAGCTGATGCTGGCCATCGAGCAGCAGGCCCGCATGCCCATGGTGCGCATCGGCGAGGCCTTGCTGGCCCTGGAGCTGATCACCGAGGCCCAGTTGGAGCATGCGCTGGAGCTGCAGCGCGGCGACCGCTCCGTGCCCCTGGGCGAGCTGCTGGTGCGCCGCGGCATCGTCAGCCGCCAGGCCCTGCAATCGGCGCTGGCGCGCAAGATGGGCTACCCCATCGTCGATGTGGCCAGCTTTGCCATCGAGCCCGATGCGGTCAAGAAGATCCCCTATGCCGTGGCCAAGCGCCTGGACGTGCTGCCCCTGCTGCTGCGCGACGGCCGCCTGATCGTGGCCATGGAGGACCCGACCCGGCGCGAGGCCCTGGACGAGATCGAATTCATCGCCCAGCTCAAGGTCACGCCCACGCTGACCAAGGTCGGCACCTTGCTGAGCGCCATCCCGGCCACTTACGAGCGCTATGGCGGCGACGCCATCGCACGCAGCGAATTGCTCCCCGGCGCCCATCCCTCGCAGGATTTTTCCCTCGACAAGGCCGATCAGCTGATCGAAACCCTGGAGCGCGAGGTGCAGGACCGCGGCGGCCGCGACGACGAAGTGCCGCTGGAACAAAGCGACAACTCCCTGGTACGCCTGATCAACAGCATGATCATCGAGGCCAGCAGCCAGGGCGTGTCCGACATCCATATCGAGACCTATCCGGGCAAGGAAAAGCTCAAGATCCGCTTCCGCAAGGACGGCGTGCTCAAGCCCTATCTGGAGCTGCCCAACACCTACCGTAACGCCATGATCGCGCGCATCAAGATCATGTGCGAACTCGATATCTCCGAGCGCCGCAAGCCGCAGGACGGCAAGATCAACTTCGCCCGCTTCTCGCCCCAGCACAAGCTGGAGCTGCGGGTCGCCACCATCCCGACCAATAACGGCCTGGAAGACGTGGTGATGCGCTTGCTGGCCTCCTCCAAACCCATCCCGCTGGAAAAGCTGGGCCTGACCGCGCGCAATCTGAGCGAGCTGAAAAAGGCCGTCAGCCGCCCCTACGGCATGGTGCTCTGCGTGGGCCCCACCGGCTCGGGCAAGACCACCACCCTGCACTCGGCGATGAGCTATATCAACACGCCGGACCGCAAGATCTGGACCGCCGAGGACCCGGTGGAAATCACCCAGGCCGGCCTGCGCCAGGTACAGGTCAACCCCAAGATCGACTGGACCTTTGCCAAGGCCTTGCGCGCCTTTTTGCGCGCCGACCCGGACGTGATCATGGTGGGTGAAATCCGCGACGAGGAGACCGGCGAGATCGCCGTCGAAGCCTCGCTGACCGGCCACCTGGTGATGTCCACCCTGCACACCAATAGCGCGGCCGAGACCATCACCCGGCTCTTGGACATGGGCATGGACCCCTTCAACTTCGCCGACTCCCTGCTGGCCGTGCTGGCCCAGCGCCTGGTGCGACGGCTCTGCCCCAATTGCCGCAGCGCCAAGCCGATTGCCGAGGCCGATCTGCAGGAGTGGCTGGACGACTATCTGCACATCTACCCCGAGCACCAGGGCCCGGCGCGCCAAAGCGTGCTGGACGACTGGGTCAAGAGCTACGGCCACAAGGGCCAGCTCCTGCACTACCACAGCCCCGGCTGCGAGGCCTGCGACCACAGCGGCTACAAGGGCCGGGCCGGCCTGCACGAGCTGCTGGCCGTCTCCAAGGTCTTGCGCCGCCAGATCCAGACCGGCGCCCGCGCCGAGGAGCTGCTGCAGACCGCCCTGACCGAGGGCATGCAAACCCTGCGTCAAGACGGCATATTGAAAGTCCTGCAGGGCGTGACCACCATGGCCGAAGTCCGCGCCACCAGCAATGCATAAGCCACACGATGGATACTGAACCAAGCAGCAACAACGGCTCAAGCGACCCCGGCTCCGGCCCGCCACAAAAAATGCGCCTGGGCGATGTGCTGGTGCAGCAGCAGCTGATCTCGGAGGCCCAGCTGCTGCAGGCCCTGGATCTGCAGCGCAGCAGCGGCAAGAAGCTGGGCCGCTTGCTGATCGAGGCCGGCCTGATCACCGAGGAGGCGCTGGCCCATGTGCTGGCGCGCCAGCTGCGCATTCCCTTCGTCAATCTGAAGAGCTTTCCGCTGAAGAGCGATCTGGTGCGCCTGCTGTCCGAGACGCCGGCGCGGCGCTTTCGCGCCATCGTGCTGGAGGATCGCGGCGAGGCCTTGCTGGTGGCCATGGCCGACCCGCTGGACCTGTTCGCCTACGACGAGCTGAGCCGCCTGCTCAAGCGCCGCATCAACATGGCCGTGGTGGCCGAGAGCCAACTGCCCACGGCGTTTGACCGCCACTACCGCCGCAGCGAAGAGATCAGCGGCCTAGCCAAGGCGCTGGAAAAAGACATCGGCGACGCGGTGGACTTCGGCGCCCTGCAGGCCAGCGTGGGCCAGGAGGGCGCGCCGGTCGTGCGCCTGCTGCAAAGCGTGTTCGAGGACGCCACCCAGGCCGGCGCCTCCGACGTGCACATCGAGCCGCAGGAGGGCGAGCTGCTGATACGCACCCGCATCGACGGCGTGCTGCAGACCCAGACGCAGGCCGACAAGCGCATCGCCGCCGCCCTCTCGCAGCGCCTCAAGCTGATGGCGGGCCTGGACATTTCCGAGAAGCGCCTGCCGCAGGACGGCCGCTTCACGCTGCGCCTGCGCGAACGCACCATCGACGTGCGCCTGTCCACCCTGCCCGGCCAGTACGGCGAATCGGTGGTGATGCGCTTGCTGGGCCAGGGCACGGCCATACGCCGCCTGCACCAGATCGAAATGCCGGCGGACATGCTGGCGCGCTTTCGCGAAATCCTGTCCCAGCAGTCCGGCATGGTGCTGGTCACCGGCCCCACCGGCTCGGGCAAGACCACCACGCTCTACGCCGCGCTCAGCGAGATCGACGCCGAGCAGCACAAAATCATCACCGTCGAAGACCCGGTGGAATACCGCCTGCCCGGCCTGACCCAGGTGCAGGTGAACGAGAAGATCGAACTGGACTTCGCCCGCGTGCTGCGCGCCACGCTGCGGCAGGACCCGGACGTGATCCTGGTCGGCGAGATGCGCGACCCGCAGACGGTGGAGATCGGCCTGCGCGCCGCCATCACCGGCCATATGGTGCTGTCCACCCTGCACACCCGCGACGCCATGAGCACGCCCTTCCGCCTGCTGGACATGGGCGCCCCGCCCTTTATGGTGGCCACCTCGCTGCAGGCCGTGATCGCGCAACGCCTCTTGCGCGCCCTGTGCGAGAACTGCGCCGAACCCCACACGCCGACGCCGCAGGAAGCGGCCTGGCTGGGCGCCATCGCGGGCGCGGATGGCGCGGGCATCCGACCCAAACGCGGCGTCGGCTGCTCGGCCTGCAATGGCTCGGGCTATGCCGGCCGGCGCGGCATCTACGAGATGCTGGAAATGAATGCCGATATGGCCCTGGCCGTGCAAGCCAGCGACGCCGCCGGCTTTATGCAGGCCGCCCGCTTGGCCCTGAAGGGCAAGACCCTGGCCGACCGCGGCCTGGCCCTGGTCAAGGCCGGCAAGACCTCGCTGGCCGAGGCCATGCGCATCAGCATCGACACCGACGTCTAGCCATGCAAGCCTTTGCCTGGCGAGGACGCAATAACCGCGGCGAGTTGCTGGAGGGCGTGATCGACGCCGACAGCGCCGACGCCGTGGCCGCCCAGCTGATGGCCGGTGGCGTCGTGCCCACCGGTATTGAACTCGGCGGCAGCAGCCTGTCCGCCCCCAAGCAGGACTTCTGGCAAAGGCTGCAGGCCCGGCCGGTCGGCATGGAGGACTGCCTGGTGATGACGCGCCAGCTCTACACCTTGCAAAAAGCCGGCGTGCCGATTCTGCGCGCCCTGGCCGGCCTGGAGGCCTCGACCGCCCAGGCCGCCATGGTGGAGATGCTGCAAGACCTGCGCGCCAGCCTGGACCAAGGCCGCGAGCTGTCCACCGCCATGGCCCGCCACCCCAAGGTCTTCAGCCCCTTCTACATCGCCATGATCCGGGTCGGTGAGATGACGGGCCGGCTGACCGAGGTGCTGCTGCGCCTGTCCCAGCATCTGGAATTCGAGCTGGACATCCGTGCCCGCATCAAGCAGGCCTTGCGCTACCCCGCGATGGTGGTGGTGGCCATGATCATCGCCATCATCGTCATCAATATCTTTGTGCTGCCCACCTTTGCCACGGTGTTCGCCGGCTTCAAGGCCGAGCTGCCGCTGATGACGCGCATGCTGCTGGGTTTCTCGGCCTGGACCCTGCACTGGTGGCCCATGGTCTTGATAGGCGCGGCCGGCGGGGTCATGGCGGTGCGCGCCTGGCTGGCCACGCCGACGGGCCGCTACCGCTGGGACCGCCGCAAGCTGCGCCTGCCCATCGCCGGCGAGATCGTGCTCAAGGCCACGCTGGCGCGCTTCTCGCGCAGCTTTGCCCTGGCCTATAGCTCGGGCGTGCCCATCAGCCAGACCATGACCGTGGTGGCACAGACCGTGGACAACGCCTATATCGGCAACCGCATCGAGCAGATGCGGGACGGGGTGGAGCGCGGCGAGAGCATCTCGCGCTGCGCCGCCGCCGCCGGCGTGTTCACCCCCATCGTGCTGCAGATGATTGCCGTCGGCGAGGAGACCGGTGAGCTGGACGGTTTGATGATGGAGATCGCGCAGATGTATGAGCGCGAGACCGACTACAGCATCAAGGGCTTGTCGGCCTCCATCGAGCCGGTGCTGCTGCTCATCATCGGCGTGCTGGTGCTGATCCTGGCGCTGGGTGTCTTCCTGCCTTTGTGGAATCTGGGTCAGGCCGCCATGGGCCGCGGCGGTGGCTGAACAACACGGGCCGCGGCAAGACGGGACTATTTCACAAGGCCCGGGAGAAAGGCCTGGAAACACCCGCTTGTTCTCAAGTCGCCGGGCCAGGCCCCGATATACAGTTTGTGCGAATGGCCGATGAGTTGTGACGTCATGCCCCTTGTGCAAGCGCGTCACGGCCCCGTCCGAAATGTATTGAATCCCTCTCTCGCCTGAAAAAAAGGAACATCATGAAGAAGCAAGCCGGTTTTACCTTGATCGAACTGGTGATGGTGATCGTGATCCTGGGCATCCTGGCCGCCGTGGCCCTGCCCAAATTCGTCGATCTCAAGAGCGATGCCAAACAAGCCGCCGTCGCCGGCGTGGCCGGCGCGCTGAGCAGCGCCTCGGCGGTCAACTATGCGGCGCGCAAGGCCAAGGGCGCGACCAGCGCAACCACCGCCATCACCAATTGCGGCGACGTTAGCAAGGCCTTGCAAGGCGGCATGCCCGCCACCGTCGTGATCACCCCGGCCATTGCCGCCTCGGGCGTGCCTGCCGACACCTCGGTCGCCACCTGCACGGTGCAGGACTCCGTCGACAGCACCATCACGGCCAGCTACACGGCCATCGGCATCCTGTAATCGGCGGGCTCGCCCGGCCAGCCCCAAGCCCCTGTGTTCCTGCCTTCGCAAGACCGGACCAGGGGCTTTACGCTGATCGAACTGGTCATCGTCATGACGATGATTGGCGCCCTGGCCGTCTTCGCCCTGCCGCGCCTGGTCGACACCGAGATGTGGCGGCTGCGCGCCTTCAGCGACGATCTGCAAAGCCAGATGCAAGCCATGCTGCGCCTGTCCCTGGTACAGCGCCGGCCCATCATCGCCACCGTCAGCGGCAGCGGCGCCACCTTCGCTTACGTGGGCGGCGGCCCGGCGCTCGCCAGCGTCAGCTGCCCCGCCACGTCCAGCCCCTGCATTGCCGAATCGGGCAGCCGCAGCATCACCTTCAACAGCGGCAATAGCGGTTCCAGCCTGACCTCCACCGGCGCGGCCATGGCCGTCACCGTCAGCTCGGGCAACTACAGCCAGGGCTATGTGCTGGAAAACGAAACCGGCCTGTTCTACGCCACGCCATGAACGCCGTCTGCCCTCCACGCCGACAGCTAGGCCTGTCCCTGATCGAGCTGATCCTCTTCATCGTCGTCATCAGCGCGGCCCTGGCCGGCGTCTTGCGCGTCTTTCTGCAGGCCGGCAGCAGCAGCGCCGACCCGCAGATCCAGCGCCAGGCCCTGGCCATCGCCGAGTCCCTGATGGAAGAGGTGCAGCTGATGCCCTACTCCTTTTGCGACGGCGACGACGCCAATCTGGAGAGCGCCGACGACGCCTCGGGCTGCGCCAGCCAGGCCGAGGCCATGGGCCCCGAGGCCGGCGAGAACCGCTACAGCACGCCGCAGTTCGACAATGTCAACGACTACCACGGCTTCGCCATGACGGGCGGCATCCGCGACATCGGCAACACCCTGATCCCCGGCCTGGCGGGCTATAGCGCCACGGTGCAGGTCGTGGCCGCCGGCCTGGGCAGCATCAGCCAGGCCAGCGGCGATGCGCTGATGATTACCGTCAGCGTCAGCGGCCCCAACGGCAGCCAGGTCCAGCTCAGCGGCTGGCGTACCCGCTATGCGCCCAAAGCCGGTATCTGACTCCCCCTGCCGCAAGGGCCAGCAAGGCTTCACCCTGGTCGAGGCGGTGATCGTCATCGTGCTCACCGGCATTCTGGCGGCCATCGTCAGCGTCTTCATCGTCGGCCCGGTACAGGCCTATATCGCCAGCAGCGAGCGGGTCCGCCTGGCCGACAACGCCGACACGGCGCTGCGCCGCATGGGCCGCGATCTGGCTCGGGCCCTGCCCAATAGCGTGCGGGTGACGGCCAGCGGGCAAAGCCTGGAGCTCATCCCCACCACCGATGCGGCGCGTTACGCGACCCAGGGCAGCAATGCCCTGCAGTTCGGCGTCGTCGATGCCAGCTTTGACCTGGTCGGCCCGGGCCTGAATCTGGCCAGCGGCCAGCAACTGGTGTTCTACAACCTGGGCGTGGACGTGCCCGACGCCAACGCCTATGCCGATAACAGCAGCGCGGCGGCTCAGGCGGTGTCCAACCGGCGCGGTTTCAGCAATGGGCCGGGCCTGGCCAGCAGCATCAATCTCAATGCCCTGGGCCCCCTGCCGACCGGCTTGCTCGCGCCCCCTTACCGCGTCTACGCGGTGGGCAGCCCCATCAGCTACCGCTGCGACCCCATCAACAAGACCTTGCTGCGCTACCAGGGCTATGGCTTTCTGCTCACCCAGCCCGACCCGCCCAGCGGCGGCAGCAGCAATGTTTTGGCCAGGGGCGTGGCCGCCTGCAGCTTCAGCTACAACCCCGCCTCGGTGGCGGCAAGAGCCGCTCTGATTACCCTCAGATTGACTCTCGCCAGCAACGCCGACGGCACGGGCGAAACCATCACCCTCTACCATGCCCTGCATGTCGACAACCTGCCCTGAACGCTTTCAGGCAAGACCTGACCCCATACACCGGAGCCGCTCACCGCAGGCGGGCTTCACCCTGGTGTCCATGCTCTTTATCCTGGTCGTGCTGGCCGTGCTGGGCGCGGCCATGGCCAAGTTCAGCATGCGCCAGCAACTGGGCTCCAGCAGCGAACTGGCCGCGGCCAAGGCCATGCAGGCGGCGATCGCCGGCCTGGAGTGGGCCAGCTTCCAGCTGCTGCGCAACCCGCCGCCACCCGCCGCCGCACCCGCCTGCTTTGGCAAGACCAGTATTGCCCTGCCCGGCGGTCTGAGTGATTTCGTCGTCACCGTCAGCTGCAGCCTCAGCAGCAGCAGCGATGGCGGCGACAACTTCAACTTCTACCAAATCACCGCGACCGCCTGCAATGCGCCCAGCGCCGGCGCCTGCCCCAGCACGGCCCCGCTCAACCCCAGCTATGTGGAGCGCCAGCTGAGCCGGCGCCTGGTGCGATGAAATTATTCAAACCCTGCTCTCTCCCGGCCGGCCTGGCTTGGCTGGCCCTGCTCTTGCTGCTGGGCCTGCCCAGCCCGGCCGCCTGGGCCGCCGCCTACAGCTTTCCCGGCAATCTACCGGCCGGCTGCACGGCCGCCGGCGCCACCTATACCTGCGGCCCCCTGGTGCTGGCACAAGGCGATACGGTCAGCATAGGCTCGCCCAAGCCGGCCACGATCCGAATCAACGGCTCTCTGGACGTCGGCAACAACGTCATCTTCAACGGCGGCAGCAGCAGCGACCTCACACTCTTCGTCAGCGGCACGCTGAGCCTGGGCTACCAAAGCCTTTTGCGCGGCAAGGTC
The DNA here is from genome assembly GCF_014204525.1 of Roseateles oligotrophus. Lineage (GTDB taxonomy): Bacteria > Pseudomonadota > Gammaproteobacteria > Burkholderiales > Burkholderiaceae_C > Paucibacter_A > Paucibacter_A oligotrophus_A. The sequence continues at coordinate 47,301 of NZ_JACHLP010000001.1, forward strand.
GAGGCCGCCAGCGTCCTGGCCTACGGCGCCGGCACGCTCACCGCGGGTTCGCTGAGCACCACCGGCAACGGCAGCATCCAGTTGCTGGACAGCTGCTCCTCGGAGCTCGTCAGCAGCGTTGGCGGCGCCATCAATGTGGGTGCGCGCTGCACCATCACCGGCAATCTGGTCAGCAATAGCGGCGCCATCACCGTCGGCTATATCGGCCAGGTCAAGGGCAGTATCAGCAGCGCGGGCGCCATCAATCTGGACCAGGCCGCCGTGATCACCGGCGATGTCAGCAGCTCGGCCAGCACCGTGGACCTGGGCTACCAGACCTCGGTCAGCGGAAACATCAGCGCCGCCGCACGCATCACCCTGGGCCAAGCCAGCCAGACGGGCGGCAATGTCAGCAGCAGCGGCGGCGGCGCCGTCAATCTCGGCTACCAAACCCAGGTAAACGGCAATATCAGCAGCAGCGGCACCATCACCGTGGGGCAGGCCGCCCTCATCGGCGGCAAGGTCACGGGCGGCAGCGGGGCCATCAGTTTCGACTTTGCCGCCAAGGTCAGCGGCGAGGTCAGCAGCAGCAGCGGCAGCATCAGCTTCGCCCAGTCCTCGATCGCCCAGGCCTGCGTGCGCTCCACCGGCTCGGCCAGCATCAGCCTGGGCTATCTGGCCAGCATCAACAGCGTCTGCTGCGGCAGCAGCTGCGGCAATAGCTGTGTCAGCAACAACACCGGCTCCGCCATGCCGCCGGCCTGCCTGCCCACGCCCATCGCCGAATACCGCTTCGACGAGTGCAGCTATAACGGCACATCGAGCGAGGTCAAGGACGCACGCGGCAGCTACCCCGCCACCGCCGTGCTGGGCGCCACCACCGCCGGCGCCAGCCCCGTCGTGGTGGACCGTTATGCCGATCTGAGTGCCTCCACCGGCCGGCGCTATATCTCGCCGAACAGCAGCATCCCGATCCCCACGAACTGGAGCATCAGCAGCTGGCTGCGCCTGCCCTTTTCCAGCGGCGGCAGCCGCTACCACGTGCTGGCCGCCGTCAGCGGCGGCGGCGACCTGCTCTATCTGGACGGCAATAACGGCTTTCTCTGGGGCAGTTACACCCCCGGCACTACCGTCAACGGCAGCTTCAAGTTCAACACCTTGAGCAATGGCTGGCACCATGTGGGCCTGGTCGGCACCGGCAACAAGACCTCGCTCTACATCGACGGTGTTTTCAAGGAGACCGTCAATCTGCAGGCCAAGGGCAATCTGGCCTTTGTCGGCGCCTCCTGGGATGCCGACCAAGGCACGCAGGAGGGCATCAACACGCAGATGGACGAGTTCCTGGTCTTCAACAGCGCCCTCGGCGCGGCCCAGATCAGCGCCATCTACAACAACCAGTTGGCGGGCAAGAACCACGACGGCAGCGCCCGCAACCCCAGTGCCTGCAACCCGGCCGTGGCCAGCTTTGTCGTGACGGCCACGGCGGCCGCCTCCACCTGCAGCCCCAAGAACTTCAGCGTCACGGCCAAGGACGCCTCGGGCAACACCCTCAGCAGCTATATCGGCAGCATCAATCTGGCCACCTCCACCAACCGCGGCGATTTCTCCGCCGGCAGCGGCCCCAGCCCCAGCGGCACCCTGCTGCCCGGCACGGCCAACACCGGGCGGGCCAGCTACACCTTCGCGGCGGGCGACGCCGGCGTCGTCAATCTGCGGCTCAGCCACGGCCTGGCCCAGGACCTCAGCATCAGCGTGCAGGACAGCGTGCTTGCCAGCGCCACCGGCAGCTCCGGCACCCTGCAGTTCCGCGACACCGCCTTTGTCTGGTCCGAGGATCTGGGCAACAAGATCGCCGGCAGCAATATCGCCGTGGCCGGCCGCAACCACGATCTGCAAGTAGCCTTGTGGAAGAAGGACAGCGTCACCGGCAACTGCGCCATCGCCACCGACTACAGCGGCAGCCGCAATCTCAAGCTCTGGCGCAGCGATAGCGCGGGCCCCTGGACGGCACCGGCCATCAGCTCGCCCGCGCTGACGATTCCCGCGGCCCGCCCGGCCAGCAACAATCTGCTCAACACCAGCTTCAGCAACGGCGTGGCCAGCCTGACGCTGACGACGAGCGATATCGGCAAATACGCGCTGAACCTGGATGACGACAGCCTGCTCTACGCCGCCACCACCATCAGCGGTGGCCTGGGGCCCTTGACCGTGCGCCCCTTTGCCCTGGTCGTCAACGGCCTGAGCCTGGGCGGGGTGAGCAATCCGGCCGGCAGCCTGGCAACGGACGCCAAGTTCGGCGTGGCCGGCGCCAGCTTCAGCGCCACCTTGGGCGCGTATCGCTGGAGCAGCACGGCCGATGCCGGCAATGACGGCCAGGTCGACAGCGGCGCCAGCCTGAGCCAGGTCACGGCCGGCGGCCTGGCACCCTCGTACAGCACGGCGATTACCTTGAGCCCGCTCAGCGGCAGCCAGACGCCCAGCATCGGCGTGCTGGGCAGCCTCAGCAATAGCGGTGGCAGCAATCCGGCCATCGGCGGCTTCAGCGGCGGCCAGGTCACGGTCAGCGACCTCAGGTACAGCGAGGTCGGCAGCTTTGCGCTCAATACCAGCGCCGTGGTGCAGAACTTCCTGGGCACGGCCGGCCTCAATCTGGATGCCAGCGTCTTCGCCGGCACGGCGCAGAACAATCGCATCGGCCGCTTCGTGCCGGCCGGTTTTGTGGCCAGCAATGCGGTGCTCACCCAGCGTCAGGCGGCCGCTTGCAGCCCGGCCTCCACCTTCAGCTATCTGGGCGAGGACTTCCGCATTGCCTTCACGCTGACGGCGCAGAACGCCCAGGGTGCGACCACACAGAACTACACCGATGTCTTCGCCAAGCAAGACCTGAGCGCCCTGAATCCGGCCGGGATCCAGGGCAGCACGCCCTTCAAGAGCGGCGGCCGCCTGCTCGCCAGCAGCACGGGCGGCTGGTCGCTGGGCCAGGCCAGCCCCGTCTTGACGGCGCGGGTCAGCCGCCTGAGCACGCCGGACGGCCCCTTCGCCAGCGCCAATTTCGGCATCGCGCCGGTCGATGCCGATGGCGTGGCCATGCGCAGCCTGGATCTGGACACTGACAGCCCCGCCAACGGCAATGATCGCAGCTCGCTCAAGACCGCCGCCGCCCCGACGCTTGCCCTGCCCGTGCCTCTGCGCTTCGGCCAGCTGCGCCTGCAAAACGCCATCGGCCCGGCCACCCGCGACCTCAATCTGCCGGTACAGGCCCAGTACTGGAACGGCACGAACTTCATAACTAACACCGATGACAGCTGTACTTCCATCGATTCCAAAGCCGTGAATTTCGGAAACTACCGGAAAACATTGGCGGTAGGAGACGGCAGCCTGATCTCAAAGACTTATCAACTCAAGCGCGGGGAAAGCAGCTTGACCCTGAGCCGGCCCGGCGGCGGACGCAGCGGCAGCCTGGATGTGGCGCTGAGCCTGAACAGCTTGAGCGACCAGAGCTGCCTGCAGACCTGGAGCCCCAGCCCCGCCGCCACGGCCAGCGCCTCGCTGGCGTATCTGCAGGGCGCCTGGTGTGGCGTGGGTACACCGAGTTATGTCAAAGATCCATCGGCGCGTGCCAGCTTCGGTTTGTTCCGGGGCTCCGACAACATGATTTATCAGCGCGAAAACTACTAAGAAAGCAATGCCCAGATGAAGTGGCCCTGGTTGAAAGGACGTGGCAGCAGGAACAAGCTGCGCCTGAGCTTGCGCTGCAACGGCCGGCAGATCGCCTATGTGCTGAGCGAGCCCGGCCTGAACCAGAACCTGCCCTGCCCGCTGCTGCGCTGGGGCGCCATCGCCCTGGACCCCGAGCTGGCCTTCGAGCCGGCCGTGGACCAGGCCTTGCAAGCCTTGAATCTGAACGCGGGGGAGGTCATCGGCCTGCTGGAGCCGGAGGAATACCAGATCCTCAAGGTCGACACGCCCAATGTGCCCAATGAGGAGCTGAAGGCCGCGGCCCGCTGGCAGATCAAGGAGCTGGTGGAAAAACATCTGGACGACCTGACCCTGGACGTGATGCATGTGGGCGGCGATGTGCCGCGGGTGCAGCGCCAACTCTTTGTGGTCGCCGCCCGCAGCACGGCGGTGGAGCTGCGCAGCAAGCATTGCGCCGCCGCCGGCCTGGCCCTGCAGGTGGTGGACACCTGGGAGACCGCGCTGCGCAATCTGCAAACCCTCAAGGCCCGCTCCGAGGGCCTGCAGGAGCGTGCCTGCGCCGCGCTGCTGATGATGGAAAACCATTGCCTGCTGACCATCAGCGCCGGCGGCGAACTCTTCTACACCCGCCGCCTCGACCATGACCCCCGCCTGGCGGCCCGCGCCACCGGGCAGCTGGTGGTCAAAGCCCAGCAGGAGGCTCCGCTGGGTTTCGAATACACCCCGGGCGCCGACTACCTGAGCCCGCAGGACGATAGCGAGGAGTCGGTGCTCATCATCGAGTTGCAGCGCTCCATCGATCTGTGGGAACGCAGCTGGCCCGAGCTGCCCCTGGCCCGGCTCTACCTGCTCTCTGCGGAGCATGGCGAGGCCGTGGCCGCCCTGATGCAGCGCGAGCTGGGCTTGCGCACCCTGGCCATGGGCCCGGCCCAGCTGTTCAGCGGCATCGATGAGGCCGAGCTCAGCGAACCCGCCCGCCTGCGTGAGCTGGAGGCCTGCCTGCCCTTGCTGGGCGCGGCCCTGCGCCAGGAATCGCGCGCCCTCTGAAGCCGAACCAGGACAGAACAAAAACACCCCAACCATGGTTCAGCAAGTCAATCTCCTCACCCCCATTCTGCTGACGCCCAAGCGCCTGCTCTCGGCCGCGACGATGCTGCAGGCCTTTGCCCTGTTGCTGGCCGCCACCCTGGCCCTGGGCCTGTGGTTGAGCCTGCAGGCCCAGGCCTCGCGCCAGGCCTTCAAGCAGACCCAGGAACGAGGCGCGGCCGAACTGCAAAGCCTCAGCCAGGCCCTGGCCAGCCTGCCCCCGCCGGTGGACCCCCAGCTGCTGGCTCAGCAGCTGAGCCAGCTGGAGCAGACCAACCAGGCCCAGGCCCGGCTGCTGAGCCTGCTCCGAGGCGGCCTGGCCGCCGAGGGCTGGCGCCATTCCGATCTGCTCAAATACCTGGCCCAGACCGTGCCACCCAGCGTCTGGCTGGCTTCGCTGCGCTGGCAAAGCGGCCATCTGGAGCTGCAGGGCGCCACCCTGGATCCGGTAGCTCTGCGCACCTGGCTGGAACGCCTGGCCGGCAAGCCCTTGCTGGCCGGCCTGGAACTGGGCACGGTGCGGGTCGAGAAATGGTCGGCCGAGGGCCCGCCCGCCAGCGATGGCAACGAGGCCGCACCGGGCCATACGCTGGCGCCGCCCGGCGCCTTGCAAAGCGCTGGCCTGCCCAAGCCCCGCGCCGGCCAGGCGGTCTGGTCCTTCAGGGTCGTCAGCGAACTGCCCCTGCCTCCCACGCCCACGGCGCTGCCGGGGAGAACGCCATGAGAGCCCTGAGCACCGCAGGCCTGCAGCAACGCTGGCAGCTGTTTGCCAAACGGGTGGACGCCCTGAGCCTGCGCGAGCGGGTGTTCACCTTTCTCTGCCTGGCCGCCCTGCTGATCGCCGCCTTTGACAGCCTGCTGATCGCGCCGCTGAAGCAGGAAGCCCAGCAACAGTCCAAGACCCTGCAAAAGCAGAACCAGGATCTCAAGGCCTTGCGCGATCAGTTCAAGCTCAGCGCCGGCCAGGGAGCGACGGCCGCCTCGGCGCCGCTGGCGGGCGATTTGGGCCCGCCCTTGCAGCAGCGCCTGATCCTGGCCCAGCAACAGCGCGCCCAGCTGCGCCAAGCCATCACGGCCGGTATGCAGGGCATGGACCAAAACCAGCCGAGCCTGCCCGAGCTGCTGGCCACCTTGCTCAAACAGCATCCCGGCCTCAGCCTGCTCAAGCTCGGCACGCTCAAGAGCGGCAGCCAGCCGCCCCAGTTCGGCCAGGCCGCGGCAGACAAGCCGGCCACGCCAGCCAGCGGCCCTGCCGGCAACAGCCCCGCACCCGGCCTGGAATGGCTGGGCCTGGAGTTGCAGCTCTCGGGCGACTATCTGGAACAGTTGCGCTACCTGAGCCAGCTTGAAAAAGCCCTGCCCCAGCTGCACTGGGGCGAAATGCGCCTGTGGTCGCAAGGCGATGGCAAGCCCGTGCTGCTGCAGCTGCAAATCTTTTTGCCCAAGGTGAAGCCATGAGGCGCCCGCTCCTGCCAACCCTGCCGGCCCTGCTAACTCTGTTCTTGCTCGGCGCCCTGCCGGTCCATGGCGAAGAACTGCGCGACCCCAGCAGCTGGCCCGCCGCCCTGCGCGGCCCGGCCGGCAGCACGGGCGAAGGCGAGGCCTCCGGCAACGCGGCAGAGCAGCAGATCAAGCAGATCGTGGTCCGCCATGGCAAACCCTTTGTCGTGGCCGGCGGCCGCGAATGGGGCGTCGGCGCCAAGCTGGGCACGGCCACCATCCTGCGCATCGAGGAACAAGCCGTCTGGCTGCGCGATGCCCAGGGCAGCCGCCGCGTGGCCCTCTACCCCGGCATCGAGAAGAAAGCCGCCAGCGATGCGGGCGGCGGCAAGCCCCGGCCCACGGCCGCCAAGGCCAAGAAATCAAAACCCGAAGTCAGCGCCCCACTCCAGGAGACACCATGAAGCCAAGGCGCCATCTGCAAGCCTCGACCCCACCCATGAATTCTTTTTTCATGCGCTCGCTGCCCAAGCCCCGCTGGGCGCTCCCGGCCGCCTCGCCGTTGCTGCTGCTGGCCCTGGCCGCCCTGCTCAGCGCCTGCGCCGACAAACCCCTGCAACTGGCCCAGCCGCGCCAGGAGTTGCGCCAGCAGCTGGAAGCCGCGCAGCAGGCGCAAGCCCAGCAGCGCTCGGCCGAGGCCGCGCGCGCGCAAGCCGCAGCGGCGGCGGCACCGGCGCCGGCTCAGTCCCCGCGCGAGGCGGCGCCGCCCGAACCGCGCTTTGACCTGATCGTCAACGGCGCGCCGGTGCGCGACGTGTTTCTGTCCCTGGTCACCGACACCCGCTACAGCATGATGGTGCACCCGGCCGTCAGCGGCAGCCTATCGGTCACGCTGAAGAGCGTGACGCTGCGCGAGGCGCTGGAGTCGCTGCGCGATGTCTACGGCTTCGACTTCAAGATCGATGGCCGCCGCATCACCGTCTTCCCGCCCACCATGCAGACCCGGGTCTTCACGGTCAACTATCTGCAGCAAACCCGCGTGGGCCGCAGCGAGCTGCGGGTCAGCTCGGGCGCCGGGCAAAGCACCAGCTCGGGCAGCGGCACGACGACGGGCAGCACCGGCAGCACCCCGGGCGCTAACGGCACACCTCAGCAGCGCGAAAGCACGCAGGTCTCCACCAGCAGCCTGAACGATTTCTGGGCCGACACCACGAGCGCCCTGCGCGCCCTGATCGGCACGGAAGGCGGCCGCGCCGTCATCGCCAGCCCGCAGGCCGGCACCGTGGCCGTGCGCGCCATGCCGGACGAGATGCGCCACGTCGAGGCCTTTCTGAAGTCCACCCGCCTGGCGGTGGAACGCCAGGTGATGCTGGAGGCCAAGATCGTCGAGGTGGAGTTGCGCGAAGGCTTCCAGAGCGGTATCGACTGGTCGGTACTGGGCAAGAACGGCGCCATCGGCCAGACCAGCGTCAACCCCTCCATCCCCAGCGGCGTCGGCACCGTCCTCAACCCCCTGGTCAGCAATAGCCAGGGCCTGCCGGTGCTGTCCACCGCCGCCCAGAGCCCGGCCTGGCCCGACCTGATCCCCATGGTCGCCTCCGGCAGCGGCGCCTTCGGCCTGGCGCTGACGCGCGGCGGCTTCCAGGGCCTGATCAGCTTTCTGGAAAGCCATGGCGACGCGCAAATCCTCTCCAGCCCGCGCGTGGCCACGCTGAACAACCAGAAGGCCGTGCTCAAGGTCGGCTCGGACGACTACTTCGTCACCGGCATCACCAGCGGCAACAACACCAACACCAGCAGCACGACGGGCAATACCACCAATAACGTCATCCCGACGCTGACGCTGACGCCCTTCTTCTCCGGCATCGCCCTGGACGTCACGCCCCAGATCGACGAAGAGAACATGATCACCCTGCACATCCATCCGGCCGTCACCGCGGTGACCGAGAAGATCAAGCAGATCGATCTGGGCACGCTGGGCAATTTCCGCCTGCCGCTGGCCTCCAACAGCATGAACGAGACCGACACGGTGGTGCGCATCCCCGACGGCAGCATCGTCGCCATCGGCGGCCTGATGCAGATGGAATCCAACCGCCGCGGCTCCGGCCTGCCGGGCGCCGACAGCAATGCGCTGACGGCCAATCTGTTCGGCAACCGCGCCAACTCGGGCCGCAAGCGCGAGCTGGTCGTGCTGATCAAGCCCAGCATCATCCGCAGCGCCGAGGACTGGGAGCAGCACAACCGCAGCGCGGCTCAAGCCATGTCAGACATGGACGACAAGGCCCGCCGTGTCATCACCATCAACGGCAGTGCGGCGCCGGCCGCAGCCGCCACCGCCAGCGGCGCCAAGCCCTGAACACTCAGCTTGGTGCAGTGTCTGACTTTTGAGAAAACTTATAACGGCTTGTTCTTGGACTGGGTGATGCTGGTTGCTTGCTGCAGCACCCCCTGCCAAGGCCCAGCCGGGAGTTCGCCCCGGCGGGCGCCCTACTTTTTTGCTTCGCCAAAAAAGTAGGCAAAAAAGGCGACCCGAAGCCTGGCCCCTGACGGGGTACGTTGCGGTGCTCAGCTTCGCTGGGCCGCGCCCAACTCACTGCGCTACGCTCCGTTCAAACAAGGGGCGCGAGTCAGTTCACGAAGTCGCTTCGCGACGCCCGCCAAAGCCAAGCACCGCAGCCCAGGCAACACGGGGAACTCGAAAACCACACGGCTCGCTGCGCGTCGCCTCGGTCAAATACAAACAACCGCTGCTTGCGCTTGTGCAGCAGCCCGTCAAGCCGATGCGCAGCGAGGCGTGACGGTATTCAAGTCCCGTTGAGCCTGGGTGAGGAACGGAAGCTTCGCTGGGCGTCGCGAAGCGACTTCGTTGACTGACTCGCGCCCCCTGTTTGAACGGAGCGTAGCGCAGTGAGTTGGGCGCGGCCCAGCGAAGCTGAGTACCGCAACGCACCCCGAAGGGGCCAGGCGTCGGGTCGCCTTCTTTTGCTTACTTTTCTTGGCGAAGCAAGAAAAGTAAGTCGCCTGCGGGGGCGAAATCCCCGCTGGGCCGTCGAACAACACAAAAGAGTAACGGCGCGACGCGCCGCCTCAACAGAACACCAACTCAGGCTGAGTTGCGTCACCGGGCCAAATTCAGCGGCCCGCCAGCGGGAAGAACAGCGCCTCGCCGCCTATCTTGTAGTCGGCAATGGCGCGCTGGCCGCGCGGCGAGACCAGCCAGTCGGCCAGGGCCTGCGCCTCTTTCTGCTTCACATGCGGATGCCTGGCCGGGTTCACCACGATCACCGCATAGGGGTTGTGGAGCCGGCCGTCGCCCTGCACCAGCAGGGCCAGCTCGCCACGGTTCTTGAAGGCGGCCCAGGTGCCGCGGTCGGCCAGCACATAGGCATTCAGCGCCGCGGCCATATTCAGGGCCGGGCCCATGCCGCAGCCGCATTCGCGGTAGCCCGCGGGCTTTTGCCTAGACAGATCCAGCTCGGCGGCCTGCCACAGGCGCAGCTCGGCCGCGTGGGTGCCGCTCTTGTCGCCGCGCGAGATAAAGGCCGCCGTGCCGGCGCCCAGCAGCTTCATCGCGCGCAAGGCATCGCTGCCGCGCAGGCCCAGCGGGTCGCTGGCCGGCCCCAGCAGCACAAAGTCGTTGAACATCACCGGCATGCGGCGCAGGCCAAAGCCCTCGGCCACAAATTTTTCCTCCGCCGCGGGGTCATGCACCAACAGCACATCGGCATCGCCGCGCCGCGCCAGCTCCAGGGCCTGGCCGGTGCCCAGGGCCAGGACCTTGACGGCGATGCCGGACTCCTGGGTGAAGCGCGGCAGCAGATGGGCGAACAGGCCCGACTGCTCGGTAGAGGTGGTCGAGGCCAGCACCAAGGCCTCGGCGGCGGCCGCAGGCATGGCCGGGCCCGCCAGACACAAGAGCATGGCGGCGGCAGAAAAAAGACGTCTCATAGCCATTCACCTTTCAAGAATTGATCCACCGCCCGCCCCTGGGGCTGCTGGAAGAAGGCCTGCACCGGCGCATCGGCCAGCACCCGGCCGGCCTCCAGATACAGCACCCGGCTGGCCAGGCGCTTGGCCTGGCCCAGATTGTGGGTGCTCATCACCCAAGTCATGCCCTCCTCGGCAAAGCTGGCGATCAGGCGCTCCACCTCGCGGCGGGCGCCCGGGTCCAGATGGGCCGTGGGTTCGTCCATGAAGAGCAGGTCCGGCCGCAAGGCCCAGGCGCGCGCCAGCGCCAGCCGTTGCCGCTGCCCACCGGACAGATGGCTGGCCAGCTGACCGGCCTGGTCCAGCAGGCCCACGCGGCGCAGGGCCGACTCCAGCATGGCCTCGTGCAGCCTCCAGGGCTGGCGCGCCAGCGCCAGGGCCAGACGCAGATTGCTGCGCACCGAGAGGTGCAGGAAAAACGGCTGCTGAAACACCATGGCCTGGCGCGGCGGGCGGCCGAGCTCGGGCAATACGTGCAGGACGCGGCCGGGCGCCGGCAGCAAGCCATGCATGAGGCGCAGCAAGCTGGTCTTGCCCGCGCCATTGCTGCCCAGCAAGGCCAGGCGTTCGCCGCGCCGCAGCGCCAGATCCAGCGGCGCCAGCACCTGCCGGCCGCCCAGCTCAAGCCGGCAGCCTCGCAGCTGCAGTAGCAAAGAGGAAGAGGAAGACATGGCCGTGGCTCGTAAGAAAAAAACGCCAAAATTCAACCACAGAGACACAGAGACACAGAGGAATGCAAGCTAAAAGTTCGATTCACCTCTGTGTCTCTGTGTCTCTGTGGTCGTATTTGAATTCCATAGTTCTCGGTGAACACCGGGCGCCGCCAGGGGCCTGGAATGCTCACAAGGCCAGCTCCAGCGGCTTGCCTGGGCGGGCAAAGACCTGTTGCAACCAGGCACTCAAGGCATTGAGCAGGCCGACCAGCAGCAAGAGCAGCAGACCCAGGGCGATGGCGCGGGGCAGATCGCCCTTGCTGGTTTCCAGGGCGATGCTGGTCGTCATCACGCGGGTAAAGCCTTCGATATTGCCGCCCACCACCATCACCGCCCCCACCTCGGCGATCGCACGGCCAAAGGCGCTGAGCAGGATCACCAGCAAGGCGCGGCGCAGATGCACCAGCATCAGCAGGGCCGCCAGCCAGGGGCTGGCGCCGAGCGAGCGCAACTGCTCGCCGCCCTCCTCCAGGCCCTCCACCAGGCGGGCACGCGCCAGCGCCGCCACCACGGGCAGCACCAGCATCGTCTGCGCCAGAATCATGGCCCAGGGCGTGAACAGCAAGCCCCAGCCACCCAGCGGCCCGGAGCGCGACAGCAGCAGATAGACGCCCAGGCCCACCAGCACCGAGGGCAGGGCCAGGGCGGTATTGAGCAGCAAGACCCAGGCCCGCCGCCGCCCCGGCGCCAGCGCCAGCCAGGCCGCCAGGGGCAGGCCCAGCAGGCTGGCCAGCAGGGCCGCCGTGCCGCTGACGCTCAGGCTCAGGGCCAGTACCTGCAGCAGGCCGGGGTCGGCGCCCCACAACAGGGCCAGGGCCTGATCAAACGGTGCCCACATCGGGATTCAGGCCTTGGCGGCCGCGGCTTGCGGCCTATTGAGCAGGCCCAGGGCCAGGGCCGTGCCCAGCAGCACGATGGCGCAACCCAGGGCCATCTGCAGGTTCAGCGCCTCGCCGAGGAAGAGATAACCCCAGAGTACGGCGAACACCGGGATCAGAAAGGTCACGGCAATGGTATTGGTCGGCCCGATGCGGCTCATCAGGCGAAAGAAGAGCAGATAGGCCAGGGCCGAGCAGAGCAGGCCCAGCAGGATCACCCCGCCCCAGGCCTGGGCGCTGGGCTGCACGGCCGGCCAGAACCACAAGGCCGGCAGCGCCAGCAGCAGCGCGGCGAAGACCTGGCTGCCGGTCGCCACCGTCAGGGGCTGGATGTGTACCGTGAACTTCTTGCTGAAATTGGCGGCCAGGCCGTAGCAAAAGGTCGCCGCCACACAGGCCAGCAAGGCCCAGCCGCTGCCGCCCGGCTTGAAGCTGGCCTTGTCCCAGGCCAGAAAGATCACGCCCGCAAAGCCCAGCAGCAGGCCGAAGCTGCGCAGCGGCGTCAGGCGCTGGTTCAGCCAGATCCAGGCGATGGCCGCCCCCCACAAGGGCGTGGTGGCGTTGAGGATGCTGGACAGGCCCGCCGTGATCGACAAGGCCGCATAGCTGAACAAGGCGAAAGGGATGGCGCTGTTGAGCAGGCCTATCACCATCAGCGGCCGCCACTCCCGGCGCAACTCGGCCAAGCCCTGGCGCATGGCCAGCAGGGGCAGCAAGGCCAGGCTGGCCACCGTCACCCGCAAGGCCGCCATGGCCATGGGGCCAAACTCATGGGCCCCCAGGCGCATGAATAAAAACGAGGCGCCCCAGATGGCGGCCAGGGAGACGAGTTCAAGCAGATCGATGGGTTTCATGCGGACAGGGCTCTTGGAATGAAGCCGAGCATACTGCCCGCCGCCTCAGTCTATTGGCGACCCGATTCTTGCCTTCGCCTGCGCCAGGCTGGCCGCGCGCCACAAGCTCAGCACCGCATAGCTGCGAAAAGGCCTGAAGGCCTCGGCCGCCGCCAGATAGGCCTTGGGGCTCAGGGGCTTGTCCAGGCCCAGGCTCAGCTGCTTGAGCAAGACCACATCGCTGGGCGGAAAAGCGTCCGGCCAGGACCAGCCCCGCATCAGCATGTAATGGGCCGTCCAAGGGCCGATGCCGGGGATGGCGCGCAGCTCGGCCATGGCCGCCTCGATGTGCGCGGCCTGTTCCGCCGCGGCCAGGCCGTCCAGGCTTTGCCTGGCATAGCGCAAATGGGGCCAGGCCCGGGCCAAGGCCAGCAGGCAGTCGGCGCGGCGGCGGATGATGCCCAGTTCGGCAATCTGCCCGGGCTGCAGGTCGGCGATGCGCTGCGGGCTGGGGAATAGGCGCAGGGGCCGCTCCAGCCCGGGCGGCAGTTCGCCCTCCAGCCGCGGCCCAAAGGCCTGGACAAAACGCCCGGCCAAGGTGCGAGCCGCCGCCACCGTGATCTGCTGGCCCAGCACGGCGCGTACGGCCAGCTCAAACCGGTCCACGCAACCAGGCAAGCGCAGACCAGGGAATGGAAGGGCCAGGCCGCCCAGGGCCTGGCTGATGCGCGAGGGCTCGGCCTGCAGGTCCAGCCAGCCGCTCAGCAAGCCCGAGAGCTGGGCTTGCTGGGACGCCAGGCTGGCCGAGCACAAAACCTCCAGCCTGGCCTGCCCGGGATCGAAGCGCACTTGCACCCAGCCCGGTGCCAGCGGCCCGGCCAGGCTGCGGCTGATCTGCAGGCGGGGCAGATCGACCGACTCGATGTCGGCGATGGCCCGGTCCGCCAGGAATTGCAGCATGGCCTCAACCTGGTAGGGCGGCCGGTACGCGAGGCGGAAGCCCCAGATGGCATCGGGCATGGGCTCACATTGCCTTGAACAGATGGACGTAGGCGCGGCTAACCGGCAGCTCGCGCGCATGCTGCTTGAAGCGCAGGAACAGGCGGCTGGCTTCGTCGCGCCGGGTGCCGGCCAGATGGTTCAGATTGATCAGGGTGGAGCGATGCACCTGCCAGAACTGCTGCGGGTCCAGCTGCCCGGCCAGCTCGACGATGGGCGTGCGGATCAGGTGCTCGGCCGTGGCCGTCTGCACCACCGTGTATTTGTCGTCGGCCTGGAAGTACAAGACCTCGTCGACCGGGATCTGGTGCATCAGCTCGCCCTGGGCCGCCCGCACATAACGCAGCGGCGCGGCGGCAGGCACGGTCGGCGACGCCTGCTGCAGCTGCTGCAAGGCCTGGGCGAGCTGGCCGTCCGGCGGCATGGGGCTCTGGGCCAGGGCCGCTTTGAGGCGCTCCAGGCTGCGGGCCAGGCGCTCGGCCTTGAGGGGTTTGAGCAGATAGTCGAGCGCCGCCTGCTCAAAGGCCTCGACGGCGTACTCGTCAAAAGCGGTGACGAAGACCACTCGGGTCGCGCCTTCGATGCCCTGCGCCACCTCCAGGCCCGAGAGGCCGGGCATCTGGATGTCCAAAAAGGCCAGATCGGGTTGCAGGGCGGCGATGCGCTCGGCCGCCTCGAGGCCGTTGCGGGCCAGGGCCAGGATGTTCAGCTCGGGCCATAGCTGCTGCAACTGCTGCTGCAGATGCAGGGCCAGATGGGGTTCGTCGTCGGCGATCAGTGCGGTCGGGGCGCTCATGGCTTGGCGGGGTTTGAGGTGAGAGGGCTTGGCAGGAGCAGGGGCAGGCGCAGCACGGCCCGCGTGCCCATCGGCAAGGCTTGCAAGGACAGCGAGGCCTGCTCCCCGTAACGGGTCTGCAGGCGTGAACGGATATTGGCCAGGGCGATGCCATTGCCCGCCCTGCCCTTGCGGCGCGCGCCGGCCTTGCCGGACTCCAGGCCCAGGCCGTCATCATCCACGCAGATCTCCAGGAACTCGCCCTGGGCATCGCGCAGGGCGCTGACCCGCAGCACGATCTCGCCGCCCTCGATCTTGGGCTCCAGGCCGTGATGGATGGCGTTTTCGATCAGGGGCTGCAGCAGCAGGGGCGGCAGCAGGGCGCCGCGCAGCTCGGGCGCCAGCGCCAGGCGGAAGCGCAGGCGCTCGGCCATGCGGATCTGCAACAGGGTCAGATAGCTCTGCGCCATGTCCAGCTCGGCGCCCAGGCTGGTGTCGGCCAGGCGCATCTGGCTCATGCTGGCGCGCAGATAGTCGGTGAAGGCCTCCAGCATCTGCTTGGCCTTGGCCGTGTCCAGGTCAATCAGGCTCTGCACATTGGCCAGGGTGTTGAAGAGGAAATGCGGCTCGATCTGGGCCTGCAGCAGGCGCAGCTGGGCGTCGGAGGCTTGCAGTTGCAAGGTTTGGTGATGGATGCGGAACTTCCAGAACACCCAGTTCAGCGCGGTGATCACGAGGCTGATCAGCAGGAAGTTCCGCAGATGCTCGGCATTGCTGACGAATTCCCACAAGGCGTTCGATGCCGTGATCCAGCCCAGCACCAGCAAGGCCACCGACATGCCCAGGGCCGAACCAAAGAGCGAGAACAAGGGAAAGAAGACCCAGGCCCAGCCACCCCGTCGGCGCAAGGCCAGGGCTTGCAAAATGCGTTCGGGGGCCAGCAGTTCGAAGCTGCGGAACAGGGCGTGGAAGGTCAGCGAGATGCAGCCGGCCACGATCAGGCTGCCCGCAAAAGTGCGATTCAACCAATGCCAATCGCCCAATCTTTGCTGCAGCAGCGCCGGAATGACGGTAAACACCAGGGCAAAGCCCAGCGCAATCGCAAAGTCAATCAGCAGCCTGGCCCAGGCCGGCTCCGGCCTGTGCTTTCGCAGCACAAAGAAATGCTTGAGCGCGTGGCTCATGGTGGTTCGAAAACTCATGCGGGCAAGTGTAGAGAGGCATGGCCCGCCGCCGCCGACCCGGCGCGACGAATCGACAGCCTCGCTGACGGATGGCAAGCCGCTCAACTGACAGCGCCGACTGCATACAATCCGGCCTCGTCGCGCGGGCGCCTGTGCTGCCACAGGGCCAATCCAAGGCGCATCCCACTCTGGAGAATTCATGCAAGTTCAAGCCTCGGCCTTCAAGGCCTATGACATCCGCGGCGTCGTGGGCACGGCCCTGACCGAGGAGTTGGCCGAACACCTGGGCCGCGCCTTCGGCACCGAAGCGCGCAAGCTGAAGGAAAAAGCCGTGGCCGTGGGCCGCGATGGCCGCCTGTCCGGCCCCGGCCTGGCCGCCGCCCTGATCCGTGGCCTGCAATCCACCGGTCTGGATGTGGTCGACCTGGGGGCCGTCACCACCCCCATGCTGTACTACGTGGCCGCCACCCGCGCCAAGCATGGCTGCAATAGCGGCATCATGGTCACCGGCAGCCACAACCCCAAGGACTACAACGGCTTCAAGATGGTGCTGAAGGGCGCCGCCGTGTTCGGCGAGCAGATCCAGGACCTGCGCCGCCGCATCGAGGCCGAGGACTATGCCTCAGGCACGGGCCGCAGCGCCGCTATGGACATCGTGCCCGAGTACATCCACCGCATCGTCAAGGATTGCAAGCTCAAGCGCCGCATGAAGGTGGTGGTGGACAGCGGCAACGGCATTCCCGGCGCCACCGCCCCCGCCATCCTGCGCGCCCTGGGCTGCGAGGTGATCGACATCTACTCCAAGGTCGATGGCGACTTCCCCAACCACCATCCCGACCCTTCGCGCCCCGAGAATCTGGAAGACCTGAAGCGCATCGTCCACGCCTGCGATGCCGAGCTGGGCCTGGCCTTCGACGGCGACGGCGACCGCCTCGGCGTGGTCACCAAGGACGGCCAGATGATCATGCCGGACCGGCAGATCATGCTGTTCGCCGCCGACATCCTCAAGCGCAAGCCGGGCGCGGAAATCATCTTCGACGTCAAGTGCAGCCAGCGCCTGGCGCCCTGGATCGTCCAGCACGGCGGCAAGCCCCTGATGTGGAAGACCGGCCACAGCTTCGCCAAGGCCAAGCTGCGCGAAACCGGCGCGCCCCTGGCCGGCGAGCTGTCGGGCCATATCTTCTTCAAAGAGCGTTGGTACGGCTTTGACGACGCCATGTACTCGGCCGCCCGCCTGCTGGAGATCCTCTCCCGCGACAGCGACCCGAGCGCCGTCCTGAACGCCCTGCCCACCAGCTTCAACACGCCCGAGATCAATGTGCCCTGCGCCGAGGGCGAGCAACACGCGGTGGTCGTCAAGCTGCTGGAAAGCGCCCAGTTCCCCGGCAGCAAAGAGGTCGTCACCATCGACGGCCTGCGGGTGGAGTACGAGGACGGCTTCGGCCTGATCCGCGCCTCCAACACCACGCCGGTGCTGGTCTTGCGCTTCGAGGGCCACACGCCCGCGGCGCTGGAGCGCATCCAGCACGATGTGCTGGGCCAGCTGAAGTTGGTCAAGCCCGACGCCACCTTCGCGGCCGGCCATTGAACCTGCTAACACGCAAGGAAAGCCTGGCCGAGCGCGCCAGCCGCTGGGCTTATAGCGGCCTGCTGAGCCTGCTCTCGCCGGCCTATCTGCTGCGCCTGTGGCGGCGCGGCCGGGCCGAGCCCCTATACCGAGAGCATCTGGCCGAGCGTTTTGGCGTCTATGGTCCGGGCTCGGTCAAACCGGGCGCGGTCTGGGTGCACGCGGTCTCGCTGGGCGAGACCCGGGCCGCCGCCGCCCTGATCGCCGCCCTGCGCGAGCAGGCACCGGGCCTGCGCCTGCTGCTGACCCACAGCACCGCCACCGGCCGCGAGGCGGGTGCGGCCCTGCTGCAGCCGGGCGATGCCCAGGTCTGGCTGCCCTATGACACGGCGGACGCGGTGCGGCGCTTCCTGGCCCATTGGCAGCCCGGCCTGGGCGTGCTGATGGAGACCGAAGTCTGGCCCAATCTCCAGCATTGCAGCGCCCGGCAAGGCCTGCCCCTGGTGCTGGCCAATGCCCGCCTGTCCGAGCGCAGCCTGCGCCGCGGCCTGCGGTTTTCGGCCCTGCTGCGGCCGGCCGCAGAAAAACTCAGCCTGGCCCTGGCCCAGACCGAAGACGATGCACGCCGCCTGCGCGCCGCCGGCGTGGCGGCGGTGCAGGTGGCCGGCAACCTCAAATTCGATATGGCGGTGGACCCGACCTTGCTGGCCCTGGGCCGGCAATGGCGCGGCCTGCTGCGCCGCCCGGTGCTGCTGCTGGCCGTCAGCCGCGAGGGCGAGGAGGCTGCGCTGCTGCAGCTGTGGTCCCAGCAAGTAGCCCGTCAGCCAGACGCACCCCTGCTGCTGATCGTGCCCCGCCATCCGCAGCGTTTTGACGAGATCGCCGGCCTGATCCAGGCCGCCGGCCTGAGCCTGGCCAGGCGCAGCGAATGGGCGGACCGGCTACCAGACGAGGCAGCCCTGCAAGCCCAGGTCTGGCTGGGCGACTCGATGCGCGAGATGGCGCTCTACTACGGCCTGGCCGATGTGGCCTTGCTGGGCGGCAGTTTCGCGCCCCTGGGTGGGCAGAACCTGATCGAGGCCGCCGCCTGCGCCTGCCCGGTGCTGATGGGCCCGCACACCTTCAATTTCGCCGAAGCCGCCGAGCTGGCCTTGCAAGCCGGTGCGGCCCAGCGCGTCGCCGATATGGCGCAAGGCCTGCAAGCGGGGCTGGCGCTCTGCCAGGCAGCCGCGCGCCAGCAAGCCATGGCCCAGGCCGCCCAGGCCTTCGCGGCCCGGCACCGCGGCGCGGCGGCCCGCATGGCTCAAGCCATTCTTCACCTGCAATCACAAACCTGAAAAAAAGGGCCCGCAACTGCGGGCCCTTTGCATTGAGACCATGCGGCCTCAACGAGTGAGGTTGATCAACGCACCACGGCCAGCTCGGCACGAGCGCCATTGCGGTAGGTAAACATGGTCAGTGCGCCGTTCTTGATATCGCCCTTGTTGTCAAAGGAGATGGTGCCAGTCACACCCTTATAGCCTTCGGTCTTGGCGAGCACAGGCAGGTACTTGGCCGGCTCCGCCGAGCCCGCCTTGACCATCGCGGCCACCATCACGTTCACCGAGTCATAGACATAAGGTGCGTAGATTTGGACATCCAGCTTGTACTGCTCTTTGAACTTGGCCTTGAAGGCGTCCATACCCTTCTTGGACTCACCTTCCACGCCGCCCGCCTCAGCGCAATAGACCTGGTCGTCGGCAATGGTGCCGGCCGCCAGCTTGGGCAGGTCGCCGGTGCAGATGCCGTCACCGCCAACAAACTTGGCCGCAATGCCTAAGGACTTCATTTGCCGCAGCATCGGGCCGGCCACCGCGTCCATGCCGCCGAAGAAGATCACATCGGGCTTCTTGGCCTTCAAGGAGGTCAGGATGGCGGAAAAGTCCGTGGCCTTGTCGTTGGTGAACTCGCGGCCAATGACCTTACCGCCCGCGCCCTTGACACCCTTTTCGAACTGGTCAGCCACACCCTGGCCATAAGCCGTGCGGTCATCGATGACGACGATGGACTTGCCCTTCAGCGTGGTGGCCGCGTACTTGCCCAGGGTACCGCCCAGATGCGAATCATTGGCCACCACGCGGAAGGCGGTCTTGTAGCCCTTGCGTGTGTAGTCCACATTGGTGGCAGATGGAGAAATCTGCGGAATGCCGGCGTCGAAATAAATCTTCGAGGCAGGGATGGTGGTGCCGGAGTTCAGGTGACCGATCACGCCATTGACCTTGGCGTCGGCCAGCTTCTGCGCGGCCGCCGTGCCTTGCTTGGGATCGCCAGCATCGTCCTCGGCCAACAGTTCGAACTTGGCCTTCTTGCCGCCGATCATCACGCCCTTGGCATTGAGTTCGGCAATCGCCATGCGAGCACCCAGCTCATTGTCCTTGCCCAGGTGGGCAATGGTGCCGCTGGTGGGGCCGACATGGCCGATCTTGACCACCAGGTCCTGAGCCATGGAGGCGCCGCCCAACAACAGGGCCACAGCACCGACAACAACATTCAATTTGACTTGCATGAATTACTCCGAAAAGGAAGAAGGAGAGCTTTGGAAGATCATCAGGCTGTTGAATTTTCAACCCGGCCACATTACCCCAAAACCCTCCCCCCCTGATATGGGGTAAGTCTGGAAAACCCAGCGGATGTCTCGCGCGTTGTCGCGTGCCGCCATCACTTGAAAAAAAAGCCCGCAGCGCCCGTGCAGATCAGTCATTGCCAATCTCCATGGGCCCTCGCGGGCCTTACCGTCCATTCAAGCGCAGTCGCAAATGCCTGGTGGGCGCTTTCTCAATTGGCCTCTCAATCGGCCCTGTCCGCCTGATCGGCCTGCTCCCGCAGACGCCTCAGCACGGCCGCCCTGACGCTGCCATGCAACTGAGCACGCAGGGTCAGCACGGCCTTCTCAAGCACCTGGTCCAGCACCTCGTCCAGGGCGTCGTCCACCGCCTGTTCGATCGCCCGCGCCAGGGCCAGCTCCTGCTCCGCCGGCAGGGCCGCCAATCTTGTGGGCAGGCCCTCGTCCTCGGGCTCCGGCGCACGGGTGTCGGCCAGCAAGTCCTCCACCGCGTCCGCCTCGGCCTTCCCGTCGGACTGCAGGCGCAGACTCAGGTCCGGCAGGTCCAGGGAGAGCTCGGGCAAGCGGGCCAGGAACTGCGCAGCTCCCGGCGCCAGCATGTCGCTAAGCGGCAGGACGGGCACCTCCGCCGAGCTTGGCTCTGCCGACAGATCAGAGAGATCCAGCAGATTGAGCTCGCCCGTGGCCTCATCCAGCGGCATCGGCGCGGGCTCAGGCTTCAGCCGCGAGAGCGCCGCCGGCCTGGGCTCGCGCCCCTCCAGCACCGACTCATCCACCACCTCGGTCAAGGTAGGCACCACCCGATGCGCAGCGCTCATTGGTGCACCCTTCGGCCTGCGGCCTGCCTGACCGTCAGAGCGGCCAGGCCTTCACTAGGCAGGCAGCGCCCGCAGGGGCGCTGCCTGTCCGAGTTCAGTCCCGCCAAGCGGGAGCGAGCTTGCTTGGGGCGGCCCGGCGCGGCGCTCATGCGCTCACCTTGTGATGCTGGACGCCATAGCCCAAGGCCTCGTACTGCTTGTAGCGCCGCCGCCCGGCCTGCATCTGCTCCGGGTCCTGCGACACCACCTCCAGCACGCGCTGGAACTGCTCAAAACCCGCGGGCATTTCGGGGCCCAGGTTCAGCAGCAGTTCGCGGTGCGGCAGGCTCTCGGCCTGTTCGGCCAGCAGAATCGGCGTGGCCGCCAGCTGCTTGGACTTGAGCCCGGCCGGACCGTCGGCCAGGCCTTCGACCCGCAGATGCGGCACGAACTCGGCCGCCTCAAAATCCCACAACCGGGTGTCCAGGCGGCGCAAGAGCGAGTCGGGGCCGCACACCCCCACACGGGAGCCGGAACGCTGCGCCTTGCGCAGCAGCCGGCACAGATACATCAGGCGCTCGGGCACGCCTGTGTAGAAGGTCACTTGAGTCATGCGGGGTCGCGCTCGGCCTGGATCGCTACGATCATCAACGTGCCTGAGACAGCACGAAGTGGGTCAGCAGGCCCACCGGACGACCGGTGCCGCCCTTGGCCGCGCCACCCTTCCAGGCCGTGCCGGCGATGTCCAGATGCGCCCAGCGGTATTTGCCGGCAAAGCGCTGCAGGAATTTGGCCGCGGTGATGGAGCCGCCTTCGCGGCCGCCCACATTGGCGACGTCGGCGAAGTTGCTCTTCAAGCCTTCCTCGTACTCCTCGTCCAGGGGCAGGCGCCAGCACGGATCCAGCGCGGTTTCGCCCGCGGCCGTCAGGGCCGCCGCCAGCTCGTCGTCGCTGGCATACATGCCGCTGCGCACGCCGCCCAGGGCGATCACGCAAGCACCGGTCAGCGTGGCCACATCGACCACCACCGCGGGCTTGAAGCGCTCGGCATAGGTCAGGGCGTCGCACAGGATCAGACGACCTTCGGCATCGGTGTTGAGGATCTCGATGGTCTGGCCCGACATCGAGGTCACCACATCGCCCGGCTTGACCGCGCGGCCATTGGGCATGTTCTCGCAGGCGGCGATGATGACGACCAGATTGAGCTTGGGTTTCAACTCGGCCACGGCACGCAGGGTGCCCAGCACGCTGGCAGCGCCGCCCATATCGAACTTCATCTCGTCCATGGCCGCGCCGGGCTTGAGCGAGATGCCGCCGGAATCAAAGGTAATGCCCTTGCCCACCAGCACCACCGGCGCCTGGGTCTTGGCCGCGCCTTCGTAGCGGGCAACGATGAAGCGCAAGGGCTCGTCCGAGCCCCGGGCCACGGCCAGGAAGGAGCCCATGCCCAGCTTCTCGACGGCCTTCTGGTCCAGCACCTCGACCTTGATGCCATGGCTCTTCACCAGGGCCTTGGTCTGCTCGGCCAGATAGCTAGGTGTGGCGTAGTTGCCGGGGCGATTGGCGCACTCGCGTGCCAGCTCGACGCCGGCCGCAATGGCTTGGCCGCGGGCCAGGCCCTTCTTGACCTCGGCCGCATCGTCCTTGTCGACCAGCAGAGTCAGCTTGACCAGCTTGGCCGCAGCGGGCGCGCTGGGCTTGGTGTGGCGGTAGACGTAGGCGGTGTCTTCGGCACCCAGCACGAATTGCTCGGCCAGGCTTTCGACGGTTTCTTCGGCGCCTTCAAAGCCGGCGAAAGCCACGGCCGCATGGGCGGCACCGCGGCCCTTGAGCTGGCCCAGGGCGGCTTGCAGGGCGGCGCGCGCGGCCTTCAAGCTGCTCTTGCCGGCGGCGGCCAGCACCAGGCGAGGCGCTTTGACGCCGGCCGCGCGCTGCAGCAGCAGGGTCTTGCCGGCCTTGAATTCAAAGTCGCCGAGCTTGATGGCATCCTTGACCAGGGCGCTCAGGGTTGCGTCCAGATTTGCGGGTAGCGCCTCGCCGCCCAGCACCACGATCAAAGCGTCGGCGGTGACGCCAGCCAATGCGTCCAGTGACGCGGTCTGTGTACGAAAGTCCATAATGTCGCCGAATAGATAAAGTGCCCGAATGTTATTCGATTCCACCGTACGCCGAGAGCTGGCGCGCAGCTTCGGCGTGACCCTCGTGGTCATCCTGACCATCGTCCTGACCATCATGCTGATCCAGACCCTGGGTCGGGCAGCCGGCGGCAATGTCGCGCCGCAAGACGTCATGCTGCTGATGGGCTATGCCTCGCTTTCCCATCTGCCCACCATGCTGTCGCTGTCGATGTTCATCGCCGTCGTCGCGACCCTGGGCCGCATGTACCGGGAGTCCGAGATGACCATCTGGTTCGCCAGCGGCATCGGCCTGTCCCGTTTTGTGAAGCCGGTCTTACGCGTTGCCTCGCCGGTGTTGCTGCTGGTGATCGTGCTCAATCTGCTGCTCTGGCCCTGGGGCAATCAGAACAGCGAGCAATTGCTGGAGCGCTATCAAAAGCGCAGCGATCTCTCGCGCGTGGCGCCGGGCCAGTTCCAGACCTCGCGCGACGGCTCCAGCGTCTTCTTCATCGACCGCGACAGCGAGGACGGCCGCACCGGCCGCAATGTCTTCATCCTGACCCAGAAGGACGAGCGCGAGGCGGTGACCACCTCGGCCAAGGGCCAGATCGTGTTGGAGGGCGATGACCGCTTCCTGCTGCTGGACCACGGCCAGCGCAATGAAAGCAATGCCAGAACCCAGGAGAAAACTCTGGCACGCTTTGAGGAATACAAGGTGCTGGCCGACAGCCAGGCGATGCGTGCAGCCGACAAGCTGCCGCCCAAGGCCACCAGCACCCTCGATTTGCTGAAGAAACCCAACCCCGCCAACAACGCCGAGCTGACCTGGCGCTTCGGCATGATTCTGAGCTGCTTCAATATGGTCTTGATGGGCATAGGCCTGTCGGCCACCAACCCGCGCCGCGCCAATAACTGGAATCTGATGTTTGCCCTGCTCTGCGCCGTGGTGTATTTCAATCTCACCAACCTCAGCCAGGCCTGGGTGGCCGGCTCCCGCGTCAGCATGCCGGTCGCCATGCTGGGCGTGCACGGCGGGGTCTTCCTGCTGGCCCTGGGCCTGATGTGGCTGCGCGACCAGGGCAATCGCCTCTGCCTGCCCTTCTTCAAGCGCGGTCCCAAGCCGGCGGTGGCGGCGGCATGAGGACCGTCCGCCGCCTGCTCTACCGCGACATCGTCGGCTCGGTGCTCTTCGTCAGCCTGGCTTTTCTCTCGCTGTTCTATTTCATCGACTTCGTCGACGAGCTGGAGCGCATGAGCCGCATCGGCGCTGGCGCGGCCCGCGCCGCCCTGCTCTCGCTGATGGTCTTGCCCGGCCATCTGTACGAGCTGCTGCCGATCGCGGTGCTGATCGGCAGCATCTTCTCGCTGGCCCGCATGGCCCAGTCCAGCGAGTTCACCATTCTGCGCACCGGCGGCCTGGGGCCGCGCCGTGCGCTCTCCCTGCTGGCCACCCTGGCCCTGGGCTTCGCGGTACTGACCTTTGCCGTCGGCGACTTCCTGGCGCCCTACTTCGACAAGCAGGCCGACATCATGCGCGCCCAGCTCAGCGGCGATGTCTCGGCCAGCAGCCGCGGCGCCTGGCTCAAGGAGCACCGGGTGGTGGCGGGCGAGGAACGCAATTTCTCCATCCATGTGGGGCAGGCCAGCGCCTCGGGCGCCTTGCAGGATGTGCGCATCTTCGAGTTCAACCCGCAAGGCGGTCTGATCGCCCGCATGGAGGCCAAGAAGGCCAAGGTCGACGGCCGCGGCCAGTGGCTGCTGGAAGATGTGTTGCGCACCGAATGGCTGCAGGCCAAGGGCGAGGCAGCCCTGGCCGCCCCGCCCGTGGTCAAGGAAGCGCAGCTGCCCAGCTGGCGCTGGGACAGCAGCCTGCATGCCGGCGTGGTCGCCGCGGCCCTGCTGCCCACCGTCTCCATGTCCACGCTGGAGCTTTACCGCTATACCGAGCACCTGTCGGCCCAGGAGCAATCGGCCCAGGCGCAGAACATCGCCTTCTGGCGCAAGGCCTTCTACCCCTTTGCCTGTTTTGTGATGGTGGCCCTGGCCCTGCCCTTCGCCTATCTGCACGGCCGCGCCGGCGGTATCAGCCTGAAGGTGTTTGGCGGCATCATGCTGGGCATCAGCTTTGTGCTGCTCAACAATGTGGCCGGCCATGTGGGTGTGCTGAAGGACTGGACCCCCTGGATCGTCGCCGCCTCGCCCAGCCTGGCCTATATGGCGCTCTCCCTGGCCGCTTTTGGCTGGCTGGTGCGTTACCGATAATTGCGAATATGGACGGACTTCTTCTTTTTGCCCACGGCGCACGCGACCCGGCCTGGGCCCCGCCCTTCGAGCAGGTGGCCGCGCGCATTGCCGCCGCCCGGCCCGGCCTGCCCTGGGCCCTGGCCTATCTGGAATTCATGCAGCCCGAGCTGGAGCCCGCCGCCCACGCGCTGGCGGCGCGCGGCTGCCGGCGCATCCACATCGTGCCCATGTTTCTGGGCGCGGGCGGCCATGTGCGCAAGGACATCCCGCCCCTGGTGGCCCGCCTGCAAGCCCATTACGGCGAGCGCGTCGAATGGATTCTGCATCCTCCGCTGGGCGACCAGGCCCCGGTGCAGCAGGCCATGGCCGCCGCCGCCCTCGCCTGCCTGGATGCCAAGAAAGCCGAGGAAGCACCATGAATCTGCACCAGTTCCGCTTCGTGCAGGAAGCGGCCCGCCGCAACCTCAATCTGACCGAGACGGCCAAGGCCTTGTTCACCTCGCAGCCCGGGGTCTCCAAGGCCATTCTGGAACTGGAGGAAGAGCTGGGCGTGGACATCTTCTCCCGCCACGGCAAGCGCCTGCGCCGCATCACCGAGCCGGGCCAGCAGGTGCTGGCCGCCATCGAGATCATCATGCGCGAGGTCAACAACCTCAAGCGCATCGGCGAAGAGTATTCCAAGCAGGACAGCGGCACCCTGTCCATCGCCACCACCCACACGCAGGCCCGCTATGTGCTGCCTGGCCCGGTGGCCCAGCTGCGCCGCCAACTGCCCCAGGTGCGGGTCAGCCTGCACCAGGGCAACCCCGAGCAGGTGGTGCGCTGGCTGCTGGACGACAGCGCCGATGTGGGCCTGGCCACCGAGTCCCTGGCCCAGATCGAGGAGCTGGTGACCCTGCCCTGCTATGAATGGCAGCATGTGCTGGTCGTGCCCAGCGGCCACCCGCTGGCCACGGTCGAGCGCATCAGCCTGGAGCAGCTGACGGCCGAGCCCATGATCACCTACCACCCCAGCTTCACCGGCCGCAGCCGCATCGACCGTGCTTTCGCGGCCCGCCAGCTGCATCCGAATATCGTGCTGGAGGCGATCGACTCCGATGTCATCAAGACCTATGTGCGCTTAGGCATGGGCTTAGGCATCGTCGCCGAGATGGCTGTGCGCGAAGACCCGGCCGGCGGCGATCTGGTGTCCCGCCCGCTGGGCCATTTGTTCGGCCAGAACGTCACCCGCATCGCCTTCAAGCGCGGCGCCTATCTGCGCAACTACGTCTACACCTTTGCCGAACTGCTGTCCGACCGCCTGAACCGCCATCTGCTGGAGCGGGCCATGAATGGCGACGCCAACGACTACAGCCTCTAACTTCAAATTCAGCGTGACACCGAATCTGCCCAGCCGCCTGCCCCATGTGGGCACCACCATCTTCAGCACCATGTCGGCGCTGGCGCAAAAACACGGGGCCGTCAATCTGGGCCAGGGCTTCCCCGACTTTGATTGCGACCCGGCCCTGATCGAGGCCGTACACGCCGCCATGCGCGAGGGCCACAACCAATACCCCTTGATGAGCGGCGTGCCGGCCCTGCGCGAGGCCGTGGCGGCCAAGCTGCAAACCCTGTACCGGGCCAGCTACCAGCCGGACAGCGAGATCACCATCACCGCCGGCGCCACCCAGGCCATCTTCACCGCCCTGCTGGCCAGCGTGCATGCGGGTGACGAGGTCATCATCCTGGAACCCTGCTACGACAGCTATGCGCCCAATATCGAGCTGGCTGGCGGCGTGGCCGTGCGGGTGCCGCTGACGGCCGGCACGTTCCGCCCCGATTTCGAGCGCATCGCCGCCGCCATCACGCCGCGCACCCGTGCCATCGTCATCAACACGCCGCACAACCCCTCGGCCACCGTCTGGACCGAGGCCGAGATGCTGCAGCTGGCGGCGCTGCTGCGGGACACACCGATTCTGCTGATCAGCGACGAGGTCTACGAACATATGGTGTTCGACGGCGCCCAGCATCACAGCGTGGCGCGCTACCCGGAGCTGGCGGCGCGCAGCTTCATCGTCTCCAGCTTCGGCAAGACCTATCACGTCACCGGCTGGAAGGTCGGTTATGTGGCCGCACCGGCCGCGCTGACGCGCGAGTTCCGCAAGGTCCACCAGTACAACGTCTTCACCGTCAACACACCCATGCAGCTGGGCCTGGCCCGCTATATGGCCGACGCCGCCCCCTATTTGCAGCTGCCCGATTTCTATCAGGCCAAGCGCGAGCGCTTCCGCGCGGGCCTGAGCCAGACCGGGCTCAAGCTCCTGCCCTGCGAAGGCACTTACTTCCAGTGCGCGGACATTGCCGAGGTCGAGCGCTTTGCCCGCAGCGGGCTGCGCGGCGACCTGGCCTTCTGCGAATGGCTGACGAGCGAGCTGGGCGTGGCCGCCATCCCCATGTCGGCCTTCAGCACCGGCCCCGCGCTCAAGGATGCGGCCCGCCAGACCGTGGTGCGCTTTTGCTTCGCCAAGAAGGAAGTGACCCTGGCTCAGGCCCTGAGCCAGTTGCAGGAGCTCTGAAGCCGGCGCCGGATCGGCCCCGCCTCAAACCTTGCGGATCAGCGGCGCTTCGTCCAGCAGGATGTCCACGCCGGCATCCTGGGCCGGCGGCTGAACCGGGGTCTGCCAGACCATGGTGGCCATCAGATTCATGCCGGCCTCGCCCTGCGCCGGCGCGTCCAGGGGCAGGAAGAGGTCGACCGACTCGTTGCGGACCTCTTGCTCGGAGAGATCGCGCGCCACGCTGTAGAGCAGCAGCAGATCCAGATAGGCGGGCAGCTCGAAGCCGATGGACTGCTCGTCTCCCTTGGCCAGCAAGCTCTGCACCGTGGCCATGCTGCCATGGCTATTGGGCCAACCCAGCTGCAGCATGCTCATCACCTCGGTATAGGCCTCGAGGTGCCGCCCCTGGCGCATGTCCTGGCCCCAGGTGGGCGGCAGGCCATGGAAGCGGCGCGCGAAGCGATCTGCGATCTCGTTGAAGCCCGTCCGATTGCCCTGGCGCTGATAGATCTCCATCAGATTCAGATAGGGCAAGGCACTGACGGTTTCGGTGTGGATATGGACCAGCAGCAGCTCCACCGCCGCCTCGGTCTGGCCCAGCACCAGGAAGAAGTCCACCTGCTGCTCCAGATCGATCAGCTCCTCCACACTGACATGGGCCGCATCGGCGGGCTTGTCGACTGCGGCAGAACGGGCGGGAGCCGGCAGGGGCAATTGGGGGCCCGGCCATTCCAGGCCCTTGTCCTCGCTCGCCTCCACCAGTTGGATGCTCACGGGCTCCAAGCCACCAAAACCGCTGGGCCTGGCTTGGCCGGGCTCGGCCTGCAGCGCAGCCACCACGCTCAGGCCACGCCCCAGCGAGTACATATCGTGCACCTGGCCTTCATCGCCCTGCGAGGGCGGGCGGCCGAGGGGCATTTCCGGCAAAGCCTCGGCCTCGAAAACATGCGGCAGAACGATGGTCTGCTCGTCGGGGAATCGCTGGGCAGCACTGCCGGACGCGCCAAGCGCCGGCGCCACAGGAGGCTTGACGCTCGGCGCGGGGGCTGCTGGCGCGCCCGCGGCCTCGGGCTCCGCCGCCTCAGCAGCGGCATTGGCGGTCTTGGACTCCTGCCACCAGGCCGCCTCATGCAGGCTGCGCTCGCGTTGCCGGCTCAGCCACAGATAGCCCGACAGGCCTGCCAGGCCCAGGGCCGCAGCGATCAAACCCAGGTTCAAGGCCGACCAGGGCTCGACCTCGCCGCTGCGGGCCAGCTCGCTGCGCAGGGCCTGGATGCGGGCCTCGGCCCCTTGCTTGTCGCGCCGCAGCTTGCCCAGGCCTTCTTCCAACTGCTGCAAGCGCTGCAAGGCTTCGGCATCGCTCAAGGCCTTGTCCGACGAGGCGGGCGAGGCCGACGCGGCCTGCGCCAGCACGGGGGGCAAGTCTTCTTCGGATGCATCCAGGCGCAAGCGAGGCATCGACGCCGGCTGGCTGCCGGTCTTGGGCGGCCGGGTCTCCTCCGCCTTGGGCTTTGGCCTGGACTTGGGTCGGACGGCTTCCACCTCGGCCCGGCCGGGTACGCCAACACCCGCTGGCAAGGGCGCGGGTTTGCCCGACGCCGCCACCGCCGGAGCCTGCGGCATATCGCCCAGCAAGTCTGCGGGCTGAGCGCCGGCGCTGGCCAGGGCGGCACGCATGGCCGGCGAATAATTTCGGGGGCTGGGGGCACGAACCTCATCGCCAGTGCCTTGGTTCTGCGCATTGGGCGGATCGATCAACGCGCTGTACTGGCGCACCAAGCGCGCCGGGCATCCGACGCTGAGGTTGATGCTGATGATGGGCTCATCGATGGCCACGGCGCTGCGCAAGCGCACACCCTGGACGGCGGCCTCGCTGGCGCCTTCCAGCTGAATACGCAGTTGGCCGGCGGCGATACGGCTTTCACCCGCCAGCACCTCGGCCTGCACGCAGTCGGCGCTGAGGGTCTCGCCGGGACTCAGGCGCAGGGGAAACAGCAGATTCAGGGGCTGGCCCAAGCCCGACTGCGCTTGCGGCCGGTCCACACCCAAGGCCAGGGCCTGGCCCCTCATCCCAAGCGAGCAAATGGCCAGCAACAAAACGCCGAGACAGGTGGGGCGAAAACGGTGTGGAGGCACTGCTTGATCTCGGTCCATGCCGGGGGCAACTGTTGTTTTCTGCACTCTAGCATGGTCACCCTGCGCACCAGACCCAGGCCGGGCAACTCCACTCGTTCACGGGACCTGCCCGTTGTAGACATGCTGACAGGCCCGCCAAGCACCGCTTGTTTTTTGGCTTAGCAGCCGACCCGCTTCCCCGCCAAGCCGGGCACATCACAGACACCAAGCAAGCCGTTAGTGCCCGCTTTGCACAGGGTATTTTCCCGCCACCACCCGGCGCGGCCAGCTCGTGGACAATAAGCCGCAACACGGCAGCCTCCTGCTGTCACGTCAGCGACTCAGCATGAATAGTACGGTTCTTACAATTTCCGAACGCAGCAATATCGAATCGGGGTCGTGGTTTTCCAAGCTGTCACCAACGCTACGCAGCGACATTCTTTCCCGCGCCTCGGTGCGTCGGCTGGGCGATGGCGCCTTGCTGTCCTGCCGCGGCGAGCCGGCCGAGGAATGGGTGGGCGTGGCCAAGGGTGCGGTGCGGGTCAGCTCGGTCTCACTGGCGGGCAAGCAGATTTCCCTGACCTATGTAGAGCCCGGCACCTGGTTTGGCGACATCTCCTTGTTCGACGGCCTGCCGCGCACCCACGACGCCAGCACGCATGGCGACACCACCTTGCTGGTGGTGCGCAAACCCGATTTCAAGCAATTGCTGCAGTCGCACAGCGAGCTGTACGAGGCCTTGCTGCGCCTGAACTGCCGGCGCCTGCGCCTGATGTTCGACGCGGTGGAAGACCTCAACACCCGGCCCCTGGCCTCCCGCCTGGCCAAGCAGATCCTGCTGCTGGCGCGCTCCTACGGCGTGCCGCAGGGCGAGGAGATACGCATCGGTCTGCAACTGGCGCAGGAGGATCTGGCCCAGTTGCTGGGCGCCTCGCGCCAACGCGTCAATCAAGAGCTCAAGGGCTTCGAGCGCGACGGCGCGGTCCGGGTGGAACCCACCCGCCTGGTCGTGCTCAGCAAGGAAAAGCTGATGGCCATCGCCGCCCGCTAGCGACAAGCGCCGCAAGGCCGCGCTTTGCTGCTTGGGCCGTGGGGGCCGTCCCCAATCAACGCAGCACCCTCATTTGAAGCGAGCCATGGACGCATTTACCGGCACCCGAGCCCCCAGCCAGACCCTGAACAACGAGGCGCTGAGTGCCTGGATGCAGGCCCATATCCCCGGCTTTGCCGGACCCTTGAGCGTGGAGCAGTTCAAGGGCGGCCAGTCCAATCCCAGCTACAAACTCATCACGCCGCAGCGCAGCTATGTGATGCGCAGCAAGCCGGCGCCGGTAGCCAAGCTTTTGCCCTCGGCCCATGCGATCGAACGCGAGTTCACCGTGATGCGCGCCCTGGCCGGCAGCGCGGTGCCGGTGCCCGCCATGCTGGGCCTGTGCGAGGACGAAGCGGTCATAGGCCGCGCCTTCTACCTGATGGAGTACATGCCCGGCCGCATCTTCTGGGACCAGGCCCTGCCCGGCATGCCGACCACGGAGCGTGGGGCGATCTACGCGGAGATGAACCGCGTCATCGCCGCTCTGCACAAGGTGGACTTCGCCGCCCTGGGCCTGAGCAGTTATGGCAAGCCCGGCAATTATTTCGAGCGCCAGATCGGCCGCTGGAGCAAGCAGTACCTGGCCTCGCTGACCCAGCCCATCGAGGCCATGGAAAGGCTGATCGAGTGGCTGCCCAAGCACATCCCGGCCTCGGCCAGCGATGAGAACGAGGTCGCCATCGTCCACGGCGACTTCCGCATCGACAATCTGGTCTTCCACCCCGAGGAGCCGCGCATCATCGCCGTGCTGGACTGGGAGCTCTCCACCCTGGGTCACCCGCTGGCCGACTTCAGCTACCACTGCATGTCCTGGCATATCCAGACCTCGGGCGTGGCCCGCGGCCTGGCCGGCCAAGACCTGGCGGCCCTGGGCATCCCCGACGAGCTGAGCTATGTGCGCAGCTATTGCGAACGCACCGGCCGCAGCGATGTGGCCGGGGTGATGACGGATTGGAATTTCTATCTGGCCTACAACCTGTTCCGCATCGCCGCCATCTTGCAAGGCATTGCCAAGCGGGTGGAGGACGGCACGGCGGCCAGCCAGCAAGCCCGCGAGGCGGGAGCCGGTGCCCGCCCGCTGGCCGAGCTGGCCTGGCAGTTTGCGCGCAAGGGCTGACAGCCCAGCCTGGAGAGCCGCGCGGGCTTAGCGCCGCGAGTTGTCCTCTTCGGGCTGCGAGCTCTGCCAGGCCACCGAGGTGGTGGTCGGCCAGGGGCCGCGATCCGACAACTTGCCATTGACACGCTGCGCCTCGCGGCAAGCCGTCTCCAGCAAACGCACCAGGGCCTGGATCTTGGGCAGCGAAGGCTCGACCATGGCCGTGCGCAGATAGACATTGCCACGCATGGTCATCAGCACAAAGGGATGGCCCGGAGGCAGCAAGTCCTGGCTCGATTGAGCCAGCAGTTCGCTCAACTCGCCTTCGATCCAGTCCGCCGTCAACTCCTTGTTGACGCCCAGGGCGCCAAAGCGCTGGCGCACCAGCTTGGAACTCATCTGGTTCAGCTTGGGAAACATCACCAGCCAGCGCATTTCCTCGGGCGTGTCGGTGTCGACCCGGGTCTTCAAGGTGTCGGTATAGGCCTCAAAGACGATGCGCTCCAGCACCTCCATCAGTTGGCGGCACAAGACCATCATCTGCAGATCGCTGTGCAGATGCAGCTCGCAGCGCATGCGCAACTCCGTGCCCTCGATATAAGCGCGCTGCGAAGCCCCCCACTCGATGCGCAAGCTGCCGGGCAAGGCCTTGGGCTGGTCGATCAAGAAACCACGCCCATCCTTGGCAAGGCGGAATTGAGCCTGGTGGCTTTCGGCCCAGTCATAAATAGGCCGCCAGCGTGCCGCATTGGCACGTGCCACCAGCCAGCGTTTGACTTGCTTTAAAAACATGAGCTAGGACAATGCATAGACATAGGGCCCGCGCCCCCGACCGAAGTTGAGATTTGGAGATTCCCCCATGATTGATCTTTACTCATGGCCCACACCCAATGGCCACAAAGTTCACATCATGTTGGAAGAATGCGGCCTGCCCTATCGGGTGATCCCCGTGGACATCGGCAGCGGCGCGCAATTCGAGGCCAAATTCATGGCGCTCAGCCCCAATAACAAGATCCCGGCCCTGGTCGACAGCGAGGGCCCGGACGGCCGTCCCATCGGCCTGTTCGAATCGGGCGCGATTCTGCTCTACCTGGCCGGCAAGAGCGGGCGCTTTCTGCCACAGGACGCGAGCGGAAAGTACGAGGTATTGCAATGGCTGATGTTCCAGGTGGGGGGCGTGGGGCCGATGCTGGGGCAGGCCCATCACTTCCGGGTCTATGCCAAGGAGAAGATGGACTACGCGATCCAGCGCTACAGCAGTGAAGCACAAAGGCTTTACGCGGTGATGAACAAACGCCTGGCCGCCAGCACCTATATCGGTGGCAAAGAATACAGCATCGCCGATATGGCGATCTTCCCCTGGCTGCGCTCCTGGAAGAACCAGGGCGTGGAGCTCGGCGACTATCTGCACCTGAAGGGTTGGTTCGACGAGATCGCCGCTCGCCCCGCGGTTCAGCGTGGCCTGGAGGTGCTGGCCGATCTGCGCAGGCCGCTGCTCGACGATAAAGCACGCGAGAACCTGTTCGGCGAAGCGCAGTACAAAAAGCACTGAGGCGACGACCGAGACGCAAGCACACGCCGGGCGAGGGAAAACAAGAGGGGGTTTGCAGCGCGACAGGAGGGGGCGCAGCGGGGCCGGAGATCCAGAACAGGAGTAGGCCAGAGTGGCCCGACCAGCAAGAATCGAACTTGCAACCGCCCGCTTAGAAGGCGGGTGCTCTATCCAGTTGAGCTATGGTCGGTTGGGGGCCTGAGCCGCTCGCGATCGAGCGGCCCGGGCCCTGCCCTTGCGGGGTCGTGATTGTGCCACGGCACAAGCCTGCCAAACCCGCAAAAGGTGCTCAGCTCAATATCACAGCATCACATTGATGATGGCATTGCCGATGCCCATCAGGGCGGCACCGGAGATCAGACCGGCGCAAATCGGCTCACAACCGTCCACCCAGATACGACGACCCTTGCTGCCAGGCGCCTTGTTACGGCGGCCCATGATCCAGAACAGCAGCGCACCCAGGAACATGGCCAGCACGGACTCGGGCGGCAGCACCACGCCCAGGCCGATGGACACCGAGGACAGAGGGAAGCGGCCCTTGGTCACGATGCGGGCCAACTCGATCAGCACGGCCGAGACGGCCGCGATGATCATGGCGGTGATGGCCGAGGCCGGCAGGCCGCTCAAGCCCTTGGCAATGATCTCGGCCACGCCCTTCCACTGCAGGGCGGCGGGGAAAGCAAACTGGTCGGTCACCATGCTGGCCGTGGAGCGCAAGCCGTTGGCGTCAGCCGGCAGGAACAGCAGGTAGAACAGCGGCACGCAAGCCATCACGCCGGCGAAGATACCGATCACATGGCCGACGGCCTGGTGGCGCGGCTTGCCACCCAGCATATAGCCGGGCTTGATGTCGGACAGCAGATTGGCGGCATTGCTGGCGATCTCCGAGGTCATGCCGGCAGGCAGCAGATTGCTGGCCGGGTTGCTGCGGTCAATCGCGCCCATGGTGAATTGGGTGATCTTGGACAGCGCGCCGGTGGGCGTCCAGGAAGTCAAGGCCATGGCATTGGTGCAGATCACCGTCAGCACAAAGATCAGTGGCAGCGAGGCCAAGGCCAAGAGCCAGGGCACACCAAAGAACAGATGCGTCACCCAGGCGCCCAACAAGCTGAAGATGGGCACGCCGATATAGGAGACCCACAGCGGCACCTCGATATGCGCCAGCAAATCCTTGCCCGGCGCCTCGGCCGCCGCCTTCTTCTTGCCCAGGGACTTGAAGGCGCTGGTGAACATTTCAGGCTTGGCCAGCAAGCCCATCAGCGCACCCACCACCATCATCGTGACGGCCCACCACAGCGACCATTGATTGACGATTTCCACGCGCGAAATCGGCACCAGGCTGCCGTTAGGCGCCACGCGCTGGGTGATGTCGCCGGCCTGAATCATCAGCGGCGCCAGCACAGCGAAGTTCAGGAAGGAGCCCAGCAAGCAACTGGTCGCCACGGCAATCCCCATCAGGCCGCCGACGCCCAGCATGGCCGCATCCAGCGTGAAACGCAGACCCAGGACGCGGAAATCGGTCCCCAGGATCTTGGGCAGCCACAGCTCGGCCTTGACCGCGGCCTGGTAGTAATAAGTGTCCAGGCGTTCATGCAGAACCCAGGGCTCCTTCATGCCCGCCCATTGGTCCATGCGCAGAATCTTGAACTGCAGCAGCTTCATCCAGCCATCGCTGACGATGGCTTGATAGGCCGCCGTGCCGCCGGCCACCCAGCCAAGCAGCCGGGCCTTGAACATGCCTTCGCCGGCATCGCCGTTGTAGAGCGAGTCCAGCACCACGCCGCTGGCACGACCTTCGGGGAAAGGCAGTTGCTCTTCGTTGATGAAGCGGCGCTTCATCGGGAAAGCCACCAGCACGCCCAGAATCGAGACCACGATGATCCAGATCATCATCTGCCACCAGGGGATGATGCGTTCGGTGATCAGCATATAAGCCGACAAGCTCGAGATCATGGGCATCACCGCATAACCCGCCGCCGTGGCGATGGACTGGGTGCAGTTGTTCTCGAGAATGGTGTAGTCATTTGCCAGGCCGGCGCTGCTCAAGACCTTGAACAAGGCAAAGGACAAGATGACCGAGGTCAGGCCGACACCGATGCCGATGCCGGTCTTGGCGCCGATATACAGGGCTGTTGCAGCCAGGATCCCGCCCAGCAAGAAGCCGGTCAGGCCCGAGCGCAGGCTCAGCTGGGCCATATCGCCGCGGAAAATGTTCTTGAACCACCACTCGTCTTTTTGCGCGCGCGTCCAGCTGCGGATCTGCTCGTCGGTCAGTTGTTGAATAGCCATGATCAGAGGTCTAGGTTTGAAGCCCTGCGTGAGGACTCAGAAATGGGGTCGGTAAACCCGAAGCCGCGAAGTGTCCCTGCTTCCCTGCATTCCGGTAAGCCGAGATAACCCAAAGATGTGGCGGCCTGAACCCAAAAAATTCGGAAGAACGCACACCCACCTTAAAGCGGACATGAAAAAACCCGCTGCAGGCTAGATGCTTGCAGCGGGCTATCCAATTTTGTGCTTACCAGCTCGAAAGGCGAGGCAGCAAAAGGTCTTGGTCGGGGCGGCGGGATTCGAACTCGCGACCCTCTGCTCCCAAAGCAGATGCGCTACCAGGCTGCGCTACGCCCCGACTAAGACCATGATTCTAGCCCGAATATTTCGGTCTCTTTTGAACTTTTTGCTGATTTTTTGAAATAGACGCAAATTTCATCGGCATGGGCCCGGGTCAAACAAGGAAAACCCGGCTCGCCAGCGAGGCCCTGCCTTTGTGTCAAAATCACCCAGCACCAACGTAAGCCCTTACCGGTGCCTAGCGACAAGACAGCGGCAAACCAGTCGGCCCGCCCCAAGGACAAGCAATGAGCAGCGAACTGATCAAACATATTTCCGACGCATCTTTTGACAACGATGTGATCAAAGCCGGCAAGCCCGTGCTGGTGGACTACTGGGCTGAGTGGTGCGGCCCTTGCAAGATGATCGCCCCCATCCTGGATGAAGTGTCCAAGGACTACGGCGACCGCCTGCAAATCGCCAAGATGAACGTCGACGAGAACCGCGAAGTTCCCGCCAAGTTCGGCATCCGCGGCATCCCCACCCTGATGTTGTTCAAGGACGGCCAGTTGGCCGCCACCAAGGTCGGCGCCTTGTCGAAAGCACAGTTGACGGCCTTCTTGGACGCCAATCTATAATCCCCCCATAATTGCATCTGCGAACCCGGGAACCCAAGCCTGGGATTCGCAGATTCCGCAGTTTGCCAACACGCCCAGCCCGGCTCCGATTCGACCTGGCGCGTGGACTCGGCACCCCAGCTCCCGCGTTTTTTGCCTTGCGTGTTTTGCCCGGCCCAGGCCTCGGGCAGCAAGCGGGTTTGCGGGTTGCCGAAGTATTTGTCACTGATTCTTGGCAGAATTTTTGACCCCCTACCGGGTGTTCACCCATGCATCTTTCCGAACTGAAAGCGCTACACGTCTCCGAGCTCATCAAGATGGGCGAGGCGCTTGAGATCGACAACGTCGCTCGCATGCGCAAGCAGGAGCTGATGTTTGCCATCATGAAAAAGCGCGCCAAAGCCGGCGAACAAGTGTTCGGCGACGGCGTGCTCGAAGTCCTGCCCGATGGCTTCGGCTTTCTACGCTCCATCGACGACAGCTATATGGCGTCGACCGATGACATCTATCTAAGCCCCAGCCAGATCCGCCGCTTCAATCTCCACACCGGCGACATGATCGAAGGCGAGGTGCGCGTGCCCAAGGATGGCGAGCGCTACTTTGCCCTGGTCAAGGTCGATCGCGTCAACCAGCTGACGCCCGAGGAGAGCAAGCACAAGATCATGTTCGAGAACTTGACGCCGCTGTTCCCGCGCGAACAGTTCAAGCTCGAACGCGATAACTTCAAGGGCGAAGAGAACGTCACCGGCCGCATCATCGACCTGATCGCCCCCATCGGCAAAGGCCAGCGCGCCCTGATCGTTGCCCAGCCCAAGACCGGCAAGACCGAGATGATGAAGAGCATCGCGCACGCGCTGGTCGCCAATCATCCCGAGTCGCATCTGATCGTGCTGCTGGTGGACGAGCGCCCCGAAGAAGTGACCGAGATGATTCGCACCGTGCGTGGCGAGGTCATCAGCTCCACCTTCGACGAGCCCGCCGCCCGCCATGTGCAGGTGGCCGAAATGGTGATCGAGCGCGCCAAGCGTCTGGTCGAGCTGAAGAAGGATGTGATCATCCTCTTGGACTCCATCACCCGCCTGGCCCGCGCCTACAACAACGTCCTGCCCTCGTCCGGCAAGGTCTTGACCGGCGGCGTGGACGCCAATGCCTTGCAGCGCCCCAAGCGCTTCTTCGGCGCGGCGCGCAAGGTCGAGGAAGGCGGCTCGCTGACCATCATCGGCACGGCCCTGATCGACACCGGCAGCCGCATGGACGAGGTGATTTACGAAGAGTTCAAGGGCACAGGCAACTGCGAAATCCATCTGGATCGCCGCATGGCCGAGAAGCGTGTCTACCCCTCGATCCTGATCAACAAGTCCGGCACCCGACGCGAAGAGCTGCTGCTCAAGCCCGAGATCCTGCAAAAGAGCTGGATTCTGCGCAAGCTGCTCTACAACATGGACGAGATCGAAGCGATGGAGTTCGTGCTGGACAAGATGAAGTCCACCAAGAACAACCTCGATTTCTTCGACATGATGCGTCGAGGCGGTTGATTCTTCAGGACTTCAGGGCAAGACCAAAGCTTGCCCTGCTGCCTGGGCCAGCCCAGGCAGCAAACTTCAGGCTATAATCCCCGTTTTCCTCCGCCAGATAAGTGCGTCACATGGTGTGGCGTGGCTATCGGCATGGCACCGCAGAGAGAGACCCCCATGAAAGACGGCATTCACCCCAATTACCGCGACGTTTGCTTCGTGGATCAATCCAACGGCTTCAAGTTCGTGACGCGCTCGACCATGGGCAGCAAAGAAAGCATCAAGCTGGAAGACGGTCGCGAAGTGCCCTTGATCAAGCTGGAAACCACCAGCGAATCGCACCCCTTCTACACCGGCCAGCAAAAGAGCATCGACAACCTCGGCGGCCGCGTCGAGAAGTTCCGCAACAAGTTTGCAGGCTTCGCCAAGAAGTAAGCAGCCCTCCCAGGCTGAATCAAAAAGGGCAGCTCCGGCTGCCTTTTTTTTCGCCTGGATTTTCCACTCGGGCCTGGCGGCTCGAACATGCTCCGCAGCCCTTGCGCCAAAGCGGCTTGGCCGCAGGATTTCTGCGGCATGATGGCGCCAGACTCAAACCCTTTGCCCCGACCTCCCCGCGTGAATCTACCTAGCCCTGCCATTGTTGCCATTCGCGGCGCCCAACGCATGCCACGACTGGCGCTGCTGTTTTTTTGCGCCGCCTACGTCCTACCCGGCCTGTTCGGGCGGGAACCCTGGCGTAATGCGGATCTGAGCTCTTTCGGCTTCATGGCCAGTGTGGCCCAAGGTCATGCGCCCTGGTGGCAGCCCAGCATCGCGGGCCTGCACGCTGAAGGCGGCCCCCTGCCCTACTGGATCGGCGCCATGGCCATCAAGGCCTTGCCCATGGTGGATGCTGCCTTCGCGGCCCGCCTGCCCTACGCCCTGATGCTGGTGCTGGTCTTGGTGCTGGTTTGGTACAGCTGCTTCCATCTGGCGCGCACCGAGGCCGCGCAACCGGTCGCCTTTGCCTTCGGCGGCGAAGCCCAATCGGTGGACTACGCACGCGCCCTGGCCGATGGCGCCCTGCTGGCCCTGATTGCCTCTTTGGGTCTGCTGCAACTGGGCCATGAGACCACGCCCGAACTCATGCAGCTGCTGGCCAGCGCCCTCTATCTCTACGGCCTGTCCGCAGCCCCCTTCCGCATCGCCAAAGCGCGCTGGGCGGTGATGATTTCCCTGCCGATGCTGGCCGCCAGCGACGCACCGGCCGTGGCCCTGGTCTATGCCTTGATCGGCGCCTATCAATGCCATCGTTCCCAGTACGCACAGGTGCGCGAGCTCAGCCTCTGGCTGCTGATCTCGGGCATGTTGGCCGCCATCAGTGCCTGGGAATTCAATGCCTGGGCCTGGCGGGTCGAAGTCGTGCCGGGCATGGACTTGCCGCTGGACTTCCTCAACCTGCTGGCCTGGTTCTGCTGGCCGGCCTGGCCGCTGGCGGCCTGGACGCTGTGGCGCTGGCGAGCCCATTGGCGGCGTCGCCACATCTTTGTGCCTTTGAGTACCGCCTTGATCGCGATGGCAACCAGCTTGTTGATGGCCGGCTCCGACCGCGCCTTGCTGCTCGGCCTGCCGGCGTTTGCCGTCCTGGCCGCCTTCGCCCTGCCCACCCTGAAGCGCAGCCTGGCCGCGGCGATGGATTGGTTCTCGGTCTTCTTCTTCAGCGCGGGCGCCCTGTTCTTCTGGGTCTATTACCTGTCCATGCAACTGAACTGGCCCGCCACGCCGGTCGCCAATCTGCGCCGCCTGGCGGAGGGCTTCGAGCCGCAGTTCAATGCCCTGGCGCTAACGCTCGCCCTGTGCGCCACGGCCGCCTGGCTGGCCCTGGTGCGCTGGCGTACCGCCCGGCACCAGCATGCCTTGTGGAAAAGCCTGGTCTTGCCCGCCGGTGGCGTGGCCTTGTGCTGGCTCTTGGCGATGACGATTCTGCTGCCTTTCGCCGACTATGTACGCGGCGACAAAGCCTTGGTCCAGCACATCAAAGAGGAGGTGCCGCTGAACAGCAACTGCCTGGCCGCGCCCCAGCTTTCGATGGCCACCCTGGCGGCGCTGGAGTTCCGCGGCGGCTGGCGTGTCGAGGCCAGGCAGGCGTTGAGTGAAACGGCCTGCGAATATGCCCTTCAGTCGGCCGCCGCACCGACACCCGCCGGCTGGACCTTGCTGACCCTGACGCAAAGGCCCATGGACCGCCAGGCAAGCTTCAAGATTCTGCGCAAGCAAAGCGGCAGCTGAACGCAATCGGCCAAATAAAAGGGCCGGATCCTGAACGGGATCCGGCCCTTTTTTTGTTTGCTTGCGAACGATTGAAATCAATTCACGGCCACGCCCTCACTGCCCGACCAGGCGGCCGCCTCCACACCCAAAGCAGGCTCACCGGCATGACGCACCCGGGCCGGAGGAAACTGCAGATTGAAGCGCGAGCCCTTGCCGGCCTCGCTTTGAATTGACAGCTCCCCTCCGTGACGCTGCACCACATGCTTGACGATGGACAGGCCCAGGCCTGTGCCCCCGGTTTCGCGAGAGCGACTGCCATCCACGCGATAAAAGCGCTCGGCCAGACGCGGCAAATGCTCGCGTGCGATGCCAAGGCCCGTATCCTGCACGCTCAGCTCGCCGGCACCACCCGGCAACTCACGCCAGACCACATCGATCTGGCCGCCGGCCGGCGTGTAGCGCACGGCATTGGTGACCAGATTGGCGGCCGCGCTAAGCAACTCCGACTCCACCCCGGCCAGCTCCACCTGGGTGGCCGGCTGCACCGTGATCTGATGCTTGCCCGCCGACAGCGCCACGGCGTCGGATTGAATCCGGGTCAACAAGGCGTCGAGCGAGACCCAGCGGTCCGCCGCCGGCCGAGGGCTGCCTTCCAACTGGGCCAGGGTCAGCAGATCGCTGACAAGGCCTTGCATGCGCTCGGTTTGCTGGCCCATCAAGGTCAGCACCCGGCGGCGCTCGGCCTCAGTCAGCGGCAAGGAACTCATGGTCTCGATAAAGCCCGACAGCACGGTCAAGGGCGTGCGGATCTCGTGCGAGACATTGGCCACGAAGTCGCGGCGCATGGCGTCGGCCCGCTCACGTTCGGTGATGTCCTGGCTCAGCACCAGGCGCATCCCCTCGCCATAACAGCGCACCACGACGGACAGTGTGCCTTGACCGCGCACATTGCTCAGCAGCAAAGGCGCCTCAAAATGACCGGCCTGCAAAAAGGCCACAAAGGTGGGCGAACGGACCAGATTGGTGATGCGCTGACGCAGATCCCGCTGCGGATCGAGCGAGAAATGATCGGCCGACACCCGGTTGCACCAGAGGATGTGATCCTGGCCGTCCAGCATCAGAACGCCATTGGGCGAGGCCTCGATGGCGGACAGGAACTGCTCCAGTTGCAGGCGCTCGCGAGCGATGATTTTCTCGCGCTCACGCACCGCCCGCTCCATGCGATAGGCCAGCTCGCCCCACAGGCCGGTATCCCGCGGCGCCAGCTCTTGCTGCGAACCCCGCAGCCAGATCAGCAGCCTGTGCCCGCGCACGGCATCGATCAAGACCAGCGCCCCCACCGCCGTCGCGGCACCCAGGGCCTCGGCCAGCAGGGGAATATCAAACAGCTTGCCAGCCCAGAGACCGACGAAGGCACCCATGGCCACCGCCAGGGCGGCCAAAACAAATCTCGGCAACAACCAACTCACCTGAACTCCCGGTTCTGGTTGATCAAGTAAAACAGGGGCTTGCCAGCCCCTGATCTCAAGCCTGCAAAGCGGCCGACAGCTGCGTCAGCCGGTAGCCTGCGCCCCGCACGGTCTCAATCATGCGCGCGCATTGGACGCGCTCCAAGGCCTCACGCAAACGCTTGACGTGGACATCGACGGTGCGCTCTTCGATGAACACATGGTCGCCCCAGACGCGGTCCAGCAGCTGCGAGCGGCTGTGCACACGCTCGGGATGGGTCATGAAGAAATGCAGCAGGCGGAACTCGGTCGGACCCAGCTTGACCTCCGCACCCTCGCGGCTGACGCGGCGGGTGCCGGGGTCCAGGCTCAGGCCGGAGATTTCCACCAGCGAGTCCAGGGCCTCGGGCGCCTTGCGGCGCAGCACCGCACGGATGCGGGCCAGCAGCTCATTGGTCGAGAAAGGCTTGGTCAGATAGTCATCCGCACCGGCGTCCAGACCCGAGACCTTGTCGGTCTCCTCGGCTCTGGCGGTCAGCATGATGATGGGCAGCTCCTTGGTGCGCACGGCAGAACGCCATTGACGCGCCAGGGCCAGGCCCGACTGGCCGGGCAACATCCAGTCCAGCACCACCAGATCGGGCAGCACCCGGTCCACCTCGTACTGGGCCTGGTCCGCGCTGGAGGCCAGGGTCACTTCAAAACCTGCGTGGCGCAGATTGATGGAAATCAGTTCGGCAATCGCCG
Source organism: Roseateles oligotrophus (assembly GCF_014204525.1). Taxonomy (GTDB): domain Bacteria; phylum Pseudomonadota; class Gammaproteobacteria; order Burkholderiales; family Burkholderiaceae_C; genus Paucibacter_A; species Paucibacter_A oligotrophus_A. The sequence goes on from NZ_JACHLP010000001.1 coordinate 89,717, forward strand.
ACTCGTCTTCCACCACAAGAATTCGGCTCATGTTCTTCCCTCGTTGCTAGGATTGGCGAGGCGACTCAGCGAACCATGGTCTCGACGGCCTCGGGCGTGTTGTGACGCACGTCCGTACCCTTGACCACATAGATGATGACTTCGGCCAGATTTTTGGCATGGTCGCCCACCCGCTCGATCGCCTTGGCCACGAAGACCATATCGATGGCCGAGGAGATGGTGCGCGGGTCTTCCATCATGTAGGTGATCAGCTTGCGCAGCAGGCCATCGAATTCCTTGTCGATCTGGTCGTCCTGCTTCAGCACTTCGACGGCACGATCCACGTCCAGGCGAGCAAAAGCGTCCAGGGCCTTGCGCAGCAAGGCCGTGGCCAGCTCGGCTTCAAAAGCGAGATCGGACATGGGCAGGCGCAGGCGGCTGGAGACGCCGGAGTTGATCAAGCGCTGCACGGTGCGGGCCACACGGGCGGCCTCGTCGCCGACGCGCTCCAGGTTCGCAATCGTCTTGGAGATGGCGATCAGCAGACGCAGATCGCGGGCGGTCGGCTGGCGACGGGCGATGATGCTGGAGAGATCGCGGTCGATCTCGACCTCCATGGCATTGACCTGCTCTTCTTGCTTGAGCACGGCACCGGCGATATCGCTGCTGAACGAAGTCAGGGCCAGCACGGCCTGGGCTACCTGGGACTCGACCAGGCCGCCCATCTCCAGCACGCGGGTGGAGATGCCGCTCAGTTCTGCGTCGAATTGGGTGGAGAGATGCTTGTCACTCATGGTGATTTCCTGAATCAATCGTGGGGCCCGTCATTCCGAGCCTCAGTCCATATCAATCAATCGCCGCAAGAAGCCAGATGGGCCTGCTTGCAGCGGTCGGCAAAGGAGCAGATCAGCCGAAGCGGCCGGTGATGTAGTCCTCGGTGTCCTTGCGCTTGGGCTTCATGAAGAGCTCGGCCGTGGGACCGAACTCGATCAGGTCGCCCAGATACATATAGGCCGTGTAGTCCGAGCAGCGCGCGGCCTGCTGCATATTGTGGGTCACGATGGCCACGGTGTAGTCGCTCTTCAGCTCGTGGATCAGCTCCTCGATCTTGCCGGTGGAGATGGGGTCCAGGGCCGAGCAGGGCTCGTCCAGCAAGAGGATCTCGGGTTTGATGGCGATGCCGCGCGCGATGCACAAGCGTTGCTGCTGGCCGCCCGACAGGCCGGAGCCGCTCTGGTTCAGCTTGTCCTTGACCTCGTTCCACAGCGCCGACTTCTTCAGCGCCCATTCCACGCGCTCATCCATCTCCACCCGCGGCAGGGTCTCGAACAGACGCACGCCGAAGGCGATATTGTCGTAAATGGACATGGGGAAAGGCGTGGGCTTCTGGAACACCATGCCAATCTTGGCGCGGATCAGCGAGACGTCGTCCTTGGAGGTCAGGATATTGCTGCCGTCCAGCAAGATCTCGCCTTCGGCACGCTGCTCGGGATAGAGCTCGAACATGCGGTTCAGCGTGCGCAACAAGGTGGACTTGCCGCAGCCCGAGGGGCCGATGAAGGCGGTGACCTTCTTCTCCGGAATGTCCAGATTGATGTTCTTCAGTGCGAGGAAATTGCCGTAATAGAAGTTCAGATTACGGACCGAGAGCTTGGCCCGCTCGGTGACAGGCATATCGACTTTGGCGTCCATGATGTTGGTTTCCGCTCAGTGCTTGTTCTTGAAGAGGACGCGCGCCAGGATGTTCAGCAGCAGCACGCCCATGGTGATGATGAAGACGCCCGCCCAGGCCAGCTTTTGCCAGTTTTCGTAGGGGCTCATGGCGAACTTGAAGATGGTGACCGGCAGGCTGGCCATGGGCTGGCTCATGTCCGAGGTCCAGAACTGGTTGGACAGGGCCGTGAACAGCAGCGGCGCGGTTTCACCCGAGATGCGGGCCAGGGCCAACAGGATGCCGGTCAGCACGCCGGCGCGGGCCGCCTTCAGGGTGACCGACAAGATAACCTTCCACTTGGGCGTACCCAAGGCATAGGCGGCCTCGCGCAAGGCATTCGGAATCAGGCTCAGCATATTCTCGGTCTGGCGTATCACGACCGGGATGACGATCAGGGCCAGGGCCAGGACGCCGGCAAAACCCGAGAAGCTCTGCATGCGCGCCACCACCAGGCCATAGATGAACAGGCCCACGACGATGGAGGGGGCGGACAGCAGGATGTCGTTAATGAAACGCACCACGCCGCCCAGCCAACTCTTCTGGCCATACTCGGCCAGATAAATGCCGGCCAGGATGCCGATGGGCGTGCCCAATAGCGTGGCCAGGCCCACCATCATGACGGAGCCGAAGATGGCATTAGCCAGGCCGCCGGTCTCGGCCAGCGGGGGGGGCGTCATTTCGCTGAAGGTCGCGAAGCTCAGGCCGCCCACACCCAGGCGCACGGTCTCAAACAAGATCCAGAACAACCAGACCAGGCCAAAAGCCATGGAGGCCAGGGCCAGCACCAGGGCAATCGCGTTGACGCGTTTGCGCTTGCGGTGCATGGCCAGGCGGCTGGCGCTCATGCCGCTGGAATTGGCGGTAACGGGGGTAGTCATGTGCGCGTCCCTTCATTCTTCTTCAAGCGCGACAGCAGGATCTTGGAGCAGGCCAGCACCACAAAGGTGATGAAGAACAGCACCAGGCCCAGATAGATCAGCGAAGCCTGGTGCAGGCCCTCGCCCGCTTCGGCAAACTCATTGGCCAAGGCCGAGGTGATGCTATTGGCCGCCTCGAACACCGACAGGGAATTGAGCTGGTTCATATTGCCGATGACAAAGGTCACGGCCATGGTCTCGCCCAGAGCGCGGCCCAGGCCCAGCATGATGCCGCCCATCACACCGGTCTTGGTGTAGGGCAGGACCACCCGCCACATCACTTCCCAGGTGGTCGCACCCAGGCCGTAGGCGGACTCCTTCAACATGGCGGGGGTGACCTCGAACACATCACGCATCACCGCGGCGATGAAGGGGATGATCATGATGGCCAGGATGATGCCGGCCGACAGAATGCCGATGCCAACCGGTGGGCCGGAGACCAGGGTGCTCAAGAAGGGCACGCCGCTCAGCGCGGATTGCAGGGGCTGTTGCACATAGGTCGCCAGGATGGGGCCGAACACCAGCAGACCCCACATGCCGTAGACGATGGAAGGCACGGCCGCCAGCAATTCGACCGCCACGCCCAACGGGCGCTTGAGCCAGGTGGGCGAGAGTTCGGTCAGGAACAAGGCAATGCCAAAGCTGACCGGCACGGCGATCAGCAAGGCGATGAAGGAGGTCATCAAGGTGCCGTAAATCATCACCAGACCACCGAACTTCTCCTGCACCGGATCCCATTCGCTGGTCCACAGGAAACTCAGGCCGAATTCACGGATGGCCGGCAGCGCCCCGATCACCAAGGAAATGATGATGCCCACCAACAGGGCCAGGGTCAGCCAGGCAGCGCCATGGGCCAAAAAGGAGAAAAGGGTGTCCGCCCAGGGGGCCAGCACCCGCCGCTGCGGCGGCTGGCTCTGCGGCTGCGTCTTTTTCAAGACCTCAGCGCCGGACTCAAAATTGTTGGCTGGGAGTATTGCGGCCACGTGGCCTCCGCATGCTTGCGCGTTGATGAAAATTTCAGCGTCGATTGACCGGGCAAAAGACGCAGCAAAATCCGGGTAAACCTTGGGGAGCCTACCCGGACCTTGTGACCTGAGAGCTCAGGCAGGGCTTATTTGTAGCTGATGGCCTTGCCGGAAGCGTCCTTCAGATTGTCGGCCCATTGCTTGCGAACCAGATCCTTGACCGAGGCTGGCAGGGGCACGTAGTCCAGGTCATCGGCCGTCTTGTCGCCGGCATTGAAGGCCCAGTCGAAGAACTTCAGCGTGTTGGCGGCGACGGCGGGCTTGTCTTGCTGCTTGTGCACCAAGATGAAGGTCGCGCCGGTGATGGGCCAGCTGTCCTTGCCGGCTTGCTCGGTCAGGACCTGGTAGAAGCTCTTGGCCCATTCAGCACCTGCGGCAGCCGCCTTGAAAGCGGCATCGCTTGGCGCGACATAGGCGCCCGACTGATTGCGCAGCAGCACATGGGCCATCTTGTTTTGCTTGGCGTAGGCATACTCCACATAGCCGATGGAGTTAGGCAGACGCTGCACATAGGAAGAAACGCCCTCATTGCCCTTGCCGCCGGCGCCGGTCGGCCAGTTCACCGAGGTGCTTTCACCGACCTTGGACTTCCACTCGGCATTGACCTTGGACAGATAGTTGGTGAACAAGAAGCTGGTGCCCGAACCATCGGCACGGCGGACCACGGCAATCGCGGCGTCGGGCAGAGGCACACCGGGGTTCAAAGCCGTCAGGGCGGGGTCATTCCACTTGGCGATCTTGCCCAGATAGATATCGCCCAGCACAGCGCCGGTCATGCGCACCTGACCCGGGGCGATGCCCTTGATATTGATCACCGGCACCACACCGCCGATGACGGTGGGGAACTGGATCATGCCGTCCTTGGCCAGTTCCTCATCCTTCAGGGGTGCGTCAGAAGCACCAAAGTCCACGGTCTTGGCCTTGATCTGGCGGATGCCTGCACCCGAGCCCACCGATTGATAGTTGATGCGAGCACCGCTGGCCTTGTTATAGGCATCGGCCCACTTGGCGTAGATGGGGGCAGGGAAAGACGCACCGGCACCGGTCACGTCCTGAGCTTGCGCAAAAGAAAACACAGCCATGGAGGCGGCGAGGACGAATCCAGTACGGACTTGAGTGAATTTCATGAGCTACCTATCACTGACGGGGGTTGGCAATGGACTGCATCCTATGTCTCGAATATGACATCCACGTGACATAAATAGGCAGGCGGGCGGCATGGAAACGTCATATTACCGGCAAGCAATCCGTCACATTCGATTCATTGAATCGTCATATCGGCTGCCTAAGCTCTGGAGCACACCAATCCCGGAGCTCTTCAGCATGTTGATGAAAACAACTACTCTTCTTCGCCGTCATCTGGGCCTGCTCGGCGCCAGCGCTCTTGTTCTGGGCCTGGCGGCCTGCGCAAGCACGCCCGCTCCCCTGCCCTTGAATGAAAGCCTGGCCCGTCTGCCCGAGCTGAGCACCTTCAACCGCCTCGTCGAAAAGGCCGGCCTGCAAGACAGTCTGCGTGCCGCCGGCCCGCTGACCGTGTTCGCCCCCAGCGACGATGCCTTCAAGGCGGTTCCCGCCAAGACCCTGGAAGCCCTGAGCCAGGATCCTGCGCAACTCAAGGCCGTGCTGAGCTATCACATCCTGCCCTTCAAGCTGGACGCAGCAGAAATCCAAAATGGCCATCTGAAGACGCTCAACGGCGCCAATTTGTCGGCCGCCCGCGCCGGCACTTTTGTGACCATCGAAGAGGCCGTCGTTCAAACCGCCGACCTAAAGGCCAGCAACGGCGTCGCCCACATCGTGGACCGCGTGCTGCTGCCGCCCAAGAAGTAAGGCGATACCCGCGGTTCGGGAGACAGGGGCGAAAGATCCCCAGCAAAAAGGCCACTGCGGCAATCGCAGTGGCCTTTTTCATGCGGCCAACTCAGGTGGCCGGAACACTGGCCGCGGGCCTTGCAGCCCGCCTCTTCACGCGCCGGCGTTCACCGCACGCACCAGGCGTTCGGCGCAGTGCCGGGCCAGGTCCGCGTCACTGGCTTCCACCATCACGCGCAGCAAAGGCTCGGTCCCCGAGGCACGGATCAAGACCCGTCCCCGCGAACCCAGCTCCGCCGTCACCTCGGCCTGCTCACGCGCCAGGCCGGCATTGCTCTTCCAGTCCTGACCGGCTTGCAGACGCACATTGATCATGGTCTGTGGAAACAGCGTCACGGCGGCCAACTGCTCCGCCAGGGACTTGCCGGAGCGGCACACCGATTGCAGGATCAGCAAGGCGCTGACGATGCCGTCACCGGTGGTGTGCTTGTCCAGGGCCAGCAAATGGCCGGAGCCTTCACCACCCAGCTCCCAACCGCGGGCGCTGAGCTCTTCCAGCACATAACGGTCACCCACCTTGGCACGGACAAAATCCACATCCAGGGCCTTGATGGCCAGCTCCACCGCCATATTGGTCATCAAGGTGCCGACGGCACCGGGCACGCGCAGGCCCTGACCCAGGCGGTTGGCCACCATGATGTAGAGCAGCTCGTCGCCGTTGTAGAGGCGGCCTTGCGCGTCCACCAGTTGCAGGCGGTCGGCATCGCCGTCCAAGGCCACGCCGTAGTGGGCGCCATGGTCTTTGACCGCCTTGACCAGGGCGGCCGGCGAGGTCGCCCCAAATCCGGCGTTGATATTGAAGCCATCGGGATTGCAGCCGATGGAGATGACCTCGGCCCCCAGCTCATGGAAGACATCGGGCGCCACGTGGTAGCCCGCGCCATGAGCCGCATCCACAACGATCTTCAAGCCCTTCAGGGTCAGGTCTGAACCGAAGCTGTTCTTGCAGAACTCGATGTAACGGCCACGCGCATCGGCCAGGCGCTTGGCGCGGCCGAGATTGGCGGAATCGATCCAGGTCGGCGGTTCTTCCAACGCGGCCTCGACGGCCAGTTCCCAGGCATCGGGCAACTTTTCGCCCTTGGCCGAGAAGAACTTGATGCCATTGTCCGCAAAAGGATTGTGCGAGGCGCTGATCACCACCCCCAGATCCTGGCGCAGGGCGCGGGTCAGATAAGCCACGCCAGGCGTGGGCAGCGGGCCGGTCAACAAGACATCAACCCCGGCGGAAGCAAAACCTGCCTCCAGCGCGGACTCGATCATATAGCCGGAAATTCGCGTGTCCTTGCCGATCAGGACCGTGGGGCGCTCGCTTTGCTTGCGCAAGACCTGGCCCACGGCATGGCCCAGACGCAACATGAAATCGGGGGTGATGGGCGACTGGCCCACGGTGCCACGGATCCCATCGGTTCCAAAATACTTACGGCTCATCGAGCACATCCTCCTGATTGAATCTGAATCATTGTCCGTCAGTTTTGTGCGGCATTCGCCGGCGGTGCCAAGCCATGGTGACAAGCGGTAAACACCTTGAGCGCATCGACCGTGGCGGCCACATCGTGTACACGCAGAATCTTGGCTCCCCGCTCCGCAGCCAGCAATGCCGCCGCCACGCTGGGGATCAGGCGCTCGTCGACCGCCCGCCCCGTTGCATCGCCCAAAGCGCGTTTGCGCGACCAGCCTACCAACAAGGGGCGCCCGAGATCAAGTAACTCCGTCTGCCGACGCAGCAACTCAAAATTCTGCGGCGTCGTCTTGGCAAAACCATAGCCGGGATCCAGGACGATGCGCTGCGGGGAAATTCCAGCCGAACTCAAGGTGGCCAAGCTTTGGGCGAGAAAGCCGCGCACCTCCTGCACCACATCCTCGTAGTCGCTCAGGCCTTGCATGGTGGCCGAGTCACCTCGCATATGCATGGCGCACAGGCCGGCGCGCCCATGCTCAAGCAGCGCCTGCAGGGCGCCCGGCAGGCGGAAGGCTTGAATATCATTGATGATGTCCACGCCCAGGGCCAGAGAACGCCGCATGATCTCGGGCTTGAAGCTGTCCACGGAAACCACGACGCCCAGCTTCAGCGCCTCCTGCAGCACCGGCCCCAGGCGCGTCCACTCATCTTCAACGCCGAGTGCTTTGGCACCTGGCCGGCTGGACTCTCCACCAATGTCCAGAATATCGGCCCCCTCAAGCACCAAGCGCTCGCAATGTGCCAAGGCCGCCCTCGTCTCGGCGAATTGGCCGCCGTCCGAAAAAGAGTCCGGCGTGACATTGACGATGCCCATCACCCGGGGTCGGCTGAGGTCAAGCTGAAAGCGGGTGGTCTGCCAGAACATGGACAAGGTCTCTAAAAGCGGGAATCAAGAAGCGCCGCATTCTCGCAGGCCGAGATGAAGCCTGAAGGTCGGGCAGGGGCGAGCAGGTACAAAGCATGAAAAAAGGCCAACCCCAGAGGATTGGCCTTTTGCCTTGATGCGGCAGGCGCATCAGGAGTCATGCAAGCAAAGACGAAGAATCAAGCCGCGGCAGGTGCGCCATCGGCGCTGACAGCCGGAGGCGTGCCATCGGACTTGCCGCCGCTCGGCGTCGTCCAGTCCTTGGGAGGACGAGGCGGCTTGCCGGACATGATGTCGTCGATCTGGTCGGAGTCTATGGTCTCGTATTCCAGCAAGGCCTTGGCCATGCTGTGCATCTTGTCCTGGTTCTCCTCGATCAGGCGGCGGGCGATGCCGTACTGCTCGTCGATGATGCGGCGTATCACCGAATCCACCTTGCGCATGGTCTCCTCGGACATGCTGGTCGTCTTGGTGACCGAGCGGCCCAGGAAGACCTCGCCTTCGTTTTCCGAATAGACCATGGGGCCCAACTCATCCGTCATGCCATAACGCATCACCATATCGCGGGCGATGGACGTGGCGCGCTCGAAGTCGTTGGAAGCACCGGTGGTCATCTGGTTCATGAAGACCTCTTCCGCAATCCGACCACCGAACAGCACCGAGATGGTCGAGAGCATGCGCTCCTTGTCCAGGCTGTAACGGTCGGTCTCCGGCAGTTGCATGGTCACGCCCAGGGCCCGGCCACGGGGAATCACGGTGACCTTGTGAACCGGATCGGTCTTGGGCATCAGACGTGCCACCAGCGCATGGCCAGCCTCGTGGTAGGCGGTGTTCTTGCGTTCTTCCTCGGGCATGATCATGGACTTGCGCTCGGGGCCCATCATGATCTTGTCCTTGGCCTTTTCGAAGTCGGCCATCTCGACCACGCGGCCGCTGCGGCGCGCGGCGAAGAGCGCGGCCTCATTGACCAGATTGGCCAGATCGGCACCCGAAAAGCCCGGCGTACCGCGTGCCAGGATGTCGGCACGGATGTCCTGGCCCACCGGCACCTTGCGCATATGCACATTGAGGATTTGCTCGCGGCCACGCACATCGGGCAGGGTCACATAGACCTGGCGGTCGAAACGGCCGGGACGCAGCAGGGCCGGGTCCAGGATGTCCGGGCGGTTGGTGGCCGCCATCACGATCACGCCGAGATTGGTCTCGAAGCCGTCCATCTCGACCAGCATCTGGTTCAGGGTCTGCTCGCGTTCGTCGTTACCGCCACCCAGGCCAGCACCACGGTGACGGCCGACCGCGTCGATTTCGTCCACAAAGATGATGCAGGGCGCGCTCTTCTTGGCTTGCTCAAACATATCGCGGACCCGGGCCGCGCCCACGCCAACGAACATTTCAACGAAGTCGGAACCCGAGATCGAGAAGAAAGGCACTTTGGCCTCGCCCGCAATGGCCTTGGCCAGCAGGGTCTTGCCGGTACCCGGAGGGCCCACCAGCAACACGCCACGCGGGATGCGGCCGCCCAGCTTCTGGAATTTTTGCGGATCCTTCAGGAAGTCGACCAGCTCCTTGACCTCTTCCTTGGCCTCGTCACAACCGGCCACATCGGCGAAGGTGGTGGAGTTATTGGCCTCGTCCAGCATGCGGGCCTTGGACTTGCCGAAGCTGAAGGCACCGCCCTTGCCGCCGCCCTGCATCTGGCGCATGAAGTAAACCCAAACGCCGATCAAGAGCAGCATGGGGCCCCAGCTAACCAGCATATTGACCAGGAAGGACGGCTCCTCGCGCGGCTTGACGTCGAACTTGACGCCATTGGCACGCAGATCACCGATCAGGCCACGGTCCAGATAGGTGGCCGTGATGCGCAGCTTCTTGCCGTCACTGGTTTCCGCCAGGATGTCGGTCCCCGACCCACCCTCTTGCAGAACCACGGACTTGATGCGGTGCGCCTGAACTTCATCCAGAAATTCAGAATACCCAAGCTGATTGCCTTGGCTTGCACCTCGATCGAACTGCTTGAAGACCGTGAACAGCACCAAGGCGATCACGATCCAAACAGCTACCTTCGAGAACCATTGATTGTTCACCGCGATTCCTTCATTCAATTCGGCCCGATTGCACAGAAACAAGCTTTGCAGCCTTGTGCAGGCCATATGGGGTCGATTCTATTGCAGTCAAGAGCCGGGCCCGATTTTGATGGGGCGCTGTACGACTGAACTCCGGGCTTTTTCACAGCTCAGGGCTTTTGCTGCGGCGCCTTCAAGCCAATACCGATCAAAAAAGTCTCGGAGGAGCGATCCCGCGAGGCCTTGGGCTTGATGGGCTTGACCTTTTTAAAGGTTTTCTTGAAGAGCTCAACCAATTGCGTGTAGCCGCTGCCGTGGAAGACCTTGGTCACCAAAGCACCCTCGGGCTTCAGATGGCGCTGGGCAAAATCAATCGCCAGCTCGACCAAACCCGCAATGCGCGCGGCATCCGAGCTTTCGATCCCTGACAGATTGGGGGCCATATCGGAAACCACAAGGTCGACCGAGCGCCCACCTAGAGCCGCCTCCAGGGCCTTCAACACCGACTCTTCCTGGAAGTCGCCCTGCAAGAACTGCACACCCTCGATGGGCTCGCAAGGCAGGATGTCCAGCCCGATGATGGTGCCATTCAGCTGACCGACGGCGGCACCACCAGTCCCGACATCCTTGGGCGCGAAGCAACGCCGCAGGTATTGACTCCAGGCACCCGGCGAAGCGCCGAGATCGACCACCACCTGGCCGGGACGGATGAGCTTGAGCTCCTCGTCAATCTCCTTGAGCTTGTAGGCGGCGCGGGCGCGGTAGCCGTCCTTTTGCGCCATCTTGACGTAGGGATCGTTGATGTGATCATGCAACCACGTCTTATTAAGTTTCTTGCTTTTTGTCTTGATCTTCATGTTGCACGGATAATACGCGTATGCCTGCGATTCAACTGACCCCTGCCCAGCGCAAGGAAAAACGTTCCGAAGCCCATCACCTCGCCCCCGTGGTGATGATTGGCGCGGATGGACTCACCCCCGCCGTGGTGAAAGAAACCGATGCCGCCCTGAACGCCCATGGCCTGATCAAGGTGCGCGTGTTCTCGGATGACCGTGCCGGACGCGAAAGCATCTTTGCCTCGCTATGCGGCGAACTGGATGCCGCACCGATACAGCACATCGGCAAGCTGCTGGTGATCTGGCGCCCCATGCCCGAGAAGGAAGCGGCCGAGCGAGACGAGAACGCCAAAGGCGGCCCTCGCATCGTCAAGATCGTGAAATTCTCCAAGAGCGGCAATCATCGCCCCCAGATGAAGAAGCTGCGCGTGCTCGGCAATGAGCGTGTCGCCCAGGGCGGTGAAATCAAGCGCGCCAAGCGCCGCATCACCAGCGTGAAGAAGCAAGCTCAGGACTGATAGCTGTCGGCAGGCCTGATCAAGACCTGCCCTCCTTCAGCATTTGCCCAGGCGCCAGGCCAGGGCCATTACCAACAAACCCTTCAAAGCGAAAAACAGCAAGGAAATGCTGTGCAAAGCCATGAAGGACCAAGCGCCCTGCCCCGCTTTTGCCGCCGCCATCATGGGCTGCAAGGCGTAATAACCCGCCACGGTGCAAAACAAGGCGGCCGCGGGCAGCAACACTTCCGCCGTGACGGCCGACCCAGCACCCTCACGCGCCCGCCGCCGCTCCATCAAGATCAGCAACACCGCCGCGAACAGGCTCAGCATGGCCTCGCGCTGAAACAGCTGCGCCACCACCAAACCCGCCATCGGCCGCTCCAGCACCGCAAACGCACTGGGTGCAGCCACCAGGCCCACGCACAAAAGCAGGCCGGCCCAAAGGGCTGCCAACAAGGCCTGGCTGCGTTTGAGCAATATCACGGCAGCTCAGACGTAACGAACCTCGACCACCTCGTAACGCTTGATGCCACCGGGTGCCATCACCTCGGCCACATCACCGGCCTCCTTGCCTATCAGCGCGCGCGCGATGGGCGAGCTGATGGAGATCAGGCCCAGTTTCAGATCGGCCTCGTCGTCACCGACGATTTGATAAGTCACTTCGGCGCCCGTGGCCTCTTCTTCCAGGTCCACGGTGGTGCCGAAGACGATGCGACCGCCGGCATCCACGGAGGCCGGGTCGATGATCTGGGCCGCGGCCAGCTTGCCCTCGATCTCGAGGATGCGGCCTTCGATAAAGCCCTGCTTGTCCTTGGCCGCTTCGTACTCGGCGTTTTCCGACAGATCGCCCTGGGCACGCGCCTCGGCGATGGCGTGGATCACGGCATGCCGCTCAACGCTCTTGAGTCGATGCAGTTCTTCTTTGAGCTTTTCAGCACCGCGTGTGGTCAGAGGAATGGTGGCCATAGTAGTAAACCTTGAAAGACAAAATGAATCCGCCGCTGCGCCCCCAAAACGGGGCCGCGGCGGCGGAGTTCGTTGGGCCGAGTTTAGACCAGTTCTGCGTGCAGCTCTTGCAGGGATTGCACCAGCAGGCCGTTTTGATGCTTCATGCCCTCGACCGCGGCCTCGCAGCCGGCCATGGTCGTGTAGTAGGTCACCCGCGCGGCCAGGGCGGCCTGGCGGATATGGCGGCTGTCGGCAATCGCGGTGCGAGTCTCATCCACGGTGGTGAACACCAACTGGATCTCGCCGCCCTTGATCATGTCCACGATATGCGGCCGGCCGTCCTTGACCTTGTTGACCACTCGCACCGGCACGCCGGCCTCGGCCACGGCCGCCGCCGTGCCCTTGGTGGCGACGACGCCAAAGCCCAGGGCATGCAGATCCTTGGCCACGGCCACGGCACGCGCCTTGTCGGCATTTTTCACCGTGATCAAGACATTGCCCTGGCGCGGCAGGCGCGAGCCCGCGCCCAGCTGACTCTTCAACATGGCCTCACCAAAGCTGCGGGCCGCGCCCATCACCTCGCCGGTGGAGCGCATCTCCGGGCTCAGGATGGGGTCCACGCCGGGGAACTTGTTGAAGGGAAAGACGGCTTCCTTGACGCTGAAGTAAGGCGGCACGACCTCAACCGGCACGCGGCCCTGACGGTCCTTCTGATCCTTCAGCTTCTGGCCCGCCATGCAGCGTGCCGCAATCTTGGCCAGTTGCTGGCCGGTCGCCTTGGAGACGAAGGGCACGGTGCGCGAGGCACGCGGATTCACCTCCAGCACATAGACCGTGGCGCCGTCCAGGCCGCCCGTCACGTCGCCCTGGATGGCGAACTGCACATTCATCAAGCCCACCACCTTGAGGGCGCGCGCCATGGCCGCCGTCTGGCGGCGCAGCTCGTCCTGCAGGGCCACCGAGAGGGTGTAGGGCGGCAGCGAGCAGGCCGAGTCACCGGAGTGGATGCCGGCCGCCTCGATATGCTCCATGATGCCGCCTATCATCACATCCACGCCGTCGCTGATGCAGTCGGCATCGACCTCGACGGCGTCTTGCAGGAAGCGATCCAGCAACACCGGCGACTTGTCGGAGACGCGCACGGCTTCGCGCATATAACGCTCCAGATCCTTGTCACCATGGACGATTTCCATCGCCCGGCCGCCCAGCACATAGCTGGGGCGCACGACCAGGGGGTAGCCGATCTCGTTGGCCAGGGCCACGGCCTGCTCTTCGGTACGGGCGGTGCGGTTGGGCGGCTGCTTCAGACCCAGCGTGTGCAGCAATTGCTGGAAGCGCTCGCGGTCCTCGGCCATATCGATGCTGTCGGGCGTGGTGCCGATGATGGGCACGCCGTTGGCTTCCAGATCCAAGGCCAGCTTGAGCGGGGTCTGCCCGCCGTACTGCACGATCACGCCGACGGGCTTTTCCTTCTCGACGATCTCCAGCACGTCTTCCAGCGTCACCGGCTCGAAGTAGAGGCGATCCGAGGTGTCGTAATCGGTCGAAACGGTCTCGGGATTGCAGTTGACCATGATGGTCTCGTAACCGTCTTCGCGCATGGCCAAGGCGGCATGGACGCAGCAGTAGTCGAACTCGATGCCCTGGCCGATGCGGTTGGGGCCACCGCCCAGCACCATGATCTTCTTGTTGCTCGTCGGCTCGGCCTCGCACTCCTCCTCGTAGGTCGAGTACATGTATGCCGTCTCGGTCGAGAACTCGGCCGCGCAGGTATCCACCCGCTTGTAGACCGGGCGCACACCCAGGGCATGGCGGGCGCGGCGCACATCATGCTGATTGCTGTCCAGCAGCTTGCCCAGGCGCTTGTCGGAGAAACCCTTCTTTTTCAGCAAACGCAATTCATCGACTGACAGCGAGGCCAGCGTACGCCCCTTGAGCGATTGCTCGATCTTGATCAGCTGCTCGATCTGCACCAGGAACCAGGGGTCGATGGCCGTCTCTTCGAAGACTTCGTCCATGCTCATGCCGATGCGGAAGGCGTCGCCGACGAAGAGGATGCGCTCGGGGCCGGGCTCGCCGATCTCTTGCACGATTTCTTCGCGGTCCGTGCTGCGCTCGGACAGGCCATCGATGCCGGTCTCCAGGCCGCGCAAGGCCTTCTGGAAGCTCTCCTGGAAAGTGCGGCCCATGGCCATCACCTCGCCCACCGACTTCATCTGCGTGGTCAGACGCGAATCAGCCATGGGGAATTTTTCGAAGGCAAAGCGCGGGATCTTGGTGACCACGTAGTCAATGCTGGGCTCGAAGGACGCCGGGGTCACGCCGCCGGTGATGTCGTTGCGCAATTCGTCCAGGGTGTAGCCCACGGCCAGCTTGGCGGCGATCTTGGCGATGGGGAAGCCCGTGGCCTTGGAGGCCAGGGCCGAGGAACGCGAGACGCGCGGATTCATCTCGATCACGGTCATGCGGCCGTTTTTCGGGTTGATCGAGAACTGCACGTTCGAGCCGCCCGTGTCCACGCCGATCTCGCGCAGGATGGCGATGGAGGCATTGCGCAGCAGCTGGTATTCCTTGTCGCTCAGGGTCTGGGCCGGGGCCACGGTGATGGAGTCACCGGTGTGCACACCCATGGGGTCCAGGTTCTCGATGGAGCAGACGATGATGCAGTTGTCCTTGCTGTCACGCACGACCTCCATCTCGTACTCTTTCCAACCGATCAGCGACTCTTCGATCAGCAGCTCGTTGGTGGGCGAGAGGTCCAGGCCGCGCTTGCAGATTTCCTCGAATTCCTCGGGGTTATAGGCAATGCCGCCGCCGGTGCCGCCCAGCGTGAAACTGGGACGGATGACCATGGGGAAGCCGGTGCCGCCGATCTCGTCCTTGATGCGCTTTTGCACCGCCAACGCTTCTTCCATCGAGTGAGCGATGCCGGACTTGGCGGACTCCAGACCGATCTTGGTCATGGCATCCTTGAACTTGAGGCGGTCCTCGGCCTTCTCGATGGCCTTCTCGTTGGCGCCAATCATTTCGACGCCGTACTTGGCCAGCACGCCATGCTTGTGCAGGTCCAGGGCGCAGTTCAGCGCGGTCTGGCCGCCCATGGTGGGCAGCACGGCATCGGGCCGCTCCTTGGCAATGATCTTCTCGACCACCTGCCAGGTGATGGGCTCGATATAGGTCACGTCCGCCGTATCGGGGTCGGTCATGATGGTGGCAGGGTTGCTGTTCACCAGAATGACTTTGTAACCCTCTTCGCGCAAAGCCTTGCAGGCCTGGGCGCCGGAGTAGTCGAACTCGCAGGCCTGGCCAATGATGATGGGGCCGGCGCCGATGATGAGGATGCTCTTGATGTCTGTACGTTTTGCCATTTAGTTTTACTCCATCAAGCCTTCGCCATCAGTGCGATGAAACGATCAAACAAATACGAAATATCGTGCGGGCCGGGGCTGGCCTCGGGGTGACCCTGGAAGCAGAAGGCCGGCTTGTCGGTACGGGCCAAGCCTTGCAGCGTGCCGTCGAACAAGCTGATGTGGGTGGCGCGCAGATGGGCGGGCAGGCCCTCGGCCACCACCGCAAAACCGTGGTTTTGGCTGGTGATGGAGACGCGGCCGCTGTCCAGGTCCTTGACCGGGTGATTGGCACCGTGGTGGCCGAACTTCATCTTGAAGGTCTTGGCCCCCGAGGCCAGGGCCATGATTTGATGGCCCAGGCAGATGCCGAAAGTGGGGATACCAGCCTCGATCAGCTCGGCCGCGGCCTTGATGGCGTAGTCGCAGGGCTGCGGATCGCCGGGGCCATTGGACAGGAAGACGCCATCCGGCTCCAGATCGAACACGGCGGAAGCGGGCGTCTTGGCCGGCACCACGGTGATCTTGCAGCCGCGCGAAGCCAGCATGCGCAGGATATTGCTCTTGACTCCGAAGTCGTAGGCCACCACATGGAAGCGCGCCTGGGTCTGCTGGCCGTAGCCCTTGCCCAGGGTCCACTCGGTCTCGGTCCAGGCATGCGAGGCTTCAGTCGTGACGACCTGGGCCAGATCCAACCCGGCCATGCTGGGCGCGGCCTGGGCCTTGGCAATCGCCTCGGCGACCAGGGCGTCGGTGATGGCCACGCCCAGGGGCAAGGCCATGATGCAGCCGTTTTGCGCACCGCTCGTGCGCAGCACGCGGGTCAGGCGGCGGGTGTCGATATCGGCGATGGCGACGGTGCCTTCATCCACCAGATACTGCGCGAGGCTGCGCGTCTTGCGGAAGTTGGAATCGAGCAGAGGCAGCTCTTTGACAATCAAGCCAGCGGCATGGATCTTCGAAGCCTCGACATCCTCATCGTTGACGCCGTAGTTGCCGATATGCGGATACGTGAGGGTCACGATCTGCCGGCAGTAGCTCGGGTCAGTGAGAATTTCCTGGTAGCCGGTCATGGCGGTGTTGAACACCACCTCACCGACCGTGTGGCCGGCAGCTCCAATGGAGATGCCTTTGAAGACCGTGCCGTCTGCCAGGGCGAGAATCGCGAGAGGGGAATGGAGCAGATCGGGCAGCACGGGGAACTCCGTTATAGTGCGCGCGCCCAGCTCTACTCGGGCTCCAGCACGATTTCGGTGTCGAAATCCGCTGGATGCATTGAGTTCGGTGGTGAGACCGGATCTGAGGCCTGGACTCCTGCCTGAGCAAAAGCCCTCGCCCTCACCGGTGATGAAACTGTTACGAGTTTCGCTGGGGTAGCGGTAGGTTGCGGGTAAACCTGCTAAGTATACCCGACCAGGGTTATCACCAGGCGCTAGCAGGAAAAATTGACGGGCTTGTGTCAGCTCAGACGCCGCGTCAGGCCCGACTCAAGACGAAGACAGATACCCCAAAACCTCTGCCCGCCCCGCCAAACTCAAACCAGGGCCGCGATGCCCGCGCGTGCGATCTGCGCATCCTCCGTCGACTTGACGCCGCTGACGCCCACCGCACCCACGCAGAAGCCATTCACCACAATCGGCACGCCGCCTTCCAGCATGCCACTCAGGCCGGGCGCACTCAGGAAAGAAACCCGTCCCTGGTTGATGATGTCCTCATAGACCTTGGACTCGCGACGCCCCAGGGCCGCCGTATGCGCCTTGGCCGGGGCGATCTGGGCCGAGATAGCGGCCGCGCCGTCCAGGCGCTGCAGCCACAGCAGATGGCCGCCATCGTCGACGATGGCGATGCTCACGGCCCAGTGATGGGCCTGCGCCTCGGCCTCGGCGGCGGCGGCAATCGCTTTCACATCGTTCAGGCTGAGGTAGGGCTTTTGATTCATGGTGATGGCTTGAAAATTGAGGTTGAGGCCGCACTTTAGCTGGGGCAGGCATAGCTCGACCCATTCGCGCCGCGACCAAGGCCGCCAAACCGGCTACAGTCCGGAGCAGGCGCCGCCAAGCCCTGACCCATGGGTGGTCCGGCCCTGGCGCCTTGAAACCATTCCCGGAGGACTGTGATGAACGAAACCCTACAAACCCAATACGGCAGCGCCGGCGGTGGCCTGGCCATCGAACGCCAACGCGTGCTGCGCAATACCTACTGGCTGCTGGCCCTGTCCATGGTGCCCACGGTGCTGGGCGCCTGGGTGGGCGTGAGCACGGGCTTTATGGCCGCCATGGGCTCGGGCATGAGCATGCTGGTGTTCTTCGCCGGCGCCTTCGGCCTGATGTTCCTGGTCGAGAAGACCAAGAACAGCAGCGCCGGCGTGTTCTCCCTGCTGGCCTTCACCTTCTTCATGGGCCTGATGCTGTCCCGCCTGCTGGCCGGCATCCTGGGCTTCAAGAACGGCAGCAGCCTGATCATGATGGCTTTTGGCGGCACCGGCGCCATCTTCTTCGCCATGGCCTCGCTGGCCACCGTGATCAAGCGCGACCTCTCGTCCATGGGCAAGTTCCTGTTCGTCGGCGCCATCATCCTGCTGGTGGCGAGCCTGGTGAACATCTTCCTGCAGTCCTCGGCCCTGATGCTGACCATGCTGGTGCTGTCCATGGCCGTGTTCTCGGCCTTCATGCTCTACGACATCAAGCGCGTGATCGACGGCGGCGAGACCAATTACATCTCCGCCACCCTGGCCATCTATCTGGACATCTACAACGTGTTCCAGAGCCTGCTGTCCCTGCTGGGCATCTTCGGCGGCGAGCGCGACTGATAACGCTAATGCTCAAACAAAACGGGAGCCGCGGCTCCCGTTTTTCATGCCTTCTCAAACACCGCAATACTCTCCACATGCGAGGTATGCGGGAACATATTCACCGCGCTGGCCGCCGTACAGCGGTAACCGGCCAGATTGACCAGCAGGCCCGCATCACGCGCCAGCGTGGAGGGATTGCAGCTCACGTAGACGATGCGTTTGGGCGGCTGCCAGCCCGGCGCCAGGCTGGGATCCTGGGCAATGTCGGCCACGGCCTTGGCCAAAGCAAAAGCGCCATCGCGCGGCGGATCGACCAGCCACTTGTCCGCCACACCATCCGCAGCCAGCAAGGCCGGCGTCATCTCAAAAAGATTGCGAGCCTCGAACCGCGTCTTCTCGGCCAAGCCATTGCCGCGGGCGTTCTCGCGCGAACGCTGCACCAGCGTCTCGCTGCCCTCAATGCCAAGGACCTCCCGGGCCCTGGTCGCCAAAGGCAGGGTGAAATTGCCGAGGCCGCAGAACCAGTCGATCACCCGCTCGTCCGGCTGCACGTCCAGCAAGCGCAGGGCACGCCCCACCAGCACGGCATTGATATGCGGATTGACCTGGGTGAAGTCGGTGGGCTTGAAAGGCATCACCACCCCGAACTCGGGCAGGCTGTAAGACAGCTGGACGCCGCCTTCATCCAGCAGATGCACGGTATCCGGCCCCTTGGGCTGCAACCACCACTGCACATCATGTTCGGCAGCAAAAGCGCGCAGCTTGGCCCTGTCACCCTCAGGCAAGGGATTGAGATTGCGCAGCACCAGGGCAATGACGGCATCGCCCATGGCCAACTCGATTTGCGGCAGGCGGTCGCGCTCTTCCATGCTGGCGATCAAGGCGCGCAGAGGCATCAGCAAATCGCTGACTCGCTGCGGCACGACCCTACAGACCTGCATATCGGCCACATAGCGACTCTTGCGCTCGTGAAAACCGATCAGCACCTGCTCTTTTTTTAGCACATAGCGCACCGAGAAACGAGCCCGGTAGCGATAGCCCCAGGTCGGGCCCTCGATAGGGCGCAGCAGCGTTTCCGGCTTGACCTTGCCCAGATGCCAGAGATTGTCCTCCACCACCCGCTGCTTCACCGCCACCTGGGCCGAGGCATGCAGATGCTGCATCTTGCAGCCTCCGCAGGCACCACCATGCAGGCCGAAATGCGGGCAGCCAGGCGTGACGCGCTGCGAACTCTCCTTGCGCAAGGCCGTCAGCGTGCCCTGCTCCCAGTTGTTCTTTTTGCGACCGACGCTGACCTGCACCTCTTCACCGGGCAATGCACCCTCGATGAAAACGACCTTGCCATCCTCTTTATGGGCCACGCCCTGGGCATCCAGGTCCAGGGATTCGACCTTGAGCCATTCTGAATCTTGAATCATGGGCGCGATTATCCCAGCCTGGCGCAACAGGCCGGAACAACAGCCGGGCCGAGGCACTAAAAAATCGAGTCGCGATCGATGCCGTGGCGCATCATATTGCGCTTGAGCTTGGCCAAGGCCTCGATCTGGATCTGCCGAATACGCTCCCGCGTCAGCCTCAGGCGTTGCGCCAAAATGTCCAGGGTTTCGGGCTCCCGGTCAGCCAGGCCAAAACGCCCCGCCAGCACCTCGCGCTCGCGCTCGTTCAAGGCCGCCAAGCCGTGGGAAATCAAAGTCTCAAGCTCATGGCTCAAACGCAGACCCATGGGATCGACGGCCTGCTCGTCGGCCACCAAATCCAGCATGGATTCGCCGCCTTCGCCATTGCGATCCACCGGCGAATCGAGTGAACTGGGCAACTCGGCATAGGCCAGCAATTCGGCCACCTCGGAGACCGGCCGGCCCAGCGCAGCGGCAAGCTCATCCACCCTCACCTTGGCCTCGATCCCACGCTGGCTTTGCACCGCCTCCAGCGCCCGCCGTGCCTTGATGACCTGATTGAGTTCGCGCACGATGTGCACCGGCAGGCGCACCAGGCGCGCTTGATGCATCAAGGCGCTCTCAATGCTCTGGCGAATCCACCAACTGGAATAGGTCGAGAAACGGAAGCCCCGTTCGGGCTCGAATTTGCCGATGGCATGCATCAGGCCCAAATTGCCTTCTTCGATGAGATCACTCATCGGCAGGCCACGCCCCAAATAGTTCTTGGCGATGCTCACCACCAGGCGCAGATTGTGGCGAATCATGGCCTGCCGGGCCGGAAAATCGCCCGCCCGCGCCGCGACCGCCGTTTCGTACTCGGCCTGAGGGCTGAGCAAGGGGGTGCGCCGGATATCGCGCAGATAAGCCTGCAAGGCATTGCCTGGGTCGACCTCGGCTTCGGCGATGCTCTCGCCGGCGTTGGCGACACCGGCCGCCGACACAAAACCTGCCTGATTGCCCTGGCCCGCTTCGCCCTCCCTCGCCGACTCGCCCAGCAAGTCCTGCAGTGCAAGGCCAGCAGCGACCGGGTTCAGCCCCGCCAATTCTGGGAGAGGGCCTTCAGCATGTTTCATGACGAAGGCCCCCGGTCCGGCTCAGCCCTTCAACGAGCCGGCAGAAGCTTGGCCGGATCCATGAGCTTGGTCTGCCGGCGAATCTCGAAGTGAAGCTTGACTTGATCTGCATCGCTAGACCCCATCTCCGCTATCTTCTGACCCTTGCGAACCACCTGGTCTTCTTTGACCAGCAGGGCCTGGTTGTGCGCGTATGCGCTGATATAGCCTGCGTTGTGCTTGATGATGACCATATGGCCGTATCCGCGCAAGCCCGAACCAGCATACATGACCCGCCCATCCGCTGCGGCCAAGACCGGGTCGCCGGCCTTGCCACTGAAGTCGAGACCCTTGTTATTGCGAGCCTCATCGAAGCTGCCAATCAAGGCGCCGCTGGTCGGCCAGGCCCAGCTGATGTCGTCATCATCGGTACGCGCTGCCGCCGCACTCGCCGCGGTCGAACCTGAGGCTGCCGAGGCCGCTGCCGTGCTGCTCGCGGGCGCCGAGGCTGCGGGCGCCTTGCCATCCAGTGGACGGGACTCCACCTTGGCCGAGTTGATCGGGCGCGCGCTGACAGACGCCGCATCGACACCGGGCGGCACCACACGCAAGACCTGACCCACCTCGATCACATTGGGGTTGTCCAGGCCGTTCCACTTGACCAGATCACGCCAGCCCTGGCCGTTCTCCAGCGCCACGCGGATCAAGGTATCCCCCGGTTTGACAGTGTAATAGCCCGGCTTGCCAGCGTTCTCCGCACCGGGCAGAGGCTTGGCCTCGGCACTGCTTGAACTGGCCGTGCTGCCGGATGGTGGAGCGCCCGTTGGCTTGCTGGGTTTGACCGCCGTGCGGTCCTCAACCGGCGCATGGTTCAAGCTGGTACCGCAACCCGACAACAGGGCGACCAGTCCAGCGACAAGCAGTGCTGAGGAAAAGC
Source organism: Roseateles oligotrophus (assembly GCF_014204525.1). Taxonomy (GTDB): domain Bacteria; phylum Pseudomonadota; class Gammaproteobacteria; order Burkholderiales; family Burkholderiaceae_C; genus Paucibacter_A; species Paucibacter_A oligotrophus_A. The sequence goes on from NZ_JACHLP010000001.1 coordinate 111,464, forward strand.
GATTGGGTTTCTTTTGCATGCGTAGCTTTTGCTGACTTGTACGGAAATTCACGAGCGCCCGGGCTGGCCACCAGGCCTCGCCCAAAGAGCAGCGCACATCGCGCTGCCGGCCAGAGAAGGAAGCCCCGGGGCCTCGTCGATCTATAACACGCCCGATTTTAGAGGCACGAAATGCACGGCCTCATATTCGCTGCGAACATAGCGGCTGATGCCGACCTCGACCAGATGATCCACCAGCACCAGGATCTGCCCGCGCCCACCGGGCGCGACCATGGGCGCCACCAGGCGACCACCGGGCGCCAGCTGGGCCAGCCAGGCGGCCGGCAAATCCTCGCCGCCGGCGGCGGCAATGATGGACTCATAGGGCGCCGATCCAGCATGCCCCAGGCGACCATCGCCATGGATCAAACGGATCTGACTCAGCTGCAAGGACTGTAAATTGCTGAGCGCCTTGTCATGCAAAGGCTTGAGCCGCTCAATTGAAACCACTTGTTTCGCCAGGCGCGAGAGCACGGCCGCCTGATAACCGCAGCCGGTGCCGATTTCCAGCACCCGACCCAGATGGCCCTGCTGCTGCGCGGCCGCCCCGCCCATCAGCATGGCGATCATGCGCCCCACCACCGAGGGCTTGGAGATGGTCTGCCCGTGGCCAATCGGCAGGCTGGTGTCCTCGTAAGCCTGGATCGCCAGGGCACTGTCGACAAACTCATGCCGAGGCACCTCGGCCAAGGCCTGCAGGACACGCTCGTCCTGCAAACCCGTCTGCTTGAGCCGCTGCACCATGCGGTGGCGCACATGGATAGAGTCCAGCCCCAAACCGCTGGGGGCCATGCGACGGGCCGCATCCGCGGCCGCCTCGCGCAGATGCCGCTGCGGCATCAAGACCTCGCGCGTCGCCACGGTGGACTTGCCGGCAGACAAGACACCGGAGCTGCTCGCACCTGCGGCGCTGAAACCGGCGGCAACCCCCTGCCCGGCCAAGCCGGACGCCCCAGCGCCCGATGCACTAAAGCCATTGCCCGCGCTGGGCGAGCCCAGCTTGTTGAGCGACAGTGGAAAGCGCTGCGGCCGATTGCTCGGTTTGTTCATGCGCGGCTGCCAAAACGCAGCGCCCAGGCGGGCAGCGCTGCATGATGGGTCAGATCGACCTGCAAGGGGGTGATGGAGATTTCGCCCGCAGCGGTGGCATGAAAGTCCGTGCCCTCCCCCGCCTCCCGCGCATCGCCCGCCGGACCGATCCAGTAAATCGTTTCGCCGCGCGGGCTTTGCTGGCGGATGACGGGCTCGCTGGCATGGCGCCGACCCAGACGGGTCACGCGGCGCGGCAGGCTCAAGGCATCGGCACGATTCGGGATATTGACGTTCAGCAGGAACGGCTTGTCCAGCCCGCCAGCGATCACCTGTTCGATCAACTGCCTCGCCAGCGCCGCTGCCGCATCGAGCTCGCCCCAACCCTTCTCGACCTGCGAGAACGCGATGGAGGGAATGCCAAAAAGATAACCCTCAGTCGCGGCGGCAACCGTACCGGAATACAAGGTGTCGTCGCCCATATTGGCGCCGTTATTGATGCCAGACAGCACCAGATCGGGCTTGTACCCAAGCAAGCCGGTCAGGGCCACATGGACCGAGTCCGACGGCGTGCCGTTGACGTAACGAAAACCATTGGCCGCCGTGTAAACCGACAGTGGTCGCCCCAGCGTCAATGAATTGGAAGTCCCGCTGGCGTTTTGCTCAGGGGCAATCACCTCGATCTGCCCCAAACCTTCACAAGCCTTCACCAGAGCGTGCAGCCCTGGCGCGAGGTAGCCATCGTCGTTCGCTATGAGTATGCGCATGGCGCGCATTGTAGGCATCTCGTCACCTGTGCGACCCGCAATCCGGCAGGCGCTCCCTATCATCCGCGCCACGCTTGCTGGAAACCTCAGCGGAGCGCTAATGGACGAATCGGAGAGTCGCGATGAAAGCTTGGTTGTGCGAGAACCCCATTGGCCCCGAGGGCTTGACCCTGCGGGAGCAGCTCATCCCCGAACCCCAGGCCGGTGAGATCCGCGTGGCCATCAAGGCAGCCAGTCTCAACTTCCCCGACCTGCTGATCATCCAGAACAAATACCAGCTGAAACCGCCCCTGCCCTTTGTGCCCGGCGCCGAGTTCGCCGGCGTCGTGGAGGCTCTTGGGGAGGGGGCAGAAGGCTTCAAAGTCGGCGATGCGGTCGCCGCCTTCTCTGGCACCGGTGGTTTTGCCAGTCATGCCTGCATTCCTGCGGGCCTGGCCCTGCCCCTGCCGCAAAGCATGGGCTTTGAGGAAGCCGCCGCCTTCATCTGCACCTATGCCACCAGCTATCACGCCCTGATGGATCGCGCGGCGCTGCGGCCAGGCGAGACCGTCTTGATCCTGGGAGCGGCCGGCGGCGTGGGGACGGCCGCCATCCAGATCGCCAAGGCCGCCGGCGCCCGAGTGATCGCCGCCACATCCAGTGACGAGAAATGCGCGCGCTGCCTCGAACTGGGCGCCGACGCCACGATCAACTACGGCAAAACCCATCTGCGTGAGGAACTCAAGACCCTGACCGAAGGCCGCGGCCCGGACGTCATCTACGACCCGGTGGGCGGCGACTTGGTCGAGCCCGCCTTCCGCTCCATCGCCTGGCGTGGGCGCTATCTGGTTGTGGGTTTTGCCCAGGGGCAAATCCCGTCCCTGCCCATCAATCTGGCCTTGTTGAAGGGCGCATCCTTGCTGGGCGTGTTCTGGGGCGAGTTCGCCAAGCGCGAGCCCAAGGCCAATGCAGAAATGCTGGGGCGATTAGCGCACTGGCATGCGATAGGGAAAATCAAGCCCGTGCTGGACGCCGTGATGCCGCTGGAACAACTACCCCAGGCGTTTGCCCGGATGGCAAGCCGCCAAGTGATCGGCAAGATTGTCCTGCGCTGCGACTGAGGCTTGCAGCCCAGGCGAGGCCGCTAGACAACATCTCAAGGCGGCAGCAGACTTGAACTCGAGCACTGTGCGCTATCCGTGCTTTGTGAGATACGATGAAAGCTGTCCGGAACTATTCGCTATGGCCGTCAAAGTACTCATCATTGAAGACAATCCGGTTGCCCGAAGCTTTTTGTGCCGCGTGGTGCGAGAGAGTTTCAGCGATCCCATGGAAATTACCGAAGCGGGTGATCTCGAAGGCGCACGCCGCCAAGTCGCCAAGTTGGCCGAATCCAGCCCCGACCTTGGTTTCAAACTGGTGCTCGTCGACCTGGAGTTGCCCGATGGCAATGGCATGGAGTTTCTGGCCGAGTTTGCCGCCACCCCGGCGCTGAAAATCGTCACCACGCTTTACTCTGACGACGACCACCTCTTCCCCGCCCTGCAATGCGGCGCCGACGGCTATCTGCTGAAGGAGGACCGCTTCGAGGTCCTGGTCGAGGAATTGCAGCGTATCGTGCGCGGCCAACCGCCTTTGTCGCCCGCCATCGCTCGCCGCCTGCTGTCCCACTTCCGCCCCGCTGCCGGTGGCGACAGCGGCCCAATGGCGCTGAACTCCGGCTTTGGCAACCTCTCGTCCAGCGCCCCTATCAACAGCGGCCGCGGCGTCGTGCTGGACCCGCCACCGGAATGGGAGCGCCTGACGCCGCGCGAAAGCGAAGTGCTGACCTATCTCAGCAAGGGCTTCACAATCAAAGAAATCGCCAATCTGATGGGCATCAAGTGGTTCACCGTGAACGACCACATCAAGTCCATCTACAAGAAACTCAATGTCTCCAGCCGTGCCGAAGCGGCGGTGCTGGCCAGCAAGCAAGGCTTGGTCTAGAAGACCTGCTCCAAAACAAAAAAGGCCCGAATCAATTCGGGCCTTTTTCATAAGCAAACCAAACACGGCATGCAAACTCAATATGGATTGCACAAAGCAAAACAGGCACCCGAAGGTGCCTGTTTCTTTTTTCTGGGGTGGCTGATGGGGCTCGAACCCACGACAAACGGAATCACAATCCGTGACTCTACCAACTGAGCTACAGCCACCGTAGAGACTCTCATTATAATACGTTTTTCAACGCCTCTGAGAGTTTTTCAAAAAAACTTCATTGAAATTTTCTTGACCGGGAAATCTTTGCTTTCAGCGCTTGGCACCGAATATCAATCCCCCGAAGCCAGCTAGTATAACACCAATTTAGGGTGCTGGGGAAGATGCTACAGCAGAAGGCGCCTTCATCACAACTTTGAAGCGTGTCTTCAGCGCATTGGCATAGGCCTGAGCTTCGGCAGCCGTCCAGGCCTGGGCATATTGCTGGGCGGCACGCTTGGCATCGACCACGGCAGGATCGCGATCCTGGAGCTTGACCAAGCGCGCCACGACGTAGGCGCCCTCACCTGTCTCCACGCCGATGAAGCCGGGCAACTTGCTGGCGTCGGCCGCCAGCACCGCTTCCAAGACCTTGCGCGACAGACCTTGCGGCTGAGCACGCGACACCAGCACGGGCGCCGACAAGCCACTGGCATCGCCGCCTTTTTGCAGGGCAGCCAGGCGGGCCTGGCCTGCCTTCACGGCCTCGGCCATGGCCAGCTTGGCCAGCACCTGATTGCGGACCTGACTCTTCACCTCGGCCAAGGGCTGCATCTGAGCCGGCTTGTGCAGGACCACATGAGCCGCCGTCATCTGATTGGGCGCGGTTTCCAGCGCTTCGGTATTGCGCTTGTTGCGCAAGGCATCGTTGCCGAACACGGCTTCCAGCAACTTGGTCGAGGCCAGGGGGCCGGTCGCACCGGGCGCAGGCGTGCGCTGCACGGTGGCCGTGGCGATGCTCAGCTTGAGCTTGTCGGCGGCGGGCTGCAGGCCATCGGCCTGTTCGTAGACCAGATTGCTGAATTGCTCGGCCGCTTCCGAATAACGCTTCTGCGCCAGTTGCTTGCGCACCTCGGCTTCGACCTCCGCGTGGACGGACTCAAAGCTCTTCTTCTCGCCACCACGGACACCGGTCAGCTGAATGACATGGTAACCGAAGTCAGACTCCACCGGCAGGCTGACCTCGCCCTTTTTCATCGCGTAGGCCGCGTCTTCAAAAGGCTTGACCATGGCACCGCGGCCAAAGAAGCCCAGGTCGCCGCCGTTGACGGCCGAACCTTCGTCTTGCGAATTCTTGCGTGCCAGCTCGGCAAAAGCCGCGGGATTCTTGCGCGCCTCGGCCGACAACTCTTCGGCGCGTGCCTTGGCCTTGCTGCGCTCTTCCGCGGGCGCACTCTTATCGGCCTTGATCAGGATATGGCTGGCGCGGCGCTCTTCGGCGACAGCGTAACGCGAGGCGTTCTCGTCGTAATACTTGCGCAGCTCTTCTTCATTGACGGTCACACCCGCCTTCAGCGCCTCGATGTCCAGCACCAGATACTGGATCTGGGCCGATTCCGGCAGCTGGAACTGCGCCGCGTGGGCCGGGTCTTTATAAAAAGCCTCGATCTGCGCCTCGGTCGGTTCGATGCGCGCAGCGAAGTCCTTGGCTTCAAAACGCTGCAACTGCACTTCGCGCTGCTGCAGCAAGGCATCGAAGGCCAGCGCGGCATTGGCATTGCTGGCAGGCACCGAGCCAGCCACGCCTGCCGTCACCTGGCGCAGGGTCAGGTCTTGCCGCAGGCGCTCCACAAACATCTGCGAACTCATGCCTTGCGAAGCGATCAAGGCCTTGTTGACCGTGCCGTCGGGATTGCGCAGGAAGGCGAACTGAGGGTCATTCAGGAACAGAGACTGCAGGCGCTCATCGCTGACGACGAAGTGCTCATCCTTCGCCGCAGCCTGCAGAACGCGCTCGCGCACCAGACCTTCCAGGGCTTCGCGCTGAGCTTCGGGCGAATCCAGCAGCTTGGGGTCCAGATTGGGCATCTGCGCGCGCAGGCGTTCGGCCTGCTGACGCTTGGCGTTATCCCACTCGGTTTGTGTGATCTTGTGACCATCGACCGTCGCCACGCTTGCATTGGCGCCGTCCATAAAGCTTGTATAGCCCTGCATGCCCACCAAGGCAAACGAGGGCAGGATCAGGATCAGCAGGATGAACTGAAACAGGCGTGTGTGTTTACGGACGAACTCAAACATCGAAAAACCTCAGACATGCATGCGAATGCGACAAAGGCGAACCGAGGTCCGCCTTTGAATGAGCTGGCATTGTGGTTGATGCCATGCACCAATCGAACTCAATCGAACTTGGTACCGTACTTCCATGGAAATATTTGGTGGGTGCTGACGGGCTCGAACCGCCGACCTGCGCCGTGTAAAGGCGACGCTCTACCAACTGAGCTAAGCACCCGGAAACCCGTAACTATACGGGATTTAGTTGACCGCATCCTTCAATGCCTTGCCAGGACGGAATTTTGGCACCTTGGCGGACTTGATTTTGATGGCGTCGCCGGTGCGCGGATTGCGGCCCGCACGCGCGGCACGCTTGCTGACGCTGAAGGTCCCAAAGCCCACCAGGGACACCGTGCCATTCTTTTTGAGCGTGGTCTTGACCCCGCCGATCAACGCTTCCAGGGCACGTGCCGCCGCCGCCTTGGAGATATCTGCTTGCGTGGCAATGTGATCGATCAGTTCAGACTTATTCACGAAGTTACCTCTCAAAGATGGCTGAGCATGCCGTCCACATCGGGGCGGATGGCAAGAAGCGTGCTGAATTGGAAGCCGACCGAGGCCCAGAACTTGCCGTAGGACAAGCCTGCAAGACGCCCGTAGATGGCTCGGGGAAGCGGATTCTATGCGGATTGGAGAGGCCTGCCTTGCAGGGAAAAGTCCTGATACACAAAGCGCCGGCAGCGACGTTTTTCAGGCCTTGCGCGCATGCATTTTTGGGCCTAACGAGCTCAGGCAAGGCAGAGCACGAGCAGTACGCCTATCGCACTCGCCAACAGGCCCGGCCGCATTGCCAAGCCTGGCGATTGAGCACGCGCCAAGGCTTCAATACCGCAAACCTTGGGTCACTCAACGCGCCTTGGCGCGGATCTCGGGCAAAGCCTTCTGCAGGTAATAGACCATGGACCAGATGGTCAGCACCACGGCCAAATAGATCAACCATGTGCCCCAGACGCGGGTCGAGATGAAACCGAATAGCGGGCCATCAAACAGCAGAAAGGGAATGGCCACCATCTGCACCGTGGTCTTCAGCTTGCCGACCATATGCACGGCCACGCTGCGCGAAGCGCCGATCTGCGCCATCCACTCACGCAGGGCCGAGATGGTGATCTCCCGGCCGATGATGACCAGGGCTACCAAGGCGTCCACGCGCCCCAACTCCAGCAGGATCAGCAGCGCCGCGCAGACCAGAATCTTGTCGGCCACCGGGTCGAGAAAAGCACCAAATGCCGAGGTCTGATTGAGCTTGCGGGCCAGATAGCCATCTAACCAGTCCGTCAAAGCCACCAGCACGAACAAGGCGGTCGCAAACAGGTTTTTGCTGTCGGTGGGCAGATCAAGGTAGTACACCCCAATGATCAAAGGGATGGCGACGATGCGCGCCCAGGTGAAGAGTGTTGGCAGCGTGAAGAACATGTGGCGCATTGTGCACAACAAAAGGACGCGGCCCTGACCGGGTCGCCGCCGTTTGTGGCTTTATTGTTGCAGGGACGGAGAGACTCGCGCCGCCCATCTCAGTCAAGCGTTCTGGGCTTGAAGCGGCGGTCGTCGTTGAACAAAAAGGTCTCGGTGAACTTCCAGGGCTGAGGCATGCGCGAGACATCGCCAAACGGTGCCGCCCGGTGCACCGCGTCGATGGCCATCTGCAAGGTCTCCGGGGCCTGGCCGGGGCGGCGCAGCACATGGACGTTCTTGACCGTGCCATCGCGTCGCAACTCCACCTCCAGCACGGGGATGGCCAGCAAAATATCGGGCACCTGGCCCAGATAGATTTGATCGGGATTGGCGGCCACCAGGCGCTGCGCGGCCTGCCGGCGTAACTCCTCGCCGTTGCGGACGGGTTTGGGCGGCTCCAGCAGCAGCAAAGACTTGGGCTGAGTGCCAGGTGCGGCCGGGGCCTTGCCACGCGCGGCCACGTCAGGGCTGGAGGGGTTTGTTGGCGTAGCCGCGGCACCAGCTACCGGGGCCGGGGCAACGCCGGGCGACAGCGAACACCCCGACAGCAGGCCCGCCAAGCCCAGAGCCAGGCTCAGCCGACCCGGCCCAGGCAGCCTGCGCTGCCAAGATTCAATACAAGAAGCCATGGTCTTTTTCATCCTTTTTTGTTGGTGCAGCACGCGGTAGATCTCTTCGGCAAGCTCGCGTGTTCTGCACCTCAGTGCAGCACGCGGTAGATTTCTTCGGCAAGCTCGCGTGAAATGCCCTTCACGCTGGCGATCTCCTCCACGCTGGCCTGGGCCACGCCGCGCACGCCGCCAAAACGCTGCAGCAGCAAGGCCCGTTTCTTGGGCCCGATACCGTCCACATCCTCCAGACGCGAACCGCCCGTGCGCACGGCCGCCCGCTTGGCCCGCATGCCGGTGATGGCGAAGCGATGCGCCTCGTCGCGGATCTGCGCCACCAGCATCAAGGCGGCGGAGTCGCGGCCCAGGCCTATCTTGGGGCGGCCATCGGCAAACACCAGCTCCTCCAGCCCGACCTTGCGGCCCTCGCCCTTTTCCACGCCCACGATCAGGCTCAAATCCAGGCCCAGTTCTTCAAACACCTCACGCGCCATCGAGACCTGACCCCGGCCACCGTCCACCAGCACCAGATCGGGCAAGCGCCCCGTGCCCAGCTGCGCAGCCTCGGCCAGCTTGCTGTAGCGCCGGGTCAAGACCTGACGCATGGCGGCGTAGTCGTCGCCGCCGGTGATGCCCTCGATGTTGTAGCGCCGGTACTCGCTGCTCTGCATCTGATGCGCCTCGAACACCACGCAAGAGGCCAGGGTGGCCTCGCCCGCCGTGTGGCTGATGTCGAAACACTCGATGCGAAAGCTGTTGATGTCTTCCACCGTCAGGTCCAAGGCGTCGAGCAGGGCGCGGCTGCGGGCCTGCTGCGAGCCTTCCTCGGACAGCAGCCGCGCCAGCGCCAGCTCAGCCCCCTTGACGCACATCTCCTGCCAGATGCGACGCTGGCCGCGCGGCTGAGCCTGGGTCGTGACCTTGTAGCCGGCCTGCTCGCTCAAGGCGGTGGCCAAAGCCTCATCCACCGCCTCGCTCAGCACGATCAGCGAGGGCACCTGGGCGTCCAGATAGTGCTGGGCCATGAAGGCCTCCAGCACCTGGCGCTCGGGCGAGTACTCGTCCGGCTGATCGTCCTCGGCCAGGCGGGTGGCCGTGGCCTCTTCCACATGTTTGGGAAAGTAGGCGCGGTCGCCCAGATGGCGGCCGCCCCGCACCATGGCCAGGTTGACGCAGGCCCGCCCGCCCTGCACCTTGGCGGCCAGGATATCCACATCACGGTCACGCCCGGTGGCGCTGTTCTCGTCCACCGACTGCTGCTGCAGCACCCGCGCCAAGGCCTGGATCTGATTGCGCACCTCGGCCGCCAGCTCGAACTGCAGGGCGTCGGAGAAAGCCATCATCTGCGCCTGCAGGCCGTCCATCACCTGCTGGGTCTCGCCCAGCAAAAAACGCTCGGCATGGCTGACATTGCGGGCATAGTCCGCGCCCTGGCCCTCGGGCACACAGGGGCCGGAGCAGCGGCGGATCTGGTACAGCAGGCAAGGCCGGCTGCGGTTGTTGAACACCGTGTCTTCGCAGGTGCGCAGCTTGAACACCTTCTGGATCAGCTGGATGGACTCCTTCACCGCCCAGGCGCTGGGGAAAGGCCCGAAATAACGGTGCCGCCTGTCCACCGCGCCGCGGTAATAGCTGATGCGCGGAAAGGCGTGACCGCTGAGCTTGAGATAGGGGTAGCTCTTGTCGTCCCTGAACAAGATATTGAACTTGGGGTTCAAGGCCTTGATCAGATTGTTTTCCAGCAGCAAGGCCTCGGCCTCGGTGCGCACCACCGTCGTGTCCAGGCGGGCGATGCGCGCCACCATCATGCCGATGCGGGTGCCGCCATGGTCGCGCTGAAAGTAGCTGGAGACGCGCTTCTTCAGATGCTTGGCCTTGCCCACATAGAGCACCTGATCCTGTGCGTCGAAGTAACGATACACCCCGGGCAAGGCCGGCAAGGCGGCCACCTGGGCCAGGATTTTTTCGCGGCCGGCGCTGGCGGCGGCCTCCATCTCCAGCACGCGGGCGGCCTCGGCCGTCTCGATGATTTGCCGTTCCGCCGCCCACTCGGCTTGCTTGCGAGCGCCCAGGGCGGCAGCCTCATCGGCGGGCTCGGCCGGATCGGGGATCGATGGGTTCTCTGACTCTTGCATAGGCCGGATTGTGCCGCCCTCGATAATCGCCCCATGGGAAAGCAATGGGATTTGTTCTGCCGAGTGATCGACAACTTCGGCGATATCGGGGTGAGTTGGCGCTTGGCGCGCGACCTGGCGGCACGGGGCGAACAGGTGCGGCTCTGGCTGGACGACGCTTCAGCCCTGGCCTGGATGGCGCCCCAGGGCATCCCGCCCGGGATTGAGATCAAGGCCTGGGAGCAAGCCTGCCGGGCGTCGCTGGGGCCGCTGGGGCCGCAAAGCCCCAGCGATGTGGTGGTGGAGACCTTTGGCTGCGAGCTGCCCGAGGCCTTTCTCCACCACATGGCCGAGCAAGCCGCCCAAGGCCATGCGCCACAGTGGATCAATCTGGAATACCTCAGCGCCGAACCCTATGTGGAGCGCAGCCACGGCCTCAACTCGCCCCAGTTCAGCGGGCCGGCCCGGGGTTTGAACAAGACTTTTTTCTACCCCGGCTTCACCCCGCGCACCGGCGGCCTTTTGCGCGAGCCCGGTCTGCTGCAGGCGCAAACGGCTTTTGAGCCCCAAGCCTGGCTGGCCGCTCAAGGGGTGGCGAACCAGGCGGCGAGTGGCGAGCGCATCGTCAGCCTGTTTGCCTACCCCAATGCGCCCCTGCCCCAGCTGCTGGCGGCCCTGGCCGATCGCCCCACCCTGCTGCTGGTATGCGCCGGCCAGGTGCAGGCCGATATTCAGCGTCTGAGCTTGCCGGCCACGCTGCGCCTGCATGCCCTGCCCTATCTCGGCCAGGACGATTTCGATCGCCTGCTGTGGGCCTGCGATCTCAACTTCGTGCGCGGAGAGGACTCTTTTGTGCGGGCGCAATGGGCGGGCAAGCCTTTCGTCTGGCAGATTTACTCGCAAGACGACGGCGCCCACGCCCCCAAGCTGGAGGCTTTTATGGACTTATGGCTGACACAAGCACCGGCAGGCCTTGCCTCGCAGTGGCGGGCCGTCTGGCGGTACTGGAATGCCTTGGCGCGTGAAGACGCAGGCGCCAAGCGATTGGCCCTGCCCGACACGGCGGCCGGCAGCGCCGCCCTCGCCCATGCCCGCCAATGGCGTGAGAATTTAGCCTCGCAGCCCGACTTGCTCAGCCAACTGAACGCGCATTTGCTAAAGCATTCGCACAAATCAAGTTAAAATCTCGGGCTTTGCCGCGCCACGGGGATTTTTGGCGCGCATTCTCATTGGCATGGGCTGCACAAGCCTATGGAAGCCGTGGGGGCCAGCGCAGATGGGCGCCCCACCCCGAAATACCTGTCCCTCCCAATATCGGAACACTCATTCATGAAGATCGCTCAAGAAATCCGCGCCGGCAACGTGATCATGCACGGCAAGGACCCCATGGTCGTGCTGAAGACTGAATACAGCCGTGGTGGCCGCAACGCCGCCACCGTGCGCATGAAGCTCAAGAGCCTGCTGAACAACTCCGGCACCGAAGTCGTGTTCAAGGCCGACGACAAGATGGACCAGATCATCCTGGAGAAGAAGGACTGCACCTACACCTACTTCGCCGACCCGATGTATGTGTTCATGGACACCGAATACAACCAGTTCGAAGTCGAAGCCGAAAACATGGGCGACGCCGTCTCCTACCTGGAAGACGCCATGCCCGTGGAAGTGGTGTTCTACGACGGCAAGGCCATCTCGGTTGAAATGCCCACCTCGGTGGTGCGCGAAGTGACCTGGACCGAACCCGCCGTCAAGGGCGACACCTCGGGCAAGGTGCTGAAGCCTGCCAAGATCTCCACCGGCTTCGAGATCCCCGTGCCCATCTTCGTGGCCCAGGGCGACAAGATCGAAATCGACACCCGTACCCACGAGTACCGCAAGCGCGTCTGATCGACGCCCGCGCATCGAAAAGCACCCTCGGGTGCTTTTTTTACGCCCGCAGCCCCTCCTGCAGATAGGGCTTGTCCTTGGCCAGCAAGACCTCGTCATGGCCGACCCCGGCCGGCATCATGGGGAAGCAGTTCTCCTCGGCCGCGACCTGCACATCGAGGAAGAAGGGGCCGTCCGAATCCAGGCATTCGGCGATGGCAGCGTCCAGCTCCTCCAGCCGCTCCACCCGTCTCGCCTGCCAGCCAAAGGCCCGCGCCAGGGCCACAAAATCCGGCAAGGCCTCGGTATAGCTGTGGCTGTAGCGCCCGCCGTGGATCAGCTCCTGCCACTGCCTGACCATGCCCATGCGGCCGTTATTGCTGAGCAGCAACTTGACGGGCAGGCGGTGCTGCACGGCGGTCGACAGCTCCTGGATATTCATCAGCACCGAGGCATCGCCGCTGACGCAAACCACCAAGGCCTGTGGGTGCGCGACCTGGGCGCCGATGGCCGCCGGCAGGCCATAACCCATGGTTCCCGCGCCACCCGAGGTCAGCCAGCGCCGCGGCCGCTCGAAGCGCAGATGCTGGGCCGCCCACATCTGGTGCTGGCCGACATCGGTGCTGACGATGGCATCGCGCGGGCCCAGCGCAGCCTGCAGCCGCCGCATCAGGCGCTGGGGCAAGACCTGACCCTCGCTGGCGCGCTCATCCACCGCCAGCGAGTCCTCAGCCCGCCATCGGTCGATCTGCGCCCACCAGGCGCACAAATCCTGGCCACCGCGCCCCCGCAAGCGCAGCCCCGCCTCCAGGGCCTGCAGCGAGGCCAGGCAATCGCCCACCAGGCCCACCTCGGCCCGCCTGACCTTGTGGATCTGACCGGCCGCCACATCCAGATGGATCACCCGCGCGCCGGGACTGAAGCGCTCCAGCCGGCCGGTGACGCGGTCATCGAAACGCGCGCCCACGCAGACGATCAGATCGGCATGATGCATGGCCAGGTTCGCCTCCAGCGTGCCATGCATGCCCAGCATGCCGAGGAACAAAGGATCCGAGGCCGGGAAGGCGCCCAAGCCCATCAGCGTCAGCGTGCAGGGCGCGTGCAAGGCCCGGGCCAGGCGGGCAAAGGCGGCGCAAGCGGCCTCGCCCGAATTGATCAGGCCACCGCCGCCGTAGAACACCGGGCGGCGCGCAGCCTGCAGCAAATCCAAAGCCGCGGTGATCAGACCGGGCTCGGGTGCTGGCGGCAAGGGCAAAGGCGGTGGCAGCTTCTCAGCAGGCCCGCCCGGCAGCGCCTGCTGCAAATCCTTGGGAAAGTCCAGCAAGACCGGGCCCGGCCGCCCCGAGCAGGCGCGTTGGAAGGCCTCGCTCACCAGGGCCTCGATGCTGGCCACCGAGCGGATCTGCGCATTCCAGCGCGTCACCGGCCGCGACAGGCCCAGGGCGTCGCACTCCTGAAACGCGTCCGTGCCGATGGCGGCGGTAGCCACCTGGCCGCTGATGCACAGCAGCGGAATGGAGTCGCAGAAAGCATCCAGCAGGCCGGTCACGGTATTGCTCATGCCCGGGCCCGAGGTCACAAAGACCACGCCCACCCGTCCGGTGCTGCGGGCATAACCCTCGGCCGCATGGACCGCAGCCTGCTCGTGCCGCACCAGCACATGGCGCAGGCGCGGCTCGGCATGCAGAGCGTCGTACAGCGGCAGAACGGCCCCGCCGGGGTAGCCGAACACGGTATCCACACCCAGCTTGAGCAAGGCGGCGATCAAGCGCTGGGCGCCATTGCCACGGTGTTCAAGCGGCCCAGGGGCGATGTCGGAAGTTGATTCTTGGAAAGGCGTACTCATGCCTCCACTGTGCCCGGCATGAGGCGGCAAAGGTTACCGAATTTTCCAGTGCCAAACTAGAATTCAGAAAATCCTTCTGCCACTCTTGGGATTCGCAGTGAAACTGGACAAATTCGATCTAGCCATACTCAAGGCCTTGCAGCTGGACGCCCGCATCAGCCTGCAGGAACTCAGCACCCAGGTGGGCCTGACCAGCTCACCCTGCTGGACGCGCATCAAGCGCATGGAGGAAGACGGGGTGATCGAGGGTTACTCGGTGAGGGTCAATGCCGCCAAGGTCGGCCTGGCCGACACGGTGATCGTGCAGGTCACGCTGGACAATCATTCGGACCAGGCCTTGTTCGAGTTCGGCCGCGCGCTGGAGCAGATCCCCGAGGTGCTGGAGGCCTTTCTGGTCTCGGGCGACTACGACTACTACGTGCGCATCGCCGTGGCCGACACCCGCGACTACGAGCGCCTGCTGCGCGAGCGGCTCTACAAAATCCCCGGCATACGGCACAGCAAGTCCAGCTTTGTGCTGCGCCAGCTCAAGCAAAGCCAGCTGCCGCTGCGCCTGCCCAATTAGTGAGGCTTGCCAGCCTTGGCGGCTTTGGCGCTCTTGCCGGACTTGGCCTTGCCGCTGGCCTTGGTCGTCTTGCCGGTCTTGCCGGACTTCTTCGCCGTGGCCTTTTTACCGGCGGTCTTCTTGCTGGCCGTGGCCTTCTTGGGTTTGGCCTTGGACTTGTTCTTGACCGTGGCCTGCTTTTTTTCCACGGGAGCCTGGGCCGTCGCCGGGTCGATCGCGCGGCCGGCCACGGCCGGCGGCAGGGGCTGAGCCTGCTGCTGCGTCGCTTGCGGCGGCGGCAGTTGCTGAGCCAAAGCCAGGCTGCAGGCCAGGCTGGACAAGGTCAAGGCGAGGATTTTTTTCATGGCGAGCGATAACTAAGAATTTCGATGGACAGCGATTCTAGGCCGACCCTCAGTTGAACTCGCCCTGCCGCAACCACTTGGTCGCCACCCATTTTTCGCCCTCGCGCACCGGCGCGCCGCCGTGCAAGGTCTGGGTGCGGGGATGGGGGCTGTCGTAGCTAAAAAAGACGGCATTGCCCTTGAGCGCCGAGACCGCCAGATGGACGTCCGGGAAGGTGGTCGCGCCGCCCGCCTGCGGCGTATTGAGATACATCACCAGGGTGCCGACCCGTTGGCCGCCGCGCTCCAGAATCGCCGGCGTGGCGGAATGCTCGGGGTCGAAGTAGTCGTAATGCGGCTGGTACTCGGCACCAGGGCGGTAGTGCAGGACTTGCAGGCCCTCACCATAAATCACCGGCCAGTTCAGCAGCTTGGCGATGCGTGTTTCGACCCGGCGCACGATCTCGCTCTCGCCGCGCGCGAAGAACATGCCGTCGCTGGTGCGCGCCGTGTTGACCTCGCTGCCGGCGGCAGAATCGGCCACCGTTTCGGAGCGGCTCAGGCGGCTGCGCGCCTGCGCCACCAGCTCATCGCACTCCGCCTCGCTGAGCAGGCCACCAAACACCAGCACCCGCGGCTGGGCCATGCTCAGCAAGACCTCGATGCCGTGGCCGTCGATCTCGATCCGGGTCTGGCCGCCGGACAGATCGGGCTCGGGCACGCTGCCGCTTGGGGCGATAGCGACCACCGGCGCCAGCACCTGGCCGCTTGTCACTTCCAACAAGGCCTGCTCGGCCACATCGGCCGCCCAGCCGCTGGCCCGCATGGCGGCCTTGAGTTGCTCGGGCGTGTAGCCCTCCTGCAATTGCGCCGCGATCCAGCTGCGCACTTCGGCGGTGATCATTTGCACGGCCATGGGGGTTTCCTTCTACTTGCTCGTGAGTGTTCAGGCCAGGCGGCGGCGGAACAGCAGGCGCTCCTGCGTAGAGAGCTCGGGCTCGAAGGCATAGCCCTCGAGATCAAAACCCTGCAGGCCGGCCGGTGTGTCTATGCGCTGGGTGATGGCGTAACGTGCCATCAGCCCGCGCGCGCGCTTGGCAAAAAAGCTGATGATTTTGTACTGGCCGTTCTTCCAGTCCTCGAACTGGCATTCGATCACCCGCGGCTTCAGGCTGCGCCTGTCCACCGCCTTGAAATACTCTTGCGAGGCCAGGTTGACGATCACCGGCACCTGGGCGGCGGCGGCCTGGGCATTGAGGTGCTGGGCCAGGCGATCGCCCCAGAAATGGTAGAGATTGCTGCCGCCGGCATTGGCCAGGCGGGTGCCCATTTCCAGGCGATAGGGCTGGACCAGATCCAGCGGCCGCAGCACGCCGTACAGGCCCGACAGAATCGCCAGATGCTGCTGGGCCCAAGCCAGTTGCTCCAGGCTCAAGGTCTTGGCCGACAGCCCGCCGTACACATCGCCATCGAAGGCAAAGGCCGCCGGCTTGCTATTGGCATGGTCGAAGCTAGGCACCCAGCTTTGATAGCGGGCCACATTGAGCCGGGAGAGGTCTTCAGACAGATGCATCAAGGCCGCCACATCCTCGGGCGTCTTTTGCCTCAGGATCTGAATCAGCTCGCTGGACTGCGGGATGAATTGAGGCTGGCTCGCCAGGGCTTGCACCGGAGGCGGTGTGGGCGTTTCGTAATCCAGGGCCTTGGCAGGGGAGATCAGATAAAGCATGGCGTCATTTTCACCCGGTGGCTTGAGGGCGGGCCCGGGCCGGCCCGCTGCGCGTGCGCAGGCCATCAAGACCCGCATGAAAAAACCCGCCGCAGCGGGTTTCTGAAAAGCGCTGGCTAAACCAGCAACGGCGCTTACTTGGCCAGCAAGGTGTTCACCGCGCTGATGTTCTCGGGCTTGAGCTGGCCCGAGGCCTGGCGCAACTTGAGGCTATTCACCAGCACGTCGTAACGCGCCTTGGCCAGATCGCGCTGGGTGGTGTAGAGCTGGGTCTGGGCATTCAAAACGTCCAGATTGACCCGCACACCGACCTTGTAACCCAGCTGCGTGGCGTCCAGGGCCAGCTTGGAGGAAGACTCGGCCGCCTCGTAGGCATTGACCTGGGCGCGCAGGGACTGCACGCCGAAGAAGGCGCGCTTGGTGCCCTCGGCCACGGCGCGGCGGGCGTAGTCCAGATCGTTGCGGGACTTTTCTTCCAGCGCCAGGGTTTCCTTCAAGCGGTTCTGGATCGCGCCGCCCGAATACAGCGGGTAGTTGATGGACAGGCCCAGATTGGCCACCTTGGCCGTGCCCGCGCCCGCCGCCAGATTGGCCGGGCCCGACAGGCTGTTGTGCTGGTTCTGCACATTCAGGCCGCCGGTCATATCGACCGTGATGCCGTCGGCCGCACGCGATTTGGCGGTCTCCAGCTGAGCCACTTCCAGGCCCAGCCTGGCCTTGCGGATCAGCGGATGCATATCGTCGGCCTGGTTGACCCAGGGGTCCACATTGACCGGCATCACGGCCGGCAAGGCTACCGGTTGAGCCAGGGGTTTGGGGGCCACACCCACACGGCCCACCAATTGGTCCAGGGTCACGCCCTTGACGCGCAAATCGTTCTCGGCCCCCAGTTCGACGGCGGTGGCCAGGTCGAACTTGGCCTGCGCTTCACGGCTGTCGGTGATGGTGGCGGTGCCGACCTCGAAATTGCGCTTGGCCGAGGCCAGCTGCTCGGCGATCGCGGCCTTGGCGGCGCGGGTGGTCGTCAGCGTGTCCTGCGCGCCCAGCACATCGAAATAGGCTTGCGCCACGCGCACGATCAGGTCTTGCTCGGCCAGTTCCAGATCGGCCTGGGCCACGCTGAGGGCGCGCTGGGCTTGCTCGATGCTCAGGGAGTTGCCGCGGTTGTAGAGCGCGTACCTGCCGTTCACGCCGGCCTGCACGGTGGCGGAATTGATGTTGTTGCCCGAGGCAGGTTCGGTGCGCTGAGCGCTCACGCCGGTGCTCAGGCCCACGCTGGGGCGGGCCAGAGCGTCCGCCTGGGCGGCCTTGTACTGGGCCGAGTCCGCCAGGGAGCGCGCCGACAGATAGCTGGCATCAAAGCCGCGTGCCGCGTCGTACAAGTCCTGCAGGCTCTGGGCCTGGGCGCCGCCAGCAGCGCCAAAAGCCAGCACCATGGCCAGGCCAAGGCGGGTCAGGGGTGAGCGCGATGGGTTTGCACGACGGTCTGACATGGGCATCCTTGTGAACATGATTTTTGGAAACTGTTGTAGGTCTTCAAACGCTTGGCGCAGGGCCCGAGGTGGCAGAACCCATCGGCCATCAATAGCGCGGCACCGAGGGGTCCACATCCTGCGACCAGGCATCGATACCACCGGCGAGGTTATAGACGGAATCGAAGCCTTGCCGCCGCAGAAATGCGACGACTTGCAGACTTCGCACCCCGTGATGGCAATAACAGACGACGGGCTGCGCGGGATCCAGCTCCTCCCAGCCCTGTCCCAGCTGGCCCATGGGCATCAGGCGTTGGGGCAGGCCCGGCAAAGCGATGCGTGCCAGTGCCGCCTCCCAGGGCTCGCGCACATCCAACAGCAGCGGCCCGGCCTGGCCCTGCGTCAATTGGCTGCACAGGGCCTGCAGTTCAAGCGCGCTGATTTGCATCGCTGGGCCAAGCAGCTCAGAACTTGAAGGCGCTGGACTCGGCAAAGCCCTGCAGGCGCGGCGCCACCGTGTCAAACAGATGGCTTGTACGGAATTCCTTTTCGCTCACGCGGCTGATCAGCTGGGCGCGCATGACCGGCTCCTCGCCCACGATGGCGGCCAGCCGGCCACCCACCTTGAGCTGGTTCAAGAGCTTGGCCGGCACCTCGGCCACCGAGCCCGACAGCAGGATGGCGTCGAAAGGCGCTTCGCCCGCCAGGCCCTGGCTGCCGTCCTGCGCCAGCACGTTCACATTGCGCACCCCGGCCCGCTTGAGATTGTCGTTAGCCAAAGCCACCAGCTCGGGCTGGACTTCCAGGCTGAAGACCTTTTGCGCGCGATGGCCCAGCAAGGCGGCCATGAAACCGCTGCCCGCGCCAACCTCCAGCACCTTCTCGTGGCGGGCGATCTTCAGCTCCTGCAGCAGGCGGGCTTCCACCCGCGGCGCCAGCATCTGCTGGCCACCGGCCAGGGGCACTTCGGTGTCGGTGAAGGCCAGGCCTTTGTAAGCAGCGGGCACAAAGTCCTCGCGCTTGACCACGGCCAGCAGCGCCAGCACACCCGCATCCAGCACGTCCCAGGGGCGGATCTGCTGTTCGATCATATTGAAGCGGGCTTGTTCGATATTCATCACTATTCCTCTGTGCTGCGGGGTTCGCTGCGGGGTTTATTCAACAGGTTCAAGATGGAATTCTAGGGCCTGCCCACCTGCGCTTGGCCCATTGGCCCAGATCGTCCAGATAGCAATAGATCACCGGCACCACCACCAGGGTCAGCAGGGAGGAGGTGATGACGCCGCCGATGACCGCCTGGCCCATGGGCGCGCGCTGCTCCGAACCCTCGCTCAGCGCAAAGGCCAGCGGCACCATGCCGAAGACCATGGCCAGGGTCGTCATCAGAATCGGCCGCAGCCGCACCCTGGCCGCGTGCAGCAAGGCCTGCTCGCGGCCCATGGGCTCGGCATCCACACCATGGCCATGCTCGCCCGCGCGCGAGCGGATGGCGAAGTCGATCAGCAAGATCGCGTTCTTGGTCACCAGGCCCATCAGCATCACGATGCCGATGATGCTGAACATATTCAGCGTCGAGTTGAAGGCCAGCAGCGCCAGCACCACGCCGATCAGGGTCATGGGCAGGGAGCTCATCAGGGCCAGCGGCTGCAGAAAGCTCTTGAACTGGCTGGCCAGAATCATGTAAATGAACACCAGACCCAGGGCCAGCGCGCCCAGGGCGTAGCCGAAGGACTCGTTCATATTCTTGGTCGAGCCGCCAAAGCTGTAGCGGTAGCCGGGCGGGAAGGCGGTGTCGTCCAGGACCTTCTTGATATCGGCCGAGACCTCACCCGAGCTGCGCCCCAGGGCATTGCCGTCGATGGTGATCTCGCGATTCAGGTCCCGCCGATTGATCTGGTTAGGCCCGGTAGAGGCCTGCACCTCGGCCACCTGGCTCAGGCGCACGACGCGGGCGGAGCCATCGGCGGCGGCCGCCACATTGATGGGCAGATTGCGCAGATCGCCGATGGCATCGCGGCTTTGCGGGTTCAGGCGCACGATGACGTCGTAGTTCTCGCCGTCCGGCGCGCGCCAATTGCCCACCGTCGTGCCGGCCACCAGGGTGCGCAGGCTGCTGGCCAGGGCGTTGACGTTCAGGCCCACATCGGCGGCGGCATCGCGCTTGACCTCGATCGAGACCGTCGGCTTATCGGGTTTGAGCGTGCTGTCCAGATCGACCAGGCCGGGGATTTTCTGCAGCCGCGCCATCACCTGCCGGGAGATACGCGCCAACTCGCCCAGGTCCGCGCCCTGGATGGAGAACTGCAAGCTCTTGCCCCCGCCCAGATCGGTCTGGCCAATATTGGTGACGGTGATGCCGGGCACGGCGGCGAGCTTTTGCCGCATGGGCGTGGCCAGCTCGGCCACGCTGAGTTTTCTGTCCTTGCGGTCCTGCAGGCGCACATAGACCGCGCCATAAATCTTGCCGGCCGCGAAACCGCTATTGATGGTGGTGACGGTGTAGCGCACCTCGGGGAACTCGCGCAGCAGGCGGTCGATCTGCTGGGCCCGCGCCTCGGTCACCTCCAGGGCCGAGCCCACCGGGGTGTAGAAATTGATCTGCGTCTCGGACAGATCGGCCTTGGGCACAAACTCCTTGCCCACGCCGCCCAGCAGGGCGCAGCTGCTCAACAGTGTCGCCAGCGCAATGCTCAAGGTCGCGCCCTTATGCCGCAAGGACCAGCCCAGAATGCCTTGATAGCCATTCGACAGCCATTCGGTGAAGCGATCAAAAGCCCCGGTCACACGGCCCAAGGTCTTGTCATACAAGGTCACCGGCGGACCCTTGTGCACGCCATGTGCGGCCGGGTCATGCCAGACGCTGGACAGCATCGGGTCCAGCGTGAAGCTGACAAACATGGAGATCAGCACCGCCGCCACGATGGTGATGCCGAACTCGTGGAAGAACTTGCCGACGATGCCGCCCATGAAGCCGATGGGCAGGAAGACCGCCACGATGGACAAGGTGGTGGCCAGCACGGCCAGGCCGATTTCCTCGGTGCCGTCCAGCGCCGCCTGGCGGGGCGAGGCCCCCATCTGCACATGACGCACGATGTTCTCGCGCACGACGATGGCATCGTCGATCAACAGGCCCACGCACAGGCTTAGCGCCATCATGGTGATGTTGTTGATGGTGAAGCCGAAGGCGTACATGAACAGAAAAGTGCCGATCAGGGCGATGGGCAGGGTCAGGCCGGTGATGACCGTCGAGCGCCAGGAGTTCAGGAACAGGAAGACGATCAGCACCGTCAGCGCCGCGCCCTCGAACAAGGTGCGCTGCACATTGGCCACCGACACGCGGATGGCGCGCGAGTTGTCGCGGTTGACCTCGGTGCGTATGCCCTTGGGCGTCAGCGCGGCCGATTCCTTCAGCGCCGCCTGCAGGCCGTCGACCACGGCGATGGTGTTCTCGCCCTGGCTTTTCTGCACGCTCAGCAAGACGGTGCGCTGGCCGTTGTAAAGCGCCAGGCTTTCCACCTCCTGCGGGCCGTCCACCACATCGGCCACCTGCCATAACTTGATCTGTGCGCCGGCCTTGCGGGCGACCACGATGTCCTTGAAGTCCTCCGGGCGCTTCAGGCGGGCATTGATCTGCACCACCTGCTCTTTTTCCAGCGAGCGCAGATTGCCCAGGGGCAGCTCCTGGTTCTCGCTCTTCACGGCCGCCAGCACCTGGTCCACGGTGATGCCCAAGGCCTCCATGGCCTGGGGGCGCAGCAGCAAGCGGATCTGCCGCTGCAGGCCGCCGACCACCGTCACCGAGCCCACGCCACGCACATTTTCCAGCCGCTTTTGCAGCACCTGCGTGGCCCAGGTAGTCAGCTCCTGGGTCGTGTGCTTGTTGTCTTCGGCCAGCACCGCCACATTGAAGATGGGCGCGCTCTGCGGGTCAAAGCGGGAGACGCGCGGCTCCTTCACCTCCTCGCGCAGCGTGGGCCGCATCAGGGCCACCTTCTCGCGCACGTCCTCGGCGGCCTTGCGGCCATCCACATCGAGGTTGAACTCGATGATGACGACCGACGTGCCTTCGTAGGAACGGGAGGTTAGCGCATTGATGCCGGCCACCGTGTTGACGGCCTGCTCGACCTTTTTGGTGACCTCGCTCTCGACGATCTCCGGCGAGGCGCCGGGGTAGTCCATCTGCACCACCACGGTGGGGAAGTCGACATTGGGGAATTGATCGACCGACAGACGCTGGTAGCTGAACAAGCCCAGCACCACAAAGGCCAGCATGACCATGACGGCCATGACGGGGTTCTGGATGGAGACGCGGGTGAACCACATGGCGGGCCGTCCTCAGCGTGCGGCGCTGGTCGCGGGGGACGGGCTGGCCAGCTTCACCGGCGTGCCCTCGGCGACCTGGCCGGCCGAGGCGGCCAGCAGCAGGGATCCCTCACCCAGACCGCTGTCCGCGCCCAGGCGCAGCTCGACGACGGCCTGGCCTTGCGCATCGCCGGTCTGCCCCGGTTCCACCGTCACGGCCTTCAGCCGGCCGGCCTGGATCAGCATCACATAGGGCTTGGCCTTGTCCTGGCGCAAGGCCGAAATGGGCAGCACCCAGGCCTCATGCTCGTCCAGCAAGAGCTTGCCGCGGGCAAACATGCCGTGGCGCAGGCCGGGCTGGCCGGCTATGGCCAGATAGACCAGCACCGCTCTCGAGCCCGCCTGGGCCATGGGATTGATGCGCGCCACCACGGCCGGCACGGCCTCGCCCAGGCCCTCGATCTGCAAGCGCGCCTTGTCGCCCACCTTGACCCGGCCGGCGTACTCGGGCGCGATGGCGGCCTCCAGCTCCAATTTGCTGAGGTTGACGATCTCCAAGATTCGCGCGTCGATGGCGACCCGCTCGCCCTTTTGTGCCAGGCGCTGCGAGACCTGGCCGGCGATGGGCGCGATCAGCCGCGCATCGTTGCGCTGCTTGCGCGCCAGCTCCACGGCGGCCTGCGCTGCCAGCAAGGTGGCTTGTGCCCCGGCCTCGCTGGAGACGGCGGCGTCCATGGCCGTGGGCGAGATAAAGCCTTGCGCCACCATGGCGCGGTTATTGCCCAGGGTGCGCTGGGCGATCTCCAGCTGGGCACGGCTGGCCGCGGCGCTCTGCTCCGCCTGGCGCAGGCGCCAGTCCAGCTCGGTGGTTTCCAACTGGCCGAGCAACTGCCCCGCCCGCACGCTATCACCCTCGCGCACCGTCAGCGATGCCAGCTCGGCCGCCACCTTGGCCTTGATGAGCGCGCTGTCCACCGCCCGCACATTGCCGGAGATGTCCAGGCTGCTGTTGAAGCGCTGGCGCTTGAGCGTCAGCACGTCGATGGCCGCAAGCTCCAGGCTGGCGGCCTGGCTGGGCTTGGCCTGGGCTTGCGCCTGGGCCTGGCGGGCCTTCAGCAGCCGGCTGCCGCCCCAGCCCAGGCCCAGCAGCACGAGCAATACCAGGGCAATCTTCATCCAGGACTTCATCGTTGACGAGCTTTCATTCAAAAAAGCACAAGCGCTTGAAACAAGAGCGGGGATGGGGATGGGGCCGCTTCAGCCGGGCGGCGGCTGCAACATCAGGCCACGCAGTATCAGGTCCAGCTGCACGGCCAGCACATCGGCGGCTTGCACCTCCATACAGGGCAGGCCGCAACTCCCCAGCGAATGCTCATGAAGAATCAGGTGCAGCATGGGGCCGATCAGCACGGTGATCATCTCCGGCACCGGGACGGGCCTGAACTCGCCCTGGCTGATACCGCGCTGCAAGAGCGCGCCGAGCACAGCGTCCGTGGGCACGATGACCTCATCCCGATAAAAGCTCGCCAACTCTGGGAAATTGCGAGCCTCTGACAACATGATCTTGACAATGCCACCCATGCCTCCACGCCCCAACTCAAGGCACCAAGCCTCCATGACCTGACGCAGGAGCAGATCGCTAGGCCCCTCAAAATTGGCCACGAATGCCGCCGTCTCGGCAATGTGAGCGGTCAAGTTCTCACGCACCACGGCCTTGAACAACTCTTGCTTGCTGGGGTAGTAGCGGTACAGCGTGCCTTTGGAGACGCCCGCGCGCAGGGCCACCTCCTCGCTGCGGGTGGCGGCAAAGCCGCGCTCCACAAACAAGGCCAGGGCCGCCTCCAGCAACTCCTGCGGGCGCGCCTCCTTGCGCCGCTGGCGCGGCCGCGGCGGGGTGTCGTCGGAAGGGGCTGGGGTGCTGGAAGGACTCAATTCGATGGGGCGGCTTGACACCGTGGGAAGGCATTACTGACTGACTGGTCAGTAATGTATTCGGGCGGGCTCGACGGGGTCAACAACAGGGCGCGGGGAAGATCCGTCGCCAGCCCATTAAACAATATTTGCTATTCTTTAATCGACATGAAATACTAATCAAAACAAAGTAAAGCACTATGCGAACCTCCAAATCCCAGCAAGCCAAGACCCACCGCCTGATCATTCAGACGGCCGTGGACCTGATGACCCAGCAGGGCTTCGAGTCCAGCACCATGAAGCAGATCGCCCGCGAGGCCAAGCTGGGCGACGCCACCATCTACAAATACTTCCCCAGCAAGGAAAAGCTGGTGCTGGGCTATTTCGAGCTGGCCTATGAGGACGCCCTGGCGCAGTGGCGCCAGACCCCGCAAACCGGCTTCACGCTGCAAGAGCGCCTGCAACTGCTGCTGGACAGCCTGCTGGAGCGCCTGCTGGCCGACCGCGAGTTCGTCGCCCTGGCGCGCGACCTGCTGCGCCGCGCCCCCCTGCTGATGCTGGGCGAGGAGCTGCCGGGCAAGCGCGCCTTCAAGCATGAGGTGGAGGCCTTGCTGAGCCAGGCCGAGGAGGCCGGCGAGATCGCCCCCTGCCCCTTCAAACACGCCTTGGCCGGCCTGCTGGCCGACTACAGCTATGGCGTGATCGGCTTCTGGCTGCGCGACACGTCCGAGCATTTCGGCGACACCACCCAGTTGCTGGATCTGAGCCTCGCCGTGCTGGTGCTGGCCTTGCAGACCGGCATGGTCAACAAGCTGCTGGAGCTAGGCGGCTTCATGCTGCGCAGCCAGTTGCTGCGCCTCATGCAGCAAGACGGTACGGGCCTGCTGGACCTGCTCAAACTGGCCCGCCAAGGCCTGGGCGGAGGTCGGCCATGATGAGCAAGCCCCTGCTCTGCCCCGTGCCACCACAAAGCCGCATCGCGGCTGAATTGCCCGGCGCCGACTTCCACGACTGCTACGAGCTGCCCGACCCCCAGCCCCAAGCCCCGGCCCTGCAAAACTGGCTGCAATTGATGGCCAGGACACCGGCCTGGATGGAATGGCTGATGCGCATGCGCAATCGCGCCGTCGGCCTGGTGGGGCTGAAGAATCTGGGCGGCCTGGGCGGCATAGACCTGAATCGCCCGCTGGACAGCTACCGCGTCGGTCAGACGGTCGGCATCTTCCAACTGCACTCGCTGAGTGAGGACGAAGTCGTCTGGCAGGACGACGACCGCCATCTGCGCGTGCAGGTCTCGCTCAGCAAGGGCTTGCGCGAGGGCCAGCCCGTGCTCAGGCTGGCCACCGTGGTCCATATCCACAATCGCCTGGGGCGGGTTTATATGGCCGTGGTCGGCCCGGCCCACCGCTGCATCGTGCCCTTGATGCTCGGGCAAGTGACGCGGCCACAGGCATGAGTACGGCACCCCGTCAAAGCCGGCTGGCCCGCGGCGGCGTCGCCGGCCTGGCCCTGGCCCGGGTCGGCCTGGCCAAGCTGGGCCATGGCGCCGCGCAACTGGCCCGCGACGAGGCCGGCCGCCAGCAAGCGCAAGCAGCGCACGAGGCCCAGTTGGGGCGCATCCTGTTCAGCGCACTCAACCAGCTCAAGGGCACGGCCCTGAAAGCCTCCCAGCTCCTGAGCATGGAGTTGGGCCTGCTGCCCGAGAGCCTGCGCGGACAACTGGCCCAAGCCCATTACCAGGCCACCCCGCTGAACCGCGCCCATGTGATCAAGCTCTTGCGCCAGGAGTTCGGCCAGGGGCCGGAGCAGCTGTTTGCCGAGTTCCAGCCCCAGGCTTTTGCGGCCGCCAGCCTGGGCCAGGTGCACGAGGCCAGAGCCCACACGGGCGAGCGCCTGGCCGTCAAGCTGCAATACCCCGGCATGGCCGCCACCATCGCCAGCGATATGAGCTTGTTGCGCGGCCTGCTGCGTGGTCTGCAACAGGGCAGCTCTGTCCATCTGCCGGATCAGGCGCTCCTGGCGAACGTGCTGGCCGATATCGAAACCAAGCTGGCCGAGGAGCTGGACTACCGGCGCGAGGCCGCCGAGCTGGACTGGTTCGCGCAACAAGCGCTGCCGCCCGGGCTGATCGTGCCCAAGGTCTTTCCAGGCCTCAGCAGCGGCCGGGTGCTGAGCATGGAGATGCTGGAAGGCCTGCATCTGGAGGCCTGGCTGGCCCAGCAACCCAGCCAGGCCCAGCGCGACCACTTTGGCCAGCTTCTGCTAACGCAATTCATGCACGGCCTGCTAACCCTGCGCCGCCTACAGGCCGACCCCCATCCCGGCAACTTTCTCTTCATGCCCGAGGGGAGGCTGGGCCTGCTGGACTTTGGCCGCACCCTGGCCCTGGAGGACGAGTTGCTGGCCCTGATCCAAGCCAGCTGGGGCGCCCGCCTGGCCGGTGACGATGCAGCCCTGTTCGAGGCCTACCGCCACCACCAGCTGATCGCGCCAACGCTGAGCCGGCGCCGTTTCAGCAGCGAGCTGCTGCCGGCCCTAAGGCCCATGCTGGACTGGCAGCTAGAGCCCTGGCGCCATGCGCACTTCGACTTCGGCCATTTCAAAGCCCTGCCCCGCATGGAGCCCGCCGCCCACCGCCAGGCCATGGCCATGCTGCACCGGCTACCACCTGCCCTGCCCTTCTTCGACCGCGCCTATC
Source organism: Roseateles oligotrophus (assembly GCF_014204525.1). Taxonomy (GTDB): domain Bacteria; phylum Pseudomonadota; class Gammaproteobacteria; order Burkholderiales; family Burkholderiaceae_C; genus Paucibacter_A; species Paucibacter_A oligotrophus_A. The sequence continues at coordinate 138,448 of NZ_JACHLP010000001.1, forward strand.
TGGGCCTGCTGCAGCTGCTGCGCCGCCTGGGTGCCCGGCTGGAGATACCGCTTGAGTGGCTGATGAATTCCCCCACAAGCAAAGAGCTATCGATATGAGGACCCATTCTTCCCGTGCCTGGATCGGCCACTGGCTGCTGGCCGTGGCCCTGCTGCATACGCTGGCCAGCGCGCTCTGGTTCGGCCCCACCCTGCAAGCCATGTGGCAGCAAGGCCTGTTCAACACCGTGGGCGCCGACGCGCTGCGCGGCGCGGTCAGCTGGTTTGTGCTGTTTGGCGTCTTGCTGGCCCTGCTGGCCATGGCCATCACGCCGCTGGAGCGGGCCGGCCAGGCGCCGGCGCTGCGCCGGCTCGGCTGGGGCACTATGGCGCTGACGGCCTTGGGCCTGCTCTTGATGCCGCTGTCGGGCTTCTGGCTTGCTTTGCCAGCCGCACTGGCCTTGCTGCGCAAGCGCTGACCTGAGGCGGACCGACTTGTGGGGCGGCTATCATGCCGCACCCTCGAAACTGGAGTCGCGCGTTGGATACCCTGTTGTTGATCAAGGCCGCCATCATGGGCGTCGTCGAAGGCCTGACCGAATTTTTACCCATTTCTTCGACGGGGCATCTGATCCTCACCGGGGCCTTGCTGGGTTTTGACGACGCCAAAAGCAAGGTCTTCGACATCGCCATCCAGACCGGCGCCATCTTTGCCGTCATCCTGGTCTACTGGCAGCGCCTGCGCGAGGTGGCCGGCGGCCTGGGCTCGGACCAGCGTGCCCGCCGCTTCGTCACCAATGTGGCCATAGGCTTCTTCCCGGCGGTGATCCTGGGCCTGCTGTTTGGCAAGGCCATCAAGGCCCATCTCTTCACCCCCACCGTGGTGGCCAGCACCTTCATCATCGGCGGCTTCATCATCCTGTGGGCCGAGAAGCGCCAGAACACCGTGGTGCGGGTCGAGAACGTGGACGATATGACGCCGCTGGATGCGCTGAAGGTCGGCGTTCTGCAATGCCTGGCCATGGTGCCCGGCACCAGCCGCTCGGGCGCCACCATCATCGGCGGCATGCTGATCGGCCTGTCGCGCAAGGCGGCCACCGATTTCTCCTTCTTCCTGGCCATCCCCACCCTGATCGGCGCCGGCCTCTACAGCCTCTACAAGGAGCGCGCCCTGCTGAGCACGGCCGACATCCCCATGTTCGGCGTCGGCCTGCTGTTCTCCTTCATCAGCGCCTGGATCTGTGTGCGCTGGCTCTTGCGCTACATCTCCTCGCACAGCTTCGTGCCCTTCGCCTACTACCGCATCGCCTTTGGCATCGTGGTGCTGGCCACGGCCTGGAGCGGCTTGGTGGTGTGGGCCGACTGAGCCCAGGCTGGCCCGCCAGTTCCTGCTTTTGCGCGGGGCCACTCGCCTCGTGCAAATCCCTGTGCGCCCGGCGGACAAGTCCGCCCACTAAAATCCCGCTATGACGATCACCCTCAAAACCGGCGCCGACATCGCGGCCCTGCGCATCGCCGGGCGCCTGGCCTCCGAAGTGCTGGACATGCTGACCCCCTACGTCCGCCCCGGCATCACCACCGAAGCCCTGGACAAGCTGGCCCACGACTACATCGTCGATGTGCAGCAAGCCATCCCCGCGCCGCTGAACTACACGCCGCCGGGCTATATCCCCTACCCCAAGTCCATCTGCACCTCGGTCAATGATGTGATCTGCCACGGCATCCCCGATGGCCGGGCGCTGAAGAATGGCGACATCGTCAATATCGACGTCACCGTCATCAAGGACGGCTGGCACGGCGACACCAGCCGCATGTTTGTCGTGGGCGAGGGCTCCATCGCCGCCAAGCGCCTGTGCGCCTTCACCTATGAGGCGATGTGGAAGGGCATCGCCAAGGTCAAGCCCGGCGCCTATCTGGGCGATATCGGCCACGCCATCCAGACCTTTGCCGAGAACGCCGGCTTCAGCGTCGTGCGCGAGTTCTGCGGCCACGGCATCGGCCAGGTCTTCCACGAGGAACCGCAGGTGCTGCACTACGGCCGCCCCGGCACCCTGGTGCAGTTGCAGCCCGGCATGGTCTTCACCATCGAGCCCATGATCAACGCCGGCCGGCGCGAGATGCGCGAGCATGGCGACGGCTGGACCATCAAAACCAAGGACCGCTCCCTCTCGGCCCAGTGGGAACATACCCTGGTGGTGACCGAGACCGGCTACGAGGTCTTCACGCTGTCGGAAGGCAGCCCCGCCCTGCCCGCCTTCATCAGCGCCAGCAAGACCTGAGCTCGATGGCCAAGTCCGCCGGCCTTGCGCCCGACTCCCGCCCAGCGCCGGCCAGCGTGGCCGAGATGCGCCAGGCCTTCAAGGCCGGCAAGCAGGCCTTGATCGAAGAGTTCAGGAACGCCAAGCCCACCGTGACCGCCGCCGCCGGCCTGCTGCGCCGTCTGGCCCGCCATGTGGACGCCAGCCTCAAGACCTTGTGGGCCCAGGCCCAGCTGCCCGCCGGCGCCAGCCTGCTGGCGGTGGGCGGCTATGGCCGCGGCGAACTCTTCCCCTATTCGGATATCGATGTGCTGCTGCTCTTGCCCGATGGCGTGGAGGCGCATCGGGACGGCGCCGCCAAGGCCGGCATCGAGCACTTCATCACCGCCTGCTGGGACATCGGCCTGGAGGTCGGCTCCTCGGTACGCACACTGGACGAATGCCTGACGGAGGCCGCCGCCGATGTGACGGTGCAGACCTCGCTGCTGGAGTCGCGTCTGCTGGCCGGCTCGCGCGGCCTGCACGCCCGGCTGGAGCAAAGCCTGCACCAGGCCATGGACGCCAGCGCCTTCTTGCGCGCCAAGACCCTGGAGGCGCAGCAGCGCCACACCAAGTACGACGAGACACCCTACTCGCTGGAGCCCAATTGCAAGGAAAGCCCCGGTGGCCTGCGCGATCTGCAGCTGTTGATCTGGATCGCCCGCGCGGCCGGCCTGGGGCAAACCTGGCACGAGCTGGCCACCAAGGGTTTGATCACCCCGTTTGAGAGCCGCCAGCTGCAGCGCAACGAAGGCCTGCTCAAGCTGATACGCGCCCGCCTGCACACGGTGGCGGGCCGGCGCGAGGACCGCCTGGTGTTCGATCTGCAAACCGCCGTGGCCGAAAGCTTTGGCTATGCCAGCAGCCGTGCCCAGCGCGCCTCCGAGCTGCTGATGCGGCGCTATTACTGGGCGGCCAAGGCGGTCAGCCAGCTCAACCAGATCCTGCTGCTGAATCTGGAAGAGCATATCCACGGCTCGCAACAAAGCTTGATGCGCCCCATCCCCGGCCATGAGCAGCAGTTCCTGGACCGCGCCGGCATGCTGGAGGTCGCCGACGACGAGCTCTATCGGCGCGAGCCCCACGCCATTCTGCGCACCTTTCTGGTCTACCAACAGACACCCGGCATCAAGGGCTTGTCGGCCCGCACGCTGCGCGCGCTCTACAACGCCCGCGAGCTGATGGACAGCGCCTTCCGCCGCGACCCGGTGAACCGCGCCACCTTTATGCAGATCCTGCGCCAGCCGCAGGGCCAGACCCATGCTTTCCGGCTGATGAACCAGACCTCGGTGCTGGGCCGTTACCTGTGGGTATTCCGCCGCATCGTCGGCCAGATGCAGCACGACCTCTTCCACGTCTACACGGTGGATCAGCACATCCTGATGGTGCTGCGCAATGTGCGCCGTTTCTTCATCCCCGAGCACGCCCACGAGTACAGCTTCTGCTCCCAGCTGGCCGCGCAATGGGACCGGCCCGAGCTGCTTTACATCGCCGCCCTCTTCCACGATGTGGCCAAGGGGCGGGGCGGTGACCACTCCGATCTGGGCGCCGTCGAGGTCAAACGTTTCTGCCGCGAGCACGGCCTGGCAAGACCCGACACCGAGCTGGTCGGCTTTCTGGTGCAACAGCACCTGACCCTCTCGCGCGTGGCGCAGAAGGAGGACTTGTCCGACCCCGAGGTCATCGCCGGCTTTGCCGCCAAGATGCGGGACGAGCGCCATCTGACCGGCCTCTACCTGCTCACCGTGGCCGATATCCGCGGCACCAGCCCCAAGGTCTGGAATGCCTGGAAGGGCAAGCTGCTGGAGGACCTCTACCGCGTCACCCTGCGCGCCCTGGGCGGCGCCAAGCCCAATCTGGACGCCGAAATCGAGGCCCGCAAGAACGAGGCCCGCCAGGCCCTGGCCCTGCACAGCATGTTGCCCGACACCGAGGCGCCGCTGTGGCAGACCCTGGAGCTCAGCTACTTCGCCCGCCACGAGGCCGGCGAACTAGCCTGGCATGCGCGCGCCCTGTGGCGATATGTGGACGCGGCCACCCCCATCGTGCGCGCCCGCCCCTCGCCGGTGGGTGAGGGCCTGCAGGTGCTGGTCTATTCGCCCGACCGGCCCGACCTCTTCGCCCGCATGTGCGCTTATTTCGACAGCGCCGGCTTCAACATCCTGGACGCCAAGGTCCACACCACCCGCAAGGGTTTTGCGCTGGACACCTTCCAGGTCATCAGCCCCGACTCCGATCAAAACCACCGCGACCTGGTCTCCCTGGTGGAGACCAAGCTGAGCCAGGCCTTGCTGGCCGAGGGCCCCTTGCCCGAACCGCGCCGCGGCCGGCTGTCGCGCCGGGTCAAGAGCTTTCCCTACACCCCGCGCATCGCACTGCGGCCGGACGAGCGGGCCCAGCGCTGGCTCTTGAGCATCAGCACCACCGACCGCGCCGGCCTGCTCTACGCCATCGCCCGCGTGCTGGCCCGGCACCGCATCAATCTGCAGTTAGCAAAAATCTCCACCCTGGGCGAGCGGGTGGAAGACACCTTTCTGGTCGACGGCGCGGCCCTGCAACAGAACAAGACCCAGCTGCAGATCGAGAGCGAATTGCTCGACGCCGTGGCCCTGCCCCAATGAATAGCGCCCCCCGCTCCACCATCATCCCGGCCCCCGAGGCCCTGGCCACCCTGGCCGATTTCAGCGCCATCATCGATGTGCGCAGCCCCGCCGAGTTTGCCGAGGACCACATCCCCGGCGCGCTGAACTGGCCGGTGCTGGATGACGAAGAGCGCCGCATCGTCGGCACGCTCTACAAAGACTCGCCCTTCGAGGCCCGCAAGCTGGGTGCGGCCCTGGTGGCGCGCAATATCGCCCGGCAGCTCGACACGCACGGCGCCGGCCTGCCGCGCCACTGGCGACCCCTGGTTTACTGCTGGCGCGGCGGCCAGCGCTCGGGCGCCATGCACTGGTTTCTGGGCCAGATCGGTTTCAAATCGCGCCAGCTGGCCGGTGGCTACAAGGCCTACCGGGCCGAGGTGCGTGGCGCACTGGAGGCCCTGCCCGCGGGCCTCCAGCTGCAAGTGCTGTGCGGCCGCACCGGCAGCGGCAAGACCCGGCTCCTGCAGGCCCTGCGTGCGCAGGGCGGCCAGGTGCTGGATCTGGAGGCCCTGGCCGCCCACCGCGGCTCGGTGCTGGGCGCCCTGCCCGGGCAGGCCCAGCCCAGCCAGAAGGCCTTTGACAGCCGGCTTTGGCAAAGCCTGCGCGCCCTGGACCCCAGCCAGCCGATTTTTGTGGAAAGCGAGAGCCGCAAGATTGGCCAGTTACGTCTGCCCGAAGCCCTGCACCAGGCCATGCGCAACAGCCCGCACTGCTGCTGGGTGGAGATGCCCGAGGCCGCCCGGGTGCAGCTGCTGCTGGAGGACTACGGCCATTTCAGCCAGCAGGTCGAGAGCTTTTGCGGCCTGATCGACGGCCTGCTGGCGCTGCGCGGGCGGCAGAAGATCGCCGCCTGGCAGGCCCTGGCCCGCGCCGGCGATTTCGCCACCGTCTTCACCGAGCTGATGCGTGAGCATTACGACCCGGGCTACGAGAAATCGCTCAGCGGCCACTACCCGAATTTGGCCCAGGCCCGCCGCATCGAGCTGGCCGATGGCGGCCAGGCGGCCCTGGCCGCCGCGGCGGCGGAACTGCTCAATAATCCAGCGTCAAATCCCGGAGTTTCGCCTCCGGCTTGATGTCGCTCAAGTCCACGGGCTTGTGCGGCTGGCACCATCCTAGATTCAGTAGTTGAGCGAGCCCGAGGGGCTGGCGAGGCGGGTCGCTGGCAAGGCGCGCCGACGAAGCGGGCTCCTGCCCACGAGGAGAAGCAACGCCGCCAGCGGCCCGAAGCGCCAGACCAGCGAGTTCGCAGCGTTCATCATCGGAGTGGTGAACAAAAATTTGGCACTAAGGTGTTGAACCAACAGGACTATCAAGGAAGGGCAAGCGGTCAACTGCTGAATCTAGGATCGCCCCCACCACATCATGCCCATGCTCGAAACCGAAAAAGCCCTTGCGCAGTCCCGCCAGTTCGGGGTCAAGCCCATTCCCCTGCTGCGGCCCCTGGGCTGGCTGGCGCGGGGCTGGCAAGACCTGCTGCGCTGCCCCGGCGCCTCGCTGGCCCATGGCCTGCTGATGGCCCTCGTCGGCGCCCTGATTCTGTGGCTGGCACGCGACCGCTTCTGGCTGCTGGCCGGCGCCTTCAGCGGCTTCCTGCTGGTGGCCCCCATCCTGGCCACCGGGCTTTACGTCATCAGCCGCGACATCGAGATGGGCCGCCAGCCCAGCTTGGGCTCGGTGCTGCGGGCCTGGCGGCCCCGCGATGGCCGCCTGGTCGTGTTCGGCGTGCTGCTGGCCTTTGCCGGCACCGGCTGGGTGATGACCTCGGCCTCGCTGATCACCGCGCTGGCGCCCCAGCCCATCCACAGCCCCAGCGATTTTGTGCAGCATGTGCTGCTCAACGAGAACTCCCATCTGTTTGAGATCTGGCTGGGCCTGGGCGCGCTGCTGGCCGCACCCATGTTTGCCTCCACCATGATCGCCGTGCCGCTCTTGCTGGACAGCCAGATCGGCATCCTGGGCGCCGTGTTCACCAGCTGGCGTGTGGTGATGGAATACCCGGCGCCGGTGGCGCTATGGGCGGCGCTGATCATGCTGCTGACCTTGCTGGGCATGGGCACGGCGATGTTGGGCCTGATCGTGATCCTGCCCTGGCTGGGCCATGCCAGCTGGCATGCCTACCGTGATCTGGTCAGGAAAGCCGAGTAGTCCCTATGTTTGGATACACCGAGCAGCAAATCGCCCAATTCGGGCTGACCTGGGGCGTTGGCGCCTTCATGGTCTATATGATTTTCATCATCCTGCAGCTGGCCCGCGAGTCCAAGGCCGGCCGCTTCGGCACCTTTGTGCTGCTGCTGGCCCTGGGCTTTGGCATGATTGGCTTCATCGCCAAGGGCCTCATCAAGTGGTGGATGAATGGTTAAGAGCCTGGGCGCCGTCAGCCGCAGCTTCAGGCATAGCAATTTCGAAGACGTCCAGGCCCTGATCACCGGCACCTTGTTCGTCGCCCTGGGCGTGGCCTTGTTCAAGCAGGCCGGCATGCTGACCGGTGGCACGGTGGGCATCGCCTTTCTGATCCACTACGCCAGCGGCTTGCCCTTCGGCGCCCTGTTCTTCGGCATCAACCTGCCCTTCTACTGGCTGGCCTATCGGCGCATGGGCCTGCCCTTCATGCTGAAAACCATGCTGGCGGTCGGCCTGATGTCCGTCCTGTCGGAGCTGCTGCCGCGCTGGATTCAGTTCAGCGCCCTCAATAGCTGGTTCGCCGCCATCGCCGGCGGTCTGCTGATCGGTGCGGGCATGCTGATCCTGTTCCGCCACCGGGCCTCGCTAGGCGGGCTCAATGTGCTGGTGCTCTATCTGCAGGAGAAAAAAGGCTGGCGCGCCGGCTATGTGCAGGCCGCGCTGGACGGCCTGATCCTGCTGGCCTCGCTGGCCTTTGTGGCGCCGGACCGGGTGGCCCTGTCCCTGCTGGGCATGGCGGCCATCAACGCGGCCCTGGTGGTCAACCACAGGCCGGGGCGGTATACGGCGGTGTCTTAAGGACTCATACGGTTTTGCATTCAAGCGCAGAACAAGGCGGCTTGCCGCTGACTGTGCTGTAGCACGGCAAGGCAAGCCAACACGGTTATGCGGTTGAAGGCGAAACCGTCTCAGTCCGTCAGGCCCCATTGCTGCAGCATGAAGGCATAGACCTTGGCCCGCTCCTTCATGCCGTCAAAGCGCCCGGACGCGCCGCCATGGCCGGCCGTCATATTGATGTCGAACAGCAGGGGTACCTCCGGGTTGCTCTTGAGCGTGCGCAGCTTGGCCACGTATTTGGCCGCCTCCCAGTAGGGCACCTGGCTGTCGTTCAAGCCGGTGCGGGCCAGGATGGCCGGGTAGGCACCGGGCTTGAGATTGTCGTAAGGGCTGTAGGCCCGCATCCAGCGGTATTGCTCGGCGATCTTGGGGTTGCCCCACTCGATGAACTCCTCGGTGGTCAGCGGCAGGCTTTCGTCCAGCATGGTATTGATCACGTCCACAAACGGCACCTCGGCCACCACGGCCTTGTAGAGATCGGGGCGCAGATTCGTCACCGCCCCCATCAAGAGCCCACCGGCGCTGCCGCCGCTGATGATGAGCTGGGCCGGCTCGGTAAAGCCCTGGGCCACCAAGGCCTCGCTGGCGGCGATGAAGTCGGTGAAGGTATTCATCTTCTTGGCCAGCTTGCCCTCCAGATACCAGCGCCGCCCCAGATCACCGCCGCCACGCACATGGGCGACGGCGATGATCACGCCGCGCTCCAGCAAGGACAGGCCCGGCAATGAAAAGCGCGGGTCGGAGGAGCTGCCGTAACTGCCATAACCCTGCAACAGCAGGGGCTGCGGGCCCTGGCGGCGCAGCGGCTTGGCCCAGACCAGGGAGACCGGCACCTGGGTGCCGTCCGCCGCCTGCGCCCAGATGCGGCGGGTCTCATAACGGCCGGCCTCATAGCCGCCCTGCACCGGCTGGCGCTTGAGCAGGCTGAGCTTGCGGCTGGCAAAGCCGTAGTCGTAGACCGAGACCGGCGTGGTCATGGACTGATAGCTCAGGCGCAGGCTGGGGCTGTCGTACTCCCGATTGAGGCCGCGGTTGCTGGTGGCGGTGTAGACCGCTTGTTCAAACGGGATGTCTTGCGGTTTGAAGCGCGCATGTTCATAAACCCGCAGCTTGACCGAACCCTGCTCGCGCAGCTGCACGGCCAGATGGGTCTTGAACATGGTGATGCTCTCCAGCATGGCCTCATCGCGATGCGCCAGCAGCTCCTGGGCCGCGGCCAGTTGCCGGGGCTGCAGAGGCAGGCGCCGGAGATCCGGCAGGGGCAGACGCGCCAAGCGGAAATTGGGGCCGCGGTCATTGCTGAGCAGATAAAGCTGGCCCTCGCGATGCTCGACCGCATACTCCAGGCCCGGCTTGCGCGCCAGCAGCAGCGCCCAGTCGCCCAGGGGCTGGCGGCTGGGCAGGAGCCTGACCTCGCTGGCGTCCTTGGAACGGCTGATCAGGCTAAGGAAACGCCCGTCGGCCGTGTTCGACAGCTCCAGGTTGTAGAGCGGGTCCTTGTCTTCATAAACAAGAACGTCGGGCGCGCTGCCGTCCAGGGCATGGCGCCACAGGCGGTCGCGCCGCTTGGCCGCGTTGCTGGTGATGTAGAAAAGATAGCGGCCGTCGGCCGACCACTGCAGCGAGGCCACTTGCTGCGCCCGCCAGCCCAGGTCCTGAGCGCTGGCCAGATCGCGGATCTTCAGCTCGAAGTCGCGCGCGCCGGAGTCGTCGGTCGTGTAGGCCAGGCGCTTGCCGTCCGGGCTGACCATCATGCCGCCCAGGGCCATGAATTTGCGGCCCCGGGCCAGCTCGTTCATGTCCAGCAAGACCTGCTCGGCGGCAGCGGCATCAAAGCTGCGCGCAGGCCCCTGGGCCGGCCGGCGGATGAAGACCGGGTACTGCGCGCCCTCGACGGTACGGCTGGAATACCACCAAGCCCCCTCGCGCACCGGCACGGCCTCGTCCTTTTGCTGGACGCGGCCCAGCATCTCCTGGTAGAGCCGCTCCTGCAGGCCGGCCAGGGGCTGGAACCAGGCGGCGGTATAGGCGCTCTCGGCATTCAGATGCGCCATCACCTCGGGCCGCTCCTTCTCGCGCAGCCAGAAGAAGTCGTCGATACGGGTATCGCCATGGATGCTGACGTCCTTGGGCCGGCGCTCGGCCATGGGCGGCTGGGCCAGCAGGGCCGTCGCCTGCGCCAGCAGCAGCGCAAGGAACAGCGGGGCGAGCAGGCGACGGCCTGCGAACTTGGCTAGCAATATCAATTTCTCTCCCTCGCATGACCATGAGCGGTCAAAACATAATTCTCAATTCAAGCGCATCACAGCAGCGGGCTGTACCAGCGCAAGTCCAGCAGCTTGCGCGCCAGCAGATGCAGGCGGCCCGCCGGGTCGGCCAGATTGTGCAGGATGTCAAAGTGGTTGCAGCCCGGTACTTCCTCGCAGATGGGCACGGCACGCGCCCCCCAGGCCTGGCGCAGCAGCCGGTTCTGGCGCTTGAATTCCTCGCTCTCCAAGCCGCCCACCACGGTGTAGACGGGTGCCAGCGGCGCCGGGAAATGCACCGGGCTCAGGCGCCGCACGGCCTGGGCATCGAGTTGCAGATCCGCCTGCAGAAACGGCGTCTGCCGGATCGGCGCCAGATCATGCAGGCCGGAGATGCTGAGCACCCCTTTGATCAGCTGGCGCGGCAGGTCGGCGCCGACGGCCTTCCAATCGCAGCAGGCCAGCATGCTGGCCAGATGGCCGCCGGCCGAGTGGCCCAGCAGGATGATTCGATTCGGGTCGCCGCCATACTCGGCCACATTTCGCCACAGCCAGGCCAGGGCCTGGGTGAGTTGCAAGGGGATGCGGTCCAGGCCGACCGCGGGGCAGAGGCCGTAATTGGGCAGGGCCACCAGCGCCCCTTCTTCGGTGAAGCCGCTGGCCAGAAAGGACAGGTCCGATTTGTCCAGCGAGCGCCACCAGCCGCCGTGCAGCACGACCAGCACCGGCGCCGCGGAGGCCTCGGTGGGGAACAGGTCCAGACGCTCGCTGGCGGCCTCGCCATAAGCCAGATCGAGCAGGCAGGGCGAGTACTGCCGCACAAAGCGGGAGGTGCTGGCCCAGCGGTCCAGCAGGACGGCGCTGTCGGCCACGCGGGCACGGTTGTTGTACTGGGCGTCAAACCAGGCGGGCGAGCGAGCTGACATGGGCAGTCCTCCAGGGCTGGAAAAGAAATCGGCGCATGGGCGCCGATTTCACCAAATTTCCAAGCCGCTGAGTCAGCGGATTAGCCCGGCCAGGTTCGGGCACGCCTCAGAGGCTGAGAACTTTTGTAGCGAGCGGTCGTCAGGCTAGGCGGACGGAGCACAGGAACCGGAACGTACTCCCTGTACGTGAGGATTCCGAGCACCGCCCAACGACGCTTGGCGGCCGCGCAGTAAAAAGTTCTCATCCTCTCAGCGCACGCGGCCTTCCTTCCAGGCGTTCAGCAGCTTGCCGTAGTCAATGGTCTCGCCCTTGGGCTTTTCATTCGCCAGCTTGGCCCAGGGCGCGCCCTTGTCGGACAGCCATTTGGCCGGGCTTTCCTTTTTGTTCAGCTTGGGCGCGCACTTGGCCATGCCGGCGCGCTCCAGGCGGGCCATCACCGCGTCCATCTCCTCGGCCAGATTGTCCATGGCGCCCTGCGGGGTCTTCTCGCCCGTCACCGCCTGGGCCACGTTCTTCCACCACAGCTGGGCCAGCTTGGGGTAGTCGGGCACATTGTTGCCGGTGGGCGTCCAGGCCACCCGGGCCGGGCTGCGGTAGAACTCGATCAGGCCGCCGTACTTGCCGGCGTTCTTGGTGAAGAAGTCGCTGCGGATATCGCTGTCGCGGATAAAGGTCAGGCCGGTGATGCTTTTCTTCAGGCTGGTGGTCTTGGCCGTGATGAACTGGGCGTAGAGCCAGGCCGCGGCCACCTTGTTGGCGTCGTGGTCCTTGAAGAAGGTCCAGCTGCCCACGTCCTGGTAGCCGTTTTGCATGCCCTGCTTCCAGTAAGGGCCGTTGGGGCCGGGGGCCATGCGCCATTTGGGCGAGCCGTCCTCATTGACCACGGGCAGGCCTTTCTTGGTCATGTCCGCGGTGAAGGCGGTGTACCAGAAGATCTGCTGCGCGATCTGGCCCTGGGCGGGCACCGGGCCGGCCTCGCCAAAAGTCATGCCCATGGCTTCCTTGGGCGCGTACTTCTTCATCCAGTCGATGTATTTCGTCAGGGCATAGACGGCGGCGGGCGAATTGGTCGCGCCACCCCGGCTGACCGAGGCGCCCACCGGCGTGCATTTGTCATCGGCCACGCGTATGCCCCACTCGTCCACCGGCAGGCCGTTGGGGATGCCTTTGTCCGCCGTGCCGGCCATGGAGAGCCAGGCATCGGTGAAGCGCCAGCCCAGCGAGGGGTCTTTCTTGCCATAGTCCATATGGCCGTAGATGGGCTTGCCATCGATATTCTTCACATCCACGCTGAAGAATTCGGCGATGTCCTCGTAAGCGCTCCAGTTGAGCGGCACGCCCAGCTCGTAGCCGTACTTGGCCTTGAATTTGGCTTGCAGGTCTTTGCGGGCAAACAGGTCGGCGCGGAACCAGTAGAGGTTGGCGAACTGCTGATCGGGCAACTGGTAGAGCTTGCCATCGGGCGCGGTGGTGAAGCTGGTGCCGATGAAGTCCTTCAGGTCCAGGCCGGGGTTGGTGTAGTCCTTGCCAGCGCCCGCCATATAGTCGCTCAAGGCCATGATCTTGCCGTAGCGGTAATGGGTGCCGATCAGGTCGGAGTCGGAGATCCAACCGTCGTAAATGCTTTTGCCCGACTGCATGGAGGTCTGCAGCTTCTCGACCACATCACCCTCCTGGATCAGGTCATGCTTGACCTTGATGCCGGTGATTTCCTCAAAGGCCTTGGCCAGGGTCTTGCTCTCGTACTCATGGGTGGTGAGGGTCTCGGACACCACGGCCACCTCTTTCACGCCCAAGGCCCGCAGCTTCTTGGCGGCCTCGATGAACCACTTCATCTCGGCCAGCTGCTGGTCCTTGTTCAGCGTGGAGGGCTGGAACTCGGCGTCAATCCATTTTTTTGCCTCGGCCTCGCCGGCTTGGGCCGGGCCTGCCACCGCCAGCACGGCGGCGATTGCGAGCGCGCTGTAGTGGCACTTCATGCGGCTTTCCTTCATGCTTGTCTCCATCTTGCGTGTTGTCAGCCCCCGGACCGGGATTCAATAGACACGGCCCCGGGGACGCGGGCCGAATCCTTGGCTACGGAATCAGAGGGTGAGAACTTTTGTCGCGAGCGGTCGTCAGGCTAGGCGGACGGAGCGCAGGAACCGGAACGTACTCCCTGTACGTGAGGATTCCGAGCACCGCCCAACGACGCATGGCGACCGCGCAGTAAAAAGTTCTCACCCTCTCAGCCTTTTTTCAAGATCAGCCCCAGCACGGCCATGGACAGCACAAAGCTGATCCACACCGTGGGCTCGCTCTCCAGCGAAAACCATTCCATGGCCTTGGCCGACAGGCCCACAAAGGCCAGATTGATATAGGCCGCCGCCAGCAGGCCCACAAAGAGCCGGTCGCCGCGCGTGGTCTTCATCGGCAGCCAGCCTTTGCGCAGCAGCGTCGGTGACTTGATCTCCCAGATCGTCATGCCTACCAGCATCAGCGCGATGCAGCAGAAAAACACGGCGACGGGGGTGGTCCAGACCATCCAGTCAAACATTTGCTGGCTCCTTCAAATTTGCTGAAGAGCGGGTGGCGATCAAGTCGACTGGGTGCTCTGCACCGCTCATGTCCTCCGTCGGCTTCGCCTCCTCCCCCTTTACTTCGCTATGCAGAACACCCAGCCGACCTGATCGAGCAACAGCGGCTTTGCATTGGTTCGACGAAGACGCCCGAACGCCAAGCGGCTTGGGGCCTTGCTGAAGCGAAGTCAAGGAGGAGGCGGCGCCAGCCGCCGGGGGACATGAGCGGAAGCAATGCCCTAAGTCGCTTGGCCAGCGCAAGCTACCCCTTCCAATGCGAATGCGAAGTTCCATCACACCCGCCCCATCGCGAAGCCCTTGGCGATGTAGTGGCGCACAAACCAGATGACGATGGCGCCCGGCACAATGGTCAGGGTGCCGGCCGCGGCCAGGGTGGCCCAGTCCATGCCGGAGGCGCTGACGGTGCGGGTCATGATGGCGACGATGGGCTTGGCATTGACGCTGGTCAGCGTGCGCGCCAGCAGCAGCTCCACCCAGGAAAACATAAAGCAGAAAAAAGCGGCCACGCCGACCCCGGCCTTGATCAGAGGCAGGAAGATGGTGGCGAAAAAGCGCGGGAAGGAATAACCGTCGATATAAGCGGTTTCATCGATCTCGCGCGGGATGCCGCTCATGAATCCCTCCAAAATCCACACCGCCAGCGGCACGTTGAAGAGCAGATGCGCCATAGCCACGGCGATATGCGTGTCCATCAGGCCCAGCGTGGTGTAGAGCTGGAAGAAGGGCAGCAGGAAGACGGCCGGCGGCGTCATGCGATTGGTCAGCAGCCAGAAGAACACATGCTTGTCGCCCAGAAAGCTGTAGCGGCTGAAGGCATAGGCGGCCGGCAGGGCTACGCTGACGGAGATCAGCGTGTTGATGCCCACATAGAGCAGGCTGTTGAGATAGCCCGAGTACCAGGACTCATCGGTGAAGATGGTCCTGTAGCTGGCCAGGGAGAAATGCTGGGGGAAGAAGCTGAAGCTGGACAGGATCTCCTCATTCGTCTTGAAGCTCATATTGACCATCCAGTAGATGGGCAGCAGGGCAAAGACCAGATAGGCGATCAGGAATAGCGTACGTTTCTTGAAGCGGCTGTCCTCATGCATGGCTCGCGCCCTCCTGCTCGGTCTGGCCCAGCGCCTGCATCCAGCTGTAGAGGATGAAGCACAGCAAAAGGATGATCAAAAAATAGATCAGCGAGAAGGCCGCCGCCGGCCCCAGATCGAACTGGCCGACCGCCTTCTGCGTCAGGTATTGCGACAAGAAAGTGGTGGCATTGCCGGGCCCGCCACCGGTCAGCACAAAGGGCTCGGTATAGATCATGAAGCTGTCCATGAAGCGCAGGAGCACCGCAATCATCAGCACGCCGCGCATCTTGGGCAGTTGGATATAGCGGAACACGGCGAACTTGCTGGCCCCGTCTATGCGTGCAGCCTGGTAGTAAGCATCGGGGATGGAGCGCAGACCCGCATAGCCCAGCAAGGCCACCAAGGGCGTCCAGTGCCAGACATCCATCACCAGCACGGTGAGCCAGGCGTCCAGGGGATTGCCGGTGTAGTTGTAGTCCACACCCAGGGCCTTGAGCCCGGCGCCCAGCAGGCCGATATCGCTGCGGCCGAAGATCTGCCAGATCGTGCCCACCACATTCCAGGGGATCAGCAGCGAGAGCGACACCAGCACCAGGGTGGCCGACGACTTCCAGCCCTGGGCCGGCATGGACAGGGCCAGCGCCACCCCCAGCGGCAGCTCCACCAGCAGCACCGCAAGCGAAAAGCCCAGCTGCCGCCACAGGGCCGCATGCAGCTCTTCGTCCCGCATCACGGCGGCAAACCACTCGGTACCGACGAACACGCGGCGCTCGGGCGAGATGATGTCCTGCACCGAGTAATTGACCACGGTCATCAAGGGCAGGATGGCCGAGAAGGCCACGCAGATGAAGACCGGCAGGACCAGGAACCAGGCTTTTTGATTGACGGGCTTCATGCCAGCACCTCCGGGGCTGTGATGAGCTGCTCATCGGCGCCATAAAAACATGTGTGCTCGCCCAGCAGTTGCAGCCAAACCCGATCGCCCGCGACCGGCGGCCTGGCCTGGGGCTGCAGGCGCACGCGCAGGGTCTGGCCCGCCAGCTGGGTCGTGATCAGCCAATACGTGCCCACGTCCTGCACCTTGCTGACCTGCACCTCCACGCAGCCGGGCTGCTGCGCCGGCCGCAGCTGCACATACTCGGGCCGCACGCCCAGGGTGAACTCGGCCAGCTGAGCCAGGCGCGCCAGCATCGCCGCGCCGAGCGCACTGCCGGCCAGGCTCAGGCGCTGGCCGCCCAGAATCAGGTCCTGGCCCTGCAGACGCGCGGGCAAAAAGTTCATGCCGGGCGAGCCGATGAAATGGCCCACAAACATATGCTGGGGCCGTTCGAACAGCGCGTCCGCCGCCCCCATCTGCACCGCGCGGCCCCGACTCATCACCACGATCTGGTCGGCGAAGGTCAGCGCCTCTACCTGATCATGGGTGACGTAGATCAGGGTCAGGCCAAGCTCGTGGTGGATCTGCTTGAGCTTGCGCCGCAGCTGCCATTTCAGATGCGGGTCTATGACCGTCAGCGGCTCGTCGAACAGCACGGCCGACACATCCTCCCGCACCAGGCCGCGGCCCAGCGAGATCTTCTGCTTGGCATCGGCCGTCAGGCCGGCGGCGCGCTGGTCCAGCTGGGCGCTCAGCTCCAGCATCTCGGCGATGCGCCCTACCCGCTGCTGGATGCGGGCCGCGGCCAGGCCGCGGTTCTTCAAGGGAAAGGCCAGGTTCTCCGCCACCGTCATGGTGTCGTAGATGACCGGGAACTGGAATACCTGGGCGATATTGCGCGCCTGCGGCGAGAGCCGGGTCACGTCGCGGCCGTCGAAGCTCACCGTGCCCTGGGAGGGCTGGACCAGGCCCGACATGATGTTGAGCATGGTGGTCTTGCCGCAGCCCGAGGGGCCCAGCAAGGCATAGGCGCCGCCGTCCTCGAAGGCCATCTTCAGCGGCAGCAGCGCATAATCGCTGTCCTGCTGGGGATTGGCCTTGTAAGCGTGGGCCAGATCGAGTGTGATGCCAGCCATCAGCCCTGCCCTCCCACGGCCTGCAGGCGCTGCGGCGCCAGCAGCAAGGCCTCTTGCGCATCGAACACATAGGCCTCGGCGGCCTGCAGATACAAGGTGAGGGCGGCGCCCAGCTCGAAATAATGCACGCCGCTGAGCTGGGCCACCAGGGACCCTAACTCACTGCGCAGATGGACAAAAGTGTCGGACCCCGAAATCTCCGCCAGCTCCACGATGCCGGGCAAGGCGAGATCGCCGGGCCGGCCTTGCAGGCGCAGGCTGTTGGCACGCAAGCCCAGCGTGAGCGCGGCACTGGCGCCCGCAGGCAGGGGCAGGTCCAGCGTCAAGCCAGGCTTCAATTCGACGCCTTGCGCCGAGGCGCGCGCCGGCAAAAGATTCATCGGCGGGTCGCTGAAGGCCCGTGCCACCCGCAGCGAGGCCGGGCGGTGGAAGACCTCGGCCGTGGGGCCGTACTGCAGCAACTCACCGGCATCCAGCACGGCGGTATAGCCGCCCAGCAGCAAGGCCTCGGCCGGCTCGGTGGTGGCATAGACCACGGTGGCATCGCCGGTGGCAAAGAGCTGGCTCAGCTCCTCGCGCAAGTCCTCGCGCAGCTTGTAGTCCAGATTGACCAGGGGCTCGTCCAGCAGCATCAGGGGCGCGTTCTTGGCCAGGGCGCGGGCCAGGGCCACGCGCTGCTGCTGGCCGCCGCTGAGCTGGGCGGGTAGCTTGTCCAGATGCATCTCGATGTGCAGGCGCTCGGCCAGGGCCTGCACCTGGGCCTGGATGGCCTTGGCGCTCAGGCCGCCGCGCAGCTTGAGCGGCGAGGCGATGTTCTGCGCCACCGTCATCGAGGGGTAGTTGATGAACTGCTGGTAGACCATGGAGACATTGCGCTCCCGCACCGGCAGGCCGGTCACGTCCGCGCCATCCACCAGCACCCGGCCCGCGCTGGGCTTGTCCAGGCCGGCCATCAGCCGCATCAGGCTGGTCTTGCCCGCCTGCGTGGCGCCCAGCAACACCGTCACCGCGCCGGGCTGCAAGGCCAGGTCCAGCGGATAGAGAAAGGCCTGGGCACCGACTCGGTGGCTGAGGTCTTGCAGGCTCAGTTGCATCGAAATTCCTTGTCAGGTTTGATCTGCGAACCAGGCGCTCACCCGCGCCCGCTGGGCCGCGTCGTAATGCAGGCCCAGCTTGGAGCGGCGCCACAGCACGTCCTCGGCCGACAGCGCCCACTCCTCGCGCTGCAGATAGCGCAGCTCGATCTCGTACAAGCCGGGCGCCACCTCGGCCCCCAGATCGGCGATCGTCGCCGCCGCGCCCAGCACCCGCGAGATGCGCGCGCCATAGGCTCTGGAGAGGCGCCGCGCCAGCGGCTCGGGCAGATAGGCATAGCGTTTTTGCACCGCCTGCACCAGGCGCTCGAAATCGGTATCGGGGCGCTGCGGCCGGCCTATCCAGGCGCTCAGCTCGCCACCGGGCAGATAGGCTTTCTCGGTCCAGGCCGGGCGGGCCGGCTGGCCCAGCATCTCGCCCAGCAGATCGGCCGCATCCTCGGCCAGCTTGCGGAAGGTGGTGATCTTGCCGCCCCACACGCTCAGCAAGGGCGCGCCCTGGGTATTGCTCTCCAGCGAATAGTCGCGGGTCACGGCCGAAGCGTCGCCGGAGGCATCGTCCAGCAGCGGGCGCACGCCGGCATAGCTCCAGACCACATCCTCGCGCTCGACCGGTTTCTCGAAATAACGGCTGGCCTGCTCGCACAGATAGGCCACCTCCTGCGCATCGATCTCGGCCTTGGCCCCGCCCGCGATGGCCGCCTGCGGCAGTTCCACATCGGTGGTGCCGATCAAGGTGTAGTCACGCTCGTAGGGGATGGCGAAGATGATGCGCTTGTCGGGGTTCTGGAAGATATAGGCGTGGTCGTGCTCGAAGCAGCGCTTGACGATGATGTGGCTGCCCTTGACCAGGCGCAGGCTCTTGGTCGCCAGGGTCTCGCCGCGGGCGGCCTCAGTGCATTCGCGCAAAAAAGACTCCGCCCAGGGCCCGGCCGCATTCACCAGGGCACGGGCGCGCACGATACGCTCACCCGCCGGGGTCTGGATATGGGCCGTCCAGCCCTGGGCATCACGCTTGACGCGGGTGCAGGGGCTGCGGGTCAGGATCTCCGCCCCTTTTGCCTGGGCGTCCAGGGCATTCAGCAGGACCAGGCGAGCGTCATCCACCCAGCCGTCGGAATAGACAAAGCCGCGCTCATACCTGGCCTTGAGCGGCGCGCCCAGGGGCGAGCGGCGCAGCTGCACGCTGCTGGAGCCCGGCAAGACCTCGCGGCGGGCCAGATGGTCGTACAAAAATATGCCCATGCGTATCATCCAGGCCGGGCGCATGGCCGCGTCGTGCGGCATCACAAAGCGCAGCGGCCACATGATGTGGGGGGCGCTCTTGAGCAGCAGCTCGCGCTCCTGCAAGGCCTTGCGGACCAGGGAGAACTCGTAATACTCCAGATAGCGCAGGCCGCCGTGGATCAGCTTGGTCGAGGACGAGGAGGTGTGCGAGGCCAGATCATCCCGCTCGCACAGCAAGACCTTCCAGCCCCGCCCGGCCAGATCACGCGCGATGCCCGCGCCATTGATGCCACCGCCGACGACGAGCACGTCCAGCCAATCGCCCTGATCTGAATTTCGCTCCGCCGTCACGGCAGCGGGCTTTTCCCTGGCATTCACAAACAGTCTCCAAGATCGAAAGATTCGTTATTCTGTCTTTCTTTTTCGTTTTTAACGCGTTTCCGTGCGAATCAACACAGGGTTAACCAGATTTCTCATTCGATTTGATTCCAATTAGGCTGGGACACGACGCGAATTGGCGCGTTTCAGGCTCATCCGAAGCACCTGCGAGCCGCCCTCTACACTTGGCACCATGGTTCCCAATCTCCGTCAAACAGAGCTGCTCGCCGAAGTGCGCGCGCGCGGCTCGATCAGCGTCGAAGCCCTGGCCGAAAAATTCGGCGTCACCCTGCAAACGGTGCGCCGCGATGTGCAGCGCATGGCCGAGGCCGGCCTGGTCGCCCGCTTCCACGGCGGCGTGCGCGTCCCCGCCAGCACCACCGAAAACATCGCCTACCGCCAACGCCAGGCCTTGCACGCCGAGGGCAAGGCACGCATCGCCCGCGCCATCGCCCAGCGCATCCCGGCCGGCTGCTCGCTGATCCTGAATCTGGGCACGACCACCGAGGCCGTGGCCCGCGAACTGCTCAAGCACCAGGGCCTGCGCGTCATCACCAACAATCTGAATGTGGCCATGATCCTGGCCGACAACCCGGACTGCGAGCTGGTGATGGTGGGCGGCGTGGTGCGCTCGCGCGACCGCGGCGTCATCGGCGAGGCGGCGGTGGACTTCATCCGCCAGTTCAAGGTCGACATCGGCCTGGTCGGCATCTCCGGCATCGAGGAAGACGGCTCGCTGCGCGACTTCGACTACCGCGAGGTGATGGTGGCCCGCACCATCATCGAACACTCGCGCGAGGTCTGGGTCGCCAGCGACCACAGCAAATTCAAACGCCCCGCCATGGCCGAGGTGGCTCGCCTGGCCCAGATCGACGCCTTGTTCACCGACGCCCAGCCGCCCGAGCCCTTCCCCAGCCTGATGCGGGACGCGGGCGTGGAGCTGGTGGTGGCGGACTGACACCAGCAAGCTAACGAAAATTACCGACGGCCATGACCTATCTGCTCGCCCTCGACCAGGGCACCTCCAGCTCCCGCAGCATCGTGTTCGACGCCACCGGCCGGATCTTGGCCATGGCGCAGCGCGAGTTCCGCCAGATCTTTCCCCAGCCCGGCTGGGTCGAGCACGACGCAGACGAAATCTGGGACAGCCAGCTGGCCACCGCCCGCGAGGCCCTGGCCAAGGCCGGCCTGCAAGCGCAGCAGATCAAGGCTTTGGGCATCACCAACCAGCGCGAGACCACGGTGCTGTGGAACCGCAAGACCGGCCAGCCCGTGCATCACGCCATCGTCTGGCAGGACCGCCGCGCCGAACCCATTTGCGCCGAGCTGCGCGCCCAGGGCCTGAGCGGCCTGGTGCGGGAAAAAACCGGCCTGGTGATCGACGCCTATTTCTCCGGCAGCAAGCTCAAATGGCTGCTGGACCATGTGCCCGGCGCGCGCGCCCAGGCCGAACGCGGCGAACTGGCCTTTGGCACGGTGGACAGCTGGCTGATGTGGCGGCTGAGCGAGGGCCGCATCCACGCCACCGACGTCAGCAATGCCTCGCGCACCCTGCTCTTCAATGTGCGCAGCAATGCATGGGATGAGGAGCTGCTGGCCCTGCTGCAGATCCCGCGCGCGCTGCTGCCCGAGGTCCACCCCAGTGCCCATGTCTACGGCCAGGCGGCGGCCAGGCATCTGGGCGCCGAGATCGCGATTGGCGGCGTGGCGGGCGATCAGCAAAGCGCCCTCTTCGGCCAGGCCTGCTTCAAGGCCGGCATGGCCAAGAACACCTATGGCACCGGCTGCTTCATGCTGATGCACACCGGCGAGCAGTTCCAAAGCTCGGCCAACGGCCTGATCAGCACCAGTGCCGCCCAGGCCAGCGCCAGGCCGGAGTTTGCGCTGGAGGGCAGCGTCTTCATCGGCGGCGCGGTGGTGCAGTGGTTGCGCGACGGCCTGCATGCTTTTTCAAACAGCCAGGAGGTGCAAGGCCTGGCCGAGAGCGTGCCCGATGCCGGCGGGGTGATGTTTGTGCCGGCCTTCACCGGCCTGGGCGCGCCCTACTGGCAGCCGCAGGCGCGCGGCGCCATCGTGGGCTTAACAAGGGGTAGCACGATGGCTCACATCGCGCGTGCGGCGCTGGAAAGCATTGCCTTCCAGAGCGCCGCCCTGCTGCAGGCCATGAGCAGCGACGCGGTGGCCGCGGGCGCCGCGCCGGTGACCGAGCTGCGGGTGGACGGCGGCGCCTGCGTCAACAATCTGCTGATGCAGTTCCAGGCCGATCTGCTGGGCATCCCGGTGCTGCGGCCCCGGGTGATCGAGACCACCGCCCTGGGCGCCGCCTATCTGGCCGGCCTGAGCACCGGCGTGTTCAAGAACCTGGGCGATCTGGAGCAGCACTGGCGGGCGGAGCGGGTCTTCCACCCCACGCTGAGCCGCGAACGCGCCCAGGGCCTGATGGCCGACTGGGAGCGCGCGGTGCGCCAGACCGTGACGGTCTGAATCAGCGGATCAACGGTAGAAGGCTTCGACCCGGCCCTTGAGCTTGAGCATCAGGGGCTGACCCTTGCGGTCCACGGTCTTGCCGGCGCGGAACTTGATCCAGCCTTCGCTGATGCAGTATTCCTCGACGTCGGAGCGCTCCTTGTCGTTGAAACGGATGCCGATCTCGTGCTCGAACACGGCCGCATCATGGTGCGGGCTGCGCGGATCGACCGACAGATGGTCGGGAATGGGCGGACGGGAATCGCTTGGGGTGGAGGCTTGGTTTTCGCTCATAGTTCTGGCTTCTCTGTTCGTTCTGCCTGGCTGCTTGGCGCAGGCGCTTTGAATTGCAGCGCCGATTTTCGCGGATTTGCGAGCCCAGCCGGCCGGCCAGGCAAAACTCTGTTTGAAAAGCCGCCAGGGCCAGGAGTCTGTCGGGCTTGGGTCGCCGACAGACTCCTAAACTAGGCGCAGACCCAAAACCAGACAGAGGGGAGATCATGTCCTACGCCTTGCTGATCATCGAAGACCCGGCCCAACGCAGTGAGCGCAGCCGCGCCGAGGGTGAAGCCTTGTACGCCCAGATGGCGGCCTTTGGCGCCGCCCTGCATGACAAGCGGCAGTTGAAGGCCGCCGAGTCGCTGGGCTCGCACCAGGGCGCCCAGCGCGTGCGCAGCGGCCCGCAGGGCCGTATGCAAATCACCGACGGCCCTTTTGCCGAGGCCAAGGAAATGATTGGCGGCTTTTTCCTGCTGCAAAACGTCAGCCACGCCGAAGCCCTGGAGATCGCCCAACGCTGCCCGGCCGCCCAATGGGCCACGGTGGAACTGCGCCGCCTGGCCCCCTGCTTTGACGGCAGCGAGGGCCAGGCCTGAGAAAGGGTATTCCTACCCAAAGCCGGGTTTCCGGTCGAAATCGCTCCACCTGCTTCGTCGTTCCTCATGAAGCGCGGGAGGATTGTTTGACTCACCCGCTTGCAGACCCTGCGGCCCAGCCGCAGCCTTGCTTCATTCCACCGCAGCGCCTGTTCGGAGCCCTCATCACCATGTCTTTCCAAGCCTATCTCGACACCATTCAAAGCAAGACCGGCAAAAGCCCGGCGGACTTCAAGGCCCTGGCCAAGGCCAAGGGCTGGATGACGGGGCCGACCCTCAGCGCCGAGATCAAAGCCACCCAGATCGTCGACTGGATCAAGCAGGACTTTGCCCTGGGCCATGGTCACGCCATGGCGATTTACGCCCTGCTCAAGGGGCTCAAGAAGGAAGGTCAGGCCTGAGAGGGTGAGAACTTTTTACTGCGCGGCCGCCATGCGTCGTTGGACGGTGCTCGGAATCCTCACGTACAGGGAGTACGTTCCGGTTCCTGCGCTCCGTCCGCCTAGCCTGACGACCGCTCGCTACAAAAGTTCTCACCCTCTGAGCGCTTGTCGGCCCGCAGGCGCCGCGACCACCACCCCATAGCCACAGAAAGAACCCAGCATGCTTCGCCAAATTTTCGTCAACCTGCCCATCAAGAATATGGCGCGCTCACGGGCCTTTTTCCAAGCCCTGGGCCTGCACTTCAACCCGCAGTTCAGCAACGAGCAAGGTGCCTGCCTGCAGATCGCCGACAACATCTACGCCATGCTGCTGGTGGAGCCTTTTTTCCAGAGCTTCACCAAGCTGCCCATCTCGGATGCCCACAAAAGCACCCAGCTGCTGATCGCCCTGAGTTGCGACAGCCGGGCCGAGGTCGACGAGCTGGTACGCAAGGCCCTGGGCGCGGGCGGCACGACGCCAAACGAGCCGCGCGATATGGGCTTTATGTACCAGCACGGTTTCGCCGATCCGGACGGCCACCAGTGGGAGGTGTTCTGGATGGACGAGAAGGCCGCCCCGGCCCAGGTTTGAGCGCCTTGCCCGCCGATCTGTACCAGGCCATTGCCACCCTCTGGCGGCAGGAATCGCCCAAGCTGGTGGCCACCCTCAGCCGCCTGCTGCGCGACCTGGACCTGGCCGAGGACCTTGCCCAGGAGGCCTTGCTGGCCGCCCTGGAGCATTGGCCCTCGCAAGGCCTGCCCGACAAGCCCGGCGCCTGGCTGATGAGCACGGCCAAGAACCGCGCTTTCGACCAGCTGCGCCACCGCAAGATGGCGCAGCTGCGCCAGGAAGAACTGGCTCAGGACCTATTGGCACTGGAGCAGCATAGGGCGCCCGATTTTCTGGAGGCGCTGGACCGCGCGCGCCAGGACGAGGTGGGTGACGATATGCTGCGCCTGATCTTCGTCGCCTGCCATCCCGAGCTGGCAGCCGAGAGCCGGGTGGCGTTAACGCTCAAACTGCTGGGCGGCCTGACGACGCAGGAGATCGCCCGCGCCTACCTGCTGCCCGAGGCCACCATGGCCCAACGCATCGTGCGCGCCAAGCGCCGCATCAAGGAGGCCGAGCTGCCCTTCGACTTGCCACGCGGCCCGGCTTTGCAGCAGCGCCTGGCCTCGGTGCTGGAGGTGATCTACCTGATCTTCAACGAAGGCTATGCCGCCAGCAGCGGCGCCGACTCGACCCGCCCCGCGCTATGCCGGGAGGCCTTGCGCCTGGGCCGCCTGCTGAGCCAAATCCAGCCCCAGTCCGCCGAGGCCCAGGGCCTGCTGGCCTTGATGGCCTTGCAAGCCTCGCGGCTGCCGGCACGCAGCGATGCGCAGGGCCGCCCGGTGCTGCTGGAAGCACAAGATCGCAGCCTGTGGGACCAGGGCCTGATCGAGCAAGGCCTGCGGGCGCTGGCACTGGCGGCGCAGCGCGAGGCCGAGCTGGGCCCTTACGGACTGCAGGCCGCCATCGCCGCCTGCCACGCCCGCGCGCCCAGCACGGATCAGACCGATTGGGCCAGAGTCGATGCGCTCTACCTGGCACTCTACCGCCTGCGCCCCTCGCCCGTCATCGCCCTCAACCGGGTGGTCGCCCACGCCATGCACCAGGGCCCGGCCGCGGGCCTGCAGCTGCTGGCGCCCCTGCTGCAAGACCCCGCCCTGCAAAACTACCCCTGGCTGCCCGCCGTGCAGGGCGATTTGCTGGAGAAGCTGGGGCAGGCCGAACAGGCCGGCCGGGCTTTTGAAACCGCCGCCGCCCTGAGCGGCAATGCGCAGGACCGCCTGCAGATGCTGACGCGGGCGCAGAGGCTGAAGGCGCAGACCGGCGCTTGATCGGGCACCGGAGGCAGCGAAAAAGGAAAAGCCCGCAAAGTCTCTCGACCTTGCGGGCTTGTTCTGGTGGGCGGTGCAGGGTTCGAACCTGCGACCCCTGCCGTGTGAAGGCAGTGCTCTACCGCTGAGCTAACCGCCCGGTATCGGGTACCGGGTTTGATAAAACCTCGTGATGCCTGGGCCCGATGCGATTGCCGGGCTCATCATCATCAAAACAACTGGTGGGCGGTGCAGGGTTCGAACCTGCGACCCCTGCCGTGTGAAGGCAGTGCTCTACCACTGAGCTAACCGCCCGGTTGATCGTGCCGGGAATTTTCAAACTTCTGACCGCAGCCTGGCTGAAGATGGCGCTCGATACGATTGCCGAGTTCATCGTCAAAAAGACTGGTGGGCGGTGCAGGGTTCGAACCTGCGACCCCTGCCGTGTGAAGGCAGTGCTCTACCACTGAGCTAACCGCCCGGTCTGGTCACATTTGCTCAATCTGCTTTCGCAAATCTCGCTAACCGGGAAGCCCACGATTATGCCATGCTTTTCCTGGGCCAAAGCAAAACCTCATGCGGAAATTTGCTCGGGCGCCTTCCAAATGCGCTTGCCGCCGCTGGCCTTGTCCAGTTCCAGCAGCACTTTCTCATGCGCGGCCAGTTCGTCCGCGCTGGCCTGGGGCACGGGCAGATCGAAGCCGCGCAGGTCCAGGGCCGCGACGCGAAATTCGTTCGAGTCCGAGCCGGCCTCGCCGGCATCGTCCATCACCAGGGAGTCCTGGCCCCGGGTCAGGCGGATATAGACCTCGGCCAATAACTCGGCATCCAGCAAGGCGCCGTGCAGCTTGCGGTTGGAGTTGTCCACCTCCAGGCGGCGACACAAGGCGTCCAGGGAATTGGCCTTGCCGGGGAACATATCGCGCGCCATCAGCAAGGTGTCGCGCACGCTGCCCACCACATCGGTGATGGGCGGCTTGCGCAAGCGCTTCAGCTCGGCATTGACGAAGCCGATGTCGAAGGGCGCGTTGTGAATGACCAGCTCGGCACCGGCCAGAAAGCCCAGCAACTGCTCGGCGATCTGGGCGAACAGCGGCTTGTCCGACAGAAAAGCCTCGGTCAGGCCGTGCACCCGCAGCGCATCCTCGTGGCTGGCGCGCTGGGGGTTGATGTAGAGGTGCAGATTGTTGCCAGTCAGCTGGCGGTTGATCATCTCGACGCAGCCGATTTCGATGATGCGGTCGCCGCCCTCGGCCTGCAGGCCGGTGGTTTCGGTGTCGAAGAAGATTTGGCGCATAACTCAGTTTTTCTTGGTCTTGCCGGCGTACAGCCAGATCGCAACGCCGGCCGCGATCATGGGCAGGGACAGCCATTGTCCCTGACTCAGATCGAAGGCCCGCAGGCCCAGGAAGTCATCGGGCTGGCGGAAGAACTCGGTGACGAAGCGCTGCGCGCCATAGCCGATCAGAAACAGGCCCGACACCTGGCCGGTGGCGCGCGGACTGCGCGCGTAAAACCACATCAGCAGGCCCAGGAACACGCCCTCGCCCAGGAACTGATAAATCGGCGAAGGATGGCGCGGATCGGCCGTGCCCGATTGCGGGAACACCATGGCCCAGGGCAGGCTGGGCTCGGCCACCCGGCCCCACAGCTCGCCGTTGATGAAGTTGCCCACCCGGCCGGCCGCCAGGCCGGTGGGCACGCAGGGGGCGATCAGATCGGTGACCTCAAAGAAGCGCCGGCCGCGCAATTTGGCGAACACCGCCATGGCCACGATCACGCCCAGCAGGCCACCATGGAAAGCCATGCCGCCCTTCCAGACCGCCAGCACCTCGCCCAGATTGTGGAGGTAGTAGTCGGGCTTGTAGAACAGGCAATAGCCCAGGCGCCCGCCCAGCACCACGCCCAAGACGCCGAAGAACAGCAGATCGTCCACATCCCTCGAACTCCAGCCACCGGCGGCCCATTGCGGCTGGCGCACACGCTTGTTGGCCAGCCACAGAAACATGCCGAAGGCGGCCAGATAGGTCAGGCCATACCAGTGGATGGCGAAGGGGCCGAGTTGAATGGCGACGGGGTCGAACTGGGGATGAACCCACATGATGGCTGGTCCTGTGCTGCGAGGAATAAGGCCGGCATCATAGCCAGCCCCCTCCGCCCCCAGCGCCGGGAGCGGGTTCAGCCGAGTTCAGCCAGCTTTTTCTTCGCGTCTTCCAGATTGCGCGGATTGGGGTGCTTGGCGCTGCTGACAAAACGCTGCAGCGCCAGCCTGGCCTGGGGCTTGTCGCCCTTGGCCAGCAGGGCCAGGCCCAGACGGTGGTCCACCGGCAGCTTGTCGGCACCGTCGAGTTTGCGGGCCAGCTCCAGATTCTGGATGGCCTCGTCCGCCTGCCCCATCTCGGTCAGCACCCGGCCGGCACCGTAAAAGCCGGCCGCCCAGCCGGGGTAGTCGCGCTGCATCTGCTCAAACACACGCTTGGCATTGGGCAGTTGCTTGAGGCTGAAGTACTGGCTGCCCAGCGCAAACCAGGCCTCGCGCAAGGCGCTCTGCAGCCCCAAGTCGGCACCGGGCCGCACGCTGGCCAGTTCGCGCTCCGTCTCGGCCGGCTTGTCCTCCTGGCCGGCAATGCTGGCACGCAGCAGCTTGGCATGTTCGGGTTGCCTGGCCTGGGCCGCGGCGGCCAACTCGCGCGCCTTGCTCACGCTGCCACCGGCCACACCGGGCGCCATCAGGTAGAACTGCAGCAAGGCCTCGCGGGCCTCGAACAGCAGGGGATCCAACTCCACGGCGCGTTGCAACTGGGTCTTGATGCTGCCCGACAAGCGGATCGCCGTCATCATGCCGCCCCGCATCGCCTGCATGCCTTGCAAAGAACCCAGGGCATAGGCGCAGGCGGCCGAATCGGGCTTGCGCTCCACACAGGCTTGCACGGGCTGGAGGGCGGCCTCCAAGCGCTTGGTTTCGCCGTTATCCATGGCCACCAGGGCCAGGGCCACGGCCGCCTGCTCGTCATCGGCCTGGGCGGCCTGCCGGGCCGTGGCGGCACGCTCCAGCTCGGCCAGCTTGCCGCTATCGGCCCAGGCCTGCCATTGCGCGTCCTTGAACAGCTGTGCCTGCGCTGACACTGCGGCTACAGCCAGCAAACCAGGCAAGCAAATTTTGATGCTTCTTGTCAGTCCACATGCTTCTACCATCTGATGGCCTCCGGTTGAAGTCATTAGAACGAAGCCGGAGACCGCCAGTTGGCCGGGTATTCACCAGGAGGGGCTTGTGCACTGTCCTACGAAAACTGTCGTCGCAAGCAGAGCAATAGCGATTAATTGGAAGGCTACGAACAAATGAACCCTACAACCCAAACCGTCTCCTTGCGCGAAATCAGCGCCGAAACGGTGCGCGCGGTGACCCGGCTGTCGGTGGCCGAGGATCAACAAGGGTTTGTCGCGCCCAATGCGGTGTCGCTGGCCCAAGCACTGTTTGCACCCGAAGCCTGGTATCGCGCCATCTATCTCGGCGAGGAACTGGCGGGATTCGTCATGCTGGAGGACGAGTCCCTGCGATCGCCGCCACCGCTGCGGCCCGAGGTCAGCGTCTGGCGCTTCATGGTGGACGCCAAGTTCCAGGGCCGTGGCGTCGGGCGGGCCGGCTTGCTGCGGGTCATCGAGCATGTCCGCGACAAGGGTTTGTTCACCCGCCTGCAGCTCTCCTACGTGCCCGGCCCGGGCTGCCCCGAGCCCTTCTACCTCTCGCTTGGTTTCCGGCACACCGGCCGGATCGACGGGAACGAGGTGGTACTGGAATTGCCGCTGGCCGAGGCCGCGGCGCAATCACAGCCAGGCCAGCGAACCGCCATCTAGTGACGTCAATTTAAGACGTTATGTATCATCCGCCGCATGCCGATAACACCCTTCCACTTTGGTCTCGGTGCCGCGCTGCATGGCGCGGCGCCAAAGACCGTCAGCTTTCTTTCATTCTGTGCGGCAAATGTCTTGATCGACCTCGAGGTTCTGTACAAGCTGATGCAGCGCCAGCACCCCCTGCACGCCTTCTTCCATACCTATATCGGCGCCACCCTCGTCATGATCGCAACGATCTGTCTTTTCATGGGAATGCGCTGGTTTGCAGCCCGGTTCTGGCTGCCCGACCTGCTGTCTTGGCGCTCACTGGCCATCAAGCCCGTTGCGCTTGGCGCCGGCCTTGGCGCCTACACCCACATCGTGTTGGACAGCATCATGCACACGGACATTCGCCCATTCGCCCCCTTCAGCGAGGCGAACGGATTGCATGGCCTCATCTCGCTGACCGGGCTGCACCTGCTTTGCATGGGCCTGGGGCTTTTCGGCCTGGCCGCGCTGAGCTTGCGACGCCTTCGCGCCAAGGGCGACAAGACCTAAGCCAAGGCGGCCAGGCTCTTGCGTGCGTCCTTCACATGGCCGGGCTCGGCCCGCTTGCTGGCCAGATAGCGCTGATAAGCCTGCCGCGCCGCGTCCACCTGGCCCACGGCCGCGAAGGCGTCGCCCAGGCGGTGGTCTATGGGCAGGCCGCCGGCGCCGGCCAGCTTGCTGGCTTTCTCGAACAGCGGGATGGCCTCGGCCGGGCGCTCCAGCTCCTGGGCCAGTCTGGCCAGGTAGTAATAGGGCGCGGCCTGGCCAGGCTGGTCCTTCTGCAACTGTTCGTACATGCGCTTGACGCGCTCGAACTGCTGGCTCTTGATCCAGTGGCGGCCCAGCTCGCCGTAGGCATTGCGCACATCTTCGGCCAGGGCCGCGTCCTCGCCGACGCGCACGGCCATCAGCTCGCGCTCGGCCTCATCCCATTGTTCCTCACGGGCCAGGATCAGCGAGCGCAGCAGGCGTGCCTGCTCGGGCGCCTTGCCGCGGATGGCGGACTCCAGCTCACGCGCCTTGGCCACGCTGCCGCCCAGGAACTCGGGGATCAGCAGATAGATCTGCGCCAGCTTGCTGCGCGCCTCGTACAAATCGGGGTCCAGGCCTAAGGCCGTGCCCAGGCTGGCGCGCACCTTGCCCACCAGGCCAATGGCCTTGAGCTTGCTGCTGATCAAGACCTGCTGGCCCATCACCCGCGCCAGGGCCAGATGGCAGACGGCCTCACGCGGCGCCAGGTCCACGCATTGCTGCGCCGTGCTCAGCGCCTCGTCCAGGGCCCGCCCGTCATAAGCGCCGGTGGCGGCAATCGCCTTCGCGGCCAGGGCCTGGGCGTCCTTGGGTGCCTGGCTCAGGCGCTGCTGGGCGGCCTGGGCCAGGGCGTCGAATTTCTCGGCCTCCAGCAATTGCTGCAGCTGCGGCTCTTTGAACACGGCCGCCTGGGCTGGCACAAGGCCGAGCAGCAGAGCGGCGGAAAAAACAAGGGCTGTCGTTCGCAAGTGAATCACCAGACGCTAGTGGCTGAAGGATGGCGGCGCGCCGATTATCAGCCGGAGATACGGCTGGCAATATGTTCAACAAAACGCCGCACCGTGGGCGCCGCGTCCTGCGGCCAGATCAGGCTGGTTTCGCAGCTAGGCGGCCCGCCCAGGACCGGCTTGTAGCTGACCCCCACGCGGACCAAGGCCTGCACGCTGGCGGGCACCCAGGCCGCCCCCATGCCGGCCGAAACCAGATTGACGATGGTCTGCATCTGTATGGCCTCCTGCTCGATGCGGGGGCTGGCGCCCTGGGCCTGGTAAAAGCCCAGCACGGCGTCGAAGAGCGAGGGCGCGATGGCGCGCGGGAAAATCACCAGCGGCAGCGGCAAGACCTGCTCCGCACGCAGGCTGGCCTGCTTGGCCAGTGCCAGCTCGCTGCTGAGGGCCAGCACCATGGGCTCGCTGGCGATGCGCAGGCGCTCGAAGCCGGGCGGGCAGGCGCCGGGCGCATGGATGATGAAGCCCAGATCCAGCTCGCCGCTGGCGAAGTCGGGCAGTTGCACGTCCAGCGTCGCCTCGCGCAAGCTCAGGGCGATGGCGGGAAAGCGCTCGCGGAATTCGCGCAGCCAGCGCGGCAGCTCGCCATAACCCACGGTGGAGACAAAACCCAGGCGCAGGCGGCCGCTCTCGCCCTTGGCGGCGGCCTGCACCAGCGCCGGCAAGCCCTGGGCCTGGGCCAGCATCTGCCGGGCCTGGGGCAGCAAGGCCTCACCGGCCGGGCTCAGGGCCACCGAGCGGCTGCTGCGCTCGAACAGGCTGACGCCCAAGGCCACCTCCAGCTTTTGAATCGCCTGGGTCAGCGGTGGCTGGGTCATGTGCAGGCGCGCGGCGGCGCGGCCAAAGTGCAGCTCCTCGGCCAAGGCGAGGAACTGGCGCAGGGATCTCAGCTCAATCATGCGAGGCCATTCATATCCAAAACAAATCAATCACACGCAAATAATATATTTGAATCGAAGTCTTGCCGAGCAGATACTGGCGGCAGCTTTCCGCCAACCAGGACCCCAGCCCATGAGCCAGACCCCCGCCAACCGCCGCTCCAAAAACATCACCGAGGGCGTGGCCCGCGCGCCCAACCGCTCCATGTATTACGGCATGGGCTATCAGGAGACCGACTTCGGCAAGCCCATGATTGGCGTTGCCAACGGCCACTCCACCATCACGCCCTGCAACTCCGGCCTGCAAAAGCTGGCGGATGCCGCCGTCATCGGCCTGAAGGCGGCCGGCGCCAATGCCCAGCTCTTCGGCACACCGACGATTTCCGACGGCATGGCCATGGGCACCGAGGGCATGAAGTACAGCCTGGTCTCGCGCGAGGTGATTGCCGACTGCGTGGAAACCTGTGTGGGCGGCCAGTGGCTGGACGGCGTGATGGTCATCGGCGGCTGCGACAAGAATATGCCCGGCGGCATGATGGGCATGTTGCGCGCCAATGTGCCGGCCATCTACATCTACGGCGGCACCATCAAGCCCGGCCATTACAAGGGGCAAGACCTCAACATCGTCAGCGTCTTCGAGGCCGTGGGCCAGTTTTCGGCCGGCAAGATGAGTGAGGAAGACTTCTGCCAGATCGAGAAGCGCGCCATCCCCGGCAGCGGCTCCTGCGGCGGCATGTACACGGCCAACACCATGAGTTCGGCCTTCGAGGCGCTGGGCATGAGCCTGCCCTATTCCTCATCGATGTCTAACGTCGAGGATGAGGTGGTCGAGAACACCCAGCGCGCCGCCGAATACCTGGTGGCCGCCGTCAAGGCCGACCTGAAGCCGCGCGACATCGTCACCAAGAAGGCAATCGAAAACGCCGTCGCCGTCATCATGGCCACGGGCGGCTCCACCAATGCCGTCTTGCACTTCCTGGCCATCGCCCATGCGGCCGAGGTGGACTGGACGATTGACGACTTCGAGCGCATGCGCAAGAAGATCCCCGTGCTCTGCGACCTGAAGCCCAGCGGCCGCTTCCTGGCCGTGGACCTGCACAAGGCCGGCGGCATCCCGGCGGTGATGAAGGTGTTGTTGAAGGCCGGCCTGCTGCATGGCGACTGCATCACCATCACCGGCAAGACCGTGGCCGAGAACCTGGCCGAGGTGCCCGAGCTGAGCGCCGAGCAAGAGGTGATACGCGATGTCAGCCAGCCCATCTACGCCCAGGGCCATCTGGCGATTCTGAAGGGCAATCTCAGCCCCGAGGGCTGCGTGGCCAAGATCACCGGCCTGAAGAACCCCGTCATCAGCGGCCCGGCCCGCGTGTTTGAAGACGAGCAAACGGCCCTGGCCGCCATCCTGGCCGGCAAGATCCAGGCCGGTGACGTCATGGTATTGCGTTACTTGGGCCCCAAGGGCGGCCCCGGCATGCCCGAGATGCTGGCCCCCACCGGCGCCCTGATCGGCCAGGGCCTGGGCGAGACGGTGGGCCTGATCACCGACGGTCGCTTCTCCGGCGGCACCTGGGGCATGGTGGTCGGCCATGTGGCGCCCGAGGCCTTCGAGGGCGGCCTGATCGCCCTGGTGCAGGAAGGCGACCGCATCACCATCGACGCCCACCAGCTGCTGCTGGAGCTGCACGTGAGCGAGGACGAAATCGCCCGGCGCCGCAGCGCCTGGGTACGCCCCGCCCCGCGCTACACCCGCGGCGTGCTGGCCAAGTTCGCCAAGAACGCCTCCAGCGCCAGCAGCGGTGCGGTGCTGGACCTGAGCTAAAACCCCTCACCCCGCAGATGGGCCGCCACCGCCTGGGCCACCGCCGCGTCGCCCAAGATGCGGCGGTGGCCCAGGCCTTGTACCGCCAGCAGGCGAGCGTCCGGCAAGGCCGCAGCAAAGGCCTGGGCATGGGCGAAAGGCGCGGCGCGGTCTTGTTCATCGTGCACCAGCAGCGTGGCCTGGGGCAGGCGCGGGCCTAGCCAGGCGGGCTCAAAAGTCTCCAGCGTCGTGGCACCCAGGCGCTCCAGCCGCTGCTGAATCTGCGTCATGCTTTTGCGCCCAAGCCCAAAGCTCTGAGCAAACCAGCCCAGCACCTGGCGCGGCGGCGCCGAGCAGGCGATCAAGGCCAGCCGGGCCGTCGGCAAGCCGCGTGCCACCGCATGGCTGACGGCCACCGCCCCCAGCGAATGGGCCACGATGCCGTGCAAGGGCCCGAAACGCTGGGCCGCCGCGTGCAAGGCCTGCACAAACTGCGGCATATGCGTTTGCCAACCCTGGCTGTGGCCATGGGCCGGCATGTCCAGCAAGATGGGGGCAAAGCCCTGGGCCCACAGCCGCTCGGCCAAGGGCCGCATCTGCTGGGCGCTGCCGGCCCAGCCATGGACCAGCAAGACCCGGGGCCGGCTGGCCGCGGCGGCCTCATGCTCGCGATGCCGCCAGCTGCACAGGCGCAAGCCCATCAGCTCCCAGGGCTCGGCCACCCAGGGCGCGGCCACCTGGGGGCTAACCGTTTTCTTGAAGGGCATGGGCGTGCTGAACAGCGCAAAAGCCAGGCGCGAGGCAAGACCTGGCCCCAGCGCCTGGGCCGCCCGCATCAGCGCTCGCAGCAGGCGCTGGCTGGCACCTGCGGCGAAAAACAAGCTGGCTGGATTCGGAGGGTTGGGATGACTCATGGCCGCTCTAACCTAGATTCGGCAGTTGGACGCGCCCGAAGGGCTCGCCAGGCGGTGCGCGGGCAAGGCGCGCCGAAGAAGTGGGCTCCTGCCCACGAGGAGAAGCAACGCAGCCAGCGTGCCGTCTGGCGAGACAGGCGGGCGTGTAGCGCTGTCACCCAAATGGTGACGTCTGTTAACGAGCGGGATGATCGTAGGCATCGATGTTTCCAGGTCAGAGCGAGCGGTCAACTGCCGAATCTAGGTTTAACCCAGAAAGAAGTCGCGATTGCTGCGGGGAATGGACTGCCATAGACGGCGCAGGCCACGGTAAGCGCGCAGCAGGCCCAGCAAGCCCAGCAGCAGGCCCAGGGGAATCAGCATCAAGACCATCACACACCTCCACTTCCACTCAAAATTTCGCACGACCGTGCGAAGATAATTCAAAAAAAGGGGCAAGCCCCGGCGACTAAAAAATATAGGGCGCCAAGATGCGCTGATAGGCCAGCAGGCCGCGCCTCTCGGTCTCGGGGTTGCGGATGAAGCGCGCCTCCAGCACCAGGGCGGTGAACAGGCCGTCCAGCTCGAAAGCCAGTTGATCGATGTCCCGGTCGGCGCGCAGATGGCCCGCCTCCACCGCCTGCATCAGGCAGCGCTTGAGCGCCTGGCGCCAGCGGGTCAGGCCGTCCAGCAGCAAATCGCGCAGTGGGCCGTCCCTGTCGTCAAACTCGAAGGCACCCGCCGTGTAGAGGCAGTTACCGCGTGAGCCCGATCGGGTGGCACGCGCCAGCCAGGCCTTGATCAAGGCGTCCAGGCGCGGCAGGCCGCGCGGTTGCAGCAAGGCCGGGGCCATGATGTCCTCCTGAAAACGCCGGTCGAACTCGGCCAGCACGGCACGCTGCAAGGCCTCGCGCGAACCGATGCGTGAAAACACCCCGCTCTTGGACAGATTCAAACGCTTGGCCACCTCGCCGATGCTGAGGCTCTCCAG
Source organism: Roseateles oligotrophus (assembly GCF_014204525.1). Lineage (GTDB taxonomy): Bacteria > Pseudomonadota > Gammaproteobacteria > Burkholderiales > Burkholderiaceae_C > Paucibacter_A > Paucibacter_A oligotrophus_A. The sequence goes on from NZ_JACHLP010000001.1 coordinate 173,523, forward strand.
CCCGTCCAGCGCGGCCATCTCCAGCGCCGTCTCGACGATGGCGGCCTGGGTGGATTCACTGCGTTCTGTCTTGGCTTGCATGGCGCGAATTTAGCACGACCGTGCGAATACTTGCAAGCCAGAAATTTTTCCGTGACGAATGGCATGATGCGCCGCCCGCGCGCTTCTTTCTCTTGCCCAGCCCATGAATGTTTTTCGTCAAGCCAGCTCCCCACACCCCCGCCTGCAAGGCCTGGACACGCTGCGGGCCCTGGCCATCCTGCTGGTCTTCGCCACCCACTACCAGGACTTCGTCAGCGGCCAACCCACTTTTGGCTGGGCCAGCACACTGGGCCGGGTCGGCGTGGACCTGTTCTTCGTGCTGAGCGGCTATCTGATCGCCAACCAGATCTTTGCCGGCATGCAGCGAGATCAGGTCTTGTCACTGCGAAACTTTTACGCCCGCCGCTTTCTGCGCACCCTGCCGGTGTTCTATCTGGTGCTGGCGGCCTATTTTCTGTTCCCGACCTATATGGGTGGCAAGACGCCGCCCGATCTCTGGCGCTTTCTCACCTTTACCCAGAACTGGCAGTTGCAGCCGGGCACGGCCTTCTCGCATGCCTGGTCGCTGTGCGTGGAGGAGCAGTTCTATCTCGTGCTGCCGGCCGTGGTGCTGCTGGCCCAATTCAGCGCTCGCTGGCTCAAATCCATCGCCTGGGCCTGGCTGCTGCTGTTCGGCCTGGTGGGCCTGGCCATCCGGCTGAGGGCCGGCCTGTGGGCCGAACACGGCCTGGAGGTAGACGGTTACACCCGCGGCTACTACCCCCATATCTACTACGCCACCCTGGCCCGCGCCGATGGCCTGCTGCCCGGCGTGGCCATCGCCTTGCTGAAGAACTTCCACCCCAGCGCCTGGGCGGCCGTGCAGAGGCGGGGTCAAGTCTTGCTGCTGGGCGGCCTGCTGGCTTGCGGCCTCACGGCCTGGGGCTTGCTCAATTTCTACTACGTCGAAGGTTATGGCTATGGCCGGGCCATGACGGTCTACGGCTACAGCCTGGTGTCCTGGAGCTTCGGGCTCTTGCTGCTGACCGGGCTTTGCCCCACATCCAGCCTGGCACGCTGGCGGCTGCCGGGTGCGGCCTCGCTGGCCCTGTGGTCTTATTCCATCTACCTGACGCACAAGGCCGTGATGTTCGCCCTGCCCAAGTTTTGGCTGCTGGACAGGCAATCGGGCACGACCTTGCTGGCCATCGCCCTGGCCTGCCTGGCGCTAGGCTGGCTGCTCTACCGCCTGGTGGAGCTGCCCTTGATGAACTGGCGTGACGGGCGGGTGCCCAGCAGCTTCAAAGCAACTGAAACGGCAGCGCCGCTCCCAACTCACTCGCCCAGGCCGGCGTAAATCTCCTGCACATCGTCGTGGGCGTCGATGGCGGCCAGAAAGGCTTCGACCTCTTCCAGCTCGGCCGGGCCCAAGCTCAGCGGCGTCTTGGGCCGGTAACCCAGCTTGGCCGAGTGCACGGTAAAACCGAAGTTAGGCAGGGCGCGCGACACCAGGTCCAGATCGCTGGGCGCGGTCAGGAACAAGGCCTCGCCCTCCTCCGCCGCCTGCACGTCTTGCGCGCCGGCCTCGATGGCGGCTTCCTCGGCGTCCACGCCGGGGCGGCTGGGCGCGGCCTCGATCAGGCCCAGGTGGTCAAACTCCCAGGCCACCGAGCCGGCCGTGCCCAGATGGCCTTTGCGGAACAGCACGCGGATCTCGGAAAAGGTGCGGTTGACGTTGTCGGTCAGGCATTCGACGATCACCGGCACGCGGTGCGGGGCATAGCCCTCGTAGGCCACCAGATCGAAATGCACCGGGTCGCCCAGCAGGCCGGCGCCCTTCTTGACCGCACGCTCCAGGGTTTCGCGCGGCATGGAGACCTTGCGCGCCGCCTCCATCACCATGCGCAGGCGCGGGTTCATATCGGGGTCGGCGCCGTTGCGGGCCGCCACCATCAACTCCTTGCTGAGTTTGCCGAACAAGCGCCCGCGGGCATTGGCCGCCAGATCCTTGTGTTTTGCTTTCCACTGTGCGCCCATGCTGGCTGCTCCTGATATTGGGGATGCCGCATTGTCCACCGCCGGCCGGGGCGGGCCGAGCAGCGACCGGGCGCGGCCGACCCCACTCAGGTAAAAACCGCAACAAGCGGCCCCCAAGCTTGAGGCACACTCCCACTCACAAGGAGACACAAGCGATGACTGATCCACAAGAACTGCTTCAACGCGAACGTATTGACGCCGTCCTGGCGCTGGCCCGCCAACACCAGAGCGCGGCCCATTTCAAACCCATGATTGAGAGCTTCGGCCGCGAGTACTTCGCCCGGCTGGACCCCGAGGATCTGCTGGCCCGCACGCCCGAAGACTTGCTGGGCGCCCTGCTCTCCCATCTGCAATTCGGCGCCAAGCGCGCACCCGGCCAGACCCTGGTGCGGGCCCTGAACCCGGCGGTGGCCGAGAACGGCTGGGCCTCGCGCCATTCGGTGATCGACATCGTCAATGACGATATGCCCTTCCTGGTCGACACCACGACCATGGAGATCAACCGCCACGGTCTGACCCTGCACCTGATCATCCACCCCATCTTCGCCGTCGAGCGCGATGCGCAAGGCCAGTTGCTGGCCATACGGCCGCGTGGCGAGGCGGGCAATGCCCCCGAGCTCAAGCGCGAGTCCTGGATGCATATCGAGGTGGACCGCATGGTGGACGCCCAGCAGCGCGCCGATCTGGTCGCCGGCCTTGAGCGGGTGTTGGCCGATGTGCGCCTGGCCGTGCAGGACTGGCCGGCCATGGTCAGCCAATTGCGCGGCGCCATCGCCGAGCTGGAGCAGGCGCCCGCCAGCCTGCCCAAGGAACAGTTGCAGGAGAACCGCGCCTTCCTGGAATGGCTGGCCGAGGACCACATCACCCTGCTGGGCTACCGCCGCCACGATCTGGTCAGTGAGAACGGCCAGGACGCCCTGCGCCTGGTCAGCGGCAGCGGCCTGGGGCTGTTGCGGGAGAGCGCCGAAGAAAAGCTCTCCAGCAGCTTCGCCGCCCTGCCCGCCAATGCCCGGGCCATGGCGCGTGCGCCCCTGCCCATGATTCTGATCACCAAGGCCAATACCCGCTCCACCGTGCACCGGCCCGGCTATACCGACTACGTCGGCATCAAGCGTTACAACGCCGCCGGCGAGGTGGTCGGCGAGCACCGCTTCATCGGCCTGTTCACCTCCACCGCCTACAGCGCGCGGGTGTCGGAAACCCCGCTGCTGCGCGGCCGTACCCGCGCCATCACCGAGCGCGCCGGCCTGCCGCCGGGCGGCCATCTGGCCAAGGCCTTGCAGCACATCCTCGAGACCTATCCGCGCGACGATCTGTTCCAGATCTCCGACGACGAGCTGTATGAAACCGCCCTGGGCATCCTGGCCCTGGGCGAGCGCCAGCGCCTGCGGCTGTTCGTCTGCCGCGACCCCTTCGATCGCTTCGTCTCCTGCCTGGTCTACGTGCCGCGCGAGGCCTATTCGACCGATTTGCGCATCAAGTTCCAGGCCATCCTGATGTCGGTCTTCAAGGGCAGCAGCGCCGAGTTCGATGTGCAGCTGAGCGACGCCGTGCTGGCCCGCATCCACTTCACCGTGCGCACCACGCCGGGTCAGATGCCCAGCTACGACCGCAAGGAGGTGGAAGCCAGGCTGGCCGCCGCCGCGCGCCGCTGGGACGATGATTTGCGCGACGCCTTGATCGACGCCGAGGGCGAGGCCCGCGGCTTGGCCCTGTTCAAGCGCTGGGCGGCCGGCTTCCCGCTGGGCTACCGCGAGCGCGTCAGCGCCCGTGCCGCCGTGCCCGATGTCGTCAAGATCGCCGGCCTCTCGGCCGAGAACCCGCTGGCCCTGGCCCTGTACCGCCCGCTGGGCGCGCAGCCGGGCGAGCTGGGCTTCAAGGTCTACCACCGCGGCGCGGCCGTCGTGCTGTCCGACAGCCTGCCCATGCTGGAGCATATGGGCGTGCGCGTGCTGGGCGAGTACAACCATCGCGTCAGCGAGAACAGCGGCAGCGAGGCCGGCGAGGCCGCGCAGATCTCCCTGCACGACTTCCAGCTGCAAGCCGTGGTGTCCGACGAGATCGAAGCCGAGGCCCTGGCCCGCCTGTTCGAGGACGCCTTTGCCCGCGTCTTCAAGGGCGAGGTGGAGAACGACGACTTCAACCGCCTGGTCCTGCGCGCCGGTCTGGCCAGCGACGAGATCGTGGTGCTGCGCGCCTATGCCAAATACCTGCGGCAGATCGGCTTTGCGCTCTCGCAAGCCACCATCGAGGCCACGCTGGCCACACACCCCCGCATCGCCCGCATGCTGGTCAGCCTGTTCAAGCTGCGCTTTGACCCGCAGGCCCAGGACGAGGCCGGTGCCGAGGCCCAGGTCAATGGCATCGAGAAAGCATTGGAGAAGGTCAGCAATCTGCAGGACGACCGCGTGCTGCGCCAGTTGCTGGCCCTGATCCTGGCCACTTTACGCAGCAATTTCTGGCGCACCGGCGTCGGCCACACGGGGGCAGCCGGGCCGCGCCGCAGTTTCCTGAGCTTCAAGTTCGACTCGGCCAAGATCCCCGGCCTGCCCCAGCCGCGCCCGCTGTACGAGATTTTTGTCTACTCGCCCCGCTTCGAGGGCATCCATCTGCGCGGCGGCAAGGTGGCGCGCGGCGGCCTGCGCTGGTCGGACCGGCCGGAAGACTTCCGCACCGAGGTGCTGGGCCTGGTCAAGGCCCAGATGGTCAAGAACACCGTCATCGTGCCGGTGGGCAGCAAGGGCGGCTTTGTGCTGAAGAAGGCGCCGCCCGCCAGCGACCGTGAGGCCTATCTGAAGGAAGGCGTGGCCTGCTATCAGGACTATCTGCGCGCCCTGCTCGATCTGACCGACAACCTGGCCGGGGGCCAGGTCTTGCCCCCGCCTCTGGTGGTGCGCAAGGACGCCGACGACCCCTACCTGGTGGTGGCCGCCGACAAGGGCACGGCCACCTTCTCCGACTACGCCAACGCCGTCAGCGCCGAGTACGGCCACTGGCTGGGCGATGCCTTCGCCTCCGGCGGCAGCGTGGGTTATGACCACAAGGCCATGGGCATCACGGCGCGCGGCGCCTGGGAAAGCGTCAAGCGCCATTTCCGCGAGCTGGGTGTGGACACGCAGACGACGGACTTCACGGTGGTCGGCGTGGGCGATATGTCGGGCGATGTGTTCGGCAACGGCATGCTGCTGTCCCGCCACATCCGCCTGCTGGCGGCCTTTGACCACCGCCACATCTTCATCGACCCCAACCCCGATGCGGCCACCTCCTTCGCCGAGCGCGAGCGCCTGTTCAAGCTGCCGCGTTCGGCCTGGACGGACTACGAGGCCCAGCTGATCTCCGAAGGCGGCGGCGTCTGGGCACGCTCGGAGAAGTCCATTCCCATCTCACCCCAGGCCCAGGCGGCATTGGGCATCACGGCGGATCGCCTGGCGCCGAATGATCTGCTCAGCGCCATCCTCAAGGCCCCGGTGGACCTGCTCTACAACGGCGGCATCGGCACCTATATCAAGGCCGCCAGCGAGGTGCATGCCGAGGTGGGCGACCGCGCCAACGACGGCCTGCGCATCAACGGCGCCGAGCTGCGCTGCAAGGTGGTGGGCGAAGGCGGCAATCTGGGCGCCACCCAGCGCGGCCGCGTCGAGGCGGCGCTGGCTGGTGTGCGCCTGAACACCGATGCCATCGACAACTCCGCCGGCGTGGACACCTCGGACCACGAGGTCAATATCAAGATCCTGCTGGGCCTGGCCATGGGCGACGGCGAGATGACGCTGAAGCAGCGCAATACCTTGCTGCCCAAGATGACCGATGAGGTCGCCGCCCTGGTCTTGCGCGACAACTACTTCCAGACCCAGGCCCTGTCCATCGCCGGCCGCCAGGGCGTGGCCTTGCTGGACGCCCAGGCCCGCTTCATCCGCTTCCTGGAGCGCAAAGGCCAACTCAACCGCGCCATCGAGTTCCTGCCCAGCGACGAGCAGATCGCCGAGCGCAAGGCCCGCGGCGTCGGCCTCACCTCACCGGAGCTGGCCGTGCTGCTGGCTTATAGCAAGATGTGGTTGTCGGACGAGCTGATGGCCAGCGACTTGCCGGAAGACGGCTGGATTGGCACGGCGGTGGAGCGTTACTTCCCGGCCCAGCTGCGCGAGAAATACGCCGGCTACATCCCCCGTCATCCGCTCAAGCGCGAAATCATCGTCACCCATGTGCTCAACAGCATGCTCAACCGGGTGGGCTCCACCTTTGTGCACCGCCTGAGCGAATCCACCGGCGCCAAACCCGCGCAGATCGTGCGCGCCTACCTGGCCACCCGCGAGGTGTTCGGCTTTGTGCCGCTGTGGCTGCAGATCGAGGCCCTGGACAACAAGGTCCCCGACGCCGTGCAGGCCGAGATGATCGAGGAGCTGGGCCGGCTGGGCAGCCATGCCACCACCTGGTTCCTGCGCTCGCGCCGCCTGGCCGAGCCCATGGAACAGGTATTCGCCCGCTTCACCCCGGCCGTGGCGGTGCTGCGTCAGCGCCTGGAGACCATGGCCGAAGGTTCGGCCCGCGCCGAGGCCTGGGTGGCGGCCGGCGTGCCCGCGGAGCTGGCCCAGGCCGTGCTGCGAGCCGAGAGCCTGTTCGCCGCGCTGGACATCGCCGAGATCGCCGATGCCAGCCAGCGCCCGCTGGACGAGGTGGCCGATGTGCACGCCAGCCTGGGCCAGCGCCTGGGTCTGGCCGGCCTGCGCCAGCAGATCGACGCCCTGACGCCCGGCAGCTACTGGCAGACCCAGGCCAAGATGGCCCTGGGCGACGACTTGGCCGGCCTGCAGCGCGCCATCGCCAGCGATGTGCTGAGCCATATCAGCGGCGAGGCCAGCGACAAGCTGCAGGCCTGGGAGCAGCGCAACAGCGACGCCCTGGAGCGAGCCCAGCGCCTGCTAGGCGAGCTGAGCGAGGCCAAGGGTGTGGATCTGGCCATGCTCTCGGTCGCCTTGCGGGAGTTGCGCAACCTGGCTTGAGCGCCCACCGGGCTCTTGAATGCGCGGCAGACCAGGAGACTGCCGGCAGGATCACCGAGGCCGCAGCGCGGCCCCGGTGGGTTTCTCAAGCCATCAAGCCGGACGGCGGCGTGCCGCCGCACCCGCCCCAACCAAGGCCAGCGCAACCAGGGCCAACGAGGCCGGCTCGGGCACCTGGGTCGCGGGGCCGTAGGTATAGGTGATCTTGGCGCCGCAAGCCGCGTCCGTCGCCTGACTGGCCTCGATATTGCCGCCGCCGCCGCTGACGGCAATGCCGCTCACCGAGGTGCAACTCACATTGAACGCACCGCCGCCGGCACGGCTGAAGTCGGCCCACATGCTGTTCAGCTGCAGGTCGAACATGGCCGCTTTCTCGGCGTACAGATTGTCGAAAACGCGGGTCTCGCTCGACTGCAGCACGATGTTGTTCACCGTGGCAGACATGGACAAGGGATTGCTGGCGGCAAACAAGAGGTTCAGGGCACCCAGATCGCTGGCGAAGTACAGGTCCACCGTGCCCTTGGCGATCGGCGACTGTTGCTGAGCCGCGTTATTCGTCAAGGTGATGGAGCTGAGCATCTTGCCGTTGATGCTCAGGGCGATGCCACTGAGCACGCCCAGGTTGGTGTCGAAGAAGCCCAGCTGGCCGGATTGATGGATTTCGGTCGTTGCCAGCGAATTGGAAAACTGGTAGCTGACGGTGTCAGCCTGGGCGGCACCTGCGGCCGCGAGGGCCAGAACGAGGGTTGACAGCTTTTTCATATAAGCACTCCTTGAATGTTTTTTTACACTGCCGGGATACCGGCGAGACGGAGTTAGCAATACGCATGCCACCTAATGAATTTAGTTTTAAGTACTTGTTTTACAAGGATTTTTTAAGAGCAACAAATATCAAAGAGTATTAATCGTAAAAATTTTCGACAGAACAAAAGGCGAAAATCATCAGCAAATTCAAAGAATAATTTATTTGCCGTGAAAATTACCTAGATTGATAGTTTATTAAAAATAAATACCATCAAGATAATATAAAACTTATTCACAAATAAAATAGGGCACGCCGACCAGCCCACACCGGCCTCGCGCCGGCAGTCTTGGCATCGAAGCGGCGAAAAAAAACCCGGCAAGCCGGGTTTTTCGATGCCGAGGCCGAATGGCCTCTGGGCTCAAGCCTTGCGGCGACGGGTGCCGATGCCGGCGCCCACCAGGGCCAGGCCCAGCAGGGCCAAGCTGGCCGGCTCCGACACGGGGGTCGGGGGAGTCGGGTTGCTGGCGTAGGTGTAGACGATCTCGGCGCCGCAGGCCGCGCGGGTCTGTTGGCTGGAGCCGATATTGCCGCCGCCGCCAATAACGCTAACGCCGCTCATCGAGGTGCAACCGATATTGAAATTGCCGCCACCAGCGCGGCTGAAATCGGCCCAGAGTCCGTTCAACTGCGTGGTGTAGTGGACGCCTTGGGCATCGCTCAAGGGCCCGAAGGTCGCGCTAGCACCCGAAGCCAGGGTCTGAAAGCCCGTGCTCGAACTCATGGCCAGCGTCTTGCCGGAGAGCAAGGCATTCAAGCTGCCCAGGCTGCTGCTGAAGAGCAGATCGACCGTGCCGGTCGCCTTGGTGGTCTGGGCTTGGGCAGCGTTATTGATCAGGCTGATGGAGGTCACCATTTGGCCATTCAACAGCAGATCGATGCCGGTCAGGTTGCCCAGGCTCGAATCAAACAAGCCCAGGGAACCGGATTGGTTGATTTCGGTCGTGGCCAGCGAATTGGCAAAGTTGTAGCTCACGGTACCGGCTTGGGCTCCCAGGGCAGCCAGCGAAATGAGCATGGAAATAGTCAGTTTCTTCATCGGATTCTTCCTCAAGATATTTTCATAGGACGGCCAAGCCGCCGGGCGACACAGAAAGCAATATGCATGCCCAAGAAAAAGTGAAACATAACCCGTTGATTGCATTGACAAAAACAAGGCCGCCTCCGAGGTCGATACTTGACATGTAAAGAATTCCGACACCTATTGCAATTCACGGGGCTATGCACCAGAAATTCAGAAAAAGCAAGCGCATTAAGCCAGGCTCGGAATCTGGCAAGATCGGGCGCGGCCAGGCTGTAGCCAGCGCCTCCAGACTTTTTTGCGCCACCCGAGGATGCGAATATGAGCCCCCTGCCTCCATGCCATGCCCTGCCCGCCGACGACCTGCTGCGCGTGCAACTGCATAACGAAGTCCATGCCCGCCCCGCGGCCCGCATCCGCCTGCCGGCCCTGGTGGTCTGCGTGGCCGTGCTCAACGAAGGTGTGGGCCGGGCGGACGAGCTGACCCATCTACGCCGCTTGCCGGGCCACGCTGGCCTGCAACTGGCCGATCTGCAAGACAATTTCTTGCGCCTGCGCGGCCAGGAGCACACCCTCAAATGGGAGCGCCACAGCGAATTCACCCGCTACACCCTGGTCCAGACCCTGCCGACTCGGGTAACGCTGGACGGCAGCCCGCGGGCCGCACAGGAGATAGCGGAGGAGGAGTTGCTGTCCGGCCTTTTGCTGGACCGGCAATGGCTGAGCCAGATCCCGGGCCGCACGGTGGCGGCCATCAAGCTCATCATGCTGGAGCAGTCCATCGCCGACACCCAGCAAGCCCTGACCCTGGCCTCGCGCTGGTTTGGCGGGCGCACGGTGGTGGCCTCCCTGCTGGGCCATGGCCATTCCCTGGTGGTGACCGATTTCCGCCTGCGCCAGACGGGCTTCGAGCACATGCTGGTGATGGCCCCGCCGGGCACCTCGGCCACCCGGGTGGGCCGCCTGTCGCAGCGCCTGCTGGAGCTGGAGATCTACCGCCTGATGGCCTTGCGCGGCCTGCCCGTGGCCAAGTCCCTGGCGCCCCAGCTGGCCGCGGCCGAGGCCAGCCTGGCCGAGCTGACGCAGAAGCTGGAGGCCAAGTCCAGCTCGGAGGCGGCGCTGCTGGACACGCTGATCCACCTCGCCGCCGGGGTGGAGCGCGCCACGGCCCAGCATGCCTATCGTTTCTCCGCCACCCAGGCTTATGACAGCCTGGTCAGGCAGCGCCTGACGGAGCTGCGCGAGAAGCCCATCCCTGGCACCCAGACCCTGGGCGAGTTCATGCAGCGCCGACTCTCACCCGCCATCGCCACCGTAGCCGCCACCGCCCAACGCCTGGGCTCGCTGTCACAGCGCATCGAGCGCAGCAGCGGGCTTTTGCGCACCCGGGTGGACATCGCGGCCGAGGCCCAGAACCAGTTGCTGCTGGCCAAGCTGACACGCGGCCAGGAATTGCAGCTGAGCCTGCAGACCACGGTGGAAGGCCTGTCCATCGCGGCCATCAGCTACTACGTCATCAGCCTGCTGCTCTATGCCGCCAAGGCCGCAAAGACCGCCGGCTTGCCCATCAACCCGGAGCTGGCCGTGGGCCTGGCCATTCCGGTGGTGCTGTTCAGCGTCTGGAAGGCCACCCAGCGGGTGCATGCCAAGCTGCACGGGAGCCCGCCGACACCTTGAGGGGAAAAGCCTTGGGATGGCCAGGGCGCATACAAGAGGCCGATACTGGGGCTTCAACAAAGCACCGGAGGCCTTGATGACACAGCACGCTTCTTCGCATGCATTTGCCCACCCATTTGCCCACACCTACGCCCACTTCACGACCCCCTCGCAGCGCAGTGGCGCCTTCTACTCCCTGCCCGAGTTGGCCAAGCAATTCCCCTCGGTGGCGCGCTTGCCGCTCTCGCTGCGAGTGGTGCTGGAGTCGGTGCTGCGTAACTGCGATGGCAAGCGGGTCACGGCCGAGCATGTGACCCAGTTGGCCAACTGGGCACCGCAGGCCGAGCGCAGTGAGGAGATCCCCTTTCTCGTCGCCCGCGTGGTGCTGCAGGACTTCACCGGCGTGCCCCTGCTGGCCGATCTGGCCGCCATGCGCAATGTGGCGGCCGCCGCAGGCAAGGACGCCAAGGCCATCGAACCTCTGGTGCCGGTGGACCTGGTGGTCGACCACTCGGTGATGATCGATTACTTCGGCAGCAAAAAGGCCCTGGACCTGAATATGCAGCTGGAGTTCCAGCGCAACCGCGAGCGCTACGAGTTCATGAAATGGGGCATGCAGGCCTTTGACACCTTCAGCGTCGTGCCGCCGGGCTTTGGCATCGTGCACCAGGTCAATCTGGAGTTTCTGGCGCGCGGCGTGCACAAGACGGGCAAGAAATCAACACAAGGCGCCAAGCTCTACTACCCCGACAGCCTGGTCGGCACCGACAGCCACACCACCATGATCAACGGCATCGGCGTGGTCGGCTGGGGCGTGGGCGGCATCGAGGCCGAGGCCGGCATGCTGGGCCAGCCGGTCTATTTCCTGACGCCCGATGTCGTCGGCTTCGAGTTGAAGGGCCGGCTGCGCGAGGGCGTCACCGCCACCGATCTGGTGCTGACCGTCACCGAGATATTGCGGCGCGAGAAGGTGGTGGGCAAATTCGTCGAGTTTTACGGCGCGGGCACGGCCAGCCTGAGCGTGCCGGACCGCGCCACCATCGCCAATATGGCACCCGAGTACGGCGCGACGATGGGCTTCTTCCCGGTGGACGAGAAGACCATCGCGTACTTCAAGGGCAGCGGCCGCAGCAAGGCCGAGATCGAGGCCTTCGAGGCCTATTTCCGCGCCCAGGGCATGTTCGGCGTGCCGCTGGCCGGGCAGATCGATTATTCCCAGGTACTGACGCTGGACCTGAGCACCGTGGCGCCCTCGCTGGCCGGCCCCAAGCGCCCGCAGGACCGCATCGAGATCACGCATCTCTCCAGCCGCTTTGCCGAACTGTTCAGCGCCGGGCCGGCCGCGGGCGGCTTCAATCAGCCCGCCGCCAAGCTGCATGCCCGCATCAAGCTGGAAGACGGCACAGCCATCGGCAACGGCGATGTGCTGATCGCCGCCATCACCTCCTGCACCAACACCTCCAACCCCAGCGTCATGCTGGCCGCCGGCCTGCTCGCCAAAAAGGCGGTGGAAGCCGGACTCAAGGTGGCGCCGCATATCAAGACCTCGCTGGCGCCGGGCTCGCGCATCGTCACCGAATACCTGGAGCGCGCCGGCCTGCTGCCCTATCTGGACAAGCTGGGTTTCAATGTGGCGGCCTATGGCTGCACCACCTGCATCGGCAATGCCGGCGACCTGCGGCCCGAGATCAACGCCGCCATCACCGGCCAGGACCTGGTCTGTGCCGCCGTGCTCTCGGGCAACCGCAATTTCGAGGCCCGCATCCACCCCAATCTGAAGGCCAATTTCCTCGCCTCGCCGCCCCTGGTCCTGGCCTATGCCCTGGCCGGCAATGTGATGGTGGACTTGATGACCCAGCCCGTCGGCCTGGGGAAAAAGGGACGCGAAGTCTTTCTGGGCGATATCTGGCCCAGCAGCGATGAGATCGAGGCGCTGATGAAGTACGCCATGAATGGCAAGGCCTTCAAAGCCAATTACGAGCGGGTTGCCGCCAAGCCCGGCAAGCTGTGGCAGAAGATCGAAGGCGTCAGCGGAGATGTCTACAACTGGCCGCCCAGCAGCTATATCGCTTGCCCGCCTTTTTTCGAGGGCTTCACCCAGCTGCCGCAATACACCCCAGCGGGCGTCAAGGCGGCCCGCATCATGGCCTTGTTTGGCGACTCCATCACCACCGACCACATCTCGCCCGCGGGCTCCATCAAGCCCAGCTCGCCCGCCGGCCTGTATCTGCAGGCCTTGGGGCTCAAGGCCGCCGACTTCAATAGTTATGGCTCACGCCGAGGCAATCACGAGGTGATGATGCGCGGCACTTTTGCCAATGTGCGCATCAAAAATCTGATGCTGCCTGCCGGACCGGATGGCAGCCGCATCGAGGGCGGCCTGACCCTGCGCCAGCCCAGTGGCGAACAGCAAAGCATTTACGACGCGGCCATGGCCTATATCGCCGAGGGCAGGCCCACGGTGATCTTTGCCGGCGAGGAATACGGCACCGGCTCCAGCCGCGACTGGGCCGCCAAAGGCACCCAGCTCCTGGGCATCAAGGCCGTGGTGGCGCGCAGCTTCGAGCGCATACACCGCAGCAATCTGGTGGGCATGGGCGTGCTGCCTCTGCAGTTCAAGGGCGAGGACAGCTGGCAAAGCCTGGGGCTCAGGGGCGATGAGCTGATCGACATCGTCATCGACGGCGACTTGGCCCCGCAGCGCGAGGCGCAACTGCTGATCCAGCGCGCCGATGGCAGCCACCAAAGCCTGGCCCTGATCCTGCGCATCGACACCCCCATCGAGGTGGACTATTACCGCCACGGCGGCATCCTGCCCTTTGTGCTGAGGCAGTTACTGGCCTAGCTTTGGCGGCTCCGCCAGCGCGTCCAGGCTCTGGCCCGAGGCCGCCAGCAGCTGCTCCAGCGCCGGCAGCAGAGGGCCCAGGCGCTCGTCCAGGGCCTCGCGCACGGTGTCCACGAAGACCTGGGTCTGGCGCTCGATCTCGATGTTCAGGGCCGCACCCTCGGCCTTGCCGCCAAAAGTGGTGGCGCGCAAGGTCTCGGGGATCAGCCAGACCTCGAACCAGCCGGCCTTGCGGTCGGCCTCGGCAACGGTCAGGCTGGCGCCGTTGATGGCGATATAGCCCTTGGCGAAGATATAGCGCATCCAGGGCTGGGGCACCTGGATGCGCAGCACATGGTTGTTCTCGGGCCGGCGGATGCCGGCCAGCGTCGCCATGAAGTCCACATGGCCGGACAAGGGGTGGCCGCCGATCTCGGCGCCATCGCGGGCAGCCCGTTCCACATTGATGGCGCTGCCCACCTGCAAATCGGCCAAAGTGGTCAGGCCCAGGCTTTGCTGCATCACATCGAACTCGGCATGCTGCGCGTCGTGGAGGCGGGTGACGGTCAGGCAGACGCCGTCGCAGGCCACGCTGGCACCGATCTCCAGGCCCTCGCAAAAGCGCTCGGGAAAGCGCAGCAACAGGCTGCGCAGGCCGGGTCTGTCGGTGATGGTCGCCACCTGGGCGACGCCTTGAACAATACCTGTGAACATGGGGCGGCAAAGACGGGAAAAAGAGGGGCCGAGCTTACCAGCTGACCTCGCGGTCGGGCGTGGCGCCAATCTTGTGCAGGGACAGGTCGGCGCCCTCGAATTCCTGCTCCTGGCTCAGGCGCAGCCCGCTCAGCTTCTTGATCACACCGTAGACCAGCAAGCCTCCGCCAAAGGCCCAGGCCAGGCCCAGCAGCGTGCCCAGTAACTGCGAGGCCAGGCTGACCCCACCCAAGCCGCCCAGGGCCTGGCTGCCGAAGATGCCGGCCGCGATGCCACCCCAGGCCCCGCACAAGCCGTGCAAAGGCCAGACGCCCAGCACATCGTCGATCTTCCAGCGGTTCTGCGTCAGGGTGAACATCTTGACGAAGATAAAGCCCGCCACACCGCCCACCACCAGAGCGCCGTAAGGGTGCATCAGGTCCGAGCCCGCGCACACGGCGACCAGGCCGGCCAGCGGGCCGTTGTAGGCAAAGCCGGGGTCGTTACGGCCCATCAAGACGGCGACCAGGGTGCCGCCGGCCATGGCCATCAGGGAGTTGACGGCCACCAGGCCGGAGATCTTGTCCAGGGTCTGGGCGCTCATCACATTGAAGCCGAACCAGCCCACCGTCAGCACCCAGGCACCCAGGGCCAGAAAGGGGATGCTGGAGGGCGGATGGGCGCTGATGGCGCCGTCCTTGCGGTAGCGGTTCAGACGCGGGCCCAGCAGCAGCACGGCGGCCAGGCCTATCCAGCCGCCCACCGCATGCACGACCACGCTGCCGGCGAAATCATGGAACTCGGCGCCGAACTGCGTCTTCAGCCAGGCCTGTAGGCCCAGGCCCTGGTTCCAGGCCACGCCCTCGAAGGCCGGATAGATCAGACCCACGATGAGCGCCGTGGCCATCAGCTGCGGGCCAAAGCGCGCACGCTCGGCGATGCCGCCCGAGACGATGGCGGGGATGGCCGCCGCAAAGGTCAGCAGGAAGAAGAACTTCACCAGCTCATAGCCATTCTTGGCCGCCAGGGCCTCGGCGCCGGTGAAGAAATGCGTGCCGTAGGCCACGGTGTAGCCGAGCATGAAGTACACCAAGGTAGAGACGGCAAAGTCCACCAGGATCTTGACCAGGGCATTGACCTGGTTCTTCTTGCGCACCGTGCCCAGTTCCAGGAAAGCGAAACCGGCGTGCATGGCCAGCACCATGATGGCGCCCAGCAGAATGAACAGCACATCGCCGCTTTGCTTGATGTTCTCCATGAAGTCCTCTGTTAGCTATGAACAGGGCCTTCAAGGTGATTGATGCACCGATTCGGCCCGATGCACCAAAGGAGCAAGAACAATGCCCAACAAGGGGCGCGCTGCGCTGCGGTCGCGCGCACCAAAACAAGGCCTCCCGGCCTGGATTGCCACCGCTTGGTGCGCAGGCCGCACCAATCGGTGGCAAAGTTCAGAGATGGCTCTGGAACAGCTCGGGCGAGAAACCCAGGCTCAAGCGGCCGTCCGCCCATTGCACGATGGGGCGCTTGATCACGCTGGGCTGCTGCTGCATCAGAGCGGCGGCGCTGGCCGCGTCCACCACGGCGGCCTCGCTCGCATCGTCGAGCTTGCGCCAGGTGCTGCCGGCACGGTTGATCACCTTCTCCCAACCCAGCTGGGCCAGCCATTGATCGGCCTGTGCGGCCGGCACGCCGGCTTTCTTGAAATCGTGGAACTCAAAGGCCAGGCCTTGATCGCCCAGCCAGCTACGCGCCCGTTTGACGGTGTCGCAATTGGGAATGCCAAAAACAATGATCTTCATGGCCGAGAGTCTAATTTGAGCCGCTACGATGCGTAGCAAGATGATCGACTGGCTTGACGACACCCCCACCAATTTCCCGCCCAGCGGCCGCGCTCTGGGCCCGGATTCCGAGGCGCCCGGCCTGCTGGCCGCCGGCGGCGACCTGAGCATCGCGCGCCTGCAAGCGGCCTATTCGCGCGGCATCTTTCCCTGGTACGGGCCGGATCAACCGCCGCTGTGGTGGGCGCCCGACCCACGCATGGTCTTGCAAACCGACAACTTCAAGCTCTCCCGCTCCCTGCGCAAAACGCTGGCGCATTTTGTGCGCTCATCCAGCTGCGAGATCCGCATCGACAGCGCCCGCGCCGAGGTGCTGGCGGCCTGCGCCAATGCGCCGCGCGAGGGTCAATCGGGCACCTGGATACTGCCGGAGATGCAGCAAGCCTATCTGGCTTGGGCCGAACAATCAGGCTGCGTGCACAGCATCGAAACCTGGATGGACGGCGAGCTGGTGGGCGGGCTGTACGGCATCAATCTGGGCCGCATGTTTTTTGGCGAGTCCATGTTCATGCGGCGCAGCGACGCCTCCAAGATCGCCCTGGCCGCCCTGGTCTGCCTGTGCCGGCAGTTCGATATTCCCTGGATAGACTGCCAGCAAAACACCCGCCATCTGGCCTCGCTCGGTGCCGCCGAAGTGCCGCGCCAGCTGTTTGAAACCCATCTCGCCAGCGTTTGCCAGCAGGCGCAGCCGGGACCCTGGACCTATCATCCTTCGCTGTGGACCCAGCTTGGCGGCAGCTTTGCCGACCCGTACTAACCAGCTTCTCGCCGTGACCTATCCCAAGGACCTCCCGCTCGCCCAGCTGCAGTTCTATGCCACGGCGGCCTATCCCTGCAGCTATCTGCCCGATAGGCAGGCGCGCTCCCAGGTCGCCACACCCAGCCATCTGATCCATGCCGATGCCTATTCCGGCCTGGTGGAGGCCGGCTTCCGGCGCAGCGGCCTGTTCACCTACCGGCCGTATTGCGATGGCTGCAAGGCCTGTGTGCCCATGCGCATCCCGGTCGAGCAATTCAAGCCCAGCCGCAGCCAGCGCCGGGCCTGGAGCCAGCATCAAGCGATGCAGGTGCGGGTGCTGCGCCTGGGCTATAGCCAGGAGCATTACGAGCTCTACCTGCGCTACCAGAGCGGCCGCCATGCCGGCGGCGGCATGGATAACGACAGTGTCGATCAGTACACCCAGTTCCTGCTGCAAAGCCGCATCAACTCACGCCTGGTGGAGTTCCGCCAGCTGCAGGCCGATGGCCGGGCGGTACTCAAGATGGTGTCCATTCTGGACATCCTCAGCGACGGCCTCTCCGCCGTCTACACCTTTTACGAGCCCGAGGAAAATGCCAGTTATGGCACTTACAACGTGATGTGGCAGATCCAGCAGACCAAGGAGCTGCAACTGCCACATCTCTATCTCGGCTACTGGATCGCCGAGAGCCCCAAGATGGCTTACAAGGCCAAGTACCGGCCGCATCAGCTGCGGCTGGACGGGGTCTGGCAGCAGCTGGACTGAGCGCTCAGAGCAGTTTAAAGGCCAGGGCCGCCACCAGTGTGGGCAGCAAGGCCGCCAGCAGTAGACCCAGGGGATGGACGGCCTTGCCATCGAAATGCTCGCGCAGCACGGCAATGCCGGCCGGATTGGGTGCGTTGGCAATGATGGTCAAGCCGCCACCGGTCACCGCGCCGGCGACCAAGGCGTATTTGAAGCCGTCGGACAGGCCTTCCACCAGGGAGCCCAGATAAGTCAGGGCCGCGTTATCGGTGAAGGCCGTCAACACCGTGGCGCCGAAGAAGATGGCGTCGCTGCTCATGCTCATCAGCACCGGCTGCAACCACCATTGCTGCAGCCCCCCCAGCACCACCAGGCCCGCCAGGAAGAAGGCCACCAACAAGCCCTCGCGCAGGATCAAGCGATCCTGGTGGCGTTCGTAAGCACTGGCCACTCCCAGGAAGAACAGGAACAGGCCCATGAACACGGCCGGGTGATGCGCAAACACCACCACGCCGGCCAGAAAACCCATATGCACCAGCACCAGCGGCAGCGGCACCTTGGCGGTCTCGCCCTGCTCCACCACGGCCATGGGCAAGTTCTTCAACTCTTTGGCAAACAGCAGGGTCACGCCCAGGGTATTGATGAAGACGGCGATCGCCGCCTTCCAGCCAAAGTGAGCCAGCATGAAACTGCTGTCCCAACCCCATTTGCTGGCGACCATCAGGACCGGCGGCGCGGCAAAGGAGGTCAAGGTACCGCCGATCGAAATATTGACAAAAAGCACACCCAGGGTGGCGTACTTCAGGCGGGTGGAGATGCCGCGGCCGAAGAACTGGTCGGCCAGAATCAGCGCCGCCAGCGTCATCGCGGCAGGCTCGGTGATGAAGGAACCCAGCAAGGGCACCAGACTCATCACCAGGAAATACATGCCCACGCTGCCCGGCAGGGGCAAGGCCTTGGCCACGCCACGCACCAGGCGCATGGCGGATTGAATGATGGGGCGGGTGCCCGCGATCACCATGATGGCGAACACAAACATGGGCTCGGTGAAGTTGCGAGTCTCCAGATAGGTCGTCGCTTCCTGCTTGCCCTGATAGGCAAACATGAACAGCATCAGCACCAGGGCCCAGAAACCAAACACCACCTCCACCTCGGCCAGCAAATGCCAGATGCCGCCGTGGCGAGGACTGCGTCGCGCGAGGTCCTCAAAAAACTTGGTGGAAAAGGTGTGCAGCAAGGCCACGACAAAGATCGCAGCGGCCGCAATTTCGGTGATATGGCTTGGATTCAGATTCATGCTCGTCATTTTCCCGCGAGGCGGCCCGACCATCGCAAAAACCTGCTGCCCCGCCATATGCGAGCCATGCACCCAGGCATTGAGTGTAGCCGAGCGAAAAATCAAGCATCTGCAAGCCTGCCCATGCGCTGCACCCGCTTACAGAATCAACACGAATATCACCTGAAACAGTGACAGGAATACCCGGTATTCCCCTGGGTTTTGAAGGGCAATCGGCGTGATTTCAAGCCTCCGGCCTGGCAAGCGGGGGAAGAAATCCTTCGGGCATAAAAAAACCCAACCGATCAGGGTTGGGTTTTTCGAAAAATATGGTGGAGCCGGCGGGAATTGAACCCGCGTCCGCAAACCATCACCGGGCAGTTCTACATACTTAGCCGTCTGATTTGAATCTCACGGAAGCGATCGCGCAGCGGCACGCTATCTCTCCCGCCAGTCACTGAATCTCGTTCTGTACCGAGTAACCCGATGCAAAACCAGCCCATGTGAATGACTTCTCAGCCTGTCGCCTTGCGGCTTGGGCCCGGCCCATGGGCCAACCGTTGAGAAGCTCACGCGCAATTAAGCGGCGAGTGCGAACGTAGAGTCGTTTGCAGTTACTTTGTTTCCAGTGGTTTTACGAGCGAACTGGTGCTCGGTATGCCCTACTCCGGATCCGCATCCACGTCGAAACCTGGTCGGCCCCAGAACTTGCTATTTTAGGCCACTCCGAGCACTTCCAAGAGCTCCGCGGGCCGAGAAATCACAATATCTGCA
The DNA here is from genome assembly GCF_014204525.1 of Roseateles oligotrophus. Lineage (GTDB taxonomy): Bacteria > Pseudomonadota > Gammaproteobacteria > Burkholderiales > Burkholderiaceae_C > Paucibacter_A > Paucibacter_A oligotrophus_A. The sequence goes on from NZ_JACHLP010000001.1 coordinate 192,946, forward strand.
CCCCAAGCGCCCACGGGCTTGCCATTTCCCAGGTATCCCCAGGCCGCGGCAACGGTTTGCATGCCCGCGGCGCGGCCGGCGATGATGTCGCGTTCGTCGTCGCCGACGTAAACACAGTGCTCGGGCAAGACCTGCGCACGCTTGGCCGCCTCCAGCAAAGGCGCCGGATGCGGCTTGGCATGCGGGGTCGTATCACCGCCGATCACAGCGCGCGCCCCGGCCTGCAAGCCCAAGGCCTGCGTCAGTGGCAGCGCAAAACGCTCCGCCTTGTTGGTAACGATGCCCCAGGCCAGGCCGGCCGCGGCAAGGCCGTCCAGCGTCGCCTGCATCTCATCGAACAGCCGGGTTTCCTGGGTCAAACGGCGCTCGTAGCGGTCCAGGAATTCGTTTTTCAAGGCCTCGTAGTCGGCATGGCCCGGCGCGATATCCAGGGCCAGACCCAGCATGCCGCGCGCACCCGCGCCGACCATGGGGCGCAGTTGCGCAAAGCCCAGTGCCGGCAGGCCGCGCTGCAAGCGCATGTCATTGGCGGCCCCGGCCAGGTCGGGCGCGCTGTCGACCAAGGTTCCGTCCAGGTCGAACAAGACCGCGCGAGTCAGGCCAGGCAAAACCCGCACCCGCTGGGCGGGCTCACACAGATCGACGGTGCTCATACGGGCTTGCGGCAGGCCAGCAGGTAGTTGACATCCGTGTCCGAGCCCAGGCTGTAGCGCTGGGTCAAGGGATTGAATGTCAGGCCGCGGCTGGCCTGCAACTCCAAGCCGGCATCACGGCAGAACTGCGCCAACTCCGCCGGTTTCAGGAAACGGGCGTATTCATGCGTACCGGCCGGCAGCATCTTCAGCACATATTCGGCACCGACGATGGCCAGCATGAAGGACTTCAGATTGCGGTTGAGGGTAGACAAAAACACCCAACCACCGGGCTTGACCAGATCGGCGCAGGCCTTGACCACGGAAGCGGGGTCGGGCACATGCTCCAGCATCTCCATGCAGGTCACGACATCGAAGCTGGCGGGGCGCTCCAGCGCCAAGGCTTCCACCGCGATTTCGCGGTATTCCACCCCTTCCGTGCCCGCCTCCATGGCATGCAGTTGCGCGACCTTGAGCGCCTTGGTGGCCAGATCAATGCCCAGGGTCTGGGCGCCACGCCGGGCCAGAGAATCGCTCAGGATGCCGCCGCCACAACCCACATCCAGCGCCGTCTTGCCTGCCAGCGGGCAGTAGCTGGCAATCCAGTCCAGGCGCAGCGGATTGATTTGGTGCAGCGGCTTGAATTCGCTGTCGACATCCCACCAGCGGTGGGCCAGATCGCCAAACTTGGCGAGCTCTTGGGGGTCTGCATTGATCATGGGCGGAAATGGTAATGGATGCGCCGCGGCGGAACACGATTTGTCACAAAGAGATGCGTTTGCCAAGCCGCCCTCCAGGCAAGAACAAGCGGGACAGGCAAAAAAAAGCCCCGCTGAGCGGGGCTTTTGGCAAACGCCCGAAGGCGTCTGGCAATTACTTCGTACGGGTACCGACGACTTCGATTTCCACGCGACGATTCTTGGCGCGGCCTTCGGCAGTCTTGTTGTCGGCGACAGGAGCCTTCTCGCCCTTGCCTTCGGTGTACACGCGGTTCTTTTCAGCACCAGCGCCAACCAAGTAGGCCTTGACGGCTTCAGCGCGCTTGACCGACAGCTTCTGGTTGTAGACATCGGAGCCCACGGAGTCGGTATGACCCACGGCGATGATGACTTCCAAGTTCAGACCCTTGGTCTTGGCCAGCAGGTCGTCCAGCTTGGCCTTGGCATCAGCCTTCAGCACAGCCTTGTCGAAGTCGAAGAAAGCGTCAGCAGCGAAGGTAACCTTCTCGCTCACGGGAGCCGGGGGAGCCACGGGCTTCGGAGGAGCCGGGGGAGCCACGACCGGAGGAGGAGCCACGGGCTTGGGAGCCTCGACCTTGGGTTCGGGCTTCAGGGCACCGTCGCACTCGGCAGCAGCCGTAGCGGGTGTCCAGTTGGCATCGCGCCAGCACAGCTCATTGCTACCGTTCTTCCAAACGGTGCCATCAGTTGCGCGCCAGTTGTCCACTGTCTGTTGTTGTGCAACAGCGCCGGACGCAGCAAAGGCAGCGACCACAGCGACGGACATCAGCGACGCCACTCGATTCAATTTCTTCATGATTCTCCTCTCAAGGAATGCCGCAGTTGCCCTGCGAGTGCCCAGTAAGTGCTAGAACAAAACCTTAGATAGATCCGCGAATGCGGGTTTCTCCTAGGGACTCATCGATTGTGCCATAGGGCACCGATAGGCTCGTATTGTGGCGGCCTCAAACGAAGGAGTCGCCAAAGTTGTTGTGAGAGTGCTACAGCCGCGGGCCTTTAGAATCCTCGCTCCTGTCCCTAACGATGCGGGCCCACCTGATGGGTGCGGCCACGCACATGCGCATGACCCAGTTCGCCAAGGAAACATTGCCCATCAGCCTCGAAGAGGAGATGCGGCGTTCATACCTCGATTACGCCATGAGCGTGATTGTGGGCCGCGCCCTCCCCGATGCCCGCGACGGCCTGAAGCCCGTGCACCGGCGCGTGCTCTTCGCCATGCACGAGTTGAACAACGATTGGAACCGGCCTTACAAGAAGTCGGCCCGTATCGTTGGTGATGTGATCGGTAAATACCACCCGCATGGCGACACGGCTGTTTACGACACCATCGTCCGCATGGCCCAGGATTTCTCGCTGCGCCATATGCTGGTCGATGGCCAGGGTAATTTCGGCTCGGTGGACGGCGATAACGCCGCAGCCATGCGGTATACCGAAATCCGCCTGGCCAAGGTCGCCCACGAAATGCTGGCCGATATTGACAAGGAAACCGTCGATTTCGGCCCCAACTACGACGGCTCGGAAAAAGAGCCCCTGGTGCTGCCGACCCGGCTGCCGAATCTGTTGGTCAACGGTGCCACCGGTATTGCCGTGGGCATGGCCACCAATATCCCGCCGCACAACCTCAACGAGGTGGTGGACGCTTGCCTGCACTCGCTGAAAAACCCGGACTGCAGCATCGATGAATTGATGGAGATCATCCCGGCGCCGGACTTCCCGACCGCCGGCATCATCTACGGCCTGTCCGGTGCGCGCGACGGTTACCGTACCGGCCGCGGCAAGGTGGTGATGCGGGCCAAGGTCCATTTCGAGGACATCGACCGCGGCAACCGGCAGGCCATCATCGTTGATGAGATCCCCTACCAGGTCAACAAGAAGACCTTGCTGGAGCGCATCGCCGAGCTGGTGCACGAGAAGAAGATCGAGGGCATCAGCCACATCCAGGACGAGAGCGACAAGTCCGGCATGCGGGTGGTGATCGAACTCAAGCGCGGCGAAGTGCCCGAGGTGGTGCTGAACAATCTGTACAAGCAGACCCAGCTGCAAGACACCTTCGGCATGAATATGGTGGCGCTGATCGACGGTCAGCCCAAGCTGTGCAATCTGAAAGACCTGATCACGGTCTTCCTGGAGCACCGCCGCGAGGTCGTCACCCGCCGCACCATCTTCGAATTGCGCAAGGCGCGCGAGCGCGGCCATGTGCTGGAAGGCCTGGCCGTGGCCATGGCCAATATCGACGAGTTCATCGCCACCATCAAGGCCTCGCCCACGCCGCCCATCGCCAAGGCGGCCCTGATGAGCAAGAGCTGGGATTCGTCCCTGGTGCGCGAGATGCTGGCGCGCGCTGAAGGGCAGACCGAGGGCGGCCGCAATGCCTACCGTCCGGAGGGCCTGGCGGCCGAATTCGGCCTGCAGGCCGATGGCCTCTACCGCCTGTCGGAAGAGCAGGCCGGCGAAATCCTGCAGATGCGCTTGCAGCGCCTGACCGGCCTGGAGCAGGACAAGGTCGTCGGCGAGTACAAGGACGTGATGTCGCAGATCGCCGATCTGCTGGACATCCTGGCCAAGCCCGCCCGCGTCACCGCCATCATTGTCGAAGAGCTGGTCCAGGTGCGCCAGGAATTCGGTCAGACCAAGATTGGCGCACGCCGCAGCACCATCGAACATAACGCCCAGGAACTTGGCACCGAAGACCTGATCACCCCCACCGATATGGTGGTGACGCTGTCCCACACCGGCTATATCAAGAGCCAGGCCCTGAGCGAATATCGGGCGCAAAAGCGCGGCGGCCGCGGCAAGCAGGCCACCCAGACCAAGGACGACGACTGGGTCGACCAACTCTTCATCGCCAACACCCACGACTGGATCCTGTGCTTCAGCAACCGCGGCCGTGTCTACTGGCTGAAGGTCTGGGAAGTGCCGCAGGGCTCGCGCGCCTCGCGCGGCAAGCCCATCGTCAATATGTTCCCGCTGCAGCAGGACGAAAAAATCACCGTCGTGCTGCCGCTGACCGGCGAGTTCCGCAGCTTCCCCGAAGGCCACTTCATCTTCATGGCCACGGCCCTGGGCACGGTCAAGAAGACCTCGCTGGAAGACTTCGCCAACCCGCGCAAGGCCGGCATCATCGCCATCGCCCTGGATGAAGGCGACCACCTGATCGGTGCCGCCCTGACCGACGGCAAGCACGATGTGATGCTGTTCAGCGACGGCGGCAAGGCCGTGCGCTTTGACGAAGACGATGTTCGTTCGCTGGGCCGCACCGCGCGCGGCGTGCGCGGCATGATGCTGGAGCCCGAGCAGCGCCTGATCGCCATGCTGGTGGCCGAAGACGAAAACCAGAGCGTGCTGACCGCCACGGAAAACGGTTATGGCAAACGCACCGCCATCACCGAATACACCCGCCACGGCCGTGGCACCAAGGGCATGATCGCCATCCAGCAGACCGAGCGCAACGGTCGCGTGGTGGCCGCCACCCTGGTGCGCGCGGAAGACGAGATCATGCTGATCACCGATCGTGGCGTGCTGGTGCGCACCCGCGTCTCCGAGATCCGTGAACTGGGCCGCGCCACCCAAGGCGTGACCCTGATCGCTCTGGATGATGGCGCCAAGCTCTCGGGCTTGCAGCGCATCGTCGAGAACGACGCGAACGAGAACAGCAGTACCGAAGCCACGGGCGACGATCCAGCCGCCGGCACCGACAACGTCAACGACAGCGACGACACCTCCAAGGAATAAATGAACACCAAGCCCATGAAATTTCTGGCCGCGGCCGCGCTGCTGCTTTGCGCCAATCTGAGCCTTGCCCAGTCCGCGACTTCCACCGCCACCCCGGCCAAGAAGGAAATGATCGCCAAGCTGCTGACCCTGCAATCGCAGAGTTATGACCAGTTGGCCCGTAGCCTGATGCAGCAGCCCCTGGGCAATCTGATGCAGGGTGCCGGTGCCGCCTTGCAACAAGTACCGGCCGAGAAACGCGAAGCCACGGCCAAGGCCATCGAAGCCGACATCAAGAAGTTCGTCGACGACAACGCGCCGATGATCAAGGACAAGGCCGTCAAGATCGCCCCCGGCACCGTCGGCACCTTGCTGGACGAGCGCTTCAGCGAAGACGAGTTGAAGCAGTTGCTGGCCTGGCTGGAGTCGCCGGTTTACAAAAAATTCAGCCAGATCAATGGCGAGCTGCAAAAAGCCCTGGGCGACAAGCTGCTGGCCGAAACCGCACCGACCCTGGAAACCCGCTTCAAGGCCCTGCAGCAAAGCGTGGGCAAGCATCTGGGCATCGCGCCGCCGGCCGCTTCCTCGGCCCCGGCCGCCAAGCCCGCCAAGAAGTAAGCAAGCGCAATACCCGCCTCGACTCGTCGGCTCAGCTCGGACGGGCCGAGGCGATCCAATCGTCAGCCCCGTCCCCTCAGCGAAGCAGCCCATGACTCAGCGCCCCTTCAATTTTTCCGCCGGCCCCGCGGCCTTGCCTGAAGAGGTACTGAATCAGGTCGCTGCCGAGATGCTGGACTGGCAGGGTTCGGGCATGAGCGTGATGGAGATGAGCCATCGCGGGCCCGAGTTCACCCGCATCTGTGCCGAGGCCGAAAACGATCTGCGCGAGCTGCTGCAGGTGCCGGCCAATTTCCGCATTCTCTTCATGCAGGGCGGCGGCCTGGCCGAGAACGCCATCGTGCCGATGAATCTCGCGCGAGGCGGCAAGGTGGATGTGGTCGTCACCGGTTCCTGGTCCAAAAAAAGCGCCGAAGAAGCGCGCCGTTATGCCAGCGTGAATATCGCCGCCAGCGGCTCAGACTCCAAATTCACCCAGTTACCCAGCCCAGGCAGTTGGCAGCTCAGCGCCGACGCCGCCTATGTGCACGTCTGCAGCAATGAAACGATTGACGGCATCGAGTTCCACGAACTGCCCGACCTGAAGGCGCTGGGCAGCGCGGCCCCGCTGGTGATCGATTGCTCGTCTCACCAGCTCTCGCGCAGCATTGACTGGTCGCGCGTGGGCCTGGCCTTTGGCGGCGCGCAAAAAAATATCGGCCCGGCCGGCCTGACCCTGGTGTTTGTGCGCGAAGACCTGCTGGGCCATGCCCTGCCCATCTGCCCCTCGGCCTTCGACTACCAGACCGTGGCGGCCGCCCAGTCCATGTACAACACCCCGCCCACCTTCTCCATCTATGTGGCCGGCCTGGTGTTCCAGTGGCTCAAAAAATTCAGCTACGCCGGCAAAACCGGCGTGGCCGCCATCGAGCAGCGCAATATCGACAAGGCCCAGCTGCTCTACGGTGCGCTGGATGGCTCCAAGCTGTTTGAGAACCGCGTCGCGGCGCATGCCCGCTCGCGCATGAACATTCCCTTCTACCTGCGCGGCGAGTACAACACGCCGCAACTCACGAGTGCCTTCCTGGATGGAGCGAAGGCGCGCAATCTGCTGCAACTCAAAGGCCACAAGTCGGTGGGCGGCATGCGTGCATCGATCTATAACGCGATGCCACTGGAGGGTGTGCAAGCCCTGGTGGCGTACTTGAAGGACTTTGAGGCTCAATATGGCTGACATCCCGGCCGGCACACCCGCCCCCACGGCGGCACCGGAACTCTTGGTTCTGCGCGATCAAATCGACGCGCTGGACCAGCAATTGCTTGACCTCCTGAACCGCCGCGCCCATGTGGCCGAGCAGGTGGGCGAGGTCAAGCGCCGCGAAGGCACGCCCTTCTTCCGCCCCGACCGCGTGGCGCAAGTCATCGAGAAGATCAAGACCGCCAACCCCGGCCCCCTGAAGGCCGAGCATGTGGCCGCCATCTGGCGCGAGATCATGTCGGCCTGCCTGGCGCTGGAGTCGCCGCAGCGGGTGGCCGTGCTGGGCCCGGTCGGCACCTTCTGCGAGCAGGCCGCCATCGAATACTTCGGCGGCGCCGCCGACCTGATCTACTGCGCCAGCTTCGACGAGGTCTTCCACGCCACCGCCAGTGGCAGCGCCCAGTACGGCGTGGTCGGTGTGGAAAACATGACCGAGGGCGTGGTGACCCGCTCGCTGGACCTGTTCCTGCACACCCCGACGCATGTGGTGGGCGAGGTCAGCCTCTTGATCCGCCACAACCTGATGCGCAAGGACAATTCCCTGCAAGGCATCGAGGCGGTGCTGGCCCATCCGCAGGCCCTGGCCCAATGCCAGAACTGGCTGAACAAGCATCTGCCCGATGCCGAGCGCCGCGCCGTCTCCAGCAATGCCGAAGGGGCCCGCCTGGCCGCCGCCAATCCGGCCTGGGCGGCGATTGCCAGCGAGCGGGCCTCGGCCCTGTTCGGCCTGCACATCGTCGCCCATGCGGTGCAGGACGAGGCCTATAACCGCACCCGCTTCGCCGTCATCACCCTGCCCCAGACCATGGCCACGCCACCGGCCTCGGGTCGCGACTGCACCAGCCTGATCGTCTCGGTGCCCAACCGGCCCGGCGCCATGCATGATCTGCTGGTGCCGCTGAAGACGCACGGCGTCTCGATGACGCGGCTGGAGTCCCGCCCGGCCCGCACCGGCCAATGGGATTACTATTTCTACATCGATCTGGACGGTCATCCCTCGCAGCCCCATGTGGCGGCGGCCCTGGCCGAACTGCGCGAGTTGTGCGCCTTCTTCAAAATCATCGGCGCCTACCCACTGAAAGCCTGAGGACGGAAGCAGCAGTATGTTCAAGCAACTGGGCGTGATCGGCTGCGGCCTGATGGGCGGATCTTTCGCCCTGGCGATGAAGAAGGCCGGCCTGGTCAAGCATGTGGTGGGCTATAGCAAATCGCCCTCCACCACCGAAACGGCGCGCCGCCTGGGCGTCATCGATGTGGCGGCCGACTCGGCCCTGCTGGCCGTCTCCGGCTCCGACATCGTCTTGCTGGCCGTGCCGGTGTCCGCCACCGAGGCGACGCTGAAAGCCATACGCCATCTGATCGGCCCCCAAGTGCTGCTGATGGATGTGGGTTCCACCAAATGCGATGTGGTGGACGCGGCCCGCCGCGCCCTCGGTGATCGCCTGCCCAGCTTTGTGCCCGCCCACCCCATTGCGGGCAAGGAAACCGGCGGCGTCCAGCATGCCGACGCCGGCCTCTACCAAGGCCGTACCGTCATCCTGACGCCCCTGGCCGGAACCTCGGCCCAGGCCGTGCAGCGCGCCACCGATGTCTGGGCCAATCTGGGCGCCCAGGTGCTGAAGATGTCGCCCAAGAATCACGACGCTGCTTTCGCCGCCGTCAGCCATCTGCCTCATCTGCTGGCCTTCGCCTTTTTCCAGTCGGTGGCAGCTCAGCCCGCCGGACGCGACTTTCTGAGCCTGGCCGGCCCCGGCTTTCGCGACTTCACCCGCATCGCGGCCGGCGACCCGGCCGTCTGGCGCGATATTCTGATGGCCAACAAGGCCGAGGTCTTGGCGCAGTCGCAACGCTTCCGGCAGACCCTGGACGCGCTCGAGGGCTTGCTCAAGGCCGACGACGCCGCCGCCCTGGAAGCGCGCATCCGCCTGATCTCCGATGCCCGCGGCCAATGGCAGATGGGGCAGATGGGCCAAATCGGCACGCCACGCCCGGCCAAGTAAGCGAGGCCGCACCGGGCTCCTCTTGCGGCGCAAGGCCACTGCCTCGGCCGCTCTTTTACTGAATTGCCTTTCCCATGTTCAAGATCCCTTTCCTCGACCTCCCCCCCTTGCGCAGCGCCGCCGGCACCGTGCGCCTGCCGGGCTCCAAAAGCATCTCCAACCGGGTGCTCTTGCTGGCCGGTCTGTCGGAAGGCACGACCGCCGTCCACGATCTGCTGGACTCCGACGACACGGCCGTGATGCTGGCCTCGCTGAAGACCCTGGGCTGTCAGCTCAAGACCGACCATGCCGGCGTGCTGCACCTCACCGGCATTGGCGGCCGCTTGCAAACCCGCCAGGCCCAGCTCTTCCTCGGCAATGCCGGCACCGCCATGCGGCCGCTGACCGCCGCCCTGGCCCTGCTGGCCGCCACCCAGGGCGGCGAGTTCGAGCTCAGCGGCGTGCCGCGCATGCACGAACGCCCCATCGCCGATCTGGTCGACGCCCTGCGCCTGCTGGGCTGCCAGATCGAGTGCCTGGGCAATGAAGGTTATCCGCCACTCAAGCTCACAGGCCCGTCCCCCCTGAAGCTGGACGAGCCCGTCAAGGTGCGCGGTGATGTCTCCAGCCAATTCCTGACCGCCCTGCTGCTGGCCCTGCCGCTGGTGGCGACGCAGCAAGACGTGGTGATCGAGGTGGTCGGCGAGCTGATCTCCAAGCCCTATATCCACATCACCCTGGCCTTGCTGGAGCGCTTCGGCATCCAGGTGCAACGCGAGGGCTGGCAGCGCTTCACCATACCGGCCGGCTCGCGCTACCGCTCGCCCGGTGATCTGCATGTGGAGGGCGACGCCTCCTCGGCCTCCTACTTCATCGCCCTGGGGGCCATCGCCGCCAGCGACGAGCCGCTGCGCATCGAGGGCGTGGGCCAGGCCAGCCTGCAGGGCGATGTGCGCTTTGCCGAGGCCGCCCAGGCCATGGGCGCCATCGTGGCCAGCGGCCCTAACTGGCTGGAAGTGCGGCGCGGTGCCTGGCCGCTGCGCGGCATCGATCTGGACTGCAACCACATCCCCGATGCCGCCATGACCCTGGCCCTGATGGCCTTGTACGCCGACGGCCCCACGACCCTGCGCAATATCGCCAGCTGGCGGGTCAAGGAGACCGACCGCCTCAGCGCCATGGCTACCGAGCTGCGCAAGCTGGGCGCCGAGGTCGAGGAAGGCCCGGACTGGCTGCGCGTCCAGCCCCTGCGCGACTGGCGGGCCGCCAGCATCCACACCTACGACGACCACCGCATGGCCATGTGCTTCTCGCTGGCCGCCTTCAATGGCTTGCTGAGTGATCGGTCGCCCCAGCGCGTGAAACACCACCCCGACCCCGCGGCCATCCGCGGCGAACTGCAGACCAAGGACCGCGCCGTGCCGGTGCGCATCCTCGACCCGCAATGCGTGGCCAAAACCTTCCCCGACTACTTTGAAACCCTGTTCGGCGTGGTGGAGGCGCGCAGCGAGGACATCCCCGTCATCACCATCGACGGCCCCACCGCCTCGGGCAAGGGCACGCTGGCCGATCAGGTCGCCCATGCCCTGGGTTATGTGATCCTGGACTCGGGTTCGCTCTACCGCGCCTGCGCCCTGGCCGCGCACCGCGGCGAGGTCGATCTGGATGATGGCGAGGCCGTGGCCGCCGTGGGCGCCAACCTGAATCTGAGCTTCAAGAACGGCCATGTCTGGCTGGACGAGGAAGACATCAGCGAGGACCTGCGCCGCGAGGCCACCGGCCTGATGGCCTCCCAGGTGGCAGCCCACCCGGCGGTGCGTGCGGCGCTGAACCAGCTGCAGCTCGACTTCCGCCGCCTGCCCGGCCTGGTGGCCGACGGGCGCGATATGGGCACCGATGTATTTCCCGACGCCGGGCTGAAGGTTTTCCTGACGGCCAGCGCGGCGACGCGCGCCGAGCGCCGCCATAAGCAATTGATTTCCAAGGGGATTTCGGCTAATATCGAAGGCTTGCGCCAGGATCTGGAGGCACGAGACGCCAGGGATAAAAACCGTGCGGCCTCACCTTTGCACCCAGCGGCTGACGCAAAAATGCTCGACAACTCGGCCCAGTCGATTGAGGAATCAACTCAGCGGGTGCTGGCTTGGTGGGCACAAACAAGGCCTTTTGCCGTTCAGCGTTGAGCGGTGGATGGCCCGGCCGCGGCCTCACAGCCGGCGGCCAAAAAACCTCGCCTCGGGCTCTCCGCCCGGGCGCTGTCTTCAACCTAACCCGCGAAACGCTCACGCGTCCAGCACACACCGCCTGCGCACAAACGCTTGTCGCGCCAGGTCCAGGAGACCTCATGTCCCAAACCCAAACCGCAGCTTTTGCTCCCGACTCTTTTGCCGCCATGTTCGAGGAGTCGCTGCAGCGCTCCGACCTGCGCGCCGGCGAAGTGATCTCGGCCGAAGTCGTGCGTGTCGAGCACAGCTTTGTGGTTGTGAACGCCGGCCTCAAGTCTGAAGCCTACGTGCCAATCGAAGAATTCAAGAACGACCAGGGCGAACTGGAAGTTCAAATCGGCGACTTCGTTTCCGTGGCCATCGACGCCATCGAAAACGGCTACGGCGACACCATCCTGTCGCGCGACAAGGCCAAGCGCCTGGCCTCGTGGCTGTCGCTGGAAACCGCGCTGGAGTCGGGCGACTTCGTCACCGGCACCGTGTCGGGCAAGGTCAAGGGCGGCCTGACCGTCTTGGTCAACGGCATCCGCGCCTTCCTGCCGGGCTCGCTGCTGGACACCCGTCCGGTCAAGGACATGAGCCCCTACGAGGGCAAGACCATGGAGTTCAAGGTCATCAAGCTGGACCGCAAGCGCAACAACGTCGTGTTGTCGCGTCGTGCCGTGGTCGAAGCTTCGATGGGCGAAGAGCGTGCCAAGCTGCTGGAAACGCTGGCCGAAGGCGCCATCGTCCAGGGCGTGGTCAAGAACATCACCGAATACGGTGCCTTCGTGGACCTGGGCGGTATCGACGGCCTGCTGCACATCACCGACATGGCATGGCGCCGTGTCCGTCACCCGAGCGAAGTGGTGACCGTGGGCCAGGAACTGACCGCCAAGATCCTGAAGTTCGACGCCGAGAAGAACCGCGTCTCGCTGGGCCTGAAGCAGCTGGGCGACGACCCCTGGTTCGGCGTGGCTCGCCGCTACCCCACCAGCACCCGTCTGTTCGGCAAGATCACCAATATCGCTGACTACGGCGCATTCGTTGAGATCGAGCCTGGCATCGAAGGCCTGGTGCACGTGTCCGAAATGGACTGGACCAACAAGAACGTTGCTCCTTCCAAGCTGGTCACCCTGGGCGACGAAGTCGAAGTCATGGTCCTGGAAATCGACGAAGACAAGCGTCGCATCTCCCTGGGCATGAAGCAGTGCAAGGCCAATCCTTGGGAAGATTTCGCCGAGACCGTCAAGCGCGGCGACCGCGTCAAGGGCCCCGTCAAGTCCATCACCGACTTCGGCGTGTTCGTTGGCCTGGCTCAAGGCATCGACGGCCTGGTGCACCTGTCCGACCTGTCCTGGAACGAAACCGGCGAAGCTGCCGTGCGCAACTTCAAGAAGGGCCAAGAAGTCGAAGCCCTGGTGCTGGCCGTGGACGTCGAGCGCGAGCGCATCTCCCTGGGCATCAAGCAGCTGGACAGCGACCCCTTCACCACCTACACCACGGTCAATGACCGCGGCATGACGGTGACCGGCAAGGTCAAGACGGTCGACGCCCGTGGCGCCGAAATCGAACTGGCCGACGAAGTGCTGGGCTATCTGCGCGCTTCCGAAATCAGCCGCGACCGCGTCGAAGACGCCCGCAATGTGCTGAAGGAAGGCGACGAAGTCTCCGCCCTGATCATCAATGTGGATCGCAAGACCCGCAATATCCAGCTGTCGATCAAGGCCAAGGACAACGCCGACAACCAAGAAGCCATGCAGCGCCTGAGCGCTACGGCCGAGCGCGAAAGCGCCGGCACCACCAGCCTGGGCGCCCTGCTGCGCGCCAAGCTGGACAACCAAGGCTGAGCTCGCACACAAACTCCGGAAGGAGTTTGTGGCTAGCGAAGGCCGAAACGCGATACACGCGTTTCGGCCGGATAGACAAGGGCAACCTTGTGCTAATCTCGCCTCGCTCAAAAAGGGCTCGTCACTCGCTGAGTGCGGGCCCTTTTCAATTTCCCACCCAGTCCAAGAAAAACATGACCCGCTCCGACCTGGTTGCTTTGCTGTCAGACCGCTTTGGCCAACTGGCCCAGCGCGACACCGAGTTCGCCGTCAAAACGATTCTGGACGCCATGTCCGATGCCCTGGCACGCGGCCACCGCATCGAGATCCGTGGCTTCGGCAGTTTCCAGGTCAATCGCCGCCCACCCCGCATGGGTCGCAATCCACGCAGCGGCGAGCAGGTCTTGATCCCCGAAAAACTGGTGCCCCATTTCAAGCCCGGCAAGGCCTTGCGTGAGGCCGTCGATGCCAAGGGCGGCGCCGCAGCCGCCACCAGCGAAACCTGAAGCCGGCCTTCGCGGGCACGGGCAGCAAAGCACGGCGCTTGGCCCGCGCCACCCTGGTTGGCGCGGCTTAGAATGCGGGCACCATGCGCATCTTTATCTGGCTGTTCCGAGCCTTCCTCTTCTTCACGCTCTTCGCTTTTGCGCTGAACAACAGCCACGAGGTGGATGTACGCTGGTTCTTCGGCCATGAGTGGCGCGCGCCCCTGGTGATCGTCGTGCTCACCGCCTTCGGCTTCGGCTGCGCCCTCGGCGTGCTGGCCATGGTGCCGGCCTGGTGGAAGCACCGCACGCAAGCCAAGCGCGGCACGCCCGAAGCGGGCCTGCCGGGCAGCAGCAATGAGCCCCAGCCCCCTGCCGTGATACACGATGGAATTTGATCCCCGCTGGCTGCTCTTCGTGCTGCCGGCCGCTTTCGCCCTGGGTTGGCTGGCCTCCAAGCTCGACACCCGGCAGTGGAAGCGCGAACAGCGCGACGCCCCCAAAGCCTATTTCAAGGGCCTGAACCTCTTGCTCAACGAGCAGCAGGACAAGGCCATCGACGCCTTCATCGAAGCCGTCCAGAATGACCCCGACACCTCGGAGCTGCACTTCGCCCTGGGCAATCTGTTCCGCCGCCGCGGCGAGTACGAGCGCGCCGTGCGCGTGCACCAGCACCTCTTGCAACGCGGCGATCTGCCGCGCAGCGAGCGCGAGCGCGCCCAGCACGCCCTGGCGCAGGACTTCTTCAAGGCCGGCCTGTTTGACCGTGCCGAAGAGGCCTTTGCGGCCCTGCGCGGCACGCCCTTCGAGCATGAGGCCGAGCTGGCCCTGCTGTCCCTGTTCGAGCGCTCGCGCGACTGGCGCAAGGCGGTCGACGTCGCCCGCCATCTGGAACAAAGCGGCAGCGCCTCCTTTGCCACCCGGGTCGCCCATTACCTCTGCGAACTGGCGCTGGAGGCACAGGCCCGCGCCCAGACCGGGGAGGCGCAAGTCCTGCTGAGCGAAGCCCGCAAGGCCGCGCCGCAAGCCGCCCGTGCCCATGTGCTGAGCGGCCAGATGCTGGCCCGCGCAGGCCAGGCCGAGGCCGCGATGAATGCCTATGCCGAATTGCTGGCCCTCAACCCCGAGGCCTTCAATCTGGTCGCCAAGGACTATGCCGAGGCCGCCCTGGCCTGCGGCGCCGCTGAGCGCGCCCTGGCCACGCTGGCCAGCCAATACCAACGCGCGCCGGGCCTGCATCTGCTGGCGGCGATCGCCAGGCTGGAACCCGAGACCGCGGCACAACGCCAGCGCCTGGCCGAACACCTCAGGGAGCAGCCCAGCCTGACGGCCGCCCGCAATCTGCTGGCCGTCAGCCAGTCCTGCCTGAGCCCGGAAGAGTCCCCCCTGGTCGCCAGTGCCCTGGACCGCGCCGCCCGCCCCCTGCAGCGCTACCGCTGCGCCGCCTGCGGCTTTGAGGCCCAGCACTATTTCTGGCAATGCCCGGGCTGCCTCAGCTGGGACAGCAATCCACCCCGCCACGTTGAAGAGTTATGACCTCCACCCCTAACAGCCCACGAGTCATCCTCTGCATGAAATGGGGCACGAAATACGGCCCCGAGTATGTGAACCGGCTCTACGCCATGGTGCGCCGGCACTTGAAGGGCGAGTTCCAGTTCGTCTGCCTGACCGACCGCAGCGAAGGCATTCGCGCCGAGGTGCAATGCCTGCCCATCCCCGAGTTGACCCTGCCTAACGGGGAACCCGAGCGGGGCTGGAAAAAGCTCACCACGTTTGAGGCCGATCTGCACGGCCTGCGCGGCACGGCCTTGTTCCTGGACCTGGACGTGGTCATCGTCGACGACATCACGCCCTTCTTCGAGGTGCCGGGCGAGTTCCTGATCATCCACGACTGGAAGCGCCCCTGGCGCATCACCGGCAACTCCTCGGTCTACCGCTTCACGCTGGGCGCGCATGCCGATGTGCTGCAGGAGTTCCGCCAGAACCAGGCCAAGGCCAAGGCCGAGTTCCGCAACGAGCAGGCTTTTCTGACCGCCGTGCTGCACCGCCAGGGCAAGGTGCAGTACTGGGACGGCAGCTGGTGCGCCAGCTACAAATACCACTGCATCCCCTTCTGGCCCAGCAGCTTCTGGCGTGAGCCCTTCATCCCCAAGGGTGCGCGCATCCTGATCTTCCACGGCGTGATGAACCCGCCCGACGCCCTGGCCGGCCGCAATAACGGCAACTGGCGCCATGCCCGGCCGGCACGCTGGATCGCCGACCACTGGCGGGAGTGAGTTCCCCCATGCTGACCTGGCTTTTGCTGCCGCTGGCCCTGCTCTTGCTGGCCGCCACCTGGGAGTTGCTGCGCGTGCTGCGGGCCCAGGTGCCCGCCAGCGTACATCGTTTGACGCTGGGCCAGCCCCTCAGCCCGACACCCCCCGCCATTCCCAAGATCATCTGGGCCTATTGGCATGCCACACCGGCGCCGGACTTCATTCAGCAATGCCAGGCCAACTGGCAGCGCTTTGCGCCGGACCACGAGTTGCGCCTGCTGCACCAGGGCAATATGCGCGACTGGGTCGACGGGGCCGAACAATTGGCCCATCTGGACGCCCTGCCCCATTACCGCCAGGCCGATTGGTTACGCCTGCAACTGCTGGCCCGCCACGGCGGCCTGTGGGTAGATGCCTCCATCCTGCTGTGCCAGAACCTGGACTGGGTGCACCAAACTCAGCAGGCCGAGGCCAGCGAATTTGTCGGTTTTTATATCAACCGTTTCACGACCCGGCCGGATCAGCCCATTGTCGAGAACTGGTTCATGGCCGCCGTCCCCGGCAGCCGCTTTGTCGGCGCCCTGGCGCAGGAGTTCGAGCTGGCCATCGGCCAGGGCGAGGCCGCCTATCTGGCGGGCTTGCAGCAGCAGGGCAAGCTCGCACGCGTGGTGCAAGGGCTGGGGCCCAAGGACCAAAGCTATCTGATCATGCATGTGGCCGCCGCCGTGGTGCTGGATCGCCAGCCGCAAGCCTATCGCCTGGCCCTGACACGCGCCGAGGACAGCGCCTTCGCCTTCCACACCGCCCTGGGCTGGCGCAAGCGCCACCTCTATGCCCGCCTGGCCCTCAGCCCCTGCCCGGCCCGCCTGCCCTGCTTGATCAAGCTGCGCGGCGGTGACCGCCGCGTCTTCGAACGCGGCCTGGCCCGGCAGCGCGTCCTGCCCGGCAGCGCCCTGGCAAGGCTGCTTCCCCGTGGCTGAGGCGGAGATGGGGAGAGCCGCCCCCTGGCTCAGCATCTTGCTGCCGGTCTACAAGGTCGAGGCCTATCTGCAGGCCTGCGCAGACTCCATCCTGGGCCAAGCCGATGCGGGCGTGGAACTGGTCTTTGTGGACGACGCCTCGCCCGATGGATCGGGCCGCCTGCTGCAAGCGCTGCAGCAAGCCCATCCCCAGCAGGTGCGCGTCATCACCCAGGCCAGCAATCAAGGCGTCAGCGTGGCGCGCAACACCTTGCTGGACGCGGCGCGGGGCGACTATCTCTGGTTCATAGACCCGGATGATTTGCTGGAGCCTGGCGTCATTCCCCAGCTCAAGCGTTTGCTCAACCAGGCCCAGCCGCCCGAGCTGATTCTGTGCGACTTCCGAGCCTTCGAGGACGGCAGCGGCCAGGCGCGCAAGGCCCGCCAACGCCATATCAGCACCTTCCAAGGCCCCGGCCGGCAGCTCAGCCGCGACCGCGACGCCTTGATCCAAGGCCTGTTCAAAGCCGGGCAGTTGCACCCCTGGTCCAAGATCGTCAAACGGGCTTGCTGGCCGGCCGAGCTGCGCTTTCCACCGGGCCGCATCTTCGAGGACCTGGCCGTCCTGCCGCGCCTGGCCCTGCAAATTGACAGTTATCTGCACATCCCCGAGGTCTGGCTGGCCTATCGCCAACGGCCCGGCAGCGCCCTGGCCAATTTGTCCGCCGCCCGCATCGAGGACTGGATGCGGGCCTTGCAAGGCTATGGCGCGGCCCTGCATGCGCGGCCGGTCCGGCCGCAGACCGAGTTCGAGGTCGCGCATTTCTGTGCCCGCACCTTTGTGCGGGCCTGCAAGCGCCGCGTCAAGCTAGGCGACGCGGATGCCGCCAAGGCCTTGAAACGCTTTGCCCGCCAGTTCGCGCTCAGCTCGCCGCTGGCGCCGCAAGCCTTGCTGCGCGCCTATCTGAAGCGAGGCCGACTGCTGCGTTTTGCACAGCTGCGCTACTGGCTGATGCGTGCCACACCCCGCTAAAGGCTGAGCAACAAATCCTCGTAGCGCTGAATCATCAGCGGCATGCCGTGCTCGGCCAGGGCCCGCGCGCGCGCCGCCCGGCCCAGGCGCTCGGCCAGGCCGGGCTCACGCAGCAGGCGGGCCAGCGCATCGGCCAGGGCCTGGGCATCGCCCTCGGGCACCAGCAAACCGGTCTCGCCCTGGCTCAGCACCTCGCTGACGCCCACCACATCCGAGGCCACGCAGGCACAGCCCGCCGCCATGCCCTCCACCAGGGCCAGGGGCATGCCCTCGTAATGCGTGGCCAGCACGCAGATCTGCGAGTCCATCAAAAGCTGGGGCATCTGACCGTAATGGCCCAGGAACTCGACCTGGGCCTGCAGGTCCAGGCGCCGCACCAGGTCTTCGGCCGCGCGCCGGTATGAGGCCTTGCCCGCGCCGCCCAGCTTGAGCTTGGGTGCCAGGCCTTGCTGGCGCAGCAGATGCAGGGCGCGGATCAGGGTCAGATGGTCTTTCTGGCGCGCGAAGCGGGCCGACATCACCAGCTGCGGCAGGCGGCCGGCAAATGGCCGGTCCTGCGCCGCCTCGAAGCGCCGCAGATCAATGCCGTTAGGAATCGCCAGCGTCTTGGCCGCCGGCATGCCCAGCTCCAGCAAGCGGCGGCGCACGCCTTCCGACACACCGATCAGTTTGGCGCTGCAGGGTGCCAGCCGGCGCGCCTGCCAGAGCCGCCAGGCGCTGTAGCGCTCGCGGCTGTTGTGCTCCACCTGGGTCAACACCGGCACGCCCGCCCACAGCGCCGCCCAGCGGCCCAGCAGATGCTCGGGAAAGCCATGCGCCATCATCACCCGCGGCCGCAGGGCCAGGCACAGACGGCGCAGCGCCCAGAGCGTGGCCAGATGCGACCAGCCCGGCAGCACCCAGACCTGCAAGCCCTGGTCCCGCAAGGCCTGCACCCGCGCCGCATCGGTATTGCGCTTGCGACGCAGCACCAGCAGGGGGCGGATGCGGCCGGTCCGCAAAGAGGCCAGGCACAGATCGACCGCCACCTGGGTCGCCCCCGAAAAACCGCCGGTGACGAAATGCAGCACCCGCGGGGCCTCGCTGCCTGGCCCAGCTCCGTCGCCGAGCTGCCTGCTTTCCACGTTTTTTGTCATGCCGGGCAGTATAGAAACAGCGGCGACAATGGCGGGCTATGAGTGATGAACAAGCGTCCGATTTCAAGCCGATTGCCCGCCGTCTGGCGGGTTTCGTCATGCCCTATCGCATGGGGGTGGTCCTGACCATCCTGGCCTATCTGGCCCTGGCCGGCACCGAGCCGCTGATCCCCTATCTGATCAAGAACGTGTTTGGCGAGGGCTTCAGCGAACAGGCCTTCTCGATCTGGTGGGTGCCGGCCGTGCTGATCACGCTGTTTGCCCTGCGCGGCCTGTTCGGTTTTCTGGGCCAGTACCTGCTGAACTGGACCGTCACGCGCAGCGTGATGGACTTCCGCCAGGCCTTGTTCGAGGCCTTGCTGCGGGCCGACGCGCGCGTCTTCACCAGCTTGCAGCCGGGCACGGCCGTGACCAAGGTGGTGAATGACCCGCAGCAGGTCATGTCCATGCTCAGCGGCCCCATGCTGAGCATTCTGCGCGACGGCCTGCCGGCCCTGGCCATGCTGGTCTACCTCTTCTTCCTCAACTGGCAGCTGACCCTGCTCTCCCTGGTCACCACACCGGCCATGAGCTGGGTGGTGCAGCAGGTCAACAAGCGCATACGCAAAATGGGCAGCAAGACCTATGACGCCCAGCTGCACCTGGTCAACAAAGTGGACGATGTGACCCGCGCCTGGCGGGTGGTGCGAACCTTCGACGCCGCCGAACACGAGCGTGCCGCCTTCCACCGGCGGGCGGACGATGTGCAGCGCAACGCCTTGAAGACTGCCGCCGCCGGCGCACTCAGCCAGCCGCTCTCGCAGCTGATCGCCAGCGTGGGCCTGTCGCTCATCATCTGCCTGGCCTTGCTGCAGGCCCGCCAGACCCAGACCGGGGTGGGCGAATTCGCGGCCTTCATCACCGCCCTGCTGCTGCTGACCTCGCGCCTGCGCCATCTGAGCGATCTGCTGCCCCCCATCACCAATGCCATGGTGATCGCCCGCGGCTGCCTGCAACTGATGGACCTGCCGGCCGAGCCCGACAGCGGCAGCCGCGTGCTGGACAAGGTGCACGGCGAGGTCGAAATGCGCGATGTGACGCTGCAATACCCCGAGGCCGAGCGCCCGGCCCTGAACGACCTGAACATCCAGTTCAAGGCCGGCCAGACCACCGCCCTGGTGGGCAGCTCGGGTGCGGGCAAGAGCTCCATCATCCATCTGCTGCTGGCTTTTGCCGAGCCGGGCAAGGGTCAGGTCTTGCTCGACGGCGTGCCGATCGGCGAGCTGAAAAAGGCCAATCTGCGCCAGCAGTTCGCCGTGGTCTCGCAGGACATCGTGCTGTTCGACGCCTCGGTGGCCGACAATATCGCCTACGCCCAGCCGCGCGACGAAGCCCGCCTGGAGCAGGCCTTGCGCGCCGCCCATCTGTGGGACTTTGTGCAAGAGCTGCCGCAAGGCCTGGACACCGTGGTGGGCGCCAATGGCAGCAAGCTCAGCGGCGGCCAGCGCCAGCGCCTGGCGATTGCCCGCGCGCTCTACCGCGACGCGCCGATCTGGGTCTTCGACGAAGCCACCTCGGCCCTGGACACCGAGAGCGAGCGCGCCGTGCAACAGGCGCTGGAGCAATGGCAGGGCCGCAAGACCTTGATCGTCATCGCCCACCGCCTGTCCACCATTCGCGCGGCCGACACCATCCATGTGATGAGCCAGGGCCGGGTGCTGGAAAGCGGCACGCACACCGGCTTGCTGGCGCGGGACGGTGCTTACGCGGCGATGGTGAGGGCGCAGAACGGGGAGTGAGGACCGTCCACTCGGAGTGTCAGCTCGGACACCCCACACTCAGCTCCCAGGCCGTGCCGGACTTGGGCGCATTGACATTGACGAAGAGTGTGCGGCTGCCATTCAAGGCGAGCTGAATCGAGGCGCTGCCGCTGACCAGGCCGCCGGTGTCGTACAGGGTCTGGCCATTGGAGATGACGCGGAAACCATCGGGTATGGAATAGGCGTTGCGATAAAAAGTCAGCGTGCCCGCAACGCTGCCGGCGTCGAAGACAAATGAATAAGTGCCCTGCCCGCCCGACTGCTGCAGCGTGGCGCATTGACCCAGCTGGCTGATATTGCCGGTGAAGCTGCCATCCCCCAAGCGGCCGCTGATGCTGCCGGCCACATCGTTGCCACGAACATTGCCGGCAATCCGCACGGTATCGCCGCCGCTATCGGCCGTGGCCACGGCCGCCATATCTCCCTTGGCACCCACCGTCCCCGTGACGCTGTAATTCGTGCCCTGCTGATCCACCCCGTAGCCGCTGACCAAAGTGTCAACAGCGGGTGGCTGCGCGCTCAGGGGGAGCTGGCTGGCGCGATCCAGCAGATTGCCCGCCTTGTCGCTGGCGGCATCAAATACTCTTTGCACGGCGCCCGAGATGCGCGCCGAAATCTTGCCCGCCAAGCTGTCAGCAACAGTCGTTTCCGCCGTGGCGCCGGCACTGAAGCGATCCAGAAAAGTGTTCAGGTTCTCGGACATCTGCTCCAGGCTGTTGGCATTGCTGACGCCATCCGCAATCGGCAGGCCGATGTGTTGCAAACCCCAGGCCACCATGGCGCCCGCCACCAGGGCCGGCACCGCACCCGAGCTGATGCCCACCGCCAGTCCCATGGCCAGGCCGCCCAGCACGGCGCGCCTATCTATGCTGGCAACGGCGGCCGTGCGCGGCCCTGCCGCCATGGGCGTTACCGAGGCGGCGGCCGGTGGCAAGGCATCCACATAGGCCAGCACCCCGGGGCTGAAGGGTTTTGCCGGGCCCAGGCCCGCATCGGCCGCCGGCAGGACGGCGAAGCTGCCGGTCTGCGCAGCCCCGCGCATCTGCGCCGACAACTGGCCCGCCACGGCGGGCGTGCCAAGGATAGGGGCCGCCGACAAGCCTGCCGCCCCCGCTAGGACAGCATAGCCGCCGATATAGGCACCGGCGGCGTCGTAGCTGAGGTAGTCGATTCTGTCGCTGCCACGGCGGCTGATGGTCAGCGCGCGGCCGCTGACCTCGTCCTGGATGCGCTCAGGCAGGCCGTCACTGCCATTGAACACCCGGATCCGCTCGCCCGTCTTGGGGTTGGTGTAAAGGCTTTGCGTGGCGCCGCCGCTGGCCGAGCGGAACACCTCCACCATGGCACCGCTGCGGGACTGGATCTGGTCGTAACTCTTGTCGGCCTTGCCAACCACGCTGAGCTGCGGGGCGGGCGCTGGCGCCGGCGCGGGGGCCGGTGCCGGTGCGGGGGCCGGCGCGGGAGCCGATGCTGCGGGCAAGTTGTCACCGCCACCTCCACCGCAGGCACTCAGGCCAGCGAGTACCAAAGCACTCAACAACAGGCCTGAACCCGGCTTCGAAATCTGCACTGAACTCATGATGGTCTCCAAACTTGATGAGAAGGCGCCGCAAAACCGGTGCATGCCCGGCCAGGGCGGCGCTGAACCGCCTGCATCGGGGCGCTGTTTTTTGGGGGGGGGCACCGGCCTGCTGCTCAGGCGCCGCGCTCACACCGATCACCTCGTCCCCGAAGATGCGCAGTCCAGGCCCAAAGTCTGTCCATCGATCGAGACGGCCACCATCGCCCTGAAGACCCTACGCAATGGGCAATTGCAGCGCGCGAAATTTCGGTATAGGCCGTGAGCCCGCAGCGGCCCTGTGTCAAGCCTGATACAAAGTGGCTGAACGGCCGACAAAAGCCGGCGCTCCAATGCAGACGAGGCGGTATCCCGCCGCCCAGCCCCAGGAGTTTTCATGCGCCCCAACCCCCACCCCTCTCATCACGACCACCCAGGCCTGAGCCAGGACCTGGCTCTTCTCTGCACCCAACAAATGCAGCGCCGCCGCGCCCTGGGCTGGTTGGCCGCCGCCGGTGGCCTGGGCCTGCTGGGCTGTGGCGGCGGCGGCAGCGATGCCAGCGCCTCAAGCAGCAGTAGCGGCGGCGGCAGCAGCACCGGCGGAGGCAGCACCAGCAGCTGCAGCCTGATCCCCGAGGAGACGGCCGGCCCCTATCCCGGCGACGGCTCCAACAGCGCCAATGGCAGCATCGCCAATGCCCTGGCCTTGAGCGGCATCGTGCGGCGCGATATCCGCGCCAGCATTGCCGGCGCCAGCGGCGTGGCGGGCGGCCTGCCGCTGACGCTGACGCTACGCCTGGTGAACAGCGCCAGCAGCTGCGCCGATTTGTCGGGTTATGCCGTCTACCTCTGGCATTGCGACCGCGAGGGCCGCTACTCCATGTACTCCAGCGGCATCACGGACCAGAACTATCTGCGCGGCGTGCAGAGCAGCGGCAGCGACGGCCTGGTGGTGTTCGACACCATCTTCCCCGGCTGCTACGACGGCCGCATGCCCCATATGCATTTCGAGGTCTACCGCTCCGAGACCCTGGCCAAGAGCTATGCCAGCAAGCTGCGCACCTCGCAGATTGCCTTCCCGGTGGACATCTGCAGCCAGGTCTATGCCGGCGTCACGGGCTACAACACCAGCGCCAGCAATCTGGGCCGCATCAGCTTTGCCACCGACAATGTGTTCAGCGACGGTGTGAGCAGCCAGCTCGCCAGCGTCAGCGGCAGCCTCAGCCAGGGCCTGGCGGCCAGCCTGACCGTGGGCATCAACGGCTGATGAAGGAGCTTTGATGGAATGCCTGGTGGTCGATGACGACCGAGACATACGCCTGAGCCTGCAAAGCTATTTGCAAGGCTTCGACATCCGCGCCCAGACGGCGGCCGACGGGGTGGAGATGCGACGCCTGATCGCTGCCCAGCATTTCGACGTGGTCATCCTGGACCTGATGCTGCCGGGCGAGAACGGCCTGTCGCTGTGCCAATGGCTGCAGCAAAGAGGCGGGCCGCCGGTCATCATGCTGACCGCCCATGGCGATCCCATCAACCGCGTGCTGGGCCTGGAGATGGGGGCCGACGACTATCTGGGCAAGCCCTTCGAGCCGCGCGAGCTGGTGGCCCGCATCCACGCCCTGCTGCGCCGCATGCGCAAGGCCGGCGGGCCGGAGGACGGCGCGGCCAGCGTCAAGCCGGCCCAGGCGCGCTTGCTGCAATTCGAGGGCTGGCGCTTCGACCGCCTCTTGCGCCAGCTGCACTCACCCCAGCAGGTGGTGCTGGCCTTGTCCAACGCCGAGTTCCGCCTGCTGAGCGCCCTGGTGGAGCGGCCCGGCCGGGTGCTCAGCCGCGAGCAGCTGATCGAGCTGACCCGAGCGCCCGGCGTCGAGGTGAATGAGCGCAGCATCGACCTCAGCGTCTCGCGCCTGCGCCAGAAGCTGGGCGACTCCTCGCGCGAGCCGCGGCTGATCCGCACCCTGCGCGGCGAGGGCTATCTCTTCGACGCCAAGCCCCAGGCCCTGCCCGAGCCCCCGCCATGAGCAACTCAGCCACCCTCAAGCGGCTGCGGCAATGGCTGGGCCGCGGCCTCGGCTGGGGTCTCAAGGACAGCCTGGCCAAGCGGCTCTTCCTGCTGATCTGGGTCAGCCTGGTGATCAGCCATGTGCTGGCTTTTGCCACCGTGCGCTGGCTGCATGACTCACCACCGCCACCGCCCGCCGGCGAGCCACCACCCGCCCGGCACAGCCATGACGCCCCCCTGCCCACCTTCCCCTCACTGCCACCCGGGCCTATTGCCGATCATCCCGGGCCACCGCCCCAAGGCCTGAGCACCGCGCAAAGCCTGCTGGACTACGGCGTGCGCCTGCTGGTCATCGCCCTGGCGGCCTGGCTGGGCTCGCGCTGGCTGGCCGGCCCCATGCAGCGCCTGGCCCAGGCGGCGACCGGCCTGGGCGATGCCCTCAAGCAGCAGGCCCCGCCACCTCATTTGGACGAGCACAGCGGCACGGTGGAGGTGCGCGAGGCGGCCCGCCTGTTCAACCAGATGGCCCAGCAGCTGCGCCGCCAGTTCCAGGAGCGCGGCCTGCTGGTGGCCGCCATCTCGCATGATTTGCGCACCCCGCTGACCCGGCTGCGCATGCGCCTGGAAACCCTGCCGCTGAGCGAGGACGCGCGCCGGCCGGCGGTGCGCGACATCCAGGAAATGAGCCAGCTGATCGACACCGTGCTGGCCCTGTTCCAGAGCGAGCGAGAGGGTGAGGCCGCCGCCGAGCCCAGCCAGACCCTCGATCTGACGGCCTTGCTGGGCGCCCTCTGCGACGATCTGCAGGAACAAGGCCACTCGCTCAGCTTCAAGCCCGGCCTGCCCCTGCTGGTGCGGGGCCAGGCCGGCGCCCTGCGGCGCGCCCTGGGCAATCTGCTGGGCAATGCGCTGCGCTACGGCGGCAGCGCGACGGTGCAGACGCAGGCCCTGGGCGCCAGCTTGCGCCTGCTGATCCTGGACGAAGGCCCCGGTATCCCCGAGGCCCAGCTGGAAGCGGTGTTCCAGCCCTTCTACCGCCTGGAAGGCTCGCGCAACCGCCACACCGGCGGCGTGGGCCTGGGCCTTTATATTGCGCGGGACCTGCTGCAGCGCCAGGGTGCCAGCCTGCGCTTGCTCAACCGGCCCGAGGGCGGCCTGTGCGCGGAGGTGGAGATGGCCTGCCTGGCCGCGGCTACAGCGCCGCCGGCGCCGACTCGGTGAAGCCCCCACGCCGCCGACGCATGGCGGCGGCATCCACCTGAGGCGCTTGCGTGGGCCAGCCGAAAAAATTCTGCACCTCGGTGCGGCGGGCCAGGGTGTCGCTCATGCCCAGATTGATCAGCTCATTGGTGAAGGAAGGCTCGAACAGCAGATAGCTGGTCAGCGCCGAACCGCTGGCGCCCTTGCCCTCGCCCGCCACGCCCACGCTGCGCAGCAAACCCTTGATGGCGGGCGGCAGGCTGCCCTGGTGCTCGGCCGCCAACTCGTCCAGGCGACGGCTGGGCGCGATCACCAGCACATCGATGGGCCGCAGCGGCGTGGCGCTGCGGGCCGCGGCCGGCAGCAGGGCCAGGGTGCTGTTGATGCGTTGCAGGCGCTCCACATCCACGGCCAGCGCATCCAGAAAGATATTGGACAGGGCATGGCCGGCGATCTGCGCCATGCTGGGCGCGCCCTCGACCAGCACGCGGCGCTGCTGCTCCTCGGCCGGCTCGTGCATGCGGCCCGCGCCTATCACCAGCACCCGCTCGGCGCCCAGATGGACGGCGGGCGAGATCGGCGCGCTCTGCCGCATGGAGCCGTCGCCAAACCATTCGCGATGGCCCTCCAGCTCCAGACGCTCGGCCGGGAAGATGAAGGGAATCGCCGAGGACGCCAGCAAATGCTCCACCGTCATCTGCGTGGGCACGGCGATGCGCTGCGAGCGCATCCAGGGCTGGATGTCCTTGTGGGTCTGATAAAAAGTCACATGCTGGCCCGAGGTGTAGCTGGAGCCGCTGATGGCCAGGGCCCGCATATGGCCGGCCGCCAGCATGGCATCCAGCCGGTCCATGCGTATCCAGCGCCGCAGCAGCTCGCCCAGGGGCGAGTTGTCCAGCAGGCTGCGCGGCCGGGTACGGCGCCAGCGCGCCACGGCCCAGCCCAGGCTCATCATGGTCATCCAGCGCGCGCCGGTACGGATCACGCCAAAGGCATCGGCGCAGTAGATGTTCTCGACATGCAGGTTCTGCCACAGATGGACCAGGCCGTCGACGGCGGAGTCGAAGTCATCGGCATAACAGGCCAGGGTGCCGGCATTGATGGCGCCGGCCGAGGTGCCGGCGATGATGGGGAAGGGGTTGCCCCCGCCCTCGCCCCCGACGCCGGCATCACGCCGCAGCTGAGCCACGGCCGCCAGCACGCCCACCTGGTAGGCGGCACGCGCGCCGCCGCCGGTCAGGATCAGACCGGTGGACGGAGGGCTGGCAGTGAGGGGCGGCGGCGGTTGAAGCTCGGGCATGGCGATGCAGCGCTTTGCGTCGCATCATCGCCGATGTAACTGGGGGTAAAGAACAAGAAATAAGGGGGAAGTCGACGCCAAAGCGACACCCGCCCCCCGCTCATTCCTATCCCGCTTCAAAAGCGATATAGCCCCCCGCCTGCGCCGGCCTGGCGGCCTGGCCGGGCTTGGCGGCCAGCGCCGGCTGGGCGGTGATCTGGGCCAGGCGATCCAAGGCCTCGTCGCAAGGCCAGAAGCGGCTGTCCTCGCCCAGCTCGATCTTGAACTCGGCCCCGGCCTGCTCGCCCGAGAGGAAGTGATGGGTGATCATCCTCAGGCCCTGGCGGACCGTGCCGTTCTCACCCGTCAGCTGCTTGGCCGGCCATTGCTGGACCACCTCCTGCAGCGCGGGCAAGTGCTCGCGCACCGGCACGTAGAAATGCTTGCCATAACGCGCCCGCGCACCGGCCAGGTCCCAGACGGCCTGCACATTCATGCGGAAGCCGCCCGAGAAGCGGTCCATCTGCACCTTGCCCTGCAGGATCAGCAGCTCGTCGTCGACCAGCAGCTCCTTATTGGCATTGAGCAATTCCTCGTTGGCCACGCATTCGATCTGATCGCTCTTGTCGTCCAGCTTGAAGATGGCCACGCGGCCGCGGTTGCCGTTGATGATGCGCAGATCGCTGACGATGCCGGCCACCATCACCGGCTCGCGGATGTCGCTGCAGTTGGCAATGCGCAGCTTGACCATGCGGCGCACCTCCTCGCCGCTCTGGTCGAAGAGATGGCCGCTGAGGTAGAAGCCTATGGCCGTCTTCTCCAGCGTCAACCGCTCCTTGATGCTCCAGGGCTTGGCCTCCACCAGATCGGGTTCGGCCGTGCTGGAAGCATGCGAGTCGCCAAAGTCGAACAGGCCGCCCTGGTCGGCATTGGCCTCCAGGGTTTCGGCATGGGTGTAGCCGCGCGCCACGCTGGCCAGCAGGCGGGCGCGGTCGCTCTCCAGGCTGTCAAAGGCGCCGGCCTTGATCAAGGCCTCGACCACCCGCTTATTGCAGGCCTTGCGGTCGATGCGGGAGCAAAAATCGAAGAAGCTCTTGAAGGGCCCGCCCTTCTCGCGCACCGCCACGATGGAGTCGATCGCGCCCTTGCCCGTGCCCTTGATGGCGCCCAGGCCGTAGTTGATGCGTTTGGGCTTGGCGCCCGCGGCCGGCGCCACCCAGTGCGGGAACACCCCGTCACCCGGCATGATGGGCTCGAAGCGGTGCACACCCAGATTGACGTTAGGCGGCTCGAAGTCAATGCCGAAGAGCTTGGCGTCGTTCAACAAGACCTTGAGCTTGTCGGTGTCGTCCATTTCGATGGTCATGTTCGCGGCGAAGAACTCGGCCGTGAAATGCACCTTCAGCCAACCCGTGTGATAGGCGAGCAGGGAGTAGGCGGCGGCGTGCGATTTGTTGAAACCGTAGCCGGCGAACTTCTCCATCAGGTCGAAGACCTCGTCGGCCTGGGCCTCGTCCAGGCCGTTGACGGCCGCACCCTTGCGGAAGATGGCGCGATGCTCGGCCATCTCCTCGGCCTTTTTCTTGCCCATGGCCCGGCGCAACATATCGGCGCCGCCCAGGGAGTAACCGCCCAGCACCTGGGCCGTCTGCATCACCTGTTCCTGGTAGACCATGATGCCGTAGGTCTCGGCCAGCACCGGCTCCGTCAAGGGGTGCGGGTACTCCACCACCTCCTTGCCATGCTTGCGCGCCACGAAGGTGGGGATCAGGTCCATGGGGCCGGGGCGGTAGAGCGCGTTCAGCGCGATCAAGTCCTCCAGCCGCGAGGGCTTGGCGTCCTTCAGCATGCGCTGCATGCCGGAAGATTCAAACTGGAACACGCTCTCGGTCAGGCCGTCGGAGAAGAGCTTGTAGGTGCGCCGGTCGTCCAGCGGGATGGTCTCGAAGGCGAAGCTTTTTTGATCGGGGTAGCGGGCGACGATGAAGTCCTTGGCCAGCTCCAGAATCGTCAGCGTGGCCAGGCCCAGAAAGTCGAACTTCACCAGGCCTATGGCCTCCACATCGTCCTTGTCGTACTGGCTCACGGCGCTGGTCGAGCCCGGCTGCTGGTACTGGGGGCAGAAGTCGGTGATCTTGCCGGGCGCGATCAGCACGCCGCCGGCATGCATGCCGATATTGCGCACCATGCCCTCGACGCGGGCGGCCAGCTTGAGCAGCTCGGCCACTTCTTCTTCCTGCTGCTCGCGCTCATTGATCTCGGGCGCCTCGTGGCGGGCGTAGATCACCTTCTCCTTGGCGGGGTCGAAGTTCTCGGGCAGCTGGGCCAGGGTGACGGTCTTGCCCGGCGGCGCCGGAATGAGCTTGGCGATGCCGTCCACCTGGCCATAACCCATGCCCAGCACCCGGCCGATGTCCCGCAAGGCCGCCTTGGCGGCCATGGTGCCAAACGTCGCAATCTGACTGACCGCCGGCAGGCCGTATTTGCGCTTGACGTAGTCGATCACCCGGTCGCGATTGCCCTGGCAGAAGTCGATGTCGAAGTCGGGCATGGAGACCCGCTCGGGGTTCAGAAAGCGCTCGAACAGCAGGTTGTACTGGAGCGGGTCCAGGTCGGTGATCAAGAGCACATAGGCCACCAGCGAGCCCGCCCCCGAACCCCGGCCCGGCCCCACCGGGCAGCCATTGTTCTTGGCCCATTTGATGAAGTCGCCCACGATCAGGAAGTAGCCCGGGAAGCCCATCTTGATGATGGTGTTCAGCTCGAACTCCAGGCGCTCCACATAACGCGGCCGCTCGGCGTCGCGCTTGGCGGCATCGGGATAGAGCAGCTGGAGGCGGTCTTCCAGGCCCTCGAAGGAGAGCTGGCGAAAGTACTGCTCCATGGGCATGGGCGTAACGCCATCCTCCAGCAGCGGCGTCGGGAAGTTGGGCAACTGCGGCTTGCCCAGCACCAGGCTGATGGAGCAGCGTTTGGCGATCTCCAGCGTGTTGGCAATGGCCGAGGGAATGTCGGCAAACAAGGCCTCCATATCGGCTTGCGAGCGGAAGTACTGGCCCGGCACAAAACGCTTGATGCGCTTGGGATTGCCCAGGGTCTCGCCCTCGGCCACGCAGACCCGGGCCTCGTGGGCCTCGAAATCCTCCTCGCCCAGGAACTGGACCGGATGGGTGGCCACCACCGGTAGTTTCAGCTCGGCCGCAAAGGGCACGCTGGCCTGCACCAAGGCCTCCTGGCCTGGCAGGCCGGCGCGTTGCAACTCGATGTAGAAGCGGTTCGGAAAGATGTCGGTAAAGCGGCGGGCCCAGTCCAGGGCACGCGGCTTGTCGCCCGCCAGCAGGGCCGCACCCAGACCGCCGTGCTGTGCACCCGAGAGGCAGATCAGGCCCTCGTTCAGCTCGCGCAGCCACTCCCACTTCAGGCAGGCCTGGTTGCGCTGCACGTTCTGAATCCAGGCGCGCGACAGCAACTCGCTCAGGTTGAGATAGCCCTGCTTGTTCTGCACCAGCAGCAGCAGGCGCGAGGGGTTCTTGTCCGAGCCCTCGGGCTCCAGCCAGCAGTCCGCACCCAGGATGGGTTTGACGCCTTTTTTGCGGCAGGCGCTGTAGAACTTGATGGCGCCAAACATATTGGCCAGGTCGCTCAGACCCAAGGCCACTTGGCCATCCTTGGCCGCAGCAGCGGCCGCGTCATCGGTTCTCAGGGTGCCGTCAACGACGGAAAATTCGGTGTGGGTGCGCAGGTGTACGAAAGGCATGGGGCATTGTAGAAGGCGCGCATCGCCGCGGCTTTGCCTGCCCGATCGGCTTTGCGATGCGAGACCTAGGAGCGTGGGCGGCAGAAGGCGTCGAGAGCGAAAAGCGGCCCCAGCGAGGCCAGTTCTTGCCGGATTTGCAGCCGACGTGCCTTCTGCCACCCACGCTCCTAGCCTTGGACGAGCTCCCGGGCGCATACTTGCCGGCATGGCCATCCCTCACATCTCCCCCGGACAAGTGCTGGATCTGCGCCCCCTGGGCGCCGGGCTGCATGAAGCGAAGACCGTCGCCTTGTTCAAGTCCGAGCACCTGGAGCTGATCCGCCTGGTGCTGCTCGCCGGCAAGTCGCTGCCACCCCACAAGGTGGCCGGTGACATCACCATCCAGTGCATTGAAGGCGCCATCACCGTGTCGCTGGAGGCCGATGAATGCCTGCTGCGCGCCGGGCAGATGCTCTACCTGGCCGGCAAGGCCCTGCATGGCGTGCATGCGCTGGAAGACAGTTCCGCCTTGCTCACCATCGCATTGATCAAATAGCCCAAGGGTTACCCCGCCGGCCTGGCGTGGCATGCCAGCCATATACTGTTATTTCATACAGTTAAAGGCAAAACCATGGGCATGCTCCACCACCTCTCTTTCGGCGTCAAAAACCTGCGGCGCGCCGCAGACTTTTATGACGCCGTGCTTGAACCCCTGGGCTATGTGCGCGTGTGGACCGACTTCGAGGGCGATGCAGACACCCAGGCCGTGGGCTACGGAGAACCGGGCAGCGACGACAAGCTCGCGCTGAAGCAGCGCCCCGACAATGCCGTGGCGCCCGGCCCGGGCTTCCACCTGGCTTTTTCGGCACCGAGCCGGGAAGCCGTCGATCGCTTCCACGCAGCCGCCCTTGGCCAGGGCGGCCAGGACAATGGCGCACCGGGGCTGCGGCCGCACTACGGGCCCCATTACTACGCCGCCTTTGTCGTCGATCCCGAAGGCATCCGTATCGAAGCCGTCATCAACACTGAGGTTTAGGTTTCGTTCAAGCGGACACTGTGTTCTCACCCACCCGCAGGAAGACAGCGATGCCCCCCAACAGACGCCCAGAAAATCCTTCCCCCCCTGGCCGACGGTCTTGACCCCGTGAACGGTGAGCGGTGGCCCCAGAAAAGAGCAAGCGTCGCACCCGCCCGATTTGCACGTATGCTGCCGGCCCAAAGGAGACCCAGCGCCATGTTCATCCGCAAGCCCGCCGCTCAGGCAGCAGCCCTCTCAACCGGTTTGATCGCCCTCTTGTTCAGCGGCCTGGCCCTGGCCAAACCGCCCAAGCCCAAACCCAAGCTGCTCACGACCGCCGAGGTGATACAGCAGTCACCCAACAGCGACTGGCGTGATCTGGACCCACAGAACACGCTGGCGATGGAACTGCCCCAGGGCCAGGTGCTGATCGAGCTGGCGCCCCGCTTCGCGCCCAAGCATGTGGCCAATATCCGCAAGCTGGCCCAGCAGGGCTTCTACAACGGCCTGGCCATCGTGCGGGTGCAGGACAACTTCGTCACCCAATGGGGCGACCCGAACGGCGATGAGCCGGCCAAGGCCCGCGGCCTGGGTGCGGCGGCGGCCAAGCTGCCGGCCGAATTCAGCATCGCCTACCGCGGCCTGCCGCTGACCCGCATGACCGAGACCGATGGCTGGGCCCAAGTAACGGGCTTTGTCGACGGCTTCCCCGTCGCCGCCAATCCCAAGCAGAACAAGGCCTGGCTGGCCCATTGCTACGGCATGGTGGGCGCCGGCCGCAACGAGGCGGCGGACTCCAGCACCGGCGCCGAGCTCTACGCCATCATCGGCCAGGCGCCGCGCGCCCTGGATCGCAATATCACCGTGGTGGGCCGGGTGCTCAAGGGCATGGATCTGCTGGCCAGCCTGCCGCGCGGCGGCCCGAATATGGGTTTTTACGAGCTGCCCGAGCAACGCGTGGAGATCAAATCCGCCCGCCTGCTGGCCGACATCCCTGCCGAGGAACGCCCCGCCCTGCAGGTGCTGCGAACCGACAGCAAGAGCTGGTCGCAAATCCTGGACGCGCGCCGCAACCGCGGCGGCTGGTATGTGCACAACCCCGGCCGCACCGAGCTGTGCGGCGGCCCGCCGCCGACCCGGCCGGTGAAAGCAGCGGGCTAAGCCAAGGCCCGTCTCAGCCGGTCGCTGGCCGCATCCACCAGCAGCACCAAGATCAGCATGGCGCCCACCAAGGCGGCCGTCTTGCCCATCTGGAACAGGCTCAGATGGAAGGACAGCATCTGCCCCAGGCCACCCGCCCCCACCACGCCTAACACGGCGGCCGCGCGGATATTGTTCTCCCAGCGGTACAGGGTGTAGCTGATCAGCTGGGGCAGGACCTCGGGCAGGCTGGCGTAGAGAAACACCTGCAGGCGGCCGGCGCCTTGCGCGCGCAAGGCCAAGACCGAGGCCGTGGGCGCGTTCTCCAGCGCGTCGGCAAACAAGCGGCCCAGCACGCCGCTGGTGTGCAGGGCCAGGGCCAGCGTGCCGGCCATGGGCCCCAGGCCGGCGGCGATCAAGAGCAGGCTGGCCCAGACCAGCTCGGGAATGGAGCGCAGCAGGTTCAAGAGCCAACGCACGGGCCGGCGCAGCAGGGCCTGGCGCTGGCCCGGCGCATGAGCCGCGGGCAGGGCCAGCGCCAAGCCGGCCAGGGCGGCCAGCAAGGTGCCCAGGGCCGACATGGCCAGGGTCTCGGCCCCGGCCCAGGCGACCCGGCGCAGGAACTCAGGGCTCAGATCGGGCGGGAAGAACTCGCCCACAAAGCGCCCCATGCTGCGCGCGGACTCGGCCGAGAACATCTGCCCCCACTGCAGGTCCAGGCTGATGAAGCTGGCCACGGTCAGGGCCAGCAAGGCCAGCACCAAGAGCAGACCCTGCAGCCGGGCGCGCCGCAAGGCGGTGGGCATCACGACGGGCCGCGTCATCCCAGGCTCCTGCGTAACAGAACGCCCAGGCCATCGGCCAAGGCCACCAGGAGCACGAACACGATCAGGATGGCCGAGACCTCAGCGCCATTGAACATCTTCATCGCCGAGTCCAGCTGCTGGCCCAGGCCGCCCGCGCCCACCATGCCTAACACCACGGACGAGCGGATCGCGCATTCCCAGCGGTAGACGGTGTAGGAGCTCAGCTCGGCCGCATTCTGCGGCAGCAAGGCGTAGAAAAAGGTTTGCAAGCGGCCGGCCCCCTGGCGCAGCAAGGCCTGGGCGGGGGCGACATCACCACTCTCCAGCACCTCGGCATAGACCTTGCCCAGCATGCCGGCATAGCTCAGCGCAATCGCCAGCACGCCGGCCGTGGGCCCCAGGCCCACCACCCGCACAAAGATCAGCGCCCAGACCAGCTCGGGCACGCTGCGCAGAATCACCAGCACCGCGCGCAGCAGGCCACGCAAGGCACGCGGCACAGGCGCCATCTGCCCCTGGGCCGAAGCCAGGGCCGAGATCGACAAGACCCGCGTCACCCCCAGGGCCATGGGCAGGGCCAGCAGCAGGCCCAGAACCAGGCCGACCGTTGCCATGGCCACGGTGCGCCAGGCCTCGCGGGCCAGCAGGGCCAGAAACTCGGGGCTGTGGGCGGGCGGAAAAAAGTCCGCCACAAAGCGGCCGGTCACCCGCAGATTCTCCGGCGCCAGCAGCAGCCAGGGCCTGAACTCGCTGAAGCGCAACAAGGGCCACAGCAGCAGCAAAGCCAGGCTCAGGCCCAGCACGCGGCCATGCCAGGCCGGGTCGCGCAGCTGCGGCGAGGATGTGGGCAGGCTCATCGGCAGGGGTAGACGGTGACTGCCGCCGTCTCGGCCTGCAGTGGCATCACGGGCGGGGCCAGCAGCTCCTCCTCATGCTGGGCATACAGCTCGCGCAGATGGGCGGGGCTGACCTCGGCCGCCGGCAGGTCGAACAAGACCCGCCCCTCGCGCAGGCCGACGATGCGCGGGAAATGCGCCAGCGCCAAGTCCACATGGTGCAGCGAGGCGAGCAGGCTGACGCCGCGCGCCTGCGCCTCCTCGCGCAGGGCTTGCAAGGCCTGGACGGCGCGCTGCGGGTCCAGGGCCGACAGCGGCTCGTCCACCAACCACAGCCGGGCCGGGCTCAGCCAGGCGCGGGCCAGGGCCACGCGCTGGCGCTCGCCACCCGAGAGGCGGTCCACCCGCTCGAACAATTTGCCCGCCAGATCGAAGCGCGCCAGCGCCGCCTGCACCTCGGCCAGATCGACCGGGGCCAGCAGCGAACGCAGGCTGCGCAGCAGGCTCCAGGCCGGCAGACGCGCGGCCAGCACGGCCGTCACCACGCGCTGGCGCGGCGGCAGCGGCGGCGCCTGCGGGGCCAGAAAGATCTGCGCGCGCAAGGCCCGCAGCTCGGCCGCCGACAAGCGCCAGGGCGATTGCCCTGCGATTTCCAGGCTGCCGCTGCGCGGCCGCAGCGCGGCGGCCAGCACGTGCAGCAAGGTGGTCTTGCCGGCACCCGAGGGGCCGATCAAGGCCAGTTGCTCGCCGGCGGCCACCTGCAGATCGATGCCCTTCAACACATCGGCCTGCGCGCCCGCCGGGGCGGCGCACAGCGCCTTCAAATCAAGCATGGGGAAGCACGGGGAAATCAGAGCAGGCCGGCGCTGCGCGCCGCGGCCTCTATGCCCTTGTAGTTATCGACCTGGCTGGGGACGAAGCGGGTGGCGCGCTGCAGCTCCAGGATCTCGCGGCCTTGCTCGCTGTCGCGGGTGAGGCCGAGGAAGGCGCGGCTGAGCTTGTCGCGCTGGGCGGCCGGCATATCGGCATGGACCGACCAGTTGTAGTCGAAGTATGGCGGGGTGGTGTAGAAGACCTTGACGCGCTCGGCGTCCACTTTCTTCTCGGCCACGAATTTTTCCCAAACGGAGATGTTCAGCGCACCGGCCTGCACCTTGCCGGCGGCCACGGCGGCGATGGTTGCGTCGTGCGCGCCGCTGAAGGCGACGCGGCGGAAGTCGCGCTCGGGGTTCAGCCCGGCCTGCAGGATGAAGCTGCGCGGCATCAAGTGGCCCGAGGTAGAGCTGGCGGAGCCGAAGGAGACATCGCGGCCCTTCAGATCGGCCAAGCTCTTGATGGCGGGCTCGGCGGTGATGAAGACCGAGCGGAATTTCGTGTCCTCCTCGCGCTGCACCAGGGGCAGGATCTTGCCGCCCGAGCGCACATGAGCCTGCACAAAGGTGAAGCCGCCAAACCAGGCCAGATCGACTTTTTTGTTCACCAAGGTCTCGACGGCGGCGGCGTAATCGCTGACCGGCGTGAACTCGACCTTCGCACCCAGCTGCGCTTCCAGATACTTGAGCAGGGGTGCGGCCTTGCGGGCCAACTCGGTGGGCGCCTCGTCGGGAATCGCGGTAACGCGGAACACAGGCCCCTGTGCCTGGGCCGCCAGGCCGCAAACGGTCAGGCTCAGGGCGCTCAGAGTCTGCAGCAGCAGGCGGCGGGGCGTGGAAGAAAGGTGCATGGAAAGCGCTCCAGAAAAGGTGAGAGCGGATTGGAACCCATCCAAACCCTCAGCCAGCTGACAAAACCTGTGTTTTTAGCATAGCCCGGGCGGCGGCCGGACGCTGCGCTTATGCTCTTGCCTTCAACGACACCAAGAGCTCGATCACCCCATGTCCTCCCCTGTTGCTGATGGCGAACCGCGCCTCACCTCCTTGTCCCACGGCGGCGGCTGCGGCTGCAAGATTGCGCCGGGCGTGCTGTCCGAAATCCTCAAGGGCACGGCCGCCCTGCCCATCCCGCCCGAACTGATGGTCGGCATTGAAACGGCCGACGACGCCGCCGTCTACCGCCTCAACAACGAGCAGGCCTTGATCGCGACGACGGACTTCTTCATGCCCATCGTCGATGACCCCTACGACTTCGGCCGCATCGCCGCCACCAATGCCATCAGCGATGTCTATGCCATGGGCGGCCGCCCCATCATGGCCCTGGCCCTGGTGGGCATGCCCATCAATGTGCTGTCCACCGCCACGATAGGCCGCATCCTGGAAGGCGGCGCCTCGGTCTGCCGGGCCGCCGGCATCCCCATCGCGGGAGGCCACACCATCGATTCGGTGGAGCCCATCTACGGCCTGGTGGCCCTGGGCCTGGTCCACCCCGGGCGCGTCAAACGCAATGCCGATGCACGCGCGGGCGATCTGCTGGTGCTGGGCAAGCCGTTGGGTGTGGGCGTCATGTCGGCGGCGCTGAAGAAACAGGCGCTGAGCGCCGAGGGCTATGCCCGCATGATGGCCAGCACCACCCAGCTCAACACCCCAGGCCCCGACCTGGCCGCGCTGGAGGGCGTGCATGCCCTCACCGATGTGACCGGCTTCGGCCTGGCCGGCCATGCGCTGGAGCTGGCCCGGGGCTCGGGCCTGGCGGTGGAAATCGACTGGGCCCAGGTGCCGCTCTTGCCCGGCGTTAGCGAGCTGGCCGAACAGGGTTTTGTCACCGGCGCCTCCGGCCGCAACTGGGCCGCCTACGGCCATGAAGTCGAACTGGCCGCCGGCCTGCCCGCCAAGGCCCAAGCCTTGCTGAGCGACCCGCAGACCAGCGGTGGCCTGCTGCTCAGCTGCGCGCCCGAAGCGCTGGGCGAGGTGATGGCGGTGTTTGCCCAGCACGGCTTCCAGCAGGCGGCGCTTGTGGGCCGCGTCACGCCAGCAGACCATGCCGGCGCGCCGCGCCTGAAAATCCGGGACTGAGACGAGAGTCGCCCCGGCCAGCAAGACGCCGGCAGACAAATCAAGCAAAGGACGCCGCCACCATGCCAAGCCACAGCATTCGCCGCCTTCTCCTTCCCCTGATTTGCCTATTGGGCTGGATGCAGCCGGCCCATGCGGACGAGCCGGCCACCGCGGCGCCCCTGCGCATTCTGGTCTACGGCGACTCCAATACCTGGGGTTGGCGACCCAGCCTGGATGACAGCCCCCTGCCCCGTTATGCCGATGGCGAGCGCTGGGCCGGTGTACTGCAAAACGGCCTGGGAGCCGGCTACCAAGTCATGGTCAACGGCCTCATCGCCCGCACGCTCAATGCCGATCTGCCGCCCGGCGTCGGCCCGCTGAGCGGGGCCGAGCACAACGGCCTGAAGCGCCTGGATTCGGCCTTGATGGAGGCCGGCCCGGTCCATCTATTGATCGTCATGCTGGGCAGCAACGACATGATGGACGTCCTGCATCGCTCACCCAAGCAGATCGCGGCCGGCCTTGGCCAGCTCGTCCGCAAGGCCAGGGCCGGAACCGAGCCCTACGCCGCGCCGGAGGCGCCACGGCTGCTGATCATCGTCCCACCCGCCTTTGGCGATCCGAGCCGGGGGCCTTTCAAGCAGCTGTTCGGTCCGGCCGCAGTCGCCAAATCAGCGCAGCTGGCGCAGGCGATGCGGCAGGAAGCGCTGAGGCTCAAGCTGCCGCTGATGGACGCAGGCCAGCCAGTCTCGCTCAAGGACAGCGCCGACGGCATCCATCTCACGGCGCAAGCCCATGCGGAACTGGGCCGGGCCGTGGCAGCCGAAGTGCGCAAGCGGCTGGCACCCGCAAAGGAGTGACGCCGCCAGCAAGAGGACTCAGTCCAGCAAGCGAATTTCCACCCGGCGGGCCTGCTCGGCCGGGCCGTCGGCCAGGGCGGATTCGGGCTTGCGCAGTTGCAGGCGGGCGGCGTCGATGCCGGCAGCCTTCAAGGCATTGCGGGCGGCGATGGCACGCGCCTTGGCCAGGGCGGCGTTCTTCAGCGGGTCGCCGCTGGCGTCGTGGAAGCCGGCGATGACGATCTTGCGCGAGGGAGCGGCGGCCAGGGCCTCAAGCGCCTTGGCCAGTTCGGCAGCGGCTTCGGCCGGCATGGCGGACTCGGCCACGGCGAAGAACACGGTGCCGACCACCTCGCCGCTCAGCGGCATATCGATCAGCAGCAGCTCTTCTTCGATCACCAGGCCCTGGGCCACCGGGGCCTTGGCATGATGCAGCTGATTGAAGACCACGCGGCCGACCAGCACCAGCAGCACCGCGGCCACCACCAGGCCCACGATCCAGAGCGCGGCGCGTTGGCTGTCGTCTTGTTGTTCGGATGCCATGAAATCTCCAGTCAAAAGTCAAAGAATTGAGGAAAAAGCAGCCTTGGATTCAGGCGGGATTCTAGTGGCCAAGGCCCAGGGGCCAAGCGCCGAGCCGCTCAAACACAGCTGCGACGGTTTTGCGTAAGTCCTACTTACTTGCGCGGCTTCTTCTTGCCGGCCTCGCCCTGACCCAGCGCCTCCAGGCTGCGCTGACGACGCTGGGCCTTTTTTTCATCCATCGCCTCCATGGCCTTGCGCTGGGTGTGACCGCTGGAATCGGCCCAATGCCACCAAGCGGCAGCCATGGCGAAGGGGGCCAGCACGAGCCACCAGTCCCAAGCCGCCACCGGTGCCACCTCAAAAAACTTCAGGCCCAAAAGGCCAAGGCCGATCGCCACAAACCACATCTCTTTTCCCCCAAGCCACAATATTCACGCCACACATACGGGGCTCGCACAGCGACGCCACGCGCAACACGGTCGAGCACTAGAATCTTTCTGATCGTTTTCAAACGACTCGCGCCAGACTGTAGTCCACCCAGGCTCGGTCGGGCGGCTCAAAGGCGATGAACTCTTTGCTTGCTCCTCGAAAGGAATCCATGAAGTCCTCCCTCACCAAGACCGTTCTGACGCTGTCGGCCGCGCTAGGCGCCGGCGTTTTCTTTGCCGCCCCGGCCTTCGCCAATGCCGATCTGGCCCAGAAGAAGAACTGCATGGCCTGCCATGCGGTGGACAAAAAGCTGGTCGGCCCTGCCTTCAAGGACGTGGCCACCAAGTACGCCAAGGACAAGGGCGCCGCCGCCACGCTGGCAAGCAAGATCATCAAGGGCGGCTCCGGCGTCTGGGGCCCCGTGCCCATGCCCGCCAACTCGCAGGTCAGCGAGGCCGAGGCCAAGCAGCTGGTGAGCTGGATTTTGTCGGTCAAGTAAAGCCGACAGCCCCTCAAGACAAAAGGCCCCGTGGGGCCTTTTTGCTTGCTGCCACGTTCACGCGTGGCCCCGGACAGCCAGGTCAGCAGGCCTGACCCAGCTGTTCGAGAATCACCGGATTTTGGTGCCCACCCACATCGCTGCGCGATATGAGTGGACCCCGAATCCCGCCAGCGGCTGCGCCGCTACCCGGCTACGCCGGGCTGGCCCAGCCGGGTCAGTAAGCCTGACCCAGTTGCTCCAGGATGGCGGGATTCTCCAAGGTACTCGTGTCCTGGGTGACGGACTCGCCCTTGGCGACCGAGCGCAGCAGGCGGCGCATGATCTTGCCGCTGCGGGTCTTGGGCAGGTTGTCACCGAAGCGAATGTCCTTGGGCTTGGCGATGGGGCCGATTTCCTTGGCCACATGGTCGCGCAACTGCTTGGCGATGGCCTTGGCCTCGTCGCCACTGGGGCGGCCCCGCTTGAGCACGACGAAGGCGCAGATGGCCTCGCCCGTCGTGTCATCGGGGCGACCCACCACGGCCGCCTCGGCCACCAGCTCGGTGAAGCTGACCAGGGCGGATTCGATTTCCATCGTGCCCATGCGGTGGCCGGAGACGTTCAAGACATCGTCGATGCGGCCGGTGATGGTGAAGTAGCCGGTCTCGGCATCGCGGATGGCGCCGTCGCCCGCCAGGTAGTAACCCTTGAGTTCAGCGGGATAGTAGCTGCTCTTGAAACGCTCGGGGTCGTTCCAGATGGTGCGTATCATCGAGGGCCAGGGCTTCTTGACCACCAGGATGCCGCCCTGGCCGTTCGGCACATCGGTGCCGGTTTCGTCCACGATGGCGGTGGTGATGCCCGGGAAGGGCAAGGTGCAGCTGCCCGGCACCAGGGGCGTAGCACCCGGCAGCGGGGTGATCATGTGGCCGCCGGTCTCGGTCTGCCAGAAGGTGTCGACGATGGGGCAACGGCCGCCGCCGATATGCTTGTGATACCACTCCCAGGCGGCCGGGTTGATGGGCTCGCCCACCGAGCCCAAGAGGCGCAGGCTGCTCAGGTCATAACGGGCAGGGTGCACGGCTTCGTTGCCCTCGGCCGCCTTGATCAGCGAGCGGATGGCGGTGGGCGCGGTGTAGAAGATCGTGACCTTGTGCTTCTCAATCATCTGCCAGAAGCGGCCGGCGTCGGGGAAGGTGGGCACGCCCTCGAAGACGATCTCGGTGCCGCCCAGGGCCAAGGGGCCATAGCTGATGTAGCTGTGGCCCGTCACCCAGCCGATATCGGCCGTGCACCAGAAGATGTCGCTGTCCTTCAGGTCAAAAGTCCATTTGGTGGTCAGCGCAGCATGCAGCAGATAGCCGCCGGTGCTGTGCTGCACGCCCTTGGGCTTGCCGGTGGAGCCCGAGGTGTAGAGCAGGAACAGGGGATGCTCTGCTTCGACCCACTCGGGTTCGCAGACCTCGGACTGGCCGCCGACGACATCGTGCAGCCACAGATCGCGGCCTTGCACCCAATTGATCTTGCCGCCGGTGCGCTGGTAGACGATCACGTCCTTCAGGCTGGGGCAGCTGCCGCCGTCCAGGGCTTCGTCGACGATGGCCTTCAGCGGCAAGGCCTTGCCGCCGCGCAATTGCTCGTCGGCGGTGATGATGGCCACGGCGCCGGCATCCTGCACGCGGTCACGCAGGCTCTGGGCCGAGAAGCCGCCGAACACCACCGAGTGGATGGCGCCGATACGGGCGCAGGCCTGCATGGCGGCCACGCCCTCGACGGACATGGACATATAGATGACCACGCGGTCGCCCTTTTTGACGCCGCGCGCCTTCAGCGCATTGGCCAGGCGGGAGACTTGCGAGAGCAGTTCCTTGTAAGTGACCTTGGTGACCGCGCCGTCATCCGCCTCAAAAATAATAGCGACCTTGTCGCCCTTGCCGGCCTCGATATTGCGGTCCAGGCAGTTGTAGGAGACGTTCAGCAGGCCGTCCTCGAACCACTTGAAGAAAGGCGCCTCGCTGCTGTTCAGCACCTGGGTGAAGGGCTTCTTCCAGCTGACGAACTCACGGGCCAGACGGGCCCAATAGCCTTCGTAATCGCGCTCTGACTCTTGCACCAGGGCCTGGTAGCCCGCCATGCCCTTGACATGGGCCTGGGCTTGCCACTCGGCGCTGGGCAGATATTGATCTGAATGACTCATGAGTTTGTCTCCTCAATGCGGGTTAATCTGGATTCGGCACTGGCCTGGAGCGGATCACCCTCGGCCACGCTTTGATGCAACTGTGCATTCCGTCTCTGACGAAGCGCTTACTCTAAATTGAAGGTCGTTCGGCCGCGGCCAGGCGGCGGCCCTGTGGGGCTTTTAAAATCGCGCACCGCACACTCAGCCAAAAAAGAAAGACAGCGCCCATGTCCCAAGCTCCCCGCCGCCTTCGCCCCCTGCCCAATCTGATCTTTGCCAGCCGCTGGTTGCAGCTGCCGCTGTACATCGGCCTGATCCTGGCCCAGGCGGTCTATGTCTTCCAGTTCTGGACCGAGCTGGTGCATCTGATCGAGGCCGCCTTCGGCAATCAGGAGGCGCTGAGCCTGCTGGTCAAGAGCATTGGCTACAAGGCCACGGCCATCAAGGACATCGCCGGCAATATCACCGGTTATGAGCCCATCGCCAAGCTCAACGAAACCATTCTGATGCTGGTCGTGCTGGGCCTGATCGATGTGGTGATGATCTCCAATCTGCTCATCATGGTGATCGTGGGCGGCTACGAGACCTTTGTCTCCCGCATGGAGCTGGACGGTCACCCCGACCAACCCGAGTGGCTCAGCCATGTCAATGCCTCGGTGCTCAAGGTCAAGCTGGCCACGGCCATCATCGGCATCTCCTCCATCCACCTGCTCAAGACCTTTATCAACGCCGACAACTACGCGGAGAAGACGCTGATGTGGCAGACCCTGATCCACGTCGCCTTCCTGGCCTCGGCGATCGCAATTGCCTACACCGACCGTCTGCTCAGCGCCAGCCACGGCGCCGGCGCAGACAAGCACTGATTCAGTAAACTGCCGCCTTTCCCGCGCTGACGCTCAACCATCGCGTCAGAGGGCGAGAACTTTTGTCGCGAGCGGTCGTCAGGCTAGGTGGGCGGAGCTGCGGATGCCGGAACGTACTCCCTGTACGTGAGGATTCCGAGCACCGCCCAACGACGCATGGCGACCGCGCAGTAAAAAAGTTCTCACCCTCTCAGCCCAGCCCTAGCCTCAAGCCAAGCCACCCATCATGAGCACCTCCACCCCCATCCGCTACGCCGACCTCGTTGAAAGCGTGGCCGCCGCCCTGCAATACATCAGCTACTACCACCCGGCCGACTACATCCAGCACCTGGCCCGCGCCTACGAACGCGAGCAAAGCGCCGCCGCCAAGGACGCGATCGCGCAGATCCTCACCAACTCCAAGATGTGCGCCGAGGGCCGCCGCCCCATCTGCCAGGACACCGGCATCGTCAATGTGTTCCTGAAAATCGGCATGAATGTGCGCCTGGAAGGCTTCCCCGGCTCGCTGGAAGACGCCGTCAACGAGGGCGTGCGCCAGGCCTATAACAACACCGACAACAAGCTGCGCGCCTCGGTGCTGAACGACCCCATCTTCGAGCGCAAGAACACCCGCGACAACACGCCGGCGGTGATCAGCGTCAGCATCGTGCCCGGCAATACCATCGATGTGATGGTGGCGGCCAAGGGCGGCGGCAGCGAGAACAAGAGCAAGTTCGTCATGATGAACCCCAGCGACAACCTGGTGGACTGGGTGCTCAAGACCGTGCCCCTGATGGGCGCGGGCTGGTGTCCGCCCGGCATGCTGGGCCTGGGCGTCGGCGGCACGGCCGAGAAGGCCATGCTGATGGCCAAGGAGGCTCTGATGGAAGACATCGATATGTACGAGCTGCTGGAACGCGGCCCGCAGAACAAACTCGAAGAGCTGCGCATCGAGCTGTACGAAAAGGTCAACGCCCTGGGCATTGGCGCCCAAGGCCTGGGCGGCCTGACCACGGTGCTGGACATCAAGATCAAGACCTATCCCACCCACGCCGCCAGCAAGCCCGTGGCCATGATTCCCAACTGCGCCGCCACCCGCCACGGCCATTTCGTGCTGGACGGCTCGGGCCCCGCCTTCATGACCCCGCCCAGCCTGGACCTGTGGCCCGATGTGCAGTGGGCGCCGGACTACAACAAGAGCAAGCGCGTGGACCTGAACACCCTCAGCAAGGCCGAGGTCGCCAGTTGGAAGCCGGGCGACACCTTGCTGCTGAACGGCAAGATGCTGACCGGCCGTGACGCCGCCCACAAGCGCATCGCCGATATGCTGGCCAAGGGCGAGAAGCTGCCGGTGGACTTCACCAACCGCGTCATCTACTACGTCGGCCCGGTGGACCCGGTGCGCGAGGAGGTGGTCGGCCCGGCCGGCCCCACCACCGCCACCCGCATGGACGGCTTCACCCGCATGATGCTGGAGCAGACCGGCCTGATCGCCATGGTGGGCAAGGCCGAGCGTGGCCCGGTCGCCATCGAAGCCATCCGGGATAACGGTTCGGCCTATCTGATGGCCGTCGGCGGTGCCGCCTATCTGGTCAGCAAGGCCATCAAGGCCGCACCCGTGGTCGGCTTCGCCGATCTGGGCATGGAAGCGATTTACGAATTCGATGTGGTGGACATGCCCGTCACCGTCGCGGTGGACGCTGGCGGCAGCAGCGCCCACATCAGCGGCCCGGCCGAGTGGAAGGAGCGCATCGCCTCCGGCAAATCGCTGGGCATTCCCATCGCCAGCGCCTGAACCGCAAGCCCGGCCCATCGAGCCTGACCGAAGGGCCTGCGGCATCCCTGCGATGCCGCAGGCCCTTTTTTGCCCGCTCGGCCCGGGGTCAAGGGCGCAGACTGTTGCGTCATCCGCACAAATTCGACGCTCCCGCGTCCGCCCCGCCCTGCTACGAGGCCCAGCCGCCAACTGTGAGCAGCTTTGCAGCAAGGCCGGCAAAGTCTCGCCCCCAAACCCTCCCCCGCTATGGCAGACTTTGCCCTAGTGCTAATGGATCAGTCAGTCGGAGAAAACAAGCGTGGCAGATGCAGCGACCGAAGCCGTTTGGAAGATTCTGGTGGTGGACGATGAGCCCGCCATCCACCAGGTCACCAAGCTTGCCTTGCGCAATTTCTCGATCGAAGGCCGCGCCAGCCTGCTGATCAG
Organism: Roseateles oligotrophus; assembly: GCF_014204525.1. GTDB lineage: Bacteria > Pseudomonadota > Gammaproteobacteria > Burkholderiales > Burkholderiaceae_C > Paucibacter_A > Paucibacter_A oligotrophus_A. The sequence goes on from NZ_JACHLP010000001.1 coordinate 237,566, forward strand.
CGCCATGTCATCGCTGGATGCCAAGGAACAGCTGGAACGCCACCCCGATATCGCCGTCATCCTGCTCGATGTGGTGATGGAGAGCGAGCGCGCGGGGCTGGACCTGGTCAAGCACATCCGCGAGGAGGCCAAGAACTCCCTGGTGCGCATCATCCTGCGCACCGGCCAGCCCGGCCAGGCCCCCGAGCGCAGCGTGATGGTCGAGTACGACATCAACGACTACAAGGAAAAAACCGAGCTCACGGCGGCCAAGCTCTTCACCGCCGTGATGTCCAGCGTGCGCAACTTCAAGCAGATCTACGCCATGGGCCACAGCCGCGCCGGGCTGGCGGCCATGGGCCATCTGAATCGTGAGCTGTTCGCCGCGGCGGACAAGCCGGCCCTGGCGGAATGCCTGTTGCGGCACTTCATGCAGCTGGAGCTGTTCAAAGGCGCGGCCCTGTGGTGGGGCAGCGCCCAAGGTGAGCCCGCGGCGCTGCAAGGCGAGGCTCTGCCGCCCGAGAACGTGAGAGCCCGCTTCCCCCAGGCCCAGGCCACACCCGGGCTCGCGCTGGCGGTGGAAGGCTATCAATTGCTGGCCTTGCCGCATGTGCAGGAGCTTTGCCTGCTGAGCCTGCAAGAAAAGGCGCTGCTGAGCGAGGCCGAGCTTGATGCGCTCCACCTTCTTGCCGATAACGCAGGAGCAGCCCTGACGCGCTGTTCGCTCTGACCGCCCAGCCACCATGCCAAGCCCCTCCCCATCGAGTAGCCCGCCTGCGCAGGACTCGGCAGCCAAGCCGGTGGAGGGGGCCGCTGCGGCCCAGCTGAAGCTGCGCCGCTGGGTCCATGAGCTCAACACGCCGCTGGGCGTGATCCTGATGGCCAACTCGGTGCAAAAGCAGCAGCTCGATGACCTGCGCCGGCAGCTCGATCCCCAGCAGGCCGGCGCGGCCGGCTTGCTGGCCGAGCTGCAGGAGGCCAACGAAATGATCCAGGCCAGCGTGCAATTGGCGATCCAGCTGCTAACGGCACCCGCCGCCGGACAACCAAGCGAAGGCCCGGCGCTGAATCTGGCCGAGACCGTGGCCCAGGTGATCGCCTTGCAGCGTGCCCGTCATGGCGGTGTGGAGCTGCAGATCAGCCTGGACATCGCCCCCAATCTGCGCCTGATGAGCGAGGCCAGCGACTGGCATCTGCTGATCGGCAACCTCATCAGCAATTCGGTGGCGCATGGTTTCCAAGGGCGCAAGGGCGGCCAGATCCGCATCGAGGCCCGCCAGCTGCCCAATGCCAATCTCTATCTGCGCTACGCCGATGACGGTGTGGGCTTGAGCGAGCAAGCCCGCCAGTCCTTGTTCAACAACGGCTTCAGCACCCGCCTGGGCCAAGGCCACCAGGGCTTGGGCATGGGCATCGTCCAAGATCTGGTCAGCAATAAGCTGGGCGGCCGCATGCAGGTGCTGCCCTCCAGCCAGGGCGCGCAGTTCAGCTTCGAGCTGCCAGCCAAGGTATTTCAAGCGGAGTGATTCTCGATGAAACGCTATACCCTGACCCCTTACGAGCAAGCCTGCCCCGGCACCCGCGAGGTCTACGACGAGTTCCTGCGCCTCAGCGGCGCGGCCGAACCCCCGGTGTGGATGCTGAGCCTGGGCCACAACCCCACGCTGATCAAGGCCTACTGGGAAAAAACCCGGGGCTGCCTGCTCGAAGGTGAGCTGCCCCATGTGCTGAAGGAAATGACCGTCTTCGTGGTCTCCCGCGTCAATGGCGCCGAGTACTGCAGCGCCTGCCATGCCCACTCGGCCCTGCAACTGGACCCCACGCTGAGCTACCACGACCTTGTCACCATCCTGGATCCCGACAGCGCCGTGCCGCTGCCGCCCTCGCACCGTGTGGCCTTGCAGTTCGCAGACAAGATGGCGCGGGATGCCAACGGCGTCAGCGACGCGGAGTTCCAGGCCCTGGCAGACGCCGGCTTCAGCGACAGCGAGGTCAAAGAGCTGCTCAGCGTCATCGACCTGGCCATGATGTTCAACTGCTATACCAGCGGCCTGCGCCTGCCCCTGGATCCGCAGTACAAGGCCTTGGTGGACGGGTAACGAGACCGCAAAACAAGCCAGCCGCCCATGCAAGCCAAGGATTGCTTCACCCCGCTCAAGTCCGATGCGCCCGGCTCGCCTCCCAGCGAGCGGGTGATGGACGCCCACCGCAGCATCCGCTTTGATGGGCTGGTGCAGCTGATCGACGAGGTTCAGCGCCGCCGCAGCATCGAGGAGGTGGCCAAGATCGTGGCCACACGCTGGAAGCACTGTGCCAGCGTCAACAACTGGCGCCTGCTCTGCGTCTACGGCCAGCATTGCGCGCTGATCACGGCCCAGGGCAGCCGGACCGAGGTGCAGGAACTGCGCCTGGAAACCCTCAGCCCTTTCGATGCCGAGCAATGGCGGCGCCGCATCCCCCGCCATCTGGGCCCCAAGGAACTGGCCGCCGAACAAGCCCTGCTGCCGCCCGAGCTGGCCCTGCCCCAAGCCCAGGCGCTCAGCGTCCTGCCCATCCAGCAAGACAGCATGACCATAGGCCTGCTCAATGTGCTGGGCCTGGACCAGGCCTTCGACGCCCTGGACCGCAAATTCATCCAGTTGGTGGCCGGTGCCATGTGCACCCGCATCCTGGCCATACTGACCGAACAAAGCCTGCGCGCCGAGCTGCTGCTGGCGGAGCGCGAGCTGATGCAGCAGCGCCAGGCCACCATCCTGAGCCGCCTGGTCAACGGCGTGGCCCACGAACTCAATACCCCGCTGGGCGTGCAGATCTCGGCCTGCGGCGCGCTCAGCGAGCTGTTGAGCCAGCCCGAGAACCTGGCCGAGCTGGCCCCCGACCTGCAGGCAACGGTGCAGCTGATCGAGCAACAAGCCCTCAAGTCCGCTCTCATCGTCAAACGGCTCAAGCAGATCTCGGCCGCGGCCATGTCCAGCCCGCGGCAGCCGACCCCGGTGCTGGAGGAGCTGGGCTATATCGCCGCGAGCTTTGGCGACAGCCTGGACATCCATCTGCACGGCAGCAAGGCGCTGTGCCTGGAGCTGGACCCCAGCGGCTTGCACACCGTGGTCAGCGAGCTGCTGGACAATGTGCTGGCCCATGCCGGCGGCGGTGCGCAAGCCCTGCGGGTCGACATCAGCGTGGAGCAAATCGGCAAGACCGGCTTCATCCACATCCAGGACAATGGCCCCGGCATGGACGCCCAGCAAGCCCTGCGCCTGTTCGAGCCCTTCTACAGCAGCAAGCAAAATCTGGGGCATATCGGCATCGGCGGCTACATTGCCAAGAATGTGGCGCAAGAGGCCTTGGGCGCCGGCTTGCGCTTGCACACCAACGAGCATGGCACCCGGGTCAGCCTCGAGTTTGCGGGCGACTGAGGGCTGGCATGGGCGATAGGAGACAGGAGTCTTGATGTCGGATGCGGCGCTTAGCTTGCTTAGGGCCGGGCTGAAGCCATCCCCCGGACGCATGGGGAGCCCCCTGCCGTGAGCCATTTCGACCCCGCTGACTGCGGCTGGATGGACCTGCTGCCCGACGGCCTGATCATCATCAATGCCGAGGGCGCCATCGTCGCCAGCAACACCCGGGCGACCCAGCTGTTTGGCTACGCCGCCGGCGAGCTGCGCGGCCTGCCCATCGACTTCCTATTGCCGCAATGCCGCGAAGCCTTTCTGAAAACGCAGGCCGGCGATGCCGGCCCGGGTCCGGCCCAGCAACGGCGCCAGACCGTGCATGAATACTGGGTGCAGGACGGTGACGGCAGCACTTTTGCCCTGGACGTCACCATGGCCCTGCTGTCGGGCAGCCCGGCCGAGGCCCCGCATATCTCCCTGGCCTTCCGGGAGGCGACGGCGCGGCGCAATGCCGAACTCGCCCTGGAGGCGGCCAAGCAGCGCTCCGAAAAAGTCCAGGACCAGATCGTCGGCCTGTCCAACACCCTGCCCCTGGTCATCTTTCAGTACGAGAGCGATGACGAGGGCCGCATCCGCTTCAGCTTCGTCAGCGAAAAAATGCTGGCGGTCACCGGCATCTCGGCCGAAGCCTTGCTGCGCGACCCCTCGGTCACCCGCTTCAAGGCCTTGGTGGCCGAGGACAACGAGCTGCTGCTGGGCGAGATCCGCAAATCGCATGAGCTGATACGCCAGGGCGCCAAAGTCGGTCAGTACAGCATCGACGTCAGGGCCATGGTCAGGGGCGAGCTGCGCTGGCTGCATATCTCCACCAGCTTTGGCGGCTGGCAGCTGGATCTGCGCCAGATCTGGAACGGCTATATCGAGGACGTGACGGACGAAAAATCGGCCGAGGCCGCCATCCGCCAGGCCCGCGACATGGCGGAAAGCGCCAACCAGCTCAAATCCGCCTTTCTGGCCAATATGAGCCACGAGATCCGCACACCGATGAACACCATCATCGGCCTCTCGCAGATGGCGCTGCAGACCGAGCTGCAACCGCGCCAGCGCGAGTACATCGAACGCGTCTGCCTCTCGGGCAAGCATCTGCTGGGCATCATCAACGACATCCTGGACTTCTCCAAGATCGAGGCCGAGAAACTGGACATCGAGGCCGTGCCCTTCGAGCTGGACAGCCTGCTCTCCAATGTCGCCAATCTGGTCGCCGACAAGGCGATTGCCAAGGGGCTGGAGCTACTGTTCGAGGTCGACCCCGCCGTACCCCGGCATCTGATCGGCGACCCGCTGCGCCTGGTGCAGGTCATCATCAACTTCGCCAGCAATGCGCTCAAGTTCACCGAGCAGGGCCAGGTCCGCCTGCAGATCGAGCGCCTGCGCAGGGCCGAGGACGCCGCTGAAGAGGCGCAGGTCTGCCTCAAGATCTCGGTGCACGACACCGGCATCGGCCTGTCGGAGGCCCATATGGCCCAGCTGTTCCAGAGCTTCCACCAGGCCGATGCCTCGACCTCGCGCAAATACGGTGGCACCGGCCTGGGCCTGTCCATCTCCAAGCGCCTGGCCGAGCTGATGGGCGGCCAGGCCGGGGTGGAAAGCGTGCTGGGCCAGGGCAGCAGCTTCTGGTTCACCGCCCGCCTGGGCCTGTGCGGCGAGGCCCAGCTCACCGAGGAAGCGCGCGCCAAGCGGGCCCAGACCGAGCGCCTGCGTGCGCGCTTCCAGGGCAAGAAGGCCTTGCTGATCGACGATCACCCCCAGGCCAGCCGGGTGCTGGCCCAGGAGCTGGCCCAATTGGGCCTGCGGGTCAGCGAATGCCCGGACAGCAATGCCGCCCTGCAAGTGCTGCAGCAGGAATCCGGCTTCGACCTGCTGATCGACCGCCAGCCGCTGGCCGAGAACGAGACGGCCCAGCCGGCCCAGGGCGAGCTGCTGACGCGCCGGCCCTACCGCATCCTGACCTCGGAATTCAGCGGCGATGCCCTGCCCCTGCATGGGGTGGAGGCGCTGCTGTTCAAGCCCGTCTACACCGGCACCCTGCATGCGGCCCTGCAACAGGCCCTGACCCGCGACCAGGCCGGGGCGCAGGAGTTCGCCCAGGGCTGCAAGGCCGACCACCGGCTGGCCGGCATCGCCGGCGCGCTGATCCTGCTGGTGGACGACAACGAGTTCAACCAGTATGTGGGCTGCGAGCTGCTGCAAGGCGCGGGCCTGCAGGTGGAGACGGCCGACAACGGCCTGCAGGCGCTGGAGATGGTGCAGCGCAAGCCCTACGACGCCGTGCTGATGGATGTGCAGATGCCGGTGATGGATGGCCTGGAGGCCACGCGCGCCATCCGCAAGCTGCCCGCGCTGGACGGCCTGCCCATCATCTCCATGAGCGCCAATGTGATGCGCTCCGACATCGAGGCCAGCCTGGCGGCCGGCATGTGCGGCACGGTCAACAAGCCCATCGAACCCGAGGAGCTGTGGGCCGCCCTGCTGCGCTGGGTCCGCCCCCGTCCGGGCCTGGGTGAACCGAGCCAGGGCGGGAGCGAAGCCGCGGCGCCCGCAGTCGTCGCAGCGGCCACCGTGGAAGCGCTGCCCGAGCACATCCCCGGCCTGGACATGGCCAGCGGCCTGGGCCGCATCGGCGGCAACCGGACCATGTATCTGAAGATGCTGCGCCTGTTTGCCAGCAACCAGGCCGGCGTGGGCGAGCAGCTCCGCAGCGCCCTGGCCGGCAGCGACTGGGCCACCGCCGAACGCCTGGCGCACAGCTGCAAGGGCGTGGCTGGCAGCCTGGGCGCCGAGGAGGTACAGCAAAGAGCCGAGGAGCTGGAACAGGCCTTGCGGGCCGGCCACGGCGCGGCCCCGCTGCAAACCCTGGTCGAGGCCTTGAACGGGCCGCTGCAGGCCTTGATCCAGGCCCTCAGGCAAAGCCTGCCGGAGAACCCACCGTCCCGCCAGCTGACGGTGGTCGACCCCGCTCAATTGCAGGGCCTGGTGAGCCAGTTGGCCGAGCTGCTGGCGCAGAACGATGTCGAGGCCGAAAGCCTGCTGTCGGCCCATGCCGATCTGTTCCACTCGGCCGACCCGGCCGCCTATCTGCAGCTCAGCCGGGCCATCGACGCCTTCGACTACGAGGGCGCGGCGCTATTGCTGGCGCAACACTTTGCGGCCCGGGCCGAGGGCTAGGGCTAGGGCTAGGACTGCCGCGCCTGCACCAGGGCGACGGCCTCCTCAAAGGAATAGGCCGTGTGATAGCTTCGCTCGGCGGCTATGGGGTCCGCCGTGGCCTGGGTCGCCACGGGCATCAGCAGAACCAATTGGGCCTGCTGCAGCATCAGCAAATGCCTGTTCAGCAGCTCTCTGTCCTGGGCCGACACCGGCGCGGCCGAGGTGCTGACGACAAAGACGGTGCCGATGAGTTCGGCGCGCGCATCCGGAGGCGGGTCGGCCAACTCCTGGACGGTGACGTGGCGGGCATCCAAGCGCTCGCTCCTCAGCACCCTCACCAGCAACTCGGCCGTCAGATAGGCGTCGCTGCCGGCCATGCTGACGCACAGCAAGAGCGAGCCCGGCGCCACGTCCAGCGGCCCCTGCCAACGCCCCTCGGTCTTCAGCCGCTCCTGGCGCAGGCGCAGGCCCAGTTCGCCGCCGTCGTCCAGCACCGTTTTGCATGAGCGCGCGGGCCGCGCGTGCCCCGAGAGTTGGCCAAACACCTGCAGGATGGCGCGCTGGGCGGCCTGCACCTGGGCCGGCTGGATCAGCTGCTTCTCGAAGTCCTGCCTGGCCATCAAAAAAGCCGGCATGACGATCTTGTCGCAATAGCTGGCCAGGGATTTGCGCTTCAGAAAGCTGCGGGCGTTGGCCAGTATCTCCACCGCGTCGCCGCTGAGGATGCGCTGGTAAAAGCGCTGGGACAGGTCCAGCGCGGGCGCGTCGCCCAGCAGCAGGTCCAGGAAATACAGCGACGGCACATGCCGCCCCGCCACCACCAGGCACAGCGTCAGCGGAGTGGACAGCAGCAAGCCGATGGGGCCCCACAGCGCGCTCCAGAAAATGGCCGACACCACCACCGAGAAGGGCGACATGCCGGTGGCATGGCCATAGAGCCGCGGCTCGATCCCATAGGTCACCACCAGCTCCACGGCCAGAAAGACCAGGGCGGTGGACAGGGCCATGTCCCAGCCCGGCACCATGGCGGCGGCCATGGCGCAGGCCAGCAGGGCCGCTGCGGGAAAGCCCACATAGGGCACGAAGCGCAGCAGCCCGGCCAGGGTGGCCCAGATCAGGGCATGCGGCAGCTGCAGCAGGGCCAGCAGGGCCCAGATCGCCAGCGCCACGCCCAGATTGACGCTGAACTGAGAGACGAAGTAGCGCGACAGGCGCTGCCCGGCATCGTTGAGCGCGCTGGTGGCGGCCCTGACGTCGCTCCCCCCCAGCAGCCGGACCAGGCGGTCGCGCAAGGCGTCCTGCTCCAGCAGGGCGAACACCAACACCAGCACGACCACGCCCACGCCGCCCAGCGGCCCCCAGACCAGGGCCAGGAACTGGGCCAACGGGTCGGACTTGCCCTCGGGGCGGGGCTTGTCCGGGCTCAGGGCCTGGGGCTGATCGGGCTCGGCCACCAGTTGGTCCGTCATCATCCGGCTGGCCCGGCCCTGCGCCTCCTGCAAGCGATCAACGGTGAGCTCGCGCAGGGTAGCGATCTTCTGCCGCACCTGGGCCTCATAGGCCGGCAGCTCCTCCGACATCGCCCGCAGTTGCAGCACGATGACCAGGGCAATACCCGCCGTCACCAGCCCGGCCATGCCCAGCGCCAGCAGGGCGGCGGCGCCCTGCCCCAGGCCCAGGCCGCGGAAGCGGCGCACGATGGGCGCGATCACAAAGCTCAGCATGATGGCCAGGGTGATGGGCGCCAGCACCCCGCCCGCCAGATAGAGAAAACCCAGCACGGCCGTGCCGGCCAGAATCTTGGGGATCAGCGGGGAGGCGGCATCCGTGGAGGGCATTGCGGCGGGCTCGGCGAAAATATTTCGGGCGAGTATCGCACCCGCCAAACAGCCCTCAGCCGCCGCTGGCGCCGCCTGCCACAGCAGCCTGGTGCAGCACGCGCTGCGGGAAGGGGATGCCTATGCCCTGCTCGTTCAACACCCGCAGAATCGCCAGATTGACGTCCGAGCGCGGGCCGCCCTGGCCGTTCTCGGGGTCGGCAATCCAGAAGTAAATCGTCAGCTCCAGGCCATCGGCCGCGAAATTGCTCAGCTGCACCGAGGGGCCCGGGGTCTTCAGAATGCGCGGCACGGACTCGACCACCGCCACCAGCATGGGCATCAGGCGCTCCAGATCGGTGCCGTACTCCACCTGCACCACCGTGTTGAGCAGCACTTGCGGATCGGCCAGCGACATGTTTTCGACCCGCTGGGTGATCAGCATCTCATTGGGCAGGATGGCCTCGCGGCCGCTGAGCGCGCGTATCACCGTGTAGCGGGTGTTGATATCGCTGATGCGGCCCTCGAAATTGTCCACCTTGACCATATCGCCGATGCGCAGCGAGCGTTCGGCCAGGATCACAAAGCCCGAGACGTAGTTGGACGCCAGCTTCTGCAGGCCGAAACCGATGCCCACGCCCAGGGCGCCGCCCAGCACGCTGAGGGCCGTCAGGTCGATGCCGGCGGCCGACAGGGCGATCAACAGGCCGGCAAACAGGAACAGCGAGCGCGTGGCATTGGCCGCGATCTTGCGCAGCGACAGGTCCATGGTGCCGCCGCGCAGCAGCCGGGACTCGATGGCCGAGGAGATCCACAAGGCCAGGACCAGCACGATCACGGCATTGAAAGCCCCCTGGATCAGCGCGCCCAGCGAGACCTCCTTGCCGCCCATCTTCCAGGTGATGGCATCGAACTCGTCCAGGATCAGGGGCAGGATGCCCGTCACCCAGAGAATGGAGCCGCCCCAGGCCAGCCAGGACACCTTGCTCTCCACCAGCTTGATCCATTTGGAATTGGGCAGGGCGGCAATCAGCACCCGCACCGTCAGGCGGATCAAGACCAGGGACAGCAGCACCGGAATCGCCAGCTTGAACACGGCCGAGGACACGCCCAGCACTGGCAAGAATTTTTTGGCGATATAGGCCAGGCCCAGGGCCAGCACGGGGAAGAGCACGCCGTCCACCACATGGGTGCCGAACAGCACCGAGGTGGCGCGGTGCTGCACCCGGCGGTGCAGCAGGCTGACCACCAGCCAGGACAGGGCCAGGCAGGCCAGCAGCACGGCCAGGCCCATCAGGGCCGTCGGGGTCAGCAAGGCCTCGAACAGAACACGCAGTTCGGTGAAGTCGAAAGAGAAGTCGTTATTCATGCAGGCGGGCTGGTCCGGGCGGGGAGTGAAGAGGCCGCCATTGTCGCCAAAACAAAAAACACCAGGTTCAGGCCCCGGACAAGGCCCGCAGATGCACACCCACGCTGCGGGCAAGGGCGCCCAGGTGGTAGCCACCCTCCAGGCAGGAGACGATGCGGCCCTTGGCATGGCGTTTGGCCACCTCCATGATGCGCAGCGTCAACCATTCGTAGTCGGCCTCGAGCAGGCCCAGCTGGCCCAGATCGTCATCGCGGTGGGCGTCGAAGCCGGCCGAGATGAAGAGCATCTCGGGCCGGAAGCGCTCCAGCGCCGGCATCCACATGGCCTCCACCAGCTCGCGCACCTCCAGACCCTTGGTGTAGGCCGGCACCGGCACATTGATCATGTTCTCGCCCTTGGGCACGGCGCCGTTATAGGGGTAGAGCGGATGCTGGAAGATGCTGACCATCAGCACGCGCTCATCGCCCGCGATGATGTCCTCGGTGCCATTGCCGTGGTGTACATCGAAGTCCACCACGGCCACCCGTTTCAGGCCCCGCACATCCAGGGCGTAACGGGCCGCCACCGCCACATTGTTGAAAAAACAAAATCCCATGGTCTGGTCGCGCGTGGCATGGTGGCCGGGCGGGCGCACGGCGCAGAACGCGTTCTCATGGCGGCCGTCCAGCACCAGGCGGGTGGCCTCCACCGCCGCACCGGCGGCGCGCAGGGCGGCGGCCCAGGTATGCGGGTTGGCCACGGTGTCGGGGTCCATGGAATGGCTGTTGCCGGAGCTGGCACAGGCCTGCAAGACCTCGGCCAGCTCGGCCACATAACCATGGGTGTGGGCCCGCTCCACATCGGCCAGATCGACCCGCGGTGCCGCCAGCCGCACCAGGGTTTCGCCGATGCCGCTGGCGATCAGCCAGTCCTCGATCGCATCCAGGCGCTGCGGGCATTCGGGATGGCCGGGGCCCATATCGTGCCGGTGACAGTCGGGGTGGCTCAGATAGGCAGTGGACATGGGCAGCGAAGACAAGTCTCTCTTGATTGAATTGAGCGTCAAAGTTTTTGCTATGGTGCGCGCATGACCGCCGCCACACGCCAACAAAGCACCCAACTCTTGACCGCCCTGCAACAGCAGATTAGCACGATCATCAAAGGCAAACCGCAGCAGATCCGGGACTGCGTGGCCTGCCTGATTGCCGGCGGCCATCTGCTGATCGAGGATCTGCCCGGGGTCGGCAAGACCACCCTGGCCCATGCCCTGGCCATCTCCATGGGCTTGAAATTTTCGCGCCTGCAGTTCACCGCCGACCTGATGCCCTCCGACCTGCTGGGCGTCAGCATTTACGAGCGGGAAAAGGCGGCCTTTGTCTTCCACCCCGGTCCGGTATTCGCCCAGGTCTTGCTGGCCGACGAGATCAACCGCGCCGGCCCCAAATCGCAAAGCGCCTTGCTGGAGGCCATGGAAGAAAACCAGGTCAGCGTGGATGGCACAAGCCATGCCCTGCCCCAGCCCTTCTTCGTCATCGCCACGCAAAACCCCAGCGAGCAGCTGGGCACCTACCCGCTGCCGGAGTCGCAGCTGGACCGCTTTCTGATGTGCATCTCGCTGGGCTACCCCGACCAGGCCGCCGAGCGCGAGCTGCTGCTGGGCCAGGACAGCCGCGAGGCCTTGCGGGCCCTGCCAGCGGTGATGAGCCCGGCCGATGTGCTGCAGGCCCAGGCCGATGTGCGCGCCATCCATGCCGCGCCGGCCCTGCTGGACTATCTGCAGGCCCTGATCGCCGCGACCCGCTCGGGTCAGTGGTTTGCCGAAGGCCTGAGCCCGCGTGCCGGCCTCGGTGTGCTGCGCGCCGCGCGCGCCCGCGCCCTGCTGGACGGGCGCGACTTTGTGGCGCCCGACGATGTGCAAGCCATCCTTCCCCAGACCATCGCCCACCGCCTGCGGCCCAAGCCCGGCAGCGCCCGTGGGCCGCGCGAGCAGGTGCGAGCCATGCTCGAAGCCATTCCCCTTCCCTGACACCTGCACGCTCAGTTTTAATGTTAGGTTTCTCACCTCCGCGCCGCTGGCAGGCCTGGTTGGCCGCCCGTCATCCGCTCAGCGACAGCACCGAGCTGCTGCAGCGCAATATCTATATCCTGCCCAGCCGCGCCGGCCTGGCCTTCTGCCTGACCCTGGTCCTGCTCTTGATCGCCTCCATCAACGACCAGCTGAGCCTGGGCTATCTGCTGACTTTTTTGCTCACCGGTGCCGGTCTGGCCTCCATGCAGCAGACCCATGCCAATCTGCGCGGCCTGAGCCTGGACCTGAAAACGCCCGAGCCCGCCTTCGCGGGCCAGGACCTGCAGCTGGAGCTGCGCCTGCACAACCCCGGCACCGCCCGTTACGGTATCGGCCTGCGGGTCCAGCGCGGCGCGCCGGGCTTCGAGTCGGCCAGCGAGGAAATCGCCTGGACCGATGTGCCCGCTCTGGGCCACGCCATCCTGCATCTGCGCCTGCCGGCGGGCACGCGCGGCCACAAGCATCTGCCCACGCTGCAAATCATCAGCCGCTTCCCGCTGGGCCTGTTCCGCGTCTGGAGCGTCTGGCGGCCGGCCGCCCAGGTCTGGGTCTACCCCCAGCCGGAGACGCCCGCTCCGCCCTTTACCCTCAGCTATGCGGGCGAGGAGGCGCAGCCGCAGAACTCAGCCACCCCAGTCGGCCCGCCCGGTCAGGGCCAGGACTTCGAGGGCGTGCGCCCCTACCAGCGCGGTGACTCCCTGCGCCAGGTTTTGTGGAAAAAAGCCGCCCTGAGCATGGAGCAAGGCACGCCCCTGTGGGTACGCGAAACCCGGGCACCGGCCCAGCACGCGCTGTGGCTGGACTGGCGCGACGCCGCCCCGCTGGACGCCGAGGCAGGCCTGTCGCGCCTGACGGCCTGGGTGCTGGCGGCCGAGAAGCTGCAAGCGCCCTACGGCCTGCGCCTGCAGGCCCAGGTCCTGCCCCAGGACCTGGGGCCTCAGCACAAGCGCCAATGCCTGGAACTGCTGGCCAGCCAGCAAGGCGGCCGCGCATGAGCACGCGCCTTGGCCTGGCCCTGGCCCAGCAATCGCGCGAATGCCGCGACACCTTGTTCCTGCTTGGCGGCATCGCCGCCACCCTGATTCCCCATGCCGGCCACCTGCCGCTGTGGGCCAGCGCCATCACCGCCCTGGTACTGCTGTGGCGCGGCCTTTTGGCCTGGCGAGGCCAGGCCTTGCCGGGGCGCTGGCCGCTGCTGGCCGTGCTGGCGGTGTCGGTGGCGCTGACCTGGCTCAGCCACCGCAGCCTGATAGGCCGCGAGCCCGGCGTCACCATGCTGGTGATGCTGATGGCGCTGAAGACCCTCGAGCTGCGCGCCCGCCGCGATGCTTTTGTGGTGTTCTTCCTCGGCTTTTTTCTTGTGCTGACGCACTTTCTGTACTCGCAAAGCCTGCTGAGCGCCCTGTGGACTCTGCTCAGCGTCTGGGCCTTGCTCAGCGCCCTGGTGCTGGCCCAGATGCCGGTGGGCCAGCCCAGCCTCAGGCTGGCCGCCGGCCTGGCGGCGCGCAGCACCTTGTTCGGCCTGCCGGTGATGGTGCTGCTGTTTCTGCTGTTTCCCCGCATCGCGCCGCTCTGGGGCATACCGGCGGACTCGGTGGGCCGCACCGGCCTGTCCAACACCATGGCCATGGGCGCCATGGCCGAGATCGCCAATGACGACAGCATCGCCATGCGCCTGCGCTTCCAGGGCCCGCCTCCGCCGCCACAGACGCGCTACTTCCGCGGCCCGGTGCTGGCCCAGTTTGATGGCCGCGTCTGGCGGCCGGCCACACCGAGCACCAGCGGCTGGCCGGGCAGAAGTGAAGCCCTGCAAGTGCGTGGCCCGGCCCTCAGCTATGAGCTGACCCTGGAGCCGCTGCGCCTCAAGACCCTGCCCCTGCTGGAGATGAGCCCCCAGCAGGCCGGCGCCGAGCTGCTGCTGGACGAGATGACGCTGCGCCGCGAGCCCGAGCTGCAGTGGAGCGCGCCCCGCCCCATCACCGAGCGCCTGCGCCTGAACGCCCAGGCCTTTCTGGACTACCGCCACGGCCCGACCCAGGCCCAGCTGAGCCTGCAGAACTATCTGGAGCTGCCGCCCGGCTTCAACCCGCGCAGCCTGGCCTGGGCCGCGGCCCTGCGCCGCGAACCCCGCTTCCAGGCGCTGGAGCCGGCCGCCCTCGGCCCCGCCCTGGTGCAGGCCGTGCTGCAGCACATCCGCAGCGCGGACTTTGTCTACACCCTCGCCCCCGGCCGCTACGGCGAGATCTCACCCCATCTGATCGACGAGTTCTGGCTGGACCGGCGCCTGGGCTTTTGCGAACACTTCTCCGGCGCTTTTGTCGTCGTGATGCGGGCCCTGGGCATTCCGGCCCGGGTGGTGACGGGCTTCCAGGGCATGGACGCCGAGCCGCAAGACGGTTTCTGGATCGTGCGCAACAGCAATGCCCATGCCTGGGCCGAGGTCTGGCTGCAAGGCCAGGGCTGGCAGCGCGTCGACCCCACGGCCGCAGTGGCGCCCGAGCGCATCCAGCAAGGCCTGGCCCTGCAGCCCCAGGCCGGGGCGATTGCCGGCGCCCTGGGCCAGCTCAGCCCCACGCTATGGCTGAGCCTGCGCGGCGGCTGGGAGGCCCTCAACAACCGCTGGCAGCAAGCGGTGCTGAACTACTCGCGCCAGAACCAGTTCGACCTGCTCAAAAGCCTGGGCGTGGCCGCCCCCGACTGGCTGGCCCTGGGCCGCCTGAGCGCCTTGCTGATCGCCGCCATCGCCTTGGGCGCGGGCCTGTGGACGCTGTGGCGCTCCGGCGCGCTCTGGACCCGCGACCCCTGGCTGCGCCAGCGCGAGCAGGTGATGCGGCGGCTGCGCCGCCTGGGCCTGCAGGCCCAGGCCCACCAAGGGCCGCGCGAATGGGCGCGCCAGCTGCAAAGCCGTTTTGGCGCCGTGAGAACCGACACCGCCGTGCATTTGCTGCTGCAGCTGGAGAGCCAGCGCTACGGCCCGCAAGCCAGCACACGGCCGCCGCCCTGGCGGGCGCGCCTGCGTTGGCGGCGAGAATTCGACCAAGCCCTTCAATCCATCGCCCGCCCCAAGCCTGCCAGCCGCCCATGACTCTTGCCCTCCTGCCGCCGCCCTGCCGCCTTCTGTTCCAGACCCGCTTGCTCAGCCTGACGCTTGCCCTGGGGGCCTTCAGCCTGCACAGCCATGCCGGTGAAGCCCACAAGCCGGTCAAGGCCGCCCCGGCCAGCCAGCACAAGAAAAATACCAGGGCCGCCAACAAGCCCGGCAAGCCCCTGGGCGAGCGGCCCGAGATCCTGCGCTTTGCCGCCGAACTGGCCAAGGAGCAGGGCTGGGACGAGGCCAGCCAAAAGCGCGTGGAGAGCCAGCTGGCTCAGGCCCTGAGCCTGCCCCTGGTGCAGCGCCTGATCATGCCCGCAGCCGCGGGCACGGCCAAGGACTGGGCCGCCTACCGCGCCCGTTTCGTGGAGCCGCGCCGCCTGCAGGCCGGCCTGGCCTTCTGGGAGAAAAACGCCGCCAGCCTGGCCAAGGCCGAGGCCCAATTCGGCGTGCCGGCCGAGCTGATCGCCGGGCTGATCGGGGTGGAGACTTTTTACGGCCAGATCACCGGCGGCTTCCGCGTCATCGATGCCCTGGCCACCCTGGCCTTCGACTTCCCCAGCGGCCGCAGCGACCGCAGCCCCTTCTTCCGCAGCGAGCTGGCCGAGTTCTTCAAGCTCTGTCGCCGCGAGGGCCTGGACCCGCTGAAAATCAAGGGCAGCTTCGCCGGCGCCCTGGGCTGGCCGCAATTCATGCCCGGCAGCTGGAACCGCTACGCCATCGACTTCGACGGCGATGGCCATGTCGATCTGATCAATAACCAGGCCGACGCCATCGGCAGCGTCGCCAACTACCTGGCCCAGCATGGCTGGAAACCCGGCCAACCCACCCACTACAGCCTGGCCATGCCGGTCGAAACCTCGGCCCGTGCCAGCCTGCTGGCCCCCGACATCAAGCCCAGCTTCACCCTGGCCCAGCTGCAAGCCCTGGGCGCCCAGCCCTCGGAGGCGGCGCTGGAGCACACAGGCCTGCTGGCCGTGGTCGAGTTGCAGAACGGCGAGGCCGCGCCCACCTACTGGCTGGGCACCGAGAATTTTTATGCGCTGACGCGCTACAACTGGTCCAGCTATTACGCGTTTGCGGTGATTGATCTGGGGCGCACCCTGGCCAATCTGCGCAAGGATCAATCCGGCCGCTGAATCCCCTCGCCTTCGAACCCGGGGCCCATGGGCTCCGATGTGGAGGCCGGATAGGCATGCCAGTAGCGCCTTTCCCGCTGCCGCCAACACAAGCCCTCGCCCGCCTCGCTGCGCCAATGCCAAGCCCCGCAACCGGGCGAGTCCAGCACCTCCACGCCCTGCGCCTGATAACGCGCCAACACCACGGGTGCCGGGTGGCCGAAGCGATTGCGGTAGCCGGCCTGCGCCAAGGCCCAGCGCGGCGCCACCGCCGCCAGAAACTCGGGTGTGGATGAGGTCTTGCTGCCGTGGTGCGGCAGCAGCAGCCACTCGCTTTGCAGGGCCGCCGGCCCCAGCTCACGCAGCAACTCCAGCTCTTGCGCCGCCTCCAGATCGCCGACCAGCAAGGCCGTGCGGCCCGATTGGCTGCGCAGGCGCAGCACGCAGGACATGGCATTGCTTTTGAGCCCCTGCTCGTAGTGCTCGGCACGCGGATGCAAGACCTCGAAACCGACGCCGTCCCAGACCCAGCGCTGCCCCTGCTCGCAGCGGCGGGTGGCAGTTGCTTGCGCGTGCAAGGGATGGCCGGTTTCCAGCGAGCTGAGCAGCCTGCCGACCGGCATGCCGGCCAGGATGGCGGCGGCGCCGCCCACATGGTCGCTATCGCGGTGGCTCAGCATCAGCATGTCCAGCTGGCTCACGCCCAGGGTGCGCAGCAAGGGCAGCAGCACGCGCTGGCCGGCGTCTATGCCCGGCGCATACTGCGGGCCGCTGTCGTAGAGCAGGCTGTGCGAGGCGGTACGCAAGAACACGGCGTTACCCTGGCCGATGTCGGCGGCCAGGATCTCGAACTCGCCCGCCGCGGGCTGCGGCGGCGCCGGCCACAGCAGGGGCAAGGCCAGGGGCAGGCCCAGCAGGCGCAAGCGCCAGGGCACAGGCAGGATCAGCAGCACGCCCGCCAGCAGGCCCAAGGCCTGCGCCCACAGCGGCGCCACAGGCAGCGTCCAAACCGCCCAGGGCCAGGCGGCCAGCATGCGCAGATAGGCCATCAGCAAGGCCACCATGGCCTCGGCCAGCATCCAGAGCGGCGGCAACAAGGCGCCCGCCAGCGCCAGCGGCGCGATGACAAAGCTGACCAGGGGAATCGCCAGCAGATTGGCCAGCAGGCCGACCAGGGAGAGCTGCTGAAAGAACAGCAGGCTCAGGGGCGCCAGGCCCAGGGTGGCGACCCACTGGCTGCCCAGACCACCCAAGAGATGCTGGCGCCAGCCCTTGGCCGCCTTGTCTTCGCCCGCGCTCGCCATCAACAGCCCCACGGCCACAAAAGACAGCCAGAAGCCCGCCTGGCTGATGGCGAAAGGATCAATCGCCGTCACCAGCACGGCCGCCGCCAGCAGGCACAACCCCCAGGGCCAGCGCAGGCCCAGGGCCCGCAGCGCGGCCAGGCTGGCCAGCATCCAGACCGTGCGCTGGGCCGGCACGCCCCAGCCCGAGAACAAGGCATAGGCCAGGGCCGCCAAGACCCCGCCCCAGCGCGCCGCGGCCGGTGCCGGCCAGGCCTGGCACAGGCGGGCGCTGCGCCGCCACAGCCAGCCCATCAAGCCCTGGGCGGCCCAGGCGAACATGGTGACGTGCAGGCCGCTGACGCTGAGCAAATGCGCCACCCCGGTGTCGCGGAACAAGGCCCAGTCCGATCTTGCGATGGCGGCTTGATCGCCCAGGCTCAGGGCCGCCAGGATGCCGGCCTGGGCGGGATCGGCCACGCGGCGCTGCAGGGCTTCGCGCAGGCTTTGGCGGGCGCCGTCCAGGCTGTACCAGGGGGCGGGCTGCAGGCACCGCAGCAGGGCGGGCCGCTGGCTGCGCACCACACCGCTGCCGCGCAGGTCTTGCTCGAACAGCCACAGCTCGTAGTCGAAGGCATGCGGGTTCATCAAGCCATGCGGCTGCTTCAAGCGCGCCACGACTTGCCAGCGCTCACCCGCCCGCAGAGCAGCTGCGGGCTCGCCGGGCTCGGCATACCAGCTCAGCAGCAGGCGATGGGGCAGCACGGGGCTCAGGTCTTGCCCCTGGGGCTGGGCCGCATCGCGCGCCGAGGCCAGCTCGAATTCGAAGCGCCAGCCCGGCGCGCCGGCCATGCCTTGCACGGCCGTGGGCAGGGAGTCCACCCGGCCTTGCAGCAAGACATCGCGGCCCTCCCAGGCGGCCGGCACGGCCTGGCGCAAACGCAGCTCGGCGCGCCAGGCCATTTGCGCAAATGCCAGCAAGCCCAGGCTCAGGGCGAGGCAAAGCATGGCGGCCCGAGGCCATGGCCGCCGCCAAAAAAACAGGCTCACAGCCAAGCCAGCCAGGCCCAGCAATGCAAAGCCGGCAATCGCCCCCGGGCCGGGCAATGCCGGCAATTGCTGCAGCAAGGCCAGGCCCGCCAGCCAGGCCAAGGCAGGCAGGCTCCACAACAGCGGGCCGGGCGGCCTGCTCAGGCTGGAGACAGAGGTTTGAGGCAAGGCAAGCTCGGCAAAAAGGAGGCAGGCCAAAGACGCCGGAGCCGCAGGCAAGGCGGCCGGCCGGTGTAGGATGCCCGCCAGCCGATGCTAGCGATTGCCACCCGGCAGCGCAGCCGCAATGTTCACCTGTCTTTTTGCCGAGTACCGCCATGAGCTCCAGCGCCCCCGTTTCCGTTTACGACACCCTCAAGACCTTGGGGCTCGAATTGCCCCCGCTGGCCGTGCCGGTCGCCGCCTATGTGCCTTTTGTGCGCACCGGCAATCTGCTCTTCATCTCCGGCCATATCGCCAAGAAGGACGGCAAGCCCTGGGTGGGCCAGCTGGGCCGTGACACCGATACCGCCACCGGCAAAGCCGCCGCCCGCGCCATCGCCATCGATCTGATGGGCACCCTGCACGCCGCCGTGGGTGACCTGAACAAGGTCAAGCGCATCGTCAAGCTGATGAGCCTGGTCAATAGCACGGGCGATTTCACCGAGCAGCATCTGGTCACCAATGGCTGCTCCGAGCTGCTGGCCGAGGTCTTCGGCCCCAGCGTGGGCGCGCACGCCCGCAGCGCCTTCGGCGTGGCCCAGAACCCCATGGGCGCTTGCGTGGAAATCGACATGATTGTCGAGCTGGCCGACGAAGGCCAAGCCTGATGTTTTTGGCCCGCTCCAAACTGCCGGCCCGGGCCCTGGGCCTGATCTGCCTGGCCAGCCTGGCCGCCCTGGCCGCCGCCCTGATCGCCCAGCACGGCTTTGGCATCCGCCCCTGCCCCTGGTGCGTGCTGCAGCGCGGCGTCTTCATGCTGATCGCCCTGGCCGCCGGCCTGGGCTGGCTGCTCAAGCGCCAGCGCGGCCTGCGCCAGGCAGCGCTGGGCCTGGTGGCCTTGCTGAGCCTGGCCGGCGTGGCGGCGGCCTACTACCAGCACGAGGTCGCCAGCAAGCTGGCCTCCTGCGATATGACCCTGGCCGACCGCATCCTCAGCGCCCTGGATCTGGAAACCCGCCTGCCCAGCGTCTTCATGGTGACGGCCTCCTGCAGCCAGGCCTCGGCCTACCGCCTGCTGGGCCTGCCCTATGAGTTGTGGAGCGGCCTGCTCTTTCTGGGCTTTGCCGGCCTGAGCCTGCTGGCCCTGCGCAAACGCTGAGCAAACGCTGATCGAGGTCAAGGCAGCGCCCCTGCCTTGTGACTAAGCTGGAGCGCTTGAGCCACCCAGCACGCCCGCCATGCACAAGAGCCAAAGCCCAAGTTTGACCTCCTCCCCCGATGTCCTGATCGTCGGCGCCGGGCCGGCCGGCCTCAGCATGGCCTGCGCCCTGGCCGACGCCGGCATCCGCTCCTGCGTGCTGGAGGCCGCGCCGCTGGCCAGCCTGGCCGCGCCGGCCGAGGACGGGCGCGAGATCGCCCTCACCCACCAGGGCATTGCCATCCTCAAGGCCCTGGGCCAGTGGGATGAGATCCCCGCCGAAGAAAAAGCACCGCTGCGCCAGGCCCATGTCTTCAACGGCCAGGGCGAACCCGGCGCGCAAAGCTTTCTGGGTTTTGACGCCCAGGGCTCGGGCGGCGATCTGCTGGGCCAGTTGGTGGCCAACCACTGGCTGCGCCAGGTGGCCTACCAGGGCGCCTTGCGGCGTGGCGAGCTGATCGAGATCCGCGCCGGCCAGCGCGTCGCGGGCCTGAGCCTGGGCGAAACCCAGGCCAGCGTGACGCTGGACAGCGGCGAAACCCTCAGCGCGCCCTTGGCCGTCGCCGCCGACAGCCGCTTCTCCGCCACCCGCCGCGCCGCCGGCATCGGCGCGCAGATGCGCGACTTCGGCCGCAGCGTCCTGCTCTGCCGCCTGCAGCACAGCCAGCCCAACCAGGGCATTGCGCTGGAATGCTTCCACTACGGCCACACCCTGGCCCTGCTGCCGCTGAATGGGGATCGCAGCTCCCTGGTGCTGACGATCGCGGCCGATCAGGCCAGCGAGATGATGGCCTGGGACGAGGCCCGCTTCCTCGCCTGGGTGCGCATCCAGGTGAACGGCCGCCTGGGCGACTTGAGCCTGGCCGGCCCACGCCACCTCTACCCCCTGGTGGCCACCTACGCCCACCGCTTTGCCACCCAGCGCCTGGCCCTTGTGGGCGATGCCGCCGTAGGCATGCACCCGGTCACGGCCCATGGCTATAACTTCGGCCTGTACAGCGTCGAGCTGCTGGCCCGCATCCTGGACCAGGCCAAGAAAAAAGGGCAAGACCTGGGCGACGCCGCCGTCCTGCAGCACTATGCCGCCGAGCACCGCCGCCGCACCTGGACGATTTACCAGGGCACCAATGCCGTCGTGCGCCTGTTCACCGATGACAGACCCGCCGCCCGCCTGCTGCGCCGCGGCGTCATCCAGGCGGCCCAGCACCTGCCGCCGCTGAAGGCCGCCATCACGGCCCAGCTGACCGGCCGCCGGCCGGGCTTTTTGCGCCAGTTGCAAGCCCTGCGCGCGGATTTGGGGCGCTGAACCCGGATCAGCCAAACACCCGGTGTCTGCAGGGTTATGTCCGGCCTGATTTGCAATTGAGAATAATTATCATTTAATATCAATCCAGCCGGCATTCGCCCGCGCCTGCAGCCAGGGGCCCACCCAAGCCAAGCCATCTTTCATGCCTTGGATTGGAGGCCCTCATGCCCAGTACCGCCGTGCTGCCCGCGGCAGCCGAAACAGCGCCGCCCACCACTTTGGGTCTGAGGCTGAGGCCGCGCCAACTGCTAGGCCTGGCCATCGTGGCCGCGGGAGCCCTGGCCGGCCTGGCCCTGGCCTGGGCGCAGCTGCGCACCTTTCCACATACCGGCCAGGCCTTGCAAGCGGGCGCCGTGGCCGCCCTGGCCACGGCCCTGGGCGTGCTGCCCATATTGCTGGCCCGCGCGCCCAGCCAGCAAACCCTGGACGGCTTGCTGGGCTTTGGCGCCGGCGTGATGCTGGCGGCCTGCTGCTTCTCCCTGCTGATTCCGGCCCTGCAAGCGGCCCAGGAGACCGGCCGCTGGCTGGGCGCCCTGCAGGTGGGCGCCGGCCTGCTGCTGGGTGCCGGCGCCATGATGGGGCTGGAACGCGTGCTGCCCCACGAGCATTTCTACGGCGGTGCCGGCACCCTGGGACCGGCTCGCCTGCGCCGCCTGTGGTTGTTTGTGTTTGCGATTGCCTTGCACAACATCCCCGAGGGCCTGGCCATCGGCGTGGCCGCCGCCGGCACCGACGCCAGCCGCGCCGCCGCCCTGGCCACCGGCATTGCCATCCAGGACTTGCCCGAGGGCCTGGTGGTCGCCCTGGCCCTGGTGTCCGTGGGCATGCGGCGCCGCTACGCCGCCCTGGTGGGCGCGGCCTCCGGCCTGGTGGAGCCCGTCGCCGCGGTGCTGGGTGCCGCTGCCCTGGGCCAGGGCAGCGCCCTGCTGCCCTGGGGCCTGGCCATGGCCGGCGGCGCCATGCTGTTCGTGATCAGCCACGAAATCATTCCCGAATCGCACCGCCAGGGCCATGAGCGCCATGCCACCGGCGGCCTGCTGCTGGGCTTCGTCCTGATGATGGTGCTTGACACCGCCCTTGCCTGAGAGAAAACCATGCATTGCCCCGAAACCAGTTGGAAGCAGTTGACCCTCAGCGGCAACGAACTGTTCGAACGCGGCCTGCACCGCCAGGCCATGCAGACCTATGAAGACGCGCGCACGGTGGCCTTGCAGCATTTCCAGGCCTGGAGCACACCCGCAGACGCAGTAGCCGCCGTGGTGGTGAGTTATCTCAATCTGTCGGAGGCCCAGGCCCGCAGCGGCTGCCTGGCGCAGGCCAGTGTCTCGCTCTGCACCCTGCATATGAGCTTGCTGCATGCCCGCGCCAATACCGAGCTGAGCTGCTGCCTGCGCAACGCCGCCCAGTCCCATCTGCGTGAAAGCCATGCCGCCTTGCTGCGCTTTCAAGACCTGCATGGCGACTGTCCGCAGGTCCGCCATTGGCTGGAACAAAGCTATGTCAGCCAAGCCGCGACCGAGCCCGAAGCGGGCCAAGCACGAATCCTCCACTGAAACACAGCACCCATGAGCCACAGCCTGCCCGCCCTGCCCTATGCCTACGACGCCCTGGAGCCGCATATCGACAGCGCAACGATGGAAATCCACCACCAGCGCCACCATCAGAGCTATATCAACAATCTGAACGCCGCTCTGGCCGGCAGCGGCCTGGAGGACCTGCCGCTGGAGCAGCTGCTGCGCGGCATCCAGGAGCAGCCGGCCGCTCTGCAGACCGCGCTGCGCAACCAGGGTGGCGGCCACCACAACCACAGCCTGTTCTGGCGCATCATGACGCCCAAGTTCGACGGTGCCCCGAGCGAGCACATGGCCCAAGCCATCACCCGCGACCTGGGCAGCCTGGAGAACTTCAAGGCCGCCTTCACCCAGGCGGCACTGAGCCGCTTCGGCAGCGGCTGGGCCTGGCTGTGCGTGGGGGCGGACGGCAAGACCTTGCAGGTCTGCAGCACGGCCAATCAGGACAGCCCGCTGATGCAGGGCCTGACGCCCATCCTGGGCCTGGACGTCTGGGAGCATGCCTACTATCTGCGCTACCAGAACAAGCGGCCCGACTACATCGCCGCCTTCTACCGCGTCATCGACTGGGCCGAGGTGGAAGCGCTTTACCTGGCGGCCTGCTCGTAAAACCGGATCGTTTGCGCCGCCAGCGGCGCATCCGAGCGGTCCAGCAGGATGCAGGGCTTGCCGGTGCGCCGGCAATGGTCCTGCACCCGCCAGTAGTCGCCGTGGCTGAGGCAGCCGGTCTGGCAGATGACCAGATCGGCCTGCTGCAGATAGGCGTCCAGGCCCGGCTCGTCAGCCCGAGTGGCCTGGGCATCGAAGCGCTTGAAGCGCGCGAAGCTGCCGCCCACCCACTCCACCACGCTTTGCGCGGCCAGCTCACGCGACTCCTCCCGCCCTATGCACAGCACGGCCTTGGCCGGCGTGCGGAACTGGGCGCGGGCACGCTCGCGCAGCAAGTCCTGCACGCGCTGCAGCAAGCCCTCCACCCGCTGCGCCAGCTGGCGCCGTGGCCCCAAGCCCGGCATGGCGGCGGCCAGCTCGGCGCTGTCCTGCTGGGCAAAGGCCAGCGCCGACTCCCGCGCGATAAGGCGGGCCCGCAAGCGCATCTGCTCGGCCTGCAAACGCGCAATCTCAGCGGCCTGGCGCTGGATCAGCTCGCTGCAGCGCTTTTGCACCCGGCCATACTCGGCCAGCAAGACGCCATGGTCCTGGCTTAAATCGGAGAACAAAGAGGTCGGAGAGGTATTGCGCATATGAGGCCATCGGCGGGTTTGCCTTGCATCATAGATGCGAATAATTCCTATTTATAAAAGGCCTACTCCGTCTCCGTCAATTGCCTCTCACCACCCCGTCGCGGCGCGGATCGGCGGCGCCAAACCAGCCGCCATCGCGCCGCTCTATGGCCTGGATGCCGCTGGGCAGATCGGTCTCGACCACCCGCTGGCCGCGGGCCCGCAGACCGGCGATCGTGCTGGCCGGGAACAAGCCGCTCTCCAGCAGCAAGGACCCGCTGTTGAATCCGCCGAAATTCGGCAGGGCCACGGCCTGCTGCACATCCATGCCCCAGTCCTGGGTGGCGATCAAGGTCTTGGCCACGTAGTGGATGATGGCCGGCCCGCCCGGCGCGCCCAAGCTCATCAGCAAGCGCCCGTCGCGGCGGTCGAACACCAGGGTCGGGCTCATGCTGGAGCGCGGGCGCTTGCCCGGCTCGACCCGATTGGCCACCGGCCGGCCCTGGGCATCGCGCGGGGCCAGGGCGAAGTCGGTCAGCTGGTTATTGAGCAGGAAGCCACCGGCCAGGCCGCTGCCGCCGTCGCTCATGATGCGGGCACCAAAGCCAGCCTCGATGGAGCTGGTCATGGCCAGGGCGCGGCCCTCGCCGTCCACGATGCTGATATGGCTGGTGCCGTGCTCGGGCTGCTCGGCCTGCGAGGCCCAGGCCAGGCTGCGGCCGCCGGGCCGGCCCGGCTGGGCCGTACCGGCGGCCTGCTCGGTGATCAGGGCGGCACGGGTGCGCAGATAGTCGGGCGCCAGGAGGCTGCGCCAGTCGCCGGCCGGCGCGGGGACAAAGTCGGGGTCGGCGATGTACAGGGCGCGATCGGCAAATGCCAGGTTGGCGGCCTCGGCATAACGATGCAGCCAAGCGTCACCCGGCAGCCCCTGCGCCAGCACCTGGCTCGGCTGCTGCGGCGCCAGCATGGTCAGGATCTGCATCAGAGTCAGATGGCCGGAGGACGGCGGCGGAAAGCCGCAGACCCGCCAGGCGGCCCGCCAATCGCTGCACAAGGCCTGGCGGAACTTGGGGGCGTAGCCGGCCAGATCGGCCTCGCTGAGCCGGCCCGGATTGCCCGGATGCTCGCGCACCCGGCGCACGATGTCGCGCGCCACCGGGCCCGTCAAAAAGGCATCGGCCCCGCCCGCGGCCACCTGGCGCAGCACGGCCGCCAGGGCCGGGTTGCGCAAGAGATGACCGGCCGGCCAGAGCTGGCCCTGGGCGTCGTAGAAATAAGCGGCGGCCTGGGCGTCCTTGATCAGAAAGCGGTCCTGCTTCAAGAGGCCCACGCTGCGGGCCGTCAACGCATAGCCCTGCTCGCTCAGGCGGATGGCGGGCTCGAACAGCCGCGCCCAGGGCAGCTTGCCGAAGCGCGCATGGGCTTGCTCCAGCATGCGCAGCAGGCCCGGCGTGCCCACCGAGCGCCCTCCCACCACCGCTTGGCTATACGCCATGGGCTGGCCATCGGGCTTGAGGAAGAGCGCTTCGTCGGCGGCGGCCGGTGCGGTCTCGCGGCCATCGAGGGCGCTGACGCTGTGGCCGTCCCAGTACATCAGGAAAGCCCCGCCGCCGATGCCGCTGGACTGCGGCTCCACCAGGCCCAGCACCAGTTGCACGGCGATGCCGGCATCCATGGCCGAGCCGCCGGCATCCAACATTTCCTGCCCGGCGGCGGCGGCCAGAGGATGGGCGGCGGCCACGGCCGCATGGCTGTTGCGCCAGCCCGGCTTGGCCTGCCAGGCGACGGCGGCTTCGGGATTCTGGAGGGCTTGGGCGGCGGGGCCGGGCTGGCCCATGTGCCCGCAGGCGGCAAGTGCCAGCAGGGCCGTGAACAGCAAAGCTTGGGTGGGGCGGGCGAACGGTTTCAGGGCGTGGGCCTTTGCTGCAAATGGTTCCAACAACTTTTCATCACGATAGCGCGCAAAGCCTCGGCATCGATGGGTTTGGCCAGGAAATACGCGGCGCCCCCTAGGTTGATGGCATCCCGCATCACCAGCGGATCCATGCTGGCCGTGACCAGCACCCGCACCGTGTCGGGCATCAGCTGCTTGAGCGAGGCCAGCAGCTGGATGCCGTTCTCGCCCGGCAGGCCCTGGTCGACGATGGCCATGGCGAAGCGGTGTTGATGGAAGAGCTGGCGGGCCTGCTCGGCACTGCGCGCGCACACGACCTTGACGCCGTAGCTGGCCAGCAGGTTTTCCATGATCTCCAGCGAGACCTCGTGGTCCTCCACCAGCAAGACCACCGGCACCTCGTCCGCATGCATGAAGAGGCTGGGGTCCAGCAAGGTGGGCTGCTTGAACAAGCTCTCCACCTGCTCGGGCGCTTGCGGCCGGCCGACCAGATAGCCCTGCACCTCGTCCACATTGAGGGAGAACAGGATGATGGCCTCCTCCTCCGTCTCCACCCCCTCGGCAATGGCGCGCATGTGCAGGTTGTGGGCCAGTTGGATGACGGCGGCGACGATGGCGCGGTCCTGCGGGTTCTTGCTGAGGCCGCGCACAAAGCCCTGGTCGATCTTGAGCCTTTCGGCCGGGAAGCTGCCCAGATAACCCAGATTGGAGTAGCCGGTGCCGAAGTCGTCGATGGCCAGCAAGATGCCCAGACCGCGCAGCTGCTGCATCAGCGCCAGGCTGGCCTTGGGGTCGCGCAGAGCCAGGCTCTCGGTCACCTCCAGCTCCAGCACCCCCTCGGGCACGCCATGCTTTTGCAGGGTCTGGCGCAGCTCCAGCAGGAACTCGGGGTCGGAGAACTTGGTCGCCGCCAGATTCACCGCCACCCGTATCCAGCCATGGCCGGCGGCGGCCCAGGCCGCCATCTGCCGGCAGGCTTCGTCCAGCACAAAAGAGTCCACCAGATCGATCAGATGGGCCTCCTCGGCCATGGGCAGGAACTGGCTCGGCCCCAGGCGGCCGTACTCCGGCGACTGCCAGCGCACCAGGGCCTCCAGGCTGACCAGGGTGCCGCTCTTGAAGTCCACCTGGGGCTGGTACTCCAGGAACAGCTCGCCCTTGGGAATGCCTTCACGCAAGCGCATCTCCATCTGCAGGCGGCGGTCGATGGCGGCCTGCATCTCGGGCGAGAAATGCGCCAGCACCGAGCCGCCGCGGGACTTGGCCTCGTACATGGCGATGTCGGCACGCTTGAGCAGGGTTTCGGTGTCCTCCCCATCGTCCGGGAAGATGGCCACGCCCACGCTGCCGCCCAGGGTGTGGGACTCGCCCTGCACGGCCACCGGCGCGGCCAGGGCCTGGCAGATGCGCGCGCCAACCAATTCGATATCGGCCCGCGCAATGCCTTCGCAAGCCACGACGAACTCGTCGCCACCCAGGCGGGCCACGGTATCGCCCTCGCGGGCCAGCCGGCTCAGGCGCTGCGCCATCTCGCGCAACACCTGATCGCCGGCGCTGTGGCCCAGGCTGTCGTTGATGTATTTGAATTTATTCAGATCGATGAAGAAGAGCACGATCAGGCTCTCGCTGCGCTTGGCGCGGGCGATGGCGTGATTGATGCGGTCCAGCAGCAGCAGCCGGTTGGGCAGATCGGTCAGACCGTCGTGGGTGGCCTGGTAGTGCAAAGCATCCTCATGGCGCCGCTGCTCGCTGATGTCGATGCGGATGGACACAAAGCGCACGATCTGCCCCTCGGCACCGCGCTGCGGCACGATGGCCGAGTCCACCCAGTACAAATCCCCCGATTTGCTGCGATTGCAGATCACATCGCGCCAGACCTCGCCCTTAGAGATGGTGGCCCACATCTGCTCAAAAAAGCCCTGCGGGTGCTGGCCCGAGTTGACGATGCGATGGTCCTGGCCCAGCAACTCCTCCCGGCTGTAACCGCTGATCTCGACAAACTTCTGGTTCACATGGGTGATGCGGCCCCGGCGGTCGGCGACGGAGACGATGGCATGCAGATCGATCGCCTGGATAAAGGTGGACAGCTCGGCAAAAGCCTGCTCCACCCCCTGCTTGGCCTCGAGTTCCAGCACGGCGCTGCGGGATTCCAGCTCGGCCTGGGCCAGCTGATGCTCGGTCTGCAGCAACTCGCGCTGCTGCAGGCCGAGCTTGAGCTTGAACCAGACCAGGGCGGCAAAGCTGGCGGCGAAGATGGCGAAGAAAAACAGCATCGCCGTGTCAATTTCATTGCCCGCCAGCGCTTCCGCCTTGTCCAGCGGGATGGTGACCGACAAGGCCCCCAACAGCTGATGCTGAGCGAACTGCCGCTGCGCGGCCACGCCGGCAGCCAAGCGCCTGCCGATGATTTCAGGGCGCTTCTCATAACTGTTATGGCAGGCGGCACAACTCAGCTGCGAAGCCGGGTCGGCCGACAGATAGCGCAGCACCCGCCGCCCGTTCTGTGTTTCAAAACGCGACACCGCCTTCCACTGGATGGGCGTGGCCGGCGCGGCCTGGTCCTGCGCCTCCAGCTGCGGCCAGGCCCAGCGCAGGAAATCGTCGTGCAGGCCCTGGTTCTCGGCCAGATTCCATTTGCTGACGGGCTGGTACTGGTAGAGCCAATCGGCCTGGCGCGAGGAGGCCTCACCCACCAGCTTGAGGAACTGGGCCGGTATCGGCACATGGCCGGGCTGCTGGGCCGATTCCGCGCTGGCGCCAAAACCGTCCTTGGCCAGCTTGCCCACCACCTCGGTGCTGTAGACCGAACGCGCCGTGCTGGCCTGGCTGGCGACGATCTCGGCCACTACCAGGGCCTCGTGTTCGAGCGTCTTGTTGATGGCGTCGCGCACCACGAAATAGCCCATCAAACAGGCCAAGGCGAACACGGCCAGCAACACCCCCAGGGTGCGAGAGATCTGGACTCGGGTCCTGGACACCAAACTCATCGAGACTCCGTTCACGAACAAGCGCCAACACTGCCAGCATCAAAGCATGCAAGCGCTGCTGAGCAGCCAGCAAAAAGGTCGGCAATCGCCGACCTTTTAATGCAATACTGAGTCCGCAAGTCTCAGGGATTAGCCCAGGGGCACGCCCGTCTTGGCCTGCACCTGCTCGCGCGTCACGCCCTCGGCCAGCTCCACCAGCTTGAGGCCTGCGGGCGTCACGTCCATCACGGCCAGGTCGGTAATGATGCGGTTGACCACGCCCACACCGGTCAGCGGCAAGGTGCAGCTGGGGATGATCTTGAGGTCTTCGGTGCCGTCCTTCTTGCGCGCCACATGCTCCATCAGCACGATCACACGCTTGACGCCGGCCACCAGATCCATGGCCCCGCCCATGCCCTTGACCATCTTGCCGGGGATCATCCAGTTGGCCAGATCGCCCTTCTCGCTGACCTGCATGGCGCCCAGGATGGACAGATTGATCTTGCCGCCGCGAATCATCGCGAAGGAATCGTGGCTGCCGAAGATGCTGGAGCCGGCGATGGTGGTCACCGTCTGCTTGCCGGCATTGATCAGGTCGGCATCGACCTCCTCCTCGGTCGGAAAGGGGCCAATACCCAGCATGCCGTTCTCGCTTTGCAGCCAGACCTCTTTGTCGGCCGGCACGAAGTTGGCCACCAGGGTGGGGATGCCTATGCCCAGATTGACGTAGAAGCCGTCTTCCAGTTCCTGCGCCGCGCGGGCCGCCATTTGGTCTTGTGTCCAGGCCATGATTACTCTCCCTTCACGGTGACCGTGCGTTTTTCGATGCGCTTCTCTGGGTGGGGGTTGTGCACGATGCGGTGCACATAGATGCCTGCCAGATGGACCGAGTCCGGGTCTATGCTGCCGGTCTCGACGATTTCTTCGACCTCCACCACCGTCAGCTTGCCGGCCATGGCCACGGCCGGGTTGAAGTTGCGTGCCGTGCGACGGAACAGCAGATTGCCGCTCTTGTCGGCCTTCCAGGCCTTGACCAGGGACAGCTCGGGGTTCAGCGCCCGCTCCATCACATAGGTATGGCCGTCGAACTCGCGCAACTCCTTGCCCTCGGCCACCAGCGTGCCCACACCGGTGCGGGTGTAGAAGGCCGGGATGCCGGCGCCACCGGCGCGCAGCTTCTCGGCCAGCGTGCCCTGGGGCGTGAATTCCAGCTCCAGCTCGCCGGCCAGGTATTGGCGCTCGAACTCCTTGTTCTCGCCCACATAGCTGGAGATCATCTTCTTGATCTGCCGCGTCTCCAGCAACTGGCCGAGGCCGAAGCCGTCCACGCCGGCATTGTTGGAGATCACGGTCAGGTTCTTGACACCGGTATCGCGCAAGGCCGCGATCAGCGCCTCCGGGATGCCGCAAAGCCCGAAGCCGCCCACCGCCAACAAAGCGCCGTCACTGACGATGCCCTGTAGCGCGGCGGCCGCGCTGGGGTAAATCTTGTTCATAAAGGGGTTCTCCGCTTGTTTAGGAGTCTGTCAGGCTTGACGCTCTTGCAATGGCGGCAAGAGTACTACCGATGGGGGGCTAAATGGCTTACGTAGATTCGCCTAAGCTGAGGCCCGCAGTCCACGGGGCTTGCGCCGCGCCGGCCCCTGGGATAGCTGCGCGAGCAGGCTCACCGGCAGCCCCGCCACCCTGCGACACAATACGCTGCTCCTGCCCCTTCGCCCCGCCTCCTTCCCAGCCACCCGCCATGCCTCTCAACGCCCAAGACCTGCAAGCCGCCATCCCCAGGATCTTTGCGCCCTGGATTCAAGCCTTGCGCCTGCAAGTGCTGAGCGCCGACGCGGACGGCGTCGTGCTCAGGCTGCCGGTGGACCCGGCCCTGGTCCATGTGGGCCAGGTGATGTGCGGGCAGGCGGCGATGGCGGCGGCGGACACGGCCATGGTGCTGGCCTTGATGAGCAGCCTGGGCGAGTTCAAGCCCATGACCACCGTGCAGCTGCAGACCTCGTTTCTGCGCCCCATCGCCGGCGCGTCCTGCACCGTCAGCGCCAAGGTGCTGCGCCGCGGCAAGAAGCTGGCGTTTGGCAGCATAGACATCCATGACGCCGAGGGCCGCCTGGCCGCCCAGTCCACCACCACCTACGCCCTTCTCTGACATCCGCCCGAACGACTCATGCCACTGGACTACCGAACCGCTTTCGACCACGCCCCCATCGGCCTGGTGCTGTCCGCCAAACGCCTGATCAAGGACTGCAACCGCCAGCTGCTGACCATGTTTGGCGCCGAGCGCGAGCAGCTGATAGGCCAGAGCTTCGAGGTGCTCTACCCCAGCCTGGATGAGTTCGAGCGCACCGGCGCCCGCATCGTGGCCAGCCTGGACGCCGACGGCTTTTATGCCGACGACCGGGTGATGCGCAGAGTTGCCGGGCCACACAGAGGCCAGCTGTTCTGGTGCCATGTCTCGGGCCGCGCCATCAACCCGGCCGACCCTCATGCCGAGGGCATCTGGAGCTTTGAGGACTTGTCGGCCCACCGCAAGCTCAAGGCCGACCTGACCGCACGCGAACGCGAGATCGCCGCCCTGCTGATCGAGGGTCTGACCAGCAAGCTGATCGGCAAGCGCCTGGCCATCAGCCCGCGCACCGTCGACGTGTACCGCGCCCGCCTGATGAAGAAATACGCCGCCGCCTCCACGCCGGAGCTGATTCACAAGCTGCTGGTGGCCTGACTCAGCTGGTAGATGAAGAAATCCGCCGGTGAGCCGGTCCGGTAGTCGCCCCGGTAGGGATAGCGGTTAGGGATGTGTTCCAGCAATTGCCAGCCCGGCTGCTGCAGCCGCAGCCAGGCCGTGAAGGCCCGGTGCCGGACATGGGGCTCGCTTGTGCCGGGCGGACTGTCGAAGTCGCTGGAATAGATGATCACATAGTGGGTCGAGGCCGCAAACAGCTGGCGCAGATAGCGCTCGAAGACCTCGTCCTCCACCAGGTGGTAGAGCACATCGAGCGAGAGCGCCAACTCGGCCGTCTCGCCCGCGTATTCGCTGACATGGGCAAAGCGCTTGCTCGTGTCGGCGGCGAAGCGCCGGCGGCATGCGGCCACGGCGCTCGCGCTGATGTCCAGGCCCAGGTATTGCGGGTAGCGGGCCAGGCTCAGCTGATTGCCGTCGCCACAGCCGAACTCGATCACCTGGCTCAGGCCATGGGCGGCCACAAAACCATTCAGCACCTCGGCCTTGAACTCGGCAAACAAGGCATAGGAGCCCACGCCGGAATTGCCGCCCTGGGCATAGCGCGACTCCCAGTAGCTGCCCGAGTCGGCAAAGCGCTGGGCCCGGCGGCGCGCCGAGCTCCAGGCCCACCAGCGCTGCCGCAGCCTCGCCAGCAAAGGAAACTTGGCCAGCAACCAGAGCTTCATGGCGCACCTCCTGAACAGCTCGCACCAGCCTAAACACGGGCGCGGCGGCTGTCCATTCGGTGATGTACGTGCTCAGCCGCGCCCGCTGGCCACGATCTGCGCCCACTCGGCGTCCTCAAACAGGCGCGAGCGGGTCAGAAAGCGCTGGCCCGTCGGCCCTTCGAGCGAGAACATGCCGCCCCGCCCCTCCACCACATCGATGATGAGCTGGGTGTGGCGCCAGTACTCGAACTGCGACTCGCTGATGTAGAAGGGCATGCCGCCGATCTCGCCCAGATGGCGGTCGCCCGCCCCCACCAGCAGCTCGCCGGCGCCGTAGCACATGGGCGCGCTGCCGTCGCAGCAGCCGCCGGACTGGTGAAACATCAGCGGCCCATGCTCACCCGCCAGCCGGGCAATCAAGGCCAGGGCGGCCGGGGTGGCCACGACCTGGGGAACATCATCGGTCGACATGGGCCCGCCCCGGTTCAGAAAAAGCCCAGCGCCTTGGGGTCGTAGCTGACCAGCAGATTCTTGGTCTGCTGATAGTGGTCCAGCATCATCTTGTGGTTCTCGCGGCCTATACCCGATTGCTTGTAACCGCCGAAAGCGGCATGGGCCGGATAGGCGTGGTAGCAATTGGTCCAGACCCGGCCGGCCTGGATATGGCGGCCCATGCGGAAGGCGGTATTCATATCGCGGCTCCACACGCCGGCGCCCAGGCCGTAGAGCGTGTCGTTGGCAATCGCCAAGGCCTCCTCCTCGTCCTTGAAGGTGGTGACCGAGACCACCGGGCCGAAGATTTCCTCCTGGAAGATGCGCATCTTGTTATGGCCCTTGAAGACCGTGGGCTGGACGTAGAAACCGCCCTCCAGATCGCCCGCCAGCTGCTTGCGCGCACCGCCCGTCAGGCAGCTGGCGCCCTCCTGCTTGCCCAGGTCCAGATAGCTGAGGATCTTCTGCAACTGCTCGTTGGAGGCTTGCGCGCCAATCATGGTGCTCATGTCCAAGGGGTTGCCCTGCTTGATGGCGTTGACGCGCTTGATCGCACGCTCCATGAACTGCTCGTAAATGCTCTCCTGGATCAGGGCGCGCGAGGGGCAGGTGCAGACCTCGCCCTGGTTCAGCGCGAACATCGCAAAGCCTTCCAGCGCCTTGTCAAAAAACGCATCGTCCTTGGCCAGCACATCGGCGAAGAAGATATTGGGCGACTTGCCGCCTAACTCCAAGGTGACCGGGATCAGGTTCTGGCTGGCGTACTGCATGATCATGCGACCGGTGGTGGTCTCGCCGGTGAAGGCGATCTTGCCGATGCGCGGGCTGCTGGCCAGGGGCTTGCCGCATTCCAGGCCAAAGCCATTGACCACATTCAGCACGCCCGGCGGCAGCAGGTCGCCGATCAGCTCCATCAGCACCAGGATGGAGACCGGCGTCTGCTCGGCCGGCTTGAGCACCACGCAGTTGCCGGCGGCCAGGGCCGGGGCCAGCTTCCACACCGCCATCAAGAGCGGGAAGTTCCAGGGAATGATCTGGCCCACCACGCCGATGGGCTCGTGGAAATGGTAGGCATAGGTGTTCTCGTCGATCTCGCTGATGCCGCCTTCCTGCGAGCGCACGCAGCCGGCGAAGTAACGGAAATGGTCGACGGCCAGGGGCAGGTCGGCCAGCGTGGTCTC
The DNA here is from genome assembly GCF_014204525.1 of Roseateles oligotrophus. Classification (GTDB taxonomy): domain Bacteria; phylum Pseudomonadota; class Gammaproteobacteria; order Burkholderiales; family Burkholderiaceae_C; genus Paucibacter_A; species Paucibacter_A oligotrophus_A. Next base: position 271,281 of record NZ_JACHLP010000001.1, read on the forward strand.
ACGGATGGGCTTGCCGTTGTCCCAGGTCTCGGCGGCGGCCAGCATGGGCAGGTTCTGCTCCATGCGGTCGGCGATTTTGTTGAGGATGTTGGCGCGCGTCGCCGGCGAGGTCTTGCCCCAGGCGGCCTTGGCGGCATGGGCGGCGTCCAGGGCGCGTTCGATGTCCTCGGCGCTGGAACGCGGGATCTCGCAGAAGGCGCGGCCGGTCACCGGCGTCACGTTCTCGAAGTAAAGGCCCTTGACGGGGGCCACCCACTCACCATTGATGTAATTGCCGTAGCGCTTCTTGAAAGCGACGGGGGTGCCAAATTTTCCGGGTTCGAGCATGTCCATCTGAGGTCTCCAAATCGAGGTTGGGCGGGGTTTGCATAGCCCCGGCGATTGCCGGGCGGCACAAGCCCTACTGCAGCTTGCGTGCCAGGTCTTGCCTCGGCCCACAAACCGCGGGCGCAGCGCCGCTGGCACGGGGTCGGCCAAGGGTTTACGCGGGCCAGGCCCGGCGGTTTGTTCCATTTATGAGCAAGCTTGAGCGCACGGTTCTTGCTTCGCTGAACAGCAAGGAGAACAAGCCCCATGCAAACACCCACCCTCATCCCCTGGCTGCTGAGCGCCCTGCTGGCCGGCGCACCACCGGCCGGGGCGGCCACTGCGGCCGAACGAGACCCCCTGGGCTCCATGCAATGGCCCGCCTTGCGCGACGAGTTCCTGGGCGCCAAGGCGAAGGTGGGCTTCGACCCGCGGGTGCAGGTCCACAGCCCGGCCTTTGCCGAGGATCCGATGAATGTGCCGGTCAGCGTGGAGGTGCAGGGCCTGGGCGAGGTGGAGCTGATCCTGGTGCTGGTGGACCGCAACCCCATACGCAAGGTGCTGGAGTTCTACCCCCTGGACGCCCTGCCCGCGCTGAGCTTTCGCTTCAAGCTGGAGCAGGCCAGCCCGGTGCGCGCGGCGGTGCGCACCCGCGACGGCCGCTGGCATGTGGGCAGCAGCTGGGTCGAGTCCGCCGGCGGCGGCTGCTCCGCCCCGGCCAGCAGCCGCAGCGACGGCAGCTGGGCCCAGCATTTGGGCCAGGTCAGCGCGCGCCGCTTCAGCGGCCTGGCCCAGCCCAGCGGCACCCGCCTGCGCCTGCGCGTCATGCACCCCATGGACACCGGCCTGGGCGGCGGCGTGCCGGCCTTCTACCTCAAGCAGCTGCAGCTCAAGAACGCCCAGGGCCGCACGCTGAGCCGGCTCAAGACCTTCGAGCCGGTCAGCGAGAACCCCATCTTCAGCTTCGACTTCGCCAGCCCCCTGGCCGGGGCCCTGCGGCTGCAGGGCAGCGACAACAACGGCAACCGCATCGAAGGAGCGATTCCATGAAGCCCGCCCTGCTGCTGGCCCTGACCCTGGCCCTGGCCACCCAGACCAGCCTGGCCGGCCCGGCCGCCGACCCCGCCACGCTGGACTACCGGCTGCAGGCCCGCGCCCTGGCGCCCGACGTCTATGTGGTGGAAGGCGCCAATGCCGACTTCCAGCTCGCCAACGGCTGCAACATCATCAATACCGGCTTCATCGTCACCGAGGCCGGCGTGCTGGTGATCAATACCGGGCCCTCGCGCCGCTACGGCGAGCAGTTACGGGCGCTGATAGCGCGCACGACGACGCGGCCCCTGCTGCAGGTGCTGCTGCTCAACCAGCACCCCGACTACTTCCTCGGCAACCAGGCCTTTGCCGATGTGCCCCGTCTGGCCAGCGCCGCCACCCGCAGCGCGATGGCCGCCAACGCGGCCAGCTATGAGAGCAATCTCTACCGCCTCTGCGGCGACTGGATGAAGGGCACCGAGACCTTGCTGCCCGACGGCCCCGTCCGGCCCGGCGTCCAGCAGCTGGGCGCCCATGAGATCGAGCTGCTGGAGCTGGACGGCCATACCGAGAGCGATCTGGTGCTGATCGATCGCAGCGCGGGCGTGGTCTTCGCCGGCGGGCTGGTCTTCAGCCAACGCGTGCCCACCACGCCACATGCCAGCCTGGCTCCGTGGCAAGCCGGCCTCAAGACCCTGGCCGCCCTGCCCTACCCCTGGTGGGTGCCCAGCCATGGCGGCGTGGACGCGGCGCGCGATGGGGCGGCCATCGCCATGACCCAGCGCTATCTGAGCTGGCTGGACCAGCGCTTTCGCAGCGCCGCCGAGCAAGGCCTGGACATGATGGAGCTGCTGCGCCAGCCCGTGCCCGAGGAATTCCGCCGCTGGGCCGCGTTCGAGACCGAGTACCTGCGCAATGTGGCCCATCTCTACCCGCGCTACGAGCAGGCGCAGCTCCTGAAAACCCCCTGAGGCTGGCGGCAGGCTGGAGCAAGCGGCGCGCTGCCGCTGTTCGAGGATGTAGCAATCGGAGGGCCGCTACCGGCCTGGCTGGGCGGTTTCGGCTCGATTTCCAGCGAGTTTTGGATGGCACGTTTGTTGCGATCAGGCAGGCATCCGCGGGCAACCCGGACCCTTCCCCATCAAACCAACGGAGACCTCCATGCGCATCCCCCCCGCCACCTTGCTGACGACCCGCCTGAGCCTGGCCTGCCTGGCCTGCTGTGGCAGCGCCCTGGCCGCCGGCGTCAGCGACCAGATGATCCAGGACTCGCCGCGCAGCGGCGCCAGCGTGCTGTCCTCGGGCCTGGGCACGCAAGGCCAGCGCTACTCCCCGCTCAAGCAGGTCAGCACGGCCAATGTGAGCCGCCTGGTGCCGGCCTGGGCCTTTTCCTTCGGCGGCGAGAAGCAGCGCGGCCAGGAGTCCCAGCCCCTGATCCATGAGGGCAAGATGTTCGTCACCGCCTCCTACTCGCGCATCTACGCGCTGGACGCGGCCACCGGCAAAAAGCTGTGGAAGTACGAGCACCGCCTGCCCGAGGGCATCATGCCCTGCTGCGATGTGGTCAACCGCGGCGCCGCCCTGTTCGACAACCTGGTCATCTTCGCCACCCTGGACGCCCAGCTGGTGGCCCTGGACCAGGCCAGCGGCGAGGTGGTGTGGAAGGAAAAGATCGACGACTACGCCGCCGGCTACTCCGCCACCGCCGCGCCCCTGATCGCCGGCGGCCTGCTGCTGACGGGTTTGTCGGGCGGCGAGTTCGGCGTGGTCGGCCGGGTCGAGGCGCGCGACCCACGCACCGGCCAGATGGTCTGGAGCCGTCCCACCGTCGAAGGCCATATGGGCTACCGCTACGACAAGGAGGGCAATAAAAGCGAGAACGGCATCTCCGGCACCACCAATAAGAGCTGGCCCGGCGACTTGTGGAAGACCGGCGGCTCCGCCACCTGGATGGGCGGCACCTACGACGCCAAGACCGGCCTGGCCTATTTCGGCACCGGCAACCCGGCGCCCTGGAACAGCCATCTGCGCCAGGGTGACAATCTGTTCTCCTGCAGCACCGTGGCCATCGACATCAAGACCGGCCAGATCAAATGGCATTACCAGGGCACGCCCAACGATGCCTGGGACTTCGACGGCGCGAATGAATTCATCACCTTCGATATGGACGGCAAGCGCCTGGGCGGCAAGGCCGACCGCAACGGCTTCTTCTACGTCAACGACGCCACAACCGGCGAGCTGAAGAACGCCTTCCCCTTTGTGCGCAAGCTCAGCTGGGCCAGCGGCGTGGACCTGAAGACCGGCCGACCCATGTTCATCAAAGAGAACCGCAGCGGCGACCCCACCGCCAGCAGCGACGGCAAAAAAGGCAGCTCGGTGTTCGCCGCGCCCGGTTTCCTGGGCGGCAAGAACCAGATGCCCATGGCCTACAGCCCCGATACAAAACTCTTTTACGTGCCCGCCAATGAATGGGGCATGGAGATCTGGAACGAGCCCGTTACCTACAAAAAAGGCGCGGCCTATCTGGGCGCGGGCTTCACCATCAAGCCGCTCAATGAGGATTACATCGGCGCCCTGCGCGCCGTCGACCCCAAGACCGGCAAGATCGTCTGGGAGGTCAAGAACAACGCGCCGCTGTGGGGCGGCGTGCTGACCACGGCCGGCAATCTGGTCTTCTGGGGCACGCCCGAGGGCTTTCTGAAGGCGGCCGACGCCAAGACCGGCAAGGTGGTCTGGGAATTCCAGACCGGCTCCGGCGTCGTCGCCCCGCCCGTCAGCTGGATGCAGAACGGCGAGCAATACATCAGCGTGGTCTCGGGCTGGGGTGGTGCCGTGCCGCTATGGGGCGGCGACGTGGCCAAACGCGTCAACTTCCTGGAGCAAGGCGGCATGGTCTGGGTCTTCAAGCTGCCCAAGACCGGCGGCGGCAGCGCCAAGCTGGCCTCGGCCAAGTAACTCTCCACCTCAGCAGCCAAGACAAAGGACTCCCCATGGAGCACAGCAAAATCTCGCGCCGTCAACTCCTGATCGCCCCGGCCGCCCTGGCCAGCAGCAGCCTGGCCCTGGCGCAAAACGGCCCGGCCCGGGTCGAGGAAGACAGCGAACAAGCCCAGGCCCTGGGCTATCGCCACGACACCCTCAAGGTCGACGCCAAGAAATACCCCAAGCACCAGGCCGCCCAGCATTGCGCCAACTGCACGTTCTGGCAGGGCAAGCCCAACGAGCCCTGGGCCGGCTGCGCCATGTTCGGCCGCAAGCAGATCGCCAATGCGGGCTGGTGCCAGGTGTGGGCCAAGCTGCCCGCCTAAGCCCTGGCCTTTGCCAAAAGCGCCCGGCATCCAAACCCCGGGCGCCTACGCTTCAGTTCTTCACTCCGCAAACTCATAGCGCAAGCCCAGCCAAGCCGCGCGCGGCGCACCGGGGGCAAAAAAGGTGGCGTGGATCAGCGGGTAATCGCCGTTGGCATTGGCCGGCAGGGGCCGGGCGCGGTAATTGCCCTGGGCGTCGAAGGCATTGGCGCCCAGCTGGGCCGCCGTGCTGTAGCGGGTGTCGAACAGGTTCTTGATCTGCACAAAGAACTTGAGCCCGCTATGGGCCGGGCGGTAGTCCAGGCCCAGATTCAGCAAGGCATACCCCGCCGAACGGCCGGGGCCGGTGTAGAAGACGCCGTCGGGCCGGTGCTGGCCGTTTTCGTTGCCGCGTGCCGTGGCGCCAGCGCTGGCCTGCAGGTCCAGGCCCAGATTCCACTGCGGGCTGACGCGCCAATCCAGCGTCAGCTTGAGCTGCTGGCGCGGCAGCAGGGGGATGCGGTCGCCCGGGCGGATCTGGATCACGCCCTCCAGGCCGGGCAGGCCGGCCTGGGCACTCTCGTTGCTGCTATTGCCCGTGCCGCCGACCTGCTCGGCGCTTTGGTAGGTAGCGTCCAGCAGGCTCAGATTGGCGCCCAGGCGCAGATCCCGGTGGGCCTGCCACTGCAGACTGGCCTCCAGGCCCTGGCGGCGGGTCAGGCCGAAGTTGCGGAAGTAGCCGAAGCCGCTGCTGTTGTCGGCCACAAAGAGCAGATCGTCGTGGTTATCGGCCCGGAAGGCGCCCAGATGCCAGTCCAGACCGGCCCAGCGACCTCTTGCTCCCAACTCCCAGCTGTGGGTGATGACCTGGCGCAGCGGCGGGTCACCGGCCATGGCATTGGGCAGCTTGCAGGGGCTGGCCGGGTCGGCACAGCCCAGCTCCACCGAGGTGGGCGCACGCGCGCCCTGGCTGGCGCTGGCGTAGAGCTGGAGCGCGGGCGAAAGCGCATGCGTCAGGCCCAGGCCGGGGTTGAAGTGGCTGAACACATGCTCGCCGTCCAGCGAGCCCGTGCCGCCGCCCGGCCTGATCTGGTCGCGGTTGCTGATTGCCGCACGGTTGTAGCGGCCCGACAGCGTCAGCAGCGTGGCCGGGCTCAGGCTCAGCGCGCTGCTGGCGAAGAGGCTGGCCGTGTGGCCGCGGCTGCGCAGATCGACGCGGGCGTCAAAGGCATCCTCCGAATTCTGGCTGCCGTCGGCAAAGGCGCCGGGGCCTTCAAGACCGCTGACCGTGCGATCCGGATTGATGAAGCCGAACTGCGTGCTCTGCTGGAAATCGACCCGGCTCCAGTCCAGGGCCGCGCCCAGCAGCCACTGCGATTTCAGCCCCGCCCACTGCGACTCGCCGGCCAGCTGCGCGCCCAGGCCGGCATGCTGCTGCAGGCTGTGTGTGCGGTTGAGCAGGCCGTTGCATTTCTCGTTGGGTTCCTCGTTGAGCAAGACATTGGCAATGCAGCGCCAGCGCGGGAAAGGCGTGTTGGCGGCATTCGCACCCGCGGCCGGGTAGCCGCTATAGCCGGCCGCGGCCAGGGCCTCGCGCTCCTCCGCATTGGGTTGGTAGACGGACTGGCCCAGCGCTTCCTCGTTGATATCGCCGTTCAGCGTGTCCGTCGAAATACGGCGGTAGAACAGATTGCCGCTGAGCCGCATGCCGCCGGCCAGGCCTTGGTTCAGCTCCAGATTGAGCAGCTGGGCCCGGTTGCGAGTGGTATCGGGCGCCGTGTAGATGCTGCGCCAGTCGCGCGCCAGCGCACCCTGCTCCTGCAGGCCGTTGCCGCTCAGCTCGTTGCCGGCCAAGGCCAGGGCGAGGCGCAGCTCGGCCGCGCCCACACGGCCGCCCAGCTTGGCGAAGAGCTGGCTCTGGTCCGAGGGCGAGGCCGCCCGCCAGCCCTGCTCGTGCAGGCGCTTAGCCGTGACAAACCAATGCCGTTGCGGGCTGCCGCCGCCGCTCTCGAATTCAAGCAGCACCCGCCGGTGGCTGCCGCCGCTGAGCTGCAGGGCGCTGCCCGGGCTGCTCAGGCCGGTCTTGGTCTGCAGGGCCAGCGCGCCACCCAGGGTGTTGAGACCAAACAGCGGGTTGCTGCCCGGCATCAGCACGGCCTGCTCGATGGCGCTGCTGGGGATCAGATCCCAGCTCACGACATCGCCAAAGGGCTGGTTCAGGCGCACACCGTCCAGATAGACCGACAGGCCTTGCGGCGTGCCCAGCAGGGGCGAGGCGCTGAAGCCGCGGTAGTTCAGATCGGCCTGCAGCGGATTGCCCTGGGCCTCGTTCAGGCTGACGCTGGCCAGGTTGCGGGCCAGATAGTCCGGCAGGTCCAGGGCCTGGCGGCGCTGCAGATCGGCCGCGCCCAGGCTTTGCACCAGGCCGGGCATCTGCTCGCGCGCCAGCGCGCTGCCGCGCAGCGGCGAGCTGCTGATCACCTCCACCCGCGGCAGCTGGGTGGGCTCGGCCCGGGCCGTGCCGGCGCAGAGCAGGCTCAGGGCGGCGGCCAGCCAGGCCGGCGGCAGGGGCTGGGAACTAGGGCTGTACATGGTCGTTCTCCTCGAATTGTTTGATGGGCTGACTCGGGGCACTCACAGCTCGATCACCATGCCCTCATAAGCCAGCTCGGCATGAGCCGGCACACCCGCATCCTGCGGGCCGAGCAGGATGCGGCGACCCGCGGCTTGCTGCGGGCCGGCCTGGGCGTCCAGCAGCCAGCAGTCCGCCGGCTGGGCCCAGAACAGGCCGCAGGCCTCGGCATCCAGCTCGGCCAGGGGCTCGGGGCCAGGACCGGCGGCGTCGAAGGCCGTGCCGGCCAGGGCGGGGGCAAACACCAGGCATTGGCCGCTGCGACCGTCCTCCACCCGCAGGGCGATGTGGTCACCGACCCGCGGCTCGCGCCGCCGCGCATGGGAGGGCCGCAGCCCCGGCACGGCCTGGGCCTCGAAGCGCAGGCCCTCGAAGCCGGGGATGCTGAAGCCGGCGCTGCGCTCACAACCTGCCACCGGCAAGGGGTGCCAGTGCACGGCGCAATACGGCTCCAGCATGGGCAGCAGGGGCAGGCCCTCGGTCAGGTCCTCGAACACCAGGGGCGTGGCATAGACCTCCAGCGGCCTGTGCTCGCGCAGGCTCAGCAAACCCAGCACGCTTTGCAGCTGGGCGTCCAGCAGCAGCAGGGCCTGGATGGCGCCGCCGGCCTGCAGCGCGGGATGGGCGCGCAGCTGATGGGCGATGTCGGGCGAGGCATTGATCAACAGCCAGGCGCGGCCGTCGAGCGACAAGGCCACCGAACCCTGACGCGCCGGCCGGCCCCCGCAAGCCCCCGACCCCAGCACCAGGATCTTCATGGCCCGGCCCCGCCGCCGCGCCGAGGCGGCAGGATATTTGCTTGCGGCCAGGGCCGGCGCCCCTGCCTCCACCCTGTCTTGAAAGTGCTTCTCATGCCCCAGCTAACGCAATATCCATGCCGCAGGCCTGCAAACGCGAAACCAGGCACAGGCAAGGTCGAACCCTGCGCCAGGCTGCAACGCTTTTGCTGCAGTCTGGAGCAGGCGCTGTCAGGGCTGCTACTGCTCGCCGCCTGCGTGCTGGGCCTGGGCGCGGCGCCCCCTGTCTCGGCGCAGGAGGCCGCCCCCGCTTGCGCCGCCGAGGCGGCAAGCTGGCCACCGCTGCTGCCGGTGGCCCCCGGCCTGTGGCGGATCGCGGCCGCCCGCGGCGAGCCCGATGCCGGCAACGGCGGCTTGACCAGCCAGCTCTTCGTGGCCGAAGACGGCACGGCCCAGGCAAGCCTGTGGCTGGTCGGCAGCGGCCCCACGCCGGCCTTTGCCGCCCGCCTGGCCTGCGCCCTGCAGGCCCGCTTCGGCCGGCTGCCCGGCGATGTCATCAACAGCCGGGCCACGCCCGAGCTGGCCATGGGCAATATCGCCTTCGAGCCGGCCCGCATCTGGGCCCTGCCCGAGGTGATGGCCTTGATGAACAAGCGCTGCCAGCTGTGCCAGGACAAGCTGCGCGCCAAGCTGGGGCCGGTGGCGGGGGCCAGCCTGCTGCCGGCCATCATCCGCACGCCCACCCAGGCCGTGCAGGCGGCCGAGCTGGGGCCTTTCGAGTGGCTGAATCTGGACCGCGGCATGGGCGAGCATGTGCTGGTCTTGCGCCACCGGGCCAGCGCCACGGTGCTGGCCCAGGGCCTGCTGTGGGCCGGCGATGTGCCCGATCTGCTGAAGAGCCGCAGCGATCTGATGCTGGCCGCCCTGCGCACATTGCAAGGCTTTGCGGGCCCGGCCCTGCTGCTGGGCGAGCAAGGTGAACCCGGCCAGGCGGCGGGTGAAGGGCCGGGCAGCCTGGCCGGCCATATCGACTACATCGAACAGCTGCGGGCCCGGGTCTGGGCCCAGCTGAGCGCGGGCCGGGCGCTCGATGTGCAAGACCCCGCGCTGGCCCTGCCGGCCTTTGCCGCCCTGCCCGGCTACGCCCTGCGCCACCCGCTCAATCTGCAGCAGCTGTGGAAGGAGCTGGAGCCCCTGCTGTTCCAGCCCAAGCCTTGATTCCTGATCTGCCACCCCCAAGTCCTGCCCTCCAAAACGATTGTTTCGAGGGGGTTGCATGGCGGAGACGCTCTGGTGGGTCTTGAGTATTGGCTTGATCGGCCTGGGCCTGCTCGGCACGGTGCTGCCGGCCTTGCCGGGCACGGCCCTGGTGCTGGGCGGCATCGTGCTCGGCGCCTGGGTGGGCGACTTCCAGCAGGTGGGCGGCTGGAGCCTGGCCTTGATCACGGCCCTGGCCGTGCTGGCCTGGGTGCTGGACTATGTGGCCGGGCTCCTGGGTGCGCGCAAGGCCGGTGCCAGCAAGCAGGCGATCGCTGGGGCCGCTTTGGGCACGTTGGCGGGCCTGTTCATGGGCCTGGTCGGCGTGTTCTTCATGCCCCTGCTGGGCGCGGCCCTGGGCGAATACCTGGCCCGCAAGGACGAGGCGCGGGCGCTCAAGGTCGGTCTGGCCACCTGGCTGGGCATCATGGTGGGCCTGATCGCCAAGGTGGTGCTGGCCTTCATGATGATTGGCGTGTTCGTGATTGCCTTGCTGGTTTAGCCCTCGGCCGGCCCGGCGTTCCAGTGCAGCTTGCGGTAAATCGTGTTGCGGCTGATACCCAACTGCTTGGAGGCGGCCGAGATATTGCCACCGACGGCCGCCAGGGCGGCGCGGATCATCTCGATCTCGGCCTGCTCCAGGGTCTGGCCCAGGCTGGCCTCCTGGCTCAACGGGATGCGGCTGGCGCGCATGGCGGCCTCGGCCTGCTGCAGCGAGGCAGCGGGCGGCTCCGCAGCGACCGCCGGCAATTCCTGCACGGGCATGACGGCCACGGACGCCGGCTGAGGCCTGGCGGCGGCGGCGCGGCCCAGGCTGGCCGCGGCGTCCTCCAGGAAATCGTCGGACAGATGGGCGGGGGTGATCTGGGCCTCGCCGGCCGACATCACCGCCGCCGTGCGCAAGACATTGGCGAGTTGGCGGATATTGCCGGGCCAGTGATAACTGGCAAACAGCGCGGCCACCGGCGGGCTCAGCGTGGGCGCGTCCTGCGGGCGCTCGGCCAGCAGGATGCGGCGCACGATGGCGTCCAGATCGCTGCGTTCCCGCAGGGCCGGGATGCGCACGGCCAGGCCGTTCAAGCGGTAGTACAGGTCTTCACGGAAGCTCTGGGCGGCAATCATCTCGCGCAGATTGCGGTGGGTGGCACAGAACACCGCGATGTCCACCGGGATGGACTTGGCCGAGCCCAGCGGCGTGACGCTGCGCTCCTGCAGCACGCGCAGCAGCCGCGCCTGCAGGGGCAGAGGCATATCGCCGATCTCGTCCAGGAAGAGCGTGCCGCCATTGGCCTGCAGGATGCGGCCGCTGGCGCCCTTGCGGCGCGCGCCGGTGAAGGCGCCGTCCTCGTAGCCGAACAGCTCGGCCTCGATCAGGCTCTCGGGGATGGAGGCGCAGTTGACGGCCACAAAGGGCTGGCGCGCCCGCTTGGAATCGACATGCACGGCGCGCGCCAGCAATTCCTTGCCGGTGCCGGTCTCGCCGAGGATGAGCAGGGGGATGTCGCGGTCCAGCACGCGCTGGATTTTCTGCACCAGGGTATCGACCTGGGCGTCGCCGGTGCGCAGGTATTGCAGGCCCGAGAGCTTGGCCGCCGGCGCCGGGCCGGCGGCCTCGGCCTGCGGCTTGACCGGAGCGGCCGGGGCCGGCTCGGTGTCCAGCAGGCCCAGGCCCGCCACCACGGGGCGGGAGGGCCAGTCGAAGCGGGCCGTGACGTAAAAGCTCTGCCCGCTGGCCAGACTCAGCCGCATCGGGGCCGACAAAGGCATGCGGAAATGGTCGTAGACGGCGGCCGTGCTGGTGCCCAGCAGGCTGGTCAGGGTCTGGGCACGCAGGGCCGCGCCGCTCAGGCCCAAGAGGTCGAGGGCGCCGCGGTTGGCGCCCAGCAGCTTGCCGTCGGGGCCCACGACCAGAATGCCCTCCAGCAAGGTGCCGATGAACTCGGCCCGGCTGTGGAAGTGCAGGCGCAGGCGATTGTTGTAGTCGTCGCTGAGCCAGTGGTTCTCAATCATCCGGGCCGACATGCGCACCAGGCCCATGGTGTGCTGGTGGTAGCTGCGGTGGTCGCCCGTCACGTCCAGCACGCCCAGCATATTGCCGCGCGGGTCGAAGATGGGCGCGGCCGAGCAGGTCAGGAAGTTGTTGGCATGCATGAAGTGCTCGGGCCCATGGATCAGGGTGGGCGAGCCCTCGAACAAGGCCGTGCCGATGGCGTTCGTGCCCCTGGAATGCTCGGCCCAGTTGGCGCCCGGCGCCAAGGCCACCTTGTCGGCGCGGGCCAGGAAATCGTCGTCCCCCACCGAGTGAAGAATGGTGCCGGCGGCATCGGTCAGCACGATCATGCTTTCGGTATTGACGATCTGCTCGAACAGCATGTGCATCACCGGCGCGGCATGCAGATAGAGGCGCTGGTTGCGCTCGCGTGCCAGATTGAGGTCGCTGCGCACCATGGGTTCGAGCTCGCGCTGTTCGCTGCGCGACAGGCCCAGGCCGCTGCTGCGCTGGTGCGAGCGCTCGATGAACTCGGCGCGCGGCAGCACGGCGGCCAGCCCGAGCGCGGGATTGGAAGTCGTAGACATCATGGTCTTCCTCAGAGTTTTGTTGTGTGCCGCCCCCTGAACAGCGGGTGCGGCTTGCCTCTCGCGGCCTGAACCGGCATCGGGCTTCAGGCTCTGTCCTCTTTTGAGTTCCCACCCTGATGCTGCGGGCTGGAGCAAAGCTTGTCCATGGAACATTCCCCAGCTTGATCTGTGTCAGTCTGGAACAGCCCTCGTGTGGCATGGTCCTTGCACAAGCGGCGGGTGTCAGCTTTCCCCCAACCCTTCCAAGCGGAGACCCCCATGCACAAGCCTGCCCCCATCCATTCCTCGCGCCGCGGCTGGGCGCCCGGCATCGCCCTGGCCCTGCTGCTGGCCAGCGCGGGGGCCTGGAGCCATGGCGACGTCACGCCCCAGGTGGTGGACACCAGCGGCCTGCCGCGCCTGGGCGAGGGCTGGCGCAATCAAAACCCCTACCGTGCCAACGAGGCCGCCATCAAGGTCGGCAACTCGGCCTACGGCCAGAACTGCGCCCGCTGCCACGGGCTGGACGCCATCTCGGGCGGCATCGCCCCGGATCTGCGCAAGCTGGACAACGACTGCAGCGCCCTCAAGGACGCCAAGCGCCGCGAGGCCTGCGTCAAGGACAACGACGAGTACTTTCTGAGCACCGTGCGCCATGGCCGCAGCCGCAATGGCGCGGTCTATATGCCGCCTTTTGAGAGCACCTTCGACCAGGAGGCGATCTGGGCCATCAAGAGCTATCTGGAAAGCCGCCGCGAAAAAGCCCTGCAGGTGACGCCATGAGCATAGACCGCCGCACTCTGCTGGCCGCCCTGGCCACGGGCTGGGCCAGCGGCGCCCAAGCCAATGCCGCCACCGGCATGGACAAGCTGCGCGCCCGCGGCAGCCTGCGGGTGGGCATCTACCAGGACATGCCGCCCTTCCACGTCAAGGGCCGGGGCATCGATGTGGATCTGGCCCAGGCCCTGGCCCAGGCCTTGGGCCTGCGGCTGGAGCTGCTGCCCTTCCATGCCGACGAGAATATGAACGACGATCTGCGCAATATGGTCTGGAAGGGCCATTACCTGGGCTATGGCCCGGCCGATGTGCTGATGCATGTGCCGGTGGACAAGCCCTTGATGGACGCCACGCCCCAGGCCCTGATCTTCGCGCCCTATTACCGCGAGCGCATCGTGCTGGCGCGCCGGCTCGCCCGCCTGCCCCGGCTGGAGCAGCTGTCCCAGCTGGGCGGCGAGACGGTGGCCGTGCCGGGCCAGAGCCTGGCCGGCTGGCTGCTGCTGGGCGCAGACGGCGGCGCCTACCAGAACCAGCTCAACACCCACTGGAAGAACGGGGCCGAATGCGCCCAGGCCTTGCTGCGCGGCGAGTTCGCCGCCGCCGCGGGCCTGGCCTCGGAGCTGGAGTCGGTGCTGCGCGGCCAGGCCGGCTTCGCCATCGAGCCCCTGCCCCTGCCGCGCGCCCCGCGCCAGGGCTGGGCCACCGGCCTGGCCGTCAAGAAGGACGCCGTCGAACTGGCCCAGGCCCTGCAATACGCCGTCAACACCCTGGCCGCCGATGGCGGGCTGGGCCGCATCTTTGAAACCCATCACCTGAGCTGGCAAACCCCATGAGCAAGCCCTGCTTTGCATTGACCCTGCTGCATCGCCAGCTGTCGGCCGGCCTGGCTCTGCTGAGCATCACGGCCCAGGCCCAAGCCCAGCTTGGCGGCCCGCCCGCCAGCCTGGAGCGGGTGGTGGTCAGCGCCACCCGCAGTGAGGCCCAGGCCTTCGACGTGCCGGCCGCCATCAGCCGGGTCGATGGCGAGGAGCTGCGCGAGCGCCGCGCCCAGGTCAATCTCTCGGAGGGCCTGGCCGTCGTGCCCGGCCTGCTGGCGCGCGACCGGCAGAACTATGCCCAGGACACGCAGATCTCGCTGCGTGGCTTTGGCGCCCGCGCCAGCTTCGGCATCCGCGGCCTGCGGCTTTATGTGGACGGCATCCCCGCCACCCTGCCCGATGGCCAGGGCCAGATCAGCCATGTGGACCTGGCCTCGGTGGCGCGCATCGAGGTCTTGCGCGGCCCGGTCTCGGCGCTGTACGGCAATTCCTCGGGCGGGGTGATCCAGGTCTTCACCGAGGACGGCGCCGGACCAAAGCGCCTGGACCTGAGCCTGAGCAAAGGCGCGGACGGCCTGCAGCGCGTCGCCAGCCGGTTCAGCGGTGCCAGCGGCGGCTTCAGCTATCTGCTCAGCCTCAGCCAGTTCGACACCGACGGTTACCGCGAGCACAGCCAGACCCGGCGTCGCCTGGGCAATGCCAAGCTCAGTTGGCGGCCCGACGAGGCCAGCCGGCTGAGCCTGGTGCTCAATCGCGTGGACCTGCCGCTGGCCCAGGACCCGCTGGGCCTGACGCGCGCCCAGATGGAGGCCGACCCACGCGGCGTCGACCCCGCCGCCCTCAGCTTCGACACCCGCAAGACCATGGCCCAGAACCAGCTGGGCCTGGTCTACGAGCGCCAGCTGAATACCGGCAACAAGATCCTGGCCACGCTCTACGGCGGCAGCCGCAGCACGACGCAATTCCAGTCCATCCCGGTCGCCACGCAGAAGAATCCCCTGCACCCCGGCGGCGTGATTGATCTGGAGCGCGACTACCGCGGCGCCGATCTGCGCTGGAGCCTCAGCAGCGAACTGCTGGACGGCCCTCTGCAAATGGTTGCCGGCCTGGCCTACGACCAGCTCAAGGAAGAGCGGCGCGGCTACCTCAACTACGTCGGCAACAGCCTGGGCGTGCTGGGTGAGCTGCGCCGCAAGGAGCACAACGAGGTCAGCAATACCGACCCCTATCTGCAGCTGAGCTGGCAGGCCGCGCCCGGCTGGAACCTCAACGCCGGCCTGCGCCACACCCGCGTGCGCTTCAAGTCCAGCGACGCCTACATCACGGCCGCCAACCCCGACGACAGCGGCAGCGCCGACTACCGCGCCACCCTGCCCGTGCTGGGCCTGCTGTGGAGCGCCGCGCCCGGCCTGCATCTCTACGCCTCGGCCGGCCGCGGCTTCGAGACGCCCACGCTGAACGAGCTGTCCTACCGCCCGAGCGGCGGCACGGGCCTGAACTTCGAGCTGCAAGCCGCCCGTAGCAAGAGCCTGGAGCTGGGGCTGAAGGCGCGCGGCGCGGCCTTGGGTGAACTCGATCTGGCCCTGTTCCAGACCCAGACCTCGCAGGAGATCGTCACCCAGACCAATGTGGGCGGGCGCGCCACCTTCCAGAACGCCGGCCGCAGCCGCCGCCTGGGCCTGGAGCTGGCCTGGCGCAAAACCCTGCTGCCGGACCTGCAGGCGCAAGCGGCCTTCACCCACCTGGACGCCGAGTACCGCGACACTTTCATGACCTGCACGGCCACACCCTGCACCGCCGCCAAGCAGCCCATCGCGGCCGGCAACAAGATCCCCGGCATCGCCAAGCGCTCGCTCTTCATGGCCCTCAACTGGGCGCCGCCCCAGGGCTGGCGCGCCGGGCTGGAGGCGCGGGCGCTGAGCCGGGTCTTCGTCAACGACCTCAATAGCGACGCCGCGCCCGGCCACGGCCTGCTGAGCGCCAACGCCGGCTATCTGCTGAGGTTGGGCGTTTGGGAGCTGAATGGTTTTGTGCGCGTGGACAATTTGTTCGACCGCCAGGTGCCGGGCTCGGTCATCGTCAACGATGGCAACAACCGCTTCTTCGAACCCGCACCGGGCCGCAACTGGCTGGCCAGCGTCTCGGCCGCAATGAGGTTCTGAGATGGACACCCCCGCCTACGAGCGCCGCATCCGCTGGCTGCATGCCTTGATGGCCCTGGCCTTGCTGGCGCAACTCGTCTTCGGCTTTGCGCTGAACGAGATCGCGCCGCGCGGCACGCCGGCGCGCGGCCTGGTGATCAATCTGCACAAGTCCTGCGGGCTGCTGCTGCTGGGCCTGGCGCTGCTGCGCCTGTACTGGCGCCAGCGCGGGCCCGCGCCGGGTTGGCCGGTGAGCATGAGCGCCTGGCAAATCCGGGCCGCGGTCTGGGGCCACCGCGCCCTCTACGCCTGCATGCTCTTGATGCCGCTGAGCGCCTATCTGGCCTCCAACTTCAGCAAGCATGGGGTCAAGTTCTTCGGCCTGCTGCTGCCGCCCTGGGGGCCTGAACTGCCCGCCGTCTACAGCGTCTTCAACGGCTTTCACAAAGGTCTGGCCTGGGTCTTCACCGCCCTGATCCTGGGCCATATCGCCATGGCCTTGAAGCACCACTTGGTGGACCGCGACGGCCTGTTGCAAAGAATCAAACCCTGAAGCCGGAGAATCACATGCTCATCCGCAACCTGCTGGCCCCACTCGCCCTGCTGCTTGTCAACAGCGCCTGGGCCGCGCCCTTTGCCTATGTGCCCAACGAGGGCTCGGGCACGCTCAGCGTCATCGATACCGCCACCGACCAGGTGGTGGGCGAGATCAAGGCCGGCACGAAGCCGCGCGGCACCGTGATCAGTCTGGACGGCAGCCGCGCCTATGTCAGCGATCAGCCCAATAACCGCCTGCTGATGCTGGACCTGAAGACCCGCCAGCCCGCCGGCCAGATCGCGCTGGGTGAATCGCCCGAGGGTCTGGGCCTCTCGCCCGACGGACGCTGGGTGGTGGCCGCCATCGAGGAGAGCAAGGAGGTGGTCTTCGTCGACACCCGCAGCCAGACCAAGGCCTTTGTCGTGGCGGTGAAGGGCAAGAACCCCGAGCACGCCGTCTTCAGCCCGGACGGCGCCCAGGTCTTCGTCAGCGCCGAGGAGGGCGAGGCGGTGGATGTGATCGATGTGGCCACGCGACGCCAGATCGGCCAGGTGCCGGTGGGCGCGCGGCCGCGCGGCATCGGCTTTTCACCCGACGGTGCGCGGGCCTACGTCGCGGCCGAGAATTCCAGCGAGGTTTATGTGATTGACCGGGCCAGCCTGACGGTGGCCGCCAAGATCCCGGCCGGCCTGCGGGCCAATGGCATTGCGGTGAGCCCGGATGGCCTGCAGGTCTACATCTCCAACGGCGGGGCGGCCAGCGTCTCGGTGCTGGATGCCCGCACGCTGCAAATCGTCGCCACCATTGCCGTGGGCCAAAGGCCCTGGAATATGGCGCTGACGCCCGACGGCAGAAAGCTCTACGTAGCCTGCGGCCGCTCCGGCGCGGTCTCGGTGGTGGACACCGAGACGCGAGCCAAGCTCAGCGATATCGCCGTGGGCAAGCTGCCCTGGGGGGTGGCGATTCGCTGACTGACAGGCTCAGCGGGGCGAGTTGCGGCGACGCAAGGCCAGCAAGAGCAGGCCGGCGACGCTCAAGGCCCAGGTCGCGGGCTCGGGCACGGCAGCGACCGCGCCACCGACATAGAAATTCGTGTTGTTGCTGACGGCGGTGTTCAGCGCCGCCAGGCCAGCGGCGTTGAAGTTGACCGTTACCACGCTACCGGCGCTGCCGGCCGTCACCATCACCGTGCCATAGCTGATGCCCGAGCCCAGATCGTTGTAGAGGGCCACGCCCGAACCCAGCGAGGGATTGCCGCCGCTGACATCGAACAAGGTGTAGCTGATGCTGCTGGCCGGTGTGATGAAGCCGTTGCTGGGCTGGTTCAACACCAGGCTGGCGCTGCTGACCGGGCCGCTGAAGAGATTGTTGAAGTTGAAGGCGAAGTAGTTGTGGTACTCGGCATCGTTGCCGCTGCAGCTGTCGGAGCTGCCGCACACACCGGCGATGAAGTTGGCGCTGCTGCCGCCGCCGTTATTGCTGCCGGTCTGGTCAACCCAGCCGCGGGAAAATTCGATCACCTGGCTGCTGCCATTGAGCTGCAGATAGTTGCTGGCCGTACCGCCGGAATAGGCGAAGGTCGCATTGCTGAGACCGGCCATGCTGAGACCCGAAACAGACAGGGCGCTGGCGGCAACCAGAAGACGTAGAGATGAGATTGAAGACATGACAACTCACTTTCACTGCTGTTGAACAAGGTGGGGAACACCTATTCAGAGTAGCCAGCCCGTTTCGTCGATGCACCCCAAAGGCTAGGGGAGGCAGGCCCCATCTCATCAATGGATAGCAGAGGAATACCCGTATTCCGCCGAAGTATTTCAGTAGTGCGGCGGCAGCTCGTCGCGCAGGCTGCGAAAGCCCGGACCACTGCCCTGCTCCAGTTGCTGGGATTGCAGGCGGGCCAGTTCGCGGCCCAGGGCATCGATCTGCTGTTGCTGGCGCACGATGACCTGGTTGAGCTGCTCGACCAGGTCTTCGGTAAAGCTGGCCTTGATCTCCAGCTCGGTCAGGCGTTGCTCGGTGATGTTGTGTTGATCCATGGCCGTATTGGACCCCATCCGCACCGAGGGTGAAAAAAGGCACTTGACGGAAGCAGGGCCGCGGCTTGCCTACAATCCCCCGCTCACCATGCCAAACACCGCCTTGCCCATTCTCAATATCTCCGCCTACAAATTCGTGGGCCTGCCGGACTGCCTGGCATTGCGCGAGCAGCTCTTCGAGCGCGCCCAGGCGCTGGGCCTCAAGGGCACCGTGCTCTTGGCCGAGGAAGGCATCAATCTGTTTCTGGCTGGCGCGGCCGAAGGGGTGCACAGCTGGGTCAAGGCCTTGCAGGCCGACGAGCGCTTTGCCGACCTCGCACCCAAGGAGAGCTGGAGCGAGGGCCTGCCCTTCCGCAAGCTGCTGGTCAAGGTCAAGCCGGAGATCATTCGCATGAACCACCCGGCCATACGGCCGGACGCCCTGCCCCGCGCCCCCGCCCTGCCCGCCGCGACGCTGGCGCGCTGGCTGGCCCAGGGCCATGATGACGAGGGCCGGCCCGTCGTCACGCTGGACACCCGCAATGCCTTCGAGGTGGACTACGGCACGTTCGAGGGCGCGATCGACTGGCGCATCGCCAAGTTCAGCGAATTCCCCGCGGCCGTGCAAGCCCATCGCGAAGAGCTGCTGGGCAAGACGGTGGTGAGCTTTTGCACCGGCGGCATACGCTGCGAGAAGGCGGCCATCTATCTGCAGCAGCAAGACCTGGACGGCCCGGTCTATCAGCTGGAGGGCGGCATCCTGAAATACTTCGAGGAGACCGGCGGCCCGCATTACCAGGGCGCCTGTTTTGTGTTCGACCAGCGCGAGGCGCTGGACGCCGGCCTGGCACCCTCGACCGACATCGTCCGCCCCGCTTCCGAGGCGCATCGCGCCAAGACGGCCTGAGCCCGGTTTCTCTGCCCAAGCCGGTGCCCAAGCTCTCCGAACTCCTGCCCCGCCTGATCGGTGTGGCCTTGCTGCTGTCCGCCCTGGGCTTTGCCGCCACCAAGGCGCCCGACCGACCGCTGGAAAGCCTGGTCGGCCGCTGGGCCCTGCCGCCCTCGGAGTTTCTGGACCTGAACGGCCAGCTGCTGCACATCCGCGACGTGGGCCCGCGGGAGGACCCCGCGCCCCTGCTCCTGCTGCACGGCACCTCCAGCAGCCTGCACACCTGGCAGGGCTGGATCGATGGCTTGCAAAAAGCCGGCGAGCCGCGCCGCATCATCACGCTGGACCTGCCGGGCTTCGGCCTGAGCGGCCCGCAGGCCGAGGGTGATTACAGCAATGCGGCCTATCTGCGCCTGCTCGAGACCTTGCTGAAGCGCCTGGGCCTGCAGCAGGTCGTGCTGGGCGG
Source organism: Roseateles oligotrophus (assembly GCF_014204525.1). GTDB lineage: Bacteria > Pseudomonadota > Gammaproteobacteria > Burkholderiales > Burkholderiaceae_C > Paucibacter_A > Paucibacter_A oligotrophus_A. Next base: position 290,738 of record NZ_JACHLP010000001.1, read on the forward strand.
CAACTCCCTGGGCGGCGAGCTGGCCTGGGAGTTCGCCGCCAGCCACCCGCAAAACGTCAAGGCCTTGATCCTGGTGGATGCGGCCGGCTATGCGCTGGCCCCCGACGCCATGCCGCTGGGCTTTCAGCTGGCCCGCCTGCCCTTGCTCAGCCATATGGGCGACTATCTGCTGCCCCGCGCCCTGGTGGAACGCAGCCTGCATTCGGTCTACGGCGAGCCCAGCCGGGTCAGCCCCGAGCTGGTCGACCGCTATTTCGAGCTGACCCTGCGCAGCGGCAATCGCCCGGCCTTGCGCCAGCGCTTTGCCCAGATGCAGCCCGGTGCCCATATCGACCAACTGCGCCAGCTGCGCCTGCCCACGCTGATTCTGTGGGGCGAAAAAGACCGCCTGATCCCGCCCAGCGTCGCCCAGGACTTCGCCCGCGATATATCGGGCAGCCGCCTGGTGATGCTGGCCGGCCTGGGCCACGTCCCGCAGGAAGAAGACCCGGCCGCCTCGCTGGCGCCCGTGCTGGATTTCCTGCATACGCTCAAACCCTAAGAGCCAAGCCCTGATTCGCATTGCAAGATCAAAGCTTGGACATTTCCTCCCCATACCCTCCCCCAATCCCTTTCTAGGAGAGCTCATGCAACGTCGTTCCCTGATCGCCCGCACCACCACCGCCCTGGCCCTGGCCGCCCTGGCTTGCAGCACTTTCAGCGTCCAGGCCCAGGGCCCGGAATGGAAGAAGATCCGCATCGGCGTGGAAGGCGCCTACCCACCCTTCTCCGAAGTGGGCGCCGACGGCAAGCTCAAGGGCTTCGAGATCGATCTGGCCCTGGCCTATTGCGCCGAGATGAAGGCCGAGTGCACCCTGGTGCAACAAGACTTCGACGGCCTGATCCCCGCCCTGCAGGCCCGCAAGGTGGACGCCATCATCGCCTCCGTCTCCATCACCGATGAGCGCAAGAAGGTCATCGCCTTCTCCAAGCCCTACTACAACACGCCGGCCCGTTTTGTCGCCAAAAACGGCGTCAAGTTCGACCTGAGCCCGGCCGGCCTGAAGGGCAAGAAGATCGGCGTGCAAAGCGCCACCATCCACGAGGCCTATGCCGCAGCCATCTTCAAGCAGAGCGATATCGTGCGCTACCAGTCGCAGGATCAGGTCTTTCTGGACCTCAAGTCGGGCCGCATCGACCTGACCCTGGCCGATATGCCGGCCGCCGACTTCGGCTTCCTGAAAAAGCCCGAGGGCAAGGGCTTCGCCTTCGTCGGCCCCAACTTCGACGATGTGAAGTACTTCGGCGTGGGCTCCGGCGTCGGCATGCGCAAGGCCGATGAAAAGACCTTGGGCAAGAAGTTCAACGACGCCATCGCCGCCGTGCAGGCCAATGGCACATTCAAGAAGATCAACGACAAATACTTCGACTACGACATTTCAATCAAGCAGAAGTAATGCTTGGAGGCGTCGGGCGGCCGCCCGACGCCGCATGTTTGAACTCTCGAAAGATTCAATGCTGCACGGCTTTTTGCCCAGCCTGATCGAAGGCGCCGGGGTCACGCTGAGCGTGGCCCTGGCCTCTTTGGCCATGGCGATGATTCTGGGCTTGTTGGGCGCCCTGGCCAAATTGTCCAAATGGCGTTTCGCCCGTGGCCTGGCCCATCTCTACACCACCTTGATACGCGGCGTGCCCGATCTGGTGCTGATGCTGCTGATCTTCTACGGCGGCCAAGTGGCGGTGAACAGCATCGCCCTCTCGCTCGGCCATGAGGAATACATCGACATCAACCCCTATGTGGCCGGTGTGCTGACGATTGGCTTCATCTTCGGCGCCTATCTGACCGAGGCCTTTCGCGGTGCCTTTCTGGCCGTGCCACCGGGCCAGCGCGAGGCCGGCCTGGCCTATGGCATGAGCGGCTGGCAGATCGCCCGCCGCATCACCTTCCCGCAGATGTTCCGCCACGCCTTGCCGGGCCTGTCGAACAACTGGCTGGTGCTGATCAAGAGCACGGCCATCGTCTCCGTCATCGGCCTGCATGACTTGATGACGCGCGGCCAGCAGGCAGCCGGCTCCACCCGCGAGCCCTTTGTCTTCTACCTGGCCGTGGCCCTGATCTATCTGGCCTTCACCAGCGTGTCCGAACTGCTGTTCGACCGGCTGCAGAAGCGCTTCTCCACCGGCGTGCGCAGGGGGTCGCTGTGATTGCCTACGACACCATTCTTGAAAACCTGCCGCTCTACCTCAGCGGCGCCTGGACCACTTTTCAGCTGCTCGTGATTTCGCTGCTGCTGGGCCTGGCCCTGGCCATCCCGCTGGCGGTGCTGCGCAGCCTCAGCGGCAGCTGGATCTCGCGCGCGATCTGGCTCTATACCTATGTGTTCCGCGGCACGCCCATGCTGGTCCAGCTCTTCCTGATCTATTACGGCCTGGCCCAGTTCGAGGCGGTGCGCAACAGCGCCTTGTGGCCTTATTTCAGCTCGGCCTGGTTCTGCGCCTGCCTGAGCTTTGTGCTCAACACGGCCGCCTACACGACCGAGATCATCGCCGGCAGCATCCGTGCCCTGCCGGCGGGCGAGATCGAAGCCGCCAAGGCCCTGGGCATGAGCCGATGGGTGATGTTCCGCCGCATCGTCCTGCCCTCGGCCCTGCGCCGCTCTCTGCCGGCTTACAGCAATGAAGCCATCTTCATGCTGCACGGCACGGCCCTGGCCAGCATCGTGACCATTCTGGACATCACCGGCGCGGCCCGGCGCGTCAACGCCACCCACTACATCCCTTTTGAGGCCTTCATCACGGCAGCCGTCTTCTACTTCCTAATGACCCTGACCCTGGTGGCCTTGTTCCACAAGGCCGAGGCCAAATGGCTGAAGCCGCTGCTGCCACGCTAGTGAGCCCTATGCAAATCAAAGCCCACGCCCTGATCTCGCCCGCCCCGGGCACCCAGCGCGAGCTGATCTCCCTGCACTACGGCCAGCCCGCCGGCGAAGGGACGCAGAAAGCCTATATCCAGGCCTCCCTGCATGCCGACGAGCTGCCCGGCATGCTGGTCGCCCACCATCTGCGCCAACAGCTGGACGCGCTGCAAGCGGCCGGCCAGATCAGGGGCGAGATCATCCTGGTGCCCATGGCCAACCCGATAGGCCTGTCCCAGCATCTGCTGTACATGCATATGGGCCGCTTCGAGACCACGACCGGCGAGAACTTCAACCGCCACTACCCCGAGCAGACCGAGGCCGCGGCCCTGGCCGCCGAAGCGCAGCTGACGCAAGACGCCGCCCACAATGTGCGGGTGCTGCGGCGCGAGCTGAAAAAAGCGGTGGATGAATCCCCGGTGGACACCGAGCTGCAGTCGCTGCGCCGCCGCCTGATGTCACTCAGCTGCGATGCCGACATCGTGCTGGACCTGCATTGCGACGCCCAGGCCGTCATGCATATGTATACCGAGATCCCCTGCTGGCCGGAGTGCGAGCTGCTGGGCCGCTTCATCGGCTCGCGCGTGGCCTTGCTGGCCCAGGAGTCGGGCGACAGCCCCTTCGACGAGGCCTGCTCCCAGGTCTGGTGGAAGTGGAAGCAGCGTTTCGGCGAGCGTTTCCCCATCCCCCAGGCCTGCATGTCGGTAACGGTGGAATTGCGCGGCGCCGCCGATGTGGAGCATGAGCTGGCGCGCCAGGATGCGCAGAACATCATAGCCTTCCTGCGCTACCGCGGCCTGATTGCCGGCCCCAAGCCCGCCCTGCCCGACGCGGTGGGCGACGCCCGCCCCCTGGCCGGCAGCATGCCCATCAAAGCAACGGCGACCGGCGTGCTGACCTTTGTCCGCCAGGTCGGCGAGCAGGTCGCCGCCGGCGATGTGCTGGCCCATGTGATCGACCCCATCACGGCCGAGGTCACCGAGCTGAAGAGCCCCGTGGACGGGCTCTTCTTCGCACGCGATTTCCTGCGCTTTGCCACCGCCGGCATGCGCGTCGCCAAGGTGGCGGGCAAAGAAGCAATCCGCACCGGCAAATTGCTGGGTGCTTGAAAGAAGAACAAATGACACTCAGTCTGCAAATCGAAGGCCTGCACAAGCGCTACGGCGAACGCGAAGTGCTCAAGGGCGTGTCGCTGGCCGCCAAAAAAGGCGATGTGGTCACCCTGATCGGCTCCAGCGGCTCGGGCAAGAGCACATTTCTGCGCTGCATCAACCTGCTTGAACAGCCCTACGAGGGCAAGCTCTCCCTGAATGGCGAGGAGCTGAAACTAACGCGTGACCGCGACGGCAGCCTGAAGGCCGCCGATGCCAAGCAGCTGCAGCTCTGGCGCGCCCGCCTGGCCATGGTGTTCCAGAACTTCAATCTCTGGGGCCACCGCACGGTACTGGAGAACGTCATCGAAGCCCCCATCTACGTGCTGGGTGTGCCCAGAGCCGAGGCGATTGAAAAAGCCGAGGCCTTGCTGGCCCGGGTGGGCGTGGCCCATCGCAAGGACGTCTATCCCGCCCAGCTCTCAGGCGGCGAGCAACAGCGCGTGGCGATTGCCCGCGCCCTGGCCGTCGAGCCCGAGGTGATGCTGTTCGACGAACCCACCTCGGCCCTGGACCCGGAGCTGGTCGGTGAGGTGCTCAAGGTCATGCGCGACCTGGCCGCCGAAGGCCGCACCATGATTGTCGTGACGCACGAGATGGGCTTTGCCCGCGAGGTCTCCAACCACACCTTGTTCCTGCACCAGGGCCGGGTGGAGGAGGAAGGCCATCCGCGCGAAGTGTTGCTCAAGCCGCAAAGCCAGCGCCTGCAGCAGTTCTTGAGTGGCGGGCTGAAATAAGCCTCAGAGGGTGAGAACTTTTGTAGCGAGCGGTCGTCAGGCTAGGCGGACGGAGCGCAGGAACCGGAACGTACGCCTTGTACGTGAGGATTCCGAGCACCGCCCAACGACGCATGGCGGCCGCGCAGTAAAAAGTTCTCACCCTCTCAGTCCTTCGATGGGGCGTTGCCGGCCCCATCCTGCAAGACCTTCAGCACGTCCGAATGGAACTCGCGCTGGTAGAGCACAAAAATAACGCCCAGCGTGCCGGCCATAAAGGCCCAGGGTGAGAAGAACCAGCAGATGGCGGCAAAGGCCAGGTAGTAGGCGCGCAAGCCGTCGTTGAAGGTCTCGGCCGCCATGCCCATCAGGCGGCCGGCGCGGTCGGCAAAGTCTTCGCGCGACAGGTTCTGTTCGACAAAAGCCTCGGCCGAAGGCGCTGCCGCCACCAGCAAGGCGCCAAAAGTGTATTGGCGCATGCTCCAGGTGAAGCGGAAGAAGGCGTAGACAAAGATGCCGATCAGCAGCACCAGCTTCAGATCGAACACCAGGGCGCTGGTGCGGGCGGTAAAGGGCAATTCCTGCACCAGCTCGGTCGCCTTCTCGCTGGCACCCAGGCTGGCCAGCAGGCCGCCGATGATCAGGATGGTGGTCGAGGCAAAAAATGAAGGGCTGGTGGACAGGTTCTGCACCACCACGCCATCGATCACCCGCACATCGCGGTAGGTGGTCTGCAGCATCCAGCGCCGCCGCTCGCGGTTGGTGGCCGCCAGCAGCGTGCCGTCGAACTGCGATTGCCGCTTGGCAAAGGCCGCATAGCCCAGCCAGCCGATAAAGAACAGCGCCAGCGCCAGCCAGTCGGCGGCGGGCAGGAAGTCGAGGACGGCAAGAAGATTCTTCATGTCCGAACTGTAAAACCTCCTGCCTCGGGGGCAAGCCAATTGATGGCGATCAAGCCAGCAAAATTTCAGGCCGCCCAGCGTGCCGTGACGGCGGCCACGCGCTGACCGAAGACCCTGGCCGTGGCCAGGTCGCCGGCAATCATTTCGTCCACCGAGGCGTCCGAGGGCGTGGCGGTCAACAAGCCGATGCTGGCCCCCAGATTGTTCAGATCGTCGCGGCTCGCGGCCTTGCGATTGGCCGGTAGCTGGCCCAGGCCCGTCCACACCATGCCATGCTGCTGCGAGAGCGTGAACAGGTATTGCAGAGTGGAGAACTTATCGCCGTTGAGCGAGGCGGAGTTGCTGAAGCCGGCCGCGATCTTGTCCTTCCAGCCCTGCGAGAACCAGATCTTGCTGGAGGCGTCGGCGAACTTCTTGAACTGCCAGGAGGGGCCGCCCATATAGGTCGGCGTACCGAAGATGATGGCGTCGGCCGCGGCCAGCGTGGCCCAGCCGGCCTCGCTCAGATGGCCCTCGGCATCGATGGGCAGCAATACCCCGCCGCTGCCCTCGGCAACGGCCTCGGCCACTTTCAAGGTATGGCCGTAGCCGCTATGAAAAACAATCGCTATTTTGCTCATGGGAAGGTTCTTTCACTCTTGCTCTAACAAAGCATTCAAGCGCGCTGGAGCGCCTCTTGAACACGAAAATCTGTGCCCTCAGGCCGCCAGATCGAACACCAGCACCTCGGCGTCCGCGCCGGCGCTCAGCTCGACCCGGGCCTCGTCACGCAGGGCCAGGGCATCGCCACCGCTGAGCCGCTGGCCATTGACCGTCAAGCCGCCGCGGATCAGATGCACATAGGCCAGGCGGCCGGCGGCCAAGGCCAGCTGCGCCTGTTCGGCGCCGTCAAACAAGCCGGCATAAAGCCTGGCATCGGCATGGATGCGCACCGAGTCCTGTTCACCGCTCTTGGACGCGAGCAAGCACAGCTGGCCGCGCTTTTGCGCCTCGGCAAAGCTGCGCTGCTCGTAGCTGGGCGGGATGCCGCGCTCCTCGGGCTGGATCCAGATCTGCAGGAAATGCGTCTCGCGGTCCTGCGCATGGTTGAACTCGCTGTGCATCACACCCTTGCCGGCGCTCATGCGCTGCACCTCACCGGGCCTGATCACGCCGGCCTGGCCCTGGCCAATGCTGTCCTTGTGGGCCAGCTCGCCGTTCAGCACATAGCTGATGATTTCCATGTCCTTGTGGCCATGGGTGCCGAAGCCGGTGCCGGCAGCGATGCGGTCCTCGTTGATCACCCGCAGGGCGCCGAAACCCATGCGCTTGGGCTCGTAGTAATCGGCGAATGAAAAGCTGTGGAAGGACTTCAGCCAGCCGTGATCGGCATAACCGCGCTCGCAAGACTTGATCAGTTCAAACATGATGGGTCGCTCTCCTTGAATGCCTTCACTGTAGAAGTCGGCCGGCCGGCCGGGGTCGCAGGCACTTGAAGCCAGCATTCAAATAAGATGAAGGGCCCAAGATTTCGCCCGCCCCTGCCTCCCATGCAAACCCCTCCCAAGAGCCGCGCCCTCACCCCCGAGGCCCTGGCCATGATGGACGCCATCGCGCGCAGCGGCAGCTTTGCCGCCGCCGCTCGCGAGATGGGCAAGGTGCCCTCGGCCCTGACCTATAACGTGCGCCAGCTGGAAGAGGCCCTGGACGTGCTCTTGTTCGACCGCAGCTCCCGCCAGGCCGTGCTGACGGCCGCCGGCCAGGAGCTGCTGATCGAAGGCCGGCGCCTGCTCAGCGAGATGGACGGCGTGGCCAACCGGGTGCGCCGCATCGCCACCGGCTGGGAGAGCGAGCTGACCATCGCCATCGACGACGCCATCGCCCGCCGCGCCCTCTTCGATCTGATGGAGGCCTTCTACCAACTGCCCGGCGACGACGGCAAAAACGGCGCCAGGCAAGGCCCGCCCACGCGGCTCAAGCTGCGCACCGAGGTCTTGTCCGGCACCTGGGAGGCGCTGCTCTCCGGCCAGGCCGATCTGGCCATAGGCACCTCGGCCCAACCGCCCGATGGCAGCGTGCACTGCGCCTTGCTGGGCGAGCTGGAGATGCTGTTCTGTGTGGCGCCCCACCATCCCCTGGCCAAGCTGGCACAGCCGCTGGAAGCCAGCACCATCGCCGCCCACCGCATCGTCGCCGTGGCCGACACCGCCCGCAGCCTCACCCCCATGACCATAGGCGTGATGCCCGGCCAGGACGTGCTGACCATGCCCTCCATGGCCGCCAAGCTGGAGGCCTTGCTGCGCGGCATGGGCTGCGGCAGCCTGCCGGCCTCCATGCTGCGCCGCCATCTGGAAGCGGGCCGCCTGGTGCATCTGCAAACCGACCGCGGCCGCCGCATCATCCCCCTGCACTACGCCTGGCGCAATCACGGCGCCAACGGCGGCCAGCCGCCCGGCAAGGCGCTGAGCTGGTGGCTGCAACAGCTGGCCAGCCCCACCACCCAGCGCGCCCTGCTGGAGCAGCACGAGGGGCTGATTCTTTGATGAGCGCGGGCTGTTCCGCCTATACCGGCCGCTTCGCCCCCTCGCCCACCGGCCCCTTGCACGCGGGCTCGCTGGTGGCCGCCCTGGCCAGCTGGCTGGACGCGCGCGCCCACGGCGGGCGCTGGCTGGTCCGCATCGAGGACGTGGACCTGCCGCGCTGCCCCAAGGGCGCCGACCAATTCATGCTGGCGCAGCTGCAGGCCTGTGGCCTGCTGCCCGACGAGGCGCCCATCTGGCAGTCGCAGCGCGGCGCGCTCTATGCCCAGGCCCTGGCCCGGCTGCAGGCCGACGGCTGGGCCTATGCCTGCGCCTGCTCGCGGGCCGATATCCAGCAAGCCCTGGCAGCGCAAAACGCCCTGCCCGGCCGCCATGCCGAGCGGGTCTATCCCGGCACTTGCCGCAGCGGCTTGGGTGGCAAGACGGGCCGCGCCTGGCGCCTGCTCAGCACGGCCGATCTTGCGGCCCGGCGAGACCTGACCCTGGCCTGGCAGGACCGCCGCCTGGGCGCGCAAACGCAGAACCTCAGCCAGGCCGTCGGCGACTTTGTGCTCCAGCGTGCCGATGGGCTCTGGGCCTACCAGCTGGCCGTGGTGGTAGACGACGCCGCCCAAGGCATCAGCGACATCGTGCGCGGCCAGGATCTGGCCGACAACACGCCGCGCCAGCTCCGCTTGCAAACCTTGTTAGGCCTGCCGCGCCCGCGCTATCTGCACACGCCGCTGGTGCTGGGCGAGAACGGCGAAAAGCTGTCCAAGCAGAACGGTGCGGCGGCCCTGGACCTGAGCGACCCGGCCGCCAGCCTGCGCGCCGCGGCCCGGCACCTGGGCCTGCATTTGAGCGGCGCCACCGTGGGCGAGGTTTTGGCCGAAGGCGTCGAGGCCTGGCGAGGATTTATGATGCCCGCCTCGCCGCTCGCGCCAGGCAGCGGCATTGCATTGAAGGAATAAACATGAACACCAGCCCCAGCGGCCTGCAATTTGAAGACACCGTGGTCGGCGACGGCAAAGAGGCCAAGTCCGGCCACGACGTCAGCGTGCACTACACCGGCTGGCTCTACACCAAGGACGGCGAAAATTGGGTGAAGGGCGCCAAGTTCGACTCCAGCAAGGACCGCAAGCAGCCCTTCAACTTCGAGCTGGACGGCGGCATGGTCATCCGTGGCTGGGACGAAGGCGTGCAAGGCATGAAGATCGGCGGCTCGCGCACCCTGGTGATCCCGCCCGAGCTGGGCTATGGCGCACGCGGCGCCGGCGGCGTCATCCCCCCCAACGCCACGCTGATCTTTGAAGTGGAGTTGCTGGGCGTCAGCGGCGGCAGCGAGCCCATCACGCTGAACCTGACGACGCTGGACAGCGGCCTGCAGTTCGAAGACACGAAGCTGGGCGAAGGCGCCGAGGCCAAGGCCGGCCAGCGCGTCACCGTGCACTACACCGGCTGGCTGTACAAGGACGGCGCGCGCGGCAAGAAGTTCGACTCCAGCAAGGACCGTGGCGACCCCTTCCGCTTCGGCCTGGGCGAGGGCGAAGTGATCCAGGGCTGGGACCTGGGCGTGCAAGGCATGAAGGTGGGCGGCACCCGCATGCTGGTGATCCCGGCCGAGCTGGGCTATGGCGCGCGCGGCGCCGGCGGCGTGATCCCGCCCAATGCCACCCTGCTGTTCGAGGTGGAGCTGCTGGCGGTTTGATTCACGAAGAGGCCTCGATTGAGGCCTTTTTCCCGGGCTGCGGCCGCCCAGGCAGGCATAGCATGGTCAGACGATTTCAGGAGTTTGACCATGGACCTGCTCGATCTCCCCCACCTGCTGCGCTACTGGTCGGGCCTGCAATGGCAGGCCAATGTGCTGATGCTGCTGCATCTGCTGGGCGCCGGCCTGCTGGGCATGGTGCTGGGCTATGAGCGGGCCTTCCATGGCCGCGCCGCCGGCATGCGCACCTATGCCCTGGTCTGCATGGCCTCCACCGGCCTGATCATTCTGCTGGCCTATCCGCAGCAGTGGTTTGGCGGCCTGCAGGCCGGCGGCGTTAGCGCCCCCACGCTGGTGGACCCGACCCGGGTGGTGCAAGGCATCGTCACCGGCATCGGTTTCCTGTGCGCCGGCGTGATCATGAAGGAGGGCATGAATATCAGCGGCCTGACCACGGCCGCCTCGATCTGGTCCTCCTGCTCGATCGGCGTGATGGTGGGCATGGGCTTTTACCTCGCCGCCATCTCGCTGACCCTGCTCAGCGCCAGCCTGATGATGTGGGGCGCCAAGCTGGAAAGCCGTCTGCCCTCCCACCCCGCCATCGCGGTGATGCTGCGCGGCGAAAAAGGGCGTGAGTTCAGCCAGGAGGAGCTGGCCAGCTTCTCCCGCGAGCTGGGCTATTTCTTCGCCCCCGGCTCCATGAGCGTGGCCTGCACCGAGGGCTGCGAGGAATGGCATTTCGTCTGCGCCTCCTTCCGCAACTACGGTGGCATGACACTGACCCGTTACTCAAGCAGGCTGAAGGCCATGCCCGGGGTGCTCGAGTACCGGGTCACGCACGCGCGCAACTGACATGGCCGCAGCGATCAGGTCCATATCGCGGGCACTGATCTGCAGCAGGCCGAAGCGCAGGGCATAGCCCCAGTTCTTCCTGCCGGCCGTGAAATCCAGTGCCGGCAGGAGCGGCGCGATGGGCGTCTCATGCGCCGACCACCAGGCCACGTCACGCCGGTAGGGCACAAAGCCGCCGCCCATATCGAAGGCATAGGGCGCGGTCTCCCGTACCACACCCAGGGCCGTCAAGGCCTGCAAACCATCCTTGCTGCCCATGCGGGTGCTGGGTGAGTAATAGGCCACTCGGTCGCCGGGTCTGAGCCGGCGCAAGGGCGCCGCCTTGCCGTGGCAGACCTGCATAAAACCCTGGGCCCGGCCCAGGCGCACATGTTCGGCGCTGGCCACGGCCAGCCAATTCGATGGCGAGTGAGGCATGGCCGGCTCCTATTGAGGGCAGAACACCCGCAGGCGGTGGCCATCCGGGTCGGCGGCCGTGAAGGTGTAGCCGAAGTCCATCTGCGTGGGTGCTTGCAGCATGCTGAGCCCCAAGGCCAGCCAGGCCTGGTGCGCGGCCTGCACCGCCGCGATATCGGGCAGGGCAAAGGCGAGTTCGCCGCTGGCATGCTGAGGCAGGCCCTCAACAGCGGGCTCGACGCCGGCGCGCGCCCACAGGCCCAGCTTGAGGCCGGAGTCCAGCGCAAACAGCGCGAAGCCGGGCGAGACCTCGACGGGCCCGCGGCCCAGGATGCGGGTGTAGAAGGCGGCGCTCTCCAGCGGCTTGGCGACGTAGAAGAGAAGGAAATTGGCTTGCAGTGCGCTTGTCATGGCTGAAGTCCTTGAGTTGAAGAAGGCCTTCAGCGTAAGCAGGGCAAGTGTCAATTTCTGGCAGCAGCGATCTTCTCCTGCGCCTGCCATTCCTTCAGCAAGGCCTGGCGCGGCCGCGGGTAGCGCTGGCCCGTGTCCTGCAGGGCCTGGATGTGGTCGACGCGGAAATTACGCAGCGCCTGGCGCTGCTCGCACCAGGCCACGACCAGCTCGACCTGCTCGAAATAGCCCAGCGCAAAAGGCCAGATGCGGCGCTCGCTGAGCCGGCCCTTCAAGTCGCGGTAAGTCAGGCCGAGGATCTGCTCATCGCGTATGGCCGCCCGCAGGCGGGCCAGCCAAGGGCTCTCCGCGGGCTCGGCCGGGGCCGGCCCCACCAGCAAGGCATGGCTGTCCAGCTGATGCCGCGCTTCAGCGGGCAGCACGGCCGAGATCTTGTCCAGGGCGCGGCGCGCGGCCTCGGCCAGGCGGGCGTCCTTGCCGCGCTTGATGACCCAGCGCGAGCCCAGCACCAGGGCCTCCAGCTCTTCCGCCGTGAACATCAGCGGCGGCAGCACAAAGCCGGGCTTGAGCAGATAGCCCAGGCCCGCCTCGCCCTCGATGGCGGCGCCCTGGGCCTGCAGGCTGGCGATGTCGCGGTAGAGCGTGCGCAGGCTGATGCCCAGTTGCTGGGCCAGGGCCGCACCGGCCACCGGCTGGCGGTGGCGGCGCAGCACTTGCAAAAGCTCCAGCAGGCGGGCGGCGCGCGACATGGTGCCGACTCAGTCGTAGACCGACTTCTCCGCCCGCCGCGCCAGCACCGCGATGGGCGGCGCCCAGCGCTCGCCGCGCGCCTTCTTGCTGGTCACCAGGGTGATCTCGGAGGGCTCGAAGACCTCGACGTTATGGGTGATGGGCGTGGTCAGCAAATACTGGGCGCGGGTGGAGCGCAGGAAGTGGCCGACCAGTTGGATATTGCGCACGTCCAGATGGGCAAAGGGCTCGTCGATGAAGACGAAGCCACCGGCGCTGTCGTCGTCCTTCATCAGGCCCACCAAGAGGATCAGGCTCTTCAAGACCTGCTGGCCGCCCGAGGCCTCGCCGTCGTTCAGGCCCACCTCGCCCTTACCGTCGAAGTTGAACTTGACCTGCAGGCCGGCCTGGGCCAGCACCATATCGTCGTTGTCCAGATGCGGCAGCTCGGCCACGGCGATGACGCCTGCCAGCTCGCCCAGCTCCTGCACATTCTTTTTGTAGCGGCGCACGGTGGCGCGCAGCACATCGATATAGCGTTCGCGCGCATTGAAGGCGGCGATGCGGGCCATCTCATTGCTGGCGCGGCGGTCGTCCAGCTGGGCGCTTTGCTCCAGCACGGCCACGCTCATGCGGGCGTGGCGGTCCTGCACCTGGGGGTCGGTCTCCCAGACGCCGTTGTCCAGCTCGGCCTGCACATGGCGGTTGGCGATCTCGGCCTGCTTGGCGTTCTCGAACTCGTTGCGCAAGGCCTGCACGGTGCTGGCTAACACCCAGTTCGCCGGGAAGGCGGCACGCGCCGCGCGCGAGGCCTTGGCGGCCTGCACCAGCTCGGCATAACGGCTGCCATGCTCGCGCTGGGTGCGCGAAACATTGTCCTCGCTGGCCTTGAGCGAGGCCTGCGCCGCCTCGTAATCGCGCTCGCTGCGGGTGTGCTGGGTCAGCGCCCGGTCATGCTCGCCTTCCAACGCCGTCATGCGGCTGGAGGCCTCGATACGGGCCTGCTTGAGCGCGGGCAGGCGCTGGCGGCAGGTGGCGAATTCATCCGCCCGCTCGCCCAGCTCCTGGGCCGCCTTATGGCCCTGGGCGGCGCGCTGGGCGTCCTTGAGCTGGCGCTCGACCTCGGCCTGCTCCTTGGCCAGGCGGCTCAGCTCGCCGTCGTAACGGGCCAGCTCACTCTCCAAGGCCTTGCGGCGCGAGGCCAGGGCCGAGACGCCGAACTGGAAGTCGCGCGGCTCCACCCACAGGCTGCGGCCGCCGCGGGCATCGCGGTAATAGGCATCGGGCGTGATCCACTCGCCGCCCACCTTGGCGCCGGCCTCGGTGTCCTTGACCCGGCGTATGCCACCCAGCTGACGCAAGAGCCAGGCCGGCAGCTTGGCATTGATCTTCAGCGCGGCCAGCAGGGAGTCTTGCGGCACCTGCGCCGGCGCATGCTCGCCCTCGGCCACGACGTAATGGCGATAGCGCTCGCGCGAGGCGAGTGCAAAAGCATGGGCCTCGTCTTTTGAGTGCTCCAGCACCACCACCCAGCGCGAGGGGCGCAACATGCCTTCGGCGGCGGCACGCCAGCTCTCGTCGGCGATGTCGATGCAATCGGCCAGCACATGGTGGTGGATGCCGGCATCGTCCAGGGCGCGGCGGAAGCGCGTCACTTCAGGCGGCGGCGGTGGCAGGCGTTGGCCGCTCAGAGCCTCCAGCGCGATCTGCGCTTTCTTGCTCTGGTCATTGGCGCGGGTGAAGCTCTCGCGCAAGCTGTGCTGGCGACCGCTCAGGTCCTCCATGCGCTGGGCCAGCTCCTGGGCATCGGCCTCCACGGCGGCCAGGGCGCGCAGCTCTTCCTCGCGCTTGGCCAGCAGCTCCATCGGACGCTCGGCCTCGCGGGCGGCGTCGAAGGCGGCGCGGGTCTGCTTGCGCTCCTGTTCGATCTCGGCGAGACGGGTCTTGGCCTGCTCCGAGCCCTCGAACAGATTGTGCAGCTCGGCCCGGCGGGCGCTCAAAGACCGCTCGTCGGCGCGCGCAAACAGGCGCTGGCGATGCAGATCGCGCAGGCCCTGGGCCGTGCGCGCGCGCGCCTCGCTCCACTGCAGCACCGGCACGACCTCGGTGGCCAGGCGCTCGCGCTCGCGCAGGCGCAGCTGGTACTGCTGATAACTCGTGACGCGGTTGGCCAGGTCGGACAGCTGGGCTTGCGTGTGCGAAAGCTCGTGCGCGGCCTGCTCCACCTCCTTCAGCAGATGCTGCTGGTGGCTGCGGGCCTGGTCGTAGCGGTCCAGCACCTCCTGGTCGCCAAAGACCTCGAACACCAGGCGCAGCAGCTCGCGCGGCGAGAGCTCGCACAGGCGGTCGGTCTGACCCTGCTCCAGCGCCAGCACGCGGCCGATGGCGCGGGTCAGGCCGGCGGCCTCCAGGCGGCGGCGCCAGGCCTCGATGCCCATCCAGTCCTTCTCGCCGCGGGCGGCGATGGCCTCGACCTCGTGCACCCCGTCCAGCATCAGATAGCGGCGCTGCCAATCGCCGCCATGGCGCTCGATGCGGCAGACCAGGGTCACCTGATCGGCGTAGAGCAAGGAGCTGGCAAACGGCCGCGAGCTGTTCTGCCGGCCGCGCGGGCGGTTGTCCACCAGGGCGCGCAGCCAGGCGGTTTCGGCGTTGGCGTGGCGGGCATAGGTCTTGTAGGTGCGGCCGCCCGAGCATTCCAGGCCCAGCAGGGTGCGCATGGCGTCCAGCAAGGTGGTCTTGCCCGAGCCATTGGGGCCGGCGATGGTGATGATGGCGCCGTCCAGCGGCATGGTGACGCGCTGGCAGTAGTCCCAGTGCAGCAGTTCTAAAGATTGCAGATGAAACATCGCTCAGGACTCGCTCTCGGGGTCTTGTTCTTCTTCGGGCAGGACTTCGGGCTGGCGCAGCTTGGCGAGCAGGGGCGCGGCCTGCGGGTCGGTGCTGCGCTCCAGCACATCGCCCAGGGCGCCGTCCAGGATGCGCGGGGCCAGGGTGTCGTAGTCCAGCAGCAGGTCCAGCAAAGGGCCTTCGGCAATGTCCTCGCCACGCCGTGTGATGAAGCCGTTACGCTCCAGCAGCTTGAGGTTGGCATCCAGGCGCATCTTCTTGCCCAGTTGGTTGCCGAAGTCGGCCAGCAGGCTGCGGTAGGAGATGGTGGGACTGACGCTGCTGGCCAGCGGTACGGGCTTGTCGGTGGCGAAGAACTCGCCCTGCCCTTCTTCCTTGGCCTCGGCTCTTGCCACCTGGCGCTGACGCTTGGGCAAGACAATCAGCGACCACAGCACCACCAGCAAGGCCACGCCGTCGCGCGGCAGGTCCAGATTGTTATTGGCGGCCAGGCCGGTCTCGCCGAACACGGCCACCTCGGCCGGGCGCAGCATGGCCAGGCTGATGTGGTCGGCGTAAAGGTTGTCGATCACCCGCAGGCCCACGGCCGAGAGGCGCTCGCCCAGGGCCGTCCACACATCGGTATCGATCAGGGCGCGGCGCACCAGGGGGTGGTTGCGGGGCAGCCAGCGGCGTGCCAGCAATTGCGCCGCCAGTGCGGCGGCATCGTCCAGAGCAGCGCTCATTCTTGGGCTTCCTTTGGCTTGGGCGTTCTTGTTTTTCTGGCTCGTTCGGGCTTGGGTGCTTTGTCAGGCTCCGACATCGGCACCTCGGCCGAAAAAGGCTCGCCGACCGGCTCCTTGGGCGGCGCATCGGTGCTGCGCAAAACGCCCTTGCTCATCCAGGCGATGTGTTCATCATCCACCTCGCCCTGCTCGGCCGACCACTGCACCCGCCAGGGCTGGCGGGCCATATCGCCGGTGGCCCCGCTCAAGTGCTGGGCCTGGGCATCGCCCAGCAAGGGCAAGAGCTGGGCGCGGTAGGAGGCGCGCGCATAACTGCCACCCAGCACGGCCGGGGCCAGGTCTTGCTCCATCTCGCCGGCCTCGGTCCAGCGCGCCAGCAAGGCCTGCATCAGCCCCATCTCGGGCGGCAAGCTCATCACCGCCAGCTCGCCCGCGGGCGCGCTCTGGGCGCTGGGCAGGGCCTCGGGCTCGGGGGGCTTGGGACGGTCGCGCTCGAACTCGGCCTCGGTGCTGTCCAGCAACTCGTGCTGGGCCACAAAAATCGGATGAACGGGCCGCGACAAGGCACCCAGGCTGAGGTTTTCCAAAAATGGCACGTTCTGCAACCAGCGCCGCACATCGGTGGTGGTGATGCCGGTGGAGCCCAGGGTGACGCGTTGGCGGTCGGCCTGCTGCAGGGCGCGGTTGAACTGGCTGGCCATGGCCAGCAGGCGGGCCTGGGCCAGGCCCAGCTCGCGCGCCAGGCGTTCCAGCTTGGCATTGCCCTGCTCCTGGGCCTGCACCATGATGGCGGAGAGCGCCTCGCTGGCCTTTTCCACCAGGCTGAGCGCGCGGCCGAAACGCTGGCGGGCGCGGCGCAGATGGAATTCCGAGCCGCTGGCGATGGCGTCGGCAAACTCGTCGTACAGGCGCGAGAGCTGGGCCTGCAGATGCTGCAGCTGGGCCGGGTCCAGCGTGCCCAGCTGATGGGCGCCGGCCACATTGGCCAGCAGGGCGCTCAGATCGGCATCCTGCACCGAGCTGCTCACCAGGGGCTGCAGCACGCCCAGCAGCTGCTGGGCCAGGGGGGTGACGCCGTACTGCTGGTTGCCGCCGTCCCAGGCCAGCAGCTCGGCCTCGCGCAGGCGCTTGAGCACCAGCTCCAGGGCCTCGTCGCGCAGGCTGTGGAAATGCTGGTTCAGCGTCTCGCGGCTGATGCGCGAGGCCGGCATGGCCATCACTTCCATAAAGATCCAGACCCGCAGGCGCACCAGGGCCGCCGGGCCGTGGCACAGGGCCCGCATGGCGTTCAGCAAGCCCTCGTTGCGCTCCAACTGCCACCACAGCAAGGCCTCGGTGGGGGCGGAGCCTTCGCGGAAATAATCTTCAAAGCGCAGCTCGGACTCCAGCGAGTCTGCGCCTACCTCGTGTTCTGTCATGGGGGCATTATCTCTGCCCGCGGCAACCCCCTCAGAACAAGCCCAGGGCCGCGCTGCGGGTGACCGAAGCACCGATCATATAAGCCAGGAACAGCAGGGACATGACATAGCCCAGGCTGCGGAACTCGCCCCGCCCCATGGCCCAGTGGGCGCAGACGGTATAGGCCAGCAGCGCGATCAGCTTGCCCGCCAGCCAGCCGTCGTACAAGGGATTGTGGTGGCGCAAGGCCCACAGGCTCAGGCCGGTGACGGTCATCAAGAGGTCGTTGCCGAACACCACGACCCGCAGCCGCGCATCCATGGGCCAGGCCTGCTCGAACTGGAAGGCCAGGCCGCGCGCCAGGAACAGCGCCAGGCTGAACCAGCCCATCAAGGCGTGGATCTGGCTCATCTGTGAATCAAAGGAATACTCCATAACGCCTCGGCCCCTCAGTCTTTCTAGACCCGAGCTTGGTCCAGCCCGGGCGAGGCTGTCAAGCCTGTTTGAGCAGGGGCGAGCAGAGCAGGATGAAGAGCAGCAGATTGCCCAGCACGCTGGCCCAGAACCAACGCCTGAAGCCCGGCTTGCTGGACTTGTGGCGCAGCAGTTGCTGGGCCAGCAAGGCGCCGGGCCAGCCACCGGCCAAGGCCAGCAGGTGCAGGGTGTTTTCCGACACCCGCCAATCGCCACGCCGGGCGGCACGCTTGTCGCCGGCATAGACGATGAAGCTGGCCAGGCTCAGGGCCATATACAGGCCCCAGACCGCCGGCGGCAGTTGCCAGGCCAGGTGGCAGACCAGGTAGAAGGCGGCAAACAGCGGTACCAGCCAGAGGCTGCGGGCGCTGGCGGCGGCGGCCGGCCGGGCGGGCACGGCAGCCTGCAAGGGCCTGACCTGGAGCGCCCGCCACTTGCCCTGCGCATCCTGCGCCAGTTCATAGCTCAGGCTCTGGCCCAGGCGCGGTGGCTCGGCCTGCAGGGCAAAGGCCTTGATATGGACGAACACGCGGCCCCCACCTTTTTGGGGGCTGATGAAGCCATAACCCTTGGCCTCGTCCCACTGGCTCAGCCGACCTTGTTCTCTTGCCATGTCTTGCGCAAAGTAAAAAGGCCCGCGTCAACAGCGGGCCTTCCGGTTCAATCAAGCATCAACGGCCGAAACCGCTGCGGCGCGGGGCGCCACCGGCGGGGCCGGCGCGCTTGGGACCGCGCGAGTCGAAGCCACCCGGGCGGCGATCGCCACCGAAGCTGGGCTTGTCGCCGAAGGACTGACGGTCGCCACGGGGGGCAAACGCAGGCCTGTCACCACGCGGCGCGAAACCGCGGTTGTCGCCGCCACGGTCGAAGGAGGGGCGATCATTGCCGAAGGAAGGCCTGTCGTTGCCAAAGGCCGGACGCTCATTGCCGCGGTCGAACGACGGTGCGCGGTCGAAGGAAGGACGGGCATCCTGGCGGAAGTCGCCACGGGGGGCGAAACCTTCGGGACGGCCACCTTCACGGACGAAGGGCTTGCCACTGTCGCGATGGAAGGACGGCTTGCCGCCAAACTTATTGCCACCGAACTTGTTGCCGCCGCCGAAGCCGGGCTTGTTGCCCCAGCCTGCGCCACCGAAGCGAGGGCCGCGATCATCGAAGCTGCCGGCGGGCCGGGGCGGGAAGATGCGCGGTTCTTGCGTCTTGGGTTCCAGACCTTCGATCTGGGCCGAAGGAATGGTCTGGGTGGTGAACTGCTGGATGCGGCGGATCATGGAAACATCATCACGCGTGGCCAGGGTCACGGCCAGGCCTTCACGACCGGCGCGGCCGGTACGGCCGATGCGGTGCACATAGTCCTCGGCCTTCATGGGCAGGCCGTAGTTGATCACGTGGGTGATGGTGGGCACGTCGATGCCGCGGGCGGCCACATCGGTGGCCACCAGCACGCGCACTTCGTGACGGCGCAGCGCCATCAGCACGCGGTTGCGGCGGCCTTGCGGCATGCCACCGTGCAGGGGCGCCACGGCATGACCCAGCTCTTGCAGGCGCTCGGCCAGCCAGTCGGCGTCACGCTGGGTGCTGGTGAAGACAACGGCCTGGTCCAGGTCCTTGTCGGCCAGCAGATGCTCCAGCAATTGGTCCTTGTGATTGTTGTTATCGGCCCAGTGCAGGCGCTGGGTGATGTTCTCGTGGGTGTCGGTGTGCGAAGCCACGTCGATGCGCTGCGGATCGCGCATCAGATCATGGGCCAGGCGGCCGACGTGGCCGGCGAAAGTGGCGCTGAACATCACGGTCTGGCGCTCGGCGGGGATGCGGTCGGCAACGAACTTGATGTCGTCGATGAAGCCCATGTCCAGCATGCGGTCGGCTTCGTCCAGCACCAGGATCTCGACGTTATCCAGCACGCACTTGCCCGATTGCAGATGGTCCAGCAGACGGCCGGGGGTGGCGATCAGGATGTCCAGCGGGCCGCTCAGCTGGCGGATCTGCAGGGCGTAAGGCATGCCGCCCAGCACGGTAGCGATCTTCAGGCCGGGCACATGGCGGCCGTAGGTCTGGGCGGCCTTGGCCACTTGCATGGCCAGCTCGCGGGTGGGGCACAGCACCAGCACGCGGGGGCCGTAGTTCTTGCCACGGACGCGCTCTTGCTGAGTCGCGCGGCTGGCCAGGATCTTGCTGAGGGCCGGCAGGATGAAGGCGGCGGTCTTGCCGCTGCCGGTACGGGCCGAGACCATCAGGTCCTTGCCGGCGATGCCGGCGGGGATGGCCAGGGCCTGAACTTCGGTGGCGGTTTCGTAACCGGAATCCTTAACGGCACGCAGGATGGACTCGTGCAGGCCCAGATTTTCAAATGTCATATCTTCTTTCAACAAAGCTGTGCCCCGCCTGCCGGGCGCGCCAAAAAAGCGCTGATGCAGACGAACGCACACGCTTGACCGCGCACAGCAAAGAAAAGCGCGCCAAGCCAGTAAGGTCGCCGGGAGAAAGCTCGCGTCGTGCGCCAGGTCTTGATGAGTCGGCAATGGTTTGCCGAGGGTGCCTGGGGCGGCGCCGGGGGAACAGTCAAAGCGACGGCATCGCCGCCGACCGAACCCGAAGGGCGTTCAGCGCATCACCCAAGGTGGGAGCTCAAGATCACGACAGATGCAGCCTGAATGAATCAGGTCCAAGGCACTGCGCGCTCATCTTGTCACTGCGCGCAAAGCTTCAAATCTTGAAGCGTCTGGGCAGCGGCCTGAACAGAGGTCAGAGGAGACGTACGAAATGCAGGAGCAACAAGCACTAAAAACCAAGGCCCGCACTCCAAGCAAGCCTGCGACTATAGCACACTAGGGTTTTCACGGAAAGTATTTTCTTTGGAACGCCAGGCCGGGGTGTGATTCCATCACGCCCCGGCGGCCCGCAGGCCTGCTTATTCGGGCAACAAGCTGCACAGCAGGGCCAGCGACTGCATCCAGGCAGTCAGCGCTTCCCCTTGCAGCAGCCGCTGGCTGGCGTCACCGTCCAGGCTGCACAGGGGCAGCTCGGGCAAGACATCCATGGCCTGCAACATGGCCTGCTCCAGACCTTGCTGGGCTTGCAGCTGAATCAGCGGCAGGCCGCGCGTGTCCTCCTCGCACATGGCGGACAGACGGCGAGCCAGCAGCTCTTCGCTCCAGGGCAGCTCCAGATTGATCAGGCCCAGGCCGGCATCCGCGCCTTCGCTGATGAGCTGCAGGCCGGTGGCCGCGGCATCGCTGATCAGCAGCACTTGCACACGCTCGTCCTCGCGCCAACGGCCTGCCAGCGCCTGGCGCTCGGCCAGGCCTTGGTCGGCGCTCAGCTGCAGCAGCTCGAAGCCCTGGGACTGCAGGCGCCTGGCCAACAGGCTCAAGGCATCGTCCCACTGGCAGAACACCACCAGGCGCTGTGCGGCCACACCAAGCAGCTCACGCGCCACCGCGGCCACGGCGGCCAGCTTGGGCGCGTCCGCCGGCAGCTCGGCCGCGGCCGGAGCCAGCAGTTGCGGGCTGATGGCCAGGCGACGCAGGCTCTGTACGGCACGCGCCAGCGCCAGTTGCTCGGCGTCCGACACATAGCCGCTACGCTCCCAGCGCTGCACGCCGCGGCGCAGCTCGCGCAACAAAGGCAGTTGCAGCGCTTGCTGGGCCTCGCCCAGGGCCACGCCGCGCAGCTGCACCAGGGCGGGCGGCAACACGGCCGCTAGATCGGCCTTGCTGCGGCTGAGCATCAGGCGCTCCAGCGTCTGGTCCAGCGCATCCAGGCCCACAAAGCCCTGGATCTGGCCGGCCGCATCGCGCCTGACGTGATGGCTCAGCAAGCGCGCGTAAGGGCCGCTGCGCTGCGAGTCCAGCAGGTCCACCAGGGGCAACAAGACCTTGGGCTGGCTATTCAATAGTTGGCCGCTCAGCAGCAGCAAAAAGCCCTGTTCGGGCCGCGCGGCCTCCAGCGCCTTTAGGGCGGCCAGGGCCTGGCCATCCAGGCGACCGGCCTCGTCCACGATGATGAGTTCGGGCGCAAAAGCCTGCAGCTGGCTCAGGTCCTGAGCCAGGGCCGAGCTGGCGCAAATTTTGATCTGCGCCGAGCCATCGGCGAGCTGCTCGGCGCGGGCCGCCGCATCGCCCCAGACCAGCTGGGCCGCACGGCCGCTCAAGGTCTGGGCCTCGGCCAACCAACGGCTCTGGGCCGACTCGGCGCAGAGCAGCAAGACCCGTTCGACGCCGAAATGGCGCATCAAAAGCTCGCTGGCGCCCAGGGCTTGGGCGTACAGGCCCAGGCCCAGCTCATCGGCCAGCAGGCTACGGCCGGCGCTGACGGCAAACAAGGCCGCCTCCAGCTGGAATATGGGCAGGGGCAGCTTGAGCAGATTGCGCAGGGCCGGCGTTGCCAGGCCTTGCGGGTAGTTTTGCTCCAGGCGCAGCACGCGCTGGCCGGCATCACGCTTGTGAGCCAGCAGCGGCCACACGCCCTCCTCCACCCGCAGCTCATGGCCGGCCGCGGCCGCCAGCTGCAGCAGCTGGGCCAGGGCACCGGGCGCCTCCGCGCGCAGCCGGCCGGACTCGTCCAGCAAGGCCTGCGCCGCCTCGGCCAGCGCAGGGGGGCATGCCCGACCCTGGCGCCAACGCAGCTGGCGGCGGGCGCCAAAGCGCAGCAAGACCTCGCTGTAATCGGCTTGCGGGCCGGCACGCAAGGCCTCGGCCGTCACTGGCTGGCTCAGCAGCTGAGCCAGGGCGAAGTCGACATGCTCACAGCTGCCGCGGTCGCTGCGCGGGAAGGCGGCGCAGTCGCAACGGCAGTCCATGGCCAGGGCGCCCTGCACCTGCACGCGCCAGCTCTGACCCGCTGCCTCGATCTCGCTCACCCGGTACTCGCCCAGCACCGAGCCGGCGTTCTGCGCCTGCAAGCGGAAGCGAGGCGGCTCGACCGGCGCTGCGGGAGCAGGAGCCGGGACCGGCGCAGGCTTGGCCTGAGGGGCTGCGGGCGCGGGGGCTGTTTTTTTCGCTGACTTGCTGGGCGCTGGCGAAGGCTTGGCCTTGGCCGGCTGGGCTTCGAGCGGGGCCGGAACAGCAGAGGCCGCGGCTTCAAGAGCCTTGCCGGTCTTGACCTTTTGGACAGGCTTGGCAGGCTTGGCGGGTTTGGCGGGTTCGGCCTTGGCTGCGGCTTTCGGTGCAAGCTTGGGCGCAGCCTCCAGCACGCGCTCGCTGGAGCTCAGCGCACGCTTGGAGGCTTCTTCCACGGCCTTCTTGGCCGCGCCTGCGCGCTTTGCCGCAGCCTTTACGAGCGGCTTGGGCGCGGGTGCAGGCTCGGGCGCGGGCTCAGCCACGGGCTTGGCCGCCGCCTTCTTGGGCTTGGCCGCGAGCTTGGGCTCGGGCTCTGCCTTGGCCACAGTCTTGGCCTTGGGGGCCGCCTTGGCGGGCTTGGCTGCCACAGGCTCGACAACTTCAACAGGCTGAACGATGGGCTTGGCCGCCGCCTTCACCTTCTTGGCCGGAGCCGCCTTGGCCTCGACGGCAGCAGCAGCAGCGGGCTTCGCGACCTTGGTCTTCTTGGCCGCAGGCGCCTTGCTGTCGGCCTTAGGCTTGGCCTTGCTAAGGGCCTTCTTGGCAGCAGCTTTGGCGGCCACCTTCAGCACTGGCTGGGTCGGCTGCACTTCAAGCACCAGCTCAGGCTGCTTGCTTTTGACAGGCGCCGTTTTTTTGGCGGCGACTTTCTTGGGGGCGGACTTGCTCGTCGCGCTGGTCTTTTTGGAGGCTGTAGCCATGGGATGCAATCAGTATTCGCAGTATTCGATTAAGGAGACGATGGGCGCCGCTTGTCAGGCACTCGTCGCACCCTCGTCCGCAGCGGCGGCCCACAAGCGGGCCGGGCACCAGCCGCGCAGGCTATTGAAAAAGGCAAGGTCTTGGGCCCGGGCGAGATCGCTTTTCAGCAAGCGCGCCTCGCTCAAGGTCCCGAGCTGCAGAAGTTCTTCGCGGTAGACGCCGGGCAGCAAGCCTGCCTGCAGCCGGGGCGTTAGCCAGCGGCCGTCCATCTTCAGCGCCACATTGCCGAAAGAGCATTCGGTCAGCTCGCCATCGGCGTTCCAGAGCAGCACGTCAAAGGCTTGCGCCGGTTTCGTGCTGGAGAAAAATTCATAGGCTTCACGCCGTGTCGTTTTGTGTTGGATGAACTCGGCGCCCGGCCCCTGCGTGTCGATAGGGCTGGGCGCGAGCGCAAGTATCACGCACATTGGCGTGGCCGGCAGTGACAAGCACTGCAATTGCACAGCGCCTTGCGGGCTCACGGTGATGCGCAGCCGCCAATCGCCCGAACCCTGGCTCTGGCTCAGGGCATCGAGCTGGCGGCGCAACTCGGCCAGGGAGAACTTGATGCCGAAGTGCTGGGCCGTGCGCTGCAAGCGGGCCAGATGGGCGCTCAGGCGGATGAATACCCCGTCCTGCAGGCGCAGGGTTTCCAGGGCCGAGATGGGCGCCTGGGCGCGCAGCAAAAACCTGGCCTTGGCCCGCCATTCGGCCACCTCGGCGCCGGCCTCGGAGTCCAGCGTGATGGCGCTGCCAACGCCCACTTGCAGGCGCCCGGCGCCGCGCTGCTCGACCGTGCGTATCGGCACATTGAAGCTCGCCACGCCGCCGGGCTGCAGCAGGCCCAGCGCGCCGCAATACCAGCCCCGCGCCTGCGGCTCCAGCTCACGGATGATTTGCATGGCGCGGATCTTGGGCGCGCCGGTGACCGAGCCGCAGGGGAACAGGGCCGCAAAAATCGCCGAGAGCGGCAGGCGCGGCGCGCTCACCGCCGTCACCGTCGAGGTCATCTGCCAGACGGTGGGCAGGGCATGCAGCTCGAACAGGCGCGGCACCCGCACCGTGCCCAGCTGGGCCACCCGGCTCATATCATTGCGCAGCAGGTCCACGATCATCAGGTTCTCGGCCCGCTCCTTCTCGCTGGTGCGCAGATGGGCCTGGGCGGCCTCGTCCTCCACCACATCGCGGCCGCGCGCGGCCGTGCCCTTCATGGGCTGGGCGGCCAGCAGCCAGGCGGTGGCGGCATCGGGCACGGGCCGCCAGTCGAAGAACAGCTCGGGTGAAACGCTGGCCACACCCTGCTCGCGCAGAAAGAGCGAAAAACCACCCGGCTGCCCGCGGTGCAGGGCCAGGAAGTAATCGGCCAGGTCCACGTCCCCAGCATCGGCTTGCAGGCGGGTGGTGAGGTTGACCTGGTAGCAGTCACCGGCGCGAATCCACTCACGGATGCGCTCGATTTGCGCACACTCGGCGGGCTCGGCCTGGCTGTCCGACCAGGGGCCACTCAGCAAACCGGTCTGCGCCTGCACCTCCGGCCAGGGTTGGGGTGCCGCCTCGAACACCGCGAACTCGGCCAGCGCGCCCTCGCAGGCCTGGCTTTGCAGCGCGGCATCGAAGGCGGCCGCCGCCTCGTAGCGCAGCCCCCCCAGCACCCAGGCGCCCGCGCGAGCGGCCTGGTGGGCGGCGTCCAGCACGGCCGCCACCTCGCCGGCCTGCATGGCCCGCAAGACCCGGCTGGGTGGCTGGTAAAAGGCGCCGCGCACCCGCTCGCCGTCCTCGCGCGCCAGCGGGTGGCGGGGGAAGTCGAACGCCGCTTGCAGCTCGGAGGCCTTGTTCACAGCAGGCAGGCCCAAGGCATCAAAGGCTCAGGAAATGCTCGCGGTAATAGGCCAGCTCATCGATGGACTCGGTGATGTCGGCCAGAGCCGTGTGGGCCTGCGCCTTCTTGAAGCCGTCCAGAATCTCCGGCTTCCAGCGCCGCGCCAGCTCCTTCAGCGTGGACACGTCCAGATTGCGGTAGTGGAAGAACTCTTCCAGCTTGGGCATGTAATTGGCCAGGAAGCGGCGGTCCTGGCAGATGCTATTGCCGCACATGGGCGATTTGCCGGCCGGCACGTATTGCTTGAGGAAGGCGATGGTCTGGGCCACGGCCTCGTCTTCCGTGATGGTCGAGGCCTTGACGCGATCGATCAGGCCGCTCTTGCCATGGGTGCCCTTGTTCCAGGCATCCATCTTGTCCAGGGTCGCATCGCTCTGGTGGATGGCGAAGACCGGGCCTTCCACCCGCACATTCAGCTGCGCGTCGGTGACGACCACGGCGATCTCGATGATGCGGTCGCGCTCCGGGTAGAGGCCGGTCATTTCCAGGTCGATCCAGATCAGGTTCTGCTCGTGCGGGGCCAGGGCGGGCGCGGTGACGGCCAGGGTTTCGGGGGTCGTGCTCATAGAGGGAGGAATCAATGGACTTTGAATGGGCGCTATTGTCGCAGCCCTACACTCCAGCCTATGTTTTCAAGCCTCCCCTCAATCTCTTTGAACCCACAGACCCTGGCGCTGGCCTTTGCCCTGGCCATTCTGGTGAGCCTGGTCACCAAGTTCTGGCTCAATGGCCGTCAGGTCCGCCATGTGGCCCGGCACCGCGAGCAGGTGCCCGAGCCCTTCGCCGCTGTCGTGCCGCTGGCCGCCCATCAAAAAGCCGCCGACTACACCATCGCCCGCAGCCGCTTCGGTCTGCTGAGCCTGGCTTTTGGCACCGTGGTGCTGCTGGGCTGGACCTTGCTGGGCGGGCTCAATCTGCTCAACAAATTCCTGGTCGACGCGCTAGCGCCGCAGTTCGGCGGCATGGTCTATCAGCTGGGCCTGCTGCTGACCTTCACCCTGATCGGCGCCCTGCTGGACCTGCCCTGGGAGCTGTACAACACCTTCCGCCTGGAGCAGCGCTTCGGCTTCAACCGCGTCACCTGGCGGATGTATATCGCCGATGCGCTCAAGAGCGCCCTGGTCGGCGCCCTGATCGGCCTGCCCATCGCCGCGCTGATCCTGTGGCTGATGGGCGCGGCCGGCGCCAACTGGTGGCTGTGGGCCTGGGGCGCCTGGGTGGGCTTCAATGTGCTGATCCTGGTGCTCTACCCGACCGTGATCGCCCCGCTGTTCAACAAATTCGAGCCCCTGCCGGATGAAGGCCCCGAGGGCTTGCGCGCCCGCGTCGAGGGCCTGATGCAGCGCTGCGGCTTCGCGGCCAAGGGCTTGTTCGTGATGGACGGCAGCCGCCGCTCCGCCCATGGCAATGCTTACTTCACCGGCTTCGGCCCGGCCAAGCGGGTGGTGTTCTACGACACCTTGCTGAGCCGGCTGAACGGCCCCGAGGTCGAGGCCGTGCTGGCCCATGAGCTGGGCCATTTCAAGCACAAGCATGTGGCCAAGCGCATGGTCCTGATGTTCGCGCTGAGCCTGGCCGCCTTCGCCCTGCTGGGTTGGCTGTCGCGCCAGCTGCCCTTCTACCTGGCCTTCAATGTGGAGCCGAATATGGCGGCGCCCAACGATGCCCTGGCCCTGCTGCTCTTCTTGCTGGTGGTGCCGGTGTTCGGCTTTTTCTTCACGCCGCTGGGCAGTTATTTTTCGCGCCGCGACGAATTCCAGGCCGACGCCTATGCCTGCGCCCAGGCGGGTGGCGCCGACCTGGCCTCGGCCCTGCTCAAGCTGCACGAGGACAATGCCGGCACGCTGACCCCCGACCCGGTCTACGCCCGCTTCTACTACTCACACCCGCCGGCCAGCGAGCGCCTGGCGGCCTTGCAAACCTCGAACTGAAGCCGACACGATGTCCTCTTCCCTGAATCTCTTGACCGCCCAATGCCAGCCGCAGACCACGGCCCTGAGCGAGGCCGAGCTGCCCACCTGGCTGGCCCTGGTGCCGGGCTGGAAGCCGGTGAAGTATGACGATATGCCGCCGGCCATCGAGTCACACTTTGCCTTCGACAACTTCTACCAGACCATGGCCTTCGTCAACGCCGTGGCCGAGATCGCCCATGGCCAGGACCACCACCCCGACCTGATCGTCAGCTTCGGCGCCTGCACCCTGCGCTACAGCACGCACTCGGCCGGCGGCTTGACGCCCAACGACTTCATCTGCGCCGCGCAAGTTTCGGCCCTGCCCGAGGCCACGGCTGCATGAGTCGCCATAGCGACCTCGATCTGGGCCTGGTCGTGCGCGGCCATGGCCGCCACTACATCGTGGAGGACAGCGAGGGCCAGCGCCGGGTCTGCCATCCGCGCGGCAAAAAAAGCGATTGCGTGGTCGGCGACGAGGTGCGCTGGGCGCCCAGCGGTTCCGACGAGGGCGTGATCGAGGCGGTGGAGCCGCGCCGCAATCTGCTGTTCCGCCAGGACGAGTGGAAGACCAAGAGCTTTGCCGCCAATGTCGATCAGCTATTGATCCTGGTGGCCGTGGAGCCGGTGTTCAGCGAAAGCCAGCTCTGCCGCGCCCTGATCGCGGCCGAAGCCGCCGGCATCCCCAGCACCATCGCCCTGAACAAGACCGATCTGCCCGGCAGCGAAGCCGCCCGTGAGCGCCTGGCCCCCTACCGGGCCATGGGCCTGAATATGCTGGAGATCGCCCTGAAGGGCGAGCCTCAGGCCTCGATTGAACAGCTGACGCCCTGGCTGAGCGGCAAACGCAGCTTTGTGATGGGCCCCAGCGGCACCGGCAAGAGCACCCTGATCAATCTGCTGATCCCCGACGCGAAGGCCCAGGTGGGCGACATTTCACAAGCCCTCAACTCCGGTCGCCACACCACCACCACCACCCAGTGGTACTGGGTGGATGGCGAGCGCCAGTCGGCCCTGATCGACTCACCCGGCTTCCAGGAATTTGGTGTGCGACAGGTCGAGCCGGCCCAGCTGCCGCTCTTGATGCCCGATCTGCGCGCCCACGCCGACCATTGCCGTTTCTACAACTGCACGCACCAGCACGAACCGGGCTGCGGCGTGCGTGCGGCGGTGGAGGCCGGCCAGATCAGCGCCAGCCGCTACCGCATCTACGGGGAGATCCTGGCCGAGCTGACGGCCAAGCGCTGGTAGGGCAAAAGTCTCGCAAGCGCCGACTGCGGCGCGGCGTGCCAGGGCGGCCGGCGCACACAGCGCCGATACTGCAAGCCAGCTTCGCCACCCGGCCCCGCCCATGACCGCCACCCTGCAATCCCTGGCCACCGACCTGCTGCGCCTGAGCCTCTGGCTCTTGCTGCTGGCCCTGGTCTTCATCCCCCTGGAACGGTTTTGGGCCGCCAGCACCCAGCCGCTGCGGCGCCAGGGCTGGCTCACCGACCTGGGCCACTACTTCGCCAACGGCCTCTTGCCCGCCCTGGTGCTGGCCCCCTTGCTGGGCCTGGTCGCCCTGGCCCTGCACGGCCTGGTGCCGACCGGCCTGCATGCCTGGGTGGCGCAATTGCCGGTGGGCTTGCGGATTGCCGCCGCCTTGGTGGTGGGTGAGCTCGGCTTCTACTGGGGCCACCGGCTGATGCACACCCTGCCCTGGCTCTGGCCCTTCCATGCCATCCACCACAGCGCCGAGCAGATGGACTGGCTGGTCAACACCCGCGCCCACCCCTTCGACATGGTGTTCCAGCGCCTGTGCGGCTATGTGCCGCTTTACATCAGCGGCCTGGCCCACCCGCTGGCGGCAGGCGGCGACGCCGTCTCCATCGCCGTGCTGCTGCTGGGCGTGGTCTGGGGGTTTTTCGTCCACGCCAATGTGCGCTGGCGCTTCGGGCCGCTGGAGCATCTACTGGCCACGCCCGCCTTCCACCACTGGCACCATGCCAACGACGGCCCGGCCACGCTCAACAAGAATTACGCTGCCTTGCTGCCCTGGATGGACCGGCTGTTCGGCAGCTACCACCTGCCCGCTCATCTGCCCCGTTACTACGGCAGCGACACCCCGGTGCCCCCGACGCTGCTGGGCCAATGGCTGCAACCGCTGGGGCTGAACAAGGCAGCAGCCCCCGCCCGCGAGCCGCCGCCCTGAGGCAGGCCTGTCAAGCAGCAATAAAAAAGGCTCCGAGGAGCCTTTGCTGTAGCGCGGTCCTGTTCCGCCGGGTTCAGCTTCAGGGCTTGGCGCGGCGCCGCGCCACCATCAGCACCCCCAGCCCCAAGCCCAGCAAGACCAGCGAAGCGGGTTCGGGCACGGCCGTCACCGCATGGACCGACACGCCATCCAGCATGGCGATGGGCGGCAGGCCGGCCGGGCCATTGGCCAGAAAACCCAGCACCTGGCTGGTGGCCGAGGCGGTGAACACCATGGTCTGCTTTTGCCAGGCCGTGGTCGGCGGATTGCGGCCGGT
The DNA here is from genome assembly GCF_014204525.1 of Roseateles oligotrophus. Taxonomy (GTDB): domain Bacteria; phylum Pseudomonadota; class Gammaproteobacteria; order Burkholderiales; family Burkholderiaceae_C; genus Paucibacter_A; species Paucibacter_A oligotrophus_A. Next base: position 320,581 of record NZ_JACHLP010000001.1, read on the forward strand.
GTAATTCGTGCCCACCGTCATGACATCCGAGGCCCTGGAGGCCGAGCCGAAGCTGACCGTCCAGTTCTGGTCAAAAGGCTGGTTGATGTACTGGTAATAGTCCTGGCTGATGCCGGCGGCCTGGTAGAAGCTGAGTTCGTAGGATTTGCCCACCTGCAAGCCGCTCAGGTTCTGCCAGAGAGTGCCGCTGAACTTGGGGTCCGAATCCAGCCAGTAGAACTTGCCCCCCGCCGGGCTGGGGCCGGGATCGGTCGCCACGGTCCAGCCACCGCCCAGTTGCAATACCGCATTGCTGGCCGCTGCGCCGGGCGAGGAGCCGACGCCACCTGACATGCTGCCCAGCGACAGCGGGGTCACATTCCAAGCAACCGGCTGGGCACGGCCGGCCAAGCCGGCTTCGAAATCACCGTTGCTGACCAGATTGGTCGCAGCAGCGGCCGACACCGAACACAGAACACTTGCTGCCAAGGCCAGCAGACTGGGACGCAAACCTTTCAAGACCTTTGATTCCATCGCAACCATCCGTTTCCAACACGAACACGACTCCCTGGCAAAGCCTCCACAGCGCCCCCTTGTTCATGGCTTGGGCCGCCAGGGCCCCGGGTTTTGCTGTTCGGTTGCGTTCAGTCTACGGAACGGTCTGCGAGAGCCCTGGTAGTAGTTGGCAGAACAGGCTTGGAACACCGCAGCACCCCTGGAACAAGGGGGAAAAGCGGCAGTATTTCGTAGCTCAGCAGCCTCAGTGCCTGCCCTCGGGCAGCTCACGCGCCTCGACGTCCACCACATCGGTGGCGGGCGGACGGGCGGGGGTGGCCCGGGCCCGGCCGGCACGGAACTGCTGCGCACGCCTGAAGCCCGACAGATCGACAACAGGCCTGCGCCCGCGCGCCAGGCTCCACAGCAGCAGGCCCAGCATGGTGAACAAGGCCAAGACCAAGAGCGCCAGCACCAGCAGCACCGAGGCCACGGTCAGCACCAGGCGGGACAACAGGGAAACAACAGCAGAAATCATCAACAATCCCTTCTCAAATCAAGGCCCGCGCGAACCCGGATCGCCGCAGATTGGGGCCGGGATCCCGGATTTCAACCCCGCCCCACAAAAGGCATGGTGGTGGCCATCACCGTCATGCTTTGCACATTGGCGCTCAGCGGCAGGCTGGCCATATAAAGCACGGCGCTGACCGCATGGGCCACGTCCATGGTGGCCTCCACGGCGATCTCACCATGGGCCTGGCGCACGCCGCGGGCCATGGGCTGGGCCATCTCGGTCAAGGCATTGCCCAGATCCAGTTGGCCGCAGGCGATGTCGAAGGCACGCCCGTCCAGCGACAAGCTCTTGGTCAGGCCCGTGATCGCATGCTTGCTGGCCGTGTAGGGCGCTGAATTGGGGCGCGGCGCATGGGCGGAGATGGAGCCGTTGTTGATGATGCGGCCGCCACGCGGCGTCTGCGCCTTCATCAGCTTGAAGGCGGCCTGGGCGCACAGAAAGCTGCCGCTCAGATTGACGTCTATGACCGAGCGCCATTGCTCAAAGCTCAGTTCATCGATGGGAACGGCTGCGGCTGCCAGGCCGGCGTTGTTGAAGAGCAGGTCCAGTCGGCCGAACTCGTGGGCGATGCGCTCGAACAGCCGCGCCACCTCGGCGGCCTGGCCGACGTCGCAGGCCTGGACCAAGCTCCGGCCCGGGCCCTGCTCGCGCTCGATCAGCTCGGCCGTCGCCTGCAAGGCCTCGGCACGCCGCCCCGCCAGCGCGACCCGATAACCCGCGCCCGCCAGCCCCAGCGCCGTGGCCCGGCCTATGCCGGAGCCGGCGCCGGTAACCAGGGCGAATTTGCTTGTCGCTGCCTGCATGGCGGACCTCCTTTTCAAACCATCAAACCGGCAACAAGCCCCGGCTCTTCAGCATGGGCCCCACCACCGCATCGCGGCCCCGAAAGGCCCGGAAGGCCTCGCCCGGCTCACGACTATTGCCAGTCGAATAAATGCTGTCGCGCAGGCGCTGGGCCACGACCGGGTCGAAGATATCACCCGCTTCGACAAAGGCCTCGAAGCCATCGGCCTCCAGCACCTCGGCCCACAGATAAACGTAGTAGCCGGCGGCGTAAGAGCTGCCCGAGAACAAGTGCTGGAAATGCGTCATGCGATGGTTCATGCCCACGGCGGGCGGCAGACCATAGGCTGCCATGGTGCGAGCCTCGAAATCAACCACCGCCGGGCCCTCGGCCTCGGTCAGCGAATGCGCGGCCAGGTCCACCAGGGCGCTGGCGGTGTAGCGCACCGTCTCATAACCCTGGTTGAACAGGGCCGCGGCCTTGAGCTTGGCCAGCAAGGCGTCGGGGATGGCCTCGCCGCTCTGGTAGTGGCGGGCATGCTTCTTCAGCACGGCCGGATCGGCCATCCAGTGCTCGAACAGCTGCGAGGGCAGCTCGACAAAATCGCGCAAGACCTGCGTGCCGGAGAGCCGCTCGAATTCGACGTCAGACAAGAGGCCATGCAGGCCATGGCCGAATTCGTGGAACAGGGTGCGGGTGTCGTCAAAACTCAGGAGCGTGAGCTGGCCGGCCGCACCCTTGGCGAAGTTATTGTTGTTCAGGATGATGGGCAGACAGTCCATGCCGTTGCGGGCCTGCAAGCGCAAGGCATTCATCCAGGCGCCGCTGCGCTTGATGCTGCGGGCGAAGTTGTCGTGCAGGAAGATGCCGCGCAGGCGGCCGTCGGCGTCCTGCACCTCGTAGACCTGGACATCGGGGTGGTAGGCCGCCACCTCGGGCTTGGCCTCGAAGCGCAGGCCGAACAGGCGCCCGGCGCAGTCGAACAAGGCCTGCACCATGGCGTCCAGCGGGAAGTAGGGCTTGACCTCGGCCTCGTCCAGATCGTACTGGGCCTTGCGGACCTTCTCCGCGTAGAAGCGCCAGTCCCAGGCCTGCAGCGGCAGGGCATGGCCCAGGCTTTGCATCTGGGCCTCCAGCGCGGCCTGCTCGGCGGCGGCTGCTGCCTTGGCGGGTTCCCAGACCTGCGCCAGCAGGCCGTTGACGGCCGCGCGGCTGCCGGCCATGGTGTCGGCCAGGGCGTAGTCGGCATAGCAGGCATGGCCGTGCAGGCGGGCCTGCTCATTGCGCAGCGTCAGAATCTCCTGGGCCAGCGCGCGGTTGTCGCTGGCGCCCGCGTTCTCGCCCCGGCCCACCCAGGCGCGCCAGGCCTGCTCGCGCAGATCGCGGCGCTCGCTAAAGGTCAGAAAAGGCACGATCAGGGAGCGCGACAAGGTGATGACCCGGCTGCCCGCGGGCAGGCCGCGATCGCTGGCCGCCTGGGCGGCAGCGGCCAGCAGAAAGTCGGGCAGGCCGGCGCTGTCGGCCGCGTCTTGCAGCAAAAGCTGGTAGCCGGTCTCATCGGCCAACACGTTCTGGCCAAACTGGGTATTGAGTTCGGCCAGGCGCTCCATCACCTGGGCATAACGCTTTTGCTCGGCGAATGCCAGCTTGGCGCCGGCACGCACAAAGTCCAGGTGTACCCGCTCCAGCAGGCGCAGGGCCTGGGCATCCAGGCCCAGGGCATGGCGTTCACGGTGCAAGACGTCGACCCGCTTGAACAGGCCGGCATGCATATAGGTCCAGCTATTGTGCGCGGCCAGGGGGCCGGCCAGGGCGCGCTGGGCGGCTTGCAGCTCGGGCGAGGTAGCGGAGGCAGCCAGGCTGTAGAACAAGGACTCCAGCCTTGTGAGCAGGCGGCCGCTACGGTCGAAAACGGCCAGGGTGTTGGCGAAGCTGGGCGGCTCAGGCTGGGCCGCGATGGCATCCAGCTCGGCGCGGTGCTGGGCCAGCGCCTGCTCGAAGGCGGGCAGGAAATGGGCGGCTTCAATCTGGGCAAAAGGCGGCAGGCCGTAAGGGCCGGTCCAGTCCTGCAGCAAGGGGTTGGGAGAGGTCAGCGGGCTCATGGGATGGCGGCTTTCAATGCGGGAGGAGGGAGCAAAAAACAAAAAAAGCGCCAAGCTTTCACAGCGTGGCGCCTCCGGGCGTCTGGCGAAGCGGCCTTACTTGGCGGCGGCCGCGCGCTCCTTCTTGATGGCGGCCTCGTCGGCCTCGTCATAGGACTTGTTGCTGCACTCGGCCTTCCAGGCATCTGCCTTGTCCAGATGGGCTTCGGTGCGGTCTTCCAGCGTCTTGAAGCTGGCGTTGAACTTGTCGACCTTGTCGCTGAAGACCTTGCGCTTGGCTTCCAGGGCCTTGCCGCCCTCGATCGCCGGGCCGGCACTGGCGTCGAACTTGGCGGCGCGCGCCTCGTATTCCTTGCGCTTGGCTTCCAGCTCTTCCTTGCTCATCTTGGGCGCGGCGGCCTTGATGTCCTCATTCATTTTCAGAATGGCTTCGCGCTCTTTCTTCAGCTCGGCGACCTGGGCCGTGTAGGCCTCTTCTTCCTTTTGCAGCGCATCTTTCTCGTTGCGCAGATCGGTGCTTTCCTGCTTGTAGCGTGCCTGTTCATCCTTGATGGCCTGGGCTTCCTTGCCATTGGCGTCGTTCAGGTCCATGCAGCTGCGCAGCTCATCGCGCGTCATCAGCTTGACCTTGGGCTTCTCGACAACGGGCTTGCCGACCTTGTTATTCTTGGGGTCCACCTTGGCATTGGGGTTGACCGTGCTGCCGGACTGGGCGAGCACGGGCAAGGCAGCGGCCAGGGCGAGGGAGAGGAGGATTCGTTTCATGGCAAAGACTCGGCTGAATGCGCCCGGACCCTGGGGCCCGTCAAGCGCTGACAGAAATAGAGGCGCCCATCATGCCATGCGTCGGCCGGCCTGATGGGCGCGGGCCTCAAGACAGACTCTTGCGCAGCAGCTCGGCCACCAGGCCGTTGATGCCGCCCGCATGGCCCGTGGCCTGTTCGCGCAGGCTTTGCGCCAGCTCGGCCGGCAGCTTGCAGGCGAAAGGCACCAGGCCGGCGGCGCTGTCCAGGCGGCGCTGTTCCTTGCGGTCGGGCAGCTGGGCCGCGCCCTGGCCGAAGCGGCCGGGGATGGGGGCGCCACGCATCTGCGTATCGAGTTTGAGGCCGGCGAGGCGGTCGAGATCGGTTTTCTTCATGCTCATGGGGCCGGATTGTCGGTCAAGTCGCAAGGCGATAATCCGCCACCCTCCCACCGAGCCCCGCCCCCATGGCCATCAAAGCCACCATACACAAAGCCCAAATCCAGATCGCCGACATGGACCGCAATGTCTACGGCGAACACAATCTGACCATCGCCCGCCAGCCCTCCGAGACCGATGAGCGCATGATGATCCGCATCCTGGCCTTCGCCCTCAATGTGCCGGCCGACGATTTGCGCGGCCGCCTGGAGCTGAGCAAGGGCCTGGCCGATGCCGACGAGCCCGAGCTCTGGCAGCGCGACCTGACCGGCGACATCCTGCACTGGATAGACCTGGGCCAGCCCGATGAGCGCCGCCTGCTCAAGGCCCATGGCCGGGCCGAGCGGGTCAGCGTCTACGGCTATGCCTACAGCACGCCGATCTGGTGGGCGAATATCGAATCCAAGCTGACACGGGCTCCGCGTTTGTCCGTCTGGCAGATCCCGGCCGAGCAATCACAATCGCTGGCGAAACTGGCCCAGCGCAGCATGCAGTTGCAGGTGACCGTGCAGGATGGCGGCATCTATGTCTCGACCGCCGAGGACTCGCTGGAAATCAACCCGATCGCGCTCAAGCGCCCCCAGGAATGAGCACAATTTCTCGCCCCCAAGCATTTGGATTTGGCCCGCTGAGCCTGGCCGCCCTGGCCGCCCTGAGCCTGCAAATGCTGCCCACGGAGACCGCCATGGCCCAGGCCCAAATCGCCAACACCAGCAGCGCCAGCAGCAGCCCCGCGGAAGACGGCTTCCGCTGGCTGGAAGAGGTGCAGGGCGAGCGCGCCCTGGCCTGGGTGAGAGAACGCAATGCCAAGAGCACCCAGCTGCTGCAAGCGCGCCCCGAATACAAAGGCTTGCGCAAGGAGCTGGTCGAGATCCTGAACGCCAAGGACCGCATTCCCCAGCTGCGCCGCATGGGCCCCTGGCTCTACAACCTCTGGCAGGACGAGCAGCACAAGCGCGGCCTGTGGCGCCGTACCAGCCTGGCCGAGTACCAAAAAACCGAACCCCAGTGGGAGACGGTGCTGGACCTGGACGCCCTGGGTGCGGCCGAGAAGGAAAACTGGGTCTTCGGCGGCGCCCAATGCCTGGCCCCGGACTACCGCCGCTGCCTGCTCTCGCTCTCGCGCGGCGGTGCCGACGCGACGGTGCTGCGCGAGTTCGATACCCAGACCAAGCAGTTTGTGCAGGACGGCTTCAGCCTGCCCGAGGCCAAGTCTGAGGTGGTGTGGGCGGATGAAAACACCGTCTACGTGGGCACCGATTTCGGCCCCGGCTCGTTGACCGATTCGGGCTACCCGCGCGTCATCAAGCGCTGGCAGCGCGGCACACCGCTGAGTGCCGCCCAAACCGTGTTCGAGGGCGAGGCCCAGGACGTCGCGGCCAGCGTCTACGTGGACCGCACGCCCGGCTTTGAGCACACCTTGTTCAGCCGCGCCCTGGACTTCTACAACCAGACCTCTTTCCTGCTGCAGAGCGGCAAGCTTGTTCAGTTGGACCTGCCCAGCGATGTGCAAACCAATTTCTGGGGCCCGCGCCTGCTGCTGCAGCCGCGCAAGGACTGGCAGACCGGCGGCCAGACCTATCCGGCCGGCGCCCTGCTGCTCACCGACGCCGCCGCCTTTCTGAAGGGCGAACGCAAATTCGACATTCTGTTCAGCCCCAGCGCCACCCGCTCCCTGGCCGGCTACACGGTGACGCGCCAGCATCTGATCCTGAACATCAGCGACCAGGTCGCCAGCCGGCTGGAGGAATGGGATTTCAGCAAGCCCAAGCCCACGCATCGCAAGATCCAGGCCCCCTTCCCCGGCACGCTGAGCGTGGCCAGCCTCTACGACAGCGAGCTGGCCAAGGACGAGCTGGCCGAGCGCTACCTCGTCAACTACGCTGACTTCCTGACCCCCGACACCCTCTACCTGGCCCAAGCCGGCAGCGACGATCGCCAGGCGCTGAAGGCGCGCGAGCCCAAGTTCAATGCCGGCGGCATGAAGGCCGAGCAGTTCTTTGCCACCAGCAAGGACGGCACCCGCGTGCCCTATTTCGTGGTCTCTCCGCCCGGCGTCAAGCTGGACGGCAAGAACCCCACCCTGCTCTACGGCTACGGCGGTTTCGAGGCCTCGATGCGGCCCTGGTATTCGGGCGGCTACGGCCGCGCCTGGTACGGTCGCGGCGGCGTCTTCGTGCTGGCCAATATCCGTGGCGGCGGCGAGTTCGGCCCCGGCTGGCACCAGGCCGCGGTGAAAGAGAACAAGCAGCGCAGCTACGACGACTTCATCGCCGTGGCCGAGGACCTGGTCAAACGCAAGATCAGCTCGCCCAAGCATCTGGGCATCATGGGCGGCAGCAATGGCGGCCTGCTGGTCGGGGCCACCTTTGTGCAGCGCCCCGATCTCTTCAACGCCGTGGTCTGCCAAGTGCCCTTGCTGGACATGAGCCGCTATCACAAGCTCTTGGCCGGCGCCTCCTGGATGGCCGAGTACGGCGACCCGGACAAGGCCGAGGAATGGGACTTCATCCGCAAATACAGCCCCTACCAAAACGTCAAAAAAGGCGTGAAATACCCCAAGGTGCTGTTCACCACCTCGACCCGCGACGACCGCGTCCACCCCGGCCATGCCCGCAAGATGGCGGCCCTGATGCAGTCGCAAGGCCATGATCTGCTCTACTACGAAAACATCGAGGGCGGCCACGGCGGCGCCGCCGACAACGAGCAGCGCGCCACCTTGCAAGCGATGGAATACGCCTATCTGTGGCAGCAGCTGAAACGCTGAGTTAGGAGACTCCTGATGACCGAGCCGCAGATCAAACACAGCAGCACACCCCAAGGGCAGGGCCGCTTCCATGCGCGGGTGGATGGCCACCCGATTGAGCTGGACTATCTGCTGCGCGGTGATGTGATCGACTTCCACCACACCGGCGTGGACCCGGCCCTGCAAGGCCGTGGCCTGGCCGCCAAGCTGGTGGAGCACGGCCTGCAATGGCTGGCGGGCCAGGACGGCCTGCAGCTGCGAGCCAGCTGCAGCTATGTGGCCGCCTATCTGCAGCGCCAGCCGCGCTGGCAGCGCCTGAGCCTGCCGCGAGCGGCCCAGCAGGTGCTCAACTACTGGTTCGGCCCCCTGGGCAGTGCCGAGGAGGGGCAGATCCGCAGCCTCTGGTTCACCAAGAGCGCGGCCACCGATGCCGAGATCGGCGAGCGCTTTGGCGCCCTGATCAATACCACCCTGGCAGGCGGCTTGCAGGACTGGCGCCTCAGCCCGCTGGGCCGCCTGGCCCGCATCCTGCTGCTGGATCAGTTCACCCGCAACCACTTCCGCGGCCAGGCCCAAAGCTTTGCAGGCGACCCGCAGGCCCTGAGCGAAGCCCTGGACTTGCTGGCCAGGCCCCAGGACTTGGCCCGCCTGAGCCCGCTGCAGCAGTGGTTTGTGCTGATGCCTCTGGAGCATGCCGAAGACGCCGATCTGCAAGCACGCTGCGTGCAGGCATTCGAGGCCCTGGCAGGGCTTGACCCCAGGCTGGCGGGTGCGCTGGACTATGCCCGCCGGCACCAGGCGGTGATCGCCCGCTTCGGCCGCTTCCCGCATCGCAATACCATCCTCGGGCGGCCCTCCACGGCCGAGGAAACAAGCTTTCTCGCCGAGCCGAATTCGAGCTTCTAGCCTGCCTCTTTTTCCTGCAACAGGCGCCACATCACCTTGCCCGAGCCGGACTTGGGCAGGCTGTCGACAAAGGCCACCAGCTTGGGCGCCTTGTACAGAGCCATATGCTCGCGCGCCCAGTCGATGAGGTCCTGCTCCGTCGTCTGCCCCTTGGCCTCGGCCCGCAGCACGACGATGGCCTTGACCGTCTCGCCGCGGTAGGCGTCCTTGGCCGCGATGACGCAGGCCTCCTGCACCGCCGGGTGTTTGTAAAGCAGCATCTCCACCTCCGAGGGCCAGACCTTGTAGCCGCTGGCATTGATCATGCGTTTGAGCCGGTCGGTGATGAAGAAGTAGCCCTCCTCGTCCATGCGCCCCAGATCGCCGGTGCGGAAAAATGCCTTGCCCTCGATCGGCACAAAGGCCGCCTCGGTGGCCGCCGGCTGGCGCCAATAACCCTTGAAAACCATGGGCCCGTGGGTGACGATTTCGCCCACCTCGCCGATGGGCATTTCCTCCAGGGTCTGGGGATCGATGACCCTGGAGTCGACGCCGAAGATCGGCATACCCAGGCATTGCAGCTTGGCCCGCTCGGGCGGATTGGCATGCGAGGGCGCGGCGGTCTCGGTCAGGCCATAGCCCTCGGCAAAGCTGAGGCCGAACTCCTGCAGCAGACGCTCGGCCACGGCCTGCGGCATGGCCGCCCCGCCGCCGCTCAGATAGACCAGGCTGGACAGGTCAAAAGACTTGTAGTTAGGGCTGCCGAACAGGTCGATGATCATCGTCGGCACACAGGTCCAGTGCGTCACCCGGTAGCGTGAGATCAGGCGGCCGGCCAGTTCGCGCTCCCAGCGCGGCATGATGACCAGAGTCATGCCCTGATAGACCGGCGCCAGCACGCCGTACAACAGGCCGGTGATGTGGAACATGGGCACGACGCCCAGGCCTATGGCCTCGGGCGAGGCATGACCCCACAGGCCGCCGCCGCAGGCATTGGCCATCAGCGTAGCGTTGCTGTGCATGCAGCCCTTGGGCAGGCCGGTGGTGCCGGATGTGTAGGGCAGCAGGGCCAGATCGTCCGGGCCGGCCGTGTGCGGGCCCAGAGGCAGCTCATTGCGCAAGGCCTGGGTCCAGCGGCTCAGATAGCCGGCCGCGGGCAAGACGGGGTCGGCCTGCAGCAGCTGGGCCAAGGGCTCGGCCACGCCCAGGTCCGGGTCTATGCCCGCGGCGGGCAGGCTCTCCGCATAACGCGTGACCAAGACGGCCTTGAGACGCTGCGCGGGCGGCAGCGCCTCGTTGGCGGCGACCACGGTGGCGGCCAACTCGGCGCTGCACAGCACGACCTGGGTGCCGGGGTCCGTGATGTAGTGGCCGAACTCCTCGACCCGGTTCATGGGATTGACCGGCACCGCCACCGCATTGGCGCGGCTGATCGCGTAAAAGCCCACCAGGTATTGCGGGCAGTTCTGCATGAACAAGGCCACCCGGTCCCCGGCGCCCACGCCCTGGGCCTGCAGCCAGGCGGCCAGGCGCTCGGCCTGCACCTTCAGTTCGGCATAACTGAGGGCCTGGCCGCAGAAAATCGTCGCCGCCTTGTCGGGATAGCGCGCGGCCGCCACCTCCAGATTGAACCAGAGCGAGGTGCGCGGAATCTCCAGCCGACGCGGCAGGCGGCGCGGCCAATGGCTGCGCCGGGCCAGGGCCTGGGGTGAAAGCGCGACGTCGGGCCTGGGGCTTGCATCCATCAACACGATCTCCGGGTCTTGAAGTGGGGACTGAACTCGCTGTCAGGCATTCTGGTCGGCCTGCACAAGCCAGTCCTGTCGCTGAAGCGACAAAGCAGGAGCGGAAAATTCATTCAAAACCGCAAGTCTCGACCTTTGCTTGCGCCCCCCGGCAGAGAGAAGGCAAATTTGCCTGAAAATGCGGCCAGAGCTATCCCGCATTTACGTTTCTTTCAGACTGACCCAGCCCATGTCCACCATTCTTCAGCACATCCCCGCCGGCCAGAAGGTCGGTATCGCTTTCTCCGGCGGCCTCGACACCAGCGCGGCCCTGCACTGGATGCGCAACAAGGGCGCCATCCCCTACGCCTACACCGCCAATCTGGGCCAGCCCGATGAGCCGGACTATGAGGAGATCCCCCGCAAAGCCATGCAGTACGGCGCCGAGAAGGCCGTGCTGGTGGACTGCCGCGCCCAGTTGGTGAACGAAGGCATTGCCGCCTTGCAAAGCGGCGCCTTCCACATCAGCACCGCCGGTGTGACCTACTTCAACACCACGCCCATCGGCCGCGCCGTCACCGGCACCATGCTGGTGGCCGCGATGAAGGAAGACGAGGTCCATATCTGGGGCGACGGCTCGACCTTCAAAGGCAATGACATCGAGCGCTTCTACCGCTACGGCCTGCTGACCAACCCGGCGCTGAAGATCTACAAGCCCTGGCTGGACCAGCAATTCATCGACGAGCTGGGCGGCCGCGCCGAGATGTCGGCCTTCATGAGCAAGGCCGGCTTCGGCTACAAGATGTCGGCCGAGAAGGCTTATTCCACCGACTCCAATCTGCTCGGCGCCACCCACGAGGCGAAAGACCTGGAAAGCCTGGCCTCGGGCATGAAGATCGTCCAGCCCATCATGGGCGTGGCCTTCTGGCGCGAGGACGTGGTGGTCAAGCATGAGGAAGTCACCGTGCGCTTCGAGGAAGGCCAGCCCGTCGCCCTCAACGGCGTCGAGTACAGCGACCCGGTGGCCCTGCTGCTGGAGGCCAACCGCATCGGCGGCCGCCACGGCCTGGGCATGAGCGACCAGATCGAGAACCGCATCATCGAGGCCAAGAGCCGCGGCATCTACGAGGCCCCCGGCCTGGCCCTGCTCTTCATCGCCTACGAACGCCTGGTGACCGGCATCCACAACGAGGACACCATCGAGCAATACCGCGAAAGCGGCCGCAAGCTGGGCCGCCTGCTCTACCAGGGCCGCTGGTTCGACCCGCAAGCCATCATGCTGCGCGAGGCCGCCCAGCGCTGGGTGGCGCGCGCCGTCACCGGCGAGGTCACGCTGGAGCTGCGCCGCGGCAATGACTACTCGCTGCTGGACACGCGCTCGCCCAATCTGACCTATAGCCCCGAGCGCCTGTCGATGGAAAAGGTGGAGGACGCGCCCTTCTCGCCGCAAGACCGCATCGGCCAGCTGACCATGCGCAATCTGGACATCAAGGACACCCGCGAGAAGCTGACGACCTATTCCCAGGTCGGTCTGCTGTCGGCCGGCTCGGCCAGCAGCCTGCCCCAGCTCAAGCGCGACGGCGGCAACTGATGCCACGGCCCCTCGCAGGCCTGCGCGCGCTGGCTTGGTCGGGTCTGCTCGTCGGGGCGGCCCTGCTGGCTCCGCGGGTGCAGGCCCAGCCCGGCGCGGTACCGGGCGCCGCGGGCGCCAGCCCGGCCCAGGCCGTGGCCACGCGCCCCGTGGTCCTGAGCATCGCCGGCCGCCTGTTGAAAAACGGCCAGCCGGGCGCCCCCGCCCTGCTGAGCCTGGAGCAGCTCGCCGCCCTGCCCCAGCACAGCTTCACCACCCAGACCCCCTGGTACCCCAAGCCACGTAAATTCACCGGCCCTCTGCTGCGCGATGTGCTGGCCGCCGTGGGCGCCCAGGGCGAGACGGTGGAGGCCCTGGCGCTGAATGACTACAAGGTCGACATCCCCATGCAGGACATCGTCCGGCACCCGGTGCTGCTGGCCCGCCTGATGGATGACCAGCCCATGCCGGTGCGCGACAAGGGCCCGCTCTTCGTCCTCTACCCTTTTGATGCCGACCCCAGCTTTCGCTCCGCGCTGTACTACAGCCGCTCCATCTGGCAGCTCAAAGCCCTGACGGTCAAGTAGCACCGCCGTTTCTGCGCGTCCTCCGATCATGGTTTCCAGCTCCTTTCTCCGGCGCCGCAGCTGGTCGCTGCCGCTCAGCGCCATCACCCTGGCCCTGATCACCAGCTTTGCTGGCGTGGCCCTGCTGCAGCATCGCCAGACCGAGCTGCTCAACGCCACCAACCGCTACGAGGAGGACTATCTGGCCTGGAGCCTGTTCCAGCTGGAGGCCGAGTATCTGAAGCTGCGCCTGGCCCTGCAACAAGCCCTGGACCCGCAAAGCAAGACGGATGCCGAGCAGGTGGCACAGCGCTTCGAGATCTTTGTCAGCCGCATCAATCTGATCGAGAGCGAGCATGCCGCCGCGGTCCTGCAGGCCAACCCCGACTACCTCAGCACCCTGACCCGCAGCAAGCAGTTCGTGCAATGGGCCGACGCCCTGCCCCTGACGGCCCAGACGGTGCGCACGCAGCCCGCCCAGCTGCGCGCCGCCGTCGAGCAGATGGACGATATGGCCGAGGCCATACGCAGCCTGTCGGTGACGGTCTCGCACCACGTGACCGCGCAGACCATGGCGCGCAACGAGCTGGTGCGCCGCCAGGCCCGCTTCAGCATCGCCCTGACCCTGCTGCAATGCACCCTGACCCTGGGCCTGGGCCTGGTGGTGATGCGCCAGCTCAGCCGCCTGACCCGCTACGGCCTGGCCCAGGAGGAACAGGCCGAGGTGCTGCGCGAGGCCCGCCACCAGGCCGAGGCCGGCAGTCGCGCCAAGAGTGTGTTCCTGGCCAATATGAGCCACGAGCTGCGCACGCCCATGCACGGCCTGCTGGGCATGCTGGGCCTGCTCAAGGACACGCCCCTCAGCCCCGGCCAGCGCGACCAGTTGCGCAGCGCCGAAGACTCCGGCCGCCACCTGCTGACCGTGCTCAACGACATCCTGGATGTCTCCAAGATGGAGGCCGGCGCCATCACCGTGCAGTTGGAGCCGGTGCAGCTGAGCCGCTTGCTGAGCGAGCTGCAGGAGCTCAGCCGGCCGCCCGCCCAGGCCAAGGGCCTGGAGTTGCGGGTGGAGCGCGAGCCCGGCCTGCCCGACTGGATCGCCGCCGACCCCACCCGGCTACGCCAGATCCTGCTCAATCTGCTCAGCAACGCGATCAAATTCTCCGAGCGCGGCCACGTCAATCTGCGCCTGAGCCGCCAGGCCGATGGCCAGGGCCGGCCCCTGCTGCGCTGCGAGCTCAGCGACACCGGCCCCGGCATGGACGCCGCCACCCAGGCCAAGCTCTTCCAGCGCTTCAGCCAGGGCGATGCCAGCAGCTCGCGTCGCTTTGGCGGGGCCGGCCTGGGGCTGGAAATCTCCCGCAATCTGGCCCGCCTGATGGGCGGCGACATCACCGTCTGCAGCGAGCCGGGCCAGGGCTCCACCTTCACCCTGGAGCTGCCGCTGGAGGAGCGCCAGCCGCCCGCAAACACGACCAGCCCGGCCGGCGCCAGCACCAAGGCGGCCACCGGCGCACGGCCGCTGCACATCCTGGTCTCCGAGGACCATGCCACCAACCGCATCTTTCTGCAGGCGGTGCTGGACAAGCTGGGCCATCAATCCCTGTTCTGCGAGAACGGCTTCGAGACCCTGGAACAACTCAAGCGCCAGGATTTCGACCTGGTGCTGATGGACCTGCATACGCCGGTGATGGACGGCTTCCAGGCCACCCAGGCCATACGCGCCCTGCCCGCACCCAAGTCCGCCACCCCCATCTTCGCCCTCTCGGCCGACGCCTTCGAGGACTCGCGCCAGCGCGCGCTCGAGGTGGGCATGAACGACTTCCTGGCCAAGCCCGTCAGCGTGGAGCTGCTGGGCCAGCGCCTGCAGGCCTTTGCGGCCGAGCTGGATGCCCAAGACTACAGCAACACCGGCTCCGGCTCCAGCCGAATGCCGAAGCGGCCGTAGACGCTTTCCTGGATGGCGCGCGCCAGGGTCACGACCTCGGCGCCGCGCGCCTCGCCGCGGTTGACCAGCACCAGGGCCTGCTTTTCGTACACGGCCGCGCCGCCCACGGCCTTGCCCTTCCAGCCGCAGGCATCGATCATCCAGCCGGCCGCCAGCTTGATCTGGCCGTCGTCCATCAGGTAATGCACGATGGCGGGGTCGCGGCCGATGATGTCGCGGCATTGCTCGGGCGTCACCAGCGGATTCTTGAAGAAGCTGCCGGCATTGCCGATCACGGCCGGGTCGGGCAGCTTGGCGCGGCGGATCGCGCAGACCCAGTCAAAAATCTGCCGGGATGTCGGCGCCGTGATGCCGGTCTCCGCCATCTTGCGCTCCAGCTCCAGATAGCCCAGCACCGGCTGCCAAATTTTGGGCAGCAAAAAGCGCACCCGGGTGATGACGCTCTTGCCGGCCAGGCCGCCAAAGCCCGTGTGCTTGAACACGCTGTCGCGGTAGCCGAATTTGCACACCGAGGCGGGCAGCACGACGGCACGGCCGCTCACCAGGTCCACCACCTCCACGCTGTCCACCCGGTCCTGCAGCTCCAGGCCATAGGCACCGATGTTCTGCACCGGTGCCGCGCCCACCGTGCCGGGGATCAGGGCCAGGTTCTCCAGGCCACCAAAACCCTGTTCCACCGTCCACCGCACCAAATCGTGCCAGGCCACCCCCGCGCCTGCCTCGATAATCCAGCCCGTGGCGCGTTCTTCCAGCAGGCGGATGCCGGGGATTTCCATCTTCAGCACCACGGCCTCGACATCCTGGGTCAGCACGATATTGCTGCCCCCGCCGAGCACGAATTTGGGCGCGCGCCCGAATTCGGCATGGTCCACCACCCGGCGCACATCGGCGACTTCGCGGATGCGCACCAGGCGGCGGGCTGTTGCCGGCAGGCCGAAGGTGTTAAAAGGCTTCAGATTGACATCCGACTCGATGCTCAGGCCTGTCGATGCGGCCTGCAAAGGAGTCTTCTCGGGAGTACGCGCTGTTTCATCCATGGCAGAATTTTCCCAGATCAAGGGACGGATCTGCCGCCTCACTCAACACAACACCGAATAAACATGCCTAGCTTCGACATCAGCCTCGAACCCGATATGGTCAAGATCAAGAACGGCGTCGACACCAGCGCCAAGGAGATCGGCACCCGTTTTGACTTCAAGGGCACCAGCGCCAGCGTGGAGCTGAAGGAGAAAGAGAAAGAAATCCATGCCGTCGGCGACAGCGACTTCCAGCTGGAGCAGATTGAGGCCGTGGTCTACGGCAAGCTGACCAAGCAAAACGTGGTGATCAGCTTCCTGGACAAGCAGGACAAGGTCGAAAAAATGGGCGGCGACAAGGTGCGCCAGGTCTACAAGATCAAGAACGGCATCGAGGCGCCCCTGGCCAAGAAGATCGTCGCCGCCGTCAAGGACAGCAAGCTCAAGGTGCAGGCCTCCATCCAGGGCGACACCGTGCGCTGCACCGGCAAGAACCGCGACGATCTGCAGGTCGCCATCAATGCCTTGAAGAAAGACTTTGCGGACACGCCTCTGAGCTACGGCAACTTCAGAGACTGAGCCATGCGCCCGGCCGCCCGTCTGCGACTTGTGCTGACCCTGGGCTGGCTCGGCCTGTTGGGCCAGGCCGGGGCCCAACAGGCGCCCAGCGGCGGCCCGGTGATCAGCTTCAACGGCAGCTTGGGCGCCAAAGCCGCCCTGCTGCTGATCGACGGCGAGGCCAAGACCGTGACCGTGGGCGACAGCGTCAAGGGCGTGCGCCTGCTCTCGCTCAGCGAAGAACGTGCCGTGATCGAAAGCGGCGGGCGCCGCCAGACCCTGGTGCTGGGCGCCTCGCCCGGCCGGGTCGGCGATGCCGCGGCGGCCGCCAATGCCGGCCGGCAAATCGTGCTCAGCGCCGGCCCGGGCGGGCATTTCCTCACCCTGGGCTCCCTCAATGGCAAGAGCACCCAATTCATGGTGGACACCGGCGCCACCGTCATCGCCATCAGCCAGGCCGAGGCCGAGCGCATCGGCCTCAAATACCTGGAAGGCCGGCGCGTCCTGACCCAGACCGCCAACGGCGTGGTGCCGGCCCATCTGGTGTCGTTGAACAGCGTGCGCATCGCCGATGTCGAGGTCCGCAATGTCGAGGCCATCGTCACCCCCGGCCAGATGAACTATGTCTTGCTGGGCAATAGCTTTCTGTCGCGCTTCCAGATGAAGCGGGACAACGATTTGCTGACGCTGAATCTGCGCTACTGAGCGCCGTCAGGCCCGAGCAGCCCCCTCGCTTGAGGGGAGCTCGCAACAAGTACAGGTACAAAATCACCCCGCATGGGACTTTGCCCATGGCAAGTTGTAAAGACTTGTCGATACTGGGGGAATGACAGCCTCGACCTCGCCCACCCTCGCCCGTCCCCCGTTCCCAGCACACAAACGCGCCCATGCGCTGAGGCCTTTGGCCCTGGCCGCCCTGCTTTGCCTGGGCCCGAGCCTCGCCCAGGCCAGCCCCGAGAAGGCCGCAAAGTTTTACGAAGACGCCCAGCAGCGCTTTGAAAAAGGCGATCTCAGCGGCGCCAGCATTC
Source organism: Roseateles oligotrophus (assembly GCF_014204525.1). Lineage (GTDB taxonomy): Bacteria > Pseudomonadota > Gammaproteobacteria > Burkholderiales > Burkholderiaceae_C > Paucibacter_A > Paucibacter_A oligotrophus_A. The sequence continues at coordinate 337,736 of NZ_JACHLP010000001.1, forward strand.
AGCTGAAAAACACCATCCAGGAAGACAACAAGATGCTGGCGGCCCATCTGCTGCTGGGCAAGGTCTTGTTCAAGAATGGCGAGCTCAAGGGTGCCGAGGCGGCTTTCGAGGAGGCGATCCGCCAAGGCGTCAGCCGCAGCGAGCTGGCCATCCCCATGGCCCAGCTCTATCTGCAACTGGGCGAGCGCAAGAAATTGCTGGACCAGATCAACACCACCGGCCTCGGCCCGGCCCAGCAGGCCGAGGTGCTGACGCTGCGTGGCACGGCCTATGCGCTGAGCGGCAACAACACCTTGGCGGCCAAGAGTTTTGCCGACGCCAAGGCGATCGACCCGCGCTCCGCCGCACCGCTGATGGCGGAGGCGCAGATGCTGTTGCGCGCCGGTGAACGCGACAAGGCCCGCGCCACCGCCCAGCGCGCCACCGAGTTGGCGCCCGACAACGGCCTGACTTGGTACACCCTGGCCACCATCTTGCAGGCCACGCAAGACCTCAAGGGCGCCCTGGCCGCCCAGGAAAAAGCGCTGGCCATCAATCCCAAGCAGGTCGATGCCCGGGTCTCCCGCGCGGCCCTGCTGCTGAGCCTGGGCCGGCAAAAAGACGCCGAGGACGATCTGGCCCTGCTGGCCGCGGCCAAACAGGCCGACCCGCGCGCCTCCTATATGCGGGCGATTCTGGCCGCCAAGCGCGGCGACGAAGCCGCGGCCAAGAAATCCTATGCCGAGACGGTCACTATGATTGACCCGATGCCGCCCGGCCTGCTGATCGTCAACGAGCCCCTGCTGATGGCCGGCGCCCTGTCCAATAACGCCCTGGGCAATCGCGAGAAGGCCCGCGGCTATCTGGAAACCCTGATCGGCCAGAATCCGCGCCATTACGCCGCCCAGGTCTTGATGGCGAGCATCCTGCTGGAGACCCGCGACTACGGCAAAGCCCAGCCCATGCTGGAGAACCTGCAGCGCGCCAATCCCGAGGACACCCAGGTGATGTATCTGCTGGGCTCCGTCCATCTGGCCCGCAAGCGTTACCAGCAAGCCACCGAGATGTTCGAGCGCGCCGCCCAGCGCGCCGGCGCCAATGCCGGCGACGCCTTGCGCGAGCTGGGCTTCAGCCAGTTAGGCATGGGGCAGGACAAGCTGGGCCAGGGCAATCTGGAAAAGGCCTTTGCCGCCAACCCGGGCGATGCCCGGGCCGGTGTGCAGCTGGCCATGATTTACGCCCGCCAGGGCCAGAGCGCCCGTGCCCTGCAGACCGCCCAGGCCATCGTCAAGCTGGATCCCAATAATCTGACCATGCTCAACTTCCTGGGCAATATCAAGGGCCGTTCCGGCGACAAGGCCGGCGCCCGCGAGGCCTTCACCCAGGTGCTGGCCAAGGATCCCGCCTTCCGCCCCGCCGGCATCAATCTGAGCTGGCTGGACATCGAGGAAAAGCGCTTCGAGGAAGCTCGCGCGCGCCTCAAGCAGATGCTGGGCCGAGTCAAGGACGATCCGGACGTCTTGTTCGAGCTGGGCATTCTGGAACTGCGCGCCGGCCGCAACGCCGAAGCCATGCTGAACTGGCAGCGCGCAGACGAGGTGCAGCGCGCCGACCCGCGACCGGGCCTGTCCATCATCGATCTGCTGTCCAGCCAGAAGCAGTTCGACAAGGCTTTGGAGGCCGCCAAGCTGCTGGCCGGCAAACACCCGGGCAAGCTGCCGGTGCAGCTGGCCCTGGGCCGGGCCTATCTGGCCGTGGGGGATGCCACCAATGCCCGCCTGTCCTTCCAGGACGCGACCAAGCTGGCCGAGTTCGATGCCGAGAAGCAGATCCTGATCGGCCGCATGCAGCTGCAGGCCGGCAACCCCGATGGCGCCGCCTACAACGTGCAAAAAGCCTTGCAAGCCCGGCCGGACGATCAGGCCGCCCTGGTCCTGCAGGTCGAGGTCGAGGCCCGCCGCGGCGACAACGCCAAGCTGGACGCCGCACTCAAGACCCTGAGCAGCAAATACCCCGGCAGCCTGCCCACGCTGATGACGGTGGCCAATGTCGCCATGCTGCGCGGCCAACTGCCGCTGGCGCAGAGCAATTACCGCGCGGCCATGGACAAATCGCCCAATACCGGCACCGCCATCCTGCTGGTGCGTGCCCAGATCGCCGCCGGTGAAACCGACAAGGCCCTGGCCTTTCTGGAGGACTGGGCCAGGAAACAGCCGGACGACAGGCTGCTGCTCAAGGCCCTGGCCGAGGTGCAGTTGCAAGCCGGCAAGAACGAGGCCGCGCGCAAAAGCTATACCAAGCTGATGAGCCTGGAACCCGAAGATCCCAGCATCCTGAGCGGCTATGCCTCCTTGCTGCTGCGCATCGGTGACCCGGCGGCGGCGGCCATGGCCGAGAAGGCGCTCAAACTGGCCCCCGGCAACCCCGATCTGACCGATTTGCTGGGCTGGATCCTGGTCAAGTCCGGCAATCTGGACGCTGGCCTGCGCCATCTGCGCGAGGCCCGGCTGCGCAGCCCCGGCAATGGCGAGATCCGTTTCCATCTGGCCTATGCCCTGGCCAAGTCCGGCCGCAAGGCGGAAGCCAAGGAGGAATTGAACGCCGCCCTGAACGCCAGCAACCGGGTCCAAGCCAGCCCCGAACTGGCCCAACTCAAATCTGAACTGGGAGTTTGAGTCCCCTATCCAGGGGACATCCCGGCCCAGGCTTGCGATGTTAGCAACAAGCCGGCCTGAGCCCCCCCGGGTCGCGGGGTTGCTGTAAAAAACCTCACTGTTAACCTCAATTCCAGCTTAAATAGCGTCGTTCAACGGTCAGCAACACAGGACAAGATTCAAATGAACATCAGCGCACGAATTTCCAGCAAAGTCGGTCAACTGACGGTTCTTGCCACGCTGGCCCTGGTCGGCACTGCCCATGCTGCCAACACCAGCTTGACCACCAATAACGTCAAGCAGTCCACCACCGTGAATACCGAGTTTGGCGGCTCTACCGCCACCGCGGCAAACACGACGGCCGGTGCCTTCCAGGTGGTCGACAACACCAACACCGCCTTCTGGGTTTACTGCCTGGATCCCCTCACCGCCTATCAGTCCAGCGCCACCTATTCAACGGCCTCTCTGAGCGACTTCATGACCCTGGGCGGAACCAGCAGCAGCTACAACCAGCTGTTCACCAAGACGCCCTATGTGAATGTGAACGCAGCTCATGTGGGTGCAGCCAATGCCTACACGGCGCAAAACACCAGCACGGTGCTGAACAAGCTGACCTCGCTGTACTCCCACGCCTACGCGGACAGCCTGACCAGCAGCACCAAGTCGGCCGCCTTCCAGTACGCCATCTGGGAAATCGAAGGCGATGCCAGCTACTCCAGCACCGCCGGCGGCCTGAAGACCGCCAGCACCGGCGCCTTCAAGACCCAGGTCGATGCCTATCTGGCCGCCCTGACGAGCAATAACTGGGCCTCGGTCGGCGGCCTGGATCTCCGTGCTGTCACCAACTACACCTACACCGCCTACGCCTCCAACCCCCTGGGTGGTTCGCAAAGCTTTTTGCGTGTGACACCCAGCAGCACCGTGCCCGAGCCAGGCTCCATCGCCCTGGTCAGCCTGGCCCTGTTTGGCGTGGCCTACACCCGCCGCTCCAAGGCCAGCAAGCAAGACTGATTGCGGCCTCGGCGCCCGCCGAGTTGACACAAACGGCCCTCGAATCGAGGGCCGTTTTTTTTCGTCACCCCCAGCCCAGCCAAGCTTGTCTCAGCCGGGACAGGAGAAAAAGCACGAACGTGCTAAAAATCACATCCAGGATCGCCTGAAAACTATTTCGGAGACTCGTCATGGATTTGAACTTCACGCCCGAGGAGCAGGCCTTCCGCGCCGAAATCCGCGCCTGGGTGGGCGCCCATCTACCGACCGATATCAGCGACAAGGTCCACCACGCCCAGCGCCTGAACAAGGACGATATGCAGCGCTGGGCCAAGATCCTCGGCGCCAAGGGCTGGCATGGCTGGGCCTGGCCCAAGCAGTTCGGCGGCCCAGGCTGGAACGCGATCCAGCGCCATCTGTTTGAAGAGGAGTGCGCCATGGCCGGTGCACCGCGCATCGTGCCCTTTGGCCCGGTGATGGTGGCGCCGGTCATCATGGCTTTCGGCTCGCGCGAGCAGCAGCAGCGTCACCTGCCCGGCATCATGAGTGGCGAGGTCTGGTGGAGCCAGGGCTATAGCGAGCCGGGCTCGGGCTCGGATCTGGCCTCGGTCAAGACCCGGGCCGAACGCCAGGGTGATCGATTCATCGTCAACGGCCAAAAGACCTGGACCACGCTGGGCCAGTACGGCGACTGGATCTTCTGCCTGGTGCGCACCGACAGCACGGGCAAGCCACAGACCGGCATTTCCTTTTTGCTGATCGATATGAAGTCGCCCGGCGTCACGGTGCGGCCCATCCTCATGCTGGACGGTGAACACGAGGTGAACGAGGTCTTTTTCGACAATGTCGAGGTGCCGGCGGAGAACCTGGTCGGCGAGGAAAACAAGGGCTGGACCTATGCCAAATACCTGCTGGCCCATGAGCGGACCAATATCGCCGATGTGAACCGTGCCAAGCGCGAGTTGGAGCGGCTCAAGCGCATCGCCAAGCTCGAAGGCCTGTGGGAGGACATGCGCTTCCGCGACCAGATCGCCCTGTTGGAGCTGGACATCGTGGCGCTGGAAATGATGGTCTTGCGCGTGCTCTCGGCCGAGAAGAGTGGCAAGCAATCGCTGGACGTGGCCGGCTTGCTGAAGATACGCGGCAGCGAAATCCAGCAGCGCTACACCGAACTGCTGATGCAGGCCGGCGGCCCTTACAGCCTGCCCTTCATCTTCGAGGCCATGGAGGCCGGCTGGCAGGGCGACCATGTGGGTGCCGCCCATTGCGCGCCGCTGGCCAGCCACTATTTCAACTACCGCAAGACCAGCATCTACGGCGGCTCCAACGAAGTGCAACGCAATATCGTCGCGCAGACCGTGCTCGGCTGAGGCCAGGAGGCAGATCATGGATTTTGATTTCAACGAAGACCAGCAGTCCTTGCGCGAAGCCGTACGCCGCTGGGTGGAAAAAGACTACAGCTTCGAGCGCCGCCAAGCCATTGTGCGCGGCGGCGGTTTCAGCCGCGAGGCCTGGGACGGCCTGCTAGGCCTGGGCCTGGGTGGCCTGCGGGTGGCCGAGGCGCATGGTGGACTGGGCTTGGGCGCGGTCGACGCCATGGTAGTGATGGAAGAGCTAGGCCGCGGCCTGGTGATGGAACCCTTTGCCCAGGCTGCTTTGATCGCGCCCCTGCTCTTGCAGCAAGCCAGCGCCGAGATCCAGGCCAGTTGCTTGCCGCGCATCGCCGGCGGCGAAGCGCTGATCGTGCTGGCGCAGCAGGAACGCGGGGCGCGTTACCGGCTGACCCAAGTCAGCACACGGGTGCACGAGGGCAAGCTCACGGGCCACAAAAGCCTGGTGCCGGCAGGCGATGTGGCCGATGCCTTCATCGTGCCGGCCCGCATCAGCGGCGCTGACAGCGATGACCAGGGCATTGCCCTTTATCTGGTGGAGCGCAAGACGCCGGGCGTGAGCACCCGCGCCTACAGCCTGCAAGACGGCTCGCGCGCGGCCGAGCTCAGCCTCAACGCTGCCAGCGCCAGCTTGCTGGCCGGCCCCGAACAAGGCCTGGCCCTGCTGGAGTTGGCGCAAGACATTGGCATTGCCGCGCTCTGCGCCGAGGGCGTGGGCGCGATGGAAAAACTCCTGTGCATCACCGCCGACTATCTCAATACCCGCAAGCAGTTCGGCGTGGCAATCGGCAGCTTCCAGGCCCTGCGCCACCGCATGGCCGATGTGAAGATGCAGCTGGAGCTGGCTCGTTCCATGAGCTACTACGCCAGCCTGAAGCTGGGTGAGGCCGCTGCCAGCCGCCGGCTGGCCCTCTCGCAAGCCAAGCTACAGCTGTGCAACTCCCTGCGCTATGTGGGCCAGCAGTGCACCCAGCTGCATGGCGGCATCGGCGTCACCGACGAATACATCGGCAGCCACTACTTCAAGCGCCTCACCGTGATGAGCCTGCAGTTCGGCGACGACTTGCACCACCTCGATCAGGTCAGCCGGCGCATGCAGGACACGGCCGGTGTTTTTTCCTGAGGGACAATCGGCGCATGAAAATGCGCCTATCCCAAATCCTCTTCTCCCAGGGCTTCGGCACCCGCCGCCTGTGCTCGGGCCTGATCTATAACGAAGAGGTCAGCGTCGCTGGCGAGCTGGTGGATGACCCCGATGCCGAGTTTGAAACCGAGGGCCTGAGCTTTGAGGTCAGCGGCAAGACCTGGCCCTTCTACGAGAAGGCGCTGATCCTGCTCAACAAACCCAGCGGCTATGAATGCTCGCGCAAACCCAAGCATCACCCCAGCGTGATGAATCTGCTGCCCGCGCCCCTGCGCGAGCGCGATGTGCAGCCGATTGGCCGCCTGGACGAGGACACCACCGGCCTGCTGCTGCTGACGGACGACGGCGCGCTGATCCACAAGCTGACCAGCCCCAAACACCATGTGCCCAAGGTCTACGAGGCCCAGTGCAAGCACCCGGTCACGCCCGAGATGCTGGCCCAGTTGCTGGCCGGCGTGGAGCTGCGCGAGCCCGAGCCCAAGGTGGAGGCCGCAGGCGCTTTCGGCCACAAGGCCGCCGGTCGGCCCAAGCCCGCCAGCACTGTGGCCAAGCCGGCCTACCAGCCCGAGCTCGCGCGTGCCGAAGGCGCTGAAAGCTTCGGCAGCCATGGCCTGCGCCTGACCCTGACCGAAGGCAAGTACCACCAGGTCAAGCGCATGGTGGCGGCGGTCGGCAACCGGGTGGAAAGCCTGCATCGCCCCCGCTTCGGCGCCCTGGAACTGCCCAGCGATCTCAAGCCCGGCGAGTGGGTCTGGGTGGCCAGCCCCAAGCTGATCTCGCCCTGATTCCGCAAATCCCCTGGGTTTGATTCCGGACAAGTCCACACGGGTTTTCACCTAAAACTGCGGCGTAACCACCACGAAGCAGGGTTGGCCCTTGGTGAATCGTCACATTGCAAGTGTAAAAACACGGCCTATGAAGGGATGGGCCGCTGCAGCTTTGATGTAGCCCCTAGACCCGTATGAGCCGGGACCAGAGACCGGCCGACTTGCCGAGGGGAAATCAATGGTGGCTGTGCCTTGCCAAGGTACGGAAAAGGGTGAGCCGTGCCCGGACATCAGCGCAAGCGTGAAGTCCGAGCAACTGGCGGCCTTGTTCGGCCGCACGTTCACGCCCAGCCTTGCCGGCCTCTTGTTCAGCATCATCCCGGTGGCGCTGCTCTGGCCCCATCTGCCTCATGCGCTGCTGCTGGGCTGGCTGGGCATCCGGGGCCTGATCGTGGCGATCCGCTGCCTCAGCGCCGCCCGCTTTCAACACCAGCGGCAAAGCCTGCAAGACCCGGCCCAGACCGAGAGCTGGCAGCGCCGCTACTACGGCTTGCTGGCCCTGGACGCACTCAGCTGGGGTGCGGTGGGCGTCGGCTTCCATATCGAAGGCCTGCCCGAACTCAATGGCATCCTCCTCGCCACCCTGGTGGGCGTGATGGCCATCGGCCTGTTTTCCCTGAGCAATAGCTTCAAGGCCAATCTGCTGTTCTCCAGCCTAACGCTGGCGCCGCTGGTGCTGCACCAACTGAGCCTGGGCACCCAGACCGGCGCGCTGATCAGCCTCGGCCTGATGAGCTTCTTCGCCCTGGCGCTGAGCGAGGCCCGCAAGATGGAGGCCCGCAACACCGAGCTGCTGCGCCACCGCTTCGCCAACGCCTGGGTGGCCGAACAACGCCAGCTGGCCCTGCTGTCGGCCGAGCATTCCAGCACCAGCAAAAGCCGCTTTGTGGCGGTGATGAGCCACGAGATCCGCACGCCGCTGAACGGCATCCTGGGCATGACCCAGCTGCTGGAGCGTTCCGAGCTGGATCTGCAGCAGCGCGAGCAGATCAGCATCATGCGCCGCTCCGGCCAGCATCTGCTGGCCCTGGTCAACGACATCCTGGACCTGGCCCGCATCGAGTCCGGCAAGCTGGCGGTGGACACCGGCCCGGTCAATCTGGGCGAGACGGTGAACGATGTCTGCCAGCTGCTGTCCCAGACCGCCCAGGACAAAGGCCTGGACTTCGAGCTGATCTTGAGCCCGGCCCTACCCCCTTACGCCCTGGGCGACGCCTCGCGCATCAAACAGGTGCTGCACAACCTGATCGGCAACGCCATCAAATTCACCGACAAAGGTCTGATCAGGGTGGAGGTGGGCAGCACCCTCGATATGCGGGCCGGCAAGCTGCTGCGCTTTGCCGTCCAGGACAGCGGCGAAGGCATACCGGCCGACCAACTGGAGCGCGTCTTCGCCCCCTTCGAACAAGCCCAGGATCTGCGCCGCAATGCCGGCCCGCGCCGCCAGGACGGCACCGGCCTGGGCCTGACCATCTCCCGCGAGCTGGCCCGCGCCATGGGCGGCGATCTGCGCTGCAGCTCGGTGCCCGGCCAGGGCTCGCTGTTTGAGTTCACCCTGCCCCTGCAGAGCTGCCCGCAGCCCGCCCTGGCGGCCGGCCAGGCGGCGGCCCCGCCAGAAACAGCCGTCGGCGACAAGCCCATGCGCGGCACCCGGCAGCTGCCCCAGCTCTCCGGCCGGGTGCTGCTGGTGGACGATAGCGCCGTCAATGTGCTGGTGGCCTCGTCCATGCTGCAGCATTGCGGCTTGCAGGTCGATCAGGCCGAGAACGGCATCGAGGCCCTGGAGCGGCTGGAGGTGCAAGCCTACAACCTGGTGTTGATGGACTGCCAGATGCCCCGCATGAATGGCTTTGAAGCCACCCGCCGCTGGCGCGCTCACGAGCGCAGCCATGGCCTCGGCCATGTGCCCATCGTGGCCCTGACGGCCAGTGCGGTGAACGGCGACCGCGAACGCTGCATCCAGGCCGGCATGGACGACTACCTGGTCAAGCCCTTTGAAATGGATGATTTGCTGGCCGTGGTGCAAGGCCATATCCGGCTCTCCGAGCAAGGCTGAGCGGCCAAGCCTCAAAGCCCGTGGACGGGCCGGGCGATAATCCCGCCATGCAGGTTTTCCGCGGCTTTCACCACCCAGGCATCGCCAGCGCTTGTGCGCTGACGATAGGCAATTTCGACGGCGTCCATCGCGGTCACCAGGCCATGCTGGCCTTGCTCAAGTCCGAGGCCTCGCATCGCGGCCTGCCGACCTGCGTGATGAGCTTCGAGCCCCATCCGCGCGACTATTTCGCCGCCCGCGCGGGCCAGCCCGACCTTGCCCCCGCCCGCATCGCCCTGCTGCGCGACAAGCTCAGCGAGCTGGAACGCTGTGGCGTCGACCAGGCCATCGTGCTGCGCTTCGACGAGGCCCTGGCCTCGCTGAGCGCACAAGACTTCATCCAGCGCGTGCTGCGCCAGGGCCTGGGCGCCAAATACATCCTGGTCGGCGACGACTTCCGCTTCGGCGCCAAACGCCAGGGCGATTACGCCACCCTGGACGCCGCCGGCCGCGCCCAGGGCTTCGACGTGGCCCGCATGATGAGCTATGAAGTGCATGGCTTGCGCGTCAGCAGTTCGGCCGTGCGCGAGGCCCTGGCCCAAGGGGATATGGCCGCAGCGGCCCGCTTGCTGGGCCGGCCCTACGCCATCTCCGGCCACGTCGTGCACGGGGCCAAGCTGGGCCGCAGCCTGGGGGAATCGGCCCCGGCGGCGGCGGACGGTTTCCGCACCCTCAATCTGCGTTTCACCCACGACAAACCGGCCGCGCACGGCATCTTCGCCGTGCGGGTGCACGGCCTCACAAGCCAGGCGCTGGAGGGCGTCGCCTCGCTGGGCGTGCGCCCCACGGTGGAAGACGCTGGCCGCGTGCTGCTGGAGGTGCATTGCCTGGAGTGGCCGACCGAGCTCGGTGCCAACGGCGGCTACGGTAAACTCGTGCGCGTGGAACTCCTGCACAAACTTCGCGATGAAGCCCGTTACGACGGGCTGGACGCCTTGACGGCCGCCATCGCACAAGACGTGCGCGATGCGCGCGTTTTCCTGGCCCAGCAGGCCACGTCCGGGGCCCATGAGGCCTTGCGCCGCCAGACCACCCGCGACCGAATTTGAGGCTGACGGCAGGTCTCGCCCTGCTTTTGCGCCCCGCCCTGCGCCGCTACCAGCCCCACACCCCAGCCCGGCCGCCATTGCGCGCGGACCCTATCGAGTTCTGCCATGACCACCCAAAACTCCGACGACAAGAACAACACCCCCGCGCAGGACTACCGCGCCACGCTGAACCTGCCCGACACCCCCTTCCCCATGCGCGGCGACCTGCCCAAGCGCGAGCCGGCCTGGGTGAAGGAATGGGAAGACCAGGGCGTCTACAAAAAGCTGCGCGAGGCCCGCTGCGGCGCGCCCAAATTCGTGCTGCACGACGGCCCGCCCTATGCCAATGGCCAGATCCACATCGGCCACGCCGCCAACAAGATCCTCAAGGACATGATCGTCAAGGCGCGCCAGCTGAAGGGCATGGACGCCGCCTACATCCCCGGCTGGGACTGCCACGGCCTGCCGATCGAGAACCAGATCGAGAAGACCTTTGGCCGCGGCCTGCCGCGCGACGAGGTGCAGGCCAAGAGCCGCGCCTATGCCGGCGAGCAAATCGACGCGCAACGCCAGGACTTCAAGCGCCTGGGCGTGCTGGGCGAATGGGGCAATCCTTACCGCACCATGAACTTCGCCAACGAGGCCGGCGAGATCCGCGTGCTGCAGCGCCTGTTCGAGCGCGGCTTTGTCTACCGAGGGCTCAAGCCCGTCTACTGGTGTTTTGACTGCGGCTCCTCGCTGGCCGAGTTCGAGATCGAGTACCAAGACAAGCAAAGCCCGGCCGTGGACGTCGCCTTCCTGAGCGCCGAGCCCGCCAAGCTGGCCGCCGCCTTCGGCCTGCCCGCCTTGGACAAGCAAGCCTTCACCGTCATCTGGACCACCACGCCCTGGACCATCCCCGCCAACCAGGCGCTCAACCTCAACCCCGAGCTGAGCTACGCCCTGGTGGACACGCCGCGCGGCATCTTCCTGGTGGCCGAGGCACTGGTGGAGAAGTGCCTGGCGCGCTGGCAGCTGGAGGGCTCGGTCCTGGCCACCACGGCCGGCAAGAACCTGGCGATGCTGCAGTTCAAGCACCCACTGGCCCATGTCGATGCCGGCTACGACCGCACAAGCCCCGTCTATCTGGCCGATTACGCCACCGCCGAGGACGGCACCGGCGTGGTCCACTCCGCCCCCGCCTACGGCCTGGACGACTTCCAGAGCTGCGTGGCCCATGGCCTGGCCTTCAAAGACATCCTCAACCCGGTGCAGGGCAATGGCCAGTACGAGGCCGGCCTGCCCCTGTTCGGCGGCCTGCACATCTGGAAGGCTAATGCCGTCATTGCACAGACACTGGAAGACGCCGGCCGCCTGCTCTCCCACGTCAAGATCACGCACAGCTACCCGCATTGCTGGCGCCACAAGACGCCGGTGATCTACCGCGCCGCGGCCCAGTGGTTTGTGCGCATGGACGAGGCTGAAGTTGGAACTGCGGGTGTATTCGCCCAGGAAAAGCCCGCCAAAAGCCTGCGCCAGACCGCGCTGGACGCCATTGCCGAGACCAGCTTCTACCCCGAGAACGGCCGCGCCCGCCTGCACGACATGATCAAGGGCAGGCCCGACTGGTGCATCTCGCGCCAGCGTAGCTGGGGCGTGCCCCTGCCCATCTTCCTGCACAAAGACACCGGCCAGCCGCATCCGCAGACGCTGGCCTTCATCGCTCGCGCCGCCGACCTGGTCGAGCAAGGCGGGGTCGAGGCCTGGGCCAAGCTGGAAGCGGCCGAATGGCTGGGCGCGGAGGCCGAGAACTACAGCAAGGGCGCCGACATCCTGGACGTCTGGTTCGACTCCGGCTCCACCTTCCAGCATGTGCTGGGGGGCAGCCATGCCGGCGCCGCCCACGCCAGCGGCCCCGAGGCCGACCTCTATCTGGAAGGCCATGACCAGCACCGCGGCTGGTTCCATTCATCATTGCTGATCGCCTGCGCCCTCTACGGCCGCGCGCCTTACAAAGGCCTGCTGACCCACGGCTTCGTCGTCGACGGCCGGGGCCGCAAGATGAGCAAGTCCGAGGGCAATGTGGTGGCCCCACAGGCGGTGAGCGAAAAAATGGGCGCGGAAATCATCCGCCTCTGGTGCGCCTCGACCGACTACTCGGGCGATCTGGGCCTGGACGACAAAATCCTCGCCCGCGTGGTGGACGCCTACCGCCGCATCCGCAACACCTTGCGTTTCCTGCTCGCCAACGTCAGCGACTTCGACGCCGCTGCCGAGGCCCTGCCGCTGGATCAGTTGCTGGAGGTGGACCGCTTCGCCCTGGCCCGCGCCGCCGAGTTGCAGGCCGACATACTCGCCCATTTCGAGCGTTATGAATTCCACCCGGTGGTGGCCAAGCTGCAGGTCTATTGCTCGGAAGACCTGGGCGCCTTCTACCTCGATGTGCTGAAGGACCGCCTCTACACCACCGCCCCCAAATCCCTGGCCCGCCGCTCCGCCCAGACGGCGCTGTGGCACATCACCCAGGCCATGCTGCGCTGGATGGCGCCCTTCCTCAGCTTCACCGCCGAGGAGGCCTGGAAGGTGTTCGCTGCGGCCCAGCCGGGCCAGAGCATCTTCACCGAGACCTACTGGCAATTCAATGAGCCCGATGCCGCCCTGCTGGCCAAATGGGGCCGCATCCGCGAGATCCGCGAGGCGGTCAACAAGGCGATCGAGGACGTACGCAAGACCGGTGGCGTGGGCTCCTCCCTGCAAGCCGAAGTGCGTTTGGGCCTGCAGTCCAGCGACCTGAGCCTGCTGCAAAGCCTGGGCGCGGATCTGAAGTTTGTGCTGATCACCTCGGCCGCCCAGCTCGAGGCGGCCGATGAGCTGACGGTGACGGTGACGCCCTCCGGCCACGCCAAATGCGAGCGCTGCTGGCATTACAGCGCGGACGTGGGCAGCATCAAAGCCCACCCCGGCCTGTGCGGCCGCTGCGACAGCAATCTGCATGGCGCGGGCGAAACCCGCAAGGTGGCCTGAGCGATGGCAACACGCAAGCAAGCCATGAGCGGCGGCAGCAACGGCAATCGACTGGGTCTGTGGCTGGGCCTGGCCCTGATCATCATCCTGCTGGACCAGTTCACCAAGGTGCTGATCCTGGGGAACTTCCAGTTAGGTGACAGCCGCTACGTCACCAGCTTCTTCAACGTCGTGCGGGTCCACAATCTGGGCGCGGCCTTCAGCTTTCTGCACGACGCGGGCGGCTGGCAGCGCTGGTTCTTTGTCGGCCTGGGCGCGGTGGCCACCATCTTCATCACCGTGATGCTGCGCAAGCATGGCCAGCAGACCCTGTTCGCCACGGCGCTCACGCTGATCCTGGGCGGCGCCATCGGCAATGTGGTGGACCGCCTGCTGCACGGCTATGTGGTGGACTTCATCCAGGTTCACTGGGGCGCGCAGTATTACTTCCCCAGCTTCAATATCGCCGACAGCGCCATCACCGTCGGTGCCGCCCTGCTGATCTGGGACGAGATCCGCCGCGTGCGCCGGGGATAAACCCCGACCCGGCCTCTGGCTGATGGAAAGTCCCGGGGCAGGTGGGCGCATCCCTGCCCTAATCTGCGGGCATGACGCCCCCAGACACCCCTCCGACCCCGGCCCCCGGCGACGCCGAGGCCATTCCGGCGGACAGCGCCTTCGCCATCGAGCTGCGCCCCCTGCGCATGGGCGACCCCCTGCGCTGGTTGCGCGCCGGCTGGCAGGACTTCCTCAAGGCGCCCGCCATCGGCCTGTTCTACGGCCTCAGCTTCACGCTGATGGGCTGGGCCTTGCTGGGCGTGTTCAACCATGCGCCGGTCTACACCCTGGCGCTGTCGGCCGGCTTTTTGCTGCTGGGGCCGCTGCTATGCCTGGGGCTTTACCAGGTCAGCTACCGGCTGGAGGTGGGGGAGACGCCCCGCCTGCTGGACTCCCTCACCGCCTGGCGCCGCCGCAGCGCCCAGCTCGCCATCTTCGGCTTTGTCTTGCTGGTGCTGGAGATGCTATGGGGCCGCGCCGCCCTGGTGGTGTTTGCCGTCAGCTTCAACGGCATGCCGGACTTTGCCGGCTCCATCGCCAAGCTGGCCTCGGCCGAGAACCTCGGCTTCATCGCCGCCTACCTGGCCGTGGGCGGGGTGTTTGCCGGCCTGATCTACGCCGTCAGCGTCATCGCCATGCCCATGCTTTTGCACCGTGAGACGGACGCCATCACCGCCGGCCTGACCAGCCTGCGCCTGGTGCTGACGCAGACCGGCGTGATGCTGCTCTGGGGCGCCTTGCTGACGGTGCTGGTGGTGCTGGCCATGCTGCCCTGGTTTGCCGGCCTCATCGTCGTCGGCCCGGTGGTGGGCCATGCCAGCTGGCATGCTTACCGGCATGCGGTGGTGGACGGCCCAGCCACACCCAGCTGACGCCTGGCTAACGCCCCAGCGCCACAGTACCCTTCTGGACGGGCCACAATGGGGCTCGCAAAGCAGTTGCCCCAGCCCCGTCCTCACTGACGCCCCATGCTTGACTTCTCCTGCCTGACCCATTACGACTGGCTCGACGTGCCCATGTGGGTCTATGACCCCGAGCGGCAGCGCAATCTCTGGGCCAATGCGGCGGCGCTGCGCTTTTGGCATGCCAGCAGTGCGGAGGAGTTTCTCTCGCAGGACCACTCCGACACGACCGAGGCGGTGCGCGAGCGCCTGGCCGTCACCGCGGCCGACCACGCCCAGGAAAAAATCGTGCGCGAGCAATGGACGCTCTACCCCAAGGGCCAGCCGACCACGGCCATGCTGGTCTCGCGGGGCATACTCACGCCGGACCGCCGCCAGGTCATGCTGTTTGCCGCCGACTCCCTGGCCAGCGGTGAGGACAAGGCCATGCTGCGCGGCGTCGAGGCCTTGCAACACACCTCGGTGCGCATTGCCGTCTTCAGCCTGCAGGACGGCAGCCTGCTGATGCGCAACCCGGCAGCCGCCCTGGCTTTCGACGGCCTGCGCAAACACCCCGAGGCGCAACGCCATCACAACGATTTCAGCGCCATCTTTGCCGACCCGGCCGATCTGCGGAAGATCCTGGAACAGATCCAGAGCGGCCAAAGCTTCAAGGACGATCTGGAACTGCTGACCACCCAGGGTCGCTGCTGGCATGGCGTCAATGTGCGCGTCATGCGCGACCCGGTGACGGGCCGGCAGGTCGTGCTGCTCAATGCCCGCGACATTGCCGACCTGAAGGCCAGCCAGGCCGCGCTGGAGGCCGCCCGCGAGGTGGCCGAGGCCGCCAGCCTGGCCAAGAGCAGCTTTCTGGCCAATATGAGCCACGAGATCCGCACCCCCATGAACGGCGTGCTGGGCCTGACCGAGCTGGTGCTGCAGACCGAGCTGAGCGACAAGCAGCGCCGCTTCATCGAGTTGGCCCATAACTCGGCCAAGGGCTTGATGGTCATCATCAACGACTTGCTGGACGTGGCCAAGATCGAGTCCGGCCGGGTCATCATCGAGCAAGCACCCTTCTCTCTGCACGACTGCCTGCGCGAGGCCTTGCACCCCCTGCTGCTGCAGGCGCATGAGAAAGGCATACAGCTCAACGCAAGAGTGCAGCCTGGCGTGCCTCAGCATGTGGTGGGCGACGCCCTGCGCCTGCGCCAGGTGCTGGTCAACCTGGTCGGCAATGCGCTCAAGTTCACCGAGCAGGGCGAGGTGCGGGTCGAGGTGCAGCGGCTGGAAGGCGGCGAGGCCGAGGGCGCTGCGGCGCTCGAGTCGGCCGCCCTCGGCCTGCGCTTTTCGGTGCATGACACCGGCATCGGCATGACGCGCGAGCAGATCGCCCACATCTTCGAGCCCTTCACCCAGGCCGATGGCAGCATCACCCGCCGCTTCGGCGGCACCGGCCTGGGCCTGACCATCGTGCAGCGCCTGGTGCTGCTGATGGGCGGCCAGGTGCAGGTGGAAAGCCAGCCCGGCACCGGCTCCTGCTTCAGCTTTGAAGTGCCCTTGCTGCGTGAACTGAAGCCCGCGGCGGCCTCCGCCGAGCAAGGCAGTTAGACCAGCAAGACGCTGCAGCCTGTCGTCTTGCGCGCCTCCATATCGCGGTGCGCCTGCACCACCTCGGCGAGCGGGTAGCGCTGCTCCACCGGGATCTTGATGGCCCCGCTGCTCACCATGGCAAACAGCTCGTCCGCCATCGCCTGGCTGGCCTCGCGCGTGCTCAGATGGGTGAACAAGGTGGGCCGAGTCACGTAGAGCGAGCCCTTGGCCGCCAACTGGCCCAGATTGAGCGGCGGCACCACGCCCGAGGCATTGCCGAAGCTGGCCAGCAGACCGAAAGGCGCCAGGCTGTTCAGCGAGCCCTCCCAGGTGTCGGCACCCACCGAGTCGTACACCACCTTGACGCCACGGCCCTCGGTCAACTCGCGCACGCGGGCGGCAAAATCGGGCTCGCGGCGGTAGTTGATGACGTGGGCGGCACCGGCCTGCAGAGCCAGCGCGCATTTCTCGTCGGAGCCGGCCGTGCCGATCAGGCGCAGGCCCAGGGCCCTGGCCCACTGGCAGGCGATCAGGCCCACGCCCCCGGCGGCGGCATGGAAAAGCACCGTGTCACCGGCCTGCAAGCCGCCTTGCGGCAGGGTGCGGCGCAGCAGGTACTGGGCCGTCAGGCCCTTGAGCATCATGGCCGCGCCCGTTTCAAAATCGATGTTGTCGGGCAGCTTGCAGACCGAGCGGGCCGGCAGCACCCGCGCCGTGGCATAGGCGCCGGGCGGCGGGCTGGCATAGGCCACGCGGTCGCCCACGGCCAGGTGCATAACGCCCTCGCCCACCGCCTCCACCACGCCCGAGCCCTCCATGCCCAAGCCGGCCGGCATGGGCAGGGGGTAGCTGCCGTTGCGGTGATAGATGTCGATGTAGTTGAGCCCGCAGGCCTTGTGGCGCACCCGCACTTCGCCCGCTCCGGGCATGCCGGTTTCCACCGCCTGCAACTGCATCTGCTCGGGGCCGCCGGGGGCCTTGATGCACACGACTTGCTCGGTCGAGGTCCAGGTACTGGTCATGGCTGGCTACTCCTGCAATCGAAACATGGGGATGAAAAAAACAAGCCCGGATTCGCTGTGTGGGCGAATCCGGGCATGCTGCCAGGCTTTCATAGGCTTTGCCCGCCAGGGGGCAAAAGCGTCACTGCCGAACGCCTCGGAAGGATCCGCCGCCCTGCATGCGCCCGCTGTAACGCCAGGTCCCCGACACAATGCCCGACTGGCCATCGATGCGCCCGGTAAAGAGCGCCGCGCCGGCGGTGCCGTGTGCGGACAGATTCACATTGCCGGAGGCATCGACCTGACCATTGACATTGAACTGGCCGGTTTGCTGCGAATAGCCGCTCCCCGTCACATGCCCGTTATTGCTGACGATCACGTCAAAAGTGCCCAGATCGCTGCCCATGAACTTGCCACCGAAATTGCCGAAGATGCCCGGCGGCAACACCGCCTGCACCGGCATCACCGGAGGCGCCGCGCCGTTGCTGGCGCCATTGCCGTCGGCCGGTCCCACCAGGGTGCGCTGCACCCAGCCGCTGAAGTTGGCGGCGTCCACTCGGACAAAACCGTTCTTGACCTCGCCGGTCGCCACCAACTCGTCCGAGCGCTGCAGGGTGGCGAGCACCTTGCTGTCGCGCGAGGGCTGCTCGTAGGCCTTCACATTGGCGATCTTGGCCGCCAGCATCTGGCCGGCCGCCTGCGGCGCTTCGGCCTTGGTGGAGGCGGCCGCATTGGCATCGCCGGCCGCGCTGCTGGTCTTGATCAGCTGGGGCTGGTCGCGGATGGCCAGCACGATCTTGTTGTAGTTGTCCAGCAGGCTGGCCGCCACCATCTTGCCTTCGGGCGTCTTGGTATAGCCGCCCAAAGCACCGGCCGCGCCGCCGCCAAAGGCCCAGCCGCCGATGCCGAAATCGGTCTTGGTCGCCTTGCCCTCGGCCGCGGCGACCTGGATGCTGGAACGCACATCGGCCACCATCAAGCTGGTCGACGCTTCCTTGAACTTGAGGCCGCCGGCGATGGCGCCCAGCACACCCAGGCGGCCGAACAGCGCGCCGCCAATGCCGCCGGTGTCGGACGAGCCCACCTGCACATTGGGAGTCATGACGAAGTCGGCCGCCTGCATCTGGCCCTTGCCGACATTGGATTCATCGCGCAGCTCGCCGCTCTGGCCCAGCGCGCGTTCCTGCTGCAGGTTTTGCATGGCCACGCCGCGCTCCACCACATCGAAGCAGCCCGATTGCTGGATCATCATGCGCAGCAGGGCCGAGGGCGAGCCCAGGCCGTATTGCGAGAGATGGGTCCAGCCGATCTGCGGCTCCACCACGGCCATCACGCCCAGCTTTTTGCTGCACTTCTCTACCGTGGAGGAGGTCTCCTGGGCCAGCACATGGCTGCTGAAGGCAGCCAGCACAAGAGCGGCGGTAGCGGCGATCTGAAACGACTTGTTCATCATCTAAGGCATCTTTCTTTTCAAAGCCTGGGTCTGGCGGCGATTGTGCCAAAGCCCGGCCTCGAATCTGCCGCTGATCCGGTCTCCCCCCAAAGGAGGGACGAGGCCACCGCCAAGGTCCGGCGGCCCTTCAAACCCCCATCCACGCAGTCAGCGCCAACGCGTCAACAACCAGACCCCGCCCATCACCAGCAAGGTGCCGGCCGCCACCCAGGGCGTGAAGGGCTCGCCCAGAATCAGCACGCCCATCAGGATCGTCGACATGGGGCCAATCATGCCGGTCTGCGCCGCCATCGTCGCGCCGACCCGCTCGATCGCCATCATCACCATCAAGACCGGCGCAAAAGTGCAGGCCGTGGCATTCAGCACCGACAGCCAGATCACCTCGGGCGCCAGCGCCTGCAAGCCGCTCAGCGGCCGCAGCAGGAAGAACTGGCCTATGCACAGCAGGCAGGCCACCGTGGTGGCCAGGCCGGTCAGGCGCATGGCGCCCAGGCGCTTGACCTCCTCGCCGCTGAAGACGAGATAGAGCGCATAGCTGATCGCACTGCCAAACACCAGGGCCGCGCCCAGCAGCACATCGCTGCCCTGCAGACGCAGCTCCTGGCCGAACACCAGCAGCACGCCGGCATAGCTCACCGCCAGCGCGATCAATTGCCGCCCGGTGACGCGGCGCTTGAACAGCAGCCAGCCCAGGAACAGGACGATGGTGGGGTTGAGATAGAGGATCAGGCGCTCGAAGCTCGCGCTGACATAGGCCAGGCCGGCGAAGTCCAGATAGCTGGCCAGGTAATAGCCCGAAAAACCCAGGCCCAGCACCACCCGCCAGTCCCGCCCCGTCAGCGGCGGCTTGCCCC
This sequence comes from Roseateles oligotrophus, assembly GCF_014204525.1. Lineage (GTDB taxonomy): Bacteria > Pseudomonadota > Gammaproteobacteria > Burkholderiales > Burkholderiaceae_C > Paucibacter_A > Paucibacter_A oligotrophus_A. The sequence goes on from NZ_JACHLP010000001.1 coordinate 357,166, forward strand.
GCCCGGCCCACCAGGCCAGGATGAGGAATAAGGGCAGCGCAAACACCATGCGCAACATGATCAGGGTGACGGCATCGACGCCGTGACGATAGGCCAGCTTGACGATGATGGCCTTGCCCGAGAAGGCAATCGCCCCGCAAGTCGCCAGCAAAAGGCCGGGCCAGAGGGCTTTATTGGGAGCAGATGACATTGCTCCGCATTTTAGAGATCGCACCCTGGCCCTGCCGGGCCAGGGCCTTCGTCAATCGGCAATCAAGCCGTCTGCGGCAGCAGGGGCGCGCCCAGCAGACGCTGCATCAGCTCGCGCACCGAGCGGATCTCGGCCCCAAAAGGCAGGGCCCCGGCGCCGCGGAAGAACAAGCCCTTGGCCCGGTCACCGCGCAGGGCGGCGGCCAGCTGGTTGTCGATACAGAACTGGCCCCAGTCCTTGAAGCCATCGCGCAAGCCGCATTGGGCCAGGCAGTCAAAGGCCTTGGTGCAGCGGTTCTTGGCATGGGCCACCGCCTGCAGCTTGGGCACGGCGCGCAGATAGTTGCGCAGCCAGGGCGTGGCCACGGCGCGGGCCGGCAGGCCGGCCACGCTGGTGAACTCGACCAGGTCTTCGTCCCGCGCCTCGGCCAGCACGCGCTTGAACGCCAGATCGGCATCGCATTCGGTGGTGACGGCAAACGGCGTGCCCAGCTGCACGCCGGCCGCGCCCAGGGCTTGCAGGCGCTGGATGTCCTCGAAGCTGCGCACGCCGCCGGCGGCGATCAGCGGGATCTGGCCGGCGATGCCGGCCTTCTCGAAGTAAGTCAGGCACTCGGGGATGACGCGCTCGAAATCGAAGCGCGGGTCGTTCAGGTCCGCAACCTTGGCCGCGCCCAGATGGCCGCCGGCCAGGCGCGGGTGCTCGATCACGATGGCATCGGGCAGGCGCTGCTTGCGCTCCCATTTGCGCACGATCAGCTGCACGCCGCGGGCGTCGCTGAGGATGGGGATGAGGGCCGCCTCGGGGTGCTCGGCCGCCAGCTCGGGCAAGTCCAGCGGCAGGCCGGCGCCCACCACCACGGCTTCGATGCCGGCCTCCAGCGCCCGCTTCACCGACGGGGCGTACTCGGACACCGCCCGCATCACATTCAGGGCCACCAGGCCGCGGCCGCCGCTGCGCTCGCGGGCACCCTGCACCTCGCGCTCCAGCGCCGTCAGATTGACCTCGTCGATCAAGGCCTTGGCCGCGGGGCCGGCGCTGCAGCCCTCGGTGCGATCCATCAGATCGGGGTGGTGGCGGCGCAGGTCCACCGAGCTCAGCGTGCCCACCCCGCCCAGGGCCGCCACGCCGCCGGCCAGGCGCTGGGCACTGACCCCCACGCCCATGCCGCCCTGCACGATGGGCAGCAAGCGCCGCCCGCGAATCAGCAGCGGCGCCAGGCCGCTGCGCTCGAACAAGGGGGCCAGATCGGGGTCGATGATGCTCTGTGTCATAGCTCGCTAACTCGCTGAAGGCAGCGCAACGGACGCACGCCGGCCTCGGGAAATTGCCAAACCGCCACCGTAAACCCTGCCCATCGGGTAATAGTTGACAAATATCAGGCCCGCGTTGAATGGCCCGCATTTTTCCCCTTGTCAGCCGCCTGCAACAGCCGATAGCCCGGGTGTCAAGGGTAACGGTCAACTCAAAAAATAACGGCCAACTTGAAGGCATACTCAATCTCGCCGCCGGCTCGGGGCGCGAATGACGAGGCATCCAGGTTCGGGCCCACCAAGCTTTGACCCCAGAGCGGCAATGCTGAGAAAAAAAGCCGCGCAGAAGGACTTCGATGAGATACCACGACAATATCGCCCGCAGCACCGAGCATTTACGCGCAGCGCTGCCCCTGATGACTCGCCAACGCGCGGCCCTGCATCCGATCAGCTACGCCGTCTGGTACGAATTCGTCAGCGCCATCAACCCGCCCCTGAGCCAGGCCGTGCTCAAACACACGGCCCAGGGCGCCACTCTGGACGAGGCGCAGACCTGGGCCCTCTACCGCGAACACATCGGCGAAAGCCTCAGCAGCAGCGATGCCGAAGAATCCAGGCGGCTCAGCGAGGGCCTGGTGCGGGTGCTGGACACCATGGCCGCCTCGGCCGCGGAGGCGGGCCAGGAAACCGCCCGCTTCGACAACTCCCTGAACAATTGGGTGGAACAGCTGCTGAGCAGCCCCAGCCAGCAGACCCACCAGGATGTGCTGCAGGAGCTGCTCAACGGCACGCGCGAGATCCGCGGCGCCATGGCGGTCTTGCAAAGCCAGCTGGCGCAAAGCCGCCACGAAATCTCCACCCTGCGCGACGAGGTGCAGAAGGCCCGCAGCGAGGCCTTGACCGATGCGCTCACCGGCCTGGCCAATCGGCGCGCCTTTGACCAGCAGCTCAGCGCCTGCATGAGCAACAGCCCGGCCCAAGCCCAGCAAGAAGCGCCCTGCCTGGTGCTGGGCGATATCGACTTCTTCAAACGCATCAACGACAGCTTTGGCCACGGCTTTGGCGACCAGGTCTTGCGCATCGTCGCGCAAACGCTCAAGAACGTGGCGGCCGACCAGGCCCTGGCCGCCCGCGTGGGTGGCGAAGAATTCGCCCTGCTGCTGCCCACCGCCAGCCTCGGCCAGGCCCAGCTGCTGGCCGAAAAGCTGCGCAGCACGGTGGCGGCCGGCCGCATACGCCGGGGCAATGTGGCCCAGGACATCGAACGCGTCACCATCTCCATGGGCGTGACCCAATGGCAGCGCGGCGAGAGCGCCAACAGCTTTTACGAGCGGGCCGACCGCGCGCTCTACGCCTCCAAGCACGGCGGTCGCAACTGCGTGACCGTGCTGGAAGCGCAGGCCGCCTGAGCGTGTTGACGGCCCCGATGAACTCACCCTGCGGCCAGCAAACGGCCTTGCAGCAACACATGACCCAGGGCGATGCTTGCACCTACACTGCGAGCATCGTGTTTCATGGGTTAATGTGTTCGCCATGACGCCTTATCTGCTCAGACCGACTCACAGCGCCAAACACCCGATCAGCCGCCGCGGCAGCAGCCGCGCGCGCGGCAGCCTGCGTCAAGGCCGAGGGAACTGAGCGATGCGGATGCGCCCGTCGCTGCGATTCGCCGTCGTGCTGGCCCTCTTGCTGGGCCTGCTGGTGCCGACCACCCTGGTCCTGCTTTACGACGCCCAACGCACCCGCCGCATCGCGCTGGACGATCTGCGCCGCGACCTCGCCCGCACCACCGAGGTGATGGCGCTCTCGCTGGCCGAACCGGTCTGGCAGGTCTCGCCCGATCTGGCCGAGCCCATGATCAAGGCCCAGTTCGACGACCCGCGCTTTGTCTCGGTGCTGGTGAAGGAACCCGCCACGGCCGAGCCCTTCCAGCAGCACAGCCGCCGGCAAGCCCCCGACGAGCAAGACCTGACCCTGGCCGAAACCCGCGCCGTCATGCGCGACGGCCGCCAGATCGCCTCGCTGACGGTGGAGATGAGCGCCGCGCCGCTGCTGGAGATCAAACATGCGGAGATGCTGCGCACCGTCTGGCGCAGCCTGGCCACGCTGACCTTCTCCCTGGTGCTGATCCTGGCCGTGATGCAGCGCCGCGTGCTGCGCCCCATGACCCAGCTGACCCAGGCCGCCGAGGCGCTGGCGGCCGGCCAGCTGGACAAGCCGCTCAATCTGGGCGGTAGCGACGAGATCGCCCGCGTGGGCTCGGCCATGGAGCGCATGCGCTGCTCCCTGCTGGAGGCGTTCGAAGCCCTGCGCCTGCATGCCAACACCCTGGAGGACCAGGTCGAGCAGCGCACCGTCGAGCTGACCAGCGCCAACGACGATTTGCTGCAGGCCCTGGGGCATTTGAAGACCGCCCAGCACGAGCTGGTGGAGTCCGAGAAGCTGGCCTCGCTGGGCCGCCTGGTGGCCGGCGTGGCGCATGAGCTGAACACGCCGCTGGGCAATTCGCTGACCGTGGTGTCCTCGCTGGAGGACCGCTACCGCCGCCTGGAAGAAATGCTGAACAACAGCACGCCGATGCGGCGCAGCCTGCTGGAAGAGCTGGTGCGCGACACCCGCCGCGGCCAGGACATCTTGCAGCGCAATGTGCAGAAAGCAGCCGATCTGGTGCGCGACTTCAAGCAGGTGGCCATCGACCAGACCACCGACCTGCGCCGCGAGTTCGATCTGGCCCAGGTGGTGGAGGACGTGCTGGTGATGGTGGAGCCCAGCTTCAAGCACACGCCCTATCTGATCAAAGAAGCGCTGAGCAAGGGCATCATGATGAATAGCTACCCCGGCTCCCTGGGCCAGGTGCTGACCAATCTGCTGATCAATGCCTTGGTCCATGGCTTCGAGGGCTGCAAGAGCGGCGAGGTCGAGGTGCGCTGCGAGCGCCTCAGCATCACCGAGGTCGAGTTGAGCATCAGCGACAACGGCATCGGCATGGACGAGTCGGTGCGCCGCCGCATCTTCGACCCCTTCTTCACCACCAAGCTGGGCACCGGCGGCTCCGGCCTGGGCATGCACATCGTGCACAACATCGTCACCCATGTGCTGGGGGGGCAGATCGAGGTTTTCAGCAGCCCCGGCAATGGGGCCCGCATGGTGATACGCATGCCTTGCGTCGCCCCCCAGCGCAGCACGACCAGCGACGTGCTGGGCTGATACCACACCCCCTGCGCCGGCGCCGTCACGCACCGTCACACAAGCGGCACAGGGCCTGCACTGACAGGCCGCCAGGCTTGGCCAAAAATGACTTCATCGCGGCAAGAAGGCGATCCCAAGCCCGGGAGCCCTTCTGCAGCGAAGCCAAATCCATGGCAAACAGTCAATGAAAGGCCAAACCATGAACAAGAACATCATCACCCCGATCGCCGCCATCGCCCTCGCTCTGGGCAGCGCCGGCGCCGCCTTTGCCGCCGGCGGCACGGGCGCCGACAACAAGGGGTTTTACGTCGGTGTGGACCTCGGCCAGTCGCGCAATGACCTGAGCAGCCCGACCAGCCCCGCCCTGCGCCTGGACAAGACCGACACCGCCTACGGCATCTTCGGCGGCTACCAGTTCAACAAATACTTCGCCACCGAGCTGAGCGTGCACAAGCTGGGCCAGCAGCGCATCGGCGACAGCGACGCCAAGACCTCGGCCTACTCGCTGGACGCCATCGGCCGCCTGCCGGTGAACGACAAGTTCAGCGTCTACGGCCGCCTGGGCGGCGCGCACTACGAGCGCGATTTCTCGGGCCTGGACGGCGCCGGCAACAAGATCTCCACCGGCTTCAAGGTGGGCTTGGGCGTCGACTACGCCATCAACAAGGACTGGGCGCTGCGCACCGAGCTGACGCGCTACAACAATCTGCCCGATCTGGGCACTTACGGTCGCACCATGGACAGCTGGAATGTGGGTGTGAGCTACCGCTTCTAAGCCATCCGCAAGGCCCATCCGGCGCTCCTCTCGGAGCGCCTTTTTTTACATCGAAGCGGCCGAGGCCGGCGCGCTGGCCGCAGGCGCGGCTTGGCTGGCTGCGGGCTCGGCGGCATGGCCGGCCACATCGTGCTTCTCGCCGCTCATATCGATATCCCCCCCGCTCTTCATCAAGATGAACATGGCCAGGGCGGCAAAGGCAAAGAAGCCGACAAGCAATTTCCACATGATGCGCATCCTCCAGACGATTTGAATGAGAGCGCATTGTTGGAGGCTTTGCTGACACCGGGCTTAGAACCGTAAGCTCAGCTCGCCGAAGCAAACTTCATGATCCAGCGTCTGCAGATCGATGCGCAACCTGGCCTCGTGCGCGCCGGCTCGCCAGCTCAAGCGCAACTCGTGCGCGGCCGATTCGTGCAGCTGGAACTCACCGCCAAAGGCCGGGCACTCGTTGCGCAGCCGTATCAGCTGCAAGAGCTTTTGCACCACCGGGCGCTGCAGCTCGCTGGCAATCTCGTCCGCCGAATAGCGGTGGCGATTGATGTCCCGCCCGACGCCGCTGCGCGCCAGCAAATCCATATCGTTGTGGCCGGCCAGCAGGCCCACGTAGTAAACCTGGGGCACGCCGGGCAGGAAGAACTGCAGGGCGCGCGCCAGCAGATAGCTGCGCTCGTCCCGGCCCATCGCGTCGAAGAAGCTGCAGTTGACCTGGTAGAGGTCGAGATTCGAGGCTGCCGCCCCGGTGGCCTGGCGGCTCTGGCCCCGGCTGTTGGCGTGGATGCGCTCGACCAGGGCGTCCAGCTCGGCCGGCGGCACCAGGCCGGGTGAGCCGGCGCGGTCGGCACTGTCGGCGCCGATGTCGATGATGCCGATGCCGTCATGCGTGTCCAGCACATTGAGGGCGTTGCAGGGGCGCTGCCTAATCCATTGCTTGAGCGGCTCGGCCGTCTGGAAGAAAAAGGCATGCAGGGCCAGCGGCGGCAGGGCGAAGTCGTAAACCCAGTCCACCCGCGCGGCGATCTCGATCTGGCGCCTGTAGTAGGCATGGACCTCCACCAGCACCTCGATGCCCAGAGCCCGCGCCTGGGCGGCGAACCCGGCGATGAACTCGAAGGTCTCGGCCATCATGAAGCAGGACTCGCCCGCCTTCTTGATCGCATAGCCGGCCGCGTCCAGCCGGATCATGCGTATGCCCGCCTCGGCAAAGCGCTGCAGAATCGCCGCCAGATAGGCCTGGCCCTCGGGGTGGCGCACATCGATGTCCAGTTGCTGCGGGGTGAAGGTGGTCCAGAGAATCTTCTTCTGCCCGTTCTTCAAGGTGATGGGGCGCAGCGGCAGGCCCGGCCGCGGCCGGTAGACCTTGAGCAACTGGGCCTCGCTGGCGCCCAGCGGGAAGACCGAATCCAGGCTCAGAAACAGGCCGGCATAGCGCGAGCCATCGCCCTTCTCCGAATAGTCCTGGAACTGCGGTGAATCGGCCGAGACGTGGTTGACGATCACATCGGCCATCACGTCCACATCCTGGCTCAGGGCCTGGATATCGGCCCAATCCCCCAGGCGCGGATCGACCCGGGTGTGGTCGATGGGGTCAAAGCCCGCATCGGCACCATCGATGGGGTAGAAGAAGGGCAGCAGGTGTACGCCGCCGAACAGGCCTTGCAAGGGCCTCTTCAAGAGCCGGCGCAGATCGGCAACGCCGCCACCGCCCAGGCGGTCCACATAGCTGATCAGTTGAACCTTGTTTTGCATGGAAATAGGTCAGTCATTATTTGGTGTTAGCCGCAGGGGTCTTGACCCGCAAGACCGCGAGGGCCGCCAGCACCAGCAAGGCGCCGGCCAGGCGGATGACATTGCCCGGCTGGCCACCCAGCCAGGCCTTGTAGAACATCGGCAGGGTCAGCATCTGGATCAGCATGGGGATGACGATGAATATATTGAAGATGCCCATATACACGCCCGCCCGCTCCGGCGGGATGCTGCCGGCCAAGAGCACATAGGGGTTGCCCATGATGCTGGCCCAGGCCAGGCCCACACCCAGCATGGGCACAAAGAGCAGCCAGGGCTTGCCGATCTCGGGGATGGCCCACATGCCTATGCCCGCCAGCGTCAAACACAGGGCATGGACCTTCTGCGCGCCAAAGCGGCGGGTGAAGGGCAGCATGGCAAAGGCGGCGAAGAAGGCGACGAAGTTGTAGAAGCCGCCGATCTGCCCATTCAGCAGGCTGGCCTCGCGAAAACCGGCCGAACCGGCCTCGCTGGTGGCGAACACGCTGTGCGCCAGCGCCGGCACGATGTAGATCCAGTAACACATCATGCCGTACCACTGGAACAGCTTCATCCACCAGAGCTGGCGCATGGTGGGCGGCATCTCCCTGAAGGCCTCGGCGATCTCGCCCAGGGTGGCTTTGAGACCGCGCGGTTTGGCCGTCAGCAAGGCTTTTTCTTCGACGCTCAGCGGCAGCTCCGGCACCTTGAACACCGACCACGCCACCGTGCTGAAGGACAGCAAGGCCCCCACCATAAAGGCCACGACGGTGACCTGGGGGATGTGGCTGGCGTTGAGCGCATCGCGATCCATGCCCAGCCAGACCATGATGGAAGGCGTCAGATAGGCCAGGGTCTGGGCCAGGCCGGTGAAGGCGCTTTGCGTCAGAAAGCCCTGCGCATGCTGGGCCTCGTCCAGCCGGTCGCTGACATAGGCCCGGTAGGGCTCCATGGTGACGTTGTTGGCGGCGTCGAGTATCCACAAGAGGCCGGCGGCGAACCACAGCGTGGGGCTGCTGGGCATCAGGAACAGGCCCAGGCTGCACAGCAGCGCACCGATCAAGAAATAAGGCGTGCGCCGGCCCCAGCGGCTGACCGTGCGGTCGCTCATGGCGCCGATGAGGGGCTGCACCAGCAAGCCCGTCAGCGGCCCGGCCAGCCACAGCAGGGGCAGGCTGGCCTCGTCGGCGCCCAGGTATTGGTAGATGGGGCTCATATTGCTTTGCTGCAGGCCGAAGCTGAACTGAATGCCGAAGAAGCCGACATTCATATTCACGATCTGCCAGAAGCTCAGGCGGGGTTTGCTTGCATTCATCGCGACAGCGCTCCACTCGCTACACCCCAGGGCGTGAAGAAGCCATCATCGGCCGGGATGGGGCCACGCACGCCGCAAATGGCGGCGGCGTAGCGGTTGGCCAGGGCCAGGGCGGCTGCGATGGGCTGGCCGGCCAGCAGAGCGGCCAGCAGCATGGCGCTGAAGGCGTCGCCCGCGCCCACCGTGTCCACCAGCGCGGGCAAGACCTGACCCTCGCCCTCGCCTTCCACCTGCCCTTGCGCGTTGAACAGCACATAACCCGCCGAGCCCCGGGTGAGGATCAGCCCTTGCAGATCGAAGCGGGCCATCAGGTTTTGCACCGCCGGCGCGCCAAACCAGGAGAACAGCTGACTCAATTCCTGCTCATTGACCTTGAGCCAATCGGCCCGCCGCAAGCTCTGCTCGGCCAGCTCGGGCGAGCTGCTGCCTTCGCGCAGATTGAGGTCCAGATAGCGTACAGCGCCCAACTCGCCGGCCCGCTCGGCCAGGGCTTGCACGGTGGCCCGCGCGGGCTCGGCGCGCTGGGCCAGGCTGCCGAAGTAGAAGAAGCGAGGGCGCAGCGCTTCGAGCCGGGCCAGGGCCGGGGCCAGCGCCAGCGCGTCCCAGGCGGAGGGGCCGTGAATGGTGAAGGCATGGTCGGCGCCGGCCTGCTCGGTCACCGTGACCCGGCCGCTGGGCAACTCGTCATCGACTTGCAGCCCCGTCTCGTCAAGGCCGAAGCGGCGCAGGCTTTGCAGGATCAAGCGGCCGGCCGCGTCGTCCGCGCCCAGGCGGCTCACCAGCGTGATAGCCCGGCCCCCCAGGGCCGCCAGCGAGCGCGCCACATTGAAGGGCGCGCCCCCGGCGACCGGGCCGTCGTGGAACTCATCCACCAAGGCTTCGCCCACCAGCATCACGCCAGCCGGTTCTTGATGCACAGGGCTCATGGGCTTCAGAAGCTGTACTTGAGGCCAGCACGCAGGCTGCGGCCGTTGAAGGCCCGCGCCGCATGGCCGTCACCCTCGATCTCGGTATAGGCCAGGGTGTTGAAGAGATTGTTGGCCGATAGCGAGAGTTGCAGCTTGTCATTGAACTGGTAGTTCACAAAGGCGTTGACGATGGTGTAGGCCGGCATGGTGATGGTGTTGGCATCGTCGCCATAGGACTTGCCCGAGCCGATCAGGGCCGCGCCCACATCCACGGCGCCAAAGCTGTAGCTGGGCGAGAGCTGGTAGACGAAATCGGCCTGGCGGCGCGGCTTCTTGCCCACCGTGGCGGCGTCGTTCGAGGCCTTGATCTTGGCGTCGGTGAAGGTGGCGCCGGCGGCCAGGCGGAACTCGCCCAGTTGGTAGGCCGCCTCCAACTCCAGGCCGCTGGCCTCGTACTTATTGGCCGTGAACCTCTGCGTCGTCACCTCGTAATTGCTCTCCTTGCTGCGGGCATTGAAGAAGGTGGCAAACAGGCTCAGGCCTTGGCTGCGCCACTTCAGGCCAGCCTCCACCTGGTCGATCTCGTTGACGCTGATAGGCACCGAGCCATCGAGGGGGTTGCCGTAGAGCAGGCGGTCGGCGCTGAAAGACACGCCGTTGCTGAGCCGGGCAAAGGCCGCCAGATCCTTGTTGAAGGCGTAGTTGGCGCCCAGGGAGTAGGAGGTGTGGGCAACCTTGTAGTCCACATTCTTCTTGCTGGCGACGTCCCAGACCTTGTTGCTGTTGTCGCCGCTAAGAGTGTAGCCGCGGGCCTTTTGCTCGTCGCGGCGCAGGCTGCCGTCCAGGCTCAAAGCGCCCAGCTCGACGGTGGCGGCGGCATAGGGCGAGGTCTGGGTGTAGTCGACCTTGAAGGTCCGGGTGCAGCAGCCGCCCCAGGTCTGCCAGCCCGTTGCCACGGGCAGTGAGGAGGGCTTGCCGTTGGCATCCACCACCTGCGGGTTCTCGCCGTCCATGCTCAAGTTGTACTGATTCCAGAACCAGGTCTGGGCCACCGTCTGCCGGCCGTAGAACAGGCCACCGACCAGGGTCGTCTTGAAGCCATTGCCCTGGAAAGCCTTGCTCACTTTCAGGTCGTTGAAGGTGTTGTCCAGATTGTCCAGCGAGGTGTTGAACAAGGTGCCGGTGAAGAATTTGTTAGCACCGTTATTGCCGTTATCAGCCGGGAACATCGCGATGAAGCGGCCCGAGTTACTGGTCTTGCGGAACTTTTCTTCCACCTGAAAGCCGGCCAGGTCCAGCCCCGCCTCGAAGCCAATCGCCGTGCTCTTGACGCGCAAGCCGTCGCGCGGGTCGCTGCTGGTGGTGCCGCCATCCTTGTTGAAGGTCTGGTCGGCCGGCAGGCCAGGCGCGATGAAGAAGGCGGTGCGCGGGTCGATGCCGGGAATGGTGTTGATCTTGCCCTTGCTGACCGTGACCGGCACCGGCATGAAGGAAGGCGTCTTGTCGTTCAGCGCCTTCAGGCTCAGGCGCACATAGCCGGCGTCGAATTTTTGCGTGAGATTGGCCTTGATCTGCCCGCCCTTCTCCACATCCTGGCCGGTCGGCCGGCCGCCCTCGCCCACGCGCTGGAAGCCGCCGATGTGGAAGCTGGTGCCATTCCCCAGGCTGCCGCCGTAGTCGGCGTCCACGCGCCACAGCTTGCGGTCCAGGCCGGCCGTCAGGCCTATCGTGCCGCCCTGCTCCTTGCCGGTCTTGCTGATGAAGTTGATGAGGCCGCCGGGCGAGTTGGAGGCCAGGGTGGAGGCCGAGCCGCCGCGCAGCACCTCCAGCCTCTCGGTGTTGAAGTCGGCCCGCAGGAACTGGTCCGAGGTGCCGAAGGCGATGTCGCCGAACAGCAGCAGGGGCAGGCCGTCCTCCTGGATCTGCACATAGCGCGAGCCGCCGGCCGACAGCGGCACGCCGCGCACGGTGATATTGGCATTGCCCTCGCCGCCGCTGGACTCCGAGCGCAGGCCCGGCACCGAGCGCAGCAGCTCCGCCGCATTGGTGGCGCCGGTCTTGGTGAGCTGCTCGGCGTCCAGGCTGCTGACCGACAGGCTTTGCTTCATCTTGCTCGTGCGGGTGGAGGCCCCCGTCACCACCACCTGGTCCAGCTTGAGGGCGTCGCGTGGCGCCTCGGCCGCCGCAGCAGCTTCTTGCGCCTGAGCCTGGCTCAGCGCCAGGCAGGCCAGGGTCAAGGCGGTGGCGCGCAGAACAGGGGAGCGCAGCTGTTTTTGTGAGGGCATGGTTTGTCTCCGTGGGCAGTGATGAGGCTTGGCGCTCGTACGGCGCGGCGGGGGCGGAACGGAATTCAGACGGCTGGGCCGTGCCGGGATTGTGGAAGTCATCGAAAGTTTTTGCAATCGATTGCAACTAAGCAGATACCCGTATTTCTGCGCATCGATTGCAACCACCGTTTCCCGCGCCTGTCTGGCCAAAGGACTGGGCCAAAGGGCTGATGCGGGGCGGCTGGCGCAGCCCTATATTTTTTGCATGAGCCCTGCTCCGGCAAGGCTGAAGTCATAACCCGCCAGGAGAACGGCATGTCCACACATCCAAGCGCCATGAAGAATCTGCTGCTGCTGACTCTAACTGCCTATCTGGGCGGCTGCGCCAGCCAGCTTTCGCCGCAGCGCTATTCCGAGGGGCTGCTGACGAAGCAAGGCGGCGTCTGCGGTGACAGAGCGTCAAAGTCGCTCCAGCAGGCCTTGCGCTGCACCGAGGATTTGCAGCGCCAATACGTCACGGCCCAGCGCGATCTGTCGGAGATCTCGCCCCAGCTCAGCAACGGGCTGATCGCCTGGACCGGCCTGACCCTGCTGAGCGCCACCGTCAACCCGCACGTCAAGGATTTGGCCGCCATGGGCATCGTCGGCTCCACCGCCTATGCCATGGGCAGCCGAGCCCCGGCCTCGGCCCGCATCAAGGTGTTTGCGGCCGGCGTGGATGCGCTGAACTGCGCCGTCAGGGCCGTGGCGCCCTTGCTGCCGGTGGCCGAGCATGAGGGCGTGCTGGGGCAGCCGGTGGAAGGAACATTGCGAGGCGACCTGGCCCTGGCCGTGCAGGCAAAAACCGATTTGCAGGCCGAGCTGGGCAGGCTGGCCTATCTGAACCAGGACAGAACCCTCGCACCGGCGCAGGCCCAGTCCCTGCGCAAGGGCAGTTGCAAAGAACAAAGGCGGACATGCACTCCGCTGGAATCAGGCGGCAAGGACGACCAGGCCAACTTCGCCGCCAACTGCAAGGCCAAGCAGGCGAGCTGGGACCAGCGCTGTGGCGACAAAATCGTGCCGGCCAAGCCCGCCCAGGTCGAGCTTCCGCATGAGCGGACCGCCAGCACCTTCAAGCTCGCCCGGTGGCAGGTCAAGGAGTCCGAGGCCAACATCCAGCAGGCCCGCGTGCTGGCCCAGGCGCTGGCTGTCGCCGGCAACCTGCTCTGGAGCAAGACGCTGGAGATTCAGAACGCCGTTGGCCTGGAGGTGCAAAAAACCGAGCCCGAGCCCGACAAGGTGTTCGCCAGCATGGGCAATCTGAGCAGTGTGGCCTTGAAAATCAACCCGGGCGATGGCGGCAACAAGGGCAAGCCCGAAGGGGAAGATGCCTTGCTGAAACCAGGTGAGTTCCGCAGCAGCAAGCCGCCCACCGAACTGGCGGCGCTGAACGACAAGGTCAGCGCCGCCCGGGAACGCAGCGACGCCCTGCAAGCCTGGCTGCTGGCCGGCGCTGACTCGGCCAAGGTCGCCAGCAGCCTGGGCGGCTGCAAGCTAGGCGCCCTGGTGGTCAGCCTGAACCCGCCGGCCGGCAAGGACGAAAACGGTGGCGAGCCACCGCCCAACAAACCCGCTGCGCCCTACACGACGCTGCCCGCCGCCGTGCTGGACGGCCTGGGCGGGCTGAAGGCAGACGCCGACCCCAAGACCATTGCCAGCCGCATCAAGCAATGCCAGCAGTCGCTCAGCCAAAGTCCGACCGGCCAGATCGCGCCCGGCGACGCGACCGAGCAGGGCGTGTTGGCGGGCGCCTGCAAGAAACTGAACTGGGACTTCTGAGAAGACAGGAGGCGATCCCCATGAACATCCCGCCCGCACTGCTGCGCATCCGCCACCAACTGCGCCAGCTCATGGCCGGCCCCGCGGACGCCGCCAAACTGGCCCGCCGCATCGGCCTGCATGAAGACGCGCTCGCCCATCTGCTGCAAGTGCGCTGCGCCGTCCAGCCCTCGGACGGGCCGCACCAGCTCGGCCTGGGCCTGGCCGCCGCGTGCCCGGCCCCGGCCATGCCCCACTATCTGCTGGACCCACTGGACGGCAGCCGCGTGCCGGTGCGCAGCCAGCGCTGCAGGCGCGGCCGACTGCAAGCCGCGTGGATACGCAGCCAGAACAGCCAGAGCGGCCGAACAGTCGGCAGCCTGGGCGGCCTGCTGGTACAGCGCCAATCGCCAAACCTGCAATTCGCACTGACCGCCGGCCATGTGCTGGCGGGCGATCCGAGTTGCAAGACCAGCGACACCGTGGACTTCTACCCCGACCCGTCCCCGCAACTGAGCTGCCAGGGCCGGCTCTACGGCTGGGGGCCTGACTTCGTCCGGCCCAGCCAGGACAACCGGCTCGACGCCGCCGTCGCCAGCATTGGGCCCGAGCAGGTGCAGCAATTGCTCAGGCAAGGCTGGCAGCTCCCGATCGGCGCTGCGCCCGTGCCCTGGCATGAGACCTTGCAACTGCGCACCCGCAGCCGGCATTTGCCCGCCCAGGCGCGGGCCACCAATCTGTGCCAAATGGGCAGGGACGATGGCATGCCTGATTACTGCATCGTCGATGGCCTGGAGTACCAGGTGGATGACGGCACCGATGCCGGCGACAGCGGTGCCCCCATCTGGGACTCCCGAGGCCGCTGGGTGGCCATGCACGTAGGGGCCATCGAGGGCGGGAGCAAGAGCGGCGCCAATGCCATCGCCCTCCCCCTGGGCCGGGTGCTGGACTGGTGGTCGGCCGAGGTGCTGACGCAAGCCCATCTGGCTGCGCCCTCAAGCCCCCGCCCGGCCACCCTGCCCCCCGCCCCCCCCCGCCCCCTTGCCGCCCACCAAACAAGCCGATGTACTCGCCCGCACGATCTGGGGCGAAGCCGGCGGCGAGGCCGAGCCCGAGGCGGCCATGCGGGCCGTGGCCTGCGTGGTGCTGAACCGGGTCAAACGGCAAACCTACTGGGGAAAAACGATTGCCGAGGTCTGCCGCAAGCCCTACCAGTTCAGCTGCTGGAACAGCGGCAGCACCCGCCTGCCCGCCATGCGCGCGGCCGACGCCCGCACGCCCAACTTCACGCTGGCCTGCCAGATCGCCCAGCTGGCTGTGCAGGACCAACTGCCCGACAGCACCCAGGCCGCCACCCATTTCTACGCCCCCAAGCTGGTGGCCCCGCCGCGCTGGGCCCAGGGCCGCGCCAGTTGCGCGCGCATCGGCGGCCACCTCTTCTTCAACAACATCCCCTGACGAGGCGAGTCAATCATGGACACAAGAATGTTGGACGTGGTGATCGGCCTGGTGCTGGTCTTTGCCCTCACCAGCCTGCTGGTCACCGCCTGGCAGGAGGCCCTGGCCTCCTTGAAGAACAGCCGGGGGGAGAACCTGCAAAAAGCCGTCACCTCGCTGCTGGGCGATGACGCCGCCTTCGCCGGCCGCCTGATGAGCCACCCCTTGCTGCTGTCGCTGGCGATGGAGCGGCCGGGCAAGACCCAGCGCTCGCCCTCCTACATCTCGCCCGATGTGTTCGTCAACGCCTTGCTGGCTCAGCTGACGAGCGACTACACCGGCGGCCTGCGGCCCGCCACCCCGGCCGACCTGGTGGCCCATCTGCAGCAAAAGCTGCCGCCCGGGCAACAAAAATTCGGCGCCAGCCTGGCCGCCCTGCTGCCCGGCGCCGAGCAGGACTGGTCAGCTTATGAAACCCGTTTGGCCGCCTGGTTCAATGCCGTGGGCGAACGCTCCATCGGCTGGTTCAAGCGCGGCACACAGGCGCAGATGTTCGCGGCCGGCCTGGTGGTGGCGGCGGCCGTGAATATCAATCCCATCCTCATCACCCAGGCCCTGTGGTCGGACGCTGCGCTGCGCAAATCCGTCGCGGCCCAGGCCGAGCTGGCCGTGCAGGCCTATCAAAAGGAAACCGGCCTGGGCGAAGCCAAGCCTGCACCCACCGACAAGGCCGCACCCGTGCTGCAACTGGCAAGCAGCCGCCAGGCCACGCTGGACCTGATCGAGGCCCTGCTGAAACCCGCCAACGCCCAGGGCCTGCCGGCAGCCACCGAGGCGGATGACTTGCTGCGCAGCAGCTACAAGATGAAGGAATTACTCAACCCAGAGAGACCCGCCAGCCTGGCCGAGTTGCAGCACCAGGTGGACAAGCTGGGGGCGCAATTGAAGGGCTCCGGCCTCGATCAGCATGCGGCCACCGCCGCCCTGGTCAAGACGCTGCAAGGCCGCATCCAGGCCCTGAGCCCGGCCGACGCTGCCGCCAGCGCCGTGCTGGCCAGCGCCTGCTCGCCCAAGCTCAGCGCCGAGGACCACCACCTCTGCGCCCAGGATGAGCTGAAGAAGAAGCTGGAAGGCCTGGGCCTGCCGCTGGGTTGGGCGCAGGCCGGCCTGCCCACCGTATGGGCCACGCATTGCAATGGCGGCTTGCCCGCCGGCACGTTCAAGGCCCCCGACTGCACGCCGGGCGAAAAAATGGCCGAGGCCGCCTGGTGGGGCAATCTGCTGCTGGCCCTCGCGGGCTGGTTGGGCACGGCCATGGCCGTCACCCTGGGCGCGCCTTTCTGGTTCGACCTGCTGGGCCGGCTGGTGAAGATTCGCGGTGCCGGTGGCAAGCCCGACGAGGCAGGCAGTACGGGCGCAGCCGCGCCCAGCACCCTGAGCAAGAGCGAGGCCCCACCCGCAGTCGGTGCCGGCGGCCCGACCCAGGAGGCCAGCGACGACGCCCTGAACGATGACGAGCGCAAATTAACGCCCATCCAGATCGGCACCCTGCAAAAACGCCTGCGCATGGCCGCCAGCGACATCTCGCTGCGCCTGGACATCAAGACCCGCGACGCCATCAAGGCCTGGCAGACCCAAGCCTTTGGCCAGGGCGACGGCCTCTTGAACGCCCAGCAAATCCAGCAATTGCTGAGCGCCGATTTCGACCCGCAGGACGACGGCTATCTCGGCTGAACAAAGGAGAACATCATGAGCACCCCACTGGCCGACTACACGGCCGCACCGCAGCAACTCAAGGTACGCGCCAAGCTGAATCTGCGCGTCGGCCCCAGCACGGCGACGACCCGCGTCGGCCGCGCCCGGCCGGGCGAGGTGCTCAGCGCCGACCAGTTGCTGGACGCCGAGCCCTATCTGAACAGCAGCCACTGGTACCGCCAGACCGGCACGGGTTTCCTCTTCTGGGCCGGCGGCGTGGAGCCCGGCAGCGCGGCCAGACCGGCGCCGCCTCTGAGCATGGTCGTCAACCAGCGCAGCGATGGCAGTATCCAGCCGCTGAGCGAGGCCAAGATCAAACTCATCTTCGGCGACTTCAGTTTTGCCCCAGCCACGCCGGCCGGCGCCGTCCAAATCACCACACCGGGCTGGCTGGCCGCCCATCTGGCGAGCTTCAGCCACCCGGTGCTGGCCGCCGTCCACCCCGCCGCCATCACGCTGCACCAGAAAGCCATCCCCAGCTTCCAGGCCGCCTTCGACGCCATCCAGGCCGCCGGCCTGGCCGATCGCATCCTCAGCTTCAACGGCAGCTTTGTGCCGCGCCACAAGGGCTGGAACCCGGCAAGCGGGCTCAGCGCCCACAGCTGGGGCATCGCCATCGACCTCAACACGGCCTGGAACGGCTATGGCAAGACGCCCGCCCCCTTGGGCAGCCTGGGCAGCGTGCAGGAGTTGCTGCCGCACTTTGCCGCCCAGGGCTTTGCCTGGGGCGGCGACTTCGCCAGCCCCGATGTCGACGGCATGCATTTCGAGCTAGCCCGGCTCGATGTGTAGGATGCGGGGCAATGGAGGGACGGCCATGAAAGTGCTGCTGATCGACGACCACGCCATGTTCCGCGAGGGCATTGCCCTGCTCTTGCGCCCGCTGGTGGCCGAGTTGCAGATCAGCGAGGCCGGCTCCTGCGAGCAGGCCCTGGCGCTGCTGGCCGAGCTGGGCGCGGTGGACCTGGTGTTGATGGACCTGGGCCTGCCCGGCATATCGGGTGTCGAGGGC
This sequence comes from Roseateles oligotrophus, assembly GCF_014204525.1. Lineage (GTDB taxonomy): Bacteria > Pseudomonadota > Gammaproteobacteria > Burkholderiales > Burkholderiaceae_C > Paucibacter_A > Paucibacter_A oligotrophus_A. Next base: position 374,831 of record NZ_JACHLP010000001.1, read on the forward strand.
ATTGCCCTGCTGCGCGAACGCTTCCCCGAGACCCCCGTCGTCGCCCTCTCCTCCTCGGACGACAAGGCGACCGTGCTGCGCGCGCTGGACGCGGGCGCCATGGGCTTCATCCCCAAAAGCGCCAACTCGGCCATCCTCATCCAGGCCCTGCGCCTGGTGATGGCCAAGGGCATCTACCTGCCGCCCAGCGTGTTCCTCGGCGGCCGGGACAGCGGCCCGGCAGAAGCCGCCGCCAGCGCGCCGGCCAGCGAGAAAAAGTCGCTGCAAACCTTGGGCCTGAGCCCGCGCCAGATCGAGGTGCTCTACCTGCTGCTACAGGGCAAATCGGCCAAGCTGATCTGCCGCGAGCTGGACTTGTCTGCCAGCACCGTCAAGGCCCACACCTCCTCGGTGCTGCGCGCGCTCAACGTTACGACGCGCACCCAGGCCGTGGTGGCGGCAAGCCGCTTAGGCTTGAGGTTTGACTAGGTCTAACAGCGCCTCCAGCAAGCGCTCGGCCGAGGCCGGCTTGGTCAGCAAGACTGCGCCACAGGCGCGTGCCCGCGCGCGCACCTCATCGCCCACCTCGGCACTCAAAATCAAGGCCGGCAAGCGCTCCCCCGTCAGCTCGCGGATGCGCGCAATGGCCTGGTCGCCTTGCTCGGTCGCCGCGAGATGGAAATCGCTCAGAATCAGCTCGGGCGCGCGCAAATGCCCGGCCAGCAAACGCTCGGCCTCGGCGGCACCGTTGGCGGCCACGCACAACATGCCCCATTGCATGCACAGCGACTGCAGGGTTTCACGGTTATCGCAGTCGTCTTCGATGATCAAGACAAACACCCCCTGCAAAGCCTCCACGCCACCGGCCACCTCCACCACCGGCTGGGCCTGCGCCAGGCGGGAAGGCAGGGTCGGCAAGGCCGTGGCCAGCGGCAGCAGAACCTCGAACATCGAACCCCGCCCCGGCCAGGAGCGCAGGCTCAGGCGATGATCCAGCAAGGCGGCACTGCGCTTGACGATGGACAGGCCCAGACCCAGACCCGGGGGCTGGCCGGCCTGGGCGGCGCTGGCCTCGATGCGGTAGAACTCATCGAACACGGCCGCGCGCAAATGCGCCGGTATGCCGCGTCCGCTGTCCCAGACCTGCACCGCCAACTGCTGCGCACCGCGCCGCCGGCAGCCCAGCACGACGCCGCCACTGGCCGTGTAGCGCAAGGCATTGCTGAGCAGATTGGCCAGCACCGACTCCAGCAAGGCCGGGTCGCTGCGCACCAGGGCGCCCGAGCGGCGCACCCGCAGGCGCAGGCCCTGGGCCTCGGCCTGGGCGGCAAAGGTCTGCTCCAGATGGTTCAGCAAACCGTCCAGCGGGAAGCTCTCCGGCTGCACCTGCACGGCGCCCGCATCCAGTTTGGAAATGTCCAGCAGGCCGCCGAACAAGCCCTCCATCAAGGCCACGCTGGTGTTCAGCTTGTCGGCCAGCTCCATGGCCTGGCGGCCGCGCAAGCGCTCGCGCAGCAGGCCTACCAGCAGGCCTATGGTGTGCATGGGCTGGCGCAAATCATGGCTGGCCGCGGCCAGGAAGCGGGTCTTGGCGGCATTGGCCTGCAAGGCCTCGTCACGCGCCAGACTCAGGGCCTCGGTGCGCTCGGCCACCTTGGCCTCCAGGCCGGCATATGAGGCCTGCAGCTGGCCAGCCATCAGATTGAAATCGCCGGCCAACTGGGCCAGCTCATCCTCGCCCTTGACGGCGATGCGCGAGCTCAAATCACCCTGCGCGATGCGCCCGGCCGCCTCGCGCAGCTGCACGATGGGGCGGGCCAGCTGGCGGGCATACAGGCCCGCCAGCAAGGCCGCCAGGCCACCGCCCAGGCCGAATAACAGCAAGGTTCGGCGCAAGGTGGCAAAGGCCGATTGCAAGGCCTCGGCACGGGGCTGCTCGACGAACACCCGCCAGTCCGGTGAGCGCAAGGCCACGGCGGTGACGATCACCGGCTTGCCGTCGAAGTCGGTCGCGTCCATGGCGGCCAAGCCGCCTGCGGCCCTGGCGGCCTGCACCACCGGCTCGTCGCTCAGCTTCAGCTGCCGCAGCACCTGCGTCGCCTGCGGGTGGGCGATCAGCCGGTCGGCCGCGTCCAGCACATAAACCCGGCCGCCCTCGCCCACCCGCAGGCGCGAGATGCCGTCGGCCAGAAAGCGCAGATGAATCGCCGCCCGGATGACGCCGCTCGCCTCGCCCCGGCCGGCCGCCACGCTCAGGTCCACCATGGGCTCGGCGCCCACGCCGAAATAGCTGGGGCTATAGCCCAGCGCGGGCGCTGCCGAGGCCGGGCCACGCGGGCTGTGGCCCAGACGGTCCAGTTCGCTGCGCGAGGCAAACAAGCGCTCCTGGCCCTGGGCGCCCAAATCGCGCATCTGCATGATGGCCGGGAACAAGCTCATCAGGCGGTGGAACTCCTCGCGCTTTTGCGCCTCGCCAAACCCAGGCGTGCCCCAGGGCAGGCGCGCCACCTGATCCACGCCGTTCTCGATGCCCTGCAAAAACTGCCGGATCTCACGCGCCGCACTCTCGGCCTGCGCCGCCTGCAGGCGCGCCATTTCCGCCCGCGCCTCCTGGAAGGAGAAATACATCTCCGTCGCCCCCGAGACCAGCAACAAGGCCAGCGCAATGCCGGCCACTTGCAGGGCGTAGCGGCGGGCGATGGAGGGGCTGGGCATGTCAGAACACCAGATCGGCCTTGCGCACCACGGCCGGGTTGATGCGCTGCCCGCCAAACTGCGCATCTGCACGCACCGCCAGCACGATGCGCCGCGGCCGCTCGACAGGGATGCTGGCGGCGTCTTCACCGTTCAGGATGCGGTGGACGAGCTCGGCCATGGCGGGGATGACAAAGGCGCCGTCCTGGGCATAAGCCATCGCCGCCCCGGCCTGGACCTCGGCCACGGTGATGTGGATGGACGGCTTGTTCAAGCGTTTGAGATGGGCAATGATTTGCTTCTCGGCCACATAGGCGAGATAAGTCGGCGGGAAGTACCAGGCGTCAAAGCGGCGCGCCTGCGGGCTGCGCATCAGCGCATCGAGTTCTTCCACCGTGCCAGGCGTCAGCAACTCGGCCTGCAAGCCAAAGCCTTGCCTGGCAAGGTGCAATATCTCCTGGCCCTCAACCGGCAACCATCTTTTTTCACCCAAAACGGCAATCCTGCGCAGGCCGGGGAAGGCCTCGCAAAGAAGCTCCAGGCGCTTGCCATGCAGGACATCGGCCTGCGTAACCCCGGTGATGGGCAGCGCTTGTGTAAGGCCTGAACTCACCAGGTTCCACTGCACGGGATCCGGGTGAGACGCAAAGACCAGGGGTGTCTGTCCCTGCCAGTGCGAAACCGCAAGGGCCAGGCCGGTGGTGGGCGCCACCAGCACGCGCGTGCCCCTCGCCCGGGCCAGGCCAACTTGCGCCTCGACCGAGCCAGCCTCATCAAGTTTGACGAGATAGTGATCCAGGCGCAGGTTCGGCCCTTGCTGCTGCGGCGGCCGCAGCAGCGCCTGCGCCAGCGTGCGATAGGTCGAATCCGTGCCCAGCGGCCAGCTGCCGAAATAGGCAATTCGTATCTCCTGCGCCGGCACCGAGCTCGCGGCACGCAAGCCCAGAGCCAGGCTCACAACGCAGAGCAACTGGACAAATAGTCTGGCCATCTGGCTCTTCTCCAACATCGCGCCAATACTTATTCTTGCTGAACTCGGCTCGCTGGGGCCGACAACTTCTGCAAACCAGCGCCTCAGGAGCCACACCATGAATGCCAAGGTCCATGAAAAATTCTTCACCTGGTTCAAGCTCGTCGAAGCGGGCGGCATCACGTCTTATAGCTCTCCAGATCGGCCGCCCAAAAATGTCTTTACCGTGCAGGATCTGGAAAACGGCTGGTGCGAGCGCGATCCAGACTACACCGACCTGCCGGGCCCGCCCACCATCGCGCAAAAGGCGCCCGTGAGCCATGCCATCCATCCCAGCCCCGTGTTCCACACGCTGGACGAGGCCCTGCTCTGGATCAAAGACGACGAGAGCAAACCATGGCGCGCCGATGCGCTGCAATACACCTTGTTCGTCCACAGAGCCATAGGGCCAGCCTACTGAATCAAGCCCACACACGATGCCAAGAGGTGAAGACATGAGTGACTGCACAGATTTTCCCGAAAGCGCCTGGACCGAAAGCTTCCGCGTCATCCGCGACAACGCCCTCAGGGCCGATTCTCAAACCCCCGGCTTCGGCTGGCTGCCCCGTGATTGGAAAGACGAACTGCTACGGCAGTTGCCGACAATTCCGGCGCCCGGCTCGGAGTGTGAGCGTCTGAAGGAACTGGCCGAATGCCGCAAGGACGCCCGGGTCATGGCGACCATCATTGCCCAGGCCCGCTTGGACAACGGCGACATGCGGGACGTATGGGCCCCCTTGGGTGGACTCCCGTCAAACCCCAACACGATCGATTCCCGCAGTTTGATGGGTGCGGTGTTCCAGCTTGTGAGGCCGGTCGTCTTCGTGCTCAAAGCCCATTTCCACCGGGGCCGGCCCATGCATTGCTGTCCCGAGCTAGCCCCGTTGTTCCCGCTGCCTGACCCGCTTCACCCCAGCCACGCCTCATACCCGAGCGGACATGCGGCCATTTCCATGGCTTTTGCGCTGGTGCTGGGCGACTTCTTCCCGAGCAAAAAAAGTGACTTCGTCAGGGTGGCAACCCAAATCGGTGTGAACCGCGAGATTGCGGGCCTGCATTTCCCCAGCGATAGCGAAGCAGGACGAACGTTAGCGGGCTACGTCGCAACCCTCTTGATCAAGCACCCGAGTATCTCGAAGCTGCGTGACGGCGTTCTTAAAGAATGGCCTTAAGTCGCAAGCGCAGAACAAATGGAAAAAGGGCGGCCTCCCGGCCGCCCTTCTCATTCAATCAGAACACTAACGCCCCAATCAATCCTGCGCGTAGATGTTCACATCCTTGGTCTCGCGCACAAACAGCAGGCCGATGACCAGGGTCATGGCGGCAACGCCGATGGGGTACCACAGGCCGTGGTAGATATTGCCGTTCTGCGCCACCATCGCAAAGGTGATGGAGGGCAGCAGGCCGCCGAACCAGCCGTTGCCGATGTGGTAGGGCAGGCTCATCGAGGTGTAGCGGATGCGGGTCGGGAACATCTCCACCAGCATGGCGGCGATAGGGCCGTAGACCATGGTCACGTACAAGACCAGGATGCTCAGGATGGCCACCACCATGGGCTTGTTGACCTTGGCAGGATCGGCCTTGGCAGGATAGCCGGCGGCCTTCAGGCCTTCGGACAATTCCTTCTTGAAGGCGGCAATGCCCTTGACCGTGGCTTCGTCGAACTTGTGTTCGTTCAGCTTGGTGGCGTTCAGACCATTGACGATCTTGTCGCCGATCTTGATGACGGCCACTTGGCCGGCCGGACCCGCCACCGTCTCGTAGCTGGCCGAGCTTTGCGCCAGAGCACGCTTGGCGATGTCGCAGGAGCTGGTGAAGTCAACCTCACGGGCCACCGGGCTGCCCTGGAAGGAGCAGGTGCTGGTGTCCACGGTCAGAGTGATCTGCGAGCTTGCCTGGGCTTGCGCCAGATCAGGGTTGGCCGCATGGGTCAGCGCCTTGAACAGCGGGAAGTAGGTCACGATGGCCAGCAGCAGGCCGGCCATGATGATGGGCTTGCGGCCGATCTTGTCGGACAGGGTGCCGAAGATCACGAAGAAAGGCGTGCCGATCAGCAAGGAGACGGCGATCAGGATATTGGCCGTGGCCGAGTCCACCTTCAGCACGCTGGTCAGGAAGAACAGGGCATAGAACTGGCCCGTGTACCAGACCACGCCCTGGCCAGCGACCAGGCCGAACAGCGCCAGCAGCACGATCTTCAGGTTCTTCCACTGGCCGAAGGACTCGGACAGCGGGGCCTTGGAGGTCTTGCCTTCACTCTTCATCTTCTGGAAGGCGGGCGATTCGTTCATGGACAGACGAATCCACACGCTGATGCCCAGCAGCAGGATGGAGAGCAGGAAGGGCACGCGCCAGCCCCAGTCGGCAAAGGCGGCCTCGCCGATGGCACTGCGGGTGCCCAGGATCACCATCAGGGACAGGAACAGACCCAGCGTGGCCGTGGTCTGGATCCAGGAGGTGTAAGCACCTCGCTTACCCTGCGGCGCATGCTCGGCCACATAGGTGGCGGCACCGCCGTACTCACCGCCCAGGGCCAGGCCTTGCAGCATGCGCAGGCCGATCAGGATCACCGGCGCAGCAGCACCGATGGTGGCCGAACCCGGCAGCACACCGACGATGAAGGTGGACAAGCCCATGATCAGGATGGTCACCAGGAAGGTGTACTTGCGGCCGATCATGTCGCCCAAACGCCCGAACACCAGGGCGCCGAAGGGGCGCACGATGAAGCCGGCGGCGAAGGCCAGCAAGGAGGCGATGAAGGCCGCCTGCGGGTCCAGCTGACCGAAGAACTGCTTGGCAATGATGGGTGCCAAGGAGCCGTAGAGGTAGAAGTCGTACCACTCGAACACGGTGCCCAGCGAGGAAGCGAAGATGACCTTCTTTTCCTCGGCCGACATCGGCGCGTTGGTGGTCGCTGCGGTAGCAGTCGCCATGATGAGATGTCTCCGTATCTCGGGCCTTGTTCCCAAACGGCCTGGAGCGGCCTCAAGCGGCTCCAGCCTTTTGCAAGTCCCTTTTGTTTTAGAGCCACCGACCGATAGCTCTTGGGGGCGACTTTGGCGCCCGCCTCTGACCTAACTCTGACACCGCGCTGAATGCTGGCTGACAAAATGGGTTGCAACCCTAGGCTTGGCTTCCACGATACGGAATTCTGCCCCGGTGCAAGGGTAAGTCACAGGGCGAAAAAAAGGCCGCTTGCGCGGCCTTGTCAGAGGGCATGGGAGGGTCCGGCCGCCATCAATGCATGGCGCGGCGCACCACGCCCGGGCGGGCCCGGGCGGCGGCCTCCCAATCGCCCTGCTCGAACCAGGGATCGCCGCGCAGATAGGCGGCCACCATTTCCAGCGCGTCCAGGCCCCAGAACAGCTTGCCGTCCACCTCGATGGTGGGCACGCCGAACACGCCCAGCTTGAGGGCTTGTTCGCTGGCGTCGCGCAGGTTCTCCTTGATCTCCTCGCTGGCCGGGTCGCGCGGCGGGTTCAGCTCCTGCGCCAGCGCGGCCAGGCGCTCGGGCGAGGCGGCATCCGCCCCCTGGGCACGCCAGACGTGGCGGAAGATCTTCTCCACCGTCAGGCGGTTGGGCGTGCCGCCCGCCGGTGCGCTGGCCCAGGCCAGGCGCAGCAAGGGCAGCGGGTTGAAGGGATGCTGGGCCGGCACCTGCATGGGGATGCCCAGCTTGTGCGCGCTCCAGGCGATCTGGCGGAAGGTCCACTGGCGTTTGTGCTCGATCTCGGCCGGGCCCTTCTGGCCCACCGCGTGCAGCAGGGCCGCGAACAGGATGGGGCGGTATTCCACGCTATAGCTGCAGCCGGCCAGGGCCTCGGGCAGGCGCTCGAAAGCCAGGGCCGCATAGGGCGAGATGGGGTCAAAGTAAAAACGCAGATGCTTCATGGAATGCTCTTGAGAAAATGGGGGGCGTCGCCGCTGGGCAGTGCGCCGGTTCAGGGGCCGCTGTATTCGGCCGCCGCGGTAAAGATGCCTTGCGCCAGCAGGATCTCGCGGCGGGCCGGCAACTCGGCCAGGATGGCCAGGCGGGTGGCGTCATCGGCCTTGGACCACAGGGTGATCTCGGGGATGCTGCGCGCGCAGCCCTCGCACCAGCCGGTGGGCTCGTGCATGCGGCAGACATTGCTGCAAGGGGATTTGACGGTGGAGGGCGGTGGCGGCGCCAGCAAGGGTTGGGTGTTCATGGCTTGGCTTCTTGCACCACATCGATCACCGGCGCGCGAGTCAGCACCTCCAGCTGGGCCGGGCTCATGGGGAACACACCGTTAGGATGGCCCGCCGCCGCCCAGATCACCTCGAAACGGAACAGCTCGCGGTCCACAAAGAGCAGCGGCCCGCCCAGCCCCTCTTGCGGCGCAAAGCCCAGCGGCGAGACACCGCCGATGGAGAAACCGGTGCGCGACTTCACATAGTCGGCATCGGCGCGGCCGAGCGGGCCGGTGTGGGCGGCCAGCTTTTTTTCGTCCACCCGCCGGTCGCCGGAGGCGATCACCAGCACCGCGGCCTCATCCGACTTGCGCCGGAACACCACCGATTTGGCGATCTGGCCCAGGCTCACGCCCAGGGCCTCGGCGGCCTCTTGCGAGGTGCGCGCCGTGGCCTCCAGCCACACAGGCGCATGGGGATGTTGGCAGGCCTGCAGGGCGGCCTGCACACGCTGAAAGCCCTCGGGGCGGGTCGGCGCGGTCGGGGTGGGGGTGTCGTCGGAGCTCATGCCCTATTGTCTCAGGCAAACTGCGGGCCCCGCCCGCGCGGCCCGGGCAGGCGATGCCTGGGTGGCTGAGATAATGCCCACCCTTTGGCCGAACCGAGTCCCCGCCCTCTCCTCATGAATATCACCGTCCTTGATGAACTGCGCATCTATATCGATCCCCTGACCCCGGACGAGCACCAGGCCCTGGAGCGCAGCATCCTGGCCGAAGGCTGCCGCGACGCCCTGGTGCTGTGGGGCGATGTGCTGGTGGATGGCCACAACCGCTACGGCATCTGCCAGAAGCACGGCCTGCCCTTCCAGACGATTCAGAACCCCCGTTTCAAGTCCATGGACGACGTCCATCTGTGGATGATCGACCAGCATCTGGGCCGCCGCAGCGTCTCCGACTTCCAGCGCGGCGTGCTGGCCTTGCGCAAGAAAGAAATCGTCGCCGCCCGCGTGATGGGTGGCAATCACGCGCCCGCCGACGCACCCTGGGATGAAGGCGAGGCAAGACCTGACCCCGCCCTGGCCGCCATGGCTGCACAATTGCCGCAGCCCGAGCGCCTGAACACCCGCGAGGCCATCGCCAAGGCCGCCCGCATCAGCGCCAACACCGTGGTGCAGATCGAGAAGATCCAGAAGAGCGCCGCGCCCGAGCTGGTCGAGGCCGTCAAGGCCGGCACCATCTCCATCAACGCCGCCGCCACCGTGGCCAGCCTGCCGCAGGAAGAGCAGGTCGCCGCCGTGGCCGGCGGCAAAAAGGAGCTGCAGCAGGCCGCCAAGCGCGTGCGCGAGGGCAAGGCCGGCAGCCGCCCGCCCAAGGCCGCGGAAGGCAATGAAGCGGGCAGCGCGGCCGAGGGCGAAGAACTCTCGGCCAGCGAGATCGATCTGCGCAACCGCGAGGCTCAGCTCAAGCTGCTGCAGGCCACGGTGGCCGAGCTGAGCGAAGAGAACAAGGCCTTGAAGGCCGAGGTCGAATCGCTGAAAGAACAGCTGGCGGCCGCCAGCGGCGGCTGAGCGAAGCCGCTCTCAAAGCAAAAAGGCCTCGCGATGAGGCCTTTTTCATGGTCTGACGCAGGCGTCTTGCTTACTGCGCGCCGTCGCCGCGCTCGACCGCGCCGGGCGCGGTACCAGGCGCAACACGGGTGCCGGCCTGCCAGGGGCCGAAGATGGGCTGGGGCAGGCGCACCGGGGTCACGTCCAGGAAGACGTTGACGACGGTGTACTCCTCACCCCCCAACTCGTCCGTGCTCCAGCCATAACTGCCCTTGCCCTTGTAGAGGCGGAACAGAAAGCCCAGATCGGCCACCGGGTCGCCCGGCTTGGGCAGCACATCAAAAGTCAGGCCACGCACCTCGTTGCGGTTGCTGTCGATCAGATAGCTCATCGCATTGGAGATGGTGGAGTCGCCCAGCATGTCCAGATGGAACAGCTCCTCGGTGTAGTAGGGCTTGAACTCGGCCGAGAAGGGGTCCAGCTTCTCGCCCCGCAGCTTGACGGCCGAGGGCTGGGTGACACGGGTCTTCAGATTGAAGCGGTCGCCATGGTCCAGATAACTCAGGCGCGCATTGGTGACGTTGAAAGCGCCCAGGGTCGGGTCGGTCTTGACCTCGCCCAGGTCCACCAGCAAGGCGCCCTTGCCACCTATCACCTCGACCTCGTCGCCATGGATGATGGCGGCCGTGTTCTCGTCCACGCCCAGGCCCAGCTTATAGCCCTTGGCCATCATCAGCGGGATCATGCGGCCGAAGCGGCCGCGCTTGAGAAAGTGCTGGTCGACAAACAGATCGGGGCCCACAAAGCCCAGGCCGCGGTCGATCTGCTTACCCTCCACCCACTTGCCCTTCATGATGTTGATGACGCTGGGCGCGTCGCGGAACATCACCGTGCTCATGATGGCCGCGCCCGCCGAGGTGCCCGCCACCACGCCGCCACGACGGTAGACGTCCCAGATCGCCTCCAACATGGGTGTGGGGTGGCCGCCGGGCGCCAGCACATCGACGATGCGCTCCTGCGCGCCGCCGGTGAAGAAGACGCCGCGAGCGTTCTTGATCTTGTTGATCAGCGCCGGGTCGCGCACCACCTTGTTCAGGTCCACCCAGCTGAATTTGGGTGCCACCGGCAAGGCCTCGGCCACGGCGCCGCGGCGCTGCAGCAGCTCCACCGTCTGGCGGGCGCTGGCCTCGGGGTCTTCGGAGGCGGTGCTGAACACCACAAAGCGCGCGCCCTTGCCGCCGGCCAGGGCCACGATGCGGCCCCAGACTTCATCGTTATCGGCCTTCAGCGCACCGCCTATGGGCACGGCATAGCCTTTGATGGCGGGCTCGCCCCCGGGCAGACCCGCCGTGCCGGGCCCGGGCGGCAAGGCCCCCAGGGCCGAAGGCGTGGCGCTGGACGAGGGCGTGGCCGTGGCCGGCGCGGGCTTGCTGGCCTGGTTGCCAGGGCCGCGTATCACCGTCCACACCCCCGTCTTGGGATTGCTGGGGCTTTGCGCCTGGCCGGCACCCAGCACCGAGTCGGCCGCGAACACCGAGCTGCTTGCCCCGATCGAACCCGCGGCAACTACAAGGCAGAACAGCCAGCTGCGCGGCAAAGAGGGCAAAAATTTCTTCATGAAATGGGGGCGGCGCAGGCCGCGCTACAAGTTTCAGGCTGAGGGAATCAGGAGTTAGCGACTCACCGGGTGATGCAGGCAAAACCTGCGGAACCGGGCCACGCAAACTCCTTGCGCATGCGTCGCTTGATGGTAGCCGACCTGGAGCAAGGCACCGGACGCCTCCTTCCCCCTAATTCAATGGACAGACCCCGCAGCCAAGAGTTGCGTCCACGCGACTGAGCATGCGTTTACCCACTGGCCCTGTGGGCCCGAGCTTTCTAGACTGATCGCAACGCTGTGCGAATTTCGCATCTGCCCAGCCCCTGCAAGCCCTGGCCTGCAGGGACTGACACAAGCCTGTCATCACGCCCCTCTACCCCAAAGCCCAAGCGGATCCTCGCCATGCCAAACAAAGCCTCCACGCTTCGCCACGCCCCCCAGCCAACGCCGGTCAGCGCCGGCTTGAAAAAACGCCTGAGCTTGCAAGCCTGCCTGCTGGCCCTGGGTGCGATCTCCGCACTTCCAAGCCAGGCGCAACAGAGCAAGGACGAGGAGGCCAAAAAGCTGGAGCGGGTGGAAATCACCGGCTCGGCCATCAAGCGCATCGAGGGCGAAACGGCACTGCCGGTGCAGGTCATCACCCGCAAGGAGATCGACAAAGCCGGTGTGACGACCGCGGCCGAACTGCTGGCGCGCGTCAGCGCCAGCGCCAACAACCTGACCGACGGTGGCAGCATCGGCTACGGCGGCTTCCGTGACCAGATGGGCATGAATGCCGCCAATCTGCGTGGCCTGGGTGTGTCCTCCACACTGGTGCTGCTGAACGGCCGGCGCATGGCCAATTTCGCCTCGCCCGGCGATGCGGCCGGCGTGGACCTGAACAGCATCCCGGCCGCGGCCATCCAGCGCGTCGAAATCCTGCTCGACGGCGCCTCCTCGCTCTATGGTTCAGACGCCATCGGCGGCGTCATCAACTTCATCACCCGCAAGGACTACACCGGCGCGGAAATCAGCGCCATGGTCGGCAATACGACCGAAGGCGGTGGCGGCAACAAGCGCTCGGCCACCCTGGCCGGCGGCTTCGGCGACTACAGCCGCGACGGCTTCAATGTGATGGCCGTGCTGGATCTCCAGAAAACCACCAGCCTGAACGCCTCGCAACGCAAATTCATCAAGGAGCTGGACATCCCGGGGCGCTTGCCCGATTTGCTGTCCAGCGCCCCCTTCCCCGGCAACATCCTGCTAGATCAGAACCTGGACGGCTCGGAGCAGCGCGACTCGCTGATCGCAGCAGGCTACAAGGCCAACGGCAAAGACCTCATCAGCACCTACCGCGTCAACCCATCCGCCGCCACCGCTTGCAATCCGGCGAATGGCAGCCTCTACCTACCCGCAGGCATCGGCGGTGTGGATGGCTGCACCTTTGACTACATGCGCGATATCGAGCTCTACCCCGAGTCGAACAAGAACAGCCTGTTCGGCCGCGGCGTGTTTAATCTGGGCGGTGGCCATCAGCTCTTCGCCGAGGTGGCGCTGGCCCGGGCACGCACGCTCTACACCGGCACGCCCAACCGCATCGATGCCGAAATGGACATCTCCCTCATTCCGGCCCTAGCCGCTGCCTCGTTGAACACATTGCCCGCCGGGGACGAGCGCCGCCTCATGGTCGTGCGCACCCGCTTGACCGAGGCCGGCTTACGCACCAGCGAACTGGTGTCGGACACTCAGCGCTATGTGCTCGGCACAAATGGCATTCTGGGCGGCTGGGATTATGAGTGGGCGCTGAACCACAGCAACAGCAAGGTCTCTGACCGCGACCACCAGGGCTATCTGAACGAGCAGATGATCAAGGACGGCTTCGCCGCTGGCACGTTGAATGCCTTCGGTCCGTCCAATGCCGCAGGACTGGCACTGTACGAGAAAGCACAACTCCGGGGCGAGGTGCGCCGCGCCAATGGCACGATGGACAGCTTGGACTTCAGGATGTCCAAGGGCCTGATGCCGCTGGCCGGCGGCGAGCTGGCCCTGGCTTTGGGCGGCGAGCTACGCCGCGAAAAGCAGGACTACCACCAATCCGACGCGCTCAAGAATGACCTCATCCTCGGCGAAACCTCGCAAGGCCCCGATTCCGACTTCAGCAAGTCACGCCGGATTTCGGCCATGTTCGGTGAGATCAGCGCCCCCCTCACCAAACAGTTGGAACTGCAGGCGGCGTTGCGCTACGAGCATTACCAGGTCAGCGGTGGCGCGCTGAGCCCCAAACTAGGGCTGAAGTATGTGCCTAGCCCCGAGTTGCTGCTGCGAGCCTCGGTGGGCAAGGGCTTCCGTGCGCCCAGCATGTCGGATCTCTACCGCCCGCTCACCCAGGGCTCCTCCGCCACCCTGGTGGACCCGGTCTGCATGGCCGCCGACCCGAGCAACACGCCCACCGACTGCTCAGACATCTGGGTCACCTACAACTACAGCAATACCAGGCTCAAACCCGAGACATCGCGCCAATTCTCACTGGGTGCCGTGTTCGAGCCGCAGCGCGACCTCAGCTTCAACCTCGACTACTGGAATATCGAGAAGTCCAACCTCATCAGTACCTTGGGCGTGGACGTGATCCTCTCCGACCTCGCCAAATACGGGAGCCTCGTGCATCGCCGGGCCAACACCAAAATCCACCACATCGACCTGGTCAAAGAAAACCGCGGTAAGCAGAAGATCTCCGGTTTGGATCTTGGTTTCGCACTGAGCAATCTGAAGACCGGCTTCGGCCAGTTCGGCCTGCGCTTCAATGGCACGCTGACACTCAGATCCGACCAGCAAACCGGCGACGGCGACCCCTTCGTCAGCAATCTGGGCGTCTTCATCAATGACGGCGTGGTGCAGCGCTGGCGCCATACGCTGAGCGTGGACTGGGAGACGGGGCCCTTCTCGGCGACCCTGTCCAACAACTATCTGCAGGGTTATGACGATCAGCACATCGTCGGCAAGCCCGACCGCAAGGTGGGCGCCTATTCGCTCTGGAATCTCTCGGCAGGGTGGGAGGCGACCAAGGCGCTGACACTGCGGGCTGGTGTACAAAACCTGCTCGACACCTCGCCGCCGTTCTCGCAACAAGCCTACTTCTTCGTGTCGGGCTATGACCCCAGCTACACCGACACGCGCGGCCGCTTCGCCTATCTGAGCGCGAAGTACACCTTCAAGTGAAGCCGCCGCCGCGCCGCCGCCTGCTGCTGGCGGCGGCCACCGGCCTGTTGGCAAGTCGGGCACGGGCGGGGACGCAAGACCTGAGTCCGCAGGCAGGCGAGACCTTGTATGCCTGGCTGGCCGAGCAACTGCCCGCCCTCTGCCAGCAATTCGCCGTGCCCGGCGCCCAGCTCTGCCTGCTGCAGGATGGGCGCAGCGCCTGGTCTTTCCTCTACGGCACAAAACTGGCCGCTCACCCCGAACTCGCGATTCAAGCGGATACCGTGTTCGAGGCCGCCTCGATGAGCAAGCCGGTATTCGCCTGGCTGGCGCTGCGGGCCTGCGAGCGCGGCCGGCTGGCCCTGGACCGCCCGCTGGCCCGGCAAATGCCAGCGGCGGCGCTGCAGGCCTTTTTCGGCGACGCGCGGCCCGCCTCGGCGCAGCAACAGGCCTGGCGCGCGCAGATCACGCCACGCCAGCTGCTAAGCCACCGCTCCGGCCTGCCCAATTGGCGAGACGAAGGGCCCCAAGCCGAGGGGCCGGCCCTGCCGCTGGCCTTCGAGCCCGGCAGCGATTTCCGCTACTCCGGCGAAGGCTATGCCTTGCTGCAGGCAGGCCTGGAGCACATCGAGGGCCTGCCCCTGCAGGACATCGCCCAGCGCCAGCTGTTCGAGCCGCAAGCCATGCCGCACAGCGGCTTTGTGCTGACGCCCAGCCTGGACGGCTTGCGCGCCCGCGGCCATGCCGAGGACGGCCGCCCCCTGCCCGCCGGCCGCTACACACGGGCCAATGCCGGCTACACGCTTTACACCACGGCGCAGGACTACGCCCGCTTCCTGGCCTTGATGATGGCGGATCCGCCGGCGCAGATGCTGGCGCCCCAGGTCGAGGTGAAATCGCGCCCGCCGATACGGCGCCCGCGCGGGGCGCATAGCGAGGCCGTGCAGTGGAGCCTGGGCTTTGCGCTCAACCCCACGGCGCAAGGCCTGATCGCCTACCACTCCGGCGCCAATAGCACGGGCTTTCGGGCTTACAGCCAGTTCTCAGCAACGCGCAAAAGCGGCCTGGTCTTGCTCAGCAACAGCCTCGCCGGCCACGAGGTCTGGCAAAGACTGGTGGCGGAGATCGGCGATCTTTGAGGCCCGGCCTCTCAGGCTATGCCTAACTCCACCGCCATGCGGTTCACCAAGGCCTTGAGCTGCTCGAGCTCGGCGCTCAGGCGCTGCTGCTCGGCGCGCAGAAAGGCGTAGTCCTCATCCCGGGCGGCAGCGGGCGCTGCGCTGCCGGCTTCCGCCTGCACGGCCACCTCACCGCAGAGCAGATGGGCCCAGCGCGGCTCGCGGGCGCCGGGGGCACGCGGCAGCTTGACGGCAAAGGCCGGCGTGCGCTCGGCCAGCTCTTCCAGAAAACCCTCGACCGAGGACACATCGGCAAAGCGGTGCAGTCTCTCGGTGTTCTGCCTCAGCTCGGCCGCCGTCTGCGGGCCGCGCAGCATCAACAAGGTCAGCAAGGCCAGGGCCGCACCGGGCACGCCCAGGGCGCGTGCGCCGTTGTGCTCGTAACGCGCCACCCGGTTGCCGCTGACGCTGCCGACCAGGTGCATGGCCTTCAAGGCCTCCAGCGCGGCCAGCACATCGGCCTCGCTGGCGGCCATCACCGGCTCGCGCGCGGTCTTCTGGTTGCAGCCCAGGGTCAGGGCGTTGAGGGACAGGGGATAACTGTCAGGCACCGTGGCTTGTTTCTCCACCAGCACGGCCAGCACACGCGCCTCCAGGGCGCTCAGGGTTCGCAAGGACATTCGTACGCTCTAAAACAAATAGGTCTCACACACCAAAGCCGTCATCGGCCTGGATCACCGCGCCATTGATGAAATGGCTCTCGTTGGCGCACAGCATCAGCAGCGAGGTGTCCAGATCGCGCGGCTGGCCGACGCGCTTGCGCGGCAGCAGCTCGACCAGCTTCTGGCCCTGCTCGCTGCCCCAGTGGTGGTGGTTGATCTCGGTGTCGATATAGCCGGGGCAGATGGCGTTGACATTGATGCCGTACTTGCCCCATTCCAGCGCCATGGCCCGGGTCATGTGGATGACGGCTGCCTTGCTCATGCTGTAGACGCCGATCTGGCTCAGCACCCGCAGGCCGGCCATGGAGGCGATATTGACGATGCGCCCGCCGATAAAGGTGCCGGGTGCGGCGCCGCGCGCCCGCGCCAGCATGCGCTTGCCCACTTCCTGGGCGACGAAGAAGGCGCCGCGCACATTGGTGTCCATGACGAAGTCGTAATCGTCGGGGCTCACCTCGGTGAGCCGCTGGGTGGTGCTGACGCCGGAGTTGTTGACCAGGATGTCCAGCGTGCCGACCTCGGTCTCGGCATGGGCGACGGCGGACTTGATGCTGTCCAGATCGGTCACATCCAGGCTCACCACATGGGCGTCGCCACCGGCCCCCTCGATCTCGCTGCGCAAGGTCTTCAATCGCTCGGTGCGGCGGCCCGCCAGGACGACGCAGGCACCGGCCTGGGCCAGGGTCTTGGCGAATTGAGCGCCCAGGCCGCTGGAAGCGCCCGTCACCAGGGCCACGCGGCCCGACAAATCAATGCTGTAACTCATCGTTGCTTTCCTCTCAGGAACTGCAATGACGATAGCACGAGCGCCGGGCGCCAAGGCTCAGAGCGGCTGGCCCTGGCTATTGGACCAACGGGCCATCAAACCATTGGAGGGCAGCTTCTCGTCCAGCAGCTTGTGCGCCGTCTCCATGCCCGCCACCGGCAGGCCCGCCGGGTCCAGCAGGCCGATCTGCACCAGCACCGAGGCCTGGTCCCAGTAGATGTGCTCGTGGTAGAGCTTGTCGCCGCGGAACTTGACGATGGCCACCAGGGGGATCTGCACCGCGCGCCCGGTGGGTTTGACGCCGGGCAGCATCCAGTCGATCTCGCAGCTATGGGTGAAGCAGAACAACAGCTCGTCGACGATCTGGGTGGCGCCTATGGTGCGGGAGATGGGGATCAGGCGGGTGTCGGGCGGGTTGCTGTTGACGAAGTGGTATTTGTAAAAACGCTTGAGCGCGTCATGGCCCACGCCACCCGTCATGGTCGGGATGTGATTGACATAGGGCTGGGCCACCATGGTGGCCATGGTGGCGTCCACATCGCGGCTGGCGAACTCGTGCTCGCAATGCTTGTCCCACAGCGCCGAGAAGTCGTAGTGCGGGCCCAGCTCGGCCTTGAAGGCGGCCACCGAGCGCTGGTGGGCCATCAGGCTGGCGGCCTTGTCGAAATGGGGTGAGGCCGGGCGGGCAAAAGCGTGGTCCACACCGGGGTAGACGTAGAGCTCGCTGCGGGGCCGCTGCTGCAAGGCCTGCATGATGGTGGCGCGGGCCTCGGCCGTGCAATAACCGTCTGCTTCAGCGAAGTGCAGCAGCAGGCGGCCGCGGATATGGGCCGCCTCGTCCAGCTTGTGCTCCATGCCCACGCCGTAATAGCCCACGGCCACGTCCACATCCAGCCGGCAGGCGCTCATGAAAGCCAGCATGCCGCCCAGGCAAAAGCCCAGCACGCCGGCCTTGCCGACAAACTCGGGCCGCGCACGCAGGGCTTGCAGGGCGGCGCCCATATCCTCCACCCCCTTGTCCAGGTCAAAGCCCTGGAAGAACTTGAACGCCTGTTGCCACTCGGCTTCGGAATAGCCCAGTTCCACACCGGCCTGCTGGCGCCAGAACAGGTCGGGGGCGATCACCACATAGCCTTCCTCGGCGTAGTGGTCGGCCGTCTGGCGCACGAATTCGTTGAGGCCAAAAATCTCCTGCGCCAGCACGATGCCGGGGCCGCTGCCGCCGGGCGGCAGGGCCAGATAGGCGCCGAAGCTGCCGCTGCCGTCAGCGGCTTGAATCCTGATGGTTTGACCGGCCATGATGGTTTGTCTCCTGATGGTTTTTCGACTGGGATTTTTCTGCGCGGCGGGCGGCCCGTTCAAACGCCAAACTGCCCGCGGTAGAACAGCAGGGGCGCACCCGCCCCGCGGCCGTGCTGCTGGACCCGGCCTATGAACAAGGTGTGGTCGCCCGATTCGATGGCATCCCGACTCTCGCACAGAAACAAGGCATGGCTGTCGGCCAGCAGGGGCGGTGCCTGCTCCCACAGCGGCGGCTGCAGGGCGATGCCGTGGAACTTGTCGGGCAGGCGCGAGTTGGCGAACTGCAGCGCCGTCTCGCCCTGGTGCGCCGCCAGCACATGGATGGCGAAATGCGTGGCCTGCCGGAAGGCCTGGCGATTGGGCGAACGGTTGGCCAGGCTCCAGAGCAGCAGCGGCGGCTCCAGCGACAAGGAGGCGAAGGAGTTGACCGTCAGGCCCAGCGGCCGCCCGTCCACCGCCCGCGCGGTGATGACCGTGACGCCGCTGGGAAAACAGCCCAGGCTTTGGCGCAAGGCCTGGGGACTCAGGTCCTGGCTGAGGTCTTGGCTCAGGGCCGACGCCCCAGGCTCCACATCCAACTGCGCATTCATGCCGCCTGCCCCTGCAGATGCCGGGCCACCAAGCGCTGGCATTCCTGCGCATCGCCCCACCAGGGGAAGAAGGCGGGCGGGTGGTCGAAGTTATTGGCGATCAGGCTGGCCAGGCTGGGGCATTGGCCGGCGGCGCCCAGCAATTGCAGGATGTGCTCGGGCGGCGGGGCCAAAAGCATATTGGTCCAGCGCACCACGTCCTTGGCATAGGCCCAGGATTGGTCGAAGGTGGCCTGCATCCAGGCGGCATCGAAGGCATGCTCGCCGCGCGCGCAGATGGCCTCGAAATAGACCTGAAAGGCTTTCGTCGCGTTATTGCTGCCCTGGCCGGTGATGGGGTCGTTGACCACCACCGCGTCGCCCATGCCCAGCACCAGGCGGCCCGAGGGCAGGCGACCCACGGGCCGGCGCACCGTGGGCGCGAAGCGGCCGGCCAGGGTGCCTAATTCGTCGCTCAGGCGCACATCGCGGCAGCGCTCGGCCTCCCAGGGCAGGTAGCGCTGCAAGATCTCGAGGCTGCGGCCCAGATGTTGCTGGGGCGTCTTCACATCGGCCCAGCAATCCATGGGGCCGCCGGGAATGCCCTCGAACACCATGATCTCGCAAGCCCCGTTCAGCGTCAGGGCCGGGAAGACAAAGTACTCGCCCACGCCGGGGATCAGATTGAAGCAGACGCGCGAAAAAGGCTCGCGCGGCCGCATGCCCTGCACATAGGTCAGGGCCAGGGCGCGCTGGGGGGCGTCGTAACAGCTTTTCTCGGCGTCACGGGCGAAGAGCTGGTTGACGATCTCGCCCTTGCCCGCCGCCAGCACCAGCAGCTCATGGCTGGCCGCCAGTTCCTCCAGCTCCGCGATGCCGGCCTCCTGCAAGACCAGGCGCCCGCCGCGTTGCTCGAAGGCCTCCATCCAGGCCGGCATCTTCAGCCGCTGGTCCACCGCCTGGGCGGGCTTGTGCAGGGGCGCGGCCCAGTCGATCAGCCGGGTGCCGGCTGGCGCAGCGGGGTCGGGGCTGGGTACGCACAGACCTATGCCCTGCACCGGCGGGCAGTCCCGCGCCCACCAATCGAGTTGATGATCGCGCTCGATCTGCAAGGCCGCGTCGAACATGCACTGGCTGGACATGACCCGGCCGGCGCGGATCTGCGCGGCGCTGCGGTTGCTGAGCAGGGTGACTTCGTCACCCCGGGCTTGCAGGGCCAGCGCCAGAGGCAGGCCGGACTGGCCGGCGCCGACGATGGCGATGCGGCGTGAGGGATTGCTCTTCATGGTGGTCTCCGGTTGCGGCCCGTTCAGGCGGCGAGTTTGGGAATGGCGGGCAGCTTCTGCTCGGGCCCCATGGCGGAATAACCACCATCCACCGCATAGTCGGCACCGGTGACGAAGCTGGCGTGGCTTGAGAGCAGAAACGCCACCACCTCGGCCACCTCGGCCGGCTCGCCCACCCGGCCCAGCAGATGGAAGGGGGCGGCCACCGCGTCGGTCTTGGCGCGGTCGCCCTGGCTCAGCTCGTCCATCAAGCGGCACCAGGTCCAGCCGGGCGAGACGGAGTTGACGCGGATGCCATCCGGCGCCAGGTCCATGGCCATATTGCGGGTCAGCTGCAGCAGAGCGGCCTTGGACACCGGGTAAAGCCAGCGTCCGGTCTGCGCCACCTGGGCCGAGATGCTGGTGAGGTTGACGATGGCGCCGCCGCCCCGCGCCACCATGGTCTCGCGCACGGCCCGCACCATCATCGCGGCGCTGACCAGATTGACGTCCAGGGCCTGCAACCACTCGGCGCGCGGCGAGGCCAGGCCCTGGTCCAGATAGCTGCAGGCCAGGTTCACCAGCCCGTCCACCCCGCCGAGGCGCTCGCGCACCTGGCCCAGGGCATAGGCCAGGGCCGCGTCGTCGGTGATGTCCAGCCTCAGCGCCAGCAGCCTGGCGTCCTGGCGCGCCGCCAGCGCCGCCACGCCGGCCGCATCCAGATCCAGCACCGCCACCCGCGCGCCATAGCCCAGCAGGCAATCCACCACGGCGCGCCCTATCAGGGTGGCGCCGCCGGTGACGATCACGACCTTGTCCCGAAGTCCTTGCATGGCTTTGTCTCCGCTTTTGTTGCTCGGTGGCCCATGCTCGGCCCGCGGCCGGCGGGCGGCTATCCGCTGGCCGCAAGCACTATCCAGAAAGTGCAAGAACTTGGCGCCGGCTGCGGGTCTGCCCAGTGACAAGCCGCGGCCAGGCGCTGCTACATTGATTTGCAGCAAATCCCTGCGCCCGACTTCGAGCTAGGAACCCGGCCCATGGCCTCAACGCAGCCCCGCCCCAGCGCCGCCCAGCAACTCAGCCAAGGCTGGGAGCGGGCCGCCGCGCGCCGCCTGCTGTTTGAGTCCAGCGATGTGGAGCGGGCCCAGGCCCTGGTGGGCCGGGTGTTCAAGCCGCACCGCCTGGAACCCCGGCGCAATGGCCCGGCCGGTTCGGGCTGCCGGCCGGTGGCCATGCAGATGGATCATCTGCCGCTGGGCCTGCTGAGCATGAGCCGGCTGCGCTACGGCGCCACGGTAGACATACTGCCCGGCCCGCTGGAGCGCTTCTATCTGATCCAGATCCCGCTGCAAGGCCGGGCCGAGATTGCCAGCGGGGGCTGCGACTTCCTCTCGGACGAGGCCTGCGCCAGCCTGCTCTCGCCCCAGCCCGATCTGCGCATGCGCTGGCATGCGGGCAATGAGCAATTGCTGCTGCGCATCGAGGCCTGTGCGGTGCAGCGCTTTGCGCAGAGCTGGTGCGGCCAGCCCACGCTGAGCGCCCCGGTGTTCGCGCCCCAGCTGCGCCTGGATGCCTTGCCCGCCCTGCAGGATGCCCTGCTCTCCTTGTTCGACTTCGCGGCGGCCACGCAAGAGGCCGAGCGCTACCCGCTCTCGGCCCTGCAGCTGCAGCACCGCCTGATCGCCGCCCTGCTGGCCGGCCAGGCCCATGACCACAGCCCGCTGCTGCGCGGCAGCGGTGCGCCGCTGGCGCCGCGCAGCGTGCGCCTGGTGGAGGAGTTCTTGCTGGCGCATTGCCACGAGGCCTTGAGCCCCGCCCAGCTGGCCGCCGTGGCGGGGGTCAGCGTGCGCAGCCTGTTCCTGGGCTTCCAGCGCTACCGCGGGGTCAGCCCCATGCGCATGCTGCGCGAGCTGCGCCTGCGCCATGCGCACGACGATCTCTTGCGCGCCGAACCCGACAGCCACATCACCGAGGTGGCGCTGCGCTGGGGCTTTTATCATCTGGGCCGTTTCGCCCAGGAGTACCGGGAGATGTTCGACGAATCACCGCGCGACACCCTGGCCTCGTCCCGCCAGGGCTAGGCCTCAGCGTCTACAAAATCGAACGATCGTGCTTTTTAAGCCGCAGGCTGGCTAGAATTGCCGGCAATCGATCTACCAGGACCCTCACGATGACGACAAGCCAGGACCTTCTTGCCCAATACGGCCCCCGCGAATCCATGGAGTACGACGTGGTCGTCGTCGGCGCCGGCCCCGGCGGTCTGGCCACGGCCATACGCCTCAAGCAGCTCAATCCGGAGCTGTCCGTCGTGGTGCTGGAAAAAGGCTCCGAGCCCGGCGCCCACATCCTCTCCGGCGCGGTGATGGATCCGCGCGCCCTGAACGAGTTGCTGCCGAACTGGAAGGAGCTGGGTGCACCGCTGAAGCAAGCCGTCAGCGAAGACGAGATCCTGTTCCTGAGCGAGAGCGGCGAAACCCGCACGCCGCAATGGCTGATCCCCGAGTGCTTCCACAACCACGGCAATTACGTCATCTCGCTGGGCGCCGTCTGCAAATGGCTGGGTGAACAAGCCGAAGGGCTGGGCGTGGAGATCTTCCCCGGCTTCACCGCCGCCGAAGTGGTGTACGGCGAGGACGGCAGCGTGCGCGGCGTGGCCACCGGCAATCTGGGCCTGGGCAAGGACGGCGAGCCGACCGAGAACTTCCAGCTGGGCATGGAGCTGCTGGGCAAGTACACCGTGTTTGCCGAGGGCGCGCGCGGCCATCTGGGCAAGCAGTTGATCGCCAACTACCAGCTCGCGGCAGGCAAGGATCCGCAGAGTTATGCCATCGGCATCAAGGAGTTGTGGGAGATCCCGGCCGAGCAGGCCCAGCCCGGCCTGGTCGTGCATACCGCCGGCTGGCCGATGACGGACAACAGTTTTGGCGGCGGCTTCCTCTACCACCTGGAGGGCAATAAGGTCACGCTGGGCTTTGTGATCGGCCTGGACTACCAGAACCCCTTCATGAGCCCCTTCGAGGAGATGCAGCGCTGGAAGACCCACCCCAGCATCCGCAAGCATATCGAGGGCGGCAAGCGCCTGGGCTACGGTGCGCGCGCCATCAATAACGGCACGCCCCAGGCCCTGCCCAAGACCGTGTTCCCGGGTGGTGCCCTGATAGGCTGCGACGCCGGCTACCTGAACGCCGCCCGCATCAAGGGCAGCCATGCCGCCATCAAGAGCGGCATGCTGTGCGCCGAGGCCATCGTGCCGGCCCTGGCCGCGGGCCGCAGCCACGACGAGCTGAGCGCCTACCCGGCCGCCTTCGAAGCCAGCTGGCTGAACGAGGAGCTGCAGCAGACCCGCAATTTCAAACTCTGGTTCAAGAAGGGCCAGCTGGTCGGCCAGCTGATGACGGGCGTCGAGCAATGGCTGCTGCCCAAGCTGGGCGTGAAAAACCCGCCCTGGACCCTGCACGCCAAGCACCCCGACCATGTCTGCCTGAAGCCGGCCGCCGAATGCCAGCCCATCAATTACCCCAAGCCCGATGGCAAGCTGAGCTTTGACCGCCTCTCCTCGGTATTCGTCTCCAACACCAACCATGAAGAGAACCAGCCGGCCCATCTGACGCTGAAGGACGCCACAGTGCCGGTACGCATCAATCTGGCCCAGTACGCCGGCCCCGAGGCCCGCTACTGCCCGGCCGGCGTCTACGAGTTCATGAAGAACGAGGACGGCAGCGACCGCCTGCAGATCAATGCGCAGAACTGCGTGCACTGCAAGACCTGCGACATCAAGGACCCGACCCAGAACATCGTCTGGGTCACGCCCGAAGGCGGTGGCGGGCCGAATTACGCGGGTATGTAAGTCAGAAATTAGCGCAACAAGCTGGCCAGGCGGGCCTTCACCGCCGGCCACTCCGCGTCGATGATGGAGAAATAGACGGTGTCGCGCACCCGCCCGGTCGAGCAGATCACGTGGCGGCGGAAGATGCCCTCCTGCTGCGCCCCCAAGCGCAGGATGGCGGCCCGGCTCTTGGCGTTCAGCACATCGGTCTTGAGCTCCACCCGCAAAGCGCCTAACGCCTCAAAAGCATGGGTCAGCAACAGTGTCTTGGCCTCGGTATTGGCGCCGCTGCGCTGGTGGCTGGGCGCGACCCAGGTCCAGCCGATTTCCAAGCGCCTGTCCTTGGCCGAGATGCTGCCAAAGCGGGTGCTGCCAATCACCGCACCGCTGGGCGCATCGAGGATGGCAAAAGGCAGGGACTGGCCACGTGACTGCTCGGCCAGGGCCGTCTCCACATAGGCCTGCATCTCGTCCCGGTTGCGCACCTGGGTGGGCACCCAGGTCCAGAGCTCGGGCGCGGTGCCCACGGCGGCTAGCTCATCCACATGGGCCAGGCTCAGCGGTTCGAGGCGCACATGGCGGCCGCTCAGGGTCACGGGGGCGAGCTGCAAGGGCTGCAGCAGGTCTTGCACATTGGGCATCAATCATTGCTCCTGAAAGTGTGTGTGGGGGGAGAGATTCACAGGCCGAGCCGCTGCATCCATTGCGCCACCGCCTGCTCCGATGCCGAGCCCTCGCTCAAGCCGGCCTGGATGCGCTGGCGTTCCAGCGCCGAGCGGTTCTGGCTCAGCTTGGCCTTGGCCTCCAGCCGCGTCACCCGCAGCCTGAAGCCAACGATCGCCGCCAGCAGCCTGGACTGAAAGTCTTCGGCCAGGCCGCGCCACTGCGCCGCGTAGCCGGGCTCGTGCTGCTGGATCAGACGCTTGAGCAAGGCGTCCTTGGCCGGGGCCTCGTCCACCAAGTCCAGCGTGCCGTAGGCATGGACGGCCAGATAGTTCCAGGTCGGCACATTGCGCTCGTGCTCGTAGTGGCGTGGCGAGACGTAGGCGCTGGGGCCGCTGAACACCGCCAGCACCTCGGTCTGCCTGGCCATCTGCGCGGACAGCCAGGCCCAGTGCGGATTGGCCCGCGCCATATGCCCCTCCAGCAGCCATTGCCCGCCCTCCTCCAGCAGGGTCAGCGGCAGATGGCTGACAAAGGCCTGGCCCGCCGCGTCGGGGCCGATCACGGCCGCCAGCGGCTGGGTGGCGAGCAGATGCCGAATCTGCGCATCGTCTTGCAAGCGGAAATGAGCGGGCTGGTACATGGCGGGCGCTTCGATGAGTGAGTGTTGAGGCGGGACGGCGCTCAGCATAGGGCCGGTCTTGGTACCATCAAAGTACCAATTTCGAGGATTTTCATGGGTCCAATTTCAAGCCGCGCCACGCTGACCCTGGAGCCCGACGGCCTGCGGCTGGATGGCCGCCAGGGCCTGGCCCGCTCCCTGCATGCCCAGCTCAAGCAGAAAATCCTGCTGGGCCAGCTCGCCGCCGCCCAGCGCCTGCCAGCCAGCCGGGACTTGGCACAGCGCCTGGGCGTCTCGCGCAACACCGTGTTGCGGGCTTATGAGCAGCTGATGGCCGAAGGCCTGTTGGAGGGGCATCCGGGCGCCGGCTGCTACGTCGCCCAACTCAGGCGGGAACCCCCGCCCACCGCGGCCCGCACGCCGGCCCAGGCCGCAGGTTTTGAGGAGAGCGGGCAGGCGAGCGAGCTCTGGGCCCGGCTGCAAAGCCTGCACTTGACCCCGCCCCTGCGCCCCGGTGAACGTGGCCTGCGCTGGGGCCTGCCGGCCCAGGACAAATTCCCTCATATCCTGTGGTCGCGCCTGCAGCAGCGGTTTTGGCGACGCCACCCGCAACTGGCCAGCGGCTATGCCGACCCGGCCGGCCTGCCCCGGCTGCGCGCACTGATCGCCGCCTATCTCAACAGCTCGCGCGGCCTGGCCTGCACGCCCGAGCAGGTCTTGCTGAGCGCCGGCAGCCAGCAGGCCATCGCCATCGCCGCCCTGGCCTTGCTGAACCCCGGCGACCGCGTTGCCATGGAGTCCCCCGGCTACCGCGCCGCAGCGGCCGCCCTGGGCCTGGGCGGCGCCCAGGTGCTGCCCCTGCCGCTGGACAGCGAGGGCCTGCGCATCGGTGCCCTGGAGGCGCTGGGGGATTGCCGCATGGCCTACATCACACCCTCCCACCAATTCCCCAGCGGCGTGGTGATGAGCGCCCAGCGGCGCCTGGACCTGCTAGCCTGGGCCCAGCGCCATCAGGCCTATCTGCTGGAGGACGACTACGACGGTGAATACCGTTATGCCGGTGTACCTCTGGCGCCACTGGCCAGCTTGAGCGGCGCGCAGCAAAGAGTGCTGTATATCGGCACCTTTTCCAAGCTGCTGTTCCCGGGACTGCGCCTGGGCTATATGGTCGCGCCCAAGGCCTGGGTGCCCACACTGGCCAAGCTGCGCGCGGTGCTGGACCGGCAGTCCAGCATCGTCGACCAGCATGTGCTGGCCGACTTCATCGAGGAAGGCCATTTCCTGCGCCATGTACGGCGCATGCGGCGCACGGCCAGCGCGCGCAGAGACACATTCATCCGGGCCTGGGAACGCGAGTTGGACGGCATCCTGCCCCTGCCCTCGCCCTTGATCGAAGCAGGCTTGCAGCTGCTGCTACGCCTGCCGAATCCGCATTGGGAGCAATGCTTGCTGAAGGCCGCTCAGGCCAAGGGCCTGGAAATCGGCGGCCTGCGCCAAGTGGGCGGCCTGGCCTCGCACAGCCAGGAGGCCGGCCTGGTGCTCGGCTTTGCCGCCACGCCCGAGGCGCAGCTTGAGGCGGTGGTGGCCGACTTGGCGCAATGCTGGCGGCCGGTGCTGGCTGGGCTGAGGCGCAAAGACGAGCAGTAAGCCCGCGCCAGCCACAAGCCACTTCCGGGCCTTGTGCGCGGGCCCAGCCATGCCGCTTGTATCGCGGCCTGGCCCTCGCCAGCCACAAGCCCCTTCCGGGCCTTGTGCGCGGGCTCAGAGTTTGAAGATGGCGACGGCGGAGACTAGTTGCGCGGCTTGCTGTTTGAGGCTCTCCGCCGCGGCCGCGCTTTCTTCAACCAGGGCCGCGTTCTGCTGGGTGTTGCGGTCCATCTGGGTGACGGCCTCGCCGACTTGCGAGACCCCGGTGTTCTGCTCGATGCTGGCCGCGCTGATCTCGCCCATGATGTCGGTCACGCGCCGGATCGCGCCAACCACCTCGCTCATGGTGTTGCCGGCCTGGTCGACCAAGGCCGTGCCTTGCTCCACCCGGTCCACGCTGGTGGAGATCAGGCTCTTGATCTCCTTGGCTGCATCGGCACTGCGCCCCGCCAGATTGCGCACCTCATTGGCCACCACGGCAAAGCCACGGCCTTGCTCACCGGCTCTTGCCGCTTCCACGGCCGCATTCAGGGCCAGGATATTGGTCTGGAAGGCGATGCCATCGATCACGCCGATGATGTCGTGGATCTTCTTGCTGGCATCGTTGATGCCCTTCATGGTCTCGACCACGCGATTGACCACCTCGCCGCCCTTGACGGCCACCTGCGAGGCATTCATCGCCAATTGATTGGCCTGCTGGGCGTTGTCGGAGTTCTGCCTGACGGTGGAGCCCAGCTCCTCCATGGCGGCCGCCGTCTGCTCCAGGGCGCTGCCCTGCTCCTCGGTGCGCCGACTCAGGTCGTGGTTGCCGGTGGCGATCTCGACACTGGCCGTGGCCACGCCTTCGGCGCCCCGGCGCACATCGGAAACGATGCGGGTCAAGTTCTCGGACATGGCGGCCAGGGCCCGCATCAGCTGGCCGGATTCATCCTTGCGCTCGACCCGCTCGACCCGCTGGCTCAGATCGCCATCGGCCACGAACTGGGCGATCTCGGCTGCACGCATCATCGCGCCGCCCAGCATGCGGGCCAGCCAGACACCCACCACCGCCGCCAGGACGATGGCGAGCGCGATGGTGAAGACGATTTTGAGGCGGGCCATCTCGAAATCCTCCGCCGACTGCCGCCCCAGGCCGAGCATGTACTCGGTACAAGCCTCGTCCAGGGCCGACAAGGCATCGTCCACCTTGTTTTCGAATTCGCGCACCTCGCCACGCTTGAGCTTGGCCTCGTCGATCTTGCCGGCCTTGGCCAGAGCCGCCACCTCGGCCTGGCCTTGGCGCAATTTGGGCAGGTTGCTCTCCACAATCGCCATGGCTGCCGCGACCTTGGGCTCGCTGCGATCAACATCCTTGAGCGTCAGGGCATAGAAGTTGTCCACGCCCTTCATGCGCTCCTCCATGTCCTTCACATGCTTGTCCACCCCTTCGGCCGCCGTGTTGTAAATGATCAGATTGCGCATGGCGCGCCCGGCCTTGATCAGTTCGGAATTGGCTTCCTTGATATTGGACAGGGCGGGCACCGCATGGCCGTTGATGCGCTCCAGGGTCTGGTTCACCTTGTGCAGATTGAACAGCCCGACCACCCCCACAAGGCAGGCCAGCGCCGCCATCAAAAGAAAGCTCGCGAGCAGCTTGCTAGAGGTCTTGAGGTTGTAGAGAAAGTCCACGATCGCGCTCCTGGCTATGCACTGAATGGGGCCGCAAGGAGCACGCACAAGGCCAGGTTTCGGGGAGCCTGCCGTACTGCTCCGCAGCTTCGGTCAGCAGTATCCACGGGCGTCATCCGCCCAAATCGGCAAACAGACCTGCTTCAGAGTTGTTTGTTCCACGCTCAAACGCGGATACCGCAACTAGGTCAAGTGCAATCACCCATTGCATGGGCGTAAAAATGCCTGGCACACCCAGGTCAGCCGCACAAAGCAAAAACCCCTGATGCACAAGATTGCTCTTGCAGATCAGGGGTTTGCCATTGTTGGCGGAGTCGGAGAGATTCGAACTCTCGATGCAGGTTTTGCCCACATACTCCCTTAGCAGGGGAGCACCTTCGGCCACTCGGTCACGACTCCAGCGCAGCCTTGCATTCTATACAGGTTTTTCCGGGCTCAAGGGAAGTTTCGGAAAATTTCTGCAATTACTCAGGATTTTTTTCCAGCTCGAAGGCTTTGTGCAGGGCGCGCACGGCCAATTCCATGTACTTCTCGTCGATCACGACGCTGGTCTTGATTTCGCTGGTCGAGATCATCTGGATATTGATGCCCTCTTCGCTGAGCGCGCGGAACATCTTGGACGCCACGCCCACATGCGAGCGCATGCCGATACCGACGATGCTGACCTTGCAGATCTTCGGATCGCCTTGCACCTTGGCCGCCTGGGTGGCCGGGCCCACAGTGCTTTCCAGCAGCGCCATGGTGCGGGCGTAATCATTGCGATGCACGGTGAAGCTGAAGTCGGTCTTGCCGTCTTGCGAGACGTTCTGGATGATGACGTCGATGTCGATATTAGCCTCGGCCACCGGACCCAGGATCTGGAAGGCAATGCCGGGCTTGTCGGGCACGCCCAGCAGGGTCACCTTGGCCTCGTCGCGATTGAAGGCAATGCCGGAAACGACGGCTTGTTCCATTTTTTCGTCCTCTTCAAAACTGATCAGGGTGCCAGACTTGGCTTCCTCGTTGATATCGATGTCCCAGGGCGTGAAGCTGGACAAAACACGCAGGGGCACGCGGTACTTACCGGCAAACTCGACGGAGCGGATCTGCAGAATCTTGGAGCCCAGCGAGGCCATCTCCAGCATCTCTTCGAAGCTGATGGTGTGCAGGCGGCGCGCCTCGGGCACGATGCGCGGGTCGGTGGTGTAGACGCCGTCCACATCGGTGTAGATCAGGCACTCGTCGGCCTTCATGGCGGCGGCAATCGCCACCGCCGAGGTGTCCGAGCCGCCACGGCCCAGGGTGGTGATGTTCATCTCATCATCCACACCTTGGAAGCCTGCAATCACCACCACCTTGCCCGCGGCCAGATCGGCGCGCACGCGGCTGTCCTCGATGCTTTCGATACGGGCCTTGGTGTAGCTGGAGTCGGTGTTGAGCGGCACCTGCCAGCCGGTATAACTGACCGCCTCGACGCCTTCGGCCTGCAGAGCGATGGCCAAGAGGCCCACCGAGACCTGCTCGCCGGTGGAGGCAATCATGTCCAATTCGCGGTTCAGCTCCGGGCTGCTGCCGGCCGGCGCCAGCTCTTTGGCCAGGCCCAGCAGGCGATTGGTTTCGCCGCTCATGGCGGAGGGCACGACCACCATTTGATGGCCAGCGCGCGCCCATTTGGCAACGCGCTTGGCGACGTTGCGGATGCGGTCGGTCGAGCCCATCGACGTGCCGCCGTACTTGTGAACTATCAAGGCCATAGAAGTCTCGCTTGAAGCGAAGAGATGTTGACGCGGGAGGATTGAATCGCTGGGGGCCCTGAGGATAGGCAAGGCACCTTTGACCCATGAGGCCAGGAGGCGGTGTGCGCCGTGGTCGCAACCTTCGATTCTAGCTGCTGCCTTGTGCCAGGCCAGGGGCGTGCGGCAGCCATTTGAGGCTGAGCTGCGCCTCGCCAGGCGCCGCCAACTGGCGCGCATCCAGACCCAGGCCGGGCACGAAAAGCAGGGCCGAATCGATCCAGAGCAAGGGACCCTGGCGATCGGCAGCCGGCATGCCAGCCTCCTGGAACGCCTTCTTCAGGCTGCGCGGCACACTGTGCGGCGCACGTTGAAACTGTTCCCCACCGCTACGGGCAGCCAGGATCACGCGATGCAAGCGCGCGGGCGCCACGCCGCCGGATTCGACCGCTTCGACCCGCCAGCAGCCGCCCCAGTCTTCGCAGTCCACGATACCCACCTTGCCCAGATCCAAACAACGGGGCGCGGGGGCGGTCGGCAAGGTCTTCTGTCCCGAGCAGCGCTGCAAGCGGCCGCGATAAAAACGCAACTGCCCGCCGCCCGGACAAGGCCAGAGGCCGGCCGTGCCCGGCACACACTCCCTCAACAGGCGCCGCACCAGGCTGGCGGAGGCGGCCTGCCCCAGGGCCAGGCTCAACCAGGCCCGCAAGGCATTGCTGGCTCTGGCAGGCGAGAGCGCGAGCACGGCCGCCATCTCCAGGCCCGCCTCGGACACCCGGCCTTGCAGATCCTGCTCAGCCACCTCGGCCTGCAGATCCAGAGCCTGCTGGGCCCAGTCCGCCGCCTGGGCCAGGCTGGCCTCGGCCTGCGGGAAGGCCTCGCCCAAGGCCGGCCAGACCTGCAGGCGCAGGCGGTTGCGCGCATAGCGCGGGTCGCTATTGCTATCGTCCTCGACAAAGCTCAGGCCATGGGCCTGGACATAGGCCTCCACCTGCTCACGCGGCCGCGCCAGCCAGGGTCGGGCCCAGCAAATGCCATCGCGCCATTGCAAGGCCGGCATGGCAGCCAGGCCGGCCGTGCCGGCGCCGCGCAGCGCTTGCAGCACAAAGGTCTCGGCCTGATCGCGCCGGTGGTGGGCCAGCAGCAGCAGGTCGGCGCCGGCCTCAACAGCCATGCTGCGCAGAGCCGCATAGCGCTGCTCGCGCGCCCAGGCCTCGATGCTCTGAGTGGCGGCAGGCCTCTCGCTCAATCGATGGCAGCGCAGCCGCAGCGGCAGGCCTTGGGCCACCCAGGCCTCGCATTGCGCCTGGCAGCGCAACAGCCAGTCATCGGCCAAAGAGCTGAGCCCATGGTGAATGTGCAGGGCCAGCACCTGCAGCTGGGCACCGCCGGCATTGAGCGTTTGGGCCGCATGCGCAGTGGCATGCAGCAGGGCGGTGGAATCGCGGCCGCCGCTGTAGGCGACGGCGATGACGCGTGGGTAATGCCCCAGCTCAGCGGGCCTTGGTGTCGCCGAAGCGGCCATAGGCCTGCAGGCGTTCGTAGCGGCGCTCCAGCAATTCCTTGGGTCGCAGGTCGCTGACCTGGCGCAAGGCCTCGCCCAGCGCGCGCTTCAGATTGGAGGCCATCTGCTTGTTGTCGCGGTGGGCGCCGCCCACCGGCTCGTTGACGATCTTGTCGATCAGGCCCACGGCCTTCAGGCGGTGGGCCGTGATACCCAGGGCGGTGGCGGCCTCGGCCGCGCGCTCCGAGGACTTCCACAGAATCGAGGCACAGCCTTCCGGCGAGATCACCGAATAGGCCGAGAACTGCAGCATCAAGACCTGATCGGCCACGCCGATGGCCAGGGCGCCGCCCGAGCCACCCTCACCGATGACGGTGGCGATGATGGGCACTTCCAGCTGGGCCATCTCGAAGATATTGCGGCCGATGGCTTCCGACTGGCCGCGCTCCTCGGCGCCGATACCGGGGTAGGCGCCCATGGTGTCAATCATGGTGAAGACGGGCAGGCCGAACTTCTCGGCCAGCTTCATCAGGCGCAAGGCCTTGCGATAGCCCTCGGGCCGCGGCATGCCGAAGTTGCGCAGCTGACGCTCCTTGGAATCGGCACCGCGCTGATGGCCGATGACCATGCAGGCCTGGCCGTTGAAGCGGGCCAGGCCGCCGACGATGGCGGCATCGTCGGCAAAGTGGCGGTCGCCATGCAGTTCCTGGAACTCGGTGAAGACCTCGGCGCAATAGTCCAGGGTCTGCGGGCGCTGCGGGTGGCGGGCGATCTGGTAGACCTGCCAGGGTGCGACGTTGGCGTAGACGTCCTTGGTCAGCTGCTGGCTTTTCTTGGAGAGGCGGTCGATCTCCTCGGAGATGTCGACGGCGGACTCGCTCTGCACATAGCGCAGCTCTTCAATCTTGGTTTCGAGTTCAGCGATGGGCTGTTCGAATTCGAGGAAATGTTTCTTGCTCATCCTGGGTGTTCAGTGTTGAGGTCTGTGAACGGGTCGTCGGGCCTGCTGTTTCAGGCGGCCGGAACCGGATCGAGGCTGCGCCAAATGTACCATGTGGCCACCGAGCGATAAGGCGCCCAGGCATCGCCGACCTCCCGGGCTTCCGCCCTTGAGACCGGCTCGCCAGAGAAGTAATTTTCGCTGATGCCCTGGAGCAGGCGCGGGTCATCCAGCGGCAATACATTAGGCCGCATCAGATGGAAGATCAGAAACATCTCGGCCGTCCAGCGGCCGATGCCGCGGATCGCCACCAGCTCTTCGATGATGGCCTCGTCATCCATCTGCGTCCATTGGCGCACATGCACCTGGCCGTCTTCAAAATGCTGGGCCAGGTCCTTCAGATAGTCGACCTTGCGGGCCGACAGGCCCACACCGCGCAAGGCCTCTACCGGCAGGGCCAGCAGGGCGGCAGGCTGCACCTTGGTCGGCGCGCCGCCCATCAGCGCGGCGAATTTCTCCCAGCTCGCCTGGGCCGATTTGACCGAGATCTGCTGCCCGATGATGGAACGGGCCAGGGTGGTGAAGGCGTCGGCCCGGCTCTGCAGGCGCGCCTCGCCAAACTGCGGGATCAGCTTCTTCATCACCCGGTCGCGCTTGGCCAGGTGGCGGCAGGCCTCATCCCAATAGTCCGGGGTGACCCCGGCTGCACTCACGCGCCCCACGTCAAGCCCGCGTCCAGGTCGTGCCCTGGGGCGAGTCCTGCAGGACGATGCCGGCGGCCAGCAATTCGGCGCGGATACGGTCCGCGGCGGCGAAGTCGCGGCCCGCCTTGGCGGCCGCGCGCGCGGCGATCTGCGCCTCGATATGGGACTCGTCCACACCGCTGCCGGCTTGCAGATAGTCGCGCGGCGCCTGCTGCAAAAAGCCCAGCACGCCGGCCAGGGCCTTGAGCAGGGCGGCATCCGCCAGCGACTTGCTGCGGTTGACCTCGCTGGCCAGCTCGAACAGCGCGGCGATGGCGCCGGGCGTGTTGAAGTCCTCGTCCATGGCCGCGCGGAAAGCCGCGGCCTGGGGCTGGGCCCAGTCGATGGCGCTCACCTGCAGTTCGGGCACATTCAAACCGTCCAATGCGGTGTAGAGGCGACGCAGGGCCGTGCGCGCATCGTCCAGATTGACGTCGCTGAAATTGAAGGGGCTGCGGTAATGGGTGCGCAGCATGAAGTAACGCAGGGTCTCGGCGTCATAGCGCCCCAGCACATCGCGGATGGTGAAGAAATTGCCCAGGGACTTGGACATCTTCACATGATCCACATTGAGCAGGCCGTTATGCGCCCAGATGGTGGCCGGCGGCTTGCCGTTGGCACCCTCGCTCTGCGCGATCTCGTTCTCGTGGTGGGGGAACTGCAGGTCGGCACCGCCGCCATGCAGATCAAAGGTTTCACCCAGCAGGGCGCAGGCCATGGCCGAGCACTCGATATGCCAGCCGGGCCGGCCGGCGCCATAGCCGGAGGCGAACTTGGCGTCCTCGGGCTCCTCGGGCTTGGCGGCCTTCCAGAGCACGAAGTCCAGCGGGTCCTGTTTGCCGTCGTCCACGGCCACACGCTCGCCGGCACGCAAATCGTCCAACGACTTGCCCGACAACTTGCCATAACCCCCAAACGAACGGACCGCGTAATTCACATCGCCATTGCCGGCCCGGTAGGCCAGGCCCTTGGCCTCCAGCTTGCCAATCATGGACAGCATCTGCGGCACGAACTCGGTGGCGCGCGGCTCATGCGTGGGCCGCAGCACGCCCAGGGCGCCCAGATCGGCATGCATGGCGTCCACCATCTCCTCGGTCAGCTGACGGATCGGGATCTTGCGCTCCAGCGCCCGGCGGATGATCTTGTCATCGATGTCGGTGATATTGCGCACATAAGTAACCTTGTAGCCCGAGGCCTGCAGCCAGCGGTAGATCAGGTCGAAAGCCACCATCATGCGCGCATGGCCCACATGGCACAGATCGTAGATCGTGATGCCGCAGACATACATGCGGACATGGCCAGCTTCGATAGGGATGAGGGGCTGGACCGCGCGGGTCAGCGTGTTGTAGATGTGAAGAGACATGGAGCTTGTTGGGCCAGGTTGGCGCTGCAAGAGCGCCTTGAGGCTTGGGCGCCGGCTTGCGGTTCAGAGGACGAAGGAGGCGCCGTAGAATAGCTGGCAGTATACCGGCTGGCCCAAAGAGGCCAGGCCCGTACCGACCCTGCCCCACCGGGCGCCACGCCTCCCCCGAGCTGCGCTCGCCAGCCGACTCAGACCCCTCACACCATGCCCCAACAAGCGCACCCAGGATTTTTCGTGCCCAGGCCCGCCGCCTGGCTGCTGGCTCTCGGGCTCGTGCTGGGCCAGGCGCCGGTTTTCGCGGGCGAGCTGGAGCAGGCCCAGAAGCTGTGGCTGGCCGGCCAGCGCCCCCAGGCCCTGGGCCTGCTGGAGCAGTCCCTGGCCAAGACCCCGAACGACTTGAAACTGCGCTTCGCCCTGGGCGTGATGCGCATGGAGCAAGGCGAGCTCAAGCAAGCCCAAGCGATCTTCACCCAGCTGAGCCAGGACTTCCCCGACCTGGCCGACCCCTATAACAATCTGGCCGTCATCCATGCCTCGCAAGGCGAGCTGGACTTGGCGCAGGCCGCCCTCAATCAAGCCCTCAGCCTGCAGGCCGACCACGCGCAAGCCCTGGAAAACCTGGCCGATCTGCTGCTGCGCCAGGCCGAAAAAGCCTATCAGCGCGCCCTGAAAGCCCAGGCCACCCCCTCGGCCAATACCAGCACCAAGCTGCGGCTCACCCAGTCCCTGCTGCGTGAAATGGACGCACGCAGGCCCTGACACATGCCAGGGCTTGCGCCGGCGCCGGCTGAGGGACAATGCGCCCTCGCCTCTCGATTCAAACCATGAATTCAGCGACAAGAATCATCCATGCCTAACTTCTGCCTTACCCCCATTCACACCCTGGGCCTGGCGGCCAGCCTAAGCCTGGCCCTGCTGGCCAGCGCCAATGCCCAGGTCGTCAAACTCAGCACCAGTGAAGGCGATATCCGCATCGAGCTGAATGCCGAGAAGGCCCCCAAGTCGGTGGCCAACTTCGTGCAGTACGTGAAGGCCGGCCATTACAACGGCACGATTTTTCACCGCGTGATCGAGAACTTCATGATCCAGGGCGGCGGCTTCACGCCCAAGATGGCCCAAAAGCCGACCAAACCACCCATTCCCCTGGAGTCGCGCAACGGTCTGCTGAATGTGCGCGGTAGCGTGGCCATGGCCCGCACGGCCGTGCCGGACTCGGCCACCGCGCAGTTCTTCATCAACACGGTCGACAACGCCTTTCTCGATGCCGACAACGCGCGCGACGGCAACGGTTACGCCGTGTTTGGCCAGGTCATCGAAGGCATGGACGTGGTCGACAAGATCCGCGCCGTGCCCGTGGGCAATATGGCCGGCCAGCAGAACGTCCCCAACAATCCCGTCATCATCAACAAAGCCATTGTGGAGTCCAAAAAATGAGCATTGCCAACCCCAAAGTCGAACTGCACACCAACCACGGCAAGATCGTGGTCGAGTTGAACGCCGAGAAGGCCCCGCTGTCGGCGGCCAACTTCCTGTCCTATGTGCGCAGCGGTCACTACGACGGCACGGTGTTCCACCGCGTCATCAAGGGTTTCATGGTGCAGGGCGGCGGCTTTGCCGTGGGCATGCAGCAAAAGCCCACCACCGGCGAGATCCAGAACGAGGCCAATAACGGTCTGACCAACGAGCACTACACCCTGGCCATGGCCCGCACCAACGCGCCGCACTCGGCCTCCAGCCAGTTCTTCATCAACACCACCAACAACGGCTTCCTGAACTTCAAGTCCG
The DNA here is from genome assembly GCF_014204525.1 of Roseateles oligotrophus. Taxonomy (GTDB): domain Bacteria; phylum Pseudomonadota; class Gammaproteobacteria; order Burkholderiales; family Burkholderiaceae_C; genus Paucibacter_A; species Paucibacter_A oligotrophus_A. The sequence continues at coordinate 411,200 of NZ_JACHLP010000001.1, forward strand.
AGACCCCTTCGGGCTGGGGCTACGCCGTGTTCGGCAAGGTGATCGAGGGCAAGGAAGTGGTGGACGCGATCGAGAAGGTCAAGACCGGTCGCTCCGGCTTCCACGACGATGTGCCCAAGGAAGACGTGATCATCGAGCGCGCGGTTGAACTCGCCTGATTCTTCGCCAAGTCCTGCGGGGCAGGACTCCCCCCTGCCCTGCTTCCCCGTGCTGCAGGCTGGCGCCGACTGGCGTCGCATCGACTTTCTGTCGGACCTGCACCTCTCTCCCGAGACGCCGGCCACCCTCGCCGCACTTGAATCCCATCTGCAGGAAACCACGGCCGAGGCCGTCATCCTGCTGGGCGATATTTTCGAAGTCTGGGTCGGCGACGACGGCCGCTTCGAGGGCTTTGAAGCCCAGGTGCTGGGCCTGCTGCGGGCCGCCAGCCAGCGGCTGCAACTCTTCTTCATGGCCGGCAACCGGGACTTTCTGCTCGGCCCCGCGATGCTGACCGACGCCGGCATGCAAGGCCTGGCCGACCCCACGGTGCTGATCGCCTTTGGCGAGCGCTGGCTGCTCAGCCACGGCGATGCGCTCTGCCTCTCGGACCAGGCTTATCAAGCCTTCCGCAAGCAGGTGCGCAATCCGGCGTGGCAGGCGCAATTCCTGGCTCAACCCCTGGCGGCACGCCGCGCCATCGCCCGCCAGATGCGCGATGGCAGCAAGGCCCAGCAAGCCGAAATTTCGGAATACGCCGACCTGGACACGGCAGCCTGCATCGCCTGGCTGCAGGCCAGCGGCTGCAAGACCCTGATCCACGGCCACACCCACAGGCCCGCCGTCCATGAGCTGGGCCCGCCGGGCCTGCGCCGCCAGGTCTTGTCCGACTGGGATCTGGAGGCCGAGGTCCCGCGCGCCGAGCTGCTACGCCTGCGCCAGGCCGGCCTGCGCCGAATTCAGCTGGCTTGAACCTAGATTCGGCAGTTGACCGCTCGCTCTGACCTGGAAACATCGGTGTCTACTGTGTTCTTGCCCATTAACAGCGATCACCCTTTGGGTGACAGCGCTACACGCCCGCCTGTCTCGCCAAACGGCGCGCTAGCTGCGTTGCTTCTCCTTGTGGGCAGGAGCCCACTGCGTCGGCGCGCCTTGCCAGCACACCGCCTGGCGAGCCTTTCGGGCGCGTCCAACTGCCAAATCTAGGTTGAATCATTATGTGGACGGCATTGAGCCGCGCCTGGGCGCGGCGGCGTGAAGCCCGGGCCTTGCGCCGCCACGCCATCCCCGAGGCGCTATGGCAGCTGACCCTGCTGCGCTACCCTTTTCTGGCCGAGCGCAATGCGGCGGATCTGGCCGAGTTGCGCCGGCTCTGCTCGCTCTTTCTGTCAGCCAAGGAGTTCCACGGCGTCGGCGGCTTCGAGGTCGGCGACGATGTGGCCGTCGCCGTGGCCGCCCAGGCCTGCCTGCCGGTGCTGCGCCTGGGCCTCAGCTGGTACGAAGGCTTTGTCGGCATCGTCATGCACGCCGATGAGGTCGTGGCCCAGCGCGAGTTCATGGACGAGGACGGGGTGGTCCACGCCTACGAGGAAGAGCTGGCCGGCGAGGCCATGGAAGGCGGGCCCTTGATGCTGACATGGTCGGCCATGGCGGACTGGGACTATCCCACGGCGCCCCAGGACCAGGCCATCTTCAACGTCGTCATCCACGAGTTCGCCCACGTCATCGATATGCGCGATGGCTGGGCCGATGGTGCGCCACCCTTGGCCAGCAGCGGCGCACGCGCGCAGTGGCTGGCCGTGCTGGAGGGCGAATGGCAGCGCTTCTGCGAGCGGGTGGACGCCGGCCTGGCGACGCTGATCGACCCCTATGGCGCCGAGAGCCCGGAAGAGTTTTTCGCCGTCGCCGTCGAGGCCTTTTTCGTGGCCCCCAAGGCCATGCGGACCGAAGAGCCCGCGATGTACCAGCTGCTGGCCGACTTCTTCCGACAAGATCCGGCCGCCTGAACCCGGCTGGAACCATTTGGCCGAAAAAAAGACCCCGAAGGGTCTTTCGCTTCAGCCCGCCGTGGCCGGCTCGGCCTTGGGCTTGTTGTCCCTGACCTTGAGCGGCTGGATGTCCAGCACGACCTGAGCCTCGGCATCCACATCGACGCTGAGGCGGCCGCCATCGACCAGGCGGCCGAACAGCAGCTCGTCGGCCAGGGCCCGGCGTATGGTGTCCTGGATCAGGCGCTGCATGGGGCGCGCGCCCATCAGCGGGTCGAAACCCTTGCGCGCCAGATGCTTGCGCAAGGCATCGCTGAAGGTGACCTCGACCTTTTTCTCCTGCAACTGGCTTTCCAGCTGCAGCAGGAACTTGTCGACCACGCGCAGGATGATTTCCTCGTCCAAAGCGCGGAAGGACACGATGGCATCCAGGCGGTTGCGGAACTCGGGCGTGAACAGGCGCTTGATATCCCCCATCTCATCGCCCTGCTGACGCACGGTGGTGAAGCCTATGGTGGACTTGTTCATCGTCTCGGCGCCCGCATTGGTCGTCATGATGATGATGATGTTGCGGAAGTCGGCCTTGCGCCCGTTGTTATCGGTCAGCGAGCCATGGTCCATGACCTGCAGCAGCACATTGAAGACGTCCGGGTGGGCCTTCTCGATTTCATCGAGCAGCAGCACCGCATGCGGCTTCTTGGTGATGGCCTCGGTCAGCAGGCCGCCCTGGTCAAAGCCCACATAGCCCGGCGGCGCGCCGATCAGGCGGCTGACGGCATGGCGCTCCATGTATTCCGACATATCGAAGCGGATCAGCTCGATGCCCAGGATGTAAGCCAGCTGCTTGGCCACCTCGGTCTTGCCCACGCCGGTGGGGCCGGAGAACAGGAAGGAGCCGATCGGCTTGTCCGGCTTGCCCAGGCCCGAGCGCGCCATCTTGATGGCGGCGGCCAGCGCGTCTATGGCCGGCTCCTGGCCGAACACAACGCTATTGAGGTCGCGGTCCAGGGTCTTGAGCTTGCCGCGATCGTCGCTGGACACGGAGGCCGGCGGGATGCGCGCAATCTTGGCCACGATGTCCTCGACCTCGTTGCGGGTGATGGTCTTCTTCTGCTTGTTCTTGGGCAGGATGCGCTGGGCAGCGCCGGCCTCGTCGATGACATCGATGGCCTTGTCGGGCAGATGGCGGTCATTGATGTACTTGGCCGACAGCTCGGCCGCGGCCTGCAGGGCGCCCAGCGCGTACTTGACGCTGTGGTGCTCTTCGAAACGCGACTTCAGGCCCTTCAGGATCTCCACCGTCTGCTCCACCGAGGGCTCGGCCACATCGACCTTCTGGAAGCGGCGGCTCAGCGCCGCGTCTTTCTCGAAGATGCCGCGGTACTCGTTGAAGGTGGTGGCGCCTATGCACTTCATCGCGCCGGAGGACAAGGCCGGCTTGAGCAGATTGCTGGCATCCAGCGTGCCGCCCGAGGCTGCGCCGGCACCGATCAAGGTATGGATCTCGTCGATGAACAGCACCGCATTGGGCTGCTCCTTCAGCTGTTTGAGCACGGCCTTCAGGCGCTGCTCGAAATCACCCCGGTACTTGGTGCCGGCGAGCAAGGAACCCATGTCCAGCGAGTACACCACGGCCTCGGTCAGCACATCGGGCACATCGCCCTCGGTGATGCGCCAAGCCAGGCCCTCGGCAATCGCCGTCTTGCCCACGCCGGCCTCACCGACCAGCAGGGGGTTGTTCTTGCGCCGGCGGCAGAGGATCTGCACCACCCGCTCGACCTCGTGCTCGCGGCCGATCAGGGGATCGATCTTGCCGTCCTTGGCCAGCTGGTTCAGGTTCTGGGTGAACTGCTCCAGCGGCGAGCCCTTGCCCTGCCCTTCGCCATCTTCACGCTCACCTTCCTGCGAGGACGCACCGCCCTCCTGGCCCTTGCCGGCGCCGGGCGCCTCGGGCGGCTCGATCTTCTTGATGCCGTGGGCGATGAAATTCACCACGTCCAGGCGCGTCACGCCCTGCTGGTGCAGGTAGTAAACGGCATGGGAGTCCTTCTCGCCAAAGATGGCGACCAGCACATTGGCGCCGGTGACGTCCTTTTTGCCACTGCCGGTGCTTTGCACATGCATGATGGCGCGCTGGATCACGCGCTGGAAGCCCAGCGTGGGCTGGGTGTCCACCTCGTCCGTGCCGCCCACGGTGGGCGTGTTTTCCTTGATGAATTGCGTCAGGCTTTTGCGCAAATCGTCCAGATTGGCCGAGCAGGCGCGCAGCACCTCGGCGGCCGAGGGGTTGTCCAACAGGGCCATCAGCAAGTGCTCGACGGTGATGAACTCGTGGCGCTGCTGGCGCGCTTCCACGAATGCCATGTGCAGGCTGACTTCAAGCTCTTGCGCAATCATGCGGCCTCCATAATGCACTGCAAAGGATGGCCGGCTCGCCTTGCGGCGGCCAGCACCAATTCCACCTTGGTGGCCGCGACGTCCTTGGTGAAGACACCGCAAACCCCGCGTCCATCATGATGGATTTTGAGCATGATCTGGGTTGCGGTATCCAGGTCATGACGGAAATATTCCTGCAAAACCATGACGACGAATTCCATCGGAGTGAAATCGTCATTCAACAACAGAACCTTGTAGAGCCGCGGCGGCTCGGTTTTCTGCGGGACACGTTCGACGGTCGTCGTTCCGTCGCCGTCTTCACGGCCCGGCTGATGCACCGGCGGCACTGGCGGTTGACTGGGGAAATCTGGCATGTCCTGATTCTATCGACAGCGGGAAGCCCCCGCGGCTACAAGTCCCATCTTGCGACTGAGCAGGGAAATGCAAGCGTCGAATTGAAGGCTTGGCGATCGTTTTTTCGCCAATCGCACGCATGTTTCAGGGTAGGCCCCATTCGGGCTGCCCCTAAATTGACACTGCAGGGCTCTCGCTCTAAAAATCCCCCCGCGATGCAAAGTACATCGGGATGGAGGAGTATTTATGGCACTAGGTACGGTGAAGTGGTTCAACGACGCCAAGGGTTTTGGCTTTATTGAACCGGAAGCGGGCGGCGACGATGTGTTCGCCCATTTTTCAGCGATCCAGATGGAGGGTTTTCGGACGCTTCAACAAGGAAGCCAAGTCAGCTTCGAGTTGATCCAAGGCCCCAAAGGGCAGTTGGCACACAACATCACGCAACTGAATATGCTCAAGGAAAAAACTCCAGAATTGAGCCAAGCTGCCTGAGTACCCGTCGGCGCTCCGCAGCATGAATCGCAAACACCAAGGCCCGCATCTGCGGGCCTTGGTTTTTTCGGAGCCGCGCTTGCTTACTCGCCAGGCGCACCCGAATCCGCACCGCGAATCGTTTCACGGCCATGAGCGTCACGCAGCTTGCCGCTGGCGGAATCCAGCGCCCGCAGCAACTTCTCGGCCGCACCGTGAACAGCGTCTGCCACCGTGGCAGCGTCATGGCTGACCAACACGGGCTGGCGCCCCGCCAGGCGAGCCTCCAGCTTGCAGCGCTTGTCGTGCTCACCCACACGGGTGGCGCTGGCATCGCTCAGATGCGCCTCGACCCGGGTGATCTGGTCGCGAAAGCGTGCCAGCTTGGCCTTCAATTCGCCATGGATCCAATCGGCAAAAGACTCGCGGCCCTGGATGTTCTCGTCGGTATTCAGCTGAAATTGCATGGCTTCCCTCTCCGTATGCGAGTTGCAAGATGAACCGGGCGGCGCAGGCTGCGCGCCCGGCTCAGGCCCAGTATAGGGTTGCAAAAAAGCCCCCGGGCCTGAAGCGCGCGGGGGCTTTGATCGACATCAAGCGAGACCGGAAGATCCCAGCAAGCCGGCTCACATGTTTTCGATCATGACTCCGCCGAAACCGGAGCAGGACACCTGGGTCGCGCCGTCCATCAGGCGGGCGAAGTCATAAGTGACCTTCTTGCTCAGGATGGCCTTGCCCATGGACTCGATGATCAAGTCGGCGGCCTCAATCCAGCCCATATGGCGCAACATCATTTCGGCCGAGAGGATCTCGGAACCCGGGTTCACATAGTCCTTGCCGGCGTACTTGGGCGCGGTGCCATGGGTCGCCTCGAACATGGCGATCGAGTCGCTCAGATTGGCGCCCGGGGCGATGCCGATGCCGCCGACCTGGGCCGCCAGGGCGTCGGACACATAGTCTCCATTCAGGTTCAGGGTGGCGATCACCGAGTACTCAACGGGGCGCAGCAGGATCTGCTGAAGGAAGGCGTCAGCAATGCTGTCCTTGACCACGATGTCCTTGCCGGTCTTCGGGTTCTTGAGCTTGCACCATGGGCCGCCGTCGATCAACTCGGCACCGAACTCCTTCTGCGCCAGGGCATAGGCCCAGTCGCGGAAGCCGCCCTCGGTATATTTCATGATATTGCCCTTGTGCACGATGGTCACACTGGGCTTGTCGTTATCGATGGCGTACTGGATGGCCTTGCGCACCAGACGTTCGGTGCCTTCGCGCGAGACCGGCTTGACGCCTAGCCCTGAGGTCTCGGGGAAACGGATCTTCTTGACGCCCATTTCCTCCTGCAGGAACTTGATCAGTTTCTTGGCCTTCTCGCTCTCGGCTTCGAACTCGATGCCGGCATAGATGTCTTCCGAGTTCTCTCGGAAGATGACCATATCGGTCTTGTGGGGCTCTTTCACCGGCGAAGGCACGCCGGGGAAATAACGCACAGGACGCAGGCACACATAGAGGTCGAGTTCCTGGCGCAGGGCCACGTTCAACGAACGGATGCCACCGCCCACGGGCGTGGTCAGCGGGCCCTTGATGGAGACCACATAGTCCTTCAAGGCCTCCAAGGTCTCGGCCGGCAGCCAAACATCGGGCCCATAAACCTGGGTGGCCTTCTCGCCGGCAAAAATTTCCATCCAATGGATTTGCCGCTTGCCGCCATAAGCCTTGGCCACGGCCGCGTCCACCACCTTGAGCATGACCGGCGTGATGTCGAAGCCGGTGCCGTCCCCTTCGATATAGGGAATGATGGGCTGATCCGGCACATTCAATGTGTGATCGGCGTTGATGGTGATTTTGGAGCCCTTCGCAGGGATCTGAATATGCTTGAACATGTAGGAAGTTCTCCGGAAAAGACGGGGTGATGTCGCTCGAACTGCGGAAAATTCTAGCGACTTTCAAACGGGCAAGCGGCCAGCAAAAAAGCCGGCGCTTGGCGCCGGCTTTCACAGTTCCAACAGGGGAAGAACTTCAAGCGAAATTCTTCTTGCCTGAGCAAAATTTCAAGCCAGCACGCTGGCCAAAGCGGCATTGAAACTGGCGCTGGGTCGCATCACTTCGGCCAGCTTGTTGGCATCCGGCATGTAATAACCACCGATATCGACGGGCTTGCCTTGGACCGCGGTCAACTCGGCAACGATGGCACCCTCTTTCTCGGCCAGAGTCTTCGCCAGAGGCGCGAACTTGGCGGCCAACTCGGCATCCTCGGTCTGCGCCGCCAAGGCCTGGGCCCAGTACAGGGCCAGGTAGAACTGGCTGCCACGGTTGTCCAACTGACCGGTCTTGGGGCTGGGGTTCTTGTTGTTGTCGAGCAGTTGGCCGGTGGCTGCGTCCAGCGTCTTGGCGAGCAGCTTGGCCTTGGGGTTGTTGTTCTTCAAGCCCAGATCTTCCAGGCTGACCGCCAGGGCCAGGAACTCACCCAGCGAATCCCAGCGCAGATGGTTTTCTTCCACCAGCTGCTGCACATGCTTGGGCGCCGAACCGCCGGCGCCGGTCTCGTACATGCCACCACCGGCCATCAAGGGCACGATGGACAGCATCTTGGCCGAGGTGCCCAGCTCCATGATGGGGAACAGGTCGGTCAGATAGTCGCGCAGGATATTGCCGGTGGCGCTGATGGTGTCCAGGCCGCGGATCACGCGCTCCAGCGTGTAACGCATGGCGCGCACCTGGCTCATGATCTGGATGTCCAGGCCAGCCGTGTTGTGCTCGTGCAGATACATCTTGACCTTGGTGATCAGCTGGGCCTCGTGCGGGCGATACTGATCCAGCCAGAACACCACCGGCATGCCGGAGTTGCGCGCACGGGTGACGGCCAGCTTGACCCAGTCACGGATGGCGGCATCCTTGCACTGGCACATGCGCCAGATATCACCCTGCTCCACCGCCTGGCTCATCAAGACCTCGCCGCTGTCCAGATCGGTGATATTGGCCACGCCATCTTCAGCGATCTCGAAGGTCTTGTCGTGCGAGCCGTACTCCTCGGCCTGCTGGGCCATCAGGCCGACATTGGGCACGGTGCCCATGGTCTTGGGGTCGAAAGCGCCATGCCATTTGCAGAAGTTGATCATCTCCTGATAGATGCGGGCGAAGGTCGACTCCGGCATCACGGCCTTGACGTCCTTCAGGCGGCCGTCGGCGCCCCACATCTTGCCGCCGTTGCGGATCATGGCCGGCATGGAGGCGTCGACGATGACATCGTTGGGCGAGTGGAAGTTGGTGATGCCCTTGGCCGAATCGACCATGGCCAGCTCGGGGCGGTGCTCATGGCAGGCGTGCAGATCGCGCTTGATCTCGTCCTGCTTGCTCTGCGGCAAGGTGGCGATCTTGTTGTACAGATCGACCATGCCGTTGTTGACATTGATGCCCAGTTCTTCAAACAGCTTGCCGTGCTTCTCGAAGGCTTCGCGATAGAAGATCTTCACGCAGTGGCCGAACACGATGGGGTGCGAGACCTTCATCATCGTCGCCTTGACGTGCAGCGAGAACATCACGCCGGTCTTGTGTGCGTCTTCGATCTCGCGCTCGTAGAAGTCCAGCAGCGCCTTCTTGCTCATGAACATGCTGTCGACCACCTCGCGGTCCAGCAGAGCAACCTTGGGCTTGAGCACGATGGTCTGGCCGCTCTTGGTGATCAGCTCCATCTTGACGTTACGGGCGCGGTCCATGGTCATGGACTTTTCACCGTGATAGAAATCGCCGCCATGCATATGCGAGACATGCGAGCGCGAAGCCTGGCTCCAATCGGCCATGCTGTGCGGGTTCTTGCGGGCGTATTCCTTGACGGCCTTGGGCGCGCGGCGGTCCGAGTTGCCCTCGCGCAGCACCGGGTTCACCGCACTACCCACGCATTTGTTGTAACGGGCGCGGATGTCCTTCTCTTCGTCCGTCTTGGGGCTCTCGGGATACTCAGGCAAGGCATAGCCCTTGTCCTGCAATTCCTTGATGGCCGCCTTCAGCTGGCTCACCGAGGCGCTGATATTGGGCAGCTTGATGATGTTGGCCTGCGGCTTCAGGGTCAGCTTGCCCAGCTCGGACAAGCGGTCGGGCACACGCTGCGCTTCACTCAGGAATTCCGGGAATTGGCCCAGCACGCGGCCGGCCACGGAGATATCGCTGGTCTCGACGCGAACGCCTGCCGGCGCCGTGAAGGCCTGCACGATGGGCAGGAAGGAAGCCGTCGCAAGCAGCGGAGCCTCGTCGGTCAGGGTGTAGATGATGGTCGGATGCGTTGCTGTCATAAGGTTTCCAGATCGGCCATCTTCAGGCCCATGGGGTGGAACGATTAGGGCGCCAATTCTAAGTCAGCAGCTCCGGCTGCGGGCTCAAGTCTTATATAAGTCTTAGAAAAAACGCTGGCGCGAATCAGGTCCATTGGCCGCATACCGCCGCCACCTGAGCCCACACGCCGTGGCCCAAGGCCCAGCCCGAGCCCAGGGCCAGGCCGAGCCCGCCGAGCCGCACCGACAGGCGCACGGCGCCGGCGCCGTCACTGCCGCGTCGACGCAGGCGGCTCAATAACCAAGGGCCCAAGGCAAGCCCCGCCCCAGAGCTCAAGGCAAAAGCCGCCATCACCAAGCCGCCCTGAACCGGGCCGGAAGCCAAGGCCGCGAGCAATAGGGCCGAGTGCAGGAGACCGCAGGGCCAGGCCACCCAGGCCATGCCGGCCAGCCCTGCGCCAGCCACCCGCTTGGTGCCGGCAAGGCTGAGCCCGCCGCGCCTCAAGCCGCCCACCGGCACTTCCACCTGGCGCGCAACATCCTGCCCCAAACGCTCAAGCCAAGCGGGCTGGCGCCCGCGCAACAGCAAGGCCATGCCCAGCAAGAAAGCCGCCACCTGCACCAGCACCCAAAGCGGCCGCAAAAGGGCGGTGGACTGGCCCAGCTGGTTCAAGAGCTGCATGCTCCCGGCCGCCACGGCACCGGCCAGGCCGTAGCCCAGCAGGCGGCCCAGCTGAAAGGCGTAGGGCGAGCGCCCACCAGCGGCGGTGCAGGACGCGCCGCACATGGCCAGGCAATGGGGGATGCCGGCCAAGCCCATCATCAGGGCCGAGCCGGCGAGCGCGACATCAAGCATCAGATGATTTTAGAGAATCGGGCACGGCTGCGGTCGGCCTGCAGATAGCGGTCAAACACCATGGCCACGGCGCGCACAAAAAACCAGCCCATGGCGGTGACCTGGATGGCATCGGCCTCCAGGGTCACCAGGCCTTGATCGGCCAGCTCCTGCAGGCGTTCGAACTCGGGCTTGAAATAGTCCCGCACATCGACCAGATGGGCCAGGGCGATGGACTCGAACTCCAGCCGCCCCTGGCACATGATGGCCATGATGACGGCGCGGCGCACGATGTCGTCGCGCGACAGCGCCAGGCCGCGCTCAATGGGCAGCTGGCCCTGGCGCAGGGCGTCGTAGTAAGCGTCCAGATCCTTGGCGTTCTGGCTGTAGCTGGCGCCCACGCGGCCTATGGCCGAGACGCCCAGCGCGATCAGATCGCAGTCCGGCTGGGTGCTATAGCCCTGGAAATTGCGGTGCAGCCGGCCCTGGCGCTTGGCCACGGCCAGGGAGTCGCTGGACAGGGCGAAATGGTCCATGCCGATATAGCTGTAGCCATGGCTCAAAAAGCCCGCGATGGCGCTGTGCAGCATGGCGATCTTGGCGCTGCCCGGCGGCAACTGAGCTTCGTCGATGCGGCGCTGCGGCTTGAAGCGCTGCGGCAGATGGGCGTAACCGTAGAGCGCGATGCGGTCGGGCTTGAGCGCGCCGACCTGTTCAATGGTGCGGGCAAAGGACTCCGGCGTTTGCAGGGGCAAGCCGTAGATCAGGTCCACATTGGTGGACTCGAAACCCAGCTCGCGCGCCGCCGCCATCAAGGCCTCGACGCTGGCAAAGCTCTGCTGGCGATGCACGGCTTTTTGCACCTGGGGATCGAAGTCCTGCACGCCAAAGCTGAGGCGATTGAAACCCAGGCTGCGCAGATGCTTGAGGCGATCGACGCTGACGGTACGCGGGTCCACCTCGATGGCGATCTCGGCGCCCGCGTTGACGCGAAAGCGCTCGCGCAAGGCCTGCATCAGCTGGCTCAACTCGGCATCACTCAAAAAAGTCGGCGAGCCGCCACCCAGATGCAGCTGCGACACACCGGCCCCGCGCCCCAGATGAGCCAGGGTCAGGTCCATCTCCGTCACCAAGGCCTGCAGATACTCGGCGGCCTTGTCGTGGTGCTTGGTGATGACCTTGTTGCAGGCGCAGTAATAGCAAACCGATTCGCAAAAAGGCACGTGCACATAAATCGACAAAGGCGCACCGCCGCCCACCTGCGAGCCGCCGGCTCTGTGCGCCAGCGCCTGGGCATAGTGCTCGGCCGTGAAGGCCTCCACAAAGCGGTCGGCCGTGGGATAGGAGGTGTAGCGCGGCCCCGACACATCGAAGCGTCGCAGCAATTCTTCGCTGATGGTCGTCATGGCAGAGTCTGTGGCTGAAGGCGAACGAGCCTGAGTGATTTGAACCATGGCTTGCATGGTGCCAATCTTGCGGTCACTCGGCTTGACCAGGATCAAGCTTCTCGTGTTTCATTCCCCTAACAATCGCTAGCAAACAGCGTTAGGCTTGAGGAATGTCATGCCGGGCGGCGCGGCTGCACAAAGCACCGTGGCTGTCAATGCTTTTCGCTTCCGTCTCCCGACTCAGGGTCATCCATAATTCACATCATGAACGTCACCGTACCCATCAAGATCGAGCCGCTCAAGGTTGCCTGCTCCAGTTGCAATTTGCGCGAGCTGTGCCTGCCGGTGGGCCTGAATTCCAATGACCTGGATCAACTCGACGAGTTGGTGGCCACCCGCCGCCACGTGGTGCGAGGGGATACCTTGTTCCGTAGCGGCGATGTGTTCCAGTCCATCTATGCGGTGCGCACCGGCTTTTTCAAGACCTGCGTATCCTCGGAAGACGGTCGCGACCAGGTCACCGGCTTCCAGATGGCCGGTGAGCTGCTGGGCCTGGACGGCATCAGCACCGACAGGCACAGCTGCGATGCCGTCGCACTGGAAGACTCGCAGGTTTGCGTGATCCCCTTCGAGCAGTTGGAGGAACTCTCACGCGAGTTCACCGACCTGCAGCGCCAGTTCCACAAAATCATGAGCCGCGAGATCGTGCGCGACCATGGCGTGATGCTCTTGCTGGGCAGCATGCGGGCCGAAGAGCGCCTGGCCGCCTTCTTGCTGAACCTGACCCAGCGCCTGCAGGCCCGCGGCTTCTCGGCCGCCGCCCTGGTCTTGCGCATGACGCGCGAGGAGATTGGCAGTTATCTGGGCCTGAAGCTGGAGACCGTGAGCCGCACCTTCTCCAAATTCCAGGAAGAAGGCCTGCTGGAAGTCAAGCAGCGCCATCTGCGCATCCTCGACCAGGCCGGTCTGCAAAAGCTGGTCAACAACACCAACTGCTAAGAGGGTGAGAACTTTTTACTGCGCGGCCGCCATGCGTCGTTGGGCGGTGCTCGGAATCCTCACGTACAGGGAGTACGTTCCGGTTCCTGTGCTCCGTCCGCCTAGCCTGACGACCGCTCGCGACAAAAGTTCTCACCCTCTGAGCCCACAAGACCGCGGATCACACTCGGTCGACACGAAAAAAAACCAAGCCCGAGTGCTTGGTTTTTTTACGCCCCGATCCGCTGCACGCTACTGCGGCCAGCGCCCGCGGCGCAAGCCCTCCACCGGCTCCGGTGCCGTGGCCAGAGCCAGGCTGACGCTGGACGACAAGCACAGCAGCAGCCAAAAGATCAAAAAGCTCAGGGTGTAGATGGCCTGGCGCGACAAGGCCATGCGCTCCGCACCAAACCAGCTCAGATCGCTGGGATCGATCACCGCGAACACCAGCGCCTCCATCACGCCCGCCATCACAAACGAGGGCCAGATCACCGCCATCGCCCAACGCGCGAGGCGAGAGCTCGCTCCGGCCTCGGACGCAGCAATACCGATGTCCTCGGGCTCGCCGGATGGCTGGGCCTTCATGGTTCAGTGACTGCCGGTTGCGGCGTGATTGCGGGCCTTCTGGGCCGGAGCCAGGGCGGTGGGCAGCTTGGCATTGGCGGCCACCCCGCTGGCCTCGGGCACGCGCTCTTCCAGCACAGGATCGGGGAAATGCAGGGCCAGGGCCAGAGTGACGAAGCTGGCCACCACCACCAGGCTGGGGCCGCCGACCACCAGCCACATGAATTTCTCGCGCCACCAGGGTCCGCTGGACTTGGACGTTTCTTGCTGACTCATCTTCAACTCTCCTGACATTCGTCGCGCCGTTGGCGCTTATCTAAAAATCATTCTGCACATTTGCAAGCCGGACTTCATCGGGCCAGACCCTGGGCCGCGCAAGCACTCTCGACTCAGCGCGGCACGACAAAGGTCGATTTCTCGCCCACCTCAATCGCTTTCGCCTGCGCCCCTTGCTTATCCAAGGCATGGCCGCTGAGGTGGAAGGCGATGGGGTGGGCACCCGCGCCGGCACGCGCCGCGGTCTCCGGCGGCACGCGTACCGCCACCGTCACCCAGCGCGCCTCGGCGGCGGCCACATCGACCTCGATGGGCTTGGCCAATTGAATGCCATCCATGCCGGCCACACTCAGGTCGAAACGCTGGGCGCCCTCGGTGGCGTTCATGATCTGCAGGCGGTAGAGGTTCTCGATGAAGCCCTCCTCCACCAGGCGCGACAAGACACCGCGATCGCGCACCACATCGAGCTTGACCGGGCTGCGCAGGAACAAAAGACTGGCCAGCAAGGCCGTGCTCAGCACGACCAGCACCGTGCTATAGGCCAGCACCCGGGGGCGGAAGATGCGGCGCAGCTTTTGCGCCGGGCTCAGATGCTGGGACAAGCCGTTCTGGGTGTCGTAACGGATCAGGCCACGCGGGTAGCTCATCTTGTCCATCACCGTGTCGCACACATCGACGCAGGCGGCGCAGCCTATGCACTCGTACTGCAAACCCTTGCGGATATCGATGCCGGTCGGGCAGACCTGCACGCACAAGGTGCAGTCGATGCAGGAGCCCAGGCCGGCGGCCTTGGCATCCACCTTCTTGCCACGCGAGCCACGCGGTTCGCCGCGCTCCTCGTCGTAGCTGATGATCAGGGTGTCCTTGTCGAACATGGCGCTCTGGAAACGCGCATACGGACACATGTATTTGCAGACCTGCTCGCGCATATAGCCCGCATTGCCATAGGTGGCAAAGCCATAGAACAGCACCCAGAACCATTCCCAGGGGCCAAAACCCAGGGTGAAGGCCGAGGCCCATAACTCCTTGATCGGTGTGAAGTAGCCGACGAAGCTGAAACCGGTCCACAGGCCCAGCGCGATCCAGCTGATCTGCTTGCCGGACTTGCGCCACAGCTTGTTGAAGCTCCAGGGCGCGGCATCCAGTTTGATGCGCGCCTGGCGGTCGCCCTCGAACTGCTTCTCTATCCACATGAAGATCTCGGTATAGACCGTCTGCGGGCAGGCAAAGCCGCACCACAAGCGCCCTGCCACCGCGGTGAACAGGAACAGGGCATAGGCCGAAATCAGCAGCAGCCCGGTCAGATAGATGAAGTCTTGCGGATAGAGAACCAGGCCGAAGATATAGAAGCGGCGGCTGGCCAGATCGAAGAGGACGGCCTGCCTGTCATTCCATTGCAGCCAGGGCAGGCCGTAGAAAAGAATCTGCGTGAAATAGACCAAACCCCAGCGCCAACGCGCGAACAAGCCGCTGACGGCACGGGGGTAGATCTTCTTCTGAGCCTGATAGAGGGAGACGATTTCGATCACGGCCTCCCGGCCGCCATCCGATTTGCCTTGGCCAGCGGCCGCCGCTGCCTCACCTGAATCAACGCTCATTTTTGCCTTTTGCATTTCACTTCATGACGGCGCAGCCCGCGGGCCGCGCCGTCACACGCCGGTTTCGCTTACTTGGCAGCGACGGCGGCGGCACCGTGGGACAGATTCCAGACATAGGCACCGACCACCTGGATCTGTTCGGGGCTCAAGCGGGTGCTTTGTGCAGGCATCAGATTGTTCTTGCCGTTATTGATGATGGCAACCACCGCATCCTCGCCCCAGCCATGCAGCCATATCTTGTCGGCCAGATTGGGCGCGCCCAGGGCCTGGTTGCCCTTGCCGTCGGCACCGTGGCAGGCCGCGCAGGCGGCGAACTTGGGCTTGCCCAGCTGAGCGGCGATGGCGTTATGTGCACTGCCCGACAGGCTCAGCACATAGTTGGCCACATTGCGCACATCGTCGGGCGTCCCCACGGCCGCGGCCATGGGAGGCATCACGCCATTGCGGCCATTGCTGATGGTTTGCACAATGGTCTCGTGCGAGCCGCCGTAAAGCCAGTCGTTGTCGCTCAGATTGGGGAAGCCCTTGCTGCCCTTGCCGTCGGAGCCGTGGCAGACCGCGCAGTTATTGGCGAACAGACGCTCGCCGATGGCCATGGCCTCGGGCTCCTGGGCCAGTTGCTCGGCCGTCTTGCCATTGAACTTGGCGTAGATGGCGCCCATGGCCTTGTGGGCCTCGGCCTGCTCCTTCTGGTACTCGCCCACGCTGCTCCAGCCCAGGCCGCCCGCATACTTGCCCAGGCCGGGATACATGGCCAGATAGATGCCGGCGAAGATCACCGTCAGCACAAACAGGATGGCCCACCAGCGCGGCAGCGGATTGTTCAGCTCACGCAGGTCCTCGTCCCAGACATGGCCGGTGCTATTGTCATTCGCCATCACCTTGTGACGGGCGGCAATGCCCAGCAGGATCAGGCAGAACACCAGGCCACCCACCGTGGCAATGGCCACGAACAGGGACCACCCATTCGAGAAAAAGTCACTCATTGAGGCCTCCCGCTCACTTCGTCTTCGAGCGGCAACTGGGCCTGCTCGTCAAAGCTCGCTTTGTTGCGGCTGGAATAGGCCCAGCCGACGATCAAGAGAAAAACCAGCATCGATACGAGCGTCACAACGCTGCGCAAGATATTGATGTCCATGGGGCTTGCCCTTTCGATTACTTCACCGCGGTGCCAAGCACCTGCAGATAAGCCACCACGGCGTCCAGCTCCGAACGGCCCTTGACCTCTTCGGCCGCGGCTGCGATTTCGGCGTCCTGATAAGGCACACCGATGGTGCGCAGGGCACGCATCTTGGGCGCCAACTCGGCCGGATCCAGCTGAGCCGTGGCCAGCCAGGGGTAGGCCGGCATATTCGACTCGGGCACCAGATCGCGCGGCTGGGTCAAGTGAATACGATGCCATTCATCGCTGTACTTGCCGCCCACGCGGTGCAGGTCGGGACCGGTACGCTTGCTACCCCATTGGAAGGGATGGTCGTAGACAAACTCACCGGCGGTGGAGTAGTGGCCGTAGCGCAGGGTCTCCGAGCGGAAGGGGCGCACCATCTGCGAGTGGCAGTTGTAGCAGCCCTCGCGGATATAGACGTCACGGCCGGCCAGTTGCAGCGGGGTGTAGGGCTTGAGCCCGGCCACCGCCTCGGTGGTGGAGCGCTGGAAGAACAGCGGCACGATCTCGACGGCACCGCCGACGATGACCGTGAGCAGCACCAGCACAATCATCAAGAAGTTGCTGGTCTCGATCTTCTCGTGACCGCTGGTCTTGTGTTCTGTCGTTGCCATTTTGTTTTTTCTCCTTGATCAGGCGTGAGCCAGGACAGCGGGGATGCGCACCGGCTCGGCACGCCCCACCTGCACCGTCTTCACCACGTTCCAGGCCATGATCACCATGCCGCCCAGGTAGAGCAGACCACCCAGCAGACGGACCACGTAGAAGGGGAAGGTCGCCTTGACGCTCTCGACAAAGGTGTAGACCAGGCTGCCGTCGGGATTGACCGCACGCCACATCAGGCCTTGCATCACACCGGCAATCCACATCGCAGCGATGTAGAGCACGATGCCCAGGGTCGCCACCCAGAAGTGCAGTTCGATGGCGCGCTTGGAGTACATCTCGGTGCGGCCGAACATGCGTGGGATCAGGTGGTACAGCGAGCCCATGGAGATCAGACCCACCCAGCCCAGGGCGCCGGAGTGCACGTGACCAACGGTCCAGTCGGTGTAGTGGCTCAGCGCATTGACCGTCTTGATGGACATCATCGGACCTTCAAAGGTCGACATGCCATAGAAGGACAGGGAGACGATCAGGAACTTCAGGATCGGGTCGTCGCGCAGCTTGTGCCAGGCACCCGACAGGGTCATGATGCCGTTGATCATGCCGCCCCAGCTGGGCGCCAGCAGCACCAGCGAGAACACCATGCCCACCGATTGCGCCCAGTCGGGCAGCGCGGTGTAGTGCAGATGGTGCGGGCCCGCCCACATATAAGTGAAGATCAGCGCCCAGAAGTGGACGATGGACAGGCGGTAGCTGTAGACCGGACGGCCGGCCTGCTTGGGGATGTAGTAATACATCATGCCCAGGAAGCCCGCGGTCAGGAAGAAGCCCACGGCATTGTGGCCGTACCACCATTGCACCATGGCGTCCTGCACGCCGGCATAGGCCGAGTAGCTCTTGAACAGCGAGACGGGGATGGCCGCGCTATTGACCAGGTGCAGCAAGGCCACGGCGATGATGAAGGCGCCGAAGAACCAGTTGGCCACATAGATGTGCTTGACCTTGCGGGTGCCGACGGTGCCGAAGAACACCACGGCATAGGAGACCCAGACCAGGGTGATCAGGACGTCGATGGGCCATTCCAGCTCGGCGTACTCCTTGCCGCTGGTCATGCCCAGCGGCAGGGTCACGACGGCGGACAAGATGACCAGCTGCCAGCCCCAGAAGGTGAACCAGGCCAGGCCGGGCGCGAACAAACGCGTCTGGCCGGTACGCTGCACCACGTGATAGGCCGTGGCGAAAAGCGCGCAGCCGCCAAAAGCAAAGATCACCGCATTGGTATGCAGTGGTCGCAAGCGGCCGTAGCTGAGCCATGAAATGCCCAGATTCAGTTCAGGCCAGGTCAGTTGGGCGGCGATGATCACCCCCACCAACATCCCCACGACCCCCCACAGGACGGAAGCCAGTGCGAAGGCTCGCACCACCCCGTCCTCGTATACGCCCCCGGTTGGCACCGGCGCAGCAGACTTTGCCATTTTTTGGCTCCTTGCAGCTTATTGAACTTCTATGTAAAACGAACTTAACGCTGACTTAACGTGCGCGATTCTTCGCGAGCCTCACCAGGGGGGGATTGACCTTCATCAACCCCCGCTGTTTCTTCCAGGATTCGCCCCCCTTCGCGCTCCAAATCGTCCAGCTGACCGTTGTTTATTGCCCAACCGAAAATACCCACAATCATCAGCACCAGCAGGACCGAAAGAGGGATTAGCAAATACAGGATGTCCATCGTCAGGAAGCCTTGGCAGACAGGGCCAGGCGTTGCGCATTCAGAACCACAAAAACAGAGCTGGCGGCCATGCCCAGACCCGCTGCCCAGGGCGGCAAAAAGCCCGCCAGCGCCAGCGGAATGCAGGCAAAGTTGTAGACCGCCGACCAGGCCAGGTTTTGGCGTATGACTCGCTGGGTGCGCAAGGCCATCTCGCGCGCCGCGGCCAAATCCGACAAGCGGCCGGACAGCAGCAGCGCATCGGCCGTGGCCCGGGCCAGCATGGCGCCCTGCCCCATCACCACGCTGGCATCGGCCCGGGCCAGCACCGGCGCATCGTTGATGCCGTCGCCCACCATCAGCACACAGCGCCCTTGCGCCTGCAGCGCGGCCACGGCCGCCAGCTTGGCGTCCGGGTCGGAGCCCCCCTGGGCGGTCTGGATGCCGGCCTCGGCCGCCAGGCGGGCGACCCGCTCCTGGCCATCCCCCGAGAGCAGCACGGTACGCAGGCCCAAGGCGTGCAGGCGCGCCACCGCCTCGCGAGCATCGGCGCGCAGGACCTCGCCAAAGCGCAGATGCAAAATCCCCTCGCCCGCACCGAAGCAAAGCTGGGAGCCCTTTGAGAGCTGGGCGGCGGAGGCCGCGCCCATGACCCAGTCGGGCCGCCCCAGGCGCAAGACCTGACCCCGGGCGTCACGCGCCTGCAGGCCCAGGCCGGCAAACTCCTGCACCTCGCTCCAGACCTGAGCGTCGGGCTGTGATTCATCGCCCGCCAAGGCACGGGAAAAAGGATGTTGTGAATGCCGGGCCAGGCTGCGCGCCTGAGCCAGCAAGGCAGCTTGCCGCGCGGCCGGCGCGCCCTCGACCCAGGATTGCAGCAACTCCATGCGGTCCTCGGTCAGCGTGCCGGTCTTGTCCAGCACCACGGTGTCGATGCGGCACAGCGACTCCAGCAAGTCCAGGCGCACCAGCAGCAAGCCCCGCTTCGCCAGCGCGCTGGTGGCCGCCAGCCAGGAGGCCGGCGTCGCCAGGGAGAGCGCGCAGGGGCAGGTCACGATCAGCACCGACACCGCCACCCAGACGGCCCGAGAGGGGTCCAGCCAGCTCCACAGGGCCGCGCCAAAGGCCGCCAGCAAGAGCACGGCCCAGAGGAAGAAGGCGGCAAAACGATCGGCAAACAGCAGGGCCGCCGGCCGCTGCGTCATGGCGTCCCGCATCAGGCGTTTGATGCCTTCATGGCGGGTATCCGCCCCCACCCGCAGCACTCGCAGCACCAGCGGCGCCTGCAGATTCATGCTGGCCGCCACCACCTCATCGCCCGGATTCTTGGGCACGGGCTCGGACTCGCCACTCAGCAAGGCCTCGTTGGCCGCGCTGCTGCCGCTCTCCACCACGCCGTCGGCCGGGAAGGCCTGACCGGCGCACACCCGCACCCGATCACCCACGGCCAGGCGGGCCGGCGCGACCTGGCTGCTGCGGCCGTCCGCCTCCAAGCGCTCCACCGTCTCGGGCAGGGCCGCGCTGGCCCGCTCCAGCGTCACCGCCGCGCGATGGCGGGCGCGCAGTTCCAGCAAGCGGCCCGCCAGCAAAAAGGTGACGAACATGGTCAGGGAGTCGAAATAGACCTCGCGGCCAAAGATGCCGCCGGGCTCGAACAAGGCACCGCTGCTGGCCACAAAAGTAACGGCCATGCCCAGCGCCACCGGCACATCCATGCCCAGGCGGCGCGCCTTCAGCTGCTGGTAAGCGCTTTTGAAAAAAGGGCCGGCCGAGAACAGCAGCACCGGCAAGCTCATCACCCAGCTGGCCCATTGCAGCAAGCGATCCAGATCGGGACTCAGATCGCCGGGCTCGGCGAAATAGGCCGGCGCGGCCATCATCATCACCTGCATCATCAGGAAGGCGGCGACGAAGAGCCGCCACAAAGCCTGCCTGTGCTCCTTCTCGCGCAGGACCCGGGCCGGCGCCGCCGCATCGGGCGCGGCGCCATAACCCGCACGTTCGATGGCGGCAATCACATCCGCCAGGCTGCTGCGGCGGGGGTCCCAGCGCAGCTTGAGCCGCGCGCTGGCCGCGTTGACGGTGGCGCCAGCCACACCTGGCACTTCGCCCAGAGCCCGCTCGATGATGCCCGCGCAGGCCGCGCAATGCAGGCCGGAGAGCTGGAACTGGGATTCCGCCAGCGCGGCCGGACTGGGCTCGGCCAGCAACTCGCCACGCGGCCCAATCCAGCGGGTGAAGGGGCTCAGCAACAAAGGATCGTCCAGCGCCAGGCCGGCAGCCAGAGGGGTGGGGAGCGAGAGAGCGGTGGTCATCATGCGTGTGGTGGCCCCAAGGCATGGAAGACGCCCTAGGCAGCATAATCTAGGCGAGCCCAAGGATCAGGCTCATGATATAGATCAAGACCGCCATGCTAAGAATGATTTTTACCACCCTGTTGCTTGGCTGCTGTGGGGTCTGCGGGACGGCCTTCGCACAAGCGGCGGGTTCCGGCCAGGCCCAGCAACTGCCCATCGTCCAGATCACGGCGGGCATGCATCTGATCAAGGCCGAGGTGGCCCGGACCTTCGAGCAACGCCAGATCGGCCTGATGCACAGGCCCAGCTTGCCGCAGGGCGAGGGCATGTTGTTTGTGTTCGAGGAAGCCAATCCGCAATGCTTTTGGATGAAGAACACCTTGATCCCGCTGTCCATCGCCTTTGTGGCGGATGACGGCACGGTGCTCAATCTGGCCGATATGCAGCCCCTGTCCGAGCGCTCCAAATGCTCCGCCAAGCCGGTACGTTATGCCCTGGAGATGAATCAGGGCTGGTTTGCCAAGCGCGGCATCAAGCCGGGCAGCAAGCTGCGCGGCGGACCCTGGCCTCCGTGAACCAGGCACAAAAAAACCGGCCGAGGCCGGTTTTTCTTTGGCGAGCCGAAAGGCTCAGCGAACTCAGGCGAAGTTGGCCTGAGCGAAGTCCCAGTTGACCAGATGGTTCAGGAAGGTCTCGACGAACTTGGGGCGCAGATTGCGGTAGTCGATGTAGTAGGCATGCTCCCACACATCGATGGTCAGCAAGGCCTTGTCGGCGGTGGTCAGCGGAGTGCCGGCGGCGCCGGTGTTGACGATGTCCAGCGAGCCGTCGGCCTTCTTCACCAGCCAGGTCCAGCCCGAGCCGAAGTTGCCCACGGCGCACTTGGTGAAGGCTTCCTTGAAGGCGTCCAGGCTGCCCCATTTGGCATTGATGGCGTCTGCCAGGGCACCGCTCGGAGCGCCGCCGCCATTGGGCTTCATGCAGTTCCAGAAAAAGGTGTGGTTCCAGATCTGGGCCGCGTTGTTGTAGATGGGGCCGCTGGACTTCTTGACGATTTCTTCCAGGCTCAGGGCTTCAAACTCGGTGCCCTTTTGCAGATTGTTCAGGTTGACCACATAGGCGTTGTGATGCTTGCCGTGGTGGAACTCCAGCGTCTCGGCGCTGTAGTGGGGAGCCAGGGCGTCCTTGGCATAGGGCAAGGCGGGCAAAAGATGTTCCATGTTTCAAACCTCGTTGCGTTAAAAATTCGAACCGACTGGGTCGCGCTGGATTGTAGGTAGCTTGTTAAGCCCCTGCGCCGCTGTTGACAACTTGCAATTGGGCTTCGCCATCGACCAGCACGGCATGCACCTGGCGCCCGGGCGGCAGTTGCGCCACCGAGCTCAAGGCCCTGCCCTCGCCATCATCCAGCCAGGCATAGCCGCGCGCCAGCACCTGCTTGGGGTCCAGCGCCGCCAAGCGGGCTTGCAAGCCTTGCAAGTGCTGGGCCTGCTCATGCAGACTCAGAGGCGCGGCTCTGCGCAGGCGCTGCGTCAGGCTGTCCAGGCGCTGGGCTCGCAAGGCCTGGCTGCGGGGCAAGACCTGAGCCCAGCGCTGGGCCAGCAGCTCGACCTGGCGGCGCTGGCGGCTCAATAACTCGCTGGGCCTGGCCAGGCGCAGGCCGACACGGTCGAGGCGCTGGGCGCAGGCATCCAGGCGCTGCTCGAGCCGGCGCCTCAGTGCGGTCTGCAGAGCATCCAGGGCATCGAGGCTGGCCTGGCGCGAGGGTGCGGCCAACTCGGCCGCGGCCGTGGGCGTGGGCGCGCGCAGATCGGCCGCCAGATCGGCCAGGGTCACATCGGTCTCATGGCCGACGCCGCAGATCACCGGCAGGGCCGACTCCACCAGGGCGCGCACCAGCCGCTCGTCATTGAAGGCCCACAAATCCTCCAGCGAGCCCCCGCCGCGCACCAGCAGCAAGGCATCCACCTCGGCCCGCTCATTGGCCACGCGCAAGGCCTGCACCAGCTGGGCCGGCGCCTGCTCGCCCTGCACCAGGCTGGGGTAGACGATCACCTCGATATGGGGCGCCCGCCGCGCCAAGGCGGTCAGAACATCATGCAAGGCGGCCCCGGCGGTGGAAGTGATGACGCCCAGCCGCCGCGGGAATGCCGGCAAGGCGCGCTTGTCCGCCGCATCGAAATAGCCCAAGGCCTCCAGCTTGGCCTTCAGCCGCAGGAATTGCTCGTACAAAGCACCCGCCCCGGCGCGGCGCATGCCTTCCACGACAAACTGCAGCTCGCCACGCGGCTCGTAAAGCGTCAGCCGGCCGCGTAACTCCACCAGGGCGCCATCGCCCGGCGAGAAGTCCAGCATGCTGGCCGCCCGCTTGAACATGGCGCAGCGCAAAAGGCCGACCTGGCCCTCGGCATCCTTGAGGCTGAAATAGCAATGGCCGCTGGAGGCGCGGGTAAAGCCCGAGATTTCGCCGGCCACCACACAGACCGAGAAGCGCGCCGCCAGGCTGTCGCTGACCGCATTCAGCAAGGCCGCCACGCCCCACACCAGACGCGGCGCGGCGGGCGCCATGCGCCCCTCGTTCAAACGCCCTTCCATCAAGCCTGCAGCTCCCCGGCTGTCCACACCCGCCAAGCCGAAACTAGGCTGGCGATGGATACCGTCATGCTGCCGTCACACGCATATAAGCGATTGTTTTTCAAGTTATTTTTCCTGCCCAAGATTTAAGCAAACTGTTCCAGGCCTTGATTTTCCTTGGCTTGCGAGCAGCGGCCCGAGGCTTGCCCACAAAGTTATCCACAGCGGCGGTGGATTGTTTTTCTGGCCATCCCAGGCCCGGGCTTGAAACAGATCAAGCCCGTCTCTTTGCCTGCGCCCAAACGGCCGGAGCGCCGGCCCGAATCTCGCGCCCGGCTCGGCTCGGAGGCCTCGGCTTGGGGCCATAATCGCGCGCAATACCGAACGCAGGCGGCCGGCAAAAACTCATACCGCCCGCGACGACTCACGCATCAACGACAGGGGTAAGTCTTTGTTCTCCATCATACAAGCCGCTGGCTGGCCGATTTGGCCCTTGCTGATCTGCTCCGTTCTGGCCCTGGCCCTGGTGATAGAAAAATTCGCCAGCCTGCGCCGCAGCCGCGTGGCCCCGCCGCGCCTGCTGGACGAAGTCCTGGGGCTCAGCCAGCAAAGCCTGCCCACGCCGGACATGATCGACCGTCTGGCCGAGAATTCCCTGCTGGGCAGCCAGTTGGCCGCCGGCTTCCGCGCCGTGCTGGGCGAGCCCGATCTGAGCGAAGAGAAGCTGCGCCAGACCTTCGAGCTGGCGGGCCGCCGCGCCATCCATCAGATGGAACGTTATCTGAACACCTTGGGCACCATCGCCACGGCCGCCCCGCTGCTGGGCCTGCTGGGCACGGTGGTGGGCATGATCGAGATCTTCGGCAGCCAGGGCCAGGGCGCCACCGGCGGCAACCCGGCCCAGCTGGCGCACGGAATTTCGATTGCGCTCTACAACACCGCCTTCGGCCTGATGGTGGCCATCCCCAGCCTGATGCTGTATCGCTATTTCAAGGGCCGGGTGGAAGAGTATGTGCTGGAGCTGGAGCAGGCCAGCGACCGCTTGCTGACCCAGCTCAAACGCTATCTACCCTAACGAGCTTTTCGCACGGAACCCTGCGCATGAAATTCAGGCACCGCCCGGCCGAAGAGCCCGAAATCAATCTGATCCCCTTCATCGACGTCTTGTTGGTGATCCTGATCTTTTTGATGCTCTCCACCACCTACTCCAAGTTCACCGAGTTGCAGGTGAGCCTGCCCACGGCCGATGCCGACAATCTGAAGGACAGGCCGCGCGAGATCGTGGTGGCCGTCTCGGCCGATGGCCGCTATGTGGTCAATTCCCAGGCCGTCGAAGGCCGGGCGGTGGAACTGCTCAGCGGCGCCCTGAGCCAGGCCGCGGCGGGCAATAGCGAGATCACGGTGGTGGTCTCGGCCGACGCCGCGGCCGCCCATCAATCGGTGATCAATGTGATGGACGCGGCCCGGCGCGCGGGCCTGTCGCGCCTGACCTTTGCCGCCCAATCCAACCCGCGCTGAGGCAGCGCGAGCTCCATGGCACAGGGTTTCGCGGCGCGCCTGCAGCGCGAATGGTATGCCGCCCCCGGCACGCTAAGGCCCTGGCTGAGCGGCCTGCTGAGGCCGCTCAGCCTGCTTTACCGCGGCCTCAGCGGCCTGCGCGCCCTGCTCTACCGCTGCGGCCTGAAAAAGACCGCCACACTGCCGGTGCCGGTGATCGTGGTGGGCAATTGGATCGTCGGCGGCGCGGGCAAGACGCCGACCACCCTGGCCTTGCTGAAACAACTGCAAGCCCTGGGCCTGCGCGCCGGCGTGATCTCGCGCGGCTATGGCCGCAATAACGACGAGTTGCGGCTGATCCAAGCGGACAGCCTGGCCTGCGAAGTGGGCGACGAGCCGCTCTTGATCCATCTGCGCAGCGGCGTGCCGGTGGCCGTGGGGCGCGACCGCGTGGCCGTGGCGCAAGCCCTGCTGCAAGCCCATCCCGAACTGCAATTGCTGATCAGCGACGACGGGCTGCAGCACCTGCGCCTGCCGCGCGATCTGGCCGTGCTGGTGTTTGACGAACGCGGCCTGGGCAACGGCCGCCTGCTGCCCGCCGGCCCCTTGCGCCAAGCACCCCGATCCTGGCTGGCGCCCACGGAACTGGTGCTTTACAACGCCGCCCGGCCCAGCACCGATCTGCCCGGTCATCTGGCCCAGCGCCGCCTCGGCGGCGCGCTGCGCCTGCAGGACTGGTGGCAGGGCCAGGCGGCCAGTCCGCAGGCCTTGCAGGAGCTGCGCCAGCGCCCGGCCCAAGACTTGCTGGCCACGGCGGGCATGGCCCATCCACAACGCTTTTTCCAGATGCTGAGCGAGCAAGGCCTGCGCTTTCAATCCCTGCCCCTGCCCGACCACTACGACTTTGCCGAGCTGCCCTGGCCCGCCAGCACCCCGGCCGTCGTGCTGACGGAAAAAGACGCCATCAAGCTGCGGCCGGAGCGCTGCGGCCAGACCGAGGTCTGGGTCGTGGCGCTAGACTTCCAGCCTGATGCGGCCTTCCAGGAGGCGCTGCACGAACGACTGCAGGCCTGGGGCCTGCCCGTCCACGAGCCGCAGCACTGAACATGGCCCCACGGGCCTGCTGCCGGCTCCGCTCGTTTTTCCCACTCATCTCTCTCTGCCCTGGACCATCGCCATGGATACCCGACTGATCGAAATACTGGTTTGCCCCCTGTGCAAGGGCCCGCTGGAAGACCTGCGCTCGGCGCAGGGCCGCGAACTGCTGTGCCGGGCCGACCGCCTGGCCTTTCCGGTGAAGGACGGCATCCCGCTGATGCTGGAGAACGAAGCTCGCAGCTACGACCCCGAAACCGAAGGCGTGGCCAGGGAATAAGCCCATGTCATTCAGCGTCATCGTCCCCGCCCGCCTGGCCTCGACCCGCCTGCCGGGCAAGCCTCTGGCCGATATCGAAGGCCTGCCCATGATTGTGCGGGTGGCGCGCCGCGCCGCGCTTTCCAAAGCCCGGCAGGTGGTGGTGGCGACGGACTCGCCGGCGGTGCTGGGCGCCTGTGAAGCGCATGGCGTGCAAGCGGTGCTGACCCGGGCGGACCATGTCTCCGGCAGCGATCGCCTGGCCGAGGCCTGCGAGCTGCTGGGCCTGGACGGCACCGATCTGGTGGTCAATGCGCAGGGCGATGAGCCCCTGATCGCACCCGCCATGATTGACGCCTGTGCCGAGTTGCTGGCCGCCCGCCCGCAATGCGTGATGAGCACGGTGGCCCACGCGCTGGACGACACGCCGGAGGGCGCGGCCGAGTTTGCCAACCCCAATGTGGTCAAGGTGGTGACGGACAAGAACGGCCTGGCGCTCTATTTCTCGCGCGCGCCCATGCCCTTCTGGCGCGATGGCCAGGGCCAGCCCAGCCCCGGCTCGGCCTTGCGCCACGTCGGCCTCTACGCCTATCACGCCGGCTTTCTGCGCCGCTTCCCTGGCCTGAGCCTCAGCCCGCTGGAACAGATCGAGTCGCTGGAGCAATTGCGCGTGCTCTGGCATGGCGAGCGCATCGCCGTGCACCTGAGTCCCGAGAAGCCAGGGCCCGGGGTCGACACCCCCGAGGATCTGGAGCGCGTGCGCGCGGTCTTCAAGGCCGGCCGAGGCTGAGCCCTGAATTGAACCCGGGCCTAGGGCAAATATGCAGGCCTGCGTCAGGCTGACGTAGGGCAGCCCATGCTATCCTCGCCCGCAGTTGACGAGGGCTTTGCCGGCCAGGATCCGGGTCGGCAAAGCCCTTTTTAAAGTATCAAGGAGACCCATGCGACTGATTCTTCTGGGCGCCCCCGGCGCCGGCAAAGGCACACAAGCGGCCTTCATCTGCCAGAAATTTGGCATCCCGCAAATCTCCACCGGCGACATGTTGCGCGCCGCCGTCAAGGCCGGCACCCCTCTGGGCCAGCAGGCCGATGCGGTGATGAAGTCCGGCGGCCTGGTCAGCGACGAGCTGATCATCAATCTGGTGAAGGAACGCATCGCCCAGCCCGACTGCGCCAAGGGTTTCCTGTTCGACGGCTTCCCCCGCACCATTCCGCAAGCCGATGCGATGAAGGCCGCGGGCGTCAAGCTGGACTTCGTGCTGGAGATCGATGTGCCCTTCGAGGCCATCATCGAACGCATGAGCGGCCGCCGCTCGCATCCGGCCTCCGGCCGCAGCTACCACGTCAAGTTCAACCCGCCCAAGGTAGAGGGCCTGGACGATGCGACGGGCGAGCCCCTGGTGCAGCGCGATGACGACAAGGAAGAAACTGTCGCTAAGCGTCTGGAGGTCTATCAGGCCCAGACCCGCCCGCTGGTGGACTACTACTCCAGCTGGGCCGCCGCCGGCGATGCCGCCGCCCCCAAGTACCGCCGCATCGAAGGCCTGGGTTCGGTGGACGACATCACCCAGCGCGCCCTGGCCGCACTGGGCTAAACATCCATGATGCGGGGTATCACCCCGGAGCGTGGAACACTTCCACAGTAAGGCGCATCGGCCGCAGGCCGATCCCTCCCACTCTCAAGGCCGCCCCAGTTCACTCGAGGCGGCCTTTGTTTTGGGCTTCAATTTACGTTTACGTCAACGTAAACTAAGCCACCCCAACCCATCAGACTGCGGCGGCTCAGCACGCAGACAAACAAGGAGATCTCATGGAAATCGCAGGCAAGGTATTCATCGTCACCGGCGGCGCTTCGGGCCTGGGCGAGGGCACGGCACGCATGCTGACGGCCCACGGCGCCAAGGTCGTCATTGCCGACCTGCAGCTCGAGCGCGGCGAGGCCATCGCCCAGGAGCTGGGTGGCGCCTTCGTCAAGGCCGACGTCAGCCAGGAGGCCGACGGCCAGGCGGTGGTCGCCAAGGCCCTGAGCCTGGGCAAGCTGATGGGCTTGGTGAACTGCGCCGGCATCGCGCCGGCCGTCAAGACCGTGGGCAAGGAGGGTGCGCATCCGCTGGCCGCCTTCAACAAGGTCATCACGGTCAATCTGATCGGCAGCTTCAATATGATCCGCCTCGCCGCCGAGGCCATGAGCAAGAACGAGCCCGAGTCCACCGGCGAGCGCGGCGTGCTGATCTCCACCGCCTCGGTGGCCGCCTACGATGGCCAGATCGGCCAGGCTGCTTACGCGGCCTCCAAGGGCGGCGTGGTCGGCATGACCCTGCCCATCGCCCGCGATCTGGCCCGCAACGGCATCCGCAATATGACCATCGCCCCGGGCATCTTCGGCACGCCCATGCTGTTCGGCATGCCGCAAGAGGTGCAGGACGCGCTGGCCGCCAATGTGCCCTTCCCTTCGCGCCTGGGCACGCCCAATGACTATGCCAAGCTGGTGCACCAGATCGTCACCAACGAGATGCTGAACGGCGAGGTGATCCGCCTGGACGGCGCCATTCGCCTGGCTCCGAAGTAAGCCCCGGGACGCCCAGGGCGCTCGCCAAACAAAAAAGGCCTCGGCATATGCCGAGGCCTTTTTTTATGCATGCTGTCCGCGACAAAGCCTGCACCAGGCTCCGTCAAAATCAGGCATTAGCGCTTGCGCGACTGGATGATCCAGAGGCGGGCCAGTTCGGCCGAGCCGTCCGTGCCCTTGACGCTGCGCCAGGTCGCCGTCGCCTTGGCATGATCACCGGCCATGGACTGCGCCATGCCCAGATACAGCTTGGCGTCCTCGGGTCGCTTCAGATTGCCCTTGGCAATGCCGTCCTCGATGATCTTGGCTCCCTTGGCGGCGGCACCACGGAAGGCATAGGCCAGGCCCACATTGATCTGGGCATTGCCGTCCTTGGCCTCGTTGGCCGCGCGCTCGGTCTCGGCTTGCGCGGTCTTGGCATCGGCGATGCGCTTGACCAGCAAGTCCAGCAGGCGCTTGTGACGCGCGCCCTCTGCACCCTGACCCAGAATGCCCGCAGCCATGCCCTTCTCGACCACGGCCTTGCCCTCTTCCGGGTAGCCCGCTTGCGCAGACAGCTGAGCCATTTCGAAATAATCGTTGGCATCCTTCAGATTGCCGGTCGCCAGCTTCAGACGGAACACATCGAGATTGAAGCGATCCGAGAAGCCCTTCTTCTGCTGCAGGCCGCCCAGGACCTGGGCCCACAATTCCTTGCGGGGGTAGTAGTTCAGCAGGCGCTCGACGGCGAAGCCTTCGGCGGCCGAATCACCCTTCTTCATCGCCGCGCTCAGCAGCAGATTGAGCTTGTCCTGGCTGGGCGTACGGCCGGCCTTCTCATCGGCCGAGATGTCTTCCTGGGTTTCCTTGACGATGGAGCTCATGTCACCGGACAGGAACTGCGCATTCGTCAGCACCTGCTTCATGGCGGGGCTGTTGCCACCTTCCTTGAAGTAGCGCTGCGCCCAATTCAGCGCCTTGGCATTGTCCTTGTTGCGCAGATAGGTGCCCGCAATGGCTTCGATCATGCGCAGTTGGTCTGCGCCGCTCAGCTTGCCACTGGCCTTCATGGCTTCGAAGCCCTTGACCATGGAGTCGGCATCGCTAGCACCCGAAGCGGCGGCCACACGCATGCCTTCCAGCGCGTAGTTCTCGGTAGCGTTGCGGCCACCCACGGCCTCGGCCTCGCGCACCTTGGCCAGAGCCTCCTTGAACTTGCCCGACTTGATCAAGGCGCTGGCATCCTTCAGGTGCTTGCCCACTTCGGGGCGCACGCCTTCAGATTGAGCCTGAGCTTGCGCGAAGCCAAACTGGCCGTTCGGCGCTGCATTGAAACCGAAGGCCGCCACACCCAGGGCAAGCGCTGCCAGGGTCTTGAGTTGCTGGGGCTTCTTAGTCGTTTTCGTCATCGCTTCATTCCTCACTCATACATTCAATGCTCTCGGCACTGGCAACAGCCCGAGCGCACGCGTTCAAAATTTTCCAGGCACGCGATCATTGCACAAAGGCCAAAAAAAACGCGCCGCCCTTGCGGGAAGCGCGCCTTTTGATTGCGCATCAAATGATCAATGCCTAATACGGTCCGCGAGGGCCGTCTTACTTGACGTACTGCTCGTTGCCGACCATGCCCATCTTCTTAACGCCAAGGCGTTGAGCAGAGGCCATCACGGCAGCCACATAGCCATAGTCCACCAGCTTGTTCGGCTTGATATGGACTTCGGGCTGATCGGGCTCGGCCACCACTTCGGCCAGCTTGGCCGTCACCGAAGCCATATCGGCCAAGGCCACGCCATCCCAGCTGACAGTGCCGTCGAAGTCGATATAGACCTCATGCACCACCGGCTCTTTCAGCGGCTGCTGATTGCTAGGAGGCGGCATATCCAGGTTCACGCTGTGCAGCTGAATTGGAATGGTGATGATCAGCATCACGATCAAGACCAACATGACGTCGATCAAGGGCGTGGTGTTGACGTCCATCATCACTTCCGGCTCATCGCTGCCGGACGAGCTGCCTACATTCATTCCCATGCTTTAGCTCCTGGCTTCTACTCAACCGCCCTTTGCGGGGGGTTCGGTGACGAAGCTAACCTTCATGATGCCGGCACGCTGGCATGCGTAAACAACACGGCCAACCGACTCGTAACGCGACTTGTCGTCACCACGCACATGCACTTCGGGCTGCGGATTCAACACCGCCACCTTGCCCAGGCGTTTGACAAGATCGTCGGTGTCATTGACCAGGGTGGTGCCCCAGTAGATGTCACCTTCTTTTGAAACGGATATTTCAATATTCTCCGGCTTGGTCACCCGGATGACGTTGGTCTCCTTGGGGAGGTTCAACTTCACCGAGCTGATCACGGCCGGAATGGTGAGGAGGAAGATGATCAAGAGCACCAACATCACGTCCACGAGGGGCGTGGTGTTGATGGTCGAAACCACTTCGTCTTCGCCGGAAGAGGATCCGACATTCATTCCCATGGTCGCTTCTCCGCGCTTTTTGGTCTTACTTTGCGATTGCTAAGCAAGCCTGGATTTAGCGCTTGGCAACTTGGCGATTGCCCATCAGCACGCCGTGCAGATCAGCAGCGAAGGCACGCACTTGGCCGACCACGGACTTGTTGCGGTTCACCAGCCAGTTGTAACCCAGCACGGCGGGCACAGCCACGGCCAGACCGATAGCGGTCATGATCAGCGCTTCACCCACGGGGCCAGCAACCTTGTCGATCGAAGCCTGGCCGGCCACACCGATGGCGGTCAGCGCTTGCAGAATACCCCACACCGTGCCGAACAGGCCGATGAAAGGCGAGGTCGAACCGACGGTAGCCAGGAAGCCCAGGCCAGTCTGAACACGCGATTGCACTTCAGAGACCGAGCGCTCGATGTTCATGGTCACCCAGGTGCTGTGATCGATGTTCTCGGTCAGGGCGCCTTCGTGGTGCTCGGAAGCTTCGATCGCGGAAGCAGCGATGTAGCGGAAAGCGCTGCCTTCGGACAGGCCCTTGACGCCTTCAGCCAGGCTGGACTTCTTGAAGAAGGTGGCACGAACTTCCTTGGCTTCCTTGCCCAGCTTCTGGGTGTCCCACAGCTTGGTGATCAGGATGTACCAGCTGCCCATGGACATGATCAGCAGCAGCGCCAGCACGCCCTTGGAGACCATATCGCCGTGAGCCAGCATGGCTTGCAGGCCATAGGGATTGTCCATGGCAGCCTTGCCGGTAGGAGCAGAAGGAGCAGCTTCAACAGCAGCAGGAGCGGCAACCTCAGCGACAGCAGAAGCGGCTTCAGCAGCTTTTTGTTCCTGAGCTTGGGCGGGCGAGAAGCCCAGGGTCGCAGCGATGGCGATGGCGGCGATCAAGCCGGAAAGACGAGAGAACATGAAGTCAACTCCTACGGAAGAAATCTGAATCTGGTTGGGGAAAATTGGAACGGCGGCTTGCCGTTCCTTATGAAAAACTAAGTCGCATGCTTTTGGCAACGACCAAGCAAATGTCTCAGTCAATCTTGAACAGGAATTCCTGAACAAAGACGTGGTCGCCCGGGCACTCGTAGGTGTCCTTCAATGTCGACTCGATCAAGGCAACCATTGCACGCTGAGCCTTGCGATCAACGCCGCCACGCAGCGACTTAACTTCGATCGAAGCCACTCGACCGGCCTTGACCGTCGCCGTCACTTCGTACAAGGCCTCGCCACTCCAATTGACCGAAGGCTGCTCCATCTTGCCCATCTTGGTGCAAACCGCGCCAGCGCGCAGCGGGCCAGCCGGCTTGGGCGCCGCAACTGGTGCAGCAACAGGTGCCGGAGCGGGAGCGGCCTTGACCACTTGCTGAGGCGGCGCCACTTGCGAAGACTGGATCGCAGGCGCATTCACCGGCGGCGGCGCCGTCACCTGGAACTCGGGCGGAGGCACATAAGGTGGCGGGGGAGCCTTCAGATCCGGGGGCGGCGGCACCACCTTCTCGGGCGGCGGCGGCGGCTTGACCTTCTCTTCGATGACCTTGGTCTCGATCGGACCTTTCACCATTTCCACGGCCTTGCGCGCCAAACCACTGGCCAGAGCCCAAGCGATCAAGACGTGGATCAAAACCACCACGC
Source organism: Roseateles oligotrophus (assembly GCF_014204525.1). Taxonomy (GTDB): domain Bacteria; phylum Pseudomonadota; class Gammaproteobacteria; order Burkholderiales; family Burkholderiaceae_C; genus Paucibacter_A; species Paucibacter_A oligotrophus_A. Next base: position 444,108 of record NZ_JACHLP010000001.1, read on the forward strand.
CAATGCCCGTGAACCGGGATGGGCCGTTCTTCTCCTGCGCAAAGTTCATGCGCGCTCCTTCATTTGACTGCGAAATACTTTCATCAACACACCAGGGGAAGTTCGACTCTACGCATCAAAACGAGCGGATGAACCGCTCAAAATCAGCGCCCGTCAAGCCCAGGTCAAGAGCAGATTGCCGGAGGCGCTAGCAGCGTGAGGCCCGAACAAGCGCGCGGCTTGCGTCGGGTGACCGTCGATCGCTCACGCGCAAAGCGTGAATGCGGCGGCGCTGATTGCAGCGTGGACACAAAACTCAAAACCCGGGTTCTCAAAGAGAGCCCAATTCAACCATCTGCCCGCGAACCTTCACCGCGGACTCGCATAGGATCCACTCGCAACCCGCAAGTGCCTGCTGCAATCGATTCTTAAGCTGGCCGCATCATAAACGAGAAAGAAAGTGCCTCATTCATGGGGCTTTCCCGCAGCTTACAAGCAGCGCCCGATCAGCTCGGAAGCCTCATCTAGCACAGCTGAGTAGCTCAGATCACGACACTGGTATTTTAGTGGTGTTGAACTTCGGCGTCTTCAGTTTTAATCCTAGTACTAACCCGAATGCGGCCGAGAGCCGCTCTTCCAGTCGCCCACGACAACACATCAGCCCACTCCATACGGGCACAACTCCACATAAGCAGTTGACCAGGGGAGTCGCTTGAAACCGAACTCGAGGTCGCTTGAGATGGATACCGCCGCCATGCCTCCGCATACAAGGGGCCATGTATTTTTTTCCGATCCCTCGACGCCCAAGACCTCGCAGCGAACAGCGAGGCAACAGCGCCCGCCGGAGGTCATGGTCTCGTAGAGCAATTGATCCATGAGCAGGAGCGCTATCTGCGCGCACTCAAGCAATGCTCATTGCTGCGGCAATAAGGGCGAGCCACCACGGCGACTTCACTTGGACGCAGCGGCTTCGGCGCTGGAGTCTTGAGAAACCTGATTACGTGCCGGCACAAGCACGCGAACGGCCAATCACGCCTCGCACGGCCAGCCAGGAGCACGAAGCAGCGACTGGGTGCGACGGACCCATGAGCACCCGGACTCCAATAACTAATTTCCCCGCGTGGCAGGTTGCTGAGCCCCCATGGCATCGCGCACGGACTCAGCGCCAACCTTCTTCACCCCGGAATTCGCATCCGAATCGCGACGCGGCAAGTTGGAACCCGTCGTGTAGCTGCGCTCCTGAACTGCGGCAGTCGCCGGCCCATCCGGACTCGCGCAAGCCGATAGCAACAACGCCCCCGACAGAGAGAAAACAACCATCAAACCATCAAAAATCTTCATAGTCCGCCCCCTTGTTATCCAAATCAGAATGAGTTCAACCGAGTAGGATGCATATTTCAATGACAGCTTGCATCCTATCTCGGCCAAAATAATATACGGCCTTTGCCAGTGCTTGCACACCAACAAAGGCCACTTCAGTCAATCAGCTGACAAGTGATCAGAACGCGTAAGAGCCATTCAAGTAGAAGGTACGACCACGTGGATCATAGTACCGGCTGTCATACCCCATCGCGTGAGACTTACCAGAACCGCCGGTTGCCAAGGTCAGGGGCGGCGCAGCATCGAACAAGTTCTTGGCACCTGCAACCAAGGTGATTGAGCGCGTCGCAGCCCATGCCGTCTGCCAATCAACAGACAGATAGGATGCCACCGGCAAACGAACATTCTTCAACCGAGCGCCGGTCCGCACACCATTCGCATCCACCTCATACAAAGTGCCTGCGACGGCATCCTTGTATCCAGACAGATAATTGACGTTGAACGCATGCGTCCAATCACCCATCTTCACGGTATTGCCGATATTCAGCTTGGTGCGGAATGTCACCGTACCCAGATTCGCGTTATTGTCACTCACCGACGAATAATACGGACCGTTAATCTTCAGCTGACCCACATCCCGGATCATGTATGTACCCTGAATATTGGTCGTGAACTTTATCGGACCATCAGTCCAACGGAAAATCACATCAACATCCAACCCAGAAGTGTATGACTTGCCCAAGTTCAACTGCTGGTCCACAAAAGCCAAATAAGATCCTGTGGGCGACTTATAGACCGAGAAGTTCGATCGATTTTGCAGCGGAGCACCAAATGCTTCTTGCTGCGTCAGCGAACCAAACGTGTCTTCAATACCAACCCACCAGTAATCCGCGCCCAAGGTAACCGATGAGCTAGGCTCAATACGGAAACCCAGGGTTGCTTGCCTAGACTTCTCGGGCTTCAGATCTGCATTGCCACCGTCGAATACATCATATTGCAACCCATCCGGGCGGCATTTCGCACCCAATTCAGTTGCCAGCTTCTGCAGGTCTGCGGTGCATTTGTAGCCATCATCTGTAGAGCCGGCCAAAGCGCGTGGCGCATACAACTGGTTCAGGGTTGGCGCGCGATAACCCGTACCCACACCACCACGCAACAGCAGACTCCTGAAGGGGGTAAACCGGAAGCTCAGCTTGCCGGTAACAGAACTGCCTGAGCCCTCGAAATTATCGCCGCGCAGTGCTGCATTCAATTCCAATTCCTTCAACACCGGCGCGACCAACTCAGCATAAAGACCGGTGACATTTCTCTTCGCGCTGTAAGGAGTCAGCACATTGGCGTCACCAAAGCGAACATCCGGCTGGCTTGGATCATCAACGCGCGGAACCTTGCCTTGGGCCAATGCACTGTAATCGGTGGAATAGCCTTCATTGGCAAAATAGACGCCAGCACCTACCCCCATAGCGCCACCACGGAGCTGCATCAACTCGCGAGACACTCGCAATTCAACGGTGCTGCGCGTTGTCTTGTCGCTCGAGTACTTCTCGGAACCAGGAATCAAGACCGACGATAACGCGGTCATCGCAGCAGCCGACTGTTGACCGGGGCCGACAAAGGGATTCCACAAACCAGAATTCAACAGCTGCGAGAAGCGGCTGTCATATGGGTAACCCTCATTAAACTGACGAGTCTTGGTTTCATTGTAAGAAGCGGCCAGATTGTAATCCCACCCTGCCAAAGTTCCTTCCAACGAACCCCAAATACCCGCAAAATCACGTTCATCCTTAGAAATCCGCGGCCCCAGATCCATCCCGCGATAATAGACCGTGACATCAGGATTGGCGACATCCCCAGCCTGCAGCGGGCCACCATTATTATACTCGATTTGATCCGCCCTGTTATAGCCCATCTTATCCAGATAACTCTGAAATGGACCATCCGCCTTTACACGAATTTCACCTGGCACTGGCGCAATCTTCGCGGTCGATTTTGTCTTGCTGAAAAGCGAATCCACTTTCAACAGGGCGCTGCCAACTTTCGCCGTACCGGTCGCCAACAAGCTGGCGCGCTCGCGCTCAGGGTAGATTTGCACTGTCGACGCAAAGTCAAAAGTACAAGAAGTATCATCCGTGGTAATGTGCCGCTCCGGGCACTTCCCCGTCGTCAGCAAGGCATAGTTGTTAAATCCATTGGCCATGTCTGCATTGCCAGGGATGCCACGACCAGATCCATAGACAAATTGGTAGGTCTTGCCATTCACTTGCGGATACAAAATGCCAGACTTAGAGAAATCTCGATCAGCGGCAAATAGTTGCGAGCGTTTTTCATATGAACCAGAGACGGAGATGTTAAAGCCATCCTTCTCCAGATCACCAAATCCCTTGCTGAGGCTGACGCGCTTCTCCTCGGCACCCGATTTTGGATAGGAAAAACCAACTGAAATATCGCCGGCCGTGCTGTCACGCTTGGTAATGAAGTTCACCACGCCTGCCACCGCATCCGCGCCGTAAATTGCCGAAGCGCCGTCCGTCAGGATTTCCACACGCTCCAGTGCCGCGATTGGAATGATATTCAGGTCAGCAGGTCCGCCCGCATCACCCACCACGCGGCGTCCGTTCAGCAGCACCAAGGTTCTGTCTGCCCCCAAATTGTGCAAAGAAATGGTGACCGATCCGCCACCGCCACCGCCGATCGAAGTCGCCTCATTAAGACCGCCCTGGAAAACTGCCAGATTCTTCATCAGGTCGACCACTGAAGTCGCACCGGTACGGGCAATCTCGGCCTTGGTCATCACCTGCACCGGCAATGCACCTTCGTTTGCAATGCGCTTGATGGACGAACCGGTGACTTCAACCCGTTCAAGCTGAGCTTGCTGCTGAGCGATGGCTGAATGGGTCAAGGCACCAAACGCCACCAAAACACCGACACAAACCTTGGTTTTCCTAAACATATTTACTCCTGCGAACATGGACGAGACGTCGATAGACGGAATGCAGAAACAAGCTGTCATAGCGCTGCGGATACAGAAACGCTTCAACCTGCTCTTGCGCAAAGCCATTCTTTCCGCTTGGCACCTGAATCGGGGCTAGGGTCAACTCCTAGGTACAACGCGAGCACAAGTGACGATCGTCACACTCCAAATTGTCAAATTTGCCCTAAATAGGCCTTTTTCCCGGGTGAAGCCACGCTTTTCGCACATCGAACCAACGTGGGCGGACGAGCCATGGTCAGCGCCAAATACGGGTTTACCGATGCCATCAACCGTTGCCGATCAACAACAGGCAAAACGTCTGGTTCAAGCGCCTGCGGCGAGCCGAGCAAAGCCTACGCTGATGCGGACAAACACCAGGCGACGAGCCTAGCCGGTCAATCACTCAACCCCAGCGCTTGGGGTGTTGCAGACCTTCTTTTGGCGACAGACGAGGTACGGCTTCCAAGAGTTTTCGGGTGTATGCCTGCTGGGGATGAGCCAACACCTCGGACGACGCGCCACTCTCCACAATCCGCCCCGCCCGCATCACCGCCACTTCATCCGCCACATACTCCACCACCCCGATGTTGTGGGTGATGAACAAGAAGGACAGGCCGCGCTCGCGCTGCAGGTTTCGCAGCAGATTCAGGATTTGCGCCTGCACCGACACATCCAGAGCCGAGGTCGGCTCATCACAAACGATCAGCCGCGGCTCGACGGCCAAGGCACGCGCAATCGCCAGGCGTTGCCGCTGGCCGCCAGAGAACTCATGCGGCCAACGCGTCAGGGCATCCCGCCGCAAGCCCACCTGATCGAGCAATAACTCAAGATTTCGGCGGCGTGCAGCGGAATCCAACTCAGGCCGCAGGGCCAGCAGGCCCTCCTCCAGGATTTCCTGCACCCGCATGCGTGGATTCAGGGACGCAAAAGGATCCTGGAAAATGATCTGCACCGCGCGGCGCGCGGCCAGCAGGGCCGCACCGTCCAGCTTGAACAGGTCCTGCCCCTCCAGCAAGGCCTCGCCCGAGATCGCAGCCGTGCGACGCAGCAGCTGAACAATCGCCTTGCCCGAGCTCGTCTTGCCGCAGCCCGACTCGCCCACCAGGGCCAGGGTGCGCCCCGGTGCGATGCGGTAGCTGACGCCATCCACCGCGACAAAACGCTTGGCCTTGCCGCCCAGCCAGGAGGATGGGGAAGCGAACTCGACCCGCAGATTTTTCACCTCCAGCAAGGCCGGGCCCACCCCTGCCTCGGCAGGCGGCCGGAGCGCTATTTCTGCTGGTCTGGCAGGCGGGGGCGCGGCCCCGGCGGCGGCCTGCGGCTCGCTGTAAAGCAAGCAGCGTACCTGGTGCTTGCCCCCGTCTTGGCCTAGCTCACCGCCCGCGACACCCGAATCGCTCAGCGCCGGCCGCTGGCCATGGCACAGGGCCCAGGCCCGGTCGCAACGCGGTGCGAAACGGCAGCCCTCAAAACTCATCCACAAAGGCGGCACCGTGCCGGCGATGGCCGCCAGGCTCTCGCCGCGCTTGCCAGCGTCCGGCAAGGCCTGCAAAAGTAAACGAGCATAGGGATGCTTGGGGCTGGCGAAGAAGGTGGCGGCAGGCGCCAGCTCGATGATCTGGCCGGCATACATCAGGGCCACCTGATGAGCCATGCCGGCCACCACACCCAGATCGTGGGTGATCAAAAGCACGCCCAGGCCACGTTCACGCTGCAGATCGCGCAGCAGATCCAGGATCTGCGCCTGTATGGTCACGTCCAGGGCGGTGGTGGGCTCGTCGGCGATCAAGTAATCGGGCTCGGCCGCCAAGGTCATGGCGATCATGACCCGCTGTTTTTGCCCACCGCTCATGCGGAAGGGGTAGTCGTCGATGCGCCGGGCCGGCTCGGGGATGCCCACGCGGTCCAGCCAATCGATGGCCTTGGCACGCGCCGCGGCGCCGCGCAGCGGTGTGTGGGTTTCTATGGCCTCGACGATCTGCTCGCCGATGCGCATGACCGGATTCAGGCTGGTGGAAGGTTCCTGAAAAATCATGCCGATGCGCCCGCCGCGCACGGCCCGCATCTGCGCCTCGGGCAAGGCAAAAACGTCCCGCTCATCCAGCAGCAGACGGCCACCGCTGATGCGCCCGTTATCGGGCAGCAAACGCATCAGGGCCAGGGCCGTCATGCTCTTGCCACAGCCGCTCTCGCCCACCAGGGCGAAGGTCTCGCCGCGCTGCAGGCTCAGCCGCATGCCGTCGATGGCGCGCACCAGACCAGCCTCGGCGTCCAGGCTGACCTTGAGGTCTTCGATCTTCAACATATCAAACGCATGCCGCTTCTTGTTTCTTGGCCAGGCTGGGCACGCGAGGGCGCAACTGGCGCGCACGCGGGTCAAAAGCGTCGCGCACGCCATCGGCGAAGAGATTGGCGGCCAGCACCAGGGTCACCATGAAAGCAAAGGCCGCCGCAAAACTCCACCACACCAGCGGGTCGCGAGACATCTCGCTGCGGGCCAGATTGATCATGCCGCCAAAGCTATTCATGCTCGGGTCCACGCCCACGCCCACATAGGTCAGCACGGCCTCGTAAAGAATCAGCTCGGAGAAACTCAGCACCACGCTGATCAGCACCAGATGCATCACATTGGGCACGATGTGTCGGGCCATGATGCGGACGTGGCTGACACCAAAGGCGGTGGCGGCCTGCACATAGTCCAGCTCACGCAGCTTGAGCGTCTCGCCCCGCACCAATCGGCACAGGCCGGCCCAACCGGTCAGGCCCAGAATCAGGCAGAGCAGAAACATCTTCAGATCGGCCCGCTCCGCGCCGGTCTCGTAGGCCTCGGGGTGGGTGTCAAGAAACACCTGCACCATCAGCACGCAGGCGGCGATCAGGAGCACATTGGGCACCGAGGTCAGGGTGGTGTAGAGGTACTGGATCAGCTCGTCCACCCAACCCCGGAAATAGCCGGCCAGAACACCCAGGCAAACGGCAAAAGGCAAGGTCGCCAGGGTCGCCAAGGCGCCGATCACAAACGCCGTGCGTATGCTTTTGAGCGCCTGCACCAGCACATCGTTGCCGGTGCGGTCGGTGCCAAAGACATGGTAGTGCGGCATCAGCATCAGCACCGGGCCTGTCAGCAAAGCCATCACGCCCAGGGTCAGCAAGACGGCTCGCCAGGGGTAGTGCGTGCGGTCCGCCGCCAGGTCTTTGCAGGCTTGCGCGAAACCGCCATGCGCGCGCGCCAGCAGGGCCGCCGCGGCGCCGAACAAAAACAGCGTGAACGCCAGGCCCGCGGCCAGACCCAGCCCCGCCCGGCTCAATACATCGTCCAGCCATTGCTGCCGCGGCTCGCTCAGATGAGCGCCGCCGAACTGCAGGCGTGGGTAGTCCCGCCGTACACCGGCGGACGCGTTCAAAGCCGGGTCCGCTGCACCCGCCGTGTCCAGCACCACTTTGTTGAAGCCCAGATAGGCCAGGGGTTGGGAATAACTCGTCTCCCGCATGGCAATCTGCCGGGCCAGCAGCAGATCCAGCAGGGAGCGGGTGCGGGTGTCGTAGGAAGCACCGCCCTGCCCCGCCTGGTCGGCTTGCGTTGCCGTTTGAGCCCTCGGCACATCGTCCAGGCGAGCGCGAAAATGCACGCTGTCCAGCAGGGTCAGCAGCAGGAAGAAGGCCAGCACCACGCCCGAGCTGGCCGCCACCGGGTCGCGCAAGACCCGCTGCCAGGTGGCGCGCAAGGCGGCATGGCCGCGTATGCGCAGGCCGTAAGCTAACAGGGCGAAGGCCATCAGCCACAGGGCGGCGTCGGTCCAGAGCAGAACGAATTTGAAGTCCATGGGCAGCCCGCTTGCTAGCTCAGACGCACGCGGGGGTCAGCCCAGGTGTAGGCGATGTCGATCAGCGCATTGCTGGCGATATAGAGCACGGCGCCCAGGAACACCATGCTGCGCACGATGGCGAAGTCCTGGCCCGCGATGGCGTCGATGATGAAGGCGCCCAGGCCCGGGATGCCGAAGAAGCTCTCGAACACCAGGCTGCCCAGAAAGACATAGGGCAGATAGCTGCCGGCGCTGGTGATGATGGGAATCATGGCATTGCGCAGCACATGGCGGAACAGCACGATCTGCTCGCTCAAGCCCTTGGCACGGGCGGTGCGCACATAGTCTTTGGCGATCTCTTCCAGGAACATGGCGCGGTAAAGCCGCGCCTCGCTGCCCAGCCGGGACAAAAGCGACAGCAGCACCGGCAAGGCCAGAAACTTGACCGCATCCAGGCCCGGCGCATAGCCGTTGATGGGCACCAGGCGCAGCACGCGGGAGAAAAAATACTGGCCAACGATGATGTAGAACAGGCTGGAGATGGACAGCATCAGCACACACAGCACCACGCCCCAGAAGTCGATGGCGGTGTTGCGGAAGAACACCAGCAACAAGGCGAAGGCCAAGCTGACGATGATTTGCAGAATGAAGAGCGGCAGCGCCAGCTGCAGGCTCACGCCCATGCGGGTCTTGATCTCGTGACCGATATTGACGGCCTGGCGCGCGTCCGAACGGCCGAAGTCCCACAGCATCAGGCTGGCCGAGCGTTCCCACAAAATCGTCTGGGTCAGCTTGGCGCTGCCGGCTTGCTGGGCATCCCAGTAGAGCGGCTTGTCATAGCCGCGCTCGACCTTCCACTTCTCGATCTGCTCCTGGCTGACCCGCTTGCCGCCGATGTTCAGGCGCGCCATATCGTCCGGCGTATTGACCGCGAAGAAGAGAAAGAAGGTGCAGAGATTGACGCCAATCAGCACCAGCACACCGTAGCCAAGGCGGCGCAAAACATAACTCAGCATTCAAGCGCCCCCGGTTTTTTCTGCGGAGAGCCCGGGCGCATATCCGGGCGCCAAGGCCAGCTCGCGCTTTTGGAAGCTGCGCCGCGTCCCCCACACCACCGCCGCCACCCCCACCAGCAAAACACCCAGCGGCCACCACAGGGGGCGATTCCACTGAGCGATCTTGGCGGCGCGCTCGGCCGGGTCCAGGCGCAGATAACGGGCCGGGTCGCGCACCACCACGCCGGGCTTGCCGTTGTAAAGCCAGCTCTGGAAGGCCGAGCCCGAGTAAGACCAGTAGCCAAAGGCCCAGGGCGCGTCCTCGCGCAAGATGCTCAGCATCTCGTCCAGCAGTTGCTGCTTCTCGGGCCCGTCTTCCAGAGTCTGCAACTGGCGGTAGCGGCGGTCGAATTCTGGATTCTGGTAATTGGCCGTGTTCTCGCCCTCATGCCTGGACTTGCTGTTCGGCCCGTAGAGCAGGAACAGGAAATTCTCCGCATCCGGGTAATCGGCAAACCAGCCCCACCAGAAGACCTGGTGCTTGCCCTTCAGCACTTTTTCCTGGAACTGGTTGTAGTCGGTGGCCCGCACCTCCAACTGCACACCGAGCTTGGCGAACTGCTTGACCATCCAGTCGTTCTCGGCCTTGGTCTCGGGCGTGATGGTGCGCATGAAGTCGAAGTTCAGCACCAGCGGCTTGCCGGTCCGGGCATCGCGTCCCTCGGGGTAGCCGGCCTCCACCATCAAGGCGCGTGCCTCCTCGATGGAACGGCGCCGCAGCTTGCCGTCCACCAGCTTGTGCGTCACCGGGTTGTGCGCGCCGGGCTGGCCCAATTGGTTTTCACGCGAACCGAACACGCCTGGCGGCACCGGGCCATGGGCGGCGTCCCCGCCCTTGTGGCGGAAGATGCGGCCATAGCCCTCCTCCCAGTCGATGGCGATGGACAGAGCCTGGCGCAGCGCTCGGTTGCGGCGCTGCTGCTCGGGCGTGTCACCCCGGCCCAGCACCGGGTCCAGCCAGTTGAAGCCCAGATACCAGTTGGTGATGTCCACCATCATCGGGAATTTATAGCCGCGCTCGTCGAAATGCCGGCTCACCTCGGTGGAGTCGTTCTTGTCCACCATGAAGTCCACGCCCCAATCGGCGCGCTCCATCTCCGGCAGGTCGAGATAGCCCTGCTTGAACATCTCCTTGATGGGCACGACCTCCTTCACCGAGGTGGCCACAATCTTGTCGATAAAGGGCAGGCGCTTGCCGCAGTCCTTCAGCAAGCCGGCCTCGGCATCACCGGGTGAGCCCTCGCAGGGATAGGTGTCGACGCGGTAATTGGGGTTGCGCACCATCACATGGCGGCGGTCCTGGCTGTACTCCCTCATCATGTAGGGGCCGGTGCCCACCGGCCACTGGTTCCAGGACAGGCCGTTCTCGGTCATGCCCTGCTGGGCGTAGAAGGCATCCACCTCCCAGGGCACGGGCGCCAGGAAAGTGCTGGACAGCCAGTAGCGCCACTGCGGGTACTTGCCCTTGATGCGTATGCGCAGACCGTATTTACCCACGGACTCGGCACCGGCCAAGGGCCAGCGGCGGAAGTCCAGAAAAGGCTTGTCGCCGGCCGACTCCGCCAGGCCCTTAAGCAGCTTGGCGTTCTCGGCCTGGATCAGACGCCCGTACTCCTTCAGCCCCAGCACATGCTCGGAGAACAGCGCGAACAGGGGCGCCTCCACCCGCGGCGTGGCCTGGCGCTTGAGCGCATAGACATAGTCCTCGGCCAACAACTCGCGCGTGCCCTGCTGGGCAAAGTCCCAGGGCGAGCGCTTATTGCCCAGCTCGGCACGGCTGAGCGAGTGGTAGAGCAAGCGGCCCTGGGCATCGGCGGCGAAGGCCGGATGGGGCGAGTACTTCAGGCCCGGCCTGATCTGCAGCTCGTAAACGGACTGCGCGATCTTCTCCGCCGGCGCATCCTGGGGCAGGCGCCGGCCGGCGGCATCCAGGTAATAAGGCAGCACGACGGCTTCGGCCGCGCGCGGGATCAGCTCGTACGGCCGCTTCAGATAGTGGTAGCCATAGGGTGGCTCGTAGATCTGATAGGCGTAGACCGTCTCGGGCGCGGTGTAGGAGGCGGTCGGGTCCAGATAGCGCGGCGAGCGTTCCTGGAAGGCGATATAGAGGGTGTTTTCCTTCTCGGCACCCTGCGGGTAAGGGCTGTTATTGCAGCCCGCCAGCAGCACGGCCAGCGCCAGGCCTGGCCAAGCCCATGCCAAAGCCCGACCGCCTGCCCGACCCGCACTCCCAGCGAGAAACCGCACACACACCCCTTCATCTGGCACCGCAAGACCCGGCGCCCGACCCCGCGCACCCGGCCTAAAAAATGGAAAGCCTCCTGATCCACGCGGCGCGAGGCCGGGGACCCGAAGGCTGGTGCTTCATCATAGCGGCCGGGGCCGCCGCAAGCCTATGAGGAAAGTCAGGATGGACGCTGCTTCACCGCATTCTTTGCGGCTGGGCTGACAACTCAGTGCGCGTGATGGCCGTCGCAAACCTCGCCCTCGACATGCATATGGGCATGCTGGTGCTGCAGCTTGGGGTCGTTCTGCCAGCCCATCAAAACATCGCGGCCCTGCACATACAGCTCTACCGTGGCCCCCACGGGCAGGCAGACCTTGGTATCCACATGGCCGAAAGGCAGGCCGGTCAGGATGGGTGTCTTGGTGTGCGCTCGCAGCGCGGCAATGGCCGCCTTCAAGTCATAGCCCCGGTCATTGGGCTGCTTGCGCCAGCCGCTGAAATCGCCCAGCAGGATCGCTTTTTGCGCATCCAGAATGCCGGCCTGTGCCAATTGCAAAAGCTGGCGCTCGACCCGGTAAGGGTGCTCGTTGATGTCCTCCAGGAAGAGCACGCCGCCCTTGATCTTGGGCAGATGCTTGGTGCCCAGCAAGGAGTTGAGCACGCTCAGATTGCCGCCCCACAAAGTGCCGCGCGCCTCCAGGCCGTCAAAGCCTTTTTCGCAGCGAAAGCCCACGGCCTCCAGCATGCCGTTCATGGCCTCGACAAAACAGTCCTGCGTCACATCATCCACGCCGCCGTCTTTGTCGCTGCGGCCAAAGTCGCCACAGGCCATGGGGCCGGCCCAGCTCTGCGCCTTGCCATGGGCCAGCAGGCCCAGCTGCAGCGAAGTCAGGTCGCTCAGACCCACCCAGCGGGTGCCCTGCTCCACGCTCTTGGCCAGCAAGGCCCAGTCGATACGGTCCAGCAAACGCGTCATGCCGTAACCGCCACGGCTGGCCATGGCCACGCTGGGCGCGGCCGCGGCCACCCGGTGCAAGGCGGCCAGGCGGGTCTCGTCATCACCGGCGAAGCGCTGATGCTTTTCCAGCACAGCCTCGTCCAGGCTGACCGCAAAGCCCAGCTTGCCCAGGCGCTTGACGGCGCGCTTGAGCAGTTGCGCCTTGGGCACCGCACCGGCGGGGGAGAAGATCGTCAAAGAGGTGCTGCTCATGGGGGTTCTCAAGCCTGGACTCAGGTCTTGCCTTATGAAGTGGGGTTTGATTTCAGCGTCCGGGAAGGGGCTGAAACTCCTTGGGTTCGCTATCGAGATGGGTGGCGTCGCCGGTCGGGATCACGGGCGACTCGCCGGCCTCCAGCGCGCGGGCGGCGGCGCGACGCTGCCGAGCCGCTTCGCGTCGCTGGGCAAAGAATTCGCGCAGGAGTTTGGCCGAAGCCTCGGCCAGGACGCCGCCGGAAACACAGGTATGGTGGTTGAGCTGGGGCTGCTCAAAAAGATTGAGCACCGAGCCGGCCACGCCGGTCTTGGGATCGGTGGCCGCGAACACCACCCGCTTGAGCCGCGCATGCATCATGGCCATCGCGCACATGGCACAGGGCTCCAGCGTCACGAACAGCTCACACTCCGGCAGGCGGTAATTGCCCAACAGGCTGGCGGCGTGACGCAGGGCCACCACCTCGGCATGGGCCGTGGGGTCGTGGGTGGTGATGGGGCGGTTGTAGCCGGTGGCGATCACCTGGCCGGCCCGCATGATGACGGCGCCCACCGGCACTTCGCCGGCCAACCAGGCGTTGTGCGCCTGGTCCAGCGCGATGCGCATGGCATATTCATCGGCCGCGCTGGCGGGCATTGGGGTGGGTGAACAGAGGTCTGACATGATGGGGCGGGCACAGTGTAGCAAGCACGGCACAGGGAATCAGGGCAAATACGGAGTCAGGTCCCTGCCCCAGCCATAACCCCAGCACTCACCGGCTTCGCTCAAACAAAGAAGCAGCCCGCAGGCTGCCTCAGACCTTCCTGCCGCGCGAGCTGGGCTCAAACAAGCCCGGCGCGCCGCGACTGCATCATTCCCACTCGATGGTCGCCGGCGGCTTGGTCGAGACGTCGTAGGTCACGCGGTTGATGCCGCGCACCTCGTTGATGATGCGACCCGAAATCTTGCGCAGCAGGCCGTAGGGCAGCTCGGCCCAGTCGGCGGTCATGAAGTCGCTGGTCTGCACGGCGCGCAAGGCCACGACGTAGTCATAGGTGCGGCCGTCGCCCATCACGCCCACGCTCTTGACGGGCAGGAAGACGGTGAAGGCTTGCGATGTCAGCTCGTACCAGTTCTTGCCCGTGGCCTCGTCCTTCCAGCCGCGCAGCTCTTCGATGAAGATGGCGTCGGCACGGCGCAGCAGGTCGGCGTAGTCCTTCTTCACCTCGCCCAGGATGCGCACGCCCAGGCCAGGGCCCGGGAAGGGATGGCGGTAGACCATCTCGGCCGGCAGGCCTAGCGCCACGCCCAGAGCGCGGACCTCGTCCTTGAACAGCTCGCGCAGCGGCTCCAGCAGCTTCAGACCGAGCTGCTCGGGCAGGCCGCCCACATTGTGGTGGCTCTTGATGGTGGTGGCCTTCTTGGTCTTGGTGCCGCCGCTTTCCACCACATCGGGGTAGATGGTGCCCTGGGCCAGGAAGCTGGCGCCCTTGTGGCCACCGTCGCCCGCCTTGAGCTTGGCCGCCTCGGCCTTGAACACATCGACGAACAGGCCGCCGATGATCTTGCGCTTTTTCTCGGGGTCGGTGACACCGGCCAGCTCGCCCAGGAAGAGCTCGCTGGCGTCCACGCGGATCACCTTGGCGTGCAGCTTGCCTTCGAACATATCCATCACCATATCGCCCTCGTTCAGGCGCAAGAGGCCGTGATCGACGAAGACGCAGGTCAGCTGGTCGCCGATGGCGCGGTGGATCAGCGCCGCGGCCACCGAGGAATCGACGCCGCCGGACAGGCCCAGGATGACCTCTTCATCGCCGACCTGCTCGCGGATCTTGGCCACGGCTTCTTCGATGTAATCGCCCATGATCCAGTCGCCCTTGCAGCCGGCGATCTCGCGGACGAAGCGGGTCAGCATGGCCTGGCCCTTGAGGGTATGCGTCACCTCGGGGTGGAATTGAACGGCGTAATAACCCTTCTCTTCATTGGCCATGCCGGCGATGGGGCAGCTGGGGGTTTCGGCCATCAGCTTGAAGCCCGGGGGCAGCGCCGTGACCTTGTCGCCATGGCTCATCCAGACCTTGAGCATGCCGTGGCCTTCCAGCGTGGCGTGGTCCTGGATGCCGTCCAGCAGCTTGGTGTGGCCGTGGGCGCGCACCTCGGCATAACCGAATTCGCGGTGGTCGCTCCACTCCACCTTGCCGCCCAGTTGCACGGCCATGGTCTGCATGCCGTAGCAGATGCCCAGCACCGGCACGCCCAGATCCCACACGGCCTGCGGCGCGCGCAGCTCATGGTCTTCGTAGGTCGAGGCGTGGCTGCCGGAAAGGATGATGGCCTTGGGCGCGAAGTCGCGGATGAACTGATCCGACACATCGTTGGGATGGATTTCGCAGAACACCGCGGCCTCACGCACGCGGCGGGCGATCAGCTGGGTGACTTGGGAGCCGAAGTCGAGGATGAGGACTTTGTCATGCATGGTATGGCTTCTTGTCTAGATTCAGATTCGGACTCGGATTCAAACCACAGCAGAGGCTGCGGCAGCCGCCTTGCTGCGGCTGAAATGCGCCCAGGCAAACAGCAGCGAGACTGCTTGCAGAGCGGCACAGAAGTAAAACGGCGCGCCAATGCGCCAGTCGCCCTTGGGCAGATGGGAGACCAGGCCCAGCAGGCCGGCACCGATGACGGGAGCCGTTACGGCCATCATGCTGTTGAGCGAGGAGACGGCTCCCATGGTCTCGCCTTGGTTGTTGGCATCGGCCGCATTGGAGATCAGGCTCTGGATGGCCGCGCTGACCGCGAAGCCCAGCACATTGAAGCCGATGATGGCGTACATCATCCAGCCGGCCGTGGCCGCGCCCCACACAAAATTGGTCAGCACGCTGGACAGCAAACCCATGAGTACCAGGCGCTGCGGGGAAAAAATCTTCAGCAGTTTGGGCAGCAAAAAGCCCTGCACCAGCACCGACATCACCCCCACCGCAAACAGCGACCAGCCGTTTTCCTTAGGGCCCCAGCCGAACTTGAAGCTGGTGTAAAGCACCCAGCTGGTCTGCAGCACCAACTGCGCCAGGCCACTCAAGGCGATCACAAACACCAGCGGACCGACACCCTTCAGATTGCTCAGCTTCTTCAGCGCCGACAAGGGGTTGGCCTTGCGCCAGTCAAAGGCCCGCCGATTCTCGGGCTTGAGCGATTCGGGCAGGACGAAATAGCCGTAACACCAGTTGATCACCGCCATGCTGCCGGCCACGTAAAAGGGCAGGTGCAGATTGATATCACCCAGGATGCCACCCATCACCGGCCCCAGGATGAAACCCATGCCGAAGGCCGCGCCCAGCATGCCGAAGCGCTTGGCGCGCTCCTCGGGCGTGGAGATATCGGCCACATAGGCATTGGCCACCGAGGCATTGGCCTGCATGGCGCCGCTGACCAGGCGCACCGCGATCAGCATCCACAAGGCCGTGGCCATGGCGGTGACGAAGAAGCTCAGGGCCAGGCCGGAGAAGCCGATCAACATCACCGGCCGACGGCCGAAGCGATCCGACAGCGCCCCCAGAATGGGCGAACCCACGAAGTTGGCAATGCCAAAAGCCAGCGCTACTGCGCCGTACCAAAAAGCGTGGTCGGACTGATTGGCTGTGAAGGTGCCCACCAAGGGCGGCAGCACCGGGATGATCAGACCGATGGAAATCATGTCGATCAGCACGGCCACCATGATGAAGCCCATGCCCGCAGACTTGGCCTGTTTGCCGCCATTCGGCGCCTGGCCGCTCGTCATTGCACTGTCGCTCACGGATGCTCCTGGGGGAAATCTGGGCTGGTGCTGCGCCGCACTGGCACAACACCAAAAAAGGGGCCGAGGCCCCTTTTCAGTTCGCGATTACTCGCTTCGGTAGTTCGGCGCTTCCTTGGTGATCTGCACATCGTGGACATGGCTTTCGCGCATGCCGGCCGATGTGATCTCGACGAACTCGGCCTTGTTCTGCATGTCTTCGATGGTGGCGCAGCCACAGTAGTGCATCGAAGCCTTCAGGCCGCCGGCCATCTGGAAGATCACCTGCACCACCGAGCCCTTGTAAGGCACTTGGCCTTCGATGCCCTCAGGCACCAGCTTGGAGGTGTTGGGGTTGTTGGCCGAGGTGTCCTGGAAGTAGCGGTCGGCCGAACCCTTGGCCATCGCGCCCATCGAACCCATGCCGCGGTAGCTCTTGTAGGAGCGGCCCTGGTAGAGGATCAGATCGCCGGGCGCCTCTTCGGTGCCGGCGAAGGCACCGCCCATCATCACGCAGTCGGCGCCCGCGGCGATGGCCTTGGCCAGGTCGCCCGAGAAGCGCACGCCGCCATCGGCAATCACCGGCACGCCGGTGCCGCGCAGTGCGGTTGCGACGTTATCGATGGCGGTGATCTGGGGCACGCCCACGCCGGCCACGATGCGGGTGGTGCAGATGGAGCCGGGGCCGATGCCGACCTTGACGCCGTCCGCACCCGCCTCGACCAGGGCCAGGGCGGCCGCGCCGGTGGCGATATTGCCGCCGATGACGTCGACGCCGGGGAAGGTCTGCTTGACCCAACGCACGCGCTCCAGCACGCCGGCGCTGTGGCCATGGGCGGTGTCCACGATCAAGGCGTCCACGCCGGCCTTGACCAGCATGGTGACACGCTCTTCGGTGTCATCGCCGAAACCTACCGCCGCACCCACACGCAGCTTGCCAGAGGCATCGCGGGCGGCGTTGGGGAAGCTGGTCTGCTTGGTGATGTCTTTCACCGTCATCAGGCCGCGCAGTTCGAAGGCGTCGTTGACGACCACGACGCGCTCCAGCTTGTGCTTGTGCATCAAGGCCTTGGCCTCTTCCAGCGAAGCGCCTTCCTTGACCGTCACCAAGCGCTCGGCCGGCGTCATCATCTCGCGCACCGCCAGATCCATGCGGGTCTCGAAGCGCACATCGCGGCCGGTGACGATGCCGACGACTTTTTTGCCCTCCAGCACCGGGAAACCCGACACGCCATGCTGACGCTGCAACTCCACCACTTCGCGCACGGTGGTCGTGGGCGTGATGGTGAAAGGCTCCAGCACAATGCCCGACTCGTAGCGCTTGACGCGTGCGACCTCGATCGCTTGCTGCTTGGCCGTGAGGTTTTTGTGGACGATGCCGATACCGCCTTCTTGCGCAATGGCGATCGCCAGGCGCGCCTCGGTCACCGTGTCCATGGCGGCTGAGACCAGGGGCAGGTTGAGGCGGATATTGCGGGAAAGCCGGGTGGCGAGAGAGGTGTCGCGAGGCAACACATGGGAGAACGCTGGCACCAACAAAACGTCGTCGAAGGTGAGCGCTTTTCCTAAAAGGCGCATGAGGGAAGCTCCAGTCGCAAAGCGGCATTATACGGAAGGCCGGGCCCGTCTTGCTCGAGCGCGCGAAAAGAAGCCTCGCGGCGCCACCCGAGTGCACGACGAAGACGCGCCGCATGTGCACATCCGCACACTCGCTTACACCGACTCGGGGTCCAGGGCTAGCCCTGCTCGCCAAGGCCGCCGCTACACTCAGCCCATGTCAAAAACGCACTCTCTTGCCGCCCTCACCCGCCTTGCGCTGCTCAGCGTTTTGATGCTGGGCGCAGCCCTGCCCGCCAGCGCGCAGTGGAAGTGGCGTGACCCGACCGGCAAGCTGCAATTCAGCGATCTGCCACCCCCCAATGGCACGCCGGAGAAAGACATTCTTCAGCGCCCGGCCAATGCGCGCCGTGCGCCCATCGTGGTCCAGCCCTATGGCCAGACCACCGCCAGCGAAGCCCCGGCCAGTGCCGCCTCGGCCGTGCGCAGCGCGCCCTCCAAGGAAGAGCTGGCCCGCCAGGCCCAGGAAAAACAGCGCGAGAAAGAGCTGCAAGCCCAGCAAAAAGAAGAAGCGCGCCGCAGCGCCGAGCAACGCCGCGCCAACTGCCAAAGCGCCCAGGACAATCTGCGCCTGCTGGAGAGTGGCGTGCGCATCCGCCGGGTCAATGCCCAGGGCGAGCCCGAGGTGCTGGACGACAAGCAGCGCGAAGCCGAGCTGCAGCGCACCCGCGCCGCGGCCAGCTCGGAATGCCGCTAAAAAATCAGCGACTCGTCTTGCCCGCCAGCGGGCGATGCTTGGAGACGATGCGCTCGCCGCGCGCCTTGTAGCGCTGGCGCCGCGCCTCCTTGGGGTCCACCGTCAGCGGCCTGTAGACCTCGATGCGATCACGGGCCCGCAAGACCGCATCCAGACCCTGCACCCGGCCCCAGACACCGATGCGCAGCTGTGCCAAACGGGGGAGTTGCTCGGCAAACTCGGGGCAGGCGCGCAAGGCCTGCTCAATCGTCGTGCCGGCCGGCACCATGAACTCCGCCTGTCGCACATCACCCTTGGCGGGGCTCCAGACCAGTTCGACGCACAGGCTTGGCCGCAGGCCGTCAGCGGGCGCCATACACGGCCTCGGCCCGCTGCACGAAACGCTCGACCAAGGTGTTAGCAACCCGATCAAACACCGGGCTGACTACCGCCTCCAAGGCCATGCTGGAGAAGGCGTAGCGCAACTCGAACTCGATCTTGCAGGCCTTGGGCTCCGCGCCCGCTTGCGCGGGGTCCGTGGCGGCACCCGGCTTGCCCAGCGGCAGGAAATTCCACTCCCCCTCCAGCTCGGAGAAGGGCCCATCCACCAAGGCCATATCGACCCGCCGATTGGGCGTGTGCGTATTGCGGGTGGTGAAGCCATGGCGCACGCCGGCATAAGCCATCTGCAAACGCGCCGTCACCGACTCGCTGGGCGCATCCGCTGCCGCAGCGGGCTGTTCGAGCGCCTGGCAACTCAGCACTTCGGCCTGCTCGCACCAGGGCAGAAACTCCGGATAGCGTGCCACGCCGACCACGAGTTCATACATCTCGCGGGGCGAGTACCAAAGGAGGACAGACTTCTTCACGTGCTTCATACAATGGCTGCATTGTATTGGCGCCCTGCCCGCCCAGAAAAAGAACCCAGCCCATGTCCACATCCACAAACGCCAACCGGCCGCCACCCAAGGCCAAGCCCGCCGTCAGCAGCAAACCCGTCGCCGAAAATCGCCGCGCCCGCTTCGACTACCACCTGAGCGAATTCTTCGAGGCCGGCATCGTGCTCGAAGGCTGGGAGGTGAAGGCCATACGTGCCGGCCAGGTTCAGCTGACCGACGGCTATGTGATGATCAAGAACGGCGAACTATTCCTGATCGGCTGCCGCATCAACCCCTTGCGCACCGCCTCCACCCACATCAGCCCCTTGGCCGACCGGACCAAGAAGCTGATGCTCAAAAAAGACGAGATCCGCCGCCTGGTCGGCAAGACCGAGCAAAAAGGCTTCACCATCGTGCCGCTGAACCTGCACTTCAAGGGCAGCCACATCAAGGCCGACATCGCGCTGGCCAAGGGCAAGGACCAGGCCGACAAGCGCGACACCGAGAAAAAGCGCGACTGGGAGCGCGAGCGAGGCCAGCTGATGCGGCACAAGGCCACGGGGCGCAAGGAATAAGAACTTGTCCGTGAATAGCAGGGTTGAGGATGGCGGGGCGATTTGGACGCAGGGCAAGGCGCAAACCACAGCGATACCCGGGGGTATCGCGAGGATTTGTAACGCCGCCATGCGTTCAAAGCGTCCGCCAGCCGACCCCGGCTATTTGCGGATAAGTTCTAAGCTTACTTCCCCGCCGACAACTGGCTCAGCGCCTGAGCCAGGTCGGCTTGCAGATCGGCCACATCCTCCAACCCCAGGGCAAAGCGCACGATGCGGCCCGGCGCCAGCTTGGAAGGCAAGGCGCGGCTGCGCGACATCTCGTAGGGCACGGCCAGGCTCATGGGCCCGGCCCAGGAATAACCGATGCCAAACAGCTCCAGCGCATCGACAAAGGCATCGACCTGGGCCGCGCTGTACTCGGGCTTGAAGATGGCCGAGTACAGGCAGGCCGCGCCGGCGCTGCTGGTTTGCTGCCAATACGCATGGCCGGGCGAGCCGGGCAGCGCCGGGTGCAGAACCTGGGCGACCTCGGGCCTGCCCTGCATCCATTGCGCCAAGGCACGGGTCGTCGCGTCCTGGGCGCGGTAGCGCAGCGCCAGCGTAGGCAAGGCGCGCAGCACCAGCTCCACATCGTTCTGCCCCAGGCCATAACCCAGATGCTCGTGCATATAGTTCAGCCGCTCATGCAAGGCCAGGTCGCGGGTACAGACCGAGCCCATCAGCACGTCGGCGCCGCCCGAGGGGTATTTGGTCAGGGCCTGCATGGACACATCCACACCTAGACCGGGGGCCAGCTCAAAGGCGTTGAAGGCCAGGCCCGCGCCCCAGGTGTTGTCCATGGCCGTCAGCACGCCCCGCTGCTTGCAGGCGGCCACAATGCCCAGCACATCGGGGAACTCCAGCGTGATCGAACCGGCGGCCTCCAGCCATACCAGCTTGGTCTGCGGGCCCAACATGGCGGCCAGGCCGGCAGCGTCCAGCGGATCGTAAAAGCGGTAGGTGATGCCGAACTGCGGCAGCAGGGATTCGCTCAAATAACGGTTTTGTCCATAGACATTGTCAGGCACCAGCACCTCGTCGCCGGGCCGCAGCAGGCCCAGGCTGACCAGGGTCACGGCCGCCAGGCCGCTGGGCACCAGCAGGCAGTGCTCGGCACTCTCCAGCGTGGCGATGCGGGCCGCCAGGGTGTAGCTGGTGGGTGTGCCGTGCAGGCCGTAGCGATAGCTCTTGCCATCGCGCGGGCGGTAACGGTGCAGGTCGGCGGTGTCCTTGAACAAGACCGTGGAGGCCTTGAACACCCCCACCGGGTGCGCATCCCAGCCCTCGGGCGGGCGATAGGGGTGGTGGATCTGCTCGGTGGAGATGGCGCGTTTGCTCATATCAAACCGGCATGCCGACGAGGTCATGCCCCTCGGCCGCCACGATGCGCAGCTTGGTGAACTCGCCCACCTTGAGCGTACGGCTGGCCTTCTCGGGCGGCAGAATGCGCACCGTGCCGTCGATCTCGGGCGCGTCGGCATAGCTGCGACCCACGCCGCCCTTGCGACCCAGGGCCGGGGCAGAGTCGACCAGCACCTGCATGGTGGCGCCGATGCGCGACCGCAGCTTGGCGGTGGATACCGCCTCGGCCACGGCCATGAAACGGGCCTGGCGCTCTTCGCGCACCTGCTGCGGCAAGGCGCCGGGCAAGTCATTGGCCGAGGCACCTTCCACCGGCGAGTAGGCAAAGCAGCCGGCGCGGTCGATGCGGGCTTCCTGCATAAAGTCAAGCAGGTACTGGAATTCTTCTTCCGTCTCGCCGGGGAAGCCGGCGATGAAGGTGGAGCGGATCACGATGTCCGGGCAGGTCTCGCGCCAGCGCAGGATGCGCTCCATATTTTTCTCGCCATTGGCGGGACGCTTCATGCGCTTGAGCACATCGGGGTGGGCGTGCTGCAGGGGCACGTCCAGATAGGGCAGGACCAGACCCTCGGCCATCAGCGGCAGCACCTCGTCCACATGGGGATAGGGGTAGACATAGTGCAGGCGCACCCAGGCGCCATGGGCCTTGGCCATTTCGCCCAGCTGGGCCACCAGGTCGAACATGCGAGTCTTGACCGGCTTGCCGTCCCAGAAACCCATGCGGTATTTGACGTCCACGCCATAGGCGCTGGTGTCCTGGCTGATGACCAGCAATTCCTTGACGCCGGACTCGAACAGGGCACGCGCCTCGTTCAGCACATCGCCGAT
Source organism: Roseateles oligotrophus (assembly GCF_014204525.1). Taxonomy (GTDB): domain Bacteria; phylum Pseudomonadota; class Gammaproteobacteria; order Burkholderiales; family Burkholderiaceae_C; genus Paucibacter_A; species Paucibacter_A oligotrophus_A. Next base: position 466,385 of record NZ_JACHLP010000001.1, read on the forward strand.
GGGACGCGAGACCAGATCGCCGCGCATGCTGGGGATGATGCAGAAGGAGCAGCGGTGGTTGCAGCCCTCGCTGATCTTCAGATAGGCGTAGTGCTTGGGGGTCAGCTTGATGCCGTAGGCAGGCACCAGATCGACAAAGGGGTCGTGCGGCTTGGGCACATGGGTGTGGACGGCGTCCATCACCTCTTGCGTGGCATGCGGGCCGGTGACGGCCAGCACGCTGGGATGCATCTCGCGCACCAAGCTGCCGGCATCCGTGCTGCTGGCGCCGGCCTTGGCACCCAGGCAGCCGGTGACGATGACCTTGCCGTTCTCGGCCAGAGCCTCGCCAATGGTGTCCAGGCTTTCCTTGACGGCGTCGTCGATGAAGCCGCAGGTATTGACGATGACCAGATCGGCACCGGCAAAGGTCTTGGAGGTTTCGTAGCCTTCGGCCCGCAGCTGGGTCAGGATCAGCTCGCTGTCGGTGAGCGCCTTCGGGCAGCCGAGCGAAACAAAGCCAATCTTGGGGGCGCTGGTGCCGAGCGGGCTGGGAGTTTGGATTGCAGTCATCCGGTGATTTTCGCTCATTCCGCGGCGACAGCGTGCCCGACTCCGCTACTTCTTGGGCGGAAAGCCCGGCATGCCCGGGAACAGGGCGCCGGCCTTTTCCATCTGCTCCTTCATCTGCTCCTGCATCTGGCTCAGCAGGCTCTTGCTTTGCTCCACATAGCCGCCCATCAGGTTTTGCATCATCGGCGACTGGGCGCCCATGAACTGGGTCCACAGCTCGGGGCTGAAGGCCAGACCCTGGCTTTGCTCGGCAAAGCGGGATTGCAGCTCGCCAAAGGTCTTGACGTTGCGCTCCAGATAATCACCCATCACGCCCTGCATGGCATGGCCGTAGAAGCGAATGATCTGCTCCAGCGAGCTGGTGCTGAACATGGGCACGCCGCCGGTTTCTTCTTCCAAGATGATTTGCAGCAGGATGCTGCGCGTCAGGTCTTCCGCCGTCTTGGCATCGCGCACCTCGAAGGCCTGACCGTCGAGCACCATCTTCTTGACGTCGGCCAGGGTGATATAGCTGCTGGTATGAGTGTCATACAGGCGGCGGTTTGGGTACTTCTTGAGCACCCGCAGCGCCGATGTCTCTTCGGCCTCGGCCGACTCCGCCGTCTTGCCTCTGCGGGCAGTCACCATGAAACACTCCTTGTCAGACGGTTATTGGGCATGGCCTCATTCTAGAAGTCCGCTCTCGGCGGCGCGGGCAATACTTCTACCGAGATGACCCAAAAAACACAGCCCTGGGAAGCAGGGCTGCGCACATTATCAACCTGCCGCTAGCGCGGCGACTCAGCTCACCAGATACGGATGCGCTGCTCGGCCGGCTTGAACATCGCGTCCCCCGGCTTGCTGCCAAAGGCCTGGTGGAAGCCATCGTGGTTAATGGCCGCGCCATTGGTGCGGAAGTCCGGCGGCGAATGCGGGTCGGTGGTCAGCAATTGCAGCGTGCGCTCATCACGCGCCTTGTAGCGCCAGGCCTGGGCCCAACCGAAGAAGAAGCGCTGCTCGCCACTGAAGCCGTCCAGCACCGGCGCGGGCTTGCCTCCCAGCGAGCGCTGATAGGCCTTGAAAGCCACTTGCAGGCCCGACAAATCGGCGATGTTTTCACCCAGGGTCAACTTGCCCTTGACCTTCTTGCCCGGCAGGGGTTCGTACTTGTTGAACTGCGCCACCAACTGGGCACCGATGGCGTCGAAGCCCTTGCGATCGGCCTCGCTCCACCAATTGCGCAGCTTGCCATCGCCATCGAACTGGCTGCCTTCGTCGTCAAAACCATGGCTGATCTCATGGCCGATGACGGCGCCGATGGCACCGTAATTGACCGCATCATCGGCAGCCATATCAAAGAAGGGCGGCTGCAAAATCGCGGCCGGGAAAACGATCTCGTTCAAGGCCGGGTTGTAGTAGGCGTTGACGGTCTGCGGCGTCATGCCCCACTCGGCGCGATCTACCGGCTGGCCGGCGCGCAGCGCGATGCGCTGGTATTCAAAGGCCGCCGAACGCAGGCCGTTGCCAAAGGCATCGCCCGGGCGCACATCGAGCTTGGAGAAGTCGCGCCAGGCATCGGGGTAGCCGATCTTGACCATGTACTTGCTCAGCTTCTCCCTTGCGGCGGCCTTGGTGGCCGGCGTCATCCAGCTCAGGCCGTCGATGGATTCGCGGTAGGCCTGCATCAAATGACCCACCAGTTCCTGCATGCGCGCCTTGTAGGCCGGCGGGAAATGCTCGGCCACATAGACCTGACCGATCGCCTCGCCCAGCGCCGTATTGACCTCGTTGATGCCTTGCTGCCAGCGCGGCAGCGGCTGCTTGGCGCCCGTCAGCGCCGCGCCGTGGAAGGCGAAATAGGCATCGCGGAAGGCCTGGGGCAGGACTTGCGCGCTCTCATCCAGGGCGCGCAGCTTCAGATATTGCCTCCAGGTCTCCAGCGGCACGGTCTTGAAGAGCTGGGCCAGGCCCGCAATCGCGCTGGGCTGGGTCACGGACAAGCGATCGATACCACCCAGCTGCGCCGCCTGCAAAAACACCGGCCAATCCAGGCCGGGCGCGCGCTTGGCCAGCTGAGCCGGCGTCATCGGGTTATAGGTCTTGACCGGATCGCGGTTGCGAACATTGTCCCAGTGCAGCTTGGCGATGCGCTGCTCCAGGGCCAGCACCTGGCCGGCGATGCGCTCGGGCTGGGCCTCGCCAGCCAGGCGCGCCAGCGTCGTCAAATAGCCCAGATAAGCCTTGCGCACCTGGGCCAGCTTGGCGTCGGCCTTGAGGTAGTAGTCGCGGTCGGGCATGCCCAGGCCGCCCTGCATCGCAACGGCGCGGTTGATATTGGGCTCTTTGACGTCGGCCATCACCGTCAGGGCGATCGGCGTGTTGCTCATGCCCTGGGCCGCACCCAGCCATCTGGCCAACTCGGCCGGCGTCTGGATGGCGGCGATACCACCCAGGCGCTGCTGGATGGGCGCCAGGCCCGCGGCGTCGATCGCAGCGGTGTCCAAAAAGCTGGCGTAGAAGGCGGCGATCTTGGCCTCGGTACTGCCTTCTTTTTGCGGCTTGGCCTGCAAGCCCTCGATCAGCGCACGCACCTGGGCATCGGACTTGTCGGCCAATTGCTCAAACGTGCCGAAAGCCGACTTGTCGGCCGGGATGTCGGTGGACTTCAGCCAGGCCCCGTTGACCGCGCGGAACAAATCGTCCTGGGCCCTTACCTTGGCGTCAAAACCCTTCAGGTCCAGACCCGACAGCGCCGCCGTCTGCGCCCCCACCCAAGCCGAACACATCATCAAGCCCGCCAAGGGGACCAGTCGCCAAATCTTCATGCCAAAGCCTTGAATGGAAAAGCGTGCGAGGGTAGACCAAGCACACCGGGCCGGCAAGATGACTTTCAGCAGGGATGGCCTGGCGGGGCGGAAAGCAAAAAGCCCGGCCACTCAAAGAGTGCTCGGGCTTTTCCGTACCTGAGAGGTACCTACCAATTTGGTAGGCGCGATTGGACTCGAACCAACGACCCCCACCATGTCAAGGTGGTGCTCTAACCAGCTGAGCTACGCGCCTTTAGGGAACTCTTGTTTTTCTTTTTTCAACGTGACTTACTTGAAGTAACGCCTACCGTGTTTTGGTAGGCGCGATTGGACTCGAACCAACGACCCCCACCATGTCAAGGTGGTGCTCTAACCAGCTGAGCTACGCGCCTCAAGAGCTTTGCAGTGTAGCATGGTTTTTACGGCTCCGGCAAGAGTTGGGCCGGAATCGCCAATTACTTTCGCCTTGCGCTGCGCACCCCCGCCACCTGGGAGACGCTGCGCAAGACCTGGGCCAGACGGCCCGAATCCGCCACCTCGACGGTGAAGTTCATCCAGGCCGTCTCGCCCTTGGATTGCTTGAGCGACTGGGTGTTGACCGCCGTGACATTCATCTTCTCCTTGGCCAGTACCTCCAGCACATCGCGCAGCAGGCCTTGGCGGTCGGAGGATTCGACGATCACATCGACCGGATAGAGCGGCGCGCCCTTGCCCGCCGGGCCGGAGCCATAGTCCGCGCCGCCCCAGGTCACGTCGATGACGCGCTCGGCCGCGCGCTGGGCCATCTGGCGGAAGTTGATGCAGTCGATGCGATGGATGGCCACGCCCTTGCCACGGGTGACATAACCACCAATCGCATCGGGTGGCGCCGGGCGGCAGCAGCGCGCCAGATTGGTCAGCAAGGAATCCACCCCCACCACCAGCACACCACCGCGCGGCGCCCCGCTGCCGCCGCCCTTGCTGACGCGCTGGGCCAGGGCCTCGTCGGACAAGGGCTCTTGCACCGTCGGGCGCAGCAGCAGCTCGATATTGCGCAGCGAGTATTCGTCCTTGCCCACCACCTCGAACAAGGCATCGGCATTCTTGAAGCCCAGGCGGCCGGCCAGGTCTTCCAGCTTGATGACGGTCTTGCCCTCGCGTTGCAGCAGTTTTTCTACCGCCTCGCGGCCGCGCGCAATGGTCTGGGCCTGGGCTAGGACATTGAACCAGGCCCGCACCTTGGCGCGCGAGCGCTGGCTGCGCAGATAGCCGGCCTCGGTGTTCAACCAGTCCAGCGAGGGCCCGCCCTCCTTGGCCGCCGTGATCTCCACGGTCTGGCCGCTTTGCAGCGGCGTGTTCAGCTGCACCATCACACCATCGACCTTGGCGCCGCGGCAGCGGTGGCCCAGATCGGTGTGCACCGCGTAGGCGAAGTCGACGGGCGTGGCGCCGGCGCTCAGCTCGACGATGGAGGCCTGCGGGGTGAAGACATAGATGCGCTCATCGAACAAGGCCGCATCCGCAGCTTGACCCTGGCTCTGGCCTTCCACCAGATCCCGCTCCCAGGCCAGCAGCTGGCGCAGCACGGCCTTGCGGGCCTGCGCCACCTGCTCCTCGAAATCACCGGCGGCGCTGACGCCCGCATAGCCCTTGGTGCCCGCCTCCTTGTAAGCCCAGTGGGCGGCCACGCCGTGCTCCGCATGCTCGTGCATGGCCTGGGTGCGGATCTGCACCTCCATGGCCCGGCCGTCCGCCCCCAGCACCACCGTGTGCAGAGACTGATAGCCATTCGGCTTGGGGCGGGCGATGTAGTCGTCGAACTCACCCGCCACCGGCGTGTAGGCCTCGTGCAGCCAGCTCAGGGCGGCATAACAGCTCGTCAGATCGGGCACGACGATGCGCAGGGCGCGCAGGTCGAACACCCGGGAGAGATCCAGGCCCTTGCCCTGCATCTTCTTGAAGATGCTGTAGAGGTGTTTGGGCCGGCCCTGCACCTGGGCCTGGATGCCTTGCGCCGCCAGGCCTTGCTGCAAGGCCTGGCGGGCGTCTTCGACCGCCTGCTCGCGCCGCACCCGGGTTTCAAGCAGGGCCTTCGCCAGGTCTTTGTAAGCCTCGGGCTGCAGAAAGCGGAAGGACAGGTCCTCGATCTCCCACTTGATCTGCCAGATGCCCAGCCGGTTGGCCAGCGGTGCGAAGACCTGCTGCGACTCGGTGGCCAGCGTGCCGGGGCAAGGCTGTTTGCTCTGCGCAAAGTAACGCAGGGTCTGCAGGCGCGAGGCCAAGCGCAGCAGCACCACCCGCAAATCGCGCGAGAAGGCCAGCAGCATCTTGCGCACCCTCTCGGTCTGCTCGCCACGCTGCTGGGCCTCGACCTTGGCCTCGCGTGCGGCGCGCTGGATCTGCACCAGGCGCCGGGTATGCGTGACCAGGCTGGCATAGGACTCGCCAAAGGCCTTGGCCACCACCTCCTCGGGCTTGGCCAGAAAGTCGCCGGCATAGACCAGATAGGCGGCCGCCTGCATGGAGGGCGCGGCCCCGATGCCGGCCAGGATGGCGGCCACACCGTCGGCATGCGCCAGGGCCTCTTCGCCGGTGTCCAGCAACTGGGCGCTGAGCAAGGGCTCGGCAAAAGCGCGCGCCCGCAGGACAGGATTCGCCTCGCGCGCCGGCGCTGGGCAGGCATCGGGGGCAGCGTCGGCGCCACAACCCGGCAGGTCCACATCAAGCAGGGCCACGATGGGCGCGGCCTCTTGGGCGGCGTTCCCGGCCCAGGGTTCACCTGCCAGGCTTCTATTCAATCCCGTCTTCATTTCTTCTTTTCAAACACCCTGCCAAACAACATCAGGCCGCCATCATGCCTCGTTCAGAAAACGTCTCACCGCGGCGATCTGCTCGGGCTGGATCAAGGTAGGGGCATGGCCCACGCCGGCAAAGCCTTGCAAACGCGCCCGCGGCCCGCGCTCTGTCATCTGCTGCGCGGTCTCGGCGCTGAGCAGATCGGAGTCCTCGCCGCGTAGCAGCAGGGTCGGGCAGGCTATGGCCTCGTAGCTCTTCCACAGCGCCGCGGAGCCGTACTCCGCCAACTCCTTGGTGAAGCTGGCAAAAGGCTGGGCGATGGCGGGGTCGTAATGCAGCCTGAACTGCCCGCCCTCGGCCCGCAGCATGGGGGCCGAAAGCGCCGCCCACTGCGCCTCGCTGTGCGGGCCGAAGCCGGCCGAGATGCTGGCCAGATAGGCCGCGCCCTCGGCCGCAGAGGCAAAGCGCTTGGGCAGGCCCAGATAGCCGCCGATGCGCTGCAGGGCCTCGAAGGCAATCGTCGGGCCCACATCGTTGAGCACCAGGCGGCGGATGGGGTTCTTAGGCAGGGCGGCCAGGCCCATGCCGATCAGGCCGCCCATGGAGGTGCCCACCCAGTCCAGCACCGGCGCGTTCAGCCGCGCCAGCAGGCTCACCATATCGGCCACATAGGCCGGCAACTGATAGCCCGCCGGATGGGCCAGCCAATCCGACTCACCGCGCCCGACCACATCGGGGCAGACCACCCGGTAGCGGTCCTGCATGGCGCGGGCCAGGCTGTCGAAGTCACGCCCCTGGCGGGACAGGCCGTGCACACAGACGAGCACCGGCGGTGCACAGCCCTCGGCCAAGGCAGGGCCGCGATAAGGCCATTCCCAGTAAGCCATGCGGTGCAGACCGGCCGCGCCCAGGCATTGCACAAAATTCAGCTGCGGATCAACAAGGGCCATGAATTGCGTCCTTCAGGAGGAGGGTTCTGCGAGGTCCTTATAGTGTGCATGAGCCACACAGCTGTTCACTGAGATCGATTCTTTTAAAAGGACGCACCATGTTGAAAGGCAAGACTGCCATCGTGACCGGATCCACCAGCGGCATCGGACTGGGCGTTGCCCTGGCCCTGGCCCGCCAGGGGGTGAATATCGTGTTGAACGGTTTCGGCGATGTCGAAGGCCCCAAGGCCGAGGTTGCGGCGCTGGGCGTCAAGGTTGGCTACCACGGCGCCGATATGAGCAAGCCCGCCGAGATAGCGGCCTTGATGGACTATGCCGAGGCCGAATTCGGCGGCTGCGACATCCTGGTCAACAACGCCGGCATCCAGTTCGTGGCGCCGGTGGAGGAGTTCCCGGCCGAACGCTGGGACGCCATCATCGCCATCAACCTCAGCTCGGCCTTCCACACCACCCGCCTGGCCCTGCCCGGCATGAAGCAGCGCGGCTGGGGCCGCATCATCAATCTGGCCTCGGTGCATGGGCTGGTGGCCTCGGCCAATAAATCGGCCTATGTGGCGGCCAAGCATGGCCTGGTGGGCTTTACCAAGGCCGTGGCCCTGGAGACGGCCACCAGCCCGGTGACGGTCAATGCCATCTGCCCGGGCTGGGTGCTGACGCCGCTGGTGCAAAAACAGGTGGACGCCCGCGCCCTGGCCGAACAGGTGGACGGCGAGGAAGCCAAGCGCCGCCTGCTGGCCGAGAAGCAACCCTCGCTGCAATTCACCACGCCCGAGCAATTGGGCGAGCTGACGGTCTTCCTCTGCTCAGAGGCCGCCAGCAATGTGCGCGGCCAGGCCTGGAGCCTGGACGGCGGCTGGACCGCGCAGTAATCTGCCAGTTCAACGCACCGTCATCACCACGGTGCCGCTGACATTCACCGTCACGCTGGCCTTGCCGGCCTCGGTCGGCAAGGCCTCATCGGCCGAGGCCGCCATGGCCTTGAAGCGCATCTGCGGGGCGGCCATGGGCATGGGGCCGGAGTCCTGGGTGTTCACATTCACCTCGCCGATGCTGTAGCCGCCGTAACCGAACTGCTGGGCGTAGTCGGCCGCGCGCGCCTTGAAGTTGGCGATGGCCTGCTTGACCACATCGCCCTCCACCTTCTGGCGCTGCTCCTTGGACAAGCTATAGCTCACCCGTGAGATATTCATGCTGCTGATGCGGCCGCTCAGTTGGGCGATGCCGGCGGCGTCCTTGCCCTCGACCAGCAGCTCGGCCGTGCCCTGCCAGCCATTGATGCCACCCTTGGGCGCATAGCGCGGGTAGAGCGAGAAATTGCCGGTCTGCACCTCGATCTGGCCCGGCTTGGCGGCCTTGCGGGCCTCGGCCAGGGCGGCGTCCAGGGCTTGTTTCAAGGCCGTCTGCACGGCGGCGGCATCCGTGCCTTCCTTGGTGGTGGCGAAGCTCACGCCCAGCACATCACGCGTCACTTCGACGCTGGCCGAGGCGCTCAGATTCAGGCGATCACGCGGCAGATTGTCCTGATTCTGGCCGGCCGGGGCGGCCACGGCCAAGCCGGCGGCCGTGGCCGCGCTCATCAGCACCAGCAGGCTGCGCAGGGTCTTGTTCTTGCTGAGGCTTCTATCGGTCTTGTGCATATCTGCTTCTCCTTCGTCATGAGACTCGGTTCTTGGGCCCGCGATCCGGGTTGGATGTTCAAGGCCCTCAGCTTAAGCGCGGGCGGGCCGAAAACGTTGACTTTGCCAAGCGCGCTCGACCCAGTCCCCGCACAAGGCACACAGAGCTCACACAATTGTTACGGGCCTGTAACGGCGGGGCCGGCACATGCCAAATCGACCGAAATCGCTCCACAATGCCGCTGTTACAAATTCAAGAAGTCCTTTTCAAACGCCATGAACAGCCCCAGCAGTACACGTGCCAATCGCATCCTGGTTGTCGACGACGATGCCCGCATCCGTGACCTTCTGCGCCGCTATCTGACGCAGGAAGGCTTTGAGGTGCTGCTGGCCGAAGACGGCCGCGCCCTCAACCGCCAGCTGACCCGCGAGACGGTGGACCTGATCGTGCTCGACCTGATGCTGCCCGGCGAAGACGGTCTGACCCTGTGCCGCCGCCTGCGCGCCGGCAACGACAACACCCCCATCATCATGCTGACCGCCAAGGTCGAGGACGTGGACCGCATCGTCGGCCTGGAAGTGGGTGCGGACGACTACCTCGCCAAGCCCTTCAACCCACGCGAGCTGCTGGCCCGCATCAACGCCGTGCTGCGCCGCCGCCCGGCGCTGGAGGCGCCCGGCGCCCCCTCGCTGGAGCCAATGACCGTCAGCTTCGGCCCCTTCGAGTTCGATCTGGCCCTGCGCCGCCTGTCCAAGGACGGCGAGCCCCTGCCCCTGACCACCGGCGAGTTCTCCATGCTCAAGGCCCTGGTGCGCCACCCCCGCCAGCCGCTGTCGCGCGACAAACTGGCCCAGCTGGCCCGCGGCCGCGAGTTCGAGCCCTTTGACCGCAGCCTGGACGTGCAGGTCTCGCGCCTGCGCAAGCTGCTGGAGACCGACCCGACCCAGCCGCGCTATATCCAGACCGTCTGGGGTGTGGGTTATGTGTTTGTGCCGGATGAGGCAAGCCAGGCCTGATGCCCCGGCCACAAGCGCGCGTGCTTTCCGACCTCGCCAAGCCCAGGCTGGCGCTCACTCTCTTCTGGCGCACCTTCGCCCTGCTGGCCCTGCTGCTATCGGGCGGGGTACTGGCCTGGCAGCAGACCTTCAAGGTGCTGGAGGCCGAGCCGCGCGCGCTGGAATCGGCCCAGCAGTTGGCCGGCCTGGTCAATCTGAGCCGGGTGGCCCTGGCCAATACCGACAGCATCAACCGCGTCGCCATGCTCTCCACCCTGGCGCGCAGCGATGCGGTGCAGGTGCGGGTGGCCGAGCAGAGCGACCGCTGGCAGGCTTACGACGCCAACACCTTTGCCAAACGCCTGGCCGCCGAGCTGCGCGAGCGCCTGGGGCCAGGCACCGTGGTGGCCCGCAGCGTCAACCAGGAGCCGGGCCTGTGGGTGCGCTTCAGCATCGGCGAGGACGCCTACTGGCTGCAAACCAGCGCCGCGCCCCTGTCCGTCAGCCTGTCCGGCAACGCCTGGTGGCTGGGCATTGCCCTGATCGCCACGGCCCTGGGTTCGGCCCTGATCACCCGCCTGATCAACCAGCCCCTGCGCGAGCTGAGCTTTGCCGCCCACCGCATCCGCGAGGGCGAGTACGACTCGCGCCTGGATGAGAGCACCCGCACCAGCGAGATCCGCGAGGTGAATATGGGCTTCAACCGCATGGCCAGGGAACTGGCCAAGATGGAGGACGACCGCGCCGTCATGCTGGCCGGCATCTCGCACGATCTGCGCACCCCGCTGGCGCGGCTGCGCCTGGAGGCCGAGATGAGCGTGGCCGACGAGCAGGCCCGCCAGTTCATGGCCCAGGACATCGCCCAGCTGGACGCCATCATCAATAAATTCATGGACTACGCCCGGCCCTCGGAGGTGCAGCTCAAGCCCATCGCCCTGGCCGAGCTGGCCGAACGCGAGGCCCTGGGGTTCCGCAAGCCGGAGGAGATCCGCATCCTGGTGCGCTTACCGGCCGAGTTACGTGTCTGGGCCGACGAGACCGAGCTGGCCCGCGTGCTGCTCAATCTGTTCGAGAACGCCCGCCGCTACGGCCACGCGCCGGGCGAGGCCAGCCTGGTCATCGTCAGCCACCGCAGCACCGGGCCCTGGGTGGACCTGCTGGTGCGCGATTTCGGCCCCGGCGTGCCGGCCGACAAAATGGATCGCCTGACCACGCCCTTCTTCCGCGGCGACAGCGCCCGCACCGCCGCCACCGGCGCCGGCCTGGGCCTGGCCATCGTGGAGAAATCGGTGCAGCGCCTGGGCGGCCAGCTGCAGATCAGCAATGCCCGCGGCGGCGGCCTGCAGACCATCATCCGCCTGCAGAAAGCGCAGTGAGCCTGCGTCGGCGAAAGCTGGGGGGGGTCAGGTCTTGCCAGCGCAGAGCAGGCAGACGGCCCGCGCCTCGATGGCCTTGCCCTCGCCCACCGGGCCCATCTTCTCGGCCGTCTTGGCCTTCACATTGACCTGCTCGGGCGCCAGGCCCAGCACCGCGGCCAGGCGCTCCCGCATGGCCAGGATATGGGGCGCCATCTTGGGCGCCTGGGCAACGATGGTGCTGTCGATATTGACGACCCGCCAGCCCGCCTCCCCCACCTTGCGATAGGCCTCGGCCAGCAAGACCATGGAGTCCGCGCCCTTGAACTGGGCGGCGGTGTCGGGAAACAGCTTGCCGATATCACCCAGGCAAGCCGCACCCAGCAAGGCATCGGTGATGGCATGGGCCAGCGCATCGGCATCCGAATGCCCCAGCAAGCCGTGGCTGTGCGGAATGGTCACCCCGCCCAGCACAAGGGGTCGGCCCTCGACCAGGGCATGGGTGTCCCAGCCCTCGCCAATCCGCAAGGCAGGCAGGGCAGGCTGAGAAGAGAGGGAGGGCGATGGGGCGGTAGTGGCGGAAGTCATGGGCGCAAATCAATGAAGGCGGCTGAGGCACTTCGGGCGGAAGAATCGGGGGCTGGCAGCTTAGCGCATCCGCAAAAAAAGCGAGCTTTGTACGCTATCGTCACGGCCTCCCATCATGCCACCACCATGCGCCTCCAAGCCCAGCCCGCCCCCATGCCTTGCCCGCGCGCCCCTGCCCGCCTCATGCCTCGCCTGCTGGCCCTGGGCCTGTTTTTTTTGCTGAGCAGGCCAGCACTCGCGCAGACGACGCTAGCACTGCCCAGCAGCACCCAGGCCGCAGAACAGACCGCAAGCGTCAAACCCCGCCCCCGCATCGCCCTCGTACTCTCGGGCGGTGGCGCGCGCGGCCTGGCGCATATCGGGGTGCTGCGGGTCTTGCAGGAGCTGCGCGTGCCGGTGGACATGGTGGTGGGCACCAGCATGGGCGCCCTGGTGGGCGGCGCCTTCGCCTCGGGCCGCAGCGTGGACGAGTTGGAGGCTTTTGTGAACAGCGCCGACTGGACGGCCATCCTGGCCGACCGCCCGCCGCGCCAGGAGCTGAGCTACCGCCGCCGCGAGGACGATCAGTTGCTGCCATCCCGCATCGAGGTGGGCTTGGGTCTAGGCGATGTCAGCCTGCCGCCGGCCGCGGCTGGCAATAGCGGCCTGGAGTTCGCGCTGGAACGCTTGATCGCCAGCCAGTACGCCGACCTGAGCACCGGCCAGCTGCCCCTGCCCTTTCGCGCCATCGCCACCGATTTGCTGACCGGCGAGCTGGCCGATCTGGACGACAGCCCGCTGTTCCTGGCCATGCGCGCCTCCATGGCCATCCCCGGTTTTTTCTCGCCGGTGCGGGTCAAGGGCCGGCTGATGGTGGATGGCGGCCTGGTGCGCAATATGGGCGTGGAGAGCGCCCGCGCCATGGGGGCCGACCTCATCATCGCCGTCGATGTGGGCACGCCGCTGGCCGAGGAGAAGGAGCTGGGCAGCGCCCTGGGCGTGAGCCGCCAGATGCTGTCCATCCTGACCACGCAAAACGTGGCCCGCTCCATCCGCACGCTCAGGCCCGAGGACGTGCTGATCGACCCCGACCTCGGCAATCTGAGCTTTCTCGACTTCGGCCGCCGCGACGAGGCCGTGGCCACCGGCCAGCGTGCGGCCCGCGCAGCGCATGAACGCCTCAGCCAGTTCGCGCTCTCGGCCCAGGAATACGCCTTGCATGAGCAGCGGCGCCAGCGTCCGCCCGCGCTCGCGCCCCAGGCCCTGCCCCTGGCCTCGCTGGACATCGAGGGCGCCAAGCTGACCAATCCCGAGGTGCTGAAAAAAGAAATAGACCTGCTTGTCGGCCAGCCCGCCAGCCAGGCCCAGATCAATGCCGCGACCAGCCAGCTCTACGGCCGCGGCGACTTCGACCGCCTGGACACCCAGGTGCTGGACCGCGACGGCGAGCGCCATGTCACCATCCACGTCAGCGAGGCCGACTGGGCGCGCAGCCGCCTGCGCCTGGGCTTGGAGCTGAGCAGCAATTTCGCCGACGACAACAGCTTCAAGGTCGTGGCCCTGCACAAGCTCAGCTGGATCAATCGCTGGGGCGCCGAGCTGCGCAGCCAGGCCAGCATTGGCAGCCAGCGCAAGCTGGGCAGCAGCTTCTACCAGCCCCTGGGCGCCGGCTCGCCCTGGTATGTGGAGCCGGGCATCAGCTTCAACGGTGAACCCTGGGACTATTACGTCAACGGCAAGCGCCTGGCCCGCTACAACACCCGACTGACCCTGGCCAGCTTCGCGCTGGGGCGCCGCCTGGGCAACTGGGGGGACGTGCAGCTGGGCTATAACCGCTTCAAGGGCGAGGCCGTCGTGCAAATCCCCGAGCAAGCCAGCAACGGACCGCACGAACAAAGCGGCAGTCAAAGCCTGCTGCGGCTGCGCGCCGACACGCTGGACTCAATCGCCTTTCCAACCCGCGGCTATCTGCTGGACCTCAGCACCACCCGCACCCAGATCTACAGCAGCGGACAGACCAGCAACGATGTGTCCTTCTCCGGCCTCGCGGCCTACCGGGCAGGGGACTGGGCCGGCCATGGCTTGGCCGAGTTCTCGCACGCCAGCTTCGGTTCAGCCACCTCGCTGGGCGGTTTCCTGCGCCTGTCAGGCAGCCCCAAGAGCTCGCTGAGCGACCAGAATGTGGGCCTGCTGCGCCTGGTAACGGCCAAACGCATCGGCACCATGCCCGTGGGCCTGGGCGAGACGGTGCGCGGCGGCTTCTCGCTGGAATTGGGCGGTGCCGTCCCCAATGGCCAGCGCCTGCAGCCCAGCGACCTCAAGCTGGCCGGCAGCCTCTTCATCGCGGTGGACACCCGCCTGGGCCCCTTCTACCTCGCCGCCGGCTCCACCCGGGGCGCGGACAGCGCACTGTATTTATTCCTGGGACCGAGTTGGTAAAGGGCGCTCAGGCCTTTCTCCGCATCGCCGTCAGCTGCCTGAACTCCCAGGAGCGGAAGCCCAGCATCAAGGTGTAGCCATCGCGATCTTTCAGCGGCAGGCGCTGGTCGTCCTGGTGCAGGCGGGCCAGCTCACCCGCGAGTTGGCGGATCTTGTGGACCAACTCCATGGCGCTCGCGTCGGACAGGCGGGCGTGCACACACAGCAAAGATTCACCCTGGCCATCGAATCGTCCGGCGAAGTAATCATCCACCACAGCGCGGCGGAAAAAATGCTGCACCGGGCCATCCGGCAGCCAGCGGAAGGCCAAGGACACGCGCATGCGGTAGCGGTTGCCGGGCTTGAGTTCGATCAGGGCCAGGCGATCCAGCTTGACCAGATAGCCGATGCACTCGGTCTCGCTGATCTCATAGGTCTCGACGATCTGCTCCATGGTCCAGTGGCCCAGGCAGCTGATCGCCACCAGCAGGAGCTTGGGATCGCTGACCAGGCTTTTCTCCTGCTCCAGCGTCAGCGTGTCGGCATGCGGCGTGGCATCGGCCGCCTGACGCAGCACGTCGTCCATGGCCACGCCCACGGCCTTGCAGATCTGCGCCATGCGGGTCAGCGACATATCGCCCTGCGAGAACATGCGCTTGATGCTGGACTCGCTCAGGCCCAGCTTGTCGCCCAGGCCTTTATAGGTCAGGCCGGCCACACGCATCTCCGAGCGCAGCACCTGCAGCAGCACTTCAGGGGTGCTCATATCCAAACTCTCCTCTTAGACGGTTTCGCCTCCAGGCGCGGCCCGGAGTAGCGCTTCACGCTACCAATCGAAGCGCATTGTGCTGCCTTGCATGAAGCCGTGGCGTCATTCGGGCAAAGCCTCAACACTGGCGTTGCGGCATGTCGAACAAGAGCGCTGGCAAGCCTCGTCGCGACGCGCCCTTCATCATCACTTCAGGAGTCGGCAATGCCGAAAGTCATCAAAGCCATCCAATCCCACCAAGGCCTGAGCGCCATCGCCCTGACCGGCCTGGCCCTGGCCATAGGCGCGGCCCTGCCCACGCAGGCCCATGCCCAAAGCAAGAATCAAGAAACGCCGTATATCGGCGCCAATATCGGCCTCTACAACAAGTACGCGATGGACTGCAAAGGCGGCGTGGCCTGCGATCTGACGGCACGCGCCGGTGGCAAGGTCTTCATCGGCCAGCAGTTCGAATACCTGGGCGGCCTGGGCCTGGAGGCCATGGCCTACGGCATCAGCAGCGGCCAGGGCACGGTCAAGCGCGGCAGCGGCGAAGAAGCCGGCTGGGTCAAGCAGGCCGGCCTGGGCGTCTATGCCGTGCTGCCCCTGAGTTATGGCGACTTCAGCTTCAAGGGCAAGCTGGGCGCCGGCTATGCGCAGGGCAAGGCCAGCTACGCGGCCGGTGGCAGCGACTCCAAATGGAGCTTCCAGGGCATCTACGGCCTGGGTGTGAGCTACGCCATCAACAAGCAGATCTCCCTCAATCTGGACTATGACAATGTGGGCGCCAAGTACGGCGCCGGCAGCACCCGGGTCGGCATGTTCTCGACCGGCCTGAGCTACCGCTTCTAAACTCCGCGCCGCCCCCACCCACCCTGTCAACCAAGGGGGCGGCAAAGTCGCCATCCTTGGCTACCATCGGGCCATGGAAGAGGACTTGACGGCCTTGATACAGCGCGTGCGCGAGGGCGATGCCCAGGCGCGCTCCGATCTCTTCGGCAGCGCCTATGCCGATCTGCGCCAGCTGGCGCGAGCCCGCCTGCGCGACGGGGGCCGGCACGAGGGCTTCAGCACCACCGCCCTGGTGCACGAGTCCTATCTGCGCTTTCTGCGAGCCGGCGACTTGCGCGCGGTGGACCGCCGGGCCTTCTTCGCCTACGCCTCGCAGGTGATGCGTTCCGTCATCGTCGATCTGGTGCGCGAACAACACGCCCAGCGCCGCGGCGGCGCTGTCCAGCACGAGACCCTGGACAGCCAGTTAGGCCTGCCTGCGGCCCAAGGCGAGAGCGAGATCTTGCAGGTGCACGAGGCCCTGGCCGCCCTGGCCAGCAGCGAGCCCCGCCTGGCCCAGGTGGTGGAGATGCGCTACTTTGGCGGCTACGAAGAGAGCGAAATTGCCCAGGCCCTGGATCTGCATGTGCGCACCGTGCGCCGCGACTGGGAAAAAGCCCGGCTGCTGCTGATCGCCCTGATGCAGGGCTGAGCCAGGCCCTGTCCTGTCCGGGCCATGGATTGCGTCTTTCCCTGTACAAGGAGATTCGCCATGTTGACATCCAGCCCCCGCACTTTCCGCCGCACCTCGCTCTCACTGCTGCTGTCCGGCCTGCTGCTCGCCGGCAGCGGCCAGGCGCAGACGGTGGTGTTCAGCAGCAATTTTGACGCGGCCAGCCTGCCCAGCCAGTTCAATCCAGGCAGCGACGCGGCCCTCACCGGCGTGCAAGGCTTTGCCGGCCTGGGCCCCCTGGGCTACCAGTTCGGCGGCAGCTTTTTGCGCAGCGCCACCGGCAATACCATCACCCTGACGCTGCAAGGCCTGCCCAGCCATAGCGAGCTGAATCTGGGCTTTCTGTTCGCCGCCATCGACTCCCTGGACGGCAGCGGCAGCTTCCCCAGCGGCGACTACTTCCACATCACCCTGGACGGCCAGACCCTGTTCCGTGAGTCTTTTGCCAATGCCGACCCCAGCCAGATCCAGAGCTACGTCCCGCCCCCCGGGGTGGAGCTGGCCCGCCATCAGGACCTGGGCTTTGGCGGCCCCGGCGGCTGGTACACCGACAGCGCCTACAACCTGGCGGCCGACCCGCGCTTCATGCACATCGCCCACAGCGGCGCCACGGCCAGCTTCAGCTTTCTGATCGAAGGCCAGGGCATACAGCCCCTGTCGGATGAATCCTGGGCCATGGACAATCTGGTGGTCAGCGTCAACGCCGTGCCCGAACCCGCCAGCGCCGGCCTGCTGGCCCTCGGCCTGCTCTGCCTGAGCCGGCTGCGCAAATGCCGCCCACATCGCCCATGCAAGCCCATGACCTCGTCAGCCTGAGCCAGTTGCTGGACCAGGCCCTGGACCTGCCCGCCGCCGAGCGGGAGCCCTGGCTGGCCCGGCTGGACGCGGGCCAGCAACGCTGGCGCGAGACCTTGCGCCGCTTGCTGGCCGAGCACGATCATCCGCAGCAGACGCTGGACTCCCTGCCCTCGCTGGCCCCGCTGCAGGAGGGCAAATCAGACCGGCCGGGCGAGCGCGTCGGCCCCTACCGACTGCTGCGCGAACTGGGCCGCGGCGGCATGGGCGTGGTCTGGCTGGCGGAGCGGGCCGATGGGGCCTACCAGCGCCAGCTGGCCCTGAAGCTGCCACGCCTGAGCTGGGAGCCCTCGCTGGACGCCCGCCTGGCCCATGAATGCGAAATGGCCGCCCGGCTGGAGCATGCCCATATCGCCCGCCTCTACGATGCCGGCCGCGACGCCCAGGGCCGCCCCTATCTGGCCATGCAATATGTGGATGGCCTGCCCATCGATCGCTTTTGCCAAGAGCAGGGCTTGGGCCAGGCCGAAATCCTGCGGCTGTTTCTCGCCGTCGTCCGCGCCCTCGCCCATGCCCATGGCCGCCTGGTGGTGCACGGCGATCTCAAACCCTCCAATGTGCTGGTCACCCCCCAGGCCCAGGCTTTTTTGCTGGACTTCGGCATCGCCCGCCTGATCGGCCCCCTGAGCTTGCAGACGCAGATCAGGCAAGGCCTGACCCCCGCCTATGCCGCACCCGAGCAATTGCAGGGCGCGCCGCTGAGCGTGGCCTGCGACGTCTACTCGCTGGGCCTGCTGCTCTACCGGCTGCTGACCGGCAGCCTGCCCTGGGACAAGCCGCCCGCGATCCTGGCCGGCGGCCAAGCAAGCCGCGGCCCGGCCCCTCTGGCCAGCCAACGTGCGCGCCAGCTGGGCCGGCCCGCGCGCGCCCTGCAGGGCGAGCTGGACGCCTTGCTCGCCAAGGCCCTGGCCGAGCAGCCCCTGCAACGCTACGGCAGTGCCGATGCCCTGGCCGATGATGTGCAGCGTTATCTCGACCGCATGCCCCTGGCCGCCGTAGGCAAGAGCCGGCTCTACCGCCTGCGCAAACGGCTGCAGCGTCACGCCTGGGGTTTTGGCCTGACGGCGCTGGCCCTGGCCGCCCTCAGCGCCAGCGCGTGGCTGGCCCACAGCCAGGCGCAGCGCGCCGAGGCGGAGGCCCGCCGCACCGGCGTGGTGAAGGACTTCCTGCTCGACATCTTCCGCATCAATGCCCGCGACAACCCGGCCAAGACCGAGCTGCGCGCCCTGCCCGCCCAGGCCTTGCTGGAGCGCGGCGCCGGCCTGATCGAGCAGAAATTCGCCGCCGAGCCGGCCTTGCGCGCCGAGCTGCACGGCGTGGTGGGCGACATCTTTCTGGACATGGCCAGCCCCCAGCTGGCTGCCCGGCACGCCTTGCTGCAGCGCCAGACCCTGGTCGGCATGGGCGCCCCCATGGCCGAGCAGGCCCAGGCCCAGCTGCTGCTGATCCAGGCCTTGATCGATGCCGAGCAATTGCAGGAGGGCCTGAACCAGGCCCGCGCCCTGCTGGCCCGGGCCGGCACCAGCCCTCGGCAAGCCCTGCAGGCCAGGCTGCTGGCCGCCCGCAGCCTGCTGGCCCAGGGCCAGGACGCCGAGGCAAAGAAGGAGCTGGCACTGGCTCAAACCCAGTTGCAAAGCCTGCCCCAGGCCGCCCCCACGCTGCAGGCCGAGTTGCTGCGCCTGCAGGCCAACCGTCTGAACTTTCTGAACAACCAGTTCGATCAGGCCTTGCCGCTCTACAAACAGGCGACCGCCTTGTTGCAAAACCAGTCCGAAGACCTCAAAGGCCGGGCCGCCGCCGGCTTTGGCATCCGTGCCGATCTGGTGTTCTCGCTGATCAACCGCCACCGCTGGCCCGAGGCCAAACCCCTGCTGGAAGCGGCCCTGCAAAGCCAGCGTGCGCTGGGCGGCGCCAACGACCTGGCCGCCGCCCGCCTGGAGGCCAACTCCCTCAAATGGCTTTATGTGACGCGGCAAATGCCCTATGCCCAGGCCAAGCAAGGCATTGAGGATCTGCGCAAACTCTTTCAGCAAGAGCGCCTGGGGCCACCCAATCTGACCTTGGCCAATCTCGATTACCAACTGGGCAGCCTGCTGCTGGAAGGCGGCGAGATGCCACGCGCCTACGCCTTGCTGGAGGCCTCGGCCAAGATCACCCAAGGCCAGGTCGAACAGGCTTGGGGCCGCTACATGATCGAGCTCAATCTGGGCCAGGCGGCGGCCCATACCGGTCAGCATGCCCTGGCGACCCGCCTGCTGGCCCAAGCCCTGCGCCAGGGGCAACGCATCGTCGGCGCCGACTCGCCCTGGCTGGCGGACGGCTATGTGGCCGCCGCCGAAAATCTGCGCATGCAGGCACGCTTTGACGAAGCCCGGCAATTGCTGGGCGCGCTGCCTCCTTTGCAAGCGGTGCGCGGCAGCGAGCACAACCCGCAAGGCCCGGCCCAGCAAATCCAGCTGGCCACGGCTCATCTGGCACTGGCACGGGGCGAGGCCTTGCAAGCCCTGCAACTATTGCCTGCGGCCGACCCCAAGGCCGATGATCTGGTGATGCAGGACCGCCAACTGCTGCGCGGTGCCGCCCTCTGCCAAAGCCAGCAGGCCAGGCTGGGCCTGCCCCTGATGCAAGCGCATCTGGCCAGCATAGGCAGCGAGCTTTCCCCCCTGCACCCGGGCCTGGCCGACTGGCGCGCCAAGGCCGGGCTGTGTGCCCTGGCGGCCGGCCAGCCGGCACAGGCCGCCAGCCTGGCCGCCCAAGCCCAGGCCGCGCTGAGCCAACAGACCGGCCTGGCGCCGTCTTACTACCCCGCCCTCAGGCAATTGCTGCAAGCGCTGCGCAGCCCCTGATTTGCCGGGGCCTCTTGCGCAAGCGCCGACTCAGCCGCGACTCTTGAGCAAGGCCTCGGCCAGGGCAAAATCCGCGGGCCAGGTGACCTTGAAGTTCTCCATCGGGCTCTCGACCAGCAGGGGCGAATGGCCCAGGGCCTCGACGGCGCTGGATTCGTCGGTGATGGCCTCGCCCAGCTGGGCCAGGGCCGGGCGCAGCAGGCCCAGGCGGAACATCTGCGGCGTCTGAGCCGCCCATTTCTCGCGCCGGTCCACCGTTGCCTGCACCCGCCCGCCGGCCGAGGACTTGAGGGTGTCGGCCACCGGCAGGGCCAGCAGGCCACCCACCTCATCGTCCCAGCAGGTCTCGATCAGGCGCTGCACCCACTCGGGCCGCAGCAGGCAGCGCGCCGCATCGTGCACCAGCACCCAGTCGTGGGCCTGGGCCCCGCGCGCCAGCAACTCGTCCAGGCCCTGGGCCACGCTGGCGGCCCGGCTCTCGCCGCCCACCCGCGCCACCCAGGCGCGCTCGCCCTGGAACTCGGGTACGGCAGCCTCGAACTGATCGTCCTGCGGCGACAGCACCACCAGGGTCGCCTCCAGCTGCGGCACCCGGGCCAGGGCCGCCAAGGTATGGGCCATCATGGCCTTGCCGGCCAGGCTGACGTATTGCTTGGGGATGGCGGCTCCCGAACGGGCACCCGCGCCGGCGGCGGGGACCAGGGCATAACAGCGGGGCTGCAGGCCCAGGGCGTAGGAGGGAGAAGTCATGGGCGCATTTTCACATGTGCCCTTCACGCAGATAGCGCGTGTGCCAGCTGAAGGCCTCGTCCAGCAGATGCGGGGTGTGCAGGCCCGGCGCGCCCTCGGCGGCGCGCCGCACATAGTCGCGCAGGGCGGGCCGGTAGTCGGGGTGGGCGCATTTCTCGATCACCAGCTTGGCGCGCTCCTTGGGCGAAAGCCCGCGCAGATCGGCCAGGCCCTGCTCGGTGACGATGATCTGCACATCGTGCTCGGTATGGTCCACATGCGAGACCATGGGCACGATGCAGGAGATGGCCCCGCCCTTGGCGGTGGAGGGCGTCATGAAGATGGACATATAGGCATTGCGGGCAAAGTCGCCCGAGCCGCCGATGCCGTTCATGATGCTGCTGCCCATCACATGGGTGGAGTTGACGTTGCCGTAGATGTCGGCCTCGATCATGGAGTTCATGGCGATCAGGCCCAGGCGGCGGATGACCTCGGGGTGGTTGCTGATCTCCTGCGGGCGCAAGACGATGCGCTGGCGGAAGAAGGCGATCTCGCGCTCGAACAGCTCGGCCGCCGCCGGGCTCAGCGAGAGTGCGGTGGCCGAGGCATAGGCCAGCTTGCCGGACTTGAGCATCTGCAGCATGCCGTCCTGCAAGACCTCGGTATAGGCCGTCAAATGCTCGAAAGGGCCTTGGTCCAGGCCCGCCAGCACCGCGTTGGCGATATTGCCCACGCCGGACTGCAGGGGCAGCAGATCGGGGCCCAGGCGGCCCAGCTTGACCTCGTGCTGCAGGAACTCGATCAAATGACCGGCAATCGCCTGCGAGACCGCATCGGGCTCGGCAAAAGCGCTGTTGCGATCGGGCTGGTGGGTCTCCACCACCGCGATCACCTTGCTGAGGTCGCAGTGCAGATAGGGCTCGCCGATATGGTCGCCCACCTGCACCAGCGGGATGGGCACGCGCTTGGGCGGCAGCTGGGTGCCGTAGTAGATGTCGTGCATGCCTTCCAGACCGGGGTTCTGCAGGCTGTTGACCTCCAGAATGATTTTGTCGGCCTGCTCCAGCCAGGTCTTGTTATTGCCCACCGAGGTGGAGGGCACGAGCCGGCCATCGGGCAGGATGCCGGCCACCTCGATCACCGCCACATCCAGCTTGCCCAGAAAGCCGAACCAGACGTACTGGGCCACATGGCTCAGGTGGATGTCGGTGTACTCCATCTGACCGGCATTGATCAGCTTGCGGCTGGTCGGGTCACTTTGGTAGGGCAGGCGCATCTCCACCCCGTTGACGCGGGCCAGCGCGCCGTCCAGCTCGGGCGCGGTGGAAGCCCCCGTCCACAAGCCGATGCGGAAGGGCCGGCCGGCGGCGTTTTCTGCGGAGATTCGGGCCGCCAGGGCCTGCGGGATCAGCTTGGGATAGCCCGCGCCGGTGAAGCCGCTCATGCCCACATTGGCGCCGGCGGGGATCAGCTCGGCGGCCTCGCGTGCCGACATCAGGCGCTGGCGCAGGGCGGGGTTTTGCACGCGGGAGGTCGCATCAAGAAGCATGGGGGAGAATCCAGAATTTGAGAGCAGAGATGGGCGCGCAGCTTATCCCATGGACAAGCTAAACCTAGGGTTTACACGGACAATGTCCGATTTTTTCCACCCGTCTCCGCCCGCCTGTTCCCCGCCCGCCACACGATGCGCCTCCAAGACCTCCAACAACAGCTCAGCGATCTGGGCGCCAAGCCCCTGCATGTGCAGCGAGTGCTGCGCCAATGGCTGTGGGCCCTGCCCCTGAGCCAGACCGCCGGCCGCCGCCGGCCCGAGGATTTTTGGCCCCAGGCCCTGCGCGAGGCCTTGCCGGCCCTGGAGCAGCGCTTGCGGGCCCTGGGCCAGATCCAGTCCCAACACCCGGGTGACGACGGCTCGGCCCGCCTGCTGATCGCCCTGCAGGACGGCATGACGGTGGAGAGCGTGCTGCTGCCACGCGAGGGGCTCTGCGTGTCCAGCCAGGTCGGCTGCGCCGTCGGCTGCCAGTTCTGCATGACGGGCCGTGAAGGCCTGATACGCCAGGTCAGCAGCGCCGAAATCATCACCCAGGTGGCCCTGGCCCGTGCGCTGCGGCCGGTCAAAAAGGTCGTGTTCATGGGCATGGGCGAGCCGGCCCACAATCTCGACAATGTGATGGAGGCCATCGCACTGCTGGGCCTGCACGGCAATATCGGCCACAAAAACCTGGTCTTCTCCACGGTGGGCGACCCTCGTGTCTTTGAGCGCCTGCTCGGACCGGACTGCGGGCCGGTCAAGCCGGCCCTGGCCCTGTCCCTGCACACCAGCAAGGCCGAGCTGCGCGAGCGCCTGCTGCCGCGCGCACCGCGCCTGACGCCGGAGGAGCTGGTCGCGCTGGGCGAGCAATACGCCCGCGCCAGCGCCTACCCCATCCAGTATCAGTGGACGCTGCTGGAGGGCGTCAACGACGGGCCGGAGGAGCTGGACGGCATCGTGCGCCTGCTCAAAGGCAAATACGCGCTCCTGAACATGATTCCCTACAACAGCATTCCCGAGCTGCCCTTCCGGCGCCCCAGCTGGGACAAAGCGCGCGAGATCGCCCGCCAGCTGCACCAGCGCGGCGTGCTGACCAAGCTGCGCGACTCGGCCGGCCAGGACGTGGATGGCGGCTGCGGCCAGCTGCGGGCACGCGCCCTGGCCGACCCTTCCCAGCCCATACAGATCCGGCGCAAGCCCGGCGCTTGAGGGCGGACGCAGCGCCCGCGACCGGCCGCACTGTCGGCTTTTCGCCGCAGCAAGCACGACGAATCCGGTAATAGCTCACGGCACTTTGACGCACTTTCCCCGGCCCATTGGAATGAGGGGCGGCACGCGGCTGGGGCACTGGCTACATTGGCAGCCATCGCATCCCCGATGCCTTTTCGCAGCCTGAAGGTTACGCATGAAGATTCTGTCCCAAGCCCTTGTCCTGAGCACTCTTGGCCTGGCCGGCCTGGCCGCTCAAGCCAGTGTGATCACCTTTGAAACCGCCAGCTCCACAGCCGGCGCCCAGGCCAGCGCGGCCGACTACCGCAGCGTGGTCAACGCCGCCCTGGCCCAGCCAGGTGCCAAGCTGGCCGATATCGCCCTCTACGACGGCATCAGCAATAGCTCGGTGTTTGGCGGTTCCAACAGCAATATCGCCTTCCGCTCCACCATCGATTTCGGTGTGGCCGCAGGCCAGGCCGGCAGCTGGAGCCTGCGCGCCGGCGTGGACTTCGGCAAGGGCGGTGCGGTCTTTCTGGACGGCGTGGCCCTGGGCTTCAAAACCAACGATATGTGGTGGGGTGGCAACTACAACGACCCGAGCCAGTCCTTCTCTTTCAGCAATATCAATATCAGCGCCGGCCAGCACAAGCTGCAGATCTTCGGCCTGGAAGGCTGCTGCGATGGTGGCCAGCAAGCCCAGTTCTCGATCAATGGCGCCGGCTTCCAGAGCTTCGCCAAAACCGACGGCCTGATCAGCGCCGTACCCGAGCCCTCCAGCTACGCCCTGATGCTGGCCGGCCTGGCCGCCGCCGGCCTGGTGAGCCGCCGCCGTGCGGCCAAGCCCTGACCCGGCTTGCCCCTGTGCTTGAGACGGCCCTACGGGGCCGTTTTTCATGCCCCCTCAAATCGGTGCCCACCCCTAGTTTGCCGGTCGACCCTGGGCCGGTCCTCGGCGTTGAG
The DNA here is from genome assembly GCF_014204525.1 of Roseateles oligotrophus. GTDB lineage: Bacteria > Pseudomonadota > Gammaproteobacteria > Burkholderiales > Burkholderiaceae_C > Paucibacter_A > Paucibacter_A oligotrophus_A. The sequence goes on from NZ_JACHLP010000001.1 coordinate 490,785, forward strand.
GGCTGGCGCAGAACACGGTGCCCCAAAAACCTGGACCGGCCTGCTCTTCTTCAACCTGAACCAAGGAGCTCCTCTTGCACTACCTCTGGATGTTTTTGATTGGCATCGTGGTGGGCGCCATCGCCCGCCTCATCATGCCCGGCTCGCAGAATATCGGTCTGCTGATGACCGGCGTGCTGGGCGTGGCCGGCTCTTTTGTGGGCGGCTTCATCGGCAGGCTGGTCAGCGGCTCGGCCGATGGCAGCCTGCTGCACCCGGCCGGCCTGTTGATGTCGGTGGTCGGCGCCGTGCTGCTGCTCTTCATCTGGGGCAAGCTGAACAGCTGAACCTGACAAACGACCGCCCCCCTTGAAACAGCCCTCTCGCAGGGCTGTTTCTCATGGTGCGAAGCCATGGCCGGCCCGGTTTCCATCGATAAAAATGATAAAAACACCACTTATTCAAGGGATTGGACTAAATGGGCGTTTTTAATAAATTAATCAGCGACAGCCGCACTCCGTGGCTGTTGGCACCGCAGGTGTTTTCTCCAGCAAAACAAAGAACATCCTCATGAAAAAAACCATGGCCAGCGCCTGTCTGCTTGCCTTGAGCGCTCTGAGCGCCGCGCAAGCCAGCATCGTGACCTATGAAACCGGCTTTTCCACCGCAGCCGCCCAGAGCAGCGCGGCCGCCTACCTCAGCACCGTCAAAACGGCATTGAGCACCGGCAAGAACTCGGCCAAGGTCAGCAGTTGGGACAATCTCAGCAACAACACGGTGTTCCACAACAGCAGCAACAGCAATGTGGCCTCGCTGACCACCATCGACTTCTTCGTCTCGGCCAGCCAGGCGGGCAGTTGGAGCCTGCGCAGCGGTGTGGACTTCGGCAAGGGTGGCGCCATGTTTCTGGACGGCCAGGCCCTGGGCTTCAGCAGCGCCGATATGTGGTGGGCCAACTCCTACGCCAACACCAGCGGCATCTTCCAGTTCTCCAACATCAATCTGAGCGCGGGCCAGCACAAGCTGGAACTCGTGGGTCTTGAATCTTGCTGCGACGGCGGCCAGCAAGGCCAGTTCTCCATCAAGGGGGCGGGCTATCAGACCTTCTCCAATTTCGACGGCCTGGGCAACCAAGTTCCCGAGCCTGCCTCGCTCGCCTTGCTAGGCTTGGCCTTCACCGCCATGGGCTTGAGCGGCGGACGCCGCCGCCGGTAACAGCTGCCGCGCACTTGAGTGCTGCGCGATTGCACCGTCAATATCCAGCAGCCCCGGTCGCGGCAGACCGGGGCTGCTTTTTATCAGGCAATTCATGCGCGTCAAGTCCTGTTTTACCTGGAACTCTAGGGTTAGCACCGGCCCTAGGCTAAAGGGTAGCCGCCAGCGTCCTCAAGCCTGAGACTGGGCCCTGCAGTATGGAGCCCACCCGCTCCCGCCCAGGTCCTCAAAGTCTCCAGAAAAGGTTGATGCACATGAAATTCAAGACGCTTCTGGCGCCTATCGCGCTGGCCTCTTTCCTCGCCGTCTCGGGCGGCGCACAAGCCACGGTGACGGTCTACACCAGCCAGGCCGCCTATCTGGCCGCCATCACCCATGCCGGCGTCGACAGCTTCGACGACCTCGACTACACCACCCCCCTGAGCACGCCCCAGGCGCGCACGGCCGGCAGCCACAGCTATACCGCCAGCGTGGGCCCGACCAGCAACTTCTTCCCGGCCACCGATGACGGCGTGGATGTCTGGCTGGCCACCAATAACCGTAGAGACACGGTGACCTTCAGCGGCTTCTCGGCCGGCGTGCAGGCGGTGGGAGGATTCTTCTTCGGTTCGGACATCTCCGGCAACTCCACCTCGGCCACGGCCCTGACGCTGCAGGTCACCGACGCCAGCGGCAGCATCAGCCAGCAATTGCTGAATCCCAACACGGGCAGCTTCCTGGGTTTTGTGTCCACCGGCGGCCTGAGTTCGCTGAAGCTGTGGGTGGGCAGCCAAGGCACGGGTGAGGCCGGTGTATGGCCCACCATCAACGACCTGACCCTGGGCAGTGTGGCCGCCGTGCCCGAGCCTCAGACCTATGCCCTGATGCTGGGCGGCCTGGGCCTGGTGGGCTGGATGGCGCGCCGCCGCAAGGCCTGAAGCCTCTTGCCCCAGAGCTGAACGGCGCTTTCGGGCGCCGTTTTTTATGGCCCTGCCAGGGAAGCCGGCGACGATTCCCTACAATCATCCGCAATCCTTTCCCCGCCTCCCTGCGCTCTCCAAAAGCGCCGCTTTTGACCCGAGGCCTGCCCTCCTATCCAAGCCTCGAAGCCTCCCCGCCAATGCAGTTGCCCCTGATCGCCCCCGGCAAGAAATTCACCCTCGCCCGCCCCACCGGCTCGGCCGATGCCATGATGCTGGCCCGCTTTGCCAGCGCGCAGATGGCGGCCGGGCGCATCACCGCCATCATCACGGCCGAGCCCGGCGACACGCAGCGCCTGGAAGATGAGCTGAAGTTCTTTGCGCCCGAGTTGCGTGTGGCCGTCTTCCCGGACTGGGAGACCCTGCCCTACGACAGCTTCTCGCCCCACCAGGACCTGATCTCCGAGCGCCTGGCCACGCTGTGGCGGCTGCTGCAATCACGCGGCTTGCCCGCCGAGCAGCGCGAGGCCGATGTGGTGCTGCTGCCCGCCACCACGGCGCTCACAAGGCTGGCCCCGCCCTCCTTCCTGGCGGCCACCACCTTCAATTTCAAGACCAAGCAGCGCCTGGACGAAGCCAGCCTGAAGGCCCAGCTGACGCTGGGCGGCTACAGCCATGTTTCGCAAGTGGTGTCGCCGGGCGAGTACGCGGTGCGCGGCGGCCTGATCGACCTCTTCCCCATGGGCTCGCTGGTGCCCTACCGGGTGGACTTGTTTGGCGACGAGGTGGACTCCATCCGCACCTTCGACCCCGACAGCCAGCGCAGCCTCTACCCCGTGCCCGAGGTGCGCTTGCTGCCGGGCCGCGAGTTCCCCATGGACGAGGCGGCACGCCAGACCTTCCGCGCCCGCTGGCGCGAGAAGATGGAGGGCGACCCGACCCGTTCGCGCATCTACAAAGACATGGCCAGCGGCATCGCCACCGGTGGCATCGAGTACTTCCTGCCGGTGTTCTTCGAGCAGACGGCCACCATCTTCGACTTCCTCGGCGAGGGCGCGGCCCTGGCCCTGCATGGCGAGATCGATGAGGCCCTGAACCGCTTCTGGACCGACACCCGCGAGCGCCACCGCTTCCTGCAGCACGACCCCGAGCGGCCCATCCTGGCGCCGGAAGAAATATTCCTGAAGCTTGAAGAATTCTTCGGCCTCACCCACAGCCATGCGGTGCTGGCGCTGCGCGGCAACGATGCCGTCGATTTCGCCCGCCCCCTGCCCGACGTCAGCGTGGAGCGTGGCGCGCAAGAGCCGCTGGCCCGCCTGGCCGCGCATCTGAAGAGCACGCCCCACCGCGTGCTGCTGCTGGCCGAAAGCGAGGGCCGGCGCGAGAGCTTGCTGGAGCTGCTGCGCGACAACAAGATCGACCCGCCCTCGGTCAGCGGCCTGGAGGACTTTCTCTCAAGCCCCGAGAAGTTCGCCATCACCGCGGCGCCCCTGGCCTCGGGCTTTTTCTGGAACGAGCCCGACCTTGGCCGCCAGTTCCAGCTCATCACCGAAACCGAACTCTTCGCCACCACGCCGACGACGCGGCGCCGGCGCAAGCAGGAGCAGGTCAGCGACGTCAATGCGCTGATCAAGGACCTCTCCGAACTCAAGGTCGGCGATCCGGTGGTGCACAGCAACCACGGCATCGGCCGCTACCAGGGGCTGATCAATATCGATATCGGCGATGGCGCGTCCGAGTTCCTGCATCTCGAATACGCGGACAAGGCCACGCTCTACGTGCCGGTGGCCCAGCTGCATCTGATCAGTCGCTACACCGGCGTCTCAGCGGAAGAGGCGCCGCTGCACCGCCTGGGCTCGGGCCAGTGGGAAAAGGCCCGCCGCAAGGCCGCCGAGCAGGTGCGCGATACCGCCGCCGAGCTGCTCAATCTCTACGCCCGCCGCGCCGCCCGCGAGGGCCACGCCTTCCGCTACTCGGGCCCCGACTACGAGGCCTTTGCCGCCAGCTTCGGCTTCGAGGAAACGGCCGACCAGCGCGCCGCCATCCATGCAGTGATCCAGGACATGATCTCGCCCAAACCCATGGACCGCCTGGTCTGCGGCGATGTGGGCTTTGGCAAGACCGAGGTGGCGCTGCGCGCCGCCTTTGTCGCCGTGATGGGCGGCAAGCAGGTGGCCATCCTCGCGCCCACCACCTTGCTGGCCGAACAGCATTACCAGAACATCGCCGACCGCTTCGGCCGCTGGCCGGTCAAGGTGGCGGAGATGAGCCGCTTCCGCTCGGCCAAGGAAATCAAGGCCGCCATGGAGGGCCTGGCCGACGGCACCATCGACATCGTCGTCGGCACCCACAAGCTCTTGTCGGCCGACTGCAAGTTCGCGCGCTTAGGGCTGCTGGTGATCGATGAGGAACACCGCTTTGGCGTGCGCCACAAGGAGGCGATGAAGGCCATGCGGGCCGAGGTCGACGTGCTGACGCTGACCGCCACGCCCATCCCGCGCACGCTGGGAATGGCACTCGAAGGCCTGCGCGACTTGAGCGTTATCGCGACGGCACCGCAGCGCCGCCTGGCCATCAAGACCTTTGTGCGCAGCGAGACCAGCGGCACCATCCGCGAGGCCATGCTGCGCGAATTGAAACGCGGCGGCCAGGTCTACTTCCTGCACAACGAGGTCGAGACCATTGAAAACCGGCGCCAGAAGCTGGAAGAGCTGGTGCCCGAGGCCCGCATCATCATCGCCCACGGCCAGATGCCGGAACGCGAGCTGGAGCGGGTGATGCGCGAGTTCGTCAGCGGCAAACACAATGTGCTCTTGTGCTCGACCATCATCGAGACCGGCATCGACGTGCCCAGCGCCAACACCATCATCATCGCCCGCGCCGACAAATTCGGCCTGGCCCAGCTGCACCAGTTGCGCGGCCGCGTCGGCCGCTCGCATCACCAGGCCTATGCCTATCTGATGGTGCCCGATCTGCAAGGCCTGACCAAGCAGGCCGCCCAGCGCCTGGACGCCATCCAGGCCATGGAAGAACTCGGCTCGGGCTTCTACCTGGCCATGCACGATCTGGAGATACGCGGGGCCGGCGAGATGCTGGGCGAGCACCAGAGCGGGAACATGATGGAGATCGGCTTCCAGCTCTACAACGAGATGCTGGCCGAGGCGGTGCGCTCGCTCAAGGCCGGCAAGGAACCCGATCTGCTCTCGCCGCTGGGCGTCAGCACCGAGATCAATCTGCACGCCCCGGCCCTGCTGCCCGACGCCTATTGCGGCGATGTGCACCAGCGCCTCTCGCTCTACAAGCGCCTGGCCTCGGCCGAGAAGAATGAGCAGATCGACAAGCTGCTGGAAGAAGTCACCGACCGCTTCGGCAAGCTGCCCGCCCAGGGCCAGACCCTGTTCGACACCCACCGCCTGCGCGTGTTGGCCAAGCCTTACGGCGTGGCCAAGATAGACGCCGGTGCGAGCGCCATGAATATCAACTTCCGCCCCAACCCGCCCATCGACGCCATGCGCGTGATCGAGCTGGTGCAGAAGAACAGGAACATCAAGCTGGTGGGCAATGACAAGCTGCGCATCGACAAGGCCTTGAGCGACCCCAAGGACCGCGCACAAGCCATCCGTGAGGTGTTGCGGCTGCTGGGTCAGCCGCAGCGCCAGGACTGATACTTGGGCTTGGCCTATGCCTCGGCATAGGCTAGACTTTTCGCCTATCCCTCCCCTGCCTGGAGCTGTGCCATGCCTGTTGCCAGAGAAAATGCCACCGTCTATTGGCCCGAAGGCGGCGAGCGCCATGTCCGCCTGTTCCGCAATGGTGCCAACCAAGCGGTGCGCATCCCCAAGGAGTTCGAGTTGCCCGGCAACGAGGCCTTGATGCGCCGCGAGGGCGACCGGCTGATCATCGAAGCGATCAAGCCCAAGTTCGAGCCGGGCGCCCCGGCCGCGCTGCTGGCCCTGCTTGAGCAATGGGCGGCCGAAGGCCCGATTGAGGAGCCCATCCCGGACATCGATGCCGGCCTGCTGCCGCTCGACGACATCGTGCTGGGTGAGCCCGAGACATGAGCGTAGCCGCAACGCTCTACCTGCTGGACACCAACATCATCTCGCAGCTGATGCGCCAGCCCACCGGCGCGGCCATGCAGCGCCTGGCGGCCCTGCACAGCGCCAGCAGCCCGGCCAAGATCTGCACCAGCGTGCTGGTGCAATGCGAGCTGTGCTTCGGCCTACGCCTCAGCAGCAGCCTGCGCCTGCAGCGACGCTACGAGGAGGCGATGCGCTATATCACCGTGCTCGCGCTGGACGCCACGGTCGCCGAGCCCTATGCCCTGCTGCGCAGCCGGCTGCAAGCGGCCGGCACGCCCATCGGGCCCCATGACACCTTGATCGCTGCCCACGCCCTGGCCCTGGGCGCCACCCTGGTCACGGCCGACGCTGAGTTTCAGCGTGTCCCGGGGCTGACTCTCGAAAACTGGACCTGAACCCCAAGCCCATGCAAGACCTCGTCATCCAAGGTTTCACCCCGCCCCTGCGCCTGGCGGACTTCCGCCTTGCCGCCTTCGATATGGACTCCACCTTGATCTCCATCGAATGCATCGATGAGATCGCCGCCGTGGCCGGCCGCGGCGCCGAGGTGGCCGCCATCACCGAGGCGGCCATGCGCGGTGAGATCAGCGACTTCAAGGACAGCCTGCGCCGCCGCCTGGCCCTGCTTCAAGGCGTGCCCGCCTCGGTGCTGGAACATGTGTTGCGGGAGCGCCTGCAGTTCAACCCCGGTGCGCGCGAACTCTGCGCCGCGCTCAAGGCGGCCGGGCTCAAACTGCTGCTGGTCTCGGGCGGCTTCACCTATTTCACCTCCTATGTGGCCGAGCAATTGGGCATGGACTTTGTCCGCTCCAATGAGCTGGAACTGGCCGACGGGCGTTTGACCGGCGGCCTGGTGATGCAGGCCTGGGGCGAGATCTGCGACGGCGAAGAAAAACGCCGCATGCTGCTGCAATGCTGCGCCGAGCTGGGCTGCCAACCCAGCCAGGCCATGGCCGTGGGCGACGGCGCCAACGACCTGCCCATGATGAGCGTGGCCGGCCTGTCGGTGGCCTATCACGCCAAGCCCAAGGTGCGCGAGCAAGCCATGGTGGCGATCAATCAGGGAGGCCTGCAAAGCCTGCTCGGCCTGCTGCAGTGAGGCACAGGCGCTACAAAAACAGGGTTTCGAAAGGAATTGACGGGCGATAGCCGCACACCTCGGGCTTTCACGCCGCGCGAGACAAAACTAAATTTCGATCCGGATCAGGGATTTGACAATTATCAAAAGCGCTTCGCCGGACGGAACAACCGCACTGACCAGGCACCGAGCAAGAGGCGCATAACAAGCGAATTCTGCAGGGAGCACTCATCAAGAAGTGCCGTCGCCTGCCGCTTGCGACCCATCGTCTTCAACTCCAAGGAATGCTCGCGATGAGAACCAATCTCCCGGTTACCCAGCACGAATACGACTTCCCGGCCGATGCCACTTTGATGTCGACCACCGACACGCAAAGCCATATCGCCTATGCCAATGCCGCCTTCGTGACCGTCAGCGGCTTCGAGCGCGAAGAGATCATCGGGCAACCCCACAATATGGTGCGGCACCCGGATATGCCGAGCCAGGCATTCGCAGATATGTGGGCAACCTTGAAGGCGGGGCAATCCTGGACGGCTCTGGTCAAGAACCGCCGCAAGAACGGCGACCATTACTGGGTGCGTGCCAATGCCGCGCCGGTGGTGCGTGGAGGGAAGGTAACGGGTTATATGTCCGTGCGGACCAAGCCTTCGCGGGCCGAAATCGCCGCGACCGAAAAGCTCTATGCCGCTTTTCGCGAAAACCGCGCGGGCAAGCTGGCCTTTCATCAAGGCCTGATCGTGCGCACCGGCCTGCTGGGCTGGACCTCCGCCTTGCAAATCATGCCCGTCTGCTGGCGTATCCGCCTGGCGCTGGCCTGCCTGTCCGCCGTCTTCATCGCCACAGCGGCCGCTCTGGGTTTGAGCGGCATGGCCTTGGCCAGCATGGCCGGCGTCGCCGTCCTGTCGGCTGTGGTGGTGGCGCTGTGGCTGGACTCGCAGATCTCCACCCCGCTAGGCCTGGTCAAGCGCCAGGCCCTGAGCGTCGCCTCGGGTCAACCGGGGGAGAACCTCGCCTTCAACCGCGTAGACGAGATCGGCATGATTATGCGAGCGGTCAACCAGGCGGGGTTGAACCTGCGCTCTCTGGTGGACGATGTGTCGGGGCAAGTCTCTGGCGTGCGCAATGCCAGCTCGGAAATCGCCAACGGCAATATGGACCTGAGTTCAAGGACCGAGCAAACCGCATCCAGCCTGGAGCAGACCGCCGCGTCGATGGAGCAAATGACGGCCACCGTCAAAAACAATGCCGACACCGCCCAGCAGGCCGCACAACTGGCGGGCTCGGCCAGCGAAGCGGCAGCGCGTGGCGGCAATGTCGTCGGCCAAGTGGTTGGGACCATGCAGGACATCACCAGTTCGAGCAAGAAAATCTCCGACATCATTGGCGTGATCGATGGCATTGCCTTCCAGACCAATATCCTGGCGCTGAATGCTGCCGTCGAGGCCGCCCGGGCCGGCGAGCAAGGCCGCGGTTTCGCCGTGGTGGCGGGTGAGGTGCGCAGCCTGGCCCAGCGCAGCGCCTCCGCCGCCAAGGAGATCAAAGGCCTGATCAGCGACAGCGTCGACAAGGTCGAGGCCGGCGCCAATCTGGTGAGCCGCGCCCGCGACGAAATGAGTGAAATCGTCAATCAGGTCAATCGCGTCAACAATCTGATCAGCGAGATCAGCGCCGCCACCCGCGAACAGTCCAGCGGTATCGGCCAGGTCAATGTCGCCGTCTCCCAACTGGACCAGATGACCCAGCAAAACGCCGCCCTGGTGGAAGAGTCGGCCGCCGCCGCCGAGAAACTGAAGCAGCAAGCCAGCGTCCTGGTTGAGGCGGTCGGGGTATTCAGCGAGCGCTGAGCGGCCGGGCTGAGCGGAACTGGGACAATAGCGATATGCAAAATATCGACTTTGAATTGCGCGGCGAGTTCATCGCCCTGGACAAACTGCTCAAGGCCACCGGCCTGGTCGAGAGCGGCGGCCGTGCCCGAACCCTGATCACCGAGGGCCAGATCCAGGTGGATGGCCAGACCGAGCTGCGCAAGACCGCCAAGATCCGCCCCGGCCAGAGCGTCTTGGCCGAGGGCGCCAAGATCCTGGTCAAGGCCGACCCCAGCCTGGCCTGAACGCCCGCCCACCGAAAATCCCGGCACCGCCCGAAACGCCATGATCCGCTTTTCCACCTGCGATTTTTGCGACCTCCACAAAAGCAATAGCAGCGGCGAATTCCTCGCCCTGCCCGGCGTGCACCGCAGCTATGGCGGGCGCCAACGCTTTGCCGGCCCAATTGCCACCGTGCGCTGCTTCGAGGACAACAGCCGGGTCAAGGAGGCGGTGGAAAGCGCCGGCCAGGGCCGCGTGCTGGTGGTGGACGGCGGCGGCTCGCTGCGCCGCGCCCTGCTCGGCGGCAATCTGGCCGCGGCCGCGGCCAACAATGGCTGGGCCGGGCTCTTGATCGAAGGCTGTGTGCGCGACCTGGCCGAGCTGGCGCAGGCGCAGACCGGCATCCTGGCCCTCGGCCACTGCCCCATGCCGACCGAGAGAAAAGACCAGGGCCTGGCCGGCCTGCCCGTGCAGATCCAGGGTCACTGGCTGCGGCCCGGCGACTGGCTCTACGCCGATGAAGACGGCGTCGTCGTCAGCACCCAGGCGCTACACCTGGGCTGATTTCAGCTGGGCTGATTCAAACGCTGCTGCGCCGCCTCGCGAATCGCGCTGAGCGTGCTGCGGCTGGTCGACACATCGCTGGACAGGCGCAGATGCAGCAGGCAGGGCCGGCCGGCCGCCAGGGCCTCGCGCAAGGCGGGCTCGAAGTCCTCGGTCCGTTCTATGCGCTGCGCGCTCCAGCCATGCGCCAGCGCCAGCATGGCGAAATCCGGGTTGAACAGATCGCTGCCCGAAACCCGCCCCGGATACTCCCGCTCCTGATGCATGCGTATGGTGCCGTAAGTGCCGTTGTCCACCACCACGCACAGCAGCTTGCCGGCGCCGTAGCCGGTGGCCGTGGCCAGCTCCTGGCCATTCATCAAAAAGTCCCCGTCCCCGGCGATATTGACCACCCAACGCTCGGGCTGCAGCAGGCTGGCCGCCACGGCCGCCGGCAGGCCATAACCCATGGCCCCGCTGGTGGGTGCCAGCTGGGTGCGACCATGCGCTTGCAGGCCGGGGTATTGATGGAAGCGGTGCAGCCAGCCGCTGTAATTGCCCGCGCCATTGGTAAACACCGTGCCCTCGGGGCAGAGCCGGCCCAGGGTCTTGACCACCTCGGCCATGTCCAGCGGCGCCACCGGCTGAGGCTGGAGATTGGCCTGGTAGTCGGCCTGGGCGGCCTGCGTCCAGGTCTGCCAGGGCACGCTGGGGGGTGGCGTTAGCGTCTCCAGCGCCTGGGCGGCGCAGGACATGCTGGCATTGATCATCAGATCGGCCGCATAAACCCGGCCCAGCTCCTCGGCCCCGGCATGGATGTGGGCCAGGGTCTGCTGCGGCCGCGGGGCTTGCAGCAGTTGGTAACCGCCGGTGGTCATCTCGCCCAGGCGTGGGCCGACGGCCAGAATCAGATCGGCCTCGCGCACCCGCGCGGCCAGCTTGGGGTTGATGGCGATGCCCACGTCCCCGGCGTACTGCGGGTGGCGGTTGTCGAACAAGTCCTGGAAGCGGAAGGCGCAGCCCACCGGCAACCGCCAGTTCTCGGCAAAGCGCTGCAGGGCGGCGCAGCTCGCGGGCGTCCAGCCGCCGCCGCCGGCGATCACCAGCGGCCGCTTGGCGGCCAGCAGGCGCTCGCGCAACTCGGCCAGGGCCGCCGGCGCGGGCCAGGCCTGGGCCGGCTGCACGCGGGGCAGCACGGGGGCAGTCGTCAGCTGGGTCAGCATGTCCTCGGGCAGCACCAGCACCACCGGGCCGGGCCGGCCCTGCAAGGCGGTATGGAAGGCGCGCGCCACATACTCGGGCAGGCGCTCGGCGTCCTGCACCTCGCCCACCCATTTGGCAAAACCCAGCGTGCCGGGGCCGAACATCTGGCGGTAGTCCAGTTCCTGGAAAGCCTCGCGGTCACGCTGATCGCTGGCCACCTGGCCGATGAAGAGAATCATCGGCGTGGAGTCCTGGAACGCCGTGTGCAGGCCGATGCTGGCATTGGTGGCGCCGGGGCCACGGGTCACAAAGCAGATGCCGGGCCGGCCCGTCAGCTTGCCTTGCGCCTCGGCCATGAAGGCGGCGCCGCCCTCCTGCCGGCAGGCGATGAAGCGGATCTTGTCGGCATATTCGTGAAAGCCGTCCAGCACCGCCAGATAGCTCTCGCCGGGAACGCCAAAAACGTCGGTCACGCCCTGCGCGACCAGGGCTTCCACCAGCAAATGGCCCGCCAGACGGGGTGATGAAGATGTGTTGCCCAGGGGGCGGGAGGTGTTCGTCGTCATGGCTTGCACTGTAGCTGCGGGGATGGGCGGGCTCAGGTCTTGCCGGCCTAGGGTTTGCGAGCAAGGTTCACCAGATTGGCCGCGATGATCGCCAGCACAAGCGCGAAGGCCGCACCGAGAAAGACCCCGCCGGGATGGGCATGGTCCATCAGCGCGCCGAAGACCGGTGCGGCCACGGCAAAGCCCAGATCCAGGCCCGAATACACCGTGCCATAAACCCGGCCGGTGGCGCCGGGGGGCGCGGCGCGCTTGATCAACATATCGCGCGAGGGCCCGGCCAGGCCGGTGCCAAAACCGGCCAGGGCCACGACGCCGGCCGCCAGCAGGGGCGGCACCCAGCCGGTGGCGGCCAGGCTCAGCAAGGCGGCGGCAATCGCCAGGGCGATGGCGATATTGCGCTCCAGGCTGGCGCTGCGCGCCACCCAGAAGCCGCCGATCAACATGCCGACGGCACCGCACAACATATAGCCCGTCACCACAAAGGCGGTGGCATGGGCCTCCAGGCCGTACAGGCTGCTCAGGGCCGGGCTGGCAAAGCTCTGGATGGCCGTCAGCGCCGCCGTGCCGAAGAAGAAAAAGGAGAAGCACAGCCACACCGAGGGCAGGCGCAGAAAAGCCATGGGGTGTTCGTCCTTGAGCACCGCCGCCCCCGCTTTCTCATGCGACCAACTGCCCTGGCTGTCATCGATGGCCTCGCGCTTGAGGGCCAGCACGCCCATCACCGCCAGCGCAATCAAGGCCGTGCCCAGATAGGCATGGCGCCAGTCGCCGCTGGCCTCGCTGACCCCGATCAGAAAGACCGGCGCAAAAGCCCAGCCCAGATTGCCGGTGATGCCGTGGATGGAAAACGCATGGCCCAGGCGCGGCTGGGAGACCCGCTTGTTGAGAATGGTGAAGTCCACCGGATGGAAGGGCGAGTTGCCCAGACCCGCCAGCGCCGCCGCCAGCAGCAGGCCGCCAAAGCCGCTGGCCAGACCGGCCGCCGCGCTGGCCAGCACAAAACAAGCCAAGGCGGCAAACAGCACCGGCCGCGCGCCCGTGCGGTCGACCAAAAAGCCAGCCAGGGCCTGACCAATCGCCGAGATGATGAAAAAGGTGCTGACCAGCAGGCCCAGCTCCGAGTAATTGAGCCCGAACTCCCGGATGAAGACCGGGAACAGCGGCGGCAGCAGCATATGGAAGAAATGCGATGTGCCATGGGCCAGGCCGATCAGGCTGATGGTGGCGAAATCGCGCCGGGCCTGGTCGCCGGGCGCAATGCCGAGGGTTGCGGTTTGGGTGTTCATGGGCCTGACTTTAGGCAAGCCGGCCTCGGCCAAGTTACGATAGTTCGCCAAGTTCTATCGAGTTTCAGCCAGCCGCCCCGACCATGCCGCCCCGCGCCAAAGCCCGCCCCCAGACCCGCACCAGCTTGCCCCCCCTGGACCCGCTGCGCTTCGCGCCCAGCAGCGCCCGCCCGGTGCGGGCCAAGTCCAGGCTGCTGGAGCACGATGTGGACATCCTGCCCCACCAGCACGATTGGGGTCAGCTGGTGTTTTCGATCAGCGGCGTGGTGCGGGTCAGCACGGCCAGCGCAACCTTTCTGGTGCCGCCCTCGCGCGCGGTCTGGATCCCACCCAAGGTGGTGCACGCGGTCACGGCGGTGGAGCGGGTGGATCTGCGCACGCTCTATCTGCACCAGCATGCCGAGCGCATAGGCCCCGGCCTGGCGCCGGACGAGGCCAGGGCCTGGCGGGATTGCCGGGTGCTGGAGGTCTCGCCCCTGCTGCGCGAGCTGGTGCTGCAGCTGGCGGTGGCGCCCGATGCCCCGCCGCTTGTGAGCTCGCAACAGATCGCCCCACAGGCGCAGCTGCGCGAACACTGCATCGCCACCCTGATCGAGGACGAGCTGCGCCGCGCCCGCAGCCTGCGCCTGGGCGTGGACCTGCCGCAGGACAAGCGCCTGCGCAAGCTCTGCGAGGCGATGCTGAAAGACCCGCAGCGCCATGCCGACCTGGACGGCTGGGCGGCCGAGGTCGGCGCCAGCACCCGCACCCTGGCCCGCTTGTTCAGGCAGGAGCTGGACAGCAGCTATGCCCAGTGGCGCCAGCAGGTGCTGCTGGCCCGCGCCCTCAGCCTGGCCGCCCGCAAGCAGCCCATGAAGCTGATCGCCGCCGAACTGGGCTATGCCAGCGCCAGCGCTTTTTCCGCGATGGTGCGACGCACCGTAGGCATGCCACCCAGCCGGTTTTTCGCCGAAGCCTAAAATTGAGCCCATGAACCAAGTGCTCTTCGACTACCCCCTCCAGGACGCCGCCGGCCAAAGCTGCACGGCCCATGCCTGGGCCAAGGTGCCCGCCCCTCTCCAGCCCAGCCAGCGCCAGGCGCTGAAGGCCGAGGCCGCGGCGCTGTTGAAATCCCACAACGCCGTGCTGGTGGCGCATTACTACGTGGACGGCGATCTACAAGACCTGGCGCTGGAGACCGGCGGCATCGTCTCCGACTCGCTGGAGATGGCCCGCTTCGGCCGCGACCACGCCGCCCAGACCCTGGTGGTGGCCGGCGTGCGCTTTATGGGCGAGAGCGCCAAGATCCTGAGCCCCGAGAAGCGCGTGCTGATGCCCGATCTGGACGCCACCTGCTCGCTGGACCTGGGCTGCCCGGCCGACGAGTTCGCCGCCTTCTGCGACGCCCACCCCGAGCGCAAGGTGGTGGTCTACGCCAATACCAGCGCCGCCGTGAAGGCGCGGGCCGACTGGATGGTCACCAGCTCCTGCGCGCTGGAGATCGTCGCCGACCTGCATGCCAGGGGCGAAAAAATCCTCTGGGCGCCCGACCGCCATCTGGGCCGCTACATCCAGGAGCAGACCGGCGCCGATATGCTGATGTGGAACGGTGCCTGCATCGTGCACGATGAGTTCAAGGGTTTGGAGCTGGAACTGCTGCGCGAGCAGCACCCCGGCGCGATGATTCTGGTCCACCCGGAGTCGCCCAAGAGCGTGGTCGAGATGGCCGATGTGGTGGGTTCCACCTCGGCCCTGATCAAGGCCGTGGTCGAGGGCCAGGCGCAGGAATACATCGTCGCCACCGACAACGGCATCCTGCACCGCATGCGCCAGCTGGCGCCGGGCAAGACCCTGATCGAGGCGCCCACCGCCGGCAACAGCGCCACCTGCAAGAGCTGCGCCCACTGCCCCTGGATGGCCATGAATGGCTTGCAAAACCTGATCGACTGCCTGCGCAGCGGCCAGGGCGAGATCACGGTGGACGAGCCCACCCGCGTCAAGGCCCTGGGCTGCATCGCCCGCATGCTGGACTTCACCGCGGCCTTGAAGGCCAGGCAGGGCGGCCTGGTGCCAGGCATAGGCGCGGCCTGAATTGGGGCCCTGGGGGCCCGCATTTCCGCCCGCCACCGCCAGGCCCCGGGGCTTATCCTGGCGAACCATTGCAAGGGAGACGCAGATGAACCAGGACTTCAGCTCGCTGTACAACTACCACGAGCGCGAGGTGCTCGGCGCCGTGATGAAGGCGGCCGACGACTACCCCGATATCCGGGCCGACAGCGATCTGCTGTGCGATGTGGCCTGCGTGGCGCTGAACCGCCTGCCGCCCCGCTACATCCGCCACGCGGTGGACTTTCTGTTCTACCTGACCGAGCACGAGCGCAGCGAGATCGATGCCGCCATCCTCGAGGCCGTCAACTACGCCTTCGTCTTTGTGCAGGCCCGCAGCAGCTTGCGGGCCAATGGCTGAGCCCCTGCTCAGCGGCTCTTCAAGCCTCGCTCCGCCATCAGCACGGTCGGGAAGCTGACCGGCAGGGTGCGCGGATAGTCGCGGCTGAAATGCAGGCCGCGGCTCTCATGCCGCAAGAGCGCCGAGCGCACGATCAGCTCGCCGCAATCGAGCAGATTGCGCAGCTCCAGCAGATCACGGCTGACGCGGAAATTGGCGTAGTAATCGTCGATCTCGCCGCGCAGCAGCTGGATGCGGTGCAGGGCCCGATCCAGGCGCTTGGTGGTGCGCACAATCCCGACGTAGTTCCACATCAGGAGCCGTAGCTCGTCCCAGTTATGGGCGATCACCACCTGCTCGTCGGCGTCTTCCACCTGGCTCTCGTCCCAGGCCGGCAGCGGCGCCGGGGCCAGCGCCGGCAAGGCCTCGATATGGCTGGCGCAGGTCTGGCCCAGCACCACGCATTCCAGCAAGGAGTTGCTGGCCAGGCGGTTGGCGCCGTGCAGGCCGGTGTAACTGGTTTCACCCACGGCATAGAGGCCGGGCAGATCACAGCTGCCGTTCAGATCGGTCACCACCCCGCCGCAGGTGAAGTGCACGGCCGGCACGACGGGAATCATCTGCTTGGCGATGTCCAGCCCCAGGCTCAGGCAGCGCGCATAAACCGTCGGGAAGTGCTCCTTCAAAAAGGCTTCACCCAGATGGGTGGCGTCCAGCCACACATGGTCCAGGCCATGTTTTTTCATCTCGAAGTCGATGGCGCGGGCGACGATATCGCGCGGCGCCAGTTCCATGCGCTCGTCATGTGCGGCCATGAAGCGGGTGCCGTCGGGCAATTTCAAATGCCCGCCCTCGCCGCGCAAGGCCTCGGTGATCAGAAAGCTGCGCTCCTGCGGGTGGTACAAGCAGGTGGGGTGGAACTGGATGAACTCCATATTCGCCACCCGGCAGCCGGCCCGCCAGGCCATGGCGATGCCGTCGCCGGTGGAGGTGTCGGGGTTGGTCGTGTAGCGGTAGACCTTGCCGGCGCCGCCGGTGGCCAGCACCACGGCCTGGGCGGCCAGGGCCTCGACCTTCTGGCCATCGATGTCGAGGGCGTACAGCCCATAGCAGCGCGGCTCCTCCTCGGCATGCAGATGGCGGGAGGTGATCAGGTCCAGCGCCATCCAGCGCTGGCGCAGATCGATATTGGGGTGGGCCGCGGCGGCGGCCAGCAACTGGTCGTGGATGGCCTTGCCGGTGGCATCGGCCGCGTGCGCGATGCGGCGCACCGCATGGCCGCCCTCGCGGGTCAGGTGCAGACCCAGCGGGCCGGCGCTGTCCGGCGTGAAGGGCACGCCCTGGCGCACCAGCCATTCCACCGCCTGGGCGCTGCGCTCGGCGATGAAGCGGGCCGTGGCCTCGTCCACCAGGCCGGCGCCGGCGTCCTGGGTGTCGCGCACATGGCTGTCTATGCTGTCGTCCGGCCCCAGCACGCCGACGATGCCACCCTGGGCCCAGGCCGTGGCGCCCTCGTTCAGCTCGCGCTTGGCCAGCACGATGACGGGCTGGCGGTCGGCCAGATGCAGGGCCACGGTCAGGCCGGCCAGGCCGGCGCCGACGATGACGATGGGCAGGGTCGGATTCGCCATGGCAGCGTCAGCAACAGAGGAATCGGGAGTTCGGGGGGACGCAGCAGCGGCAGCACTCATGCAAGAGCCTCGCGCCTCGCAAGCAAGGCGCCATCAATAGGAATGGGGCATTCTACGAAGAGCGCGGCCACTGCCAGCCCCAAGGCCCGATAAAGCTGGGCAATCAGCGATCCGAAAGCGAACGCCAGCGCGGCTTCAGCCAGCGATAAGCCAGGCCGGCCAGGGCCAGCATGGCCGTGGCGCCCAGCCAAAGCAGGGGCGAACCGGCGGCCCAGGACGAGGTCTGCCGCTGCGCCAGGCGCTGCGCCAAGCTGTCCAGCTCCCGATTGAGACTGGCCTGCTCCTGCTGCAAGCTGGTGAATTCACGCTCGGCCTGCTGAACGCGCTGGCTTAGGCCCGAGGCCGACGCCAGGGCCTCGGCCGGCGCTGCGGCGGGGGGGCGCCCCGGCTCCAAGCTCATCAGCAACGCAAAGCCCGCGCGCGCCGGATTCTGCGCATCTTGCTGCCAATCCCCCGCCGTCTTGCTGGCGCGCCTGGCCCTGCCGCTGTCGAGATCAAAGCGCAGCCGATCCGGTCCCAGGACCACCGGCTTGACGCGAGCCGGCGCCTTGGCCAAGGTGGCCGTGGATGATGGAGCGGCCAAGGCTGCCGACGGCTTGGCAGCAGCGGCCGGCACGGGGTCGATGAAAGCGGTGATTTGCTGCTGCGGGCAGCCCAGGGCCAGCTTGAGCACCGGCTCCTCGATGGCGACCGTGGTCTTGATCCAGATCCAGCCGCTCTGGCTGTCGGCCGGGTAGTCCACCGTCTTTTGCACCTGCTGCGCGGGCAAGACCTGGTTGGCCGTCTCTATCGTGACCTGGATGCAATCCACATTCAGGGTTTCGCCCGGGCTGAGCCGCAGCGGCAGCTTCAACGACAAGGCCTCGCCCAGGCCGGACAGGGTCTGCGGCCGGCCCAGCTCCATGGCCATGCTGCCCGCGCAAGCCAAACCCAGGCCAAGCGCCAGCACGACCGAACCGGGTCGTTGGCAAAAACGGGCGGGGCCTGGTTTGAGCACGGAGAGTCGACTTTCTCGCTTGGGTTGCTTGTCTGTGCAATTTGGGGGTTTGGCCCGCGCCTTCGAGCGCCGCGGTCGGCCCAGCCACCCGGCATACGGCCCGGATTTCGACCCGGACTCTAGCATGCAGGCCGGGCCAGTTTGCTCGGGGAAATCCGGCTTTCTCGCCGGCAACAACAGCCAGCCAGACCGCCCCGGCCACCCCGACAAGCCGCGGCCGGGGCCGAACAGGGTCGCCGCTACAATCCGCCCACCCAAAATCAAGCCGCGACCATGTCTTCCAATCCGTCCGTGACACGATTTCCCCTGCGCACTCTCGTCCTGCAACTCGGCCTCAGCCTGAGCCTGGGACTGTGCAACGCTGCGGCCCGTGCCGACGATGTGAGCGATGTGCAAGCCCTGCTGTCCCAGGGCAAGGCCGCGGACGGACTGAAGAAGATAGACACCCTGCTGCAGGCCAAGCCCAATGACGCGCGCCTGCGCCTGCAGCGCGGCATCGCACTGTCGCAGCTGAACCGCCAGGCCGAGGCCATTGCCGTCTTCCAGAAGCTGATCGAGACCAACCCCGACCTGCCCGGCCCCTACAACAATCTGGCCGTCATCTACGGCAGCCAGGGCGACTACGAAAAGGCCCGCCAGGCCCTGGAACTGGCCATACGCACCAATCCCGGCTATGCCACCGCCTTCCAGAATCTGGGCGATGTCTACGCCCGCCTGGCCGGCCAGGCCTATAAGAAAGCCCTGGCCCTGGACAAGGGCGACAACCATCTGCCGCTGAAGCTGGCCGTGGTGCAAAACATGTTTGAAGCCAGCGTGGACCCGCGCGCGGCCAAGGTGGCCACGCAAGCCGCTGCGGCCAAGCCAGCCGCGGCAACACCGCCCACGCCGGCAGTCACCAAGCCCGCGCCCGCCGCGACACCGGCACCTGCTCCTGCTCCGGTCGCCGCCAAACCCGTGGCCGTGGCCGCTGCATCGGCGCCAGCCGCGCCGGCCGCCCCGGTCACCCCGGCCGCCAAGCCCGACAACAGCGCCGCACAAGAAGCCCAGGCCCAGGAAGTAGCGCTCAACAAAGCCGTGCAAGCCTGGGCCCAGGCCTGGAGCGAGCGCGATATGAAGGACTATTACAAGGCCTACGCACCCGAGTTCAAGGGCAAGTCCGCCAGCCGCAAGGCCTGGGAAGAAGACCGCCGCGCCCGCATCATGGGCAAGAAGAAGATCAAGGTGGAACTCTCCCAGCTGAAAATCAAGCTGAACGGCGACAAGGCCAGCGTCAGCTTCCGCCAGGACTACAACTCCGACTCGCTGGACGTGAAGAGCAGCAAGACCTTGCAGCTGATCAAGTCCAAGTCCGGTGCCTGGCTGATCACGCAAGAGTCGGCCGGCTGAACTGCAGAACCCCGCTCCTTTCTCTCTCTATTTCTCTTCTTTCTCCCCGGGCTGATATGCAGGACCCCCAACAGGCGCCCGACTCCGCGGCGCCCTCAGCCTCGAAGCGACGGCCCAAGCCGGCCCAATATGGGCTGCTGCGCGCCGCCCTGCTGCTGGCCTGCGTCGGTGGCACGGCCGTCGTGGGCCTGAGCGGCATGAACTTTCTATCCTCCCGGGTGGAGGCCTACGTCCCGCAGCGCCCGGCCGCGGCCACCAGCAGCCCCCAACCCAGCTTGCTGACGGCCCGGCTGAACACCCAGACGCCCGAGGGCCAGCTGATCTCGGCCTACCAGTTGCTGGCCAAAGGCGAAGAAAGCCAAGCCTTCGAGACCGTCGAAGCCCTGGTCAAACGCCAACCCGATTTCTCGCTGGCTCAGCTGGTTTACGCCGATCTGCTGCTGGCCCGCAGCACGCCAGAGGCCGCCGCCCAGGCCTTGGCCGGCGCGAGCGAGGAGCAGCGCGAGCGCAGCCAAGCCCTGCGCCAGGAGGCCCGCCTGCGCCTGGCCGCCCTGGTGGAGCGGCCGCCGCAAGACGCCCTGCCCAAGGAATTGATAGGCCTGCCCGCCACGGTCCAGCACGCCATCGTGGTGGACACGCAAAAAGCCCGGCTCTATCTCTTCCAGAACCGCGGCCAAGGCATGGAGCTGGTCAAGGACAGCTATGTCTCGCTGGGCAAGGCCGGCGTCTCCAAGCAGATGGAAGGCGACCAGCGCACGCCGCTGGGTGTCTACCAGGTGGGCCTGCGGCGCGACGAAGCAGCGGCCCGCTACGGCGCCGCCGCCCTGCCGCTGAACTACCCGAACGAGTACGACCGCATGGTGGGCCGCGGCGGCAGCAGCATCTGGCT
This sequence comes from Roseateles oligotrophus, assembly GCF_014204525.1. GTDB lineage: Bacteria > Pseudomonadota > Gammaproteobacteria > Burkholderiales > Burkholderiaceae_C > Paucibacter_A > Paucibacter_A oligotrophus_A. The sequence goes on from NZ_JACHLP010000001.1 coordinate 511,111, forward strand.
GCATGGCGAGCGGGCCGGCAGTTATGCGCGCGGGCCGCAATCGACCGACGGCTGCATCGTGCTCAGCAACGACGATATGCAGTTCCTGGCCGACACGGTCAAGGCGCGCGAGACGCCGGTGCTGATTTTTGAGCATGTGGACTGGGTCGCCAAAAAGGATGGCAAGACCCCGGTGGATGCGCAGTTTGAAAGCGCCTTCAGGCAATGGCAGCAGGCCCGTCTGCAGCAGGACGCGAATGCCTTGCGCGGCCTGTACGAGCCCGGTCTGCAGCGCGGCTCCGACAGCGAAGCCCAGCGCCTGGCCCACAATCTGGCCCGCATGCAAGCCCATGAGCTGCCGGTGCAAAGCCTGGAACGCCTGAGCGTGCTGCCCAGCCAGGACCTGGAGCCGGTGATGATCGTCACCTACCGCGAACTCAGCGCCCTCAACCCCACGCCGGCGCTCAAGCGCCAGTACTGGCGCCAGCAGGAGGGGCGCTGGCGCATCATTTTTGACGGCGTGGTCAGTTGAAGAAAAAGGGCAGCCCAGGCTGCCCTTTTTAGCTTCAGTGCACCGTGCGCCCGAACTGGAACTCGCCCTCGGCATAGTCCACCGGGATCACATCCTTGGGCCCGAACCTGCCCTGCAGAATCAGCTTGGAGAGCGGGTTCTCGATGCGCTGCTGGATGGCGCGCTTGAGCGGGCGGGCGCCGAAGACCGGGTCGAAACCCGCCTTGGCCAGCTCGGCCAGGGCGACGGGGCTGACATCCAGCGTCATCTCCATTTTCTCCAGGCGCTGCTCCAGGATCTTCAGCTGGATCTTGGCGATCGCCTCGATGTGTTTGGCGTCCAGGGCATGGAAGACCACGGTCTCGTCGATGCGGTTCAAGAACTCGGGGCGGAAATGCGCTTTCACCTCGCCCCACACCGCCTCGCGAATCAGCTCGGAGGACTCGCCCGCCAAGGCCATGATCTGCTGTGAGCCCAGATTGCTGGTCATCACGATGACGGTGTTCTTGAAGTCCACCGTGCGGCCCTGGCCGTCGGTCAGGCGGCCATCGTCCAGCACCTGCAGCAAGACATTGAAGACATCGGGATGGGCCTTCTCCACCTCGTCCAGCAAGAGCACCGAATAAGGCTTGCGGCGCACGGCCTCGGTCAGCGCCCCGCCCTCTTCATAACCCACATAGCCGGGCGGCGCGCCGATCAGGCGGGACACCGAGTGCTTCTCCATGAACTCGCTCATGTCCATGCGCACCAGTTGCTCCTCGCTGTCGAACAAGAAACCGGCCAGGGCCTTGCACAGCTCGGTCTTGCCCACACCGGTGGGGCCCAGGAAGAGGAAGCTGCCGGTCGGGCGGTTCGGGTCCGACAGGCCGGCGCGCGAACGGCGGATGGCGTCGGCCACCGCGCTGATGGCTTCGTCCTGGCCCACCACGCGCTGGTGCAGCTTGGTTTCCATCTGCAAGAGCTTGTCGCGCTCGCCCTGCATCAGCTTGGCCACCGGGATGCCGGTGGCACGCGCCACCACCTCGGCGATTTCCTCGGCGCCCACCAGGGTGCGCAGCAGGCGCGGCTTGGCGTCGGGGCCTTTCTTACCGGCCTCGGTGGCCTGGGCGGCCTTGAGCTTTTTCTCCAGCTCGGGCAGCTTGCCGTATTGCAGCTCGGCCACCTTGTCGAAATCGCCCTTGCGGGTCAACTCCTCGATCTGGAAGCGCAGGCGCTCGATCTCCTCCTTGACCTGGGCCGAGCCCTGGGCCTGGGCCTTCTCGGTGGTCCAGATCTCTTCCAGCTCGGCGTACTCGCGCTGCAGCTTGAGCAGCTCTTCCTCGATCAGGCCCAGGCGTTTCTGCGAGGCCTCATCCTTCTCGCGCTTGACAGCCTCGCGCTCGATCTTGAGCTGGATCATGCGGCGGTCCAGCTTGTCCATCACCTCGGGGCGCGAGTCCAGCTCGATCTTGATCTTGGCGGCGGCCTCGTCGATCAAATCGATGGCCTTGTCGGGCAGGAAGCGGTCGGTGATGTAGCGATGGCTCAGCTCGGCCGCGGCGACGATGGCCGGGTCGGTGATCTCCACGCCGTGGTGCAGCTCGTACTTCTCCTGCAGGCCGCGCAGGATGGCGATGGTGGCCTCCACCGTGGGCTCGTCCACCATCACCTTCTGGAAGCGGCGCTCCAGGGCGGCGTCCTTCTCCACGTATTTGCGGTATTCGTCCAGCGTGGTCGCGCCTATGCAGTGCAGCTCGCCGCGCGCGAGTGCGGGCTTGAGCATATTGCCGGCGTCGATGGCACCCTCGGCCTTGCCGGCCCCCACCATGGTGTGGATCTCGTCGATGAAGACGATGGTCTGGCCCTCGTCCTGGGCCACTTCCTTGAGCACGCCCTTTAGACGTTCCTCGAAATCTCCACGGTATTTGGCCCCGGCCAGCAGCAAGGCCATGTCCAGCACCAGCACGCGCTTGTTCTTCAGGCTGTCGGGCACCTCGCCGTTGACGATGCGCTGGGCCAGGCCCTCGACGATGGCGGTCTTGCCCACGCCGGGCTCGCCGATCAGCACCGGGTTGTTCTTGCTGCGGCGCTGCAGCACCTGGATGGCGCGGCGGATCTCGTCGTCGCGGCCTATGACCGGGTCGAGCTTACCGTTGCGGGCGCGCTCGGTCAGGTCCAGGGTGTATTTCTTCAGCGCCTCGCGCTGGCCCTCGGCCTCGGCGCTGTCGACCTTCTGGCCGCCGCGCACGGCATCGATGGCGGCCTCCAGGGCCTTGCGGGTCAGGCCATGGCCACGCGCCACGCCGGCCAGATCGGTCTTGGCATCGCTGAGCGCCAACAGAAACATCTCGCTGGCGATGAACTGGTCGTCACGCTTGGCCGCCTCTTTCTCGGCGCCCTGCAGCAGCGAGATGAGGTCGCGGCCCGCCGTGACCTGCTGGCCCTCGCCCTTGACCTGGGGCAGGCCGGCCACAATGGTTTCCACGGCCGTCTTGAGGCCATTGATATTGACGCCGGCACGCTCCAACAGCGCCCGCGGGCCATCGTCCTGAACCAACATCGCCGCCAGCACATGGGCGGGCTCGATATAGGGGTTGTCGCGAACGACGGCCAGGCTTTGGGCCTCGGCCAGGGCTTCCTGAAAACGGCTGGTGAACTTGTCTGCACGCATGGCTTGAATCCTCCGATGGCTGACAAATGGGCCCGGCCAATCCTATTTCAAGCCCCGGCTTGCCGGCTCCAGCACCAAGCCCTGACAAAGCGCAAGGCCTCGTAGCGCGGGAAATACAGGGCAAACACCCCGTAGCACGCGCCGATTACTAACGCCAAGTCGAGACGTATAGTGGACACAGGCCGCTGTGCCGCCCTGCATTGAACGCCTGCCGTTTCGCGCAAAGGTCCGCCATGCACGATGTCTTGAATCCGCCTGCTCCGCGCCACCGCAACAAGGCTGCCGCCCTGGCCCTGGCCCTGCTGTGTGCCGCCACCGCGCCGGCGCAGGCCGATGAGGGCGCGGCCCCGCTGCGGCTGAGCGGCTTCGGCAGCCTGGGGCTCAGCCACAGCGATGGCGACTGGCTGTTCGCCCGCGAACAAACCCAGGTCGGCGCCGCGGGCCGGCTCAGCGCCTTGCCCGATTCTCGCCTGGGCCTGCAGGCCAACTGGAGCCCGTCGGAGCGCTGGGAAGGGGTGGCCCAGCTGGTCTTGCGCCAGCGTGCCAAGGACAGCCCGGTGAGCGAATCGCTGGAATGGGCTTTCATCGGCTACCACCCCGCCCCCAACTGGCATCTGCGCCTGGGCCGCACCAGCCCCGATGTCTTTCTGCAGGCCGATGTGCGCAACGTCGGCTATGCCCTGCCCTGGGCCCGGCCCAATGTGGAGTTCTATGGCTGGATGCCCGTCAACACCATGGACGGCGCCGACCTCAGCGTGGACTGGCAGGCCGCGCAGGCCGACTGGCGGGCCAAGCTTTCGCTGGGCCGCAGCCGCAGCACGGTGCAGGACTTGCGCAACGATGTTTCGGTGCGTCTGGACGCGCGCAAGCTGCTGGTGCTGAGCCTGAGCCGCGAGAGCGAGAACCTGCTGCTCAAGGCCAGCTATCTGCGCGCCGATCTGCACATCAGCTCGCCCGAAATCCTGCGCCAGCTGCAGCAAGGCATCGAGGCCCTGGCCACCCTGCCCGTCCCCGCCCTGGCGCCCCTGACCGCCCAGGCCCAGGCCCTGGCGCAAGACCTGGACAGCCACAGCACGGCCCAGTACTTCTCGCTGGGGCTGCAATACAACGGCTCGCCCTGGCAGGCCACGGCGGAGCTGAGCCGGGTGCAACTGGCCAGCGGCATGTCGGGCGGCTGGCGGGCTTATGCCTCGCTGGGCCGGCGCTGGCGCCATCTGACCGGCTATCTGATCGCCGGCCGCGCCCTGCCCGACCGGGCCGCCCTGCCCGCCCCGCAGGACTGGGAGGCCCAGCTGGCCCCGCTGCTGGGCCCGCAGGCCGCCGCCGGCGCCGCGGCCCTGGGCGCGGGTGCGGCCGGCGCGCTCAACGCCTTCCGCTTCGACCAGGCCTCGGTCGGCCTGGGCTTGCGCTACGACTTCCATCAGCGCATGGCGCTGAAGCTGCAGCTGGACCAGGTCCACACCTATGCCAACGGTGGCCTCGGCTGGCGGCACAACAGCGCGGAGCCGGGCCATGCCCGGGTGTTCTCGGCCGTTCTCGACTTTGTGTTCTGACCATGCGCCGCCGCCCCCTCCTCCTCCTCCTGCCGGCCTTGCTGGCCCTGGCCCGGGAATCCCAGGCCAAGGACGGCGAACTCTTCGTCGTCGTCCACAGCGCCAATCCCTTGCGCAGCATCAGCAAGAAAGAGCTGATCGCCCTGTACACCGGACGCAGCCGCCAGTTCCCCGACGGCAGCTTGGCCGAGCCCCTGGACCAGCCGCGCGACAGCCTCCTGCGCGAAGCCTTCTACGCCAACCTGACCGGCATGGATCTGGCGCAGATCAATAGCTACTGGGCCCGCCTGCTGTTCACCGGCCGGGTGCAAGCGCCGCAGGCCCTGGCCGATGACGCCGCCCTGCTGGCCGAACTCAAGCGCAACCGCCGCGCCATCGCTTACCTGAGCCGAGAACCCGGCGAGGGCGATTTGCGTGTCCTCATGATCTTGGGACGCTCCAGCTGAATGGATGCCAACGACACCGCCGCCACCCGCAACTACCGGCACAGCCTGCATGGCAAGTTCACCCTCATCCTGCTGGGCACGGCCAGCTTGCTGAGCCTGCTGGCCGCCCTGCTGGGCTTTCGGCTGGCCTATCAAAAAGCCCAGGAGTCGGCCCAGCTGACCCTGGACGCGGTGGCCACGGCGATCGAAAAAACCGTCGCCGTCGGCGTCTATGCCGACGACCGTGTGCTGCTCAAGGAATTGGTGGACGGCGTGGCCCGCGACCCCAACGCCGCCCGCGTCTGGGTGCAGAACAGCCGGGGCGAGGTTCTGGCGGGCAGCGCCGCCAAGCCCGGCGCCGAAGCGGCGGCCCTGGCCGAACCAGCCCCCAGCCTGCGGGTGGAAAAAGCGCTGCGCTCGCCCTTCGACAGCAGCGAGGCCCTGGGCCTGCTGGTGGTGCAGGGCGATGCCGTGCGCATCTCCGCCCAGGCCTTGCAGCAGGCGCGCTGGCTGGGCGCCGCCCTGGCCTGCCTGATCACGGTGCTGGCCCTGGTGCTCAACTTCGTCGTGCTGCGCATGCTGTCCCGGCCGATGACGGGGCTGGCCCGCAAGCTGGTGCAGCTGGAGGTGGGCAGCTCGCAACGCCTGCAGCTGGAGCGGCGGCACCGCCAGGACGAGGTGGGCACCGTGATCCGCGCCGCCAACCGCCTGCTCGCCGCCACCGAGACGGCGCTCAGCACCGAGCGCCGCCTGCATGCCGAGATCGCCGCCATGGAGGCCCAGTACCGGCAGATCTTCGACCACACCAGCGCCGGCATCTTTGTGCTCAGCGCCCAGGGCCGGCTGATCAATGGCAACCCGACGGTGATGCGGGTCATAGGCTCGGACTACGCCCAGCTGAGCGCCCTGCGCGGCGAGGACTTCATCCACAAGGTGTTTGCCGACCCCGCCCATGTGCATCAGATGATTGCCGACTCCGCCGCCCTGGGCCAGACCATGTCGGCCGATCTGGCCCTGCGCAGCGCCGATGCCGAGCCGCGCTGGGTGCACTGCCTGATCTCGGTCCAGGCCCACGGTGCCGAAACGGCCGACCCCATGGTGGAGGGCGTGATCTACGACGTGACCCAGCGCAAGAGCCAGGAATCGGCGGCCAGCCACCAGGCCGAGCACGACGCCCTGACCGGGCTGAAGAACCGGGTGGGCATCACCCATGCCCTGGACCGCCTGCTGTTGCAGGCCAAGGACGGCGGCCATGCCCTGACCCTGTTCTTCATCGACCTGGACGGCTTCAAGCGCGTCAACGACGAGCTGGGCCACCAGGCCGGCGACGAGGTCTTGATCGAATGCGGCCGGCGCCTGAGCGCCCTGGCCCGGCGCGGCAGCGATCTGGTGGGCCGGCTGGGCGGCGACGAGATGGTGATGGTGCTGGAAAAAGTCGCGGCCGACTCACCCTATGCCCAGCAACTGGCCGAACAAGCCCTGCAAGCCATCCAGCAGCCCATTGCCCTGAACGGCGGGGGCTGGGCCCGTGTGGGCGCCAGCATCGGCGTGGCCAGCTACCCCTGTCACGCCAGCCACCGCACGGCCTTGCTGAACGCCGCCGACGCCGCCATGTACGAGGTCAAGCGCCTGGGCAAGAACGGCATCCGGGTGGCGCCGCCGCTGGCGCCCTCAGGACAATAGCCACTGCATCAGGCGCAGACCCAGGGCCGCCGCGGCCAGCGCTCCCAGCACATGGGCGGCCGTGTGGGCCAAGGCCAGGCCGAACTCGCCCCGCTGCAGCATCAGCAAGGACTCGCCAGAAAAGCTGGAGAAGGTGGTCAGGCCGCCCAGCAAGCCGGTCACCAGCAGCAGGCGAAAAAACTCATCCGGCGTGCGGCCAAACCATTCCAGCGCCATGCCGATCAGCAGGCCGCCGACCAGATTCACCAACAAGGTGCCGAGCGGAAAACCCATCCAGGCCTGGTTGAGCCACAGGCCAGCCCCCCAGCGCAGCAAGGCCCCGACCGAGGCGCCGCCGGCCACGGCCAGGATCTTGAGCCACAGGCCGGCCGTCACGGCGGCGACGCCTCAGGCCCGCAATTGCCCGAGGCAATGCCCCAGCGCGCCAGCGCCGCATCGTCGCTGCTGCGGGCATCGACCCAGTGGGCGCCGCCGGGCGTGGTTTCCTTTTTCCAGAATGGCGCCTGGGTCTTCAGATAGTCCATCAGGAATTCGCAGGCGGCAAAGGCCTCGCCGCGATGGGCCGAGGCGACCAGCACCAGCACGATCTGCTCGCGTGCCTGCAGCACGCCCACGCGGTGGATCACCCGCGCGGCACGGATGTCGAAGCGGGCAAAAGCCGCATCGATCATGGCCTCGATGGCGGCCTCGGTCATGCCGGGGTAATGCTCCAGCTCCATCTGGCTGACGGACTCGCCCTGGCTGGACTCACGCACCGTGCCTACAAAAGAGACGACGGCGCCGATGCCGCCATCGGCCTGGCGCAAGGCCAGAGTCTCGGCGCTGAGGTCAAAATCCTCGGGCCGGATCGAAACGCGTGGATGGGATGTCATGGGGGGAATTGTTGCATCCCGGCCCGGCCAGGGCCTGTTAACACTGCGGGAATGGGCCGCGAAGGGTTGTGCCCAGCCAGGGCGCATGCGGCGTTGCAAATCCTCGCCGGGTGTCCAACCCGGCTGCGGTTTGCGCCTTGCCTGCATCCCTGGCTGGACACAACGCGACCCATTCCTGCAGTGTTGACAGGCCCTAACCCAGTTTGACGCCTATCAAGCCGGGCAAGATTCACCCCGCACTGTCCCCCATAGAGCCGAGGAAAGTGCGCTTCGGCTGGCGGATACTCCCGGCCATTGCACAAAAGCATCAATCGACGAGGAGCACGCCATGAGTTTGATGGACTTCATCAAGAAACAGTTCATTGACATCATCCAATGGACCGAAGACGGCGACGGCACCCTGGCCTGGCGCTTCCCCATCGCGGACATGGAAATCCAGTACGGCGGCTCGCTGACCGTGCGCGAATCGCAGCTCGCCGTCTTCGTCAACGAAGGCCAGGTGGCCGATGTCTTCGGCCCCGGCATGTACAAGCTGACGACCCAGACTCTGCCGGTGCTGACCTATCTGAAGAACTGGGACAAGCTGTTCCAGTCGCCCTTCAAGAGCGATGTCTACTTCTTCAGCACCCGCCAGCAGATCGACCAGCGCTGGGGCACGACCCAGCCGGTGACGATACGCGACAAGGACTTTGGCGCCATCCGCCTGCGCGCCTTCGGCAACTTCGCCTACCGGGTAGCCGACGCCAAGCTCTTCCACACCGAGATCTCCGGCACCCGCGAACGCTACACCGTGGCCGATCTGGACGGCCAGCTGCGCGGCCTGATGCTGCAACACATCAGCGACGCGGTGGCCCAGAGCGGCATCCCCTTCCTGGACCTGGCGGCCAACCAGATCGAGTTCGCCAAGCAGTTGCAGACGGCCACCGCGCCCGAGTTCGAGCGCCTGGGCCTGAAGCTGGAGAACGTGACCCTGCAAAGCGTCTCCCTGCCCGAGGAGCTGCAGAAGATCCTCGATCAAAAGATAGGCATGGGCATGATCGGCCAGGACATGGGCAAGTTCATGCAATACCAGACGGCGCAAGCCATCCCCAAGCTGGCCGAAGGCGTGGGCTCGGGCGGCGGCGTGGCCGGCGACGCCATGGGCCTGGGGGCAGGCCTGGCCATGGGCCAGGTGCTGGCGCAGCAGCTGGGCGCGGGCCTGGCTGGAGCGAACGCGGCGCCCGCCGCTGCAGCAGCAGCCCCGGCCGCGGCCAGCAGCGACGAGATCTTCGCCATGCTGGAGAAGCTGGGCGGCCTGGTTTCCAAAGGCATACTGACGGACGAAGAATTCGCCGCCAAAAAGGCGGAGCTGCTGAAGAAACTCACTTAATTGACCCCGCCGAATGAGGGCGGCCCACCGCCCTCCTCCCCCGTCCCATTGCCGAGCCAGCGCCGCTGGCAAGCCGCCTGCCCCAATTGCGGGGCGCCGCTGGAGTTCGCCTCCGCCGCCTCGGCCAGCGCCGTCTGCAGCTATTGCCGCAGCAGCCTGCTGCGCGAGGGCGAGGCCCTGCGCAAGATCGGCGAAAGCGCCGAGCTGATCGAGGACTACTCGCCCCTGCAGCTGGGCGCCTCGGGCCGCTATATGGGCGCAGGCTTCACGGTCGTGGGCCGGCTGCAACTGGGCTATGCCGACGGGCAATGGAACGAGTGGCATCTGCTGTTTGAGGCCAAGGCCCAAGCCGATCCTGCGCGCAGCGCCTGGCTGTCCGAGGACAACGGCAGCTTTGTGCTCGGCTTCGATGCCGCGCTGCCCATGGCGCCGCCGCAAGCGCATGAGCTGGTGCTGGGTGCCAGCCAGATCGTGGCCGGCCAGAACTGGCAGATCGCCGCCCTGACCCCGACGACCTTGCTGGCCGCCCAGGGCGAGCTGCCGCGCCCGCCCGAGCTGGCGCGCGAGTATCTGGTGGCCGAGCTGCGCAATGCACAGGACGAGGTCGGCACGCTGGACTACGGCCCGGCGCTGGCCGGCAAGCCGCCGCTGTGGTCGGTGGGCCGGGCCGTGCGCATCGCCGATCTGGCCATGCGCGGCCTGCGCGAGGACAGCAGCAAGACCTTGCAGGCCAAGTCCCTGGCCTGTCCCAGCTGCGGCGCCGCGCTGGCGCCCAAGCTGAGCACCAGCCTATCCATCGTCTGCGCGCAATGCCATACGGTGGTGGAGATCGCCACAAGCAATGCCGCCGGACTAGCCCATTACGAACAGGCCAAGGGCATGGAACCCCAGCTCAAGCTCGGCAGCCTGGGGCGGCTGGCCGTGGCGGGCGGCCCCAGCCTGCCCTGGCAGGTGCTGGGCTATCAGGAACGCTGCGATCTGCCCGACCCGAATGACGAGGACGCCGAGCAGACCTTCTGGCGCGAGTACCTGCTCTTCAACCAGAAGGAGGGCTTTGTCTTCCTGGTCGATAGCGAGGACGGCTGGAGCCTGGTACGACCACTGACCGGTGCACCGACGCAAAGCCGCAACCTGGGCGCCAGCATCGAGTGGAAGGGCAAGACCTTCCGCCGCCGCTATGCCCAGAGCTACACCGCCAAAACGACTTATGTGCTGGGCGAGTTCTACTGGCGGGTGTTGCGCGAGGAACGCGCCCTGGTCAGCGACTACGAATACCGCAGCGGCGGAAAACGGGAACTGCTCAGCCGCGAACAGACCGGCCGCGAGATCACCTGGAGCTGGGGCCGCAGCATGGACGCCAGCGAGGTGGCCCGCGCCTTCGGCCTGCCGCTGTCCGCTCACGCGGGCCTGCGCTCGGACGCCAGTTCCTTGAGCAGTGGCGGCTCCGGCAGCTGGCTGCGCAATCTCATCATCGGCCTCTTCATCTTTTTCATCCTGATCCTGATGATCAAGGCCATGAACGAAGATGATTGCGGCAGCTACCGCGACACCTATGGCGAGAACAGCGCCGAGTACGCGCAATGCAAGCGCAGCGGCGGTGCCCGCATCAGCTCGGGCGGCGGCGGGGGCGGCTCTTTCGGCGGCTTCGGCAGCAGCGGCGGCGGGCATAAATAGGCCCGCGCCATCAGCAGACATTCAAGCAAGGAGACTTCAACATGACTGGATTTGAATGGCTCAAGCCCGCCATCGTGCTGGGCTCCATCCTGTACGCCTTGATCGGCGTGCTGGTGTTCTGGATCAGCTTCATCGTCATCGACAAGCTGACGCCCTACAAGCTGTGGGAAGAAATCGTCGAACGCAAGAATATGGCCCTGGCCGTCGTCGTCGCGGCCATGTGCATCTCCATCGGCCAGATCGTGGCGGCGGCAATTCACGGCTGAGGGGCCAGGCCGACACGCAAGCGATTGAAACGAAGCGAGCGCTTTTGTCTCCACGTGTAAGAGTGTTAGGCAGTCGGCGGCCCAGCTTCCTACACTTCGCAGCCCTGCTGAACTTCGAACAACCATGGCCGCCCTGCAACGCCTCATCGCCTCCACCCTGATCGTTTCCTGCACCCTGATGAGCTTGCCCCAGCAAGCCCAGGCTGCCATCGTCCCCACCGAGGCCTTGCTGGCCAGCACCGCCGCCAACACGGCCACCGACCCTGCCGCCGCGCGTGAACGCGTCCAGAGCTTTCTGAGCCGTGAAGACGTGCGCGCCACCCTGGTCCAACAAGGCGTCGACGCCGATGCCGCCGCGGGTCGCGTGGCCGCCATGTCGGACGCCGAAGTCGCGCAACTGGCCGGCCGCATTGATCAAGCCCCCGCAGGCGGCGATATTCTGGGCCTGGTCTTCACCGTCTTCATCGTGCTGCTGGTCACCGACATCCTGGGCCTGACCAAGGTCTTCCCCTTCACCCGCTCGGTGCGTTGAAGGCCTCGCGCCTGGCGGGCCTGTTGGTGCTGGCCGCCAGCCTGGGCCTGGCCGGCTGCGTGGCCCTGCCGGTGCAGGAGCTGCAAAGCCACTGGCCCGCCCAATTGCCCGCCCGCGCCCTGCTGAGCCAAACGCCTTTTATCGCCCAACAAGAGTTTGAATGCGGCCCGGCCGCCCTGGCCATGCTGATGCAGGCCGCCGGCCTGCAGATCGAGGCCGAGCAACTGGCGCCACAAGTCTTTGTGCCCGGCCGCCAAGGCTCGCTGCAAGTCGAGATGCGGGTGGCCGCGCGCCGTCAAGGCCTGCCCGCCTATCTGCTGGCACCCAAGCTGGAGGCCGTGCTGCAAGAGGTGGCCGCGGGCCATCCGGTGCTGGTGTTTCAGAATCTCGCTCTACCCATCTATCCGGTCTGGCATTACGCCGTGCTGATCGGTTACGACCGCGAGCGCGGCACGGTGACCCTGCATTCGGGCAGGACGGCGGCGCTGGAGATGTCGCTCTCGGCCTTCGAGCGCACCTGGGCGCGCGGCGGGCATTGGGCCATGCTGGCACTCCCACCCGAGCGCCTGCCCGCCACCGCCGATGCGGTCAGCGCGGGTCAGGCCATCGCCGCGCTGGAGCGCCTGCAGCCGCGGCCCGCGGCGCTGGCCTATGCCCAGGCCCTGCGGCGCTGGCCCGACGACCTGCTGCTACAAATGGGCGCAGGCAATAGCGCTTACGCGCTGGGTGATCTGGCCGCGGCCGAGACGGCCTACCGGGCCGCCACCCAGGTCCATCCGCAGGCCGCGGACGCCTGGAACAATCTGGCCCAGGTGCTGTGGGAGCAGGGCAAAAAAGAAGCGGCCGCCCAAGCCATCGTCCAGGCCACAAGGCTGGGCGGCCCCAGATTGGCCAGCTACCAGGCCCTGGCGCAACAAATCAAAGGGGACTGAAGGCCGGGCCCGAAAAACGCGCTCGCTCCATTCTTTGCAAGAATAGCGGCCGAATCTTTGCAGCCCCAAGGTTTCCATGACACCGCCTCGCCCCCCGGACATCCATCCCTGCCAGCAGTGCGGCGCCTGCTGTGCCTTCTTCAGGGTCTCTTTCTACTGGGCCGAGGCAGCCGATCTGCCGCCCGAGCTGGTCGAGAAAATAAGCCCCCATCTGAGCTGCATGAGCGGCAGCAACCAGGCGCGGCCGCGCTGCCGGGCCTTGAGCGGCGAGGTGGGCGGGCCGGTCAGCTGCGGGGTCTATGCCCAAAGGCCCAGCACCTGCCGGGACGTGCAGGCCGGCGACGAGCAATGCGCCAAGGCCCGCGCCGGGCATGGGCTGCCGCGCCTGAGCCCGGCCGAACCCAGCTGCGTTAACCTGCCGGCATGAGCCTCACGACACCAACCGAACACCTGCAGAAAAACACCGCCGCGAGCATCTCGCTGCACGAGTTGCTGCTGCTGGCCAGCGTCTTCGTGGTGGCGGCCTGCGGCCTGGTCTATGAGCTGGCCGCCGGTGCCCTGGCCAGTTATCTGCTCGGCGACTCCATCCTGCAGTTCTCCACCATCATCGGCAGCTATCTCTTCGCCATGGGTCTGGGCTCCTGGCTGAGCCGCTATCTGGAACGGCAGCTGATCGCGCAATTCCTCAAGATCGAGCTGCTGGTCGGCCTGATAGGCGGCCTGATGCCGGCCGCCCTGTTCGCCGCCCACAGCCTCTTGCCGCCCGGCCAGCAAACCACCTTCCGGGTCCTGCTCTATGCCCTGGTGCTGCTGGTGGGCGCCCTGGTGGGCCTGGAGATTCCCCTGGTCATGCGCATACTGAAGAAGTACTTCAAGCAGCGCTATGCCTTGCGCGACCTGGTCTCCCAGGTGCTGACCTTTGACTACCTCGGCGCCCTGGTCGTGGCCCTGGCCTTCCCCCTGCTGCTGGTGCCGCATCTGGGCCTGGTGCGCACCGGCCTGTTCTTCGGCCTGCTGAACGCCTTCGTGGCTGTGTGGGCGCTCTACCTCTTCCGCCACGAGCTGCGCGCCCTCAAAAGCCATGCGCTGGCCTGCGGGCTGACCATCGCCACCCTGTCCCTGGCCATGTTTTACGCCGATCATCTGAGCACCTGGGCCGAGGACCGCTTCTACGGCGAGCACATCGTCGTGCGCGAAAGCAGCGACTACCAGCGCGTCGTCGTCACCGCGGGCAATGCCGGCGTGCGCCTGTTCCTGAACGGCAATCTGCAGTTCCACTCCAGGGACGAATACCGTTATCACGAGGCCCTGGTCCACCCCGCCATGGCCGGCCACGGCGCGCCCAAAAAGGTGCTGGTGCTGGGCGGCGGCGACGGCATGGCGGTGCGTGAAGTGCTGCGTTATGCCAGCGTGGAAAGCGTCACCCTGGTCGAGCTGGACCCGCATATGACGCGGCTGTTCGCCACCCTGCCCCTGCTGCGCCGGCTCAACCAGGACGCCTTGCTCAGCCCCAGACTCAAGATCGTCAACGCCGATGCCTTTGGCTGGCTGGAGCAAAGCAAGGAGGTCTTTGACGTCATCGTCATCGACTTCCCCGACCCCAGCAATTTCGCACTCGGCAAGCTCTACACCAGCAGCTTCTACCAGTTGGTGGATCAGCATCTGAGCGCTGGCGGCTATGCCGTCGTGCAGACCACCTCGCCCCTGATCGCGCGGCGCAGCTTCTGGACCGTGGTCACCACGGTGGAGGCCGTGGGCCTCAGTACCACGCCCTATCACGCCCATGTGCCCAGCTTCGGTGAGTGGGGCTTTGTGCTGGCCTCGCGCCGGCCTTGGGCGCCGCCGCGCAGCCTGCCGGCAGGCCTGCGCTTTTTGACCCTGGACGGCATCCCCGCCCTGCTCAACTTCCCGCCCGATATGGCGCGCCTGCCCACCGAGGTCAACCGCCTCTCCAACCAGGCCTTGGTGCATGAGTTCGAGACCGAGTGGGGCAAGGTGCATTGAAATAAATAAAGAGTCAACCACAGAGTCACAGAGCCACAGAGAAATGCGGGATCGACTTGAAAAGACGTGAGCTACTCAGCCTCGCGGCAGCGACCACGCTGCTGGGTGCCTGCGATGCGGCGAGACCTGAATTGCAAGGTGGCTGGGTCGGCGCCAGCGATGAGCGCGGCCACCGCCTGCGCCAGCCCCTGCCCCTGCCCCAGGGCCTGGCCGGCGGTACGCCCAAGCGCTGCCACACCCTCATCATCGGCGCCGGGGTGTCGGGTCTTGCCTGCGCGCGCACGCTCAAGCGCTCAGGTCTGGACGACTTCGCCCTGCTGGAGCTGGAAGACCAGGCCGGTGGCAATAGCCGCGGGCACCAGATGGCAGGCATGGCCTGCCCGCTGGGAGCCCACTACCTGCCCCTGCCGGGCAAGGACTCGCCCGAGGTCTATCGTCTGCTGGAAGATCTGGGCCTGGTGAGGCAAGAGCTGGGCCGGGCGGTGTTTGATGAGCGCCATCTCTGCCACAGCCCGCAAGAGCGCCTGTTCTTCGAGGGCCAGTGGCATGAAGGCCTGCTGCCCCCGGCACTCAAACCCGAGACCCGCAAGCAATACCTGGGCTTTGCCGCAGCCGTCAGGCGGGCGCAAAAAGAGCTGGGCTTTGCCATGCCCACACACCGAGCGCCCTGGACGGCGGGCCACCAGGCCCTGGACGCCCAGACCTTCGCCAACTGGCTGGAGCACCAGGGTCTGAACGACAGCCAGCTGCGCTGGTATCTGGACTATTGCTGCCGCGACGACTTTGGCGCCCCGGCAGGCGAGGTCTCCGCCTGGGCCGGCCTGCACTACTTCGCCAGCCGGCACGGCTTCCACCCGCCGGGGGACGAGACCCAGGAACGCGAAGCCGTGCTGACCTGGCCGCAAGGCAATGCCTTTCTGACCCAGCAGATGGCGGCCGAGCTCGGCCCGCATCTGCACTGCGGCCGCAGCGTCCTGAAGATCGAGGGCGGCAGCGGCAAGCAAGGCTTTGAGGTCTGGGCCTGGAACGAGGCGCAGCAAGAAGCCGAGCGCTGGCAAGCCCGCCAACTGGTGCTGGCCACGCCCCTCTTCATCGCGCAAAAACTGCTGGGGCGAGGCGTGTCAGCAGCCCTGGACGATGCCGCCAAGCTGATGAGTTATGCACCTTGGCTGGTGGCCAATCTGCAAACCCGCGGGCCGCTGATGCAACGCGTGGGCGCCGCACCCAGCTGGGACAATGTGGTCTACGGCAGCGCCGCCCTGGGCTATGTGGACGCCACACACCAGAGCCTGCGGCCCGACCAAGGCGCCACCGTGCTGACGGCCTACTGGGCCTTGCCCGCAAGCCAGCGCGCCTCTTTGCTGAAGGACAGCTGGCAGCAATGGAGCACGCGTGTTCTGCAGGAACTCGCCACCGTCCACCCGGACCTGGGCGAGCAATTGCAAGCCGTGGCCCTGATGCGCTGGGGCCATGCCATGAGCATCCCGCGCCCCGGCGTGCGCGGCGCACCCGCCTTGCGGGCCTTGGCCAACTCGCAGACCGGCCGACCAGACCTGCACTTCGCGCATGCGGATCTGTCCGCCTATTCGGTGTTTGAAGAGGCTTACACGCACGGGGCCAAGCTGGCAGGCCGTTTGCGACGGGGCTGAGGCAGGCCGCTTGCATTTGGAGGTAACTTTTACCCTCACCCGACTGCGGGCTCTGCACAACAGACGAGAACACCATCGGCGAAGGCTCTAACGCACTGAAGCTGAAGATCAGCCAAATCAATATCGGCGCGCACTACAGCTTCTGACACAGCGCCAAGCTGAGTTAAAACCGCGCAGGAGCTGAGCGGGCTCACAGCAGGGTCCGCGGGCCCGATCAAAGGGGAAGGTGTTGAACACATCCCCCTTTTTGCTTGATAAGCCCGCTTGGGAGCACCCTGTGGACTTCGATCGATGCGGCGGCCCAGCGCGTTATCTGCTGGGAGATTCTTCCAACGACGTGCTGGCGGGGCCGGCCAAAACCAAGGCCCGGCCCAGCCTCAAACCGCCGTCTCGCCGCCGCGCATGAGGCGCTGACGCAGGGCCTGGCTAGGCGCGAAGGCCGCGATCAAGCACTCCAACAAGGCCTCGGCCTTGGCGCTATTGTCCTGGCCCAGATTGCAGACATAGACGTCCAGCGTCACGCCGCCCAGCTCGGGCCAGGTGTGCACGGCCAGATGCGATTCGGCCAGCAGGACGACGCCGGTGATACCGCTCTGGCTCTCGCTCGGCGCCGGCGTGAATCGGTGGAAGAGCTCACCGACGGGGCTCAAGCCCGCGCGCTCCACCGCCGCCAGGCACAGCCCGCGCAAGGCCTCGGGCGACAGCAGCAAGGGGCTGCGCGCCGCGCAGCCCCGCAGATCGGCGGTGAGATGCAGGCCTTGCACGCGAAAGCTGCTTGAGCTCAGCCGCCCGTCACGGGCGGGAAGAAGGCCAGCTCGGCATCGGCCGAGATCATGGTTTCTTCATTGCACAAGCTCTGATTGAGCGCGCAGCGCAGGGCACGTGTGCGCGCCAGGGCCTGGCCGTGGGCCTCGGAGCGCTGCAGCAGCAGATCACGCACCTGGCCGACGGTCTGGGCCATCTCAAGCACCAGGCTTTCGCCCGCGCCCAGTTGTTCGCGCAGAGAGGCGAAATAGCGCAGCTGGATTTGGATACTCATCAGGACAGCAACTCGCTGAAAGGAATGAAGCGCACGGTCTCGCCGCGGCTGAAGCTGTGGCCGGCCGGGTTGTCCAGCAGTCCATCGGCCCAGACGGCCGAGCTGAGCACGCCCGAGCTTTGGTTGGCGAACAAGTCCAGGCCGCCCTGCTCGTTCAGGCGCACGCGCAGGAATTCGCGCCGGCGGTCGGCCCGCGGCCAGTCGAAATCGGCCCGCAACCGATAGCCACGTGGCGCCAGTTGATTCGCTCCCTGCAGGCGCAGAATCACCGGCCGCACCAGCAGCATGAAAGTCACCAGGCTGGAGACCGGATTGCCCGGCAGGCCGATGAACCAGGCCTTCTCGCCGGCAGCCGGGCGGCGCACTTCGCCGAAAGCCAGGGGCTTGCCGGGCTTGATGGCGATCTGCCAGAGGTCCAGCCGCCCCTCGGCCTGCACGGCGGGGCGCAGATGGTCTTCCTCGCCGACCGAGACACCGCCCGAGGTGATGATGAGATCGGCCCGGGCCGCCGCATCGCGCAGAGCGGCGCGGGTGGCGTCCAGACGGTCGGGGACGATGCCCAGATCCACCACCTCGCAGCCCAGGCCTTGCAGCAGGGCACGCAAGGTGTAGCGGTTGGAGTTGTAGATGGCACCGGGTTTGAGCGGTTCGCCGGGCATCACCAGCTCATCGCCGGTGGAGAACAAGGCCACGCGGGGCCGAGTGCTAACGGTCAAATGCGCTGCACCCACGGTGGCGGCCAAGCCCAGGGCCGCAGCATCCAGGCGAGTACCGGCGGGCAGGACGACGGCGCCCTGGGCCACATCCTCGCCGCGGCGGCGTATCCATTGCCCGGCCTGCGGCGCCGCGTTGACGCGCACCTGGCCCAGGCCCTGCTCCGCGGGCAGGGCCTCGCATTGCTCCTGCATCACGACGACATCGGCGCCCGGCGGGATCTGCGCGCCGGTGAAGATGCGCGCGGCCGTGCCCGGCATCAACGGATGGCCGACCGTGCCGGCGGGCACCCGCTGCGACACCGGCAAGACCGTGCAGTCCACGCTCACATCGGCGGCGCGCAAGGCATAGCCGTCCATGCTGCTGTTGTCGGCCGGTGGCACGTCCAGCAGAGAGCGCACCTCGTCAGCCAACACCCGGCCCAGGGCCTCCTGCGTGGGCAGGGTTTGCGTCTGCGCCAAGGGCTGGACGGCCTCCAGCAGCCGGCCCAAGGCCTCATCCAGACTCTGCATGGGTGAGCGTGCTTCAGACATGGGCTTGCACAAAAGCCTTCACGGCGGCCACGTCCACGGGCATCACGGTCACGCGCTTGGGCAAGGCCTCGATGGCCTCCAGGCCCGCAGGGCGAGCGGGCTCGACGCCAATCGCCTCCACGATGGTGGCCGCGAACTTGGCCGGCAAAGCCGTCTCCAACACCAACATGGGCAGGCCGGGCTGCAGGTTTTGCAAGGCCACCTTCAGGCCGTCGGCGGTGTGGGTGTCGATGATGAGGCCGTAGTCCTTGTAGGCCTGGCGAATCGTGGCCAGGCGGTCGGCATGGCGGCTGGAACCCGAGACAAAGCCATAGCCCTGGATCGCCGCAAACTGCTCGGCGTTCAGCTGGAAACGACCCTGCTCGGCCAGGCCCGCGCCAAACATCTGCTTGACCCGGGCGCCGTCGCGGCCCAGCAGATCGAAGACAAAGCGCTCGAAATTGCTGGCCTTGGAGATGTCCATCGAGGGGCTGGAGGTCTCGTGCGTTTCGGCACTGCCACGCACGCGGTAAACGCCGCTGCGGAAGAACTCGTCCAGCACATCGTTCTCGTTGGTGGCCACCACCAGCTGGGCGACGGGCAGGCCCATCATGCGGGCCACATGGCCGGCGCAGACATTGCCGAAATTGCCCGAGGGCACGGTGAAGCTGACCTGCTCTTCATTCGAGCGCGTGGCCTGGAAGTAACCCGCAAAATAGTAGACCACCTGGGCCAGCAGACGGGCCCAGTTGATGGAGTTGACCGTGCCAATCTTGTATTGCCGCTTGAACTCGAGGTCATTGCTGACGGCCTTGACGATGTCCTGGCAGTCGTCGAACACGCCCTCGATGGCGATATTGTGGATATTCGCGTCCTGCAGGCTGAACATCTGCGCCTGCTGGAAGGGGCTCATGCGGCCGTGCGGGCTGAGCATGAAGACGCTCACGCCGGCCTTGCCGCGCATGGCGTATTCGGCCGCGCTGCCGGTGTCGCCCGAGGTGGCGCCCAGGATGTTGAGGGTCTCGCCGCGCCGGCCCAGCTCGTATTCGAAGAGCTGGCCCAGCAGCTGCATGGCCATGTCCTTGAAGGCCAGGGTCGGGCCGTTGGAGAGGGCTTGCAGGTAGAGATCGCTACCGAGCGATTTAAGCGGCGTGATCGCGGGCGTGCCGAAGACCTCGGCCGTGTAAGTGCGGCGGGTGATGGCGCGCAGGTCCTCGGCCGGGATGTCGTCGATGTACAGCGACAGGATCTCGAAGGCCAGATCGGCGTAGGCCACGCCGCGCCAGCGAATCAGGGTGGCGTCGTCGATCTTGGGATAGCTGACCGGGAGGTAGAGGCCGCCGTCCGGCGCTAAACCTTCCAGCAGAATTTCGCAGAAGCGTCTCTCGGTCTGGTCGCCGCGGGTGCTGATGTACTTCATGCTAGGTCTTCCTTGCGGATGCGCACGATGGGCGCCAGCACGGTGGGCAGGCCTTGCATCTGGGCCAGGGCCTTGTTCATGCGGCCTTCCACGGTTTCATGGGTCAGGATGATGAGGTCGGTCTGCTTCTCGCCATCGGCGGACTCGCGCTGCAGCATGCCGTCAATCGAAATATCGTGCTCGGCCAGGATGGTGGTGATGCGCGAGAGCACGCCCGCCTCGTCCGCCACCCGCATGCGCAGGTAGTAGCCCGAAATCACGTCTTCCATCGGCAGGATGGGGGTATTGCTGATCGCATCGGGCTGGAAGGCCAGGTGCGGCACACGGTGGTCGGGGTCGGCCGTGGCCAGGCGGGTGATGTCCACCAGATCGGCCACCACGGCCGAGGCGGTGGGCTCGGCGCCCGCACCCTTGCCGTAGTAAAGCGTGGTGCCCACGGCATCGCCCTGTACCAGCACGGCGTTCATGGCGCCCTCCACATTGGCGATCAGGCGGTTGGCGGGCACCAGGGTCGGGTGCACACGCAGCTCGATGCCATTCTCACGCCGGCGGGTGTGGCCCAGCAGCTTGATGCGATAACCCAGTTGTTCGGCGTACCTGATGTCGGCCGCCTGCAGCTGGGTGATGCCTTCCACATAGGCCTTGTCGAACTGCACCGGCACGCCGAAGGCGATGGCGCTCATCAGGGTCAGCTTGTGGGCGGCGTCCACGCCTTCGATGTCAAAGGTCGGGTCGGCCTCGGCATAGCCCAGGCGCTGGGCTTCCTTCAGCACCACGTCGAAGTCCAGGCCCTTGGCCTTCATCTCAGACAGGATGAAATTGGTCGTGCCGTTGATGATGCCGGCGATCCACTCGATGCGGTTGGCCGTCAGGCCCTCGCGCAAGGCCTTGATGATGGGGATGCCACCGGCCACCGCCGCCTCGAAGGCCACCATCACGCCCTTGGCGCGTGCGGCTTCAAAAATCTCGGTGCCATGCACGGCCAGCAAGGCCTTGTTGGCCGTCACCACATGCTTGCCCTGGGCGATGGCGGCCAGCACCAATTCACGAGCCAGGCCGCAGCCGCCAATGGTCTCGACGACGATATCGATCTCGGGGTTGTTGATGATGGCATAGGGGTCGGCGGTCACGACAGCCGCATCGCCCACCACGGCCCTGGCCGCAGCCACATCGCGGCGGCACACCATGCTGACCTCGATACCACGGCCGGCACGGCCGCGGATCTCGGCCTGATTGCGCTGCAGCACATGGAAGGTGCCACTGCCCACGGTGCCTATGCCCAACAAGCCAACTTTGATCGCGTTCATGGGAATTCTTCTCTAAGGTTCAATTCAGGTGGAGGGGTCAGCCGGCCAACTCAGCTGCCGTGGCGCTTGCGGTAATGCGCCAGAAAGCGTTCGATGCGGCCGATCGCTTCACGCAAATCGTCCACATTGGGCAGGAAGACCAGTCGGAAATGATCGGGGGCCGTCCAGTTGAAGCCCGTCCCTTGGACGATCAACACCTTTTCCTCGGCCAGCAATTCGTAGGCGAATTGCTGGTCGTCCTCGATCGGGTAGATCTTGGGGTCCAGGCGCGGGAACATATAGAGCGCGGCTTTGGGCTTGACGACGCTGACACCGGGGATCTGGTTCAGCAAGTCATAGGCCAGGTCGCGCTGGCGGCACAGGCGACCCGTGGGGGCCACCAGGTCCTTGATGCTTTGATAGCCGCCCAAGGCGGTCTGAATGGCCAACTGGCCCGGCGTGTTGGAGCACAGACGCAGGCTGGCCAGCATATTGAGGCCATCGATATAGTCTTTGGCGTGGCGCTTCTCGCCCGAGACCACCATCCAGCCGGCGCGGTAGCCGCAGGAGCGGTAATTCTTGGACAGGCCGTTGAAGGTGACGAACAAAACGTCGTCGGCCAGGCTGGCCATGCTGACGTGAATATTGCCGTCATACAGCGTCTTGTCGTAGATCTCGTCGGCAAACACGATCAGCTGATGCTGGCGGGCCAGCTCGATGATGTCCAGCAAGACCTGGGTGGGATAGAGGGCGCCGGTGGGGTTGTTGGGATTGCAGACGATGATGCCGCGGGTGCGCGGCGTGATCTTGGCGCGAATGTCCTCGATATCCGGCGTCCAGCCGGACTGCTCGTCGCAGCGGTAATGCACCGGCCGGCCGCCGCTCAAGCCCACGACGGCGGTGTAGAGCGGGAAGTCGGGCGAGGGGATCAGCAGCTCGTCACCGTCGTTGAGCAAGGCCTGCATGCTCATCTGGATCAGCTCGGATGCGCCGTTACCCAGATAGACGTCGTCAATCGTGACGCCGCGGATCTGCTTCTCCTGGCAGTAATGCACCACCGCCTTGCGCGGGGCGAACAAGCCCTTGGAGTCGGTGTAGCCGGCCGCGGCGGGCAGATTGCGGATCATGTCCTGCACGATCTCGTCGGGCGGCTCCAGTCCGAAGGCGGCGACATTGCCGATATTGAGCTTGATGATCTTCTGGCCCTCTTCCTCCATCTGCCTGGCCTTGTCCAGAACGGGTCCACGAATGTCGTAGCTGACATTGGCAAGCTTGGCGGACTTGGCTATCGGTTTCAAAGCATGGACTCCTGGGCGGGGGCTGAAGAGGCGGTTTTCCGGCAGAACTGGGGGCAAGAAAGACCGGGCTGCGGCAATGCTGCGCTGCAAAAACATACAATTTAATCACAGGGTAGCAGGCCCCGCTGCGGGCCCAAGCCCCGGCCCGGCCGCCCCTGCCGCCATCGGCCCTCCCTCAGCCTCCAGAAGAGAGCGCCAGTTGGCGCGTTTTACCCATGAAATTCCAGCTCGATGAGCCGCAAGGCGGCAATAGCATTTCCCGCCACGACGGACGCAATGTCTGGGTCAACGGCACACAGCACAGCGCCAGCCTGCTGGTGCCCTGGCGCGGTGAGGTGCAGGCCTGGTCACTGGCCCGTTTCGAGGATTTGACCGAAGCCCACTTTGAACAGGTGCTGGCCTGCAAGCCGGAATTGGTGATCTTTGGCAGCGGCAGCCGCATCCGCTTCGCCAAGCCGGCGCTCTACCAGAGCCTGATCCAGGCGCGCATCGGTGTGGAGACCATGGATTTGGCGGCCGCCTGTCGCACATACAACGTGCTGGCCAGCGAGGGACGCACGGTCTTGGCCGCACTTTTGATCGAATCAGACGGCGCCGCCTGAAGTAAGGCCTGTCACAGGCCAAAGTCAATCACCTAAAGGGGCAGAGTGTTGGCACCTGTTCACGCCAAGTCCGTGCGCTAGGCGGCGAATTCTGAGGGCCTCTCCGTTCAACGTATAATCTGCGGCTATGCCTACCCGGGCGCATCATACCCATAACGCCACATGACGCCAGCGCTCAACAAACCTCTCCCGGAAATTGAAGCCCTCGCCACCGGAGGCGTGAAGTTCACACCACATACCTATTCAGGTCAAGCCGTGGTGTTGTACTTCTACCCAAAGGACAACACGCCAGGATGTACCACGGAGGCGATGCAGTTCCGCGATCGCCACAAGGACTTCGTCAAAGCCGGTGCGGTGGTGTTGGGTGTCTCCCGTGACAATATGGCCTCGCACGAAAAGTTCAAGCAGACGCTGGAACTGCCTTTCGAGCTGATCGCCGACACGGAAGAAAAGCTCTGCCATATGTTTGGCGTGGTCAAGAACAAGATCATGTACGGCAAGAAGGTCAAGGGCATCGAACGCTCCACCTTCCTGATCGACGCCTCCGGCGTGCTGCGTGCCGAATGGCGCGGCATCAAGGTCGCCGGCCATGTGGACGAAGTGCTGAAGGCCGTCAAATCCCTGTCCAAAAAGGAAGCCGCTTAATTGCAGCCCTGCGTCGGCAGTGCCAGACCCAAAGTTTGAACAGTAGCAAAAGCCGATCCGGTCCAAGGCCGGGATCGGCTTTTTTTATGCTCGACCCGTCGCGCTGTTGCTTGAAAGACTCGCTCCGGCGAGTCCCTGGGGCGCCACGGCGCTTTGTGCATAATGAGCCCATGCCCGAGCGCCGCGAAGCCAAAGAAATCAAAAAGCCGTACAGCTGTCTGTACGGCTTTTGTCTTTTTGCACGCGGGTTTCCTTCTCTCGACCTCCAGGTTGGCACCCGCTGACCCGAACCACAGCCCACCATGCCTCTGCCCAAAGCTCCGACCAAACGCGCTGCACGCCTCGAGACCTCCGCCTTTGAAACCACGCCGGCAGTCAGCAAGCCCGGCAGCCAGCGCCAGACTCCGCCGGCCAAGGTGGCCAGCAAGACGAGCAGCGCAAAATCCAGCAGCGCCCAGCCCATCAAGGCAAGCACCCCCACTTCGGCCAAGCCCAGCAGCGCAGCGCCGCACCCGGTGGACAGCAGCCCGGCCGTGCAAACCACTTTTGCCCCGGCCCCGGCACCCGCTGTTGTGGCACGCAAGCCGGCCGAGCTTCCAGCCGCCACGCCCAAGCCCAAGGCCCGCAAGAAGAATGCGCACGCCGGCGACAAGCCCAAGCTCTTCGTGCTGGACACCAATGTGCTGATGCACGACCCGATGAGCTTGTTCCGCTTCGAGGAGCACGATGTCTACCTGCCCATGATCACGCTGGAAGAGCTGGACGGGCACAAAAAAGGTATGACCGAGGTCGCCCGCAATGTGCGCCAGGTCAGCCGCGAGCTGGATGCCCTGGCCGGCGGCCTGCAGGGCAGCAGCATCGCCGAGATGGCCAAAGGCATGCCGTTGGATCACACCGGCCACCGCGAAGCCGGCGGCAAGCTCTTCTTCCAGACCCAGCTGATCGACACCCCCCTGCCCGCCGGCCTGCCCCAGGGCAAGGCGGACAACCAGATCCTCGGCGTCGTCCAGGCCCTGAAGCTGCAACAACCCGAGCGCGAGGTGGTGCTGGTGTCCAAGGACATCAATATGCGCATCAAGGCGCGCGCCCTGGGCCTGGCGGCCGAGGACTACCGCAATGACAAGACCCTGGAAGACTCCGACCTGCTCTACACCGGCGTGCAAGCCCTGCCCGCCGACTTCTGGGAGCGGCACGGCAAGACCATGGAGAGCTGGCAGCAAGGCGGCCTGACCTTCTATCGCATCAGCGGCCCCCTGGTGCCCTCGCTGCTAGTGAACGAGCTGCTCTATCTGGAAGCCCCCGGCACCGCCCCGCTCTATGCCAAGGTGATGGAGATCACCGGCAAGACCGCCGTGCTGCGCACCCTGAAGGACTATGGCAACCAGAAGCATGCGGTCTGGGGTGTCACCGCCCGCAACCGCGAGCAGAACTTCGCCCTCAATCTGCTGCTGGATCCGGACTGCGACTTCGTCACCCTGACCGGCACGGCCGGCACCGGCAAGACCTTGCTGACCCTGGCCGCCGGCCTCTCCCAGGTGCTGGACGAGCGCCGCTACTCTGAAATCATCGTCACCCGCGTCACCGTGCCGGTAGGTGAGGACATCGGCTTCCTGCCCGGCACCGAGGAAGAAAAGATGAGCCCCTGGATGGGCGCGCTGGACGACAACCTCGAAGTGCTGGCGCGTGGCGACAACGCCGCCGGCGAATGGGGCCGCGCCGCCACCAATGACCTGGTGCGTAGCAAGATCAAGATCAAGAGCCTGAACTTCATGCGCGGCCGCACCTTCCTGAACAAATACGTCATCATCGACGAGGCGCAAAACCTGACGCCCAAGCAGATGAAGACCTTGATCACCCGTGCCGGCCCTGGCACCAAGATCGTCTGCCTGGGCAATCTGGCCCAGATCGACACGCCCTACCTGACCGAAGGCAGCTCGGGCCTGACCTATGCGGTCGATCGCTTCAAGGGCTGGGCCCACAGCGGCCACATCACCCTGGCCCGTGGCGAGCGCTCGCGCCTGGCGGACTTCGCCTCGGAAGTCCTTTGATCCAATGCCCCACGGGGCAAAATAACGAGGGCGGCCAAGAGCCGCCCTTTTCTTTCCCCTGCTCACAACGCCCATGACGCTTTACGTCTCCGATCTCGACGGCACCCTGCTGGACGCCCAAGGCCGCCTTGCGGACAGCACCCGCCAGGGCCTGACCCGGCTGCTGGACGAGGGCTTGCTGTTCACCGTGGCCAGCGCCCGCCATGTGACTTCCATTCGGCAGATCCTGGGCGATCTGCCGCTGCGCCTGCCCGTCATCGGCTCCAACGGTGCCTATATCAGCGATATGGCCAGCGCCCGGCACGAGATCGTCCATGCCATCGAGCCCGATCTGGCCCAGGCCGTGTTCGCCCTGATCCGCCAGCACGGCCTGATGCCCTTCGTCTCCACCCATGGCGCCTTGGGCGACCAACTCTTCTACCAGTCGGTACACAACGAGGCCCAGCAGAGCTTTGTGGACGAACGCCTGCGCAATGCCGACCCTCGCCTGCGCCACAGCCCGCGCATGCAGGACGAGTTGCGTGACCCGGCCGTGACCCTGGTGGTGGTGGACCGCGAAGAGCCCTTGGCCGCGCTGCAAACGGCCATTGACGAGCTGTGCGGAGACCGGGTGGAGACCCATCTGGCCGAAGACCTCTACAAACCCGGCTGGCCCTGGCTGACCGTGCACGATAGGCGCGCCACCAAAGACCAGGGCATCAAGACCCTGGCCCAGCGCTATGGGCTGGAAGACAGAGAAGTGGTCGTCTTCGGCGACCACGTCAACGACATCAAGATGCTGCGTGCCGCGCATCGCGGCATTGCGGTGGAGAACGCCATCCCGGCGGTCAAGCGCGAGGCCCATCAAGTCATCGGACAGCACCACGAGGACAGCGTGCTGCGCTTCATCACCGCGGACTGGCAGGGCCGCGGCAAGCGCTAATTGTCCCGCCCTGTCGCCTTGATCCGGCCGAGAAGCTGATCACTTTCCGCGACGGCGGCCTTGCAGGCCGCCGCGTCGACCTCGAACTGGTAGTCACGCAAGAGCAGAGACATTTCCACCAATTTGTCGCGCAAGGCATGCAGGCCTTCGACAACATGGGCATAGGGCACTTGCGGCTGGGCGTCGGGACTTTGGGAGTTCATGGTTCACTCCAAATGAGTAAAGGCTGTGGCGCCCATCTTCAACGCTTGGCGGGCGACGGCAACCCCGCGAATGCCGGGCGGCCGGCCAAGCTCGGGCCACAAAACAGCGTGGCGCCTACAGCCTTGGAGCCCGATAAACGCCGCCTCCGGCCGCCACTTCCCCCATGAAAATCCCGTAAAAAAGCCCTGCGGGCGCGAGCCCCAGGGCTTTTGAAATTGGCATCGCCGCAGCCTGCCGGCAAGGGTCATCCCGTCACGGAATCCTGGGACAGCTCAAACCACCCCAAACAGTGCCGCGAGCCCGTCATCGCCTCAACCCTGCTTGAGCAAGCCACCCAGCATGCCGGCCAAATCACCCAGATTGCCCGCGCCACCCTGCGGCACTTGGCCGTTGGGGGTCAGGTGATCGATGATTTGCGGCAGCCATTGAGCCAGTTGCGCACCCACCTCACCCTGCGAGACACCGGCCTGAGCGGCCAGCTTGCCAATCACATCCGAGCCCAGGGCCGAGCTCAGCTGGTCGCCCGAGACCGGCAGATTTGCGCCGGTGGAGATCCAACTCTGCACCTGCTCGGCCAGGCCCGAGCCCTGCAGCTGCTGCAAGAGGCCTGCCAAGCCCCCATGCTGCGAACCATTGGCCAGCAGGCCCGATGCCAGGCTGATCCAATCCACGCCGCCCGCCTGCCCTGCGGCCCCCTGGCCACCGGCCAAAGCCTGTTGGGCAGCACCCAGCAAAGAATCCATCAAACCCATGGTCAAACCCCTTGAATGCAAAAGCGGTGCGATTCACCGCCCGCCATTGTGGGTCAGCAAGCGTTCCCAAAGGTGACAAAAGGTGGGACAAGCCAAAACCACCATCCGTCGGCAGGCAAAGGCTGGCAGACGGCAAACGCTGGGAACTCCAGGCAAAACACGGAAACTCGCGCTTGATCTGCAACAAAAACAGCTCGAGGAATGCACAAAGCACCTCGTTTTGCGTCGGCCACCCGGCGGCCAGGCCCGCCGCCTGTGTTCAAATCAGCACTAACCCTAGTATTTTTGATGCGAATCACGACCTGGGCGGGCAATCCTTTCGGACTTTCCCTTGGTCATCGCCACATTGCTTGACACTCTCGACAGCCGCCCCCTAAGCTGCGCGCCGAACCTATGCTCGACGCCCGCCCCCAGCTCCCTCAAACAACACCTTCTTCATGCAAGCCCACGGGCCGCGTGGGGTCGGGTTTCGCCCGGCCGGTCTTGCTGGCTTGCGCGCTGGGAATACTGGGCACGGCGGCGCTGGCCCAGCAGAGCAATGCCTCTGGCAAGACCCCACCACCCGGCACCATGACCGGCGCCTGGGGCCAAAGCCTGTTGCAAAGTGGTAGCGGCAGCAAACCCAAGAATCCAAGCCCTGCCCAGGAAAGCGCCCTGCCCGTCCAGGCCAAGGCGCCGGATGCCGGCCCGGCGCCCGCGGCCGGCTTGGAAGCCGGGCCAAGTGCGGCGACCGCCAACGACCCGGTCAGCCGCTTTCTGCAGGAGCGCGGCCTGCTGGCGCAGGCCCAGGGTGAATCCAGCAAGCTGCTGAACCAGGTACGGGACGGCGCCTCGGACATGGTGCTGTCCGCCATGAACTTTCTGGGCGTGCGCTACACCCGCGGCGGCAATAGCGCCGAGACCGGTTTCGACTGCAGCGGCTTCACCCGCCACATCTTCGAGAACAGCGTGGGCCTGATCCTGCCGCGCCGGGCCGACGAACAGGCCAAGATGCCCAGCTTGCTGCAGGTCAAGAAGGAAGAGCTCAAGCCCGGCGACCTGGTGTTCTTCAACACCATGCGCCGTACCTTCTCCCATGTGGGCATTTATGTGGGCGAAGGCAAATTCATCCACTCGCCCCGCGTCGGTGGCGCCGTGCGGGTGGAGGATATGCGCGAGGCCTATTGGTCCAAGCGCTTCACCGGCGCGCGCCGCGCCGATCTGAAAAACGCCGGCGTCGGCGGCGACTAAAGCCCCTCGCTCAAACGCGCAGGAAATCCCGCTCCGCCCAGGCCAGGGCCGAGGCCTCGTTGAGCTTGAAGCCGGCCTCCACCTTGAGCTGGCCTATCACCTCACCGGCGGCATCCTTGGCGGTCAGGGTGGCATAGGGGTTATCTTCATCGGGCACGATGTCCAGCAGGACCTGGACCCGGCCCTGGGCGCAATCGATTCTGAGGTTTTTGTGCAGGCGAGCGTGCAATTGCTGCTCGTGCCGGCGCAAGACCTCGGAGGCCGTTTTGACCAAGGTGTGGAAGGCCGGGGCCGATAGCGGCTTGGGGTTCTTCTTGTCGCGGCCCATGGTCCAGGGGCCCACCAGGGCGGGCTCCTGTTCACCGGCCAGGGTCATGGCCACGGCCCAGCCCTCATCGTCTTCGTTCTTGATGACCTGGGCGGTCCAGCGCTCATCGCGCCATAGCAGATCGCCCTGGGTCCAGCTTTCTTCGGGATTCAATATCAAAGTCATGGGGGCGAAGGTAGCACAGGCTTCTTGGCCACCAGGGTCAGGATGTCATAACTGGCCACCAACTCGCCACGCTGATTCATCACCTGCACGTCCCAGGCCACCACGCCTTGGGGCGGCTGGTCTGGGCGATTGCCACGGTCGATGCGGCGCTTGCAGGTCAGGCGGGCCTGGATGGTGTCGCCGATGGCCACCGGGTTCACAAAGCGCAAGGTGTCCAGGCCGTAGTTGGCCAGCACCGGGCCCGGCGCGGGCGAGACAAACAAGCCTGCCGCGGCAGACAGCACGAAATAGCCATGCGCGATGCGCTGGCCGAACTGCGTGTCCTTGGCCGCCACCTCGTCAAAGTGCATGTAAAAGTAGTCACCCGAGACACCGCCGAAGTTGACGATATCGGCCTCGCTGACCGTGCGGCGATGCGTCAGCAGGGAGTCGCCGACCTGGATCTCCTCGAAATGCTTGCGGAAAGGATGGACGGCATCCTCCTGCACCTTGGCGCCGCGCTGGTATTCGCCGGTGATGGCGCTGAGCATGCTGGGGCTGCCCTGCACCGCGCAGCGCTGCAGATAGTGTTTGACCGAGCGTATGCCGCCCAGCTCCTCGCCGCCACCGGCGCGGCCCGGGCCGCCGTGCTTGAGCTGAGGCAGGGGCGAGCCGTGACCGGTGGACTCCTTGGCGGCGTCGCGGTCCAGCACCAGGATGCGGCCGTGGAAGGCCGCGGCGTGGTAGACCGCCTGCGCGGCAATCGCCGGAGTCTTGGTGACGACCGAGCCGACCAGGCTGCCACGGCCCTTGGCCGCCAGGCTCAGGGCCTCGTCCAGCTCCTGGTAAGGCATCAGGGTGGACACCGGGCCGAAGGCCTCCAGATTGTGGACCTGCTGATTGGCAAAGGGATCGCGACACAGCAGCAAGGTGGGCGCGAAGAAGGCCCCGGCACTAACGCCCTCACCCACCGGGGCGAAACCGTCCTTGGCGCCGTAAACCACCTCGTTGCCGGCGCTCAGCAAGGCCACGCGCTCGGCCACATCGGCCTGCTGGGCCAGGGAGGCCAGGGCGCCCATGCGCACGCCGTCCACGGCCGGGTCGCCGACCTTGATCTTGGCCAGGCGGGCGCGCAGCGCCTCGGCCACCGCGTCGATATGGCGGGCCGGCACAAAGGCGCGGCGTATGGCCGTGCACTTCTGCCCGGTCTTGGCCGTCATCTCGCGCGCCACTTCCTTGATGAAGAGCTCGAACTCGGGGTCACCGGCCTCCACATCGGGGGCCAGGATGGCGCAGTTCAGGCTGTCCGCCTCGCCGTTGAAAGGGATGGAGCGGGCCACCAGATTCTTGTTGACCCGCAGCATGGCGGCGGTGTCGGCCGAGCCGGTGAAGGTGACGACATCGGTCTCCTCCAGCCGGTCCAGCAGATCGCCCGAGCCGCCAACGATCAACTGCAGGCTGCCGGCCGGCAGCAGGCCGCTCTCATGGATCAGGCGCACACAGGCCTCGGCCACGAAGGAGGTGGCGGTGGCGGGTTTGACGATGCAAGGCATACCGGCCAGGAAGCTGGGCGCGAATTTTTCCAGCATGCCCCACATCGGGAAGTTGAAGGCATTGATATGCACCGCCACGCCGCGCTTGGGGGCGAGGATGTGGGAGCCTATGAACTGCCCCTCCTTGCTCAGCGGGATGGCCGGGCCTTCGTGGAAAACATTGCTGGAGGGCAGCTCGCGCCGGCCCATGCTCGCATACGCGAACAAGGTGCCGATGCCGCCTTCGATATCGATCCAGTTGTCGCTGCGCGTGCCGCCGGTATGGGCGGAGATGGCGTACAGCCCCTCCTTGCGTTCCAGCAAAAAGGTGGCCAAGGCCTTCAGGATGGCGGCGCGCTGCTGGAAGTCCAGCTTCAGCAGCGCGGGCAAGGCCTGGCCCCGGGCATAGGCCAGGCTCTCGCCGAAATCGATCTCGTCCGCATGGGTGAGCGCCACCGCGTGGCCGTTGATGGCGCTGTGCAGGGCACGCGCGGCTTGGGCGCCGACCCAGCGGTCGGCGATCAGGCTTTGAAGAATGGGAGGGGTGGCGCTCATGGCGGGTCTCTACAAAAGAATAGTTAGGAATTGCGCGGGCGCGCAGCCGCGCTGCGCGCCCTCAGCAATCAAGGCTGAAATTTCCAGGCGCCTTTTTCGATCTTGACCATCACGCGGGCGCGCTGGTCCAGGCCCAGATGGTCGGTCGGCGACATCGTGAACACGCCGTGGGCACCGGGCAGCTCCTTGACGCCCTCCAGCGCATCGCGCAGGGCGGCGCGGAAGGCGGGCGTGCCGGGCTGGGCCTTCTTCAGCGCGACGGGCACGGCGGCTTGCAGCAGCAGGCCGGCGTCCCAGGCATGGCCGCCGAAGGTGGACACATTGCCCTTGCCGAAGGCGGCCTCGTACTTGGCCGTGTAGTCCAGCGCGCTCTTGCGGGCCGGGTGGTCGGCCGGCAGCTGGGTCGCCACCAGCACCGGGCCGGCGGGCAGGAAGGTGCCTTCCACATCCTTGCCGCCCACACGCAGGAAGTCGTTATTGGCCACGCCATGGGTCTGGTAGAACTTGCCGGTGTAGCCGCGCTCCTTCAGCGTCTTCTGCGGCAGCACGGCCGGCGTGCCGGAGCCGCCGATCAAGACCGCATCGGGCTTGGCCGCCAAGACCTTGAGCACCTGGCCGGTGACCGAGGTGTCGGTGCGGTTATAGCGCTCCGAGGCCGCGATCTGCACGCCCTTGATGGCGGCGATCTTGCTGAACTCGGCAAACCAGCCTTCGCCGTAGGCATCGGCAAAGCCGATGAAGCCGGCCGTCTTGACCCCGGCCGCGGCCATGTGCTGGACGATGGCCAGGGCCATCATGATGTCGTTCTGCGGGGTCTTGAAGACCCAGCGCTTCTTGTTGTCCACCGGCTCGACGATGCGGGCCGAGGCCGCCATGGAGATCATCGGCGTGCTGCCCTCCACCACGGCATCGATCATGGCCAGGGAATTGGGCGTCACGGTGGAACCGATGACCACATCGACCTTGTGCTCGCTGATCAGCTTACGGGTGTTGGAGACGGCGGCCGTGGTGTCCGAGGCATCGTCCAGCACGATGTAATTGATCTTCTGCCCCGCGATGGTGCTGGGCATCAGGCCTATGGTGTTCTTCTCGGGGATGCCCAGCGAGGCGGCCGGGCCGGTGGCCGAGACGGTCACGCCCACATTGATATCGGCCCGGGCCGCGGCCACCAGGCTGGCGCCCAGGGCCAAAACCAGCAAAGACTTCTTCGTCAAGTTCTTGAGTTTCATTGCGCTTGTCTCCTGTCTAGAAATATTGAATTCACTAAGCAACCGACTGACTGACCCAATAAATACCGGCGGCCCGAAAATCCTGCCGCCGCCCCTGATCTTGAAGCCTCAAGCCTTCTGCAAGCTTGCTGCTGCGGCAGCCCTGGGCCGGGCCTTGCGCGCCGGGCTCGCAGCCTGGGCGCTCACGGCGCCGAGGCCGCCAAAAAACAAATCGGCCACCATGGGCGCCATATCCTCGTAACTCAGATCACCATCGGGCTTGAGCCAGGTGAAGGTCCAGTTGATCATGCCGAACAAGAGCATGGTCAGGGGCTTGTGCAGCTTGGCCGCCTGCAGCTCGGGCCGCAGGGTCGCCACCGCGTCGGCAAAAGCACCCACCACCTGGCGTTCGATCAGCAGCAGGCGCTGCTGATGGGCCTCGCCCAGGAACTTCACATCCTCGGTCAGCACCCGGTGCTGGTTCTGCGCCTCGCCATAACTCTGCACAAAGCGATTGATCAAGGCCCGCAGATGGGCCTCGGGTGCCAGCTGCTGCGCCTTCACCTCGTCCACCAGACGCGCCAGGCCTTGCACATGGGTCTCGCAGATCTGGGCCAGCAGTTCCTGCTTGTCCTTCACATAGTGGTAGAGCGTGGGCTTGGAGACCTCACAGGCCTCGGCCACCGCATTCATCGAGGTGCCGGCATAGCCCTGGTGGGCGAACAGGCGCGCCGCGGCGGCCAGAATTTCTTCTCGCTGATTTTCGAATCCCGGGGCGCGTCCTCTGGCCATGCTGTTCTTTTCTCGTCGTTTGCTGATGGGCCGCCAGTGTGCCCCAAGCTTAAGGCAACGCTGAACAAGTCCCTCGTGCGCAGCGCATCCTCGCTTCGGGCGTCCAACGGCGTTGCAAATCCTCGCCATAGCTGGGGCTATGGCTGCGGTTTGCGCCTTGTTGGCCATCCCGAATCGAGGCTCGCCGCATCACGGGGACTTATTCAGCGTTGCCTTAGCGTTCGTCGAAAGAGATGACCACGCGCGGCGTCAAGGCATGGGCCTGGCAGCTGAGGATGAAGCCGGCCGCCAGCTCGTGCTTGTCCAGCGCGAAGTTCTTGTCCATGCGCACCTCGCCTTCCAGCAGCTTGCAGCGGCAGGTCGAGCAGACCCCGCTCTTGCAGGAAAAAGGCACGTCCATGCCGGCGCGGGCGGCGGCGTCCAGCAGGCTGGCGTCCTGCTTGGTGAACTCGATCTCGCGGCTGATGCCGTCGCGTATCACTTTCACCTTGGCCGCATCGGCATCGCCCGCCAGCACCGCATGGGGCGCGGGCTTGCCGCTCTGCATCTCGGGCGTGCCGAAACGTTCGACATGGATGCGATCCTCGGCCAGGCCGGCCCCGCGCAAGGCCTGCTCCACCGCCTCATTCATCTCGAAGGGGCCGCAGACGAAGGCATGGGCTATGCCGGCCACGGGCAGGACGCTGCGCAGGAATTCGCCGATCTTGGCCTGGTCCAGGCGGCCGGCCAGCAGGGGCGAATCGACCTGCTCGCGCGAGAACACATGGTGCAGGGACAGGCGCGTCATGTACTGATTCTTCAGGTCCTCGATCTCTTCCTTGAACATGGTCGAGGCCGGGCGGCGATTGCCGTAGATCAGCGTAAATCGGCTCTTAGGCTCGCGCGCCAACACCGACTTCATGATGGACAGGATGGGCGTGATGCCCGAGCCCGCCGCAATGCCCACATAATGCCGCTCGCTGGCGGGCTCCAGGGCCACCGGGCAAAAACGGCCCTGGGGCGGATAGCTCTCGATCACATCGCCGGCCTTGAGCGCACCATGAACCCAGCTGGAGAAGGCGCCGCCTTCGACCTTGCGCACACCGACACGCAGCTCGCCATCGTCCACACCGGCGCAGATGGAATAGGAGCGGCGCAGATCCTGGCCGCCCACTTCGTGGCGCAGGGTCAGGTATTGCCCCTGGGTAAAGCGGAAGGCCTCGCGCTGTTCGGCCGGGACCTCGAAGCTGACGACGACGCTCTCGTCGGTATCCGCCGTCACAGCCTTAACGGTCAGGGGATGGAAATGCAGACTCATGAAAGCGCCTGTTCTCTTAAATGGGTTTGAAATATTCAAAGGGCTCGCGGCAGGCCAGGCAGCGGTACAGCGCCTTGCAGGCCGTGGAGCCAAAGGCCGAGAGCTTCTCGGTGTTCGCGCTGCCGCAGCGCGGGCAGGCCAGCTTGCTCAATGACGCGCGGTGCACCAGACGGATGGGCTGGGCGCCGCTGTCCAGCACTCGGCCGGGTGGCGCGATGCCATAGGCGCGCAGCTTCTCGCGGCCGGCCTCGCTGATCCAGTCCGTCGTCCAGGCCGGTGCTCTTTGCAGAATCACCTCGACCGTGCCGAAGCGTGCCAGGGCGGCGCGCACATCGTCCTGGATCAGCTCGGTGGCCGGGCAGCCGCTGTAAGTGGGCGTCAGCACCACCTCCAGGCCGCCCGCGGTTTCGCGCAGGTCCCGCACAATGCCCAACTCCCACAGCGAGATCACCGGCACCTCGGGGTCGGGGATCTGGCGCAAGACCTCCCAGGCCGCTTCCAGGCGGCCGCAGGCGGACGAGGACGGCTGGGGGTTCATCACCACTTGCCGCCCGGGTAAGCGCGCTGCAGATACTGCATCTCGGCCAGCAGATGGCCCATATGCTCGCTATGTATGCCCAGCCGACCCGAGGGCACGTAGGCGCTGGGCTTAGGCAAGGACAAGCCGGCCTCGGCCAGGATCTCGTTCATCTGCGCCTGCCACTGCGGCTGCAACGTTGACCATTGCGGGCCCAGGCCCTGGGCCGCGGCGGCGGCGCTGACGGCGTCGTCGGCAAACAGCTCGTTGAAATAAGGCCAGAGCAGGGCCAGGGCCGCGCGCATCCTGGCGGCGGACTCGTCCGTGCCGTCGCCCAGGCGCACGACCCAGTCGGCGGCGTGCTGCTGGTGGTAACGCGCTTCCTTGACGGCCTTGGCGGCGATGGCGGCCACCTCGGCATCGCTGGAGCTTTGCAGCTCATGCCACAGCAGCTGCAGCCAGGTGGCCACGGCGAAATTGCGCAGCTGGGTCAGGGCGAAATCGCCCGGCTGGCTGTTGCCGCTGGCACTGTTCGGCAGCTCCATCAGCACGGGGTTGAAGTACTGTCGCTCATCGCGCAGAAAGGCCAGTTGGTCCTCGTCATGGCCCTGGCCGTCCAGCTGGCCGGCACGGGTCAGCAGACCGCGCGCCTGGCCCACCAGGTCCAGCGCCATGTTTGAGAGCGCCAGGTCTTCTTCAAGAATCGGCCCGTGGCCGCACCACTCGCCCAGGCGCTGGGAGAGGATCAGGCAGGCATCGGCCACGCGCAGCAGGTAGTGAACATCGGCCTTGTTGCCGACTTTGATCGAAGCGGTAGACATAGACAGGCTTCCGATCACATATGGTTCACGGACTCGGGGAGCTCGTAGAACGTGGGGTGGCGGTAGACCTTGTCTTC
This sequence comes from Roseateles oligotrophus, assembly GCF_014204525.1. Lineage (GTDB taxonomy): Bacteria > Pseudomonadota > Gammaproteobacteria > Burkholderiales > Burkholderiaceae_C > Paucibacter_A > Paucibacter_A oligotrophus_A. Next base: position 547,153 of record NZ_JACHLP010000001.1, read on the forward strand.
CATGGGGTCGAAGTACATGCCCTTCTCACCCGGGTCCGAGGCCACGATCTGGCTGGACAGAACGACCCAGATGCTGCTGCCTTCCTGGCGGCGGGTGTAGACCTCACGCGCCATCTGCACGGCCATCTTGGCGTCGGGGGCGTGCAGGCTGCCGCAATGCTTGTGGTCCAGGCCGGCCTTGCTGCGCACAAACACCTCCCACAAAGGCCATTCGTTCTGGGTGCTGGGCAGGGTTTTGGGGCTATCGCTCATGATGTTTCTTTCCTTGGCTTAGGCCGCTTGGGGCCGGGTCGCTTGTTTCTTGGCATGGGCCAGGGCGGCTTCGCGCACCCAGGCGCCTTCGTCCCAGGCCTTGACGCGGGCGGCCAGGCGCTCGCGGTTGCAGGGGCCGTCGCCGCCCACCACGCGCCAGAACTCGGCCCAATCGATGGCGCCGAAGTCATAACTCTCACGCTCGGCGTTCCAGCGCAGTGCCGGGTCCGGCACCGTGATGCCCAGCAGTTCGGCCTGGGGAATGGTGGCGTCCACGAACTTCTGGCGCAAATCGTCGTTGGAGATGCGCTTGATGCCCCAGCGCATGCTTTGCTCGGAGTTGGGCGAATCCTTGTCGGCCGGGCCGAACATCATCAGCGAGGGCCACCACCAGCGGTTCACCGCGTCCTGCACCATGGCTTTTTGCTCGGGCGTGCCGTCCCGCATCATCACCAGCAAGGACTCATAACCCTGACGTTGGTGGAAGCTTTCTTCGCGGCAGACGCGGATCATGGCGCGGGCATAGGGGGCGTAGGAGCAGCGGCACAGCGGCACCTGGTTCATGATGGCCGCGCCGTCGACCAGCCAGCCGATCACGCCGATATCGGCCCAGCTCAGCGTGGGGTAGTTGAAGATGGAGCTGTACTTGGCTTTACCGCTGTGCAGGGCGTCCAGCATCTGGTCGCGGCTGGTGCCCAGGGTCTCGGCGGCGGAATAGAGGTAGAGGCCGTGGCCGCCCTCGTCCTGCACCTTGGCCAGCAGGATGGCCTTGCGCTTGAGCGTGGGCGCGCGGGTGATCCAGTTGCCCTCGGGCAGCATGCCGACGATCTCGGAATGCGCATGCTGGCTGATCTGGCGCACCAGGGTCTTGCGGTAATGCTCGGGCATCCAGTCTTTGGCTTCGATGAAGTCGCCGGCATCGATGCGGGCTTCGAAGGCGGCTTCCTTGTGGGCTTGCTCGGCGCTCTTGACCTTGGCGGCCACATCTTGTGGGCCGACGCTCATGGCTTGGGTGTACATGACTGCTCCGTTTGAAAATTCTTAGCGTGGACGCTGATCCACGACGCGGCGGGCCTTGCCCACCAGGGTGCGCTCGATGGAGTCGGGCGCGCCGATCTCGACCCGGGTGGACACGCCCACCAGGGTCTTGATGCGGTGCTGCAAGGACTTGGCGATGGCCCCCACATCGGCCTGACCGACCGCCACCTGCTGCAGCTCGCAGCGCACGACCACCGCATCCAGCGGGCCCTCGCGCGAGACCACGATCTGGTACTGGCCCGAGAGCTGCGGCTCCTGCAGCACCAGCTCCTCGATCTGGGTGGGGAATAGATTGACGCCGCGGATGATCAGCATGTCATCGCTGCGGCCGACGATCTTGCCCATGCGCCGCATGCTGCGCGACGTAGGCGGCAGCAGGCGCGTCAGGTCGCGGGTGCGGTAGCGGATGATGGGCAGGGCCTCCTTGCTCAGCGAGGTGAAGACCAGCTCGCCCTCCTCACCGTCGGGCAGCACCTCGCCGGTTTCGGGGTTGATGATCTCGGGGTAGAAATGGTCTTCCCAGATCACCGGGCCGTCCTTGCTCTCCACGCATTCGCTGGCCACGCCGGGGCCCATCACCTCGGAGAGGCCGTAGATGTCCACCGCATCGATGCCGGCCTTGCCCTCGATATCACGCCGCATGGCCTCGGTCCAGGGCTCGGCGCCGAAGATGCCTATCTTCAGGCTGGACTCACGCGCGTCCAGGCCCTGGCGGGCGAACTCCTCGATGATCACCTGCATATAGCTGGGCGTGACCATGATGATCTTGGGCTTGAAGTCCTGGATCAGCTGCACCTGCTTCTCGGTCTGGCCGCCCGACATGGGAATCACCGTACAACCCAGGCGTTCGGCACCGTAGTGCGCGCCCAGGCCGCCGGTGAAGAGGCCATAGCCGTAGGCGATGTGGATGATGTCGCCGGCCCGGCCACCGGCGGCGCGGATGGAGCGCGCCACCAGGTTCGCCCAGGTGTCGATGTCCTTGGCCGTGTAGCCCACGACGGTGGGCTTGCCGGTGGTGCCCGAGGACGCATGGATGCGCGCGACCTGGTTTTGCGGCACGGCGAACAGGCCGAAGGGGTAGTTGTCGCGCAGGTCGGTCTTGCTGGTGAAGGGGAAATGGCGCAGATCGGCCAGGCTCTTCAGGTCGCTGGGGTGCACGCCCTTGGCGTCGAAAGCGGCCTTGTAATGCGGCACATTCTCGTAGGCATGGTTCAGGGTCCAGCGCAGGCGCTGCAGCTGCAGGGCTTGCAGCTCGTCAGGGCTGGCGGTCTCGATGGCCTCAAGCTCACCGGGGGCAGGAATCTTCGCGCTCATATGCAAGGGGTCCTCAGACGGCCGGATCGGCGGTTTCAGCGGCAGGCAGGGGCAAGAGCACCACGGGCTTGCCCTTGATGCGATAGGACTTGCCGCGGAACACGGCCACCAGCTCATCGACTTGGTTGGTGATGGTGATGTCGTAGACGCCGGTACGTCCGGCCAGCGACACCTCGTGGGCAACGGCTTTGAGCCGATCTCCCAAGCGGGACGGTGCCACGATGTCAATGGCAAAGCCCGAGGCCACCGTCAACTCGTTGTAGGAGTTGCAGGCGAAGGCAAAGGCCGAGTCGGCCAATGTGGTGATGAAGCCGCCGTGGCAGATGTCGAAGCCATTGAGCATGGGCTCGGTCACCGTCATGGCCAGGGTGGCCGAGCCGGGCGCGATGGCCAGGATCTCCATGCCCAGGCCCTTGGACGCGCGGTCGTTGGCAAACATGCCGTCCCTGACCGCTTCGGCAATCTCTTGTGCATTCATGGCTCTGGCCTCGCTCAGCGGTCGGTGAACTTGGGGGCGCGCTTTTGCATAAAGGCCTGCACGCCTTCCTTGTAATCGGCGCTGAAGCCTTGGCGGCTCTGCAGCCTGGCCTCCTGCTGCAAGGCCTGGTCAAAGTCCAGCAGGCCGGCGGCGTCGATGGCGCGGCGGGTCTCGGCCAGGGCGCGCACCGGCATCTGGCTCAGGCGCTGAGCCAGGGCCTGGGCGGCGCTTGCCAGCTCCTCATCGGGCAGGCATTGGTAGATCAGGCCCATGGCTTGCGCGGCCTCGGCCGGCAGCTTCTCGCCCAGCAAGGCCAGTTGCAGGGCACGGGCGCGGCCCACCAGGCGGGGCAGCAGCCAGGTGCCGCCGCAGTCCGGCACCAGGCCGATCTTGGCAAAGGCCTGGATGAAGCTGGCCGATTGACCCGCCAGCACCAGGTCGCAACCCAGGGCGAAATTGGCGCCGGCACCGGCCGCCACGCCGTTCACCGCCGCCACCACCGGCACCGGCATGCTGCGCAGGCGCTGGGCCAGGGGGATGTAGAAGCCGTCCAGCAGCAGGCCGATGTCCTTGGGCGTTTGCTCGGCGTCACCCGCCTCGGCGGGCTTGACCATGGGATCGGACAAATCCTGGCCGGCGCAGAAGGCACGGCCGGCGCCGGTGATGAGCACGCAGCGCACGCTGGCATCGGCGGCGGCCGCATCCAGGGCCTGGCGCAATTCGCTCAACATGCCGGAGGTGAATGCATTCAGCGCCTGCGGGCGGTTCAGCGTCAGCGTCAACACCGCGCCTTCTTGGCTGGAGAGGATTTGCGTTTCTGGCATGGCTTTGGGCTAGGCTGGAGAGTAAGGTGTGCTTGCTTGAGGAAGATCAACACTATTGACCGACCGGTCGGTAGATCGTAGGCTCGGCTTTGATTTAGCGCAAGTCAGGCGCCTCAGTGATAACCCTCAATCAGCGAGTCAACCCATGCCCAGCTATGCCATCGATGGCGTCACCCCCGTCGTCCATCCCAGCAGCCATGTGCACCCCACGGCCGTGTTGATCGGCGATGTGATCGTCGGCCCCGGCTGCTATATCGGGCCTTGCGCCTCCTTGCGTGCGGACTTCGGCCGCATCGTGTTGCAGGCCGGCGTCAATGTGCAGGACAGCTGCGTGATCCACGGCTTCCCCGACTCCGAAACAATCGTCGAGACCAATGGCCATATCGGCCACGGCGCCGTGCTGCATGGCTGCGTGGTCCGCCATGACGCCCTGGTGGGCATGAATGCGGTGGTGATGGACGAGGCCGAGGTCGGCGCCTACAGCATCGTGGCCGCCTGCGCCTTTGTGCGTGCGGGGCTCAAGCTGCCCGAGAAGTCGCTGATCGCCGGCCTGCCCGCCAAGGTCCTGCGGACCTTGAGCGAGGACGAAATCCGCTGGAAGCTGCAGGGCACGCAAACCTATCAAGACCTGACCCTGCGCTGCCAGGCCAGCCTGGTCGAGGTCCAGCCCCTGGCCGAAGAGGAAGCCCATCGGCCGCGCCTGCAGGTGCAAGGGCCCAAAACCCTGGTGGCCAGCAAGCGCGACAAAAGTTGACGCAGCCGTTCTGCGCCACGGCCACCGGCCGCCGCTCATCAGCACCCGCTTGGCCAGGTTTTTTGCCGAATGAACTACCAAGTTGACCGATCAGTTTAGGCGTTACGATTCCAGTCGCCTGGACTTTCCGGACCCTCGGTCCAAACGCAGCGCAATGGGCCTCTCTGAGCAAATTCTGACCGTGCAGCGCCAGGGCTTTGCGCTCAAGGGCAAGCTCTGCCTGCCCGGCGGCGGTGACCGCATGCCCCTGGTGCTGATCCTGCAAGGCAGCGGCCCGGTGGACAGGGACGGCAATCTCGGCGGTGCCGGCGGCAGCCTCTACGCCAAGCTCGCCCAGGCGCTGGCCGGCTACGGCGTCGCCAGTTTTCGCTACGACAAACGGGGTGTGGGCGCCAGCGGCGGCGACTTCCTCGCCACCGGCTACCAGGATCTGGTCGACGATGGCCAGGCCTGCTGGGAGCATTTGGCCAATACACCCTTTTGCGACCACGAACGCATCTACCTGATGGGCCATAGCGAGGGCACGGCCATCGCCGCCCAGTTATCGGCCCGGCTCAACCCGGCGCCGCGCGCCCTCATCCAGCTCTGCCCATTTGGCCAGGGCGCACACACCATGCTGATCCAGCAGTACCTGCAGCTGGAACGGGAAGTGGCCCAGGCGCCGGGCCTGGACGGTGTGCTGCTGCGCGGCTTGAACCGCCTCTTCGGCCCCTTCAGCCAACGCCTGCAAAAGCAGCTGGCCCATGTGCGCACACTGGACGGCGGCACGGCCCGCATGGGCCTGACGCGCGTCAGCGCCCGCTGGCTGCGCGAACTCATCGAGCTGGAGATCGCGCCGCTCTACCGGGCCGTCCCCTGCCCCATGCTGCTGCTGGCCGGCGAGAAAGACCTGCAATGCCCGCCCGACAGCGTCGAAGCCCTGCTGCCCCTGCTCCAGCAGCCCGCCCAGTACCGGCTCATACCAAACATGGTCCACCATCTGGTGGCCTGCGAGGGCCAGGCACGGCTGCTGGGCGGCCCCAGCACCGACGCCTTGCCGCTCGCCCCGCAGTTGCTGGCTTGCTTGCAGGGCTGGTTTGCGCGCGAGGCGGGCGTAAGCGCCTGCAACTCTTGACCTGAATCAAGCCCCTCGCATCGAGCAAGCCCCTGCCGCGGCTTGGACGCCCCCATCAGCGGGCACAATCGCTGCATGACAGCCCGCACCATTCCCATCGTCGACCAGCGCCTGCGTCCCCTGCTGCCCGACGCTTGGGCCGCCCCCCCGCCGGACGGGCCCTTGCTGGACAGCCTGGGCCGGCCGCTGCGCGATCTGCGCATCTCGGTGACGGACCGCTGCAACTTCCGCTGCAGCTACTGCATGCCCAAGGAGGTATTCGGCAAGCAGTACGAGTTCCTGCCCCATGCAGATCTGCTCAGCTTTGAGGAAATCGCCCGCCTGGCCCGCGTCTTCGCGGCCCAGGGCGTGCAGAAACTGCGCCTCACCGGCGGCGAGCCGCTGCTGCGCCGGCATATCGAAAGACTGGTCGCCATGCTGGCCCAGATCCGCACGCCCGAAGGCCGGCCCCTGGACCTGACGCTGACCACCAACGGTTCCTTGCTGACGAAGAAGGCGCAGGCCTTGAAGGACGCCGGCCTGCAGCGCATCACCGTCAGCCTGGACGGCCTGGATGACGCCCAGTTCCAGCGCATGAACGATGTGGGCTTCCCGGTCGCCGAGGTGCTGGACGGCATCGCCGCCGCCCAGGCCGTGGGTCTGGGGCCCATCAAGGTCAATATGGTGGTCAAGCGCGGCACGAACGAGGACCAGATCCTGCCCATGGCCCGCCACTTCCACGGCAGCGGCATCACGCTGCGCTTCATCGAGTACATGGACGTGGGCGCCAGCAATGGCTGGCAGATGGCCGAGGTGCTGCCCTCGCGCGATGTGCTGGCCCTGCTGCAGAGCGAGTTCCGCCTGCAGCCCTTGCAGGCCAGCGCGCCCGGCGAGACGGCGCAGCGCTGGGCCTATGCCGACGGCGGTGGCGAGATCGGCCTGATCTCCAGCGTCAGCCAGGCTTTTTGCGGCGACTGCAACCGCGCCCGCCTGTCCACCGAGGGCCGGCTCTTCATGTGCTTGTTCGCCCACCAGGGCGCCGATCTGCGCGGCCTCTTGCGCGACAACTCAGGCGTCAAGCAGGATGACGCCGCCCTCACCCAGGCCTTGCGCGGCCTGTGGAGCCAGCGCAGCGACCGCTACTCGCAGTTGCGCGCCAGCGGTCAAAATCCCGCCCCCGCCCAGCGCCGGGTCGAGATGCATTACATCGGCGGCTGAGCCATGACTGCTGCCATCGCCTCGGCCGACATCACCGGCCTGTTGCTGGCCGGTGGCCGCGGCAGCCGCATGGGTGGCGTGGACAAAGGCCTGCAGCCGCTGCGCGGCCGGCCCCTGTTTGAATGGGTGCTGGCCCGCCTGCGGCCCCAGGTCGGCCCGCTGCTGATCAATGCCAACCGCAATCTGCCGGCCTATGCCGCCCAGGGCCTGCCGGTGCTGAGCGATGCCGACGACAGCTTTGCCGGCCCGCTGGCGGGCTTGCTGGCCGGCCTGCAGGCCTGCGAGACCGAATGGCTGCTCAGCGCCCCCTGCGACACGCCCATGCTGCCCAGCGATCTGGCCGAGCGCCTGGCCACCGCCGCGCTGGCGGCCGGCGCCGATCTGGCCGTGCCCCTCAGCGTCAACGCCCAGGACGCCGCGCCGGGCGAGCCGCCACGGCCGCAGATCCAGCCGGTCTTCTGCCTGCTGCGCGCCTCGCTCAAGACCTCCTTGGCCGCCTATCTGCAAGGCGGCGGCCGCAAGATCGACACCTGGCTGCGCGCCCAGAACCATGTGCTCGTGCCCTTTGACGCGCCCGGCGATGCGCAGGCCTTTTTCAACGCCAACCATCTGAGCGAGCTGCAGGCCTTGCAAACCCTGTTGCCCGACGCACCGCCCTCATGAGCAGCCCCGCCCCCCCCGCCGCCTGGTCGCCCAAACCCGACGCCCAGATCCGGCCCATGCACACGGCCGATCTGGCGGCCTACAAAGGCCTGCGCGATGCCATGCTGGCGCGCCACCCGGAGGCCTTCACCTCCGACTACGAGACCGAGTTGCTGCGCGATGCCGACAGCTACCGCAGCCGCCTGAGCGGCGGCAATGGCGGCCACTGCCTGTTCACCCTGCTGGCCTGGGTGGGACCCGAACTGGTGGGCGCCATCAGCTGCGAACACGAGGCCAGGCTCAAGGTGAGGCATGTCGCCCACATCGTCGGCATGATGGTGCGCGACGATCTGCACGGCCAGGGCCTGGGCCACCAATTGCTCAGCCGCAGCCTGACCCTGCTGCGCGGCGAAGCGGTGCTGGAGCTGGTCACGCTCAGCGTCACCTCCAGCAATACCGCGGCCATCAAGCTCTACGAGCGCTGCGGCTTCCAGCGCCATGGCCGTCTGCCCGGCGCCATCCGCCTGGCCGACGGCCGCATCCTCGACAAGGACTTGATGAGTCTGCGTCTGCACTCCTGACTGACTGATCGCCCGCCCCTGCACATGCCCAGCCCCACCCACGTCCAAGAATCCCTCGCCGAAATTGCCGCTCGCCTGGCAGCTTATGACCCCCAGGCCTTGCGGGTGGAGCTCGCCCAGCAATTCATCCAGTCCCTGCTCCCGCCGCCCCAGGTCCAGATCCGAGCACAGGAAACCGTGGGCCTGCGCCAGGCGCTGGGCCGGGTGCTGGCGGCGGATGTCATCTCGCCGCTGAATGTGCCGGCGCATGACAACTCCGCCATGGACGGCTACGCCCTGCGCGCCAGCGATCTGCAAACCGAGGGCCCGACCCGGCTGCGCGTGCTGGGCACCAGCCTGGCCGGCCAGACCGCAGCGGCCGAGCCGCCCGCCGGCTGCTGCCAGCGCATCATGACCGGCGCCCTGATGCCCGCGGGCCTGGACACCGTCGTGCCGCAGGAGTTCACCCACGCCCTGGACGATGGCCAGATCAGCATTCCACCCAAGCTGCTGCGCGCCGGCGACAACCGCCGCCGCGCCGGTGAGGACCTGCGCCAGGGCGGCGTCGCGCTGGCCGCCGGCCGCCGCCTGAAGCCGGCCGACATCGGCCTGCTCGCCTCCCTGGGCCTGGCCCAGGTGCAGGTCTGGCGCCGCCTCAAGGTGGCCGTGCTGTCCACCGGCAACGAGCTTTGCGAACTGGGCCAGAACCCCGAAGCCGGTGGCCTCTACGACAGCAATCGCTACACCTTGTGCGCCTTGCTGGAGCAGTTGGGCGTGGAGGTGCTGGACCTGGGCCTGGTGCGCGACGAGCCCGCCGCCCTGCGCGCCGCCTTTGGCCGCGCCGCGGCCGAGGCCGACGCGGTGATCAGCTCCGGCGGCGTCAGCGTGGGCGAGGCCGACCACACCAAGGCCGTGATGGCCGAGCTGGGCGATGTGCTGTTCTGGCGCGTCGCCATGCGGCCCGGCCGCCCGCTGGCCATAGGGCGCATCGCCCAAACAGATGGCCGCAACTGCCTGATGTTCGGCCTGCCCGGCAACCCGGTGGCGGTGATGGTCACCTTCTACGCCTTTGTGCGCCAGGCCTTGCTGCAGCTGAGCGGAGCGACACCCGAGCCTTTGCTAACGCTGCAAGCCATCAGCAACCAAGCCCTGCGCAAAAAGCCCGGCCGCAGCGAATACCAGCGCGGCATCGTCAGCCGCCGCGCGGACGGCCGCTGGCAGGTCGCCATCACCGGCAATCAGGGCTCGGGCATTTTGTCCAGCATGAGCGCGGCCAACGGCCTGGTGGTGCTGGGCCATGAGCAAGAGGATGTGGCGGCGGGGGAACTGGTGGAGGTGTGGCCGTTTGAGGGCCTGGCCTAGGAGTCATACCCACCCGATTGATCGAATACCGCATGCAGGACTACAACGCAGAATCCGTCGCCACCTTCGACAAGAACGCCGCGCGCTACGCAGAGCGGTATTTCGCTCTGAGCGACTACGACCATTTCTTTGCTTGGATTGCCGAGGCCACACCGCTGGGTTCCGTGCGCTTTCTTGACCTTGCTTGTGGCCCGGGCACTGTCTCGGCCTTTATTCGCCGCAAACGGCCCGAGGCCGAAGTCTGGTGCGTAGACCGCTCGCCGCAGATGTTGGCTGAAGCCACGCGACTTGTTGCTAGCGTTCAGGTTCAACAGGCCGATTGCCGTGATCTTTCTACCGTTCCAGGCCTGTTTGATGCAGCGGCGTTCTTCTTTGGCCTGAGCTATTTTGACGATACGGATGCCCGGCTCGTGCTGTCGGAGTTGCATCGCCTGCTGCGCCCCGGTGCTGCCCTGCTGCTGGCTACGGTAGCAGGCGAGCCGGCGCTGACCGGCGCGCAATGCAATGCGGCAGGCGACCGGGTATTCAGCTTTTATCGCCGCAGCCAGGAAATTGAACAAATGATGCAACACGCCGGCTTTGTGATCGAGCAGACGCATCAAATCCCGAGTCCGGCGAATGCCAGCGTCAAAACCGAGGATGTGCTTGTACGAGCAAGAGCCTCACCCAAATGATCCCGCTCAGACTCAAGCGCCCAACATCCCATGCGCCTCAATCAAATCACCCTCCCTGCACTCGACGTTGAGGCCTCCATCGCGTTCTACCAAGGCCTCGGGCTTCGCCTCATCGTGAAGGCGCTGCCGCACTACGCGCGGCTTGAGACCTCTGACGGGGAGTCCACCCTGTCTTTGCATCAAACCATGACAGCGCCCCAGGGAGCGTCTGCAGTCGTCTACTTTGAATGCGACGAGCTTGATGCCCAGGTTGGGCAGTTGCAAGCACGGGGCTACGCCTTCGATCAGCTGCCCAGGGACGAGCCATGGCTCTGGCGAGAGGCGCGACTCAGCGACCCCACCGGGAACACGATCTGCCTTTACTGGGCAGGCGAGAACCGGCGCTTTCCGCCCTGGCGACTGCTAGGTTGAGCGGTGCCTCACCCACCCCATGGCCGCCAATGCCAGCAGGCTCAGGGCCCAGCCGGCGGGTTCGGGCACGGTGGCGGCGCTGGGCTTTCCGGGCTGGGGTGTGGCGATGATGAAGTCTTGCGCCACCGGGCTGTAGAGCCGCTCCACCGAATAAGCACTGCTGACCCCGGGCAGTTGGCCCAACCAGCTGGCGGCCTGCTGGCGCACGGCCTGGCTGCCCCCCGATTCGAGCGCAAAGTTGCCGCCAGTGAGACTGAGCTGCTGGGGCTGGTCGTAAAGGATTTCCCAGATCGAGAGCTGGAAGGCCACGCTCTTGACCGTGCTGTCAATGGCGCCGGCCACGGTGTAGAGCCGGCCCAGCAGATCGGCTTCCTGGCTGCTGAAGCCATGGACCGTGCCATTGGCCACCAAGGTGTAGTCGTAGCCGACGTTCCAGTAGAAGTTCTGGTAGATGTCGGTGCAAAAAGTGATCAGCGTTTCCTGACCGCGGCCGAAGTCCGCGCGGCCCGTGAATTGGCCCACGCCCACCCAGCCCGACATGCTGGTGTCCATGGCCTCATAGCCCTGGGTGAAGCCCGTCATCGTGACGGGGCTAGCGAACGCTGTGCCTATGCAGGCCAGCAGGCCGAGGCTGGCGGCGAGGCGCAGGGGGCGGGCGGATGGCTTGGTTTTCACGTTGCGGCTCCGAAGCTTGTCTAGCGGGTAGCCGCAGTGTGCGCAGATGCGGGCCGGCCGTCTGTCCCTTGCGCAGGGACTGCGGGGCAGGAATACGGGCTTGGCGTGATATCTGCACGCCGGTCACCCGGATTGCGCCCACGCCCTGGACGTCGCGCTTGGCCATCAGCGCCCCACCCAAACTCAGTCCGCCGCCTGCGGCGCACTCAAGCTCTTGCTGTAAAAACCTGAGGCATCAAAACAGCAGACCCGCTTCTTGCCGGCAGAGAGCATGTCGAGCGCGCCCGCCACCCGGCTGCTTCGGGTCTTGGCTTGCTTGGCGGACTCGAGCCAATGTATCCAGTCAAGGCGCGCGAGCGTCGTCGTGCCCTCCCAGGCCGCCTGGGCCGCCGGGCATGCGGCAAGTGCCTCGCGCAGGTCGGCGGGCAGCTGCGGCTCCGGCTCTGGATCGGCCGGAGCAATTTGAACGGTGACCACCGCCCCAGGCTCCACCTGGGCAAGCTCGCGCAGTGCCTGGCTCACCTTGAGCCAGTGGCTCAGCTGGCCATCCGGTTCAAGCGTGGCTTGAAAAGAGTGGCCGTTGAGGCGGCCATCGACCGAGGTCCTGCCACGCCTCGGCAAGATGTCGCTCGCGGCTTTGGGCAGCACAAGAAAAGCCCAGGACTCGTCCTTGCCCGGCTGCGCCGGACGGCATAGCCGGGCCTGGAATGTGAACGGGGCTGTTTTGCTCATTTCAAGTCACCTTGCAGATCTTGCTTGTGCTACCGGGAAGCGCCGACTCCTAGGGCCTGTTAGCGCTAGGGCTGGACCGATCTGTACACATTAGGGCAATGCCGCTCCATGAAGCGAGCCGGGCTGGCCAGCTCGGTGAACCCGAACTGCTTGTACAAGCCATGCGCGTCCCGGGTGGCCAGCATGAAGCGCCGGAGTCCTTGCAGGTCCGGATGGGCGAAGACAAAGGCCATCAGCCGTTTGGACAGGCCCTGGCCTCGATGCGCTTCGAGGATGAACACATCCGCGAGATAGGCAAAGCTGGCCTTGTCGGTGACCACCCTGGCAAAACCCACTTGCTGGCCCCGATGAAAGACGGCAAAGCACAAGGAACCCTCGATGGCACGCTCCACCAACGCCCGCGGGATGCCCGGCGACCAGTAGCTCTGCGTCAGATAGGCGTGGATGGCGGCCACATCGAGGCGCTGCTTGTCCGCGCTGAGTTCATAGCCCTCATCGGTCGTGTTGGCTAGCATTTGGCGTGCTCAAGGTTTCTTGCGGTGAAGCCTGCCTCCGCAGGCCGGGGCTGACATCAACTCAGTTTAATCATGCAGGCGGATGGGCCTGCGGCACCGTAGCCGCTTTCTTCCCCAGCACCTCGGCACTGGTTACCCCCAGCGAGAGGTAGAGGCTGCTCAAACCATCCACTCCCACATCGGCCGGCGTCACCCAGCGCTGCGGCAGATAGAGCAGGCCGCCGCCCACCGGCACCGGCGCGGTGGGTAGGATAACGGCCAGATAGGGCTGACCCTCCAGCAGCACCGGCTCGGGCGTGGACAGCAGGCCCAGCACCCGCGCGCCGCCCTCGCTGCCGGCCGGCTTGGGACCGCCGAAATGACACCACACCGGCGTCATCGCGCCCACGCCCTGGGCATCGCGCTTGGCCATCAGCTCCACCATGCGGCTCAGCAAGTCATAGACCGTGCTGATGACGGGAATACGGTTGATCAAACCCTCCAGCGCCTGCTTGACGCGGCGCTGCAGCTGCGTCTCCACCACCAGGCCCAGCAGATAGATCAGCAGCAGGGCCAGGCCCAGGCCCAGGGCATAGGCCAGGCCCTCGGATTCGGTGACCCGCAGACCCAGGCTGCCCAGCACCGCGCCCACCGCACTGCCCGGTCCCAGAAAACGCGCCAGCAGCGAGATCACCCAGCCCACCAGCATCAGCGTGGCAAGCAGGGGCAGCACGGCCAGGGCACCGGTCAGCAGCGTGCGCAGCAAATGGGCTTGGGTGGACTTCACAAAAGGTTTCATGGGCAGAGAATGCCGGACAAACCGGCGATGCTAAGCGCTGGACTGCTCGCCTGTACCGAAGATCAATCTTGGAGGCGGCCAATGGCTAGCCCTGGTGCTTGAATGCTTGGGAGGGAAAATGGAAGACCCAGAACTTGCGGATGGGTTCAAGCAATCCAACGCCTGCCCCAAGGCCGCCGCAGCCATTCCCAGGCCCCGATCACGCCCCCAGGACGGCACAGCGCTGAACCGAGATCTGGGTGATGAAGGGCCCGGCCTGCTGCTTGAACAAGGCCAGGCTGGCGCCCTCATCGTGGGCCTTCAGCGCCTCTGCGCTTTCGTACAGCTCATACAAGACCAGTGAACTCAGGGAGTCGCCGGGACTCAAGACCTCGAACTGCAGCGTGCCTGCTTCGTTGGCCAGGCTGCGCTGCCTGTGCTCGAGCAAGGCCTGCAAAAATGGCGTCTTGGACGCGGGTTCAAATTCAAGGCTGACGACGAGTGCAATTTTTTCCATACGGCTTTTTAGCACGGTCTCGGCCGCCCCACGGGCAGCGCCCAAGCGCCGCTCCGGCGCGGAGTCGCGTCCAGCCGCTGGGCAGCCAGGCGCTCATTTCTCCGGCGTCAAGGCCTGCGTGATCCTGGGCATGTCCACATAGCGCTCAAAGGCAACAAGATTGCCCGCGACCTCGCGGTTGCTCATCAGCTCCTGCATGGCCAGTTGGCCCAGGAACTCGAAGGCTTTTTTCATGGCGCCCGTGCCCTCGGCCTTGACCAGGGCACGCAGCTCGGTCGCGCAATTTTCGGCCAGCAGACGGCTGAACAGGGCTGCGGCGGTTTTGGAGGCCTGGTCGGCCGCCTCGGGCGTGGCGGCGGAGAGGTTCTTGATCTCGGGATGCGTGGCCATGGCCAGAAAGATCCAGCGGGCCAGATCCTTGCGATCCTTGCCATTGGTGCTGTCGGCCAGGCAGGTGCTGGCCTGCTCCGTCAACGTGGCGGCCGAGGCCGGCACGCTGAACAAGGTGAGGGAGAGAACGGTGGCCAGGGCCAGGGGCTTGAGAATGAAATTCATAGAGAGAGAGGGGGGCAAAAACGTCTGGGCTTCAGAATAGCGGCAAATCCCAGAGCTGCCGGGCCCCGGCCTTGGCGATGAATGCGCCCATCGCCCAGTTTCGCCAGCCCTTCTCCATCAACACATAACTCGATCCCCACATGCCATCCTGCATCGCCCTGCTCCGTGGCATCAATGTCGGCAAAGCCAAGCGCATCGCCATGGCCGATCTGCGCGGCCTGCTGGAGGGTCTGGGCCACGGCCAGGTCAAGACCTTGCTGAACAGCGGCAATGTCGTCTTCGAGGCTAACTTCAAAAAAGGCCGGAGCGAGGCCCAGGAGCTGAGCCGCATCGCCTCCGAAATCTGCGCCGCCGTGCAAGCCCATGCCGGCTTCCATGCCGAAGTCATCGTCATCAGCGGCCAGACCTTGCGCGAGGCCATGCAGGCCAACCCTTTTCCGGCCGCTGTGGCGCAGGCCTCGCAGTTCCTGCTGGCCTTCGCGCCTGACACGGACGGCCTCGCGGCCCTGGCCCCGCTGCAGGCCCAGGACTGGTCGCCCGACCAATTCGCACTGGGCCAGCAGGCGGCCTATCTCTGGTGCAGCGGCGGGATTCTGGAGAGCCGCCTGGCCAAGGAGCTCTTGCGTCAAGGCCTTTGCACCAGCCGCAATTGGGCCACGCTGGGCAAGCTGCTGGAGCTGCTCAATCCAGCAAAGGCAGCACCAGGCTGACCTGCAGGCCACCGCCCTCACGCCTGGCCAGGGCGATGCGCCCGCCGTGCGCCTCGACGATCTCGCGGGCCAGGGCCAGGCCCAGGCCGGTGCCGCCGCCGCTGCGCTTGGTGGAATAAAAAGGCAGCAAGGCCTGGGCCAGCACGGCCTCGCTCATGCCGGGGCCGCGGTCCGACACGATCAGGCGCAGCTGCTGCGAATGCTGACGGCTGGGGCATTCCACCCGCAGGCTCACGACGTCCGCCGGCCCTCCTGCTTCATGGGCGTTCTTGATCAGATTGATCAAGGCCTGCTCGATCTGGCCCGCGTCAAAGCAGGCGCTGCGGCTGGGCAGCTCGCCCTCCAGCACATAACTCTGGTGCGCCGCCAGGCCGTCCAGAAATGCCGGCCAGTCCACCGGCGCCAGCAGGGGCTGGGGCAGCTTGGCGAACTGGGCATAGGCCGACAGGAACTGGTGCAGATGGGCGGCCCGGCTGCCAATGCTCTGCAAGACCTGGGGCAGCCGCTCCGGCTGGCCGCGCCGCAGCAGCTCGCTGCCGCTGTGCGCCATCGAGGAGATCGGCGCCAGCGAGTTGTTCAGCTCGTGGCTGATGACGCGTATCACCCGCTTCCAGCTGGCCACCTCCTGGCGCGACAGCTCGTGCGTCATGCGGCGCAGCAGCAGCAGGCGGTGCGGCCGACCCTGCAGGATGATGGCGCGCTGCGACAGGTGGTAGCGCTCCTCCATGCCGCCCTCTTCCACCGAAAAGAGCTGGTCCTGCCGGCCGACCAGGGCGCTGCGCATGGCCTCGGGCGCGTCGACCAGCAGCTCCTGCAGAGAGCCGCCGCCCAGGCTGCGGCCGCCGGCCAGCAGGGCGCGGGCGGCGATATTGGCATAGGCGATGCGGCCCTGCTCGTCGCAGAGCAGCAGGGCCAGGGGCGTGTTCTGCACCACCGTGTCCAGCAGCAATTCGCGCTGGGCCAGTTGCTGGCGTTGCTCGCGCAAGGCCAGGCCTAACTCATTATGCAAACGCAGCAGCGTGCCCAGCTCGCCGCGCGCCTCGGGGCCGCTGGTGGCCAGCGAGAGGCTGAAGTCGCCATCCCGGTAGCTCAGCACCGCGCCCTCCAGCGCGCGCAAGAGCCGCAACAACGGCGCCATCACCCGCAAGGCCAGCGCCAGCAACAGGGGCAGGACCAGGGCCAGGCTCAGGGCCAGGGAGGCCAGGCTCCAGGGCGCGGGCGGGCCCCAGGTCCAGCCCCAGTGCCGCTGCAGCCAGGCCAGCACCGGCGGCAGCGGCCACACGACGATGGCGGCATGCGCGGCCAGGGCCAGCACGGCCGTCAACATCAGCAGCAGGAACAGACGCTGGCGCAGGCTGAGGCTGAACAGATCAGGCAGCTGGGTCCAGGCCATCGCTCAATCCATAACGCTCCATCCGCCGGTACAAAGCCTGGCGCGACAGGCCCAGCTGCTGGGCCGCGCGGCTGACCACCCCGCCCTGCTGGCTCAGCGCCGCCAGCACGGCCGCGCGGCTGGGCTCGTCCAGATTGCGCGTTATCGACGCAGCCGCCGGCACCTCAAGGCCCAGGTGCTGAGGCGTGATCGCCAAGCCCTCGCCCGCCAGCAGGGCGGCGCGGGCCATCACATTCTTGAGTTCGCGCACATTGCCGGGCCAGGCGTGGGCCTGCAAGGCCTCGCTGGCGGCGTCGGAGAGTTGCGCGCCCGATCCCGCCAGGAAATGCCGGGCCAGGGCCAGGATGTCCTCGCGCCGCTGGGCCAGGGCCGGCAGGCGCAGCTCGAAGACATTGAGGCGGTAGTACAGGTCTTCGCGGAACGTGCCCTGGGCCACCATGGCTTTCAGGTCGGCATTGGTGGCGCTGATGATGCGCAGATTGGACTCGCGCGTGCGGCTAGAGCCCAGGCGCTCGAAGCGCCCCGTCTCCAGCACCCGCAAGAGCTTGACCTGACCGGCCAGAGGCAAGGTGCCAATTTCGTCCAGGAAGAGCGTGCCGCCATGCGCCGCCTCGAAGCGCCCTTCGCGCGCCTTGTGCGCGCCGGTGAAGGCGCCGCTCTCGGCGCCGAAGAGTTCGGCCTCGATCAGCTCGGCCGGCAGCGCGCCGCAGTTCAGCGCGACGAAGGGGCCGCCGCGGCGGGCCGAGTTGGCATGCACGATGGCCGCCACCTTTTCCTTGCCGCTGCCATTGGGGCCGCTGACCAGCACCGGCAGCTCGGTGCGCGCCACCTGGGCCGCCAGCTCCAGCGTGGCCAGCATGGCGTCGGATGCAAACACCAGGCCGTGCAGATCGATGCGCTCGGCCAGGGCCGCGCGTCTGGCCTCGCGCTGCTGCCGCTGGTTTTGCAAGTCACGATTGCTCTGCGCCAGCTCCAGCAGGTTCTCCACCGTGGCCAGCAGCTTGCGGTCGTCCCAGGGCTTGGCCAGATAGTCGGCCGCACCGGCCTTGACCAGGGCCACGGCGCTCTCCAGCCTGGTCCAGGCGGTGAGCAGAATCACCGGCAGATCGGGGCAGCGCGCGCGCAGGGCGCGGAACAAGGCCACGCCCTCCTCGCCCGAGGTGGTGTCGGCCGTGAAGTTCATGTCCTGGATCACCAGGTCCACAGGCTCGCGGGCCAGCAAGGCCAGGCCGGCGGCCGGGCTGGCGGCGTAGTGGCTGCTGATGTCCTGCAAGGACAGCAGCAGGCTCAGGGCCTCGCCCACGCCGGGGTTGTCGTCAATGATCAGAACGCTGCGCATGGGCGAGGAGGATAACGTCGTTTACATGCGCAAAGCGGCCACCGGCGGCAGGGCCGCCGCCCGACGTGCGGGGGCCAGCACGGCCAGCTGGCCCAGCAGGATCAGCAGCGCAGCGCCTATGGGCAGATAGCTCCAGGGCAGGCGCGGCATCTCATAGCTCTGCATCAGAAGCAGGCTCAGGGCATAGGCCCCCAACATGCCCAGGGCGATGCCCAGCAGGGAGAGCAGCAGATTCTCGGTCTGGAAGTAGCGCAGGATCTGGCCCCGGGTCGCGCCCAGGGCGCGGCGCGTGCCTATCATGCGGCTGCGCTGCTGCACCCAGAAGCTGGCCAGGCCGACGATGCCAAAGGCCGTCACCACCAGCAGGGCCACGCAAACCCCCGCCAGCAGGCCCACCATGGCCTTGTCGGGGGCAAAGTAGGCCTCGCGCATCTCGCTCAGGGTTTGCTTGCGGTTGATGATGCGGCGGCCATCCACCTGCTCTATCGTGCCTACCGCTTGTTTCAGCAGTTCGCTGCGCCGGGCCGGGTCCACCCGCAGCAGATAGCTGCCGCTGGCAAAGCTGGGCCGCACCGGAATCAGGAAAGCGGCCTGCTCCTTCAGCGCCGTGCCGCTCTTGGGATGGGGCGGCTGCAAGCGCTCCACCACGCCCACAACGGTCTGCGGCTTGTCGCCAAAGATGTAAATGGCCTTGCCCAGGGCCGACTGGCCGGGGAACAGCTTTTGCGCCAGGGCCCGGTTGATGATGGCGGCGGGCACGGCCATCTCAGGGTCGTGCTCCACCTTGGACTGCAGCTGGTATTCCTGCGGCAGAAAGTCCCGCCCTTCCAGCAGGCGCAAGCCCATCACCTCCAGGGCCGTCTCGCCGACGATATAGGTCGCCGCCTCTTCCTTGGCGACGGCCTCGCCGGGCTGGGTGCTGACGCCGCTATAGCTGCTGTTATTGCCGTAAGGCACCTGATTGACCAGCGCGGCCCCGCGCACGCCGGGCAGGGCCCGCAGGGCTTGCAGATCGCGCACGCTGGTGGCGTCCGCGTCCTCGCTGCGCGTGATGCCAGCGACATCCAGCGCCAGCAACTCGGCCTCGACCAGGCCGCTTTGCTGCTGGAGAGAATCCATGCGCTGCGAGATCAGGTGCAAGGCATTGCTGACGATGGCGCAGCTCAGCGCAATCTCCAGCACGATCAGGGCGGCCGCCGTCTTGTGGCGGCGCAGGGTGGAAAGAATAGGCATCAAGTCCATGATGGGTCGGTCTCCCTGGGAGTTTTATTGGGTCTTCAATTGCAGGGCCGGCGTCACGCCGGCGGCGCGCCAGGCCGGTAGCAGCCCCGCGGCCACGCTGGCCAGCAAGGACAGCAGCAGACTCAGGCCCAGCATGGACAGATCCATCTGCGCCAGGGCGGCATAGCTATTCGGACTCAAGCGCACCAGCCAGAGCCCACCCCAGGCCAGCAGCACGCCCAAGGCGCCGCCGGCCATGCCCAGCGCAGCGGCCTCGACCAGGAACTGCGCAAAGATGTCCTTGCGGGTGGCGCCCAGGGCGCGCCGCACCCCGATCTCGCCCGAGCGCCGCAGGGCCGTGGCCAGCAGCAGGCCCACGGTATTGGTCAGGCAGACCAGCAAAAAGCCGAATGCCAGCCAGACCTGCAGCTTCACGTCCGCGGGCAAGACCTCCTGCTGCACCAGCCAGTCCATCACAGGCCTGGCCCGCGCATTGGGCGGGCGCTGGAAGCGGCCCGCCTCCAGCTGGGCCTTGGAATACTGCTGCAGATAGTCGCGATAGCCCGCCACATCGGCCGGGCTAGCCAGCTCCACCCAGTACTGCAACCAGGCGCAGGGCGCGTTGAGGGCGCGCCGGTCGGCCGGGTTGGCCTCGCCCCAGCAATTCATATTGCCCGAGCTGCCAAAGCGCAGCTGCATGGCGGTCTGAAAAGGCAGGAATAGCTCGGCCCCCTGGCTGTACTTGCCCTGGGTCAGGTCGAAGTAATGCGGCACCGGCCGCCAGGGCTTGAGCACGCCAATCACCCGCAGCGGCACGCCCTTGGCCGTGATCGTGCGGCCCCGGCTGTCGCCGCCACCAAACAGGCGTTCATTGAGCTGGGCGGAAATCACCACCACTCTGGCGGCCTCGGCGTCGGCCTGGGCGTCCCAGCCCGCACCGTAGGCAAAAGGCGCTTCGAACATGGTGAAAAAATCGGCCGAGGCAAAGCGAGAGGGGGCGAAGAAGGGCTTGATCTTGGTGTCCTCCGCCTGCAGCGGGACGTACCCCCCCGTCATCAGCACCTGACGCTGGCCGCGCTTCTCACGCAACAAGGTTTCGGCGTCATAACGGGTCAGCTGCAGGGTCGGTTCGGCGCCGGGTTTGTAGTCGCCGCCGCGGTTCTCGGCGTCCAGCTGCACATTCAGCATGCGGGCGCTCTTGCTCGGGATCGGGTCGGCCGAGAGCACGTGGTAGACGCTCAGCGTGGTCATGCAAGCGCCTATGCCCAGGCCCAGGGCCAGCACCATCAGCACGCTCAGGCCGGGGCTGCGCCGGAAGCTGCGGCGGGCCAGATCGAGGTAGTAGGCAAACATCGAGGCAAACATCAGGAATTCCCCTGCAAAAGAAGATTGACGGCGGCCAGCTCCGCCTCACCCAGCTGGCCAGCCGCCTGCTGCAGCAGCAAGGTGGACAGGACGTGGCGGTGGCGCGCCTGCTGATAAGCCTGTTGCGCGGCCGACTGGCTTTGGATGGCCAGCAAGAGATCGGTCATCGTGCGCGTGCCCAGGGCCTGGCCGGCGCGGGTGGCGGCCAGACCCTGGCTGGCCGCGGCCACGGCGCGGGCCGTGCTCTGCAGCTGGGCCCGGCTGGTCTGGCGCGCCTGGTACTGGGCTTGGGTCTCGCGCACCAGGGCGCGGCGGGCGGCCTCCAGCTCCTCGCGGGCGGCATCGCGCTGGTAGAGCGCCTGGCGCTTTTGCGACTCGGTGGCGCCGCCGGCAAACAGCGGTATCGTCAAACGCAGGGCCAGGGTATGGGCCCAGCGCCCTTCATTGCCGTCGCTGGCCTGACCGGGCCGATTGTCGTAACGCGCGCTGTCCAGCCCCATGCTGAGCGTGGGCAGGTGGGCGGCGCGGGCCGCGGCCACCCGCTGCTCGCCAGCAGCCAGGCCCAGGGCGAAGGCCTGCAGCCCGGGGTTGTGCTGCAGGGCCTGCTCGACCCAGGCCTGGACGCCTTCGTCGCCGCCGGGCTCGGCAGCCAGCTTGAGTTCGACGGCCAGCGGGGCCAGGGCGGCAGCATCGCCGCCCTCCCCGCTGACCTGGCGCAGCGCCTGCCGCGCATCGGCCAAGGCCTCCTGCGCTTCCAGGCCATTGCCCTGGGCCAGGGCGTGGTAGGTGCGCGCCTGGTCCACGTCCACCTGGGCCGACAGGCCGGCCTCGAAGCGGCTTTGCGCCTGCCTGACCTGCTCGGCGAAAGCGGCCTCGTTGGCCTGGACGGTGTGCAAGCTGGCCTGCGCCATCAGCACGGCGAAATAGGCCGTGGCGACGCGGGCGCACAAGGCCTGCTCGGCCGCAAGCAGGCGCGCCTGCTGGGCCGACAACTGCGTCTGCGCCGCATCCCAGCTGCGCAGCTGGCCCAGGTCCAGCAAGACCTGGCTCAGCCGGCTGCTGAGCTCGCTGCGGCGGCTGCCATCGCTGGCCAGACGGCTTTGCGTGGCCTCGGCCTTCCACTGCGGCAGCAGGCCGGCACGGGCTTGTACGACCTGCTCCTGCTGCACGCCGCGCGCGGCCAGCACCTGGCCCAGCACCGGATCGCTGCCACGGGCGCGGGCGTAGACCTGCAGCAAGTCCTCGGCCTGGCTGCTGCGCGGCCAGGCCAGGGCCAGGCCGGCGGCACAGCCCAGCAGGGCCAGCAGCAGCCCCCCGTAGCGACGCGGCCGGTACGTGGGCCCGGATGATTGGGGCCTGGGCATCACGCCGCCTCCAGTTTGAGGCCGGGCAGCTTGAGGCCGGGCAGCTCGGCGGCGATGTCCACCACTTGGCCGTCGATCACATGCACATTGCGCTGAGCGCGGGCGGCCAGCTGCGGATCGTGGGTCACCATCACGATGGTGGCGCCCTCGCGGTGCAGCTCCTCCAGCAGGTCCATCACGCTGCGGGCCATCTGGCTGTCGAGATTGCCGGTGGGCTCGTCCGCCAACAGCAGTTTGGGGCTGCCGGCCAGGGCGCGGGCAATCGCCACGCGCTGCTGCTGGCCGCCCGACAACTCGGCCGGATAGTGCTTGGCGCGGGCCGACAGGCCGACCCGGGCCAGGGCCTCGGTGGCGCGCTTTTTGCGCTCGGCCGCCGGCATACCGCGATACCTGAGCGGCACCTCGATATTGTCCAGCACGCACAGATCGGGGATTAGATTGAAGGCCTGGAAGATGAAGCCGATTTTCTCGTTGCGTATGCGCGAACGGCGGTCATCGTCCATCTGGCTGACGTCCACCCCGTCCAGCCAATAGCTGCCGCCGCTAAAGGCCTCCAGCAGGCCGGCGATGGTCAGAAAAGTGGTCTTGCCCGAGCCCGAGGGGCCGGTGACGGCGACGAACTCGCCCGCCCCCACCGTCAGATTGAAGTCGCGCAAGGCATAGGTTTCCACCATCTCGGTGCGGTAGACCTTGGCCAGCGATGTCATCTTCAGCATGTCTTCACTCCTTGTGTTTGTTTGACTAGATTCAATTCGCAATCGTCACGCGCTCGGCGCCGCGGAAGGCGTCCGCCCCCGACACCACCACCTGCTCGCCGGGCTTGAGCCCCTCCAGCACCTCGACCTTGGCCAGACCTTGCGCCCCCAGGCGGATGGCGCGTTTGACCGCCTGGCCGTCCTGCAGCACATAGGCGCTGTGGCCGCCGCCTTCCTCGATGAAGCTGCCGCGCGCCAGGGTCAGCACGCCTTCGCGGCGGTCCAGCAGCACCCGCACCGACAGGCGCTGGTTCTGGCGCAGCTGCTCCGGCAGCGCGCCATCAAAGCGCAGCCGGGCCGCCACCTCGTTGTTCACCACCTCGGGCGAGATGGAGCTGACCTTGCCGGCCCACTGCTTGCCGTTACCCGTGATCTCACCGGGCATGCCGGCCTGCAGCTCGCGGGCAAAGCTCTCGGCCACCTGCATCTGCACCTCCAGGGCGGACAGGTCGATGACGGAGAGCAGCTTGCCGTCCTTGGCCACGCTCATGCGCTCGCTGACGAAGAGCTGGCCGACCTGGCCGTCCACCGGCGAGCGCAGCCGCAACTCGTCCAGCTGGCGCTCCAGGTCCTTGACCAGCAGTTGCTGGCGCTCCAGGGCCTGGCGCTTGGCCTGCAACTCGAAGCGGGTGGCGTCCAGTTGCAGGCCCTGCAAGGACTGGGCCTGCTTCAAGACCACCTCGGCGCGGGCCAGGGCATCGCCGGCCTGGTCCATCTGCGATTTGGCCGTGGCGCCGGCCGCAAAGGCCTGGGCCTGGCGGGCCAGATCGTTCTGCGCCGATTTGTAGGCGATGGCGGCCGTGTCCAGCGCGCTCTGCGCCTGGGCCTGGCTTTGCCGCACGGCGGCCTCGGCGCGCAAGGCCTCGCTCTTCAAGCCATCGGCATTGGAGCGCTCCTGGGCCAGCCGGGCCTGCAGATCCGGGCTGGCCAGGGTCAGCAAGACCTGACCCTTTTTGACGGAATCGCCGGCCTGCACGGCCAGGCTCACCGTGCCGGCATTGGCCGCATACAGCGTGGGGCTGACGGCCGCCACCACCTTGCCCTCGCCCGCCACATCGCGGGTCAAGCTGCCCCGCTCCACCGTGGCCAGGGTCAGGCGCTCGCGCTTGAAGCTCTCGGCGGCGCCGAGCTGCTGGCGCAACGAGGGCGCGGCCCAGGCCAGCAAGGCCAGCAAGGCCAGGGTGGCCAGGGCGGCCCCCAGCCCGGCCCATTTCTTCAGGCGCCGCGGGGCGGCTTGCAGAACCTGGTCTTGTGCGGAAGTGTCTCGAATCATGGATTTGAAGGGTTTGCTGGCCAAGCCGCTGAACGCGGGACTGCCCCCTTCTTTGCAAGCCGCGTGCCAGCTTGTGTTCGAGCCGCTTTCCCAGGCGGGACAAGCACTTGGCGCCGGCGGCCGGCGCGGCGCCGGTGTCCGCGGACAGTGCTGGACAGTGCCGCGGCCCGCGCCGGACAGTGGCGGACAGGCCGCCGCCCTCAGCCGCCCTCGGCCCGGGCCAGCAGATCGAAGGCCAGCAGCAGCTCGTCCGCCACCGCCAGCAGGCCGGCGCCGACCGAGAAAGGCTGCAGGCCAAAATCCGTCTGCCGCAAGACCAGGGCGCCGCGCAGGCGCAGCCGGTCCGGCTCCAGCCCGGCCTCCACGGCCAGCCATTGGCGACGGCTTTGGCCATGCAGCTCGATCTCCACCTCCAACGCCAGCTTGGGCGCCTCGCCCACCAGGCGCAGGGCGCGCAAGCGCACCCAGGGGTAGGCCTGGGCCTGCAGGCCCGCCAGCATATTGGCCCGGGTCGCCGCCACCGCCTCGGCCGAGAGCGTGCTGGCCCAGCCCGGGCCCAGGGCCGCACGCAGGGCCGGTTCGTCCAGCTGCAACTCGTCCAGGCGCAACAAAAACTCGGCCTGGCCGGGCGCCAAGGCCTGGGCGCCGCCCTGCAAGGCCGCCGCAGGCAGCCAGATCCGGCCCTGCAGGCGCGGCGCACTCAAGACATGGTTATGCCCCAGGCCGGCCGCCCGGCCGGCGCGGAACACATGGATGTGCAGGTGAGATGCGGCCGCGTCCAGGCGGTACAGATGGCTGCCCGCCTGCCCGGCCTTCAGCTCGGCATAACGCTTATTCAACACTGATACCGGATCAGCCTCGCGGGCTTCGGCCACCGGCGGCCTGGGCGCCGGGCTGCTGCATGCCGCCAGGCTCAGCAAGGCCAGCAGCAACAGGGCACGGAAAGCATGGGGGTGGAAACGATGCAGCATGAGAACGGCCGAAAAAGTGGCTCGATTCTGACAGCGCGGACCTGCCCGCATCGACTAGCATGGCGACAAGCCCGCAAAGCCTGATACCCAAGGGGATACCGCATGGCCTCCACCGCATTCCGCCCGGCCCTGGACCTGATGGCCCAATACGCCAGCTACCACCGCGACCAGCGCAATATCGCCACCCATTTCGTCGGCATCCCGCTGATCGTGTTTGCCCTCGGCGTGCTGCTGTCCCGGCTGAGCCTGAGCCTGCCGGGGGGCTGGACCTTCACCCCCGCCGGCCTGACCTGGATCGCCAGCACGCTCTGGTATCTGACCCGCGGCAACTGGGTGTTAGGCCTGACGACCAGCCTGCTCAACGGCCTGCTCTTCGCCCTGGCCGAGCCCCTGGCCGCCGGCAGCGCCGGCGCCTGGCTGGCCTGGGGCCTAGGGCTTTTTGCGCTGGGCTGGGTGCTCCAGTTCATCGGCCATTACTACGAGGGCAAGAAACCCGCTTTTGTCGACGATCTGGTGGGCCTGCTGGTGGGCCCGATGTTCGTCGTCGGCGAGGCCTTGTTCGCCCTGGGCTGGGGGCGTGAGCTGCTGGGCGAGATCGAGCGCCGCGTCGGCCCCACCCATCTGCGCGACCTGGCGCGGCCGCTGGCCTGATGCAAGCCCGGCCCCGCGCCCTGGTCATGGGCGCCGGCAGCATAGGCTGTTATCTCGGCGGCCTGCTGCTTGCGGCCGGCTGGCAGGTGGACTTTGTCGGGCGGCCGCGCGTGCTGCAGGCCTTGCGCGAACAAGGCCTGACCTTGAGCGGCCTGGGCCAGGCCAGCCAGCATCTGCCGGCCACGGCGCTGCAACAGCATCTGCACCAAGCCGGCCCGCCCGCCGGCCTGCAGCCCGACCTCACCCTGCTGTGCGTGAAGAGCGGGGCCACGGCCGAGACCGCCGCCCTTTTGCAAGCCACCCTGCCCGCGGGCAGCCTGGTCCTGTCCATGCAGAACGGCGTGGGCAATACGGCGCTGGCGCAGGCCCTGGCCCCCGCGCTGGACTGGCGTGCCGGCATGGTGCCCTTCAATGTGGCCGAGCTCTCGC
Source organism: Roseateles oligotrophus (assembly GCF_014204525.1). GTDB lineage: Bacteria > Pseudomonadota > Gammaproteobacteria > Burkholderiales > Burkholderiaceae_C > Paucibacter_A > Paucibacter_A oligotrophus_A. The sequence goes on from NZ_JACHLP010000001.1 coordinate 572,995, forward strand.
CCGGGCAATTCCATCGCGGCACGGCGGGGGTCTTGCGGCTGCAGGGCCGCGCCGACGAAGCCGCCCTGCAAGCCTTGCAAAAAGCCTGGCAAGGCCAGGGCCTGAGCCTGCAACTGCTGCCCACGGCGGCCGCCATGCAGGCCGTGCAATGGGGCAAGCTGCTGCTGAATCTGAACAACCCTGTCAATGCCTTGTCGGGCCTGCCCCTGCGTGCCGAGCTGTTGCAGCGGGGCTATCGCCGCTGTTTCGCGGCCTTGCAGGAAGAGGCCCTGGAGCTGCTGGCCGCCGCTGGCATCAAACCGGCGCCGATGACACCCCTGCCCCCGCGCTACCTGCCGCAGGTCTTACGCCTGCCCTCGCCGCTATTCCGCCTGCTGGCGGCCCGCATGCTCAAGATCGACGCCCATGCGCGCTCCAGCATGGCCGACGATCTGCACCTGGGCCGGCCGACCGAGATCGATGCCTTGTGCGGCGAGCTGGTCCGCCTGGCGGACAAGCTGGGCCGCGCCGCGCCGCTGAACCGCCGCATGGTCGCGCTGGTGCAGGCCTGGCCCGAGCGGCAAGGGCGCAGCTACGCGCCCGGGGAATTGCTGTCGGCCTTACAGGCCTGACTCACAGGCTCTCAGGCCCAGTCCTGCAAGGCCTGATCCACCCCGCCCTTGCGCGAGGGGCCGGCGGGCCGGCGCAGCGGCGTGCCCAGCGCGATCCAGCCCAGCAAGGTCTCGCCGGGGTCACAAAAAGCGGCTTGGATGCCGGGGTCGCGCACCTTGGCGCCGGACAGCATCTTGCCGCCATAACCCAGCAGATGCGCGGCAGTCAGAAAATTGCTGAGCGCCCCGCCCACGCAAGCCCATTGTTCATGGGCCGGCACCTGGGGGTGGCCCAGATCGATGCGGGCCAGCACGGCCACGCTAACGGGCGGGCGCAGGGCGCGCTCGGCGTCCAGCGCGGCGGCGGCCTCGTCCTTGCCGGCCGCGCGCGCGGCCGCGGCAAACAGCTGGGCCATGCGCTCACGCGCCGCGCCCTGGACGATCTTGAAACGAAAAGGCAGCAGCTCGCCGTGGTCGGGTGCGCGCAGAGCGGCCTGGGCCATCAAGGCCAATTCGTCCCGGCCGGGGCCGGGCTCTTGCAAGTGCTTGGGGCCGACGGAGTAACGGCTTAGCAGCGCCTGCAGGGCGGCCTGGCCGCTTGCTTTATCAGTCATGTCCATGTCTCTTCAAAATACCAAGCCGCGCCAGGCCGGATCGGCCACCCGCGCCATGTATTGCACCGCGCCGCCATGGCCCGAGCATTCGGGGATCAGCCCCGCGCGGCTCAGGCCTTGGGCATGCAGGGCATCGGTACAGGCCAGCAGGCGGGCGCCATGCGCCACGGCCTCCTGCATGGCCTGGTAGACCGTCTTGTCCACCCGCTCCGAAGCGCGCAGGCCGGCGGCCACGCCGGGCTGCAGCAGCAGCACCGAGCGGGCGGTGAAATAAATCTCCACCTCCAGGTCCATGGCCGCCGCCGCCGCGGCGTGGAAGAAAGGCGTGACCAGGCGCTCGGGCGCGCTCGGTTCGGCCGCCCACAGCAACAGGGCGATGCCCCTCACGTCTGTGGTTTGATTTGATTCAGCCATGCGTATTGCTCCATGGGCTGGCGTGCCGCCTCACCGCTCAGCAAGGCGGCCTGCTCGCCCACCCAATCGCTGGCCTGCAAGTCCAGCAACCAGCCCTCGCCATAAGGGTCTTGCCAGATCAGCTCCGGCTGTTCTTCCAAGGCCTTGTTGACCTGCAGCACCGTGCCCGACAGCGGTGTCTTGACCGACACAATCGATTTGGCCAGCTCCACCACCGCCATCGCCCGGCCCTGCGCCAGCTCCGTGCCCACGGACTTGGGCCGGCACATATAAATCTCCCCCGAAGCCTTCAGCCCCAGGGCCGTGATGCCCAGGCGGAACACGCCGCCCGGCAACGGCCTGGCCCAGGTCTGCTGCTCGACCAGATAGTGCAAATCGTCGGGGATGAGGAGACCGTGGATCAGCATGATGAGGTTTGGCGTATCTGCACAAGCCTGGGAGCGCCGTAGCGAGCGGGCTCAGGCGGGTTCGAGGAGCGCAGCCGTACTCCTGTACGGCGAGCACCGCAGGGCCCGCATGGGGCCGCGCAGTAGGCGAGCACAGGTTTGTGGCGGAGGGGAATGGGAGTCGAACCCACCCAGCGACGCATGGCGCCACCCACCGGGTTTGAAGCCCGGCCGACCCACCAGGATCGTTTCCCCTCCCAAAAACACGGGGCCGCCCTCATGCGGGCCGGCCTTCTTCATCACCATCATTCTCGCCGCTGAACAGCAGGCTGTCGGGTCGCAGCTTGTGGCTATCGCCCACCCGGCGGCTCAGGCCCACGCGGTCGAAATACTCCAGGATCTGGATCGCCCGCTTGCGGCCCAGGCCGCTCGCGTCGCGAAAGGCCGCCGCCTTCAATTCCTGACCCTCGGCGCCCACGGACTGGCGCGCCAAGGCCGCCAGCCGCGTCATCACCGGGGCCGCATAGTACAGGTCTTTCACCACCTGATGCAGCAGGCCGCTTTGCGCCAGGCGTGCCAGGCTGGTGCGCATCAAGGGCTCGGGCGTCTGGCAGTCGCGAGCCAGATCGCGTGCCCAGGCGCCTTCAAAGCCGGCCTTGTCCAGCCAGGGGGCGATTCTCTGCGCCACCCGCTCGTCGGCCGCATTCAGCTGCAAGCCATGCGCGGGCAGATGGGCCATGGCCCCGCGCTGCTGCAGCTTGCCTTCGGCCAGCAGGCCTTGCACGAGGGCCCGCCACAGAGGCTCGGGCAGGCGGGGCGCGGCCAGGCGGCGCCAGCGCGCCACGTCGGGGCCCAATTCATCGGGAGACTGCGCGTGATAAGCCGCCAGCACGGCCAAGGCGTGCTGGGCCAAGCTCGCGGCCGCGGCCTCGCCCAGCAGCCAGGGGCCGCCGGCCTCATCGGCCGCCGACTTGGCGCGCAAGACCGTGGCCGGCAGTTGCAGGGCCAGGTCTTGCCTGGCGGCCTCCGAGAGCCCCTGGGCCGTGGCCCAGGCGCCCCAGTTCAGGCCCAGGGTCGCTTGCGCCAGCAGCGCTTGCAATCGGTCCTTCACCAAGGGCAGTTGCAAGGCCGCCAGCTCGGCCAGGCGCTGCGGCGTACGCCGATAGCGCGCCGGCGCAGCCGGGTCCAGAACCCGGCCACCAGCCAGTGTGCGGCTGGCCGCGGCATCGCGCAGCACCACGCGGTCGCCGGCCCAGGCGGCCACGGGCTCGCGCAAGACCAGTTGCACCCAGCCCCAGGCGCCGGGCGCCAGGCTGTCTGAGGAACTGGCAGCCTCGCTGTGCAGAATAGCCACCGTACCCATCACCGTGGCCGAGCCCAGATGCACATGCACGGGCGTGCCACTGCGCAAGGCCTTGCTCTCGGCTGGCCAGAGCCGCAGGCGCACGTCCAGGCGCTCGCTGCTCAAGGCCAGCTCGGGGGCGGCCAAGACCTGGCCGCGCGCGACATCCTGCTTGTCCAGCCCCACCAGGCCCAGGGCGCAGCGCTGGCCGGCCTGGGCTTGCTGCACCTGTTGATTCTGCGCATGCAGGCTGCGCACCCGTGCCCGCTTGGGCGCCTGGCCGGCGGCGGGCGGCAGCAGCAATAACTCATCACCCAGGCTGACCTGGCCCGCATGGATGCTGCCGGTGGCCACCGTGCCCACGCCGTCCAGGCTGAAGGCCCGGTCCACCGCCAGGCGGAAGCCCCTTCCCTCGGGCCGGGCCGCCGGGGCCAGCGCCAGCAGATGGGCGCGCAAGGCCTCCACACCCAGGCCGGCAGGGGCGGCCACCTCAAATTGGGCGGCTTGCTCAAAACCGCTGCCCGCCAACAGCTCGGCGATCTCGGCCCGCAGCGCTTGCAGGCGGGCGGCGTCGGCACGGTCGCATTTGGTGATCACCAGCGTCAGCCCGTCCAGGCCCAGCAGGGAGAGCACGGCCAGATGCTCGCGGGTCTGCGGCATCACGCCGTCGTCGGCCGCCACCAGCAGCAAGGCATGGTCCATGCCGGTGGCGCCGGCCAGCATGGTGTGGACCAGGCGCTCGTGGCCGGGCACGTCGACAAAGCCGATGCGCCCACCCCGGCCGTCGTCCATGAAGGCATAGCCCAGCTCGATGCTGATGCCGCGCTTTTTTTCCTCGGGCAGGCGGTCGGTGTCGACACCGGTCAGGGCGCGCACCAGGGTGGTCTTGCCATGGTCGATATGGCCGGCGGTTCCGATGATCAAGCCAGGGCCTCCTGCAGCTGCGGCAGCTGGGCCAGCAGCTGCGCCTCCTGGCGCTCGTCCAGGCAGCGCAGGTCCAGCCAGAGCCGGTCTTGCTGCACCCGGCCCAACACCGGCAAGGGCAGGCCGCGCAAGGCCGTGGCCAGCCCATCCAGAGCCGTGCCCAGGCCTTTTTTCGCCGTGCCCGCCGGGGCAATGAGCAGGCCCGCCGAGGGCAGGGACTCCACCGGCAGCGAGCCCGAGCCGATCTGGCCCAGCATCTCGCTGGTGGCCACGGCATAGCGCGGGCTCAGGGCCTGAGCCAGCGGGGCTTGCAGGCGCGCGGCCTGGGCTTGAATATCGGCCAGCGGCCGGGTCAGCATGCGCAGCGTGGGCAGATCGCGGGTCAGGCGCTCGGGCTGCAGATACAGGCGCAGCGTGGCCTCCAGCGCGGCCAGCGGCAGCTTGGACATGCGCAGGGCCCGCTTCATCGGGAATTTGCGTATGCGCTGAACCAAGGCCTTATCACCCACGATCAGGCCGGCTTGCGGGCCGCCCAGCAACTTGTCACCGCTGAAGGTCACGACGTCGCAGCCGGCCTTGAGCATCTCCTGCGGCAGGGGCTCGCGCGGCAGGCCCCACTGCGCCAGATCGACCAGGGAGCCGCTGCCCAGGTCCGTCACCAGGGGTAGGCCGTGGGCATGGGCGATGGGGGCCAGGCTGGCCTCGTCCACCGCCGAGCTGAAGCCCTGCACACGGTAATTGCTGGTGTGGACCTTCATCAGCATGGCGGTGTTGGGGCCGATGGCGCGCTCATAGTCGGCGGCGTGGGTACGGTTGGTCGTGCCCACCTCCACCAGACGGGCGCCGGCGGCGGCCATCACATCGGGCATGCGGAAGGCGCCGCCTATCTCGACCAGTTCGCCGCGCGAGACGATGACCTCGCGCCCGCCGCCCAGTGCGGCGATGGACAGCAGCACGGCGGCGGCGTTGTTGTTGACCACCGTCGCGGCCTCGGCGCCGGTGATCTCGCACAGCAGGGCTTCGACCATGCTGTCGCGGTCACCACGGCCGCCGCTGCTCAGATCGAACTCGAGGTTATTCGGCGCTGCCATCATGGCCATCACATGCTGCAAGGCCTCGTCGGCCAGCAGGGCGCGGCCCAGATTGGTGTGCAAGACCGTGCCGCTGAGATTGATGACGGCCCGCATGCGCGGCGCCAGCCGGGCCTCGACCCGCTGGCGCAGCGCCGCGCACAAAGCGCCCTCCTCCAGCGCGGCCCTGGCCAGGCCGCCTTGCCGGGCCTGGGCACGCAGCTCGTCCAGCAAGGCGCGCGCCTCCTGGGTCAGCAGGCTGCGGCCATGGGCCTGACAAGGCTCGGCCAGCAGCGGGCTGTTCAGCAGGCGGTCCAGCGAGGGCAGATCCTTGGGCTGGGCCTGCATCAGTGCTGCGCCTCCGAGTCACCCGGCTCGCCCGAGTCACCAAAGAGCAGCTGCAGATTGACGCCGTGGCGGATCAGGCCCGCTTCGGACACCAGCAGGTCCAGGCTTAGCGAGGCCAGATCATCGGCATGGGGCTCGACCTGCTGGTCTTTCTCCATATGCACGATCTTGAGGTAATGGCCGCAGGCTTCGCAGCACTCCACCTGCACACCGCTTGAATGCGGCGGCATGCTGCCGTCTTCGTTCAACAGGCTCTGGAAGCTGATGCCCTGGGTGCTTTGGCAATGCGTGCATTTGACCCGCACATAGTGCCATTGGGCGGCGCAGAGACTGCAGGACAGATAGCGGAAGCCCGAACCCTCGGCGCCGATGCGGGTGATGGAGGCCACCGGGCGCGAGGCGCAGCAGGGGCAGATCAAGGGGTCGTCGATGCGGCCGAAGGGTGCAAGCAATGGGCTGTGCTGGCTGTTCTGCTCGCGTTCGAAGCGCGCCTGCAGCTGGCTCAGCAAGCGCGCCCAATGCACTTGCAGGCCGGCTGCGATCAGGGGGGCGCTGGCCAGGTCCAGACCCGTCATCACGCCGTTCAGCAGGCGGCTGGCTTGCAGCTCCAGATACTGGTCATCGGCGTCGGCCAGTTGCAGCACCGCGGTGCGTGCCGGGCCGGCGGCGATGCGGGCTGCCAATAGCCGCATCAGCTCGCGCAGCTCCTGCAACCAGGCCGGGTCGCGGGCCCAGCTGGCCGCGGGCAAGAGGGGCAGGCCGGCCTTGGCGGCGGCCTCGATCTGGGGCTGCTCGGGCAGGCTCAGGGCCAGCGGGCGGCTGAATACCTCATGCTGGGCCTGGGCCAGCTCGGCCGCAAACAAGAGGTAGTCGCCCATGGCATGGCCCGGCGCCAGCTGGCGCAGGCGCAGGGCGCGCTCGGCAAACAGACCGGGCTGGGGCAGCAGCAGAAAGGGGATCTGCTCGCCGGCACGCACCGCGATTTCTTCGGGGGACATCAACTTGGCAGTGCTTGCACTCATCACGCTTCCAAAAAAGACAGGGCGGGCCCAAGCCCGCCCCTTTTTAACATGGCCGGGGGCTTACTTGCCCTTGCTCATTTCCTCGTACCACAGTGCATGGTTCTGCTTGGCCCAGCCCGCGCTGACCGTGCCCCGGGTCATGGCGCGCACCGTGCCCTTGACCCAGATGGCGGCGTAGACATGCATGATGACGCCCAGAATCAAGGCCACGGCCGAGGCCGAGTGCAGCAGCACGGCGATGCGGCGCAGGGTGATGGGGAAGCTGTTCGCAAACCAGGGCTGCCAGAACATCACCCCGGTCACCAGCAACACGGCCAGGCAGATGGACATCAACCAGAACACGCCCTTCTGGCCGGCGTTGTACTTGCCCACCGGCGGCATCTTGCTCTTGTCGCCTTTCAGCATGTCCAGGCTGTGCTTCTGCCATTCCTTGTCGGCGGCGTTGAGGGTGTTCTCGCGCCAGAGCTTGAAGAACAGGCCCAGAAAGGACAGGAACATCGCCACGCCCAGAAAGGGGTGGAGGATGCGGGCCCAGACCCCGCCACCCAGCAGCGCGCTCAGAAAGAACAGGCTGGGGTGGAAGAAGGCCAGGCCCGAGACCCCGGCCAGGATGAAGAGCAAGGCAATCGCCCAGTGGTTCAGGCGGTCGCGGTCGGAGTAACGTTGTATGTAGCGGGTACTCATGATGCTTGCCTCCTTTTAGACCTTGGACTTTTCGTCGCCGGCCTCGCCTTCGGCCTTCTCTTCGATCGGCCCCACCGTCATGTAATGGAAGAAGCCGGCCACCACCGCGCCCGCCATGGCGGCCACGGCCAGCGGTTTGGCCAGGCCCTTCCAGACCGAGACAAAGGGGCTGATCTTGGGGTCGGCCGGCAGGCCGTGGTAGAGCTCGGGCTTGTCGCCATGCTGGAGCACATACATCACATGGGTGCCGCCCACGCCCGCCGGGTTGTAGACCGAGGCCTGGGCAAAGCCGCGCTCCTTCAGGTCGACGATGCGCTCGGCGCCATAGTCCAGCATGTCCTCCTTGGCGCCGAAGCGGATGGCGCCGGTGGGGCAGGCCTTGACGCAGGCCGGCTCCAGACCCACGCCGACGCGGTCGGAGCACAGCGAGCACTTATAGGCCTTGCTATCGGTCTTGGAGATGCGCGGCACATCGAAGGGGCAGCCGGTGACGCAGTTGCCACAGCCCACGCAATGCTCGGAGATGAAGTCCACAATGCCATTGGCGTATTTGACGATGGCGCCGGGGGCCGGACAGCTTTTCAGACAGCCCGGGTCCTCGCAGTGCATGCAGCCGTCCTTGCGAATCAGCCACTCCAGCCGGTCGGCCTCGACCTCCACCTCGGAGAAACGCATCACCGTCCAGGACTGGGCGGAGAGGTCGCGCGGGTTGTCGTAGGTGCCGACGTTGTCGCCCACCTCATCGCGCAGATCGTTCCACTGCATGCAGGCCACCTGACAGGCCTTGCAGCCTATGCAGGCGGAGACGTCGATGAGTTTGGCGACCTCGATGGTCTTACGCGCCTGCGGGCTGGGCGTGGTGGTGGCCGAGCGCTTGGCGATGTCTAAAGATTGAAGTGAAGACATGGTCAGGCTTTCTCGATATTGACGGTGAAGCTCTTGAACTCCGGCGTCTGGGTATTGGCGTCACCCACAAAAGGCGTCAGCGTGTTCACCAGATAGCCGGGCTTGGCCACACCCACAAAGCCCCAGTGATTGGGCAGACCCACCGTGTGCACCTTCTGCCCCGCCACCTCCAGCATGGGGATGCGCTTGCTCACCACCGCCTTGGCCTTGATGAAGCCGCGGTTGCTGCTGACCTTGACCCAGGCCCCGTTTTCAATGCCCTTCTCCTTGGCCAGTTGCTCGCCGATCTCGACGAATTGCTGGGGCTGGATCACGGCATTGCTTTCGCAGTTCTTGGTCCAGTAGTGGAAGTGCTCGGTCAGGCGGTAGCTGGTCGCCACATAGGGGAAGTCCGCGGGCTTGCCAAAGGCCTCCAGATCGCCCTTGAAGACCCGGGCGGCCGGATTGGCCCGCGCCTTGTCGTTCTTGGGGTGCATGGGGTTGTTGGGCAGGGGCGACTCGAAGGGCTCGTAATGCTCGGGCAGCGGGCCGTCGACCAGGCCGCTGGGCGCGAACAAGCGGGCCACACCCTCGGCCGTCATGATGAAGGGCCGCACGGCGTTCTCGTCGTTAGGGTTGGCGTCGGGCCGGATGTCCGGCACGTCCGAACCCGCCCAGCGCTCGCCATTCCAGGCCACCAGCTTGCGATGGGGGTTCCAGGGCTTGCCGCTGGGGTCGCAGGAGGCCGTGTTGTACAGCACCCGGCGGTTGGCCGGCCAGGCCCAGGCCCAGTTCAGCGTCTGGCCGATGCCGTAAGGATCGCTGTTATCGCGCCGCGCCATCTGGTTGCCGGCCTGGCTCCAGCTGCCGGCAAAGATCCAGCAGCCGCTGGCGGTGGAGCCATCGTCGCGCAAGAGGCCGAAGCCGGACAGCTGCTCGCCCGCCTTGGCCAAGACCTTGCTCGGATCCTTGGGGTCGAGCACGTCGGCCAGCGCCCGTCCATTGGCCTCCTTGGCCAATTCCTCGGCCGAGGGGTTGTGCGGGATCAGATAGGGCCAGGTCAGATTGAGCATGGCGTCAGGGAAGGCGCCGCCGTCCTTCTGATAGGCCTTCTTCATGCGCAGGAACAGCTCGGCGATGATTTCCGGATCGCCCCTGGCCTCGCCCGGAGGCTCGGCGCCCTTCCAGTGCCACTGCAGCCAGCGGCCGGAGTTGGTGATGGAGCCGTCCTCCTCGGCAAAGCAGGTGCTGGGGAAGCGGAACACCGTGGTCTGGATCTCCTCGCTCTTGACCTCGTTGTGCTCGCCGTAGTTCTTCCAGAACTCCGAGGTCTCGGTCACCAGCGGGTCGATGACGACCAGGTATTTGAGCTTGGACAGGCCGGCGACGATCTTCTTCTTGTTGGGGAAGGAGGCGACCGGGTTGAAGCCCTGGCAGATATAGCCGTTGAGCTTGCCCTGGCCCATCATCTCGAAGGCCTGCAGCACATCGTAGGCCTTGTCCCATTTGGGCAGGTAGTGGTAGGCCCAGTCGTTCTCGGCCGTGGCCGCCTTGCCCCACCAGCTCTTCTGCAGGCTGACGAAGAACTTGGGGTAGTTCTGCCAGAAGCTCATCTGCCCGGGGCGCAGGGGCTTGAGCGCGCGCGGCTTGTAATAGCTGGCCAGGTCCTGCTCGCTCTCACGCGGCAGGCTCATATAGCCCGGCAGCGAGGTCGAGAGCAGGCCCAGGTCCGTCAGGCCCTGGATATTGGAGTGGCCACGCAAGGCATTCATGCCGCCGCCGGCCAGGCCCATATTGCCCAGCAGCAGCTGCATGATGGCGCCGGTGCGGATGATTTGCGAACCCTGGCTGTGCTGAGTCCAGCCCAGGGCGTACAGAATCGTCATCGCCTTGGCCGGCTTGGCGGTCTCGGCAATCATCTCGCAGCACTTGAGGAATTTGTCCTTGGGCGTGCCGGTGATATTGCTGACCACCTCGGGCGTGTAGCGCGAGTAATGCTGCTTCATCACATTGATGACGCAGCGCGGATGGGCCAGGGTCTCATCGACCTTGGCATACCCATCCTCGCCCAGCTCGTAAGCCCAGCTCGAGTTGTCGTACTTGCGCTTGCTTTCGTCGTAACCAGAGAACAGCCCATCCTCGAAGCCGAAGGCCTCGCCCACGATGAAGCTGGCATTGGTGTACTTGAGGACGTACTCCTGCTGGATCTTGTTGTTAGACAAGAGGTAGTGGATGACGCCGCCCAGGAAGGCGATGTCCGAGCCGGCCCGGATGGGGGCGTAGTAATCGCTCATCGCAGCGGAGCGCGTGAAGCGCGGATCCACCACCAGCAGCTTGGCCTTGTTCTTGTGCTTGGCCTCGACCACCCACTTGAATCCGACCGGATGCGCCTCGGCGGCATTGCCGCCCATGATCAGCACCAGGTCCGCGTTCTTGATGTCCACCCAATGGTTGGTCATCGCACCGCGCCCAAACGTCGGGGCCAGACTGGCCACCGTCGGGGCGTGTCAAACGCGCGCCTGGTTGTCGAATACCAGCATCCCCATCGAACGCATCGCCTTGTGGGTGATGTAGCCCGATTCATTGGAGGATGCCGAGGCACAGAGCATGCCCGTCGTGAGCCAGCGGTTGACGGTCTTGCCGTCGGCGTTCTGCGCCTGGAAATTGGCGTCGCGGTCGGCCTTCATCAGGCCGACCAGACGGTCCATGGCCTCGTCCCAGCCGACGCGCTTCCACTCCTTGCTGCCGGGCTCGCGGATCTCGGGCCACTTCAGGCGGTTCTTGCTGTGCACAAAGTCCAGCAGGCCGGCGCCCTTGGGGCAGAGGCTGCCGCGGTTGACCGGGTGATCGGGGTCACCCTCGATGTGCATGATGTCGCTGACGACGTTCTTGGCCTTGTCGCCCATGCTGTACATCAGGATGCCACAGCCCACCGAGCAGTAAGGGCAGGTGTTGCGGGTTTCGGTGGCGCGGGAGAGCTTGAAGTTGCGCGCCTCGGCCAAGGCCGCCGTGGGCGAGAAGCCCAGCGCCACCAGGCTGGAGCCTATCAGCCCCGCCCCGCTCACCCGGAAGAAATGCCTCCGGTTCATGTCCATGTCTTGGTCTCCTGAGGGATGGATCCCGTTCTTGAGTTGAGAGGCCGGCACGCGACACACATCTTGATTTCGGCACAAGAATTGACCTTTGTCTATTCCCTGTGACCCGCGGAATTATCTAGGCGTCGCTGGGCGTCGACACAGGGCTCGGTGTCGTTTTTGCGCTCCGCGCATGCAGGCCGGCGTCAGCTTGCTGAAAGCCAGACACCCTTCCCGAGGCGGATCAAAGCGTGGCGTCGAAACGCTCGAAACCGCTGTAGACGATGAAGTGCCGGCCTCGGGCGCGGCCAATCAGGCACAGGCCCAGTTGCAGGGCCAGGTCCAGGCCCATCTGGGTGATGCCGTTGCGCGAGACGATGATGGGCACGCCCATCCAGGCGGCCTTCAGCACCATCTCGCTGCTGATGCGGCCGGTGGTGTAGAGCACCGGTGCGTGCAGGCCGCCGGCGTGCGTCATCCACAGCCAGCCGGCAATGCTGTCGAGGGCGTTGTGCCGCCCCACATCCTCCACCATCACCAGCAGGCGCTCGCCCTCGAACAGGGCGCAACCATGCACCGAGCCGGCTTGCTTGTAGACGCTGTCCTGCGCGCGCATCTGCTCCAGCTGGGCGCACAGCGCACTCCTGCTCAAGCGCGCCTGCGCGGGCGGGGGCAGGGCCAGCTCCTCCAGGCCGGCCATCATGTCGCCGAACATGGTGCCTTGGCCGCAGCCGGTGGTGAGCGTGCGCTTGGCGCTTTGCTGGGCCCAGGCCTGGGACAGGCCCGCATGGCTGCGCACCGCGGCCGCGCCGACTTCCCAGTCGACGGTGATGGACTCGATCTCCTGCGCCGCGCGGATCAAGCCCTGGTTGCGCAGCCAGCCCAGCACCAGCAGCTCGGGCGCCAGGCCCAGAGTCATCAAGGTGATCAGCTCGCGCTTGTCGACAAAGACCGTCAGCGGCCGCTCGCAGGGGATGTGCAGGCGGCGGCGCTGGCCCAGCTCGTCCTGCACCTCGATCTCGCGCGTCAAATCCACCCACGCCTGGGTCAGGCGCGGCAGGCCGGGCTTGCTGGGCGGGTGAGGCATGACAGGCGCCGGCCCTGGATGGGCGCGCTCAGCTGTTCTTGGAGATGGCGATGGTCGGGAACTTGGCCGAATAGTCCTTGGCCTGCCCCGCGATCTTGACGGCCACCTTGCGCGCCAGGGCCTTGTAGAGGCCGGCGATCTCGCTGCCGGGCTCGGCCACCACGCTGGGCCGGCCGGCATCGGCCTGCTCGCGGATGGACAGGGCCAGGGGCAGGCCGGCCAGATAGTCCAGCTGGTACTGCTCGGCCATGCGGCGGCCGCCGTCGGCGCCGAAGATGTGTTCGGCATGGCCGCAATTCGTGCAGATGTGCACCGCCATGTTTTCGACCACGCCCAGGATGGGCACGCCCACCTTCTCGAACATCTTCAGCCCCTTCTTGGCATCGATCAGGGCGATGTCCTGCGGGGTGGTGACGATGACGGCGCCGGTGACGGGCACGCGCTGCGACAGCGTCAGCTGGATGTCGCCGGTGCCGGGCGGCATGTCGACGACCAGATAGTCCAGCTCCTGCCAGCGGGTCTGGCGCAGGAGCTGCTCCAGGGCCTGGGTGGCCATGGGGCCGCGCCAGATCATGGCCTGGTCCTGCTCGACCAGAAAGCCAATCGACATCACCTGCAGGCCATGGGCCAGCAAGGGCTCCATGGTCTGGCCGTCGCTGCTCTCGGGCTTGCCGCTGACGCCCAGCATCAGCGGCAGGCTGGGGCCGTAGATATCGGCATCCAGAATGCCGACGCGGGCGCCCTCGGCCGCCAGGGCCAGGGCCAGATTGGCCGCCGTCGTGCTCTTGCCCACGCCGCCCTTGCCCGAGGCCACGGCGATGATGTTCTTCACCCCCGGCAGCAATTGCACGCCACGCTGCACCGCGTGCGCGGTGATCTTGCTGTGCAGATGCACCGACACATTGCCCACGCCGGCGACCGTGCGCGCGGCGGCCACCAGCTGACGGCGCAGCTCAGCGTGCTGGCTGGCGGCGGGGTAGCCCAGCTCAATCTCGAAGGAGACATCGTCGCCATCGATGCGCAGATGCTTCAGCTGCTTGCCGCGGACAAAGTCCTGGGCGGTATTGGGATCGACAACGGTTTGCAGCGCTTGCAGCAGCGCGGCTTCTTGAATGGAGGACATGGGCGCTCGGATTGGTTGCTTGGGGCCATGCGTTCACAGCCTGGCTGGGCCCCTGGGCGCGCAGTCTAGCCCAGCGCCCGGGGGCCGCGGCTGTTTGGGGCTATTGCCCGGCGGGTCAAGACGGGTCAAGGCGGGCAAGCGGCCGGATTGCGGGCAGGCAGATAGGCCCACATCACCTCCAGCTGAGGGCCTCGGTTGGCGATGCGGGTCCAGTGCAGCTTGACAAAACCGCGCGCCTCGGCGCGGTCGATCAAGGCCTGCACGGCGGGCAGCAAGGGTTGGGCCAGATCGCGGCCGTCGACCAGCACCAGGGCGCCGCAGTCGTCCAGCATATGCGGCTTGATCCAGGGTGATTTCTGCGGATCGGCATCGAGATAGACCAGCGGCTGGAAGCGCGAACGCACCGACACATTGCCGGCCAGCCAGGTCTCGCCCACCACCACCCGCAAAGGCGTCTTGGCATGCTGCAGCCAGACGGCGTCGAGCTGGCGCGCCAGCCTGGCCGCCGGGAAATTGGAGCGCGCACCGCGGCCGCCCATATCGGCCAGCCAACCTGCGCCAAACGCCATGCCCAGCGCCAGCACCAGCTCGGCCACGACGCCCACCCACAGCACGCTGCGCAGCAGCAGGGCCCCGCTGAGCCCCGGCTTGCTGGGCAGCCACAGCAAGGCCAGCACACCGGCCATGACGAAGTAGGTGGCGGCCCAGGCCGAACCCAGGCGTATGCCGAAAGCCCCCAGCAGCGTGGTCAGCAGCATGGGGCCCAGGCCCATGAACAGCACGAAACGCCACTCGGGACTGGTGCTCGGGCAGGCATCCAGTTCCGCCGGCTGGGCCTGCAGCTGAGCCTGCAATTGAGCTTTGTGCAGCGCCCGCTTCAGCAGCAGCAACAAAGCACCCAGGCCCAGCAGCAGGGGCAGGACCCGGCCCAGCTGAACCACCCAGAAATTGGCCAGGCGGGCCCAGTGGCCCAGATTGTCGTGGTCGTTCTTGCCCTGCATGGCCTTGCCCGCATAGCCCAGGCCCGGCGAGCCCTCCTGCAACAACCAGCTGATATGGGGCGAGACCAGCAGCGCGCACACGGCCAGGGCCAGGGCCACACCGACCCAGGCCCGCCAGTGCCACATGCGGCGGTCCTGCGCCAGCCACAGGCCGATCACGGCCAGCCAGACCAAGGCGCTGTACTTGGACAGCAGGCACAGGGCCGCGGCCACCCCCACCAGGGCCCAGCGCCACCAGGGTTGCTGCTGGCCGGCGCCGCCCTGGGCACGCACGGCGCCCAGCGTCAGCCATAACAGCAGGCCCACCGGCATCAGCTGCAAGGTGTTGTGATTGGCCATGATGCCGTGGATGCCGTGGTAGACCAGCAGGCTGCTGAGCACCACGGAGGCAAAGGCACGCACCGGCGTCGTCACCATCAGGGCGATGCGCCAGATGAAGAACTGCATCAGCACCACGCTGAGCTGGGCGGCAAAGAAAGTCACCCACATCTTGCGGCCCAGCAGCTCGGTCCAGCCGTGCACCCACCAGGTCGGAAAGGGCGGATGCTTGTAATAGCCCCATTCCAGCGACTGCATCCAGACCAGTTGCTCGGTATTGTCCCAAGGCGGGGCGCGATGGCTCAGGGTCGCCAGCGCCGTCCACAAGATCAGATGGAAGGCCAGAAAGGCCAGCGTGAGCCATTGCATCTGCGCCGCATCGCGGGTATCCAGGCGCCAAAAACGCAGCAACCTTGTACTGGAACCCGACTGGTCGGCGCCAACAGGCCGCGACTCGGCCTGAGGCCCGGACACCGCGAGCTCTTTATTCCCATCCATCGGATTCCCTCAGCGGGTCTCGAAAAGCGCTTGGCCCCGACCCGACATCGCATCGACCGCCGCGCCCCTGGCGCGGAACAAGGCCGCCATCATAAATTCACAAAGGTTTACAAACCACCACCGGATTGAAGGAGGCTGTGCGGTAAGACAGACAGGACTTGGAGCGGCTAACAAAACTCAGCGCAGCGGTCCTGGCTAGGCGCGCCGTCGAAGACAGTACACCGGGTACGGCGAGACGGCGTAACAACGCCAGGAGAGTTTTGTTGGCCGCTCTTAGCTGGACTGCTTGAAGGCCATCACTGCCTGGTTGCGCAGGGTGCGCAACAGGGACAGCTCTTTCTCGCCCAGATCGATCTCGCCGGCCAGGGGCTTGTCGGCATAGATCAGGGCGAAGGGCTGGCCCTTCAAAGCCATGGGCAGCAGCAAAAAGCTCTGGGCAGCGAGCGCGCCCTGGTACCAGGCGGGCAGGCGCTCGGCGATCTTGTCGGCACCGGCATCGCTGATCAAGGTGTCGGCCCCGCGCTGGCACACGGCCTCGAAGAGATTGGCCTGCGCGCCGGGCGGCGTGCGCAGGGCGATGCGGAAGGCCGGCACCACGCTCTCCACCTCGGCCCCCAGGCCGAAACGGCCGGTCAGGGTCTCGGTCCTGGGGTCGCGCAGGCAGAAGATCACCCGGCGGAAGCCCAGCGCCCGGTAAATGGTCTCCAGAATCATGCGCAGGACTTCGTTGAGCTTGAAGTTCTCCACCATCACATTGGTGATGTCCTGAATGCCGGCGGCCAGGGTTTCGACCGCCAGTTCGCGGTTCAGGCGCTGGCTGCTGCCGGGCTCGTCGGGCGTCAGCACCTGGGTGGCTTGCAGTTGCAGGGCCGTCAGGGAGTCATCCGGCGTCGGGGTCAGCGGCGCCAGCAGGCGCAGGGCCGGGGAATTCTTGGGCAGGACCAGCCCCAAGGCCTCGGTCATCTGGGCCAGGCGCTGGCGGGCCTGGTCGGCGGCCAGGTCGAAGGCCTCGGCCGTTAGCCCCAAGCTGCGCGCATAGCGCTGGGCCATGGCATGCACCCTGGCATGGGCCTGGGCCGGCTCGGTGCGCAGAATCACATCGGCCACATCATTGGCCGCATGGGCCAGCCAGCGCTGGCGCTCGCCGGGGTGCTGGACCAGGCGGTGCGGCGGCTCGCCCTCGGGCCGCTGCATGCTGGCCTGCAAGGTCTCGGGCAAGCCCCATTGCCGGGCCACGCCCAGGCCCAGCTGCTCATAACTCATGCCCAGCACCCGCGCCGAGGCCACCCACTCGGGGATGGGCGCGGGCGCGGGCTTGCCGGCCAGGCTGAGGCGCTCGACCCGGGTCATGCGGCGGATCTGGCCGGCCTCCTCGGGGAAGTAGAACTCGGTCAGCGCACGCCCCAGGTTATGGAACATGGCGCAGAGAAAGGCCTCCTCGTTCTCGCGCGGGCTCAGGCAAAGCTCGCGCGCCAGCGAGGCCGCCATCAGCGAGCGCAGAAACTCCTCGCGCAGCTGCTGGGCATGGGCCTTGTTCTCCATGCGCTCCAGCAGGATCAGCGAGAGCGCCAGATTGCGGATGCCGGCAAAGCCCACCAGGGCCACGGCGCGCGAGATGGTGGTGATGCCGCCGCCACCGCCGCCCTGCCGGTACTGCACCGTGTTGACCAGGCGCAGCAGCTTTTGCGTCAGGGCCACGTCCTTGAGGATTTCATTCGACAGGCTGGCCAGGCTTTCGCTCTCCGACAGGGTCAGGCGCTGGATGCGGCTGACCGCATCCGACATGGCCGGGAAGTCGCTCTTGTGCTGCATGCGGCGCAGCAGAAAGTCCAGGGCCGCGCCCTCGCCCGTCGCGCCCAGGGGCTCGGTCTGGGGCGGTTGCAGCCACTCGGCCAGGGCATCGTGCATGGCCAGGGCGCTGGGCCAGCGCTGGGCCGGTTCGCGCGCCAGCCCGCGCTGGGCGATGGCGCGCAAGGCATCGTCCACATCGGCGGCCAGGCCGCGCGGCACCTGCAGCTCCTGCTCGATGACGCGCTGCACGGCACGCCAGGGATCGGGCTCGTAATTGAGGCGCTGGCCGCTGAGCATCTCGACCAGCACGACGGCGGCGGCAAACACATCCATCTGCGCGCTGGGGGGCTGGCCCTGCGCCGCCTCGGGCGAGAGATAGCCGGGCGTGCCGACGATGCGCTCCGGCTGGCTGCCGCTGCTTGGCTTGTTGGCGCCGTCCAGGCGGGCAGCGATGCCGAAGTCCATCACCCGCGCCCGCCCCTTGGCGTCGATCAGGATATTGCTGGGCTTGAGGTCGCGGTGCACGACGCCGGCCGCATGGGCGGCCTGCAAGCCGTCCAGCACATCCATGCAGAGCTCGACGGCGGCGCGGGCCGGCAGCTGGCGTTCGCGCCTCAGCTTCTCCACCAGGGTGCCGCCGGGCACGTACTCGAAGACCATATAGAACTGGCCATCCTGCGTATCGGCCTCGAACACCGGCACGATGAAGGGATGGGTCAGGCGGCTGACGGCGCGCGCCTCATGCAGCCATTCATCCACCCGGCTGGGCTCGGCGCCGGGGCGCAAGACCTTGAGGGCGACGTCGCGGTCCAGCCGCGGGTCATGAGCCAGCCAGACGGTGGCTTGCGCGCCCTCGCCCAGGCGCTTGAGCAGGCGAAAACGCCCCAGCTGCGGCAAGGCCAGCGCGCTCAGGGCCGGACGTTCATCCTCTTGCATAGGACCTTCTTCTTTGAAACAGGGCCTGCGGGGGTGGCGGCAAGTCTGCGCTCAGCGCGCGCCCCCTGGATCATTTTTTGGCACCGTCCCTGCACTCATGCTGGGCAGGCGCGAACGCAAGGCCGAGGGCTTGGGCAGGGCCTGCGGATCGGGCCGCAAGGCTCTGGCCTCCAATTCATCCAGACTTTCGGCGGGCGTGGCGGGCGGGTGGGCCGCGGCCTCCTCCTGGGCTTGGGCGGCGGCCGGATTGAGGGCCAGATGGACCTCGCGCAGCCCCAGGCCCAGGGCCCGTGCATAACGCCGGGTCGCCACTTCGATGGCCTGTTGCTGGCGCCTGGGGTCCGGGATCTGCAAGGCGTCCACCAGCTCATTGGCCAGGCTACAGCTCAGGCGCAGCAGGTCGGAATCGGTCTCGGAATGCCGCACCGGCGCCTCGGGCGACTGGCGGCGGATCATATGGATCAGCTCGTCGCCCAGATTCCAGTGCCGGGCCACGGCCACGCCCAGGCTGTCCAGATCGCAACCCAGCACGGCAAAGGCCGCCGCCTGCTCGCTCAGGCTGGCCGGATGCGGGTGCTCGGCCGTGGGCTCGGGCGGCAGCATCAGCTGGCGGATCTGCTGGGCGTCATCCGGGAAGTGGTATTGCAAGAGCAGGCGGCCGAGGTTCTGCATCACGGTGATCAGATAGACCACCTCGCCGTCATAACCCGCCGGCCGCAGGGCCTGGGCGATGCGCCCGGCCTGCTGGACCCGGCCCATCAGGCTTTTGAGCATGGCGGCCTGGATCTCGCTCAGCGGCCCGGGCCAGGGCTTGAGCGCACGGGCGGCTTGCTGCAGACCCTCCAGGCCCAGCATGGCGATGGCGCGCTGCATATTCAGCACCGTGCCATCGACGGCGGCGCCGTTCTGCTTCAGCGAATGATTGACCCGGCGCAGCAGCTCCAGGCTCAGGGCCATGTCCTGCAAGGCCAGCGTGGACAGGGCGCTGGCATGCTGGCGCTCCATCGCCGAGGACTGGCCCACCCGCAGCAAGGCGGTGGAGCTGCTGGGCAGATGGCCGATGCGTTGCAGCTTGTCCAGCAGCAAGGCAATCGGGCCGCCCTGGTCCTGGGCCACCGAGGTGCGCCAGCCGTCGAGCGCCCGGTAGAAGCTGCGCGCCATGTGGTAGCGCTGGCGGGCCTGGCGGTCGGTGGCGCGGTTGCAGATGGCGCGCAAGGCCTCGGGAATGGGATGGGGCGTCTCCCAGCTCATGCGCACCAGCTCGCGACCCAGCGGCTGCATCTGCTGCACGGTCAGCTGCAGATCGCTCTGCTCCAGCACATGGCGGCCGCCGAGGATGCGATGCAGCATCAAGCCCACGCACAGCACATCTTCCTGCGCCGATTCGCGCACCGCGCGACGCGCCACCGCATTGAAGTCCACGTTAGCTGGGAACACCTCCTGCGCCACCTCCAGGCCCATCACCCGGACCTGGTTGCCCGGGCTGATGAGCAGGCTGGCGCATTGCACATCGCGGTGGGCATGGCCGGCCTCATGGGCAAAGGCCAGACCCTCCAGATACTGGCAGATCCAGTCCGCCGCATCCACCGGCAGGGGCGCGGCCTGGCGGGCCAGGCGCTCGTCCAGGGTCTCGCCCAGCGCACGGTCGTAGGCGACGAAGGGCCATTGCTCCACCTGCCCCACCTCGATCACCGGGGCCAGATTGGGATGCTGGACCCGCGCCACCGCATTGGCCATGCGCAGCCAATGCGCCAGCGCGGCCGGGCTATTGGGCGCCATGCGCGGCAGGCACAGGATCAGCTCCTGGCCCAGCCTCTCATCGAACACCAACCACACCATGCAGCGCCCGCTCTTGCTGAGCAGGGCACGCAGCTCGAAACGCCCAAAGCGACGCAGCGCCGCGGGCTTGGTGGCCGCAGGTGCAGAGTCGGCAGGCGCTGGCGTGCTGGGAGTGGCGGGCATGTAGGGGCGAGCTTGTACAAATGCTTGTGCAGCCATTGGACCCCATGCCCGCCGTCCTGAAGGCCGGAGCTGCACTCGAATCCACCGCCTTATCCGCCGCCCGCCGCGGACCGGCCCACGCTCCACCACTCGCACGGCCCGGCCTGCCTGCGCACAGCCGAGCCCGGGGTTTTCCCCTGAATTTGCGCTCGGCCGCAGCGCGGGTCAGCTATGGGTCAGACAGGACCAACACACTGGCCCGGAGCCAAGCAGTCTCAACAAACCCGAGGAACAAGACATGACAGACCCCGTGGTGGCCCGCATACGGGCCAATCCCAAGTACCAGGAGCTCAAGGCCAAGCGCAACCGCTTCGGCTGGACGCTCACCGTCGCCATGCTGGTGGTGTACTTCGGCTACATCTCCCTGATCGCCTTCAACAAGGAATTCCTGTCGCAAAAGATAGGCGCCGGCGTGACCTCGCTGGGCATTCCCATCGGCATGGGGGTGATCCTCTTCACCGTCCTGATCACCGGCCTGTATGTGCGCCGCGCAAACAATGAATTCGACCGCCTGACGCGTGAGATTCTCGAGAAGGAAGTCAAATGAGTCAGTGGGGCAAAACCATCATCCTGAGCGCCCTGGTCGGCTTCGCCACCGCAGCCTTCGCGGCCGGCGGCGATGTGGGCCAGGCCGCCAAGCAGGCCACCAACTGGACGGCCATCACCATGTTCGCCGTCTTTGTGGCCGGCACCTTGTGGATCACCAAATGGGCGGCCGCCAAGACCCG
This sequence comes from Roseateles oligotrophus, assembly GCF_014204525.1. GTDB lineage: Bacteria > Pseudomonadota > Gammaproteobacteria > Burkholderiales > Burkholderiaceae_C > Paucibacter_A > Paucibacter_A oligotrophus_A. The sequence continues at coordinate 593,831 of NZ_JACHLP010000001.1, forward strand.
CTCGGCGGCCGATTTCTACACCGGCGGCGGCGGCATCACCGGCTTCCAGAACGGCCTGGCCATCGCCGGCGACTATATGTCGGCAGCCTCCTTCCTGGGCATCTCGGCCGCCGTCATGGCCAGCGGTTATGACGGCCTGATCTTCTCCATCGGCTTCCTGGTCGGCTGGCCCATCATCACCTTTCTGATGGCCGAACGCCTGCGCAACCTCGGCAAGTTCACCTTTGCCGACGTGGCCGGCTACCGCTTCAAGCAGACGCCCATCCGCGCCTTCGCGGCCTCGGGCACCCTGGTGGTCGTGACCTTCTACCTGATCGCCCAGATGGTGGGTGCGGGCCAGCTGATCAAGCTGCTGTTCGGCCTGGAGTACTGGATGGCCGTCGTCATCGTCGGTGCGCTGATGATGATTTACGTGCTCTTCGGCGGCATGACGGCCACCACCTGGGTGCAGATCATCAAGGCCGTGCTGCTGCTCTCGGGCGTGACCTTTATGGCCTTTATGGTGATGTCCAAGTTCGGCTTCAGCTTCGAGGCCTTGTTCGCCAAGGGCGTGGAGGTCAAGACCGCCATCGCCGCCAACTCGGGCAAGACGGCCGAGGAAGCCGCCAAGATCGGCGGCTCCATCATGAACCCCGGCGGCTTCGTCAAAGACCCCATCTCGGCCATCAGCTTCGGCATGGCCCTGATGTTCGGCACCGCCGGCCTGCCCCACATCCTGATGCGCTTCTTCACCGTGCCCGACGCCAAGGAGGCGCGCAAATCGGTGTTCTGGGCCACCACCTGGATCGGCTACTTCTACATCCTGATCTTCATCATCGGCTTCGGCGCCATCACCCTGGTGCTGACCAATCCTGAATATGCCGATGTGGCCAAGGGCGTGATCCTGGGCGGTGCCGGCACGGCCAATATGGCGGCCGTGCTGGTGGCCAAGTCGGTGGGCGGCAATGTGTTCTACGGCTTCATCTCGGCCGTGGCCTTCGCCACCATCCTGGCCGTGGTGGCGGGCCTGACGCTGTCGGGCGCCTCGGCCGTCTCGCACGACCTCTATGCCACGGTGTTCAAGCACGGCAAGGCCGACAGCGCCAAGGAGCTGCTGGTCTCGCGCGCCACCACCCTGGCCCTGGGCGTCATCGCCGTAGCCCTGGGCATTGCCTTCGAGAAGCAGAACATCGCCTTCATGGTCTCGCTGGCCTTCGCCATCGCCGCCTCGGCCAACTTCCCCGTGCTCTTCATGAGCGTGTTGTGGAAGGACTGCACGACCAAGGGCGCGGTGATCGGCGGCTTCCTGGGCCTCATCTCCTCGGTGGGCCTGACCATCGTCTCGCCCTCGGTGTGGGAAGCCACGCTGGGCAACCCCAAGGGCTCGGCCTGGTTCCCCTACAGCTCGCCGGCGCTGTTCTCCATGACCATCGCCTTCGTCAGCATCTGGCTGTTCAGCATGCTGGACCGCAGCCCGCAGGCAGCGCAGGAACGGGCGGACTTTGAGGCGCAGCAAGTGCGGTCGGAGACCGGCCTGGGCGCGGCGGGTGCGTCGGGGCATTAAGCTGAAGTGACTCTCTCCGAAACCGGGCCTGGCCCGGTTTTTTTTGGCCGGTGTGACACTGACAGCGCTGATCATTGGCTGCGTCACCCTCTGCCAAGGCCCAGCCGGGAGTTCGCCCCGGCAGGCGACCTCCTTTCTTGGGCGCCCAAGAAAGGAGGCAAAGAAACCGCCCCGAATGCCTGGCCCCTTCGGGGTCCGCTGCGGCACTCGCCTTTGCCGGGCCGCGCCCAACTCACTGCGCTACGCTCCGTTCAAACAAGGGGCGCGAGTCAGTTGTTGATGGCGCTGCGCGCCGCCCGCCAAAGTCAAGCACCGCAGCCCAGGCAACACGGGGAACCCGAAAACCACACGGCTCGCTGCGCGTCGCCTGGGTCGAATACCAAGCCCGATTCAATCCGCCAGCAAACTGCGCAGCTTCAAAAACGCCAGCGCCGCCATGACGGCATCGTTCAGCGCATTGTGGGCGGGGCGCTGGGGCAGGCCCAGGTCCTGCATCAGCGTGTCCAGGCGCAGATCGATCGCAGCGCCCTGTTGATAGGGCGGCAGCTGGCGCTGCTTCCAGTCGTAGTACAGGGACGAGATCTCGATCTTGGGCTGGGGCAGGCGCAGGCCCAGCATCGGAAAGATGGCCCGGTTGATCAGGGCCACATCGAATTCGAGGTAATAGCCCACCAGGGGGCGCGGGCCGATGAAGTGCAGCAGCCGGCGCATGGCCGTGTCGATGTCCAGGCCCTGAGCCAGGTCCTGCTCGCGCAGGCCGTGGATCTTGACGGCAGCGGCCGTGAGGTTCTTCTTCTCGGGCTTGACCAGCAGCTCCAGGCGCTGGCTGCTCAGCACCCGATTGCCCTGGATGCGCACGGCGCCGATGGCGATGATCTCGTCGCGCTGCGCGTCCAGGCCCGTGGTCTCGCAGTCCAGCGAGACCCATTCATCCGCCGGCGTCGGCCCGAACATGGGGGCGAACTCGGGCAGGCCCAGGTGGTAGAGCAGCCAGCGCTGCTTCAATGCCGCCCACACACTCATACCATGTCCAGCCGGAAGCGCAGGAAGAGCAGGGTGCGCAGGCGCTTGACCACGCCCAGCGCCTCCTTGAGCAGATGGCGATCCAGGCTGGAGAGCTGCTCCAGATCAATACCGCCCGGCGCCAGGCCTTGCTCCAGCCGGGCCAGGCCGGTCTTGAGCTTGAGGCCCATGAAGAAGTGCAGGCTGTCGATCAGCTGATCCGCCAGATCGGGCGGCAGATGGCCTTGCTCCGCCAAGGCCTGGATGCGTGCCACCGTGCCCACGGCCTTGACCCGGTGGGCCAGGGCCAGACTGCGGATGCCATGCACCAACGGGAAGCTGCCGACCTTCTTCAAGTCCAGCAGGGGGCCGCCGCCCTCGCCCAGGGCCAGCAGCTTGTTCCACCAGCCCTGGCCCTGGTCGAAGGCGTTGATGGCAGAGCAAAAGCGCGCCATCACGGCGTCGTTGTCCAGCACCTGCTTGAAGACCTCGGCCCGCAGCGCCTCCAGCAGCACGGCGTCGCCGGCCACGGCGTGGGCGTCGATGAAGATGGCCAGATTCATCAGGCTGTCGGGCGTGGGCATCAGCAGCCAGCGCCGCAGCTGCTGGGCAAATTCATCGGCGCCATGGCGCCACGCCGGCCGGCTGAGCATGATGCCGCCCGGGCATTCGGGGTAGCCGAAGTCGCTCAGGGCCTGCGAGAAGCGCTGGCAGATCTGGGCCAGCTCGGCGGGCGGCGCATAGCCCTCGCGCAGGACCAGGCCATTGTCCTGGTCGGTCTTGAGCAATTGCTCGCCGCGGCCCTCGCTGCCCATCACGAACAAGCAGCTATTGGCGCGCAAATCGGCCGGGGCGATCAGCTGCCAGGCACGCTCGAACAGCTGGGCATTGAGCTCCTGCACCAGGCGGGCGATCTGGCCGACCTTGGTGCCGCCGCGCTGCAGCAGGGCGATCAAGGCGTCGATCTGGCGGGCCGCGGCCTGCAGCTCGTCCAGGCCCTGAGCCTCCTGGATCTGGCGCGTGATCAGATAGGAGTGGTTGCTCAGAAAGCTCAGCAGCTCCAGCTGGTCCAGCACGCCGAGGATGGCGCCCTCGGGCTCGCGGCCCTGGCGCACCAGCACCCGGCGCACCTTGTGGCGGGTCATGACGATCAGGGCGTCGAACAGCGAATCCTGTGCCGACACGCAGACCAGTTGCTCGCTGGCCAGCTCGCCCACGGCCAGTTGGTCCAGCGGCCGGCCATCCAGAATGGCCCGCTGCAGATCGCTGCTGCTGAACAGGCCCAGCCGGGGCGGCGTGCTGCGCGCGTCCTGCACCAGCACATGGTCGCAGCGCTGCTCGGCAAAGCAGCGCACGACGCTGACGATGTCGGCATCCGCCGCCACGCGGTGGACGGCGCGCAGACCGGCCTGCCCCACCTGGGCCAGGCCCAGGGACTGCAGCTCGTGCTGGCTGCCGCGCGCCGCCAGGGCGCTGATCTTCTTGGACAGGTCGGCAAACAACAGGGCGCTGAAGGTGGCATTGCTGGCGATCAGCTCGGTCACCGTGCTGCGGGCCAGCTGGTAGGCCAGCACCTCCTGGGCTGCGACAAAGCGGCCGCTGGCCTTGCCGGCCACCAGGGCGCGGCCGTCGAAGCTATCCTCGGGCCCGTAGGTGGCGATATGCTCCTCGCCGCCCTCGCCTTCGAACTGCTGGACAAAGCCCTTGATCAGGATGAAGAGATATTCGGGCGCCGCGCCCGGCGCCAGCAAGACCTCGCCGGGGCGGAAGTAGGCGATGTCCAGCCCGTCCCGCACGCGCTGGCGCTCATCCAGGCTCAGGCAGTCAAAGGGCGAGCTATTGAAGTTGAAGGCGTAGGGCACGGTGGGCGGCGAAGTCTGGGGCCGATCTGAGCACGCCTGGCTGACACCAGGCTTTTTCTCTCAGCTACTCAGACTCGCCCAAACCTTCTCCAGCCGCTTGACGCTGACCGGCTGGGGCGTGCGCAGCTCCTGGGCGAAGAGGCTGACGCGCAACTCCTCCAGCTGCCAGCGGAAGTCCACCAGGCGGCCATCCACCCTGCCCTTCAACTCGATGACGCGGCGCAGATAGCGCTGCTCCAGCGGGCGCAGCTCGGCCAGCAGCTTGGCGTCGCGGGCCGGGTCGGCGCGCAGCTTGTCCAGCCGCGCCGTGATGGCCTTCAGGTAACGCGGCAGATGCTGGAGCTGGGCCCAGGGCGTGGCGCTGACGAAGTTCTTGGGCAGCAAGCGCTGCAATTGGGCCGTGATGTCCTCGGCCACCTCCTTGGCGGCGCGGGCGTCCTTGAGCTTGCGCGTGGCCGCCGTGTAGTCTTGCAAGACCACGCCGGTCTGGCGCGCCACTTCCTGGGCGATCAGGTTCAGGCGCGAGCGCCCTTCTTCCAAGCGCGCCTTGAACTCGAACTCGTTTTTGGGCAGGGGCTCGGCCAGGAAGGCGCGCTCCAGGGCCAGGCCGATGATCTGCTCGCGCAATTCCTCGGCCGTGCCCAGGCTCATGTACAGCACCGACATCTTTTGCAGATCGGGGATGTTTTTTTCCAGGAACTTGAGCGGTTCCTTGAGCTGCAAGGCCAGCAAGCGGCGCAGGCCCAGCAGATGCTTGGCCGCCGCGATTTCGGGCTCGTCAAAGACCTCGATCTCCACATGCGTGCCCCGATCTATCAGGGCCGGGAAGCCGACCAAGGCCTGGGCGCCGCGCTTGACCTCCATCAGCTCAGGTAACTCGCCAAAGCTCCAGGCCGTGTAGGTCTTGCTGGCCTCCTGGGCCGGCTTGGGCGCTGGCGCCACCTCGGCCCGGATGCCGCCCTTGGCGACAGGCGGCAGCGGCGCGGGTGCAGCCGCGGCCGGCAGCTTGAGCGCCGCCAGGGCCTGGAAGGCCGAGCGCGCCTGGCCGCCCAGCTCGGCCTTCAAGGCCGCCAGATTGCGGCCCTGGCCCAGTTGGCGGCCATGCTCGTCCACCACGCGGAAGTTCATGAATAGATGGGGCTGCAATTGCTCCAGCTTGAAGTCATTGCGCTGCACGGCGATCTGGCTGCGCTCCTTGACCGCCTTCAGCAAGACCTCGACCAAAGTACCTTGGGCAAAAGCATGGGTGGCGACGAACTCGGCGATGAAATCCGGCAACGGCACCAGGCGTGAGCGCGGGCGCTGGTGCAAGCTCTTCAGCAAGGCCATCAGCTTGGCCTCCAGCATGCCGGGCACCAGCCATTCGGCGCGCTCCTCGCTGACCTGGTTGAGGGCATAGATGGGCACGGTGACGGTGACGCCATCCCGCGCATCGCCGGGCTGGTGCAGGTACTCGGTCGCGCAATCCACCCCGCCCAGGCGCAAGATCTTGGGAAAGGCGCTGCTGGTGACGCCGGCGGCCTCGTGGCGCATCAGCTCGTCCTGGCTGAGGTGCAGCAGCTTGGGTTCTAACTTGGATGCTTGGCGGTACCAGCGCTCCAACGTCGCGCCCGAGCACACCTCGGCCGGCAACTGGCTGTCGTAATAGGCGTAGATCAGCTCATCATCGACCAGCACGTCCTGGCGGCGCGATTTGTGCTCCAGCTCCTCGACCTTGCGGATCTGGCGTGTGTTGTGGGCCAGGAAAGGCAGGCGGCTGTCCCACTCGCCGTTGACCAGGGCCTCGCGGATGAAAATCTCACGCGCGGCCCGGGCATCCACATTGCCGAAGTTCACCCGGCGGTTGTTGTAGATGACGATGCCGTACAGCGTCGCCCGCTCCAACGCGATCACCTCGGCCGCCTTCTTCTCCCAATGCGGCTCCAGCAGCTGGGTCTTGATCAGATGGCCGGCGATGCCGGGCAGCCACTGAGGCTCGATGTTAGCGATGCCACGGCCGAACAAGCGGGTGGTGTCCACCAGCTCGGCGGCCACGATCCAGCGGCCCGGCTTCTTGCTCAGGTGGGCGCCGGGGTGGCGCCAGAACTTGATGCCGCGCGCCCCCAGATACCAGTCGTCCTCATCGCTCTTGCAGCCCAGATTGCCCAGCAAGCCGGCCAGCATGCTGAGGTGCAATTGCTCGTAGATGGCGGGGCTGCCGTTGATGCGCCAGCCCTGCTCGGCCACCACGGTGTGCAGCTGGGAGTAGATGTCCTTCCACTCGCGCACGCGGCGCGGGCTGATGAAGTTTTCGCGCAGCAAGGCCTCATACCGTCTATTTGACAGCTTATGTTCGCCGTGCCCGCCCTTGGCTTCTTCTATCCACTTCCACAGCTTCAAGTAGCCCATGAACTCCGACTTCTCGTCGTCGAACTTCTTGTGCCGCTCGTCCGCCGCCTGTTGCTGCTCCATGGGCCGGTCGCGCACATCCTGGCCGCTGAGGGCGCTGGCGATGATGAGCACCTCGCTCAAGGCTTCGCGCGAGCGGGCTTCCAGAATCATCCGGCCCACGCGCGGGTCCAGGGGCAGGCGCGACAGCTCCTTGCCCAGCGGGGTCAACTCGTTCAAGTCGTCCACCGCGCCCAGTTCCTGCAGCAGCTGATAGCCATCGGCAATCGCCTTGCGCGGCGGCGCCTCGATGAAGGGGAAGCTGTCCACCTGGCCCAGGCCCAGGGACTTCATGCGCAGAATCACGCCGGCCAGGGACGAACGCAGGATTTCGGGGTCGGTGAAGCGCGGCCGGGCGAGATAGTCCTTTTCGTCGTAAAGCCGTATGCAGATGCCGTTACTTACCCGACCGCAGCGGCCGGCGCGCTGGTTGGCCGAGCTTTGGCTGACCGGCTCGATCTGCAGCTGCTCGACCTTGTTGCGGTAGCTGTAACGCTTGACCCGGGCGGTGCCGGGGTCGATGACGTAACGGATGCCCGGGACGGTCAGCGAGGTTTCGGCCACATTGGTGGCCAAGACGATGCGGCGCTGGCCATGGGGCTCGAAGACGCGATCCTGCTCCTGCTGGGACAGGCGGGCGAACAGGGGCAGCACGTCCACACCGGGCGGGTGGTGCTTGCGCAAGGCCTCGGCCGCCTCACGGATCTCGCGCTCGCCGGGCAGGAAGACCAAGACATCGCCGCCGCCCTCGCGCCACAACTCATCGACGGCGTCGGTGATGGCGTTGTTGAGGTCGTACTCGCGTGACTCCTCAAACGGACGGTAGCGCTGTTCCACCGGGAAGGTGCGGCCCGAGACCATCAGCACCGGCGCCGGACCTTTGCTGGACTCGAAATGCTTGGCAAAGCGCTCGGCATCGATGGTGGCCGAGGTGACGATCAGCTTCAGGTCGGGCCGGCGCGGCAGCAACTCACGCAGATAGCCCAAGAGGAAGTCGATGTTCAGCGAACGCTCATGGGCCTCGTCGATGATCAGCGTGTCGTAGGCGCGCAGCAGCGGGTCGGTCTGAGTTTCGGCCAGCAAGATGCCGTCCGTCATCAGCTTGACGCTGGCGCCCGGCTGCAAGCGGTCCTGGAAGCGCACCTTGTAGCCGACGATCTCACCCAGCGGCGTCTTCAACTCCTCGGCAATGCGCTTGGCCACGCTGCTGGCGGCGATGCGGCGCGGCTGGGTGTGGCCGATCAGCTTGCCGGTATTGGCGCGGCCGCGGCCCAGGGCCAGGGCGATCTTGGGCAGCTGGGTGGTCTTGCCCGAGCCGGTCTCGCCGCAGACGATGATGACCTGGTGCTCGGCCAGCGCCCGCGCGATGTCCTCGCGCCGGCTGGAGACCGGCAGCAATTCGGGGAAGGTGATGGGGGGCAGCGGGTTGGCGCTCTGGATCCGGGCATCTTGCTGGGGCCTGGGTCGGCGCGCTGCGGGCGGCTTGGGAGTGGGGGTCTGATCGTTCACGAGGCGCGGATTATCCGTGCTCCGCAGACGAAAGCTGAAGGAAGCACCGAATCCCTGCGGCACAATCCCGGCATGAGCCTGGTTTTCCCCCACACCTTCGTCCCCTGGTTTCGCGCCGTCGCCCCCTATATCCACGCCTACCGAGGTGAGACCTTTGTGGTCGGCATGACCGGTGAGCTGGTGGCGGCGGGCAAACTCAATGCCTTCGTCCAAGACCTCGCCATCCTGCATGCCATGGGCATCAAGATCGTGCTGGTCCATGGTTTCCGCCCCCAGGTGAACGAGCAATTGGTGGCCAAGGGACACCCGGCCCGCTACAGCCAGGGCATGCGCATCACCGATGCCGTGACCCTGGACTGCGCGCAAGAGGCCGCCGGCCAGCTGCGCTTCGAGATCGAGGCCGCCTTCTCCCAAGGCCTGCCCAACACCCCCATGGCCAATGCCGCAGTGCGGGTGGTGTCAGGTAACTTCCTGACCGCGCGGCCCGTGGGCATCGTCGACGGCGTGGACTTCCAGCACAGCGGCGTGGTGCGCAAGGTCGACGCCACGGCCATCCAGAAGGCGATCGACATCGGCGCCATCGTGCTGCTGTCGCCCTTTGGCTTCTCGCCCACCGGCGAGGCCTTCAATCTGAGCATGGAAGACGTGGCCACCAGCACCGCCATCGCCCTGCAGGCCGACAAGCTCTTGTTCGTCTGCGAGGTGGCGGGCGTGCCCGAGAACCCCAAGGACCCGAACAGCCCCATCGACACCGAGCTGGCCGTCATCGACGCCCAGCGCCTGCTGGCCGCTAGCCCCAAGCCCACCTCGCCGCTGGACGTAGGCTTTTATCTGCAGCACTGCGTGCGCGCCTGTCTGGGTGGGGTGGAGCGCTCCCACATCCTGCCGCTGGCGGTGGACGGCGCCTTGCTGCAAGAGGTCTACACCCACGACGGCATCGGCACCATGGTGGTGGACGAGAAGCTGGAAAGCCTGCGCGAGGCCAGCTCGGACGATGTGGCCGGCATCATCAATCTGATCGAGCCCTTCGAGCGCGACGGCACCCTGGTCAAGCGCGACCGCACCGAGATCGAACGCGATGTCGAGCTCTACACCGTCATCGAGCATGACGGCGTGATCTTCGGCTGCGCCGCCCTCTACCCCTATGTCGAGGCCAAGACGGCCGAGATGGCGGCGCTGACCATCTCGCCCGCCGTGCAAGGCCAGGGTGACGGCGACCGCATCCTGAAGCGGGTGGAGCAGCGCGCCAAGGCCCAGGGCCTGGCCAGCATCTTTGTGCTAACCACCCGCACCATGCACTGGTTCATCAAGCGCGGTTTTGTGCAGGTGGACCCGGAATGGCTGCCCGAAGAGCGCAAGCGCAAATACAACTGGGACCGCCGCTCCCAGGTGCTGGTCAAGAAGCTCGCCTGAGAGGGTGAGAACTTTTTACTGCGCGGTCGCCATGCGTCGTTGGACGGTGCTCGGAATCCTCACGTACAGGGAGTACGTTCCGGTTCCTGCGCTCCGTCCGCCTAGCCTGACGACCGCTCGCGACAAAAGTTCTCACCCTCTGAGCATTCTTGCCCCGCCCTGCCCGCGGTTTTTGGCCGGGCGCTACAGTGCGCCCAAGCATTTTTCTCACCTGTTCTGAAGAGGTATCGCCATGGCTCGCACCGTGCAATGTGTTCATCTGAAAAAAGAGGGCGAAGGCCTGGACTTCGCGCCCTACCCCGGCGATCTGGGCAAGCGCATCTACCAAGAGGTCAGCAAGGAAGCCTGGGCCCTGTGGCTCAAGCACCAGACCATGCTGGTGAATGAAAACCGCCTGAATCTGGCTGATCTGCGCGCCCGCCAATACCTGGCCCGCCAGATGGAGCAATTCTTCTTCGGCACGGGTGCCGAAGCGGTGGCGGGTTATGTCCCGCCATCGGCCTGAACGCCGTGACGGCGAAGAATGGTGGGGCCCACTCATTGGCGCGCTGCGCAGGTGATGAGGGCACCAACCATTCTTCTTCGGCACTTGGATAGGAGCGCAAACAGGCTGGGCAGCGCGGGCTCCGACCCTCGCACGATCAAACAAGAATAATTCTTGTTCCATGTAAACTTTCGGCACCTCACTTTCTAGGTACGGAGTCATCATGCGTTTGTCCAAATTCGTAAAGCCCCTGCTTTCCCTGGCCGTGTTGAGTGCTTTTGCCGCGCCGGCACTGGCACAGGAACAAGTGCTGAATCTATATTCGGCCCGCCACTATCAAACCGATGAGGCGCTGTACGCCAATTTCACCAAGGCCACCGGCATCAAAATCAACCGGGTCGATACCGACGATGCCGGCCTGCTGGCCCGCTTGAAAAGCGAGGGCGCAGCCAGCCCCGCCGATGTGGTTTTGCTGGTAGATGCCGCACGCCTTTGGCAGGCCGACGAAGACGGCCTGTTCCAACCCGTCAAATCCACCGTGCTGGAGCAACGAATCCCCGCCCATTTGCGCGCCAAGCCCAGTGACAAAGGCACGGAATGGTTTGGCTTGTCGACGCGTGCGCGCGTGATCGTTTACAACAAGCAAAACGTCCAGAAACAGGACGTGCAGAACTACGAGGATTTGGGCGAGGCCAAGAATAAGGGCCGGGTTTGCACCCGCTCGGGTTCGCACCCCTACAACCTCTCGCTATTTGGCTCGATGTATGAGCATCTGGGCGCCGCCGCCACCGAAACCTGGCTGAAGGGCGTGGTCGCGAATATGGCCCGCGCCCCCAAGGGCGGCGATACCGACCAAATCAAGGCGGTCGCCAGCGGTGAATGCGGCGTGGCCATCACCAACACTTACTATCTGGCCCGGCTGATGCGTTCGGACAAGCCGGATGACCGCGCGGTGGTGGAAAAAATTGGCGTGGTTTTCCCTAATCAACAAAGCTGGGGCACCCACATCAATATCGCCGGTGGCGCAGTGGCCAAGCACGCCAAAAATCGCGACAACGCCGTCAAATTCCTCGAGTATTTGAGCAGCGACGAAGCCCAGGGCTATTTCGCCAACGGCAATAACGAATGGCCCGTCGTGGCCGGCCTGCGCCCCGCCAATCCGGCCCTGACCGCACTCGGTAACTTCAAGAGTGAAACCATCCCGGTGGCCGCGATTGGCCCGAATCTGCCCAAGGTGCAACAGTTGCTGGATCGGGTCGGCTACAAGTGATTTGAAAGCAGCCGGGGCGGCAGTATCTACTCGGGAGATACCCACCCGCCCTGACTTCCGGCATATGCAAACGCCGACAAAAAGACAACAAAAGGGGCGCCGGTAAAACTCTGGATCTGGCTGTTTCTTTTCACCCATGCCTATAATGGGCCCGTCCAGGTTTTGCCTCACCCCTATTTCGCGAGGATTTGCATATGTCTTCTCTCAAAGACCTTTTGGCCCAACGGGCCGCGCTTGACGAACAAATTTCGCAAACCAAGGAGCGCGAGCGCGCCGAAGCGATTGCGAAGGTCAAGTCTCTGATGTCGGACTATGGTTTGACGGCCGCAGATCTGAGCACCCGCACACCCAAGGCAGCCAAGGTTTCCAAAGTAGCGGTCAAGTACCGCAACCAAGCCACCGGCGAAACCTGGAGCGGCCGCGGCCTGCAACCCAAATGGCTGAAAGCCGCCATTGCAGCCGGCGCTAATCTGGCTGATTTCCACGTCTGAACATACAGATCCCGCCATGGGTTTAAGCTCCCCAGGCCAACCTCAAAAAGCCACCCGCTGCGGTGGCTTTTTTGCGTCTACCGCAATATGGGCATGCACCCAAGGTTTTCCCACCCACCCGAATCGAGGGGGCCACGGCTTCGATAGGCGCGGAGCCAACTGCTAGGATTCCCGCGGGTCCAACAGTTTGACAATATTCACGAGGCGGTTTTCGCGCTGATTGTCGGGTCTGGAAACCTCCCACTGGACCATTGATAAGCCCATGCTCGCCCCTTTTTGCAGCCCTGCGCCGCAACAAATATTCGTGGATGATTTGGACAACATTGCCAGCGCGCCCGCGAACACGCCCCAGCCGCTCCGCCGGCCCTGGTTGCTGGAATTCGCGCAGACGCCTTTGCTGGCCCTGGCCTACCTGCTCTGCGCCTGGCCGTTCCTGAGCAGCCCTGCAGCGGCGACCGCCCCTGCCTTGATCTGGCCGCCGGCCGCGCTCGCCTTGCTGGCTTTTTTCTGGCGCGGCAAGCGCGCATTACCGGGCTTGCTGCTGGGCATAGCCGGCCTGCTGCTGGTGCAAGAACCCAACAACCCGCAGGGCCCCAGCTGGATCTGGGGCGTGCAAAAAATGCTTGAACTGGTCGGGCCGGCCGCCGCCGCCCTGTGGCTGCGGCGCTGGGACTTCCACCCTACGCTGACCCGGCGTCGCGACCTGCTGCTGTTCTGCGCCGCGGCCTTGCTGCTGGGCCCGGCCCTCAGCGGCTTGCTGCCCCTGCTGCTCGGCCCCATGGACCACTCCCCCGGCCTGGCCTGGGCCCTGGGCAGCGCCAGCCATGCCTTCAGCGTGCTGAGCCTGGCACCCGCCTGGCTTGCCCTGCTTGAGCTCTGGCAAGGCAAGACGCCGGGGCAACAAGGTCTTGCCCAGACCCACTGGGCAGAACTGCCGCTGCAGCTGCTGCTGAGCCTGGCCTTGCTGGCCAGCGCCACCCCTTTTTTCGCAAGCCAGAACGGCGCCGCCTCAAGCCGGGCCGCCTGGATATTCCTGCCTCATGGGCTGCTCGCGGCCATGAGCCTGGGCCGGGGCCGCGCCCTGCCCACCTTGGCCGCTCTGGCCTTCAATGCCCTGGTCTTGCTGGCCAGCGCCCAGGGCTTGGGGCCACTGGGCGCGGGGACCGACGGCCCATCCGCAGCGCTGATCTGGGGCTATCTGGCCAGCCTGGCCGCCATCCCCTTGCTGGCCGGCACGCTGAAGGCGCAGCTGCATGAACGCCAGCAGGATTGGCAGCGCGTCCTGGCCAATGCCGATCTGGCGCAGGCCGAATGGCGCTTGGGGCCGCAGGGCGCCAGCCTGGTCAGCGCCTCGGCCCTGTGGCTGCGCGAGCTGGGGCCGCTGTCGGCGGCCAGCGCGCCCATCGGCCATTGGCTGGCGGCCGCCCACCCGCTGGACCGCGAACGGGTGCGCCAAGCCCTGGAAAGCCTGCTGCCCGCCGTGGGCAAGGAAAGCTGCCGCGAGACGGTTCGGCTGCTGGGCAAGAACGGGGAATGGCGGCATTTCGAGCTGCGCGCCCTGGTGCAGGAGCGCAGCTTCCATGCCGGCCGGCCGGGCCGTGCACTCTATCTGCAGTGCACGCTGGCCGACATCTCCTGGCGCCACACGGCGGAGGAGCGGCAGCGCATGAGCATCAGCCTGTTCCAGCACATCCACGAGGGCTTGATGCTGACCGACCTGGACAACCAAGTGCTGGACGTCAACCCCAGCTATTGCGAGATGCTGGGCGCGCCGCGCGAGGCCTTGATCGGCCAGGCGGCCACCCCGCTCAGTGCGGCCACCTTGCGCCGCTCCGGCCTGGACCCGGCGCAGATGCTGGCGGCCCTGGCCAGCCAGGGCTTCTGGCAATGCCGGGTGCATACCGAACGCGCCGATGGCAGCCCCTGCCAGCTGCAGCTGACCGTCTCCACCGTCCCCGAACCCGATGGCCCGCTGCGCTACCGGGTCGTGACCGTCACCGACCTCACCACCACCTTGCTGCAGCAGGAGTTGCTGGAACGCCAGTCCCGCTTTGACGCCCTGACCCATCTGCCCAATCAGGAGGAGTTCATGCGCCGCCTGCATGCCGGCCTGCAACAGGCCGAGCGAGAAGGCTTTCGCCTCAGCATCTGCCGCGTCGACCTGGACCAGTTCAAGCGCATCAACAGCCAGCGCGGCAGCGATGTGGCCGACGCCTTGCTGCAGCAAGTCGGCCTGCGCCTGAAGAACGCCTTGCGCAGCGCCCCGCAATGGGCCGATACCGTTGCCCGCCTGAGCGGCGATGAATTTGCCCTGCTCTTGCGCGGCAGCAGTCAGGAGGAAACCCAGCTGGCCCTGGAGCGCCTGCTCAAGCTGCTGTCCCTGCCCTACCGCCTGGAGTCCGCCACGGCCGGCGCCGAAGCCCAGGTACTCAGCATCACCGCCAGCATTGGCGCCACCGTCTACCCGCAGGACAACTCCGACGCCGAAACCCTGATGCGCCACGCCGGCCATGCGCTCTACCGGGTCAAGCACAGCGGCCGCAACGCCTTCCAGCTGTTCGACACCGCCAAGCGCCTGCGCGATGAGGCCAGCCTGATCGCGCTGGCCCGGGTGCAGCAGGCCCTGGACGCCAACGAACTGCAACTCTTCTACCAACCCAAGATCGATATGCACAGCGGCGAGGTGCTGGGCATGGAGGCCTTGCTGCGCTGGCAGCACCCGGAGCGCGGCCTGCTCTCGCCCCTGCACTTCCTGCCCCTGATCGAATCCACCGGCCTGGCGGTACAGGTAGGGGATTGGGTGATTGAACAAGCGCTGAAGCAATGCGCCCAGTGGCTGTTGGATGGCCTGCCCCTGCAAGTCAGCGTCAATGTGACGGCACGCCAGTTGCAAATGCCGGACTTCTCCCAGCGCCTGCTGGAGCTGATTCGCCGCCACCCCGAGCCCGTCGCCAGCCACCTCTGCCTGGAGGTGCTGGAATCGGCCGCCCTGGCCGATGTGGACGCCACCCACGCCCTGATCCAGCGCTGCCGCAGCTTTGGCGTCAGCTTCGCGCTGGACGACTTCGGCACCGGCTACTCCACCCTCACCTATCTGAAGCGCCTGCCCGTCGATGCCCTCAAGATCGACCGCTCCTTTGTGCAGAATATGCTGCTGGACCCGCAGGACAGCGCCCTGGTGGAGGGCGTCATCGGCCTGGCCCGCAACTTTGGCTGCAGCGTGGTGGCCGAGGGGGTGGAATCGGCCGCCCACGCCCAGGCCCTGCTGGCCATGGGCTGCCAGCTGGGCCAGGGCAATGGCATCGCGCCTGCCATGCCCGCGACCGACGTGCCGGACTGGGTGCAAGGCTTCGCCCAAGCCGGATGGCGCACCCGCATCGGCGGCGGCGCTGCCGGCGTGCCTTAGACTCCCCGGGGTGATCCCACCCGGCTTTATCCAAGATTTAATCTCCCGCGTCGACATCGTCGAAGTCGTGGGCCGCCATGTCGAGCTCAAGAAGGCCGGCATCAACCACAAGGGCCTGTGCCCCTTCCACGGCGAGAAGTCCCCCAGCTTCATCGTCAGCCCCACGCGCCAGACCTACCACTGCTTCGGCTGCGGTGTACACGGCAATGCCCTGGGCTTTTTGATGGAGTACAGCGGCCTGGGCTTTGTCGAGGCGGTGCAAGACCTGGCCCAGCAGGTCGGCATGACCGTGCCCGAGGACGAGCGCTCGGCCGAGGAGCGCGAGCGCGCCGCCCAGCAGAAAAAACGCCAGGCAACGCTGAGCGATGTGCTGCTCAAGGCCAGCGACCACTACCGCCTGCAGCTGAAAAAATCGCCCCGCGCCATCGACTACCTGAAGAAGCGCGGCCTGACCGGCCAGATCGCCGCCCAGTTCGCCCTGGGCTACGCGCCCGAGGGCTGGCGCAGCCTGGCCAGCGCCTTCCCCTCCTACGAAGACCCCCTGCTGGCCGAAACCGGCATGGTGATCGTGCAGAACGCGGAAGGGCCCGAGGCCGAGCAGAAACGCTACGACCGCTTCCGCGACCGCATCATGTTCCCGATCCGCAATGTGCAGGGCGAGACCATAGGTTTCGGCGGCCGGGTGCTGGACAAGGGCGAACCCAAATACCTCAACTCGCCCGAGACCCCGGTATTCAGCAAGGGCCGCGAGCTCTACGGATTGTTTGAAGCCAGGGTAGGCCTGCGCCAGCGCGGCTATGCCCTGGTGGTAGAGGGTTATATGGACGTGGTGGCGCTGGCGCAGAGCGGCTTCCACAATGCCGTCGCCACCCTGGGCACGGCCTGCACGGCCGAGCATGTGCAAAAGCTGTTCCGCTTCACCGAGTCCGTGGTGTTCAGCTTCGACGGCGACGCCGCCGGCCGCCGCGCCGCCGGCCGGGCCCTGGAAGCCGCCCTGCCCCATGCCAGCGATGTGCGCAGCGTCAAATTTCTCTTCCTGCCGGCCGAACACGATCCCGACAGCTATGTACGCGAATTCGGCGCCGAGGCTTTCGAGCGTTATGTCAACGAGGCCGTGCCGCTGTCACGCCAGCTGATGGAGTCCGCCGCCGAGGGCTGCGATCTGGGCAGTGCCGAGGGCCGTGCCCGCATGCTGGCCAATGCCAAGCCCCTGTGGCAAGCCCTGCCCACGGGCCTGCTCAAACGCCAGCTGCTGGGCGAGCTGGCGCGGCGCACCCAGCTGCCGGACCAGGAGTTGATGTCGCTCTGGCAGCTGGGCACCCCTGCACCGGCAGCACGCGGCGGCCCGGCCCACGAGACTTTCGACGCCTTTGATGGCCACGAGCCCTTTTTCGACCACGGCGAGCCCCCCGCCCATCCGGAGGAGCCGGTTGCCAGCGGCCCACCCAAGAGCTGGAAGAAAAAAGAATGGAAGAAGGACTGGAAGCCCAGTGGCAACTGGAAGCGCCGCGGCGAGCCCGAGGATGAAACCCTGGGCACGCCGCGCCACCAACCCGCCGCCAAGGCCGACCACGCCGTGCGCATGCTCTTGCTCAACAGCGCCTGGTGGGTGCAGCTGAGCCCCGAGGATCAGCTGCTCTTGCATGAACTGCCCGGCGTCCACGGCGAGATGATTGCCTGGCTGGAACGCCATCTGATCAACCACGGTGCCGGCGCCTGGTCGGCCCTGGAGGCCGCCCTGGCCGAGGACGAGTTGCTGGACCGGGCCCGCCACCTGAGCCGGGACTTGCACAGCGAACCCGAGCCGGAGTTCGAGGACTTCCAGGCCGTCATCAAGGCCTTGCGCCTGCTTCAGCTCAAGACCGAATCCCAGCGCCTGGCCGCCTCCAATCCGCAAGGCCCGGCGTTTGAGCGCTTCAAGCAAGTGCTGGAGCAGATCCGGGCTTTGGAGGCTGTCAGCAACAGTCCGGGCTGAATCGGTTTTGACCGAGGTCGGCGTTTCGCTGATAATCAACGCTTTTCGCGCGCGGCAAAAGTGACCGCAGCGATTTGCCGGACCCGGCCACCCAGCGAAACTGGGCACCCATCGCGGTATCAAGGCCACTTTTATCCGCCAAGCGCTGCCGACAGTCAAAGGTACACGCTAATTTGCACGCGCCACGCCATGGCCTATCTTTGAAGATCAAAGGTGGCCGCGGCGCATGAAAGCCACCTGGGTCGAGCTCCGCCTTGAAAAGCGCAGTGAACGACCCCAGGTGGCTACTGCATTGTTTAATCGGGTTTTTGCAAAAATATTTTTTGCAAAAACGCTCTGAATTCAATTCCTGGCCCCGCCCGCCCCATCCACCCGAGGATTTGCATGACTGCTAAGAAGACCGCGCCCAAGGCCGCCGAAGTTGACGAGATCAAGAAACCTGCCGTCAGAGTCGTGAAGGCCGCGAAGAATATTGCTGCCGGCGCCAAGCCCGCAGCGGCGGCGGCACCCGTGGCGGCAGCGACCGAAGACAAGCCCAAGCGGGGCCGCAAGCCCAAGGCGGCGACCGAAACGAAAAAGGCCTCGGGCAAGAAGGCCGCCGAGGTTGAAGAAGAAGACTTCTCCGACCTCGAAGCCGATCTGGAAGGCGAACCCGAAGCCGATGCGGAAGTGGCCGAAGCCACCGAAGACAAGCCCAAGGCCAAGCCCCTGCGCATGAAGGTTTCGCGCGCCAAGGAGCGCGCGCTGATGCGCGAGTTCGGCCTGGAAGAAACCGCGCTGACGGAAGAAGAAGCCGCCAAGCGCCGCCACGAGCTGAAGACCCTGATCAAGATGGGCAAGACGCGTGGCTTCCTGACCCACCAGGAAATCAACGACCACCTGCCCGAGAAGCTGGTCAACGAGGAAATCCTCGAGGCCATCATCTCCATGTTGAACGACATGGGCATCGCGGTCTACGAGCAGGCGCCCGACGCCGCCACCTTGCTGATCCAGGGCAGCGCCACCGCCACCTCGACCGAAGAAGAAGCCGAGGAAGCCGCCGAAGCCGCCCTGTCCACCGTGGACTCGGAGTTCGGCCGCACCACCGACCCGGTGCGCATGTATATGCGCGAAATGGGCACGGTGGAGCTGCTGACCCGCGAAGGCGAGATCGAGATCGCCAAGCGCATCGAAGGCGGCCTGCAGGCCATGATGCTGGCCATCTCGGCCTCGCCCACCACCATCGCCCACATCCTGGACCTGGCCGAGAAGATCCGCGCCGGCGAGAAGACCATCTCCGAAGTGGTGGACGGCTTCGTCGCCGCCGATGAGGCCGACGATTATGTGGCCGAGGAAGACTTCGACGAATTCGACGAAGAAGACGATGACGACGGCAATGGCGGCTCCAAGGCCCTGACCAAGAAGCTCGAAGAGCTGAAGAACGCCGCCCTGGTCAAGCTGGACTCGCTGGCCGTCAACTTCGACAAGATGCGCAAGGCCTTCGAGAAGGACGGCTACAAGTCCGCCACCTATAACAAGGCCCAGCACGCCATCAGCGCCGAGCTGATGACCATACGCTTCACCGTCAAGACGATCGAGAAGCTCTGCGATCTGCTGCGCTCGCAGGTGGATGATGTGCGCCGCTACGAGCGGGAACTGCGCAAGATCGTGGTGGACAAATGCGGCATGCCGCAGGAGTACTTCATCAAGACCTTCCCGCCCAATGCGCTGAACCGCGAATGGGCCGAGAAGGAAGTCGCCGCCGGCAAGCCTTACTCCAGCGTGCTGGCCCGCAATCTGCCGCCGGTGCAGGAGCTGCAGCAAAAGCTGATCGACATCCAGAGCAAGGCCGTCGTGCCGATTGATGACCTCAAGGACATCAACAAGAAGATGAACGAGGGCGAGAAGGCCTCGCGCGACGCCAAGAAGGAGATGATCGAGGCGAATTTGCGCCTGGTGATCTCCATCGCCAAGAAGTACACCAACCGCGGCCTGCAGTTCCTGGACCTGATCCAGGAGGGCAATATCGGCCTGATGAAGGCGGTGGACAAGTTCGAATACCGCCGCGGCTACAAGTTCTCCACCTACGCGACCTGGTGGATTCGCCAGGCCATCACGCGCTCGATCGCCGACCAGGCCCGCACCATCCGCATCCCGGTCCACATGATCGAAACGATCAACAAGATGAACCGCATCTCGCGCCAGCATCTGCAGGAATTCGGCTTCGAGCCGGACGCGCCGACCCTGGCCGAGAAGATGGAGATCCCGGAAGACAAGATCCGCAAGATCATGAAGATCGCCAAGGAGCCGATCTCGATGGAAACCCCCATCGGCGACGACGACGACAGCCATCTGGGCGATTTCATCGAGGACACCAACAACACCGCCCCCATCGAAGCGGCGATGCAAGCCGGCCTGCGCGATGTGGTGAAGGACATCCTCGACTCGCTGACCCCGCGCGAGGCCAAGGTGCTGCGCATGCGCTTCGGCATCGAGATGAGCACGGACCACACGCTGGAAGAAGTCGGCAAGCAATTCGACGTCACCCGCGAACGCATCCGCCAGATCGAAGCCAAGGCGATCCGCAAGCTCAAGCACCCGAGCCGAAGTGACAAACTCAGGACCTATCTGGACAATCTTTGATTGGTCAGATAGGAGCCGCTGAAGCGGCTGTGGCCGTGCAGCGGACGCAACTGAGTTTGCGCCGCAGGCACAAACTCAGGACCTATCTGGACAATCTTTGATTGGTCAGATAGGAGCCGCTGAAGCGGCTGTGGCCGCGCAGCGGACGCAACTGAGTTTGCGCCGCAGGCACAAACTCCGGACCTATCTGGACGAGCCGTGATTCACGGTCTGAATTGACCCTCAGGGGCTGGCGCGATCCAGCCCCTTTTTTATGGCCAATTCGCGGTAACAAAGTGTGAACTGCTCGACTAAACTGCGCGGAACTTCCACGCAACGATCCAGCGAGCGCGCTGCGCCGCCCAAGCCATGGCCCAAATCCGGGAACGCACTGTCTTGTTCGCCGACCTGCGCGGCAGCACTGCGATTTTCGAATCCCTGGGCAATGCCGAGGCCACGGCCCTGGTGACGCAAACCGTCAGCCTGATCGGCCAGGCCGTCGGCGAATGCCATGGTCATCTGATCAAGACCCTGGGCGATGGCTTGATGGCCGTGTTCGACAGCCCCAGGGACGGCGTGCGCTCCGCCGTCCGCATGCACGAGTTGCTCGAACGGGTGGTGGCCCGCGGCAAGCTGCAAGGTGGCTCCCCCAGCTTGCGTGCTCTGCGCATGCAGGTTGCGCTGGCGCGCGGCGAAGTGGTAGAGATGAATGGCGACTGCTTTGGCGACGCCGTCAACGTCGCCGCCCGCCTGCTGGACCATGCCGGCGACAACGAAACCCTGATCACCGCCGAAGTCTTGCTAGGCCTGCCCGGCATGCAGAAGGCGAAATTCCGCAGCCTGGACCGCATCGCGGTACGCGGCCGCAGCGAACCGGTGCACGTCCATGTGCTGGACCAGCCCGCCCAAAGCGGCGATATGGCCGCCACCCAGTTCGGCGAGGTCGTCCATGCCGTCGAGCCCGACGGCATACGCCTGCAATGGATGGAGCTGGACCGGGTCTTTGACATCGACAATATGCCCATCGTGCTGGGCCGCAGCGTGCAAGCCACCTACTGCATCACCGACGGCCGGGTCTCGCGCTCGCATGCCCGCATCGACTGGCATGGCGGCAGCTTCTCCGTCACCGACCTCAGCTACAACGGCACTTTTGTGCGCTTCGGGCTTGACGGCGAAATCGTCAGTCTCAAGCGCGGCAGCTGCACCCTGCACGGCAGCGGCGTGATCGGCCTGGGCAGCCCACCCATCGATGCCAGCTCCCCGGTCGTGCGCTTCGAAGTGCTGCACTTTGCCGACACCGAGCCACAGACCATGGGCTCGCTACGCTGCCGGCTTTGAACGACGCAGGCCCAGGCAGGCCAGGCCGGCCAGCAACAAGACCCAGGTCTGCGGCTCGGGCACGGCCTGGGCCGTGAAGACAGCGCCGCCATCGGCCGTGAAGCTGAAGCCGCTGATCGTGTAATGCTCGGCCTGGGCAGAGAAACTGGCCGTGGCAAACAGTGTGTGGGACAGCTCACCGTCCACCCCGCCCGCGCTGCGTGAATGAAAGAAATTGTCGATGTCGAAGCCACCACTGGCCTGGAAGGCATTCGGGTCGGTGGCGCCCAGGAAACGGAACTCGACCTTGAGGGCGCTCAGGTCCAGCCGTGAGCCCTCGCCAAACACCAGCAGATCGGTCTTGAAGCCATGGCTGGCATCGCCCTCCACCTCCATGATCAGGCGACTGCCAGCCTCGGCCGTGAAAGCACCATTGATCAGCATGGTGCCCGGTGAATTGCCGGGGCTGAAAAGCCCAAAATTGTGGACGGCGCCGTTGATCACGCCATTGCCGCCCAGAAAGCCGTTCGTGCCGATGTAAATATCGGCTGCCGTCAGCGTGCTGTTATTGATGACCAGAGTGCCGGTGCCGCCATCGACCGTGCCCGTGCTCGTCTTGTTGCGACCGACGCCCACCCAGCCGGCCGCGATGCTGGAGCCCTCGCTGACCAGCAAGGTGCCGTCCGATCCGCTCAGGCGGCCGACAAAGATGCGGCCATCGCCTACATCCACACTGCTGCCGCCCTTGACCCGCATCAGGGCGCTGCCGTCGTGGGCGACGCTGAGGGCCGCCAGGCCTGCTGCGGCCTGGATGTGGATCTGCGAGCCCCCCGACAGCGTCAGGCTGCCATCGCCCGTGGGCCCATTGGCCGTGCCGCCCAGATTCAGGCTGGCGCCCCGGTCCCCCAGATTGCTGAGCGTCAGCACGCTGCCATTGCCGATATTGGCCACCCCCACGCCGCCCGAGCGGCCGATGGACAAATACGCCCCCGACTGAAAGTTGCCGCTCTGCTGGCCCGAGAAACTCAGGCTGGCGTGATCGACGTTCAACACCCCCAGGCCGCCCGAACGGCCCACATTCATGCCAATGGCCGAGACTTGCGCCTGGTCCGCCACGGTGAGTCGGCCGCTGCTCTGCGGCCCATGGCCCACGCCGATATAGGTGTCGGAGCCGCTCAGCCTGATTTCCGAACCCACCCCCGACACCAGGGCGATGCCCTGCCCGCCATTGCTGGTGTCGCTGCTGCCGCCGATGAACAAGCTGGTGCTGCGGCTGTCGGCCACGGTGGAAACCGCTTGGCCCTCCAGCAGCAGCTTGCCGCCCGCCAGGATGTTGAGCGTGCCCGCACCCTCGCGGCCCACGCGCATCAGCGGGTTGAAGGCCTCGCCCGGGCCGCCGCCGGCCAGCACCGAGGCGGCGCTGAGCGACACCACCGAGCCCACGCCGCTGATATCGAGCCGGCCCGAGGATGCCGCCTCCCGCCCCAGGGACAGCTGGGGCCCGGCGCTCAAGGCCTCGGTGGCGCGCAACTCGATGCGAGCGCCGTTCTGCACCCGCACCGTCCCCGTGCCGTTGCGGCCTATGTCCAGGCGTGCGTTGGTGGCCACACCGTTGGCGGCCGCGCTGGCCGTGCCGGTGATGCTCAGCAAGCTATCGGTGCCATCCAGGTTCAGCTCACCGAAAGCGCCGTCACGGCCCACCGCCACATACCAGACGCCCCGCACCTGGCCGCCATCACTGAGGCTCATATTGGCCGTGCCCAGGCGCTGGCCGACCTGCAAGACGCCCGCATCGCCGACAAAATCGATGGCGGACTGGGCACCGCTGACCGTCATATCGCTGCGCCCGCCGTTGCTGCTCAGATTGACGGCGTTATAGCGTCCAGCAGGCCCGGCAATCTCCAGCCGACCGCCCCGGCTGATGGCCACCGTGGCCCAGGCATTCCGATGGGAGGCGGTGGCGAAATTGGCGCCCGTATTTTCCAGGCTGCCGCCCGTGACACGCCAGATCGAACCCGGCCCATCAATCAGCACCGAGGCAAAGCTGCGCTCGCTGCCCAAGGGGCTGCTGCCGCCCGGGGCTACGCCAAGCGAGGCGCTGTCGGTGCTCAGCAAGCCGCCGTCCAGTACCTGGACCCGGCCCTGGGTCGTGCCGCCCGGCGTGCCAAAGGTGAAGGTCTCGATGGGTGGCCGGAAGACGGCCAGGCCGCCCACGACAAAAGCACGCAGAAAGCTGGCGTTAGAACCGGCGCCTGTGATGGTCAGGCTGGCGTCGGAACCCGCCGCATTGCCGACGAAGTTGTTGCACCAGTGATTGCCCAGCAAGCAGGCCGCCGCATTGGCGCGGCCGTTCAGCGTGGCGCCACCCGAGACGGTCAATTGCCCGCTGCCCCAGGCGCCCAGATCCAGGCGATTGCTATTGCCATCGGCGGTCAGCGTGACCCGGGTGCCCGCACCATCAAACACGCCCGTACCCGAACCCAGGTTGTCACCAAAGCGGATCGACGCTGCCAAAAACTGCGAGCCCGCCGTGACCGAAAAACTGCCTGGTGCACCGCCGCCCACGGTAAGCGTGTTGGCACCGATATCGGTATCTCCGGGGCCGATCGCCAACACGCCGGGGTAGGTGTAGTTAGAACCGCTGCTGGTGATCAGCGCCTGGGCCGACGTGGCCGCCAACGCCAGCAGGTGCACCGCCGCAGCAGTGATGGAGAGTGCAGCTTGTCGCATCTAGGCCTCCGGGGTTGATGGCGGCAGCTTATGCCGGGGCGCGCAGAAGACATCCTCAAGATTGGCGATCACAAGAGCTTGCGACAATGGCGCATGAGCAAACCCCAAGCCGAAGCCCCTTACACCCATGGCAGCGCCAGCAAGACGGCGCTGCTGTTCTGCAATCTGGGCACGCCCGATGCCCCCACCGCGCCGGCCCTGCGCCGCTACCTGGCCCAGTTCCTGAGCGATCCGCGGGTGGTGGAGATACCCCGCATCGTCTGGGGGGCGATTCTGCACGGCATCATCCTGCGGGTACGACCGGCCAAATCGGCGGCCAAATACGCCGGTATCTGGACCCGCGAGGGCTCGCCGCTCAAGGTCTGGACCGAGAAGCAGGCCAAGCTCCTGCAAGGCCAGCTGGGTGAACGTGGCCACAAGATCAGCGTGCGCTACGCCATGCGCTACGGCCAACCCGCCATCGCCAGCACCTTGAGTGCGCTGCGCGCCGAGGGCGTGACTCGGGTGTTGGTCTTGCCGGCCTACCCTCAATACTCGGGCGCCACCACCGCCAGCGTGGTGGATGATGTGGCGCGCTGGGCGCTCAAGACCCGCCACCTGCCCGAGCTGCGCTTCGTTACGCACTATCACGATGAGCCGCTCTACATCGCCGCCCTGGCCGACAGTGTGCGGCGGCACTGGGCGGCCCACGGCCGGCCCGAAAAGCTAGTGATGAGTTTCCACGGCATGCCGGCGCGCAGCCTGGCGCTGGGCGACCCCTACCACTGCGAATGTCTGAAGACCGGCCGCCTGCTGGCCGAGAGCCTGGGCTTGAGCAAGACCGAGTACGAAATCACCTTCCAGAGCCGCTTCGGCAAGGCCAAGTGGCTGGAGCCTTATACCGAACCCACGCTGAAGAAGCTGGCCGCAGACGGCCTGCGCCACGTCGCGGTGATCTGCCCCGGCTTCAGCGCCGACTGCCTGGAGACGCTGGAGGAAATCAATCTGGAGGCCCGTGAGGCCTTTCTCCACGCCGGAGGCCAGCGCTTCGACTACATCCCCTGCCTCAACGACGACCCGGCCGGTATGCGCGCCCTGAGCGCCCTGGCCGAGCGCCATCTGCAGGGCTGGCCCACGCAAGAAACGACGGATGCCGGCGCTCTGCAGCGCCAGCGCGAGCGGGCCCTGGCGCAGGGCGCCAAGGTCTGAGCTTCAGCCGCCGCGCGCCTTTTTGCGCCAGGCCGCCAGGCGCGGCAACAGCAGCAGGGCCGCCAGCACCACAAGCAGCGCCACCGACAGCGGCCGGTCCAGGAACACGCCCCAATGGCCTTCGCCGATGGACAAGGCGTTGCGCAATTGCGCTTCGGCCAAGGGGCCCAGAATCATGCCCACCACGACCGGCGCGGTCGGGAAGCGGTAACGCCGCATCACCACGCCCAGCACGCCGATGGCGTAGAGCAGGAAGAGGTCGAAGGCGCTCTGCCGCATGCCGTAAACACCCACGGTGGCAAAGATCAGGATGCCGGCGTAGAGCGGCGCCTTGGGCAGCTTGAGCAATTTGACCCACAGCCCCACCAGGGGCAGGTTGAGGATCAAGAGCATCACATTGCCGATATAGAGCGAGGCGATCAAGGCCCAGACCAGGGCGCCGTTCGTATCAAACAGCTGCGGGCCGGGCTGAATGCCGTAGTTCTGGAAGGCGCCCAGCAGGATGGCCGCCGTGTTGCTGGTCGGGATGCCCAGGGTCAGCAACGGGATCAGGGTGGCGGTGATGGCGGCGTTATTGGCCGCCTCGGGCCCGGCCACGCCTTCGATGGCACCGGTGGTGCCGAAGGCCTGCTTGTCCTTGGCCAGCTTCTTCTCGGTGGCATAGCTCAGAAAGGTCGGGATCTCGCTGCCGCCGGCCGGAATGCAGCCGAAGGGGAAGCCGATGAAGGTGCCGCGCAGCCAGGAAGGCCAGGAGCGCCGCCACTCGCTCTTGCTCATATGCACCGAGCTCATGCGATTGTGCGTCTCCACCTCCTTGCCCTGGTAGAGCACGGCGTACAGCGCCTCGGCCACGGCGAACAGGCCCACGGCGATCAGCACCACCTCCACGCCGTCCATCAGCTCCGGCACATCGCCGGTGTAGCGGGCCTGGCCGGAAATCTGGTCGATGCCCACCAGGCCCAGGGCCAGGCCCAGGCCTAACGCCGTCAGCCCGCGCACCATGCTCTGGCCCAGCACCGCGCTGACGGTGATGAAGGCCAGCAGCATCAGCAAGAAGTACTCGGGCGGACCCAGCTTGACTGCATGCTCGGCCACCAGGGGCGCGAACAGCGTCACCAGCACGGTGGCGATGGTGCCGGCCACAAAGGAGCCGATGGCCGCCGTCGCCAAGGCCGCACCCGCACGGCCGCTCTTGGCCATCTTGTTGCCCTCCAGCGCCGTCACCATGGAGCCGGCCTCGCCGGGGGTGTTGAGCAGGATGGAGGTGGTGGAGCCGCCGTACATGGCGCCGTAATAGATGCCGGCGAAGAAAATCATCGAGGCGGTCGGGTCCACCTTCAAGGTAATGGGCAAGAGCATGGCCACGGCCGTGGCCGGGCCTATGCCGGGCAGCACACCCACCGCCGTGCCTATGGTGCAGCCCACCAGGGCCCACAGCAGATTGACGGGCGTGCCCGCCGTGGCGAAACCCTGCAACAACTGGTTCCAAACGTCCAACATCAAATCCATCCCGTATTGCTGAGGCCAGGCAGATTGATGGCCAGCAATTGAGTAAAGCCCCAGAACACCGGTGCCGAAATCGCCATGCCCACCAAGGCGTCCTGCAACCAGATGCGCGGGCGCAGGTCCTGCCGGCCCTCGGCCGAGCGGAAGCCGCGTATGGCCAGCACATAGCACAGGGCGCAGCTGAGGATGAAACCCAGGCTGGTGATCAGCCAGGCATTGAGCAGCAAGCCGGCCGAGACCCAGGCAAAGCCCAGCCAGTGGCCGCGGGGCGCACCATCGTCGTCGCCCATTTCACGGAAGCCCCCTTGCAAGGCCTCCTTCAGCAGCCAGAGCGAGCACAGGCCCAGCAGGCCCGCCACCACCCAGGGCAGGAAGTTAGGGGCCACACCGCCGTAGCCGGCGAAGTCGGAGATGGTCCGCGCGCCCGCCCCCAGGCCCAGGGCCAGGGCCAGCACCGCGAGGCTCACGCCCACCTGCCAGCGCGGCTCGCGCTGCGAGCCGGGCTCGGCCATTTGCTGCTCTTCTGCCACCTCAGATCATCCCGCTCTTGACCATCACGGCGCGCAGGCTGGCGAACTCGTCGTCCACGAACTTCTCGAAGGCCGGACCGGTCAACACGGCGCTGGTCCAGTTGTTCTTGGTCAGGGCCTCGGTCCAGGTACGGCTCTTGGTGGCGGCCACGACCAGATCGGTCAAGGCCTTGCGCTGGGCCGGCGTGATGCCGGGCGCGCCGTAAACGCCGCGCCAGTTGCCGATCACCACATCAATGCCCAACTGCTTGAGCGTGGGCACATTGACGCCGGGCAAACGGGTCTCGGCCGTGATGGCCAGGGGCCGCATCTTGCCGCTTTCGATATAGGGTGCGAACTCGCTATAGCCGCTGCCGCCGATGGTGACATTGCCGCCCAGGATGGCGGCCGTGGCCTCACCGCCGCCGCGGAAGGCGACGTAATTGATCTTGCTGGGGTCCACGCCGACGGCGCGGGCCAGCATGGCCGCGGCAATATGCTCGGTGGAGCCGCGCGAACCGCCGCCCCATTTGACGCTGCCGGGGTCTTTCTTGAGCTGGGCCACCACCTCGTCCATGGTCTTGAAGGGCGAGTTGGCGGGCAGCACGAAGACGTTGTACTCGCTGGTCAGACGCGCGATGGGCGTGGCCTTGTCCAGCGACACCGGCGGGCGGCCGGTGATCAAACCGCCCAGCATCACCGCCCCCATCACCATCAAGGCGTTCGGGTCGCCCTTGCTGGCGTTGACGAACTGGGCCAGGCCGATGGCGCCGGCCGCACCGCCCTTGTTGTCGTAACTGACCGTGGCCGCCAGACCGGCATCCTGCAGGGCCTTGCCCAGGGCGCGGCCGGTGGTGTCCCAGCCGCCGCCCGGGTTGGCGGGCAACATCATCTTGAGATTGAGGCCGGAGGCACGGGCCGCCAGCGGCAGGCCGCCTGCGGCGCCCAGCGCCAGCAAGGATTTCAGAAAAGTATCACGACGCATCGTTCTGGCTCCTGTGAACTGCGAGAGAAAAATGAATGGGACCACGGAAGCGAGGCCCTGGGGCCTCGCCAAAATCAAAGATCAAAAGGAGTGGGTGATGCCAGCCTCGAAGCCCGTGGAACTCTGGCCCGCCTGCACCGCGGAGCCGCCACGGATCACGAAGCTGCCCTTGTCGCTGTTGTCGACACGCGAGATTGTGCTGTACAGAGAGGTGCGCTTGGACAGATTGTGGCGATAGCCGACGGCAAACAGATTACCGCTGTAGTCGCCCTTCTTCAGGTCACCACTGTTCTCGCTATGGACATAGCTGGCACGCAGCTGGCCCGCACCGATCTTGTAGATGGCGCCCAGCACATAGTTGGCCTGCTCGCGCGCGCCTTCCTTGCTGACGTGGTAGAGGCCCATCAGCTGCGCATCGCCGATCTTGTAGCTGGCGCCCAGGTTGTAGACCTTGAACTTCTTGCCGCCGGGGTTGTCGGTCTCCGACAGTGCCACCGCCACATCGAAGGGACCGGTCGCATAACCCAGGCGCAGGCCCAGATACTTGCCGTCCGAGCCCTCGCCGGCCGCCACCATGGCCTGGCCGTAGACACCGCCCAGCTTCTCGGGCAGGAAGTAGCCCACCGAATTGTCCGAGCGAACAATGGTCTTGGCCGAAGACGAGCTGCCGTCAAAGCCGTAGATCAGATTGTTGGCGCCACCCACGCCATTGGTGCCGAACACATTGAAGCGGCTGATGCTCCAGAAGGTGGGGGTGAAATCACGGCCCAGGCGGACCTCGCCGGCCGCATCGCTGATCAGGCTGACCGTCGCGCGGCGGCCCCAGAAGCGGTTCGAATCGGCCGTGCCGGTATCGGGGTTGAGCGCGCCTTCCAGATGGAAGCCGGCCTTCAGCCCGCCGCCCAGCTCTTCCACGCCGCGCAGGCCGAAACGGCTGCTTTGCTGGCCATCGGTACTCAGCAGGTGCAAGGTCTTGTCGCCGTTCTTCAGATACTGGACACCCGCGTCCACGATACCGAAAACCGTCACGCTGGACTGCGCCTGGGCCAGGCCACCCAGGCCCAGCAGCAGGGCCGCCAGCAGCGAGGAGGTGACGGGACGGGTCAACAAGGAAAGGTCTTTGCTCATCGAAGGTTTCTCCGCGAAATATTGTTTTGGACGTCGAAGCCCAGCCTCGACGGGTCCGAATGGTGCGCAGCGAGGCTGTCAAATCGCTGTCCGCCACCCTGGGGAAAACCTTGAGCCTCGACGGACAGGGCCGATGGCTGCTGACGCTGGTATCGTGCCGGCATGAATTTGCTGCTGATTGAAGACAATGCGGCGATGCAAGCCACCTTGCAGCGCTCCTTCGAGCGCCGCGGCATCCGTGTGAGCTGCTGCGGCGACGGCGCCCAGGCCCTGGCACGCTGGCGCGAGTGCAAGCCCGATGTGGTGCTGCTCGACCTCTCCCTGCCCGGCCGCGACGGCCTGGAACTGCTGTCCGACGCGCGGGCCGAGAAGCTGAGCACGCCCGTCATCATCCTGACCGCCCGCGGCACCGTGGGCGACCGCATCCTCGGCCTCAATATCGGCGCCGACGACTACCTGCCCAAGCCCTTCGACCTGGACGAGCTGGAGGCGCGGGTGCGCGCCCTGGCCCGCCGCCGCTCGGTGGGCCCGGCCGATGCCGAGGCGGGCGAGGCCGAGGGCGCCAGCTTCTGCGGCCTGCGCGCCGACACGCAAAGCGACGCCGTCTACCACATGGGACTGCCGCTGGAGCTGCCGCCGCGCGAAGCCGCCCTGCTGCGCGCCCTGCTGGCACGGCCCGGCCAGGCGCTGGGCAAGGAGCGGCTCAGCAGCCTGGTCTTCGGCGATGCCGACGAGGTGCAGCCCGATGCCATCGAGGTGGTCGCCTACCGCTTGCGCAAGAAGTTAGCCGCCACCAATGCCCGCATCGTCACCCTGCGCGGTCTGGGCTATCT
Source organism: Roseateles oligotrophus (assembly GCF_014204525.1). Lineage (GTDB taxonomy): Bacteria > Pseudomonadota > Gammaproteobacteria > Burkholderiales > Burkholderiaceae_C > Paucibacter_A > Paucibacter_A oligotrophus_A. The sequence goes on from NZ_JACHLP010000001.1 coordinate 624,010, forward strand.
GCTGAAGGCCGAGCGCTGAGCCCATGACTGCACTGAAGCTGCTGGGCCGGCGCATGAGCGGCCTGTCAATGCGCAGCCGCCTGCTGCTGGGCATCCTGCTGCCGGTGGGCCTGCTGGTGGTGATCAATGCCAACCGGCTCTACCACGACGCCCTGGACGCCATCGACACCGCCTACGACCGCACCCTGCTGGCCTCGGCCAAGGCCATCGGCGAGCTGCTGGAAGTCAGCGACACCGACGGCACACCCCGGCTCAAGGCCACCGTGCCCTACTCCGCCCTGGAGGCCTTCGAGGCCGACAACCGCAGCCGCATGTATTACAAGGTCACCGGCTTCCAGGGCGAGCTGGTGTCGGGCTTTGGCGGCCTGCCCGCTTGGGCAGGCAAGCTGCCCGACCGCGGCATCTACGCCGCCCTGGTGGACTTCTACGACGACCACTATCTGGGCAAGCCGGTGCGGGTGGCGGTGCTGCTGCAACCCGTCTCCGACGAGGCCGGCATGGGCCTGGCCACCATCCAGGTGGCCGAGACCCTGGAGCTGCGCCGCACCCTGGCCCGCCAGGTGCTGCTGGCCACGCTGTGGCGCCAGGCCGCCCTGCTGGCGGTGATTGCCGCCGTGGTCTGGCTGGTGGTGCAGCGCGCCACCCGGCCGGTGCGCGAGCTGAGCCAGGCCATCACCGCCCGCGAAGGCGATGACCTGCGCCCCATCCACGCGCCGCAGACGCCGGTGGAGCTGCTGCCCTTGGTCGCCGCCATCAACGAAGCCTGGGACCGCCAGGCCAGCCTGCTCAGCCACCAGAAACGCTTTGTGCGCGACGCCTCCCACCAGCTGCGCACCCCGCTGGCCGTGCTCAAGGTGCAGGTGCAGTCGGCCCAGCGCGGCGATCTGCCACTGGCCCAGGCCCTGGACGAGATCGGCCTGACGATAGACGGCGCCACCCAGCTGGCCAACCAGATGCTGGCCCTGGCCAAGGTGGAACAGCTGCGCCAGCAGGGCGACCCGCCGGCCCTGGACCTGGCCGAGACGGTGCGCGAGGTGGCGCTAGACCTGGCGCCGCTGATCGCCGAGGCCGGCCTGGACTTCGAGCTCGACACCCAGCCCTGCACCGTGCGGGGCCATGCCTGGGCGCTGCGCGAGCTGGTGCGCAATCTGCTGCACAACGCCCTCAAGCACAGCCCCAGGCAGGGCCGCCTGAGCGTGCGCCTGCGCCCGCTGGAGGGCATGGCGCAGCTGGACATCGCCGACAGCGGCCCGGGCCTACCCGCCAGCCTGCGGCCGCGCCTGATGCAGCCTTTTGCCAGCGGCGGCAGCGATGGCGCCGGCTTGGGCCTGGCCATCTGCCGCGAGATCGTGCAGTCCATGGGCGGCAGCATCAATCTGGAGAACCGCCTGGCCAAAGCCGCGGGCGCGGCCAAGCAGCAGGCCACGGCCCGAGTGCTGGGCCTGGACGCGGTGGTGCGCCTGCCCTTGGCGGACAATCCAAGCCCATGAGTTCGCCTAACACCAAGAACAAGCATGCAGGCAAGGACCCGGCCACAGCGGGTTTGCGTCTGGACAAATGGCTGTGGGCCGCGCGCTTTTTCAAGACCCGCGCGCTGGCGGCCGAGGAAATAGGCCATGGCCGGGTGCAGATCAACGGTCAGGTGGCCAAGGCCTCGCGCGAGATGAAGCTGGGCGACCTCGTGCGCCTGCGCCAAGGGGAACACAGCCGCGAAGTCTGGGTGCGCGGCCTCAGCCACGCCCGCGGGCCCGCCCCGCAGGCGCAGGCGCTGTACGAGGAGACGCCGGCAAGCCAGGCCGAGCGCGCCCGCGCGATCGAGCAGCGCCGTCTCGCCCCCGAGCCGGCCCAGTCCATCACCCAGGGCCGCCCCACCAAACAAGACCGGCGCCGCCTGGCCGATTGGGAGCGCTGGAGCGCCAGCGACGAGGCTTGATCCGAGGGCTGTGCAGGCTTGCAGGCCGCCCGGCCCGCCTGAGCGACAATCCCAGCTTCGGGTTTTCCGAGTGAAAGCTTCCAAAATACCCTCTTGAAATGCAGGGCATGGCTCCCATATGCCCGCCACTGCTTCTTTACTGCACCATGAACAACGCTCAAACAAACCCTCAAGATCCCGCCGGTGAAGCCTCGAATGCGGCCGCCGATCTGAGCCAAGAACAAGGCGCGAGCGCCGGCCCGGAAGCCAGGCTGGCCGAGGTCGAGGCGCGTCTGGCCGAGATGTCCGACGCCTATCTGCGCGCCAAGGCCGAGGTGGAGAACATCCGCCGCCGCTCGGAAGAAGAAATGTCCAAGGCGCGCAAATTCGCCGTCGAGTCCTTTGCCGAGGCCTTGCTGCCGGTGATGGACAGCATGGAAGCCGCGATTGCCATGCCCGAGGCCAAGGTCGAGACCGTGCTGGAAGGCGTGCACGCCACCAAGCGCCAGTTGGCATCCGCGCTGGAGCGCAACAAGGTGCTGGAGATCAACCCCGCCGCCGCCGCCAAATTCGACCCGCACCAGCACCAGGCCATCTCGGTCGTGCCGGCCGAGCAAGACCCGGGCACCGTGGTGGCCGTGCTGCAAAAAGGTTACTCGATCAACGAGCGCGTGCTGCGCCCGGCCCTGGTGACCGTGTCGGCCCCGCGCTGAGCCCTCCAGCCAAAAAATGCACAGGCCGCGCCCCTTGAAAGGGCCGGACTTATCCACAGCTTAGAAGCATCTGCTTCAAACCTTATGACAGCGCCGCCGACCTCCCCCGCCGGCCGCGCCCATCACAGCCTTATCAGGAGAACGAAACATGGGAAAGATCATCGGCATTGACTTGGGCACCACGAACTCGTGCGTGGCCGTCATGGAAGGCAACACGACGCGCGTGATCGAGAACGCCGAAGGCGCCCGCACCACGCCGTCCATCATTGCTTATCAGGAAGATGGCGAGATCCTGGTCGGCGCCTCGGCCAAGCGCCAGGCCGTCACCAACCCCAAGAACACCTTGTACGCGGTCAAGCGCCTGATCGGCCGCAAGTTCAGCGAAAAGGAAGTGCAGAAGGACATCGACCTGATGCCCTACACCATCACCGCCGCCGACAACGGCGACGCCTGGGTGGAAGTGCGCGGCAAGAAGCTGGCGCCGCCGCAAGTCTCGGCCGAGATCCTGCGCAAGATGAAGAAGACCGCCGAGGACTACCTCGGCGAGGAAGTGAGCGAGGCCGTCATCACCGTGCCCGCCTACTTCAACGACGCCCAGCGCCAGGCCACCAAGGACGCCGGCCGCATCGCCGGCCTGGACGTCAAGCGCATCATCAACGAGCCCACCGCCGCGGCCCTGGCCTTCGGCCTGGACAAGCATGGCAAGGGCGACCGCAAGATCGCCGTCTACGACCTGGGCGGCGGCACCTTTGACGTCTCCATCATCGAGATCGCCGACGTCGATGGCGAAATGCAGTTCGAAGTGCTGTCCACCAACGGCGACACCTTCCTGGGCGGTGAAGACTTCGACCAGCGCATCATCGACTACATCGTCAGCGAGTTCAAAAAGGAACAGGGCGTTGACCTGACCAAGGACGTGCTGGCCCTGCAGCGCCTGAAGGAAGCCGCAGAGAAGGCCAAGATCGAGCTGTCGAACTCTTCGCAGACCGATGTCAACCTGCCCTATATCACCGCCGACGCTTCCGGCCCCAAGCACCTGAACATCAAGCTGACCCGCGCCAAGCTGGAGTCGCTGGTGGACGAGTTGATCGAGCGCACCATCGCCCCCTGCCGCACCGCCATCAAGGATGCCGGCGTGTCGGTCTCGGCCATCGATGACGTGATCCTGGTCGGCGGCATGAGCCGCATGCCCAAGGTGCAGGAGAAGGTCAAGGAGTTCTTCGGCAAGGATCCGCGCCGCGACGTCAACCCCGACGAGGCCGTGGCCGTGGGCGCGGCCATTCAAGGCCAGGTGCTGGGCGGCGACCGCAAGGACGTGCTGCTGCTGGACGTGACGCCTTTGTCCCTGGGCATCGAGACCCTGGGCGGCGTGATGACCAAGATGATCAAGAAGAACACCACCATCCCGACCAAGTTCAGCCAGGTGTTCTCCACCGCCGACGACAACCAGCCGGCCGTGACCATCAAGGTCTACCAGGGCGAGCGCGAATTGGCCACCGGCAACAAGAGCCTGGGCGAGTTCAATCTGGAAGGCATCCCGCCGGCACCGCGCGGCACGCCCCAGATCGAGGTGAGCTTCGACATCGACGCCAACGGCATCCTGCATGTGGGCGCCAAGGACAAGGGCACGGGCAAGGAAAACAAGATCACCATCAAGGCCAATTCCGGCCTGTCCGAGGCCGAGATCGAGAAGATGGTCAAGGACGCCGAGGCCAATGCCGCCGAGGACAAGCTCAAGGTCGAGCTGGTGCAGGCCAAGAACCAGGCCGACGGCATGGTGCACTCGGTGAAGAAGTCTGTTCAAGAGCATGGCGACAAGCTCGAAGCCGGCGAGAAGGACAAGATCGAAGCCGCCATCAAGACCCTGGAAGAAGCCATCAAGGGCGATGACAAGGCCGATATCGAAGCCAAGACCGAAGCCCTGATGACGGCCAGCCAGAAGCTGGGCGAGAAGATCTACGCCGAAGGCCAGGGTGCCGAGGCCGCCGCTGCGGCTGCCGCTGGCGCCGCCGGTGCTGGCGAGCATGCCCAGGGTGCTCAGCAAGCTTCCGCCAAGCCGGCCGACGACAACGTCGTCGACGCCGAGTTCAAGGAAGTCAAAGACTCGAAGTAAGACCCCTCTCAAGGCACCGGGGCCGCAAAGCCTCGGCCCTTGAATCCCGCCGCCGCGCCGCAGCTCCCAAAGGGTTTGACACCCCAACGGCTAGGCGCGGCGCTGTTGTTTGATACGCACGGACCCCGCCCATGGCAAAGCGTGACTATTACGAAGCCCTCGGTGTCGCCAAGACGGCGACCGAGGACGACATCAAGAAGGCCTATCGCAAGATGGCCATGAAGTACCACCCCGACCGCAATCAGGGCGAGGGTGCGAAAAAGGCCGAAGAGCAGTTCAAGGAAGTCAAAGAGGCTTACGAGATGCTCTCCGACGCGCAAAAGCGCGCGGCCTACGATCAGTATGGCCATGCCGGCGTGGATCCGAATATGGGCGGCCGCGGCGGTCCGGGCGCGGAAGGCTTTGGCGGCTTCGCCGAGGCCTTTGGCGACATCTTCGGCGACATCTTCAACGGTGGCGCGGGCGGTGGCCGGCGCGGCGGCGGCCAGCAGGTCTACCGCGGCAACGACCTCAGCTACGCCATGGAGATCACGCTGGAAGAAGCGGCGCGCGGCAAGGAATCGCAGATCCGCATCCCCAGCTGGGAAGGCTGCGAGACCTGCGGCGGCTCGGGCGCCAAGCCCGGCACCAGCGCCAAGAGCTGCGGCAGCTGCAATGGCTCGGGCACCGTACACATGCGCCAGGGATTCTTCTCGGTGCAACAGACCTGCCCGCATTGCCACGGCACGGGCAAGATCATTCCCGACCCCTGCACGGCCTGCAACGGCCAGGGCAAGGTGAAGAAGAGCAAGACGCTGGAGGTGAAGATCCCCGCCGGCATCAACGAGGGCATGCGCATACGCTCGGCCGGCAATGGCGAGCCCGGTGTCAACGGCGGCCCGGCGGGCGATCTCTATATCGAGATCCGCATCAAGCAGCACGATATCTTCGAGCGTGACGGCGACGACCTGCACTGCACCATGCCGGTGGGCCTGACCACCGCCACCCTGGGCGGCAGCATCGAGGTGCCCACGCTGGGCGGCAAGGCCGAGATCGAACTGCCCGAAGGCACCCAGCACGGCAAGACCTTCCGCCTGCGCGGCAAGGGCATCAAGGGTGTGCGCTCAAGCTACCCCGGCGACCTCTACTGCCACATCAGCGTGGAGACCCCGGTCAAGCTGACCGAGCACCAGCGCAAGCTGATGAAGGAGCTGGACAAGAGCTTCCGCGACGGCGGCGAACGCCACTCACCCAATGCCAAGAGCTGGACCGACCGGGTCAAGGACATCTTCAAATAAGCCCTGAGGCCCGCAAAAGCAAACGCCCGCACTCGCAAGAGTCCGGGCGTTTTTGTTGGGGCTGCGCCCAGAACTACCGCTGTTTTTGTGCGTATTTCGCACCTTAGGCTTCGCTGCAGCCGCTCAAGCGCTCAAGACATGCTGCCGATAAGGACTTTGTGAACCCCTCCTTGCCTTGCTCCTGCCCTGCCCGCGCATCCACCCCGACTCCGCCCAGGGCCGCGGCTTGCCGCCGCCTGAACCCAGGAGCTAGCAGATGGCCATGATGGACAGCAGCATCCAGGACGCCAGCGCCCTCATCATCGACAGCAACTCCACCTCGCGCAGCCTGATGTCCGCGCAGCTGCGGGATCTGGGCGTGGGCACGGTGCGCCAGGCCACCCGCATCCAGGACGCCCGCATGATTCTGGAGCACAAGGCCTATGACATCGTGCTGTGCGACTATCACTTCGACGGCACCGAGATGTCGGGCCAGGACCTGCTGGACGAGTTGCGCCGCGAGCAACTGCTGCCCTACTCCACCGTCTTCGTGATGGTCACCGGCGAGGCCACCTATGCCAAGGTGGCCGAGGCCGCCGAGGCCGCGCTGGACGCCTACCTGATCAAGCCCTATACCAGCGCCTCCCTGTCCGAGCGTCTGACCCAAGCCAGGCACCGCAAACGCGTGCTCAAGGACATCTTCGAGGCGATTGAAAAACAGGACTACGAAACCGCCGCCAGCCACTGCCTGAAACGCTTCGCCGCCAAGGCGGAGTTCTGGCTTTACGCCGCCCGCATCGGGGCCGAACTGCTGCTGCGTCTAACTCGTTATGCCGACGCCCGCAAGCTCTACGATGCCATCGTCGAGGCCCGCACCGTGCCCTGGGCCCGCCTGGGGGTGGCGCGCACCGAGTTGGTCTCGGGCAATGTGATCGCCGCCCGCCGCACGCTGGAGACCTTGATCGGCGAGATCCCCGATTACGCCGACTCCTACGATGTGATGGGCCGGGTGCAGATGGAACAGGGCGAGATCAGCGCCGCGCTCAAAACCTACCGCATGGCCGCCTCGCTGACACCCGGTTGCCTGCTGCGCCAGCAAAGCTGCGGCAGCCTGGCCTTCTACGCCGGCGAACGCGCCGAGGCCCTGAAGATGCTGGAGCGCACCATCGCCCAGGGCCTGCGCTCCAAGCTGTTCGACATGCTCAGCCTGATGCTGGTGGGCCTGATGCGCTTTGACGCCCGCGACAGCAAAGGCCTCAAATACGCCCAGGACGCCCTGCTGCAGGAGCTGGATCGCAAGCCCAAGGAGCAGCGCTTGCAGCGCTTTGCCCTGGTCTTCCAGGCCTTGCGGGCCCTGCAGGAACGCAAGATAGGCGCGGCGCTGGAACTGGCCCGCCAGCTCTCGGCCGAAATCGATCAGGAAGACTTCAATCTGGAGGCCGCCACCCTGCTGGTCGGCCTGTGGATACGCCTGGCCGCGCAAGACGTGCAGCTCGACGAAATGCCGCCGCTGATGCAGCAGATGGGCCTGCGCTTTTGCACCTCCAAGGCCAGCAGCGAGCTGCTGGTGGCGATGAGCGAGAGCAATACGGCCGTGGCCCAGGAGTTCCAGGCCTGCCACACCCGCATCTTCGAGATCGCGGAAACCGCCATGCGCCACAGCATGCGGGGCTCGGCCCGGGTGGGCGTGGCCCTGCTGATCCAGCAAGGCGAGGCCACCCGCAATGCCAAGCTGATCGATATGGCCAGCCTGGTGCTCAAGCGCCATGCCGAGAAAATCGAGGACGCCCCGGCCCTGGCCGATCAGATCGTCGAGCTGCAAAAACACTTTGTGCTGCCGCTGGGCATCAGCAGCAGCCGCAGCCGCGCGGCGGGCGGGCTGGCCTTGCGCGGCTGAGGCCTGGGCCACCCTGTCGGAATCCTTCAAGACAAGCCGCGCTGGTTCGCCCACCATGCGGCCATGGAAAGCCCCAACAACACCTACTCACTGGAACGCGACGGCTTTGTGCTGAGCAAGCTGGAGGATCTGCTGCATGCCGCTCAAAGCAACAGCCTCTGGTACATGACCTTCGGCCTGGCCTGCTGCGCGGTGGAGATGATCCACGCGGCAGCGGCCCGCTACGATATGGAGCGCTTCAGCATGATCCCGCGCCCCAGCCCGCGGCAGTCGGACCTGATCATCATCTCCGGCACCCTCACCAACAAGATGGCCCGGGCCTTGCGCAAGGTCTACGACCAGATGGCCGAGCCACGCTACGTCATCTCCATGGGTTCCTGCGCCAATGGCGGCGGCTACTACCACTACAGCTATTCGGTGGTGCGCGGCTGCGACCGCATCGTGCCGGTGGACGTCTACGTGCCCGGCTGCCCGCCGACGGCGGAGGCCTTGCTCTACGGTATCTTGCAGCTACAGCGCAAGATTCGCGAGTCTGGCGAACGACCCATACTGCTACGCTAACCAGGCCCAAGACCCCAGCCTGTGGCCCTTGCACCTGCGAGATCAAGAGCGGCTAAAACAACTCGCCCTGCTTCTGGCTGCCGACCGCAGCCTGGGGCGGCCGAAACTGGCCAAGATCCAAGGCGATACGTTCACGGTTCAGGCCCAGGCGTGCGCAGGCCTTGCGCAGGCGCTGGCGTACCAGCTCCGCCCACAGCCCCTCGCCCCTCATGCGGATGCCGAAGCGCGCGTCGTTATCGCGCCCGCCGCGCATATCGTGCAAGCGCGCCATGACGCGTGCGGCCCGCTCGGGCACATGCTGCTGCAGCCAGTCCTGGAACAAGGGGTTCACCTCCCAAGGCAGGCGCAGGGCGATGCTAAAGGCGCTGCGCGCGCCCAATGCCGCGGCGGCTTCCAGCACCCGCTCCAACTCGGGCTCGTTGAGAAAAGGGATCAGGGGCGAGACGCTGACCCCCACCGGCACACCGGCCTCGGCCAGGGCCTTCAAGACCTTCAAGCGGCTTTGCGGCGAGGCCGCCCGCGGCTCCAGGATGCGGGCCAGGCCCGCGTCCAACGTGGTGATGGAGACATAGACCGAGGCCAGGCCGTCCCGGCCCATGGGGCCAAGCAGGTCGAGATCGCGCAGGATGCCGGCCGATTTGGTGACGATGGAGAGCGGGTGGCGGCATTCATGCAGCAAGTCGATCAGGCCGCGGGTGATGCGCAGCTTGCGCTCGATCGGCTGATAGGCATCGGTGGCGGCCCCCAGGCAGATCGGCTGCGGGCGGTAGCCGGGCTTGCTCAGCTCGGCGCGCAGGCGCTCGGCGGCATTCGTCTTGGCGACGATGCGGGTCTCGAAGTCCAGCCCCGGCGAGAGTCCTAGATAGCTATGAGTGGGGCGCGCAAAGCAGTAAACACAACCATGCTCGCAGCCCCGATAGGGATTGATGGAACGGTCGAAGGGGATGTCGGGCGACTGGTTGCGGCTCAGGATGCGGCCGGCCTGTTCCTCGATGATCTGGGTGCGAGGCGGCAGGAGCTGCTCGTCCGCCGCCTGTTCCAGCGTGCCCCAGCCGTCGTCAAAAGCCTCGCGCTGATCGCGCTCGAAGCGGTGGGCAATCGCCCAGGCCGTGCCCCGGCCTTTCAAGGCCTGGGCGGGGATGAGGAGATCGGGCTTGGGGCTTGCGGGCGGCATACTGTTTATTTATACAGTGCGCCACCTTGTTTTTCAATCAGTACTCGTCGCCAACCGGGCTGACGTAGTCGGGCGCCAGGTTCTCGAACTTGGTGTGCATGCGCTGGAAGAAGAGCTTGACCGTGCCCACAGGGCCGTTACGTTGCTTGGCGATGATGATCTCGGCCACGCCCGGTTCCTTGCATTCCTGCTTGGTGTAGTACTCGTCGCGGTAGATGAACATGATGATGTCGGCGTCCTGCTCGATGGCGCCGGACTCGCGCAGATCGGACATCATGGGGCGCTTGTCGGGTCGCGTTTCGACCGAGCGGTTCAGCTGCGAGAGCGCGATCACCGGGCATTGCAGCTCCTTGGCCAGGGCCTTCAGGCCGCGCGAGATCTCGCCGATGACGGTGGCGCGGTTTTCCTCGTTGCCGCCGTTGCCGCTCATCAGCTGCAGGTAGTCGATCACGATCAGGCCTAACTGGCCGCAAATGCGGGCCTGGCGGCGCGCGCGCGCGCGCACCTCGCTGGGCGAAAGGCCGGGGCTCTCGTCGATGAAGATGCTGGCCTTGCCCAGCTTGTCCACCGCCTCGGACAAACGGCCCCATTCGTCATCGGCCAGGCGGCCGGTGCGCAGATGGCCTTGGTCGATGCGGCCGATGGAACCCACCATACGCAGGGCCAGCTGGGCCGCGCCCATTTCCATCGAGTAGATGACGACGGGCAGGCCCTCGTTGATGGCCACATTCTCGGCGATATTCACGGCGAAAGCCGTCTTGCCCATGGAGGGGCGGGCCGCCAGCACGATCAGATCGCCCGGCTGCAGGCCTGCGGTCTGGCGGTCCAGGTCGTAGAAGCCGGTGCGCACGCCGGTGACGTCCTCGGCGCCGTTCTCGGCCAGCTCGTTGACGCGGTCGATCAGCGCGACGACCAGGTTGTCCATGCTCTGGAAACCCTGGCGGCTGCGCGAGCCCTCCTCGCCGATGCGGAAGATCTTGCCCTCGGCCTCATCCAGGATCTGGGTCACGGCCCGGCCCTGCGGCGTCAGGGCCGCGGTGGCGATCTCGTCGCTGGCGGTGACCAGCTTGCGCAGGATGGCGCGCTCGCGCACGATCTCGGCATAACGGCGCAGATTGGCGGCGCTGGGCACGCTCTGCGCCAAGGCATTCAGATAGGCCAGGCCGCCGCAGTCCTCGGCCTTGCCGATGGAGGTCAGCTCCTCGAACACCGTCACCACATCGGCCGGCTTGCCGGCATTGATGAGCTTGCCGGTGGCGCTGAAGATCTGCTTGTGCTCGAAGCGGTAGAAATCGCTCTCGGTCAGCAAGTCGCCCGCGCGGTCCCAGGCCGAGTTGTCGATCAGCAGACCGCCCAGCACGCTTTGCTCGGCCTCAATGGAATGCGGCGGCACGCGCAGGCGCGCGACATCGTCATCGCGGCGCTCGCCGCCGTTGGCGGAGCCGGGAGGGGTCGGCAGGGAAGGAGATGAAAAAGTTGCGCTCATCAATGAACTCGGAAACAGCGATTAGTTGCTGGGGCAGCCTGCGACAAAGGCTCCGGACCTCTCAGGGACAAGGCGGGGCGAGCGGATGCGATGAAAAGCAAAAAGCCGACGGCTTCATCAGCGTCGGCTTTTCCATGCTACCCCGAAAGAGGGCGGCTGACGGGCGATTTTCTCGCCCGATTTGTGCACGATTTACTCGGCTTCGCGAACCACTTGGACGCTGATATCCACGACCACATCGGTGTGGGGAGCGACGTTCACGGAGAACTCGCCCACGGCCTTCAGCGGGCCCAGGGGCAGGCGCACTTGCGACTTGGCGATGGCGAAACCCAGCTTGACCAGCGCGTCAGCGATGTCGGCATTGGTGACCGAGCCGAACAGACGGCCGTCCACGCCAGCCTTCTGGCTGATTTGCACGGTCTTGCCGTTCAGGCTTTCGCCCAGGGCTTGAGCCGCGGCCAGCTTCTCAGCAGCAGCCTTTTCCAGCTCGGCGCGCTTGGCTTCGAATTCCTTGATGGCCGACTCGGTGGCACGACGTGCTTGACGAGTGGGGATCAGGAAGTTGCGTGCATAACCGTTCTTGACCGTGACGACGTCGCCCAGGTTGCCGAGGTTTGCCACTTTTTCAAGCAGAATAATTTGCATGGTTGGCTACTCCTCAAACCTTGTGCTGGTCGCTGTAGGGCAGCATGGCGAGGAAACGCGCACGCTTGATGGCCACAGTCAGCTGACGCTGGAAGAAAGCGCGCGTGCCGGTCAGGCGGGCGGGCGTGATCTTGCCGTTTTCGCCGATGAAATCGCGCAGGGTGTCGATGTCCTTGTAGTCGATCTGCTCGACACCGGTGACGGTGAAGCGGCAGAAACGCTTACGACGGAACAACAGGGATTGGGTATTGCGCTTGGGCTTCTTGTCCTTGGAGAAGCGACCCTTGCCACGTGGTGGTGCCATTTTGTGACCTCTTTAATTTAATCCGGATACGAACATTGCCTTGTTCAAGCGAGGCCGCTGCTGCATTGCTCCAGGCCGGTGATGTGAAAGATCACACCGCGACCATTGCGCTGGGTGGTCAGAAAGCCCGTAAACAAGGCCTCGCCGCCAACCCCCAGACTTTGCAGCCGTTTTCCCATCTCACCGATTACCACCGCCTTCAGCTCCATGGCTACCTTGCGGGGTTTGCCGGCTTCCTGCACCTGGGACTCATGCTTCAAGCTGCAGTCCAGGGCCATCACGCCTGCCGGTGTGTAGCGCACAAGCCCCAGCTCGGCGAGCTGTGCCTGCAACACCAGATGATTCAACGACGCGCCATCACTTCAAACCAGGCCTGGCCTGATTAGGCCGCAGCGACTTGAGGCGCCTTGCGGGCGTCTTCGCGTTCCACGGTCTTCATCATCACCGAGGGGGTGGTCTCGGCCTTGGCCTTGACAACGGTCAGGTGACGCAACACGGCATCGTTGAAACGGAAGCCGGTTTCGAGTTCTTGCAGCGTCTCGACGCTGCACTCGATGTTGACGCACAGATAGTGAGCCTTGGCCAGCTTCTGGATCAGGTAAGCCATTTGACGGCGGCCCCAGTCTTCGACGCGATGCACGGCACCACCACCGGTGGTGATCAGGCTCTTGTAACGCTCCAGCATGGCCGGAACTTGTTCGCTTTGATCCGGATGGATCAGCAGAACGATTTCATAGTGACGCATAAATACTCCTTGTGGATTCCAGGCCGCGCTCAGTGTTGATCGCGGTCCTGAGGAAGCCGTGTCGCAGCGTCGATTCAAACGAGCACGGCAAGGGGGAACCCGCGATTCTAGCCGAGATTTTCAACTTGCGCCAGGCTGGCCAAGAATCAGGCCTCGGGCGGGCTGCGCAGCTGCGTCATCAACTGGCGCTGGGCGGCCGTCGGCGGCGCCGTCAGCAGGCTCACCAGCCCGACGGCGGCAAAGCCGGCGGGCACGCCGAACAAGCCGGCCGAGATCGGCTGTATGCCCCACCACAGCTCGGCCGGCCCCTGCAGGCCCAGGGCGGTGCGCAGCCAGGGCGTGGCCACGGCCATGTAATAACCCGTCACGGCCACGCCCACCACCATGCCGGCCACCGCGCCGCGGCCGTTGGCGCGGCGCCAGAAGATGCCCAGCACCAGGGCCGGGAAAAAGGCCGCAGCCGCCACCGAGAAGGCCGCCGCCACCAGGGCCAGGATGTCGGCCGGCCGCTGCGCCGCCACGGCTGCCGCGGCCAGCGCCGTCACCAGCAGCAAGGCCTTGGACAAGGTGACGCGCCGCGTCATCGCCGCCGCCGGGTTGATGCTGCGGTAATAGACATCGTTGGACATGGCGGCCGAGATGGTCAGCAGCAGGCCGTCGGCCGTGGACAGGGCTGCGGCCAGGCCGCCTGCCGCCACCATGCCCGAGACGACAAAGGGCAGGCCCGCCAGCTCGGGCGTCATCAGCATGATGATGTCGCTGCTGATGCGCATCTCGCCCAGTTGCAGAATGCCGTCGCCGTTGACGTCGGACACCGACAGCAGGCTGGCATCCACCCGGCTCCACTGCCCTATCCAGGCCGGCAGCTCGGCAAAAGAGCTGCCCACCAGCTGGGTGAAGACCTCGTACTTGACCATCACCGCCAGGGCCGGCGCGGTGAAGTAGAGCAAGGCGATGAAGAACAGCGACCAGGCCACCGATTTGCGCGCCTCGGCCACCGTGGGCGTGGTGTAGTAGCGGGTCAGCAGATGCGGCAGGCCGGCCGTGCCCACCATCAGGCAGAACATCAGGGCCAGGAAGTTGCGCCGCGATTCCTCGAACTGCTGGCGTTGCGCCGGCGTGCCCTCGGGGTCGCCCGAGAAGATCTGCGCCTGCGGCGGCATGCCGGCCAGGGGCTGGGCGCGCGCCTCGTTCAAGGCCTTGCCACGCGCCCATTGCTCCTGCGCATCGGCCGGCGTGCGGGGCAAGGCGGCCTGGCGTTTTTCGGCCGCCTGCACCTCGGCCAGCGGTGCGTCCTGGGCCTTCAGCGCCGCCACCTGGCGGGAGGCCTGCAGGCGGTCCTGGGCCAGGGCGCTCGGCACATCCTGCAGCTTTTTGTCAAAGGCCTCGGCCTTCTGGGCAAACAGGGAGCGCACCTGCAATTCGGCCGGGTCCTTGGCCAGCTCCTGCTCGCGCACGCTCAGCTTTTGCAGCTGGTAGCCGTAGACCAGCTGCGGCAAGGGCACGCCGGTCTGCTTGGCGCACAGCCAGATCACCGGCACCAGATAGGCGATCACCAACACGATGTACTGGGCCACCTGGGTCCAGGTGACGGCCCGCATGCCGCCCAGAAACGAGCAGACCAGTACACCGCCCAGGCCCACGAAAACGCCGATCTCGAAGGTCAGGCCGGTCAGCCGCGAGGTGATCAGGCCCACCGCATAAATCTGCGCCACCACATAGATGAAGGAAACCAGGATGGCCGCCGCCGCCCCGATCAGGCGCGGCACATGGCCGCCGTAGCGGGCGCCCAGAAAGTCCGGGATGGTGTACTGCCCGAAGCGCCGCAGATAGGGCGCCAGCAACAAGGCCACCAGACAGAAGCCCCCCGTCCAGCCCAGCACAAAGGCCAGGCCGGCATAACCCGAGAGATACAGGGTGCCGGCCAGGCCGATGAAGGAGGCCGCACTCATCCAGTCTGCCCCGGCCGCCATGCCGTTGTAGATGGCGGGCACGCGGCGGCCGGCCACATAGTATTCGTCGGCATCGGTGCTGCGGCTCAGCAGGCCTATGCAGGCGTACACGCCCACGGTCGCAGCCAGAAAACAAAAGCCTATCCAGGTCTTGGACATGCCCAGCTGTTCGAACAGGGCCAAGGCCAGCACGAACAGGATGAAGCCCAGGGTGTAGCCGAGGTAGATGCGGCGCAGTCGCAGGGCCAAGCCATCATCGCGACGGGTCTTGCTGCCGGCGGGAGCCGAATCGGCGAGTAGAGAGGGCTGAGAATTCACAGGCAGAGGCCCAGCGCAAGGCCCGGGCAGGAGCGAATCAGGTGGGGAGCGGGCTGCCATCATGCGAGCCACGAGCCGGCCCTGTCGATAGCGGAGAACCCGCCCTTGCGCGCAAGCCGCCCGGCCAGGCCTAGGAGGCTGTCGGACTTGGGAATCGCCGGCGGAAAATCGACCGCAGCGGTCCATTTTTCACCGGCTTTTTGCCCCATAGCCGAGCTATGGGGCTGCAAATCCGGCAAAAACTGGCCTCGCTGGGGCCGATTCCCGCTGTCGGCGACCCAAGCCCGACAGCCTCCTCGAAGCACCATGAAAAACGGCCCCCGAAGAGGCCGCCACGCATCAATTTGCCAGGCTTAACGCTTGGCCAGGCGCTGCCAGGTCTCGATCACCGAATCCGGGTTCAGGGAGATGGACACAATGCCCTCTTCCGCCAGCCAGTCGGCAAAGTCGGGGTGATCGCTGGGGCCCTGGCCGCAGATGCCGATGTATTTGCCGGTGGAGCGGCAGGCGCTGATGGCGCGCGAGATCATGGCCTTGACGGCGGGGTCGCGCTCGTCGAAGTCACCGGCCAATTGCTCCAGACCGGAGTCGCGGTCCAGGCCCAGGGTCAGCTGGGTCAGATCGTTGGAGCCTATGGACATGCCGTCGAAATGGGCCAGGAACTGGTCGGCCAGGATGGCGTTGCTGGGCACCTCGCACATCATGATGACGCGCAAGCCATCCGTACCGCCGGCGGCCGCACGCTTCAAGCCACGCTCGGCCAGCATGCCTACCACTCGCTCGGCCTGGCGCACGGTGCGCACGAAAGGCACCATGATCTCCACATTGCTGAGGCCCATGTCCACGCGCACCCGCTTCAAGGCCTCGCATTCCATCGCGAAGGCGTCGCTGAACTCACCGCTGATATAGCGCGAGGCGCCGCGGAAACCCAGCATGGGGTTTTCTTCGTCCGGCTCATAGCGCGAGCCGCCGATCAGCTTGCGGTACTCGTTACTCTTGAAGTCCGACAGACGCACGATCACCGGGCGCGGGAAGAAGGCGGCGGCGATGGTGGCAATGCCCTCCACCAGCTTGTCCACGTAGAAGGCACGCGGCGAGGCATGACCGCGGGCCACCGATTCGACGGCCTTCTTCAGGTCGGCGTCGATATTCGGATAGTCCAGGATGGCCTTGGGGTGGACGCCGATATTGTTGTTGATGATGAATTCCAGCCGCGCCAGGCCCACGCCGGCGCTGGGCATCTGGGCGAAGTTGAAGGCCAGCTGCGGGTTGCCGACATTCATCATGATCTTGACGGGGCAGTAAGGCAGCTCGCCGCGATGCACCTCGCTGACCTCGGTTTCCAGCAGGCCGTCGTAGATATAGCCGGTATCGCCTTCCGAGCAGGCCACGGTGACCAGTTGGCCGTCCTTCAGCTTCTCGGTGGCGTCGCCACAGCCCACCACGGCCGGGATGCCCAGCTCGCGCGCGATGATGGCAGCGTGGCAGGTGCGGCCACCGCGGTTGGTGACGATGGCCGAGGCCCGCTTCATCACCGGCTCCCAGTTGGGGTCGGTCATATCGGTGACCAGGACATCGCCGGGCTGGACGCGGTCCATCTCGGCCACGCTGTCCACCAGACGCACCGGGCCCGTGCCAATCTTCTGGCCGATGGCGCGGCCCTCGGCCAGCACCTGACCCTGACCCTTGAGCTTGTAACTGTGCTCGACCTGACCCTCGGCCTGGCTCTTCACCGTCTCGGGCCGGGCTTGCAGGATGTAGAGGCGGCCATCGACGCCATCACGGCCCCACTCGATGTCCATCGGACGCTCGTAATGCTTCTCGATGATCATGGCGTACTTGGCCAGCTCGATCACCTCGGCGTCGTTCAGCGAATAACGGTTGCGCATTTCGGGCGCGGTGTCCACCGTCTTCACCAGCTTGCCGCTGGCGGCTTTTTCTTCCGCCGTGCTGAACTCCATGCTGATCAGCTTGGAGCCCAGATTGCGGCGGATGATGGGCAGCTTGCCGCGCGCCAGGGCGGGCTTGTGGACGTAGAACTCGTCCGGGTTGACGGCGCCCTGCACCACGGTCTCACCCAGGCCGTAACTGGAGGTGATGAAGACCACATCCTTGAAACCGCTCTCGGTGTCGATGGTGAACATCACACCGGCCGAACCCAGGTCGGAGCGCACCATGCGCTGCACGCCGGCGCTCAAGGCCACATCGGCGTGGGCAAAGCCCTTGTGCACGCGGTAGCTGATGGCGCGGTCGTTGTAGAGGGAGGCGAACACCTCCTTCATCTTGTGCAGCACCTCCTCGATGCCCACCACATTCAGAAAGGTCTCCTGCTGGCCGGCGAAGGACGCATCGGGCAGATCCTCGGCGGTGGCGGAGGAGCGCACGGCGAAGGAGACGCCGGGGTTGTCGGCCGTCAGCTGGGCGAAGGAGCCGCGGATCTGCGCTTCCAGGTCGGCCGGAAAGGGCTGCGCCTCCAGCCAGCCGCGGATCTCTGCACCGGCCTCGGCCAGGGCGCGCACATCGTCGGTATTGAGGGTGGACAAACGCGCAGCGATGCGGGCGTCCAGGCCCTCGTGCTTGAGGAACTCGCGGAAGGCATGGGCCGTGGTGGCGAAGCCACCGGGCACACGCACGCCGGAGGCTGCGAGTTGGGAAATCATTTCGCCGAGGCTGGCGTTCTTGCCGCCGACCACCTCGACATCGGTCATTCTCAGATTCTCAAAGGGAACGACCAGGGCGGTCGGCTCGTAGCGTTGTGACATGGGAAAGCTCCGGGATGTAAAAAAATCGGTGCTCCCGCAATGACGCCAGCCGCCAGGCCTTGGGCGCCATCCATCAGACTGAGGCAGAGGCCATCACTCACACCAATTCTTGCTTTTGATTGTGGGGTGGAGGGGTTCATGCGGCTGACGAGGAAGATTGGCGCCGATTCTACGGGCAAGCTTTGCGCCGGGTCTTTGAGATTTTTGGCAGATTGCTTGAAAACTTTTCAAGCCTTCGGCACGCACACGACGCCCGGATTTGCGGCGGGTGCTGGGGGAAGTGAACCTATGATCGGGCTGAATAAAGGACGCCCCACCATGCCCAATCGCACCGTGTACTTTGTCTCCGACGGCACCGGCATTACCGCCGAGACCTTCGGTAACTCCATCCTGGCCCAATTCCCCATCAAGCCGCGCCATGTGCGCCGGCCCTTTATCGACACGCCGGAGAAGGCCTACGCCGTCGTGCGCGAGATCAACGAAACCAGTGTGCGCGAAGGCATGCGGGCCATCGTCTTCGCCACCCTGGTGGACCGTGAGGTGCTGCAAATCGTGCGCGATCACTGCCAGGCCCGGGTGCTGGACATGTTCGGCACCTTTATCGAGCCGCTGGAAGAAGAATTCGAAACCAAGTCCAACCACCGCGTCGGCCGCTTTTCCGATGTGGCGCGCAGCCAGGAGTACCACGACCGCATCGAGGCCATCAATTTCTCGCTGGCCCACGACGACGGCCAGTCGGCCAAGAACCTGGACGTGGCCGATGTGATCCTGGTCGGCGTGTCGCGCAGCGGCAAGACGCCCACCTCGCTCTACCTGGCCATGCAGCACGGCATCAAGGCCGCCAACTACCCGCTGATCCCCGAGGACTTCGAGCGCGGCCGCCTGCCCTCCATGCTGGTGGCCCACAAGCGCAAATGCTTTGGCCTGACCATAGACCCCGAGCGCCTCAGCCAGATCCGCAACGAGCGCCGCCCCGGCAGCAAATACGCCGACCTGATGAACTGCCGCTACGAGGTCAACGAGGCCGAGGCCATGATGAAGAAGGACGGCATCGCCTGGCTGTCCTCCACCCATAAATCCATCGAAGAGATCGCCACCACCATCTTGCGGGATCTGCGGCCGGACCGCCTGATCTACTGAAGCCGTGCCCCACCCTCCCTCGCTCAGCGACTGGATTGCCCAGGCCCTGGCCAGCGAGCGGCTCAATGCCCAGTCCCTGATCGCCACCCTGCTGGGTGATTCCATCGCGCCCTTCGGCGGCCACTTCTGGCTCAAAAGCCTGATCCGCCTGGCCGAGCCCCTGGGTCTGAACGAGCGCCTGGTGCGCACCAGCGTGTTCCGCCTGACCCAGGACGGCTGGCTGCGCGCCAACCGCCAGGGCCGGCGCAGCGAGTACCAGCTGACGCCCGAGGGCTTCAGCCGTTTCGAGCAAGCCCATAGCCGCATCTACTCGGCCACCCCCGAAGACTGGGACGGTCAGTGGACCTTGCTCGTCATGCAAGCGGGCAGCGAGGCCGCACCCGCCCGCCTGCAGATGCGGCGCGAGCTGGCCTGGGAGGGCTTTACCGCGCTGGGCCCAGGCGTGCTGGCCCACCCGGCGCCACGCCGCGACGCGGTGGCCGGCATCTTGCATCGCCTGGGTCTGCGCGATCAGGTCTTTGTGCTGACGGCCCAGGAAATCGCTCCGCTGCGCGGCCGCTCCTTGCGGGAATTCGCCAGCCAGGCCTGGCCGCTGGAGCAACTGGCCCGGGACTACCAGGCCTTCGTCCTGCGCTTCGCCCCGCTACTGGCCGGGCTGGATCGGTTGCGATCGCGCGAGCAGGCCGTGCCTGCAGGCCCGGCCTTGCTGGCCCGCACCTTGCTGATCCACGCCTTCCGCCGCGTGCAGCTGCGCGACCCGCAACTGCCCCCGGCCCTGCTGCCCAAGGCCTGGCCGGGCGCCCAGGCCTATGCCTTGTCGGCCGCGCTCTACCGAGGCCTGCACCCGGCCGCGAACGCCCATGTGCTGGCGCTGCTGGAGGCCGAGTCCGGCTTTGTGCCGCCGCTGACGCCCTATTTCTTCCAGCGCTTCGGCGGCCTGCTGGACGCGGCCTGCCCCCCCTGGGAAAAGCCCTAGCGGCTCGCCCCCGCATCCATGACCCAGGTCAATACGATACAGATATGGCGCTTACTACCATTTGCCGTATCAGGTCATGAGGCGCGGCCCGGCCTGATCTCAACCTCTTTTGGAGACGGCCATGTCACACCACGAACGGATTGCCCACAGCATGGAACTGCCCCCCGCCACGGCGCAGCCCAATGTCTACCCCCTGAGCTGGCGCAGCCAGACGGCCAAGCTGGAGGAGGTCTGGGACGCCTCGCAGCGCGAGTACTGGGACCCGAAGAAACTGCCCTGGGACACCTTCGATGCCGCGCGCTACAGCTGGGAGGAACGCGAGGCCATGGCTTACTGGTGGACCCTGCTCTCGGTCTTTGACGCCTCGGCCCCGCCGGTGTTTGCCGCCGCCTTCATCAAGACCTACGAGGCGCACGAAGAAGACGCCGTGCGCCGCTGCTTCTTCTCGGTGACCCGCGACGAACAGAACCACGAGCAACTCTGCGGCCTGGCCATCACCAAGCTGCTGGAGCACCCGGACCCGCTGACCTACGAGCCCAAGACCGAGATCGGCCGCAAGGCCTGGAAGAACGCGCACTGGCTCTACCACAATGGCGGCCGCTACTGGAGCGGCTACAAGAACGCCGTGCCCAAGTACAGCCTGGCCGTGCTGTTCAGCTCCTTCCTGATGGGCGAGATCGCCGCGGCCACCATCTTTCACCAGATGGCGGCCAAATGCAGCGAACCGGTGTTCCAGGAAGGCTTCCGCAAGGTGGGGCGCGACGAAGGCCGGCATATGGCCATCTGCATGGCCTTGATGGAGCGCGACTACCCGAAGATGGACTTGTCGGACAAGGCCTTGATCACCAAGCAGATCCGCGCCGGCTTCCTCTTCCTCTCGGGCGTGCTGTTCGAGCCGCCGGAGGACTTCTGGGACATCGGCCCCGACTTCATCCCCAACCAGCGCGAGATCGAGGCCGTGGCCCGCAACGCCGGCTTCTACATCCCCGAGTACGAAGCCAAAAAGGAGAACTGGCGCAACGCCATGCTCAACCTCAAGGGCGTGCTGGACAAATACGGCATCCCCTTCCCCGCCATCCCCGAGGTGGGCATCTCCGGCCAGGAGGTGCGGGATGTGGACATGAAGGACATCATCCCGGTGTTCTGAACATGAGCAACAAAGTCATCACCCTCTCGCCCTCGGGGCAAAACGTTCCCGTGGTCGATGGCGACACGGTGTTGATGAGCCTGGAGCGGGGCGGCTACGCCCTGCCCAATAACTGCCGCGCCGGTGCCTGCGGCGAGTGCAAGGTGCGCGTGCTGGAGGGCCAGTTCGACCAGGGCTTTGTGATGGACATGGCCTTGTCGCAGGAGGAGCGCAAGCAGGGCTTCGGCCTGATGTGCATGGCCAAGCCCTTGTCCGAGCGCCTGGTGATCGAATGGGGTTCGGCCGACGCCTCGCCCAAGCTCTTCCCGCCCCGCGAGGCCATGCCTTTTGTGGTGGTGGAGAAGATCCAGCGCACGCCGCGCATCTGCGAATTCCAGCTCCTGCCCCTGGGCGCGCCGCTGCGCTTCTGGCCGGGCCAGTATGTGGCCATCACCGCCCCCAAGCCGGGCGCCACGCCCAGGCATTACTCGCTGGCCAATGCGCCGCGCCAGGATGGCAGCCTGACGCTACACATCAGCCGGGTGGACGGCGGCCTGACCAGCAACTGGCTGCATGAGGAAGTGGGCATCGGCGAGGGGCTCAGCCTATCCGGCCCCTACGGTAGCTTCATCGGCGACCCCAAGGCCGAAACACCCGTGCTCTGCCTGGCGGCGGGTTCGGGCCTGGCACCCCTGCTCTCGCTCACCGAGGCCGCCCTGAAACGGGGCTATCGCAAGCCGGTGACCCTGCTGTTCTCGGCCCGCCGGGAGGAGGACTTCTACGCCAAAGGCCGCCTGGTTTACTGGTCACGCATGCACCGCAATTTCGGCTGGAAGCTGACGCTGACCGGCGAGGAAAAACCCGGCCTCTTGCACGGCCGCATCCCCGGCCTGCTGCCCAGGCTCTTCCCCGATCTCTCGGCGCACAGCGTGTTCATGGCCGGCAGCACCGAGTTCACCGAGGACTGCTTGAGCGCCGTGCGCGCCCTGGGCGTACAGGAGTCGCTCCTGCATCACGAGCGATTCATATCGCAGCGCATCACTTAGGGCCTGTTAGCGCTACGGCAATGGGCCGCGAAGGGTTGTGCCCAGCCAGGGGCGCATGCGGCGTTGCAAATCCTCGCCGGGTGTCCAACCCGGCTGCGGTTTGCGCCTTGCCTGCACCCCTGGCTGGGCACAACGCGACCCATTGCCGTAGCGCTAACAGGCCCTAGGCCAGGCGTTGCCTGGCGCTCTCGTACAAGCAAATCGCCGCCGCGCTGCCCACATTGAGCGATTCCTCGCCGCCCGGCTGCGGGATGCCCACGGTCAGGGCGCAGCGCTGCATCAGTTCGGCCTGCACGCCCTGGCCCTCATGGCCCATCACCCAGGCGCAGGGCTTGGGCAGGGCCAGTTGGTGGATTTGTGACTCGGCGTAGGAGCTGGTGGCGATCAGGGGCACTTGCAAGGCATCGAGATCGGCCGGGCTCAGGCCCTCGATCAGGCGCAGGCCGAAATGCGCACCCATGCCGGCACGCAAGACCTTGGGGCTCCACAGCGCCGCCGTGCCCTTCAAGGCCAGCACCTGCTTGAAGCCGAAGGCGGCAGCATTGCGCAAAATCGTGCCCACATTGCCGGCGTCTTGCAAACGGTCCAGCACGACGGTGTCCAGGCCGGGGCTCAGGTCTTGCCTGGCTTCCACAGGAATCTCGAAGCCGATCTGCGCCGGCGACTCCAGGCCGCTGATGCCTTTGAACAGGACAGCGGGCACGATCAGCTGGCGCGGCGCGGCATCGGCCAATGCGCGCAGGGCCGGGTTCTGTGCGCCCTCCTCCGTCAACACGGCCAGCGTCACCGCATGGCCGCGCTGCAAGCAGGCGCGGGCCAGATGATCGCCCTCCAACCAGACGCCGCCGAGCTTGCGGTAGGCGCTGCCGTCTTGGCTGAGCTTGCGCAGGCGCTGCAGGGCGGGGTTGTCACGCGAGCTGATGTGCAAAATTTTCTCGCTCACAAGGCCTGCTCCAGAACGGTTCTGACGGGGCCAAAACTGCGCCGATGGAAAGAAGTGGCGCCATGCTCGCGCAAGGCGGCCAGATGCTCGGCCGTGGGGTAGCCCTTGTGGCTGGCAAAACCGTAGGCCGGATGGGCCTCGTGCATGGCCAGGCATTGGCGGTCACGATGGACCTTGGCCAAGATGGAGGCGGCCGAGATGGCCTGCACCTTGGCATCGCCCTTGACGATGGCCTCGGCCGGCACCTTCAGCACCGGCAGGCGATTGCCGTCCACCTGCACAAAAGAGGGCTTGAGGCGCAAGCCCTCCACCGCGCGGCGCATGGCCAGCAGCGTGGCCTGCAGAATGTTCAGGCGGTCGATCTCTTCGACGCTGGCCTCGGCGATGCAGCAGCACAAGGCCTTGGCACGGATCTCGTCAAACAAGGCCTCGCGCTTTTTCTCGCTGAGGATTTTGGAGTCGCGCAGGCCGAGGATAGGCGCGGCATCGTCCAGGATGACGGCGGCCGCGACCACGGGCCCGGCCAGCGGGCCGCGGCCGGCCTCGTCCACCCCGGCCAGCAAGCCGGGGCCGGTCCAGACCAGGCCCAGTTGCTCAGGCTTGGCCGATGATTTGCGCGATGGCATCGCTGGCCTTTTGCGCGGTATTGCAGCGCAACATTTGATGTTGTTGTTCGAAGCGGGCCTGCACGGCCGCATAACGCTCAGGTTCGGCGAGCCAGGCCAGGGCCTCGCGGGCCAGGGCCGCGGGCGTGCAGGCATCCTGAATCAGCTCGGGCACCAGGAACTCGCGCGCCAGCACATTGGGCAGGCCCACCCAGGGCTGGTAGTTGCGGCCCTTCATGCGCCACCAATTGAGCCAGTGCATGCGGTAGGCAATCACCATGGGCCGCTTGAACAAGGCCGCCTCCAGCGTGGCCGTGCCGCTGGCCACCAGGGTGATGTCGCAAGCGGCCAAGGCCTCGTGGGAGCGCCCGTCCAGCAGGCGCAGATTCAGGCCGGGTGCCAGGCGGGCCACCAGGGGCTCGATCAAGGCACGCAAGCCCGGCGCCATGGGCATGATGAAGCGCAGCTCGGGGCGCTGCTGCTGCATCAGAACGGCGGCACGCAAAAAGGGCTCGGCGATGTAACGGATCTCGCTACGGCGACTGCCGGGCAGCAGGGCCACGACCGTGTCGCTCGGTGCCAACCCCAAGCTGGCGCGGCTCTCGGCCTTGGGCGCCTGCAGCGGGATCGCATCGGCCAGCGGGTGGCCCACATAAGTCGCCGCGATGCCGTGCTGGCGCAGGATCTCGGGCTCAAAAGGAAACAGGCACAGCACATGGTCGGCCGAGCGCTTGATCTTCTCCACCCGCTCGGCCCGCCAGGCCCAGATCGAGGGGCAGACGAAATGCACGGTACGGATGCCGGCCTCGCGCAGGCGCTGCTCCAGGCCGAAATTGAAGTCGGGCGCATCGACGCCGATGAAGGCGGCCGGCGCCTGCGCAATCAGCCGCGTGCCCAGCTGCTTGCGTATGGACAGCAGCTCGCGGATATTCAGCAAGGCATCCACATAGCCGAAGATGCTCAGCTTGCTATGCGGCCACCAGCTCTCGAAACCCTGGGCCGCCATGCGCGGGCCGCCGATGCCGCAGGCTTGTAGCGCCGGCCAGCGTTCGCGCAGGCCGGCCAGCAGCAGGCCGGCCAGCAGATCACCGGAGGCCTCGCCGGCCACCATGCCCAAACGAGGCGGGGTGTTGTCCATCGGCTAACGCACAATGCCGCGGGTGGCGGCCGCCAGGAAGTTCAGCATCAGGGCGACATCCTCGTCCGCACCCTGACCGTGCAGGGTGGCGATCTCGGCCTGCGATTGTTCAAACGTCAAGGCCGAGCGGTAGAGCAGCTTGTGGATCTGCTTGATCACGGCGATGCGCTCGGCGCTGAAGCCGCGGCGGCGCAGGCCCACCACATTGACGGCGCGGGCCGTCAGCGGATTGCCGTCCACCGTCATAAAGGGCGGCACGTCCTGGGCCACATGGCCCTGGAAGCCAATCATCGCGTGGGCACCGATCTTGACGAACTGGTGCACGCCCGAGAGCCCCCCCACCGTGGCCCAGTCGCCCACATGCACATGGCCGGCAAGCGTGGCGTTATTGGCCAGCACGATGTGATCGCCCAAGCGCACATCGTGGGCGATGTGGACATAGGCCATCAAGAGATTGTCACTGCCGATGCGGGTCACGCCCTCGTCCTGGGCCGTGCCCAGATTGAGGGTGCAGAACTCGCGGATGCTGTTGCGCTCACCGATCACCAGCTCGGTCGGCTCGCCCGCGTACTTCATGTCCTGCGGGATGGCGCCTATGGAGTTGAACTGGAAGATCTGGTTGTCCGCGCCAATCGTGGTGCGACCTTCGATGACGCAGTGCGGCCCCACCGTGGTACCGGCGGCGATGCGCACATGCGGGCCTATCAAGGTGTAGGCGCCGACGCTGACCGAGCTGTCCAGCTCCGCCGCGGGGTCGATGATGGCGCTGGGATGAATGCGGGACGACATGGCTTGGCGCTCGCTTCAGGCTCAGTCGGAGATTTTGCGCATGGTGCAGATCAGGTCGGCCTCGGCCGCCAGCTGCTCGCCCACAAAGGCCTTGCCGCTGAACTTGAAGATGCCGGCCTTGGCGCGCTCCAGCGTCACCTCCAGGCGCAGCTGGTCGCCCGGCTCCACCGGCCGCTTGAATCTGGCGTTATCGATGCCGGCGAAGTAGACCACCGTGGTTTCATCCAGCACGATGTCCGAGCTTTCCAGGGCCAGCAAGGTGGCGGCCTGGGCCATGGCTTCCAGGATCAGCACGCCGGGCATGACCGGGCGATGCGGGAAATGGCCGAGGAAGAAGGGCTCGTTGATGCTGACGTTCTTGATCGCCAGAATGCGCTTGCCGGCCTCGACCTCCAGCACGCGGTCCACCAGCAGGATGGGGTAGCGATGCGGCAGCTTCTTCAGGATGGCGTGGATGTCCATGGTCATGTGTTCTTTTTTTCAAGGTCGCGCAAGCGGCTGCGCAAGGAATGCAATTGTCTCAGGGTGGCCGCGTTCTTTTCCCAGCTGGCATTGTCCTCGAAGGGATAGACGCCGCTGTACTGGCCGGGCTGACTGATGGAGCGGCTGATCAAGGTGGCGGCCGACACATGCACATGGTCGGCCAGCACCAGATGGCCCACCACATTGGCCGCACCGCCTATGGTGCAGAAGGCGCCGATCTTGGTGCTGCCGGCAATTGCCGCACAGCCCGCGATGGCCGTGTGCCGGCCGATATGCACGTTATGGGCGATCTGAATCAGATTGTCCAGCTTGACCCCGTCTTCCAGCACCGTGTCGGCCAGGGCACCGCGATCGATGCAAGTGTTGGCGCCGATTTCCACATCGTTGCCTATGCGCACACTGCCCAGTTGCTCGATCTTCTCCCAGCCGGGCCGTTCGGATTTGAAGTTAGGCGCAAAGCCAAAACCATCCGCGCCTATCACCACGCCGCTGTGCACGATGCAGCGCTGGCCCAGCACGCAATCAAAACCCACGCTGACCCGCGCCGCCAGCCGCGTGCCGGCGCCGATGCGGGCGCCCTGCCCGATCACGCAATGCGCGCCGATGCGGGCGCCAGCGCCGATCTCGGCCTCGGCCTCGATCACGGCCAGCGGGCCTATGTCCACGCCCGCGCCCAGGCGGGCACTAGGGTCCACCACCGCGCTGGGGTGAACACGCGCAGGCGCAAGCGGCCGCGTGCGCGCCGCCCACCACTGGGTCAGGCGAGCGAAATAGAGATAGGGGTCGGGCGTGACGATGACCGCCCCGCTATTTTCGCCACGCTGGATGGCCGCCTCGGCAAAGGCCGGGGCCACGATCACGCAGGCGGCCTGGGTCTGGGCCAGCTGCGACTGATAGCGCGGATTGGCCAGAAAGCTGATGGTCTCCCCATCGGCCTCGTCCAGCGGCGCGATGCGGCTGATGCGGGTTTGTGCCTCACCATGAAGATCGCCGCCCAAGGCGGCGATCAAATCGGCCAGGTGAACCACGGGGCTCACCGAGTTGCTCACTTCTGGGCGTTGAGCGTGTCGATCACCTTCTTGGTGATGTCAACGCGGGCGCTGGACATGATGGCGTCCTGCACGATCAGGTCGTACTTCTCGGCATCAAAAATCTGCTTGATGACGCGGTTGGCACGGTCGACGATGACCGACATTTCTTCCTGCTTGCGCTGGCTCAGGTCTTCCTGCCACTCACGGCGCTTGCGCTGCAATTCACGGTCCTGCTCGACCAGATCGCGCTGACGGCGGCTGCGCTCGGACTCCGACAGCGTAGGCGCATCTTTTTCCAGCTTCTCGGCGGCGCCGCGCAGCTTGGATTCCAGATCCTTCAGATCCTTCTCACGCTTGCCAAATTCCGCTTCCAGCTTCAGGCCCACGGCCTTGGCCAGATTGGCTTCGCGAATGACTCGCTCGCTGTTGACGTAGCCGATCTTCAGCTCCTGGGCCTGAGCGGCCGCACCGACCATGGCCGACGCCGACAACATGGCGGACAGGGCCACCGCTTTCAATGAGGGGTATTTCATCAGAATGCATTCCCGATTTGGAATTGGAATTTCTCGATTCTATCCGTGGGCTTCTTGCGCAAGGGCGTGCCATAGCTCAAGCGCAGCGGGCCCATGGGCGACAGCCAGCTCAGGCCGATACCGGCCGAGGAGCGGATGGAGTCGGTCGTCATCTTGTCGTCCGGGCCCCAGACATTGCCGGCGTCCAGGAAGCCGAACAGGCGGAAGGTCTTGTCATTGCCGCCGCCCGGCACGGGCAGGTACAACTCGGCATTGACGTTGACGCGGCGATTGCCGCCCGAGTAGGAGCCGGTCACGTCGACCGGACCCAGGGAGCCGGCCTCGAACACCCGCACCGAGCCCAGGCCGCCGGCATAGAAGTTCTTGAAGATGGGATAGGGACGACTGCCCAGGCCCTGGCCCCAGCCCAGCTCGCTGTTCACGCCCAGCGTGATCTTCTTGGTGATGGGGAAATACTCCTGGTACTGCACATTGGCACGCGCATAACGCGCATCGCCCAGGGCGCTGACCTCCAGGTTGACGCGCTGATAGCGGCCGACCGTGGGCGAGATGATGCTGTCGCGGTTGTCGCGCTGCCAGCCTATGGTGAAGGGGAACTCGCGGCTGTTCTTGCCGAACAGGCGGCCGTAGAGCAGATAGCTATTGGGCAGGCCGGACGTCGTGCTCATGGTGGTCTGGGCGTAGCCCAGGCCGAAGAACACGGTGTCGATTTCCGAGAAGGGCACACCGAAGCGTATGGTGGCGCCGCGGGTGATCAACTCGTACTGCTCGCCCAAGGTGTTGATGGGCTTTTGCGTGCGGTAGAACAGGTCCAGCGAGCGCGAGACGCCGTCCACGGTGAAGTAGGGATCGGTCTCGCTGAGCACCAGGGCACGGCCGGTGGAGGCGGTATTGACGCTGATGCCCAGGGAGTGGCCGGAGCCGAAGACATTGTCTTGCTGGATGGAGCCGGTCAGCGAGAGCTTTTGCTGGCTGGAGTAGCCCGCGCCCACCATGATATTGCCGGTGGGGCGCTCGACCACGGTCAGGATCACGTCCACCTGGTCCTGTGCGCCGGGCACTTCCTGGGTGTCTATGGTCACTTCGCCCTGCTTGAAGTAGCCCAGGCGCTCGACCCGGTCTTTCGAAGCCTTGATGCGCTGGCCGTCGTACCAGGCCGATTCGAACTGGCGGAACTCGCGGCGTATCACTTCGTCCCGGGTGCGGGTATTGCCGCCGATGATGACGCGACGCACATAGACGCGGCGCTGCGGCTCGGCGGTGAAGGTCACCACCACCTGGCCGCTGGCCTTGTCGATCTCGGGACGGCTGTCGACCCGCGCGAAGGCGTAGCCGAAAGTGCCGTAGAGGTCGGCGAACAGGCGCGTGGTCTGGGCCACGGCCTCGCCCTGATAGGCCTCGCCGGGTTTGAGCTGAACCAGGCGCTTGAAGTCCTCTTCGCGACCCAGGAAGTCGCCTTCCAGCTTGACCGCCGTGACGGTATAGGGCTGGCCCTCGCTCACCGTGATGGCGATATTGATGCTTTGCTTGTCGGGCGAAATGGTCACCTGGGTGGAGGTGACGGCAAACTCCAGATAGCCACGGTTCAGATAGTAGGAGCGCAGGGTCTCCAGATCGGCATTGAGCTTGGAGCGCGAGTAACGGTCGGTCTTGGTGTACCAGGTCAGCCAGCCCGAGGTGGTCTGCTCCATCAGGCCCACCAGGGTGCTCTCGGAGAAGACCTTGCTGCCCAGGATGCGCACCTCGCCGATCTTGGCCGGCTCGCCCTCGCTGACGGAGAAGCTCACATTGACGCGGTTGCGCTCCAGTGGGGTGATGGTGGTGGTGACCTCGGCACCGTAGAGGCTGCGGGTCAGGTACTGGCGTTTCAATTCCTGCTCGGCGCGGTCGGCCAGAGCCTTGTCGAAGGGCTTGCCCTCGCCGATGCCCACGTCCTTCAGCGATTTGGTCAGGGCTTCGGTGTCGAACTCCTTCAGGCCAACGAAGCTGACGTTGGCGATGATGGGCCGCTCTTCGATGATGAGCACGGCCGAGTTGCCATCGATCTGGATGCGCACGTCCTTGAACAGGCCGGTGGCGAACAAGGCGCGCAGGGCAGCCGCGCCCTTATCGTCGTTATAGGTGTCGCCGATGCGGAAGGGCAGGCTGGCGAACACCGTACCGGGGTCGGTTCGGTTCAAGCCTTCAACACGGATGTCCTTGAGGATGAAGGGTTCCACGGCCCAGGCGGCGCCTGACTGCAGTGCGGCCACCAGGGCCAAGGTCAGGATTGAGGGGCGCAGAAACGCTCCCGGTCTTTGAGATGAGGACATGCAGATAGAGTCAATGCAGACCCGCCAGGCGGGCCACGTCGTTGGAAAGGGCTAAAGCCATCATCAGCATCAGGATCAGCGCCCCTGCGCGCTGCAGCTGCGTTTGCCACCACTCCGAGACGGGGCGGCCGCTCAAACCCTCGAAAAGATAATACATCAGGTGCCCACCATCGAGCATGGGCAGTGGCAGCAGGTTGAGCACGCCAAGGCTGACGCTGACCAGGGCGAGAAAGCCCAGATAGTGCGCCAGGCCCAGGCGCGCGGACTGGCCGGCATATTCGGCAATGGTCAGCGGGCCGCTCAGATTCTTCAGCGAAGCCTCGCCGATCAGCATGCGGCCAAAGACCTTGAGCGTCATCCAGGACACATCCCAGGTGCGCTCAAAACCGCGCAGCAGGCCGTCAAAAAAGCCGTAGCGCTGCAACACCATCTCGGGCGCCGCACCGACCAGGGCTTCGATGCGGCCGATCTTCTTGTCCGCCTCGCTCACCAGCTTGGGGCGCACCTCGATCACCAGGGTCTCGCTGCCACGCTGCACCCGCCACTGCTGGGCCCGCAGCTCGCCCGCACTGCCCGAGGCACGGATCAGCTGACGCAGGCTGGCGGCGTCTTGCACCGTGGCCTCGTCCACGGCCAGCACCCGGTCGCCCTCCTTGAGGCCGGCCTGCTCGGCCGCGCCGCCGGCCGAGATGCGGCCCAGCACCGGCTCGCTGAACGGCCCTCCCAGGCCCAGCTTGGCCGTCAGACTCGCATCCATCTCGGCGCCCTTCAGGCGCTCCATGTCCAGCAGCAGTTCGCGCCGACCATGGCCCTTGGCATCGCTGACGCTCAGATGCAGTTTTTCGCCCTGGGCCAGGGCGGCGGCAAGTTGCTCATGGAGGTCGAGCAGAGAGTCGGTGTCTCGCCAGTCCTGCCCGTTTCTAGACGTGGCCTGCACCCAGTCGCCCGCCTGCATGCCGGCGCGCTCGGCCAGCGAACCCGCCGCGGGCGCGCCCAGCACGGCCTTGGGCAGCGCGATGCCGGCCCAGTTGGCCGCCCCAAAAAGCAGGGCCGCCAGCAATAGATTGGCCAGCGGGCCGGCCGCCACGATGGCCACGCGCTGGCGCAGGGGCCGGTTGTTGAAGGCCTGCTCGCGCATCGCCGGTGTGACCGGCCCTTCGCGCTCGTCCAGCATGCGCACATAACCGCCCAAGGGGATGGCACAGAGCGTGAACTCGGTGGCATCCGGATGGGCCTGGCGGCGCCACAGCACGCGGCCGAAGCCGACCGAGAAGCGCAGGACCTTGACGCCGCAGGCACGCGCCACGCGGTAGTGGCCATACTCGTGCACGACGATGAGCACGGCCAGCGTGACGAGAAAAGCCAGCAAGGTCGTCATGCACCGAGCCCTGCAATCAAGCCCTGGGCATGGCGGCGCACGCGCGCATCCAGGCCTAACAGCCCATCCACGCTGAGGCATTCACCGGCCTGCGGCGGCAGCTCGTCCAGGCATTGCAGATTGACGCGGTGGATCTGGTCGAAGCGCAGGCGCTTGTTCAGAAAGGCCTCGACGGCCTCCTCGTTGGCGGCATTCAGGACGGCGGTCGAACCCTCGGCCGCACGCAGGGCTCGCCAGGACAGGAAGAGGCCGGGGAAACGCTTCTCATCGGCCTCCTCAAAGCTCAGGGCGGCAAGTTTTTCCAGCTCCAGTCGGCTGGCGCCTGCCTCGATGCGCTCGGGGAAGGACAGGCCGTAGGCGATGGGCACGCGCATATCCGGCGTGCCCAGCTGGGCCAGCACCGACATATCGCGGCACACCACCATGGAGTGGATGATGCTCTGCGGATGGATCAGCACGCGGATCTGCTCGGGCGCCAGATTGAAGAGCCAGCGCGCCTCGATCACCTCCAGCGCCTTGTTCATCATGGTGGCGGAGTCCACCGAGATCTTGCGGCCCATCACCCAGTTCGGGTGGGCGCAGGCCTGCTCGGGTGTGATCTCGGCCAGGGTGGCCGGATCGCGCTGGCGGAAGGGGCCGCCCGAGGCGGTCAGCACGATGTGATCAATGCGCTGGGCCCAGCTGCGACGGTCTTCGGGCAGGCACTGGAAGATGGCCGAGTGTTCGCTGTCAATGGGCAGCAGGGTCGCAGCGCCCTGCTCCACCGCTTGCATGAACAAGGCGCCGCCGACGACGATGGCCTCCTTGTTCGCCAGCAACAGGCGCTTGCCGGCCTTGGCCGCGGCCAGGCAGGGCGAGAGCCCGGCGGCGCCGACGATGGCGGCCATCACCATGTCCACATCCGGGTGGGCGGCGATCAGCGACAGGCTGTCCGCGCCGTCCAGCACCTCGGTGCGGCTGCCCTGCTCGCGCAGCAGCTCGCGCAGGCGGGCTGCGGGCTCGGCGGCGGGCATGACGGCAAAACGCGGCCGCCAGCGCAGGCACTGCGCCAACAAGTCCTCCACCCGGCTCATGGCCGAGAGCGCGAACACCTCGTAGCGCTCGGGATGGCGGGCCAAGACGTCCAGGGTGTTGACGCCGATGGAACCGGTGGAGCCCAGCACACAGATGCGCTGAGGCCTAGAGGTAGATGTGTTCATGGGAACAGGCGGGGCCGCACAAGAAATTCTGAAGCGAATTCACAAGGAACTCAGGGCCAGGGCCAGCGGGAACACCGGCAGCAAGGCATCGACCCGATCCAGCACGCCGCCATGGCCGGGCAGCAACTGGCTGCTGTCCTTGGCGCCGACGGCACGCTTGATCAAGGATTCAAACAAATCACCGACCACGCTCATGGCGCTGAGCAGGAGCAGACCCAGCAGGCTGACGATCAGGCCCTGGCGCTTGAGCAGCATGAAGAGCGAGGGGGAGTCAAAGCTGAAATGCGCTTCCAGCCCATGCACCCACAGCAGGGCCAGCAGCAGCACGCCCAGCATGCCCGACCATACGCCCTCCCAGCTCTTGCCGGGGCTGATCGACGGGGCCAGCTTGCGGCGGCCAAAAGTGCGCCCGCCGAAATAGGCGGCCACATCGGCCATCCAGACCAGGCAGAAGATGGAGAGCAGGAAGTTGGTGCCCATGGCCTTGGCCTGGGCCATGGCCAGCCAGGCGGCAAACAGCACCAGGGCACCGAGGGCCAGGCGCAGCCCGGTGGGGGCATGGGGCCAGGCCTTGGGACCGCCGCGCAGGGCGTAAGAGCCACCGGCCACCCAGACCACGCCGGCCAGCCACCAGCACCAATCGGGCGGTGCTTGCAGGCCGTGGCCCAGCAGCGTGATGCCGCAGGCCGAGGCCACGGCGACGCCAAACACGCCCGGCAGCCAGCTCGGCGAGGCCGCGGCGGCATTGAGCTTGGCCCATTCCCAACCGGCCGCTGCGATCAGCAACAAGGTCAGCAGGGCAAAAGGCCAGGGATTGGCGACGAACACGGCGGGCAGCAAGACGGCCAGCAGCACCAAGGCCGTGATGATGCGTTGTTTCAGCATGAAGAGCCTTACCTCGCCAGGAGAGCAATTAGCCCGCTATGACAGCCGGTGCTTCTTTGACACCGCCAAAGCGCCGATCGCGCTCGCGGAAGGCCTCGATGGCCGCATCCAGCTGCGCCTCGCCGAACTCGGGCCAGAGGCAGTCGGAGAACACAAACTCGGTATACGCCACCTGCCACAGCAGGAAGTTGCTGATGCGTACCTCGCCGCCGGTGCGGATGAAGAGGTCGGGGTCCGGCGCATAACTCATGGCCATGAACTCGGACAGACGCGCCTCGCTCAGCTCCTCGGGCGGTACGCCGGCTTGCATGGCGCCCTTGCAGGCCTGCACCACATCCCAGCGGCCACCGTAGTTGAAGGCCACCGACAGGGTCAGCTTGCTATTGTGGGCGGTGGCGCTTTCGGCCTCGTTCCAGGCATTGCGCAGCTTAGGGCTCACCGCCTCGCGGTCACCGACGATGCGGATGCGCACGCCCATGGCCCCCATGCGCGCCAGATAGCGCGACACCGCCGCCAGCACCAGGCCCATCAGGCCCGACACCTCGTCGGAGGGACGCTTCCAATTCTCGGACGAGAAAGCGAACACCGTCAGGTACTCGATCTCACGGTCAATACAGGCCTGCACCACCTTGACCAAGGCATCGACGCCTTGCTTGTGGCCGAAGAAACGGGGCAGGAAACGCTTTTTGGCCCAGCGCCCATTGCCATCCATGACGATGGCAACGTGGCGGGGAACCGCTCTCTGATCGGTGCTCACTCGGGGGCTATTCCGCTCAGACCGCCAGGATCTCGGCTTCCTTGGCCGCGATCAGCCGGTCGATCTCGGCGATGGTACGGTCGGTGAGCTTTTGCGCGTCGTCCAGGCTGCGGCGCTCGTCGTCCTCGCTGATCAGCTTGTCCTTGGTCAGCTTCTTGGCCTGTTCGTTGGCATCGCGGCGCAGATTGCGCACGGCCACCTTGGCGTCTTCGCCGGCATTGCGCACGACCTTGGTCAGCTCGCGGCGCCGCTCTTCGTTCAACGGCGGCACCGGCACGCGGATCAGATCGCCCTGGCTGGCGGGGTTGAAGCCCAGATCGGACTCGCGAATCGCCTTCTCGATCTTGGCGCCCATGCCTTTTTCCCAGGGCTGGACGCTGATGGTGCGCGCATCCAGCAGGCTGACGTTGGCGACCTGGCTGATGGGCACCAGGGAACCGTAATAGTCGACGCTGACCTGGTCCAGGATGCCAGGGTGGGCGCGACCGACACGGATTTTCTGCAACTCGTTCTTGTAGGCCTCAACCGACTTGGCCATCTTGGCCTCGGCGTTCTGCTTGATCTCTGCAATGCTCATGATGCTTCTCGAATGATTGTCCTGACCTCTGGCTCACACATGAACCAGCGTGCCCTCGTCCTCGCCCATCACCACGCGCTTGAGCGAGCCGGGCTTGAGGATGCTGAACACGCGGATCGGCAGCTTCTGGTCGCGGCACAGGGCAAAAGCCGTCGCGTCCAGCACCTGCAGATTCTTGGTGATCGCCTCATCGAAAGTGATGCGCGCGTAGCGCGTCGCGTTCGGATCCTTTTTCGGGTCCGCAGTGTAAACGCCATCGACCTTGGTCGCCTTCAAGACGATCTCGGCACCGATCTCGGCGCCGCGCAAGGCGGCCGCGGTGTCGGTGGTGAAGAAGGGGTTGCCGGTGCCGGCAGCGAAGACGACGACCTTGCCCTCTTCCAGATACTGCAAGGCCTTGGGGCGCACATAGGGCTCCACCACCTGCTCGATGCCGATGGCCGACATCACGCGCGCGGTGATGCCTTCCTGGCGCATGGTGTCGGCCAGGGCGAGGGAATTCATCACCGTGGCCAGCATGCCCATGTAATCGGCCGTGGCACGATCCATGCCGACCGAGCCGCCCGCCACGCCGCGGAAGATATTGCCGCCACCGATGACCACGGCCACCTCAACGCCGAGTTCGGTCACCTCTCTGATTTCTTGCACCATGCGCACGATGGTGGCGCGGTTGATGCCGAAGGCGTCGTCGCCCATCAGGGCTTCGCCGGAGAGTTTGAGCAGGATGCGTTTGAGCGCGGGCATGGTTGACCTCTAAGTGCTGCGTGTTGCTGGATAAATTCTCTGAGCGCCGGCACCCGAATGCCCTGACCCTCGTAAGGTCGGCCGGTGCGGGCTCAAGTGTAAAGGGCGCCGAGAGGCGCCCTTTTTATTACAAGAGGCTTAAGCCCCCTTGGCGGCGGCCACTTGCGCGGCCACTTCGGCAGCGAAGTCGTCCACCTTCTTCTCAATGCCTTCACCGACCACGTAGAGGGTGAAACCCTTCACGGTGGTGGCCTTGTCCTTCAGCATGGCGGCGACGGTTTGCTTGCCGTCGGCGGCCTTCACGAAGACCTGGTCCAGCAGCGAGACTTCCTTCAGGAACTTCTGCACCGAGCCTTCGACCATCTTGGCGACGATGTCGGCGGGCTTGCCGGACTCGGCGGCCTTCTCGGCAGCGATCTTGCGCTCCTTCTCGACCAGCTCGGCGGGCACATCGGCCGAGGACAGGGCGGCAGGCTTCATGGCGGCCACGTGCATGGCGACGTCCTTGGCGGCCACTTCGTCGCCGTCGAACTCAACCATCACACCGATACGGGTGCCGTGCAGATAAGAAGCCAGCTTGTTGCCGGCGGCATAGCGCTGGAAGCGGCGGATGGTCATGTTCTCGCCGATCTTGCCGATCAGGCCCTTGCGAACATCTTCCACCGTCGGGCCGAAGCCTTCTTGCGACAGCGGCAGGGCCGACAGAGCGGCCACATCGGCGGGCGCTTCCGAAGCGATCAGGCCGGCGACGGCGTTGACGAAGGCCAGGAAGGCATCGTTCTTGGACACGAAGTCGGTTTCGCAGTTCACTTCCAGCAGGGCGCCGGCATTGCCGACCACGGCGGTGGCGACCACGCCTTCGGCGGTCACGCGCGAAGCGGCCTTGCCGGCCTTGTTGCCCAGCTTGACGCGCAGGATTTCTTCAGCGCGGCCCAGATCGCCCTCGGCCTCGGTCAGCGCCTTCTTGCACTCCATCATGGGAGCGTCGGTACGAGCACGCAGCTCGGCCACCATGCTTGCGGTAATAACAGCCATCTTGATTCTCCGGTTTCGGTGAGCCTCGCCCGCAGCACGGGGGCAAGACTCGTTGATATCCATTCTTTTTAAAAAAAAGGGGCTGACACAGCCCCTTTTTTCTCAGGCAAGCCGAATTCAGGCGCCTTCGCTGACTTCCACGAACTCGTCGCCAGCGGGGGCTTGCGCCTGCACCACGTCGTTGCCGGCGTTGGCACGGCCTTCCAGCACGGCGTCGGCCACGGCGCGGGCGTACAGGGCCACAGCCTTGGCGGAGTCGTCGTTGCCGGGGATCACGTAATCGATGCCTTCGGGCGAGTGGTTGGTGTCAACCACGCCGATGACGGGGATGCCCAGCTTCTTGGCTTCGGCCACGGCGATCTTGTGGAAGCCCACGTCGATCACGAAGATGGCGTCGGGCAGGCCGCCCATGTCTTGAATGCCGCCGATGTCTTTTTCCAGCTTGGCCAGGTCACGCTGGAACATCAGCGCTTCCTTCTTGATGGCGGGCTGGGTGCCGGCCTCGACCTGGGCTTGCATGTCCTTCAGGTTCTTCAGCGAGGTCTTGACCGTCTTGAAGTTGGTCATCATGCCGCCCAACCAACGCTGGTCGACATAAGGCATGCCGGCGCGCTGGGCTTCCAGGGCCACGACTTCACGGGCTTGACGCTTGGTGCCGACCATCAGGATGGTGCCGCGCTTGGAAGCCAGGTTGCGGACGAACTTCATCGCCTCTTCGAAGGCGGGCACCGTCTTCTCGAGGTTGATGATGTGGATCTTGTTGCGATGGCCGTAGATGTACGGGGCCATCTTGGGATGCCAGAAACGGGTTTGGTGACCAAAGTGGACGCCGGCTTCCAGCATCTCGCGCATAGTGACGGACATTTCAAATACTCCGAAGGTTGTGTCTAAAATCCGGCCCGAATTGCTCTGCGATACATACTTCTGCTTGACTCAGTGACAAGCTTGATCTGAACAGCAGCAACACCTCTCGAATAGCCGGTTTGCGATTGATTTGCCGATCAAGACTTCAGCAAATTGCTTTCAGCCGCCGGCAAAACCCAAAGAGTATACACGACCTATGCCCCACGACCTGAGCGGCGCCGCCGAGCGCCTGCGAGAAGGCCTGTTGCGAGCCCTTCCCTGCCCTGATTGCCGCCGCGACCCAAGCGCCGCCCCACCCCCCACCCAAGGCCTCACGCCGCTCAGCAAGGCGGGAGGCTGAGCATGCACATCGCCATCATCGGCGCCGGCATTGCCGGCGTCACGACCGCTTTTGAGCTGGCCGCCGACGGACATCAAGTCACCGTCTTCGACCGCTGCGGCAGCGTGGCCGCCGAGGGCAGCTTTGCCAACACCGGCATCGTCGCGCCCGCCCTGCGCCTGCCCTGGGTGGCGCCCGGCTGGCCCAGCCTGAGCGCGGGCCGCGACATCGGCTGGCAACTCAAGCGCCGCCGCGCCGCCAAAGACAAGACCGCTGCCGCCGCCCAGCAAAACCTGCTCAAGCTGGCCCAGTTCAGCCTGGAACGCCTGCAAACCCTGCGCCGGACCCTGCAACTGGATTACGAGCGCAGCCAGGGCCAGTTGGTACTGCTGCGCACGGCACGCGAGCTCAAGCAGATTCAGCCCGGCCTGGACCTGCTGGAGCAGTTCGGCGCCCGCCCACAAGTACTGGATGCCCAGCAATGCGCCGCCCTGGAGCCCGGCCTCAATCGAGAGCAAGCCCTGCAGGCCGGCATCCACCTGCCGCAAGCCGAGGTCGGCAACTGCCGCCAGTTCGCCCACCTGCTGCGCCTGGAGGCTCAGCGCCTGGGCGCGCAGTTCCGCTTCCACACCACGGTGCGCAACATCACGCCCGGCAAGCAGGTCGGCCTGGTGCATGAGTACACACCGCCTGCCGAACCGCCCGGCCCCATCTCACGCTCGGGCGAAAGCCTGGACAGGCGCGAAGCCGGCGACACCCACCCCGCAAGACCCGACCCGCAGCAAGACAACTTCGATGCCGTCGTAGTTTGCGCCGGCACGGGGGCGGCCGAGCTGCTGGCGCCGCTGGGCCTGAAGCTGGCCACGACCCGGCTGCACGCCTGCTCCATCACCGCCGCCCTGCGCCAGTTGGAAGCCCACCCGCATCTGGGCCCACAAGCCGCCCTGCTGGACCAGCAAAGCGGTGTCAGCATCAGCCGTCTGGGCCAAAGAGTGCGGCTGAGCCTGAGCGGCAAGTTCAGCGGCGAGATCGAGGACGGCCGAGGCCAGCTCAAACCCGCCACCACCGCCCTGCTGCACAAGGTCTTGAACGACTGGTTTCCGGGCTCCATGCAATCGGGCCAGGCCCTGCAATGGAGCGGCAGCCAAGCCCATCTGGCCGATGAACTGCCCGTGCTGGGCGATAGCGGGCGCAGCGGCATCTGGCTCAATCTGACCCAGGAGTCCTCGGCCCTGGCCGGCTGGACCCTGGCCTGCGGCGCCGCCGCCGTGCTGCGCAGCCAGATCGGCGGCCAGCAAGCGGGCGGCGACATCCCGGACATCAGCGGCCTGGAGATCTCACGCCTGGGCTAAGCTCAGCCATCCACTCACCCCAGCCAAGCCCTCCCCGTGATCAAGCTCAGCCCACCCCAGCGCACATGGCCGCTTTATCGCGTGACGAGCAGCCGGGCCATCGAGGCCCAGGCCTTGCAAGCCCTGCCCGCCATGCAGCTGATGGAGCGCGCGGGCTTGAGCGTGGCCAAGCTGGCCCTGGCCTTGCAGGCCGACGCAGAGCGGGCGATCTGGGTCGTCTGCGGCCCCGGCAATAACGGCGGCGACGGCCTGGTGGCGGCCCGCCTGCTGCACGCCCTGGGCCGCAAAGTAACGGTGAGTCTGATCGGCTCAAAAACCACCGGCCCGGCCGATGCCCGCCAGGCCTTGCGGGCCGCGCAAGCCGCCGGGCTCAGCATCCGCGAGGATCTGAGCCCGCCCGAGCACGCCGGCCTCGTCATCGACGGCCTGCTGGGCCTGGGCGCCAGCCCGCGCCGTGGCCCCGGCGAGTTAGACGGCGCCATCGCCCTGCTGAACCGACTCAGCACACCCAAGCTGGCCATCGACCTGCCCAGCGGGCTCTCGGGCGACAACGGCTGCGCCAGCGGCGCGGCCGTGCTGCAGGCGCAGCACACGCTCTGCCTGCTGAACCTCAAGCCCGGCCTGTTCACCGGCCAGGGGCGCGCCCTGTGCGGCGAGCTTTGGTTCGATGATCTGGGCCTCACGCCCAGCCAGATGGCCGATGCGCATTGGCTGGGCCAGGACTGCCTGCAAGCCTGGTTGCACGCCGGCCCGGCCACGGCCCACAAGGGCAGCCAGGGCGATGTGCTGGTGCTAGGTGGCTCACCCGGCATGCGGGGCGCCGCCCGCCTGGCCGGCCGCGCCGCGCTGGCCGCGGGCGCGGGCCGGGTTTATCTGAGCTTTTTGAACACATCGGCCGAGTCAGCCGAAGACGCCGATGCCCAACGCCCCGAGCTGATGCTCATGCCCAGGCAGCGCCTGCAATACAGCGCGGGCTGGCAGGGCCTGACCGTGGTGGCCGGCTGCGGCGGCGGCAGCGCCATTGCCCCGGAGCTGGCGGCCCTGCTACAGCACAGCGAGCGCCTGCTGCTGGATGCCGACGCGCTCAACAGCCTGAGCCTGAGCCCCAATCTGCAAGAGGCCTTGCGCCAGCGCGCCGCGCGCGGCCTGCCCACGCTGCTAACGCCCCACCCACTGGAAGCCGCGCGCCTGCTGAGCTGCAGCACGGCCGAGGTGCAGGCCGATCGCTTGAACGCCGCCCAAGCCCTGGCCGATCGCTTTGACTGTTATGCGCTGCTGAAAGGCTCGGGCAGCCTGATTGCCGCGGCCCGCAGCGGCGAGCTGCTGATCAATAGCAGCGGCAACGCCGCCCTGGCCACGGCCGGCACCGGCGATGTCCTGGCAGGCTGGTTGGGCGGGCTCTGGGCCCAAGCCCCCAAGCAAGACCCGCAAGCGATCGCCGCAGCGGCCGTGTACTGGCACGGACGGGCGGCCGAAGGCCTGCGCGCCGGGCCGCTGCGCGCCGCCGATCTGATCGAGCGCATGCACGCGCTGAGGCTGGGCAAGCCTTAACGCTTCTTGCCCGTCGCTTTGGGGGCGGCCTTGCCGCGCGCAGCCTGGCGCGCAGCCTTGACCGGATGGGCAGTTGGCGCCGCCGACTTGGTAGAGCGGCGCGCCGGCTTGCCGGCCTTTTTGCCCGCACTCTTCTTCACCTCACGGTCCTGGCGCCGCAAGTCCTCCAGCGCCTCCACCGGCGTCGGCGCCGCGCGGCCAGCGGCAGGCAGCCCTGCCTTGTCACGCTGAGCGCGGGCGATCAGCCTGGCCTCTTCGCTGTCCTGCACCAGGCGGAAATCGATCTTGCGCGCGTCCAGATCAACCCGGCTGACCTGCACCTGCACCTTGGCGCCGGTGGCATAGCGTATGCCGGTGCGCTCGCCGCGCAGCTCCTGGCGCACCTCGTCGAACTTGAAGTACTCGCCGCCCAGCTCGGTGATGTGAATCAAGCCCTCGACGAAGAGCGCATCCAGCTGCACGAACAGGCCGAAGCTGGTCACGGCGCTGACGGTGCCGGCGAATTCCTCGCCCAGATGCTCGCGCATGTATCGGCATTTGAGCCAGGCCTCGACATCGCGCGAGGCCTCGTCGGCGCGCCGCTCGTTGGCGCTGCAATGCGCGCCGACGACCTCCCAGCGCTCCAGCTCGGTGCTGGCCTTGGCCGGATCGATGGGCTGGGCGCGGCCCGGCCGCTTGGCC
Source organism: Roseateles oligotrophus (assembly GCF_014204525.1). Lineage (GTDB taxonomy): Bacteria > Pseudomonadota > Gammaproteobacteria > Burkholderiales > Burkholderiaceae_C > Paucibacter_A > Paucibacter_A oligotrophus_A. The sequence continues at coordinate 665,312 of NZ_JACHLP010000001.1, forward strand.
GGCATGGGCACGGCCATCTTGCCGGCGTCCAGGTGGTAGCGCTTATTGGACAGCAAGGCCTTGATGACCCGGTGCACCAGCAGATCGGGATAGCGCCGGATCGGGCTGGTGAAGTGGGTATAGGCCTCGTAGGACAGGCCAAAGTGCCCCGCATTGGCCGAGGTGTAGACCGCCTGCTGCATGGAGCGCAAAAGCATGGCGTGGATCTGCGTCGCGTCGACGCGCTCCTTGGTCGCCGCGGCGATGGCCTGGAACTCCTGGGGCTTGGGATTGTCGCTGATGGACAGCCCCAGGCCCAGGGCGCGCAGATAGGCTTGCAAGGCCACGCGCTTCTCGGGCGTCGGGCCCTCGTGCACACGGAATAACGAGCCATGCTTGGCGTCGGCAATGAAGTCGGCCGCACAGACATTGGCGGCCAGCATGGCCTCCTCGATCAGTCTGTGTGCCTCATTACGTGTGCGGGGCACGATCTTCTCGATACGACCGTTGTCATCGCACACGATTTGCGTCTCGGTGGTGTCGAAGTCGATGGCGCCGCGCCGGCCACGCTCGGCCAGCAGGGCGCGGTAGACCTCGTGCAGATGCAGCAGATGCGGCACCAACTCGCGCCGCTTGGCGGCCTCGGGCCCATGGGTATTGCCCAGGATGGCCGCCACCTCGTTGTAGGTAAAACGGGCGTGCGAGCAGATCACCGCCGGGTAGAACTGGTAGGCCTGCACCTCGCCCGTTTCACTCACCAACATATCGCAGACCATGGACAGGCGGTCTTCGTAGGGGTTGAGCGAGCACAGGCCGTTGGAGAGCTTCTCCGGCAGCATGGGAATGACGCGACGCGGGAAGTAGACCGAGGTGGCGCGCTCGTAGGCATCGGCATCCAGCGGGTCGCCGGGCTTGACGTAGTGGCTCACATCGGCAATCGCCACCAGCAGGCGCCAGCCATTGAAGGCGGTCTTGCCCCGGCCCTGCTTGTGCGGCTCGCAGTAGACCGCGTCATCGAAGTCGCGCGCGTCCTCACCGTCGATGGTGACCAGGGGCACATCGCGCAGATCGATGCGACCCTTCAGGTCCACCGCCCGCAGCTTCTCGGGCAGCTTGGCGGCCTGGGCCAGGGTCTCGGCGCTGAAGCGATGCGGCACATCGTATTTGCGCACCGCGATCTCGATTTCCATGCCGGGGTCGTCGATCTCGCCCAGCACCTCGACCACCCGGCCCACGGGCTGGGAGTACAGCGAGGGCGGCTCGATCAACTCCACCGCGACCACCTGGCCGGCGGTGGCATTGGCCGTGCCGTTCTTGGGAATCAGGATATCCTGGCCCATGCGCTTGTCTTCCGGCGCCACCAGCCAGACACCGGACTCCAGCAGCAGACGCCCGATGATGGGTTTTTTCTTGCGCTCCAGAATTTCCAGCACCCGCCCTTCGGGCCGGCCGCGCTTGTCATAACGTGTGATCCGCACGCGCAGACGGTCGCCGTGCATGACGGCATGCATCTCCTGCGGCGCCAGATAAATATCTTGCGCGCCCGCATCGGGCAGCAGAAAACCATGGCCGTCGCGATGACCTTGCAGAGTGCCATCGACCTCGCTGAGCAGCGCAGGACCTGTTTGCGGCGAATCGCTTGCGTTATAAAAGTTTTTGATGATAGAATCCTTCTCTTTCCTGAAACGTCAAAACAAATTCATTAGAACTTGTTTTGAACCTTGCCCAGGTGGCGGAATTGGTAGACGCACTAGTTTCAGGTACTAGCGGGTAACTCCGTGGAGGTTCGAGTCCTCTCCTGGGCACCAAATATAGAAGGCTAGCACGCAAGTGCTGGCCTTTTCTTTTTTTGCCCAGGAAGCAAGGTCCAGTGGACCTTGCGGGAGGACGAGAAAGGCGTCCGCATGCTTGCGGCGCCGGGGTCGCGAAACGTGACCGAGTCCTCTCCTGGGCACCAAATACAGAAGGCTAGCACGCAAGTGCTGGCCTTTTTCTTTTGCGCATCTGTTTTCGGGTCTGCCGACATGCGGCCATTTTGCTTCGCGCCCAAGGCCTCGCCGGGGCGAAAAGGCCGGTGCAGTGCAAATTTTCTTTGCCCGCCCACACAAAACAACAAGCCGACAACACTTGCGTGCGGTCGGCCTGGCTTGCATTGCTGGCGTCAAACGCCGACGCTCAAACGACGAACTTCTTGGCCAGCGCGTCCGGCCGCATATCGTCGTACTCCTCGAAGGGCTGATGAATCCAGGGGCTGGTATCCAGCATCTCGACGTAGTAGTCCGGCGTGTAGCTGGACACACCCTTGGTCCAGATCACGGCCGAACGCAGCTCGCTGATCGAAGGCATGCCACGCAGGCGCTCGACCACGGCCTTCAGCGTCACGCCGGAATCGGCCAGATCGTCGACCAGCAACACGCGACCGGCCAACTCGCCCTTGGGCATGGTGATGTATTTGGCGATGTCCAGGCGGCCCTGGATGGTGCCGGCCTCGGCGCGGTAGGAGCTGGTGGACATGATGCCCAGCGGCTTGTCAAACACGCGTGACAGCACGTCACCCGGGCGCATGCCGCCACGTGCCAGGCAAAGAATCTGGTCAAACTCCCAGCCCGAGGCATGGATCTTCAGCGCCAAGCGCTCGGTGAGCATGTGATACTCATCCCAGGACACGTACAAGTGCTTGCCGTCGTCGGTCAACATGATGGGAAACTCCTGTAAATCTGATGAATGCGGATCAGGCGACGACGCCCGCATAGGGGTGACGCAACAGAATGGTGTGCTCGCGGTCGGGGCCGGTGGAGACCATGTCTATCGGCGCGCCGATGACTTGCCGGATGCGCTCGAGATAACGGCGCGCATTGGCAGGCAGCTGATCCCACTGGGTGACGCCGAAAGTCGTCTCGGTCCAGCCCGGGAAGGTCTCGTAGACCGGCACGCAGGCGGCGATCTCGTCGCCATCCAAGGGCAGGATGTCGAGCTGGCGGCCGTCCAGCTCGTAGCCCACGCACATCTTGATCTCGGCCAGGCCGTCCAGCACGTCCAGCTTGGTGATGCACAGGCCGGTGATGCCGTTGATGATGACCGAGCGCTTCAGCGCAGCGGCGTCAAACCAGCCGCAGCGGCGCGCCCGGCCGGTGACCGTGCCGCGCTCCTGGCCCACGGTGGCGAGGTGGTAGCCCACCGTGCCCTCCTTCTCCCACTCCAGCTCGGTCGGGAAGGGACCCGAACCCACGCGGGTCGTGTAAGCCTTGGTGATGCCCAACATGTAATGCAGCATCTGCGGGCCCACGCCGGCACCAGCGGCGGCATTGCCGGCCACGCAGTTGCTGGAGGTCACATAGGGGTAGGTGCCGTGGTCGATGTCCAGCAGCGTACCTTGCGCGCCCTCGAACAGAATGTTGGCGCCGGCCAGATGGGCTTTGTGGATCAGGTAGCCGACGTCGGCCATCATGGGCTTGATCAACTCGGCCATCTTCATGGCCTGGTCGAAGATGGGCTGGAATTCCAGCGCCTTGGCGTTCAGAAAGCCCGCCAGCGCGAAGTTGTGCAGATCCAGCAACTCGCGCAGCTTCTTGGCGAAACGCTCGGGGTGCTTCAGGTCCTGCACGCGCAGGGCACGGCGCGCCACCTTGTCTTCGTAGGCCGGGCCAATGCCCTTGCCGGTGGTGCCGATCTTGCCGCTGCCGCTGCTTTCGCGCAGGGCTTCACGAGCCTTGTCCACTTCCACGTGGAAGGGCAGGATCAGCGGGCAGGACTCGCTGATGAAGAGGCGCGAGCGCACTTCCACACCGGCTTTTTCCAGGCGCTCGATCTCGCTCAGCAAATGGGTCGGGTCGACCACCACGCCGTTGCCGATATAGCAGGCCACGCCGTCACGCATGATGCCCGAGGGGATCAGCTGCAAAGCCGTCTTCACACCCTTGATCACCAGGGTGTGACCGGCGTTATGGCCGCCCTGGAAGCGCACCACGCCCTGGGCATGGTCGGTCATCCAGTCCACCACCTTGCCCTTGCCTTCGTCACCCCACTGGGTACCAACCACCACCACATTGCGGCCGCGGGAGATTTCGCTCTTCATCTTGCTCATTCCGATGATCAAAAAAATGGGTCAGGGCAGCTCGCACGCCTTCACAGCGCGCGCAGCACCCACTCTTGGCCGACACGCAGCAATTCGCGGTCGCACTCAAATTCGTCGCCCTCATGCTCGTGGCCGGGCAACACGCACACTACCGTCTCGCCTGCTTCACGCAGGGCGCGCACGGCAGCGCGTTGGGCGGCATCGCCACCCCAGGGTGCACGTACGGCGGCGCGCAAGCCCTTGTCGGGCGTCAGCGCCACCAGGGTCTTCAGATCCAGGCTGAAGCCCACGGCGGGACGGCGCCGGCCGAACACGGCGCCCACCTCGTCATAGCGGCCGCCACGCAGGATGGCGTCGCTGGAGCCGGCCGCATACAGGGCAAAACGCGCACCACTGTAATAGGCATAGCCGACCAGGTCCGCCAGATCAAAGCTCAGGCTCACCTCGGGATGGGTCTGCTGCAGATGCTCGGCCAGCCATTGCAAATCGTTCAGGGCCGCATGGATGGCGGGATGGGCCGGCAGCCGCGCCCGAGCCTGCGCCAGCACCTCGACGCCGCCGTACAGCGACAGCAAGGTCTGCAGACCTTGCAAGACCTCGGCCGGCAAGACCGCGGCCATGGCTTGCAGGGCCACCGGATCCTTGGTCGCCAGGGCCGCGATGACGGCCTCCAGCTCGGCCGGCGCTAACACCACATCGCCCAGCACACCACGCACCAGGCGGGCATCGCCGAGGTCCAGCGTGGGATTCTTCAGGCCGGCGCGGCGCACCACCTCCAAGGCCATTTCCTGCACCTCGAGGTCGGCCTCCAGGCCGGCGTGGCCATAGATTTCGGCACCGAACTGCAAGGGCTCGCGACTGGCATGCAGGCCCGCGGGGCGGGTGTGCAGAACCGGGCCGCAGTAGCACAAACGGGTCACGCCGGCGCGGTTCAGAAGGTGGGCGTCGATGCGCGCGACTTGCGGTGTGGTGTCGGCACGCAGGCCCAGCGACCGCCCGGAGAGCTGATCCACCAGCTTGAAGGTCTTGAGATCCAACTCATGGCCGGCGCCTGAGAGCAAGGACTCCAGATGCTCCAGCAGCGGGGGCATGACCAACTCGCAGCCATAGGTGCGCGCCATATCCAGCAACTCACGGCGCATCTCTTCGATGCGGCGCGCTTGGGAGGGCAGTACGTCAGCGAGATGCTCGGGTAGCAACCAAGCAGAGGCCATGTGATTTTCGCAAGCGGTTAAAAACGGCATTGTACCGGGCCGCAAGCAAAAACCGGTTTAACCCCTCAGTTCCAGACCAGCAATAACAACAAAGTGCCCGACAAAATACTGGCCAGGCCGACGAAGCGGATCTGCCCATCCGTCATGGCCAGCATGCGGGCGAAGACCTGGCGCCACAGCGTCGGGTTGAGCAAGGGCAGCAAGCCCTCGATCAGCAGCATCAGGGCCAGGGCCGCGAAGATCTGTTCAGACGACACGGCCCAGCCCTGCGCTTATTTGCGGGCCGGCGCGGCGGGCGCCGCGCTATTGCCGCGCATGGTCTTGAAGAACTCGCTGCTGGGGTCCAGCACCATCACATCCGACTTGTTGCGGAAGGTGGAGCGATAGGCCTCCAGCGAACGGTAGAACTGCGCGAACTGCGGGTCACGACCGAAGGACTCGGCATAGATGGCGGAGGCCTTGGCATCGCCCTCACCCTTGATCTTCTGCGCGTCGCGATAGGCCTCGGCGACGATCACCTCGCGCTGGCGGTCGGCATCGGCGCGGATCTTTTCGCCTTCGGCGCCACCGGTGGAGCGGGCCTCGTTGGCCACGCGCAGGCGCTCGGACTTCATGCGGTTGTAGACCGAGTCGGTGATATTGGCGGCGAAGTCCACGCGCTTGATCCGCACGTCCAGGATCTCGATACCAAACTGCTTGGCCTCATCGACCAGGCGGGCACGCACATCGTTCATGACCTTCTCGCGCTCGGTCGCCAACACGGCCAGCACGGTGCGCTTGGTGACCTCCTCGTTGAAGGCCGCCTGCACCACCGGACTCAGCCGATTTTCAACGTTACGCATATTGGCGCCGTTGTTGCGGATGAACTGGCGGGGCTCGGCCACACGCCACTTCACCAGCCAGTCGATGACCAGGGTCTTCTTCTCGGCGGTGAAGATGGGGCGCGACTCGGGGCTGTCCAGGGTCTGCACCCGGCGGTCCAGGAAGACCACGTTCTGCAGCGGCGGCGGCATCTTGAACTTGAGACCGGGCTCGGTCACAACTTCCTTGATTTCACCCAAGGAGTAGACAACGGCAAACTGACGTTGATCCAGGATGAACAGCGTGGAGCTGGCCACCATGAATGCAATAAGAACGCCAACGGCAATGGCGGCAAGACGATTCATTGATATTTCTCCCGGATTCTTCAGCGTCCGTCGCGGCTGCGCAGGCCGTCGCGGGAGCGGATGTCGTTACTGCCGGTGCTGGGCGCCGGGCTCTCCGACTGCACCGGCGCGGGCTGGCTGGCGGTCACGGTGACATTGCCCGCGCCGCTTTGCTGAATCAGCTTGTCCAGCGGCAGATAGAGCAGATTGGAGCCGCTGCGGCTGTCCACCATCACCTTGCTGACGTTGGAGTAGACCTGCTGCATGGTGTCGATATAGAGGCGGTCGCGCGTCACGGCGGGGGCCTTCTGATACTCGGCCAGCACGCTCTTGAAGCGCTGCGCATCGCCCTCGGCCTGCGAGACCACGCGGGACTTATAGCCCTCGGCCTCTTCCAGCAAACGGGCCGACGTGCCCTGGGCCTTGGGGATCACGTCGTTGGCATAGGCCTGGCCTTCATTCTTCAGGCGCTCACGGTCGGCACCGGCCTTGAAGGCGTCGTCAAAGGCGGCCTGCACCTGCTCGGGCGGCGCCACATTCTGCACATTGACGCTCTTGACCAGGATGCCGGTCTTCAGCCGGTCCAGCTGGGCTTGCACCGACTGGGCCAGTTCCACCGCGATGGCATCGCGCTGCTCGTAGAGCACCGAGTCCATCTTGCTCTTGCCGACGATCTCGCGCACGGCCGACTCGGCCGCCAGCACCACGGCCTCGTTGGGGTTGCGGTTCTCGAACAGATAGTCGCGCGCATTCTTCAGCGTGTATTGCACGGTGAAGCGGATGTCGACGATGTTCTCGTCCTGCGTCAGCATGGAGGAGTCGCGCAGGCCGGAGGCCGGCACCACCACGGCGCGCCCCACTTCCACCTGCTGCAACTGGGTCACCGAGACCACCTCGGCGGCCTGGAAGGGATAGGGCAGGCGCCACTGGAAGCCGGCGTCCACCGTGCGGCTGTACTTGCCGAAGGAGGTCACCACGCCCTGCTCGCCTTCTTGCACGATGAAGAAGCCGCTGCCCAGCCAGCCCAGCAAGACCACGCCGCCGATCAAGGCCGCGCCGATGCCGGCGCTCTTCATATCGGGCTGGAAGTTGTTGCCGCCGCCATTGGGATTGCCGCCGTTGCCAGGGCCGCCCTCGTTGCCACCGCCCTTGCCGCCAAACATGCCGGAGAGCTTGCGGTTGAAGTCGCGCCACAGCTCATCCAGATCGGGCGGGCCTTCGTTGCGGCCATTGTTCAGCAGGCGGCCGGCGCGCCAGCCGCTGGGCATCAGCTTGAACAGCGCGCCCGCGGCCAAGGCTTGCGCGGCGGCCGCCACTGACTTCATCTGCCCGCCAACCGGGCTTTTCATCGGCCGCTCGCGGCTCACGGGCTCAAAGGTATTCATGCTCATGCCTGTGTTTTTGGTAAATCGGCGCCCTCGTCAGACGAGAGGGCACCGAGGTTTGCTTCGGATTCGAAGTCCACCCCGTCAACTGGGGGGAAGTCCTGGATTTTCAAGCCACGCGGGTCCTGAGCCAGCGGGTTCAAGTCGCCAGGCGCACGCTGCATGGCCAGGACGATCTGCTCGCGCAGCAGATCCAGGCCCGTGCCGTCCAGCGAGCTGACGAAGACGCGCGGCACGCGAACACCGCCGCCACCGCCATGGCCCGGGCGTTCCAGCCAGTCCATGGCCTCGCGTGGGCGCTGGTCTTCTTCGAGCAGGTCCTGCTTGTTGTAGATCAGGATTTGCGGGATGTCGGCGGCGCCGATTTCTTCCAGCACCCGCTCCACCTCCAGCATCTGCTCGTCCAGCACGGGCGAGGCGGCATCCACCACATGCAAGAGCAGATCGGCATCGGCCGCCTCTTGCAGCGTGGCGCGGAAAGCCTCGACCAGCTTGTGTGGCAGATCGCGGATAAAGCCCACTGTGTCCGACAGCGAGACGCTGGCGCCGGCCTGCTCCAGATAGAGCGAACGGGTGGTGGTATCCAGCGTCGCGAAGAGCTGGTCGGCCGCGTAGGTGCGTGCTTTGACCAAGGCATTGAACAACGTGGACTTGCCCGCATTGGTGTAACCCACCAGCGAGACGCGGAACACGCCGTTGCGGCTGCGCGCGCGCTGCTGGGTGCTGCGCTGGCGCTGCACCTTTTTCAGCTTGTCCTTGATGGTCTTGATGCGGTCGTCGATCATGCGGCGATCCAGCTCGATCTGCGCCTCGCCGGGGCCGCCACGCATGCCGATGCCGCCGCTCTGGCGCTCGAGGTGGCTCCAACGCCGCACCAGCCGGGTGGCCAGGTATTGCAGCCGCGCCAGCTCGACCTGCAGCTTGCCTTCATGGCTTTGCGCACGAGCGGCAAAGATTTCGAGAATCAGGGCCGTGCGGTCGGCCACGGGCACGCCCAGCACCCGCTCCAGATTGCGCTGCTGCGCGGGTGAGATCGCCTGGTCGAAGAGCACGGTGTGTGCCTGGTGCGCCTGCACCAGCAGCTTGATTTCATCGGCCTTGCCCGAACCCACAAACAAAGCGGCATCGGGGGCCTGGCGGCGTGCGATGACACGGGCCACCGGGGCATCGCCGGCCGATTCGGCCAGCAAGGCCAACTCGTCCAGCGTGGGGTCAAAACTGCCCACCGACTTATTGCTGCGGCCGAAATCGACGCCGACGAGAATGGCGCGCGCCGCCTCAGAGGGCGGCGTCGCGGGGGAGGAAGAAGAAGAGGTAGAGGAAGAACTCAAGGTGTAGCAAATGATGGGCTGGTTGGGCGGGAATCAAGCAGCTCGATTCACACCCGGCATTCAAGAGCCTCCCGAACTTGTCCGCCGATCAGCTTGTTGAGAGCCGCCTTGGAAAAGCCCGGGTGGCACACATCGCCCGCAATGCCGATCAGGCCGCGTCGTCCGCCGCGTCGGCCGTATGGAAGTTCACGGCACGGCCCGGCACGACGGTCGAGATCGCATGCTTGTAAACCATCTGGGTGACGGTATTGCGCAACAAGACGACGTACTGGTCGAAAGACTCGATATGGCCTTGCAACTTGATGCCATTGACCAAGTAGATGGAGACCGGAACATGCTCCTTGCGCAGCAGGTTCAGGAAGGGGTCTTGCAGGAGTTGGCCTTTATTGCTCACGATATGCTCCGTGTTGTGAGAGGGAGGTTGAAAAATACGGCGTCCACCTTAACACAGGGCCAGGCTGCGCGCTGCGCTGTGCTGAAGGCTTAGGGAGGTTCAATCCTTGTCGTCGAAGGGATTCTTGGACGAGCGCATCTCGATGCGCATGGGGGTGCCGACCAGCTTGTAGTGGGCGCGGATGCGGCCCTCCAGATAACGCTTGTAGACCTCGGTCACGCCTTCCAGCGAATTGCCGTGCACGATCACCAACGGCGGGTTCATGCCGCCCTGGTGGGCATAGCGCAGCTTGGGACGGAAGTGTCCGCTGCGTTTGGGCGTTTGGTGCTCGACCGCTTCCTGGATCAAACGGGTCAGCACCGGCGTGGTCATCTTCTTGTAGGCCGAGGAATAGGCGTCCGCCAGCGCGCCCCACAGCGGCCCCAGGCCCTGGCGCTTCAGCGCCGAGATATTGTGGATGGGCGCGAACTTCATGAAGGCCAGGCGCTGCTCGATGGAGCGCTGCAGTTGCTCGCGCTGATAGCTGTCGACGGCATCCCATTTATTGACGGCCAACACGACGGCGCGGCCGCTTTCCAGGATGTAGCCGGCGATATGGGCATCCTGGTCGGACACGCCCTGGGTCGCGTCCAGCAGCAGCAGCACGACATTGGCGTCGGCAATCGCCTGCAGGGTCTTGACCACCGAGAACTTCTCGATCGCCTCGAACACCTTGCCCTTGCGGCGCAGGCCGGCGGTGTCGATCAGCTTGAACTGCTGGCCATTGCGCTCAAAGTCCACCGAGATGGCGTCGCGCGTCGTGCCCGGCATATCGAAGGCCACCAGGCGCTCCTCGCCCAGCCAGGTGTTGATCAGCGTGCTCTTGCCCACATTGGGGCGGCCGGCCACGGCCAGGCGGATCACGCCATCCGGCGCGCCGCTGGCCTCTTCCTCGTCCTCATCGAACTCGAAGGGTTCCAGCACCGCCTCCAGCAAGCTGCGAATGCCCTGGCCGTGCGCCGCCGAGATGGGGTGGGGCTCGCCCATGCCCAGCTCGTGGAACTCGGCCAGCAGGGGCGACTCGCTCATGCCCTCGGCCTTGTTGATGGCCACGAAGACGCGCTTATTGGCCTGGCGCAGATAGCGGGCGATGTCGGAGTCGTGGGCGGACAGACCCAGGCGCACATCGACGACAAAAATCACCGCATCCGCCTCGGCCACGGCCTGGCGGGTCTGCTTGGCCATCTCCTTGACGATGCCCGTCGTGCTGTCGGGCTCGAAGCCACCGGTGTCGATGACGATGAACTCGCGGTTGCCCAGGCGGCCGTCACCGTAGTGGCGGTCGCGGGTCAGGCCCGCGAAGTCGGCCACGATGGCGTCCCGGCTCTTGGTCATCCGGTTGAACAGGGTGGACTTGCCCACATTGGGGCGTCCGACAAGGGCGATGACTGGTTTCATATTGTTCTTCTTCTCGTAAAGCAAAAAAGTACTGCAGGGACAGGGCCGGCGGCGGAACGCCGGCCCGGCCCCTCACTCGGGTCGCAGGGCGAACAAGCCGCCCTTGCGTGTGGCCACCAGCACCGTCGTGCCCAGGGCCACGGGCGCGGCCGCAATGGCCGAACCGTCGGTGCTCAAACGCAGCTGGGTCTTGCCCGTCTCGCGATTGAGGAAATGCACATAGCCTTCAAAATCACCCACCAAGACGGTGCTGCCTTGCACCAGGGGCGCGCTCAGGCGGCGGTTCTGGAACTGCTCGGCCGTCCAGTTGACCTCGCCGTTAGCGGCGTTCCAGGCGGTCAGGCGGTCGGAGGCATCGCCGCCGACGACGATTTTCGCATCCCCGCCAACACCGTTGACACCGCCCACATTGCGGCTCCACTGCGCCACGCCGCGCTCGGCGTTGACGCAGCCCACGGCGGACTGGAAGGCGCGCGCGCACAGCAGATCACCGTTGCGCAGCATGGGGCCAACCAGATCGGCCAAGCGCTCCACCTCGTTGGTGCCGCGCGGATTGGCCACGCTGGCCTCCCAGCGCACCGTGCCCTTGAGCGGGTCCACGCCGGTCAGACGCGGGCCTTGGCCGACGATGAGCGTGTCCTTGTAGGCGCCGATCACGCCGGCCTGGGCCAGGGTCAAGGCGTCACCGGGGCGGCGCATTTCCCACAGCTTGCGGCCATCCAGCACATCAAAAGCCAACACCTGGCGATCGACGGTCAGCACAAACACCCGCTCACCGGCCACCAGGGGGGCGGCGATCACGGGCGTGGACAAGGTCTTGCGCCAGACGGTCTTGCCGGCATCCAGCACCACCAACTCGCTATTGCGGGTGACGACGGCGGCAAAACGGCCATCGCTGCCCACACCGGCGCTGAGCTTCTGGCCCACTTCGGCGCGCCACAAAGGCTTGCCATTGCTGGCCTGCAAGGCGCTCACCACGCCGTCGCTGCCGGCCACCACAAACTGCTCGCCCACGGCGGCGATAGAGAGCGGGAACTGCACGCTGTCCAGCCGCGCTTCCCACACCACCCGGCCGGCGATGGCGGGCGTCACTTGCTCCAGCGCGGCGGGCTTGGCGGCGGAGCCGGAGCCGAATATCGAGCAGGCCGACAGCATCAGGCTGCCCGCCAGCACCAGGGCGGCGCTCAGGGCCGAAGGGCGGGCCCTCATTTGGCGGCTCCCTGGCTGGCGGAAGCGGCCTCGTCCGGCTGGGCCACGCCCAACGTGGCCAGCTTGGCTTCGATCAGTTGGCGGTAGTTCTGCGTTTTGTCCATGGCGGCATGGGCTTTCTGGTACTCGGCACGGGCCAGATCGGGCTTGCCCTGCAGCTTGAACAGATCGCCACGGCGGTCGGCCTGCAAGGCGGCAAAGTCGCTGGACTTGATGCCGTCCAGGGTCTTGGCGGCTTCGTCGAACTTCTTGGCGTCCATCTGCAGGCCGGCCAGACGCAGGCGGGCGATGTCGCGGTACTCGGAGCCATTGCCCTTCTCCGCCACCCAGGCCAGGCTGGCTTGAGCCGCGTCCGCCTGGCCCTTGTCGAATTGCAGCTTGGCGGCTTGCAGCGCGCCCTGGGCGGCATAGCCGGTGCCGGGGAAGCGCTCCTTCAGATCGGCAAAGATACGGCCGGCCTTGTCGGCATCGCTGCCCTGCACCGCGCGGTCCAGCTCGTCATACATGGCGGCGGCCTTGATGGATTGCTCGCGCTGCCACCAGTTCCAACCCGTCCAGGCGGCATAACTGGCCAACACCAGGGTCAGCACCCAGGTAATCAGATTGCCCCAGCGCTTCCAGAAAGCCTTCAGCTGGTCCAACTGTTCTTGTTCTTCGAGATCGAGATGCGAGGCCATGGGAGGGATTCTTTTTTAGAGGACGAAAGAATTGGAATAGAAACAGGGTGAGGCGGGATTATGCGTCGAGCAGCTCGGCCGCCCAGCTCGCGACTTGATCCAGCGAACGGGTGAATTGTGCGGAGCCCTCGGCGCGCAGCGGCTTGACGGCCACCTGGCCCTGGGCCAACTCTTGCTCACCGAAGATCAGCGCAAAGGCCGCGCCGCTGGCATCGGCCTTCTTGAACTGCGACTTCATGCTGCTCTGGCCAGGGTGCAGGACGACCGCGACACCGGCGGCGCGCAGGGCCTCCAGCGCCACCATCACCTGGGGCAGGCCCTGGGCCGAGGGCACGATGGCGTAGGCCTGCGGCGCCGGCGCTGCGGGCAGCAAGCCCACCTCTTCCAGCAGCAGCAACATACGCTCGATCCCCATGCCGAAGCCCACCGCCGGCGCGGCCTTGCCACCCAGCTGCTCGATCAGGCCGTCGTAACGGCCGCCGCCACAGACCGTGCCTTGCGAGCCCAGCTTGTCGGTGACCCACTCGAACACGGTCAGGTTGTAATAGTCCAGGCCGCGCACCAGGCGCGGGTTGATGCGGTAGCGCACACCGGCCGCGTCCAGGATGGCACGCACGCCGGAGAAATGCGCCTGCGAGGCCTCGCCCAGGAAGTCCAGCAGCTTGGGCGCGCCATTGGCCATGGCCTGCAGGGCCGGATTCTTGGTATCCAGCACGCGCAAGGGGTTGGCGTAGAGGCGGCGCTGGCTGTCTTCGTCCAGCAGCTCTTTATGCTGCTCCAGATAGGCGATCAAGGCCTCGCGGTGGGCGCGGCGCTCAGCCACCTCGCCCAGGCAGTTCAGCTCCAGGCTGACATGCTCGCCATCGACCAATCCCAGCTCGCGCAGCAGGCGCGAGCCCATCAGAATCACCTCGGCATCGACGTCCGGGCCGGCAAAGCCCAGGGCCTCGACCCCCATCTGGTGAAACTGGCGGTAACGGCCCTTCTGCGGCTTCTCGCGCCGGAACATGGGGCCGAAGTAGTAGAGGCGGCGGCCCGAGTCGCGCAAAAAGGAATGCTCGATCATGGCTCGCACCACGCCAGCCGTCATCTCGGGACGCAGGGCTAGATGCTCGGCCTGGCCGTGCTTGTCGGCACGGTCCTCGAAGGCATACATCTCCTTCTCGACGATATCGGTCACCTCGCCGATGCCGCGCACAAACAAGGCGGTGGGCTCGACGATGGGGGTGCGCACATTGGCATAGCCGTAGCGCTGCAGCACGCTGCGCATCTTGGCTTCCAGCCACTCCCAGTTCGCCGAGTCCGGCGGCAGGATGTCGTTCATGCCCTTGACGGCTTGCAAGGGCTGGGGCTTCTTCACTTCACTCATTCAAGCAAACCGTTTCTCGATATAACTTTCCACCAGCGCGTGGAACTCATTGGCGATGTTGTCGCCGCGCAGGGTCAGGGCCTTCTCGCCGTCGATGAAGACGGGGGCGGCCGGCGCCTCGCCATTGCCGGGCAGGCTGATGCCGATGTCGGCATGCTTGCTCTCGCCGGGGCCGTTGACGATGCAGCCCATCACGGCAACCTTGAGGTTTTCGACACCGGGATACTTGGCGCGCCAGACGGGCATCTGCGCGCGCAGATAGTCGTCGATCTGCTTGGCCAGCTCCTGGAAGGTGGTGCTGGTGGTGCGGCCGCAGCCGGGGCAGGCGGTCACGCTGGGGTTGAAGGCGCGCAGACCCAGGGCCTGCAGAATCTCCAGCGCCACCACCACTTCCTGGGTACGGGCCTCACCCGGCTGGGGGGTCAGCGAGACACGTATCGTATCGCCAATGCCCTCTTGCAGCAGGATGGACAGGGCCGCCGCGGAGGCCACCGTGCCCTTGGTGCCCATGCCGGCCTCGGTCAGGCCCAGGTGCAAGGCGTAATCGCAGCGCTCGCTGAGGGCGCGGTAGACCGAGATCAGGTCCTGCACGCCGCTAACCTTGCAGCTGATGATGATGTTGTCTGGGTTCAGGCCCAGCTCGGCGGCATAGCTGGCGGATGTCAGCGCCGACTGGATCAAGGCCTGGTACATGACCTGCTGGGCGTCCCAGGGCTCGGCCCGGGTGGCGTTCTCGTCCATCAACTCGGCCAGCAGCTCGGCGTCCAGGCTGCCCCAGTTGACGCCGATGCGCACGACCTTGTCGTACTTCATCGCCGCCTCGACCATCATGGCGAACTGGCGGTCTTTTTTGTCGCCCTTGCCCACATTGCCGGGGTTGATGCGGTACTTGGACAAGGCCTGCGCCATGGCCGGGAATTCGGTCAGCAGGCGATGGCCGTTGTAGTGGAAGTCGCCGACCAGGGGCGTGTCTATGCCCATGCGGTCCAGCTGGGCGCGGATATGCGGCACGGCCTCGGCGGCCTCGGGCGTGTTGACGGTGATGCGCACCATCTCGGAGCCGGCAATCGCCAGTTCCTTGACCTGGATGGCCGTGCCTATCACGTCCACCGTATCGGTATTGGTCATGGACTGCACACGCACCGGTGCGCCGCCGCCTATCGTGACCAGGCGGGAGCCCCAGCGCACCTGGGCCTGGCGCGAGCGGCGCTGCGCGGGCTTGGCCGCGGCCACGGCAGCCAGGGCCTGGGCGATGCTGGTTTGGGTATCGATCACTTGTTCGCTGCTCATCGGGGTCTTCAATTCAATTCGATGCGGGCCACGTTGTCACGCGACAAGGCCTTGAGGTCGACCACGGCGCCACGCAGGCTCAGCTCGGTGCCGGCCACATTGCCAACGCGTATCTTCAGCGGCGGCAG
This sequence comes from Roseateles oligotrophus, assembly GCF_014204525.1. Lineage (GTDB taxonomy): Bacteria > Pseudomonadota > Gammaproteobacteria > Burkholderiales > Burkholderiaceae_C > Paucibacter_A > Paucibacter_A oligotrophus_A. Next base: position 680,945 of record NZ_JACHLP010000001.1, read on the forward strand.
GCCTTGCAAATGCTGCTCATCACCGGGACGCAGCAGCTTGGACAGCAAGACCTGACCCCGGGCATCCACCACCTCGACCCAGGACTCGTCCGTGATCTTGACACGCAGCTGGGCCTGACCCTCGACCTTGGCGGGTGGGACCGAGCTGGCGGCTGGCGCGGCCGGCTTGGCGGCAGGGGCCGAAGCCAGCGGCGCGGGAGCCGGCGCCGCACTGGCCGCCGCAGGCACCAGCGGGCCCAGGCGCGCATTCACCGCCATGGCCTGGGCCGAGGCCGAGGCCGACAGAGCCTCGGGCACGGCCGCCAGGGCGCCGGACGCGGCGGAGGCAGCACTGACTTCGGGGGCCGGCGACAGCAGCACCGGGGTGTTGTCAGCCACCGTCGACGGGGTCGAGAGCTTTTGCAGCAGATCGGCCGGCAGCAGGAACAAGGCACCCGCCGCCGCCAGCAAGGCCAGCACGCCCAAGGCCACCGGGCTGCTCAACCAGGCCAGGCTGAAACCCTCGCCCAGGCCGCCACGATCCCGGTAGGGCTGGTTCAGGCCGCGCGAGACATTCAGCTCGGGGTCCTTGCTCGCGGGCAGCAGGCGCAGCACGCCCTCCGCATCGAGCTTGAGCGCCCGGCACACGGTCTTGGCCAGGGCGCGAGCAAAAGTCATATCGGGCAGATCTTGCCAACGGTCGGCCTCCAGGGCCTCCAGCTTGGCCTGCGGCACTTTGAGCATGACGGCCAGGGCGGCGATATGCAGGCCCTTCTTCTGCCGGGCTTCGCGCAGCAGGGCGCCGGCCGATGTGGCGGCCCCGCCGGCCTGCGGCCTGCCCTCGCCGGCCGTTGCGGCCGCGGACAGGGCTTCCGCCGCGGGCGCGTTCGGCTCGCTCAAACTCGTGCTCATGCGTTCTATTCCCTCATCACTCATCGAATCGCCCACCATCCAGGGCCTGCAGTTCTGGCGACTGCGGATAGCGGCGGCGCAGCTGCTGACCCAGCTCTGCCACACCCTGGGCATTGCCCATTCGCCGCTCTATTTTCAGCGCCAGCCACAGGCTTTGCGCATTGCTTTGTTCGGTCTGCGCATTGACGCGCCGGATGTAAAAGCGGGCCCGCTCGTCCTGCTTGCCGCGGTAGAGCACATCGGCCAGGTTATAGGCCACGACCGGGCTGGCGGGGTCGTATTCAAAGGCCTTTTGCAGGCTTTGCTCGGCCTCGAACTGCCGCCCGGCCTTGGCCTCGCAAACGCCCTTGGCCAGCCAGCTGCGCGCGGGCGCGCGGTAACTGCTTTGCGCCAGGGCCAGATCGAACTGGGCCTGGGCCGCCGCCCAACGCTGCTGCTGGCACAGGAACCAGCCGTAGTTGTGCAAGGTGTCGGGGTCTTGCGGATACAGGACGAGGGCGCGGCGGAAGTTCTCATCTGCCAGCTGGGGCTCGCCCATGGCAGCGTAGATCAGGCCGCGCATATTGATAGCCTCGCGCATATTCGGCTTCACCGCCAGCACCTGCTTGATCTCGTCCAGGGCCGTGTTGTACTGACCGCGGGCGAAATAACCGCCCGCCAGCTCCAGGCGCGGCGCGGCGCGGCGGTCGGCCTCGGTCGAATCGAAGTCGGTGCGCGGAGCGCCCCGCTGCTCTTGCACCACCGGCGCGGCGCAGGCCGTCAAACCCAGAATCACGGCCGCCAGCACGATTCGCCACAAAGGGGCCACCAAAGCCGCAGAACGGGCATGCAAGGAGGAGGACGCGGCGACCGGGATTGGATGAGTCATGGGCTGGATGTTTTGAGTGTTAAGACGGGCTCGCGCCTTTTACCACTACTGGCGCTCTCACCATACGGATATGGGCTTGGGTGCGGTCCTGCACCTCGCCCGCCAGCTGACCGCAGGCGGCGTCGATATCGTCGCCACGCGTCTTGCGCACCGTCGTCACCAGGCCGGCGTTCAGCAAGATCTCGGCAAAGGCCTTGACCCGCTCGTTGCTGCTGCGCTTCAGGCCCGAGGCCGGGAAGGGGTTGAAGGGAATCAGATTGATCTTGCAAGCCACCTTGTTGCGCAGCAAGTCCACCAGCTCGCGCGCCTGCTCCGGCGTGTCGTTGACGCCGTCCAGCATGCAGTACTCGAAGGTGATGAAGTCGCGCGGTGCCTTGTCCAGATAGTGATTGCAGGCCGCCAGCAGCTCGGCAATCGGGTACTTCTTGTTCAAGGGCACCAGCTGGTCGCGCAGGGGATCGGTGGGCGCATGCAGGGACACGGCCAGGGCCACCGGGCAGTCATCGCGCAGGCGTTCAATCATGGGCACGACGCCCGAGGTGGAGACGGTGACGCGGCGGCGCGAGAGGCCGTAGCCATGGTCATCCAGCATCATCTTCAGGGCCGGCACCAGGGCGCTGTAGTTCTGCAGCGGCTCGCCCATGCCCATCATCACCACATTGGAGATGACCCGCTCGCTGCTATTGAGGCGCTTGCGCAGGCTGTGCTCGGCAAACCAGAGCTGGGCAATGATCTCGGAGGTCTCGAGATTGCGGCTGAAGCCCTGGTGGCCGGTGGAGCAGAAACGGCAGCCGACGGCGCAACCAGCCTGGCTGGAAATGCACAGAGTGCCTCGATCAGTCTCGGGGATGTAGACCGCCTCGACCGCATTGCCGGCACCGACGTCGAACAGCCATTTGACCGTGCCGTCGGTGGAAATATGTTCGGAGATCACCGGCAGCGCCGTGATCTGGGCCAGACCCGCGAGCTTGTCGCGCAGCGATTTGGCCAGGTCGCTCATCTGATCGAATTCAGAGGCGCCTTTCTGATGGATCCAGCGAAAAAGCTGGGTGGCGCGAAAGCGCTTCTCACCCAGCTGCTCACAGTACGCAGCCAGGCCTTCAAGGTCGAATCCCAGTAGGTTGACTGCTGCGCCCATGATTTCCTCTTGTGTGCGGCCTCTCAGGCCTTTGAAGCCTCCAGGCCGCGGCACAAGAGGCGTGTTGCCGAATCAGCGGCTATAGACATTCATGCCGGGGAAGAAGAAGGCCACTTCGGCGGCGGCGGTCTCGGGAGCATCCGAACCGTGCACGGCGTTGGCATCGATGCTGTCGGCGAAGTCGGCGCGGATGGTGCCCTTCTCGGCCTTCTTCGGGTCGGTAGCGCCCATCAGGTCACGGTGCTTCAGGATGGCGTTCTCGCCTTCCAGGGCCGAGATCACGACGGGACCGGAGATCATGAAGTTCACCAGGTCGTTGAAGAAGGGGCGTGCCTTGTGCACGGCGTAGAAAGCTTCGGCTTCGCCGCGCGACAGATGGGCCATCTTGGCGGCCACGATCTTCAGGCCAGCGCCTTCGAAGCGAGCGTAGATTTGGCCGATGACGTTCTTGGCGACGGCGTCGGGCTTGATGATGGACAGAGTGCGTTCGATAGCCATGGTTTTCTCCTGAAATCTGGGGCTTGGCAAAACCCGCGATTGTACTGTGTGAAGAAGTCCCGCTGGCGTCAACGGCAAGCTGCCCTGCCATGCCCACCCGGCAACTTCTTCACGTCTTCAAAGCTTGGCGGGCCCCACCTCAGCGATTGCGGCCACCGTAGCCGCCGCCGGAGCGACCGCCACCACCGCTATTGCCACCTTGGCCACCACGGCCGCCGCCGTTGCGGCCGGTGCGGCGGACGAAGGCATCCGCACCGATATAGCCGACCGCGGTCTGCAGCGGATCGGGCTGGCGCGGGCCGTCACCCCGATCGCCGCGGCCACCACGGCCGCCACGATCCTGGCTGCTGCTGCCGCCGGCACCGAAGCCGGCAGGGATGCCGCGACCCTTGCTGGTGGCGAAGCGGCGGTCGAAGGTCTGCTCCAGCGGATTGATATTGCGCGGGATGGGTTCGTCGAAATCATCGTCCCGGGCATCCGAGCCGCGCTCGCTGGCACGCTCGTTATAGCGATCCTGGGAACGCTCGACCGGGCGATCATTGCCACGATCGGGGCCACGGCCATTGGGACGCGGGCCCACACCGGCCTGGCGACCATCGGCACGGCGGCCGCGATCCTGGCCACGGTTCGGGCCGCGATCAGCTGCCGCACGCTCGGGGGCGCGGTCATTGCGATCATTGCGCTCGTTAGCCCGGGGGCCGCGCTCCGGCCGCGGACCACGCTCGGGGCGCTCGCCGCGGTCGGCACGCGGCTCACGGTCCTCGCGACCCCGACCCTGGTTCTGCTCACCGCCACCAGCCAAGCGACGGATGATCTTCACATCCTCTTCGCCCAGTTCGATCCAGACGCAGCGCTTCAGACCGCGCGGCAGCACCACGGTGCCGTAGCGGATGCGGATCAGGCGGCTGACCGTCAGGCCCACGGCCTCGAAGAGCTTGCGCACCTCGCGGTTGCGGCCTTCGGTGATGACGACGCGATACCAGTGGTTCACACCCTCACCGCCACCGTCTTCGATGCTCTTGAAGCCGGCCTTCTGGCCTTCGATAACGACGCCTTCCAGCAGCCGCGCCTTCTGCTCGGGCTGCAAGGTGCCCAGCACGCGCACGGCGTACTCGCGCTCCACGCCAAAGCGCGGATGCATCAGCTGATTGGCCAGCTCACCGGAGTTGGTGAACAGCAGCAGGCCTTCGGTATTCATGTCCAGGCGACCGACCGACTGCCACTTGCCCTGCTGCAGGCGCGGCAGGTGACGGAACACCGTCGGGCGGCCCTCCGGATCGTTGAAAGTAACGACTTCCCCGGCCGGCTTGTGATAGGCCAGGATGCGCGGCGCCGGCGGCGAGATGCGCACGCGGATGGGCTTGCCCGCCACCCGCACATTGTCGCCAAAGGAGATGCGCTGGCCGATGTGGGCAACCTCGCCGTTCACCTCGATCTTGCCGTCGGCAATCATGTCCTCGATATCGCGGCGCGAACCGATGCCGGCCTGGGCCAACACCTTCTGCAGCTTGGGCGCATCGGGCTCGGGGGCCAGCACGCGCTTGGTGTCGACGTCCGCCTCGTCCAGCTCGACCAGTTCGTCGTCTTCGCTTTCGTCCACGCTGGCGTCGAAATCACCCGTCACCACCTCGGCAAAACGCTCGCCGACGGCGGCCAGCGCCTCGGGTGCAGGCGCCACGGCCTGCTCGGCCACGCGCGGGGCACGCGCTTCACCACCCTCGCCGCCTTCGGCAAAGTCCTTGCGGCCACGGCGGCGATTGCGATTGCGACTGCGGCGCTCATTGCCCTCCAACGGCTCGCCAGATTCGCCGCGCTCTTCGCCGGCCTCGGCCGCGACCGCTTCGCTGCGCTGGCCTGCATCAGCCGATTCAAGCGCCTCGGGCGCCAGGGTGAACACGGCTGCCTTTTCGGCACGCGGCGCACGGCGGGCCGGTGCAACGGCCTCAGCCTCGGCTGCGAGGGGCACGGCTGCCACGGCAGGCGCCGACTCGGCTGCGGCCTCAGCATCCACCTTGGCGGCCGTCTTGCGCGGCGCACGGCGCTTGGGCGCCTCCTGAGCTTGCTGCGTCTCGGCCACGGGCTGCGGCGCCTCCACGGCCTCTGCCACGACCTCGACCTTCTTGGCCGCAGTCTTGCGGGGTGCACGCGTCTTCACCGGCGCCGTCACCTCCTCGGCCACGGGCGCAGCCGCCTGCTCAGCTCCCGCCTCGGCGGCGAGCTTGGGCTTGGCCGGACTGCGCTTGCGCTTGGGCGCTGCGGCCTCGGTCGATGGAGCCTCAGCAGCCGGAGCGGCTGCGTGATCTGCGGTGGAGTCGTTGTCGTTGGAATTCATGCGTCGGTTTGCACCTGTTCGGCGGCGTCAGACAAAGGGTCCGGCTGGGCCGGAAGGGATGCGCCGTCTTCGGCTGGAATTGGCGCGGTAAGGGACTCGGCAGCGGCCGGGTCCGGGCTAAAACTAGGGCTCGCAAGCTCGGGCTGCGAGGGGACTTCGAGCACTGCCGGCAGCAAAACGGCTGCGGCAGCGGATTCTTCAATATTCAATTCGGCCGGCTCGGCGGCTGCATCCTCGATCAGGATGCCCTGCAGCCCCGCCGCCTCGCTCAAGGCCTGGGCGGGCGAAGCGCCTGCAGCCTCCAGCTCGGGCAATTGTTCCAGGCTGTTCAGACCCAGATCATCCAGAAACTGCTTGGTCGTGGCATACAAGCCTGGCCGACCGGGGGCCTCGCGGTAACCAATCACATCGATCCAGCCCCGGTCTTCCAGTTGCTTGACGATCTGGGTGGACACCACCACGCCCCGTATGTCTTCGATATCGCCCCGGGTCACCGGCTGCCGGTAGGCAATGATGGCCAGGGTTTCCATCACGGCCCGGGAGTAACGCTGCGGCTTCTCGGGATGCAGGCGATCCAGGTACTCACGCAATTCCGGCCGACTCTGGAAGCGCCAGCCCGAGGACACGGCCACCAGCTCAACGCCGCGACCCTCCCAGTCCCGGCTGAGTTCGTCCAAGACATTGCGCAAGGTATCGGGCCCAACGGCGTCGGCAAACAGGCTGCGCATATCGCGCAGGGTCAAAGGCTGTTGGGCGCAAATCAGCGCAGTCTCGAGGACGCGTTTAGCATCCTGTGTGTTCATTGACTTTCGTCATCTTTCCCGATTCAAACGGGGGTTTGCTGTTCCAGGCCTCTGGCGTCTGGGGCGCTAGCCTAAGTCGTGCTTGACAAGCCAGGAGGCGGGGCTTTGTGCATAGCCGCATGCGCGGCGGGCTTGATTACCTGATCCTTCAGGCATCAATGCAGGCCGATTGTAGCGCGCTCAGTAGGCCACCGGCGGAAGCTCAAAGGGCGGCAGGCCCAACAAGTCCCAGGCCGATGCCAAATCCTGTGGCAAAGATGCATCAAAGCGCAGTGCCACCCCCGTCACCGGATGCGCAAACGAGAGCCGCGCCGCATGCAGGGCCTGGCGCGTTAGGCCCAGGGCCGGCACGCCGCCGTACAGCGCATCGGACACCAGGGGATAACCCTTGTAGGCCAGATGCACGCGGATCTGATGGGTACGGCCGCTGTGCAAGACGCAATGCACGGCCGACACGCTGCGCACCCCCACCTCGCCCAGGCCCAGGGCGTAGACATCGGTGCGCGAGGGCTTGCCGGTCGCCAGCACGGCCATCTTGATGCGTGAGATCAGGTCGCGGCGCAGCGGCGCGTCGATGACCAGGGCCTCGGGCACGCGGCCAAACGCCAGGGCCACATACTCGCGATGCACCTCGCGGGCGGCGATCATGCGGGTCAGCGCCGTCACCGCCTCCGAGCTCTTGCCCACCATCATCAGGCCGCTGGTGTCCTTGTCCAGGCGATGGACGATGCCGGCCCGCGGCAAGGTGGCGGCCGCCGGATGGTGGGCCAGCAAGCCATTCATCACCGTGCCGGACCAATTGCCCGAGGCCGGGTGCACCACCATGCCGGCCGCCTTGTTAAGCACCAGCACATGGGCGTCCTCATAGACGATATCGAGCGGCAGCGACTCGGCCCGGAAGGCCCGGCTTTCTTCGGTCGGCAGCAGCACGACCTGCACCTGCTGACCCGCCAAAAGCTTGCGCGAGGCACTGTTGAGCGGCTGGCCATTGACGCTGACACAGCCGCGCTCGATCAGATTCTGCAGATGGTTGCGCGAAAACTCCGGCGCCATCTGGACCAGGAAGCGGTCGACCCGCTGGGTATGCCAATCGGCGTCTACAACAGCCTGGCGTGCCTCGGCGCCCTCGCGGCCGGCCTCGGCGCCCTCCTGATCGGCGCCCCACTCTTCATCGCCGCCCTCCATGGACGCGGTCGAACTTGCAGGCAGGGCCTGAACCATATAATGAAAGCTCCGTCTTCAGCTGAGGGGGTGTCAAGCACCGCCCTGTAGGGATCATGATAGAAAAATGTGTGAAGCGCCGCTCGGCACCCACGTCCGATGCGCGTTCAAGGTCGCGTGCGAGCTGGCTCGCCGGCCTTGCCCTGCTGGCTCTGGCCGCCTGTTCCTCGGCGCCCAAAGAGGACCCGAATTCGCAAGCCAGTCTGGACAAATTGTACGCAGAGGCAAAAGATGACCTCTCGGCCGGCAGTTATGACCGCGCCATCAAGAGCCTGGAGCGCATCGAAGGCCGCGCCGCCGGCACCCTGCTGGCCCAGCAAGCCCAGCTGGATCTGGCCTGGGCCTACCACCGCAGTGGCGAGCGCGCCCAGTCCATCACCGTGCTGGACCGCTTCATCAAGCTCAACCCCTCCAGCCCCGCAATGGACTACGCCCTCTACATGAAGGGCTTGGTCAATTTCAACGAAGACCTGGGCCTGTTCGGCCGCCTGGCCAGCCAGGACATCTCCGAGCGCGACCAGCAGGCCTCGCGCGACGCCCTGCTGTCCTTCCGCCAGGTGGTGGAGCAATACCCCGACTCCAAATACGCCGGCGATGCGCGCGTGCGGGTGGACTTCATCACCAACACCCTGGCCAATTACGAGGTCCATGTGGCGCGCTACTACTACGAGCGCGGCGCCTATGTGGCGGCGGCCAACCGGGCCCAGCAGACGGTGCAGGAATTCCAGCAGGCCCCGGCCGCCGAGCATGCCTTGCAGCTGATGGTCAAGAGCTATGACAAGCTGGGTCTCGCGCCCCTGCGCGACGATGCCCAGCGCGTGCTGGCCAAGAGCTTCCCGAACAGCGCCTACCTGAACCCGAATAGCGAGAAAAAGGCCTGGTGGAAGATCTGGTAAGCACTCACTGAACCAGCCCTCAAAAAAGCGCGCCGCTGCGGCGCGCTTTTTTTACGCGCGGATATCGGCCAGCAGCTGCAGCCAGTCCAGCGCCTGCTGCTCCTCCGCCAGGCGGGTCATGGGCGGCAAGGCCTCGCGCAGGCGGCGGCCGTAATTCATCACCGCCATGCGGGGGTCGCACACCACCAGCAAACCACGATCCTGCTCGGTGCGGATCAAGCGCCCGCCGCCCTGCTTGAGCGAGATCGCCGCCTCGGCAATGAAGTAATGCGCAAACGCATTGCGGCCCGCGGCCTCCAGGCGCTGCACCCGCGCCTCGACCAGAGGGTCATTGGGCGGCGGGAAGGGCAGCTTGTCGATCAACACGCATTGCAGCTTGTCGCCGGGCACATCGATGCCTTCCCAGAAGCTGGCCGAGCCCAGCAGCACGGCGCGCGGGTCGTCCAGAAACTGCTGCAGCAGCTGGCGCTTGGGCGCCACGCCCTGCTGGAGCACGGCGATCTCGTCCCCGCCCTCCTCAAAGTCCTGGCGCAGCGCGTCGCCAATGCTTTGCAGGGCCCGCAGCGTCGTCGTCAGCACAAAAGTACGCCCACCCAGGGCACGCGCACAGCGCGCCGCCAGGGCCGCCACCTGGAGCGGATGGTTCGGCTCATTCGGCTTGGGGAAGTTGCGCGGGATGTAGAGCCTGGCGTTCTCCGCGTAATTGAAGGGGCTGCCGACCCGCAGCACGGTGGCCTCGTCCAGGCCGGCCGGCTCGGTGAACCAGCTGAGGCGCTCGTCGTCGCCCAGCGTGGCCGAGGTGAAGACCCAGGCCTTGTTCTGCCCTTGCGGGCCGCCGAGCTGCTCCAGCATGGCCTCGCGGATGTCCAGCGGCGACTCCACCAGACGGGCCTGATGCGGGCTCAGATCGATCCAGCGCACATCGGCCGGCTCGGGCTCCTGGGCAAACACCTCGACCAGCTTGCGCAGTTGCACGGCCCGCTCGTGCAGGCGCTGGAAGTCGGGCGAGGTCTCGGCCACGGTGGCCAGCTGGTCCACGGCCAGCTCGGTCGTCTCGGCCAAGTCCGCCAGCGCCGCGGCAAAGCCGGGCTGGCCGGCGCGCTCCTTCCAGGCCAGCTTGAGCATGCCGCGCACTTCCCGGCCGCCCGTGGCCAGGGGGCCGGCGCAGGCCAGGCGCAGTTGGCGGGCGGAACGCTCCAGGCGCGCCTGCAGGCCTTGCCAGTCCTGCAGGCCACGGGCCTGGGCCAGGCCCAGGCCCAGCACATCCCGGCCGAAGTCCAGCAGCTGGGCCGTGCCCAGCAAGGTGCCGAGGAATTGCACGCCGGCCTCGGGCAGTTGGTGGGCCTCGTCGAACACCGCCAGGTCCACGCTGGGCAGCAGCTCGGCCACGCCGCTGTCGCGCAGCGTCATGTCGGCAAAGAAGAGATGGTGGTTGACCACCACCACATCGGCCTCCATGGCCTCGCGCCTGGCCTTCACCACATGGCAGGCGCGGAAGTCCGGGCATTCGGAACCCAGGCAGTTGTCGCGCGAGGAGGTCACGAAAGGCAGGACGGGCGAACGCTCGTCCAGGCCCTCCAGCTCGGCCAGGTCGCCGCTGCGCGTCTGCTGCGCCCAGGTCTCGATGCGGGCCAAGGCCATCACCGAGCGCTTGTCCGGCAGATCCGCGCTGTGCCGCGCATGGCCCAGGCGGTGCAGGCAGAGATAGCTGCCCCGCCCTTTGAGCAGGGCGATGCGCACCGGCACCTGCAGGGCGGCGCACAGGCGCGGCAGGTCGCGCATAAAGAGCTGGTCCTGCAGATTCTTGGTGGCCGTGCTGATCAGGGCGCGGCCGCCCGACAGCAGCGCGGGCACCAGATAGGCGAAGGTCTTGCCCACGCCGGTGCCGGCCTCCACCACCAGGGTCTCGCGCCGGGCGATGGCCTGGGCGACGGCCTGACTCATGGCCAGTTGCTGCTCGCGCGGCGAATAAGCGGGGTCGGCGCGCGCGATCGGGCCGCCGGGCGCAAAGGCCGCGGCCACCCATTGCTCCAGCTCGCTGGGTGCGGCCGCTTGCGGCGCAGCCTGGTGGGCGTCGAAAGCCTCGATCAGGCCAAAAGGGTCGGCGGGCGAACCGGCCTGGGCATGCGGGCTGGGGCGGTCGGTGGCGTCTTGGGTTTTCAAATCGGGAGCCTGGCTCGAAAAATCATAGTCCCGAGGGCTGGGGGACGGTCCAGCATGGCGAGGGGTCAGCTTTCTCAGGCCAATTCATCCGGGTCCAACTCCTGCTCCAAGCGCTGGATCAAATCACGCAGGGCCAGGCGGCGCTTTTTCAGGCGGCGCAGGCTCAACTCGTCCGCGGGCTGGCCCTGGGACTTGGCCAGGGTTTCGTCGGCGGCCAGGCGGTCTATCATCAAATCCAGGTCCGCATGCTCCATGCGCAACTCGATCAGGCGGCGCGACAGCGAGTGAAGTTGATCATCCATAGGGGCAGGTTCGCGGTCGGTGGCATGCGCATATAGCGCCGAAATACAACGGGGGCCGCGCTAAGAAGGCGCTGAACGGCGGGACCGAAATCGGGCCACAAACGCCCAGTTCCCCCGGGAATAGCGATTATAGTTTTCGGTATGACGCGCACCCCCCCCGGCTTTCGTTTGCTCGCAGCCACCGGCACCCATCGAGGTGACCGCAGCTACCAACAAGACCAAGTAGAAGTGATCAATCACCCGCGCTACGCCGGCTGCCTGCTGGCCGTGGTGGCGGATGGCATGGGCGGCAAGAGCGGCGGGCGCAAGGCGGCCGACCAGGTCTTGCTGACCGCCCGCCAGCTGTTCGAGCGCTTTGTACCGGGCGAGGAATCGGCCGCGGACCTGCTGCAACAGCTGATCTCAGAAGCCCATCTGATGATCAAGCTGACCGCCCTCTCGGCCGAGGAAGAACCGCACAGCACGGTGGCCGCCTTCCTGATCGACGCCGACCGGCGCTGCTACTGGATCCACTCGGGTGATTCGCGCATCTACCTCTACCGCGGCCATCGCATGCTCAAGCGCACCATGGACCACTCCTATGTGCAGCGCCTGGTCGACGACGGCCAGATCAGCGAACAAGAAGCCCTCAGCCACCCGCAGTCCAATCTGCTGACCGCCTGCCTGGGCACGGTGGCCGAGCCGCAGACCAGCGTCAGCTGCGTCGAAAGCCTGGAGGTCGGTGACAGCTTGATGTGCTGCAGCGATGGCCTCTGGCACTATTTCAGCCCCAGCGAAATGGGCCTGGCCCTGAGCACCCTGCCCCCGCGCGAAGCGGCCGAGGCCTTGATCAACAAGGCCCGCAGCCGCGCCCGGGGCAGCGGCGACAACCTGTCGCTCGCCATCGTCCGCCTGCAAGCCCTGTCCTGAGCAAACCGGACTCAGAGGCTCAAGGTTTGGCGGACCCCGCGCTGGCGGCTCGGGCCGCAGCAGCCAGCTCGGCAGCCGTCGGCTTGGGCAAGGCCAAGGGAGGAGGCTGCGCACCCCGCTCTTGCTCACGCTGGGCCTTGCGCGCCTCGGCCTGGGTCTGGCGGCTCTTGATCTGCAGCTCGCGCTCGTGCGTCTGTTGACGGCGCTGCTGGGCAGCGCGCGCGGCGCGCGCCTCGTCCGCCGCTTTTTGCAGCTCGCGCTCACGCCAATCGGCAGCGGGCTGGCGGGCCGAGCGCAGCTCGCGTGGGACCTGGCTGGCCGGCACGGCGGGCGCGAGCAAGGCCTCGGTACGGCGGCGCGCCTCCTCACTGGCGAATTCGCTTTGGCGGCGCTGCACATCCTCGCGCTGCGCCTGGGCGCGGGCACGGCGCTCGGCGGTGTTGAGCGCGTCTTCGCGCGCCTGCAGAGGGCGCAGATCGGCCTGCTTGCGGGCCCGCGCCTCATCCAGGCAGGAGGTGACGAAGAAGCGCGATTCACAGACCTGGCTGTCGCGGACGAAGCGGGCCTCGATTTCCTGGCGGGCGCGGCCGAGCTGGGCGCGCTCGGTCTCCGTTTCACCGGCCTGTGCCAAGGGTGCGAGCAGACCGACCAAGGCAGCCAGCAAGCAAGAGCCAAGCCCTGGGCGAAAGTCCTGGCCCTCGCGTCGGGGCAGAGCATTGAAAGGCATGCGCTCGTCCTTTCTCAAGTCAGCGAGGTATCCACATCGCGGCGATCCAGCGCCAGATACTCCGAAGACTGCATCTCCTGCAAACGGGACACCGTGCGCGGAAACTCATGCGCCAGCGGGCCGTCGGTGTACAGGCTCTCGGCCGGCACGGCGGCCGACATGATCAGCTTGACCCGCCTATCGTAGAGCACGTCCACCAGCCAGGTGAAACGGCGCGCCTCGCTGCTGAGCCGCGGCGGCATCTCGGGCACATCGGACAGGATCAGGGTGTGGAACTGACTGGCCAGTTCCAGGTAATCGTTCTGCGAGCGCGGCCCGCCGCACAAGGCATTGAAGTCGAACCAGACCACACCGCCGGCGCGGCGCCGGGCGTGAATCTCGCGGTGCTCGATATGCAGCAGCGGGCTTTCCTCGCGCGCCTCGGCCAGGGCCTCGAAGGCCGCCGTCAGGGCCCGATCGGCCGCCTCGCCCAGGGGCTGGTGGTAGAGCTCCACATGGTCCAGGGTGCGACGGCGGTAGTCGAAGCCATTGTCCACATTGATGACCTCCAACTTCTGCTTGAGCAACTCGATGGCGGGCAGGATGCGGTCGCGGTGCAAGCCGTTGGGATAGAGCTCGTCCGGCTGGAAGTTGGAGGTGGTGACGATGGAGACGCGGTGGCGAAACATGGCGTCCAGCAGGCGGTGCAGAATCATCGCGTCGGTGACGTCGGCCACATGGAACTCGTCGAAGCAGATCAGGCGGAAGCGCTTGGCGATGCGCTTGCCCAGTTCCTCCAGCGGGTCGGCAATGCCCTTGAGCTCCTGCAGCTCGCGGTGCACCTCGCGCATGAACTCGTGGAAGTGCAGACGGGTCTTGCGCGTCAGCGGCACGGCCTGGAAGAAGCAGTCCATCAAAAAGCTCTTGCCCCGCCCCACCCCGCCGAACATATAGACGCCGCGCGGCAGCGGCGGATGGCGCAGCAGCTTGGTGACGGCATTGCTGCGGCGCGCCTTGTAGTCGGCCCATTCGTCCTGGCAGCGCTGCAGCGCCGCCACGGCGCGCAGCTGGGCCGGGTCGGCGCTGTAGCCGCGCTCCTGCAGGGTTTGACGGTAAAGCTCAGTAACGCTTGTCATGCACGGATCCCAAAGCGAAAGGGGCGACCCCGGCCGCCCCTTTTGATCAATAGCTGTCCCTAGCTCAGAAGTTCAGCGTACGCTTGTCCACGGCCAAGGCCGCTTCCTTGGTGGACTCGGACAGCGAGGGGTGGGCATGGCAGATGCGCGCGATGTCCTCGCTAGAGGCCTTGAAAGCCATGGCGACGACGGCTTCGGAGATCAGCTCCGAGGCCATGGGGCCGATGATGTGGACGCCCAGGATCTGGTCGGTCTTGGCATCGGCCAGGAACTTGACGAAACCGCTGGTGTCACCCAGGGCGCGGGCACGGCCGTTGGCCAGGAAGGGGAACTGGCCCGCCTTGTAGGCCACGCCTTCGGCCTTGAGTTGCTGCTCGGTCTTGCCGACCTGGGCGATCTCGGGGCTGGTGTAGATGACCGAGGGGATGATGTCGAAGTCCACATGGCCATGCTGGCCGGCGATGCGCTCGGCCACGGCCACGCCCTCTTCCTCGGCCTTGTGGGCCAGCATGGGGCCGCGCACCACATCGCCGACCGCCCAGATATTGGGCAGATTGGTCTTGCAGTCATGGTCCACCACGATGGCGCCGCGCTCGTCCAGCTTCAGGCCCACGGCCTCGGGGTTCAGGCCGATGGTGTTGGGCACGCGGCCGATGGAGATGATGAGCTTGTCCACGGCCAGGCTTTGCTCGGCGCCCTTGGCGTCGGTATAGGCCACGCTGACGCCATTGGCATCGGACTTGACCGCGCCGATCTTGACGCCCAGCTCGATCTTCAGGCCTTGCTTCTTGAAGATCTTGGCGGCTTCCTTGGCGACCGATTCGTCGACGGCAGGCAGGAAGGCCGGCATGGCTTCCAGCACCGTGACCTCGGCACCCAGACGGCGCCACACCGAGCCCAGCTCCAGGCCGATGACGCCGGAGCCGATCACGCCCAGCTTGCTAGGCACGCCGCCGACGCGCAAGGCGCCGTCGTTGGAGAGGATGTTCTGCTCGTCGAAAGGCGTGCCAGGCAGGGCACGGGCGTTGGAGCCGGTGGCCAGGATCACATGCTTGGCGCTGATGGTTTCTTCGCCGGCCTTGATCTCATAAACGCCATCCTTGGCGGCGACAAAGCTGCCGCGGCCGTGGAAGAACGTGACCTTGTTCTTCTTGAACAGGTAGAGGATGCCGTCGTTGTTCTGCTTCACGACCTGGTCCTTGCGGGCCAGCATCTTGGCCACGTCCATCGCCACCTCGCCGGTGGTGATGCCGTGCTCGGCAAAGTGCAGCTTGGCGTGCTCGAAATGCTCGCTGGACTGAAGCAGCGCCTTGGAGGGGATGCAGCCGACATTGGTGCAGGTGCCGCCGGGGGCCGGGCCGCCCTTGTCGTTCTTCCACTCGTCGATACAGGCCGCGTTAAAGCCCAGCTGGGCCGCGCGGATGGCGGCGATATAACCGCCGGGGCCGCCGCCGATCACGACGACGTCAAATTGTTTTGTGCTCATCAAATGCTCCTGCGCCCACGTCTCAGTGGGCGAGCTTGAGGGTGACGACTCCGCCGACGATCATGGCCACGCCCAGGAATCTCCACAGCGTGGCTGCATCGCCAAAGAACATCACCCCGATCAAAAAAGTGCCGGCGCCGCCTATGCCCGTCCAGACGGCGTAAGCCGTGCCGATAGGGATTTCGCGCTGCGCCATCCACAACAGCCAACCGCTCAAACCCATGGAGGCGACGGCAGCAACGATGCCGCTGACGCGGTACTCGGCCTGTTGCGAGATCTTGAAGCCCAGGGGCCAACCGATCTCGCAGACCCCTGCCAGCAGCAGATAGATCCAGGCCGTGGTTTGAGACATTGCGCCGACGCGGGGATTAGATGTCGAACAGCAGGCGGGCCGGGTCTTCCAGCGCTTCCTTCATCGTCACCAGGCCCAGCACGGCTTCGCGGCCGTCGATGATGCGATGGTCGTAGGACATGGCCAGATAGTTGATCGGACGCACGACGACCTGGCCGTTCTCGACCACGGCACGGTCCTTGGTCGCATGCACGCCCAGGATGGCCGACTGCGGCGGGTTGATGATGGGGGTGGACAGCATGGAGCCGAAGGTGCCGCCGTTGGAGATGGAGAAGGTGCCGCCGCTCAGATCGTCCAGCGAGATCTTGCCTTCCTTGGCCTTCTGGCCGAATTCGGCGATCTTCTTCTCGATGTCGGCAAAGCTCAGCTGGTCGGCATTGCGGATGATGGGCACGACCAGGCCGCGCGGCGAACCGACGGCGATGCCGATGTCGAAGTAGCCGTGGTAGACGATGTCATTGCCATCGACCGAGGCGTTCAGCACCGGGAACTTCTTCAGCGCGGCCACGGCGGCCTTGACGAAGAAGCTCATAAAGCCCAGCTTGACGCCGTGCTCCTTCTCGAACTTCTCCTGGAACTTCTTGCGCATCTCCATCACGGGCGCCATATTCACCTCGTTGAAGGTGGTCAGGATGGCGTTGGTGGACTGCGATTGCAGCAGGCGCTCGGCCACGCGGGCGCGCAGACGGGTCATGGGCACGCGCTGCTCGGGGCGGTCGCCCAGGTTGGCGGCCACGGGTGCGGCGACGGCGGGCAGGGGCTTGGCGACAGCGGGCGCTGCGGCCACGGCAACCGGAGCGGCCACGGCGGGCTTGGCGCTGGCGGCCAGGGCATCGCCCTTGGTGACGCGGCCGTCCTTGCCGCTGCCGGCCACGTCGGTGGCGGCCAGGCCCTTCTCGGCCAGCAGCTTGGCGGCGGCGGGCATGGCGATATCGCCCTTGCTGCCACCGGTAGCGGCCGCAGGAGCCGGCACATCGGCGACCACGGCCTTGACTTCGAGCGGGCTGACTTGCGCCGTGCCTTCGGAATCAATACGGGCGATGACTTCCTCGCTGGCCACGCTCTCGCCGTCGTTCTTGACGATTTGCGCCATCACGCCGGCGCTGGGCGCGGGCACTTCCAGCACGACCTTGTCGGTCTCGATTTCGATCAGGATTTCGTCCATCGCCACGACTTCGCCGGGCTTCTTCTTCCAGGTCAGCAGCGTGCCTTCGGACACGGACTCGGACAGCTGGGGGACTTTGACTTCAATGATTGCCATGATGTGAATTCTTTCGGTTCTGAACGCAAACAAGCCCGCGGCACTTCGGCGGCACGGGCTTGGGGCGGTGGATTACTTGGTCAGGATGAAGCCCTTGAGCTTGCCGAAGGCCTGCTCCAGCAGCGACTTCTGCTGATCCTGGTGCAGATGGGCATAACCGCAGGCGGGCGAGGCCGAGGCCGGACGGCCGGCATAGCCCAGCTTCTGGCCTTCGGCCATGTTCTCGTGCACATAGTGCTGCACAAAGAACCAGGCACCCTGGTTTTGCGGCTCGTCCTGGCACCAGACGATTTCGCTGGCATTGGGGTACTTCTTGAGCTCGGCCGCAAAAGCCTTGTGCGGGAAGGGGTAGAGCTGCTCCACGCGGATGATGGCCACATCGGCCAGCTTGCGCTCGGCACGCGCCTTGACCAGGTCGTAATACACCTTGCCGGAGCAGGCGATCACGCGCTTGACCTTGGCGCCCTCGATGGCGGCGTCGCGCTCACCGATGACGGTCTTGAACTCACCCTTGGTGAACTCGGCCAACGGCGAGGTGGCGTCCTTGTTACGCAGCAGCGACTTGGGCGTCATGATGATCAGCGGCTTGCGGAACATGCGCAGCTGCTGGCGACGCAGCAGGTGGAAGATCTGCGAGGCCGAGGTCGGCTGCACCACCTGCATATTGTTGTCGGCGGCCAGTTGCATGAAGCGCTCCAGGCGGGCCGAGCTGTGCTCGGGGCCCTGGCCTTCGTAGCCGTGCGGCAGCATCAGGGTCAGGCCATTGGCGCGGCCCCACTTCACTTCGCCGGAGGCGATGAACTGGTCGATCACCACTTGGGCGCCGTTGACGAAGTCGCCGAACTGGGCTTCCCAGATCGTCAGCGTCACCGGGTCGGCCGAGGCGTAGCCGTACTCGAAGCCCAGCACGGCCTCTTCGGACAGCAGGGAGTCGATGACGACGAAGGGCGCCTGGCCTTCGGCCACGTTCTGCAGCGGCACATAGATGCCGGTGTCCCACTTCTCGCGGTTCTGGTCGTGCAGCACGGCATGGCGGTGCACAAAGGTGCCGCGGCCGCAGTCCTCACCCGACAGGCGCACCGGATAGCCCGAGGCCACCAGGGAGGCGAAAGCCATGTGCTCGCCCATGCCCCAGTCCACATTGATCTCGCCACGGCCCATGGCCGCGCGGTCGGCGATCACCTTCTCGACCAGGGAGTGGACCTTGAAGGTCTCGGGGATGGTGGTGATCTTCTCGGCCAGACGCTTCCACTCGGTCACCGGCAGCGCGGTGTCGCAGGAGTCGGTCCACTTCTTGCCCAGATAGGGCGACCAGTCGGTGGCGTACTTGCTCTTGAAATTGGTCAGCACCGGGTCGACGGTGTGGCGACCTTCGTCCATGGCGGCGCGGAAGGCCTTGAACATATCGTCCGGGCCGCTGGCGCCCAGCACGCCTTGAGCAATCAGCTTGTCGCCGTAGAGCTTGCGGGTGCCGGGATGCTGGGCGATCTTCTTGTACATCAGGGGCTGGGTCAGAGCGGGGGTGTCCTGCTCGTTATGGCCCAGCTTGCGGTAGCAGATGATGTCGACGACCACGTCCTTCTTGAACTGCTGGCGGTATTCCAGCGCCAGCTGGGTGCACAGCACCACGGCTTCGGGATCATCGCCATTCACATGCAGCACCGGCGCTTCGATCATCTTGACGACGTCGGTGCAATACAGGGTGGAGCGGCTGTCGCGCGGGTCGGAGGTGGTGAAACCGATCTGGTTATTGATCACCAGATGCACCGTACCGCCGGTGAAGTAACCGCGGGTCTGGCCCATGGCCAGGGTTTCCATCACCACGCCCTGGCCGGCAAAGGCCGCGTCGCCGTGCACCAGCACGGGCAGCACTTGCGCACCGGCCTTGTCGCCGCGGCGGTCCATGCGGGCCTTGACCGAACCTTCCACCACCGGGTTGACGATTTCCAGGTGCGAGGGGTTGAAGGACAGGGTCAGGTGAACCGGGCCGCCGGGGCTGCTCACATCGCTTGAGAAACCCTGGTGGTACTTGACGTCGCCGGCCGGCAGGTCTTCGGGGGCCTTGTGCTCGAACTCGTCGAACAAGTCCTTGGGCATCTTGCCCAGGGTGTTGACCAGCACGTTCAGGCGGCCGCGGTGGGCCATGCCGATGACGATTTCCTGCACGCCGGCTTCGCCGCCGCGCTGCACCAGCTCGTCCATGGCGGCGATGAAGCTCTCACCCCCCTCCAGGGAGAAGCGCTTCTGGCCCACGTACTTGGTGTGCAGATAGCGCTCCAGGCCTTCGGCCGCGGTCAGGCGGTCAAGGATGTGCTTTTTCTTCTCGGGCGTGAAGCTGGGCTTGGAGCGGATCGTCTCCAGGCGCTCCTGCCACCAACGCTTTTCGTTCTGGTCGGTGGTGTGCATGTACTCGGCGCCGACGCTGCCGCAGTACGTTTCACGCAAGGCCTGCACGATTTCGCGCAGGGTCATCTGCTCGGCCTTGGTGAAATAGGTGTTGGTGGCGCTGAACGGAATGTCCATATCGGACTCCGTCAGGTCATAGAAGGAGGTTTCCAGCTCAGGGATGCGCGGGCGCTCGGTGCGCTGCAGCGGATCCAGATTGGCCCAGCGCGAACCGACATTGCGGTAGGCGGCAATCAGCGATTGCACATGGACTTGCTTGCGGGCGACGGCCAGATCGGCGCCGGAGGCCTTGTTGCCGAAGGCATTGGCCTTGGCACGCTGGGCGAAGGACTCGATCACCGGCGCATGGGCCACATCGCGCGTATCGCTGCCGTCCGTTGCCGGCACATGCTGCAATGCGTCGAAATACGCACGCCAGTTGTCGGGCACGGAGCCCGGATTGTCGAGGTAGGCCTCGTACATCTCTTCGACATAAGGGGCATTGCCCCCGAACAGGTAGGAGTTAGACCTGTATTGCTGCATCATCTTCGCTCACCTTTAACCCCGGCTTCCAGGGCATTGGCTGGTTGATAAACCTTCCGCGACACGGCTCGACCGGTTGGCGGATTGCGACCCGCCTTCGCTGTTGCCAGAAAAGGGGACGGGAAGGACCTGAGTCTAAAAAAAACAGGGGGCACTGTAGCACTTTTGTCTTAATGGGCCACCCGAAGGCGTCGGGCGGACTGTCGCAGTATCGGAACTACAAGGCATTTCTGAAGCGGCTGCAAGGCGGGCCGGGTCGCTAGCACAAGCAGCCTTCCGGGTGAAGTGCTGCATTTGCGCCAGCTCATTCTGCCGCCGAATTGAAGCACCCGGTGCGCACAGGGTAAGCAGCGGGGCTTGACCTAAACTGACAGCCTGCAAGCAAAAAAGTCCAGGAATCAAGATGCAAGTCCAAGTCGTCGACTACCGCGCCCCTGACGCCGCCCGCCTTTTCACCCAGTCATTGCACGACACCGGCTTTGGCGTGCTGGTCAATCACCCCATCCAGCAAGCCCTGGTGGAGAAGATCTACGCCGACTGGCTGGCCTTTTTCAACACCGACCAGAAACACCAGTTCCCCTTCTCCAAAGAGCAGCAGGACGGCTATTTCTCCACCGAAATTTCCGAGACGGCCAAGGGCAGCAGCCAAAAGGACATCAAGGAGTACTACCACGTCTACCCCTGGGGCCGGGTGCCGGCCGCACTGAAGCCCGATGCCGATCTCTACTACGCCCAGGCCAATGCCTTGGCCGCCGAATTGCTGGGCTGGGTGGAGCAATTCACACCGCCGGAGATCGCACAGCACTATCGCGAGCCCCTGTCAAAAATGATCGAAGACAGCCGACAGACCCTGTTGCGGGTGCTGCGCTACCCGCCGCTGACCGGCCAAGAACCCGCCGGCGCCCTGCGCGCCGCCGCCCACGGCGACATCAATCTGCTGACCATTCTGCCGGCCGCCAACGAACCCGGCCTGCAGGTGCAGGGCATGGACGGGGCCTGGTTTGACGTGCCCTGCGACTTCGGCATGCTGATCATCAATATCGGCGACATGCTGGAAGAGGCCTCGCAAGGCTATTACCCCAGCACCCAGCACCGGGTGGTGAACCCCACGGGCGAAGGCGCCGGCCGCAGCCGGGTCTCCTTGCCGCTCTTCCTGCACCCGCGCAACGAGGTGGTGCTGTCGGACCGCCACACGGCCCACAGCTATCTGCAGGAGCGCCTGCGCGAGCTGGGGGTGAAGAGCTGATCAGCGAGTGACGGAGCTACCCGGGATGCCCCTCGGGCGGTCTGTCACGCAAGTCACTGAGACTCAAGGCCGGGTGGTCTTGCAAGGCAGCCAGCAGATAGTCCACCAGCAAGCGATGCCGGCCGACCATCTGGCGCCGATCACGGTAGCAGATGAAAAACGCCAGGCTTTGCGCCCGTAGCTGAGGCGTCTTGCCGCGCCGTGTCGACAGAAAGAGCGGCTTCAGCAAGCCCGCCTCCACCAAGGGCCGGGCGACGAAGCTACCCAGCCGCGTGATGCCTGCTCCGGCAACAGCCATGGCAGCCAGCGCATCGATGTCATTGCACAGGGCCACGATTCTGGGTTCGGGTTCAAAATGAACACCATCGCGCTCAAAACCCCAGCGCAGGCGCCGGCCCTCGACGCTGAAGCGATAGCCCAGGCAGTCGTGCTGGCTCAAGTCCATGGGATCGGTCGGCGTCCCGGCCCGCGCCAGATAGCTGGGCGCAGCACAAAACACCATGGGCAGCTCCAGCAGCTTGCGGGCCACCATGCCGGGTTTGAGCTGGTCACGGAAGCACACGCTCAGGTCCAGGCCCAGCTTGATGGGATCCAATACCTCGTCCGACAGCAGCAACTCCAGCTCGATATGCGGGTGCTGGGCCATGAAGCCGGCCAGCAAGGGCGCGATCAAATGCCGGCCCAGCGTCGTGGTACAGGCAATCCTGACCTTGCCCTGCGGCCGGCCCTGGCTCTGCCCCAGCTCGTCGCGCGCCTGCGCCAGTTGCTCATGGACATCACGCACCCGGGCGTAATAGGCGGTGCCGGCCGGCGTCAGCGCCATCGCCCGCGTGCTGCGGGTCAGCAAGACGGCGCCCAGCTCACGCTCCAGGCGCGCAATATTCTGGCTGGCCGAGCCGGCAGACAGGCCTAGCAAGCGTGCGCCTGCGGCAATGCTGCCCGCCTCGACGGCTTTGACGAAACATTCCAGGCCCCGCATATTCTTCATGCATGAATTATCGCGGCCCTCGGTCGATGGGTTTCACAACAGCTGTTGTCGGCTGGCCCGGGCTGGCTGGGCCGCCCCGGCCTGCCTACAGTAGGCCTCGTCAACACCACACCCAAAACACCATGCCCCGCTACCCCGTCTCTTCACGCTGGAAGCTCCCCAAGTCCAGCACCCCTTTCGTCTCGGCCTTTTACATGGCCGGCATCATGGCCTTCTTGATGTGCATGGTCATCGTGGCCGCCAATGGCGGCCTGAGACCCGATTTCATCGGCCGCGTGCTCAAGGCCTATGCCCTGGCCATGCCGGTGGCCTTTGTCTGCGTGCTGATCGTGCGCCCACTGGTGGCCAGGCTGGTGATGGCCAGCGTGAGGGCAGAATAAGGCGGATCAAGCCGCCATGCACCCAACCATCATCCACATTCACACCGATGCCCCGCCCAAGCCCGCCTGGGGCGCACCCTGCAATGGCTGCGGCCTGTGCTGCTTGAGCGAGCCCTGCCCCATAGGCATGCTGGTCAGCCGCAAGCGCCACGGCATTTGCAAGGCCTTGCGTTGGTCAGATGAGGTAAATCGCTATGTATGCGGCATGCTGCTGGCGCCCGCCGAGGTGCTGGGCTGGCCCGCGCAAGGCCTGCTGAGCCGCTGGCTGGCACCCTGGCTGGCGCGGCGCAGCCGGCGCTGGATTGCGGCCGGCCTGGGTTGCGATGCGCACATACAAGCGTTGCCGCAAGAGCCAGGGCCTTGAATCCCCGGGCAATCCTCTAGCCGGGCCCCAAGCACACAGGGCTAGCATCGCAGCCTTCAAGTTCCTCATGCAGCAAGGATCATCATGACGAAATTCGTTCGGCAAAGCCTTCTTTGTTCAGCCCTGGCACTGGCCGCCGGAATGCCGGCCCTGAACGCCCAGGCCGCCGCGCTGCGCTGGGCCGCGCAGAACGATATCCAAACCCTGGACCCGCATTCGCAGAACCACGCCACCACCAACACCATCGGCGGCCTCGCCTACGAAGGCCTGACCCGCTACAACGAGAAGTTCCAGCCCGAGCCCGCCCTGGCCAGCAAGTGGACGCAGATCAGCCCCACGCAAGTGCGCTTTGAGCTGCGCCGCGGCGTCAAGTTCCATGACGGCACGCCCTTCACGGCCGACGATGTGCTGTTCAGCTTCGGCCGCGTGCGTCAGCCGCAGGCAAATCTGCAGATCTTCGTCAGCGGCATCAAGGAGATCAAAAAGATCGACGACTACACGGTGGACCTGCTGCTGGACGGGCCTAACCCCATATTGCTGCGCAATCTGGTCTACTTCCGCATCATGAGCAAGAGCTGGGCGGAGAAGAACAAGGCCACCAACACCCAGGACTTCAAGGCCAAGGAAGACACTTACGCCTCGCGCAATGCCATGGGCACAGGCCCCTACAAGGTCACCGGCTGGCAGCCCGACCAAAAAATCACACTGGTCGCCAACAAAGACTGGTGGGACACGAACAAGGGCAATGTCAGCGAGATCAGCTATCTGCCCATCAAGAGCGACGCCACCCGCGTGGCCGCCCTGCTCTCGGGCGAGCTGGACCTGCTGACCGACCTGCCCACCCAAGACGTGGCCAAGCTGCGCACCGACCCCAAGCTCAAAGTGCTGGACGGCAACGAGAATCGCACCATCTTCATCGCCATGGACCAGGGCAGCGAAGAACTGAAGGGCAGCAATATCAAAGGCAAGAATCCCTTCAAGGACAAGCGCGTGCGCGAGGCCTTGAATCTGGCCATAGACCGCGAGGCCATCAAACGCAGCCTGATGCGCGGCCTCTCGGTGCCCGCCGCCATCATGGTGGCGCCCGGCGTGCATGGCCACACGGCCGACATCGATATGGCGCCCAAGCAGGACGTGGACAAGGCCAAGAAACTGCTGGCCGAGGCCGGCTACCCGAGCGGCTTCGAGGTACCGCTGAACTGCCCGAACGACCGCTACGTCAATGACGAAGAAATCTGCCAGGCCGTGGTGGTGATGTGGAGCAAGATCGGCGTCAAGGCCAAGCTGGCCACCAGCCCCATGTCCCAGCATTCCCAGTTGTTGCAGCGCCTGGACTCGCCGCTCTACCTCTACGGCTGGGGCGTGGTCACCTTTGATGCCCAGTACACCTTGCAGGACGTGGTCCACACCAAGACCACGGGCGCCGATGGCAAGGGCAATTTTTCGCGCCTGAGCGATGCCAAGCTGGACGCCCTGGTGCAGGCCATGAAGGTAGAGGTCAATGTCGCCAAGCGCGACGCCCAGATGCGCGAGGCCTTGCTGCGGGTACGGGACGAGTTCTTCTTCATCCCCATCCACCACCAGGTGCGGCCCTGGGCAATGCGCAGCAATGTGGAGACCCCACACCGGGCCGACGACCGGCCCGAGCCGCGCTGGACCAGCTTGCGTTAAGTTAGGGGGAGCCCCGCCCCTTTCCACAAGTCGCGTGATGCTGGCAGGGGCACAGGCACCTAATCTCGGGCCGCCGATATTGGCTGGCTTTCCCTCCAGAGGTGCCCGAGATGATCAAATCCAAGGTTTCCCACCATCCTGCCCGACTCCATGGCCTGGCCATGGCCCTATGCCTGGCTGGCCTCGCCTCGACGGCCCAGGCGACCGTCGTGCTCGATACTTTCGGCCCCGGCGATACCAGCCCGGGGCTCAATTGGTCGCTGTACCAGCTCAGCGCCGGCACGGGTCAGAACCTTGCCGTCGCCTTCAGCCTGAGTGCGGCCGCCAAGATCGACAACATCCTGACCTCCATCCAAGGCAGCGGCAGCTTTCAACTGGGCGTGATGGCGGCCTCCGGCACCCTGCCCTCCAACACCTTTCTGTACTCCACCACCCTGGCCAATCCGACGGCCAATTCGGGCGCAAGCGGCCTGGGCTGGACACTGGGCGCCGGCAACTATTTCCTGACCGCCACCGCTGACCTTGGCAGCAATGGCACCTGGCAGGGCGGCGGCACGCCAGGTAGCTCGCTTTGGGCCTTCACAAACAACGGCAACTGGTTCAACACCGGCCCTTCGGATGCGCCCTCGGCACGCATCGAAGTGTCAGCCATTCCCGAGCCCGCCACCTATCTCAGCCTTGCGGCAGGCCTGCTCATGCTGGCCGCCCTGCGCCAACGCCGTACGCGGGACTGATAGCAGTCCTAGCCAGCCCTCAGGCCAGCGCCAGCCGCTGGCGGGCCGCCCGGTACTCACGCACCAAGCGGTCCACCAACTCGGCCGCGGGCACAACGGCATTGACGGTGCCAATGCCCTGGCCACAACCCCAGATGTCCTTCCAGGCCTTTTTGGAGTCGCCGCCAAAGTTCATCGCGCTGGGGTCGCTCTCGGGCAAGCTGTCGGGGTCCATGCCGGCATTGACGATGGAGCCACGCAGATAGTTGCCGTGTACGCCGGTGAAGAGATTGCTGTAGACGATGTCATCGCTATTGCTGTCGACAATCATCTGCTTATAGCCCTCGGCCGCGCGCGCTTCATCGGTGGCGATGAAGGCCGAACCGATGTAGGCGAAGTCCGCGCCCATGGCCTGCGCCGCCAGCACCGCATCGCCCGAGGCGATGGCGCCCGACAAGGCCAAGGGGCCGTCGAACCACTGCCTAATCTCTTGAATCAACGCAAAGGGGCTCTTCACGCCCGCATGGCCGCCGGCACCGGCGGCCACGGCGATCAGGCCATCGGCGCCCTTCTCGATGGCCTTCCTGGCGAACTTGTTGTTGATGATGTCGTGCAGCACGATGCCGCCCCAGGCATGCACGGCCTGGTTGACATCCTCGCGCGCGCCCAGCGAGGTGATGATGATGGGCACCTTGTACTTGGCGCAGACTTCCAGGTCATGCTGCAGGCGCTCATTGCTCTTGTGCACGATCTGGTTGATGGCGAAGGGTGCGGCCGGCTTGTCCGGGTTGGCCTGGTTGTAGGCGGCCAGCTCGGTGGTGATTTCCTTCAGCCACTCGTCCAACTGCTCGGCCGGACGGGCGTTGAGCGCGGGCATGGAGCCGATCACACCGGCCTTGCACTGGGCAATCACCAGCTTGGGTGTGCTGACGATGAACATCGGCGAAGCGATGATGGGCAGGGGCAGGTTTTGCAGGATGGGAGGCAGGGCCATGGGAGTTTCCTTGTGTATGTTCAGAAGGCGTCCAGGGGCATGGCGGTGACGCTGTCGGCACCCTCGACGATGGCGTCGCGCAAGCCGCCCGCGCGGGCCAGGATGTGCTCGGCATAAAAGCGGGCCGTGGCGATCTTGGCGCTCATAAAGGCCGTGTCTTCACCTGCGGTCAGCTTGTCTTCGGCCACCAGCAGGGAACGCGCCAGCTGCCAGCCGGCCACCAGATTGCCGGCCAGCATCAGATAGGGCACCGAACCGGCATAGGCCGCGTTCGGATTGCCCTTGCCCTGGGCGGAGATGAAGTCCACCGCGTCCAGATAAGCCTGGCGGGCGGCGCTCAGGCGCTTGAGCACGGACTTGGCGGCCGCGCTGTCGCGCTGGGCCAGCAGGGCTTCCGTGGCCTCGATCTGGCCGGCAAAGGCGCGCGCCATCTGGCCACCGTCGCGGCTGGTCTTGCGGCCCACCAGGTCGTTGGCCTGGATGGCGGTCGTGCCCTCGTAAATGGTCAGGATCTTGGCGTCGCGGTAATGTTGGGCCGCGCCGGTCTCCTCGATAAAGCCCATGCCGCCATGCACTTGCACGCCCAGGTCGGTGACCTCCAGGCTCATCTCGGTGCTATAGCCCTTGACCAGGGGCACCATGAATTCGTAGAAGGCCTGGTTCTGCTTGCGGGTCTCGGCGTCCGGGTGGTAGTGGGCGGCGTCATAGGCCGCGGCGGCCACGCTGGCCATGGCGCGGCAGCCTTCGGTCAGCGCGCGCATGGTCATCAGCATGCGGCGCACATCGGGGTGGTGGATGATGGCGGCGCTGCCGGCCACCGAGCCGTCCACGGGGCGGCTCTGCACCCGGTCACGGGCATAGGCCACGGCTTTTTGATAAGCACGTTCGGCGATCGCGATGCCCTGCACGCCGACGCCGAAGCGGGCCGCGTTCATCATGATGAACATGTATTCCAGGCCGCGGTTCTCCTGGCCGACCAAGGTGCCGATGGCGCCGCCCTTGTCGCCGAACTGCAGCACGGCCGTGGGGCTGGCCTTGATGCCCATCTTGTGCTCGATGGAGACGCAGTGCGCGTCGTTGCGCGCGCCTAGCGACCCATCTGCATTGACCAGGAATTTGGGCACGATGAAGAGGCTGATGCCCTTCACCCCCTCCGGCGCGCCGGCCACGCGGGCCAGCACCAGGTGGATGATGTTGTCGGCCATATCGTGATCACCGTAGGTGATGAAGATCTTGGTGCCGAAAATCTTGTAAGTGCCGTCGGGCTGGGGCTCGGCGCGGGTGCGCACCAGGGCCAGATCGGAGCCGGCCTGGGGCTCGGTCAGATTCATCGTGCCGGTCCAACTGCCGTCGATCAACTTGGGGATGAAGGTATTGCGCTGCTCCTCGCTGCCGGCCGTCAGCAAGGCCTCGATCGCGCCGTCGGTCAGCAAGGGGCACAAGGCAAAGCTGATGCTGGCGCTGTTCATCATCTCGCCGCAGGCCGCGCCAATCGTCTTGGGCATACCCTGGCCGCCAAAGGCCGTGGGGTGTTGCAGGCCCTGCCAGCCGCCTTCGGCGAACTGGCGGAAGGCCTGCTTGAAGCCGGGCGAGGTGAAGACCTGGCCGTCCTTCAGATAGGAGGGGTTCTTGTCGCTCTCGAAATTCAGCGGCGCGATGATGTCTTGATTGAGCTTGGCGCACTCTTCCAGCACGGCCTGGGCGGTATCAAGGTCGAAGTCGGCAAACTCGGGGATCTGGTTGAGGGCTTGCAGGCCGGCCAGCTCTTGCATATTGAAGAGCATGTCTTTGACGGGGGCGCGGTAAGGCATGGGGGTCTCCTTCTTGTTCAGACAAAACAAAGGCGCCGCGACCGTGAAGTCGGGCGCCTGTTGAAATCAAGCGTTAGTGCGGATCTCGATCAGAGTGCGCTCACCAACTCGGGCACGGCGCTGAACAGATCGGCCTCCAGACCGTAGTCGGCCACGCTGAAGATGGGGGCTTCGGCATCCTTGTTGATCGCAACGATGACCTTGGAGTCCTTCATGCCGGCCAGATGCTGGATGGCGCCGCTGATGCCGCAGGCGATATAGAGCTGGGGGGCGACGATCTTGCCGGTCTGGCCCACCTGCCAGTCGTTGGGGGCATAACCCGCATCGACAGCGGCGCGCGAGGCACCCAGGGCCGCACCCAGCTTGTCGGCCAGGGGCGTCAGCACCTCCATGAACTTGTCATTGCTGCCCATGGCGCGGCCACCGGAGACGATGATCTTGGCGGCGGTCAGCTCGGGCCTGTCGTTCTTGGCGATTTCACGGCTGCCGAAGGTTGACTTGCCGCTGTCGGCCACGGCCGCCAGGGCTTCGACGGCGGCGCTGCCACCGCTGGCGGGCGCTGCATCAAAGCCGGTCGTGCGCACGGTCAACATCTTGGTGGCATCGCCGCTTTGCACGGTGGCGATGGCATTGCCGGCGTAGATGGGACGCTCGAAGGTGTCGGCGCTGATGACCTTGGTCACATCGCTCAATTGGGCCACATCGGCCAGGGCGGCGACGCGCGGCGCCACGTTCTTGCCCGAGGCGGTGGCGGGGAAGAGGATGTGGCTGTAGCCGGAAGCCAGGGCCAGCACCTGGGCGGCCAGATTCTCGGCCAGGCCATCGGCCAGTTGGGCGGCGTCGGCATGCAGCACCTTGGCTACACCGGCGATCTGGGCAGCAGCGGCAGCGGCGGCGCCGGCATTGTGGCCGGCCACCAGCACATGGACCTCGCCACCGCAGGCCAGCGCGGCCGTGACGGTGTTGAGGGTGGCGCCCTTGATGGAGGCGTTGTCGTGTTCGGCAATAACGAGAGCAGTCATGTTTTTTCTCCTGATTCTTTGCAGTCTTAGATGACTTTCGCCTCGTTCTTGAGCTTGTCCACCAGGGCGGCCACATCGGCCACCTTGATGCCAGCGCTGCGCTTGGGCGGCTCCTCGACCTTCAAGGTCTTGATGCGCGGGGCCACGTCCACACCCAGATCGGCCGGCTTGACCACGTCCAGCTGCTTTTTCTTGGCCTTCATGATATTGGGCAGGGTGACGTAGCGCGGCTCGTTCAGACGCAGGTCGGTAGTCACCACGGCGGGCAGCTTGAGCTTGACCGTTTCCAGGCCGCCATCGACCTCGCGGGTCACGGCGACTTCTTCGCCCGTCACTTCCACCTTGCTGGCGAAAGTGCCCTGGGGCAGGCCGGTGAGGGCGGCCAGCATCTGACCGGTCTGGTTGCAATCGTCGTCGATGGCTTGCTTGCCCAGGATCACCAGGCCGGGTTGTTCCTTGTCGACCAGGGCCTTGAGCAGCTTGGCCACGGCCAGGGGCTGCAGCTCGGCATCGGTTTCCACCAGGATGGCGCGGTCGGCACCGATGGCCATGGCGGTGCGCAGGGTTTCCTGGCACTGGGTCACACCGCAAGAGATGGCGATCACCTCGGTGGCCACGCCCTTTTCCTTCAGGCGAACCGCCTCTTCGATGGCGATCTCATCAAAGGGGTTCATCGACATCTTGACATTGGCGATGTCCACGCCGGTGCCGTCGCTCTTGACGCGCACCTTGACGTTGTAGTCGACCACTCGTTTGACAGGAACCAGAACCTTCATTGATGACTCCAAGGCTAATTGACGTTAACGTTAGTTAATCAGATTCTACGGGCGGCGCAGCCGATTCCGCGAGCGCTCTGCAGAAAAAATAGCACGATCGTTCTATTTTAGGCATGAAATCGCCGGCACGGCACAGGCTTGTGCGGACAATCGTTAGACTGCCGCACTCAATGAATGCCCTCCCTGCCTCCCCGCCCCCCTCTCCTCCAGACTCGGCCTTGGCGGCCGGGCCCGCCAGCATCGGTGTCTTCGATTCCGGCGTCGGCGGCCTGACGGTTCTGCGCGAGCTGCGCCGAGTGCTGCCGCAAGTGCCCATGCACTATGTGGCCGACGCCGGCTACGCGCCCTACGGCCTGCGGACGCCGGCCTCCATCATCCAGCGCAGCGAGGCGGTGAGCGAGTACCTGATCGCCCGCGGCGCCCGCCTGCTGGTGGTGGCCTGCAATACCGCGACCGCCCATGCGATCGAGGCGCTGCGGCAGCGCTGGCCCGACATCCCCATCGTCGGCACCGAGCCCGGCATCAAGCCCGCCGTCGCCAGCACGCGCAAGGGCCGCATCGGTGTCATGGCCACGCCGGCCACGATTGCCAGCGCGCGCTTTGCCGATCTGATCAAGCGGCATGCGGGCGAGGTGCAGGTGTTCAGCCAGGCCTGCCCGGGCCTGGTGGAGCTGATCGAGCGCGGCGAGCTGGACACACCGGCCCTGCACCAATTGCTGGCCCAGCTCTGCGCCCCGCTGCGGGCCGCCGAGGTCGACACCGTCTTGATGGGCTGCACCCACTACCCCCTGATACAAGGCCCGCTGCAGCAGGCCTTGGGCGAACAGGTGCAGTTGCTCAATATCGAATCGGCGGTAGCCCAGCAGGCGGCGCGCCTGTGGCAGCGCCTGGCCGCCGGGGCCCAGGACCCGGCCGACCCCGCGCCGCCACCCACCCTGCAGACCACCGGCAGCGCCCCGGCGCTGAGCGCTTTTGTGCGCGATGTGCTGGGTTGGGAGGGCTTGCAAGCCCAGGCCCTGAACATCTGATTTAGCGCACCTCGCGCGCCAGCTTGAGCATCTGCGAGCTCAGCACCAGGCCGCGCCGCTTGGCCTCGGTGTTATTGATCCGGAACGCCAGGCCGTTAGGCTCCTGCACCAGGGCGATGACGGCGCCGTCGTGAAAGGCCAGGGCACTCTCGCCCACGATCAGCACCGGTTCGGCCGCGGCGGCCTCCATCCAGCGCTGCAGATCGGCGCGGTCGCTGAAACCCAGCAGCAGCAACTGGCACTGCCCCACTTGTTGAGGCTCGGTCAGATAACGCATGCGCACCTTGCCGACCTCGTGCGCCTTCAGCGCCAGCGCCTGCATGGCCTCCCGCATGCCGGCCTGGCCGGCCAGGCAGTAGGTGAACTCGCGCAGCGGCGGTGGCGGCCATTGGGTGAACTGGGCAAAGCGGTAAAGGAAGGCAGCCTTGAGCTGGGCGTCCTCCGGTGCCAGCGGCGCGGCGGCCGCCCCAGACCCGGCAGCGGCCAGCCAGCCGGCCACCAGGCCCAGGCGCAAACAGCGGGACAGGAGCCAGCTCATCGGTCGAATCTCCAGCTCAGGCTGATCTGGCCGGTCCGCCCCGGCTGCTTCAAGGCCAAGCCATTTGGGGACGGGCGCTCGATGCTGCGCACATCGCCAAGGTTGTAGACGCCCAGGCTCAGCTCCAGATCCAGGCTGGGACGCCACAACAAGGTCAGATGGTTCAGGCCATAAGCCGGTATCGCCAGGCCCTGGTTGACGCGCCGGCTCGCGGCCAACAGCTGCCAGGAAAGCTGCAGCGCGTCACCGGCCAGGGCCTGGCTGTAGAACAGCTTGAACAAGGCACTGGGCGAATTGCTCAGCCCCTGGCCCGTGGCATCACGGCTGCGCTGCAAGGACAGGCTCAGGCGAAGGACACTGCCCCGCTGCCAGCGCTGCTCCACATCGAGGTCGCCGCCCACATTGTGCAGATTGACGCGATTCTCGAAGATGGGCAGGTCCACCCGGTTCTGCTCGATCAGGTCCGCCAGTTTGGAGCGGTACAGGGAAACACGGTACTGCAAAGCAGGCGTGATCGAGTGCACCCAGGAGGTTTCGAAGGTCTTGATCCGCTCGGGCCCGGGCAGGGGCGCCGCCCAGGACACATTGGTGGCGTACTCATTCAGATTGGGGGCGCGGAAGGCGCTGCCATACATCAGCCGCAAGGTGGCGTTTGGCCATCCATTCCAGACCCAGGCCAGGCGCGGGTTGACGCTGGCGTCGCTGACGTTCGAGCTGTCCCGGCGCAGGCCCAGCAGCAAGCTCTGCGTGGAGCTGAGCCGCCATTCATCCTGGATGAACAAGCCGATGCGGCGGTTGATGCCGTAAAAGGCCTGCAAGGGCGTCTCACCCTCCAGCCCAACGTCGATCTGCTGCGCCTCGTCGCGCTGGAAATCCAGACCCGCCATCACGCGATGCCCTGCCCAGCGCTGGCTGCTCAGACGGACATCGGCATTCCACCAGCGCCCGAAGGCCGTCACGGTAAAAGCGTGCTGCCGCTGGGTCTCGGGGTCCTGCCAGGGCCAGCGCTCCTGGTACTTGCTGCGCTTCAGGCTGAAGCCGGCAAACAGATCCCAGTCCGGCCCCAGGCTGCGCTCGTGGGACAGCGACAGAAAGTCGTTCTCGGTGATCAACTCGCCTTGCTCAAAACGCGGCGGCGCGGCGTCGGGCACCTCGCTGGGCACGCCCTGCTTCAGCGCCGAACTGCCTCCGCGCAACTGCCAACCTGCGGCATTGAAGCTCGCCAGCACATGCTTGCCACGAAGCCAGAGCCGATCCCGCTGGGCCGCCTCCAGCTCGGGCGTAAGCTCGATGGGCACGGGGCGATGCTCCTGCTGGATCTGGCTGGCGGCAATCCAGCCCTCCCATCCGGCTTCGGAGCGATGCCCCCAGCTGGCGCGCAGGCGCTGCAAGCCCGCCGAGTCGCGGCTGGCAAAGGCCTGGGCGCCGGCCAGCTTGTCGGTCCGTTTGCTCATCACCTGGATCACACCCAGAAAGGCGTTATTGCCGTAGAGGGAGGAACCCGGCCCGGGCGTGAACTCCACTCTTTCGATCAAGCCCACGTCGACGAAAAACTCCTCGTCGATCTGGCCCGCGTCGTAGACGTTCTCGTTCAGCCGCACCCCGTCGAGCAGGAACAGCAGGCGCGCATTGAGATCCCCGGGGCGCCCCAGGCCGCGGGCGCCGACATAGCTGAAGTCATAGCCCTTGGAGACATACAAGCCGGGCATGGCGCGCAGGATGTCGGCCATATTGCGGAAACCGAAGCGGCTGATGTCCTCGGCCGTGATGACATAGGTGGTGCCAGGCGCCTGCGCCGCACTTTGGGCAAACCTTGAGGAGGTGCTGACCTCCACGTCGCGCGGCACCTGGCGCAGCGGCTGGCGTAGCAAGGCCTCCAGATCCATGTCTTGCGGCAGCGACGCTGAACCAGCGTCTGCCTGGCCAAAAGCGGCACCCGCCGACAAGGCCAAAACGCAGAAAAGGCTTAGCAGGCCGCTGTGCGAGGGCAGCGGCAGCCGCTGCGCCAAATCCAGACTATTGCGCCGCATGCGCAGCCCTCCGAAAAGTGTTCTTGCCCGCGCGTTTGGCCGCATACATGGCCGCATCGGCGGCGCGCAAGAGATGTGGCGCGTCCATCTCCTCGGTCGGGCAAAAAGCCAGGCCTATGGTGGCGCCTACAGGCATCAGATGGCCGCCCATCATCATGGGTTCCTGCACCGCAGCGATCAGGCGTTGGGCCAGTTGCTCGGCCACCGCCTCGTTCGGCAAGGCCGGCAGGATCAGGGCGAACTCGTCGCCCCCCAGCCGGCACAGCACGTCGGCATTGCGCAAGACCTTGGACATGCGGCTGGCCACCTCGCGCAGCACGGCGTCCCCCACCTCATGCCCGTGCTGATCATTCACCGCCTTGAAATTGTCCAGGTCGATGAACATCAAGGCCATCAAATCGGCCTGCTGGCAGCTTTGCAGCACATGGCGCTGCAGCGTCGATTGGAAGAACAGGCGGTTGGGCAGCTGGGTCAGGCTGTCACGATGGGCCAGTTGCTCGAACTGCTGGCCGGCCTGCTGCTCCAAGCGCACTCTCTGGTTCAGCTCCGCCTGGCCGATCTCAACCCGCTCCAGCATCTGATTGAAACGCTCGCTGAGGCGGCCGACCTCGTCGGGCCCGTGCACCTGGGCCCGGCGGCTGTAGTCCTGGCTCAGCGCGACCTGCTCGGCCAGCACCGACAGCTCCACAATCGGCGCCAGGGCGCGGCGCTGCACCCAGCGCAGCAAACGGCCCGCCTGCCAGATCGCCAGCGCGACCAGCAGGGCCGACAAGGCCACCATGCGCAGCACGGCCAGCTGCACGGCTTGCAGGCTTTCCTTCATATAAAGGCTGCCCACCCGCTCGCCCTTGAGCTTGATGGCGACCCAGACCTCCACGTCCTTGAGATGCCTGCGCTTGAACACATCGGCGCCCGCCAACTCGGCCGGCACGGCGGGCCAGGCCCCTACCTCCTCAAGCGGCCACTGCACAAAAGGCATGGCAGACGCATTCAGCACCCGGATCGCGCGCACCTCGCTGGTTTTCGACAAGATCGACACCTCGGTGATCGCCGCGGCCTTGTCCTCGAACACCAGCGTGGGTGCCAGGCTATTGGCCAGCAGCTGTGCGCTGCGCACCGCGGCCTGAGCCTGCAGCGTACGGGCCGCAAACAAGGAGGCGCCGGCAATCAAGGCAAAGGTCAGCAGCATGGTGACCGACAGCACCTGCAGATTCAGGCGGGTCAGGCGCAGCACCAGGGAGTCCGCCCCTGCGGCGGACCTGCGCTCGGCTAAATCGGGCAGCGGCGATGGGGAAGACGGCGGGGGCGATGAGGTTGGAGCCATAGGCCTTGCAACAGGCGGCCCGCACCATGCGGGCCGCAACACAGCGGTTCTATCACGCCGGCCTCCATCGCGTCCGCTCGAATATCGCGGCACAAAGACGGCTTCAGCTCGCGACCAGGCCGTTACGGATGGCGTAGACCGTCAGTTCGGAGTTGTTCGCCAGGGCCAGCTTCTCCAGCACCCGGGCGCGGTAGACGCTGACGGTCTTGGGGCTGAGCATCAGCTCCTCGGCGATGTCGGACAGGCGCTTGCCCGAGGCAATCATCACCAGGGTCTGCAGCTCGCGGTCGGAGAGCTTTTGGTGCGCCTGCTCGGCGGCCGGCGCGGTCAGGCTTTCCACCAGCATCTGGGCGATCTCGGGCGTCACGTATTTGCGCCCCTGGGCCACGGTGCGCACCGCCTGCACCAGCACCTGCGGGTCGCCGCCCTTGTTGACATAACCATAAGCTCCAGCGCGCAGGGCACGGATGGCGTACTGGTCCTCCGGGTACATGGAAACGATCAGGGTGCGTATCGTCGTGCCCTCGTCCTTCAAGACATGCAGCACATCCAGGCCGCTGCGACCCGGCATATTGATGTCCAACACCAGCACATCGCAGCCCGCATTGGGGCCCAGATCGCGCAGCAGGCTGCGCAGCTCGCCGTAGTCGCCGGCCTCGCCGATGACCTCGATATCGGCCACGTCGGACAAGGTGTCGCGGATGCCGCGCCGGATCAGCGCATGGTCATCGCAAAGAATGACCTTGATCATAGTTGCCCCCAGGCGGACGGATCATGGCCGGCCTCGGCCCCCAGCTCCAGGCCGGCGTCCGGGCCCTGGTCCTGAAGAGGGACGGAAAGAATCAGGCTGACGCCCTTGTTGTTCGTGCTCAAGTCCACCCAACCTCCTACCGTTGCCGCGCGTTCATGCAGACCGCGAATTCCAAAGCTGCGCGCCTTTGCCAGAGCACCGGGCGCTATTCCCTGGCCATTGTCACTGAGCTCCAGGGTCAAAACCCCCGAGTCCACGCTCAACTCGATGTCCACCCGGCTAGCATTGGCGTGTTTGGAGACATTGGTCAGCGCCTCCTGGGCCGTGCGATAGGCCACCAAGGGCACGCCCGGCGGCAGCTGCATCTGCTCGTGGCTGGTACGCACCGTGGTGGCGATGCCGGTGCGGCGCTCAAAACGCGCCGCCATCCACTGCACCGCCGCCACCAGGCCTTGCTCCAGAATGGCCGGCCGCAGGTTGTGCATGATGCGCTGGCTGGCCTCGATGGCCGAGGTCACCGTCTCCAGCGCCGACTGCACCCGCTGCTGCACGGCGGCATCCTTGGCATGCCGGTTGATCCAGGCCAGGTCGAACTTCAGCGCCGTCAGCGAGCCCCCCACATCGTCATGGATCTCGCGGGCGATGGCCGCGCGCTCCATCTCGATGCTGGTCTGCAAATGCCCGGCCAGCTCGTGCAGGCGCTGTTTGGACTTGAGCAGCTCCCGGTCGGCCTCGATACGGGCGCGCTGCGATTCACTCGCCTCGATGGCATGCAAGAGCGCCGGCGCCAGGCGCGCCAAGTCTTTTTTAAGCAGGTAATCCGAGGCGCCGGTGCGCATGGCCGCCACCGCCGTGTCCTCGCCAATCTCGCCTGAAACCAGGATAAAGGGGAGCAAACGGCGGCTTTCCTTCAGCATGTCCAAGACCACCAGGCCCGAAAATCCGGGCAGGTTGTAGTCTGAAACGATGGCATCCCAGGGCTGGGCCAGGGCGGCGCCAATCTCGGCCAGGGAATCCATGCGGACCAGCTCCAGATTGAGGCCGGCCCGGCGCAGCTGGGCCATGATCAATTGGTGATCCAGCTCGGAATCTTCGACATGCAATATGCGCAATTTGCGTTCGGCGTTTGGACTCGACATGGCCCGAAGTATGCCGGTGTTGCGTGAAGGCAGCAGAGCATGGCAAACACGCCTGCGGAAAAGCCAGCCAAAACACCGTCGATTCCTGGGCTTATCAATGAGGGCCGACTCGATACTTCGGCTCAAACACACAAATAGACTGCTTCTGCCCGCTTTGTCTTGTCGACAGCCGAAGCAGAAATGCCGAAGATGCCATACAGCAAATGGTCAATCCCTATCTGTCCGGCTGCTGCCCTTTCAGCGGGGCATGGCTTGAGGGTCAAGGTCCAACAAAAAGGGCCGACATCGGTTCAACAGGCGTGGAGCAAAAATGCTGATGAATGAAACGCAGGAACCTCCCGATCAAGGGATGCTGCCGTTGCTCGCCGCAGCGGAGATCCAAGATCATCTGATGACGGTCACCAATGATTTGGAACGCCTGCAGCGCCTGCTGGACGATGCGGGCGAGGCGCTGTCCGAACATTTCTACAGCGCCTCCAACCATGTCTCGGCGCTCAAGCGCCGGGCCGACGAAGCCTCCAGCGCCGACAGCGCCACGCTGCAAAAGGTGATGGAGCACATCGCCGGCGCCATCACGGCCTTGCAGTTCCAGGACATGGCCACGCAACTGATCGCCCACACCAGCCAGCGCCTGCGCAACTGCGCCGACCAACTGGCTCGCGACACCTTTGGCGATGATGAGGACGGCACCGTCGTGGTCGAGATCGCGCCGCTTCGCCCTAACCCTGTAACCCAGGACGAAATGGACGCGGGCTCCATCGAATTGTTCTAAAGAGCCTAGCAAACTTACCGAAATCAGCTTGATACCCGGAGAGATAACAATGCACTCAATTCTTGCTGTGGACGATTCGGCCTCGATGCGCCAAATGGTCTCCTTCACGCTCAAAAACGCTGGATTCAACGTCGTTGAAGCGGTGGACGGGCAAGATGCCCTGGAGAAATCCAGCACCCGTGACTTCGATCTTGTGCTGACCGACCAGAACATGCCCCGCATGGACGGCATCAGCCTGACCAAGAAGCTGCGCGACAACCCCAAGTTCAAGACCACACCCATCCTGATCCTGACCACCGAGTCCAGCGATCAGATGAAGCAAGCCGGCCGTGCCGCCGGTGCAACGGGTTGGCTGGTCAAGCCCTTCGATCCGGCCAAGCTGATCGAAGTGATTGGCAAGGTCATTCGTTGAGACCCTGTCCCGCCCATTTTGGAACTAAATTGGAGTAAGGCATGGGAGAAATGACTTCCGAAGGCGCAAGCCTGAGCGCAGGGATTGACCTGAGCCAGTTCTATCAAGTCTTTTTCGAAGAGGCGAGCGAGAACCTCGACAATATGGAACAGCTGCTGCTGAACCTGAACGTCGAGACCGCCGACGACGAAGAACTCAACGCCATCTTCCGCTGCGCCCACTCCATCAAGGGCGGTGCCGCGACCTTTGGTTTCGGCGATGTGGCCGAGCTGACCCACCAGATGGAGACGCTGCTGGACAAGCTGCGCCGCCACGAGCTGGCCCCCAACTCCGCCATGGTGGACACCTTGCTGCAGTCGGGCGACGCCTTGCGCGCTCAGCTGGGCCGTCACCAAGGTTCGGGCGCTGCCGCGGTGGACACCTCCGAGCTGCTGGCCAGCATCCGCGGCTTTGTGGACGGCGAGCAAGCGGCGCCGCCTGCCGCGCCCACGGCCGCAGCGGCGCCAGCGGCCCCGGTCGAAACCGCCCCGGCCCCGGCCCCCAAGTCTGGCAAGCCGGCCGCACGCGTGCTGGAGTTGCAGGTCGGCCCGCTGACCGATTTGAGCCTGGCCGACAATCTGGTCGAGCTGTTCAAGGAAATCACCGACCTGGGCACCATCGAGCCCCTGGACGCCGGCATGTCGGCGGACGGCGTGCGCCGCTTCAAGGTGCTGACCAGCAGCAGCGACAGCGATCTGCTGGATTTGTTCACCTTCCACGTGGCCCGCGAGCAGGTCAAGCTGCTGCCCTTCGGCCCCGGCTTCGGCTTCCATGACGGAGCGCCCGGCGCCCCCGAGGTCCAGCCGGAGAACAAGGATCTCGGCTACGGCTTCTTCGACAATGCCCCCGGCACCCCCGAGGCAGCCCCCGCCGGCACCCAACTCAAGGTGCAGGCCAGCGAGGAGGCCAAACCGGTGGCCACCGTTGCCAAGCCGGTGGCCAAGGCCGAGGCCAAGCCGGCCGCCGCCGGCATGGACCAGTCCACGCTGCGGGTCTCCATCGAGAAGGTCGACCAACTGATCAATCTGGTCGGTGAACTGGTGATCACCCAGGCCATGCTGGCGCAGAACAGCCGCGATCTGGCGCCGGGCCTGTACCAACAACTGGCCTCCGGCCTGGCGGACCTGGAGCGCAATACCCGCGATCTGCAGGAATCGGTGATGTCCATCCGGATGATTCCGATGTCCATCGTCTTCAACCGCTTCCCGCGCATGCTGCGCGACCTGGCCGCCAAGCTGGGCAAAAAGGTCGAACTGGTCACCCAGGGCGAAGCCACCGAGCTGGACAAGAGCCTGGTCGAGAAGATCACCGATCCGCTCACCCATCTGGTTAGAAACAGCTGCGACCACGGCATCGAAATGCCGGCCGAGCGCCTGGCCCGCGGCAAACCCGAGCAAGGCACCATCACCCTGGTGGCCTCGCACCAGGGCGGCTCCATCGTGATCGAGGTGCGCGACGACGGCAAGGGCCTGAACCGCAACAAGCTGATCCAGAAGGCGCGCGAGAAAGGCATTGACGCGCCCGACTCCATGACCGATGCCGAGGTCTGGGGCCTGATCTTCGCGCCGGGCTTCTCCACCGCCGATGTGGTGACCGATGTGTCGGGCCGCGGCGTGGGCATGGACGTGGTCAAGAAAAACATCACGGCCCTGGGCGGCACGGTGGAGATCGATTCCGCCGAAGGCTATGGCATGAAGGTCTCGGTGCGCCTGCCGCTGACGCTGGCCATTATGGACGGCATGAGCGTGGGCGTGGGCGAGGAGGTCTACATCCTGCCGCTGTCCTCGGTGGTCGAGTCCTTCCAGGTGCAGGCCGACACCATCAAGACCGTGGCCGGCTCCGGCCGCGTGGTCGAGGTGCGCGACGAGTACATGCCGGTGATAGGCCTGGAGCACATCTTCAATGTGCCGCGCTTCGACTTCGAGCATGTCTCTTCCATCATGGTGGTGGTCGAGGCCGAGGGCGGCCGCGTCGCCCTGCTGGTGGACGAGTTGCTGGGCCAGCAGCAGGTGGTGGTGAAGAACCTCGAGGCCAATTACCGCAAGGTCACCGACGTCTCCGGCGCCACCATCATGGGCGATGGCCGGGTGGCACTGATCCTGGACGTGGGCAGCCTGGTGCGTCGCTCCAGGCACTGAGCCCCGAGTTCTGAGTTGTAGGTATCCAGGGAATAGAGGTTAGCGATGAATATGAGCGCAATGCTCCGGCAGTTCAGCATCCGCACCCGCATGATTGGTGCGATTGCGATGGTGCTGTCACTGCTGTTGGTGGTCGGGGGCGTGGGTCTGTTTGGCATGCGAGCCATGCATGACCTGACGCAGGCATTCAAGGAACAGACCATACAGACCAGCCACCAAATGCACAATTTGGTGCAGTCCATTGGCGATATGCGGCGTTTTGAGAAAGACATTCTCATTGCCTATCAATCGCCCGACTCGGCCCGCGCCTATCAGCAGCGCTGGGATCAGACGCTGCAGCAATTCGGCAAGGCCGCCAAGGATCTGGCGAGCCACCAGCCCGAGACCAAGAGCCTGGCCCTGGACAAGATGAGTGCGCTGGTCGAGGGCTACGCGGGCAAGGCCGCACCGGTTTTCAAGGAAATCATCGGCGGCCATGTGGACAGCGTTGGCTCGGCCAACAAGCAATTGGAAAGCGCCAAGGCGGACATCCAGGCGGCCCAGCAGTTGGTGGACGAGTTGTCCAAGCAGTTGGATACCAACACCAACACGGCCCTGGCCAAGGCGCAGCAGACCGAAGACCGGGTGATGACGGCCTTCATTGCCATTCTGCTGATCAGCGCCGTGGTGGTCATTCCGCTGACGCTGCTGAATATGCAAAGCATCTGCAAGCCCCTGGCCGACGCCGAGGACCTAGCCCAGGCCATCGCGGCGGGCGATCTGACCAAGACGGCCATCGAGGTCGAAGGCCAGGACGAGGCCTCGCATCTGATGCGCTCCCTGCAG
The DNA here is from genome assembly GCF_014204525.1 of Roseateles oligotrophus. GTDB lineage: Bacteria > Pseudomonadota > Gammaproteobacteria > Burkholderiales > Burkholderiaceae_C > Paucibacter_A > Paucibacter_A oligotrophus_A. Next base: position 721,796 of record NZ_JACHLP010000001.1, read on the forward strand.
AATATGCAGCACGCGCTGCAAACCCTGGTGGGCCAGCTGCGCACCTCGGCCGACAGCATACGCACCGCTTCGGTGGAGATCGCCACCGGCAATCAGGATCTGTCGGGCCGCACCGAGCAGACCGCCTCGAATCTGCAGCAAGCCGCCTCCTCCATGACCCAGCTGACCGGCACGGTCAAGCAAACGGCCGACTCGGCCCGCACCGCCAATCAACTGGCCAACTCGGCCTCCGGCGCGGCGGCCAAGGGCGGTGAGGTGGTGGGCCAGGTCGTCTCGACCATGGACGAGATCAACACCAGCTCCAAGAAGATCAACGACATCATCGGCGTCATCGATGGCATCGCCTTCCAGACCAATATCCTGGCCCTGAACGCGGCGGTGGAAGCCGCCCGTGCCGGCGAGCAAGGCCGCGGCTTTGCCGTCGTGGCCAGCGAGGTGCGCAGCCTGGCCCAGCGCAGCGCCGAGGCCGCCCGCGAGATCAAGACCCTGATCGGCGCCAGCGTTGAGCGGGTGGAAACCGGCTCCCGCCTGGTGCAGGAGGCCGGCGAGTCGATGACGGACATCGTCACCAGCGTGCAGCGCGTCTCCGACATCATTGGCGAGATCACCGCCGCCGCCAGCGAGCAAAGCGACGGCATTGCCCAGGTCAACCAGTCGGTGCTGCAACTCGATCAGATGACGCAGCAGAACGCGGCCCTGGTGGAGGAATCCGCCGCGGCGGCCGAAAGCCTGAAGGACCAGGCCGAACGCCTGGCCGAAGCGGTCGACAAGTTCAAGATCAATAGCGGCAGCGCTGCCGGCAAGCACAGCTTTGGCGGCAGCACGGTCACGCGCCCGGCCACCAGCGTGGGCGCTTCCAGCAGCCACGCCGCCGCCAAGCCCAGCCTTGCCGGCAACGCTGCGCCAGCCATCAGCAAGCCAAACTTCGCACCCGCCAAACCGGCACGCAGCAGCGCGACTGCCACGGCCAGCAGCGCGGCCAAGCCGCCCAGGTCCGAACCCGTCGCCCGCAGTGTCCCGGTCGCGCAGGCCGAAGGCGACTGGGAATCGTTTTGAACAAGCGCTCACAACCCCTGCTCCTTCCATCCCGTACACAAAAGAGGTAAGCCATGGAAACCGTTAGAGAAAACGTGCCGGCAATCCGCCAGGAAGTTGCCAATCTGACCCTGAAGGGCCACACGCCTTCCAGCGGCGAATACCTGACTTTCCGCCTGGGTGCCGAGGAATATGGCATCGACATCCTGAAGGTGCAGGAAATCCGCTCCTACGAGCCGCCCACCCGCATCGCCAATGCGCCCGACTTCATCAAGGGCGTGGTCAATCTGCGCGGCGTCATCGTGCCCATCGTGGATCTGCGCCTCAAGCTGGGCTGCCCCAGCGCCGAGTACAACAGCTTCACCGTGGTGATCGTGCTGAACGTCAAGAGCCGTGTGGTTGGTGCCGTGGTGGACTCGGTCTCCGATGTGCTGGAACTCAACCGCGATGCGATCCGCCCCGCGCCCGAGCTCAGCTCGGCGGCCGTCGACACCAGCTTCATCACCGGCATCGGCACGGTCAGCGAGCGCATGTTGATCCTGATGGATATCGAAGGATTGATGAGCAGCGCCGACATGGGTTTGATGGACTCCCTGAGTCTCTAAGCCCCTTCCTCGCCGGTGCCTCCCGCGCCTTGATGGGCGCGGGCATTCTTCCGTACATCTGTATCCGGCCCACAGTCCAGGGCCCCGCAATGATTCGTCGGATAGGGATCTCTTCATGGCATCTGGTGCAAGTTCGATTGCCCGCCGCGTTTCCGTCACCGGCTTCGTGGCCCTGGCATCGGTTCTGTTGGCGGTCAGCGCCGTCGTCGGCGTCCTGCTGACTCGTGTGGCCCATGAACGGGTGGTGACCTGGGTGGGCGACAAGGCCGAGTCCCTGGTCGATGCCATGCATGCCATGGACGAGACCTCCCGCATCCTGGTGGAGAAGAACTACGGCTCCTTCCGCCAGGAATTCGGCCCCAGCTTCACGCTCGACGAGGCCACGGGCGAATTGCGCGACTGGGGCCCCAAGCTCAACGGCAACACCACCCAGGTCGACAAATTCTTCAGCAATACCGGCGGCGTGGCCACGGTGTTTGCGGCCAAGGGCGACGACTTCGAGCGCATCACCACTTCGCTGAAGAACGCCAAGGGCGAGCGGGCCATGGGCACCCTGCTGGGCAAGCAGCACCCGGCTTACGCCAACGTCTCCGCCGGCAAGCCTTTCTCGGGCCGGGCCGTCCTGTTCGGCCACCCCTTCATGACCTATTACGACCCCATCAAGAACGATGGGGGCAAGATCGTGGGGCTCTTGTTTGTGGGTTTCGAGCTGAGCGCCTTCGAACGCGCCATCGACGCGATGGCCGGCCGCGCCAAGTTCTTCGACACCGGCGGCACCTATGTGATCGATATGAACAAAGACCCGGCCAAGGCGGTCTTCGTCTCCCACCCCACGGCCAAGGGCAAGCTCGTCAGCGAGTTCATGCCCGACTTGGCCAAAACCCTGGCCGAGCATGGCGAAGCCGACACAGCCTACTGGGCCGACCCGCCCAATGTGCTGGGCACGCCGCGCAATGACAATTTCGCCGTGGTCCGCAAGAGCGGCAAGACGGGCTACTGGGTCATCGCCCAGGTCTCGCGCGGCGAGGCCATGGCCTCGCACTGGGCGACCCTGGTGCCCTTCTGGGGCATCTTGCTGCTGACCACCGCGGGCCTGGGGCTGGGCCTGTTCTGGATGATGCGCAACTGGGTGGCCAAGCCCTTGAACGAGCTCAACGCCGCCATCAGCGCGATCGCCCAGGGCGATCTCTCCCAGGCCGTGCACAGCGAGCGCAATGACGAGATCGGCCTGCTGATCAAGCAGACCGAATCCATGCGCAGCCGCCTGGCCGACACGATTGGCGTGGTGCGCCACTCGGTCGACTCGGTGGGCACGGCCAGCACCGAGATCGCCTCGGGCAATCTGGATCTGAGCCATCGCACCGAGCAGACGGCCGCCAGCCTGCAAGTGGCCTCGGGCTCCATGAGCGAGCTGACCAGCACCGTGCGCATGACGGCCGACTCGGCCCGCAGCGCCAATCAGTTGGTCAGCACCGCGGCCGAAGCGGCGGCCAAGGGCGGCGAGGTGGTGGGCCAGGTGGTGGCCACGATGGAGGCGATCAACAGCAGCTCGCACAAGATCAACGACATCATCGGTGTCATCGACGGCATCGCCTTCCAGACCAATATCCTGGCCCTGAACGCCGCCGTAGAAGCGGCGCGCGCCGGCGAGCAAGGCCGCGGCTTCGCGGTGGTCGCCAACGAGGTGCGCTCGCTGGCTCAGCGCAGCGCCACCGCGGCCAAGGAAATCAAGACCCTGATCGGCGCCAGCGTGGAAAGCGTGGAGGCCGGTTCGCGCCAGGTGCAGATGGCGGGCGCGTCCATGAGCGACATCGTCAGCAGCGTGCAGCGGGTGCAAAGCGTCATCGCCGAGATCACCACCACCACCGCCGACCAGAGCGATGGCCTGGCCCAGATCAATCAATCGGTCGTGCAGCTGGATCAGATGACGCAGCAGAATGCCGCGCTGGTGGAAGAGTCCGCCGCGGCGGCCGCAAGCCTGCAGGAGCAGGCGCAGCGCCTGGTCACGGCGGTGGGCATCTTCCATCTGGCCGCCGATCAGCAGCTCAAACACGCGGCGCCCACCGCCAAACCCAGCAGTTCCGGCAACCCGATCAAGGCTGCGGCGAGGCCCGGTTCACCGGCCCACAAGGCCGCCCAGCTCATACGCAAGGCGGCCCAGCCCTCCCCGGCACCGGCCCCCAAAGCGCAAACGGTCCCGAGCCAATCCAGCGCCGCGGCCGGTGAAAGCGATTGGGAAAGCTTTTGAATCCGGCCACCACCACCAAGCCTGCGCGCCCCGCCCAGCCCCTCAAAACCTTTTCTGCAACAGGAGTCGCTGATGTTTGACTCGATCAAGACCCGGCTGATCAGCCTGAGCATTGCCGTCGTGGTGTTCACCCTGTTGGCGGCCACCACCGCGAACTACATCATCGTCCGCAACCATACCCAGTCCCAGGTGCTGTCCAGCCTGAACGAGTTGGCCACGGCCCGCGGCGCCTCCATCGCCCAGTGGGTCAACACCCAGCGCAATATCGTCACCGCCATCCTGCCCACGGCCAAGATGGCGGAGCCCGTGCCCCTGCTGATCCAGGCGGCCAAGTCGGGTGAGCTGCAGTCGGCCTATGTCGGCCATGCCAACAAGCGCATGTTCTTCAATGTGGACGAGCCCCTGCCGCCGGACTACGACCCGACCAGCCGCCCCTGGTACACCCTGGCCGCCGCCAGCAATGGGCCGGTGCTGACCGAGCCCTATATGGACGCCTCGCGCAACCAATTGGTCGTGACCTTCGCGCTCGCCGCCAAGGAAGGCAGCAGCACCAAGGCCGTGGTCGCTTCGGATGTCTTCCTCAACGAGGTGGTGGGCACCGTCAAGGCCATCAAGCCCACGCCCAATGGCTTTGCCTTTCTGGTCTCCAACAAGGGCGTCATCATTGCCCACCCGGACAGCAAGCTCTCGCTCAAGCCCGTCACCGAGCTGGCCGCAGGCCTGGACGCCAAGGCCTTGACGCAACTCCAGGAGAGCGGCGCCAACTGGCAGGAGGCCCGCATCGGCGAGGGCGATTTTCTGCTGCGCGGCGTCGCCATCCCGAATACCGACTGGGTGCTGGTCGCCGCGGCCGACAAGTCCGAGGCCCTGCAGTCCCTGAGCGCCCTGCTGCGGGCCGCGGCCGTCGTGCTGCTGGTGGTGCTGGTGCTGGCCGTCGTGCTGATGACCACCGTGGTCGCCACCCTGATGCGCGGCATCGACCGCATCCGCGCCGCCCTGGACGAAATCAGCGCCGGTGGCGGCGACCTGACCCAGCGCCTGCCCGAGGTGGGGCGCGACGAGCTGTCCCGCATCGCGGCCTCCTTCAATCTGTTTGCCGAGAAGATCCAGCACATCCTGCTGGACGTGCGCTCGGCCAGCAACTCCATCACCACCGCCTCCACCGAGATCGCCATCGGCGCGCAAGACCTGTCCCAGCGCACCGAGCAGACGGCCGCCAATCTGGAAGAGGCCGCCTCCAGCATGGAGGAGCTGACCGGCACCGTGCGCCAGACGGCCGACGCGGCCCTGACGGCCAATCAGCTGGCCTCCTCGGCCTCCTCGGCCGCGGCCAAGGGCGGCGATGTGGTCAACCAGGTCGTCCGCACCATGGACGAGATCAACACCAGCTCCAAGAAGATCAACGACATCATCGGCGTCATCGATGGCATCGCCTTCCAGACCAATATCCTGGCCCTGAACGCGGCCGTGGAAGCGGCGCGGGCGGGTGAGCAAGGCCGCGGCTTTGCCGTCGTGGCCAGCGAGGTGCGTTCGCTGGCCCAGCGCAGCGCCGAGGCGGCCAAGGAGATCAAGGGCCTGATCGGCGCCAGCGTGGACCGCGTGGAGGTCGGCTCCAAGCTGGTCGAGGCCGCGGGCGCCTCCATGACCGACATCGTCTCCAGCGTGCAGCGCGTGACCGACATCATTGGCGAGATCACCGCCGCCGCCAGCGAGCAAAGCGACGGCATCGGCCAGGTCAATGGCGCCGTCGTGCAGCTGGACCAGATGACACAGCAGAACGCGGCCCTGGTGGAGCAGTCCGCCGCCGCCGCCGAAAGCCTCAAGGATCAGGCGCGCCGCCTGACCGAGGTGGTGTCGGTGTTCCGCCTGGGCAGCGATGAGCGCCCGCCCAGCCGCTCCACACCCTCACCCTCGCCCACCGCGGCATCAACCCCCTCGCCCGCTTCGGCCGCCAAGAGTTTCAAGCCCAGCGGCTTCAAGCCCGCACCGGCCAAGGCCAGCCCACCCAGGCCGGCGCCCAGCCCCAAGGCCGCCGCGCCCGCAGCCGCTCCGGCGGCAGCCAGCGCGGGCAAGAACGATGACGAGGGCGACTGGCAGTCCTTCTGAGCGGCCTCGGACCGGAGCCTCTTCCCTCAAAAAGAAAGAGCCGCAGCTTGCGGCTCTTTTCATTTCCTCAGCTGGCCTCGCGCAGCGACTGCATCACCGGCCTTTGCAGCACGCCGCGCAAGCTCCACCAGCCCGCCAGCTGGGCCAGCAAGGCGCCGCTAACGAGGCTCATCAGCGGCACCCAGAGGTTCAGCTGCCAGGCGAAGCCGAACACAAAATGCGCCAGCACCGCGCCCAGACCCACCGCCACCGCACCGGCCAGAAAACCCGCCAGAGCACCCACCCCCAGCAGCTCGGCCCGCTGCACCTGGGCCAGCAGCTGGCCGCTGGCGCCGAGGGCGCGCATCAGGGCGAATTCGCGCGTACGCGCCTCCCGCGTGCTGCCGACCGAGGCCAGCAGCACCAGCAGGCCGGTGGCCAGGGTGAAGGCAAACAGCAGCTGCACCGCCTGGATGACCTGATCCAGCACGGCCTGTACCTGGTTCAGCTGGGCCGAGACATCGACCACGGTGATATTGGGGAAGTCCCGCGCCAGCTCACGGTCCAGCGGCGCAGCACCGGGCACGAGGGGTGAGCGATAGGCCGCCACGAAAGTGCTGGGCAGATCCGGCATGCTGGCGCGCGGGAACAGCACGAAGAAGTTCACCCGCATCGAGGACCAATCCACCTTGCGCAGGCTGCTGATGCGGCCGCCCACCGTCACGCCGGCCACGTCGAAGCTCAACTGATCGCCCAGCTTCAGGCCCAGGGTCTGGGCCAGGCCTTCTTCCACGCTCAGGCCCTCGGCCTCGTTGGGCTGCCAGGCGCCCTGGGCCAGCTGATTTTGCTCCGGCAGCGTGGCGCTGTGGCTCAGATTGAACTCGCGCTCCACCAGGCGCTGAGCCCGCTCATCCTTGAAGGACTGCGGCTTGATCTCCTGGCCGTTGATGCTCAGCAAGCGGCCGCGGATCATGGGGAACCAGTCATAACGCTCCACCCCATGCTGCTTGAGCTGGGCCTGAAATGCGGCGCCCTGATCGGGTTGAATATTGATGACGAAGCGATCCGGCGCATGCTTGGGCGTGGCGCTGCGCCAGCTGGAGATCAGATCGGTACGCAGCAAGACCAGCAAGGCCAGCGCCAGCAGGCCCACGGCCAGCGAAGACACCTGAACCACCACAAAACTGGGCCGCGCCGCCACCTGGCGGGTGGCCAGCAAGAGCCAGCGCGGCGCGCCGCTACCGTTCACGCTCAGCGGCACCAGGCGGCGCAGCAGCAGCACGGCGGCCCAGGCCAGCAGGGCAAAGATTGCCACCGCCAGGGCAAAGCCGCCGGCCGCGATCAGGCCCAGCAGCGCATCCCCCGCCAGCACCACCAGGATGGCGGCAAAGCCCAGCACCCCGGCGGCCAGCACCAGCAGCGAACCCGCCTTCAAGCCGCCCAGATCGCGCCGTATCACCCGCAAGGCCGGCACCGAGGCCAGTTGCAGAATCGGCGGCAGGCCAAAGCCCAGCAAAAGGCTCAGGCCCAGACCCAGGCCCATCAGCGCGGGCTGCCAGCCCGGCGCCGGCAGGCTGACATCGAACAAGCCCGACAGCAAGGCCACAAAAGCGTAGTGCAGGCCCAGGCCGGCCAGCACGCCCAGCCCGCTGGCCAGCAGGCCGGCGCTGGCGAACTCCAGGCCATAGGCCCAGGCGATGCGGCGCTGTGGCTGGCCCAGCACGCGCAGCATGGCGCAGTCGTCCAGATGGCGGTTGGCAAAATCGCGCGCCGCCAAGGCCACGGCCACCGCGGCCAGCAGGGCCGACAACATGGCCACCAGCTTCAAAAACTTGGTGGCGCGGTCCAGGGTCTGGCGCATCTCGGGGCGGCCGGTTTCCAGCGAATCCAGGCGCATGCCGCGCCAGCCGGACTTTTCAATCAAGGCATTGGCCTGCCGCACAAACTGCCGAACATCGGCGTTAGCGCCCTCGGTCGAAGCGGCCAGGGCCAGGCGGTAGCTAACCCGGCTGGCCGGCTGGATCAAGCCGGTGGCGGGCAGGTCCTCATCCGCCAGCATCAGGCGCGGGGCAAAGTTCAGAAAGCCCGCGCCCCGGTCGGGCTCGCTGGCGATCAAGCCGGCCACCCGCAGGCTGGCATCGCCCACCAGAATGGTCTGGCCCACATGCAGATTCAAGGCCTCCAGCACCTGGGCATCGGCCCAGACCTCGCCCGATTTGGGCGCGCCGACCTTGCGCCCGTCCGTCAGCAGCAGGCTGCCACGCAGAGGATAGGCCCCGCCCACCGCCTTGATGGCCACCAGGCGGCTCTGCCCGCCCGCCGCCTCCGGCGCGCGCGCCATGCTGGGGAAATTGACCATGCGCGCCTGCCGCAGGCCCAGGCCGGTGGCCAGGCCGCTCAGCTCGGCCGGCGTGGGCTGGTCGCTGACCAGCACCGCATCGCCGCCCAGCAACTGGGCCGCATCGCGGCGCAGGCCGCCATCCATGCGGTCCGACAAAAAGCCCACGGCGCACAAGGCCGCCACCGCCAGGCCCACGGCCAGCATCAGCAGGCGCAGCTCGCCGGCCCGCCAATCGCGCCAGAGTTGGCGCCAGGCCATCAGGATCACGCCCGGCGGGCGGGGCGGGGAAGTCGAGGCATGGGAAGCATTCATGCCCGGCACTGTAGCGACTCCCGGCCCCGGCGCGACTCGTCATGCAAAAAGCCTGAACGCCGTGTTCAGGCAAATGCCACCCATCGCACAAGCGAGGGGCGTCCAATCATGGAGCCATGACAAAAACTCCCCACTCCTTCCCCCCTTTATTCATCTCCCACGGTTCCCCCATGACCGCGCTGGAGCCCCGCGAAGCCGGCCGCTTCGTGCAGCAACTGGGCCAGGCCCTGGACCAGCAATTCGGCCGGCCACGCGCCGTGCTGGCCTTGTCGGCGCACAGCTTGTCGCGCGCTCCTGTGCTGCTGGCCGGCCCGCGACACCATGCCGTCTACGACTTCGGCGGCTTCGACCCCAAGCTGCAGACCCTGCGCTACGACGCCGAGGGCGCGCCCGAGCTGGCCCAGCAAATCATGACCCTGGCCGCCCAGGCCGGACTGCCCATGCACCAGCTGACGCAAGGCGGGCTGGACCACGGCATCTGGACGCCGCTACGCTACATCTACCCCGAGGCCGATGTGCCCGTGCTGCCCCTGGCCTTCAGCCCCCGGCAAAGCCCGGCCGAGCAATACGCTCTGGGCGAGTTGCTGGCGCCCTTGGCCGATCAAGGCGTGCTCATCTTGGGCAGCGGCAGCCTCACCCACAATCTGGGCCTGGTGTTCGGCCAGGGCCGGCCGCCCGCCATTGATGCCGCGGAAATCCCTGCCTCCGCGCAATTCCGCGAATGGATGCGCGCCCGTGCCGCCGCCGGCGACTGGCAAAGCCTGCAGGCCTACCGCAGCCAGGCGCCGCACGCGGCCGAGATGCATCCGACCGACGAGCACCTGCTGCCCTTCTTCATCGCCGCCGGCGCGGGCGGCCGCAGCGAGCCAGCCCTGCGCCTGCATGCCAGCCTCACCTTTGGCTCCCTGGCCATGGACGCCTACGCCTTCGGCGACTCAGCCCCTCGCCTGGCCGCGGCCCTGCAAGGCGTGGAAGAACGCACCCTATAATCCGCGCCACTGCGGGTGTCGTTCAATGGTAGGACTCTTGCTTCCCAAGCAAATAACGTGGGTTCGATTCCCATCACCCGCTCCAAACCAATGCCTCCGGCCGCAAGGTCGGGGGCATTGGTTTGAAGTGGGCGTTTGGGCTGAGACCCACCGGGGGTTCGCTCAAGACAGTCCAGTGGACTGTCTTGGACGTTGCGCAGCAACGGGCCGAGGGCTTGCCCCGAGGCCGAGCAACAGGCCTGAGCCTGTTGCGAGCATTCCCATCACCCGCTCCAAACAAAAGCCTCCGGCCGCAAGGCCGGGGGCTTTTGTTTGGGGTGGGTGTTTGGGGAGAGACCCACCTGGATTCGCTCAAGACATGCCAGTGGCATGTCTTGGACCTTGCGCAGCAACGGGCCGTGGGCTTGACCCGAGGCCGCGCAACAGGCCCAAGCCTGTTGCGAGCATTCCCATCTTTGCGCCAAAGCAGAGCTTCACCCCAACAACGACTCTTGAGAGGCCCACCCCATGCTGACCGGCGAACTCCGCAACCAAGTTGACGCCATCTGGAACGCCTTCTGGTCCGGCGGTATTTCCAACCCCATGGAGGTGCTGGAACAAATCACCTACCTGCTCTTCATCCGCCGGCTGGACGACGCCCACACGCTGGAAGAGTCCAAGGCCCTGGTACTGGGCAAGCCCATGGCCAAGCGCATCTTCCCGGAAGGCGCCGATGCCAAGGGTCGCCCTTACGACGACCTGCGCTGGTCGCGCTTCAAGCACTTCGCCCCCAGCGAGATGCACACCGTGGTCGGCGAGCATGTCTTCCCCTTCTTGCGCAGCATGGGCGGCGATGGCTCCACCTACTCGCAGCACATGAAGGACGCGCGCTACACCGTCCCCACGGCCGGCCTGCTGGCCAAGGTGGTGGACATGCTGGCCGGCCTGCCCATGGACGACCGCGACACCAAGGGCGACCTCTACGAATACATGCTTGGCAAGATCGCCAGTGCCGGCCAGAACGGCCAGTTCCGCACGCCGCGCCACATCATCCAGCTGATGGTGGCACTGACCCAACCCAACCCAAAAGACAGCATTTGCGACCCGGCCAGCGGCAGCTGCGGCTTCCTGGTGGCGGCAGGGGAATACCTGCGCGAGCAGCACCCCAAGCTGTTCAACGACGCAGTAGCCCGTGAACATTTCCACCACGGCATGTTCAACGGCTACGACTTCGACAACACCATGCTGCGCATAGGCTCCATGAATATGGCCCTGCACGGCGTCGATAACCCGGACATCCGCTACAAGGACTCGCTGGCGCAAGACCACGCGGGCGACGAAGAGAAGTACAGCCTCATCCTCGCCAACCCGCCCTTTGCCGGCAGCCTCGACTACGAGAACACCGCCAAAGACCTGCAAGCCATCGTCAAGACCAAGAAAACCGAGCTACTCTTCCTGGCCCTGTTCCTGCGCCTGCTCAAGCCCGGTGGCCGCGCCGCCGTCATCGTGCCGGATGGTGTGCTGTTTGGCTCCAGCAAGGCCCACAAGGCGCTGCGGCAGATGCTGGTGGAAGAGCAGAAGTTGGACGGCGTAATTTCGCTCCCGGCCGGTGCCTTCAAGCCCTATGCCGGCGTCTCCACCGCCATCCTGCTGTTCACCAAGACCAACTCGGGCGGCACCGATACCGTGTGGTTCTACGACATGCAGGCCGATGGCTGGAGCCTGGACGACAAGCGCCAGCCGCTGCTGGATGAGGGCAGGCTTGGCGTTAGCCCGGCGCAGGCATTGAGCGAGGCCGAACACGCCAAAAATAACCTACCAGATGCACTGACCCGCTGGACTCAGCGCGGTGGCAGCGAGCGTGAGCGCCCGCGCACCGCGCAGAGCTTCTGCGTCCCCAAGACCGACATTGCGGCGCAGGGCTACGACCTCAGCATCAATCGCTACAAGGAGGTGGTGCATGAGGTGGTTCAGCATGAGCTTCCGCTGGAGATTCTTGCCGGGCTGAAGCAGCTGGAAGCTGATATTCAGGCGGGCATGGCGGAGCTTGAGGGGATGTTGAAGTGAGTCGCGCCCTACAACTGTCTGATGTTTGTGAAATCACCATGGGGCAGGCTCCCGACGGTGAAAGCTACAACGACCAAGGGGATGGCCTTCCACTCATTGCAGGTGCGGGGGATTTCGGAGACCTGCACCCGAAAGTCAAAAAATTCACTACGGAAGCGTCAAAGGTCTGCGAAAGCGGGGATATTGTTCTCGGAATCCGAGCCACTATTGGCGAAAAGGTCATTGCCGATGGTCGCTACTGCTTGGGGCGTGGCGTTGCTGGCCTGCGCGCAGGTCCTGACCTGAATGCACGATACCTGTGGCACTGGCTAGCCCACGTCAACCCTCTGCTGGTTTCAAAAGCACGAGGTGCCACGTTCCTACAAGTAAATCGCGGGGATATTGGTGAGCTACCGATTTCCCTCCCACCCCTCCCCGAACAATGCCGCATCGCCGCCATCCTCGACAAAGCCGACGCCCTGCGCAACAAGCGCCGCGAAGCCTTGGCCCAACTCGACCGCCTCGCACAGTCGATTTTTGTGGAGATGTTTGGGGATCCGGTAACGAATCCAAAAGGGTGGACAGTCGTTAAATTTGGCGAAGTTGGGAATCTAGACCGAGGGGTTTCAAAGCACAGGCCGAGAAACGACCCAGCACTTCTCGGCGGGAAACATCCACTCATACAAACGGGGGACGTGGCCAATTCCGGTGGCTATATCCGCACTTACGCGAGCACCTATTCCGATATTGGCCTTCGACAAAGCAAGCTCTGGTCTCGCGGAACACTCTGCATCACCATCGCTGCAAACATTGCCAAGACTGGCATCTTGACGTTCGATGCCTGCTTCCCAGACAGCGTTGTCGGTTTTACTGCGAACGACGAGGCGACCGTTGAGTACGTGCGGGTCTGGCTCTCTTTCTTGCAGAAGACGCTTGAAGAAAATGCTCCTGAGTCCGCGCAAAAAAATATCAACTTGGCCATCTTGCGTGGTCTTGACATTCCTCTCCCGCCTATCGAGTTGCGTGAGAAATTTGGCCAAGCACTTCGGTCACAAATGAAACTGGCTGGTTCGAGTGAAAAGTCTGCGAAGGAGTTGGATGAAATGTTCGCATCCCTCCAACACCGCGCCTTCCGGGGAGAACTCTGATACCCAGAAAACATCAATGAATTCAAAGACTTGACTGATGCTACCCTCGTCAATGAGGGTAGCAAGGCAGGCCTTCATCGCGCGCTCACGTGTCGCAAGAACCGGAAAACATCGCCACGTTGGCGTGATATGTCGCCCGCGACGACACAAGATGAGGACATGTCGCCAAAACAAGAAAACATCGCCATGATTTGACCGTTTGATCGGCATGATGTAGCCTTGAGAGCAACGTTCGTCACAACAGGGATACATATTGAGCACGCTTGCCGACCTGCTGCTCGGCCAACACCGCCGACGGGTGCTTGCCATCCTGCTGCTCAATCCGCAGACCTCGCTGCATGTGCGCGAGCTGGCACGGCAGACCGGCAGCCAGCCGGGCACGCTGAACCGCGAACTCACCAAGCTGGCCAAGGCCGGCGTGCTGCTGCAGCAGCGGGTGGGCAACCAAGTGCATTACCAAGCCAACCGCGCCTGCCCCGTGTTCGATGAACTGGCCGGGCTGCTGCGCAAGACTTCGGGCATGTCGACGGTGCTGGCGGATGCGCTGGCGCCCTTTTCTGGGCGCATCCGGTCGGCGCTGGTGTTTGGCTCGGTGGCGCGCGGCGAAGAGACCTCGACCTCGGACGTTGACGTACTCATCCTGGGTGAATTGGGCTTGGCCGAGGTGGTCGAGGCCTTGCACCCCTTGCAGGACAACTTGCGCCGCGAAATCAACCCCGTGGTTTACCGCCCCGCCGACTTCCTCGACAAGCTCGCCTCGGGCAACACGTGGGCCAAAGAGGTCGTGACCAAGCCCAAGCTCTTCCTGATAGGAACCGCCGATGACTTTGCAGAATTTGTTGGCCATCCAGCGTCTGCTGGCGTTTGAAGCCAGCCGCGGCGACATCCAGCGCCTGCTGGCAGCAGCGGAGCGCAACCTCGCCGATTCGGCCGTGGACGCCATCAGCCCTGAGAACCGTTTCGATGCGGCCTACAAATGCATCATGCAATGCGCCATGGCTGCCCTGTGGGCCAATGGCTACCGCACTTCCACCAGCCAGCCGGGCCATCACCAGACCGCCATTCAAAGCCTGACCCTGACCATCGGCCTCGATGCCAAGACCATGGTGGTGCTCGACACCTTGCGCAAGCAGCGCAACGTCAGCGATTACGACGGCGACCCCATCAGCCCTTCGTCCGTCGAAGAGTGCCTGAAGCAGGCGCAAGCGCTGCTGCGGCGGCTGAAGGCTTGGCTGGCTCAGCAGCGACCCGACCTTGCCTGATGACTCATACGATGGCGGACAACTCATGAACTGGCAACCCGAACAGCCCTTCAACACCTTGCCGCACTTGCCCACCGCTGAGGTGCTGGAAACCCGCGCCGTGCTGAAGGCCTGCATCCCGGCACGGGCAGCCTTGGCCGCACTGAATCAGGCCGCCGCCCTGATGCCCAACCCGGCCATGCTGGTGAACACGCTGCCGATGCTGGAAGCGCGGGACAGTTCGGAAATCGAGAACATCGTCACCACGGCAGACCGGCTGTTCCAGTACGCAGATGCCGCAGAACAACAGGCCGACCCCGCCACCAAGGAAGCCCTGCGCTACCGAGGTGCGCTGTACTGGGGTGCGGCTTCGCTGACCCAGCGGCCACTCTCCACGGCCACGGCGGTGGAGGTGTGCCGGCAAATCAAGGCGGTGGACTTGGACGTGCGGCGCACACCGGGCACGCAACTGGTCAATGACCGCACGGGCGAGGTGGTCTACACCCCGCCGCAGGGCGAGGCGCTGCTGCGTGAACTGCTGGCCAACTGGGAACGCTTTCTGCACAACGCCACCGACATCGACCCGCTGGTGCGCATGGCGGCGGCGCATTACCAGTTCGAAGCCATCCACCCCTTCGTCGATGGCAATGGCCGTACCGGCCGGGTGCTGAACCTGTTGTTCCTCGTGCAGGAAGGCCTGCTGGACCTGCCCATCCTCTACCTGAGCCGCGCCATCTTGCGCAGCAAGGCCGACTATTACCGGCTGCTACGCGAGGTGACCCAGACCGGCGCGTGGGAGCCGTGGCTGCTGTTCATGCTGCAGGGCGTGGAGGAAACGGCGCAGTGGACCACCGCCAAGATTTTGGCCATCAAGCAACTGGCAGACCACACCGCCCAGCATGTGCGCGAACGCCTGCCCAAGCTCTACAGCCGCGAACTGGTGGATGTGATTTTCGAACAGCCGTACTGCCGCATTGCCAATCTGGTCGAGCGTGACATCGCCCAGCGTCAGGCCGCGTCACGCTACCTGCATGCGCTGGCCGAATTGGGCGTGCTGGAGGAGCGCACGGTGGGCAAGGAAAAGCTGTTTGTGCATCCGCACCTGCTGCGCCTGCTGGGCAGCGAGGGGCACGACTACGACCGCTACGCCTGAAACCAGCAGCAAAGTCTGGTAGCCAGCGGCACACATCAGGGGGAAGAAAACAATGAGCAATTTCGCGTTCCTGCAAGCCGAATGGAGCTTCCTGCACGAGGCCGCCCACCGCGCCGAGCAGGCCGTCTACAGCGACCCGCGCACGGCCTGCTTCTACGCGCGCCGCGGCCTCGAATTGGGCGTGGCATGGCTGTACGCCCATGACAAGGCTTTCAAGGTTCCGTATCAGGACAATCTGAGCGCCTTCATCTTCGAGCCCAGCTTCCGCCAGCAGGTGGGCGATGCGTTGTTCACCAAGGCCAAGCTCATCAAAGACCTTGGCAATATGGCCGTGCACAGCCAGAAAAAAGTGCTGGAGAGCGATGCGCTCTCGGCCACCCGCGAGCTGTTCCACTTCTGCTTCTGGCTGGCGCGGCGCTATGGCCGCATGGCAAGACCTGACCCCGGCCTGAGCTTCGCCCCAGCGCTGCTGCCCAAGGTGGCCGCCACGCCGGCCCTGACCCAGCCGCAGCTGCAAAAGCTCTCCGCCGAACTGGCCGAGCGCAATGAGGCGCTGGCCCTGCTGCGCAACGAGAAGGCCGCGCTCGACACCGAATTGCAGCAACTGCGCGCCGAGGTGGCGGCGGCCAAGCAGGCCAATGCGGCCGAGCCGGACACCCACGATTACTCCGAAGCCGAGACCCGCAAGGCCTATATCGACCTCTTGCTACGCGAGGCGGGCTGGAACCTCGACCCGGCCAAGAACTTCGAGATTGAAGTCACTGGCATGCCCAATGGCGAGAACAAGGGCTATGTGGATTACGTGTTCTGGGGCGACGATGGCAAACCGCTGATGCTGGTGGAGGCCAAGCGCAGCACGCGCAGCCCCAAGGTGGGCCAGCAGCAGGCCAAGCTGTATGCCGACTGTTTGGAGGCGATGTACGGCCAGCGCCCCGTCATCTTCTACTCGAACGGCTACGAGCACTGGATGTGGGACGACAAGGCCTTTCCGCCGCGCGCCGTGCAGGGCTTTTACAAGAAGGATGAGCTGGAGTTGCTCGTCCTGCGCCGCAGCAGCCGCAAGAAGCTGGCCGAGGCGCCCGTCAACCCCGCCATCGTGGAGCGTTACTACCAGACCCGCGCGGTGCGCCGCGTGGGCGAGACCTTCGAGGTGGACCACCAGCGCAAGTCCCTGCTGGTGATGGCCACCGGCAGCGGCAAGACCCGCACCGTCATCGCCTTGGTGGACGTGCTGATGCGCAGCAACTGGGTCAAGCGCGTGCTGTTTCTGGCCGACCGGGTGGCACTGGTCAATCAGGCGGTCAATGCCTTCAAGAAGCATCTACCCGACGCGGCGCCGGTCAATCTGGTGAGCGAGAAGTCCACCGAGGGCCGGGTCTTCGTCTCGACCTACCCGACCATGATGGGCCTCATCGACGAGGCGCAGGACGGCCTGCGGCGCTTCGGCGTCGGGCACTTCGACCTCATCGTCATCGACGAGGCACACCGTTCGGTCTACCAGAAGTACCGGGCCATATTCGATTACTTCGACAGCCTGCTGGTGGGGCTGACGGCCACGCCCAAGGACGAAATCGACAAGAACACCTATGGGCTGTTCGACCTCGAAACCGGCGTGCCCACCGATGCCTACACGCTGGAACAGGCCATTGCCGATGGACACCTGGTCAGGCCCATACCTATCTCGGTGCCGCTGAAGTTCCAACGCGAGGGCATCAAGTACAGCGACCTCAGCGACGACGAGAAGGAGCAGTGGGACGCCCTCGAATGGAACGAGGAAGGCACGGTGCCCGACGAGGTGGACGCGGCCGAGCTGAACCAGTGGCTGTTCAACACCGACACCGTGGACAAGGCGCTGCAACTGCTGATGACCCGCGGCCACAAGGTGGCGGGTGGTGACAGGCTGGGCAAGACCATCGTCTTCGCCAAGAACAACGGCCATGCCGACTTCATCGTCGAGCGCTTCAACCTCAACTACCCGCAGCACAAGGGCCACTTCGCGCGCGTCATCACCTACAAGACCGAGTACGCGCAAAGCCTCATCGACGATTTCTCCAACAAGGACAAGATGCCGCACATCGCGGCCTCGGTGGACATGTTGGACACGGGCGTGGACATCCCGGAAGTGGTCAATCTGGTCTTCTTCAAGATGGTCAGGTCGAAGACCAAGTTCTGGCAGATGGTGGGCCGTGGCACGCGCCTGTGCAAAGACCTCTTCGGCCCCGGCGAGGACAAGCGCGACTTCTACATCTTCGACTTCTGCGGCAACCTCGAATTCTTCAGCCAGAACCCGGAATTCAGCGAGGGTGCGAGCACCGAGGCGCTGTCCACCCGGCTGTTCAAGGCTCGGCTGCAAGTCGTCCTCGAACTCGACAAGAAGCTGCAGCAAGGCGTGACCGAGGGCGAGCCACCGCCCTATGGCGGCCACCCCTCCGTGCAGCAACTGCGCGGCGACATCGCCACGATGCTGCATGAGAAGGTGTTGGCGATGAACGTCGATAACTTCGTCGTCCGTCCGCAGCGCCGCTTTGTGGAAAAGTTCGCCAAGCCCGAGGCCTGGGCCGCGCTGGGCGCCGATGAGGTCGAGGAACTGAACACCAAGCTGGCCGACCTGCCGTCTGCGCTCACCGACGACGACGAAGAGGCCAAGCGCTTCGACATGCTGGTGTTGCGCACCCAGCTGGCCATCCTGCAGGCCAAGCCCGAGTTCGCCTCGCTGCGCGAGCGCATCCAGCGCATTGCCGTCGAACTGGAAGGGCAGATGGCCATCCCGGCCATCAAGGCCGAGGCCGTGCTGATTCAGGCGCTGGGCAGCGATGAATGGTGGGAAGGCGTGACCGTGCCCATGCTGGAAACGGTGCGCAGACGGCTGCGAGCACTCATCAAGCTCATCCCCAAGGGCCAGAAAAAGGTGGTCTACACCGACTTCCAAGACGAGTTGGGCGAGGCCTCGGTCATCGACCTTCCGCAGGTCACGGCCGGCCTCAACATGAGCAAGTTCAAGGACAAGGCCCGTGTCTTCCTGAAAGCCCACGAATCGCATTTGTCACTGCAGCGGCTCAGGCGCAACCAGCCGCTGACCGCGACCGATTTGGACGAACTGGAAAAGATGCTGCTGGAGGCCGGCGGCACCCCGGCACTCATCAGCGAGGCCAGCGCGCTGAGCCATGGGCTGGGCCTGTTCGTGCGCTCCTTGGTCGGCTTGGACTTTGAAGCCGCAATGCAGGCCTTCAGCGAGTTCATCAACGGCAGCACGGCCACCCCGAATCAGATTGAATTCATCAACCTGGTGGTGCAGGAACTGACCCAGACCGGCGTCATGGCGCCGGGCCGATTGTTCGAATCGCCGTTTACCGACGTGAATGCCCAAGGGCCGCTAGGTGTCTTCCCGCCGGCCAAGGTGACCCAACTCCTTGGCGTGTTAAATCACATCCGCGAACAAGCGGCCGCCTGACTCTGCCCATTCAGTCCGCGCGCAGTATCCGCCCCGGCTGAATCTGCTTCAGCGCGGCCGGGTTGTCCGTCAGCCACTCGGCCATGGCGTCGATATCCACACCCAGGCTGACCCGGTCGCGGCCTTGGCGCAGCAGGCTGTGGCCGTCGCCCCCATCGGCCATGAAGTTGTTGACCACCAGGCGGTAGGCTTTGTTCTCGTCCAAGGGCTGGCCGTCGACCCTGATGTCTTGCAGCTGGGCCACACCGCCCGCACCGACCTGCCAGCGGTAGCGCAGGCTGCTGGAGACCTGCAAAAAGCGCGGCGGTGCATCGCCCTTGGGCAGTTGGCGCTGCAGCAGCTCGCGCAGCTGGGCACCGCTGAGCGTCATCACCACCAGCTCGTTGGCAAAGGGCTGGATGGCGAAGAGATCGCTCATGGTCACCATGCGGTCGGCTTCCACCACCAGGTCAGCGCGAATGCCGCCGGGGTTCATCAAGGCGATATCGGCCGGGCCGCGCTTCTTGGCGTAGGCCAGCTGGGAGTCGGCAATCAGATTGCCCAGGGTCGAATCACCAAACGGCGCCTTGGCACCGCGCGCCGCCCCCTGGTCGAGCTGGGCCACCGGCTTGTTGCGCACCGCCGCCGTCAGCTCGGCCGCGCGCTGCACCAGGGCCACAAAAGCCGGATTGGGCGTGTAAGCCGACTGCAACACCGGATGGTTGACGGCTTCGGCGGAGAGTACCCGATGGGCGGCATCCAGCTGCAGCCGGCTCTCGGTCACCCAGCCACCGTAGCTGCCGGCCTGTACCAGCAGGCGGCCGTTGATCTTGCAGGTATAGGCCTGATGGGTATGGCCGCTGATGATGAGGGCATAGGCGGGGTCCAGGCGCTTGGCAATGTCCACGCCGCGGCCTTGCAGGCCGGGGCATTCGTAGCTGGCATCATTGGCCGCGCCCGGGTGGCTGGCGCCTTCATGCATCACCGCCACCAGCAGCTGGGCGCCTTCTGCCCGCAACTGAGGGACCAGGGCATTGAGGGTGATGGCCTCATCGGCAAAGCGCAGGCCCTGGATGCTGCGCGGCACTACCACCGAGGGCGTGTCGCGGGTGATGGCGCCCACAAAGGCGATCTTGACGCCGCCCACCTCCTTGATCACATGGCTGGGCAGCAAGGGCTTGCCGGTGTTGGCGTCGAGCAGATTGGCCGCCAGATAGGGGAAGCCCGGGCCCTTGAAACCGGGCCAGGCGCAGCCCTCGCCCGGGCATTCGCCGCGCGCCTTGCGCAGCAGCTCCGGCAGGCCGGAGTCCAGCTCATGGTTGCCCAGGGCACTGGCCGCCAGATCCAGCTCACCGAGGGCGGACAGGGTGGGCTCATCGCGCAGCAGCGAAGACAGCTGGGGCGAGGCCCCGATCAAATCGCCGGCCGCGACAAACACCGAGTGCTCGCGACCCGCGCGCAGCTTTTGCATGGCGCTGGCCAGATAGGCCACGCCGCCGGCAGCCTGGGGCTTCACTTCGCCGGTTTGCGCGTCCGGCAGACGGGGCATCAGGGGCGTGGGTGATTTGGGCTGGATATGGCCGTGGAAATCGTTGATCGAAAAAATGCTCAGCTCACGCGCCACCGCCGGTGCGCTGCTCGCACCCGTGGCTTCGGGGCGGCTGGCACAAGCCGCCAGCAAGGACAGCAGCGCGAGGCTGGCGAGGGTCTGAGCGCACGGGAAACGGTGGTTTTTCGGCAGTTGCAACACAGGAATCTCCGAGGAACGAGGGCCGGCAAAGGCAAGGGGCGGCGGATCTTAACGCCGGCCTGAAACACCTGCCGCGCACCCGGCCAGGCCCGCTGGACGGCGGCCAAGGCTGGACTGTCGCCTTGGCGCGACACCCCTCATCCGGCCTCGGATGTGTCACCGAACTTGCATATTCCTAAATGAAAATTGCAGGTGTCCAGGTTTCGCTGGGTGTCGCTTGGGTAAAGCACGGGGACCGAAAGATTGACCCCCGCCCTAAAGTAAGCCAGTGGAAGCCGAGCAAAAAACAGGCGGGCCCGTCCCAAGACGCGCTGCTCACCTGCCCAGCCCGGCAACCTGAGACAAAAACTCCCGAGATTTGCAGCTGTTTTGCCCTGAAACCGGCGTCCGCAAACGTTGGCGCCGGAGGGTGGAGACGGCTTTCGAAGAGTTTCAACAAGAACATCGACAGGGCGCTTGGCAATTGGGGCGCACCGCAGTTTCTAGGTTCTCAGCGCGGGAATGGCCAACAGCAAACGTTTGCTCTTGCGCTGGGATCAGCAGTTTTGGTTTTGGCGTTTTTACGTGTTCGCTTTGAGGAGCATTCGACATGAGCAGGCAAGATTCAGGGTTTTCAATTTTTTCTAGAACCGCACTCAGCGTGGCGGTGGCCATTGTTGCGGCCGCGCCCGCGATGGCGCAAAACACCACGGCCGCCATCGGTGGTCGCGTGTTAACGGCCGAGGGCAAGCCCGTGGCCGGTGCCAGCGTTGTCATCCTGCACCGCGAGTCGGGCTCGGTGAACAATCTGCTGACGGACAACGAAGGCCGTTACTCCACCCGCGGTCTGCGCGTGGGCGGTCCCTACACCGTCACGGTGAGCAAGGGTGCCGACAAAGATGTGCGCAACGACATCTATCTGCAACTGGCCGAGAGCCTGAACCTCGACATCACCGTGGGTGCCAATGTGCTGGCCACCGTGGTGGTGACCGGCTCCAATGCGGCCGGCGCCAAGATCAATAACAGTAATATGGGCGCCAACACGGCCGTCAGCCGCAAGGAATTGGACGCCTACGCCTCGATCGCCCGCAGCCTGCAGGACTATGCCCGCGTCGACCCCCGCCTGGCACAGACCGACAAAGAGCGCGGCGAGATCTCGGCCCTGGGCCAGAACGCCCGCTTCAACACCATCACCATCGACGGCGTCCGCACCAACGACACCTTCGGTCTGGAGGGCAATAACCTGCCCACCATCAAGCAGCCGATCTCCATCGATGCCATCGAGGCCGTGCAGGTCAATCTGTCCAATTTCGACGTCTCCCAACAAGGCTATACCGGCGCCAATATCAATGCCGTGACCAAGTCGGGCACCAACGAGTTCAAGGGCAGCGTCTACTACGTCTACCGCGACGACAAGCTCTCCGGCAAACGCTTCAACCGCACGAACGAGAGCTTTTACGACGCCCCCGCCTTCAAGGAAGACACCAAGGGCTTCACCCTGGGCGGCCCCATCGTCAAGGACAAGCTGTTCTTCTTTGCTTCCTACGAAGACTTCAAGAGCACCCGTGCTGCCCCCACTTTTGGCCCGATCGGCAGCGCCATGACCAATGTGGGCATCACGCCCGCCCAGATCGCCGCCGCCCAGGCCGTGGCCCAAGGCTATGGCATCGACATTGGCAGCTCCGAGACCACCGGCACCGAGGTGAAGGTGAAGGACTACCTGCTCAAGCTGGACTGGAACATCAATGCCCAGCACCGGGCCAATCTGCGCTTCGCCAAGACCGAGCAGGCAGAGCCGACCTATGCCGGCTTCTCGCCCACCGCCTTGTCGCTGAGCTCCTACTGGTGGACCCAGAAGAAGACCATCCAGACCGTGGTCGGCCAATGGTTCGCGGACTGGACCCCAGACTTCTCCACCGAGTTCAAGCTGTCCAAGCGCGACTACGACAGCGTGCCTCAGAACAATATCGATCTGCCCCAGATCCAGTTGATCTATCCCTCAGACGCCACCTACAAATCGGACCGCACCCTGTTCTTCGGTACCGAAAACAGCCGCCAGTTCAATGTCTTGCGCACCAAGACCTGGGACGGCTACTTCGCCGGCACCTGGAATCTGGACGACCATGAGTTGAAGTTCGGCGCCGACTACAGCAGCAACGACACCTACAACGCCTTCTTGCAGAACACCAAGGGCAACTACAGTTTCCGCGGCACCGATCCGGCAGCACTGTGGAAGGCCGGCATTCCCAGCGGCTATGCCGTCCAACTGCCTCTGGCAGGCAAGTCCCTGGAAGATGGCGTGGCACAGTGGAAGCTCAACAATGTGGGCTTGTTCGTTCAGGACACCTGGACCGTCAACCGCAACCTGACCCTGACCGCCGGCCTGCGCCTGGATCGTGCATCCACGCCCGACTCCCCGATCTACAACGCCAAGGCCCAGGCCGCATTCGGCTACGACAACAGCCAGACCATCGATGGCCAGACCCTGGTCCAACCGCGCTTCGGTTTCAACTATGCCTTCAAGGGCCTGGAACAGAAGAAGGCGCAGCTGCGCGGAGGCTTCGGCCTGTTCCAGGGCTCGGCGGCCAATGTGTGGCTGTCCAATCCCTACTCGAACTCGGGTGCAGCCACCGCTACCTTCAACTGCGGGGCAACCACGACGCCTTGCGCTTCGACCAAGTTCACCACCGACACCAACAACCAACCCCAAGTAGCCGGCCAGCCCCCGGCTTTGAACGTCGACATCCTGTCGCCCGGCCTGAAGCAGCCCTCGGTCTGGAAGTTCAATCTGGGCCTGGACACCGAACTGCCCTGGGCCGGCTTGGTCGCTGGCGTGGACCTCTTGTCCACCAAGACCAAGGACGGCATTTACTACCGCCACCTGAATCTGGGTGCCCCGGTCAATACCGCGCCTGATGGTCGCGAGATGTACTACAACGCCGCGGGCCAAAACGTGAACTGCTGGGTCAACGGCGACTCCACCGCCACGACCGGTTGCGGCGCTCAGGCAAAGAGCAACCGCGACAAGAACTTCAACAATGTGCTGCTCGCCGAGCGCACCAGTCAGGGCGGCGGCAATGCCCTGACCCTGCAGCTCTCGCAGCAGAACCAGGGCTGGTCCTGGTCCACCGCCTACACCCGCACGGCCGCCAAGGAAGTCAGCCCCCTGACCTCCTCGACCTCCAGCTCCAACTACGGCAACCGCGCCGTCTTCAACCCCAATGAAGACGTCAACGCCACCTCGGCCACGCTGATTCAAGACCGCGTGTCCGCGACCGTGAACTGGTCCAAGGCCTTTGTGGGCAAGTACAAGACGACCGTGGGTCTGATGTATGAGGGTCGCACCGGCAAGCCCTATAGCTGGACCTTCAAGAACGATATGAACGGTGACGGCTACGCGGGCAACGACCTGATGTACATCCCCAGCGCCCCCGGTTCGGGCGAAGTGATCTTCCGCGGCACCAAGGCCAGCGGCATGAGCGCCCAGGCCGCCGAGGACTTGTTCTGGCAGGTGGTGAACAGCAACTCGGACCTGAGCGCCGCCAAGGGTGGCGTGATCGGCCGCAATACGGCTCGGTCCAAGTTTGCCAACAACTTTGACCTGCGCCTGAGCCAAGACGTTCCTGGATTTACCTCCAGCCAGAAGGGCGTGATCACGCTGGACATCCTGAACTTCGGTAATCTGCTGAACAAGAACTGGGGTCGCATCGACGAGATTGGCTTCAACTCGGGTGGCGGCAACGGTGGCAACCGCCGCGGCTTCGTCAACTTCGCCGGCATCCAGAACGGCAAGTACGTCTACAGCGTGGTCGGCCCGGATGACTACGAAACCCGCCAGAACAAGGGCGAGTCGCAGTGGGCCATCCAGATCACGGCCAAATACGAGTTCTAAGCCGCTGGCTTTTTGAACGCTTGCGGGCAGGCAGGGCCTGTCCCTCTCGAAAGGGCACTTCGGTGCCCTTTTTTCATGCCCGCGCTTCCCTAGCAAGACCTGACCCCCATCCCAGCAAACCTAAGCTCGCAAACCGACGCATCCACGCGACAGCTCACCATCGCGGCGTGACAGATTGAAGGCTCAGCGCAGGCCTTTTCCCACGGAAGCCCTCCGTCTTGATCTATGCCAAATTGGATCGAAAGCCAATCTTTAGGCTTGCTCCCTTCCTTCCCTCGCTGGACAACAAGAAAAGGAGAAGCCGCCGATGGGTTTCCGAACGATGAAGATTTCCACCCGCCTGAGCCTGGGCTTTGCCAGCATGAGTGTGCTGATGCTGCTGCTCGGCAGCCTGGCCTGGGGCCGCCTGAGCGAGATCGATGCGCAGTTCCGCCTGACCATGCAGGAGCGCTACCCGACGGTGAAGATGCTGCTCTCGGTCAAGGAGGCCAATGGCCAGGTGGCCCGCGCCATGCGCGATCTGATCATCCTGAACGACAAGGCCGAGATCGAGGCCCAGCTGGCGCAGATCGCCGAGATTTCCAAGACCACGGCCGGCACGCTGGAGAAACTCGGCCAAGTGCTGGACGATGCCGAGGGCATGCGCGGCATGGCCCGACTGAATGAAGCCCGCGGCGAGTACCGCCTGCAACGCGAGAAAGTCGGCAAGGCGGTGCAGGCCGGCGATATGGAGCTGGCCAAGACCGTCTTGCTGCACGATATGCGGCCCAGGCATCTGGTCTATATGGCGGCGGTGGACGCCCTGGTCGAACGCAGCGAAGCCCAGATGGCACGCGACGGCCAGACGGCCAGCGAAGACGTGCGCCAAGCCAAGCAGCAGATCGCCCTGCTGGTGGGCCTGGCCCTGCTGCTGGGCAGCTCGGCCAGTTGGTGGCTGGTGCGCTCCATCACCGGCCCCTTGTCGGAGGCGCTGCGGGTGGCCAGCAGCGTGGCCGCTGGCGATCTGGCCATGAAGATCGCGCCCAAGGGCAGGGACGAGACCGCCCAGCTGCTGGGCGCCATGCAGGAGATGCAGAGCCGCCTGGCGGCCATCGTGCAAGAGGTGCGCGAGAACGCCGAGGGCGTGGCCAGCGCCTCGGCCCAGATCTCCTCGGGCAATAGCGATCTGTCGCTGCGCACCGAGAAGCAGGCCTCGGCACTGGAGCAGACGGCCGCCTCCATGAGCGAGCTGGGCAGTACCGTGCGCGGCAATGCCGACAGCGCCGGCGCGGCCAATCAGCTGGCCCTGCAAGCCTCGGAGATTGCGCAAAAAGGCGGCGAGGCGGTGGGCCAGGTGGTCAGCACCATGCGCGAGATCAGCGAGAGCTCGCGCAAGATCTCCGACATCATCGGCGTGATCGATGGCATCGCCTTCCAGACCAATATCCTGGCCCTCAATGCCGCCGTGGAAGCCGCCCGGGCCGGCGAGCAAGGCCGCGGCTTTGCGGTGGTGGCCAGCGAGGTGCGCACCCTGGCCGGCCGCTCGGCCGAAGCGGCCAAGGAGATCAAGAGCCTGATCGGCACCAGCGTGGACCGGGTGGAGCTGGGCTGTGCCCAGGTGGACGGCGCCGGCGCCACCATCCAGGAAGTGGTCCATTCCATCCGCCGCGTCACCGACATCATGGGCGAGATCAGCGCCGCCAGCCAGGAGCAAAGCAGCGGCGTCACGCAAGTGGGCCAGGCCGTTGCGCATATGGACCGGGCCACGCAGGAAAACGCCGCCCTGGTGGAGCAATCGGCCGCCGCGGCCGAAAGCCTCAAGCTGCAGGCGCAGCATCTGGTCGACTCGGTGGCGGTGTTCAAGCTGGCCTCCTGATCGGCTCCGGCCGCAGCCGCAAGACAAAAAAGGGCAGCCTCGGCTGCCCTTTCTCATTGCGACGAAGCGCGCTGCGCTCGCAGCTCTTACTTCTGGATATCACCCAGGCAGAGGTATTTGATCTCCACATAATCCTCCATGCCCTGGTGCGCGCCCTCGCGGCCCAGGCCGCTTTGCTTGACGCCGCCGAAAGGCACTTCGGCCGTGGCGATCAGGCCGGTGTTGACGCCCACCATGCCGTACTCCAGCGCCTCGCCGACGCGGAAGATGCGGCCGATGTCGCGGCTGTAGAAATAGCTGGCCAGGCCGAACTCGGTGTTATTGGCCAGGGTGATGGCCTCGGCCTCGGTTTGGAACTTGAACACCGGCGCCAGCGGGCCGAAGGTCTCCTCGCGCGAGCACAGCATGGCCGGCGTCACATCGGCCAGCAAGGTGGGCTCGAAGTACTGCGCGCCCAGCTCCGTCGCGGCCTTGCCGCCCACCAGCAGGCGCGCGCCCAGGGCCAGGGCATCGTCCACATGGGACTGCACCTTGGCCAGGGCTTGCGCGTCGATCAGCGGGCCCACATTGACGCCGGCCTCGAAGCCATTGCCCAGCTTGAGTGCGCTGACTTTGGCCGTCAGCTTCTCCAGGAAGGCCTCGTACACACCGGCCTGCACATAGAGGCGGTTGGCGCAGACGCAGGTCTGGCCGGCATTGCGGTATTTGCTGGCGATGGCGCCTTCCACCGCGCTGTCCAGGTCGGCGTCGTCGAAGACGATGAAGGGTGCATTGCCGCCCAGCTCCAGCGAGAGCTTCTTGACGGTATTGGCACATTGGCGCATCAGGATGCGGCCCACCTCGGTGGAGCCGGTGAAGGAGAGGTGCCGCACCACATCGCTGTCGCACAGCACATGGCCGATGGCGATGGAGTTGTCGGCATCCGCCGTCAGCACGTTCAAGACCCCTGCCGGCATGCCGGCCCGCTGGGCCAGCTCGGCCACCGCCAGGGCGCAGAGCGGCGTGGCCTCGGCCGGCTTGATCACCACGGTGCAGCCCGCGGCCAGGGCCGGCGCCACCTTGCGGGTGATCATGGCGATGGGGAAGTTCCAGGGCGTGATGGCAGCGCACACCCCCATGGGCTGCTTGATGACCAGATAGCGCTTGTTATTGTCGGTGGTGGGGATGGTCTCGCCGTAGACGCGTTTGCCCTCTTCGGCAAACCAGTCGATGAAGCTGGCGCCATAAGCCACCTCGCCGCGCGCCTCGGCCAGGGGCTTGCCCTGCTCGGCCGTCATGATGCGGGCCAGGTCATCGGCATGCTTGTGCAGCAGCTGGGACCAGCGCATCAGGATGGCGCCACGCTCCTTGGCCGTCTTGCTGCGCCAGGGGCCCCAGGCGTTATTGGCAGCGGCAATCGCGGCCTCCGCCTCGTTGGCGCCCAGATTGGCCACATCGGCCAGATGCGCGCCGCTGCCGGGGTCGATGACGGCGAACTGGCTGGCGCCACTCACCCATTCACCGTTGATCAAGGCCTGGGTGCGCAAAAGGCTGGCGTCGGCCAGGGCGGCCAGAGGGGAAGTCTTGCTATTCATGCTTGAGTCTCCAAGGTTTGCCGCAACAAGCGCCTGGGCGGGCGCTGTTGGACGCAACACTCTACCCGAGGCGAGCAAGGCGGGCTGTCCTGAGGGTGTCAGCCCTATAATTCAGCACTGACTAAGTCGCAGGAATTGACGCGGGCCCGGCCCGCATTTTTTTGTGCCACGCCCCCGCAGCCGACCCGAAAGCAGCTCAAGAATGAAAGCAGCAGACATCCGCCAGACCTTTCTGCGGTTCTTTGAATCCAAAGGCCACAAAATAGTCGCGTCCAGCCCCGTCGTTCCCGGTGACGACCCCACGCTGCTGTTCACCAACGCGGGCATGAACCAGTTCAAGGACGTGTTCCTGGGCTTCGACAAGCGCGCCTACAGCCGCGCCACCACCAGCCAGAAGTGCATACGCGCCGGCGGCAAGCACAACGACCTGGACAACGTGGGCTACACCGCCCGCCACCACACCTTCTTCGAGATGCTGGGCAACTTCTCGTTTGGCGACTACTTCAAGCACGATGCGATTCAGTACGCCTGGGAGCTGCTGACGAAACACTTCCACCTGCCGGCCGAGAAGCTGTGGGTGACGGTCTACGCCGAGGACGACGAGGCTTACGAGATCTGGAACAAGGTGGTGGGCGTGCCGGCCGAGCGCATCGTGCGCATCGGCGACAACAAGGGCGGACGCTATATGTCCGACAACTTCTGGATGATGGGCGACACGGGCCCCTGCGGCCCCTGCACCGAGATCTTCTACGACCACGGCCCCGATGTGGCCGGCGGCCCGCCCGGCAGCGCCAACGAAGACGGCGACCGCTATATCGAGATCTGGAACAACGTCTTCATGCAGTTCAATCGCACCGAAGACGGTGTGATGCACAAGCTGCCCAAGCCCAGCGTGGACACCGGCATGGGCCTGGAGCGCCTGGCCGCCGTGCTGCAGCATGTGCACAGCAATTACGAGATCGACCTGTTCGTGGCCCTGCTGGCCGCGGCCAAGGCCGCCGTCGATGGCGCGGGCGCGCAGGACTGCGACAAGGACAGCGCCTCGCTCAAGGTCATCGCCGACCACATCCGCGCCTGCAGCTTCACCGTCGTCGACGGCGTCATCCCTGGCAATGAAGGTCGCGGTTATGTGCTGCGCCGCATCGCTCGCCGCGCCATCCGCCACGGCTACAAGCTGGGTGCCCGCGCGCCCTTCTTCCACAAAATCGTCGCCGAGCTGGTGGCCCAGATGGGCGAGGCCTATCCCGAGCTGCGCCAGGCCGAAGCCCGCGTGACCGAGGTGCTCAAGCAGGAAGAGGAACGCTTCTTCCAGACCATCGCCAACGGCATGGAAATCCTCGACGCCGCCCTGGCCGAGATGGCCAAGACCGGCAACACCGTGTTCGACGGCGAGACCGCCTTCAAGCTGCACGACACCTACGGCTTCCCGGTCGACCTGACCGCCGACGTCTGCCGCGAGCGCGATGTGACCGTGGACCAGGCCGGTTTCGACGCCGCCATGACACGCCAGCGCGAGCAGGCCCGCGCCGCCGGCAAGTTCAAGATGGCCCAGGGCCTGGAATACAGCGGTGCGCCCACCGCCTTCCACGGCTACGAACATTTGCAATACGAGCGCTCGACCATCACCGCCGTCTACGTGGACGGCGCCCTGGTCGCGCAGGCCAATGCCGGTGACGACGCCGTCGTCGTGCTGGATCACACGCCCTTCTACGCCGAGAGCGGCGGCCAGGCCGGCGACAGCGGCGAGCTGCGCAATGCCACGAGCCGCTTCGCCGTGGAGGACACGATCAAGATCCAGGCCGATGTGTTCGGCCACCACGGCCGCGTGCTGGAAGGCAGCCTCAAGGCCGGCGACAGCTTTGCCGCCCGCGTCGATGCCGAGAACCGCAGCAAGACCGTGCGCAACCACAGCGCCACCCACCTGATGCACAAGGCCTTGCGCGAGGTGCTGGGCGCCCATGTGCAGCAAAAAGGCTCGCTGGTGAACGCCGAGCGCACCCGCTTCGACTTCGCCCATAACGCCCCCGTCACGGCCGAGCAGATCGCCCAGGTCGAGGCCATCGTGAACGCCGAAATCCTTGCCAACGCTGCCGCCAAGGCCGAGGTGATGAAGCTGGACGACGCGCAAAAGAGCGGCGCCATGATGCTGTTCGGCGAGAAGTATGGCGAGACCGTGCGCGTGCTCTCCATCGGTTCCTCCAAGGAACTCTGCGGCGGCACCCACGTCAAGGCGACCGGCGATATCGGCCTGTTCAAGATCGTGGCCGAGAGCGGCGTGGCCGCCGGCATCCGCCGCATCGAGGCCATCACCGGCGCCGGCGCCCTGGCCTATCTGCAAAAGCTGGAGCACACGGTCGCGGCCGTGGCCGGCACGCTCAAGGCCACGCCGGCCGAGCTGGAGCAGCGCGTGCACGCGGTGCTGGACCAGCTCAAGGCCCTGGAAAAAGAGCTCAGCGCCGCCAAGAGCAAGCTGGCCTCGGCCCAGGGCGATGAGCTTGTCCAACAGGCCGTGGACATCAAGGGCGTCAAGGTGCTGGCGGCCGTCCTGAGCGGTGCCGATGCCAAGACCCTGCGCGAAACCATGGACAAGCTCAAGGACAAGCTCAAGACCGCCGCCATCGTGCTGGCCGCCGTGGACGGCGACAAGGTGCAGCTGGCCGCCGGTGTCACCGCCGACAGCACGGCCAAGCTGAAGGCCGGCGAGCTGGTCAACTTCGTCGCCCTGCAGGTGGGCGGCAAGGGCGGCGGCAAGCCCGATCTGGCCATGGCCGGCGGCACGAACCCGGCCGCCCTGGCCGGCGCTCTGGCCGGTGTGCAGGCCTGGGTGGCCGAACGCCTATAACTCTTTATTCAATCTGAGAGGCTGAGAACTTTTTACTGCGCGGCCGCCATGCGTCGTTGGGCGGTGCTCGGAATCCTCACGTACAGGGAGTACGTTCCGGTTCCTGCGCTCCGTCCGCCTAGCCTGACGACCGCTCGCTACAAAAGTTCTCAGCCTCTGACACGAACAAGGGCTCTCGCCAACCGGACCGAGAGCCCTTGTTGTTTTTCCAAGGACGCAAGAATATGAACCAGACCCATATCGACCACGCCAACGCCGAACGCCTGGCCGCCCTGCTGCAAGTGCTGGCCGCCGCCACGCCCGAAGACGCCGACGCCGTACCCATCGACACCCTGGACGGCTATCTGACCGCCCTGATCTGCGGCCCCGTGGTCGCCAGCCCCATCGCCGCCATGGACGCCTTGTTTGGCGACAACTGGGCGGCCGTGCTGGACGAGCAGGAAGCCACCGAGGAATTCATGGACGTGCTGATGGCGCGCTGGAACGAGATCGCCGACAGCCTGGACCCCGAGGCCCTGTCAGCCGACCCCGAGGCCATGCTGCTGGAACCGCTGATCACCGAGTTCGACGAAGCCACCAAGGCCGATCTGCTCCAGCAAGGCGTGCTGAGCGAAGAGCAACTCAGCGAGTTGCCCCCGCCCGGCGTGATGTGGGTGGAAGGCTTTATGCAAGCCGTGGAAGACAACGAGCAGACCTGGTATGTGCACGACAGCGAGAGCGAAGCCGGCCAGATGCTGGATGCCATGCTGATGTCCGTCGCCGCCGTGGCCATGCCCGCGGGCGAGCAACGCGAAGCCTATATCGCCGAGCAGTACGAGCCCGAGGACGAGATCACCCAGGACGTGCTGATCGACGACGCCTTGTTCTCCGCCCAGGATCTGCGCCTGTTCTGGCTGCAGCCGCAAGAGGGTCAGGTCTTGTCCTGAGCGTTCTAGGGCCTGTTAGCGCTACGGCAATGGGTCGCGTTGTGCCCAGCCAGGGGCGCAGGCAAGGCGCAAACCGCAGCCGGGTTGGACACCCGGCGAGGATTTGCAACGCCGCATGCGCTCCTGGCTGGGCACAACCCTTCGGGAAGGCTCGCCCCGGCGGGCAAGGCAAGGCGCAGCGCGCCGCCCGCACTCGCGTGCGGGCAAGCGCTGCAACGCAGCATAGCCCGCCGGGGCGAGCCTTCGCGGCCCATTGCCGTAGCGTTAACAGGCCCTAGAGCCGGCCCTTGCAGCCGGCCGCCCCACAGCGGCAGCTCAGCCGGCCTTCGTGGTGGCTTTCGCCGTAGTCGCAGCTCAGCTCCTCGCCGGCGGCGATTTCGCGCAAGGCATAAAACTCCACCCGGCCCTGGCTGATGCGCAGCTTGGCATTCGGCGCGCAGCTGTGGTTGATATGGCGCAACGCGTCCTTGGACTCGGTGGCGTCGACGGCGCGGGTTTCCGAGACCTCGACGATATGAATCCGCTCGCGGCCCTTGGCGCGCCGGCGGGCTTCACGCACCGAGATGGCCTCGCCGCGCAGCTCGCCAATCTTGCGCTTGGCCGGAATCGGCTCGGCGGCAAACACGCCCAGGCCATCAATGCGGCTGGGGCCCACACGCAGCTCGAAACGCTCGGCAGGCAAGACCTGACCCTTGGGCGGGCAATGCGCCTCGGCAACAACAACGAGGGGCGCGGCGGGAAGAGCAATCAGGCGTGGCATGGCCGCCATTGTCGCAGCCAAGCCTCATTTCCTCTAACGGCCTTGACCCCTGCCACGGGCAGCCCTCACACTGGACCGATGAATTCGCTGCTCACGGTCTCCGTCACCCTGCATTCCCTGCACCTGATGCAGGTGCCAGGTACTTGGGCGAAACCTTTGCAGCGAGCGTGACACCCACCGCCAGATTCAAAATCCCCCCTCAAGCCCGCTGCCCCAGCGGGCTTTTTTGTTTTAAGGCCCTCGCACCGCAACACAAGGAGAGTTTGAAATGGAACTTCTTTGCATACGCCGCCGCCAGATATCCGATGCCGCCGGCATGGCGCGTTTGATGAGCGAGCCCGAGGTCTTCGGCGGCCTGCTGCAAATGCCTTACCCCAGCGAGGAGCAATGGCAGCAGCGCCTGCAAGAAGGCGCCAAGCCGGGCAACGGCATGGTGGATCTGCATCTGGTGGCGCTCCGGGGCGAAGAGTTGCTGGGCTGCGCCGGCCTGCACCCCGTGGGCCCCAGCCTGCGCCGCCGCCATGCCGCCACCATGGGCATCCTGGTCGCCAAACCGGCCCAGGGCCAGGGCGTGGGCGGCGCGCTGATGAGGGCCTTGCTGGACTATGCCGACAACTGGGCGCAGATCCTGCGGATGGAGCTGACCGTCTATTCGGACAATGCCACGGCGATTCGCCTCTACCAGCGCCACGGCTTCGAGATCGAGGGCCGCATGCCGGCCTATGCCTTGCGCAAGGGCCGCTATGTGGAGGCCCTGGCCATGGGCCGCCTGCACCCCGCGCCGCCGGCGCTGCGCTGATAGCCACTTGAACTGAAAAAGCCAGGGCTTGGCCAAGCCCTGGCTTTTTTTGTCAGTGCGGCCCGGCTATGCGGGCTGCCGTTTAGATGGGCCGGAACTGGCTGCGGCGGGCATCGCCCATGCGCGCATCCTCGTCGTCGCCGCGTTGGCTCAGCACCTCGGCCTTGTTGATCGATGAGGGCAGCGGCTTGGTCACCGGCGGTGCACTCAAGCGCTTGCCGGTGATCACCAAACGTGCCAGCTTGACGACCTCGCTGGCCTGGGCCGCCTGCACCGGCAAAGCCAGGCTCACACCCAGCGCCAGGGCCAACACCAAGGCCTTGGTTTTTTCTTTGTTTTTTGTGGAAATCGAATTCAAGCTTTGACCGCAGAACATACGCCTCCCCATTTCAGCCCCCTTGCCCAGCATCCAAGCATTCCAGCTTGGGCTGGCTCCATGCTCGCAGTATCCAGACAAGCTCCCCCGGACTCCACCGCAAAGCGACGAACTGCGTTTCTGGCCGATGAGTTGCGTTGAACGGGGGCATTCGCCGCCGTCTCAGGCGTAGTTCAGCTCCCCCGATTTGCCCCAGAACACCCGGTAGGCAAACACGGTATAGCCCAGAATCGCCGGCACCGTCAGCGCCGCCCCCCACAGAATGAAGCGCAAGGAGTCGGTGGCTGCCGCAGCTTGCCAGACCGTCATGCGATCCATGATGACAAAGGGAAACAGACTGTAGGCCAGGCCCAGAAAGCCCAGGAGCATCACCACCACCATCAGTGCGAAAGGCGCCCAGCAGAGCTTGCCCAGCACCCGGTGCGAGTTCAGCAGGCCGCGCAGGGCCAACAAGGACAGGGCCGTCATCAAGGGGATGGGCAGCAAGGCGATGAACTCCGGCAGGCTGAACCAGCGCGCCGCCACCGTGGGGCTGACCAGGGGCGTGATCACGGACACCAGCAGCAGGCCCAGCAGCACGGCCGGCCAGGCCAGCTTGGCGCGGCGCACGGCCAGGGTCTGCAACTCGCCCTCCATCTTCATGATCAGCCAGGCCGCACCCAGCAAGGCGTAGGCGGCCGCCAGCGCCAGCGCGATCACCGCGGCAAAAGCGGTATAGGCCCAGCCCTCGGCAAAGCCGGTGATGTAGCGCGCCAGCATCCAGCCCTGGGCCGTGGCGGCCAGGGCCGAGCCACCCATAAAGGCCGCGTTCCACAAGGGCTTCCACTGGGCTTGCGCCTTGACGCGGAAGTCGAAGGCCACGCCGCGCAGCATCAGGCCCAGCAGCATCAGCGCCACCGGCAGGTAGAGCGCCTGCAGAATCAGGCCATGGGCCTTGGGAAAGGCCACCAGCAAGAGCCCCACGCCCAGCACCAGCCAGGTTTCATTGGCGTCCCAGAAGGGGCCGATGGAGGCGACCATGCGGTCCTGCTGCGCCTCGCTCGCCCCCAGCATCAACAGGCCCACGCCGAGGTCATAGCCGTCCAGCACCACATAGATCAGCAGGGCCAAGCCCATCAGGCCCAGGAAAACCAGGGGCATCCATTCAGTCGCGCTCATGCTTGCAAGCCCCCCTGAGTCAGCGTTGAAGAAGAAGTCTGCGCTTCGGAGGGCAGCCCCTTCTCCGCCATGTATTTGATGACCGAGACATAGGCCACGATCAGGCCCAGATACAGGCTCACATAGCCTGCCAAGGTGGCGGCGATCATGGGTGCCGGCGTGCTGGAGGCCACGTCCGCCGTGCGCAAGAGGCCGTAGACGATGAAGGGCTGGCGGCCGATCTCGGTCACATACCAGCCGGCCACCGTGGCCAGCCAGCCCGAGAAGCCCATGCCCGTCAGCCCCCACAAGAGCCAACGTGGCATGGCCTCCAGGCGCCAGCCGCGGCGGCGGTACAGCCACAGGCCGGCCCAGCTGAAGGCCAGCATCAAGAGGCCCAGGCCCACCATGATGCGAAAGCCGAAGAACAGCGGCGCCACCGGCGGGTGGGCACCCTGGAACTCGTTCAGGCCGCGGATCTCGCCCTCGGGGTCGTGGGTCAGGATCAGGCTGGCGCCCTTGGGAATGGCCAGCGCAAAGTCGTTGCTGCGCGTGCGCTCATTGGGCCAGGCGAACAGCAGCAGGGGCGCGCCCTTCTCGGTCTGCCACACGCCCTCCATCGCCGCCACCTTGGCGGGCTGATGCGCCAGGGTATTGAGGCCGTGCAGATCGCCCACAAAGATCTGCACGGGAATCAGCACGGCCCCCAGCGTCAGGCCCACCCGCATCACCTTGGCGCTGCTGGCCTGGGCCCGGCCCTTGAGCATCTGCCAGGCGCTGACAGCGGCCAGGAAGAAGGCCACCGTCAGGCCCGAGGCCAGCAGCTTGTGGCTGAGGCGGTAGGGCAGCGAGGGGTTGAAGATGATGGCCCACCAGTCCTTGGCGAAGAACTCGCCGTTGATGAGCTCATGCCCCTGCGGGGTCTGCATCCAGGAGTTGAGGCTGAGGATCCAGAAGGCGCTCAGCGTCGTGCCAACGGCCACCAGCAGGGTCGCGCACAGATGAACCCGCTCGCTCACCCGGCCATGGCCGAACAGCATGATGCCCAGAAAGCCCGCCTCCAGAAAAAAGGCCGTCAGCACCTCATAACCCAGCAGCGGGCCGGCGATATTGCCGGCTTTTTCCATAAAGCCGGGCCAGTTGGTGCCGAACTGGAAGCTCATGGTGATGCCGCTGACCACGCCCAGGGCAAAGCTCAGGGCGAACACCTTGGTCCAGAAGCGGTAGGCCTGCAGCCAGGCGGCGTCCTGGGTCTTGAGCCAGCGCCAGCGGAAGAACAGCAGCATCCAGCCCATCGCGATATTGATGGTGGGGAAGAGGATGTGGAAGGTGATATTGGCCGCAAACTGCATGCGGGCCAGCACGAGGGCGTCCATGGCTCAGCGCTCCAGCCGGCTGGGCGCCGGTTTGACCTTGCCGGTGAATTCCAGCAGCTTCTGCACCTTGGCGCCCATCTTCATCAGCTGGGCCAGGGTCTGCGAGTCCAGGCGCTGCACATCGTCGAACCAGCCCGTCATCAGCTCGATCAGATCGTGCATGCTGCGCATGCGGGCCTGGGCCACCCGGTCCTCCTCGGTCTTGGGCGTCTCCAGCAAGGCATTGCGCAGCATCGACAAGGTGGGCTCGATCTCGCGCCGGCGCCGCTCCTCGGCAAGGGTGCGGAAGATCTCCCAGGCGTCGGCCGGAGCCTCGAAATACTCGCGCCGGTCGCCCGGCAGATGGCGCAGCTTGACCAGGCGCCAGGCCTGCAACTCCTTCAGCCCCATGGACACATTGGAGCGACTGAACTCCAGCGCCTCGGCCATCTCATCGGCATTGAGCGCCTGGGGGGAAACATAGATCAGGGCATAGATCTGCCCCACCGTTCGATTGATGCCCCAGCGGCTGCCCATCTCGCCAAAATGGGCGACGAAGCTGCGCACCAGGGGACTCATGGTCTGCATGATCTAGCACTCTCTTTTCTGCTTGGACTTGAACTGGCGCAAAACGGCTGCACCCCGGCCTTTGATTTGCCGCAAAGTTTATCGAATTTTCAGTAATTATTGAAAACTCAAGAAAAACAAAACCCGACACGGCGCAAGGCGATTGCCCGGCCGCAGCCGTCAATAATGTGGCCATCTTTCTCAGCCAACACAGGGATCAACAGACCATGACCGCCGTTCGCATCGACTACGCAGAATTCGCCAAACTCGCCCCCGGCGTCACCGAGGGCCTGGGCGCCATCGGCAAGGCGGTGGCCGGATCGACGCTGGGCAAGGACTTGATCGAGCTGATCAAGCTGCGCGCCTCCCAGCTCAATGGCTGCGCTTTTTGTCTGCAGTTCCACCTCAATCTGGCCCGCAGCCTGCACCTGCCCGCCGAGAAGCTGGACCTGCTGGCCACCTGGGCCGAGGCACCCGTCTACAGCCCGCGCGAGCGCATCGCCCTGGCCTTTGCCGAGCGCCTGACGCTCAGCGCCCAGGGCGATGTGGACGACGCCTTGTTCGCCCAGGCCCTGGCCGAGTTCGGCCCCGCCGATCTGAGCTTGCTGACCGCCTCGGTGGCCCACATCAATGCCTGGAACCGCATCGGCAAGGTCTTGCGCTTCACGCCGCCCATCTAAGCCCAGGCCCAAAATTGAGGCGGGCACTGACCGTTCTGCAAGGCCCACGCCTGCTGCTGCGCGCCCCGGCCGCCAGCATGCAGGCGCAAGTGCTGGACTACCACTTGCGCAACCAGGCCTTTTTCGCGCCCTGGGACCCCGCTTACCCGGCCGATTTTTTCGAAGCCGAGGGCGTGGCCCAGCGCCTGGCGCAAGGGCTGACGTCGTTTGCCGAAGGCAGGGCCTACCGCTTCTGGCTGAGCCTGGCCAGCGCGCCCGAGCGCCTGATCGGCAGCATCCACTTCTCGCAAGTGGCACGCGGTCCGTTCCAGAACACCTTGCTGGGCTATAGCCTGGACGAGCAGGCCCAGGGCCAGGGCCTGATGAACGAGGGCTTGCGCCTGGCGATTGCCGAGATGTTCAGCCCCCGCGTGCAACTGCACCGCATCCAGGCCGCGGTGCAGCCGCAGAACCGGCCCAGCCTGGCCGTGCTGCGCCGCCTGGGCTTCGCCTCCCAGGGCCTGAGCCCACGCTATCTCTTCATCAACGGGGCCTGGCGGGACCACGAGGTCTTTGCCCTGCTCAACCCGGCCTGGCCGGACGAACAAGCCCCCTGAGCGCAGCGGGCCGCCGCTCAGCCGCGGCTCCACAACAAGCCCAGCGCCAGCAGCAGGGCCAGCAAGGCCAGCAGCAGGCCTGCATAGTGTTGGAGCCATTTCATGCTTTTTACTTTACATTGATTTTTTATTGTTTTACAGTAATTTCTTATCAATACAAAGTAAGTCGCATGGACATGTCCAGACGCCAGAATCAGCCCCCAGCGGCGCCCTCGGCCAGCTCCTCGATGGCCATGAAACGCCTGGCCTGGTGCATCAAGCTGTGCTGCCTGCTGGGTGCTCTGTTCACGCTGGTCGCGCCCGCCATGTTCTGGAGCCAGCCGGACTGGGTGGAGAGTTCCATGCACCAGACGCTGGTGAGCGAGTCCGTCGCCCTGCAGACCGACGGGCCAGCGCTGTTCTACGGCTGGCTGAGCAGCTGGCTGGTCGGCGGCCTGCGCCTGTTCGCCCTGTGGCAGGTCTGGGCCTTGTTCAGCTGCTATCAGCGCGGTGAGGTCTTCGGGCTGGAGCCGGTGCGGCGCCTGCGCCGCTTTGCCGCGGCCCTGGTCGCCCACACCCTGGCCGCCCCCTTGAGCGACACCCTGGCCGTGCTGGCGCTGACGCTGGGCAACCCGCCGGGCAAGCGGGTGCTGACCCTGCACTTCGCCTTCGAACATGGCTACAGCCTGTTTTTCGGCCTGCTGTTCTGGGCCATCGCCCGGGTCATGTTCGAGGCCAGCCGCGTCGCGCAGGAAAACGCGGAGTTCGTCTGATGCCCATCCTCGTCACCTTGGACGTGATGCTGGCCCGCCGCAAAATGCGCTCACGCGAGCTGGCCGAGCTGGTCGGCATCACCGAGGCCAATCTCTCCCTGCTCAAATCCGGCAAGGTGCGCGGCGTGCGCTTCGACACCTTGGCCGCCATCTGCCGCGCGCTGGACTGCCAGCCCGGTGATCTGCTCAGCTATGTGGACGGGCCCGAGCCCAGAGGCGATGGCGATGACGAAGCCGCTTGATCCGCGCCGTGCCGGCCTGCTCGGCCTGTTGGCCCTGCTGCACCTGGGCCTGGCCTGGCTGATGCTTCATCAGCTGCGCACACAAGCGGCCGGCGCGGCGCCGGCCCGCACGAGCATCAGCGTCAGCCTGTTGCTGGATAGCCCCAAACCGCCCAAGCCCAGCAAACCCAGCCCCAGCCCGAACCCGCTGCCCCCAAAACCGGCAGCCACGCTGCGGCCGCCGCCCCCGGTTCAAACCCGCCCAGAACCAGCGCCCCAGGCCACGGCGGTTTCCAGCCTGGCCACCAGCTTGCCGGCGACCTCGGCGCCTGCGACCGCGACTGCGGCCCAGCCCCCGGTGACCGGCTCCATCCTCGACAGCGAAGCCACCCGCCGCGCCCTGCGCATGGCGGCCAAGACCCCGCTGCTATCCGAACGGGCGGCCGGCGCCATGGGCGAAGAGCCGCTCAGCGCCGAACAAAAACTGGCCCAGGAAATGAAAAAAGCCGGCACCGGCGACTGCCTGAAGGGCGAGTTCCTTGGTGCCGGTTCCGGCCTGCTGAGCATTCCCTTCTGGCTGCTGGCCGAGGCCCGCGGCAAGTGCAGCAAATAGCGCCGCGTTTCAAGAACTCCCAGCCCTCGCTTCGCTCCGGTCCGCCATCCCACCACTTTTCACGCTTGCTCCAAGAGAGTCGCCCGCCGATATGAAGAAGCCCCTGCATTCATCAACCCTCCACCGTCCGGCATTGCTGGGCGGTGCCTTGCTGCTGAGCGCAGCCGCCTTCGCACAAATACCGGCCGCCCCCGCGGCCTCGGCCACCGAACAGCTCGAGACCGTCAAGGTGCAGATGCAGAAAGATCCGGCCGCCCTGCCCTACGCCAAGATGAACGAAGTGCTCACCAAACTGCAAAAAGTAGGCGAAGGCCTGGTGCGCCTGGACTTCAAGGTCGAGCCCAAAGACCCCAAGTACAGCGGCCCCGCGCCTAAGCTGGCGGTGGTCAGCGAAGAGCAGTACCTGCCCATCACCATGAACAGCGAAGGCAAGTTCGCCCTGCCCATCCTGCCCGCCGAGCAGGCCAAGAACGCCGACCTGGCCACCAATATGCCCAAGGGCAGCCTGGGCATCCGCGGCCAGTTGGAGATCAACGTCAAGCCCGAGGATCTGGATATGGGCATGGTGCGCCGCATGATGCGGGTGGGCCACAGCTTGCGCAGCGAGATGCTGCCCTTTTATCTGCGCTGGCTGGTCCCGCAGCTGGAGGCCGTGCGCATCTGCAGCCCCCGCCCCGAGTGGGAGCTGAACTGGCGTGAAAACGGCCAGCTGATGGGCCTGCCCCTGCAGATGGACGCCAAGGCCCGCCAACCCGCCCCCAAGGACGACAAGGTGCTGGCGGACTACCGCTGCACCCTGCTCAGCGGCCAGGAGCGCTGGCCCGACTCGGCCAAGCTGATCGCACCCGAGGGCAGCAAGCTGAGCGTGCAGTTCAGCCGTTAGCGCTCCGAATGAGGCTGCGCAGGCTCAGGCGCGGAACTTCTCCAAGGCTGCGCCGCTGATGCGGCAGATGCGCCAGTCGGGCAGCACGGTGGCGCCCATGCGCTGGTAAAAGCCGATGGCATCCTCATTCCAGTCCAGCACCGCCCACTCAAAGCGGCCGTAATCGCGCTCCAGGGCGATCTGCGCCAGGCGGGTCAGCATGCCCTTGCCCAGGCCCGAGCCCCGATGAGCGGAGCGCACATACAAATCCTCCAGATAGAGGCCGGGCTTGCCCAGAAAGGTGCTGAAGTTGGTGAAGAACAGGGCGAAGCCCACCGCCTCACCCTCGATCTCCCCGATCAAGGCCTCGACGACGGCCTTGTCACCAAAGAGGTGGGTGTGCAAGCGGTCTGCCGTCAATGACAGCAGATGGCTCAGGCCCTCGAACTCGGCCAGTTCTTCAATCAGTCCAAGCAGGGCCGGTACATCGCCGGCTTGGGCGGGGCGCAGGGCGTAATTTGTCGTCATGGGCGCATTCTGCATGCGAAGGCTTGTCGCTTGGCCGACAGCCGCCTAAGCAGCCAGACCCTATATTGCGCGACATGAACAGCCCCACACCCTATCTGCCACGCCGCAGCCACCGCAGCCAATTCATCAGCCTGCGCGGGCTGCGCCACCATCTGCTGCGCTGGGGCGAGGACGTGCCCAGCAGCGCCGACCGGCCACTGCTGGTGCTGCTGCACGGCTGGATGGACGTGGGCGCCTCCTTCCAGTTCATGGTGGACGCCTTGTCGCGCCAACGCCCCATCGTCGCGCTGGACTGGCGCGGCTTCGGCCTGAGCGAACGCAGCCCCGCCGACAGCTACTGGTTCCCCGACTATCTGGGCGATCTGGACGCCTTGCTGGACCAGCTCAGCCCCGGCGCGCCGGTCGACCTGCTGGGCCACAGCATGGGTGGCAATGTGGTGATGAGTTATGCCGGCCTGCGCCCGCAGCGCATACGCCGGCTGATCAATCTGGAAGGCTTTGGTCTGCCCGACGCCGCCCCCGAACAAGCGCCCGAGCGCCTGATCGCCTGGCTGGATGAGCTGAAGGCCCCGCCCCAGCTCAAGCCCTACGACAGCCTGCAGGCCGTGGCCCAACGCCTGATCAAGACCAACCCCAGGCTGACGCCCGACAAGGCCGGCTGGCTGGCCCCGCATTGGTCCCATCAAGTCACGAGGCCGGACGGCGGCCTGGAGTGGCAGATCCTCGCCGACCCGGCCCACAAGCAGAGCAACCCCGTGCTCTACCGGCGCGCCGAGGTACTGGCCTGCTGGGCGCGCATCGCAGCGCCAACGCTATGGGTGGAGGGCCGGGACACGGCCGTGCTGCGCTGGTTCGGTGATCGCTACCCCCGCGCCGACTTTGAGGAACGCATCGCCCGCGTGCCCCAGCTGCGCCGCGAAGTGCTGGCGCAGGCCGGCCATATGCTGCACCACGACCAGCCCGAGGCCCTGGCGCGCATTCTGGAGGATTTTTTGGGCGCCTAAGCTTGCGGCTCGTCCGCCCGCGCCAGCTCGTCCAGGCGCCGCATGGCCCAGGCGTAATAAGCCACGATCAGGCAGAACACGGCCACCGCGCCCTGCGAGGCGACCCAGAAGCCGAAGGGCCAGCCGAAGAACTCGAAGGACAGCTGGCGCGCGAAGTAGATCAACACAAAGCTGACCAGGAACCAGGCCAGCAACAAGGCCACGGTCAGGCGCCGGGTGCGGCGCCAAT
This sequence comes from Roseateles oligotrophus, assembly GCF_014204525.1. GTDB lineage: Bacteria > Pseudomonadota > Gammaproteobacteria > Burkholderiales > Burkholderiaceae_C > Paucibacter_A > Paucibacter_A oligotrophus_A. Next base: position 763,705 of record NZ_JACHLP010000001.1, read on the forward strand.
AGGCCGAGCGCGCCGCCGCCACCTGCTGGCTGCGTTGGTTCAGGGCGTCGTAATCGGGCATGTCCATGGCCGCAGTGTGCACCATCCCGGCGGCCGGCGGGGGCGAATGCCGATCCGACAGCCGGCTCATGTAAAAATGCTGAATTGCCCGTCCGCCCAGCGGAACACCCAGAAAGAAGCAGGATCCTCATGGACATCGAACGCATCAACACCATCGGCACGACCCTGGCCGACCTGACAGCGCGTACTGACGCGCTAAGGGGGTATCTTTGACTACGACCGCAAAGCACTGCGACTGAACGAAGTCAATGCCGCGCTGGAGAACCCCAGCGTCTGGAACGAACCCAAGCGCGCCCAGGAGTTGGGCCGCGAAAAGCGCACACTGGAAAACGTGGTCGGCACCATCGACCACCTCAGCAGCAATCTGGCCGACAGCGCCGAGCTGTACGAGATGGTCAAGGAAGAGCAGGACTTCGACGGCCTGGAGGCCATCGAGGGCGACGCCGCCAAGCTGCAGGAAATCGTCGAACAGCTGGAATTCCGCCGCATGTTCAACAACCCGGCCGACCCCAGCAACTGCTTCATCGACATCCAGGCCGGCGCCGGCGGCACCGAGGCCTGCGACTGGGCCGGCATGCTGCTGCGCCAGTACCTGAAGTATTGCGAGCGCAAGGGCTTCACCGCCACGTTGGAAGACGAGACCGCCGGCGATGTGGCCGGCATCAAGAGCGCCACCATCAAGGTGGAGGGCGAGTATGCCTTCGGCCTCTTGCGCACCGAAACCGGCGTGCACCGCCTGGTGCGCAAAAGCCCCTTCGACAGCTCGGGCGGCCGCCACACCAGTTTTGCCTCGCTCTTCGTCTACCCGGAAATCGATGACTCGATCGAGATCGACATCAACCCGGCCGATGTGCGCACCGACACCTTCCGTGCCAGCGGCGCCGGCGGCCAGCACATCAACAAGACCGACTCGGCCGTGCGCCTGACGCATATCCCGACCGGCATCGTCGTGCAATGCCAGGACGGCCGCAGCCAGCACAGCAACCGCGACGTGGCCTGGAAGCGCCTGCGCTCGCGCCTCTACGACCACGAAATGCGCAAGCGTGCCGAGGAGCAGCAAAAGCTGGAGGACACCAAGACCGATGTGGGCTGGGGTCATCAAATCCGTAGTTATGTGCTGGACCAAAGTCGCATCAAGGACTTGCGCACCAATTACGAAACTTCGGCCACACAAAAGGTTTTGGACGGCGATCTCGACCAGTTCATCACCGAAAGCCTGAAGCAAGGCGTCTGAGGCCACAAGCCTCACCCACCCGCCAACACCAGCAACGCGGCGCTCACTGGCGCCGCCTTTTTTTCACACCCCGAGGATGCCCGCCATGCGTGAAGGCTCTGTCACTACTCTGATTCGCCGCGAAGACTATCAAGCACCCGCGTTCTGGATTCGCACCGTTGACCTGACCTTTGATCTGGACCCGGCCAAGACCCTGGTCACGGCCAAGATGCAGATAGCGCGCAACAGCGCCGTCGCCCATGGGCCCCTGCGCCTGCATGGCGAGGAGCTGAACCTCTTGCGCTGCCTGATCAATGGCGAGAGCGTCTCCTTCCGCCAGGAAGGGGCCGAGCTCATCATCGACAACGCGCCCGACGCCGACTTCGCCCTGGAGTTGCGCAACACCTGCGCGCCCGAGAAGAACACCACGCTGAGCGGCCTCTACACCTCGGGCGGCAGCTTCTTCACCCAGTGCGAGGCCGAGGGCTTCCGCCGCATCTGCTACTTCCTGGACCGCCCCGATGTGATGGCCGTCTACACCGTCACGCTGCGCGCCGACAAGGCCAAGTACCCGGTGCTGCTGAGCAATGGCAATCTGCTGGAGTCGGGCGATCTGGATGCCACGCGCCACTTCGCCAAATGGCATGACCCCTTCCCCAAGCCTTCCTATCTGTTTGCCCTGGTGGCGGGCGATCTGGTGGCGCGCGAGCAGCGCGTTAGAACCCGCGCGGGCAAGGACCATCTCTTGCAGGTCTATGTGCGCCGCGGCGATCTGGAGAAGACCGAGCATGCGATGAACTCGCTGATCGCATCGATGGTCTGGGACGAGGCCCGCTTCAAGCTGCCGCTGGATCTGGAGCGCTTCATGGTGGTCGGCGTGTCCGACTTCAATATGGGCGCGATGGAGAACAAGGGGCTGAACATCTTCAACACCTCGGCCCTCTTGGCCTCGCCCGCCACCGCCACCGACACCGACTTCAACCGCATCGAGTCCATCGTCGCGCACGAGTATTTCCACAACTGGACCGGCAACCGCGTCACCTGCCGCGACTGGTTCCAGCTCTCGCTGAAAGAAGGCCTGACCGTCTTCCGCGACCAGGAATTCAGCATGGACATGGCGGGCTCACCCAGCGCCCGCGCCGTCTGCCGCATCGCCGATGTGCGCCAGCTGCGCGCCGCCCAGTTCCCCGAGGACTCCGGTGCCATGGCCCACCCCGTGCGACCCGACAGTTATTCCGAGATCAATAACTTCTACACCGCCACCGTCTACGACAAGGGTTCGGAAGTGGTGCGCATGTACCAGACCCTGGTGGGCCGCGCCGGCTTCGAGAAAGGCATGAGCCTCTACTTCGAGCGCCACGACGGCCAGGCCGTGACCTGCGACGATTTCGCCCAAGCCATCGCCGACGCCAACCCCGGCTCCGCCCTGAGCCTGCGCCTGGAGGCCTTCAAGCGCTGGTACTCGCAGGCCGGCACGCCGCGCCTGCAGGCGCGTGGCGTGTATGACGCCGCCGCACAAACCTACACGCTGAGCCTGACGCAGCACAACCCAGCCTCGCCTGGGCAAGAGCACAAGCTGCCCCAGGTGATCCCGGTGGCCTTGGGCCTGCTGAGCGAGCAGGGTCAGGTCTTGCCCCTGCAGCTACAAGGCTCGACCGAAGTTTCGAACGAACAAGTGCTGGTGCTGGAAGAGGCGCAGCAGAGCTTTGTCTTCGTGGGTGTGGCGAGCGAGCCCGTGCCCTCGCTGCTGCGCGGCTTCTCGGCCCCGGTGCTGCTGGACGACGGCCTGACGGACGCGCAACTGCTGGTGCTGCTGCAGCACGATGTGGATGCCTTCAACCGCTGGGAAGCCGGCCAGCGCCTGGCGCTGAACCGCATCCTGGCGGCCGTGCGCAGCGGCACACCCTTGCAGCTGGACGGCGCCTTCATCCAAGCCATGCGCGCCGTGCTGCGCCACCCCGAGCTGGACGCTGCCTTCAAGGAAATCGCCCTGACCCTGCCAGGCGAGGCCTATATCGCCGAGCAGCTGGCCGTGGTGGACCCACAAGCCATCCACGCCGCCGTCGAGGCCGCCCAGGTGCAACTGGCCGCCGCCCTGCGCGAGGACTGGATCACCGCCTTCGAGGCCAACCAGATCCAGGGCGGCTACACGCCCGACCCGGTCTCCAGCGGCAAGCGCGCCCTGGCCAATCTGGCCCTGAGCATGCTGGTGCTGGACGCGCAAAAGTCGGGCGACACCGTCTGGCCCGGCCGCGCCTACCAGCGCTTCAAGGACGCCGGCAATATGACCGAGCGCTTGGGCGCTCTCGCTGCCCTGGTGAACGCCCATGCCGAGCTGGCTGAAGCCGCGCTGGCCCGCTTCCACGAGCTGTTCAAGGACGACGCCCTGGTCATCGACAAATGGTTCGCCCTGCAAGGCCGCACACCCGAGAAAGACGGCCGCAGCTTTGCCCGCGTGCGCCAGTTGCTGCAGCACCCCGACTTCACGCTGAAGAACCCGAATCGCGCGCGCAGCCTGATCTTCTCGCTGTGCATGTTCAACCCGGCCGCCTTCCACCGCGCCGATGCGGCGGGTTATGTGTTCTGGGCCGAGCAGGTGCTGGCCCTGGACGCCATCAACCCGCAAGTGGCCGGCCGCCTGGCCCGTGTGATGGACCGCTGGAACGTGCTGGCCGAACCCTATCGCAGCGCGGCCCTGCTGGCCGTGCAGCGCGTGGCCGCCAAGCCCGATCTCTCGCCCGATGTGCGCGAGATCATCACGCGCGCGCTGGCCTCGGCCCCTGTACAAACCTTGGAGTCCTAAGACCATGACCCGACGCATCAGCCTGACCCAGTATCTGATCGAACAACAGCGCCAGCACGGCCACATCCCGCAGGAGCTGCGCCTCCTGATCGAGGTGGTGGCGCGCGCCTGCAAGCGCATCGCCATCAGCGTCAACAAGGGCGCGCTCGGCGAGGTGCTGGGCACGGCGGGCAGCGAGAACGTGCAAGGCGAGGTGCAGAAGAAGCTGGACATCATCGCCAACGAGGTGCTGATCGAGGCCAACGAATGGGGCGGCCATCTGGCGGCCATGGCCTCGGAGGAGATGGAAGGCATTTACCTCGTGCCCAACCGCTTCCCCCAGGGCGAATACCTCTTGATGTTCGACCCGCTGGACGGCTCCTCCAATATCGACGTCAACGTCAGCATCGGCACCATCTTCTCGGTCTTGAAAAAGCCCGAAGGCTCGGTGGGTGTCAGCGAGGCCGACTTCCTGCAGCCCGGCACGGCCCAGGCCGCCGCCGGTTACTGCGTCTACGGCCCGCAAACCACCCTGGTGCTGACCGTGGGCGACGGCGTGGTGATGTTCACGCTGGACCGCGAGCAAGGCTCTTTCGTGCTGACCGAGGACGAGGTCAAGATCCCCGAGGACACCAAGGAGTTCGCCATCAATATGTCGAATATGCGCCACTGGGACGCCCCGATGAAGCGCTATATCGACGAATGCCTGGCCGGCAGCACGGGGCCGCGCGGCAAGGACTTCAATATGCGCTGGATCGCCTCCATGGTGGCCGATGTGCATCGCATCCTGACCCGTGGCGGCGTCTTCATGTACCCCTGGGACAAGCGCGAACCAGGCAAGGCCGGCAAGCTGCGCCTGATGTACGAGGCCAATCCCATGGCCTTCCTGGTCGAGCAGGCCGGCGGCGCGGCCAGCAACGCCCGCCAGCGCATCATGGAGATGCAACCCAGCCAGTTGCACGAGCGCGTGGCCGTGGTGCTGGGTTCCAAGAACGAAGTGGAGCGCGTCACGCGCTATCACCTCGAAGCCAAGTCATAAGCACAAAAAACAGTGCTAGAATCTTAGGCTTGATGCCGGTGTAGCTCAGTCGGTAGAGCAGCTCATTCGTAATGAGAAGGTCGGGTGTTCGATTCATCTCTCCGGCACCATCAACAAAAACGCAAAGCCCAGTCCGCAAGGTCTGGGCTTTGTCGCATCTGCAAGCCCATGCCGACAAGCCTTCTCCCTCCCCTGCTGATGAGTGAGCCCGCACGCCGCGGCTGGCGCTGGGCAGGCTTGGCTCTGCTCTGCCTCATCAGCTATCTGGCGCTCAGCCCCGCGCCGCCCAAAAGCCTGGACACCGGCTGGGACAAGGCCAATCACCTGCTGGCCTTCGCCGCGCTGGCTTTCTGCGGCTTCTGGTCTTTGCAAACGCCCAAGCAAAGGCTGCTGGGCCTGCCGCTGGGCCTGCTGGCCTATGGCGGAGCCATCGAGCTGATTCAGTTCTTTGTGCCGGGGCGCTCCTGCGAATGGGCCGACCTCGGCGCCGACAGCATAGGCATTGCCTTAGGCCTCTTGCTGGCCGGCCTGGCCTGGCGGTGGCTGCGCCGCTCAAGCTAAGAACTTATCCGCAAATAGCCGGGGTCGGCTGGCGGACGCTTTGAACGCATGGCTGCGTTACAAATCCTCGCGATACCCCCGGGTATCGCTGTGGTTTGCGCCTTGCCCTGCGCCCAAATCGCCTCGCCATCCTCAACCCTGCTATTTACGGACAAGTTCTAAGGGCCAGGTTCGGAAAAGAGCCGCGAGCGGTCCCGCATTGGTGTTGAGACCGCCCGCGCTGCAACGAGGAGCTTGAGATTTCCAAGCGAAGGCTCGACACCGCGCCAGGCCTTGTTTGCCTCGCACCACATCCTGGCCAACGCCCTGAGGCGTTTCGCAACGCCTCTCTGTGCGCACAGATTAGCCGAGTTCCCGCGCGGCGCCAGCCCCCCTCGCCAGGCCCCAAACGCCGCCGCGGCTGTCGCGCGCAGGCATCGTGTTACCTTTTTTAACCCGGGCGAGGCGAGCCTCCAGGCCCGGCGCTCACGGGGCCTGGCGCACAAGCCAGCCAAGGTCGAGCGAAACCCCCAATCGCCAGCAGCCAGCCCTGCCCCCGAGAATCCACGCAAGGCTTCTTCGGGCACTCCCGTGACTTACACAAACTCACCAAAGTCCAACAAATCCAAAGGCGAAGGAGGAGGGACGCAGGGCAGGATCCATCGCATGTCTGCTCTCGCCGCGATCGCTCTGGGTGCGCTGAGCACGCCCTTGGCCTCGGCCGCGCCCGCGGGTGCCGGCGAGGGCAATGGCGAACTCAATGTGCTGCATTGGTGGACCTCGGCCAGCGAGCGGGCGGCCGCCGACCATGTGGCCGCACGCATGGCCGAGATGGGCCTGCGCTGGGTCGATGGCGCGGTGGCCGGCGGCGGCGGTGGCGCCGCCATCAAGGTGCTGAACGAGCGCACCCTGCGCCGCATGGGGCCCAAGGTGGCCCAGCTCAATGGCCAGTCGATGAGCGAATGGGCGGGCATGGGCCTGCTGCTGGAACTGGACGGCGTGGCGCAGCGCCGCGGCTGGGCCCGCACCATGTTTCCCCAGGTGATGGAGCAGGTGACGGTGCGCGAGCATGTGGTGGCCGCGCCCATGGGCATCCATCGCATCAACAATCTCTATCTCAACAAGGCGGTGTTCCGCCGCCTGAAGATCGAGCTGCCCAGCGACTGGGCCGGGCTGGAGAAAGCCGCCGCGGCCTTGCGCGCGGCCGGCGTGACGCCGGTGGCTTTCAGCGACGAGCCCTGGCAGGTGGCCACGGTGTTCGAGGCCTTGCTGCTGGGCGAGGCCGGGCCGGCCCTGTACCGCCGCATGATGGTGCAGCAAGATGTGCAGGCCTTTGACGACCCGGCCTTGGAGCGCGCCTTCAAACGCCTGCGGGCCTGGCGCAATCTTTCGCTGCCCAGTCTTGCCAACGCCGGCGGCCAGACGGTGGGCGAACGGCCCTGGACCGAGCTGGTGGCCGACTTCGCCGCCGAGCGCTCGGCCATGCTCATCATGGGCGACTGGGCGCGCGGCGAGCTGGGCAGCCTGGGCCTGGAGGGCGGGCGCGACTTTGACTGCAAGGCCGTGCCGGGCTCGGCGCAAGCCCATCTCTACAGCATCGACACCCTGGCCATGCTGGCTGGCAACACCGCCTCGCAGGCCGACCAGGAGAAGATGGCCGAGCTGCTGGGCGGCGCCGCCCTGCAGCTGGGCTACAACCGCATCAAGGGCTCGGTGCCGGTGCGCCGCGATGTGCCGGTGGACGAACTCGATATGTGCGCGCAGCAGTCCTTCCGCCTCTTCGCCAACCCCGGCACGCCGCGCGTGCCCAGCCTGGTCCACCGCATGGCCTTCGGCGAGGTGGGCAAAAACGCCATCATCGAGACGGTGCACCGCTTCGCCCTGGACCCCAACCAGACGCCCGCCGCCGCCCAGCGCAAGCTGCAAGGCCTGCTGCGCGCGCTCAGCCCCAAGACCAACACTTCTGCGAAAGCCGCCTCCTCATGAACCGGACCATCCTCATCGTCGACGATGACCAGAAGATCCGCAGCCTGCTCAAGACCTATCTGGAGAAGAACCAGTACGAGGTGCTGCTGGCCCACGACGGCGCCAGCTTCCTGGCCGAGTTCGAGCGCCACAAAGACATCATCAGCCTGTGCATCCTCGACGTCATGCTGCCCGACACCGAGGGCTTCGCCCTGTGCCAGTCGGTGCGGCGCCGCTCCGATGTGCCCGTCATCATGCTGACCGCCAGCGCCGAGGAGACCGACCGCATCGTCGGCCTGGAGCTGGGCGCCGACGACTACATCGGCAAGCCCTTCAACCCGCGCGAGCTGCTGGCCCGCATCAAGGCCATCCACCGCCGCTCCGGCCAGGAGCGCGCCCAGGCGCCGCGTTACTTCCGCTTCAACGGCTTTTGCCTGGACGTGCTGGAGCGCAGCCTGATCGCCCCCGACGGCGAGGCCTCGGCCCTGTCCGGCATGGACTTCCAGCTGCTCAAGCTGCTGGTGGAACACCCCGGCGAGGTGCTGGACCGCAGCCGCCTGGCCGAGGTCACGCGCGGCCGCGACCTGGGCCCGCTGGACCGCTCGCTGGACGTGCAGGTCAGCCGCCTGCGCCAGCGCCTGCAGGACGATGGCAAGCAGCCGGCCCTGATCAAGACCGTGCGCGGATCGGGTTATGTCTTCGCCACCACGGTGAGCGCCAGCCATGCCCTCTGAGGCCGCGGCCAGGGCCTGGCGCCGCCCTGCCCTGGCCTTCTGGTTCGACAGCCTGCAAGGCCGCTTCACCCTGGCCATGCTGGGGGGCTTGCTGGTGGTGCAGTTGCTGGTCAATCTGCTCTGGTACCGGCAGACCGAGCAGCGCACCCGCCACCAGGCCGAGCTGGCCGCCCACCATGTGGCCACCGGCGTGCTGGGCGCCTTGCGGGCCCTGCGCGAGCTGCCCGTGGCCTACCGGCCGCTGGTGATCGAGCAGCTGCGCACCATGGGCGGCACCCGCTTTCTGGTGTTTCTGAACAAGGCCCAGGTGCCCATCCAGGGCCTGGCCGGCCTGCCGCTGGCGCGTTCGGTCGAGGCCATTGTGCTGCGCGAGCTGCGCGCCCAGCTGGCCCCGGCCACCCAGCTGAGCGTGACCCTGGCCTCGCCCCAGGGGCTCAAGGTGGGCCCCGGCGGCGCCCTGCTGGCCGAGCTGCCCGACAGCTGGGTCGACCCCTCCTTGCTGAGCAGCGAGCGCCCGGCGCCCTTTCTGGTCGTGCAGGCCGAGACCGAGCCGGGTCAGTGGATCTACCTGACCAGTGCCATGCCCGACCCCTATTTTCTGGAGCAGCTGGAGTTCTTCACCTGGCAGCGCCTGGCCCCGCAGCTGATGACGCTGGGCCTGGCCCTGGTGCTGACGCTGATCGCGGCCCGCACCCTGACCCGGCCGCTGCGCGGTCTGAGCCGGGCCGCCGCCCTGGTGGGGCGGCGCACCGCGCCCAAGCCCTTGCTGGTCAGCGGCACCTCGGAGGTGCGGCGGGCCATCCAGGCCTTCAACGAGATGCAGGAGCGCATCCGCCGCTACCTGAGCGACCGCGAGCGCCTGTTCGCCTCCATCTCGCATGATTTGCGCACCCCCATCACCCGGCTGCGCCTGCGCAGCGAGCTGCTGGACGACACCGCCGTGCAGGACGAGTTCCACGAAGACCTGGACGAGCTGGACATGATGGTCAAGACCGCCCTGCAAATCGTCAAGGACACCGATATCCACGAGAACCGCGTGCCGGTGCGCATCGATCTGGTGCTGCAGAAAATGGTGCGCGACGCCCGCATGGCCGGCCAGCACATCGAGTTGAACGACCGGCCGCTGACGGTCTTCGGCAAGCCGCTGGCCCTCAAGCGGGCCCTGGGCAATCTGCTGGACAACGCCATGTTCTACGGCAATGGCGCCGGCCAGAACAAGGCCGAGCTGAGCATGTGCGAAGGCGAGCCGGGCAGCCCGGAGGAGGGTCAGGTCTTGCTGACCGTGCGCGACCACGGCCCCGGCGTGCCCGAGAGCGCCCTGACCCAGCTGGGCCAGCCCTATACCCGGCTGGACCACGGCACCCGGCTGCGCGAGGACGGCCTGGGCCTGGGCCTGTCCATCGTGCGCGATATCGTCGCCGACCACCAGGGCAGCATGAGTTTTCGCAACCACCCGCTGGGGGGCTTCGAGGTCAGGCTGGCCCTGCCAAGCCGCGCGAATTAACAGCTACTTAAAACTCGCCAGCTGCTGGCGCTGGCCGGGGAACTGCTCCAACAGCCAGCCGCCATCATTCAACCCCGCGACCAGCTGCGCAGCCTGTGGCCCCAGGCCGCATAGCCCAGGATCAAGACATAGCAGGGCAACATGATCCAGTAGGCCTGCTGCGAGCCGCTGGTGTCGGACAGGCGACCGTAAAGCATGGGCAGCAAGGCGCCGCCGGCAATGCCCATGATCAGCAGGGCCGAACCCGCGGCCGTGTAGCGGCCCAGGCCTTGCAAGGCCAGCGGCCACAAGGAGGGCCAGACCAGGGCATTGGCCAGGCCCAGCAAGGCCAGGCACAAAACGGTATTGGGCACGGCGGGCACGCCGGCCCAGCCCAGCAGCATTTGCGACCAGCCGCTGTCCGTGGGCGAACTCCACATCACACCCAGGCTGAACAGCAAACCGGCCAGGCCGCAGCCCAGCAAGGCGCTGCGCTGCGTGAGATAGCGCGGGATGGCCAGCACGCCGATGCAATAGCCCAGCACCATAAAGCCCATGGTGTAGGAGGTCAGGATGCCGAAGTTCTGCACCCCCAGCTGATGACCGTAGAGGCCGATGGTGTCGCCCGCGATCACCTCCACGCCCACATAGGCGAACAAGGCGATGGCGCCCAGCACCAGCTGCGGGAACTGCAGCACGCCCAGGGCGCGCACCGGCTTGTCCTGCCCGGCCTCGGCGCCCTCTTCGCCACGCAGCTCAGGCAGGGGCGAGCAGTGGATGAGGACCATAAAGCCCAGCAAGGCCACGGCCATCACGCCATAGGGGTAGATCAGGCGCGCCGCCAGCTCGGCGCGCAGCAGCTCGCGGCCGGCGGGGTCCAGCACGGCCAGGGCGGCGTCGGAGTATTTGTCCATGCCCGACAGCATCAGGGCCGAGAACACCAGGGGCACGACGATGCCCGCGCCCTTGTTGAACAAGCCCATGATGCTGATGCGCATGGCCGCGCTCTCGCGCGAACCGATGCAGACGATATAGGGGTTGATGGCCGTCTGCATCAGCGTCATGCCGGTGGCCAGGGTGAACAAGGCCAGCAGGAAATAGCCGTACTGGCTGGACTGCGCGGCCGGGATGAAGATCAGCGCCCCCAGCGCCATGATGGCCAGCCCCAGACTCATGCCTTTTTTATAGCCCACCCGGGCGAGGACCGCGGCCGAAGGCAGGGCCATCACCGTGTAGGCGATGTAGAAGGCGAAGGTGACCCACAGAGCCTGGAAGTTATTGAGATTGCAGACAATCTTCAAAAAAGGGATCAGCGAGCCGTTCAGCCAGGTGACAAAACCCAGGATGAAAAACAGCAGGCCGATGAACAACATGGCCGTCAGCACCTCCCGGGTCGAGCCAGGGGCGCTGGCGCCCCGCTCCGCTGCATCGTTATTTGCTTGCATGTATGCCTTCATCGCTGGGCGGCCTCAGAACTTGGCGCGCAGGCCCAGGCCGTAGCGGGCCCCGTTCTCGTAGACGCCGATGGGCAGGCCGTCCGAGGTATTGGTGCGCACGAGCTCGTTGCTGACGTTGACGGCCGAGGCGTAGAGGCTGAGCTTGGGCGTGATGTCCCAGTTGGCCGTGGCGTCCCACTGGCCGTAGGCGCTGTTCACGTCCTGGCCGCCCATATTCAGATTGCCATAGGACTTGGAGCGGTAGTTGTAGGACAGGCGCAGGGCGATGCCGTTCTTTTCGTAATAGCCGCTCAGATTGAACTGGTCGCGCGAATTACCCAGCACCTGCAGGCGCGGCTGGCCCGCCACCGCACCGGCCTTGGCGTCGGTATAGGTGTAGTTCAGCACCGAGCCGAAACCGCTATTGCCGAAGGCCTGCTGCCACTGCAGCTCGAAGCCCTTGATGTCGGCGCCGTTGTCGGCGTTGTAGGGGCGGGTCACGGTCAGGGTCTCGCCGTTGATGAGCTCGGACTTGGCGCTCTTGTAGGTGAAGGTATCGAGCTTTTTGATGAAGACCGTGGCCGACAGCAGGGAGGCATCGGCGAAATACCATTCCGCGCCCAGCTCCGCCTGATTCGAATGAATGGGCTTGAGCTGCGGGTTGCCGGCCGTGGCCTTGCTCAGCACCGTGCCGTCGCGCACCATGCCGGGGTTGAGCAGGTCAAAGGATTGGCGTGCCATGGCCCGCGAGACGGCGCCGCGAACAATCACCTCCTTGCTCAGGTCATAGACCAGATTGAAGTTGGGCAGCGCATCGCTGTAGTTATTGCTCATGCTGGTCGGCGCATAACTCGCACCGGCCAGGGCATAGCCTTCCGAGGTCTGCTGGGTCTTGACCAGGCGCAGGCCGAAGTCACCGCGCAGCTTGCCCGAGCCGTACTCGGCCTTGACGTAGGCGGCCGAGATCTTCTCGCGGATCTTGTAGTTCTCGCTCAGCACATCCTTGTAGCTCATGGCCTTCTCGTACATCGGGATGGCCTTGCTGGCGACCAGCCCGTCGTCATACCAGGCGTACTGGGTCAGCGCGCCGGGCGAGGCGGCCTGCTGGCTCAGCAGGGGCGAGGGACCGGTGGACAGATCGGCCAGACTGAAGCTCTGCCAGCCCGGGGAACCCGGGCCCGCCGTGCCCTGGATACGCGTGTTCTGCAAGGTGTTGTCGCGGAATTTGGCACCCACCTTGACGGCATTGATGAAGGCGTTGTCGAAGTCAAAAGTGACATCGCCCTGCACATAGTTCTCCTTGCCCTGCATCTTGCGGATGCGGTCATCGCCGCCCTTCAGGCTCAGGGCCTTGGGGTCCAGCGGGCTGATGTCCAGATACTTCACGCCGTAGCGGTCCTGGCCCATATCGATCTGGCTGCGGGTGTCGCCTTCCATCCAGAAGTGGTAGTCGTGCAAGCTGCCGCCGGAGCTGGTGGTAGTGCCGACCTGGCCATGGGCGCGCCAGGTGGCGCCCTGGTAGCTGGCGTCCAGGTCCAGCACATCGGACTTGACATAGGACTGGCGGTAAATGGGCTCGAAGGACACGCCGGTCTTGGGGCCCAGGATGCCGCCCACCAGGGCCTTGCTCCCGTCCGAGGTGGTGATGAATTTGGGATCGGTGACGGCAATATTGCCGTTCACCGCCAGGCCGCCCGCCTGCCAGAGATAGTTCTGGTTGTTGTTATTCATCTTCATGTCTGAATTCATGTAATTCAGCAGCAGATCGGTATTGGCGTTAGGCCGGAACTGCAGGGCCAGATTGGCCGTGGTGCGCTCGCGGTCCTGGCGGAAGATGGCCGAGCCCCCGCCCCAGGCGGCATAGGCCGGGGTGTTGACGCCGTTCTGGTCCACGATGTTGTACTTGCCGTCGGCGAACATCTCCAGCCCGTCGCGGCGCATCGTGCGCTTTTGCTGGTTGACGGCCAGCATCACCCCCAGGCTCTTGTCCTCGCTCTGCCAGTTCAGCAAGCCCGAGAGCTGGGGGTCGGTCTTGCCGGGCAGCTTGCTATAGACCGCCTCGACGGCGCCCTGCACCGTCAGCCGCTCCTTGAAGTCCAGCGGCTTGCGGGTCTTGACATTGACCAGACCGCCTATGCTGCCCTCGTCCAGATCGGCCGAGGGGCTTTTGAACACATCCAGGCTGCCGACGATTTCGGACGGCAGCATGTCGTAGTTGAAGCTGCGGGTCTGCGGCTCGTTGAGCCACCATTCCGAGGACGAAACGGCCTGGCCATTCATCTGCGTCATATTCAGATTCTTGTCGGTGCCGCGCACAAAAATCGCCTTGCCCTCGCCCCAACCGCGATCCACCGAGATGCCGGGCACGCGCTGCAGGGAGTCGGCCACATTCTTGTCGGGGAACTTGCCCACGTCCTCGGCGCGGATGGAGTCCACGATATTGAGCGACTCGCGCTTCTCCGCCAGATTGCGCTTCAAGGTGGCGCGCACGCCGGTGACCTCCACCAGGTCCAGCTTCGCCGCTTGTTTCTCGGCCGGCTTGTCGGCCGCGGCCGGCGCGTCTTCGGCGGCCAGCGCCGGCGGCAAGGCCAGCGAAGCCAGGACCAGGGTGACGAGATGGGACAGATGCGTCTTCTTGAAGGCAGGGATATGGGCCACGGGGATGCTCCTCGATTGGAATTGGGCAATGAGTCGATCAGGCATCGAAGCCCGGCTGCACAAGAGCCCGGGCATTCGGTGGCAGGAATTTAGCGGCTGCGGACGGCGCTGGCGCGCCACGTTGCGCTTTGATGGACTTCATTGCAAGCCGCTTACAAATACCCGGCGGCTTGCAAGGCCTGCGCTACAAAAAGAAAAGCCGGCCCGGGGTTTCCACCCGGCCGGCTCGCAGCAAAAACGTGCTGGGGAAGGCTTAGCGCCGGCGCAGGCTCCCGCCCAGCCCACCGTGCAGGCCCAGGCCCAGGCCGGCCCCTAGCAATTGCGCCAGCACAAAACCCGGCACGCTGGCCGGCGAGATGCCGGCAAAGCTGTCGCTGAACATGCGGCCGAAAGCGGCCGCCGGATTGGCGAAAGAAGTGGAGGCGGTGAACCAGTAGGCCGCGCCGATATAAGCGGCCACCAGGCCCGCGGCCCGGCCCGCCGGGGCGCGCAGAATCACCAGCAGCAGGCCGGCGGTGGCCACGGCCTCGGCGATCCACTGGCCCAGGCCCGATCGGGGCTTGGCAGAAAGCTGCCACAGGCTCAGATCGAACATGGCGTGCGCCAGCCAGGCGCCCAGCACCGCGCCCAGCAGTTGCGCCAGCACATAGGGCAGCAAATCGCGCCGCGCCAGCTCGCCCCGCCAGGCCATCACCAGGCTGACGGCCGGATTGAAGTGCGCACCGCTGAGCGGCCCCAACACCTCGATCAGCACATAGAGCCCGCCCACCGTCGCCAGGGTATTGGCCAGCAGGGCCAGGGCGATATTGCCGCCGCTCAAGCGCTCGGCCATGATGCCGGAGCCGATGACGATGGCCAACAGCAAGGCCGTGCCCAGGGCTTCGGCGAAATAGCGCTGCCGGGCTTTGCAGGACGGCGCCATGCTCAACTCCGTGCGATAGCGTTGACCGCCTCACGCAAGGCGGCTGGCGCCAGGCTCGCCAAAGGCAAGTCCAGCAGTTGCAGCATGCGGTAGGCGATGGCCTGGCGGGTCAGCTCGAAGGCGCGGCGCTTGCCCTCATCCCCGCCCTCGGCGTTGGAGGGATCTGGGTAGCCCCAGTGCACCTTGATGGGCTGGCCCACGCCGCCAAAGAACACCGGGCAGGTCTCCGCCGCCGCGGCGTCGCAGACGGTGATGACGAGAGACAAGGGCGGCGCATCGGGCCCGGTGAATTCGTCCCAGCTCTTGCTGCGGCAGCCACTCACATCGACACCCGCCTTGCTCAGCGCCTCCAGCGCAAAAGGGTTGAGCCGCCCGCTGGGTGCGCTCCCCGCGCTGAAGGCTCGCATAGCCGCACCGCGCGTGGCGGCCAAATGATTGAGCATGCCCTCAGCCAGCACGCTACGGGCCGAATTGTGGGTGCAAAGAACAAGCACATTGAAGGACGTGGACGTCATGGTTTCCTCAAAAGACGATGGGTCAACAGCAGGGTTTGGCCTGCATCGGCAAACAAGCCTCGCCCTGGCAGCAGTTCTCACTCAAATAGGCCAGCAGACCATTCATCTGCTCAAAAGCCGCGCGGTAAACCAGATTGCGCCCCAGGCGCTGCTGGCTCAACAGCCCCGCCTGACTCAGCTCCTTCAGATGAAAGGACAGGGTGGCGGCCGGCAGCGCCAGGGCTTCGCCCAGGGCGCCGGGTGTCAGGCCCTGCTGCCCGGCCACCACCAGCAGGCGAAAGATGCGCAGGCGGTGGCTTTGGGCCAGGGACGCGAGTGCGCGTATGACATCGTTTTCTTCCATAAATCCATTATTCCATAAGCATGGAAATATAAGATCCAGGCAGAAAAAAACCCGGCAGCGCCGAGGCGGCACCGGGCTTGAGGGGATGAGCACCCTTCCTTATCTCAGCTCAGCGCGGGCGCGGCCACGATGGTGGCGCTGCAGTCACCAAAGCCGATGCGGCGCGCGCCCTCGCGCTGGGCATAGCCGCGCAGGATGACGGTGTCGCCGTCCTGCAGGAATTTGCGCGTCTCGCCATTCGGCAGGCGCAGGTCCTGCTTGCCGCCCATGGACAGCTCCAGCAGCGAGCCGCCCTCGGCCGCGTCGGGGCCCGACAAGGTGCCGGTACCCAGCAGATCGCCCGGCTGCAGATTGCAGCCATTGCTGGCATGGTGGGTCAGCATCTGCGCAAGGGTCCAGTAAGCATGCCTGAAGTTGGAACGCATCAGGCGGGTGGCCGGCTCGCCCTTGGCGCGCATGCTTTCGGTCTGCAGCCAGACTTCCAGCTCGATGTCGTAGCCGCCTTCGGCACGGTTCTTGGCCGAGTCCAGATAGGGCAAGGGCTGGGGGTCGCTGGCCGGGTGCTCGAAGGCGATGCGGAAGGGCTCCAGCGCTTCCATGCTGACGATCCAGGGCGAGATGGTGCTGCCGAAATTCTTGGCCAGGAAGGGGCCCAGGGGCTGGTATTCCCAGGCCTGCACATCGCGGGCCGACCAGTCATTCAGCAGGGTCAGGCCGAACAGATGCTCGTCCGCCTGTGCCATGGGAATGGGCTCGCCCAGGGCGTTGCCAGCCGCGACGAAGGCACCCAGCTCCAACTCATAGTCCAGGCGTTTGCAGGCACTGAAGCCCGGCACTTCGGCGTCCGGGCTTTTGAGCTGGCCCAGGGGCCGGCGTACCGTGCCACCGCTGACGCCAATGGAAGAGCTGCGGCCGTGGTAGCCGATGGGCACCCATTTGTAGTTGGGGAGTAAGGGGTTATCCGGACGGAACAGCTTGCCCACCGTGGTGGCGTGATGGATGCCGGTGTAGAAGTCGGTGTAGTCGCCGATGCGGCAGGGCACGGCCATCTGCGCCTGGGCCTGGGGCAGCAAGGCGGCGCGCAGCGCGGCCTCTTGCGGGCTGCCGGCGCTCAAGGCCTCGAACAGCGCATGACGCAAGAGGCGGCGCTGGGCGGCGGGCTGGGCCATGAAGGCGTTCAGATCGCCATCGGCCAGGGGCTGGAGCAGCACGCTGACGGCGCTGCTCCATTTGCCGGCGGCGGCGGCGATCTTGGTATCCAGGATCTGGTCGCCGATGGCGATGCCGACACGGGCGTTCTCATTCGAGCCGGCGCGGCGAAACAGACCGTAGGGCAGGTTCTGGAGCGGGAACTCGCTGCCCTCTTCATTGGCGCTGGCGACCCAGCTGAGGGCGGCGGGATTGTGGGTGTGGTCGATCATGGGTGAGTCTTCTCTTTGACTATCTCAGGCAGGAAATGAATCGTTCAGGCCTTGCCAGCAGGCCGCGTAATTGGCCTCCAGGCTGCCGCCTTGCAGGGCGAATGCTGTGGGCTGCAGGCGCCAGCGGGTCTCGAACATAAAGGCCAGGGTGTTGTCCAATTTATGCGGCTTGAGCTCGGCGCTGCTGGCCTTGGCAAAGGCTTCGGCGTCCGGGCCGTGCGGCACGAAAGCATTGTGCAGGCTGGCGCCGCCGGGCTTGAAGCCCTCGGGCTTGGCGTCGTACTGGCCCAGCACCAGGCCCATGAACTCGCTCATCACATTGCGGTGGTACCAGGGCGGGCGGAAGCTGTCTTCGGCCACCATCCAGCGCGGCGGGAAGATGACGAAGTCCACATTGGCCCAGCCCGGGGTGTCGGAGGGCGAGGTCAGGACGGTGAAGATGCTGGGGTCCGGGTGATCGAAGCTGATCGACCCGATGGTCATGAAGTTCGCCGTGTCGTATTTATAGGGCGTCAGATTGCCATGCCAGGCCACGACATTGAAGGGGCTGTGGGCTTGGGCCGCGCGCCAGAGCTGGCCGCCGAATTTCTTGATGATCTCGTAGGCGCCGGGCTCGGCCTCGAAGCAGGCCACCGGGGCCAGGAAATCGCGCGCATTGGCCAGGCCGTTGGAGCCGATGGGGCCCAGCTCGGGCAGGCGCAGGGCGGCGCCGTAATTCTCGCAGACATAGCCGCGCGAGGGCCCGTCCACGGCAACCTTGAAGGCCATGCCGCGCGGCACGACACAGATCTCGCCGGGCCTCACGTCCAGCCGGCCTAACTCCGTCGTCAAGCGCAGGCTGCCCTGCTGGGGCACGATCAATAGCTCGCCGTCGGCATTGATGAAGGCGCTGCGCTCCATCGAGCGGTTGGCCAGGTAGAGATGGGCGGCCATGCCGGTATGAGCGTCGGGGTCGCCGTTGACAACCAGGGTGCGCAGGCCTTGGACAAAGTCGGTCGGCTGCTCGGGAATGGCCGTGGGCGCCCAGCGCAGCGGATCGGGCGGCGAAAGCTGCGCTTGCGCCGCGCCGGTTTTCAGAAAGGCATGGTCCAGGGGTTGGTAGCCGCCCACCACCACCGAGGGCTGGCGGCGGTACAGCCAGCTGCGCAGGTTTTCCACCCGCGGCGCGGTGAAGGCCGCGCCGGACAGCAGCTCGGCGTACAGGCCCAGGGGTACGCGCTGCGGGCTGTTGCGGCCCAGGGGCAAGGCGCCGGGGACGGCCTCGCTGCTGTGTTGGTTGCCGAAGCCGGCTTGGTATTTCAGTTCGCTCATGCGTGTTCTTCTTGGCGGCGCTGGAGCCACCCTAGGTTGACAAGGTGTTGTTGCGGGCCAGGCCCAGGGCCTCGCGCAAGACGGCGCGGTCGCCCACATGGTTGGCCAGTATCAGGGCGAGTTTGGACAGGAAGATGTCGGCCTGCTCGTCGCTGAGATCGCGCTGGGCATTGATCAGCTCCTCGTAAAAGCCGTCGGGGTCGGGGATATTGGGCTCGCGGTTCAAGGCCTTGTTATTCATGCCGATGTCTCCTCAAATGCCAGGGCCCGACCCAGCGCCGCGGCGATTTTGGCGGGCGCAAAAGAACGCCAGCGGGCCGCCACATATTGATCGGGACGGATCAGATAGACCGTGCCGGGCCGGGCCTGGTAGCGCTGGGCCAGCAGGCCTTCGCTGTCGATGATGTCCTGCCCCACCCGCAGCAGCTTGGCCCTGATGCCGCCCAGCGAAACGTCCACGCCCGGCCCCCAGCTCAGCAGCACAAAGCCCTGGCCCAGGCTGTGCAGCAGCCAGTCGGCACGGCCGTCCACGCTCACCGGTGCATCGACGCAAGGGCTGCCCGGCGGCAGACCGGCGCTGAACACATCGGCATCCGGCGTGTTCAGCCCGGAATGCAGATAGGGTGTGGGCGTGGACAGGCGGCCGCTATTGACCAGGGGGCGGGCAAAGGGCTCGCTGCGGGCCAGTTCCAGCACCGCATTGCGCAGGCGCAAGGAGGCGCGGCTCTTGGGGCTAATGAAGTCGGTGGAGCGGGTGCTTTGGCGCAGATTGTCATCGCTGGCGTAGGCGCGCTCCTCATGATAGCTGTCCAGCAGACGCTCGGGCGCGGCACCATCCATCACGGCCTTGAGCTTCCAGGCCAGGTTGTCGCCGTCCTGCACGCCGGTATTGGCGCCGCGCGCGCCAAAGGGCGAGACCTGATGCGCGGCATCGCCGGCAAACAGCACACGGCCGTGGCGGAACTGGGCTATGCGGCGGCAGGCGAACTGGTAGACCGAGACCCATTCCAGCTCGAACTCCACCTCGGCGCCCAACATGGCCTGGATGCGCGGGATCACGCGCTCGGGCTTTTTCTCCTCGACCGGGTCGGCATCCCAGCCGAGCTGGAAGTCGATGCGCCAGACGTTGTCGCATTGCTTGTGCAAGAGCACCGATTGGCCGGGGTGGAAGGGCGGGTCAAACCAGAACCAGCGCTCGGGCTCGGTGCCGAGCCGCCTCAAACCGGGCCCGCGCCCCCTCGGGGGGTGGGCGTCGCTCGCGACGACCTGGGGGTCAGCGGACTTGGGGAAGTCGGCCTTCATCACCACATCGGCGATCAGGAAGCGGTCCTGGAAGAACTGGCCGCTGAACTCGGCGCCCAGCATGCGCCGGGTATCGCTGTTAGCACCGTCGCATGCGATCACCCAGTCGGCACCCAGCTCAAACACGCCGTCGGGCGTCTCCACCGTCAGGCGCGCGCCCTCCATGCCCTCGCCCTGCTTGAGGCTCAGCAGCTTGTGCTTCCAGCGCAGGTCCACCAGGGGATGGGCTTGGGCTGCGCGTACCAAGGCCTCTTCCAGGTAGTACTGCTGCAGATTGATCATGGCCGGCATCTGCTGGGCGGCTTGCGGCAGCAGATCGAACTGATAGGCCAGCTCGTCCTTGAAGAAGACCTTGCCCAGCTGCCAGCTCACGCCCTGAGCCACCAGGGGCGCGGCCACGCCCAGGCGGTCCCAGACCTCCAGCGTGCGCTTGGCATAGCAGACGGCGCGCGAGCCTATGCTGACGCTGTTGTTATCGTCCAGCACCACGGTGGCGATGCCGCGCGAAGCGCAGTCCAGCGCCATGGACAGGCCCACCGGCCCGGCGCCGATGATGAGGAGCGGATGCTGGCGGAACTCGGCATCGCGCTGCTCGGCGCTTTGCACATAGGCAAACTCGGGGTAGCAGTAAGTCTTCTGCATGAGGACTCCTGGCCGCGCACAGGGTGCGGGGCATTGGGCAGCACAAGAAACCGGCCCCCACCCCATGGGCGAGGCCCGGCAGGGCTCAGCTCGGCATCAGGCCTGGAATTCCTTGTCGTGCATCCAGGCGGCATGCTTGGGCGCGCGCTTGGTCAGACTCCACTCCTCCAGCATCTCGCGCTTGCAGGCATCGAGCTTGGCGTACATCTCGGGCGTGCCCACGTCGGCGGCCAGCTCCAGGCGGTGGCCATTGGGGTCGAAGAAGTAGATGCTTTTGAAGATGGTGTGATCGGTCACGCCTATCACCTCGATGCCGGCGGCTTGCAGGCGGGCCTTGGCCTCTTCCAGCTCGGCCACGCTGCCGACCTTGAGGGCGATGTGCTGCACCCACTCGGGGGTATTGCTGTCACGCCCCATGGCGGGCGAGTTCGGCAACTCAAAGAAGGCCAGGATATTGCCGCCGCCCGCATCCATGAAGAGATGCATATAGGGGTCGGGCGCCTTGGTGGAGGGCACCTGGTCCTCGGCAATGGCCAGCACAAACTTCATGCCCAGATGCTTCTCGTACCACTCGACGGTGGTCTTGGCGTCCTTGCAGCGGTAGGCGACGTGGTGGATGCGTTCGATCTTCATGATGCTGTCTCCTTTTCTTAGGCTTCCAGGGCCTGCCACATGGCCACATCGCGCTCGGCCGTCCAGATGCGCGGATCCACATGGCCGCTGGCCTCGTCATAGGCGCGGGTGACGTCGAAGGGCATGCAGTGGGCAAAGATCACCCAATGGCCGTACTTCTGCGCCAGGCGCTCATAGGTTTCGCGGTAAACGCTCCTCAGGTCTTGCTTGGCCTCGGCGCCGGCCTTGACGCTGGCGTAGAGCTCGCTGACGAAGGCCCGCGTACCGGCCAAACCAGCGGCCACCTGGGCCTCGGTCTGCAGGGCCGGGCCGCGGCCGGGCACCAGCTTGGCGGGCTTGAGCGAGGCCAAGTTGTCCAGGGTCTGCGGCCAGTCCTGGAAGTAGGCGTCGCCGGCATAGGGCGTGGCGTCAAACTCGACCAAGTCGCCGGAGAACAGCACCCGCTCCTGCGGCAGCCAGACCACCGTGTCGCCCTTGGTGTGGCCACGGCCCAGCTGGAGGATCTGCACCTCCAGCTTGCCCAGCCACAGCGTCATCTTGCCGGCGAAGGTCAGGGTGGGCCAGGTCAGGCCGGGCGGTACGGTTTCCACATTGGCGAACAGGCGCGGGAAGCGGCCGATCTCGCTGGCCTTGTCCTGCTCGCCGCGCTCGACGATCAGCTCGTAAGTGTCCTGGCTGGCGATGATTTGCTCGCAGCCTTCGGCGGCATAGGCCGAGGCGCCCAGCACCCGCACCGCGTGGTAATGGCTCAGCAACACGTATTTGATGGGCTTGTCGGTCACCTCGCGGATGCGACGGATCACGTCCTGCGCCATCGCCGGCGTGGCCTGGGTGTCGATGACCATCACCGCGTCGTCGCCGATCACGATGCCGGTATTCGGGTCGCCCTCGGCCGTGTAGGCATAGGCATGCTCGGAAAGCTTGTCGAAGCTGACTTGCTTGACTTCGAGGTCGGCTTGGGAGGCAAAGGTCTTGGGCGCGTTGGTCATGGCTTATGGCTTGGGTTGACGGAGGTCAAGATGAGCCGTTCAAGACGGCAGAGCGAGCGCGGTGTTCAGCAGGGTTTGAATTTAATCAAAGTTAAATTCATTTGTCTATGGCTAATTTTTTGGATCGATAGCTCACCGAATTCGGGTCTAATCAGCGCCCATGAGTTCCAGCGCCCTCCCCCCAGAAGAAAACGCCGAGCGTGGGCCGCGCGGCATCCAGAGCATCGAGGTCGGCGGCCAGTTGCTGATCGCCCTGGCCCACCACGGCCGCCCCATGGCCTTGAAAGACCTGGCGCGCGAGGGCCAGATGGCGCCGGCCAAGGCCCATCCCTATCTGGTCAGCTTCATCAAGCTGGGCCTGGTGGAGCAGGAGGCCAGCAGCGGCCGCTACGGCCTGGGCCCGCTGGCCCTGCAGCTGGGCCTGATCAGCCTGCAGCAATACGAGCCGGTACGCCTGGCCACGCCGCGCATCGAGGAGTTGGCGCAAAGCCTGGGGCACACGGTGGCGATCGCGGTCTGGGGCAATCGCGGCCCCACCATCGTGCGGGTGGCCGAGTCGCCCAGCCCGGTGCACATCAGCATGCGCCACGGCACGGTGATGAGCTTGCGAGGCACGGCCTCGGGTCGTTTGTTTGCCGCTTTCCTGCCCCGCCCTCAGGTGCAGGAGGCCCTGGCCGCTGAAGACGCCGCAGGCCAGCGGGCGAGGCTGGACAAGGACTTCGAAGCCCAGCTGGCGCTGGCGCGCCAGACCGGCCTGGCCAGCTCACGCGATGGCGTGGTGCAAGGGGTCAGCGCCCTGGCGGCGCCGGTGCTGGATGATCAGGGCCGCATGGTGCTCAGCCTCACGGCGATAGGCCCCAGCGGCAGTTTTGATCTGGCCCTGGACGGGCCACTGGCCCTGGCCTTGCAGAAGGCGGGCCAGGAGCTTTCGCGCCAGTTGGGCTGGCGCTAGGAAAGCGGTCTTACTGGCGCAGCTTGGCCAGCAAGGCCGCCTCTTCCTCGACGCCGTAGAAATACGGGTAGAGACTGCGGGTGCAGCTCGCGCTGGCGGGGCGGCCACCAAAAATGCCCACCTGCTCGCAACCCCAGACCAGGTCCAGCGTCATCAGCACGGCCGGCGCATTGACGCGCGGATTCAGGCGCGCCTCGCTATGGACTTGAAAGCCCAGCATGCGCCGATAAAAAGGCACGTGGCGCGGGTTGACCTCGATCACCAGGGTCTTGCAGCCGGCCAGGCGATGCGCATGTAGATAGGCCAGATGGAAGAGCCGGGCCAGCAGCTCCTTGTTATCGCAGACATGATGGTCCAGCGCCAGGCGACCGAACTCGCACAGCTGGGCGCCGCCGGCGCGCAAGGCCTTCAGCTCCTCACCAAAAATGGTGTCGGCGCACAGGCCTTGCGGGGAATCAAAGCGCACGGCGATGGTGCCCACCGTGGTCAGCCCATCAAAAGCGGAGCAGATGATTTCGGCCCCATCGGCCTGGGTGCTGAGGTCTTTGCAGAGATAGCCGCGGTCGGCGTAGCGACGTGCCACCAAACCGCGTGCCTGACCCAAATTTTCGTGAGCAGCCGTCTGAATGTTCAAGGCGGAAGGATGGCGCCGGAACTCGGCAACTTTGGACGCATCAATCATTCATCGCTCACTTGTCAACCACTGATATCGGGGGATGGAATTCAACAGGCGCAAGTCTAGCGACCCTTATGTGAAATATTGACTGACAAAACTCAAAGTTACATTTGACACCCCTAATTTGCAGATTGAAGCCTGGAGAATCCCTTAGGTGAAAACGCGGAATTTTTCAAGATTCAGAGCAAATTCAATTTCTTGGCCTCGGCCCTCAGCTCGTCGCGGAAGCTGGGATGGGCGATGGAGATCAACTCCTGCGCCCGCTGCCTGGCGGATTTGCCCCGCAGCTGAGCCACGCCGAACTCGCTGACCACATAGTTGATGTCGTTCTTGCTGGTGCTCAGATGGGTGCCCGGGGTCAGCGTGGGCACGATGCGGCTGATGCTGTCGTCCTTGGCCGTGGAGGGCAGGACGATGAAGGCCTTGCCACCCTTGGAGCGGTTGGCCGCCCGCACAAAATCGCTCTGACCGCCGGTGCCGGAGTAGGGCGTGGGGCCCAGGCTCTCGGAACCGCACTGGCCCAGCAAATCGATCTGCAAGGTGGCGTTGATGGCGACCAGATTGTCGTTCTGACCGGCCAGATAGGGGTCGTTGGTGAAGTCCACCGGGTGCATCTCCAGGCCCGGGTTGCGGTCCATGAAGCGGTAGAGCTTGTTGGAGCCCAGGGCAAAGGTGGCCACCATCTTGCCGGGCAGATAGTTCTTGCGCCGGTTGGTGACGGCGCCGGACTCGATCAGGGTCAGGATGCCGTCGCCAATCATCTCGGTATGGATGCCCAGGTCGCGCTTGGACGTCAGCTGCATCACCACCGCATCCGGGATGCCGCCGTAGCCAATCTGCAGCGTCGAGCCGTCATCGATCATATCGGCCACGTATTTGCCGATGGCCTGCTGCACCGGGCCTATCTTGGGCAGGCCCACCTCCATCACCGGCTCGCTGCTTTCCACCAGGGCCGAGACCTGGGAGATGTGCACATGGCAGTTGCCATTGGCATAGGGCACATTGGGGTTGACCTCCAACACGATGACGCGGGCGCGGGCCAGGGCGGCCATGGTGTAGTCCGCCCCCAGGCTGAGCGAGAAATAGCCGTGCGGGTCCATGGGCGAGGCCATGGCGAAGACCACATCGGCCGGGATCAGGCCGCGGGCGATCAGGGCCGGCATCTCGGAGAAATAGCTGGGGATGAAATCGATCCAGCCCTCCTTGCCGCCCTGGCGCGAGGCCGCGCCGTAGAAGAAGGAGACATGGCGCACATGCTCGGTGGTCTCGGGGTCGAAATAGCCGAACTTGCGCACCGGCAGGATTTGCGCCACGCGCACATTGCGCAAGCGTCGGCGCTGCTCGGACAAGGCCGTCAGCAGGGCCGGTGGCTCGCCCACGCCGGTGGGCACGATGATGAAGTCGTCGTTCTTGAGCAGGGCGATGGCGTCGTCGGCGCTGCGACGCTTTTGTTGGTAGAGGTCTTGGACTGACATGGGGCGGGGCTCGCTGGAGATTCAAACAAAATGGCAGGACTTGCTCGTGAGTGTGTACCTGCAATCCTGAGTCAGACCTTACACCCGGCGCCGGCCGCCAGCCCGCTCCCCAAGCCCGCCCTGTTCTCAGCTCGCCCCGCTTTGCGTTTGCTCAACGGCCGCCGCTCACCAATGCGGCGCATCCTGCAGCGCGGTCAGGCCCTCGCGCGCCTGGGCCAAGGCCTTGGCCACCCGCTGATCGGCCTGGGCGGCCACGCGCTCCACATCGAACACGGCCTCCAGCTCGGCGGCCCGGACCTTGTCCCGCAAGCGCTCGTCCCGCTGGACCAGCGCACGGGCCGCGGCGGCCAGGCCCTGGCCCTGGCCCTGCGCCGGCGCACCACCCTCCTCGCCCTCCAGCACCTGGGCGCACAGACCTTCGACCAGATGCTGCGCCTCCAGCCGCCCCAAGGGGCCGGCCAGCAACATCGTCAGGCCCTCGGCGAACACCAGACCTTGCTGCGCCTCGACATTGAGCCGCATGCGCTCGGGATAGATCTTGAGCCCGCTCAGGGCCGTGACCATGGCGCGCACCGAACCGTGGGTGTGCATCAGGAGGCTGACCGTCTCGGCCAGTTCCGCCTGCCAGCCTCCCAGGCCGCGCTCGAACTCCTGCATCATGCTGCCCAGCAAGGCCGCCACCCGCTGTGGCGCCCGCTGCCCGGCGGCCAGCGCCAGCATGGAGTAAACCGGATTGCGCTTGTGGGGCATGGCGCTTGACACGCTGCGCGGCCGGCTCGGGCTCTCGCCATCGGGCTCGGCCAGCTCGGCGATCTCGGGCTGCGAAAGCAGGGAGATGTCGCGCGCCAGCTTGCCCAGCGAGCCGCACAGCACGCCCAGCTCGGCACACAGGCGCACCATGCGGTCGCGCTGCGAATGCCAGGGCATCTCGGGCAGGGGCAGGCGCAGCTCGGCAGCCAGGGCGGCGCTCACCGCATCGCCCTGCTCGCCCAGGGCCGACAGCGTCCCCACCGCGCCACCCAACTGCAGCTGCAGGGCGGCATCCGCCGCCTGGCGCAGGGCTTGGGCCGCACGCAGCAGGGGCAGCGCCCAGCTGGCCACGCGAAAGCGCAGGCTGCTGACCTGGGCCGCCTGCAATAGCGTGCGCGCCAGCACCGGCGTCACCGGCTGCGCATCGGCCAGATCGAGCAAAAGGCTGAGCAGTTGCAGCAAATCGTCCTCGATCAGCTGCAGGGCGCGCCGCGTCAGCAGGATCTGCGAGGTGTCGATGACGTCCTGGCTGGTCGCGCCCCAGTGCACAAAGCCGGCCGCCACCGGGTCGAACAAGGCCACCGTCTCGGCCAGGCGCCGCACCACCGGAATTGCCAGGCTGCCGTCGCGCGCGCTGGCCGCAACCAAAGCATTGATATCGTAGAGCTCGGCCCGGCACAGGCTGGCAATCGCCTGCGCGGCCGAGGCCGGGATCACGCCCACACGCCCCTGGGCTTTCGCCAGCGCCGCTTCAAAGTCCATCATGGCCTGCACGATGGAGGCCTGGGCCAACACCTTCAACATCTCGGGCGTGGACAAAAAACCCTCAAACACCAACACCGACATGGATCATCACCCTCAGAGGATTTCTGGCAAACATCCTAGCGAGATTGGCAAAGATTTCTTGTGTCGAAAAACCCGATCAGGGTTTGTCTGGGCCTGAAATCGCCCAAACACTAACGGTCAAACTGCAATGACAAAGGAGCCGGCAGGCCCATGGCCCGGCGGCTCCTTCCTTATCTAGCCGCGCAATCCGCGCGGCAGCGCTTGAACTCAATCAGGCAGCATTGGCCTGGCTGACCGCCAGACGGTTCATATTGCCCATGGAGAGGCGGTGCATTTCCAGCAGGGCCAGCAAGCCGTTGCGATGCAGTTCGACGATCTTGGCGTCCGGCAGCTCGGCCAGCTTCTTCTCGTCCACGGCCAGGAAGCCGTCCACATCGATCTTCTCGCCATTGCCCAGCGTGGCTTCGAAGCGCATGTCTTGCAGCAGGTCCAGTTCGACCAGCGCCTGGCAGGCATTGCGGGTGCGCTCGGACTCCTGCTCGAAGCTTTCCAGGAAGTTCT
Source organism: Roseateles oligotrophus (assembly GCF_014204525.1). GTDB lineage: Bacteria > Pseudomonadota > Gammaproteobacteria > Burkholderiales > Burkholderiaceae_C > Paucibacter_A > Paucibacter_A oligotrophus_A. The sequence goes on from NZ_JACHLP010000001.1 coordinate 790,893, forward strand.
TGGCATTGACCAGGAACTCGGTCGGCTGGCCGTCGGCGGCGAAGAGCTGGGTGCCCTCGGTCACCGAGAAGCCGGCCCACTCGCTGTCGTAGCAGACGGCGACGGTGTCGCTGTCCTGCTCGATGCGAGCCATGGCGAAGGGGTAGCGGCGCAGATAGGCCGGCACGTAGTTGCCGGTCCACTTGCCGTCCTTGACGAACAGATTGCTGCCGGCGCGCAGGCCCAGCACGGCCAGCGGCGCGACGGCCTGCTTGGCGCCTTCGGCGGGGGGCTCGCCCACGCGCACGAAGACGATGGGGTATTCCTTGCAGGCTTCGGCGAATTCCACCACGGCCAGGAACAGGGAATTCAATCCCGCCACGCGTTCCACCGTGGACAGCTCGGTCTTCAGGCGCAGGTGCTTGTGGGCCTCACGGTCCAGGGGCACCAGATTGCCATACAGAGGGGGCGTACTCATAACTCTTCATCTCCATCAACAGCCAGTCGACTGACCAGCACTTTGTCCACACGCTTGCCATCGAGGTCCACGACCTCAAATCTCCAAGCATTCCACTCCACCACATCGGCCGTGCGCGGCAAGCGCCCCAGCAGCAGCATGATCATGCCGGCCAGGGTGTTGTAGCGCCCACGGTCCTCCTCGGGCAGTTCCTTCAGGTCCAGGCGGTCCTTCAACTCGGGCACCGGGATCAGGCCGTCCAGCAGCCAGCTCCCATCCTCGCGTTGCACCGCCCAGGCATCGCCGTCGCTGGGCGCATTGAATTCGCCCGCGATCGCTTCCAGCACGTCGCGCACAGAGATCACACCCTGCACCTCGCCGTATTCATCCACCACAAAAACCAGGGGCACGTCCGAGACGCGGAACTGCTCCAGCAACTCCATGCCCGACAAGGTCTCGGGCACGAAGACCGCGGCCTCCAGGTCCTCGGACAAGGACAGGGCCTGGCCGCTCAGCGCACGCTGCAGCAGCAACTGGGCCGAGACCACGCCCTGCACCTCGGCCAGGCTGCCACGGCAGACCGGGTAGCGGCTATAGCCATGGGCTTTGAGCACGTCTAGCACCTGCTGGGGTGAGTCGTTCACATCCAGCCAGGCGATTTCGGCGCGCGGAATCATCATCGAGCCGATCTCGCGCTCGTCCAGGCGGAACACATTGCGCACCATCTGGTGCTCATGGGCCTCGATCACGCCGGCCTCGCGGCCTTCGTCCAGGCTGGCGGCGATTTCCTCTTCCGTCACGCTGCGCGGCACACGGCCACCCAAGCCCATCAGGCCCAGCGTGGTCTCGGTGGCAAAGCTCAAGAGCTTGACCAGCGGGCGCGCCGCCAGGGACAGAAACTCCATCGCCGGCGCCACCCGGCGGGCCACGGTCTCGGGGTAGATCTGGCCCAGACGCTTGGGCACCAGTTCGCCAAAGATGATGGTGACGACCGTGATGATGACGACCACCAGGGCCGTGGCCGTGATGTCCACCAGGCGGTCGCGCCAGCCAAAGGTCTCGCTCAGCCAATGAGCCAGGGGGCCGGAGAAAGCGGCATCGCCCACAATGCCGTTCAGCACACCGATGGAGGTGATGCCGATCTGCACGGTGGACAGAAATTTGGTCGGATCGTCGTGCAGATCCATGGCTTTTTGAGCCCCGGACTCGCCGGCCTCGACCAGCACCTGCAGGCGCGCCTTGCGGCTGGCCGAGAGGGCCATCTCCGAGGCCGCAAAAAACGCATTGAGAAACAACAGGAAAATAAGTAACGCGGTATCCATTGAGTGCGCCGCTGAATTGCGGTCTGAAGCTGCCAGCGCGCGCTTGACTGTGAAACAGCCGCGTAGCGTAGCAGAACCCTTTGAAACTTCCGACCGCACAATCCCGCAATGAACTATCTTGTTGGCGACCTCCAAGGCTGTTGCGATGCGCTCGAGCGCATGCTGGCCACGCTGGACTTCTCACCCTCGCGCGACCGCCTCTACCTGCTGGGCGACCTGGTCAACCGCGGCCCGGCCTCCCTGCCCACCCTGCGCCGCCTGGTCCAGCTGGGCGATGCCGCCAGCTGCCTGCTGGGCAACCACGATCTGCACCTGCTGGCCGTGGCCGCAGGCGTGCGGCCCGCGCACCGCAGTGACACCTTGCAAGCCATTCTCGACGCGCCGGAGCGCGAAACCCTGCTGCTGTGGCTGCGCCAGCAGCGCCTGGCCTGCTTCGAGCAAGGCTGGTTGATGCTGCATGCCGGCGTCGTGCCGCAATGGGATCTGCCCCAGACCCTGGCCCTGGCCGCCGAGGTCGAGACCCTGCTGCGCGGCCCCGATCTGCATGAATTTTTGACCCAGATGTATGGCAACGAGCCCGACACCTGGTCCGACGATCTGCGTGGCCCGGAGCGCCTGCGCTTCGTCATCAACGCCCTCACCCGCCTGCGCTTTTGCACCGCCGAGGGCCGCATGGACTTCAAGACCAAGGACGGCGCCGCCGCCGCCCCGGCCGGCTTTACCCCCTGGTTCGACACCCCCGGCCGCCGCACGGCCGGTGTCCCCATCGCCTTCGGCCATTGGTCCACCCTGGGCCTAATCACCCGCCCCGACCTGCTGGCCCTGGACACCGGCTGCGTCTGGGGCGGCCAGCTCAGCGCCGCCCGGGTGGAGGCCGGCCGCATGCTGGAGATCATCCAACTGCCTTGCGAGCAGGCTCAGCGGCCGGGAAGTTAGGGCATAGATTCACGGCTACAATGCCGCTCTTCTGTCGCGCTGCGGCGCCGCAAAAAGAATCAGGAAGCTTGGCCGAGCGGTTTAAGGCACCGGTCTTGCTCAATCGAAGCGGTAGCGGAGATTGCGCCGAAGCTCATATCGCGCAGCGATGTGAGTGAAGGCAAAACCGGCGTCGTAGCCGGACAGTGAAAGTTGAAGGAAGCTTGGCCGAGCGGTTTAAGGCACCGGTCTTGAAAACCGGCGAGGGTTTATCCCCTCCGTGAGTTCGAATCTCACAGCTTCCGCCACCTAGTAGAGGCCATCAAAAGCGTGTCTCGCGCCTTTGATGGCTTTTCGTTTTCTAGGGCTGCGATTGCGGTCCAGTAGATGACGTCCTCGCCCAGCTCACGGGCCAACATCCCCGCTACCACTGGGCTTAACCGGCCTCGCATCCTTGCGTTGCCCAGTGTCGTTGCGCTGAAACCAAGTGCCTTGGACATCTCTCTTTGCGACGCAAAGTGAGCCGCGGCCCTGTCCAGAAGCTGCATCGTTTTCATTGTTTCGACTCCTACGTTTACTGATTACACGGTGACATCGTATCGTCAGCATTGACGACATGGCGAGATCGAAAGATACTGGCGCCGATCTCTTCAAGGGATCACCCGACAACCGGTTGGCGCCATCTAGCAGTGGCTCGGTCTCCGCAGGCGAAAGCCTGGGCCTAGCGGCCTCATGGACCTGGCGAGGTAAGTACGCAAACCGGGGTTCATCGTCGCTCGCGTCCTTCCAGATGGCTCCGGCCTGGCGGTCTCGATACGGGGCGGCGATTCAATCGCCCTCAGTGGGTTCTTCAGGAGTTATCCATGCAATCGATCATCCAAATTCTCAAGGTCAATGACCTCAAGTCCGGCATATCCAAAAAGACGGGCAACCCGTACGAGATGCAAGACGCCGAAGCCTTGCTGCTCAACGATGACGGCTCCATCGGCTGTGTCGGTGTTCTGCAGGTTCCTAAGGCGTTGCGCGAGGTCGTGAAGCCTGGCACGTTCACTGCGACTTTCGCCCTCCACGCCGACTTCACCAGCCGCCGCATAACGTCAATCCTGACCGGCCTGGTTCCTGTGCCTGGTCGCGCTGCTAAGTGAGTCGTTATGCCGTCGGAATCTGTTGCCATTGACGCTATCGCTGCGGCACTCCGGGCGCTTCAGTTTGCTGTGACCGCGTCGATTGCGGCCGGCCATGGGCTGGTGCTGCGTGGCGAGCTGCTTGAGGCAGTAGATCGCACCCAATTGGCTCTTGACCTGGCAGAGGGCCGCGCCTGATTTCCTGGCTTGGTTGGGCGTGGTGCACCCGCTGGGCTTTTTCAACTCGCACCGTGGGAGTTTTTAATGCTGAAGTTTGTTCAAAAGGCCGCTGTGGCCGTCGCCGGCCTGACTGGCTCTGCCCTGGCCCTGGCCGATAGTTCGGCCGCTACTGCTGCCATTGCCACGGCTCAAACCGATGCGCTGGCCGTCGCCGGTGCCCTGGTCGCCATGGGCGTGGCCGTGTGGGGCGGCATGTTCCTGTATCGCAAGTTCTTCAAGTGATCGGGGCCCGGTGATGGACGGCCTTGCATTCGGCGGGACTTGCTACCGCTCAACTGCGGAGTTAGCGGCGACTGCCTGCGCCTCCATCACCGGCGTAACGTCTGGGGGAGTGGTCAGCTGCTCAGCCCCGGCCGTTACGGGTCGCGTCCTGTCGTACACCTTGCGTGTTGATGGCGCGTCTACATCGACGCGGCCCGTAACTGTCGAGCTTCAACCCTGTGAGCCTATGGATTGGCAGTATTGGGAGCCGGTCATTGCTGCTTGGTTCCTGGCTGGTGTCTGCATCCTTTGCGCCCGCATGGTCTACACCAAGGTTTTCAATCGTGAAACAGCATGAGCGCCTCAACAATTATTCTGGTCGTATTGGTCGTGGGCTTGCTCTGGTTTGCCTTGCAGGGTTGGGATTGAGCGCCCAGGCTGCGCGTGTGACGATGTCCCAATTCCCTCCAAATCCTGGCGTCTTGCCGGGCGGCGGCTGGATATTTACGCCGGGGACCACGTTCGCAAATCCGCCGCCGCCTCGGGCCTGGGTTAACGGCGTGTACGGGTCTGTACCCCAGTTTGTCCGCAGTGACGTTGTCAGTGTTGCGGGCCGCGCCGGTGCTCTGGCTGTTACGGCCAAGGGTGCTATTAGTCTTGCCGATGGCGTTGCGGCTGTTGGGCGGTGCCTTGCTATGTCGACTCCCGTTTGTATGGCGGCCGGGGCTATGGCTGCTGTCGCGTATTCGCATTACAGGATGCGGCCCGATGGCAAGGGTGGCATTGAGTTTGATGAGGGTATGCCGGAAGCTGAGGGCTTTCTGTGGTGCGTCGACGGCAAGGATCGCGGCTGTGGGCGTAGTCCTGAGGAGGTCGCTACCGGCCGGACGGCTGAGGTTTTGCAGGGTATGCAAGGTGTTTCCATCGGGTCCAGTACTTGTGTTATCACTGGTGATTCGGCCGTCTGTAAGACGTCATACTCGCAGACCCTCAAGGATGAATATCCGCCGTTTCAGACGCGTACATACAAGTATTCGAACGGCGTTAACCTGAAGCAAAAGCCGGGGAAGTACTGCCCGCCTGTCATCGATTTTGGGAACCCTGCTTATTCAAATCTGGCTCCAGTTCCTGGGGTTGACGGCAAGTGCCCGACTGGTCGCTATGGCGCGGGTTTAACTCCTGAAGAGGCGGCGGCCAAGGTTATGGCTAACCCGCCGACATTGCCGAACACAGGGTGGGGTCAGGCCGTTTCCGATGCCATTGATGTTGGTGGGCAGTCGGCACCTGCTGAGTTGACAGTTACGGGTCCGGCGTCTCAGACTGGGAGTCCTGTTACCACTACCACTACGTCGCCGACTGGTACCAAGACAGAAACTGTTACACCGCAGTATGACTACACGTATAACGACAATCGTGTTACGTATAACGAAACTACGGTGACCGTGACGAACAACAACGGCGATACCACAACGACGACGACAACTGGAAAGCCGCCGTCCGGTACGCAAGACCCGAAAGACCCGTGCACGGCAAACCCCGAGCGCATCGGCTGTCAACAGCTTGGTGCGGCGCCTGATGACAAGGTCCCCAAGCTGAGCAAGACCCTGCAATTCAGCGCTGAGTCTGTCGGCCTCCCTGGCGGTTGCCCTCCTGATGTTTCCATTTCTATCAACGGTCGCTCGCAGGTCGTCAGCTATGCGCCGACTTGCGCCGCAGCTCAGCAAGCTGCGCCGTGGGTTCGGGCTGGTGGTGCTGTCGCGGCGCTGCTTTTGGTTCTCGCTGCTCTGAGGGAGTTGTGATGGGTTCGGGCATCCTGGCGGCAATTGCGGGGCTCGCCACTCCTATCCTGGCGCGAATCCTGATGGCTATTGGCTTCAGCGTGGTGACGTTTGCAGGTGCGTCGGCGGTGGTCACCCAGTTGCGCCAGCTCATCATTACTAACCTCGGCGGTGCCGCTGGAGCGGGTCTGCAGATCGCCGGTCTTGCGGGCGTCTGGGATGCCCTCGGGATGGTGTTCGGGGCTGTGTCGTTCACGGTCACGCTCTGGGGCCTTACTAAGTCCGTGCGGCTTGTTTCTGGCGGTTAATCCATGGGTGTTCATCACCTAATCACCGGCCTGAATGGCGCCGGTAAAACGCTCTACACGGTTGCAACAAAGCTACTGCCGCTCTCCAAGTCAACGATCAACTGCCAGGGCGCGGACATCCCTCGGCGACTCGTTGTCGGCGGTATTCCTGACCTGCTCATCCCTCATGAGTTGATGGAAATCCCGGAACTTGACCCGGAAATTTTTGTCGATGAGTGGGCTTCTGTCATACGTGAGCGGGGTCAGCCTGCGGTCCGCTTTGTGCGCCGGGCCATCGTCAACGAAAAGACCGGGGCCATGGGCTATGTGGCTTGCGATGAGGACGCTCAAGGTGCCGAGCCTATCGTCTGGTCTGCGCTCAACTGGTGGGCGTGGTGCCAGCCCGGTGATGTGCTTGTCATCGATGAGGCGCAGCGCCTTTTCAGGCCGATGGCGTCTGGCCGGAAGGTGCCTAAGTTCGTGGCTCGCTTGGAGACCGCGCGGCATTACGGCGTCGAGTTCATCTACTTGACGCAACACCCGCAGCTCCTGCATACCAACCTGCGAAACCTTGTCGGCCCGCATGAGGACGTGCGGCGGGTCTTTGGTTCCAGCCGGGTGATGGTCTACCTCTGGGATAAGTGCTCGAATCCTGACCGGATCGCCAAGGCTACGGGCCGCATGTGGCGGCACGATAAGAAGGCCTTCGGGCTCTACAAATCCAGCGAGCTGCATACCAAGTTTGCGCAGCGCCTGCCATTCGCGGTTTGGGGATTGCTCGGCGGTCTGGTGTTACTGGGCGTTATGGGTTGGACGCTCAAGGGCCGTCTGACTGATCGCTTCAGCTCGTCCGCTGCGGCCTCTGGCCCTCATGCTGCGGCGTCGTCGCCGGTCGGCACGGTGCCTGCTCCTGAGCCTCCATCGGCTCAGCCTGGTGTGGCTACTGCGGTCGCTGGTTCTGGGCGTTTTCCCGTCTATGACGCTGAGCCTTTCAAGCTCGGGCGTGAGCCCTACGCGGGGCGTGCTCTTCAGATTGAGGGTGGCTACAGCGCCGGCAACTTTACTTATGCGTTGTTCGGGGTCCTGGTCGATGGCCAGCGCGTGGCTACGGTGACCCTGGCCCAGCTCGTGCGCGCCGGTTATGAATACACCGAGATAGGGCCCTGTGCTGGTCTGTTGCGCTTCGGCCAGGTCGAGCGTGTTCTTGCGTGTGGGAAGCGCCAGGTCGTGCCTGACGCTCAGTCGTCGCCGGCCGCGCCCGCTGCTCCCGCAGGACCTGCGCCTGTGGCAACTGGTGGGGCGTCGGCGTGACCGCTGCGCTCGCCCTTTATCAAGACCCTGCGGCCGCCGCCTGGGGTGCTGGTTGTTTCTTGGGGGCCGGACGCCCGGCCCGACAGAGCGAAGCGACAGAGGGGAACCCCCAAGCTGGCCGATCGTGGCGCGGCCGTAGGCCGGACCTGGCGGCGGTCGAGTCGCAGCGGGCGGCGCTTGCGACGCACGGGGCGGCGCGAAGCGCCGCTAGATTTATTCCTAGGACACTTCAGAACATACGGGGGCATGCATGGCTGATTTCTTGTTTTTGGGTCCTCTGCCTGAGGATGGTTTTCGTTGTGGCGTGTGTGCAGGTCTGGGGTTCGTGCCTGCCGTTGATTCGCGGTCTGAGTGCGGGCCGTTTGAGGGCTGCTTCATGTGTGGCGGTCGGGGCTACCTTACCCAAGGGGATTTTGAGCCCGTAGAGGCCTTGAATGGCTTGGCCTAGGGTATGGGTCCGGCCGGACCTGTTTGGCGGTCCTGGCGTGGTTTACGGCCCTTCACAGGGCAAAAAGAAAGCCCCTTCGAGTGTGTCCAGCACTCAAGGGGCGGTGACTAAAGCAAATAAGGGTTGCTCAAGTGCGAAAGAATGTAGCAGGCGTTTGGTTGGAAAGCAAACCGGCCCCCGATGAGTACGTCATGCGTCTGCATGATCTGGGGCATGGCCATAAAGAGGTTGTCATCAGCAGGCCTACGATTTGGGTCGAGATGGATCCAGACCATGCGGCTATGTTCGGCGATGACTGGGCAGCAGCTGACGCGCGTGAGCGTGAGCGCACCCGGAAGCTTCGGGAGGAGGCGAACCGTGAGCGTGCCGCTCGGCGTGCAAAGACGCGTGTGCGGCGTATGGTCAAGGTGATGGGTCTAGATGCGTTGCTGACGCTGACATATCGTGCAAATCAGACTGACCAAGAGCTGTGCAAGCGCCACATGAAAGAGTTCGTTCGGCGCATGCGTCGGCTCATTCCTGGCTTTCAATACGTGGCGGCTTTTGAGACCCAAAAGCGAGGTGCTTGGCATGTGCACATGGCCATGCATGCTCTTCCTCATGTGCTGGCGTGGCGGGGGGTCAAGGTCAAGAGTTTTAGCGTTGTGCGGGCTGTCTGGCGCTCTGTGGTGGGTGATCTGGGCGGGAACATCGACCAGCAGCGCCGCAAGCGGTTTTCTCGGCAGTCGTCGGGGAAGCTGGCGGCCTACCTGAGCAAATACATGCTCAAGGCATTTCAGGATGGCGACGATTGGTCGAACCGTTACAGCGCCAGTGCTGGTGGTGCGGTGCCTGAGGCTGCGGTTTTGCGTTTCAGGGCGGCCACCATGGCCGAGCTGATTGGCCTGGCCTTTGATGAGGCTGCTTCTGGTGCTTGCGAGTGCATGACCTGGTTGTCGCGTTGGGGTGACACCTTTTTTCTATCGACTGAGGCTGAAAACGTTGGGGCAACCTCTCCCCCGGGATGAGAAGAAAAGTAAAGAGGGAATATGGAGATCGGATACGCTCGGGTTTCGTCGACTGAGCAGGAAACCACGCTGCAGCGCGATGCGCTCAGGCGGGCCAAGGTTCGGCAGGTTGTAGAGGAAAAGCGGAGTTCGATGGTTGTCCGGCCTGCCCTAGAGGCTATGCTTGATGGCCTCCAGTCCGGTGACGTTGTGGTCGTTTACAAGGTGGACCGCTTCGCCAGGTCCTTGTCAGATTTGCTCAGGATCTTGGACCGCATAGAACGTGCTGGGGCGTCCTTCCGTAGCCTTACGGAGCCTATCGATACCGCTAACCCGGCCGGTCGCATGATGATGCATCTGCTGGGCGCCTTCGCCGAATTTGAGCGCAGCATGATCCGTCAGCGGTGCATGGCCGGCCAACTGGCGGCCTGGGAGCGTGGGGTGAAGCTTGGGCGGCGTCGGGTGCTTACGGCGCGCCAGGAGAAGAATTGCTATCGCAAGTGGCAGACGGGTAAGTACACGATGACGGCCCTGGCTGAGCAGTACGGTTGCCACTTGTCCAGCATCAAGCGCGTGATACTGCGTGTTGAGAAGCCTGAGTCCTCGGCCGTCGCTTTCAGGATGGGCAAAAAATAGGGGCCTATCGGCCCCCGGGTGTCTTCTTTTTTCTCAGCTTTCGCAGTTTTGTTGTGCGCTGAGTGTGGTTCGAAACTAACAGCTTCCGCCAAATGAAAAACCCCAAGTGATGCATTTCACTTGGGGTTTTTTCTTTGGTGGATGGGGATTGGGATTGAGATGCCCGTCATCCGACCGAAGCGCTCAAGCACGTCGCGTCGCTCGCCGCCCATGCACCTCGCCCACATGGCTGTGGCCAGAGCGCGTGCCCGGCTTGGCCGGCAGCTCCGCCTCCCCCACCGCTTGCACCAGCGCGGCCAGGATGCCGCAGCTGGATGCCTGCTTATCGGGCTGACAGCGGGCGCGCAGCTCACGCAGCTCGCGCTCCAGAATCTGCAACTCCGCCATGCGGGCGCGCACATGCTCGATGTGATCGTCCAGCAGGCGGTTGACCTCGCTGCAGTCCTCGGTCGGCGCGTCGATGAAGCGCAGCAGGGCGCGCACCTCGTCCAGCGCCATGTCCAGGCCGCGGCAGCGACGGATGAAGACCAGACGCTGCACATGGGCCTCACCGTAGATGCGGTAATTGCTCTCGCTGCGCTCGGGCGCGGGCATCAGGCCCTCGCGCTCGTAAAAACGTATGGTCTCGATGGCCGTGCCCGAGGCTTGCGCCAGTTCGCCGATTTTCATGCTGCGATGGATCTCTTCAAGCTAAGCGCTTGACTCTACACCTGCTACAGAGTTTCCAATATCGACATGGACAAGACACACCGCCACTCAGACCCTGCTTCGACCCGCGCTTGCGGCGCAAAAAGCCATTGCTGCGGCCCGGCTGCCGCTCTGGCCAGCAGCCCCATCAGCATCACGGAGCCGCCGGCCGAGCAGGCCGCATCCGCGGGTCCCGAGCTCAAGCGCTTCCGTATCGCGAATATGGACTGCATGTCCGAGGAGTCGGAGATCCGCCACGCCCTGGCGCCGCTCAGCGGCCTGAGCCAGCTGCGCTTTGACCTCGGCCGCCGCACCGTCTCGCTGGCGGCCGAGCCGGCCGAGCTGCAAGCGGCCCTGGCCGCCATACGCCGCATCGGCTACAAGCCTGAGGCCCTGACCGAGGGGGCGGAGCAGGACGCGGCGCCCGGCGCGGGCGGCGGTGCCTGCTCCGGCGGCCATTCACATGCCCATGCTCACGAGCACGACCACGCAACAGCAAAGCCCGCCGCGGCCGTGCCCGCAGCCGCCGGGTTCGGCTCCGGCCTGCCGCGCCTGCTCGCCGCCCTGGCCCTGGCCGTGGGCGCCGAGGCCCTGGCCTTCTTCGCCCCCGACGCAGCCGTGTTCAAAGGCGCGCAGATGGCGCTGGCCGCGGCCGCCATCTTTTTGGCCGGCTTTGCCACCTACCAAAAAGGCTTGATGGCCTTGCGCGTGGGCCGGCTGAACATCAATGCCTTGATGACGGTGGCGGTGAGCGGCGCTTTTGTGATCGGTCAGTGGCCGGAAGCCGCCATGGTGATGGCGCTGTACGCCCTGGCCGAGCTGATCGAGGCCCGCGCGGTGGACCGCGCCCGCAATGCCATCAAGAGCCTGCTGGACCTGGCCCCGCCCGACGCCGAGGTACTACAAGCCGATGGCAGCTGGCTGCGCCAGCCGACCAGCGCTATCGCCGTGGGCGCCAGCGTGCGCCTGCGCCCGGGCGAGCGGGTGCCGCTGGACGGCATCGTTAGCCAAGGCACGAGCGCCGTGGACCAGGCCCCGGTGACGGGCGAGAGCGTGCCGGTGGACAAGACCGTGGGCGACGAACTTTACGCCGGCACCATCAACCAGAACGCTGCGCTGGAATTCCGCGTTACCGCCCTGGCCGGCGACAGCACCCTGGCCCGCGTCATCCACGCGGTGGAAGAAGCGCAGGCCAGCCGCGCCCCCACTCAGCGCTTCGTCGACCGCTTCGCCGCCCTCTACACCCCGGCCGTCTTTGTGCTGGCCCTGGCCCTGGCCCTGCTGGCGCCCTGGCTGCTGGGCTGGAGCTGGACCCAGTCCGTCTACAAGGCCCTGGTGCTGCTGGTGATTGCCTGCCCCTGCGCCCTGGTCATCTCCACCCCGGTGACGGTGGTCAGCGGCCTGGCGGCGGCCGCCCGGCGCGGCATCCTGGTCAAGGGCGGCGTGTACCTGGAGCAGGCCCGCAGCCTCAAGGCCGTGGCTCTGGACAAGACCGGCACCATCACCGAAGGCCGGCCCAAGCTGGTGGCGCAGGAGTTCTTGCGCGAGGGCGCGCCACAAGCCCCGGCCCTGCAAGCCGCGTTGAGCATTGCCGGCCGCTCCGATCACCCCGTGTCCAAGGCCATCGCCGCGGGCCTGGCCGATCAGGCGGCGAGCGCCGAGGTGCAGGGCTTTGAGGCCGTCGTCGGCCGCGGCGTGCAGGCCAGCCTGGCCGGCAGCGCCTATGTGCTGGGCAATCACCGCTGGATCGAGGAGCGCGGCCATTGCTCGGCCGCACTCGAAGCGCGGCTGCGGCTGCACGAGCAGGCCGGCCGCACGGTGACCCTGCTGGCCGATGCGCAAGGCGTGCTGGCCTTGTTCGCCGTGGCCGACACCATCAAGCCCTCCAGCAAGACGGCCGTGGCCGAGCTGCAGGCCCTGGGCGTCGCCACCGTGATGCTGACCGGCGACAACCAGGCCACGGCCGAGGCCATAGGCGCCGAGGCCGGCATCCGCCAAGTGCGCGGCCAGCTGCTGCCGCAAGACAAGCTGGCCGCCATCACCCAGCTGCAGGCCAGCCACGGCCCCACGGCCATGACGGGCGACGGCATCAACGACGCCCCCGCCCTGGCCCGCGCCGACATCGGTTTCGCCATGGGCGGCGCCGGCACGCACACGGCCATGGAGGCGGCCGATGTGATCGTGATGAACGACGATCTGCAGCGCCTGCCCGAGCTGATCCGGCTCTCACGCCGCACCCACGCCGTGCTGTGGCAGAACATCAGCCTGGCGCTGGGCATCAAGGCCGTCTTCCTGGTGGCCGCCGTGCTGGGCAATGCCAGCATGTGGATGGCGGTGTTCGCCGATATGGGGGCCAGCCTGCTGGTGGTCTTCAACGGCCTGCGGCTCTTGCGCAGCCGGGATTGAGTGCCAAGGGGCTCTGTTCCAATACGGGCTCACCAACGACAAGGCCGTGATGAAGCGACTGCAGACCGAGATCCAACGCCTTTACCTGACCCTGACGGAGGAGCCCGCGCGGGTGCGAGCCGCCGTGCTGGAAGTGGCCACCCCCGCCGATTGGGAGGCCTTGGGCCAGGTCTGGCGCGGCGTGCAGGCCGATCTGGCCCTGCCCGCGCCGGCCATCGCGGTCTCGGGCACCGACGGCTACCAGCTCTGGTTTTCCTTCGCCCAGGCCTTGCCTGCGGCCCGGGCACTGGCCTTGCTTGAAGGGCTGCGGCAGCGCTATTTGCCCGCCCTGCCGGCCAAGCGCCTGAAGCTGTGGCCCTCGGAGTCGCCCCTGCTGCCCCCGCCACGCCTGGCCCAAACAGGGCAATGGGCGGCCTTTCTGGCCCCCGATCTGGCGCCGGTATTTGCCGACGAACCCTGGCTGGACACGCCGCCCAATGAGGAAGGCCAGGCCGATCTGCTGCAGCGCCTGCGCAGCATCAAGGCGGAGGAATTGCAGGAGGCCTTGGCGCAGCTTGGTCAGGTCGAGCCGGAGGCCGCGCCCCTGGCGCCGGCGGCAAGCCTGAGCAGCGCCGCCGCAGCGTCCGATCCCCGCCAGTTCCTGCTGCGGGTGATGAATGATGAATCGCTGGCCATGAGCCTGCGCATCGAGGCGGCCAAGGCCTTGCTCTGAAAAAAAGGCCCGCGGTCAGCGGGCCCTGTCTCCGGTTTGCGGCTGCAGGCATTGGGACCTGGCGCCCATGAGCGCCAGCCAAACTCTTCAGCCCTGCCGCAAAGCGGCCTTACTTCGCGTTGACCGCGTCCTTCAGCGCCTTGCCCGGGGTGAACTTGGGCACGGTCGAGGCGGCAATTTCCAGCACAGCGCCGGTAGAGGGGTTCTTGCCGGTGCGGGCGGCGCGCTCGCTGACCTTGAAGTTGCCGAAGCCCAGGATGGCGACCGAGTCACCGGCCACCAGGGCCTCGGTGATCGCGCCCAGGGTCGCGTCCAGCGACGCAGCTGCGGCAGCGCGGGTCACGCCGGTCTTGTTGGCGATGCTTTCGATCAGTTCACTCTTGTTCATTATTTGCTGTTCCAGTGGCTACAAAGAAAATCCCGTTGCGGGGGCGGCGATTATGCGCTGCTCCGCGCAAGCGGCCCAAAAACCGTGCCCCCGACGCTGTAACAGCGCTTTTCGGCGGGCATCGCCGCGCGGCCGCAAGGCCATCAACGCAGCGGTTGGAACATGATCACCGCCATGCCCAGCAGGGCGATGGCGACCCCGGCCACATCCCAGGCCGTGGGGCGGACCTGATCGACCAGCCAGAGCCAGGCCAGGGCCACGCAGATGTAGACGCCGCCATAGGCCGCGTAAACCCGGCCGGCCGCGGTCTCGTGCAAGCTCAGCAGCCAGGCGAACAGCCCCAGGCTGGCGGCGGCTGGCAGCAGCAGCCAGATCGAACGGCCCTGCTTGAGCCAGAGCCAGGGCAGATAACAGCCCACGATCTCGGCCAGCGCGGTGGCAATGAATAGCAGCAAGGTCTTCATGCCCGCATTGTGCGGGCGGCCTCCCCCCATCCTTCCAATTGGGGATAGCTGGGGTCAGGTCTTGCTCGCATGATGGCCAAGCTTGCCTGCGCCCTGCACGGGCAGGCTAGCATCCTCACTCCGCCCACCGCCGCCCACCGGCCAGGCTAGGAGTCTGTCGGGCTTGGGTCGCCGACAGCGGGAATCGGCCCCAGCGAGGCCAGTTTTTGCCGGCGATTCCCAAGTCCGACAGACTCCTCTAGCAAACCCACCCATCCAACAGGAGTGCATCCCATGGCCAGCGACGTTAGCAACAACAATAGCGGCAGCAGCAAGAGCAAACGAAGCCGTGGCTCCGGCGATGCTGCGGGCCAGCAGATCAACTTCCTCATCCCTGGCCAGTTGCAGGCGGCTGCAGGCGCCGCCACCCGCGGCGGCGGCGCGGCGGCGGCCCCCTCGACGGGCTGCATCAAGGCCTCGGTGCTCCTCCACACGGGCAGGGCACGCGATGGCGCCGACGCGGGCGGCCTGGTGCGCGTCAGCGCCATGCCGGGCGAGGATGTGGTCGTGCTGACGCTTGCCAACGGCCCCACCCTGGTCTTGCACCCCGAGGACGCCCGCGACCTGATGCGGGCTCAGGCCGGCGGCCCCGGAACGCGCGCCGCCAGCGTGGCGCTGGGCGCCGATGAGGTCGCCGTCAGCAGCCATCTGGCCTGGGCCGGACTGGAGGCCAGCGCCACCCGAGGCGCCACCCGCGGCTGGCTGGGCGATGTGGTCTTGCAGGCCTTTGATGTCGTCACCGATCTGTTCAAGGACGAGGCCGTCACGCTGGCCACGGCCGCCATAACGAAAAAAGTCGACGGTCAGGTGGATGCCGGCGTCTACGCGCTCAAAGCCTTTGCCCAGGCCCTGCCCACCACGCTCAAAGGCAGCGGCGCCAAGCTGGCCCAAGTGCCACCGGCGGCCGACGGCCAGCCCCTGCTGGTGCTGGTCCATGGCACTTTTGTCGACACCGTCAGCACCTTTGGCAAGCTCTGGCTGCAGCATCCGGACAAGGTCCGCGATCTCTTCGGCCGTTATGGCGACAAGGTCTACGCCCTGGACCACCCGACCATGGGTGTCAGCCCCATCGCCAATGCCCTGACCCTGGTCCAGGCCCTGCCGGCCGGCGCCCGCCTGCATCTGCTGACGCATTCGCGCGGCGGCCTGGTGGCCGAAATCCTGGCCCGCGCCTGCGGCGGCGGCAAGCTCACGGCGGCCGAGCTGGCACTGTTTGCCGACGAAAAATATGCAGAACATCGCAAGGACCTGGCGGCCCTGGTGCAGCAGGCCCAGGCCAAGGGCCTGAAGCTGGAGCGGGTCGTTCGGGTGGCCTGCCCGGCGCGCGGCACCACGCTGGCCTCGGGCCGGCTGGACGCCTATCTATCGGTGCTGCAATGGGGCTTGCAACTGGCCCAGGTGCCGGTGGCGCCGGCTCTGCTTGATTTTTTGCACGAGGTGGCACGGCGCCGCGCCGACCCGACCGAGCTGCCCGGCATCGAGGCCATGATGCCCGCGAGCGCCGTGGTGGCCTGGCTCAACCGGGGTGAGGTTTCGTTGCCCGGCGAGCTGCGGGTGGTGGCGGGCGATCTGGAAGGCGACTCCGTCGGCTCCTGGGTCAAGACCCTGCTGGCCGATGCCTTCTACTGGGGTGATAACGATTTAGTCGTGCAGACCCGTTCCATGTATGGCGGCGCACCGCGCCAGGGCGAGCCGAGCGGCAGCGCCGCGCCCAGCGCCCAGTTCATGCTGGATCGCGGCGGCAAGGTTACCCACTTCAACTACTTCAGCAATCCCAGCACGGTAGACGCCATCGCCGGCGCCCTGCTGAGCGGCGAGCCGGCCGGCTTTGCCGCCATCGGCCCGCTGTCCTGGGCCGGCAAGGACGCCAGCGGCAGCCGCAGCGCCCGCGCCGTGGCGCGCTCGCGCGGCCTGTTCTGGGGCTCGGATGACAAGCCCGCCGCCCAGAGCGCGGAAGAACTCGCCCTGGCCGCGGCCCAGGCGGCCAAACGGCCGGCCGTGTTTGTGCTGCCCGGCATCCTGGGCTCCAACCTCAAGCTGGACGGCAAGCGGGTCTGGCTGGGCTTTGGCTTCGTCAACGGCTTGATGAAGCTGCGCTGGGACCCGGCCACGGCCGAGCGTGTGCAGCCCGACGGCCCGATTGGCAGCAGCTACGACGATTTGATCGAACGCCTGGCCGACAGCCATGAGGTCATCCCCTTCGCCTACGACTGGCGCCGCCCCATCGAGGACGAGGCCCGGCGGCTTGCGCTGGAGGTGGACAAGGCCATCGCCGCCCGCCGCGCCAGCGGCCAGCCGGTGCGCATCATTGCCCACTCCATGGGCGGCCTGGTGGCGCGCACCCTGCAGCTGGAGGCGCCCGAGACCTGGCGCCGCCTGATGGCCCATGCCGATGCCCGCCTGCTGATGCTGGGCACGCCCAACGGCGGCTCCTGGGCGCCGATGCAAACCCTCTCCGGCGACGACACTTTTGGCAATGCCCTGGTGGCCTTTGGCTCGTTGTTCGACAACGGCGGCGCGCGCAAGATGATGGCTGGCATGCCCGGCTTCATCCAGCTGCAGGCCGGCCTGCTGGATCCGGCCCAGGGCCTGGACCGGGCCGAGACCTGGCAGAAGCTGGCCGAGCAAGACATCGACACCCTGCGCCAGAACAGCTACTGGCACACGCTGGACTCGCAAATCACCATTTACGAATGGGGCGCACCGCCGCAAGCCGTGCTGGATCAGGCGGTGAGCCTGCGACGCCGTCTGGATGCGCAGTTAACGCAGCTGGGCACGGACAAGCAGAAGATGCTGCTGGTGGTCGGCCATGCCGACTTCACTCCGGCCGGCATCCAGATGGACTCGCTCAACGGCCTGGAATACCTGAACACGCCCGACGATGGCGACGGCCGCGTCACCCAGGCCAGCAGCACCCAGCTGGGCCTGCGCAGCTGGAAGCTGGACGCCGAGCACGGCAAGCTGCCCGATGTGGCCGAGGCCTTTGCCGCCTACGTAGAGCTGCTGAACAGCGGCGATACCCGCTTGCTGGACCGCCTGGAGCCGAACACCCGCGGCGCCGCCGGCAAGGCGGCCGACCGCAGGCTGGCGCGCAGCCGCCCCTCGCGCGGCCTGCTGTCCTCGCTGCCGCCCAGCAGGGAGGCCGATGTCTTGGCCAGCGCCGGGGCCACCAGGCGGGGCCAGGGCAAGCCGCGCGGCAATGGCTCGCAAGCCCTGCAGGTGCAGGTGCTGAATGCCGATCTGCGCTTTGTGCAGCAGCCCCTGCTGGTGGGCCATTACCGGGCGCTCAGCCTGACCGGCGCCGAGGCCGTCATCGACGCCCTGGTCCAGCAAGCCATGAGCCGCGCCCTGGCCGCCGGGCTCTACCCGGACGCACCGGGTTCGCACCAGATCTTCGGCAATGCGCGCGACAACCCCGACAACCCCTTCGAGATGGCCCGCCCCCAGGCCGCCATCGTGGTGGGCCTGGGCGAGGAGGGCAAGCTGCGCAGCAGCGAGCTCTCCTTCACCGTGCGCCAGGCCGTGCTGGCCTATGCGCAGCGCCTGTCGGAGCAGGGCGGCGCCAGCCAGCCGCCGGACTTTGAAATGGCCGCCACGCTGATCGGCAGCGGCGGCAGCGGCATCAATGCCGGCAGCGCCGCCCGCGCCATCGCCCAGGGCGCGCTGGAGGCCAAGCAGAAACTGCAGGCCTGCGGCTGGCCCCAGCTGCGCCTGCTGACCCTGGTGGAATTGTTCCTGGACCGCGCCGGCGATGCCTGGCGGGCCCTGCAATTGCAGGAGCTGGCCGCGCCCGAACGCCTGCGCCTGCTGGGCAAGATCCAGAGCGGGCCCGGTGCGATGCGGCGCATGCTGGAGTCCAGCTACCGCGGCGCCAGCTACGACTTCATCAGCGCCCTGTCCCTGCCCGGCCAGGACCCGGCCCACCCGCTGATCAACTACACCCTGGACACCAAGCGCGCCCGCACCGAGATCCGCGCCCAACATGCCCAGGGCAGCCTGCTGCGCGAGCTGGTCGAGAAAGCCTCCAACGTCGCCAACGCCGACCCCATGATTGGCCGCACCCTGTTCAATCTGCTGGTGCCGGTGGAGATGGAACCCTTTCTGGGCGGCAGCAGCGAGATGGTGATCGAGCTGGAAGCCGCCACGGCCGGCATCCCCTGGGAGCTGCTGAACACCAACCCCGACCCCGGCGTGGCCGACCAACGCCCCTGGGCCATACGCAGCAAGCTGATCCGCAAGCTGCAGCTGAAGGACTTCCGCAGCGAGCTGCGCGACGCCAGCCCCGACGACCATGTGCTGGTGATCGGCGAGCCGCTCTGCGACCCCACGCAATACCCCCGCCTGGATGGCGCACGGCGCGAGGCCCTGGCCGTGGCCGCCCAGCTGGGTTCGGCCTTGGGCGGGGTGGACGGCAATGGCGAGGGCAAGGTGCGCCAGCTGGTGGAGCAGAACGATGCGCAGTCCATCATCAACGCCTTGTTCGAGCGCAGCTACCGCGCCGTCCACATTGCCGGCCATGGGGCGCCGGGCGCCAAGGGCGGGGTGGTGCTGTCGGGCAGCAACACCTTCCTCGGCGCCGACGAGGTGCGCGCCATGCGCGTCGTGCCCGAGCTGGTCTTCCTCAACTGCTGCCATCTGGCCGGGCGCGAGGCCGCCACCGTCTTGGACAGCCGCGGTGGCAGCCTGCCCGCCTACGACCGCGCCGGCTTCGCCGCCAATATCGCCGAGGAGCTGATCCGCGTCGGCGTGCGCTGCGTGGTGGCCGCCGGCTGGGCGGTGGAGGACGATGCCGCCGAGCAGTTCGCCACCCGCTTCTATGCCGCCTTGCTGGGCGGCGCCCGCTTCATCGAGGCCGTGGGCCAGGCCCGCGAGGCCGCCTGGCAGGCCAATCCACAGGGCAATACCTGGGCCGCCTACCAATGCTATGGCGACCCCGAATGGCGCTGGCAACGCGAGGGCGGCGATGCGCAAAGGCCGGCCCTCAATCTGGGCGACGAGTTCGCCGGCATCGCCTCGCCGGTGTCCCTGACCCTGGCGCTGGAGAAGATTGCCGTCGAGGCCCAGTACAGCAGGAATAAGGCCGGCAGCGCCCAGCTGGACAAGCTGCGCTATCTGGACGCCCAGTTCAAGGCCTTGTGGGGCGGCATGGGCGCGGTGGCCGAGGCCTTTGCCCTGGCCTACGCGGCCCTGGGCGAAAGAGCCGGCGCGATCGCCTGGTACCGCAGCGCCGTCAATGCCGAGGACGCCAGCGCCTCGCTGAAGGCGGCCGAGCAATTGGGCAATCTGCTGGTGCGCCAGGGCGAAAAGGCCGGCGACCTGGCGGCGCTGCAGGAGGGCACGGCCTTGCTGGAGCGCGTGCTCGCCGTGCAGCCCACGGCGGAGCGCCACAATCTGCTGGGCTCGGCCTGCAAGCTGCAGGCCATGGCCGGGCAAGGCCCGCAGGCGGCGGCGTTTCTGCAGCGCTCCCTGCAGCATTACCAGGAGGCCGAGCGCATCTGCCTGGCCCAGGCCGACCCCAAGCGCTACTACCCCGCGATGAACGCGATGGGCCTGAGCCTGCGTCTGGCCTTCCAGAACCCCAAGCTGCAAAGCCTGCAAGGCCTGATCGCGCCGGCGCGCATCCAGGACGCCCGCGAGGCATTGAACCAGGACAATCAGAGCAAGCCGGACTTCTGGAATGTGGTCGGCCAGATCGAGCTGAATCTGCTGGAAGCCTTGTCGCAAGGCCGTCTGGCCGATGTGGCCGAGGCCTGCCTGGCCAGCTTCAGCCAGCTCAAGCAGCGGGTGCCGGCCGCCACCCAGTGGGACTCGGTGGCCAAGCAGGCCCGCTTCACCCTGCAGCCCTATCTGGGCTGCAAGCTGGGCGGAGCCGCGCAGCAAAAGGCCGAGCATGGCGCGGCCCGGCGCATCCTCGACGGGCTGGCGGCGCTGGCCAAGCCCGGCACCTGAGCGAGCTCAGGGCCTGGGCCTGGCTTCAGCGGCGCTGGCCGTGGGCAGCACGCTCATGAACAGGCCGCTGACATCGCGGCTCAGGCCAATCATGGTCAGGGCCACCTGCTGCTGCAGCGGCGGCTTCCAGCGCAGCTGCTCGCGCGGGAAGTCGCGCAGCAGATCGCTCATATAGCTGCTCAGCAGATCGGCCACCGTGTCCTCGGGGTACAGGCTCAGGTCGACAAACAGCAGAGGCGTGCTGGAGCGCGCCTCCGAGAGGCGCAGCGGCAGCGTGATCAGGAAGGGCCCGGTGCCGCCCTTGGGGCCCAGGCGTTTTTTCATCTCGGGCCGGGTCAGCAGGCCCGATTGGGCACGAAACAGGATCTGCTTGCCGAGATCGTCCGCATAGCTGCTGGCCGAGCCGGGCAGGCAGAACAGATGCACTTGCCGGGCCTCGCTGGCCGCCACCGTGGAGGCCTCGCGCTCACGCTGCAGCACGGCCAGGACCTTGGCATAACGGCGTGCCACATCGGGCTTGGCCAGATCGCTGCCGCTGTGCAAGAGCAGATAGCTGTAGGCGCCAAAACCGGGCAGCTCGGCCCCCAGCTCCTTGAAGAATTGATAGGCGTGGTCGGCCAGATTCGGCGCGGCCAAGGCCGCCGTCGGCCCGGGCGGGGGCGCGACCGGCACCGGCGGTGGTGGTGGCGGCGGTGCGGCCTTGGCCAGGCCTCCACCCGGCAGCTGGCCATGCTGTTCCAGATAGGCTTCGGCCCAGGCCTGCTGGGCCCGCGCCCCGGCCTCGCGCAAGGCGGCCTGCAAAGGCGGCAAAGACAGGCGCGCCTGGGCGGCCGTGGCCGCGGCCTGCTGCTGGGCCGCCGGCAGCTTGTCGGCCAGCAACTGCAGCTGGGCGGCCAGGCCTTGCTGGGTTTGCAGCAAACGCTCCAGCAGCGCTGCCGGGCTTTGTGCGCCGGTTTGCAGGCTCCGCAAGCCCTGATTCAAGTCCTGCTGGGCGCGCTGGCTGCGCTCGCCCAAGGCCTGCGCCTCGGCCTCACCGGCCACCGTCTTGTCCGCCTGACTGGCATAGGCCAGGGCGTCTTGCAGGCGCGGCAAAAGAGCCTGCAGCGGGGCCAGGCCCTGCGCCTGCCGGTTCAGCTCGGCCAGGGCCGACCAGTCCGCCGGCTGCAGGCCCAGGCTTTCGGACGGCACCTGGCCGGCCAAGGCCTGGCGCAAATCCTCCAGGCCGCGGCCCTGGGGCCAGGCGGCTGGCCGGGCCTGGTAGCCCGGCAAGGTCTTGGCCAGGGGCTGGTCCAGCAAGTCCTGGGTCTCGGCCCGCAGGCCTTGCGTCGATTCGGTCAGCGCCAGAGCGCGCTCGCGCAGGCGCCGGCTGCTGCCGGACAAGTCCTGCACATCGCCATCGCCCTGCGCCAGCTGGCTGCGGCACTGGCTCAGGGCCGCCAGCCAATCCTTGCGCGCCAGGCTCAGGGCTTGCTCGGCCGCCTGTCTCTGGTCAAAGGCCTGGTCGGCACTGCGACCGGCCTGGGCCAGCTCGCCCGGCCGCGCGGCGGCCACCGCCTGCACCGCCGCATAACTGGCCTGCAAAGCGGCTTGCCAGGCTTGCACGCCGGCGCTCAGGCGCTGCTGGGCCTGGGGCAAGGCCTGCACGCAGGGCGAGTCTTGCTGCTGGGCCAGCAGGCGGCTGCGCAGCGCCTGGGCGCGCTGGAGCAGGGCCGCGGGCTGCTCGACCAGGCCCTGGCTGCCGCCCTCCAGAGCTTGCGCGCCGGCCTGCGCCTGCTCGGCGCGGCGCTCCAAGGCGCGCAGCTGCTGCAGGCTTTGATAGCGGCTCTCCAGCTGCTGCTCGCTCGGCTTGGCCTGGGCCGGCGGAGCAAGCAGGGCCGCCAGCAGGCCCAGGCCACAGGCCAGACGCGCGGCGCTCATGAGAAACAAAACTCCGAAATGCAACCACAGAGACACAGAGACACTGAGAAATGCAACTTGTAGACCCGATTCAACTCTGTGCCTCCGTGACTCTGTGGTTGCATTTGAATTCCATGTTTCTCCACGAACGCCGGGCGCCGCCAGGGGCTTGGGATGCTCACTATGTTTGGGATCGGTGGCATAACACCACGGCTGGGCGGCAGGGTACTCGGGCCGGTCACAGCCCAAGCGCAAAATAGCTCGATATTGCTGCAGCAACAAGACACGCAAACCATGCCCGCCTCCTTTCCCTTCTTTCCCCTCTTTCGCCGCGGCGCCGCCCCGCTCTGCTCGGCCGCCGTTCTGCTGGCCCTGGGCGCCTGCAGCAGCCTGGGCCCGGTCTTGCAGCCCCGCGCCGGCCTGCTGAACCATGCCGAGGGCCCGGGCGCCCGCGTCTGCCTGGACCTGAACGACAACGCCCGCTGCGACAGCGACGAGCCCGCCACGCAGGCCGGGCCCGAGGGCCGATTCACGCTGGCCAGCGACGGCCGCCATGCCTGGCTGGCGGAAATCGCTGCGGCCCAGGCCGATGCCGAGCAGCCCCGCCTGCGCCTGCGCGCCCTGCCGGGCCAGGGCGATGAGGCGCTGCAGCTGTCCTGGCTCAGCACCGTGCTGGCCGCCCAGGCCGAGGCCGGCCTGACGCGGGAGCCAGCCCTGGCCAGCCTGGCCGCCCGGGCCGGCGTGAGCGTGGCCGAGCTGCTCGAACCCGGCACGGCCGATGCCCTCGGCCAGGACTTGATCCGCCGCTTCGCTCTCGACCAGGAGGCCTTGCTCGAAGCCACGCTGGCAGCCTGGCCGCAAGCGCCCATGACCGCCCTGCGCCTGGCCAGCCCAAGGCTGGAGGCGCCGGGCCGCCTCTACGTCTGGAGCCAGTTCAGCGACAGCAGCCAGGCGCCCTTCTCCACCGCGCATTTCAGCGGCGTGAGCTCGGGCGGCCAGGCCGGCAGCCTGGCCAACGAGCTGCCCATCTCGCCCGCCGGCGCCAAGGTGGCGGCGGCCACGACTGCCGATCTGGCCGCCCGCTACCAGCTCAGCGAGCCCACGCTGGGCCAAGGCCGCCAGGTGGCTCGCAGCATCAGCGCTGGCAGCGACTGCCCGGCCCTGCTGGTGGACGGCCGGCTGCAGGCCATGCAGGTGCGCGCGCCGGCGGTGCGCGGCCTGGCCAGCAATGCGGCCTCGCAGACCGGCGACCGGCTCAAGCCCATCCCGGCCGACTTCGAGGTGCTGACCTGCGAGGCCTTGCTGCCCGAGCAGGCCCAGGTGGTGGCCATCAACGGCCAGCGCCTCAAGCTGCTGCAGCCCGCCGCCCTGCTCAAGCGGGTGGTGGTGGTGGGCGATACCGGCTGCCGGGTGCAAGGCCCCAGCGCCATCGGCCAGGGCAAGCCGGGCGCGCCCCTGCAGGACTGCAGCGACGAGTCCGACTGGCCCTGGCGCAAGATCGCCCGGGCGGCGGCCAGCTTCAACCCCGACCTGATCATCCACAACGGCGACATCCACTACCGCGAGGGCACGCCCAAGGGCACCGAGCCCGGCCAAAGCCTGCCCAACGAGGCCCGCTACGCAAAGTATCTGCAGACCATCACCTATGGCTGGAAGGCCTGGGATGCCGATTTCTTCCACCCGGCCGGCCCCTTGCTGGCGGCCGCGCCCTGGGCCATCACCCGTGGCAATCACGAGTTATGCGACCGCGCGGCGGCGGGCTGGTACCGCTTTCTGGACTATCGCCAGTTCCCCGCCAGCCAGGCCCCGTACAGCCCCGACTACCAGGCCGAGAGCTGCAGCAATTACACCGACCCGCTGGCCGTGCGCCTGGGTGATCTGCAGCTGATCCTGATGGATGTGGGCGGCCTGGCCGACAGCCCGGCCAAGGGCCGCAACCAGGGCTGGACGAATGGCGACCATGTGCGCACCGCCCGCCAGCTGAGCCAGCTCAGCCGCCTGCCCGAGACCCGGTCGGCCAAGATCTCCTGGCTGGTCACGCACAAGCCCCTGTTCGCCTTCTACTCGGGCGGCAAGCAAGCCAGCAGCAGCACCTGGCAGTTCCAGAAAGCCATCCAGCCCGGAGTCGAGAGCTTTGCCGCCGGCAACGGCCTGCTGCCGGCCAATCTGCAGATGGTGCATTCGGGCCATATCCATGGCTGGCAGATGATCAGCCACCCCGAAGACACCGGCTTGCCAACGCAATACCTGATCGGCATGTCGGGCCAGGCCCTGGAGGGCCTGATCCAGAGCCGGCACAGCGCCCAGCCCTACCAGGCCCTGGCGCCGCAGCACCAGGCCTACGACATCCCGGCCGAGGACAAGCGCTGGCCCTGGGAGATTGCCCCCTGGTCCTTCCGCCTGCCCGATGGCCGCATGGCCAGACCCGATGCCTTCAGCACCAGCCCCATCGTGGCCGCCGGCACCGAGCAGGCGCATACCGAGGAGTTCGGCTTTGCGGTGTTCGACCGGGTGGCCGGCACGAGCAACTGGACGGCCCGCCTCTACGACCCCGAGCGCCGCCTGCTGCGTACCTGCGTCACCGAGGGCAAGCGCAGCCGCTGCACAGATTAGGCAGGGGCCGGGCTCGGCGCCGTCAAAGGCAGTTGGATGAGGAACTGGCTGCCCTGGCCTTCCACGCTGCGGGCCTGCAAGGCCCCGCCCAGCAGGCCGGTGACCAGGTTGTAGGCAATGCTCAGACCCAGGCCGCTGCCACCCTGACCAAAACGGGTGGTGAAGAAGGGGTCGAAGACCTTGTCCAGCACCTCCGGCGCCATGCCCAGGCCGTCGTCGGCATAGCAGATCTCCACCTTCTCCATGCCCAGCAGGCGGGCGCTGATCTGGATGTGGCCGCCGCTGCGGCCGGCAAAACCGTGCAGCAGGGAGTTGGCCAGCAGCTCGTCGATCACCCGGCTCAGCGAGCCTACGCAGCTGTACAGGCGCAGGCCCTCGGGCAGGTCCAATTTCAGCTCGACCTTGCGGCTGGCCAGCTCGGCCGCGTGCAGGCCCGCCAGGCCCTGCAGCAGCTCGGCCAGATCGAAGCGGCTGAGCAGCAGATTGTGGTCGCTGAGCGAGACCTGCTTGAAGCGGGCCACGATCGCTATGGCCCGGCTCAGCGCATGGGACAGGATATTGGTGGCCTCGACCTGGTTGTTCAGGAAGAACTCCAGCTCGCTGCGCTTGATACCCTGCTTGGAATGCCATTGCTGCAGCAGCTCGCTGCTGCTCTCACGCAGAATGCTCAGGGTCAGCTGGCAATTGCCCAGCGGCGTGTTCAGCTCATGCGCCACCGCGCTGACCATGGGCATCAGGGCGGCCAGCTTCTCGTGCTGCAGCAGGCTTTGCTGGGCCTCGCGCAGCTGCAGCATGGTCTGCTCCAGCGAGCGGTTGCTGCTCTTGAGCTGCTGGCGGCTCTCGTACAGGCGCTTGTAGATGCGCAGGCGGCTGATCAAGAGATGGTCTTCGATGGGCTTGGCCAGATAGTCCACCGCCCCCAGCTCATAGCCGCGCTGGACAAAGCCTTCTTCCTTGGCGGTGGCGGTCAGAAAGATCACCGGGATGTCGCGGGTCAGCTCGATGGACTGCAGATGCGCGACCACCTCGAAGCCGTCCATGCCGGGCATATTGACGTCCAGCAGCACCAGCTGCACCGGCCGCTCCACCACCATCAGCAAGGCCTCTTCGCCGGAGGCGGCCTCGATCAGCTCGAACTCGGGGAAGCGGCGCAGCACGGCCCGCAAGGCCAGGCGGTTGGCGTCCCGGTCGTCCACGGCCAACACAAGAAATCGATCCGTCATAGCTGCGTCCCGCGCGTGAAGATATGGCTGCCGGGCGCCAACGGGACAAAGCCCAGCTCCCGGGCCATCAAACCCATGCCGTCCTGCGGCCCCAGCACCAGCCGGCCCTCGGAATGCAGGGACTGGGCAAAACATTGCAGCACCTGGCGCTGCAGTTGCGGCTTGAAATAGATCAGCACATTGCGACAAACAATCAGCTGAAACTCGTTGAAGATGCCTTGCTCGGTGAGCGAGTGCAAAAAGAACAGCAATTGCTGCTGCAGCTGGGGCGCGACGCGCAGCAACCGCCCCTGTGCGCGCAGATAACGCGCCAGCTCCTGCTGGCCGCCGCTGTCCCGGTAATTGGCCTGGCTCTGCGCCCAGGCCGCCGCCGGGTAGAGGCCGCTGCGGGCGGCCTCCAGCTGGCGGGCATTGAAATCGGTGGCGAACACATGGCTGCGCGCGGCCAGGCCCGCCTCCTCCAGCAGGACGGCCAGGGAGTAGGCCTCCTCGCCCGAGGAGCAGCCGGCGCACCAGACCTTGAGCAGCGGAAAGCTCTGCAAAAAGGGCAGCACCTGCTCGCGCAATTCGCGCAGCTGCTCGGGGTGGCGGAAGAAGCTGCTCACGCCCACCGGCAGCTCGGCATGGAAGCGCTGCAACAGGGCCGCGTCACCCAGCAGGGCGCGCTGGAAATCGACAAAGGTCTTCAGCCCCAGCTGCCCCATCAGATGGGCGATGCGCCGGCGCAGGCTGTCGGTCTGGTAGCTGCGGTAGTCCTGGCCGCCGAGCGCGTACAAGGCCTCCAGAAACAGGTTCAACAAAGGCCCTTCGGGCACGCCCTGGCCCTGCGCCTCGCCCGACGCCACGGCCGCCGCGGCCAGGCTTTGCAGGGCCGGCAGGGGCAGGACCAGATCGAAGCTCTGCGCCGCGCGCGCCGCATCGGGCAGGATGCGGGCCGGCGCGCATTCCTCGCCCTCCTCCACCAGCACCCAGCCGCCAGCGCGCCGGATGGCCTCGCAGCCCCGCACCCCGTCGCTGCCATAGCCGCAGAGCAAGATGCCCAGCAGACCCTCGCCAAACTCCAGCGCCAGGCTTTCGAACAACAGGTCCAGCGACGGCCGGGCGTGCTTGACCGGCGCATCGCGGGTCAGATAGACCAGGCCATGGGCCACCTTCATATGGTGACCAGGCGGCGCCACATAAATGGTGCCGGGACGCAGCTCACACAGATGCTGCGGCATCAGCACCGTGTAGTCGCTGCGCGCCTTGAGCAGGCGATCGAGCAGATTGGGCTGGTTCTCCAGCACATGCTGGACGACGAAGACCACCGTCTGCGACAGGGGCAAGGCCTCGGCGATGGCCAGCATCTTGTCCAGGCTCTGCGCCGAGCCGCCCAGCACCAGGGCGCGGCAGGGTGCGCCGGCCTTGCTGCTGGGGCTGGCGACCGCCACCCGCACCGGCAAACCCAGGCGTATCAAGGCCTGGGCCAGCAAGGGCTTGTAGACCCACAGCACCAGGCCCTGGCCATGGTCCAGGCGCGCGCACAGGGCCAGCAGCAATTCGGCGGGCAGGGACTCGGCGTCGTAGATGCGCAGCTCCAGGGCCTGCGGGCTGCTGCTCAGCAGGTTCAGCAGCTCCAGCAGATCGTCGCCGGCCAGCTCCTGGCCCAGCACGGCGATCTGGCGGCCCTCGCCCACGGTCTGCGCATGGACGCTCATGCACTACGCCCCTTGCTCCAGCGCCGCAGCGTTGCGATCAGCTGCTCGTAATTGACCGGCTTGGCGATGAAGTCGTCGGCGCCCGAAGCCAGGATCTTCTCGCGGTCCGCGGGCAAGGCCTTGGCGGTCAGCACGATCACCGGCAGGCCGGCCAGGCGCGCATCGGCGCGCAGGGCCGAGAGGGTCTGGTAGCCGTCCATCTCGGGCATCATGATGTCCAGCAGCAGCAGATCCACCTCGTGCGTGGCCAGATGGTCGAGCGCCTTGCGGCCATTGGTGGCGGTGCTGATGCGCGCGCCCTGGCGCTCCAGCACGGCCACGATGGCGAAGAGATTGCGCGGGTCGTCATCGGCCACCAGGATGCGCTTGCCGCTCAGCTCGGTGCTGGCCGGGCCGGCCGCTTCGCGCGGGGCCTGCGCCGCCGGCAGGGCCGGTGCGGGTGCGGCCGGCACGGCCACGGCCTCGCTCAGAAAGCGCTCGATCTTGCCCAGCAAGCGCCGGTGCGCCTGGGCCGACTTCATGATCACGCTGTCGGAGTAGCGGCGCAGCCGGGCTTCGGACTCGCTGTCCAGGCCGCTGTCGGTATAGAACACCAGGGCCAGCTGGGGCTGGGCGGCGCGCAGGCTGGCGCACAGGGCCAGGGCCTCGTCGAGGCTGATGCCGGCCAGGTCCAGCACCGCGGCGGCAAAGCGCTGGCCCGCCAACAAGGCCGGCACATCCATTCCTTGCGTCCAGCGCAGGCTTTGCAGCTGGGCCGCCCGGCCTTGCAGCAGCTCGCGCAGCTCGGCCTCGCGCAGGCTGCCGCTTTCCACCAGCAGCAGGGCTTGCTCGCCCACCTGGCCGGGCAGCACCTGTTCCAGCAAGCAGGCCTCGGCCCGCAGCAAGCCCTCGTCGCTGACCGGTTTTTGCAGATAGCCCAGGGCGCCCTCGCGCAGCAAGGCCTCGTCGCGGTCGCGGCCCGAGATGATGTAGACCGGGGTGCTGGCCAGCGCGGCATCGGTCTTCAGCTGGTGGAGCAGCTGGCTGCCGTCCATATCGGGCAGGCCCAGGTCCAGCAGGATGCCGCGCGGCAGGTGCTGGCGCGCCAGGGCCAGGCCCTCGCGCCCGCTGGCCGCCACCAGGGTCTTGTAGCCGCGGCCGCGGTTCAGCGTCAGCAGGGCACGGCCCAGCACCGGGTCGTCGTCGATCAGCAGAATCACCGCCTCGCCGGGCTTGAGCCCCTGGCGATCGTCCTGCGGGGGCAGCGCGGGCTTGGGCAGGGCCGCAGGCAAGACGGCGGCCGGGGCCGGGGTGGCCGCAGCCTGGCCCGGCGGCAGCGCCAGATCGGGCAGGCAGAGGGTGAAGCTGCTGCCCTGGCCCAGCTCGCTGTGCAACTCGATGCAGCCGCCCAGCAGCTGCACCAGGCGCTGGCTGATGGTCAGGCCCAGGCCGGTGCCGCCGTACTCCCGCGAGGTCGAACCATCGGCCTGGGCAAAGGCCTCGAACACCAGGGCTTGCTTGTCCTTGGCGATGCCTATGCCGGTGTCCTGCACCGTCAGGCGCAGCGGCTTGTCGCTGCCGGGCTGGCGTTGCAGGCGCAGCGTGACCTGGCCTTGCTTGCAGAACTTGAAGGCATTGCTGAGCAGATTGCGCAAGACCTGGCCCAGCAGATGCGGGTCGCTGCAGAAGCTGGCGCGCAGCTGGTCCTCGATCACAAAGCCCAGGCCTTTGTCGGCACCCACCGGCTCGAACAGGGCGCGCAGCTCCTCGCACAAATCCTGGCTGGCGATCAGGCCCGGCTGCAGCTCCAGCCGGCCGGCCTCGACCTTGGAGAGGTCCAGCACATCGTTGATCAGGCGCAGCAACTCCTGGCCCGAACGGTGGATGACGGCCGACCATTCGCGCAGCTCGGCGCTGTCCGGTGCGTCCTCTTCCGAGGAGGCCATCTTGGACAGCAGGATGATGGAGTTCAGCGGCGTGCGCAGCTCGTGCGACATATTGGCCAGGAACTCGGACTTGTAGCGGCTGGCTTGATCCAGCTCGCGGGCGCGCTCGTCGAGGGCGCCGCGGGCGCTTTCCAGGTCGCGGTTCTGCTGCTCCAGCTGGGCCTGCGAGGCCTCCAGCTGGCTGTTCGACTGCTGCAGCTCTTCGGTCTGCTGCTGCAGCTGTTGCTGCTGCTCCTCCATCTGCGCATTCGACTGCTGCAACTCCTCGGTCTGCTGCTGCAACTGCTGCTGCTGTTCTTCCATGCGCTGATTGGCCTCGCGCAGGCTGTCGCTCTGCTCGCGCAGCAGGCGGCCGGCCGCCTCGGAGTCCTGCAGCATCTGCTGCACCCGGTGGCGCTGCTGGGCCAGGTAGAGGGCCGAGGCCAGGGTGGCGCAGGCATTGCCGAGGTATTCGTTCTCGGTCTCGCCCAGCCTGGCCAGGGTGGCCAGTTCCAGCACGCCGATCAGCTCGCTCTCGTACAGCAGGGGATAGGTGTAGGTGTGGGCGGGCGCCGTGCTCTGGGTGCCGCTGAGTATGGGGGCCAGCTCCTCCTGCGGCTGGTGCAGGATGATGGGCTTGCGCTCGCGCGCCACCTGGCCGATGGCGCCCTCGCCCAGGGCGCACTGGGCGCCCACGCGGGGCCGCTCGGAATACATGAAGCTGGCCAGCAGCTCCAACTGGCCCGCTGCCGCTGCGGGGGTGTAGAGCACACCGCGGCCCGCATGCAGATAACGCGCCACCAGGCTGAGGCCTTGCTCGGCCACCGCCTGCACATCGATCTCGCGCGGCAGCGCCTCGGCCAGCTGGGCATAGCCATCCTTCAGCCACATGCGGCGCTGGCCCAGCGCCCGGCCGGCTTTCAGCTGGCTCACCATCTGCTTGACGGCCAGGCCCAGGCGGTCGCGCTCCGAGGCCAGCGGCACCTCCTGGTCCAGATCGCCCTGGCCGATGGCGTCGGCCCGATCGGCCAGGCGGCGCAGGCTCAGCACCATCATCTGCAGGCGCGCCAGCACGCTGTCCTCGGCGCCGGGCCGGGGGCTGAACTCCACCGCCAGATCCCCCTGCGACAGGCGCTCGGCCACCTGGGCGGCCTCGGCCGGTTCGCCGCCCAGCTGACGCAGCAGGCCGCGCAAGGTGTAGAGATTGATGCCGGCAATCAGCAGCAGGACCGCCGCGCCCAGGCTGAGCTGGATCAGGCTGGCTCGCTCCTTGAGCCTTTCGGCCTCCTGGGCCGCCTCGCCGGCGATCTTGGCATTCAAGACCATATGCTTGTCGATGACCTCGGCCAATTCACGCGAGACCAGGTTGTTGCCGAACAGCATGTCGCGCGCTTCGGCAAAACCTTGCGCCCCTTTGCGCGAGGCCGCCAGCATGGGCTCCAGCGTGCTCTCGTAACGGGCGAGCAAGTCCTGCTCGTTGGCGATCAAATCGCCATCCTGCGGACTCGCCACGCAGCTCTGCCCCTGGCAGGCATCCTGGCCATAACGCCGCAAGGCGCGGCGAACCTGCTGCAGCAAGCCGCCGATTTCGGCCTCGATGGCCTGCTTTTTATCGGCCTCGACGACCAGCACATGGCGGGCCACGGCATGGCGCAGCAGCAGGAAGTCACGCCGCATCTCGTCCAGCAAGATGATGCTGGGCACGGCATTGATATTGGCGGCATTGGCGCCGTCAAACACCTTGCCGATCTGCTGCTGGCCCACGGCAACCAGCAGCAACACGGCCAGCAAGGCGCTCAAGGTCGCCAGCAGCAATTTGCGCGAAACAGAAAGCGTCATGAAACCAGCCTCTTTCGTCACGGACGGAAACAGTTTTCCATAGGCCGCGTAACTACACCGTTGGATCAACGGTTTTTTTCAACCCTTTTCGGGCACGGCGCTCACCGGCAGACCCGATTACGCCCGCCTTTCTTGGCCCGGTAGACGGCCGCGTCGGCCCGCCGGACCAAGGCCTCGAAGTCCTCGCCCTCCGCCAGGCTGGCCAGGCCGATGGAGACGGTGATGCGGATGTCTTCCCCTTCAAACTTGAGGGGCAGCATGCCGACGGCGGCGCGGATGCGCTCGGCCACCCGGGGCAGGTGCTCGCCCTCGCCGCCAAACACCAGGCAGAGAAATTCCTCGCCGCCCCAGCGCGCCAGCAGGTCGGCGGCGCGCAGTTGCTCCTTGATGCGCGCCACCAGGGTCAGCAAGGCCTGGTCGCCGGCGGCATGGCCGTAACGGTCGTTGATCGCCTTGAAATGATCAACGTCAATCATCAGCGCGCCCAGAAAGACGTCCTCGCTGCGCCGCCGCTCCTGCAGTTGCTGAAAGCGCTGGCGCAGGGCGCGCCGGTTCAGGCAATGCGTCAGCGGGTCCTGGGCGGCCTGCTCCTCGATCAGCCGGTAGGCCTGGGTCAAATCCCGGTTCTTGCCGATCAACTCCTCGGTCAGGGCCTGCATGGCAAAACGGGCCTTGATCTCGCGCCGTATCGCCCGATTGGCTCCGAGGCCATACAGCAGCACGACCAGATAGCTGAACAAGGCCGCCGTGATCACCAGGCCGGCATGGAGTTGGGCCTGCCAGAAGCCGGACAGGGCGACAGGCAGCAGCAGACCCAGATTGAAGCCGGCCAGGGCCGGCAGATACAGGCAGAGGTTGTGGATGGAAAAGGCCCCGACCACCACCAGCACAAAGACATTGAGCACATAGGGCAGGATCTCGCCCGGCAAGGCCAGGGCCAGGGCCGAAACGCCCCAGCAGCTGCCGAGCAGCAGCAGGCCCAGGCTTTGCAGGCGCAGATAGCGCCGCTTGCGTTCGGGGTGACGCAGCACCGAGCGCCCCCACCAGGCGACAAGGGAGTTGCCAACTTCCAGCAGCAGCATCAGGCCCAGCCAGCCCCAGACCTGGGTTCGAGGCAGCAGGCCCAGGGCCAGATAGGCTTGCAAGCCATAGCCCAGCACCGAGCTGAAGTTGGACAGCAGCACCCGGTCGGCCAACCGACGGGTCAGCTCCAGCAGCAAGGGGTCGAGAGCAGGTCCCGCCGCCGAGGCCTTGTTGATCCGCCCATGCCCTGCAGTGCTGCTCACGCAATGCTCCCTTGCCGACAAGCCCGGTCGCGACCGACATCGCTAACGCCCAGCATAGCCGGATTCAGCGCCACCCCAAAGCCAGCCAGATTCAGGGTTGCAGGGTGTAGCGGGTGAAGTAGCGCCGACCCGCCGAGTCCTGTGCGCCCAGCCAGAGTTCGTAGCGGGTCGGCAGGTAAGCGTCGGGCACGCTGATGCCGGCCAGGTTCAGGCCGCTGGCCGGCGGCAGCGGCGGTGTGCCGTCCTGGATCAAGGGGGCTTTGCTGGCATCTTCGGCGACGCTGAGCACGGTGCGGATGCTGATCAAGCGCATATCCGGGTTGGCGGCCGCCCACGTGGCCCAGCTCAGCGCCGTGCCAACCAGGACCTGTCCAGCGCGCAAGGGCTGGCCGGCACTGACGCCGTCCAGCACCGGGAAGCGCGCCTGGGGCAGTTCGGCCGGCACATCGGCGGGCAGATAGACCGGGCGCGATTCGGCCGCCCCGGCCAGGCTGTAATTGGCGATGTATTTGGCATTGCGCACCGTGTCGGCGCTGCCCAGCCAGCCCACGCTGGACTGTTGCAAGACGGTGTCGGCCAGGCCGCCGGTGGGGATCAGGCTGCTGCTGCCCGGCGTGCCGGAGATGCACAGCTGGGCCTGGCCGCAGTAGCCCAAGGGAATGCTGAAGCCGCCCGGGGTCTGCACGGTGGCCGTGTCCAGCAGCTTGGCGGCACTGCTGCCGTCCTGGGCCTGGATCAGCAGCTGGATGCCCAGGGCCGGATTCGGCGCGAGCGCGCTGCTCGGCGTGCCATCGGCAGACAAGGCCTGGAAGGCCAGGGGATAGACGGCCAGCTCCAGTTTCTTGCCATTGCCGATCAGATTCCAGACGCTGCCGGTGGTCGAGGTTTTGTTATAGCTGATGGCGTCGCTAAAAACGTCGACCACGCTGCCGCTGGAGTCGCTGATGGGGGCGGACACCAGCACCCGCTTGCACAGGCCGCCGGTGACCACCTCGTCGGCACAGCCGGTCAGCATCCAGCGGCCGAACTGGCGGTTCTTGCTGGCGTAGTCCGCCAGCCGGGCGCCCACGCCGGCCTTCAGCCGGCCGTTGTGCTGCTCGTAACCGGCCAGCAGGGGTGAGGCCGCGATGGTGCTGGCATTGGCGCCCTGGGCGATCAGCTTGTTGAGCGCGGCCGAGAGATCGTCCAGCGCGCCCAGATTGGCCAGCGTCGCCGTCGGGCTGGTGGTGGCCTTGAGCGTGGAGACGATGGCGTTGGCGGGCGTGGAGGCCGTGGTCTTGAGCAGCTCGGCCTGGGCCGTGGCCAGCTCCACCACCACCTCGGCGGCCACGCCGGGCTGCAGCTTGTTGCTGAGCTGCAGCTGCTGCACGCCCTTGCTGCTCTTGGCCACATTGACGCGCAGGCTTTCCAGCAGCAGGTCCTGGGCGCTCTTGTTGGCGGCAAAGCCGGGGTCGGCCAGCAGATCGAGCGCGGCGGTGTTGGCGAATTTGAGATCGCTCAGCTGGGTCTTGACCAGGGTTTTGACAAAACCCGCCGCCCCGCTGGCGGCCATGGCCACCGCGGCGACCGCGGCGGCGTTCTGGGTCGGCGCGGCGAACACGGCTTGCGGATCGCTGCCCAGCGACAGCGCCACGATGGCATTGCTGAGCGGGGTGATATGGGCCACCATGGCCGGCGCCGTGGCGCTCAGCAGCGGCACGGCCGAGTGCAGGACCTGCGGGCTGCCGGCGGCGTCCAGGCCGCGCAGCTGCAGCAGCAGGGGCGCGCTGAGGCTTTTGCTGCTGAGCGTGATCTTGTAGGAGCCATCGGCGGCCGAGCTGCTGCCCGAGCCCACGGTCGCGCCCTTGCCGTCCAGCACCAGGATGCGCGCATTGGTCAGCGGCGTGCCCACGGCGGCCACGCCGCTGACGCTGGGGTCCACGCTGAAGACGGTGGGGCCGCTGGCCGAGCCGGGCTCGCTGCTGCCGCCATCGCTGCTATTGCCGCCACCGCTGCCGCAGGCCGCCAGGCCCAGCAAGAGGGCTGCGGCACC
This sequence comes from Roseateles oligotrophus, assembly GCF_014204525.1. Classification (GTDB taxonomy): domain Bacteria; phylum Pseudomonadota; class Gammaproteobacteria; order Burkholderiales; family Burkholderiaceae_C; genus Paucibacter_A; species Paucibacter_A oligotrophus_A. Next base: position 825,712 of record NZ_JACHLP010000001.1, read on the forward strand.
GGCCAGGCCGGCGCCCCGCAGGCGGATGGAGGCTTGGGCGGGGATGGAGGTGTGTAGGGGTGGGCGCGGCATGGTGTTGATCAAGGCGAGTACGGACGGAAAGCCCCAAGGCTTTCGGATCGCTTGATCTTGCCTGCGGCGAGCCGGGCGAGGTCGCCGGAGATGCTGGCCGATTCAGGGCCTTGTTCTGCGCTTGCGCGCCGCCGCCCTACTTGCCGATGTGGACCCAGGACAGCTCGAACCAGTTGTCCGCACGGTGCACCACGCTGATATTGCTGCGTACGGCCCAGGGAATCATCTGGCGGTGCAGGGGCAGCACATGGAACTGCTCCTTGTACTCGCTCAGCGCGGCCTTGATCATTTGCTCGCGCCGCTTGGGGTCGGGCTCGACGCTGGACTGGGCCGCCAGTGCATCGAATTTATCGTTGCGCACCCCGCCGTAGTTGTAGGCGCCGACGCCGCGTTCACCACGATTGCGGTAGACCGGGGTCAGGATGGACTCGGCATCGGTGATGGCGCCGCCCCAGCCGTAGAGAAAGAGGCTGCTGTCCAGCTTCTCCAGCTTGGGAAAGAAGGTGACGCGCGGCATGGCCGAGACCCGCACCTTGATCTTGAGCTGGGCCCACATGGCGGCCAGGGCCTGGCAGATTTCCTCGTCGTTGACATAGCGGTTATTGGGGCAGTCCAGCGTGACCTCGAAGCCGTTGGCATAGCCCGCCTCGGCCATCAGCTTGCGGGCCGCCGCGATGTCGAAGGGATAACGCGCATCCAGTGCGGCATCGAAGAAGGACGCGGTGGCCGAGGGCGTCAGCCCGCCGGTCGGGACGCTCAGGCCATTCATCAGCTTGAGGCGCATGGCCTCCACATCGACGGCCTGGTAGAGCGCGCGGCGCACGCGGATGTCTTTGAAGGGGTTTTTATCGCCCGGCGCCTGGCCATGCAGCAGCTTGTCGCGCGCCTGGTCCATGCCGATGAAGATCAGGCGGTTCTCCGGCCCCTCGACGATCTTCACGCCGCTGCTATTGCGCAGGCGCGGCACGTCGCGCGGCGCCGGGTCGAGCACGAAGTCGATCTCACCCGAGACCAGGGCCGCCAGCCGGGTGGCGTCGTTGGCAATGGGGCTGAACACCACCTCCTGCACATTGCCCTCGAACCTGCCCCACCAGCCCGGAAAGCGCTTGAACTGGGTCTTGATGCCGGGCTGGCGTGCGACCAGGCGGAAGGGCCCGGTGCCGTTGGCGTTCAGGCTGGTGTGAGCCTCTTCCTTGTTCTTGAAGTCCAGGGGGCGGACGACCTTGTGCGCCTCGGCCCAGGGCTTGCTCATCATCCACAGCAGGTCGATGTGCTGCAGAAATATGGGGTTATAGCTGCTGAGCTGGAACTCCACCGTCAGCTCGTCCACCTTGCGCGGCTGGCCCACGGCGTTGGCGTAGACGGCAAACTGCGAGCTGGCCTCCTTGGCGCGCTGCACCGAGAACACCACATCGTCGGCCGTGAAGCTCTGGCCCTCGTGGAATTTGACGCCGGGCCGCAGCTTGAAGCGCCACAGCAGGGGCGCGACCTGGCTCCACTCGCTGGCCAGGCCGGACACGATATTGAGCTGGCGATCGCGGCTGGTCAGGCGCTCGTAGACCTGGCCGTTGACCATATTGGTCATGCTCTCGTTCTGTGAGTGGGGATCCATGGTTTGGGGATCGCCCTGGCTGGCCCAGCGCAGGGTCTGGGCCTGCACCAGGGCGCCGCCGCAGGCAGCGAAAACGATGGCCGACAGAAGCACTCGACGCATGGGCAGGCCCCTCAGGAATGGCATTGCCGCGAGTGTAGAGAGCCCGCGCGGCAATACCCGTGGGGGCAACCCTAGCAAGCAAGCCTTACTGCGGTGCGCGCCAGATATCGTCCAGATGGGTAAAGCCCCATTCCTGCGGCGATTCGCGCCCGACCACCTTGTCTTGCACCGCGGGACTGGCGAGATCCAGCAGCTGCACCGGCACCGGCAGCTTGGAGCGGGTGGAATAGAACACCCGCACCACCGGCGCCGCCAGCGCAAGCGGATTGAGATCCACCACCACGCCCAGGCGGCCGGACTCCAGCCGCACCAGGCTGCCCACCGGATAGATGCCCACGCAGCGCACAAAGGCCTTGAAGACCTGCGGATCGAACTGCCCCGTCCACTGCGCCATGCGCTGGATGGAGCCGGCCGGGTCCCAGGCACTCTTGTAAGGCCGGGTCGAGGTGATGGCGTCGTAGACATCGCAGACCGCGCCCATGCGGGCCAGCAGCGAGATCTGCTCGCCCATCAGTTTTTTCGGATAGCCGGTGCCGTCCATCTTCTCGTGGTGGTGCAGGCAGACGTCCAGGGCCGAGGCCGGCACGGCACCGCCCTCCTTGAGCATCTGGTAGCCGCGCACCGGATGGGAGCGGATGACGTTGAACTCGGCCTCGGTCAGGGCGCCGGGCTTGTTGAGCACGTCCAGCGGCATCATCATCTTGCCGATATCGTGCAGCAGGCCGGCCAGGCCGGCTTCGCGCACCTGGCCCTCATCCATGCCCAGTTGCTTGGCCAGGGACACCATCAGGGCGCAGACCGCCACCGAGTGCATATAGGTGTAATCGTCCTTGGTCTTGAGCCGGGCCAGGCTGATCAGGGCGGAGGGATTGCGGGCCACCGAATCGGCCACCTCCTCCACCACCGGCAGGCATTGCTCGGTATCGACCGCCTTGCCCAGCCGGGCCTCGCCAAACAAGGACATCACCGCCTGCTTGGAGCGGTTGATCACCTTGCCGGCCCGCTCCATCTCGGCACCCAGGCTGAGCTTCTCGGCCACCACCGGCGGCGGGGGGGGAGGCGTCTGCACCGTCTCGACGACCGGGGCGCTGGGCTCGGGCACGGCCAGGGCCGCCTGCACCTGGGCCTGGGCCGTGGCCTCGTGTTTCGGGCACGCCTGAACGTCGTCGCCCCGGCTGATATCGATCCAGACCATGGGCACACCGCTGGTCAGCAGGGCTTCCAGATCGGCCTGATCCTTCAGGATGAACTTGGTCTTCCAGAAAGGATGCGAGAGCCAGGAGCCCTCCAGGGACTGGAGGTACATGCCCAACTGAACCTGCTGTGTGGGAATCTTCTTGAGCATCGCTGGGCGCAACCGACGAAAGAATCAGGAACACCCAGTATCACGCGGCCCGAGCGGATACTCATTTTTAAATAACCATGAAAAAACCGCCTTTCTGCGACCTTTTGCAGGCTTTTTCCTGCAATCAATCCAGAGCCAAGGCGGCTTCTCAAAACCGGAGCCTTGCCGCCCCGGCCTAAATGAATAATTCAGCGGAACTTGCTTTGCGGCACGGTGCGCAGCTCGGCCGGCAGTCCGGCCAGATAACCGGCGATGGCCTTCAGCTCGGCATGGCTGAATTGCTTGACCTGGCCGGCCATGATGGCGTTGCCGCGGCCTATCACCGGATTGCCTTCGGTCTGGTAGGACTTCAGGGCCACCAGCAGGTAGTCGGCATGCTGGCCGGCGATCTTAGGGTAGCTGCCGTCGATGGGCTTGCTGAAATTGGCGCCATGACAGGAGGCACAGGCGCCCTTGCTCAGCAAGGCCGACACCTGGGCCGAGGCTGCGGCGGCGGTCTCGGGCACGGCGGGCACGGCGGCCTGCTTTTCGTAATAGGCCGAGATGTCGGCGATGTCTTGCTCGCTCAGCGTCTGCGCGATGCCGCGCATCGTCGGATGCTTGCGCTCACCCTTGGCATAAGCCGTTAGCGCCGAGGCGATGTACTTGGCATTCTGGCCAGCGATCATCGGCACCTTGTGCACCTCCGGGAAGGAGGCCTGATACCCTGCAATGCCATGGCAGCCAATACACATGGCCACCTTGGATTGAACACTGCCCTGACCCGCGGCCGTTGCCTGGGCATGAACGGAAAATGAGGCGCCAAACATAGCGGCCACGACTGCTGAGCTCTGCAATAGTTTTTTCATGGTCTCCGGGGGTCTTGGTCTAGTTCGGCGGCGATTATAGGTCGCGGCCCTATACTGATTTTTCCAATCTATCACTTGATCTACAGCATGAAATTTGCAGGCTCGGACCAATACATCGCCACTCCCGATCTCATGTTGGCGGTGAACGCCGCCGCCACCCTGCAACGCCCCTTGCTGGTCAAGGGCGAGCCCGGCACCGGCAAGACCATGCTGGCCGAGGAAGTGGCCGCAGCCCTGGGTATGCCCCTGTTGCAATGGCACATCAAATCCACGACCAAGGCCCAGCAAGGCCTCTACGAATACGACGCGGTGAGCCGTTTGCGCGACAGCCAGCTGGCCGGCATCGAGGGTTCGGACAAGGTCCGCAATATCGAGAACTACATCGTCAAGGGCGTGCTCTGGCAGGCTTTCGAGTCCGAGCAGCCGGTGGCCTTGCTGATCGACGAGATCGACAAGGCCGATATCGAATTCCCCAACGATCTGCTGCGCGAGATCGACCGCATGGAGTTCTATGTCTACGAGACCCGCCAGCTGATCAAGGCCAAGCACCGGCCCCTGGTCTTCATCACCTCGAACAACGAGAAAGAGCTGCCCGACGCCTTTTTGCGCCGCTGCTTCTTCCACTACATCAAGTTCCCCGACGCCGTGACCATGCAAAGCATCGTCGACGTGCACTTCCCCGGCCTCAAGAAAGAGCTGCTGGCGGCCGCATTGAAGACCTTTTTCGAGGTGCGCAATCTGCCCGGCCTGAAAAAGAAACCCTCGACCTCGGAGCTGTTGGACTGGCTCAAGCTGCTGGTGGCCGAGGACATCCCCACCGAAGCCCTGCTGACCCAGGACGCCGCCACCAGCGTGCCGCCCCTGGTGGGCGCCTTGCTGAAAAATGAGCAAGACCTGAGCCTGTTCGAGAAACTGGTCTTTATGCAGAGCCGCAACCGCTAAGCAGAAAACCACATGGACACAGCAATGAAGAAGGCCTTGCAGCAAGGCATCGCCGACGCTCTCGGTTTCGTCCTGGGTGCCCTGGCCGGCTGGCACCTGGGCCAGGCCTTTGGCCTTGATTTCATCGCCTCCAAGGCCTGGGGTCTGGCCGAGATGGCCAGCCTGGCGCTGATCCTGGCCGGCAGCGGCGCGGGCCGCTGGCTGTGCCGCCAGGCCCTGGCCCAATGGCAGCAAGGCAAGCCGAAGACATGAGCAAGCAAAGCCCGCGGAAACCTTTTGATGTCGATGCTCTCTGGGCCCTGGGCCGCCTGGGCGCGCCCAGCCTCTCGCCCGATGGGGCGCAGGCCGTCGTCAGCCTCGGCCAGTTCTCGATGGAGAAGAACTCGGGGACCAGCAGCCTCTATCTGCTCTCCACCCTGGGCGGCGAGGCACGCCGCCTGACGGCCGCCGGCGACAAGGACGCCGCTCCGCAGTGGAGCCCCGCCTCCAGGTACGGCGAGCAGATCGCCTTCATCGCCCGGCGCGAGCAGGAAGGCCGCAAGGACGAGGAGGCCCAGCTCTATCTGATCGCCCCCGATGGCGGCGAGGCGCGCCGCCTGGGCGGCAGCGAGGGCCAGGGCATAGCCACCGGCGTGGAATGCTTCAAGTGGTTCCCCGACGGCCGCCGCATCGCCTTCGTCTCCTGGGTCTGGCCCGGGCTCAAGGGCAGCAAGGCCCAGGCCAAGGCCTTGGCCGAGTTCAAGGCGCGCAAGAGCACGGGCTATGCCACCTCGGAGAACATCTACCGCTACTGGGATCGGCACATCCCCGAGGGCCGGGTGCCGCATCTGCATGTGCTGGATGTGCAGACCGGCAAGCTCAGCGATCTGTTCGAGGGCACGGAGCTGAGCCTGTCCTGGTCCGCCGTGGACGCCAATAGCTTTGACATCTCGCCCGACGGCCGCCGCATCGTCTTCTCCTTCAACCCGGCCAAGCGCAAGCGCCTGGACGACTGCTTCGCCCTGGGCGAGGTGGAGCTGAAGAGCGGCCGCATCCGCACCCTGCTGCAGGACAAGGGCTGGACCTTCGAAGCGCCCCGCTACAGCCATGGCGGCCAGCACCTGGCCTTTCTGGCCAGCCACCAGGCGCGCGGCCACACCATGCCCTCACAGCTGGCGGTGCTGGACACGCAGGGCCAGTGGGCCGTGGTGTCCGAAACCCTGGATCTGGACCTCGCCGCGCCCCTGCGCTGGGCCGAGGACGATTTGTCCATACTCTTTGGCGCCGAAGCGCGCGGCCGCCGCCATCTCTGGCGTTTCGATCTGCAAGCCCAGCAGGCACAAATCGTTTTCGAAGGCGGCAATGCCAGCAGCTTCGACCTGGCCGCCGGCCTGATCGTCATCAACCACGACAGCGTGCAGCACCCGCCACGCATCTCGGTGCTGGACGAGCAGGGCCGGGCCCAGGCCATCGAACAGTTCAACGACAAGCGCCTGCAGCAACAGCGCTTCGGCCGCCACGAGGAGGTCTTTGTGCAGGGCGCCTTGGACGAGCCGGTGCAGATGTGGCTGATCTACCCGCCCGACTTCGATCCCAAGAAGAAGTACCCGGTGATGCAGGTCATACACGGCGGCCCGCACACCGCGTTTGGCGACTCCTGGCACTGGCGCTGGAACCACCAGGTCTTTGCCGCCCAGGGCTATGTGGTGGCCTGCGTCAACTACCACGGCTCGTCCAGTTTCGGCCATGCTTTCCTGGATTCCATCACCGGCCACTGGACCGAGCTGGAGCTGCAAGACATCGAGGCCGGCAGCGACTGGCTGCTCAAAAAGCCCTGGGTGGACAAGCAGCGCCTGTTCGCCACCGGCGGCAGCTATGGCGGCTACATGGTGGCCTGGATGAACGGCCATATCAAACCCGGCCGCTACCAGGCCTATGTCTGCCATGCCGGCTGCTTCGACTGGCAGGCCATGTTCGCGGGCGACGCCTACCACTGGTTCGCCAAGGAGCTGGGCGCCTACTACTGGGACGATCCGGCCCGGGTGGCGGCGCAGAACCCGCTGGCCTTTGCCCAGCATATGCGCACCCCCACCCTGGTCATCCACGGCGCCAAGGATTACCGCGTGCCCGATGCCCAGGGCCTGGCCTACTACAACACGCTCAAGGCCCAGGATGTGGACGCCCGCCTGCTCTGGTTCCCGGACGAGAACCACTGGATCCTGAAGCCGCAGAACAGCAAGCTCTGGTATGGCGAGTTCTTTGACTGGCTGCGCCGCCACGACCCGGCGCACAAGCCCAAGACCGCGGGAAAACGTTCAGCGCGGTGAGAGCTGCTGCGGACCGAAGCGCTGTGCCAGCGCCGCCACCCCGGCCGGCACGGCCGCCGCCTCCAGGGGGCGGCTGATCCACCAACCCTGCACCAGGGCCACGCCGCAGGCGGCGACGAATTCGCCCTCCTCCGCGGTCTCCACCCCCTCGGCCAGCACCTCATAACCCAGCCTCTGCATGGCCGCGCAAACCTCGCGGTACAGCGCCGCCCCGCGCGGCTCGGCCGCCGCCATCAGCAAGGAGCGATCGAGCTTGACCACATCCACGGCGGCATTGTGGAAGACGGTGAGGTTGGAGTAGCCGGTGCCGAAATCATCCACATTGACCCGGACGCCGGCCTCGCGCAGCCGGCCCAGCCGGGCCCGCACCAGCTCGGGCTGCTGGATCAGGCTGCTCTCCAGCAGCTCGGCCTCCAGGCCCAGGGTCTTGAAGCCGAGCATGGTGGCGAGGATTTCATCAAAAGCCTCCTCCTCGCCCAGGGTGGCGGCCGACAGATTGATGGCCACCCGGGTCTCGAAGCCGGCCGCATGCCAGCGCCGCAGATCATCGGTCACCTGACGCACCACCCACAGGTCCAGCATGTCACCAAAACCGGCCTGCTCCAGCGCCGGCAGAAAGCGGCCGGGCTCGACACAGCTGCCATCCGCCAGCCGCAGGCGCAGCAAGGCCTCCAGGCCCACGATCTCGCCCCGCTGCAGGTCCAGCTTGGGCTGGTAATGCATGCACAGCGTACCGGTCTGCAAGAGGCGCAAGGCCTCCTGCGCCCGCCGGCTCCATTCGTGCTGGGCCTCATGGCGCTTGACGAATCTGGCCTCGGCAAACATCTCCAGCCCCGGCCCCAGATTCATGCGCTGCGCCAGCGCCCAGCTCGCCTCGCCCAATTGCTCCTCGCTCAGCCAGCGCTTCACGAAGGGGCGATAGACCAGCACCGAGAGCACGAAGACCAGCACTTGCAGCAACAAGACGCCCAGCCACTTGCTCTGCATGAAGAAGGCACTGACAAAAAAAGGCGTCATCCAATGCACATCCCAGGAGCCCAGCACGGGCAGCCACTGCCACTCCACCACCACCAGATACACCAGCACGCTATTGAGCATGGGCACCAGCAGAAAAGGCAGCAGCAGGCTGAGGTTGCCGACCACGGGCAGGCCGAAGGTCAGCAACTCGTTGACATTGAAGATCTGCAAGGGCAAGGCCCAGCGCCAGATATGACGGTTGCGCTCGGGCAGCTGCCGCCGGTACCAGATCAGGCAGGCGGTCAAGGCCAGCGTCGCACCGCAGCCGCCGGGCACCATAAAGTTGAAGATCAGGGTCTCGACGGAGACGCCCGGCAGCACATCTTGCTGCGCGAAGTAGTGATGGCTCAGCCAGTTGGTGACCGTCGAACCGCTGATGCCCATCCACCACAGGAAGTTGGAGAGCAGCTGACGCAGCAACAGAAAGAGCCAGGGCGGCAAGTGCTCGCCCAGACGGCCCTGCGGCTCGTGCAAGGCCTGGGGCAGCAGCAGGGCCGGCCCGCTCAGCAGCAACAGCACCAGCACAAAGGGCAGGCCATGAACCAGGGTGCGCGAAAGCGCGGGCGAGAAGCGCGTGGCGCCGCTGCGATCGAAGCGGGGCAGGTGGCGGATCAGCAGGCGCAGCAAGAGCACCGAGGCCAGGGGCATGGCGATGGAGGCCAGCATCAGCCAGTCGGTGAGCTGGGCCTCCGTCTGCCCGGCGGGCGTGTTCAACAGGGAGATCAGGCCCAGGGACAGCAGCAGCAACAGGGCGTAAAGCGGGTCGATGCCATAGGCCCGGGCAAAATGCGTGGCGGTCGAGGCGGCGATGGCCAGCGGCCAGAACAGGCGCGAGAACTGGCCCAGGGCCTGCAACTGCGGCTGATACAGCTGGGCCGCCTCGGGCTGCAGCCAGTGCAGCAGGAACAGGGCCAGGCCCAGCAGCTGCAGCAGCAGATAGACCGGCAGCACGGCCAGAAAGCTCTCCCGCATGCCCAGCACAAAACGGCTCTGCGCCAACTGGGTCAGGCTATGGCGAAGCTGTAGCATGCTGAGGGCGGCCTCCACTCCTAGGAGTATTCGATGGCAGGGCCCGCCTGCCGCCATTTGTTTACAGGCATTGGAAACCAGGCTGGGGGCTACGTCCAGCCGCAGCTTCCCTGTGGATAATCAAGCCCCGCCGCCGAGAACCTCATGCTGATCAAATTTTTCTACACCTTGCGTGCCGCGAAACTGCCGGTCTCCGTGCGGGAATTCTTGAGCCTGCTGGAGGGCTTGCAGGCCGGCGTCATCGGGGCCGAGGGCCCGCCCTCGGTGGACGACTTCTACTTCCTCGCCCGGACCACCCTGGTCAAGGACGAGGCCCATTACGATAAATTCGACCGCGCCTTCAGCGCCTACTTCAAGGGCGTGGAGCTGTTGACCGACTTCAGCAAGGACGTGCCGCTGGAGTGGCTGCGCAAGCATCTGGAGCTGGAGCTGACGCCCGAGCAGAAAGCCGCCATTGAAAAAATGGGCTGGCAGGAGCTGATGGAGACGCTCAAAAAGCGCTTCGAGGAGCAGAAGGAACGCCACGAGGGCGGCAGCAAATGGATAGGCACGGGCGGCACCAGCCCCTTTGGCGCCTATGGCTACAACCCGCAAGGCATACGCATAGGCCAGGACAAGGGCCGCATGCGCAGCGCCGTCAAGGTCTGGGACCAGCGCGCCTACAAGGACTACGACGACAACCTGGAACTGGGCACCCGCAATATCAAGGTGGCCTTGCGCCGCCTGCGCCGTTTTGCGCGCGAGGGCTCGGAGCTGGAGCTGGACCTGGACGGCACCATCCACAAGACCGCGGCCAATGCCGGCATGCTGGACATCCGCATGATTCCGGAGCGCCACAACAAGGTCAAAGTGCTGCTGCTGATGGATGTGGGCGGCACCATGGACGAGCACATCCACCGGGTCGAGGAACTGTTCTCCGCCGCCAAGGCCGAGTTCAAGCATCTGGAGTTCTTCTACTTCCACAACTGCGTCTATGACTTTGTGTGGAAGAACAACCGCCGCCGCTTTGCCGAGAAGACCCCCACCTGGGACATCATTCGCAAGTACAACCGCGACTACAAGCTGATCTTTGTGGGCGATGCCACCATGAGCCCCTACGAGATCCTGCAGCCCGGTGGCAGCGTCGAGTACAACAACGAGGAGGCCGGCGCCGAATGGCTGCAGCGCCTCGCCAATGCCTTCCCCAAATACGCATGGATCAATCCCGAACCGCAGGGCGTCTGGCAGTACCGCCAAAGCGTGGCCCTGATTCAGCAAATCATGCACCAGCGCATGTTCCCCCTGTCCCTGGCCGGCCTGGAAGGCGCGATGCGTTTGCTGAGCAAATGAAGCCCCCGCATTGGTCCGGCCTGGGCCTGCTCGCGCTGGGCCTGCTCGGCGGCTGCTCCAGCCTCGGCGAGCTGCTGCCCAAGAGCGCCACGGCCAAGGCCGCCGAAGCGGCGGGCCAGCCCCGCCTGGTCGCCGAGTACAGGCTCGATGTACAGGCGCCCGCGGGGCTGAAAGCCTTGCTGGAAGAGCATCTGGACCTGGCCCGTTTTCGCAATGCGCCGGAGGACCAGCGCCTCAGCGCCCAGGAACTGGGCCGCCTGACCGCCGCCGCCCCCGAACAGGCCCGAGCCCTGCTGGAGACCGAGGGCTATTTCAATGCCCAGGTCCAGGCCTCGCGCGACTTCGAGCAAACCCCCATCACCGTCAGCGTCAAGGTGGAGCCGGGCCCGCGCACCGTGGTCAAAAAACTGAGCCTGGGCTTTGCCGGCGAGCTGCAGACACCCAGCCCGGCCGGCGAAGAGAGCGCCGACCGGGCCGAAGCACGCGCCCAGGGCCTGCGCCAAAGCCTGCAAGAGGCCTGGCCCATGAAGGAAGGCGATGACTTTGTGCAAAGCCGCTGGTCCAGCGCCAAAAGCGGCCTGCTGGGCCGCGCCCGCGCCCAGGGCTATCCGACGGCCAGGCTGGAGAAATCTGCCGCCACCATCGATGCCGAAAACAATGCGGCCGAGCTGGAGCTGCTGCTGGACAGCGGCCCGCTCTACCGCCTGGGCGAGCTGCGCGTCGAGGGCCTCAAGCACCAGCCCCGCGCCGCCATCGAACGCCTGGCCGGCTACCGTGTCGGCCAGCCCTATACCGAGCGGGCCTTGCTGGACTTCCAGGAGCGCCTGGTCAAGACCACGCTGTTCGACAGCGTCAACGTCAATATCCGGCCCGAGCTGGAGCCGCCCGCCGCGGCGGAAACCGGTGCCAGTGCGCCGACGGCCGGCGGCGTCAGCACCCCGGTCTGGGTCGATGTGCGGGAGGCCCCGCGCCAGCAACTCACCGCCAGCCTGGGCCTGAGCACCACCAACGGGCCCCGCCTGGGCCTGGACCACACCCACCGCCGCCCCTGGGGTCTGGACCTGCGCTCCCGCCTCAAGCTCAAGGTCAGCCAGGACAACCCCTCGCTGGACTGGGAACTGACCTCCCACCCCCAGACCGATATGCAGCGCAATCTGGGCGCCCTCTTCATCGAACGGGTGCCGGACGGCGAGCGCGTCTCCGTCAATCTGCGCGCCCGCCTGGGCCGTCTGCGCGAGACCGACAAGGAAGACCGCCTCTACTACCTCGAAGTGCTGCGGGCCCGCGAGTCCGACCCCGAGCGCGTCGTCAACAGCGGCGCCGTCTCCGGCAATGTGCAATGGACCTGGCGCCGGGTCGACTCCACCCTGGTCCCGACCAAGGGCTACACGGCCAGCTTGGCTCTGGGTCTGGGCCGGGCGGACAACTCCGTCTCCAGCAGCGGCGCCTTCGGCCGCGGCGAGCTGGTGCTGCACGGCTACCAGCCCCTGCCCGGCGGCTGGTTCGGCGCGGCGCGCACCAGCTTCGCGCAAATCTACGCGGGCGAGGATGTGGGCCTGCCCGAGGCCCTGCGCTTCCGCGTTGGCGGCGACGACTCGGTGCGCGGCTACGGCCTGCGCGATCTGGGGCCGGCGGACGCCGACGGCAACCCCACCGGCGGCAAGGTGGCCTGGACCGGCAGCCTGGAGCTGGCCCATGCACTGATGCCTTCCCTGCCCGATCTGCTGGGTGCCGGCTTTGTCGACGCCGGCCAGGCGGCCATGGGCTGGCGCGGCCTCAGGCCCGAGCTGGCCTATGGCCTGGGCCTGCGCTACCGCAGCCCCCTGGGCACGCTGCGCCTGGACTTTGCCCGTGCCCAGGCCTTGCAGAAGTGGCGCATCCATTTCAGCGTGGGCATTGCCCTGTGAGCGAGCCCAGCATGAGCGAGCAGCCCACCGAGGCAAGCGCCTCCCCTGCCCCCATCGCAGCAGCCAAGAAACGTGGCGGCGGCCGCGGTCTGATCCTGGCCTTGCTGGCCGCGCCCCTGCTGCTCGGCGCCGGCGCCACCTCGGCCTGGTGGGCCCTGGCCACCGAGCCCGGCACGGCCTGGCTGCTGAACCAGGTGCCGGGCCTGGAGGTCGAGGCGGCCAAGGGCAGCTTGCTGGGCGACTTCTCCGCCCGGCGCCTGCGCTACAGCCTGCCCGGCGATCTGAAGAGCCCGGACAGCGTCGAGCTGCAAGGCCTGCAGTGGCAGGGCCTGAGCCTGGCCTGGAGCCGCAGCCCCAGGCTGTGGGCCGATGTGTATCTGCCAAGCCTGCAGATCCAGCGCCTGACGCTCAAGCTCAAGCCCTCCGCAGAGCCGACCCAAGCGCCCAGCGACCTGCTGATCCCGGTCGGCCTGCGGCTAGCCGCCCTGAGCATCCAGGAGCTGCACAGCGCCGAGCTGGGCGACAAGCCCCTGCGCGAGCTGCGCGCCAGCCTGGCGCTGAGCGCCGAGCAAGGCCAGCAGCACAGTCTCAAGCTGGAGCATCTGGCCTGGGACCTGCTGCAAGTGAGCGGCGAGGCCAGCCTCCAAAGCGCCGGCGAGCTGCGCCTGAGCTCGGCCCTGCAGATCCAGTCCCTGCCCAGCGCCGCACAAGGCCTGCCCGCCTGGACCGCGCAAGTGCAGGCCAGCGGCCCTCTGCCGGCCCTGCAACTGCAAGCCAAGCTGGACGCCCAGGCCCAGGCGCTGGACGCCCAAGCCCGGCTGGCCCCTTTTGCCGCCTGGCCCTTGCAAGAGCTGCGGCTGAACACCCGCAATCTGGACCTCGCCGCCCTGGTCTCCGGTCTGCCCCGCACCGCTTTCAGCGGCACGGCGCAGATCCGGGCCGTGCCCGATGCCAAGCAGCAGCTGAGCCTGGCGGTCTCCGCCGATCTGGGCAATGGCCTGGCCGGGCGCTGGGACGAACAGCGCCTGCCCCTGCGCAAGCTGGCGCTGGACCTGAGCTTGCTGGCCCAGGATCCGGCCAGCCTGCAGATCAACAGCCTGGACGCCTTGCTGGGCAGCGCCCAACAGCCGGCCGGCCGCCTGCGCGCGACCGGCAGCAACTCCAGCGCCCAGGGTGCCAAGCTCCATCTCGCCTTGGAAGCGCTGCGCGGCGAAGGCCTGCTGCAAGCCCTGCGTCCGCTGCGCGCGAGCGGCAAGATCGAACTCGGCAGCCCCCAGGGCCTGGGCCAGATCGGCGCGCAAGACAGCGCCCCGCTGAGCATCAACGCCAAGCTGGACGGGCAATGGCAGGACCTGGCCGCGCCGGCCAAGTCCATACCCACGCCGCTGCCCCTGTCCCTCGCGCTGCAAGCCCAGGCCAGCAGCAAGGCCCTGAATGTGCAGTCCCTCAAGCTCAGCTCCGGCGAGGCCCAGCTGAATGCAAGCGCCGAGCTGCTGCTGGCCCAGGCGGGCAGCCTGACCCGCGGCTGGACGCTGAAGACCGAGGCCCGCGCCCAGGCCCCCGATCTGCGCCCCTACTGGCGTGGCGAGGCCGGCAGCGCCTGGCAGCAAAACGCCCAAAGCCTGGACGCCGAGCTCAGCGCGCAATTGCAAAGCGGCGCCACCTCGGCCAAGGCCGGGCTTGCGCAACAAGCCCCGCTGGGCAGTGCCCAACTGCAGCTGAAGCCCGGCAGCCTGGGCGGTGTCGCCAGCAGCGGCCTGCTGCGCTACGAGCACAGGGCAGGCGCGGCCCCGCTGGCCCGGCTGGATCTGCAGCTGGACAGCAATCAGCTGCAAGGCCGAGCAGAGCTGCTGCCCGGTGAGCAATTGCAAGCCGCGCTGGAGCTGCGCGCGCCTCAGCTGGCCGGCCTGCAAGCCCTGCTGGCCAGCTTTGCCCCCAAGTCCAGGCTGGCCGGCAGTTTGATGGCCAGCCTGAAGCTGACGGCCAAGGCCGAGACGCCCGGCAAACAAGACCCCAGCGGCTGGAACTGGCGCAGCGAGGGCAATCTGCAGGCCAGCAAACTGCTGCTGGACAGCCCCGGCAACAGCCTGCAGCTGGCCGCGGCCCAGGGCCGTTGGGAACTGGCCAGCGGCCTGGACGCCCCCCTGCAGGCCAGCCTCGATCTGGAGCAGTTGCAGGCCGGCGGTTTCAGCAGCCCCAAGGCCGGCCTGAGCCTGGCGGGCAGCTGGGCCAAGCACAGGCTGCAGCTCAATGCCCAGGGCGAGGGCAAGATTCCGGCGGCCCTGATCCCGCCCGGCCAGCCCAAGGAGCAGATCGCCAAAGGCCCCCTCACCCTGAGCCTGCAAGGCGCTTTGAGCGGCACGCCTGGTCTGCTCTGGTACCAGGGCGGGCGCTGGCAGTTCGAGCAAGGCCAGCTGCTGGCCCGGCCGCAGGAGGCTCAGCTGCAGCCCTGGTTGCAGGCCGGCAATCTGGCCGGCGGCCTGAGCCTGGGGCCGCAGGCCCAGCTGCAGCAAGCCGCCGTCAAACCCGGCCGTCTGGAGCTGCTGGGCGCCGGCCTGCGCTGGGCCGAGCTGGCCTGGCATGGCGGCGATCAAGCCAGCGTCGACCTGCAGTTGGAGCCGCTGGCCGTGGCCCCCCTGCTGGCGCGCTGGCAGCCCGATTTCGGCTGGGGCGGCGATCTGGTGGTGGGCGGCCATGCCCGCATCGCCACCCACCCCCGGCTCGATGTGGAGATCGCCCTGGAACGCAGCGGTGGCGACCTCAGCGTGACCGACGACGGCGGCACGCAAAAGCTGAATCTGAGCGAGCTGCGCATCGGCCTGATCGGCAGCCCCGGCGTCTGGCATTTGACGCAGGCCCTGGCCGGCAGCAATGTCGGCGCCCTGGCCGGCGCCCTGACCGCCCGCAACAGCGACGGCAGCCTCTGGCCCAGCGGCAACTCGCAGCTGCAGGGCGTGCTGGAGGCGCAGGTCGCCAATCTCAGCACCTGGGGCGCCTGGGTGCCCACCGGTTGGCGCATGGGCGGTGGCTTCCATGCCAGCGCCAGCTTTGGCGGCCTTTTGCGGGCCCCCGAGATCAATGGCTCGGCCAGCGCGGCCAAGCTGGCCTTGCGCAATCCGCTGATGGGCGTGGACATGCGGGACGGCGAGCTGGCCTTGAATCTGCACGGTGGCCGCGCCACGCTGGAAAGTTTCAAGGTGCGCGCCGGCGACGGCGAGTTGAGCGGTAGCGGCAGCATGCAGCTGGGCGCCACGCCCAAGGCCGAAATCCAGCTGGAGGCCAGAAAGTTCGCCGTGCTGCGCCGGGTAGACCGCCGCCTGGCCATCAACGGCCAGTTGCAGCTGCTGCTGGACGCCCAGGCCCTGGACCTGCAGGGCAAGCTGGACGTGGAGGACGGCTTGTTCGACTTCTCGCGCGGCAACGCGCCCGAGCTGGGTGCCGATGTGCAAGTGCGCCGCCCAGGCGCCAAACGCGAGCTGGTGGCGGAGGCGCCCAAATCCAGGCGCGCCATCAAGGTCAAGGTCGGCATCAATCTGGGCCAGAAGCTGCGGGTGCGCGGCCATGGCATCGACACCTTGCTGGCCGGCGATCTGGCCCTGAGCCAGGCCGCCACCGGCCCGGCCCTGCACGGTGTGATCAAAACCGTGGACGGCAGCTTCGACGCCTACGGCCAGAAGCTGACGGTGGAGAAAGGCCTGATCAGCTTCAGCGGCGTGATCGACAACCCGCGCCTGGACGTGCTGGCCCTGCGGCCCATGCCTAACGAAGAGGTCAAGGTGGGCGTGGCCGTCACCGGCACGGCGCAGGCGCCACGGGTCAAGCTCTATTCCGACCCCGAGATGATGGACAGCGCCAAGCTCTCCTGGCTGCTGCTGGGCCGCGCGCCCGACCAGTTGGAGGGCGGCGACAGCGCCCTGCTGCAAAGCGCCGCCATGGCCTTGCTGGCCGGCGACGGCGAGGGCGTGACCAGCAAGCTCAAGAAGACCGTGGGCCTGGACGAACTCGCCATCGACGGCAAGGGCAGCGACGTCAAGGGCACGGTAGTACGGGTAGGCAAGAACCTCTCGGAGCGCTGGTATGTCGGCTACGAGCGCGGCCTCAACGCCACCACCGGCGTCTGGCAGGTGATCTACCGCATCGCCCAGCGCTTCACCCTGCGCGCCCAGTCGGGCGATGAAAACGCGGTGGATCTGATCTGGCAGTGGAAGTGGGAGTGAGGGCGATGGATTTTATTGTCACGACAAAAAACAATTGCAGCCCGCTCTTTCCGTGCCCACAATCCAGCTATGCGTTACGCGTTTGACCCAGCAAAGCAGGCGGCCAATGTGGCCAAGCATGGGATCTGGTTCGGCGCTGCCGAAGACTTCGAGTGGGAGACCGCGCAGATCGAGGTCG
Organism: Roseateles oligotrophus; assembly: GCF_014204525.1. Lineage (GTDB taxonomy): Bacteria > Pseudomonadota > Gammaproteobacteria > Burkholderiales > Burkholderiaceae_C > Paucibacter_A > Paucibacter_A oligotrophus_A. The sequence goes on from NZ_JACHLP010000001.1 coordinate 842,616, forward strand.
ATGGCCGCAAGAATTACGCCGAGACACGGCTGAATGCCACCGGCCTGATCGGCACGCGCCTGTTCGTGCTCACCTTCACGCTGCGCGAGACCGCCGTGCGTCTCATCAGCTTACGCAAAGCCAATCAACGCGAGGTACACCGCTATGTCCGTCAAGCCACTTAAGACCCGCTCCGGGCGGGTGGTGGAACTACCCACCGACGAGGAAGACGCCCGCATCAACGCCGGCATCGCCGCCGACCCGGACAGCCCCGAGCTGGACGAAGCCTGGTTCAAGCGCGCCAAGCCTGCGGCCGAGGTGTTGCCGCCCGAGGTCTACGCCGACCTGCTCGCCCTGAGGCGCCGGCCCGGGGAGCGTGGGCCGCAAAAAACGCCGACCAAGGAACGCATCTCCATCCGTCTGTCGCGCGACGTGGCCGATTACTTCCGCGCCACCGGCGAGGGCTGGCAAACACGCATCGACGAGGCCTTGCGCGACTATGTCGCCAAGCAACGCTGAGCCAGCCCCAAAACTCATGCGAGAATGCGCCCCGCCCTGCCACAGGGCTGTCTCGCTATAGTTCAATGGATAGAACGGGGTCCTCCTAAGACTCAGATGCAGGTTCGATTCCTGCTGGCGGGACCAAGCCAGCTCACCCTCGCCTCAAAGCCCTCGACAACATCAGCACCGGCACCAGCCCCACGATGACGATGGCCAGCGAGGGCAAGGCCGCCTCGCCCAGGCGTTCATCCCGCGCCAGCTGATAGGCCACCACCGCCAGGGTGTCGCTGTTGAAGGGCCGCAGCACCAGGGTGGCGGGCAACTCCTTCATCACGTCCACAAACACCAGCAAGGCCGCGGCCAGGGCCGAGCGCGCCAGCAGGGGCGCATGCAACTCCAGGAACAGGCGCCGGCGGCTGGCGCCCAGCAGGCGGGCGGTCTCGTCCACATTGCGCGAGATGCGCGCATAACCTGCCTCCACCGACTGCAGGGCCACGCCCGAGAAGCGCACCAGATAGGCGTAGACCAGGCCGGTGATGGTGCCGGTGATGATGGGCGTCAGGCCCAGCTGGGGTGCGTATTCCTGCAGCCAGCCCAGGGGCAGCAGAATGCCCACGGCGATCACCGCACCAGGCACGGCATAACCCAGGGACACGATGCGCGTGGCGCCATTCAGCAGCACACCGCCGGCGCTCATGCGCTGGGCATAGGCCAGCACCAGGGCAATGGCCACGGCCAGCACCGAGGAGATGCCGGCCAGCTTCAGGCTGCTCATTCCCCACTGGGCAAAACGGGCCAGCGGCAGGCCGAACTCGCCGTAGCGGGCCTCCAGCCACATCAGCTTGAGCAGGGCGATCACCGGCAGCACAAAGCCCAGCAAGATGGGCAGGCTGCACAGCAGCACAGCGGCGGCCGCCGCCCAGCCGCGCAAGCGCATGGGCCGGGCCTCCGCCGCATGCAGGGCACCGCTGCGGCTGCCGGCAAAACGCAGGCGGGCCTGGGAGCGCCGCTCCAGCCACAGCAAGGCCGCCACCAAGAGCAGCAGCACCGAGGCCAGCTGGGCCGCCGCCATGCGGTCATTCATCACCAGCCAGGCCTTGTAGATGCCGGTGGTCAGCGTCGTCAGGCCGAAATAAGCGCCCACGCCATAGTCCGCCAGCGTCTCCATCAAGGCCAGGGCCAGGCCCGCCGCCAGGGCCGGCCGGGCCAGGGGCAAGGCCACCTCGCGCACCCGGCGCAGCGTGTCAGCACCCAGCAGGCGGGCCGTTTCCATCAGGCCCACGGCGCGCTCGTTCAGGGCCGTGCGGGTCAGCAGATAGACGTAGGGGTAGAGGCAGAAGATGAACAAGGCGATGGCGCCGGGCAGGCTGCGCACATCCGGCCAGAGCGCGCCCTGGGCGCCGGTCCAGGCGCGCAGCGTCATCTGCAGCATGCCGCTGTACTGCAGGGCGTCGGTATAGGCGTAGGCCGCCACATAGGCCGGCATGGCCATGGGCAGCAGCAAGGCCCACTCGAAGACGCGCCGGCCGGGGAAGTCGAACAAGCTGACCGCCGCCGCCGTGGCCCCGCCCAGCAGCACCACACCCAGGCCCACGCCCGCGCACAGCAGCAAAGAGGCCCAGGCATAAGCGGGCAAGACGGTGGCGAACTGGTGCTGCAACAGGGCCCAGGACTGCGCGTCCAGCACCAGCCAGGAGCCCAGAATCCCCAGCACGGGCAGGGCCAGGGCGAAACAAACAAGGGTGATCAATCGCAACATGCGCAGCGGGGGGGCGGGATTCAAAAGTTCGGCTTGCAAGCGCGGCAACAAGCCCCAAGCCAGCAGTGGAGGAGAAAACAGCGCGCTTCCGCTTGATTTCCGTCAATGAGCGACCAAGAGTCCCCCCAACGCGAACAATGCGCATTCAGGCAATCTTGCCGGGGCGCTATCATAAAGCCCATGTTTCTTGCACTCGACCGTGTCGGGCTGCGCTACCCGGGCTCCGCGGCCACGGCCGGCGCAGCCAAGCCCCTAGCCCTTCCATCCACCACGGCCGACGCCGGCAAGAGCCGAGCCGCTGGCCAGGCGGTACACCAAGTCAGCCTGAGCCTGTCGGCCGGCCAGATCGGCGTGCTGATCGGCCCCTCGGGCTGCGGCAAGACCTCGCTGCTGCGCTGCATTGCCGGCCTGGAACAATTGGAGAGCGGCCGCATCAGCATCGCCGGCGAGGCCCTGGCCGATGCCCAGACCGGCCTGCATCTGGCGCCCGAGGCGCGCCGCATCGGCATGGTGTTTCAGGATTACGCCCTGTTCCCGCATCTCTCGATCAGCGACAACGTGGGCTTCGGCCTGCGCCATCTGGCCCGCAGCGAGCGTGCCCAACGCATCCAGCAGGTGCTGGAGCTGGTGGGCCTGGCGCACGCGGCCAAGCGCGCGCCGCACCAGCTCTCCGGCGGCCAGCAGCAGCGTGTGGCCCTGGCCCGCGCCCTGGCGCCGGCCCCCCGCCTGCTCTTGCTGGACGAGCCCTTCTCCAGCCTGGACGTCGATCTGCGCGAGCACCTTTCCCAAGAATTGCGCGGCATTCTGCAGGCCAGCGGCACCACCGCCCTCTTCGTCACCCACGACCAGGCCGAGGCCTTCGCCATTGGCGATGTGGTGGGCGTGATGCACCAGGGCCAGCTGGAACAATGGGACGCGGCCTACACCGTCTACCACCGCCCGGCCACCCGCTTCGTGGCCGACTTCATCGGCCACGGCGTCTTCACCCCGGGCCGCATCGTCGAGGGCGAGGACGGCCCGCTGGTGCAAACCCCGGTGGGCCAACTCAAGGACATCGAAGCCTGTGCCTTGGCCAGCGCCTTTCCCGGCGGCCGCTGCGATGTGCTGCTGCGCGCCGACGACATCGTGCACGACGACCTGGCGCCGGTGCAGGCCAAGATCGAGCGCAAGATCTTCCGCGGCGCCGACTTCCTCTACACCCTGCGCCTGGCCTCGGGCGAGCAGCTGATGGCCCATGTGCCCTCGCACCACGACCACCAGCTCGGCGAGTGGATAGGCATACGCGTCAATGTGGACCATGTGGTGACCTTCCCGGCCCAAAACTAAGCGTCCACAGACGCGGCACGCAAGCTTTACAGAACAGACACGATTTCGTCTCTTTGTTCACTTGAAAGCGGCAATTTAGCCCGTCAAATAGGGGTGTCTGCGGGCTGCGGCCCTGGGGGCGCCGCATATACTTGAAGGGCGCGAGTGGAAACCTCTGCAGCCAAGCCGTCTCTTGATCACACTCCTAGGAAATACTCGCAATATGGGCGCCAAATTGAAAGTTGCTGGATGGGTCACCGTCGGAGCCCTTGCCGGCGCGCTGACCACCCTGCAATTCCAGGCCAATGCACGCAGCAGCCTCTCGCCGCTGCCGCTGGAGGAGTTGCAGCAGCTCGCCGCCGTCTTCGGCATGGTCAAGTCCGACTATGTGGAACCCGTCGACGAGAAGAAGCTGATCAACGACGCCATCGCCGGCATGGTCTCCGGCCTGGACCCCCACTCGCAGTTCTTCGACAAGAAGAACTTCAAGGAATTCCGTGAAGGCTCGACCGGCAAATTCGTCGGTGTTGGCATCGAGATCGGCATGGAAGACGGCCTGGTCAAGATCGTCTCCCCCATCGAAGGCTCGCCCGCCTTCCGCGCCGGCTTGAAGAGCGGTGACCTGATCAGCAAGATCGACGACACGGCCGTGCGCGGCCTCAGCCTGGACCAGGCCGTCAAGCGCATGCGCGGTGAGGCTAATACCAAGGTTCTGCTGACCATCTACCGCAAGAACGAGAACCGCAGTTTCCCCGTCACCATCGTGCGCGAGGAGATCCACGCCCAGAGCGTGCGCTCCAAGATCGTCGAACCCGGCTATGCCTGGTTGCGCGTCAGCCAGTTCCAGGAAAGCACGGTCGAAGACTTCGCCAAGAAGCTGGAAGAGATTTACAAGCAGGAACCCAATCTGAAGGGTCTGGTGCTGGACCTGCGCAATGACCCGGGCGGCCTGCTGGACGGCGCCGTAGCCATCTCCGCCGCCTTCCTGCCCAAGGATGTGGAAGTGGTCAGCACCAATGGCCAGATCGCCGAATCCAAGGCCACGCTCAAGGCCAGCCCCGAGTTCTACGTCCGCCGCGGCGGCAACGACCCGCTGAAAAAGCTGCCGGCCGCGTTGAAGAAGGTGCCGCTGGTGGTGCTGGTCAACGGCGGCTCGGCCTCGGCCAGCGAGATCGTCGCCGGCGCCCTGCAGGATCACAAGCGCGCCGTCATCATGGGCGAGCAGACCTTCGGCAAGGGCTCCGTGCAGACCGTGCGTCAGCTGGGCCCGGAAACGGCGCTCAAGATCACCACCGCGCGCTACTACACGCCCAGCGGCCGCTCCATCCAGGCCAAGGGCATCGTGCCCGATGTGATGCTGGACGAAACCGCCGAGGGCAATGTCTTCGCCGCCTTCCGCACCCGTGAAGCCGATCTGGAAAAGCATCTGGGCGGACCGGACGAGATGAAGGACGAAGCCGCCAACAAGGCCCGTGAAGCGGCCCGCGAGGAAGCCCGCCAGAAGCTGGAGGCCGAGTACGCCAAGAAGCTGGAGCCGCCCAAACCCCTGCCCGAGTTCGGCTCGGCCCAGGACTTCCCGCTGACCCAGGCGCTCAACCAACTCAAGGGCCAGACCGTGCTGGTGTCCAAGACGGCCGTGGAGCGCAAGCCCGAGGCCAAGCCGGGCGAATAAGCCCAGGCGCTGAACCCCAAGCCCGCCGGATCCGTCCTGGCGGGCTTTGTTTTTTTCTCCTCTTTCCCGCCGCGACCATGAATGACGAGCAACTGCTGCGCTACTCGCGCCACATCCTGCTGGACGAGATCGGCGTCGAAGGCCAGCAAACCCTGCTGCAATCGCAGGCCCTGATCATCGGCGCCGGCGGCCTGGGCTCGCCGGTGGCCCTCTACCTGGCCAGCGCCGGCCTGGGCACATTGACCCTGGTCGACCACGACACGGTGGACCTGACCAATCTGCAGCGCCAGATCGTCCACAGCACGGCCCGCATCGGCCAGCCCAAGGTGGCGTCGGCCGCCCAGGGCCTGGCCGCCATCAATGCCGAGGTGCGGGTCGAGGCCATCCAGCAGCGCGCCGACGCCGCCCTGCTGAACGAGCGCGTGGCCCTGGCCGATGTGGTGCTGGACTGCTGCGACAACTTCGCCACCCGCCAGGCCATCAACCGCGCCTGCGTTCAGCATGGCAAGCCCCTTGTCTCGGGGGCGGCCATAGGCTTTGACGGCCAGATCAGCGTCTTCGACACGCGCCGGCCTGGCGCCCCCTGCTACGCCTGCCTGTTCCCGCCGGACAGCCCGGTCGAGGAAGTGCGCTGCGCCACCATGGGCGTGTTCGCGCCCCTGGTCGGCATCATCGGCAGCGTGCAGGCGGCGGAAGCTTTGAAGTGTCTGCTGAATCTGGGCGTCAGCCTGAGCGGCCGCCTGCAGATGCTGGACGCCCGCCGCATGGAATGGAGCGAGATCCGCGCCCAGGCCGACCCGCACTGCCCCGTCTGCGCCCGAAAAGACTGAAGGGCGGATTGAGGGGCAAACTACCCACTTGTCTGTTCTCAATATGGCCCGCCGGGCTGCGACACTTGCCCCATGAACAAACGCAAAGACCTGACCGCGCGCAACTTCCCCAGCGCCAAGGACGAGGCCCGGGCCCTCCAGCCCCGGCCCGATTACGACGGCCCCAGCAGCGCCTACAAGCTCGCCTTCGGCGACAGCGAGTTCCTGCTGCGCGATGAGTTGCGGCCGGTGCGCATGCAGCTGGAACTGCTCAAACCCGAGTTGATCCAGACGGAGCAAGGCATCAAGTCCACCATCGTGATGTTCGGCAGCGCCCGCATCAAGCCGCGTGAGGACGCGCTCAAGACCCTGGCCACCGCCCAGGCCAAGGGCGATGCCGCCGAGATCAAGCGCGCCGAGGCTCAGCTGGCCATGAGCCATTTCTACGAGGAGGCGCGGCGTTTTGCGGCCATCGTCACCCGCGCCTCGGCCGAGCGCGCCGACCCCATCTACATCGTCACCGGCGGCGGCCCCGGCATCATGGAGGCCGGCAACCGCGGCGCCTACGAGGTGGGCGGCAAGAGCATAGGCCTGAACATCGTGCTGCCCCACGAGCAGCACCCCAACCCCTATATCACGCCCGAGCTGTGCTTCCGCTTCCACTATTTTGCGATGCGCAAGATGCACTTCCTGATGCGCTCGGTGGCCCTGGTCTGCTTCCCCGGCGGCTTCGGCACGCTGGACGAGTTGTTCGAGACCATGACCCTGATCCAGACCGGCAAATGCCGGCGCCGCCCCATCCTGATGTTCGGGCGCGAGTTCTGGACCCGGCTGATCGACTTCGATCTGCTGATCGAGACCGGCATGATCAGCGCCGGCGACGAGCAACTCTTCCACTTCGTCGAGACCGCCGAAGAAGCCTGGGCCCTGCTGGAATCGACCTACGATCTGCACGCCATGCCGGCCTCGGGCGACGGCGTTTGAACAGCGCCCCGGCGCGGGGCGATAGACTGCTGGTTTGACGAAACTCGATACACAGGGAGGGGCCCGCACAAGCGGCCCGCTCCCGCAGCAGCAGCAAGGACTCACGACATGACCACCCTCAGATCCGTTTCCCTGATCGGCGCGCCCACCGACATCGGCGCCGGCGCACGCGGCGCCAGCATGGGCCCCGAAGCCCTGCGCGTGGCCGACCTCGCCGCCACCCTGCAAAGCCATGGCGTTGACGTCGTGGACCGCGGCAATCTGAGCGGCCCCGCCAACCCCTGGCTGCCGCCGGTGAATGGCTACCGCCATCTGAACGAGGTGACGGCCTGGAACCAGTCGGTGCACGACGCCGTCTACGCCGAGCTCAAGCTGGGCCGCATGCCCATCCTGCTGGGCGGCGACCACTGCCTGGGCCTGGGCTCCATCAGCGCCGTGGCCCGCCACTGCCGCGACACCGGCAAAAAGCTGCGCGTGCTGTGGCTGGATGCCCATGCCGACTTCAACACCAGCGAGCTGACCCCCAGCGGCAATATCCACGGCATGCCGGTATCCTGCCTGTGCGGCTTTGGCCCGCAACAGCTGATCGAGATCGGCGGCCATGTGCCCGCCATCAGCCCCAAATGGGTGCGCCAGATCGGCATCCGCAGCGTAGACGCGGGCGAGAAGCGTTTTGTGCACGAGCAGGAGCTGGAAGTCTTTGACATGCGCTATATCGACGAGATGGGCATGCGCCACACCATGGAGTTAGCCCTGGCCACGCTGGACGCCAACACCCATCTGCATGTCAGCTTCGACGTCGACTTCCTCGACCCCGACATCGCCCCCGGCGTGGGCACCACCGTGCCCGGCGGCCCGACCTACCGCGAAGCCCAGCTTTGCATGGAGATGATTGCCGACACCGGCTTCATGGCCTCGCTGGATGTGATGGAACTCAACCCCGCCCTGGACCTGCAGAACAAGACGGCCAAGGTGGCGGTGGATTTGATCGAGTCTCTTTTCGGTAAGTCCACGCTGATGCGGAAGTAAGCTGTCCTCAGCGTTACAGGCCATGAGATCTGGGGACCTGAGCGTCCCCTTCTTTTTGACTCCGTCCACAAAATTGCGAGGACGAGGGGATGACAGCGTCCCCCGTGAGGGCTACATTGCATCGCGAACTCGTGCACAAAGTCACGCGTTCACAAACTGCGTTGCCAAGGAGCTGATGTATGAAGCCTTCCTCCCCTCGCAGCCGGCGCGCCGGCCTCCCCCGCCTCGGATGGGCCTGGGTTTTGAGTACCGCGCTGATCGGCCTTGGCGCCAGCACCACGGCCCAGGCGGCATTTGACGGGCCGGTCACCATCAGCCTGCTGTCACCGGGCGGCTTGGTTGGCGACCCCGGCAACACCATCAACACCTTTGACCAGGTCAGCGGTGCCGACGGCCTCAAACTCGCGCCCGGCGACGGCAGCAATATCGGCGGCTGGATGCTGAGCCTGGAGCAGATCAGCTTTCAGAACCAGAGCATCCAGATCCGCATCGGCGTCGGCGCCGTACTCAATGAGGGCCTGCCCAATGAGCAATGGGTAACGGGTTATCTGGGTAACAGCAGCGGCCACGCCCGCTACCAGTTCAACAACCTCAGCCTCACCGGCAAGACCATCGTCGGCCTCAGCGTCAGCGACAAAGACGGTTTCCTGAGCACCGGCTTCAGCGGCCTGCAAAGCCCCGGCACACCCAGCAGCTATGTACATCTGCTGAGCGGCAACTCCTTCAGCGTGGACCTCGACAGCCTGGTGTTCAAGAACCGCGGCACCGGCCAAAGCGGGGCCTATGCCGATATCAGCGTCAATCTCATCACACAAGCCGTTCCCGAGCCGGCCAGCGCGTTCTTGCTGCTCGGCGGCGGCCTGCTGCTGGCCGCCGGCCTGGGCAAGCGCCTAAACACAAACACCCACGCCTTGGACTGAGCATGGAACTGAGCCAGTTCCAGGCCAGGCTGGGCCAAAGCTATGAGTTGCCCGATATGGCCGTGCCCCTCAAGCTGAGCTTGCAAGAAGCCCAGGCCTTGCCGGCGGCGGCCAGCCCAGGCCAGGCCTTTTCCCTGCTCTTCGCTGGGCCCGCCAGCCCGGCGCTTGAGCAAGGCCTCTACCGCCTGCGCAGCGCCCCCGGAGGCGCGGCCGAGGCCGAGCTGCTGGAGCTCTTTCTGGTGCCCATCGCCGCCGACGCGCAGAGCCGGCATTACGAAGCCATCTTCAACTAAGCCATTATTCCGCCGGGCCTTATCTAGAGATTGGAGACATCATGTCTGAACCGTTTCTTGGCCAGATCAGCATCATCAGCTTCAACTACCCACCCAGGGGCTGGGCGTTTTGCAATGGGCAGCTGCTGCCCATCAACCAGAACCAGGCCCTGTTCTCCATCCTCGGCACCACCTACGGCGGCGACGGGCGCAGCACTTTTGCGCTACCGGACCTGCGCGGCCGCGTCCCGCGTTACAGCAGCAATACCTGGCCCTTGGGCAGCCGCGCCGGCGAAGAAGCCCACAGCCTGAGCAACCAGGAAATGCCGCAGCATCAACACGCCCTGCAGGCCAGCAGCGATCTCGCCAATGCCAGCGTACCGGGCCTGGCCGTGCCGGCCGCCAAGGCCCGCGGCGGGCGCGATATCTATGCCCCGCCCGCGAGTTCGGTCGGGCCGCTCAATCCGGCCGCCGTGACGACCGCGGGCGGCGGCCAGGCGCATACCAATATGCAGCCCTATCTGACGCTCAACTTCGTCATCGCCCTGCAAGGCATCTTCCCCTCGCGCAACTGAGTGTGCACGACTGCAGGGCTCAGCGAACCCATCGCGCCCCAGGCGCACAGCAAAGGAGCACCATGGCCAATCCCTTTGTCGGTGAAATCCGCATCTTCGGTGGCAACTTCGCCCCCGCGGGCTGGATGTTCTGCGATGGCCGCTACCTGCCCATCGCGGAATACGAAGTGCTCTTCAACCTGATAGGCACGAGCTACGGCGGCGACGGCCAGCAGACCTTTGCCCTGCCCGATCTGCGCGGCCGCCTGCCCATGCACCAAGGCCAGGGCCCGGGCACCGGCTCGCACACCCTGGGTGAGATGGGGGGCGTGGAAGACGTCAGCCTGCAGCTCTCGCAACTCCCCGCGCACAGCCACCAGCTGTCCGCAAGCAGCACGGGGGCCGTGGCCACGGCCGGCCCGGCCGGCGTGCTGGCCGCATCGAGCAGCGCCCAGTACTACGGCAGCGGCCAGCTCGCGAGCGATATGGCCGCCGGCGCCATCACGGCCCAAGGCGGCAGCCAGCCCCACAGCAATATGGCCCCTTTCCAAACGCTGAGTTTCATCATCTCGCTGTTTGGCATCTACCCTTCGCAGGCTTGAGGAGCACAGCATGGCCGATCCTTTTGTCGCCGAGATCCGCATCTTTGCGGGCAATTTTCCGCCCCGGGGCTGGGCCACATGCGACGGGCAGTTGCTGCCCATCGCCCAGAACACTGCCCTGTTCTCCCTGCTGGGCACCAATTTTGGCGGCGATGGCCGCAGCACCTTCGGCCTGCCCAATCTGGCGGGCCGCTCGCCCATGTTCTGGGGCAATGGGCCGGGGCTGAGCGAGCGCGTGCTGGGTGAAACCGGCGGCAGCGAAACCGTCACCCTGCTGGCCAGCCAAATGCCCAACCACCGCCACGGCCTGAAGGCCGCGCTCTCCCCCAGCACCGGCACACCCAGCGCCAGCGTCGCCTTGTCCCCCAGCAATGGCGGCAATATCTACCGCGCCTCGGGCACGGCCCAGCTGATGGCGGCGCAGACCCTGGCTGCCGCGGGCGGCGGCCAGCCACACAATAATCTGCAGCCGTTTCTGACGCTGACCTTCATCATCGCCCTGGTCGGCGTCTTCCCCCCACGCGGCTGAGCAGCATGCATCTGCGCCCCGCGACCCCGGCCGACCAAGCCTTTTTGAAGGCCGTCTACGCCAGCACGCGTGCGGAGGAACTCGCCCTGCTCAGCCACTGGGGTGAAGACGCCTTGCAGGCCTTTGTCGAGCTGCAGCAGCAGGCGCAGAACAGCTTCTACCGCCAACAATATCCGCAGGCCGAACTCAGCATCATCGTCTGCGACGGCCAGGCCGTGGGCCGCTTATGGCTGGCTCGCCTGGCCAGCGAATTGCGCCTGCTGGACCTCAGCCTGCTGCCGACCTGGCGGGGCCGGGGCCTGGGCGGGCAATGCCTGCGCCATCTGCAGGCGCAGGCCAGCCGGCTGGGCCAGGGCTTGAGCCTGCATGTCGAGATCAACAACCGCGCGCAGAGGCTTTACCAAGCCCTGGGCTTTGAAGTCCAAGGCCAGCAAGGCCTGCATCTGCAGATGATGTGGCGCCCCGCCGCCACGCCCGATCCCAAAGTTTGCGAAAGGCAAGCCCATCATGAACAAGCGTGAATTTGTCTTGAGCGGCTGCGCCGGCCTGCTGGGCGGCGGCCTGCCGATGGCGGCTCTCGCCGAATGCCGGAGCCAAGCCCTGCCGCAACTGACGGAGGCAGAAGGCCCGAGTGGCTGGCAGGCCTTTGTGGGCCAAAGCTTTGAGGTCCAGGGGCAGCCCGAGCTGAGCTTGCTGCTGCTCGCCGTCGAGGGCGCCGCCTGCGCCCAGGCCCAAGCCGGCTTGCAGCAGTTCCACCTGAGCTTTGCCCTGCAAGGGCCGCCAGCGGCGCTGGCCCAAGCCAAGGCCAGCAGCGGGCAGACCCTGCATCTGCGGCACCGCGCCAGTGCGCAGGAAACCGCACTATTCCTGCAGGCCGCCACACCCTCGCCGGACGGCGGCGCCAGGCTGCAAGCCAGCTTCAGCCTCTTGGGCTGAGGGCCGAGGGCCACGCTCAGGCGCTGACGATCCAGCCTTCCAGCGGATCGAGATCGGCCGGCAGGCCATAGCCCGGCTGGGTCTGCGCCCAGCCCGCCTGCATCAGGCATAACACCGCGTCCAGACGGTCGCCGCTGGCGTCATCCGCCAAGGCCTCGCGCTGGGCATGGCTGAGCTTGAGCCGCAGGCCCAGGCGGCTGCGGCCCTGCTCCAGGGCCTCCAGCAAGTCCTTGCGGGCGATCAGGCGCTCGGGCGTCTGCTTGGCCTTGTCATCACTTTTATAGCTGCGCCGGCCCAGGATCTCACGCGCCAACAGCCCCGGATAAGCCTCCAGCGCCACCCGCTGCGGATCGCCTTCGTGCAGACCTGCCAGCGTCACGCCCGCCGCGCGCAGCAGGGGCACACCGGCATGCAGCATGAAGGCCACCGGCGGGTTGACCCATTTCATGCTGGGTGAGGCGCCAGCCGGGCCGTCACAAGTGCGGTGAGCGAACTTGGCCCCCACCGGCCGCGCGGCGCAAAAGGCCGTGAAGGTGGCGCGGATCTGCTCACGGCTCAGGCCGCAGAAATGGTCCATCAGCGCCGACCAAGGCTGCGGCCAAGCGAGCTGCTCGACCAGCTCGCGCGGCAGGCCAAAAGGCAGATCAAAGCCACCCAGCCAGGGGCCGGGCTGGCGCAGAAATTCGGCCAGCTCGGCCAGGGTGTCAAAGCTTTGCAGCCGCTCCAGGCGCAAGACCTGACCCTGGCGCTGGCCACTGGCCAGCACCACCGGCTTGCGCTTGCTCGGTGCGCTGCTGAAATCAAGCCCTAGCAAGCGCAGGGCCGGCCGGGCGGAGGAAGAGATAGAGTGCATCCACCGCACTGTATCGACAGCCAGCAGCCAGGAGACTTGAGCGATGAATGAGACCCCGAGCCCGGACACGGGCAAGCAAGACATCAAGAACAGCGGCAGCCCCATGCTGGAGCAAAGCGTCACGACCGAGCACAAGCTGCAGATCGGCAAGAGCACCCTGCACTACCAGGCCACTTGCGGCACCGTCCTGCTGCGCGAGCCCGATTCCAGCGAACCCGAGGGCCGAGGCCAGTTCAAGGGCGACAAGGCCCGCGCCAGCGTCTTCTTCATCGCCTACACGCTGAAGGGCAAGAGCGCCCAGGCGGCCGGCCAGCGCCCCATTACCTTCAGCTTCAACGGCGGGCCGGGCAGCTCCAGCGTCTGGCTGCATCTGGGCCTGCTGGGGCCGCAACGCGTGCCCACCGACGAGATGGGTCAATGCGGCGCCCCGCCCTATGGCCTGGTGGACAACGAGCACACGCTGCTGACGGAGTCCGATCTGGTCTTCATCGACCCGGTGGGCACCGGCCACTCGCGCGTGGCCGAGGGCGAGAAGATCGCCGAGTTCCACGACTACCAGCGCGATCTGGACTCGGTGGGCGAGTTCATCCGACTCTATCTGAGCCGCCACGGCCGCTGGGCCAGCCCCAAATACCTGATCGGCGAGAGCTATGGCACGACCCGCGCCGCCGGCCTGTCCCGCCATCTGCAGGACAAGCACAATCTCCACATCAACGGCCTGATGCTGGTCTCGCTGGCGGTCGACTTCCAGACCCTCAGCTTCGACCATGGCAATGAGCTGCCCTACCCGCTCTTCCTGCCCAGCTATGCCGCCACCGCCTGGTATCACCAGGCCCTGGCCCCGGCCCTGCAAAAAAAATCGCTGCAGACCGTGGTGGCCGAGGCCGAGGCCTTTGCCAATAGCGACTATCTGCTGGCCCTGCACCAGGGCAGCCGGCTCGGCGCCGAGCAGCGCCAGCACATCGCCGAGCGCCTGGCCTATTTCAGCGGGCTCTCGGTCGCCTATCTGCTGCGCTGCGATCTGCGCCCCAACGAGTTCCGCTTCTTCAAGGAATTGCTGCGCGAACGCGGCCAGACCGTGGGCCGGCTGGACAGCCGCTTCCTGGGCCTGGACCGCGACGACGCGGGCGAGCAGGCCGAGGAAGACGCCGGCATGAACAATCTGGTCGGCGCCTACGCCGTGGGCATCAACCGCCTGCTGTTCGAGACCCTGCAATTCAAGAGCGACTCACCCTACAAAGTCATCGCGCCGCTGTGGCAGAGCTGGAGCTGGAAGGGCTTCGAGAACAAATACCTCAATGTCGGCGACAGCCTGCGCCGCGCCCTGCACGCCAGCCCGGCCATGCGGGTCTATGTGGCCAGCGGTTATTACGACCTGGCCACGCCCCATGCGGCGGGCGACTACACCCTCAGCCATCTGGGCCTGCGCCAGCCCTTGCAAGCCCAGGTCCAGGTCAGCTATTTCGAGGCCGGCCACATGATGTATATCCACCAGCCCTCGCTGGTCCGCATGGCCGACGAATTGCGCCAATTTGTGCGTGCGGAACCACCCAAACCAAAGAAATCAAAAGGAAGCCTCGCGTGAGCACAAGCAGCAATCCCGTCCTGGTCGAGGTCTTGCGCGGCGACACCGTGGAGTCGCGCCACAGCGGCGCCCTGGCCCTGGTGGATGCCGACGGCCACGTGGTCTGCACCCTCGGCGATGTGGAGCGGCCCATCTTCCCCCGCTCCGCCGTCAAGGTCTTGCAAGCCCTGCCCCTGGTGGCCAGCGGCGCGGCCGAACGCTTTGCCCTGACGGATGCCGAGCTGTCCATCGCCTGCGCCTCGCACAGCGGTGAGCCCGCCCATGTGGCCACGGCCCAGGCCATGCTGAACAAGCTGGGCCTGGACGAAAGCGCGCTGGAATGCGGCACCCAGTGGCCGGGCCGCGAGCCCGTGCTGCGCGGCATGTTGAGCCGCGGCGAGCAGGCCTCGGCCCTGCACAACAACTGCTCGGGCAAGCACGCGGGCTTTGTCTGCGTGGCCTGCCAGATGGCGCTGGCCCAGGGTCGCGAGCCGGCCGAATTTGCAAGCGGCTATGTGGCGCCCGAGCACCCGCTGATGCGCGAGATCACGGCCGCCCTGAGCGCCGCCAGCGGCCGCGATCTGGAGCGGGCACCGCGCGGCACCGATGGCTGCTCCATCCCCACTTTTGCCCTGCCTCTGCGCGATCTGGCCCTGGCCTTTGCCCGCGTGGGCACGGGCCAGGGTCTGAGCCCGGCTCATGCGCAAGCGGCCTTGCGCCTGCGCCAGGCCGTGGCGGCCGAGCCTTTTTACGTGGCCGGCACCGAGCGCTTCGACACCGTGCTGATGCAGGCCCTGGGCGAGCGCCTGTTCTGCAAGGTGGGGGCCGAGGGCGTCTACTGCGCGGCCTTGCCCGAGCTGGGCCTGGGCCTAGCCTTGAAGATCGACGACGGCCAGGTACGCGGCGCCGAATGCGCCATGGCCACGGCCGCCCAAGCCTTGTTGAAAGACCTCAGCCCCGCCGCGGCCGCCTTGCTGGCCCGCTACAGCGATCTGCCCCTGCACAACTGGCGCGGCATCCAGGTGGGCGCGGTGCGCGCCAGTGCCGAGCTGCGCCGGGGTTTGCTGGGGGTGGTTTGAGTTCTACCTCAGGGCTGCACCAGCACCTGCAGGCGAAAGCGCGCCAAAGGAGCAAGGGCATGCTCCCAGGAGCGTGAGTGCTTCAACACCAACTCGGTGCTGCCGGCTTTGCGGGCCCTGAAGACGAAACAGACTTCGCCAGCGGCGCCGGCACCCGCCGCCGGATAGGCGGATTCGAGCGCCCACGGCTCGATCAACGCCGCGTCGTAGTGCTCTACAGTCCAGCGATAGCCGGTGCTGGCGTTTTCGGGCAGGCGGATGCTGAGCCTATCGCCCGGACGAACCTCCAGCTCTCGGCCCTGGTCGGCCTCACTCAGCATCAGCGTTGCTGGCGTCTGCTTCATGCCCAAGGCCTCGCAAGCCGGTGCTGGGCCCGCCAGCGGCAATAGACATGCCAGCAAGAGCGGGCCAAGCAAGCTTGCCATCGTGTGCTGCAACGGCCGCTCAAAGCGTCACGCCATAGCTCTCGTTGAAGAAGGCCGCGGCGATATAGGCCTCGCTGGCATAGGCAAAACCCTTGTCGCCCCAGCCGGTGCCCCAGCTATTGCGGATGATGATGCGACCGTCATTGCGATAACCCACGGCCGTGACGGCATGGCCGCCGCGCACCGTGGCGGGCTGGAAGGTATCCAGCAAGCCCTGGGTGGCGGTGGCATGGTCCCAGGTGGCATCGACGCTCAGCCCCAGCATGATGGGGCCGTGGTTGAACAACCAGCTGCGCCAGTTCGCCGTGTTCTTCAGCAGATTGAAATAGGCGGCAATCTTGCGTGTCGCCGCCGTGGCGTAGAAGGTCGCTTCGCTGCCCGAATACATGCTGCTGGCGATGTGGAAAGGCAGCAGGGTCTCGGGTACGGCACCGAACTTGCGCAAGATGTCCATGGCCGCCTTGAGGCTGGTGCCCGCGCCTTCGATAAAGGTCTCGGGCCGGGTGGTGAAGCTATCGGTTTCCTTGGAGGCCATCCAGGTGTAGCGCGGCGACAGGCGGGCGCTGCTGGCCAGCCGGTCGGATTTGACGAAGTGGTAACGGGCCACCCCATCGGTCGAGGCCCAGCCCACGCAGGAACCAGTGGCTTCCTGGTCACCGATATTCCACCAAGGTGCGCGCAAGTCCACGCTGGCCGGCAGGGCGGCCTTGGAAGCGGTGATGGCGCCTGCGGCCAGGGCCTGCTCCATGCCCCAGTCTTTTTCGGTGCCGCGCGAGGGCAGCAGATTGCAAACGCGCTGAGATTCAGGGCGTGTAGTCGGTACGGAAGACATGATGATCAACTCCCATTGCAGCCAGGCGAAGCTGCGGCAACATCGCCGCAGCTTCCCGGTCCGGCCCGAACTGCAGGCCAGCTACCGGGTTATCGCCACAGCATCTTGCGCGCGGCCGGGCAGGCCGGCATCCTCAGGGCATGGGAGCCGTTTTGAACTCGGCCCAGCGGCGGCCGATCGGCTCGGGCGGGGCGGCTGGGCTGGCCCTCAAGCCAGCTTGAACACCGCCACCGACTGCGCCAGCGCACTGGCCTGCTCCTGCAGGCTTTGCGCCGCGGCGGCGGACTGCTCCACCAGGGCCGCATTCTGCTGCGTCATCTCGTCCAGATTGGCGATGGCCTGGCCGATCTGGTTGATGCCCGTGCTTTGCTCATTCGAGGCCAGGCTGATCTCCGAGACGATATGGCTGACCCGGCCGATGGAGGCCACGATCTCCTGCATGGTGTCACCCGCACGCTCCACCAGCTGGGCACCGCTTTCCACGCTCTCGCTGCTGGCGGTGATCAAGGACTTGATCTCCTTGGCCGCCTCGGCCGAGCGCTGCGCCAGATTGCGCACCTCGGCCGCCACCACCGCGAAGCCACGGCCCTGCTCACCCGCACGGGCCGCCTCGACGGCGGCATTCAAGGCGAGGATATTGGTCTGGAATGCGATGCCGTCGATGACGGCGGTAATGTCGCTGATCTTGCGCGAAGACTCGCTGATGCGGCCCATGGTGTTCACCACATCGCCCACCACCTCGCCCCCACGCCGGGCCACCAGGGCGGCGTCCTGGGCCAGCTGATTCGCCTGCCGCGAGGATTCCGCGTTATGCCCGACGCTGGCGGTCAGCTGCTCCATTGCCGAGGAGGTTTCCTCCAGATTCGAGGCCGCCTGCTCGGTGCGCTGGCTCAGGTCATGGCTGCCCATGGCCACCTCGCGTGAGGCGGTGGCGATGCTGTCGGTGGCACCGCGCACGCCGCTGACGACGGCGCTGAGCGAGTCCTGCATGGCTTGCACGCCGCGCATCATGACGGCGGTTTCATCCCGCCCGCTGGTGGGCACGGCCTGACGCAGATCGTGCTCGGCGATCCGCAGCGTGGCGTCGGCCGCTTCCTGCAACGGCCGCAGGATGGAGCGGATATTGAGCGCGGTGAAGATGCCGATCAGCAGCACACAGCCGATCAGCACAAAGACAAAGGCCAGCTGGATCAAACGGTCCTGCTCGCGAATAGCGGCCAGGGTGTTCTCGGAATTCTTGTCGATCTTGAGCGTCATCTCGGCCAGTATCCTGTCCACGGCACGGACCGGCGCCTTCACCGGCTCCATCGCGCCATTGGCGCTGCGCGTGTCGGCAAACTCATGCCGGGAAGCGCGCTCCGCCACGGCCAGAAAGCCCCGCCGGTACTCGCCCAGCGACTCGGTCAGATCGGCTGGATAACGCTTGAGATCAGCGGGCAGGTCCAGCTTGGCGATGACGCCCAGCCCGGCCACCGTCTTGTCATAGGTGGCGATCCATTCCGCATGGTATTTTTCGGTCGCCTTGCCGTCGCCGAGATTGATCAGCAAGTCTTTCTCATAGCGGCGCAGATTGCCCGCGCCGGCCCGGATATCGGCCAGCCGGGTCAGCGCCTCGACCTCGTTAGCCACATAGTGGGCAAAGGCCTCACGGGACTGCCGCTGGCTCAGCAAGCCGTAGACCCCGATCACCAGCATGGCGGTGATTGCCAGGGCCGCCAGGGCATAAAGCCTGGCTCGAATGGTGTAGTTGCGAAGCGAAAACATCTGACTTCTCCTCACTGCACGATGAGCCTGGGCAAAGGCTAGCAGGAAGGTTCAGGCAGGGGAAGCGAATTTGCCCCCGGGGCCCTGCATTACCAACAAAATGCACGGCCCCCAAGTCAGGGCGCTGAATTCAATGCCTGCATGACGGACTCAAAATCGTCCGCCACCGCGGCCTCCCGCCCCTCCTCCAGCAAGCGCCCTTGCTGCAGGACCTGGCGGCCGGCCACATAGACCGCCTGCAAGACCTGACCCTGGGCGGCGAACACCAGGCCGTCCAGCAGATAGTCCTCGGGCAGGCCCAGCAGGCCCGAGGCGCGGCGATCCAGCACCAGGAAGTCGGCGCGGGCGCCGGCCTGCAAGCCCCATTGCTGGAAGCCCGCTGGCGCCGCGCTGCCGGCGCGTACCGCCTCAAACAAGCGGGCTGCCGTCGCCGGCTGGCGGCCGGGCAAGGCAGCCACATTGCGCTGCTGCAGACCCAGGCGCTGGCCGTATTCCAGCCAGCGCAGCTCCTCACCCCAGGCGCGGGTGACATGGCTGTCCGAGCCCAGGCTGATGGGCACGCCAGCGCCCAACCAGCCCGGCAGATCGCACAGGCCATCGCCCAGATTGCCCTCGGTGCCGGGGCAGATCACCACGCTGGCGCCGGCCTGGGCGATCTGCTCAATTTCCTGCCGCGTGCTGTGCGTGGCATGGACCAGATGCCAACGGGCATCGGGCTTGAAGGCCTTGCACAAATACTCCATGGGCCGCTGGCCACCGAAGGCCAGGCAGTCGCGTACCTCCTGCATCTGCTCGGCGATGTGGATGTGAACCGGCACATCGCTATCACCCAGCAGCGCCTGCAATGCCCGTATGTCGTCGGCGTTAGCGGCACGCAGGGAATGCAGGGCCACACCCGCATTCAGCAAGGGCCGGCCGGCGGCGTTGAGGCGCTGGCTGGCCCGCCAGACCCAGGCGGCATCGGTGCGAAAGCGGCGCTGGTCCTCGCGCAAGCCGGCCTGGCCGAAGCCGGCGCGGGCATAGAGCACGGGCAGCATCGTCAGGCCCAGGCCCACGCTGTGCGCCGCATCGGCCAGGGCCCAGCTCATGGCCAGCTCGTCGGGGTAGGCCTGGCCGTCCGGCTGGTGCTGCAGATAGTGGAACTCGCAGACCTGGGTGTAGCCGCCCTGCAGCAGCTCCAGATAGAGCTGGCTGGCAATCGCCTGCAGCTGGGCCGGCGTGACCTTCAGGGCCAGGCCGTACATGCGGTCGCGCCAGGACCAGAAGTCGTCCTCCCCCGACTCGCGCCGCTCGGCCAGGCCGGCAAAAGCGCGCTGGAAGGCGTGGCTGTGCGTGTCCACCAGGCTGGGCAGCACCGGGCCGGCCAAGGCCTCGACGCCTTCGGGCCGGGTCGCACCGACGGCGATCTCCTGCCAGTGGCCGCGCGCGTCCACCGTCAGCCGCACATCGCGCTGCCAGCGCCCGTCCACCCAGGCCAGCGCGGCCCAGAACTGTTGTGCTTGTTGCGGCTGCTTCATGGCGCGGGCCTCCAGGCCAGCAAGCGGCTCAGCAGCTGGCGGATCAGCGGCTGGACCTGGGCCGCCAGCGCGGGTGCGTAGGCATAGGGCGGCAGCTCGCTCATATAGCAGCGCTGGCACATCTCCAGCTGCACCGCGTGTTGTTGCCGCTCGGGTTGGCCGTAATGCCGGGTGATGTAGCCGCCCTTGAAGCGGCCGTTGACGACCTGGCTGTACTGATTTTGCGCGGCCTGCACCTCGGCCAGGGCGGCGGTGATGGCGGTGTCGCAGGACTTGCCCTCCACCGTACCCAGATTCAAGTCCGGCAGCCGGCCCTCGAACAACCAGGGCAGCTCGGAGCGGATGCTGTGGGCGTCGAACAGCAGGGCATAGCCGTGCAAAGCCTTGATGCGGTCCAGCTCGGCCTGCAGGGCCTGGTGATAGGGGCGCCAGTAGGCCTCGCGGCGGCGCAGCTTCTCGGCGGCGTCTGGGGCCTGGCCCTCCAGATAGAGCGGCTCGCCGGTGAAGAAACGGGTCGGGCACAGCTCGGTATTGGAGGCGCCGGGATACATGGGCGTGTCCTCCGGCGGGCGGTTCAGGTCGATCAGATAGCGCGAAAAGCGCGGAGCTATCAGGCTGGCGCCCAGCTCGGCAGCGATCTCGCCGTACAAGGCTTCCAGATGCCAGTCGGTGTCCTCGCTCTGCAAGGCGCGCGGGACATAACGGGCCTGTTGATCGGCCGGAATCTCGTGACCCACATGGGGCATGCTGATCAGCAAGGGGCTGCTGCCCTGGCTGAGTTTGAACACATCGCTGCTCACTTCAAGCTCCTCGTAGCTGCCCGCCGCGCACGCAGAGGGCGAGCGGGTTGCGGCCAAAGAAATAGGCCAGTTCATTGGGGTGGGCGATGTCCCAGACGCAGAAGTCCGCCCGCAGGCCGGCCTGCAACACACCCCGGTCCTTCAGCCCCAGGGCGCGCGCCGCATGCTGGGTGGCGCCGCGCAAGGCTTCTTCTGGCGTCAGGCGGAACAGGGTGCAAGCCATATTCAGCATCAGCAGCAGGGACAGCGTGGGCGAGGTGCCGGGGTTGTGGTCGGTGGAGATGGCCATGGGCACGCCGGCGGCGCGCAGGGCGGCGATGGGCGGCAGCTTGGTTTCGCGCAGAAAATAGAAGGCGCCGGGCAGCAAGGTGGCCACCGTGCCGCTGGCGGCCATGGCTTGCACGCCGGCCTCGCTCAAATGCTCCAGATGGTCGCAGGACAGGGCGCCGAACTCGCAGGCCAGCTGGGTGCCGCCCTGGTCGCTCAACTGCTCGGCATGCAGCTTGACGGGCAGGCCCAGGGCCTGGGCCGCCTCGAACACCCGGCGGGTCTGGGCGGGGCTGAAGCCTATGCCCTCGCAAAAAGCATCGACGGCGTCGACCAGGCCTTGGGCCTGCAGCTGCGGCAGCCAATCGCAGACGGCGCTGACGTAATCGTCCTGCCGCCCGGCGAATTCGGCCGGCAAGGCATGGGCGCCCAGAAAAGTGGTTTGCACCGCCACATCCAGCTCGGCCCCCAGGCGGCGCGCTACCGCCAAGCTGGCGGCCTCGGCGGTCAGATTGAGACCGTAGCCGGACTTGATCTCGACCGTCGTCACGCCCTCGCTCAGCAGCTGGCGCAGGCGGGCGGCGGCCGAGTCGAACAAGGCCTGCTCGCTGGCCTCGCGCGTGGCCGTGACGCTGGAACGTATGCCGCCACCGGCGCGGGCGATTTCCTCGTAGCTGGCGCCCTGCAGCCGCAGCTCGAACTCATTCGAGCGCAGGCCGCCGTAGACCAGATGGGTGTGGCAGTCGATCAGCCCCGGCGTCACCACGGCACCGTGCAGATCATGGGTTTGGGCCACACCGGCCAGCAGCTCAGCGGGCGCGGTCTCGGTGGCCCCCACCCACAGGATTTGCTCGCCCTCGGTGATCAGGGCGCCGTCGGCGATGCCGCCCCAGGGCGCGTCGCCGGCCAGGGTGGCCAGATGGCCGTGCGTCCAGAGTGTGCGTTGAGCGTCCATCAGAGCGCCTCCTCCTGCCAGCTCATCCACCAGGCCGGGCCCTGGCCTTCGAAAGAACAGGCTTGGGCGCTGGGGTTCTCGCACCAGGCCAGACTCATGGGCTTGAGCGCCATGGCGCGGCCACCATGCAGCAGCTGCCCGCCCTCGGCGCTGAACAGGCCGACCCAGCGCGACTGGGGCAGCCAGCCCTGGGCGGCGGCCTGCACCTGCATGCGGCCCCGGCCGCGCCTGTGCATCAGATTGAAGTCGCGGGTGATGCCGCCCAGCAGGGCGCAGTCCGGCGCCAGCGCGCCGTCGAAGTTCAGCAAGTCATCGCCCACCCGCAGTTCGCCTTGGTCCAGGCGCACGCCTTCGCCTTGCAACACGGCGAACCAGCGGTCCACGCCCTCGAATTTGGAGAAAGGCCCGTCCGCCTCGATATCGGCCACGCTGATGCGCAAGGCCCAGTCCGTGCTATGCGGCCAGGCCAGCAGTTCGCGCGTCTGGCCGCCGCCGTTGCGCCAGGCCTGGGGGGCCACCTCGGCGGCGCTGATGATGCTCCAACTCATGCTTGAAATGCTCCTTCAAGAAGATAGAGAGAGCCCGGATGGGTCAGGCGCACCGTGGTCACGGTCTGGCCGCGGCTGAAGGTGCGGCGCTTGACCACCAGGCAGGGTTCGGTCTTGCTCAAGGACAGCAGTCTGGCCTCCTCGTCCGTGGGCAGCAAGGCTTCGATGGTGTAGCGCGCCTCGGACAGCGGCGCCACCTCCAGCAAATAGTGGGTGGGCGTGATGCGGCTGAAGTCCTGGCCCAGATAGTCGGGGGCGCAGGCGGCGTTGACCCAGCGCTCCTCGCACTGGATGGCCACGCCGTTCTCCAGGTGCACGATCACGCTGTGGAAGAGTGGCGCGCCCGCCGGCAGCTCAAAGTCCGCCGCCTGCGCGGCCGTGGCGCGTTTTTTCTCCAGCAGATGGACGCGCGACTCGTGCTTGTGGCCGCGCGCCTTGATCTCGTCATGCACATCGTGCACCGTCAGCGTGGACGAGATGCGGTGCATGCGGTGGGCCTGGGCCACAAAGGTGCCGACGCCTTGCAGGCGCTCGACCAAGCCCTCCTGCGTCAGCTCGCGCAACGCGCGGTTGACCGTCATGCGGCTGACCTCGAACTGCGCCACCAGCTCCGCCTCCGAGGGCAGCAGATCGCCCGCCACCCAATGCCCGCCGGCGATGCGCTCGCGCAAGAAATTCTTGACCTTGAGATATTGCGGCGCCGGTGCGCTGGCAGACAGGGATCTTTTTGGCATGGACCGAATCGTACTTGACTGTACTTGTATAGACAACTACAGTTCGCCACATTCTTTCGAAGACACGATTGGAGACCGCCATGTCCGCACAGCCCCGCACCGTTCGCGCCCCCACCGGCAGCACCCTGACCTGCAAGAACTGGCTGACCGAAGCCGCCTACCGCATGATCCAGAACAATCTGGACCCGGTGGTGGCCGAGAACCCCGACGCCCTGGTCGTCTACGGCGGCATCGGCAAGGCCGCCCGCAACTGGGACTGCTTCGAGGCCATCCTCGAGTCGCTCAAAAAGCTCGAAGCCGACGAGACCTTGCTGATTCAATCGGGCAAGCCGGTGGGTGTGTTCAAGAGCCACGCCGACGCCCCGCGCGTGCTGATCGCCAACTCCAACCTCGTGCCGCACTGGGCCAACTGGGAGCACTTCAACGAGCTGGACCGCAAGGGCTTGATGATGTATGGCCAGATGACGGCCGGCTCGTGGATCTACATCGGCACCCAGGGCATTGTGCAAGGCACGTATGAAACCTTTGCCGAGGCCGGCCGCCAGCATTTCGGCGGCTCGCTCAAGGGCCGCTGGGTGCTGACCGCAGGCCTCGGCGGCATGGGCGGCGCCCAGCCCCTGGCCGCCACCTTTGCCGGCGCCTGCTCGCTGAACATCGAGTGCCAGCAATCGCGCATCGACTTCCGCCTGAAGACCCGCTATGTCGACGAGCAGGCCGCCGACCTGGACGACGCCCTGGCCCGCATCGCCAAGTACACGGCCGAGGGCAAGGCCATCTCCATCGCCTTGCTGGGCAATGCGGCCGAGATTTTTCCTGAGCTGGTCAAGCGCGCCAAGGCCGGCACGGCCATCAAGCCCGATCTGGTGACGGACCAGACCTCGGCCCACGACCTGATCAACGGCTATCTGCCGGCCGGCTGGACGGTGGAGCGGTGGAAGGCCGCCGCGGCCGACCCGGCCCAGCACGCCGAGCTGAAGGCGGCCGCCGCACGCGGCTGCGCCGTCCATGTGCAGGCCATGCTGGACTTCCAGTCCATGGGCATCCCCACCGTCGACTACGGCAACAATATCCGCCAGGTGGCGCTGGAGCAAGGCGTCAAGAACGCCTTCGACTTCCCCGGTTTTGTGCCCGCTTACGTGCGCCCGCAGTTCTGCGAGGGCCGCGGCCCCTTCCGCTGGGTGGCCCTGTCCGGCGACCCGGAAGACATCTACAAGACCGATGCCAAGATCAAGGAGCTCTTCCCCCAGCACGCCCATGTGCACCGCTGGCTGGACATGGCCAAGGAGCGCATCGCCTTCCAAGGCCTGCCCGCACGCATCTGCTGGCTGGGCCTGGGCGAGCGCCATATCGCCGGCCTGGCCTTCAACGAGATGGTCAAAAACGGTGAGCTGAAGGCCCCCATCGTGATCGGCCGCGACCATCTGGACAGCGGCTCGGTCGCCAGCCCCAACCGCGAGACCGAGAGCATGCAGGACGGCTCGGACGCCGTCTCCGACTGGCCGCTGCTGAACGCCTTGCTCAACACCGCCGGCGGCGCCACCTGGGTCAGCCTGCATCACGGCGGCGGCGTGGGCATGGGTTTCAGCCAGCACAGCGGCGTGGTCATCGTGGCCGACGGCACCGACGCCGCCGCCCAGCGCCTCTCGCGCGTGCTCTACAACGACCCCGGCACCGGCGTGATGCGCCATGCCGATGCCGGCTACGAAATCGCCAAGACGGCGGCCCGCGAGCGCGGCCTGAACATGCCCATGTTGAACCAATAAGCCAAAAGAAAACAAGACAGACCACAGAGACACAGAGCCACAGAGTCAACACAGAGATTTCTTGTATTTCTCTGTGTCTCTGTGTCTCTGTGGTTGAATTTATTTTTGCGAGCCCAAGCCCCATGAAGATCGAAATCACCCCCGGCCATATCACCCTGGACCAGCTGCGTCAGATCCGTAACGGCGATGTCCAGCTGACGCTGCACGCCAGCGCCGCCGAGATCATCCGCCGCAGCGCCGCCGTGGTGCAGGCCGCCGCCGCCGGCGACGCCCCCGTCTACGGCGTCAACACCGGCTTCGGCAAGCTGGCCAGCACCCGCATCAGCAAGGCCGATCTGGCCACGCTGCAATTCAATCTGATCCGCTCGCACTGCGTGGGTGTGGGCGCGCCCCTGCAGCCCTCGGTCGTGCGCCTGATGCTGGCCACCAAGGCGGCCTCGCTGGCACGCGGCTTCTCGGGCGTGCGCCCCGAGGTCGTGCAAAGCCTGCTGGACGTGTTCAACGCCGGCCTGATCCCCTACGTGCCCGCCCAAGGTTCGGTCGGCGCCTCGGGCGATCTGGCCCCGCTGGCCCATATGACCCTGGCCCTGCTGGGCGAGGGCGAGATGCTGGTCGATGGCCAGCGCAAGCCCGCCCTGGCCGAGCTGCAGAAGCACGGCATCGCCCCGCTGGTGCTGCAGGCCAAGGAAGGCCTGGCCCTGATCAACGGCACGCAAACCTCCACCGCCCTGGCGCTGGAAGGCCTGCTGCGCTTCGAGACCGTCTACGCCGGGGCCATCGTCAGCGGCGCGCTGAGCCTGGACGCGGCGCGCGGCAGCGACGGCCCCTTTGATGCCCGCATCCACGCCGTGCGCGGCCAGCCCGGCCAGATCGAGGCGGCCGCCGCCTACCGCCAGCTGCTGGCCGGCAGCGCCATCCGCCAATCCCATGCCGAGGGCGACGACCGCGTGCAAGACCCCTACTGCCTGCGCTGCCAGCCGCAGGTGATGGGCGCCTGCCTGGACCAGGCCCGTTATGTGCGCGAGGTGCTCTTGCGCGAGGCCAATGCCGTCACCGACAACCCGCTGGTGTTTGCCGGTGAGGACGGCAAGAACGCCATGGTTTCGGGCGGCAACTTCCACGCCGAGCCGGTGGCCCTTGCCGCCGACGCCCTGGCCGTGGCCATCGCCGAGGTGGGTGCGATTGCCGAGCGCCGCATCGCCATGCTGATCGACACCAGCGTCTCGCGCCTGCCGCCCTTCCTGACCGAGAACGCCGGCCTCAACTCCGGCTTCATGATCGCCCACGTCACCGCCGCCGCCCTGGCCAGCGAGAACAAGAGCCTGGCCCACCCCGCCAGCGTGGACAGCCTGCCCACCAGCGCCAACCAGGAAGACCATGTCTCCATGGCCACCTTCGGCGCGCGCCGTCTGGGCCCCATGCTGGACAACACCAGCCACATCATCGGCATCGAGCTGCTGGCCGCCGCGCAAGGCATCGAATTCCTGCGCCCCCTGGCCAGCTCGGCCGCGCTGGAGGAGGTGCACGCCCTGGTCCGCAAGAGCTGCCCGCCCATGCCCAGCGACCACTATCTGGCGCCGGACATCGAGCATGCCTTCGAGCTGGTGGGCAGCGGCCAGCTGGCCCAGCTGCTGGACCGCGACACCGGCCTGGTGGTGCTGCCCTGAGGCCCTGAGGCTTTAAACCCGGAAGATCAGACGGCCTGAACAGGCCGGCGGGCGGCGTCGGACTTGCTCCGACGCCGCCTTTGTCGTTTTGGGGCCACGCCGCGGCGCGTCCGGGCCTCAAACTCATGCAGGCTCAAGCCCTGCCCTCCCCACAGACGGGGATGAAAGCCTGAACGCCGGCGAGCTCGGTCGGGCATAAGATGCCTGCCAGACAACATCCAAACCAAACGCAGGGTCGGGTCACAATAATAAGTAGGACTACGCAAAGCCGGTGCAGCAAGGCAGAGCGCCGAAGACGGTACACCTGGTACGGCGAGGCGCTCGAACGCAGCTGCGGCGGTTTTGCGTAAGTCCTGATAAGAAGCAAAGCGGAAACCTGATTCCATGAGATTCCTGATCGCCCTCCTCTGCGGAATGTTCTGCCAACAGGTTGTGGCGCTGTCGGTGACCTTCATCAATCCGGGGCGCTCGGACGAAGCCTATTGGGTCACCGCCGGCAAGGCCGCGCAGGCCGCAGCCAATAGCTTGGGGATGAAATTCGAGCAGATCTATGCCGAGCGCGACCCTCTGCGTGTGCTGGAAATCGCCCGCGGCCTGGCCGCCCGCCCCAAGGAGAGCCGGCCCGATTACGCCCTGCTGACCAATGACAAGCAGACCCTGCTCAGCACCGTGCGGATTCTGGAGCGGGCCGGCATCAAGTCTTTTGCCGCCTTCAGCGGCCTGACGGATGAGGAGCGAGCCCAGTTCGGTGAACCCCGCAGCGGCGTCAGCGGCCTGATCGGCTCGCTCGAACCGCAGGGCCGCGATGCCGGCTACCTGACCGCGCAAGCCCTGATCAAGCAAGGCCGGCGCCTGCGCCTGCAGGCGCCGGATGGCAAGCTGCATCTGCTGGCCCTGGCCGGCGACCGCTCCACCCCCGCCTCGCTGCAGCGCAATCTGGGCCTGCAGCAGGCCCTGGCCGAGCAGCCCGATGTGGTGCTGGACCAGCAGGTCTATGCCGACTGGCGGCGCGACAAGGCCGGCGAGCAGATGAGCTGGCTGCTGCGCCGCCACCCCCAGGCCCGACTGCTCTGGGCCGCCAGCGATCAAATGGCTTTCGGCGCGCTGGAGGTGCTGGAACTTGCCCGCCTCACGCCCGGCCGCGATGCGCTGGTCTCGGCCATCAACACCTCCCCCGAAGCCATGCAGGCCTTGCTCGGCGGGCGGCTCAGCGCCCTGGCCGGTGGCCATTTCATGTGCGGAGCCTGGGGCCTGGTGATGCTGTACGACTACCACCACGGCCGCGACTTCGCCGACCAGGGGCTGGAACTCAGCAAGCCCATGTTCATACTCTTTGACAAAAACCTGGCCGAGCGCTACCTGGCGCGCTTCGGTAACGAGGGCCGGGCCATCGACTTCCGCAGCTACAGCCGCGTGCTGAATCCCGCCCGCCGCCACTACGAGTTCGACTTCGAAGCCCTGCTCAAATGAACTGGCTGCACGAACCCCTGGGCACCACCCTGCCCCCAGCCGCCAGCGGGCCGGACGGTGGCCTGCCGCCCCAGCCCACGCCCGACCCCCGGCCGCTGCGCTCGCTGGCGGAAAGCCTGACGCGCCGCATCGTCTGGCTTTGCGTGGGCGTCACGCTGATGGTGGCGGGCGCCCGCCTGCTGCTGGTCTACAAGCAGGAGCGCCAGGCCTTCGAAGCCGCCGTCAGCAATGTCAGCCAGACCCATCTGCCCCTGCTGGCCAATAGCTTGTGGGATATCGAACCCCTGGCCATCCAGCATCTGCTGCAGGACATCGCCCGCGCGCCGCAGATCCAGGCCGTGCGCCTGAACGTCAGCACCGGCCAGTTCTTCCAGGCCGGCGAGGCCTTGAGCAAGGCCGAGCGCAACGGCGGGCAAGGCGATATCAATCTGGAAGTGCCAGGCCCCAAGGGCGGCAAGTCCCTGGGCCAGCTGAGCCTGGACTTCAACCAGGGCTATCTGCGCCAGCAACTGCTGCACACCTTTGCCCAGGTCGGCCTGATCGGCCTGCTGGCCACGCTGGGCCTGGGCGCACTGACCCTGCGCATCCTGCGCCGCGAGCTGCATCAGCCCTTGCAGGAGCTGGCCCACTTCGCCGGCACCCTGGCCCCCGGCAAGGCCACACCGGCGCTGGAGCTGGCCCGCCCGTCGCGCCCGCAGCGCGACGAGCTGGATGTGGTGGTGGAAGGCTTTCGCACCCTGCAGGCCGAGATCCAGCACTATGTCGACGAACGCCAGCGCCGCGCCGAACAGCTGGAGCAGGCCGTGGCCCGCCGCACCACCGAGCTGCACGAGGTGACGCGTTACCTCGAGACCATGTCACGCCGCTCCAGCCGCTTCCTCAATCTGGCGGTGGACGAGTATCCCGGCATGATCCGCGCCACCTTGCGCGACATCTCCAGCCACTCCGGCGACTGCAGCCTGGCCATCGCCGAGCAGCCGCTGGGCGCGCCCCAGGCCAGCTGCCGCCTCGTCTGGCTGGCGCCGCGCGACAGCGTGGCCGGCGTGGCCCTGGACCAGCCCCTGCTGGCCGATCTGATCGGCCCCTTGCCGCGCGGCTGGATCGTGCTGCGCTTCGAATGCCTGGCCGACGCCGAACCGCAGCGCGCCATCGCCATGCAGCGTCACGGCATCCAGGCCATGGTCTGCTGCGCCTTCACCGGCAGCGCGGGCACCCAACTCCTGCTGGCCATGTCCTCCAGGCCCGAAAAATGGGTGTTCCGCGACGACCGCATGGCCAAGATGTCGGCCGAGATGCTGTTCAACATCATGCGCCACTGGCAGGACCAGCAAGCCCTGCAGCGCCTGCACCAGGAGCTGGAGCAGCGCTCCAACACCGACTCCCTGACCGGCCTGGCCAATCGCCGCTGGTTCGACGAGGTCAAGCTGGAAGAAACCCGCCGGGCCATGCGCACCAGCACCTCGCTGGCGGTGGTGACCATCGATGTGGACTTCTTCAAAAGCTATAACGACACCTACGGCCATGCCCAGGGCGACCAATGCCTGGTGGCCGTCAGCCGCATGATCCAGCAGACCTTCAACCGCGCCGGCGAACTGCCGGCCCGGGTCGGCGGCGAGGAGTTCACCGTGCTGGTGCCCGAGCACGATCTGGCCCAGGCCCTGGGCCAGGCCGAGCCTGCGCCAATGCGTGGCCGATCTGGCCATCCCGCATCTGGGCTCACCGCTGCAGCGAGTCAGCATCAGCGCCGGTGTGGCCTGCGTGCGGCCCGACCGCTTCGAGGCCGGCACCAGCCCCGAGCACTTCATCGCCGAAGCCCTGGAAGCGGCCGACGGCGCGCTCTACCGCGCCAAGCGCAGCGGGCGGGATCGGGTGTCGGACTGAGTCAGTAACGGCCTGTTGCGCCGGCCACGCGCAGATAAACATAAGCCCCCCAGGCCACCAGCGCCCGGCGCAGCATGCCGGCCAGGCCGCTGCCGCCCAGCGTCTTCAGCTCCACCTGGCGCGACACGGCCAGGGCGGCGGCGAACTGCGTGGCCACGGTCTGCGCGAACGGGGCGTCACGCACGATCACATTGGCCTCCAGATTGAGCAGCAGGGAGAGTGGGTCGATATTGGAGCTGCCCACCGTGGCCCAGGCCTGGTCCACCACGCCGACCTTGGCGTGCAGATAGGCGGGGGTGTATTCGAAGATCTGCACCCCATGGCCCAGCAGCTCGGCATACAGGGCTTGCGCGGCCAGGCCGGCGATGCGGTAGTCCAGCTTGCCCTGCAGCAGCAGGCGCACCGTCACGCCGCGCCGGGCGGCGTCGCGCAGGGCGCGGCGAAAGGCCTGGCCGGGGTAGAAATAAGGCGTGACCAGATCGACCTGCTGCCGGGCCCCGCGTATGGCCTCGATATAGGCCCGCTCGATGGTGCGGCGCTGGCGCAGATTGTCACGCAGCACAAAGGCGGCGCAGACCGGCGGCTGCGGCGACTCGGGCTCGGCCGAGCGCCGCCAAAGGCTGGCGCCGCGCGGCATGCGCAGGCGCTGGGCCAGGCGGCGCAGCCGCGCCACCGGCTCCGGGCTGCGTACCAGGGCGCGCAATTCCTCGCCAAAATCGCGGCCCAGCCAGGCCCGCGTCCAGACCGCCCGGGCGGCCTGGGCCACGCCCTGCACGATGGGGCCGCGCAGACCGACGGCAAAGTCCAGGCGCGGCTGATCGGTCGGGCCCTTGTTGATGTCGATGCGGTCGTCGACGATATTGATGCCGCCCACAAAGCCTTGCAGGCCGTCGATGACGCAGAGCTTTTGGTGCAGGCGTCGCAGCTGGCCGGGCTGCAGCCAGCGCCACCAGCGATCGATGGGGCGGAACACCGCCAGGGCCACCTGCGAGCCGGCAAAAGCCTGGCGCAGCCAGGGCAGACTGGCCTTGGAACCGAAGCCGTCCACCACCACCCGCACCCGCACACCGCGCGCGGCCGCGGCCAGCAAGGCCTGGGCCAGCTCGCGGCCGGCCACATCGTCGTTGAAGATATAGGTGGCCAGCCAGACCTCGTGCAAGGCATGCCGGATGGCCTCGTTCTGCAGCGGGAACAGCTCATCGCCGCCGCGCAGCAGGCGGACCTCGTTGCCGCCCTGGTAGCTGGCGCCATGCGGCGCATGCCAGCTCGCCAAGGCCTCGGCCTCGGACAGCTCGGCAGCCGCTTGCGCCTGGCTCACGGCGACTCCAGCGCCAGCTCGGCCAGCAGGGGCAGGTGGTCGGACATGCGGGCCCAGGCCGGGCCCTTGGGCACCTGCAGATTCACGCAGCGCAGGCCGCGGATATAGATCCGGTCCAGCGAAAAAAACGGCATGCGCGAGGGAAAGGTGGCCAGGCGCGAGCGCCCGTCCGGCAGGCAGGCGCGGGCCAGGCCATGGGCGCGCATGGGCGCATCCAGGCGCTCGCCCCAGTCATTGAAGTCGCCCGCCACCACCAGCAAGGCCTCAGGCGGCACATGCTTGTGTACATACTCGACCAGGCGCTGCACCTGGCGCAGGCGGCCGCTGTGCATCAGACCCAGATGGGCCACCACGGTGTGCAACTCGCGGCCCTGCCACAGCACGGGCACATGCAAGAGGCCGCGCTGCTCGAAGCGGTGGTCGGACACATCGTGATGCCCCACATCACCCAGCGGCCAGCGCGAGAGCAAGGCATTGCCATGCTCACCATGCTTGGTGACGGCATTGGTTCGATAGGCCACCTCGTAGCCATCGGGTGCCAGGAACTCGGCCTGGCCTTGCTCGGGCCAGCCAAACCAGGTGCGCTGGAACTGCTGGGCTTCGCGATGGTGGAACTGCCTGACCTCTTGCAAGAACACCAGATCGGCCTTCAGCGCATCCACGCCCTGGCTGAGGTTGTGGATCTCCAGGCGCTTTTGCGGCCCCAGGCCGCGCACCCCCTTGTGGATGTTGTAGGTGGCCACCCGCAGATGCGGCGTGGGTTCAGGACCTGCGGGGCTGGCACTATTGCTCAGCGCGGCACTCAGGGCGGGACTGCTGCTCATAGCGGAATCAAATGGGTTCAGGAGAGTGCCGGCACAAAGCGCGGCAGCTGCAGGATGGCCTCGGCATTGGAGGGCGAGAAGCACAGGTCCGCCGCCTCGCGCCAGGGCAGCCAGCGGTATTGCAGATGTTCGCGCGGCGCCAGGCGCACCGGCGTGCCGGCCGGCACGGTGAGGCCGAACACATGCTCGGTGTTGTGCGTCACGCCGGGGGCATAACGATGCCGCCAGACGGGGTAGATTTCATAATGGTTGGCCAAGCCCCAGTCGCGCAAGGCCGCGCCCGGCAGGCTGGCCAGGGCAATGCCGGTTTCCTCCTGCACTTCGCGCTCGGCGGTCCAGGGCAGGGCCTCGTCCGGGCTGTCCTTGGAGCCGGTCACGCTCTGCCAGAAACCCGGCCGGTCGGCCCGCTCCAGCATCAGGACCTGCAACGCCGGCGTATGGATGAGCACCAGCACGGATTCGGGGATTTTGTAGCTGGCCGGCGGGGCATCTTGATCGGTTCTGGCACTCATGCGCAAAGCATAGCGCCACTTGCCGGCCTCGGCACCCGCCGGGCCCGCTGCGGCTGCGGATGGCGCAATTCACCTCGCGGCCCATCCGCAACAAGCCCCCTCCCTAGCGGCGGACTTACGCGGTATCCTGAGCGCCAAGCCAAGGCCCCCAAGAGTACATGAAACTGCTGCCCCGTATCGTCGTCAGCATCATCCTGCCGATTCTGGTGACGGCGGCTTCCACCCTCTATCTGGCCATTCATTTGCTGCAGAACTCGCTCAGCGAGGAGGTGGAAGAGCGGGCCCGCGCCACCCTCAAGCAAAGCGTGGCACGCCTCAGCCTGGGGCTGGAGGATGCGCTGGACACCCTGCGCATCCTGTCGCGCAGCGAAAGCCTGGCCGGCCCCCAGGCGCAGCCGCGCCTTGATGCCATGCAGCGCTGGCGCGGCAGCACCGAACGCTTTGAGAACTTCTTTTTCTTCGACACGCAAGCGCGCATAGCGGACGGCGCCAAGCTGCCCGCCCCCGCCCTGCAGGGCCAGCTCCAGCCCCTGCTCAAGCAGCAAGGGCCCAGTTACTCAAGCCCGGTGTTCAGCGAGGACACGGGCGAACTGGTGATGCTGGTGATGAACCCGGTCTACGCCGGCCAGGGCGCCCAAGTGGGCAGCCTGGCCGGCAGCGTGAAGCTGCTGCCCTTGCTCTCCTTTGCCATCGGCAATACCACCCAGCGCGACGCCCACCTGATGGTGCTGGACCAGGCCGGCCGCCTGCTGGCCGGCGGCCTGGGTGAGACCGACAAAACAGCAGAGGCCTTGCAAACCCCCGGCCCCGCCAACGCACCGCAGGCCTCGGCCTTGATCCAGGCCCTGGGCCCGGCCGAGCTGGCGATGCCCAAGATGGCACGCATCGTGATTGACGATGTAGCCTGGCGGGCCTTGCAGCTGCGCGTGCCCGAGCTGGAGTGGCGGGTGATTTACGCCCTGCCCGAGCGCAGCCTGTTTGCCCGCGCCCTGGAGCAGCAGCGCCTGGGCCTGCTGGCCCTGCTGGCCTGCACCCTGCTGGCCCTGGCCGGCGCGGCCGTGACGCGCCGCGTGGTGCTGCGGCCGCTGCACCAGCTGCGCCAGGCCCATGCGGCCCTGCAAGCCGGGCAGAAAGAGGCGCGCGCGCCGGTGGTGGGCAATGACGAGATCAGCGAGCTGGCGCGCTCCTTCAACCATATGGCGCAGTCGCTGGCGGAGACCGAGGCGCGTTTTCGCCTGATGTTCGAGCTCTTCCCTCATCCGGTCAGCCTGGTCCGGATCGCGGACGGGCACTATCTGGACATCAACCCCGCCTTCGAACACCTGGTGGGCGTGGATCGGCTGCAGGCCCGCCGGCAAGGCCCGCTGGACTTCCACCTGGCCGGCTCCCAGCCCGACCTGCAGACCCAGTACGATTTGCTGCTGCGGACCGGCCGCGTCGACGGGCATAGCTGCCAGATCCAGAACGCCCAGGGCGAAACGCGCTGGCTGCTGTTTTCCTCGCGCCTGATCGAGCTGGAGGAAGAGCGGCTGGCGCTCTCGGTGGCCACCGACATCACCGCGCTCAAGCAGGTTGAGCGCCAGCTGCAGCAAAGCGAGCAGAGCTTCACCGCCTTGTTTGATTCGGCCCCCTTGCCGATGGCGCGCTCACCGCTGAGCAATCAGCTCAACGTGACCTACTGGAACAAGGCCTGGTACGACAGCTTCGGCTATGCCCCGGGCAGCTGCGATGGCCGCGGCGGCCTGCTGTTCGATTTCTGGGAAGACCCGCAAGCCCGCAGCCTCTTGATCGCCGACCTGGTGCGCGAACAGGCGGTGGTGGGCCGGGAGGCCTTGCTGCGCCATGCCGATGGCTCGGTGAGAATCTGCGAGGTCTCGGGCCGCCATCTCGATGTACAGGGCGAGCGCATCATACTGACCAGTTATCTGGACGTCACCGAAAGCCGCCTCGCCGAACGCGCGCTGCGCGACAGCGAGCAGCGCTTCCGCCAGCTCTTTGAGAACGCGCCGGTGGCCTTGATGCATGCCGCCGAGGATGGGCGCATCCTGGCCCTCAACCAGCAATGGGTGGAGCTGCTGGGCTACACCCTGGACGACATCCCCGCGGCCAGCGACTGGTGGCGGCAGGCCTACCCCGACCCCGAGGCGCGCCGCGCGGCCCGCCAGCTCTGGCAGGAACGCATCGCGGCCGCCCGCCTGAGCGACGGCAAGATCGTCACGCTCAAGATGCTGCCGCTGGCCAAGGACGGCCGACCGCTCACCGCCATCGTCGGGGGCGTCTGGGTGGGCGACAGCCTGCTGCTGAGCTTCTTCGACGTGAGCGAGAACGAGCGGGCCGCCGCCGCCGTGCGCCTGAGCCGCCAGCAGCTGCTGGCCAATCTGGAGAACACCCCGGCCGTCTCGGTGCAGTGGTATGACGAGCAGGGCCGGGCGCTGTACTGGAATCCCGCCTCGCACACCCTGTTCGGCTTCAGCAGCGAGGAAATGCTGGGCCGCAGCCTGGAGGAAGTGGGCTTGCTGAATGCTCGGGAGGCTGAGGATTTTCTGGGCCATCTGGCCCGGATACGCGCGAGCGGCCAGGCCGTCGGCCCGCTGGAGCTGGAGCTGCGCCACCGCGACGGCAGCTCCTTATGGGTGATGGCGACCCTGTTCCCCATGCCCCTGCCCGAGGGCCGCATGGGCTTTGTCTGCATGGATGTGGACATCAGCCACCGCAAGCAGGTGGAGGCCCAGCTGGGCGAGCTGAACGCCCAGCTGGAGCTGCGGGTGGCCGCCCGCACCCAGGAACTGGCCCGACGCAACGAGGAGCTGGACCAGGCCCTGCACCATCTGCAACACACCCAGGGCGAGCTGGTGCGGGCGGAAAAACTCGCCTCGCTGGGCCGCCTGGTGGCCGGTGTGGCCCATGAGCTGAACACGCCGATCGGCAATGCGCTGCTGATGGCCAGCACCTTGAGCGACAAGCAACAGCAGTTCGAAACCGGCCTGCAGACGGGCCTGCGGCGCAGCACGCTGAACGACTTTCTGGCCACCTTGCGCGAGGCCAGCAGCATGCTGGACGCCAGCCTGGGCCGAGCCAATGAGCTGATCGGCAGCTTCAAGCAGGTGGCGGTCAATCAGTCCAGCCACCAGCGGCGCGGCTTCGATCTGCGCGCGGTGCTGCACGAGACGGCGCTGAGCTTAGGCCCCAGCCTGCGCCGCAGCGGCGTGCGCCTGCATGAAGAAGTGCCCGAAGGCATTGCGCTGCAGAGCTACCCCGGCCCGCTGATCCAGGTGCTGATGAACATCATCAACAACGCCGTGCTGCATGCCTACGCGCCGGGCCAGGGCGGGGTGATCAGCATCCGCGCCCAGACCCTGCCCGAGGCCTGGGTGAGGCTGGACTTGCAGGACGATGGCTGCGGCATGCCGCCCGAGCATCTGGCCCGGGTGTTTGACCCCTTCTTCACCACCAAGCTGGGCCAGGGCGGTTCGGGCCTGGGCCTGCACATCGCCTACAACCTGGTGACGGGCCCGCTGGGAGGGCGCATCGAGATCAGCAGCGAACTGGGCCAGGGCACCCGGGTGCGGCTGGAGTTGCCGCTGGAAGCACCCCAGGAGCAGAGCGAAGCGCTTGCGCGCAGCCCATAAAAAAGGCGCCTTGCGGCGCCCTTCTGGCAAGCTCGGAAGCGGGTTCAGGCCGCGCTCGGCGCCACCGCATTGCGCAGGCGGATGTGCAGCTCGCGCAATTGCTTGTCGTCCACATTGCTGGGAGCGCCGGTCAGCAGGCACTGGGCGCGCTGGGTCTTGGGGAAGGCGATCACGTCGCGGATGGACTCGGCCTTGGTCATCATGGTGACGATGCGGTCCAGGCCGAAGGCCAGGCCACCGTGCGGGGGCGCGCCGTACTGCAGGGCTTCGAGCAGGAAGCCGAACTTTTCCTGCGCGTCTTCGGCGCTGATGTTCAGGGCGCTGAAGACCTTGCTCTGCACCTCGGCCTTGTGGATACGCACCGAACCACCGCCCAGTTCCCAGCCGTTCAAGACCATGTCATAGGCCTTGGCGATGCAGGCGCCGGGGTCGGTGACCATCAGGTCCTCATGGCCGTCCTTGGGTGCCGTGAAGGGGTGGTGCACGGCGTTCCAGCGGCCGCCCTCTTCGTCCTGCTCGAACATGGGGAAATCCACCACCCACAGCGGGGCCCAGACATCATTGAACAGGCCGTTAGCCTTGCCGAACTCGCTATGGCCCACCTTCAGGCGCAGGGCGCCGATGGCGTCGTTGACGACCTTGGCACGGTCGGCGCCGAAGAAGATCAGGTCGCCGTCCTGGGCGCCGGTGCGGGCCAGGATGTCGGCCACGGCCTTGTCGTGCAGGTTCTTGACGATGGGGCTTTGCAGGCCTTCGCGGCCCTTGGCCACTTCATTGACCTTGATCCAGGCCAGGCCCTTGGCGCCGTAGATCTTGACGAACTCGGTGTAGCTGTCGATCTCGCCACGGCTGATGCTGGCGCCGCCGGGCACGCGCAAGGCGACCACGCGGCCGCCCTTGGTGGTGGCGGGGGTGCTGAAGACCTTGAAGTCCACATCGCCCATCACATCGGTCAGCTCGGTGAACTGCAGCTTGACGCGCAGATCGGGCTTGTCCGAGCCGTAGAGATGCATGGCGTCGGCATACTTCATCACCGGGTAGTCGCCCAGCTCGACGTTCAAGGCCTTGCGGAAGACGTGACGGATCATGCCCTCGAACATGGCGCGGATTTCTTCCTCGCCCAGGAAGGAGGTCTCGATATCGATCTGGGTGAATTCGGGCTGGCGATCGGCGCGCAGGTCCTCGTCACGGAAGCATTTGGTGATCTGGTAGTAGCGATCAAAGCCGGCCACCATCAGCAGCTGCTTGAACAGCTGGGGCGATTGCGGCAGCGCGAAGAACATGCCGTCGTGCACCCGCGAAGGCACCAGATAGTCGCGCGCGCCTTCCGGCGTGCTCTTGGTCAGCATGGGGGTTTCGATGTCCACGAAGCCCTGCTCGTCCAGGAATTTGCGCACTTCCATCGCCACGCGGTAGCGCAGCATCAGGTTGTTCTGCATATAGGGGCGGCGCAGATCCAGCACGCGGTGCGTCAGGCGGGTGGTTTCCGACAGGTTCTCGTCGTCCATCTGGAAGGGCGGCGTGACGCTGGCGTTCAGCACTTCCAGCTCATGGCACAGCACCTCGATCTTGCCGCTGGTGAGGTTGGCGTTCTCGGTGCCGGCGGGGCGGGCACGTACCTTGCCGATGACCTTGACGCAGAACTCGTTGCGCACCTCTTCGGCCACCTTGAACATCGTGGGGCGATCCGGGTCGCAGACGATTTGCACCAGGCCTTCGCGGTCGCGCAGATCGATGAAGATGACGCCGCCATGGTCACGGCGGCGGTGGGCCCAGCCCATCAGGGTCACGGTTTGATCCAGCAGCTTCTCGCTGACTTGGCCGGCGTAGCAAGTTCTCATTTTTCAGTCACTCCAGAGATTCGTTGAGGGGCTGCCCTGCAGGAGCGGGCAGACCGTGTATTTGAGATTGGCGCTGAGGAGCTGCATTCAAAGCTCTCAGGGTTGAGCACCTGCCGGGCACTCAACCCGGCTGATTTCGCGGCTGGGCGGGCGCTGTGTGCGCCTCTTCGGGCGCCACCACCCCCATCGAGATGATGTGCTTGAGCGCCGCGTCCACGCTCATCTTCAGCGGCCGTACGCTGCTGCGCGGCATCATCAAAAAGAAACCCGAGGTGGGGTTGGGCGTGGTCGGCACGTAGAGGCTGACATGCTCACCACCCAGGGCCTCGGCCACCTCGCCCGAGGGCTTGCCGGTGACGAAGGCAATGGTCCAGGAGCCTGAGTGCGGGTACTGCACCAGCACCGCTTCGCGGAAGGCATTGCCGCTGCTGGAGAACAAGGTGTCGGACACCTGTTTGACCGAGCTGTAAATGCTTTTGACGATGGGGATATTGGACAGCAGGCGGTCCCACTGCATCAACCACCACTGGCCAAAGATATTGGCCACGAACATGCCGGTCAGCAGCATGCCGCTGAGCAGGATCAGCACACCCAGGCCCGGCACATGGCGCAGGCGATCGATGCTCTCGGCCGCCGAGGCCGGCAGCACCGCCTGCGAGGCATTGAGCATGGAGGCGAAAACGCCGTCGATCACGCCCAGCACCGAGTGCAGCACCCAGATGGTGATGGCCAGGGGCAGCCAGACCAGCAGGCCGGTGATGATGTACTTTTTCACGCCGGGCCGACTCAGTGGCAGTTGCTGCCGGAGCAACTGGTTCCACAGGCCGGCGCCGGCGCCGCAGCAGGGGCGGCCTCGGCTGCGGCCGGCGCAAGGGCACTGCCGCCACCTTTGAAATCGGTGGCGTACCAACCCGAGCCCTTGAGCTGAAAGCCGGCGGCGGTGATTTGTTTGCTGAAGGCCTCGGCATGGCAGGCCGGGCAGGTGGTCAACGGGGCATCGGAGAGCTTTTGAAGCACGTCTTTGGCGTGACCGCATTCGGCGCAGCGGTAGGCGTAGATAGGCATGGCTTGTCGAGGTTCGCTAAACCGTTGATTCAAAACCGCAAATTATAGGGGGCAAGGCTTCCATGGATTTGCCGCCGCCCTGCCCTGCCGTTAGGACTTCAGGCCTTTTGCTCGATCCCGGCCAATTTGTGGTGGGAAGCCTGCACATTGCGGATGGCCTGCGGGCCCAGCGAGCCGATCAACATGCCCGCGATGGCGGCCAGAAAGCCGGCCAGCTGGGCCGGGAAGACCTCACCGGCCGGCGTGTTCAGGAAGATCAACCAGCTCAGCATGCCCAGCACGATGGCGAAGATGGCGCCCTGGGTGCTGGCACGCTTCCAGTACAGGCCGAACACCAGGGGCACGAAGGCGCCGACCAGGGTCACCTGGTAGGCGGCCGACACCATCTCGTAAATCGGCGTGCCCTGCAGGGCGATGGCATAGGTGCAGACGCAGACGCTGAAGATCAGCACGGCGGCACGCATGGTGCGCAGCTCCTGCTTGTCGCTGATGCGCGGGAAGACCTGGCGCCAGATGTTCTCCACAAAAGTAACCGAGGGCGCCAGCAGCGTGGCCGAAGCGGTGGACTTGAGGGCCGACAGCAGGGCGCCGAAGAAGATCACCTGCATGATGAAGGGCATGCGCTCCATCACCAGGGTGGGGATGACTTTCTGCGGGTCTTCGGCGATCAGCTGGGTGGCCCGCTCCGGCATGATGATCAAGGCGCTGGTGACCAGGAACATGGGCACAAAGGCGAACAGGATGTAGCTGATGCCGCCGATGACGGGGCCGCGGGTGGCGGCGTATTCGTCCTTGGCCGACATCACGCGCTGGAACACGTCCTGCTGCGGGATGGAGCCCAGCATCATCGTGATGGCGGCCGCGATGAAGAAGACGATGTCGTAGAACTTGGGCTCGGGGAAGAAACGGAACAAGTCCTTGCTGGTGGCCAGGCTCACGACCTTGTCGGCACCGCCGGCCAGATTGGCCGCGAACACGGCGATCAAGGTCAGGCCCACGACCAGGATGATCATCTGCATAAAGTCCGTCACCGCCACCGACCACATGCCACCGAACAAGGTGTAGGCCAGGATGGAGGCCGTGCCTATGACCATGCCCACCGGGATGCTGATGGCGCCGCCCGACAGCAGGTTGAAGACCAGGCCCAGGGCCGTGACCTGGGCCGACACCCAGCCCAGATAGCTCAGGATGATGATGAAGCTGCAGATCACCTCGACCGCACGGCCATAGCGCTCGCGGTAATAGTCGCTGATGGTCAGCAGGGTCATGCGGTAGAGCTTGGCGGCAAAGAAAATGCCCACCAGGATCAGGCAGGTGCCGGCGCCGAAGGGGTCTTCGACCACGCCGTTCAAGCCGCTTTGCACAAATTTGGCCGGAATGCCCAGCACCGTCTCCGAACCGAACCAGGTCGCGAAGGTGGTGGTGATGATCATCACCAGGGGCAGATTGCGGCCGGCGATGGCGAAATCCGCCGTGTTCTTGACCCGTTTGGCGGCCCAAAGCCCAATCGCGATGGTGACCAGGAGGTAGACGATGACGAGGGTCAAAAGCATGGCATCAAGGGTCCGCGGAGCAAGACGGAAGGAGGTTCAGGCGCGTGCGCCAAAAAAAGGAGCGCGCGCATTATCGCCACAGAAGCCCCGCCCCGCCGGCCTCGCAAACCCGATCAGAAGCCCTGTGTGCGCAGAAAGATCGTCGCCCCCAGCAGACCCAGGGTGAAGCCGACGGCACCGTAGAGCAGGGCCTGCAGCAGGCGATTGGTGCGCCGCTGCTCCTGGATCAGCGCCAGCATGGCAGCGCTGTCCTGCCGGCTACCCTGCTGTTTGAGCGCGTCATGCAAGAGGCGCGGCAGCTCGGGGAAGAGCTGGGCATAGCGCGGCGCCTCCTTCTTGACCTGGTTGATCAGGGCGCGCCAACCCACCTGCTCGTTCATCCAGCGCTCCAGAAAGGGCTTGGCCGTGGCCCAGAGGTCTAACTCCGGGTCCAGCTGGCGGCCCAGGCCCTCGATATTGAGCAAGGTCTTTTGCAAAAGCACCAGCTGGGGCTGGATTTCCACATTGAAGCGGCGCGAGGTCTGGAACAAGCGCATCAGCACCTGGCCGAGCGAAATATCCTTCAGCGGCCGGTCGAAATGCGGCTCGCAGACCGCGCGCACGGCGCTCTCCAGCTCGTCCACCCGCGTGCCCGCCGGCACCCAGCCCGAGGCGATGTGCAGCTCGGCCACGCGCTTGTAGTCGCGGCGGAAGAAGGCGATGAAGTTCTGCGCCAGATACTCCTTGTCCACCTCGGTCAGCGTGCCGATGATGCCGAAGTCCAGCGCGATATAACGCCCAAACGTGGCGGGGTTCAGACTGACCTGGATATTGCCCGGGTGCATATCGGCGTGGAAGAAGCCGTCGCGGAAGACCTGGGTGAAGAAGATGGTGACGCCATCGCGCGCCAGCTTGGGGATGTCGACGCCCGCGTCCTGGAGCTTTTGCAGCTGCGAGATGGGCACGCCGTGCATACGCTCCATCACGATAACGTCGGAGCTGCACATATCCCACATCATCTCGGGCACCAGCACCAGGTCCAGGCCCGCCATATTGCGGCGCAGCTGGGCGGCATTGGCGGCCTCGCGCACCAGGTCCAGCTCATCGTGCAGATAGTTGTTGAACTCGGCCACCACCTCGCGCGGCTTCAGGCGCCGGCCGTCGGCCGAGAGTCGCTCCACCCACACGGCCACCGTGCGCAGCAGGGCCATATCGTCGTCGATGGTGTCCAGCATGCCGGGGCGCAAGACCTTGACCGCCACCTCGCGGCCATCCTTCAGGGTCGCAAAATGCACTTGGGCGATGGAGGCGCTGGCCACCGGCTCGGCATCGAAGCTGCCGAACAGCTCGGCCACCGGCCGGCCAAAAGCCTTCTCCACCAGGGCGCGCGACTGGGCCGCCGGGAAGGGCGGCACCCGGTCCTGCAGCTTGGACAGCTCCACAATGATGTCGTCCGGCACCAGGTCGCGCCGAGTGGACAGCACCTGGCCGAATTTGACGAAGATGGGGCCCAGATGCTCTAGCGCCAGGCGCAGGCGCACGCCGCGCGGCTGCTCCCAGCTGCGGCCGAAGGAGACAAAGCGTCTCAGTAACTTGAATCTTCGACGGCGCAGGCCGGACAGAGCCAGCTCATCGAGGCCAAAGCGGAAAATCGTCCAGACGATGACCAGCAGACGGGCAAAGTACCTCATGCGCCGCTGCGTCCGCCCGGCTGCAAGGAGGCCGCCCCACGCGCCAGCGCGGCCAGGGCTGCGGCAACGGCCTTGGACCAGCGCGCCAGCTGATGCGCAGGCGCCGGGCCCAGCAGGGCGGCAAGATCGTCCTCGATGTCCCAGCGCAGGTTTTCCATCAGCCAGTTGATCTCGCCGGCCAGGGCCGCATCGCCCTGCACCGTCACCCGCGGCTTGGTCCCGCTCAGGGCGCCCAAGGCCAGCAAGGCGGGGTTGGAGGCGTCCAACTCGATGCGCAAGGCCTCGCCCCCGCCCTCGGCAAGGCGCTCAAACAAACCGGCCGGCGTGATGGCCAGCACCAGATCAGGCAACGACGGCAAGATCGCCGGCCAGCCCTGCAGATGCACCAGCAGGGAGCGCCCCGCAAACGGTGCCAAACGTGCCATGGCGTGGCTTTCACGCGAAATGACATGATTGAGCAATAGGATTGCGCGATCCTGCAGGGCAGGCGTCAAAAGGGAAAACCAGTTTGAAATCATGGCTGGATTGTAGGCAGTCGCACCCACCCGCCGAATTAGGGGGCGGGGCCGCACAAGTGCCCCCCGGGTTCTGAGCGAGAATCAGCGGAAAATACCTAAAAAGCAAAGGGCGATTCCCCTCAATCGCTCGGCAAAGCAGTACCGAAACAACCGTGTCCGGCGTGCATTCCGCCAAAGACACCAAGGAGCAAGGGATCAATGTTCGAGGATAGAAGCTACAAAAGAACGTTCTATAGCGCGCCGCAATCCGTCGAATCCTTGGTCGCAGCCTTTCTTGAGCCCGGCATCATCGTGCTGTGCTACTTGGCCGTTAACGCCTATTTTGGCGAGCCCATTCTGCGCTCCAGCCTCACCCTCTGCCTGCTGGTCTTCGCCCTCACCTTCCCTGGCCGCAACCGTTTTGCCGACCAGACGATCAGCGCCATCATCGATGTGCTGGG
This sequence comes from Roseateles oligotrophus, assembly GCF_014204525.1. Taxonomy (GTDB): domain Bacteria; phylum Pseudomonadota; class Gammaproteobacteria; order Burkholderiales; family Burkholderiaceae_C; genus Paucibacter_A; species Paucibacter_A oligotrophus_A. Next base: position 885,956 of record NZ_JACHLP010000001.1, read on the forward strand.
GGCCTGGCTGGCCTTGCTGGCCATCCTGGCGCTGTGCGGCTATGCCACCAATAGCATGGGTTATTTTGATGACCATGTGCTGCTGTGGTGGGCGGCGATCACGCCCGTGCTGCAGGTCTTTGCGCTGGAGATCGGCAAACATATCCGCCGCCACCTCAACCGCGGCACCCGCCGCGGCGCGGTCATCGTCGGCGCCGGCCCCCTGGGCGTCAAAGTGGCCCGCGCCCTGCGTGACAGCCCGGACAAAGGCGTCGACTTCCTGGGCTATTTCGATGACCGCCAGGACGACCGCCTGCACACCGACGCCGCCGGCATGCTGAAGGGCACGCTCAGCGAATTGAGTGAGTTTGTGCGCCAGAACAATGTGCGCGAGGTCTACATCACCCTGCCCCTGGGCTCGCAACCCCGCATCGTGCAGTTGCTGGAGCAGATCCAGGGCACCACCGCCTCGCTGTTCTTCGTGCCCGATGTGTTCGGCATCAGCATCATCCAGGGCCGCTTGCAGGATATGAATGGTGTGCCGGTGGTGGGCATTTGCGAAACCCCCTTCACGGGCACGAACGAACTCGTCAAGCGCATCAGCGATGTGGTGCTGGCCAGCCTGATCCTGCTGCTGATCTCGCCCCTGCTGCTGGCCGTGGCCCTGGGCGTGAAACTCAGCTCGCCCGGCCCCATCATCTTCAAGCAGCGCCGCAACGGCCTGGACGGCGAAGAAATCATCGTCTACAAATTCCGCTCCATGCGCACCCAGGACAACGGCGCCGTGGTCAGGCAAGCCACCAAGGAAGACCCGCGGGTGACCCCCTTCGGCGCCTTCATACGCCGCACCTCGCTGGACGAATTGCCGCAATTCATCAATGTGCTGCAAGGCCGCATGAGCATCGTCGGCCCCCGCCCCCACGCGGTGGCGCACAACGAGGAGTACCGCAAGCTGATCAAGGCCTATATGGTGCGCCACAAGGTCAAGCCCGGCATCACCGGCTGGGCCCAGGTTAACGGCTTGCGCGGCGAAACCGACACCATCGACAAGATGAAGGCCCGGGTCGAACTGGACCTGGAGTATTTGCGCAACTGGTCTTTGGCCCTGGATCTGCAAATCATCGTGCGTACCGCCCGCCTGATGGTGTTTGACCGCAATGCCTACTGAATCCGAACAAACCAACAAGAAAAGGACTGCCATGTCTGCGACAAACACCCACAAAATCCGCCGACTGAGCAGCGCCCTGGGCCTGCTGGGTGCCGCCTGCCTCGGCAGCAGCACGGCATGGGCCGAGCAAAGCCCGTATTACTACGGCGCCTCGCTGGGCCTGAACCATGTGTCCAATATCTACCGGGTGAACAACAACGCCAATAGCGACGAGGTGGCCACCGCCTCCCTGCTGGCCGGCATCGACCAACACCTGGGCCGCCAGCGCCTGTATGCCGACGCCTCGGTACAGGCCAACCGCTACCGCAAAAGCAGCACGCTGAACAATCTGGGCTACAACCTCAAAGGAGGTTTGGACTGGTCCACGATCGGGCGGCTTTCGGGCACCGTCAGCGCCAGCGCCAACCGCGCTTTGGCTAACTACAATATTGATCGCAACAACACCACGCCGATTTTCGCCAAGAACATCGAGACCAATAACCGCCTGGACAGCACGGTCCGCCTGGGCCTGGTGACCAAGCTAACGCTGGAGGGCAGCGTGGGCCTGGTGCAACGACGCTTCACGCTGGACCAGTTCAACCGCTTTGAATACGATCAAAAGCGCTATGCCGTGGACCTGTTCTACAAGCCCAGTGCCGATTTGAGGTTTGGGCTCGGCCTGAGTCGATCCAACACCGATTACCCGCGCTACGAGGCCATTGGCACCCCTGTCACCGACTACAAGCCCGCGGCCTATAAACGCGATGACATCAATCTGACCAGCGATTGGACGATCAGCGGCAAAAGCGCCTTGTATGCGCGGCTGAGTTCGGGCAAATCCAAGCAAACCGTCGGAGGCAACAACGACTTCTCGGGCGTGACGGGCCAACTGACCTGGAACTGGCGCCCCACGGCGCGCTGGAATGTCTCGACCTCGGTGAGCCGGGACACCGGCCTGGAATCCTCGCTATTCCAGAACGGCCCCGTCACCAGCAGCTACGACCAGGACCGCCTGACCAATGCGCTGCAGGTGAACGCCAGCTACGAACTCAGCGCCAAAGTCACCCTCACCGGCGGCATGAGCTTCAGCAACACCGACCGGGCCAAGTCGCTAGCGACCAATTCCCTCAAGGACTTCGACAAGGACAAGGCCTACAACCTGGGCCTGCGCTGGGCCTATTCGCGCGGCATCACGCTGGGCTGCCAAGTCGGCGTCCAGTCACGCGACAGCAGCGTCGCCACCTACGCCTACTCGGCCAATAACTACGGTTGCTACGGCCAGATCCTGGTCAACTGAGCGGACAAATCCCGTGACAAAACCCACCATCCTGCTGACCGGCGCCACCGGCTATATCGGCTCCCACACCTGGCTGGCTTTGCAAGCCGCGGGCTATGCGGTCGTCGGTATCGACAATTTCTCCAACAGCTCGGCCGAGGTACTGACTCGCCTGGAGCGCCTGAGCGGCCGGACGCCGGTGTTCGAGCAAGTGGACGTCTGCGACGCGGCCGCGCTGGGCGCCGTGTTTGCCCGCCATCGCCCGGCAGCCGTCGTGCACTTCGCGGCCTTCAAGGCCGTGGGCGAATCGACCGCCAAGCCGCTGGACTACTACCGCAACAATATCGGCGGCCTGATCAATACCTGCGAGGTGATGCGCCAGCATGGCTGCACCCGTATCGTCTTCAGCTCCAGTGCCACGGTCTACGGCGTGCCCGAGAAGCTACCCCTGGACGAGCAGGCCGCGCTGTCGGCCGTCAACCCCTACGGCGCCACCAAGCTGATGGGCGAGACGATTCTGCGCGATCTGGGTGCCGCAGAGCCGGCCTGGCAAACCGCCGCCCTGCGCTACTTCAACCCGGTGGGCGCGCACGAGAGCGGCCTGATCGGCGAGGATCCCAGCGGCATCCCCAACAACCTGATGCCTTTTGTGGCCCAGGTCGCCGTGGGCCGCCGCGCGCGCCTGCAGGTCTTTGGCAATGACTACGCCACGCATGACGGCACCGGCGTGCGCGACTACATCCATGTGCAGGATCTGGCCGAGGGCCATGTGGCGGCGCTGCGCTTCCTGCTGGCGGGAAGCGAGTCCATCACCGTCAACCTGGGCACCGGCCAGGGCTATAGCGTGCTCGATCTGGTCAAGGCCTACGAGGCCGCCAGCGGACGCGCCGTGCCCTACGACATCGTGGCCCGCCGGGCCGGCGATGTGGCGGCCTGCTATGCCGATCCGCAACTGGCCAAGGACAAGCTGGGCTGGCAGGCCAAGCACGATCTGGCCCGCATGTGCGAAGACAGCTGGCGTTGGCAAAGTCTGAATCCCAAGGGGTTTGCGCAACAAGAAATTTCGGCCTAAACAGACCTAAGCAAGATAACAATGACTCAGCTGAATGAATCCATCCTGGTCCAACCGGTCATCATGGCGGGCGGCAGCGGCACCCGCTTGTGGCCGCTTTCGCGCGCCCGCTACCCCAAGCAATTCCTGATCCTGTCGGGCAATACCAGCTTGTTTCAGCAGGCCGCAACACGCTTGGCGGCCTTGGCCGCCGGCGACCTTGCCCTGGCCAAGCCCTTGATCGTCGGCAATGAAGAACACCGCTTCCTGGTGCTGGACCAATTGCAGGAGTCCGGCCAGGAGCCCAGCGCCGTGCTGCTGGAGCCGGTGGGCCGCAACACCGCGCCGGCCCTGACCCTGGCGGCCCTGCAGGCGCTTGAAGGCGGGCAGGATCCGGTGCTGGTGGTGACGCCGGCCGACCAGACCGTCACCCGACCCGAGGCCTTCACCACCAGCCTGCAGCAGGCCGTGCGCCTGGCGGCGGACGGAACCATCGTCATCCTGGGCATCAAGCCCGACCGGGCCGAAACCGGCTTTGGCTATATCCGCAGCCATCTGGATGGCGCGAGCCTGGCGGTCGAGCAATTCGTCGAGAAGCCCGATGCCGCCACCGCCGAACGTTATGTGGCCGACGGCAATTACTGCTGGAACAGCGGCATGTTTGTGCTGCGCGCCAGCCGCTGGATCGAGGCCTTGCAGCGCTTCCGGCCGGACATCCTGGCGGCGACGCGCGCCGCCTTCGAGGCCCGCAAGATCGACGCCAAATTCATTCGCCCGGGCAAGGCCGAGTTCGCCGCCATTCCTTCGGAATCGGTGGACTACGCGGTGATGGAGCGCTGCCCCGGCAGCGAGTTCCCCCTGCGCATGCTGGCCCTGGATGCGGGCTGGAGCGATCTGGGCGCCTGGGACGCCGTCTGGCAGGTCTCGGACAAGGACGCCGAGGGCAATGCCTGCGTGGGCGACGCGATGATCAGCGATAGCAAGAACACCCTGGTCCACGCCAGCAGCCGCCTGGTCAGCGTGGTTGGGCTGCAAGACGTGGTGGTGGTGGAGACGGCCGACGCCGTGCTGGTCAGCGACCGCGCCCGCAGCCAGGACGTGAAACACATCGTCGCCCGCCTGGACGCCGCCGGGCGCGAGGAACAAAGCCTGCACCGCAAGGTGCACCGGCCCTGGGGCTGGTACGACAGCATAGACTCCGGCGCGCGCTTCCAGGTCAAGCGCATCATGGTCAAGCCCGGCGCCACGCTGAGCCTGCAGATGCACCACCACCGGGCCGAGCATTGGGTCGTCGTCTCCGGCACGGCCGAGGTCACCAATGGCGACAAGGTCCAGTTGCTGAGCGAAAACCAGAGCACCTACATCCCCTTGGGCCAGACCCATCGCCTGGCCAATCCCGGCAAGGTGCCGCTGGAAATCATCGAGGTCCAGTCTGGCGCCTATCTGGGCGAGGACGATATTGTTCGCTTCGATGACAGCTACGGCCGCCAATAGCTGTTCGGCGGCGGATTTTGTCAGCCGTTTTTACCCATTAGAAAATCATCCTCGCAAGGAATTGTCATGAGCGTTTTAGCCGTCGTTGGTCTGGGTTATGTGGGCCTGCCCCTGGTGGTCGAGTTTGGCAAGCACAGCCGCTGCATAGGCTTTGACATCGCCCAGGACAAGGTTGACAAATGCAAGGCCGGCACCGACCCCTCGCGCGAGCTGAGCGATGAGGAGATGAGCCACTCACCCTTCGCCGAGTACAGCAGCGACCCGCGCTGCCTGGCCGAAGCCGACGTCATCATCGTGGCCGTGCCCACGCCGGTGGACGAAGCCCATATCCCCGACTTCCGCCCCCTGGTGGGCGCCAGCACCAGCGTCGGCCGCAATCTCAAAAAGGGCGCCATCGTCGTCTATGAGTCCACCGTCTACCCCGGCGCCACCGAAGAGGTTTGCATCCCGGTGCTGGAGCGCGAGTCCGGTCTGAAGTGGAAGACCGACTTCTTCGTCGGCTACTCGCCCGAGCGCATCAACCCGGGCGATAAAGAGCACACGCTGACCAAGATCCTCAAGATCGTTTCGGGCGACACGCCCGAGACTTTGGACACCGTCGCCAAGGTCTACGAGCGCATCATCAAGCCCGGCGTGCACCGCGCTGCCAGCATCAAGGTGGCCGAGGCCGCCAAGGTGATCGAGAACACCCAGCGCGACCTCAATATCGCGCTGATGAACGAGCTCTCCATCATCTTCGACAAGATAGGCATCGACACCTCCGAGGTGCTGGAAGCCGCCGGCACCAAGTGGAACTTCCTCAAGTTCAAGCCAGGCCTGGTGGGCGGCCACTGCATCGGCGTGGACCCCTACTACCTGACCCACAAGGCCGATATGCTGGGCTACCACCCGCAGGTCATCCTGGCCGGCCGCCGCATCAACGACGGCATGGGCAAGTTCATCGCCGAGCAGACCATCAAGCAGATGATTGCCGCCGGCAGCCCCATCAAGGGCGCCAAGGTCAATGTGCTGGGCCTGACCTTCAAAGAAGACTGCGCCGATCTGCGTAACTCCAAGGTCATCGACATCATCCACGAGCTGCAAACCTATGGCGTGGACGTGATCGTCACCGACCCGGATGCCGATGCCGATGAAGCCGTGCACGAATACGGTGTGCGTCCCGTCAAATGGGCCGAGCTGCCCAAGGCGGATGCCATCGTCGCGGCGGTTGCGCACAAGAGCTACAAGGCTTTGAGTGCGGCTGACTTGGCGGGCAAGGTCGTGGCGGGCGGCGCCTTCATCGACGTGAAGGCCGCCTTTGACCAGCAGGCGCTGGAGGCCGCCGGCCTGCGGGTCTGGCGCCTGTAATTTGTCCTTCTTGAGGCGCGCAAAATATGACTCTCCTCGTCACCGGCGGCGCCGGCTTCATCGGCAGCAATTTCGTGCTCGACTGGCTCAAATCCTCGGATGAGCCCATCGTCACCCTGGACGCGCTGACCTATGCCGGCAATCTGGAAAACCTCGCCTCGCTGCAAGGCGATGCCCGCCACACTTTCGTGAAGGGCGATATCTGCGAGCGCGCCTTGGTGGATCAGCTGCTGAGCCAGCACCGGCCGCGCGCCCTGATCCACTTCGCGGCGGAGAGCCATGTGGACCGCTCCATCAGCGGCCCCGGCGCCTTTATGCGCACCAATATCGAAGGCACTTACACGCTGCTGGAGGCATCGCGCGCCTACTGGAGCGGCCTCGGCGATGTCGACAAGGCTGCATGGCGCTTCCACCATGTGTCGACCGACGAGGTCTACGGCTCTTTGAGCGAGCAAGACCCGCCCTTTGCCGAGACCAAGACCTACGAGCCCAACAGCCCCTACTCGGCCAGCAAGGCCGCCAGCGACCACCTGGTGCGCGCCTGGCACCACACCTACGGCCTGCCGGTGCTGACCACCAATTGCAGCAATAACTACGGGCCCTATCACTTCCCCGAGAAGCTGATCCCGCTGATGATCGTCAACGCCCTGGCGGGCAAGGCCCTGCCCATCTATGGTGACGGCAAGAATGTGCGGGACTGGCTGTTTGTGAGCGACCACGCCAGCGCCATCCGCGCCGTGCTCCAGGGCGGCCGCGTGGGCGAGACCTACAACATCGGCGGCTGGAACGAGATGAGCAATCTGGAGATCGTGCACACCGTCTGCGAGCTTCTCGATGAGCTGCGCCCCGATGCAGCGGGCAGCTACAAGCGTCTGATCACTTTCGTCAAAGACCGCCCCGGCCACGACAGGCGTTATGCCATCGACGCCCGCAAGATCGAGCGTGAACTGGGCTGGCGCCCCGCCGAGACCTTTGCCACGGGCATTCGCAAAACGGTGCAGTGGTACTTGGACCACCCCGAGTGGGTGGTGCGCGTGCAAAGCGGCGCCTACCGCGACTGGGTGGCCCAGCAATACCAAGCATGAAGATTCTCTTGCTGGGCAAGAACGGCCAAGTGGGTTGGGAGCTGCAACGCGCCCTGGCGCCGCTGGGCGAGCTGATCGCGCTGGACCGCAGCGAGGGTGCCGACCTCGCCAACGCGCAGGCGCTGCAGGCCAAGGTCCGCGAAGTCGCCCCCCAAATCATCGTCAATGCCGCGGCCTACACGGCGGTGGACAAGGCCGAGTCGGAGCAAGACCTGGCCCTGGCCATCAACGCCCATGCACCCGGCCTGCTGGCCCAGGAGGCCAAACGCTCACGCGCCTTGCTGATTCACTACAGCAGCGACTATGTGTTTGACGGCAGCGGTGACGCACCTCGCAGCGAAGACGCGGCCACCGGCCCCTTGAGCGTCTACGGTCGCAGCAAATTGCAAGGCGAAGAGGCCATACGCGAAAGCGGCTGCCAACACCTGATCCTGCGCACCAGCTGGGTCTATGCCGCGCGCGGCGGCAACTTCGCCAAGACCATGTTGCGCCTGGCGGCAGAACGGGAACAACTCAAGGTCATCGCCGATCAGATCGGCGCGCCCACGGGTGCCGATCTCCTGGCCGACCTGACGGCACAGATGCTCGCACCAGCGCGAGCTCGGCCCGAACTCAGCGGCACCTATCACGCGGTGGCTAGCGGCGAAACCAGCTGGCATGCCTACGCGCGGCATGTGATCGCGTTCGCCCGCAGCCGGGGTCAGGTCTTGCGCGTGGCGCCGGATCAGGTGCTGGCCATCACTACCCGCGACTACCCCACGCCTGCCCAGCGCCCCCTGAACTCCCGCCTGTCCACGGCCAAGCTGCAAGCGGCCTTTGGCCTGCGCCTACCGCATTGGCAGCCCGGCGTGGAGCGTATGTTGACCGAAATTCTCTAGGGAGAAAACCATGAGCAAAAACCGCAAAGGCATCATCCTCGCCGGAGGTTCCGGCACCCGGCTGCACCCCGCCACCCTGGCTATCAGCAAGCAACTGCTGCCGGTCTACGACAAGCCCATGGTGTACTACCCGCTGGCCACCCTGATGCTGGCCGGCATCCGCGACATCTTGCTGATCAGCACGCCACAAGACCTGCCGCGCTTCGAGGCCTTGCTGGGTGACGGTGCACGCTGGGGCATCCATATCGGCTACTGCGTACAACCCAGCCCCGACGGCCTGGCCCAGGCCTTCATCCTGGGCAAAAACTTCATCGATGGTGCGCCGAGCGCCCTGGTCCTGGGCGACAACATCTTCTACGGTCATAATTTCCAAGGTCTGCTGAACCACGCCAGCGAAACAAAAACCGGCGCCACCGTCTTCGCCTACCACGTGACCGACCCCGAGCGCTATGGCGTGGTGGACTTCGATGCCGACAAGAAAGCCCTGTCCATCGAAGAAAAACCCGCCCAGCCCAAGAGCAATTACGCCGTCACCGGCCTGTACTTCTACGACGAGCAGGTCTGCGATATCGCCGCCAATATCAAGCCCAGCGCACGTGGCGAATTGGAGATCACCGACGTCAACGCCCAGTACCTGCGCCAAGAGCAGCTGCAGGTCGAAATCATGGGCCGGGGCTACGCCTGGCTGGACACGGGCACGCACGACAGCTTGATGGAAGCCGGCCAGTTCATCGCCACCTTGGAAAAGCGCCAAGGGCTCAAGGTCGCCTGCCCGGAGGAAATCGCCTTCCGCGCTGGCTGGATCACGGCCGAGCAATTGGCCGCCCTGGCCCAGCCCCTGGCCAAGAACGGCTACGGCCAGTACCTGCAAAAGCTGCTGGCCGACAAAGCCTTCTGACGATGAAGCTCACGCCCACCAAGCTGCCCGAGGTCCTCATCGTCGAACCCCGTGTGTTCGGCGATGCGCGCGGTTTCTTCACCGAGAGCTGGAACGAGCAAGTCTTCAACCAGACTCTGGGGCAAGAGATCCGCTTTGTACAGGACAACCACTCGCGCTCGGCGCGTGGCGTGCTGCGCGGCCTGCATTACCAGCTGGCCCCGCACACCCAGGGCAAGCTGGTCCGTGTCGTGAAGGGTGCGGTCTTTGACGTGGCGGTCGATATGCGCCGCTCCAGTCCCAATTTCGGCCGCTGGGCCGGGGTGGAGTTGAGTGAAGACAATCACCGCCAGCTCTGGGTGCCGCCGGGCTTTGCGCACGGCTTCCTGGTGCTGAGCGAGTCGGCGGACTTTCTGTACAAGACCACGGACTTTTACGCGCCGCATTCTGAAGCCTGCGTGCGCTGGGACGATCCGGCCATTGGCATCCAATGGCCGGATGAGGGCGTCCCCCCCTTGTTGGCGGAGAAGGATGCGAAGGCACCCCTGCTCGCGCAAGCAAGTACTTTTGCTTGAACTCCTAGCGACTAAAAACAGGCATACCGCGACGGTGAGAGGCCAAGGTCGCCCTGGCTGCGCTCTCGATTTCCTGCCAGAAAGCGCGCCGGGTGGCGGCACGCTTGCGGTGCTTGCTTGAGACCTCACTCAAGGGCTTCATCAAGAACGGCACGGGTATTTCAAATCCCAGGGCATGGGAATCGGTTCCGCCCAGCACGGTCCAAAACGCGTCGTAAGCATTGGCAAAATGCTTCACGTCATTGGGGTCGTAGCAACATTGATCGACACCGCGAATTGCCATGACCCTGGACGCATCCATGGCCAAGGCCAGGCCTTGCAACGCGGCATAGCAGAAGTACGAAGGTGAATTCTGCGGAAACGCGCGCTCGAATTTCTCCAGCGGCTCGGTGTCCTGACGCCAGCGGGCCTGATTCCGGGTGATATAGGGGCGAACCTCCTGCTCACCCTGCTCCCCATGCACGCAGATCCAGCTGAAGGAAATGCTGTGCAGGCGATCCTGGTCGGCAAAGAAATACACCGCTAACTCGCCTTCCGGAATCTTGATCGACCCACGGCGCAAACACATCTGGAAATTCACACCCTCAACATTCTTCTCCCACAGCACCAAACCATCGCCACCGTAAATCGCTGATTTATAGCTGGCGTCAAAAGCCTGGTCATCCACCAGAAAATGATTGAATGCATATTCAATCCGCTGGTCCACCGAGAACTCACCGTTCAAATACTTCTTGGTCGTCAGATGGTGCAGGAAATTTCCCGGATCACCCGCATCGAAGAATTCCAGGCACAAAGAAAGCGCCCATATTTTTTTATTCGACCAAAAATACCAGAAATTACGCAGCGAACGCAGCGCAAAAACGGTTCCACTCCTGACACCAAATACTCTCCCATTCTGTCGGGTGGCCTTGTAGAGACTCTTCGCAATCTTCAGCACACGGGCTCCTCGATGTCCGTCATGACGCAACGCGCTCAGCTTGGCGGGAGCAATACCTCATCCCCAATCAATCTAGTTTTTATCAATCCAGCAAGAAATCCAACACCATCACAGGCAGTCGTTCCGCCCCCGCCCAATCCCCCAATGTTCAATCCCCAAGGCCTTCATCAATGCAGGCTCATACTGGTTGCGGCCGTCAAACACCACAGGCTGCTTGAGGCTGGACTTGATCTGATCAAAGTCGGGGCTTTTGAACTCTTTCCACTCCGTCACCAGCAGCAAGGCGTCCGCGCCCTCCAGAGCCTGGTCCGCACGTTCGCTGAAGCGCAGGCGCTCGGAGGCCAGCTCCTTGGCCAGGAGCCGGCGCGCCTCGGGCATGGCCACCGGGTCGTAGGCGGTGAGGGTGGCCCCGCGCTTGAGCAAGGCTTGCACGATCACCAGGGCCGGGGCCTCGCGCATATCGTCGGTATTGGGCTTGAAAGCCAGGCCCCAGACGGCGAAATGCCGGCCGCTCAGGTCGGCGCCAAAGCGCGCGGTGACCTTGTCCACCAGCAGCATCTTTTGCCGCTCATTGGCCTCTTCCACCGCAGTCAGCACACGCAGCGGAATGCCCTCGCCTTGCGCGGCCTGGATCAAGGCCTTGACGTCCTTGGGGAAGCAGGAGCCGCCATAGCCCGCGCCGGCGTACAAAAAGCTGTAGCCGATGCGCGGGTCGGAGCCGATGCCCCGCCGGACTAACTCGATATCCGCGCCGACCTTCTCGGCCAGCAAGGCCATCTCGTTCATGAAGCTGATGCGGGTGGCCAGCATGGCATTGGCCGCGTACTTGGTGAACTCGGCGCTGCGCAGATCCATCACCACCAGGCGGTCATGATTGCGGGTGAAGGGCGCGTAGAGGGCGCGCATCAGCAAGGTGGCTTGCTCGTCCTCGCTGCCGACGATGATGCGGTCGGGCTTCATGAAGTCCTCCACCGCCGCGCCCTCTTTCAGGAACTCGGGGTTGGAGACCACGGCATAGGCCATCTCGCTCAGGCCGCGCTTGGCCAGCTCCTCGCCCACGGCGGCGCGCACCTTGTCGGCCGTACCCACGGGCACCGTGCTCTTGTCCACGATGACCTTGTAGTCGGTCATGCGCTGGCCGATGGAGCGCGCGGCCGCCAGCACGTATTGCAGATCGGCCGAGCCGTCCTCATCGGGCGGCGTACCCACGCCGATGAAGAGGATGGTGCCGTGCTTCACCGCCAGGTCCACGTCGGTGGTGAACTGCAGGCGGCCCGCCGCCACATTGCGGCGCACCACCTCCAGCAGGCCGGGTTCGTGAATGGGGATTTCGCCGTCGTTGAGGATGCGGATCTTCTCCGCGTTGACGTCCAGGCAAACCACATGGTTGCCCATCTCGGCCAGGCAGGCACCCGTCACCAAGCCAACATAACCCGTACCAATGGCGGTAACTTTCATTCCCTGAAACCCTCTTTACTCAAACGAATACACTTCAATCAGCCCAGCGAGGCGCAAGCCAACGCAGCGTCAAACCTTGAAATAGTCGCGATACCAGGCCACAAACCTGGCCACGCCATCCGGCACCGGCATGGCGGGGCGGAAGTCGGTCCAGGCCGCCAGCTCTTCCACATCCGCATGGGTGGCGGGCACATCGCCGTCTTGCAAGGGCATGAAGTTTTTGAGCGCTTCTTTGCCCACGGCCTGTTCGATGGCTTCGATGAAAGCCATCAGCTGGATGGGCGCATGGTTGCCGATATTGAAGACGCGGTAAGGCGCGTTGGAATGCGCCGGGTCGCTCTTCATCGCGTCATAGCCGGGCTCGGGCGTGGCCACGCGGTCCAGCACCCTCACCACGCCTTCGGCGATATCGTCCACATAGGTGAAATCGCGCACCATCTGGCCGTGGTTGAACACATTGATGGGGCGGCCTTCGATGATGGCCTTGGTGAACAGGAACAAGGCCATATCCGGCCGGCCCCAGGGCCCATAGACCGTGAAGAAGCGCAGGCCCGTGGTGGGCAGGCGGAACAGATGGCTATAGGTATGGGCCATCAACTCATTGGCCTTCTTGGTGGCCGCGTACAGGCTCACCGGATGATCCACGCTGTGATGTTCCGAGAAGGGCATCAAGGTATTGCCGCCATAGACGCTGGAGCTGGAGGCATAGGCCAGATGCTCGACCTGGTTGTGGCGGCAGCCTTCCAGGATGTTGGTGAAGCCGACGATATTGCTCTCGATGTAGGCATGCGGGTTCTCGATCGAGTAACGCACACCGGCCTGGGCGGCCAGATGCACAACGCGGTCGAACTTCTCGGCCTTGAACAAGGCCTCGATGCCGGCACGGTCCGCCACATCCAGCTTGACGAAGCGGAAGCCCGGCAGCGGCGTCAGGCGGGCCAGACGGTCCAGCTTGAGCTGCGGGTCGTAATAGTCATTCAGATTGTCCAGGCCCACCACCTGATCGCCGCGCGCCAGCAGAAGCTGAGCCACATGCATGCCGATAAAACCGGCCGCGCCGGTAATGAGAACTTTCACGCAATCTCTCCGAATCGATGTCCTTGGGCGAACCCGCCCCTTGCTCACACCCTCAGCCTCAGTCAGGCTTTGGTGATGTAGCGCCGACGAAACTTGCGGGCGCTCGGCCCGCACGCTCGGCGCTGCAGCATTCTCTCCCAGTCTCCTGCGTAAATAGTGCCTGCAAAAGGCCTGCCCACCTATTCAGGTGTGACGCTCAACACGGCTTGCAAAAGCATACGCAGGGAAAATGACAGGGTGAAGAATCCTCGCCTCGGCCGAGCCCACGCTTTGACACAAATCCAGCGGGTAAGCCCCCCATAGAATTGCCTGCAAATCGCTCCGGTGCTTGGGCTCTTTGCCCTTGCCCCAATGCGCCCCCCGTTCGAACCCTTGCTGAGACCCCAACCGATGACTCGACCCTGCATCCACCTCATCGCCGGCGCGCGCCCCAACTTCATGAAGATCGCGCCCATCGTGCGGGCCCTGCAGGCCGACGGCCGCCTGGCCTGGAAGATCATCCACACCGGCCAGCATTACGACCGTGATATGAACGAGGTGTTCTTCGAGGAGCTGGGCATCCCGGCCCCCGATGTGCGCCTGGGCTGCGGCGGCGGCAGCCACGCCGAGCAAACCGGCAAGATCATGCAAGCCTACGAGGCCCTGATCGCCACCGACAAACCCGCCGCCTGCCTGGTGGTCGGCGATGTGAACTCCACCGCCGCCTGCTCCATCGTGGCCAAGAAGGCCTGCGTCCCGGTGGCCCACGTCGAGGCCGGCCTGCGCAGCGGCGATATGAGCATGCCCGAGGAGATCAACCGCCTCGTCACCGACGCCATCACCGACTGGTTCTTCGTCACCGAGCCCAGCGCCCGCCAGCACCTGGCGCGCGAAGGCAAGGACATGGGCGCGGTCTGGGACGTCGGCCATGTGATGGCCGACAACGTGCTCTACCAGGCCGAGAAACTTAAACTAACTGCCGATACCAGCGGACTGGAAAGCGATGCCTACAAGCGCCGCCACGCCCGCTACGGCGTCGTCACCCTGCACCGCCCCAGCAATGTGGACAGCGCCGAGGCCCTGGAGCGCATTGCCAGCGTGCTGCGTGCCGTCTCGCAAGAGCTGCCCCTGGTCTTCCCCGTCCACCCCCGCACCCGCGCCAATATCGAGAAGTTCGGCATCGATCTGGGCGCAGGCGTCGAGCTGATGGGCCCGCAGGCCTATATGTCCTTTCTGCATCTGTGGAAGGATGCCCTCGTCATCCTCACCGACAGCGGCGGCCTGCAGGAGGAAAGCACGGCCCTGGGCGTGCCCTGCATCACCATGCGCGAGAACACCGAGCGCCCCATCACCGTCGACGAAGGCAGCAATGTGCTGGCCGGTACCGACCCCGCCGTGATCATCCCCCTGGCGCTGGACGCCATCCGCAATGGCGGCAAACGCGGCCGCAGGCCCGAGCTGTGGGACGGCAAATCGGCCGAGCGCATCGTCAGCATCCTGGCGGAGCGCCTGGCATGAGCAAGACCGACACTCGCCCCCGCATCCAGATGATGGGCTGCAGCATCGACAACCTGTCGATGGAAGACACCTTGCAGACCATCGAAGGCTTTATCGCCAGCGGCAAGCCCCACCAACATGTGGTGGTCAATGTGGACAAGCTGGTCAAGGCCCAGAAAGACCCCGAGCTGCGCCAGATCATCAATGACTGCGCCCTCATCAATGCCGACGGCATGCCCGTGGTCTGGGCCTCGCGCCTGCTGGGCCGGCCGCTGAAGGAACGCGTGGCCGGCGTTGATCTGTTCGAAGCGCTGATGGCGCGCTCCGCCGATAAAGGCTGGCGCGTCTTTCTGCTCGGCGCCAAGGAAGACATCGTCTCCCGCGTGCGCGATCTCTATGCCGCCAAATACCCCCATCTGGTCTTTGCCGGCTACCGCAACGGCTACTGGAAGCCCGAGGAAGAAGGCGCCATCGTCCAGCAGATTGCCGACGCCCGTGCCGACCTGCTCTTCGTCGCCATCAGCTCACCCAAGAAAGAGCAATTCCTGGGCGCCTACCAGGCCACCATGAAGATCCCCTTCGCCATGGGCGTGGGCGGCACCTTCGACGTCGCCGCAGGCAAGGTCAAACGCGCGCCGGTGTGGATGCAAAAGACCGGGCTGGAATGGTTCTACCGCTTCTTGCAAGAGCCGCGCCGCATGTTCCGCCGCTATTTCATCGAGGACATGGCTTTCTTTGGGCTGC
Source organism: Roseateles oligotrophus (assembly GCF_014204525.1). Lineage (GTDB taxonomy): Bacteria > Pseudomonadota > Gammaproteobacteria > Burkholderiales > Burkholderiaceae_C > Paucibacter_A > Paucibacter_A oligotrophus_A. The sequence goes on from NZ_JACHLP010000001.1 coordinate 901,357, forward strand.
TGGTCAAGGAGTGGCGGCAGCCACGGTGAGGCCTATGCCCATTCACAGATGACGCCCCAGCAAGACGGAGACCCCGCAAAGGCCGGCCCCAAACAGTTTGAACAAACTTCCCGCTGCGGAAAAGTTTGACTCAAGCACTGGGCCGAGTTGCCGAAGTATGCGATACCAGCTTCTGGCGAGTGGTATGCCGCCCGCAATTTGCATGCGCCACCGCCCCCAGAACAGCCCCCGCAGCCGCAGCAGTGAGCCCGCCCCAAAATGAAGTCGCCATCCAATCTTCGCTTGCACCCTCTCTCTTTGGTCCTGGCAACATGTACGGCAGTCAGTGCTTGCGGCGGCGGCGGCGGCAATACCGACAATCTCGAAAAATCGATGGCAGCGGTCGGCGTCAACGGACAAGCCTCCGCGGTCGCTGATGGCAGCCCGGCCAGCGCCGACAGTACCGCCAGTGCGGCGTCGGATGCGGCGAGCTCAACCGCAATTTCCAAAACGACTGCGGCCAACTCCAAAGCCGATTCTTCGGCCGGTGCGAGCCAGACTTCGACCACAGCCGCCAAGCCAGCGAACACCGCATCAGCTAGTACCAGTTCAAGCAGCAACTCGCTCCTTGCAGGCACCGCTCAAGCAAACGCCTCAAAAGGTGTTGCGACCGGAGGTGGCTCAACATCGAGCGGTCAAGTCAGTGCCACGGTAAGCGGCAGCCCAATAGCAAACAGCACTCAGTCTGTCTCAGGCCCGGCCCCCACCTCGGGTACGGTCAGTGCGAACAACATGGCAGCGACGGCCGCATCAAGCACGCCCCAGCCCATCCGGCTTGCCGGGACCGGCGTGCCTGGCATGTCCGCGGACGCATGTACCGAAACGGCAAATCAGGACTTTGTCGAAGCGCCTGATGTCTGGACCGCGAAACGGTTGGTCCCCAAAGATTGCGCGATTCTCCGTACGCCTACCCCTGTGTTCGCATGGAGCCAGCCTGCGAATCGGGACACCAGCAAGCCCTGGACCTTTGTCTTGCTGGACAGCAAAGGTGGGGCCATTGAGACCCGGAGCCTGGGGGTTCCGCGCCTGCTGCTCAGCTCCCGTTCCCTGCCTGCAGGAAGGTACGCCTGGAACGTCAGTTATGTGGACAGGGGTGGCAAAACCAGAACCAGCGATACCCGCCGGTTTGAGGTCGCGGCCGGTTCAGAGAAAAACACCTTGCCTACCCCCTTTGCCGTCGTCGCCGCGGCGACGGCCAAAGCACACCCGAGACTTTTGCCTACCGGTACGGGATTCGGGACCATCGTGACGCTGGCGACCAACGGTGAACTCAAGGACTCCTACGCCGCCTTTGTCAAACGCGCCGAGACGGCCTTGGCTCAAACAACGATTTACAACCCGGACGCAAAGTTCAAAGGCACTGCCGCCTCTGGGCTTGCGGGCGCTCAGAACGGCATGCTGATCGTGCATGCGGCCGAAGACGAGCGCAATGCCATTGAGGCCCTGGCCTACGTCGGCAAACTCAAGAACGACTCAAGGTACACCAACGCAGCAGTGACTCGCTTGCTCGCCATGGCTGCGTGGGACTCCAATGGTGTGACCAGTGAAACGAATCAAGATCAAGCCAACCGCGAAGTCTTTCTGGCACTGGCCCAGGGCCTGGATTTCCTCGATGGCAAACTCACCACGGCGCAGTCTGCAACCGTGACCGATGCCCTGAAGATTCGACTGCAACAAGCGACCAGCAGATTCAGCGCACTCGATACCGCGCCCTATAACTCGCACGTCCTGACCGCCGTCGCCTATGCCACCGAAGCCCTGCTCTACACAGCAGGCAACCCCAGCTTTCCCGAAGCCAAGACCTTGCTCGCCCAAGTCTATGAAACATGGATGACCCACATCGGCATCTGGGGCGGCGCTGACGGTGGTTTTGGCAATGGCACCGCCTATGGCTGGTACACCCTCAGCTCGCTGCCACGCCAACTGGCGATATTGAAACTCTGCACAGGCTTGAATCTCGCCAACTGGCAGCCTATCGCCAAAATGGGTGACCAGTTCATGGCAATGACACCCCCAACAGACGGGCTGCGCGGCGCTTTTGGAGATGACGCGGAAGTCCTGAACAACTACACCTCCAATAGCTTCGACGGCTATCGCATGCTTGCCGGCCTCACTCGCGACTCGGCCCAGGAATGGTACTGGCGGCAGTCTGCGACAAACGTCCAGACCAAATACGCACTGCCTCCTGCGCACTACATGCTGCTCGCCTTGGACAGCAGCCGCCCCACGCCCGTCAAACCATCCCGAAATTCCTTTGTGTTCGAAGACGCCGGACTGGTTGCGATGCACTCCGCCACAGCCGATCCACTGCGGTCCAGCCTCTACTTCAGGTCCAGCTCGCTGGGGAGCTTCAACCACTCCCACGCCGACAACAATGCCTTCACCTATGTTTCCAAAGGCAAGGACCTCTTGATCAGTGCCGGCTACTACCCCTATTACGAAAGCCCCCACCACGCCCTGGTCGGGCGCGCCACCCGCTTCAAGAACGCGCTGACTTTTGACGGTGGCATCGGGCAAGCAGAGCCCAGCAAAGCTCCGACGGCACCCGGCAAACCGGTGTTCGCCACCGAAGCCCGAGGCCGCATCACAAACTACTTTGACGACGGCGTATGGGCCGCCACAAGCGGTGATGCCAGCTTGGCCTACCGAGGCCGCGATCCCTCGGCTTTGACCTGGACGCCCTTGCTGACCAATGCCATCCGCTCCGTGGCAATGAATAGAAGCGAGCGTGTGGTCTTGATTTACGACTGGGCCACCAGTGCCACGCCACGCAAATGGGAGCTCAATTTCCAATCCTTGGCCGCCCCCACACTCAACGCCACAACCATCAATGTGAGCAATGGCAGCGCCAAGGCCTGCATCGATGTTTACGGCCCCTCAGGCAATATCAGCACGGCCTCGGGCTTCCCCATTGCGCCCGAGAATGGCGCGCCCAATCACTTCCGCGCCATCTTCAAGGCAGGATCGGCCAGCACGCAACTCGCCTCACTCACGGTCATTCGAGAGGACTGCAGAAGCGTCCCGGTCTCGGTGAATGTCTCAGGGGCCGTCATCAAAGCCAGCATCAACGGCGGGCCGGCTGTGAGCTTTGATCAAAAGACCGTCACCATGTACGCGCCCTGAATTAACGGTCTTCGCCACACCTTCCGGCACGGTCGACGTCACCTGGCCAAGTCATCAAGGTTTTGAGGTCCACCTGAGCAGCGTTCGCTGACCACCGCAAAGTTTGGCAAGGTTCTTTCTCGTTGTAAGCAGACGAACACCACGCAAGCGGCGGATTGGTTTGTGCCTGCAGCAGTTCCAGGCGACCGGGGACATCGGCCTCTACCCGCAAGGTGAGTGCTTGCCCTGGCCTTGACAGCAGCACCTGATTACCATCCAACACGGCAGACCAACCAGGCGCGAAATGCCAGAAAAGCTCGACCAACTCAGGTGATCGCCCACGCACCACATCTTCAACCAAGAGGCTCCGTTCGAGCGGTTCAAACCTCACGCGCCGCTGATGGCGGAAGCGTCCGGCCAGGCGCAAATAGCCATCATGTTCCGCAACGAGTCGGAAGCTTCCACCTAGGCCACGCTGAACCGAACGGTTCTCGATTCGCGCCTTGCGCGTCCACATGAAGCGCCCACCACTCAAAGACTGATCAACCCCGCCAATGCGCACCGTGTTGTGCGCCGAGGTACCACGGAAGTAGTCTCGCCACTCTTTGTCGGCCCAGTAAGAGTAGGTGCCGGGGTCGATCAATACCGGCAGCCCACCTACCGATAGCCACACTTGCAGAGCATCGGCATGGCCATGCGCGGCAATGCCCAGATAGCCCAAAGGCCCGGCATCGACCAGCCCCAAAATCTCATTTGAGCCGCCCAGGTCCCGGCCAAACAAAAAATACCCTCCGTCCGGGAAATCCAATTTCCGCTGGGCCAAACCATCCCGCCCCTTCACTGAGCGCGCGCCGTCTGCCGAAAAATCCAACCAGGCAACGTCATCGCGTCGGAACTGCTCCCGTGGTAGCCAGGCCTCGCAACCGAACAGCGCGGCGCCCTTTTGCTGCATGGCGGCAAAGCAGTCTCGCCCGGGGCGGGGGTCCAGCCTGAAAGCCTCGGCACCATCGGCGTCACCCACTTGAGGCACCGCACCCTTGACGGTGGTAATAGCGGCAGTGAACTCGCACATCGATTGCATACGGGCCAAATAGGCCTGCGACATCGGCTCGCCCGCCGCCGCAGCGGCCCGCTCCACGGCCAGGAAGAAATCAAAGGTAAAGGTCGCGTATTCAAACGCCTGCTCACGCAGCACGCCGTCGGGCGCCACTTGCAGCAGCACCTCGCGCTCCAACTCCAAGCGCGCCTGCTTAGCCAGCGCTTCAAAGCTGGTCCACATGGGCCATGTTTGCGCGGCCACAAAAATGCCGGCCAACTCGCCCACAAGGTGGTTGTTGGCCGACGAATGCCGCGAGAAATGCTTGCTGATTGCCCGCACATGCAGATTGATGCTGTCCAACCAGCGCTGCCGCAAAGCCTGCCCCTCAGCACCGACAAACAGCGGCGACGCCAAGCCGCCAATCAACTGCCAAACCGCCGACCAATTGAGCAGGCGCAGCGCGTATTCCAAGGAGCTGGTCCAGTTGGGGCCAATGCCGTAAGGGCATTGGTCCAGCCATGAGCGCAATTGCACTTCCAAGGCGTGCAGATGCCTGGCGTCACCGCTGAGTGACCAAGCCTGCGCGAGCGCCACCCAATGCAAATGGCGATTCAGCTCCCAAACGTATTTGATGTCACCCACCAAGGCTCGGTCGGTGATCGAAATCGAATGTGCGGCGCGGGCGGGCGCAAGAACACCCGTCAAGGGGCAACGATTCCATTGCGGAGCGGGGCCAACATCGAATCGGTGACTGGCAAACAAACGCACGGAACCATGTCCAATGGCCTGCGCCTCGGCAATGTAGACGTTGGCATCCACAACAGCGGGTGACTGAGGGGAACGGACCCAGCCAAGGCCATCACGCAAAACCTCAGGAGGTTCAGTACGCAAACCACCTATGCCCAACACACGCGCCGACTTTGACTGCACAGCATAGATTGCCCGGTGGGCGACCTCTGCTGGCGCCATGCAGCGCAAGCGATTCCAGAGCCAGGCTAGTCGCCCCTGAGCTTCAGCGCTGCTCATCGACGGTTCCGCTCTGGGACGCCCAGTTCGCGATAGACCTCGCCCACCTGCCGCAACACCACATCGGTACTGAATCGCTCTTGAACTCGCTGCCGCGCCCTGTCGCCCAGGCGATGTCTGAACTCATCGTCTTTGAGCAAACGCAGCAGAGCAACTGCCAATTCATCCGGTTGACCAGGCAGCACGAGCAACCCCTGCTGCTCATGCTGCACAGCCTCAGGAATGCCGCCAACCGGCGTCACCACAATTGCCTTGGCACGAGCCATGGATTCCAACATTGCCATCGGCAAACCTTCGTCATAGGACGGCAGCACAAACACTTGAGCACGCGCTACCTGTGCCAACTTGGCCTCACCCGCCACCCAACCCAACACCTCGACCCGCTCCCCCAAGCCCAAGGCCTGAACGCGCTCTCGCACCGCGGTCAAATCACCGTCCCCCCCGATCGCCAAGCTGGCAGTCGGCAACTGATCCACAACTTGGCGAAAAGCTTCAAGAAGATCAAAAACGCCCTTGTGCTGATCGGCGCGGCCCAAGAAAAGGACACGCCCGGCCTGCTCCGATTCACGCGAAGTCTGGTTTGGCAGATGCACAGGGTTGGCCACCGCCAATACCTTGGCTCCCGGTGCGATGCCCCTTAGATACTCCACCCAAGCTTGCGACAAACCGAAAACATAGGTGCTTCTTTTCAATGTATGAACAATCCATCTCCGCAATCTAGGAGATGCCAGTTCATCAGTGAATTTTCGAAATCCGCCACCATGCAAATGGAACACCGTCGGCACCCCAGCGGCCCGTGCTAGCGCCAAATAAATTGACTTACGCTTGAAACTCCCATGGGACGCAACCTGCGCATGCAGCACCGCGACCTGCCCGGTCACAAGCAAGAAGAATATTTTCAAAAATGCAACGACACTGCAAGCAATTTTCTGAAAAATACTACCTTCTCTATGAGTAGCAATATAGCGAATTGGAAAGGACTCGAACAATCCATTCTCTATATAGACCGACACCACCGAGGCAATGCCGCCTTTTCCCTCTGGTGCGGTACCAACCATCAGAATTCCCGGTTTCTTCACAGCTTCGCCTTCACCCTTTTTTCTATTCGGTCAGCTCAATGTGCACCAGTTTCCGCTTGCCGTTCTTCCCCAAGGGAATGTCTGCCACCAGCTCCAGCTCAACATCAAAAAAACTCCCCCACCGCTTCAACTGCGCATTCAGCACAAACTGCTGTTGCTCGGCGGTCATCGCCGCTCCCCGTGGCACCACTGCAATCGAAATAGCGCCTGCTCTGCGTTGGCGAACCTGATACAGGCGAACAAAGTCCCAAGTCACCTCATCAATGACGATAGACAAACCCGGAATACGGCCACCAAATCGATCAATCAAAAACTCTTGGCTGCGCCCCTCGATCAATTCGCAGGCACCGCGGTCATCAATGGCGCCGAAATCTTTGGTGCAATATCGCACCAACGGCGTCACATCATTCCAAAGCGAAGTACCTACGATCTCAGACCGGCCATCAACCACCCTGTTTTCATTCACCCCATACAAGTCTTCAAACTGAAACCGCAAGGGCTTTCCGCTTTCGTACCGCGCAAAGGCAATATTGGTGCGCTCGGTCAAACCGTAGTTGACGGAGATGGGGCAGTCGAAGGTTCGTACTATCGAACTCAACTGGCCTGCTGTCGCAGGCTCAGAGGCCAGCAATACCGCCCGCACCTGAAAACCCAAATCCTCGCCCGCCAATAAGTCGGCCAAATCGGCAGCGACACTCGGATATGCATGGATATAAGCTGGCTTGAAGCTGCGCAATGCGGCCAGGATGGCTGATCTATGACCGGTGTTGACGTGATAGGGCGACAACATCAAACGATTGCCATTAACTCGCGTCGGCGGTTCATTGGCCTTTGCACGCGCGTCAGCACCAACCCGCAAATACTGCGACTTGTCAAAGCTAAAGCCGAATCTACCCCACTCCGCCGCAAAGAAAGCCCGCTCAATATCAGCAAGGCGTTTATTCCGCCACAAACCAATTCCCTCGCCGGTGGAGCCGCCGCTGGTCGCGTAATGCAAACGGCCCAGGCGGTATCGCTCATTACGAAACTCGGCCTGCCGACTCATTACCGTGGCTTTTTCCAATAAAGGGAACTGCCGCAGCAAGGCATAGGGGTCTTCGTTAGCCAACTCGACAGCGCTCAACTTGACTTCACTGCGGTAAAAGGGCACGTCGCGCACACAAGTGCTCAAGATCGCGCGCAGCCGCTCCCTTCGCTGCTGCAGCAATCCATCGTGTGATTGAGCACGCTGCGCCTGCAAGGCGAGCACCTGAAAGTACTGGGGGTGATACAGCAAGCGCTGTGGAATATAGGCCCGGTATTTGTAGTAGGCCTTCTCCAATTGATCGATCAAACTCATCGCCTCAACCGTTGATCACAGCCACAAATTCATCCGCCGACATACCGGCAAAGCCGAGCTGATCCAAGGTCCTCGCCTTCGACTCAAACTCGGTTCCCAGCAAGGCACCCGCCAACACCACCAGCGAGTTACAAACCGGCGTCGGTACGCCCAAGCGCAGGCCTAAGGAGGCCATCAGGCCCAAACCCATTGGCACATCTTCGGTGACATAGCGGGTCGTCATATCCGTCGGACCCTTGGGCCCACCTTCGCTTGCATACTTGCGGAGAACGTCAAGGGCAGGCATGTCCAGGTCCTGTTCATTGCGGAACTTGAAGGCCTCCAGATAAGCACTGGGTTCCCCCTTGGTCCGGGAAATGATGGCCTTTTTTTCTTCGTCCAAGCGTTCCATCAAACGAATGGTGGATGGCGTGAACGCCTCCCGATACATCCAGAACTCGCCTTGGGAATACTCGATTCGGCTAGCAGACAACAAGGTGCCGACGGTATGCAGAATCAAATTCGGGTTGTGCATCGCCGACTCAACCACATTGCTTCGGGCCGCAACATAACGCGGCAACAACGCTTGAGCGATCTTCAAACCTTCGTCGCTGCGGCTCCGCGGCAAAAACGCCAGCGCATTGCGGGTGTTCTCCCACAAAACGTTGACCACCCCCGGCTCCACAATACGGGCATCAAAAGGCAAGCTCTCGCCCTCGGCCACGATCACATCGGGGGAGGCGCTGTATTTACGGAAATAGCAACTACCCATATAGCCTGGGCTGACGACCACCAATTGCCCGGCGCTCAAACGAGGACCGACCAATTTGGCAATTACCTCATGCTGGGTGGATTGGGTGGCAACAAACACGAGGTCGGGGCGGGTCGAGAAGGCCGCATCCAAGTCACGTGTAGCCAAGTGGAAGGGCTGAAAGCGCCGCTCCCCATGGCGCGGATTGTCAATGACGTCGATGCCCTGGCGCTCCAGCACACGCTCAAAATTGGCGTCATGCATGGACTTCGACGTCTTCAACAAAACGACCTGATGGCCACGAAAAGACAACTCAGCGGCATGGGCACAGCCCGCATTGCCGGCGCCAACGATGACTACGCGCATATCCCTACTCCCCAAAAATAGGCCGATTGAAGGCAACAAACACTTCCAGAAAAAATGAAACTACTGCTAGGCCATATAGCATTCAATCCCTAACGAGCGAACGGTAGACTGCGGCAACAGAATGCGCCAAAACCTGATAGCTGCGATTGGCCGCCACCCAAGGAGGACCCTTGGCGCGCAGCGAAGCTGCCAAATCAGCATTTTGTAGCACCTGCAAACAAGCATCCGCAAAAGCCTGGGCGTCCATGTCCACGCATAGCCCTGCAGCGCTTTGTTCCAGCACCAGTTTCTGGTCAGGAATATCGTTGCCAACGCAAGGCAGGCCAAGAGCCAAATACTCCGCCGCCTTGGTGGGCGAGGACACATCAAACAAAACGCCACGGGGAATAGGCGACAGGCCCACATCCGCATGGCGTAACAAAGCCAATCCCTCGGCCTGAGGCAGCCACCCCGTCAACCACACATGATCGGCCAGCCCACTGTCGACAATAGCTTGCCGTACCCACGCTCGCTCATCTGCGCTAGGGCCATCACCCGCCAGCAGCAATATCGCTGTTGGCTCCTGCACCCGAACCCGCCGCAACACCTCCAGTAAAAAACCCGACTGCCGCGATTGCCCCAAGCTGCCCATATAGGCCAACACCTTGCGTCCGAGCAGCTGCGGCGGCCGCGGCACCACACATTGGCCTGCCGCGAACAAAGCTAAGTCCACGCCCATGGGTACAGCCGTCATCTTGCTGCGCGCCACGCCCTTGCTGGCCATGAAGTCCAGCATGGCCTCGCTTTGCACGAACAGGTGATCCACCCTGGGCGCCAAGCAACGGTAATAAATGTGACCCGCAAACGCGGCCCGAAGGCGATAGAACAACTGGTTCGCCAAGCCTTGGCTGGCCCCAACCTGCTGGGCCCTGAGTTTGAACCCCTCCGCGAATGGGAAGGACATCCAATACGTCATCTTGCGACCGGTCAACCGCGCCACCCCTAGAGCCAGCAAGCCGGTGCGAATTTTGTCTCGTACCTGGATGACGTCGTGCTTAGGCTTAAGGCGAAACAGCAGGGCCACGTCGTGCAAAGGTCGCAGAATTTGGCCAAGCAACCCATCGCGTTGCCTGCCATACACAAATATTTCACCAGCTGGCCAGGCCTTAGCTTCCACCAATGACTTCGCACCAGAGACCTGGCCCAAGAGATCCGTCCCAATACCTAGTTGCTTCAACTCCTTGCCAAACAAGACCGTCACATCCGGTCTAAATGCAGGCAAATAGTCATACATCAAAAAAAGCAACCGAATATTCATAACCCATCCAAATCAAAGGCACCATTCAATCCATGGGAACCAGGAGTACTTTAACGACTTGGAGCCACGAAACCATCACGCGCCACCCATTGAATCACCAGAAGATGAAAGTTAAATTAACAATAATTAATTTAACTTTCACCAAATCAATTGAATTTCTCACTTCCAAAACCAATATAACCCAACGATTCGTTCAACATAGAAAATTGCCAATCATGCCCTGGAATTTCAGAGAATCGCATCTCTGAGATTCGCCTAAACTCCAGCTGTTGCCCCAAGACGAGCCACATTGCGTCCGCCAATGCACCAACATCACCTTGTGGAACAACCAGCCGCTCGTCTAGCAATCGCACAAAAACTTCCGAGCTTCCTACGGCGTTGGAACTCACCACTGGCAGCCCCGCAGACATAGCCTCCAATATGACTAAGGGCCCACCCTCGGTCCGGCCCTGATGCGTCACCGAGGGCACCGCCATCAACGCGCACTCACGCAACAAATAACTTTTTTGCGCAGGATCATGGATGGCACCAAGAAAGTGGGTTCGCTCAGCCACGCCGAGTTCTTGCGCCAAGGCCTGCAAAGCAGCGCGCTCTGTGCCTTCGCCAACCAACAATAGATCAAGTTCAGACTGCCCCGCTTGCTGCAACTGAGCAAATGCTCGCAACAAGACGTCCACCCCCTTTACGGGAATCAAGCGGCCGAGAAACAATATCCGCTGCTCGGATGACTGACCAGGCAAGTCCATTGGGCGCGGTGGCACCTTCGAATAGACCTGCCCCGGATACTCGTTGGCAACGAATATCTTGGCGTCATCGGCACCCATGGACAATAGTGATCTCCGTTGCAATTGCCCCAGCGTGAAAAAACTGTTCACATACTTTTGCGCAAACCGGTAGTACGCGGCTTGCACACGCCCCAGCCTGCTGACGGGGAAGCGACTCAATTCCTCCCATACCGTCAACGGCTTGCCCTGGACCCGGCAAAACAGCAGCAAACAAAGCGTGTATGAATTCCACAGAAAGGAGCTGATGACAGCATCGGCCTCCCGCACCCCTTTCCACATGGTTTTGATTTCAGCCCATGTCAAACGCCAAGGGCGCATAGCAACGTCCTTGGGGCCATCGCAAACCGTTACTTCTGCCTGCTGTCGAAGCTCTGCGCCTGGATCGGCCAATAGCAAGAAATGCACATCCCAAGCGGCACAGGCCTGATCGAAAAGCGGCCGGCGATAGTCCATCAGCTTTGGATGCCACCAGAAAACTTTGGGCTTTATCACACCAGCCAATTTCACATCCCTTTTTTCATAGGTTTTCGAAACCTGGGCCGTGTAGCACAGTCGGCCTCATTTGCCACGCAAAACATCCAACTCGCGCAGGCGAAAGCTCCGAGTCGTCAGCACCAATATCACAAAGCAAAGAAGCAGTAATAGTGAGCCATACAGCACGTCCGACATTGCGGTCTCAAATGGGAGTTGAGCAACCAAAACAGCGCTCAGCATGGCACAGCCAAGCAACTTGAACATGAAGAGCCATTCGCCTTGCCAGGCATAGCCTGCACGCCGCAGGCCGAGCACCATGGTCAGAACCCAGACGCACTCGTCCCACACCACGACAGCAAAAGCACCCCAAACGGCCCACCCTTGGTAGGCTGACCACCAGGACAAAGGCAAGACGACCAAGGCGCACAGGCCAGCCCTTAGAAGCAGGCCACTCAGCTCCACACAATTGACCAGAACCACCGAAATTTGCCGGTGCACTCGAACAATCAGCGTCATGGTGAAGGCGGCTAGCACCCAGCGGCCGGAAGTGATCTTTCCGCCCGAGGCCAGGCTCAGCAAAGTATCTCCATACAAGGCGGTAATGCCTACCAAGGGCGCGACGGTGAGTGCACTCAAACGACTGGCCAATGCAGCCTCACGAGCCACCGGCACGAAGTCTTTAAAGCGGGCGAACATGCCAACAAACCGGGGCCGAAGAACATTCATCAACATCATGCCCGGTAGGTAGCCGCGCATGATTTCGACCAAGCGAACAATGAACCCAAAGCTCGCAACCACGGTCGGCGATCCAATGCTGGAAACCATCAGCAGCAGTGCTTGTAGCGTGAGCGGAAAACTCATCAAACTGCTCAGATAGTTGTTCCAGCCCGCCTTGAATGCCTCTCGAAATGCGGGGGGGCGCCACTCAATTGACACGGCGCGTTGACCACCAACATCGCGCACGGCGATGGCAACCACAATGCCTGCATAGGCCAGCGTGATCAGCGAGACGACAACTTCGATTGTCAGCAAGGTCTGCACGGCGAGCGTGTTCTCATGCCGGCTGAACCAGAGTGCCGCCACGAGCATCAAGCCAGTTCTCAGCATCACACCGAGCTGGGTAAATCCTTGCCTACCCATGCTTTCCAAGGCGTTCTCGCGCAGCAAGCGCATGCTGGCCTCAGACAGCAGAAGCACAGCTAGCAGGGGGCCGACACCCGCTTGAAAGACCAGTGCCGGTTGATGCCGGAAATGCAAAACCGCCATGCCAAGAGCAACGGCCAGACAAGTCGCTGCAATACGCACAACCACGGCCAAGCCTATAAATCGCTTCAGGCGCCCGCCATCTCCATGCACGACATATTCGGGAACGTAACGCAGCAGCAGCCATTCCACGCCGAAGGACGACAGGGCAATACCGGCTTCCAGAGTAGCAATAGCTGCCACATAGACTGCGTAATCCCCAAGGTCGAGCAGCCGCACCAACAAGCCAAGCCAAAAAACATTCAGTGCGGCAGAGCAAGCCTTGCCCAGCACAAAAATCTTGGCATTCCTAATAGTGCGCTGACGTGAGTAGGCCCCTTCAGCCACCGTCACGTACCAATCCTAGGCCTGAACACTTGCCGCTTCACCACCTTCACTTGACTGCTTACAGCCGGAAGAAATGCTTGTTTTTTAGCGAACCTAGTTAACACAAACACCATGCCGATGGCCAGTGAGGCCAACAACTGAACAGAAGAAACGTTAACGCTGGCATTGTTGTACAGGTAGCCAGAGCCAGTGAGCGCGATTGCTACAGCGCAAGACTCCGCCAGCGCAGACAAAGGCGGATCAGCCGCAAGCCGCTTTGCAAGGCTCAATGAACGAACAAAAGCCAACACGAAGATTGCAGCCACCAAACCGCCGCCAACGACACCTAGATCCCAAAGCACCGTCGAAGCAGACGAAGTTTGCAACTGGAACACATACTTCCGCGCCACTGTGCCCTTGCCAAACATGGAACTAAATCCTTTGCTTGCCGCAGGCCCGTAACCAACCAATGACTCAACCAGGCGGCCTCGTCCGATATTTTCTTGGCTCCAAGTCTTAAGTGCGCCCGTACGACTCAACTCGCCGGTCTCCCTATTATAGGTATATGTATCTTGCTCCGCCTTTGTCGCAAACTCAAATATCTCTGACAGGCTTTTTGAGCCCGTCTGCTTATTACTGTAGTGCAATACTTGATAAACCAACAACAAGCCAACGACAAACGCCAAGGTTGCCAATAGCCAAGCAGCAGCACTGACTGCCGACTTCAAGACCTTCGCCCTATTGAGAATAAGCAAAGCGAGAGGCAGAAAAATAACGACGACCTTAACTTCCGCTAAAAATATCGAAGCCATGGCAGCGGCATTGCTCAACCAGGCCAGCCGAGGCGAAATTTGCTGACTCCGCAGCAACGCCAGATTGCTTGCGATACCAAAGCAAAGGAACAACGCCAGGGCACCGCTGGCGCCCCCCCCCTCCGGATTGCCGCCAAAGCTGCCAACCACCGCATCCCAAGCAATGCCGGTGGCACCAAATGCCGTCGATGTCCCTTTCTCAACAAACAAGTATTGATACAAGCACAAAGGCAACTGAGCGATAAGAAACCACGGAATGCTGCGCCAGACTTTCAACCAAAACTCGCGCGGGGCGACCGCCAACGTGACAGCTGCGGTTAAGGCCAAAGGAAAAACATACTGCTTAACACCAACCAATGCCTGCATTGGCGGGTTTTTATTGACTAGTGCTGATGCAAAAACCAGCACGACAAAGGCAATAAGCAGGAAACCAAGTAGATCCACCCCGTCTGATCGCTCACCAGGTTTAGCAGCTCGCATTGCGTCCAGAGGAACTCGCGCCAGCATGACCGCCAAGATCAGAAATGGCATCCAATGCGCCTGTTCCACTCGCGCAAAATACTGCAGGCAACCCGCCACGATCATACTGACTACCAGTAACCAGGCAATCAAGGTGGTCGATTGCATCAGCAGAACCAAAGGTGCCACGATGATCGCCACGATCAAAATAGCGTACTGAATTGAACCTAGCCCCATGATTAGGCCGCAAAGCACGGCCACAATCATCATAAAAATAGGTAGGCCAAGCTTTATCGGAGCCTTCTTCCGACTACTGCCGCGCGCGGTGACTTGGGCCTTTGCTTCGCTACGAAGCCGCAGCTTCGTTCGCCAAGGACTCAGATTAAATGGCAGATTCATGCAGAGGCTTAGGCAATACTAGTTATCAGGTGCCAAATACCCGCGCGCGCCCGTCAAGCGCCATCGCCTGATGCAAATCAGAAATGAATTTCTGCTGTACCCGCTGCGCACGCTCAGGCTCGTTATCAATCGAAGAAACCCTCACCAGCATGCCATCTGGAATGATTCCACGAATGCCAAAGCGCAGTTGGGCAAGCTTTTGCTCCGACGAGCTCGTCGCCACCTTGTCACCCACGACAACCCAGTAAGTGATCGGCTCGTCCCGGCCGCCTAGCTTGGCCATCAACTGCTTGACATGCAGTTTCTTGGGCGCCCCGATATCCAGATCAGCGGTACGTCCCGACATGATCTGGAACCCTTGTGCCGGGTAGCACACCTCGGGACGGTGTGCACGCGTGCCATCCGATTGATCCCCCCCGTAGGCGACCGACAGCATGATGCGCTCGCCTTTCTGGGAAATATAGGTACGACTCAAGACCTGGTTATAAATTGCATCCAGCTTGGCCTGCACATCGGGCGCCGGGAGAATCACCGGCATGCTGTGGTCTTCACGCCATTCACCGAATTGCAGCGGAAATGCCTGACCCAGATTCGGCTGCCCAATTTCGTCGACCAAATGCTTGGTCGGGTGCCAGACATAGGCTGCCGCCGCAGCTGAGACCGCCAGCGCCAGTACCACGATACCTCGCACAATCGCCGCACTCACATCAAGCCCCTCGTCGCTGGCCAGCAAAAACAAAGCTCAGCAGCTTGTCAACAAACAACATCAACATCAGCGCCACCATGAACAAAACCATGCCAGCAAAACCATGCACAAAACCTTGCCCGGCCTCGTCACCAAAATGATAAGTCACCATCACCAAAATCATCACACGCACAATATTTGCACAGAATGATATGGGGACAAGCAATAGAGCAAGCGTTACGTTTCTCCCTGCCGAGGTGTAGTTCATGAGGTTCATGTACAACAAGCCCAGCGCTTCCAAGGTGAACATGGAGTTCAAACCTGCGCAAGCATCAGCCACCAGCAGTTGATACTGCCCCACCGTCAACATGACGCCCGAGCGGCCAATCGGATATCCCAGCCAATACATCAAGCTGCTGGCGACGCTGGACACAGCCATTTTCAAGGGGCTAGTGACCGAGCTGACCAATACGTCGGGCAAGGGCACCATGAACAACAGGAAGAACAGTGGGAACCACGCCTTCCGAAGCGCCCCACGCCCACCGAACAGCAGCATGATCGAGATGAGGACAAAAATCTGCGACCCGACCTCAAACAGCAAAATATCCTGCGATCTTCCAAATGCGTAGAACAACAGCGCAATACATAAGAAAGGATAGGCCAGCCAAGGCAATGGCTTCGTCGCTGCAGCTGCAATTTCATGCCGCTGCCGATATAAAAGCCAGAAACTCACGGCCAAGATAATAGGGCCATGGCCTTGCTCGTCTGAAACCCAGACGCTGTGCGACAAGGCCCAGTAACTGGGCAGATACAAAACCAGAAATGCCAGTGCCACCAGCACGAATGCCCGCAGATCAAACTGCGCAGGGAAAATCGCTGGAGCGACGCTGCGAGGCTGATCGGTCGTGGTATTTCCCACCATATCAGAACTCGTTGACAATCACGCCAACCACTTTGGCCGAAGAGGCAGAAACAGCGTCAACCAGTTCCTGCAGGGCAGCAACCCGGGATGAGTCCTTGCGCGCCACCACCAAGGCACCGCCACATCTCGCCGCAATCACGCTGGCGTCAGAGCCCAGATAGGCCGCGGGGGAATCGACAATCACATGGTCAAACTTGCTCACCAACTCGTGCAGCAATAAACCAAAGGCCGGGCGTTCCACCAACTCCACCGGGTTTGGCGGCGTCACACCTACCGGCAAGACAAACAAACTCGGAATGCCTTTGACCTGCTGTATCACCTTTGCTTCGGCTCGTCCGGACAAAATTCCTGACAAACCAGATGTATTGCTAAGTCCGAAAACTTCGTGCTGCCGCGGCCCGCGCAAGTCGGCGTCCACCAGCAATGTTCGCCCACCCAGTTGCGCCAGGGTGACGGCCAGGTTGGCCGCAAAATAGGTCTTGCCGTCGCCGGAATCCGGGCTCACCACGGCCAGAGCACGACGGGGAGCTTCCGCCTCACCAAAGAAGCGCATGATGATCTGGCTTCGAATCGCCCGAAACACTTCGGCCTGCGGTGAAAATGGGTGATTCAGTGCAATCAGTTCGGAGCTGAAGTTCTGCTGCTCACTCGGCGCGTAGGAATAATGAAATTGCTGCGACAGGGCAAACAAAACATCATCTGAGCTGGCGAGTCCAAGCGCAACCGCAGCCTCCCCAAACTTGACCTTATTGTCGCGCTGGTAGGTGAGAATTTTCTCAACTTGCTCAGCACCAAGATTGCGAGTTTCGGCAATGATGTCGCCAATAGAACGATCTTGAACAGTCGATTCGCTTGCGGTCATGATCTTTTTCAATCCTTGGCATTTGGCCTGAAGCACAAACGCAATCCAGTACGGGCTAACTGCCCAATATTTATCGAGGCGCGGGAGTGGAATTGCCCAGCACCCTTTGCTTCATCAAATTAGGAAGTGCCCGACGGCTTTGTGCGCCCGGCTTTGACAGGACGCCAATGACAGGCAGGTCCAGTGCCATTGCAATGTCATCGCTGCTACGAACACGCCGGTCCATCATTTCCATGACCATGATGGTTCCCAGCGCCAGCATGCCGCCGACAAGGAAAGACAGAACCATGTTCAGCAGTTTCTTGGGAGATGCAGGATCAACCGGAGGAACGGCCGGACTCAGCAAATTGACACTGCTTTGAGTCGTCTGGCTTTCGAGGTTCGTCTGGTTCAGACGCGCCAGCACCGCATCGTAGGAGCGCTGGGCGTTCTCCAACTCGCGAACCAAAACTGCGCCCTCGTCTCGCACCGCCTTCATCGCCAATACCTTGGTACGCTGGGCATCCAGGTCGGCCCGCACCTGCGCTTCGCGCTGCTTGCTGATGTTGTAGCTGACCGTAACCCCACCTGTGATTCTCTTGATTTCAGAATCCATGCGCGCGCGCAGTTCGCTCAAATTGGCCTTGAGCTCAATCACCTGTGGGTGGTTATCGCCGAGCTTGACGTTCACCTCTTGCAAACGCGCTTCTTGACGAGAGATATCAGATTTCAGGCCGGCAACGACCGGGCTGTTGAAAACCTCTTGGATTTTGTCCCCAGAACTCCCTTGCGCCTGTACCTGCCGGCTACCGGACTCGGAAGACATGGCCTGCAACGCCACCAATTGCGTCGAGAGTTCATTCAAACGGGTGTTTTCGATATCAAGGCGCTCATCCGCCGCGGTGATACCTTTTTCGCTCTGGAATGCGCTCAGACGATTTTGGGCTTTTTCCACCGCTTCGCGCGCTTCCTTGGATCGAACTTCAAAGAAGCTGCTGTATTGACGAGCGGGATCAACCCTCAATTCAAGCGATGTTTCGATATAGGCCTGGACAAAGGCATTGGCCAACCCAGCCGCAAAGCGCGGATCGGGCGCACGGTACGAAATGGAAACAACGTTGGATTCGCGCGAGGGCTTCACATCCATATTCTTTTGGAATGAGTCGGCAATCCAGGCATCCATACTTCCCTGGCCACCGGTTGCCTCCATCCATTGCGCGCGAACTTCGGGATTCTCATTCAGCTTCAAATTCCGAACGACTCGCTGAGCGACCCGATCGCTTTGAATAATGTCGACTTGCGTCGCCATAAAACCCGGCGACGGCATGCCCCCGTAGGCCATCACCGAAAGTGGATCGGGCTTCACATCAATCACGACGCTTGCTGTCGCTGCATATTGCTTTGGCAGCAGCAGCGTGATCACCAAGGTCGTCAGCAATGTGGCGCCCAAAACCAGGGTCCCCACCAGCCATCGGGCTCGCAGAATTGAGAAAAGCTGGGTGAGATTCATGGCGCCCTCTTAGAACAAGCTCTCTTTGACATACACAACGTCACCATCCTTCAACGGCGCTTCCATGGGCAGTTGCAGGGCTTCAACCTTGCCTTCGCTGTCCTTGCGGTTCACGCGGATGCCTTTTTCGGTGCCGCGCAGGGTGATGCCACCACCGGTGGCCAGGCTTTGCATGACGGTCATGCCACGCTCCAGCTTCATGGGGCCGGGGCGTTGCACCTCGCCGTAGATGTAGACCATGGGCGCACGGTCGACCCAGATGACGTCGCCGTTCTGAATGAAGATGTCGTTGGCGGCGCCGCCAGCGGCAAAAATGGCCGGGAAGTCGATTTCAACGCGGTAGGGCTGGCCTGCGCGCTTGCCCGTAACCACCAGCACCTCGGCACCGGTACTGGCCACACCACCGGCGGTCGCCACCAAATCGGTCAGACGCATATCTGCCGTTTCGATGGGGTAGCGGCCGGGGCGGTTCACATTGCCCAGCACGCTGGCCTGATTGCCTTTGACCTGCAGTACGACGATGGTGGTCTGCGGGTTCTTGACGAAGCTGCCTTTTCTGAGGCCTTCGGAGATCAGGTTTTCGGCCTGGGTCACGCTCAGGCCGCCGACCTTGATATTGCCCAGCAGGGGGTAGGACACCAGACCGTTCTCGGAAACGCGGGTCTCCAAGGTGAGGTCGGGATTCTGATAGACGGAGACTCGCATCACATCACCCGAGCCCAGACGGTACTCGGCGCTATTGCTGCTCGCCGCGCTTGCGGGCACGGCAGCGGCCGTTTGAGCGGCGGCCGGAGCCGCCGACATCGCCAGCACGGCCGACAAGCTCAAGGCCAGGCCGGTGAGGCCCAGTGGGCGAATCCTGCGGGTGTGCTCTTGCTGCATGCGCGTCAACATCTTCATCGATCCCATCCTCTTCAAATCACTTCAGACCCATGCCCTTGGAGATGTCGGCGGCGTTCAAGCCACCGGCACTGGCGGGCGCCTCGGCAGGCGCCGTCACAGCGGCCGGAGCAGCGCTGGCGGCGGGCGCCGAGGCGGCGCCGGCGGCACCTTCGCCGAACTTACCGACGTATTCCACCTTGGCCGCGTCGCGCAAGGCCTTGATGTCTTTTTGCACCTGTTCACCCTTGCGCTGATTGAGCAGGAAGGCTTCGATGGCGGGCTTGGCGCGGGCTTCGTCCACCGGCTGGCTGCGCGAGCCCACCAGGAAGAGCACGGTCAGGCCGGTCGGGGTTTGCGTAACGGCGGAGTCGCCGTCCTTCATGCGGGCAATCGCGTCCAGGCCGGCCAGGGGCAGTTGCTCGGCGGCGCGCACGGCCTGGTTGCCGGTGAACTTGAAGTCATTGGCCTTCAGGAACTCGGCAAACTCGGCCATGCTCTTGGCGGTTTGCAGCTTGCCGCGGATCTGCTCGAACTGCTCGGGCTTGGCCTCGATGGAGACTTCTTGCAGGCTGTAGATGCGGCGGTCTTTGAAGAGCGCGGGCTTCTCGTTGTAGTACTTGGAGATTTCTTCGTTGCTGGGCTTGGCCACCGACTCGCCGATGCGCTCGACGTAGGCGCGCGAGATGATTTCGCGCTTGGCGGCTTCGATCTGCTGCACCACGCGGGGGTCGCGGTCTAGCTTCAGTTCCTGGGCCTTTTGCACGGCCAGTTCCTGGTCGATCAGACGCTCCAGTACTTGCTTGCTGGCGGCTTCGGCCTGCTCGGGCTTGAGGCCTTGCTGGCGTTGCAGCACGTAGTTGATCTGATGAACGGTGATTTCTTCCTTGTTGACCTTGGCGGCGGTCTGCGAAGCCTTGTCGGACTTCTTGCCATCACCGCAGCCGGTCAGGGCCACGGCCACCACGGCCAGCGCCACGGCAGCGACCCGGAAGTTGGCAAAAGCACTCATGGCGTGGATTTGTTTTTGGTCGTTCTTCAAGTACATGGCAAATTCTCTTTTCTGCACGAAGCGCCGTTTTTCCAGCGCAACACATAGATGCTGCAAAGCAGCGCCCGGCCCAGCCTTCATAGGACGGCCGAGTGTAACTTTGGAAAATGACAATTGCCCTCCCCAAGCTCCCTCTTTCGTCGGGCCCGAACTCACGGTTTACCCGCGGTTACAAGCCTTTGCGATGCGGCCCTAACCCGTCCGGCAGGGCCATGGCGAAGCAAGCCGACGATGCACGCCTACCCCGGTGCAAACGCCGAATCTGAGCGCAATTGTGCGGCGCCGCAAACCAGCGCCTCACAACGCCCAGCCAGGGTCAGGCCAGCTGCCTCTCCAGGCGTCTAGACCATATCGGGTTTCGAGGGGGCGCCACCCCCATGACTAAGGGGGGGCCAATGTGACGGAATACGAGGAAGTGCGGCTTTTATATGCGCCGGGCGGCAGGCAGACAGCGCATGAAGTCAGAGCAGGCGCGGCGACGGCAAAACGGAGCGATGCCCGGTGGCCGCTCAGCGCCTCAGCACTTGATGCCGGCGTGCAGAGCCACCAGGCCGGCGCTGAGGTTGTGCACATCGACGTGGCCAAAGCCGGCCGTCTTCATCATGGCCTTGAGCTCCTGCTGGCCGGGGTGCATGCGGATGGACTCGGCCAGGTAGCGGTAGCTGTCGGCATCGCCGGCCACCCACTTGCCCAGGCGAGGCAGGATGTTGAAGGAATACCAGTCGTAAGGCTTTTGCAGCGGCGCGGCGACCTTGGAGAACTCCAGCACCAGCAGGCGACCGCCCGGCTTCAGCACCCGGCACATCTCGGCCAGGGCCTGGTCCTTGTGGGTCATATTGCGCAGGCCGAAGGAGACACTGACCAGATCAAAGCTGGCCGATTTGAAGGGCAGCTTCTCGGCGTCGCACAAGCCGGTGGGCAGCACCAGGCCTTCGTTGAGCAGGCGGTTGCGGCCCTCGCGCAGCATGGCTTCGTTGATGTCGGTATGCACGACCATGCCGCTATCGCCCACCTTGCGAGCGAAGGCGCGGGTCAGATCGCCGGTGCCGGCGGCGATGTCCAGCACCCGCTCGCCCGGCTTCAGATTGGCCACGGCCACCGTGTAAGCCTTCCAGGCCCGGTGCATGCCCATGGACATGAAGTCGTTCATCAAGTCGTAGTTGCTGGCCACGGAGTCGAACACGCCGCGCACGCGGCTGGCCTTGTCACGCTCGTCAACGGTCTGGAAGCCGAAATGGGTGCTGCTCATATTGGATCTCTTTAACGGGTCGCAGCTCAGTGGCTGCTGCAGGCGCCGGCAGACTTGACCGGCATGGCATCGTCACGGCCCCGGCCGGCGGCGGCCAGGCGGGCCTCGTAGTCGCGCCACAGCTCGGCCTGGCGGGCGCCCAAATCGTACAAATATTCCCAGGAGTAGAGGCCGCTGTCGTGACCATCGGAGAACTGTGGCTGGATGGCGTAATGCCCGACCGGCGCCAGCGCGGTGATATTGACCTCGCGCTTGCCGGTCTGCAGCGTCTCCTGGCCGGGGCCATGGCCCTTGACCTCGGCCGAGGGGCTGTAGACCCGCATCAGCTCAAACGGGATGCGAAAGCGCGCACCGTCGCTGAAGGCCACTTCCAACACCCGGGACTGCTGATGCACGGTGATCTCGGTGGGCGTGGGCGTGTTCGCGGAAAGTCCGGCCATATTGAGGATGCGAGAGGGGATTCTTGAAGGATCGGCTTCGCCACAAGGCTTGCCGGGGCCGCCAGTGTAGCGCCGGGGCTGGGTCCAGCGCAGACCTTGGGGCTGCCGGACGGACGTGAAAAAGCCAAGCCGGCATGCCTGGCTGGGCATGCACAAGCTTGGCTTGTTCGTCTTGCTGGCCCGCGCCGCAAGGCAGCGGCGGGATCGCTTGACCGGGCCTTACTTGGCCTTCTTGCTGCGGTCCGGCACCACGGTGGTGATGGTGGGCATCACGGCGCCGGAGGAGATGGGCTTGGGCGGAGAAGTGTCCTTCTTGGGCTTCTTCGCTTCTTTATTGCTTTTTTGCTGTCCTTTGGCCATGAGCTTCTCCTGGGTTGCTGTGCCTGACGCACGGATAGTGGCTCAGTGTGCCACGCGTTCCGGCGGGCTCAGGGCTCGCCGGCCCATGCCGGGCTCAATAAACGCCCATGTAATCCTTCTTGCCCAGCTCCACGCCTTGATGGCGCAGGATGTTGTAGCTGGTGGTGATGTGGAAGAAGAACTGCGGCAGGCCGTAGTGCAGCAGATAGTCCTGGCCCTGGAAGCGACGCTCCTTGGGCGTGCCGGGGCGCACGACGATCTCGCGGTTGGCGGCCTCGGCGAACTTGGCTTCGTCCAGGCTGGCGATGAAGGCCAGGGTCTGATTGATGCGCGCCTGCAGATCGGCAAAGCTCTGCTCCTTGTCTTCCACCGCGGGCACTTCGACGCCGGCCAGGCGGGCGCACACGCCCTTGGCGAAATCGCAGGCCACCTGCACCTGCTTGGTCAGGGCAAACATATCGGGGAAGAGGCGGCCCTGCAGCAGCACGCCGGGCTCGTAGCCGCGCGCCTGGGCATGGGCTTCGCCCTTGGCCAGGACGGCAGCCAGGCTGCCCAGCATTTGTTTGAAGACGGGCACGCTGGCTTGATACATGGCTTGGCTCATGGCTTGAGGCTCCGCAGGGTCGGAGAAAAAGAGTGGGGAATTGGTACGCAGACTGGGTGAGAACCCAGGGCCCGCATTCTGGCAGCGCCAGCCGCCAGCCGCCGGGCGCTGAGCGCGGAATATGCCCTTGCCCTGCCGAGGGCTTGCCGGCCGCTGCTGTCATGTCCCCTGAAAAATCAGTCGGCTCCTCGCAACAAGCAGGGCTTGCCGGGCGGTGGCCGCACAAAGCCAACCTAGGATCGACGGGTTTGGCCCCAGCAAGTTTCACCGAACACCGTCGTCAACAAGCCAATTCGAGGTAATTCCATGAGCAAATTCCTGCGCACCCTGGCCGCCCTGGCCATCGCCGCCAGCCCCCTGATGGGCGCCGTGGCCCATGCCGCCGATTCCACCGACCCCGTGGTGCAAAACCGCGCCAAGATCAGCAAGGCCGACAAGGTCAAGAACGCCGAGCTGAGCGCCGCGCGCAAAACCCGCAACGAAGCCCGCGCCAGCGCCAAGAAGGAATTGGCCGCCGCCAAGGCCGAGAACGCCGTCAAGGCCAAGGCCGCCGCCGCCGAGGGCAAGGACGCCCTGGTCGTGAAGCGTGAGTTGGATGCCCAGTCCAGCGCAGCCTACAAGGACAAGCTCAAGGCCGCCAACGAGCAGTACAAGAGCGTCGAAGCCCGGGTGAAGGCCGAGGCCGAGGCCAAAAAAGACAAGGCCAATACCGCCATCGCCAAGGAAATCAAGAAGGCGAATGAAGGCCAGAAGAACTGAGCAAGCCGGCGCCTGAAACGGCAAACGGCCCGCCACTTGCACAAGTGGTGGGCCGTTTCTTTGTCGAGCCTCAACTCAGGCCGTCACTCCGCGTCCGGCTGCCCCGGTGCCTGGCCGGCCAGGGCCACATGGCCGCCACTGATGGCGTCCACCTCGACCACCACTTCGGGAAAACGCAGCAAGAACTCGGAGAAATTGCTGCAGCCCAGGGCCTGCTCGTCAAAGCTGGGCAGCAGGCGCTTGATGAAGACCTTGAGCGCGCTGCGGGACACATAGTTCTCGCCATTGCGATCGACCAACTGCTTGAGCGCCCGCTGCAAGGCCAGCCTGGCCTCGTCCAGCGAGGGTGAGCCCACCACCTCGGCATCGTCGCGCGCCTCGGCAGGCGGCAGGGCCTGCACCGGCAGGGCCGGGATCTCGGCCGCACCCAAGCCGACCTCGACCGAGGCGGCCGAGCTGGCCAGCAGGTTTTGGTAGAACTTGAACTCGTTGCAACTGGCCGTCCAGAAGCGGTTGCTATAGCCCGCCACGCCGACACCTGCGATGAAGCGGCCCGCCTGCTTGACCTTTTGCGCCAGGCTGATGAAGTCGCTATCGCTGGAGATCACCACCACATGGGTGAGATGCGGGTGGTGGTGCACATCGCTGAGCGCGTCCAGCGCCATGCGGATGTCGGCGCTGTTCTTCATATTCGAGCCGCGCGGGAACATCTGGATCAGGTCCACCCCGGCCTCGTTCAGCGCATGGCGATAGTTGGCGAAGAACTGCCAGTTGCCATAGGCACGGTTGATGATGATGTCGCCCAGCGAGGCCGCGTACTCCAGGATGGGCTTGAGATCCACAAACACCGGCTGGGGCTGGAAGCGGTTCTCGCGGTAGGCACCGTCGCCGTGGGCGCTATTGGCCAGCACGGCGTGCAGGTTTTCAAAATCCCAGTAAATCGCCACCTTGGTGGCTTCGTTGCGCTGCGTGCTGTAGATGGGCATGGGGACGGGAAGCGGAAAACAAGAGCTGAGCAAGGCCGCGAGCTTAAGCGACGCGGCTGACATCGGTCTTTATATTTGATTGGAGATAAGCAATCTACCAATCGATAGTTTGCTTATATAACCCTCTTCCCTACAGTGCGAGGCTTCGGTTAGCCCTGGGCTGGCCTGCTCGGCACCTCTCTCTTGACGGCTGGCTGGAAAGTCGCCTACCGAACTCACACCTTATGTACGCCTATACCGATTTTGACCGCCAATTCGTCCGTGCCCGTGCGGCCCAGTTCCGCGACCAGCTGGAGCGCAATATCGCCGGCAGCTTGAGCGACGAGGAGTTCCGCCCCCTGCGCCTGCAGAACGGCTGGTATGTGCAGCGCCACGCCCCCATGCTTCGGGTGGCCGTGCCTTACGGCGTCTTGTCGGCGCCGCAGCTGCGCCAACTGGCCAAGATCGCCCGCGAGTTCGACCGCGCCGAGTCCGGCCCCTTTGAAGGCCAGGGCGGCTACGGCCACTTCACCACCCGCCAGAACCTGCAGTACAACTGGATCCCGCTGCACAAATCCGCCGATGTGATGGACGCCCTGGCCGAGGTGGACATGCACGGCATCCAGACCAGCGGCAACTGCATCCGCAACATCACCAGCGACGCCTTTGCCGGCGTGGCCCCGGACGAGATCGTCGACCCCCGCCCCTATGCCGAAGTGCTGCGCCAGTGGAGCACCCTACACCCCGAGTTCGCCTTCCTGCCGCGTAAGTTCAAGATCGCCATCTCGGGCACACGGGAAGACCGCGCCGCCATTGCCTGGCACGATATCGGCCTGCAGTTGCTGAAGAACACGGCCGGCGAGGTCGGCTTCAAGGTGCTGGTGGGCGGCGGCATGGGCCGCACCCCCATCATCGGCCAGGTCATCAACGAGTTCCTGCCCTGGCAGCAGATCCTCGTCTACATCGAGGCCATCGTGCGCGTCTACAACCGCTATGGCCGCCGCGACAACGCCTACAAGGCCCGCATCAAGATCCTGGTCAAGGCCGAGGGCCAAGCCTTCTTCGACGATGTGAACACCGAGTTCAAGCAGATCCTGGAGCTGGACGAGGGCGGCCGCGAGCACCTGATCCCGCAGGCCGAGCTGGACCGCGTGGCGGCCAGCTTCGTGATCCCGGCCGGCGTGCAAGCCACGACAGCCACCGACATCTTTGCCGGCGTGCAGCCCGGCGCCTACAAGCGCTGGCTGGAGCGCAATGTGCACGGCCACCGCCTCAGCGGCTACCGCTGCGTGACGCTGTCGCTAAAGCGCAGCGACATCGCCCCCGGCGACGCCACCGCCGACCAGATGGATGATGCGGCCGAGCTGGCCGAGCGCTTCGGCCTGGGCGAGCTGCGCGTCAGCCACGACCAGAACCTGGTGCTGACCTGGGTGCGCGAGGCCGATCTGCCCGCCGTCTTCGAGGCCGCCCGCGCCAAGGGTTTTGCCACGCCGAATATCGGCCTGCTGACCGACATGATCGCCTGCCCTGGCGGCGACTTCTGCGCCCTGGCCAATGCCCGCTCCATCCCGGTGGCGGCCGCCATCACCGAGCGCTTCGACGATCTGGACGAGCTCTACGACATCGGCGATATCGATCTGCACATCAGCGGCTGCATCAATAGCTGCGGCCACCACCACAGCGGCCATATCGGCATCCTCGGCGTCGACAAGGACGGCAAGGAGTGGTACCAGGTCTCGCTGGGCGGCTCCGACGGCGCCACGCTCTCGGGCACGGCCCAACCGGGCCGCGTCATCGGCCCCTCCTTCGCGGCCGACGAGGTGCCGGACGTGATCGAGTCCCTGATCCAGACCTACCGCGCCCAGCGCAGCCACTGTTCCGAGCGCTTCATCGACACCGTTCGCCGCGTCGGCCTGGAGCCCTTCAAGGCCCCGGCTAACGCCGTCCGCACCCTGACCGGCGCCGCCGCCAACTGATTCCGAAGCTGCCATGAAATTCATCGATTCCCACCACCCCCAGTGGCACCATGTCGTCGGCGAAGACGGTCCCAAGCCCGACCCGGATCCCGCCCCCCATCTGCTGCTGAGCCTGGAGCAATGGCATGCCGTGCGCGATCACTGGCCGGCCGGCCTGCCCACCGGCGTCGAGCTGCCCAATGACTACGCGGTGGAAGACATCGCCGCCGACCTGCCCCGCCTGGCCTTGGTCGTGCTGCAGTTCCCCAAATGGGTGGACGGCCGCGCCTACAGCCAGGCCAAGCTGCTGCGCTCGCGTTACCGCTTTGCCGGCGAGTTACGTGCCGCCGGCGAAGTGCTGGTGGACATGCTGCCCCTGCTGGCCCGCACCGGCTTTGACGCGGTGCAGATGCGCGCCGACCAAAGCCTGGCGGCCGCCCAGCGCGCGCTGGCCTTCTTCCCGGCGCAGGCCCGTTACCAGGGCGATGTGGAAACCGCGCAGCCCATCTTTGCCCGCCAGGAGGCCCCGTGAGCGGTCAGCTCTCCATGCTGGGCGGCGCGCCGGCCCGGGCCTCGGCCCTGGACCTGTATGCCCGCGCCACACCCGGTTTTGAGGAGCGCCTGGCCCGCACGGTGGCCCTGCTGCGCCAGGCCGCCAGCGAGCATGGCAGCGGTCTGATCCAGGCCAGCAGCCTGGGCGCGGAAGACATGGTCATCACCGACCTGATCAGCCGCCACGCCCTGCCCATCTGCGTCGCCACCCTCGACACCGGCCGCCTGCATGCTCAGACCCTGGCCCTGCTGCCGCGCATCCGGCAAAGCTATGGCATTGAGGTGCAGGTCTACAGCCCGCCCGAGCAAGCCGTTATCACCCTGGTGCGCGAGCGCGGCTTGAATTCGATGTACGAGAGCCTGGCCCTGCGCAAGGAATGCTGCGGCATCCGCAAGCTGGAGCCGCTGAAGCGCATGCTGGACGGCCGCACGGCCTGGATCACCGGCCTGCGCCGCGAGCAATCGGCCAACCGCGCCGACGTGCCCTTCACCGAGCCCGACGGCCCCGGCCGCGTCAAGCTCAACGCCCTGGCCGAATGGAGCTGGGCCGATGTCTGGCACTACATCCAGAGCTATGCCGTGCCCTATAACGACCTGCACGACCAGTTCATGCCCAGCATAGGCTGCGAGCCCTGCACGCGCGCCATCGCGGTCGGCGAGGACTTCCGCGCGGGACGCTGGTGGTGGGAAAACGACGATGCCAAGGAATGCGGCTTGCACAAGTCGCATTCCCCGGCGCAAGCCGGTTCCGCGCACGGCGCGGAAATTGGCAGCGGCGTTTCGGCGCAGGCTAACTTCGGCAAGGCCGAAGTTAAGGCCGCGACAGCGGCCGGCCGAAGCCAAGACGAGAACGCCAAAGAGTGCGGCTTGCACAAAGCCCAGTCAAACGAAGAACTGAACAATCACGGAGCCAAGGCATGAATGCCCCCCTGAATCTGCAAGAACTGGTGGCCACGGTGGATCAGCGCCATCTGGACCATCTGGAAGAAGAAGCCATCTTCATCCTGCGCGAGGTGGCCGCCGCCTTCGAGCGCCCGGGCCTGCTGTTCTCCAGCGGCAAGGATTCCTGCGTGGTGCTGCGCCTGGCCGAAAAGGCGTTCAAGACGCGGGTGGCTGGCAATGAATTCAAAGGCAAGCTGCCCTTCCCGCTGGTGCATGTGGACACCGGCCACAACTTCCCCGAGGTGACCGAGTTCCGTGACCGCCGCGTGGCCGAGATGGGCGAGCGCCTGATCGTCGCGCACATGGACGAGTCCATCAAAAAAGGCACGGTGCGCCTGGCCCACCCGCTGGAGTCGCGCAACGGCCACCAGACCGTGACCCTGCTGGAAGCCATCGAAGATAACCGTTTCGATGTGCTGATCGGCGGCGCCCGCCGCGACGAGGAAAAAGCCCGCGCCAAGGAGCGCATCTTCAGCCACCGCGATGCCTTCGGCCAATGGCAGCCCAAGGAGCAGCGCCCCGAGCTGTGGAATCTGTTCAACACCCGCATCCGCCCGGGCGAGCATTTCCGCGCATTCCCCATCAGCAACTGGACCGAGCTGGATGTCTGGCTCTACATCGCCCGCGAAAACATCCCCCTGCCCAGCCTCTACTTCGCGCACCAGCGCCAGGTGATACGCCGCAAGGGCTTGCTGGTGCCGCTGACCGAGGTGACCCCGCCCGAGGCCGGCGAGACGGTGGAAACCGCCACCGTGCGCTTCCGCACCGTCGGCGATATGACTTGCACCTGCCCGGTGGAAAGCACGGCGGCCGACGCCAGCGACATCGTGGCCGAGACCCTGACCGTCACCGTCAGCGAGCGCGGCGCCACCCGCATGGACGACAGAACTTCGGAAGCCTCGATGGAGCGCCGCAAGAAAGAGGGCTATTTCTGATGAACACCGCCTTGAACACCGTGATTCACGACACCGACGTCGACACCCACCACCGCGCCCTGCGCTTCCTGACCGCCGGCAGCGTGGACGACGGCAAGAGCACGCTGATCGGCCGCCTGCTGTTTGACAGCCGCGCCATCCTGGCCGACCAACTCGACGTGCTGGCCAAGCGCGCCGCCGGCGAGCCCATCGACCTGAGCCTCTTGACCGACGGCCTGGAGGCCGAGCGCGAGCAAGGCATCACCATCGACGTGGCCTACCGCTACTTCGCCACCAAGACGCGCAAATTCATCATCGCCGACGCCCCCGGCCACGAGCAGTACACCCGCAATATGGTGACGGCCGCCGCCGGCTCGGACGCCGCCGTCGTGCTGGTGGACATCACCAAGCTGGACACCTCGGTGGACGCCGTCGAGCTGCTGCCGCAGACCCGTCGGCATAGCTTGTTAGCCCATCTGCTGCGCGTGCCCAGCATCGTCTTCGCCGTCAACAAGCTGGACGCCGTGGCCCAGCCCGGCCCCGCGTTTGCAGCGGTCTCGAAAGCCTTGCGCGCCTTTGCCGCCCAGGCCGGCATCGAGATCACCGCCATCGTGCCCGTCTCGGCCCTGCGCGGCGACAACGTCACCCAGCCCCTGGCGGCCGACTGGTATAGCGGCCCATCCCTGCTGCAGGTGCTGGAAAGCCTGCCCGGCGTGCAGGAAAAGGTCGAGGGCCAGCTCTTGATCCCCGTGCAGTACGTGGCCAAAGACGGCGAAGGCACTGGCCACCAGGCCCGCACGCTGTGGGGCCGCATCGCCCACGGCCAGGTGCAGGCCGGCGACGAGGTGCAGATCCTGCCCAGCGGCCAGACGGCACAAGTGGCCGAGGTGCGCCGCGCCGGCGAGACCGTGGCCCATTGCGTCGCCGGTGAATCCGCCGGTGTGGTGCTGGACCGCCAGTTGGACGTCTCGCGCGGCGACTGGATCGTCACCCCCGGTTCGGCCCAGCCCAGGCAGAGCTTCGAGGCCACGCTGGCCTGGCTGGACACCGAGCCCGCCGTGCCCGGCCGCAAATACTGGCTGCGCCACGGCAACCGCTGGGTGCAGGCCCGCATCAGCGCCATCCAGCATCGCCTGGACATCCACAGCCTGCAAGAGCAGGAGGCCACGCAGCTGAACGTCAACGAGATCGGCCATGTGCTGATCGAGACCCAGAGCCCCTTGCCGGTGGAGCCCTACACCAGCAACCGTGTCGGCGGCAGCCTGATCGTGGTGGACCCGACGAGCAACCGCAGCAGCGGCGCCCTGCTGGTGCGCTGAGCGCGCCGCGTCACAATCCACAGCCTAGCAACTGAGCAGCAAGCAAGCATCATGGGAAAAGTCATCTTCGTCAGCGCTGGTCCCGGCGCGGCCGACCTGATCACCGTGCGGGGCGCGCGCGCCCTGGAGGCGGCCCAGGTGGTGCTGTTCGACGCGCTCACCGACCCGGCCCTGCGCGAGCTGGCGCCCACGGCCCAATGGATCGACGTGGGCAAGCGAGGCTTTTGCGACTCCACCAAGCAATGCGCCATCAATGCCGCCCTGGTCAAGCAGGCGCAAACGCATGAGCGGGTGGTGCGCCTGAAGGGCGGTGACGCCAGCGTCTTTGGCCGCCTGGAAGAAGAGCTGATCGCCCTGGCCGAGGCGGGCATAGCCTGCGAGGTCGTGCCCGGCGTGACCGCGGCCATCGCCGCCGCGGCCCAAACCCGCAAGCCCCTGACCCGCCGCGGTGTGGGCCGCAGCGTCAGCCTGACCACGGCCGTAACCCAGGATCTGGAGCTGCAAGCCGGCACGCGCAGCGCCGACACCGAGGTCTTCTACATGGCCGGCCGCCAGCTGGCCGCCCTGGGCCGCAAGCTGCTGGAGGCCGGCTGGGCGGGCGAGACGCCGGTCAGCGTGGTCTCGCGGGCAGGCTGCGAAGATGCCTTGAGCAGCGAACATTCGGTGGCCCAGCTGGCCGCCGCCAGCCTGCTGCACAAGGGCCGGCCCACCGTGGTGGTGGTGGGCGCAGGCGCCCGCCCCGTGCTGTCGCAAAACCACGAGAGGCCAACAAATTCCAGCATCACCCCTGGACTTGCGCGGCATCAAGCCCGGAACCCAAGCCTGACCGATTAAAATCACGGGTTTTGTAAAGCTGCAATTCAGCCTTCAAGGCTTGGCCCTTCACCAGCGCCAGGGATCGCAGCCGCCACATTCCCGCATTCTTTCAAAAACGAGCTGATCTATGACCCACGTCGTCCTCGAATCCTGCATCCGCTGCAAGTACACCGACTGCGTCGATGTCTGCCCGGTGGACTGCTTCCGCGAAGGCCAGAACTTCCTCGCCATCGACCCGGACGAATGCATCGACTGCGCCGTCTGCATCCCCGAGTGCCCGGTCAACGCCATCGTCCCCGAAGAAGATGTGCCCGGCAATATGCAGCACATGATCAAACTGAATGCCGAGCTGGCCCAGAAGTGGCCCAGCATCACCAAGCGCAAGGCCTCGATGCCCGACGCTGAGGACTGGAAGGATCGCACGGACAAGCTGTCCGAACTGATCCGCTAATTCTCCCGGCAGCTTGCCGGGACCAACCCAATGGAACTTCAATTGAACGCAGAGACCGCCCTGATGGCCGCCGACATTCCCACCCCAGGCCCCAACGCAATCGAGACCGATGCCGTCATCGTCGGGGCCGGTCCGGTCGGCCTGTTCCAGGTGTTTGAGCTGGGCTTGCTCGAAATCAAGGCCCACATCATCGACTCGCTGGCCTACCCCGGCGGCCAATGCATTGAGCTCTATCCCGACAAGCCCATCTACGACATCCCGGCCGTGCCCATCTGCACCGGCAAGGAGCTGACCGACAACCTGCTCAAACAGATCGAGCCCTTTGGCGCGACCTTCCATCTGGGCCAGGAAGTGACGACGGTGTTGAAGCAGCCCGATGGCCGCTTCTTCGTCGCCACCTCCAAGGGCACCGAATTCCTGACCAAGACCATCTTCATCGCCGGCGGCGTGGGTAGCTTCCAGCCCCGTACCCTGAAGGTCGACGGCATCGACAAGTTCGAAGGCTCGCAGCTGCACTACCGCGTGCGCAAGCCCGAGCAGTTTGCCGGCAAGAACCTGGTCATCGTCGGCGGCGGCGACTCGGCCCTGGACTGGGCGCTGAACTTCTGCGCCGGCAACGAAGACGGCGGCGCCAACAAGGCCGAGAGCGTGATCCTGCTGCACCGTCGCGACGGCTTCCGTGCCGCCCCGGCCAGCGTGGCCAAGATGCGCGAGCTCTGCGATGCCTACGAGATGCAGTTCGTGGTCGGCCAGGTCAGCGACATCGTCGAGGCCGATGGCGTGCTGAACGCGCTCAAGGTCACCGGCGGTGACGGCGTGACCCGCGTCGTGCCTTGCGACCAGGTGCTGGTGTTCTTCGGCCTTAGCCCCAAGCTGGGCCCGATCGCCGAATGGGGCCTGGCCCTGGAGCGCAAGCAGATCGTCGTCGACACCGAGAAGTTCGAGACCAGCGTGCCCGGCATCTTTGCCGTGGGCGATGTGAACACCTATCCCGGCAAGAAGAAGCTGATCCTGTCCGGCTTCCACGAATGCGCCCTGGCCGCCTTCGCTGCCGCGCCCTATATCTTCCCGGACAAGCGTGTGCATCTGCAGTACACCACCACCAGCCCCAAGCTGCACAAGGTGCTGGGCGTGGAATCTCCCGTATTTGACTGAGCACCCCGCAGGCGCCCCGCGCCCCGGCCAAGAAAGCCCGCTGCCCAGCGGGCTTTTTTCATGGCCTGGCTACAATGCCACATCGCAAGCGGCTTCGCGGCTGCTTGCGTTTCTTCGCTAGGGGTGCTGGCTCATCGCATGAGCCGGCTGAGACAGTCCCTTTGAACCTGATTGACGGCATTCCGCCGTCAGGCCACATAGGCTTGCCTTTGTGGCCCGAGTTAATCCTCGCGCAGGGAAGCCAGCTCGCATGCGGCCCGTGTCCAGGCCTCGTTCATTGGGAACGGGGGCTGCACCCCGCATCTCGCTTGCCCCCTGCCATCGCTTGAAGTCCCGATGGCATACCCAAAAATCCCCCACTCCTTCATTGCCGCAGCCGCTCTGCTGAGCTGCTCGGCGGCCGCCCTGGCTCAATCCGCCCTGCCCACCGTCACCGTGACCGGCCGCAGCGCCGACACGCCCGTCAGCGTCGGCGGTTTTGGCGAGACCCCCCTCGCCAAGCTGCCCATGCAGGCCAGCGTCCTGAACGCCGAGCGCCTGCAGGACCTGGGCCTGAGCAATCTGGCCGGCATCACCGCCCTGGATGCCTCGCTGAGCGATGCCTACAACGCCGACGGCTATGTGTCCTATCTGAAGATCCGCGGCTTTGATCTGGACAACCGCTTCAACTACCGCCGCGAGGGCCTGCCCATCAATGCCGAGACGGCGCTGAGTCTGGGCAATAAATCGGGCCTGGAAGTGCTCAAGGGCAGCAGCGGCATCCAGGCCGGCACCAGCTCGCCCGGAGGTCTGGTGAATCTGCTGGTCAAGCGCCCCACGGCCAAGGACCTGACGGTGCTGGGCCTGAGCGTCAGCGAGCGCGGCACGGTGGAGGGCTCGGTCGACCTGAGCCGCCGCTTCGGCGAATCCCAAGCCTTCGGCCTGCGGCTCAATGCCAGTGCGGCCCAGCTCAAGCCCCTGCTCCGCGACGCGGACGGCAATCGCCAGCTCTTCGCCTTGGCGGGCGATTGGCGCGTGTCGCCCAGCACCTTGCTGGAGGCCGAGCTGGAATGGAATCGCCAAAGCCAGCCCAGCCAGCCCGGCTTCAGCCTGCTAGGCGACAAGCTGCCCGATGCAAGCCAGATCGATCCACGCATCAATCTGAACAATCAGAGCTGGACACAGCCCGTGGTGTTCAACAACCAGCATGCCTCGCTGCGCCTGACGCAAAAACTGAACGCCGACTGGACGGCCCAGGCCCATCTGGGCGTGCAGCGCCTGAAGACCGATGATCGCCTGGCCTATGCCTATGGCCTGTACGACCCGGACACTTACGACTGCGGCTCCACCTGCGACCGCTACAGCGCCGCGGGCACCTTCTCGGTCTGGGACTTCCGCAGCGAAAACGAGCGCCGCAATAGTGATGCCCTGGATCTGAATCTCAGCGGCAGGTTCAATACCGCAGGCTTCGCTCATCGGATCCATAGCGGGGTCTTGTTCAGCCGCTTCAGCAGCCGCTTCCAGCGCCAGGCCTACAACTTGGTGGGCGTCGGCAATATTCAGGGTACGGCGCAACTGCCTTCCGACCCCAGCCTCACCGACGAGAACACCAATCGCGATGAACGCAGCAGCGAGTTCTATCTGCGCGACAGCGTGCAGCTGGGCAGCGATTGGCAGCTCTGGGCCGGCCTGCGCCACACCCGCTTGCAGCGCGACAGCGTGCGCACCGATGGCTCACGCCCCACCGGCTACTCGCAGGCCTTCACCACACCCTGGCTGGGCCTGGGCTACAACATCAACGCACAGCTGATGGCTTATGCCAGCTGGGGCGAAGGGGTGGAGAGCGAAGTCACACCCAATCGCAAGCGCTACGGCGACACGGCCGGCCAGGCCCTGCCGGCCCTGAAGAGCAAGCAGTTGGAAGTGGGCCTGAAGGCGGGCAGCAATACGGTGGACTGGTCCCTGAACTGGTTTGATGTGCAGCGCCCCAGCTGGCGCGACATCGGCCTGTGCAAGGACAGCAAACCCGGCAGCTGCGAGCGCCGCGCCGACGGCACGGCGCATCACCAGGGCTTTGAGGCCCAGGCCGATCTGAAATGGAGCGGCGGCGGTCTGCTGGCCAGCGCCATGAAGCTCAAGGCCCGCCGCGAGGGCAGCGCCGATGCCTCGCTCAACGGCCTGCGCCCGGCCAACGTGCCCGAGAACAATCTGCGCCTGCAGGCCCGCCAGAGCCTGGCCGCCCTGCCCGGCCTGCAACTGCAGCTGGGCCTGGTCTACGAGGGCCCGCGCGCCGTGCTGCCCGACAACAGCGTCAACATCCCGGGCTGGACCCGCATCGACGCCGGTGCGCGTTACGAACAATTGCTGGGCAAAACGCTGCTAACCTGGCGCGTGGGCGTGGACAATCTCGCCAATCGTCGCGCCTGGAAGGAATCACCCTTCCAGTTCGACCATGCTTACCTCTATCCCCTTGCGCCTCGCACTTGGCGAACAAGTTTTGAAATTAGCTTGTAAAGCTCTCAAAATCTGTACTACAATGCAAGGCTCAGTTCCTCGATAGCTCAGTCGGTAGAGCGCCGGACTGTTAATCCGTAGGTCCCTGGTTCGAGCCCAGGTCGAGGAGCCAACTGATAGCTCAGGAAGCCGCTGATTCGCAAGAGTCAGCGGCTTTCGCTATTTATGTAAGCCTATTCTTTTTTTTTTCGAATAGGCCGAAATTTGTACCGATCAATTCCTCGATAGCTCAGTCGGTAGAGCGCCGGACTGTTAATCCGTAGGTCCCTGGTTCGAGCCCAGGTCGAGGAGCCATTAAAAGCCCTGATGCCACACCGCATCGGGGCTTTTTCTTTTTCCGCTCAGCAAGCATGAACACTCTGGAGCAATTGCGTACAGGTCAGTTGTTAGGCACCAAGCATCTGAAGCTGGCCTGTGGGCTGAGCGAGTTCCCACCCGAGATCTTCGAGTTGGAGGACACGCTTGAGGTGCTGGATCTGTCCGGCAACGCCCTGTCCCGCCTGCCCGAGGACCTGCACCGCCTGAAGCGCCTGCGCATCCTGTTCTGCTCCGGCAATCGCTTCACCGAGCTGCCCGCCGTGCTGGGCGCTTGCGCAGCGCTGGAGATGGTGGGTTTCAAGAGCAACCAGATCTGCCGCGTGCCGGCCGAGGCCATTCCGCCGCAGCTGCGCTGGTTGATCTTGACCGACAACCAGATCGAAACCCTGCCCGCGACGCTGGGCCAATGCATGCGCCTGCAAAAGCTGGCCCTGGCGGGCAATCGCCTACGCACCCTGCCCGCCAGCATGGCCGCCTGCACAGGGCTGGAGCTGCTGCGCATCTCGGCCAATCGGTTCAACGAGCTGCCTGGCTGGCTGCTCACCCTGCCCCGCCTCAGCTGGCTGGCGTTTGGCGGCAACCCCATGAATCTGGCGGCCGAGCGGCAAGCCCTTGAGCAAAGCCCTCTGCCCACCATTGCCTGGCCGCGTATCCGGCTGGGCCAGCAGTTAGGTGAAGGTGCATCCGGCTTCATCTATCGCGCCCAATTGGGCGAACCCCAGGCGGGCGAGGCCCTGGCCCTGAAGCTCTTCAAGGGCGAGGTCACCAGCGACGGCCTGCCCAGCAGCGAAATGGCCGCCGCCGTCCAGGCCGGCAGCCATCCACATCTGATCCCGGTGCAGGCCCGCCTGGTCGAACACCCCAAACAAGCCATGGGCTTGCTGATGCGCTTGGTGGACAACGATTTCCAAAGCCTGGCCGGCCCACCCAGCCTGCAATCCTGCACCCGCGATGTGTACGACGCCGAGCGGCGCTTCGAGCTGCCCGCCCTGCTGCGCCTGGCCAGCGGCATCGCCTCGGCGGCCCGGCATCTGCACAGCCGAGGCCTGCTGCACGGCGACCTCTACGGCCACAACATCTTGCACAACGGCCAAGGCAAGGCCTTGCTGGGGGATTTCGGTGCGGCCACATTCTTCGAGCGCGGTGACCGGGAGCTGGCGCAAGCGCTGCAAGCCATCGAGGTGCGCGCCTTTGCCTACTTGCTGGAAGAGTTGCTGGAACGCTGCCTCAGCGATGCGACCATGCTGGCGCCGCTACAGGTCTTGCTGAGGGCCTGCCTGGCGGAACAAGCCGCGCAGCGACCCTCCTTTGCCCAGATCGTTCAGCAGTTGGAACGGCTGCGAGCCTAAGGCCTAGGCCCGCAAAGCATCGGCGGCTACCGCCTGGACCGGCACCAGCACGGCGGCGGCGGCACCGGCGCAGGTCTTGCCGCAAGAAGTCGCGCAGGCACCGCCGCAGCGACCAGCGCAACCGGCCTTCATCAAGGCCTCATCAAACACCTCGCGGGCGCAATCCAGGCAGCAGGCACAGGCCGAGGCCACCCGGGTTTCATCTTGCAGAAGATCAAAATTGCGAACGCCGGACTCCACGCTGCGGCGGATGTCGCGGTCGGAGACGCGATGGCAGAGGCAAACAATCATCGGGGAATCGCCAGCGGTTTGATCGGGCTGCACCAAGGTGCGATGGCCCGAATACTAACGCAAATGCGAATCCCTCTCAATATCTATGGTCTTGGCAAACGCCAAGAACCACATCACCGCTGAATCAGGATGCGGCGCCGCCCATCTGGGTCTGCAGCCAGTTCTGCTCACCCAACTGGGCCACCAGCTCGATCTGGGTTTCCAGATGGTCGATGTGCTCCTCGGTGTCGGACAAGATTTCTTCCAGCACCTCACGGGACACGTAGTCGCGCACGGTTTCGCAGTAGGCGATTGCTTCCTTCAACAGCGGATGCGAGCCGACCTCGATCTTCAGATCACAGTGCAGGACCTCGACCGCGGACTCACCGATATACAGCTTGCCCAGATCCTGCAGATTGGGCAGGCCTTCCAGCATCAGGATGCGATCCATCAGCTTGTCGGCATGCTTCATCTCCTCGATGGACTCCTCGTACTCATGCTTGGCCAGGCGCTCAAAGCCCCAGTTCTTCAGCATGCGGTAGTGCAAGAAATATTGGTTGATGGCCGTCAGCTCATTCTTCAGCTGGGCATTCAGATACTCAATGACCTTGGCGTCACCCTTCATGGCAGGCTCCTCTTTGTTTGTTTGGACAGATGCTTGGTGCCGATTGTGGCTGGAGGCGCGAGCCACTCCCAGCAAATGCCCTCTTTTTCACTTTGCATGCGAAGCGTTCTCATGCAAGCCCTTGCGCTCATCGACATTAAATTTGTTATTAGCAATGATTCTCATTTAGAATTCAAAAATGGATGCTCAATTCAACCCAACCGCCGCCTCGACTCCCTACCCCTCCGAGCTCGATGCGCCGCCCAAGGCCTCGCTTGCTCAGGCTCGTTCGCCCTACTCGACGAGTCAGCAAACCGTGCAACAAGCCTGTCGCCCCAGCGCCTCAAGCCACGCCTCCTTGGCCCCCGCAAGCTCGCACAAGCACGAGCAAGCCACCTTGCCGCGCTTCAATAGCGAGCAGTTGCTGAACGGTGCCCGCGAGATGGAAATCGAACATGGCGGCAGCCTGTATCGCCTGCGCCTGACGGCCTTGGGCAAGCTGATCCTGACCAAATAAACCCACGACGCGGCTCGCACCGAGCCATCTCACCATCGCACAAAGTGAGTTCAAGCCATCTATACAGGGGATTCGTGCAAACCGCACGAACCAATAAGATACCAATTTGAAGGAGAACGAAGAACCCGCGCTCACCTCCCTAGAATGAAGGGAGACGTCAGGGAAGTCTCCTGTCGTTCATTCTGTACACCAAGACACAGGGAAGCTTTTGATGAATAGAAAATCCTCCAAGCGCGCGAGTGGAATCAAATTGGTATCTGCCGCAGCCTTGTTCTGCCTGGCCTCGGCTGCGCAAGCATTGCCGGTGCTGGACTTTGGTCCAGCCAGCCAGTACAGCGGCTTCTTTTTCTCCAACGTCAACGCCGCAGCCGACGTAGAAGGCCGCCTGGCCGTCGGCGGCAATCTGACCAGCGGATTCGACGTCGGCTACCGCAACCCCTACGGCAGCACCGCACCCTCCTTGGTCGTCGCGGGCAATGTATCCCTCACCAGCCAATGGGGCAGTGCCGGTTCGATCTACAACGGCCCGACCTACAGCACCAACACCAACAAGACCATCGGCCCCAGCACCGCACCATGGATTGGCGAGCACAAGCTGGCCGCAGGCAATCTGGTCTACGGCGGCAGCCTGACCGCGGCGAACTGGCAGTACGCCACAGCGACCAAGAACGCCAACTACATCGACTTCGCCGCGGCCAAGACGCAGCTGAGCAATTTGTCGACCCAACTGGCCTCGGCAAGCCAAGTCGGCAGCTGGATCAGCGGCAGTAGCGGCGTGCAACTGATGGGCGACGGCGCTTCCGACATCCAGGTCTTCAATCTGGGTAACACCGAGCTGAAGAATATCTCGCTGAGCAATATCAAGGCCGGCGCTCACATCGTGATCAATAGCACCCTGAGCAATGTGGTGTTCTCGGGCGATCTGGGCGGCAACCTCGGCGCGTCGATCGATGGCCTGGCCAGCTTCCGCGACCGCGTGGTGTTCAACCTCAGCAATGCGAGCTCGGTCAATGTCAGCACCTTTCTGAATGGCAGCGTGCTGGCCGTCAACGCCGATGTGCTGGGTTCCGGTCATCTGGAAGGCACTTTGATCGCCAACTCGCTGAGCGCTGGCGCCAACGGCAAGCTGGAACTGGGCTATGAAACCTTCAGGCCCTATGTGCCCACCTCGCCCGTGCCCGAACCCGAGACCTATGCCTTGATGTTGGCCGGTCTGGCCGCCGTGAGCTTCATCGCCCGCCGCCGCAAGCTGGGCTGATGCAAGACGAGGAGGTGCTGAGTTCCAGCGTCTCCCTCCCTGGCGCCGACAAGAGCTCTGCCTTGTCGGCGCCTTGCATTTGTGCAGCCCAAAGCCCAAGAGCAGGGCCGCGGAAACGACAAAGGCCTCTCTCTCGAGAGGCCTTTGCCAATTGCGCCAGCGAGACTTCGCTGGCCGCGCCTCAAGCAGCGTTACGGCGACGGGCAACAAAGCCGAGCGCGGCCAAGCCCCCCAGCAACATGGCCAGGCTGGTCGGCTCCGGCACCGCCGTGGCCACCACCAGGTCCTGGAAGTTAGCGTTGCTCAGGCGGCTGATGGTGTAGAGGTCCGCACCTTGGTAATTGACGGCAGCATTCAGATAGCTGTGCACCTGGCTCACAAAGGCTGCATCATCCTGCGCCAGGCTGCCGCCCTGGCTCAACGGAGCACTCAGGCCGGTAAAGAAGAATGAACCCTGATGAGCCGCCACGCTGAGGGGTGTGCCGGTGCTTTCATGAGTGATCTCCCACACCGCGGTTTGGAAAGCCGCCTGCTGGAAGGCATTGTTCAGGCCGGCGTAGCTGGTCGAAAACAAGCCCTGCAAAGCGGCCGCCTGGCTGCCGCTGAAGCTGCCCGGCGTATAGGTCTGAAAGCCCAGGAAATTGGGCGCGAACTCTTGCTGCAACTCCACGCAATAGGCGATGAAGCTGCGGCCCTCGCGATCCACATAGTGCAGCCGGCCGGTGCTGTAATCCTGCGTATCGCTGGTACTCATCGC
The DNA here is from genome assembly GCF_014204525.1 of Roseateles oligotrophus. Classification (GTDB taxonomy): domain Bacteria; phylum Pseudomonadota; class Gammaproteobacteria; order Burkholderiales; family Burkholderiaceae_C; genus Paucibacter_A; species Paucibacter_A oligotrophus_A. Next base: position 941,807 of record NZ_JACHLP010000001.1, read on the forward strand.
CAGGACGTCCGCGTCCTCCCGGACGAACTTGATGTCCAGGCTTTGAGCCGCCTGAGCATTGCCCACGGCCGCCACCCCAGCCAGCAAAAGGCCGGCGATTGTTGTCATCGTCGTATTTTTCATGGATGGACTCTCCCAAATTCCGCAGTCTTGATGGCGTAATGCCAATTGCATGGAAACGAACGCTCAGGCCTTGCGGCGCTTGCGCAGCACCAGACCCATGGCCGCCAGAGCGGTCAGGCTCAGCACGGCCATCTGAGGCTCGGGAACGGTATTGCTGCTGGGGACCAGGCTCAACCCCCCCTGGTAGGCGCTGTAGTGCTTGCTACCCCAACCTTGTTCCACCACGATCAGCGTCCAGTCTCCGGCACTCAGGTTGACGGGAGCCAAGTTCCACTGCTCCACCCAATTCAAACCATTGCTCCAGTTGCCCGCCCTAGACTCGGTGAAGTCAACCCGCGTCACACCGTCAGACTTGAGCAGATAGGCGCTGGAGATGTCGATGGAGGGCAAGGCTGCCCCCATGCCCAAGGTCTGCAGACTTCCGGAGACCATACCGGCCTGCGCCAGGCGCAGGCTGTAACTGTCTTGCGTCTGCGCCGTGAATTTGATGTTGTCCTTGCCGAACTGGGCCGGCGCACTGGCGCTCAGCAAGATCGGCCCTGCCACGGCTTGGCCAAGAGCCGTCAGCAACAAGCTCGCCACTGCGGCGTACATGGTTTTTTTGTTTCTCATGGCTTCACATTCCCTGTGTTTTGAAAGCAATCCTCGCCGGTGGTTTTCGAATGACGTCGAGCCCAAATTGCTTGCTTGGAATGCTAGAGGATCAGACCGGACATTCGCCCCGCACACCCGGCAGACTTGGGCGATAGGCGTGGAATACGCACGAGTTCTCCCTGCGGATCGCACCGTCGATCTGGCGCGGTAGGACACTGCCAGAAATGACAAAGCCGCCCGGCTTGCACCGGGCGGCTTTGGATTCTTCTCTGGCCTAGGCCAGGCTGGGGCGATCAGGCCAGCTTGCCGTGGCAAACCTTGTACTTCTTGCCGCTGCCGCAGGGGCAGGGATCGTTGCGGCCCACATGGCCAAACTGCGCAGCCTGGCTCTCGGGCGCAGCCTCCTGCGACACCGAGCCATCCTCATTGGGATGGGTGTAGGTCACATTGCTGACGGCTTCGGCGCGTTGCTCGATGGCCTCGGCGGCACGGGTTGCTTCTTCCTGCGACTGGATGCGCACATTCATCAAGGTGCGGGTGACTTCCATCTTCACCACGTCCAGCATCTGCGAGAACAACTCGAAGGCCTCGCGCTTGTACTCCTGCTTGGGGTTCTTCTGAGCGTAGCCGCGCAGATGGATGCCCTGACGCAGATAGTCCAGCGCCGCCAGATGCTCGCGCCAGTGCTGGTCAATGCTTTGCAGCAAGACCATGCGCATAAAGGGTGTGAACTGCTCGATGCCGACCCGTTCGATCTTTTCGGCGAAGGCAGCATTGGCGGCCTTGACCACCTCTTCCACGATCTCTTCATCGGTGATGGAGTTGCTCTTCTCCACCAAGGCCTGCAGGGGCACGTCCAACTGCCATTCGTCCTTGAGCACGCGCTCCAGGCCGACCAGATCCCATTGCTCTTCCAGGCTCTCGACCGGCACAAAGGTCCGCACCACATCATTCATGGTGCTGGCACGCAGATTGCCAATTTGCTCAATCAGGCTCTCGGCCTCGAGGATGTCGTTGCGCTGCTCGTAAATCACCTTGCGCTGATCGTTGGAGACGTCGTCGTACTCCAGCAATTGCTTGCGGATGTCGAAGTTGCGGGCCTCGACCTTGCGCTGCGCGCTCTCGATGGAGCGGCTGACGATACCTGCCTCGATCGCCTCGCCCTCGGGCATCTTCAGGCGGTCCATGATGGCGCGCACGCGGTCACCGGCGAAGATGCGCATCAACTGGTCGTCCAGCGACAGATAGAAGCGCGAGGCACCCGGATCGCCCTGGCGGCCTGCACGGCCACGTAACTGGTTATCGATGCGGCGGCTCTCATGCCGCTCGGTGGCGATGATGCGCAGGCCGCCAGCGGCCTTGACGGCGTCGTGCAGGCCTTGCCATTCGTCCTTCAGCTTCTGGATACGCGCGGCCTTCTCGGCCTCGGGGATGGCGGCGTCGGCCTCCAACACCTTGATCTGGTTCTCGACATTGCCGCCCAGCACGATGTCGGTACCCCGACCGGCCATATTGGTGGCGATGGTGATCACACCCGGACGCCCCGCCTGGGCCACGATCTCCGCTTCCTTGGCGTGCTGCTTGGCGTTCAACACCGCATGCGGCAGTTTGGCCTTGGTGAGCAGGGCCGAGATCAGCTCGGAGTTCTCGATCGAGGTCGTACCCACCAGCACCGGCTGGCCACGCTCGTGGCAGCTGCGAATGTCGGCCGTGACGGCATCGAATTTTTCCTTATTGGTCTTGTAGACCAGATCCTGCTCGTCCTTGCGCTGACGCGGGCGGTTAGGCGGGATGACCACGGTCTCCAGGCCATAAATCTCCTGAAACTCATAGGCCTCGGTATCGGCCGTGCCGGTCATGCCGGCCAGCTTGCCGTACATGCGGAAGTAGTTCTGGAAAGTGATGGAGGCCAGGGTCTGGTTCTCGCTCTGCACCGCCACGCCTTCCTTGGCTTCGACGGCCTGGTGCAAGCCATCGCTCCAGCGCCGGCCGGTCATCAGGCGGCCGGTGAATTCATCGACGATGGTGACTTCGCCGTTCTGCACCACATAGTGCTGATCCCGGTGATACACATGGTGCGCGCGCAGGGCGGCGTACAGATGGTGCATCAGGGTGATGTTGGCGGCGTCGTAGAGGCTGGCGCCTTCGGCCAGCAGGCCGGCCTCGGCCAGCAGGCGCTCGGCGTTGTCGTGGCCGTCTTCGGTCAGATAGATCTGGTGCGATTTTTCATCGACAGTGAAGTCGCCCGGCTCGATGACGCCTTCACCGGTGCGAATGTCGAGCTCGCCGATCTGCTTCTTCAGCTTCGGCGCGACCTGGTTGATGGCCAGATAGACATCGGTCTGGTCGTCGGCCTGGCCGGAGATGATCAGCGGCGTGCGCGCCTCGTCGATCAGGATGGAGTCCACCTCGTCCACGATGGCATAGGCCAGCGGGCGCTGCACACGGTCGCGCACCTCGTGGACCATATTGTCACGCAGGTAGTCGAAGCCGTATTCGTTGTTGGTGCCGTAGGTCACGTCGGCGGCGTAGGCCGCCTGCTTTTGCTCGCGCGGCATCTGCGGCAGGTTCACACCCACCGTCAGGCCGAGGAAGTTGTAGAGCTTGGACATCCACTCCGCGTCGCGCTGCACCAGGTAGTCGTTGACCGTCACCAGATGCACGCCCTTGCCCGTCAAGGCATTCAGGTAGACCGGCAGGGTGGCGGTCAGGGTCTTGCCCTCGCCCGTGCCCATCTCGGGGATCTTGCCATCGTGCAAGACCATGCCGCCGATCAGCTGCACATCGAAGTGGCGCATCTTGAAGACACGCTTGCCGGCCTCGCGGACCACGGCAAAGGCCTCGGGCAACAGCGCATCCAGCGACTCGCCCTTGGCGACGCGGGCCTTGAACTCATCGGTCTTGGCCCGCAGGGCGGCGTCGTCGAGCTGCTCGTACTGAGGCTCCATCGCGTTGATTTGCTGAACAACACGGCGATAGCCTTTTAGCAGGCGCTCGTTACGGCTACCGAATATCTGGGTGAGAAGCTTGGGCAACATGCAGCGTGATGGTTGTATCAATGGACGGGGACGGCGGATGCTTGTGGTCACGCGCCACCCCTCGCTGAGATCCTCGTCGCCGGCATCGCCGATGCCGGGCAGGAGGTCCGATTTTGTTTTCTAAATGGTCTGTCTTCTGGACGCCGGGCTCATATGGGGCCGACCGTGATGCTATGCAATAGCTGCTGCGCAGCTTTTGCGTCCTAGCGCCGCCAGCCTTGGCTTGCCAATTCCACCGAGGTGCAAAACCTTGGCAGTTTAGCATCCGGGTCTGGCGCAGTTTTCTGCAGCAAGCCAGGAACGATAGACAGTCTCCGCGCCTGGCCCGCAGCCAACAACGCGGACTACACTGCCCACCATGCGCCCCAGCTTCAGACCTCGCTCTTCGCCCGCCTCGCAAGGCGGGCGACAAGTGCCCGACCCGATGCCGATTGCCAATGCCTTGGCTCAGCATGAAGGCCTGGCCAGACTGGGCATTTTGCTGCGCGAGTCGAACCGGCGAATGGACATCATCAAACCCGCCCTGCCCGGCGCGCTCACGCGCTTCGTCAAGCCTGGGCCGGTGGACGAAGACGGCTGGACCTTGCTGGCGGCGAATGCAGCCATCGCCGCCAAGCTGCGCCATCTGCAGCCGCGCCTGGAGGCCATGCTGGCCGAGATGGGCATGGTGCCCGCCAAGGTAAGGGTGAAGGTTCAGCAGCAAGGCCTCTGAAGGCCAGCGGGCCGCGACGAAGCCGCGTTGAAAAGCAAAACGGCCGCTGTGATTACCCGTCAGGGCTTTCACAACGACCGTCGCTTGATTCTGGTGCCGGCTATCGGATTCGAACTGATGACCTACCGCTTACAAGGCGGTTGCTCTACCAACTGAGCTAAGCCGGCACAAGCTGAGAATTATAGGGGCATTTTCCGCCCCTCAAATTCATTTGACGCGTTTTAGTGCGGGACGGCCTGCACCGGGAGCGGGGCCGTTAGGTTCGTCGTCGCCATCGTCAGGCGCATCACCACCCACAGGCTCGGTGCTGCCGGCCGCCCCCAGCTCGGGCTTGGGCACATCCACATCCGCCTTGCTGGCCGGAATCGGAGCCAGGCGCAGACCGGGCTTGGCCTGCGCAGGCGCCGAAACGGGCGGCTGCGCCGCTTCGCTTGCCGGCGCCAGGCTGGCACCGGCGACACCGATGGAGTTGCTACCGCCTTGCGCATTGGCAGCCGTGCTGTCGGGCGGCGGAAAAGCCATGCCCTGCCCGTTCTCACGCGCATAGATGGCCACCACATGATCGACCGGCACGATGATCTCGCGGGCCGTGCCGCCGAAGCGCGCCTTGAACTGAATGAACTCGTTGCCGAGGTCCAGGCTGCTGGTCGCTTCGAAGCCGACGTTGAGAACAATCTCCTTATTGCTGACGTACTCCATCGGCACCTGCACGAACTTGTCCACATGCACCGCGATATAGGGCGTGAAGCCGTTGTCGGTGCACCAGTCGTGCAGGGCGCGAATCAGGTACGGCCGCGTCGAGCTGCTCGCCCCGTTTGCCCCTGCGCCTTTGTCGCTGCTTTGATCCATGAGGCGGGCTTTACTTGCGCATGACCTTTTCGGACGGCGTCAGCGCTTCGATATAGGCCGGACGCGAGAAGATGCGCTCGGCATACTTCAGCAGGGGCAGCGCGTTCTTGGACAGGTCGATGCCGTAATAGTCGAGGCGCCACAGCAGCGGCGCAATCGCCACGTCCAGCATGGAGAAATCGTCGCCCAACATGTATTTGTTCTTCAGGAAGATGGGGGCGAGCTGAGTCAGGCGGTCGCGAATCTGGGCGCGCGCCTTTTCCAACTGCTTGTCAGCGGCCTTGACGGCTTGGCTGCGGCCTTCCAGCACATTGACGTGGGCGAACAACTCCTTTTCGAAGTTCAGCAGGAACAGACGCACGCGGGCGCGAGCCACCGGGTCGCCGGGCATCAGCTGGGGATGCGGAAAGCGCTCATCGATGTACTCATTGATGATGTGCGACTCATACAGGATCAGGTCGCGTTCAACGAGGATGGGCACCTCGTTGTAGGGGTTCATCAAGGCGATGTCTTCGGGCTTGGCGAACAGGTCAACGTCGCGGATTTCGAAGTCCATGCCCTTTTCAAACAGCACGAAGCGGCAGCGATGCGAGTAAGGGCAGGTGGTTCCAGAATAAAGCACCATCATGGCGGCAGGCTCCGAGAGGTCAGGTAGAAAAATTCGCGGTCCAGCAGAGAGGATCCGCACAAAAGGCAAACGCAGTGGGTCGCTGCGAGAGCAATCCACTGCGCTTTGTGGCCCGAAGCCTGGTGCAAATCGCACCAGATCGAGGCCCCCAGCTTTACTTCACGTCTTTCCAGTACGCGGCATTCAAACGCCAGGCAAACAAGGTCAGCACAGCCAAGAACATCAGCACGACCACACCGAGGCGGAAGCGCTGGGCCTGGGCCGGCTCGCCCATCCACTGCAGATAGGCTACCAGATCACCAACAGCACTGTCGTATTGATGGGCATCCAACTGGCCGGGCGTCAATTGCTCGAAGCCCTTGAATTCGTGCACGGTCTTGCTGTGGTCGTGCGGATCTTTCACTTCCTCGAACCTGGCCGCGCGCTGGCCTTGCAACTCCCACAGCACATGCGGCATCGCAACGCTGGGGAAGGCCAGATTATTCCATCCCGTGGCCTTGCTGTCGTCGCGGTAGAAAGTCCGCATATAGGTGTAGAGGAAATCAGCCCCCGAACCCTTGGAACCATCGGCGCGCGAACGGGCAATCACGGTCAGGTCGGGCGGGGTCGCACCGAACCAGTCCTTGGCCTGTTTGGGGTCCATGGTGATCTTCATCTGGTCGCCCACCTTGTCGGCGGCAAACATCAGATTGCTCTTGATCTGCGCTTCGCTCAGGCCCAGATCACGCAGACGGTTGTAACGGTTATAGGCCGCCGAGTGGCAGTTCAGGCAGTAATTGACGAACAGCTTGGCACCGTTTTGCAGCGCCGCCACATCCTGCATCTTTTCCTTGGGGAACTTGTCCCACTGGATGCCGCCGCCAGACGCCAGGGCGCCAGAGACCAGGCCAAAGCAGGTCAGCAGCGTAGCGATGAGTTTCTTCATTCTTTGGACTCCGTTGCTTTTCAGTGGGCGTGGAAGGTCACACGATCGGGCACTTGTTTGAACTGCCCCAGCTTGCTCCACCAAGGCATCAGGAGGAAGAAGCCAAAGTAGAAGATCGTGCCGATTTGCGACACCAGGGTGCCCAGATCGGTCGGCGGCTGAATGCCCAGATAGCCCAGCACCAGGAAGAACACCACGAACACGGCGTAGACATAGCCATGCCAGCCCGGACGGTAACGGATGGACTTGACCGGGCTGTGATCCAGCCAGGGCAGGAAGAACAGGATCACGACCGCACCGCCCATCACCACCACGCCCCAGAACTTGGCATCGAAGACCTTGAGCAGGAAGCAGGCCACAGCGGCGATCACCAGCACGGCCAGCTTGGCCTTGGCAGTGAAGCTGCCCTTGATCACCGCCAGCAAGGCCGACAGGCCGATGATGCCCACCAGCACATTGACCATGGTGTCGGTGGTGGCGCGCAGCATCGAATAGAAGGGCGTGAAATACCAGACCGGGGCGATGTGGGCCGGCGTCTTCAGCGGATCGGCCGGGATGAAGTTGTTGTACTCCAGGAAGTAGCCACCCAACTCAGGCGCGAAGAAGATGATGCCGGTGAACACCATCAGGAACAGGCAGACGCCGTAGATATCGTGCACCGAGTAATAGGGATGGAAAGGCACGCCATCCAGCGGATGACCGTTCGCGTCCTTGGGCGCCTTGGGGCCCTTGATCTCGACACCATCCGGGTTGTTCGAGCCCACTTCGTGCAGCGCGATGATGTGTGCCACCACCAGACCCAGCAGCACCAGGGGCACGGCGATGACGTGGAAGCTGAAGAAACGGTTCAGGGTCGCGTCGCCAACGACGAAGTCACCGCGAATCAGCAGGGCCAGGTCGTTGCCCACAAAGGGCACGGCGGCAAACAGATTCACGATCACCTGGGCGCCCCAGTAGGACATCTGGCCCCAGGGCAGCAGATAGCCCATGAAGGCCTCGGCCATCAGGCACAGGAAGATGCCACAACCGAAGATCCAGACCAACTCGCGCGGCTTGCGGTAGGAGCCATAGAGCAGACCGCGGAACATATGCAGGTACACGACGACGAAGAAGGCCGAAGCACCCGTCGAATGCATATAGCGGATCAGCCAGCCCCAGGGCACATCGCGCATGATGTACTCGACCGAGGCGAAGGCCAGGGCCGCATCCGGCTTGTAGTGCATCACCAGGAAGATGCCGGTCACGATCTGGATCACCAGCACCAGCAGGGCCAGCGAGCCGAAGATGTACCACCAGTTGAAATTTTTCGGAGCGTAGTACTCCGACATATGCTCTTTGAAGAGCTTGCTCGCCGGGAAGCGGTTGTCCACCCAAGTCAGGAGCTTGTCGCCCATGGGTGCGCCAGCGGGAGCTTCTTTGAATTCAGCCATTTTGACCTCTGTCCTTCAACCTGTTTTGGCCAGTTTTGGCCTGCCTTGGCCAGTCTTGGCCTGCCTGGGTTTTAAGCCGCCTTGTCTTCGCCAATCAGCAGCTTGGCGTCGGACAGATACATATGGGGAGGCACTTCGAGGTTATCCGGCGCGGGCTTGTTCTTGAACACGCGGCCCGCCAGATCGAATGTCGAGCCATGGCAAGGGCAGAGGAAGCCGCCATGCCAGTCATCCGGCAGCGAGGGCTGAGGACCCATCTGGAACTTATCGCTGGGCGAGCAGCCCAGATGCGAGCAAATGCCCACGACCACCAGAAATTCGGGCTTGATCGAACGCGCGGCATTCTTTGCGTAAGCCGGCGTCGGGTAGGCCGTGCGCGCCGAATTCGGATCTGCCAACTCGTTGTCGAACTTGGACAATGCCGCCAGTTGCTCGGGCGTGCGCCGCACGATCCAAACCGGCTTGCCACGCCATTCCACGGTCAATTTCTCACCCGGCTTGATGCCGCTGATGTCCACCTCCACCGGTGCCCCGGCGGCCTTGGCGCGCTCAGAAGGCGTGAAAGTACTGACGAAAGGTACGGCGGTGGCTACACCGCCAACGGCGCCTGCGCAACTTGTGGCGATGAGCCAGGTACGCTTGCCGTGGTCCACTTGCTGGTCACTCATGAGTATCCTCAAACGAGACTTCTGATCGGGGGCAACCCGGGATTCTAACGGACTGCAGGACCCCCTAGCCTATCAGGCCGGGCCCCACTGGTATCCACACCACAATATCAGTGTTTTACCGCTGGCGAAGCTGTCAATCCGCCCTTCATCATGCACCGGGGCAAGAAACACAGTCTTGCTTTTCAACAACAAATATGGGTTTAGCCCACTGTTTTTTGGAGTCTTCCATGAGTTTCTTTTCCGAGTTCAAAGAGTTTGCCGTCAAGGGCAATGTGGTCGATCTGGCCGTCGGCGTCATCATTGGCGGAGCCTTTGGCAAGATCGTGGATTCGATCGTCAAGGATCTCATCATGCCCATCGTCGGCAAAATTTTTGGCGGCCTGGACTTTTCGAACTACTTCATCCTGCTGTCCAACCCGCCTGCCGATTTCAAGGGGCCCATGACTTATGAGGCCCTCAGCAAGGCCGGTGTGCCCATGTTTGCCTATGGCAGCTTCCTGACGGTGCTGGTCAATTTCATCATCCTGGCCTTCATCATTTTCCTGATGATCAAGCAGATCAACCGCCTCAAGCGCGAAGAGGCACCGGCCGCTCCCGCCGAAGCCCCCGCCACCCCGGAAGACATCCAGCTGCTGCGCGAAATCCGCGACTCGCTCAAGCGCTGAAGCCGCACACGGCCCGCGCAAGGCCGCCAAGGGCTTGCGCGGCCCCGAGCACCCCAGACCCAAACACCCCAGGCCTGTAAGCAAAAGTTTCAACAGCGGCAGGTGTTAGCTAGTTGCCACGAACACCGCCCGCGAAACACCCGACAAGCCCGTGTCGGCATGAATTCGGCGCGATACTTCGGACAAACACTGTAGCGAGAACACTACAGCCTTGGTCCTTCGCGTCATGAATTCCTCCGAATCCCGCCTCAACCCTCATTTGGAGGCCGCCCTCCAGCGCATTCGCACGGCTGTCGAACAGGCGGCCGAACGCTGTGCCGAGGGTCTGGGCCTGGCAGCCCTGTCGGCCGGCATGATCAAACGCCGCGACGCGCTGCTCGCCGCCCAGTTCCAGTTCCGCAAACAGCAAGGCCTGTTCGCCCAAGCATTCAGCCAAAGCCTGCGCAAGCAGATCAGCGAGGTCCGGCAAGAAAGCCCGCTCGCCAGCCCCCGCAAGGAATGGACCGAGCTCTCCCTGATGGACGACGAGCAGGTCGACGCCCTGGTGGCCGCCGACCGCATCGGCCTGGCGATCGGCCACCAAAGTGAGTGGGAACTGCGCGAGGTGGAGTCCTACGCCGCCAGCCTGCAACTGGGCGAGCGTCATCCGCTACGCCCCGAAGCCCTGGGCCAGGCGCTGCTGAATGCCGTGCATGCCGTCAGTGAAGAGGCCGAAATCCGGCAAATCCTGATTGATGAGTTGACCCGGGCCATGGCCCAGGAAATGCGGGCCTGCTATGCCGATATCGCCGCGCTCTTCCGCAGCCGGGGCCTGCGCCCGCAGGATTTGCGGGTGCGCAGCGTGGAGGCCGGCGGTGGCGGGCCCTCCACCCGCTCCTCCCCCCTGCATTCGCTCAGCGGCCAGCCCGCGGACTTCAGTCACTCGGAGGCCGGGCCGTTTGCGGCTGCGAGCGCCAGCGGCGCTGGGCCGGGCTGGGCATCTTCCAGTGCAGGCACCGGCAACTACCCCGGCACAGGCTCAGGCATGGGCGGCGGCGGAAGCAGCGGCGGCACAGCAGCAGGCAGGCCGGGTCAGATCGACCCGCAGTTGATGGACTTGCTACGCCGCCTGGCCCAGGTCAGCCAAACCCTGCCCAGCATGCCCGGCACCCTGCCAAGCGAGACGGACGGAGCCGCCAGCCCAAACCCCGCGAACCCCGCACACTGGCCGATGGAGGGCAATAGCCTGGCCGGCGGCCTGCCCGCCAATCTGATCCAGTTGCACCGGGACGAGCTGCGCCAGGCTGCCACCGGCCGCCTGGACCATATGGTCATCGATGTCGTCAGCAGCCTGTTCGACCAGGTGCTGTCCGACCCCAAGGTGCCGCCGCAGATGGCGCGCCTGCTGGCACGCTTGCAGCTGCCGGTCCTGCGCGCGGCCCTGGGCGACCCCAGCTTCTTCTCCACCCGCCGCCATCCGGTGCGGCTCTTCGTCAACCGCATGGCCTCGCTGGCCTGCGCCTTCGAGGACTTCAGCGAAGACCCGGGCCGCGCCTTCCTGGGCCGTGTGCGGGAACTGGTCGAAGAGCTGGTGGCCGGCGACTTTGAGCACATGCCGCTCTACACCGCCAAGCTGGACGCGCTGGAGCACTTCATCGCCGAGCAGATCAGCGCCAGCCTGCAGTCGCAGGGCGAGCTGCCCGAAAAGCTGGCCCGCAAAGAGCTCGACCTGCGCCTGCAACAGCGCTACGCCAAGCAACTGGCCGCGGCCCTGCAGGTGGTCGAGATGCCGGACTTTCTGCACAACTTCCTGGCCCAGATCTGGAGCCAGGCCATCATGCACGCCGACCGTGACCTGCAAGGTCCGCCCGAACGCGTCCAGCGCTTCCGCCTGCTGGGCCGGGACTTGGTGATGAGCGTGCAGCCCAAGGGCCGCACCGCCCAGCGCCAGGTCTTTCTGGGCCAATTGCCCGGCCTGATGAGCACCCTGGCCGAAGGCCTGGACCTGATCGCCTGGCCGGACGCCGCGCGCAAGCAGTTCTACGGCGAACTGCTGCCCGCCCATGCCGAATCCCTCAAAGGCCAGGCTCCCAGCGCTCTGGAGGCCAATCTGCTGAGCCGCCAGCTGGACGGGATTTTTGCCGTCGCCACGCCGGAGGAACAAAGCCTGGGCTTGCCCGCCCCCGGCCTTGATCTGGACCTGGACCTCAGCAGCAGCGAGGCCAGCCAGCTCGGCCTGATCCAGGAGGCCAGTGTGGACTGGCAGGGCGAGCTGGACATCGATCTGTCGGCCGAAGCCCCGCTACAGGCCGCCGACATCAGCATCAGCGGCCTGCCGGCCGCCAGCGAAGCCCCCGAACCCAGCAGCGGCGAGTTGCTGATCGAGCATCTGCACCTCGGCTTCTCCTACCAGATGCACACCGGCGAGCGCTGGCAAAAGGTGCGCCTGGCCCATGTCAGCGCGGGCCGCAGCTTCTTCATCTTCACTCACGGCAGCAAACACCAGCAGACGGTCACGATGACGGCCCGCATGCTCAAGCGCCTGTGCGAGTCCAAGCGCCTGCGTGCCTTCGAAAACGCCTATCTGCTGGAGCGCGCCATGGCGCGCACCCGCAAGCAGTTGGCCGAGATCGGCAGCAAGGGCTAAACCCCGCCGCAACCGGCCTGTCCGGCCATATATCCCAGTAATTTTGAAGTTATTTGATCGAACCCATTCTCTTTCGAGTGCGTGAGATAATAAGAATCATTATCAATCGCATTCAATACTATGACTACCAGCGAAGAACACTCGCCTGTGACCGCCTGCTTTGTCACACATCGAGTGGCCTTGTGTTTGGCGGCGCAAAAAGTCATCGAGAACCGCGCCCTGGCCGAGGAGATCGCACAAGAGGCCTATCTCAAGCTCAGCGAGCTCAAGCTGGAAGTCAAACATCCGCTGGCCTACTGCTATCAGATCGTGCGCAATCTCGCCATCGACCGCAAACGCCGCCATCGCATGGAATGCCTGCTATTTGTCGCCGAAGAACAGGGCCATGACGTCGCCACAGGCGCCGGCACACCAGAGCAAATCGCCATCGCCCGGCAACAACTGACCCTGGTCATGCAGTTGCTGGACAGACTCCCCGAACGCGTGCGCCAAGCCTATGTGCTGCACCGCCTGGATGGCCTGACCCAGCGCGATATTGGCAAGTTGCTGGGCGTGTCGGCCGCGCTGGTCAATTTCATGATCAGCGAAGCGGCCAAGCTGCTACAGAACCACCGCGCTCTGCGCGTCATCGATTGACGCGTCCGTCCGCAAACTTGGCCGGTAACGCTTGAACCACAGATACAAGCCGCTGCCCAGCACGATAAGGGTGGCGATATCCAGCAAGGCCCAGAGCACCTTCATCGGCATGCCACCGTAATCGCCAAAATGCAGGGGCTGAGAGATCAGCAGTGCGTTCAGATACCAAGGCAGCTCGGGGGCGGCCGTGACCGCGGCCGTGCGTGCATCCACCAGCACGGGTTGGAGCAGGCGCGAAGTCAGCGGCGTATTGCCATGCATCAAAAATGTCAGGTGCTGTGCACTGGAGTAGGCCGTGCCGGGGAAGGCAATGAAGGACAGCTTCTTGCCGGGTTCATGCGCCAGAGCGGCCTCCAACGCTTGCTGCGCGGGGGCCCGGTCGGCGACCGGAACAACAGGCTGCCCCTGATAGGAAGCGAGCAAGCCGGTGAGTTGCTGGTACTGCCAATACTTGACCAGCAGATCGGCCCAGGTATTGATCATGCCGGTAGCGCCGACAACCAGTGCCCAAACCAGGGTCACGATGCCCAGCAGATTGTGCAGGTCCAGCCATTTGATACGCGTCGAGCGCCCTCGGCGCACCTCACCAAAGCGCAAGCGGCGCATGAAGGGGGCGTACAGCAGCACGCCCGACACGATGGCGACCAGCAGCAGCAAACCCATCAGGCCCAGAAACAGCTTGCCGGGCAGGCCCGCAAACATATCCACATGCAGCCTCAGCATCACATACATAAAGCCCTCGTTGACGGCCGGTTGGGCCAGCACGGCGGCCGTGTGCCCATCGACGGTGACGATCTTGTAATCCTCGGTCGGCGCTGGCGTGGGCGTCAGGGTGACCGACCATAGCCGGTCATTCTCCTCATCCTGCGCGGCGAACTGGATCACCCGCTCCGGGTGGCGAGCCTGGGCCGCCGCCAGGATGCGATCCAGGCTGGCCGCCGGCCGCCCCTGCTCCGCCGCGCTCAGTGCCGGCGGATCGACCTCGGTGCCCAATAGATGGCCGATCTCGTGATGAAAGATCAGCGGCAGGCCGGTCAGACAGAGCAGGAACATGAAAACCGTGCAGATGAGGCTGCTCCATTTGTGCAGCCAGGAGCAAATCTTCAGCGAGCGCGTGTTGAGCATGGGGCTTCTTTCAATCGTGTTGTCGGCGACGGGCTCAGGTCTTGCGCAAGGCCAGACCGGCCATCACAGCCACGGGCAGGCCCAGGGCGAACCAAGACCAGACATCGCCCCAACCCTCCGAGACCAGCGCACTCAGCAGGCCGCTGGCGCTGAGCAGGCCCAGCAGCACAGGCCAGGTCCAGAGCCGGACAGCGGCAGATCGTTTGTTTTCATTCATCGGTGACTTTCGGCTATCGGTTGGCAAGCAAGCGGCGAGATGTCGGCGCGCCCGGGACATAGACGAAGGAGGCTTTGTTTTGTTCAGCCTGAACAAAACAAAGCCTCCTTCGTCTACCCACACGCAAGCCGTGATCCAAACGCCAGCCCCAAACACCATGCGCCAACGCCTGGGCAGCACTCAAGCCCAGACACACAAAGCCTCGTACCACCTCCATGAGCTCATATCCACAACACCTAATCACCCATCCCATCGCACTCGGGCTGCGCGCCGCGTGCTCCGCTGCCGCCCTGTCAAGCCTGCTGAGCACAACCGCCCATGCCGACCCCGTGGAGGGCGGCAGCCTGCCCCTCGTGCGCGCCCGCGCCGACCGTGAATCCGCCGCCGGCCCCGTCAATGGCCTCACGGCTAAGCGCAGCGCCACCGGCACCAAGACCGACACGGCATTGACGGAAACACCGCAGTCCATCTCCGTCATCGCGGCGGGCGAGATCGAGGCCCGCGCCGCCACCAATCTGAAAGAGGCCGTGGGCTACACAGCCGGGGTCACGCCCTCGGTGTCCTACGACGCCCGCGAAGACCTGATCAGCTTGCGCGGCTTCCCCTTCGACTGGGCGTCCAGCTATCTCGACGGGCTGCAAATGCCCTCGTCCACTTACGGCAATGCCTTGTTGGAGCCCTATGGCCTGGAGCGCGTCGAGGTGCTCAAGGGACCGGCGTCCATGCTTTACGGGGCCTCGTCAACCGGCGGCTTGCTGAATATGGTGTCCAAGCGCCCGCTGGCCGATGCTTTCCGCGAGCTGCAGCTGCAGCTCGGCGACCACGACCGGCGCCAACTGGCGGCCGATCTGTCCGGCCCGGTCGGGGCAGACAAGACCTGGCGCTACCGCCTGACCGGCCTGCTGCGCAAGAGTGCCAACGAAGTTGAATTTGTGCGCGACAACCGCGTCTTCATCGCCCCATCGCTGAGCTGGCATCCTTCCGCGCAAACACAGCTGACCCTGCTGGCCAGCTACCAAAAGGACGACCTCGGCCAAAGCGGCGGCACACAAGCCTTTCTGCCCGCCTCCGGCATTGCCCTGCCCAACCCGAACGGCAAGATCTCCCGCCGCACCAATGGCGGCGAGCCGGGTTTCGACTTCTACAAGAAAGAGCAGCGCGCGCTGGGCTATGAAGTCGAACATCGCTTTGACCCGCATTGGGCCTTGCAGCAAAGCCTGCGCTGGCGCGAGCTCAGGCTGGACTATCAAAGCGGCTACGGCATGGGTCTGGATGCCGATGATGCCAAGCAACGCACGCTGAAGCGCTCGGCCTTTGGCTCCTTCGGCGGCAACAAGTCGCTGTCGGCAGATACCCGGCTGCTTACCAACTGGGGTACGGAGGCCCTCGCGCACACCAGTATGCTGGGCCTGGACTACCGCCATAGCAAGGTTGACGAACGCAACTACTTCGGTGCTGCCCCATCAATCGACATCTTCGCCCCGGTCTATGGCGCAAACATGGTATTGCCCGCCGTCCCTGATGCCGATCAGACGGTAGAGAACCGCCAGTTGGGTCTCTATCTGCAGGATCAGCTGAAGATCGCGCAGCGCTGGACCGTGACCCTGGGCCTGCGCTGGGATGCCAGCCGCAACAAGGTCAGCGAACGCCGCTCACCTGACACAGCCCTCACCAAGAATGAGAGCCAGCTGACCGGCCGCGCCGGCCTCAACTACCTGTTCGATAACGGCCTGAGCCCCTATCTGAGCGTCGCGACCTCGTTCACGCCAACGCTGGACCCCAATGCCTATGGCGAGCCCTTTGATGCACGCACGGGCAAGCAGTTTGAGTTGGGCCTCAAGTACCAGCCGCTTGGCAGCGACAGCTTGGTCACGGCCGCGGTCTTCGACATCCGCCAACGCAACACGCTGACGGCCGACCCCGACCAGGCCAAGCATCCCTTTGGCCAGGTGCAGACCGGTGAATACCGCTCGCGCGGTTTCGAACTTGAGGCCAGGACGCAGTTCGACCTCGGCGCCCCAAGAGCACTCGGCGCGACGGTCGCCTACACCTATCTGGACCCCAAGTACACCAAGGCCGCGCCGGGCGCCGAGCTTCTGCCGTTCAGCAATCTGGGCCGCGCGCCCAAGGGCATCGCCAAGCACAGCGGCTCACTATGGCTGGACTACCGCCTGCCGCTGCTCAAAGGCAGCAGCGTCGCCCTGGGGGCGCGCTATGTCGGCGAGCGTCCCAACACCGATATGGAAATGCTGGGCGTGCCGAACAGCCGTTTCATGCTGCCGGCCTTCACCGTGTTCGATGCGGCCCTGCGCTACGAGACCGGCGCCTACCGACTGGCCCTGAACCTGGCCAATCTTGCGGACAAGGAAATCTATGACTGCTGGGGTGATCGCTGCTGGTATGGCGCCGGCCGCAGCCTGCGCGCGACGCTGAGCTATAACTGGTGACATCAGCGCAGGGGCTCGCCCACCAAGCGCCGCGCCATGCGGATTGCCGCCACCAGGCTGGCGGCGTCGGCCAGGCCCTGACCGGCGATGTCAAACGCCGTGCCGTGGTCGGGGCTGGTGCGTGCAAAGGGCAGGCCTAGCGTCACGTTGACGCCCTGCTCCACGCCCAGGTATTTGACCGGGATCAGGCCATGGTCATGCGTCATGGCCACGACCAGATCGAATTCACCGGGATGCTCGGCCGTGTTGCGAGCGCGCATGAACACCGTGTCCGGCGCATAGGGGCCGCTGGCGTCCAGGCCCAGGCGGCGGGCATGGGCGATGGCAGGGGCGATGTGCTCGATCTCCTCGCGCCCGAACAAGCCGCCCTCGCCCGCATGCGGATTCAGGCCGGCCACCGCGATGCGCGGCTGCTTGAAGCCAAAGCGCAGCAAGGCCGCGTGGCTGATGCTGATCGTTTCCAAAACCGCCGCCTCGCTGATGCCCTCGATGGCCTCCCGCAGGGCGCAATGAATGGTCACCAGCACCGTGCGCAACTCCTCGTTGGCCAGCATCATGCGCACCGGCGGCGCGACACCGTCCACCGCGGCCAGGGCCTGCAGCATCTCGGTGTGGCCGGGGTAGGCCACGCCGGCCGCATGCAAGGCCTCCTTGTGGATGGGCGCGGTGACGATGGTGCCGCCCTGCCCGGCTTGCACGGCCCGCACCGCCGCCTCGATGCACAGCGCTGCCGCCGCGCCCGCGCGGGCCTCGACGCGGCCTTGCGGCAGCTCGATCAAGCCCGGCGCCAGGCCCGGCGGCTGCCAGACCGGCAAGCTGCCCGGGGGCACCGGCTCATCCGGCGTCTCCAGCCGCAGGACCGGCAGGCTGGCGCCGATTTGACGCAGGGCACGGCGCATAACCGCCACATCGCCCACCACGCGGCAATCCGCCGCATGCCCCTGGGCAAAGGCGCGGGTGATGATCTCGGGGCCGATGCCGCAGACATCACCCTGGGTGATCAGCAGGGGCAAGGGTTTTGTTGTCGTGTTCATGCGGGAGGGGCTCAGGATGGCGGGCTCAGCGTTGATTTTCACTCAGGCGCATGCGCTATTCTTTTGCGCCCCCGGCACTTCGCCGGCTGACCGATCCCACCATGACTCAACACGCCCCCACCTATCCCATCGGCACGCCCGGCCAGCCCTGGGGCCAGCCCGAGATCGCGGCCTGGCGCGCCGGCATCGTCCGGCAGCGTCGCTACGAGGACTTGCTCGCCGCCATCAGGCCACTGGGCGCGGACTTCGACCTCATCGAATACGGCGCGCTGGACTACGAGGACCAGCATTTCCCGCTGCTGGCCCTGCACAGCCGCGGCTGGCGCGATGAGTTGCCGGTACTGGTGGTCACCGGCGGTGTGCATGGTTACGAGACCAGCGGCGTGCTGGGCGCCCTGCAATTCCTGCGCGAGCATGGGCTGGAAACGGCCGGCCGCGCCAATCTGCTGGTCGCGCCCTGCGTAAGCCCCTGGGCTTACGAGCGCATCCAGCGCTGGAACCACGATGCCCTGGACCCCAACCGCAACTTCCGCCCCGGCAGCCCGGTCGGCGAGTCGGCCGCACTGTTCGCCCTGCTGGCGCCGCTGCGCGGCCGGGTGCTCATGCACATCGACCTGCACGAGACCACGGACAGCGATGAAGCCGAGTTCCGCCCCGCCCTGGCCGCGCGCGACGGTGAAGCCTTTGAGCCCGACACCGTGCCCGATGGCTTCTACCTCGTCGATGACGCGGAGCGTCCGCAGCCGGCCTTCCAGCGCGCCGTCATCGAGGCGGTGGCCGCCGTCACCCATATCGCGCCGGCCGACGCCAAGGGCCTGATCATCGGCAGCCCCTTGCAGTCGCCCGGCGTCATCAGCTTCGCGGTGGCGACGAAAGGCCTGTGCGCCGCGATCACGGCCGCGCGCTTCAGCACCACCACCGAGGTCTACCCCGACAGCCCGCGCACGACGCCCCAGCAATGCGTAGACGCCCAGGTCACGGCGGTGCGCGCGGCCATCGCCTACGCGCTGGCGCATCAAAACTAAGCGCTAAGCCGGATTGGCGATGTCGATGAATTGCTGCCTCAGTCCGAACTGGCTTGCCAGCTGCTGGCCCAGGGCCTGCACGCCGTAGCGCTCGGTGGCGTGGTGGCCGGCGGCGATGAAGGCCACGCCGGTCTCGGCGGCGTAATGGGCTTGCGGCTCGGAGATTTCGCCGGTGACGAAAACATCGGCGCCGGCCGCAATCGCCGCCTCAAAGTAACCCTGGGCCCCACCGGTACACCAGGCCACGCGGCGCAGCGGCCGGCCATCGCCCGCCGCCTGCACCGTGCTGCGGCCCAGGGCTTTTTCGAGATGGGTGGCCAACTCGCCCAGCGTGCAGGCCTCGGGCAGCCGGCCCAGCCAGCCCAGCTCCTGCTCGCCAAAGCGGGCCTCGGCCGTCCAGCCCAGCAGCCGCCCGAGTTGGGCGTTATTACCCAGCTCGGCATGGGCGTCCAGCGGCAGGTGGTAGGCGTAGAGATTGATGTCATGCGCCAAGAGCTTGGCCAGGCGCTGCTTCATCCAGCCGGTGACGCGGCCGTCCTGGCCGCGCCAGAACAGGCCGTGGTGTACCAGCAGGGCATCGGCCTTGGCGGCGATGGCCGCGTCGATCAGGGCGGCACTGGCGGTCACGCCGCAGACCAGATGGCCAATCTCCTCCCTGCCCTCGACCTGCAAACCATTCGGCCCATAATCCTTGAAGCGAGCCGTCTCCAGCAAGGCATGGAGATGGCGGTCGAGATCGTTTCTATGCACCATGGCGTGTTTGTTGTTTGATAGAGAGAGGGTTTGAGGCGTGCGCAGACTTTGGTTGATTTTCGCTCAGGCCACCACGGTGGGCCTGGCCCTGCTGTTCGTGCTGAGCACGCTCAAGCCCGATTGGCTGCGCCGTGCGAACCCGGCCCAGCCGATTGTGCTGGGCGCCAGCGCCCCGCTGGCGGCGGGCCGAGCGGAGGCTAAGGCGGTGGACACCCATCGCGGCGGCTACAGCCTCGCCGCCAAGCGGGCCGCACCGGCGGTGGTCAGCGTCATGGCCAGCAAGGCCCCGGCCCGCAATGCCGGCAGCGACGAGCGCTGGCACCGCTTCCACTTCGGCCCGCGCGGCCAGAACCCGCCGCAGGAGCGCCGCCCCCAGACCGGCCTGGGCTCGGGCGTGATCGTCTCCGAACAGGGCTATCTGCTCACCAACAGCCATGTGGTGGAGGGGGCCTCGGATATCGAGGTCATGCTGACCGACGGCCGCCAGGCCCGCGCCAGCCTGGTCGGTACCGACCCCGAGACCGATATCGCCGTACTCAAGATCGATCTGCCCGGCCTGCCCGTCATCCAGCTGGGCCAGGTGGAAGGTCTGCAGGTGGGCGATGTGGTCTTGGCCATAGGCAACCCCTTCAATGTGGGTCAGACCGTCACCTCGGGCATCGTCAGCGCCCTGGAGCGGGATCAGTTGGGCATCAACACCTTCGAGAACTTCATCCAGACCGATGCCGCCATCAACCCCGGCAACTCCGGCGGCGCCCTGGTGGACGAGGCCGGCCGCCTGGTCGGCATCAACACCGCCATCTACTCGCGCAGCGGCGGCAGCTTGGGGATTGGCTTCGCCATCCCCATCAACACCGCCACCCAGGTGATGGAAAGCCTGCTGCGCGATGGCCAGGTGCAGCGCGGCTGGATAGGCGTGCAATTGCGCGAGCTGACCCCTGAGTTCGCCGAGGCCTTCAAGCTGCCCATTCACGAAGGGGTGCTGATCAGCGGCGTGCTGGCCGAGGGCCCCGCCGCCAAGGCCGGCGTCAAACCCGGCGATGTGATCGTGCAGGTGGGCAAGGCCGTGGTCCACAGCCCGGCCCAATTGCTGACGGCCATCTCCGCCGTGCCACCCAAGAGCGCCACCACCTTGAGCCTGCTGCGCGGCCAGCAAAAGCTGGAGATTGCACTGACCGTGGCCCAGCGGCCCAAACCCAGGCCGCAGTGAGCTGTGCGGGGCTCAGGCCTTGGTCTGCGCCTCGCCGGCCTCGTCATCCGGCGTCTTGGAGTAGCGGATGAAATAGCCCGCGGCAAACACCCCCAGCTCGTACAAGATGCACATGGGAATGGCCAGGGCCAGCTGCGAGACCACATCGGGCGGCGTGATGACGGCCGCGATCACAAAGGCCAGGACGATGAAGTAGCCGCGCCACTCGCGCAATTTAGCCACCGTCACCAAGCCCATGCGGGCCGCCACCACCACCACCACCGGCACCTCGAAAGCGGCGCCGAAGGCGATGAACATGGACATCACAAAGCTCAGATAGGCCTCGATATCGGGCGCCGCCATGATGCTCTTGGGTGCAAAACCCTGGATGAACTTGAACACCTGGCCAAAGACGAAGAAGTAGCAGAACGCCACGCCAACGAAGAAGAGCACGGTGCTGGAGACCACCAGCGGCATCACCAGACGCTTCTCGTGCGAATACAGGCCCGGCGCCACAAAGGCCCAGACCTGGTAGAGCACCACCGGCAAGGCCAGGAAGAAGGCCGCCATCAGCGTGATCTTCAGGGGCACCAGAAAGGGCGAGATCACATTGGTGGCGATCATGGTCGAGCCCTTGGGCAGATGCGCCACCAGGGGCGCGGCCAGCAGGTCGTAGAGCGCGGAGGGGCCGGGGAAGACGGCCAGAATGCCGAACACCACCGCCACCGCGATGCTGGCGCGCACCAGGCGGTCGCGCAGCTCGATCAGATGGGAGACAAAAGGCTGTTCGGTGCCGGCGAGCTCATCCTCGGGCTTGTGGGAATCGGTCATGGGGAATCAGGGGTTCGGTGCGAGGAAGCCTAAACCTTGGCAGAGGGCGGACGGAAACGCGCCACCCGGGCGGCGCCCGACTGCACATAACGACGCACGCCTTGACGCTGCTTGTACCACTGCGGGGTGGCGCTGCGCTTGACCCGCCAGTTCTTCTTGGGCGCCTGGTAGCCGGAGCGCGCCGAGCTCAGCGGCCCGCCCTCGTAGGCATAGCTGCTGTCCGGATCCAGGCCGGTGCTCGCATCGCCCCAAGTCTGCTCGAAGACCTGGCTGGCGGAGTTGATCTCCTGCTGCACCGAGGCACCGATATCGCGTGCCGCCTCTTCGATGCCGCCCTTCATCTTCTTGAGCTCTTCCAGCTCGATGGAGCGGTTGACCTCGGCCTTGACGTCGGCCACATAGCGCTGCGCCTTGCCCAGCAAATGGCCCACGGTGCGGGCCACGCGCGGCAGGCGCTCGGGGCCCAGCACGACCAGGGCCACGGCGCCGATCAGGGCGATCTTGTCAAAGCCGAAATCAAGCATGCTGGAGGCGCCGGGTGAGTCGCATCGCGAAGATCAAGATTTGGTCTTGGCTTCGACGTCGACGGTATTGCTGTCGCTGGCCTTGTTGGCCGTGACCTGCTGCGCCGGAGCCTCGGGCGCGGCGCTGCCGTCCTTCATGCCGTCCTTGAAACCCTTGACGGCCGAACCCAGGTCATTGCCGACGTTCTTCAACTTCTTGGTTCCAAACACCAGCACCACGATCACAAGAACGATGAGCCAGTGCCAAATGCTGAATGAACCCATGATTTTTCTCCTACGGTAGATGGTCAGATTCTAGTGGGCCCGCATGACAGTTTTTGCGAAAGAGTCAGGCGGAGCAGACCCGGGCGGCCGCCCGCAGCCGACGCTTGGAGCGCGCCCCTCAAAGGCTGAGAACTTTTGTAGCGAGCGGTCGTCAGGCTAGGCTGAGGTCGGACACAGGAAGTCCTGAGGACTTCCTGTGCCTAGCAAAGGCCAAGGCCTCTGGCCTTGGCGGACGGAGCACAGGAACCGGAACGTACTCCCTGTACGTGAGGATTCCGAGCACCGCCCAACGACGCCTGACGGCCGCGCAGTAAAAAGTTCTCAGCCTCTCAGCCCTTGAGCCAGGGCCGCGGGCCACCCATCACATGCATATGCAGGTGGTAGATCTCCTGCCCGCCGTCCGGCCCGGTGTTGATGACGGTTCTAAAGCCATTCGTCACACCCAGCTCGCGCATCAGGCGCGGCGCCAGCACAGCCATGCGGCCCAGCAGCTCGGCATGTTGCTCGCCCACCTCCGCCATCGTCGCGATATGCAGCTTGGGGATGATCAGCACATGGACCGGCGCCCAGGGGTGGATGTCGTGGAAGGCCAGCAGATGCTCGTCTTCAAAAGCCTTGCGGCTGGGGATCTGGCCCGCGACGATTTTGCAGAACAGGCAGTTGGGATCGGTGGCAGACATAGTTGTTCCGTCAGGCAAATGCGCTCGGCCAGGGCTCAGACAATGGCCCGGCCGGCGTTCATGGTGGTCCAGCCCCGCACGATGCGGTAGAGGAACCAGATCGAGATCAGCGCCCAGGCAATCCAGCCCGGCACCAGCAGCAAGAGCCAGAGCGGAGACGTGAGCAGATACAGGCCGCCCGCCCACATCACGCTGCGCAAGCGCCAGCTGAAGTGCGAGGCCTGCCAGCTGCCGGCCGCCTCATCGCGCTTGACCAGATCCAGAATCACCGCCAGCAGCAGCAAGAAGACGCTGGCCTGCACGCCCGGCAGCACCGCCCCCACCGCCACAATCGTGTGCAGCAGATAACTGACCAAACCCACGCTGCGCAGGGATTGCTCGCGCTGCGGGTCCAGCAGCACCGTATCGGCGATTTCATCAGTCATTGGGTTCCTCCTCCATGCTCTTGCCGCGGGCGGCAAACTCCTGCAGGCCCGACAAGCCCTCGCGGCGCGCCAGCTCGGCCAGGACCTGTTCGGGCTTGAGGCCGAAATGCGCGAGCGCGATCAGCGAGTGGAACCAGAGATCGGCCACCTCGTAGACGATCTTTTGCGCGTCGCCATCCTTGGCCGCCATCACCGTCTCGCAGGCTTCCTCGCCGACCTTTTTGAGAATCGCATCCAGGCCTTTATCAAACAGCTTGGCCACATAGCTGGTGGCGGGGTCGCCGCCATGGCTGGGCTTGCGCGACTCGATCACGGCGGCCACGCGGGCCAGGATGTCCTGATTGCTGATGGCGCTCATTTGTAAATCTTCTCGGGGTCCTTGAGTACCGGCTCGACCGCCACCCAGCTGCCCGCTTCAAAACGTTGGTAAAAGCAGCTGTGCCGCCCGGTGTGGCAGGCAATTGAAGGTGACTCGGGCTCATGCCCCTGCTGCGTGATGCGCAGCAGGATCACATCGTTATCGCAGTCCAGGCGCATCTCGTGCACCTTCTGGATATGGCCGGATTCCTCGCCCTTGTGCCAGAGCTTGTTGCGCGAGCGGCTCCAGTACACCGCCTCGCCCTTGTCCATGGTCAGTTGCAAGGCCTCGCGATTCATCCAGGCAAACATCAGCACATCGCCCGTGCCATGCTCCTGCGCGATCACCGGCACCAGGCCGGCGGCGTCCCATTTGATGTGATCCAAGCAGTTCATCGCCCTGAGTGTAGTGGGGGGGCGGAGCTCAGGCCTCAGCCCCCGTCAGATAGGTGGCGCCGACAAAGCCGCGTTCGGCGGCAAACCAGTCCAGCACGGGAATGGTGCCGGGCAGGACCGGCTGCACCTGCACCGGCAGCTCCTGCCAGGCCATGGCCTGCTGCTCGCGCATCTCGAACTCGCCGCTCCACTCGTAGACCTTGCAGAAGTGCAGGCGCACACGGGCATGCTCGTAGTCCATGGTCAGCTCCTGCCAGGCATGGGCCGAGCCTATCGTGATGCCCAGCTCCTCGTGCAGCTCGCGCGCCAGCGCCTGCTCCACGCTCTCACCCGCCTCCAGCTTGCCGCCGGGGAATTCCCAGTAGCCGGCATAGACCTTGCCGACCGGGCGTGAGGTCAGCAGAAAACGCCCTTCGCGGCCCTGGGCATCGCGCTCCACCAGCACGCCCACGGCCACATCCACGGCCTTGCGGACAGCCGCCACGGATTCTTCTTGTTCTTGCTTCAAATCAAACTCTCAGACATGGTCCAGACCTTCGGGAGGCGGGGTGCTGGCCGCGGCATGGCTAGGTTCCTGCGAGGCCTCCAGCCCGCCGCGCCCGGCCAGATCGCGGGCAAACTGATAAGCCACCCGGCCCGAGCGCGAGCCGCGCTCCAGCGCCCACACCAGGGCCGGCTGGCGGGCGGCCGTGATCTGCGCCTCGCTCACGCCCAGGGCGCGCAACCACTGGGCGGCAATGGCCAGGTATTCGTCCTGGCTGAAGGGGTAGAAGCTCAGCCAGAGGCCGAAGCGCTCGGACAGCGAGATCTTCTCCTCCACCGCCTCGCCGGGATGGACCTCGCCGTCCTCGGTGTGCTTGTAGCCCAGGTTGTCGCGCATCTGCTCGGGCAGCAGGTGGCGGCGATTGCTGGTGGCGTAGATCAGCAGATTGTCGCTGGCGGCGGCGACCGAACCGTCCAGCACCGACTTCAAGGCCTTGTAGCCGGCCTCGCCCTCGTCGAAGCTGAGGTCGTCGCAAAAGATCACAAAACGCTCGGGCCTCTCCGCCACCAGCTCGATCAGATCGGGCAGCTCGACCAGATCGGCCTTGTCCACCTCGATCAGGCGCAGGCCTTGCGGCGCGAACTCGTTCAAGCAGGCCTTGATCAGCGAACTCTTGCCCGTGCCGCGCGCGCCGGTCAGCAAGACATTGTTGGCGGGCCGGCCGGCCACGAACTGGGCGGTGTTCTGCAGCAGGCGCTGCTTTTGCGGCTCGACTTCCTGCAAATCCTGCAGGCGGATCTGCGCCACATGGCGCACCGGCTCCAGCACGCAGCGCCCCGCCCGTTTGCGGTAGCGGAAGGCCAGCGAGGCCGACCAATCGGGCGCCGCCGCAGCCGGCGGCAGCAAGGCCTCCATCCGCGCCAGCAGGCCCTCGGCCCGCGCCAGCAATGCGTGCAGGGAATCCGTCATGGCAAGCCCGCGAAATCAGGCCACCAGCAGCTTGAGCGAGAACTCCAGCTGCTCGGTCGGCAGGCGCTTGAAGCCCGAGCGGGCATAGCGCTGCAGGCGGCCAATCATGAAGCTCAAGAGCACCGAGGCCTGGGCATTGGCCTCCACCGTGGGCGTGGCCGAACCGCGCGCCTCGGCGGCATTGCGCAAGACCTGGCGCAGCGTGGATTCGATGCGGTCGAAGAACTGGTTCATGCGCGCCACCAGGCGCTCGTTCTCGTAGACCAGGGCATCGCCCACCATCACGCGGGTCATGCCGGGATTGCGCTCGCCGAACTGCATCAGCACGGCGACGATCTTCTGCGCCTGGGCCTGGCCCGAACCTTCGCGCTCGACGATCTGGTTCAGCAGGGTGAAGATGCTACCCTCGATGAACTCGATCAGGCCTTCAAACATCTGCGCCTTGCTGGCGAAATGGCGGTACAGCGCCGCCTCGCTGACGGACAGCTTGGCCGCCAGCGCGGCGGTGGTGACGCGGTCGGCGCCGGGCTGCTCCAGCATGCCGGCCAGGGTCTGCAGGATCTGCACGCGGCGCTCGCCGGGCTTGGGTCGCTTGCGGGCCGGTGCGGCCTCGGCCGGAGCCTCATCCGAAGCCGGCAAGGGGGTTTGCGCCACAGGCAGGGCCACCTCCTCGCTGACGGCGGATTCGGACGGAGACAGAGCGGGCAAGGAGGCGGGCATCGGGGGACAGGATTCAAGGGGGAGATTGGCCGGGATTCTGTCACAGCCGGCAAGCCCCTCAAGCTGGCCGCCGCCGCCAGCCTCAGTCGCGCAACCAGCCCAGCCGCCTGGCTTCGTAGATGGCCTCCACCTTGGAGCGCACATGCAGTTTGCGATAGACCCGCTTCACATAGGTGGTCACCGTGTGCGAAGACACGCTCATGAATTGCGCGATCTCGTCAAAGGTGAAACCCTTGGCCGCCAGATGCAGCACCCGCGACTCCTGCTCCGACAGGGCAATCGCATCCTCCTCCAGCAGCGCGCCCATCGAGGGGTCTTGCGGCACGGGCATGGGCGCCCCCGCAGGGGCCGGCGCCAGGCGCAGCAGCAGGCGGCGCGCGATGATGGGGCTGATGGGGCTGCCGCCGGCCCGCAGGCTGCGCAGCTGGCCCGGCAGGTCCAGGGCCAGGCTGTCCTTCAGCAGATAGCCGGTGGCACCGGCCTCGATGCTGGACAGCACATGCTGCTCGTCCCCGAACACCGAGATCACCATCACCTCGCAATCGGGTTTGACATGGGAGGCGTGGCGTATCAGTTCGATCCCGCTGCCGCCCGGCAGGTCCAGATCGACCAGCAAGACATCGGGGCGGTATTGGTCGAACAAACGCATGCCCTGGATCAGATCGGGCGCGACGCCCAGCAACTGGATGTCGCGAACATTGGTCAGGGAGTGCACGAAGGCATCGCGAAACCGGGCCTGGTCTTCAACAATCAGCACGGAAAAAGTAGGCATGGATTTCACGGTAATGACAAAGCTCTTCAAACGGTCGGCCGGTGCCGCGAGCCGCTCAGCACGCGTCACCGGGATGTCACACCATAACGCGCCACCTCTTCAAAACTCACCCTACGATCATGGGATCAATACGCAGCGAAATGCCAACTATCACCGGTATCTTCAGCTTTCATCGAGGCAGACCGGTTGGCCCCGAGGTTTAGACCGAGCTCCTTAATTGCGCTCAACGCAAGAGTTGGCGCAGGCTGCTAAGGCGCCGGTCCACATAGGCCGGGCGGCCGCGCAGGCCGCGCCCGCCAAGCGGGCCTTGGGTCTTGCTGGCGGCACGCAGCCAACGCTGCATCCAGACCGTCCGCATGCCCACGCGGCGGGCGGATTTTTGATGTTCCAAGGTGTCTTCGACCAGGATGCAGTCGGCCGGCCGCAGGCGCAGCCGGGCCAGCAGATGGCGGAATAGGCGGGCGTCTGGCTTGGGCCGCAACTCGCCAAACATGGCCATCTGTTCCATCGCGATCACGGCCTCAAAACAGTCTGCCACGCCCAAGGCCCGCAGCACCCGCAAGGCGTAGGCCAGGGGTGCGTTGGTCAGGAGGAATTTGCGCCCGGGCAGCTCGCGCAGAGCGGCCAGATCGTGGGCATGGCTGTGCACATGCGACTCCAGGCTCGGCAAGGCATGGGTCTCGTGCAGGAAATGGGCGGCGCTGACGCCGTGGTGCTTGACCAGGCCCAGCAAGGTGGCGCCGTAGCGCCGCCAGTAAAGGCCGCGCAAACGGCTGGCCTCGGCGGCATCCACCTGCAGATGGCGGGCGATGTAGTCCGTCATCGCCGCCGACAGCTCGCCAAACACCTGGGCCGAGGCATTGTGCAAGGTGTTGTCGAGATCGAAGAACCAGACGGGCGCCCGCACGATGCCTGCCGAATCAGTGGGGGCGAATCATTGCAAGTCCTCGCTTCGCTCAGACGCGGAACAAGCCTTCGCTCCCTCAATGGGAGCGAATCATTGTTCCGTAAGCTTGATCGCTGAGGATCTCCAGCAGCATCGCATGCGGCACGCGGCCGTCGATGATGTGGACGGCGTTGACGCCGCTGCGGGCGGCGTCCAGGGCCGAGGCGATCTTGGGCAGCATGCCGCCGGACAGGGTGCCGTCGGCGAACAAGGCGTCGATCTCGCGGGCACTGAGGTCGGTCAGCAGATTGCCGGCCTTGTCCAGCACGCCGGGCGTGTTGGTCAAGAGCACCAGCTTCTCGGCCTTCAGCACCTCGGCCAGCTTGCCGGCCACCACATCGGCGTTGATGTTGTAGCTCTCATTGCTCTCACCGAAACCGATGGGGCTGATGACGGGGATGAACTGATCGTCCTGCAGCGCCTTGACCACGCTGGGGTCGATGCTGACGATATCGCCCACCTGGCCGATATCGTGTTCCTTGGCCGGATCGTCCTTGTCCAGCATCTTGAGCTTTTTGGCGCGGATCATGCCGCCGTCGCGGCCCGTCAGGCCCACGGCCTTGCCGCCGGCCACATTGATCAGGCCCACGATGTCTTGCTGCACCTGGCCGGCCAGCACCCACTCGACCACCTCCATGGTCTCCTCGTCGGTGACGCGCATGCCCTGGATGAAATGGCCCTTCTTGCCCAGGCGGCTCAGCGCACCCTCGATCTGCGGGCCGCCGCCATGCACGACCACCGGGTTCAGGCCCACCAGCTTCAGCAGCACCACGTCCTCGGCAAAGTCCTGCTGCAGGGCCGGGTCCGTCATGGCATTGCCGCCGTATTTGATGACGATGGTCTTGCCGTGGAATTTGCGGATGTAGGGCAGGGCCTGGGAGAGGATCTCCGCCTTCTCGCGCGGGGCGATGTGGGAGACATCCGTGGTGGCAGCGGGAGCGGCGGACTCGTGTTTCATGACGGCGATGAAAGTAGCAGGAATGAGGCCGCGATTGTAGGGCGCACCCCGGCAAAACCCGGCGTCAGGGCAGAGACAATGCGGGCCATTTCTTCAATCAGGAGACCCTGTGATCGCCCTGCTGCAAAGAGTCAAACACGCCCAGGTCGAAGTGGCCGGCCGGGTGGTGGGCGCCATCGGCCCAGGCCTGGCTGTGCTGGTCTGTGCCGAGCCCGGCGATACCGAGGCGCAGGCCGACAAGCTGATCAACAAGGTGCTGGGCCTGCGCATCTTCGGCGACGCGGCGGGCAAGATGAATCTGAGCCTGCAGGATGTGCGGGGCGGGCTCTTGATCGTCTCGCAATTCACGCTGGCGGCCGACACCAGCAGCGGCAAACGCCCCAGCTTTACGGGTGCTGCGGGGCCAGAGCTGGGCCGCCGCCTCTACGAGCACTGCCTGGCCCAGGCGCGGCGCCTGCACCCCGAGGTGGCGGGCGGCGAATTCGGCGCCGATATGCAGCTGAGCCTGCTCAACGACGGGCCGGTGACCATCCCGCTACGCGTGAACTAATCGGCATAACTGCCCGCCGCACGTATCACCGCGCCCCATTTGGCGATCTCGGCCTTGACGAACTTCTTGTGCTCGGCGCCCTGGCTGCGGCCGTCTTCGATCAAGGTGGCGCCCTGGGCGGCCTGCGCGGCGCGAAAAGCCGGGTCGGCCCTGAGCTGCTGCAGGGCGGCGGCGAGCTTGTCCAGCGCCGGCTTGGGCGTGCCATGCGGGGCGTACAAGCCATGCCAGACCGAGACCGAAAAACCCTTCAGCCCCAGCTCATCCAGCGTGGGCACGGCGGCCAGATTGGGCAGCGTCGTCAGGCGCTGGGTGCTGGTCACGGCATAGGCCTTGATGCGGCCACGCGCGATCTGGGCGGCGGTGTCGCTGGTCTGGTCGCACAAAAGATCGACCTGATCGGCCAGCAGATCGGCCATGGCCGGCGAAGCACCGCGGTAGCGCACCGTGCGCAGGTCCAGATGGGTGACGCTGCGGAACAGCATGCCGCACAGATGCGAGGCCGAACCCTGGCCGGCATTGGCCAGATTGATCTTGCCGCGGTTGCTCACCATCCACTGGCTCAGCTCCGCATAGTTCTTGGCCGGCAGGCCGGGCCGGCCCACCAGCACCATGGGCAGCTCGTTGATCAGGCCCAGATAGTCAAAGTCTTCCAGCGGCTTGTAGCTCAGGCCCGGCACCAGGGAGGGCGCCGTGGCCATGCCGATGTGATGCAGCAGCAAGGTGTAGCCGTCGGCTGTGGCGCGCGCCACCTTGGCCGCGCCCACCGTGCCGCCACCGCCGCCAATGTTTTCGCGCTGCACCGCCACGCCCAGGGTTTTGCGCAGGGCCTCGGCCAGGTCGCGGGCCAGCAAATCGGTGGGGCCGCCGGCCGGAAAGGGTACGACCAGGGTGATGGGATGTTCGGGGAACTCCGCCCGCGCGCTCTGCGCCGCCAGCAGCCCCAAAGTTACGCTCAAAATAATTGTTAGCCGGCGCCTGCCGAATCGTTTTTTATTTGCCATCTCTCCCACCCGGCGCGAACGACCGCGCAGCTGGCATGCTAGGCCGGGGAGCGGCGGCGCCGCTAACGGGTATTACGTAGATCAGCGCAGGGCTCACTGATAGCTGCGCGCGTCCTCGATCACCTTGCCGTCATTGGGCAGGCTGCCGGCCGGCAGCAGCAGCACCTCGCAGCGCAGCTTGGTGATCTCGCGCATGGCCTGGGCCAGGCCCTCGGCCAGGCCTTCGGGCGCCGCGCCCGCCAGCTCCACCTTCAGGCACATGCGGTCCTGCGCCATCTCGCCCTCCACCACCAGGCGCGCCCGGCCCAGGCCGGGAAAGCGCCGCAAGGCCTCGGCCACCTGGCCGGCATGGACAAACATGCCGCGCACCTTGGCCGACTGATCGGCCCGGCCCAGCCAGCCGCGGATGCGGCGATTGCTGCGCCCCGTGGGGCAGCTGCCGGGCATGAAGGCCGAGAGATCGCCGGTGCCGAAGCGGATCAGCGGGTAGCCGGGCGTCAGCGTGGTCACGACCAGCTCGCCCACCTCGCCATCGGGCAGAGGCTCGCCCGTGCCTGGGCGGACGATCTCGACGATCACGCCTTCGGCCAGCACCAGGCCCTCGCGGGCCGCGGTCTCGTAGGCGATCAGGCCCAGATCGGCCGTGGCATAACACTGAAAACCCTGCACCCCGCGCGCCGCAAACCAGTCGCGCAGCGAGGGCGTGAAGGCCTCGCCGCTGAACAAGGCCTTGCGCAGGCTGCCGACATCCGCGGCGCTCTCGGCCGCCTTGTCCAGCAGAATCTTCAAAAAGCTGGGCGTGCCCACAAAACCCTGCGGGCGCAGCTCGACCATGGCCTGCAGCTGCAGCTCGGTATTGCCCACGCCGCCGGGGAAGACGGTGAGCCCCAAGGCATGGGCGCCGCCTTCCATCATGGCGCCGGCCGGGGTCAGGTGGTAGCTGAAGCCGTTGTGCAGCAAGTCGCCGGCCCGCATGCCGGCGGCATGCAGGGCGCGGGCCACGCGCCAGTAGTCGGGGCCCTCACCATCGGCCTCGGGCTCGTAAATCGTGCCGGGCGACTGGAAGACCCGGCGCGCACCGCTGGCCCGCAGCAGGCCGGTCCAGCCGATGGCTGCAAAACCACCAAAGGGATCCTCGGCCCGCTGTGCCTGCTGGCGGGCTAACAGCTCGCTCTTGCGTATCACCGGCAGCCGGGCCAGGGCGGCACGGCTATCGATGCTGCTGGCCGCCACGCCGGCCAGGATCTCGGCATAGGCCCTGGTGTTGGCCTGGGCATGGGCGATCTGGGCCGGCAAGGCGGCCAGCAAGGCCTGCTCGCGCAGCTGCGGGTCGCGGGTTTCCAGCGCGTCAAAAAATGTGTCGGGGCTGGTCATTGGCTCTCATCCGTCCAGCGCGCCAGGCGGCGCTTGATCTCGTCTTGCAGGCTGCGCACATCGGCGCTGTTCTTGCAGAGCTTCAAATCCCATTCCGGCCTTTGCGCCGGGCGCTTGGCCAGGCGCGCCTGCAAGCACCCGTCGGCAAGGCTGAACTCCAGCACGACCTGGCCCTGCAGCAAAAAGCTGTCGCCGCGGTTCTGCAGCGCGCGCAGATCTCGCAGATGGCGCTTGAGCGTCAGCAAGGCCTGCTCGGGCTTGAAGGCCGGCGGGGCGAAAAAGTCTTCTTCCCCGCTCATGCCAGCCAGCGCTTTCTGCGCTTGTAGCTCTTCACGTCCTTGAAGCTCTTGCGGTCGCCACCGCCGGTGCCGAGGTAAAACTCCTTCACGTCCTCGTTCTCGCGCAAGGCCTTGGCCTCGCCGTCCATCACCACCCGGCCGCTTTCCAGGATGTAGCCGTAGTCGGCATAACGCAAAGCCATGCTGGTGTTCTGCTCGGCCAGCAAAAAGGTCACGCCTTCCTTGCTGTTCAGGTCTTTGACGATCTCGAACACCTCCTCGACGATTTGCGGCGCCAGGCCCATGGAGGGCTCGTCCAGCAAGACCATCTTGGGATTGGCCATCAGGGCGCGGCCGATGGCGCACATCTGCTGCTCGCCGCCCGAGGTGTAGGCGGCTTGCGAAGTGCGTCGGGTCTTCAGCCGGGGGAAGTAGTTGTAGACCTTGTCCAGGGTCTGCTGCACGGCCTTGCTGCCGTCCTTGCGGGTGTAGGCGCCGGTCAGCAGGTTTTCCTCGATGCTGAGGTGGGCGAAGCAATGCCGGCCCTCCATCACCTGAACCACGCCGCGCTCCACCATCTCGGCCGTGCTGAGCTTGTGGATGGGCTCGCCGCGCAGCTCGATGGAACCCTTGGTGACCTCGCCGCGCTCCCCCGCCAGCAGATTGGAGACGGCCCGCAAGGTGGTGGTCTTGCCCGCGCCATTGCCGCCCAGCAAGGCGACGATGCCGCCCTCCTTCACCTGCAGGGACACGCCCTTGAGCACCAGGATCACATGGTTGTAGATGACCTCGATGCCGTTCACATTCAGCAGCACATTGCTCATTCTTGCCTCTTCAAATCAGCCCTAGGTCGGGTTGGCGTTAGCTAAACCCGACCTACCGGCGAAGCGTCGGGTTACGCTTTCGCTAACCCGACCTACCTTCCTCACTCAGCGGATCAAGATTGACAATCAGCGGGGGCGCGGCGCTCCAGCTTCTTTTCGCCGGCGTATTTGTCCGCCGCCGCCCTGACCATGGGCTTGAGGATTTGCTCATCGGCCTGCAGCCAGTCGGAGCTGAAGTTCCACTTGGCACCATCCCAGGTATGGACGCGCGCCCAGGTCGAACCCATATGGTCCTGGCAGGAGGTACTGATGGGGCGCAACACACCGGCAAAGCCCAGGGCGTCGAGGCGCTTCTGGTCCAGGGCCAGGTTCTCCAGGCCCCAGCGCACCTGCTCGGCCGTCATCACCTTGCCCTTGCCGAAGCGCTCCTGCGCGCGGCGCACGGCCTCGATGCCCAGCATCTGGATGATCAGCCCGCGGGTGTAGAGCACCGAGCCGACCTCGTCCTTGGGGCCTGTGCCCTGGCCCTTCTCGTGCACATGCTTGAGGATGTCCTGGATCACCTTGGGGCTTTGGCCCGAGGTGTTCAGGGCCAGGGCGTTATAGCCCTTGGCGCCCTCGCCCACGTCCTTGACATCGGGCTCGGCGCCGGCCCACCAGACGCCATACATCTTCTCGCGCGGATAGCCGGTGGCCTGGGCCTCCTTCAGCGCGGTGGAGTTCATCACGCCCCAGCCCCACAGCAAGACGAAGTCGGGCCGCTGCTGGCGCACCTGCAGCCAGGCGGACTTCTGCTCCACGCCGGGCGCGGTGACGGGGATCTTGATCAGCTCGAAGCCATGCATCTTCTGGCGCTCGTCCAGCAAGGGCATGGGCTCCTTACCGAAGGGCGAGTCGTGGTAGACCAGGGCGATCTTCTTGCCCTTGAGCTTGTCGAAGCCGCCCTCCTTCTTGGCCAGATGCTGGATCAGCATATCGGCCGCCGTCCAGTAACTGCCCATCAGCGGGAAGTTCCACTTGAACACGCCGCCGTCCTGCGAGGCCGCCAGACCATAGCCCAGGGTGATCAGCGGGATCTTGTCCTTGATGACCTTGTCGGTCAGCGCGAAGGTGATGCCGGTGGCCTGGGGGTCGAACAGCGAGGCGCCCTTGCCCTTCAGCCGTTCATAGCATTCCACGCCCTTGTCGGTGGCATAGCCGGTCTCGCATTCCTCGAAAGTCAGCTTGACGCCGTTCACCCCGCCGTCGCGGGCATTGATCATCTTGAGGTAGTCCTGCTTGCCATTGGCCCAGGGCGTGCCGTTCGGCGCATAGGGGCCGGTGCGGTAGACCAGCAGAGGGAAGAACTGCTCCTTGGCCTGCGCCAGGGCCTCGCTCACCAGAGCGCTCAGGCCCAGGGCCGTCAGGGCGCTGGCGATGGCAAATGTCTTCAGCTTCATGATGCTTGTCTCCTGTGAGGGTTGTAGGAATCGATCAGATGTTCAATGCGGGAAGGGCCAGAGGCGCAGCTTCTCCTTGGCCGTGGACCACAGCCGCGCCAGGCCATGCGGCTCTTTGATGAGAAAGAAAATGATCAGGGCGCCGAACACCATCAGCTCCAGATGGGAGGCCGTCTCGGTGCCGATAGGAATGCCCAAGGCCTGCGGCAGCTGATTCAGCACGATGGGCAGGAAGATGATGAAGGCCGCGCCAAAAAAGCTGCCCATCACCGAACCCAGGCCGCCGATGATGACCATGAAGAGCAGCTGGAAACTGCGGTCTATGGAGAAGGCCGCCGGCTCCCAGGAGCCCAGATGCACAAAGCCCCACAGCGCGCCGGCCACGCCGACGATGAAGCTGCTGACGGCAAAAGCACTCAGCTTGGCATAGACCGGGCGGATGCCGATGACGCTGGCGGCCACGTCCATATCGCGCATGGCCATCCACTCGCGGCCGATGGCGCCGCGCACCAGGTTCTTGGTCAGCAGGGCAAAGAGGCCGACAAAGCTCAGCACAAACAAATACTTCTGCACCGGCGCGTCCAGCGAGACGCCCAGCACATGCAAGTCCGACACCGAGACATTGCCCGAGGAGGAGTTGTTGGTGAACCATTTGATGCGCAGAAAAGCCCAGTCGCAAAAGAACTGCGCCGCCAGCGTCGCCACCGCCAGGTACAGGCCCTTGATGCGCAGCGAGGGGATGCCGAACAGCACACCCACCGCGGTGGCGCACAGGCCGCCCAGCAGGATGGAGGCGATCAAGGGCATGCCCTCGATGCGGACCTGGAAGTTATAGGCCGCGTAAGCCCCGACGGCCATGAAAGCCCCCGTGCCCAGCGAGATCTGGCCGCAATAACCGACCAGCACATTCAGGCCCAGGGCCGCCAGCGAGAGGATCAGAAAGGGGATCAGGATGGCGCTGAACAGATAGTCCGAGGCCAGCAGCGGCAGCAGCCCAAAGGCCAGCAGCAGCAAGGCCAGCATGGCGATGCGGTCCTGCCGGATGGCGAAGATCTGGCTGTCGGCGCGGTAAGAGGTTTTGAACTGGCCGTTCTCACGGTAAAGCATGTATTCCCCTTAGCAAGTTCAGACGCGGTCAATAATCTTCTCGCCGAAAAGCCCTTGCGGCCTAACGAGCAGAAACAGCAGCGCCAGCACATAGGCAAACCAGATCTCGATGCCGCCGCCCATCAGCGGGCCCAGATAGACCTCGGAGACCTTCTCGCCCACGCCTATCACCAGGCCGCCAATGATGGCGCCGGGCACCGAGGTCAGGCCGCCCAGGATCACCACCGGCAAGGCCTTCAGCGCCACCAGGGAGAGCGAGAACTGCACCCCTAACTTGCTGCCCCAGATGACACCCGCCACCAGGGCCACGACGCCGGCCACGCTCCAGACGATGATCCAGATGCGCGAGAGCGGGATGCCGATGGACTGGGCCGCCTGGTGGTCGTCGGCCACGGCGCGCAGGGCCCGGCCGGTGGAAGTTTTCTGGAAGAACAGGGCCAGCAAGACCACCATGGCCGCGGCGATCAGGGCGGCATAAAGGTCTTCCTTATTGACCAGCACGCCGCCCTCGAAAGCCTTCTCGAACAGAAAGATCGGGTCCTTGGGCATGCCCACATCGATCTTGTAGATGTCCGAGCCGAACAGGGTCTGGCCCAGGCCTTCGAGCAGATAGGTCACGCCGATGGTGGCCATCAAGAGCGTGATGCCCTCCTGGTTGACCAGCTTGCCCAGCACCAGCCGCTCCACGCCCCAAGCCACCGCCACCATCACCGCGCAGGCGGCGCTAAAGCCCAGCACATTGACCAGCACCGGATGGCTGATGCCCGTCCACAGCGGTATCCATTCGGTGAAGCGCGCCATGGCCAGGGCGGCAAACAGCACCATGGCGCCCTGCGCGAAATTAAACACCCCGCTGGCCTTGTAGATCAGCACAAAGCCCAGCGCGATCAGGGAGTACAGCATGCCCGTCATCAGGCCGCCGAAGATGGTTTCAATCAAAAATCCCATGGCCAGCCCTTTAATGCGTCGTGCCGAGATAGGCGCGGATCACGTCTTCGTTACCCCGCACCTCATCGGGGGCGCCATCGCCTATCTTCTTGCCGTAGTCCAGCACGACGACCCGGTCCGAGATGTCCATCACCACGCCCATATCGTGTTCGATCAGCACGATGGTGGTGCCGAACTCGTCGTTGACGTCGAGGATGAAGCGGCACATATCCTGCTTCTCCTCCACATTCATGCCGGCCATGGGCTCGTCCAGCAGCAGCACCTGGGGCTCCATGGCCAGGGCGCGGCCCAGGTCCACCCGCTTTTGCAGGCCGTAGGGCAGACGGCCCACGGGGGTCTTGCGATGGGCCTGGATCTCCAGGAAGTCGATGATGCGTTCGACCTTCTCGCGCTGGGCGCTCTCCTCGCGCTCGGCCGGGCCCCAACGCAAGGCCTGCATCAAAAGGCCGGTCTTCATATGCAGGCTGCGGCCGGTCATGATGTTGTCCAGCACGCTCATGCCCTTGAACAAGGCCAGGTTCTGGAAGGTGCGGGCCACGCCCATCTCGGCCACCTGGCGTGAGCTGAGGTGCTTGAAGGTCTTGCCGCGGAAAGCGATAGCACCCTGCTGCGGCTGGTAGACGCCGTTGATGCAGTTGAGCATGGAGCTCTTGCCCGCGCCGTTGGGGCCGATGATGGCGCGGATCTCATGCTCGCGCACATTGAAGCTGATGTCCGTCAACGCCTTGACGCCACCGAAGCTCAGGCTGATGTTTTTGATGTCGAGGATGACATCGCCGATCTTTTTGTCAGCCATCAGGCCGCCCTCCTCGTGCTTGCTGGCGCGAATGTCTTGGCATCGCTAATCTTGAGATCCGCTGACACCGAGCCCGTCCGGCCGTCCTCGAAACGCACCGCCGTCTCGATGAACTGCGAGCTTTTCCCCTCGTACAGCGCGTCGATCAAGACCGCGTATTTCTCCGCGATGGCACCACGCCTGACCTTGCGGGTGCGGGTCAGCTCGCCGTCATCGGCGTCCAGCTCCTTGTGCAGGATCAGGAAGCGGCAGATCTGGCTGCCGGCCAGCAGCTCGTCCTCGGCCAGGTCGGCGTTGACCTGCTCCACGCAGTCGCGGATCAGGGCATAGACCTCGGGCTTTTGCGCCAGATCGGTATAGCCCGCGTAGGCGATATTGCGCCGCTCGGCCCAGTTGCCCACCGCGTCGAAATCGATATTGATGAAGGCGCAGACCTTCTCGCGCCCGTCGCCAAAGGCCACGGCCTCCTTGATATGGGCAAAGAACTTGAGCTTGTTCTCCA
This sequence comes from Roseateles oligotrophus, assembly GCF_014204525.1. Classification (GTDB taxonomy): domain Bacteria; phylum Pseudomonadota; class Gammaproteobacteria; order Burkholderiales; family Burkholderiaceae_C; genus Paucibacter_A; species Paucibacter_A oligotrophus_A. Next base: position 979,636 of record NZ_JACHLP010000001.1, read on the forward strand.
CATATTTGGGCGCGAACATGGCGGCGTCGAAAGCGCCGCCCCGGAGCCGGCCCACGTCCTTGGCACGGTCGATGATCTTCAGATGGCCATGCGCGTCGATGAAGCCGGCGTCGCCGGTGTGGTACCAACCCTCCGCCGTCAGCACCTCGGCGGTGGCCGCCTCGTTCTTGTAATAGCCCCTGAGCAAACCCGGCGACTTGACGAGGATCTCCCCGCTGCCGCTCAACTTGATTTCCACGCCTTCGATGGGCACACCCACCGTGTCGGCGCGCGCCTCATGGTCCGGCTGCAGGCAGACGAAGACCGCCGTCTCGGTCGAGCCATAAAGCTGCTTGAGATTGATGCCTATGCTGCGGTAGAAGCTGAACAGATCGGGGCCTATGGCCTCGCCCGCGGTGTAGGCCACCCGCACCCGGCTGAAACCCAGGGTGTTGCGCAGCGGCCCGTAGATGGCCAGGTTCCCTAATGCGTATTTCAAGCGGTCCAACAAGCCGACCGGCTTGCCGTCCATCAGCGCCGGGCCGACGCGGCGGGCCAGCTTCATGCAGGCCTGGAACAGCCAGCGCTTGGGCGCGGAGGCGTCCTCCATGCGAATCATCACGCTGGTCAGCAAGCCCTCGAAGACCCGCGGCGGGGCGAAGTAGTAGGTCGGGCCGATCTCCTTCAGATCGATGCTGACTGTGCTGCTGGACTCGGGGCAGTTGACCACATAGCCGCAGGCCATCCACTGGGCATAGCTGAAGATGTTCTGGCCTATCCAGGCGGGCGGCAGATAGGCCAGCACCTCCTCGGCGGACGTCAGCTTGTCAAAGCGCGCACCGGCCTGGGCGCGGTCGATCAGGCTGGCGTGGGTGTGGACCACGCCCTTGGGATTGCCCGTCGTGCCCGAGGTGAAGAACATCGCCGCCACGTCGCTGGCGCGGCCCTGGGCCACCGCCTCGGCATAAAAGCCCGGATGCAGCTCGGCATGGGCGCGGCCGGCCGCGCAGAGCTGGTCCAGCGAGGCCAGGCCAGGCTCGGCATAGCTGCGCAGGCCGCGCGGATCGTCGAACCAGATATGGCCCAGCCGGGGCAGCTGCTCGCGCAGCTCCAGCATCTTGTCGACCTGCTCCTGGTCCTCCACCACCGCAAACGCGATCTCGGCGTTATTGACCGGGAACACAAACTCGGCCGCCACGGCGTCCTGATAAAGCGGCACCGGCACGGCCCCCAGGGACTGCGCGGCCAGCATGGCGGCCGACAAGCGCGGCCGGTTCTCGCCCAGCACCAGCAGATGGTCGCCACGCCGCAGGCCCGCCTGCGCCAGGCCGTGCGCCAGCTCGCGCACCAGCGCGGCCAGCTGGGCCCAGCTGAGGGTCTGCCAGATGCCGTATTCCTTCTCGCGCAGGGCGGCAGCCTCGGGCCGCTGGGCCGCATGGGCCAGCAGAAGGCGCGGGAAGGTTGTCCCCTTGCTTGCTTCGTCGTCCACCGGAATTGTCTCCTTCTGGCTCGCTGGGCTGGCCGCAAAACGGCAGGCCCGGCGGCTTTGTTGTGCCTGGATAGTAGGCGCGACTTTGACGCTTGCCTGTCATTACAACGACAATCCTAGGGAGACTCCGGGGCGTGCTTTCCCGGGGGTTTTGCGCCAGCATTTGTAAGCTTCCTGTCACCCTCGGCAAGGAACACTGCGGGATGCACTCCGTCGATGTATCAGGTCATGTCGCCCTGCGCCAACGTGCCAGAACCGCCACCACAGCCGAGCTCGCCGCCATCCCCTGGCTGAGTCTGCTGAGCCCCGAGCAGCGCGAGCGCACGGTGGCCCAATTGGAGGTGGCCGATGCCGAGGTGGGCGAGCGCATCTGTCGCATCGGCCGCAAGGCCAATTTCTGGTTCGGCGTGATCGACGGCCTGCTGAAGATGAGCAATGACGATTCATCAGGCCAGGCCATCACCTTCACCGGCGTGCCACCGGGCGGCTGGTTCGGCGAGGGCACCTTGCTCAAGCGCGAGTGCTACCGCTACAACATCCAGGTGCTGCGGCCCAGCATCGTGGCCGGCCTGCCCATCGACAGTTTTCACGAGCTGCTGGAAAACAGCCTGGCCTTCAACCGCTTCATGCTCAACCAGTTGAACGAGCGCCTGGGCCAGTTCATCGCCGCGCGCGAGATCGACCGCATCAGCGACCCCGATCTGCGCGTGGCCCGCAATCTGGCCGCCCTCTTCCACCCCCAGCTCTACCCCGGCGTGGGCAGCCTGCTGCGCATCACCCAGCAGGAGCTGGGCTATCTGGTGGGCTTGTCGCGCCAGCGCGTCAACCAGGCCCTCAACCGCCTGGCCCGCGATCAGCTGATCAGCATCGAATACGGCGGCCTGCGCGTGCTCAATCTGGCCGGGTTGCAGAGCTTCCCCAAGGCCTGAGCCCAGAGGAAGCGCTGCCGGGCGCAGGCTCAGGACGGCAAGGCGTTCTTGTAGACCTTGCCATCCTTCATGATCACCAAGAAGTTCTTGGCCGGGTTGGCGATCAACTGGATGTTCTCGAGCGGGTTGCCGTCCACCAGCAGCAGATCGGCCAGGGCGCCCTCCGCCACCACGCCCAGGCGGCCGCGATAGGGGCTGCGCGCGCCGGCCAGGGCCAGCAACTCGGCGTTCACCGAGGTGCCCATCTTCAAGACCTCCACCGGGCTGAACCAGCGCGTCATCTTGGCCAGTTGCTCGCCCTGGGTGGCGGCCACGGCGGCGTCGAACAAGGTGTCGGTGCCCCAGGCCGTCTTGATCTTGTACTTGCGCGCCAGGGCGTAGGCGGTGTCGGTGCCGCTGAACATCTCCAACTGCTTCAGGCGGTTGGCGGAACCCTCGGGAAAGGGCGAGGGATGGTCATCGACAAAAGGCTGCAAGCTCCACCAGATGCCCTTCTCGGCCATCAGCTTGGCGGTGGCGTCGTCCAGCAACTGGCCATGGTCGATGCAGCGCACGCCGGCCTCGATGGCCTGGCGCACCGCCCGCGGCGTGTAGGCATGGACGGTCACATAAGTGCCCCAATTCTCGGCCGCCTCGACGGCGGCCCGCAGCTCGGGCACGGTGTACTGGGTCACGTCCAGCGGGTCGTAGTTGGAGGACACACCGCCGCCGGCCATCAGCTTGAGCTGGGAGGCGCCCAGGGCCAGCAGCTCGCGGCTGCGCTGGCGCACGGTGTCAGCGTTGTCGGCGATGACGGCGGCGCCCACACGCTCGCTGAAGCTGTACTCGCCGGGCCGCACGGGTAATTCATTAGGCAGGCGGAAGTCGCCATGGCCGCCGGTCTGCGAGATGAAGGCACCGGAGGGGAAGATGCGCGGCCCATTGACCAAGCCCATATCGATGCCACGCTTGAGGCCGAACACCGGCCCGCCCAGGTCGCGGATGGTGGTGAAGCCGCGCATCAAGGTATCGTTGGCCGCCTTCACCGCCGCCACATTGACGAAGCCCACATCGCTGGTGAGGATGACCAGCTGCGGCACGGTGGCAAACATGATGTGGGTGTGGGCGTCGATCAGGCCCGGCATCAGGGTGCGGCCCTCGCCTTGCACCCGGCTCACCTCGGCGCCGGCCGGCACCGAGATGGGCGCGCTGGAAATCGTCTTCACCACATTGCCCATCACCAGCACATTGGCCGGGGCGGAGAGCTTGTCGGCCGTACCATTGAAAACCCGCACGTTTTCAAACAACACGCCGCTGAGCTTGGGCGTCATGGCGCTGGGCGTCTGGGCCTGCACCAAACCCTGTGTTGCCACGGCAGCCAGCACCAGCAAGGCACTCAGAATTTTTCTACGCTTGTTCTGCATTCGAAACATCCCCGGTTCGAGATGGCGGAAGACCATCTTCGCCGCCGATTCTGCGCCAGAACCGACGTCGGCCCGATGTCAAAATTACGCGCCGAAAGGCGTCGGCATGGGCAGGGTGTGCGGGGTGTTGGCGTAATGCCTGGCCCCCATCTCGTAGAGCAGGCTGGGCGCCTGGCCGGGCACATCGGCGAGCGAGCCCTTGAGCCGCATGCCGATGCGCTCCAGCGTCTTGCGCGAAGGCATATTGGCCGGCCGCACCACGGCCAGCACGGCCGGGGCATGGAGCTGCTCGAAAGCCAGGGCCAGCGCGGCCAGGGCCATCTCCGAGGCATAGCCCTGGCCCCAGGCCTGGGGGCGGAAGCGGAAGTACAGATTCAAGCCCGTCTGCCCCTCGATGGGCTTGGCCATGATGCCGCCAAAGCCCAGCAATTGCTCGGGCTGCTGCCGCGCCGCAATCGCCCAGTAACCATAGCCCTGCGCCCGCCAATGCGCGAGCCAGCCCTGCAGCAAGACCTCGGCCTCCTGGACGGAACGCATGGGGCCGCCGGGGTTGAAGCGGTTGGTGATGGGATCGGCATGGATCTCGAAGATCGCGGCCAGATCGGCTGCGGCCGGCTCGCGCAGCAGTAAACGGCTCGTCTCTATCGCCGCCAAAGGCGTCTGCAAGGTCATGGCTTCCGGCTCCACAAAGATGACGAACTGGTGAAAACCCTGATTTTGACCCCTAAAACAGGACCGGAAGCGAGAGGCCCCTCAATCAAAGGATGTCTGCGAGAAATCTTGAACGCCGGCCCGCCCGGCCTCCCGAGAAGCTTTCTGGCCGCCGCGCCCTGCCATATACTGTACAAATACACAGTATTCCGCTCGTCAAGCCCCTTTCCCCATGCCCACCTCCCCCGCCTCCTGCCCCGCGCAGCCCTTGCCAGGGCTCGCGCCCTCGGCCGGCTCGCCGGGCCTGAGCGCGCAGGCCCTGCACGCCCAGCTCTGGCGCGCCAGCCATCTGAGCAGCAACGCGAAGCCCTGCGTGAGCAGCGGCTTTGCGGCGCTGGACGCGGAGCTGCCCGGCAAGGGCTGGCCCACCCATGGCCTGAGCGAGATCCTGCAACACACCGCCGTGCATCTGGAATGGCGCTTGCTGGCCCCGGCCTTGCGCACCCTGCTGGACGAGCCGGCGCAATACCGCCCGCTGCTGCTGATCAACCCGCCGCTAACACCCAATCTACCCGGCTTGCAAGCCAGCGGCCTGCCCGCACGCCAGCTGGTCTGGATCCAGGCCGACAGCCCCCAGCAGCAGCTCTGGGCCACCGAGCAGGCCATCAAGGCCAATGCCGCGGCCGCCGTGCTGGCCTGGCTGCCCCGGGCCAGGCCCGAGCAGATCCGGCGTTTGCAAAGCCATGCCCAGGCCTCGTCGGCGCCGGTTTTTTTGCTGCGCCCCTTGAACGTGCAAGCCCAGTCCTCGGCCGCGCCGCTGCGCCTGGCCCTGCGGCCCGGGCGCGACTGGTGCCTGCATCTGCACATCCTCAAACGCCGCGGCCCCTGCCACGAAGGCGAAATGCGCCTGCAGGCCCTGCCCGCCGGCCTGCAACAGCTGCTGACGCCCCGCATGCTGAGCCAGCCCTGGCCGCCGCGACCCGCCCTCGCCCCCCGCACCGAAACCACCGAGCTTCGCCATGCATTGGCTCGCCCTGCTCTTACCCCCCACTGAGACGGCGGCTGCCCAGCAGCAGGCCCTGGCCTGGTGGGCCCTGCAGTTCACGCCGCGGGTGGCCTGCCTGGAGGAGGCGGTGCTGCTGGAGGTGCAGAGCAGCCTGCGCCTGTTCGGCGGCGCGGCGGCCCTGCACCGCAGCCTGCGGCCGCGCGCCGAGCAGGCCGGCCTGAGCCTGCACGCCGCCGCCTGGGCACCCAGCAGCCTGGGCGCACTGGCCCTGGCGCGCTGCCAGAGCGGCCTGGATGAATCCTCGCAATGGCCGGCCGAGCAAGCCTTCGGCGCCCAGCTGGACGCCCTGCCCCTGCAGGCCCTCAGCGCCTGCCGCCCCCACCTGGCCATGCTGGCCCGGCTGGGCCTGCGCCGCCTGGGCGAGCTGCGCCGCCTGCCCCGCCCCGCCCTGGCGCGGCGCTTTGGCCAAGGCCTGCTGCTGGCCCTGGACCGGGCCTACGGCCAACTGGCCGAGGCCCATGCCTGGGTGGAGATCCCGGCACGCTTCCAGGCCCGGCTGGAGCTGCCCCAGCGCAGCGATAACGCCCTGGCCCTGCAGCACCATGCCCAGCAGCTGCTGCAGCAGCTCTGCGCCTGGCTGGCCGCCCGCCATGCCGGCGTGCTGGGCCTGACGCTGCGCTGGGAACACGACGCCATGCGCGCCCGCGAGATCGCCAGCCATGGCGAGCTGCGGCTGCAGACGGCCGAGATCAGCCGCGACTACCGCCACCTCGGCCGCCTGCTGAACGAGCATCTGCTGCGCCTGCAGCTGCCCGCCCCGGTGGGCGAGATCAGCCTGCATGCCGACGAGATCCTGCCCCTGCGCGAGCTCAGCGCCAAGCTGCTGCCCCCCAGCGGCGAGCAGGGAAGCAGCGGCGCAGCACAGGAATCCATCACCCAGCTGCTGGAACGCCTGGCCCTGCGCCTGGGGGCCGAACACGTGCGCTGCGGCCAGTTGCGCGAAGACCACCGGCCCGAGCAGATGCAGCAATGGCAGGCCTGGCCGGGGCCGAGTTCCCGGCCGCCGGCCCGCCTGCCCGCATGCCCCCAACCCAGCTGGCTGCTGCCCCAACCCTTGCGCCTGGACGTGCAGCAAGATCAACCGCTCTACCAAGGCCCGCTGCAATTGCTGGCCGGCCCGCAGCGCATCGAGAGCGGCTGGTGGCAGAACGAAGGCCGGCCCGCCCAGCGCGACTACTTCATCGCGCTGAGCGAAGCGGCCGGCACGCTGTGGATTTTTCATGAGCGCCTGCCGGCCGGTGGCCTGGACGAGCAGGGCTGGTTTCTGCACGGCTTCTTCGCATGAGCCCGAGCTCACAACCCACGGCCCTGCCGGCCTATGCCGAGCTGCACTGCCTCAGCCACTACAGCTTTTTACGCGGCGCCTCCAGCCCCGGCGAGCTGGTTGAGCGCGCGCATTATCAAAGTTATGCCGCCCTGGCCATCACCGATGAATGCTCGATGGCCGGCGTGGTGCGCGCCCATGTGGCGGCCAAGGCCTGCGGGCTCAAGCTGCTGATCGGTGCCGAGTTCGCCGTGCATGCGGACGCCGCCGAAGCAGCAGACGCCGCGCCGCAGTTCAAGCTCGTGCTGATCGCCCGCCATCTGCAGGGTTATGGCGACCTCTGCCAGTTCATCACCGATCTGCGCCGCAGCGCGCCCAAGGGCACTTACCGCCTGAGCCTGGCCCGGCTGCAGATCGAGGCCCCTCGCCTGGGCCGCGACTGCCTGGCCCTGCTGCTGCCCCTGCGCAGCAGCCCGGACGCGCAGCTGCTGATGGACACCGCTTGGCTGCAGCGTCACTTCAGCGGCCCCATCTGGTTGGGCGCGGAGCTGCTGCGCGAGCTGGGCGATGAAGCCTGGCTGCAAGGCCTGCGCACGCTCGCCCAGGCCAGCGGCCTGCGCCTGCTGGCCGCCGGCGATGTGCACCTGCATGTGCGCTCGCGCAAGCCCTTGCAGGATGTGATGACGGCCACCCGCCTGAACCGGCCCATCGCCCTGTGCGGCCTGGACCTGCAGCCCAATGCCGAGCGCCATCTGCGCAGCCGCCTGCGCCTGGCCCAGCTCTACCCGCCCGAGCTGCTCGCCGAGACCCTGGCGGTGGCGGCGGCCTGCGAGTTCTCGCTGGACGAAATCCGCTACCGCTACCCCACCGAGGTGGTGCCGGCCGGCAGCACACCGGCCCGCCATCTGCGGGCGCTGACCGAGGCGGGGGCGCTCAGGCGCTGGCCGGGGGGCGTGGATGCACGCTGGCGGGCTTTGATCGAGCATGAGCTGGACCTGATCAACGAGCTGGGCTACGAGCATTACTTCCTCACCGTGGCCGATGTCGTCGCCTTCGCGCGCGGACGGGAAATCCTCTGCCAGGGCCGCGGCTCGGCGGCCAATAGCGTGGTCTGCTTCTGCCTGGGCATCACCGAGGTGGATCCGGCGCGCAGCAGCGTCTTGTTCGAGCGCTTCATCAGCCGCGAGCGCAAGGAGCCGCCCGATATCGATGTGGACTTCGAGCACGAGCGCCGCGAGGAAGTGATCCAGTACCTCTACCGCAAATACGGCCGCGAGCGCGCCGCCCTGACCGCCGTGCTGATCTGCTACCGGCCGCGCAGCGCCCTGCGCGATGTGGGCCGCGCCCTGCAGATCGACGAGGCCTTGATCGAAAGCCTGGCCAAGGACCACAGCGGCTGGAGCGCGGAAGTGCTGCCCGAACACCGTTTGCAGGAGTTGCAGCAGGAGCTAGGGCTGGACCTCGACGCCCCCAGCCTGCGCCAGTTGCTCCTGCTAACCCGCCAGCTGATGGGCATGCCCCGCCACCTCAGCCAGCACCCCGGCGGCTTTGTGCTGACCGAGGGGCCGCTCTCCCGCCTGGTGCCGATCGAGAACGCCAGCATGCCGGAGCGCACCGTCATCCAATGGGACAAGGACGATATCGACGCCCTGGGCCTGATGAAGGTGGACGTGCTGGCCCTGGGCATGCTCAGCGCCCTGCGGCGCAGCTTTGCGCTGATCTCGCAGCTGCGCGGCCGGCCCTTCGGCATGGCCGATGTGCCCGAGGACGACCCCGCCACCTACGACATGATTTGCCAGGCCGACACCATCGGCGTGTTCCAGATCGAGTCGCGCGCCCAGATGTCCATGCTGCCGCGCCTGCGGCCGCGCTGCTTCTACGACCTGGTGGTGGAGGTCGCCATCGTGCGGCCCGGGCCCATCCAGGGCGGCATGGTCCACCCCTATCTGACCAACCGGGCCAAACCGCCGGGCACCATCACATTCCCCAAAGACGCGCTGAAACCCGCGCTCAGCCGCACCCATGGCGTGCCCATCTTCCAGGAGCAAGTCATGCAGGTGGCGATGATTGCGGCCGATTTCAGCGCCGGCGAGGCCGACCAGCTGCGCCGCGCCATGGCGGCCTGGAAGCGACCCGGCGACCTGCAGAAGTTCTACGAAAAAATCCTCAGCGGCATGGCCAGGAACGGCTACACCGAGGACTTCGCCGAGGCCATCTTCCGCCAGATCAAGGGCTTTGCCTCCTACGGTTTCCCGGAATCGCATGCGGCCAGCTTTGCCCTGCTGGCCTATGTGTCCTCCTGGATCAAATGCCATGAGCCGGCGGCCTTTCTCTGCGCCCTGCTGAACTCGCAGCCGCTGGGCTTTTACACCCCCAGCCAGCTGGTGCAGGATGCGCGCCGCCACCGGGTCGAGGTGCGCGCGGCGGACGTCAATCTGAGCGGCGTGGACAGCCGGCTGGAGCCCTGCCCCGGCCAGGCCCAGCCCGCCGTTCGCCTGGGCCTGCGCCTGGTGGCCGGCCTGGCTGAAGCAGCGGCTCAGCGCATCGAGGCGGCGCGCAGCCAGGCCTTGTTCAGCGACACGCAAGACCTGGCCCTGCGTGCGGCGCTGGATCAACAAGACATGCAACAGCTGGCCGCCGCCGACGCCTTGATGAGCCTGGCCGGCCACCGCCGCCAGCAGGTCTGGCAGGCCTCGGCCCAGCACACCCTCCCGGCCCTGCTGCAGGGCTCGCTGCCGCTGGAAGAAAGCCTCCAGCTGCCCGCCGCCCGCGAGGGCGAAGAGGTCTTGTGGGACTACGCCTCGCTGGGCTTGAGCCTGCGCAGCCACCCGCTCAAGCTGCTGCGCCCGCAGCTGGCCCGCCGCGGCCTGCTGACGGCCGAGCAGTTGCAGAACTGGCGCAGCGGCCGCCCGGCCCATGCCTGCGGCATCATCACCGTGCGCCAGCGCCCGCAGACGGCCAAGGGCACGCTCTTCATCAGCCTGGAAGACGAAACCGGCAGCGTGCAGGTGATCGTCTGGTCCGATGTCTACACCGCCAACCGCACGCTGCTACGCCATGCACGACTCCTGGCCGTGCATGGCAAGTGGCAGTTCGAGAACCAGGTACGCCATCTGCTGGCGCAGCGCTTTGAAGACCTGACGCCGATGCTGGGGCGGCTGGGGACGGAGAGCCGGGATTTCCGCTGAGAGGCCGAATCCCGTCTGCGGCTTCAGGCCAGGCGCTCGACGGCGGCCAGATAGCGCGGGTTGCGCATCAGCTCATCCCAGGTCAGGGGCACGGTCTGGGGCAGCAGATCCAGGCGGCGGGACTCGCTATCGGGCTCGGGCGTCCAGCGGCCCTCGGCCTGGGCCTGGCTCAGGCCGGCCAGCAGCTCGTCGATGGCCTCACCGCCGTTCACCGCCGACTGATTGCACAGCAGCACCAGATCGCAGCCGGCCTCCAGCGCGGCCAGGGCCGCCTCGGTATAGCCGATGGCCCGGCCTTCCAGCACGCGGGCACCGGCCATGCCCAGGTCGTCGCTGAAGATGGCGCCGCCAAAGCCCAGCTTGTCGCGCAGCACCTGCTGCAACCAGCGGCGGCTGAAGCCGGCCGGGCGGCGGTCCACCTTGGGGTAGATCACATGGGCGGGCATCACGGCCGAGAGGCTGAGGCTCAGCCACTCGAAGGGCTTGGCATCCGCCGCCAGAATGGCTTTGAGGCTGCGCCGGTCCACCGGCACGTCCACATGGCTGTCGGCCGCCACAAAGCCGTGGCCCGGGAAATGTTTGCCGCAGCTGCTCATGCCGGCCAGCAGCAGGCCTTGCATCAGGCTCTTGGCCAGCACGCTGACGACGCGCGGGTCGCCGTGGAAGGCGCGCTCGCCGATGACGGCGCTGAGGCCATGGTCCAGATCGAGCACCGGCGTGAAGCTGAAGTCCACCCCGCAGGCGCGCAGCTCGGCGGCCAGCACAAAGCCGCTGGCGGTGGCCGCCTCGGTAGCGCGCATGGCGTCCTGCATCCATAACTCACCGAGCGAGCGCATGGCAGGCAAATGGGTGAAGCCATCGCTGCGGAAGCGCTGCACCCGGCCGCCCTCGTGGTCGACGGCGATCAGGATGTCGGGCCTGATGGCCTTGATGCTGGCAGTCAGCGCCACCAGCTGGGCACGGCTCTCGAAATTGCGCGCAAACAGGATCAGGCCGCCCACCAGGGGGTGGTTCAGGCGCTGGGCCTCGGCTTCGCTCAGGGCGAGGCCGGCGACGTCCAGTACGACGGGGGCATGGGGCGTGTCTTGCATTTTTTTCATCAATCCTTGCTTTCCACCACCACAAAGGCGGCGGCGTATTCGGTCTCGTCCGTCACGCTGACATGCGCTTTCAGGCCCTTGGCTTCAAACCAAATCGCTAACTCGCCATGCAGACGAATCTCGGGCTTGCCGCTGGCGGCCTTGACGATCTCGCAGTCGCGCCAGCTCATGGGCATGCGCATGCCCATCCCGATGGCTTTGGAGAAGGCCTCTTTGGCGGAGAAACGGGTGGCCAGATAGCTGATGCCGCGCGCGGGCACGCGCGCGCTGCGCTCGCGGAACACCGCCAGCTCGTGCGGGCCCAACACCTTCTCGGCAAAGCGCTCACCGCGCCGCGCCAGGGTTTCGCGAATGCGGCGGATGTCGCAGATATCGGTGCCGATGCCGTAGATCATGATTGTTTTGACGGGCCGGAATGCCCCAACTGCTTGAGGGAAACCACGCCCACCAGCGAACGCATCTGCGTGATGGCGATGGCGTTCAACTGCACCAAGCGTTCAGCGGCAGCCAGCCCTTGATGAATCAACACCGCATTGATGCTTTCAAGATTGGACAGCACCACCAATTGCTCCAGCGTCGCCGCATCGCGCATATTGCCACTCTGGTTTGCGTTGACCTGCCGCCACTGGGCTGCCGTGATGCCGAACAAGGCGACGTTGAGCAAATCGGCTTCACTGGCATAAACGATAACGGTCTGCGCCGGCGTGAGAAGCGGCGGGATCAGACGCTCCTTGATGGCGTCGGTGTGAATCCTGTAATTGACCTTGGCCAAGGTGCGTTGAAAGCTCCAGGCCAAGGAGGTGGCGCGGGCCTCTTCATCCTTGAGGCGCTGAAATTCCTTGATGAGGTAGAGCTTGAATTCCGGGCTGAGCCAGGAGCCGAACTCGAAAGCGATGTCCTTGTGGGCATAGGTTCCGCCATACCGTCCAGCCTTGGCATGCAGACCGATGGCAGCAGTGGCCGCTATCCACTTCTTCGCTGACAGGAAGAAGCTATTGCGCCCAGCATCATTTTTAATTCCCTCGAATTCGAGGGAATTGAAGCCGGGGTTGTTGAGTTGTTCCCACACGCCCAGGAACAGCACGGTGTCCTTGTTCTTGAGCCATTGCTCGATCAGGGCGCTGCCACCGTCAAAGTTCTTCACCATATCGGTCAGCGAGATGTAGTCCTGCTCGTGACGGCTGGCGATGCTGACTTCGGTCCCTTGAACCTTGATGACACGATTCGTCATGACATCTCCATTTATGAAAGAGCCGTTGATTAGGCTTGCTCCAGCGCCGGCCAGCCCAGCACTTCGTTGCGATGGCGCTCACCGCCCAGCTCGAACCAGGTTTCGCCCCAGTAGGCAGCGCCTTCGCGACGGTAAAAGCGCAGTGCATCGACATTGCCAACCCAGGAGCTCAGCCACAGCGCTTGCTCGGGCCACTCCTGCCGGCACTGGCGCAACAAGCGAGCGCCCAAACCCTGGCCCTGGCTGCGGGGCGAGACGTAGAGTCGCTTCAATTCAACCGAGGGCGCGCCGAGCTCGACCGGGCAAAGTGCGGTCTCGTCCAGCTGTGCCCAGGCCAACAGGGTTGACCCGCGCTCGATCACCCAGCTGCGCCCCAGGTCCATGGCTTGACGCAGAAGCTGCTCATCAAACTCCTGCCTCAGATAGTCGGCCACATCGGCGTTGACGCCATCGTCAATCACATAGCGGTCCAACCAAACCCAGCGCGCCAGGGCGGCGATGCGCTGGGCATCTTCGGGCTTGGCACGGCGCATCAAGAGTTCTGCCGTCATGCGGATTCAGCCCTCACGTAGGCGCGCTGAATGCAGCGCTGGTACTCGCGCACCGTCTCGGCATAGCCCAGCTCCAAGGCGTCGGCGATCAGGGCGTGGCCGATGGAGACTTCTTGCACGCCGGGCACGGCGCGCAAAAAGGCGGTGAGGTTGTCACGGTTCAAATCATGGCCGGCGTTGACGCCCAGGCCCACGGCCAGGGCCGCCTCGGCCGTGCGGGTGAAGCCGGCCAGCACGGCGGCCTCGCGCTCGCTGCCGAAGGCGCTGGCATAGGTCTCGGTATACAGCTCCACCCGGTCGGCTCCCAGCTGGGCCACAAAAGCCATGGCCTCGGGCACGGGGTCCATGAAGAGGCTGACGCGCACACCTAGCGCCTTGGCCTCGGCCACCAGGGGGGCCAAACGTTGCAAATCAGCGGGGAACTGCCAGCCATGGTCGGAGGTGAACTGGTCCTCGCTGTCCGGCACAAAGGTCACCTGATGGGGACGCAGCTCGCGCACAAAGTCCATCAGGTTCTGGGTCGGGTTGCCCTCGATGTTGTATTCCACCTGGGGCCAGTCGCGGCGCAGCATCTCGGCCAGCTCGTGCACGTCCTGGCTGCGGATGTGGCGGGCGTCCGGCCGCGGGTGCACGGTGATGCCCTGCGCCCCGGCCAGCAAACAGGCCTCGGCCGCGCGCAAGACGCTGGGGATGCCCAGATGGCGGGTATTGCGCAACAAGGCCACCTTGTTGACATTGACCGACAGGGCGCAGCGGCCGCCGGCGGCATGGTGGGAGCTGGACTCGGGGGCGACCAAGGGGTTCATGGCTGGCTTTCTCTGCAACTTGTCTGTCATTCGATGAGTTTCTGCACCTCCACCATCACCTGGCGGGTGCGCAAGGGCTTGTGGCCCAGATGATAGTGAAGCAGGCCGCGCAGGCTTTGGCGCAGCGGGGCCAAGCAGGCCGCGCAAGCGTATTGCAGGGCGGCGCTGCTGCCGTGCAGCAAGGCGGCTTGCAGCTGGATCAGGCTGGCGCCGCTGAAGGCCGCGGCCTCGCCGGCATGGGGCAGCACGCCGACCTCGGCGCTGAGCATATAGGTCCGGCCCGGGTCCAGCGGCGCCTGGGTGAGGGTGGACAGGCTCAGATCGGGCAGCAAGCCGATCTCCAGCAGCAGGCGCAGCTCAAAAGCGCGCAAGGCCGCCTGCGATTGCGCATCTTCCTGGGCGTGCAGTTCGGGCAGGGTGTCGGCGTAGGCCTCGAAGAGCTGGGGATGAGGGTCTTGCCGGGCCAGCAGCTTGAGCAGCAGCTCGTTGAGGTAATAAGCCGAGAACAGCGCGGCGCCGGCCGGCAGCGTCATGCCTCCGGCCCATTCGGCCCCGCGCAGGGTGACAACCTCGGCCACGTCGCCCTCGGCCGTCTTGCCCGGCTTGGACAGCGTGACCTGGATGCGCTGAAACGGCAGCAGCACGGCGCGCAGCTGCGAATAGGGCCGCTTGGCGCCCTTGGCGACCACGGCGATGCGGCCCTGCTCGCGGGTGAACAGGTCCAGCACCAGGCTGGTTTCGCTCCAGTCGTACTGGTGCAGAACAAACGCCTGCTGGACCGCAGGCGGGCGCGCAACGCGGGCCATCGAAGGCGAGTCTTACTCGTAGCCGTAGCTGCGCAGATGCTCTTCGGTATCGGCCCAGCCGGAGCGCACCTTGACCCATAACTCCAGGAACACACGGCCATCCATCAGGTGCTCCAGCTCCTGGCGCGCCTCGGAACCGATGCGCTTCAGGCGCTCGCCGCCCTGGCCGATGATCATGCCCTTGTGGGCGTCTTTCTCCACCACGATGGAGGCGGAGATGCGGCGCAGCTCGCCCTCGTCCTCCCATTTGTCGATGATGACGGTGGAGGTGTAGGGCAGCTCGTCGCCGGTCAGGCGGAACAGCTTCTCGCGGATGATTTCGCTGGCCAGGAATTTTTCCGAACGGTCGGTCAGCGCGTCTTCCTCGTAAAACCAGCCCTGCTCGGGCAGATAGGGCTTGAGGATCTTGAACAGCCGCGCCACATCGGCCTCTTTCTTGGCCGAGAGCGGCACGAACTCGGCGAAGTTGCGCCGCTCCTGCATGCTTTTGAGCCAGGGCGCCAGCTCGGCGCGGCGGTTCACCGCATCGAGCTTGTTGGCGATCATCACCACCGGCTTGTCCTCCGGCAGCAGGGACAGCACCTTGGCATCGTCCAGCCCGAAGCGGCCGGCCTCCAGCACATAGAGCACCAGGTCCACATCGCCCAGCACGCTGTGCACGGTGCGGTTCAGATTGCGGTTGAGCGCCGCGTTATGCTTCATCTGGAAGCCGGGGGTGTCGACGAAGACGAACTGGGCTTCATCGACCGTGCGCACGCCGGTGATGCGGTGGCGGGTGGTCTGGGCCTTGTCCGAGGTGATGCTGACCTTCTGCCCCACCAGGGCATTGAGCAGGGTGGACTTGCCCACATTGGGGCGGCCCACGATGGCGATCAGGCCGCAGCGCTGGGGGGCGCCTGCGCCCTCGCTGGAGGACGGCAAATTAGTTTCAGTCATGGTGGGACAGCGCTGAGGCTGCTCATTAGTCGCGCAGGCCGGAGCCTGGCTTGTCGCGGGAAATCAACTCATCCAGCATGCGGCGCGCCGCATCCTGTTCGGCGACGCGGCGCGAACGCCCCTCGCCTTTTCGGCTCAGACTCAGGGATGGCACGGCGCACTCGACCTCAAAGGTCTGGGCATGGGCCTGGCCACGGGTTTCGGTGATGGTGTAGCTGGGCACGGCCAGGCGGCGGGCCTGCAGCCATTCCTGCAAGGCGGTCTTGGCGTCCTTGCCCCAGTTCTCGCCGCCACCGGCTTGGGCGGCCTGGGCGATCACATCGGACAAGAGCTTGCGCACCAGCTCCAGCGCGGGGGCGTAGCCGCCATCGACAAAGGTGGCTCCGATCAAGGCCTCGACCGCATCGGCCAGGATGGAGGCGCGCTGCGCGCCGCCGCCCTTGGCCTCGCCCTCGGAGAGGCGCAGCACCTGGGGCAGCTCCAGCGCCAGCGCCAGGCGATGCAGGCTGTCCTCACGCACCATATGGGCACGGATGCGAGTCAGATCGCCCTCGTCCGAACCGGCAAAACGCTCGTACAGCAGGCTGGACACGGCCAGGCTCAGCACCGCGTCGCCGAGGAACTCCAGGCGCTCGTTGTGATCCGCGCCAAAGCTGCGATGCGTCAGCGCGCGGGTCAGCAGCTCAGGCTGGCTGAAGCGGTAACCCAGGCGTTGCTGAAGAGAGGCGAGCTGCGGATTCATGAAGGCTTGAACAATGGCAAAACAGGAAAGCGGAGAGTCGGGACAGGACTTAACGCGAGCTGCCCTCGTACTTGATCAGCAGATAGGCCGGGCCCATCAAGGGGATCTGCTTGTCGTAGGCAAAGCTGATCTTGACCTTGTCATTTTGCTTGCCGATTTCGAGATCGGACGCGGTAATGCTGACGATGGAGTATTCGATCTGGCGGGCCCGCTCGAAATCGGCGCGCACGGCGGGCACGGTGGCCGGGCTCTCGCTCGCGATGCGGTTGATGACGCGCTGGATGGTGTAGTACTCCAGCACCGTGGGGAAGACGCGTGCACCCACCACGCCGACAAAGGCCAGCAGCACCGCCCAGAACAGCAGGCCGAACAAGCTGATGCCACGCTGCCCTGCCCGAGGGAGGCGGGATACGGTGCTGCGCTGGCTGCGTGTCACTGCGGGACCGTTCTGAGGCATGACGGGATTCCTGTGTTTTGAAAACGGGGCTGCGAGGAAGCTGAACAAGGCTTGCAAAAGCGACTCAGTTAAAGCCACCGACGCGCTTGAGATTACCGAAATTCATCCAAACAAAGAAGGCCTTGCCAACGATGTTCTCGTCCGGCACAAAGCCCCAGTAGCGGGAGTCGCGCGAGTTGTCGCGGTTGTCGCCCAGCATGTAGTAGTAGCCGGCCGGCACCTTGCACGTCACGCCCTCGGGGCTGTACTTGCAATTCTCCTGGAAGGGGAAGGGGCCGTCCTTGCGATCGGGATGGAAGATGGGGTGGCGCGTGGGATCCACCAGCATCTGATGCTCCTTCTCGCCCAGCTTCTCCAGGAAGCGCGGGCGGTAGGACATGGAGCTCTCGTCGTAGAAGTCGCCTTGGGGCTGGACCTCGGTGGGCTTGCCATTGACATAGAGCTTCTGGTTCAGATAGCTGACCTCATCGCCGGGGATGGCGGCCACGCGCTTGATGAAGTCCACGCTGGTGTCCTCGGGGAAGCGGAACACCATCACATCGCCACGCTTGACCTCGTTGTTAGCGATGATCTTTTTGTTGATCACCGGCAGGCGCACGCCGTAGTGGAATTTGTTCACCAGGATCAGATCACCCACCAAGAGCGTGGGCACCATAGAGCCGGAGGGGATCTTGAAGGGCTCGAACAAGAAGGAGCGCAGCAGGAAGACGATCAGGATGACGGGGAACAGGCCGGCCGTCCAATCCATCCACCAGGGCTGTTGCAGGATTTGCTGGCGCGCGCCTTCCACATCGCCGTCAACCCGGGCAATGCCCTGGGCGGCCAGGGTCTGGCGGCGCTTGGCATCGTTTTCCAGCAGCTCGGCGGCGGCCTTGGCGCGGGCGGGGGCGAAGTGGAAACGCTCGGCCAGCCAGAAGGCCAGCGTGACCAGGGTCAGGATGAAGAGCAGCAGCGAGAAATTGCCGCTCCAGTAGCCGGTATACCAGCCGCCCAGGTAGGCCGCGAGGACGGCGTAAAGAATTCCGGTCAGAGCACTCATCGAGTCAGGTTTCTCTTTTCGTTTAATCGTCAACTTGCAGAATGGCCAGGAATGCTTCCTGCGGCACCTCGACGGAGCCCACCTGCTTCATGCGCTTCTTGCCGGCCTTCTGCTTTTCCAGCAGCTTGCGCTTGCGGGTGATGTCGCCGCCGTAGCATTTTGCCAGCACGTTTTTACGCAAGGCCTTGATGTTCTCGCGGGCGATGATGTTGGAGCCGATGGCGGCCTGGATCACCACGTCATACATCTGGCGCGGGATGTGCTCGCGCATCTTGGCGGCCACGCCGCGGCCGCGGAACTGGCTTTGCTGGCGATGCACGATCAGCGACAAGGCATCGACCCGGTCGCCGTTGATCAGGATGTCCACCTTCACCACGTCGGAGGCGCGGTACTCCTTGAACTCGTAGTCCATGGAGGCATAGCCGCGCGAGACGCTCTTGAGCTTGTCGAAGAAGTCCAGCACGATCTCGGCCAGCGGCATCTCGTAGGTCAGCATGACCTGGCGGCCGTGGTAGGCCATATTGATCTGGTTGCCGCGCTTCTGGTTGGCCAGGGTCATGACCGGGCCGACATAGTCTTGCGGCATATAGAGATGCACGGTCACGATGGGCTCGCGGATCTCCTGCATCTGGCCCAGCTCGGGCATCTTGGAGGGGTTCTCGACCTCGATCACCGTGCCGTCGTTCAACAACACCTCGTAGACCACGCTGGGCGCGGTGGTGATCAGGTCCTGATCGAACTCGCGCTCCAAACGCTCCTGCACGATCTCCATGTGCAAGAGACCCAGGAAGCCGCAGCGGAAGCCGAAACCCAGGGCCTGCGAAACCTCGGGCTCGTAGCGCAGCGAGGAATCGTTGAGCTTCAACTTCTCCAGCGCGTCGCGCAATTGGTCGTACTCGCTGGCCTCGGTCGGGTAGAGGCCGGCAAAGACCTGGGGCTGGATTTCCTTGAAACCGGGCAAGGCCGTCTCGGCCGGGCCCAGGTTGTTGGGCAGCTTTTTCTCCAGCGTGATGGTGTCGCCGACCTTGGCGGCCTGCAGCTCCTTGATGCCGGCGATGACAAAGCCCACCTCGCCGGCGTTCAGCTGCTCACGCTTCTCGGACTTGGGCGAGAACACGCCCAGGTGCTCGGCCGGGTAGACGGCGCCCGTGGCCATCATGCGGATGCGCTCGCCTTTTTTCAGCGTGCCATCCACCACCCGCACCAGCATCACCACGCCCACATAGGCGTCGTACCAGCTGTCGATGATCATGGCGCGCAAAGGGGCCTCGACCACACCCTTGGGCGGGGGCATGCGGGCGATCACGGCTTCGATGATCTCGTCGATGCCCATGCCGGTCTTGGCGCTGCAGGGAATGGCGTCGGTAGCGTCGATGCCTATCACGTCCTCGATCTCGGCCTTGGCGTTGTCGGGGTCGGCGCTGGGCAGGTCCATCTTGTTCAAGACCGGCACCACCTCCACACCCAGATCCAGTGCGGTATAGCAGTTAGCGACGGTCTGCGCCTCCACGCCCTGGCTGGCATCCACCACCAGCAGCGCGCCCTCGCAGGCCGACAGCGAGCGGCTGACTTCGTAGGAGAAGTCCACATGGCCGGGCGTGTCGATCAGGTTGAGGTTATAGGTCTTGCCGTCTTTGGCCTTGTACTGCAGGGCCGCGGTCTGGGCCTTGATGGTGATGCCCCGCTCGCGCTCGATGTCCATCGAGTCCAGCACCTGCGCCTCCATCTCACGGTCCGACAGACCGCCACAGCGTTGAATGATGCGATCTGCCAGCGTGCTCTTGCCGTGGTCGATGTGGGCGATGATGGAGAAATTACGGATGTGATTCATGCTGTCTTCTGCGGCGCGGAGCGGATTTACAAGGGCGCAAGCCCTTGCGTTGGAGGCTCTCAATCGCGCGGCGATGTGATGGCCTTGAGAGGCCATGCCGTAAACAAAAAAAAGGCACGTCGAAACGGTGACGCGCCTTCCAACAAAACGTATGGCAACTGCTTGTTGGGCTTCCATTGTAGCGAAAAGCCCTGTTCTGGAAACCGCCCCACCCCGGCTTTCAAGGTCGTTGCGGCCCGCCAACATCAAACTTATCAACAGCTTATCCACATGGCATCTGGGATATCTTGTGGAAAAGCCGAGGCCCCTAGCAGCCTCCTGAGCTTTGAGCCCGTTTGCAGCGCGTCAGCCATGCAAAGAGTGCAATTCGCTGCCGGATTCTAGCCGACCGGCTCAAGAATCCAGGCCGACAGGACTAAGTTAGCGCCTGCAAACGGCAATTCTGGGCGATTGGCGAGCCCTTCTGGATGAAAAACTGCGGGGGCAATTTTTCATGATGAGGAAAGACCCGCCAGTGCACTCCGTTTTAATGCACAGGCCGCAGCAGCACAAAGCTGACCACATCGTCGCGGCGTACCACCAGATTGATGACCTTGGCTTTTTCCAGCTTGGCCAGTTGGGCCTGGAACTGCTTGACGCTGCTGACCTCGACATTGTCCACCGACAGGATCAGATCGCCCTCGCGCAAACCAGCTCGCGCGGCCACACCGCTGGCGCCGTCCACACGCACGCCGGCGCGCAGCTTCAACTCCTTCTTCTGCGCCTCCGGGATCTCGGAGATCTGCAGACCCAGGGCCGCCGTCGAACTGGGCGCTGCCTTGGCATCGGGTTCGCTGCCGGCGCGCGCCTGCTTGTCGCTGGGCATCTCGGCGATGGTGATGCTGAGGTCTTTGTAGGCGCCGCGGCGATAGACCTGCACGCTGCTCTTGGCACCGGGTTTGAGTCCGGCCACAACACGACGCAGATCGCTGGCCTTCTCGATGGTCTTGCCGTCGAACTTGGTGATCACGTCGCCGCCCTCGATGCCGGCCTTGTCGGCCGCGCCGCCCGCCGTGACGCTGCGTATCACCGCACCGGTGGGCTTGCCCAGGCCGATGGACTCGGCCACCTCCTTGCTCAAATCATCGGGCGCCACGCCGATGAAGCCGCGCACCACCTTGCCACTGCTACGCAACTGGTCGGAGACACGGATGGCCTCGTCGATGGGGATCGCAAACGAGATGCCCATAAAGCCGCCGGACTGGCTGTAGATCTGCGAGTTGATGCCCACCACCTCGCCGCGCATATTCAGCAACGGGCCGCCGGAGTTGCCGGGGTTGATGGCCACATCGGTCTGGATGAAGGGCAGGAAGTCGCCAGTGTCGCGCGCCTTGGCGCTGACGATGCCGGCGGTGACGCTGTTGTCGAAGCCGAAGGGCGAGCCTATGGCCATCACCCACTCACCCACCTTGAGCCGGCCCACATCGCCGATCTTCACCGCAGGCAGGCCGCCGGCTTCGATCTTCAGCACGGCCACATCGGTGCGCACATCGGTGCCGATGATCTTGGCCTTGAACTCGCGCTTGTCGGTCAGGGTGACGAAGACTTCGTCCGCGCCATTCACCACATGGGCATTGGTCATCACATAGCCGTCGGCGCTCAGCACAAAGCCGGAGCCTATGCCGCGGCGCTGCGGCGCCTCGTCCTCACCGCCCCGCGGAGCACCGCGACGCTGACCCGGCAAGGGAATGCCGAAGCGGCGCAGAAACTCCTGCATCTGCTCGTCCATCTCGGGCGCACCGTTGGCAGCGGTCTTGGCGCGCTCGGAGGTGCGGATATTGACGACGGCCGGGCCGACCTTTTCCACCAGCTCGGTGAAATCCGGCAGATCCCGCGCCTGGGCCGCGGCCACCGTGGGCGCCAAGCTCAAGCTCAGGGACAGCACCGCGGCCGATATCAGAATGCGGGTGAAGCCCGGTTTGCGGGTGACGGCAAGAGTTGCGGATGAAGGCCGGGAAGTGACGGACGTTGAAGGCATGGTCGATTCAAGTGCTCACAAAGGGTTCAGGGAATGGGGCCGCGGCACGGCGCCCAGTGCTCGGGATTTTGGGGCCAAGACCCAGGGATTCAAGCTTAATTTACGCATGGCAACAAGCGTGCAAACTATATTGGCATGGCCCTGCAGAGCTTGCGAAAGTCATGGGCCTGGCGGCTCGCTGACCTTGGCCGAATAAAGCGTGGCGCGCAGCGCCGTCCAATGCGCGCCGAGCGCCACACGCGCGAGGGGCAGATAGATCGAAGTCCGCCATAGCCCCGCCTCGGCTGGTTGCAAACGCAGCAGCATCCAGTCCCCCAGATCCATCACGACCTGGACCCGGACCCGGGTGAGCACCGGGGCAAGCAGGCTGTCGGCGTAGCGCCAGCTCTCGCCATCCCATTGCAGGCGTCGAGGCGCGAAGGAGGCGCAGCGCCAGGCCCACCAGCCCGCCAGGGGCGTCAGCGCGAGACTGGGCCAGGCCCGATTGAAATGCGCGATCAAGGCGGCACAGGCCGCCACCGCGGCCAGGCAGCTCAACGCAGCAATGAAGAGCTGCAGGCGTGGCTGTGGCCACACATCGATGCGGAAAGCCGGGGCGCGACGCGGGCTCACGAAAAACCAGACCGCGCAGCCCAATGCAAAACAGGCCCGCAGGCCTGTTCAAACATCGCAGGGACAGCGTAGCTTCTTGCTTGCGCGACGCTGGCCCGGTCCATAAGGCCTCAGATCTTCTTGAAGATCAGCGTCCCGTTGGTGCCGCCGAAGCCGAAGTTGTTCTTGGCGGCGTACTCGATCTTCATGGGCCGCGCCTCGTTGGCGCAGTAGTCCAGGTCGCACTCGGGATCCTGGTTGAAGATATTGATGGTGGGCGGCGCCACCTGATTGTGCACGGCCAGCACGGTGAACACGGACTCGATGCCGCCCGCCCCACCGAGCAGATGCCCGGTCATGGACTTGGTGGAGCTGATCACCAGATTCCTGGCGTGCTCACCGAAGGCCAGCTTGATGGCATTGGTTTCGTTCAGATCGCCCAGCGGCGTCGAGGTGCCGTGTGCGTTCATGTAATTGATTTGATCAGCGTTCAGTCCGGCATTGCGCAAGGCCGCCTTCATGGAGCGCTTGGGACCGTCCACGCTGGGCGCGGTCATGTGGAAGGCATCGGCGCCCATGCCAAAGCCCGCGAGCTCGGCATAAATCTTGGCACCACGCTTTTTGGCGTGCTCGTACTCTTCGAGCACCAGCACACCGCCGCCCTCGCCCAAGACAAAACCGTCGCGGTCTTTGTCCCAGGGGCGGGATGCGGTCTTGGGATCCTCGTTGCGCGTGGACAGGGCCCGCGCCGAGGCAAAGCCTCCGATACCCAAGGGCGACACGGTCGATTCCGCGCCGCCGGCAATCATCACATCGGCATCGCCGTATTCGATCAGCCGCCCTGCCTCACCGATGGCATGCAAGCCGGTGGTGCAGGCCGTCACGATGGCCAGGTTCGGACCTTGGAATCCGTACTTGATCGAGACATGGCCCGAGATCATATTGATGATCGAGGCCGGCACGAAGAAGGGCGAGATGCGGCGCGGACCGCGCGCCACGTACTCGGCCTGGGTTTCTTCGATCAGCGGCAAGCCGCCAATGCCCGAACCCACCAGCACGCCGATGCGCTCGGCTTGTTCTTCGCTCAACTGATCACCGGTCGGCAGACCGGCGTCCTGCACCGCTTGAATGGAGGCCGCCAATCCGTAATGGATGAAACGATCCATCGTCCGCGCTTCTTTGCTGGACATGTAGTCGGCAACATCGAAGCCCTTCACCTCACCAGCGAACTGGCAGGAGAAAGCGGAAGCATCAAATCGGCTGATGCGGTCAATGCCGGACTGACCGGCCAGGATATTGGCCCAGCCCTCAGCCACCGTGTTACCCACGGGGCTGATCAGACCAAGACCAGTGACGACGACGCGACGACGGCTCATGCGGTGCGGGGATCAGTTAGTCGAAATGCCGGAGCTTTGCAGCTCAGGCCTTCTGGTGCTTGACGGCGTAGTCAATCGCCAGCTGAACGCTGGTGATCTTCTCGGCTTCTTCATCGGGGATTTCGATGCCGAACTCGTCTTCGAGTGCCATCACCAATTCCACGGTGTCGAGCGAGTCGGCGCCCAGATCGGCCACAAAGGCCTTTTCGTTGGTCACATCGGACTCAGGGACGCCGAGTTGCTCGGCGATGATTTTCTTGACACGTGCTTCGATATCGCTCATGGACTCCTCCGGGAGGGGTTTGCTAGGAACAGCCCGGGATTCTAAGGCCTCTAGGGTGGCGACTCTAGGAAGAGAGGCAAATCACACTGGAGGGCCTTCACCGGCCGGGCAAATCCGGTGGGTGCCGGCGGGATGCCAGCACCTCAAATCAATTCATAAACATGCCGCCGTTGACGTGCAGCTCACTGCCCGTAATGTAGGCGGCCTTGGGCGAAGCCAGGAAGGCGACGGCATCGGCAATTTCCCGCGCCTCGCCCAGGCGTCCCAGCGGGATCTGCGCCAGCAAGGCGGTTTTCTGCGCCTCGGGCAGCACTTCGGTCATGTCGGTGGCGATGAAACCGGGGGCCACGCAGTTGACGGTGATGCCGCGGCTGCCCAGCTCGCGCGCCAGCGAGCGCGTCATGCCCGCCACGCCGGCCTTGGCGGCGGCGTAATTGGCCTGGCCGGGGTTGCCGGAGGCACCCACCACCGAGGTGATATTGATGATACGGCCATAACGCTGTTTCATCATGGTGCGCATAACGGCGCGGCTCATGCGGAAGACGGCCTTGAGATTGGTGTCAATCACCGCGTCCCAGTCCTCGTCCTTCATGCGCATGGACAGATTGTCGCGGGTGATGCCGGCGTTGTTGACCAGCACCTGCAGGCCGCCATTGGCCTTGACGATGGCCTCCACGGCCGCATCCACAGCGGCAGCATCGTTGACGTTGAGCGCGATGCCGCGACCGCCAAAAGGCGCCAGGGCTTCGCCGATGGCGGCGGCGCCGGCTTCGGTCGTGGCCGTGCCGACGACGATCAAGCCTTGCTCGGCCAGGCCCAGGGCGATGGCCCGGCCAATGCCTCGGCTAGCGCCGGTGACCAGGGCGACCTGGCCTTTGAATTGTTCAGTCATGATTTGCTCCACACTCAAGCCAGCAGGGCGCGCGCTTCGGCCAGGCTGGCAGGGTCAAAAATAGTCGCACTGACGATCTCGCCATCGATGCGCTTGGCCATGCCGGCCAGCACCTTGCCGGGACCGCATTCGATGATGGGATTCAGGCCTTGCGCCTTCAAGGCCTGCACCACTTCCACCCAGCGCACCGGGCCGAAAGCCTGGCGGTACAAGGCATCGCGCAGAGCGGCGGCATCGCTGACCGAAGCCACATCGATATTGTTGATAACGGGGAATTGCAGCGGCGCAAACTCGGTGGCGGCCAGGCGCTCTTGCAGGCGCTCGGCGGCGGGCTTCATCAGGCTGGAATGGAAGGGGGCCGACACGGGCAGCAACAGGGCGCGCTTGGCACCCGCAGCCTTCAGCAGCTCGCAGGCCTTGTCCACGCCGGCTTTGCTGCCGGCGATGACGGTTTGCTTGGGGTCGTTGAAATTGACCGCTTCGACCGCCTCGCCCGTGGCCGCTGCTGCGGCGACACAGCCCTCGCGCACGGCCTGGGCCTCCAGGCCGAGGATGGCCGCCATGGCGCCCACACCCACGGGCACGGCCTCCTGCATGGCCTGGGCGCGGAAGCGCACCAGGGGCAGGGCCTGAGCCAGGCTCAGGGCACCGGCGGCCACCAGGGCCGTGTACTCGCCCAGCGAATGGCCGGCTGCGGCGGCGGGCACGAGGCCGGTCTCGGCGACCCAGGCACGGTAGCAGGCAATGCCGGCCGTCAGCATCACCGGCTGGGTGTTGGTGGTCAGGTCCAGCTCTTCCTTGGGGCCCGTCTTGATCAGGGCAGCCATATCCTCGCCCAGAGCTTCCGAGGCTTCGGCCAAGGTGCGCAGCACCTCGGGATGATCACCCCAGGCATCCAGCATGCCCACGGCTTGCGAGCCTTGGCCCGGGAAAACGAATGCGAATTTCTTGCTCATACAAAGACTCGGGTCAAAGGTCCAGGAGCACGGCGCCCCAGGTAAAGCCGCCGCCCACGCCTTCCAGCATGACGGTGTCGCCGGGCTTGATGCGGCCATCGCGCACCGCCACGTCCAGGGCCAGCGGGATGGATGCCGCCGAGGTATTGCCATGCTGGTCGACGGTGACGATCAGCTTGTCCAGCGGCAGCTTCAGTTTCTTGGCAGTGCCATGCATGATGCGGATATTGGCCTGATGCGGGATCAGCCAGTCGATCTCGGCATCGCTGCGGCCGGCCTTGTCCAGCACCGAGCGGGCGACTTTCTCCAGCACGCCCACGGCCAGCTTGAAGACGGCTTGGCCATCCATCTTGAGCAAGGGGTCGCCGGTAACCCGGCCACCCGACACCGAGCCAGGCACGCACAGAATGCCCGAGTGGCGGCCATCGGCATGCAACTCGGTGGCCAGGATGCCCGGGGTCTCGCTGGCGCTCAGCACCACGGCGCCGGCGCCATCGCCGAACAGCACGCAGGTGGTGCGATCCTTGAAATCCAGGATGCGGGAGAACACTTCCGCACCCACGACCAAGGCCTTGCGGGCCGAGCCGGTGCGTATCATCGCGTCGGCCACCGTCAGGGCGTAGACAAAGCCCGAACACACGGCCTGCACGTCAAAGGCAGCACCGCCGGCAATGCCAAGCTTTTGCTGCAAAAGGCAGGCGGTGGAGGGGAAGATCATGTCGGGCGTCGAGGTCGCGACGATGATCAGGTCGATCTCGCTGGCCGCGATGCCGGCCGCTTCGATGGCGGCAAGAGCGGCGGGCAGGGCCAGGTCGCTGGCCGTCGCGCCGGCCTCGGCAAAGTGGCGGGCGCGGATGCCGGTACGCTCGACGATCCACTCATCCGAGGTTTCAACACCATCGGCCGCGAGTTGCGCGGCCAACTCCACATTGCTCAGGCGCTTGGGAGGCAGAAAGCTGCCAGTGCCAATGACGCGCGAGTACAGCGGAGCGGCGGGAGTCGATGAGGGTGAGGAAGAAGGCTGAGAGAAATTCTGATCGGATGTGGTCATGCAGCATGGACGACCGGGGTCGCCTTGTCTCCTGAAGCGCCCGCCTCATCCGCCGGTTTGCCTGCCTCGGTCGCCGAGGGCATGGTCTGCAAGGTCGCGATGATGCGGTCGTGAACCCGGTCCAACAACCGGTTGCGGGCCGCATCATAAGCCCGGTTGAGGGCATTCTCGAAAGCGAAGGCATCGGCGGAACCATGGCTCTTGAAGACCAGGCCCCGCAATCCGAGCAGCGCCGCACCATTGAAACGGCGGTGGTCCACACGCCCTTTGATACGCTTCAAAACCGCCAAAGCCAGCACTGCCGCAGCCTTCGTCAGCCAATTGCGGCCAAATTCTTCGCGCAGGATGGCCCCTATCATGCCCGCCAAACCCTCGGCCGTCTTCAATGCAACATTGCCCACAAAGCCGTCGCAGACGACCAGATCGACCGTGCCCTTGAAGATGTCATTGCCCTCGACATTGCCAAAAAAGTTCAGCTGACCGGCCGCATCGGCCTGGCGCAGCAGCTCGCCGGCACGCTTGATGACCTCGCTGCCCTTGATCACTTCCTCGCCGATATTGAGCAGGCCGACCTTGGGTTCTTCCTTGCCATCGACCGCCGCAACCAGAGCACTGCCCATCACCGCGAATTGCAACAAATGCTCGGCCGAGCAGTCCACATTGGCGCCGAGGTCCAGCATGGTGGTGTAACCGCCCAGCTGGGTGGGCATGACCGAGGCGATGGCCGGGCGGTCAATACCGTCCAAGGTCTTGAGCAGATAGCGCGACACCGCCATCAAGGCCCCGGTATTGCCGGCCGACACGCAGGCATCGGCCCTGGGCGCCTGCTCACCCTGCGCCTTCAGCTGCTGGATGGCGACCCGCATCGACGAGTCCTTCTTGCGGCGCAGGGCCACTTCGACCGGATCGTCCATGGCCACCACCTCGGACGCGCCGACGATGGTGCAGCGAGGCCAGTGAGCCGCAGCAGCCAAGGCTTCGGGCAAGCCCACCAGCAGCAACTCCGCCTGGGGATGCGCAGCCAGAAAGGCCTGGCAAGCCGGCAGCGTGACGGAGGGCCCATGATCGCCACCCATGCAATCCACCGCCAGACGAACCACACCCAGAGGCTGAACGGCAGCCGCCGGCGAGCCCAGGCCTTGAGACGCGGGCTGCGCGGGCGCAGAAGATGAGTTGGTGAGGACAGAGGACATCAGATCAATGCCGGTTGGCCCGAGCAAGAAGACGAGGGAGATGAGAACGCATGAACATGACAGCAGCGCATGCCGCCAAGCCACAAACAAGACCCATCAGAAACACAAAAACCCGGCACTGCAGCAAAGCACAGGCCGGGAAATTGTAAAGACAAGCAAGGATGGCAAGGTTCGAGCTCGGCGGGGCCACGAGGCCTCGCGATCGAACCAGCGTCGCTCTATTTAAGCGTCAGCCTTGGTCTTCAGGACCTTGCGGCCACGGTAGAAGCCGGTGGGGCTGATGTGGTGACGCAGATGCACTTCACCGGTGGTGGGCTCGATTGCCGTGCCCGGGGTCACCAGAGCATTGTGCGAACGGTGCATGCCACGCTTGGAAGGCGACTTCTTGTTTTGCTGAACAGCCATGAAATTCTCCTAATGGCCGACGAGGGCCGACTTAAATCCGGTGATCGAGACTGGTGCTTCGCCGCATTTTCCGATTCGGCTGATTTGGCAACAAAGACGCAAAGCCCCTGCCAAACCCAAAAACCCAGACACACCCCGGACACCGCTTGACGCTGTGCACGATCCTCAGCGCACTGCTGCGCCAGCCGTCGTCTGTGCCGCAGACCTCGAAACCTGGAAAAACCTGGGGCTTCGCGCGCCTTGCCTGTATCTCAACGCCAGTGGCCGTGTGAGCCACCCGCCTGATCTACCGCACCGTCAACAAACTTTGATGATCGAACCGGGGAAAGCCGGCGATTGTAGCACGGCGTTTTTGCGCCATCAATGCCGGCCCCACAAGCCCGCCCGATTCAGGCCTTGCCTTTCTTCAGCGCGGCCAGTGCAGCAAAAGGATTGGGGCGCTCTTCCAAGGCCTCATCCGCGGCATCCAAATCATCCGCCGGCGCGACCAAGGGCTGAGAGCACACCTCGTGGCGCGGCACCAAGGGCAAGGACAGGAGCAACTCATCCTCCACCATCTCCAGCGCATCCAGGCTGCGCGAGAGCACCAGCACATCGTCGTCGCTCTCGGCATCCAATTCGGCGGCTTCAGACTCATTGCGGGCAAAGCGGTATTGGCGCTCGATGTCCAGGACCTCCTCGACCGGCTGCAAGCAGCGCTGGCAGGTCATTTGAACAGTGGCCTTGGCCTGCAGATGCAGCCAAACCTGGGCCTCGCCGCCACGCGGCTCACGCCGCTCGCCGCGCAAGCGCCATTGCACGGCAGGCCAGGCCGCGGCCGGCGCATCGGGGGCGCCGGATTCGGCCAAACGCTGCATTTCCGCCGCGGGCCACGCGCCTTCCAGCGAGGCAGCATCACGGGCAAAGGCCGCGACATCCAATTTTCGAGGGAGAAAAACATGCTCTTTCATGGCTGCAAGTGTAGAGCCCCGCCAGGATCAGGCCGCCACCACCGCTCCGCCCTCGGCCTGCCCTGCGGCGGCAATGCGAAAATCAAAGCATGCATGACACCCCCAACCCTGCCGCACCCAAGCGACCCGCCGAGCCCCAAGCTCCACGCCCCCTGATCCTGGGCTCCACCTCCCGCTACCGCCGCGAACTATTGCAGCGCCTGCGCCTGCCTTTTGAGGTCTACGCGCCCGATGTCGACGAAACCCCCCTGCCCGGCGAGCGCCCGGCCGACTTGGCCCAGCGCCTGGCCCTGGCCAAGGCCCAGGCCGTGGCCCGCCAGCACCCCGAAGCCATCGTGATCGGCTCGGACCAGGTCGCCGATCTGGAAGGCGATTCGATCGGCAAGCCAGGCGACCATGAGCGCGCCGTGGCACAGCTGCGCCGCATGAGTGGCAAGACCGTGGTGTTTCAAACCGCCGTCGCCGTGGTCTGCGCCGCCAGCGGCTTCGCCCGGCAAGACCTGGCAGCGGTGCGGGTGCAGTTCCGCGAGCTCAGCGACGCCGAGATCGAAAACTATCTGCGGACTGAGCAGCCCTATGACTGCGCCGGCAGCGCCAAGTCGGAGGGCCTGGGTATCAGCTTGCTGGCCGCCATCGATTCGGACGACCCGACCGCCTTGATCGGCCTGCCCCTGATTCGCACCAGCCAGCTGCTGCGCCTAGCGGGTCTGGATGCCCTGGCCACACCCACCGGAGCATCCGCATGAAAAAAGGCCGCCTCTATCTCGTCCCCAACACCCTGGACTTTGGCGTCGAGGGGGCTGCCGTTGACCTGCAGACCGTGCTACCCCTGCACATCATCCAGACCGCCGCGCGCCTCGAGCACTGGGCCGCCGAAAGCGCCAAGACCACCCGCGCCTTCCTCAAGCGCGTGGACGCCATCTGCCCGCTGAGCCAGCCCCTGCAGGAGCTGCGCATCACCGAGCTGCCGCGCCCACCCAAGGGCCGGGCGAACGATTTGCTCAACCAGAACCAGGCCTGGAACGCCTTGCTGGCGCCGGCCCTGGCGGGCCAGGACCTGGGCCTGATCTCGG
Organism: Roseateles oligotrophus; assembly: GCF_014204525.1. GTDB lineage: Bacteria > Pseudomonadota > Gammaproteobacteria > Burkholderiales > Burkholderiaceae_C > Paucibacter_A > Paucibacter_A oligotrophus_A. The sequence continues at coordinate 1,009,891 of NZ_JACHLP010000001.1, forward strand.
AGGCCGGCCTACCCGCCGTGGCCGACCCGGGTGCCCTGCTGGTGGCCGCCGCTCACGCGGCCGACATCGAGGTCATTCCCTTGAGCGGCCCCAGCGCCCTGCTGATGGCCTTGTCGGCCAGCGGCTTGAATGGACAGAGCTTCGCCTTTGTGGGCTATCTACCGGTCGAAGCGCCGGCTCGTGCGGCACGTATTCGCGAGCTGGAAGCGCTGTCGGCCCGGCAGCAGCAAACCCAGCTGATGATTGAGACACCCTACCGCAACTCTGCCCTGCTGCACGCCCTACTCAGCACGCTGAAGCCGCAGACACGCCTGTCCATCAGCTGCGGCCTGAGCCTGGAACAGGGCTGGACGCGCAGCGCGACGGTGGCCGAGTGGCGCAGCTCGGGCGAGTCCATGCCGGACAAGGTGCCGGCGGTGTTCTCGCTGCTGGCCTGAGAATCAAAAAAGCCCGATCAAGCGATCGGGCTTTTTCGTGCTCAGGACTCGGTGGAGGCCGCCGGCTGCTTGGCGCCAAACAAGGCTGCCACCTTGCGCTTGGGCTTGATATTGGCAGACAAGCCCTTGGGCGCGGCCGCAGCGCCCGCGGCACCCTTGTCCCAGGCCGGCAATTCGGCACTGGTGCTGGGCTCATAAGGCTTGTCAAAGAAGGCATCCCGCGCCGGCTGGCGATACACGGGCCGCGGCGCCACGGGCGCACGGGCCGCCTCGCTGGCGGCGGGCTCAGACTCCCAATCCCGCCTCGGGCGAGGTGCACGCTCGGGACGAGCCGGACGCTCATCCTCCAACTCGATGGCTTGCAACTCGATGCTGCGCTTGAGCAGCTTCTCGATATCGGCGACCAGGCGCGCATCCGAACGCGTCACCAGGGTCACGGCAATGCCCGAGGCGCCAGCGCGACCGGTACGACCGATGCGATGCACATAGTCCTCGGCATTGAAGGGCACGTCGAAATTGAAGACCGCTGGCAGATCGGCAATATCCAGGCCGCGGGCCGCCACGTCCGTGGCAACCAGCAGGTCCACCTCCCCACGCTTGAAAGCCTCCAGCGACTTCAAGCGCTCGTCCTGCGACTTGTCGCCATGCAGGGCGGCGGTGCGCAAGCCATCACGCTCAAACGAACGCGCTAGACGCGCCGCACCGAGCTTGGAATTGACGAAGACGATGGACTGGGTGATCGCTCGCTCGCGCAAGACCTTGCGCACGACGCCGCGCTTGTCATCATCGCTGACGCTGTAAAAGATCTGCTCGACATTGGTGGCCGTGGCATTGGGCCGGGCCACCTCAACCAGCACCGGATCCTGCAAATAGCTTTGCGAGAGGCGCTTGATCTCGGGCGAGAACGTGGCCGAGAACAGCAGGGTCTGGCGAGCCTTGGGCAGATGGCTCAGGATGCGCTGCAGATCCGGCAGGAAACCGATGTCCAGCATGCGGTCGGCCTCGTCCAGCACCACGTACTCCACCTGGTTGAGCACGCAGTTCTTGGCCTCGATATGGTCCAGCAGGCGGCCGGGCGTGGCGATCAAGACTTCGACACCGCCCTTGAGCACCAGGGTCTGAGGCTTCATATCGATGCCGCCGAACACACAGGTTACGCGCAGATTCGTGTGCTTGGCATAGGCCTTGATATTGTTGGCCACCTGATCGGCCAACTCGCGCGTCGGCGCCAAAACCAGGGCGCGCACGGGATGGCGGGCCGGTGAGGCGCTGGCATTCTCGTGCTTGAGCATGCGCTGCAGCAGCGGGATGGAAAACGCTGCCGTCTTGCCGGTGCCGGTCTGCGCCGCGCCCATGACATCGCGACCCTCCAACACAATCGGAATCGCCTTCGCCTGAATAGGCGTCATCATCGCGTAGCCGGAGTCGGCAATTGCGCGAAGCAGCTTGGCGTCGAGGGGTAAAGTGTCGAAGCGCGAGGGCGCGACTTCCGTAGCTTGGGTTTCGGTCATCCCGCGATTATCCGCTATGTGCGGATCTCAATCGGGTTTGCCCGAATCTGCGGTCCCGGGACCGCCCCTCAGCTGCGCGCTGAACACCATCCACTTAGGTGTACGGAAGCGCACGATGCGCCAGTACAGGCCCACATAAATCAAGCCAAACAAGACCATGCAAATCACCAGCATGGTGGTCGAGTCCCAGAACAGCAAAGCCGGCACCAGAGAAGTCATGCACAGCGTCCAAAGATAGGGCGCCGTCATCGAGTTGCGCTGCGTCATCGCCCGCGCGTCACGCGCGCCGACCGCCCAACGCATCAAGCGACGGTAGATCAGGGAATGCAAATGAATGCCGTCCGGCAAACCTGGCGGCGTGGCGCGGATAAAGCGGCGGCGGTAAATGGAGAACAACGTCTCGAACACCGGATAGACGCACACCATCAAGGGGAACAGGGGCGAGACCTGGGAATGCCGGGCAATCAACAAGATGCCGATCTCGGCCAGGAAGAAACCGATGAAGTAGGCCCCGCCGTCACCCAAAAAGATCAGGCCCGCAGGGAAGTTCCAGACAAAAAAGCCCAGCACCGCCCCAACGCCCGCCAGGGCCCAAAGCGTCAACTCCGTATCGCCAACCTGGTAGGCCACATAGGCAAAGCTCAGCAACATCAATGTCACGCACATGGTGGACAGGCCATTGAAGCCGTCAATGATGTTCACCGAGTTGGCCACACCCGCCACGGCGAACACCGTGGCCGCCAGCGCACCCAGGCTTGTCCCCACAATCCAGTCCAAGCCGATGATGTCTGTGCGGGTAATTTTTCCATCCAAGATGTAAAAAGCCAACGCAGCCGAGGCCATCGTGGCCAGCAAGCGCTTGCCCGGCGAGACCTTCTTGGTCAGGTCTTCGATCAAACCAGCAGCAAAAGCAGGCAGACCGCAAACCAGCAAAAGAAAGCCCAATCGAGCAGTTGTTGAGCCTTGCTCCCAGGCCATCAAAACGCAAGCCAGCAAACCCACGAACATGCCCACTCCGCCTATGCGGGGCACGGGATGCGAGTGGAATTTTTGCGGGCCCGAGAGATCGCCGTCAGCGGACAAATGACCGTGCGCATGGGACGAATGGATCACGAACAATGTGACAGCCGCCGCAATGAAAAAGGGAACGAGAAAAAACATCATGTGAACAGTGTAGCCAGCCCCACCGAGGGTTCCACCTAGGCCCGGCAGCCGCAGGGCTAGAATCCGCCGGTCAATAAGTGACGCGACTTGCGTCTGCTTGAAAATTCCCCCAGCGAGCGCCCATGATCTTTTCTGAGTTTCGAACAAGCTTCTCGTCAAATTGTCCTCAGCGCAATACAGCGAAGTCACATGGCACCATCGATCGGGCTCCAGCGTTTGCGCGCCTTGCCTTGATTTCCGCTCTCGTTTCACAGGCACTTTTAGTAGCACCAGGCAGCTTCGCAGCAGACGCCGAGGCAAGCACCGCCAGTAACGGCAACTCAAACAGCGAAGCCGGCCCAGTTCGCCTGCGCTCCAGTACACCGCCCGCCAGCCAAGCCAATCGAACAAGCGACGAGGCTACCGACGAACGACTGCAGACTGCTCGTGCGACCGCCACGGCAGAATCCCGCGAACGCTATTTACCCAGCGAATTCGAACGTTATGTGCAGCGCAGCGCTAGCGCAGAAACGCCGGTTCGGCGCTTTGGCTCCGAACTGATGAGCAACACTGGCCGCCAAGGCATGGCCCAGGAAGCCAGTAGCCAGATCCCGCAAGACTATGTCATCAGCGTGGGCGACGAAGTGCTGGTCACGCTATGGGGTTCGGTTGAGGCCGATTTACGTCTTGCCGTTGACCGCAGCGGGCGCGTCACCCTGCCCCGTGTCGGCCCCGTCATGGTGGCTGGGCTGCGCTACTCGGAGTTGGAGCGCGCCATCGACCAACGCGTCGCCCAGGTCTTCCGCAACTACAAACTCAGCGCCTCGCTGGGCAAGCTGCGCAGCATCCGCATCTATGTCACGGGCTTCACCCAGCGGCCCGGCGCCTACACGGTCAGCAGCCTTGCAACCTTGGTCAATGCCTTGATGCAGGCGGGTGGCCCGTCGTCTGCCGGCAGCTTCCGCCAGATCGAATTGCGCCGCAACGGCAAGACCATCAGCAGCTTCGATTTCTATGACTTGCTAATCAAAGGCGACAAGACGGCGGACCGGGCATTGCTGGCAGAGGACGTGATCCACATCGGCGCAGTGGGCCCCCAGGTCGCGCTTATTGGCAGTGTTAACAAGCCGGCCATCTTTGAGTTGAAGCCGCAAGACACTCTGGAAGACGTCCTGGCTATGGCGGGTGGCTTTACCGCTGTTGCAGACCGCAGTCGCTTCACTGTCGAACACCTGGATGCTCGAAATGACGCGCGAATCACTGAATTGAGCCTGCCCCAGCAAGCCAAACAGAAGCCGCGCGACGGCGACATTTTGCGTGCATTTAGTGCTGTAGAAGCCTCATTACCCCAATTCAGGCAAAGCAAACGCGTCAAGGTTGAAGGCGAAGTTCAGCGCCCCGGCGAGTTCATCCTGCCCGCCAATAGCAGCCTGGCTGACGCTATCCGTGCCGCCGGCGGCCTGACTCCCGATGCCTATGTCTTCGGCACCGAGTTCAGCCGTGAAAGTACCCGCCTCTCCCAGCAGGAAAACTATGACCGAGCACTGCGAGACATGGAAACCGAGTTTGCCCGCAGTAACTCCTCGCAACGCACAGCAAATGCTGATGAAGCTTCGGCTCAAGCAGCAAAGGTTCAAGGCTCAAATCAACTGATTCAACGCCTTCGCGCCATCAAACCCACGGGTCGAATAGTTCTGCAACTAAGCCCGGCTTCCAAAAATCTTCCGGAACTAGCCGTGGAAGACGGCGACCGCCTGTTGATCCCTGCGCACCCCAATACCGTTGGCGTGTTTGGCAGCGTCTTCAACGGCGGCAGCTACTTGTATGGCGACGGCAGCACAGTCAATGACTTCTTGAAACTGGCGGGCGGCCCGACTCGTGGTGCTGACACGGCCAGCATCTTCGTCTTGCGCGCCAATGGCAGCGTGATCAGCTCACGCCAAAAATCTGGTTGGCTACTTTCAGGTGGTGGACTGGACGGTATGACGGCCCTTCCGGGCGACACCGTCTTCGTGCCTGAGGAAATGAACAAAACCACCTTCATGCAAGAAGCCAAGGACTGGACGCAGATCCTCTATCAGTTCGGCTTGGGTGCTGCAGCACTGAAGACTATCAAGAACTGAAATAAATTTTCAAGGAATCCTGTGACTGACGTTACAACCGTAGAGCCATCACCAGTGACGGCCAATATCGAAGACCAATTCACTCGTGTGCTCCATACTACCCTCCAAAATTGGAAGCTCTTAACCATCACTCCGCTGCTCACAGGCGCGCTGGCACTTGGGATTAGCTTCTTGTTACCGCCGATTTTCACTGCCAAAACCACTTTCCTTCAACCTCAACAGCCTCAAAGCTCGGTGTCAGCTGCACTCGCGTCTCTCGGACCTATAGCAGGCATGTCGGGGAGCACCAACTCCGGCCGGACGTCAGCCGAACAATACATTGCGTTTCTACAAAGCGCGTCGGTCACGGATCGAATAATTGATCAGTTTGAACTACAAAAACTCTATGACACGCCATTTAAGACAAAGGCTCGCAAAGCACTAAACGCTAACGTTCGCATTACAGCCAACAAAAAAGATGGCATCATCAGCATAGAAGTAGACGATACCGACCCAAAACGCGCAGCCAGTCTTGCCAATCGTTTCGTTGACGAATTACGCATATTCACTAGCACTCTCGCATTGACCGAAGCCCAACAACGTCGAGCCTTTTTCGATCGTCAATTACAAGCCACCCGCAACAACCTAACTAAAGCTCAAATTGCATTACAAGGTAGCGGCTTCGACGGCAATGCACTGAAAATTGATCCCAAAGCGTCCGCAGAGGCATTCGCCAAAACCAAGGCCGCCGTTGTTGCTGCCGAAGTAAAACTACAAGGAATGCAAACTTCCCTGGCACCCGGCGCGATCGAACTGCGGTTGGCAGAGTCGAATTTAACTGCACTTCGCGCGCAGTTAAAGCTCATGGCCGACACATCGCCAGCGCCATCTGTTAGCAACGAATACATTGAGCGCTACCGAGATTTCAAATACCAGGAAACACTATTTGAACTATATGCAAGACAGCTTGAACTAGCTCGAATGGACGAGGCTCGAGACGGCCCACTGATCCAAGTTATTGATGCAGCAACCCCCCCTGAACTCAAGAGCAGACCACAACGTCTTGATATCGCCATCAAAGCCTCCTTGACTGCATTAATAATTTTGTTGGCCTGGCTCATCTTCCGACTGCGTTTTCACCGCTAACAAGCAGGAAAGCTGCTTTAACTCTGCCAGAGAGAGAGAGAGAGAGAGAGAGAGAGAATGGCATCCACTCCATAATTGGATAAACATAGCCACAATCAAGTCACTTCCAAAGCCCTGGGACTCCCATCAAATGGGGGAAAATACCAAACAGAGAAATGCGCACGAGGAAGTCAGTCGCAAAAATCCAGAACGCCGTTGAAACGCCCACCTACCAGACTCGGCGCAAAACCGCAAGACTTAGTCCCGCAACCTCACGAACGGCGACTCAAACAAGCGATCTTGGCAAGCATAGGTTTACCGATCGCAAGTTCTGATAACATCACAATGTTCACAGACGGAACAGACACCTTCTCTTCTCATCCAACAGCAGCCCATTTTGACTGCCAACGTACCACCCTCTTTCGATGAGGACCTACTTGCCCTAGCTGTGCTCCGGGCGATAACAGAGCGACCGAGCCTCACACAACGCCAGTTGGCCGAATTGCTCGGCATAAGCTTGGGCAAGACAAATTTCATCGTCCAAGCCGTACTAAAACGCGGTTGGTTGAAAGTTGAGAACTTCAAGCGCAGCACTAACAAGTGGGGATACATCTACATCCTCACCTCTCAGGGCATCAGTGAGCGGCTGAGATTAACGCACACTTTCATTCAACGGAAAGAAGAGGAATATGAGTTACTCCGCAGAGAAATTGACCAACTCAAACAAGAAATAAGCCACGCCTCATCTTGAAGCTCATCCGCTGAGCAGAGCGCGACAATCGCCAATACACCCATTCCAAGCAATCGATCAACGCCATTTAGACTAGACCCTTAACGTCATGCTCAACAACAAGTCCATTCTCGTCACCGGTGGCACCGGCTCCTTCGGCAAAGCCTTCATCAGGACAGTGCTTGAGCGCTTCCCCGACGTCAAGCGCCTAGTGGTATTTTCGCGCGATGAACTCAAGCAGTTCGAAATGGCGCAGCAGTTCCCCGGCGAAAATTATCCAGCCATCCGTTACTTCATCGGAGATATCCGCGACGAGGGTCGTCTGCGTCGCGCGCTTGAAGGCATCGACATCGTTGTGCATGCCGCCGCCTTGAAACAGGTACCCGCCGCCGAATACAACCCCTTTGAGTGCATCAAGACCAATGTCCTCGGCGCGCAGAACCTGATTGAAGCCTGCCTGGACAGCCAAGTGCAGCGAGTCGTCGCTCTCTCGACAGACAAAGCGGCTGCGCCGATTAATCTCTACGGCGCCACCAAGCTGTGCTCGGACAAGCTCTTTGTTGCGGCCAACAATATCCGGGGACATCGCAACCTCAGGCTTAGCGTCGTGCGTTATGGCAATGTAATGGGCAGCCGTGGCTCCGTGATTCCGTTTTTCCTCGATAAGCGCAAAACCGGTATCCTGCCTATCACTGACCCGGCGATGACGCGCTTCAACATCTCGCTGCAAGAAGGCGTCGACATGGTGCTCTGGTCGATCGAAAACGCGCTAGGCGGTGAAGTGCTAGTACCGAAGATTCCGTCCTACCGCATCACGGACGTGGCCAATGCCGTCGCCCCGGACTGCGAACAGAAAATCGTCGGCGTGCGCCCAGGTGAAAAGATCCACGAGGAAATGATCACCGCCAGCGACAGCCTCAATACGGTGGACCTTGGTGCCTATTACGCGATCCTTCCTTCGGCAGGCCTGTACTCGGTGGACGAGTATTGCGAGCGCATGAATGGCGTCCGCGTGCCAGTTGGATTTGCCTACGAGAGTGGCTCCAACCCTGATTTCCTGAACGTTGACCAGTTGCGCACTCTGATCGACCAACATGTCATCGGCAAGGCAATTGACTGATCCCGATCACGGCGAGTACTCGATCATGTCCTTCATCCCCTACAGTTGCCAGAACATAAGCGATGCAGACATCGCGTCCGTTGTCGACACCCTGCGCTCGGACTTCCTGACCCAAGGGCCTGCCATCGCGGCATTTGAGTGCGACTTTGCCACGCGCCACCAGGTCGCTCACGCGGTCGCGGTCGCCAACGCAACGGCAGGACTCCATATTGCCTGCTTGGCCTTGGGCATCGGCCCCGGTGATCGCGTCTGGACCAGCCCCAACAGCTTCCTCGCCTCCGCCAATTGCGCACGCTATTGCGGCGCCGACGTCGATTTCGTCGACATCGATCCCGCCACCCGCAATATGTCGCTGGCAGGTCTGCGCGCCAAGCTGGAACAGGCGGCCGCGGTCGACCGTCTACCGCAGTTACTAATCCCCGTGGACTTCGCGGGCCTGCCGTGCGATCTCCGGGAAATGCGAGAACTCGCCGACCGCTACGGATTCCAGATCCTGGCGGACGCTTCTCATGCGACCGGAGCAAGCTACCTAGGTCGACCGGTCGGAAGCCAGTATGCGGATGCCACGGTCTTCAGCTTCCACGCCGTCAAGATTGTGACGACTGCGGAAGGAGGTATGGTCACCACCCAGAATGCCACGCTGGCCGCGCGACTGCGCAGTCTGCGCTCGCATGGCATGACGCGCGAACCCAGTGCTATGGAGGGCACGCCCGACGGGCCCTGGTACTACGAGCAGACCGAACTCGGCTTCAATTATCGCCTTACCGACCTCCAGGCGGCCCTGGGCTCGGCCCAGTTGAAGCGCCTAGACGAGATGCACGCGCAGCGACGCCAATTGGCCGAACGCTATGACAGTCTGCTGACCGGCCTGCCCGTGCGCTGCCCGGCGCGTGTACCAGAGCGTGTGTCAGCATGGCATCTGTATGCGATCGAGATCGACATGGAGCGTACCAGGGTGACCCGGTTGCAAGTTTTCAACGCGCTGCGCGATGCCGGCATCGGCGTCAACGTTCACTACATCCCAATCCACACCCAGCCCTACTACGCGCGGCTGGGCTTCAAGCGCGGCGATTTCCCAGCGGCCGAGCATTACTACGCCAATGCGATCTCGCTGCCGCTGTTCCCGGCACTAACCGAGGCCCAACAACAGCGGGTGGTCGACGTTTTGCGCAACACCCTGGTCTGACGGAGAGATCCGATATGGAGCTAGCACTCGGAACCGTCCAGTTCGGTCTCGCGTACGGTATCGCCGGCAGTGGTCAAGCCGTGCCGGATCAACAGGTACGGCAAATTCTCGCGACGGCCAAGCAGCATGGTGTCCGCACACTTGACACCGCGTCGGCCTATGGCGACATCGAGCAGCGCCTTGCGGACCTATGCGGCGACCACGACTTCAACGCGATCTCAAAGATTGCCCCGGTGCCAGCCGAACTCGACGGCGCGACTGCCGCCGCATGGGTGCTCAAGCAGGCGCAGCAGTCACGTCAACGCCTCGGAGGCCGCCTCAAGGGGCTGATGCTGCATCGCGCCGACGATCTGCTTGATGCCCGCACCGACCGGATCTGGCCCGCGCTCGAGCGCTGGGCAGCAGCAGAGGCCGTCGAACTCGGTGTCTCGTGCTACAACCCCGCCACCTGCCTGCACATTCGCGAGCGCCTGCCAATCCAGCTGGCCCAACTGCCCGGCAACGCCTTCGATCAGCGCCTGCCTCAAGCACTGCCATCCGCATTGCCGGATCTGCAGGTCCATCTGCGATCGGCATTCCTGCAAGGCCTGCTGCTGATAAACGAGTCGGTAGCCGCTCAGCGGCTGCCCGCCGCCGCACCGGCGCTGCGACGCTGGCACGACTGGTGCACGCAGCGAGACCTTACACCGCTGGTTGCTGCATTGTCAGTTGTCAAGTCGTTCGACGCGGTGGCTACCGTCCTCGTCGGCGTCGACTCGGTCACCCAACTCGAGCAAATCGTCACCGCATGGGCTCAGGCTCGCGCCATCAAAGCACCCGAATTGGTCGAGCAATCGCTCGCCGTCATCGACCCCCGATCCTGGAAGCAATGACCCCCTCTTCCGTTACGCCACGCCGCGTCGTCATCATCCAAGCGCGCAGTTCCAGCTCACGTTTCCCTGGTAAGGTCCTGGAGCCGCTGCTGAACCTGCCACTGATCGTCTTCATGGCGACACGTGTGCGCCAGTCTAAGCTGGCCGACCATGTCATGGTCGCCACCAGCACCGACCCCAGCGACGACACGCTGCATCGCACCCTGATCGAGCACGGCATCGCCTGTCACCGAGGTAACCTCAATGACGTCCTCGACCGTTACTACCAGGCGGCCTGTGCCGCCGAGGCCGACCATATCGTGCGGCTGACCGGTGACTGTCCCCTGATGGATGCAGATCTCATTGATCGCGCGCTCGGGTTGCTGGCCAGCGACGATCTCGACTACGTCTCCAACATCGCCCCGCCAAGCTATGCCGACGGCCTCGACGTCGAGGCATTCACCATAGCAGCGCTACGCGAAGCCTGGCAGAACGCGCGGCTGCCGTCAGAGCGCGAACATGTAACGCTCTATCTGCGCGCCGGACATGCGCATCTGCGCACCGCAAATTGGAGCGGCCTGACTGACCTCTCGTCACTCCGCTGGACAATCGATCACCCGGACGATTTGGCTCACGTCAAGGGGTTGCTCAAAGAAATCGGTATCGACGCACCGACCGGCTTCGACCGCTTCGACATCTACCGTGGCATAGAACGTCGCAATCTGGGTGCAGGCGCCCAGCACCAGCGCAACGAAGGCTTGGCCAAATCCTTGGCCGCCGAATCTACCTCTCATCACATCGGCTGAGACCTCAGGAGCAAATCACCCCATGCGCAGCTTTGAAAAATCCCAAGCCTATCTGGAACGTGCAGAGAAGGTCATTCCGCTCGGCAGCCAAACCTTCAGCAAGAGCCGCACGCAGTACCCGATCGGCGTCTCACCGTTCTTCATAACACATGGTCAGGGCAGCCGCGTCTGGGACCTGGACGGCAACGAATACATCGATTTCGTCAGCAGCTTGGCATCGATCACTCTCGGCTACCAGGATCCCGACGTAAACCAAGCCGTGCGCTCCCAGCTCGACGAATCCGGCGTGATCTTCTCTCTGCCCCACCCGCTTGAGACCGCAGTAGCCGAGATGCTCTGCGAGATGGTGCCTTGCGCCGAGATGGTCCGCTTCGGAAAGAACGGTTCGGACGCCACCGCCGGCGCGATCCGCGTGGCGCGCGCATTCACGGGTCGCGACCGCGTGGCCGTCTGCGGCTATCACGGCTGGCAAGACTGGTACATCGGCAGCACAGCGCGCCATTTGGGTGTTCCGAACGCCGTGCGCGACCTGACCCACACTTTCAAGTACAACGACCTCGCTTCGCTAGACACCCTGCTCAGCGCGCATCCGGGCGAGTTCGCCGCCGTGATCCTCGAACCGATGAACGTAATCGAACCCGCGTCGGGCTTCCTCGCAGGCACCAAGGAGCTGGCCGAGAAGCATGGCGCCGTGCTGGTCTTCGATGAGACAATCACCGGTTTCCGCTATGCCAACGGCGGCGCCCAGGAGCTCTTTGGCGTGACGCCGCATCTGGCCACGTTCGGCAAGGGCCTGGCCAACGGCTATCCGATCTCTGCCATCGTCGGCCGACGCGACATCATGAAGACAATGGAGGACATCTTTTTCTCGTTCACCTTCGGCGGCGAAGCGCTCTCGCTGGCCGCAGCGAAGGCCACGCTGACGAAGCTGCGCAGCGCTCCGGTGGTGCAGACCCTGACCGCCCATGGCAGAAAGATCATGGCCGGCCTGAGCGATATCATCGAAACCCACCAGCTCGGTGACATCTTCGGCACCAGTGGCCATCCAACCTGGAGCTTCTTGAACATCAAGGACGGCCGCGGCGTTAACGCCTTCGAGATCAAGACGCTGTGGATGCAAGAGATGCACCAGCGCGGCATCCTCTCAGTTGGCACACACAACGTCAGCTACGCGCATCGCGACAGCGACATCGACGCGCTGCTGCAAGCCTATCGCGAGGTACTGCCCTACATCGGCGACGTGCTGAGCAAGGGGCAGTTGACCAGCGTGCTTCGCTGCGAGCCGCTGGTGCCGCTGTTCAAGGTTCGCTGAGCGCACCACGTCTAGCCCCCGCCATGTCCGCTATGCCGCCGCTGATCGTCATCCGCGCCGATGCGTCGTCGCTGATCGGCTCCGGCCATGTGCGGCGCTGCCAATCGCTGGCCGAGGCCCTGCTCGACCAGGGTGCGGCGGTGTTGTTCGTAGTGCGTGCCGGCATGAGCGGCGAGGCGCTGTTCGATGGGCGGGCGCTCAACACGGTCTTCCTGCCCCCGCGCACGGCGTCCGCCGCCGTCCGGCACGACGATCCGGCGCACGCACACTGGCTCGGCGCAAGCTGGCAGGACGATGCCGCCGACACCCTCGAGATCCTCGGCGAGCGCAAGGTCGCAGCCGTCGTCGTCGACCATTACGCGCTCGACGCGCGCTGGCATGCGCAGGTTTCGGAACGACTCGACTGCAAGATCGTGGCAATCGACGATCTGGCGGACCGCCCGCTCGCGGCCGCGCTGATCGTCGACCACAACCATGCCGAGAGCCACGCCCGGAAGTACGCTGTGGCGAACCAGCACGCCAGCCCCATCCTCGGCGGACCGCACTTCGCCCTGCTCGGCCGGCGATTCCGATCGGCCTCGCGCAATCCAGCCGCCGCAGATGTGCGCAGCATCGGCATCTTCATGGGCGGCATCGACCTCGAGAACTACTCCGAACGCGTCGTGCGAGGCCTGCGCGACACGGCCGATTTCAACGGCGACCTCGAGATCGTCAGCACGCGCTCGAACCCCAACCTCGTGGATCTCCTGAGGCTCGCCGAACTCGACGGGCGCTGCAGCGTCAGTCTAGACCTGCCAGACCTCGCCGATTTTTTCGGCCGCCACGAACTTCATATCGGCGCCGGTGGCGGCGCCACCTGGGAACGCTGCTGTGTCGGCGCGCCATCGCTGGCGGTGATCGTGGCTGACAACCAGCGCCAGGTGCTCGATCCGCTGGCACGTCTAGATGTGCTGGCCGTGACCGATATGCCCGCCCCGGATGCGACAGCGATCGGCGCACGTGCGCGCGCGCTGATCGATAGTCCCGCCCTGCGCCTGCAGTTGTCCCACAACGCAAAGGAACTCGTCGACGGTCAGGGCTGCGTCCGGGTCGCCCGCGAGATCGAATCACTATGCTGAACGTCACCATCATCTGCAGCGACCCGCTGCATCCTATTTATCCACGCCTGCGGCAATGGGCGAGCGCGCAGCCCAAGTGCACGCAGGTTGAGATCGTGCAGAAGGCCGCCGATGCCAAGGGCGGCGATCTGCTGCTGCTCGTGTCATGCCATGAGATTATCAAAACTCCACTGCGCGAGCGCTATCGCCACACTCTCGTGATCCACGCGAGCGATCTGCCGCATGGAAAGGGCATGTCGCCGCATATCTGGCAGATCCTCGAGGGTAGAACCGAGCTTGTCGTCACCTTGCTGGAGGCGGTCGACGGTCTCGACGCCGGTGACATCTGGCACCAGGAACGCATCCACGTCCCGGCGACGGCTCTGCACGACGAAATCCATAGTCGCCTGTTCGATGCCGAACTGCGCTTGATGAGTTGGGCACTCGACAATCATGCGACGGTGCAACCGCGTGCCCAGAGCGGCGAATCCTCCTTCTACCGCAAGCGCACGCCCGAGGACAGCCGTATCGACCTCGACAGCACGCTTGGCGAGGCCTTCAATCAGCTGCGTGTCGCCGACCCGCAGCGCTACCCGGCGTTCTTCGAGTACGAAGACACCCGCTTCAAGATCGTTATTGAAAGAATGTGATGATGGAAATCCAGATTGGCGATCGCAAGATCGGCCCGGCGCATCGCCCCTATCTGATTGCCGAGATGTCCGGCAATCACAACCAGTCGCTCGAGCGCGCGCTGGAAATCGTCGACGCGGCCGCGCTATCGGGCGCCGACGCGATCAAGCTGCAGACATACACGGCCGACACGATGACGCTGAACACGCGGGCGCCCGGTTTCGTGATCGAAGATCCGAACAGTCTGTGGGCCGGGCGGCAGCTCTACGACCTCTATCATGAGGCGCACACGCCCTGGGAATGGCACCGCCCGATCATGGAGCGCGCCAAGGCCCAGGGCATGCATTGCTTTAGCACGCCGTTCGATGACACGGCAGTCGATTTCCTCGAGTCGCTCGACGTTCCAGCCTACAAGATCGCCTCATTCGAATGCACGGATCTGCCGCTGATCCGCAAGGTCGCGGCGACCGGCAAACCAATGATCATCTCGACCGGCATGGCCAAGCTCAGCGAGATCGACGATGCCGTGCGCGCCGCGCGCGCAGCCGGTGCCAAGCAGATCGTGCTGCTCAAATGCACGAGCACCTACCCGGCTAGTCCCGATAACACCAACGTTGTCACGATCCCGAACCTACGCGCCGCGACTGGTTGTGTAGTTGGATTGTCTGACCACACGATGGGCTGCGGCGTCGCAATTGCGGCCGTGGCACTCGGCGCCACGCTGATCGAGAAGCACTTCACGTTGCGCCGCGCCGATGGCGGCGTCGACTCGAGTTTCTCGATGGAGCCGGCCGAGTTTGCTGCGCTTCGTTCCGAGAGCGAACGCGCTTGGCTGAGCCTTGGCACAGTTTCCTATGGCGGCAGCAGCGCCGAGGAGAAATCCAAAATCTTCCGTCGCAGCCTATACATCTCGGTCGACATGAAGGCAGGCGATGTCCTCTCGGCACGGAACATGCGCATCATCCGTCCCGGTTTCGGTCTGCCTCCAAAGTACTATGACACGCTACTGGGCAAGCGAATCAACCGCGACGTGACGGCCGGCACACCAGTCGACTGGGAACTCCTGGCCTGAGCCTCCTACCTGTCATGACCAACTTCGTCGAACGTTTTCACGCACTCGCAGCTTGGCTCATTGCCAAGCTAGAGCGCGGCTGGACGGTCTATGTTGAAAGCCTGCCATCGATGGCCGACAACTTTATGTGGCTGCTGGTCATTTCGGCGTGCGCGTTCGCGATAGAAGCGATCACGGTAGGCTGGCGCGAATGTTCCCTGCGAAAAGTTTTGGGGTTATCGGGGACGGTGCGCAACGATCTGTTTGCGTTGTTCCTCAACTACTCAGGCATAGGCAACTACATCGCCTTATTGATGACCTTTGCGCTGATCTATTTCCCTGTCAAACATCTTCGCGCTTTCATCGGTACACCTCTTCTGCAGTTCGACAGTCTGCTTGTCGCCGGTCTAATCTACATCTTATTGGCCGACTTCTCTATGTATTGGTTCCATCGATTTGCGCATCGATGGGGGGCCCTGTGGTCGGTGCACGCTTACCATCACAGCGCCAGCGATATGACCATCCTCAGCGGCGGGCGTGAGCACCCATTGGTGTTCCCGTTGATTTCCGTGTGGATGATCGTGCCAACAGCCCTACTTGCCCCGCAGCAAGAGGTGGGCTGGCTGCTGGTAGTTCTGGTGCTAACTCGCATTCACGGTCTGCTGATCCACAGCAACATCCTCTCAGATTGGGGTTGGTTCGGCCGCTACGTGCTTGTGTCGCCGGCCATGCATCGAGTCCATCACGGTGTTGCAAACGAGTTCCACAATAGCAATTACGGCAGCCTGCTGACCTTATGGGACCACCTTTTCGGAACCTGGAAGGATCCACGATGCATGGGTGGTTCCCGCATAGCCGTGGGTCTCGACGACGTCGGTGGCGATCTTCCGCCATGGCGATATCTGATGCGAACCTATTCAGCCTTCCTCACCTCATTCTTTTCGCCATTCCAGGGTCTCATCAGGCGCCTGCGCCGCACATGAACTCCTTAACCACCAATCCAATCGAAACAAAATGACCCACGCTTTGATCAAGTGCAGCAAATGCGGCCTGCCGGAAACCTACGAAACGATCGAATTTGACGCGGCCGGCGTCTGCAACATTTGCCGTCAATTCGAGTTCAAACAAGAATCGATCGACTGGAGCGGTCGCAAGACCATGCTCGAGCAACTAATCACCGAGCATCGCGGCAAGCATGACTACGACTGCCTCGTGCCGTTCTCGGGCGGCAAAGATTCAACCTTCACTCTCTATCACCTCGTCAAGGAATATGGGCTGAAACCGCTGGTCATTCAGTTCAATCATGGATTCATGCGCCCTACGCTGCTCGAGAATAACGAGCGCACCTTCAAGAAACTGGGCGTCGATGTCCTCAGCTTCACGCCCAACTGGAAGGTTGTGAAGCGTCTGATGCTTGAAGCGCTTGTGCGTAAAGGAGACTTCTGCTGGCATTGCCACACCGGCATCTTCTCGTACCCGATGCACGTGGCCATCAAGTACAACATCCCGTTGGTCTTCTGGGGCGAGCCCTCTTCGGACTACACCGCCTACTACGACAGCCGGGACGACGAAATTGAGGAAGTGGACGAAACCCGCTTCAACCGCTTCGTCAACCTAGGCATCACGGCGGACGACATGAAGGGCATGATTGAAGGCGACTTCAAGCTCGACCCGCGAGATCTGACGCCTTATTCCTACCCCGCACTGCGCGACCTTAAGCGACTGAAATACAAATCTGTCTGTCTGGGGTCCTTTATTCCTTGGGACACCAAGTCGCAGTCGAAATTGATCATGGACGAACTCGGCTGGAAGGGCGAACAGGTCGAAGGCATGCCGCCTGGCCTTTACCCCTACGAGAAGATCGAGTGCTACATGCAAGGCGTACGCGACTACATCAAGTTCCTAAAGCGCGGTTATGGTCGTGTCACCCAAATGACGGCACTGGATGTGCGCTACGGCCGCATGACACTAGCCGAAGCCAAGGGCTATATTGACGAGCACGAAGGTCGCCGCCCGCAGTCGCTCGATTATTTCCTCGAGTACCTGGACATCAGCGAGGCGGAATTCAACGCCATCGTCCAGAAGACCGTAGTGGCGCCGAATGAGCCGGACTTCCAGAACATCAAACTTTCGCCCCGCCTTCATGACCTTCACCTGCTGTATCGCGAGTTGAAGAAATGATTGGAATCGTTGACGTCGGCATTGGCAATCAGGGCTCAATCCGCGAAGCCATCTATTCGCTCGGAGCAGATCCGGTGTCGGTGTCAAAACCCGGTGACTTGGAGACTGTGAGCCATCTCATTCTTCCCGGTGTGGGTGCGTTCTCTCACGCCGTGGGGTGCCTGCGACGAAGCGGTTTGTTTGAGCCCATCCAGGCCTACGTGGCCACGGGCCGGCCTTTGCTGGGCATCTGCCTGGGCATGCAGTTGCTGGCCAGCATCGGCGATGAAGATGGCCTCAGCGAAGGCTTGGGCCTAATCCCAGGGCGGGTTTCCAAACTACAGGAGCAGGCCGATCTTCGTATTCCTCACGTTGGATGGAATGAGGTTCGCTTTGCACAAGCGCACGCGATCTTTGCCGGCGTGAAAGACAGCATGGATTTCTACTTTGTCCATTCCTATGAATTCCTGCCCGAGTCGACCAGCAACGTACTGGGCCGTACCCATCATGGCGATGACGTCGTCTGCGCCGTAGGGCGAGACAATGTCGTCGGTCTGCAGTTTCACCCCGAAAAGAGCCAGAAGAACGGTCTCAGGATGCTTGAGAATTTTTGTGACTGGGACGGGCAATGCTGAAGCGCCGAATCATTCCCGTTGAGTTGTTACTCAATGGGCGCCTCGTGAAATCCCGGCAATTCACCGACTACCGCGACGTAGGCGACCCAGTCAAGAGTTCCAAGGTGTACTCTGACCAGGATGCCGACGAACTTCTGCTCGTCAACATCGGCGACAGCGATACCTCCTTCAACGAACTGGTCACAAAACTCGCACTCGTGGCTAAATGCTGTTTCGTGCCATTGACCGCGGGTGGGAGGATCCGCACGCTCGAAGACGCATGCCGCCTCTTTGAAGCTGGAGCAGACAAGGTGTCGCTCTGCACGGCCGCCTATCGTAATCCCGAACTGCTTCGCGCCATTGCCTCACGCTTCGGCTCGCAGGCCGTGGTGGTATGCATTGACGTCAAGCGCGAGTCAGATGGGACCCTCACCTTGTATTCCGAACGCGGATGTCGCCCGGAACTTATCTCTCTTGCTGAGCACTTGGCACGCGTGGCTGATGCTGGCGCTGGAGAGATCATGATTCAATCCATAGACCGAGACGGCATGATGGTCGGCTACGACATGGCTCTCGTCGGGGAAGTAGCCTCGCTCACGGCGTTGCCCGTCATCGCCCTGGGTGGCGCCGGCCAGATCGTCCACCTGAAGGACGCCTTCGATGCAGGAGCGGAAGCCGCCGCATGCGGCAGTCTGTTCAATTTCGGAGACAACAATCCGCTGCGCGCCAAAGCACTGTTGAAGAACTACGGGGTACCGTTGAAGAGAATATGAGTCGCACCATCACAGATATCGTCCGCGCGCTTTACCCTTATGCCTACTCCGTAGTTTCAAACGACAGTGACCGCGCGGTCGCTGCCTACAAAGAGGAACTGCCTTTCTCGGTCTTCGAGGTTCCTAGTGGTACTGAACTCAACGGCTGGCTAGTGCCCAACAACTGGCGCGTCGTACGCGCGCGCATCCTGCATGACGATCGGCTGATCCACGACGGTGCCCTCAGTCCGCTGGGCATCGGCGTACTAAGTCCGTCGTTCCAGGGTCGGTTGAATCGCGCGGCACTACGCGAACACTTGTACTTCAGTGAAGACTGCCCAACGGCCATACCCTACCATTGGGTCAATCTGTACCGCCCGGCACAGAAGACCTGGGCGTTTTGCGTGACCAAGGATTTTTACGACCAGTTGCCGGAGGGGGAATTCGAGGTCGATCTGGTCACCGAAGAATTCCCTGGCACGATGAAGGTGCTCGATTTCCTGCTGCCCGGTGAGAGCAAGGAAACGATCCTGCTCAACGGACACAACTGCCACCCCTGGCAAGCCAACGACGATCTCTCAGGTTGCGCGGTGGCGATCCATGTGCTGCAAGAGCTGCAAAAATGGCCAAGCCGAAAGTTCAGCTACCGCGTCGTCATTGCGCCGGAGTTGATTGGTACGGTTCATTGGCTCGACCAACTCGACATGCAAGCGCAGCCCATCACAGGCGCCATCATGCTGAAGTCGGTAGGCAACGAACGCCCGTTGAAGCTGCAACACAGCTTCAACGGCAATACGCAACTCGACAAAGCCGCCCTCTCAGTACTGACCGGGCATCTCGGCAGCTTCGAATCGGGTCCGTTCCGCACGATCTATGGCAACGACGAGACCGTATTCGATTCGCCGGGCTTCGAAATCCCGTCGATCTCGCTAACGCGTTTCCCGTTCACCGAGTACCACACCGATGCCGACACGCCTGAGCTTCTGTCGGAGGCGGCGTTACAGCAGACTGGCCGAGTCGTGCTTGACATCATCCGTGCGTTGGAGAACAACCTGACCCTGCGCTTCGCAGCACGCGGTCTGGTCGCGCTGTCCCATGCACGCTATCAGCTCTATCGCGCGGCACCGGCGCCAGGTCTAGACCGGGAAGCCTACCTCGAGAGTTCGCGCAAGTGGAACCTCTTGATGAACTGCCTGCCGCGTGAGCTCGACGGACGCCACAGCGCCATCGACTTGGCACACAAATACGGCTTGCCCGTGCTCGAGGTCTGCGAGTACCTTGCGCAATGGGAAGCGAAACAACTAGCGATCGTGGAACAAGCATGTTGATCAATCAACGCCTGCGAGTCGATGGACTCGAACTGCGCTGCCTGCACGAGGACGAGGTTGGCGAGGCCTATCTAGGCTGGCTCAACGATCCTCTCGTCAACCAGTATTTAGAAGTTCGCCACGCGCCGCCGGGGAGCGTTGCCGAGTTGCGCCAGTTCGTCCGTGACGTCAACGTCAGCCCAGACAATCTTCTGCTAGGAATGTTCACGCAGAATGGTCAGCACCATATCGGCAACATCAAGCTCGGCCCAATTAACCGGCTCCATCGGCGCGCTGAGATCGGCATCGTCTGTGGCGATCGCGCCGAATGGGGTAAGGGCTATGCGACGACGGCGATCCGCCTGTTGTCTGATTTCGCCGAGCAGCACCTCGACCTCCAGCGTCTGTCGGCGGGCTGCTACGCTGGCAACGGCGGCTCTCTGCGCGCGTTCCAGAAGGCCGGCTTCACGCTCGAGGCGACGCTTCCTGACTATTGGCAGCTAGGCGACGGTGGCTCGGTCAGCCAGCATTTGCTGGGCCGCGTTCGCATACGGGAAGAGTCATCCACCTGGACGGCCAGTGCCATCGATACACTCGTATTCATTGGTGGTGGACTGCTAATGACGAGATGCATGGAGCGCGCCCGTGCACTTGGCTTCCGCACCGGCGCCCTGCTGGCCGAACGGCATGCGAATGAGACACTTGCAGGCGGGCAGACACTCGCTACCATGTTGAGCGCCAACGAACAGCCGCATCGCGTGCTGACCTCAGTCGACCAGGTCGACCCCGCCGCGCTGTTCGCCGAGCCCGGCCGCGCACTGGCCCTATGTTTTGGTCCGGCTTGGATTTTCCCAGAGACCATTATCGAGCGGTTCGCCGTTGGAATGTTCAACTTCAACGGCATTCCAATCCCACGCTATCTGGGCGGTGCTCATTACACTTGGCAAATCCTCAACGACTATCGCCATTCGGGCTGCCATATCCAGCAGATCACGCCCGACGTCGATCGAGGCAACCTGCTAATGAGCGCGAGCTTCGAGTTGCCCGCCATGGCCGCTACGCCGGAAGCTTATTTCGAGGCCAACGATGCCTGCGGCTACAAGTTCCTCGACAACTTCCTTGGCACCCTAGCGCGGCGCGAGACGCTTCAACTTCGACGTTTCGAGGCGATCAACGCCGACCGACTCTACTTCCCACGCCTGATGACGCGGGACAATGGCTGGATCGACTGGTCATGGAGCGGTGCCGATATCCTGCGCTTCTGCAATGCCTTTGCCGCACCCTATCCCGGCGCCAGTACGCACTACCGGGGCCGCCGTCTATTCGTGAAGAAAGCGAGCCTCCTGACCGACGCTGAGCATGCTGGCTTCCATCCGTTTTGCGCCGGCCTGATCGTGCGTATGCAGACCGACAGCTTCACTGTAGTCGTGCGCGACGGTCTGCTACGCATCGAAGCCTGGGCATTCGAGGGTGATTCACCTGCGCTCAAGGAAGGCGAACGCCTTGACACCGATGCAGCACAACTCGCTCGCGCGCGGCTGTACCGGCCCAAGATCTGAGCCATGCCGCCCCTTCAACTTTTTTGGAGACACAACAATGACAGCCGCCAAAGGTCAACTAATCACGCTGCGTGAACTGACGCCCGAGGACATCGACGAGCGCTATCTCTCCTGGTTCCGCGACGGCGTCGTCACGCAATTCCTGAGCGCACGTAACCTGACTCGCCAGGACGTCATTGACTACATCGAGGAAGGGCGCCGTAGCGGTACCTACCACATGTTGGCGCTTTGCGACGCGGCTTCAGGACTGCATATCGGCAATGTCAAGATCGGCCCGATCGATCGTGATAACGGCAACTCAGACTTAGTGACCGTAATCGGGGATCGAAACTTCTGGGGCAAGGGGCTGGCGACCGAGGCAATCTCACTTGCCTCGCAACTGGCCTTTGAGAACTACAACGTCCGCAAGCTCTGCGGCAGCATCATTTCGAACAACGTCGGTTCGATCAAAAGCTACACGCGCGGCGGCTGGCATATTGAATGCGTACGCAAGCACCAGTACCTGATTGATGGCGAATTGCAGGACGAGATCTTCGTCGGCTGTTTCAACCCCAAACTTGCCCCGCCGGCCGCACCTTGAAAATCGTCTTTGTCGAAAATCGCTACACGACCCGGGTGTTCGAGCTCGTGGCCGAGCGCCTCGCGCATGCCGGACACCATATCAGCTGGATCGTGCAGAACCATCGCTTCGGGCCGGCGTGCGCGGTTAACGTCCATCGGGTCCCCTACCCCAAGGGACGCCAGTTGCAACGCCTGCCGCAAGGCTCGAAATATGCACAGCTCGCACAGATCGATCGCGGCATCCGTTATTTTGGAGGTAACGCTGACCACTACCTGCACTATGAGGCGTGCATCGAGCAGGTACTCGAAATCGAACAGCCCGATGTCGTGTTCGGCGAATCGACCCAGTTTCACGAACTGATCACGGTTGAGTTATGCCGTGCCCGCGGCATTTGCTTCCTGCATCCGGCCGCAACGCGCATTCCGCATGGCCGCATTACCTTCCTGAAGGGTGACTCGCTTGATCCCTTCGGCGGCGAAAACGTTGCCCTGCCTGCCGCCGAAGCCAGCGCGATTCTCGAAGCGGTCTCCCAGCGACGCTACAGCGCGTTCACGAACGCGAACTCCACGCTGCCGGCATCTGGCCGCCTCGGCGAGCTAATACGCAAGTTGCGTGATCGTTCAACGATGACTCGCGCTTGGCTCGAGGGCGAACGCTACGTCACGCCATCTCCGCTGCAGAAAGGGCGGATCGAGCGGCGCAAAAAATCGGCCCTTCAGGAGGTATTGCGCCTGTCTCAGCCCAAACTGGCTCAAGGCGAAATGCCCGCCAGCTATGTGCTGTACCCGATGCAGATGCAACCAGAGACCAATCTTGACGTCTGGGGTAAACCTTGGCACGACCAGGCCAACATCATCCGCGCAGCCGCGCGCTCGCTCGCGCCGGCCGGCCATCAACTGATCGTCAAGCTGAACCCAACCGCCAAGTACGAGTTGCTTGAACCGGGCCTGCTTGCGGCACTGCGCGAGCCGAATGTGGTCCTTGCGCCCGCCGGCATGCCGATGGCGCCGTTGTTCGCCGCCGCGGCGGCCGTGCTTAGCGTGACTGGCAGCGTTATCTACGAATCCGTGTTCTCCGGCAAACCGGTGTTCGTGCTCGGCGACCACAGCATGGCGCGACTCGACGGAGTGACAGCACTGAAGCAGCCGGACCAGCTCGGTGCCGCGCTGGCGGGCATGGTCACCATGACGGACTCGCAGGCCTGTTCGCTCACAGCCATCCAGGAGGTCGTTCGCACCAGCTATCCTGGCTACTGGTTCGACCCCGTCACGATGGGTCAGTTCGCGACAGAGGCGAATCTACAGGCGTTGACTGAAGCCTTTGAAAACGTGTTGGCCGCCTTAGCCGCAGACCCCGCCCGTCGAACGATCCTCAAATCGAGTCTATGCGCGCCTACCTCTATCTGATCTGGACACTTCTTGTCTATGGCGCTGGCCTAATGCTGGCTCCACTCGCGCCAAATTTCGCTGTCGTGGACAGCAGTGCATGGCTTTGGGCGACCTCAGCCGCGATGGGTGTGGCCGGCCTGTGGCTCGCCTACTCAGTCGCACGCCCGGCGCCATCGATCGGCCCATCGACCGAGTTCTCGATCACCCAAGCCTCCGTGCGGGCAAACTGGATTGCGGCCTTTGGGCTGCTCTGCACAATAGTCGACCGCTATGTCATCCGAGGGGCCGGCTTCGACTTCGACTTCTTCGCCGCACGCGACGTGCTTGAGAACACACAGCCGAGCCCAGTTGGCTTGATCGGCGCGCTAACGGGTGCCCTCTCCTGCTTTGCGCTAAGCCTGACGGTCGCGCGCGCATTGGCCGAGGGACCGATCTCCCGTCGAGCTTGGCTCGCATCCGGCGCCATCCTAGTGACCTATATCGGAATCTCAATGGGTATAGGCTCGCGCTCCACGCTACTCGTTTCAGTCATATCGACGATGTTCAGCGTAGTCTGGCTGCGCCAAACCTTTGGCAAACCCATGTACTTGCGCTACTGGGCCGTGGCCCTAGCGGTACTGACCGGTGTGGCGACTATCAGCGCCGTATTGATGCTCGAACGACTCGAGCAGATGGGCCTAGACCCCTTCCTGAGCATCGAATTCTCCGGTTATGCCTACACATTGCGGCCAACTGACAGCGCCATGGCATGGCTGAACGCCCAGGGCGAAGCTGCGCCTTTGTGGGTAGCAAGTTTCAGCCTGCTTCAGTATGTGTTCCACGGTTTCTACGAGTTTTGCGTGCTCTCCCAGGAAACACTGAGCTTGCAGACCGGCGGAGCTGTGACCTTTTGGCTCCCGCTAAAGGTTCTAAATATGGTTGGAGTTGGAGCCGCACCGATCGACTTCGAGAGCATCTCTGGTTGGAGAGAAGGGATATTCACCAGTTTCCTCGGCCCGCTCTATCTCGATTTCGGTGGATGGTTACCGCTCGCGACTTTCCTGCTTTTCTTCGTTTTAGGCATGCCAGCCGCGCGCATGCGCGCTGATCGCCTGGAGATGCTCTCCTATTGCTCGGTACTCTGCGCGCTGTGCGTGCTGTTCCCGATCGTCAACTTGCTCGATTCGGCCGCCGGTGCCTACCCGCTAGTAGCCTCCCTGTTCTTACCATGGCTGGGACGGCGACGAACCAATCCCGCCAGCCACGCACTACGAACCATCGCATGAACATTAAGTCTTCTCTGTTGCGACTAGAGTCCGCGTTGTTCGGTGCGGTACCGCTTCGCCCGCTCGTTCTCTTACTCGAGGGGCTGGCGTTTCGCCTCGCCTGGCTTTGGGGCCGCATGCGCTTTGCCGCCAAGGTCCGCAACAAGGGCCATGGCTGCGTATGCCATTGGTCCAGCGAACTCAAGCATCCCGAGAACATCACCCTTGGCGAGCGAGTCGTCATCGGCGTCAACGTAACGATGGGCGCGCACAGCCCGATCCATCTCGGCGACCATGTCCGCATCTCCAAGGATGCCGTCATCGAAACCGCCGGCCTCGACTTCTCCACCGGCGCGCCGCCGTACCGTCACATCTCGGCGCCAATCACCATCGAAGCTGGTGCTTGGATCGGTACACGCTCCATCATCCTTGGCGGCGTCACGATCGGTCGCAACGCGGTCGTGGCTGCCGGATCCGTTGTCACCAAAGATGTGCCGGCCGACTGTGTAGTTGCCGGCATTCCCGCGCGCCTAGTTCGCTCTCCCACAGCCGCTCACATCGAAGCAATCCATGTCGATCAAGTCTAAGCTCAAGCACGCGCTCACGGTCTCACGCGATCCACGCTGGTGGCCCTTCTATCTTCAGCGACGCTTCATGCAACCGCAACGGCGGTCATGGCTCGCGCAGCAGATTGCTCGTGTGCGCCCGCCCGCGGGAGCTTTTCATCGATCCGACCCGCTGCACTTGCGACACACGACTGAGATCGCCGAGCAAGGAATCACCCATCTCCCTCCTCCCCTGAGTCCCAGCCAATGCATGGAGCTGATCACGTACTTCTCGGCCAAAGATGTCTACGATCCATATCGCACCGAAATCGCTCCCTTTAAGCCGCAAGGTCAGGGCAGGCATTCGCATAGCCATGTCGCCCATCACTATCCCGAAGACATCGTTCAAGCACCCTATCTGCTAGCACTCGCCAACGACCCGGCGATCCTGTCAATTGTCGAGAAGTTTCTCGGCTGCAAGCCATCACTTGCCTACATGGCTACTTGGTGGAGTTACGCGACGTCTCTGGGCGCGCAGCAAGCAGAATTTTTTCACCGAGATGTAGATGACTGGCGTTTCATCAAACTGTTTGTGTACTTGACTGACGTTGATGCCGAAAGCGGGCCGCATGTATATGTAAGCCAATCCTCCCAGGACCCTACACTTACGACTATCCGCCGCTTCTCAGATGACGAGATTGCGAAGAACTTCAAGCCCGAACAAATTCGCGTTCTCACAGGCAAGGCCGGAGACGCCTTTCTCGAAGATACCTTTGGCATTCACAAAGGCCAGCCTGTGCAACGTGGGCAACGATTACTGTTCCAGGCCGTCTACAGCATGTGCGCTCTCCCTTATGGCCCCACTAAGCCAGTAGCCTCTCACGCCGAGATCCAGCGGAAACTGCCGCAGCTTGGGTTAGACCCCTGGGTGAACCGCTTCTACCTGGAGGCGTGATGGCGGGTAGCCTTAGCAAACTGATCTGCCTAGTTAGCGCAGCGGTCCTGCCTTCGCCGCTCGCCGTCGTGATCCTACGTGTCTGCGGACATCGCATCGGGCCCGAGTGCCGAATCGGCTTCTCGCTATTATGGGTTGACCGAATGTTTCTGCAGGGCTGCAACCGCATCGGGCATTTCAACCTGATTGCCTGCAAACGACTGTGCATAGGGACCGACGGATATATCGGCCGCGCCAACGCGATCGCGGGACCGCTATCGATTCTGCTGCGTCGCGAAGGTGCGATTGGCAACTCCAATAAGGTCGTCCGTGGCTCACAGGGTCCGGTCACGATCGGCCCGGCCTCGCTGCGCATCGGACGTCTGGCCAAGATCACGGCCGAGCACCGGATCGACTGCACACGCAGCGTCAGCATCGGAGACTACTCGACGCTCGCCGGGGTCGGCATCCAAGTGTGGACCCACGGCTATATTCATGAAACGATCGGACCGGGTCGCTATCGCATCGACGGACCAGTCGCGATCGCCAACAACGTCTACATCGGCGCCAGTTGCATCATCAGTATGGGAACTGACATCTGCGCCGGCGTGATTGTTGGCGCTGGCACGACCATCGCGCGTTCGATCGACCAGCCCGGTCTCTATGTGTCCTCTGCCATTAGGCAACTGCCGCGACCGGCAGATCCGGCCGAACGCCGCGATCTCGTTGCGGAAGTCGATCCAGCGCTCAGCGAACGGGTCTATGTGAAGCGGCCGGTAAGCGAAGTACGCGCGACCCAATGAATCGAATTGTCCGTTTGCTGAGCTATCTAGGCAGTTTCCTGATCGCCCGCTCGCTTCTGTTCGCCTCGCCGCTGCTGCTTGCGAGCGCACTGCCCGCCGATGCCTACGCGCAGATCGAGTGGGCACTCGCAACGGCGACTCTTGGCGCCGCCGTCTGTACCCTCGGCAGCGGGGGGCTTGTGCCGATTGTGATCGTTGGTGGCGAGACCACCGCAACCAGCTTACGCGGGATACGCTGGCACCATCTGCTGGTTGCTGGCACGGCACTCGCAACCGCATTGCTGTTGCATCTCACGACGCAAGACTCCCGCCTGTGGCAAGTGTCCCTATTGATCGGGGTGCTGACGCTGACCACGCTCAAAAGTATTGAACTGCGCTCAAACGAGCATGCGAGCACATCGCTATTCGTCGACGCGCTGCTGCTCGTATCAATGGCGGCGCTCGCATTCGTCGGCACCAGATTCTGGCCCGACCTAGGCCCCTGGCTCGCGCCGATAGCCCTGCTAACAGTGTTCGGCATCCTGCTGGTGCGTGATCTACACGGCGACATTCGCGATGGCAGTTGGCGCACGCCAACTCTGCGCCACGAATGGCGTGGCGCAATGCGCGCAGGCATCCCGCTGATGCTAACTGGTGCGCTTGCCATCATGATCACGACCTCGGGCCGCGCGGGTGTCGGCTGGTTGCTCGTGACACAGGCGGCGGCCGACTACTCGGTACTCTCGCGCGGGGCGGCCCTGCCGATCGTGGCGCACCAAATCCTCGTCGTTGCCGTTTTCCGCAAGCTTTACGCCGCTACGCCTCAAGCACTGGGCCGCCTGCAGACTACTATCGTCGCGCTGGTTGCTACGTCATCGCTGCTACTCTGGTGGCTACTGCCGTTCTATGATGATCTGCTCGGGCCCGCATTCGCTCAAGCCGCCACCGCTCATGGGGGCAGTCTGCTCATGCTGCTGGCACAGGCCGTTCTGTGGTCGGCGATCGCGCTGAACGACACGCTCAACGCGCGCCATGGCACGGCAGGCGCTGTACTGCGCTGGAGCGCACCCTCACTAGCTCTGATCTTCGCAAGCTCCTGGGCAGTGTTCATGGTCGGTCCGGCCTCGCTCGATCGCTTCGTGCTGATCCATTCGGTGGCCATGCTCGCCTTCTTCGTCTGTCAGACTAGCGCCATGTGGCGACACGGCGTCCGTACGCTACCGATGGCTGCGACCGCCTGTCTGGCGTTCCTTTCCCTGTTCGCTTTCGCCCAGTTTTCATGAAAATTCCGGTACGTATCCTGCACCTCGCCAAGTACTACCCGCCCGAGCAAGGCGGCATGGAGAGCGTGACGCAAATCCTTGCCGAAGGTGTGCTTGACCAAGATCACGCCGTCGAGGTGTTGTGCTTCACCAAAACAAAGGCGGCTGTCGAATCGATCGCGGGCGTAAAGATCACGCGAGCGAAAGTTGCACTAGAAAAAGCATCCCAACCACTCGGCTGGGCCTACTTCTGGCAAGGTCTTCGTAAGGCGCGCCAGGCCGACATCGTTCATCTCCACGCCCCCAATCTGCTCGCCTCCGTGCAGAGCCTGCTATTGCCGACTCGGACTCGACTGCTCGTGCACTGGCATAGTGACATCATCGGAAAAGGTTTGCTTGGACGAGTGGTGCGCCCGCTGGAGCGCCGGATGTTGGCGCGCGCCAATATAGTTATCGCAACGTCCCCGACCTATGCGGCAAGCTCACCGCTGCTACGTTCGGTGGCAACGAAGACACAGGTAATACCCATTGGCATTCCCACGCCGCCCTGCAAAAACTCGACCAAAGCAGAACGCGACTTCGACGACTTTCTGCGCGGCCGCCCCCTCGTTCTGGCACTGGGCCGCTTAGTGCCCTACAAGGGGTTCGCCACTCTGATTGAGGCAGCACGTGAACTGCCAGAGCATTGCGCAATCATCATTGGAGGAGCAGGTCCGCTAGACACCGAACTGCGCAATCTGATCGCAGCAAACAGACTCGAAAATCGCATTCTGATGGCAGGCCGCCTCAGCAATGCAGAACTAAATTTGCTGTTTGCCAAGGCGATGTGCTTCTGCCTCCCTTCTGTAGAACGATCAGAGGCATTCGGCGTCGTGTTATTGGAGGCGATGGCTCGGGGAGTGCCCTGCATTGCTACGACGATCGAAGGATCCGGTACCGCCTGGGTCAACGAGCATCAGACTAGCGGACTCAACGTTCCACCGGCAGAGCCATCAGCGCTGGCCGAGGCTCTTCGTACGCTACTCGATGACCCCCTCCTGACGCAACGCCTCGGGGAAGGCGCGCGAAAGCGATTCAATTCACTTTTCTCTGCCGAACGCTTCGTCATAGCAACGCAGAAAAGTTACTCGCAACTACTGCGCGAATAGAAATTTTAGAGATAAGCCTATTTATCTCTAAAACAGGGCTTTATTGCGCAAAGTCACCGGCAATTCGCAACGCGCGATGAAGCGCGCACCGCAGTCACAGAGTGGATCGAGGTCTTCTACAACCGCCTGCGGCTGCACAGCCGGCTGGGTTACCTGGCGCGGCGCGCGTCAAGCTATCTGTCGCCTGAACTAAGCAGCTATTTGCTGTTTTCGTTGTCCTCCTGAGTGCGCTTCAACGATCGCTTCTCGCTCCGGATTCAGGGTCACGGCGCCGATCGGCGACCAGTTGCGCGTGTCACGTGTGAGCGTCCAGCCAGCCCATCTTGAAAGTCGGCCGGCGGCATAGGAGTCTCGTGTCCACCTCAACTCTTGGTGGACACGTGAACACTATCCCCGACAACCAAGCCGGCGCACGTCGGCGGCGTCGCAAGCACAGCGATGAGTTCAAGGCCAACGCTGTGGCCGCCTGCATGCGGCCGGGCATTTCAATGGCGGCCGTGGCGATGGCCCATGGCATCAATGCGAACCTGCTTCGCCGCTGGGTGCAGGAGGTGGAGATGACGCCGTCAGCGGGCCTTACCAGAACGACACCAGCGCCTGTTGCCAAGGCGCCGACATCGAAGACCTTGTTTGTTCCGCTGAGCTTGCCGGCTCCCGCCGCGCCGGTCCCGATGACGGACATCCGCATCGAACTGCAGCACGGCGCCACAGCGGTCACCGTGACCTGGCCGGCCAGCGCCGCCAGCGAATGCGCCGCCTGGATGCGCGAGTTGCTTCGATGATCCGCATTGACGCGATATGGCTGGCCACCGAGCCCATCGACCTGCGCGCCGGTGCGGACCGGCTGCTGGCACGCGTGGTGCAGGTATTTGGCGTTGCCCAGGCCCACCATGGCTACCTCTTTGCCAACGCTCGGGGTACACGGGTCAAACTGCTGGTGCACGACGGCTTCGGCGTGTGGTGTGCCGCCCGGCGTCTGAATGCCGGGCGCTTCGTCTGGGCCTCAGCGGGGGCAGACGCGACGGCGATCTTGGCGCTCACCGTTGCGCAGTTTGACGCCTTGGTGCTGGGCCTGCCCTGGCAGCGCTTGCCTGAGATGCAATGCATCACACGGGCCTGACGCGGCGCGGCTGACAACGGCATTTGTGCCGGTGGCGCGCAAGCCCTGCCCCGGGCAAGATGGCGGGCATGTTCGGCACGCACGACCTCCCGCCTCACGACCTGCAAGGTCTGCCCCCGCAAGCTGCGGCGCTCATCGAGCAGATGCGCCAGCACATTGCGCATCAAGCCGATGAATTGCAACGCAAGGACCGCGAGATCGCGTTGCGCGAGACCAAGATCGAGAAGATCAGCTTCGAGTTGGCTCGTCTCAAGCGCTGGAAGTTTGGCGCCAAAACTGAGGCCATGAGCGCCGAGCAGCGGCGCTTGTTCGAGGAGACCCTGGCCGAGGACGAAGCGGGCCTGCAGGCCCAGCTTGACGCGCTGCGCGCACAGGCCCCCGAAGGCCAGGGCATGCCTGCGAAGACACCGCGCCGCCCACGCCGCCAGGCTCTGCCTGAGCATCTGCGCCGCGTGGAGCACCGCCACGAGCCCGAGAACACCTGCTGCCCGAGCCAGGGTTGTGGTCACCCCATGACGCGCATCGGCGAAGACGTGAGCGAGCGGCTGGACATCGTGCCGGCCGAGTTCTTCGTCCATCGTCACATCTACGGCAAGTGGGCTTGCCGCTGCTGCCAGGTGCTCAAGCAACAAGCCGCAGCCCCCGAGATCATTGACGGTGGCATGGCCGCCAGCGGGCTGCTGGCCCACACCCTCATCAGCCGCTTCGCCGACCACCTGCCGTACTACCGCCAGGAAGCGATCAACGCGAGAAGCGGCGTGCACACGCCACGCTCCTCGCTGGCGGCCTGGGCCGGTCAGGCCGGTGCGGCCTTGATGCCGCTGTACGACGTGCACAAACGCTTCGTGCTGAGCAGCCGGGTGCTACACGCTGACGAGACGCCGGTGGCGCTCTTGGACCCCGGCGCGGGCAAGACCCGTAAGGCCTACGTCTGGGCCTACGCCAGAAGTCACCACGACCCGACCCCTGGCGTGGTCTACGACTTCTGCCCCGGGCGAGGGGCGCAGTACCCATTGGCATTCCTCTTTCGTGAATCGGTCTTCGTAGAGGATTGCGAACTGGTTCATCGCAGATTTCCAGTTATGCCCTGGGCGTCCCCAGTCCTGGGTGATGTTTCTCAAGGCCAGCCAGATCAGCTTGGTGGCCGCATCGTCGCTGGGGAAGTGTCCGCGCGTCTTGATGATCTTGCGTAGCCGCGCGTTCACGCTCTCGATGGCGTTGG
>NZ_JACHLP010000002.1 GCF_014204525.1 Roseateles oligotrophus
TCCATTGCTCATCGCGAAGTTGTTTACGCATCGTCCCTCCAACCAGATCAATGGGTTGGAGTCGTATTGTTACCTCGAATGTCAACACACCCTAGAGTGATTCACGGCCCGCCTCCTCAGAGGCCGTCAGCCTTTTGATGGAGACAAATGATGAAGCGGTTTCAAAGCAAGTTTCTAGTGGTCGCGGCCAGCCTGGCGCTGGCGGCTTGCGGTGGTGGCGGCTCTTCAGACACCACGCCCCAGCTCAAGATCACCGCGGTCAAGGTCTTTGGCGATAGCCTGGCCGACTCCGGCACTTTCGGCATCAAGTTCACCGTGCAGAGTGCAGACACCCAGATCTATCCCGAGCGTGTCGCCGCCAGCTATGGTCTGAGCCTGTGCAACTTCTACACCTTCACCGGCACCACGTTTGCGGCCAATGCCAAGCCCGGCTGCAGCAACTTCGCCATCGGTGGCGGGGTGATCAACCACAGCAATCCGGCCGATCCGCGCGGCATCCCGCTGCAACTGGCCACCGCGGGTTCCCTGGCTGCTTACACGGCCGGTGATCTGGCCCTGATCGACGGCGGCGGCAACGATGCCGCCGATCTGGTCGGTGCCTATCTGAAGCTACCGTCCGACAAGGCCGCCGCCTATTCCAGTCTGCTGACGACGCTGCTAACGCCCACCCAGGTCGGTACAGCCCTGGCCGCCGGTGCCAGCGGTGCGGCCAGCATAGGTGTGACTTATATGCAGGCCCTGGCCGATAAGTTCCATGCCTCCATCAAGACCCATGTGCTGGACAAAGGGGCTCAGCAGGTCTTGATCCTCAATATGCCGGGCATCACCAACACCCCGCGCTTCCAGACGGTGCTGGACAGCATTGCCGCGGCCAGCGGCGGCGGCACGGCGGGTGCGGCGGCGCGAGCCCAGGCCGAGGGTTTGTTCAAGAGCTGGATCGAGGCTTTCAACAAGCAGCTGGACAGCAAGTTCGCCGGCGAGAGCAAGGTTGCCATCGTCGACTTCTACACCGCCTTCAACGAGCAGGTGGCCAGCCCGAGCCAATACGGGCTGACGAATGTCAAGACACCGGCCTGCCCCGTCACCGGCGTCGGTGCCGACGGCCTGCCGACCTATACCTTTGCCACCTGCTCCGCCAGCGCCTTGTCGGCCGCGCCGCCCGCCGGCGTCACCGGGGCCGATTGGTGGAAGAGTTATGCCTTCTCCGACGGCTTCCACCCCACGCCTTACGGACATCAACTGACCGCTCAGCTGATCTCCAAAACCCTGGCCATCAAGGGCTGGCTGTGATCGCGGCAAATATCAGGAGACATCGCATGAAATCTGTAAAAACTCTTCTCGGTCTTGCCGCGGCCAGCGCCTTGCTGACGGCGGGCTCGGCCCAGGCGCAATCCGCCGGCACCCTCAGCGCCCGCATTGGCGCCACCACCATACGGCCGGCCGTTTCCAGCGGCGATCTCAGCGCCCCCAGCCTGGCCGGAACCAAGGTGGACATCGGCAACGCGACCCAGGTCTCGGGCGGCCTGAGTTATATGTGGACTGACAATATCGCCATCGATCTGCCCCTGGCCATTCCCTTCAAGCATGAGGTTAGAGGCGCGGGCGCCATCGATGGCACGGGCAAGCTGGCCGATGTGCAGGCCCTGCCGGTGACGCTGACGGCTCAGTACCGTTTCGGCCTGCCCAGCAGCAGCTTGCGGCCCTATCTGGGGGCCGGCTTCACCTACGCAGCCTTCATCAAGCCCAAGAGCACGGCGGCCTTGTCCGGCCTGACCGGTGGTTCGCCCAGCAACCCCACCTTGATGACCATGGAGAACCGCTGGGGCCCGACGCTGCAGCTGGGCTTCACCGCCAAGTTCTCCGGCCAATGGTCGCTCGATGCCACGGCGACCAAGGTCTTGCTCAAGACCAAGGGGCATTTATCCACAGGGCAGGACATCGATGTGGAACTCAACCCGCTCGCCTTTTCGATAGGCCTGGTCTACACCTTCTGAATGCCTTGTTGATTCAAATCAGGCCTGCATCAAAAGGAGCCCTCGGCTCCTTTTTTCATGTGGCGTGATCTGCAATTCCCCGTATATCGAGCCCTGGCCGGCGGGCGCAAGATCAGGCAAGAACCTCGTCTGGAGACTGCCTTGAGTGCCAAACCCATCTACAAATCCCTTTACTTCCAGGTCATCACGGCCATTGTTGTGGGGGTCTTGCTCGGGCATTTCTATCCCGAGAGCGGGGCGGCGATGAAGCCTCTGGGCGACGGCTTCATCAAGCTGATCAAGATGATCATCGCGCCCATCATCTTCTGCACGGTGGTGGTGGGCATCGCGGGCATGGAGGATATGAAGAAGGTCGGCAAGACCGGCGGCCTGGCCTTGCTCTACTTCGAGATTGTTTCCACCATCGCCCTGGTCATAGGCCTGGTGGTGGTCAATATGCTGCAACCCGGCGCTGGCATGAATGTGGACCCAGCCGCCCTGGACACCAAGGGCATTGCCGCCTACACCGGCCCCGGCAAGCTGGCCAGCACCACCGATTTCCTGCTGGCCATCATCCCCAACACCCTGGTCGATGCCTTTGCCAAGGGCGAGATGCTGCAGGTGCTCTTGATCGCCGTGCTGTTCGGCTTTGCCCTGCACCGCTTTGGCGGCCGTGGCACCCTGGTGTTCGACCTGATCGAGAAGACCTCCCATGTCTTGTTCGTCATCGTCGGCTACATCATGAAGCTGGCTCCCATCGGTGCTTTTGGCGCCATGTCCTTCACCATCGGCAAATACGGCCTGGGCTCGCTGGTGCAGCTGGGCAAGCTGATGGGCAGCTTCTATCTGACCTGCCTGCTCTTCATCTTCATCGTGCTGGGCAGCATCGCGCGCTTCCACGGCTTCTCGATCTGGAAGTTCATCAAATACATCAAGGAAGAGCTGCTGATCGTGCTGGGCACCTCCTCCTCCGAGTCGGTGCTGCCGCGCATGATGGCCAAGATGGAAAACCTGGGCGCCAAAAAGTCCACCGTGGGTCTGGTGATCCCGACCGGTTACTCCTTCAATCTGGACGGCACCTCCATCTACCTGACCATGGCGGCCGTCTTCATCGCCCAGGCCACCAACACGCCGATGACCTTGACTCAGCAGCTGACCCTGCTGGCCGTGCTCTTGCTGACATCCAAGGGCGCGGCCGGCGTGACGGGCAGCGGCTTCATCGTGCTGGCGGCCACGCTGAGCGCGGTGGGCGGTGTGCCGGTGGCCGGCCTGGCCCTGATCCTGGGCATAGACCGCTTCATGAGCGAGGCACGTGCCCTGACCAATCTGATCGGCAACGGCGTGGCCACCCTGGTGGTGGCCAAATGGACCGGCGATCTGGACATGGCACGCCTGCACAGCCAGCTGAACAAGGAGGGCAGCCTGGAAGCCGAGGCGCCCGAGCAGGTGCTGGACAAGGTGGACCAGCATCTCGACATCTCGGCCACCAAAGGCCGATAGAGCCACCGAAACCTATTCGATCCCGATCACCTTGTGCATCTGCACGGACAAGCGCCACTGCGGGTGGCTCATGCAGTAGGCCACGGCCTCGCGGGTGTGCTGGGTCTTGAGCACGGAGTCCAGGGGCTGCAGAAAAAAGTGCTGGAAGTCCAGGCCGGCAAAACGTTCCGGCTGGGCCAGGGGCTGTGGATAAACCAGCTTGAGCTCATGGCCGCGGGTCAGCACGATCTCGGCATCGGCCTTGGGGCTGACGCAGATCCAATCCAGACCCTCGGGCGCGGGCTGGGTGCCATTGGTCTCCACCGCGATCTCGAAGCCGCGTGCATGCAAGGCGTCTATCAAGGCCTTGTCCAGCTGCAGCAAGGGCTCGCCACCGGTGCACACCACATAGGGCTTGCCCAGGGTGTTGGCCGGCCAATGGCTGGCGACGGCATCGGCCAAGGTCTCGGCCGTCGTGAATTTACCGCCGTTCTGGCCGTCGGTGCCGACGAAATCGGTGTCGCAAAACGTGCAGACGGCCTCGGCCCGGTCCTGCTCGCGCCCGCTCCACAGATTGCAACCGGCAAAGCGGCAGAACACCGAAGCCCGGCCGGCCTGCGCGCCCTCGCCTTGCAAGGTGTAGAACATTTCTTTGACGGCGTAAGTCACGTCCAGGCCCTCAAACGGGAATCACCGGGCCATCGTTGCAGGCGCTGACGATGGCCCCGCAGCCACGGGTTTCATACATATCGATACGGTCCAGCTGCGGCAGGGCCGCCCGGCCCTTGGCCAGCACCCAGGCCGCCAGGCTGGCGCTATCGCCATCGGGCAGATCGGCGATCTCGTACAAGGGCCGGTGATCGATGGCCTTGAAGATGGGGTCGAACAAGGCCTTCACATCGCCAAAGTCCACCGTCCAGCCCATCAGCTGATCCAACTCGGCATGCAGATGCAGGCGCAAGGTGTAGGTGTGGCCGTGGATGCCGCGCAGCGGGCTGTCAGTGGGTGCTCGCTTGAGTTGAATGGCGCTGTCCAGCGTCAGCTCTTTCCAGATGCGGTAATGCTGGCCGTCGAAATTGGCACCACAGGAGCCGGTCTCATAGACGGTGATCCAGGACAGTTCCGGCAACTCATTCTTCATGCGCGCCCACAACCAGGCCGAGATCACCTCGCTGGTGGGGTTGTGCAAGCCCTCGATCTCATTGAGACAGTGGTAGTTCAAGAGCATGTGGAAGGGCGCCCAGACCTCGTCCAAATGGTCGTAGTCGATGCTGATGGCGCGC
Organism: Roseateles oligotrophus; assembly: GCF_014204525.1. Classification (GTDB taxonomy): domain Bacteria; phylum Pseudomonadota; class Gammaproteobacteria; order Burkholderiales; family Burkholderiaceae_C; genus Paucibacter_A; species Paucibacter_A oligotrophus_A. The sequence continues at coordinate 4,736 of NZ_JACHLP010000002.1, forward strand.
TCGCCCAGATCCTGGTTGGCGTGGATGATGACCTCGAAACCATGGCCATGCATGCGCCCGCATTTATGGCCCATGGGCACGTTCGGCAACTGGTGGGCGGCTTGGAAGCGGTAGCGCCGCCAGACATGGGCCATGCCCTGGGCGTCCAGATCCACCCCCGAATGCGGCGTGCTCTGGATGCCGACTTGCTGAATGCCCGGCACCTCGAACTCGCTTTCCAGGCGCTGGCGGATCCAGCGGGCGATGTTCTCGTCCGTCGGTTCTTCGATGCAGCGATTCAGCAAGGCGTGGTCCAGCGGGGCCAGGCAGGCCTCCAGGCGGCGGCGCAGCTCTTCCACCTCGGCGCCGGGGAAGGGCGCCCAGCCGGCCGGCAGCTCGGCGCGAATGGTGGCGAAATAACTGTGTCCGTGCAGACCATGGCTGCGATGCCCCATGGGCAGGGCCGTGATCTGGCAGGCGGATTCAAAGCCGCAGGAGGCGGAAAAAAGGGTGTGCGTGTTCATCGGGGCCGCAAGTGTGACATGGGGATGCCGCTTATTCCAGGGTTTGTACGGAATGCCCATCCATCTTCCCTGCCCCGGCTTTTGCACTCCTCTGTCTTCTTTATCGTCTTTTTAAATATTTAATTCATAGTCATAGTAAGCCCCGCCATTCTCTGTGGACAAGCGGATTTTTTCTATGCTTGGCAAGGACTTAGCGCCCTCAAAAGTTTGTGGGCTATGGGGCTTGAACTTTTGTCCCAAGAGATAACAACTTTGGCAATCGTCATTTCGCTGTGGACAAGCCGGCACTTGTTCCGTTTCAGCGCACAGGCTTGTGCACAAGCAGCGGCCCCGCTTTGTGGCAGGAAATCCACGCCACGGCCTGCCCATGGCCTGTGGATATTTCTGTGGATTTCTTGTGTGCCGCTGTGTACAAGTCGGCGCGCCTTGTTCAGCCCCGTTTGCCGCCGCGGCCCGGCCTGGCGGCCCAGAGGGGTTTCTTGCCCTTGAGATGGCGTTCGATGCCGTCGTTGAGGCGGCCGCGCAAATCCACCACCGCCTCCACCTGGCCGAACACGCCGGGGAAGCGCAGGTCCAGCCACAGCCACAGGGTGCAGGAGCGCAAGGCCTGCTCCATGCGGTCCAGGCGGCTGTGCTCGTCCACATCGTCCAGGAACCAGGGCGAGCCCGCTTTGCCGCTGATGGCATGGCGGTGCGTCCAGTCCAGAAATTCCTGCACCTGCGCGTCGGTGCGGCTGTCCACCGGCGCCTGGGCGTAGATGAAGCGGGTCTTGAGCGGCAGGCTGCCGGCACTGCGGTCCAGCTGATCGGCCAGCTCCAGCATCTGCTCCAGCTCGGCCACCTGGAAGTGCGCATCGTCCAGGCGCAACTGGTCCATGAACACGCCTAGCACGGCGCGCAGCTTGTTCAGCTGCAGGCGCTGGGCGATGGTGTTGATATGCCACCAATTGGGCGCCACCGAGCATTTGAAATCGCGCGGTGCCCGCGGCTGCTTGGGCAGCAAGTCCTTGAGCGTGCGGGCGGCGCTGTTCTCGGCCTCGCGCAAGACGCCGCAAAAGCCCTCGTCATGCATGCCGTAACGCCCGGCCCGGCCGGCAATCTGGTGCACCTCGGAGACGGTCAGCGCGCGGTCGCCCTGGCCGTCGAACTTGCTCATGGTGCTGAACAGCACCCGGCGTATCGGCAGATTCAGGCCCATGCCGATGGCGTCGGTAGCGACCAGGATGTGGCTGGCGCCCTGGGCGAAGCGCTCGGCCTCGCGCCGCCTCACCTCGGGCGGCAGGGCCCCGTAAATGACCGAGACCGGATGGCCGGCCGCCGCGATCTGGTCGCGCAGCATCAGCACCTCGCGGCGGCTGAAGGCCACGACGGCATCGCCTTTTTTCAGCGAGGCAATCGGCACCGGTGCCGGCAGCAGCTGCACCTCCTGCTTGCGCTCGAAGTGGCGCACGGTGCAGCGCTCGCCGCACAGGCCCAGCAGGCTCTCGATGGCCGGCACGGCATAGGCCGAGCAGATGATGATGAGCTCATTGGCCGGCACCGCCACGATGGCCTGGGTCCAGGCCCAGCCGCGGTAGGTGTCGAACAGCATCTGCGCCTCGTCGATCACCGCCACATCGATGGCCTTGGCTGTATTGACCATCTCGATGGTGCTGGACACCACCCGCGAGCCTTCGGCCGGCACATTCTCCTCGCCGGTCAGCAAGGAGCAGGGCACGCCCCGGCCCACCAGGCGGTCGCGGCCCTCCAGGGCCAGCAGGCGCAGCGGGGCCAGGTAAGCGCCCTCGTCCGCTTGCGCCAGGCGTTCAAACGCCGCATGGGTCTTGCCGCTGTTTGGCGGGCCGACGAAGAGCGTCACCGTGCGCTGCAGGCGGCGCGCGGCATCAAAAGTGTCGGGATAGCCCTGGAAAGCTAACTCGCTGTTCAGGTGGGCCAGGGTGTTGAGTTCGGCAACGCGGTTCTCCCAGCGGTCCTGGGCGCGGGTGCAGGCGGTCTTCAGCAGGCTTAGATCTTGCGGGATGGCGCATTCCGACTGCAGGCGTGGCAGCAGCGAGTCCAGATGCTCCTCGTGGCCGGCAATGCTGCGTGCCAGCAGGTTTTCCAGATGGGCGCGCAACTCGGCCTCGCCCTCGAAGGCGGGCGCCGGCCCCAGGGCTTTTTTCAGCGCGGCCAGATCGCCATCGCGGTAGAAGTCCCAGACGGGGGCGGCCTCTGGCAGTGGTCGGCGATAGGCCACGGGAATGTGCCAGCCCGGCTGCGAGAGTTTGAGCGTGAGCGAGCACAGGCGGCTCCAGCCGCTGCCCTGGGCCTGTGTCGGCACGCGCGCCAGGCCCAGCTGATCCAGGGCCGTGCCACGTTGCAGCATCAGCGCGCGCACCGTGGGTGCCGTGCCCACCACATCCAGGTGTTGCAAGGCGGTGCGCATCAGGCCGGGGGCGATCCAACGGCTGGGGCGGGCTCCGGCCACGGCTTTTTGCAAGAGGATCAGGCCGGCCTGATCCAGCGCCTCTTCCTTGGTGGATTCACCGCCAAAGTCCAGCGGGGTCAGTACCTGGGGCAGCTGGTAGGCCGCCTGGCGTATGCGCAGCAGCTCCTCGGGGCTGAGCCCGGGCGGCAGGCGCTTGAGATGGCGCGGCTGCGGCAGATTGAAGGTGGCTGGCGGCTTTGGGGGCCTGGCTTCAGCGACGGGAGGGAGAGTGGGATTGATTTCAGACACCCCGAGAGTGGAGCACAGATCCTGATGGCCCAAAGCCGCCGGCTTGCGCACAATCGAGCGGGCTTCAAGATCACAAGGAGTTTTTTCATGCACAACAACCTGGTTTGGGTGGACATCCCGGTCGTGGACCTGGACCGTGCCATCGCCTTCTACGCCGCCGTCCTGGGGCGCCCGGTCAGCAAGCAGGGGGGGCCGGGCTTCAGCTTCGGCCTGTTCACCCACGAGGGCGAGGAGGTGGGCGGCTGCCTGGCCCAGATGCCGGACAACGCGCCCGCCACCCAGGGCCCGCTGATCTATCTGAATGCCAGCGGCCGTATCAAAGCCGCCGTGCAGGCGGCCGTGGACCATGGCGGCCGCGTCCTCAATGAGCTGCATCAGATCGGCCCGCATGGCTTCCGCGTCGTTTTGCTGGACAGCGAGGGCAATCGCATCGCCTTGCATTCGCATATTGCATAGTTTCAACTGGCTTGAGGATGTGCGGCGCGGCGCTTGCTGCCGACACTGCTTGCCGCTTTGCGGCAATACAGGAGAAGCGTCATGCAATACCCCGGTCGTCTGATCAAGGTCGGCGAGAGCGACGCCGCCATCGTGCAAGCGCTGAAGGCCCGGCTCAATCGGGACCCCAGCTTCGCCAACGATCCCAAGCTGAGGCTGGACGAGAGCAACCCTCAATTCGGCCCCAAGATGCGCCAGGTGATCAAGCTCTTCCAGGCTCGCCATGTGGACAGCCAGGGCCGGCCGCTGAAGCAGGATGGCGAGGTCGGCGCCATCACCTGGGCCGTGCTGTTCGGCGAGCAGAGCGTGCCGCAGCAGGGCTTGTCGGCCTATCCCTTGCTCAATCAGCTGATCCAGGTGGCCGCCGGCGAGGAAGCCAGGCGCGTGCGCGAGATCCCGCCGGACTCCAATCGCGGCCCCGATGTGGAGCGCTATCTGGCCAGCGTGGGCTTGTCCGGGGGTTATTCCTGGTGCTGCGCCTTCACCTACTACTGCTTCAAGACGGCGGCAGGGCAATTGCACCGCAGCAATCCCATGTTCCAGACCGGCGGCTGCCTGCGGCATTGGCAGATGGCCGAGGGCCAGGGGGCGCAGCGCATCCTGGCGGCCGATGCACGGGCCAATCCAGGCCTGTTGCAGCCCGGCATGTTGTTCATCATGGATCATGGCGGCGGCCTGGGCCATACCGGCATCATCGAGTCCCTGCTCGGTGGCCTGCTCACCACCATCGAGGGCAATACCGATGCCAGCCGCACGCGCGAGGGTGGCGGGGTCTATCGTCTGGTGCGCAAGGTGGGTGAGATCAACAAGGGCTATATCGACTACGGCCCCTGCTGAGCTCGGTTACTTGTCCGCCGCGCGCTCGTAAGCCAGGCGCTGCATCAGGCTGAAGAAGCGGTCGTAGAAGGCGCCGGCCGGGATGGTCTCGGAGGCGACCTTGACCAGCGAGTCCTCGGTGGAGGACAGCGGCACCGAGATCGAGCCCAGGGCGCTGACCCCCAGGCTGGCCGAGTTGGGGTTCTTCTTGAGCGCGTAGCGGTCCTGCTGGGCCGAAACATAGGCGGTGGTGACCTGGTCGTTGCGGCCATCGGGCACACAGACCACATTGAAGGTGATCTCCACATGCACCTCGCCATCGGGCTGGAAGCGCTTGCGCCCCGAGACGCTGCCGCCCGGCGCGCTGGTGATCACATAGCCCTGGCTCAGCAGGGTGCGGCGGGCGGCCTCGCAGACCTCATCCACCGGGCCGTCGAAGAGGCGGGAGAAGGTGTCGTCCGACTGGAAGCGCTCGTTCTGGTAGACGGGGGTTTTGTGGCTGGAGACGATGGGGTTGCTCAGGCCACAGCCACTCAGCAGGGCCGCCAGCAACCAGGCGGCTGGGCGATTGAATTGCATCGCCCAGGGCTGGGCGGATAAGCGAGAAGTCCGCTGGGATGGCAAAGGCTTGGGCATGGCTCCTGTCTCAGGCCCCGCAGGGGCAGGCGGCCATTATCCAGCTTCGCCATGGCCCTCCTCTTGCAACCGCTTGTGGGCCTTGCTGATCATATGTTTCAGCGTGCTCAGGGCGGTGTCGAAGCTGAAGTTCTGCACCTGGGTGTTCAGCACATGGCCCTCATTGCCAAAGGCGTAGACCAGGCTGGGCACGAGGCGGTCCAGGGCGTCGATGGCGGCGGTGTCCTGCGATTGCAGCAGGGCTTGCAGGCTCAGCAGCTGAGCCTGCAGAGCCGGCCAGCTGATGAAGTGATGGGCAGGTTTGCTCAAGGGCAGCGGTTCGGGGGCGGGCAGCGCTTCCTTGTCCGCGGTGGCAGGCAGCCAATGGCGCAGGCATTGCTCCAGCTCGTCCGGCGCCACCGGCTTGGCCAGGAAGTCGTTCATGCCGGCGGCGATGCAGTGCATGCGGTCCTCGGCAAAGGCGCTGGCCGTCATCGCGATGATGGGAATGGTGGCGCCGGCCTGGGTCTGGCGGATCTGCGCCGTGGCCTGCAGGCCGTCCATCTCGGGCATGTGCACATCCATCAGGATCAGGTCGTAGCGCTGCTCGGCCGCCTTGCGCACGGCCTCCAGCCCGCTGTTTGCCATCTCGGCCACGACGCCATGGCTTGCCAGCAGGGCGCCGGCCACCTCCTGGTTGATGAAGTCGTCCTCGGCCACCAGGATGCGGGCACCGCGCAAGATGCTGTTGCCGCTGGGTTTGGGCGTCAGCATCGGGCCGGGCCGGGGCGTCCGGGCCTCGGCCGAGACGGTGTCGAGCGGGAATTCCACCCAGAAGGTGCTGCCCATGCCGGGGCTGCTGTGCACGCCGATGCTGCCGCCCATCAGCTGGACCAGGCGTTTGCTGATGGCCAGGCCCAGGCCGGTGCCGCCGAAGCGGCGGGTGATGGAGGCGTCGGCCTGGTGGAAGGCCTCGAACAAGCGGTCCATCTGCTGGGCCGCTATGCCGATGCCGGTGTCCTGCACCTCGATACGCAGCCGGGCGGGGTCCTTGCCCGGCGCGGTGTTCAGCACGCGCAGATCGACCGAGCCGCGTTCGGTGAACTTGATGGCATTGCTGAGCAGGTTCAGCAGCACCTGCTCCAGGCGCAGGCGGTCGGCGTGCAGCATGGTGGGGCAATGGGGGGCGATCTGCACGCGCAGCGCCACCTTTTTGTTGTCCACCCGGTCCTGCAACATGGCGCGCACCCGCTCCAGGCTTTCCGCCAGGCTGAAGTCGGTCAGGTCGAGCTGAATCTCGTGGGCCTCGATTTTGGAGAAGTCCAGGATGTCGTTGATCACCTGCAATAGGTGTTGGCTGGCGTCCGAGATCTTGCTTTGATAGTCCAGCTGCGAGGGGCTCAGCCCGTCGCGCTTGAGCAGGTGGGCAAAGCCCAGGATGGCATTCATGGGCGTGCGGATCTCGTGGCTCATATTGGCCAGGAAGGCGCTCTTGGCCTGGTTGGCCGCGTCGGCCTCGTGCTTGGCCTGTTCCAGCGCGATCTCGGTGCGGCGGCGCCGGACGATGTCCCACAGATCGCCGCTGAGCATCTGCAGCTCTCGCTGATCGCTGTCGTTGAAGGGCAGGTTCTTGTTCGCCACGCAGAGCAGCAGCCGCACCTTGTCGTCCTCGATAAAGGGCAGGCCCATGGCGCGCATGATGCCGGGCGGGCACAGGGCCAGATGGGCAGCGGATGCTTCGTCGGCGTGATCGCCCGCCCACAGCACCTGGCGGCTTGCCAGCACCGCCTCGAGCAGTTGCTGGGCTTGGCGCATGGCCGGCGGGCTGGACTGGCTCCAGATCGCCGGCTCCACCAGCTGCTGGTCCTCGTCGACCCGGTGCAGGCAGGCAATGGGGCAGCCGCACAGGCGGGCAATTTCGTCCAGGCCCAGCTGCAGCAGATCGGGCTCGCTGAGCGAGCCGGCACGCTGGCTCAGCGAGAGCATGGCGCGCAGGCGCAGGTCTTCGCGGCTGAGCCGGGTGTTGAGCGCGTTCAGCTCCAGGGTGCGCATGTCCACCAGCTCTTCCAGATGCTGGCGGTAGCGCCCCAGCTCCTGCTCGGCGGCATTGAAGTCCAGGGCGAAGCCGATATTGCGCGTCAGCCGCATCAGCAGCTCCACCTGGGCCGCATCGAAATGATCTTTGGCGGCGGAGTAGACCACGAGCGCAAACGCCATATGGTCCGCCACCGCGATGGGGAAGGCGCCCAGCGAGGCATAGCCGCGCTGCAAGGCATCGGCGGCCCAGTTGCCCGGGCTGGCCAGCGGCTCGATCGCGTGGATCAGCACCGGGTGCTTGGTATCCAGCGCCCGCAGCGTGGGGCAGTGCCGGCCGGCAAAAGCCTGCTGCAGATGCTCAACATAACTTTCTGAATGGCCGGCATGTGCCAGGGCTTGCAAGCGCGTTCCATCCTCGCTCACCTGGCCGGCCCAGGCCATGCGGAAGCCGCCCACATCGACGGCGATGCGGCAGACCTCGCTCATCAGCTCCTGCGTCTTGCGCCGGCGCACGATGGCCTCGTTGACCTCGCTGAGCAGGGCGTAGGACTGGTTGAGGCGGTGGATGCGGATCTCGCTGGCCTTGGCTTCGCTGATATCGCGCCAGACGGCGGAGACCAGGGGCTTGCCCGCGTAGTCCAGGCTGCGCAGGGTCAGGTCGGCGATCTGGCTGCCGCCGTCGGCGCGGCGGTGGCGGGTTTCGAAGCGCAAGGCCTCGCCCGCCTGGGCGCGGGCGATCAGGGCCTGGATCTGCGCCTCGCTCAATTCCTGCTGCAAATCATGCGGGCGCAGCTTGGCAAAGGCCTCGCGGTCATAGCCCAGGCCTTCGCAGGCTGCGTTGTTGAAGGTGACGAAGGCGCCGCTGCGCGGGTCCAGCAGCAGGATGGCATCGGTGGTCTGGCTGAACATGGTGTCGATCAGCCGTTCTTGCTCGGCGATGGCTCGGGCACCGTTCTTCAGCAAGGTGATGTCGCGCGCCACGGCCAGCACGCCGACCGGCTCGCCGCTGTCGCCGTACAGCGGGGTCTTGATGACCTCGAACAGGCCGCGGTAGCCGTCGCGCAGCAGGGTCAGCCAGCGCTCGCTGGTATGGGGCTGGCGGGCGCTCAGCACGCCCGCGTCTATGGCCTCCAGCTGGGCGGCGGTCTGGGCGTCGACAAAGTCGGCATCGCGGCGGCCCAGCACCTCGGCCGCCGGCCGGTTCACCATGCGCTCGAACATGGCGTTAACGCTGAGGTACTCGCCCTGCGGATTCTTCAGCCAGACGATGTCGGGCAGATTGCGCAGAATGTCCTGCAACCGGCCCTCGCTGGCGCGCAGCAGGCGGTGGGTGACACCCTGGGTGATGGCGGTGGCGGCCAGCTGCACCGAGAAGGTGAACTGCTCCACTTCTTCGTCGCTGAGCTTGGCCGGCTCGCGCCGGTAGACGGCGAAGGAGCCCAGCACCCGGCCTTGCGGCCCGATGATGGGTTCGGACCAGCAGGCGCCCAGCCCGGCCCGCTGCGCCAGCGGCAGGAAGGGACGCCAGTTGGGATGGCTGTTGATGTCCTCCACCACCACCCGCTGGCGCAAGGACATGGCCGCCCCGCAGGAGCCGGCCGTGGGGCCTATCGCCAGGCCCTCGATGGCCGCGTTGAAAAAGCCCGGCAGGCTGGGCGCGGCGGCCACCGTGACCGTCAGGCCATCCTCCTTCAGCAGCAGGATGGAGCAGAGGCTGTCGGGGTACTCGGCCTCGTGATGGCGGACCAGCTGGGCCAGCAGCGAGGGCAGGCTGTCGCCATGGGCCAGGCTTTCCATCAGGCTGAGGCGGCTGCGGTCGCGGCGTTGGTCGCGGCGCATGCGGCTGACATCGGTGATGACCGCCATCTGGCATTGGCGGCCGTTGTAGTCCACCTCGTGCGCGTGGCCGACGATGTGCATCAGGCTGCCGTCCTTGCGCAGCGTGCGCCACTCGCCAATGCCATGGTGCCGATTGAGCGCCGGCTCCGGCGGGCTCAGCGCCTGCAGGGCCTGGCTGATGGCCACGCGCTCCTCGGGCAGGAAGAGCGCGTGCGCCGCCAGCACCTTGGCCTCGGCCTCGCTATAGCCGTACATGGCGCTAAAGGCCTTGTTGACGGCCTGGAGCCTCAAGCTGCCGCGCTCATAAATCATCATGGGCGCGGGATTGTGTTCAAACAGAAAGCGGTACTCGCTTTCGACCCGGCGCAGCGTGCTGATATCGCGCCCTATGCCCAGCACGCCCAGCAGGCTGCCGTCGGCATCGCGCACCGCGGTCTTGATGGTTTGCAGCAGCTCCTTGTGGCCATCGTTGGCGAACACCACCTCCTCCTCGCGGCTGACCGGGCGGCTGCTGAGCATGGCCAGGCGGTCGTGCTCGCGAAAGGCTGCGGCCTGGGCGGCGCTGACGAAGTCGCTGTCGCTGCGGCCGCGGATCTCCGCCTCCGGCGCGCCAAACAGCTGCTCGAAACGGGGGTTGCAGCTCAGGTAGATGCCTTGCGCGTCCTTCATCCAGACCAGGTCCGGGATGGCGTTGAGCACGGCCTGCTGGTGGGCGCGGTCCTTCTCGATGGTGGTGTCCAGCACGCCGATGGCCATGGAGCGGGTCAGGTCGTGCTCGCTGAGCATGCCCATCACCTGGCCGTCCTCGTCCACCACCACCAGATGGCGCAGCCGGTGTGCCAGCATCTGCTCGGCCGCCTGGTTGATGCTGGCCTGCTGGCCTATGGTCTGCACCGGCTGGCTCATCGCCTCGCCCAGGGACAGCTGGCTCATGTCCATGCGGGCGGCAAACAGCCGGGTGGTGTCGCGCGAGGTCAGCACGCCGACCGGCAGGCCATCCACGGCCACCACCACGCTGCCGTCGGCATGCTGCGTCATCACCGCCAGGGCCTCGCTGACCTTCTCGTCCGGCCCCATGGTGTGGGCCACATGGCTCATCACCGAGGGCACCAGGCGGCGCCCGGCCAGGGCATTCAGATTGAGGTGCAGGCGGAAGTCGGTCTCGCTAACCACGGCCAGCAGCAGGCCGCCCTCGTCGACCACCATCAGATGGTTGACGTTCTGGCTCAGGCAGCGCCGGTAGGCGTCTTCGCAGCTCAGGTGCTGGGGCACGCAGACGGGCGGCTGCAGCACCTCCAGCATATGCAGCTCGGGCAGGCTGCGGGCCTCGCGGCGCGGCGGTTCCAGGCCCTGGCGAAGATAGTCGCGCAGCGCGCTCAGCAGGCGCGCCTCGGTCAGCACGCCCAGCGGCCGGCCCTGCTCGTTCAGCACCGGCACGAAGGAGATGCGGTGCTTGGCCATCAAGCGCGCCGCCACCATCAAATCGTCCTGCGGCTTGACCGCAATCACCTGCGGGCTGGCGATTTCCAGCACAGGTCTTGCGAAGGGATTTTGTTGCGCGGCGGTCGGCAGGCTCATGCAGGCTTCAATCACTCAGGCGGGCGGAGATGGCGGCAAACTGGTCCTGGATGTCCAGAAAGGCCGCGACGATCTGCGGGTCGAAATGCGCGCCGGCCTGGGCCTTGATGTGCTCGGTGGCGGCGGCAATGGTCCAGGGCTCTTTGTAGACACGCCGGGTGGTCAGGGCGTCGAACACATCGGCCAGGGCCATCAGACGGGCGGGCAGGGGCACGGCGGGGCCGGCCAGGGCATCGGGGTAGCCGCGCCCGTCCCAGCGTTCGTGGTGGTGGGTGGCGATGATGCGGGCCGCCTCCAGAAAGCGCACCGATTCGGGGTACTCGGCCTGGTCCGGCACGCCGTCGGGGAAGTGCATGGTCAGGGCCTTGCCGATGGCATGCGCAATCGCCTCGCCGCCGATGCGGGCATGGGTCTTCATGATCTCGAACTCCTCGGCCGTCAGCGGGCCGGGCTTGAGCAGGATGTCGTCGCGGATGCCGATCTTGCCGATGTCGTGCATGGGCGAGGCCTTGACGATGCGCTGCAGCTGGGCCTCGCTCAACTCCTGCGCATAGCCGGGCGTGTGCTGCAGGCGCCGTGCCAGCGCCTCCACATAGGACTGGGTGCGCAGGATGTGGTTGCCGGTCTCGTTGTCGCGCGTCTCGGCCAGCTCGGCCATGGCGCAGAGGGTCAGGTCTTGCGCGATCAGGCTCTCGCGCATGCGGCGGGCCACCTCCTGCTCCAGCCAGGCATTCTGGTCCGACAAGGCGTCGTGCGCCTGCTTCAGGGCCAGCTGGGTGCGCACCCGGGCCAGCACCACCGTGGGTTTGATGGGTTTGGCGATGTAGTCCACGGCGCCCAGCTGCAGGCCATGCTCCTCATCCAGCTCGGCGCCCAGGGCGGTGACGAAGATCACCGGGATATGGCGATTGCGTTCCGACTGCTTGAGCCGCTGCAAGACGCTGTAGCCGTCCATCTCCGGCATCATCACATCGAGCAGGATCAGGTCGGGCGCCTCGCTTTCCAGCAAGGCCAGGGCGCTCTGGCCCGAACGCGCACCCAGCACCCGGTACAGCGGGTTCAATAGCTTGGACAGAACCGAAAGGTTCAAAGGCTCATCATCAACAAGCAGTACGGTCGGTTTGGACATTAGGCCCCCTGGCATCGCGAGGCTTGGAACTTGCAAGCGCGACGCGATGGGATTGATGAGGATCTGGCGGCTCCTGCGAGACTCCCTGATCCCGGGTGCAGTTCAGACAGCGCTTGCAGCTTAGATCAATATCATCGGCCATGCGAGTGACGCGTTATGTCCATGTTCACACGGTCCGCCGAATTTCTCGTGTATTGAGTGCTTGTTCCCGGCCAGACAAGGAGTTTTCGCCGCCTGCAGCGGCTTGGCAGAGAATGTGCGATCCTCAGCCCAGACACGCCATGCCTACCCTGCCCGCCTCCACCCCCATGCCCAGCTTGCCTGGCCTGCTCAAGACCTCGCTGGCGGCCTGCCTGCTGCTGCTGGCCGCCCTGGCCACGGCCCAGGCGCCAAGCGGCCAAACGCCTTTGCAGGCCCTGCCCTACACCCCCAGCCTGGACCCGGCGGCGATGGACAAGCAGGCCGAGCCCTGCGAGGACTTCTATCAATACGCCTGCGGTGGCTGGATCGCCAACAACCCGATCCCGGCCGATCAGTCGCGCTGGTCGGTTTACGCCAAGATGGCCGATGACAATCAGCGCTATCTGTGGGGAATTCTCGACAGATTGGCGCAGCCGGCCGGCGCCGAGGTGCGCAGCGCCAAGCAGGGCAAGCTGGGCGACTACTTCGCCGCCTGCATGGACGAGGCCGCCGTCAACCGCCTGGGCCTGCAGCCCTTGCAGGCGCAGCTGGCCCAGATTCAGGCCTTGCAGAGCAAGCAGGCCTTGCCCGCCCTGCTGGCGGCCCTGCATCTGAGCAATAACAACCCGCGCTTCTTTTTCAATCTGGGCGCGGGCCAGGACTTTGCCGACTCGACCCAGGTGATCGCCTTTGCCCTGGCCGGCGGCCTCAGCCTGCCGGACCGTGACTACTACAGCAAGCAGGATGCCAAGTCGCAGCGCCTGCGCCAGCAGTTCCTCGCCCATGTGGCCGCCATGTTTGAGCGCCTGGGTGAGCCCGCGGCGGCGGCGCGCAGCGCGGCCCGCAGCGTGCTGGCGACCGAGACCGCCCTGGCCCGCGCCACGCTGAGCCGGGTGGACAAGCGCGACCCCTACAAGAGCTTCCACAAAATGGACGGCCGCGCCCTGCAGGCGCTGACGCCGGGCTTTGACTGGGCCGCCTATCAAGCAGGGCTGGGTCAGGCCCAGGGCTTCGCGGTCTACAACGTCAGCGAGCCGCGCTTCTTCAAGGCCATGGATGCGCGCATCCGGGCCATGAGCCTGGCCGAGATCAAGAGCTATCTGCGCTGGGCCTTGCTGAGCAGCCAGGCCCCGCATCTCTCGGCCGAACTGGTGCAGCAGAACTTCGAATTCTTCGGCCACACGCTGACCGGCGCGCCCCAGCTCAAGCCGCGCTGGAAGCGCTGCGTGGAGCTGGTCGACGCCCAGCTGGGCGAGGCTCTGGGTCAGGAGTTTGTGGCGCATAACTTCTCACCCGAGCTGAAGGAAAAAACCCAGGAGATGACGCGCGAGATCGAGCTGGCGATGGCGCAAAGCATCCAGGGCCTGGCGTGGATGAGCGAGGCCACCAAGACCCGCGCCCTGGCCAAGCTGCATGCCATCGTCAACAAGGTGGGCTACCCCGAGCGCTGGCGCGACTACAGTGCCCTGGCCGTCGCGCGGGGCGACTTCCTCGGCAATGTGCAGCAGGGCAATGCCTTCGAGCTGCGCCGCCAGCTGGCCAAGATCGGCAAGCCGCTGGACCGTGGCGAGTGGGGCATGACGCCATCCACCGTCAACGCCTATTACGACGCGCAGATGAACGACATCAACTTCCCCGCCGCCGTGCTGCAGCCGCCGCTGTTCGACCCCAAGCTGGACGATGCGCCCAACTACGGCAATACCGGCAGCACCATAGGCCATGAGCTGACCCATGGCTTCGACGATGAAGGCCGGCAGTTCGATGCCCAGGGCAATCTGAAGGACTGGTGGACGCCCAAGGATGGCAAGGCCTTTGAGCAGCGCGCCGCCTGCATCGTCAAGCAGTACGCCGGCTACACCATCGTGGACGAGATCAAGATCAATAGCCGCCTGACCCTGGGCGAGGACATCGCCGATCTGGGCGGCTTGATCCTGGCCATGAGTGCCTGGAAGGCGCATATGGCCAGCACCGGCAAGCCCATGCAGGGCCAGATCGATGGCCTGACGCCGGAGCAGCGCTTCTTCGTCGGCTATGCGCAATGGGCTTGCAGCCACGACAGGCCCGAGGCCTTGCGCGTCAAGGCCGTCACCGATCCGCATTCACCCGGCCGCTACCGCGTCAACGGCCTGATGGTCAATGTGCCGGAGTTCGAGCAGGCCTTTGCCTGCAAGCCTGGCCAGCAGATGGTCAAGCCCGCGGCCCAGCGCTGCAAGATATGGTGAGACGCGGCATGCCCATCCTCGGCACGCGACGCCGGCTCTTGCTGGCGGGCGGCTTGGCCGGCTGCGGCCTGGGCAGCCGGGCGGCCGAGCGGCCGCAGGCGGAGATTCATATCGGCAGCTCGGCCGCGCTCAGCGGCCCGGCCGCGGCCCTGGGCCAGCGCTTTCATGCCGGCGCCCAGGCCTGCTTCAAGCAGCTCAATCAAAAGGGCGGGATTGCGGGGGCGCGGCTGGTCAGCCATCTGCTGGACGATGCCTACGAGCCGGCGCGTTCCGAGCAGAACACTCGCAAGCTGGTCGAAGACCCGCGCGTGCTGGCCTTGTTTGGCTATGTGGGCACGCCCACCAGCCATGCCGCCCTGCCTTTTGTGCGGCGCTGGAAGATCCCGTTTGTGGGCCCCTTCACCGGTGCCGATGTGCTGTGGGAGCCCAACCCCCTGGTCTTCAATGTGCGGGCCAGCTACCGGGCCGAGGCCTTGCTGCTGGCGGCCGATATGCAGGCCCAGGGCATCAAGCGGGTCGGCGTGCTCTACCAGGCCGATCTCTTCGGCCGCGCCGGCATGGAGGCCTTGCGTGACGCCGGCCAGCCCTTGGGCCTGCAAATCGGTCCGACGGCCCAGGTGCAGCGCAATAGCGATCAGGTGCAAAGCAGTCTGGCCAGCTTGCTGGCCCAGCCGAGACCTGAGGCCATCTTCATGGTCAGCACCTATGCCAGCAGCGCGGCCTTCATCAAGCAGGCACGGCAGCTTGGTTATCAGGGGCGCTTTTACAGCCTGTCTTTCGTGGGGCTGGAGCCGCTGCGCGAGGCCCTGGGCCGGGACCTCAGCAAGCTGACCGTGGCCCAGGTCGTGCCCGATCCGGCGGACCGCACGATTCCGGTTGTGGCGGCCTATCAAAAAGCGATGCGGGAGCTGGGCGGCAAGCAGCTTGGTGCCATCAGCCTGGAGGGTTATCTGGCCGCCCGCGTGCTCTGTGAGGGCTTGCGCAATTGCCGGCCGCCCTGGACGCGCGCGAGCCTGGCCGAGGGCCTGGCCACCCTGGGTCATCTGGACCTGGGTGGCTTCCATGTGGACTATGGTCCGCAGCGCCATGCGGGCTCCAGCTATATCGGCCTGCGCTCCGAACCTTAGGTGGGCGGGCTGGCCGTCTGATTCGCCTCCTCCTCGGGCGGTGGGCCCAGGTCGAGGAAAGGCGTGTCCCGGTCGGCCGGTGGATAGGCATCGGCCACAAAGCCCGGGCCTTTCATGACCATCACGATCAGGCAGCCCATGGCCAGCGTCAGTGTCAAGGCCCAGTGCATGGCGACCAGGCCGTAGGCGATGTACTCGCCCAGCAGCAGACTGTGCGCATCGCTCGCGCCCGGCTCGGCCAGCCAGCGGCGCAGGCCGACGAAGAGCAGGGGCAGCAAGCTGCCCCAGAAAAAAACGGCCGGCAGGCGGCGCCAGATCTGGCGTTCCATGCCGGCCGCTGTCTTGGGGCCGTAGCCCGGCAGCCGCTTGAAGGGATTCATGGCCGACCGCCGCTTTGTCTGGACGATGGGCTCAGAGCTTGAGAACTTTTGTAGCGAGCGGTCGTCAGGCTAGGCGGACGGAGCACAGGAACCGGAACGTACTTTGAGTACGTGAGGATTCCGAGCACCGCCCAACGACGCCTGGCGGTCGCGCAGTAAAAAGTTTTCAAGCTCTCAGGCCTTCTTGGCCCAGGCGCTGCACCAGCCCTTGCCGGCCACCTGCTTGCCGGCAAACAGGGGGCAGCCGCCGGCGGCGTCGGTGGCCTTGCCCTGGAACAGGGCGCAGTTATTGCAGGTCTGGGTATTGGCGTGCTTGGGGTATTTCTTGCCATCGGCCTTGGCCGTGTCGCTCACATAGCCCAGGGCCTGGGCTTGCGGGTCCTTGTCATCGAGCTTGGCCTGGGCGCGGGCAGCGCTGCTGAGGGTGGCCAAGGTGGCGCCGGTGGCGGCCACGCCGAGCAAGAAAACACGGCGTGAGGACTTGTTGCTGCTCATCTGAAGAACTCCTGTTGCTTGCCTGACCGATGGGGGAAGGGAGCACTGTGATGAGGGCCGGCGGGCTCGGCACAGTGCTGGGTAGAACAAACAGGTGTTTCGATTCTGTTCCTGAGCGGGCAAATGTAGGGAGATCGTTTTGCAAATGTCTTGCGCTAGCTCAGGCCCGGCCCGTATCCCCCGGCGCTTTGCGGCCAAAAAACATCAGACAGCCGGTGGGCAGGCGCTTACTTCCTGGCCCGACATCCGGTGCGGGGGCGGCCAGCATGGACAATCGCGCCATGTCTCTGCCCTCCATGCGCTTGCGAACCAAGGTCATTCTGCTGGCCGTCCTGCCCTTGGTCGGCTCCCTGGCCCTGCTGGCCGTGGCGGTGCGCCAGCAGGAGCGCCATCTGGTCGAGCGCGAGCATGCCTTGGTGCAGCGGGCCTATATGGATGCCCGCCGGGCCGAGCTGCAAAACTATGTGGCCCTGGCCGTCAGCACCGTCCAGCCGCTGTACGAGCGCGGCGCCTCCGACGCCGCCGAGCGCGCCCAGGCGCTCAAGCTGCTGGCCTCGCTGGACTATGGGCCCGACGGTTATTTTTTCGTCTACGACCTGGACGGCACGGTCCTGATGCATTCCCGCCAGCCCGAACTCCTGGGCCGCAATCTCTGGGAACAACGCGACGCCAAGGGCCGGCCGACCATCCAGCAGCTGATTGCGCAAGCCCGTCAGGGCGGCGGCTTTGTGGACTATGAATGGCGCAAGCCCTCCAGCGGCCAGCCCGCGCCCAAGCTGGGTTATGTGATCGCGCTGGAGCGCTGGCATTGGATGGTGGGCACCGGCCTCTACCTCGACGGCATCCAGGCCACCATGGCCCAGCTGGACCGCGAGGCCAGCGCCAATATCGCCACCACCATGTTGTGGATCGCCGGCATCGCCGTGTTCGGCGTCGGCCTGATCAGCGCCACCGGCCTGCTGCTGAACTTCAGCGAGCAGCGCGTGGCCGAGACCAAGCTGCGCCTGCTGGCGCGCCAGGTCGTGCAGTCGCAGGAGGACGAGCGTGCCCATCTGGCCCGCGAGCTGCACGACGGGGTCAGCCAGACCCTGGTCTCCACCAAGCTGCTGATGGAGGCGGCGGCCGAGTCGGCCAGCAAGGCCGCGCCCGAGCCCATGGCCGGCACCCTGGCCAAGGCCCTGGGCCGGCTCAATGCCAGCCTGGGCGAGGTGCGGCGCATCTCGCATCGCTTGCGCCCGGCCCTGCTGGACAATCTGGGCCTGCCGGCCGCCTTGCAGCATCTGGGCCATGAATTCGACGAGGCCGGCGGCGCCCAGGTGGGCGTGCGCATCGAGGGGCCGGAGGCCTTGCTGCGCGAACTGCCCGAGGTGGTCAAGACCGTGCTGTTCCGCGTCGCCCAGGAGAGCCTGACCAATATGGCCAAACATTCCCGCGCCGCCCAGGTGGACCTGGCCCTGTGTTTCGACGAGGAAAAAAACGAGCTGCGCATGAGCGTCACCGACAACGGCTGCGGCTTCGACACCCAGGCCGTGTATCAAAACCCTTCGCTAGGCATAGGCCTGCGCAATATGCGCGAGCGCCTGGACGCCATCGGCGGGCGGCTGCACATCTGCTCCGCGCCCGGCCACGGCACGCAGGCCCAGGCCATCGTGCCCCTGGCCGCGCTGAAGAAGCTGGGGGCCAGCGCATGAGCGCGCTCCGCATCCGCATCCTGCTGGTGGACGACCACCCCATGGTGCGCGAGGGCCTGCGCTCGCGCCTGGGCAGCGTGGCGCATCTCGAGGTGGTGGGCGAGGCGGGCGAGCCCCAGCAGGCCCTGGCCTGCCTGAGCGCCTGCGCACCCAGCGTGGTGCTGATGGACGTGGGCCTGAAGGCCGTGGGCGCGATACAGAACGGCATCGAGCTGACCCAGGCCATGCTGGCGCGCGAGCCCGGCCTGCGCGTGCTGATGTTCAGCATGTACGACAACCCCGAGTATGTGCAGCGCGCCCTGCAGGCCGGCGCGCGCGGCTATGTGCTGAAGGATGCGCCGGCCAGCGAGATCGTGGCGGCCATAGCCGCCGTGGCGGCCGGCGGCACCTTCCTGAGCGAGGCCCTGTCCCGCCGCCTGTTCCGCAACCAGCAGCCGCGGCCCATGTTGTCGCCGCGCGAGAGCGAGATCCTCTCCGCCCTGGCGCGCGGCGAATCGAGCAAGCAGATCGCCAAGGCCCTGGATTTGAGCGTGCGCACCGTCGAGACCCACCGTCAGAGCATCAAACGCAAGCTGGGCCTGGAGGGTCAGGCCGAGCTGATCAAGTACGCGGTGGAACACGCGCGCACCTTCTAACTCATCCCTTGGTCGGCAGCCGCCACATCCAGAAGGCCACGGCCGCACAGATCGCGGGCGGCAGCAGGCCCCAGGCGCCCGGCAAGATCCAGGCCGACCAGGCGCTGCCCAGGGCCATCATGGCCCAGGCCAGCTGCTTGGCGCGCAGCGGCAGGGCGTGCTCGCGCCGCCAGGCCAGGATGGGCGGCCCCAGGCGCGGATGGTTGAGCAGCCAATGCTCGAAGCGCGTGCTGCCGCGCGCAAAGCAAAAGGCCGCCAGCAGCACAAAAGGCGTGGTGGGCAGCAGGGGCAGGACGATGCCCAGCACCCCCAGGGCCAGGCTGGTGCAGCCGGCCAGCACCCAGAGCGTGCGTTGCCACAGCGGGCGGGCGGACAGTTCGTCAGTCGGGGGCAATGGCGGTCTCCTTGCGTGGGCAGGGCTATTGTGGGCCATGCCGGGCTCCGCTCAGGGATTGGGTAAGAGCCCCCAGCGCAAGGCCACCAGGGTCAGCTCCGACTGGTTGCTGGCCGCCAGCTTCTGCTTGATGTGATAGAGGTGGGTGCCCACGGTGCTGGGCGAGAGAATCATGGCCTCGGCGATCTGGGCCACGCTGGCGCCGCGCGCCAGCTGTAGAAAGACCGAGAACTCGCGCTCGCTGAGGGCCTCGGCGGGGCTGCGGCTCTCGCCCTCGAATTCGGCCAGGGCCAGGGCCTGGGCGATGGCGGGGTCCAGATAACGCCGACCCTGGGCGGTGTGCTGGACGGCGGCGATCAAGGCCTCGGGGGCGCTGCGCTTGCTGAGATAGCCCAGGGCGCCGGCGCGCAGGGCGCGGCGCGCGTGCACATGGTCCTCGTGGGCCGACAGGGCCAGGATGCGGGCGCGCTTGTCGTGGCTGAGCAGCCACTGGATGGCGTCGATGCCGCCCATGCCGGGCATGGACAGGTCCATCAGCACGACATCGGCTTGCACCCGGCCATAGGCCTCGCAGGCGGCGCGGCCGTGCTCGGCCTCGAACACGACCTCCATGCCCGCATTGCTCAGCAGGCAGCGAAAGCCGGTGCGCACCAGGGCGTGGTCGTCGCACAAAAGACAGCGTATGGGTAGGCTCATCAGGCGGCGACTCCCGGCAGGTGCACGCGCAGCTCGGCGCCCTGCGGCTCGGCGGGCTGCAAGCGCCAATGCCCGCCCAGGGCGGCCACGCGCTCGCTCAGCCAGCGCAGGCCCAGATGGCCGGGCAGGGCTTCACTCAGGCTCTGGTCCAGGCCTTGGCCGTTGTCCCGCACCCGCAGCAGCAGGGCGCCGGCCTGGGCCTGCAGGCTCAGCTGGATGTGGCTGGCGCCGCCGTGGCGCAGGGCGTTGGTGATGCCTTCCTGGGCCGCGCGGTAGAGCGCCAGCGCGGCCTCGTGGCCGGGCGCCAGGCCGTCCAGGTCCAGGCTCAGTTCCAGCTGCAGCTGGGGGTGGTTTTGTCGGTAGCGCTGCAGCAGGTCCTGCAAGGCCTCCTGCAGGCCGAACTGGTCCAGCACCAGGGGCGTCAGGCGGGGGATGATGCGGTGCATGGCCTCGTAGAGCCGGCCCGCCTCGGCGGCGATCAGCTCGGCGGAGGCGGCGGCCTCGGGCTGCTGGGCGCGCGTGCTCTGCGCGATGGCCACAGCCAGGGAGCGCATGCCGGTGACGGACTGGCCGAACTCGTCGTGCAGCTCGCGGGCGATCAGGCGGCGTTCGCGCTCGATGTGCTGGTCCATCCAGCGCGAGAGTTCGCGCCGGTCCGACAGCTCGCGCTCGGCACTGCTGGCCCGGCCCTCGGCCGCGATCTGCTGGGCCAGGGCCTGGGCCATGCGGTTGAAAGCCAGGCCCAGGCGCTGGGCCTCGGCGCCGGCCAGGGTGGGCAGGGTGGCCTGGAGATGGCCTTGGCGCAGCTGGTCCATCGCGTCCACCACCTGGGCCAGCGGCCGCAGCGCGCGCTGTATCAGCGCAAAAGCCAGGCCATTGGCCAGCAGCAGCAGGGCCAGGGCCCACAGGCTCAGGGGCAGCAGATAGTCCCAGGCGTCCAGCACGGCGCGGGAGGAGTCGGCGCTCAGCACCAGGCGGCCCTGGCCGAAGGCGATGGCCTGCTCCGAGGCCGCCGGGGCGATCAGCCGGCTGAACCAAGCCGGTGCCTCGCGGCCGGCCTTGTAGGCCGAGCGTGGCGACTGGTAGAGCGGCTGGCCCTGCTCGTCGAACAGGCGGATCTCGGTGGAGCGCACCCGACCCAGGCCTTGCAGGTAGTACAGCATGGCGGGCAGGCCCTGGCGCGAGTAGAGCCGGGCCGTCTGGTGCAGCAATTGGCCGGCCACGCGGTGGGCGGCCTGCACCTCCTCGTGCACCGAGTCGCGCAGGCCGCGCAGCTCCAGCCCCAGCACCGAGAGCGCAAAGCACAGGGTGAGCAGGGCGACGATGGTGTTGAGCTTGAGGCGTAGCGACATGGTGTTGCCGCAAGCATAGGCCGGCTCGGGCCGGCCACCATTCATGAAAATCATGAGGCTTGCTTCATGAGCGCGGGCCTGGGCCTCAGGGTTTGGATGGGGGAGGATGGCTGCGAGGTCGATACCCGCCTCCGGCTGTGCCAATCTGGCACAGCCGCCACCTGACGATGGAGATCACAACCATGAAATGGCAAACCCCTGCAGCCCAGGACTTCCGCTTCGGCTTCGAGATCACGCTGTACGCCAAGCACCGCTAGGCCCCGCCGCTGCCCAGCAAAGAAGGAGCGAGTCTTGCGCATCACCATCCTGGGTTCGGCGGCGGGCGGCGGCTTTCCGCAATGGAACTGCCACTGCCCGCGCTGTGCCGGCCTGCGCAGCGGCAGCCTGCGGGCCAGGCCGCGCACCCAGTCCTCGATCTTTGTGCAGGCGCAAGAGGCGGTCGACGGCCTGCTGCTCAATGCCTCGCCCGATCTGCTGCAGCAGATCCGCAGCAACCCGCAGCTGCATGCCAGCCGCGCCCAGCGCGACAGCGCCATCGCCGCCGTGCTGCTGGTGGACGGGCAGGTGGACCACTGCACCGGCCTCTTCATGCTGCGCGAGCGCGGCACGCCGCTGCCGCTGTGGTGCACGGCCCCGGTGGCGCAAGACCTGAGCGAGGGCAATCCGGTGCTGCGCGTGCTCTCGCATTACTGCGGGGTTGAGCTGCACGAGATCGTGCCGGACGGGCGCGAGTTCTCGCTCGCCCCGCCGCTGCAAGCCCTGCGCATCCGGGCCCATGCCGTGGCCGGCAAGGCCGCGCCCTATTCGCCCAACCGGCAGCACGGCCTGCCTGGCGACAATATTGCGCTGACCCTGCACGAGGGCGGCGGCCGCCTGTTCTACGCCCCCGGCCTGGCCGAGATCACGCCCGATTTGTTCGACGCCATGTGCGCCGCCGACTTGGTGCTGGTGGACGGCACTTTCTGGAGCGAACACGAGATGCGCGAGCTGGGCCTGAGCCGCGCCAGCGCCCGCGAGATGGGCCATCTGCCGCAGAGCGGGCCCGGCGGCATGTTGGCCCATTTGAGCCGCCTGCCGGCGCGCACCCGCCGCATGCTCATCCACATCAATAACAGCAATCCCATCCTCGACGAAGATTCGCTCGAGCGTGCCCAGCTCCGGGCCGCCGGTGTCGAGGTGGCGGAAGACGGCATGCAGATCAGCTTATGAACAAGGCCTGGACCCGCACCGAATTTGAAGCCCAGCTGCGTGCGCGCGGCGCCAGCTATCACATTCACCACCCCTTCAACAAAATGCTCAACGAGGGCCGGGCCACGCCCGAGCAGTTGCGGGCCTGGGTGGCGAACCGCTACTACTACCAGATCAACATCCCCATCAAGGACGCCGCCATCCTGGCCAACTGCCCCGACCAGGCGGCACGCCGGCTCTGGGTGCAGCGCATCCTCGACCACGATGGCTTTGAGCTGGGCGGCATCAGCGACCCCGGCGGCATCGAGGCCTGGCTGCGCCTGGCCGAGGCCGTGGGCTTGGCAAGAGCCGAGGTGCAAGACCTGCGCCATGTGCTGCCGGCGCTGCGCTTTGCCGTCGATGCCTACGTCAACTTCGCCCGCCGCGCGCCCTGGCAGGAGGCCATGTGCTCCTCGCTCACCGAGCTGTTCGCGCCCGAGATCCACCGGCAGCGCCTGGCCAGCTGGCCCCAGCACTACCCCTGGATAGAGCCGGCCGGCCTGAGCTATTTTCGCCAGCGCGTCAGCCAGGCGCGGCGCGATGTGGAGCAAGGCCTGGCCGTCACCCTGGACTATTTTGTGCAGCGCGAGCAGCAGGAGCGGGCCTTGCAGATCCTGCAATTCAAGCTGGACATTCTGTGGGCCATCAATGACGCCATGGCTACGCGTTATGGAGTGAACCAAGCATGAACAGCCTGCCCCAAATCGCCCATGGCTACCGCCTGCAATGGGAGAGTGCCCAGCAAAGCCATGTGCTGCTCTACCCCGAAGGCATGGTGCTGCTGAATGACAGCGCCGCCGCCATCCTGCAGCGCTGCGATGGCCGGCGCAGCATTGCCGACATCAGCGCCGAGCTGGAGCTTTTGTGCGAGGAAAGCGGGCTGGAGCCCCAGGTGCGGGACTTTCTGGACATCGCCCAGCAACAAGGCTGGCTGGCATGAGTGCCCACCCGCCCGGCCCCCCGCTCTGGCTGCTGGCCGAGCTGACCTACCGCTGCCCGCTGCACTGCGTGTTCTGCTACAACCCCGTGGACTTTGCCCGTCATGAGGCCGAACTGAGCACCGCCGACTGGCTGCGCGTGCTGCAAGAGGCGCGCGAACTGGGTGCCGTGCAATGCGGCTTCTCGGGCGGCGAGCCCTTGCTGCGCGATGACCTCGAAATGCTGGTGGCGCGCGCCCGCGAGCTGGGCTTCTACACCAATCTGCTCACTTCCGGCGTGGGCCTGACGGCCGCGCGCGCCAGCGCCCTCAAGGCCGCCGGCTTGGACCATGTGCAGCTCTCCTTCCAGGACTCGACCCGGGAGATGAACGACTTTCTCTCCCATACCAAGACCTTTGATCTGAAGCGCAAGGTGGCCGACATCATCCGCAGCCAGGACTGGCCCATGGTGATGAATGTGGTGCTGCATCGCCACAATATCGAGCATGTGGACCGCATCATCGCCATGGCCCATGAGCTGGGCGCCAGCCATGTGGAGCTGGCCAATACCCAGTACTACTCCTGGGCCTTGCTGAACCGCGCCCAGCTCTTGCCCACGCTGGCCCAGCTGCAAGCCGCCGAGGCCGTGGTGAACGACTGGCGCGCTCGCTTGGGGAGTCGCATGAAGCTGTTCTGGGTGGTGCCCGACTACCACGAGGGCCAGGTCAAGAAATGCAGCAATGGCTGGGGCCAGATGTTTCTCAATATCGCCCCCGATGGCACGGCCCTGCCCTGCCACACGGCCCGCATGCTGCCGGGCCTGGCCTTTCCGAATGTGCGCGAGCAGGGCTTGCGCGAGATCTGGCAGGACTCCGAGGGCTTTAACCGTTATCGCGGCACGGCCTGGATGAAGGAGCCCTGCCGCAGCTGCGAGCAGCGCGAGCAAGACCTGGGCGGCTGCCGCTGCCAGGCCTGGTTGCTGACCCAGGACGCGGCCGCCGCCGACCCGGTCTGCGCCAAAAGCCCCCAGCACGCGCGGGTCAGGCAGGCCCTGGCCGATGCGCATGAACCCCGGCTGCGCGAGCAGCCCCTGGTGTTCCGCGACCGGGCCAGCTCCCTGCGCCTCAGCTCGGAGCCGGCCGGCTGACCCGGGTTTTCACTTAGGTACTGCCGCGTGGGCCGGACACGCGGCCTGACGGATGCGCCGAAGCGCCGGCTTGCCGACACTGAAGGCCTAAGCCTTATGCCATCGTGACCGCAAATGCGTCACCGCTGGCACCTTCAGGAGACATCCCTCATGCCCGTCAATATCCGTCGCCACCTGGTCTGGGTGGCTGTTGCCATTCTGGGTGCGTTTGCCCTTGCCACCGTGGCCCTCGGCCGCGGCGAGGCCGTCAGCGCCCTGTGGGTGGTGGTGGCCGCCGTCTGCGTCTATCTGATCGCCTACCGCTACTACAGCCTCTTCCTCGCCAACACGGTGCTGGAGCTGGACCCCAAGCGCATGACGCCGGCCTGGCGGCATAACGACGGGCTGGACTATGTGCCCACCCACAAGGGCGTGCTCTACGGCCACCACTTCGCGGCCATCGCGGGCGCGGGCCCCCTGGTCGGCCCGGTGCTGGCGGCGCAGATGGGCTATCTGCCCGGCCTGCTGTGGATTCTGGCCGGCGTGGTGTTTGCCGGCGCGGTGCAGGACTTCATCGTGCTCTTCATCAGCACGCGGCGCGACGGCCGCTCGCTGGGCGATCTGATCAAGCAGGAGCTGGGCCTGGTGCCCGGCGTGATCGCCTTGTTCGGCGCCTTCATGATCATGATCATCATCCTGGCCGTGCTGGCCCTGATCGTGGTCAAGGCCCTGGCCCATTCACCCTGGGGTACCTTCACCGTGGCGGCGACGATTCCGGTGGCCCTCTTCATGGGCATCTACACCCGCTATCTGCGGCCGGGCCGCATCGGCGAGGTCTCCATCATCGGCTTTGTGCTCTTGATGCTGGCCATCGTGGGCGGCCAGTGGGTGCATGAGAGCCCGGTCTGGGGCCCGCTGTTCGACTTCGACGGCAAGGCGCTGACCTGGATGCTGATCGGCTACGGCTTTGTGGCCGCCTCCATCCCCGTCTGGCTGCTGCTGGCGCCGCGCGACTATCTGTCCACCTTCCTCAAGATCGGCACCATCGTCGCCTTGGCGATCGGCATCGTCATCGTCGGCCCGCAGCTGGAGATGCCGGCGTTGACCCAGTTCTCGGCCGGCGGCGGCCCGGTCTGGTCGGGCAATCTCTTCCCCTTCCTCTTCATCACCATCGCCTGCGGCGCGGTATCGGGCTTCCATGCGCTGATTTCTTCGGGCACCACGCCCAAGATGTTGAATAACGAGAGCGATGCCCGCTTCATCGGCTACGGCGGCATGCTGGCCGAGTCCTTTGTGGCGGTGATGGCCTTGGTGGCCGCCTCCTGCATCGACCCCGGCATCTACTTCGCGATGAACAGCCCCGCCGCCCTGGTGGGCAGCACGCCCGAGGCCGTGGCGCAAACGCTGTCGACCTGGGGCTTTGTCATCACGCCCGAGATGCTGACGCAGACCGCCAAGGACGTGGGCGAGAACACCATCCTGGCCCGTGCCGGCGGTGCGCCCACGCTGGCCGTGGGCATGGCCCACATCCTGCACCAGGTGGTGGGCGGCAAGGCCATGATGGCCTTCTGGTACCACTTCGCGATTCTGTTTGAAGCCCTCTTCATCCTGACCGCCGTGGACGCCGGCACCCGCGCCGGCCGCTTCATGCTGCAAGACCTGCTGGGCACCTTTGTGCCGGCCTTGAAGAAGACCGAGTCCCTGCCTGCCAATCTGATCGCCACCGGCCTGTGCGTGGCCGCCTGGGGTTACTTCCTCTACCAGGGCGTGGTCGACCCGCTGGGCGGCATCAACACCTTGTGGCCGCTGTTCGGCATCTCCAACCAGATGCTGGCTGCCGTGGCCCTGATGCTGGGCACCGTCGTGCTGTTCAAGATGAAGAAGGACCGCTATAGCTGGACCACCATCCTGCCCGCGACCTGGCTGCTGGCCTGCACGCTGACCGCGGGCTATCTGAAGATCTTCTCCAGCGACCCCAAGGTGGGCTTCCTGGCCCATGCCGACAAATACGCCCAGGCCCTGGCCGAGGGCAGGCTGATCGCCCCGGCCAAGACGCCCGAGGCCATGCAGCGCATCATCTTCAATGACCGCCTGGACGCGGCCCTGTGCGTGCTCTTCATGTTTGTGGTGCTGAGCGTGCTGGTCTACAGCGTCAAGGCCGTGCTCAAGGCGCGTGCTGAACGCAAGCCCACGGCGCAGGAAACGCCTTACCAGGCCCTGCCTGCCGGAGCCAGCCTTGGCTAAGCTCAGCGCCCTGGTGGAGCGCGGCGCCGAGCTGGGTGCCGAGCTCGGCCAGACCGGCCGCTATATGGCGCAAAGCCTGCGCCTGATGGTGGGCCTGCCGGACTACGGCGGCTACCTCAAGCATATGCAGCTCAATCACCCGGAGCAGGCGCCGATGAGCTTCGAGGCCTTCTTCCGCGAGCGCCAACAAGCGCGCTACGGCTTGGGCAAGGGCAAGATGTGCTGCTGAGGCGGCCGGGCTGAATGCCAGGCAGCGCAACAGGTCTTCATCCTTTGGGTGAAGGCCTGTTTTTTTGCCCCTCGCTTGCAAGGGCAATCGGGCCTACGATGCGCCCGTACCAACGGGAGAACCCGATGTTGAGAAAAGCCCCTGCCGCCCTGCTCCTGATGGCTGTATTCCTGCCCGCCTGCGGCACGGCCAAGCCGGAGGAGCCACGGCTGGTTGAGGTCGATACCGCCTTCCAGCTGCCGCTCGGTGCTTCGGCGCAACTGCGCGGCAGCCATCTGCGGCTCGGCTTCGACGCGGTTCTCAGCGACTCCCGCTGCCCCAAGGGCGAGCAATGCGTGTGGGCCGGCGAGGCCGTCGTACGCATCTGGCTGCAGCGCGCCTCCGCTGGCCGGCAGAGCCTGGACCTGCGTTTGCCGCCCCATGCCGAGCCTGGCAGCCCGAGCCAAGCCTTGCGTCTGATCCGCCTGGAGCCCGCCCCCGTGGCCGGCAAAACTTTCGCCCAGGCCGACTATGTGGCCACCTTGCTGATACCGGCCGAGAGTTTGTCCGCGATGGAGGTGGCGGCCGACAAATAGATCCGAAAAGCGGTCTGCGATGGGGGGGACTTCTGGTTTTTACTTCCCTCATATCCAGGGTGTGAAGTAAATCAGGGCTCATACAGAATCGATGCAGCCATACCGACCGGGTATGCCTTTTTCAACCGTTCTGACAAGGCTCTGTATGCAAGCTATCCGCCATCTGCTACCAGTCGCTGCGCTGCTCACAATGTCAGCCGCCTCCTTTGCGTCCACCACGGTCTACACCTCACAGGCCGGTTTTATGGCGCAGCTGGCGCCGGGCAGCTATACGGAGACCTTCGACGGTTTGAGTAGCAACGCATCGGGGCCACTGACCTTCGGCACAGGTTCCCAGGCTTTTACGGCTTCGGTAACCGGCGGCGGCTTGTATCTTGATGGCGCCATCCTCTCTGCCAGCCAGATCGATCAGGCCTTGACGGTGAGCTTTGGTGCCGGGGTCAGGGCCGTCGGTGGCAATTTCTTCAATGTCGACATGAATGGCGACCTGCAGTCGGTGAACGTCACGCTGACCCTGAGCGACGCCACCACCGTCAGCTTCAGCCCCAGTTCGATGGCTGACAGCTACCGCGGCTTTGTGTCCACCATGGACATCAGCTCCTTCACGATCAGCGCGCCCGGCCAGTCCCTCTACGCCTCGGTGGACAACCTGACCGTCAGCGCGATCACTGCCGTGCCCGAGCCCGCCAGCGTGGCCTTGATGGGCCTGGGCGTGCTGGGCTTGCTGGCCTTCCGCCGCCGCGCTGCCGTCTGAAGCCGGGCCTGGCCCGACCCTCTCTATTCCTGTTCCTATCACCCCTTAGAGCGGCGCGAGTGCGCCGATGGGAGTTCTCATGGCTCGAATCCATTTGAAATTGTCCGTGCTGGCCCTGGCTGCGACCATGGCCGTGGCCGCGCAGGCCGCCAACAACGCCACGTTGCCTGGGCAAAGCGAGGCCATCGCGCGCCTGGGTGTTGATACCGGCTTGAGCCCCAAGGTCAGCTTCCACAGCGCCACGGGCGCGGCGCGCTTTGTGCGCCTGGACCAAGGCAGCAGCCGGTTTGGCCTGGGTGTTGCAGCCCGCGCCGTCGGTGACGATGAATTGCGTCGTGGTGCGGCGCAATTCATGAGCAATTACGGCGGCTTGTTTGGCATCAGCAATAGCGCGAGTGAACTTGCCGCCGGTCAGCTGGTCAAGGACAAATACGGCGGCGCCCACCTCAGCCAGAAGCAGCTGTACCAGGGCGTGCCGGTGTTCGGCGCCGAGCTGAAGTCGCATTTTGACGCGGCGGGCAAGCTGAGCATTGTGAATGGCACTTTCGTCCCCGGCATCCAGCTCAATACCCAACCGAGCCGCAGTGCCGCCGAAGCCGCGGCCGCGGCGAAGAAGATGGTGGTGGCCGAGCTGAGCAGTAGCGCATCGGCCAAGCTGGGCACGGCAAGGCCGACGCTGATGGTCTACCGCCAGGGCCTGGCCAAGGGCGTGGAAGGGAGCAATCATCTGGTGTGGGAGGTCGAGGTTGGCAATGGCGTCGATGTGCGCGAGTTTGTCTACGTTGATGCCCATTCGGGCAAGGTGGTGGACCGCATCGCCGGCATCCACGAAGGCAAGAACCGTCGTGCCTTCGATGCTGCCAATGTCGCCCAGCCCGGCCCCAACTACCCGGCCACGCCTTTCTGGGTGGAGGGCGGCGCCCTGCCCACCGGCAATACCGAGGCCGACAATATGATCTACGCCTCGGGCGAGATCTATGACTTGTTCAAGAACGCCTTTGGCCGCGATTCCTTCGATGGCAAGGGCGCGATCATGGATTCCATCTTCAATCGTGGCAACGGCTGCCCGAATGCGTCCTGGAACGGTACTTACATCTCTTTCTGCCCGGGCACGACCACCGACGACATCACCGCGCATGAATGGGGCCATGCCTATACCCAGTACACCCATGGCCTGATCTATGCCTGGCAGCCCGGCGCCTTGAACGAGGCTTACTCCGATATCTGGGGCGAGACGGTGGACCGCATCAACGGTCGTGGTGGCGACACTCCCGATGCCGTGCGCACGGCCGGTGCTTGCACGGTTTCCACCAATGCGACCCTGGTCAATATCCTGGCGCCTGCAGCCATTGCCGGGGTGAAGAGCGCGGGCACGGCGGCCTTCGGCCCGCAGACCTTCGCGCTGGGCAATAAGAGCGTTGTGGTGGTGAATGATGGCGTTGGCGCTTCCGGCACCGATGCTTGCGAAACGCCTTTCGCCAATGCCGCCGCTGTGAGCGGCAATATCGCCTTCGTCGACCGCGGTAGCTGCGGCTTTGCGGTCAAGGTCAAGAATGCCCAGCTTAATGGTGCTATCGGTGTCATCGTGGGTAATAACGCGAGCGGCCTGATCAATATGGGTGGAACCGACGCCACCATCACCATCCCCGCGCTCTCGGTTTCGCAGGCCGATGGCACGGCCATCAAGGGGCAGACCGGCGTGATGGCGTCCTTGCAGCGTGGACCGGGCAGCGACAACTCGGTGCGCTGGTTGATGGGTGAAGACTCCGCTGGCTTTGGCGGTGCCATCCGGGATATGTACAACCCCACCTGCTACGGCAACCCGGGCAAGGTGTCGGACAGCCAGTACGCCTGCGGCCCCATCAGCAGCGATCAGGGCGGTGTGCATAGCAACTCCGGCGTGCCCAACCATGGGTATGCGCTGATCGTCGATGGCGGCACTTACAACGGGCAGAGCATTGCCGGCATCGGATTGACCAAGGCGGCGCACATCTACTACCGCGCCCAAACCGTTTACCAGAGCCAGGCCAGCGGCTTCCCCGAACATGCCGATGCCATCGAGCAGTCCTGCGCCGACCTGACCGGCATCAACCTCAACCACCTGAAGACGGGCCTGCCCTCGGGCGAGATCATCAGCAGCTCGGACTGCCAGCAAGTGGCCAAGGCCGCACTGGCGGTGGAGTTGCGCACGGCTCCGGCCCAATGCGGCTTCCAGACCTTGCTGGCACAGAACCCACCGGCCATGTGCCCCTCGGGCAGCCCGACGGTCATTGCTGCCGACGGTTTTGATGGCGGTAGGCGCAACGGGCTGAAGTGGCAGCTGAGCAATGGCGGCGTTGCCGGTGGTTCCTTCACACCCCGCAACTTTGGCGTGGTGAACAAGCTGCCGGGCGGCCGTGCAGGCTATGCCATCTATGCGGCCGACATCAATGGTGGTGTCTGCGGCGGCAGCACGGGTAGCGAAGCCGGCGTGCAGCGCCTGGAAAGCCCGGAGATCACCATTCCTGCCGGGGCCAGCACCCTGCGAATGAGCTTCGATCACTGGGTCTCGACCGAAGCGGGCTACGACGGCGCCAATCTGAAGATCAGCGTCAACGGCGGTGCCTGGACCTTGGTGAATGCGGCCGACTTCATCTACAACCCCTACAACACCACCTTGACTACCACAGCGGCCGGCAATGACAACCCCCTGGCCGGCCAGCCTGCCTTCTCGGGTGGTGACGGTGGCAAGGTGGGCGGCAGCTGGGGCCGTTCCCTCATCAATCTGGCGCCTTATGCGGCGCCGGGCGCCAAGGTCAAGCTCCGGTTCGAGCTGGGCAATGACTGCGCTGGTGGTGCCTTGGGCTGGTATGTGGACGATATCTCCGTCTACAGCTGCACCCCTGCACCTTGAGCTTGGCAACTGGGCAGGGCCCAGGCTTGAAAAGGGCGCCCGCTGGGCGCCCTTTTTTATCGATGGTGCGAATGGCTGAAACGGCCCTCGCCGGGCCTGGGTCTCAGGCCAGCACGCGCTGCAGCTGCTCTTGCCAATTGACGTGTTGCCAGTCCGCGCCCATCAAGAGGCTGCGGTAGCTGTCGCCGCGGTAACGGCGGTCCACCTCCAGCAGCACATGCACGCCCTCGGTACGCGGGATGCAGGTGATCTCCACCTCCTTCACGCTGCTGCCGCCAAAAGCCCCGCCAAAGCTGTTGCGGCTGGGCTTGAACTCGAACTCCTGGTAGCAGCCCAGGCTGCTCTGGATATTGTTGAAGCGTGCCGCGCCGGCCTCCACATCGCTGCTGATATGGGCATAGCCCAGCTGCGACATCGCGCTGATCAGCTGCAGCATCTGCGGCAGCGGGTGGATGTCGAGGAAGTCGCGGTCCTCCGCATCGCGGGCCGAGGCGATGGCCAGGTCGGTGTGGATCCAGACGGCCGCGCGCACCCGCGGCAGATAGGCCTGAAAGCCGGGGCTGGCCAGGGCCTGGGCATTGTTGACCGGAGTTTCCAGCGGCAGGCCCAGGGCGAAGGGCAGGATCAGGTCCTGGCCCGCGCCCAGTTGGATGGCGCCCGAGACGCGATAGCGCTGCAGCGCATGGCTGGCCCGGTACTCCTCACCGTTGATCTTTTTCTCGACCTCGGTCATCAGGACCAGATCCACATACTCGATGCTTTGCGGCACGCTGCCGCCCTTGATCAACACCTTGCCGGTGAGCGTGTCACCGGGGCGCAGGCTGGGCTTGTCCAGCACCGTATCGACCATCGCACCACCCACGCCTACCGCTGCCAACAACTTCTTGAACACGATCAGTTTCTCTTTTCGCAAAAGCACGCCAACTGGCGAGTGCTGAGCTTAGAGGGCTTGCGGCGAATTTCGGCCCAGGAACAAGCTGAGGATGGCTAAATGTAAAAACTGAATGAATGCAATTGAAGCTAAGAGAAAACATGATGATCGTGAGGCCGCTCCCAGCGGCTTTGAGCCAGGGTGAAGACCCGCTCGGGCAGGCCCGCGCAGGGGCGGGCTGCATATGGTCTGGAAGCCTTTGTCGTTTGTCCGCGACCCCGCCGGGATCGTAAACACGTTCTAAAAAGCTGCGGCACACTGGGCCGAGCTTCCCTCAGCGAACCCCAGGAGCTTCCTCCATGCAAAACAGTCCCGACCTCCGTCCAGGCCCCGGCCTTGCCGCCGAAAACCGTGCCGCGGCCCTGGCCACGCCCGAGCAAGCCGAGGCCTATGCCCGCGACGGTGTCGTGCTCCTGCGCGGCCTGCTGAGCCCGGCCGAGGTCCAGCGCCTGCGCGCCGGCATCGACGCCAATCTGGCCCGGCCCAGCCCGCGCGCCAAGGTGGCCAGCCCCGGCAGCGACCCCGGCCTCTTCATCGAGGACTTCTGCAACTGGCAGAGCAATGAGGCCTACCGCGAAATCATCGAAGGCTCGGCCCTGGCCGCCGCCGCCGGCCGCCTGATGCAAAGCCGCCAGGTGCGCCTGTACCACGACCATATGCTGACCAAGGAGGCCGGCACCCGCCAGCGCACGCCCTGGCATCAGGACCAGCCCTATTACAACGTCGAGGGTCGTCAGAACATCAGCTTCTGGATCCCGGTGGATGCGGTTTCGCGTGCCGCCACGCTGGAGTTCGTGGCCGGCAGCCATCGCGGCCCCTGGCTGATGCCGCGCAGCTTCATGTCCAGCGAGGCCAAGTGGTTCCCCGAGGGCAGCCTGGCCGATCTGCCCGACGTGGAGGCCGAGCGCGAGCGCTACGACATCCTTGGCTGGGCCATGGAGCCTGGCGATGTGATCGCTTTCCATATGCTCACCCTGCATGCTTCGGCCGGCGTCGAGCCCGGCCGCCGCCGCCGGGTGTTCTCGGTTCGCATGCTGGGTGACGATATGCGCCACGCCCCGCGGCCCTGGACGACCTCCCCGCCCTTCCCCGGCCTGAGCGAGGAACTGGCCGCCGGTGCGGCGCTGGCGCACGCGCTGTTCCCCATCTTGTGGGAGCGCGCTTGAATCTAGCTTGAACTGTTTCGCAAAAGCCAAACCCCCAGGCGCTTGTGACGTCTGGGGGTTTGTGCTTTGCCGGGGCGCTGGAACTGGCTCGATCTGGTAAGGCCCGCCCGCAGCCGGCGGAGGTCACCGCCGGCTTGCTGAAACTTGCAGCCGTCCTGTGGCTTGCTGCAGTGAATTCAGTGTAGAGGCCAGGCTCGGGCAGAAAATTGCGAAGATGGCGATGTTTTGAGTAAATTTGGCAGAAAATTGCTCAAACAATCGTTCGTGGAGCAATCTACATGGAATTGGATCGAATCGACCGGCAGATTCTCGATGTCCTGCAGCAAGACGGCCGCGTCAATAACCAGGATCTGGCGGACAAGGTCGGCCTCTCGCCCTCGCCCTGCCTGCGCCGGGTACGTGCGCTGGAGGAGGCCGGCCTGATCGCCGGCTACCGCGCCCTGCTGGATGCAAAAAAACTGGGCCTCTCGCTGATGGCCCTGGTGCATATCTCCATGGATGTGCACACGCCCGAGCGTTTTGCCAATTTCGAGGCCGCCATCCGCGTGCTGCCCGAGGTGCTGGAATGCCTGCTCATCACCGGCCAGGCGGCCGACTACCAGCTCAAGATCGTGGTGCGCGATATGGAGCATTTCCAGGCCTTGCTGCTGGGCCGTCTGACCCGCATCGCCGGCGTCACCGGCGTGCATTCCAGCTTTGTGCTGCAGCATGTGCTGAGCCGCACGGCGCTGCCGCTGGATCTGTCAGCCTGAGCCCTGCCCCGCCGGCAAGGCCAGGCTGCCGACCCAGCCCGGCGGCAGGCGCAGGGCCTGGCATTGGCAGGCGGCCAGCCAGGCGGGCTCGGCCATGCCGGCCTGCCATTCGCTCAAGCCCCGGCCGTGGAATTTGAGCCGCGCCTCATGCGCGGCCCAGGCGGGGCCGAAGTCCTGCGGCCGCATCCGGGCGCAGGCCTGCGGGCCCAGATAGTCGCGCGCCACGGCCTGCCAGTCGGGCGGCGCAGCTTCCTCGCGCAACAGGTCTACGCCCACCGGCCCCAGCAGATTCACCGCAGCCAGCGACAGGCCCGCCTCATGGCTGAAGGAAATGCCGACGCGGTGCCCGAGCAGCCTGGGCGCGAGACCGGGCCCGGTTTCCAGCGGCAACTCGGCCGCGGCCAGGCCCAGCCGCGGCGCCAGGGCCTCGCGCAAGGCCTGGCGCAGGGCCAGGCGGGCTTGCGGGCGGGGCAGGGTGGGGGGCAGGGCCAAGGCCAGCACAAAGGCCTTGGCGGCGGGCTCAGGCTGTTGCTGGGGCCAAAGGTAGACCGGGGCCGGCATGGCCTCAGGCCCGCTGCGGTGCGGCCGGGCAGCCGCTCCAGGCCGAGCCGGCGGGGATGCTCTCGCCCTTCATCACCAGGGTCATCGGCCCCAGCTGGGCGCCATCGGCCACGCTGGCGCCGTAGAGCACGGTGCTGCGCGGGCCCACATTGACGCGGGCGCCGATGTGGACGTGGTCTATCTTCATCACCCGGTCCTCGAACAAATGGGTTTGCGGGCAGCTCAGGGCATTGAACTCGCTGTAGTCGCCGATGTGTACGCAGTCGAACTCGGTGATGTCAGTGCTGTCCAGATAGACGCCGCGGCCTATCTTGGCTCCGAGCAGATTGAGCGCTAGCGGCAGCCAGGGCGTGCCGCGCAAGAAGCGCAGGAAGTTGGGCACGGCAATGCCCTCGTAGAGATTGGTGGCCGCCTCCGACAGCCAGACAAACGGCGTCCACATGGGCACGGCGCGCTGGCGGTAGCGGCCCACCAGCAGCCATTTGAACAAGGCCACAAAGGCAAAGCCGGCCAAGCCGAAGAGCAGGCCCGCCAGCGCCAGATCCCAGGCCACCAGGGCCCAGCGGCCCTCGCTGGCGGCGGGCATCACGTCCAGCACCACGGTGTAGCCGGCCGCGATCACGATGGCATGTGGGGCCACGATGCGGAAGCTCTCGATCAGGCCGCGCGCCAGGCGGCGTATCGGCGAGGGCCGGAAGGTCAGCGACTCCGGGTGGCCCGAGACCGTCTCGCGCGCCGGCAGATGCAGGGGCGGCGTGCCCAGCCAGGTGTCGCCGCTGCGCATCTGCCCGCCATCGGGCGCGCGGGAGAGCACGCCGATCAGCACGTTCTCCGGGATGGTCGTGCCGTCCGGCACATAAGCGCCGTTGCCGACAAAGCTGCGCCGCGAGACCACGGTGGGCCGCATCGTCATCCAGCCGCCGTTGATCTCCTCGTCGCCCAGCAGCACCGCGTCGGCGATAAAGGTCTCGTCGCCCAGGGTCAGCATATCGGGCACCACGCCCAGGGCGGTGGAGATCTCGGCGTCGCGCCCCACGCGGGCGCCCAGCAAGCGGTACCACCAGGGCGCGAACACGGTGGCGTAGACGCCGTGCAGGTTTTGCAGGCTGGACTCTTGAATCTGGTTCACCAGCCATTTGCTGCAGTAGCGCCAGCTGTGCACCGGCCAGCTGCCGCTGACCTGCCGGGGCAGCACGCCCCAGCGGATGGCGGCCGACAGCAGCGCCGTCGCCACGATCAGGATGGCGCTGGCCGGCAGGGCCAGCAGGAAGTAATGCAGCAGCTGCAGGGGCACGAAATCACCCTGCAACCAGCCCATGGAGGGCAGCTCGTCCAGGCTGTCCATCAGCATGAAGGTGGGGAAGACGGGCAGGAAGAACAGCGTGGCGATCAGCAGCGCGCCGAAGACGAAGAACAGCATCTCCGCCGCCCGGCGGGCGCGGCTGGCGGGCGGGCGCGGGCGCAGGCTGGCGGGGTCGAAGGCGCCGGTATCGCGGGCGGGCGAGCCCGCCCAGACGCGCCGGGCCGGCACGCGGCTGCCCTGGCAGAGCGCCGATTGCCCGTCCACATGGGCCCATTCGTCGAGCTGGGTGTCGCCTTCCAATACCGAGTAGGAGCCCACATAAGCATGGTCCCCGATGGCGATGCGGCCCAGCACCAGCTCGCCCTGCTGCACGCGGGCGTTCTCGAAGTTCACCGCATTGCCGATGCTGACGCCATGGCCCACGGACAGCAGCTCCGGCGCGCGCAGGGTGATGGAGCCGATATTGACGTCCTCGCCGATGCGTGCGCCCAGGGCGCGCAGCCACCAGACATAGAGCGAGGAGCCGCTGAAGAAGTAGACCGGCGCCGCCTCCAGCAAGCGGTCCGCCAGCCACCAGCGGTAGTACTGCAGCCCCCACAGCGGGTAGCGGCCCGGCTTCAGCCGCCCGGCGATCAGCCATTTGCCGGCGATGGCGACGGCGAACTCCAGCACCGTCACGCCCAGGAAGACCAGCACCGAGATCGCCACGGCGACGGTGATCGAATCCGCCGGGTCGCCGGTGAAGAAGTGGAAGGTGAAGAAGGGCGCCAGCCACTGCGCCATGCGCAAGGCCACCAGGGGCGGCACGGCCAGGGCCTGGGCGGCGCCGCAGGCCCAGCGCTTCCAGGCCGGCGGCGGCTGCCAGGGGCGAGCGGCCGGCGCGCTGTCAGCGGCCGAGGCCTGCAGAGTCTCCAGCACGGCGGCGATGGCGCCGACGCGGCGGGCCTTGTACAGCTCGCTCACCGTCAGGCCGGCAAAACGGGCCTGGGCGCGCAGGGCCGAGGCCAGGCGCGCGGCCAGCAGGGAGTGGCCGCCCAGATCGTTGAAGAAGTCCGCCTCGCGGCGTATGGCCTGGCCGGGGAAGAGGCGCTTCAAGGCCTCGAACAAGGCGGCTTCGGCCTCGGTCTGCGGCGCGTCGCCGCCATCCTCGGCCTCGGCGACGGCGATCGCTTCCAGAGGCCTGGCCTTCAGCGTGTTGCGGTCTATCTTGCCCGAGGCCAGCCGCGGCATGGCCGCCAGCCACTCGTAGCGGCCGGGCACCATGTATGGCGGCAGGCTTTGCGACAGGGCCTGGCGCAGCGTGGCGGCGCTGGGCTGGGCCGAACCATCGCTGACGCAGAAGGCCAGCAGCTGCTCCAGACCTTCGTCGTCACGCCGCAGCAGCACGGCCGTGGTGCCCACGCCGGGCTGCTGGGCCAGCAAGGCCTCGATCTCGCCCAGTTCGACGCGGAAGCCGCGAATTTTGACCTGGTCATCGACCCGGCCCAGGCAGTGGATCTGGCCGTTCTCGGCTATGCGGGCCAGATCGCCCGTACGGTAGAGGCGGGCGTCCTGCCCGCCCTCGTGGGCCCAGGGGTTGGCCAAGAATTTTTCCGCCGTCAGCTCCGGCCGGCCCAGATAGCCCGCCGCCACGCCGGGCCCGCTGATGCACAGCTCGCCGGTCTCGCCCTGGGGCTGCAGGCGCAGGCCCATTTCCACATCGGGCGCAATCACCATCAACTGGTAGTTAGGCAGGGGCCGGCCTATGGTGACGGGCTCGCCCGCCCGCAGCTCGGCCAGGCTGGCCGAGACCGTGGCCTCGGTGGGCCCGTAGGTGTTGAAGACCTGGCGGCCCGGCCGTGCCCAGCGCGCCACCAGGCTGGGCGGGCACATCTCGCCGCCGAGGTTGATGAGGCGCAGGCCAGGCACATCGCGCTGGAACAAGGCCAGCAAGGTGGGCACGGCGTGCAGCACGCTAACGCCTTGTGCTATCAGTGCCTGAGGCAGGGCATCCGGGTCGGCCGCGATCTCGCGCGGTGCCAGCCACAGCGTGGCGCCGACCAGGTAGCTGATCCAGATCTCCTCGAAAGACATATCGAAGGCGACCGAGAAGCCCTGGTAGACCGTGTCGCTGGCGCGCACGCCCAGCACCTCGTTCTCGCTGCGCAGAAAGTGGCAGATGCTGGCCTGGCTGATGGCAATGCCTTTGGGCTTGCCGGTGGAGCCCGAGGTGTAGATCACATAGGCCGTGTGCTGAGGACTTGCGCCACTGCGGCGCAGCAAGGGCTGGGTGCTGGGCGCTTGCAAGTCCTCCGCGGGCCAGATGCGGCGGCCCAGCCCGGGCAGGCGCTCGCGCCAGGCCGCGCAAGTCAGCAGGCCGGTGGCCTCGGCATCATCCAGGCAAATGGCGACCCGCTCGGCCGGGGTGTCGGCATCAAAAGGCAGCCAGGCCGCGCCGGTCTTGGCGATGGCCAGCTGCATCACGAGCAGGTCCATGCCGCGCGGCATCCACAGGCCCAGGATCTGGCCGGGCTTCACGCCAGCAGACATCAGGGCGGAGGCGGCGCGGTCGG
Source organism: Roseateles oligotrophus (assembly GCF_014204525.1). Lineage (GTDB taxonomy): Bacteria > Pseudomonadota > Gammaproteobacteria > Burkholderiales > Burkholderiaceae_C > Paucibacter_A > Paucibacter_A oligotrophus_A. The sequence goes on from NZ_JACHLP010000002.1 coordinate 42,866, forward strand.
CCGCAGCGTCCAGCGCGGCATAGCTGAGCGTTTGATCGCCCTGGCGCAGGGCAATCTGCCTGGGCTGGCGCTGCGCCGTGGCCTCAAACACATCGGCCAGCAGCTCGTTGCGCAGCAGCTCGGGGCGCTCGGGGCCGCGAAGAATCGGGAGATGAAGCTCGGAGGTCAGCAAGGAGGTCAAGGAAGATGGGCTCGGCGGAAGCTGCGAAAAATTCAAAAGCCGCAATGGTAGACCGTCCGCCGCGGCCCGCCTCAGGCGCCCAGGAAGCCCAAGTCGCGCTGGCTGAAATTGGCGATCTGCGGCAAGACGCGGGGCAGCTCGCTGCTGCTCACTCCCATCCAGCTGGCCAGGGTGGCGGCCAGCTGGTCCACCGAGGTCGTGGGCAGCAGGCGGCCCTGGCCCACGTCGTCCGGGCCGCCGGGCGCGGCCGCGGGCAGCGTGCCGTAGAAGCGGCCGCCCTTGACGGCGCCGCCCAGCAGAAAGTGGTGGCTGCCCCAGCCGTGGTCGGAGCCATCGCCATTGCTGCTCAGCGTGCGGCCGAAGTCCGAGGCGGTGAAGCTGGTGACCTGTTCGGCCACGCCCAGCTCCACGGTGGCCTCGTAAAAGCTGGCCAGCGCCTCGCTGACGCTGCTCAGCAGAGCCGGGTGCTGGGTGGGCAGGAAGTCGTGCAGATCAAAGCCGCCGATGGAGACGAAGAAGACCTGCCGGCGAGCCCCCAGGGCATTGCGCGCGGCGATCAGCTTGGCCACCAACTGCAGCTGGTTGCTCAGGCTGCTGCTGGTGTCAAAGGGCGTGGCCAGTGCGGACAGGCTGGCGAGCGCACCGCTGACGATGGCTTGCGCGCCCACCGAGCGGCTGACGACGCGGCTCAGCTCCTGCTCCATCCAGTGGCTGCGTTCGGCGGTGATCAGGCTGCGCAAGGCGTCGGCACAGGCTTGCGAGCCGAATAGCGGCTTGCTGATGCCGTTGATGGCCACCGCACCGCTGCTGGAGAGCTGGTATTGCACCGCCTGCTGGCCCGACATGAAGACCGCATTGCCCGACACATTGATGCAGCTGAAGGTGGCGTTACCGTTGGCGGAGAGGAACTGGTCGCCCAGCCGGCCGCCCCAGCCCGAGGTGGCGCCTTCCGGCAGGCTGGACTGCCAGATGCTTTGCTGGTCGTTGTGGGAGAAGAGCTTGGGCGGCAGCGGCACGCTGGCGGCCTTGTACTGGGCCAGGCTGGTGGGCTGGATCAGATTGCCCACATTGAAGAGCACGCTGAGGCGGCCGGCGTCGAACAAGGTCTTGAGCCTGCCCAGCTGCGGGGCCAGGGCCAGCTGCCGGCCATCGGGCAGGGCGAGGCTGGGCGTCAGCGCGGTGGCGCCGAGCTGATCGCGCGGCGTGGCCAGGGTCTGGCGCATGGCGGCATAACTGGCATAGCTGGCGGTGTCATAGGGCACAAAGGTATTGCCGTTGTCATTGCCGCCGTAGAGGAAGACGCAGACCAGGGCCTTGTAGTCGCTGGGCGCCGTGGCGGCGGCCGCTTCGCCGATGCCGGCCAGGCTCAGCGCCCAGGGCGCGGCCGTGCCGGCCAGGGCCAGGGCCGAGCTGCGGCGCATGAATTCGCGGCGCTGCATCTGTTGGAGATGGCTGCTCTTCATGGTGGCCCTCATTTCTGGATCAGGTATTCGGGGCAGGCCATCACCATCAGGATGGCGGCGCAGACCCGGTTGAGCTTGCCCGCATCGCTGCTCGCATTGATGCTGGCCACGGCCGTGGCGATGCTGGTCAGCGTGCTGCTGGACAAGGTATTGCCGCTGAGGCGCAGAGCCAGGTCGTCGACCAGGGCTTTGGCGTCGCCGGCCTTGGCCAGCTCGGCGCTGTAGCTGGCCTTGACCTCGCCGACCCCGTTGGCGATGGCTGTTTGCATGAAGTTCAGATAGCCCGCCACCGTGCTTTCATTGCAGAGCTGGAATTCGGGCGCCGTGATGCCTTGGCTGCCCAGGACCGAGTTGGGCGGCACATAGCCGGGCCTGAAGAAATTGAACACCGAGGGGCTGCGCAACGGGCTCTGGCCCAGGCGGGTGGCGGGGTTGGAGGTGTCGCCGATATTCCAGAGCTCGGTCGCCGAGCTGGCACCAAAGCTGCGCGCCCATTGGATGAAGCGCTGCATGGGCTCGCGCAGCTTGCCCGCGCCATTGCCGCTGGGCAGGCTGCGGGCCTCGGCGTCCAGCAAGACGGCCTTGAGCAGCGCCTTCAGATCGCCCCGCTGGCCGGCGCCGTTGTCGTTGAACACGCTGGCCACCCGCTGCACATAGGCGGGGCTGGGGTTGGAGCAGACCAGGCGCTGGATCAATTGCCGCCCGAAGAAGGGGCCGACATTGGGGTGATTGGCCAAGGTGTCCAGCACGAGCTTCATCGCCTGCGGGCCGCTGAGGCTGGCCGCTATGGACACGTCCAACACCTTTTTGTCGCCGCTGGAAAACTTGGCGGCGTTGTGCACCATGGGCTTGCGCATAAAGCTCGGGTCGGTGGCGCTGGCGTCGTCAAAGTCCCAGCCGGTGAAGACGCGGGCCAACTCGGTGATGTTCGTCTGGGTATAGGTTTCCTTGGGCTTGCCCTGGCCGTCCAGCACCGGGCTGCCGTCGAGCTTCAGCTCGATCAGGCCGATGGTGAACAGCTGCATCAGCTCGCGGGCGTAGTTTTCATCGGGCAGCCGGCCGGTCTTGGCATCCTCCTTTTGGTTGCCGCGCAGATTCAGGTAGACGCCCATGCCGCAGGACAGGGTGACGCCCTCCAGCAGATCGCGGAAGCTGCCGAAGCAGCGCTGCTCCAGCATGTCCACATAGGCCGCCACGGCCATGCCGCGCCAGGCCACCGGCAGGCCGGCCATGGAGATGACGAAGATCTCGCTCAAGGCCAGCACCAGGCGTTGGCGCAGGCCGTCGGGCGCGCTGATCAGCTTGCGCCACAAGCTGCTGTCCACCCCGGCGAAGTTATTGCGGTAGTCCAGCGCGCCATAGCCCTTGGCCAGCATCCAGTCGAAGTGCGGGCTGCTCACCGGCAAGGCCATCTGCGCGTCCAGCCAGGCGGCATAACCCTGAGTCTTGACTGTGGCCATATCCGCGGCGGTGGCGGCAAAGCCGGCCTGGGCCAGAAAGCGGCAGGCCTCCGCATCGCTGGGGCTGGGCGGCGGCGGCGTGGGTGCTGGTGTGGGCGCGGGTGCTGGGTCCGTTGAACCGCCGCCGCCGCCACCTCCACCGCAGGCGCTCATCAGCAAGCTGGTGCTGGCGAGGGCGGCCGTTAGCAGCTGGGGGCCCGGCTGCTGCGGCAGTGCGGGGGGCGGGCATTCAAGTGCTGCGATCTTCTGCATGGGCTTCCCGGTGCGTCATGAGCTTCAAATCATTGTCACTGCTTGGAACGGGCCCGGCCCCCGGCCGGCCGACTCTTGGGCGTGCCAAAGTGCAGGGCTTTGAGATTCTTTACAAGTGGAGACCTGTGTTTGCGGCGCCGGCCCGCGGTGGACAATGCCGCCAGCAGCGCTCAAGCCGCCCACTTTCAAGCCCTCCCATGCCTAGCTCTTTGCCTCGTTACCTCGACGCCAGCGCCCAAACCATCTCCAGCGCCGTGCGCCACCAGGTGCGCACGGCCATGGTGCGTGACGATCTGGTGGGCTGGGTGATGGCCGGCCGCAAGCGCCTGGTGACGCCGGCCGGCGAAGTGCGGTTTGCCGCCGGCGATGTCTTTCTGATCCCGCGCCTGACGCAGTGGGACATGCTCAACGAGCCGCCTGCGGGTGGCCGCTACGAGGCGCGGGTGCTCAGCTTTGCGCCGGGCCTGCTGGAGCGCTTTCATCGAGGCTTCGGCCAGTTTGCCGCCACGCCCGCCCTGCAAGGCTGCGCCAGCACCGCGGCCGATGAAGACTTCAGGGCCAGCTTCAGCCATGCCTTCCAGGCCTTGAAGGCGCAGCAGGGTGAGGATGCCCCCTCCGCCTCAGCCGCCATGTGTGAGCACCGGGCCCTGGAGGTCTTGCTGCTGCTGGCCGAGCGCGGCCTGGTCTTCGCGCCCGCCCGCGAGATGAGCTGGGCCGAGCGCGTGCGCCGCCTGGTCGGCCAGCGGCCGCAAGCGCCCTGGGCCTTGGCGGAGGTGGCGCAGGCTTTTCATCTGAGCGCCAGCAGCTTGCAGCGCCGCCTGGCCGAGGAGTCGGCCTCCTTCAGTCAGTGCATGCGCGAAGTCAGGCTGGAGACCGCCATGGCCTTGCTGCAAGACCCCGAGCTGCAGGTCTCGGAAGTGGCGGCGCGCTGCGGCTACGACTCCCACAGCCGCTTCTCCGCCGCCTTCCGCGAGCGCTTCGGCTTTGCGCCCTCGCATCTGCGGCCTTGATCGCTGCCGACCGCGTGTGATGCACAGCAAATGAAGTCCTCGGGCTAGCGGACGAGGCGGCCGCGCAGCATCATGGGGCCTGATTTTTCTTCCACTCACCCAAGGCTTATCACCCATGAAACAGCTACTCCTTGCCAGTGCATTGTTCGCCGCCACCAGCTTGGCCAACGCCGCCGGCTTCCAGCTCAGCAGCCCCGACATCAAGCCCGGCCAGTTGATGGACGCCAGCTTCGAGTTCAACGGCTTTGGCTGCAGCGGCGAGAACAAATCCCCCGCCCTGCAATGGCACGGCGCGCCGGCCGGCACCAAGTCCTTTGCCGTCACCGTCTATGACCCCGATGCGCCCACCGGCTCCGGCTGGTGGCATTGGTCCGTCATCAACGTGCCGGCCGATGTGATGGCGCTCGCGCCCGATGCCGGCGCCGTGGGCGGCGCCAAGCTACCCCAGGGCGCCAGCCATGTGCGCATCGACTACGGCGTCGCCGGCTGGGGCGGCACCTGCCCCCCGCAAGGCGACAAGCCGCACCGCTACATCTTCACCGTCTATGCGCTGAAGACCGACAAGCTGGAATTGCCTGCCGACGCCACGGCCGCGCTGGCGGGCTACATGATCAAGGCCAACGCGCTGGGCCAGGCGAGCTTTACGGCGAAGTATGGGCGGGGGAAGGCGAAGTAAGTTGAGGTGAAGCCTTCGGCGCCGGGTGGCAGGGCTATGCCGCCAGGCGCGCCCTGATGCGCGCAAGGGTGTCTTCCACCGGCGCCTTCCGCGAGACCTCCAGGCCCAGCTCCCGCGCAATCTGATTGACCTTGGCTGGGTGCAGGGGAATGCCGCCGGCATCGATGGCGGCGATCAGGGCGTGAGCATTGGCATGCTCGGGTTTGGCGGCGCGCTGGGTGAGGCGGCGGCGCAGGGGGGAGGGTTTCATGGGCGGGCCTGCAGAAGTGAAAAGAACAAGAACACGCCCGAGCTTCAAACGCCGGGCGACAGCTTGTCCGCAAACGCAGCGCCCTGAACCGCGGCGCTGATAGTGCTGCAGTCCGAGTCCTCATCCTCATAAATCACCAGAAACCAGAACACCTGCTCGGGCGCGCCCAGCACCGGGTTCAAGACAGACGCCGGCCGAGCGAGCTTCAGCTTGACCTCCAGTGACAGCTCCTCGGCCTCTGCCAGCCCCTGCCGCGGCAGCGCCTCCAGCTCCGGCGTCTCGGCTCTGAAGTCCAACAAGACCACCAGGTCATTGGTCTTGAAGTGCCGCTGCGCCGCCTGCGCAAAGTTGAATACGCGCTCACCCAGCAGCGCGTGCTGACGTTCGGGTAGTGGGAATTCGCTCATGGGGGGCTTGGGGCGGCTGGGGTGGGAGGGGTGGATGGGGTGATTGTCCAGAGATGGCATTGAGGCGCGTCGCTGCCCGATTCCAGCGGGACTTCAGCAGAGATCCCGCAGAATGTCGTGACAGCGTTACGACATTCTGCAAGCCGGCAGTGTGAGATCCAGGTCCTCAGGGATGCGACAGGCAATGCGCCTCATTGCCGCACCAAATACGGCAAATGCGACTCATCCGGCATGCTGAAATGCCACAACATCTTGTCCGTCACGCTGGCCAGTACAGCTTCCGCATCGGGATCAATCGCTGCATGTCAATGTCCATGCGTTCGTACTGTTCAAGCAGAGCCTTGACCAGATCATCCAGGTCCATCAAGGTGACAGGAATGCGGGCTCGTTCCGCCTCGTAGCGGGCGTCTTTGGTAAAGCCGCCCGTGCTGACGTACAGACCCTTGTCGTTGTCATGTCGGCCGCCAAGGAAGCTGCGGATCTCCTGTGATCCCATCGCGGCGGTGCGATGTTTGACCTCCACCACGATGCGTGGATCTTCAAAGCCGAGGCCATCAGGCGAAGCAACGATGTCCTTGCCCCGATCCGATCCGCTGGGAGAAATCCGCGTCTTGTAACCCATCGCACGCAGCAAACCCGCCACGAGTTCCTGCATGTCCTCCCAGTCGAGCTGGCTGACCTTGTCCTTGATGAACTCGAAAGCCTTGCCCTGAATGTCCTTGTACAAGTCATCGACCTGATCTTCAGCATCTGGCGCTGCTGGCGTCGAAACCACGGCTTGTGCCGCCCCACTCAAGAGACGCTCAATTTCGGCGGCAGCTTCTACCGGCACCATGAACAAGGTGGAGATCGCCCCCAGGCTGTTGCGCGTGGCGACTGACAAGTTGTCCCGCATCACTCGCCCGATCCATCGGACCTTGCGTTGATTCGGCTGCTCTGCAGAAGCAGTTGGGGCGTATTCGTAGGCCCCCTCCACCACACCCACCAGATAGCTGCGTTGTGGCGGGCTGTAGGTCAACACCGAATCACCGACCTTGATTTCCCGGACAAAACGAAACACCTGCCCTGCCGAGCTGGGGTAGGTAGATGGCTTGGCTTTGGGGTAGGAAATCTCCACCTGCCGCATGAAAGCATCTCGCCCCTGCAGCGCAGTGAGATCGCCCATTTCATCCCAACCGATGCTGACGATGCTCTCGCGCTCGAATTCATCAAAGCGCCAGCCGGCTTCACCGGCTCGCACCATCCACATGGTTTTGTTATTGCTTGTCATTGGCTCTATGTTCTCTTGTACTTTGGCTTTGCCGGCGCTGCGTCTTCGTCTGGTTCTGTCGGTTGAGGCCGGTCGATGGCCGAGCGTTCCAGCGTATAGAGCAGATTGAGCAGCATGAACTCCTGCAGCGCCGAGACGTCTCGACCTTCGGTCATTCCGTGCGCGCGTGGGTTGCGAAACGCCCCGTAGGCACCCGTGAACAACTGGCTGCGGGCATTGTGTTCGCCGGCCGATACCTTCTTCCAGGTCAGCTTGGATCGATCGCCGACGAATGCGGTGACAAAGGCTCGGCCCTCACCCACTTCCTGGCCTAAGCGCGCCCGTACCAGGTCTTCAAGCTGGCGAAAGCCGACCATCAGCGCGTGGTCCGGATTGTTCTCAAAACCCAGGGCTGCTTGCACCAGATGGCCGTCAAGCACTCCCCATGGCATCAGCTCGGGCAAACGCCTGATGGGAGCGACCGGACCATCGTCGTGGCGAGGGTTCGGCAACAAGTAGCCGTACCAACGTCGAGGTCGCACGGGTTCAGCCTTTTCAATGTCATCCAGATCACCCTGGGTCAACGCTGAGTCGTCGAGTCGCTCGATCAGCACCGCCTTCACCTCGATCTCTTCAACGTCGACGTCGAAGGCTTCCAGCAAGTGCAGCGTGGCTGAGAGCGTGCTCGGGCCTTCACCAGGGTAGCCAGAGCGAAACCCAGACTTCACCGCGACGGTGCCCAGTGACTCCTCTTGCAAAAGCAGTGCATGAGTCTGCCCTGCCGTCAACAGCATGACCTGCTCGATCTGGGTCCCAGTAATCAGCAGACGCTCCACCGCTTGCATGCAACTCTTGGACACGCCCGCCAGCCCCATGTACTGGATTCCAGCGGGCCGATTCCTGTCCAGCATCATGCGGCCCACTTTCTGCCTCGCAGCGCGTACTCAACGGCCAAGTCATAGACCTTGTCGCACTTTTGTTTGAAGGTGCTGCGGTCGTAGCTTTGGGGCAGATCGTCGTTCAACACCCGCTCGATCTCCCCGCGAACCTGCTGCTGCGTTTGCGTGTTGTGGTGCCAGTTCTGCACCAGCACCTTGGGTTGCTCCTCGACCAGGCGTTGCAGCAAGTGCTTGGCCGCCAGCTTGACGCGCTGCGTCTCGTCTTGCGTGAGCGGGTCTTTCTTGAGCAGGTCAAACAGCTCCAGCTCGTCTTCGCTGAGCCCTTCTCGGATGTGCCGCTCGGCTTCTTGCTGCAATTCCTGCGCGAAGGTGGTCAGCTCGTCGAAGTAGTTCTCGGTGGCCGTGGCGCCCGAGTTGTAGGCATCGATCACGTTTTGCAGGCGCTGCAGGAAGTCGGCCCGCGTGCTGTTCTGTGCCAGCATCTCGGCCAGTTTGCGCTGCAAGAAGGCTTGTAAGTCGGCGATCTGAATGTTCTTGTAGGGCGCGTTCTTGAACTCATCGCGCAGCTTGTCCACATTGACCGTGCTCAGGTTCCAGGCCTTGCCGCGCTGCACGATCTTGTATTGCGCCTCGAACTCCTTGGCCGAGAAGGTCTCGGCCTTGTCCACCACCACGCTGGCATCCAGCAAGGCCTCGATCTTGTGCACCGCGCTGTCGATGTCGGTCCCTTCGACGATGCCTTCCATCACTCCGCGCAGGTACTGGAAGGCCGACACCACCCGTCCCTTGCCGAGCCTCAGCACCTCGGGCTTGCAGGCCTCGTAAAGCGAGGAGATGGTGTTCTCGTAGACGTTGAAGGACTTGCGCTGCTCCTCACTGGCGAGCAGCGTGTTGGCAAACTCGTTGAACTGGCCCAGCTTGGTGAACACATCGCCACGATCCAGCGCCTCGTGCAGGGGCACATCCTGGCTTTGGCAAAACGCAAAGCCTTGCTCGATCGCCTCGTCCAGCAGCGCAAACAGCTGGCTCTTGTCCTGCACCGGCAGCTCTTCATCCTCCGGCCCCGCGGCATAGTCGCGCAGCGCCTTCTTCATGCGGCGGAAGACGTTGTAGTAGTCCACGATCTCGCCGTGGCGCTTGCTCACACCGTGGACCTCATACCCGCTCACCCGGTTGGCCCGCGCGATGGTCTGCATCAGCGTGTGGCCCTGCATGGGCTTGTCCAGGTAGAGCGTACTCACCGTGGGCGCGTCAAAGCCGGTCAACCACATCGCGCAGACGAACACCAGCTGCAGCGGATGCTCCGGGTCCTTGAAGTTGAACTCGATGTCGTGGCCGTGCTCGTCCAGCGCATTCATGCGCTGGCGGTGCGGCTTGATGTCCAGCTTCTTCTTGGCGAACTTCTCTTCCTCGCCCGCCTCCTCGCTGACGATCACCGCCATCTGCACCGTGCTCATCCAGGCCTTGAGTTGCTTCAGACGCTGGCGTTCCACATCGTTCTGGGTGCTGCTGATGCGGCCGTTCAGCGTCTTGATCTCGGCCTTCCACAGTGCTTGGACCTTGTCGTGCATGGTCACGGCCGTGAACTTGTCCACCGAGATGACGAGGCCCTTGCCCAGGTAGCCGCGGCGAGGGAAATGGAAAACGATGTCGCGCGCAATCGTGTCCAGCCTGTCCTCGCGCTTGACGACCTCCATCTCCTGCGCGAAACGCTTCTCCAGCTTCTCCTGCGCCTTCTCGTCCAGGTTCTCCTCTTCCAGGATCTGGGCAAACTCCTCGCTCAGGTCCTCGTTCTGGATCAGCACCTCGGGCACGCGCTTCTCGTAAAACAGCGGCACCGTGGCACCGTCTTCCACGCTCTGCTGGAAGTTGTATTCCGAGACGTAATCGCCAAACCAGGCATTGGTCTTGCGTGCCTTGCCCAGCAGCGGCGTGCCGGTGAAGGCCAGGAAGTTGGCCCGCGGCAGGCCGGCGCGTAGGTTCTCGGCCAGGCCGGCGTACTGCGTGCGGTGCGCTTCGTCCACGATGACGGCGATGTCGTCCCGGTCGGACAGCAGCGGGTAGTCGCGGCCCTTGGCATAGCGGAACTTCTGGATCAGCGTGAACACCACGCGCTTGTTCTTGCCCAGCATCTCGCGCAGCTGGGCGCTGTCGCGCGGGCGCACATCGTCCTTGGGCGCCACCACGCCGGTGTGCAGGAAGTTGCGGTAGATCTGCCCGTCCAGATCGTCCCGGTCGGTCACCACCACAAAGGTGAAATTGCCGGTGAGCTTGCGAAAAATCTTGCGGGTGTAGAACACCATCGAAAAGCTCTTGCCCGAGCCCTGCGTGTGCCAGAACACACCCAGCTTGCCGCCCAGCTCGTGCCGGCGCGTGAACTGCTCGAAGGCATTGTTCACGCCCAGGAACTGGTGGTTCTGCGCGATGACCTTCTGCGTCTCGCGGTAGAACACACAGAAGTTCTCCACATAGTCCAGCAGCCGCTCGGGCTTGAGCAAGCCCAGCACCGCCCGCTCCACGCTCAGGCCCCCGGCGGCGATGGCCTTGCGGTCCAGTTGCTCCTTTTCGTCATCCACCCGCAGCCAGTTGAAGAAGTGCTCCCACTGCGCGCTGAGGCTGCCCAGCTTGGTCTCGATGCCATTGCTCAGCAAGCAGATCGCGTTGGCGGTGAACAGCTGCGGGATCTCGGCCTTGTACGTGGTGAGGTTGTCGTCAAAGGCCGCGCGCAGCTTGACATTGCTGTTCTTCAGCTCGATGAACACCAAGGGCAGGCCGTTCACATACAGCAGCACATCGGGCCGGCGGTAGCCATGCTCGCCGCGAATCCAGAGCTGGCTCACGGCCAGGTAGTGGTTGCGGCCAGCGGCCGGGGCGGGGGTGTCGAAATCGATCACCCGCAGCCGCTCGGCCACCGTCTGCCCGGCCTGCGGCCCGCTCTTGGGCTTGTAGGTGACGGGCACGCCGTCGCGGATCAGCCCGTCCATCTCCCGGTTGGCCGCCACCAGGCTCATGGCCGTGCGCGGCAGCAGCAGCTGGGCCATGGCCTGGTCCAGCGCATGGGCCGGGGCCTGTGGGTTCAGCCGCTCCAGCGCGGTGCGCAGCCGCTCGGCCAGGATCACCTCACGCTTATCGCTGCGGCCCGAGCCGTCGTTCAGATCATCGGCCTGGGCCGTGAAGCAGTTCAGCGCATCGAAGCCGCACAAGTGCTGCAGCCGCTGCACCAGGGCCTGCTCGATCTCGTCTTCGCTGATGAAGATCCTGGCTTTGTTGTTGCTATTGCTCTTCGCTGCGGCCACGGCACCTCCCTGGTGTTGCCGGTTGGATTGAAGAAGACGGAACGACTTTTATTCTTGGAAATGAAAACCTAACGGTTCATTGTTACAGCTTCTGCTCGCGCTGGCGCCACCTCTGCGGGCGGCTGCTTCTCGTCTTGCATGCTGGGCGGGAACTGGATGTTCAATTGACCGACGCGGAGTTTGCCGGAGATCAGACGGGGGAGCAGGGCGTCGCGCGTCCTCGTCAAATGCAAGTTAGCTCGGGCGAGCGAGTCGCGCTGTTCATTCAGGGGCTCGACCAGCTTGCAGAATTCAGCTTGCAGGTCCGTATCGGGCACGAGCACTGTCTGATTCGCTATGAACGCCTCGAACTGATAGTTGCTGATGCCCGTCGATTGAACTTGGTAAAGACCAACAAGTCCGCTGTCGTAGTACATCTTCAGGAAGTACTTCATCCATAGCGGCGCAACAACGGCCTGGTCGAATCGGATCAACTTGCAAAAACTGGCGCAGATGGCCGGCTCATCAAGGTGCTCCAACAGCTGGGCAGACACCATCAGGTTTCGGCCCAGCAGTTGATTGGTACTCCCTCCGGAAACTTCAAACACGAAATCGCCGGCTGCCAAAGTTCTGGAAGCCAGGGCTGACGTCTTGTGGAATCGGTAAACGAAATCAGTCCAGTCACCGCCTTGGATAGCCGGGAGATCTGTTCCTCGAAAGACGAACGCTCCGTCGGGGCAAGTCGTCGTGGCTTGTTCCTCTCCCCAGCCCCCGCCTATGTAGTGCAGGATGAGGCTCCGAAGCGGCTTGCTCGCCCAGCCAGCGGGCACACCATTCGAAGACGGTTTTCCGCCCACACCAGGAAACCGCATCCGCACAAACCACTCGCGGTAGATTTCTTCGGCCATGGACTCCAGCAAGGCGATGCGACGCTTGTTGTTGGCGATCAGGTCGTCGTAGCTCTTGAGCGTCGCAGCGATCTTGGGCTGTGCAGCTTTTTGGTGGAGCGTCAGTCGAGTCTTGGTGCGGAAAGCGGTGAACTGGAACCGAGCGACGCCGGTGTGCTGCAGGTTGAACACACCCATGTACCCGGAGGCATAGAGCGCCTGGAGCACGTAGTACAGATAAACCGGGTGAGCCTTGTCTTTGTCGACGCGCAGATGTCGAGCGAAGCTCGAACACAGCACAGGCTTACCACCTCGGGAGTCCAGGAGTTCCTTGGTGATGAGCGCTGTTCGGCCTGTTGATTGCTTGGCGGTGCCTCCGGCCGTTTCAATCAAGATGTCGTCGGCCTGTAGTGCCTTGCGGGCTACCAGATGCTCTGGAATCCAGCGCTGCGGCAAGACGATGGCGGGCGCGTGCAGATCGGCGAAATCCGTACCCCGGATAACGTCGCAAAGTACATGCCCCGGTGCTTCTTGCCCCTCACCCCACTCGCCGTCCTTGGTTTCCGCGATGAGATTTGAGAAGAGGATGGGTTCTTGCATCACGTCGGCAGTTCCTCACCCAACAAGATCGCGACATTGCCGCTGATCGTGCCCTGGAGCACTTGTGCCACATCACTCAGTTCTTGAAGGTGATCGCGTGCGGCGGCGAGGTCAGTCAGAAACTCCTCCTCCGTCTTCCCATCCTCCTCAATCACCACCCCCACATAACGCCCCGGGTTCAGTGACCAATCCTGCTCGGCAATCTCCTCGCGGCTGGCCAGCTTGCACAAGCCAGTGACGTCCTCATACACCGCCTTGGGAAAGCGCTCCTGCAGCCAGCTCACATGCTGGTAAAAAAGCTCGGCGGCTTTCAGTTCCTCATGCAGGGCCTGCACCGCCAGCTTGACCGCCTTGGTCTGGCGGTTGGCGGTGGCGCGCTTGCCTTCCAGCTTGGCGGCCTCGGCCTTGCGCTTGTCCATCTCGCGGATGGCTTTGTCGAGCTGCTTGACGGCGGCATGCAGGCCGCTGAAGAAGGGGGTGAACTGGGCGCGCAGCGCCTGCTGGGCGCTGTTGCGCTCGTCGATCTTGCTGCGCTGCTGGCCGCGCGTGCGTTCGTGTTGCGCCTGGGCCTGCTGCAGCGTGGCCAGATCGGCCCATTGCGCCTGCAACGCGGCAATCGCCTCACGGGCGGCCTGGTTGGCCGCGGCATCCGCAGCAGCTTCCTCGGCCAGCGCGCTCAGCAGGTGTTCGCTCAAGGCGGGCAGGTGCTCGGCGGCTTCCTGCAGCTGGGCCATGCCTTGATGCAGATAACGGTCCACCAGGTCCACAAACTCTTGGCGCCGGCCCTTGTGCAGGCGAGGGATGATGGCGATGTTCTGAATCTGCTCGTCGCTGAGCTCGCGGTGGGCGCGGTCCACCTGGGTGAAGATGTTGCGGGCGTCGATGAAGAGCAGCTTGTCATCGGCCCGTTCACCCTTGTCGAAGAACCACAACGTGGCCGGCAAGGTGACCGTGTAGAACAGATTGGACGGCAGGGTGAGCATGCCGTAGATCAGGTTTTGCTCGATCAGCGTCTTGCGGATTTCGGCCTCGGAGTGGCGCGCATCGCTGGCCGAGTTGGCCATCACCAGCGCGGCGCGACCGCCGGGCTTGAGCGAGGTGGCGAAGAGGTTGATCCAGAGGTAGTTGCCGTTGGGCACGGTTTGGACAGCTTTTTCCTTGCCGTCCTTGCTCTCTGACTTCTTGGCCTTGGTCTTGTTGCGGGGCACGCCGTAGGTGTTGAAGCGGCGGTCTTTTTCCACCGCGTCCAGCGTCACATCGTCCACGTTGAAGGGCGGGTTGGCCATCACATAGTCAAACGCGCCGAAAGCGTTGAAGGGGTCTTCGTAATAGGTGTTGGCCTGCTTGATGTCGCCGCGCAGATTGTTCACGGCGAGGTTCATCTTGGCGAGCTTGACGGTCTCCAGCGTCTTCTCGGTGCCACAGACGAACACGTCTAGATCGGCCGCCTTGTCGGTCTGGTGTTGGGCGATGAAGTCGGCCGATTGCACAAACATGCCGCCCGAGCCGCAGGCGGGGTCGAAGACCTTGCCGCCGTGGGGCTCGATGATCTCGGTCATCAGCTTGACGACGGAGCGCGGCGTGAAGAACTCGCCGCCACCCTGGCCCTCGCTGAGCGCGAAGTTGGCCAGGAAGTATTCGTAAATTTGGCCAAACACATCGCCCGAGGCATCGACCGGGATGTCGGAGAAGAGCTTGAGCAGGTCCTTGGGGATGTGCTTGTTCTTGGAGCTGCGGGTGAAACGGTCGTATTCCTCCTGCGGCAGCACGCCCAGCAGCTCGGGCTTGGTGTTCTCGATGCTGGCCATCGCGCGGCGAACGGCCTGAGCGATGTTTTCCTTCTCGGGCAGCTTGAGCAGGTAGTCGTAACGGGCGTGGGGCTTCAGGTAGAAGCCGCATTTTTCGATGGCGATGTCTTCCTCGCTGCGCTCGGCGCGAGTGCCCTGCAGCTTTTTGTAGGCCTGCTCGATGGCGGCCTCGTGCTGGCGGAATTTGTTGTCGGCGAACTTCAGGAAGATCAGGCCCAGCACCGGGGTGCTGTACTCGCTGGCCTTGAGGTCGGAGTTGGCGCGTAGTTTGTCCGCAGCGGCCCAGAGGTCGGCTTCGAGTTTTTTGAGTTGTTCGCGGTTCATGAATGAGGGCAGGCGTGGGGCTCAGGCCCAGTAGTGGACGTACTCGGCAAGCTTGTTGCTGAACTCTGAGGCGTCCATCTTGCTGCGCAAGATGTCAGTGGCTTTGAAGAGGTGGCGTTCCAGCCGTTTGATGGTGAAGGTTTCGATGGCTGATTCGGTGAGTATGCGGGCTCTCTTGCATTGCGCCTCTCTTTAAAGAAAAACCAATGCTTGGTGGCAAAGAGGGACTAAATATTTGATTCAAAAGAGTTTTTCTGCGCAACGCGACAGGCTCTCTCATAAATCTCTCATAGATGAGTCCGCATTTAAGAGAGCCCAAGAAGGTTGCCCATCAGTTCCCGTGTTGGTGATTTGGCCTTTGCGCCGAAGCTCGGTGAGCAAATTACCTACCTTCGCCTTGCGTTGCTTGTCGCTCATCCAATCCGGCAGCTTGTTCCAGAGCAGTTCGTCAATGTCCTTGCGCGCCAGCGAGCCGTGCTCTTTTACTGCCTTGCAAATCAGGTCTAGGTAGTACTGTTTATCGAATGCTAGGTTCTTGCTGTAGCTGGCCTTCTGGCCGGTCTGCTGCGCCAGCGACTTGGCAATAAAGTAGTTGGGCTTGCGCCCCTCGATCAGGCCGCCAGTCTTCAGGCGGCGCTCTTCATCGGCATTCAAGGCATGGCGCTTCTGCACCTTGTCCAGCGCCATGATGTCCGGCAAGGCCAGGCCGCCATCGCGGGCCAGCATGCGGGCGTAGTCCATGTCTAGCACCTTGCCAGTCAGCGTGAGCTGCACTCGGGTACCCGACAAGTCGTAATCCGGCATCGGGAAAAAACGCTGCCTTTGAAACATGAAAAGCTTGCGGATGCCCCCGCCCGCAGTGTCAACCATCTTCAGATTGAACATGGCCGTTGCCAGAAAGCGGTTGCGGTAGTGCTCCTCGGGGGCGTCTTCCATCACCACGCGTTGAACGTCGCCCGGCACAAAGCTTCCCTTGTTGGTGAAGCTCAGGCTCTCTTCCCGCTCCACCACGTTGATACGGCCGGCCAGCGTGTAGTCCTGATGCGCGATGCAGTTGTTCAATGCCTCACGGATCGCATAGGGCTCGTACTGGTCAATTTCCTCCGGAAACAGCGTGCCTTCGCGGATATAGCGGTACTTGAGGTTGCGGATCTTGGCGTAGACCTTGTCCACTGCCAGCAGCAGCGGCATGCCAAACACGGCGTAGTCACGGTCATTGCCCGCATGATCCTTGAGTATCCAGCGGATCTTGGCCTCTGCGGGCAGCAAGAAGTGCTCCGCTTCTTCCCGGCCAAGCAACAGCAGCGAGGCCCGCGTCTGCTTGCCTTTGATCGTCAGTTTGGCCTTGTTCAAAAAGGTAGAGTCATCCCAAGCATCTACCTCAGCAGCCTTGTCGGCGAATTTGGCTCTGTAGTTGCGGCGGGCCACCACCAAGGCTTCTTCATCCAGATCAGCCAAGCTGGCTTCTGGCACGATGACGGCACTCCAGTCATCCACGGTGGATTGGGCCCGGATGCGCTCGATCTCTTCCAAGTTCAGGGGGCCTAGCTCTTCCCCATCGCGCCCGTAATAGTGCCCATCAAAAGCGACTGGCAGTCCTCGGGGGGAGGCAGGAATCTCAAGCATGACGACCCGGCCTTCGGGCCGGAACACCTCGTGAATCTCGACGAAGGTGATGTGGTTCGTCGTCTTGCTGGCGATCTCACCCTTCAGGTGGTCCAAGTCTTTGCGCGCCGGTCGGAAGGCTGAGCCCACCACTTGTCGCCGATCATTGACGCCAAACACCAGCCAAGCCGCAGCCGCACCTTTTAGATTTGCCTCATTGCACAGCGCAGAAAAGTACCTCCCCAATTTTGAGAAGTCATAGCTGTTCTTGGCCTCTTTGAACTCGACCACCTCGTTTTCGGCGGTCAGCGCCAACAGGCTATCCAGCTTCGCGTTGATGTCTAGGCTCATACCGACAGATCAAACGTCGATATTCCCCGCCCTCAACGCATTCGTCTCAATGAAGTCACGCCGTGGCTCCACCTCATCCCCCATCAACATGGTGAACACGCGGTCGGCTTCGATGGCGTCTTCGATCTGCACGCGCAGCAGGCGGCGGACGGTGGGGTCCATGGTGGTTTCCCAGAGCTGGCTGGGGTTCATTTCGCCCAGGCCTTTGTAACGCTGACGGCCGACGGCGTTTTCGGCCTGGGTCATCAGCCAGTCCATGGCGGAGCGGAAGTCGGCGACCTTGCTTTCCTTGGCTTTTTCGCCCTCGCCCTTGCGGACGATGGCGCCCGCGCCGATCAGGCCCTTGAAGGTGATGCCGGCACCGGCCAGCACTTCGTAGTCGGCGCTGTGGCAGAAGTCGGCATTGATGATGGAGGAGCGGGTGTTGCCGTGCTGCTTGCGGCTGATGCGCAGCAGCAGCTTGTCGGTACGGGCGTCGTACTCGCTAGTGACCACGGCCTCGTGCAGGGCGGCCTGCATGGCGGTGGCGGCGGCCTCGGCGGATTCCTTGTTGTCGAGGTTGATCGCCAGGCCGCTGGAGAGCACGCGCAGCGCTTCGAAGTCCATCCAGTTGGACAGGCGGGTGATGACGCTTTCGGCCAGCACGTATTGGCGGGCCAGGGCCTCCAGCGCCTCACCGCTCAGCACCGCATCACCAATGCCGGTGTGCAGATGCGCATCCTGCATGGCGATCTTGAGCAGGAAGGCGTCCAGCTCGCTGCCATCCTTCAGGTATTGCTCATGCTTGCCGACCTTGACCTTGTAGAGCGGCGGCTGGGCGATGTAGATGTGGCCGCGCTCGCAGAGCTCGGGCATCTGGCGGTAGAAGAAGGTCAGCAGCAGGGTGCGGATGTGGGCGCCGTCAACGTCCGCGTCGGTCATGATGATGATGCGGTGGTAGCGCAGCTTGTCGGGGTTGAAGTCATCGCTGCCGGCGCCGCGGCCGATGCCGGTGCCTAATGCCGTGATCAGCGTGATGATTTCATTGCTGGTCAGCAGCTTCTCGTAACGCGCTTTCTCGACGTTCAGGATCTTGCCGCGCAGCGGCAGGATGGCCTGGAATTTGCGATCACGCCCCTGCTTGGCGGAGCCACCGGCGGAGTCGCCCTCGACGATGTAGATTTCGCACAGCGCCGGGTCTTTTTCCTGGCAATCGGCCAGCTTGCCGGGCAGGCCCATGCCGTCGAGCACGCCTTTGCGGCGGGTCATTTCGCGGGCCTTGCGGGCGGCTTCGCGGGCGCGGGCGGCGTCCAGGATCTTGCCGCAGATCATCTTGGCGTCGATGGGGTTCTCAAGCAGGAAGTCGGTAAGCAAGCGGCCGACGATGTCTTCCACCGGCGCGCGCACCTCGCTGGAGACCAGCTTGTCCTTGGTCTGCGAGCTGAACTTGGGCTCGGGCACCTTGACGGAAACCACGCAGGCCAGGCCTTCGCGCATATCGTCACCGGCCACCTCGACCTTGGCTTTTTTGGCCAGGTCGTTGTCGACGATGTATTTGTTCAGCACCCGGGTCATGGCGGCGCGCAGGCCGGTCAGGTGGGTGCCACCATCCCGCTGAGGAATGTTGTTAGTGAAGCAGAGCACGTTCTCGTTATAGCTCTCGTTCCACTGCATCGAGACCTCGACGCCGACATTGGTGCCCTGCTCGCTGATCTTGTCGCCCTGGGCGTGGAAGATGGTGGGGTGCAGGGTGTTCTTGCCCTTGTTGATGAACTCGACAAAGCCCTTCACGCCGCCCGCGTAGGCGAAGTTGTCTTCCTTGTTATTGCGTTCATCGACCAGGCGGATCTTGACGCCATTGTTCAGAAAGCTTAGCTCGCGCAGGCGCTTGGCCAGGATCTCGTAGTGGAAATCGACGTTGCTGAAGATTTCGTCGTCGGGCAGGAAGTGAACCTCGGTGCCGCGCTTGTCGGTGTCGCCGACGATCTTCATCGGGCTGACCTCGAAGCCCTCGCGCATTTCCAGCAGGCGGTCTTGCGGCACGCCCTTTTTGAACTCGACCTGGTGGATCTTGCCCTCGCGGCGCACCGTCAGGCGCAGATGCTTGGACAGCGCGTTCACGCAGCTCACGCCCACGCCGTGCAGGCCGCCCGAGACCTTGTAGCTGTTCTGGTTGAACTTGCCACCGGCGTGCAGCTCGGTCAGTGCGATTTCGGCGGCACTGCGCTTGGGCTCGTGCTTGTCGTCCATCTTGACGTCGGTGGGGATGCCACGGCCGTTGTCGCTGACGCTGATGGAGTTGTCGGTGTGGATGGTGACGATGATGTCATCGCAATGGCCGGCCAGGGACTCGTCGATGGAGTTGTCCACCACCTCGAAGACCAGGTGGTGCAGGCCGGTGCCGTCCGAGGTGTCGCCGATATACATGCCGGGGCGCTTGCGCACGGCCTCCAGGCCTTCCAGGATCTGGATGGAGTCGGCGCCGTAGACCGCGCCGGAGGACGCTTCCGCCGTGACGGCGGCTTGTTGCGCTTCGTTCAAACCGTTGGCGTTGGCACCGCTGGGTGCTTGCTCATTGCTAGGAACATCTGTCATCTGGGACTCTCTCTCACACCGGCATGCGCCAATTGGCAGCTGCCTTTAAAAGCACTGAAGCGGGCCGGGTTCCAAGAACCGCTAGCCCGCTTGGGTCATTCGTTAGCTGGGATCAGATCCGCATCGGCATCACGACGTATTTGAAGCCGCTCTGCTCGGGGATGGTGATCAAGGCACTGGCCGAGCTGTCGTTCAGGTCGATGCTGACCATGTCCTGGCTCATGTTTTGCAACACATCCATCAGATAGGTCACATTGAAGCCGGTCTCGATCAGGTCGCCGCCGTAGTCGATCTCGATCTCTTCCTTGGCCTCTTCCTGCTCGGCATTGCTGGAGGCGATGGAGAGCAGGCCGGGCTCGAAGCTCAGGCGCACGGCCTTGAACTTTTCGCTGGTCAGGATGGCGGCGCGCTGCAGCGAGGCCAGCAGGGTCGTGCGGCCCAGGGTCACGTTGAATTTGTGGTTCTTGGGGATCACGCGGTTGTAGTCGGGGAACTTGCCCTCGACCAGCTTGGTGACGAACTCCATGCCCGAGAAGCTGAACTTGGCCTGGTTGCCGGCAAAGCGCATCTCGATGGGCTGGTTTTCTTCCTCGCCCTTGCCGTCTTTGAGCAAGCGCATCAGCTCCAGCACGGTCTTGCGCGGCAGGATGACTTCCTGCTTGGGGATCTCGGTTTCCAGCTCGGCCGAGGCCAGGGCCAGGCGGTGGCCATCGGTCGCGACCAGGGTCAGGCTCTTGCCTTCGGCCACAAAGAGAATGCCGTTCAGGTAGTAGCGGATGTCGTGCACCGCCATCGAGAAGTGCACCTGGTTGATCAGGCTCTTGAGCGTCTTCTGCGGCACGCTGAAGGCGGGGCCGAAGTCGGCCGCTTCCTGCACCAGGGGGAAGTCGTCCGAGGGCAGGGTCTGCAGGGTGAAGCGGCTCTTGCCGCCCTGCAGATTCAGCTTGGAGCCGTTGACGGCCAGCGAGACGGTCTGGTCCGAGGGCATGGAGCGCAGGATGTCGATCAGCTTGCGGGCGCCGACGGTGGTGGTGAAGTCGCCGGCGTCGCCGCCCAGCTCGGCCGTGGTGCGGACCTGGATTTCCAGGTCGCTGGTGGTCAACTCCAGCGAGCTGCCGGACTTGCGTATCAGCACATTGGCCAGGATAGGCAAGGTGTGACGCCGCTCAACAATGCCGGCAACGGCCTGCAAGGCGGCAAGAACCTTGTCCTGGGTGGCTTTCAACACAATCATGTCAAACCTCTTTTCTTCTCTTCACTCGTTTGATTTGGCGGCTGGAGCGCGCACGGTGCCTGCTGGATGCTGCAGGCACCGTACTCCAGCATTTTGACCCAGATATCAGCTGTTTCTGAGCGCTGTCAACCTTAGTCTTTGCGCCGTTTGTGTTCTTTGGGCCGGGGGAGGGCAGCCCAGGGCCCGCCCGCACATGGGCCTCAGCCCTTGAGCGTCTGCTCCAGCACGTGCAATTGCTGGTTTAGCTCGGTGTTCTTCTGGCGCTCGCCCCCGATCTTGCGCACGGCGTGCAGCACGGTCGTGTGGTCACGGCCACCGAACAGCTCGCCGATCTCGGGCAGGCTCTTTTGCGTCATCTCCTTGGCCAGATACATGGCAATCTGGCGCGGCCGGGCAATGCTGGCCGGGCGCTTCTTGCTATACATATCGGCAATCTTGATCTTGTAGAAGTCGGCCACCGTCTTCTGGATGTTCTCCACCGAGACCTGGCGGTTCTGGATCGAGAGCAGGTCCTTCAGCGCCTCGCGGGCCAGCTGGATATTGATCTCCTTGTGCGAGAAGCGGCTGTAGGCCAGCACCTTGCGCAGCGCGCCCTCCAGCTCGCGCACGTTTGCGCGCACGTTTTTGGCGATGAAAAAGGCTACGTCCTCGGGCATGGGCGTCTGCTCGGCCTCGGCCTTCTTGATCAGAATCGCCACCCGCATCTCCAGCTCGGGCGGCTCGATGGCCACCGTCAGGCCGGCGTCGAAGCGGGAGGTTAGGCGCTCATCGATGTCAGCCAAACCTTTGGGGTAGGTGTCGCTGGTCATGATGATGTGGGCGCGCTTGGCCAGCAAGGCCTCGAAGGCGTTGAAGAACTCCTCCTGCGTGCGCTCCTTGCCGGCGAAGAACTGCACATCGTCGATCAGCAGCAGGTCCAGCGAGTGGTACTTGGCCTTCAGTTCATCAAAGGTCTTGCGCTGGTAGTTTTTCACCACGTCGGAGATGAATTGCTCGGCGTGCAGGTAGAGCACGCGGGCGTCCGGCTTGTCGCGCAGCAAGGCATTGCCCACGGCGTGGATCAAATGGGTCTTGCCCAGGCCCACGCCGCCGTAGATGAAGAGCGGGTTGTACATCTGGCCGGGGGCGCCGGCCACATGCAGGGCGGCGGTGCGGGCCATCTGGTTGGCGCGGCCGGGCACCAGATTGTCAAAGGTCAGCGCGCTATTGATGCGGTGGCGGCTGGCGCTGGGGGGGAGGTTCTGCGGCAGATTTTGCGGCTGGCTTGGTGCTGGCAAGGGCTGCTGCAGCTGTGCCTGCGGCGGTTGCAAGAGCTGGCCAAAGTTCTGCTGCGAGCCCATGGGCTGGGGCTGCGGCCTTTGTGCGACCGGCTGGCCCGGGGTCGAGCCGCCTCGTTTCAGGTTCAGATGCGAAGCCGCGCTGGCGGCCAGTTGCACCGCCGGCTGGGTCACGGGACGCAGGCCGTTATGCAGAATCTGGCCGACGGCCATGGCTTGATGGCTGGGCGCCGTCATCGGGCGGGCCATGGGTTCGCGGGCGGCCAGGGCCAACTCCAGGCGGGCGGGCTTGCCGGCCAGCTCACTCAGGATGGATTCGATGCGGCCGGCGTACTGGTTGCGGATCCAGTCCAGCTTGAAGCGGTTGGGCACGCGCAAGGAGAAGACCAGGGCATCCAGCCCCGCGCCATCGGCGACCACGGCCGGCGGCAAGGGGCGAATCCAGGTATTGAATTGTTGTTCAGGCAGCTCGGTGGCCAAACGCTCACATCCGCGTTGCCAAAGGTCTGCACCCATCGAGTCCGCGCTATGCATGTCTGCGCTCATTGTGGAAAACTTGTTCTAGAGCGGCCGGATTGTACGGGTTCAAGGCCGGCCAAACCCAGGTTATCCACAGAATTTTCGAGTCGGTCAATCCCGGGCAATCCCCTGGGGATAAGCCGTGGGCATTGACCCGCGGCCAAAGATTTGGTGTAATCGCGGGTTTTCCAGACGCCGAATGAAGCGGAGGGGCTGTGTGCCTGTCCTTGCCTTGTGGCAGTGCTCTGGCGCCCGGCGACCGCTCGCCCGTAACAGCTAAAGCGTCATCCGACGTCCTTAGACCTTCTCAAGAGGCCTCCATCATGAAACGCACTTATCAAGCATCCAAGACCCGTCGCGCCCGCACCCACGGCTTCCTCGTCCGCATGAAGACCCGCGGCGGCCGTGCCGTCATCGCTGCGCGCCGCGCCAAGGGCCGCAAGCGTCTGGCTGTCTGAGCCCAGGCACACGCCCTGTGATCGGCCGTATCGTGCGATCGGCCGACTTTGAACGCGTGCTGGGTCGTCCCAGCCGTGCGCGCAGCAATCACTTTGCTGTCCATCATCTGTCCGCCCGGCCCAGCCAGCCTGCCAAGGCTTTATCCACAGCCGAGCGTGAGTTATCAACAGATGCTGCACAGCAAGTTCACATCCCTGTGGATGAGTTACCGCCCGATGCCTGTTGGCTGGGCGTGGTGGTGCCGAAACGGCATGCCAAGCGCTCGGTCACGCGTTCTCTGCTGAAGCGACAAATCCGTGCGGCTTTCGACCAGCAGCCTTCTCTGCCACCCGGCCTCTGGGTGGTGCGCCTGCGCTCGCCTTTTGACCGCAAGCTATTCCCCAGCGCCTCATCCGATGCGCTGCGCGCCGCTGCGCGCGACGAGCTCACGCAGCTGGTCAGCCGTGTGCTGAACAGCCGCAGCAAGCCCTGAGCCGTCCCCCTCCTCAGCATTCGACACCGAAGATGATGAGCAGCAGCCGCCCCGAGCCCTCCGTATCCGCCCCACTCGGTCTGGCCCAGCGCCTGCTGATCGGCTTGGTGCGTGGCTATCGCTTGATGCTCAGCCCTTGGCTGGGGGCGTCCTGCCGTTTCACCCCGACCTGCTCCGTCTACGCGATCGAAGCCCTCGAACGTCATGGGGCTGCGGCGGGTACTTATCTGGCAGCGTACAGAATCCTGCGTTGCAACCCTTTTTGCGCGGGCGGCCATGATGGCGTGCCCGAGCATGCGCCAGCCTTGTTCAGTCGATTGGGACTGGGCAGGCCGGCGCCCTCCAAGCCCATCCCTCCCTCTCAACCAGAAGCTTCCCCATGACTGATATACGCCGCACCGTGCTGTGGGTGGTGTTCACCATGTCCCTCGTCCTGCTCTGGGACGGCTGGCAAAAGCACAACGGGCACCCGTCCATGTTCAGCCCCGCAGCGCCCAAGGCCGTCGCCACGGCCGCTTCGGGCAATGGCGCCGTGGGCCTGCCGACGCCTGCCGTCGTGCCGGGCGCCGTGCCCGCGCCCGCCGCTGCGCCTGCGGTGCTGGGCAGCGAGAAGGTGCATATCAAGACCGATGTCTTGAACGTCACGCTGGAAACCCTGGGCGGCGACGTCAGCCGGGTGGAGCTGCCGGCTTATCTGGACGTGCCGGAACCCGGTCTGTTCGACCCGCTGCTGCAGGCCGTGGGCCTGAAGCAGAAGCCGGTGGTCGTGCCCAAGCCCATCGTGCTGCTGGACGCCGCGGGCAAGAGCTACAAGGCGCAGTCCGGCCTGCTGGGCTCGCAGGGTGAGCAACTGCCCAATCACAACACCTTGATGACGGTGCTGCCTGGCGAACGCGAGCTCAAAGACGGCATGAACGAGCTGACGGTGCGCATGGAGTCGCCCGTGGTCGGTGGCGTCAAGCTGGTCAAGACCTTCAGCTTCAAGCGCGGCGACTATGTGGTTGGCGTGCGCCATGAGCTGGTCAACGTCGGCACGGCCGCCGTGACGCCCCAGGTCTATGTGCAACTGGTGCGCAATGGCACGCCGGGCCCGCAAAGCGCGGACTTCACCGGCACCTTCACCGGCCCGGCGGTCTACAACGAGAACAGCAAATTCCACAAGGTCGAGTTCAAGGACATCGACAAGGGCAAGGTCGAGATCGACAAGACCGCCAACAACGGCTGGGTGGCCATGGTCCAGCACTACTTCGCCAGTGCTTGGCTGCATAACGAAGCCGGTCACCGCGAGTTCTTCGTCAAGAAGGTCGCCGCCGCCGTGCCCGAGCAATACGCCGTCGGCATGGTCTTCACCCAGCCCCAGCTGGCACCCGGCGCCACGCAGATCCGTGACGACCAGCTCTTCGTCGGCCCGCAGGAAGAAAAGAAGCTCGCCGTGCTGGCCCCCGGCCTGGAGCTGGTGAAGGACTACGGCATCTTCGCCATCCTGGCCAAGCCGCTGTTCTGGCTGCTGGAGAAGCTGCACAGCTATCTGGGCAACTGGGGCTGGTCCATCATCGCCCTGGTCGTGCTGCTGAAGGCCGCGTTCTACTGGCTGAACGCCAGCGCCTACCGCAGCATGGCCAAGATGAAGGCCGTGGGCCCCAAGATCCAGGCCATGCGCGAACGCCTGAAGGACAAGCCGCAAGAGATGCAGCAAGAAATGATGCGCATCTACCGCGAGGAGAAGGTCAACCCCATCGGCGGCTGCCTGCCCATCTTCCTGCAGATGCCTTTCTTCATGGGCTTGTACTGGGTGCTGCTGTCCACCGTTGAAATGCGTGGCGCGCCCTGGCTGGGCTGGATCACCGACCTGTCGGCCAAGGACCCCTACTTCATCCTGCCCATCTTGATGACGCTGTCCAGCCTGCTGCAAGTGGCCCTGGGCCCCAAGTCGCCCGACCCCATGCAGGCCAAGATGATGTGGTTCATGCCGCTGGCCTTCAGCTTTATGTTCTTCGTCTTCCCGTCCGGTCTGGTGCTGTATTGGCTGACCAACAATATCTTGTCGATCGCTCAGCAGTGGATGATCAACAAGCAGCTGGGTGTGCAGAACTAAGCCCTGCCGCTGACCAACAAAAAAGCCTCCGCACGCGGAGGCTTTTTTTCATGGGCGAGAGGAGATGGGGGAAAGGAGGTGATCAGCCTGCCGCCCTCAATGTCATGGGCGATCAGGGCTGCAGGAACGTGAACACATTGATGCTGCCATCGCTTTGCACGGCAGTGTGAACGATGACCTGCTTGGTGAGTCCCGTGCTCACCGGCACCACATAAAGCACCCAGCGCAGGGTCTTGCCGCTGCCGGTGACCAACCCGTTGGGGCTGAACAAAGCGTCAAGTTGTGCGGCGTCGAATGTCGTCACCGAGGCCGGGCTGCTCGTGGTGTCGGTGACCGTTGCCGACGAATGGTCGGCAGCAACAGCCACCGTGTTCGCACCTCGCAGCATGCTCGTGCCGTTAGCACCGCATTCCAGCGAGCTGAAAGCGAAAGCCGTGCCGAGCATCAAGCGTGCCGCGCTGCCCCTGAACACCGCCGCGCCCGTGTCCGAGCGCAGCGCCAGATGGTTGGTGTTGTAGCTGCCGCTGCGGCAGGTGAACAAAAGGCTGCCGTTGTACTGCATGGTGCCGACGCTGGTGGCGTTGCTGGCAACCGGGTCGGCCCAGTTCATTACCTGGTTGAAACTATCGCTGGTCGTGACCTGCAAGGTGCTGCCAAGCGCAATGCACTGCGTGGGCGCCGTGCTGCTGCTGCCGTAATAGTTCGCCACGGTCGCCGTGCCGGTGGCGCTGGCCGTGCTGTAGACATCGTAGGTGGGGGTCAGCCAGCTGTTGCCGCTGCAAACCGGGGCGGGTGTTGGCGCGGGAGCCGGTGCTGGTGCAGGCGCGGGAACTGGCGCTGGCGCGGGAGCAGGAGCAGGAGCAGGGTTGCTGTTGTCCGAGTTGCTACCGCTGCTGCCGCCACCGCAGGCGCTCAGCAAGGCCGCCAAAGCCACCGCAGTCAGCGCTGTGGTTCCGATTCGTTTTCCGTTGTTCATCGCAAGTCCTTACAAGGTGGCGGGCTCGGGAATGAGCCTGCTTCAGACTGCTTAACGGAAAGACGGGTGGCCAAGCGCCAGAGCTTGGGTCATCGAAACGAAAATTTCCCGGCAAGGCCAATTGGGTGACCTGAAAGGCGCAGTTCAGGACGTTTGTATTTTTTCAGCCTCGCGCAGCAAATTCAGAAACTCAGCGTAGTAGCGCTCACCGCCCCCTTGCTCCAACTGCTGCTTGAAGGTGTGCAGGCGCCCCAGTTCGGCCGCGTCCATGCGAGCATGCTGGGCGATCAAGCGCCAGGCACGCGACTGCCATGCCAATTGCGTCGTGTTGCTCACGGCCAGCGCATGACGCCACAGGCGCAGTGCTTCTTCCTTATTACCCTGAGCCAAGGCCAACTCGCCCCGGCGCAAGTCGAGCGCCATGGTCCAGGACGGAGCTTTGGTGAAGTAGGTGTAGCTTGGCTTCGCCGCGTCCAGCCATTGCTTGGACAGCTCAAGATCACCCTCACGCAAGGCGTTGGCGGCGCAGACCTGAACCATGTGAGTCGTGTAGTAGGGGGTGCTCGCCTTGAACGACTGTTTTTGGTAGCTTTGGCAAGCTGACTTGACGGCAGCCCAATCGCCCCCGCGCCAAGCCATGCCGAGTGCGAGCACCTGCACCTGATCCCGTACGCCGCCGTAGCCTGCGTTGGCAGGCAGTTCAACGATGCGCAAGGCGTCCGCCATGAGTTGGCGGGCCTCTTCGCGTCGCTGGCCTGCAAACAGCACGCCGGCTAGGCCGATCTTGTTGCGCGCCAGGCCGATGTAGTCGGCGCCCATAGCCTTGTGCATGCTGCTCACGCTGTGGCTTAACAAGGCTTCTGCTTCGGCAGGGCGCTGACCATGTTCGGCCAATACACCGAGAAAAGCCTCCAGTGTTGACGCCTGCCACGATTCAACACCGTAGTCTCTTTGGTTGGCTTCCAGGCCTTGTTTGACCGCAGCGTAAGCTTTTGGGATTTCGCCAAGATACAGACGCAGGACGCCCAGAAGGATGCTGGATTGACTGGCATTGACGTCCTTCAATGGCGCGGCCAATGCGACTGCGCGCTCCAAATAGACGGCGTCTTCAGGTTCAGCGTGGGTATGGAAGCGAAAGCCGAATCCGCCCAATTTCTCGTACAGCGGTACCAGTCGATAGGGGTCTTGGACGTGGTGGGATTCGTAGATGGCCTGGGCTTGCTTTGCCTCGTTGTAGCCTTCCTTGAACTCCCCGGTAGCCTCCCGGATGTGTGAGCGGCCGAGCAAAGCGTCGGCATAGGGAAGACTGTCTGCGCCATGGGCTCGAAGGGCTTCTTCCACGCGGGTTTGGGCCAAAGTCGTGGCGAGATCAACCAGCCCCAGTTGCTCCACCATGGGGGCCAAATCGTGAAGCAGTTTCGCCCGGGCCTCGGGCTGGTCCTTTAACTCGGTCAAAGCGCGTCGCGCCCCGCGCTCGATCACGTCTTTCAAGGGCAGATCAGGCAGCTTGACGTTGGCGGTCTTGTCGTGATCGGGGTTGAACAGCCCGAGTACAAAGTCATACATCGTCTCGGCCCTCTTGGCCTCGCTCCGCGCCTGATGTGAGGACATCAAGGCCCAAGCCGTCGTGCCCACCAATGCCAGCGCAGCCAGCGTGCTGAGCGCTACCGCTACAAGATGCCGGGTCACAAAGCGTCCGGCTACATAACGCCAAGACGGAGCCCGAGCCAGTACTGGCAGGCCGGCCAAATGCCGACGCAGATCAGCTGCCAGCGCTTCCACCGTGGCATAGCGCTGGTCGGCTTCCTTGGACAGGGCCTTCAGCACAATCGTGTCCAAGTCACCGCGCAGGGCCTTGCGGCGTGCCGGGTCTTGCGCCTGCTGTGAAGGCGGGGCCGGATTGAACTCAAGAATCGCCTGCTCCAAGGCATGCCGGTGCCGGGCCGAGGCGGCTGCATAAGGGGTTTGGCCGCTGAGCAGGCGGTAAGCCAGCACGCCCAAGGCGTAGACGTCGGACGCCACACCCGGCGCTTCGCCGCGCACCTGCTCGGGCGAGGCGTATTCCGGCGTCATGGGGCGTTGGCCCAGCTGGGTCAGCGCGGTCTGCTCGGGAGTGTTGGCGTCTTCCAGCAAGCGCGCAATGCCGAAGTCCAAGAGCTTGGCCTGACCATCGGCCTGCACCAGCACATTGGCGGGCTTGATGTCGCGATGCACCACCAACTGGCCATGCGCGTATTGAAGGGCATCGCAGATCTGCAACAGCAGGGTCAGGTCTTGCCTGACCGAGGATCGCTGGGTCTGGCACCAGCTCAGCAGGTCCTGGCCTTGCACATGCTCCATCGCCAGCCAGGGCAGGCCTGCAGGAGTGACGCCGGCATCGAACAAGCGCGCGATGCCAGGATGATTCAGACGCGCCAGCACATCGCGCTCGCGCCCGAAGCGCTCGGCCAGATGGGGGCTCGGGCTGTGCGGCAGCTTGAGCGCCACCTCGCGCTGGAACTCGCCTTGCGCCGGGCGCGCCAGCCAGACGCTGGCCATGCCACCGCGACCCAACTCGCGCATCAATTGCCAGGGGCCCAGCACCTGATCGGGCGCCCATGCATCAGGCTTTTGCGCGGGCGTGGTGCCGCCCAGAGGCAGGCTGGCGGCTTGCGCCAGAAAGCCGGCCGCATCGGCCGCGGCGTCGGCGCGCATCAGCTGCTCCAAGGTGTCGCGCCAAACTTGTTTGACCGTGGGCAAGCCATCCAGAAATGCGGCCCGCTCGGCCTCGGGCAGAGCTAGGAGCTCGTTCAGCAAAGGCTCGATTTCGGCCCAGTGTTGCAGCATCGGTGCGTTCATGGGGTCAACAGGGTCCAGAGTACGGCGCGTGCCTTTTGCCAATCGCGTTGCACGGTGCGGCGGGCCACGCCCAGCAATTCCGCGCATTCGGTTTCTTCCAGCCCGACGAAAAAGCGCAGCTCCACCAAGCGTGCCAAGGCGGGGTCGCTACGTGCCAGATCGGTCAGCGCTTCGTGCACGGCGAGGTATTCCTCATCGCGGTGGGCCAGGGTCGGCAGTTCATCGAACTCAAGATGGGTGGCCTGCCCGCCGCGTATGGCAGCCTGCCGTGCGCGTGCGTAGTCGATCACCAGCGAGCGCATGGCCGAAGCCGCATAAGCCATGAAGTGCTCGCGACCCATGGCTGCCCAATCGGCCCGGCGCGAGAGCCGAAACCAGCTCTCATGCACCAGGGCGGTGGTATCCAGCAAGGTCATGGGGCCGCTGCGCCGCAAACGCTGGCGTGCCAGGGCTTTGAGATCCTGGTACAGCGCCTCCTCCAGCAAGGGGCTGGCTTGCAATTCTTCTCGAGTCAAAACAAATCCTATCCAGCACGAGTTCCTAGGGCGGAGCGCATCATGCCGTGAGAAGGTGGCGCCCTCAATGAACCCCAGGGTCGTGACGCCTACGCACAACGCGCCGACGCCGGAAATCGCCTCCGTCGACAAGGAGATTGGGCTGGGCGAGCCAGCATTGCATTGCCGCTCCGTCTGGAAAGCGGGGTCCGAGTCGATCCGGCACAAAATCACAAAGCCAACTGGCGCGGGCCTCCCACCCCCGCTTGGGGGGCTTTTTTGTTTCAGAGATCTCGACTTAAATCCCCTCCATGCGGGGCAGAGAATCGCAACCGGGCCGAAGCCATACAGCTGGGCCGGGTTTGTGAAAGGCACTCGGTCCAGGCTCATGCGAGCGCTGAACCTCTGCCTCCCCCGCGCCATCTTCTTCTAACGCGCTGACTCTGCGGATTGCAGGCTCGGCGCGTTTTGTTTTTGGCGCCTTGCCGCGCAATCGCGGAAAATCCCCCCATGCTCGCCCGCCACCAAGACCCCATCGCCGCCATTGCCACCGCCCCCGGACGCGGAGCCGTGGGCATTGTGCGAGTCTCCTCCCCGCAAGACCTGAGCCCGTTTGTGCAGGCCATCTGCGGCCGTGAGCTGAAGGCGCGTGAAGCTAGCTACTTGCCCTTCAAGGCCGCCAGCGGCGAGGCCATAGACCAAGGCCTGGCCCTGCTCTTCCCCGCGCCCCATTCCTACACCGGCGAGCATGTGCTGGAGCTGCAAGCCCATGGCGGCCCGGTGGTGCTGCAACTGCTGCTGGCCCGCTGCATGGAGCTAGGCACTGAGCTGAATCTGCGCCTGGCCGAGCCGGGCGAATTCACCCAGCGCGCCTTTCTGAATGGCAAGCTGGACCTGGCCCAGGCCGAGGCCGTCAGCGACCTGATAGACGCCAGCACCGAGGCGGCGGCCCGCAGCGCCAGCCGGGCCCTGGCCGGTGCTCTCTCTTCCGAGGTGGGCGAGTTGCGCGACGCCTTGATCAAGCTGCGCATGCTGGTCGAGGCCACGCTGGACTTCCCCGAGGAAGAGATCGACTTCCTGCAGCAAGCCGATGCCCTGGGCCGCCTGGCCCGGCTGCAGGCGCGGTTGGAGGCTGTGCTGGACCGAACCCGCCAAGGTGCCTTGTTACGTGAGGGCATCAAGGTCGTGCTGGCCGGCCAGCCCAATGTGGGCAAGAGCTCCCTGCTCAACGCCCTGGCCGGGGCCGAGCTGGCCATCGTCACCGCCATCCCCGGCACCACCCGCGACAAGGTCAGCCAGACGATTCAGATCGAGGGCGTGCCACTGCACATCAGCGACACCGCCGGCCTGCGCGAGGCTACCGACGAGGTCGAGCGCATCGGCGTGGCGCGCAGCTGGGACGCGATTGCCGATGCCGATGTCGTGCTCTTTCTGCACGACCTCACCCGCGTGGGGCTGGCCGAGTACGAGGCCGAGGATGCCGAGATCCGTGCGCGCCTGAGCGCCGTGGACCCGGCCCGCATTCTGCAGGTCTTCAACAAGGCGGACGCGGCGCAAGCGTCCGCGGCCCAGGGCCTGAGGCTGTCGGCCAAGACCGGTGCAGGCTTGCACGAGCTGCGCCAGGCCCTGCTCCAGCATGTGGGCTGGCATGCCACGCCCGAGGGCTTGTTCATCGCCCGCGAGCGCCATGTCCAGGCCCTGAAGCACACCCGCGAACACCTGGCCCTGGCGCTGGCCGTGGCCACGCAGGAGCCACCGGCCCTGGACCTGCTGGCCGAGGAGCTGCGTCTGGCCCACGACGCTTTGGGCGAGATCACCGGCAGCTTCAGCGCCGATGATTTGCTGGGGGAAATCTTCAGCAAGTTCTGTATCGGAAAATAACAGCACGTTCGCGGGGGTCCGGGAGGGTTCGGCGAAACATGAATTTCTATATGAAAATCAATCACTTGGCTTCCGTCATCGTCCAGCGACGTGCGCCGAAAGCCAGCGTTTTTTGAGTCCAAGTTTGAGTCCAAGAAGCAACTTGGACACAATGCAGGCATTTACTTGGACTCACCGGGGCTCCACATGCCACTGACCGACACCGCTTTGAAGGCCATCAAGCCCAAGGACAAGCCCTACATCGTTTCCGACGACCGGGGCCTTTATGTCGAGGTCTTCCCCTCGGGCGGCATCGTCTGGCGCTACCGCTACCGGCTGGGCGGCAAGCAAGAGAAGCTGACCCTGGGGAAGTACCCGGCCTTGAGCCTTCGCAATGCCAGGCTCAAGCGTGATGAGGCGGCCAGCGCCGTGGCCCTGGGCCAGTCACCCGCGCAGGAAAAGCAGCAGGCCAAGGCTGAGGTGCTGGAGTCCGTCACCGTGGCCGAGTTCGGAGAGCGCTTCTTTTGCGAGGTGGTGAACAAAGATCGCCAGGACACCAGCATCCCGCGCCGGTACTTCGATAAGTCGATAGTCCCGGCCATTGGTGCCAAGCAGGTGCGCGAGGTCAACACGGAAGATGTGCGGGCCATCATCTGGAGCAAGAAGGATGAAGGCTTCGACGCGGCGGCCGGTGTGGTGCGCGGCCTGTTGAAGCGGCTGTTTGACTACGCGCTAACCTGTGGTGCTGCCACCATCAATCCAGTGCTGGCCCTACCTATGCGCCATGTCCACAAGGCCAAGTCCCGGGAGCGCACATTAGCGCCCGAAGAGATAGGTGTTTTCTTGCGGGCGGCCATTGAGTCGAATATCCGCCGCCAATTCAAGCTGGCCCTTCATCTGATCCTGTTGACCATGGTTCGCAAGTCCGAGCTGCTGCAGGCCCGCTGGGAGCATGTGGACCTGGAGCAAGGCGAGTGGCAGATACCCGCTGAGAACTCCAAGACCGGCAAGCCTCACATCGTCTACCTGTCCCGCCAGGCGATGGAGCAGTTCAAGGAACTGCAGGCCCTGGCCGGAACAAGCGCCCTGGTGCTGCCTGGTCGGGGTAGTCTGACCAAGCCCTTTGCACAGAACGCCATCAACACGGCACTGAAGACCGCGCTGCAGGGCCAGGACATACCGGCCTTCACCATTCACGATCTGCGGCGCACGGCATCGACCCTGCTGCATGAAAACGGCTGGCCCTCGGATGTGGTGGAGAAGGCCTTGAATCACACCATTGGCGGCGTGCGTGGTGTCTACAACCGGGCCGAGTACGCACCACAGCGCCGCGAGATGCTGCAGTTCTGGGCTGATCTGGTCGAGGCTCAATTGATGCAGGGTCGGGTCATCATGGGCAAGTTCAAGCGGCAGGCTTGATGAGTGCCAAGTAGTAGCACGATGAGGGCCGCAAGGCCCTTTTTGCTGGCCGCGTGGTGGTGGGGGTGTGGCGGGTTTGCCTTCGCGCCGTGTGCTGAGGGTGTGGGCACTCCAGACCAAAGGCTGCCAAACTGCAAAACAGGCGGGAACGCGGGAACAGGCGGTAACGTTAGCGGGTGAAATTCGACAAGAACCCAGCAACCATGCGGGTTGCTGGGCGATGGGGTGCAAAAGAAAATAACGGGAACAGAGACGGGAACAGGACGGGAACACGGGAACAAAAAAGAGAAGAAGAAACTCATTCATTACTTCTTTCTTGTCTATGTGTTGGCCGCCTGACCTGTTCGAGCTAGGCCGCTTGCTGGTGCCGACTGCCCCGGCCAAAGTTCACGGGTCCTTCCCGGGGTGACTTGCTGCGAGGGTAATTCGCGCCCCGTTTTTTCTCTAGATGCCGCTCAGCCACATAGGTAAGTAAGTAGGTCTAGAGCGTGCATTGAGGCGCGGCAAGGTGCGGAACTGATTCCCCGGTAGGCATGCGAAAGTAAGTAAGTCAGCGGAAATAGGGGGCAGTGCTCGCTTGAACTGCTGGTGCAAACGGCCTTGCACGATGGTGGATTTGCGCCGCGATAGAAAAACCGGCCCGCCGCCGCCCCCCGCCGCAGAAAGGTAGCGGTGAACGCTTGCTTGTACTTTTCCTGATTCAGACAATCCTTAGGCCGCGCCCGGCTCGGGATTGATCCCCCTGGCTTGCTCTGTGTCCCCTGCAGGAGGGCGCGGCCCTTCAATCAGGGGCAGGGGGTTTTATGGCGAACAATGCAGGCTCAGCAGAGCCGGTGAAAATCAATGCTGCCGATTTCGTAGGGTTGCCCGTTCTTTTTGACCAATGGGCAATGGCCAGCGGCGCAGTTGATAGGGCGACGGTGGCCCGCGATGTCTTGCAATCAATAAGTCGTCTGGAAATAGGCGGCCTGTATGTCCTTCAGGGTAGCCGACCTGTGCCTATTCGTGTTCGATGGGACGCTTGGGTCGAAGGCTTGGAAGTCCTTGACACGGAAGATGGTGAGCCTCTCAAGTTCCCCCCAGTCGATCATGACAAGCTGCTCGCAGCGCTCTATCGTGCGTATGTTGGCGAGCGTTTAAGTCCTGATTCATTCATGCGAGGTGGAAACTGTTTATTCAGGCTCGGTGCTGTCGGCATTGATCGGGCGGACGCAGCCAATGTGCTCGCGGCGGCCAAAGATGCAGATTTATCCCCTGTCCCCACAAATCCGGTTCTGACCCTGGTCCCCACTGCCTCAACAAAGCAGGCTTTGCCTGCTGGTGTTGTTCAGCCAGTTGGTGGCACCTGGCCGCATCAGCTTGGAGCCTGGACGGACGCGGAGCGGGAGGCCATGTTCAAGATGCGGCATTTATCCAAGATGACTGGGGCAGCCATCGCGCAGGTTACTGGCTGCTCGCGCCAATGCATTGATGAGCAAATCGGTCCTGCCAAACTGGTGAACGGATGGGCGGCCAAATCAGGGTGGTGCCCATCGACTGCGGTACTGACGGCTTGCAAACTCCCCCTGCAACCCTTGCAAGCCCTTGCACAAGTTGGCGGGCGGCGTTGAACAGGCCTCAGTCAGGGCGGGCGAAGCCCGTTTGCAAGGCAAATGCAAGGTGACGCAAGGAAGCGTGCAGCGCAAAGATTCGTCATCGCTCTACGGAGCTTTCACGGATGAGGTAAGACTGCTATGCACTTGGTAACTGAGAATCGCCCACAGGTTCAGCGTGATCGTCTTTTGAGGCTGCCTCAATGCGAGGCTCTTACAGGCCTCAAGAAGAGTTCCATTTACACCTTGATGAAGCGCGGCGATTTCCCCCGTTGCGTTCAGCTCACCGCCCGCTGCGTGGCGTGGCCTGAGTCCACGGTCTTGCAGTGGGTTCAGAACCGCATCAACAAAGCCCAGCAAGGCGCCGAGGTGCAACCATGAGCGCAGCCCTGCATAAGCAGCTTCGCTCAGAAGCCCTTGAGCGCCGTTGCAAGACCACGGCGGCGGGTGAGGTGGTGATTGGCGCACATGGCGGGGCCACTGGCCTTGCGTTGGCTGCATTGGAGGCCTCGCTAACCAAGGTGCTGAACCAAGCAATGCCCCGCTCTTTCATGTTTGAAGGTGTCCGGTATCGGGTCAAAGTCTCTGAGCTGGTGGCGCAGTTTGAGGTGCGTGACCAAGACGGCCAGCCGTTGATTGATGGCTTTTTGCCTTTGTCGATCAAGTAGGCCCGGCCATGGCAACAGCTCGACAACGTAGGCGCCTTCACGGCGTCAAGGCAGCCTTGCCCGTAGAGCCGAAAACCACGGTCAGCAGAACCTACAACAGCGCCGCGAAGCAAAAGTCTTGCATCACTGATTTTCTGGTGAAGCGTGGCGCAGCAGGCGCCCTGCGACTTGAGATAGAGACTGCCTGCGGTGCGCCTTGCGTGACCAAACGCATTTCTGAGCTTCGGCGCGAGGGCGTGCCAATCCAAACGGGGTGTGATGCCATCGAAAGTGAGCGAGGCCAAAACCGGGCCGCACGCTACTTCCTTTCGGCGGCAAACCCTTTGCAGCGTGAGCTATTCCCCGGCGAGCCTGGGCCTGTTTAGCGGCCTGGATAAGCCGTTATTGAGGCAGGCTGCGATTCCACCCGCCGACCCAAAAGGCAGCGCCCGCACAACGTCTGGGCATGCCGAAGAACAAGGCAAGATCAATCGTGTTAAATTCATTCCCGGTGCTTGAAAACACCTTGAGATACGCGGATAGCCGCCCCGACAGCGCGGCTTTGTCACGCCCCTATTCCGTCTGGTTTATGGGCGAGATGGGCCTATCCGTGAGGGTGGCCGCCAGACGTATCTCTGGTTTTCAACATCTCGCCCACCCTTTGTCGCGTGAAAACGGCAAGGGTGGCTTCAGTCTCGATACGGAGCCCAGACACCATGACTACCCAATCCAGCGGCATGCTCGCCGCTTCGCGCCTCACCGAGGGCGCCCCCGCCCATTACCTGCGCCGCGTGGCGCATTCCATCATTCTGCGGGCCGCCTTGCGCGGCCGCATAAGCTGGCCCGTGGCCTTGCTGATGCTGAACAAGCTGGGGGGTGTGCAATGAATACCCGCGCTACCCTGTTGGCCGCAAAAAAAGGCCAAGCCAAGAGGCCCATCACCAGCATGCCGAAGGGCCGAGCTGCTGCAACGGACAAGGCAGCCGCACCCACCTTCCCTGCGCGGCGTGGCTACGCTCCGCAACTCGATTCGGCCACGGTGGCCGATCTGCCATTTACTCAAGGCGGCGAGTTTGGTGAGCCGTTGCGCCGTTGGGCACCCGCTGAAGTGGAGGATTACGGCCAAGCCTACCTGTTGGGCATGGAGTACGCGGCGCACTTGATGCAGTTCAAGAAGGACAACCCCGGCATAGCCTGTATCAACATGCTGGGGCACATCGTGGCTGATATGGATTTCAAGGACAAGGGCGCTGCAAAAGGCTGCATCGTGGGGTTCTTCGTGCAGATCGAGCGGGCCATGCTTGCAGCTGCGCAGGCTGTGGACGTGTTCAAAGACCTGGATGCAGCCACGGCCCACCTGAGGCCTGAGCACGCGCCAACAAAGCGAGGGGGCAAGCATGACCGGGCCACATAAAGCCAAAGCCCCGCGCATCATCACACCGGCCCTGGTGCGTGATGCCCTGGCCAGCATCCCGCCTGATGTAGACCGCGAAACCTGGGTGCGCCTGGGTATGGCTGTAAAGGCCGAGTTGGGCGCGGAAGGCTTCGAGCTGTGGGATAGCTGGAGCCAACAGGCCAGCGACTACAGCGCAACGGCTGCCAAGGACACATGGCGCAGCATCAAGGCCGGTGGGCGCGTCACGGTGGGCACGTTGTTCGGCATTGCCAAGGATCATGGCTATCGCTTCCCCGAGGCGGCAAATGATTCAACAGGTGGGCAGCCCAGCCTCGAGGCTTTGGCCGAGGCTGAGCGCCTGGCAGAGCGCAAGCGAAAGCAACGCGAGGCCGAGGCGGCTGAGTATCGTGAACGGGCCGAGCAAGCGGCCAGGGATGCAGCCGAGCTTTGGGACGATGCGCAGCAAGAAGGCGTTAGCCCTTACCTGGCCCGCAAGTGCGTGCAGGGCTACGGCGTGCGCTTCTTGCCAGATGGCACGCTCTTAGTGCCCATGCGCAACGCAGCCGGGGAGCTGCACAACGTGCAACGCATCGCACCGGCCAAACCTACCCCTGAGCAAGAGGCGCGGGGCTGGCGGGAAAAGCGCTTTCTCTCAGGTGGCCGCAAGGTGGGCATGCTGCATTGGTTGGGTGAACCGGGCGGCGCCGCTGTGCTGTGCTTG
The DNA here is from genome assembly GCF_014204525.1 of Roseateles oligotrophus. GTDB lineage: Bacteria > Pseudomonadota > Gammaproteobacteria > Burkholderiales > Burkholderiaceae_C > Paucibacter_A > Paucibacter_A oligotrophus_A. Next base: position 80,136 of record NZ_JACHLP010000002.1, read on the forward strand.
GTTGAGGGCTACGCCACGGGCGCCAGCATCCATGAGGCTACAGGCCTGCCGGTGGCGGTGTGCTTTGATGCGGGCAACTTGGCTGCGGTAGCTAAGGAACTGTGCCCGCTGTTCCCTGGTGCGGCTTTCTTGGTCTGCGGTGATGACGATACGGCCACGGCGGAACGCACGGGCAAGAATCCCGGGCGCGTGGCTGCGGCGCAGGTATTGCGGGCGCTGAAGGCTGCGGGCGCGGTGGCTGGTGATGTGTTCCCGGCCCAGGGCTGCAATGACTTCAACGATTTGCATCAGGCTGCCGGTCTGGAGGCTGTTGCAGCGCTGGTTGAATGCGCGGCGGCAGGCTTGCCCGCTGTGGCTGCGACGGGTGTAGCAAGACCTGACCCCGGGCATGCCTTGGCAGACCCAAGGCCTGAGCCTGAGAGCGAGCTAGCGCCAGTATCAAAGCTTGCCAAAGGTAGGGGCAGCAATGTGGTGAGCTTGCCGAAGAGGCAAGCAGCAGGGGCCGTAGGCGGCAAGGACGACGGCAAGGATGGCGGGCAAAAGGAGCATGGCCCGACCGACCCTTTCTATATGACTGACGAAGGAGTCTTCTTTGTGGCACGGGACGCCGAAGGTAATGAGCGGAAGCCTGTATGGGTGTGCTCTCGGCTGGTGGTCGCGGCTAGGACTCGTACGGATTCGGCAGACGCGTGGGGCTATCTTCTAGAGTTCAATGACCCTGATGACAACGCGAAGTCTTGGGCTATGCCAGCTCATTTGCTGGCTGGCGATGGCAGCGAGGGTGCGGGCTACTTGAGGTCAATGGGGTTAATGCTGGCGCCCGGACCGCAGGCTAGAACCCATCTAGCCAAATACATCCTTTCCCGGAAAGTTGAGGCGCGAGCCATCTGCACTGATCGGGTGGGTTGGCATGACAACGTCTATGTTCTGCCTTCAGGATGCATTGGGCAGGTTGAGGGGCGCCGCTACGTCTACCAAAGCGAAGGCGGCATTGATGACCAATACAAACAACGGGGCGAGCTGAGCCAATGGCGGGATGCAGTATCGGCGCTGGCCGTGGGCAATTCGCGTTTGTTGTTTGCGCTGTGCTGCGCCTTTGCCGGGCCGCTGTTGCGCCTGGCTGGCGTGGAGAGTGGGGGCTTTCAATTCCGGGGCGACTCCAGCGGCGGCAAGACCACGGCGCTGAAGGTGGCGGCCAGCGTCTACGGCCCGCCCGGGTATATGCAGCGCTGGCGCACCACGGATAACGCACTGGAGGCCACAGCGGTGCAGCACAGCGACTCGCTGCTGATCCTAGACGAATTTGGTCAGTTGGAGCCCAAGGTGGCGGGCGAGTGCGCCTACATGCTGGCCAACGAGCAGGAAAAAGGCAGGGCCACCCGTGGCGGCCTAGCCAAGCGTCGGCGCACATGGCGGCTGCTGTTCTTGTCCTCTGGCGAGCTGGGGCTTGGCGATCACATGCGCCAGGCGGGCAAGGACATGCGGGCCGGACAAGAGGTCCGCTTTGTGGATATCCCCTTGGACGCTGGCGTCGGTATGGGCGGCCTTGAATGCCTGCATGGCTTCGGTACGGCCCAAGCATTGGCCGAGGGTATCACTCGTAATGCAAGTCAGTACTACGGCTTAGCCGGGCGGGCCTGGGTGGAATGGTTGGCCAAGCACTTCGAAGCGCTTCCGGCTGAGCTGGGGCCGCTGATCGATTCACAGAAGGCGGCGCTTGTGCCAGCGGCTGCAGCGCAGCAAGTCTTTCGCGTGGGCAATCGCTTTGCGGTGGTGGCCGTGGCGGGCGAACTGGCAACGCGGGCGGGCATCACCGGCTGGCAGCCGGGGGCGGCCTCAGCAGCTGTGCGCAAGTGCTTTGATGCTTGGTTGGGGGCGCGAGGCCACATGGACAACGGCGAAGAAGCGTCCATGCTGCGACAAGTGAAAGCTTGGCTGGAGAAGAACGGCGATGCACTGTTTACCTGGAGCCATCGGGCTATGGATGACCATCGAGGGAATACACCCTACCGCGGTGGCTTCAAGCGCCTGGTCGGGGAGGATGGCAAGCCCTTGAAGTTCGATGCAGCTACCGACTACTTGGAGAAGCACAGCGCCTCTGAGTCTAACGAGCGCCTGCATGCGTTGGTGGAGTTCATGGTGTTGCCCGAGGCCTTCCGCCAGGATGTGGCTAAGGGCTTTGATCCCGGCGCCGTGGCGGCGCTCCTGAAGCGGCGCGGTCATTTGATCCATGAGAAGGACCGGACAACCAATAAGCAGCGATTGCCCGGCATGGGCTTGGCCCCTGTGTTCCACATCAAGCCCAGCATATTTTCGGATGAGCTGTAGGCGCGGCTGAGGCTGGCTGCGGGCCGGTAGTTGCGCATGGGGAGCCGCTGGCCAGCAATGGTGCAGCGGCTTCGTTCTTTGTGCAGGCGGTTGGGCCTGCAGTAGCGGAACAGCAGAACCTTCTTGCGGGCATTCGCTTTGAGCTGGGAGCGCCGAGTTTGGCGTTACCGGCTGTCAGGAGGGGGATGCCCCGACATCCGCGAGTAAGTGTCTTGCCGCCTGGTCTTGGGTTGGCGGGGGCATGTACAAGTGCGGCGATGGGTCAATGGCCAGGGTCGCCAGCTTTCGACTGGCGAGGAACTTTGATGCGCAGCCAACTCGGAGCGGATCGGGCAATGGATGGCCAGCTGGGGAACAAAGCCTTGCCCTGCCGGATTCAAGCGCCTAGCTGGGGAGAGGCTGGCAAACCCTTCAATTTTGATCTTGCCACCGACTTTCTGGCTAGTCACTGCGCATCCGAATCCAGCGAGTGGCTTCATGCGCTAGTGGCGTTCATCGCCGTGCCTGAGGCCTTCCGCAAGGTCAGCACAGGTGCTGCCGAGTCTCAAGCCATTCGTTTGCCGGCGTACCCACTCAATGCGCTGGAAAACAGTGCAGAAATCAGGATCGTCTTCACCGATTCGAGTTGCGCCGCTTCAAGGAAGTGCCAAGACGGAGGGGTGAGCAAGTGAAATGTGTACGCAATTACTCCCAAGCCAATGCTTACTGCAATGGCCCAAAAAATGCCCAGCGTCGCTCGATTGACATGATCCCTAAAGGACTGATGTCGTTGGTGTTCCTTTGCCTCGCCATCGCTTTGCAAGCTTTTGCCGTTTGCGAGTGAGTTTGCTTCGGCTGTAGCCAAGCTGTCGTTCTGCCCAGGCTCGGGGGCAAATACAGGGTCTTGGTCAGGCGGCTCGAAGGTCTTCTTTTCCGGCAAAGACACGACTTCAGACATATCCTGAGGCTGATTCTCTGGCACTTCTTACAGAGCAGAATGCTTTGGCTGTCTGAGAAGCTCGGCGTAAAAAGCTTCAATCAAATCATTCGAGATGCACGAGCCTTTTTGGGTCGGTTGCCACGTTTGACTCCAAGGTGTACCAGGTCGATGGGTTGCTGCTGACAAGACTGTACCGGCTGTTCTGCCGTACTTGTTCACCACGCGCTCCATTGCCGCCTTTTCTTCCTCGTCAAAATCCATGGGGCGAGCACCCGGAACGCGTGGGACTGGTGAGCTGCGGTAGTCTTTGATGGCGCGATAAACACTTGGCACAACCGGGCCGTATTGCCAAGCCTGAACAGGCTCATCAAGCAATGGCCGACCGTGTTGCCCAAGCATATAGCCGTGAGCGATATAGACCAGCTTAAGCAGTTGCATAGGCGTCAGGGACGGATCAGACGTACCCTGAGCTAGATTCAGCATGAATTGGGCCGCCGCGAGCGATTTTGCTGTCATACGAACCCTTTCCCTCTCAAAAGTGCTTGGCACTACACAAACGAATGCGCCACTGTATTTTTGTACAGTACGGCGCTCAGGCCCAATCATCCACTAAAAATAGCAATTTGGAAAGTCTCGTACGAGCAAATACCGCACATGTCAATAAAAATCGAAATTTTTTTGCCGAAGTCTTGCCCGGCCAAGGTGAAAGCAGTGCCCGATTGTGCTTTGCTCGCTTCGCGAGGGGGGGTAGGGTCATTCGATCAACTGGCGACGCGCTGTTTGCCCGGCGCCATCGGGCCATGGATGACCACCGGGGCAACACGCCTTACCGGGCAGGCTTTAAGCGCCTTGTTGGGGAGGATGGCAAGCCCCTGAAGTTCGATGCTGCAACCGACTATCTGGAGAAGCACAGCGCCTCAGAATCAAGCGAGCGGCTGCATGCCCTGGTGGAGTTCGTGGTTCTGCCCGAGGCCTTCCGCCAAGAGGTAGCCAAGGGCTTTGACGCCGGGGCAGTGGCCGCGCTTCTGAAGCGGCGCGGGCATCTGATCCAAGAGAAGGATCGGACAACCAATAAGCAGCGCTTGCCCGACATGGGGTTGGCCCTCGTGTTCCACATCAAGCCCAGCATATTCTCGGATGAACTGTAGGCGCTGCTGAGGCTGGCTGCGGGCCGGTAGTTGCACATGGGTAGCCGCTGGCCAGCAATGGTGCAGCGGCTTCGTTCATTGGGCGTGCGCTTCCGGAGTGGCCTGGTGCTTCAATGCTGAAGCGGCAAGAAATCTACATTTTGTGATCTACGCCGATGCTGATTTAGGCGACTGCGCACCGGCCCCATGCATTGGCTGGGTGAGCGCCCCTTGTTGCAGGGCCACACAAAGAAGCGGGAAGTATGAATGAAAGTAGATAATTTTGGCTATTCATCAAGCCCTGTTCCCGCTCCCGTAGCGACGGGAACAGAATCTGCGAGCGAACGGGAACAGGAGAAGCCAGCATTCATGCGGGTTTGCGGAGTGCTGTTCCCGTGTTCCCGCTGTTCCCGTCGTTTTTCAGGTGGGGGTGAAGTTGATCCCCGAAAAGTCGCCGGAAAGCTACGGCCTGCGAGTGTGGATAACTTCTCGCTGAAATCTACATTTTGAGAAATTTGCCTTAGTTAGAATTGCTGCTTTTTATGGCAGTGACCGGGAACCCGCATGGATACGGGGATTCCGGCCAAGTGGGGTGTGTACAAGCTGCCCGACGAATTATCGACAACGGGCATTATGTAAAATGAATGTAGAAAAAAATTCATTATTGATCTACTTTTGATGATGCGGTACGCTGCTGGCAGCGTACCAATGAGGCTGCATACCGGCCGGAAAGAACGAGCAATGACACCTGAACAATTCGACCAGGCCCTAGACGCCTTGGGCTGGAAGGCTATCGACTTCACCCGCAAGGCCGGGCTTGTGCCCAATACTGCCTGGCGCTGGCGTAAAGGCCTTTCCCCTATCCCGGCCTGGGTGGGGGAGTATTTGGGCGCCATGCTTGAGATTCAGCGCCTGCATAGCCGCTTTGTGGCGATACATAGCCACGGCGATTCGACGGTGGTAAGTCCTGAACCCGCGTCAGCCTGACCTATGCCATTCGACATAGCCCCCGAGGACAAGATTGTCTGGCGTGCTGACCTCCGCGCCCTATTGGAGGTCAGCCCGGACACCCTGCGCCGTTGGATCAGAGATGGCCGGCTACCGAAACCAGACGTTCACCTGACCCAGCGTTCAATGGGTTGGCGGGTTTCAACGCTCCGGGCTGCCGGTGTCGGTATCCTCTAAGCCTTCTTCAGGGGGGCACTTGCTTTGAGTGAGTCCAAGTTTGAGTCCAAGTAGCTTGGGTAAAAACAGAGAGCCCAATAGCCATGCGGGCTGGCGGGCGTTTTCTATGTTCTGTATCGGCAAATAGCCGGACCGCAGGGGGCCGCCATGCGCTTGTTTGTTGCCGCCAATTTCGTCATGGCTTGCTGTTGGCGGGTGCAGCGGCTGCCGCGCGAGGGTGAGACCTTGCTCAGCTCGAGCTTCGCCGCCGAGCCCGGCGGCAAGGGCCTGAATGTGGCGATTGGCGCGCGCCGCCTGGGCGCCGAGGTGGACGCCTTGCTGGGCATAGGGCGTGACGCGGCGGGTGATCGCCTGCTGGCCCTGCTGGCCGAGGAGGGCATGGCCCCCGACCATGCTTACCGCCTCGCCGATAGCTCGGGCCATGGCTGCGGCCTGATCGATGCGCATGGGCGCAACAGCATCGCCGTTTGCCTGGGCCCCAATCTCTTGCTGGAGCCCCGCCACGCCGACGCGGCGGCCGAGGAGATCGCCCGGGCCGATGCGGTTTACGGCCAGTTCGAGACCTCGCTCGGGGCTCTGCAGCGAGTCTTCGAAATCGCCGCCCGCCATGGTCGCCTGACGGTTCTGAACCCCTCGCCCTACCAGCCTATTCCGGCGGAGCTGCTGGCCCTGACCCGGGTCTTGCTGGCCAACGAGGTGGAGGCGGCGGAGCTCTTGGATTGGCAGCTGCCGCAGGGCGCCAGCCTGTCCGATTGCGCGGCCAGCCTGGACGCCGCGGCCCAGGCTTTTTGGCCGCGTTGGCCGCAAGGCCAGCTCTTGCTGCTGACCCTGGGCGCCCTGGGCGCGGTGGCCTTGCGGCGCGATCGGCCGCCGCTGGCCGTGCCCGGTTTCGCGGTGGCGGTGCAGGACAGCATGGGGGCGGGCGACGCCTTTGCCGCCGGCCTGCTCACCCAGCTGCTGAGCGGCCAGGATCTGGCGGCCAGCTTGCGCGTGGCCAATGCTTGCGGCGCTTTGATGTGCATGCGGGCCGGGGTGCTGCAGGGCTTGCCCCGCGCGGCGGACCTGCAGGCCTTTCTGCTCAGGGCTGCAGCTTGACCCGGTAAGCGTAGGCGTCGCCGCGGAACGTGCCTTCCACATACTCCACCAACTGCCGGTGGCTGTTATAGCTGTGGCGTTTGATCAGCAGGCAGGGGGCGGGCGCCTGAAAGCCGAAGACCTCGGCCTCGACCGCGCTGGACAGCACGGCCTCTATCGTCTGCTCGGCCTGGCTGAGTTGCACGCCGCAGCTGTCGGCCAGAAAGAGATAGATGGAGCCGTGGCCGTCCCATTGTTCCAGCGCGGGCGCCAGGCTCAGGTCGTACCAGGCCAGCTCACGCGACATGGGTTGCTCGTCGGCCATGCGCAGGCGCACCAGCTTGAGGAAACTCGCCGCCGCCGGGCGGCCGAAGACCGAGGCGATGGTGCGGTCCTGCAGCACGCGCCGCTCCAGCACCCGGGTGCTGGGCGTCATGCCCAGCTCATGCATTTCTTCGGTGAAGCCCTTGATGCGACCCATCACCGGGCTGACCCTGGGCGTCTCGCGCACCATGGTGCCGCCGCGGCCGGCGCTGCCCAGGGTCTGGGCCTCGCGCAAGGCGTCGTAGCAGCGCTTGATGGTGTTGCGGCTGACCTGCAACTGCTCGGCCAGCACCCGCTCGGCAGGCAGGCTGCGGCCCGGCGCCAAAGCCCCGGAGCCGATCAAGGCCAGCAACTGCTGCTGCAGCTGCTGGTAGTAGGGCTGGGAACTTTTGGCGTCCAGTTTCAGCTGGGTGAACACATCGCTACGGGTCATGGCTGAGCCTGGCATGGGAGGGCTTGTCGTCCCCAAATTGTAGGGTGAGCGGGTCTTTTGTTTGGAGCCGCCAACAGTGGCTAAAACGCTCTTTCGGTACGCAAAGCTCCCACGTTCTTGGGGGTTGAGGATGGTCGGCATGCGTGTATCGTCCCGCCACTTTGGATCCTTTTTGGATCTTAAATGGATTGGCTCTTTGGCTCGAAAGGATGGATCTCATGCAGCTCAATCTCAGCGCAGGGGCGCTTGTACTCGTGGCCGCAGGCTGGCTTCACCCCGCTCAGGCCCAGCCGAGGTACAGCCTGACTCCGCTGGGTGAGCTGGGGGGTGGCTATGTGCAGGCCCAGGGCTTGAATGATGCGGGCCAGGTGGTGGGCATCGCCCGCCTGGCTTCGGGGGACTATCGTGCCTTCAGCTACACGGCGTTGAGCGGCATCAGCGAATTGCCGACCCTGGCGGGCCAGGAAAGCGGGGCCCTGGGCATTGCCTCCAACGGCCTGGTCACCGGTTATATGGGCTTGCATGCCTTCGTCTACGAGGCCGGCGTGGCGCGCAGCTTCGGGCCCGAGGGCCTGTCGCCGCTGGCCATCAATGCCCAGGGCTCGGTGCTGGCCATGTATGGCAACGCCATGCGCTTGTATGAGCGCAGCGGCAACTTTGTCACCTTGCCCACGCTGGGCGGCAGCAGCAATTTCAGCTTGGGCGCCATCAATGACCAGGGGGTGGTGGTCGGGCAGTCCCGCATGCTGGGCGATCTCTACACCCGGGCTTTCAGCTATGAGCATGGGGTGATGCGCAATCTGGGCACGCTGGGTGGCAGCTTCAGCGCGGCCACGGCCATCAACAATGCCGGGCTGATCGTGGGCACCTCCACCCAGGCCGATGGCAGCAACCGGGCTTTTGTCTACAGCGATGGCCTGATGCGCGGCCTGGCCACCCAGGCCGGCGGCACCCAGGCCACGGCGCTCAGCAGCAAGGGCGTGGTGGGCGGCTGGTCGAATACCGGCGCGGTGATCTGGACCAATGACGGCAACACCCTGGCCTCGCTGAACGGCCTGGCGCCGGCGGGCTGGAACTTTGTCAGCGTGGTCGGCATCACGGCCGCGGATCAAGTCCTTGTCAACGGCAGTTTCAACGGGCAGCAGCAGGCCATGATGATTGCTCTGCACCCCGATTGGCAGGGCGGCGATGGCCGCTGGGACGATGCCACGCATTGGAATTATTCCGGCCTGGGCTCGCTAGGCCATGCACCCGGCCAGACGCAGGATGTGCAGATCTACGCCGGCAGCGGCAGCGCCACGGTGCTGGGCGCCGCCGAGGGCCGCGCCGGCAGCCTGAGCCTGGGGGCGGCACCGGGGCAGCAGCTGCTGTTCAAGCTCAATGGCGGCAGCACCCGCAGCCAGGCGGGCACGCTGATGGGCGCCGGTGCGGTGCTGGGCGGCAGCGGCCGTCTGGAGGGCGGCCTGACGGTGCAGCCAGGCGCCGTCGTGCAGGTCGGGGCGGGCGAATCGATGAGCTTGAGCGGCGGCCCTGTCCTGCTCAAGGGCGTGATGAAGCTGCAGGGCAATGCAGCGGCCGCGGCCAGCTTGGGCAGTGCGGCGGCCGTCAGCAGCGCGGCGGGCAGCCAGATCCAGGTACAGAGCGGCAATCTGGAGTTTGCTGGCGGCCTCTCGCTGGGCGGCCGGCTCGGCTTCAGCTACGGGATCAGCAATGTTTCGGGCCCGGTTCAGGTGCTGGCCGGCGGGCAGTTGCTGATGTCGGGCAATAGCAGCAGCAGCTTCAACGACGGCGTCGAGGTGCTGGCGGGTGGCGAGCTGAGGGTCAGCCAGGGCAGCTCGGCCACTTTTTTCGGCCAGGTCCTGCAGCGCAACGGGGCCGTATTCAGCGGCACGGGCCAGAAGTTCTTCGAGGGCGGCCTGTCCATTGGCGGCTCACCGGGCCTGGGGGTCGACGAGGGCAGCGTCAGCCTGGGCGGGGCCAATGTGTATCTGGCAGAGATCGGCGGCGCCTCCGCCTGCACACTGGCTTGCACTAACGATGAGAGTCTGCGCAATCGCAGTTTCGACAAATACCTTGTGATGGGTCAGCTGAGCTTTGGCGGCACGCTCAAGCTGGTCTCCTGGCAGGGCTTCAGCGCCCATGCCGGGCAGAGCTTCGATCTGTTTGACTGGGGCGGCAGCAGCGGCAGCTTTGCCCTGCTGGACAGCAGCGGCTTTGCCCACGACGCCGGCACGGTGCTGGACTTCTCGCGCCTCTACACCACCGGTGAGATCCGGGTCCTGGCCGTGCCCGAGCCGGCCAGCCTCGGCCTGTTCCTGCTGGGTTTGCTGGGTTTGGGTGCCCGCCGCCTGCAGAGCAAATAAGCAACATCGCTGTCATCCGATGTGAGCGCAGGGAGTGCGCAGCCAAAGGAATCGGGCCAGCCCTTTGCAGGGTTGGCCCGATGCTTTGTTGCAGAGGCTCAGCCGCTCAGCGCCCGTGCGGCCACTGGGCTTTTTTGGTGGGCGCCTTGACGCCCTTGCCCTGGGCCACCCACATCTTGTAGGCGCTGGGCGTCAGTTCGCGCTTCATCAGCTGGATCAGCTCGCCCTGACCCAGGGCATGCTCCATCATCACCTTGTTATAGGGCGGTACGTCCTCCCAGGCGGTGGCGACGATGCGCTTGACTTGGTCGGGGGAGAGGCGGGGAATCGTTTTGGCCATGGCGCTATTGTCCTTCAGTGGCCCTCAAAGTCCACCAGCGTGAACAAGGCCAGGCCGGCGGCGCGCAGCTTGGCCGAGCCGCCCAGCTCGGGCAGGTCCACGATGGCCGCACCTTCGATGATTTCGGCACCCAGGCGTTGCAGCAGGCGGGCGCCGGCCAGCATGGTGCCGCCGGTGGCGATGAGGTCGTCGATCAGCACGATGCGCTCGCCCGGCTTGACGGCGTCGCTATGGATCTCCACCGTGGCGCTGCCGTATTCCAGCTCATAGCTTTCCTCCACGGTGCTGAAGGGCAGCTTGCCTTTTTTGCGGATCGGCACAAAGCCGATATTCAGCTCATAGGCCAGCACCGAGCCGATGATGAAACCGCGCGCATCCAGGCCGGCGATGGCCGTGGGTTTCTGGTCGAAGTAGCGGTGCACGAACTGGTCGATCAGCACGCGGAACACGCGGGGGTTGGACAGCAGGGGCGTGATGTCGCGGAACTGCACGCCGGGCAGGGGCCAGTCGGGCACAGTGCGGATGTGGCGACGGATGTAGTCGGCGGCGTCGGGCATGGCAAGGTCTCGGTCGGGAAAGCGGGGGGCGGAGAAAGTGGAAATCCGGCCTCGCCCGCCTGCTGACTAGCCCCACTCAGACTTGCATGGCGATGCGGGCCCGGCCCGTCTGCTTGGCGCTGTACAGCGCGGCATCGGCCTGTTCCACCAGGGATTGTGCCGCCAGATCGGGGCCCGCGACATGGGCGGCCACGCCCGCGCTGAAGCTCAGGTTGCGGTGCAGGGGCGAGGCGGCATGGGCGATGGCGGCCAGACGCAGCTCGTCCAGGCAGCGCTGCGCCACATTGCGGGCCTGCTGCAGATCGCAGTCGGGCAGCAGCAGCACGAACTCCTCTCCGCCGTAGCGGCAGACGGTGTCGGCCGGCCGGCTGACGCAGCCGCGCAGCAACTGGGCGACGCGGCGCAGGCAGTCGTCCCCGGCCACATGGCCGTAGTGGTCGTTGTATTGCTTGAAATGGTCCACATCCACCATCACGCAGGCCAGGGGCAGGCCCAGGCGGGCGCTGCGCTGCCAGGCCTGCTGCAGGCGCTCGTCGAACAGGCGGCGGTTGCCCAGGCCGGTGAGGCCGTCGGTGCTGGCCAGGCGCTGGTGTTCGAGAATCATATCGGTCACCTCGGTGCGCACGCCGACGATGCCGCCCGAGGGCATATGCCGCTCCTGGATGCGCAGCCAGCGGCCGTCGTGTACCTGCTGCAGCAGGGGCTCGCGCGGGATGCGGCGGGCTTGCAGGCGCTCGCGCAGCCAGGCCTCCTCGCGGCCGCTGGCCTCGGGCACCCGGCCCTGGGCCAGCGAGGTGCGCACCAGGGATTCAAACGTGGCACCGCGCTTGAAAGCACCGCGCATATGGGGGTAGATCTCCTGCAGCTGCTGGTTGTAGGCGATCAGGCGGTCTTGCGCGTCGAAGATCTCCACGCTGGCCGGCAGCGCGTCCAGGGCCTCATTCAGCATTTGCCGGATCTCGACGACGCGGCGGCGTGCCTGGCGCAGCTCATGCGCCGCCAGCAGCACAAAGCCCAGGCTGCAGAGCCAGGCGGCCAGGCTCCAACCCGCATGGGCGCCCGGCAGCAGCCAGGCGGCAGCCGGCAAGCCCAGGCTCAGCAGGGCCAGCAGGCCCAGGGCCGGCCAGGCCAGGCGTTTGCGCCGCAGGGCGGCGATGGAGGCAAGCGCTTGTTTCATTGCCGGCCAGTCTAGTGCCTGCCCGGCTTGCCACCCCGCCCTCCCTCTTTGGTGGGCCAGATGGGCGAAAGCCGCTCAGCTGCCGCGGGTGATGGGCATTTGCACCGTGCTGCTGGGCAGTTGCATATGCCGGGCCAGCTCCAGCTTGGCCAGGGAGTTGCGGTGCACCTCGTCCGGGCCATCGGCCAGGCGCAGCGTGCGCTGGTGGGCCCACATCATGGCCAGCGGCGTGTCGTCGCAAACACCCATGGCGCCGTAGACCTGGATGGCCCAGTCGATCACCTGCAAGGCCATATTCGGCGCCACGATCTTGATCATGGCGATCTCGGCCTTGGCCACCTTATTGCCCACCGTGTCCATCATGTAGGCGGCCTTGAGGGTCAGCAAGCGGGCCTGCTCGATCATGCAGCGGGCCTCGGCGATGCGCTCCTGCGTGACGGTCTGTTGCGCGAGGGTCTTGCCGAAGGCGCTGCGGGCAATGGCGCGCTCGCACATCAGCTCCAGCGCCCGCTCGGCCGCACCGATGGAGCGCATGCAGTGGTGGATGCGGCCCGGCCCCAAGCGGCCCTGGGCGATCTCGAAGCCGCAGCCCTCGCCCAGCAGGATATTGCCCAGGGGCACACGCACATTCTTGAGCTGCACCTCCATATGGCCATGCGGCGCATCGTCGTAGCCAAACACATTCAGCGGCCGCTTGACGCTGACGCCCGGCGTGTCGGCCGGCACCAGCACCATGGACTGCTGCTCATGGCGGCCGGCCTCGGGGTTGCTCTTGCCCATCAGCACATAGATGGCGCAGCGCGGGTCGCCGGCGCCGGAGGACCACCATTTGGTGCCGTTGATGAGGTAGGCATCGCCGTCGCGCTCGATGCGGCATTCGATATTGGTGGCGTCGCTGGAGGCCACGGCCGGCTCGGTCATCAGAAAGGCGGAGCGGATCTCGCCGCGCAGCAGGGGCTCCAGCCAGCGGGTCTTGTGGCCCTCGTCGCCGTAGCGCTCAAGAGTCTCCATATTGCCGGTGTCGGGGGCCGAGCAGTTGAAGACCTCGGCCGCCCAGGACACCCGGCCCATGATCTCGCACAGGGGCGCGTATTCCAGATTCGACAAGCCCTCGGGCGCGCGGCTGGACCTGGGCAGGAATAGATTCCACAAGCCGGCCTGGCGGGCCAGGGGCTTGAGCTCCTCGATCAGCCGGGTCGGCAGCCAGGCATTGCCGGCGCGCCGGTTCGCCTCCACCTCCTCGAAGAAGCGCCGCTCATTCGGGTAGATATGTGCATCGAAGAAGGCCAGCAAGCGCGCCTGCATCTGCTGCACCTTGGGGCTGTAGTCGAAGTTCATCGGGTGTCCTTATTCAGCCTTGCCAGTGTGGCGCAAAGCCCGGCCCCTGCCTGTCACCCAGGCGGCAGGCCCGGATTGGCCCCCGTCAAGACGGGTGTAGCCTCGCTCTGTTACCGTGCGCCCTGCATTAGATTCCTTGGGATTGGAGGCTCACCCGCATGAGCGAAACAGACATCAAGCGCCTGGACGCCATCAGCCAGCAGGATTTGCTGGGGCTGCGCCGCGGCATCGAAAAAGAAAGCCTGCGCGTCCTGCCCAGCGGCATGCTGGCGCTGAGCCCGCATCCGGCGTCGCTGGGCTCGGCCCTGACGCATCCGCACATCACCACCGACTTCAGCGAATCCCAGGTCGAGCTGATCACCGGCGTGCATGCCGGTGTGGAAGACTGCCTGCAGGAGCTGACCGAGGTGCATCAGGCCGTCTACCAAACCCTGCATGCCCTGGGCCAGAACCCGCCCGAGGAGCGCCTGTGGGTGGGCTCCATGCCCTGCGGCCTGCCCACCGACGAGACCATCCCCCTGGGCCGTTATGGCAAATCCAATGTGGGCCGCTCCAAGAGCGTCTACCGCATGGGCCTGGGCCAGCGTTACGGCCGCCGCATGCAGACCATCTCGGGCATCCACTACAACTGGTCGCTGCCGGGCGTGACGAGCGAGCAGTACTTCGGCCTGATCCGCAATTTCCGCCGCCATTCCTTCTTGCTGCTCTATCTCTTCGGCGCCTCGCCGGCGCTGTGCTCCAGCTTTGTGGCCGGGCGCCAGCACGAGTTGCAGCCGCTCGGCGAGGGCTCGCTGCACATGCCTTACGGCACCTCGCTGCGCATGGGCCGGCTGGGGTATCAGAGCGACGCGCAGTCCTCGCTGGCCGTCAGCTACAACAGCCTGGAGAGTTATGCCGCCTCCCTGCAAGAGGCCTTGACCCGGCCCTACCCGGCCTACGAGGCCATCGGCGTGCAAAACCCCGGCGGCGACTACAACCAGCTCAGCACCAGCCTCCTGCAGATCGAGAACGAGTTCTACGGCACCATACGCCCCAAGCGCGTGATCCGTTCGGGCGAGCGCCCCCTGCATGCCTTGCGCGAGCGCGGGGTGGAGTATGTGGAGGTGCGCTGCATGGACCTCGACCCCTTTGTGCCGATCGGCATCGCGGCCCAGACCGTGCGCTTTCTCGACGTCTTCCTGCTGCATTGCCTGACCCAGCCCAGTCCGCCGGACACGCCCGAGGAAATCCGCGCCCTGGCCCATAACCAGCATCGGGTGGCGGCCCATGGCCGCGACCCGGCCCTGCGCCTGCAGAACGTCGGCGGCGCGGCCGGCACACGCTCCCTGGTCGAGTGGGGGGCCGAGCTGCTGGCGCAATGCGCGCCCATGGCCCAGGCCCTGGACGCGGCGCACGGCGGCACGGCCTATGCCCAGGCCCTGGCAGCCGCCTGCCAGACCTTGGCCAGGGCCGAGACCACGCCCTCGGCCCGCATGCTGGCCGTGATGCGGCAGGACTATCAAGACTCCTACGTGGCCTTTTTGCGCGAGCAGTCCGAGCAGACCCGCCAGCAGCTGCTGGACCTGCCCTACAGCGCCGCGCAGTCGGCGCGCTTCGAGGCCCAAGCGCTGGCCTCGCTGGCCGAGCAGCAGCGCATCGAGGCGGCCGACACCCTGGACTTTGAGAGTTATCGCCAGCAATACCTGGCGCCTGAGCGCATGCTTGTTTGAGGCCCAAGCCCCTCAGGGCAGGCGCAACTCGGCCAGCTTCCAGCCCAGTAGGCCCTCGCGCCTGAGCACCAGGTGGATGGGGTCCTCCTCCGCCCCGGGCTTGCGCAGCGAGAAGACAAAGCGGTTGATGCCCTCGAAATGGCTGCTCCATTCCAGTGCCTGGGCCCCGGGCTCGCTGGCGGCAGGCGAGGGCGGCGGAAAGCCCAGGGCGGCCGCGCCGGGGCTCTGGCCCTGCAGCAGCCGGCCCAGGCTTTGCGGGGTGATCAGGCTGTCCACCAGCGGCCCCAGCAAGGCGCCGGCCACGGCCGCACCCCAGGCCGCGGCGCGGCTGGGCTGGCCCTGCTCATTCAAGTCCTGCTGGGCCAGGCGCGCCTGCACACCGGTCTTGAGGCTGTCGCGCAGGCTGGGCCAGTCCACATGCTCGCTCAGGCCTTGCGCGTTCTGGGCCTGGGCGGCCCGGCGCATCTGGTGCAGGGTCAGGTAAGGGCTGGCGAACAGGCCCAGCAGCAGCAACAAGCCCAGCAGGCCGAGCAACAGCGCCTTGTTGCGCGCACTCATTTGCTGGCCAGGGCCAGCTTCAGGCCGAAAGACAGGAACAGGGCGCCAATGGCACGATTCAGCCAGGCCCGCAGCCAGGGTTGCAGCCTCAGGCGCCGGCTGGCCAGGGCGGTGAAGATGGCCAGGAAGTTGCACCACAGCATGCCGTTGAAATTGAAGATGGCCCCCAGCACGATGAAGGCCAGCGATTTGTGGGCCGCGTCCGGCGCGATGAACTGGGGCACAAAGGCCAGGAAGAACAGGGCCACCTTGGGATTGAGCACATTGGTCAGAAAACCCTGGGCAAAAATCTTGCGGTAGGACAGGGCGGGCGGGGCCGCGAGGGGCTCGGCCGCCGTGCTGACGCGCCGGCTCAGCAGCATCTGCAGGCCGATATAGACCAGATAGGCGGCGCCCACCCACTTGATCACCGTGAAGGCCCAGGCCGAGGTGGCCAGCAGGGCCGACAGGCCCAGCGCGGCCGCCAGCACATGGACGCAGGTGCCGGCGCCTATGCCCAAGGCGGCGCTCACGCCTGCCCGCCAGCCCTGGCTGGCGCTGCGGCTCATGATCAGCAGGGAATCCGGCCCCGGCGCGATATTGAGCAGCAGGCCGGAGATGATGAAAAGGGTCAGGTCTTGTGTGCCGAACATCTGGAGCGCTCCGAGTGCTGCGCCATCATAGGGGGATGCCGGCCGGGCCATTGCTGCTGCGGTATTCTCGCCCGCCTTGCTTCCGACTTTCTCTGACCTCACGAGCCTCTATGTTGAAGAATGTGCTGATCGTCGAAGACCAGCAACTGGTCCGGGCCGGGATGAAGGCCATGCTGCATCTCACCGTGCCCCATTGCCGCATCGTCGAAGCGGGCTCTTACGCGGAAACGCTGGCGCGGCTGGCCGAGACGGCGTTTGAGGTCGTTTTTCTGGACATAGACCTGAAGTCCGAGCAATCCGGCCTGGACCTGCTGGCCCGCATCCGCGAGCTGGGCCTGCCGCTGCGGGTGATCATGTTGTCGGCGCTGGACGACCGCGACACCATTCTGGGCTGCATTGCCGCCGGCGCCTCGGGCTTCATTCCCAAGGGCAGCGGCGACGAGACCGTGTTTGAGCGCGCCCTCAGCACGGTGTTCAGCGACGGCGTCTTCCTGCCCGCCTCGGTGTTCGGGCAGGGTCGCTGCCCGCCCGCGCCGGCCCCGCTCAGTGCCAGCGATATCGGCGTGTCGCCGCGCCTGTGCGAGGCCCTCTACTATCTGTGCCAGGGTTTGCCCAACAAGGTGATTGCCAAGCATATGGGCATCAGCGAGGGCACGATACGCAAGAACTATGTGTCGGAGTTGCTGCGCTTTTTCAAGGTGGCGCGGCGCACCGAGTTGATCATCGAAGTGGCTCGCCGCGGCATCCGCGTGCCGCCGCCGCCCCGCATTCCTTGAGCCGACGATTCCGGGCCGTGGCGTAACGCCAACTTTCAGCGTCCAGGGCCGCCCGGCAGCGCTCAGAAAAGGCTTGACGAAGTAGCCGCTCAAGCAACTAATTCGCACCAGGGCGGCGTTGGCGGGTCGGCGTGGTGCAGACTCTTTGCTCGTACAAGGTGGCTTGTTGGCCGCTTGAGCCCCGGGGAGTAGGCATCCATGACCACCTTGTTCTGGATTCAAACAGGTGCTTGCGGCGGTGATTCGCTGGCCTTGCTGAGCGCCGAATCGCCCAGTCTTGAGCAACTGCTGTCCCACCATGGCGTCGAGCTGCTGTGGCATCCCTCGCTGTCCCATGCCCCCACGCGCCGCTTTGACGAGTTGATCAAGGCCATTGGCGCGGGTGAGCAGCGCCTGGACATCCTCTGCGTGGAGGGCAGCATCATCACCGCCCCGCGTGGCACCGGCATGTTTGACCGGCACAAGGACCGCGCCAAGATGGACATCGTGCGCGAGCTGGCTCAGGCCGCCGAGGCGGTGGTGGCCATGGGCACTTGCGCGGCCTATGGCGGCGTGCATGCGGCCGAGCCCAATCCCAGCGACTGCACGGGCCTGCAGTTCGAGCGCGCCCAGCGAGGGGGTTTGCTGGGCGCGGAGTGGCGCTCCAAGCGGGGCCTGCCGGTGATCAATGTGGCGGGCTGCCCCGCCCACCCTCATGCGATGAGCCAGACCCTGGCCTGGCTGGCCATGGGCTTGCCGATCGCGCTGGATGCGATCAACCGGCCCAAGGCCTTTTTCAGCGCCATGGTGCACCAGGGCTGCAGCCGCAACGAACACCACGAGTACGACATCGAGGATACCCAGCCCGGCGGCCAGGGCTGCATGTTCTACAACCTGGGTTGCGAGGGCCCGATGACGCAAGCCGTTTGCAACGATGATCTCTGGCAAGGCGTCAGCAGCAAGACCCGGGCCGGCGTGCCCTGCGTGGGCTGCACCGCCCCCACCTTTCCCAAGGAGGGGGCCTTGTTCGTGACCGAGAAAATTGGCGCCGTGCCGGTGCGCCTGCCCCTGGGTGTGGAGCGGCCCCGCTATATGGCTTACAAGAATCTGGCCCGGGCGGCGGCGCCCCTGCGCTTGCGCGGCCTCGATGCGGGCCGCAAGACCAAGACGCCCCAGAGCGGGGAGGAGTGAGCCGTGGCACGCATCGAGCTGAATCTGGACCTGAACCGGGTCGAGGGCGACCTCGAGATCCGCCTGACGCTGGAGGACGGCGTGGTGGTGGAGGCCCGCACCGTGGGCACCCTGTATCGCGGCCTGGAGCAGATCCTGATCGGTCGCGCCGCCCGCGATGCCCTGGTCATTACCCCGCGCGTCTGCGGCATCTGCAGCACCTCGCACCTCTATGCCGCCGTGCTGGCGCTGGAGCAGGCCTGGGGCCTGCATCCGCCGGCCAATGCGACCCGGGTGCGCAATCTCTGCCTGGGGGCCGAGAGCTTGCAGAGCGATCTGCGGCAGAGCTTTCTGTTTTTTGCCCCGGACTTCTGCCAGCCCGGCTATGCGCAGCAGCCCGAGTACGCGCGCATCCTGGCCGAGTTCGAGCCCTTTCAGGGCCGCATCTACCGCGAGACCCTGGCGGTGAGCCGGCGCCTCGTGCGCATCGTGGCGGAGTTTGGCGGGCAATGGCCGCATTCCTCCTTCATGCTGCCCGGCGGGGTGACCATGGGGCCGGATGTGCGGCGCCTGCTGGCCTGCCGGGCCGAGCTGGACGCGGCGCGGCAATGGCTGGAGCAGTCCATCCTGGGCGGGGATATGGAGGCCTGGCTGGGCCTGCCCGATGCCGCGGCCCTGCAGGGCTGGCTGGAGCAGGGCCAGGCCGCCGATGCCGCCCTGGCCTTGCTGAACCGTTTTGCCCGCGGCCTGCAACTGCATCAGCGCGGCGCGGGCACCGGTCATATGCTGTCCTACGGCGCCGGCTACGAGGCCGAGGCCATGGCCCGCGGCGAGCGCATCACCCGCATGGCGGGCGGTTTTCTCGACGGCGATAGCGGCCAGGTCCAGGCCCTGGATCAGGGCCTGATCAACGAGCATGTGCGGCACTCCTGGTATCTGCCCTATGCCGGCGGCCGCCACCCCTGGGAGGGCGAAACCGTGCCCGACTACCGGCCCGACAGCGACCGCTACAGCTGGGCCAAGGCCCCCCGCTACGGCGACAAGGTGGTGCAGACCGGGCCGCTGGCCGAGTTGCTGCTGGGCGGCGACGCCTTGATGCAAAGCCTGTACCGCGAGGAAGGCGGCAGCGCCTGGCTGCGCCAGCTGGCGCGGCTGCGCCGCGTGGCCCACGGCCTGCAGCAGGCGCGCGCCATGCTGGACGAGATGGCCCTGCATCTGGGCGAAGCCCATTTCGAGGCCCCGCCCAAAGCGCCGGCCGCGAGCGACCCGGACGGCGATGGTTACGGCCTGGTGATGGCCGCCCGCGGCGCCCTGGGCCATTGGGTCAAGCTGCGCGATGGGGTGATAGAGAAGTACCAGATCGTCACCCCCACGGCCTGGAACGCCTCGCCGCGCGACAGCCAGGGCCAGCCCGGCCATTGGGAGCAAAGCCTGGTGGGCCTGCAGCTGGGCGATGCGGAAGACACGACCGAGATCGGCCACATCATCCGTTCGCACGACCCCTGCCTGGTCTGCACCGTGCATATGATGGCCAGCGACAAGCGTCTGCGTTTCTCACCCTTTTGAAGGCCAGCCAGCTCATGCCCTTCATGTCGCCTCTGCCGTCCCAGCCGCCCCTGCCGCATGCCGCCCGCCATCTGCTCTGCCTGGGCAATGCCCTGCATGGCGACGACGGCCTGGGCCCGGCCCTGGCGCAGGCCTTGCTGGCCGCGCCCCAGCTGCTGCCCGCCGATGTGCGGGTCTTCGAGCTGGGCACCCGGGGGCTGGACGGCCTGGCCTTGTTCGAGGGCTGCCGCCAGGTCTTGCTGATCGACGCCTGCGAACCGCGCGGCCAGCCCGGCCGCATCTGGCAGGGCTCGGCCGCCGACCTGCTGAGCCAGTGGCAGGTTTTGTTCGGCTCAGCGCCGACCGAGCATGGCGGCGGGCTGGGTTTTCTGCTGCGCGCCGCCGCCAGCCTGGAGGCGGGGCCCGAGGTCGAGGTGATCCTGCTGGAGGCGCAGCAGCTGCGGGCTTTCAGCCCCGGCCTGTCGGCCGCCGTGCGGGCCGCGCTGCCGGCGCTGATCGCCCGCATTCAAGCCGCGCTGGAGCCCGCCCATGTCCTCTGAGCGCAGCAGCAGCGTGCAGGAATTGCAGTGGGAGCTGGAGTATTTGCGCATGGCCAATGCCGCGCTGGAGAGCCAGATGGTGGCCAACTCCGAGCAGATGGAGGCCATGCTCCGCGAGCTGGAGGCGCAGCGCAATGCGGCACTGAAAGCGCGCCAGAACGAGAAAAACCTCAGCAACCATGTCAATCGCGTGCTGGACAGCGCGGGCAGCCTGCTCTTTGTGCTGGATCTGCAGGGCCGGGTCAGCGCCGCCAACAAGGCCAGCCGCGAGGCCCTGGGCTTTGATCACGCGGCCCTGGGCCACTTTGTGCTGGACGGCTTTCTGCATCCCCAGGAACAGGCCCAGCTGCGCGAGGGCTTGCCGGAGCCGCAGCGCCAGGCCGAGTCGCCCCTGCTGGAGCAGATTCTGCGCCAGCAGGGCTATGAGGCCGAGCTGCGCTTTTTGCACGGGAATGGCGAGCTCCACCTCTACCAGCTGCGCGGCAGCAGCCTGCATTGCCCGCGGGGCAAGCTGGAGGGCGTGGTCATCAGCGCCAACGACGTCACCGCGCTGCGCAGCGCCCAGCTCGCGGCCGAGGCGGCGACGGCGGCCAAGGCCAGCTTCCTGGCCAATATGAGCCACGAGATCCGCACACCGATGAATGCCGTGCTGGGCCTGGCCCATCTGCTCAGCAAGACCTCGCTGGACAAGCGGCAGAGCAACTATCTGCTGAAGATACGCCAGTCGGCCGACCACCTGCTGGGCATCATCAACGACATCCTGGACTTCTCCAAGATCGAGGCCGGCAAGCTGAGCCTGGAGTCGGCCGATCTTTCGCTGGAGAAATTGCTCAACGACAGCGCCGACCTGATGGCCGAACGCCTGCGGGCCAAGAATCTGGAGCTGGTGTTCGACTGCGATAACGAGGTGCCCGACGGGCTGCGCGGCGACTTTCTGCGGCTCTCGCAAGTGCTGCTGAACTTCATCTCCAACGCGGTCAAGTTCACCGAGCGTGGGCAGATCGTCGTGCGGGTGAATCTGCTGGAACGCGCCGAGCAAGGCCTTTTGCTGCGCTTTGGCGTGCAGGACAGCGGCATCGGCATGAGCGAGGAGCAGGTGCAGCGCATGTTCCAGCCCTTCAGCCAGGCCGACAGCTCGACCACCCGCAAATTCGGCGGCACCGGCCTGGGCCTGGCCATCAGCAAAAACCTGGCCGAGCTGATGGCGGGCGAGGTGGGCGTGCAAAGCCAGCTGGGCCGGGGCAGCTACTTCTGGTTCACCGCCTGGCTGGGCCTGGCCGATCAAGACCCGCCTCTGCGCGGCCAGGCCCTGCCCTTGTTCGAGGGCAAGACGGCCTTGGTGGTGGACGACAACGATGTGGCCCGCCTGGCCCTGTGCCAGATGCTGCTGGAGCTGGGTTTTGTGGCGCAGGGGGCGGGCTCGGGAGATGAGGCTTTGGCGGGCCTGACGAGCGGCCGCCTGCGCAGGCCCGATCTGGTGGTGATGGATTGGCAGATGCCGGGCCTGGACGGCTTGCAGACCTCGGCCCGCCTGCGTCAAGCACCCTGGCTGTTGCCGGTGCCGATTCTGCTGGTCACCAGCTACGCGCCCGATGACCTGGCGGCCGATGCCCAGCGCTCCAGTGTCAACGAGATCCTGGCCAAGCCGATCAGCCTGGCCCGTTTGCGCGAAGTCTTGAGCGATTTGATGCGTGTGCATGCGCCGGGCGCGGCCGGGCCCGCGCCCAGCCCTCAGCCGCAGGCCCCGGATGCGGCCGGCCTGAGCGCGCATCTGCGTGGGGCCCGCATCCTGCTGGTGGAAGACAACGAGCTCAATCAGATGGTGGCGACCGAGTTGCTGCAGGAGTTGCTGTGCGAGATCGAGCTGGCCGCCAATGGCGCCATCGCCCTGGAGATGCTGGAGGAAACGCGTGCCGGCCAGCGCCGCGCCTATCAGCTGGTGCTGATGGATATGCAGATGCCGGTGATGGACGGCCTCAGCGCCACCGCGAAGATACGCAGCCAACCCTTTTTCGAGCGCCTGCCCATCATCGCGATGACGGCCAATGCCATGGACGAAGACCGGCAGCGCTGCGAGCGGGCGGGCATGAATGATTTCGTCAGCAAGCCCATCGAACCCGAGCTGCTGGAACGCGCCCTGCAGAAATGGCTGCCTGTCATGCCCGCGGCCCTGGCGGAGGCTGCGAGCACCCCAGCCCCGGCCGGCCCTGTGTCGGCGCCGCCACCGCCGCCACCACCGCAGGGCGATCAAGCCCTGCTGCAGAGCTGGAACGGCGTGGTGGGCCTGGACGTGGCCAGCGCCCTGCCGCGCATGGGCGGCAATGCCACGAGCTATATCCGCTTTCTGCGCAAGCTGGCGCTGGCCGAAGCGGATTGCACCGCCCGCATACGCGCGGCCCTGGCGGCGGGCGACACCGAGCAGGCCCGCCTGCATGCGCACAGCGCCAAGGGCGGGGCGGCCAATCTGGGCGTCAAGGTGCTGGCCAATGCCGCGGCCAAGATCGAGCAAGGCCTGATCGGCGGCGACACCGGCTCGGCCGCCCTGGAGCGGTCCATGCAGCAGTTCGAGCAATGCCTGGCCGTGCTGCAGCGGACGGTGGCGGCCGAGAACCAGGCCGCGCCTGCAGCTTAGAGCGGCTGACAAAACTCAGCGCAGCGGTCCTGGCAAGGCAATGCAACGCGGCCAGGAGAGTTTTGTTAGCAGCTCTTAGAAGCGGTACTCCAGGCCGAAGGTCAGCAGATTCACCTCGTTACGGGTGAAGCGCAGATACTCCAGCTTACCGGCGAAGCGGGGTGTGAAGGCATAGGCCAGGCCCAGGCCGGCGCTGGTCTCGCTGAGCTTGTAGTCGGGCTTGATCGTCGTCCCCGTGCTCATGCGGGTGCGCCCCGTGCCGAGCCGGGCGTAGACGCTGAAGCTGTCGTTCACTGGCAGGCCGGCCAGCAGGGCGAGGCCGAGATGGTCCTCGGGGTAGTAGCCGGGATTGTTGTTGAGAGCATTGGCCAGCAGCTCGAAGCTCAAGGAGCGGCTGAAGGCCTCGACGGCGAAATTCTCATTGAAGCGATAGCCGGCGCCAAAGCCCAGCGACAAGCTGGTGCCGGTCTTGTACTCGCTGGCCGAACCGCTGGCGCGGCCCAGGCTGGCACCGAGGTAAATGCCTCCTGCATCCTTGGGCTCGGCCGCCCAGGCGCTGGCGGCGCAGGCCAGCAAACACAGGGCCAAGGCGTGTTTCTTGAACGATGATTTGACGGACATTTTTCCTCTCCCTGGGGTGACCCCCGCGCACTCTAGCACCGGCGAATCCGCGTTTCCTGGCACTTTGCACCAAGGGCTTTATGCGTACAGGTGCCGTGTTATGGCTCGATACAAGGGTCTTTACCAGGGCGGTGACTTTCGACCCTGGCGCTTGCCTCGTTCAGAATCGCCGCGTCCACAATTTCTGCACGCCCATGTCCAAGTTCCCTCTCCGCAAAACGCCGAACAGCTCTCGGCATGCCCTGGCCCTGGCCCTTGTCGGCTGTTTGACACCCTTGAGCCTGCTCGCTCAGGAAGCGCCCCCGGCCACACCGGCCTCGGCGCCCGCCGCTGCCGGCGCGGCCCGCCCCGCCGCCGCGCCGGACGCGCAAGACCCCAAGCCTTTCGACAAGGTCATCACCGCCGATGCCAAGTCCCAGCATGGCCTGTTCACGCTGCACAGCGTCAAGGGCAAGCTGTACTTCGAGATCCCCAAGGCCCTGCTGGACAAGCCCTTGCTGATGGTGGCCACGGCCACCGCCGTGCCGGCCAATGTGGACCATGTGGGCAAGGCCCTCAACGAGGACGTGGTGCGCTTTGTGCAGCAGGGCAATAAGGTCTATTTCCAGGCCGTGTCCTACAACTTTGCCGCCGAGCCGAACCGCCCCATCGCCAGCGCGGTCGAGGCCTCGCAGCGCGACACCGTGCTGGGCAGCTTCCCCATCGAGACCTTTGGCAAGAACGGTGCGCCGGTGATCGAGGTGAGCCGCTTGTTCAATAGCGAGGTGGGTGATTTCTCGGCCCGCGGCATCCTCAAGGGCAGCGGCGTCGATGCCTCGCGCAGCTATGTGGAGGGCAGCCGTGCCTTCCCCACCAGCCTGCGCATCGACGCGGTGCAGACCTATGGCCTGATCAACACGCCGCCGGTCTTGCCGCCTGGCCTGCCGCCCGGCTTCAGCCTGCCGCCGCAGCCGCCCAAGAGCGCCAGCGTCAGCATCGCCTACAACATCGTGCAACTGCCCGAGCAGCCCATGCAGGCCCGGGTGATGGACGACCGGGTGGGCTTTTTCAGCATTGCCCGGGTCGACTTCGGCAGCGACGCGCACGAGAGCAAGCGCGAGCGCCTGATCACCCGCTGGCGGCTGGAGAAGAAGGACCCGGCCGCCGCCCTCAGCGAGCCGGTCAAGCCCATCGTCTGGTATATCGACAAGACCACGCCCACCGCCCTGCTGCCCTATGTCAAGAAAGGCATCGAGGCCTGGAATGTGGCCTTCGAGGCCGCCGGCTTCAAGAATGCGGTGCAGGCCCGCCCCTTCCCCAGCAAGCAAGAAGACCCCGAATTCGACCCCGCCGATGTGCGCTACAGCATCATCCGCTGGGTGCCCTCGCCGATCGCCAATGCCTACGGCCCCCACCTCAGCGACCCGCGCAGCGGCGAGATCCTGAACGCCAATATCGTGATGTATCACAACATCATGCAGCTGCAGCGCGACTGGTACATCACCCAGGCCGGCGCCGTCGACCCGCGCGCCCAGCAACTGCCCCTGCCCGACGATTTGATGGGCGAGCTGGTGGGCTATGTGGTGACGCACGAGGTCGGCCACTCGCTGGGCTTTCCGCACAATATGAAGGCCAGCTCGCTCTACCCGGTGGACAAGCTGCGCGACGCCAAATGGCTGAAGGAAATGGGCCATGTGCCCACCTTGATGGACTACAGCCGCATCAACTACCTGGTCCAGCCCGAGGACAAGATCGACCCGGCCCTGCTGATCCCCAAGATCGGCCCCTACGACATCTTCGCCACCAAATGGGGTTATGCCCCCATCCCCGAGGCCAAGACGGCCGCGGCCGAAAAGCCGGTGCTGGATGCCTGGATACGCGAGCAGGACGGCAAGCCCTGGCTGCGCTTCACCTCGCCCAAGGGTGAGGGCGAGTACGGCGACAGCACCGAGGCCGTCGGCGACGCCGATGCGGTCTACGCCACCACGCTGGGCATCAAGAATCTGCAGCGCATCGTCAAGAACCTGCCCAAGATGACGCTCAAGGCCGGCCAGGACGACAAGACCCTGGAAGAGCTTTACCGCGCCACCTGGGCCCAGTGGGGCCGCGAGTTAGGTCATGTGACGGCCATCGTCGGCGGCTACAACTTCCACAACAAGCATGGCGAGCAGGCCGGCGCCGTCTACACCCCCGCGGCCAAGGCCAAACAGGCCCAGGCCGTGGCCTTGTTGAACGAGCAGCTGTTCAAGACGCCCAACTGGCTGTTCGAGCCGGCCATCGTCGAGCGCGTGCGCCCGCAAGAGCCCGGCAATCTGCTGCTGGCCGCCCAGCGCAACACCTTGCGCGCCCTGCTGGACCGTGGCCGCATCGCGCGCCTGCAGGCCCAGGAAGCGGCCGCTGCCGAAGGCCGGGCCTATCGGGTGGACGAGCTGCTGGCCGATCTGCGCGCCGGCATCTTCGGCGAGCTGCAAGGCCCGGCGGCCAAGATCACGGCGCCGCGCCGCAATCTGCAGCGTGCCTATATCGAGCAGCTGGGTGAACGCCTGGTGGCCGCCGGTGGCACGGGCACGGACGATAGCAAGCCCGCCATCCGCGCCGAGCTGAAGGCGCTCAAGAGCCTGTTCGCCGGCAAGGCCGCCAGCACGGGCCTGGAGCGCAGCGCACGCGCCCAGGCCGATGAGTTGTTGGACCTGGTCAACCGTGCCCTGGACCCGCGCGGCCTGCCCGCGACCACGGCCGCTGCGCCGCTAGGCCTGCCCGGCCGTGGCCTCAGCGAGGAGCTGGGCCGCGGCCATCAGCACGATGAGAGCTGCTGGCCCGCCGCTGGCCTGCGCTGAAAGAAAAGGACGGCCGCCGGCCGTCCTTGTTGATCGATCGTTTGAGATGAGGCTCCGGGCTCAGGCCCGGGGCCTCATTCTTTTTTGCCGATGGCCTCGCTCACCTTGTCCACGGCCTGCTTGGTCTTCTCGACCGCGGCGTCGCCGGCCTTGCCGAGGGCCTTTCCGGCCTCGTGTGCCAGCTCGCTGGCGCCTTCCACCGCCGTGTGCGTCGCCTCCTTGGTGTGATCCCAGGCCGAGCTGGCTGCGGCCTGGGCCTTGTCGCCCAGCTCGCCGGCCGCCTCCGCCACGGCCTTGCCCGCCTCGCTCACGGCCGCTCCGGCCTCCTGCGCCGCACCCTTGACCTTGTTCCATAGATCCGACATGGCATTGCTCCTGCTGTTGATTGCAAGCCATTCTGCGCGCGGCCTGTGAGATGCGCCCGGATGATTTTTGGCAGAGCGCTCCAGCTTTTGACCCTCTTAGATGTGACATAGTTTGCCGCTGAACTGTGCAGCCCCCTGGGATGAGCGATGGGCCCTGGGGAGTTGACCCGCAAAATAGGGACTCGACTTTTTTCAGGCCTTTGCATTCGGAACGCCGTCTCCATGCTTGCAATGCTGTACCAGCGAACGAAACAAAGCCTGCTTGCTTTTCTGCAGGAGGGCAGCCAGCACAGCGCCGACCCCAGCCTGCAGCGCAAGGCCGTCCAGCTCAATATCGGCGTGCTGATGATGCAGGCCACGGTGCTGGCCTTCACCCTGTTCTTTTTCGCCCTGGGCAATGAGGGCCTGATTCTTTCCGGCCTGGTGCAGATCCCCTGGTCTCTGGCGACCCTGGTGGCCGTCAATCGCGCCCAGCATGCCGGCCACCTGAATCTGGCGCGTTGGTTCCTGATGCTGGGAGTGATGGCCGATGCGGCCTCGGCCCTGATGCTGGCGCAGGGTCTGGTCATCGGCATCCACTTCTACTACCTGCTGTTTGCCATCGTGCCCACGGTGTTTTTTCCGGCCAGCCGCTGGCGCGAGTCCCTGCTGCAATCGGTGTTGAATCTGGGCTTGTTCGCTTTTTTTGAGATTCACGGCTGGACGCCCCACCCCGCCATGCTGAACCTAGGGCCCGAGACGGTGCATGTGCTGCGGGTGGCCATGGTGATTTCCTGCGTGCTCATCGTCGCCTTTCTGATGATTCAGGCCGAGTACTCGGCGGTGAAGAAGGAGGCCGAGCTGCAGCTGATGGCCAGCACCGACTTGCTGACCCAGCTGCCCAATCTGCGTGCCTTCAGGCAGAACTACAGCCGCGAGGTGGCGCGTGCCCGGCGCGAGGACAGCCCGCTGATCGTGGGCATGCTGGATGTGGACCATTTCAAGCGCATCAACGATGTCTACGGCCATCCCGTGGGCGACCATGTCTTGCGCCTACTGGCTCAGGTCCTGAGCGAGCAGCTGCGCGCCAGCGATCTGGTGGCGCGGGTGGGCGGTGAGGAGTTCGCCCTGCTGATGCCGCAAACCGAGCTGGAGCAGGCCCAGCAGATCTGCGAGCGCCTGCGCATCACCGTGTCACGCCATCGCTTTGGCACGGTCAGCCAGCCCCTGGCCATCAGCATCAGCATAGGCCTGGCCAGGCTGGAGCCCGGTGACGATGAGGAGCGGGTGCTGCGCGCGGCCGACAAGGCGCTCTACCAGGCCAAGAACGAGGGCCGCAACCGGGTGGTGCTGCACCGCGCCGGTTTGGCCTAGGCCTGTTAGCGCTAACAGGCCCTAGCGCATCGGCAGCCGCATATCGTCCAGATAGTCCTGCTTGATATTGACCGTGCTCTTCTGGCCCAGGGCCTCGTAGTGCCGGCCCAGCCAGCTCTTGGCATGCTGGCGGCCCAGCTGGTGCAGGGTGGCGATCAGGCCGGCCTCGGTGGAACTCTTGGTGGAGGCGGCGAAGGCGTCCAGCGCCTCGCCGCCGTCGATGCGGTGCATCAGCACGTCCTTGTACTGCGCCGGGTCCAGCTTGCCCTCCTTGATCAGGCGCTGGACAAAATCGATGGCGCGCATCTCGGCGATCAGGCCGGCGTTGAAGGTCACCTCGTTGAGGCGGTCCATGATTTGCGCGCTGGTGGTGGGCAGTTCCTCGCGGCGTATCGGGTTGATCTGAACCAGCAGGATGTCGCGGCCCTGACAGTTGTAAATCAGCGGATGGATGGCCGGGTTGCCCGAGTAGCCGCCGTCCCAGAAATGGTCGCCCTCGATCTCCACCGCCTTGAACAGCGTGGGCAGGCAGGCCGAGGCCATCACCGCGTCCACGCTCAGGCGCTTGCCGGAGAACACCTCGGCCTTGCCGTTCCTCACCCGGGTGGCGACGACGAAGACCTTGGGCGCGGCCAGCCGGGCCAGGGCCTCAAAGTTGATCTGCTCGGCCACAAAGCTGCGCAGCGGGTTGATGTCAAACGGATTGGCCTGGTAGGGTGAGAGCGCGCTGGACCAGAAGCTGTTCATCGCATTGACCCATAGCGAGGCCGGCGAGTTCGCGCCGGCGCAGGGGCCGAACAGAAAGGCGAAGGGCGCGCGCTGGGCCTCGCTGAGCGTGTTGCCCAGCGCGCCCATGGCGACGATGCCGTCCCAGAATTTCCGCAGCGATGCGCGGGCCGCCTCGCGCGGGTCGCTGCCGCGCCGGCCCTGGGCCTGGGCCTGGGCAAAGCCATGGGCCAGGGCCACCGCATTCATGGCCCCCGCGCTGGTGCCGCTGATGCCTTCGATGGCGATGCGGCCGTCCTCCAGCAAGGCATCCAGCACGCCCCAGCTGAAGGCGCCGTGCGAGCCGCCGCCTTGCAGGGCCAGATTGATGGGGGCTTTGGCGTTCATGCGCGCCAGCTTAGCGCGTCAATCGCCCCAGACAACCGGTTTGCGCTGCGCCACCCAGGCTTCCAGCTGGGGGCCGTAGACCTCGTCGACGCGATTGCGCTTGACCTTGAAGGTCGGGGTGATGAAGCCGTTGTCCACCGTCCAGGGCTGGCGTATCACCACCACGCAGTCCAGTTGCTCGTGCGGGTCCAGCTTGGCGTTGACCGCGTCCAGATGGGTGGCCAGGGCCTGGCCCAAAGCGGCCCGCTCGGCCTCGCTCTGGCTGTGTGCCGCGGCCGTGGGCGAGAGCATCACGATGCCCACCGGCTGGCCCATATTGGCGCCGGTCACCACGCAGGCTTCGATGGCGGGGAACTGGCCCAGGCGGTCCTCGATGGGGGCGGGCGCCACGTATTTGCCCTTGCTGGTCTTGAACAAGTCCTTCACCCGGCCGGTGATGCGCAGCAGGCCCTGGGCGTCGATCTGGCCCTTGTCGCCGGTGCGCAGCCAGCCGTCTGCGGTGAAGGCCTCGGCGCTCAACTGGGGCTCTTTGTAATAACCCAGCATCAGGGCGGGGCTGCGCATCTGCAGCTCGCCGTTCTCGGGGGCGATGCGCGCCTCCACGCCGGCATAGGTCGGGCCGACGCTGCCGGTCTGGTTCTGGCCGGGCAGGGTGATGTGGCTAACGGCCAGGTTCTCCGTCATGCCATAGCCCTCGTTGACGGGCAGGCCCAGGCGGCGGTACCAGTCCAGCAAGGCCACGGGCATGGGGGCGGCGCCGCCGGCGGCGACGCGGCATTGGTCCAGGCCCAGGGCCTTTTTGATCTTTTTGCGCACCAGGCCGCCGATCAGGGGCAGGGACAGCAGCAGGGCCAGCTTGTGCTCGGGCAGCTTGGCCTGCACGCCTTGCTGGAACTTCACCCACAGGCGTGGCACCGAGAAGAAGATGGTGGGCCGGGCGCGCTGCAGATCGCTGGCGAAGCTGTCCAGGCTGTCGGCAAAGTAGACCGAGAAGCCGGTGTGCAGCCAGCCATGCTCGATCAGCACCCGCTCCACCACATGGGCCAGGGGCAGATAGGACAGCATGCGGTCCTGCTCACCCATGGGGATACGCTTGAGCGCCGCGCTCATGGCCCAGGCAAAAGCGCCAAAGCTGTGCATCACGCCCTTGGGCGCGCCGGTCGTGCCCGAGGTGTAGATCAGCGTGGCCAGCTCATCGGCCTGGCGCAGGGGCTCGCCCTGCAGCGGCGTGTGGCGGGCGCAGATGGCGTCCCAGCCCTCGTAGGCCTGCTTGGCGTCGGCCGGTGACAGCGGGTAGCTGAAGCAGGGCAGGCCCTCGGGCAGGCCGGGCTTCATGCCCTCCCAGCCGTCCAGCTTGCCGACGAAGCAGGCGCGCGCCTCGCTATGCGTCAGGATCTGCCGAATCGTCTCGGGTGCCAGCGTCGGGTAGAGCGGCACCGAGACATAACCTGCCATCCAGATGGCCAGATCGCTCATCAGCCACCAGGCGCAGTTCTTGGACAGTATGGCCACCTTGGCGCCCGGCTCCCAGCCCTGGGCCTGGCCCAGGGCCTGCAGATGGCTGGCCATGCGGCGCACCTGCTCGCCGATCTGGGCCCAGCTGAATTCCTGCAAAGCCCCGCCGCCCATGGGCTGGGTCAGGGCGATGCGCGTGGGGGCCTGGCGCTCCCAGTGGTAGAAGCGCTGCAGGGCCAGACTGTCGGCGGCGATGGTGGGCATGGGGTCTTGTCTCCGGGGTCTGTTGGTTCGAATGGGCTCGCTTTGCAAGCCTAGCAAGTCCCGCCCACGGGCAAGAGCGGGTAAATGGGGGGTTGGGCGTCGATTAGAGCCGCCCCTCGAACAGATGTGCGCTGCCGGCGCCCCTGGGCCTTCGGCAGCCGAGCCAAGCCTTCCGGCTTGACTGTGCAGCCTCAGCCCGCCTCGGCTTCCTGCAGGGCGGCCAGGGCCGCGACGACGGCGGCCGCGTCCAGCACCAGGCCCGGGGGCAGGGGCAGGTCGGCCAGGGCGCTCTGCCCTTCGCGCTTCAGGCGCGCCACCCACTGGCCGGCGGCGCGGCCTTCGGCGAAGCCCTGGCTTTGCAGCAGCAGGCTGCCATCGGCGGCATTGAGCTTGAAGTAGAACTGGCCGTCGGCCTCGCGGTACTGTTTGAACACCGGCAGGGCGGCCTTGGCCGGCTTGGCCTTGGCCGCCGGCGCCAAGGCGGCGAAGCTGCGCAGGCCCACGGCCTCGCGGGCGCGGGCCAGCAAGGGGGCGGCCAAACGGCGAGCCTTGGCGGCACCCTCTTGCAGAATCGCCTCGATGCGCTCCGGGTGGGCCATCAGCTCGGCATAGCGCTCGCGCATGGGGGCGATCTGGGCCTCGATCAGTTCGAACAGCTGCTGTTTGGCCTCGCCCCAGGCCAGGCCGGCGCGCAGGGCGGCGCGGAAGTCGGCGCGCTGCTGCGGCGTGGCAAAGGCGTCGTAAATCGTGACCAGGGCCTGACCCTCGGGGTCTTTGGGCTCGCCGGGCAGCTTGGAGTCGGTCTTGATGCGGGCAATCGCCTCCTTCAGCGCCTTGGCGCCGCCCTCGAACAGCGGGATGCTGTTGTCATAGCTCTTGCTCATCTTGCGCCCGTCCAGGCCGGGCAGCTGGGCCACGTCCTCCTCGACATTGGCCTCGGGCAGCACGAAGAACTCGGCGCCGCCGCCGAACTGGTGGTTGAAGCGCTGGGCCACATCGCGCGCCATCTCGATGTGCTGGACCTGGTCGCGGCCCACCGGCACGCGGTGGGCGTTGAAGATCAGGATGTCGGCCGCCATCAGGATGGGGTAGCTGTACAGGCCCATGGTGACGCCCGCGTCCAGGTCTTCGCCGGCGGCGAGGTTGGCATCGGTAGCGGCCTTGTAGGCATGGGCGCGGTTCATCTGGCCCTTGGAGGTCATGCAGGTCAGCAGCCAGCTCAGCTCGGGGATCTCGGGGATGTCGCTCTGGCGGTAGAAGGTGACGCGCGAGGTGTCCAGGCCGGCGGCCAGCCAGGTGGCGGCGATCTCCAGGCGCGAGCGGGCGATGCGGGCCGGGTCGTCGCACTTGATCAGGGCGTGGTAGTCGGCCATGAAGAAGAAGCTCTCCACGCCGCTCTCCCGGCTGGCCGCGATGGCGGGCCGGATCGCGCCGACGAAATTGCCGAGGTGCAGGGTGCCGGTGGTGGTGATGCCGGTCAGAACGCGTTGGGTCATGGTGGGTCTGGCTGCTGCTGTGCTTGGAATCGGGAAGACGGGGCCGTCGCCCCGTCTGCCTGCATTGTCTCAGCATGTGGCGGGCCTGAGTTCCCGGCCGCTTGTGGTGCGGATTCATGTCGGACCCGAGGTTTACCGTCAAGAATCGCGTGTACGTTCCCATTCCAAGGGCTAGGATGGGCGTTCGCCCGCCATTCAACGCTGTTGCCGCTTGGACCTTCTGGCCGCAACGATTTGGGAGCTCCATGACCGCCCTGATCCTGATTGGCTCCGGACTCAATGCCTTGCTGGGCCTGGCCTTGCTGATGCTGTGGCGCCAGGCGCCGCAGTATCTCTATGTGCGCTACTGGGGCTGGAGCTGGATCCTGCTGTCGGGCGCTTTGTCCCTGGGCCTGGGCCTGCTGCCCGATCAGGACGGCAGCATTTTTCACAAGCTGATGGTGGGCGCCGCGGCGGCCTTTGCCATGGGCTCCATGGCCTTGCGCACGGCGGGCGCGCGCATCTACCGCCAGCTGCCTTGGGAGCGCCGTGTCTGGCTGCCGCTCTATCTGGCCATGATGGGCAGCCTGATGTGGCTGGCCGAGCTGGATCACCGTTATGCCGTGCTGGCCGCCTCCATCTACCTGGCCATCGGCGCCTGGCAATGCGCCTGGTGGATGGGCCGGCAGGGTGACCCGGGCGAGCGCTTTGTGGCCCTGTGCTTTGTCGCAGCCGGTTTTGTCCATGTGCTGACGCCGGCGTTCGATCCCCTGGGCCGTTCGGCCGTGCCGCATGTGGCGGGTCTGTTTGTGCAGACCATGCTGTCCCTGGGCCTGATCCTGCTTTCGGTCAAGCGCGCCCATGCCGAGGCCAGGCAGCAGGCCGAGCGTTTCGGCCGGCTGGCCCAGCATTCGCTGCAGGGCCTGGCGGTGGTCAGCCATATGCGGCTGGTCTATGCCAACCCGGCGGCCTTGAAGATCCATGGCTTCGCCAGTCTGGAGGAGGCCATGCAGCCCAATTCCCTGCTGCCCTTGCTGCCTCCCGAGCAGGTGCAGGAGGTCTTGAATCGCCACCGGCAGGTGCTGGCGGACCCGCAAGCCCATATCGAATGGGAGGGCTTGCGGCTGAGCCGGGACGGGCGGCAGATCCATGTGCATGGCCTGTCCAGCTATACCGACTGGGAGGGCGAGCCGGCCGAGCTGACGGTGATGCTGGACGACAGCTCCCGCCAGGCCGCGCTGGACGCTCTGCGTCGCCAGGCCTTGCACGACGAACTGACCGATCTGCCCAATCGCAATTTCGCCGTCGACCGCCTGCACCAGCTCACCTACACGGGCGCGCCGCCCTTCGCCATCCTCTCCGCCGATATGGACCGCTTCCAGCTCGTCAACGAAAGCCTGGGCCATGAGGTGGGCGACGGGCTGTTGCAGGCCGTGGCCCGGCGCCTGTGTCAGGAGCTGCCCGTCAACGCGACGCTGGCCCGGCTGGGCGAGGACCAATTTCTGGTGCTGCTGGAGGGCGTTGCCGAGCGCGCCGAGGTGCAGGCGGCGGTGGAGGCCATGCTGGCCCTGCTGCAGACGCCCTTCCGGGTGCAGGGGGCCGAGCTTTTCGTGCATATGTCGGTGGGCGTGGCCCAGTTCCCGCGCGACGGGCGCGACGCCAACGGCCTGCTGCGCGCCGGCGATGCCGCCATGCGCGCGGCCAAGGCCAGGGCCGGCATCTCTTACGCCTTCTTCGAGTCCAGCATGAAGAGCGACTCGCGCGCCCGGCTGGAGATGGAGCAGGCCATCAGCCATGCCATCGTGCAAGGCCAGTTCGTGCTGGAGTACCAGCCCAAATTCCTGGCCCACAGCCGCCGGCTCTGCGGCTTTGAGGCCTTGGTGCGCTGGGAGCGGCCGGGCCAGGGCCGGGTCAGCCCGGCGGACTTTGTGCCCGCGGCCGAGCGCACCGGCCAGATCCACGCCCTGGGCGCGCTGATTCTGGACATCGTGATGACCCAGCTGCGCGTCTGGCTGGCACGTTATGGCCGGCTGCTGCCGGTGGCCGTCAATGTCTCGCCGGTGCAGTTCGAGGACGGCGGCTTTGCCACCGGCCTGCTGGGCGAGCTGAAGGCGCGCGCCCTGCCGCCCGAGGCCCTGGAGATCGAGATCACCGAGACGGCCGCCATCGCCCACCTCGACCAGGTCATGCCCCAGCTCAGCCTCTTGCGCGGCGCCGGCCTGCTGTGCGCGCTGGATGATTTCGGCACCGGCCAGTCCTCGCTGACCCTGTTG
Organism: Roseateles oligotrophus; assembly: GCF_014204525.1. Classification (GTDB taxonomy): domain Bacteria; phylum Pseudomonadota; class Gammaproteobacteria; order Burkholderiales; family Burkholderiaceae_C; genus Paucibacter_A; species Paucibacter_A oligotrophus_A. Next base: position 114,597 of record NZ_JACHLP010000002.1, read on the forward strand.
CGCCAGCTGCCCATCGGGGCGATGAAGCTGGACCGCAGCATGATCGCCCCCCTGCCCGAGCCCGATGCCAGCGCCGTCGTGCAGGTGAGCTGCGCCCTGGGCCAGGCGCTCAAGCTGGACATCGTGGCCGAGGGCGTGGAGACCGAGCTGCAGGCCCAGTCCGCCGAAAGCCTGGGCTGCACCCAGTTGCAAGGGTTTTATCTGGGCCGGCCGCTGCCGGTGGCCCAGGCCCAGGCCTTGCTGGATCAATGGGCTAGTGTCTAGCTGCGTGCTGAACATCGCCCCGCCTGTGCGGGCCTACCCACCCTTTTGGGCGGGCATCGCCGCCCGCGCTTTACGCGTAGCATGCGGCCCCAAGATAGAGACTGGGGGCGGGGATGTGGTTGTTGGGTGGAGTCATAGGGCTGATGCTGGGCGCCGTGATGGGCGGTGCGGAGGGCGCTTTTTTGCTGGGCGTGCTGGGCGCGGCCGGCGGCTATTTCTGGGCCCAGCGCGGCGCTAAGGCCGCCGGCAAGCCCGCCACGGCAGAGTCGCCAAGCCAGGCCGCCATCGCCGAGCTGCGCGCCCTGGTGCAGGCCCTGGAGCGCCGCCTCTTGACGGCCGAGACCGAGCTGCGCAGCCTGCGCCAGCAGCTGCAGGCGGGCGCCGCGCCGGCCGCTGTCCAGGACCCGCCGGATATGCCAGCGCCTGTGAGCGTGCCCGAACCTGTGCCCGAACCCGCGTATGAGCCCGTGTATGAGCCGGTGCTGGTGGCCGCCGCTGTTCCGGCAGCGGCCAAGCCCGTACCCGAGTCAGACCTGCCCCTGCCTCTGCCCCTACCTCCCGTTCCGCCCCGGCCGGTGCGCGCGCCGGCGCCGCCGGCCAAGCCCCTGCGCGAACGCCTGCCCGCACCCATCGTCCAGCTGATCTGGGGCGGCAACACCCTGGTCAAGATCGGTGTCTTCATCCTCTTCCTGGGCTTTGTTTTCTTGCTGCGCTACACGGCCGAGCGGGTCACCGTGCCCATCGAGTTGCGCTATGCCGGCGTGGCCCTGGCGGGGGCCGCCATCCTGGCCCTGGGCTGGTTCCTGCGCCAGCGCCGGCGCGACTATGCGCTGGCTTTGCAAGGCATGGGCGTGGGGGTGTTTTATCTGAGCTGCCTGGCGGCCGTGAAGATGCACGGCCTGATCGCCCCCGAGGCCGGCTTCGGCCTGCTGGCCCTGGTGGCCTTGCTGGGCGCCGCCCTGGCCGTGCTGCAGAACGCGCCAGCGCTGGCCATCATCGCCGCGCTGGAGGGCTTTGCCTCGCCGGTGCTGATGTCTAGCGGCAGCAACCGGCCCGTACCGCTCTTCCTCTACCTGACCATCCTGGACCTGGGCATCTTCGCCATCGCCTGGTTCAAGGCCTGGCGGGTGCTGAATCTGATCGGCTTTGTGGGCACCTTCGCCCTGGCCGCCGGCTGGGCCGACAAGTACTACAGCCCCGATCAATACGGCATCGCCCAGCCCTTTCTGATCCTGTTCTTCCTGCTGTTTGCCTTCATCGGCCTGCTCTTCGCACGCCGCACCCTGGCCGAGAGTCAGGGCTCGGCCTCGCCCTTGCAAGCCCTGAAGGCCGTGGGCCGGGTGGACAGCGCTTTGGTCTTCGGCACGCCCATCACCGCCTTCGGCCTCCAATACCTGCTGAGCCGGGATTTCTATCAAGGCCCGGCGCTCTCGGCCTTGGTGCTGGCCGGCTTTTACCTGCTGCTGGCCCGCCTGGTGTTTCAGCGCCAGAAGCCGGGCCTGGCCCTGCTGGCCGAGGCCTATGCCATCGTCGCCGCCATCTTCGTCACGCTGGCGATTCCGCTGGGCCTGGAGGGCCAGTGGACCGGCGCGGCCTGGGCGGTCGAAGGCGCCGGCATGTTCTGGCTGGGCGCGCGCCAGCAGCGGCCTTATGCGCGCCTGCTGGCCTTGCTGGTCTTGTTCGGTGCAGCCTGCAAGTTGCTGGGCGCCACGGTTGTGGATATGACGCCGGGCACGCCCTTGTTGACCGGCTCCCTGATCGGCCCGCTATTGCTGGCGCTGAGCGCCTTCACGGTCTGGGCCCTGCAGCGCCGCTTGTCGGCCACCGAGCGTGCCCCGGTGACGCAGCGGCATCTGGGCCTGCTGGCCCTGTGGCTGGGCGTGGGCGCCGGCCTGCTGCTGCCCTGGCAGCTCCTGCAGCCGCCCTTTGCGGCGCTGGCCACGGCCTTGCTGGCCCTGCCCTTGCAATACCTGTGGCAGCAGCGCGGCTTGGCGGAGTTCCTGCCCCTGAGCCATGCCCTGCGCCTGCTGGCGGTGGGCAGCTTTTTGTGCACCCTGCACCGGCCGGCCGATGTGGGCGGCGAGGCGGCGGCCCTGGCCAGCGGCTGGCGCGGCGCGCTGGCGGCCGGCCTGATCGCCCTGAGCATTCTGGGCGGCGCGCTGTGGAGCATGCTGGCGCAGCGCCGCCTCTGGCTGGCCGCGCAGCAAGCCCCGCAATGGAGCTGGGCCCAGCAGTTAGGCCTGGCCGGCGGCCTGGGCTTGCTGCATCTGGCCAGCTTGTTCGGCCTGGGCTGGAACGAGGCGGCCATCCTGTGGCCGCTGACGGCCGTGGGCGTGCTGTTCCTGAGCCTGCGCATGCGCCACGACGCCAGCGCCTGCCTGGCCCTGGCCCTGCCTTTGTGCGCCCTGGGCTTTTTGCTGCTGGACTGGCCCAGCCCGGCCCAGCAGGCCGAGCACCGCCTCTTCTACGCCCTGCTGGGCCTGGGTCTGGGCCTGCTGGCCCAGGCTTGGTTGATGGCGGGTGAGCGGCAGCAAAAACGCCCGCTCGGCTGGGCCAATACCTGGACGGCGCGGCAGCCCCTGCCCTGGCTGCTGCCCGGCTGGGGCCTGGCCGCCTGGCTGCTGGCCTGGCATCTGGAAGGCTGGCGCATGCTGAGCCTGGCCGCGCCCGCGGGCGATTGGGCCCTGGCCCTGGATGTCGTGCTGATCCTCGGCAGCTCGGTCCTGGCCAGCTGGATCGCGCGGCGGCGCGGCTGGCTCGAGCTGGGCGCCATTAGCGCGGCCACCCTGCCCGGCCTGATCGTGGCCGGCCTGGCCTACGGCGGCGAGCTGCCCTCGCAACACTGGGGCTGGCTGCTGTGGCCGCTGGCCTTGGCCTGGCATCTGCGCTTGCTGCGCGAGCTGCCGCGCTGGCTGGAGGCGCGCCTGTGCGCCGGCCTGCATGTGCTGGGCTGCTGGTTCTTTGCCGCCCTGGCCACGCTGGAGGCCGGGCACCGTGCGGGCTTGGCGTTTGGCGAAACCTCCGGCTGGGCCATGGCGGCCTGGGCCGGCGTGCCAGCGCTGCTGGCCTGGGCCTTGTCGCGGCCCGGCGTGCAAGGCCGCTGGCCGGTGCAAGCCTGGCGCCAGGCCTATCTGGAATGGGCCATGGCGCCGCTGGCCGCCGGTCTGCTGGCCTGGCTGTGGCTGGGCAATCTGCTCTGCGACGGCGCGGCCGCACCCCTGCCCTATCTGCCCCTGCTCAACCCGCTGGAGCTGGCTCAGGCCCTGAGCCTGGCGGCCTTGCTGGCCTGGTGGCGGAGCCTGTACGGTGGGCTGAGGCCGGAACTGCGGGCCCTGCTCGCAGCCACGGCCCTGGCCTTGATCACCGGCCTGGTGCTGCGCAGCGTCCATCACTTGGCCGGCGTGGCCTGGGACTGGGAGGCGCTGTGGGCCTCGCGCTTGGCACAGGCCGCGGTGTCCATCGTCTGGGCGCTGTGCGGCGTGCTGGCCATGGTCTGGGGCAATCGCCGCCTGAGCCGTGCCAGCTGGGCGGCCGGCGCGGTCTTGCTGGGTGTGGTGGTGGCCAAGCTCCTGCTGGTGGAGATGGCGGACCGCGGCGGCCTCTACCGCATCGTGTCCTTCATCGGCGTGGGCGTGCTGATCCTGGTGGTGGGCTATTTCGCGCCGGTGCCCGGCAAGGTCGAGAACAAGGAGCAGGCGGCATGAGGCGCTGGCTGACACTGGGGTTTTTGGCGGCCCTGCCGGCATTCCCGGCATTTGCGCATGAAGTGCCCGTGCTCTTGCAAGGCCATGGGCCTTACTACCGCCTGGACCTGCCGCTGAGCATTTACCAAGGCCTCAGCGACCCCGGCTTGAGCGATCTGCGCCTGCGCAACGCCGCGGGGCGTGACATGCCCTTCGCCTGGCTGGACCCTTGGCTGGAGGCGGATCTTGAATCCGCCAAGATCAACCATTATGTTTTGCCGCAATTCAGCGTGCCGCGCCAGCCCAAGAGCGCCGCCGACGGCCTGGGCTTGCGCGTGGGCAAGGACGGCCGGCTGAGCCTGCTGGCGCTGGGTGAGCCGGCATCGGCCGGGCCGGACCTGATCTTCGACGCCTCCCGGGTGCGCGGCGAATTCCTGCAAGCGACGTTTGAGCTGGCGCCCGGCATGCAAGGCCTGTTCACTTACCAGCTGGAGGGCAGCGAAGACCTCAAGACCTGGCAGCCGCTGGCGGGCGATGAGCAACTGGCCCGGCTGCGCAGCGGGGAGGGCCAGGCCCAGATCGAACGCCTGCAGCTGGACCTGCAAGGGCGCAAGGCGCGTTATCTGCGCCTGCGCTGGCTGGAGCCCGCCAACAGCCCGCGCCTGCAAAGCCTGAGCATCGCCGCCGTGCAAAGCGCGCAAGCCCTGCCCGCCCTGCAGTGGACGGCCCCCATCGCACCCAGCAGCTGCGGCCCGCAAAGCTGCGACTACCCGCTGCCCGGCCCCCTACCTCTGCATGCCTTGCGCATCGAGCTGCTGGAGCCCAATGTGCTGGCACCGGTGACGCTGAGCGGCCTGCGCGCCGGCTACACCATAAGGCCCACGTCGCGCGGCCACAGCCGCAATCCGCTCTATGCCTTGCGCCACAAAGAGCCGCAGAGCTGGAGCGTGCCCGAGCAGGAGCAAGGCCTGGCCAGCAGCATCGCCTACCGCATCCAGCAGGGTGCGGCCGAGACCCGCTCGCCCGATCTGGTGCTGGACGGCTCCGCCTTCCAGACCCTGCGCCTGCGCAGCGACAGCGGCCCCATCGCCCAGCTGGGCGCGCGTCCGCCCCTGCTGCGGGTGGGCAGCCAGACCCGCAGCCTGCTCTTGCTGGCCAGCGGCCCCGGCCCCTATGCCTTGAGCTGGCAACGCCCGCCCCTCGCTGCCGAAGCGGCCGCAGCGCCGGGCGGTGGGCCGCTCACCCTGGCCGCCCTGCTGCCGGGCGAGGCCGGCGCCGGCCCGGCCACCTTGCGCACCGCCGGCCAGGCCAGCCTGGACTGGGCGCAGCGCCAAATGAACCCCAGCAAACCCGCCGTTAGCGCGCCCAAGCCACCGGACCCGCAAGCGGCCGCCCGGCCCCAGCGCGGCTGGCTATGGGCTGCACTGGGGCTGGCCGTGCTGGTCTTGGGTGGGATGGTGGGGTCGTTGCTGCGCAGCATGGGGAAAGAGAAGGCGGAGCAGGCTTGAGGCGCACACGCCAAGCATTCAACATAAACGGACAGAACACAGGAGCTCGGCCCAGCGGACCGAATGTCGGTTGTCCGGTGCGGACTTGTACTCACGCTGTCGGCCATCGCCAGTCGCTGGCCGGCGGCAGGTATCGGTAGCTCGCGCGTACCTCATAGACCCAGCCATGGCCCGCTCGCGGCAGAGTCGCCTGCAGTAGTCGTGTCAGCCCCTGCGACGTCGATTTGCCATGGTTACGTTGGCCGCGACTCGGCGTCAGCCGTGCGTTCACTTCTTGAAGAATCGCGGATTGGTACATTCGGGGGCCACTTCGGCGCATCGAGGTAGCTTTGCCTCAACCTTCCGATTGTCATCCGCCGGAAATCTAGACAGCAACTCACTCCTGCAAGCGAGTTGCTTCCGCCCGAGGTCATCAATTGCAAGCAACTTATATTCCTGCGATTTGGCTAGATCAAAGATCAATCGCTGAAAAAGCCCGGGCTCATTTCCATGCATCTCTTGAGATATGAAATGACCGACGCAGTCCGCGGATTCCTCTGATTCAATTCCGCCGATAAAATGACCAAGCTCATGCCCCAGAGTAAAATCGATGCTTTCAGATATACACTGATTCATTTTGGCAGTATCGCCCTTTGCTGCAAGCGAAGCATCGCTCAGATCTGAGTCAGATCTTCGTCCAGCAAGATAATTCTTCAGCATTATTTTTAGTCGTGGAGTTAATGATGCGTCATAGTGAGTCGACGCAACACATCTGATAAAAGCAGCACGAATAAAGGTTGGAGAGATGTAGACAGTTCTCTCATACTGGGTTTGTTGAGGTCGCGCCCTGCCAAACGCATTAAACATACCACGAGCAGAATCAGTTTCGAATGGGGGAAGCCCCATCTTTTCACGATCAAAAGTTAAAGCCGGGTAGGGGAGCTTAACGGAAGCATTCGTAGCATTTCTCGGAATGCTGAGCTCAATTAGATCCCAGATGCGCCTCAGCGAAATTTCAGCACGTTGTCTCAGATATTCAGGAACGGGAATTTCCTTATCAGGCGACATAATAAAGAGTTCCGCTTGCGCCAACATTAAGTCATTAGTTGACTTGGTTGAAACTTCGTAGAAGTCAGCGACTTCATCCAGTCGACTGCGTAGCGCGGTGAAATTGAAATTTGAATTGGCGGCTCCGCAGCGAACAACAACAAAGCGGAACTTTGCATCCAAGGCCTTGACATGGCTTGGAGTATTCGATGACTCCAATACCGGCGTTAACGCCGATTTGGGCGGCAGACTTTCGGCGTTGCAGGAACCGAGCAGAATCGGCATCGTCCTGCCGGCCCAATATTCATATACGATCTCATTGTCGTCCGGACCATGCCACTTTGAAGAATCCACCCTCTCCAAGAACTGATTGAAGAGGTGACTTTCAGGACTGGCAATTTGATTGACAAGCAAGTGGAACCACTTTGACGGCAATTCCTCATCTGCAAGCGGACTTTCGTTGCCGGGCAAGTAAACCACTGCAAGCCGCCTAAATAGTGTTGCGTTGAGCGCGCCGTCAGGTCCGCGTCGCTCTGACAACGCTTGATTGGCGGCAACGCTAACATCAATCTTAGGAGATTCGCCCGGAGGACTGGCAGGTGGGCTAGGAACCCTCGTTCCGCATCCGATCAGCGCTGCTGCGACCAAGACTATCCAGCGAGATGGTGCGCGCATTATCGAGACGAGTTCCGTTTACATTAAGGTTGGATTCCCATAACAACCAAAGCGGACTTTACCGGTCGGGCTTCGAGAATTTGCCCGGTAGCGCCGGTGCCAATCAAAACCAATTCCACTGGTTTAATGCAAACATTTACTGGCTCTGGAAACCTCTTCTTCAGGCGAACGGTATTGGCATCGGAGAAGTCACCTGCAGTAAGGTTGGCCTTTGCTACCTCTTTGAATTTCGCTTCAACCCCAAGTTTGACAAGATCCGCCTTTTGAACTTCATAGTCGACTTCTGGACTCTGTATTGTTTCGCGAACCAAGAAGTATCTAATTCCGTCCGTTGCCGTAAATCCACTTTCCCTAAACCACAAAATTGCCTTGGGCTCTGGCTGCCCTTCTGAAATTTGGAGCATCGTGCTGCTGTATTTGGCCGATACATTCAACATACTTGATGCTTCGGTATCGAGTATCGCGCTTGCACCTGTGGATGTCGTGAAGTCGGAAAGACTGCTAAGCAGGAGTTTTGACCCTATAGAAACCCTTGCGGTGTACTCTGGAAATCCTGCATCAGTAGGCGGAAGCACCTGAATTTTGTCGACTTTTCCTAGTCGGAGAGTGATGCCTTTGGAATCCAACGAGAAGACACTACCGACCTCCTTCCACTTACTCGGCACGGGAAGGCACTGATACTCGCTGTCCTTAGGCGTAAGTGCTTGACCGGTGGTCTTGTTAGTCGGAATACAACCCGCCGTTGTCAACAGCAAAAACGGGATGGCGAGTATTCTGTAGTTGGGCATTGGCATGTCCTCCATGACGTAAGGGATTTTTAGCGCATGATCAGGCAAAAAATCAACATCAAGTTTGATGATTTCAAGCCGTCTGCGCAGCAGGACGACGATGGCCGCTGCTTGAAGTGGCCGCAACAGGCTCGCCTCCTCAGGATCCTGTGTGGCCTCGCTTTGCGCGATGAAGCTGGTCGCATAAGCTGCTGCTCGAGGCGGTACTGCGCTGGCTGTTCGGGGCGGTGGGACGGGTAGCCTTCGTACTTGCAGGTCGATGGCGCGCGCGAGGCTCGTGAAGTGCCAAGCCCCCACGATCTCAAGCCGCGCGCTACGCCTCAATCGCCTTGGGTGCTGCCCGCTGAAAGGTGCCCTCCGCTGCGGGGTCGCCCTCGAGTGACTGTGGATGTGTCCGAACGGCAGCTTCGAGGCGGCCAGATGAGGACAGCTAAAGGCGGCTCAGGGTCGTGAGCACTACTTCGCAGCTCGCAGAAGCTGCCTGCTGTCGGTGGCCTGTTTCGTAACAGTCTCATGCGCGGTCGTGGTCGCCGCGAGATAGTCTGGTGCAACAAATTTGGCGCGATAACCAGCCAGTCATATTGATTTGCGCGGGCCCGCGCAGGCGCCCAGCTTTGCCTCACCCCCGCCCCGACTCAATCCCCACCCACCCCCCTTCGGTATAACGCTCCCCCGCCACGGAGCCCGGTTTGAACAAATCGTCCAAGGCCTGAACCTGCACCGGGCTCAGCCCCAGCGAGCCGGCGGCCCAGTTGCTGCTCAGGTGTTTTTGCCGCCGCGTGCCGGGGATCACCAGGGCATGGGGCTGCTTGGCCAAGATCCAGGCCAGGGCGAGTTGGGAGGCTTGGCCCGCCAGGCCCCAGGCCTCAGCAAGCTCGGCCAGGCGCTGCGCCAGGGCGCGGTTTTGTTCGCCCGCCGTGCCATTGAAGCGCGGCAGTTGGCGGCGGAAATCGTTGGCGGCCAGGGTATCGGTCGCGGGCAGGGCGGCGCTGAGCAGGGCACGGCCCAGCGGGCTGTAGGCCACGAAGGCCACCCCGAGGCGGGCGGTGGCGGGCAGCATCTGCGCCTCGGCGCCGCGCTCCCACAGGGAATACTCGCTTTGCAGGGCCGCCACCGGGTGAATGGCATGGGCGCGCTCCAGGGTTTCGAGGCTGACTTCCGAGAGACCGATGGCGCCTATCTTGCCCTCGGCCTTCAGCTCGGCCAGGGTGTGCATCACCGCCTCGATGGGTTGGGCGGGGTCGCGGCGGTGCACGTAGTAGAGCCCGATCTGCTCGACGCCCAGGCGCTGTAGCGAGGCCTCGCAGGCGGCGCGGATGTAGGCGGGGGAATTATCGATATCGCGTTCATAGCTTCCCGGTGTGCGCTTGATGCCGAACTTCGTTGCGATGCAGAGTTCGGCCCGCTGCGCCGGGCTTAGCTGGGCCAAGAAGCGCCCCAGCAATTGCTCGTTATGGCCGTGGCCATAGGTGTCGGCGGTGTCGAAGTGGCGGACGCCTAGCTCGCGAGCAGCATGCAAGGTGACCAGGGATTCGGCGTCGTCGCTCTCGCCGTAGAACTCGCTCATGCCCATCAGCCCGAGGCCGATGGCGGGCAGCGTGTGGCCGGCCAGGCGGCGCAGGGCTGGGTTTGTGGATGTGTTGCTCATGCAGGGCTCCTTGTTGGGGTGGCGTCATGCTCGCGTCCGGCGCTCAGCCGCACAAGCCTCGCCGCGCCGCATGGGCTGTGCGGCCCTGCTTCACAATCGCGTGGTGAATGCCCGCATCCAACCTGAACTCCAGCAGCTGCGCATCTTTGCCGCCGTGGCCCAGGCGCGCAGCTATCGGCGTGCCGCTACCTTGCTCAACCTCAGCCCATCGGCCGTCAGCCAGGCCTTGCGGCGCCTGGAGCAAGGCCTGGGCCTGCCGCTTTTGAACCGCAGCACCCGCAGCGTGGCGCTGACGGCCGCGGGCGAGCGCCTGCTGGTGCAAAGCCTGCCGGCGCTGCAGCAGCTGGAGCAGGCGTTTGCCAGCGTGCGCGAGCTGGGCGGTGAGCTCAGCGGCAGCCTGCGCCTGAGCGTGCCGCGCAGTGCGGCCCGCCTGCTGCTGGCGCCCATCGTGGCGCGCTTTGTGCGGACGCACCCGCAGGTGCAGCTCGAGCTGTCGACCCAGGATGAGATGGTGGACATCATCGAGCGTGGCTTCGATGCCGGCGTGCGTTTCGCCGAACGCCTGCCCGCCGATATGGTGGCCGTGCCGCTGGGCGCGGCCCAGCGCTTCGTCGTCGTGGCCAGGCCCGATCTGCTGGCCCGGGTGGGTGCTCCACAGCTGCCGCAGGATCTGCTCGGCCGCCCCTGCATACGTCAGCGCTTCGCCAGCGGTGCGCTCTTCCACTGGGAGTTCAGCAGCCAGGGGCAAGACCTGACCCTGGATGTGCAGGGCCCGCTGACGGTGGACGATCAGAGCGTCGTCCTGCCCCTGGCTCTGGAGGGCCTGGGCTTTGCCTATGTTTACGAGCAGGCCGTGCGCGAGCATCTGGCCAGCGGCCGCCTGCAGCAGGTGCTGGCGGGGTTCTGCCCCGAGGGCACGGCCTTCTCGCTCTACTACCCCGGCCGGCGCCAGGCCAGCCCGGCGCTGCGGGCCTTTATCGAGCTGCTGAAAGACGGCCTGCCGGCCTGATCAACCGGCCTTGCCGCCCTTCACCGCCACCGGCGCCGGCAGCTCCTTGGCGGCCAGCATGCGGGCCTGCGCAACCAGCTGGTTATGGGCATCGAGAAAGGCGGCGGCGATCACCTTGCCCTCGGCGCTATTGCTCCAGCCGGCGCCGGCTGCGCCGCCCAGCTTGCCCAGCACCATGCCGCCCACACCCAGGTCGGTCACGCGCACCGAGCCGGTGGCGGCGGCCAGCTGCTCGGTGGTCTCGTTATCGGTCAGCAGCAGGGCGACCTGGGCTTCCTTGAGCTTGACTTGCTCGGCCGCGCCGACGAACTGCTTCAGCACCGGGATCATGGCCAGCAGGCCGCCCACCTGGCGGCCGGCGTCTTGCTCGCTGAAGGTCAGGCTGGGGGTCAGGGTGTATTGGGCTTCATAGCCTTTGCCCTTGGCCACGGTATTGCCGTTCTGGCGCAGGATGCCGGCCTCCTTGAGCTCTTGTTCGCGCACCGTGGCCTTGAGGCCGGCGCTGCGGTCCACCACGCGGAAGCAGCCGCTTTGCTGGGCCAGCAGGCGCACCAGGGGCACGGGGGAACTGGGCAGGCCCTGGGCGCCCGAGAGGGTGTAGCCGCTGGGGTTTTCGACCAGGGCCAGGGTGGCGACCGGGGCCTCGCATTTGAGCAATTCGCGGCTGGCATTGTGAGCGCCGGCGGGGCCGGCCGAGCCGCTCACGACCGAGCCGCCCTGGCCCAGTTCGGCCCCTTGTTTGCCGCAGGCGCTCAGCAATAGGCAGCTCAGCAGCAGGGCGGCGAGAGGGCGGGCAGCGGCCCGGGGCGGATGGATGGACGAAGCGGAGGGCATCTGGCGGTTTCTCCCTGAAATGGCGCGCCAGTATGCGACCAATCCGGGGCCTGCCAAATGGTCAATTTACCCGCCGCCTGTCACGGGTTCAGGTCGAGCTCTGTCGCGAGAGCGGCCTCAGTTTTTCTCGGCCACCAGGGAGAATATGGCGCCTTGCGGGTCGAGCGCGTTGATGATCCAGCTGCCGCCGGGCACTTGCATGGGGCCGTTGATGACCCGGCCGCCACCGGCCTTGACGCGCTCGATGGCGGCGCCCATGGCCTCGACGTTGAAATAAAACCCCCAGGCCGGCACCGGCACCTCGGGCATCTTGGTCATCATGCCGCCGAAGGCATCGCCGTCCCCGCCAAAGCATTGGTAAACGCCGGCCGGGCCCATATCGACGGCGTCTTTCTTCTGCCAGCCGAATTGCTCGGCATAGAAGTCCCAGGCCTTGACGCCGTCCACGGCCATCAGCTCATGCCAGCCCACGGTGCCGGGGCTGCCGACGGGTGGCTGCGGGGGCTGCTCGTCGCTGCTGCCGGTGAAGATGGACAGGCTGGCCCCTTGCGGGTCGGCAAAGCTGGCAAAGCGGCCGACGCCGGGGATGTCGGTGGGCGGCATATGCAGCGTACCGCCGGCCTTGAGGATGCGCTGGGCCTGGGCATCGACGTCGGCCACGCCCACATAACCCACCCAGCAGGGTGGCACGCCGGCGGCGCGCATGTCCTGAGTTAGGGCCATCAGGCCGGCGACCTGGTTCTCGCCCACGGACAGCAGGCTGTAGTCCATGCCGGGCATGCCGGCGTCCTTGGCCGTCCAGCCCACCACCTGGCTGTAAAAGGCGCTGGCGGCGGCAGAGTCGGAGGTCATCAACTCGTACCAGACAAACTTGCAGGCTTGGGGGCTCATGGCGGGTCTCCTCGGTGGTGGGAGCGCCATCATCTCTGCAAGCCCTGGCTGGGGCAAGCGGAGTCTTGCGTGCTGCGCTAAAAAAGCATTGACGGAGCAAGCCAGTCAACTCGCGCTGTTTTGCAGGAAATGCTGAATGGTGCTGGCATAAGGCTGGTGGCGGATGGCCTCGATTTCTTCTTGCAGATAGGCCCGTCTGTCTGCGGCTGGCCAGGCGTCCAACTCATGCAGATCGCCGACAAGCCGCGCTTTGTAGACCTTCAGGGCCTTGGCACGGGCCCCCGTCAAGGCAGCGTTATTCAGGCCCAGCACCCGGATAGTCTCTTCAGCCCGGCAAGCATTGGTGGCATCCAATCCAGCGCGCTTCCGTACCTCACCGGTGGAATGGAAGTACAGATAGTCTTGCGGCTCGTCGTGATCGGGTTTGATGAGCAGGGCAGGGTCGTAGTCTGAGGCTCCCTGTCGGTCTTTGTAATGGCCGCAGTGATCGGTCGAATCACAAGCAAGAAAGAGGTTGGGCCAATCAAAGCTCAGCTCGGCGAAATCCCGTCTGCGCCTGAAGTGTTCGATATGCCCCTTGTTGAAGAGGGGGCCTTCGCAATATGCGCAACGCGGGCCTTGAGCCTTGGCAGCTTCACTGGTCTCGTTTGGCTTGCCTTGCATCTGCGCAAGCGCAGCGCGCAGTTCACGCTTGCATGAAGCAGCCAGGTCTTCCCATCCATGGCTTGGTGACTTGTAGTTTGCCAGGCAGGACGGTGCCGCAACTGCCGAGCGGTCGAGCCTGTGCATCAGACTTGGCCCTGGGCCCGTGAGGGCTGGCGCAGCTTGAAGCCTTGGAATCGGATCAAGCGGTCGGCATCCATCAACACCGGGTGCGCGTTGCCGTAGATGGCCAGCAGCTCCTGGCGCAATGACTTGCCGCTTGGGCTGTCGTGCTGACCGCTCTCGATAGCGGCGGTGTAATCGGCAATCAGCCGCGCTGCATCCACAGGGGGGACGGGGTTGACACCCATGACCTCATTGAGGGCGACCGCGCTTTCCATGCCCAGAACTTCCTGCTCGGGCTCCTGGGCTTGCCAGTGTTCATCCGCGTCTTTGAACAGCACACGGATATTGCTTCTGGCTACGGTGGAAAGCACCTGCGGGCTGTGGCTGCTGACGATGAACTGCAGCCGCGGGAAGGCATTGCGCAGGCTTTGCAGCACTTGCTGCTGCCAGGCGGGGTGGAGGTGCAGATCCACTTCGTCGATCAACACAATGCCCGAGCTCTCAAGCGGCGCCTTTTCTTTCATAAAGCCATTCAGGCGTACGCAGCGCAGGGCCAAATCGGCCGCCAGCGAGATCATGGCGCGCACCCCGTCGCTCAGCAGGCTGATGGGCAGGGCGCCATGATCAGAATGAACCATGGCCAGCTCTTCGTACACCAGGCTGTAGTGGAAATGACGCCAGCCTTCGCTGGACATGACGATATCGACCGCGTCTGCAATGCCTTGCAGACGCGAGGACAAGTCTTTGTTCTCGTAGCCTGGCTGCTCGCGTTGCTGAATTGCGGCCAGCGAAGCCTTTCTCATCCACTCCTGCAGTTGCACAAAGCTTGATAGCGATGACAAGCAGTCTTCATAGCCCGCAGTTCGACTTTCGGTGAGCGTGGCCTTGGCGCTCGTGTTTTTGTGGCTGACCCATAGACGTTTGGAGCTGTAGTAGCGAATCACGGGCAGAGGCGTCTGGGCGTTGTGGCGCAGCTGGGCCTGCAACTCCTGACCCCAACGCGCCAAATCAGCGGCTTCCTTGGTGCTGGTGCGGCTCTTTGCGCTGCGCAAGACACGCTGCCACTGAATGCTCGGTTCGCTCAAGATGGCGTCGATGAGCACGGGAAAGTTCTGCTCGTTTTCGAAGCCAGCTCCAGTCACGCTGTAACGTGCATCCGTGCGCCGGATGTGTTCGGCCCGGCCCATATCAAAAGCGCCGACAAAAGGGCCCAGCGCTGCGGCGATGGCTTCCAGCACCGTGGTCTTACCTTGGCCATTGCGGGCGGCGATGACCGTCAACTCGGGATGGAGGTGGATCTGAAAATCGTCAAAGCGCCGATAGTTCTCCAACCTGATTTGCGCCAGCTTCATGCCTGCCTCCGTCAAGTCGCACGCGGGTCAGTGTGCATCATCGCCTCACCCAGCCTCACGTCGCTGCCGGCCTGGCCGCGTTCCTCGCCGCGCCAGGCGCTGTTGAAGCTGAGGCTTTGGCCGGCGGGGAAGAGCATCACGACGGTTGAGCCCAGCAGGAAGCGGCCCAGCTCATCGCCCTGGGCCAGCTTGACTTCCTGGTCCTGGTAAGTCCATTCGCGCAGCAGGCCTGGGCGGGGCGGGTTGACCACGCCATGCCAGACGGTGGCCATGCTGCCCACGATGGTGGCCCCCACCAGCACCATCACCCAGGGCCCTTGTTCGCCCTCGAACACGCAGACCACGCGCTCATTGCGGGCGAACAGGCCCGGCACGCCGCGTGCCGTCGTCGGGTTGACGGAGAACAGCTCGCCCGGTACATGGATCATGCGCGTCAGGCGGCCAGCACATGGCATGTGGATGCGGTGATAGTCCTTGGGGCTGAGGTAGATATTGGCGAAGTAGCCGTCGCGAAACTGGGCGGCTAACTGCGCATCCCCCCCCACCAGGGCGGTGGTGGAAAACTGGTGGCCCTTGGCCTGGTAGATCTGCTCGCCCTGTTCGCCACCAATACGGCCGAACTGGCTGATGGCGCCGTCCACCGGGCAGATCAGCGTGGCGGGCGCCAGCGGGCGCGCGCCCGGCTTGAGCGCGCGGGTGAAGAACTCGTTGAACGTCGGGTAGGCGGCGATATCGGGCTCGGCCGCCTCGGCCATATTGACCTGGTAGCGGCCCACAAACCAGCGGATCAGCGCGGTGGTGAGGGAGCCCATGCGCGCCGAAGCGATCTGCTTGGCAAGCCAGGTCAGGGCCTGTTTGGGCAGCAGGTATTGGGGCAGAACGGCAAGGCGGTCGGACACGGAGATTCCCATCAAAGTGCAGGCGGCGGATTGTAGCCAGCCGCCTGCTCACTGCTCAGCGCCCCGGCGCAGCGCGCTCCCGCAGCTCGCGCAGCAGGGGCAGCAGCTCGGCGTCGGGCCGGGCCGCCAGCTTGCGGTATTGGCGGCCACCGTCCCAGCGTTCCAGCAAGCGCATTTCCACCAGCTCGCGGCGCAGGGTGCAGTGGTCGCCAAAGCAATGCTGCTTGTTGATCACTTCATTGACCTCGGGCTCGGTGTAGATGCGGCGGCTGTCAAAGTGCAGCCACAAGCCCCACAAGACATGGCGCTGCACCTGGCGCTTGGCGGGCCAGCGCGCCAGCCGGCCCTGGGCGTCGAACTGGCGCAGGGCGCGGTCGGCCGCTTCGCTCAGGCCCGGGTGGCGCGGGCCGCGCGCCGGGGCGGCTTGGGCGGGTGCCTGCAGGCTGGGCGTGGACGGGCTGCTCAGCGCGGCGGCCTTCAAGGCCTGCAGATTGCGATGCCCGGCCGCGCGGGCCAGCATATTCATCAGGCTCAGATGGCTGGGGGCTTGGGGCGTTGTGCTGCCGCTCAGATGCTGGCTTAGCGCCTGGCGCAGGGTTTTGCTGAAGCTGGACAGGTCCTGGGCGTGCAGGGCGATCAATTCACGAGGCATGGCGAGTTCTCCACAAATCGTGTGCTGCTTTAACCCGCCGTCGGCGATCAAGGCTGACGGTGCTGGTGCTTGCCGACTTCCAGCCGGGCGCACACAAATGGTTTGGGTGAGCTCAAGCTGATGAATCAAGAAAAGGTTTTGCCTGGCAGGTTTAGCTTGCGGACGGGCCGCACGGCAAGGCCTGGGTGTTCTGCCGACCCGGCTCGCCAGTATAGGCCGGGTTGGCAGAGTAGGATGGCGCCTCGCCTTGCTCCTCTCCCCCGCGCCACCATGGAAATCTATCTCGACGCCAACGCCACCACCCCGGTGCTGGCGCAAGCCGCACAAGCCGCTTTGCAAGCCATGGCGGACGACTTCGGCAACCCCAGCAGCGTGCACAGCACCGGCCTGAAGGCGCGCGCGCTGATGGACGCCGCCCGTGAGCGCGCCCAAGGCCTGCTGCAGACCGGCGGCGGCCAACTGCTCTTCGTCAGCGGCGCCACCGAAGGCATACAGACCGCCGTGCTCTCGGCCCTGCACGCCTTGCGCGAGCGCCGAGATTCAGCTGACCACAAGGCCGAGCTGCTGCTCTACGGCGCCACCGAACACAAGGCCGTGCCCGAGGCGCTCAAGCACTGGAACCAGATCCTGGGCCTGCATCTGCAGATCGTCGCCATCCCGGTGGACCGCGAAGGCCATCACGATCTGGACTTTCTGCAGCGCGAGGCGCCGCGTGCCGGCCTGGTCTGCACCATGGCGGCGAATAACGAGACGGGGGTGATCAGCGATCTGGCCGGCATCGAGGCCAGCTTGCTGCGCAGCGGCAGCCGCGCCTTCTGGATGGTGGACGGCGTGCAGGCCCTGGGCAAGATCCCTCTGCAACTGGCCAAGACCCGCATCGACTACGCCCCCTTCTCCGGCCACAAGCTCTACGCCCCCAAGGGCATAGGCATGCTGTATGTGCGCGAGGGCGCGCCCTTCACGCCGCTGATGGCCGGCGGCGGGCAGGAGGGCAGCCGCCGCTCGGGCACCGAGAATATGTCCGGCATTGCCGCCCTGGGCGCGGTTTTGGCGGCGCTGGAAGACGGCATCAGCTTCCGCGATCACGCGACCCTGCAGGCCTTCCGGGCCCGCCTGGCCCGGGCGCTGGAGGAGGCCTTTCCCGGCCTGGTCTATAACGCGCCGCTGGCGCAGACTTTACCCACCACGCTCAATTTCGCCGTGCCGGGCCTGAGCTCGCGCCTGCTGCAAGACCTGTTCGACGCCGCCGAGCTGCGCATCAGCGGCGGCTCCGCCTGCAGCGCCGCCAAGGCCCAGCCCAGCTTTGTTTTGCAGGCCATGGGCTTGCCGGACTGGCAGGCGGCCGGCGCGGTGCGGCTCTCGATCGGCCCGGCGGTGGACGAGGCCTTCATCATCGAAGCCTGCGCCCGCATCCGCGCCTGTGGCGAGTCGCTGCGCAATAACTGTCTGAGCCCGCAGGACAACCAGCCCACGCCGGGCGAGGGCATCACCCGCTTCGCCCTGGACGGCGCCTGCTGCTATCTGCTGGCCGATGCGGCCTCGCAGCGCTGCGTGCTGATCGACCCCTTGCCCGAGCAGTTGCCGCGCCTGATCCAGACCTTGCAATGCCAGGCCTATCCGCTCGTGGCCGTGCTCAGCACCCAGGGCTCCGGCCTGCATGCCGAGGCGCGCCAGGCCCTGGCCGAGGAACTGGGCGAGGCCTTGTTCCCGCCGGCCGAGATCGATGCCCTGGGCTGGCCTGTGCGTATGAGTGAGCTGCAGCTGGGCGCCAAGCGCTTGCGGCGGGTGCTGCCGCCAGGCGGCCGCCAGCAGGCCCTGGTCTTGAGCGAGGCGGGCCGTGAGGCCCTGCTGTTTGGCGAGCCGGGTGCCGAATGCGCCGAGCTGGCCGGCCTGTGCGCGCCGGCCCTGGACGCGGGCGCGCAGTTTGCGCGCCGCCTGAACCCGGCGGCGGCGCCCCAGCCACTCAGCGAGCAACTGCTCCCCGGCGCCCAGTTGCAAGCCTTTGTGCAGGCGCACCCCGATGCCGTGCTGGTCGATGTGCGCGAGCCTTACGAGCAATTCCTCAGCCACACGCCGCCGCTATGGGGCGCCACGCTGCAGGCCGTGCCCTTGTCGCGCCTGCTCAATGCCTTGCCGGCCTGGTTGGCCCGGCCCGAGCAGCCCCTGCTCTTCTTCTGCCGCAGCGGCAACCGCAGCCGCCAGGCGGCCGCGGCCCTGGCCAGCCTGGGCCACGCCCAGGCCTGGTCGCTGAGCGGCGGCCTGGCCTTGCTGCCGGCGTTCGCCCCCGAAGACCCCGCCTTGCTGGTTTGATGTTTCCCATGTCTGCTATTTCCGACCCCCACGTTCACAGCTCCTTCTACCGCTTCGTCGCCCTGGCCGAGCCCGAGCGCATCGCCCAGCGCCTGCGCGAACTAACGACAAAGCTGGGCGGCAACATCCTGGTCGCCCCCGAGGGCATCAGCGCGGCTGTGGCGGGCTTGGCCGAGGATCTGGCCGCCTTCGAGCTGGCCTTGCAGCAAGACGAGGTGTTTGGCGGCGCGTTTGCGGGCATCTGCTTCAAGCACAGCGCCTGCGCGACCCGGCCCTTCACCCTGATCAAGGTGCATACCAAGCCCGAGATCGTGGCCTTCGGCGTGCCCGGCGTCAGCGGCTTGCCCGATGCGGCTAGGCCCGACAGCCATGTCTCGCCCCAGCAATGGCGCGAGCTGATCCGGCAGCCCGATGTGCTGCTGCTGGACAACCGCAACAGCTTCGAGTTCCGCCTCGGCCGCTTCAAGGGCGCGGTGGATCCGCAGGTGGCACATTTCCGCGACTTCCCGGCCTATGTGGCCGGCCATGCGGACAAATGGAAGGCGCAGGGCAAACGCATCGCCATGTATTGCACCGGCGGCATCCGCTGCGAGAAAACCAGCGCCTGGATGCAGGAGCAAGGCCTCACCGTCTACCAGTTGGACGGCGGCATCGTCAGTTATTTCGAGGCCATGCAGGCCCGCGGTGACGACGCCGCGGCCGACTGGGAGGGCGAGTGCTTTGTGTTCGACAAACGCATCGCCATCGACACCCAGTTGCAGGAAACCGCCACCACCGCTGAACAGGTCTACGCAGGCCTGCCCGATGAGGCTTGGCGTTTGGCCCGGGCCAAGCGTCTGGATCCTGCTTCCTGAGGCGGACCAAGACCCGCCGCCCCCTCGCACAAGCGCGCTTGCACAGCCTCGGCAAGCAGGAAATTGCTGCAGTACTTTGCGCACATATTTGCCGGGAGCTTGGATTGAGGCACTTCATCCTCTTGTTGATTCTGCTGTTGCTGGCCTATGGCGGCTGGCAGCTGGCCGGTGCGCAACGCCGCCAGCGCCTGCGGCCCCTGCTGGCCAAGCACGGTACCCGCCTGGGCCTGGCCGTGGCCCTGCTGCTGGCCTTGCTGGTCGCGGCCTATTTCCTGCCCTCTCTGCACCTGTTGTGAAGCGGAGCACTTGCTCCGCCGCCTGCCTAACCTCTTTTTCTTGCTGATATGAAATCATTTGCGCGCACCCCTTTGCTGCTTGCCCTGGCTCTGACGCTGAGCGCTTGCAGCCAGATCGACACCGGCAATGTGGGCGTCGAACGTACCCTGGGCAAGGTGGGCAGCGAAGCCTTGCCGGCCGGGGTCTACTTCACCTTGTTCAAGACGGTGGACGAGTTCACCACCAAGGAGGTCAGCTTCTCGCTCAATGACCTGACCCCCAAGAGCCGCGACAACCTGACCATGAAGGACGTGGACCTGGACATTTACTTCAAGACCTCGCCCGCCGCCGTGCCGGGCTTGTACGTGAAGTACCAGGGCGATGTGGTGATGCACCGCGACATCGTCAATGGCGGCACCAAGGACCTGGTGATTGCCTTCAGCCGCGTCTCGCGCGAGGCGCGCGAAGCGGTGTACAAGGCCATCGCCCAGCTGGACGCCACCACCATGCACACCAAGCGTACCGAGCTGGCCGAGATGGTGCGCGCCGGCCTGCAGGCCGAGCTGGATGCCAATGACAAGGGGGCTTTCGTCGTCACGGCCGTCAATGTGCGCAATCTGCTGACCGATCCGGCCATCGAATCCGCCATCCGCCAGCGCGCCGAGACCGATCAGGCGATCGAGAAAAAGCGCAAGGAGATCGAGCTGGCCAAGGCCGAGGCCGAGCGCCTGGTGGTGGAGGCCGAGGGTGCGGCGCGCGCCAACCGCATCATCAGCGAGTCGCTGACGCCGGCGCTGAAGGAAATCAAGCTGGCCGAGATCCAGCGCGAGACCGCCATTGCCGTGGCCGGCAAATCGGGCAATACCGTGTTGCTCAATGGCAATGCCCAGCCCTTGATTCCTATGCGCTGATTCGCTGAGCCGCTTTTTTTGCGTGGGACTTCAAGTCCAGAGCGAGTTTGCTGGTAAATGTTTTGCCGCCATGGCTGAGCATGGCTTGGAGGTCTTGCAAAGCCTGGTCGATTGCCGCGGGCAGTTTGTTCGCCAAGGCCAGGGCCAGCGATTGCAGATACTTGGGCTGCATGCTGATTTGCTCTGCCAGGCCTTGCAGCTGAGCCTTGCCAATTTTTCCGGGCTGAAGCTCGCCGCCAATGCTGAAGGCAAATTCCCTCGATAAGCCGGTGTAGATGCGGGTACACATCATGTCGTAGAAGGGCGTGAGTCGTACCCCTTCTCCTGGCCGTTGATAGATGGAGAGGTTTTTGGCGTGACTGTCGTTGTTGCCGACAAAGAGGTTGAAGAAGATCCATTGCGCAAAGGCTTGCAGATCCAGGGCGGGGGCCGAGCTGTACTGCCGAATGATTTGTGCGCATCGCGCCGCGCCGGGCCCCCCCTCTTTCTCGTACTTTCGCTCTGAGCCCAGGCCCGCGATTTGGCAAAAATCGTACTGAATCAAACGCCCCAGCGTGCCGTCGGCCAGCGTCTGGCGGTCAAAGCGTTCGACGACGCAGGCTTTGGTCAGGGGTTCGTAAAAGACCTTGGCCGTGTTGAGCCCGCAGAGGGCGGCCGTGCGCATGATGAGGGTCTCATTGGCGGCGGATTCTCTGACTTTCGCCAAGCGCCGGATATCGGGCTTGAGGATGTGGGTGGAGGGGGCTGAGCCTTGGGGCAGCAGCGGGGTTTGGCCGTCAAAGATGGCGATGGAGGCCTTGTCCTGTGCGCCGGCCAGGGAAATTCTTGTGTTTTCTCCTTGGATCTGAATGGCACCGGCACTTTTGTTTTTGATCGTGGCGGCCAATGCTTGCCAGCTCGTTTGCTGGTACCGGGGTGCTTGAGGCCGCTGGCCATGAGGCAGCATGACAAAGCCACCGGCGGTGTCGCCCGCCACTTCAAGCAGCAGGGAAAAAAGTGTGGAGGCCTTGCGCTGCTCAGACAGGTAGACGCGCAGCTCTCCCTCTGGCAAGAGGTTCTCAAAAAAGGCCTGCACATGCGGGTTGTCAACCTTGCCCGCCTGCAAAGCAATCACGGACAGGGGGAAGGCGGCTTGACGTGCCAGCCAAGTGGGCGCGTATTCAAATGCCAGGGGAGAGCTGTCTTGCACCGTCCCCATGAGCTCGGCGCCGTAAAAGACATCCAGTGCGCGTGGTCTTGGATTCACAGCGATCTCGACGCTTTCTGTCTGACGACCAACTCCAAACCTAGCAAGTCCAGCACATCCAAAACTTTTTGAACTTGCACCGTGGGCTTGCCTTTTTCGATGTCAACGATCAGGCGATTGCCGGTGTTGCCAATACCGGCCAGATCGATTTGGCGCAGCTTCAGCTCGCGCCGTTGCTCACGCACAATGGTCC
Source organism: Roseateles oligotrophus (assembly GCF_014204525.1). Lineage (GTDB taxonomy): Bacteria > Pseudomonadota > Gammaproteobacteria > Burkholderiales > Burkholderiaceae_C > Paucibacter_A > Paucibacter_A oligotrophus_A. The sequence goes on from NZ_JACHLP010000002.1 coordinate 136,384, forward strand.
CAAGTTCGGCTGCCGTGCGGACGATGAGTGCCGCTCCAGAATGACCGAGCGGGAAATTCAAGGGTGTTTCCGGCATGGTTAGACCTTAAAGTTACCGAAGGGTAATTTATCATCATTCATCGCTGGCGTTCGCCTAAGAAATTACCGATTGGTAAGTTTTTCTTGCTCTGACTGGGTATTGAGTCGAAAAGTTACCGGAAGGTAATTTTTGAAAATTCAGTCGGCATCGTGCGGCCTCTACACTGAAGCCGAACATGCCAAGCAGGCAGACCCCTGATAATCGCTCGCCATCTGTTGGCGCCGCGTCGCATCGCAAAGAACCCGCTCAAACTCCATGTCCAATCTCATCGTCCACGGCGGCACCCCTCTGAAGGGCCGCATCATTCCCTCGGCCAATAAGAACGCCGTGCTGCCGGTGCTGTGTGCGACGCTGCTGACGCGGGAGCCGGTGCGGCTGCGTGGGGTGCCGGAGATCACCGACGTTAGAAAGATCCTGGAGGTGTTCCGCAGCCTGGGCAGCCTGGTGTCCATGGACTACGAGACCGGTGTGCTGGACGTGCACCACAAGGACACCCATTTCGACGCGGCCAAGGATCGCCTGCCCGAGGAGATGCGCAGCTCCATCATGCTGGTGCCCGGCCTGCTGGCGCGCTTTGGCGCCGCCCGCATCGAGGACGATGTGACCGGCTGCACCCTGGGTGTGCGCGAAATCGACCCGCATGTGGAGGTGTTCCAGCGTTTCGGCGCCCAGGTGGAGCGGCAGAGCGACGGCCTGGTCTTGCAAGTGCCCCAGGCCAAGCTGCGCGCCAACAATCACTGGACCGACTACGCCTCCGTCACCACGACCGAGAACTTCGTGCTCTGCGCCGCTCTGGCCGAGGGCCGCTCCACGCTGATGAACGCGGCCTCCGAGCCCCATGTGCAGGAGTTCTGCCAGTTCCTGCAGCTGCTGGGCGCCAAGATCGAGGGCCTGGGCACCTCGCGCCTGGCCATCACCGGGGTCGACAGGCTGGGCGGGGCCGAGTTCAGCTTTGCCGAAGACTTCCACGAGATCGTCACCTTTCTGGCCCTGGGCGCCATCACCGGCGGCCAGGTCGAGGTGCGTAACTCCACGCCCGAGCAGTTCCCGCTGCTGGACCGCACCTTTGCCAAGTTCGGCGTCGAGATCGTGCACGAGAACGGCTGGTCGCGCGCCGTCACCCACGGCCCGCTGAAGGTCAAGGAACCCTTCACCCGCAACATCCTGCAAAAGGTCGAGGCGGCGCCCTGGCCTTATGTGCCGGTGGACCTGCTGCCGATTTTTGTGGCCCTGGGCATCAAGGCCGAGGGCAGCGTGATGTTCTGGAACAAGATCTACGACGGCGCCATGGGCTGGACCGCGGAGCTGAGCAAATTCGGCGGCCATGCCTTTTTGTCCGACCCGCACCGCATGGTCACCTTCGGCGGCAAGCCGCTGAATCCGGCCGAGGTGGAAAGCCCCTACATCATCCGGGTCGCCATCGCCCTGCTGATGGTGGCGGCCAGCATTCCGGGCAAATCGGTGATACGCAACGCCACCCCCATACGCCGCGCCCACCCGCATTTTGTCGAGAACATCTGCAGCCTGGGCGCCCGCATCGAGTGGGTCGACAGCGAATAGCCCGCGCTGTCAGCCCGATGCCAAAGCTTCCGCGCCTGCTTGCCATCGCCGGTTTGTTGCTGGGCCTGTGCAGCCCGGCCACTCGGGCTGCCGTGCCTGGCGAGGCGGGCGATACCGTCGGCACCATCCACTGGCTGGTGCAGGATCTGCCGCCGCACTTCACGTTCAAGAACGGCCAGCCGCCGCAGCGGCCGCGGGACCTGGGCAATGGCGAGGTGGACGGCTTTATGCGCCTGCTGATCGCGCGCATGCCGCAGTACCGCCATGAGTTCGTCGATGCGGGTTTTCCGCGCTTCGAGGCCCTGGTGCGCCAGGGCCAGGCCCTGTGCTCGGCCCTGCATGTGCGCACGCCCGAGCGCCTGGGTTGGCTGTACTACACCCATCTCCACCCGGCCCTGCTGTCGCGCCAGCTGCATGTGGTGGTGCGGCGCGACCAACTGCCCCGCTTCGAGCAGGCCGACGCGCCGGGCCAGACCCTGAGCCTGGCCGAGATCCTGAAGCGCGAGGATTTGGTGGGCCTGCTGCCGCGCGGCCGCTCCTTCGGCCCGCGCATCGACGGCTTGCTGCAGGCCACCGGCGAGCGCTCGCCCAAGACCATGGTGATAGGCCGGGGCACCCATCTGCTGTCCATGTTGCGCGCCCAGCGCATGGACTACACGCTGGAATACCCCGCCGTGATGGCCGATTACCTCAGCAGCAACGGCGCCGGCGCGGAGCTGTTGGCCCTGCCCATCGCCGAAGGCCGCAGCACCGCCGTGGCCACGGCCGCCTGCAGCCGCACGCCCGAGGGCCGGCGCCAGATCGAGGCCATTGACCAGGCCGTGCGCAAGCTGGCCCAGGAGCCGCAGCGCGAGGCCTGGATCAAGGCCTGGCGCGGTCCGCGCCTGGACGAGCAGGATCGCCTGAGCCTGAAGCGCTATATGGACGAGCGTGCCCGCAGCGGGCCGCAGATCGAGTAGGGCCAGGCCTCGCCCGAATGAGCCGCCCCGCCAAACTCCAGCTGCCCCTGCGCGAGGGCGTCAGCGCCAGCGCCCTGGCCTGCCCGGCCGGGGCTTGGACTTCGCTGCTGGAGTTTTTGTGTGAACGCCTGCCCTCGGTGAGCCGTGCCGACTGGCTGCTGCGCCTTGCCGCCGGCGAGGTGCTGGACGAGCGGGGTCAGGTCTTGCCCGCCGATGCGCCCTACCGGCCCGGCCGCCGCATCTACTACTGGCGCTGGCTGGCGCAGGAGGCCGCCATCCCGTTCGAGGCGCAGATCCTGTTCCAGGACGAGTTTCTGCTGGTCGCAGACAAGCCGCACTTTCTGCCCGTTGTGCCGGCCGGCCGCTATGTGCAGCAAACCCTGCTGACCCGACTCAAAAAAGCCACCGGCCTGGAGGCCTTGACGCCGGCCCACCGCATCGACCGCGAGACCGCCGGCCTGGTGCTGTTCAGCATTCAAGCGCAGACCCGCGGCGCTTATCAAAACCTGTTCCGTGATCGCCAGGTCCACAAGGTCTACGAGGCCATCGCGCCGTTTGATGCCGGCCTCAGCTGGCCCTTGCTGCGGCGCAGCCGCATGGCAGAGCGCAGCGAGGCCTTTATGCAGATGGAAGAGGTGGCCGGCGGCGAAGCCAATGCCGAGACCGAGATCCGCCTGCTCGAACAGCACGGTGGCCTGGCCCGTTATGAGCTGCACCCCAGCACCGGCCAGAAGCACCAGTTGCGCGTACATATGAACGCCCTGGGCCTGCCCATCCTGGGCGACCGCATCTACCCGCGCTTGCTGCCCGAGCAAAGCGAGCCCGACTACAGCCGGCCATTGCAGCTACTGGCGCGGGAGCTGAGTTTTATCGACCCTCTCAGCGGTGCAAGGCGCTGCTTCAAAAGCCAGCTCAGCCTGCAGCTGGGTTCAGCCTTGTAGCAGTGCAGCCAGCGCCTTGGCGTCCAGCACCGTCGCCTCCTCCTGCCCTTCCAGGATGCCATCGGCCAGGCCGCGCTTGTCGCGGTGTAGATCGATGATGCGCTCCTCCACCGAGCCGGCCGTCACCAGGCGGTAGACGGTGACCGGGCGCTTCTGCCCCATGCGGTGGGCACGGCCGGTGGCCTGGTCTTCGGCGGCGGGGTTCCACCAGGGGTCGACGATCAAGACATAGTCGGCCATGGTCAGGTTGAGGCCGAAGCCGCCGGCCTTCAGGCTGATCAAGAACACCTCGCCCTCGCCGCGCTGGAAGGCGGCCACACGTTTTGTGCGCTCGGCCGCCGGCGTGCTGCCGTCCAGGTATTGGTAGCTGACGCCCATGGCGTCGAGGCGCTCGGCCAGCAGCTTGAGGTAGTCGGTGAACTGGCTGAACACCAGGGCCTTGTGCGAGCCCTCGACCAGCTCGCGCACGACGCGTTCGAACTCGGCCATCTTGGCGCCCACCAGGCCCAGCTCGGCCGAGACCAGGCGCGGGTCGCAGGCGGCGCGGCGCAAGCGCATCAGCTCGGCCAGCACCTGCATGGGCGCGGCCTGGCCTTGGGCGGCGGCCTTGGCCACGGCCTCCTGGGCGCTGCGGCGCAGGGCTTCCAGGAAGTTGCGCTCCTCGCTGCTGGGCTGCACCAGGTGGACGATCTCGGTGCGCGGCGGCAGATCTTGCAAGACCTGCGCCTTGGTCCGGCGCAGCAAAAAGGGCGAGACCAGGCGGCGCAGGCGCTGGCGGGCGGCCGCGTCCTGCTGCTTCTCGATCGGGTTGGCAAAGCGTTCGCCGAACTGCGTGGCCGCGCCCAGCAGGCCGGGGTTGATCAGATTCATGATGGACCAGAGATCGGCCAGGCGGTTTTCCACCGGCGTGCCCGACAGGGCCAGTCGGAAGTCGGCCTTGAACTCGCCCACCGATTTGGCCCGCTTGGTGGCGGCGTTCTTCAGCGCCTGGGCCTCGTCCATCACCAGGGTGGCCCAGGTTTTTTCGGCCAGGGCCTCGCCGTCGATCTGGGCCAGGGCGTAAGACACCACCAGCACATCGCCGGGGCCGGCCTCGGCGATGGCGGCGGCGCGCTCGGCCTTGTCGGCTTCCTCGCCGTAGATGCGGCAGCGCAGGCCGGGGGCGAAGCTGTGGGTCTCGCTCAGCCAATTGCCGCAGACCGAGGTGGGCGCCAGCACCAGGGCCGGGCCTTTGGCCGCCCGATCCAGCAGCAGGGCCAGGGTCTGCACCGTCTTGCCCAGGCCCATATCGTCGGCCAGGCAGGCGCCCAGGCCGGCATGGGCCAGGCGCGTCATCCAGGCATAACCCTCCAGCTGATAGCCACGCAGCTCGGCCCGCAGGCCGGCGGGAGTCTTGGGCTGCAGGGCGGCGGCCTGGCTGAGTGTGTCCATGCGGGCCAGCCAGGGCGAGTCGCCTTGCAAGCGCATATCGCTGAGCGTGGCGTCCAGCCAGGAGGCGGCGGCTTGCGGGAGCAGCAGCTGATCTTTCTTGCTCTGACCCAGGGCATCCAGATCGCGCAGCTGCTGGCGCAGTTGCTCGCTCAGGGCCAGGTACTCGCCCTCGCCCAGGCGCACAAAGCGGCTGCGCGAGGCGCGCGCCAGCGTCATCAGCTCCTGCAGGCTGAGCACGCGCTGCTCATCCAGCTGGGCTTCGCCGTTCAGGCCCAGCCAGTCGCGTCCGCTGCTGACCTGCAGCGTCAGCGCCGTGCTGTTGACCGGGCTGACGCGCAGCGGCTTGCCCTTGGGCCAGGCCAGGGCGGCGATGCCGCTCAAGCCGGGCAGCACTTCCACGGCATGCAGGGCTTCTTCGGCGTCGTTCAAATTCCAGGGCGAGGCCGGGCTGAGTTCGGGGTCCAGAAAGGGCAGGGCCTCCAGCACCTGCTGGCGGGCGGCCTGCTCGGCCGCCAAGTCGCGCTCGGTCATCAGGCTGACGCCCTCGTGCATGCACATCAGCTGGGCGCGGCCCTGGCCCGGCGTGACGGCGGGGCCGAAGCCGCCAAAGGGCTGGGCCACCAGCTGCAGCTGCAGGCCCTCGCCTTGCGGTTTGAGCTGGGCGTGCAGGCGGCTGTCGCCCGGCACGCGCTGGCCGGCCTGGGCATCGCTGTGCAGCTGGAAATGCGCGCTCAGCACCTGCAGGGCCGCGCCCAGCTCGGCGCTGGCGCTGGCCGGCACCGTCCAGCCCTGGGCCACCAGCTCGGCCACTCGGCGCTGGGCGGCGCTGATGCGGATCAGGCGGGCGCGCTGGGGGCCGTCGCGCACGATGCGCAAGGCCTCGCGCTTGGCGCTTTCCAGCTCGAAATTCGTGCCCATCCAGCCCTGCAATCGGGGGCTGCTGCGGCTGAGCAGGGGCGGGTGCAGGCGGAACTCGAAGCAGTCGCTCCCGCCGGCCTCGCCCGCGTTTTTGCGCAAGACCTCCAGCTCGGGCTGGGCCTCGGCCAGCTCGATCCATTGGCCGGGCGCGTCTTCCAGCATCAGGGCCGGGTGGCCGATCAGGGCGATGGCGGCCTGGCTCAGGTCCAGCTGGAAGCTGTTGGCGCCGCCGTAGGGGATGCGTTCGATATGGCGCAATACCGCGTTGTCGCGCGCGGCGGCCAGCTCGCTGCCTTTCTTGAGCTTGGCCAGGGTGATGGGTTTGAGCTTTTCCACGCCTTTGGCGCTGACGCTACGCTCCAGCGGCAGGAGGTTTTGCACCCGGCCTTCCTCGTCCAGCTGCAAAGACCAGGCCAGTTCGCTGCGTTTGGCCTCGCTGCTCTTGCCCTCGCTCGCCACGGCCAGGGCCGAGATGGCGGCCAGGGCGTCGCGCCAGGCCTCGCGGGGCTGGCCCAGAAAAGAGGCGGGCCAGGGCTTGCCCTGCAGATCAAGCGGGGGCTTGCCGAGTTCCAGGCGCTCGGCCGCTTGTGCCGTCCAGGCGGCCAGCCAGAGCCGGCCGGCCGCGGCCAAACCCTGGGCCAGCTTCTGCGCCGCCAGCGGCGTCCAGCCCGGTGCCGGTTTGCCCAGCCAGGCGGCCAGCAGCAGCCGGTCGGCCGATTGGCTCAGGCTGGCTTCGCGTTCCTCCAGGGCCGGCAGGTATTGCACACAGGTCGGGTCAAACGCTGTCTCGCCCAGACGAGCGCCGATCGCATGGGCCCAGCGGCCCCAGAGCTCATGCGGCGAAGGGTTGCGCGAGCCCGATTCGGCGATGCAGTATTTGCGCGCCGCATCCCAGAGCTTGGGATCGTCCTGGGCCAGCAGGCTGGCGATGTAGAGGCGGGTGAACTCGGGGCTGAGGCTGCCGCGCCGCTGCTTGCTGAGCCGGCGTATCTCCTTGATGCCGAGTTCCAGCTCGGCGCAGGCGGGCGCCCACTGCCCCTGGCTCGCCTTCTGGATCGCCGCAAAGCCATCGACGAGCGGCCCTGACAAGCCTTTGAGCAAGGGCGCCACGCCCTCGAAGTTCAGGGCCAGGGCCTGGCTTTCTGCCAGATAGACACGCAGGCCGGGAGACACGCGCGCGGGGTCGCGGTCGAATTCCTCCTTCAACCAGCGCCGCAGCGGGGTGATAGAGGCGTCATTGGCCGGGAACGCGAGCAGGATCTGCGTCAGCAAATCGCTCAGCAGGTCCGGCGCGATCTGCGCCAGGGCTGCGGGCATCCAGGGCTGGGTCATGACCTGGGCCATGCTGTCCAGATCCTGCAACTCCGGCCAATGCTGCATCAAATCCTGGAACTGGGCCAAAGACATGCCGGAGAAGATCAGCGCACGCAGCATCGTGCGGCACTCGCCCGGGCCGCGGAAGCTCAGCCAGGTCGGCGTGCGCTGGGGGTCGCCAAAACCACCTGAGAACATCCAGGCGATATGACGCCAATTCTGAGCGGCGAGCTCCTTGTTCAGCAGCAAGCTTTGCAGGCGCTGGCCATGCTGTTGCAGGTCGGCCGCAAAGCCATGGCTTGATTGCAGCTTCAGCAAGCCCTGCCTGTGCAAAGACTTCAGGCCCAGGCTGATATCGGCGGGCATGAAAGGGCGGCCACTGGTCGTGCGCACGGCGCCTCGCGCGCCCAGCCACAGGCGCAAGCCGTCGGCGCCTCGGGACCCTCCGGCCAGCAGCATGGCGTCCAGCAAGCACTGCTCGTCATCCGTGAGCTTGACGATGCTGGGCTCCGCCGCTTGCGCTGGCGGCAGGGCCGTCTGAGCGCCGATGCGGCCTTTGCCATCGCGCATGATTTGCTTGATGCGCTTGGCTTCTTCCACCAACTGCTGAATGCTCATCTCTTCGATGGACTGTGGAGAGGGCGCTTGATGGCCGCTGCTGTTTTTGTTCTTGCTCATGCTGAACCCAAGGTTGACACGCGCAGTATGCCAAGCCCGCCGAGCGGCCTGGGCATGGGCAGGCCGCCCAGCTCTTGCGCGCCGACTTGTGCACAAAGTCACGCCGGCGGCCAGGGCTTGTGCCGGATAGGGCTGTGGGTGAAAAAACCCGGTAATGCGCACTTAGCGAGACCGCCAAGCCTGCGTACATTGGCAAGCCTGAGTGCGGCAACTGCGAGCTGCGCTCAGGGTTCCTCCCCACCTACTCGAACGCCTGCTTTTCATGAAAATTCGCGTCCTTGGCTGTTCTGGCGCCATCGCCGCCGGTTACAAGACCACTGCCTTCCTGCTGGACGACGATGTGTTGATCGACGCGGGCACCGGGGTGGGCGATCTGCCGCTGGACGACTTGGCCCGCATCGATCACATCCTGATCAGCCACTCCCATCTGGACCATGTGCTGTCCATCCCTTTGCTGGCCGACTCGGTGCTGCGCCTGCGTGCCGCCGCCGGCCGCCCGCCCATTCAGGTCCACGCCCTGCCGCAAACCCTGGAAGCCCTGCGCCGTCACATCTTCAACGGCATCATCTGGCCCGATTTCACCCGCCTGCCCAGGCCCGAAAGCCCGGTGCTGAGCCTGCATCCTTTTGAGATCGGCGAACGCCTGGACTTGGGGCGTGGCCGCAGCATCGAGGTCCTCAGCGCCGCCCACACCGTGCCCGCCGTGGGTTTTGCCGTCGATGCCGGCCCGGCCTCCGGTCATGCCCACTGGGTCTTCACCGGCGACACCGGCCCCAACCCGGCCCTGTGGCAGCGCCTGGCCCAACTCAAGCTCTCGCATCTGGTGATCGAGACGGCCTTCAGCAACGAAGAACACGAACTCGCCAGCCTCAGCCAACATCTCTGCCCCGCGGCCCTGGCCCGTGAACTGGCGCAGTTGGCGGGCCCGGTGTCCGTCTGCATCACCCATATCAAACCGGGTGAAGTCGAAGCCGTGATGCAAGAGATCGCAACGCTAAGCACCGGCCACATCCTCAGGCCTCTGCAGGCGGGGGATTTGATGGCGCTGTGAGGCCTCGCCGCGTACAAGTGCAGCGGCAAGCGTTCCCGGGCATGCCTATCTCCCTAAATGGGGTCAGAGTCAATTATCGATTAATTGACTCTGACCCCAAACTCATTTTGAGGAGCTTTGCTGAGCCAGGATGAGCCGTGAAGCGACTGACAAAAATTGTCAGGCCAAGGGAGAGCGACAAAATTTGGACGGGCTGGACTGACAAAAATTGTCAGATCAGGCGGCCGGGAGCCCGGAAATGTGAGGAAAGTCGCGAAAGTAGGCCCTGAAAAAGCTGGCACGACCCCTGCATTCAAGGGGGTGTATCCGATCCGAATTTTTAGTTCTCAGGTCCCTACACTTTTTCCTTTTTTTAGGAGCACATCATGAGCATGAAGCGCGTTCAACAAGGTTTCACCCTGATCGAACTGATGATCGTTGTGGCGATTATTGGTATTTTGGCGGCGGTGGCGATTCCGCAGTACAAAGATTACACCAGCAAGTCCAAAGCATCATCGGCGATTGCCAGCATTGATGGCGTGAAGAAGGCAGTTGCTTTGTGCTATCAAGAAAACGCAGGCTTTGGTACATGTGCGTCGGCCGGTACAGGTGGCGTTCCTGCTTTCACGGCGACCAATGTTCTGACGACTGTTGTTGCGGACAACGCAGGCTTGATTACGGCGACATTCACTGCATCGGGCAATGGTTCCGATTTGGACGGCAAATGGATCAAGTATCAGGCCGTGGCCGATGGCGTTCGTATGTCCTGGACCGTGACCACCAACGTTACTCAAGCGGCAGTTAAGGCAGCAATCGAGAAGAATTCAACTCCTTAATCTGTTAGCTGCATTTGTTGCGGTTTTAATAGCGGAATTGAAAAGTACCCAGCTAGGGCAATGCTAGTCAGTTAGGCTTAAAACCAACTGATCCAATAAAAGGGAAGCGTGTTTAACAAGCTTCCCTTTCTCTCTTTAGGAACACATCATGAGCATGAAGCGCGTTCAACAAGGTTTCACCCTGATCGAACTGATGATCGTTGTGGCGATTATTGGTATTTTGGCGGCGGTGGCGATTCCGCAGTACAAAGATTACACCAGCAAGTCCAAAGCATCATCGGCGATTGCCAGCATTGATGGCGTGAAGAAGGCAGTTGCTTTGTGCTATCAAGAAAACGCAGGCTTTGGTACATGTGCGTCGGCCGGTACAGGTGGCGTTCCTGCTTTCACGGCGACCAATGTTCTGGCGACTGTTGTTGCGGACAACGCTGGCTTGATTACGGCGACATTCACTGCATCGGGCAATGGTTCCGATTTGGATGGCAAATGGATCAAATATCAGGCCGTGGCCGATGGCGTGCGCATGTCTTGGACTGTGACTACTGATGTTACCCAGGCGGCAGTTAAGGCTGCAATTGAGAAGAATTCAACTCCTTAATTTTTAATTGTATTTATTGCAATTTGAATAGTGGATTTGAAAGCGCCCGGCTAGGGTAATGCTAGTCTGTTAGGTTTAAGGCCAACTGATTCTGCAAAAGGGGAATGTGTGCAACACGTTCCCCTTTTTCTATGCGCTCAGAATGAACGCACTTTTGTGGGTGAAAGTCCAGCTGTCAGTTGCTTGCAACAAACGAAACACAGCGGAGACACTCTGACCCCATTCTTTCAATCGTGGGTCTTGAAGAAATACCTCCGCCCCCCCGCGCTTCAAACGGGCGCCACTCCCCCGCCTTTTGCCCCAGCCGATCCGCCACCGCGTAAAGTGCCAGCGGGTTCATCCCCAGGCCGAGATGGCTGGCTGGGACTTCGATGTTTTCGCTGAGCTCGCTGGGCGGGTTGAGGCGGCAGCGCCGGGAGACGATGCCGTCGCTGCGCAAAGGAAAAATATGGTTAGGGTCAGAGTCATTTTTCCTTCTGCCCCCGTTGACTCCTAAATTCAAGGCTCGCCTTTGTCGGCAACGGGCCGCATGACAAGCAAGGCATTCTCGCCAGAATTTTTGACTAAGTTGAAATAATCTCATACGCTACAGCAACTTACAGAAAATTCTTCTTGTCAAAATGAGTGCTGCCGAAGTCCAGCTCTTGCTGAGTCACATTGCCTCTGCCGGCCCCAAGGGATTGACGCCGGAGGTCATGGAGGGCTTGGTGCCGGGTCTCAGCCGTTCGACCTTGAACCGGCGTCTGGCCGAATTTTTGTCGCAGGGCTTGGTGCTTGCCCTCGGCGCCGGGCGTGCGAGGCGCTATGTGTCGGCCTCGGCATTCAGCCGGGCGGAGATCGATGCATTTTTTGACCAGCCCTGGCAGCAGCGCCCAGTGGCGCCCTTCAACGAGGCGCTTTTATTGCCCAGCCCGGAGCTTGCCGATGAGAAGGCGCAGCGTTGCACGCGGATCCAAGCCTTGGCCCAGCCGATAGACCGGCATTTCCTGGCCAGTTTTGTCCTTGATTTCTCCTGGGGGTCTTCGGTCCTCGAGGGTGGAACCTATTCCTCGCTGGACACGCAAACCTTGATCCAGTATGGGCAGCAGAACAAGAGCAAGCCCATGGCCGACGCCTTGCTGGTCTTGAATCACAAGCGCGCAGCCGAGTATCTGTGGGAAAACCGGACGCTGAGCTTTGACAATGCCTGCGCCATGCATGCCTTGCTGACCGATGAGCATGGCCTGCCCGATGTCTTGAGCACCTCCGACCATTTCTTGCCCGCGCACCAGCGCGGCCAGCCGCGCGAGTATGAGGACGTGAACTTGGCGGCCTCGGCTTATATTCCGCCCTCACGGCCCGGAACGGGCTTTGTTGCTGCAGCCTTGAAGGATATTTTGCTGACGGCAGGTACGCTTAGGCCGGTCGCTGCGGCCTTGTATCTGATGACGCGCATTCCCTATTTGCAGGCATTTGCTAACGGCAATAAGCGGACTTCGCGTATTTTGGCCAATGTGCCGCTGCTGGCGGCCGGGCTCTTGCCCATTTCGTTTGCCGATGTGGATAAGGCCGATTACATCCGCGGCATGGCTGCCTTCTACGAATTGGGCAGTTTGTATCTGATTGAGCAAACCTTCCTGGCGGCCTATGCCAAGTCGATTGTGCGCAGCAGCCAAATTCCGCTGGGTCTGCGGCTGCGGGGTTTTGACACCGATGCCGCCGCCACCGCTTTGCTCACCTACATCAACTCAGGCCAGCGCCCCAAAGACAAGACGGCGGCAATATTTCTGGGCGCTTGAGTTTTGAATAATGGGGTCAGAGTCATTTAATTTCACAAATTAAATGACTCTGACCCCATTCTTTCAATCGCGGGTCTTGAAGAAATACCTCCGCCCCCCCCGCGCTTCAAACGGGCGCCACTCCCCCGCCTTTTGCCCCAGCCGATCCGCCACCGCGTAAAGCGCCAGCGGGTTCATCCCCAGGCCGAGATGGCTGGCTGGGACTTCGATGTTTTCGCTGAGCTCGCTGGGCGGGTTGAGGCTGCAGCGCCAGGAGACGATGCCGTCGCTGCGTGAATAGATGGAGGTGGTGGGCACCGGCGGGGTCTGGCGGATCTGCGCCATCAGGGCCGGGTCGTGGGTGTCCTGGCCGCTGACCAGCTCGAAGAAGCGCCAGGCATTGGTGGCGCGCGGGTGGCCGGTGAAGGGCGTGCCCAGGGTGATGACGCAGCGCGCGTGGTCGGGCAGTTCCTTGGCGAGTTCACGGGCGTAGATGCCGCCCAGGCTCCAGCCGATCAGGCTGACCGGCTTGGCATGATGTTTGAACAGGCGCTTCACATCGGCCGAGCATTGCTCCAGCACGCCGTGGCGGGGGCCGAAGTTGAAGCCCTGGCCCCAGGGATGGGTCTCGTAGCCCAGGGCATCGAGAAAACTGCGCAAGGGCTTGGTCGTCAGGTCATTGGCGCCCAGGCCGGGGAAGACGATCACCGGATGCCCATCGCCGCGCGGCAGGCGGCGCAGCCAAGGTGAGGCGGCCAGCAAGGCGGCGAACTCCCAGGGCGCGCGGCCCTCCAGCATCAGCAGCAAGGCATTGGGTGCGCTCAGGTCCAGCAGATGATGATGATGAGGGTGGCGGTGAGCCGAGGCCGCATCCTCGCCTTGCTCCGCCCTGCCGGCGCGTTGGCCAAGCTTGCGGCTAGGGCTGGAAGTGGCGGCGCTGCGTGGCTTGCGAGGGGATGCGGCTGGCATGCTGTGCTGGGTGGCGGCGCTTGCCAACGGGCAGGCCGGAATGGATGGACATGGCGTCGATATTAGCCACTCCGCAGCCCATCAAGGCGGGTTCTAGAGTCCTCTGCCCATTTTGCAGGCCTGGCCTGGATCAAGGCCGCAAGCCGTTGTCGATATCCACAAAATGCCAGAACTCATTGCGGAACATGGGCCGGCGATAGCCGATCAACCAGGGTTGCGAGATGTCGCTGCGGATGCGGTGTACATGGGTCTTGATGGGCAGGTAGGCCGCCTGGATGCGCTTGGCCTTGAGCAGCAAGGCTTCGCGTTCGGGCCCGTCGGGCATCACCAGCATGCGCTCGTACAGCTCATCGAATTCCTTCAGCCGGAAGCGCGAGATGTTCTGGTTGCCGGCCTGTGGGCCGTACAGGTATTGCAGGGTCTCCAGGCCGTCGGGCGAGTTGGCGGTATTGCCCATCATCCACAGCATCAGCTTGCCGGCGCGGGCCGATTTCATCTGCTCCGGCCATTTGCCGGCAAAGAATTTGACCCGGATGTGCAGGGCGTCGAAAGAGCGCTGCCATAACTCATCGTACTGGCGGGACTGCGAATCCGGCTGGGTCGCCACCTCCAGCAGCAGCGGTGACCCATCGGGCATGTCCCGCCAGCCATCGCCGTCGCGGTCGACATACCCGTAGGCGTCCAGCAAGGCGGCGGCCCGGGCCGGGTCGTAGGTGCTCATCTCGGAACGGTACTTGGGGTCATAGCCCGAGGTATGCGGCACCACATGGCTTTGTGCCAGCACGGCCTGGCCGCGCCGCACCTGGCGGATCTCGCGCTCCACATCCAGGCCCAGCGAGATGGCGCGGCGCAGCGCCACCTTGTCCGGTGTGTAGCCGCCCACCGTCGGGTCTTCCATATTGAAGAAGGTGAAGGCCTCGTCCGCCGCCAGGATGCGGTGCAGCCGCATGCCGCGTTTGGCCAGATTGGGCGCGAGCTTGTTGCCCGGCAAGGCGGAGTTGACAAACTCATTGGGCACGATGAAGGAGAGATCGGCCTCGCCGTTCAGAAAGCTCAGCCAGCGCGGCTGCGACTCTTCGATGATGGAGATCTCCACCCGGTCGATCATGGGGATGTGCCGGCCCTTGAAGCGGGTCAGGATGGCCTGGCCCTCGGCATCGTCGGCGGCCGGCTCGGCCTCGAAGAAGCGCTCGCGGTAGCCGGGGTTTTTCTCCAGCACGATGAGGCTGGAGCGCCGCCACTGCTTGAGCACAAAGGGGCCGGTGCCCACCGGGTGCTCGCTGATGCGCTCGCCGTAGAACTCCACCACTTCGCGGGCCACGGCGCCCATCAGGTCGTTGCTGGCCAGATTGTCCAGCAGGCGTGGCCGGGCTTGGTCCAGATTGATTTGCAGGGTGTAGCGATCCAGGGCGCGCAGGCCGGCGATGGGGGCGTCGTAGTCCAGCGCGCGCTTCTCGGCGATGGCCTTGTTGCGCAGGGCCAGCAGGCCCTGGATGCCCAGTTCTTCCACGCCGGCGTAGAGCGGCGCATTGATCTTGGGGTCGGCAAAACGTTTGAAGCTGTAGACGTAGTCTTGCGCCGTTAGCTCGCGCTTCTTGCCCTTGAAGGCCGGGTCGTCGGCGAAGTAGATGCCGGGCTTGAGTCGGATCGTCCAGGTCTTGAAGTCATTCGTGACCTCGGGCAGGGCGGCGGCCGTCAGCGGCTTGGCCTTGACCGGCAGGGCCAGGTAGTCGAAGGCGTAGAGCGCCTCGAAGATATGCGGGGTGATGGTGCGGGAATAGTCGTCGCTGATCTGCGCGGGGTCGAAGCCGGTTTCGGCGATCTGGAAGGCGTAGCGCAGCACCTTGGGGGCGGTGGGGGCCTGGGCCTGAGCCAGGGGCAGCGCCGTCAGCAGGGCGGCGGCCCCCAGCAGTTTGGTCAAGAAAGCGAAAGGGGTCCGCATCATTGGCATCAAGGTTTTTGGTTGTTGTCAACGTCCACAAACTGCCACCAGTCCAGCGCGAACTGCGGGCGGCGGTAGCCGATCAGCCAGGGCTGGGCGATGTCGGTGATCAGGCGGTGGCCGCGTGCGCGGTAGGGCGCGTAGGCCACGCCCAGGCGCTTGGCCTCGCGGAACACCGCCTCGCGCTCGGGGCCGTCGGCTTGCGCATTGGCCTGCTCGTACAGCTTGTCCATGGCGGGCAGATTGAAACGGGCGTAGTTCTGCCCGCCGATGCGGGGGCTGTAGAAAAAGCCTAAAGCGTCCTGCCCATCGGGCGAAGAGGCGGAGCTGGCCAGGGACCAGATCTGGAACTTGCCGGCGCGCAAGCTCTTCAGGTTCTCCGGCCACTTGGCCGATTTGAACTTCACCAGCAGGCCGATCTGGGCCAGGCTCTTGGCCCAGATTTCATCCACCTGGCGCTGGAAGCTGTCCGGCGTGGTCAGGCTTTCCAGCAGCAAAGGGCTGCCATCGGGCTGCTCGCGCCAGCCGTCGCCGTTGCGGTCCACATAGCCGTAGAGGTCCAGCAGGGCGCGGGCGCGTTGCGGGTCGAAATCGCCGTTCTCGCTCTTGAACTGCGCGTCGTAGCCGGTGGTGTGGGGCAGCATGATGGACTGTGCGCTGATGGCCTGGCCGCGGCGGGCAATTTGAATCTCACGCTCGGCCTGGGTGGCCAGGGAGATGGCGCGGCGCAGGGCGATATGGCCGGGCTCAAAGCCGCCGAGCAGCGGGTCCTCCATATTGAAGACGGTGAACAGCACATCCGAGGCCACCACCGTATAGCAGTGCATACCTCTTTTGGCCAGATTGGGTGCCAGCTTGCCGCCGGGAATGGCTTGCGAGGTGAAGTCCTCGGGCAGGGTGTAGAGCAGGTCGAACTGGCCGTTCAGAAAACTCAGCCAGCGCGGCTGGTTCTCTTCGATGATGGCCACCTCCACCCGGTCCAGCATGGGCAGGCGCCGGCCCTTGAAGCGGGCCAGCAAGGCCTGGCCTTCGGCATCGTCGGCATTCGGTTCGGCGTCGTAGAAGCGCTCGCGATAGTCGGGGTTGCGCACCAGCTCGATCAGGCTGCTGCGCCGCCAGTGGCCCAGCTTGAAGGGGCCGGTGCCCACCGGATGCGCCATGCTTTTGTCGCCATAGGCCTCGATCACCTCGCGCGCCACGGCGCCCAGCAGGCTGCCGTCGGCCAGCAGCTGGGGCAGGCGGGGGCGGGCCTCGGCCAGCTTGAGCTGCAAGGTGTAGCGGTCCAGGGCCAGCAGGCCGGGGATGGGCTTGTCGTAGTCGAAAGGCTTTTTGCTCTTCTCGATCTCGGCGCGGTACTCGTTCAAGCCCAGCAGATGCTGCTCTTCCAGGCCGTCCCAGGTGGGGCTGTTGGTCAGTGGGTCGGCAAAGCGCTTGAAGCTGTAGACGTAGTCTTGCGCCGTTAGCTCGCGCTGCTTGCCTTGGAAGATGGGGTCCGCGGCGAAGTAGATACCGGGCTTGATCCGTATCGTCCAGGTCTTGAAGTCGGCGCTGTGCTCGGGCAGGGCGGCCGCCGTCAGGGGCTTGAGCCTGAAGGGTCGGGCCAGGTAGTCGAAGGTGTAGAGGCCTTCAAAAATATGCTGGGTGATGATGCGGGAATAGAGGTCCTGCACCTTGGCCGGGTCAAAGCCGGTTTCGGCCGTCTTGAGGGCATAGCGCAGCACCTTTTCGTCTTGCGCTGCCGGCTTGGCCTCGCCGCCCTGGGCCAGCGGCGTTAGCAGCAGTCCGCTGCCGAAGGCCGCGATCACAAATCCATGGCGGGCGAGGCTTGCAAAAAAAGGCCGGCGGGTTTGTGATCGGTGCTTCATCATGGCTGGGGATTTTTAGGGGCGCTTGCTGTGATCGATGTCCACGTACTGCCAGAAATCCAGCCAGAACACGGGGCGCCGGTAGCCTAACAGCCAAGACTGGCCTAAATCGGTGTAAAGCCGGTGTACATGGGGTTTGTACGGAAGGTATGCGGCGGCGATGCGCTTGGCTTGCAGGAACAGGGCTTCGCGCTCCGGTCCGTCCGCCATGCCCTGCATCTGCTCGTAGATGCGGTTGAACTCGGGCTGATTGAAGCGTGCGAGGTTTTGCCCACCGCTGGCCGGGCCATAAAGCCTTTGCAAGGCGTTCTGGCCATCGAGCTGGGAGGCGCGCGAGCCCACGCTCCAGCTCATGAAGCGGCCGGCGCGGGCGGCTTTGAGGTTCTCGGGCCACTTGGCGATCTTGATCTCCAGGCGCAGGCCCAGATCGTTCATGGCTTTTTGCCACTGCTCGTCCAACTGGCGGTATTGCGAGTCCGACTGGCTATTGCGCAGCAAGATCAGGGGGCTGCCATCGGGGCGCTCGCGCCAGCCGTCGCCATCGCGGTCCAGATAGCCATACATATCCAGCAAAGCCTTGGCGCGGGCGAGGTCGTGGCTGGCCATATCGCTCTTGAAGCTGGCCGAATAGCCGGTGGTGTAGGGGGCGATATTGCTTTGCGCCTGCAGCGCCTGGCCGCGCCGCACCAGCAGGATCTCGCGCGGAATGTCCAGGGCCAGGGAGATGGCGCGGCGCAAGGCCACCTGGGCCGGCGCGTAACCACCCACCAGCGGATCCTCCATATTGAAGGCCGTCAGCGTCACGTCCGAGCCCACGGTCTGGAAGGCACGCATGCCCTTCATGGCCAGATTGGGGGCCAGATGGCCGCCGGGCATGGCCTGGTTGATGAAGTCCTCGGGCAGTTGCTCCAGATAGTCATGCTCGCCGTTCAGAAAGGACAGCCAGCGCGGCTGCTGCTCTTCGATGATGGCGACCTCCACCCGGTCCACCATGGGCAGGCGGCGCTGCTTGAAGCGGGCCAGCAAGGCCTGGCCCTCTGCATCGTCGGCAGCGGGCTGGGCGTCGTAGTAACGCTCACGGTAAGCGGGGTTGCGCTCCAGCACGATTTGCGAGGAGCGCCGCCAGGACTTGAGTACAAAGGGGCCAGTTCCCACCGGGTGCTCGCCGATCTTGTCGCCGTAGAACTCCACCACCTCGCGCGCCACGGCGCCGTAGAGATCGTTGCCGGTCAGGATCAGTTCCGGCAGGCGCGGGCGCGGCTGGGCGGTCCTGAGCTGCAAGGTGTAGCGGTCCAGGGCGCGCAGGCCGGGGATCTCGTGTGCGTAGTCAAAAGCCTTGCCGCTCTTGATCGCTTGTTGGCGCAGCTCGGCCAGGCCCAGCAGGCCGGCCTCTTCAAAAGCGGCCCAGTTAGGGCTTTTGTTGCGCGGGTCGGCAAAGCGCTTGAAGCTGTAGACGAAGTCCCGCGCGCTCAGCTCGCGCGGCCGGCCCTGAAAGGCCGGGTCTGCGGCGAAGAAGATGCCGGGCCGCAGGCGGATGGTGAAGGTCTTGAAGTCAGGGCTGATCTCGGGCAGGGCCTGGGCGATCAGCGGGTGTATCTGGATGGGCCGGGCCAGGTGGTCGTAGGCATAGAGCGTTTCGAACACATGGGCGGTGATGACGCGGGAGTAGATGTCGGTGAGCTGGGTCGGATCAAAGCTGGTCTCGGCGGCGCGGAAGGCGTAGCGCAAGACCTTGGGTGCACTGGTCGCGGCGGCAGGCTCCGCGGCCTGCACTGGCAAGGTGAGCAAGAGCGCCAAGCTCAAGGGCAGCAGCAGGCGGGACAAGATGGGCGTCTTCTTTTTCATCAAGAGGCAAATCCTGTTGCCAGCGCCTGGTGCTGCGGCCGGCGCGGAGGCTTGGTTCTTACTTCAGGAAGGCCTTTTGAGCCTCGGCGTCGACGTCCACATAGTTCCAGAAGGTGCGCACAAAAACATTGCGCTCATAGCCCTTGACCCAAGGCTGTGACATATCGGTGAAGATGCGGTGGATGTCCATCTTGTAGGGCATATAGGCAATCATCATGCGCTGGGCTTCGCGCATGATGGCCAGGCGCTCGGGGCCGTCGGGCAGGGCTTTTTGTTTTTGGTAGAGCGCATCATAGGCCGGCAGATTGAAGCGGGCCTTATTGCCTTTGCTCTTGCTGTCGCCCAAGGCCAGGAAGGTATCGTTGTCCGGCGTGCTCGCCACCCAGCTAACGCCCCACATCTGCAGCTTGCCGGCATTGGCGGACTTGAGGTTCTCGGGCCATTTGGCAGACTTGAACACCATCTTGATCTTCAAGGCGTCCATGCCCTTGTGCCACAGCTCGACCAACTGGCGGCTTTCGCTATTGGGTTGGGTCGCATATTCGATGCGCAGGGGCGAGCCATCGGGCATATCGCGCCAGCCATCGCCGTTTTTGTCGGTATAGCCGTACAGGTCCAGCAAGGCCTTGGCCTTGGGCAGGTTGTATTCGCTCATCTCCGACTTGAAGGCCGTGTCATAGCCGAACACACCGGGAATGGATGGGCCCTGTACCGGAATGCCCTGGCCGCGGCGGGCCAGGCGGATCTGCTTGTCCACCTCCATGCCCAGGGAGATGGCGCGGCGCAGCGCGATCTTCTCCGGCGTGTAGCCGCCCACCGTCGGGTCTTCCATATTGAAGTAGGACAGGGCGATTTCGGGGTAGATGAAGCGGGTCATCTGTATGCCGCGCTTGGCCAGATTGGGGGCCAGCTTGTCGCCGGGGAAGGCGATGCCGGCGAACTCAAACGGCACCTCGGGCAAGACATCGGCTTCGCTGCCGAGGAAGGACAGCCAGCGCGGCTGGGCTTCTTCGATGATGGCGATCTCCACCCGGTCGATCAGGGGGATGCGGCGGCCTTGCAAGGCCTTGACCTGGGCGGCCAGTTCGGGCTTGTCGGCGGGGACTTGCTCGCGGTAGTACTCCTCGCGGAAGTTCGGGTTCTTCTCCAGCACAATGCGTGAGCTGCGGCGCCACTCGGCCAATGCCCAGGCATTGGTGCCCACCGGGTGGGCCATGATCTTGTCGCCATAGAACTCCACCACCTCGCGGGCTACGGCGCCCAGGAAGGCATGGTCGGCAAACTGGTAGACGAAGCGCGGGTCGCCCACACCCAGCTTGATCTGGAACTTGTAGCGGCCCAGCTCCTGCAGGCCTTCCACCGGCTGGTCGTAGTCAAAAGGCTTTTTGGCCTTCATTAACTTCTGGCGCAGCTCAGACAGGCCCAGGATCTTGACGTTCTCCAGCAGATAGAGATTGGGGCTCTTCCACAGCGGGTCGTAGTGACGCTTGATGGCGTAGACGTAGTCGGCCGCGGTCAGCTCGCGCTTCTTGCCCTTGAAAGCCTCGTCGTCATTGAAATAGATGCCGGGTTTGACTTCGAAGGTGAGGGTCTTGAAGTCGGCCGAGATCTCGGGCATGGCCACCAAGGTGTTGGGCAGCAGCTTGGGCGTCTTGGCCAGGTACTCGTATTTCAGTGGAGCATCGAAGATGCCCGCGGCCACGGTCTTGGAATAGGTGTCGGAGATCTGCGCCGGGTCGAAGCCGGTTTCGGCCACGCGGAAGGCATAGCGCAGGATCTTGGGCTCGCTGCTGGGCGCCGCCGCGGTTTGCGCAAGCGCGCTGCCGCTGCCCAGGGCAAACACAGCAGTGGCAGCCACAGAAAAACTGAGGCAGGCCATCAATTTTTGCAGGCCCAGGCGGCGGGCGGGGGGCTGGACGGTGGAGCGGGTCTTGTGCATGGCTTGGGGCCGGGTCGGGTGAGCCGGACGGGCTTTGTTCACGGGTTTCATTCTTGGAATAGAGGATGAGACGACAGAACTCGTGGCCCTGCGCGCAGCGCGCAGTCTAGTGCCACGGCGGGGTTTGTGTGGGCGAACGCCGCCCACAGAGCCGATGAATTCGGGGCCCTCGGATAAATGCCAGGGCTTTTGGGCCGCGCCGTCGACTAGACTCGCGCCACATTTCTTTCATGAAGCTGTCTTGAGCCCTGGCCCCATCACAAGCGGGTGCCGGCTTGAGCAAGCCTTTCAATTTCGCTTTTCGCGATCTGATACCCGGAGACCCGTAGCAATGGTGGCCTACCTGTTCAGGCGCTTGTGGCAAATGATTCCGACCTTGCTCGGCGTCGTGCTGCTGGTGTTTTTTCTTTTCAAGTACTTCGGGGGTGACCCGGCAGAAATCATGGGTGGCTTGAACGCCAGCCCCGAGCAGATCAACGCGATCCGCGAGCAACTGGGCTTGAACAAGCCGGTCTGGGAACAGCTCTTGATCTTCATCAAGCAGATCGTCACCTTTGACTGGGGCAAGAGCTGGGCCACCAATGAGCCGGTCTCCAGCCTGTTTGCCAGCCGCCTGCCGGCCACGCTGACCGTCATGCTGCCCATCCTGATCCTGGAAGTGCTGCTGGCGATTCCCTTCGCCCTGGCCGTGGCCTATGTGCGCGGCAGCCTGACCGACCGCACGGTGATGATTCTGAGCACGGTGGCGGTGTCCATCTCGCTGCTGGTCTATGTGATCGTGGGTCAGTATGTGTTCGCCTTCCGCCTGGGCTGGTTCCCGGTGCAGGGCTGGACGGATAGCTTCTGGACCAATCTCACCACCTACGCGCCCCTGCCCATCTTCGTGGCCGTGGCGGTGGCGATCGCGCCCTACACCCGGCTGTACCGCACCTTCTTCCTGGACGAGATCGGTCATGACTATGTGCGCACCGCGCGTGCCAAGGGCCTGACCGAGCGCACCATCTTGCTCAAGCATGTGCTGCGCAACGCCATGATCCCCATCATGACCAATATCTCGGTGGCGCTGCCGGGCGTGTTCGTGGGTAGCTTTCTGCTGGAGGTGTTCTTCTCCATCCCCGGCCTGGGCCGCGAGATCCTGCTGGCGGTGAACCGCAGCGACTATCCGGTGATTCAGGCCTTTGCGATCTATATCGCTTTCCTGACCATGGTTGTGAACTTGATTACTGACCTGCTGTACAAGCTGGTGGATCCGCGCGTGGTGCTTAAATGAGTGCAGTCATGTCCAATAACTCCGCCGCCCCACGGGCCGCGCAAAAGTCCGAAGGCGTCTGGTCCGCCGCCTGGCGCCGTCTGCGTGCCGACAAGGTGGGCATGGTGTCCATGGTCATCGTGGGCTTCTTCCTGCTGCTGGTGATCGCCTCCAGCACCGGCCTGATCGCCAAGAACTGGCAGAAGGAAGTGGGCGTACCCAATGCGCCGCCGACGCTTGTTGGCCCCGCACCCGCCGAGGCCAACAGCGTGCTGGCCACGCCCAAGGGCCCGAATGTGGACCTGAGCGATATCGACCCACTGGCGCCCAAATACGCCGAGTGGGAAGAGCGCGCCAAGAGCTACAAGACCGAGGTCACCGTCAAGGCCGAGACCCTGCCCCTGGGCGGCGACCGCCTGGGCCGCGATGTGCTGGCCAAGGTGATCAAGGGCGCGGAAGTCTCCATCCTGGTGGGTGTGCTGGCGGCCGTGGTGGCCACCATCATCGGCACCGTGCTGGGCGCGCTGTCGGGCTTTTTCGGCGGCAAGGTTGGCGACTTCCTGGAGTGGGTCTACAACGTCTTCACCGCCATCCCTAGCATCTTGCTGATCTTCGCCTTCGCGGTGATCTTCGGCCGCGGCGTGCTGTCGGTGGTGATGATTCTGGGCCTGGCCGGCTGGACCGGCATCTACCGCCTGATCCGTGCGGAGTTCATGAAACACTCGGCGCGCGAGTATGTGCGTTCGGCCGAGGCGATTGGCGCCAGCAAGTTCTCGCGCATGTTCAAGCACATCCTGCCCAATGTCTCGCACGTGGCCCTGGTGCAGCTGAGCCTGCATGTGGTGGGCTTCATCAAGAGCGAGGTGATCCTGTCCTATCTGGGCCTGGGCGTGGGCGTGGACCAGGTCTCCTGGGGCACCATGCTGAGCGAATCGCAGAGCGAGCTGATCCTCGGCTACTGGTGGCAGCTGGCCGCCGTGACGGCGGTGATGGCGGTGTTTGTGACGGCTTTTGCCTTGTTCACCGACGCGCTGCGCGATGCGCTGGATCCGAAATTGAGAGGCTTGGAGTAAGCCATGTTGTTGAGCATTCAAGATTTAAAAGTCGCCTTCCGCATGGGCCGTGCTAACGGCCAAATGCAGCGCACCCTGGCCGTCAAGGGCGTCAGCTTCGATGTGCCGGAGAATTCCACCGTCGCCCTGGTGGGCGAGTCGGGTTCGGGCAAGAGCGTGACCGCCATGTCCATCCTCAATCTGCTGCCCGAGAACGCCGAGCGCCAGGGCAAGATCCTGTTCCAGGGCCGCGACCTGCTGCAGACCAGGCTGCCTGAGTTGCAAGCCATCCGTGGCCGCGACATCGCCTGCGTATTCCAGGACCCGATGAGCTCGCTCAACCCGGTGTTCACGGTGGCCGACCAGATCATGGAGCCGCTGATCAAGCATATGGGCATGACGAAGAAGCAGGCCCTCGTGCGTGCCGAGGAACTGCTCAATGAGGTCGGCATCCCCGAGCCCAAGCGCCGCCTGGGTGCTTATCCGCACGAGATGTCGGGCGGCCAGCAGCAGCGGGTGATGATTGCCGTGGCCCTGGCCTGCTCGCCCAAGCTCTTGATCGCCGACGAGCCCACCACGGCGCTGGACGTGACCATCCAGCGCCAGGTGATGGAGCTGATGGCCAAGCTCAAGGAAACGCACAAGATGAGCTTGCTCTTCATCTCGCACGATCTGGGCGTGGTGGGTGAGATCTCCGACCAGGTGGTGGTGATGCGCCATGGCGAGATCCGCGAGAAGGCCCCGGTGGCCGACATCTTCAAGAACCCGCAGGACAGCTATACCAAGGCCTTGCTGGCCTGCCGCCCCAGCCTGACGGAGAATCCGGCGCGGCTGATGGTGATCGACGATCACATCGCCAAGCAGATGGGCCAGGGCAAGGCCGCCGTGCAGGAGAAGCCCAAGGACCCGGACGCACCGGTGATTCTGGAAGCCCGGGCCCTGAAGAAGAGCTTCTTCTTCGGCAGCGGCCTGTTCGGCAAAAAGGAATTCAAGGCGGTCAAGGAAGTGTCCTTCAAGCTGCGCAAGGGCTATACCCTGGGCGTGGTGGGCGAGTCCGGCTCCGGCAAGACGACCATGGGCCTGACGCTCTTGCGCCTGCACGAGCCCACCGGCGGCGAGGTGTTGTTCGAGGGCCAGGACCTGCTCAAGCTGAGCGGCAATGACTGGCAGAAGATGCGCCGCCGCATCCAGGTGGTGTTCCAGAACCCCTATGCCTCGCTGAACCCGCGTTTCACCATCGCCCAGACCCTGGTCGAACCGATGGAGATTCACGCCATTGGCAAGGACTACAACGAGCGCCTGGCCCGCGCCAGCGCCCTGCTGAAGAAGGTGGGCCTGGACGATAGCGTGCTGGGCAAATATCCGCACGAGTTCTCCGGCGGCCAGCGCCAGCGCATCGCCATCGCGCGCTGCCTGACGCTCAACCCCGAGGTGCTGGTGCTGGACGAAGCCGTCTCGGCGCTGGACGTGTCGGTGCAGGCCCAGGTGCTCAATCTGCTGAAGGATTTGCAGGACGAGTTCGGTCTGTCCTACATCTTCATCAGCCACGATCTGGCCGTCGTCAAATTCATCTCCGACGAGGTGCTGGTGATGCAGAACGGCGATGTGGTGGAGCAGAACGAAACGCAAGCCCTGCTGCACGCGCCCAAGCAGGAATACACCCGGCGCCTGCTGGGTGCCGTGCCACGCGGCTACCAGGAAGCCACCACGGCCGATCTGGCCGCCTGAGCTTGCACCAGGGCGGCCGCAAACGCTGCTGCCCTGGCCCCACACCCGGCCTCTCGCGGGCTGGGGGCCTGCTTATGGCCTGGGCGCAACGCCAGCCGCACAGACCGACTCGCGGTAAACCCGCGGTCGGCCCTTGGCCGCGTCGCCGCCGGCCCTCCATGCCCTAGGATGTGCGCTTGCCGGTTTGACAATTACTGCACATTCAAGCGCATCTGCTCTGTCAAGCCAAGGCCAACGCCGCCGATATTCGTACGAATGAGCATGGCTTGCTGCTTCATTGCTGGGTCTGGTCGACTTGATCCTGGGCACTCGCCCGGCTTGGCCGCGCCCGGCAGGGTGAGAACCCTGGCCCGCGCCCTGCTGCTGCTGGGGCTGCTGGGCCCGATCGCGGCCTGCAAGCCCGGGTCTCCGCCGCCCGCCTCGCACACCGCCAGCGCGCCTCAGCTCGCCGAACTGCCGCCCGACCAATTGGAGGACGCGGCCTTTGTCCAGGCCTTCGAGGCCATCGAGCGGGTCGGCCTCAGCCAAGGGTCGGCCAGCGAAAAAGCCTTGCGCGAGTTGCAGCTGCGCACCGCTGTCGGCAGCCTGGAACGCCTGGAGGTGTTGACCTTGCGCGGCGCCTATGCCGCCCGCGCGCATGACGATGTTCTGGTCGAGCAGATTTTGCTGAGCTTGCAGGCCTGGCCCGAAGGGCGCTGGGCCAGCCTGGCGCAGCTGAGCTATGGCTATGTGAAGGGCGAGATGCTGGTGATGCGCGGCGAGCGTCGCCTGGGCCTGCAGTCGCTGTCGGCCCTGCCGGCCTTCTCCAGCAGCAATGCGCCGCGGCGCCTGCTGTGGCGTTGCCACAATTTCATGCAAAGCACGCAGACCGATCTGGGCAATTTCGACGGGTCGGTTGCGGCCGGCCATGAAGCGCTCAAGCTTGGCGATCAGATGGGGCATTCCTGGCGCCGGGCTTTTACCCTCGCCAATCTGGCCTATGGCTATGTGCAGTCCCAGTATCTCGAGCAGGCGTTGCAGACCATTGAAGAGGCGCATGCCGAGGCCTTGAAAGACCCGGACCCGCTGCTGATGTACACGGTGAGCAATGTCCGCGCCATCGTTTTCAGCGAGCGCAGGGAGATGGACCGGGCCGAACAAGTTTCTGTGCAGACCCAGGAATTCGCACGCCAGACGGGGTCGGAGAAACTGCTGGCCCTGGCCCTGAGCAATCACTCCGACCTGCTGCTCAAGCGCGGCCGTTACGCCCAGGCTCAGCAGCTGGCCGAGGAGGCCCTGCCCCTGGCCCTGGCGACCAAGGACAAGGTGGCCGAGGCGGTGGCCCGCTACAACATCGGCCTGGCCAAGATTGCGCAAAAGCGGGTGCTGGAAGGCCGGCGCGAGGTGCTGGCGGTGATTGCCGAGGATGAACGCCAGGAAGCGGCCGGCGAGGCGGCCGTGGGCTGGCTGGAGCTGGGTGAATATCTGGAGCGGGCCGGCGACCTGGGCGGCGCCGTCAATGCCTATCACCAGCACCGCCGCTGGGCCGACCAGGCCTTGCGCGCCGACACCCGCAAGGCCATGCTGGAAACGCAGGCCAGCTATGACGACGAGCGCCGGGCCAAGGAGCTGGTGCTGCTGGGCCGCAACAACAGCCTCAAGGCCGAGCAGCTGCGCGCCCGCGATCTGCAGATCAAGCTGTGGGCGGCCGTGGGGGCTTGTGTGGTCCTGTCCTCGGTGCTGCTGGGCCTGGCCTACCAGCGCATACTCAAGACCAATGCCGCACTGGCGCGCAGCAACGAGGCGCTCCGGCACCAGAGCGAACGCGATCCGCTGACCGGCCTGGCCAATCGCCGGTTTTTCCAGGCTGCCATCAAACGCCAAGCCGAGGATGGCGAATTCAGCGGCACGCTGTTCCTGATCGATATCGACCATTTCAAGCGCATCAACGACAACTTCGGCCATGCCGCGGGCGATAGCGTGCTGGTGGAGGTGGCCAAGCGCCTGCGGGCCACGCTGCGCGAGGTGGATCTGGTCGTGCGCTGGGGCGGCGAGGAGTTCTTGATCCTGGTGGCCGCCCATGCGCCCGGCGAAGCCAAGGCCTTGGCCCAGCGCCTGCTGGACCAGATCGCCAGCCAGCCCGTTTTGCATGGCCGCGAGACCATCCGGGTGACGGCCTCCATCGGCTTTGCCTGCCTGCCCATCCAGCCGCATGGCTTGCTGCCCAGCTGGGAGCGCGCCATCGACCTGGTGGACACGGCCATGTATCTGGCCAAGGCCCATGGCCGCAACAGGGCTTATGGCGTCGAAAGCATAGAGGCCCGCGATGAGCCGCAGCTGCAGCAGCTGGCGGCGCAGATGGAGTCCTCCTGGCAGGGCGGGCAGATCAGCCTGCAAACCCTGCAGGGGCCGGTGCTGGAGACGGCGGCGTGAGCCTGGCGTCGCGTGCTTCCTTCACCCTGGCTTGCGGCCTGCTGCTGGCCCTGGCCGGCCTGCCGGCGCAAGCGACGGAGTCCGGCCTCATGGCGGACCAGCAAGCCCCGGCGCTGGCCGAGCTGCGCGCCGATGCGGCCGCCGATCCCAAGCTGGACGCCCGCCTCGCCCCCTTGCTGCGCCGCGCCTACGACCGGCCGGACGAGGCCTTGCTCGGCCTACGCCAGTTGCAGGCCGATCCGGCTAACGCCGAATATCAGTTGCTGCTGCGCTGGGTCGAAGCCCGCATCGCGGTGCAGGCCGCCGATTTCGCCACGGCCGAAAGACTGGGCAATAGCCTGGCCGGCGCCCCCTTGTTCAGCCACCGCCTGGACCTGCTGCGGGCCGAGCTGGCCGACCGCAAGGGTCAGCCCCAGCCCGCCGCCCAGCTGGCCCAGCGTGCCGTGGACGGCCTGGAAAAAAACTGTGTGCGCAGCCAGCTGCGCGCCAGCATCGCCAAGGGCTGCGACTTCCGCAGCATCTGGTATGCCTTGCGGGTGCTGGAGCGCAAGCAGCGCAACGAAGGCGCCCTGCCCTTGGCCGAGGCCACGGCCCGCTACGGCCTGGAGCTGGCCGAGGCCGGGGCCGATGCATATATGAGCGCCATCAGCATGGGCTCGCTGGCCCTGCTGGCCCATGCGCAGGACCAGGGCGAGGCCTCGCGGCGCTGGCTGGTGCAGGCCTTGCAGACGGCCCAGGGCGATGCGCAAGCCATGGCCCAGGTGAAGGTCTACGAAAGTACCTTGGCCTCGCACCGTGGCGATCTGCCGACCCGCTTGCAGGCGCTGGAAGACGGCCTGGCCTTTGCCGAGCAGGCGGGGGCCGAACGCCTGATCGTGCAGATCCGCGCCAACCAGGTGGACACCTTGCTGCGGCAGGGGCGGGCGGGCCGCGCGGTGGAGGTGGCCTTGGAGGCCCTGCCCCTGGCCCTGCAGCGCCACGATCTGCGCATCGAGCGCACGCTGCGCCACAACCTCTCGGTGGCCTATGTGCAGCTGGGTCAGCAGGAGAAGGTCAGGCGCGAAGTGGCCCGGCTGGACGAGCTGCGCCTGGGCCAGCCGGATCAGAACCTGCGCATGCTGGAGCTGCGCGAGCTGGGCGAGGCGATGGCCGAGGCCGGCTGGGCCAAGGAGGCGATGGCCATCTACCACGAGGAGCGCAAGCTCAGCGCCCAGGTGAATGCCCGCAATCGCGAAGCCGCCCTGCAGCAGCTGCAGCTCAAGTACGACAGCGAGCGCAAGCAGCGCGATCTGGAGCTGCTGGCGCGCGACAACAGCCTCAAGGACCAGCAACTCGGCAACCGCCAACTGCTCAAGCAGGTGGTGGTGGCGGTGGCGGCCCTGCTGCTGCTGTCCCTGGCCCTGAGCGCCGTGATGGTGCGCCGGGTGCGCGCCGCCAACCGGCGCCTGAAGGCCAACGAGGCCTTGCTGCGGGCCCAGAGCGAACGCGACCCGCTGACCGATCTGGCCAACCGCCGGCATTTTCTGGCGGTGATGGAGCAGCAGGCGCAGCGCGGCTTCCAGGGCGCCCTGCTGATGATAGACATCGACCACTTCAAGCATGTCAACGACGAGTACGGCCATGCCGTGGGCGATATCGTGATCTGCGAGGTGGCGCGGCGCATCAGCCATGCCGTGCGCCAGCAGGACCTGGTGGTGCGCTGGGGCGGCGAGGAGTTTCTGGTCTTCTCTGCCGGCGTGAGCCCTGAACAGCTCGGCCAGCTGGCCGAGCGGGTGCTGATGTGCATAGGTGAGGCGCCGGTGCAAAGCAGCGGCGGCCCTCTGCGCGTGACCGCCTCCATCGGCTTCGCGCATTTCCCGCTGCCGCCCACCCAACAGCCCTTGCACTGGGAGCAGGCCGTCAACTGGGCCGACAAGGCGCTGTACATGGCCAAGGCCAAGGGCCGCAACCGGGCACTGGGCATTGCCGCCGTGCAGGCGCAGGACGGCGCGGCCCTGCAGCAGATCGAGGCCGACTTCGAGCTCGCTTGCAGTTCGGGCCGGGTGCATCTGCGCGAGGTCCTGGGCCCACCCTGACACCACCTGATTTGTGCCGACAATGGCGCCGATGAAGACCCCGCTTGAATCGTTGCAGACGCGCCTGCGCCAACCCCATGTGCGTGAGGATGTGCTGGCCGCCTTTGTCGTCAGCGTGCTTCTGATCCCGCAAAGCCTGGCCTATGCCATGTTGGCCGGCCTGCCGCCGCAGATCGGCCTCTACGCCAGCCTGCTGCCCTTGTTCGCCTATGCCGCCCTGGGCTCCAGCCCGGTGCTGGCCGTGGGGCCGGTGGCCGTGCTGGCCTTGATGATTGCCCAGGCCTTGGGCGGCCTGCCGGCCGGGGTCAGCCCGGCCGAGGGCGCGCTGGTGCTGGCGGCCGAGATGGGCCTGATCCTGCTGCTGGCCGCCGCCCTGCGTCTGGACGCCCTGGCCTCCCTGCTCTCGGTGCCGGTGCTCTACGGGTTCGAGACCGGGGCGACGCTGAGCATCGCCATCAGCCAGCTGCCGGTGCTGATCGGCAGCCCGGCCCAGGGCGTGGATCTGCCATCACTCATCCGGGAATTTTGGGCTCATGGCCTGGTCTGGCAAGACCTGACCCTGGCTTACGGCCTGGGCGCCTGTGCGCTCTTGCTGGCGGGCCGGCGTTGGCTGCCCCCCACCCTGGCGCGGCTGGCACCGCTGGGCTTGCTGCTAGCGGCTATGGGCCTGGCCTGGCTGACCGATGCGCGCTCCCAGGGCGTGACCTTGCTGGGCAGCTTGCCGCCGCTGGATCTGCGGCCCAGCCTGCCGCGCCTGGATGCCGCCCTGTGGCTGGCCCTGCTGCCGCATGCCTTGCTGCTGGCGCTGATGGCCTATGTCAGCAGCCTGGTGGTGGCGGAGTCGCTGGCGCGCAGGCGTGGCGAGCGGGTCAATCCGGCGGCCGAGCTGCGCGGCCTGGGGGCGGCCAATCTCATGGCGGCCTTCAGCGGCGGCATGCCGGTGGGGGGCAGTTTTTCGCGCAGCGTCCTGCTGCAGGACGCGGGCAGTCGCAGCCGTTTGAGCGGTGCTTTTGTGGCGCTCTTCATGGGTCTGGCCATGGTTCTGCTGGCCGCGCCGCTGGCCTGGCTGCCCAAGGCGGTGCTGTCGGCCACCATTCTGGTGGCGGTCTTGTCGGGCCTGAAGTTGCAGCTTTTTGTCGAGGCCTGGCGCTATGCGCGGCCCGAGGCCTTGCTGATGCTGCTGGTCTGCCTGACGGTGCTGGGCGTCAATCTGGCCGTCGGCCTGGGGCTGGGCGTGCTGGGCTCGATCGCCTTGCTCTTGCAGCGCAGCGCCCGCCCGCATGTGGCGCAGATTGGCCGGGTGCCCGGCACCGAGCATTACCGCAATGTGGATCGGCATGCGGTCGAGTGCCAGCCCGATGTGATGGGCTTGCGCATCGACGAGAGCCTGGTCTTCACCAATGCGCGGGGCCTGAGCGATGCGGTGCAAGCCTATCTGCAGACCCAGCCGCAGGTGCGCCGGGTGCTGCTCTTGATGTCGCCGGTGAACAGCATCGACTTCAGCGGCCTGGAGGCCTTGCGCGAGCTGCATGCCGGCCTCATGCAGCAGGGCCGGCGCCTGGACTTGTCCGAGGTCAAGGGCCCGGTGCTGGACCGCCTGCGCGCCAGCGGCTGGCA
This sequence comes from Roseateles oligotrophus, assembly GCF_014204525.1. Lineage (GTDB taxonomy): Bacteria > Pseudomonadota > Gammaproteobacteria > Burkholderiales > Burkholderiaceae_C > Paucibacter_A > Paucibacter_A oligotrophus_A. Next base: position 167,178 of record NZ_JACHLP010000002.1, read on the forward strand.
GCGCTGGTTCGAGGGCCGGGTCTTTCTCAGCCACCACCAGGGCATGGTGGAGGGGGAGCGCCCCTTGCGCGACGACCCCTCGCCGGTGATCTGAGCCCAGCTTGGGTGCTCAGGCCTTGCGGGTCCGGCGGCGCACCAGGGCCATGGCGGCCAGCGCCGTCAGGCCCAGGGCCCAGCTGGCGGGCTCGGGCACCTGGTTGGAGGAGTCGGGCCTTGGCTTGTGCGTGGCGAAGATGAGGTCTTGGGCGTTGGCGCTGTAAAGCCTTTGCACCTGGTAGTCGCTGCTGACGCCGGCCAGGCCGCTCAGCCAAGTGGCGGCCTGGTTGCGCACGGCGCTGCTGCCGCCGGAGTCCAGCAAGAAGTTGCCGCTGCCCAGGCTCAGGCGGTTGCTGGTGTCGTAGAGGATTTCCCAGACGGAGAGCTGGAAGGCCACGCTCTTGGTCTTGCTGTCGATGTCGCCGGCCACGGTGTAGAGCCGGCCCAGCAGATCGGCCTGGCTGTTGCTGAAGCCCCGGGCCGAGCCGTTCGCCACCAGGGCGTAGTCGTAGCTGGTGTTCCAGTTGAAGCCTTGGGAGATTTCGGTGCAGAAGGTCAGGAAGTCCTGCGTGCCGGTACCCAGGTTCGCCCTGCCCTTGAACTGGCCGACCGTAACCGTGTTCGACATGCTGGTGTCGATGTTCTCGGAGCCGAGTGAATAGCCGCTGAGTGTGATGGGGGCGGCTTGTGCGCCGGCGCAGGCGGCCAGCAGGGCGAGGGTGGTGGCGAGGCGAGGGACTGGGCGCTGAACTTTCAAAAGGGGCTCCGGTTGTGCAGATGGCGTGGCCGCAGTTTCCGTGCTGAGCGCTTTCAGGGTTACCCCCTATCGCAGGGGTGGCAGCGCCGCCGCGACCCTTTGCGTGAACTAATGCGCATATTTGGCGCGTTATTGCCGCGCTCAAGCGCGCAGCAGCTTCTCTTCGGCCAGGGCCAAGGCCTCGGGCACGCCCGACAGGACCAGGGTGTCGCCACCCTGCAGCAGTAACTCGTCATCAGCATGCACCACCGCACCATTGGCCCGTCGCACCGACACCACCGAGACGCCGGTGGCATGCAGGGCCAGCTGGCCCAGGGCCTGCTGGGCGTAGGGGCTGGCCGTGGGCAGGGTGACGGAGCGCAGGCGGGCCTGGTGCAGGTCTTCGGAGCTGTCGTCATCGGCGCCGTGGAAGTAGCCGCGCAAGAGTCCGTAACGCGCATCCCGTGCGTCACGGGTCAGGCGGATCACCCGCCGCATCGGCACGCCCACCAGGGCCAGGGCATGGCTGGCCAGCATCAGCGAGCCCTCGATGGCCTCGGGCACGACCTCGGTGGCGCCGGCGGCGCGCAGGCGCTCCAGATCGCTGTCGTCGATGGTGCGCACCACCACCGGCACCTGGGGCGCGTGCGAATGCACCAGGTGCAGGATCTTCAGGGCCGAGGCGGTGTCGGGGTAGCTGACCACCACGGCGCTGGCACGGGCCAGGCCGGCGGCCATCAGGCTTTGCAGCCGGGCGGCATCGCCGAACACCACGCTCTGACCGGCGGCGGCGGCCTGGCGCACGCGGTCGGGGTCCAGGTCCAGGGCCATATAGGGGATGTGATCGCCGTCCAGCAAGCGGGCCAGGTTCTGGCCGCTGCGACCATAGCCGCAGATGATGACGTGGGCGTCGGCCTTGATCGCCTTCTTGGCGATGCTGGTCAGCTGCAGGGATTGCAGCATCCAGTCGCTGGCGGACAGCTTCATCACGATGCGGTTGCTATACATGATGAGGATGGGCGAGGCCAGCATGGACAGCACCATGCTGGCGAGTATGGGGCTGACGTACTGCGTCGGGATCAGCTGGTGCTGGCCGGCCAGGGTCAGCAGCACAAAGCCGAACTCGCCCGCCTGGGCGAGAAACAGGCCGGTGCGCAGCGACACGCCGGTGGGCGCCTTGAAGAGCTTGGCCAGGCCGGTGATGAGGGCGAACTTGGCGGCGATGGGGAAGATGCTCAGCAGCAGCACCAGCGGCCATTGCGCCAGCAGCAGGCGCCAGTCCAGCTTCATGCCTATGGTGATGAAGAACAGGCCCAGCAGCACATCGTGGAAGGGCCGGATATCGGTCTCCACCTGGTGCTTGTACTCGGTCTCGGCGATCAGCATGCCGGCCACAAAAGCGCCCAGGGCCAGGGACAGGCCCGCATGCTCGGTCAGCCAGGCCAGGCCCAGCGTGACCAGAAGCACATTGAGCATGAACAGCTCTTCGCTCTTGTGGCGGGCCAGCAGGGTCAGCCACCAGCGCATCAGCTTCTGCCCGCCCACCAGCAGCAGGGTCAGCAGCAGGCCGGCCTTCAAGGTCGCCCAGGCCAGGGATTGGGCCATCTCGGAGCCGCTGCTGTTCAAGGCCGGGATCATCACCAGCAAGGGCACGACGGCCAGGTCCTGGAACAGCAGCACGCCGATGACGCGTTTGCCATGCTCGCTCTCCAGTTCCAGGCGCTCGGCCATCAGCTTGACCACGATGGCCGTGCTGCTCATGGCCATGGCCGCGCCCAGCACCAGGGCGCCCTTCCAACCCAGATCCCACTCGACGCCAAACCAGGCAAACACATGGTCCAGGGCCCAGTTGCCGAAGATGGCGCCCAGAATCGTCAGCAACACCTGCAGCAGGCCCAGGCCGAAGACCAACTGGCGCATGCTGCGCAGCTTGGGCAGATTGAACTCCAGCCCGATCACAAACATCAGGAAGACCACGCCGAACTCGGCCAGGTAATGCACATCGGCCGTGTCGCCCGACAGCGCCAGGGCATGCGGCCCGATCAGCACCCCCGCAGCAAGATAGCCCAGCATGGGCGGCAATTTGAGGCTGCGGCAGACCACCACGCTCAAAACGGCGGCGATCAGATAGAGCAGGGCAAGGTCCAGGGAGGAGATCATGCGGGAATGGTAGCCGCCATGGCCTTGGCCAGTTTGCGCAAACCCGGGCTGACCGCGCCTTGTTCACTCAGGCGCAGCCAGAACCGGCGTGCCCAGGGCGCGGCCGGACTCTGCAAGGCCCAGGTATCGGGGGCGATGGCCTGGTAGTCCGGCAAGCCGCCCAGGGTCGGATTGGGCCGCCAGCGCATGGGCAGCATGTCGTAGATGGGCGCGAGTGTGAAGCGGCCTCGGGCCAGGTCTTGCAGTTCGACAAAAAAACTCAGATTGCCCGCATGCATATCGGTATTGCCGATCAGGCGTCCGAAGGCCAGCGCCCAGGCGGCCTGCTCGGCCTGGGGCCGGGGCAAGCGCTTCTGGCGCGCCAGCGCGGCGCTGGTGAGGGCCCAGTTTTGATAGGCATCGGCTACAAAACCCTGGTGGACCGCGCCCACCGCCAGCACATGGCGCCGCCCTTGCGCGCCCACGCGGTCAAAGCGTTCGCTCAGCAGATAGCTGCGCAGCGGGCTTTCGATGATTTGTGTGGCCGCCGCCGCAATGCCAGCCTCTTGCAACAGCTGACTGGCCAATTGCTCGGCATGCAGCAGGTCATGCCAGCGCTCGCCAAAAGGCGTGCCGCGGGGTGGGGTGAACTTCACCAGCACCTGCTTGCCCGAGGGCATCTGCGTCAGGAACTTGGGCTGTTCACCGCCCGCCGATGAACCCGCGGGCAGGGTGCGGGCGATGTCCTGGGCCAGTTGATCCAGCGCGGCGGCTTGCAGATTCAGGCGCCTGGGTAATGAGCTTGGGCTTGGGCCCGGACTCGGGCCGCTTGCCAGTTGCTCAGACGCCGCATCGCCCAGCGAGAGGGCACCGCTGGCATTGGGCAGGTGCAGGGCCGCGAACAAGATGTCGGCCAGTCCCCAGCGCTCGGGGTTGCTGTCCAACCCAGCGCCTTGCAACTGCCCGGCCAGCAAGCGGCCCAGAAAACCCTGCGCCTGGACCGGGCTCAAAAACCAGGGCAGGGCTCGGGAGGGTGTGCATTTGATCCAGGGCGATTCGATGTGGAGCAACTGCCCGGCCAGCAGGCTGAGGCGGCCGAACTCCTGGGTCTGGCCGCTGGCCGTGGTCCAGAAAATCTGCTGCTGCGCGGCCCGCCCGTGAATAGAAAGCGGCAAGCCGTAAAGCGTCGATTTGCCACGCCCCAGAGGCAATACCGCAGCGCTCATTTCAGCCAGCAAGCGCGACACGCTGGGCTGGCTTTTCCCCAGCAATTGCTGCATTTGAGCGCTCGATAGCAGCCCCTGGGCGGCCAGCGCCGCCAGGACAATTTGCTGCTCGCGAGAGGTCTCGGCCATGCTGGATTTGAATGAAATATGAATAGAAATTCTATGGCGTGCGAGGCTTGGCGTCATGCCACGGGCGTGAGCTTGCCAACAAGGTCAGAAAAATGAGCGTGCGCATGCCGAATTGGTTAGCGCGAATTGAGGGTTATCTAGATCAGGTTTGCATGGGTCTTGGTGCAATGATTCTTGACCAGGGTCGTCACTCTGGTGATTCGATCCACCACACGCAAGATTGAGAAGCACACACCCATGACGATGAAAGGGACGCGTCGCATGGCGCTGGTTTCCGCGCTGGATTTCACCCCGTCGGGCCATGCTGCCGAGGAGTCGCCAGTTGTGCTGAGCCCGGTCTCTGTTGAAGGCTCGGCAGGTTTGAAGCTTTCTCAATAGATACGAATTTGTCAAAGTGAATATGAAATCCAAGTATCGAATCGCGGCTGCGCCGGTGGGCCTGTTGGTATTGGCAGCACTGGCTTTGCCCTTGCGGAGCCAGGCTGAGGAGCAGCCTATTCAGTTGAATCCGGTGTCCATTCAAGGAGTGTCTGGCACCATCTTGGCGAGCCTGGAGAAGCTGAACAAAGGCAGGCAAGCGTTCGAGCGCTCGGCGCGACGTACCGATGCGATGAGCCTGCGCTGGCAGATACGCCATCGAACTGGCGACGCCAAGGCTGCAGGCCAAACCCGGTTGCAGCTGCAAACCGAGGCGGCGGACTTTGCACTGCCGCTTGCAGACGACGGGACTTTTGTACTGCCTGCCGAAGTGAGCGGTGTGACGAGCGGCCAGATTCTGGCCTCCCACAAACAGCTGCTGATACGCCCTCTCGTCGAAACCCAGGGCAGCAGCCCTGAACAGCGCTATCTGGGGGATTTGCGACTCGAATGCGAGGTGTTCTGGGCCATGGAGAAGGACGAGGTGCCAGCCCTGATGCGCATGGCGTTTTCCATGGCGGGCGGGGCCTGCAACTCGGGCCGAATTGAGATGCCAAGCCTCAGCCCCTTTTTGCTTGAGGCGGCCACCTTGACATATGAGGGGCGGGAGCTGCCATTGCGGCTGGGCAAAACCCTGCGCGACTACCGGGCGCCCCTGCACGACTCGGCCTGGCCAGACAGGGCGCTGGTGAGACTGGTGCCCAAGCCCGCGAAGGCGGAATCAGGGGCGCAGTGATTGGCGCCGTTTGCGTGTTAACAACCAATCTGCGCGGCTCATATCGTGGCGGGCCATGTCCATGTCGTACCAGTGCTCCATGCCCGTGTAATGCATGCCCAGCCGTTCCATCAGCTTGCCCGAGGCCTGGTTTGCGGCCATGCGCACGGCGCACAGCGAGTCGGCCCGCAAGTCCTCGAAGGCGAAGTCGGCCATGCGCTCGGCGGCCTCCGAGGCCAGGCCCTGGTGCCAGCGCTCACGCCGCAGGCGCCAGCCGATTTCCAGCGGGCCGGTCTTGACCCGGCCCAGATGCTGGATGCAGCCCGCGCCGATCAGCTCGCCGGTGGCCAGCTCGATGAAGGCCCACCAGGAATAGCCCCACTCCGCCCAGCGGGCCTTGACCCGCTCGATCATCAGCTGGCTGTCGGCCAGGGTGTCGGGTCTGCCGGTGATGTAGCGCATCACCTCCGGGTCGCTATTGAGCCGGTGCAGGCCTTCGAGGTGGGCGTCCGTCAAGGGCTCCAGGCGCAGGCGAGGGGTGTGGAGAACAACCATGTGCAAGCCTCTCGGCAATGGGTTTGTGAGATTTGACCTTTGATTCTTGCATTGGCTTGCTACAACCCGAGATAGGGCAAGACTTGACCCTCGGTGATTCCACCTAGCCATGACTTTGGGTAGATCGCTCGAGGCACAACGATACTGCGACCCAACTGATTTTGCTTGGGATAGGGAGCTTGCTTTGACTCGTATGAAAAAACGCCTGAGCCTGGGTTTGATCGCATTGGCCGTGCTCGGGGGCGGGGGCTGGTGGGCCAAGCAGCAGGCCGCCCACGCGCCCAAGCCGGCCCAGTTCCGCAGCAGCGAGATCGACGAGGGCGCCATCACCCAGGTGGTGATGGCCAACGGTAACTTGCAGCCGGTGACGGTGGTGACGGTGGGCTCCCAGGTCAGCGGCACGGTGGCCCAGCGCCTGGTGGACTTCAATGACAAGGTCAGCAAGGGTCAGGTCTTGCTACGCCTGGATCCGGCCAATTTCGAGGCCCGCGTGCGTCAGGCCCGTGCCGGCATGCGCTCGGCCGAGGCCCAGGTGGCGTTTGCACGCGGCAACTTCGAGCGCAACGAGGCCCTGGTGGCCAAGGGCTTTCTGTCCCTGCCCCAGCGCGACCAGAGCAAGCGCGAGCTGGATGCGGCCCTGGCCCAGGTGGAGCTCAGCCGCGCCCAGCTGGACGCGGCCCAGACCGATCTGGGCAATAGCGTGATCCGCTCACCGGTGGATGGCGTGGTCATCAAGCGCAGCGTGGACGTGGGCCAGACCGTGGCCGCCAGCTTCCAGACGCCCGAGCTGTTCCTGATCGCCAAAGACCTGCGCCAGATGGTCATCCAGACCAATGTCTCCGAGGCCGATGTGGGCCTGCTGCGCGAAGGCCAGCCGGTGCGCTTTGTGGTGGACGCCTTTCCTAACCGCGAATTCGAAGGCAAGGTGCAGCAGTTCCGGCTGAATGCCACCAACACCCAGGGCGTGGTCACTTACACGGTGATCGTCGATGTGCCCAATGAGGATGGCGAGCTCAAACCCGGTATGACGGCGCAGACCCGCATCGTCGTGGCCCAGCGGCCCAAGGCCTTGCGCCTGGCCACGGCGGCCCTGCGCTTCGTGCCCACGGAAGAAGAGCTGAAGGCTTCGGCTGCGGCAGGGGCGGCCTCGGCCCCGGCGGCGGCTGCATCAGCGGCCTCGGCGCCCGTCAATCGGCCCGACGACGACGGCGTGCTCTCCACCTTGCGCGGCAGCTCGCGCGTCTACAAGGTCTACACGGTGGACAAGGAGCAGCGCCTGACGGCGCATGAGGTCACGGTGGGCATCTCCAATACCAAGTTCACCGAGCTGCTCAGCGGTAATCTGAAGCGCGGCGATGCGGTCATCACCCGCCGCATTCCCAAGGACGGCAGCAAGGACGGCTTGTGAGCGCTGCCAGCCAGAACACCGCCGTGCTGGCCCTGCATGGCATCACCAAGAGCTACCGCACGGGCGATGTCGTGACGCCCGTGCTGCACGGCATCGATCTGAGCGTGCAGCGCGGCGACTACCTGGCCCTGATGGGTTCCAGCGGTTCGGGCAAAAGCACCTTGATGAATCTGATGGGCTTGCTGGACCGCTGCGACGAGGGCCGGCTCTTGCTGCAGGGGCGCGACGTCAGCCAGCTCTCCACGGCCGAGCACGCGGCCCTGCGCAACCGCGAGATCGGCTTTGTGTTCCAGAGCTTCAATCTGCTCAAGCGCATGAGCGTGCTCGACAACGTGGCCCTGCCCCTGATCTACGCGGGCAAGAGCCGCAGCGTGGCGCGGGCGCGGGCGCAAACCCTGCTTACCCAGGTGGGCCTGGGCGAGCTGGCCAAGCGCATGCCCAATCAGCTCAGCGGCGGCCAGCAGCAGCGGGTGGCGATTGCCCGCTCGCTCGCCAATGAAGCGCCGCTGCTCTTGGCCGACGAGCCCACCGGCAATCTGGACACGCAGACCACGGTCGAGGTGCTGGCCATTCTGGAGCGCCTCAACCGCGAGATGGGCCTGACCATCGTGCTGGTCACCCACGAACCCGATGTGGCCTTGCAGGCCAAGCGCCTGGTGCGTCTGAAGGACGGACGGGTGGCGTTTGACGGTGCACCCTCAGAACAGGCTCATCTATGAACGCCGCCCAGATCTTTCTCGAAGCCCTGCGTTCCCTGAACGCCAACCGCCTGCGCAGCGCCCTGACCATGCTGGGCGTGGTCATCGGCATCGCCTCGGTGCTGATGATGTTGAGCGTTGGGGATGGGGTGCGCAACTTCATCGCCAAAGAGCTGTCGGTACTGGGCAGCAATCAGCTCATCGTGCAGCCCGGCACGCCGGTTGACGGCGGCGGTGTGCGCAGGCGCAGCGGCGAGGTGCCGAACCTGACGGTGGATGACGCCCGTGCCCTGGCCAAGCTGCCCTCCTTGAAGGGCGCGGCGCCGGCCTTGCAAGGCTTTTTCCAGCTGCAATACGGCGACAGCAATAGCAACCAGACGGTGCTGGGCGTGACGCCCGCCATGATCAGCCTGCGCAACTGGCGGGTCGAGTCCGGCGTGGCCCTGGACGAGCGCGATGTGCAAGCCGCCAACCGGGTGGTCGTGATCGGCTCCAAGTTGGCGGCCGACCATTACGCCGGCCGCGACCCCCTGGGCCAGGTGCTGCGCATGGATGGTCAGCCCTTCACCATCATCGGCGTGATGGGCGGTTCGGGCCGTACCCTGGACGGCACCGAGCTGGGCGAGCTGGTGCTGGTGCCCATCAGCGCCATGCCGCTGCGCCTGGCGCGGCCCGGCCTGGTGCACTACATCAGCCTGCAGGTCAAGGAGGCCGGCGGCATGGAAGACGCCAAGCTCGATGTGGCCGAGCTGCTGCGCGACCGCCACCGCATCACCGGCGACAAGCTGGACGACTTCGCCATCACCGACCTGGCCAGCATCGCCAAGACCGGCGCGGCCATTGGCACCGGCCTGTCGCTGGGCCTGGGCGTGATCGGCGCCATCTCCTTGCTGGTGGGCGGCATCGGCATCATGAACATCATGCTGGTCAGTGTGAGCGAGCGGGTACGCGAGATCGGCATCCGCATGGCCATAGGCGCCAAGCCGCGCGATGTGCTGTGGCAATTCCTGGGTGAGGCCGTCTTGCTCTGCGTCTTGGGCGGCCTGATCGGCCTCGCCCTGGCGGCGCTGGGCGTGGCCGGCGTCAACGCCACCGGCAAGTTCGAGATGGTGCTGGCCTTCAAGCACATCCTGGTGGCCGTGGGCTTTGCCAGCGCGGTGGGCATCTTCTTTGGTTACTACCCGGCGCGAAGGGCGTCCAGGCTGCTGCCGATTGAGTGTTTGAGGCAGGACTGAATACCATGTTGTTTGAGCTCCAACACGCCAGCAAGTGCTACCAGCGTGGCGCACACAAGGTGCAGGCGCTGCGGGATTTTTCCCTGCGGCTGGATGCGGGCGAGATCCTGGGCCTGCTGGGCCCCAATGGTTCGGGCAAGACCACCTTCGTCAAACTGGCCACCGGGCTTTGCGATGCCGACGCGGGCGAGCTGCGCTGGCGTGGCCACCCCGTCAGCGGCCACCGTCACTTGCGCGAGCTGGGTGTGCTGCTGGAAGGGCGTGGCGCCGGCTACGAGCGCTTGTCTACCTGGGAGAATGCGCGTTACTTCTGCGGCCTGCGCGAGGCGCGCTTCGACGCCGCGCATTTCCAGGCCCTGGCCGAGCTGCTGGAGCTGCCCGATGTGCGCGCCCCGCTGCGCCAGCTCTCCACCGGCAACAAGCTGCGTGCCTCCCTGCTCTGCACCCTGATCCACAAACCCGCCCTGGCCTTGCTGGACGAACCCACGCTGGGCCTGGACCTGCTGGGGGTGGACAAGCTCGAAGCCCTGGTGCGTCACGGTGCGGGCCAGGGCATGGGTTTCGTGATCAGCTCGCATGACCTGCATTTCATTGAGCGCCTGTGCCCCCGCATCGTCTGCATCAGCCGGGGCGAGAAGCTGTACGACGGTTGCAAGAGCGAGTTCCTGCAAGACGGGACGGGCTATGTCCTGCAGCTGCAAGCCGGGCCGCAGGGCGCGCCTGCGCTGCCCGAGGGCCTGGGCGCCTGGCTGCCGCAGGGCGATTTGCTGCAACTGCCGCTGCGCGACCATGCCCAGGCCTGCGCCGCCCTGGCTTGCCTGCAGCCGCAGCTGCCGGCCTGCTTGAGCATGGAGTTACGACCCGTCTCGCTGCGCGACCGTTACCGCAAGCTGGTGGGCGAGCAGGACGAGGAGGGTCAAGCATGAACAAGCTCCAGCGTCTGGGCTGGCATTTCCGCAACGAGTTGTGGCGCGGCCTCTTCATGGCCCGCCGCTACTGGGTCGAGGCCCTGGTTGGCATGGGCATTTTGTTTGGCCTGTTCGGCGGCCTGCTGTTCGCCGTGCTCTCGGTCAGCGGCAAGAGCCTGGCCTCGGGCGAGGTGGACGGCCTGATCCTGGGCTTCGCCCTGTGGATGTTTGCCAATGCCGCTTTTGCCAGCGCGGCCACCGAGGTGGCGGAGGAGACCGAGCAGCGTGGCCTGGAGCAGCTCTGCCTGGCACCCCTGCCCCTGCGAGCCCTGCTGGGCCTGCGCACGGCCCGGCGCGTGCTGGGCGGTGTGTTGCTGCTATTGCTGACCCTGTGGTTGATCGAGCTGCTGACCGCGCAGCGCCTGCAGCTGCACTACCTGCCCACGCTGGGCCTGGCCCTGCTGGCCGCGCCGGCCCTGACGGGGGTGGGCTATGTGCTGGCCGGTCTGCTGCTGATGATCAAGCGCGGGCAGATGCTGGTGGCCGCCGCCTACCCGCTGCTGATCGCCCTGGTGGCGCTGCCGGCCTACCCGGTCAATAGCTGGGCCCTGCTGCCCTATGCCCTGGGAGCGGCCAGCGCCAAGGCCCTGGCGGCCGGCGCCGCCGTGCCGGCCAGCGTCTGGGGCTTGATCGCGCTCAATTCCTGCTTCTATCTGGGCTTGGGCCTGTGGCTTTACCGCGCCCTGGAGGGCCGCGCCAAAAAGCTGGGGGTGCTGGGGCATTTGTGAGCACGGAATTTTTGGGCGATTGGCAAGCTATGCGCAAGCCGCATAGCCGCATGTGCACTCGGCTTGGTACTTTGGGGCTGGATGGGGTCAAGTCTTGATACCGTTCGCCCCATCAAAAGTTACGGAGCATTACATGCCCAATCTGTCCTTCGTTTCGCCGACCCGCAACAGCCCCTGGGGCACGTATTTGTCGCAGATCGACGCGGTGGAGCCCTATCTCGGCAATCTGGCCCGCTGGGTCGAGACCCTGCGCCGCCCCAAGCGCGCGCTGATCGTTGACATCCCCATCGAGCTGGACAACGGCACCATCGCTCACTATGAAGGCTACCGCGTGCAGCACAGCCTGACGCGCGGCCCGGGCAAGGGCGGCGTGCGTTACCACCCCGATGTGACGCTGGAAGAAGTGATGGCCTTGTCGGCCTGGATGACGATCAAGAACGCCGCCGTCAACCTGCCTTACGGCGGCGCCAAGGGCGGCATCCGCCTGGACCCCAAGACCTTGTCGATGAAGGAGCTGGAAAAAGTAACGCGCCGTTACACCAGCGAGATCGGCATCATCATCGGCCCGCAGCAAGACATCCCCGCGCCCGACGTCAACACCAATGGCCAGATCATGGCCTGGATGATGGACACCTACTCGATGAACACCGGTGCCACGTCCACCGGCGTGGTGACGGGCAAGCCCATCGCCTTGGGTGGTTCGTTGGGCCGCGTGCAGGCCACCGGCCGCGGCGTGTTCGTGATCGGCCGTGAAGCCATGCGCCGCCTCAACATCGAGATGGATGGCGCTCGCATCGCCGTGCAAGGTTTCGGTAATGTGGGCTCCATCGCTGCCAAGCTGTTTGCCGCTGCGGGTGCCAAGATCGTGGCCGTGCAAGACCACACCGGCACCATCTTGAACGAGCGTGGTTTTGATATGCAGAACCTGCTGGACCACGTGGCCAAGACCGGCGGCGTGGGCGGCTTCGCGGGCGGCGACCGGATCGCGAATGACGACTTCTGGAAGGTCAAGAGCGACGTTTTGATCCCAGCTGCGCTGGAAGGCCAGATCAGCAAGGAACGCGCCGAAGGCCTGCAGACCCGCCTGGTGCTGGAAGGCGCCAACGGCCCGACCACGCCCGACGGCGACGCCGTGCTGGCCGACCGCGGCATCGTGGTGGTGCCGGACGTGATCGCCAACTCGGGCGGCGTGACCGTGTCCTACTTCGAGTGGGTGCAGGACTTCAGCAGCTTCTTCTGGACCGAGGATGAGATCAATGTCCGCCTGGACAAGATCATCACCGGCGCCTTCAAGCACATCTGGGAGACCAGCGAGCAGCACCGCATCTCGCTGCGCACCGCAGCCTTCGTGGTGGCCTGCACCCGGGTGCTGGAAGCGCGTGAAGAGCGCGGCCTCTACCCATAAATCGGGCTGATTGCTGGCTTGTCTGAAGGGGTCCTGACGGACCCCTTTTTGCTTGCTTCATCCCTAAGCTGCCGTCTTGTTGGCGCCTGGCAGGCTGACTAGACTGGCTCGGCACATGCATGATGAACGTCTCCAGGGCGGGGCCGATCTGGGCCCTGCCCAACCCAGCTCGGGGGAGCAGGGAAATACGGCTGGTTTGGTGTTTTCCAGCGAGTGTGGATCTCGGCGCATCACGATGTGCTCTGCAAGGAGAGAGACAGCATGGAAAAGTTGAGAAGACTGACGCTCGCCTGCCTGGCGGGCGTGACGCTGGCGTTTGTTGCCCAGACTCAGGCCCAGACCGCCGCGCCGGCCGCCAGCAAATCTGCCAAGCAACCCAATATCCTGGTGATCTGGGGTGACGACATCGGCTGGCAGAACGTCAGCGCCTACGGCATGGGCACCATGGGCTACACCACGCCCAATATCGACCGCATCGGCAAGGAGGGGGCGCGCTTCACCGACCACTATGCCCAACCCTCCTGCACCGCGGGCCGCGCGGCCTTCATCACGGGCCAGTACCCGATACGCTCGGGCATGACCACGGTGGGCATGCCGGGCGACAAGCTGGGCCTGCAAGCCGCCTCACCCAGCCTGGGCGAGGTGATGAAGCAGGCTGGCTACCGCACCGGGCATTTCGGCAAGAACCATTTGGGGGACCGCAATGAACACCTGCCTACCGTCCATGGTTTCGAGGAGTTCTTCGGCAATCTCTACCATCTGAATACGCAGGAAGAATCCGAGCAGCGCGACTACCAGGCCTTTGCCAAGCGCTATGCCGGCAACACGGAAGCCTATGACAAGAAGTTCGGCACCCGCGGCGTGCTGCATGCTTTTGCAACGGGCAGCGATGATGCCAATGTCGACCCGCGCTTCGGCCGGGTCGGCAAGCAGAGAATCACCGACACCGGCCCGCTGACGCAGGAGCGCATGAAGGAGTTCGACGAGAAGGAGGTGATTCCCAAGGCCTTGTCCTTCATGAAAAATGCGCAGGGCGAGGGCAAGCCTTTCTTCGTCTGGCTGAACACCTCGCGCATGCATCTGTACACGCGCTTGAACGACAAATGGCGCTATGCCGCCGAGAAGTTCACCAGCGAGGCCGATATGCATGGCAGCGGCATGCTGCAGCATGACCACGACGTCGGCCTGGTGCTGGCCTTCCTCAAGGCCAATGGCCTGGATGAAAACACCATCGTCTGGTACTCGACCGATAACGGCCCCGAGCATTCCTCCTGGCCGCATGGCGCCACGACCCCATTCCGGGGCGAGAAGATGACCACTTACGAGGGCGGCGTGCGGGTGATTTCCATGCTGCGCTGGCCGGGCGTGATCAAGCCCGACTCCGTGCTCAATGGCATCCAGGCCCATCAGGACATGTTCACCACCCTGGCCGCCGCCGCCGGCGTGGGTGATGTGAACGAGCGCATGATGAGGGAGAAGCGCCAGTACATCGACGGCGTCAACAACCTGGCTTACTGGAAGGGCGAGGCGGCCGATTCCTCGCGCGATCACATCTTCCATTACTACGAAAACAAGCTGACCGCGGCGCGCCTGGGCGCGTGGAAGTGGCATTTCTCCACCAAGGAGAATTACTACGACGACGTCAAGCCGCTGACCGTGCCCCGGGTCTTCAATATCCGCATGGACCCCTTCGAGAGCTATGACTCCATCGACTCTTACGGCCATCTGATGCAAAAAGTGTCATGGCAGATCATGCCCATGAAGGAGATGCTCGGAAAGCATGTGAAGTCCTTGATCGACTACCCGCCGGTGCAGGGTAATAACAGCTTTGATATGTCCAATTTCGTGCACGAGGCCTTGAACAAGGCGCCGCAGTAATTGGCTCAGCCGGCCTTCTTCGTCAGCTCGGCGATGAAGGCTTCCAGCTGCGGGTCCGGTGCCTGGCCCGGGCGCCGCAGGCGCTGGGCCCAGACCAGGGCCTTGGCCGGCTCAGCACCCTGGGCATAGAGCAGGGCCAGGGCATAGGCCGGGTCGGGGTCGGCGGGGGCCAGCCGGGCGGCGCTTAGCAAGGCCTGCTCGGCCTGCGCGCGCCGGCCCTGGGCCTGCCGGGCCAGGCCCAGGTTGTAGAAGACGCGGGAGCGTTCGGGCAGCAGCTCGGCGGCGCGGGCCAGGGCCTCGGCGGCCTCGGGCAGGCGCTTTTTCTCCTCGGCCAGCAGCAGACCCAGGTTGTAGTGCAACTCGCCCTGGCGGGGCAGGCGCTGCAGGCCGGCGCGCAGCAAGGCCTCGGCCTGGCTGGGGCGGCCACTGCCGCCGTAGAGGCGGCTGAGGTTGAGGCGGGCGGGCGTGAAGTCCGGGTCCAGGCGCAGTGCGCCCAGGTATTGCTGCTCGGCCAACTCCGTCCGGCCCTGGTTTTCGTGCACCGCGGCCAGATTGAGCCGGGCCCCGGGCATGTCCTGGGCCTGTTCTTGCGCCGCCATGTATTCGGCCAGGGCGGGTTTGAATGTGGCGGGAAGTTGCTCGGCCGGCAGGCTGGACAAGCTGCGCGCCGCGGCCGCGCGCACCGCGCGCAGGGGGTCGCTCAGCAGCGGGGTGAGGATTTGCAGGCGCTGGGCCGGTGGGGCGTTTTCCAGGCTGGTGGCGGCGGCAGCGCGCAGCTCGGGGTCGGCGTCGCGGGCCGCGCTGGCCTTGCTGTCCAGGCCCAGCTCGGCCGCCTGGCGCAGCTCGGCCAGGGCGGTGGCGCGCACGATGGCGGGCTGGCTGAGCTGGCCGGCCAGTTCGGCCAGGGCCGGGCCGGCCTCGGCCGCACCGCTGCGGGCGGCGGCCAGCACCTCGCCGTAATGGGGGGGGCGTTGCTTCTTGCCATACCACTGCTCGATCCGCTCCAGCGCCCATTGCGCCGGCTTGTCCTGGTGGCATTGGTTGCAGGCATTGGGTGTGCCCAGCTTGAGGCTGAGATCGGGGCGGGGGATGCGCAGGCTGTGGTCGGGCCTGGCCTGGATCTGCATATAGGTCTTGGCCGGCATATGGCAGGCCACGCACTGGGCACCGGCCGAGCCGGGCTTGTGGAAGTGGTGGGCCGGGCGCTCGTAATCGCCGGCCGCGCTGGCAAAGCCTGGGGTGCTGGCCTGACTGGCGGGCGCGTGGCATTGCAGGCACAAGGCATTGCCCGCCAGCTTGGGCTTGCCGCTGTGGGCGCTGTGGCAATGGGTGCAGCTGACGCCGCGCTGGTACATCTTGCTCTGCCGGTAGGAGCCGTAGACAAAGACCTCGTCCAATTGCTGGCCGTCCGGGTGATAAAGCCCGGCGCTCAGCAGGCTGGGCTGTACCTGGTCCAGCAGGGGCTGGCCCGGCAGGGGCTGGGCATCGAGCTCGCTACGGCGGGCATGGCAGGCCATGCAGAGTTCGCCGTTCTGGGCGGCACCGGCCTTGCGCAGATCCATGCGAAAGCCCAGTCCTGGCGGGGCCGCCACGCCGGCCTGCTGCGGCTTGCCGGCCCACTCGATATGCTGGCGGCCCGGCCCGTGGCAGGCCTGGCAGCTGACATTGCTCTCGCTCCAGCGCGAGGCAAAGCGGTCGCTGGCCGCGTCGTAGTTCTTGACGTAGTTGGTGGTGTGGCAGCCTATGCACATGGTGTTGGCCGTCTGGTAACGCCCGGTCCAGTGCAGCACATCGCCGGCCGGCGTCTTTTCCTGCGGCTGCAGCTGGAACCAGCGCTGCTGGCGTGTGTCCCAGGCGATCTGCAAGGCCTGCAGCCGGCCGCCGGGCAGCTCAATCAGGTATTGCTGCAGGGGTTCAAAGCCAAAGCTGTACTTGATCTCGAAATCCGCCATGCGTCCATCCGGGCCGTCGGTGCGCACCATGTACTTGCCGTCGCGCCTAAAGAAGCGGCTGGTGATGCCTTGGTGGCTGAAGCTGCGGTCCTTGAAATCCCCGCGCACCGAGGCCGGCGTGGCCTCGGCCATGGCCTTGGCATGGTGAGACTGGCGCCACAGCTCGGCCTGCTGGGCATGGCAGCCCAGGCATTGCTGGTTGTCCACATAGTCGGCATGACCTGGCAGCGCCAAGCCGGGCTCGCTGCTGGCCGTCGCTGGGCGGGCCGTGGACTCGCCCAGGCCGCGCAGCCAGGCCAGGCCGGTGGCCGCAACCAGCAGCAGGAGCAAGGCGGCCAGCAACCAGGGCAGATGGCGGCGCAGCCCTGAGGTTGGCGCGCTGGAGGGCGTGGCCGCAGGGCTTGCCTGCGAGGAGGGGCGAACGCGTTTTGCCTTGCTCATGGGCCGAATGTAGCGCAGGCCTGTGCGTCCGCAGGGTGGCGGATACACTGTCCCGATGAGTTCCCCGCAGCACCCTTCTTTCGACCCGCAGCGTGTGCTGCAGATGGCCCGCCAGACCCTGGAGATCGAGGCCAAGGCCCTGAGCGGCCTGCTGCCGCGCCAGGGCGCTTCCTTTGTCGCCGCCGTGCAGGCAGTGCTGGGCTGCAAGGGCCGTGTGGCCGTGATGGGCATGGGCAAGAGCGGCCATGTGGGCCGCAAGATCGCCGCCACCCTGGCCTCCACCGGCACGCCCGCGCTCTTCGTCCACCCGGCCGAGGCCAGCCATGGCGATCTGGGCATGGTGACCCCCGGTGATGTGGTGCTGGCCCTGTCCAACTCGGGCGAGAGCGACGAGCTCAACGCCGTGCTGCCCGTGCTCAAGCGCCTGGGCGTCACCATCGTGGCCATGACGGGCCGGGCCGAATCCAGCCTGGCCAGGCATGCCCATATCGTGCTGGACAGCTTTGTGGCCGAGGAGGCCTGTCCGCTCAATCTGGCGCCCACCGCCAGCACCACGGCCCAGATGGCCCTGGGCGATGCGCTGGCCGTGGCCTTGCTGGATGCGCGTGGTTTCAAGCCCGAGGACTTTGCCCGCTCCCACCCCGGAGGTGCCCTGGGCCGCAAGCTCTTGACCCATGTGCGCGACCTGATGCGCAGCGGGGCCGAGCTGCCCCGCGTGGCGCCCGAATTGCCCTTCACCGACATGATGCGCGAGATGTCCGCCAAGGCCCTGGGCGTGGCCATCGTGGTCGATGCGCAGGACCGGGTGCAAGGCATCTTCACCGACGGCGATCTGCGCCGCCTGGTCGAGAAGGGCCAGGACCTGCGCGATTTGACCGCCGGCCAGGTGGCCTCCAAAAACCCCCGCACCGTTGCCGCCGAGGCTCTGGCCGTGGACGCCGCCGATCTGATGGAGGCGGCCCGCATCACCGTCGTGCTGGTGGTGGACGAGGCGCAACAGCTGCAAGGCGCCATCACCATCAATGATTTGATGCGCGCCAAGGTGATCTGATGACTGCCGCTTTGCAAGCCGCGCTGCGTTTCCCGCCCGAACTTTTGCTCAAGGCCCAGGGCGCCGGCCTCGGCCTGAAGGCCGCGATCTTCGATGTGGATGGCGTGCTGACCGATGGCCGCATCTATATCAGCGAGCTGGGCGAGAGCTTCAAGGCCTTCTCCACGCTGGACGGCCATGGGCTCAAACTCTTAGATCAAGCGGGTATCACCCCCATCATCATCACCGGCCGTGATTCGCCCGCCGTGCGCCGGCGCGTCGCCGATCTGGGCCTGCGCCATGCCGTCTACGGCGCCAAGGACAAACTGGCCGTGGCCCAGCCCCTGCTGGACAGCCTGGGCCTGGCCTGGGGCGAGGTGGCGGCCATGGGGGATGACTGGCCCGATCTGCCCCTGATGACGCGCGCCGGCTTCGCCTGCGCACCGGCCCAGGCCCATGCCGAGGTCAAGGCCGTGGCCCACCACATCACCCAGGCCGCCGGCGGCCATGGCGCGGCGCGTGAATGCTGCGATCTGATCCTGCAGGCCAGCGGCCGCTACCAGGCCTTGCTGAACAGCCATCTGGACACCCTGGACGGAGGCCGACCCTGATGGGCGCTCCCGCGCCCGCGGGCCTGCAGCCCGCCCGGCCGCGGCTCACGCCCCATGTGGCTCAGCCGCTGAGCTGGCGCATCCAGGCCCTGCTGTCGTCCTATCTGCCGCTGATCCTGATGGCCTTGCTGGCCAGTTTTACCTGGTGGTTGCTGAAGAACACGCCCAAGCCCGATGCGCCCAAGGAGGCCGCGCCGCTGCGCCACGAGTTCGATTACCGCATGCGTAACTTCGATCTGCAGCGGGTCGGGGCCGACGGCAAGCTGCGCGTCCATGTGCAAGGCAGCGAGATGCGCCACTTCCCCGACACCGACACGCTGGAGATCGACGGCATCCGCCTGCGCGCCGTGGCCGCCGACGGCAGCCTGACCCTGGCCAGCGCCGGCCGCGCCCTGGCCAATGGGGATGCCAGCGAGATCCAGTTGCTGGGCGCCGTCCATGTGCAGCGTTTCGATGTGCTGCCCAGCGGCGAGGCCCAGGCCAACCCCAAGCTGGAGATGCGCGGCGAGTTCCTGCATGCCTTCGTCAATACCGAGGTCTTGCGCTCCCATCTGCCCATGCAGATCAGCCATGCCAATGGCCAGATTCAGGCCCAGGGTTTTGAGTACGACAACCTCAGCGGCAAGCTCACATTCAGCGGCCAGACCCGTGCTCAATTCACCCGCGGCCCGATGCGCAGCAAGCCAGCCAATCCGCCATGAGTGCTACACCCTCCAATACGCCCCTGGTCTACATCACCGGCGCCTCCAGCGGCATCGGTCAGGCCCTGGCCCTGCAGTACTACCGCAGCGGCTGGCGCCTGGCCCTGGTGGCGCGGCGCACGGCGGAGCTGCAGGCCTGGGCCCAGGCACAAGGCCTGGCGGCCGAGCGCTACGCCATCTACGGCGCCGATGTCTGCGATGTGGAAGCGATCGCCGGCGCCGGCCAGCGCTGCATCGCGGCCCAGGGCCTGCCCGCTGTGGTGATCGCCAATGCCGGCATCAGCATAGGCATGGACACGGCTATCTTCGACGACCTGGCGGTGATGCAGCGCGTCTACGCCACCAACAATATCGGCCTGGCCGCCACCTTCCAGCCCTTTGTCGCGGCCATGAATGCGCGTGGCAGCGGCAGCCTGGTGGGTGTTGCCAGCGTGGCCGGCATCCGCGGCCTGCCCGGCCATGCGGCCTACTGCTCCAGCAAGGCCGCCGTCATCAGCTATTGTGAAAGCCTGCGCGGTGAATGCCGGCCCTTTGGCGTCAAGGTCGTCACCATCGCCCCGGGCTATATCGACACCCCGCTGACGCGCGAGAACCGCTACAGCATGCCTTTTCTGATGCAGCCCGAGGCCTTTGCGCAGAAGGCTTATCAAGCCATACAGGCCGGCGCCAGCTGGCGCGTCATCCCCTGGCAGATGGGGGTGGTGGCCAAGCTCTTGCGCCTCTTGCCCAATGCCTTGTTCGACCGCGTCTTGAGCGGCCGGCCGCGCAAGCACCGCGCCGGCGGGTCCTGACGATGAAGGGCTGGCAACTCAGCCAGCTGCGCCTGGTGCGCGCGGCCGAGACCCAGGATGAGGCCTTTGTGGCCTTGCTGCCCGAGGTGCAGGCCCTGGGCTTTGAGTACTGCTCCTTCGGCATGAAGTCGCCCGTGCCCCTGGCCGCGCCGCGGGTGGTCTGGTGCAGCAATTACCCGCCCGCTTGGCAGGCCCGTTATGTGGAGCAGGGCTTTCTCAATAGCGACCCCATCGTGCAGCGCGGCCTGATGAGCGATGAGGCCTTCATCTGGTCGGACGCGCTCTTCGTCAGCAACCCCCGGCTCTATGCCGAGGCGCAGAGCTTCGGCCTGCGCTATGCCTGGTGCCAGCCGCGCCGCGATATGCGCGGCATGTCCAGCCTGTTCAGCGTGGTGCGCGGCGGCCCGGCCCTGGAGGCCGAGGAATTGGCGGCCAAGATCGAACGCCTGCAGTGGCTGTCCTATCTCTGCCACGAGGCCATGGCCAAGGTCTGGGTGAAGGCCTTGCAAGGCGATCTGGCGCTAGGGCTGAGCGAGCGTGAGCTCGAGGTGCTGCGCTGGACCTGCGACGGCAAGACCTCGTCCGAGACGGCCCAGATCATGGGTGTCGCCGAGGCCACGGTGAACTTCCACACCCGCAATGCCTGCAGCAAGCTGGGCGCCAGCAACAAGACCGCCGCGGCCGTCCGCGCCGCCGTGCTGGGCCTTTTCCACTGAGTATTGCGCCAACTGCTGGTGCGCCGCCGCCGGCAGCGGCACCGGCGGGTCGATCAAGGCCAAAAGCAGGGCGCTCGCCAGCGCGCTGCAGAGCGCAGCGGCGTGGAAGGGGGTGGCGGCCTGCAGATTCGACATGATGGGCCGAATGCTAGGGACAAAGCCCGGCTTTGGCAGCTAGCAGACTTGCTAGGCCCGCCGCCGATGCATGGCCGGGCCAGGCCGTCAAGGGCTACTTTTGGGGGGTGAGTTGTCGGGGTGGCACAGGCTGTCAGAACTGACAGGGCGCTGGCCCGTGCTGCCGCGCCAGAATCGGCCGTGGGGATAAATCCGGCCCCAGGAGGGACGAGGAAGGCGGCGCCAACAGGGTCGCTAGCGCGTCCCGTGAACTTGCAGTCTTGCGCCAACCTGCCCGATGAGACAAAGAACAACAAGCTTGGGCCTGGCCCTGTCCCTGAGTTGCAGCCTGATCTGGGCGGCCGATCTGCGTGCCCTGTCCGTGGCGCCGCAGGACGTGGTGCCGCAGATCGACGGGCGCCTGGACGAGGCGGTCTGGCAGCGTGCGCCGGTCTACGACCAGTTTGTGCAGTTCCAGCCCGAGGACAAAAAACCGGCGGCCTGGCGCACCACGGTCCAGGTGCTGCTGACGCAGGACGCGCTGGTTATCGGCATCCGTGCCTATGACCCGGCGCCGGAGCTGATTCGCGCGCCCCTGAAGCGCCGTGACACCGTGGCGCGTGATCAGGACTTTGTCTCCGTGGTGCTGGACCCGGTGGGCCAGCGCCGTTCGGCCCAGTTTGCCCGCGTCAGCGCGGCCGGCGTGATCGGCGATGGCATGTTCACGGCCGAGGATGATGTCGAGGACTTTGCGCCCGACTTCGAGATCGAGGCCGCCGCCCAGCGCCTGCCCGATGGCTATAGCGTGGAACTGCGCTGGCCTTTCGCGGCCCTGCGCTATCCCTATAGCGCCGGCCTGCCCTGGCGCATGATGGTGGTGCGCAATATCCCGCGGCAGGAGGCCAGCACCCTCAATGTCAGCGCCCCGCTGACCAAGGACGCCCTGAGCTTTATTGCCGAGTTGCAGGTGCTGGGCGGTCTGGATGAGTTGCAGCAGCAGGTGCGGGATCGGTCTTTTTTCAGCGTGCGGCCCGAGTTGACGGCGCGCCGCCGCGAGGACAGCCAGGCCGGCCAGCCCGACAGCCGCCAGCGTGAATTCAATATTGGTGGCGAGCTGAAATGGCGGCCCCGTGCAGACTGGGTCATAGACGCCGTCATCAACCCCGATTTCTCCCAGGTCGAGCTGGACACCCCGCAACTCGCGGGCAATACCCGTTTTGCGCTCAGCCTGCAGGAGAAGCGTCCCTTCTTTCTGGAAAGCACCGATGTGGTGGGCCAGACCAAGGCCGACGACGAGGGGCAGAACCAGAGCCTGGCGGCGTTCTACTCGCGCGCCATCACCGATCCCGACTGGGGTTTGCGCGCCACCTGGCGCGGCACGACGGCGGACGCCACAGCTCTGAGCCTGCGCGATGCGGGCGGGGGTCAGGTCTTGCGTGCCCACGCTTTTTCCACCGACAGCTATGTGCAGCCGGCCCAATCCCTGGCCAGCTTCGCGCGCGGCCGCATGCAATGGGCGGGGCTGAATCTGGGCCTGCTGCTGTCGGACCGCAACTATGGCGGCGGGCAATTCAACCGGGTGCTGGGTTCGGATCTGTCCTGGTCGGCCAGCGACAGCGATTTGCTGCGCGGCCACCTGCTGGTGTCCAGCACCAAGACCAGTATGGATGCGGAGGATGGCGTGGCGGCGGCCGAGCAGGGCCACCGCGTCTGGTTGGGATGGCGCCATCGCAGCGAAGACTGGAGCAGCCAGCTCAATTACGAAGACGTCGGCCCGCGCTTTGCCAATGACAACGGCTTTGTCAGCCAGGCCGGCTACCGGCGCGCCAGCCTGAGCCTGCACCGGCGGCTGGCCACCAAGAGCCTGGCGCCCTTGGGGGAGTGGTCACGCTTCCCGACCTATGAGCTGGAATGGACGCTCAAGCTGGCCCAGGCCCAGACCTTGCGGGACGCCAGCCAGGACGTGCCCGGTGGCGAGCTGATCGAGCGTCGTGTGCAGCCGGGTTTCTGGATCGCCACGGCGCGCAACACGGGCATCTGGGGGCATTTGGGCCTGGACCAGTTGCGCGCCAAATCGGGCGGCAACCTGCATTCGCCGCGCACCCTGACGCTGGGTTTCGAGTCCAACCCGCATGACATCCTCAGCTTTGTCACGGCCGAGCTGGAGTGGGGGCGCCGCCTGGATGTGGAGGCCGACCGGCTGGGGACGGGGGCCAATCTGTGGCTCTTGGCCAAGCTGCGCATTCCCGTGCCCTGGGGCCTGGGGCTGGAGCTGGAGCAGCAGTGGAGCGAGGGTTATGTGTCCGCACCCCAGGGCGGGCGCAGCTTCACCGACAGCTATCGCCAGACGCTGCTGGTGCTGCATCTGAACGCACGCAATTCAATCCGGCTGATCAGCCAGGACACGTATTTCCAGCGCCGCGAGGAAGCGAGCCTGGCCGCGATGCAGGCGAGCACCGCTCGCCGGTCCCTGATGTACCAGTACCGGCAGGGGCTGTCGCGCATCTTCAGCCTGGGCTTGAACCGGGCCGACGCCGGCCCCGGCGGCCTCAGCCATGGCACCGAGCTCTTCGCCAAGGCGCAGATGGCTTGGTAGCTGGGTTCTTGGCGCTGCTGTGCGGCCCAGTTCGCCCGCATCAGCGCGGCCGGGGTGCTGGCCGACGGGCTGATCCTGGCCGCCGACGATGCGGTGGACTACTCGCCCGATTTCGAGCTGCAGGCGGCCGCCCAGCGGCTGCCCGGCAACACTCGCTACGCGCTGAGCCTGCCCGAGAAGCGCGCCTTTTTTCTGGAGAGCGGCGATGTGCTGGGGCAAAGCCTGGTCGATGGCAATGCCCACACCCTGGCGGCCTTTTACTCACGCGCCATCACCGACCCCGACTGGGGCCTGCGCGCCACCTGGCGCCATCTCGGCGAGGACTGGAGCAATCAGTGGGATCTCGAGGAGGTCAGCCCCGGCTTTGCCCACGACAACGGCTTCGTCAGCCAGGCCGGCTATCGCCGCCTGACGGCGCATCTGGCCAGGCGCGCGCCGGGGCGGGACTGGGCACCGCTGGGTGAGTGGTCGCGCTTGCCGCTCTACGAGCTGGAGTGGCAGCTGCTGCTGCAGCAATCCGAGACCCTGAGCGACGCGGTTCGCACCCTGCCAGGCGGTGAGTGGATAGACCGCAAGCTGCAACCCGGCTTCAGGTTTGCCCCCGCGCGCAATAGCGAGGTCTGGGGCCATCTGGGCCTGGATTCCTTGCGCGCCCACAGCGGTGGCCGCCTGGATGTGGCGGCCGACCGTCTGGGGCGCGGCGCCAATCTCATGCTCGAAGCCCAGTTGCGCATACCCCTGCCGCGGGGTTTGGGCTTGGAATGGGAGCAGCGTTGGGGCGAGGGTTTTGTGGCCGCGCCGCAGGGCGGACGCAGCTTGACGGATCGCAATCGTCAAACTCTGCTAATTCTCCATTTAAGCGCACAGGATTCGGTCCGCCTGATTCATCAGGCCACTTATTTCGAACGGCGCGCCGAATTGGGACTATTTCCCGACGCGGAGAAAACCCGTCATCGTTCCCTGGTATATCAACACCGCGACGGGCTTGAGCGGGTGTTCAGCCTGGGCCTGAGCCGGGCCGATGAAGCGCCGGCGCAGGCGCGTGGCACCGAGCTGTTTGCCAAGGCGCTGCTGGCCTGGCAGCGCTGAACAAGAGGGTCAGCCCAGACGTGAAAAAGGCGCCCTAGGGCGCCTTTCAATCGCTGTGCGAGCAGGGGGCTGATCAATAGCCGCCGCCACCCGAACGGCCACCGCCGTAGCCGCCACCGCCGCCCGAACGGCCACCGCCGCCGTAGCCGCCACCACCACCGCCGAAGCCGCCGCCACCCGAACGGCCACCGCCGCCGTAGCCGCCACCACCGCCGCCGAAGCCGCCGCCACCCGAGCGACCGCCGCCGAAGCCGCCGCCACCCGAACGACCGCCGCCGAAGCCGCCCGGACGCTCTTCACGAGGGCGAGCCTCGTTCACGACGATGGCGCGACCGTCCAGGTCTTGACCATTCATGCCGTTGATGGCCGATTGTGCTTCTGCATCAGAGCCCATTTCCACGAAGCCAAAGCCCTTGGAACGACCTGTGTCACGGTCCATCATGACCTTTGCGGAGGTCACCGAACCAAATTGCGCGAACGCTTCGTGCAGCGAGTCATCACGCACGCTATAGGCAAGATTGCCGACGTAAAGCTTGTTTCCCATGGGGAAGCCCTTTCAATACCAAGAAATACCATGTGGAGCTTCAGCCCATCGTGAACCATTCAAGCGAAGGTGCGGCTTCCAAACACAGGTAAAACATTATGGGCGAAGGGTCTAGTACTAGGTAAAGCTGGGGGGAGAAGTGTTGTTTTTCTGAGTCTAGAAGAAACCCTGGGGGGCTTGTGCGTGCGAATCGTGGATTAGGTATTTGCAAAATGCCCTGCTGCCGCTCTTTGGGGACTGCTGGCTATGATTCCCGCCCATGTCTCCAAGAAAACTCAGTCTGCAAGACTTGAACCGGGTGCTGGCCAGCCTGGACGCCCCTCGCAACGGCCAAGCCCTCTACGCCTTGCTGAGTGCTTTTTGCCTGGCGGGTCTGATGCTGGCCTCGGCCGAGTCCGCCCTGGCCAAGGCCAATGCCTTGACCGGCGGCATCTGGGCCGCGGCCGCCTTGGTGGCGGCCTTTCTGGGCCTCAACACCACCGGCCTGTTGCTGATGGACCAGGCGCGGGGCCGGCCGGTGCGCGATCTGGTCGAGGCCTTCCAGGCCTCGCTGCGCTGTGCGCCCAAGGTTTTGCTCTGCTTGTTGCTGATGCTGGCCCTGGTCGGCCTGGGCGTGGGGGCCTTGCTGGCCCTGCTGTGGGCGGTGCGTCTGCCCTGGCTGGGCGTGCCCTTGTTCGCCCTGCTGGTGCCCCTGGGCGTGGTGTTTCTGGGCCTGGTCACTTTTGCCTCGGTCGTGTTGGTGGGGCCTTTGACGGGGCCCTCGATCTGGACCGGCCATGGCGTGTTGGAAACCCTGCGCATGCTTTTGAACCAGCTGCGCCGCGGCCCGCTGGAGGCGGCGGCGCTGATGGCGGCGGCCCTGCTCGTCTCCGGCCTGGTCAGTGCCGCGGTCAGTCTGGTGGTGATGAGCGGTGGGCGGGCCTGGTCCCTGCTGGTGGTCTGGCTGACCGGCATCGATGTGCCGGCCCAGCAATTGATGGCCGGCCTGTTCGGCTACGGCCTGCGCAGCCTGGGTGCGGCCGGTGCGCCGGTGGCCGCCACGCCGCTGGGCATGGCGGCCCTGGTGGGCGGCGGCACGGTGTTCGCCGTCGCCCTGGTGCTGCCCACCCTGGTTTATCTGCGCGGCTGCTGTGCCGTCTTTCTGGTGCTGCAAGATGCCCAGAACGAGGAGCGCGCCCGCGCCGGTGAGAGCCGCTTGCTGTGATGTCGGCGCCCCGCATCGCCAGCCTGGTGCCCAGCATCACCGAGTTGCTGATCGCACTCGGCTTGGGGCCGAATCTTGTGGCACGCACCGGTTTTTGCATCCACCCCGCCGCGGCCCTGGCCGACGTGCCCAAGGTGGGCGGCACCAAGGACGTGAACCTGGCCAAGCTGCGCCGCCTGGCACCCAGCCATGTGATCGTCAATGTGGACGAGAACCGGCTGGAGACGGTGCAGGCCTTGCGCGAATTCGTGCCGCATATCGTCGTCACCCACCCGCAAGGGCCCGAGGACAACCAGGTCTTGCTGGCGCAGCTGCTGGCGCTGTTTGCCGAACAGCCGGGCGTGGCCGAGGCGGTGACGCGCCTGCAGGCCGAGCTGGGCCAGGCCCTGGCGCGCTGCGCTGCTGAGGCCTGGCCGGCGCAGCGGGTGCTGTATCTGATCTGGCGCCAGCCCTGGATGACGGTGGCGCGCGACACTTATATCGCCCGCATGCTGGCCCAGGTCGGTTGGCAGAGCTGGCCCGAGCTCTGCGGCGGCGAGTCCGGCGCCGCCCGCTACCCGGTGCTGCGCGGCGATGAGGCCTGGCTGGGCCGGATCGACCGGGTCTTGCTCAGCTCCGAACCCTATCGCTTTGACGCCAGCCATCTGGCCGAGGCTCAGGCCCTGTGTCCGCAGGCGCGGGTGCAGCTGGTGGATGGCGAACTGCTCAGCTGGTATGGCCCGCGGGCGGCGGCCGGCCTGGACTATCTGCGCGGACTCGCTTCGGCTTGAGCGGCGCGCCTGGCCCCGGCCACGCAGAACAGGACGGCGCCGGTGACCAGCAACATGCCGGGGCTCACCGGCTCGTGCAAGAGCCAGGCCGCCAGGCCCAGCCCCATCAAGGGCTGCAGCAATTGCAGCTGGCCCACGGCGGCGATGCCGCCTTGGGCCAGGCCGCGGTACCAGAAGACAAAACCGATCAGCATGCTGAACAGCGAGACATAGGCCAGGCCCAGCCAGGCCGGTGCCTGCACCTGCGCCAGCGTCGGCGGGCGTTGCAAGAAGGCCAGGCCCAGCATCAGGGGCAGGGCCAGCAGCAGCGCCCAGCAGATCACCTGCCAGCCGCCCAGGCTGCGCGAGAGCTTGGCGCCCTCCGCATAGCCCAGGCCGCAAACAAGGATGGCGGCCAGCATCAGGCCGTCACCCCGGAGCGAGGCCGACAAGCCCTGGGACAGGGCGAAGCCCGCGATCAGCAGGCTGCCCAGCAGGGCGTAGCGCCAGAAGGCCGGCCGCGGCCGCTCGCCACCCCGCCAGACGCCGAAGGCCGCCGTGGCCAGGGGCAGCAGGCCCAGGAAAACAATCGAGTGCGCCGCGCTGACCTCGCGCAAGGCCAGGGCGCTCAGCAAGGGGAAGCCCAGCACCACGCCCAGGGCAACGACCAGCAAGCCCCGCCACTGCTTGCCGGCCGGGCGTTGCTGCCTGAACAAGAGCAGCAGCACCAAGGCCAGCAAGCCGGCAATGCTGGCCCGCGCCGCGGTCAGGAACAGGGGCTCGAAACCCTGCACCGCAAGCCGGGTGGCGGGCAGTGAGCCGCTGAAGATGAAGACCCCGATCAATCCGTTCAGCCAGCCGCCGCGACTCTTGTCCATGGTTTGAAATCCCGAGTGAAGGCGGCCAGCCTAGGGCCGGGACTCAATACAATCAAATCATTGTCATGGATACATCAAGACATGGCTCAGGCGCGCTACAAGACTCTGGTCGACCGTTTTGCCGAGGACATCCGCTCGGGCCGCCTGGCGCCGGGCACGCGCCTGCCCACGCACAGGCAGTTGGCGGCCCGCGAGGGCCTGGCGCTGGTGACGGCCAGCCGTGTGTATGCCGAGCTGGCCGCCATGGGCTTGCTCAGCGGTGAGACGGGTCGGGGGACCTTCGTCAAGCAGATCGCCCTGCCGCGTGGCCTGGGGCTGGACCTGATGGCCGCCGCCGCCGATGTGCTGGACCTGAACTTCAACTACCCCTCCCTGCCCGGCCAGGCCGAGCTGCTGCGCAGCGCCCTGCGCCGTCTGGCGCGCGGCGGCGATCTGGAGGCCTTGCTGCGCTACCAGCCTCACGGCGGCCATGCACGCGAGCGCGCCATCGTGGCAGGCCATCTGCGGCGCCGGGGCTTGGCGGTCGATGGCGCCCGGCTGATGCTGGTGGACGGCGCCCAACATGGCTTGAGCACCACGCTGATGGCCTTGCTGAAGCCGGGCGATGTGGTCGCGGTGGATGCCCTGAGCTATCCCGGCTTCAAGCTGATCGCCGAGACCCTGCATCTGGAGTTGCTGCCCCTGCCCGCGGCGGGGCAGGGGCCCGATCTGGAGGCCTTGGCCCAGCTGTGCAAGCGCCGCAAGCTGCGCGCCATCTACACCATGCCCACCTTGCACAACCCCTTGGGCTGGGTGATGAGCTTGCAGCGCCGCCACGAACTGGTCGAGCTGGCGCGCCGTTACGGGCTGCTCATTCTTGAAGACGGGGCTTATGCCTATCTGGTCGACAAGGCACCGCCGCCGCTGGCGGCCCTGGCCCCGGAGCTGACGGTTTACATCAGCGGCTTCTCCAAAAACCTGGCCGCCGGCTTGCGGGTCGGCTATGTGGTGGCACCGCTGGCCTGGGTGCCCCGGATCGAGCGCGTCATCCGCGCCAGCACCTGGGCCACGCCCGGCCTGACGACGGCGCTGACCTGCGCCTGGTTGGAGGACGGCACGGTGGACCGGCTGGAGGCCGAGAAGCGCCGCGACGCCAAGCTGCGCCAAAGCCTGGCGGCCAAGCTCCTCGGCGCCTGGCCGCGCATCGCGCACCCGAACTCCTATTTCGTCTGGCTGCCTTTGCCGGAGGAAATGCGTGCCGACCAGATCGCCGCCGAACTGCTGGCGGCGCGGGTGTCGGTGTCCACGGCAGAGCCTTTCGCCACCGGCGCGCAAGTCCCGCACGCGCTTCGCCTGGCCCTGGGCTCGGTGGACCTGCCCAGCTTGCGCCAAGGCTTGCTGCGAGTCGACCAGGCGCTGCAGGCCCGCAGTTTTTAGCCCCACAATCTCGCCCATGGATATTTACAAACCCCTGGTCGCCCTGCTGACCATCGTGAATCCGATCGGCGTCGTGCCCTTCTTCATTCACTTCACCAGCCATCTGACCCGGGAGCAGCGCAAGCACACCATCGTGGTCAGCAGCTTCACCGCCTTTGTGGTCATAGGCCTGAGCTCGCTGCTGGGGCTCAAGCTGCTGGAGTTCTTCAATATCTCGCTGGCCAGCTTCCAGGTGGGTGGCGGCACCTTGCTCTTGATCAGCTCCATCCAGATGCTCAGCGCCAAGCCGGTGGAATCGGGGGCCGAGGTGGTGAACACCGCCGAAAGCAAGGCCGATGCCGGCGCCAGCATCGCCGTCGTGCCCCTGACCATCCCCTTGCTGACCGGCCCGGCCACCATCTCGACCATGGTGATCTATGCCGAGAAGACCCGTCACTGGTGGGAGTTAGCGGTGCTGGTGGGCTATGGCGTGGTGGTGGGCGTGTTCACCTATCTTGTCTTCTCCGCCGCCGGCCGCATCGCCAAGGCCCTGGGCAGCACCGGCATCAATATCATGACCCGGCTGATGGGCCTGATCCTCGCCGCCCTGGCCGTGGAGCTGCTGGCCGATGGTTTGATGAAGCTGTTTCCGGTCTTGGGCTCGCACCTGGGCTGAGGTGGTGGTGGCCCGCATCCTGCTGCTGGAAGACGACCCCGCCATCGCCCACACCCTGTGCTTTGCGCTGGAGCGTGAGGGCTTTGCGGTCGAGCACAAAAGCTGGCTGCACGAGGCGCGCAGCAGCCTGGCGGCCAGTCCGCCCGATCTGGCCCTGCTGGACCTGGGCCTGCCCGATGGCAATGGCCTGGATCTCTGCCGCGAGCTGCGCCAGCAAGGCAGTCGCCTGCCGCTGCTGATTCTGAGCGCCCGCGCCGAGGAATGGGACCGGGTGCTGGGCCTGGAGCTGGGTGCCGACGACTACCTGGCCAAGCCCTTCAGCCCGCGCGAGCTGGTGGCGCGGGTGCGCGCCCTGCTGCGCCGTGCCGGGCCCGCGCAAACCAAGCAGGCAGCAGGCTTTGTGCTCGAAGCCGATGGTCTGCAAGTGCGCTTTCGGGGTCAGGTCTTGCCCCTGACCCGGCGCGAGCTGGGTCTTTTGCGCCATCTGCTGGCCGCGCCCTCGCGCATCCACAGCCGCGAGGCCTTGCTGGACGCCGTCTGGGGCCAGTCGGCCGAGAGCCTGGACCGCACGGTCGACACCCATATCAAAACCCTGCGCGCCAAGCTGCGTGCCGCCGCCCCCGAGCTGGACCCGATACGCACCCATCGTGGCCTGGGCTATTCCATCGAATTGTCTTGAGATGAAGCTGGGCCTGCGCCTTTTTCTGGCCTTCTTCCTGATCGCGGGTCTGAGTGCGTTTTTCATCCTGCGGGTGATCCTGGCCGAGGTCAAACCCAGTGTGCGCGAGGTGATGGAAGACCTGATGGTGGATAGCGCCAATGTGCTGGCCGTGCTGGCGGTGGACGAGCTGCAAGCCCATGCCCAGGGCAGCGGACCGCCCCTGGCGGACAGCCGCCTGGCCCAGCAGCTGCGTGAGTACGCCCAGCGTCCGGTGGACGCGCAGATCTGGGGCCTGCGCAAGCAAAGCCTGGACTTCCGCATCTACCTCACCGACGCCAAGGGTCAGGTCTTGCTCGACACCGGCGAGCGGCCCGCCGTCGGCCAGGACTATTCGCGCTGGCGCGATGTGGCCCTGGCCTTGCGCGGCGAGTACGGCGCCCGCACCAGCCGCACGGTGCAGAACGATGACAGCAGCCATGTCATGTATGTGGCCGCCCCGGTGCACGCGCCTGGCAGGGGCGAGTTGCTGGGTGTGCTGACGGTGGCCAAGCCCCTGGCCACGGTGCAGCGCTTCATCGACCGGGCCGAGCAGCGCATCTTGTTTGCGGGCCTGTTCTTGCTGGGCCTGTCCCTGCTGATCGGCGTGGCCGTGACGGCCTGGCTGGTGCTGACGGTGCGGCGCCTGCGCGACTATGCCCAGCAGGTGCAGGCCGGCGGCCAGCGCCAGGCTGTGCCGCAGGTGAGCGGCGAGCTGGGCGAGCTGGCCCAGGCCATGGACGCCATGCGCGCCCGCCTGGAGGGGCGCGAACATATCGAGCAAACCGTGCGGGCCCTGACCCATGAGTTGAAAAGCCCGCTGGCCGCCCTGCGCGGCGCCGGCGAGCTGCTGCAGGAGGAGCTGGCCGCGCCCGACCGCCAGCGCTTTGCCAGCCAGGTGGTGGAGCAGAGCGAGCGCCTGCGCGAGCTGGTGGACCGGATGCTGGAGCTCTCCAAGCTGGAGCTGCAAAGCGCGCCGGCCCACCCGGAGCGGGTGCAGCTGGAGGCGCTGCTGCAGCGCGTGCTGGCGCGCGCCGAGCCGCGCCTGAGCCAGCGCGGTCTGCGCCTGCAATGGCTGCAGCGCGAGGCCATCGCCCTGCAGGCCGACCCCGAGCAGCTGGAGCTGGCCCTGTCCAATCTGCTGGGCAATGCGCTGGACTTCGCGCCGCCCGGCTCTGCTCTTGAGCTGCGTCTCTGGCGCGAGCCCGGCCGCGCCTGCTTCTCCCTGCGCGACCAGGGCCCCGGCGTGCCGGCTCTAGTGTGGGCGCAGCTGGGCCAGCGCTTCTTCTCCACCCCCAGGCCCGACGGCGGCGGCAAGGGCTCGGGTCTGGGCCTGGCCATCGCCCGCCAGGTCGCCTTGCTGCACGGCGGCGGCCTGCGCTTCGAGGCGGCCGAGCCTGGTTTGCGCGTGATCTTCACCCTGGCTTCACACAGCACCTAATGCCCTCACCCGGCGATGCCAGACTGCAGCTCTTCCAATATGACGAGGAGTGTGGAAATGGTGAAACCTTGGGTGAGCAAGCTGCTGATCCTGGCGGCCGTGGGCTTTTTGCTGTCCCTGGTGCTGCTGCGCATAGGCTGGCTGGTGGACGAACGCCAGGGCCGCCAGGCCGAGGCCGTGCAGGGGGTGGAGGAGTCGCTGGCCGGGGCCCAGACCCTGATAGGCCCGCTGCTGTTCCGTACCTGCGTCGAGACCTGGGAAGAGAGCCAGGGCGAGGGCAAGGAGCGCCGCCTGGTGAGCGAAAAGCGCGAATTCATCCTCAGCCGTGTGCCCCGTGTTCTGCAGGTGGGCGGCCAGCTCGATCACGAGGCGCGCTACCGCGGCCTCTTCAAGGTCAATGCCTATGCCGGTCGCCTGCAGCTGGACGCGCAATGGGCCTCGCTGGACGGCCTGACGGCCAGGCCCGAGCACAAGGGCGGGCAGATCAGCTGCGGCGGCTACCGCGTGATGCTGGCCACCTCGGATGTGCGCGGCCTGCGCGGCGTGGAGCTGCGCCGGGGCGAGCAAAGCCTGAGCGTGTTGCCGGGCACCCAGTACCCCAGTTACCGCAAGGGCCTGCATGCCGAGCTGGGTGAGCTGAACCCGGCCGACATCACGGCCAAGACGCCGCTGGCCCTGCGCCTGCAGCTGGATCTGGTGGGCACGCAGCGCTTCGCCCTGGTGCCGGCCGCCCAGTCCACCCGTTTGGACCTGCGGTCCAACTGGCCCCATCCGAGTTTTGGCGGCCGCTTCCTGCCCAATCAGCGTGAGGTGGGTGAGCAGGGCTTCACGGCGCATTGGCAGGTCTCCGAGCTGGCCTCCACGGCCGCCCAAGCGGTGCAACAGGCCGAGTCGGCCGAGAAGCTGGAGCATCTGGGCTTCGAGATGCTGGACCCGGTCAACCCCTATGTGATGAGCGACCGCGCCATCAAATACGGCCTGATGTTCATCCTGCTCACCTTCACCTGCGTAGGCATGGTGGAGCTGCTGTCGGGCCGCCGTGTGCACCCGGTGCAATACCTGCTGGTGGGCCTGGCCATGAGTGTGTTCTTCCTGCTGCTCCTGAGTCTGTCCGAGCATCTGAGCTTTGCCGCTTCCTATGCCAGCGCGGCCGCTGCGGCCCTGGCCTTGCTGAGCTTTTACGGCGCCCACATCCTGGGCGGCTGGCGGCGCGGCCTGGGCTTTGGGGCGGCGCTGGGCCTGCTGTACGGCGCGCTGTATGCGCTCTTGCAGCAGGAGCAGGCGGCCTTGCTGCTGGGCTCGCTGCTGCTCTTCGGCGTGCTGGCCGCGGTGATGGTGCTGACGCGCAAGCTGGACTGGTACAGCCTGGCCCTGCCGAACGAGCCGGCGGCCAGCCGCTGAGTGCCGGCCGCCCGGCTTCAGGCCTTGCTTTGGCGGCGGCGCACGATGCCGCCCATCAGCAGCAGGCCGGCCGCCAGCAAGGCATAGCTCTGCGGCTCGGGCACGGCGGCGGCGCTGAAGGAGATGCGGTAGACGTCTTGGTCGTAGCTCAGTCCGCTGTGGAAGACGTAGCCGGCGCCCGTCGTCAGGCCGTTGAAGCCGGCCAGTTCGGCGAAGTTGAAATTGACCACGCCGTGCTGATCGCTGCGCAGGCTGTTATTGCCCACAAAGGCCGCTGCTGCAGGGTCAAACACCTCGGAGCCGGCGTCCCAGATCTGCCGGGCCTTTTGCGTGATGGACGAGATCTGCAGATGGCCCGCGCTGTCGAACAGCCGGTACTGGGTGGGCGAGTCGTTGCCGATGAAGAAATCGTTGCTGGGCACGACCATGCTGGCGAAGGTGAAGAAGGGGTTGCTCGCCGTGTCCACCATGAAGCTCTGGGTCTGCGTCTGGCCGGCCAGCAGCAGGCCGCCCACGGTGCCGCGCGTGGCGCCGGGGTCGGCCAGGGCGAAAGCGGCCTGCCAGGCGCCGCCCTGGCCGCCCTCGGCCACCGACTGGATGGCGGTGTTGGCGCTCTGGCCCAGATTGAAGGCGTCGAAGCTGCCGCTGTGAAAGCCCAGATGCAAAGGGGCGAAGGCGATGCCATTGGCGGGCACCAGGTTTTGCACCGTGACCTGCACTTGCACGGTGGCGGCCTGAGTGGTGGCGGCCAGACCCAGCAGGGCCAAGGTGGCGCCCAGGCGCCCGAGTTTGATCGATGAATATCGCATGGGAGTCTCTCTGTTAGCTTGTGGAGGGATGACCGGCTGGCAGCGCGGTCATCGCATGCTAGGAAGCGGGGCCGCGCCAGATATCACCGTTTGCTAACGCAGGATTAAATGTTTGCTGCCGATGGGGCCGTGAGAATTTGGTGAACATTTGGCCGGCACTTCGCGTTCCAATGCGGGCATGCCATTGCCTGCCCCTACTTCCGCCCTGGCCGAGGCCAGGTCCGGTCCGCGCCGCCTGCTGGTGCTGGAGGACGAACCCGATATCGCCGCCCTGCTGCATCTGCACCTGAGCGAGCTGCCGGCCGAGGTGGTCTGCGTGGCCGATGGCCGCGAGGGCCTGCGGCGCGCGCTGGAGGGCGGGCCCTGGGACGCCCTGGTGCTGGATCTGCGCCTGCCCGGCCTGGGCGGGCTGGAGGTCTGCCGCGAGCTGCGGGAGCGGGGCCAGCGTCTGCCCATCCTGATGCTGACGGCGCGCGGCTCCGAATTGGACCGGGTGCTGGGCCTGGAGCTGGGCGCCGACGACTACCTCAGCAAACCCTTCAGCATCCTGGAGCTGCAGGCCCGCATCCGTGCCCTGCTGCGTCGGGTCGCCCATGCCGGGGCGCTTGTCGCCGCCGCCACCCCGCAGGCGTCGGAGCAGATCCGCAGCGGCGCCCTGCTGATCCACCGCGGCCAACGCCAGGCCTGGCTGGGCGAGGCCGAGCTGGTGCTGACGCCGCGCGAGTTCGACCTGCTTTGGCACTTTGCCAGCCAGCCCAAGAAAGCCTTCAGCCGCGCCGAGCTGCTCGATCAAGTCTGGGGTTATGGCCACGACGGCTATGACCACACGGTCAACACCCATATCAACCGCCTGCGCAACAAGCTGGGCCTGGGCTTCATCCACACCGTCTGGGGGATTGGTTATCGCTTCGAGGCGAAGGAATGAACCCCCGCCTGCCCTGGCATGCCCGCCTGGATCTGCGCTTGGCCCTGGTCGTGGTGGTGGTGCTGACCCTGCTGTGCGCGGTCTTGCTGAGCTGGCAGGGCCGCCAGGCGCAGCGCCGTTTTGATGCCTACGAGCAGTGGCAGAACTTCAAGCTGGCGCGTTACATCGCCGACAGGCAGCCGCAAGCCATGGTGGACGGGCAAGGCCGTATCCGGCCCGGCGCCCTGGCCGACACGGCCATGTACATCACCATGATCCACCCGGCGCTGGAAGCCTATCTGCTGGACGCGCAAGGCCGCATCGTCCAGCACAGCCTGCCGGCGCCGGGGCCGGCCCTGAGGCGGGTGGACCTGGACCGGGTGCACAGCCTGATCATGGCCAGCCCACCCAAGGCTCTGCCGGTCTACGGGGATGACCCGCGGCGGCCGGGGCAGCTGAATCTGGTTTCCGTCGCCGCCCTGCCCAGTGAGGGCAATCCGCAGGGCTATTTGTATGTGGTCTTGCGGGGCGCGGCGGCCGGCTCCTTGCAGGCCGAGGCCGCGGGCCAGGCCAGCCTGGGGCCGGCCTGGGGCCTGACCCTGGGCGCCCTGGCCTTGGCCGGGCTTTGCATTGTGGGCGTGCAAATGAGCATCACGCGCCGCCTGCGCCGCCTGGTGAATCAGATGCAAGCCTTTCGCCAGGCCGATGGCGCCCAATTCCTGCCAGCCGAGGCCGGGCAGGACGAGATCGCCTTGGTGGCCAGCGCCGCCGAGCGGCTGCAGCAGCGGGTGCAAGAGCAGTTCCGCCGGCTCGAGGACAGCGAGCGCCTGCGCCGCGAGCTGGTCAGCAATATCACCCACGATTTGCACACCCCCCTGGCCAATGTGCAGGGCTATATCGAAACCTTGCTGCTGCGGGGCGAAGGCCTGTCCGCCCAGACCCGTGAGCAATACCTGCGCATCGTCTTGCAGCACTGCGTGCGCCTGGGCCGGCGGGTGGCCGAGCTGTTTGAACTCGCGCGCCTGGAGTCCGGCCAGGCGCAGGCGCAGTTCGAGCCTTTTTGCATGGCCGATCTGCTCAACGATGTCGTCCAAAGCCATCAGCTCGTGGCCAGCCAAGCGGGGGTGAACCTGTGCATCGCTGCGGATATCGAGGCGCCGGCGCGGGAGGCCCTGGTGCTGGCCGATATCCGCCTGATCGAGCGGGTGCTGCAGAACCTGGTCGACAACGCCTTGCGGCATACGGCGGCCGGCGGCCGTGTGGAACTGGCGGTGCAGCTGGCGGGGGCGCGGCTCATCGTGCGCGTGCGCGACAACGGCCAAGGCATTGCCGGCGAAGACCTGCCGCATATTTTTGAGCGCTACTGGAGCACCCGCGAGGGCCGGGATGCGCGCCCCTTGCCGGCCCAGAGCGCGGGCCTGGGCCTGGCCATCGTCCAGCGCATTCTGGCCCTGCATGGCAGCCATGCCGAGGTGCAATCCAGCCTCGGCCAGGGGAGCGAATTCAGCTTCGCCTTGCCCTGCCCTCGGTAGGAACGCCCTTGTTCTTGTAAGCCGCCTGCGTCAGCATGGCCGCCATGAGCTTTGACTACATCATCGTGGGGGCCGGCACGGCCGGTTGTTTGCTGGCCAATCGTCTGTCGGCCGATCCCGCCAAGCGGGTGCTGTTGCTGGAGGCCGGCGGGCGGGACGACTATCACTGGATCCATATTCCGGTCGGCTATCTCTACTGCATCGGCAATCCGCGTACCGACTGGTTGTTCAAGACCGAGCCGGACGCGGGCCTGAACGGCCGCAGCCTGCGCTACCCGCGCGGCAAGGTGCTGGGTGGCTGCTCCAGCATCAACGGCATGATTTATATGCGCGGCCAGGCGCGCGACTACGAGGCCTGGGCCGAGGCCACGGCCGACCCCGCCTGGCGCTGGAACGAGTGCCTGCCCCACTTCATCAGGCACGAGAACCACTGGCGCCTGGACAAGGGCCAGACCGCCTCGGCCGCCTTTCGCGCCCTGCACGGCCATGGCGGCGAATGGCGGGTGGAAAAGCAGCGTCTGCGCTGGGATGTGCTGGACGCTTTTGCCGCCGCCGCGCAAGAGGCCGGCATCCCGGCCCTTGATGATTTCAATGGCGGCACGAATGAGGGCGTGGGCTATTTCGAGGTCAACCAGAAAAGCGGCTGGCGCTGGAACACGGCCAAGGCTTTCCTGCGCCCGCTCTGCTACGGCCGCCCGAATTTCGAGTTATGGACCGGCGCCCAGGTGCAGCGACTGACGCTGAGCCGCGAGTCCGGCGCCCTGCAATGCACGGGGGCCGAGGTGGCCACGCCGCGTGGCCTGCAGACCGTTACGCTGAATCCGGGCGGCGAGCTGCTGCTGGCGGCCGGCGCCATCGGCTCGCCGCAGCTTCTGCAGCTCTCGGGCCTAGGCCCGGCCGGCTTGCTGGCCCGCCATGGCATTGCCCTGCAGCAGGAGTTGCCCGGAGTCGGCGCTAACTTGCAAGATCATCTGCAGATCCGTGCCGTCTTCAAGGTGGAGGGCGCCAAGACGCTCAACACCATGGCCAACACCTTGCTTGGCAAGGCCAGAATCGGCCTGGAATACGCCTTCACGCGCAGCGGCCCCATGAGCATGGCGCCCTCGCAGCTGGGCGCCTTCACCCGCAGCTCGCCCGACAAGCGCTGGCCCGATCTGGAATACCACGTCCAGCCGCTGTCGCTGGAGGCTTTTGGCGAGCCCCTGCACAGCTTCAATGCCATCACCGCCAGCGTCTGCAATCTGAACCCGACGAGCCGGGGCACGGTGCAGATACGCTCGGCCGACGCTGCCGAGGCCCCGGCCATTGCGCCCAACTACCTCAGCACGGCCGAGGACCGCCGGGTCGCCGCCGAGAGCCTGCGCCTGACCCGCCGCATCGTCGCCCAGCCCGCGTTTGCCGCCTACCGGCCGCAGGAATACAAACCGGGCCTGCAGTTCCAGAGCGATGAAGAGTTAGCCCGCCTGGCCGGCGATATCGCCACCACCATCTTCCACCCGGTGGGCACATGCAAGATGGGCCGGGCCGACGACACCATGGCCGTGGTGGACAGCCATTTGCGCGTGCGCGGCGTGGCCGGCCTGCGCGTGGTGGACGCCAGCGTGATGCCCACCATCACCAGCGGCAACACCAACTCGCCGACCCTGATGATTGCGGAGCGGGCGGCGAGTTGGATTCTGGCGGGGGAGTAGCAGACGGATCGCAGGGCTAGAATTCACGCGCTCGGCCTCGCAACATCTGCGGGGCCTTTTCTTTTCCGTCCGATAAGAACTTTCAGAACAAGGATGCCTGCCATGCAGCAAGTCCCGGTCAAGTCCTCCGACAAAGCGGCCACCCCCAAGATGCCGGGGCAGATCCCCTACATCATCGCCAGCGAGGGTTGCGAGCGCTTCAGCTTCTACGGCATGCGCAATATCCTGACGGTGTTCCTGATGACCAGCTTGCTGATGTCCATGCCCGAGCCGCTGCGTGCGGGCATGGCCAAGGAGGTCTTCCACACCTTTGTCATCGGCGTCTACTTCTTCCCCTTGCTGGGCGGCTGGCTGGCGGACCGCTATTTCGGCAAGTTCAACACCGTGCTGTGGCTGAGCCTGGTGTATTGCGCCGGCCATGCCTGCCTGGCGATCTTCGAGCACAGCCGCAACGGTTTCTTCTTCGGCCTGTTTTTGATCGCCCTGGGTTCGGGCGGCATCAAGCCCCTGGTCAGCTCCTTCATCGGCGATCAGTTCGACCAGAGCAATCGCTCGCTGGCGCAGAAAGTCTTTGACGGCTTTTACTGGATCATCAATTTCGGCAGCTTCTTTGCCTCGCTGCTGATGCCCATCTTCCTGAAGCAGTTCGGCGCCAGCGTCGCCTTCGGCATCCCCGGCATCCTGATGTTCATCGCCACCCTGCTGTTCTGGGCCGGCCGCAAAAAGTATGTGATCGTGCCGCCGGCGGCCAAGAACCCGCATGGCTTCCTGAGTGTGGTGCGCACGGCCTTGCTGGCCGAGGCACCGGGCCAGGGCCGTGGTGGCTTGTTCCTGGCCTGCGCCGGTGGGGTGCTGGCGCTGGGCTCCATGTTCTTGATCCCCGGCATCAGCATCGTCGCGGCCCTGTGCCTGGCCCTGGTCTTTGTGCTGGGCTTTGGCGGCGTGGGGGCCTGGATGCAGCTGGAGCGTGCCCGCGGCATCCATCCCGATGAGGCGGTGGACGGCGTGCGCGCCGTGCTGCGCCTGCTGGTCTTGTTCGCCCTGGTCACGCCCTTCTGGTCCTTGTTCGACCAAAAGGCCTCGACCTGGGTCTTGCAGGCCGACCAGATGACAAAGCCCGAGTGGTTCCAGTCCTCCATGATGCAGTCGCTCAACCCGGCCCTGGTGATGATCCTGATCCCCTTCAACAACTTCGTGCTCTACCCCCTGCTGGGGCGTATGGGCCTGGAGCTGACGGCGCTGCGTCGCATGGGGGCGGGGATTGCCTTTTCCGGCCTGGCCTGGATCGTCGTGGGTTTGATGCAGCTCTCGCTCGACGAGGGCAACACCCTGTCCATCACCTGGCAGATCCTGCCCTATGCCTTGCTGACCTTTGGCGAGGTGCTGGTCTCCGCCACCGGCCTGGAGTTCGCCTACAGCCAGGCGCCCCTGGCCATGAAGGGGGTGATCATGAGCTTCTGGAGCTTGTCGGTCACCATCGGCAATCTGTGGGTGCTGCTGGCCAACTCCAGCGTCAAGAGCGCGGCGGTGAGCGAGCAGATCAAACAGACCGGCATCAGCGTCACCGGCTTCCAGATGTTCTTCTTTGCCGGCTTTGCATTGCTGGCCGCTCTGCTATTCGCACTGTATGCGCGGACCTATAAACTGCAGAACAACTATCGGCAGGCGGGCTGATGGCCGGGCCGGGTGGCCAGACTGTGGTTTTCATCCCTAGGGATTTCCATTGCCACCTAAACGCGGGATTGCGAGATTAGGCCTTGTTTGGGAAAGTACGGAGGCCGAGGCAATTTCACGCCTCTAATACTGGGGTAGAGAAGACAATGAAAACGAATATGTACCGGGTGGGAGCAGTGGCAGCTTTGGTCTGCGCCGCACAGGCACCAGCGTTTGCCGCTTCGGCATTGAACGAAACTTTTGAAAGCGGTCTGAGTGGCTGGACGGACCGCAATCCGGGCAACCCGGAATCCGTCCTGGTGGCCGACCCGCTGAATGCCGGCAACAAGGTGCTGAGCTTCACCCGCTTGGGCGCCGCCGGCAGCATTCTGTCGAATGACTTTGTTTACTCCTCCAACGGCAA
This sequence comes from Roseateles oligotrophus, assembly GCF_014204525.1. Classification (GTDB taxonomy): domain Bacteria; phylum Pseudomonadota; class Gammaproteobacteria; order Burkholderiales; family Burkholderiaceae_C; genus Paucibacter_A; species Paucibacter_A oligotrophus_A. The sequence continues at coordinate 207,490 of NZ_JACHLP010000002.1, forward strand.
GTTCACCCTGACCTTCGATTACCTGGGCACACCGGGCAAGGGCGGCGTGGCCGGCAATCTGGGTGGTTTTCTGGGCGCCAGCTCCAATTCCTTCCTGAGCGGCGGTGAAATGTGGTTGGCCGGCACCGGCAACTACGGCACGGCCATCAAGCTGATCGATGACGGCGCCTGGCACTCCTACACCCTGACCTTCCAGTCCACCATCGGCCAGAATCTGCGCCTGAAGCTGGAAGACTTTGATGCCGCAGGTGGCGTGGCTGGTGATGCGTATTTCGACAATATCCGTCTGGTTTCCGCCGTGCCGGAACCCTCTTCGGTGGCCATGGCTTTGGTCGGCCTGATGGGTTTGGTCGTGGCGCGTCGCCGCCCCCGGAACGTCTGAGCCTAAGCTTAGGCAGCATCCACAAGCAAAAAGGGCCGTCTTTGACGGCCCTTTTTTCTTTGCTCCCATCTGCCGCAAGGAGGGCGGCTTGCGTCAGAAGCTCAGCACAAAAGCCGCCCCGCCTTCCAGCGGCCGCACATGGCGCACCCGGCCGCCCATGCCATGCACCAACTGGCGCACCACGGCCAGGCCTATGCCTTGACCGCCGTCAATAGCTTCCCGGGCGCTGAAAAAGGGCAGAAAGATCTGCCGCTCCAGCCCGGCCGGCACGCCGGGGCCGTTGTCGCGCACCGTGATCTGCAGGCGCCCGCCGCGGCCCTGGCGGGCCTGCACCCACAGGCGGGGCAGGGCCAGATCGGCGGTGGCCTGGGCGGCGTTTTGCAGCAGGGCCAGCAGGGCTTGCTCCAGTTGAGCTTCGTCGGCCAGCAGCCGCAAGCTGGGTGAGGTCAGCTCGAAGCTGGCCCTGCCGCCACGCGCGGCCCAGGCGGGTGCCGTCGCCTGCTGCAGGCGCTGGAAGAAGTCTTGCAGGGCCAGGGGCGCCATCCTGGGCGCCGGCCATTGGCTGACGCGGCGGTAGTTGCGCACAAAGCGGGACAAGCCCTCGCTGCGATGCGCGATGCCGGCCAGCGCCGTGCGCAGATCGCCCTCGTTGCCGGCGCTGGCCGGCTCATCCAAAAGCATCAAGGCCGTCTGGCTGAGGCTTTTGATGGGGGTGAGCGAGTTCATGATCTCGTGCGTCAGGATCTGCACCAGCTGTTGCCAGGCCTGCAGGGATTCGCTCTCCAGCTCGTTCTCCAGCGGCACCAGCACCAGCAGGGTCTGGACCTGGCTGTCCAGCGTCAGCTGTTGGCGCTGCAGCTGCCAGCGTTCGCTGCCGCGTTCGGTGTCGAGCAGCACGGGGCCGCTGCTGCTGGCGCCGGCCAGCAGGGCGTGCAGCGCGGCCTTGTCGCGCACACCGCCGGGCGCGCCGAGTCGGCGAGCGCGGTTGGAAAGCGCCTGCAGGCCTTGCTCGCCCAGCCGCCAGGCGGCCACCGGCAGATGCTCCAGCTGTGCCTGCAGGGCGATCAGCTGATGAGCTTGCCCGGCGGGCGGCGGCGGCTCGCCGATCAGCGTGGCAGGCCGGGCGGGTTTGCGCCCCGTCAGGCCCAGGGCCAGACCCAGCAGGCCCAGCAGCAGGGCGACGCTGAACAGCCGGGCCGAGCCCGGCCCGGCCAGGCTCGCCTGCCCCAGCGCGCCGGCCGCCAGCAAAAGCGCGGCCGCAAGCAGCTGCCGCAAGGCTTCATAAACCATGTTTGTCCAGGCGTCGGTACAGGGCCGCTCTTGAGAGTCCCAGCAGGCGCGCCGCGGCGCTCAGATTGCCCTCGGCCTCGGCCATGGCCTGGCTCAGGGCGGCCCGCTCCTGCACGGCCAGGGAGCGGGCAGGCTTGGCATGGGCGGTGTTGAGTTTGGCAACAGGCTCGGCGCTTGCCGAGCCCGCGCGGGCTTTCTGCAAGGCCTCCTGGCAGGTGGCAATCAATCGAATATTGTCCCAGGGCTTGGTGATGAAGTCGAAGGCGCCCGCCTTCAGCGCCCGGATCGCCAGCTCCAGCTCGGCATAGGCCGTCATCACCACCACCACCGGTGGCTGCGGCCGCGCCAGCACCTCGGCCAGCAGGCGCATGCCTTGGGCGCCGTCGCTGCGGCCGGGACCGAAGTTGAGGTCCAGCAGCAGCAGGGCCGGCTTGCAGCGGTCCAGTGCCGTAGCCAGCTCGGCCGGCCGGCGCAGCAGCTGCAGGGGCGCCACCCGGCGTTGCAGCAGCAGCTGGGCGGCCAGGCCCACATCGGGGTCGTCGTCCAGCAGAAGAATGGAGGGGGAGCTGTCGTTCACGGCTCGCATCTTCGCCTCAAAACAGGCGCGCGCGCCAGGGCCCTGTCCGGAAGCGGACAGGGGGCTTGGCGGCGTGTATGCGCAGCGCGATGCTGCGAATCCTCATGCCGAATCAAACCCTCCATCTCAGCGGTGCAGCCATGGACCGCCGCCTGGCCCCGCCGCCGCGCTGGCGGCGCTGGCTGCCGCGCCTGGGCGCCGGCCTGGCGCTGGTCGGCCTTGTCGCGGGCCTGCTGCTGTGGGGCCGCCAGGCGCAGACCAGAACGGTGTTCGCGCCTCAGCTCGCGAGCGTGCGTGCCGGTGAATTTCGCGACGAATTGCTCTTGCGCGCCCGGGTCGAACCGCTGCGCTCCGTCCAGCTCGACGCCGCCGAGGCCGGCCGCGTCGAGGCCGTGCTGGTTCAGGAGGGCGAGCGCCTGGCTGCCGGCGCCCCGCTGTACCGCCTGCACAGCCCCGAGCAGGAGCAGCTCCTGATGCAGCGCAGCGCCGAGGTGGCGCAGCAGATGGCGAACGTCTCGGTTCAGCGCAGCGCGCAGGCGGCCAGCCTGGCGCAGAACCGGCGCGAGTTGGCACAGATGCAGATGGCCCAGCAGCAGGCCGAGGCCGAGCAGCAGCGCCAGCTGCAATTGGCGGCCGCCGGCTTTGTCTCGGTGGCCGCGCTGGAGCAGGCGCAGCGCCAGGCCCGGCTGGCCAGCCAGCTGCTGCAGCAAGCGCAGGCGGACCAGCGCCTGGAGGCCGACACCCGCCAGCAGTCCCTGGATGAAATGGCCCGCGCCGTGCAAGGCTTGCGGCGCGGCCTGCTGCTGCTGGAGCGCTCGCGCGAGCGCCTGCTGCAGCGCGCGCCCATCGCCGGCCGCCTGAGCGGCTTTCAGCTGCAGGTCGGCGCCAGCGTGCGCCCCGGTGACCGCCTGGGCCGCATCGACGATCTCGGTGGCGGCGTGCAGCTGGTGGCCGAGGTCGATGAGTTCTATCTGCCGCGCTTGCGGCCGGGCCAGCCGGCGCTGAGCCAGGCGCATGGCGAGCTGCAGCTGGCCCAGGTCCTGCCGCAGGTGCTAGCGGGCAAGGTCAAGGTCTTGCTGCGCTGGGCCGAAGGGCGCTCGCCGGCGGGCCTGTCCCCAGGCCAGGCGCTGGATCTGCGCCTGCAGCTGGAGCAGCCCAGGCCCGCCCTGCTGCTGCCCGAAGGTCCGGGCGTGCAGGCGCAGAGTTATGTGCTGCAGGGCCGCACCTTGAGCCGACGAAATATTCAGTTAGGCCGCCGTGCCGCTGGCCAGGTCGAGGTCTTGGCCGGCTTGCAAGCCGGTGAGCAAGTTTTGGTTTCCCCAATTCCGAGTGACTCCGCAGAAAGCTATCAAACCCATGATTGAACTGACCCAGCTGAGCAAGCGCCACCGCAGCGGCGATCTCGAAACCACGGCGCTTGACGCCATCGACCTGCAGATCGAGGCCGGCGAATATGTGGCCATCACCGGCCCCTCGGGCTGCGGCAAATCCACCCTGCTGGGCTTGCTGGGCCTGCTGGACCAGCCCAGCAGCGGCAGCTACCGCTTGCAGGGCGAGGATGTGGCGGGCAAGAGCCCGCGCGAGCTGGCGGCCCTGCGCCGGGGCCGCATCGGCTTTGTGTTTCAGAGCTTCAATCTGATCGACGAGATGACGGTGCAGGACAACGTCATGCTGGCCCTGCGCTACGGCAGTCAGCCCGAAAAGGCCCAGCGCGCCCGTACGGTCGAGGTGCTGGAGCGCCTGGGCCTGGCCCACCGCGCCGGCCACCACCCCAGCCAGCTCAGCGGCGGCCAGCAGCAGCGGGTGGCGATCGCGCGCGCCATCGCGGCCCGGCCCGCGCTCTTGCTGGCGGACGAGCCCACCGGCAACCTCGACAGTGCCCATGGCCAGGAGGTGATGCGTTTGCTGCGCGAGCTGAATGAAGAGGGTACGACTCTGGTGATGGTGACCCACAGTGCCGAACACGCGGCCCTGGCTTCGCGCACCGTGCGCCTGCTGGATGGCCGGGTGTTGGTGGATGCCCACGCGGGGCAGCTGCCATGAAGGCCTTGTTTCTGGATGCCTTGCGCGGCCTGCGCAGCCGCAGTGCCGCCACCGCCGTGGCCTTGGGTGGTTTGATGCTGGCCCAGGCGGCCTGCCTGCTGGTGGCGCTGCTGGCGATTGCTTTGTCTGATCCCGATCCGGGCATCCAAGCGCCAGAGCGGGTGGTGGTACTGGACTTCAAGGGCAATCTGCCGGGCGAGAGTAACTTCTGGTTCACCGCGGCGCCCCTGTCTTTTGCCGACATGCTCAAGCGCCGCCAACTGCCGCTGGAACGGATCAGCCGGGTGGCCCAGGGCGGTCTGGACATCAAGATCGAGGGGCGTCTGCAAGCCAGCTATCTGCTGATGGCCGACCCCGATATCGCGCCTCTGCTGAACCTCAAGCCCTTGGCCGGCGATTTACCGGCCAGCCTGGCGCGGCCGGACGGCATCGCCATCAACACCGACTTGCTGCGCAAGCTCTGGGGCGATCTGCCCCCGGCCCAAGCCATGGGCCGGAGCATCGAGGGCGAGGGGCGGCTCTACACGGTGGGCGCCGTGCTGCCCGAGCTGGACCCGCGTAACCCCCTGGCCAATGTCGGAGCTCTGCCCTCGGTGGGCCGTGCCATGGCCATGGTGGGTTATGACTCCCAGGCCAATACCCGCAGGCCCGAACAACGCGAGGCCATCTTCATCATCAACGGACGGGTCTTCGCGCGCCTGGGCGCGGGCGCTTCCGTCGACCAGGTCGGTGGCTGGATGCGTGAGGCTTTTGAGGCCAACCCTCTCTACGCCAAGCTGCCCGCCGAGTGGACGGCCAAGGGCCGCCAAGCCGCCTTCTTCCGCGGCCTGCCCCTGACCCAGCTGCCCTTCGAGGGCGACGCGGGCGTGCTGCGCTGGCAGCTGCTGGGCGCCGTGGGTGCGGCCTGTGCCTTGCTGCTCTTGCTGGCCGCCTTCAACACCATGAATCTGCAGACCGCCAGCCTGCTGCAGCGCCAGCGTGAAACCGCTTTGCGCCGCAGCCTCGGCGCGGACGGCCCGCGCCTGCTGCAACTCTGGGGCCTGGAGGTCTTGCTGCCTCTGCTGCTGGCCGCCGCGGGTGCTTGCCTGCTGGCCTGGTGCTTGGCACCGGCTCTGGCGGCCTGGATAGGTCTGGACCCCCTTCACCCCGTGGCCGACCCCATGCCGCCGCGCGCCCTGCTCGGCCTGGGTCTGAGCGTCTTGCTGCTCCTGCCCCTGACCCTCGCCCTGCCTGCTTGGGCCGCGCTGCGCCGTGCGCCTGCGCCGGCCTTGCAAGGCCGCAATGCCAGCGAAGGCCCTTGGGGCCGCCGTCTGCGTCAGCTGTTGCTGACTCTTCAATTGAGCGGCTCCATCTTGCTGCTGGGCCTGGCCGGTGTGTTGGCCCTGCAGCAGCAATATTTGCTGAACCTGGAGCGCGGCTTTGACACGCACAATCGTTTCTGGCTGGGTCTGGTGATCAACCCCAAAGACGTCCCCAATCTGGAGCCCTTGATCGCTGCGCTGCGCCAGCATCCGGCCATCCAGCACTGGGCCTTCAGCGAGATGCGTCCGGCCCGCGACACCATGGGCGAGCGCGATCCGCATCTCAGCGCCAGCGGCCACAAGCAGACGCTGCGGGTCAGCCGCGTCTCGGCCAGTTTTTTCGATACCTATGGCATGAGCGTGCTGGCCGGCGACCCCAGGATGGGTGCTGGCGCCGAGGGCGAAACACGCCTGGTGATCGACGCCAAGGCCGCGCGCTTGCTAGGTTTTGCCACGCCACAGGCGGCCGTGGGTGCCTTGCTGAACGGCGGCGGTGAGTGGCTGCAGCCGGGCACCGAAGCGCGCCGGGTGATTGCGGTGGTGAAGGATGTGCGCCTGGAGTCGGCCCGCGAGCCGGCCCTGCCCCAGGGCTTTTTGATCAGCGAAGCGCCGCAGTGGGACCTCAGCGTCTACGGGCCCGACGCCGTGGCCCTGCGCCGCGCCCTGGATGAAATCTGGGCGGCGCATGGCCCGGCGGTGCGGCACGAAATCCAGTCCGCCGATGCACAACTGGCCGAGGTCTACCAACAGGAGCAGCAGATCACCACCCTGTTGGCCGGCATCGCCCTGCTGGCGGTGGGCGTGACCATGCTGGGGGCTTACGCCCTGGTGGCCGACACCATGCGCCGCCGCCGCACCGAGCTGGTCCTGCGCCGCCTGCACGGCGCCAGCGATATGCAGATCGCCGCCCAGCTGGCGCGCGAGTTCGTGCCGCCGTTGCTGGCCGCCGCCTTGCTGGCCCTGCCGCTGGCGGCCTGGCTGGCTTGGCTCTATCTGCAAGGTTTTGACGCGCGAGTGGCTTGGCTTGACGGCCTGCTGCTGCCGCTGGCAGCGGCCTGCGTGCTCACACTTGTCATCACCCTGCTGGCCACGGTGCGCCATCTGCGCCAGGCCCTGGCCTTGCGGCCGGTGGAGGCTTTGGGCTGAGGCTGGGCACAAATCCCGGAAAGGAGTTGTGCCTGCTGAAGGGGCAGGGGCGGATGCTCACCTCTGCTTCAACGGGCGAACACCCAATATCTTTTCCCTGTCGTGGCGGCATCGTTCCCGCCTGTCTGGACCACCCCCACATGGCGATCTGCCGTGCTGTGGAACAAGGCCAAGCCATAGGATTGCTGGCTATTGATCGAGGGGAAGTTCAGCGTGCCCTGGAGCAATAGCAGGACGGGATCAATCTGTGCATAGCTGCTGGACAACAAGCCGGTATTCCATGAGTAGGCCGGGCCTTGCAGGGCCAGCAGCTCGGCATCATCGCTCGATGCAGAAATGCTAAGAAAGTTGCCACCGAGATTGATGCGTCCGGCAAATCGCAGATCCGAGGTTTTTGCCGCCAGCCCGCTGCTGTCAAACACCAGTGTCTGGCTGGTATTCAACGCGATCGGAGCGCTGGCGTAATAGTCTCCGTGGTAGGGCCAGTCGCCTGAGCCGAGCGCAACGGCGGCATTCTTGGGATCAAGCTTCAGATAGGTCAGCTTTGAGGGTGAAAGCCCCGAAGACGTCGAGAATGCGGTATTGAGTTTGTCAGCAAAAATCCCGTACTGCTGATTGCCCCAAAAGGTTCCTGCGCCATAGTTTGTCGCGACAGACAAGATGGCTCCGGTGCGGGCATTGATCAAGCCAGGCCCGCCGCTCCACTGATCCCCGCCGTACAGCAAGGCCTCGCCGGTGTTCAGCAGCACGGCGTCGCTGCGGATGCTGAGGGTATTGCTGGACCGTATGCGATTGCCCGTGGCGACATCAAAAAGATCCACCACCGAACCATAGAGCACGAGTGCCAGCTTGCCGTCCGGACTGACACTCAAGCCTGTGGGGGCAGCCAAGAGCGGCACCGAACGGAGCAGGCCGGAAAACGGATCCACAAAACTCAGCAGATTGGGTGAAGCGCTGGTCATCACGAGTTGGTCCAGGCCCTTGCTATAACGAACGATCAGGGGCTTGAATCCGAGTTCGGTGGTTCTCTCCGAGTTGGCCAGGACACGCAGCGTGAAGCTGGCCACGCTTCTCAGCGTGCCATCGCTGACCACCACCGATGCGATATAGGTGCCAGGCAGATCGGGGGTGAAAGACAACTGGGCCGAACTGCTGGTAGGAATGGCGGTACTTGACCCAGCAGGCCTGGAATCCAGTGTCCATTGGTAGCTTAGCGGCCGAGCCTGTGGGCTGTAGCTGAAGCCGGCATTGGCTGTTGCGTTGCTTCCCAGAATGGCCGTCCAGTTATTGTGGTCATAAACAATCACCGGAGGCGCATCACCCACTTTGATGAGTACCTGGCGATCCGAGTAGGCGCCTTGGGGATCGGTCACACGCAGTTGGATGGTGTAGTCACCGTCCACATCAAAGTTCAGGTGGGTATCCACAGTCGTGCTGGTGCTGAGCCTGGCCGTGCTCGCAGCGGGCGCGCTGAGCAGTGACCAGCTATAGCTCAAGGTGTCACCATCGGCATCAAAGCTGGCTCCGCCACGCAAGGTCATGGATGCGCCGCTCTGAACTCTTGCGTTGCCGTAAGAGATGGCTGCAACCGGGGCGGCGTTGACGCTTGCATTGGCTTCGGGCGGACGGTTGAGCACACTCAATGTGTAGATGGATTCGCCCCAGGCGCCCCTGATGTCCTGCACCCGTACTTTGAGCTTGTAGCTGCCCAGCACATCGGGGGTGTACTGAAACCGGGTCCCTGAGCCGCTGAGTTGTGCGCGGCTGCCGCTAGGCTGCTCCAGGATCTCCCAAGCCGTGCTCACGGGGCTGCCATCCAAGACGCGCACGGATGTGGTATCCAGAGAGAACACCGAGCCGAGGGATGCGCTGATGGGCGCTTGGGTGATGGTTGTACCCGTGAAGCTGTTGTTGACCAAGATACTGGCCGTTGCGGGCGCCATATAGCGGACATCGATGGGCACAATCGATTCGGAATAGGCGCCACGCCCGTCCTCCACATGGGCATGCAGCTTGTACAAACCCATTTGGTCGGGCCTGAACTGAATCAGCGGGTCGGTGCCGGTTAAAGGGGCTGAACTTCCGTCCGGGCGCTGCAAGACCTTCCATATGGTGCGAACCGCTCCACCATCGCTGGCCCGCAGGCTCGCGGTGTCGAGGACAAAATTGGTGCCCAAAGTGCTGTCAATCGTGGCCTGTTCGACCGGAGTGGCGCTGAAATTGGGGGCCACGATCATGGTCGACGTGGACGGTGGGGCGTACACCATGCGCAAGGTGTAGAGCGCGTCGGAGTAGTTGCCGTAGTTGTCCCGTACGCGGGCGCGGAGTATGTACATACCCATCAAGTCGGGTGTGTATTGGAACTTTGAGCCATTGCCCTGTAGCTTGGCCAAGCTGCCTGCGGGTTGCTGATCCACGGACCAGGTGGTGGACACCGCCGTACCGTCGTTGGCTTTGAGCTGTGAACTGTCCAGTGTGTAGACGCTGCCAACCGTACCATCCAGGCTGGCAATCTGCACCGGGGTCGTGGAGCCTGTGTAGACCGCGGTCACGATGATATTGGCCACGGGTGGGGCTTCAGCAATTTGCAAGTCCACGGTCTTGGTGGCGCTGGACCCGGCGCTGCTGGTCAGAGTCAGCGTGACTTGGTATTTGCCTGGCAAATCAGGTGTGAGTGAGGCTGCTTTTTGCGCTGCATTGCTGAGGCTAGCCTTACTCCCGCTGGGCGCCATGCTGAGTGCCCAGGCATAGCTTAGAACGCTGCTTGTCGAGGTGGTGCTGGCGGAAGCATCTAGCGTGATCACGCCATTGACGCCTCCCCGCATCGCTCCCTCACTGTCTGCGTTCACCCCCAGGGCGCTGATGCGCGCGACGGGCGCCTCGGCTGGGGTAGGCAGGGGGCTCGTGGCGCCACCACCTCCCCCGCCGCAAGCGGTCAGGGAAAGTACAAGAAAGAGCGACGCCAGACGGCGCCCAAGCGGCCAGTTCAACATGAATGTTCCCTCTCTATTCGACAAACATCTGGCGCCAGTGACGACTCCTGCCGTCTCCGTCTATCCTGCTTGGGCGAGGTTCACGCTGGAAGGATTGTTCTGCTCAGTTTTCCCGCGTGGAATGCAACAAGAAGAATCAGGAATTTCCCTGGGGTTCTCTTGAGATCTGCCCGGCAAAAGCCAGTTTGTTTGAGGTTCTCGGAACCGGATTGGAGTTGTGCGCGCCCAGACGATCAATCACCCTTTTGGGGGGGGGCAGTCGTCCGCCCCCGTCGATGCATCAAGCCGCGTAACGCTGCTCCAGATAGCTCAGCAAAGTACGGATGGTCTGCGCCTCGCCGCCGATGGGGCGGCCGGCACGGGCCACGTCGTTCCAGGCGAACAGGTCGATGTGCAGCCAGTCCTGGTTTTCGTCCACGAAATACTCCAGGAAGAGCGCGGCGTTGATGGCGCCGGCCAGGGCGCTCTTGCCGGTGTTGACGATGTCGCCAATCGTGCTTTCGATGCCGCTCTTGTAGGGCGCCCACAGCGGCATATGCCACAGCGGGTCGTCCAGCTTCAGGCCCAGGTCGACCAGGTCGCGGGCGGTGTCGTGATGCTTGCTGAACAGGGCCGGCAGCTGCGCGCCCAGGGCCACGCGGGCGGCGCCGGTGAGGGTGGCCATGTCGATGATGAGGTCGGGCTGGCCTTCGGAGGCATAGGCCAGGGCATCGCTGAGCACGACGCGGCCTTCGGCGTCGGTATTGCCGATCTCGATGTGCAGGCCCTTGCGGGTCTTGATCACATCGCCGGGGCGGTAGGCATTGCCGGCGATGGCGTTTTCCACCGCCGGGATCAGCACTTGCAAGCGCACGGGCAGCTTGGCAGCCATCACCAGGGCGGCCAGGCCCAGGGCGTTGGCGGCGCCTCCCATGTCCTTCTTCATCTGGCGCATGCCCTCGGCGCCCTTGATGTCCAGGCCACCGGTGTCAAAGCAGACGCCCTTGCCGACGATGCTCAGCAGCGGGGCCTTGGCACCGGCCTTGGCGCCGCTCCAGTTCAGCTCGATCAGGCGCGGCGCGCGGGTGGCGGCGCGGCCCACCGCGTGGATGGCGGGGAAGTTGTGCTTGAGCAAGGCCTCGCCGACGATCTGCTTGAACTTGGCGCCATGCTGCTTGGCGACGATCTGGGCGGCCTGGGCCAGCTCCTCCGGGCCCATATGCTCGGCCGGGGTGTTGACCAGATCACGGGTGGCGCAGATGGCGGTGGCCTGGGCCAGGCCACGCTGCACCTCGGGGCTGGTGCTCAGCTGCAGCTGGGCCGGAGCGCGGCGGCGCGGCTTGTAGAGGTCAAACTGATAACTGCCCAGCTCCCAGGACAGGGCGGCCTGCTCGGCGGCCACCGTGAGGCCGAGGGCGTCGTTCAGCACATACAGGCCTTCCGGCAGGGCCTGGGGCAGGGCGGACAGGGCGAAGGGGTGGGCGGCATGGGCCACGCCAGCGAAGACCTCGCCCAGCTTGCCATCGGCGCCGGGCACCAGGGCGTGGCTGTCGGCCGCGCCGGTGAAGCCGACGGTGGCCAGCCAGTTGCGCGTGGCCGCGGGCAGCGTGGGGGCCAGGGCCTGGAAGGCCGCGCGGTCCATCACGGTGATGGGGGTGGGGGCTTGGGCCGCCGCGGTGCTTGCGGCTTTGCTGCTACGACGCTTGGTGGGGGTCTTGGCTGTGCTTGTCTTTTGGAGCAGAACGGTCATGGCTTGGGCTCACGCGGGTCGCGCAAGAGTTGGAAATGAGATGAAAGAATTTGTTGCGGGCCGGATAGGCAAGGCTGCAATTGTCCTCGCTTGTCCAGATTCGAGACAGGGTGGACGGCTCAGCAGCTGCTTTGCAGTCGCAGCAGCAAGGCCTGGGCGGCGGGGCTGGCACTGACCATGGCGGCCTGGCTGGCGGTTTCCAGCAGGCGTTGAGCGGTGGCCAGCTGGGGCGTCACCGGGCCGATAAAACGCAGCTCCTCACCCACGCCGATCAAGAGGGTGGGGAAGGTCTCCACGTCCAGATCGCCCACCAGCTCTTCGTCGTCCTCGGTGTCCACCCAGACGAAGCGGAACTCGGGGAACTGCTGGCGCAGGGCGGCAAAGGTCTCGTGATAGCCCTCGCAGGTGCGGCACCAGGCGGCGCAGAGGCAGGCCACCAGGGTGGTGTGGGCGTGGCGGGTGTGAGCGTCGGTGGGCACGCCGGACAGTGTGCTCACCGGTGAGTTCGCAGAAGGCTTCATAAGGTGCCCAGCTTAGCGAGAAAGCAGCCGCTTCCGCCCGGTCTGGGGCTTGGCGGCCGAGTATTTCCACGCATTTGCTTACTTTTTGAGCAGTTGGCGCGCCCATACTGAAGGCGAAAGGAGCTGAAAAATCTTACCGCCCCGCTGTCAACCTTGGCTCCGGGGTCGGCGTTGACATCAGCAGACGGCCCGCAAGCCCATAGGGATGGACCCCAGGGACGTCAGGAGAAAAGGCAAGAAAGCCATGAAAACTCAGCAGCACCCCGAACAACAACCCCGTCGCATCCCCTGCCCCGAATGGCATGGGGCCCAGCTGGACAAGGGCCGCAAGCACGAAGCTTTCGAGGCCGGTTTTGGTGGCGGCGACCGTCGCAGCCTGGCACGCGCCGGCATCCGCTTCGACCGCAAGCGTTGATTTGTTCTTGAACAGAACCGGCCGGGCATTCCCCGGCCGTTCTCATTTCTGCGCCCCGCAGCGCCCGTCAAGCCAGGGGCGCCAGCAGCAGCTCCAGATCCGCGGGGCTGAATTTGACGGTCTCGGCCGCGTCCGAGCCCAGCACGCCCTCCGCCAGCCTGAGCTTGCGTGCCTGCAGCTCCAGCATGCGCTCCTCGATGCTGCCCGCCACCACCAGCTTGTAGACAAACACCGGCTTGTCCTGCCCGATGCGGTGGGCGCGCGCGCTGGCCTGGGCCTCCACGGCCGGGTTCCACCAGGGGTCCACATGGATGACGGTGTCGGCCGCCGTCAGGTTGAGCCCGACGCCGCCGGCCTTCAGGCTGATCAGCAAAACAGGCACTTCCTCGGCCTGAAAGCGCCGCACCAACTCGGCCCGCTCGCCCACCGGGGTGGCGCCGGTCAGGCTGATAAAGGGCAGGCCCAAACCCTGCAACTCGGCGGCAATCAGGCCCAGCATCTCGGCAAACTGCGAGAACACCAGCACCCGCCGCCCCTCGCTGAGCAGCTCGGGCAGCATCTGGCCCAGCAGCTCCAGCTTGGCCCGCTCCATGCCGGGGGCGATCTCCATGCTTTTGACCAGCAGGGGGTCGCAGCAGACCTGGCGCAGCTTGAGCAAGGCGTCCAGCACCGAGATCAGGGCGCCGGAGAAACCATGCTTGGCCAGCTCGCGCCGCACCTGCTTGTCGGCCGCCACCCGCACGCTTTCGTACAGCTCTTTCTGCGCGCCGAAGAGGGGGATGCGGCGTATCACCTCGCTCAGGGCCGGCAGCTCGGTGGCCACCTCGCCCTTGCGGCGGCGCAGGATGAAGGGCCGCACCCGGGCGGCCAGCAGCTCGGCGCGCAGGCTCTCGCCATTCACCTCGATGGGTTTGCGCCAGAGCCGGGCAAAGCTGCGTGAATCACCCAGAAAGCCGGGCATCAGAAAGTCGAACTGCGTCCACAGCTCGCCCAGATGGTTTTCCAGCGGCGTGCCGGTGAGGCAGAGCCGGTGCCGCGCATGTAATTTGCGAACCGAGCGGGCCGCGCGGCTGGCGGCGTTCTTGACCGTCTGTGCCTCGTCCAGGATCAGCAGATGCCAGGACTGGGCGGCCAGGGCCGAGATATCGCGCCACAACAAGGGGTAGGTGCTCAGCACCAAGTCATAGTCACCTAACTGTTTGAAATGGCGGGCCCGCTCGGTGCCCTGCAAGACCAGCACGCGCAAATCGGGGGCGATGCGCCGCGCCTCGGCCAGCCAGTTGAACAGCAGGGAGGTGGGCAGCACGGCCAGGGCCGGGCGGTCCAGGCGGCCGGCCTGCTTTTCGATCAGCAAGTGGGCCAGGGCCTGGGCCGTCTTGCCCAAGCCCATATCGTCGGCCAGGATGCCGGCCAGGCCTTGCTCGCGCAGGTATTGCAGCCAGGCCAGGCCGGCCAGCTGGTAGGGCCGTAGCTGCAGGCCCAGGCCGGCTGGCGGGGCCACGGGCTGCGGGCTGCCGGCGGCCTGCAGGCGGCGGGCCAGCAGGCGCAGATCGGCGTCGCCCTGGATCTGCCAGCGCGTGCGCGCATCGATGTCCAGCAGGGCCAGGCGGCCGGCGTCCCAGTCGCTGATCTGCAGCGGGCCGGCGGCGCGCTTGGGGTCGGTGAGCAGGTCCACCATCGCGCCGATGATGGTTTTGAGCGGCAATGCCGGGGCCTCGATGCGGCGCCCGCCAGGGGCGTGCAGCAGCACCGTGGCCTCGTCTTCGATCTGGTCCAGCTCCTCGCGCTGTAGCCAGCGGCCATCGCGCTTGATCAGGTCGGCAATCATGGGCGCCAGATCCAGGGTCTCGCCCTCGATCTCCACGCCCAGGCTGAGCAGCCAGGAGCCCTGGCGAGCCGGCAGGCTGAGCCTGTCGATCTTGATCTTCCAGCCCTCCGCCTGCGCGGGCCGGTGGGCAAAGCCAGGCAGCAGCTGTATCGCCCAGCCCTGGGCCTGCAACTCGGGCACGCGCTCCAGATAGAAGGCGCCGAAGAATTCTTCTTGCGCCAGGGTCCACCAGGGGCCGGCCAAGGCCGCGGCCGGGTCGCGCCACTGCAGCAGCTTGGCGTCCAGCGGGATCAGCTGCAGGCCCCAGAGCTGGTCGCGTGCATCGGCCTCTTTGATCAGGTCGCGGGCCAGCAGGCGGCCGTTCTCCAAGGCTTGCAAGGCGGCTGGGCGGCCGCCCAGCAGGCTGCGGGGGGCGGGGGTTTCCCAGCGCAGGCCGTCTTCGCCGGTGTAGGTCCAGTCCACCTTGGCCACCGTGACGGCATCGCCGCGCGGGCCCAGCTTGCCGCTGGGTGATAGGCCTAACAAACCATCGCCACGGTGCAGGGTCTGCAGCGTGAGGCGGGGCTGGAAGCGGGCCGGCTCGCCCTGCGGCAAGGGCGGGGCGGCGGGCTCGGTGGGCGGCAGCGGCGCGGGGGCGGCGTCTTCCAGCAGCAGATCCATCAGCTTGACGGCGTCTTCGTCGGGCAGGCGGGGCAGGGCCTTCAGCTCGGTTTTGCTGGCCTTGCGGCGCAGGGCTTGGACCCAGGTCTGCAGCAGGGCGGCGCGTTGCGGCGCATCGGCCTCGGCCTGCAGCTTGAGCATCAGGGCGGCCGCATGCTCGCAAAAGCGCTGGACCTTGCAGGAGCACAGGGCTTGGTAGTGGGGGGGGCCGCCTGGCTGCGCCAGGCCTTGCACGCTGAGCTCAAAACTTTGGCCCGCGGCGCCCACCCAGCGTGCGCTGGCGCCCTCGGGCCCGGCCTGCACGTCCACCAACTGGGCCTGCAGGCCGCGGCCGCGCAGCAGGCGGGGGCGTTCGAACAGGCGGGCCAGGGTCTCGGCACTGGGCGGCCAGATGCGGTCCGGGTTCGGCTTGGTGGTAGCGGCTTGGGCGGGCATTTCCTTCATTGTCACCGCTGGGGCCATCGGCTTTTGCTGGCAGACTGCGCGGCATGAAGAAGTGGATCCAACGAATTCTCTGGGGCCTGCTGCTGGGCCTGTGCCTGGCTGTGCTGCTGGCCCTGCAAACCCAGCCCAGCCTGCCGCCCGCCGTCGAGGTGAAGAGCGCCGACCTGAGCCGTGCCAAGGACTTCCTTAAGCGCAATGACCCGCGCCTGATCGAGGGCGGTTCGCATCGCTTGGTCACCCTCAGCGAGAAAGACCTGAACCTGCTGCTGGGCCAGGCGGCCTTGTACTCGCGCAGCGGCGCGGCCCAAGTGCGCCTGCATGCGGGGGTGGCGGATCTGCGCATCGCCTATGCCTTGCCCAAGCTGGGCCTGTGGCTGAATGTGCAAGCCCTGTTGCACGAGACCCGGCGCCTGCCCGAATTCGAGCAGGTGTGGGTGGGGCGTCTGCCGGTGCCGGCCTGGGTGGCCAATCTGGCGCTGCGCAGCGCGCTCAAGCATCTGCCGCCGCCGCAGGATGTGCAGCTGGCCAAGGACTTGATCGAGCGCATCGGCTTTGGCGAGCAATACGCGCAAGTGCGCTACCAGTGGCAGCCAGACAGCATGGAGCGGGTGATGGCCTTGGTCTGGCCCGCGTCCGAGCAGCAGCGGGCCATGGCTTACCACGAGCATCTGCGCAAGCTCAGCGAGGCCTACCCGGTGAATTCAGCGGTCTCGCTGGCGGCCTTGCTGCCGCCCCTGTTCGATCTGGCGCGCCAGCGCAGCCATGGGGACGAGCGCCTGATGGCGGCCGAAAACCGCGCCGCCATCCTGACGCTGACCCTGCATGCCAGCGGCAAGAGTTGGGCCGTGCTGATGCCGTCGGCACGCCACTGGACGCCGCTGCGACCTTTGGTTCTGACCCTGGGCGGCCGGGACGATTTTTCGCAGCATTTTCTGGTCTCGGCGGCCCTGGCCATCGAGGGCGGCGGGCCGCTGGCCGATGCCATCGGGGTCTACAAAGAGGTGGCGGATTCGCGCGGCGGCAGCGGCTTCAGCTTCAACGATATTGCGGCGGACCGGGCCGGCACCCGCTTCGGTGTGCTGGCGGCCAAGAACCCGGCGCGCCTGCAGATCGCCATGAGCGCGGGCCTGCAGGAGCGCGACTTCATGCCCGATGTCAGCGATCTGCCCGAGTTCATGGCCGAGCGCGATTTCCAGCAGCGCTACGGTGCCATCGGCTCGCCCGTCTACCGCGCGACCATGGCCGATATCGAGGCCCGCCTGGACGGGCTCAAGCTGTGGAAGTAAAGAGAAGATTGATCTGCCGTGCCTGCGAGCTACCCCTGGCCGCCTGCCTGTGCGCCTGGGTCAGGCCGGTGGACAACCGGGTCGAGCTGATCGTCTTGCAGCACCCGCAGGAGCAGCATCAGGCCAAGGGCACGGTGCGACTCTTGCAGCGCTGCCTGAGCCGCTGCCGGGTGCTGGTGGGCGAGGGGTTTGACGAGGCTTTGCTGGCGCCGCTGCTGGGTGCGGGCACGGCCCTGCTTTACCCCATGGACGCGACGGCCTTGGCCGGCGCCACTGCGGGGCCAGTGCAGCGCTTGATTCTGTTGGACGCCACCTGGCGCAAGAGCCGCAAGATGTTGCAACTCAACCCCCGGTTGCAGACGCTGCCACGTTTGGCGCTGACCGAGCTGCCGCCCTCCGGCTATGCCATACGCCGCGCCCAGCGGCCCGAGCAGCGCTCCAGCCTGGAGGCTGCGGCGCTGGCCTTGCAGCAGCTGGAGGCTCAGGTCTTGCCCGGGCTGGATCGGTACCGGCCTTTGTGGGAGGCGTTTGAGGGCTTTGTGGCCGACCGTCAGAAATTCGGCTGACTCAGCGCCCTGGCAATCCTGTGCCGCGACACCGTGGGCTTGGGCACCTTGATCGTGAACCAGCTGCGCACATCCTCTTCCAGGCCGATGCCGTGCATATAGTTGTAAATGGCCTTCTTGAGCGCCCGGCCCAAGACATCGTGGTCCACGCCGCTGGGGTCCACAAAGCCCACATCGTTCTTGGCGAAACCGCCGGGTGGCAGGGGCAGCAGGCTAACGCCGTAATCCTCCGGGCTCTTGCCCACCGGGGAATGCACGGTGCAGGCAAAGCGGTGGAAGAAGCCGCTCTGGATGCAGCCGTTCTCGAACAGCTGGCGCACATATTCCAAAGCATCGACGGTGTCCTGCACCGTCTGCGTGGGGAAGCCGTACATCAGATAGGCGTGCACCAGGATGCCGGCGTCGGTGAAGCTGCGGGTGACGCGCGCCACCTGCTCGACCGAGACGCCCTTCTTCATCAGGTTCAGCAAGCGGTCCGAGGCCACCTCCAGGCCGCCCGAGATGGCGATGCAGCCGCTGTCGGCCAGGGCTTGGCAGAGCTCGGGGCTGAAGGATTTCTCGAAGCGGATATTGCCCCACCAGGAGATGTCCAGCTGGCGGGCCTTGAGCTCGGCGGCCAGGGCCTTGAGGGCCTTGGGCGGCGCGGCCTCGTCGACGAAGTGAAAGCCGGTTTGCCCGGTCTCCTGCACGATGGCTTCGATGCGGTCCACCAGGGTGGCGGCGCTGGCGCCCTCGTAGCGGGAGATGTAGTCCAGGCTGACGTCGCAGAAGCTGCACTTCTTCCAGTAGCAGCCGTGCGCCACGGTGAGCTTGTTCCAGCGCCCGTCGGACCACAGCCGGTTCATGGGGTTGAGCATGTCCAGCAGGGAGAGGTAGCGGTCCAGGGGCAGGCCGTCCCAGGTGGGCGTGCCGACCTCGGCGAAGGCGATATCGGGCTCGACGAAGTTGATGTAGCGCACCTCGCCGTCTTCACGGACGAAGGTGCGCACCAGGCGCTGGCGCGAGCGCCGGCCTTGGCAGTGCTCGATCAGCGCCAGCAGCGGGCGCTCGCCGGCGTCCAGGGTCAGGAAGTCGAAGTAGTCGAACACGCGCGGCTCGCTCAGCTCGCGCAGCTCGGTGTTGACGAAGCCGCCGCCCAGGGCCAGCTTGATGGCGGGGAAGCGGGCGCGAATGGTCTGGGCGATGCGGAAGCCGGCGTAGACGGCACCGGGGAAGGGCACGGACACCAGCACCAGCTCGGGTCGGTGTTTTTCAATCGCGGCCAGGGTCAGGTCTTGCAGCGTCGTATCGACCAGATTCAGCGGCGCGGCCAGGGCCTGGGCCAGGGGCTCGAAGCTGGGCTGGCTGGTGGCGAGCGACTCGGCATAGCGCACAAATTCGAAGCGCGGGTCCACCGCCTCGCGCAAGACATCGGCCAGGTCGTTCAGATACAGGGTGGCCAGGTGGCGGGCGCGGTCCTGCAGGCCCAGGGCGCCGAAGGCCCAGGCCAGCGGGTCGCCGCCGTCCTCGTCCACATAAACCTCCAGGGATTGGAAGCGCGGCCCCTCGGGCAGGAACTGGCGGCTGTTGATGCGGTGGGCCAGCGTGGGGTCGCGGCCTTGCAGAAAGGCGATGGTGGGCGTGATGGTGGAGCGGTAGCGCTGGTACTCGGCCAGGAAGTTCTGCACCGTGGGCGCGCGCTGGGCCTCGGCCTGGGCGCGTTCATGCAAGGCTTGCAAGCCCTCGCGCGAGAACAGCCTGAGCATCAGGGCCAGGGCCAGGTCTTCCTGCACGGCCGGGATGCCGCGCGAACGCAGAAAGCCGGTGATATAGGCCGTGGACGGGTAGGGCGTGTTGAGCTGCGTCATCGGCGGGATGAGGGACAGCACGCGCAAAGGGGGCATGGGAAGGCTGGACATGGGGGCGTGATTTTGCCAGCCCCGGGGTTTCAGCTCAGTTGCTGATGCTTAGCATGCATTGCAACAAAGGGTTGCTTCCGCAAGGCCCCATCCAGCGCAGCTGGGTCGCATTGGCGGGTG
Organism: Roseateles oligotrophus; assembly: GCF_014204525.1. Taxonomy (GTDB): domain Bacteria; phylum Pseudomonadota; class Gammaproteobacteria; order Burkholderiales; family Burkholderiaceae_C; genus Paucibacter_A; species Paucibacter_A oligotrophus_A. The sequence goes on from NZ_JACHLP010000002.1 coordinate 226,689, forward strand.
GCAGCGGGCTGCTGAGCGTTTGCGCCGGCACGGCGCCGGTGGCAAAAGTAGCCAGGCTGGTCCAGCTGCCGCTGCTGCCGACACGGTACTCCAGGGCATAGCTGCTATGGGGCCGCAGGGCGCGGGTGACGATCTGGTACTGGTTGCCAACCAGGCTGAAGCTGGGCTTGTCGGCAAAGGGCTGGGCCAGCGGCTCGCCGACGAAGAGGCCCTGGCCGGGCCAGTCCACCGATTTCCAGTAGGCCTCGATCAGGGTGGCGCCGCGGTAATACTGGTCGATCAGGCTGGAGGCTTGTGGGAATTTGTTGGTGTAGTTGCAGGGCTCTTCCACCGTGCCGTAGCTGCCGGTGGCGCCTGCGCTCAGCCAGTCCAGCGCCGACATCTGGCCCCCGCCGGGGAGCAGGCCGCCGTAAGAGGTCAGGTGGTCGGCCACCGCGCCGGGCCGGAAGCCATTGCTGGCGATGCCGGGCACCGAGGCCAGGCCGGTGAAGTAGAACAAGACATTGCTCTTGCCGCTGATGGCATTGTTGGCGCTATTGGCCGAGGCGTCGATATAGCTGAGCTGCAACCGGCCGGCCCAGGCGGCAGGCTGGGCCGCGAAGTCGGCGTAACGCACGCTGCGGGCCGCGTCCGAGGTACGGATCAGATAGCCATCGCCCGTGGGGTAGCTGGCATCGGCCTTGACGCCGCGATCGATCAAGGCCTTGGCCGCATCGAGCGTGCTGGCGCCCAGCAGCATGGAGGGGCGAAGCTTCAGATCGGTCCAGGGCCGTTGGGATTCGGACTCGAAGTAGCCCGTGCGAGTGGTGCCGTCGCAGCCACCGCAGTATTGGACGTCATAGCCCAGGGCCAGGGCACTGGTGATGCTCATGGCGCAGCGGCCGACCACGCGCGAGGGTGCGGCCCAGGTCACAAGCGTGGCTTGCACGCCGGCGGGCAGCTTGGCGTCCACATCGGTCTTCAGGGCGGCGAAGTCGGCGGCCGAGATGCTGGCCGAGGCGGTGTTGACCTTGACCCGGATGATGTTGGCGGCCGGAATGCCGCGGGCCGTTTGGTAATAGGCCGCGACGGCCTCGGAGAGCGGATCGCCCTCGGCCACGATGACGCCCAGATCGGCGGCCACCAGGCCCTGGCGCGGCAGCGTCAGGCCGAAGGTGGTGGTGGCACTGCCTATCGGTTGCGGAGATGGCTGAGGTGAGCTCGGGCTGGCCGGCGTGCTGAGGCTGGGGCTGCTGCCGCCGCCACCGCCGCCGCAGGCTGCCAGGCACAGACTCAAAACCAGGCCGGCCCAGTGAGCCAGGCCCAAGCGCCTAGCCTGGGGGGAGGCGGCCGAGGAGCCGGTGCGTGCGTGGGGGTTTTTGACGGCAAACATGGTTCGAGTGTTCCATTCCCTTGCGTCGCTGGTGGCCGGAGATGGGCGGTCAATCCGGCGCTGATTTTGCCAAAAACGCGACAGAGCCCGCGCTGCATTGCCACAAGCGCACATGGGTTTGCTTTTTTCTTTCCCCACAAAAGTGCAGATTCCTTTTCTTGAATTCGGTAAAGCTTATGAATTAAATGAAAAGTAAGTGCATGCCAACGACGCCAGAACGGTGCGTGCGGCCGGTAAAAACCCCAAGTGCGTGCACCTGCGGCGGCCCCTACATTTGCCCCACGTAATGCATGGGCTGCGTCAAGCGGCCCGGGCAAGGCGGGCTGAGGAGACAAACTCAAGCTGATTGAGAAACGTTGAAGAAACGTTGAAGAAACGATAGACGACGAAAAAAGTGACGCTGTCACAATCACGGGCGCCAGGAGCTTTGCTTCAGGCGCCCGTTTTATTTGCCGCCCTCCTCGCCTCCAGCCCCCGCCTCAGCCCATGCTTGAACTTGTGATCGTTGCCCTGGCCTCCTTGCTGGCCGGTTTTGTGGATGCGGTGGTGGGCGGCGGTGGCCTGGTGCTGGTGCCGGCCTTGTTCAGCGTGTTCCCGCAGGCCGCGCCGGCCACGCTGTTCGGCACCAATAAGGGGGCCTCGGTGTGGGGCACGGCCTGGTCTACCGTGCAGTACGCGCGCCGGGTCAGCCTGAATTGGCAGGCCTTGTTGCCGGCGGCGGCGGTCGCCCTGCTTGGCAGCTTTGCGGGCGCCTGGACGGTGACCCTGATCAGCGCCGACTTTCTGCGCCGCGCCCTGCCTTTGATCCTGCTGGCGGTCTTGATCTACACCTTGCTGAGAAAAGACCTGGGCCGGGTCCATGCGCCGCGTTTTGCGGGGCGCAAAGAGACTGTGGTGGCGGCCGCCATCGGTTTCACCATCGGCTTTTACGATGGCTTTTTCGGCCCGGGCACCGGCAGCTTTTTCGTCTTCCTTTTTGTGCGCCTGCTGGGCTACGACTTTTTGCACGCCTCGGCCACGGCCAAGCTGATGAATGTGGGCACCAATATCGCGGCCCTGAGCCTGTTCGCGATGAAGGGCCATGTCTGGTGGCATATCGCCTTGGTGATGGCGGTGACCAATGTGTTGGGCAGTCTGATCGGCACCCGCATGGCCCTGGCGCGCGGCGCGGGCTTTGTGCGGGGCATGTTTGTGTGCGTGGTCGGGGCCTTGATTCTGAAGACCGGCTGGGATGCTTTCTTGCGCTAGTCCTTGATGTCGGCCTGCGGCCGCAGCAGCGCTTCCAGCGCTGGCCACCACTCTTCGTCGCGGGCCGGTTTGAGCACAAAGGCCTGGTCGACCCAGGCCTGGGGCGGCCGGGCGCAGCAAAGCAGCAGTTTCAGCTGGGGCTGCTTGGCCCGCAGGCTGGGCCAGGCCGCTTCCAGTGGGCCCTCGGGCAGCAGGGCTTCGCTGACCAGTAGATCAGGCGTCTCGGTCCGCAGCCATTCGAGGTCCTGCGCCAGGCTGCTGGCGCGCCAGACATCAAAGCCCGCTTCCAGCAGGCGTTCGGCGTGGCGGTCCTGCATGGCCAGGCAGGGTTCCAGCACCAGGGCGCTGCGGCCCTGACCCAGGTCCAGACAATGCCTGGGCAAGGACTGGCTCGGGGGCATCAACACGTCTTGCTCCTGCCCGATTTGCAGGCCCAGCTCGAAGCTGAAGCAACTGCCCTGGCCCAGCTGGCTGCTCAGCTTGATCTCGCCGCCCAGGGTGCGGGCGGCTTGAGCGGCAATGCTCAGGCCCAGGCCCATGCCGGGCAGATGGCTGGTGCCGGGGGCGCGCTCAAAGGGCTTGAACAAGAGGCCCAGGTCTTGCTCGGCGATGCCGGGCCCGTTGTCGAGGATGTCGAAGTGCAGGCGGCCGGCCTGCACGCTGGCGCTGAGCTTCACCTCGCCGTTTGCGGTGAATTTGGCCGCGTTGGACAGCAGGTTCAGCAAGACCTGGCGCAGCAATTTGGCATCCAGCACAACAAGCGCCGGCAAGTCTTCGGCGATCTGTAGGTCGAAGCGATTGCCGCCGACCCGCGCCAGCAACTCGCCCTGCGCCGCCAGGTCCTGCAGCAGCCCGTGCAGATAACAGGTACCTTGCAGGGATTCGGGGGTGGGCTTGTCGGCGGGGCTGGTGGGCGCCTGCTCCTGGCCGGGGGCGTTGCGGGCAAAGGCCTGCAGTTCGTCGATCATGTCCAGCAGCAGCAGGCAGCTGCGCTCCAGCCCGACGCGCGCGCGCTCCACCTGGGCGCGCGATTCGCTGCTCATGCTGCGGGTCAGATGCAGCACCGAGGCCAAGGGGGCGCGCAGATCATGGCCGATATAAGCCAGCAACCGGCTCTTGGCGGCATTGCTGGCCTGGGCATTGGCGCTGGCCTGGGCCAGTTCGGTGGTGCGGCGGGCCACGGCGGCTTCGAGCCGCTCTTGCTGGGCATGGCGCTCGGCCAGCAAATGCTCTTGCGCGCTGCGTTTGTCGCGTTCGATTTGCAGCAGCTGGGCAATGGCCACGCACAGAATCAGCAGGCAGGACAGCAGGCCCAGCAGGGGCAGGCCGTATTCGCTCCAGGCATTGTCGGGGCTCAGCCCCAGGCGGGCCGACTGCCGTGCCGACCAACCCAGGCCTTGCAGGACGATGGAGGCGAGCAGGGGCCAGGCCAGGCGCGGGCGGTAGCGGGTGGCGCGGGCGGCAAACAAGGCGCTGAGCATGAGGATGCAGAGATTCATCAGCATCAGCAGCAGCGCGCCCTGGCGGTACTCGCCCAGGACGGCATAGCCCAGCAAGGCCAGGTCCACAGCTAGCAGCAGCAAGCCCAGCCGGTAGAGCCGCCGCTGGCGCTGCCGCACCTCCAGCATGCTGCAGTGGCTCAGGCCCAGCAGCAGAATCATCAGATTGCCGAAGACTCCGATGGCGCGCGGCGCCCAGTCCAGCGCCGTGGGCCACAGGAACATGAAGGCATAGCCCTTGACGCTGGCCTCGTAGAACAGATAGCTGAGCAGAAAGGCGCCGATCAGCAGATAAGTGGGCCGACGCAGCGAGACGAACAGGAGCAGGGCGATCAAGGCCATCAGGCCGTGGGCACCGGCCAGCGCGCCCGCCAGGCCATCGTGCAGGCGATCAAAGCGGGTCAAGTCGGCCGGGCGCCACAGATGCAGCCCCAAGCTGATCGAGGGTCTGCCCGCGATGCGGATCAGCAGCAAGGCCTCGCCCTGCGGCGGCAGTTCCAGTTCGAGGGCGCTGAGCCGGTGTGGCAGCGCGCGGCGTTCGAACGCCTGATCCATGCCGGCCGCGCTGCGCCGCCATTGCCCGTCCTGGCGCAGATGAAAGGCGACGTTTTCGGCGCGGGCCGAGTCCACGGTCAGGACGCGGTGCACCGGCGTGTTCGCCGTGTTGCGCAGGCGCAGGCAGAGCCAGAAGGCCGAGGCGCTGAAGCCGGGCTGCAGCAGGGCGTTGTTGTCGGCCATGGGGATGAACAAGGCCTCGCCGCCCGCCAATATCTGTTCGCGGTCCAGGCTGGCGCTGCTGTCTTCGCGCACGCTGACAAAGCTTTGCAAGGCCAGGCGTGGCGGGCCGCTGGCCAGGTCCAGCACCGTTGCGGCTGCTGCAGCCGCGGCGGCGGGCGTACCGATCAGCAGCAGGGCCAGCCAAAGCGAGCAAAGCGGCCAAAGCAAAGTCCGCAGCATTGGCATCGCCCTGTGCTTCAAGGGTTGGGCGTTGCGGCGTCGCGGGCGGTCTGGCGGTAGGCCAGGGGTGTTACGCCAAAGCGTTCCCGGAAGGCGGTGGCGAAGTTGCCGGCGTTCTGAAACCCCACCGTGCTGGCAATATCGTGGATGGACATGGCCGTGTCGCCCAGCAGGCGCTGGCCGGTGCGCACCCGCTCGTCGCTGATGAAGCCCGAGACCGTCAGACCCAGTTGCTCGCGGAACAAGGCCAGCAGGCGCTTCTCGCTGAGGCCGATCTTGCGCGCCACATCGGCCACCGAGGGCAGTTGGGCCAGGTTGTCGCGGATGTATTGCACCGCGCCCTGCATCAGCAACTCGTTCGGGTTGCGCGGCGTGGCCGCGTTCGCCGTTTGCAAGCCTTGCTCGGCCTGGCGCAGGCGCTGCTGCAGATGCAGGTGTACGCGCACACGGGCTTGCACCTCGTCGGGCATAAAGGGCTTGCCGATATAGTCCACGCCACCGTGGGTCAGGCCCTGCACACGCCGTTCGGGCGAGTTGTCTGCGCTGAGGAAGATGACGGGTATTTGGGCCGTTAGCGGGTCGGCCTTGAGCAGGCCGCAGGTGGCCAGCCCATCCATATCGGGCAGGTTCAGGTCCAGCAGGATCAGCGCGGGCTGCAGGGCCTGCGCTCTTTGCAGGCCGCCGTGGCCGCTGTCGGCGCTGGTCAGCCGGTAGTCCTTGCGCAGCAGGTCGGCGAGCTGGCGCAATTCCTCCGGCTGATCATCGATCATCAAGATCAGCGGCGCGGTCGGAATCACGGTGTAGCGACTTTGGACATGAGGGTCAGATTGTTACCCGGCGTCCTCGACGCCGGGTGCGCACAGAGTACAGTTGAAGCCGTTCATGTCTGCGTCCTGATTCGTGTACCTGCAGGCCCAAGCTTGCCAGAAAATCAACCCGTGTTCTTGCGCGGCCTGCCAAGATCGCGACTTATGCGAGCAGAGAGAGGAGTTTGTCCATGCCAGTTGATCCACAGCTTCGTACGCTTGAAATAGAAATTCCGACCCAGCCCGAGGTGCTGGTCAAGTTGTCCCTGCTGATGGCGGCCGAAGACATCGATCTGCTGGCCATGTCGGCCCTGGTCGAAACCGATATGGCCCTGGCCGCGGCGGTGCTCAAGGCGGTCAACTCCTCGCTTTACGGCCTGCGCGGCAAGGTGCAGACGGTGCACCAGGCCCTGACCTATCTGGGCATGCGTGAGGTGTCCGGCATCACCTTTGAGATGGGTTTGCGCGCCGCCTTTCCGCCCGCCGCCGAGCTGGAGCCGGTGTGGAAGCGCGCCTCCGAGCGCGGCATCATGATGGGCCGCATGGGCCAGATGCTGGGCGTGGACCCCTGGGCCGCGCACTCGGCCGGCCTGTTCGAAGAGTGCGGCAAGGCCGTGCTGTACCGTCATGCGCCCCAGCATTACACGGCCATGTTGCGTGCGGCCACGCGCGATTCGGAGCTGGTGGAGTTGGAGCACCGGGCCTTTGGCGTCAGCCATGATGCCCTGGGTGCGGCCCTGTGCGAGAGCTGGGGTCTGGCGCCGGCCTCGGTGGCCAGCGTGCGCCACCATGTGCAGGTGCAGGAAACCTTGCTGATGCCCGAGGTCTTGCAACGCCGCGGGGTCAGTGCGATCTCGACCATGGCCTGGTCCATGCTGCTCTGCCCCGAGCGGCTGGAGGAGGTGGCGCATGAAATCTCGCCCCAGGCCTCGCTGGATGAAACCCTGGTGCTGCGGGCCTCGCGCCGCGTCAGCGAGCAATTGCAACTGGCCCAGGAACACGGGCGCTGAAACCGGGCCCGACAGCGCTGTTGCGGCCCACTTGCTCAGCCGCGGCCGGGCGCGCTGGCAGCCCGGCTGAGGCGATCACGCCCGGCATGCTTGGCGATATAGAGCGCCTCATCGGCCGCCTGCATCAGGGCTTGTGAACTCAGATAGGGTTCGGCCGGGCAGTAGGCGGCCAAGCCTATGCTGACCGTCAGGATCTGGGCCTCGCCCACACCGCCGGCGTGGGGGATTTGCAGGGCGCGCAGCTCTTCGCTGACTTGCTCCAGCAGGTTCTGGCTGACCTCCAACTCAAAGCCAGGCAGCAAGGCCACAAACTCCTCCCCACCCAGGCGGGCCACCAGATCGGTATCGCGCTTGAAGCGTTCGCTCAACAACTGGGCAAAGCGCTGCAAGGCCTGGTCGCCAGCGGCCTGGCCATAGCGTTCATTGAAGTTCTTGAACTGGTCCAGGTCCAGCACAGCCAGGGCCAGGCGCCCGCGATGGCGCTGGGCGCGCTTGAATTCGCGTCGCAAGGCTTCGTCGAATTCGCGTCGATTGGGCAGGCCGGTGAGGGCGTCGACGCGCTTGAGCTGATCCAGCTCCTGGGTACGCTGGGCCAGGGCTTGTTCGGCCTGGTGCAGGGCGGCGGCCTGGCGTTCGGCCTCGGCGCGGAAGGCTTCGGCGCGCTGCTGCTCCTGCTGGGCGCGTTGAATCCACTGCCGCTGGGCACGCTGGATGGTCTGGCTCAGGCCGGCCAGCTCATGGAGCTGGGTGCTGGGGGACAAGGTGCTGGGCCCGTCCTCGGCCAGGCTTTCGGTCTGCTCGGCCAGGCCACGCAGCGGGCGCATCACCAGGCGCTCCAGCAGCCAGATCAGGCTGCCGCTCAGCAGCATCACCAACACGATGTCGCGGGCCAGCATGGCGGGCAGGTGTTCGCGCCATTGCACCGGTTCGGCAAGGGTGCCGGTGGCCGGCGCTTCGAACACCAGTTCCTGGTTCGCGGCCGGCAGGCTGGCGATGGTGCTGCCGACACCCTGGCTCAGGCCCGGTGGGCGGGGATTGCTTTGGCGCAACTGGTGCTGAAGGTGCAGCCAATCGGTCAGGCCCACGATCAGGCTGCAGCACAAAAACACGGCCAAGCCCATGCGCAGGCGGATGGAGTGCAGGCGAGAGGGCTTGCTGAGGAGCGCTTTGTCCGGCTCAGGAGCAGCGAGCTCGGCATTGACTTGTGGATGAGGGGAGTGGCTCACGGCAGGGCAATGCGATGGAGCGAACACCATAGTTCGCGCATCAATTGTGCAACGCAAGCCCCGTTCTGGGGGCTGGAAAAGGCCAGGGTATGCCCTGGAAAAGCGAGCGGATGCTACCCCGTGCAAGCCCGCGGCGCGGGGCTTCAGGCGTGCACGAACTGCATCTGCGTGCCGGCCAACTCGATCACATCACCATTCTTCAAGGCGATGGATTCACCGGTCAGCGCCACGCCGTTGACGGTCGGCCGGGCCAGGCCCTCGACATGGGCAAACACATAGCCGCTGGGGCGTTTGGTGATGGAGGCCACCTGCACGCCGGGCTTGCCCACGGTGGTGACGACCTTGGTCAGGCTGACCTCGCGGCCGGCGGCGGCACCGGTCAGCACCTTGATGGTGGCGGGCAGGGCGGAGGCGGCCGTCGGCAGGCTGCCGAAGGCCGAGGGTGAAGCAAAGCCGCTGGGCGTGCCGGCTTGGGCTGCGGCAGCGGACTTGAGAATCATGGTCTTCTCGTAGTCGCCGTTGTCTTCCAGCAGGAACTTGATCTTGTACTTGCCGATTTCGACGATGTCGTTATTGGCCAGCAACTGCTTTTTGATCGCCTTGCCGTTGATGTAGGTGCCGTTGGTGGAGTTCAGGTCTTCGATGAAGACATCGCCACCCACCATCTGCAGCACGGCGTGCTCGCCGCTGACGGCCAGGTTGTCAATGACGATGTCGTTGTAAGGCCGGCGCCCGAGCGTGGTCTTGTCCTTGGTGATCTGGACATCCTTGATTACCACACCGTCGAGCGAAACCACCAGCTTGCCCATCTTTGACCTCAAATCCTGTTGTCTTGTTTGTTTCTCCGCGACCCTGGCTTGCCGCTCGTCCCATGCTGTCGAATGCTGCTGACTGCTTGTTGCCCGGGCGGCACAAGGCGCCGCCAAGCATCGACGACGGAGATGATAGCCGCCGTCGATGGCACTCAGCTGCGGGTTGCCCCTGTTTGGGCCTGTTTGGCAATTTCTGACGCGCTGTTGCGACGCCCCGACGTATTTTCAACGCCGGCCGAAGGGCCACCAGGAGCGCGGCTCGGCCTTGGGCTTGTTCTCGGCGCGCACCAGAATCAAGGCGATATTGTCACGGCCACCCGCCTCATTGGCCGCCTCGATCAGGGCGTGGCTGGCCTCGGGCAGGGCGGGCCGTGCGATCAGCAACTGGCGCAGGGCGTCGTCTTCCAGCATGTCGGACAAGCCGTCCGAGCAGAACAGGAATTGGTCGCCGGGCAGCACCTCGTGCAGATGCAGCTCCAGCATCACCGTGTCTTCCACGCCGACGGCGCGGGTGACGAGATTCTTGTTGTTCGAATAGACCGCTTCCTCCGGCGTCAGCAGGCCGGCGTCCAGTTGCTCTTGCAGCAGGGAATGGTCGCGGGTGATCTGGGTCAGTTGGCCGGCCCGCAGGCGGTAGCCGCGCGAGTCGCCCACATGGCCCAGCAGCAGGCCTTCTGCACGAAACACGCCCAATACCAGGGTGGTGCCCATGCCGGCATAGCGCGGGTTGGTGTTGGCGGCGTTGAAGATGGCCCGGTTGGCGTTGTCCACGCAGATGTCCATGGCGCGGCGCACATCGGCCGGGCTGGCGGCGGCGCCCGATTCCTTGAGCCAGCGGCCCAGCTCGGCGCGGATAAAGCTGGTCAGCATCTGGCTGGCGACCTCGCCGGCGTTGTAGCCGCCCATGCCGTCGGCCAGCACGGCCAGGCCGACGTCCTCGTCCAGGGCTACCGAGTCTTCGTTGTTGTCGCGCGCGCGGCCGACGTCTGTGGCGCTGAAGAACTCCAAGCTCATGGTTTTTCTGAGTGATGAGATGCAGGAGGATTCTGCCCTGCTTCGCCCAGCTCCAATCTGAGCGTGCGGGCAAAAGGATCGGTCAAATTGTCAGAAAGGTCCGGGTCTTCCTGACTTTTAATCTCAGCGGATTGAAGCTCCGCCTTGGGTTTGGGCAGCTCTTGCAGCACGGCCGCCAGATCCTGGGCCATCTGCTGGCCGCTGGCATAGCGAAGCTCGGGGCGTTTTTCCAGCGCCAGGGCCAGCACCAGGGCCAGGGACTCTGGCAGCTCGGGCCGGTAGTGGCGCACATCGGGCGGGGCCTGGTTGGCGATCTGGTACATCAGCTGGGCCATGGAGTCGGCCTGGTGAGGCAGGCGGCCGGTCAGCAACTGGTACAGCATGACGCCCAGGGAATAGAGGTCGCTGCGCCCGTCCACCTTGAGGCCGGCCAACTGCTCGGGCGACATGAAGGAGGGCGTGCCCAGCACCAGGCCGGTGCGGGTGCGGCTGCCATCGGCGATGCGGGCGATGCCGAAGTCCATGATCTTGAGCACGCCGCTGCGGCGCTCCAGCATCACATTGGCGGGCTTGATATCACGGTGGATGACGCCTTGGGCGTGTGCATAGTCCAGCGCCAGGGCCAGGCGCTGGCCCAGCGCCAAGACCTCGTCCACCGGCAGCAGCTGGCCGGCGCGGATGAAGTGGCTGAGGTCCTGGCCCTGCACGTACTCCATGGCAATCCAGTTGTCCTCGCCGTCCACCCCGGCGTCCAGCACCTGCAGGATGTCGGCATGCTGCAGATGGCCGGCCGCACGCGCTTCGCGCATAAAGCGCTGGCGCACATCGGCCAGATCCTCGGCGGCAAACTCGCGCTGCAGGGCCAGGCGTTTGATGGCCACCTGGCGGCCGCTGGCCTTTTCGGTGGCCAGATGGACCACGGCCATGGCGCCGCGGCCCAGCAACTGCTTGAGCTCATAGGCTTGCAGCCCTGGGCTGCTCTTGTCGGTACGCTTGTGACCGAGACCGGACGAGCTGGCCGCCGCGGCCGCAGGCGTGCTTGATCGACCCAGAATGCGCTGCCAGAAGCTGCTCATTGACGCCTTTTAGCTCGGTTTCAAAGCTCCCTGCAGCTCAGCCTGCCGGGGTGGTGGATGGATTCTGGCGCGCGGCAAACCATTTGCCCAGTGCCAGTACCAGCAAGGCGCCCGCAATGCCGCAGCCGTAATGCAGGGCGGGCAAGACGGTGGCGGCGGCGCCCGGCTGGGCGGCCGGCGTGCTGGGCACCCAGGCGCTCAGCGCGGGGTCGCCCACCATCATGGTGCCGGCGATCCAGCCCAGCAGCATGGCGCCCAGCGTGATGACCATGGGGAAGCGGTCCATCAGCTTGATCACCAACTGGCTGCCCCAGACGATGATGGGAATGGAGACCAGCAGGCCGAAGATCACCAGCGGCATCTGATGTGCGCCGCCCGCGCCCTGGGCGGCACCGGCGATGGCGATGACGTTGTCCAGACTCATGACGAAGTCGGCCACGATGACGGTTTTGACGGCGGCCCAGAGCTTGTCGCTGGCCTGGATGCTGCTGTGCTCGTCCTCGCTTTCAGGGATCAGCAGCTTGGTGCCTATCCACAGCAGCAAGGCGCCGCCGACGAGCTTGAGATAGGGCAGTTGCAGGAGCGTGATGGCGAAGAAGATCAGCACCACGCGCAGGACGATGGCGCCGGCCGTGCCCCACAGAATGCCGCGGGTGCGCTGCGCATCGGGCAGCTTGCGGCAGGCCAGGGCGATCACGACGGCGTTGTCCCCGCCCAGCAGGATGTCGATCATGATGATCTGACCGACCGCCAGCCAGAACTCGGGGCTTAGAAAGTTTTCCATGCACTCTTGCTTTGTTGTGCCGCGCGGCGCGCAGCGTGAAGGGATCTTGCGCCGCGGCAGTCTCGATCAACTATAAGGCCCAGGCCACGTATCGCTGGCGCCCGACCTGCTGGATGCAAGCATGAAAAAAAGGGGCCTGAGCCCCTTTTGGTCATGGCGCGAGGCCATTTACAAGCCTCGCCTGCATGCTGTGGATTACAGCAGGCCCTTGAGCAGCTTGCCCATTTCCGAAGGATTGCGGGTCACGGTGAAGCCGCACTCTTCCATGATGGCCAGCTTGGCGTCGGCCGTGTCGGCGCCGCCGGAGATCAGGGCACCTGCGTGGCCCATGCGCTTGCCGGCAGGCGCGGTCACGCCAGCGATGAAGCCGACCACGGGCTTCTTCATGTTCAGCTTGCACCAACGGGCGGCTTCGGCCTCATCGGGGCCGCCGATCTCGCCGATCATGATGACGGCGTCGGTGTCCGGGTCTTCGTTGAAGGCTTGCATCACGTCGATGTGCTTCAGGCCGTTGATCGGGTCGCCACCGATGCCGACGGCCGAGGACTGGCCCAGACCGATTTCGGTCAGCTGTGCCACGGCTTCATAGGTCAGCGTGCCGGAGCGCGAGACCACGCCGATGCGGCCCTTGCGGTGGATGTGGCCGGGCATGATGCCGATCTTGATCTCGTCGGGCGTGATCAGGCCGGGGCAGTTGGGGCCCAGCAGCAGGGTGCGCTTGCCACCGGCGGCTTCCTTGGCCTTCATCTTGTTGCGCACTTCCAGCATGTCGCGGACGGGGATGCCTTCGGTGATGCAAATCGCCAGGTCCAGATCGGCCTCAACGGCTTCCCAGATGGCGGCGGCAGCGCCGGCGGGCGGCACATAGATCACCGACACGGTGGCGCCGGTCTGGTGGGCGGCTTCCTTGACGGTGGCGTAGATTGGGATGTCCGAGAACTTCTCGCCCGCCTTCTTGGGGTTCACGCCGGCGACGAAGGCGTTCTTGCCGTTCGCATAGGCCTGGCAGCCCAGGGTGTGGAATTGACCGGTCTTGCCCGTGATGCCCTGGGTGATGACCTTGGTGTCTTTATTGATGTAGATGCTCATATTCGTATTCCTTGCTGGTCAGCAATCAGGCGTTCAGGCGACGGCGGCGACGATCTTGGTCGCGGCTTCGGCCATGGAGTCGGCAGCGATGATGGGCAGGCCGGATTCGGCCAGCATCTTCTTGCCCAGCTCTTCGTTGGTGCCCTTCATGCGCACGACCAGGGGCACGGACAGATTGACGGCCTTGCAAGCGGTGATCACGCCTTCGGCGATGGTGTCGCACTTCATGATGCCGCCGAAGATATTGACCAGAATGCCCTTGACCTCGGGGTTCTTCAGCATGATCTTGAAGGCTTCGGTGACCTTCTCGGCGGTGGCGCCACCGCCCACGTCCAGGAAGTTGGCCGGCTCGCCGCCGAACAGCTTGATGGTGTCCATGGTGGCCATGGCCAGGCCGGCGCCGTTCACCAGGCAGCCGATATTGCCGTCCAGCGAGATGTAAGCCAGGTCGAACTTGGAGGCTTCCACTTCGGCCGGGTCTTCTTCGTCCAGATCGCGGTAGGCGACGATCTCGGGGTGGCGGAACAGGGCGTTGGCATCGAAGTTGAACTTGGCGTCCAGGGCGATCAGATTGCCCTTGCTGTCGCAGTTCAGCGGGTTGATTTCAACCAGCGAAGCGTCGGTGTCCATATAGCACTTGTAGAGCTTGGCGAACAGGTCGACGGCCTGGTCCACCGAAGCGCCGGTGAGGCCGATGGCCGCGGCGATCTTGCGCGACTGGGCTTCGGTCAGGCCGGCCAGCGGGTCGATCATCTCGGTGATGATCTTCTCGGGTGTGGAGTGGGCCACTTCCTCGATGTCCATGCCGCCTTCGCTGGAAGCGATGAAGGCCACCTTCTGAGTGCCGCGGTCGGTCACCAGGGAGACATAGAGTTCCTTGTTGATGTCGGCGCCGTCTTCGATGTAGAGGCGACGCACCTTCTGGCCTTCGGGGCCGGTCTGGTGCGTGATCAGCTGCATGCCCAGAATCTCTTCGGACAGCTTCTTCACGTCTTCCAGCGAACGGCCCAGCTTGACGCCACCGCCCTTGCCACGGCCACCGGCGTGGATCTGTGCCTTTACGACCCAGACCGGGCCGCCCAGCTTCTGTGCGGCTTCAACCGCTTCTTGCACCGTGAAAGCCGCATGGCCACGCGGCACCGGCACTCCGAATTGGCGCAGGATTTCCTTGGCCTGGTACTCGTGAATCTTCATAGGGTTCTCGCTTTTTTGGGGAAGTCAGGAAGAGGAAGCAGGTAGCGCTTGGGGCGGCTCGGCGTTGGACGCCTCGGCCATGCTGCGATACCAGCGAGGGTAATGAGTCCGAACAACTTCGCCGTCACGCCGCAGGGCGTGGCAACGGTCGATCTGGAACGGCGGCTGACCGTCGGCCGAGCCTTCGCGGGTGTCGATGACGACGCCCGCAAAAGCCTGGATCACGCTGGTCGGCAGTACTTGGCACAGCTCGGTCAGATGGGTGCAGCCCTTGGCGCCGCTGAGGCGGTCTTTGACGCCGAGGCGGAAGCCCTGCATCAGATTGAGGCCGACCAGGCGCTGGTAGGCCTCGCCATGCTGCTCGCAGGCGCCGGGGTAGGGCATCCAATGGGTGGCCGAGCCGGCCTGGAGGATATTCATCTGCGTATCGATCAGCAGATGCAGCTTCATCTCGTGTATCGGTTCGCCCGCATGGCGTACCCCGCCTGCCAAAGGCATGTCCTGGGTCTTGGTGTCCGACAGACCGGCTTCGACTTCATACAAATGGTCATCGCGTGCAAAGACCTGCACATCGATGGCGCGACGATGTATCAAGCGGCGCGGAGATGAGGGAATGGGTGAGGACATGGACGAATACGACGATCGCTGGGGCGCGGGTACTCTGGGTCGAACAGGGGTCGAGAACCAGCAGGCCACGTAGTTAGCGCAGACGGCAATGTAGCATGTTGCGCTGCGGCAAGCCTTTCATGGAACTGTCGGCGCTCGCAAACTTCGGCCGGTTTTGCACCAGGTTTGGGCTTTTTTGATCGCCCGGCCCTCATTCCTGCGCCGCATCCTTTCCCTCTGCCTCTTCCTGCTCCAGGGCGCGCAGCAGTTGGCGGATCAGCTCGGGCGCAAAGCCCCGCTGCAGCAGGAAACGGGTCTGTTTGGCGCGTGCGGCGGCCAGGGCTTCATGGCTTTGGTTTGGTGTTTTGCCGGCAGATGGCGGGCCGATGGCGCCAAATTTGCGCTCCCAGACGCCGCGGGCCCGGTCCAGCTCGCTGTTCTTCAAACGCTCCAGATGCTCGGCATCCAGGCTCAGGCCATGTTGGGCCAACTCCTGTTTGATGCGGCCGGCACCAAAGCGGGCCGCGCGGGCATGCAGACGCGACTCGACGAACCGCGCCTCGCTCAGATAAGACTGTGCCTGCAGCCAGGCCAGCAGCGCTTCCACCGTCTCGGCGCTCCGCTCCGGGTTGTCCTGCTCGTCCGAAGCCAACCCGCTGCCGAACTCCTTGGTGGCCGCCTCATCCTTGCGCAGGCGCTCTTGCTCCATGCGGAGCAGCTTGCGCCGCAACTCGCTGACGCTGTGCTCGCGCTGCGCCAGCAAGGCGATGGCGCGAGCCTTCAGCGACAAGGGCTTGGATGACTTCATGCGAGGTAAGGGGCAAGGCCTGCAGGCAGGCGGCGGACGCGGTGCTAGAAGCGTTCGATGCAGTCGCAGGCGCGCGGCGGCGGCTCGTAGGGCGCGGGCCAGTGATCGACGATGCGGCAGATGCGGCCGGCCGCGTCGAACTCAAAAAAGGAAATACCGGTTTCCGTCTTCACGCTATCGGCTTGGCGCAAATGAAAAGCGATTTCGGACACCGCCTGGTCACCCTCGCCCAGCAGGCGCAGCAACTCGGCCTCCCAGTCGCCCGGCCAGGTCTGGTTGAAGCGCAGATAGGCCTGGCGGCCGCGCACCCGCTCGCGGGTCTGCGGCACTTCGTAAACAATGTCTTCGGCCAGCAGCTCGGCAAAAGCGGCCCAGTCGCGGGCATTGGCGGCCTGCCAGTACTGCCTCACCTTTTGCTGGCTTGGGTTCATGGCGGGCTTATCGGTTTACTCGTCCTGCACGGCGGCCAGCAGGGGCACGCCCAGGGAGTCACGCACCTTGTTCTCGATCTCGCGGGCGACGTCGGCGTTCTCGCGCAGGAATTCGCGCGCATTGTCCTTGCCCTGGCCGATCTTCTCGCCGTTGTAGGCATACCAGGAGCCGGACTTCTCGACCACCTTGGCCACCACACCCATATCGATGATCTCGCCCTCGCGGCTGATGCCCTCGCCGTAGAGGATGTCGAACTCGGCCGTCTTGAAGGGCGAGGCCACCTTGTTCTTGACCACCTTGACCTTGGTCTCGCTGCCGATGACCTCATCGCCCTTCTTGATCGAGCCGATGCGGCGGATGTCCAGGCGCACCGAGGCGTAGAACTTCAGCGCATTGCCGCCGGTGGTGGTCTCGGGGCTGCCGAACATCACGCCGATCTTCATGCGGATCTGGTTGATGAAGATGACGGTGCAATTGGTCTTCTTGATGGTGGCGGTCAGCTTGCGCAGGGCCTGGCTCATCAGCCGGGCTTGCAAGCCGGGCAGGGAGTCGCCCATCTCGCCTTCCAGCTCGGCCTTGGGCGTCAGCGCCGCCACGGAGTCGACCACGATCAGGTCCACCGAGCCCGAGCGCACCAGGGCGTCGACGATTTCCAGCGCCTGCTCGCCGGTATCGGGCTGGCTGATCAGCAGGTCTTGCAGATTGACGCCCAGCTTTTGCGCGTACTGGATGTCCAGCGCATGTTCGGCATCGATGAAGGCGCAGACGCCGCTGAGCTTTTGCATCTCGGCAATCACCTGCAGGGTCAGCGTGGTCTTGCCGGAGGACTCGGGGCCGTAGATCTCGACCACCCGGCCGCGCGGCAGGCCGCCCACGCCCAGGGCGATGTCCAGTCCCAGCGAGCCGGTGGACACCACCTGGATGTCCTCGATCACCTCGCCCTCGCCCAGACGCATGATGGAGCCCTTGCCGAACTGCTTCTCGATCTGGGACAGGGCGGCCTGCAGGGCCTTGGCTTTTTCGGTGTTGACGGATTTTGCGGGGGCGTCCATGAATTTCTCCTCGATGAGCTGGCCGGATTATGGCGCAATCTGTATGTTTGTACAGTGGTTTTGAAAATTCCCGCGCGGGAATGTCTTGAGTCCTTGGCCGGCCGGGTTTTGATCCAAGTCAGCGCAAGTGTCTGTTGCAAATCGGTAGCAAGTGAATCCCAATGTAAGCGAGACCTGGCTCATGGGGTGAGCCAGGTCTCGGAGGGGGCTCAGGGTCCTGGCCCCATCAAGGCGATGAGAGAACTCGTTACATGTGGACGCAAGTTCCACTCTTTGGGGGGGGTGCTGCTTTGCTGCCCCTTCAAATATCGTGCCTGCTGTTTGATTTGTCACTGCAACTAACAAGTTATGCCGGTGACCTGTCAATCAAAAACATCGAGATTAGAGAACTTAAGGGATCCATCCATGCGCCAGAAGAGCAGCCAAAGAAAGCAACGCGGTCAGGGCATGACCGAGTACATCATCATCGTCGCCTTGATCGCGGTTGCTGCGATCGCGGTCTACCAGTTCTTTGGCCAGACCATCCGTAGCCAGATGGGCGGCATCGCCATGGAAGTCTCCGGGCAATCGGCGCAGGACTCCATCGATAAAGCCAAGTCGGCTGCCGACAATGCCGCAGCCGAGAGCAAGAAAAAAGGCCTGAGCGAGTACAAGAACGACAACTCTCGCGGGGGCGCTGCGCCCTGATTTGAGAAGCCGCCATGATCAGAACCAGCCCCCCAAGAGGCTGGTCAGCGGGGCGAGGGAGGCGCAAGCAGCGCGGGCAAGCATTGGTCTATGGGCTTTTCATGCTCATGGCCGGGCTGGCTGCGCTGTTCTTTCTCTTCAACACTGGCCAGCTCGCTCGCGAGAAGACCAAGCTCGTCAATACCGCTGACGCGGTGGCGCTCAGTGCCGGCATGATGAATGCGCGCGCGCTCAATTTCGACGCCTACAACAACCGCGCCCTGATCGCCAACGAGGTTCTGGTGGCTCAGATGGTGAGCATCTCTTCGTGGAGCAAGTTTGTCGTCGAGCGCTCGGAGAATCTCGGCTCGGTGTTCCCGGAATGCAATGTGCCGCCCTCGGCCGGCTGGGCGGCGGTGATCGCCGCCATTTCAACGCAGCGCAAATTTGATGTGCCTTACGCCATCATGTGTTTTGCGGTGGTGAACTATTTAGACGAATACATCTCGGAGTTGAGAGAAATTGTGCCCCCGGTGACTGAGACCATTGTTCGTTTCGTTGAGGGGCAAAAAAGAGCCATTCAAATTTCTCAACAGCTCCTGCACGCCCCCATGGTGTTTGAGCATTTGCGCGGCGACCTGATGCAAGAGGTGGCCGACGCCAATTATGCGAACGACGGCAGCGTTAAGGCCGGCCCGCGCAACAAGGTGGAGCATTTGACACTGCCGATGACGGACGATTGGGCGGGCTTCACCTCTGCTTACAGCGGCAATCAGCGCGGCCGCTTTGCCGAGGTCACCAAGAAGGCGGCGGCCACCGATGAGTTTGTCGATAACCGCTCCTGGACGGCCAAGGCCACCCTGCCCGTGGTGGATGCCAGCGCCTGCATAGGCCGCTTCAACGAGGTGCGGCGCCGGGGCGGCACCGAGTTGGTGGGCTATGACAAATGGCAGGCCGAGGACACCGAGTCATTCTGGGAGTGGCGGCGGCGGCGCTGGTTTGGCTGCCGCCGGGTGGAGCAGCCCATAGGCTGGGGGGCGCAGGCCGCCTATCCCCCGGGCCGGGGCTCGGCCAGCGGCAGTCCTCGCCTGGGCGGGTCGCCGGCCGACAACCCACGCGCAAGCGCAGAGGCCCGGAGTTCAAGCGGGGACTGGCATGTGTATACCGGCCTGCCGACCTTCTACGAACTGTCGCAAACGCAGCTCAACAAGACCGAGGCCCCGCGCATGCGCATGGCCGTGCGCCTGACGCGCGAGCATGACCAGGCCTTGATCTCCGGTGCCCGCTCCGACATCCAGCGCAGCGAGCGGCTCAACCGCCTCGACGCCCATCTGGCCGGCGGGGTGATGGCGGCCGTGTCCAGCTCCGAGGTGTTTTTTGACCGGCCTCCGGCCTCACCCAAAAACCCGCGCGGCGGGCCTTATGAGGCGGGCAGCTTGTTCAACCCATTTTGGCAGGCCCGCTTGGTCGAAACCTCGGCCGCCGACCTGGCGCTGGCGCGCCTCAAGCAAGGCCTGGCGGGCCCATGAAGGCGGCGGCAACCCGCAGCGAAACCTGATCACGACTGAATGAAATCACTGGCAAACATGAAAACTACTTCTTTGTATCCCTCGAGTCGGGCTGTGCTGGGCTGCACCTTGCTGCTGGCCGCCTGCGGCGGCGCGGGCGGTGGCGAAAGCCCGCCACCCGCGCCGCAACGCAAAGACACGGTTCACCATGTGCGCTTGAAGACCACCATTCCGCCCCTTCTTGCGCTAGCTGAAGAATCCTGGAACTTTGCTAACAAGATGTGCCCCGGTTTCATGGCCCAAAAACCCAACCATGAGGTGTTCCGGCAATGGGAGGACATCTATTACGGCGCGGGGGCTACTGCAGTGCATACCACCACCCACACAGTTAAGGGGAACACAAGAGCAAACGCGAGTAATACCGCCATCAGTTGCGAAGTGCTTGAAGAGAAGACACACACGATCGAGGTCTATACGCCTGCGGGCCACTGCCGGTACGACGTGATGGCGGGCACCGGTGGACTGTCCGCCCATGGCCGTGGATGTGGCACGCCTTTTGATGTTTTTGCCCCCACCAAGAACAAGCGCAGCAATTCCGTGCGGGATACGGATCGCACGCTGAAGTTCGGCGTCGAGGAGTGCAAAGTATTTGAATCCCGCTCCGTCGATCTCGACAGCCGATTGAAGACGGAGGATTGCATACAGCTTAGGGACGATGTGTTTGTGGGCAGTTATCAAGGGGGTGTCGGTGGCCTGCAATTGAATGTGGTGGGAGATGGTCGGTTGCTGGAGGCAATGACGATGGAGAAGATCGACCGCGATCGCATGCTGCCGGACCTGCACAGCATCTTCCCGCGCAGCGTCGCGGATCTGCCCAAGCCTTGATGGCTTTGAATCCAAGCTCCAATCCGCATGAAACCCTTCACCCTCCTCTTGTCAAAAACCGCTCTGGGTTGTGCCCTGCTGAGCGTATGGCTGCTGACGGCCTGCGATGGCAAAAGCGGCGGCGAAAGCCCCTCATCTGCGCCGCAACGCGCAGAGACGGTTCACCATGTGCGCTTGAAGCACGCCAGTCCGGCCGCTATTGCGCTGGCTGAAAAAACCTGGGCGGCGGCCAGCCGGCAGTGCCCCAAGCTCGCGGCCAAAAAGCCCAGCCATGAGCTGTTCCAGCAATGGGAAGATATCTATTACGGCCCCGGGGCCACGGCGGTGCATACCACCAGCCAGCTTTTCACGCCGCTCCTGGCGAATGCGGCGACGCCTGGTGTCTACAGCTGTGAGGTGCTTGAGGAAAAGGTCCACAGGATAGCCCTCCATACGCCGGCGGGCTCATGTCACTACAAGGTGATGACGGGTAGCGGCGGCGATGCGGCCAATGGCGATGGATGCGGCAAGGCTTTTGATGTGTTTGCCGCCGCCCCCAATCAGCGCAGCAGCTCGGTGCGGGATACGGGCCGCACGCTGGCCTTGGGTGGCGAGGAATGCAAGGTCTTTGAAGATCGCGTTGACGACATCGACGGCCAGATGCTGATGGAGGAATGCGTACAGCCCAGGGACGATGTGTTTGTGGGTGAGTTGCATGGCGGCATCGGTGGCCTGCTGCTGACGGCGCGGGGCGTCGGGCAGGAGGGGCATGAGATGCGCCTCGAAAAGATAGAGCGCGATCGCAAGCTGCCGGACCTGCACCGCATCTTCCCGCGCAGCGTCGCGGATCTGCCCAAGCCTTGATGGCCATGCGAGCGATTTCAAGCCAAGGCCGGCGCCAGGCCGGCCAGGCGCTGACCGAGTTCCTGGTCGTGTCCCTGGCCTTGCTGCCCTTGTTCATGCTGATTCCGGTGATAGGCAAGCTGCAGGATCTGGGCCACCAGACCCAGATGGCCAGCCGCTATGCGGCCTTTGACGCCAGTGCGCGCAACCCCATGCAGGGCGCGGGCTGGAAGCCCGAGGCGCAGCTGGCGGACGAGGTGCGGCGGCGCTTCTACAGCAATAGCCAGGCGCCGATCAAGACCGGCGATGTGGCCGGCGACTTTGCGGGCATGCGCAACCCTCTGTGGGTGGACCCCGAGGGCAAGCCCATGATTGCCAGGTTTGCCGACATCACGGTGGACTTCGGCCCCGGCCGCCATGCGGGGCATGACGGCGCCTTCATCGGCGCCTCGGACGACAAGCCCTTCAGCCTGGTCCCGTATTTCGACGCCAAAAAACTGGGGCTTCAGTCGCCCGGTCTCTATCAGGCGAATGTCGGAATCAAGCTGGCCAAGCTGCGTGGAGATAACCGACTACTCAAGCCGTTTGATCAGCTGGATCTGTCCATGCACAGATCGACGGTTTTGCTGCTGGACCCCTGGATGGCGCGCTCGCCAGAGCAGGTCGATGAGCGCAGCAAGAAGCTGCTGCCCTTGTTGACCCCTCTCGAGGTGGTGGAGCCCGTGGTGGACTTGGCAATCACCATTGCCGAGATCGGTCGAACGCGCGGGCCGCGTTTTGGCAAGCTGGAGGAGTGGCGCGATATGGTGCCGGCGGACCGCTTGCGCAGTGCCAAGCCGCGGGAGACGCCATGAGCCGCGCCTTCTGCTCATTGGGGCTTGGCCTGCTGCTGCTGGGCCTTGCCGGGCCGGCCTGGGCGACGGCCGTCTGGCCCGTGATTGCGCTGCCGGAGCAGGCGCAGCGGGCCTCGGTCGGCCAACAGGTGGAGGCACGCGGTGTCCCCATGCGGCTGCAGGCGTTTGAGTGGGCCGTGCCCATGGCGCAGGCCCTGGCCTGGTTTCAAAGGCAGCTGGGTGCGGACGCGGTGCTTGCACCCCTGGCCGGGGGCGGCCAGGTGCTGGGGCGCATGCAGGGCCCGCACTACCTCAGCGTGCAGTTGCAGGCGACGGTGGGGGGCGTGAAGGGTGTGGCGGCGGTCAGTGATATGGCCGCGGCCTGGCGCGACCGTGCCAGCTACGCCGCCTTGCGCGAACGTTGGGAGCGGCGCCTGGGTTATGGCGCGCAAACCCAGGGCCTGACGCTGTCCCAAGACCCGGGCAAGGAGAGCCTGCACTGGGTGGCCAGCCACCCCGACACGGTGCAGGGCACGGTGCAGCGCCTGCGTGCGGAGCTGCTGGCCGAGGGCTTCAGGCTTGAGCGTGAAGTCAGCGTCGATGACAGCCAGCCTCGCCAGCTGCCGCGCGGCAGCAATTTGTGGTTTGCAGCGCCGGGGCGTGAGGCCATCGTGGTCGTGACACCGGGTCCATCGGGGGGGAGCACGGTGGTGATGAATGTGGTGACGCAGCAGGGGAGCCCAAGATGAGCAAGCCAGCAAGGCGCAGGCAAGGAGGCCAGGCCTCGGTGGAGTACGTGGTGGTTTGCCTCGCCCTGGTGCTGGCCTTGGGTTTGTCCATGTTGACGGATGAAAGCGTGCTCAAGCAGTTGATCGAGGCCTTCCGACTCGCCTACAAGAAGATCTCTTTTGCCCTGTCCTTTCCTTACTGAACCCGCTTAATCAGTTGGTGACAGAGCTACTCGGGGAGTACCCGTCTGAGTTCGCGCACAAAGGTCCGGCAGGGGCTTTGTGGCTAACGAAGGACTTGGCGCATGCAAGCGCCAAGGCGGGCGGTCTGTCACGCAAAGAAATAAGTTAGACAAGAACAATGAAAATTCCTTCGATCAAGAGCCTGAAGGTCAACAAGACCTGGTTGGGCCTGGGGGCGGCTTTGGGCATAGGCCTGATCGCGGCCTTGGCGGCGCGCAGCTATTTGTCCAATCAAATTGAGCAGATCAATGCCAAGGGCAAGGGCGAGCGCGTCGCCGTGGTGGTGGCCAAGGGCGATCTGCCCAAAGGCGCTTTGCTGAGTGCGGACAATCTGGCCGTCAGGGAGATACCGGCCGAGTACGCGCACTCCACGGCCTTGAGCCCCGATCAGTTCGAGCGCGTGGAAGGCCAGTCCCTGGCCATGCCGCTGCGGGCCGGTGAGATGGTGATGTGGGGCTTGCTGGAGCCGCAGCGGCCGGCCACGTTTTCGGCACGGGTCGAGGCCGGCCGGCGCGCCCTGACCTTGGCGGTGGACGAGATCAGCTCGATCTCCGGCATGCTGGAACCGGGCGACGCCATCGACCTGATTGCCACCCTGGACCTGCCGGGGGGCAAGCGCACGGTGCCGGTGATGCAGGGCGTGAAGGTGCTGGCGACGGGCCAGCGCGCCGTCGATGATGCCAAGAGCGGCGAGCGGCGCAATTACTCCACCGTCACGCTGGACACCGACCCGCAGCAGGCGCAGATCCTGATCCAGGTGCGCGAGCGCGGCCGCATCACGGCCTTGTTGCGCAACCCGGGCGACCAGGCGGTGCTGCCGGGCATTCCCCGCGACCTGGCGGCCTGGTTGAACGGCAAGGGCGGGGATATGGGGGACGGCAAGACCGTGCCCGTGCTCTACGGCGGCGGGCTGACACGCCTGGCCCCCGAGGCACTGAATTTGCCAGGCGCCGCCACGGACGCCAAGGCGGTGCAGGGCGCCGATGCGAGCCAGGCTGCCGAACTTGCCCGGGCCCTGTCCGGCAGCCCTTGAGCCTTGTGCCCACCCAGTAAAAAAACTCCAAGGCTTGCCGCCGCGAGCGGTGGCCATGCATTCGGTTTGCGCCTGTTCAGCCCCTGGTTCGAGCGGCAACAGGGCAAGCCTTCCCAGGTATCAGCGATGAATCACAGCACACAGGGGCTTGGCGCCAAGGCGCTTGCCCAAAAAAATCTCAAGCAGCCCCTGGCCTGGCGCCGCTCCGCCTTGCTCGGCCCGGTTCTTCTGGCCGTGGCCGAATTGCTGAGCGCGCAGGAACGCGCGCCAGCCCAGAGCGCGGGCGCGCCCGTGACGGCGCTGTCGGGCGACGGCGGCTTTGGCGAGATGCTGCAGGGCAAGGCAGCGCGCAGCGCGGCCAAGGCCAATGGCCGCGGCGCTTACGCGCCGGTGCGCAAGCAAGAAGACGATGGCCAGGTGCCCGAGATCGAGATGTTCGCGGGCGAGTCGCGCGTGTTCCCGGCACCGGGCGTGGCGCGGATTGCCGTGGGCAATGGCGGCCTGCTCACGGCCGCCGCCCTGGACGGCAAGGAGGTCATTCTCTTCGCCAATGGCCCCGGTACCTCCTCGCTCTTCATCTGGCATGAAGACGGGCGCTACCAGCGGCTCAAGATCAATATCGTGCCCGGTGACACCTCGCGCATCGCGCGCGAGATTGCCGCCTTTCTCAGCGCCATTCCCAATGCCCGCGCCTCCATCATCGGCGACAAGGTCATCGTCGAGGGCGAGCGCCTGAGCGACACCGACCTGGCCCGCATCGCGATGCTGGAGAAGCGCTATCCGCAGATCGTCAACTTCACCTCCAGCCAGGGCTGGGAGCAGATGGTGATGTTCGACGTCAAGGTGGTGGAGTTCCCCGTCAACGCCTTGCGCGAGCTGGGCCTGAAATGGTCGGCCGTGGGCGGCATGGCGATAGGCGGCATCTGGTCGCCCTTCAACCGGGGCACCGGACCCTATACGGTGAATGTGAGCACCACCACCAAACAACCCATTTCCTCCAACGATCCCAACCAGGCGACCGTGCCTCTGCCCTCGGGCCTGACCATCCTCAGCGCGCTGAATATGGGCTTGAACGCGCAGCTGCAAGCCCTGGCGCAAAACGGCAGCAGCACGGTGCTGGCCGAGCCTCAGCTGTCCACCCGCAATGGCTCCAAGGCCAGCTTTCTGGCCGGCGGTGAGTTCCCCTACTCGGTGGCCACCCTCCAGGGGCCGACCATCATGTTCAAGTCTTATGGCGTCAAGCTGGACATCCTGCCTCGGGTGGATCGCTCCGGCATGATCCGCGCCACCATAGACACCGAGTTCTCGCAGATCGATGGCTCGATCAGCACGCCTAACGGCCCGGCCTTGCTGACCCGCAAGACCAATACCGAATTCAATGTCCGCGCCGGCGAGACGATTGTGCTGAGCGGCCTGATCCAGCGCGATGTTTCCAATAGCGTGGAGAAAGTGCCCTTCCTGGGCGACATTCCCGTGCTGGGCGCGCTGTTCCGCTCCACCCGCTACCAGAACAAGGAAACCGAGCTGGTGATCTTCGTCACCCCCCGGTTGGTGGACCCCGCCAGTGTCGAGAGCGGCGAGCGCATCGAGCGTGTGCAGCAGCGCCTGCAAGAGCGCCTGGGCGCAGCCCCGCACCTCAGCGAGCCTTTGCAAGCGGGCCATGACTTCACCGGCAGCACGCGGGCGCCAGCGCCTGCGCCGGCACCGGCCGTGGCCGCGAGCGACGACGCCCAACAAGGCGCCCACCTGCAAGTGCTGCAGGAGGGGCTGGTTTTGCGTGAGGGGCCGAGCCGCCAGGCCAGCCCTTTGATGGGCCTGGCCAAGGGCGCCGTGCTGCGCCTGGGTGGGGCGAATCTGGTGTCGAACGAGGGCGTGGAATGGCGCCAGGTTCGCCTGGGTAGCAAGGAGGGCTGGGTGCCGGCCCTGGCCGTCAGGCCCTTTGTGAACGGCCCCGTCCACAGCGGCGGTGGCCTGGCCAACACCGACCGCCAGGGGCCGCTGCTGGGCTTGCTGCCCCCCGGCGCGAACAAGGCCGTGCCGGCCGGTGGCGCCCTGACCTTGAGCGGTGCCGGCCTGAGCCAGCTGCGCCTGCGCGTCGGCCTGGATCGCCTGGCCTTGCGTGTTACGCCGGATGTGAATGCGCCGGCGCTGATGGTTCTGCCGCGGGGCCAGCAGGTCACGGTCTTGGCGGAGCCGGCGCGCAGCCACTGGACGGCGGTTGACGTGGACGGCCGGCGCGGCTGGGTGGCTTCGCAATGGTTGCAGCCCTTGCTATCGCAAACCCCGGCGGCGGGTGCGCCGGCCCCCACGCGTTGAGGAGGCGGCATGCTGCAAATCGACATCACCCATCCCGACGGCGCCAGCCAGAGCGTGCAAGTCGATGACGACTGCGTCATCGGCAAAAGCGCCCAATGCGAGCTGCGCCTGGACAGCTGGCGCGTGGGCAAGGAACATGCGCGGCTTTGCCGCACGCCAGCGGGCGTGCTGCTGGACGATCTGGGCACGTTTGGCGGCGTCAGCGTCAACGGCCAGCGCGTCAGCTCCCAGCATGGGCCACTCAAGGCCAGCGACGAAATCCGTATCGCGGGCTACAGCCTGCGTGTGACGGAAATCGGCACGCTGGGCGGCGTCGTGCAAGCCGCCCATCCACGCAGCAGATCCGACACCGCCGCCACCCGCAACCGCGAGGCCACCGAGACCTTGCTGGAGTCCCGCTTGCTGGCCGAGGCGGCCCAGCGCAAGGCCCTGGAGGAGCGCGACGCGCAGCGCGCGCAAGCGCGCTCGGTAGCCAGTGCCGCGGCGCCTGCACCCGCTGTTCCACCCAGTTATGGCTTGGTGCTGGCGCCCGACCCGGCGCTCAAGCAAAGAGAGTTCGAGTGGCGTCGGCGCGTGCACAGCAAGCTGCTGGAGACCATGGACCTGCGCCGGCATGATGTCTCCTCCATGAGCGACGAGACGCTCAGAAAGGAGACCGAGCAGTTCATCCGGCAGATTCTGCGCAGCCTCAA
This sequence comes from Roseateles oligotrophus, assembly GCF_014204525.1. GTDB lineage: Bacteria > Pseudomonadota > Gammaproteobacteria > Burkholderiales > Burkholderiaceae_C > Paucibacter_A > Paucibacter_A oligotrophus_A. The sequence continues at coordinate 253,400 of NZ_JACHLP010000002.1, forward strand.
ATCCGAGCTGCCGGCGGATCTGAACGAGGACTTGCTCTGCCGCCAGGTGCTGGACGAAGCCGTGGGCCTGGGCCCGCTGGAGGATTTGCTGGCGGATGAGTCGGTGTCCGAAGTGATGGTGAATCGCTTTGACGAAATCTATGTGGAGCGTGGCGGCCGCTTGACGCGCCACCCGCTGACCTTCACCGGCGACCGCGCCGTGCTGGGGGTGATCGAGCGCATCGTGGCACCGCTGGGGCGGCGCATCGATGAGTCCTCCCCCATGGTCGATGCCCGCCTCAAGGACGGCTCGCGGGTCAACGCCATCATCCCGCCGCTGGCCTTGAAGGGGGCCTGCCTGACCATACGCAAATTCTCCAAGCGCAAGCTGGGCGCGCAGGACCTGGTGCGCTTTGGCGCGATCAGCCCGGCCATGGCGAGCTTTCTGGAAATCTGCGTCAAGGCGCGCAAGAACATGATTGTTTCCGGCGGCACGGGCTCGGGCAAGACCACCTTGCTGAACATTCTGTCCAACTTCATCCCGGCGGGCGAGCGGGTGATCACGGTGGAAGACGCCGCCGAGCTGAAGCTGGACCATGAGCATCTGATCAGCCTGGAATCGCGCCCAGCCAATGTGGAGGGCAAGGGCGCCGTCTACATCCGCGACCTGGTGAAGAACACCTTGCGCATGCGGCCGGACCGCATCGTGGTGGGCGAGTGTCGCGGCGCCGAGGCGCTGGACATGTTGCAGGCCATGAACACCGGCCACGAAGGCTCGCTGACCACCTTGCACGCCAACACGCCCCGGGACGGCCTGGCGCGCCTGGAGACCATGGTCTTGATGGCGGGCATGGACCTGCCCCTGACGGCCATCCGCGAGCAAGTTACCAGCGCGGTGGATTTGATCGTCCAGCAAACCCGTTTCAGCTGCGGAACGCGCATGGTGACCTCCATCACCGAGGTCGCCGGCATGGAGAGCGGCAAGATCCAGCTGCAGGAGCTGTTCCGCTTCCACAATCAGGGCTATATCGGCCCGGAGGGCCGGGTGCAGGGCTGGTTTGAGGGCTGCGATCTGGTGCCCAGCTTCTATGAAGAGCTGCGTGCCACCGGCCACGCGCTGGACATGGACATCTTCAAGAGCGGCAAGCCCGCGCTCGCGGCGCAGGCCTGAGGAGGGGCAAAGCATGCAAGCAGCCTCTTCCTCCTCGGCGCTGTCGCTCACCATCATCCTGGTGGTGCTGGCCTTTTCGGTCGCCTTGCTGGCCTGGTTCGCCATCGAGGCGGCCACGGTGTCCATGCGGCGCTACCGCGAAGCCTTTACGGAGCGCGCGCAGTTCCAGTTGCAGGAGTTCTTTCTCTTCATTCCCGCCGAGCAGCTCTTCGTCGCCAACCTGGCCATGATGGGCCTGGGCGGCGCCCTGCTGTGGGCGCTGAGCGGCAGCTGGCTGGTGGCCATCGTCGGTGGCCTGGTGCTGGCCTTGCTGCCGCGCTGGGTGTTCGCCTTGATGCGCAAGCGCCGGCAACAGAAGTTTGAGGAACAGTTGCCCGACGCCTTGATGATGTTGTCCGGCGGTTTGCGCGCCGGTGTGGGGCTCAACTCGGCCATGACCCAGCTGGTGGCCGAAGCCCATGCTCCCTTGGCGCAGGAGTTCAGCCTGATGCTGCGTGAGCAGCGCCTGGGCGTCACGCTGGAGCAAAGCCTGGCCCATCTGTCGCGCCGCATGCCCACCCAGACCACCACGCTGGTGATCTCGGCCATGCGCATCGCCTCCGAGACCGGCGGTGGCCTGGCCGAAACCCTGGAACGCACGGCCCACACGATCCGCAGCCGCCTGCAGATGGAAGGCAAGATCGGCGCCCTGACGGCGCAGGGCAAGCTGCAGGCCTGGGTGGTGGGCGCCTTGCCGCTGGGGCTGATGCTGGTGCTGGACCATATGGAGCCCGAGGCCATGGCCATGCTCTGGCACACGCCCATAGGCTGGGCCACGCTGGTGGCCATAGGCTTTTTTGAAGTCATGGGCATTTACGTCATTCGCAAAATCATTGCGATCGATGTTTAGCTTAGGTTTAAGGAACAAAGCGATATGTCCGATCTCATACCCACCCTGGTCTGCCTCGCCGTGGGCCTGGCCGTGGCCCTGGTGGCCTGGCTGAGCGCGCGCGTGGTGATGGCCGTGCCCGAGGAGGACAGGGACTACAAAGACCCGCCGCCGCTGGGCTTTCGCCTGATGTGGTGGCCCATCCATGTGGTGGCTTACTTCATCGGCGGCGTCATTCCCGCGAAAAGCCATGCGGCCTTGCAGACCCGCCTGCGCAAGGCGGGCCTGGACTTCACCTTGGCGCCGGCGCAGTTCCTGGCCAGCCGCGTCGTCTGCGGCCTGCTGATTGCCTTGCTGGCGGCGTGGATGCTGTCGGTGTTTGACAAGCCGGCACCGAACGTCGCCGCGGCGGGATTCGGCCCGTTGCTCTATCTGCAAGTGGCGCTTGGCGGCGCCTTGATGGGCTGGCTCTACCCGCTGGTCTGGCTGTCCGACCGCCTGGCCGCGCGCAAAAAAGACTTGCTCAAGACCCTGCCCTTCTACCTCGACGTCATCACGCTCTGCGTCGAAGCGGGCCTCAATCTGCAGGGCGCCATTTCCCAGTCCGTGAGCAAGGGCCCGGCCGGCGTGCTGCGGGAGGAGCTGCAGCGCGTGCTGCGCGATATCCGCGCCGGCAAAGCCCGGGCGCAGGCGCTGCGCGACCTGGCCGAGCGGCTGAACGAACCCAGCATCAGCAACTTTGTGTCCGCCGTCATTCAGGCCGAGAGCATGGGCATGAGCCTGGGGCCGGTGCTGCGCATCCAGGCCGATCAACGCCGCGTCGAGCGCTTTTTGCGTGCCGAGAAGCTGGCCATGGAAGCGCCGGTGAAGATGCTCTTTCCCTTGATTGCCTTCATCTTCCCCTGCACCTTCATCGTGATCTTCTTCCCCATCGCCATGAAGTTCATTCACAGCGGAATTTAAGGCCATGGATTCGATGATTTCCAAGCATCAGAACACGCTGTTGGAGCCAGGCTTTCCGCCGGCTTGGCGCTCGCGTTTTGGGCCGCTGTTTTCGCCCGCGAGCCTGTTGCCCGCGGCCTGGCGCAAGGAGCGTTTCGAGCCCTCGGCGCGCCGGCACACCGCCGTCATGCTGGACCTGGGGGTGGCGCGCAGCTTCGGTGCGCGGTTCTGGGGCTTGATGGGGCGCCCCCCTTTGCGCCGACTCCCCTTTTGCGAAGCCTTGCTGCTTGTCAACTGCAAAAGTGTTCACAGCTGCTTTGTGCGAGCCCCTATCGACCTGGCGTTTCTCGATGCGCAGGGGCGCGTGCTGCGCATCACGGCGGGCCTGAAACCCTGGCGGCTGGCATTCGGCCCGGCGGGCACGACTCATGTGCTGGAGCTGCCCGCAACGGCGGCGGCCGCGCACGCCCTGGCGCCGGGGTGCCAGCTGGAGATGCGGGACTGGCTGCTGGCCGCAGACGGCCTGCAGCAGCGCCGCACAGCGCCCTCCGCAGTCGAAAACAGGCCTTGACCACTTGAAGCACCGGCCGCTCAGGCAACTCGGTAAGGCACAACGATGAGCAAAAGAAAGTCCGTCAACAGCAGGAGAGAGCGGGGCGCAACGAGGCCGCGCGGCGCTGCCATGGTCGAGTTCCTGCTTGTTGGCGCCGTCATCACGGCGCTGGGTCTGGGCCTCTTGCAGTACAGCCTGCTGTTTCACAGCAAGAACATCGTCAACCACGCCACCTTCATGGCCGCCCGGGCAGGTGCCATCGGCCATGCCCAGCAATCCAAGATCCGCGACGCCCTGGAGAAAAATCTGCTGCCGCTGTACGGCGGTGGCCAGACTGCTGCGGAGCTGGCCATCGCTTATGGTAAGGCCAAGGCCGACGCCGCCACCAACCTGAGTATCGAACTGCTCAGCCCCACCAAAGAGAGCTTCGACGACTTTGCCGATCCCGAACTCAAAGACAGCGTGGGCGCCGGCAAACGGGTGATCCCCAATCGCGGGCTGGCGTTTCAGGATGCCGTTCTCAAAACCCATAGCGGCCAGACCCTGCATGACGCCAACCAGATCAAGCTGCGCGTGGTCTATGGCTACAAGCCTGCCGTGCCCTTTGTCGACCGGATGATGCTGGCCGTGATGCGCCAATTCAGCGGCGCGGCCGAACCCTTTCACCAAGCCTTGCTGGCCAGAGGCCGCATTCCCATCGTCGTCCATGTGACGCAGCAAATGCTCTCCGACGCGATCGAAGACAGCAATATCTCCAACCCGGGCAATGGCAACGGGGGCCAGCCCACCGATCCGGGCCCGCCCAGCCAGCCCCCCGTGCCTCCCAACCCCGGCGGGCCCGGCAACCCAGGCAACCCGGCTCCACCCGACTGCCCCTGGTGGGCCAGTGAATGCCGTCCCTGCCAAGGCAACAACTGCCCGACACCGCCACCAGAAACCTGTGGATGAGCTGGCTCAGCCGCCTCGTCATCTTGTTTCAAGAAATTCAATATGCAATCAAGTAACTGGTTAAAGCAGCGTTACAAACTGGCACTGATCAGTCTGCCGCTGCTCCTGCTCCTTGCCCTGAGCAGCGGCGCGGCGCGCGCAGACATCCTGGTGGACCCCAGCCCCAGCTGCGACCCCAGCAAGCAGAGCTGCGTGCCGGGCAGCGGCGGTGGTGGTGGCGGCGGGGGCGGCACGCCTTGCACGCCGGCCCGGCAAGCGCTGGGCCTGTGCACACTGCCCACCCTGCCGCCGGGAGGCGGTGGCGGCGGCGGTGGCGGCACCTGCAGCCCGCCGGGCAATGGCAACCCCAGCTGCGGCGGCGCAGGCCCGGCCTCGCAAGGCGGCGGCGGCGGGGGCGGCGTGCATGTGGGCGGGGGCAATCCCATCCACCTGATCAGCGGCAACAAATACCAGGAAGAAACCGACCTGGCCGCCCTGCCCGGTGTGCTGGGCCTGGAGCTCAAGCGCTACTACAACAGTCTGAGCAGCAACCCCGGCCTGCTGGGCGTGCAGTGGCGCATGAGCTATGAGACCGTGCTCCACGACCTGGGGCAGCAGATCCAGATCGTGCAGGCCGATGGCCGGCGCCTGAGCTTTGCCAAGCAGCCCGGCCGCAGCCTGTGCGTGAGCCCCCAGCCGGGCGACGGCCAGGTGCGCATCGAGGCGGGCACGGCCGGCCAGCTGCGCTACCACTGGCGCTGGCCCGATGGGCGCACGCTCAGCTTTGGCGGCGGCAGCCAGGGCGGGCAGCCGCTGCAAAGCATACGTGCGGCCAGCGGCGAACAAGTGCAGCTCAGCTACAGCCCCTTGGGCGACTTGCTGAGCGTGCGCGACCCACAGGGCCGCCAGCTCAGCTTTGTGTACGGGCGCGCCGGCGCGGGCCAACGCCCGCCCTTGCTGGCCATCCAGACACCGCTGGGGCGCATCCACTACAGCCAGGACAAGCAAGGCCGGCTCAGCGAGGTGGCCTACGCCTTCGGAGGCGAGACCCGCCCCGGACAAACCGCCACAGGGGCCCGCCTGTACCACTACGAGGCCGAGCACCAGGCCGGCAACCCCTGGGCGCTCACCGGCATCAGCCTCAGGCAGCCAGACCCCCAGACTGCGCAAGTACAAACCCAGCGCCTGGCCAGCTACGCCTACGAGGCCAGCGGCCGGGCCATACTCTCCAGCAAGGGCCAGGCGCAGCAGCGCGACGCGGCGGGTCAGGTGGTGGCGGGCACGGGCGTTGAGCAAATCAGCCTGCACTACCTCAGCCGCCCCCTGCCCACCGAAGGCCGGCCCGACCGCAGCGGCGAAGTGCAGGCGCGCAGCGTGGGCAAGACCGTGCTGACCAACAGCCTGGGGCAAAAGACCGAGCTGCTGAGCGCCGTGATCGGCGGCCAGTACCGGCTGCTGCAAAGCCTGGGGCCGGGTTGCGCGAGCTGCGGGCCGACCAATATGAGCTATGGCTACGACAGCGCAGGCCGCCTGATCCGCGCCAGCCAGCTCGACGCGCAGGGGCGGCCCTTGCAGGCCGAGCTGAGGCGCTACGACGCGCAGGGCCGCCTGGTAGAGACGGCCCGGCAGAGCTACCAGGCCGGCAAGCCCCAGTCGGCGCAGTGGTTGCAGCGCTATGCGTACAGCGACATCCGCTACGCCGACGGCAGCATGGCCCTGGGCCAGCAGCCCGCGCGCATCACCCAGCCCAGCGTCATTGCGGGCCAGACGCGCAGCACGGAGCTGGCTTACAACGCGCTCGGCCAGCTGACCCGCGTGACGGAGCGGGGCTGGAGCCCGGTGGATGCTGAGGGCAAGGAGGCGCCGGCGGCGCTGGAGCGAACCACCACTTACCGCTACACCACGCTGGCGGGCAATAGCCTGCTGGCAGAGATTGACGGGCCGCTGGCCAATGGGCCCAAGGGCTTGCCGGAGGATTCGGACATCACCCGGCTGACTTGGGATGAGAAGGGCGTGGCCATGTTGGCCTTGCAAAGACCTGGCGCTGCGCCCATGCGCATGGCCTATCAGCCTGGCAGTGGCCGGCTTGAACAGGTCGAAGACGGCGAGGGCATTTGGACCCGCTGGAGTTACGACGATCAGGGGCGCATGGCGCAACTCAGCAGCTCTGGCCCCGCTTGGGCGCGGCCCGTGGTTCGCAGCATCAGCTATGACGAGTTGGGTCGGCCCGTTGAAATGGGCGAGGGCGAGCGAGCTTCGGGCAACTATCGCCCGCTGCTGCGCCAGGCCATGGATGTGGCGGGCCGGCCGCTTTGGCGAGCCGATGCCAAGGGGGTGCTAGAAAGCTATCGTTTTGACACCGAAGGCCAGTTGCTGGAGCAGGGGCAGCGCAGCGCGCGCATGGCTTTGACCCAGCAGTACGCTTATGCGCAAGGCTATGGCCAACTCAGCAGTTTCAAGGACAGCCGAGGCGGTGGTTTCGCCATTGATTACGGCCCTGACGGTCAGCCCCAGCGCATCACCGATTTGCTGGGCCGCAGCTTGCTGCCACTGCCCGATGTTCAGGCGGCGGCAGATCGGCCCTTGCCGGCACACGAACGCCATGACGATTTCGGCCGAAGCGTGCTGAGCCTCAGCCCGGACAGCGGGCGCCAGCTGCGCCAGTTTGATGCGGCTGATCGCATGGTGGCGGCCGTGGATGCACAAGGCCACCGGGCTGAGTACGCCTACGATCCGGGCGGACGAATTGTGACCCAGCGTGTCCGCGATTCAAGCCGCAGCCAGACCCAAACCACCATGTGGACCTATGTTGGCAGTCGTTTGGTGAGTTTGGAACATCCCGAACAAAGTGAGCGTTATGAGTATGATCTGCGCGGTTTGCGGGTGAGCAAGACCGTGACGCTCAAACTCAGTCAAGGTGAGCCCTACACCAGCCTCACACGCTACCGTTTTGATGAAGCCGGCGTCTTGCAGGCCAGCAGTCTGCCCGATGGCAGCTGGCTCTTGTATGAGCGCAATGGACAGGGGCAAGTTGTGGCCCTGAAACGCAGCCGCTTTGACGCCGCCTGGTTGCAGAAACTGGGGCCGGCACAAACGCTTGTCAGCGAACTGGAGCGCGACCTGGTGGGGCTGCGCCACGCAAAGAGTGGCAACGGCATCAGCACCCATGCGCTACGCAGCCGCGAGGGTGTCTTGGCGCGCTTGATCCATCGGCATCCGCAGGCCCCTAACGATGGTGCCGGCCTGGCCATGCTGGGTTTGGCGTCCGCACATGCGGCTGGCGGAGCCAAAGTCAATGAGCCGTGGTTTGACCCCTCAGCGCCGGGTGCCTGGGGGCATGCCCGCGATCCTCAAGCCCTGGTGGACAGGCGTTATTTGTGGGACGCCCAGGGCAATCTGCTGTTGGGCGCCAATCTGGGCTCGGCAGGCGAGGCCGGGCGCACGGCCGCTCAGATCGAAACCCAGGCCTATGCCTATGACGGGCGCGACCGCCTGGTCGCCGCCGTGCGCGCTCGCGGTGCTTGGGCCCAAGGCCCCAACGCCTTGACCGAGCAGCACAGCAGCCGCTGGTACTTTGACGCTGCGGGCCGTCGCCGCTTGCAGCAAGAAGAGGTGGCGGATGCAGCCGACCTGAGCACCCAAACGCTTGCTCCTGCTTATCAGGCCGGTAGCCATCGCTGGCTAGGCACGCAGGCGGCTGCGCCTGCACAGTACAACGCCAACGGCCAAGCTACCCGCATGGGCCAGCGCAGCCTGCGCTGGGACGCCCTGGGCCGACTGCTGGAGGTGCGCGAAGCCGATGGGGTCCTGGGGGCCTACCGCTACAACCACCGGGGCGAACGGGTCGCCAAGGCCACGCCGACGGGGCAGACCCATTTTTTGTACCAAGACCGTCTGCTGAGTGCCGAACTGGACGCCCAGGGACGCATCACCCGTCAGTATGTGTATTTGGCCGATCTGCCGATTGCCCTGATCGACAGCCCGCAGGGCTTGCCTGCGGGTGCCGGCCGAAGTGCCTTCTCGCACATGCTCCACGATGCGGCTGAGTTGCTGAGCGCCTGGCGGGCCGATTCCGAGCGCCTGGTGTGGCTGCATGCCAATCATCTCGGGGCTGTTGAGGCAGCGACGGATGAGCGGGCAAAACTCATCTGGCAGGCCGACTATGCCGAGTTTGGAAAGGCGCGGGTCAGCCCGCGAGTTCAGGCGGGATTTGTGTTGAATCTGCGCTTGCCGGGCCAGCATTGGGATGCCGAGACCGGCTGGCACTACAACGATCACCGCTATTACGACCCCGCAAGAGGCGAGTATTTAACGCCTGATCCGCTGGGCACGCCGGACGGCCCCAATGCCTACAGCTATGTCCGCGCCAACCCCTTGCGCTTTGTGGATCCCTCGGGCCTGATCTTGTTTGCCTTTGATGGCACGGGGAATACGGAGGAGAGCAGGACGAATGTGTACTGGTTGAGGAAGGCGTACCAAGACAATGACATGAGCAAGGGTACAAATGACGCATTTCTTGCGAGAGCAGACAAGCCCTTCTACATAGAAGGCCCGGGCACGGGGGCACTCATGGATGGAGCCCTGGCCCACACCTTGCGTGATCGAATCAACACTCAGCTTGATAGGTTGGATACCTATGTCAAAGCCAAATGGCAAGACGAGTTCGTTGACAAGAAGCAGCCCTATAGCAAGGAAGCGCCGCTGAGCATCACCCTGGACATCGTGGGTTTCAGCCGCGGCGCGGCAGCGGCGCGGGACTTCAGCAACCAGATCATTGCGCGCAAGAAGGCTGACTATTTCAACAAAAAGCTGTTTGGCTACGAGGCAGAGGATTCGCGCTACAACTGCGTGGACATCCAGCTGCGTTTCATGGGCTTGTTTGACTCCGTGCTCAGCACCGCCATCGGTGACTTCAATCTCACGGTGGACGCGGCACAGTTTCAAACCGTCGCCCATGCGGTAGCGGTCAACGAACACCGGGCGATGTTTCCCCTGGAGTCGGCCATGGGCGGCACAGCGGGCCAGGTGATCGAGCGCGGCTTCATCGGCGCCCACTCCGATGTGGGCGGTGGTTATGCGGGCGCGGGAGGCGATGGGGGCGATTTGTCCGATGTGGCGCTGAACTGGATGTGGCAGCAGGCCAAGGCCGCAGGCTTGAAGATGGATGACTTGGCAGCGGAGCAGCGAACCGTCAGCAATCCCATCCTCCACGACGAGACCCGCGTGCTGCCCTGGGCCCTGCCTGGCATGGGGGGTTTGAGTCGCGATCGGGAGGTTCGCGTCGCTGGGCGGGAGAGCCCCGGCAAGAGCACCGATCCGGAGGGCGGTATGCGCTACGCCCTCAGCCAGAGCGGCGGCTATATCCGATACAACCCAGCCACCCAGGTATTCGACCCTGGCACGGGCGATACGCGTGAACAGCCTTGCTGCGGCAACCGCGCAGGTTTGGTGGACATGCAGAAATATGGGGAATGGTTGCGCAGCAATTTAGGGGTGGTGATGCAATGAAGACAGGGATGACGACGATGATGAAAAAACTCTCGGTAGTGACGCTGCTGACCACGGCCGTGTCGGCCTTGACAGGTTGTTCCGCTGCAGTAGTGAAGCTGAATCTGCGCGGCGGAGAAAACGCCAGCTATTACGCAGAGAACAAGACACCCAGAAATCTGTACGCTGTGCAAGTGGTGGGGTTGACCAATTTTGCTTACTTCGACAGCGACCAGGCTGCGAACGATTGGCGCCCCAGCCTTGCTGATCCCAGGAGTGTGCCGAACTTTGGTGGCGATAGTTTTTTCGCCGACACCGGTCACAAGGTGCCCGAGGAAGTCTTGGTCAGCTGGCGCGAGGAGTCCTCGCCCGGAGGCAAGGAAAACACAGGCGAACTCAAAGGCCCTTACCGCATCAAGATGCGTGAACGGATTCCGGCCGAGGTCTTGCGCCTGGCTCGCAAACACGGTTTTCGGGTGTCTATCGCGGTGCTGACGGGCGAGTTGCCCATACGGCTCAATTGGCAACTGGAACGTTTTCACCGGGATGTAGTACCGACTCGAACTGAGAACCTGTGCATGGGTGGTGATTGGTTCACCGACCCGAACGACAAGGTCACCTGGCACCACCATCCGGAAAACCGCTTCCCCATCTGGCCGCATTGCAAGCTGCCTTGAGCGAAGGCGTTTTGTCGCCTCGTAGGTCGGTTTAGCGCAGCGTAACCCGACACATCGTTTCGGTGATCAGAAATTCAATATGCAAACAAGTAACGGGTTAAAACAACGCTACAAGCTACTACTGAAATTGTCCGGCCTGCTGCTGAGCCGAGGCCTGCTTGTCAGTCTTGGGCTGTTCGCAGGCGTCGCGCAGGCCGACATCCTTCCCGGTGGAGGCCTCAGCTGTGAGCTCAAGAGTCAGCGCTGCGCAGCAGGCACAGGGGGCAGTGGGGGCAAGCCGCCCACAGAGCGGCCCGTGGAGGACTGGCCGTGCCTGTGAACGACTTTGCCAGGATCGCGCCGTTCAAAGCTGCCTTGGTCTGGCTGCTTGTATTGGCGCTGACCGGGCTGATGCCGGGCCTGGCGCGGTCGCAGTCTGCGCCCTCCTCGGGCTCCGGCATCACCACCGCCATCTGCCCAGACCCCGGTCAGTGCTTTGCCAATGCTGCCGCTCGCCAGGCCTGGGCCAAGAAGAACAACTGCCAGTTCCTGGAAGACATTTGCGAGAAGACGCCGGCCAGCGAGGACAACAAAGGTGCCAAGCCCGAGGACCAGGGCTTCTGGTCCTCCCTGTGGGGCGGTGTGAGCGGCGCCCTGAAGTATGGCTACGAATTCGGCAAGGGCTTGTTCCAAGGCCTGAAGGGCCAGATCACCGACCTGATCGACCTCATCTCCAACCCCGCTGAGGTGGTGAAGGGCCTGGTGGAGCTGGGCAAGGCCTTCTACAAGGACCCCAAGGGCACCTTGAAAGTGCTGGGCGAACTGCTGGGGCAGGAGGCCGTCGACACCATCATGCGCGCCACCCAGTGCGGGGCCTACGACCTGGGCAAGGTGATTGGCAGCTATGTGAGCCCCGCCGTCGCGCTGAAGCTGGCCGGGCGGCTGGGTAAGTACAGCGCTTCGGTGGGCGATGCCGTGAAGGGCCTCAAGAAGGACCTGGGCTGCGCCAGCTTTGCTGGCGGCACGCTGGTGCAGCTGCCCACGGGAACCATGGCCATCGAAGGGGTGAGCCAGGGTGAGCAGGTGCTGTCGCGTCATGACCGTTTCTGGACCGACGCGCCGCAGGCGGTCGAGCGCACCTTCGGCCGCATGGCCCCGCGCTACCGCGAGCTGAAGACCGAGTTCGAGACCTTTCGCCTGACCGACGAACACCCCTTGTGGGTGCAGGGCAAGGGTTGGACCCCGGCCGAGGACGTGAGCGATGAAGACGTGCTGGCTTCGCTGAGCGGCGACGTGTTGGTGCTGTCGAACAAGGCGGTTCAAGCGCCGCTGCGGGTCTACAACTTCAGTGTCGCGGCCACGCCAAACTACTTCGTGGGCCAATCGGGCTTGTGGGTGCATAACGCAAAATGCGCTCTGCCCATGCCATACCAGGCGCCCAAGAGTCCGAGCGGTTACAAGCTGGGAGCCTCGGATGGCGGCAAGGGTGCCTGGATCGAGATCAGTAGGCCGGACAATGCGCATTTCCGTTACGAAAAGCAGATCACTGGGGCGCCCAGGAACATTGAGTATCAGGTCGGCGGCAAGGCCTTTGACGGTTACGACGCCAAGCGCGATGTGTTGCTCGATGCCAAGGACTACACGGGCAGCAATCCGTTGGTGAGTGGTCAACCACCGCCCTTGGCCGCGAAGTTTCGCAACGACGCGATCAGCGACGCGCGCGGGCAACTGTTGGCTGCGGGCGGCACCAAGGTCGAGTGGCATGTTGCAAGCAAGGAAGCCGCTGAGACATTGCAGGCCTTGTTCGCCAAGGAATCGGACCTGGCGAACCTGAAAGTTGTTTGGTCTCCGAACATCGTGAGTTGAAAGACACCATGTCAAAGCACTACATCCTTCACTTCTCGGCGGAATTGGTCACGCCTGTAGATCAGCGCGCTGACGCGGTCCTGCGATACCTCATGTCAGGCACGGGTTCTGCGCCGCAGGCGTGGCCAGTACACCAGTTCTTCTCCATGGAAAGGGCGCCCATGGAACTACGTCCCTTGCCGCACGCATACGTAAGCTTCAGGCCTGGTGATTTCGTGTGCGAGTACTGGGCGGATGGTGTCGGCCCCCGAGCCGGCATCACGCTCAAGTTGCCGAGCATCAAGGATCTGCAGGGCTGGTACGAGGCCTTGATGCTGGTGGATTGGATTTGCTCCCTGGTGGCCGGTGACGCGTTTGTGGGGTACATCCAGGACGAGACGGATCGCTGTGCGCTGTCGCTGCTCTACAGCCTCGGTGGCGCCTTGTATTTCAGGGCCGAGAACGCCAAGTCTGCAGAGCTTGTCCGGCTGACCACCGGCGAGGTGTGGGCTGGGCACGGCCATGAAGATGCACCCAAGACAAGTTGAAGTCGGAAAACCATGGAACCCATAGAGATTTGCTTCGACCGCCAACTGCGAGACCCCGACGGCGATGCGGGGCGTTATGAAGCGGTGTATGGCAGCCTGCTTGCCCGGCTCAACGAGCCAGATCTGCCCTCCGGTGGGCCGTTCATTGCCGAGGAGATTGTCGATCGGGCGGCCTGCCTGTACGCGACAGGCCTGTCCCTGGGGGCGCTGGCGCACCGGTTGTCCGACGATCAGCCTTTCCTGCGCGAACATGTCTCGGAGTTCTCGCTTAGGTTGAACGACCGCAAGGCCCTGCGGTACCTGTCCCTTGGGTTGCTGCTGCTGCCCAACGCTGACGACGTGGCGTCGCTGACGGCGCTCGTCAGCGACCAGGTCGATGGACGTCTGTATGGGCCGGACCTATTGCTCAAGGCCTTCCATCCCGGTTGGCGTCTCGCGAAGAAGTACGGACGCACGCCTGCGTGGACCTCGCCCGTGTGGACCGAGTCGCTGCTGCCCGTGTTGTCGGCACCACGTGCTGCGATGGGCGCGGCGCTTGAGCGGCACATGGCGCGCTGGTGTCGCCTGATGAAGCCGTATGGCTGGAAGCCCGTGCGCGACTTCAGCCCCGAGGCGGCAGAAAAGCGCGGCGTACTCGAAAGCCTGTTCGTCGACTTCGCCTTTGAGGCCGCGCTGGCTGTTTGCGCCTACGACATCGACGACAGCAGCTTCCGCGACCACCCCTACTACCCACGCGACCTGGTGGCGCATTACCGGGCGCATATCCGCCACACGCGGGATGCCTGGCGCGGCGAGGGCGTGGGTGCGGGTGTGCCCGTCCAGGCACCGCCACTGCCGCAGCGCGCCGATCTGGCCAAGAGCAAGCGCAAGGGGCTGGCACGCTGGCTGGAGCTGGTGGCCGATGGCGATGTGGATGCGCTGGAAGCCGTGCTGGACGCCCATGGCAAGGCGCGCAAGGTGGCCGATGTCAGCGCCCTGGCCTGCTTGCTGGGCGAGCAGGGCATGGGCGTACATGCAGACCTGCGGGATGACGAGACGCTGCTGGGCCAACTCGACCAGCTGGCCCAGCAGCGCGGGCTGGGTGAGTTCAACACCCCCGACAGCCTGGCGGAGGTGAGCGGCGGCTTTGATCTGTGCGAAGCCCTGCTGGCCGAGGCAGAGCCCTGGTTCCTGGCGCGCGGCCACCGGCTGCTGGTGCTGGGCAACGACGACGATGCCTGGGCGGCGGTGCTTGTGCGCTCGGCCTATGCCGAGGAACTGCGAAGCCTGGGTCAGACGCTGGGCATTCCGATGAGCACCGGTGCCTTCACTGCCTGATGCGGCTTGGCTACCCCATCCCTGACGGATCATTCACCCTTGCACAAAGTTCTTCTTCAACATGACTGACGATCTCTACCGCCCCCAAGGACTGACCCTGAGGGTCAAACACCGCCGCTTCATCGATGCGCTGCGGCTGCACGGCGTGCCCGATGAGCAGCTGCCGGTGACGGCCCCCTTGTGCGGCGAGTTGCTGCTGAGTTATGCCTTCGAGCAGCCCGAGCAGTTCGTGATGGCCACGCCGCCGCTGCTGGCGCGGGCCGGCGTGGCTCTTGCCGACTGCCAGGCCCTGGCCTTGGCCAACTTCAAGGGCCGCTTCTCGGCGCAGCTGCTGCGCACGGGCGTTCACGAGGGCCTGGTCGCGGTGCGCACCGGCGGCGAGCTGGAGGCCGTGCTGCTGGCCTTCGACGGCTTCTGGCAACACCATGTGAGCAGCGAGATCGGCCGGCAGACCTGCGTGTGTGCGCCTCGCCGTGACGTGCTGCTGATCGCCAATCTGAGCGTGCCAGGTGCTTTGCAAGCGCTACAGGCCGAGGCCGCGCGAGTGTTCCATGCCAGCATCGACGAGCATGCGCTGTCGCTGCAGCTGATGCAGTGGACACCGGCGGGATGGCAGCTTGCGCAGACCGCAGCCGTGGATGCGGCATGAGTCTGAGCTATGTGCTGGGCAATCTGCTGGGCCGGGCGCTGGTGAGTTACCTGCTCGTGTGGCTGGTGTGCTGGCTCAGCTGCCGCTGCAAGATGGGCGAGGCGTTCCGGCGCAGCCTTCGTTGGTATAGCTGGCTGGCCGTGGCGGCGCTGAGCTTGCTGGGCATGGGCGCCGCTGTCTCGGGCGGAGGCCTGCGATGAAGGCTGCGGTGGCCGTGGGCGGGCTGCGGCGGCGCGCGTTTTGCGCGGCTGCGCTGGCCGGAAGTTCTCTGCCCGGTCTGGCGCAAGCGCCTGCCGCGCCCGCACGCCGCTTGCGCGAGATGCAGATCTTCGAGGTCGGCGAGCTGGGTCTGGTCATTTGGCTGGAAAACCAGCCGCCCTGGGAGGCCCGGCTCATTCAGCACAGGGGAAGGCCGCAGTTCGTGGCCGAGAGCCCGATGCATTACCACCCGCCGCTGGTGATGACCTTCTCAGGCTGGCGCGAGCAAAGCGTTTCGGAAGGCCAGATGCTGGCCGTCGCCAGCAAGGCCATTCGGCGTGCCAGCGAGAATTTTGGCGTATCGCCGGGGCGCGTGCGCTCCATTGCTGTACAGCCCGCCAGCTATGGTGTGCTGAGCGGGGCCGAGGGACGCTTCACCGGCCGCGCCGATGGCGTGCCGGTGGATGTGGCCGTGTTTGTGGGTCAGGCGTCGGGACGCTTCCCGGTGGCGCTCAGCCTCTACACGATCGCTGGAAAGATTCAACACGCCAGCGAAATATTGCGGCGCAGCTGGGGACGATTGAGCTATCTGTGAAGGGGTGGTGCGTGATTGCGGGGCACTTCAAGCGCCGATCTCCCACCCTGTTGAAAGCGCCCTATCTGGCCGAGTGAAGCTTCATGTTTTGCGTTCAAAGATATTTGTATGCGCTTGAATAACAAGTTAAAAGAGCGTCATAAATCGACATTGATGTCGACACGGATCGGCCTGCTACTTCTGCTCCTGCTCCTTGTATTGAGCAGCGGCGCGGCGCGCGCAGACATCCTGGTGGACCCCAGCCCCAGCTGCGACCCCAGCAAGCAGAGCTGCGTGCCGGGCAGCGGCGGTGGCGGGGGCGGCATTCCGCCACCCAACAAGACCGGCACGCCGATTTTGGAATTGTTCGACTGGATTTAGAAACGTCATGACCTCTATAGCTTTTCAGCGATCTGGCCTGGCCAGTAAATTCCCTTCCATCCGCAAATTTCTCGCGAACTATGTCCTGGGTCTACAGAACTGGGAAACCGAGGATTTGGGTTCCCTCAAAAGATACGCGACTGAAGGCGGTTTTCCTTACCCTTCCCCTGACGGAGAGGGCGTGTGGATTTATACGCTGGCCAACGCCAATGGCGACCTTGCTCGTGTTAGTAACGCTCAGCGCTGGATCGCTATTCAGTCCTGCCTGAAGGGTGATCCAAACTATGCGGCAACGTGGGTGCGGGCGGCCGCTTACGAGTTTTGGGGAGCACGTGCGGATCACCGCTTCGACGAGTTCATGCTGCAAGACTTTCGTAACGGAGGCCGACCCCAGTACTTGGGGATGCTTCGGTTGCGTTCGGCAGTGTCCGGCCTCGCTCGGGTGTTCTTGCTGGGTTGGCAACAAGAAACCTTGTCCCTGATGCGTTGGGTCCTCTCTGCACTCCCCCACGGCGCCTACTTCGACGCCGACGAAACCTCGCACCCGCGCGCCCAATTCTTTGTGCTTCGGCTGCTGGCCTCGCATTTCGGGCTGACGATGCCGCTGGATCCGCTATTTGCCCATGAGGAGCCGATCTACGAGTTTCTTATCGAGCACTGGCGTACGCCCGATCCGTCGCATTTGGTCCAAGCGCTGCTGGCTGCGCTCGACCGTCATACCCACCAAAGCGTTCGCGCAAAGCGCAGTGGCCCCGAATTCGATTTCCCTTTTGACGAGGATTGGTACTTCCCTTACGAAGTGCTGGTCGTGCTCAAGCTGCGCGAGCTGGCTGGATTGGCCAATCCCTCGGCCGAGGCACTGGCTCACCCTCTCACCGCCACGCCCTTGGGCCGTCTTTCCGCGCCCACGCCTGTGTACACCGATGCCACGCTGGACGGTGTGGTGAAGCGCATGCGGGAGGAGTTTCTCGATCTCTGAGAATTCGGCAAATGAAGCGAGATGAAGACTATGCGTTCCTGGTTAAGAAGCTTGGCGAACTTACCTTGCGGCAGGAGGTGCCGCGAGCCTTGATCGACAAGTAGCGGGGCGAGCTGCCCGACCTGCTGCTGGGCTACTGGGAGAGCGAAGGCTTCAACCAGTTCTGCCATAGCTTGTACACCTCCATCAACCCCGACGATTGGCAGGGCGTGGTGGATATTGGATCCACGCTGGTCTCTGAGCTGATTGCAGCTTATGCCACCTTCAGTGAGGAAGAGCGCACAGCTCTGGGAATGCGCGCCAACTCGCTGGCAGAAATGACTGAAGCCGACACGCGCGGACGTAATCTTCGGGACTGGTTCAACAGACGGATCAACGCGGTGTCGCGCTATGCCGATGCGGGCCAGGCCTAGGACCAACTACCTGAGGCGCAACGCCAGCTGTTCGCCCGACAAACCGGCCTGGGTGAGCAACAGTACGAGGACATGGTCCGACTGAAAACGTCGCCCCCCACAAACTCGCGAGGGGACAGTCTCCTCGGCGACGCTCGCGCGGCCATGGTCACCGAAGCCATCATGAATGCGCCGGGCATGGGCGATCTGCTGATGGCCAGGGCCCTGCGCAAGCCAGCCAGGAGCCCCGCAATCTGCGCTGGACCGGGCATGTCTGCGAGCAGCCCTGAATCCGGCAGCAAGCACGATGAGCAGACAGGCCGAGCCAGCGGCTCAACAGCCTCCGTTTGCACATCATCGGCGGCGTACAGGGGAAGTTGTGTCGCTGTTCCGCCTGGCGGTTGCTGCCAAACCTAGAATGCGCAGACAAAGATTCCAATTTCGCTGGAGACCGAAATGCGCATCCTGATTGCCGAAGACGACCAGGTATTGGCCGATGCCTTGCTACGTTCCCTGCGGGCTTCGGGTTATGCCGTGGACCAGGTGGGCAGTGGCACCGAGGCCGACGCGGCCCTGGCTTCGCATGAGTTTGACCTGGTGATCCTGGACCTGGGCCTGCCGCGCCTGCATGGGCTGGAGGTCTTGCGCAAGCTGCGGGCGCGCGGCTCGTCGATGCCTGTGCTGATTCTGACTGCGGCCGACAGCGTCGAGCAGCGTGTCAAGGGCCTGGACCTGGGCGCCGACGATTACATGGCCAAGCCCTTTTCGCTGCAGGAGCTGGAAGCGCGCGTGCGGGCGCTAACCCGGCGCGGCCTGGGCACGGCCTCCAGCGTCATCAAGCATGGGCCGCTGTCCTTCGACGCCACCGGCCGTGTGGCCTATATCAACGAGCAGATGGTGGAGCTGTCGGCGCGCGAGCTGAGCCTGCTGGAGGTGCTCTTGCAGCGCGCCGGCCGCCTGGTCAGCAAGGACCAGCTGGTAGAGCGCCTGTGTGAGTGGGGCGAAGAAGTCAGCAATAACGCCATCGAGGTGTACATCCACCGCCTGCGCAAGAAGATAGAGCAAGGCCCCATCCGCATCGCCACGGTGCGCGGTCTGGGCTATTGCCTCGAAAAAATCCCCGGTTGATATGGCCGCTGAATCCGGCCAGCGCTCGCTGTTCGGCGAGATCCTTGATTGGATGCTGGCGCCGCTGCTCTTGATCTGGCCCATCAGCGTGGCCCTGACTTGGCTGGTGGCGCAGGGCATTGCCGGCAAGCCCTATGACCGCGAGCTGGGCGAGATGGCCCGCACCCTTGGCTTGCAGGTGGCCTCGCCCGCGGCCGCGGCCGCCGCCGGGCGCAAGGGGCGCTCGCAGTACGCGCTGGCGCCCGAGGCCGCGGCGCTCTTGCGGGCGGACGAGACCGACACCGTGTACTACCAGGTGCTGGGCCTGCGCGGCGAGTTGCTCAACGGCGACGCCAAGCTGCCGATGCCGCCGGATGAAGACCCCATCGTGCCCTGGGAGCTGCACTTCCGCGACGATGAGGTGGGCCATGAGCGGGTGCGGGTGGCTTACCTCTGGGTCTCGCCCGAGGGCATGGCGGGCAGCAGCAAAACCATGCTGGTGCAGGTGGCCGAGACCCTGGGCAAGCGCGGCCGCCTGACCAACGAAATCATCAAGGGCGTGATCCTGCCGCAGTTCGTCATCCTGCCGCTGGCCGTGTTGCTGGTCTGGCTGGCGCTGGCGCGCGGCATCGCGCCGCTGAACGAGTTGCAGCGCCGCATCCGCTCGCGTGAGAGTTCGGACCTGAGCCCCATCGACGAGCACCGCATCCCCGAGGAGGTGGCGCCGCTGGTGCGCGCCATCAATGATTTGCTGGCGCGGCTGGATCAGTCCATCAGCAGCCAGAAGCATTTTCTGGCCGATGCCGCCCACCAGCTGAAAACGCCGTTAGCGGGCCTGCGCACGCAAGCCGAGTTCGCCCAGCGCGAGATCGACGAGGGCCGCAGCGAGCCCGCTGAGCTGAAGCGTTCGCTGCAGCAGATTGCGCTGTCCAGCCAGCGTGCCGCGCATATGGTCAACCAGCTGCTGGCCATGGCGCGGGCCGAGGACCAGGAGCATGCGGCCCGCCGCAGCGAGGTCAATCTGGCCGAACTGGCGATCGAGACGGTGCGCGACTTTGTGCCGCGCGCCTTCGACAAACGCATAGACCTGGGTTACGAGGGCCCGGAGCAGGAGCAGAGCGGCCTGAGCATTCTTGGCCACCCCTTGCTGATCCGCGAGCTGATCCGCAATCTGGTCGACAACGCCCTGCTTTACACCCCGGCCGGCGGCACGGTGACGGTGCGAGTGGTGGAGGATCCCTTCGGCCAGGTCAGCGTGCTGCAGGTGGAGGACTCCGGCCCCGGCGTGGCCGAGGCCGAGCGCGAGCAGGTCTTCCAGCCTTTTTACCGCGCCCTGGGCACCAATGTGGACGGTTCCGGCCTGGGCCTGGCCATCGTGCGCGAGATCGCCCAGCAGCATGAGGCCGAGCTGACGCTGGACGAGACCCGGCCGCGCCGGCCCGGCCAGGCCGAGCCCGACGGCCAGGGCCCGGGGGCGCGCTTCACGGTGCGCTTCTCGGCACACCCCTTGCCGAACGCCGAGGCCTGATCAGTAGCGCGGCCGGCGTGTCTTGGCGATGGACATCAGCAGGCCCAGGCCCAGGCCCAGGGTCACCATGGCCGTGCCGCCATAGCTGATGAAGGGCAGGGGCACGCCCACCACGGGCAGGATGCCGCTGACCATGCCCATATTGACGAACACGTAGACGAAGAAGGACAGCGTTACGGCCCCCGCCATCAGGCGCGAGAACAGGGTGGGCGCTTCGGAGGCAATCATCAGCCCGCGCAGGATCAGGGCGGTGAAGCCGGCCAGCAGGGCCAGGGCGCCGAGCAGGCCGAACTCCTCGCCGAAGGCGGCGAAGATGAAGTCGGTGGTGCGCTCGGGGATGAACTCCAGATGGGTTTGCGTGCCCTTCATAAAGCCCTTGCCGTGGATGCCGCCGGAGCCGATGGCGATCTCGCCCTGGATGATGTGGAAGCCCTTGCCCAGCGGGTCTTTATTGGGGTCCAGCAGGGTGCAGACGCGGTTCTTCTGGTACTCGCGCAGCACCAGCCATTCGACCTCGGGCTGGCAGATTTTTTCCTCGCTCAACACCAGGGTGGTGATGCCGATGGCGCCGACCATAAAGGCCGGGATGATCAGCTTCCAGCTCATGCCGGCAAAGAAGATCACGAAGAAGCCGGCCGAGAACACCAGGATGGAGGTGCCCAGATCGGGCTGCTTGGCCACCAGCAACACCGGCACGGCCAGCAGCACGAAGGCGGCGATGAAGTCGGGCAGGCGCAGCAAGCCCTCGCGTTTCTGGAACCACCAGGCCAGCATCAGCGGCGTGGCGATCTTGAGGATCTCGGAGGGCTGGATCTGGGTGATGCCGATATTGAGCCAGCGCGTCGCGCCTTTTTTGGTGATGCCGAACAAGGCGGTGGCGATCAGCAGCAGCACGCCCACGGTGTAGAGCGGGATGGCCAGCTGCATGATGCGCTGCGGCGGGATTTGCGCCACGAAGAAGATCAGCGCCACCGAGATCAGCATATTGCGCGAGTGGTCGACAAAGCGCGTGCCATGGTCATAACCGGCCGAATACATGCAGATCAGGCCCAGGCCCATCATCCAGGCAATGGCCAGCAGCAGGGGCAGGTCGAAGCCGCTGAACCAGGGCTTGAGGCGCTGGCTGAGGCTGGGCTTGTCGAATACCGTCATGGCGATGAAGCTCCGCGAGAAGGGGCCGATGCCGATGCTGAGGCCGATGCGGCCGAGGCCGGCGCACCAGGCAGCGCCACCTCGGCC
The DNA here is from genome assembly GCF_014204525.1 of Roseateles oligotrophus. Taxonomy (GTDB): domain Bacteria; phylum Pseudomonadota; class Gammaproteobacteria; order Burkholderiales; family Burkholderiaceae_C; genus Paucibacter_A; species Paucibacter_A oligotrophus_A. The sequence continues at coordinate 274,740 of NZ_JACHLP010000002.1, forward strand.
AAGCTGCGGGGCTTGCCTAGCGGAGCGGTGGACTTGCCGATCTGGGTCAGGGCGATGTCTTCCTCGTTGGGATATTGGCCGGCCAGCACATAGTCGAACACCCGCCTTGCGATGGGGGCGGCCGAGGTGGAGCCCCAGCCCGCGTTCTCGACGATCAAGGCCAGCGCGATGGTGGGTTGGTGGACGGGCGCGAAGGCGACGTAGAGCGAGTGGTCGCGTTTGCGCTCGTCGGCCTTGACGTCGCGGTAGCGCTCACCGGCCCGCAGGCCCACGGCCTGGGCCGTGCCGGTCTTGCCGCCGCTGGTGTAGGGGGCGCCGGCAAACACCAGGCGCGAAGTGCCTTCCAGCGTCACCCCGTGCATGGCGTTGAGGATGACCTCCACATCGGCCGGCTTGAGCGGCAGGGGCTGCAGGGCGTCGCTGGCGACGCGGCGCTGCTCGTGCTTGACCACGTCCTCGATCTCGCGCACCAGGCGTGGCCTGAAGCGTGTGCCGCCGTTGGCGATGGTGGCGTAGGCCGAGGCCAGCTGCAGCATGGTGAAGTTGTTGTAGCCCTGGCCTATGCCCAGTGAGATGGTCTCGCCGGCAAACCATTTCTGGTTGGCCGGGCTTCTGGCGAAGTAGCGGCGCTTCCATTCCTGCGAGGGCAGCACGCCGCTGACCTCGCCCTGCAGATCGATCTCGGTGCGCCGGCCCAGGCCGAAGGGCTCCAGCTCGTCGTGGATCAGATCCACGCCCATCTCATTGGCCAGGCTGTAGAAGTAGACGTTGGAGGAGCTGACGATGGCCGCCCGCATGTCCTTGGGACCGGGTCTGTCGGTCTCGGGGCTGCCGAAGGTGCGGCCGCCGAAGCTGTAGGTCAGGTTGTCCTGGATCACCACGCTGGGCGAGCGCTTGCCGCTGGTCAGCGCGGCCATGGCCATCAGCGGCTTGAAGGTGGAGCCCGGCGGATAGGTGCCGCGCAGGGCGCGGTTGAGCAGAGGCTTGTCGGGGTTTTCGTTCAAGTCGCGCCAGCTCTCCACATCGATGCCGTCGACGAAGAGATTGGGGTCGAACGTGGGCTTGGAGACGAAGGCCAGCACCTCGCCGTTGCGCGGGTCGATGGCGACCAGGGCGCCGCGTCGGTCCTTGTACAGCTCCTCCACCAGGGCTTGCAGGCGGATGTCGATGGACAGCTGCAAGGTATTGCCCGGCGTGGGCGGCTTGTAGGCCAGGCGGCGCACGGCGCGGCCGGCGGCGCTGGTCTCCATCTGCTCGAAGCCGGTGATGCCGTGCAGCTCGCGCTCATAGCTCTGCTCCAGGCCCAGCTTGCCGATGTATTCGGTGCCGCGGTAATTGGCGATGTCTTCTTCTTCCCAATCGTCCATGGCCTTTTTCTCGGCCTGGTTGATGCGGCCGATATAGCCGATCAGATGGGCGCCTACCTCGCCCAGCGGGTAGCTGCGGAACAGCCGTGCCTTGATCTCCACGCCGGGGAAGCGGAAGCGCTGGGCGGTGAAGCGGGCCACCTCGGCGTCGCTGAGCTTGGTGCGGATGGGCAGGGACTCGAAGCTCTTGCTCTCGTCCATCAGGCGCTTGAAGCGGCGGCGGTCGCGCGCCTGCACCTCCACCACCTGGGCCAGGGCGTCGATGGTGGCCTCCAGATCGAGCACCTTGGAGGGCGTGATCTCCAGCGTGTAGGCCGAGTAATTGCTGGCCAGCACCACGCCGTTGCGGTCCTTGATCAGGCCGCGGTTGGGCACGATGGGCACGATGGTGACGCGGTTGCTCTCGGCCCGGTCCAGCAGGCTGTCGTGCTGGATCACCTGCAGAAACACCAGGCGCGCCACCAGCAGGCCGAAGCAGAACAGCACAAAGCCCGCCGCCACCACCAGGCGCAGGCGGAAGCGCGACAGCTCCTGCTCGAGATTCTTCAGAACGGTCATGGGGCGCTGTTCAGAGCGGGCGGTTGGCGTCGCGGTCCGGGGCGCGGCGCTGCGGGGCCAGCAAGAGCACGGTGGCCAGCGGCCATAGCATGGCCTCGAACAGCGGCGCCAGCATCAGCGTCCAGCCCGGCCACATGCCGCCCACCAGCATGCGCACGGCCAGCGAGACGGCATGGGCGATGGCGAACAAGGGCAGCACCTGCAAGGCCTGGGTGAGCAGGCCGAAGCTGGGCAGGCGGCGGTGCAGGCTGACGGCGCCGAAGCTCAGGATGCTGTAGGCCAGGGCATGCTGGCCCAGCAGGGAGCCGTGGTGCACATCGATCAGCAGGCCGAAGGCGAAGGCCCAGCCCACGCCGACCCGGCGCGGCTGGTGCACGCCCCAGAACACCAGCACCACCGAGAGCAGGTCCGGCATCAGGGCCGTGCGGCCCAGCGGCACCAGATCGGCCGCCAGGGCCAGCAAGAGCGTGAAGGCGATGAAGACCGGATTGGCCGGCAGCAGCAGCTGGCCGGAGCCGCGCGGCATGATCATGGCTTGGCTCCCGGGGTGGAGGCCGCCTTGGCCGCGGCCTTGGCGCTCTTCAGCGTGGCCTTGGTCTGGGCCTGGGCGGCGGCTGCGGAGGCGGCAGCGGCGGCCGCCTCGGCCTGAGCGGCCTCGTGCTGGGCCAGGGGCTGCAGCACCAGCACATGGCGCACGCTGTCGGCCTGGGCCATGGGCTGCAGGTCCACACGGGCAAAACTGCTGTCGCCGCGGCGCTCCACCAGCGCGACCTTGGCCACCGGCAGACCGGGCGGGTAGATGCCGTCCAGGCCCGAGGTGGCGAGCAGATCGCCCTCCTTCACATCGGCGTTGGCGGCCAGGAAGCGCAGCTCCATGCCGCTGCCGTCGGCGCTGCCGAAGGCGGCATTGCGCTGCTGGGTGCGGGTGTTGAGCACGGGGATGGCGGCGTCCTTGTCGTTCAGCAAGGTGACCTCGGCGGACAGGGTGTAGAGCCGGGTGACCTGGCCCAGCACGCCGGCGTCGTTGATCACCGGTGCGCCCAGCTGCACGCCATGGCTGGCGCCGCGGTCGATGACGACACGGCGGGAATAGGGGTCCGGCGCCTCGTACAGCACCTCGGCCGCCTGGGAGGCGACCTGCAGGGCCGGACGCAGGCCCAGCAGGGCGCGCAGGCGCTGGTTCTCGTCCTGCAACTGGCTGGCGCGGCTGAGCTTCTCGGCCTGCTGCACCAGTTGCTGGCGGGCCAGGCTCTCGGCCTTCATGGCGCGCTGGCTGCCGCGCAGATAGTCGCCGAAATTGTCCCAGGCATCGACCGGCGTCAGCAGCAGGCGCTGCACCGGATGCAGCAGCAGGGCCAGGCCGGCGCGGGCCGGCTCCACCACCTTGAAGCGGGCGTCGGCCACCATCAGAAACACGGCGGAGGCCGCGCACAGCAGCAGCTTGGTCAGGGCCGAGGGGCCTTGCCGGAAGATCGGCGGCGTCGTGCGGTCAGGAGGGCCTAGGGACATGGCGAAAAAGATTCAGCGTTGCCAGCCGTAGCGAGCCGAAGACGCAGTAGGCCCGAACTTACTCGTAGGTGAAGATGCTGCCCAGGCGTTCCATACGCTCCAGCGCCATGCCGCAGCCGCGCACCACGCAGGTCAGCGGGTCTTCGGCCACCAGCACCGGCAGGCCGGTTTCCTCGGCCAGCAGGCGGTCCAGATCGCGCAGCAGGGCGCCGCCGCCGGTCAGCATCATGCCGCGTTCGGCGATGTCTGCACCCAGCTCGGGCGGGGTCTGTTCCAGCGCGTTCTTGACGGCGCTGACGATCTGGTTCAGCGGGTCGGTCAGGGCTTCCAGGATCTCGTTGGACGAGATGGTGAAGCTGCGCGGCACGCCCTCGGCCAGATTGCGGCCCTTGACCTCGATCTCCTTGACCTCGGAGCCGGGGAAGGCCGAGCCGATATTCTTCTTGATCGCCTCGGCCGTGGGCTCGCCGATCAGCATGCCGTAGTTGCGGCGGATGTAGTTGATGATGGCTTCGTCGAACTTGTCGCCGCCGACGCGCACCGAGCCCTTGTAAACCATGCCGCCCAGCGAGATCACGCCGACCTCGGTCGTGCCGCCGCCGATGTCCACCACCATCGAGCCGGAGGCTTCAGACACCGGCAGGCCCGCGCCGATGGCGGCCGCCATCGGTTCCTCGATCAGATAGACCTCGGAGGCACCCGCTCCAAGCGCCGATTCGCGGATGGCGCGGCGCTCGACCTGGGTCGAGCCGCAGGGCACGCAGATGATGATGCGCGGGCTGGGGCGCAGCATCTTGGAGTCGTGCACCATCTTGATGAACTGCTTGAGCATCTGCTCGGTGACGGTGAAGTCGGCGATCACGCCGTCCTTCATCGGGCGGATGGCCTCGATATTGCCGGGCACCTTGCCCAGCATGGCCTTGGCCTCGTGGCCGACGGCCTGGATGGTCTTCTTGCCATTCGGGCCGCCTTCGTGGCGGATGGAGACGACCGAGGGCTCGTCGAGCACGATGCCTTTGCCGCGGACGTAGATCAGCGTGTTGGCGGTGCCGAGGTCGATGGCAAGGTCGGTGGAGAAGTAGCGGCGCAGGGAGGCGAACATCATGTTTGTGGCGGGCGTGGGCTCGGGGCATCTGGGCCTTGGGCGGCAGATCGCTTCAAGCACCGCGCAGGGCTAGCGGCAGTGTTGGGTTCTTGGGGGTGCTGCCGGCTGATTCAAGGTCGGCTGCACCTGGGACGGCATTCACAGATTGTTTCAACAGTCATCTCCAGATGTGCGACGAGGCTGCGGGTCCCAGAAGGACATGCAGCCCCGGTGCCATGGAGATAAGCGGAGATAATAACTGATCACCCCTTAAATTCTCTACCGCACGGGCCATATGTTTGCCACTGGCTCAGCATTCTTCGCACGCCTCTGTGCGTGATGACTGCCCCGTGTTTTGCAACCTCGGAATCGCATTGCCCATGGCACTGACCTCTCAAGACGTAAGCCGCATCGCCCATCTGGCGCGGCTGGACCTGCAGGCTGCTGAAAGCAGCGAGATGCTGACCCAGCTGAACGGGTTTTTCAAGATCGTGGAGCAGATGAGCGCCGTCGACACCCGCGGTGTCGAGCCCCTGTACACGCCGCTGTCGGCGGTGCAGGAGGTGGCCCTGCGCCTGCGCGAGGACGTCGTCACCGAAGGCAATCAGCGCGAGCTCAATCAGCGCAGCGCTCCGGCGGTGGAAGACGGTCTGTTCCTGGTTCCAAAGGTCATCGAATAATGACAACGACAACAGCTTCTTTGCACGATTTGGGCGTGGCCGATTTGGGCCGCGCGTTGGCCGCCAAGCGCGTGTCCAGCTTTGAGGTGACACAACATCTGCTCGCTCGTGCTAGCTCGCAGGCAGCGCTGGGTTGCTTTCTGCATGTGGACGAGTCCCTGGCTCTGGCCGCGGCCCGGGCGGCCGATGAGCGCCGCGCCGCCGGTGAGTTAGGTGCAATGGGCGGCGCCCTGCTCGGCGTGCCCCTGGCCCACAAGGACATCTTCGTCACGCAAGACATGCCCACCACGGCCGGCTCCAAGATCCTGGCCAATTACCAAAGCCCCTTCGACGCCACCGTGGTGGCACGCCTGAAGCAGGCCGGTACGGTGAGCCTGGGCAAGCTCAATTGCGACGAGTTCGCCATGGGCTCGGCCAATGCCAACTCGGCCTTCAAGCCGGTGCTCAACCCCTGGGACCAGGAGCGCGTGCCCGGCGGTTCCTCCGGCGGCTCGGCCGCCGCCGTGGCGGCCCGCCTGGTGCCCGCCGTCACCGGCACCGACACCGGTGGCTCCATCCGCCAACCCGCCAGCTTCACCGGCATCACCGGCATCAAGCCCACCTACGGCGTCTGCTCGCGCTTCGGCATGATCGCTTTTGCCTCCAGCCTGGACCAGGCCGGCCCGATGGCCCGCTCGGCCGAGGACTGCGCCCTGCTGCTCTCCGCCATGAGCGGCTTTGACGAGCGCGATGCCACCAGCATCCAGCAGCCGCCGCAGGACTTCCATGCCCAGATGCTGCAGGCCCGCGAGGGCGCGACGGCGGCGCAGCCGCTGAAAGGCCTGCGCATCGGTCTGCCGCGCGAGTTCTTCCCCGCGGCCTTGTCGGCCGATGTGGCCGGGGCCGTGCGCCAGGGCCTGGCCGAGCTGGAAAAGCTGGGCGCCACCCTGGTGGATGTGAGCCTGCCCCGCACCGAGCTGGCCATCCCCGTCTACTACATCATCGCCCCGGCCGAGGCCAGCTCGAATCTGAGCCGCTTCGACGGCGTCAAGTTCGGCCACCGTGCGGCCCAGTTTGATGACCTGCTGGACATGTACAAAAAGACCCGCGCCGAAGGCTTCGGTCCCGAGGTCAAGCGCCGCATCATGATTGGCAGCTACGTGCTGTCTCACGGTTATTACGACGCCTACTATCTGCAGGCGCAAAAGCTGCGCCGCATGATTGCCGACGACTTCCAGCAGGCCTTCCAGCAGTGCGATCTGATCGCCGGCCCGGTGGCGCCCACCGTGGCCTGGAAGCATGGCGAGGGCAAGGACGACCCGGTCAAGGCCTATCTGGCCGACATCTTCACCCTGCCCGGTTCGCTGGCCGGCCTGCCCGGCATGAGTGTGCCGGTGGGTTTGGGCGAGGGCGGCATGCCCGTCGGCATTCAGCTGCTGGGCAATTATTTCAAGGAAGGCCAACTGCTGCATGCCGCCCACGCGCTGCAGCAAGCCACCGACTGGCACCGCGCCGCTCCCGCAGGAATCTAAGCACATGGCATCTAGCAAACTGATCCGTGGCTACGAGGTCGTGATCGGCCTGGAAAACCACGTCCAACTCTCCACCGTCTCCAAGATCTTCAGCGGCTCTTCCACCGCCTTCGGCGCCGAGCCCAACACGCAAGCCTCGCCGGTGGATCTGGCCCTGCCCGGCACGCTGCCGGTGCTGAACCGGGGCGCCGTCGAGCGCGCCATCCGCTTCGGTCTGGCCGTGGGGGCCAAGGTGGCGCCGCTGTCCATCTTCGCGCGCAAGAACTATTTCTACCCCGATCTGCCCAAGGGCTACCAGATCAGCCAGTTCGAGATCCCGGTGGTGCAGGGCGGCCAGGTGGAGTTCTTTGTCGGCGATGTGAAGCACAGCGTCAAGCTGACCCGTGCCCATCTGGAAGAGGATGCTGGCAAGAGCCTGCACGAGGACTATCACGGCCAGTCGGGCATAGACCTGAACCGTGCCGGCACGCCGTTGCTGGAAATCGTTAGCGAGCCCGATATGCGCAGCGGCGCCGAGGCCTGCGAATACGCCAAGACCTTGCACGCCCTGGTGATGTGGCTGGGCATTTGCGACGGCAATATGCAGGAAGGCAGCTTCCGCTGCGATGTCAACGTCTCGGTGCGCAAACCCGGCGCGCCCTACGGTACGCGGCGTGAGATCAAGAATCTGAACAGCTTCCGCAATCTGCTGCAGGCGGTGGACTACGAGGTGAACTGGCAGATCGACGAGATCGAGGACGGCCGCAGCATCCAGCAAGCCACCGTGCTCTTCAACCCCGACACCGGCGAGACCCGCGCGATGCGCAGCAAGGAAGACTCGGCCGATTACCGCTACTTCCCCGACCCCGATCTGCCGCCCCTGGTGATCGCGCCGGAATGGGTGGAGCGGGTGCGCCGCGAGATGCCCGAGCTGCCGGCCGTGATGGCGGCGCGCTTCGAGACGGTGGACGGCCTGCCCGCCTACGATGCCGCCTTGATGACGCAAAGTCTGGCCACGGCGCGCTTTTACGAAGCCGCCCGCGATGTCTGCAAGGCGCCCAAGCTGGTCGCCAACTGGCTGCAGGGCGAGTTCTCGCGCCGCTTGAATGCGGAGGAACGCAGCATCGAAACCAGCCCGGTCCCGGCGCAGACCCTGGCCGCGCTGATCGGCCGCATCCAGGACGGCAGCATCTCCAACAACGCCGCCCGCCAAGTTTTTGAGGCGCTGTGGACCGGCGAAGGCCAGGATGTGGACGCCCTGATCGAGGCCAAAGGGCTCAAGCAGATGAGCGACACCGGCGAGCTGGAGCGCATCCTCGACGAGGTGCTGGCCGCCAACGCCAAATCGGTGGAGGAGTTCCGTGCCGGCAAGGACAAGGCCTTCAACGCCCTGGTCGGCCAGGCCATGAAGGCGAGCAAGGGCAAGGCCAATCCGGCCGCCGTGGGCGAGCTGCTGAGGAAGAAGCTGGAGGGCTGATCAGCGCTTGCCGTCCGGCGCGGCTTCGTCCGCGTCGGCGTCGAGCTTGCTAACACCCAGGCTGCCCGGTGCTGCGCCGGCCCACAGGCGCTTGAGTCTGGAGAGCTCCGCGTCGTAGCGGCTGTTGATGCGCACCAGCTCGGCCTTCTGGTTTTCGATCAGCTGCTGCTGGGCTTCGACGGCCGCGTCGTTCGCGTCCATCTGCTGCTTGAGCTTGGCCGGCAGGGCCCGGCCCTTGTAGAACTCGGCCTCGTCCAGCAAGGGCTTGCGCTCCTGGGCCAGCTCCTGGATGCGCCGCTCGGAGGCTTGCATGGCCTTGTGGGTGTCGTCCAAGGCGGCGCTGCGGGCGCTGTTGTGCGTGGCTTCGCTCGGAAAACGCTGCATCAAATTGCGGTCGCGCCGCACCGCGTCCAACTGGGCGGCGCGCTCGGCCGCGCGCTTGCGCTCACGGACCTCCTGGGCGGCCCGCTCCTCCGGCGACATGGCCGGGGGCAGGGTGGCACGGTGCGAGCCGTCGGCGTTGAGGATGCGCTGCTCGCGCGTGCTGCATTCGGCGATGGGGCGGTCCGAGGTCAGGCGGCGCCCATCCAGCGTGGTGCAGGTGTAGATATTGGTCTTGGGTGCTGGCGGCTGGGCCAGGCCCTGGTTTGCGGACAGGCTGGTGAAGGCGCAAAACAGCAGCGCTGGGCCGGGCAGGACGCGGCGTCGCGGTGTGCTGTTTACGTCTTCAAGAATCCTGTTGCGCAGTGGCTGGAGCATCAGACCCCGTATTTGTCCCGATAAGCCTGGACGGCGTCGGCATAGGCCTTGACCGAACTATCGTCCGCTGAACGCAGATACTGAAGCAGATCGGCCAATCCGGCAATCGCGATCACCGGCATTTGTAGTTGTTGCGTGACGTATTGCACCGCCGAGTGTGGCAAATCCACCCCGTTCTCGGCCGCTTTCTCTTGCCGGTCCAGGGCGATGGTGACGCCGCAGGGCGTGGCGCCGGCGGCTTGGATCATGGCGATGGACTCGCGCACCGAGGTGCCGGCGGAGATCACATCGTCGATGATCAGCACCCGGCCCTGCACCGGCGCACCCACCAGGGTGCCGCCTTCGCCATGGTCCTTGGCTTCCTTGCGGTTGTAGGCGAATGGTTTGTTATGTCCCAGGCGGGCCAGCTCGATGGACAGGGCGGCGGCCAGGGTGATGCCCTTGTAGGCGGGGCCGAAAATCATGTCGAACTGCAGGCCGGAGGCGATCAGGCGCTGGGCGTAGAACTTGGCCAGGGCACCCAGCTTGGCGCCGTCGTCGAACAGGCCGGCATTGAAAAAGTAGGGGCTCAGGCGGCCGGCCTTGGTCTTGAACTCACCAAAACGCAGCACGCCGGCTTGCACCGCAAAAGCCACAAATTCCTGGGCGAGTTGATCGGGGGTGTGGGTGGCTTGGGTCATGGTGTGGGTGTGGGTGTCTGTTGTTGACAGGATTGTAGGGTTGCAAAAAAACCGGCGGGTAGGCCTTCCAGCCCTCGGGCGGCCTGCAGGACGGCGCTGCGAAGGCGGGTGCGAATGGCGATGCATGGGCGAGCGGCTGCGGGTTTGCCTGGGTTAGTATTGATAATCAATTATCATTAACGGCGAAATGCGTCGGCAGCAGCCTAGCGCCTACCCCACGCAAACGCCAACCCGACCCCTCCGCATGAAGTCTCCCGCCCTCCCTCTGCTTACCCTCGCCCTGTGCAGCGCCTTCGGCGTCCAGGCTCAGGAAACCAGCGTCCTGCCCAAGGTCACCGTACAGTCCAGTCAAGGCGTGATGCGCCCGGGCGCCTTGCGCAGCGACCTGGTCAAGACCGAAACCCTGTCGGAAACCGTCATCGAGCGCAGCGGCGCCACCAATATCAACGAGGCCCTGGACAAGAACCCCGGCATCAGCGTGCAGGTGGAATGCTCGATCTGCAATGTGCGCAATGTCTTGCTCAACAACCTGCCCGGTCGCTACACCACCTTGCTGATTGACGGCGTGCCGATCTATTCATCGGTCTCCAGCGCCTACGGGCTGGACAGCATCAATGTGCACGGCGTGGAGCGCATCGATGTGGCACGCGGCGCCGGCGCCAGCCTGATTGCGCCCGAGGCCCTGGCCGGCACGGTCAACATCGTCAGCAAGCGCCCCAAGGCCAACGAGACCGCCCTGCGCCTGCAACTGGGCAACTTCGGTTCGCGCCAGGGTGATGCCTTTGTGGCGCGTGCCTTCGACGGCGGCGCCCTCACCGCCACCCTCAACTACAACAAGCATGACGCCGTGGATGGCGATGGCAACGGCATCTCCGAGTACACGGGCTTTGACCGCAAGATGGGCGGCCTGGGCTTTTTTGTCGATGACGTGGGCGGCTTCAAGCTGCGCGGCCGGCTCGATCTGGTGAACGAGAAACGCAGCGGCGGCGTGCTGGGCGACGATTACGCCGCCATCAAGGCCAGCGTCAAGGGCAACCCCTTTGACTGGTCGAAAGGCGCACAGGGCTCGCCCTCCAAGGCCGGCTGGATCAAGCCGGCCGACGGCAGCTTGCTGGCCTATGACGATGGCCGCGGCGGTTTCTCCGAGATCATCTTCACCGACCGCGTGCAGTTCCTGGGCACGGCCGAAAAGCAGTTCGGCGACAGCCGCCTGCGCCTGGCCTTCGGTGCGGCCCAGCACAAGCAGGACAGCTATTACGAGCTGTCCACCTATATCGGCGAGCAAAAGCAGTATTACGGCGAGGCCAGTTGGCAGACCCTGGTGGGCGAGTGGACCCTGACGGGCGGCGCCAACTACCGCTTCGAGGACTTGAAGAGCCACGGCAGCACGGCCGACGGCAGCCCCGTCATCGGCATCGACGACTACAAGTACAAGACCCCGGCCGTGTTTGCGCAGGCCTACCGCACGTTTTTTGACGATGCGCTGGAATTGAACGCCTCGGTGCGCTATGACCGCCACAACATCTTCGGCGGCATCAGCTCGCCGCGCATCAACGCGCTCTACCACCACACGCCCCAGCTCTCCAGCCGCTTCAGCGCGGGCCGTGGCTTCCGGGCGCCGACCAGCTTCTTCGAGCAAGACCACGGCATCCTCGACACCTTGTACATCGTGCGCGAGATCGACCGCCCCGAGATCTCCACCAACTTCAGCTACGCGCTCAGCCACGCCAGCGACCGCCTGGCGGTGACGGGCTCCTACAACTACAACCGCATCAGCAACTTCGCCCTGCTGGATTCGGGCCAGGTGGATGCCAGTGGCCGGCCCTACACCTTGTTCACCAGCGCCGACAAGCCTGTCACCGTGCAGGGGCTGGACGTGAATATGTCTTATCTGCTGACCCCGGCCTTGACGGTGGCGGCGGCCGGCGAGCTGTTCCATTACAAGTTTCCGCCCGGCACCCTGGTCTTTGCGCGCCCCCAGGCCAAGGCCTATCTGAGCATGGACTACGAGCAAGGCCCGCTGGACATCACGGCCAAGCTGGTCTGGACCGGCCCCATGAACTTGCGCAAATTCCACGCCGACGACAGCGGCGTGCAAGAGCGCTACAACTTCGACGGCAGCCGCAAGCGCGACAAGAGCCCTGGCTTTGTCACCCTGGACGTGCGCGGCGAGTACGCCGTGAGCAAGATCGTGTCGCTGTATGCCGGGGCGGACAATCTGACCGACTACAAGCAGTCGGACAAGGAAAGCTCCTTGTTCGTCGATGCCGAAGGTGCACCCGATGTGACGCATCTGTGGGGCCCCAACCGCGGGCGTTACGTCTATGCCGGCGTCAAGCTCAGCTTCTAAGCTGGCGGCTGCGCTGCTGTTGGCGGTGCAACCGGCGCTGGCCTGGGATTTCACCCTGGCCGACCTGGCGGGTGAGCGCTTTGTCACGCTCAGCCGCATCCAGGGCCCGGTGCTGGTGAACTTCTGGGGCCGTGACTGCCCGCCCTGCGTGGCCGAGCTGCCGCGTCTGCAAGCTTTTGCGCAAGCCAACCCGCAGTGGACGGTCTTGCTGGTCAGCACCGATGGGCCCTTGGACGCCCAGCGCTTTCTAGCGCAGCGCGGCATTACCCTCAAAGCACTGCGCGGCGGCCTGGCCGTCGGCGGCCTGATGCGTGCGGCCGGCAACCGCTGGGCCGGCCTGCCCTACAGCGCGGCGGTGCAGGGCGGTGCGCTCTGCCGCCGTCATCTGGGTGAGTTGCACGAGGCCTCGTTGCAAGCGCTGACCCAAACCGCCTGCGACGCAACTCAGATTCACGGAATACCCTTGTGAAAATCCACCTCCATTTCGTCGCCCTCTTCGCCCTGGCCGCCGCCCTGCCGGCCTGGGCCCATGTTCATCAACACGGCGTCGCCCGGCTCGACGTGGCGCTGGAGGGCCAGACCCTGACATTGCAGCTGAACATCCCGATGGACAGCCTGCTGGGCTACGAGCGCCGCCCTCGCACGGTGGCCGAGCGCGAGGCCGCCGCCGCCGTGCTGGCAGGCCTGGACCCCGGCTCGGCGCTCTGGCAGCCTAACCCCGAGGCTCAGTGCGGCCTGGTCAAGACCACGCTGGTGGCGCCGTTGCTGCAAAGTCCCGCCCAGCCCGGCGTCAAGGACGCCGAGCATGCCGACCTGGACGGCAGCTGGGAATTCCGCTGCGCCCAAGCGGACCAACTCAGCAGCATCGAGCTGGGCCTGTTCGACGCGTTCAAGCGCCTGCAACGCCTCCAGGTGCAGGTGGCAGGGCCCAAGGGCCAGATCAAACGAGAGCTGAAGCGGCCGAACAAGCTGCTGAATTTGACCCGGTGACGAACACCCCCTTGCTGAGCCTGCAGGATCTGCGCTTTCGCTGGCCCCGGGCCGAGCATGACTGCCTGACCATCCCCCACTTCGAGCTGCACGCCGGCGAGACGCTGTTTTTGCGCGGCCCCAGCGGCGCGGGCAAGAGCACCTTGCTGTCCCTGCTGGCGGGCGTGCTGACGGCCAGCCAAGGCCAGGTCAGCCTGCTGGGCCAGGACTGGCGCAAGCTGGGCACCGCCCGGCGCGACCGCCACCGGGCCGACCACGTGGGCTATATCTTCCAGCAGTTCAATCTGCTGCCCTACCGCTCGGCCTTGGACAATGTGCTGCTGCCCTGCGGCTTCTCGGCCCGGCGCCGCGAGCGTGCCGGCCAGCCCCGCGAAGCCGCCCAGGCCTTGCTGGCGCGCATGGGCTTGTCCGCGCAGGACTGGCAGCGCAAGGCCAGCGAGTTGTCGGTGGGTCAACAGCAGCGTGTGGCGGCGGCGCGTGCGCTGATCGGTGCGCCCGAGTTGGTGATTGCCGACGAGCCCACCTCGGCCATGGACGAAGCCCTGCGCGACGCCTTCATGACGCTTTTGCTGGAAGCCTGCGCGGCGGCCGGCAGCGCCCTGCTGTTTGTCAGCCACGATGCGCGGCTGGCCTCGGCCTTTCAGCGCCAGCTCGACCTGGCTGCCATCAACGAAGCAAAGGCCGGCCTATGAAAGCCTTGTTCGCACTGGCCGCGCAAAGCGCCTGGAACCGCCGCTTTGTGCTCTCGCTGGTGATGCTGTCGATCGCCCTGTCCACCCTGCTGTTGCTGGGCATCGAGCGCCTGCGCAGCGATGTGCGCGAGAGTTTTTCGCAATCGGTCTCGGGCGCCGATCTGATCGTGGGGGCGCGCACCGGCCCCGTGCAACTGCTGCTTTACTCGGTGTTCCGCATCGGCAACGCCACCCACAATATCCGCTGGTCCAGCGTCGAGACGCTGGCCAAGCATCCTGCCGTGGACTGGGTGATCCCGATCTCGCTGGGCGACTCGCATCGCGGCTATGCCGTGGTGGCCACCAGCGGCAACTATTTCCAGCATTTCAGCTATGGCGAGCGGCAGCCGCTGCGGCTGGCCCAGGGCCGGCCTTTCGAGGCGGTGTTCGATGTGGTGCTGGGGGCCGAGGTGGCGCAAACGCTGGGCTACCGGCTGGGCGAGCGCATCGTGCTCAGCCATGGCGACGGCGCCTTGGTGGGCAATGACCATGCCGACAAACCCTTTACCGTGGTGGGCGTGCTGGCTGCCACCGGCACGCCGGTGGACCGCTCGGTCCACATCAGCCTGGCCGGCATGGAGGCCATCCACCTGGACTGGCTGGCCGGCGCGCCCCTGCCGGGCATGGCGTTCAGCGCCGAGCAAGCGCTCCAGCATGACCTGACCCCCAAGCAGGTGAGCGCCGTGCTGGTGGGGCTGAAGCAGCGCACGGCGGTGTTCTCGGTGCAGCGCTGGGTGGCAGGCTACCAGGCCGAGCCTTTGCTGGCCGTGCTGCCCGGCGTGGTGCTGGATGAGTTGTGGGGCTTGGTCGGTATCGGTGAGCGCGGTCTGCTGGCCGTGAGCGCGCTGGTGTCTGTCGTCAGCCTGGTGGGCCTGGTGGCCGTGGTGCTGGCCGGCCTGAACGAGCGGCGGCGCGAGCTGGCCATTCTGCGGGCCGTGGGCGCCGGGCCGCGCCATGTGCTGGCCTTGCTGGCGCTGGAGGGCGGCTTGGTCACCCTGTGCGGCGTCTTGCTGGGTGTCCTGACCTGCGCCGTGCTGATTTGGAGTTTGGGCGGCTGGGTGCAATCGCACTACGGCCTGACGCTGCGACTGCAATGGCCCGGCGCGGCGGAGTGGCAGCTGCTGGGCTTGCTGCTGGGTGCGGGCTGGTTGGCCAGCTTGCTGCCGGGCTGGCGGGCCTACCGGCTGGCGCTGGCCGATGGCCTGTCGCCCAGGGTGTGAGGCATGCGCTGGCTGGCCCTGATCCCGCTAGTGCTGCTCGTTTTGCTGGCGGCGGCCTACTGGCACCGTGACGCCTTGCCCGAGCAGAAGCAGGCCCTGGGCCGCGATGATCCTGCCCTGGCGCTCCTGCCGTGGGCCGAGCTGGTCCCGCCCGCCTTGCGGGCGCAACAGCCCAGGCCGGACCCCAAGCACAAGCATGTGGGCGAAAGCGCCGGGCTTGGCGGTGAATGGCGACTTGCGACAAAGGCGGCCCGCAGCCTGGCCCCGACGCGGCCCGAACTGGACGGTCAGGTCGTCAAGCTGCGTGGATATGTCGTGCCCCTGACGATGAGCTGGGGCGGCATGCGCGAATTTCTGCTCGTGCCCTATGCGGGCGCTTGCATCCACACGCCGCCGCCGCCGTCCAACCAGATCGTTCACATCGTCGCGGCCGAGCAGGTCAAGGGCTTGCGGTCCATGGATGTCGTCACGGTCAGCGGGCGCCTGCGGGTGCTGAACCTGGCCAGCGATGTCGCGGCCAGCGGCTATCAACTGGAGGCCAACCATGTGGCGCCCAATCGCTAAACAATTCTCTGCACTCTCGGCCGCCGGGGCGGCCGTCGTCTGCCTGCTGCTGCCGCCACCCGCCGCCGCTCAAGGCGGGATCGACCGTTGGGAGGCTCTGGTGCCGCAGGGCTGGAACCCCTACGCCAAGTTCGGCGTGCTGGAGCTGGGCCGCCTGCAAGACGGCAGCCCCGAGGCGAACGAGATGATGCAGCAACTGCGTGAAACCCTGGACGCGGCGCCGACCCGGCCCGAACTCGAAGGCCGGCCCGTGCGTCTGCCGGGTTATGTGGTGCCCTTGCAGACGGGCAAGGCAGGCCTGAGCGAGTTCCTGCTGGTGCCTTACTTCGGCGCCTGCATCCACACACCGCCGCCGCCCGCCAACCAGATCGTCTACGTGCGCCTGGCCGAGGGCCAGGCGCTGGCCAAGACGCTGCGCAGCATGAGCACCGTGCGCGTCAGCGGCCGGCTGACCCTGGCGCGCCAGGGTTCGGCTTCGGGCGAGAGCGGTTACCGCATCGACGGCGCCAGGATTGAGGCCTACCGCTGAAAAACGGCTTTAGAAAATGACCTTGAACTGCGCGCCGAAGGTGCGCGGGTCATTGATGAAGCCGGTCAGATTGTTGAAGTCGATGGCGCCGGTGACGCGTTTCTGGTCGGTGATATTGCGCACAAAGCCGGCGGCCTCGTACTTGCCATTGCCCCAGACATAGCCCACGCGCAGGCCGCCCTCGGTCAGGGGCTTGCCGGTGAATTCCACCGACTCGTAGAGGAAGAAGTTGACGGCGCTGCGGTAGGCCCAGTCGGTGTAGATGTAGAACTCATTGCCGGCCGCGGTGGGGATGGTGTAACGGGCGGTGAGGTTGCCGATCCACTGAGGTGCTTGGGCCAGCGAGTTGCCATCGATCAACACCGTGTCCGAGAACTTGAAAGCCCCTGGGTTCTTGGGCACGGTGATCGGGTCACGCAAGGTGCAAGAGGCGCCACAAGCCTCGACCTGCAAGTTGCCGTCCTTGATCTTGGTGTTGTTGTAGCTGCCGCCCAGGGTCAGCAGCAGATGGTCGATGGGCAAGAGCTCCAGATTGAACTCGACGCCCTGGCCGTTCACCTTCTTGGCATTGATCAGGCGGTTGGCATTGTTGCCGCCGCCCACGGCGGTGAATTGCTGGTTCTTCACCTCGTAATTGAACAAGGCGGCCGACAAACGTGCTCGGCGGTCCCACAGATCCGCCTTCAGGCCCAATTCATAGGAGATCACATCTTCGGGGCCGGCAAAGGACTGCGGATTGAATTCAGCCGCTGGCTGGATGGACGAAGCCCGGAATCCGGTGGCCACCCGCGCATAGACATTGGTGTCCTTGTTCAGCGCGTAAGTCGCGGAGGCATCCCAGTTCCACTTCGCGTCATCGGTGCTCAGGCTGAGGCCATTACCGGCCTGGATGCGTTGGGGGTCGGTGGTTTGGGTGGACAGTTCTTTCTTGTCCTTGGTGTAGCGCAGGCCGGCGCGCAGCTTGAGTTCCTTGCTCAGCTCGTAGTTGATCGAGCCGAACGTCGCCCAGGCCTTGTTGGTTTGGTGGGTGCTGGTGGTCAGCGGGGTGATGTAGTCCTGGGCCACGGCGGTGTAGCGTTCATCGAAGAGGTAGACACCGGCTTGCCAGCGCAGCGGGCCGCTGGTATTGGACTCCAGGCGCAGCTCTTGCGACAGCTGGCGGTGGCCGTCCAAGGCGTCCGAAGTTTCCACCGGGAAGCCGGCCTCGCCCGGGCCTTGCGGGAATTTGTAGACCGAGCCGCCGTCAATGTCACCGCGGCTGAAGGGTTTGACCGTCTCAATGCCGGTGATGGCATGCACGGTGAACTCCGGCAGGGCCCATTTCAGCTTCATCGAGCCGCCGGTCTGGGTCAGGGTTTGCTTGTTGACGCCATCCAGCGAGACTTTGGCCGGGTCAAAGCCGTCGATCAGCTCATTGCTGCCGGGCTTGATGATGCTGGCGCGGAACAGGCGCGGGCTGCCGTCCAGATCGCGGTGGTGCAGATTGAACAAGGCGCTGAATGTCTGGCTCGGCTCATACAAGGCTTGCAGGCGCACGGCGCTGTCACGATAGCCCTCGGTCTCCTGGGTCGGCCCCTTGGGGTTGGTGTTCTTGACCCAGTTGTCGCGGTGTTGGGTTTGCGCGGAAATGCGCGCCGACCAGTCGCCGCTCAAGGGCAGATTGGCGGCACCCTCCAAGCTGTAGCTGCCGTAGCTGCCGTAGCTGGCGCTGATGTAGGCGTCCTGCTTTTTGCTGGGCCGAACCGAGTCGAACTTGACCACGCCGGCCGGTGTGTTGCGGCCGAACAAAGTGCCTTGCGGGCCGGCCAGCACTTCTACATTGCGTTGGTCGAACACCGGGAAGCCCTTGAGGATAGGGTTCTCCTGCACCACATCGTCAAACAGCACTGAAACCGGCTGCGACGCATTGAGGCGGAAGTCGGTATTGCCGTAGCCGCGGATGTAGAAGCGCGGGTAGGCTCGACCGAAGGAGGACTCGATGTTCAAGCTGGGCACCCGGCCCGACAGAAACCGTACATCCTGGCCACCAGAAGCCAGCACGTCGAGTTTTTCGCCAGAGAGGGTGGAGACGGCGATCGGCACATCCTTGATGTTCTCAACCCGGCGCTCGGCCGTGATGACCACGGTTTCAAGCTGGGTCTTGTCGGCCGACTTTTCCTGCGCAAGGGCTTGGGCTGCGGGCCAGGCGGTCAGGGCCAGGGCGACGGATAGCGCGATCTGGCGCGGGGCAATAGGCGATGATTGAAGCCTGCTCATATGGGTACTCCGGAGGGGCAGAAGGGATGGAAGCTGGGGTTTAGGGCGTCGGGCAAGCGCCGGCTGGAAGTGCGGTGGACGCTGACCGCAGGGCACTTGCCCGACAGGCTGTCGAATCTAGCAAGCCATGTGCCTGAAAGTCATCGCCGCGCCATAAAGCTGTGGATTGCCGCCCTTTCTGTTGTCTAAATGCAGCAGACCGGCCGGCATCCGCCCGCTTCACTGCTGCCAAAACCTGGCCGGGCCTGCTGCGATACTGGCCGCTCCTTTTGAACACCACCCGGTCACCACTCCTATGCGCTTCATCACCGCCAATCTGAACGGCATCCGCTCCGCCGCGACCAAGGGTTTTTTTGACTGGCTGCCACAGCAGCAGGCCGATGCCCTGGGCGTGCAGGAGGTCAAGGCCCAGGACGAGCATGTGGCCGGGGTTTTTTGCGAGTCGGGGCCGCTTAAAGGCCATTTCCACTACGCTCAGAAAAAGGGTTACTCGGGCGTGGGCCTCTACACCCGCGAGGAACCCAGTGAGCTCATCATCGGCATGGGCGTGGAGGAGTTTGACTTCGAGGGCCGCTATATCGAAAAGCGTTTCGACAAGCCCGGCCGCAAGCTCAGCCTGATCAGCTGCTACTTCCCCAGCGGCAGCAGCGGCCCCGAGCGGCAGGAGGCCAAGTACCGCTTTCTCGACGCCATGCGCCCGCATCTGGCCGCCCTCAAGGCCGAGCGTGAATTCATCCTGGTGGCCGACGTCAATATCGCCCACAAGGAAGCCGACCTGAAGAACTGGAAGGGCAATCTGAAGAACTCGGGTTTTCTGCCCGAGGAACGGGCCTGGCTGGATCAGCTCTTCGGCACGGCCAAGGGCCAGGGCGGCCTGGTCGACGTCTACCGCCAGCTGCACCCCGACACCACCGATGAGTGCTACACATGGTGGAGCAACCGCGGTGCGGCCTATGCCAAGAACGTGGGCTGGCGCCTGGACTACCACTTCGCCACGCCCAAGCTGGCCGCATTGGCCCAGCGTGCGGCCATCTACAAGGCCGAGAAATTCAGCGACCATGCGCCGCTGACGGTGGATTACGACTTCAAGCTCTGAGGCAGGGTTGGCGGGGTTGGCAGGGTTGATATGGCCCGCCTCAGGCCAGGCACTGCCGCAGCCATGCGCTGAGATACAAGCCCTGGCCGAACATCGCATGCGTGATCAGGTTTTGCAGCCGCGCCGCCAGACCCGCGCCCATGCCGAGGAAGCAGGTCGTGCATGTGAAACATGGATTTGGGCCCATCATGCCGCCCCGTCACTGTTCTTGCGCCGTCGGTGCGCGTGCGCTGATCTGCCAGCAGGCGGCCTTGAAACGCACCGTATCGCCGTGCACAAAGGGCTGGAAAGCGCCTCGCACATGCCGAATGATGGTCTCGCGCTGCAGGGTGTCCGGCTGCTGTTGCAGCCACAGCCCCAGCGGCCCCAGGCGCGACAGGTAGAGCGTCAAATCCCGCTCGGCAAATTCGCAGTCGACATCCAGGGGCTTGACTTGGACCTCCACCCAGCCGGCCTGTGCCAGCATGGCCCGGACCCAGCCGCCATCGGCAAAGGCGAACTGCCCGGGCGCGCCGGGCTGGCGGGCCGGTAGCTGGGGCAGCAGGCGGGCCGCCGCGCGCTCGGCCGTGCTCATGAAGGGGTTCTCGGCCATGCTGCGCCAGGCCTGCAGATGCAGCCGACCCGTGCCGGCCTTGGCGGCCTTGCGCAGGTTCTGAAAGGCTTGCACCGGGTCGTCAAAGAACATCACGCCGAAACGCGAGGTTAGCAGGTCGAAGTGATCTGGCTCAAACCGATGGCGTTGCGCATCGGCGCGAATGAAGGAGGCGGCCTGCAGACCCAGTTCGGCTTGCCGGGCTTGCGCCAGGGCCAGCATGGGGTCGGATACATCGACACCCAGGCATTGGCTCTGCGGGCCCAGCGCCTGCGCCAAGGCTAGGGTGCTGCTGCCGGTGCCGCAGCCGATGTCCAGCACGCGCCGGGCCGCTGCGGCCAAGGCCGCTTGCACCAGGCGCTCGGCAAAGGCCTGAAACATGGAGTCGAGCACGGCCTGTGCCGCCACCCAGGCCTGGCCGGCCGGGCCACGCCAGAGGGCGGTTTGGGGGCTCTCAAAAGGGCTTTCTGTGTTCATCGCGTCTTCCTTGTCTGGCCTCGAAGGAGGCCGGAACTACACTTTGCCAACTCAAGTCAGCTTGAAGTCAAGTGGGGTGGCGATGGAGATTTTGGACATCACGCAGGTGGTGCAGCGCAGCGGCCTGCCCGCGTCGACCTTGCGTTACTACGAAGAGAAAGGCCTGATCCGTTCCATCGGGCGGCAGGGCCTGCGGCGGCTGTTTGGCGCCGAGGTGCTGGAGCGGCTGGCCTTGATCGCGCTGGGCCGGGCGGCGGCTTTTTCGCTCGACGAGATCGCGCAGATGTTTGCCAGCGATGGCAAGGTGCATATCGACCGGGCCTTGTTGTTGAGCAAGGCGGAGGAACTGGAGCAGACGATACGCAAGCTGACCGCCCTGCGTGAGGGCTTGCGCCATGCCGCGGTCTGCGGCGCCGCCAGCCATCTGGAATGCCCCAGCTTTCGCCGCCTGATGCGTGCGGCCGCGCTCGGTGCCATCGCTGAGCGCCGGCCGCAAGGCAAGCGCAGAAAGTAGCGGTGCCGCATGCCGCCCAAGCGGCTCGCCCGAGCGGCTAGACTTGGGCCATGAGTTCCCGGCCCTCGCAAGCCCATCGCCGCCACCGCATCCACCGGCAATCGCCCGGGGACTTCTTGCGGCTGGCCGGGGTCCGCAGGCCCGCCATCGCCGCACATTCCTAAGCCCGGCCCCCCACTTCGCCCACTGAATCAGGCGCGCGCATCGGGGACGGCCGGGCCAGCCGCAACAAGCCGCGCTGCCGGGCAGCCGAGCACCCGCGCCTGCCTGCAAGCGCGGCGCCGGCCTCGCCCTCTCACAGGAATGAAAAAGGCTGCAAACTCATGCAAACCATCGCTGATGAAATGGCTGGGCGCACGCTCACCGAACTCGATCATGTCCGCCTCGAGGCGCTGCTGCGCCGTGGCGCCCACCTGGCCTCGCCGGCGCTGGTGAACCAGTTGCTGGACGATGCCGATCTGCTGCCCTCGCGCCAGATCGGCGCCGATGTGGTGACCATGAATTCACAAGTCCAGTTGGCCGATCCGCAGGACGGCGGTCGTCGCACGCTGACGCTGTGCTACCCGGCGGATGCCGATGCCGAGGCGGGCCGGGTGTCGGTGTTCTCGCCGCTGGGCGCGGCCCTGCTGGGCTGCCGCGTGGGCGATCTGGCGCGTTGGCAAACGCCTTATGGCGAGCCCTTGATGGCGCAGATCCTGGCCATCTTGTATCAACCGGAAGCCAGTGGGGACTACACCTTGTAGCCCTAAGAACGTGTTTACGATCCCAGCGGGGTCGCGCAAGCATCTTTTTGGGATGGGATGCAAGGCGCGTCACTGAGCCCATAGCCTGGCTATGGGCCAGGGGCGCAACACCGCAGGCCGCCCGAAAACGGAAGTTTCGCCGCAGGCAAAAGATGCTTGCCCTTCGGGTTGAGACGAAATCGGGCGATTTGCCCACCCATCCCCTTGCATGGGCTACAGCCCATGCTGCACGGCCTGGGCGGGCAACTCATCCCGATTGCGTCTCAACGCGGCCCCGCTGGGATCGTAAACACGTTCTAAGCCTCCGCGCTGATCAGGCTGACGACGCGCTCGTCCGTCAGCCGCATGGGCATGGACTGGGCCGAGAGCAGGGCCACCACCGCATGTTCGCCGCGCGCGCTGTCGCGCAGCAGCGGGCTGGGGCGGGACTCGCCGCGGTGATTGGTCAGCGTCGCCACCAGGGGGTGGTAGGCCTTGGCGCCGTTGCGCACCACCATGCCCAGCTCACCCGAGGCCAGCTTGACCATGCAGCCCGGCGGGAAGATGCCAAAGGCCTTGATCAGGGCCGCGGCCAGCGGGCTGGCTTCGGCCATCTGCAGGATCTCGCGGCCGGCCTGGTGGGCACTCATGGCCGGCCGGTGGGCGCGGTGGCTGAGGCGGGCGGTGTAGATGTCGGCAAAGCGCAGCAACTCGGCCAGCTCGCCAATGCTGGTGCAGCCGCTGGGGTAGCCCGAACCGTCGGGCTGCTCGTGATGCTGCAGCACGGCTTCCAACCAGTCTGCATCGTCGATGCCGGCCTCGCTGAGCAGGGCCACGCTGCGCTCGGGGTGCTCGCGTATGGCCTCGCGTTGGCGGGCCGTGGGCGGCGAGACCTGGGTGGCCAGGCGTGCCTGCAGGTCCAGCATGCCCAGATTCATGCTTAGCGCGGCCTGGAAGGCGCGGCGCTGCTCCATCGGGCTCCAGCCCAGATAGCGGGCCGTGGCCAGGCAGGCGGTGGCGGCGTGGATGGAGTGGTCAACGCCGTAATGCCCCGCGCCGCCCTCTGGCTGGCGCACCACCTGGGACAGGGCCACATCGGGGGCCAGGTCGATCAGCGCCAGCATCTGATCGGTGCTGGCATGCAAGGCCTCGGCCAGCCGGGCCGGCTCGGCGTTGAGGGCCAGTTGCACCTCGCGGCAGCTGCGCTCCCAGTCCTGCGGCAGGCGGGCCAGGCGCTGGGCGAGGCTGAGGACCCGGGGCGGCTGCTGTTGCTGCACCACGGCCTCGGCCAGCTCGTCCACCTCGACCAGGGCGCCGCGCCGCAGCAGCTCCTCCAGCTGGGCCGTGTCTTTGATGAACTGTCCGCGCGCCAGCAGGGGCTGGCGCTGGCTGTCGAACACATTGAAGTTCAGCGGCTCCCCCAGCCTGAGCTGGCTGATGATCGATGACAGCGAGCAAATCCGCATGAGGTCCCGTTTTTGATTTTTCTGCCTGCCGGAAAGCGGTGGGTGACGGCCTTCACTTCGGAGGCCTGGCTGCAAACTTGAGGCAAAAGCGGCTTGTGGCCGGCATGGGTGGGCGCTCTGCGCACCCGCTCTCGGCGGGCGATGGGCTAGGATCTGCGCCTGCTTCCTTCCCCTGTTGCCACCTGCCCCGCCTTGCCGCCATGTCCCAGATCACGATTTACCACAACCCCGCCTGCGGCACCTCGCGCAACACCCTGGCCCTGATCCGCCATGCCGGCCTGGAGCCGGTGGTGATCGAGTATCTGCAGACGCCGCCCTCGCTGGAGCGCTTGCGCGAGCTGGTGGCCGCTGTTGGTGTCGGCGTGCGCGGCCTCTTGCGCGAGAAGGGCACACCGTTTGCCGAGTTAGGCCTGGCCGATCCGAAATGGAGCGATGAGCAGTTGCTGGGCTTCATCACCCAGCATCCGATTCTCCTGAACCGGCCTGTGGTCCTCACGCCCCTGGGTGCCAAGCTGTGCCGCCCCTCGGAAGAGGTGCTGGAGCTGCTGCCGGTGGGCCCGCTGCAGCCCTTCACCAAGTCGGATGGCGAGCAGGTTGTCGATACGGGGCTGCGCCGCAAGCCCGGCTGAGCTTTCATTCCTCGCCCATGCGGGGCGCCCAGGCCTCGATCTGGCCCGAGTTCAGGCGGCCGGCAAACAGGCGGCGCCAGGACTCGGTCAGCGGCAGCGCCAGCAACTCGCGCAGCTGGGTCGGGTCTTGCTCACGGTCACGGATGGCGCGCAGCAGGCGGGCCACGCTGGCCTGCGGGCAGGGCCGGGCCAGCAGCTCGATGGCATCGCCCGCGCCCACTTCGCCGGGGCCGTCGACGCGCAGATACCAGCCCGCGCGCAAGCTGTTCTGCACCTGTTTGGCCATGTCTTGCTGGGCAAAGCGCTCGTTGAGCTTCCAGCAGGGCTGGCGGCCTTGGCTGAGGCTGAACAGCGCCGTGCCTATGCGCAACTGGTCGCCCAGGCAGATGCCTTCTTCGTCCACGCCCTCGACGCTGAGGTTCTCGCCAAAGGCGCCGGGGGCATGCAGCAGGGTGCAGTCCGGCAAGGCGCTGCGCCAGGCCTCGTAATGCGACCAGCTATAGCAATGCACGGCCTTGTCCGGCCCGCCGTGTACGCGCAGATCGCCCTGTTCATCGCCGCTCAGGCCCAGCTTGTGCACGGCGACGCGCCCGGCCACCGGCTGTTTGGCGATGGCGCTGAGCACGCCGGGGCGAGCAGAAGGGACGGCGCGGCCGACCAGCACGCTGCGCACATGGCCGAGAAGGCGGGGCTTGTTCATGGGGCGAGGAGATGCGGGCAAAGCCGCATCTTCGCTGCATTTCAAATCAGCCTGCTCAGGCCGCGCGGCGCAGCGGCGTGGCGGGGAAGTCCACCGGCGTGTCCAGCGCCACATTGATGTAGTTGGTGAAGGTGTTCAGGGCCACATGGGCAATGATTTCGACCAGGGCGCCGTCATCAAAGCCTGCGGCACGCAGGGCCTGCACCTCCTCGGCCGAGACGCCGCCACGGGCCTCTACCAGACGCAGGGCGAAGCGCAGGGCGGCGGCGGTCTTGGGATCGGCGGACTCGCCGAGCTGGGCCGCGCTCAAGGCCTCGGCGACTAGGCCGGCCTTGCGGCCCAGGGCCGTGTGGGCGGCCAGGCAGTAGTCGCAGCTATTGCGATTGGCCACGGCCACGGCGATCTGCTCGCCCAGGGCGGCCGGCAGCACACCGCCGCCCAGGGCGCCGAAAAAGCTCCACATGGCTTGCAGCGCGGCCGGCGAGTTGGCGACGGCGCGGAACATATTCGGCGTCGCGCCAAACGCGGTCTGCACCTGGGTCAACAAGGCTTGCGTTTGGGTGTTGCTGCTGGTGGCGGCGGCGATGAGGGGGACGCGGTTCATGAGGGGCTCACTTTCGATGCTTGGGGGTTTGCACAATCGCCGGCCTGTCTGGCTGCGGCGTGATCCCAGTGTCTGGCGGATGGCGCTACGATAGGTATCGTTTCGTCCGTCAAACAAACCTTATCGTCCAGAATGACTTCGCAAGCCAGCAGCTCCCCCGCCGCACCCGCGCTGGACCGCCTGTCCGCCCTGTTCGAGCGTTTTCCGGTGCGGGCCCATCTCTTCCATGCCGGGCCGCTGTGCGGGCTGACGCATTTCGCGGCCGAGCCGGGCCGGGGTTTTCTGCATGTTTTGCGGCGCGGCGAGATGGAGCTGCGGCACGCGCCATCCACCGTCCGTGCCGCCCGCGCCGGCGCGCCCCAGCGCTTGCGCTTCAACGAGCCGACCCTGCTGTTCTACCCGCGTCCGCTGGCGCATGACTTCCACAACGCGCCGGTGGAGGGCGCCGATTTCGTCTGCGCCACCCTGGACTTTCATGGCGGTGCCGCCCACCCGCTGGTGCGCGCCCTGCCGCCGCTGATCTGCCTGCCCCTGCGTGAGGTCGCCGGCCTGGAGCAAAGCCTGGCGCTTTTGTTCGCCGAGACCGAGCAGCTGCGCTGCGGCCAGCGCCTGCTGGCGGACCGCTTGTTCGAGGTCGTGCTGCTGCAGCTGCTGCGCTGGCTGCTGGATCATCCGGCGGCCGATGCGCCCTCGGCGGGCCTCTTGCTTGGCCTGGCCGACGAGCGCCTGGCCCGCACGCTGACGGCCTTGCACGAACGGTCCGGCGAGGCCTGGAGTCTGGCACGCATGGCCGAGCTGGCCGGCATGTCGCGCAGCGCCTTCGCGGTCCGCTTCAAGGCGCAGCTAGGCCTGACGCCGGCCGACTATCTGGCCGATTGGCGCCTGGCCCTGGCCCAGGCCCAGCTGAGCCGGGGCCGGCCCGTCAAGACCATTGCCGCCGAGCTGGGCTATGCCAATGCCTCGGCCCTGTCACGCCTGTTTGCGCAGAAGACCGGGCAGTCGCCGCGCGCCTGGTTGCAGGCGCAGCCGGCGCCGCGCTGAGGCTGCTAGCGGGTCAGAAAGGCCAGCACCCGGTCCGCGAACTTGCCGTAGGGCGGCATCAGGAATTTGAGGCTGGAAAAGCGTGCTTGGTAGAACACCGGGCGCAGCTTGGAGAAGGTGTCAAAGCCCTCGCGGCCGTGGTAATGGCCCATGCCCGATTCGCCCACGCCGCCAAAGGGCAGGTCGTGCTGGCCTACGTGGAAGAGCGCATCGTTGACCGAGACGCCGCCCGACATCACCCGGTCCAGCAGCATTTGCACCGTGGGCTTGTCGTAGCTGAAGGGGTAGAGCGCCAGGGGCCGCGGGCCGGCGTTGATGGCCGTCACCACCTCCTCTAACTTGGCATAGGTACGGATCGGCAGGATGGGCCCGAAGATCTCGCGCTCGGCCAGCTGGCTGCCCGCGGGCGCGTTCAAGACGATGTGGGGGTTGATCTTGCGCGTGGCGCGCTCAAAGGCCGGGCCGGGCAAAAGCGGGATCAGCCGGGCGCCGCCGGCCTGCGCTTCGTCCAGGGCATTGAGCAGGCGGTCGAAGCTGCGCTCGTCGATGATGGCGGTGTAGTCGGCTGAGCTGAGCGCCGGGTAACGGGCCGCGACGATTTCGCGCGCCGCGCCGACAAAGGCTTCGACCCGATCGGCCGGCATCCACAGATGGTCGACGGTGGTGCAGATCTGGCCGGCGTTCAGGCACTTCACAAACATGATGCGTTCGGCCGCCAGGCGCAGCGGGAAGTCGGCGCAGAGCACGGCCGGGGCCTTGCCGCCTAACTCCAGGGTCACCGGGCAGAGGTTTTGCGCGGCGGCCGCCATCACGGCGCGGCCGGTCTGGCCCGAGCCGGTGAACAGCAGGTGGTCAAAGGGCAGCTTGGAGAATTCGATGCCCACGCCGCCGCTCTCGTCGAAGAACTGCAGCTTCTCGGGCGGGAAGTAGGCCGGCATGCGTTCAATCAGCAGCTTGGCCAGATGGCGCGAGTTCTCGCTCATCTTGACCATGGCGCGGTTGCCGGCGGCGAAGATGAAGGTGAGCGGCACCAGGCTCAGATTGACCGGGAAGTTCCAGGGCACGATGACGCCGACCACGCCCAGGGGCTGGGGGATGACGCGGTTGCTGGCACCGAGGAAGTTGCGCAGGTCGACCGCACGGCGCTGCGGCCGCATCCAGCGCTTGAGGTGCTTGAGCACCTGGTCAATGCCGTCGATGGCGGGGAAGATCTCGGCCAGCAAGGTCTCGTGCCGGGAGCGGTGGCCGTAGTCGGCGCTGATGGCCTCGCACAAGGCCTCCTTGTGATCGCGGATGAAGCGCTGCAGGGTGAGCAGATCCTGGCGGCGCTGCGCCAGCGTGGGGACCGGGTCCGCGTGGTAGGCGGCGCGTTGCAGCAGCAGGCAGTTCTGCAGCTGTTCTTGTAGGGAGGCGCTCATATTCATGGCTGGGCTTTCAGGCGGGGCGGGGCGAGAGAGATCGTGCGGCGTGCGACGACCGGCTCCGGTCGAGGATGCGGCTTTTCCTGCGCACAGGCATTGGCTTTGCGAGACAAAAAATGATCATTTGGCGACAGGCTGGGAAAGTCCTTAGCTTCAGGCCTTGGCCCGCATCTGCGTGGGCGTGCGACCAAACCAGCGCTTGGCGCTGCGGCTCAGGGCCGAGGGCTCGGCATAGCCCAGCATATCGGCCAGGGTGGCGATGGAGGGGCCGTCGGGCTTGCGGATCAGTTGCTCGAACAGGGCGCGGCGCTCCAGGTCCTTGAGCTGCTCAAAGCTGCTGCCCTCGTCGCCCAGCCGGCGCTGCAAGGTGCGGGGGTGGATGGCCAGGCGCTGGGCCACCTGCTGGTGCGAAGCCTGGCCGGTGGCCAGCAGCTGGCGCAAGAGCATGCGCACCCGGTCGGAGAACAGCAGCTCGGGCTGGCTGAATTGCTGGTCCAGATAGGCCTGGGCCAGCTGGCGCAGCAGGGCATTGCTCTTGGGCAGGGGCCGGTTCAGATCACGCGCGATCAGGCGCACGGCGGCATAGGGCTGCTCGAACAAGACCTCGATGTCCAGGGCCTGGCGGTAGGTGGCGAGGCTGGCCTGGCGCGTATGGGGCAGCAGCAGGGCCAGTAAGGGGAGGCGGTCCTGACCCAGCAGGCGCAGGCAGCGCAGCATCACGCCCAGGGCCAGCTCCAGGGCCTGGGCATGGGGCGGCGCGTCCGGCATCTCGATGTGATAGCAGAGGTCCAGCTGATCGGCCTGGCCGGGCACCGTCTGCGTCGCCATGCGCACCGCCGAGCTGTGCACAAAGATATAGCGCGTCGCCAGGGTGATGGCCTCGTGCAGGCTGGCGGCATGCTCGATCACCACGGCCACCGGCCCAAGCTTTTCCAGGCCCTGGCCATTCGACAAGCGCAGGCCCAGATCGGGGCAGCCGGCCACGGCGGCGCTGTGCTCCAGCAGCTCCATCATGGCGCGGTAGGGGATCAGGCAATCCGGGTCGGCCAGGGCCTGGCGGCTGAGGCCGAAGCGGCGCAGCAGGGCCGGCGCGTCCAGACCCAGGGCGTGCGCCTGCGCTTCATAGCCGGACAGGGCGGCGGCCCGGATCAGAGGGGTCATGGCGGGGCGGGGGGAGGGTGTTCCTGGGGTGACGCGCCATGGTAACTGTTTGTCGCCAAATGACAAGTCCATGCGGGGCCGGGCTCGCAGAATGCAGGCTCACCCCGCCGCCACGCCATCAATTGCCAGGAGCGCTCTGCATGAACAAGTTCAATGAATCCCTGCACATCCCTTCCCTGCAAGGCCAGGTCAGCGCGGCCGAGTGGCAGTTGCGCTGCGAGCTGGCGGCCGCCTACCGCCTGGTGGCCTTGTATGGCTGGAGTGATCTGGTCTTCACCCATATCAGCGCCCGCATCCCCGGGCCCGAGCACCAGTTCCTGATCAATCCCTACGGTCTGATGTTCGACGAGATCACCGCCTCCAGCCTGATCCGGGTCGACCAGGCCTGCAACAAGCTCAGCGAATCGCCCTTCCCGGTCAACCCGGCCGGCTTCACCATCCACAGCTGCATCCACCAGGTGCGCGAGGACGCGGCCTGCGTGCTGCACACCCACAGCCGCGCCGGTGTGGCGGTGGCGGCGCAGAAATGCGGGGTGCTGCCCATCAGCCAGCAGTCGACCTTTGTGCTGGGCTCGCTGGCCTATCACGACTACGAGGGCGTGGCCCTGCGTGAGGCCGAGCAGCCGCGCCTGCAGGCCGACCTGGGCAGCAAGCGCTTCCTGATGCTGCGCAACCATGGCCTGCTGACCGTGGGCGCCAGCATTGCCGATGCCTTTTTGTCCATGTATATCTTCGAGAGCGTCTGCCGCATCCAGATCGATGCCCAAGCGGGTGGCGAGCTGCAGCCGGTGCATCCGCAGATCCTGCAAGGGACGGCGGCGGTGATGAAGACGGCCACGGCCGGCATGGGGGCCGACATCGCCTGGCCCGCCCTGATCCGCAAGTTGGAACGCCTGGACCCCAGCTACCGCAGCTGAGCCCGGACGAGGCCCTTGTTGTTTGAAGGGAAGGGGGCAAGGGGGTGGGCGCTTCAAATCGCTTGGAAATGGCCTGCATTCGCGGGAAAACCCGAGTGTGGTGCCCGTCAATCGCCCAAAAGCAGCGGTGACAATGCGGCCTCCCCGCGCCGCCATGAGCGGCGCGGGTCTGTGCATGACCTTGCAGAACGGAGCGTCGCTTGAATAACAACAATCAGATCCAGCTGCCCAAGACCATTCTGGGCCACCCCAACAGCCTGTTCGTGCTGTTCTTCACCGAGATGTGGGAGCGTTTCTCCTACTACGGCATGCGTGCCCTGCTGGTGCTGTTCCTGATCTCGGAAACCGCCAAGGGCGGCTGGGGCTGGAGCCGCGCCGACGCCACCTCGCTGTACGGCTTGTACACCATGCTGGTCTACTTCACCCCCATCCTGGGCGGCTATCTGGCCGACCGCTATCTGGGCACGCGCCGCGCCGTGGTGCTGGGCGGCTTCATCATCGCGGCGGGCCATGTCTCGCTGTTCTTTGAGACCGTTCCCTCCTTCTACCTGGGCCTGGCCCTGGTGATCGCGGGCACGGGTTTGTTCAAGCCCAATATCTCGGCCATCGTCGGCCAGCTCTACAACAAGGACAACGAGGGCGCCCGCGACGGCGGCTACACCTTGTTCTATATGGGCGTGAACGCGGGGGCCTTCTTCGGCATCTCGCTGTGTGGCTATATCGGCGAGAAGGTGTCCTGGAATCTGGGCTTTGGCCTGGCCGGCGTATTCATGATTCTGGGCGCTCTGCAATTCTTCTTCAGCCAGGGTATTTTTGGCGATATCGGCGCCGCCCCAAAGCGGGAGCAGCAGGCCGCCCAACCGGTCGACGACACGCCCGCCCATGTGGTGGCCGATCGCCTGAAGGCCATCTTCGTGTTCGCCTTCTTCACCATCTTCTTCTGGTTTGCCTTCGAGCAGGCTGGCGGTTCCATGACCATCTTCGCGGCCGACTACACCGACCGTACCCTGGTCGGCACCAGCGGCCTGATCTTCAAGGTGGTCAACTCGCTGATGACGGTGATTCCCGCCGCCATCCTGACCTGGCTGCTGTGGCAGTTGCACCGCTCCACCGGCAGCAGCCAGCTCACGGGCAACCTCCTGCTGGTGCTTGCCTTCGCCCTGATCTGGGGCCTGGTGATCTGGATGCTGGGCCGCGAGTTCGCCATGGCCCAAAGCGAGGTGCCGGCCACCTGGTTCGGCGTGCTCAACTCCTTCTTCCTGGTCATCCTGGCGCCCATGTTCTCCAAGATGTGGGAAAAGCACTGGAACCCCAGCGGCCCGGTCAAGTTCGGCGTCGGCCTGGTGCTGCTGGGCCTGGGCTTTGCCGCCCTGGCCTATGGTGCCGCCGGCATCCCCTCGGGCGCCAAGACCGCGCAGATCAGCATGCTCTTCCTCTGCCTGGCCTATCTGCTGCACACCATGGGTGAGCTGTGTGTCTCGCCGGTGGGCCTGTCCTACATCAGCAAGTTGGCGCCCGCGCGCCTGCTGGGCCTGATGTTTGGCGTCTGGTTCCTCAACTCGGCCGTCGCCAACTTTATCGGCGGCAAGACGGGCTCCTACATCGACTACATCTCCACCACCTACTCGATGTCCACCTTCTTCCTGATCTTCACCTTCATCCCCGCCGTCGCGGGTGTGGTGCTGATGCTGCTGACGCCCTGGATGACGAAAAAGATGCACGGCGTGCATTGACCCCAGTCAGCCGGCCGCCGGCCTGCCATCGAAGCCGAGTCCTCTGACTCGGCTTTTTTTCGTCCGTGCGTGTGGAGGGGCCGAATCGAGAGATGCCAATAGCCATGGGCTTTGTCTCGAAAATCGCCGTAAATTGATCACAAAGCAATCTTTGAAGATTTACGGCGGCCCTCCGGGTGATGGACCTACGCTTGGCCTTGCCCTGTGTCGCCACCGATTGACCCCATGCTTCAGGAGTTCGGTATGAGCAGTACTTTCGCCTCCCCGGTCAGCAGTCCCGCCCTCAGCAGTTTCAGTCCCCGCGCCAGCCGCCCCGAACGACGCCAGGCCGACTCTCTCAGCAGCCATTGGATGAGCCTGGTGCTGGAGGAGCTGGATTACGGCGTGCTCCTGCTCAATGCGGCAGGCCGCGTCCTGCATTGCAATCTGGCGGCGCGGCGTGGCCTGGACGAGAACCACCCGCTGGAGATCAGCGCCAACCAGATCCGCAGCCGCGAGGCCAAGGATGCCGCCCCCCTGGCCGATGCCTTGCTAAAGGCCGAGCGCGAAGGCCGCCGCTGCCTGCTGCGCCTGGGCGACGGCGAACGCCGCGCCAATGTGGTGGTGGTGCCCTTGAACAAAGACGTGTCCCAGGCCGCCGTGCTGCTGGTGCTGGAGCGCGGCCAGCTCTGCGGCGATCTGGCCGCCCAGTGGTTCGCCCTGCGCTACGGCCTCACCCCGACCGAGACCGAGGTGCTGAAGGCGCTCAGCGCCGGTGTACGCCCTAACTTCGTGGCCGAGCAGCAGGGGGTGGCCATCTCCACCGTGCGCACGCAGATCCAGAGCATACGCGCCAAGTCCGGCGCCGACAGCATCGGCGAGCTGATGCGCCAGCTGGCCGTGCTGCCGCCGCTGATGTCTACGCTTCGCATGGAAGTCAATTGAGACTTGCCCTTGGCTAGCAAGGGGGTGTGTCGCAGTAGCGCGACGAATGAGCGGCACGGCTCTCGTAACATCCGTTCGCGACCACAACCGTCTGCTGTGGCGCGACTCCCATGGAAACTGCTGATTCGCTGGCCACCACGACTGCCGATTTTTCTGAATTGCCTGCCTCTCTGCGCTCGCTGGCCGGGCGCGGCATGGCGCGCAGCTACCGCCGTGGCACGGTGCTGATCGAAGAGGGCTCGCAGGGCGATGCCATCTACCTGGTCTTGTCCGGCTGCCTGCGGGTCTACGGCTGCGATGCGCGTGGACGCGAGGTGACTTACGGCATCTACGGGCCCGGCGAGTATGTGGGCGAGATGAGTTTGGACGGCGGCCCGCGCTCGGCCAGCGTCATCACCGAGCAGGCCTCGCGCTGCGTGATCCTGACCCGCGCCAGCCTGCTGGCCCATATCAGCGAGCATCCCGAATTCGCCTTCGAGCTGCTGACCAAGGTGATACGTCGCGCCCGCGCCGCTACCTTGTCGACCAAACAACTGGCGCTCAACGATGTGTATGGCCGCTTGAAGGCCTTGCTGGAATCCGCCACCGTCAGCACCGACGAGGTGCAGCTGACCCACCAGGCCATGGCCCAGCGCCTGGGCTGCTCGCGCGAGATGGTGTCCAAGCTGGTCAAGGACCTGGAACAGGGCGGCTATCTGATGCGGGTGGCCAATGGCCGCTACCGCCGCCTCAAGGCCTTGCCGGCACGCTGGTAAGCCACTTCACTGTGCTGCGGCCCGGCTCTGCAAGGCCGGCGCCACGTCAAAACGCTGCTTGGGCTTGTCGGCCCGCGCGTACAGGCCCTCGACCTTGGGCAGATTGGCCTGGATGTCCTTGATCCGTGTCGGCCCCGCCGGGTGGGTGGACAGCCATTGCGGCGGCGCACCCTTGGAAGCTGCCCCCATTTTTTGCCATAGCGAGATGCCCGCCGCCGGGTCGTAGCCGGCGCGTGCGGCCAGCTCCATGCCGACCAGATCGGCCTCGCTCTCGTCCTCGCGGCTGAAGGTCAGGCTCAGCAATTGCCCGCCCATATTCAGCAAGGTGTCACCCACGCCGCCCAGGCCCAGCAGGCTGGAAATCAGGCCGGCGCCGATGCGCGTCGCCTGCGTCTTGGCCATGCGTTCGCGCGCATGTTCACGCAAGGCATGGGCGACCTCGTGGCCCATGATGGTGGCAACCTCGTCGTCGCTGAGCTTGAGTTTGTCCAGAATGCCGTAGTAGAAGGCGATCTTGCCGCCCGGCATGCAAAAGGCGTTGAGCTGGGGACTGGCGATCAGATTGACCTCCCAGCGCCACTGCTTGGCGCGCGGGTTCCAGGGTTCGGACTGCGGAATGATGCGCTTGGCGATCTCGCGCAGCCGGATCAGCTGAGGATGGTTGTTAGGCGCCAGAGCGCGCTGGTTGGCGGCCTCGCGCATCATCTGCTGGTATTGCTGGGCGCCGGCGGCCTCGACCTGTTCGGCCGGCACCAGCTTGGCCATGGAACTGCTCTTGCCCACGTCTACGCCCTCGCGCGCCCAGGCGCCGGGTGCCAAGGCGCTGAGCCCCAGCAGGCCGGTGAACAAGCGGCGCGAACTCTGCCGGGCTTGGCAGGCGCCGCCCGCGCAAGCGCACAGGCCAAAGCCGTGCCGGGGCGCGCTGGGCAGCACGGGGTCGGCATGGGGGTCGAACGAGGCGGTGGGGGGGATGTTTGAGGCAGTCATTGGCGTGAGCTTAACGTCATTGCATTTACGGGCATTTTCACGAGCCGCAAGCCCTGCCTGCAGCCAGGCCCGACAATGCGGCCATGTCTCGAACGCCCCATTCCTCACCCGCCCTGGACGAAGGCCAGCTGCAGTTCCGTGCCGCCCTGGGCATGTTCGCCACCGGCGTCACCATCGTCACCGCCCGCGCGCCCGATGGCAGCCTGGTCGGCCTGACCGCCAATTCTTTCAATTCGGTCTCGTTGTCGCCCCGCCTGGTGCTGTGGAGCCTGGGCCAGAAAGCGGGCTCCATGCCGGTGTTCAGCCGCGGCTCGCACTACGCCATCAACATCCTGGCGGCCGAGCAAAAAGAGCTGGCCCAGCGTTTTGCCACCCGCGATATCGACCGTTTCGCCGGCGTGGCCTGGCGCGAGGGCGCGGGCGGCGCACCGGTGCTGGACGGCGTGGCCGCCGTGTTCGAATGCGCCAACCGCAGCCAGTACGAGGAGGGCGACCACGTCATCTTCGTCGGCGAGGTGGAGAGTTGCAGCCGCCGCGAGGGCGCGCTGCCGCTGATCTACCACGGCGGGCGCTACTACACCGAGCTGCCGATCTAAGAGCGGCTCACAAAACTCTCCTGGCGTCGTTACGCCGTCTCGCCGTACCAGCTGTACTGTCTTCGACGGCGCGCCTAGCCAGGACCGCTGTGCTGAGTTTTGTTAGCCGCTCTAATTGGCTACTTCAGCATCCCGCTGAGGATCAGATAACCCGGCAGCCAACCGGTCAGCACGCCCTGGGCCAGGGTGACGGCGCCGGTTAGCTTGGCGATGGGTTTGCCCAGCGCCAGCAGTACGAAGAACATCAGCCACAGCAGGGCCCAGGCGGCCCAGCACCAGCCCAGCCAGACGCTCAGGGCGGAGGTGGCGCTGCCCAGGGTGTCCAGCGCCACGGGCACGGCCGTCATGCCCACGAACAGGCAGAACCAGCCCAGGCCACGGCCGTCGGCGCCGTTGTAGCGGTTGAAGGCCACCCAGAGATAGGTCAGGGTGAACAGCAGGGTCAGCGCCGCCCCTTTGATGGAGGCGGCATCGGCGCCGGGGCCGAAGGCCGAGTAGGCCGCCACGCTCAGGGTGACGCCGCCGACAAAGACATTGATGAGGGCAATCTCCTTGTCGCCGACCCGGCCCAGCAACCACAAGCCGTTGAGGCAGAGTACGGCGCCCACGTAAAGCAAGGACAGTCCGAGAAGCATGGGGGTCTCCCGAGAAAGACGAATGATTCAGTGGCTGATCATCCAGGGCCGTTTGGAAGGGAAGGCCTTGGCGCCATTCGCCGCTGTCACGGTGCTGCCGCGCCGGCCTGGCTGGCAGCAGCCGCAGCCGGCGGGGTGGCGCAGGCGGGTGTAGTCGGCCGAGCGCTGCGGTTCATGCGCCGCTCTTTCATTGCCGGCCATGGCGAGCAGGCGGGCGGGCGCCATCTCGCGCAGGCGCGAGCCCTCCACCCAGGCCCGCTCGCTGGGCTCGGCGCAGCCCGGGCAGGGCGCGGGCCGGTCGCGCTCGGCCATGGGCCGCAGAGCGTCGAACAGGCCGCAGTCCCGGCAGCGGTAGTCGTAGATGGGCATGATCAGCGCAGATCGGGCGACAAAGGCATCTGCACCGAGCCATCCAGGTGCTTGACCGGGCCGGCCGCCGAGGGGTTGATGTCGAAGTCGAAGATCTGTGTCGGCAGCCACAGCGTGGCGCAGGCATTCGGAATATCGACCACGCCGCTGATATGGCCCTGCACCGGCGCCACGCCCAGGATCGAATGGGCTTGCGCGGCCGAGTAACCGAACTTCTTCAGGTACTCGATGGCATTCAGGCAGGCCTGGCGATAGGCCACATGCACGTCCAGGTAATGCTGCTTGCCCTGTTCGTCCACCGAGATGCCTTCGAAGATCAGGTAGTCGTTGTACTGGGGCGTGATGGGGCTGGGCTTGAAGATGGGGTTCTTGATCCCGTACAGCGCCATGCCGCCCTTCAGGATGCTGACCCGCATATGCACCCAGCCGGCCATCTCGATGGCGCCGCAGAAGGTGATCTCGCCGTCGCCCTGGCTGAAGTGCAGGTCACCCACACTGAGGCCGGCGCCTTCCACGTAGACGGGGAAGAAGATCTTGGAGCCGCGCGACAAGTCCTTGATGTCGCAGTTGCCGCCATGCTCGCGCGGCGGCACCGTGCGTGCGCCCTCGGCTGCGGCCTTCTCACGGCCCGCACCTTTGAGCTTGCCCAGATGGGCGGTGGCGGCCGAGGGCGGGGCGGCCAGGGGTGGCACGCGCTCGGGGTCGGTGGCGATGAAGGCAAGCTCGCGTGCGTTCCACATATCCAGCATCTTCTGGTCGGGCAGGCAGCCGATCAGGCCGGGGTGGATCAGACCGGCGAAGTTGACGCCCGGCACGTGGCGCGAGCTGGTGAACAGGCCGTGGAAGTCCCAGATCGATTTCTGCGCCTGTGGGAAATGCTCGGTCAGGAAGCCGCCGCCGTTCTTCTTGCTGAAGAAGCCGTTGAAGCCCCACAGGCTGTCGGACTTGGCGCCCACGTCCAGAAGTTCCACCACCAGCAGGTCGCCCGGCATGGCGCCGCGCACGCCGACCGGGCCCGACAGATAGTGGACGGTGGTCAGGTCGATGTCGCGCACATCGTCGGCGCTGTCGTTGTTCTTGATGTAGCCGCCGGTCCAGTCATAGGTTTCCAGCACGAAGTCGTCGCCGGGCTGCACCCAGCAGGCCATGGGGATGTCCGGGTGCCAGCGGTTGTGAACCATCTCATTGCTGGGGGCTGGCTTGGAAAGATCAACCTTGATCAGAGTTTCGGGCATGGTGAACCTCCTGCGGATGAATGGGTGGGTGGGCGAAAGTGCCGATGAACACGGCAAACAGGCTTGCATGCTGCGCGTGCCGGCCGGCCCGCCCAATACGTCATATGACGTAGGTTTTTCGGTGGAAACCCCTGTTGCAGCGCCTCGGCAGCGGGCAATAGTTGAACGGCATGCACAGCCAGAAAATCTTCAAGGTCCGCCGCGAGTACAACAGCTGGGTGGCCAACGAGTCCATGGAGGACTTCGCCCTGCGCTACACGCCGCGCAGCTTCCGCAAATGGTCCACCTGGCGGGTCGGCAACACGGCTTATGGCGGCGCCTCCTTCCTGGCGCTGGAGGCCATAGGCGCGACCCTCGCGCTCAAGTACGGCTTCTCGAACGCCGTGTGGGCGATCGCCAGCGTCGCCCTGATCTGCTTTCTGAGCGGCCTGCCCATCAGCTACTACGCCGCCCGCTATGGCCTGGACATGGACTTGCTGACTCGGGGCGCGGGCTTTGGCTATATGGGTTCGACCATCACCTCGCTGATCTACGCCAGCTTTACCTTCATCTTCTTCGCCCTGGAGACCGCCATCCTGGCCACGGCCCTGCACTTGCTGATCCCCTTGCCCATGATGGTGCTCTACCTGCTGTGCTCGCTATTGATCCTGCCCCTGGTGGCACGCGGCATCACCTTGCTCTCGCGTTTGCAGCTCTGGACCCAGCCGCTGTGGCTGGCGCTGCTGCTGCTGCCCTACCTCGTTATCTACTGGAAGCAGCCGCAACTGGTCCGCGACTTCGCCCTGATGACGGGGCTGAACTCGGGCTCCAGCCGCTTTGATCCGCTGATGTTCGGGGCCGCCGTCACGGTGGCCTTCTCGCTGGTGGTGCAGATCGGCGAGCAGGTGGACTATCTGCGCTTTCTGCCGGAGCAGACCCCCGCCAATCGCTGGCGCTGGTGGTTGGCCCTGGTGGTGGCCGGGCCGGGCTGGATCTTGCCCGGCGCGCTCAAATTGCTGGGCGGCGCCTTCCTGGCCTTTCTGATGCTGGAGCAGGGGCATAGCGCGCAGCAGGCCGTGCAGCCCACGCAGATGTATCTGAGCGCCTATGCCGAGGTGTTCGACTCGCCGGCCTGGGTGCTGGCCGCCACCGTGCTGTTCGTGGTGGTTTCGCAGGTCAAGATTAATGTCACCAATGCCTATGCGGGTTCGCTGGCCTGGTCCAATTTCTTCGCCCGGCTCACCCACAGCCACCCGGGCCGGGTGGTCTGGCTGGTCTTCAATGTGCTGATTGCCCTGCTGCTGATCACGCTGGGCGTGTTCCAGATTCTTGACCAAGTGCTCAGCCTTTACAGCAATCTGGCCGTGGCCTGGGTGGGCGCCCTGGTGGCCGACCTTGTTGTCAACAAGCCCTTGGGCCTGAGCCCGCCTGGCATCGAATTCAAGCGGGCTCATCTCTACGACATCAATCCGGTGGGCCTGGGCGCCATGTTGCTGGCCACGGCCATCGCCACCCTGGCCTATCTGGGCCTGCTGGGGCCGGGGGCCGAGGCGTTTTCCTCCTTCATCGCCCTGGGCCTGGCGTTTGTGCTCTCGCCACTGCTGGCTTGGGCCAGCGGCGGCCGCTACTATCTCGCCCGCGCCCCGGCGCAGCTGGCCGCGCCCGGCGCCAGCGTGGAGTGCAGCATCTGTGAGCAGTGTTTCGAGGTTGAGGATATGGCGTACTGCCCCGCCTACGGCACGCCCATCTGCTCGCTCTGCTGCACGCTGGAGTCGCGCTGCCATGACCGCTGCAAACAGCACGCCCGGGCGGCCGAGCAGGCCTCGCACTTCCTCTCGGCCCTGCTGCCCCAGGTGCTGGCGCGAAGGGTCAACTTCCGCGTCAGCCACTATCTGCTGGTCTTTCTCTCCCTCTGCACCCTGGTGGGCAGCGTGATCGGGGCCATTTACTGGCAGGCCGGTTCGACCCAGGCCGACGTCGCGGCCCGCGCCCTGCTGGCCCAGGCCTTCGTCAAGGCCGGCGCCATGTTGCTGCTCATCATCGCCGTGCTGAGCTGGTGGGTGGTGCTGAACAGCCAGGCCAAGCAATTGGCGCAGGAGGACTCCAACCGCCAGAACGAGTTGCTGCGCGCCGAGATCGATGCCCACCAGCGCACCGACGCCGCCCTGCAGCACGCCAAGGAGGTGGCCGAGGCGGCCAACCAGGCCAAGACCCGCTATGTGGCCGGCCTCTCGCATGAGCTGCGAACCCCCTTGAACAGCATCCTCGGCTACTCCAATCTGCTGCTGAAAAACCCCCAATTGCCGGCCGGCGCCAGAGACGGCCTGGGCACCATCCAGCGCAGCGGCCAGCATCTGTGTGAATTGGTGGATGAGTTGCTGGACCTGGCCCGCATCGAGGCCGAGCGCTTGCAGCTGGAGGCTGTGGCCCAGCACCTGCCCCAGCTTCTGCAGGATGTGCTGCGCATGGTCAGGCCGCAGGCCGAGGCCAAGGGCCTGGCCTTCCATTACCGCGAGGCCGGTGATCTGCCCCAGTGGATAGAGGCGGACAGCAAGCGCCTGCGCCAAGTTCTTCTCAATCTGCTGGGCAATGCGGTGCGCTTCACCGTTAGCGGCGCAATACACCTGACCGTAACGCGCCCCGATGCCGAGGGCGAGCTGCTGCGCTTCGAGGTGAGGGACAGCGGCCCCGGCATCGCCGCCGCCGACCAGCAGCGAATTTTTGAACCCTTCGAGCAAGGCCATGAGCGCGCCAGCGGCGGCGAGCCCGGTGCCGGCCTGGGGCTGACCATCACCGACAAGCTGGTGCGCCTGATGGGCGGCCGCATCAGCTTGCACAGCCGGGTGGGTGAGGGCAGCTGCTTCGCCGTGGAGCTGCCCCTGCCCACGCGGCCCCCGCCCGCCCGGCGGCGCCAGCCGCGGCGCGAGATCATCGGCTACGCAGGCCCGCGCCAGCATCTGCTGATCGTGGACGATCAGGCGGACCAGCGGGCCTTGCTGAGGCAGCTGCTGGAGCCGCTTGGATTTGAAGTCAGCGAAGCCGACAGCGGCGAGCAATGCCTGGAGCTGATGGCCCAGGCCCCCGCCGATCTGCTGCTGCTGGACATCGGCATGCGGCCGCTGGACGGTTGGCAGACGGCCGAGCGCCTGCGCGGTGGGCCCTGCCGGCAGAGCCCCATCATCATGGTCACGGCCAATCTTTTCGAGGACATGGCTCAGCGCCTGCAAGCCTGTGGCTGCCAGGCCCTGGTGGCCAAGCCTCTGCAGGAGCCCGAGCTTTTGCAGGCCATCCAAGCGGCCCTGGGCCTGCGCTGGGTCCGGCGTGCGCCGGCGGTCCCGGCCGACGATGGTCAAGCCCTGGAGCAGGACTGGGGGGAGGACTGGGAGCAGGTGCCGCAAGAGCTGCGCCAAGCCTTGCTGCGCCTGCTCGACAGTGGCCATGTGCGTGGCCTGGGCGAGGCCTTGCAGGCCCTGGCCCAGGAGTATCCGGCCACCCGCGCCCTGTGCCTGGAGATGCAAGCCCAGCTGAGCCGCTTCGAGCTGGATGCCTTGCAGGCGCGGCTGAGAAAGGTCTGCCATGCCGAACACTGAGCCGCGGGACAACCGCCCCATCGTGCTGGTGGTGGACGACGCCCCCGCCAGCCTGGGCCTGCTGTGCGAGATCCTGGAGCAGGGCGGCTACAGCGTGCGCGTGGCGCAAGACGGCGCCACCGCCCTGCGCCGCCTGCAATTGCTGGAGCCAGCCGCCATCCTGCTGGACGCCAAGATGCCCGGCCTGTCGGGCTTCGAGACCTGCCGGCGCATCAAGGCCGACGCAGCGCTGGCCCATATCCCGGTGATCTTCATGACCGGCCTGAGCGATTCCGCCCATGTGCTGCAAGGCTTTGCCAGCGGCGGCGTCGATTACGTCACCAAGCCGCTGTGCTCGGAGGAGGTGCTGGCCCGGCTCAACATCCATGCGCGCAATGCCAAGCTGGCCCAGCTCAGCCGCGAGGCCCTGGAGGCGGCCGGCCTGGGTGTGCTGCTGCTGGACGCGCAGCGGGCGCTGGTCGGCTGCTCGCCCGCCGCGCGCCACTGGCTGGGCGAACACGGCCTGCCGCCGGATGGCCGCAGTCTGCCGCCTGGCTGGTGGGCCGAGCCCGGCGCCTTGCTGCGCATTCCGCCGCCCGACCCGGGCGCCGCAGGCCTGCAGATCCGCAATCTGGGTCCGGTCGGCCAGGGCGAAACCTTGCTGCTGTTGCAAGCCTGCGGTGCTGAGGCTAACCTTGAAAACAAGCGTCATCAGACGGCCCTGACCTCGCGCGAAGCCGAGGTGCTGTCCTGGTTGTCCAAGGGCAAGACCAATCGCGACATTGCCGACATCCTCTCGATCAGCCCGCGCACCGTCAACAAGCATCTGGAGCATCTGTTCGAGAAGCTGGGCGTGGAAACCCGCTCGGCGGCCGCGGCCATTGGTGCGCTGCAGTCGCGCGCTTAGGCCGCCAGCTGCGGATACGCCTCATGCAACAGCGTCACCCGCCCCGCCTCGCTGGCGTCGTAGCCGGGCAGGCGGTCGAGGATCTGGCGCAGTCCGGGCTCGCGCAGGGCGGCCAGTACGCGCTGCAAGGCGGGCGTTTCCAGCAGGGCCGTGGGGCAGAGCAAAAAGTAGCGCTCCTTGGCCAGGGGGATGAAGTCGAGCTGGAACTGGCGCGCCGCGGGCTCCAGGCCGAAGCCGGCATCGGCCATGCCGCTGGCCACATAGGCGGCCACGGCGGCGTGGGTGAATTCGCCTTGCTCGAAGCCGGCGATCTGCTCGGCCGCCAGTGATTGCAGTTGCAGCAGGCTCTCCAGCAGCAGCCGCGTGCCCGAGCCCACTTGGCGGTTGATGAAGCGCAGGCCGGGCCGCAGCAGATCGGCCAGTTCGTAAATCTTCTTGGGGTTGCCCGGTGCCAGCATCAGGCCCTGGCGGCGGCTGGCGATGTCGATCAGGCTGAAGTCGCCGCCCGTCAGCCAGGGCGAGTAATGCCGCAAGGCCGCGTCCTGCAAATCGCCCAGCGGGATGTGCAGGCCGGCGGCGTCGCAGCTGCCGTCGCGCAGGGCGGCGGCGGCGGCCGTGCTGTCGCAGTATCTGTGCTCGATGCGCAAGTCCTCGTGCTGCAGCTGTTCGACCAGGGACTCGATCGCATAGCCGTGGCTGGCATGAATGCGCAAGAGCACGGCCTCGCCGGAGATGGCCTGGCGGATCTCGGCCGCCAGCTCGGAGGCCAGCGAGTCCAGCACCGGCCCCAGGCTGGCGCTGATGCGTTGGTCGGCCCACACCAGCTTCTCGCCCAGCAAGGTCAGGGTCGAGCCCTTGCCCCGCTCCATGTGCAAGAGGGCGGCCTTGAACTGGGCCTCGCCCTGGCGGATCAGATCCCAGGCATGGCGGTAGGACAGGCCCAGGCGCAGAGCCGCCGCCTGCAGGCTGCCATGCAAGCGCACCTGCGCCAGCAATTCCAGCAGACGCGGCGGCAGTGGGGGCTGGCCGGGCAGCTGGATGGTCCAGCTGGGTTTGATCGAGATCTTTTTCATCCGGGTCAACCCTTTATGAACAGAGGCGCCTATGAAAAGCGCTGCCGCGCTCATATTGCGGCGCCGGGGCGCTGCTGCCAGGATGGCGGCCCAACAAGAGGAGACAGTGCGATGTCCAGCATTCTGGCAGGCCAAGATCATGGTCAGGACTCTTTGAATGCGTCCACCCGCGAGCTGCTGCAGCGCCTGATCGAGCAGCACCGCAAGCGGCCCGGCGCCCTGCTGCCGCTGCTGCACGCGGTGCAGGAGGCGCTGGCTTATGTGCCGGTGGCGGCCCTGCCTTTGATTGCCGCCGGGCTGAATTTGTCGCGCGCCGAGGTCCATGGGGTCGCGAGTTACTACCACTTCTTCCGCAGCGAGCCGCCGGGCCGCCATCTTGTGCAGATCTGCCGTGCCGAGGCCTGCCAGGCCTGCGGCGGCGAGGCCTTGCTGCGCCAGGCCGAGCAGACCCTGGCCTGCCCGCTGGGCCAGACCCGGGGTGACGGCGCGCTGACGCTGGAGGCCGTGTACTGCCTGGGCCTGTGCGCCACCGGCCCGGCCCTGCAGATCGACGCGCAATTGCATGGCCGGGTCACGCCGCAAAAACTGCAGACCCTGGCCGAGGCGCTGGAGCTGAATCCATGAGCGCACCCATTAAAGTTTTTGTGCCGGCCGACTCGGCCGCCCTGGCCCTGGGGGCGGACGCCGTTGCGGCCACTTTGCAGGCCGAGTGCGCGCGGCGCGGCCAGGCCTTGGCCCTGGTGCGCAACAGCTCGCGCGGCCTGTTCTGGCTGGAGCCCCTGGTCGAGGTGCAGACGGCGGCCGGCCGCGTGGCCTTCGGCCCGGTGCAGGCCGAGGACGTGGGCCGCTTGCTGGATGAGGGCTTGCTGCAGGGCCTGGGCGGCGAACTCTGCCTGGGCCCGACCGAGCGAATCCCTTTTCTGGCCCGGCAGGAGCGCCTGACCTTTGCCCGCATGGGCGTCACCGATCCGCTCTCGCTGGCCGATTACGAGACCCATGGCGGCTGGGCCGGGCTGCGGCGTGCGTTGCAGCTGCCGCCCGCCGAAGTGGTGCAGGAGGTGCTGGACGCCGGCCTGCGCGGGCGCGGCGGCGCGGCCTTTCCGGCCGGCATCAAATGGCGCACGGTGGCCGAGGCCCCGGCGGGGCAGAAGTATGTGGCCTGCAATGCCGACGAGGGCGACTCGGGCACGTTTTCCGACCGCATGGTGATGGAGGGCGACCCCTTCATGCTGATCGAGGGCCTCTTGATTGCCGGCCTGGCCGTGGGCGCCACGCGGGGCTATGTCTACATCCGCTCGGAATACCCGCTGGCCATCGCCCGCATGCAGGAGGCGGTGCGCCGCGCCGCTGCGGCGGGCTTTTTGGGCGCTGATGTCTGCGGCAGCGGTCGGGCCTTCGAGCTGGAGCTGCGCAAGGGCGCGGGCTCCTATGTCTGCGGCGAGGAAACCGCCATGCTGGAGAGCATCGAGGGCCGGCGCGGCCTGGTGCGCGCCAAGCCGCCCCTGCCCGCCCTGCA
The DNA here is from genome assembly GCF_014204525.1 of Roseateles oligotrophus. Classification (GTDB taxonomy): domain Bacteria; phylum Pseudomonadota; class Gammaproteobacteria; order Burkholderiales; family Burkholderiaceae_C; genus Paucibacter_A; species Paucibacter_A oligotrophus_A. Next base: position 318,602 of record NZ_JACHLP010000002.1, read on the forward strand.
AGGCCTGTTCGGCCGGCCCACGGTGATCAACAACGTCATCACCCTGGCCAGCGTGCCGCTGATCCTGGCGCGCGGCGCCGCCTTTTACCGCGATTACGGCCTGGGCCGTTCGCGCGGCACCCTGCCTTTCCAATTGGCCGGCAATATCCGCCAGGGCGGCCTGGTGGAGAAAGCCTTCGGCCTGACGCTGCGCGAATTGCTCTACGACTTCGGCGGCGGCAGCCGCAGCGGCCGGCCCATCAAGGCGGTGCAGGTGGGTGGCCCCTTAGGCGCCTACGTGCCGGAGTCGCAATGGGATCTGCCGCTGGACTACGAGGCCTACGCCGCTGTGGGCGCGGCCCTGGGCCATGGTGGCATCGTCGTACACGACGACACGGCCGATATGGCCGCGCTGGCCCGCTACGCAATGGAATTCTGCGCGCTGGAGAGCTGCGGCAAATGCACGCCCTGCCGCATCGGCTCGACCCGGGGCGTCGAGGTGCTGGACCGCATCCGCCTCGCACCCGCGCCGCAGCAGCGCGGCGAGCAGGTGGAGTTGTTGCGCGATCTGTGTGACACCTTGCTGCACGGCAGCCTCTGCGCCATGGGCGGCATGACGCCTTACCCGGTGCTGTCGGCACTCGACCATTACCCGGCCGACTTCGGCCTGCCGGCCGCCTGAGGAGACCCCATGTTGCAAACCCAGACCGAGATCGACCACGGCACGCCGGCTTCCAGCAGCGCGGAGGTTGTCAGCCTCAACATCGACGGCTTTGCCGTCCAGGTGCCCAAGGGCAGCTCGCTGATGCGCGCCGCCGCGCTGGCCGGCATTCAGCTGCCCAAGCTCTGCGCCACCGACAGCCTGCAGCCCTTCGGCTCCTGCCGCCTGTGCCTGGTGGAAATCGAGGGCCGGCGCGGCTACCCGGCCTCCTGCACCACGCCGGTGGAAGCCGGCATGGTGGTGCGCACCCAGACGTCCAAGTTACAAAAGCTGCGCCAGGGCGTGATGGAGCTTTACCTCAGCGACCATCCGCTGGACTGCCTGACCTGCAGCGCCAATGGCGACTGCGAATTGCAGACCATGGCCGGCGCCAGCGGCCTGCGCCATGTGCGCTACGGCGTGGGCGCGGCGGCCGGCGCCCACCATCTGGACGAGGGCAAGGACGAGTCCAACCCCTACTTCACTTACGAGCCCAGCAAATGCATCGTCTGCAGCCGCTGCGTGCGGGCCTGCGAGGAGACCCAGGGCACCTTCGCGCTGACGATAGAGGGCCGCGGCTTCGCCAGCCGGGTGGCGGCCGGCCAGGGCCAGGACTTCATGAGCAGCGACTGCGTCAGCTGCGGCGCCTGCGTGCAGGCCTGCCCCACGGCCACCTTGCAGGAGAACAGCGTCATCCAGCTGGGCCAGGCCGAGCACGCCATCATCACCACCTGTGCCTACTGCGGCGTGGGCTGCGGCTTCAAGGCCGAGATGAAGGGCACGACCGTCGTGCGCATGACGCCCTGGAAGGACGGCAAGGCCAACGAGGGCCATGCCTGCGTCAAGGGCCGCTTCGCCTGGGGCTATGCCACGCACAAGGACCGCATCACCGAGCCCATGATCCGCAGCAGCATCCACGAGCCCTGGCGCAAGGTCGGCTGGGACGAGGCGATCGCCTACGCTGCCGCCGAGTTCAAGCGCATCCAGGCCGGCTACGGGCGCGACGCCGTGGGCGGCATCAGCTCCTCGCGCTGCACCAACGAGGAGGTCTATCTGGTGCAAAAACTGGTGCGCGCCGGCTTCGGCAACAACAATATCGACACCTGCGCACGCGTCTGCCACTCGCCCACCGGCTTTGGGCTGAGCCAGACCTTCGGCACCTCGGCCGGCACCCAGACCTTCAAGTCGGTGGAGCAGGCCGATGTGATTCTGCTGATAGGCGCCAACCCCACGGACGCCCACCCGGTGTTCGCCTCGCGCCTGAAGCGCCGCTTGCGCCAGGGCGCCCGCCTGCTGGTGCTGGACCCGCGCCGCATCGAATTGGTGGACGCCCCCCATGTGCGCGCCGAACAGCACCTGGCCCTGCTGCCCGGCACCAACGTGGCGGTGATCACGGCCATGGCCCATGTGGTGGTGAGCGAAGGCCTGCTGGCCGAAGCCTTCATCAAGGAGCGCTGCGAGGCCAAGAGCTTCGCCGACTGGCGGGCCTTTGTGGCGCGGGCCGAGAACTCGCCCGAGGCGCTGGAGGCCGTCAGCGGCGTGCCGGCAGCCCAGGTGCGGGCGGCGGCGCGATTGTTCGCCGCCGGGCCCAACTCGGCCATCTACTACGGTCTGGGCGTGACCGAGCATGCCCAGGGCTCCACCATGGTGATGGGCATTGCCAACCTGGCCATGGCCTGCGGCATGGTGGGCCGCGAGGGCGTGGGCGTGAACCCGCTGCGCGGCCAGAACAATGTGCAGGGCAGCTGCGATATGGGCAGCTTCCCGCATGAATTGCCGGGCTACCGCCACATCTCGGACAGCACGGTGCGCGGCGACTTCGAGGCCGACTGGGGCGTGCAGCTCAACCCCGAACCCGGCCTGCGCATCCCGAATATGTTCGAGGCAGCCCTGGCCGGCAGTTTCAAGGGCCTGTACTGCCATGGCGAGGACATCGTGCAGTCCGACCCCAACACCCAGCATGTGGCCGCCGCCCTGGCCGCCATGGAATGCGTGGTGGTGCAGGACATCTTCCTCAACGAGACCGCCAAATACGCCCATGTGCTCTTGCCCGGCAGCTCCTTCCTCGAAAAAGACGGCACTTTCACCAATGCCGAGCGGCGCATCTCGCGGGTGCGCCAGGTGATGCCGCCGCTGGCCGGCCTGGCCGATTGGCAAGTCACGCAGAAGCTGGCCAATGCCCTGGGCTGCCCCATGCACTACGAGCACCCCGAGCAGATCATGGACGAGGTGGCGCGGCTGACGCCCAGCTTCGCCGGTGTCAGCTACGCCAAGATCGAGCGCCTGGGCAGCGTGCAATGGCCTTGCAACGACGGCACCGAGGAGGCCGGCACCACCACCATGCACCGCGAGCGCTTTGTGCGCGGCAAGGGCCGTTTCTTCATCACCCAGTATTTGCCGTCGAAGGAGAAGGTCACGCGCCGCTACCCCCTGCTGCTGACCACCGGCCGCATCCTCTCGCAGTACAACGTCGGCGCCCAGACCCGCCGCACCGCCAACAACCAGTGGCATGCCGAGGACAGATTGGAGATCCACCCCCACGACGCCCAGGACCGCGGCATCCGCCAGGACGACTGGGTGGGCATCAGCAGCCGCGCCGGCCAAACTGTGCTGCGCGCCGAGCTGAGCGAGCGCATGCAGCCCGGCGTGGTCTACACCACCTTTCACTTCCCCGAGTCCGGCGCCAATGTGATCACCACCGACAACTCCGACTGGGCCACCAACTGCCCCGAGTACAAGCTCACGGCGGTGGAAGTTGTGCGGGTGGAGCAGAGCAGCTCCAGCTGGCAGCAGAAGTTCGCCGAGTTTCACGCGCAGCAGCTGCGCCTGCTGGAGCAGGCGCAATGAGCGCCTTGGACGCCGAGGATCGCCTCTTGCCGCCCGGCGTGCATGCGGCCGAGGTCAGCGCCTGGCAGGGCGGCCACGTCGAGGCGCGGCCCGACTGGCTGGCCGAAGAAGTGCCCGTGGCCCTGGTCTGCAACGGCATCTCGCAAGCCGTGATGCTGGCCAGCCCGACCGACCTGGAGGACTTCGCCCTGGGCTTTGCGCTCACCGAGGGCTGGCTGGCCAGCCCGGCGGAGCTGTACGGGGTCGAGCGGGTCGAGCAGGCCCAGGGCCTGGAGCTGCGCCTGCAGGTGGCCGCCGCCTGCGAGTGGCGCTTGCGCCAGCGCCGCCGTAGCCTGGCCGGCCGCAGCGGCTGCGGCCTGTGCGGCATCGAGAGCCTGGCCCAGCTGCAGCGCGAGCTGGCCGCGCCGCCCCTGCTGACGCCGCTCCTGCACTTGCCGGCTGCGGCCCTCGGCCGTGCCCAGCAAGCCCTGCTGGCCGGCCAGGCCTTGCAGCAGCTCACCGGTGCCACCCATGCCGCCGCCTGGTGCAGCCCGCAGGGCGAGGTCTTGCTGCTGCGCGAAGATGTTGGCCGCCATAACGCGTTGGACAAGCTGATTGGCGCCCTGCTCAAGGCTGGCCACGACCGGCGGCAAGGCTTTGTCGCCATCACCAGCCGCGCCAGCTACGAAATGGTGCAGAAAGCCGCCATGGCCGGCGTCGGCGTCCTGGCCGCCGCCTCGGCACCCACCGCCCTGGCCCTGCGCTGCGCCCAGGCCTGTGGCCTGCTGCTGGCCGGCTTTGTGCGCGGCGAGCGCCTGGTGGCCTATACCTTTGCGGAACGCCTGCTATGAAAATCCATTACCTGCTCGACATGGCCAATGCCATCGGCGAAAACCTCCAGAGCCTGCCCGATGCCGACGAAGCCCGCCTGGAGATCAGCCAGCATCTGCGCCGCTTCTGGGACCCCGCCATGCGCCAGCAATTGCTGGCCCATCTGGACCAGACCGGGGGCGAGGGTCTGCTGCCCGTGGTTCAGCAGGCCTTGCAACTGCTGCGCAGCGGGGCCTGAGAAGTCTTTTTTTGGGCTGCAAGCCGCGCCCCGGCATGGCCTCAGATCTGTACCCGCGTGCCCAGCTCGACCACGGCGTTGTCGGGCAGGCAGAAGAACTCGGCCACGCTGCCGGCGTTGCGGCTCAGGGTGGCAAACAGGTTCTCGCGCCAGCCGGCCATGCCCGAGCCGGCTGTGGGCACGACGGTCTCGCGGCTGAGGAAGTAACTGGTTTCAAACACGGGGATGCGCAAGCCCTTGGGCTCGCACAAGGCCAGGGCGCGCGGCACATCGGGCTGGTCCATGAAGCCGAAGTGCAGGCTCACGCGCCAGAAGCCCGGAGCCAGGGCCTGCACCTCGACCCGCTCGGCATCGCTGATCCAGGGCACTTCGTGGAAGACCACGGTCATGATCACATTGCACTCGTGCAGCACCTGGTTGTGCTTGAGGTTGTGCAGCAGGGCCTGGGGCACGGTGTCGGGGTTGGCGACGGCGTAGACGGCGGTGCGCAGGGCGCGATTGCATTCGTCCGGCTGCAGGCTCTCGACAAAGGGTGTCAGCTCCAGGCCCTCGCGCTGGATGCTGTTCATCAGCAGCTGGCGGCCGCGCGCCCAGGTGCTCATCAGCACGAACAGGCCCAGGCCCATGGCGAGGGGGAACCAGCCGCCGTCCAGAAATTTGAGGGCACAGCCGGCCACCAGCAGGGCGTCCAGCAGCAGAAAGACCAGGGTGGCGGCGATGGCGATGGGGGCGGGCAGGCGCCAGCCCTCACGCACGACGAAATAGTTCAGCACCGTGGTGATCATCATGGTCAGCGTGACGGCGATGCCGTAGGCACCCGCCAGGGCCGAGGAGCTGCCGAACAGCAGCACGGCCGCCACCACACCGGCCAGCAAGGCCCAGTTGACGGCGGGAATATAGATTTGGCCGAACTCGCGCGCCGAGGTGTAGCGCAGCTCCATGCGGGGCAGGAAGCCGAGCTGGATGGCCTGCTTGGTCATGGAGTAAGCGCCGGAGATGACGGCCTGCGAGGCGATCACCGCCGCTGCCGCGGCCAGCACCACCATGGGCACCAGCAGGGGCTCGGGGAAGAGGCGGAAGAAGGGGTTCTCGATCGCGTCGGGCGTGGCCATCAGCAAGGCACCCTGGCCCATGTAATTGAGGATTAGCGAGGGGAAGACCAGGCTCGTCCAGGCCAGGCGTATGGGCTTGGCGCCGAAATGGCCCATGTCGGCATACAAGGCCTCGGCACCGGTCAGGGCCAGCACGAAGGCACCCAGGGCGGCGAACACATGCCAGCCGCGGGCCAGCAGGAAGTTGACGGCCTCCAGCGGGTTGAGGGCGGCCAGGATCTGCGGCTGGCGCTGGATGTGCACCACACCGATCACGGCCAGCACCACAAACCACAGCGTCAGCACCGGGCCGAAGACCTTGCCCACCGCATGGGTGCCAAAGCGCTGGATCAGGAACAGGCCCAGCAGCACGCCCAGGGACAGGGGCAGCACATAGGCCTTGAAGGCGGGGTTGATAACCTCCAGGCCCTCGATGGCGCCCATCACCGAGACGGCGGGGGTGATGACGCTGTCGCCGTAGAACAAGGTGGCGCCAAAAACGCCTAACAACAAGAGCCAGCGGCGCAGGGCGGGCTTGTGCTTGACCGCCTGGGTGGCCAGGGCCGTCAGGGCCAGGCCGCCGCCTTCGCCGCGGTTGTCGGCGCGCAGGATCAGGATCACGTATTTGAGCGTGACCACCAGCATCAGCGCCCACAGGATGACCGAGACGGCGCCGACCAGATTGGCGCTGTTCAGTGCCACCCCGGTGGCGGGCAGAAAGACTTCCTTGACGGTGTAGAGCGGGCTGGTGCCGATATCGCCGTACACCACGCCGATGGCGCCCAGCGTCAGGGCACCCAGGCCTTGGCGGCCGAGCTCATGGCCCTGGCCGGCCTCGCCGGGTGCTGCCGGGGCGGATTCTGTGGGAGAGGACATGGTGGTGGCACTGTTGTTGCGTTAGCTCCATGCTGAGCCCTTGAGCATCAGGAACGCATAAGTGCCGGCAGGGCAGTACTCTCCCAGCCGGGGTCAGGGTTCGCGCTGCCCTTCCAGGCGCTGCCCGTTTTGATCCAGCACCAGGCTGCGCACCTGGCCCGCCTCGTCGCGCTTGAACTCCAGCACGGCAGCAACGATCTTGATCTCCATCTTGTCGGGGCCCGTCAGTTCGGCCGCGACGGCGTTCTGGCCGGTGGCCTGCACCTTCAGCAGGCCAGCCGTGTCCTGGAATACGCGCAGCTTGAAGTGAGGCATCAGGACATAGCTGCCGAGGTAGTCCCGCCAGGCGGGTTTGATGGCCTGGGCCATAGCGCCCTCGGCCGTTTTGCGCTGCATGGGAGCGGCCCCGCCACCTTGGCGCCACAAGGCCTCGGTCACGCGACCGTCTTGCAGCACAGGCGTCAGCAAGGCATTGAAATCCTGGGGGTAGAAGTCGCCCCGGCTGTCGTAGTGCAGCTCAAAGGCGGATTGGCCTTGGGCCTGCATTCGCAAGCGGCCGTCTTGCAGCCACAGGCGGGTCGCCAGGCCGCCCAAGCTGTAGTCACCCACCAAGGCCTCCAGCAGTGCGGCCGGGGCCTGGCTGGCCAGTCGCGGCTGGGGCACCGCCTTCTCCGGGCCCAGCAAGGCGTGGCCCAGGGGCCCCAGGCCGCCTAGATTGCCCAAGCTGGTGTCGGCCAGCAGCACGACGGCGCGCTGGGCCTGGGGCTGCAGCGCCACCAGGGACGAGAAGCCGCCGGTGCCGCCCTCGTGGGCGACAAGTTCCTGGCCATTGATCGGGTAGCGCATCCAGTTCATGCCGAAGGGGGCTTTGAGCGGCTGCTGGCTCAGCTGCATGGCGGCCAGAAGGGCTGTGCCTTGCGCCTCATCCAGGCCGGGCTTGAGAGCGCTGGCCTGCCCTAGCTGGGCCTGGGCGTAGCGCAGCATGTCATTCAGGCTGGCTTTGACCATGCCGACACCGGACAGATTGGTTTGCGCGTGCCAGGCCGAGGTGGTCTTGCCGCCGGGCAGATGGCCTTGCACCCTCAGGCTGCCCAGCGGTGGCTTGTTGATGAAGGCGCCGTTCATTTGCAGGGGTTCGAACAGGCGCTGGCGTAGCGTGACCTCCAGGTCGCCGCCGGTGCTTCTGGCCAAGGCGGCCGAGACAATCATCATGCCGAAGTTGGAGTACTCGCTGCGGCTGCCAATGGGCGCGCTCAAGCGGGTCTTGGCGAGTGCGGCCAGCAAGTCGGACTCGCTCAGATCGGCATAGGGGTCATCCGCGGATTTGGGCGCGAAGCCCGGCGGCAGGGCTGGCAGGCTGGCGCTGTGGGTCAGCAGATCGCGCAGCAGGATCTGGCGCTCGCCCTGGCGCGGCACCTCGGTGCCGGGCGGCAGATGCTTGGCAATGGGATCGTCCAGCGTCCACTGGCCGCGGGCGATCAGATCGGCCACCAGGAAGGCCACCATGGTTTTGCTGACCGAGCCGATTTCGAAGGGGCGCTGGAAGTCGGGTTCGCCCTGGGGCCGCGGCTTGGCGCAGAAACTGCCGCGCAAGATCTGGGCCTGTTCGATCACGGCCGCCTGCACGCAGGCGCCGCTGCGGTCGCCCTCCAAGGCTTGCTGCAGTACGGCCTGCACGCGATTGGCTTCGGCCGCGCCAGTGCCACTGTGCAGCGCAAGCAGGCCGGCGGCCAGGCTGAGCAGGCGCAGGCGGCTGCTCAGGCAGAAGTTGCTGGGGGTCTTTGTTCGCATCTTTTTCTTTCTCTCCTGGGATCCTAATTACGCCCCATCCAGCCGGTAGCCCACGCCGGGCTCGGTCAGCAGGCGCTGCGGGTCGGCCGGATCTTGCTCCAGCTTGGCGCGCAGCTGGCCCATGTACAGGCGCAGATAGTGGGTGTGCTCGGTGTACTCCGGCCCCCAGACGTCGCTGAGCAGCGTGCGGTGGGTCACCACCTTGCCGGCGCTGCGCACCAGGCGGGCCAGCAGCTTGAACTCGGTGGGGGTCAGATGAGCTGGCTGGCCATTCAGGCTGACCTGGTGGGCCTCCAGATCCACCACCAGGCCTTGCTGCTCGTAGCGGGTCAGGGCCGGGCGGGTGTGTACGCCGCGATGGCGCAAGGCCACCCGCATGCGGGCCAAGAGCTCGCGCACGCTGAAGGGCTTGACGAGGTAGTCGTCGGCGCCGTCGTCCAGCAGGCTGATCTTCTGGCCGTCCTGCTCGCGGGCCGAGATCACCAGCACCGGTGTGTTTTGCTCGCGTCGCAGCTCGCGCAGCAGCTCGCTGCCCTCGCCATCGGGCAGGCCCAGGTCCAGCAGCAGCAGATCGAACCCGCCGCCATGTTTGAGCAAGGCCTGGGCCTCGGCCAGGCTGGCGGCCGTCTGCACTGCATAACCCTCGATCCGCAGGGCCTGGCACAGGGTGGCGCGCAGCTCCCGGTCGTCCTCGATCAACAGCACTTGCAAACTCATGGCGACACAGCCTCCTGGGCTTGAGGGGGGCTGGCTTGCAGGGGCAGCCAGCATTCAAAACTGGCGCCACCGTGGGCGCGGGCGCGGTAGCGCATCTCGCCGCCATGGGCTTGGGCAATGGCGCGGCAGGCCGCCAGGCCGACGCCGGCGCCGCGCCGCTCCGAGCCATCGGGCCGGCCGGACTGCGCCTCGGCGCCGCGCTGGAAGGCATCGAAGATGCGCTCCTGCCAGGCGCGTGCCACGCCGGGGCCGCGGTCGCGCACCGACAGCACGATGCGGGGCTGGCCCTGTTGCGGGCCGGGTTCGGGCCAGGGCAGGCGGCGCGCCAGGATTTCGATATTGCTGCCTGCGCCGTACTTCAGCGCGTTGTCGACCAAGTTGTCCAAGAGCTGGCTCAGCAAGACGGCATCACAGCGCAGCAGGGGCAAGTCGGGCTCCACCCGGGCGCGCAGACGCGCTGCGGCGGGCTCGGCCTCGCTCAGCGCGGCGCGGCGTTGGCGGCTGCGGCGCAAGACCGTGCCGACGAGCTCTTCGGCCGACTCCCAGTCCAGCTTGAGGCTCACGCCCGGCGCGTCCAGACGGGCCAGTTGCAGGCTGTTGTCCGTCATGCGGCGCAGGGCTTCGGTCTCCTCCAGGATGGTGGCGGCCAGGCGCTGGCGCTGGCGCGCGTCCAAACGGGCGTCTTGTTCCAGCAGGGAGGAGGCCGCACCCATGATGCAGGCCAGGGGCGTGCGGTAGTCGTGCGAGATGGCGGCCAGCAAGGCATTGCGGGTGGCCTGGCCGCTGGCCTCATCGCGGGCTTTTTGCGCCGTCTGCTCGGTGGCCTGGCGTTCCAGGGCCAGGCCCATCTGATCGCACAGCGACTGGGCATGGGCGCGCAGGCCTTGCTCGGCCTCCTTCTCCTGCCCGCCGGCGGGCAGGTGCAGCAAGGCCGCGCCATGGCTGGCATGGCGGCCGCGCAAGGGCAGATACCAGGCCTTCAAATCCTGATGCCGGCCGGTGCCGGGGCCGAAGGCGCGGCCCTCGCGCAGGCATAGCCACAGGCCGGTGGCCTGATCGGCGTCGGCCGCGGGCCCCAGCCACAGGCCGGCCTCAGGGTCGTTGCGGGGTGGCAGGCGGTTCTTGAGCACCAGCAGCTGCACCGGCTCGGGCCGCAAGGCATCCAGGGCCTGATGCAGCAAGGGGGCCAGGGATTGCGGCGCGTGCACATCGCGCAAGCTGTCGCTGAAGGCGCGCAGCTGCTCGGCGCGCGCGCCCATCAGCCGGGCCTGCGCCGTCTGGCGCCGCGAGCGCCCCATCAGCAAGGCGCTGATGCTGCACAGGCTCAGCATAGAGAACAGCAGCAGGGCATGGGGGTGATGCTCCACCGCAAAGCTCAGGCGCGGCGGCACAAACAACCAGGCAAAGGCCAGCACGGCCAGGGCGCTGCTCAGCAAGGAGGCCCAGACGCTCAGCCACCAGCCCGCCACCGCCGCGGCCAGCACCAGCAGCAAGGCCAGATTGGCCAGCTCCACCACGCCGTCCAGGCGCAGCATCAGCCCAAAAGCCGCGACCCAGGTGAGGGCGGCCAGGGTCAGGTCTTGCCTGCTCGCGGCCCTTGGCGGTGAGGAACTCATGCTCATGGTGAGCAAGTTAGCAGATGCGGCATCAGGAAAGCATCAGGATGTCGTATTGAGAGACCGACGCCGATCGGTCTACTTGCGATTCTTGGCCGACAAGCGACGCAGCGCTTGCCAAGCCTTGCTCCACAACGATGCTTCAAAAGCCATCAGGCGCGCCACCCAGGGTGGCATGCCTTCGCGCTGCAGCTGAGTCTCGGCCTCGTGACGCGATTGACCTTTGAGAACCACGGCCTTGTACAGGGCGACCAGCAGTTTCAGCTCCAGGGCAAACAAGCCCGCCAAACCCAGATAGCGCAGCCAGCTCAGAGCCGGCAAAAGCTGCTGCTGTTCGGGCGGTATGGCTTTGCCGCAAAGCCAGATGCCGAGGCAGGCAAGGCCTAGGGTCTTGAGAAGGGCAGGCTTGCCTTGATGGCGATAGCAAAACCAGAACAGCGCCGGCAGGAGCAGGGTCAGATCGAAGAGCAGGGCCGTTTCCAGCAGCTGCGATCCCTGCCAGTCGCCCAGCCGCGCGGCGCTCAAATCACCAGCGGCGATCAAGGCCCCGAGGGGCAGGGCCCAATGCGTACGCAGCCATGCCAAGGGCGAAGTGTTGGGTCTGATCATTTCGTTTCCTTGTACCTGTGTTTGATCACGAACTCAGCCGTCCCACCGGCATGGCCTGCGGCCCGCCGCGCACCCAGCGCCGCCAGCGGGTGTAGACAAGCCCCAGGGTCAGCAGGGCCGAGGCCAGGGCGAAGGGCCACAAGTCCAGGGCCAAGCATGCTTGCAGCGCGGCGATCAGGCCGCTGAAGATACAGATCAGGACGAAGATCAGGGTGGCCGCGCTGCCGGTGGGCCGGGCTTGGCGCGCCCAGTCGCGCAGCAGCAGGCTGCTCAGGGGCAGGGCCGCCAGCAGGATGTGCAAGCCGTGCCAGTGCGGCATTGCCTCGGCGGTGGCGGATTGCAGCAGCCCGGCCACCAGCAACCAGGCGATCAGCCATTGCAGGCCGAACTGCAGCAGCAGGCGCCGGCCCAGGGCCGCGTTGAGGGCCGGGCCCCGCGGCATGGTGGGGAGCAGCATCAGCAAGGCCTGCTCGCGGCGGCTGCTGTAGAGGCTGCCTGCGAGGGCGAACAGGGGATTGATGGCCATGCTGATGATGCCGATTTGCAGGCCGATATTGCTGGGCTTGAAGACCAGGCGCCAGTCGTAAGCGTAAATGGCCTGGGTGATCAGGATGAGCAGGGCCGTGAGGCTCAGGATGATGCTGATCGCGCCCAGCACATGGGCCCAGTGCGCCGTACCCAGCGTGACCAGATCGACCCGGGCCATCACGCTGCCAGGGCCGCCGTGGGCCCGCTTGAGCAGATGGGCCATCCACAGCGGCCGCGGCCAGCTGAACAAACGTATCAGCCAGGCGCCGCTGGGGCTGAGGGTCTTGGGCGTCACCAGGCCGCCGCGCATCTGCTCCTGCAGGGCCAGGCGCAGGTCTTCCTGCGCCTGGTAGCTCTTGAAATGGGTATTGCCGCTGGCCTGCAGCAAGCGGCTGAGCGCCCAGCACAGCGGCAGCAAGGTGAACAGAGCCAGGGCGGCGGGCTGCTCGGTATAGCCGTTCTGCAAGGCTTGTTTCAGCGCGGGCCAGACGGGGGACCTGGGCCAGATCCAGTAGGGCAGGGGCAAGAACCAGCCCCACAACCACAGGCTGGGCCAGCGCAGGCAGGCGGCGATGGCCAGCATCACACAGGCCAGGCCCAGGCCCCAGGCCAGCGCATGGCCGGTGGACAGGCTCAGCAGCAGGCCGCCCAGGGCGCTGAAGCCCAGCAGGGCGGCCACGGCCACGGTGCGCAGGCGCCGCAGATGCTGGGGCACCAGATGGGCGCTGGCCGGGTGGTTCTGGCGGCGCAGATTGGCAAACAGCCAGGGCCAGGACAGCAGGAGCAGCAGCAGGGCCAGGGCCTGGCCGGTGAACAGCGCGGCCTGCCAATCAACGGCCAGGCCCAGCGTCAGCAAGGTGCCCAGGCACAGCAAGGCCAGCAGGGGCAGCAGCCAGCGCGAACCCAGATTGCGGTGCTGCTGCCAGGCGCAGAGCAGGATGGGGCGGTAGGGCGTCAGCGCGTGGGCCATGGTCAGGTCAGCTCCATGAACAGGTCTTCCAGGTTCAGGGCCTGCAGCTCGACGGCGGGGATGGGCTGGTCGGCGGGCAGGCGGATCAGCCAGCGCGCCTGGCCGTCTTCCAGGGCATGACGGCGCAGCACCTGGGCGCCCAGGCGGCCGACCAGGCTTTGCAACTGGGCCGTGCTGCCCTGCACGCTGCGCACCTGCTCGATCAGCTCGTCCAGCGGTGCCTGGCAGCTGATCTGGCCCTCGCTCATAAAGGCCAGATTGAAGGCGACTCGCTCCAGGTCGGAGAGGATGTGGGTGGAGAAGACCACGGTCGTGCCGCGGTCCAGCACCTGATCCACCAGCTCACGCAGAAAGTCGCGCCGGCCGGCCGGGTCCAGGCTGGCGACGGGCTCGTCCAGCACCAGCAGATCGGGCTCATGGGCAAGGGCGCGGATGATGGACAGGCGCTGCTGCTGGCCGCCGGAGAGGCGGGCGATGGGCTTGTCGCGGGCGATCTCCCAGCGCGACAGCAGGCCCTCGACCTTGGCCTCGTTCCAGCGCGGGTAAAAGCTCTTGAAGTAAGCCAGCAGCTGAGCGGGCGTGAAGCCCTCGAACAAATCGCTTTGCTGCGGCACATAGCCGATGCGGGCGCGGGCCGCGTCGTCGATCCGAGCGGCCGCCTGGCCGAACAATTCGATGCGGCCGGCCTGCGGCTCGCGCAGGCCCAGCAAGGCCTCCAGCAGCGTGGTCTTGCCCGCGCCGTTGCGGCCCAGCAGGCCGACGACCTGGCCGGGCAGCAGCTGCCAGCTCAGATCCCGCAGCACGGCCTGGCTGCCATAACTCAGATTCACGGCGGACAGCTGGGCGCTGGCGCTGGGTTGCTGGGCCGCGCGGCTGTGCAGGCTGAGGTCGGCGGGGCGCAGCGTGCTGCTGGGATGGGTGCTGGCGTTCATGCGGCGTCTCCCTCTTGGGGCTCAGGAAGTTCTTGGAGGATTTGTTCGAACAGCTGCAGGGCTTGGGCGGGGCTCAGCTCCAGCTGGCGTGCGGTCTCGGCCGCCTGCAGCAGGCTGGGGCGCAGCAAGGCCACGCGCGAGGCGGCGCTCTGGGCTTTTTTGTGCTGGGGCGCGATGCGCATGGCCAGGCCGCGGCGGCGCTCCAGCAGGCCCTCGGACTCCAGCAGGCTGTAGGCCTTGGAGATGGTCATCGGATGGACGGCCAGGCTTTGCGCCAGCTCGCGCACCGAGGGGATTTCCTCGCCCGCACTCAGCTGCCCGCTGGCCACCCGCCGGCGCAGCTGCTCCATCAGCTGGCGGTAGATGGGTTCGGTGGAGCCGGTGTTGATGCTGAAGATCTGCTCGTGCTTCACGGTACTCCTTGCGTGTACTAGTACTGTAGTACACATGGATTGGGCGGGTCAAGCAGCGCGTGCAGGGCCGGGACTCATGTGATGATTCGGCCCATGTCAAGCGCCATCTCTTCTCCGCCTACGTCCGCAGCGCATCTCGACGCGCAAGCCCCGCGCGGCCCCGCGCCGCAAATCCTGCAAGCGCCGGCCTTGCTGGCCCTGCTGCTGGCCAGCGTGGTCCCGCCGCTGCTGGCCTTCAATATCAGCCCGTCGGCGACGCTGTTCAATCAGCTGGCCGCCCTGGGTGGCTGGGCGCTCGTGCTCTGCCTGCTGGCGCGTGAGTTGCCCAGGGTGCTGGGCAGGGCGGGGCAGGCGGCGGTGCTGGCACTGGGGTTGCTGATGCTGGCGCCGCTGGCCTCGCATCTGTGGACCGGCCTGCCGCTGTCGCTGGCCTTGTCCAGCAGCGCCATGCTGGCGGCGGCGATGCTGCTGCTGTTTGGCGCCCAGGGCCTGAATGACCGCGCCCGCCAGCTCTGGTTCGAGGTGTTTTGCTGGGGCTTGCTGATCGCCGGTCTGCTGAGTCTGGGGGTCAGCTTGGTGCAGGTGTTTGCGCCGCAGTGGGCCGATGGCAATGTGATCGCGCGCTCCGGTGTGCCCGGCCGTGCCGTGGGCAATATGCGTCAGCCCAACCATCTGGCCAGCTTGCTGATGTGGTCCTGCGTGGCGGCGGTCTATCTGGGCCTGCCGGGCCGGCTCAAGCCCTTTGGCCGCGCCTGGGTGCTGCCCGCGATCCTGTTTGGCCTGATCTTCGCCGTGGTGCTGAGCGGCTCGCGCACCGGCGTGATCGGCGTGCTGATCCTGGCCGCCTGGGGCGGGCTGGACCGCCGCCTGCCGCGCGCACCGCGCTTCTCGCTGCTGGCCACGCCGCTGATGCTGGCCCTGTGCTGGTGGCTGGTGGCGGCTTGGTCGGCCAGCAGCGGCCATGCCCTGGGGGTGGAGTCGCGTCTGGCCGAGGGTGCCGGTTCACCGTCCCGCATCGCCATCCTGAGCAATGCCTTGGCCTTGCTCAAGCTGCATCCCTGGCTGGGGGTGGGCTGGGGTGAGTTCAATCTGGCCTGGACCTTGAGCGAGTTCCCGAATCGCCCGGTGGCCTTCTTCGACCATTGCCACAATCTGCCCATGCAGCTGGCGGTGGAGCTGGGCCTGCCGCTGAGTCTGAGCGTGCTGGGTCTGCTGGGCTGGTCGTTGTGGCGCGCCCTACGCATGAGCTTGCAGGCCCGGGACGAGGGCCAGGCCTGGATGCGCCGCTGCGCCTTCATGCTGGTCTTGATGATTGGCCTGCACAGCTTGTTGGAATACCCGCTCTGGTATGCCTACTTCCTGCTGCCCACGGCCTTTGCCTTCGGCCTGGCCCTGGGCCAGCCGGACGAGCAGGTGCAGCGTGGCCAGGTGGTGCAGGTGCCGGGCTTGCCGCGTTTGCTGAGCGTCGCCGGGGCCGTTCTGATGCTGGGCACGGCGTTCGCGGTCTGGGACTATCAGCGCGTGGTGGTGATCTATTCGCCCGGCGAGAACGCCGCGCCGCTGCCGGAACGCATCCATGCGGGTCAGCAGTCGCTGTTCTTCTCCACCCAGGCCGACTATGCCGCAGCCACCAGTCTGGGTTATGGCCCGCAAGCTCTGGCCGCGGCCCAGCGCAGCGCGCATCAGCTGATCGACGCCCGCCTGATGATGGCCTGGGCCAAGTCCCTGCATGCGGTCGGCGACGATCAAAAAGCCAGTTATGTGGCCGAGCGTCTGCGCGAATTCCGCAACAAGAGCAGCGAGCCCTTCTTTGCCGAATGCACCGCGCTCGAAGAGGCCGAGCTGGCTGCGCTCAAGCCCTATCAATGTGTGCCGCCGCAGCAGCAGATCGAGTGGCGGGAGATGCGCTGATCAGATCAGGTCTCGAGAGTGGCCGTCCAGTCGCCACTCTTGCCGCCCTGCTTCTCCAGCACGCGGATCTGCTCCATCACCATGCCGCGGTCCACGGCCTTGCACATGTCATAAACCGTCAGCAGGGCGATCTGCACGGCGGTCAGCGCTTCCATCTCCACGCCGGTGCGGCCCAAGGTTTCGACCTGGGCGCGGCACTGCACGGCGCTGGCCACCTCGTCCAGTTCGAAGTCCACCGTCACCCGGGTCAGGGGCAGGGGGTGGCAGAGCGGGATCAGATCGGCGGTGCGTTTGGCGGCCTGGATGGCGGCGATGCGGGCGATGCCGATGACATCGCCCTTCTTGGCGTTGCCGCTGCTGATCAGGGCCAGGGTGGCCGGCTGCATGCGGATGCGGCCGGCGGCCACGGCCACGCGGTGGGTGACGTCCTTGGCGGCCACGTCCACCATATGGGCCTGGCCCTGGGCATCAAAATGGGTGAGGTTTGAGGTCATGCCTGGGTTGAAGCTGGGCTTGTGCGCCCGGGCTTGCAGGCCGGGCGATAACAATTGAGCAACGATAGCGAAACGATAGGGGCCTCATCATAGTGAGTGACTTACGGTCGGCGGCTTTCATCTATGTCAGACTCAAGCTGTTCTCGCCCTCCCCGCCCTTTGGAGATTCTTTTTGTTGATGAAGCACAAGGAAAAGACCCGCGCCCTGCGTCGCCGGCCTGAGCAACTGCCTCTGCGAAGCAGATTGATGGCGGGCTTGCTGGCGGCCCTGGTCCTGGCGACCGGGCCGACCGTGGGCCGGGCCCAGGTCAATCTGCCGACTCTGGGCGATTCGGTCTCGGCCGATCTGGATGTGGGCGCGGAGCGGCGTTTCGGCGAGCAGATCATGCGCCAGATTCGCCCCGACCCGGACTATCTGGACGACTCGCTGCTGCTGGAATATGTGCAGAGCATCTGGTCGCCGTTGGTGCAGGCGGCCACCCGCCTGGGCAATATTGGTGACGAGACCCAGGATCATTTCGCCTGGGAAACCTTTCTGGTGCGCGATAAAAGCGTCAATGCCTTTGCCTTGCCGGGCGGCTTTGTGGGCGTGCATCTGGGCCTGATCGCGATGACGGTGTCGGCCGACGAGCTAGCCTCGGTGCTGGGCCATGAGCTCTCGCATGTGACTCAGCGCCATATCGCGCGCCGCATCATCGGCGACTCGCGCAACAGCCTGCTGGCCACGGCCGGCATGATCGCCGGCCTCATCATCGCGGCGCGCAGCGGCAGCGTGGATGGCGCCAATGCCGCCATCGTGGGCAGCCAGGCGGCGGCGGCGGCCGCGTCGCTGGCCTTCTCCCGCGATATGGAGCGCGAGGCAGACCGTGTGGGCTTCAATGTGATGAATCAGGCCGGTTTTGCGCCGGCCGGCATGCTCAGCATGTTCGAGCGCATGGAGCAGGCCTACCACCTGATGGATTCGGGCAACTACCCCTATCTGCGCTCCCACCCCCTGACCAGCGAGCGCATCGGCGATGCCCGCACCCGCATGGGCACCGAGGCCTTTGTGCGGCCGCCGGGCCTGGCCGTGCACGCCTTGATGGCGGCGCGCGCCAAGGTCTTGATGGACCCTAGAGCCGAGACTTGGGCGCAGCTGCAAAACCTCGACGCGGGCGTGCGCGACACCAGCACAGCCGCTCCCGGCAGGGGTTTCGAGCAGCTCGGCGCGCGCTATGCCGGCGCCCTGGCCTCGATCAAGATGCGCGATTTTGGCCGCGCCGAGAATGCCTTGCGCAGCGCCGAGCTAACCCTGCAGCTGATCGGTTCCGAGCCGCAATCCGCCCGCATGCTCAGTTATCTGCGTGCCGAGCTGGCCCAGGCCAAGGGCCAGGCGGCGGACGGATTCGCCGCCCTCAAGCCGCTGGCCGCTGAGCGCTCGCGGGCCTTGCTGATGCAGCGCGCCCAGCTGGCCATGGTGGACAGCCGCGGCGCCGACACGGCCCGCCAGGCGGCCGACGATTTGCAGACCTTTGTCAGCCTCAACCCCAAGGATGCCGGCGCTTGGGCCCAACTGGCCCAACTCTGGGAGCGCCTGGATCAGCCCCTGCGGGCGGTGCGCGCTCACGGCGAGGTGAGGGCGGCCATGGGCGATTTGAATGGCGCCATCGACCGCCTGCGCTCCGGCCTGCGCCAGTCGCGCAGCCGCGAGGCGGATCAGATCGAGGCCGCCGTCATCGACTCGCGCCTGCGCGCCCTGCTGTACGAGCGCCGCCAGTTGCTGGCCGAGCTGTACCCGCGCGGCGTGCCGCCGGGGGCGGAGCTGCCTTGATCAATCCTGGTTCGGGAACAAGCGCTCCATCACCGTGTCGATCAACATGCCGCACAGGCTGTAGATCAGGGAGCCTATCAGGGCGGCGGTGAAACTCTCGACGCCGAAGCCGCTGAGCAGATAGGCGGCCGACCAGAACATCAGCGCATTGATCACGAACAGGAATAGCCCCAGGCTGATCACCGTAACGGGCAGGGTCAGCAGCACCAGGATGGGCCGCAGCAAGGTGTTGAGCAAACCCAGCACGGCTGCCGCGATCAGGGCCGAGGTGTAGCTCTTGACCACCACGCCGGGGTAGAGGTGGGCCACCAGCAAGAGGGCGCCGGCCAGCAAAAGCCAACGGAGCAAAGTTTTCATCATCTCGGGCGGGTCCTTGTTTTCTTTTTGACGGGGAGGGGTTTGCGAGCCAGCGCCGCCGTGGACCGCGGCCTTTCAAGCGTACTGTATCCGGCGGCCCTCGCCCCAGGTCGGCGGCCAATCCGTGCAGGCCGTCACGGCCGATCAGCCCATGGCAAGGCCAGGTCTTGCCTGTTCTTTGCTAGAATGCGGGCTTCCGAAAGGGGAGTAGCTACGCGGCTAAAGGTCTGGGTTCTTCTGAATCAGGCCGCGGTCGTGGCAACGGTCCGTCAACACGGCGTCTGTGAAGACACCCGGGCCCTGCAGCTGGTGAATGGTGGTCCGACAAAAGACACCGCATCCTGTCCCGCAAGACCTTTCTGCCTTGGCCTTGGCCCCGGTTTCCGTCAGACTCTGGCTGGAGCCAGCTGGGTCATGTCCGGTTCGTCATGGTTTTTTAAAGCGGGAGACTCTGGATGAGTACGATTGCGCCTCTTTGGCTATGGTTCTTTTTTGCGGGCTCCGTTGTGGTGGCCCTGTTCGTGGACTTCGTCGTCCTGCGCAAGCAGGGCGCACACGAGGTTTCGGTCAAGGAGGCCATCAACTGGTCCCTGGTCTGGGTGGCGCTGAGCCTGGCCTTTAACGGCTTGTTCTGGTGGGCCATCAAAGACACGACGGGCGATGTGACTGTTGCCAATACCAAGGCGCTGGAATTCCTGACCGGCTATCTGATCGAGAAGTCGCTGGCGGTGGACAATATCTTTGTCTTCCTGATGATCTTCACCTACTTCTCCGTGCCGGCAAGCTACCAGAAGCGGGTGCTGATGTACGGCATCATCGGCGCCATCGTGCTGCGTACCGGCATGATTCTGGTGGGTGGCTGGCTGATCGCCGAGTTCCACTGGGTGCTCTATATCTTCGGCGCCTTCCTGCTGCTGACCGGCATCAAGATGTGGTGGGCCGCTGGCCAGGAGCCCGATCTGGAATCCAATCCGGCGCTGAAGCTGCTGCGCAAGACCATGCCGGTGAGCAAGAACTTCGACGGTGAGAAGTTCTTCACCATCGAGAACGGCAAGAAGCTGGCCACGCCTTTGCTGCTGGTGATTGCCCTGGTGGGCATGACGGATGTGATCTTCGCGGTGGACTCCATCCCGGCGATCTTTGCCATCACGAATGATCCCTTCATCGTGCTGACCTCGAATATCTTTGCCATCCTGGGTCTGCGCGCCATGTACTTCCTGCTGGCGGCCATGGCCACCAAGTTCCACCTGCTGAGCTATGGTCTGGCGGTGATCCTGGCCTTCATCGGCACCAAGATGATCTTGATCGATGTTTACAAGATCCCGGTCATGGTGTCCCTGGGCGTGGTGGTCGGCATCCTGGCCATCACCATGATCTGGAGCTTGAAGACCGCTCCCAAGATCGCCGAAGAGAAGTAATGCTCAGTTTCGCCGGGTCCACGGAGGCGGGTTTGGCCGACTGAAAGTCGGCGCCTCGCGGCCTCCCCCGGCAGGTTTTATCAAGGCCCAGGCGCTGTCGCGCTTGGGCCTTTTTATTTGCTTGCCGCACTCGGCGCGGCCCGCATTGCCGAGTGCTGGCATTGATTGCCGCTTTGTTTCATTTAAATAAGAATCGTTCTCATTGGTGTTATGATCTTTGGATTGTGACCTGGCTGCTCGCCACAACGCTTGTGAACTCCTCGTCTGTTTCCATCACCCGTGCAGATCTTCTGCCCGCCCTCCCGGCGGCCGCGCAAGCGCCTGCCACCAAATCTCAGCGGTCTGCGATGGCCGCGCCGGCGCCGCAAGGCCTGGTGGCCCAGCCCTTGCTGAGTCGCGAACTGAAGTGGGGCGCCGCTGTCCTGATGCTGCTGGCCCATGCCGCGGCGTTATGGGCCTTGCTGCAGTTTGCGCCGCCGGTAAAGCCGGCCATGACGGTCGTGCCCTTGATGGTCAGCATGGTGGCCCCCGCGCAAGAGAAGGAGCAGCCCCCGCCGCCCCCGCCCAAGCCGATGAAGCTTGCGCCCCAGCCGCGCCCTAGCAAGGCCCCGCCCATACTGGTGGCCGAGGCTGCGCCTACGGCCGATAGCTTTGTGGCGATGCGGCCCGAGCCCAGCCATGAACCCAGCCCCGCCCCTGCCCAGGTGCTGGAAAGGGCGCCTGCGCTGGTGGCGCCCCCGGCGCCGCCCGCGCCTGCCGTCAAGCAGATTGCCCCCAGTGCCCTGCGCTATCTGAGCGAACCCCGCATGACCGTGCCCCTGCTGTCGCGCCGCCTGGGCGAGAGCGGCATCGTGCATCTGCGCATCCTGGTCGATGCCAAGGGCCGTTTGCAGGATGCGAGCGTGAAGAAGAGCTCAGGCTTCGAGCGCCTGGACAAGCAGGCCCTGGACGATATCCGCAGCGCCCGCTTCACCCCGCATATCGAAAACGGCCAGCCCGTGCCGGTGGAAACCACGGCCCTGCTGTCCTACGAACTGGATCGTTGAGCGGCTCGCGCCGGCTCGACCCAGCCCATCAAAAATCACTCTGACCACAATTCGAGAATATGGAACCCACAAGCACCGTTGGCTTCGGCCACTTCATCGCGCAGTCCGACTTTGTCGGCAAGTTCTTGCTGGCCGTGCTGGTGCTGATGTCGGTGGCCTCCTGGGCGCTGATCGCGGCCAAGGGCCTGACGCAATATCTGCGCGGTAAGCGCAGCACCCAGTTCCTGGACTTTTTCTGGAATGCGCGCTCGCTGGATGCGGTGCAGGCCGAGATCAGCACGCATGGCGCGCGCGATCCCTTCTCGCATCTCAGCGCCCACGCCCTGCATGCCCAGGCTCACCATGCCCGCCACGGCGCGGCGCGGCTGGCCGAGGCCGGCACGGCCAATGACTTCATCACCCGCACCATCAAGAAGGTGCTGGACGAGGAGACCACCCGTCTGGAGTCCGGCCTGACCACCCTCGCCACCATCGGCGCGACCGCACCTTTTGTCGGCTTGTTCGGCACCGTGTGGGGGGTTTATCACGCCCTGATCGCCATCGGCATGAGCGGTGCCGGTACCCTGGACAAGGTGGCCGGTCCGGTGGGCGAGGCGCTGATCATGACCGGCGTGGGCCTGGCCGTGGCCATTCCCGCCGTCATGGCCTACAACGCCTTCAGCCGCAGCAACCGCGTGCTGAGCGGCCGGCTCGATGCCTTTGCCTACGAGCTGCACAGCTTCCTGACCCTGGGCGAAGCTCCGGGTGCTGCCGTGGCCCAGGCCGACGGTGCGGCCCGTTCGCCCAATGTGCGGGCCATGAAGCCGGCAACGGCCTGAAGCGGGCGGAGCACGCATCATGGCCTTCGCCTCTTTTGACAGCAAACGCTCGGCCGGTCCGGTGGCCGAGATCAATATGGTGCCGCTGATCGACGTCATGCTGGTGCTGCTGGTGATCTTCATCGTTACCGCGCCCCTGCTCAGCCATGCCGTCAAGCTGGACCTGCCCAAGGCCAGCGCCAGCGCCAGCGCCGATGTGCTGAAGGCCGACAAGATCGCTTTCAGCATCGACGCCAGCGGTCAGCGCTACTGGGACGGCGCACCCATCAGCCGCAGCGAAGCTGCGGCCCGCTTCGCCGCCGAGGGCCGCAAGCCCGTGCAGCCTGAAGTGCATCTGCGCGCCGATCAGGACGTGGCTTATCGCCTGGTGGCCGAGACCCTGGCCGATGCCAGCAAGGCCGGCCTCAGCAAGGTGGGCTTCGTCAGCGAGCCCGAGCGGCCCTGATCTTCGGCCAGGCCGAAACCGCTCTGTCCATCGCGTGCGCACGCGTCGAGCGCGTTCGGCGCGGCCCATGGCTCAAGGCTTTTGCGCGATGAATTCGGGATCGCCGCGGCCTTGTGTGGCCGCCAGGCCTTGGCCGATGTGGGCCCGCAATTGCCGTGGCCAAGCGATGTTTGAGCCAGCCATCGTGTCCAAGTGATGCGGGTGCGCGACACCCAGGGTAAACAAGGGTCAATTCCGGGCTTGATCGCGCCCGCTTCCCCTGGGAAAGCCTTCTCAATGCAGGAGGTGCGCAGTACCATTGCCCTCGCTAGGTGCTAGAGAGAATTGAAGGCTTATGCGGTCTTCACCCGGACCCGGCACATCAACAACACTTTGATGGAGAGAATTGAAATGGCAACTGCGAAGAAGGCCGCGCCCGCTAAAAAGGCGGCACCGGCGAAGGCCCCTGCGGCCAAGAAAGTGGCCGTGAAGGCCGCGGCACCGGCGAAGAAAGCAGCACCTGCAAAGAAGGCTGCCCCCGCTGCCAAGAAAGCTCCTGCGGCCAAGAAGGCGGCGGCTCCTGCCAAGAAGCGCACGCCTAACGCTGCCTTCATGAAGGCACTGACTCCCAGTGCTGCCCTGGCCGCCATCGTCGGCGCAGCTCCGCTGCCCCGCACCGATGTGACCAAAAAGGTCTGGGAGTACATCAAGAAGCACAAGCTGCAGGACGAAGTGCAAAAGCGCATCATCGTTGCCGACGCTGCCCTGAAGGAAATCTTCGGCAAGGCCAAGGCCGATATGTTCGAGATGACCAAGCTGATCAACAGCCATCTGAAGTAAGGTGCTTGGCCCCGCCGGCCTTGTGCTTGGCGGTGGCGCTCAAGTCTGCGGGCCCGGAATCTCCGGGCCTTTTTTTGGCCGAATTTGCTACCCGATTATTTGAGCGGCAAGGCCTTGCGCAAGAGGCCGACGAAGCGCGTCACATCGATGGGTTTGGCCCAGTAGTCGCCGAAGCCTGCCTGCAAGGCCGCCTGCACCTGCTCGACCTGATCGTCGGCCGAGAGTGCGACGCAACGCAGGGCCGCGCAACGGGGCAGGGCACGCACTTGCTGGAACAGCGCCAGGCCGTTGGTATCGGGCAGATTCATATCGATCAGCAGCAGGCTGGGCAAGGGCTGGCTCGCGAGCAGCTCCATGGCCTCGGCGCCGGACTCCACGCAGACCAGTTGCCAGCCGGTCAGGCGCCGGAAGACTTCTTCCATCAGGACGATATTGATCCTGTCGTCTTCAACATAGAGCACCTGCGGTGCCGGATCGAGCTGCATGGGACGCGTTGTGAATAGAGAAAGAGAAGGCGGCAGGAGGGTAGCAGGCTAGGCAAGGCCTGCTTATGGCCTCACAGGAAACTCGACTCAGATTCAAGGCATCGGGTGCCGAATGCGCGACGAGCAGCCGGGCCAAGCTTTGGGACACCCCGGGAGCAGGGGGGGAGAAATCGGTAAATTCGTGATTTTCCTCACCGGCCCTGCCCGACTGTTGCGCGGATGCGCTATTGCTCTTGGGCTCCTCATTACACTATGCATAGAGCGAGTCTCAGAAAAAGAGGGTTTCTCCGAGTACTGAAGCTCTCGCATCGATAAATTTACTGAATCATTTTGGTGAATATTATCAAATTAAACCAATCAGGATCTTTTATGTCTTTGCTTGCAACACTCGCACTCGCGGCATCAGGAGCGGCCTCCGGCGCCGTCCTGCCGCATTGCTCATGGGACAAGCCGGGCGTGAATCCTTTCATGGGCGATGTCGTGGCGGCCGTGGATCGCTACACCGACATCCCCGTCGCGACTCGGGAGCGCTTGAAAGAGCGCATGAAGAAGCGCGACTACGACGAGCTGGTCAGCATCCAGCGCGATGGCATCAAGGGCAAGGCCCAGTACGGTGCCGACATCCGCGATATGCATTTCGGCGCCAACAATGTTTGCAAGACCGTCAGCCGTGCCAAGTGGACGCAAAAAGCGGAAGAGCGCGGCCTGGTCTATTGCGAAGAGAACCAGTGCATTCTGGTGCCCACCGTTTGCCGTAATGTGAGCCGTATCAACCGCGTGCCGGCCCGTGCCGCGGCGCCAGGTGGTGCGCAGAACGTGGCCTCCTCGGCCCAGGACATGGTCGAACCCCAGGCACCGCTGGATATGGAGCCTACCGGCGCCGGTCCGCTGTCCACGCCCAACGCGCCCGGCAGCTTTGCCCAGGTGGCTGGCGGTGGTTCCGGCCTGGACGGCCTGCCCGGTGCCACGCCTGGCGGTGGCAGCTTCATCCCCGGTGGCGTCGGTCCCGGCACTGGCCCCGGCGTCGGCCCCATCGTGACGCCAAGCTTGCCGCCCGGTACGGTGACTCCGCCCGTCGTTCCTCCGGTGGTGCCCGGCATCCCCGAGCCCGAGACCTGGGCCCTGATGCTGGGGGGCTTGCTGGCCGTGGGCATGATGGCCCGCCGCCGCAAGTCGGCTTGAGCAAGCCTTTCCCCTGATTTCCTAACAAACGGTGCGCCAAGGCGCACCGTTTGTCATTTCAGCAGGGGCTTCAGGTAGCGGCCGGTATGGCTGCCGGCATGCGCGGCCAGCTGTTCGGGCGTGCCGGCCAGTAGCAGCTGGCCGCCGCCCGAGCCGCCCTCGGGGCCCATATCGATCAGCCAATCGGCCGTCTTGATGACGTCGAGGTTGTGCTCGATCACGACGATGGTATTGCCCGCGTCGCGCAGCTGGTGCAGCACCTTGAGCAGGAGCGCGATGTCGGCAAAGTGCAGGCCGGTGGTGGGCTCGTCCAGGATGTAGAGGGTGCGGCCGGTGTCGCGCTTGCTCAGCTCCAGCGCCAGCTTGACCCGCTGCGCCTCGCCGCCCGACAGCGTGGTGGCGCTCTGGCCCAGCTTGACATAGCCCAGGCCCACGTCCAGCAGGGTCTGCAGCTTGCGCGCCAGGGTGGGCACGGCGCTGAAGAAGGGGTGGGCATCCTCGATGGTCATGTCCAGCACCTGGGTGATGTTCTTGCCCTTGTAGAGCACCTCCAGGGTCTCGCGGTTGTAGCGCGCGCCGTGGCAGGTATCGCAGGGCACGTAAACATCGGGCAGGAAGTGCATCTCCACCTTCAGCACACCATCGCCCTGGCAGGCCTCGCAGCGGCCGCCGGCCACATTGAAGCTGAAGCGGCCGGGGCCATAAGCCCTCTCGCGCGCGGTATTCATCTCGGCGAACAGCTCGCGTATGGGTGTGAACAGGCCGGTGTAGGTGGCGGGGTTGGAGCGCGGCGTGCGGCCAATGGGCGACTGATCCACATTGATGACCTTGTCGAAGGCCTCCAGGCCCTCGATCTCGTCATGCGGCGCCGGGTCGGCATGGCTTTGGTAGAGCTTCTTGGCCACGGCCGTGTACAGCGTGTCGTTGACCAGGGTGCTTTTGCCCGAGCCGGACACGCCGGTCACGCAGGTCAGCAGGCCGACCGGGATTTCCACCGTCACGCCCCTCAGATTGTTGCCGCGGGCATTGACGATCTTGAGTGAGGGGTGTTCGGCCTGCGGGCTGACGCGGTGGCGCTGCTTGGGCACTTCGATCCTGGCCGTGCCCGAGAGATAGCGGCCGGTCAGCGAGGCCGGGTTGCTGGCCACCTGCTCGGGCCGGCCCTGGGCGATGATGTGGCCGCCGTGCACGCCGGCGCCGGGGCCGAGGTCCAGCACATAGTCGGCGGCGCGGATGGCGTCTTCATCATGCTCGACCACGATCACCGTATTGCCCAGGTCGCGCAGGCGGCGCAGGGTGGCGATCAGGCGGTCGTTGTCGCGCTGGTGCAGGCCGATGCTGGGCTCGTCCAACACATACATCACGCCGGTCAGGCCCGAGCCTATCTGCGAGGCCAGGCGGATGCGCTGGGCCTCGCCGCCCGACAGCGTGTCGGCGCTGCGGTCCAGGCTCAGATAGTTCAGGCCCACATCGTTGAGGAAGCGCAGGCGCGAGCTGATCTCACGCACCACCTTGTCGCCGATCTCGGCCTTGGCGCCCTTGAGTTTGAGGTTTTCAAAATAATGCAGGCAGTCGCGCAGGGTCGAGTGTTCGACCTCGTAGATGGGCCGGCCCTTGGCGCCGGCTTCGGCCGGCTGCAGCAGCACATGGCGGGCCTCGCGGCGCAGGCGCGAGCCCTCGCAATGCGGGCAGGGCTTGGGCGCCATATAACGCGCCAGATCCTCGCGCACGGCGGTGGAGTCGGTCTCCTTGAAGCGGCGCTGCAGCGTGGGCAGGATGCCTTCAAAAGGATGGCTGCGCTTGACCGAGCGCTTGCGGCCCGATCCCGTTCCTTGGCCACTCTCCGCCTGGTAGACGAATTGAATCTCTTCCTCGCCGGAGCCGTACAACAGCGCCTGGCGCGCGTTCTCGGGCAATTGTTCGAAGGGCAGTTCGATATCGAACTGGTAATGCGCGGCCACCGCCTCCAGCATGGAGAAGGTGTAGGCATTGCGGCGATCCCAGCCCTTGACCGCGCCGCTGCCCAGGCTCAGCGAGGGGAAGGCGACGACGCGCTCGGGGTCGAACACCGTCATCTGCCCAAGGCCTTCGCAGGACGGGCAGGCGCCCACCGGCGAGTTGAAGGAGAACAGACGCGGCTCCAGTTCCGGCAGCGAGTAACTGCAGATGGGGCAGGCAAACTTGCTGGAGAAGATCTGCTCCGCGCCGCTGTCCATATTCAGCACCAGGGCGCGGCCCTCGGCCAGGCGCAGGGCGGCCTCGAAGCTCTCGGCCAGGCGCTGGCGCAGGCTCTCGGCGCTATCGGCCTTGAGCTTGATGCGGTCGACGACCACGTCGATATCGTGCTTCTCGGTTTTCTTCAGCGCCGGGAAGTCCGGCGCGTCCACCGTCTGGCCATCGACACGGAAGCGGATATAGCCCTGCGCCTGCATCTGCTCGAACAGCTCCAGGAACTCGCCCTTGCGGTCGCGCACCACCGGGGCCAGTAGCATCAGTTTGCTGTCCTCGGGCATGGCCAGCACGGCGTCCACCATCTGGCCTATGCTCTGCGCCTCTAGCGGCAGTTGGTGGTCGGGGCAGAAGGGTGTGCCGGCGCGGGCGTAGAGCAGGCGCAGATAGTCGTGGATCTCGGTCACCGTGCCCACGGTGGAGCGCGGGTTGTGGCTGGTGGCCTTTTGCTCGATGGAGATGGCGGGCGACAGGCCCTCGATCACATCCACATCCGGCTTGTCCATCAGCTGCAGGAACTGCCGGGCATAGGCCGACAAGCTCTCCACATAACGGCGCTGGCCTTCGGCATACAGGGTGTCGAAAGCCAGGCTGGACTTGCCCGAGCCGCTCAGGCCGGTGATCACCACCAATTGGTTGCGCGGCAGATCGACGTCGATGTTCTTCAGATTGTGGGTGCGTGCGCCGCGCACGCGGATCATCGGCATATCCGCAGGAGATGAGGCAGGGCGGGAATCGATGTCGGACATGGCGGGGTGAGACTGCGGCAACAAGGGCAGAAGTGGAAAAACAACCGGCCATCATAGGCCGACTGGCTGATCGGGCCTGGCTCCCAACCCCAAGCCCTGCAATCGGGTCGGTTTCGGATCTGGGGTAAACCCTTTGTCGCGCCGCAGAGCAGTTCAAACGTGCAAGCCCGCTGTTCGTCGCAGGAGGCGGGCCACCGCCGCATGTTTTCTCGAAACTGAGTTCATCGAAGCAGGATTTTCTGCCTCGGCAAGCCCACCAGGAGATCATCATGAGCACGCCTTCTTTCCGCCAAAGCGCCTTGCGTTCCAGTCTTGCCCTGGCTCTGAGCCTGGCCACCGCCTGGGCAGGCGCCGCGCCGCAAGCCCAAGCCGCCAGCGAGACCACGGTGCATGTTCTGCCCCGCGTGGTGGTGACGGCCAAGTCGCAGCCTGCCAGTCCGGTGCAGCATTTGCCTCGGGTGGTGGTGAGCGGCCGTTCGACGGCGGCCCCCGCGCCCGAGCAGGCCGCCTTGCCGCAGGCTCAGACGGTGCTGATCGCCAAGGCCCAGCCCCGCCGTGGTTGAACCGCTCCGCGCAAGACCTGACCCCGTCTCTGCAGGCCGGAGTGCGTGCGAATTTGATGTAATCATTCCCAAGCCTTGGCAGCCCGGTAATTTTGGCGTTAGTGAGCTATTCTGCTGAGCAGGGTTTGCGAACATCGAACCGAATCGCAGCGCCGTGAAAAAAGTCTGTTGGCCTCGCGCCACTGCGATTCGGCTTGAATTTGAACCCAAACCTCAGCAGTCCTTGGGATTAAAGTCCTCCCTGTTTCAGTCGATGATTTGATCAATGCTTGGGTGCATTGGCGAAACGCTTGTCGATGAATGGAAGCGCGTGACGATTCGGGTCGCGCCAAGGAGAACATTGAATGGGTGTCGCGAGTAGGGCTCAGGCAGTACCGAGCCTTGCATTGGAGCAACGCTTGCTGCAGATTGCGGCGCGTTTTTCCGAATTGGGGGCATGGCTGCAGGAGAGCGGGCCTGCAGGGCTTTTCCATGCCAGCCCCAAAGTGCATGAAATCCTGGGCGCCGAACCCGGTGAGTTGAAGGTCCTGCGGGACTGCTGGACCTTTTTGCATGCAGATGATCGCGCCCAGGCCGAGCAGGCCCAGGCCTTGTGCGAATCGCAGGCGCGCGCCTATTCGCTGGAGCTGCGCCTGGCCCGTGCCGATGCGACCGAGCGTTGGGTGCGGCTGCAGGTCTCGCCCCTATTGGACGCCGCGGGTCAGCCCAGGGGCAGCGAAGGCGCTTTCCGCGATATCAGCGCGGTCAAGATCACCGAGGCGGTGCTGCAGGAAAGCGAGATGCGCTTTCGCTCGCTGATCGAGGGCGTGGACAAGGTCTCGGTACAGGGTTATGACAGCCAGCGCCGGGTGATCTTCTGGAACAAGGCCAGCGAAAACCTCTACGGCTACAGCACCGCCGAGGCCATAGGCCGGCAGCTGGAGGATCTGATCATCCCGCCGGCCATGCGCGAGCTGGTCATCCAGGGCACGCGGCAATGGCTGGAGTCGGGCGTGGTCAGCGTGCCTTCCGAGGAGCTGGTGCTGCGCCATAAAAATGGCTCGGATGTGCCGGTGTTCTCCAGCCACGCCATGCAGCGCAGCCGCAGCGGCGAGGCCTTTCTCTACTGCGTCGATGTGGACCTGAGCGAGCGGGTGCAGGCTGAGGCCACCCGCGCCAAGCTGGAGTCGCAGCTGCGTGAGGCGCAAAAGCTGGAGGCCATGGGCACCATGGCCGGCGGTATCGCGCATGATTTCAACAATGTGCTGGGTGCCATCCTGGCCAATATCAGCCTGGCCAGCGAACTGCTGGGCGAGGAGCATCCGGCCATGCGCCATATGCGCTTGATCAGCCGGGGCGGCGAGCGGGCGCGCAGCATGGTGCGCAAGATGCTGGCCTTCAGCCGCCGCCAGCCGCACTCGTTGGAGCTGCTCGAACTGGGTGGGCAGGTCGCTGAAGGCCTGGCCCTGTTGCGCGCCAGCCTGCCCAAGGGTGTGGGCTTGCAGCTGGATGTGCTGGACGGCGATCTGCGGGTGCAGGCCGATGCCAGCGAGTTGCAGCAGGTGCTGCTCAACCTCTGCAGCAATGCCTGGCAGGCCTTGCCGGCCAAGGGCGGCCACATCCATGTGGGCCTGCGCCGTGCGCAGCTGCCGGCCGACAGGCCCGAGCTGGAAATGCCGGCCGGCGCCTACGCCGAGCTGTTCGTGCGTGACGACGGTTGCGGCATCGATGCCCTGACCCAGGCACGTATTTTCGAGCCCTTCTTCACCACCAAGCCGATAGACCAGGGCACCGGCCTGGGCCTGGCCGTGGTACATGGCATTGTGCGCAGCCATCACGGCGCCATCGCCATCGACAGCGTGGTCGGCAAGGGCAGTTGCTTCTATGTCTATCTGCCCATCGCCGAAGGCCAGGCCCTGGCCGCCTTGCCGCCCGAGCCGGCAGCAGCGCAGGCCAAGAGCCCGGAGGCGCCGCGCGCCAAGCCGGCCCCCCAAGGCCAGCGCCTGATCTATGTCGACGACGATGAGGTGATGCGCCTGACCGTCGAGGGGCTGTTGCTGCGCGCCGGCTATCGGGTCGGCCTGTGCAGCGGCGCCGAGGAGGCCCTGGCCTTGTTGGTGGCCACGGGCCAGGATGTGGCCGCCTTGATCAGCGACTATCACATGCCCGACCGCGATGGACTCAGCTTGGCTAATGCGGTATTGCAGCAGTATCCGGGCCTGCCGGTGCTGCTGTCCTCGGGCTATATCAGCGAGCAGTTGCATGAACAGGCCCTGTCCCTGGGCGTGTCCTGCCTGATCAAGAAAGAGAATCTGCTGGAAGAGCTGCTGCCCAGCATCCATGCCCTGCTGGGCGAAACACCCGGCTAAAGCGGTCCAAGTCTGGCCTTGAACCCGCAGGCCGCTGCTTGACAATGAATGCGAGCGGCGCCGGCCGCAGGACGGCCCGGCGTTCAGGACTTGCAAAAAGGGCCGGGCATGGGTGTGACGCGTTTGAATGAGGTGAGTCGCCAGCGCAAGTCCTGGCTGGATGGGTTCATGGCCTATGCCTTGCCGGAGGGCTTGAGCGAGGCCGAGCTGCGCGAGCACATCGTCACCCTGGATCAGCTGCTCTACGGCTTGTGGAATCTGGGCGAAAACCTGGTCTATGCCTGGACCCCGATGCCGCAAGGCCTGCGCCTCCTGCTCGCCCCCCACCCCCTGCTGAGCGAGTATGCCCAAGGCCGCTCCCAGGCCGGTGGCGAGGCGCTGGCGCCGGCCGAGGTGCAGCGGCGCAGCCGTTTGCTGGACGAGCTGCTGGCCGAGCCCGGCCACCTGCCCGAGGCCCGGTTCGACAGCCTGGCGGCCGAATTCGGCCTGGAGCCCGTGCAACTGGTCCTGCCTTTCTCGCCCAGTGCCGGCCTGGGCCTGGGCCTGGTGGCGGCCATCTTGGCGCGTTATGGCATCCGTTTGGTGGAAGACCGGGCGGTGATCCTGCTGGACACGGTCGGCTTCTCATTGCTGACGCCGCTGCAGCAGGTGGTGCAGCTGGGCAGCCTGTCCTGCTCGGTCAACGCGGCCTATGCCAAGCTGCTGGACCGCGAGATCAATATCAACTTCGCCCGTACCACCACGGGCGACGGCTTCTACATCTGGAACCGCATGCGCGGCATCGAGGCCAATGTGGAGCTCTACCAGCTGCTGCAATTCATCCTGGCCGACAACGCCCTGGCCCGCGAGCGGGCGCAGCGGCCGGAGTCGGTGCCGCAGCTGCGCGCCGCCTTCCATGTCGGTTCGCACTACGAGTTCTATCAGTCGGAAGGGCTCAACCCCACCTCCTTCAGCTATTTGGTCGGCCAGGTCACCATCGAGCTGGCCCGCATGCTGGAGCGCGCCCTGCCGGGGCAGATCCTGGTGGGCAAGTTCAGCACCTTGATGCGAGACGAGCAGAACGGCCAGCAGCGCCGCATCGACAGCCTGGGCTTTGTCGAGCGTGCTCGCAACCCGCTCAAACAGCTGGGCGGCCTCAATCTGGGTGGGGCGGAGATCGACGAGATTGCCTGCTATCTGACCGGCCAGCGCGACGAGCGGGGCGAGTTCGGCGTCAGCGAATTCGAGATCAGCGACAAGCACGGCCTGGCGCACCGGGTTTACAACGCCAAGATCAATATCCATCGCCGCCAGGGCGAGCCCATTTATCTGGGCTTGCAGGAGGAGGAAATGCACAAGTTTTCGACCCCAATCGCAGGGACTCGGAACGTGAATAGTGCCGAGATCATCGTCAAGCGGTAGGATGGCGGGGCGCAGCGTTGGTAGGGAACCACGCGCGCATGCGAACGAGAGCTGATGCATGACCATTCAGTCCGATATCGCGCCGGCGCTGGGGTTCTTGGGGCAGCGGCGCAATTTGACCTTGTTATTTGCGGATTTGTCCGAGTCGACACGTCTCGCGGACGCCATGGAGGCGGAAGACTACGCCTTGATGCTGAGTGAGCTGCGCGGCCTCTACCAGGGCTTGGTGCGGCAGCACGGCGGCCTGGTGGTACGCATCCAGGGCGACGGCATGCTGGCCATTTTTGGCTACCCCCAGAGCGGCGAGGACGATGGCCGCCGCGCCGCCTATGCCGCGCTGGACCTGCACGAGGCCGTGCGGGCCATGCGGCCCGCCTCCGGGGCGCCGTCCTGGCCGCATCGCCGCAGCCTGACCCTGCATTCCGGCATCCATGCCGGCCTGGTGCTGATGGAGGCCGGCGACGAGGTGCGCGGCCGCTTCGAGCTGCTGGGCAATGTGCCCAATATCGCCGCCCGCCTGTGCGAGGCCGCCGCGGCCGACGAGATCCTGGTCAGCGAGGTCAGCCTGGGCCTGCAAGGCCAGTTCTTCCAGTTGGATGAGCGCCGCAATCTGCTGGTGCGCGGCCGGGCCACGCCCTTGTCGGTCTGCAAGGTGCTGGGCCGCAACGACATCAAACGCCGCTTCGAGGCCAGCCAGAAGCGCGGCCTGACGCCGTTTGTGGGGCGAGACTTCGAGATGAGCTTGCTGGAGCAGGCCCTCAACGCCGCCTGTGCCGGGCGGCCGCGCTGGATCAGCGTGCGCGCCGGCCCCGGCGTGGGCAAGACGCGGCTGACCGAGGAGTTTTTGCAGCGCGCGGCCGACGAGCATTGCCAGATCCACCGCGGCTATTGCGAACCGCACCTCAGCGCCGAGCCTCTGCAGCCCTATCTGCAGATGTTGCGCAGCCTGCAAGGCCTGGGCTTTGCGGCGGCCGATGCCGTGTTGCAGCTGCCGCCCAAGGCGCGGGCCGAGGCGGTGCTGAGCCTGGTGATGGAGCTGGCGAGCGAGCTGCCCCAGCTGCTCTTCATCGACGATCTGCAATGGGCCGACGACGCCAGCGTGGCCTTGCTGCACCGGCTGCGTGCGGTCGCGGCCGAGTTCAAGCTGCCCGTGCTGGTGTTGACGGCCACCCGGCCGCACAGCCAGAACTCGCTGGAAAGCCTGCCCGAGCTGATCGGCCAGGCCGCCAAGCTGCGCAACGATGCCGAGGTGCAGGTGCATGAGTTGCAGCCCTTCACCGAGCAGGAGTCCCTGCACGCCACCAGCCAGCTGCTGCCCCATGTCGATCCCTTTTGGGCGGCAGAGATCCAGCGCCACGCCGGCGGCAACCCCTTGTTCATCGAGGAGCTGTGCCACGCGCTCTCGCACGAGGGCAGCGCCGAGGAGGCGGCGCGCAATTTCGGCGCCTTCGCCAGCCATGCCGCCTCGCCCGAAGGCAGCAGCCTGGGCAAGCAGGTGGGCTCGGGCAGCGCCTGGCTGTCCTCCCTGGTCGAGTCGCGGATGGCGCGGCTGCCGGCCGATGAGGCCGAGCTGCTGCGCAGCGCGGCCGTCATCGGCAATGTGATCCCGGTCTGGCTGCTGCAGCGTGTCACCGGCTGTGACGAATCGCACCCCGCCGTGCGCCGCCTGGCCGAGCAGGACTTCGTCTTCCCCGCCCAACGCCCCGGCCATCTGCGCTTCAAGCACGGCATGGCCCGCGACGTGGTCTACGAGGCCATAGGCTTGCAAGCCCGCCAGGCCATGCACCGCAAGATCCTGGCCGAGCTGCACGCCGTGCAGCAGGACGGCGAGCGTGAGGAGCCGGCCAATGAGCTGCTGGCCTATCACAGCCGCGCCGCCCAGCAGTGGGAGGCCGCCGCCCACCATGCCGAGCAGGCCGGCGACCAGGCCCTGGCCAGCTCGGCCCTGGACCGGGCCAAGAAGCAGTACCGCGCGGTGCTGGAGGCGCTGGAGCATCTGCCCCAGACCGACGAGATCGCGCTGCGCTGGATCTCCATCGCCGCTCGCCTGGGCCTGGCCTGCGTGTTCGACGCCTCGCGCGCCGATCTGCGGGTGATGCAGCACGCGGCCAAGCTGGCCCAGCTGAGCGGCCATCAGGACCT
The DNA here is from genome assembly GCF_014204525.1 of Roseateles oligotrophus. Classification (GTDB taxonomy): domain Bacteria; phylum Pseudomonadota; class Gammaproteobacteria; order Burkholderiales; family Burkholderiaceae_C; genus Paucibacter_A; species Paucibacter_A oligotrophus_A. Next base: position 352,936 of record NZ_JACHLP010000002.1, read on the forward strand.
GATCGCGCGCGCCGAATACTGGCTGGGCTATGTCGGCTACGCTCTGGGCCAGGCCCGCAGCAGCAGCCAGCATTGCGAACGCGGCCTGGCCGCCGCCGAGCAAGGCCAGGACGTCGCCCTGATTGCCCAGCTGCACGGCACCCTGGGCCAGGTGCGTGCCGCCGCCGCCGACTACGACGCCGCCCTGCAATTGCTGGACGGCAGCATCGCCTTTCAGCGCCCGCGCCAGCGGCCCGGCCGGCCGCCCGTGGGCCTGGCCTATTCGCTGGCCTGCCGCGCCTATGTGCTGGGCGACCGGGGCGAGTTTGCCGCGGCCCAGGCGGCGTTTGATGAGGCCTTGTCCGGCATCCAGGGCAGCAACCATGCGGTGGAGGCCTCCATCCAGGGTTGGCGCGCCGCCGTGCTGCTGTGGCAGGGGCGCTGGGCCGAGGCCCAGGCATGCGGCGCCGACTCCCGCCGCATCGGCACCCTGGTGCGCAGTCTGTTCACCTGCGCCATGGGGCATGCGGCCCAGGCCTATGGCCAGTGGATGGCCAGTCGCTCACCGCTGGCGCGCCAGGACCTGCTCAATGCCACGCACTGGCTGGCCCCGCGCGGCGGCGGCCTGTTCAGCTCGCTCAACCATGGCTGGCTGGCCGAAATCCTGGTCAGCCAGGGCGAGGCCAGGCTGGCCCGTCACCACATCGCCCAGGCCCTGTGCCGGGCCCGCCAGCATGATTTGATCGGCGTGGCCATGGCCTACCGTGCCGCCGCGCGCATGACGGCCTGTACGGCCATGGCCAGGCAGGGTTTGAGTGAGGCGCAGCGCAGCGTCGAGATTGCGCGTTATCTGGCCCATGCCGATGCGGTGGCCCGGCGCCGCGGCTCGGCCCATGAGCTGGCGGTGAACCAGCTCTGCCATGCCGAGATCGCGCATTCGCAGGGCCGCCCTGCTGCGCGCGAGCTGGATCAGGCCGAAGCGGCCTTCGGCCGCCTGGGCATGGCCTGGCATCTGGGCGAGGTCAGGCGCTTGCGTTCAGACCTGTAGGCCCAGCACGGTGGGCGAGCCGGTGAAGCGCAGCGTGCCGGCCTCCAGAACGGCAGCCGCCACACCCAGCATCACGCCCATAGCCATGGCGTAGCCGGAACAGGCGTGCAGCGGCGCGGGCAGCACCGCGTCGCGGCGATCCCCGCCAAACATCAGGGTGTGGTTGCGCGGGTCTTGCTGGGTGGCCGAGGCAATGCCGACGATCACCGTGTCGCCTTGCTGCACCTCCACCCCGGCCAGGCGATGGGCTTTGCGCGCCGTGCGCCAGACCATGCCGGGCACCGGCCGGCCCACCATGGTGGCGATCAACGTGGGCCGCAGGCTTGCGACGGCCTGGGCATAGATCTGGGCCGGCGCCGTGCCGGCGGCAAAGCGCGGCCAGTCCTGCTGCACATCCCAGAGCTTTTTGCTGACGATCCAGGCGCCCAGGCAGCCGACGGTATTGCCATGCACGGTGGGCGGGAAGCCCAGCATGATGCCGGCGATGGTGCGCGGCACGATGTCGGGGTCTTGCGCGCTCATGCCTTGCAGCGCCTCCTTGATGGCCTGGCTCAGCTTGGGCAGGGGCGCATCGGCCGCCTGGGCGGCCAGCCATTGCTTGACGGCGGCCTGCAGGCCCTGGCCTTTTTTGCTGGCCACCTTGCCGACCAGCTCGCTGGGGTGGGGGCCGAAGACGAAGCGCGAGACGGCGAAGAAGTCGCGCGGGCAGCGCGGCGCGTCCTGGCCATCTGCGGGCTTGGCATGCCATTCCGTGCCCCACATGGCCTGGCCGTCGGGCAGGCCGAACCAGGTTTTGCACAGGGCCGCCAGCACATGCTCCGACAGCTGCTCCACATCCAGCAAGCCCTCCTTCAGATGCAGCTGCTGGGCGCCGCCGCGCACCTTGGCGACGACGGCGGCCGCCACCGCGTGGGCGGCCGTGAAGGCGCTGGCCTCGTCGATGCTCTCGATCGCCGCATTGATCAGCGGCGCCTGCTCGGCATGGCCGCTGTCCTCGTCCATGCCCAGATAGCCGCGGCCTATGGACTGGGCCATGCGCGAGCCATAGCCCGTCACCGAGTAGCGCGACTCGCGGTCGCGGAAGACCTCGCAGACCTCGCGCGCCTCGCCCACCAGCACGCCGTAAGCGGTGCGCAGCACGCCGCCGGGCTGGCTGCGGACATAGGCCCAGGCGGCGTCGCGGCTGCTGCTGTCTTCCAGCCATTGCTGCCAGGCCTGGGCGTCGTCCGGCGCGGGCGCGCGGCTGGGCACGGCGATGGGCGTCGGGAAGGCGGGCAGCTCCACCAGGGCCGGCAGCAGGCGCAGGGCCGGCAGCGAGGGCACGAAGAAATAGGCCCCCCATTGCAGCTCGACAAAGGGCTGGTCGCCCAGGTTCAGGTGCAAGACCCGCCCCTGGTGCTCAAAACGGTAGATGCGCGGCGTGGTGGCGGGCAGGGCCTTGGCGGCCGGCGTCTGCGGCACGGCCACGCCCAGGAAGGGGTCGGCTTGGGGCCCATAGCCGCCGCTGGCATTGCCGCCGGAGATCCAGCGCTGGATGATCTCGAACTGTTCGGCCAGATTGGCGTTGTAAGCCATGAAGATCAAGCCGCGGTCCTCGGCATCGGGCGTGCTGCTGTCGCTGCTGCCGTGGACCGGGCCGTAAGACATGCCGCGCCGCAGGATGCGGGGCACCGGCAGGCCGGGGATGTCGGTGCGCGGGTTGGCGCGGCGGATGTGGGCGTGGAAGGGGCAGGCCGAGCCCTTGGCGTCCTCGCTGTAGTTGAAGCCGTTGCTGGCGCCCAGGCTGGGTGCGGCCAGGGGCGTGCCGTCGGTCCAGCGGCCCATCATCTTGCCCAGCAGCTCCTCGCGGTTCAGGCCCAGCTGGGGGGCTTGGGTGTCCAGGCAGTGGTGCAGGCGATCCACATACTGGCGCAGCTTGCGCACAACGAGGAAGCTACCCTTGTCCAGCAAGGCGTCGGCGGCCTCGGGTACGGCGCAGCTGTCGCGGTCGCTGCGGAAGCCCAGCAGCAGCTCGCCGCGATGCACGGCGTCCGACCAGGGCTGGGCCGGCGTCTGCGGGCCGGGCTCGCCGACCTGGGGCTGGCTGATGCCGTCCACAAAGCCGAAGCTCTCGCGCGTCTGCTGCGGGTTCTTGGGGTTGATGCCGCGGCGCATCGCTTGCACTGACAGCACTTGCAGGCCCGTGTCCTGCTCCAGACTATGGATGGCCGCCTCCAGGCTGCTGCCGGCGGGCAGGGCGCCGTGGCGCAGCTGGATCAGCAGATGCACGGCACCTAAGTCCACCGGCCGGCCATCGGCCTTGGCCTCCGGCCAGTTGCGGGTCGGCAGCTTCCAGTAGCGCGGGTGGTTGTGGCGCACGTCGCCGAGCACGCCGGCGCGCGCCTCCATGCCCTCGATAAAGGGCTGGGGGAAGCGCTCCAGCCGCGTGTTGCTAACACCAAGCGCACGCAGACCGCTGAGGCTGAGCGCCAGATTGCGATAGAAGCCGTCCGCCGGCTTTTTGCCGGCCATCGTGTCGGCCTCGCTATTGAGCGTGAGGCTGCTCAAATAGGCCAGGGCCTTGGCCGCTTGCGTCACCCGCAGCAGCACCATGGCGCCGCCCTGCAGATCGGGGTAGGCCGTGAGCATGCCGCCCTGGATGTCGGCGTCGCTATAGTCCAGCGCGCGGGCCGGCAGCTCGACCTTGGGCGGCGCCTTCTCAAACCAGTCCAGCATGCGGTAATAGGCCTCGCGCAAGGGGCTGGCGGGCGGGAAGAGGCTGGCGGTGTCCAGCTCCACCAGCTCGAAGAGGATGTCGCGCGCCGCGCGGATCAGGCACAAGCCGTCGGGCGCACCGGCCAGGAAGTAGCGCTCCAGGGTGTAGAGCGTGGCCAGGGCCGGCAGGCCGCGCAGGGCCATGGCCATGCGTGCAGGCATCTGGCTGGTGTCGGGCAGGGGATTGCTGGCGCCGGGCAGGCCGGTGTGCAGCTGGGTGGCGGGCAGATCATTGCTCGGGTGCAGCTCGCGCTGCTGCCATTCCAGGGCGGCCAGGTATTCGTGGTCGCTGGTGCTGCGGCCCGATTCGAAGTAGAGGAAGTCGGCCGAGATCTCATGCGCCCGCACCCATTGCTTGTAGCGCTCGAAGCTGGTTTCCTTGGCCAGTTGGTAGCCCTCGGCATGGCAGAGGATCAGGTCCAGCATGCTGCCCAGCTGGTCCCAGATCACCCGCATATAGGGCTCCCAGCCGCCGTCGAAGCAGACATTGAGCAGCAGCTTGTGGGGTTCGCCCAGCGGGGCGTCCGGCTTGGGCTCGATGATGGCCCAGCGGAAGGAGTGGACGATGCGGAAGCGGCTCACCACATCGGTGAACAGGCCCGGCACCTCGCTGGACTCGCGCGCCCCCAGGCGCAGGGCATTGAGCGACTTGAGCACACGGCGCAGGCGGTCGACGTAGCTGATGGTTTCAAAAGCCGTCACAAAGCCGGCTTTGATGGGCGTGATCAGCACCAGATCGGTGATGCCTTGCAACTGGGTTTCGGGCTTGTTGAATGACATGAGTGGGTTCCCTGAGCGCTTGTTGTTCCCGGCCGGAACCATAGGCCTATGCCTGCCCGCTGTCAGCAAAATAAAAAGGGATTGAGACCATTCCTGCCGCCGTCACCGATTCGTCATCAAAGCCCATGGGCACGGCGATTCATCGCCTCAAGCCACCGCTGGCGCGCCGCTTCCGCCACTTCGTCGCCTGGCCCTGGCAAACCCGCCCGGTCTTGCCGACACTGTGGACACAGCAGCAAAACACCGCCTTCAATCCAGCCCGCCAATCGGAGCCCATCATGCAAAAGCTACTCTCCTTGCGCACCTTGTTCACCGCTCTTGTCGCCGTGGCCGCCGCCGCCATGCTGGGCATGAATCTGGCCGATGAGCTGAGCCCACCGCAGCCGCGCCCGGTGGTCAAGCTGGAACGCGTGGTGGTGCAGGGCCAGCGTACGGCGGCGGTGCAGCTGCCGCGGGTGGTGGTGCAGGCCTCGCGCAGCGCCGGCAAGCAGCAGTCCGCCCTGGCCACCCAGCTGAGGGCCGATAACCCGGCCTGCTGAGGCCTGTGTTTTGCGCTGCTGTGTGCCCGATTCTTGAAGTTTGATGACAGCGGCAAGACCTGACCCCAGGGTGAATCTTGCCCATGGGCCGCGCTGCGGGAAACTCTGTGCCGCCGACGTCTGCGCCCCCTTGTAATATGGCCGCACCCCATCGCCGCCGAGCAAGGAAGCGCCTTGATCTCTCGATTCCGCCGCCTGTTTTTCCTCAACCAGGAGGGCGGTTGCTCGGCCTCCTCGCCGCCGACTCTTCATGCCGCTCCCGGCCGATCGCGCAGCGCTTATTCCTTTTGCCTGCTGGCCCTGCCCGCCCTGATGACCGCCTGCGGCGGCGGTGGTGGTGGCAGCAGCCCCGATGTTCCTTCGCCCAGCCCGATCCCGCTCGAACCGCCGGCCCTGAGCAGCCGCTGCGAGCCCGGTTCGGTGGCCCGGCTGGCGCTGGAAGCCAAGCCGCAGCAGGGGCGCAATACCGAGCTGAGCCTGCTGGCCTGCGCGGCGGCCAGCCTGAGCGGCCTGAAATGGACGCAAACCGCCGGGCCGGCCTTGAACAGCCTGAGCAGCCGGGCCCAGGCCATCAGCGTGGAGCCCACCGCGGCCGGCCCCTACCGCTTTGATCTGAGTTATGTCGACGGCCAGGGTCGCAGCTTTATCGCCCCGGTGCAGTTCAGCGCGGCGCCGGCCAGCGAACCCCTGCAACTGGTCTTGCGCGGCGAGCCCTCGGCCCTGAGCGGCAGCAAGCTGTCCCTGCGTGCCTGGTTGCCCCAGCTGACGCCGAGCGAGCTGGCCCAGGCCACGGTGAGCTGGAGCCAGACGGCCGGCCCCACGGTCGAGCTCGGCAATGCCGGCAGTAGCAGCAGCCTGCGCCTGGTGTTGACGGCCCCCGTCGTCAGCAGCGACAGCATCGTGGCCCTGAGCGCCAGCCTGAGCCTGCCGGACGGACGCCGCGCCAGCGGCCAGTTCAATCTGCTGGTGCAAGCCCAGGGCACGCTGCCCAGCGACCCGCTGTTCGGCAGCAGCGAGCCCGTCAGCCGCGTCTACCCCTATCAGGCCCAAGGCCCTTACGCCGCGGCGCTGAAGGACTGCATCTACAGCCCCACGCTCAGCCGCAGCAATCTCTGCACCCTCAACCGCCTGCCCCTGCTGGGCCAGCAGACGGCCGGGGCCGCGCCCTCGGTGGAGCAGGTGATGCAGCGGGTGCTGGTCTCGCACGACTGGATGGCCGAGGTGTTCGAGCGCTTTCTGCGCGAGCAGGACGTCAATGGCGACTTCCGCCGCATGCTCTCCGCCGTCACCGCCGTGGTGATAGGCGGCCAAGTGCGGCCGGCTTTTTACTGGAACGCCACCGGCGCCATCTATCTGGACGCCAGCTACCTCTGGCTGACGCCCGCGCAGCGCGACACCCTCAGCGAAGCGCCGGACCCGCGCAGCGCCAATGGCCAGAGTCTGCAATACGCCACGCCATGGCGTTATGTGAAGGACAACCGGCATGCCCTCACCAGCTATGCCGTGCTGGAACGCCAGAGCCGCGGCCTGGGCGAGCTGCCCTACGAGCTGGGCCGCCTGCTGTATCACGAGCTGACCCATGCGGGCGACTTCCTGCCGCCCGCCGTGCAGGCCAGCCTGGACGGCAGCAAGCGGGTGTATGAGGCCAGCCCGGCGCTCACCCCTTCGCAAGAGCTGTTCAATCGCCTGCCCTTCTACTCCAGCACCATGCAAGGCCTGGCGCGGGTGCTGTCGTTTGGCGAGGCGCCCACGCTTTTGCAGACCAGCTACACGCCCGGCGACATCACATATTTCTTCAGCAAGGACCGCGTCAACGACGATTACAGCTACTCGGTGCCCAGCGGCGCCAATTTTTCCCGCGAGGATGCGGCCATGCTGGTGGAGGAGGCCATGATGCAGCTGCGCTACGGCGTGCTGCGTGACTTCGCCATTACCAATCAATTGGCGACGGGGGCCAGCAGCGCCGATCTGATCGTCAACTGGGGCCAGCGCGGCCGCATCGGCGAGCCGGCCATACGGCCGCGCCTGCAACTGGTGCTGAACCAGATCATGCCCTGGTTGCCGCCCGATATCAGTGCCAATCTGGCGCCGCCCCTGGCCTTGCGTGCCGGCCAGAGCTGGGGCGCCAACCTCGACCTGGCCGCCCTGGCCAGCGGCCGCAGCCGGGCCTTGAGCAGCCAGCAGCAGCTGAACGAGCAAGAGCAGACCACGCGGGTTCTGCGGGCGCGCTGAAGACATTCATCCGGCCGGGCTGCAGCTCAAACGACGCTTCTGTCACTTGATCGCCTGCGCCTGGAATCGTGGGTGGCCAAGGCCGAAACTGCATCCATGGTTAGCGCTTTTGCTAGCCCCGCAGCAGGAGTCAAGACCATGAATACCCGCCCCAAGAATCGCCTCGTCATCGTCTGCGCCGTGCTCGGCCTTGGCCTCGGCGGCACCAGCGCCTGGCTCGCCCGCGGCCCCGCCGCAGCACCGGTCCAGGTCGTGAAGCTGGAGCGGGTGGTGATCGAGGGCAAGCGTGCCAGCGCGGCCCAGCCGATCGAGCATCTGCCTCGCGTGGTGATCGAGGGGCGTCGCAGCGATGCCACAGTGCAAATGGCCGCCGCCCGGCGCTGCGAGGCCAGCCAGGATTGCTGAGTGCCCAAGGCGGCGCGCGCTTTGTGCGGCGCCCCGTGTATCTGTGTAAATTTCTGGTTACCTTGCCTTACAAACTTCCCTCCCCAGCCCGCTGAACTCGGCCGTGGCTTGGCTAGAGTGCCCGACTCTAGGAGAGCGAGGGAGTGATATGAAAAAGAATCGCATGGCGTGGGCGGCCAAGGCCGCTGCGCTCGCTGTCGTCGTGGGTCTGAGTGCCTGCGGTGGCGGCGGTGGAGGCGGGGGGGCGAGCAGCCCGGCCTCGGCGCCGACGCCCGAACCGGTGGTGATCAAGCCCAGCAACGAGCAGGCGCGGCGCTTCCTGCTGCAAGCCAGCTTCGGCCCCACCGATGCCTCCATCGAAGCCGTCATGCGGCTGGGTTATGAGGCCTGGATCGACGATCAGCTGGCCAAGCCGGCCAGCTCGCACCGCCTCAACTGGGACAACGCGGACGCCGCCATCAGGGCCGCCAAGGCGGCCGGCACCGGCACCGGCAAGGCCACGAATGCCGGCGCCGGCGAGGTGCTGGACTCCTTCTACAAGGTGGCCGTCACCGGCGATGACCAGCTGCGCCAGCGCCTGGCCTATGCCTTGTCACAGATCTTCGTCGTCTCGCTGGCCCAGGGGGCGTTGGGCGAGCAGCCACGCAGCGTGGCGGCCTATCTGGATATGTTGGCCAAAGAGGGCACGGGCAGCTACCGCGATCTGCTGCAGCAGGTGGCCTTGCATCCGGCCATGGGCATCTATCTCTCGCATCTGCGCAACCAGAAGGAAGACCCGCTGACCGGCCGTGTGGCCGATGAGAACTTTGCCCGCGAGGTGATGCAGCTCTTCTCCATCGGTCTGCAGGAGCTCAACACCGACGGCGGCCCCAAGCTCGATGGCACGACGCCCCGGCCCAGCTACGGCCCCGAGGATGTCAGCGGCCTGGCCAAGGTTTTCACCGGCTGGAGCTGGGACGGCCCCGACACCGACAACAACCGCTTCGCTGGCTGGTGCCCGACTTTCTGCGAGCCCGATCGGCTCATCCAGCCCATGCAGGGCTATGGCCAGTACCACTCGATCAGCGAGAAGCGTTTTCTGGGCACGGTGGTGGCGGCGCAAAGCAAGGCCAAACCCGAGGCCAGCCTCAAGGCGGCGCTGGACACCCTGGCCGCCCACCCCAATGTGGGGCCCTTTATCGGCCGCCAGCTGATCCAGCGCCTGGTCACCAGCCACCCCAGCCCGGCTTATGTGGCACGGGTGGCCCAGGCCTTCGGCCCCAGCGGCAATATGAAGGCCATGCTCAAGGCCGTGCTGCTGGACCGCGAGGCCCGCGAACCGGCCGCCGCTGATGCCAATGCTTATGGAAAGCTGCGCGAGCCCGTGCTGCGCCTGACCCAGACCCTGCGGGCGCTGGAGTCCAGCAGCGATTCCGGCGCCTGGTTGATACGCAGCACCGACGACCCCGCCGCGCAGCTGGGCCAGTCGCCGCTGCGCTCGCCCTCGGTGTTCAATTTCTACCGCCCCGGCTATGTGTTCGCGGGCGGCGAGACGGGGGCTGCCAAGCTGACCATGCCCGAGCTGGCCCTGGTGAACGAAAGCTCGGTGGCCGGCTATTCCATCTATATGCGCAATGGCTTGTCCAGCGGCTTTGGCCCCTCCGGCCTCGACGGCAAGAACGGGCGCCCCGATGTGCAGCTGGCGCTGACGGCCGAGTCCGCCCTGGCCGACAAGCCGGCCGAGCTGGTGAACCTGGTCAGCGCCAAGCTGCTGGGCGCGCGCAGCAATGCGGAGCTGAAGGCCGAGATCGTGGCGGCGGTGGAGAGCGTCAAGCTTGATGCGCTGAAGGCCGACGCCAGCAACCAGAAAACCGTGGACGAGCAGCGCCGCAACCGCGCTCGCATGGCGGTTTATTTGAGCGTGCTATCCCCCGAATACATGGTGCAAAAATGAGCAGCAGCCCTTTCATCCCATCTGCGGCCTCGCGCCGTGCATTCCTGCGCCAGGCCGGCGCGCTGGCCGGCATGGGTGCGGCCGCGCCCATGGCCCTCAATCTGGCGGCCCTGGGCCAGGCCAGTGCCCAGGCGACGGGCGACTACAAGGCCTTGGTCTGCCTGTTCCTGACCGGCGGCAATGACAGCTTCAATATGTTGTTGCCCACCGATACCGATTCATGGACCGCCTACCAGAACACGCGCCGCCAGGCCCCCGACTCCATCGCCCTGCTGGCCGCCGGCACGGCACCCGAGCTGGGCGCCGCGGCCGCCTCGCCGGCGCGGCTGGGCGGGGTGCTGCCCATCAGCCCCCTCAACAACCAGGGTCGCAGCTTTGCCCTGCATCCCTGTCTGGGCGCGCTGCGCGATCTCTTCGGCGCCGGCCGCCTGGCCGCGGTGGCCAATGTCGGCCCGCTGCTGACGCCGACCAGCAAGGCCGATCTCAAGCAGGCCAGCTTCCCGCGCCCGAGCGCGCTGTACTCCCACAACGACCAGCAATCCACCTGGCAATCGCTGCGCCCCGAGGGCGCCGCGCTGGGCTGGGGCGGCCGCATGGCCGACCTGCTGCTGGCCGGCAATAGCCAGGCCATCTTCAGCGCCGTCACGGTGGGCGGCAATGCGGTGTTCCTGAACGGCCAGCGGGTGCTGCCCTACCAGGTCAATACCCGTGGCGCCGTCAAGGTGGGTGGTTATGCGGCCAATCTGTTCGGCTCCACAACGGCGATGGAGCGGGTGCGCAATGTGATGCGCAACAAGCGCAGCGAGGACCTCATCGCGCGCGACCATGCCGCCATGGTGGCGCGCGCCCTCAACGCCGAAACCGCGCTGGCCACCGCCCTGCCCGACAGCTTTGGCGCGCCTTTTGGCACGCCCGGCCTGGCCGCCGGCGCGCTCGACCCCCTGCTGCAGTACGACAACCCGCAGACCGGCGGCAAGGCCGCCAACAATCTGGCGCATCAGCTGCAGGTGGTGGCCCGGCTGATCCAGGCCCGCGGCAGCCTGGGCGCCAGCCGCCAGGTGTTCTACGTCAGCATGGGCGGCTTTGACACCCACGACGCGCAAAACCGCAACCATGCCGAGCTGATGGCCAGGCTGGCCCATGGGCTGAGCTACTTTGACAGCGTGCTGGGCTCCTTGGGCCTGCGCGACAAGGTCACCCTGTTCACCGCCAGCGATTTCGGCCGTACCTTCACCAGCAATGGTGACGGCACCGACCATGGCTGGGGCGGCCACCACCTGGTCATGGGCGGCGCGGTGCGCGGGCGCGATATCTACGGCAAGTTCCCGGTGCTGGGCGTCAAGAATGCCAGCAACAACCATTTCGACAGCAGCCCCAACCAGCTGGCCAACGGCGCCTTGCTGCCCGAGGTCTCGGTCGAACAGCTGGGCGCCACCCTGGGGCGCTGGATGGGGGTGTCCGATGGCGGCCTGGCCGACATCTTCCCCAGCCTGAAGAATTTCGATGCCGGCGTGCGCGACCTGAAGTTCATGGTTTGACGGAGCGCGGCGGCCGCTGCTTCATCGCGCCAGACTGCAGCTCATTCGCCCCAGCCGCCGATTGATCGCCTGCCGCTGGAATGCCGTGCTTGCGCGGCCGAAACTGCTTGCATGGACGGCGCTTGTGCCGGCCTCGCAGGGAGTCAAGACCATGTTCAGCAGCAGCAAGAAGTTCGCCCTTATCGCCTTCGTCGCCCTCGGTCTGACGGCCGGCGCCAGCGCCGCCTATCTGCTCCACGCCAAGAGCAGCACGCCCGCTGTCGCCGTGGTCAAGCTGGAGCGCGTGGTCATCACGGGCAAGCGCCAGCAGCTCGCGGACGCGGCCCAGGCCCGCCCTATCGAGCGCCTGCCCCGTGTCGTGATCGAAGCGCGCCGCGCCCCCGAAGCCCTGCAAGTGGCGGACGCCCAGGCTTGTGCCGCCGCGCTGGCCTGCTGAGTCCGCCGCGCTGTTGGCGCGGGCCGGCGTCGATTCACGCCCGCTGCTGCGCCATTCGTCCCATGCCGCTGGCGATGCGGCCGCCGCTCCCTAAGATCGCGCCATTCCTTCTGATGGGGCGCGATTGATGAACACCACGGTGCTGCAAGTCCAGGGACTCAAAAAGAATTACGGCCCGCGCCAGGCCGTGCGCGAGATCTCCTTCTCGGTCCACGCCGGCGAGCTGCTGGGCTTGCTGGGCCCCAATGGCGCGGGCAAGTCCAGTACGCTGGGCATGGTGGCCGGCCTGAGCGCGCCGGATGCCGGCAGCGTCAGCGTCGGCGGCATCGGCCTGGCGCAGGACGAGGCCGGCTACAAGGCCCGCATCGGCCTGGTGCCGCAAGACATCGCGCTGTTCGAGGATCTGCCTGCGCAGACCAATGTCGAACTCTTCGGCGCCCTCTACGGCTGCCCCAAGCCGCGCCTGCGCCAGCGCGCCGCCGAGGTGCTGGAGATGGTGGGCCTGGCCGACCGGGCCCGCGACAAGCCCGCCAGCTTCAGTGGCGGCATGAAGCGCCGCCTCAATATCGCCTGCGCCCTGGTGCATGACCCCGAGCTGCTCTTGCTGGACGAGCCCACGGCCGGCGTCGATCCGCAAAGCCGTAACGCCATCTTCGAGCAGCTCGAAGCGCTCAAGCGCGCCGGCAAGGCCCTGGTCTACACCACGCATTACATGGAGGAGGTGGAGCGCCTGGCCGACCGCGTGCTCATCATGGACCATGGCCAGCTGCTGGCCAGCGGCACGCTGCCCGAGCTCTATCGCCAACTGCCCGCCGCTCAAACCTTGCAGCTGGAAGTGGAGGATGCCGCTCGCCTTGATTTGGCCGCTTTGCGCGCCCTGGTGGGCATCAAGAAAGCCGAATTGCGCGGCAGCCAGTTGCACATCGGCCTCGACGAGCTGGGCACCGGCAGCCAACTGGTTTTGCAAGCTCTGGCCGCGGCCGGCGTGGCCGTGCGCCACCTCAGCTCGGGCCGCGCCAATCTGGAAGACGTCTTCCTGAGCCTGACCGGCCGCCAGCTGCGTGACTGACACCCAAGGACCAACCATGACCGCCTTCATCGCCCTGGTCCGCAAGGACTTGTTGCTCTATTTTTCCAACCGCCGCGCCGTGCTGATGAGCATCGCCGCGCCCATCCTGATCGCCGCCTTCTTCGGCAGCCTGTTCGGCAATAACAATAGCAAGCCGGCCAGCGTGCCGGTGGCCATCAGCGATCTGGACCGCAGCCCGCTAACGGCCAAGATCATCGCCGCCATGAAGGCGGACAGCAGCTTGCTCGTCAGCGAACTGGCGCCCGCGGAGGCCCTGGCCCAGGTCAAGGCGGGCAAGCAGCGTGCCGCCGTCACCTTCCCGGCCGGCTTTGCCGAGCAGGCCTCGCGGGCCCTGTTCGGCGGCGGCAAGAAGCCCGAGCTGCGTCTGGACTACGACCCCTCCCAGGCCATGGCCCTGCCTCTGGTGCGCGGCCTCTTGTCTCAGCATGTGATGGCGCTGGTGACGCAGGATGTTTTCAGCGGCAACAGCCCCTTGCTGAACGATATGCGGGCCCAGCTGCTGCAAGACGATAGCCCGCCCACGGAGCGCCGACGCGATCTGATCGCCATGTTTGACAGCATCGCCAAAGTGCAGGCCCCGGCCAAAGCCGCTTCCACCCCGGCCGCCGGCGGCCTGAGTCTGCCCTTCGCCACCCGTGAGCTGGAGGCCAGCGCCCGCGTGGAGACGCGCTACAACAGCTACTCGCATTCCTTCGCCGGCATGGGCGTGCAGTTCATCCTGATGATGGGGGTGGACATCGGCGTCGGCCTCTTGCTGATGCGCCGCCAAGGCCTGTGGTTACGCCTGCGGGCCGCGCCGGTGTCCAAGGCCCAGCTGCTGGGCAGCCGCATCGCCAGCTGCGCGCTGATCTCCCTGCTCGTGTTTGCAGCCATCTACGCCGTCGCTTTCGCGCTGTTCAAGGTCAGGGTGGAGGGCAGTTGGTTGGGCTTTGCGGCCGTGTTGATCGCCTTCTCCATCCTGACCGCAAGCTTCGGCCTGCTGATCGCGGCCGTCGGCAAAACGCCCGAGGCCACCCGCGGCCTGGCGATTCTGGTGACGCTCTTGATGGTGATGCTGGGCGGCGCCTGGGTGCCGTCCTTCATCTTCCCCGAATGGTTGCAGACCATTTCCCTGTTCGTGCCCACGCGCTGGGCGGTGGACGGGCTGGACGCGATGACCTGGCGCGGCCTTGGGTTTGACGCGGCGCTGGCGCCGGTGGCGGTGATGCTGGGCTTCTCGCTGCTGTTTGCCGCCCTGGGGCTGGCACGCTTCAAGTGGGAGGAGTGAGCCTGCGCACAAAGGCCCGGAAGGGGCTTTGTGGCGTGGCGAACGACTTGGCGCGATACAAGCGCCAAGGCTGAGTCAGCCGTCCTCGCCCAGCACCCGCAGAATCTCCGCCCCGTAAGCCTCCAGCTTCTTGGCGCCCACGCCGCTGATGCCGGCCAGCTCCTCCAGCGTGGCCGGGCGGCGGCGGGCCATCTCGGCCAGGGTGACGTTCTGGAAGATCACATAGGCCGGCAGGCTGTGCTCTTTGGCCACCTCGGCGCGCCAGGCCTTGAGCTGGTCGAACAAGGCCTGGGCCGATGCGTCCAGATCCTCGGGGGCACCCGCGCTGCGCGCCCCACCGGGCTTGGCGACGCGGCTGAGCTTGCCGCGCTTGGGCGCCACGGTGGGCACGCGCAAGAGCAGTTGCACCTCGCCCTTGAGCACGGCGCGGGCCGAGTCGGCCAGGGCCAGGGTCATGTACTCGCCCTCGGTCAGCACATGGCCGAGCGAGATCAGCTGGCGCAGCACGGCGCGCCATTGCGTCTCCGGCAGATCGGCGCCCACGCCCCAGGTGCTCAGGCTCTGGTGACCGTACTGCGTCACCTTGTCCGTCACCTTGCCGCGCAAGACGTCGATCAGATGACCGGCGCCAAAGCGCTGGCCGCCGTTCTGGTGGAAGCGGTAGATGCAGCTCAGCAGCTTGCGGGCGGACTCGGTCGCGTCCCAGGTGGCCGGTGGATGTAAACAGTTATCGCAATTGCCGCAGCTCGTGCTGGCTTCGCCAAAATACGCTAACAGCCTGACCCGACGGCAATCGGTGGCCTCGGCCAGGGCCAGCAAGGCGTCGAGCTTGCCGCGCTGGCCTTTCTTGAACTCCTCGCCGGCGGGGCTTTCGTCGATCATGCGGCGCTGGTTCACCACATCGGCCAGGCCGTAGGCCATCCAGGCCTCGGCGGCTTCGCCGTCGCGGCCGGCACGGCCGGTCTCCTGGTAATAGCTCTCGATATTCTTGGGCAGGTCCAGGTGGGCGACGAAGCGCACATCCGGCTTGTCTATGCCCATGCCGAAGGCGATGGTGGCCACCATCACGATGCTGTCCTCGCGCAGAAAGCGGTCCTGGTGTTTTTGCCGCAGGCTGGCGTCCAGGCCGGCGTGATAGGGCAGGGCCTTGATGCCCTCGCTGACCAGCCAGTCGGCCGTCTCCTCGACCTTTTTGCG
Organism: Roseateles oligotrophus; assembly: GCF_014204525.1. GTDB lineage: Bacteria > Pseudomonadota > Gammaproteobacteria > Burkholderiales > Burkholderiaceae_C > Paucibacter_A > Paucibacter_A oligotrophus_A. Next base: position 368,134 of record NZ_JACHLP010000002.1, read on the forward strand.
GCTCTGGCAGTAGACGACGCCGGCATCCATCTCGTGCTCCTCGCGGATGAAGCGCAAGAGCTGTTCGCGTGGCTTGTCCTTCTCGACGATGGTGTAGCGGATATTGGGCCGGTCGAAACTGCTGATGAAGACGCGGGCCTCTTCCAGGCGCAGACGCTCGATGATGTCGGCCCGGGTCAGCTCGTCGGCGGTGGCCGTTAGCGCGATGCGCGGCACCTCGGGGTAGCGCTCGTGCAGCAGGGAGAGCGCCAGGTACTCGCTGCGGAAATCATGCCCCCACTGGCTGACGCAATGCGCCTCGTCGATGGCGAACAGGCTCAGCAGGCCGCGCTCGTACAAGGAATCCAGCTGAGCCAGAAAGCGCGGGTTGGTGATGCGCTCGGGCGCGGCGTACAACATCACCAGACGGCCGCGCATCATCTCGCGCTCCACCTGCGAGGCCTGCTCGTTGCTGAGGGTCGAATTCAAAAAGGCTGCGTGTACGCCGGCCTCTTCCAGCGCGCCGACCTGGTCGTGCATCAGCGCGATCAGCGGGCTGACCACCACCGTCACGCCCTGGCCGGCGCGATGCCGGGCGATGGCGGGGATCTGGTAGCACAGGCTTTTGCCGCCGCCCGTGGGCATCAGCACCAGGGCGTCGCCGCTGCCCGTCACATGCTGGATGATGGCTTCTTGGGCGCCGCGGAAGGCGGCATAGCCGAACACCTCTTGCAGGATGTTCAGCAGGACTGGATGATGGGGAATCTGGCTCATGTCGCTGGCCATTGTCGGGGAGAACCCTTTGAGTGAATCTGAAAGCCTTGAGACCGGCCGAGCCGAGGCCTTGCGCCACAAGCTGATCCGCAACCACCAGAGCGTGGAGCGCGAGCGCTTTGTGCGCGCGCCGCGCTACGACAGCATGATAGGCGGCGTCTCCGACGGCACGCTGGCGCGCAAGCTGGGCTGCGGGGTGGACACGGTGGCGCCGGGCCAGCAGAGCTGCCCCTACCACTTCCACCACACGCAGGAGGAGATGTTCATCGTGCTCGCGGGCAGCGGCACGCTGCGGGTGGCGGGGGAGTTGCTGCCGATTCAAGAGGGCGATGTGATCTTCATCCCCTGCGGGCCCGACTACCCGCACCAGATCCTCAACACCTCGATTGCCCCGCTGAGCTATCTGTCCATCAGCACGCAGGAGCGGCCCGAGGTCTGCGAGTACCCCGACTCCGGCAAGATCGGTGTCTTCGCCAACAAGGGTCGCAGCTTTGTGCAGCGCCTGGAGAACGGCCTCGACTACTGGGAAGGCGAGCCGTGAGGCTGAGAACTTTTTACTGCGCAGCCGTCATGCGTCGTTGGGCGGTGCTCGGAATCCTCACGTACAGGAAGTACGTTCCGGTTCCTGTGCTCCGTCCGCCTAGCCTGACAGCCGCTCGCTACAAAAGTTCTCAGCCTCTGAGTTGATGGCACTGGCCGCTAGCGCTTCTCCCCCAGCGACTTGATCGTCGCCAGCCCGCTGGTCTGCCGCGTTACTTGCGGCTGGCCCCAGTATTCCACCGAACCCACGCCCGAGATGTGCACGGCCAGGTCCTCGACGACCCAGAGCTGGGCATTGCCGATGCCGCTGATATTGACCTGGGCGCGGCCGGTGCGCAGGTGGTCGGCCAGCAGCTTGCCCTTGCCCGAGATGCCCAGATTGAGCTGGCCGACCTGGCCGCGCAGCTGGCCATCGCCGGCTCCCGAGACATTGAAGTCCAGCCGCTCGGCCATCAAATCGTCCAGGCGCACCTGGCCGGCGCCCGAGATGCGCACCGTCAGCCCTTGCAGGCGCAGCGGGCCGGGGGCATGGACATCGCTGGCGCCGGCCAGGGTCAACTGCTTGAGCTCGCGCATGCTGATCTCCAGCTGCAGGCGCGCGTTGTTCCAGAACTTCCAGCCGCCGCTGGGCTCGATGCGCAGCTGCTGGTTGACCAGGCGGAGTTGCACCGTTTTCTGCAGCTCGGGGTCGCCGACGATGAAGACCTGGTCCTTATCGCCCTGGCTGAGCTTGACCTGGGTCAGGCCCTCCACCTGCAGGCGGTCGAAGGGGCCGGGGCTGTAGAGCTGGCCTTCGACATCGCCACGGCCTTGCGCCAGGCTATTGCCCAGGCAGGCGCTCAGGGCCAGGCCCAGCAAGCCCAGGCGCGCGGTGGCGATGTGGCCGGTGCTGCCCTGCAATTTGGACGGACTCATATCGATTGCTCCCGCAGTTTTTTTGAGACCTCGCGGCTGGCCGTGAAGCGGCTGCCGTCCCGCATCTGCACCAGCAGCTGGGAGTTCTCGTCCGGCGTCATGGCCTCGACAAAGTCCAGATTGACGATGCAGGCCCGCTGCAGCTTGATGAAGCGCAGCGGGTCCAGCCTTTGCTCGAAGGCGGTGATGGGCAGGCGCACCAGGTATTGGCGGCCGCGGCTGGCGACGGCGGTGTACTTGGTGTCGGAGCGCAGGTACTCGATGGCGTCGACCTGCAGGGGGAAGATCTTGCCCTGGTCGCGCACCAGCAGGCGGCTCAGCGGCTCCAGCGGCAGGCCGGCATGGCTGCCGCCGCCTTCCTCGGCCTGCTCCACCTCCTGCAAGGCCTCGTGGATGGCCTTGGGCGAGCCGCGGGTCTGCAGCGCGTGCTGCACGGCCTCATTGAAGCGCTCTTGCGAGAAGGGCTTGAGCAGATAGTCCACCGCATGCAGCTCGAAGGCGGTCAGTGCATATTCGTCGTAAGCGGTGGTGAAGATGACGGTGGGCAGGGGCCGGCCCTCCAGCTCCAGATCTTGCTGCAGGGCGCGCAGCACCTGCAAGCCCGTCATGCCCGGCATCTGGATGTCCATGAAGACCAATCCGGGCCGCAGGCGGCGGATCTCGGCCAGGGCCGTGGGGCCATCGGCGCAAAGGGCTTGCAGCTGCAGCTGGGGCAGCTGGCTCACCCAGTCGGCCAGGCTCTCGCTGGCCAGGGGCTCGTCTTCGGCGATCAAGGTGCTGATGCGGTGCATGGGCTGTTTGTTCTTTCTTACTGTCAGGTCTGAGGGATCCAGAGGTCAACTCGGAAACCCTGGCCCGGTGCGGTGTGGATCTGCATGCGGGCCCGGCCCTCAAAGTCCAGGGCAAAGCGGCGGCGCAGGGCGCTCAGGCCCACGCCGCCCGAGCTGCCCGGCTGGGCCTGGCGCTCGGCCTGGCCGGGCTCGCAGCCCTGGCCGTCGTCGCGCACGCAGAGCTGCAAGGCCTGGGTCATGGCATCGCGCTGGGCGCTGATGACGATCTCGCCGCCCTGGGGCAGGGGGGCGATCCCGTGGCGCACGCAGTTCTCCACCAGCGGCTGCAGGCTCAGCGGCGGGATCTCGTCCAGCAGGGTTTGCGGGTCCAGCTGCCAGCTCACCCGCAGGCGCGGCCCCAGGCGCAAGGCCTCCAGCGCCAGGTAGTCGCGCACAAACGCCAGCTCCTCCTGCAGGGCCACGCGCTCGGTGGCCTCGCGCTTTTCTGCCAGCACATAGCGCAGCATGCCGGCAAAGCGCAGCAGGCCTTGCTCGGCCGCTTTCGCGTCCTTGCGGGTCAGGGCGATCAGGGAGTTGAGGGTGTTGAACAGAAAATGCGGATTCAGCTTGCCGCTGATGGCCGAGAGCTCGGCGCGGGCCAGGGCGCTTTCCGCCTGCACCTGGGCCAGCTCCAGCTGCTTGGCGCGACGCGCGTTCAGCACCGCGCTGAAGGCCGTCAGCAAGGCCAGATAGACCAACGCCCCCCAGAGCGCGCGCCAGAGAATCGACTGCGCCAGCATGGCCTGGGCATGCGCGTTGCCGAACAGGCAGAGTGCCATGCCGTAGTCCAGCATCTGCCAGGCCGTGCCAAACAAGAGCGCGCCGGCGAGGTGCAGGGCGCACAGCTCCCACAGCGGCCGCGGCCGGCGGTTCAGCCAGCCCAGCCAGGGCCAAACGCCCAGGCCCAGCAGCATGGGCGGCCACAGGCTCAGGCTGGCCTGGTACATGGCCTCCCAGAACTGCCACAGGCCGGGCTGGAACTCGGTGACCCCCAGCACAAAAAGCAGCCAGGTGAGCAGGCAGCCACCGGCATAGGCCAGCCAGAGCTGTCGATTGCGCTGAGTTGCTGCGGTAGAGGTGGACATGGGCTGCATCTTAGGCAGGGTGGATGGGGCCTCGGGCGGTGGCGGGATCAAGTGCGGTATTTGGGGCATCATTTGCGGCCGACCCAGGCTCCTAGGGTTGCCGCCAGTCCGCCGGGAGCGCCGGGCGGCATAATCCTGCCTTTGGTTTTCTTTCTCTCTCTCGCTACGCGGAGCGCACTATGGCCTCGGTCAACAAAGTCATTCTCATCGGTAATCTGGGGCGCGACCCCGAGCTGCGCTACAACCCCAGCGGCGTGGCCTTTTGCACCATCAGCCTGGCCACCACCCGCAACTGGAAGAACCGCGAGTCTGGCGAGCGCCAGGAAGAGACCGAATGGCACCGCGTCGTCTTCAACGACAAGCTGGCCGAGATCGTCGGCCAATACTGCAAAAAGGGCCGCCCCATCTACGTCGAAGGCCGCCTGCGCACCCGCAAATGGCAGGACAAGGAAGGCCGCGACACCTACACCACCGAAATCATCGCCGACCAGATGCAACTGCTGGGCAGCCGTGACGGTGGCGACGAAGGCGGCGGCGGTGGCGGCGGCAGCTACGGCGGTGGCCGCAGCGCTGGTGGCGCCTCTGCTGGTGGCGGCGGCTACGGCGGTGGCGACGACTACGGCGACCAGCAACCCGCGGCCCGTGCACCGGCCCGCCCCCCCGCACCGCGCGCCCCGGCGCCCCGTGCCCCCGCCCCGGCTCCGCGTGCGGCCACGGGGTTTGATGATATGGATGACGATATTCCGTTCTGACGCGGACTTTTTCCTGCCGTCAACAAAAGCCCTCGGTGCTTGGCACTTGGGGCTTTTTTCTTGTTGAGCTTGGGCTTGGCGGCTGTGGGTGGGGTTGAATGGCAGGCGGGGCTTGATGGATGTCTGCTTCGGGCTGGTTGCTGTTTTCATTTCGACCGGATAGTCGTCCGCTACCGGCCAGGAGCCGCCCTTGGCCATTGTCCGCTTGCTGGTAGTCGCGAGCTGGTCTCGCTTCAGCCCAAGCATGTCGCTGGCACGGAAAGCGGTGTTGCACTCCAGCGTGAACAGCGCTCACGCGCGCCGATTCTGCTGAAACCATGCCTTCACATCCTGGACCTTGCTGTACTCCTTAATCGGAGTAGTGACGGTCCACTTGCCTTTGTGGGCTGGCGTGTGCCCAAGTCGAAATGGCATGGATGCAGAGAGTAAACATCCATGCCGTCTTCAATCTCAATACTTAACTGGCTAAAAGCCTGTTTAGCCTTGACATCCTCCAGACAGAAGATGACAAGGCATTCATGAATTAATAGCCCCTCGTAAGCCGCTTTTTTTCCAGGTTGCTGATAAAGCGGCCCTTCGCATTTACTTTTTCACGATTGCTCTTCGTGGACGCCATAAGACTTACAACCTCGCCCAACATCGACTTTATACGGTCAACCTCATTTGCCCTAAGCCGACCCAACATGTAGATTTCAAAGAGCTTAGTGAATATCAGCTCGCAAACATAGCGATCCTTCTGGAATTGCTTTAGCAAGCTATCAACTCGGTCAATCCAATTAGGCAACCGCAAATCAACCATGAGAAACACATCCATTACTCTCTGAATGGCGAACTTGGTTGTCTTACGATGTTCTTCTACGACTAATTGCAGCTTCGACGTGCCGATAGATTCGAGCGCCACCGAGAAAATTACATTAGGAAGAAGTAGCTTCCTCAAATATCTCGCCATCGCCGGATTGTCCGCAGGCAACATGCCTTCTAACAACTCCAAGATTGGATCACTCTCTGCAGTTCCAAAAGAACTGCCTGTTTCCGTATCTTCCTCAATAGAGGACATGAGCCCAATCAATATCTGACACCAGCCCTCAGTTAGATCGTTATAGCTCGCTGCCTTCAACTTGACATCCCCAACCAGTTCCGAGTTTCTGAGGATAGAAGACCCGATCCGAAGAGCTTCTAAGTATTGGCGGCTGGGCGGCGTGCTGTTGAAATCCTTCCGAGCTGGTCCTCGCGCCATCACCTTACGTTGGCTTTTTTCGTCTAGCGCGTCGAGCATCGCGTGGCGCTGCTCTGCAGTGGGCCGTTCTTGCGCGGCCGCCTTTAAGCGGCCTGCCTCGGTGTTTGATAGCGCTCTCCCCTTACTTCGGATTCGCTCGAATTCGGTTAGATCGCCACCTAGGCCGGATTGAGCCCTGAACGCTGACACGATGGCAACGGACTTTGAGAGCACTGCAGTTTGGTCCCGATGTCGGCCCGTGTAATAGTCCAGCTCCTCTCCGAACTCGAGAAAATGTTCGGGAGAAAGCGCTTTTTCAAGCAGGGCTTGATTTTCATGCAACCGAGTGGAAAGGAAGAATGCCCTGATAGCCTCGAACATAAACGATACTTCTTCGCCAATCTCCAACAAAATCCCCTTGGCTTTTAGGTCTTCCAAGAAGTAGCCTGAAGTAAACGGCAATCCCTTCGAGGCAAAGTACGTCCCAGTAAAACGCTCCAATTCGTGCGAGCTTATGTGATTCTGACCAGAATAATGCAAATGCTCGGCAAGGGCAGCCAGATAATGGCGCTTGATCGTCGAATCTATCTTTGATCGATCCTTTGTCTCAGACAGCTTCTCCATTACACCGTCGATCAACGCATCAAGTATTTCGGCCTGATTCACAGGAGAAAAGTGCGTTTGCTTCTCGCGTATCCACAGAAGCGCTGAAATCAGGAAAGGGGATCTGGGAATATTTAGGCGCGACAGCAGCGCCAGCACATCATCGACCTTGTCGGCGCAATCGTCGCCTGACTCTCCAAACCAATTTTGGGTAAGAAGTCGGGTTTCTTTGCGACCAAAGGGATGAATATAGAATATTTCAACATTATCAGCGACAACCAAGGGAACACGAGTAGGAGATAGCGAGTACTCCACTTCCTCGCGCATGGTCCAATAAAACCGGCACCGCGAATAAGTAGCACAAAACTCCTTAACCGCCTTAAATTGCTTGGCTTTATTCGCAATTAGATTGTCGAAGCACACGCAGAATGCTCCGGCCTTCAGTAGCGCGATTGTTTCACTTTTTCTGTACGCGTTGCCGGAAAATGAAATTATGGCATCAACCAAACTCGACGCAGTTTCGCCTGCCACATTCAGGTCGATATACGCTCCAAACGCCGGCAAGTCGCCAGAAAACTCAAGGCACTGCGCACATATGTTTTGCAGCAGCGTTGACTTGCCCATATCACTCGCCCCGATTAGAACGACGTGTCGCTTGAGCTGCAAAACTTCTTTGAGCGAAACAAATAGACCGCTCTCACCATTTTTGGTATTCGAGCTGAATTTTCGTTGCGAAACCCTGCTAAGCAATGGCTCGACAAAAATTCCTTTGAGTGTCTTTGGCGCCACATCCGACACGAGGGCAGGCAAAAGGCGACCTTCAAACGACGCTGCGCAGGCGTCAATGAACTCATCCGATGGCATTTGCGGAACTGCTTGGCTACTCGAAGCTCGCGTTCGCGTGAACGATGCTTGACCGTTAGGAGCAAAGCGGATAGCAGCGTCAAACTCCTGTCGTCCCTCGTAGTATTCGCGAGCGGAAATCTCCCATCGGGACTCACGCGGGTAGAAGGTTAAGCTTGAATAGCCGTTAAAGAAATCGCGGCTCTGGTATAGACACCCAGCATTGCTAGAGAAATACGAATTGGATGTGCCGGTAAGAATTTGCGCGTCCGGCTCGTGATTATGGCCAGAAAAGAGAGCATCGAAATTATTTAGCAACTGCCGCTGAGTGGACTGCGAGTCCTTAGGAGACAGCCAAACAAGTGGATGATGTACAAGCGCGAACTTGAAATCACTGCCGTCCAAATCAAGCACAACTTCATCCAACTGGCTGCGCCCAAGCATTAGTTTGCCATAATCACCATCGTTGGGCGCGCCGGTTGCCTTCCACGCCGAATTTAGGAGTGCAATGCCATACTTTACTCCGGCAATTTCGACAACCTGCGTTCGAAACAACTTTGATTCGACATTGGGGTCTAGCTTCTTTAGAAGCGCGTTGAAACCTTCAAGCCCAGTGCCCCCATTCATTGACTCCACTTCGTCAAAGTATTTCGCAGCATCTTCGTTTGAGCAAATTTGCTTAAGCGCATTTCCAATAATGGATGTTTGCTCTTTCAGATTCACATCATGATTACCCGGCACAATCAACAGGCGGCTTGGGTCAAGGTCGCAAGCCTCAATCAAAGGGAGAATAAACTCCGTTTCCAAGGCTTGAGAATTTGAATCTGTATAGTTCCCTTTGGCAATTAGGTCGCCAGTTAGGAATATAAAGTCGTAAGCTCCCGCCTGGGCAATTTGTCGTTTCAGATCAACGAACAGCGCTTTGAGTACAACCCTTTGGTCCCTAAGGCTCCCAACATCCAAATGAAGGTCAGAAAGATGCAGTATTCTTATTGCAAGGCTCAAATCAACTCCCAAAATCCCGCAGTTAGGGCGGTTGTACATGTTAGCCGCGAATCTAGAGGGCGCACTGACGTTGTCGCGGGGGGTGCCTCCCAAGCAGTTCCAGCCCAGGCTCACTACCGCCGCAGATTCCCGTAATCGACTGTCTACTTGACAGGGGAGCTTACGGTTTGAACTAACGACCGGCCGAGTAAACCGACCCGAATTTCGAGTCGGTCCCTTCGTAATGCTACTCGTTCCGGCCCGGCGCTTGGAGGTCAGCTTTACGGCGATGAGGCAGGGGATGTCGAGCGTCGCAGATGGGTCGGGAGCAGCCCACCGGACAAGCTGCTTGATCGGCAGCAAGCGCTACCAAGCCGCCATCGCCCACATCCTGCGATAGGACCGCGGCAAGACGACCGCGCCAATCACCATCCCACTGCTGCCCTATCAAGCGAGCACCGTACCCATGCTCTGAGGTTGAGCCAGTGCTCATACCGCTGCTAACCAGCATTTCGTTGGGTTTCTCTTGCTTGCAGATCCGCGCTCCGAGAGGACGCGGGCCTTTGTTGTCCGTGTACGCCCAGCGAAAGCACTTCGTTGCCGATACCGTCAACAGTCGGTTCTTGCAGGCCGCAGACCCCATGCCTGTGCTTCGGGCCTCAAGCGTTCGGAGTACCATCGCGCCATGCAAGTAGCTAGCGGCAAAGTCATCGCAGGCAAGGTCGTCGTCGAGGGGTTGTCTCTCGCCGAAGGCGAGGTGGTCACTGTCGTCAAACAGGACGGCGAGCCGGTTGTACACCTGTCTGCCGAAGAGGAAGCGGAATTGCTGGAGGCGATGGCCGAGGCTGATCGGGGCGACACGATCTCTGCCGAAGAACTTTTCGCCCGCCTTAGCCGCCCTGGCTAGCCGTGGCGCTCCAGCTTCGCATCACCTTCCGAGCGGCGGCGCAGATTGAGCGAGCCAATCGGTGGTGGTTGGCGAATCGCCTGGCCGCACCGGACGCATTTGTTGATGATCTTCGCGTAGCGTTCCATCTGTTGCTGAGGCAACCCGGCATTGGCACGAAAGTCGCCAATGCCAGGATTGAAGGGGTTCGCCGCTTGCATCTGGGGCGTGTTCGCTACTACGTCTTCTACCGCGTCAAGGACGGTGAGCTTGTTGTCCTGTCGGTATGGCATTCGAGTCGCGGCAGCGCACCAGCGCTCTGAGTTGTGATGATTGCTCTTGGGGCCACGCGTGCAAACAGCGCCCGGCAAGGTCATCGCAGGCGCCGTGTGATGGCTCACCTGAGGAGCATTCCCAATGAGGCCTGAGCGTGATGAGCATGATCTTGGATTCAGCTGGCGTGCCAGAAAGAATGGGGTGGTGGAGGTCTTGCATCATGGGCGCCTGGCGGCGACGCTGCGCGGCATGGAGGCCGCCGATTTCCTCGCTGAGCTTGAAGCCGGAAGCGTGCAGGACGCACAGCAGTTGATGGCCCGCATCACCGGCAATTACAAGCGTGGCAATGAGCGCCAGGCCAGCCAGCATCCTAGGAATCGGCGCGGATAAAGCGCCCAGGCTTTAGCCGTACTGTCATCTGCCCTCGTTACAGTGTCATATTGACTTAGGGGTGGATAGTTCAAGCCCCAATGGCGAGCACTTTCCCCTGTGCCATAGTCGGTCGCAAGAGTCTCTGGCCTGCGCACCTTGGCGCCAGGGTTTGCACTTAGTTCAGCTGATCAATTGGTCTCCATGGATCTCATTCGGAACACTGCCCCTGCCTCTTTGTCTGCACTGACACCGCCTCGCGCCGGCGCCCGCTCGAGCGGCTTCACCTTGCTGGAGTTGCTGGTGGTGATGGTCATCATCGGCCTGCTGGCCGGCTATGTGGGCCCGAAGTTTTTCAATCAGATCGGCAAGTCCGAGGTCAAGGCCGCGCGCGCGCAGATCGACGGTTTGCAAAAAGCACTCGACCAGTACCGCCTCGATGTCGGCCGCTACCCATCGACCGAGCAGGGCCTGGCCGTGCTGGTCGCCAAGCCGGCGGACGAGCCGCGCTGGGCCGGCCCCTACCTCAGCAAGGCCTTGCCCAAAGACCCCTGGCATAACGACTACCAGTACCGTTCCCCCGGCGAGCATGGCGAATACGATCTGCTGTCCCTGGGCCGCGATGGCCGGCCGGGCGGCGAGGGTGAAGACGCCGACCTGACCAGCTGGTGATCAGCGTCTCGTCCCGTGCCGCGAACGCCGCCATGCCTAGCTTCCAAGCGCGTGTTTTCCACCCCGAGGGGGTGAGGCTGCTGCGCGTCGAGGCGCCGGATCGGGCCTCGGTGGCGGGCGTGCTGGGCGTGCTGCCGCAGCATGTATTGGCCGTGGACGAGTTGGCGCCTGGCGGCCCGTCCCGGCGCATGGCCGTCATGCGCGGCGCCAAGCGCTTTCCCCTGCAGCTGTTCAGCCAGGAGTTGAGCGTCTTGCTGGACGCCGGCATCGCCCTGCTGGAGGCCCTCAACACCTTGCGCGAGAAAGAGGGCGTGGAGGCGGTGCGTGTGGCCTTGAACGGTGTGATCGCCAGCGTGGAGCAGGGCCAGCCCCTGTCCGTCGCCATGCGGGCCCAGCCCCAGGCTTTTGACGAGCTGGTCTGCGCCATCGTCGCGGCCAATGAACGCACCGGCCAGCTCAGCAGCGCGCTGGCCCAGCACGCCAAATACCTGGCCTGGGTGGAGAGTCTGCGCGCCCGCCTGATCGCGGCCTGTGTCTACCCGCTGATGCTGCTGGCCGTGGGCGGCGGCGTCATCCTGTTTCTGCTGCTGTTTGTGCTGCCGCGTTTCGCCGGCATTCTGGACGGCCTGGGCAATGAGCTGCCCTGGGCCTCGCGGGCGCTGATCCAGTTCGGCCAGACGGCCGGTGCCCATCCATTTGCGCTGTTAGGCGGCCTCGGCCTGCTGTTGTTCGCGGGCTTTGCCCTGTGGCGGCACGAGCCCTTGCGCCAGCGCCTGCAGGCGGCCCTGTGGACCCTGCCGGGCCTGGGCCCGCGCCTGCGCGTGCTGGCCCTGGCGCGGCTGTACCGCAGCCTGGCCATGCTCTTGGCCTCGGGCGTGCCGGTGCTGGCCAGCCTGCGCATTGTCGAGGACGTGGTGGCCGCGCCCTGGCGGCCGGCGGTGGCGGCGGCGGCCGCGCAGATCGAGAGCGGCCAGCGCCTGTCCGAAGCCCTGGAGGCCCAGGACCTGGCCACGCCCGTGGCCCGCCGCATGGTGCGGGTGGGCGAGCGCAGCGGCGAGCTGCCGGCCATGCTGGAGCGCGCCGCGGCCTTTCACGACGAAGAGGCGGCGCGTCTGACCGAGCTGCTGACGCGCGCCATCAACCCGGCCCTGATGCTGATCATGGGCGTGCTGATCGGCGGCATCATCGTGCTGATGTACCTGCCGATTTTTCAGCTGGTGGAGCAGGTGCAATGAGTGAAAAAACTTCCTTGCAGGACTGGCTGCCTAACGACCAGGCCCCCTGGCATCTGGACTTCGAAGCCTGGCCGCAGGCCCAGGCCCAGCGCTGGCGCGCGGTGCTGGCCGTGTCCGGCAGCGGCCGCAAGATGTTGCTGGGCGAGCGCGAGCCCGACGCCATGCTTTTGCAAAGCGTGGAAGCGCGCCTGCAGTCCCCCGTGCGCTGGTTGCGCTGCGACGCGGCGGCGGTGACGCATTGGCTGGGCGCGGGCGAGGCGGACTTCCGCGCGCTCTCCGATGTGGAAGAAGCGGTGGTGGAGGCCGACAGCGGCGGCGAGGCGCTGGAGCTCTCGGCCCTGGCCATGTCCGAGCAGGCCAGCCCGGTCGTGCGCCTGCTCAATGCCACGCTGTACGACGCGCTGCAGGACGGCGCCAGCGATGTGCACATCGAATGCACGCTGCGCGGGGCGGTGATCCGCTTCCGCGTCGACGGGGTGATGTCCATGGTGCGCACGGTGGAGGGCGCTTCGGTGGCCGAGCAGCTGGTGTCGCGGTTGAAGGTGATGTCCGAGCTGGACATCGGCGAGCGCCGCCTGCCGCAGGACGGCCGCTTCAAGCTCAAGGTGCAGGGCCGGGAAGTGGATTTCCGCCTGTCCATCATGCCTAGCGTGTTCGGCGAAGACGCCGTCGTGCGCGTGCTGGACCGCGCCCGCATCGAGCAGGCGGGCGGCTCGCTAACGCTGGATGCCCTCGGCTTCCAGATGGATGAGCGCGCCGCCATCCGCGCCCAGGCGCGCCAGCCCCACGGCATGCTGCTGGTGACCGGCCCGACCGGCAGCGGCAAGACCACCACGCTCTACGCCACGCTGGCCGAGATCCACACCGGCAGCGACAAAATCATCACCATCGAAGACCCGGTGGAATACCAGCTGGCCGGCGTGGTGCAGATCCCGGTCAACGAGAAAAAAGGCCTGACCTTCTCGCGCGGCCTGCGCTCCATCCTGCGTCACGACCCCGACCGGGTGATGGTGGGCGAGATCCGCGACCCCGAGACGGCGCAGATCGCCGTGCAGGCGGCGCTGACCGGCCATCTGGTCTTCTCTACCGTGCACGCCAACAACGCCTTCGACGTGATCGGCCGCTTCATGCATATGGGCCTGGACCTGTACAACGTGGTCTCGGCCCTGAATGCCGTGCTGGCTCAGCGTTTGGTCCGACTGACTTGCAAGCATTGCGCCCGACCCGATCTGCCCGATGCCGTCACCCTTGCACGTTATGGATTGAAGGCGGGTGAGCAGCAATTCCTGCGCGGCGAGGGCTGCGGCCATTGCCGCGGCACCGGCTACAAGGGCCGCCGCGCCGTGGCCGAGCTGCTCAAGCTGGACGACGGCCTGCGCGACCTGATCGCCGCCCGCGCGCCGATGTCGCAGATCAAGGAGGCCGCCCGCGCGCGCGGCATGAAGCCGCTGCGCGTGATGGCGCTGCAGGCGGTCTGCCGGGGTGAAACCACCTTCGAGGAACTGGAGAGGGTCACCCTCGATGAGTAGTCACAAGCCGCTGATGTTTTCTCCCCTGGCCGGGGCGGCCGCGCCCGCGGCGGGCTGGCGGGCCAGGGCGCGTGCGCGCCTGCAGCGCCAGGCCAGCCGGCTCTTCCTGACGGCCGAGGGCTTGCGGGAGCTGGACGGCGACGGCCTGCAACACGCGGCCGCCGACTGGGCCTCGGCCCGCGCCGGCCAGGCGCTGGAGCTGATCGTCTCGGCCCGCCTGCTGCATGAGCTGATCTGCGAGCCCGGCCTGCCCCTGGGCGAGGAAGAAGAGCTGCAAGCCTATGGCCACCAGCAGTTTGCGCATTACTTCGGCGCAGCGGCGCGCAACTGGCCGTTGGCCAGCTGGCGGGCCGACAAGGCCGGCCTGGGCCTGAGCGCCCTGCATGGCCTGGACTGGGCCGGGCTGCAATACCTGTTCGAGCAACAAGCCCTGCTGCCGCGCCGTGTGCGGCCGGCCTGGGCGCCGCTGCTGCACCAGCTGCTGCAGGACGAGCCCGAGTGGGCGCGCGCGCCGCGCGCCGGCCTGGCCTGGGTGGAGGGGCAGGTCTTGACCTGGCTGCAGCTGGAGCAGGGGCGCTTGCAAGGCTTGCGCCAGCTGCGCCTGGCGGCGGCCACGCGCCCGGCCCTGCTGGAGGCCTTGGGCGAATTGAAGGCCGAGCTGCAAGTCCCGCTGCTGGTGCAGGGCTTTGGCCTGGACGCCGCGGGCGCGGCCCTGCCGGCGGCCGCTGCCTCGCTGCGTTTTCTTTCCGATTTGAGCGGCGTGGCGCCGCAGGGCGACTGGTTTGCAAGCAAGGCCCAGCCCCAGCCCGGCTGGCCGGACCCCGATTTCCTGGGCCCGCGCCAGCGCCGCTGGCCGCTGGCCTGGCCCTTGGCCCTGAGCGCGGCCCTGGTGCTGGGCACGGCGGTCTGGGGCCTACAGGACAGCCGCCAGAACCTGGACCTGGCCCAGCAGCAAGCCCAGCGCCTCACCGCCGAGGTGCAGCGCCTGGGCGGCAGCAAGCCGTCGGCTCGCAAGACGGAGGTGGCGGCGGTGGCCAAGCGCGGCGAGCTGGACGCCTTGCGCGGCGCGCAGGAGGCGCAAAAGCTGTTGCAGCAAGCCTGGGAGCCGCTGCTGAGCAATATCGAACAAGCCGGCCTGGGCGAGGCGGCCAAGCCCGAGCCGGGCGGCATCAGCTGGCTGAGCCTGGACTACTCGGCCGCCCGTGGCGAGCTGCGCCTCGAAGGCCTGGCCAGCGACAAGCTGCTGGCCTTGCAGCTGGCCGACCGCCTGGGCCATGCGCCGGGTTGGCGGCAAGTGATGTTGAGCCGCTTCCAGACGGCCGAGCAAGGCCTGAGTGGCCAGCGCTTCGAGCTGACGGCGCGGCTGCGGCCCGAGCTCTTGCAGCCGGACCTGCCGGGCAAGGACAAACCATGAAGATCTCGACGCTTACCCTGCCGCGCCTCGATGCCGCCGCCCTGCGCCGCGGCGCGCGGGCTCTGGGCTGGCCCGGCCTGATCGGCCTGCTGGCCTTGTTGCTGGCGGCGGCCCTGTGCCTGGTGGCGGCGCGCTGGGACGGTCAGGCGGCGCAGTACCAGGCGCAGACGGAGCGCCTGCGCCAGGAGCTGCGCCTCAAGCGTGCCGCCGGCCTGCAGCAAGCGCAGGCCCCGGCCACCCAGGCCCAGTGGTGGCAGGCCCTGCCCGCCGCCACCGAGCGCCAGCAGCGCCTGGCCGATCTGCTGGAGATGGGCTTGCGTCTGGGCCTGGTCAGCGCCCGCAGCGAGCACCGCCTGAGCGTGGACGCGGCCGCCGGCCTGGAGCGCCTGCGGGTCAGCATGCCGGTCAGCGGCGGCTATGCCCAGCTGCGGCAATTCATCGCCGCCGCCCTGCAGCACGACGCGGCCCTGAGCCTGGACGGCCTCAAGCTGCGCCGGGCCTCGCCGCAAGCGGCCGAGCTGGAGGCGGAGCTGCAGTGGTCCTTGCACAGCCGTGTCGAGCCCGCGTCGGAGGCCAGGCCATGAGCCGGCCCGCCAGCCGCCGCCGCTCGCTGGGCTTGCTCACGGCCCTGGCCCTGACCCTGCTGGCCACCTGGTGGGCCGCAAGCAGCGAGGACCAGGAAGACCTCGCCCGGCCTAGCGCCGCGGCTCAGCGCAGTGCCGCGCCCCCGCCTGCCGCCCGGCGCGACCGCCCGGCCGAGGCCAAAGCGCGGGAGGCCGAGGCCGCAGCGCCGAGCTGGGCGCCGGTGCAGCGCCAGGCTTGGGCGGAGGTGCCGGAGCGCCAGTTTGCCGCCTGGGCACCGCCCCCACCACCGCCGCCGCCCAAGATCGTGGCGGCACCCAGCACGCCACCGCCGCCGATGGCGCCGCCCTTTCCCTACCAGCTGATCGGTCGCCTGGTCGAAGGCAGCAAGGCGCAGGGCCTGCTGGCCGGCCCCAACCGCAGCCTGGCCGTGCAGGTCGGCGATGTGGTGGACGGCCAGTGGCGCGTCGACCAGATTCATGAGCGCGGCCTCAATCTCACCTGGCTGCCGGCCCAGCTCCCCCAAATCATTGCCTTCCGCCCCACATCGCCATGAAGACGAATTACTTTCTCAGGTCGGCAGCTGCCCTGGCCCTGGCGGCCTTGCTGGCCGCCTGCGCCAACCCGGCCCTGCGCCAGGCGGAGGAGCTCAGCCGCGCCAACCAGATGCCGCAGGCCTATGCGGTGCTGGGCGAGGCCTTGAAGCAAGCGCCGCAAGACCATGCCTTGCGCGCGGCCCAGCTGCGCCTGCAGAACCAGCTGGTCTCGCGCCTGCTGATCCAGATCGAGGGCCTGCGCGCCGGCGGCCGCTGGGAGGAGATGGGGGAGGCCATGCAGCAGCTGCGGGAGCTGGACCCCAAGCACCCGCGCCTGGCCTGGTTCGAGGCCGAGCTGAAGCGTGGCCCGCGCCAGGAGCTCAAGCTGCAGGCCGCGCGCGCGGCCCTGCGCGAGGGCAAGTTGGAGCGCGCCGAGGCCCTGGGGCGCGAGATCCTGGTGGAGTCGCCCCAGCATGTGGGCGCCCGCCTGCTCTTGAGCCAGGCCGCCCAGGCGCGGCCGCTGGAGGCGCAGAGCACGGAGATGGGGCCGGCCTTCCAGAAGCCGGTGACGCTGGAGTTCCGCGACGCGCCGCTGCGCCAGGTGTTTGAAGCCCTGGCGCGCAGCAGCAATATCAATTTCGTGTTCGACAAAGATGTGCGTGCCGACGCCCGCGTCACCATCTTCCTGCGCAATGTCAGCCTGGACGAGGCCATGCGGGTGCTGCTGTCCACCCAGGCGCTGGACCGCAAGATGCTCAACGACAGCTCGGTGCTGATCTTCCCCAACACCGCCGGCAAGCAGCGCGAGCATCAGGAGCTGATCACCCGCACGCTCTACCTCACTAACGCCGATGTCAAGCAGGTGCAGGCCATGGTGCGCACCATCGCCAAGGTGCGCGACATCCATATCGACGAGCGCCTCAATCTGATGGTGGTGCGCGACACGCCCGAGGTGATGCGCCTGGTGGAAAAGCTGATCGCCTCGGTCGACCTGCCCGAGCCCGAGGTGATGCTGGAGGTGGAGGTGCTGGAGATGAGCACCGACCGCGCCGATGCCCTGGGCCTGAAGTGGCCCGACACGGTGCAGTACGGCCTGACCGGCGTCACCGGCCAGGTCGAGCTGGGGCGGCGCAACGAGTTCCGCGCCAGCATCGCCAACCCGGCCGTGGTGGCCACGCTGCGCGGCAGCGCGGGCGATGTCAACATCCTCGCCAACCCCAAGATCCGGGTGCGCAACCACGAGAAGGCCAAGGTCCATATCGGCGAGAAGCTGCCGGTCTTCACCACCACCTCGTCCATCAATATCGGCGTGGCCTCCTCGGTGAGCTATCTGGACGTGGGGCTGAAGCTGGACGTGGAGCCCACCATCCAGCTGGACAACGACGTCAGTATCAAGGTGGGGCTGGAGGTCAGCAATCTGATCAGCGAGGTGCTGGGCCCCTCGGACTCCAAGGCCTACCGCATCGGCACCCGTGTCACTTCGACCACCTTGCGCCTCAACGACGGCGAGACCCAGGTGCTGGCCGGTCTGATCAATGACGAGGACAGGCGCACCGCCACCGGCATCCCCGGCCTCTCGGCCATGCCCGTGGTCGGCCGCCTGTTCGGGGTCACGCAGGACAACCGAACCAAGACCGAGATCGTGCTGCTGATCACGCCGCGCATCGTGCGCAATCTGGCCCTGCCGGATGCCGCCTACACCCGCCTGGCCAGCGGCACCGACGCCTCGCCCGGCGCCTTCAGCAGCCTGCTGCGGCCCAAGGCCCAGGTGGGTGTGGGCCCCGCCGGCGGCGCGGGCGCGAACGCCGCGGGCTTCAGCGTCACGCCGCCGCCCGCGGAGGGGGCTGGCGCTGGCGAGGCCGTGCTGCGTTTCGAGGTCACGCCTCAGGTGGGCCCGGGCGGCACGGTGTCGGTGACGCTGAAGAACGAGAGCGGTGCCCATCTGCGGGCGGAGCTCGAGTTCGACCCCGCCAAATTTGCGCCGACCCAGGGCGGCGGCCAGCCGGGCCGGGTGCCGGTGGAGCTGGCGCCGCGCGGCGACAAGGTTGTCATCCTGCGGGCCCTGCCCGCTGCCAATGGCCAGGCGCTGAATATCGCCGTGGGCAGCATCAGCGCCACCGGTGCGGCGGGTGAGAACGTGTCCGTGCGCCTGGAGGGCACAGGCTTGCTGACGGTGGATGCGCCCCGTTGAACATCATGCGCGAGCGCGGCTTCACCCTGATCGAGATGCTGGTGGTGCTGGCCATCATGGCCATGCTGGGCACGGCCGCCCGCCCCTTGCTGGAGCTGACGGTGCAGCGCACGCATGAATACGAGCTGCGTGCCGGCCTGCGCAGCCTGCGCGGCGCCCTGGATGCCTATAAAAAAGCGGCCGAGGCCGGGCAGATCAAGCTCAGCCCCGAGGACAGCGGCTACCCGCCCGATCTGCGGGCCCTGGTGGACGGCGTGCCGGATCTGAAATCGGCCGGGGCGCGCAAGATCTACTTTCTGCGCCGCCTGCCGCGCGACCCCTTTGCCGACGCCAGCCTGCCCGCCGCCGAGACCTGGGGCTTGCGCGCGGCCGACAGCCCGCCGGAGGAGCCGCGCGCCGGCCGCGATGTCTTCGATGTGTTCTCGCGCTCCGAGCGCCGCGCGCTGGACGGCACGCGCTACAAGGATTGGTGAGGCAGGCCATGGCTGACAAGCAATGCAAGCGCGGGGGGCGGGATCGGGGCTTCACCCTGATCGAGCTGATCGTGGTAATGGCCATCGTGGCCCTGCTGACCTCCATCGTGGCACCGCGTTATTTCAACAGCCTGGCCAAATCGCGCGAGACGGCGCTGCGCAGCTCGCTTGCCGTCATGCGCGACGCCATCGACCAGTTCGCCGCCGACAAGGGCCGCTACCCCGAATCGCTGGAAGAGCTGGCCACGGCTCGCTATATCCGCGAGATCCCCGAGGACCCGCTGACCGGTAGCCGCGAGGCCTGGGTCACGCTGACGCCGCCCCCCGATGCGCAGGCCACGGGCCAGGTCTTCGATGTGCGCAGCGGCGCGGCCGGGCGGGCCAGCGATGGCCGCTTGTTTGCGGACTGGTGAGCATGAGCAGGGACGGCCTGCGCGGCTTCAGCTATCTGGGCCTGCTCTTCTTCGTCGCAATCACGGCGGCGGGGCTGGCGGCCCTGGGCCAGAGCTGGAGCACGGCGGCGCAGCGCGAGCGCGAACGCGAGCTGGAGTTCCGTGGCGGCGAGATCGCCAGGGCAATTGCCAGTTATGTCCGCGCCAGCCCGGCTCAGCCGGGTCAAAACCCGCGCAGCCTGGACGACCTGCTGATCGACCGCCGCGGTGTCAAGACCATCCACCATCTGCGCCGCGCCTATGCCGACCCCTTCACCGGCAAGCCCGACTGGGTGCTGGTCAGCGAGCCCGGCCAGCCCCAGGGCTTCACGGCGCTGCACAGCCGCTCCGAGCGCGAGCTGCTGCGCAGCAGCAGCCCCGAGGGCCTGCCCTTGAAGACGGCGCGCGACTGGCTGTTCGACGCCAACACCCAGGCCTTGCAGGCCACGCAAAAGCCCAGCCCCGAAGCGCAGCCGGCCCTGCCTTGAGTCTGCACAAAAAAAGCGCGCTGCTTTTCAGCAGCGCGCTTGCACGCGAAACAGGAGCCGGAGGGGATTACCAGCCGATGTCTTGCAGCAACTTGAAGGTCAGGTCCAGCGGCACCAGCACCGAATGGGTCAGGTCGCCGTTGATCGAGGGCTCCATCAACTGGTTGCGGACGGCCGTCACGTCAAAGTGCGAGACCGAGGAACCTCCCTGGTAGGGGTTGGGCGCGAACATCATCATGCGGCCCAGCGGGTCGGCGCCGGAGTACTGCGAACCGGTCACGGCCAGCGAGGCAAACACGCCCGAGCTGTTGCGGGTGCGCTTGGCCAGTGCGCTCAGCAGGGCCACGCCATCGGCTTGCGAGATGCGCACCGAAGGAATGGTGACGCTGGCGTCGGTGCCGCTCATGCCGGCCGGAACGCCGGCGGCGTTGTCGGCGATCAGCACGGCCTTGGCGCCGGCATTCTGCAGATTCTTCACCTTGATGGTGAAGCCGCAGCTGCCACGGCTGATCAGGGCCACATTGCCCTTGGCGGCCAGGGCTTGCGCAGCGCTCAGGGGGTTGCAAGCCAGGTCCAGCGTGCCGGTGCTGGTGGTGATGGGCATCAGGGTGCCGGCCACGGCGGTGTTGCTCAGCGGTGGGCCGAAGGAGGCTTCACCCACGGCATGCAGGCCGGTCGTCACGCCGGCTTGCGAGCCGGTGATGATCAGGCCGGGGCTGCCCATGCGCAGCACCTGGGGGATGGCGGCGGTGACCAGGGGGCCGGTCCAGACCAGCTTGTCCACGCTCAGTGCCGAAGCCTGGCGCTCGGCCGTCGTCATGTCCTTCCACAGCTTGCCGGTGACCGTGCCCAGCAGGTAGTGGTCCCACACCGAGGGGAAGCCGCCGTTCTGCAAGCCGGTGCTGCCATTGGTGAAGGTCTGGAAGCCCAGGCCGTGGCCCATCTCGTGCAGCAGGGTGGCGATGAAGTCGATATTGCTGCCGTGGTTGCCGTCCAGGCCCAGGTAGAAGGACGAGCCTGCCAGGCAGTTGGCCTGACCCAGATTGGCGTTGAAGTTGGCGTTGATCTGTGCCGCATTGAGCGTGCCCAGATAGCTGCCCGACAGCTTGTTGGCCAGGGCGTAGGAATACCAGGTGTCGGCCTTGGGTGCGTTGGCGAAATTGCGGAAGATCGAGGTGGCACCGGCGCTGCCCAGCGTGGCCGAGGTGGCCGTGCAGGTCAGGGCGGAGAACTGGGCATTGATGACGATGGGCTGGCTGCTGGTCAGCGTGGCGCCCCAGATGTTCGCGGCGTGCGTGAAGGCGATCAGGCGCTGCTCACCGAGGGTGACGCCGGTATTGCCTCCGACGGGGACGGCCGGGGTGGCGTCGTTGAAGCCAACGCCAGCGGCATTGATATTGTTGATGACGATGGTGGCGGCGGCCTGGGCCTGGAAGGCGGCGCCGAACAGGCTGAGGGCGGCGCAGGTGGCGCCCAGGGTGGCTTGGAGCTTCTTATTTGCTGTCATGGCTATGGCCTTTCACTGCTTTGCTGGACTTGGCGGGCTTCTTGCCCTTGTGCAGGGCGTCGGCGGCTTCGGCGCCGGTCACGCAGTGCAGGTCAATGCTGCCGTCGGCGTTGCGGGTGGCCACCGAGTAAGACAGGCTGCTTTCGTCCAGTTCCTGTTCGACCGTGCCGTCGGCATGCTTGACGGGTTGGGGGTTGACGAGGCCGGTGCGCAGGCCGCGCGGTGCGGCCTTGAGCGCGGTCTTGCCGTTATTGCCCTGGCTCAGCACTTGAGCTTCCTGGGCGGTGGGTGCGCGCAACTCGCCGGTCGCGCTGTCCTTGGCCACCGTGGCTGCGGAGGCAGCGCTAGCAGCCATCAAACCGACGGTCGCAACTGCGGCCGCCATGAAAGAGGTGTTGATCTTCATATCGGTATCCTGGTCTGTGATGGATCGCGCCCACCTGCGCGCACAAGGGCTGGCAGCCGCTCATGGCGAAGAATCGGCGGGCGGACGAGCCGGTGTGGCTTACTTGCCGGCGTTGCGGCGGCGCAGCGCGGCCAGGCCCAGCAGGCCAGCGGCCATCAAGGCATAGCTGGAGGGCTCGGGCACGGCAGTCACCGTGATGGTGTCGATGCCCACGGCATTGGCCGTGCTGGCGTCGGCCACCAGGTACTCAAAAGCGATGCGGCCGGTGGTGGCGCTGGGCAGGGCGAAGGTGTATTGGGTCCAGCCGCTGGTCGTGGCGGTGATGCTGGCCAGGGCGGTGAAGCCGCTGGTCGCCGTGCCCGAACCGGCGCTGAACAAGACCTTGAAGCGGTCGCTGAAATCAGGCAGGTCCTGGCTGCGGGCGTAGAAGCTCAGGCTGCTGGCGCCGCCCAGGGTGATCTCGGGGCTGATCAGCCAGTTGTCGATGCTGCCGAAACCGTTGGCGGCGCTCAGATAGCTGGCGAAGGCGAAGGAGTTGGCGGGGCCGGATTGGGCGCCACTCAGCAATTCTTCGGCGCCCTGGCTCCAGTCCTGGCCCACGGGTGCGCTGTTGTTGACCAACACCCAGCCGCTGCTGTTGAAGTTGTCAAAACCTTCGCTGTAGAGCGCCGGCGCTGCGTTTGTTGAGGCTTGGGCCGCGCTCATCAAGACCAGGGCTCCCAGCCCGATCATGCTGCGTTTGATTGCAAACATAAAAATCCCTCGTGACCATTGAATGTGATCTGACCCGCGGCACGACTCGGGATCTTTGGAATCCCAGCGGTGCATGCGGTCATCAGCCCCGTGACGGGACTGTGGATTAGTTCACAAATCTCCCGGCCCAGCCCCGGGGGATAGTCCTAGGCATCCCTTGAATTGGGGGGAGAGAAATCCCTAGGTCTTCGCCCCGGCAACCCGGGTCCGAGAAGGTGCGCCTGCGCCCGCCATGTCTTTTTGAGCACATGCATCGATATTTTTTGTAAGCAGTTGATAAAAATCCGGCTCGCTTGCCGGCCTGGAGAAAGGCTGCAAATCCAGGGCTTTGCACACGGCCTTCCTCGGCCAGTGCTGGCCTGCCGCCATGGCCATGGGGGCGCCAGCGGGAGGCGGGCTCGTGCACTTTGTGCGCTTTCTTTTTGGCTCCCTTGATTTGCTGCGCCGAAAGCCACAGCACTGCCGTTTAAGATCCGGCTCCCCTACTGCTTCCGCTGCTTGCATGCGTGCTCTCGTTTCAGCTGTCCTGCTCACTTTCACCAGCTTGTGCTTTGGTGGTGGTGGCCCGACGCTCAGCGATTCCAGCGCTTGCAGGCATGCTCTCGATGCCCAGGAGGTGCTGGCCCAGATCAATGCCTTGCGCACCCAGGCCCGCCAATGTGGCGCGGTGCATATGCCGCCGGCCCAGGCCTTGCGTTGGGATTCGCGCCTGGCGGCCTCGGCCAAGGCTTATGCGGGCGAGTTGTCAGTGCGCAATGAGCTCAGCCATACCAGCGCCCTCGGCCTGACCTTGCGCAAGCGCTTTCTTCTGCAAGGCTATCCCTTGATGCGTGCCGGTGAGAATCTGGCCGGTGGCCAGGAAACCCTGGATGAGGTGATGCTGGCCTGGACCAGCAGCGCGGCCCATTGCGACAATCTGATGGAGTCCAGCTTTGTCGATGTGGGCATGGCCTGCGTCGTCGGCCCCGGCCAGTATGAGCGTTACTGGGTGCTGCACCTGGGACGGGCCTTCAAGGATTGAGGGCGGCGGGGTTCAGCCGGCGCTGCACGGCGCTGATCGGCAGGCTCGCTTCGGCATCGGCCCAGACCATGGCGCTGATGCGCCAGCCGGCCGCGGTCAACAGGAAGTGGAAGCTCTTCATGCCCTCGCCCTCGTAGGCGGCGTTGCGGAGCCAGCCCTGCTTGCGGTAGTGGCTGTTGCGGCTGGCCATGCCGCCGAAGATCAGCGTTTCGGAGGCCAGCTCCCATTCATGGAAGTCCTGCAGCTCGCCGCTCAGCAGCAAGGCCTCGCGCGGCCGCAGGAACTCGGGCAGCGACATGTTTTCCGCTCCCTGGCTGCTGTGTTTGGCGATGCGGGCATGGGGAGCGAACAGGGTCTCCAGCGTGGCGAAGTCGGGCCGGCGGCCGGCGCGGTTGTCAAAGACGGCGAAGAAGCGCTGCACCAGTGCGTCGATGGCCTGCTGCGCCGGCATGGCCGCGCTGCTCATATCCAGCCCAGGTCGATGGCACGCAGCACGGCTTGCGTGCGGTCGCGCACGCCCATCTTGGAGAAGATGGCCGAGCAGTGGTTCTTGATCACGCCCTCGCTATTGCCCAGCAGGGCGGCGATCTCGGTATTGCTGCGGCCGCTGGCCACCAGGCGCAGCACCTGCAACTCCTTGGGCGAGAGCGGGTCGGGCTGATCGGTGGCGACAAAAGCGCGCTCGCCCCGGCCGCTCACCTGTTCCATGCGGGTGGTCAGCGAGGGGCGCAGGGCGGTGCCGCCACCCATCACCTCGTGCAGGGCTTGCAGCAGGGTCTCGGGGCTGATGGCCTTGAGCAGGAAGCCGCGCGCGCCGGCCCGCACCGCTTCGTCAAAAGCCGTGGCGTCGTCAAAGGTGGTCAGTAGCACGACCGGGATCTGCAAGGCCCGCGCGGCCAGGGCGCGGATCAGGCCCAGGCCGTCCAGGCGTGGCATGCGCATATCGGAGAGGATGATGTCGGGCATCTGCACATCGGTCGCGCCCAGGGCCTTGCGGGCGCCAAAGGCCTCGACCAGGGCCAGGGCCTCGGCGCCGTCGCTGGCTTCGCCGACGATCTGGATCTCCTCGTGCAGGGCCAGCAGGCCTTTGAGGCCCTCGCGCACCAGCTGCTGGTCTTCCACCAGCAGCAGCTTGATGGAGCTTTTCTCTTGGCTTGTTGTCGTTGCTGTCGCGCTCATGCCGTCCTCGGACAATGCAGTTCAATTCTGAAACCCGGGCGGCTGCGCTGCACCTGCATGCCCCCTCCCAACTCGCTCATGCGCTCCCGCATGCCTTGCAAACCGTTGCCGGCCTGCAGGGCGTGGGTGCCCAGGCCATCATCGTCGATGCTGACCAGGATCTGATCATCCCCCATGGCCGGCCCGCTGCCGAGCTGCAGCTTGATGCTGATGCTGCTGGCGCGCGAATGCCGCACGCTATTCGTCACCGCCTCCTGCACGCAGCGCAGCAGGGCATGGGCGGCGCGCGGGCTCAGGTCGCGGGCGGCGGGGGCGATGTCCAGCTCGATGCGGGTGCTGGCCACGCCCTCGGCCAGGGCTTGCAGGGCGGTGCTGAGGTCGATGCGCTGTGAGCTGCGCTGCTGCGACACGGCCTCGCGCACATCGGCCAGCAGATGGGCGGCGCTGCCGCGGGCGCGCTCCACCGCGGCGGCGGCGCCGGCCGCGTCCTCGCGCTTGAGCAGGGCCGAGCCCAGCTGCAGCTGCAGGTTCAGCGCGGTCAGGTGGTGGCCCACCACATCGTGCAGCTCGCGCGCCATCAGGGTGCGCTCGTGGTAGCGCATCTGCTCGGCCTGCAATTGCTCGGCGCTCATGCGCTCGGCCAGCATCACCTGCAGCCAGCGGCGTTTTTCCGCTTCCACCGCCGACATGCGGCCCAGGCCGAAGGCCATGCCATGCAGGGCCACCATGGCCATCAACAGGCCCAGGCTGTCCAGCCAGGCGGGGATCTCGGCGCGGGCCTGCTGCAGATCGGCCAGGGGCAGGAGCCAGTAGAGCAGCAGATTGATCACCACCTGGGCCAGGGCGAACAGAAAGGCGGCGCGCGCCCGCAGCAGCACGGCGGCCAGCGCCGTCACCAGAAAGGGCAGGCCGGGCGTCACGGCGATGGCCAGCAAGTCCACCAGCACGATGCGGCGCAGGGCGTTCGGCGGGGCCTGGTCGGCCTGGCTGTCCTGCGCCAGCCGCCAATAGGCCCAGGCGAATAGCAGCACCAGGCCGAAGCAGACGATCAGCAGCACCGGGTCATTGCTGGCTCCGC
Source organism: Roseateles oligotrophus (assembly GCF_014204525.1). Lineage (GTDB taxonomy): Bacteria > Pseudomonadota > Gammaproteobacteria > Burkholderiales > Burkholderiaceae_C > Paucibacter_A > Paucibacter_A oligotrophus_A. Next base: position 393,681 of record NZ_JACHLP010000002.1, read on the forward strand.
CCAGGCGCAGATAGAGGGCGGCGACGGCGCCGTCATAGGGCTCGGTGCGGAAGCCCGCCAGGCCGGCGATGGCCGCGGCCAGCTCCAGCAAGCACATGGTCAGCGCGGCCACTTGTAGCACCACGCCCGGCCGGGCGATGCGGGCCAGCAGGCGGTCCAGCTGGCGGCCGAGCTGCATGCTCATGCGGCGGGGCTGGCCGAGGCGATCACGCCGCCCCCCAGGCAGACCTCGCCGGCATACATCACCAGGCTCTGGCCCGGGGTGACGGCCCATTGCGCCTGGGCAAAGTCCACCCGGCACTGGCCGGCGGCCGGCGTGTTCGGGTGGAAGGCGCAGGCGGCGTCGGCCTGGCGGTAGCGGGTCTTGGCCCCAAAGCCGCCGAAGGCGGGCTGCTCGCCGGTCCAGGACAGATCGTCGGCCACCAGGCTGGCGCTGAGCAGCCAGGGGTGATCGTGGCCTTGCACGACGTAGAGGGTGTTGCTCTGCATATCCTTGCGGGCCACGAACCAGGGCTCGTGCTCGCCGCCGCCGCGTGCAGCGCCCTTCTCCTTCACGCCGCCTATGCCCAGACCCTGGCGCTGGCCCAGGGTGTAGAAGGACAGGCCGACATGCTCGCCCAACTTGCGGCCGCGCTCGTCCTTGATGGGGCCGGGCGCATGGGCCAGATAGCGCTTGAGGAATTCACGGAAGGGCCGCTCGCCGATGAAGCAGATGCCGGTCGAGTCCTTCTTGCGGGCATTGGGCAGGCCGATTTCCTCGGCGATGCGGCGCACCTCGGTCTTGTGCAACTCGCCCACCGGGAACAAGGTCTTGGCCAGCTGGGCCTGGTTCAGGCGGTGCAGAAAATAGCTCTGGTCCTTGCTGTTGTCTATGCCTTTCAACAACTGCGTCTGGCCGTCCAGCTCGCGCACGCGGGCGTAATGCCCGGTGGCGATCTTCTCGGCGCCCAGCGCAAAAGCATGGTCCAGAAAGGCCTTGAACTTGATCTCGGCATTGCAGAGCACGTCGGGGTTGGGCGTACGGCCGGCCTGGTACTCGCGCAGAAAGGCGCTGAACACGCGGTCCTTGTAATCGGCGGCGAAGTTGACATGCTCGATCTCGATGCCGATCACATCGGCCACGGCGGCGGCGTCGACGAAGTCGATATTGGACGAGCAGTATTCGCTGTCGTCGTCATCTTCCCAGTTCTTCATGAAGATGCCGACGACCTCGTGTCCTTGGCTTTTCAGCAGATGGGCGGTGACGGCGGAATCCACGCCGCCGGACAGGCCGACGACGATGCGTTGTTTCTTGCTGCTCAAACTCATGCCGCAATTGTCCCGCAAGTGCCCGGGCGATCAGTTTTTCACACAGGGTTCATACAAGCTGGGATCGATCTGCAGGGCCTCCAGCGGCAGGCGGCGGCCGGCGCGGTGGTCCTCGATGCAGCGCAGCACCAGGGGGCTGCGATGCCGCGCCGCGCTGGCGCGCACCTCCTCCAGGCTCAGCCAGACGGTGCGCACAATGCCCTTGTCCAGCACCCAGCCGGGCACGGGCTCGCTGACCGTGCCGGTGAAGGCCAGGCGCAGATAGGTCACATCCTCTAATCGCGAGGGTCGCACAAAGCGGGCCATATAGAGGCCTAGCAAGGCCTCGGGCCGGAAGTGCCGGCCGGTCTCTTCCAGGGCCTCACGCACCACACCCTCCAGGGGCGATTCCCCTGGGTCCAGATGGCCGGCGGGGTTGTTCAATTGCAGGCCCTCGGGGGTCTCTTCCTCGACCAGCAGATAGCGGCCCTGCTCTTCGATGATGGCCGCCACGGTGACGGCGGGTTTCCAGCGTTCGGTGTTGTTGCTCATCTGCATCCCTGGCATGTCCGGGTGTCATTGAAGAGGCCTATTGTGTAAGCTGAATCGAGACAGGGACTTTGTTCTGGGTGCAGATGTTTTTTTAGCCGCAAATGCCAGCCGGTGAGGGCTGGCCCAGGAGGGATTCATGCTGATAGGTGTTCCGCGCGAGAGCGCGGCCGGGGAAACGCGTGTGGCTGCCACACCCGAGACGATCAAGAAGCTCAAGGCTCAGGGTCATGTCTTGCGGGTGGAGCGTGGCGCCGGCCTGGCCGCCAGTGTGACCGACGAGGCCTATGCCGCCGCTGGTGCCGACTTGGTCGAGCGCAGCGAGGCCTTTGCCGCCGATCTGCTGCTCAAGGTGCGCAGCCCCAGTGCCGAGGAGTTAGGCCTGCTCAAGCCCGGTGCCGCCCTGGTGGGCATGCTCAATCCCTTTGACAAGGCCGGCCTGCAAGCCCTGGCCACGGCCGGGCTGACCAGCTTTGCGCTGGAGGCGGCACCGCGTAGCTCGCGGGCGCAGAGCATGGACGTGCTGAGCTCGCAGGCCAATATCGCCGGCTACAAGGCCGTGATGATGGCGGCCGAGCGCTACCAGCGCTTCTTCCCCATGCTGATGACGGCGGCCGGCACGGTCAAGGCCGCGCGGGTGGTGATTCTGGGCGTTGGCGTGGCGGGCCTGCAGGCGATTGCCACGGCCAAGCGCCTGGGCGCCGTCATCGAGGCCTCGGACGTGCGGCCCTCGGTGAAGGAGCAGGTCGAGTCCCTGGGCGCCAAATTCATCGAGGTGAGCTACGACACGCCGGAGGAGAAAGAAGCTGCCGAGGGCGTGGGCGGTTATGCCAAGCCCATGCCGCAAAGCTGGCTGGACCGCCAGAAGGTCGAGGTGGCCAAACGCGTGGCGCAGGCCGATGTGGTCATCACCACCGCCCTGATCCCCGGCCGCGCCGCGCCGGTGCTGGTCACCGAGGAGATGGTGCGCAGCATGAAGGCCGGCTCGGTGATCGTGGACCTGGCCGCCGGGAAAGGGCAAACAGCCCCTGACGGGTCCGTGGGCGGCAACTGCCCGCTGACCGAGGCCGGCAAGACGGTCGTCAAGCATGGCGTGACCCTGGTGGGCGAGACCAATCTGCCCGCCCTGGTGGCGGCCGATGCCTCGGCCCTGTACGCACGCAATGTGCTGGACTTCCTCAAGCTGGTGCTGGCCAAGGACGGCAGCCTGCAAGTCCCCATGGACGACGACATCGTGGCGGCCTGCCTGGTGACCCAGTCCGGTGAAGTGAAGCGGAGCTAATCAAGATGGAACTCGTCAACCCCACCGTCACCAATCTGATCATCTTTGTGCTGGCCATTTACGTGGGCTACCACGTGGTCTGGACGGTTACGCCCGCCCTGCACACGCCGCTGATGGCCGTCACCAATGCCATCTCGGCCATCGTCATCGTCGGCGCCATGCTGGCCGCGGCCTTGACCGAGACCGATCTGGGCAAATTCATGGGCACGCTGGCCGTGGCCCTGGCCGCCGTCAATGTGTTCGGCGGCTTTCTGGTCACCCGGCGCATGCTGGAGATGTTCAAGAAGAAGGAAAAGAAGGCCGGAGGAGAAAAGAAATGAGCATGAGCCTCGTCACCCTTCTGTACCTGATCGCCAGCGTCTGCTTCATCCAGGCGCTCAAAGGGCTCTCCCACCCCACCACATCAATCCGCGGCAATCTCTTCGGCATGGTGGGCATGGCGATTGCCGCCCTGACCACCGCCGCCCTGATCGTCAAGCTGGCCGGCGGCCAGATGATGGGCTTGGGCTATGTGCTGGCCGGCTTGGTGATTGGCGGCGGCCTGGGCGCTTATATGGCCGGCAAGGTCGAGATGACCAAGATGCCCGAGCTGGTGGCCTTTATGCACAGCATGATTGGCTTGGCGGCCGTCTTCATCGCCGCCACCGCCGTGCTGGAGCCCTGGGCCTTCGGCATCACCGCCCATGGCGAGCCCATTCCCGGCGGCAACCGCATCGAGCTGGCGCTGGGCGCCTTCATCGGCGCGGTCACTTTCTCGGGTTCGGTGATCGCCTTCGGCAAGCTCTCGGGCAAGTACAAATTCCGCCTCTTCCAGGGCGCGCCGGTGTCCTTCCCCGGCCAGCACAAGCTCAATCTGGCCCTGGGCCTGGCGGCGGCCTTCTTCTGCTTCGGCTTCTGGCATTCGCAAAGCTGGATGGACTTCGGCCTCATCCTGGCCCTGGGTTTTGCCCTGGGCGTGCTGCTCATCATCCCCATCGGCGGGGCGGACATGCCGGTGGTGGTGTCCATGCTCAATAGCTATTCGGGCTGGGCGGCGGCGGGCATAGGCTTTTCGCTCAACAACAGCATGCTGATCATCGCCGGCTCCCTGGTGGGCAGCTCGGGTGCCATCCTGAGCTACATCATGTGCAAGGCCATGAATCGCAGCTTTTTCAATGTGATCCTGGGCGGCTTTGGCGGCGAGGCCTCGGCCGCGGCGGCCGGCGGCGCGGTGCAGCGCAATGTCAAGAGCGGCAGCGCCGACGACGCCGCCTTTGTGCTGGGCAATGCCGAGACCGTCATCATCGTGCCCGGCTACGGCCTGGCCGTGGCGCGCGCCCAGCATGCGGTGAAGGAGCTGGCGCAGAAGCTGAGCGAGAAAGGCGTGACGGTGAAGTATGCGATCCATCCGGTGGCCGGCCGCATGCCCGGCCATATGAATGTGCTGCTGGCCGAGGCCGAGGTGCCGTATGACCAGGTGTTCGAGATGGAAGACATCAATGCCGAGTTCGGTCAGGCCGATGTGGCCATCATCCTGGGCGCCAACGATGTGGTGAACCCCGCCGCGCATGTGAAGGGCAGCCCCATCTACGGCATGCCCATCCTGGAGGCCTACAAGGCCAAGACCATCATCGTCAACAAGCGTTCCATGGCGGCCGGCTATGCCGGCCTGGACAACGAGCTCTTCTACTCGGACAAGACCATGATGGTGTTCGGCGACGCCAAGAAGGTGGTGGAGGACATGGTCAAGGCCGTGGAGTGAGGCCTGGCCCCCCTTGAACAAGGCCCGCCTTGGCGGGCCTTGTTCATGGTGCCTACACGCAAATACGAGCCGGCGCGCAGGGGCGTGCGGCTATCGAATCCCCTGATGAGAGGGCTGTCAGCGATAGGTCAGAATCGCGGCATAGCAAGGAGACGTGAAAGATGGAGAAGATTTGGCTCAAGAACTACTCTGAGGGAGTTCCGGCAGAGATTGATGTTGGGCGCTATCCGTCCCTGGTGGACTTGATGGAATCGGCCTTCAAGAAATACCCCAATCTGCCCTCCTACAAGATGATGGGCCGGCAAATCAGCTTTGCCCAGCTGGATGAGGCCTCGCGCGCGCTTGCCGCTTATTTGCAGAGTTTGGGCCTGGAAAAGGGCGACCGCGTCGCCCTGATGATGCCCAATGTGATGCAGTACCCGGTGGCCGTGGCCGCCGTTCTGCGCGCCGGCCTGGTGGTGGTCAACGTCAACCCGCTGTACACCCCGCGCGAGCTGGAGCACCAGCTCAAGGACTCGGGCGCCAAGGCCATCGTCATCCTGGAGAACTTTGCCGCCACGCTGCAGCAGGTGATCAAGACCGTGCCCACCAAGCATGTGGTGTTGGCCTCCATGGGCGAGATGCTGGGCTTCCCCAAGGGATTGATCGTCAACTACGTGGTGCGCAAGGTGAAGAAGCTGGTGCCGGCCTTCGAGCTGCCCGGCGCCGTCACCTTCAATGCTGCGCTGAGCAAGGGCCGCGGCCTGCCCTACAAGGCGCCCAAGATGGGCCCGCAGGACATCGCCGTGCTGCAGTACACCGGTGGCACCACCGGCGTGTCCAAGGGCGCCGTGCTGCTGCACCGCAATCTGGTGGCCAATACCTTGCAGGCCGAGGCCTGGTACCAGCCGGCGCTGAAAAAAATCCCGGCCGGCGAGCAACTGGTCAGCATCTGCGCCCTGCCGCTGTATCACATCTTCGGCTTCACCACGAACATGATGCTGTCCATGCATGTGGGCGGCGCCAATGTGCTGATCCCCAATCCGCGCGACCTGCCGGCGGTGTTCAAGGAGCTGAGCGGCCATCGCTTCCACAGCCTGCCGGCGGTCAACACCTTGTTCATGGCCATGGCCAATCACCCGCAGTTCAACACGGTGGACTGGAGCCATCTGGTGATCGCCGTGGGCGGCGGCATGGCCGTGCAGCAGGCGACGGCCAAGCTCTGGCTGGACAAGACCGGTTGCCCCATCTGCGAGGGCTATGGCCTGTCCGAGACCTCGCCCGTGGCCAGCTGCAACCCGACGGACAGCAAGGCCTATACCGGCACCATCGGCCTGCCCATGCCCAATACCGACATCTGCCTGCTCGACGACGAGGGCCGCGAAGTGGCGCCCGGCGCCACCGGCGAGATCGCCATCCGCGGCCCGCAGGTGATGGCCGGCTACTGGCAGCGCCCCGACGAAACCGCCCAGGTGATGACGGCCGACGGCTTCTTCCGTACCGGCGATATCGGCATCGTGGACGAGCGCGGCTTCTTCAAGATCGTGGACCGCAAGAAGGACATGATTCTGGTCAGCGGCTTCAACGTCTACCCCAACGAGATCGAGGACGTGATCACGCAGATGGAAGGTGTGCTGGAATGCGCCTCGGTAGGCGTGCCCGATGCCAAGGCCGGCGAGGCCGTCAAGGTGGTGATCGTCAAGAAGAACCCGGAGCTGAGCGAAGCCGATGTGAGGGCTTTTTGCGAAACCAATCTGACCGGCTACAAGCGGCCCAAGATCATCGAGTTCCGCAGCGATCTGCCCAAGACCCCGGTCGGCAAAATCCTGCGCCGCGAGCTGCGCGACAAGAAGTAAGGGCCACACAGGGTGAGCACGCAAAGATTCCAAAGAACGGAGGCCGGCCGGGCCGAGGTGAAGGTGCGCAGCCAGGCTTTGTCGCGCAGCGCACGTAATCTGTTATTGGTGCTGGATGCCTCGCGCCCCGGCGCCGAATGGCTGAGCCTGGTGCAAGGCGCCACGGAGGCCGATCTGCAGCAATTGCAGATCAGCGGCCTGATTGCCGACCCGACGCAGGAGCCGGCCGTGGCCTTGACCGAGGCCGCGGATCGCATCGAGCTGCCCGCTGCCCCGGCCTCGCCCATGGCCTACGACGAGCTCTACGGCTTTCTGACCCGCCATGCCAAGCAGTATCTGGGCCTGATGAAGGGCTACCGCATGGTGCTGGAGGTGGAGCGCTGCGTCGATCTGCCGACCCTGCAAGTCCTGGCGGACCGCTTTGTGCAGGATGTGCAGCTGGCCCAGGGCGAACAGGTGGCCGAGCAGGTGCGGCGTGCGCTGGGGATGTCCAAGGCCTGAGCGCGGGCATATTCTGAGGCAAACTCGGGGCCACGAATTTTCTTCTGGCCCATCATGCCCCCCCGTTTATTTCTGGACACCCCGCTGGGCAGCGCCGCCGATGGCGACGCCGCAGCCAGCCAGCCTCATGAATTGATCCTGCCCGCCGGTGCCGCCCGCCATGTGCAGGTGCTGCGCCTGCAGCCGGGCGCGGCCATCACCTTGTTTGATGGCTCCGGCTTCGAATGGCAGGCCGAGGTCTTGCGCATGGGCCGCAGCGAGGTCAGCGTGCATCTGCATGCCCGCCAGCTGGTGCACCGCGAGCTGGCTCATGCCGTGAGCCTGTGCGTGGTGATGCCGGCCAACGACCGCATGGACGGCGTGATCGAAAAAGCCACCGAGCTGGGCGCTGCCGCCGTCCAGCCGCTGATGAGCGAACGCTCGGTGTTGCGCCTGAGTGGCGAGCGAGCCGATAAAAAACAGGCCCATTGGCAAGGTGTGGCCGTGGCCGCCTGCGAGCAAAGCGGGCGCGCCCAAGTGCCCGAGATCGCGCCGGTGCGCACGCTGGCGCAATGGCTCAAGAGCCTGCCACCGGTGCAAGCCTCGCAGCGCCGCTGGCTGCTCAGCCCGACCGCCGCCCGCCCGCTTGCAGAGTTGGCCCGTGCCCAGGCCGGCGCCACGTCGACCCTGGTCCTGTCCGGCCCCGAGGGGGGCTTGAGCCCCGCCGAGGAACAGGCCGCCCGCGAGGCCGGCTTCGAGGCCGTGCAACTGGGCCCGCGCATCCTGCGCGCCGACACCGCGCCGCTGGCGGTGCTGGGCTGGCTGGCCCTGCAATCAGTCTGAGCTTGCAGCGCCCGGCTTAGGCGTGCGCGCCGAGCCCTTGATCAGGTCGAAGCGGAACATGCGGCACTCGATGGGGCCGTTCCACATCGGCACCTTGCGCGATTCTTTGAGCCGCATCTTGCTGGGCAGCTTCATATCGGGGCAGAGCAGCCAGGCGGTCCAGCCGGCCGGGTTGCCGGTGTAGGCGCGCTTCCAGTGCGCGGCCAGGCGGGGGAAGAAGTCGTCGCCGGCGTCGCGCTGGCTGACCTGCCCCCACGTCGCCTGCGGCTCCAGCCCCCCGAGGGGGCGCGCGCCGCCTTGGGTCGGCCCGGCGGCGGCGCGTGAGCCGCCCGCATCCCGGCTCATCTGAAAGTTGCCGGCCTTGCCACGCACCTCGATGCGCTCGCCATAGGGCGGGTTCATCATGATGGTGCCGGGCATGCCTTCGGGCAGTTCGGGTGCCGGGCGCTCCAGCGCATCGCCGCCGTTGAACTGGATGTATTGCGCCACACCGGCGCGCTCGGCATTGCGGCGCGCGAAGTCCACCATGCGGAAGGCCACATCGCTGCAGAAGATGGGCACGGCCGGCGCATGTTCGCGGTCCTTGGCGGCCTGCTTGAGCGCCTGCCAGCGGCCACGCAGGGGCACGAAGGGGCCCTGGCGCTCGAAGGCGAAGCGGCGCTGCAGGCCGGCGGCCATGCCGCAGGCGATCTGGGCGGCTTCCACCGCGATGGTGCCGGAGCCGCAGCAGGGGTCGTGCAGGGCGCCGCCGGCCTGCGGCGTGCCTTTCCAGCCGGCGGCGGCCAGCATGGCGGCGGCCAGGGTTTCCTTCAGCGGGGCGTCGCCCTTGTCTTCGCGCCAGCCGCGCTTGAACAGGGGCTCGCCCGAGGTGTCGACATAAATCGTGGCATGCACCTCGTTGAGGTGCAGCATCACCGGCAGGTCGGGGTAGCGGGTGTCCACGCTGGGGCGCTCGCCCGTCACATCGCGCAGCACATCGCAGATGGCGTCCTTGACGCGCAGGGTGGCGAAGTTGAGGCTGCGCAGGGGGGAGCGCTGGGCCACGGTGTCCACCCGTATCGTCTCGGCCGGGCTGATCCATTGAGACCAGTCCACCCGCAGGGCCAGGGCGTAGATATCGTCCTCGTGGCGGTAGCCGCCGTCGATGATCTCGATCAGCACGCGCTGGGCCAGGCGGCTTTCCAGATTGAGCTTCATCACCCCTTCCAGATTGCTGCGCACGGCCACGCCGCCGCGCAGGGCTTCGGTGTGGGCGCCGGGCAGGATGGCGCGCACTTCCTCTTCGAGCCAGGGCTCGACGCCGGAGGCACAGGAAACAAAGAGATGCAGCTTGTCGGTGGGGAGCATGGGCGGGCGGCTTTGGGGGCTGAGGGAGATTCGGGCCCGATTGTCCCAGTTTGTTGCGAGCATCCAGGTATTTCGGGCTGAGCGCCGGGCCGCCCCAAGCCGGCCCGCGCCGGCGAAGCTTGGCGGTCGAACCGTCAAGCGTCGCCATCCCCTTGGGGGACCGACCGGACTCGCCCGCGTTCAGCGTGGCGAGGTTGGGCGAGGGGCCATGGTTATCTGCAGTCCAGCAGCTTGAATTCGACCCGGCGGTCGATGGCGTCGCGGGCATCGTCCGTGCCGCTGCCGATGATGTTTTCCAGCCAGCCCTTGCCGCTGGTGCTGATGCGCCGGGCCAGGCCGGGTTGCAGGGCTTGCATCAGGCCGCGCACCTTCTCGCTGCGGGCCAGCGAGAGCTTCTGGTTGAAGGCTTCTTCGCCGCTGCGGCTGGTGTGGCCGGCCACCTCCAGGCATTGGGGCGAGGCAGCGATCTGGGCGCTGATCTCCTGCAGCCAGAACTCGTAATTGCCGCTGACGCTGGGGTCGGCCCAGAAGCTGGTCTGGCCGGGCATGAAGAGGAACTTCATCGCCAGGCTGCGCGTGGCCAGGCCCTCGGCCACCACGCGCTTGAAGTCCTGCCGCGCCAGATCGTTTTGGCCCAGCTTGAGGTGGCTCAGATAGAGGCCGTTGTAGGCGCGCAAGGCCAGTGGGCCGGGGCGGGCCGCCACGGCCTGGAACAGCGCCAGGGCCTGGGCGTAGTTGGCGGCGGCATAAGCCTCCTGCGCCTGGCTCAGCAAGGCCTGGGCCCAGGCGTTTTCCACCGTGTCGGCGTTCAGCGTGGCGCCGGCTGGGGCGTTCAGCAACTGGCTGTTGTGCTGCTCGGCGATGCCGGGCTTGTTGCCGTTCATCAGCACCGGGCTGTCGTGGAAGTAGGCGCTGGGCTTGAGCTGGCCTTGCAGGGCGCGCAAAGGGCCTTGCCAGCGGGCCACGATCTGATGGCTTTTCAGGTCCAGCATCAGCAAGGTCAGCACGAGAGGCGCTGGGGCCTTGGCCTCGGTCGGTTTGAGCGGGCCGCGTGGCTTGGCGAGGGTGCCCGCGCTGGAGCGCATCAGGCTGCCGCTGATCAGGTAGTCGGTGGCGCGGCTGTTCGCCGCCTCGGCGGCGACCCGCTTGAGTTCGGGCACCTGGGCGTCGATCTGGCGGGCGATGATTTTCTTCACCTGGGCCGCGGCCTCTGATTCTTCTTGCAGCGGCTGTTGCTCACCCTGGCTCAGATCGACCAGATCGTTGATGGCGCCCAGGGCCACGCTGCGCCCGCTGGCCGCGCGCCCGGCCTGGGCCCGCCATTGGGTGAACAGACCTTGGCCCGTCTCCAGCACGTCTTGTTCAAACGGGGTGCTGGCGCTGAGCGGGGCCGGTGGCGTGGCGCAGGCCGCCAGCAAGGCCAGCAGGCCCAGCAGCCAGCGGCGCGGGTGCAGCGTCAGTGGCATTGTTCGTCCAGTTCCCGCCGGTCCTTGGCGGACAAGGGCTCGCCCAGGGAAAGGCGGGCCAGCAGTTGAGCACAGGCCTTGTTGCCGGTCCTGTGGGGGCTCGCTTGGGCGGGCAGGATGGGCTTGATGGGCGGCATCCGACTGCCGGTGGCCGCAGAGCTGGGGTCGTCAAAGGCCAGGGCAACCGGCGGCGGCGCCTCGGAGGCGTGGGCCGCGGGCGGGCTGACGTTTGCCACGGCCTTGCCGCCGTTGCCGTTGCTGTTGCTGTTGTTGTTGTTGTTGTTGTTGTTGTTGTTGTTGTTGTGCGGCGGGCTGGGCGGTGTGGGCCAGGCTTGGTTTTGCAATTTGGCGGGGCTGGCTGGCTGGGCTCCGGCCTGCGGCGCCTGGCCGACCAGCTCGGGCCAATGTTTGAGGGCGCCCAGGCCGGTGGCCAGCAGCACCGCGCCTGCGGCGATCAGGCCGACCAGCGGGCGATGGGCGTGCTGGCGTTTGGGCAGGGCCGGGCTGGGGCCAGGACGGCTCAGATTGCTGCCGCGGGCGCTCAGGGCCAGGGCAGGGTCCAGGCCCAGCTCTTCGGCCTGGGCGGCCACCATGGCGGCGTCGATGGCTTGCCGCTCGTCCATCAACCAGGCGGATTGCAGCAGATGCTTGCACAGCAGGCGGATGCGGCCCGGGTTGCCCGCGCAGCAGGCATGGATGGCGTCAAAAGCCTCGGGCAGGAATTCGGTCGGGCCGTGGTCGGCGGCGGCCAGCAGCAGGCGGCTCTGGATGAAGGCGTGGGACTCCTCCGCCCGCAGCGGCGAGAGGTGGAAGCGCGGGCCGATATCGGCGGCAAAGGCCTGCAGCTCCGGCGCCTTGAGCATGGTGAGCAAGGGCGTTTGGCCGACCAGGATGACGCGCAGCGCGTGCCTATCCTTGGGGCGCAGCTGATTGAGCTTGAGCAGGGACAGCAGGGTTTCGGGCGGCAGGCTTTGCGCCTCGTCGATCACCAGCAGGGCCGGCTCGCTGCGGGCGGCCCAGGTCTTGAGCTGCTCGGCCAGCCAGTCCTGTGGGCGCAGGGCGGGTGCGTCGGTGCCGCCCGGCATGCCAAAGGCGAAGGCGATGGACTGCAGGATCTCATGCCCGCTCATGGATGTGTAGCTGAGGTAGGCGGTGTGGCCGTTGGCGGCGGCCAGGTTCTGCAAGGCCATGCGCAGCAGCAAGGTCTTGCCCGAGCCCACGTCGCCGGTCAGCACCAGCACGCCGTGGCCGGACTCCAGCCCGGCCCGCAGGCCCAGGCGCAGCAGCTCCAGTGAGGCGGTGGCAAAGTAGCTGCCGGCTTCCGGTTGCCAGAAAAAGGCCTGACCCGGGTCGTTCGTCTGGGCCGCCCTGTCGGCAGCCCTGGCAGCATCTGTGCCCATGTCCTGATTCCTCAAATACAGCAGCTCTGGCGGCCGGCCGCCACTCTTGTTCTTGGGGCTCCCTGGAGCTTGATTGTCCGGCGGCTTGAGGGGCGCAGGGGCAGTGCGCGCCGGGGGCCGTGAACTATGCACGGCCACCCCCCACGAACAGGGTCGGGCTTGGCGCCTCTCAGTGGCTCTCGGCCAGGACCTTGGCCGGGCCGGGGGCGGGCAGCCGGGGCCGCGACGGCCAGTCGCGGGTCAGCTGGATGAAGTCGGCCAGGGGCAGGGGGGGGCTGAAGAGGTAGCCCTGGAAGGCCAGGCAGCCCATCTCGACCAGCAGGCTGCGCTGCGCCTCGGTTTCCACGCCCTCGGCGATCACCTGCAGGCCCAGGCTTTCGCCCAGTTGCAGGATGGCGTGGGCGATGGCGCGGGCATTGGGTTCGTTGAGCAGATCGCGCACAAAGCTCTGGTCGATCTTGAGCTGCTTGAGCGGCAGGCGCTTCAGATAGGCCAGCGAGGAGTAGCCGGTGCCGAAGTCGTCCAGCGAGAGCTTGACGCCCAGCTGTTTGAGCTCGCCCATCAGCGCGATGACGGCCTCCACATCGTCCACCAGGGCGCTTTCGGTCAGCTCCAGCTTGAGCCGGTGGGCCGGCGCACCGCTGCGCGACAGCAGGTTCTGCACCGTTTCCAGAAAGCCCTTCTGGCGGAATTGATGGGCGCTGACGTTGACGGCCAGGGTCAGGCCGGCCATGCGCGGCTGCTCGGCCCACAGGGCCAGTTGGAAGCAGGCCTGCTGCAGCACCCATTCACCCAGGGGCACGATCAGGCCGGTCTGCTCGGCCAGCGGTATGAACTGGGCCGGCGAGACCCAGCCGCGCACGGGGTGGCGCCAGCGCAGCAGCACCTCGGCCCCGGTCAGCGCGCCCAGATGGGTCACCTGGGCTTGCAGATGCAGTTCGAACTGGGTGTTGCGCAAGGCCACGCGCAGATCGGCCTCCAGCACGGCGCGCTCGGCCAGGGCGGCCTGGGTGACGGGGTCGAAGAAGCAGAGCTGGTTGCGGCCGGCCGCCTTGGCCTGGTACATGGCGTGGTCGGCGTGCTTGAGCAGGTCTTCGCTGCTGCGGTCCTCGGCGCCCCAGACCACGATGCCTATGCTGGGCGTGCTGTGGTGCAGATAGTCCTTCAGCTGATAGGGCTGGCCCAGCACGCGCAGCAGCTTCTCGCAGGCCACTTCGGCGTGGCGTATGGCTTCGGCGCGCTCGGCCCCAAGGTCTTGCAGCAGCACGACGAACTCGTCGCCGCCCCAGCGCGCCACCGAGTCCTCGGCGCGCACGGCGCTTTGCAGGCGCTTGGCGATGCTTTGCAGCAGCAGGTCGCCCATGCCATGGCCCAGGGTGTCGTTGAGCGATTTGAAATTGTCCAGATCGATGAAGACGACGGCGCCGTGGCGGCCCTGGCGCTGGCGCGAGGCCAGGGTCTGGTCCAGGCGGTCCAGCAGCAGGCGGCGGTTGGGCAGGCCGGTCAGCGGGTCGTTGAAGGCCAGCTTCTCGATCGCGGCCTCGGCGCGCTTGCGTTCGGTGATGTCGCGAGTCAGGCCGATGAACATGGGCTGGCCGTCGCGCTCGATGCGCGAGACGGCCAGGCTCAGCGGGAAGATGCTGCCGGCCTTGCGGCGGCCGTTGACGTCGCGACCCACGCCGATGATGCTGGGCGTTTGGCCGCGGAAGAAGCGGCGCAGATAGCCGTCGTGGCGGCCGCCTTCGGGCTCGGGCATCAAGAGGCTGACGTTGCGGCCCAGCACCTCGTCCTGGGTGTAGCCGAACATGCGGCAGGCCGAGGCATTCATGCTGGCGATCTGGCCCTGGGCGTCGATGGTGATCACGCCGTCCACCATATTGTCCAGGATGGCCTGGGTGTGCTGGGCCTGGGCCAGCAGGGTCTGCTCGGCCTGCTTGGCCGGCGAGATGTCCAGATTGGTGCCCACCAGGCGCTGCGGCCGACCCTGGGCATCGCGCGACATGATGCGGCCGTTGGCGCGCACCCAGACCCAGTGGCCGTCCTTGTGCAGCAGGCGGAACTCGGTGGTGTAGCTGGGGCGGCGGCCGTCCAGATAGTCGTGCAGCAGGCGCAGCGTGGGGCCGGCGTCGTCGGGGTGCAGGCGGTCCTGCCAGCTGCTGTAGTGCAGGGGCAGCTCGCGCGGGCCGTAGCCCAGCATGCTGTGCCAGCGCCCGTCCACCTGCAGGCGGCCGTTGCTCAGGTCCCAGTCCCACAGGCTCAGGTCGGCGCCCTCCAGGGCCAGGGCCATGCGTTCCGCGCCCTCGCGCTCGCTATGGCGCTGGGCCGCGCGCAGCTCGTCCATGCCGCGCATGCGGCGCTGCCAGAAGCCCAGGCCCAGGCCGCTGGCCAGGCAGAGGATCAGGCCGCCGGTGGCGCTCATCTGCACCTGCTGGCGCCAGGGCAGGTCCAGGGTCTCGACCTTGCGGCCGACGGCGACGACCAGATGCTTGTTCATGCTCAGGCCCTCCACCTTGACGGTGTGCAGGGCCGCCAGGCGTTCGTCGCCGCTGATCAGGGACTCGCCCTGCAAGGTGTTGCTGTCGCGGCCCGAGCTCAGGTGGCGGCTCAGCATGGAGCTGGAATAGTGCAGCAGATTGCGGCCCAGCCAGCCTTCGTTCTGGGGCAGCATGCCGAACATCAGGCCGTCGCTGTGGATCAGCACGCTCCAGTTGTCGTCCGAGACCTGGGCCGTGCCCAGCACCAGTTTGAAGTACTCAGGGTCCAGGGCGATGGCGGCCACGCCGATGAATTTCTGCTGCGCATCGAACAGGGCGCGTGACAGCGTCATGGTGTAGATGCGCTGCGTATTGCGGTAGGGCGGCGAGGTGTAGAGCTGCTCCCGCAGGGGCTGGGCCTGCGGCGCGCTGAAGAAGCTGCGGTCGCCATGCATGCTGCCCACCAGCTCGGGCTGGGAGCTGGCCAGCAAGCGGCCCTGCGCGTCGAAGACGGAGGCGATGCGCACGCCGGGCATGGTCTGGGTCAGGGTGGAGAGCAGGCCGACACCGTCCTCCTGCAGATGGCCGGCCCGCCATTTGGGCAGGGCGCTGGCCATGGTCTTGAGCGCCGCCTGCACGCCCAGCAGCTGCTGGGAGACGATGCCGTCCAGGGTCTGCACCATGGCCTGCAGGCGCTCGCCCTCGTGCTGGCGCAGCTGGCCGCGTTCATGGTTCAGCCACAGGCCCGTCAACAGCCATGCCAGCAGCCAGGCCAGCACGAGGGCCAGCCATTGGCGCAGAAAGAGGCGGTTGGGCCGCAGGGGGCGGGCCGGGAGGTGAAGATCGGTGGGCATGGTGGGAGCAGCAGCGTCCGGCACCTTAACGAGGCCCCTTGTTTGCGGGATTGATGCAGATCAAGTCGGCGGTTATTTGAGCGGCCTGCGGCCCGCTGGGCGTGGAATGTGGCCGATCAGGGCGCCTTGCGCAGATTGGCCGGCGCGATCTTGAGCGCCTCCCGGTATTTGGCCACGGTGCGGCGCGCCACCTGGATGCCCTGCTCCTCCAGCATGCTGGCCAGGGCGCTGTCGGACAGGGGCTTGTTGGCCGGCTCGGCCTCGACGAACTGCTTGATCAAGGCCCGCACCGCCGTGCTGGAGGCATTGCCGCCGGCCTCGGTGGACAGGCCGGAGCCGAAGAAATACTTCAGCTCGAAGGTGCCAAAGGGGGTGGCCATGTATTTGGCCGTGGTGACGCGCGAGATGGTGGACTCGTGCAGGCCCAGCTCGTCGGCGATCTCGCGCAGCACCAGCGGTTTCATTGCCAGGGCGCCGTGGGTGAAGAAGCCTTTTTGCCGCTCCACGATCGCTTTGGAGACCCGCAGAATCGTGTCGAAGCGCTGCTGGATGTTTTTGATGAACCAGCGCGCCTCCTGCAGCTGGCCGCCCAAGGGGCTGTTGGTGATGCCGCCGCGGGTCTGCCGCAAGGCATTGGCATAGAGCTCGTTGATGCGCAGCTTGGGCGTGAGCTCGGGGTTGAGCATGACGCGCAGCTCACGCCCCACCTTGCGCACGATCACATCGGGCACGACGGCGGGCGCCTGGCCACGCGCAAAGCGGCGGCCGGGCTTGGGTTCCAGGGCGCGGATCAGGGCCTGCGCCTCGCGCAGCAAGGGCTCGTCGGCACCGGTCAGGGCCATCAGCTTTTTGCCGTCGCGCCGGGCCAGCAGTTCCAGATGCTGTTTGCAGATCAGGATGGCGATCATCTGCGCCGGGCTGCGGGCCAGGGCACGCAGCTGCAGCACCAGGCACTCGGGCAGATCCTGGGCGCCGACGCCGGCCGGCTCCATATGCTGCAGCCATTTGAGGGCGATGCGCAGATGGTCCAGCAGCTCTTCGCGGTCCTCGGCGACCGCTTCTTCTTCGCCCTCTCTTGCGGGCAATAAGCCGTTGACGATGGCCTCCAGGCCGTCCTCCAGATAGCCGTCTTCGTTCAGCGATTCGATCAGCACCTGCAGGGCGATGCGGTCCGACTCGCTCAGATGCATGCCGGCCATCTGGGCCGTTAGATGCTCTTGCAGGCTGATTTCGGCCGACTCCTGGCTGCTGCGTTCGCCGTCCTCATCGCCGCTGGCGCTGCCGCCGGGGCTGTTGGCGGGCAGTTCGCGGATGCCGTCGAAGTCATCGCCCTCGGTGCCGTTTTCCCAGTCCTCGCGCTCGGTGCCGCCGAAGTCCTCGGCCTTCAGCTCGGGCGTGGATTCGGCCTCGCTGCCGCCGCCCAGCTCGCTGTCGGCGCCGCTGTCCTCGGCCGCGCTGGCGGGCCTGAGCTCGCTGATCTCGGGCGCGGCGACGCTGAAGTCCTCCTCGCTGTCCAGCAACGGGTTCTGCGCCATCATCTGCTCGATTTCCTGGTTCAGCTCCAGGGTCGAGAGCTGCAGCAGCCGGATGGACTGCTGCAACTGCGGCGTCAGCGACAGGTGCTGACTCAAGCGGAGCTGGAGGGATTGCTTCATGCTCGGCCGGGTTCCGGACCCGCACGGCCGCCCGAAGGGGCCGGAGCGCCCCCTTGGGGGGCAGCGAGCAAAGTGAGCGTGGGGGCTGGCATGTCGTTACATACGGAAATGCTCGCCGAGGTAGACCTTGCGCACGTCGGGGTTGTCGACGATCTCGGCAGGTGTTCCTTCGGCCAGCACGGCGCCTTCGCTGATGATGTAGGCGCGGTCGCAAATCCCCAGGGTTTCGCGCACATTGTGGTCGGTGATCAAGACCCCGATGCCACGCGCTTTCAGGAAGCTGATGATGCGCTGGATCTCCAGCACGGCAATGGGGTCGACCCCGGCAAAGGGTTCGTCCAGCAGGATGAAGCGGGGCTGGGTGGCCAGGGCGCGGGCGATCTCGACGCGGCGGCGCTCACCGCCCGACAGGGCCGGGGCGGGGCTGTCGCGCAGCTTCTCGATGCTGAGTTCGTGCAGCAGGTTTTCCAGCAATTCCTTGATGCGGGTCTTGCTCAGCGGGCGGCCATCGGGGCCCAGCTGCAGCTCCAGCACGGCGCGGATGTTTTCCTCCACATTGAGCTTGCGGAAGATGGAGGCCTCCTGCGGCAGATAGCTCAGGCCCAGGCGGGCACGCTGGTGGATGGGCAGGTGCTGGACCTCGCGGCCATCGATATGGATGGCGCCGGCATCGGCCCGCACCAGGCCCACAATCATGTAGAAGCTGGTGGTCTTGCCGGCGCCGTTGGGGCCCAGCAGGCCGACGACCTCGCCGCTGTCCACACTCAGGTGCACATTCTTGACCACCTTGCGCACGCCATAGCTCTTGGCCAGGCCTTGGGCGTCCAGGCGGCTGCGCGACCCGGTTTGCGGCGCGGCCTTGCTCATGAAGGCTTCTTGCCGCCGGGCAGGCTGGTGCTGGGTTGCAGGCTGACGCCCGAGGCGGGGCCGTCAGCCGGGGCCACGCCGGCAGGGCCGCGCGGCATCATCACCACGCGTACCCGGCCGCTGGGGTGGGGCGAGCTTTGGCCGCCGTCCAGGGTGAAGATTTCGCTGCGGTTATCAAACACGATGAGGGCGCCGGTCACCTCGTCGGCCACGGCGGCGCCGATCAGGCGGTGCACCACCGCATTGCCGATGAAGCGCACGGTGTCGCTGCGGGTGTCGTACTCGACCTGGTCGGCAAAGCCCTCGATGGCCTCGCCGGGTACATCGCGGGCCTGGCGGAAGCTGACCTGCTTGCCGGTCTGGCCGTTGGCATAGGCCTGGTAATAGCCGTCGCCGGTTTCGCGCAGATCGATGCGCTCGGCGCGCAGGATCAGGCTGCCCTTGCTCAGCACCACATTGCCGCTGAACTCGGTGCGCTGGCGCGCCATATCGATGCTGCCGCCCTTCTCGGAGGCGATATTGAGCGGTTTGAGCTGGTCGGCCTTTTCGGCCTGGGCCGGCAGGGCCAGGCACAGGCTCAGCAGGCAGGCGATGGCGGGGAATGGGAGGGGGACGGCAGGCTTTTTCATGGCGGCACAGTTCTTGCAGACCATTCTAGGGCCTGTCGCTCACTAAATTGCGCTCACGTTGGTGCGGGATGGGCTGTAGGCCTAGGCGGCGAGCGCCGCTCGGGGTCACCCCCGAGCCAGCTCGCCAACAACGGCCTACGGTCCATACCGCGCCAACCCTTCGGGCTCGCGTGAGCGTAATTTAGTGAGCGACAGGCCCTAGCCCTGCAGGGTCAGGCGGAGCGGGAATGCACCCCGCATTGCGGGGTGTTCCTGGCGGGGATCAGGCCTTGTTGCGGGCCAGCTTGATCAGGAAGTCGGCCACGGCCACGGC
Organism: Roseateles oligotrophus; assembly: GCF_014204525.1. Lineage (GTDB taxonomy): Bacteria > Pseudomonadota > Gammaproteobacteria > Burkholderiales > Burkholderiaceae_C > Paucibacter_A > Paucibacter_A oligotrophus_A. The sequence goes on from NZ_JACHLP010000002.1 coordinate 412,703, forward strand.
TTGCTGGCCATTGACCTGTTCGCCGGCGCCGCGGGTGCCGGCGATGGAGGGCGAGGTCAGGTAGCGGCCGGCAATGCCCAGGGCGGGTACGCCGTCGATGCGGAAGTCCTCGGACAGCTTGCTGGCCTGGGCGCATTTGGTCTGCACGCCGAAGGAGTTGTAGGCGGCGGTGAACTTGGCGACGTCCAGGCCCAGGCGGCCGACCAGGGCGATCACGTCCTTGTCGCTCTCGGGCATATCGCGCTGGAAGGCGGCGAACACGGCGGAGTGGACCTCGGCTTGCTTGCCCATGGCTTCCAAGGCGTAGAACAGCTTCTGGTGCGATTTGATATTGGCGCGGAAACCCACGTGCACGCGGCGGAAGCTCACATCGGCGGGCAACTGCTTGACCCAGGCTTCCAGCGTCGGGTCAAAGGCAAAGCAGTGCGGGCAGCCGTACCAGAAGAACTCGACCACATCGATCTTGCCGGGCGTGGTGGGCAGGGCCTGGGAGAGCTTCAGATACTGCTTGCCTTCCATCGGACCGCCTTGGGCCGCGGCGATGCCAGGCAGGCCCAGGGTGGACAGGCCCAGGGTGGACAGGCCCAGGGCCGACAGACCCAGCTGAGCGGAGAAATCGCGACGCTTCATGTGTGAAATCCTTGGAAAGAAGAGGGGCGGGGGAGCGAGGGCTTAGCGTTTGACGGGGACCAGATTGTTCTCGACGCCGGCCGCTTCGAGCTTGCCTTGCAGGCTTTGCGCTTCGTCACGGGCATCGAAGGGCCCCAGGCGGACGCGGAAAACGGTGCGGCCGGACTGCTCCCGCTCCATCACCTTGGCACTGAAGCCGAGGATGGCCAGCTTGGCGCGCTGTTGTTCGGCGTCCTCGGCCTTGGTGAAGGCACCGGCCTGCACAAAGTAGACGTTGGTATCGGCAGCGGCAGCAGTGCTTGCGGTCTTGGCCTCGGCTTTTTTGTCCGCAGCCTTGTCGGCGGCGGCCTTCTCGGCGGTTTTTTCCGCGATCTTTTCGGCGATCTTGTCCACCGGTTTGTCGGCCGGCTTGGCCGCCACGGGGGCGGTGGCATGGCTGGCGGCGGCGGCGGGCGGGGTGGGCAGGGCGACCGGGGCGTCTGGCAAGCCAGGCGCGGGGGCGGGCGCCGTGGGCGTGCTGACCACGCCGCTGGCGGCCTTGGCGCCGGCCTTGCCGGCCAGCGGGGCGTTGGGGTCCCAGTTCTTGTTGCGGGCGGCTTCCTCGGCGTCTTGCTCGGCCGTGCGCTGCGGCACCTTGTTGATGAAGGGCACCGGCACCTTGGTGACGTAGAGCGCCACGCCCAGGGCCACGGCCAGGCCGACCAGCAGGCCGACGATCAGGCCCAGCACAAAACCGCCTTTTTGATTTCCCGCCCCAGTGCTCATATGTTCTCCGCTGTCGTCACGATGGCTTCACGTGCCATCACCTCGGGCGCGCTCACGCCCAGCACGGCCAGGGCGTTGGCAATCACCTGGCGCGTGGCGGCCAGCAAGGCCACCCGGGCCTGGCTCAGCTCGGGCGTCTGATCCAGCACGCGCTCGGCCGCATAGTAGCTGTGATAGCTGCTGGCCAGTTCGCGCAGATAAAAGGTCACATCGTGGGGGGCCAGGCCTTCGGCCGCACGCGTCAGCATGGCGGGGTAGTCGGCCAGCTTGAGCATCAGGGCGGCTTCGGTGGGGGCCGTCAGCAGGCTCAGGTCGGCGCTCTTCAGCGTGGCCTCGTCACCGCCGCGGCCGACCCAGTTGCGGATCACCGAGCAGATGCGGGCATGGGCGTACTGCACGTAGAACACGGGGTTCTCGTCGTTCTGCTTCAGGGCCAGGTCGATGTCGAAGGTGAACTCGGTGTCGGCCTTGCGGCTGATCAGGAAGAAGCGCACGGCGTCGCGGCTGGTCCAGTCGATCAGGTCGCGCATGGTCACATAACTGCCGGCGCGCTTGGACAGCTTGACCTCCTCGCCGCCCTTCATCACCAGCACCATCTTGTGCAGCACATAGTCGGGGAAGCCCTGGGGTATGCCCACGCCGGCCGCCTGCAGGCCGCCGCGCACACGGGCGATGGTGCCGTGGTGATCGGTGCCCTGCACATTGATGCACTTGGTGTAGCCGCGCTGGAACTTGTTGATGTGGTAGGCCACATCGGGCAGGAAGTAGGTGTAGCTACCGTCGGACTTGCGCATCACGCGGTCCTTGTCGTCGCCGTAGTCGGTCGTGCGCAGCCACAGGGCGCCGCCGTCTTCAAAGGTCTTGCCCGAGGCTTCGAGCTTGGCGACGGTGGCTTCGACCGCGCCGGTCTGGTAGAGGCTGCTCTCCAGGAAGTAATTGTCAAACTGCACGCCCACGGCCTGCAGGTCCAGGTCTTGCTCGTGGCGGAGATAGGCGACGGCGAACTGGCGGATGCTGTCCAGGTCGTCGGCGTCGCCCGAGGCGGTGAATTCGCGGTCATCGGCCTTGACGGTCTTTTTGGCCAGGAAGTCGTTGGCGATGTCCTGAATGTAGTCGCCGTTATAGGCCGACTCGGGCCAGCCGTCGTCGCCGGGCTTCAGCCCCTTGAGGCGGCATTGGGTGGAGTTGGCCAGGGTGGCGATCTGCACGCCGGCGTCGTTGTAGTAGAACTCGCGGGTGACCTGGGAACCCTGGGTCTGGAACAGGCTGCAGATGGCGTCGCCCAGCGCGGCCTGGCGGGCGTGGCCCAGGTGCAGGGGGCCGGTGGGGTTGGCGGAGACGAATTCCACCATCACATGCTGCTCGTTGGCCGGCTGCTTGCCGAAGTCCTGCGCCGTGCTCAGCACCTCGCTGACCACGGCCTGCTTGGCGGCGGGCTTGAGGCGGATATTGATGAAGCCGGGGCCGGCGATCTCCAGGCCCTCGACCCAGGTCTGGAAGGCGGCGCGGCGTTGCAGGGCTTCGATCAGCGCCTGGGCCAGCTCGCGTGGGTTCTTTTTCAGCGGTCGCGCCAATTGCATGGCGACCGTGCAGGCGAAGTCGCCCAGGGCGGCTTGCTTGGGGGATTCGAAGGCGGCAACCAGGTCGGCGCCGGGACTGAGTTCTTGAATCGCTTCGGCCAGGGCGGCGAGCAAATCTTGCTTGGCTTGGATCATGGCGGTGATTCTAAGGTTCTATGATCTACCCCATGCCGCAGGACCTCGAGTTGTCGATCGAACCCAAGCTGGATCTGCCTGCCTATATCGGCAAGTACAAGATCTTGCGCCGCCTGGGCGAGGGGGCGACCAGTGACGTCTTTCTTGCACGGGACGAATTCCGTGGCGTGGATGTGGCGATCAAGCGCATGCGCGCCTGGGGTGTGGCCGATAGTGACGAAGCCCCGAGCGAGCACAGCAACCGCTTCTACGCCGCCGAGGCCGCCCTGGCCGGCCGCCTTCAGCATCCCAATGTGGTGCAGATCCTGGACGCCGTGCCCGATGAGAACGCCCCCTATCTGGTGATGGAGTTTGTGCCCGGCCTGACGCTCAAGCATTTCTGCCGCAGCGACCGGCTGCTGCCCCTGGATCAGATCGTGGAGCTGGGCTTCAAATGCGCCATGGCCCTGTCCTATGTGTTCCGCCTGGGGCTGATACACCGCGATGTGAAGCCGGCCAATCTGCTGGCCGTGCTGGACTCGCAAGGCCAGGTCACCGACGTCAAGGTCAGCGATTTTGGCAGCGCGCTGAATCTGCGCTCGGACGCTACCCAGGTGCACCGGGTCGGCTCCCTGGCCTATATGCCGCCGGAGCAGATCGAGGGTGGCGATGTGGATTGCCGGGCCGATATTTATGCCCTGGGCGCCGTGCTCTACCACCTGGTCGCCGGCCGCGCGCCCTTTGATGCGCCCAGCCAGATGGCCTTGATGCACCAGATCTACCACCAGGCGCCGGCCTCCCTGGTGGGCCAGCGCGGCGGCGTCACGGCCGAGCTGGACGCCGTCATCATGAAGGCCCTGGCCAAGCATCCCAGCGAGCGCTATGCCGATTGGGAGTCCTTCGGCCGCGGCCTGTCGGAGCTGGTGGCCAAGCAGCTGGTGCCGCTGGCCAGGCTGTACGAGGTGAAGGACTCGGAGCGCTTCAATATCTTGCGCGAGCTGGAGTTCTTTGCCGGCTTTGGCGATGTGGAGCTGTGGGAGGTGGTGCACCGGGCGCGCTGGCGGCGCTTCCCGGTCGACCATGCCTTGTTCAAGCGCGGGCAGGAGGGCAATACCTTCCACATCATTGCGCAGGGCGCGGTGGAGGTGTTCCGCGACGGCAATTGGGTGGCGACCCTGGGCAAGGGCACCTCGGTGGGCGAGATGGCCTATCTCGCCCCCAACCCCAGCCTGCGCCAGCACAGCGCGGATGTGAAGGTCAGCGAGCTGTGCATCACCATCTCCTTCACACCCGAGTCCATCGGCCAGCTGAGCCCCGAATGCCAGCACCGCTTCGACCGCGGTTTCATCCAGGTTCTGGTGCGGCGTTTGCACGCGGCGCATGAGGCCTTGGCCCATCCGCGCCGCATCATGTAAACCCTTCTTGAGGCTGTCGCGTTGGCGTGCTTGAATGCAAGGCATTCAAGCTTTCAAGCCCCTATTTACCCCCACAGAAAGGACCTCTTCATGAAAACTCTGATCAGCTCGGTCGCTCTTGCCGCCTTCGCTTTCGTGGGCTCTGCCCATGCGGTTGCGGCCGGCGAGGCCGCCAGTGCGCCGACCAAGCAGCAGACCAAGATGAGCAGCTGCAACAAGGACGCCGGCGAGAAAAAGGGCGACGAGCGCAAGGCCTTCATGAAGGAATGCCTGTCCGCCAAGCCCGCCGCTCCGGCCACCCAGCAAGAGCGCATGAAGATGTGCAATACCGATGCCAAGGGCAAGAAGGGCGACGAGCGCAAGGCCTTTATGAAGGAATGCCTCAGCAACAAGGGCTGATCATCCCAAGCCCCTGCCGGGGCTTGAAAGAAGACGCGGGAACAGGCCAGGCCTGGGCCCGCGTTTTTTTGTTTCAGGGCAGGCCGGCGGCCGTCCAGTACTCGGGCCTGGCATAGCTTTGCTTGAGAAAGTCCACCCACAAGCGCAGCCGCAGCGGCAGATGCTTGCGCTGCGGCAGCAGGGCGTAGATGCCATTGGGCGGGGCGGCAAAATCGTCCAGCACGGTGCGCAGGCGGCCGGCGGCGATATCGCCTTCCACCTCCCAGGTGCTGCGCCAGGCCAGGCCCAGGCCGCGCAAGCACCAGTCGTGCAAGACCTGGCCATCGCTGCAGTCCAGCCGCCCGCCGGGGCGTAGATAGCTCAGCTCGCCATCGACCTTGAAGGCCCAGCCGCGGGTCTGGCTGGCGTCCGAACTGAGCATCAGGCAGGCGTGGCGCGAGAGCTCCGCCGGGTGTTGCGGCACACCGGCACGCTTCAGATAGGCGGGGGTGGCCACGCACAGGCGCCGGTTGTCCGCCAGGCGCAGGCTGACCAGGCTGGAGTCGGGCAGATCGCCCACCCGCACGGCGCAGTCATAGCCCTCGCCGCCGATGTCCACCACCCGGTCGCTCAGATTGAGCGAGATGCTGACCTCGGGGTGCTGGGCCAGAAAGTCCGGCACCAGGGGGGCGACATGGCGGCGCCCGAAACCGGCCGGCGCCGTGATGCGCAAAAGCCCGCTGGCCTTGACGCCGCCGGCGCTGACGCTGGCCTCGGCATCGGCGAACTCCACCAGCAGGCGCTGGCAGTCTTCCAGAAAGGCGCTGCCCTCATTTGTCAGCGTGATGCGCCGGGTGGTGCGCAGCAGGAGCTTGACGCCCAGGCGGGCCTCCAGGGCATCGATGCGCCGGCCCATCACCGCGGGCGCCACGCCCTCCAACTGCGCGGCAGCGGTGAGGCTGCCGCGGGTGGCCACGGAGGCAAAGGATTCGATCTGTTTGAGGCGGTCCATGGCGGTCGATTGTGCTGCCGATGGCGCTGAAAAAGTGAAGGTTTCTTTCTATTCGTGCATTTTGTGCATGTATTCAATGCGCTGACCGTCATCAATCCCGTCCGGAAACTGACATAAATTCAGGGCCTCAGTTCTTTGCTTTGCTTTGCTTTCAATCGCCCAACCGAGGTTTCCGTCATGACCGCACGCACCACGCAGCACAGCCTGCAAGTCGCTACCGAGTTGCATCAATTCATCGAGGCTCAGGTCTTGCCTGGCACGGGTGTGGAGTCTGCCAAGTTCTGGGCCGGCTTCAATGCCATCGTGCGGGATCTGGCGCCCAAGAATGTGGCCTTGCTGGCCGAGCGTGATCGCCTGCAGACCGAGTTGGACGCCTGGCACCGCGCCCACCCCGGCCCCATCGCCGATATGCCGGCCTACCGGGCGTTTCTGGAGCGCATCGGCTATCTGGTGCCGCCGCCCGCTGCCGTGCAGGTCAGCACCCGCAATGTCGATGCCGAGCTGGCAAGCCAGGCCGGCCCGCAACTGGTCGTGCCCATTCTGAATGCGCGTTATGCCCTCAATGCCGCCAATGCGCGCTGGGGTTCTTTGTATGACGCGCTCTACGGCACCGACGCCATCCCCGAGGCCGACGGTGCCGAGAAGGCCGGCCGCTACAACCCGGTGCGTGGTGCCAAGGTGATCGCCTATGCCCGCCAGGTGCTGGATCAGGCGGCGCCGCTGGTTAGCGGATCACACAAGGACGCCACGGGCTACCGGGTTGAGAACGGCGCTTTGCTGGTCAGCCTGGGCGCCGGCAGCAGCGGCCTGGCGGATGCCAGCCAGTTCGTCGGCTACCAGGGTGATGCGGCCGCGCCGAGCTCCGTGCTCCTGCGCCACAACGGCCTGCACCTGGACATCCAGATCGACCGCAGCACGCCGATTGGCCAGAGCGATGCGGCCGGTGTCAGCGATGTGGTGCTGGAGGCGGCGCTGTCCACCATCCTCGATCTGGAAGACTCGGTGGCCGTGGTCGACGCGCAGGACAAGGTGCTGGCCTATGGCAACTGGCTGGGCATTCTGAAGGGCACGCTGACCGAGGCCTTGCAGAAAGGCGGCAAGACCATCACCCGCCGCCTCAATGCCGACCGCGTCTACACGGCGGCCGATGGCGGGCAGCAAGTCAAGCTGCACGGCCGCTCGCTGATGTTTGTGCGCAATGTCGGCCACCTGATGAGCAACCCGGCGATTCTTTACGGCGAGGGCCGCGAGATCCCCGAAGGCATCATGGATGCCGTCATCACCACCACAATCGCCCTGCACGATCTGCAGCGCAAGGGCAATTCGCGCACGGGCTCGGTCTATATCGTCAAACCCAAGATGCACGGGCCCGCCGAAGTGGCGTTTGCCTCCGAGCTGTTCGGCCGGGTGGAAGCCTTGCTGGGCCTGGCCGAGAACACCGTCAAGCTGGGCATCATGGACGAGGAGCGCCGCACCAGCGTGAATCTGAAGGCCTGCATCGCCGCGGCCGCCGGCCGCGTGGCCTTCATCAACACCGGCTTCCTGGACCGCACCGGCGACGAGATGCACACAGCCATGCAGGCCGGCCCCATGTTCCGCAAGGGCGATATGAAGACCAGCGCCTGGATCCAGGCCTATGAACGCAGCAATGTGCTGACCGGCTTGTCCTGCGGCCTGCGCGGCCGCGCCCAGATCGGCAAGGGCATGTGGGCCATGCCCGACCTGATGGCCGCCATGCTGGAGCAAAAGATTGCCCACCCCAAGGCGGGGGCCAACACCGCCTGGGTGCCTTCACCCACGGCCGCCACCCTGCATGCCCTGCACTATCACCAGGTCAATGTGGCTGAGGTGCAGCAGGCGCTGGAAAAGATCGATGCGGACGCGGAGCGCCACGCCATCCTGGACCAACTCCTGCAGATCCCCGTGGTCGCCAAAGCTCCGTGGAGCGCGGCCGAGGTGCAGCAAGAACTGGACAATAACGCGCAAGGCATTCTGGGCTATGTGGTGCGCTGGGTGGACCAGGGCGTGGGCTGCTCCAAGGTGCCCGACATCCACAATATCGGCCTGATGGAAGACCGCGCCACCCTGCGCATCTCCAGCCAGCACATCGCCAACTGGTTGCATCATGGCGTCACCCACGCCGCCCAGGTGCATGAAACCTTCCAGCGCATGGCGGCCGTTGTTGACGGACAAAACGCCGATGACCCCGCCTACAAACCCATGGCCGGGCACTTCACGACTTCAGCCGCCTACCAGGCCGCGCTGGATCTGGTCTTCAAGGGGCTGGAGCAGCCGAGTGGCTATACGGAGCCGTTGCTGCATGCTTGGAGGTTGAGGGTGAAGGGGCGGGGTTGAAAGCGGAGGGCACTTCAAGCTTTGCGTCAGTCACTGAGTGATGCCCTGATGAGAATAGGCGCCTGTGCGGTGAGCGAACTCTTGTGTTGGGCGCGAAACAGCAACTGGACTGAGGCGGCTGGAAATCGCTTGGGCCCAGGGAGAAGACGTTGCCGGCCGTAAATAGACGTTTCAACCGTGTTCATCGGGGTTCTGGGTCGATTTCTCGAAGGGTTTTTCAAATGGTCTCAGAACGGTCCGGTGATGGTTCTCTTGCCACAACTTCGGTGAATTTCCACGGCGGCGTTGTGTCTTGTTCACAGGTATTGCCGCTCTGTGAAGCAATGTAAGTTCGAGATAAATTTTGGGCAGAAGTGCCGCCGACCTCGATTTGCTGTTCCCAACAGGAGTACGCAGGAAGGTGCGGCGGCTGTTTCGTCCACTTCTCCCAAAAGGATGCTCATGTTGAGGAATTGCAAGTTCAGCGCGGTCAGTGCGGCCGTGTTCACCGTTGTGGCCATGTCCGCCCAGGCCCAGACCGCTCCCGCTCAGGCAGTTCAGCAGTTGGAGCGGGTTGAGGTCACTGGTTCGAACATCAAACGTTTGGCTGCTGAGACAGCGTCGCCGGTGACGGTGGTCAGCCGTACAGAGATCAAGCAGTCGGGTGCCAATACCGTCCGCCAAATCCTGGACACCATCACATCGACCAGCACCAATGAATTGACCGACAACGGCAATTCCAGCAGTTTTGCTGCAGGCGCGACCGGTGCTTCTTTGCGCGGCTTGGGCAAGGGTGCAACCCTGGTCTTGCTGAATGGTCGTCGCGTGGCTTACTACGCCCTGGCTGACGGCGCCAAGGAAACCTTTGTCAACGTTGACTCCATCCCGGCCGATGCAATTGAGCGCATTGAAGTGCTGAAGGACGGCGCATCCGCTGTCTACGGCTCCGACGCCATGGCTGGCGTGATCAACATCATCACCCGCAAGGATTACCAAGGTGTTGGCATCAGCGCTAACTACCAGACTGGCACCAATCCATCGCTGCAAAAACAGGCAACGGCTAGTGTTGTTGGTGGTTTTGGCAACATGGCCAAGGATCGCTTCAACGTCTTGTTGAATGCAGAGTTCTACAAGCGCGAAGGCTATACCTTGGCCGACGCACTGAGCTCCTATGCGCCTTACTACAAGCAAATTGTGAGCCCTGCCTTGGGTGACCCGAGCTTGGTTTCTTATCCTGGCAATTTGTTCAAGGGCAATGCCCGGACTAAGCCCGTCGCTGGGTGCCCAACTTCGCAGTTGAATGCCGCAGGAGCCTGCACCACCGATGTCAACGCGCTGAATCAAATCTATGACCCGGCCAAGCGGGTGAATCTATTCGCTTCTGGTCGCTTCCTGGTTTCCGAAGCCGTCGAGGCTTTTGCCGAAGCCTCTTACTCCAAGACGCAGACCGACTACCTCGCGCTCCCCTTTGGTTTGAGCGCTCCAGGGACTCAGTACAAGTGGTTTGACGGCAATAGCAAAAAGGTTCAGTTGGTTAACAAGCCTTTGATCGCGGCCAACAATCCGGCTAACTCGCTGGGTGTGCCCGCAGGTCTTGAGTACCGTTTCATGGATGATCTGAGCATGTGGTCGGAGCCGGCCGAAGCCAGCCAGTATCGCGTGCAAGCGGGCCTGAAAGGCACGTTTGGCAATTGGGACTGGGAAACCGTCATCGGCCGCACGGCTGCTGAAGGTGAGAAGAACGGGGTCGGTGCCCATCGCGTCGACTTCATCAATGCGGTTAGCAGCGGTGAGTACAAGATTGGCGGAAGCAATAGCGCCGAGTTGCTGAATCGTATGTTCCGCCAGCATGGCCTGAATGGCTCTAACAGCACCAACTACATCGATGCCAAGCTGAGTGGTGAGCTGTTCAGCCTGCCGGCCGGTGCCGTGATGGGGGCATTCGGTCTGGAGCATCGTGAAGAAAGCGTTTTGATCAAGTCTACCGAAAACGTGTTGAACGCCGAGCTCATCGGCCGGGGCTCGGTCTGGATTGAGGGAGATCGCAAGCTGGACGCTGCTTTTGCCGAGGTGGAAGCTCCTCTGTTCAAGGGTTTGACCGCCAATGCCGCTGTGCGCTACGACAAGGCCACGGGTTTTGACGGCCATATGTCGCCCAAACTGGGTCTGCGCTATGAAGTGCTGCCGCAAATGCTGATGCTGCGCGGTACGCTGTCAGAAGGCTTCCGCGCTCCCAACATTCCTGAAACCTTGGGCAAGGTGGGTTTGACCGGCTTCTTCAACCGAACGGTTGACCCCAAGCGTTGCGAAACGGCCACCAAGATCCGTGACATTTTGAAAAAGGGTAATGCCAACGATGTGCAGGACAGCACAGATGCTTTCAACTCGGGTTGCTCGGTGTCTGTTCCGGCGATGATCTCGGCTAACCCTAACGTCAAGCCAGAGCTGTCGCGCAGCGCCACCATCGGCTTTGTGTTTGATCCGGTCAAGAATCTGTCTATCGCCGTGGACTATTACAAGATTGAGCGCCGGGATGAAATCTCCTATCGCGATCCAGACTATGTATTGGCACGTGAAGGTGATGCAGGCTACAAGGATCTGATCGCGCGCGTCCCCGTTAGCAGTACAGACCAAGCCCGTGCCGACCGTGCGAACCAACTGGATCCTACGGCCAAAGTTTCATGGGCTGCGGGCGAGCTGGTTACTTTGTTGCTGCAGTATGAGAACTTCGGCAAGACCGAATCTTCGGGCATCGATCTGGACATCAAGGGGCAGGTCGGCAATGCCGAGTTTGGTACCCTGCGCTTGGGGCTGACTTCGACTTATGCCTTGACCGCACGGGAGTGGGATATCGACGCCAATACCTATCGCCCGAACCGCGTCGGCCTGCGTAACACGCCGCGCTTGCGCAGCATCTTCAGTGTGGCCTGGACCAAGTACGACTGGACCGCTGGTCTGCGTTTCAACTACACCTCTGGTACCAAGCTGAACAATGATGAAACGGACGAGAGCAGCTGGAGCGAAGCGGCCTGCCAAAAGCGACTGAATCCAGGCGCTTACCCTTGCTACATCGACAGCTATCTGCGGACCGATCTGAACGTCAGCTACCGTGGCTTCAAGGGGCTGACCCTGGGCCTGAATATCGGCAACGTGATGAACAACCCAGCGCCAGTCAATCTGCGTGATACCTACTCAATCCGTCCGCGCACCATCAAGGTGAGTGCTGAGTACCGCTTCTAAGTCAAGTCGTGAGGCCGAGTGGCAAATGTTTGCCACTCGCACATCAACTCAAGAAGCTCGGCTTGTGCCGCAATGCCAGTCAGTTAACGCTGACTGGCATTTTTTAATTGACTGGCATAGTCCCTGTTTGTGCGAATAGCGAATTCCTCGTGACTATTGAGAAGGATTTTTTCGATTGATAGCCTGGAGCCGTCAATTTATTGCCCAGTGCTACAAGTAATATCGCATGTTGCTAATGAGCAAATGTCCTTGATCTTGCGTAAGGAAATTGCCATCAATTGCGCGGTGATCGCCCTTTTTGTCGAAGGCCATGTGTCGATCTTGGGTGCAAGTATTTGTCGCGTTAGTCCCATAGGTATTGACCCCTTGTAGGCCTTTACGTAGGCACTTCTAGACTTTCTCCGGCACATAGCTCCTCGAGTCTCCAGGACGTACTTCTCAACGCCCGTGGACTTGTAGTCAGAGCTCGGCATTTCGCCAAATCCACGGAGGAAATTTGATGTTGAAGCAAGCAAAAGTCAGCGCCATCAGCGCTGCAGTTTCTCTGGCCCTGGGCGCGCTGGCGACCCCAGCGTTTGCGCAGCAGGCCAGCGCCCAGCAGTTGGAACGAGTTGAAGTGACGGGCTCGCGCATCTTGTCGGTCAATGCGGCTTCGCCCGCACCTATCCAGGTCATGACCTCGGCAGATATCGCGGCCTCGGGTGCGACCAATCTGCAAGATTTGCTGTTGAAGAGTCCCGTGTTTGGTACTCCGGGCATCAGCCGGACCAACTCCAACTTCAGCACCTCGGCCGGCGGTGTTGCCACCGTTGACCTGCGCAATCTCGGTGCCGACCGTACCCTTCTTCTCGTCAATGGGCGGCGCTATGTGGCTGGTATCTCGGGCTCGGCCACCGTTGACTTGAACACTATCCCGACGGACTTCATTGAGCGCGTCGAAGTGATGACCGGCGGTGCTTCGGCCGCGTATGGTTCCGATGCTGTTGCCGGTGTGGTCAATCTGGTCTTGAAGAAGGGCTTCTCGGGTTTGATGCTGGACGCACAAGTCGGCCAAAGCCAGAAGAACGATGACAAGGTCAAGAAGTTCAGCGCGACCACGGGTGTGAGCTCGGCTGACGGCCGTGACAACATCATGGCGCACTTCTCGATCAGCCAGCAGGGCGCTGTGTACTCGGCCAATCGCGATCGTTCGTCGGTGGACCAGCTGTCTCAGTTCGCCCTGACCGGCGAAGCCTCGGATATCGCGACGGTCAATCGCCCCGCTTATTCATCCTTTACCCCGCAAGGTCGTTTCTTCTACACCGGGGCCGATGGCAAGCCGGCCAATTACACCTACGACCCCTCTGGCAAAGAAGTGCCTTACACGGGCGCGCTCGGTTTCAATCGCAATGCGATTCGTCAAACCGCGATTCCTACCGACCGTTTGCTGTTGGCAGCGAATGGCGAGAAAGCGCTGAACGACTCGCACTCGCTGTTCTTTGAGAGCACCTACGCCGCCACCAGCACCAAGACGCAGATTGAGCCCTTTGCAGTGGATTCCACGGGCGGCTCCAACCCGATCTATTCGGGCGGCTTCTATGTGCCGGCGGAGTTCATGGTCAATGGCAAGCTGACCCGCAATCCGCTGGTGCCGGACTACATCTACAACCTGGCGACCGACCGCGATAAGGATGGCGCCAAGGACTACAACTTCACCCGCCGCCTGTCGGAAATCGACAATCGGGGCGCACGCGCAGAACGTGACACCTTCCGCATCCTCGTAGGCCTGAAGGGTGATTTGAGCAAGACCTGGAACTATGAGGCCTATGCTGCGCACGGTTTTACCAAGGAAGCACAGCACAGCACCGGCCAGGTCAATGCGGCCAATTTCCGCAACGCGCTGGAAGCCATTCCCGACGCCAATGGCAAGGCGCAATGCCGGGATCCGCTCGCTCGTGCACAGGGTTGTGTGCCCATCAATGTGTTCGGCAAGGGCTCGATCAGTCCTGAGGCTGCTAAATATGTGCGGGCCGACGGCAGCTTGATGACCAAGGTCGAGCAGACTTTTGCAGGCGCAACGGTGTCGGGTGAGCCTTTTAGCCTGCCTGCAGGTCAGGTTGGCGTGGCTTTGGGTGCCGAGTACCGTAAGGAAAAGTCCCGTGATGAAGCCGATGCTCTGACACAAGCCGGACTGAATTTGGGCAACGCCCGTCCGATCACGGAAGGCGAATTCAATGTGAAGGAAGTCTTCGGTGAGGTGCGTGCGCCCTTGTTGAAGAACTTGCCTTTCGTCAAAGCCTTGGATGCGAATGCTGCGGTTCGTTTCGGCAAGTATTCGACCGTTGGCAATGTGACGAGCTGGAATGCAGGCTTGGATTGGGCCCTGAACTCGATGTTCCGCGTGCGCGGCACAACCGCCGTGTCGACGCGCGCGCCCAATATCGGCGAGCTGTTCCAAGGCGGCAACCAGACCTTCCCGACCGGTATTGCGGACCCCTGCAAGGGCGTGACCGCGACCTCTGTTGGCGCGAAAGACGACCTCTGCCGCAAAGACCCGGGTGTCATGCAGAACATCGCCACGAACGGAAAATTCACCGTGGTGCAACCGGATTCGCAAAGCATCAGCGGTTACGACTTCGGCAGCACGAGCCTGAAGGCCGAGAAGGGCAAGTCCAACACCCTGGGTGTGATCTTCTCGCCCAAGGGCATTGAGTACCTGAAGAACTTCAGCTTCACCGCTGACTACTTCGACATCAAGATCGACGACGCCATCTCGACCCCGGGTCGCCAGCTGACGCTGAACCAGTGCTATGCCGGCGTGGCTGCGTACTGCAAGGATGTGACGCGTCGCCCGACCGCCCTGGGAGCACTCAGCGCGGGCTCGATTGCCTTGATCAATCAATACAACATCAATGCCGGCAGTCGCGCCACCAGCGGCGTTGACCTGACCGTCAGCCATGCGATGAAGTTGGCCGATGGGCAGCTGAATAGCCGTCTGGCTTACACCTATTTGATCAAGTCTTCTTTGACTGCAAAGGAAGGTGAAGCCCCTGACTACTCTCAAGGTGAGGTCGGCGCGTCTCGCAACCGCTGGGTTCTGAATGTGGGTTATGACCGCGGCGCCTTTGCCGTTCAGGCTTCTGTGACCTATATCGGCCATGCCTACCTTGACGACCAGTCGTTTTCAGACACCACCGATGAAAACGACAAGGTGATTCGCACCGCCCGCGAAAACCAGAAGATGTTCGGCGAGATCAAGGCCAAGGTCTACACCGATATGCAGATGAGCTACAAGCTGGGCAAGGGCTTCCAGCTCTACGGCGGCATCAACAATCTGCTGGATACCGCGCCGCCTGCCATCGTCAGCGGCTTGCCTGGCAACGTCACCGGTACTGAAACCGATGCCGGCACCTATGACGCAATTGGCCGCCGCTACTACCTGGGCATGCGCTACAACTTCTGATCTTTGTTGCAGCGAAAAGGCACCTGAGGGTGCCTTCCGAATCCGCCAAAGCCTCGTGCTGCGGCGGATTTTTTTTGCCTAAACCAGAGAGCGTCCGCCCATTGCTTGTTACCAGCTGTGCGGAGAGCAAATACGCCGTCAAGCACGGCCGAAACGTCGCGCCCGGCTGAGCCTGTGCCGGGTTGAGGCTTGGGACTGAATCCAGCTCCGGCGGCGTGCGCCAGCCGCCCCCGCGGCAGGCGTCGGAGCATGCGTGCTGTTGCCTTGGATCCACAAGCCGCTGTTTTCTTCCCTAGACTTGCGCCCCCTGCCGTTTTGCCGGGCCCCGTGTGCCGAGCTTCCCCCTGCTTGGCCGTGGCCCCGTGTTTTCTGGAAAGAAGCGCTGTTTGTTGTCCTCGTTCAAGCCCTCCCCATTCAAAGTTTCGCGCCTGGCCGCACTCTTGTGCCTTGGCGCATATGCCTCCACGCCGTGGGCGGCCGATGAAGCCCAGCCCCGGCTGGGCCGTGTCGAAGTCACCGGCAGCCGCATCCTGGCCATGACGGCCGAATCGGCGGCGCCCTTGCAGGTCTTGGGTGCGGCCGATATCGCGGCCGCCGGCGTCGTCAATCTGCAGGAGCTTTTGCTCAAGAGCCCGCTGATGGGCGCGCCGCTGATCAGCCGCAACAACTCCAATATCAGCACCTCCAGCGCCGGCATCGCCACGCTGGATCTGCGCAATCTGGGCGTCGATCGCACGCTGGTGCTGGTCAATGGGCGCCGCCATGTGGCGGGCATGGCCGGCTCGTCGGCGGTGGATCTGAACACCATCCCGGCGGACTTCATCGAGCGCGTCGAGCTGCTGACCGGTGGCGCCTCGGCCGCCTACGGCTCGGGCGCCGTGGCCGGGGTGATCAACATCATTCTCAAGCGCGAGTTCGAGGGCTTGCTGCTGGACGCCCAGCTGGGCCAAAGCCAGCATGGCGACGATGCCAAGCAGAAGTTCAGCGCGAGCTGGGGCCACAAGCTCGCCCAAGGCCAGGGCAGTCTGATGCTGCACGGCGCCCTCACCCGTCAGGGCGCGGTCTATTCGCGGGATCGTGCGGCCACGGCCAAAGACCAGTACTCCCTGGTGCTGGACCCGGGCTCTAGCAACCCGGCCGATCTGTTCCGGCCCGGGCCCTGGCCTTCCAGCTATGCGCCGCAGGGGCAGTTTTTTGGTGTCGATGCGGCGGGCCAGGCGCAAGACTTCAGCTTCGACGCGCAAGGCCGCCAGATCCCCTGGTCGCTGAACGGCCCCAAGAACGACGGCGTGGGCGCTACCAGTTTCAATCGTGCGGACTACCGGGCCATTGCCGTACCGGTGGATCGTTATCTGCTCGCAGCCAAGGGTGATCTGGCCCTGAATACGGCGCATGCCCTGTTCTTTGAGGCGAGCTGGGCCCGTAGCCAGGCCCAGTCCCATATCGAACCCTTTGCGCTGAGCTCCAGCGATATCTACCCCGCCAGCGGCTGGGTGCCCACGGTCTTCGAGCACGAGGGTCAGGTCTTGCGCAACCCCCTGGTGCCGCAGAATCTGCAGGGTGACTACGCCTTCACCCGCCGGCTCTCGGACATCGGCGCCCGCCTGGTGAACGCCAGACGTGAGGGCCTGCGCCTGCTGCTGGGCCTGCGCGGCGAGTTGAGCCCGGCCTGGTCCTACGAGGCCTATGCCGCCCACGGCCAGACCCGCGAGGCGCAGAGCAGCGGCGGCCTGATCGATGTGCGCAAGTTCCGCCATGCCCTGGAGGCCGTGCCCGATGCCAGCGGCCGTGCCATCTGCCGCGATGCCGAGGCGCGGACGCAAGGCTGTGTGCCGCTGAGCCTGTTCGGCTTCAACAGCATCAGCCCCGCGGCCGCGGCCTATGTGGCGGCGCCGGGCCGCATGGACACCCGCCTGACCCAGCAGTTTGCCGGCTTCAATCTGAATGGCGAGCCCTGGCAGCTGCCGGCCGGCCCGCTGGCCCTGGCCCTGGGCGGCGAGCTCAGGCGCGAGAGCTCGGACATGGCTTTCGACGCCGTCTCCCAGGCCGGGCTGAACGCCTCCAATGCCCTGCCCAATACGCGGGGCTCGTTCGGGGTCAGGGAATTGTTCGCCGAGGCGCGCCTGCCCTTGCTGAAGTCCCTGCCGGCGCTGCAGCGCCTGGATGCCCTGCTGGCCTACCGCCTCAGCGACTACAGCACGGCCGGCCTCAACCACAGCTGGAATCTGGGCCTGGACTGGGCCATCAACCCCGGCCTGCGGGCCCGCTTCAGCCGCGCCCAGTCCAGCCGTGCGCCCAATATCGGCGAGCTCTACCAGGCGCGCATGCAGAACTTCCCCACGGTGCAAGACCCTTGCGAGGGCGTGCGTGCCAGCGACACCACGGAGCTGGCCCAGCGCTGCAAGGCGGCCGCCGGCGTGCAGGCCAATATGGCGGCCCATGGCGGGGTGTTCAGCCTGACGCCGCTGGACCTGCAATCGGTCAGCGGCTACGACAGCGGCAACCCCTTGCTGCAGGCCGAGCTTGGCCGCTCCAGCACCTTGGGCCTGGTGCTGACGCCCAAGGCCCTGCCTTGGCTGCGCAATGCCGTCTTCAGCGCGGACTTCTTTGACATCCAGATCGCCCGCGCCATCAACAACCCCGGCCGCCAGTACGCGCTGGACCAGTGCTACAACGGCGGCTCGCAGGCCTTCTGCCGCTTCATCAGCCGTCGTGCCGAGGCCAGCGTGGCGGGCAGCGCCGGCGCGCTGAGCCTGATCGACCTGCAGCCGGTCAATAGCGGCGGCCAGCGGGTGCAGGGCCTGGACTTCGCCGCCAGCCTCAGCGAGCCCCTGGGCGCCGGCCGCCTGAGCGCCGGCCTGAGCTGGACCCATCTGCTGCGCGCCTGGCAACAGCCGACCGACACCGCCGAGCGCGACAGCAGCCTGGGCGAGCTCGGCAATCCGGTCGACAAATGGACGCTCAATCTGGGCTATGCCCAGGGTGCCTGGGGCCTGAGCGGCCGCGCCAGCTATATCGGGGCCAGCGAGTTGGATGATCAGTTCCAGCGCTCCTTGCCCGCCTTCCCGCGCTGGGCCTTCCGCGTGCCTGCCAAGCTCTACGTCGATCTGCAAGCCCGCCACCGCTGGGGCCGGGCCGAGCTCTATCTGGGCCTGGACAATGCCTTTGCCACCCAGGCGCCGCCCGTCATCGCGGGGCTGCCGGGCAGCGTCGACGGCAGCGAGACCGCCGCCGGCAGCTACGACCCCATAGGCCGCCGTTACTACCTGGGCCTGCGCTACAGCCTCTGAGTTCTTTGCAGGGCCATGCCTAAAATGCCGCGTCGCCCGGAGGAATAGAACAATGACAGAGCAAGAAGCCCGCCCCGCTAGTGCAAAGCCCCCGGTACTGGAGGCCTTGCCCGATCGCTGCGAGGTGCTGATCGTGGGAGCCGGCCCGGCCGGCAGCGCCTGCGCGCGCGTGCTGGCGCAAGCCGGCGTGGACGTGCTCTTGATCGACCAGCAGCCCCAGGGCCGCGACAAGATCTGTGGCGATGGCTTGATCCCCGACGCCCACCAGGCCTTGCAACGCCTGGGCCTGCTGGAGCCGGTGATGCGCCTGGCCCAGCAGGTCAGCCATGTGGGCTGCATAGGCCCGCGCGGCGGCCGCATCGACGTGCCCGGCACGCTGGCCGTGCTGCCGCGCCGCCAGCTGGATCAGCTGCTGAGCCAGGCCGCCCGCGAGGCCGGCGCCCAATTCATCGCCCCGGCCCGCTTCGAGAAGCCATTGGAAGACGAGCAGGGCCGCGTCGTCGGCGCCCTGCTCAAGGTCGGTTCAGGGGCCACGACGGCCCTGGTCGAGGTGCAGAGCCAGTGGCTGATCCTGGCCACCGGGGCCGTGCCCAAGGCCTTGAGCGCCGCCGGCATGTGCGAGCGCCACACGCCCAGCGGCATTGCCCTGCGCGGCTATGTGCGCGCGCCCAGCATGGTGGGCCGCATCAAGGCCATGGACGTGGTCTGGAGCCAGGCCGTGCGGCCGGGCTATGGCTGGATCTTCCCGGCCCCCGACAACTGCTTCAATATCGGCGTGGGCGTCACCGACAGCCATAGCGCGGTAGGGGGCAAAGGCGCCAAGAAGGAGCTCAATCTGCGCGCCATTTTTGACGCCTTTGTGGCCAGTTATGAGCCCGCCGCCCTGCTGATGCGCGAGGGCGAGCTGGTGGGCGAGCTGAAGGGCGCACCGCTGCGCTGCACCCTGGAAGGCGCGCGCTGGAGCCGGCCCGGCCTGATGGTGACGGGCGAGGCCGCGGGCAGCACCTATTCCTTCACCGGCGAGGGCATTGGCAAGGCCATGGAGACCGGCATGCTGGCCGCCGACGCCTTGCTGGCCGGCCGCCAGCAGGGCTGGGGCGAAGGCCAGGTACGCGAGGCCTTCGAGCAAAGCCTGCGTGCGCTCAAGCCCAAGTTCGACCTCTATCAGCGCGCCAACCGCGTCAACGCCTTCCCCTGGCTGGCCGACCTGCTGATCTGGCGCGCCCAGCGCAGCCCGCGCCTGCTGCAGCGCATGAGCGGGGTCTTGAACGAGACCAGCAACCCGGGCAATCTGGTCAGCCTCAAGGGCTTCTCCCGCCTGTTCCTGGAGTAAACGCCCATGTGCCAACTGCTGGGCATGAATGCCAACACACCGACCGATGTGATGTTCAGCTTCACCGGCCTGGCCACCCGCGCCGAGGAGCACAAGGACGGCTTCGGCATCGCCTTCTTCGAGGGCCGCGGCCTGCGGCATTTTGTCGACCACCACAGCGCCCGCGTCTCGCCCCTGGCCAAGCTGGTGCAGGACTATCCGATCAAGAGCGATAACGTCATCGCCCATATCCGCAAGGCCACCCAGGGCCAGGTGGCGCTGGAGAACACCCACCCCTTCCAGCGCGAGCTCTGGGGCCGCTACTGGGTGTTTGCCCACAACGGCAATCTGCAGGACTTCCAGCCCCGCCTGCACGCCGCCTTCAAGCCGGTGGGCCAGACGGACAGCGAGCGCGCCTTCTGCTGGCTGATGCAGGAGTTGGCCAAGGCCCATTGCGATGTGCCCAGCATCGAGGAGCTGACGCACACCCTGCGCGAGCTGATGCCCCAGCTCAATGCCTACGGCACCTTCAATATGCTGTTGTCCAATGGCCAGGCCTTGTGGGCCCATGGCTCCACCCATCTGCACTATCTGTTGCGCAGCCACCCCTTCGGCCGGGTGCAGCTGCAGGACGAGGACCTGAGCGTGGACTTCGCGCCGGAAACCACGGCGCAAGACCGGGTGGTCGTCATCGCCACCGAGCCGCTGACCCGGGACGAACCCTGGGTCGCCTTCCAGCCGGGCGAGCTGAAGGTGTTTGTGGACGGGCTGCCGCGCGACTGATCCGGCGGCGCTTTCCGCCATTCATCCCGGCATTGCGCAGCTCGCCGCATCCGCCGCCGCCGGCCCAGCGGGCTCGCCTAGACTGCCAGCCATGCAAGACACACCTAACCCTCGCTTCGACTGGGCCTTGTTGTTCTACCCCGGCCCCAAGCGTCGCTTCACGCCCGAGGAAATGCAGCGCGGCGGCCAGCAGCCCTGGCCCAAGGTGATTGATGCCTATGTGGCGCTCAATATTGTCTTGCTGCTCATTCCCGCCTTGACCACCCTCCGGGCCCTGTCCTGGCGCGCACTGCTGGTGGTGCTGATTTTCGGCGGCTTGCTGGGCTATATCGGCCTGGCCATTGCGCGCCATCTGTGGCGAAGGCCGACGCGCAAGCAGCTCAACATCATCTCTGTTGCCTACGCTTTTGCCGTCACCCTGCCCTTGGCGCTGGACAAGTATTGGCTGCCTGCCGGCGTGACGCACAAGGATCTGGCCTTCCCCTTGGTGAGCTTGCTCACCCTCTTCATCATGAGCATCAGTGCCTGGTGGTTCCTGGTCATCTACCGCGTCCAGCAGATCGAGGCCCGCCTGCGCGAGCTGGACGAGCAGGATCGCAACCTCAAGCTGGCGCGCCGCCTGGCCACGGCGCAGATCCAGCCGCACTTTCTGTTCAACACCCTGGCCTCGGTCCAGCACTGGGTGGACACGCAGGACACCCGCGCCGGCAGCACCTTGCGCTCCTTCACCGCCTATCTGCGCGCTACCCTGCCCATGTTCGAGCGTGAAACACTCAGCCTGAATGAAGAATTAGGCATTGTGCGCAGCTATCTGGAAGTGATGCAGGCTCGCATGGGCGCGCGGCTGCGCTGGAGCACCGAGATATGCGAAGGCGTGGCCGAACTGCCGCTGCCGCCCGGCTTGTTGCTGACCTTGGTGGAAAACGCGATCGGCCATGGCATCGAGCCCGCGCTGCGCGGCGGCAGCATTGCCATCCGGGTGAGCCGGCCGAACGAGGCCCAGGTCTTGCTCGAAGTCAGCGATGACGGGGTCGGCTTGACGCAAGGCAGCGAAACCGCCACGAACGGCCTCGGGCTGAAGAACTCCGACGAGCGGCTGCGCCAGCTGTATGGCGGGCGCGCCCGGCTGACGCTGTTGCCACAACAGCCCGGCTGCCTGGCGCGGCTGGAAATTGACTGGATGCAAGAAAGCAAATGATGATGACGACGCCCAAGCCAACAGCCCTGATCGCCGACGACGAAGAAGGCCCGCGCGAGCAGCTGCGCGCCGCCCTCCAGCGTCTGTGGCCCGAGCTGGACATCGTGGCCGCCAGCGAGCATGGGGTCGATGCCTGGGACGACTTCCTCGCGCATGAACCCGCGCTGTGTTTTCTGGACATCCGCATGCCGGGCCTGAGCGGCATCGAGGTGGCGCGCCGCATGGCGGCCACGGCCACGCCGCCGCAGGTGGTGTTCGTCACCGCTTTTGGCGACCATGCCGTCTCGGCCTTTGAGGCCGGCGCGGTGGACTATGTGATGAAGCCGGTGGATGACGCCCGCCTGAGCCAGGCCATCGACAGGGTCAAGCGCCGCCTGCATGCGGCCGCGCCCGGCCCCGATCTGCACAGCCTGCTCAAGCAATTGCTGCCCGCTGCCGCCGCCAAGCCGCGCCCCATCCAGGCCAGCCTGGGCCGCGAGATCAAGCTGATCGCGCCCGAGGATGTGATCTATTTCGAAAGCGACAACCGCTACACCCGGGTGGTCTACCGCGAGCCCGGCGCGGCCAAGGACGGCGAGGCCTTGATCCGCACGCCGCTGAAGGAGCTGCTGGCCCAGCTGGATGCCGAGGTCTTCTGGCAGGTGCATCGCTCGGTGCTGGTGAACAGCCGCTGCATCGCCAGCGCCCTGCGCATCGACGAGAGCAGCATGGTCATCAGCCTGCGCGGGCGCGACACGCAGCTGCCGGTCTCGCGCCAGTTCCAGTCCTTGTTCAAGGGGCAGTAGGGCGGCTCAAGATCCGCGTTCGCCGGCTCGCTCGCTTTGTGCACAATCCTAGGCATCTTCCCTCCGATATGCGAGCAGCCATGGCCGTCCTGCCGACCCCCAGATTCGATGAGTTTTATCGTTATGAGGCCCTGACCGAGCTGCTCTTCGCCTATGCCGAGGCCAGGCCCAATCTGGTCTCGCTGCGCAGCATCGGCAAAAGCCATGAGGGCCGCGACATCTGGGTGCTGGTGCTAACCAATACTGCCAGCGGAGCCGATGTGGACAAGCCCGCCTTCTGGCTGGACGGCAATATCCATGCGGCCGAGCTGACCGCTTCCACCGCCTGCCTCTACTACCTTAACCATCTGGTAACGGGTTATAGCGTGGACCCGCAGGTGACCCAGTTGCTCGATACGCGCGCCGTCTATATGGTGCCGCGCCTCAATCCCGACGGGGCCGAACTGGCCTTGGCGGATCGGCCGCGCCATATCCGCTCCTCCACCCGTGCCTATCCCTTCGACGAGGCCCCGGTCGATGGCCTGAGCGTCGAAGATGTGGACGGCGACGGCCGCATTCTCAGCATGCGGGTGCGCGACCCGCATGGCACTTACAAAAAACATGCGCAGGAGCCGCGCCTGATGGTGGCGCGTGAGCCGGGCGAGTTCGGCGGCGAGTACTACCGTTTGATCCCCGAGGGCTTCATCAAGAACCACGATGGCCTGACCGTGACGGTCAACAAGGACCGCGAGGGTCTGGACCTGAACCGCAACTTCCCCAGCGAATGGCGGCAGGAGCACAAGCAAGTCGGTGCCGGCCCCTATCCGACCAGCGAGCCCGAGGTGCGGGCCATGGTGGACTTCATCACCAGCCATCCGAATATCGGCGCCGCCATCAGCTACCACACCCATAGCGGCGTGATCCTGCGGCCCATGGGCGGCCAGAGCGACGAGGCGATGATCCCTGAGGATTTGTGGACCTATAAGCGCTTCTCGGCCCTGGGCGAGCAGCTCAGCGGCTACCCGGCCCTCAGCATCTGGCACGACTTCCGCTACCACCCCAAGGAGGTCATCACCGGCACGCAGGACTGGGTCTACGAACATCTGGGCGCCTTGTTCTGGGTGGTGGAGCTGTGGTCGCCGAACAAGGAGGCCGGCATCGAGGGCTATAAATGGATCGACTGGTACCGCGAGCATCCGGTGGAGGACGATCTCAAGCTGCTCAAGTGGAGCGATGAGCAATGCGGCGGCCAGGCCCATGTGGACTGGCGGCCCTTCCATCACCCGCAACTCGGTGACGTCGAGATTGGCGGTTGGGACAAGATGAACTTCTGGCGCAACCCGCCGCCGGCCCTGCGCCAGCGCGAGGCGGCGCGCTTCCCGGCCTGGATGGATCAGATCGCCCTGTCCCTGCCCAAGCTGGAGCTGCTGCGCACCGAGGTGCGGGCCCTGGGCCCCGACACCTGGCGCATCCGCATGGCCGTGGCCAATAGCGGTTATCTGCCCGCTTATGTGACCCAGCGCGCCCTGGAGCGCAAGATCGTGCGCGGCGTGATGTTCGAGATCCATCTGCCCGAGGGCGACCCCGAGTTCAGCCTGCTCGGCGGCAAGCAGCGCATGGAAGGCCCGCAGCTGGAAGGCCATGGCCCCAAGAGCAGCCAGCAAGCCTTTCTGCCCAGCCGCGAGGTGACGGCCGACCGGGCCGTGGGCGAATGGGTGCTGCGCGCGCCCAAAGGCAGCCGCCTGGCCTTGAGCGCCTGTGCGGACCGGGCGGGGACGGTGCGCACCGAGGTGGTGTTGGATTAGCCCGCCTCCGCATCATCGAGCCAAGCCTGCAACTCCGCCGGTAACTCGTCCTGCTCCGCCTCAGAGGGGCGGGGCGCCCCTGCGGCCAGCAATAACTGCAGCGTGGCCAGATAGTCGCCGCCGGGCTGAGGCAGGTGTGCGGCGGCGTGCAGCAGGCTGCCCATCACATCGCCGCCATAGCCATTGCCCTCCTGCCAGCTGGCGCCATGCGCCAGCAGTAACTGCACCAGGGCCGCGTCGCCGTTGAAGGCGGCCTGGTTCAGGGCGCTGGCCTGCCAATCGCCCAGCACCCCGACCGGCCAGCCCAGCGACAGCATCAGCGCGACCGAGCTCCGCGCGCGCCGCTGCGTCTGGTCGGGCAGCAGGCGCAGCTCATGCGCGCCCAGCGCTTGCAGCAGTCCGGGCTGTTCGTCCAGCAAGGCCCGCGCCGTGCCGGCATCGGCAGCCGCGCAGGCGGCCAGAAAACGCTCCCGTGCCGAGGGCAGTTCCGGCCTCGCGCCCTGCGCCGCCAGCAGTTCCAGCGCCGCGCTTTCACCCAGCAGGGCCGCCAGCGTGGCGGGCTTGCGGCCCTCGGCGTCGCGGGCCGCGAGATCGGCGCCATGGGCGATCAGCTGGCTCAGGCAGGCGCCGGAGCGGCCTCTGCGCAAGGCGTGGTGCAGGGCCGCGCCGCCCTGCGGGCCGGCCTCGTTGACGTCGGCCCCCAGGCTCAGTGCCAGGTCGAGGCCGGTGGGGTCTTCAAAGTCGAGCAGGCGCAGCAGCGCATTCGTGCCCTGCCAGCGCGCACCGTGTGCGATCAACTGGCGGATCTGCACAGCGGCACGCTGGCGCTCGCTGTCTTCGCAGGCGTGGTACAGCGACTCGCCGTCGTTGGGATCGGCACCGGCGGCCAGCAGGGCGGCGGCCAGCGCCGGGCTTTGCGCCCGGGCGATGGCACCGTACAGCAGGGGCAGGCCGGGCGGCTCGGCCGTGTCCGGCATGCGCAGGGCATGGAGATCGCTGCCGCCTTGCGCGAGCAAGGTTTGGGCGCTGCGCAGCAAGCCGCCGGCCCAGGGCTCGCCGAGGCGATGCAGGCTGGAGAAGCATACGTAGGCCAAGGCGGGCGCATCGAAGGGCGGGAGCCGCTGGCCCGCAGCGGGCATGCGTTCAAGCGTCTCCAGCTCGCCCCGTGCCAAGGCCAGGGCCGGGCGCAAGGCCGGTGGGCATGGGCCTCGCAAACGCTGCATCAGCGCCAAGGCGCGCTCGGGCTGCGGGCTGTCCCAGCCCCGGCCCAGGGCCAGCGTCAGGATGCGCGTGATCAGCGCGGCCTGGTCGAGCTGGCTTGCCTCCTGCTGCGCCAGCACGGCCCGGCGCAGGGCGGGCCAGCTGGCAAAGCCCAGCTCGCGCGCGATCACCAGTTGGGCCTGGCTGAGGCTGGGCGGCGCGGCCGCATGGTCTCGGTGGTAGGGTGCGGCGCGCGCCAGGCTGGCGGCATCGGCGTTGCGCCAGCCGCGCAGCAATTCACGCGCTTGACGCTTGAGTTGTTGCAGATCGGCCGAGTCGGGGAGCGCGGGCAGGGCGGGCTGGGGCGCAGCCCCGGGATGGCTTGTTTTCAAGGGAAACCTCCATGCGTATCAAGCCTGCGATCCGCGCGCTCAGGCCGCACAAAGGCGTAACAGTGGGAAGTGAGTTGCGGACGCGGTCTTGAACGCGCGTCCCACCGGGTGGCCTCAGGCCTGCCTGCGGATCCAGCAGCACCCCGGCCGGTGCTGTGGGCGCAGTGTGCCATAGCGCTCAATGCTTGGCTTGCCGGTCCTGCTCCGCCGCCGCTTCCTGAGCGGCGCGCCACAGCCGCGCCGGCACAAAGGTACGCAACTGCTCCATGGCCTTGTCCACCAGCTTGGGGTGCAGCTCGTGGCCGATGCCGGGCAGCACATCGGCCGTCACGTCGGCGCCCAGAGCGACCAGGGTTCTGGCCATATTCACCACGGGGCGGTAGGGCACCAGGCCATCGTCCAGGCCATGCAGCAGGTGCAGGCTGACCTCGTGCGGCGCTCTTTCGGGCACCCGCCCATGGCCGCCCGAGAAGGCCAGCACCCGGCCTGCCAATTGGTCCTGGGCCTGCACCGCCTCCAGCGCCAGCGTGGCGCCCTGGGAGAAACCGGCCAGGGCGATGCGCCCCCAGTCCAGCCCGAAGTGCCGGGCCCAGCCTTGCACGCGCTGGATCAGGGCGGGCAGGGCGGCGTCCAGGCGCTGCGCCAGCACGGCCTCGTCCAGGCCGTCCACCGCAAACCAGGCCCGGCCGCCTTCGGCCAGGGCCAGGGGCGCGTTCAGCGAGACCAGGGCCGCCTGCGGGTACTGGGCGCGCAGGGCGGCGCGCAGCGGCTCCATGCTGGCGGCGTCCGCGCCCAGGCCGTGCAGCAGCACAAAGCACAGATCCACCGCGCCGCTGGCCGGCAGATGGACGAGGGCCGGCGGGGTGTTCGAGTCTTGGGTTTCGACGGGATTCATGGTGGCTGGGGGACGAGGTCGCTGACAGGCGGGGATTGTCGCTTGGGAGCCAAGGCCCCGGGGAGGCCTGGGCTATGCTGCGCCGTCCCGCCGCGGCTTCAGCGGCCGGGCGGGAAGGAGCCCAGAACGTGGAACTGAAGGTCAATGGTCAGCGCATGCAACTGCCCGAACATGCCAGCGACCCGGCCATGCCCTTGCTATGGGCTTTGCGGGACGGCCTGCATCTCACCGGCAGCAAGTTCGGCTGCGGCGTGGCCGCCTGCGGCGCCTGCACCGTGCATGTGGACGGTCAGGCCGCCAGGGCTTGCGTCACGCCGCTGGGCGCCGTGCAGGGCAAGGCCATCACCACCATCGAGGCCCTGGGCACTGCCGAGCATCCACATGCCTTGCAAATCGCCTGGCTGGCCGAACAGGTGCCGCAATGCGGCTATTGCCAGAGCGGCATGCTGATGGCGGCGGCCGCCCTGCTGGCCAGAAACCCCAAACCCAGCGATGCCGATATCGACGCGGCCATGACGAATCTCTGCCGCTGCGGCACTTACCCGCGCGTGCGCCGCGCCATCCGGCAGGCGGCGGCACTCGGGGCCCGGCGATGAAGCGCCGCACCTTGCTGCTGAGCGGGCTGGGCGCCTCGGCCGCCCTGCTGGTGGGCTGGGGCTATCTGCCGCCGCGCAGCCGCCTGGGCCATGCCGGCAGCCTGGGCCAGGTGGAGGGCGAGATCGGCCTGAACGGCTGGATCAAGATCGCCGCCAACGGCGATGTGCTGCTGGCCATGCACCGCAGCGAGATGGGCCAGGGCGTGCACACGGCCCTGGCCCAGCTGGTGGCCGAGGAGCTGAGCCTGCCGCTGGCAAGGCTGCGGCTGATCCCGGCGGGCTTCGAGTCCATCTACGGCAATATCGCCATGTTTGTGGGCTCCTTGCCCCTGCACCCGCGCCAGACCGAGCCCGGCCATACAAGCCTGGGGGCCCGCCTGGGCCAGTGGACGGTGGCCAAGCTGGCGCGTGAACTGGGCATCAACGCCACCGGCGGCAGCAGCAGCGTGGCCGATGCCTGGGAACCGCTGCGCTGGGCGGCGGCCACCGCCCGTCAGCAATTGCTGGGCGCCGCCTCGCTGCGCTGGAAGCTGCCCCTGCCCGAGCTGCTGCTGGAGGACGGGCTGATCAGCCATGTCTCCGGCCCCAGCGCGCATTTTGGCGAGCTGGCCAAGGAGGCCGCGGCCACCCCGCCGGGCGAGGTCAGGCTCAAACCCAAGGCCAGATGGACGCAGATCGGCAAGCCCCTGGCGCGCCTGGACCTGGCCGCCAAGGTGGACGGTAGCGCCGTCTTCGGCATCGATGTGCGGCCGGGCAAGGACCTGCTCTTCGCCGCCGTGCGCCACTGCCCCATGCTGGGCGGCGGCCTGGGGCCGGTGCCCGTCAATGCCTTGCTGCAGCAGCCCGGTGTGCTGCGGGTCGTGCAGCTGGGCACGGTGGCCGGCAGCCATGCGGCCGTGGCCGTGCTGGCCCGCAATAGCTGGCATGCGCAGCGCGCCGCCGCAAGCCTGGAGTCGGCCTGGCAGCAGCGTCCCGCCGGCGCCCTGAACACGGCCCAGATCGAAAGCCGCCTGGCCGACAGCGCCCGCGTGGCGGCCGCGCAAGGCCATGTCTTCTTCTCGCAGGGCGAGGCGGATGCCGCCCTGGCCCAGGCGCCGCGCAAGGTCGAGGCGCTCTACCAGGCCCCCTATCTGGCCCATGCCACGATGGAGCCGATGAATTGCACGGCCTGCGTCAAGGACGGCCGGGTGGAGGTCTGGGTCGGCACGCAGGTGCCAGGTCTTGCCCGGGCCGTGGCGGCGCGGGTGGCGGGCGTGGCCGAGGCGGCCGTGACCTTGCATCAGACTTATCTGGGCGGAGGCTTTGGCCGCCGCCTGGAGGCCGACCACGTGGGCCAGGCCGTGCGCGTGGCCATGGACACCGGCGGCGTGCCGGTGCAACTGCTGTGGTCGCGCGAGGAGGACATGACGCATGACTTCTACCGCCCGGCCGGCGCCGCCTTCTTGCAAGCCGGCCTGGACGCCGCGGGCAAGCCCCTGGCCTTGCGGCTGGGCAGCGCGGGCGACGCGATCTCGCCGCGCTGGATGGAGCGGGTGCTGCCGGCCCTGGCCGGCCCGGTCGAGCCGCCCGACAAGAGTGCCAGCGAGGGCTTGTTCGATCAGCCCTATGCCATCCCGCAGCAGCGCATCGCGCATCTGGCCACGCACAGCGGCGTGCCGGTGGGCTTCTGGCGCTCGGTGGGTCATTCCCACAACGCCTTTTTCATCGAGAGCTTTGTCGACGAGCTGGCCCATGCCGCCGGCGCCGACCCGCTGGCCTACCGGCTGGCGCTGCTGGACGGCCTGCCGCGCCATGCCGCCGTGCTCAGGCGTGCGGCGCAGGAAGCGGGCTGGGGTCAGGTCTTGCCCAAAGACCGAGCGCGTGGCCTGGCCTTGCACGAGAGCTTCGGCAGCATCGTGGCCCAGGTCATCGAGCTGAGCAGCCAGCAGGGCAAACCGCGGGTGCATCGCGTGGTCTGCGCCATCGACTGCGGCGTGGTGCTCAACCCCGGCATCGTCGCCCAGCAGATGGAGAGCGCGGTGATCTTCGGCCTGACGGCCGCGCTCTACGGCCGCATCGACATCAAGGACGGCGTGGTGCAGCAGCGCAACTTCCCCGACTATCCCCTGCTGACGCTGGCCCAGACGCCGCTGATCGAGACCCATCTGATGGCCAGCGATCTGCCTCCCACCGGCGTCGGTGAGCCCGGCACGCCGCCGGTGGCGCCGGCCCTGGCCAATGCCTGGTTCGCCCTGACCGGTGAGCGCTTGCGCCGCCTGCCTTTGGCAACTACTGTTTGATCAGGTGGCTTGCCGCCGCGCCAGCGGCGGATCCAAGGAGTGAGGTCGAGGAGCTTATGCAGATCTCCCTGAATAGTCGCATACGCCTGCCCGCCAGATCCGAGGCTCTGGCCGAGACTGTGGACCTGGACCGGCCGGTGGGCGCCATCCGGCGCAGCTATTTCCTGGCCCTGGCCATCCTGGCCTTGCTGGCCCTGGGCAACTATCTGGTCATCAACGCCATGTTGCGCGAGCAGGCCCATGCGGTGGCCCTCAACGAGGTGGCGATCAGTCAGCGCTCGGACCTGCGCCGGGTGGCGCAGATCGTCGAGCTGATCCTGCGCACCCAGGATCAGAATCCCGGCCCCGGTGGCCAGCGCTGGCTGGCCGCGACCCGCGAGGAGTTGGCGAGGTTGGCGGGGCGCCTGGAGTCCAGCCAGGAGGTGTTTGACCAGGCCCTGCTGCGCGACCAGGGCCTGCGGGTAAGCTGGCTCAAGACGCCTCTGATCGACACGGGCCGGGCCCAGCGTTTCTCGGCCATGACGCGCGCGCTGGCTCAGCAGCTGCGCAAGTTCGCCGCCCTGGATGCCGGCCAGGTGGAGTGGCGTTTCTCGGTCTGGGCGCCGCTGGAGCTGGCCCTGGCCGCCGACGGCCTCTTGATGAGCGAGGTGAATGCCATCACCAGCGATCTCTACCGCCACGCCCTGCACACGGCCCAGCGCTTCCAGCGCCTGCATCTGGCGCTGGCCGGCATCACCTTGCTGACCCTGTTGGCCGAGTACCTGCTGATCTTCCACCCCATGCTGCAAGGCCTGCGCCAGAGCAACCAGCGCATCCGCCAGATCACCGAGCAGCTGCGCCACCAGGCCAACCATGATCTGCTCACCGACGTGGGCAACCGGCGCCTGCTGCGGGCCACGCTGGAGGCGCTGGAGCGGGCGCCCCAGCCCTCGGCCTCGCATGCCCTGCTGCTGCTCGATATCGACAAGTTCAGAAAGACCAATGAGTTGTTCGGCCATGCGGCGGGCGACCATGCCTTGCGCGCGCTGGCCGAGCGCTTGCAGGACTGCCTGCGTCCGAGCGACCATCTGTTCCGCAGCGGGGGGAATGAGTTCACCATCGTGCTGCAGCCGGCGCCGCCGGATCCGCCCGCCATGCAGGCCGTGCTGGACGGCCTGGCGGAGGCGGTAGTCCGGCCGCTGCGCTTCCAGAACCAGGCCTTCCAGATCAGCGCCTGCCTGGGTGCGGCCAGCGCCGGGCTGACCGGCGATACGCAGGGCGATCTGCTCGGCCAGGCCGACTTCGCCCTGCGCATGGCCAAGCAGGCGGGGCCCGGATCCCGGCGCGTGTTCGACCGCAATGACGCCGGCATCAGCGCGGCGCGGGAGCGGATGGCCGTGCAGCTCAACCAGGCCTTGCAGCGGGGCCAGATCAAGGCCCATTACCAGCCGGTGGTCGATGTCCACAGCCAGCGCATCCTGGGCGTGGAGGCGCTGGCCCGCTGGGTCAGAGAGGACGGCGCGGTGCTGACGCCGGCCGAGTTTCTGCCCGTCGTGCAGGAGTTCGGCATGCTGGACCGGCTGACCGAGGCCATGCTGCAGGCCGTGCTGGACGACCGCCTGCTGTGGCGCGAGCAGGCGGTGATGCCCGGCTTCGTCAGCGTCAACTTCCCCGAGGTCAGCCTGTCGGACCAGTATCTGCTGCCGCGTTTGCAGGCCATGGCCGGCGACGAGGGCCTGGCCTGGTTGCAGGTGGAGGTGCTGGAGACCGCCTTGCTCTGCCGGGCCAGCGAGAGGATCGAGTGCAATCTGCATGGCCTGGCCGAGCTGGGGGTGCGGGTGGTGCTGGACGATTTCGGCACCGGCTATGCCTCGCTCAGCCATCTGCGGCGCCTGCCCTGCCATTCGATCAAGATCGACCAGAGTTTTGTGGCCGCCATGCAGCGGGATGCGGGCAGCCTGCTGATCGTGCGCGGCATGATAGACATGGCCCTGGGCCTGGGCCTCAAGGTCACGGTCGAGGGCATAGAGAACCTGGCCCAGCACCAGGTCTTTCTGGCCTTTGCCGGGGTCCGTGGCCAGGGTCATTTCTATGCCCGGGCGCAAAGCCCGCAGGCGCTGTCCCAGCTATTGCGGGCCAATGCGGCGAACCCGGCCCAGCCGGCCTCGACCCTCGCCAGCACCGGAGCTGCCTCATGAACGGCGGCCGGGCCTGGCTGCTTGGCTGCCTATTGGCTTTGCCCGTGCAAGCCGAGACCGCGCCGCCTCGCATCGACCTCGCGCATTTCTGGATCGCGCCCAGCGAGCGCGCCAGCCTCGATCTGATCGCCCAGCGCTTTATCGCCCGCGGCGGGGTCTGGTCCGACACCCCCTCGCCGGACTATGAGTTCATGAAGCGGGACAGCGTCATGCGCATCACGGCGGGCTTCCCGCCCAGCGCCATGTGGTTGGGCGCCGAGGACATCGCCAGCCTGGGCGTGCTGGGCGTGGCCACCCGGCTCAATGACCTGGCCGAGGAGGACGGCTGGCGCCGGCATCTGCACGACTTCATCTGGCCGGTGCTGTACCAGCAGGGCGAGCTGGTCGGCCTGCCCGTGACCCTGCACAACGAAAACTGGGCCTGGTTCAATGCCAAGCTGTACCGGCGTCTGCATTTGCCCCTGCCCAAGACCTGGGACGAGGTGCTGGCCCAGGCCCCGGTGTTTATGCGGGCCGGCGTATTGCCCCTGGCCATCAGCGACCAGCCCTGGAATGTGCGCCTGCTCTTCACCACCCTGATGGCCGGGGCGGCCGGCCCCGAGCTGTATCGCCGCCTCTATATCGACGAGGACCCCAGCGTGTTCGACCACCCGCGCGTGCTCCGCGTGCTGGAAATCCTGGAGCGCTTGCGCGCCTATCGGCCGCCGGCGGGCGAGGTGCGGACCTGGAATGCCGCCACCACCCTGGTGATCCAGGGCCGGGCCGCCATGCAGGTGATGGGGGATTGGGCCAAGGGCGAATTCAAGAAAGTGGGGCCGGCCTCGGCCCAGCAGGATTTTGTCTGCGCTCCCGTGCCCGAGGCCCAGCGCAGCTTTATCGCCGCCCTCGATATGCTGAGCTTTCCCCGTGTGCGCGACCTGCCCAGCCAGGCCGGCCAGCGCCTGCTGGCCCGGCTGATGCTGGAGCCTGAGCTGCAGGCCGCTTTTGCCCATCGCAAAGGCTCTCTGCCGGTGCGCCGGGACATTGCCGCCACCCAGCTGGACGCCTGCGCGGCCGACAGCCTGGCGCGCTTGAACGAGGCTTCCACCCGCCTGCTCAGCCCGCGCGCCCTCACCAGCGAGCAGGTGCGCGTGGCCTTGCAAGCCGAGCTGGCGGCCTTCTGGAACAGGCCCGGCATGACGGTGGAGGAGCTGCGCCAGCGGCTGCGCCAGGCCATGCGTAAATGACCGAGGCTAGCCGCCGTAGAGCGTGCGCGGGTCGTCGGTGCTGGCGCTGCTTTGCACCCGGTGCTCGCGGTCGAACATGACGCTGAAGATCTTGCGGTCCTGGCCGTCCAGATAGCGCCATTCCCAGACCTCCTCATCCGGCTTGAGGGCGTAGCGATGGGTCTTGGCATGGCGGCCCAGGATCTCGCTCACCTGGGCCTGCGTCATGCCCGGCTGGATCTTGGCGAAGTTGTGCGGCGCCAGCAGCTGGCGCAGCGAGCTCAGCTTGCCGTCGGCGCCGATGATGATTTCGTAATTCGTGCTGCCCTCGGGCTGGCGCGGGTAGGCCAGCAGCTTGCTGCCGTCGGCTCTTTCGATGATTTGCGCCGGTTCGCCGAACTGCTGGCGCACATCGGCCTCGGTGGAGACCCCCTCGTTGAGCTTGTCGGCGCGTTGCGCATCGCAGGCGCTCAGCAGGCAGGCGGCCAGGGTCAGCAGCAGCAGGGGTTTCATCGGCGTCAGCTCCGGGTTTGATCGTTGTCGCGGTGGCCGATCAAGCGTACCAGGGTGGCGCGCAGCTTGGGCGCGTCGATGGGCTTGGTGAGGAAGTCGTTCATACCCGCGGCCAGGGCCTCGTCGCGTTCGGACACCAGGGCGGCGGCCGTCAGGGCGATGATGGGCAGCTCCTCGGCCGGGAAGCGCTTGCGCACCTCGCGGGTGGCCTCGTGGCCGCTCATCACCGGCATCTGCACATCCATCAGCACGGCGTCGAAAGGCTTGCCCATGCTGGCGGCGGCAAAGATGGCCTCCACCGCCTGGCTGCCATCCTGGGCCTGCGAGACCTCCAGCCCCCATTGCTGCAACTGGGCCACGCCTATCATCATATTGACGGGGTGGTCCTCCACCATCAGCACGCGCAGGCCCTGCAGGTCCTGCTTGTCCCTGGCCGCATTGGCCGCATTGGGGCGGGTGCTGATGGCGGGCGTTGCGGCCGGCAGCGGCAGCTCGGCCCAGAAGGTGGAGCCCTGGCCCAGCCGGCTTTGCACCCCCACCTTGCCGCCCATCAGGGCCGCCAGCTCGCGGCAGATGGACAGGCCCAGGCCGGTGCCGCCAAAACGCCGGGTGGTGGACTCGTCGGCCTGGGTGAAGGGCTGGAACAGGCGCTCGAACAGGCTTTCATCGATGCCGGGGCCGGTGTCCGTCACCTCGATGCGCAGGCGCTGCTCAGGGCGCGCCAGCACCCGCACCAGCACCGAGCCGCTGGCGGTGAACTTCAGGGCATTGCTCAGATAGTTGCTGAGGATCTGGCGTATGCGCACCTGGTCGCCCAGGACCCAGGCGGGCACGGCCGCGTCGATCTGGATGTCAAAGCTCAGGCCGCGGGCCTGGGCCAGCGTGATATAGGCCATGCGCATGGTGGCCAGCATCTCGCGCAGGGCAAAGGGGGCAGCTTCCAGGCTGAGGCGGCCGGCCTCGATCTTGGAGAGGTCGAGGATGTCGGAGATCAGGCCGGACAGGCTTTCGGCGCTGTCCAGCATCTGGTCCAGATACTCGCGCCGGGTGCTCTCCTCCAGATCGGGTTGTTGCAGCATGCGGGCCAGGCCCAGCAAGCCGTTCAGCGGGGTGCGCAACTCGTGGCTGGTGTTGGCGAGGAAGGCGCTCTTGGCGCGGTTGGCGGCCTGGGCTTCGTCCTTGGCCTGGGCCAGGGCGGCCTCGACGCGGCGCCGCTCGGTGACGTCTTCCATGATCCAGATCGTGCCGCCGCGGCTGGGGTGGTTGGGGTCCACGGCCTTGGCCAGCAGGCGGCACAAAAAGGTGCTGCCATCGCGCCGCCGCATGGGGCGCTCGACCTCCACCTGCTCGCCGGCCGCCAGCTTGGGGCCCAGCTCCTTGCCGATGGCGGCGTAGTCGGCATCGGTGGGCCAGACCACCCGGCCATGCTGGCCCAGCATGCCGCCGGCGGGCCAGCCGAACATTTCTTCCACCCAGCGGTTGGCCTGCACAAAGCGCTGGTCGCGGGTCAGGGCGATGCCGATGGAGGCGTTTTCCAGAATGGCTTGATGGACCAGGCGCGAGCGCTCGGTCTCGGTCACGTCGCGGGCGTTGATGACCAGGTATTGCTCGCCATCCATGGCGAAGGGGGCGGCCGACATCACCATGGAGATGGGCTCGCCGGCCTTGTTGCAGAAGGTCACCGGCTGATCGGTGACGCGGCCCTGCTGGCGTATGCCGGCCACGATGCGCTCGCGGTCGGCCGGGTCGAACCAGACGCCCAGCTCGTCGGCCGTGTGGCCCAGCACGTCCTCGATGGCATGGCCGGACAGGCGCTCGAAGGTCTTGTTGACCATGGCATAGCGGCCGCTATTGATCTCGGTCAGCGTGATCACATCGGGGCTGGTGGCGACCAGATGCGAGAGCAGGGCCTCGGAGCGGCGCAAGGCCTCCTGGGCACGCGACTGTTCGGTCTGGTCGATGAAAAAACTCAGCGTGGCCGGGCCGCTGATGGCGTCCACCCGCACGCTGGTGGCGCTGACCAGGCGGCGCCGCCGGGACAGGGTGCGCAGGCGGAACTCGGCCATGGGCAGGATGGCACCCACGGCCATGGACTCCAATTTGGCGGCGCGCTGGCGGGCGCGTTCGTCGTCGCCCGGCTCGTAGTGCGAGAACAGATCCTGGCCAATCATGCTGGCGCGCTGGGTGTAGCCAAACATGGCCATGGCCGCCGGGTTGGCGTCGATGACACGGCCCCAGCGGTGCAGCACCAGGGGCGAGGGCGAGCGGCGGAACAGCTCGCGGTAGCGGGTCTCGGTGGCGTGGATGGCTTGCTCGGCCTGCACCTCCTCGCTGACATCGCGGCCCACGCCCCAGTAGCCGCGGAAATTGCCCTGCGAATCAAAGCGGGGTTCGCCGCTGACCGAGACGTAGCGCAGGCTGCCGTCCTGGCCCAGGCGCCGCACCATCAGGCCGTGGAAGGGACGGTGCGACTCCAGATCGGCCCGGTGGGCGTCCATGTCCTCGTCGCTGCTGCCCGGCGGGCCCAGCTCCCAGGGCGTCTTGCCCAGGCGGGACTGCAGATCCAGGCCGATGCTGCCGGGCTTGTCTTCGGCCACATGGGTGAAGCGGAACTCGCGGTTCATCTCCCAATACCAGTCGGCCGCCATGCTCAAGAGGCCGCGGAAGCGCGCATTGCGCTCGGCCGCATCATTCGCGCCGCGCTGCACGATGCGCAGCAGGCCCACGCCTATCATCAGGCCCGAGACCAGCAGGATCAGATGGGTGGAGATCCGCAAGCCCGGCGAGCTATTGGCCGCACTGCTGGTGGCCCAGCCCTGCAGCTCGGCCAGGCCGATGCCGCCCAGCAGCAGCAGGGCCAGGCCGCCCAGGCCGAGGCCGGCGCGCACGCCCAGCGTGCCGGTGCCCAGGGCCGTCAGCAGGCTCAGGGCCGCCATGGTGAGGGAATGGCTGCCCAGATCGCGCGAGACGGCGATGCAGCCGGCCAGCAGCATCATGCCCGCCATCAGCAGGCCCAGGGCCGGGGGCCCCCAGCGCTTGGGCAGGCGCCAGTAGCTCAGCAGGCTGAGCAGGGACAGGCTGGCCGCCAGGACCGGCGGCAACAAGCCGGCCAAGGGCTCGGCCGGCTTGCGGCTGAGCAGCAATAGCAGGGAGCCGGCCATCAGGATGAAGGCCGCGACGCTCAGGAACAGCCGTATGGAGCGCCAGCGCACGCTGCGCTCCAGCGCCGTCCTTTGTTCGCCAGGGCTCAAATCCTGCCCAACGAGGCTGCTCAAATCATCCTGGGAATCTATGCTCACTCAGCCCTCGTCGCCTTTATCGCTCGGGATCGAGCGGCCGTTGCCGCCGCTGCTCTTGTTCACACCAGGAGTTTCCCTGAGCCGGGCCTGGCCAGCCATTGGTGGAGCACCTGAATTCCCGGCCTATTCGGCGCCCCGCGAGGGGGCTGGGCGGTGGATTGAGCAATAGTTCTCGAACCTGGAGCCGCCAGCAGGGCCAGACGGGCGGCGGCTCAGGGTTTGCGTGGGCGATCAGCGTGCGCGATTGAGCAGGGCGCGGGTGTCCAGGGCCACGCGGCGGGCGGCGGCGGCGAAGTCATTGCCGCTGCTGGCGTAGAGCACGGCGCGCGACGAACTGACGATGATGGGGCCGCGCTGGTCCGCCGGCAGGGCCGGGCCGCCGCGCCAGCCGGCCTTGACCGTGGCCTCGGCATCGCCGCCCTGGGCGCCCACCCCGGGGATCAGCAGGGGCAGGGTGGGGGCCAGCTCGCGCACCCGCGCGATCTCACTGGGGAAGGTGGCGCCCACCACCAGGCCCAGCTGGCCGTTCTTGTTCCAATCGCTCTGGGCCAGGCGGGCCAGGTGTTCGTAGAGGCGGGGCTGGCCGTCCACATCGGCCAGGCGCTGGTTCTGCCAGTCGCTGCCGCCGGGGTTGGAGGTACGGCACAGCAGGATGGCGCCCTTGTCCGGGTAGCGCAGATAGGGTTCGATGGAGTCGAAACCCATGAAGGGCGAGAGCGTCACCGCGTCGGCCTGGTAGCGTTCGAAGGCCTCTTTGGCGTATTGCTCGGCGGTGGAGCCGATATCGCCGCGCTTGGCGTCCAGGATCACCGGCACATGGGGGGCGACGCGCTTGATATGGGCCATCAGGCGCTCCAGCTGATCCTCGGCGCGATGGGCGGCGAAGTAGGCGATCTGCGGTTTGAAGGCGAGGGTCAGGTCCTTGGTGGCATCGACGATTGCCGCGCAGAAGTCATAGATGCGGCCGGCGTCGCCCTTCCAGCTGCCGGGGAACTTGGACGGCTCGGGGTCCAGGCCCACGCAGAGCATGGAGTCGTTGAGCGTTTCCGCGGCTTGCAGTTGCTGGATGAAATTCATGGGCGATGATGGGCATGTTTAAGGTGTCATATTGTCCGGGATTTCTTCGGGAGGGGAGCCGCGATGCTGGTTTTGACGACGGAACGCTTGCGCCTGCGCTGGTTTGAGCCCGCGGATGCGCCCCATGTGTTGGAGCAGTTGCTGGAGCCCTCCTGGATCGCCAATATCCGCGACCCCGGCGTGCACGATCTGGACGCCGCCCGGCGCTGGATGGAGGAAAAGCTGTTCGCCGGCTACTGGTCCGCCGGCCTGGGCCTGTGGGCGGTGGAGCGGGCCAGCGATGGGGTCTTGCTGGGCATGTGCGGGCTGTTGCAGCGCGACTACCTGCCCGCCCCCGACATCGGCTACGCCTTCTTGCCGCGCTTCTGGGGCCAGGGCTATGCGCGCGAGGCCGCGGCCGGCTGCCTGCTGTATGCGCAGGAGGTGCTGGGCCAGAGCCGGCTCTACGCCACGACCGCGCCGGAGAACCAGGCCTCGCAGAAGGTGTTGCTGGGCCTGGGCTACCGCTACCAGGAAGACCTGGCGCTGGACGGCTATGCGGGCGTCACCAAGCTCTTCGTCTGGGGCGGCGGCGGCCCCGAGCGCAGCGAAGAAACGCGCATCAAGGATCGCTTGATGCGCTTTTATCGCGCCTTCAACAACCGTGCCGGCCGCCTGCCCAATGTGTCGGCCCTGCCTTTTTGGCTGATGCCACGGGCCATGATCAACCGCAGCGAAACAGCGGGCTTGCAGTGGGTGGATCTGCGCGACTTCATGCGCCAGCGCTATGAGCTGCTGGGCCCCGGCGGGCGGCTGCAGGACTATGAGGAAATCGTCTCCACCAAGCGCCTGGAGATGCATGGCCGCATCGCCCATGTCTGGCTGCGCTACCAGCAGCAGGGGCGGCTGGACGGGCGGCACTTCAGCGCCCAGGGCGTCAAGTCCCTGCAACTGATCAAGCTGGCCGAGGGCTGGAAGATCGCGGCCCTGGCCTCGGAAGCGCTGGTTTGATGGCCCGCCGCTACACTCTTCGACACCTTCATCAGCAGCACGGAGAGAGTCCCCCATGTCGACGGAAGCAGTCAGCAGTGTCAGCGCAAGAATTCTTCTGGTCGAAGACGATGAGCGCCTGGCCCAGCTGGTGACCGAGGCCTTGCGCAAGGCGGGCTACCAGGTAACGCATTGCCTCAGCGGCCTGGAGGGCGAGGCCTTGATGCGCACCCAGGCCTTCGAGGTGGTGCTGCTGGACGGCCATCTGCCCGACAAGGACGGCTTCGACGTGCTGCGCGATGTGCGGCGCGACTTCGCCGGCCGCATCGTCATGCTGACCGCGCGCGACGACGACATCGACCAGGTGCTGGGCCTGGAGGGCGGGGCCGACGACTACATCACCAAGCCGGTGGCGCCGCGTGTGCTGATGGCCCGCATCAAGGCCTTGCTGCGCCGGGACGCGGCCGCGGCGCTGCCCGAGTCGGACGAGCTGCGTTTTGGCGAGCTGCTCATCAAGCCCTCGGCCCGCGATGTGCGCCTGGCCGGCGTGCCGGTGGAGCTGACCACGGCCGAATACGATTTGCTGCACTTTCTGGCCGAGCGCGCCGGCAGCACCGTCAGCCGCGAAGACATCATGCAAGGCCTGCGCGGCATCGAGTTCGACGGCCTGGACCGCGCCATCGACGCCCGCGTCTCGCGCCTGCGCAAGAAGATTGGCGACGACGCCCAGGCCGCCGAGCGCATCAAGACCGTGCGCGGTCAGGGTTATCTCTTCGCCAAGGATTGAAATCCATGCAAGCGGGCATGCCGGCCATGCGCTCGCCCATGACCCGCATCGCCCTGGGCCTGGGCCTGGCGGCCCTGGCCCTGGTGCTCTTGATCCAGGGCCTGATGACGCTGGCCGTCAACGGCGTCACCGACAACTATGTGCGCCGCTTCATGCGCGGCACCGTCAACATCCTGGTGGCGGAGCTGACGCCGCTGTCCTTCGAGGCCAGGCGTTCGCGCATCAAGGTGCTGGACGAGCAGTTCTCCTACCCCGTCACCCTCGTCTCGGCCGCCGAGCTGAGCCGCGCCGACCGCCAGGCCCTGGCGCGCGGCGAGCTGGTGGTGCACGGCTTCAACC
The DNA here is from genome assembly GCF_014204525.1 of Roseateles oligotrophus. Lineage (GTDB taxonomy): Bacteria > Pseudomonadota > Gammaproteobacteria > Burkholderiales > Burkholderiaceae_C > Paucibacter_A > Paucibacter_A oligotrophus_A. The sequence continues at coordinate 452,493 of NZ_JACHLP010000002.1, forward strand.
GGCGCATCTACGCGGCCCTGCCCGAGGCCCCGGGCCAGGGCGCGGGCGAGCAGGCGCAGGTCTTGCGCCTGGGGCCTTTGAATGTGGACGGCGGGCCGGAGAACAGCATCCGTCTGCCGTTTGAGTTATGGATGCAGCTGATCGCCGGCCTGGGCCTGGCCCTGGCGGTGTTCGCGCTGGCGGCCTGGGTGCTGCGGCCCATCTGGCGCGACATACGCCGCCTGCAGATCGCCGCCGACCGCATGACGGCCGGCCGCTTCGAGCTGGCCATTGATGAGCCCGAGAGCCGCCTCTTCGCCCCCATCGCCGCCGGCGCCCGCGCCACGCTGGAGCGCCTGGCCGCCGCCCTGGCCAGCCAGCGCGAGCTGACCGGCGCCGTCTCACACGAGCTGCGCACGCCGCTGGCGCGCCTGCGCTTCGCCATCGACGCCCTGGTGGACGAGGACGACGCCGGCCGCCGCGAGCTGGCCGTGCAGGCCTGCGAACGCGATATCGACGAGCTGGACGCCTTGATCGACACCAGCCTGATGATTGCCCGCCTGGACATGGGTGCCCTGCAGGCCCGCAGCGAGCCGGGCGATTTGCAGGCCTTGCTGACCCAGGAGGCGGCCAGCCTGGCGCCGCTGCTGGAGGGCAAGCAGCTGAGCACCGATATCCGCCTGTCGCGGCCGGTGCGCTTCGATGCCCGCCTGCTGCCCTACGGCCTGCGCAATGCCTTGCGCAATGCGGCCCGCCATGCGCGCGCGCGCATCGCGCTCTCGGCCTGGATCGCCGAGGGTCAGGTCTTGCTGGCGGTGGACGACGACGGCGAGGGCGTGCCCGCGGCCATGCGCGAGGCGGTGTTCGAGCCCTTCAAGCGCCTGGACCGCGCCAAGGAGCGCGGCAGCCGTGGCTTTGGCCTGGGCCTGGCCATCGTGCGGCGGGTGGCCGAGGTGCATGGCGGCCAGGCCCGCATGGATGTGGCGCCCGGCCTGGGCGGGGCGCGCCTGCTGATCAGTTGGCCGGTGGATTGAACCTAGATTCGGCAGTTGGCCGCTTGCTTTGACCTGGAAACATCGATGCCTACGACGTTCTCTCCCGTTAACAGCCATCACCCTTGGGGTGACAGCGCTACACGCCCGCCTGTCTCGCCAAACGGCGCGCTGGCTGCGTTGCTTCTCCTTGTGGGCAGTAGCCCACTGCGTCGGCGCGCCTTGTCAGCGCACCGCCTGGCGAGCCTTTCGGGCGCGTCCAACTGCCGAATCTAGGTTGAAAGGAGGCTCTCATGAACAGACGCAGGCTAGGGATGGCGGCGGTGCTGGGCGGCTTGGTGGCCTGTGCCGACAAGCCGCTGCTTGAGGACGTTATGAGCAAGCCGGCCGCCACCCCGCTGTGGTTCATCTTCCTGGAGCGCGGCCGCCCCACGCCGGAGGACAAGGCGGCCGTGGCGGCGATGCAGCGCGGCCATATCGACAACTTCAAGCGCTTGTTCGCCGAGAAAAAGCTGTTCTCCGCCGGCCCGCTGCGCGACCCCAGCGGCTTCAAGCGCGGCATCGTGATCGCCCAGGCGCCGACGCGCGAGGCCTTGCAGCAGTACTTCGAGCCCGATGAGTATGTGCGCGAGGGCTTTATGAGCGTCAACGCCGTACCCGCCCAGGCCCTGCGTGCCCTGCATGTGGAGGGCATAGACCCGGAGGGCATCGAGGAGTCGCGCATCCTGCTGCTGGGCCGCGCGGCGCAAGAGCCCACGCCTGAGCTGGCGCTGCGGCGCCGCGCGCATCTGCAACTGCTCTTGGACCAGGGCCGGATCGGCGCCTGGTATCGCCTGGCCAGCGGCCCTGTTGCCGAGGTCTTGTTTGCCCGCACAAATGACAAGGCCGCCTTGCAGGCGGCGTTGGCGGCTTATCCGGGCGTGGCCGACAAGACGGTCAGCCTGGAGATCTGGCCGCAGTGGCTGGGCAAGGGCGTCTTGCGCTGAGGCTCAGATCTTCCTGGCCAGCTCCGCCGCAATCCCGGTATAGCTGCCCGGCGTCATCGCCAGCAAACGGGTCTTCTCGGCCTCGGGCAACTCCAGCCCGGCGATGAATTCGGCAATCGCCTCACGGGTGATGGCCTTGCCGCGGGTCAGCTCCTTCAGGCGCTCGTAGGGGTTGGGCAGGCCAAAGCGGCGCATCACGGTCTGGATGGGCTCGGCCAGCACTTCCCAGGCGGCGTCCAGGTCTTCGGCCAGCTTGGCCTCGTTGATCTCCAGCTTGTCCAGGCCCTTCAGCAGGGACTCATAACCCAGCACCGCATAGCCCAGGGCCACGCCCATATTGCGCAGGACGGTGGAGTCGGTCAGGTCGCGCTGCCAACGGCTGATGGGCAGCTTCTGGCTCAGATGCGTCAGCAAGGCATTGGCCAGGCCGAAATTGCCCTCGGCGTTCTCGAAGTCGATCGGGTTGACCTTGTGCGGCATGGTCGAGCTGCCGATCTCGCCCGCCTTGGTGCGCTGCTTGAAATAGCCCAGCGAGACATAACCCCAGACATCGCGTGACCAGTCGATCAGGATGGTGTTGGCGCGGGTCACCGCGTCGAACAGCTCGGCCATGTAGTCGTGCGGCTCGATCTGGATGGTGTAGGGGTTGAAGACCAGGCCCAGCTGCTCCTCGATGACGCGCTGACTGAAGGCCTCCCAGTCATGCTCGGGCCAGGCGCTCAGGTGGGCGTTGTAATTGCCGACGGCGCCGTTCATCTTGGCCAGCAGCTTCACATCGGCGATGCGTGCGCGCGCCTGCGTCAAGCGGGCCACGACGTTGGCGATCTCCTTGCCCACGGTGGTGGGGCTGGCGGTCTGGCCGTGGGTGCGGCTCAGCATGGGCACGGCGGCCAGGGTGCGGGCCATCTCGCTCAGCTTGGCCGTGATGCGGTCCAGCGTGGGCAAGAGCACTTCAGCGCGGGCGGCCTTGAGCATCAGGCCGTGGCTGGTGTTGTTGATGTCTTCGCTGGTGCAGGCGAAGTGCACGAACTCGCCGGCGGCCTTCAGCTCGGGGTTGGCATCAAAACGCGACTTCAGCCAGTACTCCACCGCCTTGACGTCGTGGTTGGTGGTTTTTTCGATGTCCTTGATGGCATTGGCATCGGCTTCGGAGAAGCGGGTCACCAGGCCGCGCAGCAGGCCGCGCGAGGCCTCGGACAAGGGCTTGAACTCGGCAAAACCGGCGTCGGACAGGGCGATGAACCACTCCACCTCCACCTGCACGCGGCGGTGCATCAGGCCGTACTCGGACAGCAGGGGGCGCAGCGGGGCGACGCGCGAGGCGTAGCGGCCGTCCAGGGGCGAGAGCGCGCTGATGGCGGAAAGAGTGGATGTATTCATGGCGATGAGCGGCCGGCAGCCGCTGGGCTGAGAGGTGGTTCCGGAAAAACCCGCGAATTTTAACTGGCCGGGCCTGCTGCCCGAATCCGCTGGCTGCCGGCGCGCGGGATGGTGGTCCTGCGACTGGTATGTTGAAACCATGTGTTAGCAAGTGGGCGCAGAGCGCGCAAACTTCCCCCCCTGAGGTGATAGCCAGGGCCGGGGCTCCTGCCGAGAATGGCGGGCAACGGGGCACGGCAATGGGCTCCGTTTTCTTTTTGTCCCCCTTCATTTACTCAGCAAGTCCCGGCCAAGATTTCTTGCGGGCAGGCCTCATCATGTTGCAAAAAGTAGAAAACCTCTATCTCGCCATTCTTCGTTTCGTCGTGCTGCTGGTTGCCGGGCTTCTGCTCGTCGCCGTGCTGGGCTTGGGCGTCAGCTCCTTCTCGCTGTGGAAGTCGGCACCGGCCGAGCAGCCCGTCGTGCCTGCCGTCAGCGACAGCCTGCTGAAGAAGAAGTTGCTGGCGCAGGACGAGGCTGCCACGCCGGACGCAGCCGCCTCGGCAGCCGCGGCGGCGGCCCAGAAGGCCGACCCCAACAAAGCCTATTTCGAGCGCGCGGCCAGCGCCATCGTCGCCTTCGTCAAAGCGCATTCGGACGATAGCGAGGGCCCCAGCCATGCGACCGTGCTGGAGGTCACCCGCGACCACGCCGCCAAGTACGAGAGCGAAGCCCAGATCGGCAACTTCGGCAAGGGCTTTGCCGAAAGCCTGGAGCGCCTGCTGAAGGACCCGGCCGTGATCGCCCAGGCCAAGAAGACCTCGGCCCTGGACCTGGTCAATCTGCTGCTCGATTCCTATACCGAAGAGTTCGATGCCCAGCTGGAAAAAGGCAATGCCGCCAACGCGGCCAAGCTGGCGGCGCACGAAGAGCAGCGCGATGACAGCAAGCGCAATCTCTATGTGGCGGGCGGCGCTTTCGGCGCCTTCCTGATGCTGGTGTTCCTGTCGATCAGCATCCGCATCGAGCGCAATCTGCGCCATCTGGAGCGGGTGGCCAAGTAATTCCAAGGGCGAATCGGGATTCGCCCTCAGGTATAGACTGGCGGCCACGAAACTTCATCGTGTCAAGTTATTTGAGGTGGGGTGCTTGAGTCATGATTCACTTTGGATCGTGTAATTTTTCTTCTATCTGCTGGATTCCGATCCTGATCGGCATATGCACTTCAGTTCATGCTCAAACGTTCAAGTGCGTCGTGGACGGGCGTCCTGTGTATCAGCAATTCCCTTGTGAAGCTGCAGGAGGTAGTGGTAGAGCGATTCGACTGAAGGACTCAACAGCCGAGGTTGTGCCAAAGGCAACCCGCGTTACACCTGAGCCTACATTGGCGGCGCCCATAGCGGCGAATCCTTTGCCTGTCAGCCCGCACGCAAGCACAAGTAGCCCTCCACAACGCTCGCAGCTTGAGATTCAAGCCGACCTGTGTCTTGATTGGTACCGACCAAAGCTGCGAGATCCTCGAAGTGCGTACTTTCGCGATCCAAAGCTCGAAAAAAATGTGCTTACGCTAACTTTGTATTCGACCAATGGTTTCGGTGGATATGTGAGTGCCCTTGCTGCATGTGAGATGAAACAGGGTGAAGTCGAAGATGCGTGGACCAAGATCCATGCGAAACGGCTCGGTTGGTCAACATAATGGCGGACCTTGATGGGGTGCTGCGACAACTTGCCGCCTAGCCTCCCAGTCGGCGCGGACCAGGCCCAGCAGATCGCCGTCCTGATAGGACCCGTGCATGAAGATCACGCCGCGCAACAAGCCCTCGAAGCTGAAGCCGGCCTTCTCCGCCACCCGCCGGGAGGCGGTATTGCCCGGCGCCATGCTGCAGGCCAGGCGGTTGATGGGGAAGTTCAGGAATAGATAGTCCACCAGGGCCTGCACGGCGGCGCTGCCATAGCCGCGCCCGCGCAGCGAGGGCTCGTGGATGCTCCAGCCCAGCTCGCGCGCCGTGGCATAGCGGTGCGCCAGAAAATGCGAGACGCTGCCGATCACGGCCCCGCTCTCGTCGCACACCAGCAGGCGCTCGGCCGCGTCGCTGGAAAAGCCGTCCTCGGCAAAGCGCTTGCGCAGGGCTTGCGGGCTGCGCAGCAGGCCGGACTCAAACTCGCCGCGCGCCTCCGCGCTGGCGGCCAGCTGGCAGAGCAGGGGCAAATCGTTCTCGGTGACGTGGCGCAGGCTGATCTTGCGGGGGCTGTGCATGGGTTTTCTCCTCGACCCTAGATTAGCAAAATCAAAACCTCACAATAGCCCCATGCGAACCGAACTCAGAACAAAAATCCTGCAAGTCTGTGCCGACAAGATCGCCAAGAAGGGCCCCGAGGTCGGCCTCTCCTTTTACGCCTTCTTTGCCAACAAGAACGATGACCCGCCCTTGCTGATGGAGGCCGCGCGCTGGTGGATCGAGGAGCAGCGCCTGGACCATTTCGAGAAGGCCAGCAAGATCCAGCGACTCTTGAGCGAGCATCCCTAGGGCGCAGGGCAAGACCCGCCTACCCACTCGACGCACAAGCCCTGCCCGCCATGTACAAAGTCTCCATCAAAGCCCTGCTGCCCGCGCCCGACGGCCGCATCGTCCTGCTGCTCAACGAGCGCGAGGAATGGGAGTTGCCCGGTGGGCAGATCGAGCTCGGCGAGACCCCGCCCGCATGCCTGGCACGCGAGATCGCCGAGGAGCTGGGCCTGCAGGTGGCGGTGGAGGCGCCGCTGGACAGCTATCTGTTCGAGGTCATCCCCGGCCGCCATGTCTTCATCGTGACGTATCGTGCGCGCCTGACCGGGCCCTTCGAGCCAAGGCTGAGCCATGAGCACAGGCGCTGGGCCTTGTTCGCACCCGCGGCCTTGCCGGCCAATTTGCCGCAGGGCTATCGCGCCAGCATCTTGCGCGGCCTGCAAGCCGGCTCGCCTGAGAATTCTTGAGACCTTCAAGGCCTTGCCATGTTCCACATCCTCGCCTTGTCCGGCAGCCTGCGCGCGGCCTCCCTGAACTCTGCCTTGCTGAGAGTGGCTGGGCGGCAAGTGCCACCGGGCATCAGCCTGCGACTGTTTGAGGGCCTGGGCCAGCTGCCGCTGTTCAACCCCGATCTGGAGGCGGCGCCGGGCCGGGCGGTGCAGGATTTGCGCGCGGCCGTGGCGCGCGCGGATGCGCTCATCATCGCCAGCCCGGAGTACGCCCATGGCGTCAGCGGTGTGATCAAGAATGCGCTGGACTGGCTGGTTAGTTACGAGCCTTTTGCCTTCAAACGGGTGGCGGTACTGAATGCCTCGCCACGCGCCAGCCATGCCGATGCGGCCCTGCGTGAGACGCTCAGGACCATGGCGGCCGACATCGTTGAAGAAGCCTCGCTGACGATTCCTCTGCTGGGCCGGGGCTGGGACGAGGCGGCCATGCTGCGGTCCGCCGAGGTCAGCGGCGCCTTGCGCGCCGTCTTTGCCGGCCTGCGGCAGGCTGGGCCCTGAGTTTCAGGGCGCGCCAAAAAAACGCATCCGTTCTGCGTCTGCCGGATGGCTGGCGAAGGCGATGGGCAGGCCGCTGTCGCCGCCTTTCTTCTTGCGGATATCGGCCATGGCTTGGAAGAAGTCGAGCATCACGCTGGGCTTGATGCCGGCGTCCAGCATCAGCTGGCGGGATGTGGCATCCGACTCGCGTTCGAAATCACGCGAGTAAGAGGCTTGGGCCAGCACGGCGGGCACGCCCGCGATCAGGGCCGAAAAGTCCCCCACGACCATGCCGGCGACCACGCCCACCATGCCGGCCTGCAAGGCCATGCGCATGCCGTGCTGGTGCTGCACATGGCCCAGCTCATGCGCCAGTATGCCGACCAAGGCGTCGGGGCTGTCCCTCTCCAGCAAGCGGACCAGGGCATCGGTCATGACGATGGCGCCGCCGGGCAGGGCGAAGGCATTGGGGCCCATGGCTTCGCCGGCATCGCGGAAGTGCAGTTGATAGGCGGGCCAGGGCTTGGCCTTGGGGCCGGCCTTGGCCCCTGCCTTGTGCAGCGCCTGGGCAAAGCGCTCGGCGATTTGTTCCTGCTGCGCGCGGGGCAGCTTGGAGGACTTCAGCATGTTTTTATCGAACCAGGCCAAGGCCTGCCCGCCGATCTGCTGCTCCACCGCCGCAGGGATCAGGGCCACGCCCTGATCGGCCACCCAGGGCACGCCCCAGCGCCATAGGCCTGCCAGCGTGCCAATGCTCAGCAACAGAGCCAGGGCGACACGACGCCAGCTCTGCATCCAGCGCACGGTCAACGAGTCTTGCAGGCCGGAGGCCAGCGTCCACGCGTCCCAGGCCGCTGCCTCGGGATGGCTCAGCAAGCCGCCGCCGGGCAGCTCGGCCTGGCGCTGGCCGTGGCGTTGCCGCTCGGGCCACTGCACCTCGCGCAGCGGGTAGTGGTGCAGGCTTTGATCGCCGGTTTGCAGATGCAACTCGCCAGCACTGATCCAGGCCTGTACGGCCTGGGGGCGGGCGCTGCGACCGTCAAAAAATCGGGCTTGCAGCCGAGGCGATGCGGCGGGGGGCGCGAGCTCCATGCTGGCTTACCAACCCATATCGAAGCCGAAGAAGTCACCGGCGGCTTCGCCGGTCGCATCGTTTTGGCCGGCATTGGCCGGGGCGACCCAGCGATCCAGATCGCCGTCCAGGTCGACGCCGACCGACTGTAGGCGCAGACGGGCCGTGGCCACGGCGGCGAAGGGCCGGTACAGGCTCAGGCTCAGGGCGGTCAGCAGCCAGTTCTTGAAGGTCAGGCCAATCAGGCGGCGCGCTTTCAACTGGCTGTCGAATTGCAGGCTGGCGCTGCGGGTACCCGTCCAGACCAGATTCTGCAAGCGGGCGTTGAACAGGGGGCCGCTGACGGCAAAGAAGAAGAGATAGGCCAGGAACAGGGCGATGAAGACGACAGGGAGGGTTTCGGGGCGGCCCTTGACCATGGGCAGCAGTATGGCGGCCAGAACGCCAATCAGCATCAGGGGGAGGATGCCGATCAGCAGCACCTTGAGACCCAGGCCGTAGAAGCGTCGGTTGGGGATGTCCAGCCGGGTTTGCTCCTCCGCGTAGCGATAGCCATTGTGCTGATAGCGCTTGACGCAGGCCAGGCTCCAGGGAGCCAGGCCCAGCATCAAGAGGCCGCAGGCACCGGAGATGTAGCTGTACAGCTCGACGGAGGCGCCGAGCTTTTCCAATTCCTCGGGTGAGCTGGCTTGGGTGGCGCCGCCCAGCACAAAGTACTGAGCCGCCATCAAGCCGATGGCCGGCAGATAAACCGGCATGAAGGCCAGATAGGCCGAGCGCAGATCGCCGCTGAAGCCAAAGCGCAGGCCTCGCCAGGCGGTATTGCTCAGGCGGAACTGCATGCCGGCGCGCCACAGAGCGGGCCACATGGCGCACAGCAGCAGATAGGCCAGCAGGCCGGCGGTGGGCGAGAACTTGCTGGCGATGCCGTAGGCAGCCATCAGGGCCAGCAACAGCACGAAGCCGCGGAACATGGGCCAGGGGCGGCCGTGGAAGCTCAGGGCCTCGCCATCCACCAGGGTGTTGGCGTAGAAGTATTTGATGCGCCGCACCTTGGCAAAGGGCAGGTAGAGGCCCAAGGTCAGCAGGGTCAGCAAGATATTGACGATCCAGATGCGGAAGTACTCGCTGCCGGAGCCGGTGAACGTGATCGTCAGCCGACGTTTGGGCGGGAGGGCGGGGCTGCCGCCGTGAGCGGAGAAATCTTCGGTGGCAACGGCGGCCGTAATCGGGTCTGCCCCGGTGTGAGCGTCTGACATGGTCCTCCCAGCTTTTATGTGCTTTTGATGCCAATGGATTTTGGCGGAAGCGGCAGTCTGCGTTTCTTACGCCGCCGTGACAAGAGGAAGAATCACTTCGCGTCGGTCCAACAACGCGAGCCCGGCATGCGGGCTGGACGCCACAAGGGCCTCGTTAGAATGCGGCCAACAGGGATGACGCAGTTAAAGCATTACTTATGAAACTCATTGGATCACTCGCCAGCCCCTATGTGCGCAAGGTGCGCATCGTGATGGCCGAGAAAAAACTCGACTATCAATTCGTCCTCGAAGACGTCTGGGCCAGTGATGCCATTCTCAAGATGAACCCCCTGGGCAAGGTGCCCTGTCTGGTCATGGAGGGCCAGGACTCGATCACCGGTGCGGTGTTCGACTCGCGCGTCATCGTCGAGTATGTGGACACCTTGTCCCCCGTGGGCAAGCTGATCCCCGAGCGCGGCCGCGAGCGCACCGAGGTGCGTACCTGGGAGGCGCTGGCCGATGGCATTCTGGACGCCGGCGTGCTGGTGCGCCTGGAGCAGAGCTGGGCCGGCCGCCCCGACGAGCAGCGTTGTGAGGCCTGGGTGGATCGTCAGATGGGCAAGGTGCTGGCCGGCCTCAAGGCCATGAACCAAGGCCTGGGCGACAAGCCCTGGTGCTCGGGCACGCACTTCACCCTGGCCGATATTTCGCTGGGCTGCGCCCTGGGCTGGCTGGACTTCCGCTTCCCCGCCATCCACTGGCGCGATGAGCACCCCAATCTGGCCCGCCACTTCGAAAAGCTCAGTGCGCGCCAGAGCTTTATCGACACGGCGCCGCGCCTGGCTTGAGCGCAGCGCCGCCATCGCTGCCGGTCCTCTACTCCTTTCGACGTTGCCCCTACGCCATGCGCGCGCGCCTGGCCTTGCGTCAGGCCGGCCAGCGGGTGGAGTTGCGCGAGGTCGCGCTGCGGGCCAAGCCGGCCGAGCTGCTGGCCGCCTCCATCAAGGGCACGGTGCCGGTGCTGCTCCTGCCCGATGGGGGCATGCTGGAGCAGAGCCTGGACATCATGCGCTGGGCCCTGGCAAGATCTGACCCCCAGGGTTGGCTGAGCGCCGCGCCCGCGGCCGAGCAGGCGCGCTGGATCGAGCTTTGCGATGCCCGCTTCAAGCCCTTGCTGGACCGCTACAAATACCCCGAGCGCTTCCCCGCGGAGCCGGCACAGCACCATCGCGAGGCCGCTTGCGCCTTGCTGCTGCGGCCGCTGGAACAGGCCCTGGCCCTCTCGGGCGCCTGGCTCTTCGGCCCGCAATGCAGCCTGGCCGATATGGCCTTGCTGCCTTTTGTGCGCCAGTTCGCCGCCGTCGATGCGGCCTGGTTCGAGACGCAGACCGAAATGCCCGCCCTGCGCGCCTGGCTGCAGCGCTTTGTGGAGGGCGACTTGTTCAAGGCCGTGATGCAGGAGCGCCTGCCGCCCTGGGTGCCCGGGCAGGCGCCGGTCTACGGCTGAGTACAGCCGCCCGGCCTGGGGCAAACCCCTGTCATGTCTTTCGTTTGGCAGGCCCAGTTCCTGCACAATCTGCGCCACAAATATCAGCGGAGTGAGCATGGGCGTCAAAAGCGTTTTCTCGGGTCTTTGGTGGGTGCTGAAAAAGTTCTGGGGCGCCTTGGACGCGACCCGGCGCGTGCTCTTCAATCTGCTGATCCTGGTCGTTCTGATCGCCCTGGTCGGCGGCCTGCTCAACCATGGCCCCAAGCCCTTGCAGGACAAGACCACCCTGGTGCTGAATCTGCATGGCCCGCTGGTGGAGCAGTTCTCCGGCTCGCCGCGCGACACCGCCGTGGCCCAGCTGCAAGGCACAAAGCAGAAACAGACCCGCTTGCGCGATGTGCTGGCGACCCTGGACGCCGCCGCCAAGGACCCCAAGATCGGCAGCGTGCTGCTGGACCTGGACGCGTTCGGCGGCGCCGGCCTGGCCGGCCTGAACGAGGTGGCGGCCGCGCTGGATCGCTTCAAGGCCAGCGGCAAGCCCGTGCTGGCCTATGGCGACAGCTATAACCAACGGGGCTACTTCCTGGCCGCGCGCGCCAACGAGATCTATCTGCACCCCATGGGCATGGTGTTGATCGAGGGCTTTGGCCGCTACCGCACTTATTACAAGGACGCACTGGACCGCCTGGGCGTGAGCGCCAATGTGCTGCGCGTCGGTGCCTTCAAGAACGCGGCCGAGCCCTATTTCGCCAACGCGCCATCGCCGGCCGCGCTGGAGGCCGAGAGCTATCTCTACGGTGATCTGTGGGCCCGCTACACCGCCTCGGTGGAGGCCGCCCGCAAGCTGCCCAAGGGCAGCATCGCGCAAGGCATAGAAAAGCTGCCCGAGGCCTTGGCGGCCGTCAAGGGCAACACCGCCAAGCTGGCCTTCCAGAGCAAGCTGGTGGACGGCATCAAGACCCGCGATGAGATGCGCGACTTGCTGATGGCCCGCGGCGCCAAGGACGATAAGGGCAATAGCTATCGCCGCATCTCTTTTGACGAGTACCAGGCCTATCTGAAGCCTGAGGCCAGCCATGGCCCCGCGGTGGGCGTGGTGGTGGCCGAGGGCGAGATCGTCGACGGCGACGCCGCGGCCGGCCGCATCGGTGGCGACTCCACCGCCCGCCAGATCCGCCAGGCGCGCGAGGACGAGAGCGTCAAGGCCGTGGTGCTGCGCGTCAACTCGCCCGGCGGCAGCGCTTTTGCCTCCGAGATCGTGCGGCGTGAGCTGGAGCTGACCAAGAAGGCCGGCAAGCCGGTGGTGATCTCCATGGGCGATGTGGCGGCCTCGGGCGGCTACTGGATCGCCATGTCGTCCGACGAGGTGATTGCCGATCCGGCCACCGTCACCGGCTCGATCGGCGTCTTCGGCATGCTGCCCACGGCCGACAAGCTGCTGGACAAGCTCTCCATCCACACCGGTGGCTACACCAGCACCTGGCTGGCCGGCGGCTTCGACCCGCGCCGGCCGCTGGACCCGCGCATGCAGGCCACCGTGCAGCAAGGCATCAACCATATCTACGAGGAGTTCACGAGCAAGGCCGCGGCCGCGCGCAAGAAGAGCGTGGCCGAGATCGACGCCGTCGCCCAGGGCCGCGTCTGGACCGGCGCCCAGGCCAAGGAGCGCGGTCTGATCGACCGCCTTGGCAGCTTTGACGACGCCGTCCAGTCGGCCGCCAAGCTGGCCAAGCTGGAAGGCCAGCCGCGCCTGAACTACATCGAGCGCGAGCTGGGCCGCTTCGAGCGCCTGCTGGCCAGCCTGGACGAAGTCCTGGCGCCCGCGATCGCCACCTCGATTGGCAATGCGCTGCGCGCCGAGCTGGGCTTCAGCCTGCCTAAGGCGGCGCAGCAACTGCAAGGCGAGTTGGCCTTTGCGGCCGAGCTGAGCGAGGGCAAGAAGCCCTTCGGCGCGGTGGTGCATTGCCTATGCATGGCACCTTGAGGGGCAGCCCCGGCGCATGCGGGAGTTTTTGCTGCGCACGCCGGATCGGCATCGGATCATGTTTGGGCAGCGGGATGCGAGCCCGTGAAAAGCTTGAATTCAGCAGGTTTGCCAAATTTTGCCAAGCAATTTATGCTCGCGGCATGAGCACCATGAACATCTCCTTGCCCGACAGTCTCAAGACTTTTGTCGACTCGCAAGTCAGTCAGCGCGGCTATGGCACCAGCAGCGAGTATGTGCGCGAGTTGATTCGTCGGGACCAGGACAAGCAGCAATTGCGTAGCTTGCTGCTGGCGGGCGCCGAATCCGAACCGACCCCGGCGGTTGACGCTGGGTACTTTGAGGTCTTGCGCAAGCGTGTTCTCCAGCCTGCTGGCAAGCGCAAAAAAGCGTGAAGGCCAAGCCGCTTGTTCCACGCGCCCTGGCCCGGCAGGATGTCGATCAAGCTATCGCCTACTATCTGGCTGAGCATGCTCCTCAAGCTGCGCTTGGGTTTGTTGACGCATTGGAAGCCGCTTACGCCCATATCGCCAACAGTCCCGCTGCTGGATCGCCTCGCTACGCTCAGGAACTCGATATTCCAGGCTTGCGCAGCTGGCTGCTGACTCGCTACCCATTTCGGGTTTTTTACCTTGAGCGACCCGCATCCATCGACATCTGGCGCGTGTTGCACACCCGCCGCGATATCCCCAGTTCCTTGCAAGAATCCGAGAGCGAGTGAGGTCGACTTGGCGGATTTTGACGTGAACAAATCGATCGCCCCGTTTGAGCCCTTGCATTACGCCGCCGCACGCGAGCTGTGGGAGCGAACGCCCGGGGTCGGGCTGAGCGGGGCGGATGAGCGCCAGGCCATCGAGCAATTCCTTGCGCGAAACCCTGCCTCAGTCTTGTTGCATTGAGCGAGGGCGCGGTGCTTGGCACCATCCTCGTCGGGCACGATGGCCGGCGTGGCCTCATTCATCATCTGGCGGTGGCGTCCGAGAGTCAGCGTAAAGGCATCGGTACTTCGCTGGTGCATGAAGGCTTGCGGCGCCTGCGCGCCGTGGGCATTCAAAAATGCCATCTGCTGGTCTACGCGGACAACGTCTGCGGCCGGGCATTCTTGGAGCGGGTGGGGGCGGAGCATCGAGACGCTCTGGCGATCTACTCGCTGCTTGTCAAGTAAGCTGCATAAGCGGCTTGATCTCGAACGCTATACTCCCCACAGCGCCGATTTGTTCCGAATTGCGGGCGCTTTAGAAATACAGCTAAAGAGGGGCGCTCCGGGAACCGGCGTCCGCTTTGGCGGAGCCGGTTTTTGTTTTTGGGAGCATGCATCAAAGTGGCAGTCGCAGACATCGGGCAGGTCAGCCCGCAAACCATGCACTTCAACACGCCCCTGCCGCTGCGCAGCGGCGCACAGCTGGCAAGTTATCAGCTGGTCTACGAGACCTATGGCCAGCTCAATGCCGAGTGTTCCAATGCCGTGCTGGTCTGCCATGCGCTCAATGCCAGCCACCACCTGGCCGGCAGCTATGCGGGCCAGGAAAATAGCGAGGGCTGGTGGAACAATCTGATCGGTCCGGGCAAGCCCCTGGATACCGACAAGTTCTTCGTCATCGGCATCAACAATCTGGGCTCCTGCTTCGGCTCCACCGGGCCCATGCACACCAACCCGGCGACCGGCCAGATCTACGGCGCCGATTTTCCCGTCGTCACGGTGCAGGACTGGGTCGATGCCCAGGCCCGTGTGCTGGACGAGTTAGGCATCCAGCAATTGGCGGCCGTGCTGGGTGGATCCTTGGGCGGCATGCAGGCGCTGGACTGGTCGCTGCGCTACCCCGAGCGCATGCGCCACTGCATCGCCATCGCGACGGCGCCGGCCCTGTCGGCGCAGAACATCGCCTTCAACGAGGTGGCGCGCCGCGCCATCATCACCGACCCCGATTTCCACGGCGGCCATTTCTACGCCCATGGCGTCGTGCCCAAGCGCGGCCTGCGGGTGGCGCGCATGATTGGCCACATCACCTACCTCAGCGACGATGTGATGGAGAGCAAGTTCGGCCGCCAGATGCGCGCCGCCGAGCTGGGCTATAGCACCCAGGACATCGAGTTCCAGATCGAGAGCTATCTGCGCTACCAGGGCGACAAGTTCAGCGATTACTTCGACGCCAACACCTATCTGCTGATCACCCGCGCGCTGGACTATTTCGACCCGGCGCGCGAGCACGGCGGCGATCTGAGCCGCACCTTTGCCAGCGCCCGCTGCAAATACCTGCTGGCCAGCTTCACGACGGACTGGCGCTTCTCGCCGGCGCGCTCGCGCGAGATCGTCAAGGCCTTGCTGGACAACAAGCGCGATGTGTCCTACGCGGAGATCGACGCGCCGCATGGCCACGATGCCTTTCTGCTCGAAGACCCGCGCTACCACGGCTTGTTGCGAGCCTATTTCCAACGCATTGCAGGAGAGCAAGCATGAGCACGGTGATGGAACAGATCGCCGCCCTGGTGCCCCCGGGCTCGCGGGTGCTGGACCTGGGCTGCGGCACCGGCGCCCTGCTGGATCATCTGCAGAAACAGCGCGGCTGCACCGGCTACGGCGTGGAGCTGGACGACGCCAATCTGCTGGCCTGCGCCCAGCGCGGCGTCAATGTGATCCAGCTCAATCTGGAGGATGGTCTGTCCATCTTCGAGGACCAGAGCTTTGATGTGGTGCTGCAGCTGGAGACCTTGCAGCATCTGCGCAATACCGAGCTGATGCTGCGCGAGACGGCGCGGGTGGGCCGCATCGGCATCGTCAGCTTCCCCAACTTTGCCCACTGGCCCAACCGCCTGCAGGTGATGTTGGGCCGCATGCCGGTGACCCGGGTGCTGCCTTACGAGTGGTATGACACGCCCAATATCCGCGTCGGTACCTACGCCGACTTCGAGGTGCTGGCGCGCAAGAACCGCCTGCGCGTGCTGGACAGCTTCGGCATCCAGAACGGCCAGGCCGTGCGCAGCCTGCCCAATCTGCTCTCCAGCATGGCGGTGTTCAAGTTTGACCGTGGTTGAATCGAACTGAGGTGCCTGTCCGCGACAGGGCGGCGATCTCCTTGATCAAATGCGGGGGCAGGATGCCGCCGTGCTGCTACGCTCCAGCGTGGCGTTCTTCGACGTCGTTCAGGGGCCCCTCGCCCGAATCGCCTGGGGGATGGATGCTGGGATGAGTTGGCGAAGGGCTGGGCCCGCAAGGAAATTCTGCATGGCCATGGCGCTGGGCCTGGCCGCACCGTTGGCGGCCCTGGCGGGCTGCAGCCAGCCGATTCAGGTCCCCGTCGCGCCGACCGGATTCAATGTGCTGCTGCGCCCTGAGCTGGACGACCGGGTGGAAGGGGTCTACCCCGATCTGCTGCGCCAGCTGGGCCAGGCGCTGGGCTGTGAATTCACCTTTCCCGTGGTGCCGCGGGCCCGCGTGGCGCTGATGTTTTTTGAGGCCAAGGAGGCGGATATTTTCGTGCCCGCCTCGCGCACGGCGGAGCGCGATCTCAAGGCCTTGTTCGTGCCCATGCTGAGACTGACGCCCAGCTTGATCACCCTGGCCTCAAGACCGCTGGCCGTGAACGATGTGGCGGGGCTGCTGCAGGCCAAGACCGCCTTGCGTGGCGCCATGGTGCGCAGCTACACCTGGGGCGACGAATACGAGGCCTTGATGCGCCAGCTGGTGGCCGAGAAACGCATCGATTTCGTCGCCGATTTGCGCACCGTGAGCCAGATGCTGCGCAGTGGCCGGGTGGACTTCACCATCCTGCCTCCCACCTTGCTGTACTCGGCGCTGCAAGAGCCGGGTGCGGTGGCGGCTGCGGCCAAGGAAGGGGCGCTCGCCTTCACCCGCGAGTTCCGTTTCACCGCCTTGCGTGGACTGCCGCGTTCCGAAGTCGGCGCCTATCTCTCGCGTCAAACCCTGACGGCCAACGATCTGCAATTGCTGCGCGAGGGCCTGGGCCGTGCCGCCCGCGACGGCAGCCTGATGCGCAGCCTGCAGCGCTACTACCCGGCCGAGGTGTTGCGGCAGGACGTGCAGATCATCGCCAACTGAGCGCTCAACAAAACCCTGCTGGCCTTGTTGAGCGCTCGCGTCCCTTGATGCTCAGCAAGCCTTGCGCAAGCTCGCGTTCTTGATGGCCTCGATCATGGCGGCTTGCGCCAGGGGGGTGCTGGCGATGCCGCCGTGGCCGACACCGGGGACCCGAACCAGGGTGGCGCATTGCCTGTGCTGCATATGTTGGAGGATGTCCTGGCTGAAGCGCGGGGGCGTGGTCTCGTCTTTTTCTCCGGCCAGCAGCAGGGTCGGGCGCTGCAGGTCTTGCAAGGCCTTGCGATTGTCAAAGGCGCGCACGCTGTCGGCCAGGGTGACGGTGACAAAGGGCGTGGCATACCAGGGCACGCGCTGGTCGGCCCAATCCTGGGCATTGGTCAGGCTGCCCTCCAGAATCAGCGCCTGGGGCGGCAGCTCCTGGCTCAGATGGCCGCTCACCAAGCTGCCCAGGGAATAGCCCCAGTACACCAGGGGCAGGGCCTCGCCACCCAGGCGGCGCGCCTCGGCCACGATGGCGCTGGCATCGCCGCGCAGCTGCGGGGTGCCGCCCTGGCCTTCGCTGAGGCCGGTGCCACGGTAGTCCCATAGCAGCAGATGGGCGGGCAGGGCTGCGCTGGTATGGAGCAAGCCCTTGATGGTTTTGGGAATCGTGTTGCCGGCGCCCTGGAAGTAGACCAGGGTGGCTTGTGCCCCGGGCTTGCGGACGAAGACACCGTTCAGCAGCGTGCCGTCGGCCGCCTTGATGCTGAAGCGCTCCAGCTGGGCGGCCGAGCCTTGGGCCTGGGCTTGTGCCTGGCCGAACCAGTCGTCCTGCGGGGCCGCTTGGCCACGGCGGAACATATCGCCGTCTTGCACATCGATATGGGTGCAGGCGCTCAGGCCGAGGGCGAGCAAGCTGCTGAGCGCGGTGGCGCGCAGGCCGCGCGAGGTGAGGCGTTTCATGGCGGGTGGCGGAGGCTTGAGGAAGAAATGGCCGGCAGTTTAAGCTGGCTGCCGACCCCAGACCATGGGCAGGGGGCGTTGCAAGGGCGACCAGTTCATGCTGATTTCTCCGCCGCGTTCAAGGGCGCGAACTCGCCCGGCTTCTTGAGCTTCCAGGCCATGATGGCGCGGCCCATTTCTTCCACATCGAAGATGGCGCTTTGCAGCAGCGTCATCTGTTGCAGCGAGGCGGCGACGCCGTGGTCGCGGGCGTGGTTCATGGCCAGCTTGCTGCCGGCTATCGCCAGGGGCGATTTGCCGGCGATCTGGCGGGCGATGGTCATGGCGTGCTCCAGCAGGG
Organism: Roseateles oligotrophus; assembly: GCF_014204525.1. Classification (GTDB taxonomy): domain Bacteria; phylum Pseudomonadota; class Gammaproteobacteria; order Burkholderiales; family Burkholderiaceae_C; genus Paucibacter_A; species Paucibacter_A oligotrophus_A. The sequence goes on from NZ_JACHLP010000002.1 coordinate 470,424, forward strand.
CGGCCTGGTCGGGCAGCACGGCGTTGACCAGGCCGGCGCTGAGGGCCCGCTCGGCGCCCAGGCGCTCGCCGGTATAAGCCATCTCGCGGGCCAGGCCGGCGGGCATCAGCTGTTGCAGGCGCTGCAGCACGCCCAGATCGGCCGTCATGCCGATCTGGATCTCTTGCACGCTGAAAAAGGCGTCGGCCGTGGCGAAGCGCATATCGCAGGCGGCCGCCAGGTCCAGGGCGCCGCCGATGCAGCCGCCTTGCACGGCACACAGCACCGGGAAGCGAGCCTCGTCCAGGGCGCTGAAGCAGTCCATCAGCTGGCGCAATGTGGTTTGGAAAGCCAGGCGGGCGCGGGCAGAGCGGGTGTCCAGCAAGGCGGACTGCGAGGCAAAGGTCTCCAGCGCCATGCCGGCGCTGAAATGCTTGCCGGTGGATGAGATCAGCAGCACGCGGGTGCGGCCCGCGGCATCCAGCTCGCGCACCGCATCGCGCAGGGCCGGGAAGAAGGCCGGGGCCATGGTGTTCATGCGTTCGGGGCGATTGAGCTGCAGATGGGCAATGCCCGTTGCGTCCTCGTCTTCGCATGCGCTGAGGGTGAAGAAATCGTTCATGGTCGGGCCTCCCTGTGAATGCCAAGTTTTTGCTGTGCGCAAGCCTAGTCTTCTAGCGCATCGCTGCTGTCCGCCGTGTGACATCGCCGGTGGATTAGACCGGGCTGCCCAGAGCTTCGATGCGCGGGCAAGCCCTGGGGTGGGCCGGGCAGGTGGCTGTCTACACTGGGGCCATGCGTACCTTGAAAAGCGATGATGGTCTGCCCCTGCATTGGCGGCAATGGAGCCAGCCGGGCCTAGCGCCCGCGCGCGGCACGGTCTTGATCGTCCATGGCCTGGGCGAACATATCGGTCGTTACGAGCATGTGGCGGCCCAGCTGAACAGCTGGGGCTGGCATGTGGTGGGCTATGACCAGCGCGGCCATGGCGCCTCGGGCGGCAAGCGCGGCGATGTGCCGACGGCCGAGCGCCTGCTGCAGGACCTGGCCCTGGTGATCGACGAGGTTCGCGCCGACCCGCTGCTGGGCCAGGGGCCGCAGGTGTTGCTGGGCCACAGCATGGGGGGCTTGGTGGCCGCGCGCTTTGTGGCCGGTGGCCTGGCCGCGCAGCGCGAGGGCGGCGAGGGCGGCGGTGCAGGCGCTTTGCCGGCCTGGTTCCGCCCGGTCCATGCCTTGGTCCTGAGCAGCCCGGCCCTGGACCCCGGCATGTCGGCTTTTCAGCGCCTGCAGCTCGCCCTGGGTGTGGCCCTGGCCCCGCATCTGGCGGTGGGCAATGGGCTCAAGACGGACTGGATCTCGCGCGACAAGGCGGTGGTGCAGGCCTATATCGCCGACCCGCTGGTGCATGACCGCATCACCCCCGCCCTGGCCAAGATGATTGTGGAGGGCGGCGAGCTGGTGCGCCGCCAGGCCCAGGACTGGATGGTGCCCACCTTGCTGCTGTGGGCCGGCAGCGACCGCTGCGTGGCCCCGAGCGGCAGCGCCGAATTCGCCGCCGCCGCGCCGGCCCAGCTGCTGCGCGCCCACTGTTTCGAGCCTCTGTTCCACGAGATCTTCAACGAGCCTGAGCAGGCGCAGGTCTTCGCCGAGCTGCGGAGCTGGCTGGCGCAGAGGTTCTAAAATCAGGGCGCGACCCGAACCCTCGGGCCATTCACTCGCCACAAGCCGGGACCCCATCATGAACGCTCGCGATCCTTCTTTGCCCCTGCCCGCCGACCAAGCCACCGCCCTGGGCGAATTCGCCTCCCGCGTGTGGGACGAGGAGATCGTGCCGGCCCTGACCCAGTACATCGCCATCCCGGCCAAGAGCCCGATGTTCGATGCCGACTGGGCCGCCCAGGGCTTTATCGACAAGGTCGTGCGCGATGCCGCCACCTGGGTCGAGAGCAAGAAGTTGCCGGGCCTGAAGCTGGAGGTCATCCGCCTGGCCGGCCGCACGCCGGTGATCTTCTTCGAGGTGCCGGGCACCAAGGTGGACAGCCAGGACACGGTGCTGCTCTACGGCCATCTGGACAAGCAGCCCGAGTTCAGCGGCTGGCGTAACGACCTCGGTCCCTGGACGCCCAAGTACGAGGATGGCAAGCTCTACGGCCGCGGTGGCGCCGACGACGGCTATGCCGTCTACGCCTCGCTGACGGCCATCATGGCCCTGGACCAGCAAGGCATCCCGCGCCCGCGCTGTGTGGGCCTGATCGAGACTTGCGAGGAAAGCGGCTCCTACGACCTGCCCGCCTATATCGACGCACTGAAAGAGCGCCTGGGCCAGGTCTCCCTGGTCGTCTGCCTGGACTCCGGTGCCGGTGATTACGAGCAGCTGTGGCTGACGACCAGCCTGCGTGGCATGGTCAGCGGCGTCTTGAAGGTGGAGGTGCTGACCGAGGGCATCCACTCCGGCGATGCCTCGGGCGTTGTGCCTTCGAGCTTCCGCATCCTGCGCCAGGTGCTGGACCGGCTGGAGGACTCCAAGACCGGCCGTCTGCTGCCCGAGAGCTTCCACTGCGACATCCCCGCCAACCGTATCGAGCAGGCCAAGGCCACGGCCGCCATCCTCAAGGACGAGGTCTACAAGCGCCTGCCCTGGGCCTGCGGTGCCGATGGCGGCCCGGTGCTGCCGATGACCGACCAGCCGGTGGAGGTGCTGCTGAACCGCACCTGGCGCCCGACCCTGTCGGTGACCGGGGTGGATGGTTTCCCCGAGATGAAGAGCGCCGGCAATGTGCTGCGCCCGCACACCGCCTTCAAGCTTTCGCTGCGCCTGCCCCCGCTGATCGACGGCAACGAGGCCGCGCTGCGCCTGAAGGCCTTGCTGGAGGACAACGCGCCGTATAACGCCAAGGTGACTTTTGTGCCGGACGGCCGCGCCGGTGCCTACGGCGCCACGGGCTGGAACACACCCGATCTGTCCCCCTGGCTCAGCACGGCGCTGAACGAGGCCAGCCTGGCGCATTTCGGCGCGCCGGTGGGCTATATCGGCCAGGGCGGCACCATCCCCCTGATGAGCATGCTGCAAAAAGGCTTCCCGGCCGCGCAGATGGTGGTCTGCGGCGTCTTGGGCCCCAAGAGCAATGCCCACGGTCCTAACGAGTTCCTGCATGTACCCTACGGCAAGCGCCTGACGGCGGCGGTGGCGCAGATCATGGCTGCGCATCCCTGACAAGGAAACGCCGGGCCGCTCAAAGATAGTCAGCGCAGCGTGAACGAGGTCTCCACCATGCTGCCCTGCAGCTCTTGCAGCAACCGCGTCAGCGGCGAGAGCTGCACATAGCGGGTCGTGACCTTGATGGCGTAGGCAAACAGGCGCGGCAGGTCCTGGAAATGGTGGGGCTTGCCGTCGCGGTGCTTGAGGCGGCAGAAGATGCCCAGGATCTTCAGATGGCGCTGCAGGCCCGTCCACTCCAGCTGCTGCCAGAACTCGCCGAAATCCGCGCTGATGGGCAGGCCCAGCTTGCGCGCCTGTTCCCAGTAGCGGATGGCCCAGTCCAGCTCCTGTTCCTCGTCCCAGGAAATGAAGGCGTCGCGCAGCAGCGAGGCGAAGTCGTAGCTGATGGGGCCCTTGACGGCGTCCTGGAAGTCCAGCACGCCGGGGTTGCCGTCTTCCGGAGGGCAGACCATCAGATTGCGCACCATGAAGTCGCGGTGCATGGGCACAAAGGGCTGGGCGGCGATGTTCTCGGCCAGCAGCTTGCAGCTGTGGGCCCACCATTTCAGCTGGGTCTCGTCCCATTGGCGGCCGTACTCGCGCTCCACACACCATTCCTTGAAGATGTGCAGTTCACGCAGCACAAAGGCCTCGTCGAACAGGGGCAGGCGCTCGGCTTCGCCCCGGGACTGCCACTTCAGCAAGGCCTGGGTGGCATCGCGCATCAGGCGATTGGCCTCGGTCTTGTCATCCTGGGTCTGGGTCTGCAGCAAGGCCTTCAGATAGGGCAGGCTGCCCAGGTCGCTGAGCAGCAAAAAGCCCTGGCCCTCATCCGCCGCAAAAATACTGGGGATGTGCAGGCCGCAGCCGCGCATATGTTCGGCGACCTCGATGAAGGGCTGGACGTTGTTGCTGGCGGGCGGTGCGTCCATCACGATATAGGAGCCGCCGCTGCCGTTGGCGATGCGCAGATAGCGTCGGGTGCTGGCGTCGGCCACCGCCTCGTGCAGGGATTCCGGCAGCAGATTGAAGGGCTGGACCAGGGGCTGGAGCCAGGCCTGGAAGTCTTGTTGGCGTTGCGGGTCGGGCCAGGCGATGGGATTCATGCAGGTGCTTTTGTCATTGATGATGGGCCGGTGCGCAGCGGGGGCGGGAGCCTCATGGATAATGGATTTTACAAACCGCAGCCTCCCAGGCCCGCGGTGCCCGCCAACACCGCTACAAGAAGACGCTAGCCGACGCCGTGCCGCGCCCACGCCCTACCCCTCTTCCCGCCTTTTTGAGCCGCCCGGCCCGCCTGCGCCTTGTGCTGGCCGGCCTTGGCTTGCTGACGCCCGCTCTCGTGTGGGCGCAGGCGGCGGCGCCCGAGGCCTTGCGCCTGCGCCCCAGCAAAAGCCTGGGCAAGGCCGAGGCGGATGGCAAGCCCGCCCTGGTGCTCAGTGCCAGCAAGCTGAGCACCCAGATCGACCAGGCCTCGCGCGCCGAGGGCGATGTGGAGCTGCGCTACGGCGAGCTGCTGCTGCGCGCGCAAAACCTCACATACGAGCAGGTCGATGATCTGGCCCGGGCCAGCGGCGATGTGGCGCTCAGCAAGGGCGGCACCTTGTTCCGCGGCCCCGAGCTCAAGCTCTACCTCGGCCGCTTCGAGGGCGAGTTCCTCAATCCCAGTTATTTCTTCTCGCTCACCGGCGGCGGGGGCAGCGCCAAGCACATGTTCTTCAGCGACGCCAAGCATTTGCGGGCGCAAGAGGGCACGTACAGCAGCTGCCCGATCGACGAGTCGGCGCCCGAGCCGGCCTGGCAGATCAAGGCCGACGAGCTGGCCATGGATTTCGAGGCCAACGAGGGCGTGGCCAAGGGCGCGGTGCTGCGCTTTTACGGCCTGCCCATCCTGGGGGCGCCGGCCCTGAGCTTCCCGCTGGGCGGGCAGCGCAAATCGGGCTGGCTGCCGCCCAATATCAATTTCGACAGCCGCAGCGGGCTGGAGTTCGGCGTGCCCTATTACTGGAATATCGCGCCGCAGCGCGATGCCACGTTGACGCCTTTCTTGATGACGCGGCGCGGCCCCGGCCTGGACAGTGAATTCCGCTATCTGGAGCCCGAGCACAGCGGCCAGATCAACTGGGCCCTGCTGCCCAATGACCGGGTCATCAAGACCGACCGCTGGGCGCTCAATCTGCAGCAGGACGGTCAGCTGCCGCTGGACTGGCGCTACCGCGTGCGGGCCGAGCGGGTCTCGGACGACGAGTACTGGAAAGACCTGCCCAAGCGCATGCAAAGCCTGACCCAGCGCCTGCTGCTCAGCGATGTACAGCTGGGCCGCGACCGCAAGACCTCCTGGGGCGAGGCCCATGCCTATGGCCGCGTGCAGCGCTGGCAGGTGCTGCAGGGCAGCGAGGCCCTGGCCAATTTCGATGCGCCTTACCAGCGCTCGCCCCAAGTGGGCCTGCGCTTGAACACGGCGGCCGACGATGCGGTGCTGGACGGTTTTGTGCCCTGGGTGCGGCGCGCCCGGCTGGAAGGCGCCGTCGAGCTGGAGTACAACCGTTTCGATCTGCCGTCGCTGACCCAGCTGAGCCCGAATCAGCGCAAGGCCATGGCCGAGGGCAGGCTTTACACCGGCCAGCGTGCCCATCTGCAAGCGCATCTGAGCACGCCGGTGGGCGGCGCGGCCTGGTGGCTGATCCCGCGTCTGGCGCTCAATGCGGCCCAGTATTCGCTGGACCAAAACATGCTCGACGGCCGCCGCTCGGTGCACCGCAGCATCCCCAGCTTCAGCCTGGATCATGGCTGGGTGCTGGAGCGTGACACCACCTTGTTCGGCCGCAATAGCTTGCAGACCCTGGAGCCGCGCCTGCTCTACGTCAACACGCCGTATCGGGACCAGAGCAGCCTGCCCAATTTCGACTCGGCCGCCAAGGACTTCAATTTCGATTCGATCTACACCGAGAACCAGTTCTCCGGCGTGGACCGGGTCAATGACGCGAATCAGCTGACCCTGGGACTGTCCAGCCGCTGGATCGATGCCGGCCAGGGCGAGGAGGTCTTGCGCCTGGGTGCGGTGCAGCGCTATCTCTTCCGCGACCAGCGCATCACCGCGGACGGCATGCCGGTCAGCCAGCGCCTGTCGGACCTGCTGCTGCTGGCCTCGGCCCATATCAATTCGCAGTGGTGGGCGGATGGCTCGGTGCAGTTCAACCCGGAGGCCGGACGTTCGGTGCGCACGGTGCTGCGCGCCCGTTACTCGCCCGGCCCTTTTCGCACCGTCAGCACCGCCTACCGGCTGGCGCGCGGGCAGAGCGAGCAGATCGAGATCGCCTGGCAATGGCCTTTGTGGGGCCAGGAAGGGAAGGCCGCCGCCCGCCGCAGCCACGGCAATAGCTGCTCGGGCGCCTGGTACAGCGCCGGCCGCATCCAGTACAGCCTCAGCGACCGCCGTCTGACCGATTCGGTGATGGGCGTCGAGTACGACGCCGGCTGCTGGATCCTGCGCGTGGGTGCCGAGCGCCAGTCGACCGGCCAGGCCGAAGCCAACACCCGTTTGATGCTGCAAATGGAGCTGGTGGGCCTGTCCCAGCTGGGCTCCAATGCGCTCAAAGTCTTGAGGGACAATATCCCTGGTTACCGACCGCTGAGCGCCAACCGCTCGGCAAGCCTTGAAGCCCCCTATGACTGACATGTCCGTTCGATCCCTGACCCTTGTTGGCTCTCTGCTCTTGGCCGGGCTGTTCGCCGGCCAAGCGGCCCATGCCCAGCGCCGTGCTGCCGACTTGCTGCCCGGCGACTACATCGCCGCCGTGGTGAATCAAGACGTGGTGGCGGCCAGCGAGGTCATCCAGCGCACCGAGAAGCTCAAGCGCGAGGCCGCGCAGCGGGGCGAACCCACCGATGCCCAGGCCCTGCACAAGCAGGCCATCGAGGCCTTGATCGAGGACCGGGTGCTGGTGACCTATGCCCGCGAGAGCGGCGCCAAGGTGGACGAGCCCGAGCTGGACCGGGTGGTGGCCAATGTGGCGGCGCAGAACAAGCTGACGATGGAGCAGCTGAAAGAGCGCCTCAAGCAGGAAGGCATCGACTACCGCAGCTTCCGCGAAAACATGCGCGACCAGCTGATGAGCGAGCGGGTGCGTGAGCGCGAGGTGCAGGGCCGCATCCGCATCACCGACGGCGATATCGACAAATATCTGGACGAGCGCCGCAGTGTGCTGGGCAAATCCGATCAAGCCAATGTGGCACAAATCCTGGTCAGCGTGCCCGATGGTGCGGACGAGACCGTGGTGGCCGAGAAGCGCGCCCGCGCCGAAGCCGCCCTGGCCCGGGTGAAGGGCGGCGAGGACTTTGCCAAGGTCGCCCGCGAAGTTTCCGAGGATGCCAACAAGGACAAGGGCGGCGAGATCGGCCTGCGTCCGGTGGACCGCCTGCCCGATTTGTTCGTCGAAGCCATCAAGGGTTTGGGCAGTGGTGAGCTGGCGCCCAAGCTGCTGCGCTCCGGCGCCGGCTTCCATGTGCTGAAGGTGGTGGAGCGCAAAACCGGTTCGCTGACCACGGTGGTGCAGACCCGTGCCCGCCACGTGCTGCTGCGTCCCTCGGCCCAGCTGACGGCCGAGGTGGCGGCCCGCCGCCTGGCCGAGTTCAAGCGTGCCATCGAAACCGGCCGCACGACGTTTGAGCAGGTGGCGCGCGAAAACTCTGAGGATGGCAGCGCGCCCGAAGGCGGCGATCTGGGCTGGATGTCGCCCGGCGCTTTCGTGCCCGAGTTCGAGCAAGCCATGGATGCCCTGCCCCTGGGCGGCATCTCGGCCCCGGTGCCCTCACGTTTTGGCATGCATTTGATCCAGGTGCAGGAGCGCCGCAATACCGAGATCGAGATGAAGCAGCTGCGCGACCAGGCCCGTGGTGCCCTGCGCGAACGCAAGTACGAGGAGGCCTACCAGGAGTGGCTCAAGGAGCTGCGTGCCCGTGCCTTCGTCGAGTTGCGCGAGTGGCAGGACTGATTCCGTGGCTCAACATATTGCACGCAAGCGCTTCGGCCAGCATTTCCTGACCGACGTCCACATCATCGAGTCCATCTGCGACGCGATTGATCCACAGGCCGGCGAGGCCTTGGTGGAAATCGGCCCCGGCCTGGGGGCCATGACCTTCCCGCTGCTGAACCGCATCCCGGCCTTCTCGGTGGTGGAGCTGGACCGGGACCTGGCCGCCAAGCTGCGCAAGCGCGAGGGCTTGGAGGTCATCGAAAGCGATGTGCTGAAGGTGGACTTTGCCGCCCTGGCCGCCGCCAAGGGCCAGAAGCTGCGCGTGGTGGGCAATCTGCCCTACAACATCTCCACGCCCATCCTTTTCCATCTGCTGGGCTTTGTGGACCAGGTGGAGGATCAGCACTTCATGCTGCAAAAAGAGGTGGTGGACCGCATGGCCGCCTCGCCCGGCTGCAAGGACTACGGCCGCCTGACGGTGATGCTGCAGTGGCGCTATGCCATCGAGTCGGTGTTCGATGTGCCGCCCGAGGCCTTTGATCCGCCGCCGCGGGTGATGTCGGCCATCGTTCGCATGCAGCCCTATGCCAAGCCGCCCGCGTTGGACGTGAAGCTGCTGGGTGAGTTGGTGGCTGCCGCCTTCTCACAACGCCGCAAGCTCTTGCGCCACAGCCTGGGTGTGTGGTTGACGGCCCAGGGTTTCAGCGGCCAGTTCGATCTGCAGCGCCGTGCCGAGGAGGTGCCGGTGGCCGAATACGTGGCGCTGGCGCAAGCGCTGTCTCAGGCATAAAAAAAGGAGCCGATAGGCTCCTTTTTTGATGGGGCTTGAACACTCAAGCGGCGCTGAGCCACATGGCGGTGTCGAAAGCGCTGCTCATCATCGGCATATTCATTCCGAAATTGGCATTGGCTGCCGCTTTGGAATTCTTTGCAGCCGGTTTGGCCGGCACGGCGGGGGTCTCTTCGGCAGCCCGCTCCCAAGAAGCATTTTCTTGTGAGCGGGCTACTGAAAAGAATAGAAGCACCTGAACTGAACTTTGCGGTCGGCCCAGTAATCGGCCGCTTCCCGGAACACGTCGAGCAACTGCTCGCGGGCTTCGCGATCAAACTTGGAGTTGTCGGGCAATTGCTCGAGGACGACAACAAAGCCGGGCTGGGCGCCGGACTTGTGAACCAGATCGGTCATGCAGTCGTGGAGCGCGTCCAGATTCTTGCCAAAATGAGCCGGGAACAGGAATGCCTGGGCAATCCCTTCCAGCACGTCCTGCTTGGACTGCGCCTCGGTCAAGTTGGCGTACAGAAAATGCTGGCCGGCATCCTGTGCGGCTTGCATCAAGTCCTCTACGCGATAGGCCCTTATGGCCTGCACGATATTGGGACGGACGGTCTGCAAAAGCATGGTCACAATCCTCCTATATAGTCACAGAACTTTTTGATCTTCGAATATGGACTGCGTCGGTTTCAGGGCTGAATCTGCCTGAAGCTGGCGTAGTGGTCATCGGAGTAATAACAAACATCAGGACTTGTCGGGGCTTTCCCGCCGCAAACCAGACGCTTTGCTCCGCGATTGCGGGCGCCGGGTGTGGGGACGGTGTACTCGTGGTAGTAGCCTCTGGTCTTGCGCGGCAAGATGCGCTCGCGGTTGCCGAAGACAACGCCGTCTTTCTCGTAGGGGAAAGGCCCCCCGGCCAGAACGAGACGGTGCGTCTTTTGGGCCTCGCGAGGCAGTGCCGACAAGGCCACCGCTTCCAGCGTGACGACTTTTTCAATGCTCTCCCTGGCCTGCACCGGCGTGCCAAGCGTCGTTGCCACCACGCAAACCGCGGCTAAAACGGACTGGCACTTCAGCTGACGCCAAGTGGGAAAAGACAAGGGCCACGACAGCGGCCCAGAGAGCAAAGACACGGGTTTACCCTGTTCCTGAAAGGTATATGGTAACGAAAGCGCTTGAAAACCTCAAGCGGCGCTCGTCCCGTCCCCCGTGTTTCGGCGACATGTAAGTGTGCGCACACAAGGCCGATTGACTCGGTGGCATCGACAATCGACGATCTATTTTATTTTTTGTGAGCCCTCACAAACTTGTGTAAAAACAATTTGTAAGCAAGGGCAATGCCCGACAAGAGCCCAGGCCATGCCGGCAAGGCCGGGCGGGCCGTGGGCAATGTGCGCTAGCCGTTTCCTCAGCGGGCGGCGTTGGCGTCGGCGACGGTCAGGGCCGTCATATTGACGATGCGGCGCACGGTGGCCGAGGGGGTCAGCACATGCACAGGCTTGGCCGCGCCCAGCAGCACCGGGCCGATGGCGATGCCACCGCCGGCCGCCGTCTTCAGCAGGTTGTAGGAGATGTTGGCGGCATCAATATTGGGCAAGACCAGCAGATTGGCTTCGCCGTTGAGCGTGCAGCGCGGCATGGTGACGGCGCGGCTGACCGGGTCCAGGGCGGTATCGCCATGCATCTCGCCGTCCACTTCCAGCCAGGGAGCTTGCTCGCGCAGCAGGGCCAGGGTCTGGCGCATCTTCAGTGCGCTGGGCTGGTCGCTGGTGCCGAAATTGGAGTGCGAGAGCAGGGCGGCCTTGGGTTGGATGCCAAAGCGCATCATCTCCTCGGCCGCCATCACGGTGATTTCGGCCAGCTGCTCGGCGCTGGGGTCGTAGTTGACATGGGTGTCGACCAGGAAGATCTGGCGGCCCGGCAGCATCAGGCCGTTCATGCAGGCGTAGACCGGCACGTCCTGCGGCGTGCTGGGGCTGCCGCCCAGGTGCTTGCCGATGACCTGGTCGATGTAGTGCAGATGGTTGGCCGTTGTGCCCCAGGTACCGCAGAGCATGCCATCGACCTCGCCCTTGTGCAGCAGCATGGCGCCGATCAGGGTCAGGCGGCGGCGCATTTCGATCTTGGCCACCTGCACCGTCACGCCCTTGCGCTCGGTCATCTGGTGGTAGGTCTGCCAGAAGTCGCGGTAGCGGTGATCGTTCTCGACATTGACCACATCGTAGTCACGGCCCTCCTGCAGGCGCAGGCCGAAGCGCTCGCAGCGCTGGGCGATGACCGCGGGCCGGCCCACCAACGTGGGTCGGGCCAGGTTTTCGTCCACCACGATCTGGACGGCGCGCAGCACCCGCTCCTCCTCGCCCTCGGCATAGGCCACGCGCTTGTTCGCCGCCCGCTTGGCCACGTTGAAGATGGGCTTCATCGTGGTGCCGGAGGCGTAGACAAAGCTCTGCAGCTTCTCGCGGTAGGCGTCCATATCGGCGATGGGGCGCGAGGCCACGCCCGAGGCCTGCGCCGCCAGGGCCACGGCCGGCGCGATCTTCATCATCAGGCGCGGGTCGAAGGGCTTGGGGATCAGGTATTCGGGGCCGAAGCTGAGGTTGGCACCGGCATAGGCCGCCGCCACCACTTCGCTTTGCTCGGCCTGGGCCAGCTCGGCAATCGCGCGCACGGCGGCGATTTCCATCTCGTCATTGATGGTGGTGGCGCCGCAGTCCAGCGCGCCGCGGAAGATGTAGGGGAAGCACAGGACGTTGTTGACCTGGTTGGGGTAGTCGGTGCGGCCGGTAGCCATGATGGCGTCCTCGCGCACGGCCTTGACTTCCTCGGGCAGGATCTCGGGGGTCGGGTTGGCCAGGGCGAAGATCATGGGCTTGGCCGCCATCTTGGCCACCATCTCGGCCTTCAGCACGCCGCCGGCCGACAGGCCCAGGAACACGTCCGCGCCCTCGATGGCTTCGCTTAAGCGACGCTGGTCGGTCTTTTGCGCGAAGCCGGCCTTGTCGGGGTCCATCAGCTCGACCCGGCCTTCGTAGACCAGGCCGGCCAGATCGGTGACCCAGATGTTTTCCTTGGGCAGGCCCAGCTTGACCAGCAGGCCCAGGCAGGCCAGGGCGGCGGCGCCGGCGCCCGAGGTGACCAGCTTGACCTGCTTGATGTCCTTGCCCAGCACCTTGAGGCCGTTCAGGAAGGCGGCACCGACAACGATGGCCGTGCCATGCTGGTCGTCGTGGAAGACGGGGATCTGCATGCGCTCGCGCAGCTTGCGCTCGACGTAGAAGCAGTCCGGCGCCTTGATGTCTTCGAGGTTGATGCCGCCGAAGGTGGGCTCCAGCGCGGCGATCACATCGACCAGCTTGTCCAGGTCGTTCTCGGCGATTTCCAGGTCGAAGACGTCGATGCCGGCGAACTTCTTGAACAGCACGCCCTTGCCCTCCATCACCGGCTTGGAGGCCAGCGGGCCGATATTGCCGAGGCCCAGCACGGCCGTGCCATTGGTGACGACTGCGACCAGATTGCCGCGCGAGGTGTAGCGGAAGGCATTGGCCGGGTCGGCCACGATCTCCTCGCAGGCGAAGGCCACGCCCGGCGAATAGGCCAGGGCCAGGTCACGCTGATTGACCAACTGCTTGGTCGCCGCGATGGCGATCTTGCCCGGGGTCGGGAACTCGTGGTACTCCAAGGCGGCTTGACGCAGCTGGGCTTTCTTTTCTTCGGACTTGGACATAAGGGTTTCCGGTTTCTCTCGGCAAGGCAGAGCGGGGGGCGATTGTAGGAGGCAGGGCTGCACAAGTGTGCGGCCAGCCATGCGGTGGCGGTGTACGCGGTATTGCGCATGGGCGCTGTGTCCAGGCAAAGGATACTGCGAGCCGACCCCGCTCCCGCGCCGGGCGTGCAATGCTGTGCGAATCGCCGTGCGGACGATGCCTTACCAGCGCTGCCATGCCCCCACGCCATCCATCGATGCTGCTGCCACCCACTTTGCCTGCCAATTTGCTGCGCCCCTGGAGTTGGCGGCGGGCGCTGCTGTGGGCTGCGCTGACGGTGCTCTTGCTGGTGGCCCAGACCCTGCTGGTGGCACTGACCCTGCGCTACGAGGCCGCGCGTGAGCAGGAGAAGGTGGACCAGGTGGCGGCCGAGGTGGCCGGCCGGCTCAAGCAGATTGCCGACCGCGATCTGCAGGGCTTGCAAGGCCTGCTCTGGAATGACCCCAGCGCCGAGCCGGGCCCGCGCTGGGCGCAGGACTCGGCCGAGTTGCTGCGCCGGACCCGCCCGATCCTGCGGCTGGAGTACCGCAATGCGCAGCGCCTGATCACCCGCTCCACCGACTCACCCTATGTCTCGCCGCTGTATCTGCAAGCCTCGCGGGAGGAGATGGAGATCGAAACCCAGCTGGCCTGTGCCGCCGCCCTGCGCCAGGGCGGCCACCAGTTCTCGCGCAGCTACTTCATCGTGCTGGCCGGGGGCGAGGGCCTGGAGGTGTTCGATCTTTGCCTGCCCCAGCTGCGCAATGGCCAGGGTCCCAGCTTTGTGGTCGCCACGCTGAGCCTGCGCTATCTGCTGGAAGAAGCGGTGTCCGAGGAGCTGGCGCGCGGCGCCGAGTTCAGCTTTGTGGAGGGCGATGGCACCCGGCTGGCGCGCGCCGGCCTGACGCGGGGCGCGGGCTATTACCTGGCCGAGCGCCTGGTGGACGTCAGCGGCCTGACCCTGCAGCTCAAGGTGGACAGCGCCGCCGGCCGCCCGCAGCTGATCCCCAACCTCACCACGGCCCTGGTGCTGGGCCTGTCGCTGGCGCTGTTCGTGCTCGTCTTCCTGCTGGCGCGCGACGGCCGCCGCCGCGCCTTTGCCGAACATGCCCTGGCCGAGGCCCTGGCCTTTCGCCACGCGATGGAGAACTCCCTGGTCACCGGCCTGCGCGCCCGCGATATGGCCGGCAATATCACCTATGTGAATCCGGCCTTCTGCGCCATGGTGGGCTTCCGTGCCGAAGACTTGTTAGGCCAGGGCACGCCGCCCAATCTGCCCAACTACTGGCCGCCCGAGTTCGTCGAGGAATACCGCAAGCGCCATCAGGACCGCAAGGCGCGCTGGAGCGCCGGCGAGGATCCGCGCCAGGGCTTCGAGACCGTCTTCATGCGCCGCAATGGCGAGCGCTTCCCGGTGCTGATCTTCGAGGCCCCGCTGCTGGACGCCCAGGGCCATCAGACCGGCTGGATGAGCGCCGTGCTGGACGTCAGCGACCAGCGCCGGGTGGAAGAGCTCTCGCGCCAGCAGCAGGACCGCCTGCAGGCCACGGCCCGCCTGGCCACCGTGGGCGAGATGGCCTCGCTCTTGAGCCATGAGCTGAACCAGCCCCTGGCGGCCATCGCCAGCTACTCCGCCGCCTCGCTCAATCTGCTGACGCTGGAGGCGCAGGATGCGCAGACGCCCGAGCTGGTGCGCCAGGCCGTGGGCCGCATCGCCGAGCAGGCGGAGCGCGCCGGCCGCGTCATCAAGAGCGTGCACGACTTTGTGCGCCGCCGCGACCAGTCGCGCGAGTCCATCGCCGTGGATCAGCTCTTCGAGGCCGTGCTGCCCCTGGTGCGCCTGCAGGCGCGCAAGAGCGGGGCCCGCATCGAGGTCGATCTGCCGCGGCCCGCGCCGCGCGTGCGCTGCGACCGCACCATGGTCGAGCAGGTGCTGCTGAACCTGACCCGCAACGGCATCCAGTCCATGGACGGCGAGGGCCCCGAGGCCACGCCCCTGGCCCAGCGGGTGCTGGTGCTGTGGGCACGGCAGACCGAGCCGGGCTGGGTCAGCATCGCCGTGCGCGACAACGGCCCCGGCATCTCGCCCGAGGTGGCGCGCCAGCTTTACACCCCCTTCTTCACCACCCGCGCCGAGGGCATGGGCCTGGGCCTGAGCCTGTGCCGCACGGTGATCGAGCAACATGGCGGGGCCCTGGATTTTGTCAACCGCGCCGATCAATGCCCGAGCGAGCCCGGCGAGTCTTGTGATCGAGGCACCGAATTCCGGTTTACGCTTGCAACGCCGCCCGGTTCGGGCAGCCCGCCCAAGCCGGCGGGCGCCGAGCCGGCCCGGTCCTCGACCGAAAGTGAGTCCCATGAACATGAGCATCAGCCCCAGCAGCGTCCGTAAACTGCCCATGGTCTATCTCGTCGATGACGAGGACGTGATCCGCGACTCGCTCTCCTGGCTGCTGCGCTCGCGCCGGCTTTTGTCCGAGGGCTTTGCCAGCGCCGAGGCCTTCGAGGCCATGCTGGAAGCCCGCCCCGACCACGCCAAAGACTGGCCCGACGCGCCTTCCTGCCTGCTGCTCGATGTGCGCATGCCCGGCATGAGCGGCCTGGCCTTGTTCGAGCGCCTGAGCACCCGCGGCCTGGGCGCTGCCCTGCCGGTAATCTTTCTGACCGGCCATGGCGATGTGCCCACCGCCGTCGCGGCCGTCAAGCGTGGCGCCTTCGACTTTGTTGAGAAGCCTTTCTCCGACAACACCCTGGTCGACCGCATCGAAGAGGCCCTGGCCCTCAGCGAGAAGGCCATTGCGGCCCGCCAGCACAACGGCCGCCTGGCCCTGCGCCTGGCCGAGCTGACCGAGCGCGAACGCGAGGTGATGGGCCTGGTCGTGCAGGCCCTGCCCAACAAGCTGATCGCCGACCATCTGCACATCAGCGTGCGGACCGTGGAGGTGCACCGCGCGCGGGTGTTCGAGAAGATGAATGTCAAGTCGGCGGTGGAGCTGAGCAATCTGCTCCGGGAAAATTAGCCCGCCAGGAACAAGGCCTCGGCGCAGGCCTTGACCTTGGGCGGCACGCTGCCCGCCAGCGCGACGGCCGGGCGCCGTGAGGGCTGCAGCAATTGCTCGAACACGGCCTGCACCTGGGCGGCACTGACGGCTTGCAAGCGTGCCATCTGCTCCTGCGGGTCGCGCAGCCGGCCGAAGTTGAACAAGTCCTGCGCCGCGCCCTCCATGCGGCGGGCCGGCTGTTCCAGCGCGCGCAGGGCGCGCATCTGCAACTGCTTGCGGGCGCGCGCCAGCGCCACCGGGTCCAGCGGGCCCTGGGCCTGGCGCTGCAGCAAGGCGTGCACGGTTTGCAAGAACTCCTCGGCCTGGCCCGGCGCGGTGGCGCCTTCGATCAGGAACTGGCCGTAGAGCGGCAGGATGTCGGCCGAGCAAGCCACGTGATAGGCCAGGCCGCGGCGCTCGCGGACCTCGTCCAGCAGGGGCGAGCTCATGCCCTCGCCCAGCAGGGCGGCGGCCAGCACATGGGGCAGGTGCTCGGCCTCGGTCAGGCTGGGCGCTTCAAAGCCCAGCAAGACCTGGCACTGGCCGCTGCCGGCCATGCGCCGGGTCTTCAAGCCGCCCAGCCAGCTGGGCGCCGTCAAGGCATTGGGGCTGCCGGTGGGCAGGGCGCCAAATACCTGTTCCACCAAACGGGAAAATTCATCAGCATCGACCGGCCCCGCCACCGTCACCACCATATTGCTGGCCGTGTACTGGCGGCGGGCGTAGTCCAGCAAATCTTCGCGCTCAAAGCGCTGGATATTGGCGCGCGTGCCGATGATGGGGCGGCCGGCCGCATGGCTGGGCCCGTAGCAGGCGCGGTCCAGCAGCTGGAAGGCGGCGCTGGTCGGGTCGTCCTCGAACTCGCTGAACTCCTGCAGGATCACGCCGCGCTCGCGCTCCAGCTCCTCGGCCGGGAAGCTGCTGTTCAGCACGATATCGGCCAGCAGCTCCACAAAGGCCGGCAGGTCGCCGGGCAGGCCCTCGATGTGGAAGGCGGTGTGGTCCTTGTCCGTGTGGGCATTCAGTTCGGCGCCCAGGCCTTCCGCATCCAGATTGATGCGCTGGCAGCTGCGGCCGGCCGTGCCCTTGAAAGCCATGTGCTCGACCACATGGCTGATGCCGTTCAGGCGCGCGCTCTCGTGCAGACTGCCGGTGCGTATGAAGACGCTGAGGCTCAGCGTTGCGCGCCAGGGCATGGGGATGGCGACGATGCGCAGGCCGTTGGCCAGGGTGCTGAGGCGGGGGGAGCTGGCGGCGCTGAGAGTATTCAAGAGATGCGGGGCTAGGGGGCTGACAGGTCCGCCATTGTGCGCTGCGCCGGCCAGGTGGCGGTTTACTCCTCGTCCTTCGCCTTGTAGGCCGAGGTCAGCGCGGCCTGGGTGTTGGGCGGCACGGCCTCGTAATGCGAGAGCGCCAGCGTGTAGCGGCCCTGGCCGCTGGTCATGGCGTTGAGCCGGGTCTGGTAGCTGTCCAGCTCGGCCAGCGGCGCCAGGCCCTGCACCGTGATGACGCCGGGCACGGCCGAGCGCGTGCCGTTGATCTGGCCGCGGCGGGCCGCGAGGTCGCCGGTGATGTCGCCCATCGCGGCCTCGGGCGTGCTGATCTCGACATGGACGATGGGCTCCAGCACCAGCGGCCTGGCCTCGCGCACCGCCGCGATCAAGGCCTTGCGGGCGGCGGTGATGAAGGCAATCTCCTTGCTGTCCACCGAATGGTGCTTGCCCTCGAACACCGTCACCCGCAGATCGACCAGGGGGTAGCCGGCGACGACGCCGCTGTCCAGCGCAGCGCGCACACCCTTCTCCACCGCCGGCATGAACTGGCCCGGTATCGTGCCGCCCTTGACGGCGTCCACGAACTCGAAGCCGGCCCCGCGCGCCAGCGGCTCCACGCGCAGCCAGACCTCGCCGAATTGGCCGGCCCCGCCGCTCTGCTTTTTGTGCCGGTAATGGCCTTCGGCCGGGCTGGCGACGGTCTCGCGGTAGGCGATACGCGGCGGCTGGGTCAGCACCTCGAATTTATAGCTCTCGCGCAGCCGCTCCAGCAGCATGCGCAGATGCAGCTCGCCCAGGCCGTAGACCAGGGTCTCATGGGTGGCGCTGGCGCGCTCGACCTTCAGGCAGGGGTCTTCGTCGATCAGGCGGTGGAGGATCTCCCACAGCCGCTGCTCGTCGCCATGGCGGGCCGGGCTGATCGCCAGGCCGTGCACAGGCATGGGGAAGTCCAGCGGCGCCAGATGGATGTGCTCGTCCTCGGGCGCGTCGTGCAGCACGGCATCAAAGTGCAGATCCTCGACCTTGGCGATGGCGCAGATATCACCCGGCAAGGCCTGTTCGATCTCGATATGTTCCTTGCCCTGCAGCAGAAAGAGATGGCCGACGCGAAAGGGCTTGCGCGCATGGCCGACAAAGAGCTGGCTGTTCTTCGTCAGCGTGCCCTGGTGGACCCGCAGCACGCCCATCTTGCCCAGATAGGGGTCGGCATTGATCTTGAACACATGGGCCAGCACATGGGCGCTGGGGTCGGGCAGGGCTTGCAGGGGCTGCGCGTCGGGGCCCTCGCCGCGCAGGAAGAGCGGCGGATTGCCCTCGCTGGGATTGGGCAGCAGGCGCTCGATCACATCGAGCAGCTCGGCCACGCCCGCGCCCGTGCGCGCCGAGGTGAAGCAGACCGGGATCAGATGGCCTTCGCGCAGCGCCTGTTCCAGCGGCGCGTGCAGCTCGCTGGCATCGACATCGCCCTCGTTCAGATAACGGTCTACAAAAGCGGCATCGACCTCGACGACCTGCTCCACCAGGGCGCGGTGGGCTTCGGCCACCGAGGAGAAATCGCTGGCCCCGCTGCTGCTGTAAAAACAGTCCTGCACCCGCGTGCCGCCATCGGCTGGCAGATTCAGCGGCAGGCATTCGCGGCCGAAGTTCTCGCGCAGCTGCGCCAGCAGGGCCGGCAGCTGCAGGCCGGGCGCGTCGATGCGGTTGACCACGATCAGGCGGCACAGCCGGCGCTGTGCGGCGGTCTCCATCATGCGCGAGGCCATCAGCTCGATGCCATTCAGCGCATTGATCACGACGACGGCCGTGTCGGCCGCCTCCAGCGCCGGCAGCGACTGGCCGATGAAGTCGGGCGCGCCGGGCGTGTCGATGGCATGGATGCGCAGGCCAGCGTGGTGCAGATGCACGACAGCGGCATGCAGCGAATGCTGGGCGCGCTTTTCCAGCGGGTCGAAGTCGCTGACCGTGTTGCCGCGCTCCACCGTGCCCGCCGCAGCGATGGCGCCGGCCTGCTGCAGCAAGGCCTCGATCAAGCTAGTCTTGCCCGCGCCGGCCGGCCCCACCAGGGCCAGGGTTCGGATCTGGGCGATCTGGGCGCTGAGGCCCGGGCTGCCCGGACTGGCAGCCTCCTGGGCTTTGCTATGGCTGGCAGGCATGGGTGCACTCCTCGGGTCATTGCGGATGGATGACGGTTGAAGCGGTGCCGGGTCTTGATACCCGGCTTGGGCACAGCCTAGGGCATGCGCGCCCGCGGCACAAGAGGCCCGTTCGCTGGCTGCAGCGTGTGGCGAATGAACTAAAGTCCATCGCTTCGCAACGCCCTTGCGCCGCCATGCAAGCAGAAATCGCCGCCCAACTGGCGGCCGCCATCGAAACGCCCCGGCTCTGGCTTGAGCCGATTGGCGAGCCGCATGCCGAGGCCTTCTTCCAGCCGTTGCAGCAGGACGAGGCCTTGTACCGCTGGATCTCTTGCCCCAAGCCCACCAGCCTGGATGCGCTGCGCCGCCACTGGCGTGAACTCTCGCAGCGCCAACACCGTTCGCCGGACGGCTGTCTGGCCTGGCCGGTCTGGGCGCTGCGCCGCAAGTCGGATGGCCGCTACATCGGTCGGGTCGATGCCGAAATCACTCCGGCCTTGGAAGCCAGCAATCTGGGCTACTACGTCTTCAGCCCCTTCTGCGGCCTGGGCTATGCCAGCGAAGCCGCCGGCGCGGCCACCGAGCGGCTGATCGCCCGCGGCGTCCAGCGCCTCGTTGCCACCGTCACCGTGGGCAACACGGCCTCGGGCCGGGTGTTGCAGAAAGCGGGCTTCAAGTTCGCGCGCATCTTGCCGGGCAACGATGTGATCCGGGGGGTGGAGATGGATGATGAGGAGTGGCTGAGGGTCGCGTAGCACGGCTGCGCAGTCGAATGGACGTACCATGCGGAAGCCGCGTTACGAGGCCATGCGCCTCACAACTCATCGACTCAAGTCATCGCCTGGAAATTCTCGAAATCATGGAATGGATCCCCGTCTTCCTCCTCTGCTTCAAAGTGCTTGTGTTCGGCACGGGCATGTTCTTCGCCATCAAATGGCATTACGACAAAGAGAAGAAGAACAAGGCCAAGAAAAAATAAGGTAAGCGGGGGAGGCCAGCGTCATTCGGCCGCCGCCACCTCGCTCTCGGTGTGCCGCTCAGGCTCCGTGCATTGCAGAATTTCGTTCAGAACGGACGTCGCGTAATTCCCGGCGGGTAATGTGAAGCTGAGCAGCAGCTGATCGGCTTGCGGCCATTCCCATGTCATGTCCAGCGGCCTGGCCACCAGGGCGCGGCGCTGCTGATCCAGACCGGCGTGTTCCATGCCCTCGCACAAGCCGGCGTTGCGTTCGGCCACGCCTGTTTCCAGCGCCAGCGCTGCGTCGGTCGTGCTCACACGGCCGCGCCCCCAGAGTGGCCCGGTGGGCAGGCCCGCCTCATCCATCACATCACCGGCCAGGGTCTTGCCCCAGAGCCCCTGCTGAATGCGCAGCGCCAGCACTTCATTGAAGACGTAGGAGCGCACCGCCGACAGATAGATGCCCTTTTTCTTCGGGTTGCGCACGCGGATCTCGCGCGCCAGCATGGCCCGGCCCTGTTCGACATTGCCGCCCTCATGGCCGAAACGCTGTGCGCCGAAGTAATTGGGCACGCCCTGGGCTGCAACCGCCTTCAGATTGGCCTCAATCGCATCGCGGTCGCCGATCACATCGCGCAGCACGATGCGGAAGCGGTTGCCCTGCAGATCACCGGGGCGCAGCTTTTTCACATGGCGGCTCTGGCTCAGCACCTTGAATTCCGGGTGCTGAAGCTGGGTCAGGTCGGGCGTCTCGCCTTTCGGCAAATAGATGCTGAACCACTGGCGGGTGATGGCATAACGGTCCTTCAGGCCGGCATAGCCCACGTCCCATTCCTGCACGCCGGCGGCCGCGGCCAATTGCTGGGCGACGAAGGCGGTGTTGGCGCCGTTCTTTTCAACGTCCAGCCAGATGTGTTCGCCAGCAGCAGAGGGCAGTTGCAGCGGCACCTCGGTCACGATGAAGTCCTCGTTGAGAAGCTTCAAGGTGGCGCTGGCGCCGCTGGTCGGATAAGCCTTGGGCCATTGCGGCAGGGTCGTGTATTGCGTTTGAGCGTTGGTCATGAGGGGGCTGAGGGCGGCAGATGTGGGTGGGGGCAGTCCAAGATGTGATTGTCCCCTGACCCATTGCCGTAGCGCTAACAGGCCCTAGACGGGCGTCTTTGTCTCGCATGTGCACACGCGTAATGGTGGGCAAGGGCTACGCTGTGCGAGGATCAAGCGACTCAATTCGTCGTCGGCAATTCCCATCCTCGCAACTTTGGGTAGTAGCGGGTCGAGCGCCCCCCGCCTACGCGTTCCAGCAAGCCCATCGCTTCCAGGTCAATGAGTTCACGCGAGGCCGTGGCGCGGGAGGTGGCGGCGATGTTCTCGTACTTCTTGGTGCTCATCCCGCCTTCGAAGCCGCTGGGCCCGGCGTCGAGCAGCAGGTTGATGACCTTGGTGAGTTGAATAAGGAGGTCTAATTGGCTCAAGGTGCGTTGGGAAGCGATTTGGGCTGCGAGCCATTCCTGGCCGCTATAGCCAGCAGCATGACGGGTGTCCTTGCCTGGCCAATTGCCAAGTGGACAATTGCCCGTATGACGACGCTTCCTTCAGCACATCAAGATTTGCCCTTCGACCGGATGAAGGAGGCCGACGTTCGCGCTGAGATTCTTGACCCTTTGCTGCGTCGCCTGGGCTACTCGCTAAATGGGCCGGCAATCATTCTTCGAGAGCATGCGCTGAAGTATCCGTTCCTGTACCTGGGCAGGAAGAAGCCGGGAAAAGATCTCAGACTGCAAGGGAACGCCGACTACACGCTGGAAGTCGCGACGCACGCACGCTGGACGCTCGAAGCCAAGGCGCCGAATCAAGAGTTGGATGAGGAAGTTATCCAACAGGCTTGGAGCTACGCAATTCATCCAGAAGTTCAATCCAGCTACTTCGCGGTCAGCAACGGCCGGGTTTTCAAGCTGTACTCCACTTCAGCGGCTTGGGGGAGCCCGCCTATCCTCACTTGCAGATACGAGGAACTAAACAAGCGATACGAAGAAATTGAAGCGTTTCTCGGCCCCGCTCAACTCGCCAGAAAGTACCCGAACCACCTAAGTTCCGCTGGCAAGCCGTTGGGGCCGAACTTGAGAGCATTTGAGCGAATCGCCAGCGGGGGTATCTCGTATCACAAATCGACGACTGGACTCCCGCTTCTGAGCCAGATGCAAGTCGCAATCATCGACGGGTCCATGCGGCGGGACAGCGCCGGGAAGATTGAAGTCACCCTCGTGACGCGGGCTCCTTTCCGAGAGCTCCAAGAGCGGATTGACGCGTTGGGCATGCAGGTCCAGACCTACTACACAGATGACGAGCAACTGTCCGTCAACTCCGACACGCCAACGGTCCTTCGTTTCTTTACCGATCAGCCGTTGCCGTTGACATTCGATCCGACGACTCTGAAGGTGATGCCACCAACTGTTCCTGTGAGGGTGGTGATCAATGCCTCGGCGATCGGGTGCCTGAGGAACGATGTCTTCAGCGGCGACTTCCTCTTGGACGTGACCTATCACCTGGCCAACGGTACCGCCGCGTTCAGCGGTGAGGGCAAGTTCGAGCTACGTTTGACGTAAGGCCAAGTCTGTGTTTGCTCCGCTTTAGCAATACCCCCGGCGGTACGACAAATAGGCCCAGCTGAATGGCTGGGCCTGAGCACAGCGGTCAGTTAGCTCGTGAACTACCTAACGATTGGTACTTGCAGCGGCGATCACGAGGCAAGGAAATCCCAGCGACAGCAGCCAGCCTATCGCAGCCCTTCCTCACTCCGGCAAAGCGGCTGTCTCCCACTCACTCTCCCCGCCTCCCGCCCTGACACAATCCCCCCATGGGCGAATTCGATCTGATCCGACGTTTTTTCAAAGACCAAAGCCGGCCGCCGCTGGATGCCGTGCCGGTGGGCATTGGCGATGACTGTGCGGTCATCAACCCGACGGCGGGCATGCAGTGGCTGGTGTCCAGCGATATGTTGGTTGAGGGCCGGCATTTCCTGTCCACCGTGGCACCTGAGCGCCTGGGGCACAAGGCGCTGGCGGTGAACCTGAGCGATCTGGCGGCATGTGGCGCGACGCCGCGGGCCTTCACGCTGGCGCTGAGTCTGCCGCGGGTGGATGAGGCATTTCTAACGGGCTTCTCGCGCGGCTTGTTCGCGCTGGCGCAGGCGCATGGCATTGAACTGGTGGGTGGCGACACGACGGCCGGGCCGCTGAATATCTGCATCACGGTGATGGGCGAGGCGCCGCGTGGCCAGGCCATTCTGCGCAGCGGCGCATGCGTGGGAGATGATGTTTATGTCAGCGGCACGACGCTGGGCGATGCGAGGCTGGCGCTGGAGGCCTTCCGTGGCACGGTCAATCTGCCCGGTGAGGATTTCACGCTGGCACGCCAGGCCATGGAATGCCCGCAGCCGCGCGTGGCCCTGGGCCAGGCCCTGCGAGGTTTGGCGCACAGCGCCATCGATGTGTCGGACGGCCTGGTGGGCGACCTGGGTCACATCCTCAAGGCCTCGGGCCTGGGCGCCCGCCTGGAGGTGGATGCCTTGCCGCGCAGTGCGGTGCTGCGCCGCCAGCCCATGGCCTTGCAGCGCAAATGCGGTCTGGCCGGTGGCGATGATTACGAACTGGTGTTCACGGCGCCCGCCGCGGTGGCTGCGCAGTTGGCGGCCGCCGCAGCGGCCAGCGGCACGGCCATCACCCGCATCGGCCGCATCGAGGCCGAGCCCGGCCTGCGTTTGTTCGATGCCCAGGGCCAGACCCTGGATTTGGGCCTGAGCAGCTTTGACCATTTCAAATCATGAGTGATATGTCTGCCGCACCCCGCCGCGCCACCGCAAGCTTCATGCTGGCCCACCCGGCGCGCTGGATCGCCCTGGGCTTTGGCAGCGGGCTCTCACCTGTGGCGCCGGGCACGGTCGGCACTTTGTGGGCCTGGCTGGCCTTTCTGGTCATCAACCCCTGGCTGAACGACTGGCAATGGGCCGCCCTGCTGCTGGGCGGCACCGCCGTCGGCTGGTGGGCCTGCACGGCGACGGCCCGCCACCTGGCAACACCTGACCCCGGCGCCATCGTCTGGGACGAGGTGCTGGCTTTCTGGCTGGTGCTCTGGCTCATCATGCCCACGGGTTTCTGGGGACAGGTGATTGCCTTTGCCCTGTTCCGTTACTTCGACGCCGCCAAGCCCGGGCCGGTGGGCTGGGCCGACCGGCTTTACAAGGGCGAGCGTGGCAAGCCGGTCACTTGGGCGCAGGGCTGGGGCATTTTGTTTGACGATTTCGTCGCGGCTGGATGTACGCTGCTGGTGATCGCGCTGTGGCGGTTTACTTTCTTCTGACAGGAGGCTCAACCATGCATTTCCCTGAAGAGCAAGAACTGATCGATCGCATCGCCGTGGCCCTGATGCAGCGGCGCGAGCGCCTGGGCACGGCGGAGTCCTGCACCGGTGGCCTGATCGCGGCGGCCTGCACCAGCTTGTCGGGCTCCAGCCAGTGGTTTGAGCGCGGCGTGGTCAGCTATAGCAATGAGTCCAAGACCGAGTTGCTGGGCGTGCCGGCGGCCTTGATCGGCCTGCATGGTTCGGTCAGCGGCGAGGTGGCCCTGCATATGGCCCGCGGCCTGCTGGCCCATGCACCGGTGGACTGGGCGCTGGCGGTGACCGGCATTGCCGGCCCCACCGGGGGCAGCACCGACAAGCCCGTGGGCACCGTCTGGCTGGCCCTGGTGCATGGCAGCTCCGAGCCCAAGGTGTGGCAGGAGCTGTTCAGCGGCGACCGCCACGCCGTGCGCACCGCCACCTTGCGTGCCGGCCTGATGGCTTTGTGCGAAGCCCTGGAAGACAAGGACCGATGAGCCTGCTCTTGCTGGGCCGTTGGCCGGATGCCGAGCGGGATCGCTGGCTGAGTCTGCTGCAAGCCGCCTTACCCAATGAGCGCATCCTGCTGGCGCGGCCCAGCCAGGCCGCCGAGGTGGAGGTGGCCATCGTCGCCAACCCCGAGCCCGGCAGCCTGGTGGGCCTGCCGAATCTGCGCCTGATCCAATCCGTCTGGGCCGGGGTGGACCGTCTGCTGCTGGACCCCGATCTGCCGCCCGAGGTGCCGCTGGCCCGCATGGTGGACCCGGCCATGAACGAGGCCATGGTGCACACGGCGCTGTGGGCCGTGCTGTCCCTGCACCGGCATTTCTTTGACTTAGCCCGCCAGCAGCGCGATGGCGTTTGGCGGCAGCCGGCGCAGCGCCGCGCGGCCGAGCTGAGCGTGCTGGTGCTGGGCCTGGGCGAACTGGGCGGGCGGGTGGCGCGGGCCCTGGCGGCCCAGGGCTATGCCGTCAGCGCCTGGAGCACGCGGCCCAGCGAACAAGCCGGCCTGCGCTGCCTGGCGGGCGAGGCCGCTTTGCAAGCGGCTTTGGCCGAGGCCGAGGTGGTGATCAATCTGCTGCCCCTGACCCCGGCCACCCAGCAGTTCTTTGACGCGGCGCGCCTGGCCCAGATGCGGCGTGGTGCGGCCCTGGTGAATCTGGCGCGCGGCGCCCATGTGGACGAGTCGGCGCTGCTGCAGGCCCTGGCCAGTGGCCAGCTGGGCCATGCGGTGCTGGATGTGTTTGCGCAGGAGCCGCTGGCCCCGGGCCATGCCTTCTGGCAGCACCCGCAAGTCACCGTGCTGCCGCATTGCGCGGCGCAGACCGATGCGCGCAGCGCTGCGGCCGTGGTGCTGGGCAATCTGCGCGCCCTGCGCGAGGGGCGGCCGCTGGCTCATCTGGTGAGCCGGCAGCGCGGCTACTGAGCGGGCGGTCTCAGCCGAGGCCGCCCAGCACGGTGTCGGCCGATTCGCTGCTGAGGTCGGGCGCCTGCCAGTGGCGCAGCCAGTCCAGGAACTGGGCCTCGGGCATGGGCTTGGCGATGAAGTAACCCTGACCTTCATCGCAGCCCAGGGCGGCCAGGATCTTCCAGGCCTTGGCCGTCTCCACCCCTTCGGCCACCACCGACAGGCCCAGATTGTGGGCCAGCTCGATGGTGGAGTGCACGATCTTGGCGTCGCCCAGGTCGCGCTCCATGGCCAGCACAAAGCTCTTGTCGATCTTGAGCTCATCCACCGGCAAGGTCTTCAGATAGGCCAGCGAGGAGTAGCCGGTGCCGAAGTCGTCGATGGACAGCTTGAAGCCCAGGGCGCTGAGCTGCTCCAGCGTGTGCAGGGCGCGCTGGGGGTCGTCCATGATGGCGCTCTCGGTGATCTCCAGGCACAGGGCCTGGCTGCCGGCGCCCTGGGCGGCCAGCATGCCCATGATCTTGGCCGGCAAGTCCTGGTCCAGCAGATCGCGGGTGGAGAGATTGACGCTGATGCGCAGCTCCAGGCCCTGCGCCTGCGCTTGCGACCAGGCACGCAGGGCGGCGGCAATCACCCAGGTGGTGAGCGTGCGGATAAAACCGCTCTGCTCGGCGAAGGGGATGAAGTGCATGGGCGGCACCAGGCCGCGCTCGGGGTGCTGCCAGCGCAGCAAGGCCTCGGCGCTGAGGATGCGGCCCCGGGCCAGGTCGACCTTGGGCTGCAGGTACAGGCGCAGCTCGCCGGCCTCGACCGCGTGGCGCAGCTCGCCCAGCAGGGACAGCGACTCCTGGCTGCCCACGTCCAGCTGGGCGCTGTAGACCATGCTGCCGCTCTGGCGCTTCTTGGCGTCGAACATGGCCAGGGTGGCGCGCGCCAGCAGCAGCTTGGCCTCGCGCCCGTGCTGGGGCGCCAGGGCGATGCCGATGCCGGCGCTCAGGTCCACCGTCTGGTCCTGGATCTGCAGGGGGTTTTCGAAGTCGCGCCGGATCGCATCGGCCAGGGCCAGGGCCGAGGCCTCATTGGCGCCGCGCAATAGCAGGGCGAACTCATCGCCGCTGAGGCGGGCCAGACCGTCCTCGGGGCCGGGCAGCAGGGCTTGCAGGCGCTTGGCCACCTTGCGCAAGAGCAGGTCGCCGAATTCATGGCCCTGCACATCGTTGACGTGCTTGAAGCGGTCCAGGCCCAGGATCAGCACGGCCAGGGGGGTGTCGGCGCCGGCCTGCGCCAGCGCCTGGCCGACCCGCAGGCCGAAGCCCGCTCGGTTGGGCAGTTCGGTCAGCTGGTCCTTGAAGGCCAGGTCATTGAGGCTGTGGTCGCGCTGGCGTATGCCCTGGCGCATGGCTTCGAAGGCGCTGGCCAGATGGCTGACCTCCTCGGCCCCCTTGATCTGCGCGACCGGGGTGTCGTAGTCGCCCCGGCCCAGGCGTTCCACCGATTCGGCCAGGGTCGAGATGGGCTCGCTGATGCGGCGCGCCGTCAGCACGCTGCCCAGGGCAAAGGCGGCCACGCCCAGCAGGGTCAGCCAGGCCAGGGTTTGGCGCAGCAGGCCGAAGGAGAGAAAGGCCTGGTCAAACGAGCGCAGCAGCACCACCGCCAGCTCCTGCGGGCCCTCTTGCAGCAAGGGCAGGTAGAGGCCGCGCATCTCTTCGGCGCCGAGCTGCAGGGCAAAGAGGTGGCTGCCCGCGGGCTTGCCTTGCAATTGCTGGGCCACGGCGGCGGTGTGCCGGGGGTCCAGCACCGAGCCCAGGGCTTGCCAGGGCCTTTGAGCCTGCTCCCGCCGCAGGATCACGCCATGCAGCTGGGACAGGGCCTGCAGCTCTTGCAGCGGCTCGTCCTGCAGGTCCACCGCCATCAGCAGCCAGCCGCCCAGGCCGGCCGCCTGCACCGGCACGGCCACCAGTTGGTAGGCGCGGCCCTTGACCAGGGCCAGATTGGTCTGCCAGGCGGGGGCCTTGCCTTCGCTGGCCTGGGCCATGGATTTTTGCAGGCGCGGCAGCAGGGCGGCAAAGTCCTGCGCCTCCGCCGCGGTGGCGGCGACGACCTGGGCATTGCCGTCCGCGTAGGCGATCAGGCCGGCCTTGAGCAGGCTGCGGTTTTTGGAGTCCAGCGCGCTGACCAGGGTCTCGGCAAACTCCTCGCGGCTCATGCTGCCGGCATCGGCCAGCACATCGCGGATGCCGTGGTTGTTCTCCAGTTGTCGCAGCAGGGCCGTGCGCTGCTGGGCGTCCTGCACCAGCAGATGCTCGAACATGCGCTGGCCGGTCTGCAGCTCGGCCTGCACCGTCAGCTCGGTGCTGTTCTTGATATTGGCGTCGGTGATGAACCAGCTGGCCAGCTGCACCACGGCCAGCAAGGCCAGAAAGGGCGCGACGATGCGGCCCTCCAGGCGTTTGAGATTGAGAAAGGCCGGCAGGGCAAGTTTCATCGGACGGAGGGGCAAGAGGGCCTGAGGCGCACGCTCAGCGCTCCAGGTTCAGGCTGAGTTCCAGCCGATTATTGCCGCTGCCGCTCAGGCTCAGCGCTTGCTCGCGCAGCTGCGGCTGCTTGAAGCCGGGGTGCCAGTAACGCAAGACATGCTCGCCAGCGGGCAGGTCCAGCTTGAGCAGGCCGCTGGCATCGGTCTTGCCGAATAGCGGGGTGTCCACCACCACCACATGGGCGCTCATGCTGTCGTGGATATTGCAGCCCAGGGTGGCCACGCCGGGCTTGTCAAACACGACGGGCTCGGCCGGCGTGCCGGCGTAGAGCTTGACGTCGAACTTCTTGGCCGCCGAGAAGGAGTAGACATGGTGGCGCACCGTGTCGAAGTTAGGGAAGTTGACCGCCGTGCCGGTTTGCACCACCAGCACAAAGGGCTGGAACTGGCGGCTGCGCTGCTCCATCTGGGCCTGGGTCTTGCTGCCGCTGGGCAGGTGCTTGGGCTGGCCTTTCAGTTCGACGGCGATGACGGCATTGGCCAGGGGCTGGCCCTTGGCGTCGAGCACCTGCACGCTCCAGGGCAGGGCCTGGGCGCTGTGGCCGAGCAAGCCCAGCGGCAAGCTCAGCCACAGGTTCAGCCGCAGACCGAGGCCCGGACCGGCGAGCCACCCGCTGGGCCGGCGGTGATGGGGCGCTTTTGCGTGCATGGCCGGCCTTTCAGGTGTTTGCGTTGGGGGCGAATCAATCGGCTGCAACGATATCCCGCTTCATCGGTGCCAGCCGGCGCAGGAGCTCGTTTTTCGCGGCGGCCGACACGCCGGCCGCGTCCAGCTCTTCGCGCAGCATGCCGACCAGGGCGTCGAACTCGCTGGCCCTGATCTTGGCGTCTTGGTGCGAACGCGCCATGGTCTCGCCTTCGTAGACACAGGGGCCGTCGCTGAGGGCGCAGATCTGCTGGGCCAGGCTGGCCTTGATGGCGCTCAGCTTGATGCCCTCAAAACTGCGGCGGGTGCGTGCGTCGCTGGCGCTGCGATCCAGGGTGCGCGAGACCAGCTGGGCGATGCCCGCTTCGCCACCCAGACCCTGGTAGAGCGTGGCCGTGGGCGGGCTGGTGCAGGCGCCGAGCGCGAGCAGGCCGAGGCCGAGGATCAGGGCGTTCGTTCGACGAGGGCAGAGGATTTGCATGGGCGGGTGGGCAGGTGTTTCGTCAATTCTTGCTTCAGGCGCCCTGGTGTTTGGCCGAAGACCAGTCAGGCTGTTCCCTCGCCCTTGCATATCGACCCTTCTAGCCGCCGACTTGAGTCGCTGATTCCCATGCCCCACCCCCTGCGCCCCCGCCCATTGCTCGCCTTGACCCTGGCCTTGGCCCTGTTGCTGAGCCTGGGCGTGGGCCCGGCCCGGGCCGGCAACAAGCTGCTGGCCAGCTCGGGTGTGAGCCAGGTGGAAGGTGCGGCCGGTGGTGGCCTGAGCCCCTGGGCCTTGATCGCGGGTGGCGGGAGCCGCGATGAGATCGGCGCCTCGGCCTTTGCCACGCGGGTGCAGACCCGCGGCGGCTATGTGCTGGAGGCCGGCGGCGTGGCCCTGGGCCTGTACGACAGCGTGGAGTTGTCGGCGGCGCGCTGGCGCTTTGGCTTGTCGGACACGGTGCCGGGCCAGAGCTTGGGCCTCGATGTGTTCGGCCTGAAGTGGCGCGTCTTCGGCGACGCGGTGTTTGATGCCGACCGCCCCTGGCCGCAGATCGCTCTGGGCTTGCAGCACAAGCGCAACCGCCGCATGCAGGTGCCCGAGCTGCTGGGTGCCCTGCGCGCCAGCGATACCGAGCCATACATCAGCTTCAGCAAGCTGTGGCTGGGCGCGGCCGGGGGCTTCAATCTGCTGGGCAATCTGACGCTGCGCGGCACGCGCGCCAATCAGATGGGCTTGCTGGGCTTTGGCGGCGAGCGCGGTGATGCCTTGCGCGGCCAGGCCGAGGCCTCGCTGGTGCTGCTGCCGCGCGACAACCTGGGCCTGGGCCTGGAGTGGCGCGACAAGCCCAGCCTGCTCGGCGCCGCCCCCGAGACCCGGGCCTGGGATTTGTTCCTGAGCTGGTGGCCTTGCGCCAATCTCAATCTGACCCTGGCCTATCTGGACCTGGGCCAGATCGCCGATAAAAAGGCGCAGCGCAGCAGCTATCTGTCGCTGCAGGCGCAGTTTTGAGCGCTTGGTGTGACGGCCCTTATCCCTGCAAAGCCAGGCGCGGTGCGCGTGGTGCCGTGGCCTGCACCAGCATCAGGGCCAGGCGGCGCAGGCCGGCCCAGGGCTCGCTGGGCCAGTCGGGGTGGCGCAGGCCTTTGACCAGGCCGTCGCAGACCTGGGCGGCTTGCACCAAACGGGTCAAATCGGCGGCGTGCAAGCCCGGCACGATGCGCTCGAACAAGCGCTCCTTGGGGCCCCAGACGCGTGCCTCGCGCAAGGCCATGGGCAGGGGCTTGCCGCCGTCCACCGCATCGCGCACGCGCTTGAGGGCGCGGATGTCTTCGGCCAGCGCCCAGTGCACCAGCACGGCGGCCTCGCCCTCGGCCTCCAGGCCGTCCAGCATGCGCAGCACGCGGGCGACCTGGCCGCCCAGCACCGATTCGCTGAGCTTGAACACGTCGTAGCGCGCCACATTCAAGACCGCCGCCTCGATCTGCGCCAGGCTCAGCTCGCCCTGGGGGTGCAGCAGGGCCAGTTTTTGCAGCTCCTGGTGGGCGGCGAGCAGATTGCCCTCCACCCGGTCGGCAAAAAAGGCCAGGGTGCGCTGGCCTTCCTCGCCCTCGGCCACGCGCTGGCCTTGGGCCAGCAGGCGCTGGGCGATCCACTGCGGCAGGGCGCGGCGCTCCACCGGGTCCACGCGCAGGGTGGCACCGGCGCCGTCCAGGGCCAGGAACCAGGCGCTGTTGAGCTGGGTCTTGTCCAGGCGTGGCAGGGTGACCAGGGTGACCACGTCCTCGGGCAGATGCTCGCAGTAACGCTGCAAGGCCTCGGAACCGTCCTTGCCGGGCTTGCCGGAGGGGATGCGGATCTCGATGAACTGGCGCTCGGCAAACAAGCTCATGGCCTGGGCCGCGCCCAGCACCGGCCCCCAGTCGAAGTAGGCGCCCGCGACGGTGAAGACCTTGCGTTCGCCATAGCCCTGGGCGCGTGCGGCGGCGCGGATGGCGTCGGCCGCCTCCTGGGCCAGCAAGGCCTCGTCGCCGTACACGGTGTAGATGGGGCGCAGGGCTTTGGAGAGCTGCTGCGCAAGAGCGTCGGCGCGGATTTGCATGGGTTCAGGCGGGCAGGCGCACGGCGGCCAGGCGGCGCAGCAACTGGTTCACCACATCGGACTGCATGGCGCGGTAGAGCTGGGCTTCTTCCTGCTCCTTGGCCAGGGCGGCGCTTTCGCTGGTGTTCATATCGCGCGACATGCGCAGCTGGGTATTGGGCAGCAGGATTTCGCCGCTCGGCGTGCGCAACAGGAAGTCCAGCTTGACGCGCAACTGCCACTCGCGGACCTGGCCGGCCGTGGTGGTCACGACCGAGGTCTTGTCGCGCTCGTCCAGCAGCGCCTCCAGCACCAGCTCGGCACGGTTGGGGTCTTCCACCAGCTTGACGGGGGTGCGCGCCAGTTGGCGGCGCAGCTCCGCGGCCAGGGGCGAGCCCGGCGCGA
This sequence comes from Roseateles oligotrophus, assembly GCF_014204525.1. Lineage (GTDB taxonomy): Bacteria > Pseudomonadota > Gammaproteobacteria > Burkholderiales > Burkholderiaceae_C > Paucibacter_A > Paucibacter_A oligotrophus_A. Next base: position 502,434 of record NZ_JACHLP010000002.1, read on the forward strand.
AGCCGGTCAGCGCAATGCTCTGGAACAGCAGCTCCGGCTCGCGCCGGGGCTGGAAGCCGCAGGCCGCCAGCGCGACGGCGAGCGGTGCGGCCAGGCCGGCGAGCAGGAGCTGGCGGCGTGCGCGCATCAGACCACCACGTTGACCAGGCGGCCCGGCACGACGATGACTTTTTTGGGCGCGCGGCCTTCGCTGAACTTGATGCATTCCTCGTTGGCCAGGGCGGCGGCTTCGATGGCGGCCTTGTCCGCGCCGGCGGCCACCTTGATGGCGCCGCGCAGCTTGCCATTGACCTGCAGCATCAGCTCGATCTCGTCCTGCACCAGGGCCGCTTCGTCGACCAAAGGCCAGGGGGCGTCGAGCAGGTCGCCGAACTGGGCCTCAAAGCCCAGGGCCTGCCACAGGCCGTGGGTGATGTGCGGGGCCACCGGGTAGAGGGCACGCAGCAGAATGCCCGTGCCTTCGCGCAGAGCTGCCGCGTCACCGGCTTGCAGCTTGGCGTCCTCCAGGGCGTTGAGCAGCTTCATCGCACCCGAGACCACGGTGTTGTACTGCAGGCGCTGGTAGTCGCTGCTGATCTGGCCCAAAAGCTTGTGCACCTCGCGGCGCAGATCCTGGGCGGCCGTGCTCTGGCCCTCGAAGCCTGTGCCTGCCGCCTGGATGCTGGACTGATGCTTGAGGCCAAATGCCCAGAGGCGGCGCAGATAACGGTAAGCGCCCTCGGCACCGCTGTCCGACCAGGCCGCGCTTTGGTCCGGTGGGCCGGCGAACATGGTGAACAGGCGGGCCGTGTCGGCGCCGAACTTCTCGATGATGTCGCGCGGCTCGACCACATTGTTCTTGGACTTGGACATCTTCTCGATGCCGCCCAGGGTCACGGGCAAGCCATCGTCCTTGGCCGTGGCACCGATGGGGTGACCCTTGTCGTCGAACTGCACATTCACCTCGCTGGGATAGAACCAGCGCTTCTTGCCCGAGGCGTCTTCGCGGTAGAAGCTCTCGTTCAGCAACATGCCTTGGGTGAACAGCTTGGTGAAGGGCTCGTCGAACTTGACCAGGCCGATGTCGCGCATGGCCTTGGTCCAGAAGCGGGCGTACAGCAGGTGCAGCACCGCGTGTTCGATGCCGCCGATGTACTGGTCCATGGGCGACCAGTAGTCGTTGCGGGCGTCGACCATGGAGTCAGTCGCGTCCGGGCAGGTGTAGCGCATGTAGTACCAGGCGCTGTCCACAAAGGTGTCCATGGTGTCCGTCTCACGCTGGGCGGGTTTGCCGCAGCTGGGGCAGGCCACGTTCAGGAAGGACGCGCATTTCTTCAGCGGATTGCCGGAGCCGTCGGGGATCAAATCCTCCGGCAGCACCACGGGCAGGTCTTGTTCGGGCACGGGCACCGAGCCGCAATCCGGGCAGTGGATGATGGGGATGGGCGTGCCCCAGTAGCGCTGGCGGCTGATGCCCCAGTCGCGCAGGCGCCAGGTGGTTTTCTTCTCGCCCAGGCCCTTGGCGCCAATCAATTCGGCGACCTTGCTGACGGCTTCTTTATGCGGCAGTCCGTCCAGCTCGCCCGAGTTGATGCAGACTGCGCGCTGCTTGTCTCCGTACCAGTCGGCCCAGGCGCCCAGGCTGAAGGTTTCGCCTTCGACGCCAATCACTTGCTGGATCGCGATGCCGTACTTCTTGGCAAAGGCGAAGTCGCGTTCGTCGTGCGCGGGCACGCCCATCACGGCGCCGTCGCCATAACTCATCAGCACATAGTTGCCGACCCAGACCTCGACCTGGGCGCCGGTCAGCGGGTGGGTGACGAAGAGGCCGGTGCGCTGGCCCTTCTTTTCCTGCGTGGCCAGCTCGGCCTCGGTGGTGCCGCCGGCCTTGCATTCTTCGATGAAGGCTTGCAGGGTCGGGTTGCCGGCTGCGGCATGGGCGGCCAGCGGGTGCTCCGGTGCCACGGCGCAGAAGGTCACGCCCATGATGGTGTCGGCACGCGTCGTGAACACAAACAGCCGGCCGTCCTGGATCAGCTCGCCGGCGGCGTTAGTGATCGAATGCGGGAAGGCAAAGCGCACCCCCTCGCTCTTGCCGATCCAGTGCTCCTGCATCAGGCGCACGCGCTCGGGCCAGCCGCTCAGGTAGCCGGGAGCCTCGGGGTCGGCCACATTGGCCAGCAACTCGTCGGCGTACTGAGTGATGGCGAAGTAGTAGCCGGGGATTTCGCGCTTTTCCACCAGGGCGCCGGAGCGCCAGCCGCGGCCGTCCACCACCTGCTCATTGGCCAGCACGGTTTGGTCGATCGGATCCCAGTTCACCACCTGGGTTTTTTTGTAGACCACGCCTTTTTCCAGCATCTTCAGGAAGAACCATTGGTTCCACTTGTAATAGCTGGCGTCGCAGGTGGCGACTTCGCGGGTCCAGTCAAAGGCCAGGCCCAGCGGTTGCATCTGCGCCTTCATATCGGCGATGTTGTCGCGCGTCCATTGGGCGGGGGCGACGTTTTTGTCCATGGCCGCGTTCTCCGCCGGCAGGCCAAAGGCGTCCCAGCCCATGGGCATCAGCACGTTGTAGCCCTTCATGCGCAGCTGGCGCGTGAGCATGTCGTTGATCGTGTAATTGCGCACATGGCCCATATGCAGCTTGCCGCTGGGGTAGGGCAGCATGGAGCAGGCGTAGAACTTTGGCTTGTTCTGGTCTTCGACCACGCGGTAGGCGTCGCGGGAATTCCAATACTCGCGCGCAGCGGCTTCGATCTCGTTCGGGGCGTACTTTTCGTTCATGCGCCAAATTGTAGGGCTGCTCGCAAGCTGCCCCCGCCGAACGCCGTCTCAGGGTGGGCTGGTAGCGACGCTTTCGGCCACAAAGGCGATGCGGCTCAGGCCCGCGCTCTGGCACCAGCCTATCAGCTCGGCCACCTGACCGTAGGGCACGCTGCGATCGGCGCGCAACTGGACCTCCAGCTCGGGCCTGGCCTTGCCCAGCTCCATCAAGCGTTGTTGCAGCTGCCGCTTGTCCAGCCTTGCTTCGCCCAGCCACAGGCTGCCATCGGGCTGCAGGCCGATGGCGATGAATTGGGGCGCTTCCGAGGGACGGGCGGCCTCGCTCTTGGGCAGGTCCAGATGCAGGGAGGACGTCATCAGCGGCGCGGCAATCATGAAGATCACCAGCAGCACCAACATGACGTCGATCAGCGGCGTCATATTGATCTCACCCATGGGCTTGGGTTTTTCCGTGCGCTCCAGTCGGCCGAAAGCCATGACCCTAGCCTTTTTGCTGATCCAGCATCTCGCGCAGATCGTGGGCAAAGCCTTCCAGCTCGGCCTCACAGGCGCCCACGCGCTTGCCGAAGATGTTGTAGGCCAGCACGGCCGGGATGGCCACGGCCAGGCCGGCCGCCGTCATGATCAAGGCCTCGCCCACCGGGCCGGCGATCTTTTCGATCGTGATGCTGCCGCCGGCGCTCAGATTGACCAGGGCGTGGTAGATGCCCCAGACGGTGCCGAACAGGCCCACAAAGGGCGCGATGCTGCCGATGGAGGCCAGCAAGACCTGACCCTGCTGCAGATGCTGCAGCACCTGGTGCAAGGCGTCGCGCAGGCGGCGGGTCAGGCGCGACTCTTGCCGGCCTGAGGCTTCCAGCGTGCCCGCCGTGGTGTTGGCCGTGGCGGCCTCCAGCAGGGGCAGCAAGACCTGCTCCTGGTCGAAATTCTGCAGGGCGTTGCGGCCCTCCTCCAGATTGGCGGCGGCCCAGAAGGCGGGCAGGGCGCGAGCGATGCTGCGGCGGGCGCGCTGCAGCACCCAGCCCTTCCAGAGGATCACCACCCAGGCGCTGACGGACATCAGTAGCAGCAAGAGGGCGACACCGCGCGAGACCGCGTCGCCCAGGGCCCACAGCTCGGCGAAGCCCGTCATCAGCGCAAGCCCAGCACGTCGTTCATATCGTAGAGGCCGGGCGCCTGTGTGGCCAGGAAGCGCGCGGCGCGCAAGCTGCCCTGGGCGAAGGTGGCGCGGCTGCTGGCTTTGTGGCTAATCTCGATGCGCTCGCCAATGCCGGCAAACAGCACCGTGTGGTCGCCGATGATGTCGCCGCCGCGCACGGTGGCAAAGCCGATGGTGGAGGGATCGCGTTCGCCGGTGACGCCTTCGCGGCCGTAAACCGCGCAGGTCTTCAGGTCACGGCCCAGGGCCTGAGCCACGGCTTCGCCCATGGCCAGGGCCGTGCCGCTAGGGGCGTCGACCTTGTGGCGGTGGTGGGCTTCGATGATTTCGATGTCAAACCCTTCGCTCAGCGCGCGGGCGGCGCGGTCCAGCAGGCCCAGCACCACATTGACCCCGACGCTCATATTGGGCGCCATCATCACGCCGGTGCGGGCGGCATGGCTGCCGATCTGGGCTTTTTGCTGGGCGTCGAAGCCAGTGGTGCCGATCACCACCTTGACGCCGAGTTCGGCACAGACGGCCAGATGGGCCAGCGTGCCTTCGGGGCGTGTGAAGTCGATCAAGACATCGGCACCGGCCAGGCCTTGGCGCAGATCGGCCGTGATGGTCAGGCCGCTGCTCTTGCCCAAAAAGGCCGCCGGGTCGCTGCCCAGGGCCGGGCTGCTTGGCTGATCGAGGGCACCGCTGAGTTGGCAGTCGGGCGCGTTCAGCACCGCTTCAATCAGCATGCGGCCCATGCGGCCGGAGCTGCCGGCGATGGCAATCTTCACAGGCGAGGCGCTCAAGGCTTGCTCTCCAACGGGGGGTAGTTGCGCTGCACGCCCATGGCCTCGGCGGCCGGCGCTTCACGTTTGGGCGGTAGGGGCAAGGCCTTGCGTTCGGCCTCGCTCAGCTCCAGTTTGGGCAGTTCGCCGCGCTTGGAGCGGGTGTTGATGGCGGCCACGAATTCGTTTTCGGTGGGCAAATCGTCCGGCACCTCCAGCGATTTCAGGCGCTCGCCCTCGAACCAGGCCACGACCTGGCGCTTTTGCGGCTCGGCGCCTTGGCGGCGGATGGTGAAGACATAGTCCCAACGGTCTTGATGGAAGATGTCGGTCAGCAGGGGCGAGCCCAGCAGGTCGCGCACCTGGGCGCGCGGCATACCGGGTTTGACGCGGGCCACCAATTCCTTGGTCAGCACATTGCCCTGCACTACTTCCAAGCGATAGGGCGTCACGATGCCCAGCACCTTGTCACCACTGACCGAGGGAAGGTAGGAGCAGCCGGTCGTGGCGCCCGCCAGTGCGAGCAGACTCAACAGACGAGTAGGAGTAGATGAGCAAAGGTTGGGACGCATTGGGGGCTTGTGTGGGCCTGGCCGCCAAAAAAGCGCCAAGCTGGCTATGATTGGGCCATTCTAGCGGCAGGCCCAGTGCGGCTTGCGCCGACCCGAATGGACACATGAACCGCACCGAAGAGATCAAAAACAGCGGCCTCAAGGCCACGCTGCCCCGTATCAAGATTCTGGAGATTTTCCAGAAGACGGCGCAGCGCCACATGACGGCCGAGGACGTTTACAAGGCCTTGCTGACCGAGGACGCCGATATCGGCCTGGCCACGGTCTACCGTGTGCTGACGCAGTTCGAGCAGGCGGGCCTGCTGTCACGCAATCACTTCGAATCCGGTAAATCGGTGTTCGAACTCAACGAGGGCCATCACCACGACCATCTGGTCTGCCTGACTTGTGGCCGGGTGGAAGAGTTCTTTGATCCCGAGATCGAGGAGCGCCAGCACGTCATCGCCCTGCAGCGCGGCTTTGAGCTGCAAGAGCATTCCCTGGCCTTGTACGCCAGCTGCGTCAAGAAGGACTGCGAGCACCGCGGTAAATAAGGCCAGCGCGAGCCCGGCACCCGGGAGGGTGGCGGGCCGTTGATCAGCGGCGATCAGTTGTCGTCGTCGTGCTGGCCGGATTCGATGGCGCGTTGGTGGCGCTCGACGAACTCGCGGTAGGTATCGATGCCGCGCAATTGCAAGACGGTGTTGCGCACGGCGGCCTCCACCAGCACGGCCAGATTGCGGCCGGCGTCCACGGCGATGATGACCTTGCGCACCGGCATGCCCAGCACTTCCTCGTAGAGGGGCTCGTAGGGCAGGCGCTCGAAGTCCCGTTCCATCGTCTCCTTGCGCACCAGGTGGACGATCAGCTTGAGCCGCATCTTGCGGCGCACGGCGGTCTCGCCAAAGATGGCCTTGATGTCCAGCAGGCCGATGCCGCGCACTTCCAGCAGATTGAGCAGCAGCTCGGGGCAGCGGCCCTCGATGGAGGTCTGGGCGATGCGGAAAAGGTCTACCGCGTCGTCGGCCACCAGGCCGTGGCCGCGTGAGATCAGCTCCAGGCCCAGCTCGCTCTTGCCCAGGCCGGATTCGCCGGTCAGCAAGACGCCCAGGCCCAGGATGTCCATGAAGACGCCGTGGCGGGTGCTGCGGTTGGCGAACAGATGGGCCAGATGGGCGCGCACCACGTCGATCACATGGCCGGCCGACTCGGCGGTGACGAAGAGCGGGATTTCGGCCCGGTCGCACATGGCGACCAGGCGGTCGGGCGGAGTCTGGGCGTCGGCCACGATGATGACCGGCGGCTCCAGCGTGACGATGCGGGCGATGCGGCTGTCCAGCACCTCGCCGGCGGCCTGGCTCAGATAAGCCACCTCGCGGCGACCGACGATCTGCACCCGGTAGGGGTGGATGTAGTTGAGATAACCCACCAGGTCGGCGGCCGACTGGGCGTCGCGCACGGCGGCCTCGTCAAAGCGGCGCTCGGGGTGGGCGTGGCCGGCGATCCATTCCCATCGCATGGCCTCCCGGTGTTCTTCAAAAAGCCGGTCGGCGCTGATGGAGGTGGGTTTCACGGGTGGGGTGAGTCCTGGCTTGGGGGGGGAGTTCGGTGCGGGGCCCGCTTCAGGCGACGGATTTGAGCGGTTCCCAGTCGGCAATCAGGCGGTGCAACTCGCTGGCCTCGGGCTCGGTCTTGAGGCGCTCGCGCAACTCGCGGTCCGACAGCATTTCGGCGATCTCGGAGAGGATCTCCAGATGGCGCTGGGTGGCCGCCTCCGGCACCAGCAAAAAGATCAGCAGGCTGACCGGCTCGTCGTCGGGAGCGTCAAAGCCAATCGGCTGTTGCACCCGCAGCACGGCGGCCAGAGGGTTCTTCAAACCCTTGATGCGGCCATGCGGGATGGCGACACCATGGCCCAGGCCGGTGGAGCCCAGGCGCTCGCGCGCGAACAGATTGTCGGCCACCAGCGCTCGGGAAATCGCGTGATTGTTTTCGAACAGCAAACCGGCTTGCTCGAAAACCCGCTTTTTGCTGGACGCGTCCACATGCACCAGCACATTGCTGGCGGGGAGGATGGCTGCGAGACGATTCATGGTGTCTAAGCGCTGCGTACGGCGGGGAGGCCTTGCTCAAAGCGCTTGTTCGGTGTTTAAGGGGGCAATTATAGAAACGCCGGCTTGGACTGCCGATGCTGGCCGTCGCTGCAAGTGCACAAATACGCAAATGGTGCAGCGCAGCAAGGCCAGTATTGCACAGGCGAACCAGAGCATCAAACGGGCAAGAAAAAGGCGACCTGAAAGGTCGCCTTGTCCGTGCGACAGGCAGACCGCCTGTCGACATGCGGGGCCAGGCTCACATCGCGGGGGTTTCCAGGCGCTTGGCCGAGGCGTGGTGATGGTCTTGCAGGCGATCCTTGTGGCGGCAGACTTGCCGATCCAGCTTGTCCATCAGTGAATCAATGGCGGCGTACAGGTCTTCGGCGGACTGTTCCACGAAGATGTCTCGTCCTTTGACATGCAGGGTCACTTCAGCTTTTTGGCGCCGCTCCTTCTCCTTTTGCTTTTCAACCGTGAGTAGAACGTTCACATCAACAACTTGATCAAAATGGCGGGTCACTCGATCCAGCTTTGTAAGCACATACTCACGCAGAGAGGGCGTAACTTCCAAATGGTGGCCACTGATTGTCAGGTTCATAAAGCCTCCTTTCACAAGGGAGATCTGGAGAAATGGAAAACGAGATTCAAAGGGCAAAGAGCGAAATTGAAGCAATTGCTGGGGGGTTCTGACCTTGGACTGAGAGTGGATCGGTGAAACCAGTTTGCTCTTCTTACAAGCGTGTGACAAGCCCTTTGCCCTCAGCCCTGGGCGATAGGTGATGAGCTTTGTTCGAGCTGTGAATTTAGGCGCGGAAATCGAGCGTCAGCACTTTTGCTGGCGGCCCTCCCGTGGAGGTGATAATCCGCAGCGTCCCAGCAACGGAGAAATTCTTGGATAGCGATCACCCTCGGTGACCGTCCGCTCCCGCGTCAATGGCGCCGCGCGTGAACCCCGCAGGTTCGCCGCCGTGCCGGTCCGGAGTGAGACGGTTGCCCCAGACAAACCCCACTCCTAGACGGCGCCGCTGCGCTGGAGATTTTTTGCATGCTGAATGTATTCACGCTGGATAACGGCCGCTTGAAGGGCGGCCTGTTCCAGGAAGAAATTGAAACCGCCGAAGACCTGGCCCAGTCGCGCCCCGTGTGGGTCGATCTGGAAGACCCCAGCGCACAGGAAAAGGGCTGGATCCTCGACCGCTTCGGCCTGGTGATCCCGGAAGACATCGTCGACGAGGACCTGGAAGAGTCGGCGCGCTTCTACGAAGAAGACAATGGCGAGCTGCATATCCGCTCGGACTTCTTGATCGATGACGATGATGCTCCGCGTAATGTCCGGGTGGCCTTCATCCTCTACAACAACATCCTGTTCAGCATCCACAAGGAAGACCTGCCGGTGTTCCGCCTGCTGCGTCTGCGTGCGCGCCGCATTCCGGCCTTGATCGAAGATGCCAAGGACGTGCTGCTCAAGCTCTACGACGCCGATGCCGAGTATTCCGCCGATGTGCTGGAAGGCATTTACGACAAGCTGGAGAAGGTCAGCGCCCGGGTCTTGAAAAAAGACGTGAATGACACCGAGGCCGGCGAGGTGCTGTCGGCCATCGCGCGCGAGGAAGACTTGAACGGCCGCATCCGTCGTAACGTGATGGACACACGGCGTGCGCTCAGCTTCATGATGCGCAGCCGCATGCTCAATGCCGAGCAGTTCGAGGAATCGCGCCAGATTCTGCGCGATATCGACTCGCTGGACTCGCACACCGCCTTCTTGTTCGACAAGGTCAACTTCCTGATGGACGCCACCGTGGGTTTCATCAATATCAACCAGAACAAGATCATCAAGATCTTCTCGGTGGCCAGCGTGGCCTTGTTGCCGCCCACCTTGATCGCCAGCATCTACGGCATGAACTTCAAGTTCATGCCCGAGCTGGAGCAGGCCTGGGGCTACCCCTTCGCCCTGGGCCTGATGCTGGCCTCGGTGGCCGCGCCCTTCATCTACTTCCGCCGCAAGGGCTGGTTGCGTTAAGGCCGCCGGTTCAGGGGCAGTGCCCCTTGGCAATCCACAGATAAGCCACCAGGCGCGGGCTGCTGGCCAGCACGGGCAGGCCCACCCGTTCGGGGATCAGCACATCCTGGGCCTGCCGGGGTACGACGATCCAGGTGCGCGGCGCGGCGCAGCGCAGGGCCTGCCAGGCCTGCGGCTCGAGCAGAATCTGGCGGCCCTTGGGGCCGTCGAACTTGGCGGCCTCGACGATTTCCTTGCGCCAGCTGTCGTGCAACTGCGGAGCAAAGGGCTTGTTCAGAATGACCGGCACGGGCTGCCCGCGTTTGAGCAGCAGGGGCACGTCGAAGGTGAACTGGTCCTCGAACACCAGGGCATCGCCCGGTTGCCACTGGGCCTGGATGCCGTCCACCAGGCGGGCGTTGCTCTTGGTGTCCACCCACACGATGCCGATCAGCATGCCCACCGTCAGCACCGCGCCGCCCAGGGCCAGGCCGGTGGGCAGGCGGCGTTGCCAGCCGCTGCTCTGGGCATGCCAGCGCGCCAGCTGGGGCGCCAGCAGCAAGGCCAGGGCCGGGCCGACCGGCAGGATATAGCCCAATAGCTTGGACGAGGGCAGGCTGAAGAACACGGTGATGGCCAGCAGCCACACCAGGCCCAGCTGGCCCAGCGGCGTCGTGCGCGTCAGGCGTTGCGCCAGGGTCCACAGAATCGCGGGCGACCAGGGCAGGGTCATGATGAGCAAGACGCCAGGGTAGAACCAGGCCGGCATCACGTTATTGAAACCTTCGGCGGCGTAGCGTTTGAAATGATGCACAACAAAGAAGTAATGCATGAAGCCCGGGTAGCGCTGCTCCATAGCGATGAACCAGGGCAGGCTGATGGCCAGGAAGATCGCCCAGCCGCGCAGCCAAACCAGTTGGAATACCGCCCGCCAGCCCTGCGACCAGCATAGCCAGATGGCCAGCACCAGCATCGGCAGCACCACGCCGATCAAGCCCTTGGCCAGCACGCCCAGGGCCATGGCCGCGAAGCCCAGGGTGCGCAGGCCGGTGCTGGGGCGCAAGGCGTGGCTGGCCAGGGCGCAGATGGCGATGCTGATGCAACTGGCCACCAGCATGTCCAGATTGGCGAACTGCGAGCCCAGATGCCAGAAGGGCTGGGCCACCATGAAGATCAGCACCCAGGCGCAGACGGCGGGGGCTTCGGCTTTGTCCAGATGCCGGCGGATCAGCTGGCACAGCACAAAGATGGCGCCTAGCGCAGCTAAGCACGAAACCAGGCGGGCGCCGATGGCGGTCTCACCGGTCAGGCCGAAGCTCAGGCCGGCCAGCCAATAGAACAGCGGCGGCTTGTGGAAATAGGGCAGGCCATTGAGCTGGGGGAGCAGCCAATCGCCGCTATGCCACATCATGGCAGCCACGCCGACATAGCGGCCTTCGTCGGGGAGCGCCACCGGGCGCCAGGGCATTGAAATCAAATACACCAGCGCGGCCAGCGCCAAACCCCACCATTTATGTTGCAAAACCCTCATGCGACCCCGTCCGAAGTGAGTGCGCATCCTACCCAAGCTGCGGGGGAATGGCCCCGGCACAAATGCAAAGGGCTTCCGTGTTGCGCACGGAAGCCCCGGGAATAAAAGTAGTCGCAAGATGCCTCGAAGCCAACGAGGGAGGGAGGGAGGAGGAGGAAAACGGCTTGGAGATTTCACCCCCATTGCTGGGGAGACCTTGCGACTGGAATCGGTTTGATGCTAACGGAATCTCTTCCTTTGAGAAACATTTTTGGTGATTTTGCAAACCTTTACAAGTGCCTGCAAGGTGACGCAGGAATCCGTCGTTATTTTGCTTACAGGTCGTGGCGGGGCTCAGACATATGTCAGGTTGCGCAATTACAGGGCCTGGCGCTGGCACGGCGGATGATCAGTGGCTGCGGCTGCGCTTGAGCACCAGCAGGCCGAAGCACAGGGCGGCGAGAGCCAAGCCGCCGATGAAGTGGGGCGAAGCCAGGGCTTGCAGCGCCAGCCAGGCATCGTGCGCGGCCAGGGCGCCGGCATTGAGGGGCAGGCTGGGGTCTTCGGCCATCTTGCTCAGGTGCTGGCCCAGTACCAGGTGGTCGGACAGCAGGGCCTGGCTGGCGCCTTCCAGCTGCCGTTCCAGCAACTGCTCCACGATGGGCCAGTTGTAGAACTGGTCCAGTGCCAGGCCGCCCAGGCCCAGCGTCAACACGACAGCCGGCACCCCCCAGCGCTTGAGCCAGGCCGAGGCGGCCACGACCAGCATGATCAGGGGCGAAAGCCACAGCGTCATCAGCAGCACGCCCAAAACAGCGCGCAGCAAGATGGGCAGTGTGGCGGCGATGGCCGTGCCCCAGGGCACCGAGGCCCAGGCCGCGAAGCCACCTTGCTTGATGAACAGCCCGCTGGCCATCAAGGGGCCGGCGATGGCACCCACCAGCAGCGCGGCCAGGGGCACCAGCAAGGCATGGGCCAGGAGCGTGGCGCCAATGCTCTCGGAATGGCTGGCGGGCAGGGAGAGCCAGAACTCGATCGAGCGGTCCTGCACATCGCGCCGGGCCAGGCCTGGCATCTGGAACATGGCGCTGATCCAGGTGATGCCAAACACGCCCGCTGCGGTGGCCAGGGTCAGGGCCACGGCCATCTGCAACGGGAATTGGTCGATGGGCATGCCTTGGACCTGGCCAAAAGGCAGCAAGACAAAGAACAGGCCCAGAGGCAGGAACAGCGTGATCAGCCAGCCGCGCTTGTGCTGCATCCATTCACGCAGCAAGAGGGTGGAAAAACGAGAGGATGAAAAAGCATTCATGAGGCGGTCTCCGGATGGGGTCTCAGGCGTTCTTGGCTTGCAGCGCCGGATTGCGGGTCAGGGCCATGAAGAGATCGACCAGGCTGGGCCGGATGCGCTCGCCCAGGGCGGCGATATCGGCCGGCGGCGCGCCGTCGAAGATGGCGGCGCTGCGTCCCCCCTGCTGGCGGTAGCGCAAGAGCGGATGCGCGCTGGCGATGGCCTCGGCCGTGGCCGGGTCGTGGCTCAGCGCGATGAAACGCTTGTCCATATCCTCCAGGCTGATATTGAGCACCAGCCTGCCCTCGTCCAGCATCATCACGTCGGACAGCAAGGTCTCCACCTCTTCCACCTGGTGGGTGGAGATCAGCACCGTGCGCTCGCCATCGCACCATTCATCGATCAGCATCTCGTAGAAGTTCTTGCGCGAGAGCACGTCCAGGCCCAGCGTCGGCTCGTCCAGAATCATCAGCCGGGCGTCGATGGCGGCGATCAGGGCCAGATGCACCTGGGTCACCATGCCCTTGGACAGATTCTTGATCTTGTCCTTCTCGCCCACGCTCGTGCGCTTGAGCAGGGTGCGTGCCCGTTCGGCCGAGAAGCGCGGCTGCAAGCCGCTCATCAAGCACATCAACTCGTCCACCCTGGCCCAGCGCGGCAGCACCGCCACATCGGGGATGTAGCAAAGCTGTTCCAGCAAGGCGCCCCGCTGCTGGCGCGGCGAGAGGCCCAGCACCTGCAACTGCCCCTCGGCCGGCAGCAGGCCCACCAAGGCCTTCATCAGCGAGGTCTTGCCCGCGCCGTTATGGCCCAGCAGGCCGATGACCCGGCCCTTGGGGATGTTGAACGTGGCCCGCTCCAGGGCGGTCTTGCTGCCATAGCGCAGGCTCAGGTCTTGCGCGCTGACCAGCAGGTCTTGCATATTGCTCGTGGTGGTGCTCATTGAGGGCTCTCCCAGTTCAGATCCTTGGCGCTCAGACCCAGGCGTTTCAGCTTGGCACGCAGGGCGGGCCATTCTTGTTCCAGAAAACGATGGCGTTCGGCCCGCAGCAATTGCTGCCGGGCGCCTGCCATCACATACATGCCCATGCCGCGCCGGCTTTCGATCAACTGCTGATCCACCAGGGCCTGCAGGGCCCGGCTGACGGTCAGGGGGTTGATCACGTACTGGCTGGCCAGTGCGCGCACAGAGGGCAGGGCCTCGCCTTCCGGGGGCGAACCATCCAGCAGCTGCACGGCCAGGCGATCGGCCAACTGCTGGTAGATGGGCGCCGAGTCATTCCAGGTTTGCATATCGAGTGGGCTGGGCAGCCGGTGTGTTACTGATGTAGCACACCATAGCAAGCGGCCCGGGTCGGCACCAAGGCTGGCGCGACAGGCTGCAGAAAAAGGGGGATGAAGCGGCAAAGACAGCGACCCTCGAATGTAGAGTTGCCTGCTTCATCAAAAAGACGATTGCAGGGGGACTATGGGAAGTGCACGCAAACTTGTGCGCCGGTTGCCGCGGGCGCTGATCTGGCTGGCCGCGAGCGGTCTGGCGGGGAGTTCGGCCTGGGCCGGCTGCCAGCTGTCGCAGATGGAGATCCCGGTACGCATTGTCGATCACAGGCCGATCGCCACGCTGAGCATCAACGGCAGCAAAGTGCCCATGCTGGTGGACAGCGGCGCCTTCTTCAGCATGTTGGCGCCCGCCACGGCTGAACAGCTGAACCTGCCCTTGCGCAGCTTGCCCGCGGGCCTGCGCATCGAGGGGCATACCGGCCGCATCGAGGCCAAGCTCACCCGGGTTGCCAAGCTGGGGCTGCTGGATGCGGAACTGCCTAACGTCGAATTCATTGTGGGTGGCAATGAGCTCGGAGCCGGCATCATGGGCATTCTGGGGCGCAATATCCTGTCCATGGCCGACGTCGAGTACGACCTGGCCCATGGCGCCGTCCGCCTGAGCTTCCCCGAGGGCGATTGCGAACGCAATAACTTCGCCCACTGGGCCGGCGAGGCGCCGGTGGTCGTGTTGCCGCTGGAAGGCCGCGGCCACAATGACACGGCCATTCGCGTGGACGCCACCATCAACGGCAGCCGGACCCAGGCTTTACTCGACACCGGCGCGCCGGTCACCGCCCTGACGATCCGTGCCGCAAGACGTGCCGGCATCGAGGACAGCGATATGACGCTCTTCGGCCGGGTGGGAGGCGCCGGTGACGGCCGGCGCAATTCCTGGCTGGCCAATATTGGGCAAATCGATTTGGGTGGCGAAAAGATCTCGGGCAACCGTCTGCAGATTGATGACGTGGCTTCCAGCTCGTACGGAATTTTGCTGGGCTTGGACTACTTCCTCTCGCATCGGATCTATGTCTCACGGCTGCAAAACAAGGTGTACATCACCTGGAATGGCGGGCCGATTTTTGGCCAGGCACGCGCCCAGCCCGATCAATACGATGCGAAATATGCGGCCATTCCGGCCGAGGTGGCGAAGGACGATGCCGATGCGCTGGCCCGGCGTGGCTCGGCCTTTCTCGCCGCTGGCAATCACGAACCCGCCTTGAACGATCTGACGCGGGCCATCGAGTTGGCGCCTGAATCCGCTGAATATCGCTATCTGCGCGCGCGGGTGTATTTGGCGACGGGCAAGCTGCCGGCCGCACGCAGCGATCTCGACGAGGCGTTGCGGCTGGACGACTCGCATGCGCAAGCTCGCTTTCGCCGTGCCTCGCTGCGCATGGCCATGGACGATATGCCGGGCATGCATGCCGACCTGAACCGGCTCGACGAGGACTTGCCCAAGTCCGCCAATCTGCGCGGGGACATGGCCATGTTGTATGCGTCCCGCCTGCAGGTGGCCGAGGCGCTCAAACAGTTTGAGCTGTGGCTGAACTCGCATACGCGGGATATGCGCAGCGCCAGTTTGCTCAATAGCCGATGCTGGATGCGCACGCGCCTGAATATCGAGCTGCCGCTGGCGCTGCAAGACTGCAAGGCCGCCGTGGACAGGGATGAGGGCTCGCCCGAGTATCTCGACAGCCTGGCTTGGACCTATCTGCGCTTGAACGATGCCGCGCAGGCGAAGAAGGCTTTTGACGCCGCGATCAAACTCAAACCACGGCCTCTATCGCTGTACGGCCGGGGCCTGGCCAAGGCGGGATTGCGGGACGGCAGCGGCGCCGAACTCGACTTCGAGGCGGCGCGCAAGCTGAGCCCGCAAATCGAGCAGGAACTTCGCAAGCTCGGCTTCCCGCTTGCCGACACGGCCCCGCCGCAGCGCGCGCCGGCGCCCTGATGGCTTAGCGCCCCTGCGCCTTCAGCGCCGCAATCCGCTCCTGATCGGCCTTGCGCTCGGCCGCCACCTTCTGCGCCGTGGGGCGTTCGCCGACGAGTTTGATGTAGGCCTTCCAGTCCACCCCGGCGGCGGCCAGCAGGTCTTCGCCCAGCACCAGCTTGCTGGCCTGGGCCACCAGGGGCAGGCTGACCCAGGCGGCGCAGTCGGCCATGCCAAAGCTCGTGCCGCCCACATAGGGCGAGAACTGGGCCAGGCGCTTGAAGGCGGCGATGTTTTTGAGCAGCAGCTTGCGGGCGCGCTGCTGCGTGCCTTCGCTGACCGTGCCGCCGAAAAAGGCCTGCGGGTAGAGCTCACGCGCCACCAGCTCCAGATGCAGTTCGATGAAGGTGATCAGCTCGCGCTGCTTGGCCGCGAGGTAGGGGTCGGCGGGCAGCAGGGCGGGCTGGGGGTAGCGGGCTTCCAGATAGTCCAGGATCACCTGGCTCTCGCACAACGGGCCTTGCGGCGTGCGGATGAAGGGCACCTTGCCCAGCGGCGTGCAGCTCAGCACGGCCTCGTCGGGCGAGTGGGTCATCACCAATTCCTCCTCGAAGGGGATGCCTTTTTCCAGCAGGACGAGCTTGACCTTGTTGTAGTAGTTGGAGAGTGAAAAGCCGCAGAGCGTGATCATGGTGGGGGTCTCCGGTTGATGTGGCAGGCAGTTTAGGCGTCTGTCGGACTTGGGAATCGCCGGCGGAAAATCGACCGCAGCGGTCCATTTTTCACCAGCTTTTTGCCCCATAGCCGAGCTATGGGGCTGCAAATCCGGCAAAAACTGGCCTCGCTGGGGTCGATTCCCGCTATCGGCGACCCAAGCCCGACAGACTCCTATGCCGAGCCTGCGCTGGCGCTTGCCACCAGGGTGACAGGCGCCGGCCTCGCCCGGTTTATCTCGGGCGGCGGGCCATAGCGCCAAGCAGCAGCAAGCCGGCCGTGAACGTGCCGGCCAGCGCGCCAGTGAAGTGGGAGAGTGGCGCCACGGCGATGTCCCAGCCGCTGAGCACCCGCATGGCCGGGCCGAAAGGCTCTTCGCTCCACAGCTTGATGATCAGCCCCAGGCTCACGGCCAGGCCGATGCGGCGCTGGCGCGGCGTGGTCTCAGGGCCGCAGACCAGTTCCACCAGCACCACCGCCACGCCCGCGTGCAGAGTGCCGGACAGGCCGCCAAAGTGCAGCAGATCGGGCTTGAGCAGCAAACCCCACTGGCTCAGCGGCCAGGCCAGGGCGAAGGCCAGCACGGCGCGCGGCGGCACGCGGGCGGCCCAGCCAAACCAGCCGACCACGGCGCAGGCACCCAGATTGGCGAGCAGGTGCTGCAGGCTCCAGTGCACGAAGACGGCGCTGCAGGCGCGCCAGGGCTGCTGCCAGGCGAGCTGAGGCTGCCAGTCCAGCCAGGCGTTGCTGCCCGGGCTCAGCCAGGCCAGCAGGGCACCCAGGCTCAGCAGCAGGCTCAGGCCCAGCCAGGCGATGCCACCGCGGCTGGCCGGCGCTAACTTCAAGAAAACACGGCTCGCCACAGGGCCAGCACGGCGGCGCGCTGTGGCTCCAGGCCCAGGCTGGCCACGGCCTCCAGGTCCACCGCCGTGGGCTGCTCGTCCAGTCGCGCCCGGTGCTGGGCGCGGCGCAGTTCGCGGTAGGCATCGGCCGCCTGGCGGCCTACGCCCTCGGGCAGCAGCCCGGCACCTTCAGCCCGCTGCAGCAGGGCGATGACGCCCAGATTGGGGATCAGCTCCGGGTGCGCGCCGGCATGGGCCAGCAGCAGGTATTGCAGGGCGAACTCGGCGTCCATCATGCCGCCGGGGCTGTGCTTGAGGTCGAATTTGCCGGCCCGTACCGGATGCGCCTGGCGCACCTTGTCGCGCATGGCCTGCACCTCGCTGCGCAAGGCCTGCACATCGCGCGGCGCCGTCAGCACGGCGCTGCGCACGGCCTCGAAGCCGGCCGCCAGCGCCGGGTCGCCGGCGCACCAGCGGGCGCGGGTGATGGCCTGGTGCTCCCAGGTCCAGGCGGTATTGCTGCCGCGGCCGGTCTGGTATTTCTCAAACGAGGCCAGCGAGGTCACCAGCAGGCCCGAATTGCCGTTCGGCCGCAGGGCGGTGTCGATGTCGAACAACTCGCCGGCCGAGGTGCGCACCGTCAGCCAGGTGATGAGCTTGCGCACAAAGGCGCCGTAGACCTCGTGCGCGCGCTCGTCCTCGTCATCGAAGAGGAAGACCACGTCCAGGTCGCCGCCATAGCCCAGCTCCTTGCCGCCCAGCTTGCCGTAGGCGATGACGGCAAAGCGCGGGCTGGGCTGATGCGCCTGCTTGAGGCGGGCCCAGGCCCAGTGGATGGTGCATTGCAGGATGGCGTCGGCCAGGGCCGAGAGTTCATCGGCCACCTGCTCGACGCTGATGCGTTGCTCCACATCGCGCACCAGGGTGCGGAAGACTTCCGCCTGATGCGCGCGGCGCAGGCTGTCCAGCAGGGCTTCCTCATGCGCCTCGCCGGAGCGCTCCCAGGCCTGGAAGCGCTCCTGCATGTCTTGCACAAAGGCCCGTCCGTCGAAGCGTTCGTTCAGCAGCCGGTTGTCGGCCAGCTCGTCGATCACGCCGGGGTGCAGCATCAGATAGCGCATGGGCCAGCGCGCCAGGCCTAACAGTCTGAGCAAGCGGCTTTGCACCGAGGGCCGCTCCACCATCAGGGCCAGATAGCTCTCGCGCCGCAGCAGAGGCTCCATCCAGTCGATGAAGCGCAGGGCGGCGTCCAGGGTGCAGCCGCCGTCGCGCACCGCCAGGGCGGCGCGGCCCACCAGTTTGGCCAGGCGCAGGCGCGACTCTTCGCGCAGGTTTTGCACCCGGTCTTGCGCGGCCCAGCGGCGCACGGCCGTGGCCAGCTCGGGCTGCAGCTTGGCCAGGAATTCCTCGCTGTCCACCGCCAGGGCTGGGCTGTTGCAGCCGCGGCAGCCCTTGTTGCCGGCCGGGGCGTTGCCGTCGTGCAGCAGGGCGTCGAACTCGGTGGCGACGATCTCGCGCACCTCGCAGAGCTGGTCCAGCAGGGCGCAGCTGCCCGGCGTGCCGTCGGGCTTGCAGTTCAGGCCCAGGCTGCGGGCGATCCAGATCAGGTCCTCGTCCCCGCCGGGCAGGCAATGGGTTTGCTGGTCGTCCAGGAACTGGATGCGGTGCTCCACCCGGCGCAGAAAGACATAGGCCTTGGCCAGCTTGGCGGCGGTCTCCGCCTTCATCAGGCCGCCGGCCGCCAGGCGCTCCAGGGCCTTGAGGGTGGAGCGGGTGCGGATCTCGGGGAACTGGCCGCCGCGCACCACCTGCAGCAGCTGCACGGTGAACTCGATCTCGCGGATGCCGCCGCGCGAGAGCTTGACGTCATTGGCCCGCTCGGGCCGGCCGGCGGCACGGCGCTGCGCCTCCTCGCGGATCTTGCGGTGCAGCTGGCGCAGGCCCTCGAACACGCCGTAGTCCAGATAGCGGCGGTAGACAAAAGGCGTCACCAGCGAGCGCAGCACCAGGGCGCGGCCACTCTGTACGCTGGCGCGCGGCGCCACCACCCGGCTCTTGAGCCAGGCAAAGCGCTCCCACTCGCGGCCCTGCACCAGAAAATACTCTTCCAGCATGGCCATGCTGACGGCGGCCGGGCCGGAGTTGCCATTGGGCCGTAATGCCAAATCCACGCGGAAGACCTGGCCGTCGTCCGTCACCTCGCCGATCAGGGCGTAGAGGCGTTTGGCGACGCGGGCGAAGTATTCGTGTGCGCTGCAAACCTGCGGGCCATCGGTCTGGCCCTCGTCCTCGTAGACATAGATCAGGTCGATGTCCGATGAGACATTGAGTTCGCGCGCGCCCAGCTTGCCCATGCCCAGCACCCAGAACTCGATCACCTCACCCTGCTCGTTGCGGGGCGCGCCGTTGATGGCGTCCTGCTCGGCGCGGGCCGCCTCCAGGGCCAGGCAGAGCGTCACCTCGGCCAGCAGCGTCATCACCTCGGTGATGGCCTCCATCGGGGCTTGCGCCTCCACATCCAGCACGGCCAGGCGTTCCAGCACCAGGTGGCGGGCCACCCGCAGGGCGGCGGCCAAGGGTTTGCCCTGGGTCTGCAGGCGGGCAATCAGCGACGCTATGGCCTCGCGGTCGGGCTGGCCGGGCGGCAGCAGGCCTAATTCGGCGGCGTAGCGGCGCCGTACGCGCTGCACAAAGCGGCTGTGCTCCGCCAGCGCGGGCGGGGGGCTGGCCGGGATCGGGGGGTGAGAAACGGTGTCGCTGGAGGCTGTCATGGCGGGAGTTTCGCCTTTTTGGTCTGCTACTTTGTCACACCCTGTTTCGGTGGCGGCGCTGGCGAAGCGGGACGGGGCTGGGGCGTCGAAAACAAGGCGGCGCCTGTGCTAGATTCGCTGCGGCTCGCAGCGTCCTTGCAAGACGCGCTGCGCCAGCCCTTCAAATTTTTGACGCGAGCGCCGACCTCCCAAAGCGGACATCACTCTGACTACAACAATGGCAATCGGCTCCACGGTGGGCGCTCCCCTTCAATGGCAATTCTTGCAAATCTGAGGCTTAGCGCGGCGCGGCGGGCTACCCGTCCCGCCCGCATCGCCTTGCGTTGTGCGCGCTGGCTGCTGGCCTTGGTGCTGGCTTTGTGGGGCTTGCTGCTGCTGGCATGGCTGGTTTTGCACTGGGCGATTCTGCCGCACATCGATGAATGGCGTCCGGCGCTGGAGCGAAGAGCCTCGGCCCAGCTCGGGGTTGATTTGCGCATCGGCAGCATTACCGTCACGTCCGGCGGCTGGATTCCGGCGGTGGAGATGCGCGAGGTGGTCTTGCTGGACCCGCGCGGCCGCGAGGCCTTGCGCTTGCCCAAGGTGGCGGCGGCGCTGTCGGCCCGCTCCCTGCTGGCCTTGCAGCTGCGCTTTGAGCAATTGCTGATCGAGGCGCCGCAGATGGAGGTCAGGCGCGACGCCCAGGGCCATCTCTTTGTGGCCGGCCTCAATGTGGACGCGGTGCAGCGGCCGCAGGATTCGGAGATCGCCGACCTGGCCGATGTCTGGGCCGACTGGCTGCTGGTGCAGCGCGAGTTCGTGATCCTGAACGGCCGTGTGCGCTGGGTGGACGAGAGCCGTGCGGCGCCGCCGCTGGAGCTGTCCGCGCTGAATCTGGTGCTGCGCAACCGCCTGGGCAAGCACGATGTGCGCCTGGACGCCACGCCGCCGCCCGACTGGGGTCAGCGCTTCAGCCTGCAAGGCCGCTTCGGCCAGGCCTTGTTGAAGCGGCCGGGCGAGTTCAAGTTCTGGAGCGGCCAGCTCTACGCCGACCTGCCCCAGGCCGATCTGCGCCAGCTGCGCCGCCACGTCAACCTGCCCTTCGAGCTGAGCGAGGGCGACGGTGGCCTGCGCGCCTGGGTGGACATCGACAAAGGCCTGCCGCGCTCGGTGACGGCCGATGTGGGCCTGCGCAAGGTCAAGCTGCGCCTGAGCGCGGCGGCCGGCATGCTGGAGCTGACCCAGATCGAAGGCCGCCTGCAGCTGCAGCGGCAGAAGAACCGCCTCAGCCTCAGCGCCAGCCAGCTGGGCTTTGTGGCCGACGATGGGGTGGCCTGGCCGCGCTCCGACTGGTCCATCGCCCTGGATCTGGCGCCCGTCAAACCGCCGCGCGCGCAGCCGGCGGGGCAGGCCGGCCCGCCCGACGGGATCAGCAGCCTGGACCCGGCGCAGTACGAGTTGAACGGTGGCGAGCTGCGGGCCCAGCGTCTGGACTTCGCCCTGATGGCCCAGCTGGCCCAGCGCCTGCCCATGGGCCCGCAGGCGCGCGCCTGGCTGGCCGATGTGGCGCCGCGCGGCGTGCTCAGCGGCCTGAATGTGCGCTGGACGGGCGCCGTCGATGCGCCCAAGAGCTATGCGCTCAAGGGCCGCATCGAGGGCCTGAACCTCAAGGCCGGCGAGCCGGACCCGCAGGGCGGTGCCCACCCCCTGGGCCGCCCCGGTGTGCGCGGCGCCAGCCTGGAGCTGGACGCGACCGAGCGCGGCGGCAAGGCCCAGCTGCGGATCGAGGACGGCAGGCTCGATCTGCCCGGCCTGTTTGAAGAGGCGCAAATGCCCATACGCCAGCTCAGCACGGCGCTGGACTGGCGCATCGAGCCCCGGCCCGCGCCGCAGCCGCCCCAGATCGAGGTCCGTTTCAACAAGTTCAGGCTGGCCACACCCGACGCGCAAGGCGAGTTCAGGGGCGTCTGGCAGACCGGTTCCGGCAAAGGGAGCCAGGGCGAAGCCAGGCGGCTGCCCGGCCATCTGGAGCTGACGGGCTCGGTGGAGCGCATCGCCGCCGCGCGGGTGCGGGCCTATCTGCCGCTGGCGGCGGGCGAGGCCACGCGCGGCTATCTGCTGGGCGCCATACGTGGCGGCGAGGCGCGCAATGTACAGCTGCGCCTGCGCGGGGCGCTGGAGGATTTTCCGTTTGACGCGGGCCGCTCCGGCGTGTTCCGCATCACCGCCCAGGCCCAGGACGTGGACTTCGCCTATGTGCCGCCCGAACCTGGCCAGTCTCTCGGCCAGGCCCCGGGCTGGCCGGCGCTGCAGCGCGCGCAGGCCGAGCTGATCTTTGACCGCGGCGGCATGGCCTTCCGCAATGGCCGCGCCCAGGTGCTGGGTTACGAGGTCAGCGGGGTCAGCGGCGGCATCAAGGATCTGGCCCATGCCCGCGTGCTGGAGCTGGAAGGCCAGGGCCGCGGCCCGGCCGCCGAGCTGCTGCGTTATCTGCACCTCACTCCCATCGAGGGCTGGACCGGCGCGGTGCTGGCCCCGGCCCAGGCCACGGGCCCGGCCACGTTGAAGCTGGCGCTCAAGCTGCCCTTGCTGGCGCTGGACAAGGTGGAGCTCAAGGGCCAGGTCGGGCTGGCGGGCAATGATTTGCGGCTGCGGCCCGAGATCCCTCTGCTGGCCAATGCGCGCGGCCGGGTCGAGTTCGATCAGAAAGGCGTGCATGTGCTGGGCGGCCAGGCCCGCGCCCTGGGCGGCGATTTGACGGTGGAGGGCGGCACCCTGGCCGGTGGCGCCATGAGCTTCACGCTGCAAGGCCTGGCCACGGCCGAGGGCCTGCGCCGCAGCGAGCTGCCGGCCCTGCAGCGCCTGGCCCAGCTGGCCAGCGGCCAGGCCAGTTACCGCCTGCAGCTGGGCGTGCAGCAAGGCCATGCCGACATCAAGATCAACAGCACGCTGCAAGGCCTGGCCCTGGACTTGCCCGCGCCCCTGCGCAAGGAGGCCGAGAGCAGCCTGCCCCTGCTCTACCAAACCAGCACCCAGGGCCATCGCGATGAGCTGCGCCTGGAGCTGGGCCCGACGCTGCAAGCCCTGTACCAGCGCGACGTCAGCGGCGAGACCCCGCGCGTGCTGCGCGGCGCCATCGCTTTGCAAGACCGGCCACAGCCGCCGCTGAACCTGGCCGGCCTGCCCGCCAGCGGCGTGCAGATGACGGCCGCGGTGGACAAGCTCAATCTGGACGCCTGGCGCGAGCTGGGCGCCCGCCTGGAGGCCCGTGGCGTCTTGCCCGGCAGCGCGGCGCCGGCCGCAGCCTCCGCCGATGCCGGCCTGGCCTACCAGCCCACTCAGATCGCGCTGCGCGCCCAGCAGCTGCTCTTGAGCGGGCGCACGCTCAACAAGGTGGTGGCCGGCATCAGCCGCGCGCCGGCCGGCGAGCCCGAGAGCTGGCGCGCCACGCTGGACGCCGAGCAGCTCAGTGGCTTTGTGGAGTTACGCCCGCCGCAGGGCGCACAAGGCGCCAAGGATGCGGGCCGGGTCTACGCCCGCCTGGCCCGCCTGTCCCTGCCCAAGCAGGAGGCCGAGTCGGTCACCCAGCTGCTGGACCGCGGCGCGCTGGACAAGCAGCCCGGCAGCGTGCCGGCGCTGGACATCGTGGTGGAGCAGTTCGAGCTGCGCGGCAAGCAGCTGGGCCGGCTGGAGGTGCAGGCCCAGGCCAGCGGCCCGCAGCGCGACTGGCGCCTGACCACGCTGCAGCTGAAGGCGCCCGACGCCGTGCTCAACGCCACCGGCCATTGGCTGAACGAGCCCGGCCAGCCCCTGCGCCGCACCGAGCTGGACTGGCGCCTGGACATTGTGGACGCCGGCGTCACGCTGGAGCGCCTGGGCCAGGGCCGGGTGCTGCGCGGCGGCAAGGGCCAGCTGGTGGGGCAGCTGGGCTGGCAGGGCTCGCCGCTCTCGCCCGACTACGCCAGCATGAACGGTGCGCTCAAGCTGACGCTGGAGTCCGGCCAATTCCTCAATGCCGAGCCGGGTGTGGGGCGGCTGCTGGGCGTGCTGAGCCTGCAATCCCTGCCGCGGCGTTTTTTGCTGGACTTCCGCGATGTCTTCTCCGAGGGCTTCACCTTCGACGGGGTGACCGGCGATGTAAAGATCGCCCGCGGCCTGGCCAGCAGCAACAATCTGCGCATGCGCGGCCTGCAGGCCACCGTGGCCCTGGAGGGCGAGGCCGATCTGGCGGCCGAGACGCAGAATCTGCGCGTGCTCGTCGTGCCCGAGTTCAGCATGGGCGGCGCCTCGCTGGCCTATGCCGCCATCAACCCGGCGATAGGCCTGGGCGCTTTTCTGGCCCAATTGCTCTTGAGCCGCCCGGTCGAAGCGGCCGGCACGCGCGAGTTCCACATCAGCGGCAGCTGGGTCGAGCCCAAGGTCGAGAAGATCGAGAAGGCCGAAAAACCTGTGCCGCCGGCCGCCGCCTCGGCCGCTGAGGTCAGCAAGAAATAGGAGTTACTGCGCATGAAAGTCGCCGCCATCCAGATGGTCTCCACGCCCGATGTGGCCGAGAACATCGCCCGTGCCCGCCACTGGCTGCACGAGGCCGCCGCCCAGGGCGTGCAACTCGCCGCCTTGCCCGAGTACTTCTGCCTGATGGGCATGAAGGACAGCGACAAGCTGGCCATCGCCGAGCCCGATCTGAGCGCAGGCGGCCCGGCCGCCGAGGCCCCTCTGCAAGCCATGCTCGGCGAAACCGCGGCCCGGCTTGGCATCACCGTGATCGGCGGCACCCTGCCTTTGCGGGCCGCCATGCCTGAGCGGGTACGCAATGCCTGCTGCGTCTACGGGCCGGACGGCCAGCGCCTGGCGCGCTACGACAAGATCCATCTCTTCCGCTTCGACAACGGCCGTGAGAGCTATGACGAAGGCCGCGTGCTGGAGGCGGGCGAGCAGCCCGTGACTTTCAAGGCCCAGGGCCTCAAGATCGGCTTGAGCGTTTGCTACGACATGCGCTTCCCCGAGCTCTACCGGGCCATGAGCTTCACCAGCCCCGACCAGCCGGAACCCTGCGATCTCTTCGCCGTGCCCGCCGCCTTTACCTACACCACGGGTCAAGCGCATTGGGAACTGCTCTTGCGCGCACGAGCGGTCGAAAACCAGGCCTTTGTCATCGCACCGGCCCAGGGCGGCACGCATCAGAATGGCCGCAGGACCTGGGGCCACAGCATGGTCATCGACCCCTGGGGCGAGGTTTTGGCCTGCCTGCCCGAGGGCGAGGGCCTGGCCCTCGCCACCCTGGACCTGGAGCGCCTCCGGGCCGTGCGCCAGCAATTGCCGGCGCTGCGGCATCGCCGCATGTGACGAGCTAGAGCACTTTTGAAGGGGAGAACGCCGCGATGAAGACCGCCGCATGCCGGAGCGCCTTGCCGCTGCTGGCCTTGCTCAGCCTGCTGACGCTGGGCGGCTGCGGCACGCCCGCCGACGCCCCCGGCATGCGTCTCGATGCCGCCGAAACCCTGCAGCTGCGCAGCTGGGTGCCACAGGGCTTGAAGGCACAGGTCTTGCTGGCCTCGGTCAGTGGCGGCCAGCCCACCGGCATGTTCTGGGGCAGCAAGATCAGCAACCCGGCGCTGCGGGAAGCGGTCGACGAATCCCTGCGCGGCCTGGGCCTGGTGCCCAGCGCCCCCGGCACCGCCGGCACGGGGCGTTACCGGCTGAACGTCAAGTTAGTGGAAATTGAGCAACCCATGGTGGGCCTGGACATCAAGGTCGCCGTCACCCTGGAGTACAGCCTGCTCGACACCGAGAGCGAAGACCGGGTCGCCTACCAACGCCGCCTGCGCACCCTGCACACGGCCAATTTCAGCGAAGCCATGCTGGATCCGAACGCACGCACCCGCATTGCCAGCGAGGCGGCCGTGCGCAAAAGCGTCAACGCCATGGTGCGCGAGTGGATGGTGATGAGCTGGCACTGAGCGCTGCGCGCAGCCGGCCGCGCTGTGTCGATTGATTGGACGTGTAAATTTGGCGTTATGGTTGAGCCCCAAGCATATGAATGGAGAGGGCTGGATCAGTCATGAGGGTTCCCGACTTCTGGGCCGAGGCCCGCAAATTGCATCGCGCCGAGGGCCGGCAGATCACCGTTCGGCGCCTGGGTTGGTCCGAGACCAGCGAGGCCGATGCCGCGCAGATGGCCGAGCAGCGCGCCCATGAGGCGCTCAGGCGCATCCTGGCCGGCGAGAAGCTGGAGCGCCTGGAGCCCAAGGTCGCCTACAACGGCGCGGAGGGCGTGCCCATACGCGAGGAGGTGTTGGCCAGGCATGGCGAGGACGTCATCACCCGCAATGCCTACGGCGCGCACTGCCTGAACAGCCCCCACACCTTGTTTGCCGACATCGACTTCGCGCCGCAACGCAGCCTGCGCTGGGGCATTGCCAGCTTCCTGGTGCTGACTTTGCTGTCCGCCCTGGCCGCCGTGATCTTCCGTCGCGCCGGTCTGTTTGTCTTGCTGCTATTGCCGGCCATGCTGCTGGCCGCCCCCTTGCGCAACTGGTTGCAGGACGGCTGGACGCGGCTGCGTGGCGGCCCCGAAGGCATGGCCCGAGCGCGCATCCAGCGCTTTCTGGCCGGCCGGCCGAGCTGGAGCTTGCGCCTCTACCGCACGCCGGCCGGCCTGCGCCTCTTGGCGACGCACCAGACCTTTGAGGCCGACTCCGCCGAGGCGCAAGACTTCTTCACCGCCGTGGGCACCGACCCGCTGTATGCCCGCATGTGCCGCAGGCAACGCTGCTTCCGGGCCCGCCTGACGGCCAAGCCCTGGCGAGCCGGCATCGCCGCCCATATGCGGCCCCGCCCCGGCGTCTGGCCCGTCAGCCCCGAGCGCAGGCATCTTCGTGCTGCTTGGGTTGCCCGTTATGAACAAGCCGCCGCCGAGTTCGCTGCTTGCCACTACGTCGAGACTTTGGGTGGGGGTGGTGTCGACCCCAGAGTCTGGGTGACCGTGGAACTGCACGACCATCAGTCGCGAGCTCTGAGAAATGGCTTGGCACTAGCTTGAGGTAGCGGTGTATTGGGCGAGCGCATGTAGCCCCTTGCTCGATACCAAGCGGGGGGCGGTTCATCCCCCACGCCCGTGGGGAACACGTGCCAAGCATCTTGTCGGTCGGGCCGGTGGCCGGTTCATCCCCACGCCCGTGGGGAACACTCCGCAGAAGTCTGGCCCGAAAACTGGCCCGTCGGTTCATCCCCACGCCCGTGGGGAACACGGCAGGGGTTGTGGTGGCAGCGATCTGCGCGACCGGTTCATCCCCACGCCCGTGGGGAACACTTGTTGGCGCCGGCAGATGCGGGCGGCTGGCACGGTTCATCCCCACGCCCGTGGGGAACACCGCTCCTCCGTCATCATCGTTGTCGTCATCGTCGGTTCATCCCCACGCCCGTGGGGAACACACCAAGGTGACGTTGCCTTTCTTGCCGCCCAGCGGTTCATCCCCACGCCCGTGGGGAACACTCGGCTCGGGCATGTGACCGTCACGAACAGGGCGGTTCATCCCCACGCCCGTGGGGAACACCTGCTCCAGCATCACTTGGCCACCTCGGGGGCCGGTTCATCCCCACGCCCGTGGGGAACACATGGCGCGGCGCAGGTACTCAAGGGCCCTGGGCGGTTCATCCCCACGCCCGTGGGGAACACGCGGCTGGTGGCCGTTTGGCATGTCTCAAAGCCGGTTCATCCCCACGCCCGTGGGGAACACAGCCCATAGAACATGAATTCCGAGCCGGTGACCGGTTCATCCCCACGCCCGTGGGGAACACATGTGGTTTGACCGCCAGCACCCGGACGTGCTCGGTTCATCCCCACGCCCGTGGGGAACACATGCCATGGCGGGCCACGGCGCTGATCTGCGCCGGTTCATCCCCACGCCCGTGGGGAACACACAAGGCTCAAGCTGGAGCGCCAGCGCCTGGGCGGTTCATCCCCAAGCCCGTGGGGAACACAAGAGCGCCGAAGGCGCCGCCGTGGCCGTCCGCGGTTCATCCCCACGCCCGTGGGGAACACAACTCGAACGCGGTTCAAGACGTTCACCTCAGCGGTTCATCCCCACGCCCATGGGGAACACACCTGCAAGAGCGTCACGGACTCGACCGGCGACGGTTCATCCCCACGCCCGTGGGGAACACAATTCGTCGCATTGGGGTCGGCTCGATAACGTCGGTTCATCCCCACGCCCGTGGGGAACACGAAGGTGCCGCAGTCGAAGTTCTATGTGCTGGACGGTTCATCCCCACGCCCGTGGGGAACACGCACGGCTCGATAGAGGGCGCGGGTTTTGTCCATCGGTTCATCCCCACGCCCGTGGGGAACACCAGGCGCCGAGAGTAGCCAAGCCGTCGCGCTAACGGTTCATCCCCACGCCCGTGGGGAACACGCGATGGCCGCCTGGTCGTCGACCGCACGGTGCGGTTCATCCCCACGCCCGTGGGGAACACGCAAACGTGCCGGCCGCCAGCTGCGCGGCGATCGGTTCATCCCCACGCCCGTGGGGAACACCCCCAGAAGATCGGGAATGCTGGGAAATCATGCGGTTCATCCCCACGCCCGTGGGGAACACACCGGCCACCACGGCGCCTATGGCCTGCGGGTCGGTTCATCCCCACGCCCGTGGGGAACACCTATGGCGCGGGCTCCCTGGCTGGGGCCAAGGCGGTTCATCCCCACGCCCGTGGGGAACACGGCATGGGCGCTGATGAAAGCGATCAGCATGGCGGTTCATCCCCACGCCCGTGGGGAACACTGCGGTGTTCATCACTTCGACGAACACATCCTCGGTTCATCCCCACGCCCGTGGGGAACACGCCATGATCGCGTTGCTGCTGGCCCTGCTGGGCGGTTCATCCCCACGCCCGTGGGGAACACAGGAGATGCTGAGCTCGCTGCTCCATCGTCGTCGGTTCATCCCCACGCCCGTGGGGAACACCGGCGCTCCCAGCGCTCTTGCAGATCCGTCATCGGTTCATCCCCACGCCCGTGGGGAACACTTGTCTTCGATCGCGCTCAACACGGTGCCCAGCGGTTCATCCCCACGCCCGTGGGGAACACGGGGCATCACAGATTGCGCGGCAGATCCAGCACGGTTCATCCCCACGCCCGTGGGGAACACCATCATCGTCTGACTGCATCAGCTCAGACAGACGGTTCATCCCCACGCCCGTGGGGAACACGGGTCATGCATAAAGTTCGTTCGGCATGCCGCCGGTTCATCCCCACGCCCGTGGGGAACACTGCCGACGCCACCAGCGGATGCACATCACCCGCGGTTCATCCCCACGCCCGTGGGGAACACCAGCATTGAGTGCAAGCACTGCGCTGACGCGTCGGTTCATCCCCACGCCCGTGGGGAACACGACTTCAGCACATTAAAAAGTTGGCTTAGTTACGGTTCATCCCCACGCCCGTGGGGAACACCTCGTCGCTCAGCTCACCGGCGTCGGCCAAGGCGGTTCATCCCCACGCCCGTGGGGAACACTCGGTGAAGTACCAGCCGGGGATGAAGCGGCTCGGTTCATCCCCACGCCCGTGGGGAACACTTGAGCAGGCCCCTAAAGAAATCCGCATGGTGCGGTTCATCCCCACGCCCGTGGGGAACACACCATTTCCAACCCGTTGAATTAAAACAGGAATTTCCTCTGCTCTGAATCCACCAAAGGATCGCAGCGATTTCAAGCGAATTTTTAAGGAGCGTCGGGTGGCGGTTCGGGGAGGAAGTTGACCAGCTGCACACCGTCGAAATCACAAGGCATGCGCCGATTTTGACCCAGGGTGAGGAACTCGAAACCCGCCTCTGCCGTGCTTTTCCAGATGAGCACGGCATTGCCGTCTTCCAGGCCATCGGTCACCTGCGACCAAATCTGCTCCCGCACTTTTCGAGAGTAGTTGCCAACGTAGACGCCGGCCCTAACTTCCAAAAGCCATACACCCAGTCGGCCGCGCAAGCGCGGCGGGGCATTTTCAACAACGATGACCAGCATCGCCAAGCCCCTTTGGGTTGGGTAGGGCCGGGGCCACCGCATCAGCGGGCGCTTCCGGTCGAGCGACCTCGCCGGCGGCCAGGATTTCTTCGATGTCCGGGATGATGCGGTCCAGCAGCTTGGTTTGCCGGAACATATCGCGGCAGGCCAGTCGCACCTGGCGCTCGCAGTTGCCCTCGGGCTTGCTGGCTGCAATCTTGAAGGCGACGGGCACGACGGTCTCGAATTTGTAGACATCGGCAATGTCGTACACAAAGGAGAGCGGCTTGCCCGTGTGGATGAAGCCCACGGCCGGCGCGTAGCCGGCGGCGAGCACGGCTGCCTCGGTCACCCCGTACAGGCAGGAGGTGGCGGCTGAAAGGCAGCGGTTGGCCAGGTCGGCGCCGTCCCAGTCTTGCGCGTCGTAGTCGCGGCCCCTCCAATCAACCCCGAACTGCTTGGCGAGTAACTGGTAGGTGCGACGCACACGGGCACCTTCGATGCCACGCAACTGCTCGACGCTGCGGCGCTCGGGCGGGTCTTCGCCAAAGCGCAGGGCGTACATCTTGCGAACGACCTTGAGGCGCAGGCCCTCGTCCAGGGCGAGCTTGGCCTGGTAGAGCAGGCGGTCCGAGCGGGCGCCGCCGGGCTGGCCCGATGCGTACAGCCTGACGCCTGCCTCCCCCACCCAGACCAGCAAGGTGCCGACCCGCGCGGCCAGGGCCGCAGCACGGTGTGAGAGCCGCGTGCCCGGCTCCAGCATGATGCAAGCGATGCCACCCACCGGGATCTGCGTGCGTACCCCGGTCACGTCCAACACCACAAACGACCCGTCGATCACGTCGATCTCACCGCGCTCGACGAACACGACCGAGATGCGCTCCTTGATGGGCAGGGGTTTGAGGGGCGGCAACAGGGTCATGGGCAGCGTGCCAGACTCAGCAGGCCACAGCCAAAGGCCTTGCCGGGTCCGATGCCGGCGGCCATAGCCTGGGCCAGCACAGGGGCATCGTTGACCGTCAACACACCCTCGTACAGCACCCGTAAAAGGCTGACGCGCTGCCCGGCCTTGTGCCCGCGCAAGGTGTCGCTGCCGCTGACCAGGGCTGCATCGACGGCAAAGCCCAGGCGTTGCGCTTGCCGTTGCAGCCAGGCTAACTGATCCTCTTCGCCGACCAGGCCATGGCGTTTCCCCAGGCGCGTCACCGTGGGGTTGGCAGCAAGGCGGAAACGGTAGCGTGCACCGGCCTGCAGCAAGGCGTCTGGCTCGAAGGTCTTGGTGGACGGTGCCTCGCCATTGAGCAGATAGCCTGGCAGGGCGTCGAGGTAGGCCCAATCTCCGGCCGCAGCCGATTGCAGCAGCAGCACAGGCTGATCCCATGCACGACCAGGCTCCAGCCGCCACAGAAAGCGCGGCGGGGCCGCGCGCTCGTCCTGCACAAAGGCGCGTACCAGGGTGCGATGCATATCGTAGGGATCGGCCAGGTCGCGCCTTGCTTGGGCGCTGCGCGGGTCAAGCCGCAGCTGGGTCAGAAACATGCTGGCCTCCTGTGAAGAACTCGGTGCTGACGAAGCGCGGCCCGAAACGCCGCTGCGCATAGGGCGCCACAGGCTGATCCAGGCGGATTGCGCCATGCTTGGGATGTTCCAGAACCAGGCGCATGCGCGTGTCGGGCCGTGGGTGGTGCGCGGAGTCGTAGCCCTGCAATGCCGCTTGCAATGGCTGGGCCACCAGGCCGTCGGGCAAATGCACCTGACCGGAGGGCGCAAAGCTCTTGCGCCCCAGGGCCAAGGGCCAGACAGGTTGGCGCAGCGCCTGCTGAAGCTGGCGCAGCAGCGGCTCATCGCTGCCTTCCAGCCCCACCAGGAAGCAGGCGTCGGCCAGGTAGTAGCGCGGGCTCACCACGGTGCGCTCCAGATCGGCCTTGCCGGTAGCGGCCAGCACACCGGTGGCGGTTTGGTAGTCCCGCATCGGCACTCCCTCGCGGTCCACTCGCACGCCCATGCGCAGCGCGGCCAGATCGGCGACCGGCTCGCTGCGGTCGCGCCCCAGCGCCGCGCACAGCAGCCCGATCACGCCGGACTTGGAGGGCTCCAGCTGGGTGTCTCGCTCGTCGAAGCGGCTGCTCGTGCCCCAGGATTGCAAGGGCCCTTGCAGGCGCAGCAATAGCGTGGCCATGCTCAAGCCTCCGCTGGCAAGACCTGCGCAGCCAGGGCCTGGGCGGACTCGGCCAGTGCCTGCAGGCTGGGCTGAGCGGCACCTTTGCCCGCTGGCCATTGGCTCGACAGATCCAGCGTCAGCCACTGATCCTGCGCGGCCGCGTAGACGGCGGCCAGCTTGCTTTCGTAGGCCGCCAGCTCGCGCACCGACTGAGCGCTGAGCGCTTCATCGCGGCGCGCTGTCACAGGCTGTTCAAAGGCATTGGCCAGATTCATGGGTGCGGCATGGCGCAGGCAGACGCCGACGAACTCCGGCAGGTTGTGGGCGGCAAAGCTGTTCTGCTTGCCGCTGGGCACCGCCCGGGCCAGGGCCAGCGTGAAGGCCTGCACTGCCGCCAGCGTCAATTCCCGGTCGCCTTGAAGGTTGCCGAGCAGCTTGCGCAGATCGAGCACGGCATAACGGTAAAAAGTAGCGGAGTTGAATTCCACCTGACCTATCATGTCGGCGCCGGTTTCGCCCACATTCCTCTTGTCGTCCACGGCGGTGAAGTAGTCAAACTCTCGTTCCACGCGGTGCGTGCTGATGGCATGGGCGACCTGGCAGGCTGCGACTTGATTCGCGGAGGGGTGATCGGCCAGCATGCGGCCGAACAGGGCCACATCGACGGCCTTGCTTCTTGCAAGACAAGCTTTCAGATCATTGCGTAGGCTATCCGGTACATCCGATACCTTTAGCTTCTTCTTGGAGGCCAGATCCACCAGGGTTTTCGCGTGTTCCTGAATGAGTATTTTTACTGCTTCGACTTCAACTGCTGAAATGAACAGCAGGTATGACAGTGTGGGTTCGGACTTGTCTTCTGTGTCGTTTTCTTCTTTTTCCGCTTTGCCTTTCTCCTTTTTCGATTTCAGCGCAAGCTTGACAATTTCGTTGAAACGATTGGGCTCTTGCAGACCTGCAGTGCGGAGCTCGTCTTCCAATACTCGGTCAAGGTGGCAAGTCCGTAAGCCGAGCAAGTCAGCACCCACTAGATTGGTTGTACGAAAGTAATCTCGTACAGCCCGTTTCCAGCATTGACTGCTTTGGCGCGCGCGCCGCTGTCCGCCAAACAATGCGTCCTTGGGTGCACCGTTATGGTCCCGGTTTAGGTTGGAGGGGGCGAAGTTTTGGATTAGATGAAATTCGAGGAACAAGCTCATGGTGGGTCTCCCGGTTTGATCAGTCGGTGGTCGTATTGCTTGGGCTGGCCGTACGGGCCAGACTGTCGTCTGCGGCAGAGGACGCGCGGTAGAAGTCGCGCGCCCACTGGCGCTTGAGTCGGTCGCGCCACTCGGGGGCGGCGCGCTCGTCCAGTGCGGTGCAGAGGTCTTTGAGCAGCAGCGCGTGGTCAAAGCCCCGCCCTTCAGTGGCCAGCAGACTCACGGCCTGACACAGGTGGTTCATCACGCTCTCAGCGTCGGCCTCCAGCAGGGCCAGAAAGCGCAGCTCCAGGCTGGGCCGCTGTTTGCTGGCAAACAAATGCCCCAGGGCGGCTGCCAGGCTGTGGCTGTGCCTCACTGGGTGCATGGCGAACAAGCCTGCGATGGCATAACGGGCCAATCGCCTGGCATCGAGGGCATGCCAGTCGCGGCCGACAAAGCGCTCCACATAGGGATAGGCCTTGGGGTAGTCGCCCGGCGCAAAGGCCAGGCTGTGGCGCAGCGTTGCGATGGCGCCGCGGTCCTGGTTTTGCAGCTGCTGCAGATGGTGGATAAAGGGACTGTCTTCTTCCGTGCTCATATCAAGCTCCCTGGGGTGTTGTTTCGGTCGTAGAAGCGAAGGCGGCAGGCAATAGCTTGCGCAGCAGGCTGTGCAGGCGCGGCCCCAGGCGTGCCTCGGCTTGCAGCA
Source organism: Roseateles oligotrophus (assembly GCF_014204525.1). Lineage (GTDB taxonomy): Bacteria > Pseudomonadota > Gammaproteobacteria > Burkholderiales > Burkholderiaceae_C > Paucibacter_A > Paucibacter_A oligotrophus_A. The sequence goes on from NZ_JACHLP010000002.1 coordinate 536,167, forward strand.
CGCGTGCTGACAGGCCGAGCATCGCCAGCTGGCGATCCCAGGCTTGGCGTGCGGCATCGGCCAGGCTGCGGTGCCACAGCGTGTCGGCCGCCTCGGCTTCGTCTTGGGCAATCAGTGCCATCAGCGCCCACAGCTCGCGCTCGGCGGCGGCGAAAAATGTTGTCGATAAGGGGCCTGCATCGACCAATGCGCGGGCGCGGTTGCGGGTGTCCTTGCTGCCGGGGTCGGGCAAGGTGGCGGCCGTCAGATCGGCGGCCAGGTTGCGCAACTGTTTGTGCGATTCTTCGGCCAAAGCAATCTGGGTATGCAGTTCACGCGCCCGCTCGGGGTCGGTCAGCAGGGCTGGGGGCAGTGTGAACTGCTCCAGTCGCCACCGCAGCAGCTTGGCCTGGTCGCTGGCCAACCCCGCCGCCAACAGTGGCTGATGGGCGTGTTCGTCGGCCATCATGCGGCGCAGGCTGGCCGCCCAGTCCACCGTGGGGGCGGCTTGGTAGCCTTTGAGCTTGTCGCTTTGAGGCGCAGGCACCAGGGCGGGCAGATCACGCCAGAATGCCCGGCCTTCGTCGAAGCTCACCCTCGCCAAGCCTTTGGTTCCCGCGCGGTAGTAGGCCATAGGGTCCGGTTGCTGCGGGTCTTCACCTAGTGCCCAGCCAGCTGCAAAGTGCAACCAGCGTACAAGACCATCTGTTTCATGCGTTAGCAGCACGGCCCGGCTTTGCCGTGTGTAGCGGTCGTTGGGGCCACTAGCCAGCACCGGGGCGCCGCGCAGATTGGAGAGGTTTAGTGCCGGCCGCTCCCAGGCCGGCAAATCTTCTTGGGTTCGACTTGGCAACGGGGCAGGATGCAGTGCAAGACACAAGGTTTTGGATAGAGTTTCGCCAACTGGCAACGCAGCGGCGGAATTGGTTAGGGAGCCTGCTTTCTCGGACTTTTTCAATTTCTTGCCAGGGAAGAACCCCCCGGGGACAAATGTGAAGTACCCCAGAAGCGCCTTGACTGCTGCAGAAGGATCCCATGGCTTGTGGCTGTAGACCTCCTGGTTAAACATCTCGGTGCCATAGAACAGTTCCAGCGACAGGGTGGGAGCAGGAAATAACGTCGCTGTTTCTTTGCATGTTGCAAGCACTGCCACTTGCATGAAGGGATGCTCGTCATGGAACAACCAGAAGCGTTCCCGCCAGGTCTCCAGATAGGCGCAGAGCGCGTCCACCGGCAGGCCCTGGCGATACCAGTTGGCGCGCTGGGCGTCTTTCCATGTGCCCATGGAGGCCGTCAAGGCCCGGTGGACGATGGCCAGCAGCAGCCGGTACTCGGCCACCAGGCTGGGCGGTGAAGTCTCGGCCAGGGCGGTGATTTCGGCACTGCGGCGCAGGGCTTGCAGCAGGCCCATGGCTTGCACTGTCCCGTCTGGCAGCCGGACTGGCAGCCAGGGCTCGTCAAGCAAGTTGTAGCTTGGATTCATGTCGCTCCTTCCTGAGTTTTGTTGTGCTCGGTTTCTTTGAATACCAGGCCCAGTTCAGGGCTGAGGCTCAGGTTCAGGCCCGGGTCTACGGCCTGGCCTTGCACCAGGCGCAGCACATAGGCATGGCGCAAAAGGGCGTGGCTGGCAAAAGCTACCGGCACGCCCTGGGCCTGGCAGCGCTTCACCACGCCTTTGCGGCTGAGCTTGATCTGGCGGTTGTAGAGGGCCCGGGCGGTGCTGGCATCTACGGCTTGCTCGGGGTCAAAGCCCTTGTCCCCCTCACGCACATGCCAGCGCCCTGTGGCGCCGACGATCACCGGGATCAGGGTGATGGATTCCGGCCCCAGGCGCGTGGTGTTGCTCAGGCCCAGGCCGCTCTCGTCTTCTTCGTGACCGCGAGGCTTGCCGTCGTAAACAAGATGGGCCTCGGCCGCTGGGTCCAGCGCGATATTGCAGGCCTGCTGGCGCTCGGTTCGGGTCTCGGCCAGGTAGCTGCCCAACTCTCCGACTTCGATGCGATCGCGGATCTCAATGGCCAGCGCCTCAGGCAAGTCCTGGTTCATGTCGTAGACCGCTTGCACCAGTCGGTCGATGTCCTGGGGCAGTTGCAAGCGGGTTTCCTGGCTCAGCAGGGCCCAGGTACGACCGAGGATATAGGGCTCGTAGACAAAGCCCCAGGCGGTCTTGTTGAGTTCAGGAAACTCGCCGGGCAGCAGGCCTGCGACCCACAGCCTGGCTTCGCGGTGCGCTGCTGGCCTTTGGGCTCGGGTGTGCCTATGCAGGCGGCCGGCGCGCTGCAAGAGCAGATCCACCGGCGCCAGATCGCTCAGCATGAAATCGAAATCGATATCCAGCGACTGCTCGGCCACCTGGGTGGCAACCAAGAGGGCTCGCTCCGGGCGCTGACCCGTTGCACCGAATAGCGACAGCACGCGCGCTTCCAGCACGGCGCGCTCGTCGGCGGGGAAGCGGGCGTGGAAGAGCACGAGCATCGTGCCCTCGTGCAAACCTGCCTGCAAAGCCTGGTACAGCGCCTGGGCCCGTGCCACGGTGTTGACGATGAGGGCGCCGCATCCGCCTTCGGCGATCTGGGCCAGGGCGACGTCGGCCAGATCGGTTATGTCGCTTCCCAGTCCGGTCAGCGTGATAGGTGCCAACGCGCGTGCCGCCACATGGCGACCGCGTACACCCGCATCGTCTGCCAACATCAGGCGCGGATAGGGCAGCTCCGGCGGCGCCTGGTCCAGACCCCAGGCGTCCAGCAACTCGCGGCAGCGAGCACGGGGTAGCGTGGCGCTCATCAAGACCACCGAGCAGCCCAGGACTTTGAGCCAGCGCAACAGGGTGGTGATCAGGCCCAGGGTGTAGGTGTCGTAGGCGTGGACCTCGTCCAGCACCACCACCCGATTGCTCAAGCCCCACATGCGCACGAAATGGTGTTTGACGTTGAGTACCGCGTACAAGGCCTGGTCCACCGTGCCCACGCCATAGGGTGAGAGCAGCGGCCGACGGCGTTGGCCAAACCATTCGCTGGCGGACAAGGTGTCTTCGGGGGAGCGGTTGACGTCCTGCAGGGCCGCCAGGTCTTCGTTCATTGCGGCCCCGCCATGTACCAACTGGATGTCGGTCTGATCGGTTGCGAAGGCGCGCAAAAAGGTTTCGGCACGCTTGAACAAGGCGTTACCAGTGGCCTGGGTGGGCAGCGCCACATAGAGCCCACGGTGTTGGTTGGCGGCTTGCAGCCGCAGATGGGCCAGGAAGGCCAGCTCGGTCTTGCCCTCGCCCATGGGGGCCTCGACCAGCAGCAAGGCCGGCCCTTGTGCGCCTAGCAACAGCTCGTCACCGGCACGCTGCAGCGCCCTTGCCTGCAAACCGGGGCGCTGGACGATGCGGGCCAGCAACTCGTCCACACCTTGTGGCTGAGTGAGCAGAGGCCGGTAAGCCCGCCAGCCGATATGGCCGAGCGCCTGATGGGCCAGCACTTTCGCGCCTTGGTAGTAAGCCTGCAACTCATCGCAGCGCTCGCCCAAGGGGAACCATGCCGGGTTGGAGGCAATCCAATCCGCCACGCTGGTTAGGCCGGCCAGCCAGTTCACCTGGGGCAGACTCAGCTCCGCAACGCTGGGCCGACCTTGGGGCGCGAGAACTGCCCAATAGACCTCAAGCAATTGCGCGCGGGTCTCGCCCCATGGCTCGCCCTCACGCAAGGGCTTGCCGAAGCTCAGCTCGCTGGATGTGAAGTGATAGCCATGGTGGGCACTGATGGCCTGCACGGTGTGAACACACCAGGGATGTTCCGCCCCGCTCAGGTTCTGCAGCGGGGGCCCGAGCAGCGCAGCCGTTGCCAAGGAGTGGTTGCTGCATTGAAGCGACCTGGCGTTGAAGGGCAAGCCGGTCGCTTGGTTTGCGGCGTAGCCAGCCGGCCACTTGGCTTGGAAGCCCGGGATGGCCTTTCCGTAGTCATGCAGGCCAGCAAGTGTCGCCACCCAGCGCCCAAGCTGATGCGGGGCCAGGCCAAGGCCTTGGGCGATCTTTGTCGTGCTGGCTTCGGGTTCGAGTTCAAGGATGGACTCGGCCACTGCCGCAACATCCAAGAGATGCGCCAGCAGGCCATGGCCCGCGCCGTTGTCGGCACTCTTGGCCCATAGCACACGTGCGCTTGCAGCCAACGCTGAAAAGCGCAAGCCCATCAGTTGCATCGCAAACCCCTCCCAGAGATTCAATCCGACATCCAAGGTCCCACCCTTTTGTCGGGCTATGGGTATTCTTGGAGGAGTACTGGCTCACCAGGTGAGCCAGTACTTGTAACGAATTGTTTTTAACATGCCTCTGGGTACTGACTCAGGACCTCCGTCATTTAATGACGCTTGGAATGGCGTGTAGGTAATTTTTACCTGTTCGAGACTTAGGGATTCTGCGAGCGAGGTTCAGAAAGAAGCGAGAGGCTTCACCGCCTCCCAAACATCATCCCCCTCGCCAACGCCCTTTTCACCGGCGGCAGCCCCTGCAACGCGGCCAGCGCCAGGCCACGCGCCATGGGCAGGCCGGGCCAGCGCCAGGCGAAGGTTTTGGCGAGGAAGTCGGTGGCGGCAATCGTGCTCCAGCGGTCGGGGGCGCGGCTCCATTCGACCCGCCTCAGGGCCGCTTGGATGCGGGCGGCCTTGCTGCCTTCGCTGCTGCGGCGCAGCGCATCGACCAGGGCGTAGGCATCGCGCAGGCCCAGGTTCAAGCCCTGGCCGGCCACCGGGTGCAGGGTTTGAGCGGCATTGCCGATGCGCACGGTGCAGCCGTCCACCAGCGTGCGTTCGGCGTTCAGGCCCAGGGCAAAGCATTTGAGCGGGCTGATGGCTTGCAGCGGGCCCACGGCCGCGGGCAGCAGGTTCTGGATCACCAGCAGGCGTTGCGCGTCCGTCAGGCCGGCCACATCGTCTTCGGCTTGCGGTACGCACCAGACCAGGGCCGCGAGCCGCTGCAATTTGCCGTTAGCGTCTGGCCTTGGGCGCAGGGGCAGCAGGGCCAGCGGGCCGTTGCGGGTGAAGCGCTCGTAGGCCACGCCGGCGGGGCTGTCGTCGGCCAGCGTGAGGGTGCCGACCCAGGCGTTCTGCTGGTAGTCCTGCGTCAAGGCCTTGCGGGCCTGATCCGAGAAGACGCCGCCTTCGGCCACCACGGCGAGGTCAAAGCGCTCAGCGATGCCGGCGTCGACCTCCACCCCTGTTGCGCCTGCTTCGCCCAGCGCCTTGATGGCTTGTACCGGCGCGCCGAAGCGCGGGCTCAGGCGCTGCGGCTCGGCCGCCACGCGGGCCTGCCAAGCGGCTTGCAGCGGCGCGACGAGCTGGCCGTAGCTGAGCACGGCGCCCAGCTGGGGCACGCCTTGCTCGGCCGCGCTGATGCGCACCTCGGGCTCCTGGCTGGCGCCGAAGATGGGGTGCTGCAAGGTGGGCGGGGCCTGGCTGACGCTCACCTGCTGAATCGGCTGAGCCAGGCTGGCATCCCAGACGCCCAGGCGCTGCAGCAGCTGCACGCTGCCCAGTGAGAGCGCCAGGGTGCGCGGGTCGCCGGAGACATCGCGCTCCAGCGGGCGGGCATCGAAGAGGCTGATGCGTGCCTGCGGCAGGTACTGGGCGGCCAGCAAGGCCAGGGTGAGGCCGGCGGGGCCGGCGCCGACGACGGCCAGATTCAGCTCGGCGGCATTGGCCTCGGTGTCGTGCAGGGTGAACATGGGCGGGCGGTGAAAAGGCGACAGCAAGGGAATGCAGGCCCGGGTGCGCCGAGCCTGCTTGCCTTCACTATAGCGGCCAGCCTTGTTCAGGGCGTGCAGCTGCCCCAGCTCCTGCCGTCCTTGGAGCACTCTTTGATGGCCGTGCCGTCGGCCTGGGTGCTGGTGCGGATCCAGTTGTTGCTGGAGTCTTTTTCAAGCGTGACGCGCAGCTGGCGGTCGTCGGTCGAGCGCTTGTACCAGCTGTAGGTGTCGAGCTTCACCGCCTCATCGAAGCGGTAGCCGCTGTTGGCGATGCGATCCAGCACGGTGCTGAAGTTGAGCTGCCCGCTCTTGCCCTGCAGGTGGTGCCAGTCCTGCAGCCATTGCTGTTCGGCGTGCTGGGGCTCGAAGCGCAGATTGCTGGTGTAAGACACCCGGCCCTCGCGGTAGTTGACGTAGTACTCGCGCCAGGTGGTGCTGCCGGGTTGAGCGTGGGCCTCACCCATACAGAGCAGGGGGTCGGTCTCGGTTTTCGGATCCTCGTAGTGGACGACGAGCTCGAAGCTGGCGCCGTCTTTTTCTTGCTCGATAGCCTCGTCCAGTACACAGATGTAGTGCTGCTGCGTATCGCCCCAGTTGTAGGCCGTGCGGGTGGTCTTGAGCTTGGCCTGGCCCCAGGGTTTGGTCTCCTGGCTGCGCAAGAGCTGCACCTGCGTGATCTTGCTGAGGTCGGGGTCCAGAGTGACCCGTTCGTTGCTATAGCCCGAGGGGCGCCATACCGATGAATTGCGGTACCAGGTGCCGGGCAGATCGGTGGGGCCGGTACCGCGCCCGCGGTAGACCTCGGCACGCACAAAGGTAGCGTCGGGGTAGAGCGCATGCAGTTTTTGCTTGTGGGCGTAGCCGGCCTTCAGACCTTTGACAATGTCTTGGGCCAGGGTGTAGCTGTGGCTGTCTTTGGCCTGGATGAAGTCGGCATAGATGCGCGCTTCGGACAGGTTATGCCGCTGCACCAAATCGCCCATCACGGTCTTGATCTCATACACCAAGCTCTCGCGCAGCTGCTGGTTTTGCCGCAACTGTTCGCAGCTGCTGAGCTTGCCGTCGGAACTGCTCAGGCGGGTGCGCACCTGGTCCCAGATGGCGGTGGTCAGGGGTGAGATGTGCAGCACCTGGTCGACGCTGATGGGCTGCATCTGCGGGGGCACGGCCATTTGGTAGGCCTCTTTGACCGGGCCGCTGTCTTCGTCTACCGCGCCGACGGGCACATCCACGTAGAGCGTGGCATAGGGCAGGCAGGCTCGCTGCGCTTCGTTCAGTTCAAGTTGATAGGCACCGGCGGTCTTGGAGACGGTGGAGGGTTCGTCCGCGTCCTTGCTGTGGTTGCCGTTGATGTCCAGCCAGACGGTGGCACCGCTGACATAACCGTCAATCACTTTGCCGTTCTGGACGCTCAGCGGCGCGGGCGTGGGTGGCGGCGGTGGAGCCGGCGGCTGGGGTGCGGGCGCTGGGGCAGGGACGGGCGTCGGCACGGGCGCTGGGCTACCGCCGCCGCCACCGCAACCGGCCAGGGCAAGGCCCAGGCTGAGCCAAAGGGAGGTGGCGCGCAGGGCGGGAAAAGGTGTACTTGCCCCTGTGCTCGGGCTTGCTTTGATCGCCTTGCTCATCCTGATCTCCCACCTGTCTTTGTGATGAAAGGGCGGGATTTTAGAAAGCAGGGGGTGAGCAGGCATCGGGGGTTAGCCTGAGCGTTTCAGCGCCGATGCCGCAGTTCAATTGGCCTTGTGCGCCTGGCGCACGGGCGAACGCGGCAGGTGCGAACGCACGGCGCTTGGGGTCTAGTCGCGCCGGTGCCAGCGGAAATGGTGTCACTCGGTTAGGCTTGCGAGCTACCAAGATACAAGAGGAAGCCTCATATGCAATACCGTCGTCTGGGCCGCAGCGGCCTGCAAGTCTCCGAGCTGTCGCTGGGCTCCTGGATCACCTACCACAACCAGGTGGACACCCGGGCCGCCACCGAGATGCTGGCTCAGGCCTTCGATGCCGGGGTGAACTTCTTCGACAACGCCGAGGTCTATGCTAATGGCCAGAGCGAGCTGGTGATGGGCGAGGCCTTCAAGGCCTTGAAGTGGCCGCGCCTGAACTACATCGTCTCCACCAAGTTTTTCTGGGGCCTGGCCAGCGAGGGCAACCGGGTCAACCGCAAGGACACGCTGAATCGCAAATACCTGATGCAGGCGATTGACGGCTCGCTCGCGCGCCTGCAGCTGGACTTCATCGACCTGGTCTACTGCCACCGCCCCGACCCGCACACGCCCATCGAGGAAACCGTGCGTGCGATGAGCGACATGATCAGCCAAGGCAAGGCGCTGTACTGGGGCACCAGCGAATGGTCGGCCGCCGACATCCGCGCCGCCTGGGAGATCGCCGAGCGCCACCACCTGCACAAGCCGGTGATGGAGCAGCCACAGTACAACCTGCTGCACCGCCGCCGTGTCGAGGTCGAATATGCCCGCTTGTATGAAGATTTAGGCCTGGGCCTGACGACCTGGAGCCCGCTGGCCTCGGGCCTGCTGACCGGCAAGTACAAGAGCGGCCAGGCCCCGGCCGGCAGCCGCGGCGCGATGGAAAACATGGCTTTTCTGCGCGAGGGCCTGCTGGACCCGGCGCGCAATGCGGCCGTGGCCCAGCTGGAGGGCATCGCCGCCGAGCTGGGCGGCAATGTGGCTCAGCTGGCGATTGCCTGGGCCAACCGGAACCCGCATGTGTCGACCGTTATCCTCGGCGCCAGCAAGGCCGCGCAGCTGAGCGACAACCTCGGCGCCCTGGCCCTGACGCCCAAGCTGACGCCCGAGCTGCTGGAGCGGATGGACGCCATCACCCAGGGCCTGGCCCGCTGAGGATTCGGGAGGCTGCGATGCAGGCTCATTTCATCCTGTACGTGGCCGACCAGGAGCGCAGCCGCGCCTTCTACGAGGCCGTGCTGGCCGCGCCGCCGCGTCTGCATGTGCCGGGCATGAGCGAGTTCGAGCTGGCCGGTGGTGCCGTGCTTGGCCTGATGCCCGAGCGCGGCATCCACGCGCTGCTGGGCCCCGCGCTGGGTGATCCGGCCCTGGGTCGGGGGCATGCGCGGGCGGAGCTCTACCTGCTGGTGGCGGCAGCCGCGCCCCTGCACGCCCGTGCCTTGCAGGCCGGTGCGCGCGAACTCTCGCCGCTGACCCTGCGTGGCTGGGGACACAGGGCCGCCTATTCCCTGGACCCGGACGGCCATGTGCTGGCCGTGGCCGAGCCGGCCGGCGCCGCTATTCCTTGACGTAAGTCATGGGGGAGCCCAGGCTCTCGGTGCGCAGGCTGCCGGATCCGGTCAGGCGCAGCTCCATGCGCTTGAAACCCGCCGGCACGATGTGGCGCGCATCGTCGATGGCGAAGCCCGCGATGCGGGCCTCGGCGCGCTCGGCGGGCACGTCCAGCCACTGCCATTTGCCGCCCTGGCCCTGGGGGCGCAGGCCGGCGCGCAGCCAGACCTCGGTGGCGGGCATGGCCACCTTGGCGTCGCCGGCGCTGTCGGTGACGGCCGTGGCCGTCTTGCCGGAGCGGGCCTGGAACTGCACCTCCATGCCGGCCGCCGGGCCGATCCCGGGCAGGCCCACGATGGCCACCCAGCTGCCTTCGGCGGCGGGCTTGAGGATGCTCAACTCATCGTCCTCGAAGACGCGGAAAACGGGCGCCTTGCTGGGCCGGCTGCTGAGCAGGGTCAGCGTCTGCCCCTGGCGCGTCCAGCGGCCCTCGGCCTGTTTGTCGACCGCGCCGTAGGACATCATCCAGGCGAAGCTGCCGTCGGCGCGCAGCAGCAGCTCGGAGCCGACCTCGCGCTGGCCTTGCAGATAGTAGTGGCCGGGCAGGTCAGCGGTACGGACCGGGCCCGGGATCTGGGCCTGGCTCTGGCCCAGGGCCAGCAGCAGGGGGATGGTGATGACAGCGAGTCGTAGCGATGTTTTGATTTTCATGCGCCTATCATGACGCAAATTTTCAGCGTTATTCTGGCAGCAGCTCCAGCGCCGAGACGGCGCGGTCGCGGCCCAGGGCCTTGGCCTGGTAGAGCGCGCGGTCGGCCTGGGCCAGCCATTGCGAGGCAAAGGTGCCCGGCGTGGGCGGGCAGCTGCACATGCCGATGCTGACGGTGACGCTGGGGCGCAGGGGCGAGCCCTTGTGCTCGATGGCGGCCGCCGCCAGCAGCTCGCGCAAGCGCGCCGCCACGGCCTGCATGCCGGCCTCGTCGGTCTGAGCCAGCAGGACCACAAACTCCTCGCCGCCGTAGCGGGCCACCAGATCGCCGGGGCGGTTGGCGGCATTGCGCAAGACTTGCGCCACGGTCAGCAAGCAGCTGTCGCCGGCCTGGTGGCCGTAGTGGTCGTTGTAGAGCTTGAAGTAGTCCACATCGATCAGCAGCAGCGCGAGTGACTGGTGGCTGCGCAGGCCGCGCCGCCACTCTTCCTCCAGGCGCTGCATCAGCAGGCGGCGGTTGGCCAGCTCGGTCAGTGAGTCGGTGGTGGACAGGCGCAGCAACTGCTCGTTGACGCGCTGCAGCTCTTGCTCGAACTGCTTGCGGTCGGTCAGGTCCGAGATCACGCCGACGAACAAGCGCTCCTGCTGCTCCGGCACCTCGGTGACGGCCAGCTGCACGGTCAAGGTCATGCCGCTGCGGTGGCGGGCCTGCAGCTCGCGCGGCTGGTTCATCAGCCGCCCGCCCTGGCCGCGCGCAAAGCGCAGCAGGTACTCGTCGTGGGCCAGGCGCTCCTTGTCCAGCATCAGCATGCTGACGTTATGGCCCAGCATCTCGCCGCGGGAATAGCCGAACAGGCGTTCCACCGCCAGATTGCAGCTGAGGATGATGCCGCTGCCGTCGATGGTGATGATGGACACGCCTGCCGTGCCGATGATGGCCTGCAGCTGGGCCTGGCTGGCCTTGAGGGCTTGCTCCTGGTGGACCAGATCGCTGACGTCTTGGTGCACCGTTAGCACAAAGCCCTCGGGCGTGCGCGTCTGCGAGGTCTTGAGCCACAGGCCATCGGGCAGCTGGCTGAGCTGGGTTCGGTCCTGCGAATCGGCCTGCTGGGCCGTGGGGGCCAGGCGCGGGGTGCCGGCTTGCTGCAGGCGGGGTTGCCAGTCGGCCAGGCGCTGGTTGGCCATGACCAGACGCTCGTGCTCGTCGTAGATCTCAATGCCGGCGGGCATGGCGTCGATGGCCCGCTCCAGCAGCTGGCGGTCGTGCTGGGCCTGGGCCTTGGCCTCGGCCAGGGCTTGTTGGGTCAGGATCAGCTCGCTCACATCCAGGCGTATGCCGACGGTAAAGCCCGAGGGCGTGCGGCGCTCGTGGATATGGGTCCAGCGGCCGCCATACTCCTCCACCACCGGTTGCTGCTGATGGCCGCGCCGGGCCAGGCGCTGTTCCAGCCAGCGGGTCTCGTTGCCGATGGCGCCGGGGATGGCACCGTTTTGCAAGGCATGCTCCAGCACCTTGTGCAGGGGCACGCCGGGCACCAGCAAGTCGGCCAGGCTGGGGTATTGCTCGCGCAGGCGCTGGTTGCAGATGACCAGGTGGTCGTGCTTGTCCCAGAGTTCGAAGCCGGCCGGCATGGCCTCGATGGCCTCGGTCAGGATTTGCTGCACCCCTTGCCGGTAGCTCTGGGCGGCGGCCAGCTTGCGCTGCCAGGCATGCCACAGGCCGAGCAGGCACAGGCACAGGCCGGCAAGCAGCAGGACCAGCAGCGGCGCGACAAAAGCCGGCGGCGTTTGCCGCACGGCGCCGGCCTGCCAGCAGGCCAGGCCCAGGGCCGCCAGCCCCAGCGCCGCGGCCAGCCCCAGCCAGCGCGGGACCGCGCGCGAAGCCTGTTTGTGATGAGCAAATACTGCCGCCATGGATGCCCAATCCTGATGATGCGCATCCATTCTGGCCGACTTAGGGCCGATGGCGATTGTGACTAATTCGAAATATCAGCAGATGGCCCCTGCAGAGCGGCCCAGCGTTGCGGGGTGCCGACATCGACCCAGGTGCCGCGGTAGAGGCTGGCGGCGATGGCCTGGCGGCGTATGCCCTCGTCCAGCAGCGGCCGCAAGGCGGCCTTCTGGCCCAGGGCCAGGTTGGCGAAGGGCGCGGCCTTGAACAAGCCGACGCTGGCCCAGGTGTAGCGGGGTTCGCCCGCAGCGCTGGCCAGGCCGGTGGGGCCGATGCCGAAGTCGCCTCCCGGATGGTGGGGGCTGTTGGGCGCCAGCCAGAGCTGGGCGTCCAGCGGCCCCTGGGCAAAGGCCTGGGCCAGCGCCGGGTCGAAGCGGAAGTCGGGGATGTAGACGTCGCCGGACACGACCCAGAAGGCCTTGTCGCCATCGGCGCATAACTGCGGCAGCGCACGGCGTATGCCGCCGGCCGTCTCCAGCGCGCCGCCGGGCTCGGCCGATTCGTCGCTGTAGTGCAGGCGCAGGCCGAAGCGGCGGCCGTCGCCCAGCTGCTGCGGGAATTGTTCGCTGAGCCAGGCAGTGTTGATGACGATGTCCCGCACGCCGGCAGCCGCCAGGGCCTCGATATGCCATTCGATCAGGGGCCGGCCGCGCACGGGCAGCAGGGGTTTGGGGGTTTGGTCGGTGAGCGGCCGCATGCGCTCACCGCGCCCGGCCGCGAGGATGATGGCTCGCATGGCCGGCAGTGTAGTGTCAGCCTGTCAGGCCAGAGGGTGAGAACTTTTGTAGCGAGCGGTTGTCAGGCTAGGCGGACGGAGCACAGGAACCGGAACGTACTTCCTGTACGTGAGGATTCCGAGCACCGCCCAACGACGCATGGCAGCCGCGCAGTAAAAAGTTCTCACCCTCAGTCGTGGGCGTGTGTGCGGCGCCAGCCTTGCTGGATATCCATGGCCTCGGCCTTGCGGACCACGGGCGAGTAGTCCATATCGCCGAAGTCGGCGGCATCCAGGCGCTGGTACTGGGCCAGGGCCTCGTCGGAGGCGGGCCAGCCGGCCGGCCAGCCGGGGGCGTGGATGCTGGCCAGCGCCAGGCGGCCGGCGGCGGGGCGCTGGCGCTCCATCAACAGGCGGCCGGCCGGGCCGCTGCGCTCCAGCCTTTGCGGCAGTTGCAGCGCATGGTCCCAGACCAGGCGGATCTGTTCCTTCCGGAGCTGCCCCGCATAGCTTTGCAGCGCGCCATGGCGCGGGCCGGGCTTGAGTTGGGCGAGGTCTTGGGCGTCGAAGCCGCTGGCCAGGCTGTGCCAGCTGGGCTTGAGCCCCAGGGTCTTGAGCTCGCCCGGGGCATATTCCACGATATGGCGTTCGGCATGGAAGATGCGCTCCAGGCTGATGCCCTGGGCGGTCTGGCGCCAGACCTCGGCGTTGTCGGGGCGCAGGATGGCCATGCTGTCGGCCTGGCGGATCAGGTACCAGCGCTGGGGCGCAAGAGTGGAGGCCGGGCTGGCCGCGGGCGCACCGGCCGGCTTGAAGTCCACCCGGTACTCGGCGATGGCGGGCGGCAGCTCCGCTTCGGCGGCCTGCGCTGCCGGGGCGATGCGGGCCAGTGCGGCCAGGGCCAGCAGGCCGAACAAGAAGGTTTTATTGAGCATCTTGAGTGTGGGGTGCCAGGAACGGAAAAAGCAGGTGGCTCGTCAGGGCCACCTGCCAGTTGCGCGATGAGCGCTGCTTCTTTTTTATTTAGAAGCCGAAGGCTTCACGCATGACGTGGAAGATCCAGTTCTGCTCCATGCTGCCGCGCACCAGATAGGCCTTGGGGCCGCGTGCCCAGATGCCCACGTCCTCGCCGGCATGGCTTTCCGAGCCCAGCGGCACGGCGGCTTGCTGCATGAAGTTGAGTGCGCCGGTGTTCACCGAGCTCAGGTCCACGCGCACGCCGTTGGCAAAGCTGGCGGCGGCGCCGGGGCCGTTCTGGTAGCCCAGCGTGGTGTAGGGCATGCCGTCGGCGGCCAGCGAAGGGCTGGTGCCATTGCCGTCGACGCTGGGCACGTCCTTGACCAGGCCCAGGATGTCGTTGCCGCGGTGCGGGTAGCCGGCGATGGTGAACACATGGCTGTGGTCGGCGGTGACGATGATCAGGGTGTCCTGCTCATTGGTCATGGCCATGGCCTTGCGCACGGCATTGGACAGCTCGATGGTGTCCAGCAGGGCGCGCTGGGCGTTGCCGCCGTGGTGGGCGTGGTCGATGCGGCCGGCCTCCACGTGCAGGAAGAAGCCGTTCGGGTTCTTCTGCAGCATCTTGATGGACTTCTCGGTCATCTCGGTCAGCGAAGGCTCTTTGCCCGTGTCGTTGGCACGGTCGGCCTCGTACTGCATATGCGAGCGTTCGAACAGGCCCAGCAGGTAGTCGGTGCTGCTCGGGTCGGCGGCGTCGAAGCCGGCCTTGTCGTAGACGAAGCGGGCGTTGGCGCCGCGGCTGCTGAGCCACTCGGCGGTCAGGTCCCGCTTGTCGGTGCGCAGGCCTTTTTTGCTGGGGTACTCGGGGTCGAACTGGCTGTTGTGGCGGAAGTACTCGCGGCCGCCGCCCATCGCCACCTTGAGGCTGGTACGGACGGCGGGCGAGACCTCGATCAGCTGGCGGGCGATGTCCTTCACTCCGCAGCCGGCGGGCAGCTGGCCGTTGTGCTCCCAGTCGCGCACGGGCGTGTGGGCATAGGTGGCGGCCGGGGTGGCGTGGGTGAGCCGGGCGGTCGAGACCACGCCGGTGGAGCGGCCATTCTCGGCCGCCAGCTCCAGCATGGTCTTCAGGGAATTGGCCTGGACCACATTGGCATCGCACTCGCCGCGAGCGGTCAGGTGGTTGACCGACAACATGCCTTCACGGGCCTTGTAGCCGGTGATCATGGCGGTCATGGTGGGGGCCGAGTCGGAGGTCTGCTGGTCCCAGGAATAGGTCTTGGACAGGGCCGAGTAGGGCAGGGTCTCGAAGGCCAGGCGGTTTTCCTCGCCCGTCATGCCCTTGAGCTGGCCTTCCAGGATGCGGGCCGCGGTCTGGGTGGAGATGCCCATGCCGTCGCCCACGAACAGAATCACGTTCTTGGCGCGGCGTGCGTTGGGGATCAGGGCCTTGCCATCGGCAATGAATTTATTGCCGGCGTTGTAGAAGTCGCTCACCGATTCTGGGCCGCGCACGACGGGGTCGGCGGCTTGGCTGGGCAGGCAGAGCGAGGCCATGGTGGCCAGGGCGGCCAGGGGCAGAAGCTTGAATTTCATGATGGGCTGGGTTGGGGTGGGTGAATCGAGGGGCTGAGCTTCAGCGGCCGTTGCCGGGGCGGCGGCGGGCCATGCCGAGCAGGCCCAGGCCGGCGGCCAGCAAGGCCCAGGTCTGGGGTTCGGGGACGGCCGTGACGGCTTGCAAGGCCACGTTGTCCAGGCCGGCGACCAGGCTGCCGTCGTTGGACACGGCGGCGAAGCGCAGGGTGTAGCTCTGGCCGGCCTCGAACAGCGCGCCGTCCAGGTCCAGCGCCACATGGGTGTAGGCATTGGGGCCGGCGCTCAAGCGGTTGGCGGCGCCGCTCCAGACCAGGTCCTGGGCGGCCGTGCTGAAGGCGCTGGCCCCTTGCTTGAGGATGTCCACCCGCAGCTGCACATTCGAGTCGTAGCTGCCGCCGCTGGTGTAGTCCAGGCCGTAGTTGCTGCCGACCGGCGCGCCATGGCTGCCGCCGTAGTTGGCGAACCAGTCAAAGCTCAGGGTGGCGGAGCGCAGCGCCTGCGTCAGGCTGAAGGTCTGTGAGAGGGCCTGCTGGGCCAGGCCGGCGGTGTCCAGCAAGGCGTAGTTGCGGCCCGCGGCGGCACCCACCGTGGCGGCGCCGGAAACCGGTGAGCTATTGCCGTCGAGCACCATGACGCCGCCCTGCAGGCCGAGCTCGGCGCTGTTCCAGCCTGTGATGGGGTCGGGCGACTGCACATTGGCCGGGCCGGCTTCGAAGCCGCCGTTGCGGATCAAGTCGCTGCTGGTGGGGGCGGCAGAGGCGTTGGTCGTCGCCGCGATGCAGAGTGCGGCAAGGGTCAGAAGGCTTGAGCGGTGTCGAATATTCATCGGAGAGTCTCCATGGCGGCAATGGAGGCAGTCTCGTGTCGACCCATGAAGCGTTGATGACAGGCGGGGCCGCATCTGGCAGGCCGAAAAGCTCCATAAGATGGGGCCTGGCCACAGGAGTTCTTATGAAGAGAGTCACAGGCATAGGCGGCATCTTCTTCAATGCCAAAGACCCGGCCGCCTTGCGGGCCTGGTACAGAAATCATCTGGGCATTGATGTGCAGGACTGGGGCGGCGCGGCCTTCAGCTGGGCCGACGGAGCGGGGCAGCCGGCGGCGGGCACGACGGTGTGGTCCATCAATGCGGGCGATAGCGGGCTGTTCTCGCCCAGCCGGGCCGGCTTCATGATCAATTACCGCGTCGAGGATCTGGCGGCCTTGTTGCAAGCCTTGCGGGACGAGGGCTGCGAGGTGCTGGAGAAAACCGAGGACGGCGAATACGGCAAGTTCGGCTGGGTGATGGACCCGGAGGGTAATAAGGTCGAGCTCTGGCAGCCGCCGCCGGGGCAGTGAGTTCTCAGGGCAGCGCCGGCCCCAGGCCCAAGGGGGCGGGCAGGGCGGCCAGCACCTTCTGGAACAGGACCACATAGGCCTCGGAGGGCGGGTGGCCGGACAGCGGGTCCTGGTTGGCGGCAAAGGCTTCGTCCAGCTCGGCCCAGTCGGCCTCGCTGAGCATCTGCTGGCACAGGGGCAGGATCTCGCGTTCCTCGGTCTCCATATGCTGCAGATAGGCCTTGACGTAGCGCAAGGCCTTGTCCTCGAAGGCCTCGCGCCGCGGCTCGCCCATCATCTCGTAGGCCAGCAGGGCGTGCTCCAGCTCGCGGATGGCGTGCTCGCCGCGGCGGTGGTCTTCGTCCAGCTTGTCCAGCACGCCGCGGATCTCGGGCGCGCGGGCGCGCAGCTTGGGGAAGAGCAGCTCGCTTTCCTTGGGGTGGTGCAGGCGCTCGGGGAACTCGTCCACATAGAAGAGCATGGCCCGCATGGCGGCAAAGTCGGGCAGGGTCTTGTGGCGGCGCTGCTCGGCCAGCAGCAGGGGGATGGAGCGCAGCATGGCGGCCAGGGCCCCATGCTCGTCCCGGATCACCTTCAGCGTGAGTGGCAATGGCTTGAGCGAGGGGGCACTTGCGACTGTCATGGCGGTCTCCGTTGGATCTCGACTTTGGGGCAGTCTGCAGCTTGGCACAGCGCGCCCGCCAAGCCTTGCTTTAGGTCAAGAGTTAGGCGTCCACAGGCCCGAGCGTTGCGGCCAAGTAAAATCCGGGATTACCCCGCAACTCCTTCCTCGCAAAGCTCATGGCTATTTCCGCTGCAAGCAACACCTCTCTGATGGCCAATGCCATCCGCGCACTGGCCATGGACGCCGTGCAGCAAGCCAATTCCGGCCATCCGGGCGCGCCCATGGGCATGGCCGATATCGCCGTGGCGCTGTGGAGCCGCCATCTGCGCCACAACCCGGCCAACCCCCAGTGGGCCGACCGCGACCGCTTTGTGCTGAGCAACGGCCACGGCTCCATGCTGATCTACGCCCTGCTGCATCTGAGCGGCTACGAGCTGCCCATGGCTGAGCTGAAGAACTTCCGCCAGCTGCACAGCAAGACCCCCGGCCACCCCGAGGTGGGCATCACCCCCGGCGTCGAGACCACCACCGGCCCGCTGGGCCAGGGCATCACCAATGCCGTGGGCCTGGCCCTGGCCGAGAAGATGCTGGCCAAGGAATTTAATCGTGAGGGCCACGCGCTTGTCGACCACCACACCTATGTCTTCCTGGGCGATGGCTGCCTGATGGAGGGCATCAGCCACGAGGCCTGCTCGCTGGCCGGCGCCTGGAAGCTGAACAAGCTGATCGCCGTCTACGACGACAACGGCATCTCCATCGACGGCCAGGTCGCCCCCTGGTTCGCCGACAACACCGCCCAGCGTTTCGAGGCCTATGGCTGGAACGTCATCGGCCCGGTGGACGGCCATGATGTCGATGCCGTCGACGCCGCCATCGCCAAGGCCAAGCTGAGCAGCGACAAGCCCAGCCTGGTGATCGCCAAGACCCATATCGGCAAGGGCTCGCCCAACCGCGCCAACACGGCCAAGGCCCATGGCGAACCGCTCGGTAACGATGAAATCAAGCTGACCCGCGAAGCCCTGGGCTGGGCGCATGAGCCCTTCGTGATTCCGCAAGAGGTTTACAGCGACTGGGACGCCAAGGCCGCCGGTGCCAAGCTGGAAGCCGCCTGGGACGAGCGTTTCGACGCCTACGCCGCCGCCCACCCCGAGCTGGCCGCCGAGTTCCAGCGCCGCATGGCCGGCGTCTTGCCCGCCAACTTCGCCCAGACCGCGGTGGATGCCGTCGTGGCCGCCCACACCAAGGGCGAGACCGTGGCCAGCCGCAAGGCCAGCCAGATCGCGCTGGAGGCCTTCACCGCCGCAGTCCCTGAGCTGCTGGGCGGCTCGGCCGACCTGACCGGCTCCAATCTGACCAATACCAAGTCCACCCCGGCCTTCCGCGTCGAAGCCGATGGTTCGGCCAACGGCGGCCGCCACATCAACTACGGTGTGCGCGAGTTCGGCATGGCCGCCATCATGAACGGCGTGGCCCTGCACGGCGGTTACATCCCCTACGGCGGCACCTTCCTGACCTTCAGCGACTACAGCCGCAACGCCATCCGCATGGCCGCGCTGATGAAGCAGCGCGTTATCCATGTGTTCACCCACGACTCCATCGGCCTGGGTGAAGACGGCCCGACCCACCAGTCCATCGAGCATGTGGCCTCGCTGCGCCTGATCCCGGGCCTCGACGTCTGGCGCCCGGCCGACACGGCCGAGACCGCCGTCGCCTGGACCATGGCCATCGGCAACGCCACCCGCCCCAGCGTGCTGGCCCTGAGCCGCCAGAACCTGCCTTACGCGCCCAAGAAGTCGCTGGACGAAATCAGCAAGGGCGGCTATGTGCTGAGCGAGCCGGCCGATATCGGCGTCAAGAAGAAGGCCCGCGCCGTCATCATCGCCACCGGCTCCGAGGTGCAACTGGCCCTGCACGCCCAAGGCCTGCTGGCTGCCCAGGGCATTGCGGTGCGCGTGGTCTCCATGCCCAGCACCAATGTCTTCGATCGCCAGGACGCCAAGTACAAGAGCAGCGTGCTGCCCGCCGGCCTGCCCCGCGTGGCGGTGGAAATGGGCGTGACGGACGGCTGGTGGAAGTACGGCTGCGCAGCCGTCGTCGGCATCGACAGCTATGGCGAATCCGCTCCGGCCCCGGTGCTGTTCAAGCACTTCGGCTTCACGCCCGAGAACGTGGTCGACACCGTCAAGGTAGCCTTGGGTGTCGCCAAGCTGAAGGGCGGCAAGCGCTGATGGCAGGCACAAACGCCGGAAGGCGTTTGTGGCTGAGGGTTTGATATTCCCGAGAGGGGCAAGGCTTGCGGGCCTTGCCCCTTTTTTCATGGCGCCGGCTTGGGTCATATCAACACTTTCCCGGCCCCCGCGAGCCGCGATACTTGCGGCCGACTGCAAAACAAAGGCGCTCTCTCGCAAGGGCGTGCCAATAGAGCCAAGGATTGGGGGCGCGGATGAGTGGCAAGAAGAAGTGGCGGCTGGCGGGATGGCTCGTCGGACTGGGATTGTTGGCGGCCGGCACGGCACAAGCGCAGACGGTGTTGCCGGACGAGCAGGTGAGCGAGTGGATGGCTTGCCTCAGCAAGGGCGAGGAGGCGCTGGTCTATCCGGAGCAGTACCGCGCCACCAAATCGGGTGGTTTTGTGCGCGTCAAACTGAGTTTTGAACATGCAGACCGCAGGCCGACGGTGGAGGTGCTGTCGCGAGCCCTGCCCGAGGGGATGCTGGACCTCGTGCGCAGCTATCTGAAGCAGTACCGCCTGCCCTGCCTGCCGGCGGGCAAGACGGCGGTGGCGGTGCAGGAGTTCAGCTTCTCGCCCTACGGGCCCCAGGATGTGAGTTGGAGCGCGGCTCGCGGAGTCAGCGATCTGAAAAGTGAAAAAGCCAGGAGCTGCCTGCGCACGCCGCCCGACAGGGTGCGGCCGAGCTGGGGTTTCGACCTGGCGTCTCGCGTCAAGCAAAAGAACTACGGCAATCTCTTGTTGAGGCTGCGTTTTGAGACCGCCGATGGCCCACCCCAGGTCAAGGTCGTTTACGACTCGGCGCCTGCCAATTTCCGCCAGTCGGTGTTGGACTATGTGGGCAAGTACCGCATGCCCTGCCTGGCCGCTGGCGACGAGCCCATCACCGCGGAGCAGCAATTTCATATCGACAACACGGGCAAGGGGCGGGTGACGGTCCTGAAGGATCTGGACTTGCTCCAGTTCCTCGGTGCGATCAAGGATCTTGACAAACAGACCGCGAACTTCGACCTGAACACCATGGCCTGCCCCTTCCAGCTGCAGTGGGTGGCCGGCATGCCCATCGAAAAAAACCGGGTCGGCGAGGTGGGCGAGCGCAATCTCAACCGCATCGAATTGCTGGCCTGGTTGTCGGGCCTGAGCCTGAATGTGCCAGCCGAAACCATGGAGCAGTTGCTGGGTCAGTCCATGCTGATCAGCGTGCCCTGCGGCGAGGTCAAGCTGGGCGAGTGAGCGGCCGTGCCGGGGTCCGGCGCGGGGGGATTCCCGCTTGGAACTAAACTTGCGTCAGTTCCGGATTCCTCACATCGCTTCCACATCAAAGGAGAACTCTTCCATGACGATCAAAATCGGTATCAACGGCTTCGGCCGCATCGGCCGTATGGTGTTCCGCGCCGCCGTCGCCAACTTCAAGGAGATTGAAGTCGTCGGCATCAACGACTTGCTGGAGCCGGACTATCTGGCCTATATGCTCAAGTACGACTCGGTGCATGGCAAGTTTGACGGCGAAGTCGCGGTCGATGGCAACACCCTGGTCGTCAACGGCAAGAAGATCCGCCTGACGCAAGAGCGCGACCCCGCCAATCTGAAGTGGAACGAGGTCGGCGCCGACATCGTCATCGAAGCCACCGGCCTGTTCCTGGACAAGGCCTCGGGTGAAAAGCATCTGACCGCCGGCGCGAAGAAAGTGGTCTTCTCGGCGCCCTCCAAGGACGACACCCCCATGTTCGTCTACGGCGTCAATCACGCCACCTATGCCGGCCAGGCCATCATCTCCAACGCCTCTTGCACCACCAACTGCCTGGCCCCGCTGGCCAAGGTGCTGAACGATAAATGGGGCATCAAGCGCGGCCTGATGACCACCGTGCACGCCGCCACCGCCACCCAGAAGACCGTGGACGGCCCCTCCAACAAGGACTGGCGCGGCGGCCGCGGCATCCTGGAAAACATCATTCCTTCCAGCACCGGTGCTGCCAAGGCCGTGGGCGTGGTGATCCCCGAGCTGAACAAGAAGCTGACCGGCATGAGCTTCCGCGTGCCCACCTCCGATGTGTCGGTGGTGGACCTGACGGTGGAGCTGAACAGCGAAGCCTCGTACAAGGACATTTGCGCCGAGTTCAAGGCCCAGTCGGAAGGCGCGCTCAAGGGCGTGCTGGGCTATACCGAGGAGAAGGTCGTGGCGACCGACTTCCGCGGTGATGCCCGCACCTCCATCTTCGACGCCGACGCCGGCATCGCCCTGGACGGCACCTTCGTCAAGCTGGTCGCCTGGTACGACAACGAGTGGGGCTACTCGAACAAGGTGCTCGAGATGGTGCGGGTGATTGCCAAGTAAGAAGGCATCCAGCGCCCAGCCCTAAGGCCCCGCTTGTGCGGGGCTTTTTTGTATTTGATCGCCGGAAAAGCCGGGTCTTGTTTGCGCTTCTTTACTTTCGAGCCCTGGGCGTACGCCTAAACTGGGCGGACTCCGCTCGCATTTTGGAAGTCTGGCCCATGAAATACCTGCCTCTCCCGAGCCTGCGCCTGTCCGGCTTGGCCACCGTTCTGGCCCTGGCGGCGGCTTCGGCATCCACGGCCGCCACGACCGCCGCGGCGGTGGCAACGGCGGCCACGGCCGGTCCACAGGAGCAGGCGCGCGTCATCGTGCGCTTCAAGCCGGCCGCTGCCAGCGTGCGCATGCGCGCCCTGTCGGTCCGCATGGATGCGGCCAGTGCCAAGGACGTGGCCCAGGGCCGTGCGAGCGCCCTGGCTCAGCGTAGCGGCCTGGCCAGCCTCAGCACCCAGGGCTTGCGCGCACGCCTGAGCCTGGACGAGCGCACCCATGTGATCACCGCCACCGGCATCGGCTCGGCCGAGCTGGCCCGGCGCCTGGCGGCCGACGGCGAGGTGGAGCTGGCCGTGGTCGACCATCTGCGCCGCCACACCGTCGTGCCCAATGACGCGCTGTATGTCGGCAATGGCGGCACCCCGCCCAGCTCGGGCAATGGCTCGGCCAATGGCCAGTGGTATCTGAAGGCCCCGAGCGCCTCGGTGCCGTCCAGCATCAATGCTCCGGCGGCCTGGGACATCACGACCGGCAGCGCCTCCGTCGTGGTGGCGGTGCTGGACACCGGCGTGCGTTTCGACCACCCGGATCTGGCCGGGCAGTTCATCAGCAGCAGCGCCTTCTCTACCGGCAAGGTGGGTTACGACATGGTGGGCCTGAGCTATGCCAACGCTCTGGCCGCCGCCAATGACGGCAACCGCAATGACGACGACCCCAGCGACCCCGGCGACTGGGTCAGCCAGGCCGACGTGGATGGCGGCGCCCTGGGCGCGGAATGCAAGGCCGACAGCATAGGCAATAGCTCCTGGCACGGCACCCGGGTGTCCGGCCTGATCGCGGCGGCCAGCAATAACGCGCAAGGCATTGCCGGCGTGGGCTGGGGCGTCAAGCTCTTGCCCGTGCGGGTGCTGGGCAAATGCGGGGGGTACGACTCCGACATCATGGCCGGCATGCTGTGGGCGGCCGGCATTGCCGTGCCGGGCCTGCCCAGCAACCCCAACCCGGCCAAGGTGCTCAATATGAGCTTGGGCAGCCCGAGCGCAAGCCCTTGCACAGGCAGTGGCAGCGGCAGCTACCCGGGCACCATTGCCCAGGTCCAGGCCAAGGGCGTGACGGTGGTTGTGGCGGCGGGCAATAGCGAGGGCTTGGGTGTTGGCGTTCCCGGCAACTGCCCCGGAGTGATCACCGTTGCCGCCCTGCGCCATGTGGGCAGCAAGGTGGGTTTTTCCAGCCTGGGCCCGGAGGTTTCGATCGCAGCCCCTGGCGGCAACTGCGTCAACACCACGGGCGCCTGCCTCTACCCCATGCTCAGCAGCACCAATAGCGGCACGACCAGCCCGGTGGTGGGCGATAGCAGCTACACCAATAGTGTCGCTTCGGTGGGCACCAGCTTCTCGGCGCCCATCGTGTCGGGTACGGTGGCCTTGATGCTGTCGGTCAATCCGACCATGTCGCCGACCCAGGTGCTCAGCACCTTGAAGAGCACGGCGCGACCCTTTGTGACGACGGGTGGCTCGGCCGGCATTCGGCAATGCTCGGCGCCGACCGCTACCGTGCAGGATGAGTGCTACTGCAGCACCAGCACCTGCGGCGCCGGCATGCTGGACGCGGCGGCTGCGGTGGCTGCTGCCAAGGCGAGCAACCCGGCCGCAACTCCGCAGAGCATCAGCTTTGCCGCCCCAGCGATGCAGACCGTGGTGGCCTCATCATTGACGCTCAATGCCACAGCCAGCTCAGGGTTGACGGTTGACTTCAGTGCCTCGCCTTCTACTGTTTGCACGGTTAGCGGCAATTCTTTGGCTCTGTGGGCGCCGGGAACTTGCTCAGTAGCAGCTCAACAAATTGGTAACAGCACTTTTGTAGTGGCGAACAAGGTGGTGCAGATGATCGAGATCAGCCAGGGCGCGCAAACCATCAGCTTCCCGGCCATCGCCACCCAGACCCTGGGCACGACGCCGCCGGCCCTGAGCGCCACGGCCAGCTCGGGCCTGACTGTCAGCTACAGCTCCACCAGCACCTCGGTCTGCACCGTCTCCGGCAGCACGCTGACGCTGCTGGCGGTGGGCAATTGCAGCATCACGGCCACTCAGGCCGGCAACGCGGCCTATGCCGCGGCCAGCCCGGCGGCCCAGACCTTTGCGGTCGTGGCCGCAGCTGTGACGACGACGAGTTCAGGCGGTGGTGGCGGCGGCGGCGCTTTTGGCGCCGTCTGGGTGGCCTTGCTGGGCTTGGCCAGCTTTGTGTTGCGGCGGGGTGCTAGCCGCATAGCATGAAAGTTATGCATCGACCGTTGCGGTAAGCTGCTGCACCCTTTGCCAAGGCCCAGCCGGGATTTCGCCCCGGCGGGCGACCTACTTTTTTGCTTCGCCAAAAAAGTAGGCAAAAAAGGCGACCCGAATGCCTGGCCCCTTCGGGGTCCGCTCTGTGCTCGAATTCGCCGGGCCGCGCCCAACTCTCTCCGCTACGCTCCGTTCAGACAGGGGGCGCGAGTCAGATCACGAAGTCGCTGCGCGACGCCCGCCGAATTCTGCGCGCCTCGCCCAGGCAAAACGGGGAATGCGAAAACCACACGGCTCGCTGCGCGTCGCCTCGATCAAACGTTATGTTTAACGCGCTGGCACCGCCGTCGCCGCCGCCGCGCTGGCCGGGACGGTGGGTGTGAGGCTGGTGGAGGCCGGGGCGGACGCAGCTTCGGCGGCTGGAGCGGCAGGGCAGGGCCGGAAGCCCGGGGCCAAAGCCGGGTCCTTGCTGAGCTGGGCCAGCTTGGCGCGCAGCAGGCCATCGGCCTGGGGCACCAGCAGGCGGTGGCGCTTGACGGGCTCTTGCAGCGTCAGCACCCGCAGGCCTTTGAGCTGGCGGCGGTCCAGCGCCTCCATGGCGTTGGCGGCGGCCTTCTCGCTGCCGTGGCGGCTGAGGATCAGGCTGGGCATCTCGTCCGGCATGCCTTGCAGATACTCAAAATTGATTTTCATCTTGCGATAGGTTTCTTCCTTGCGCTGCTGGAAGTCCTTGTTGGGCAGCTTGATGCTGGCCACGGCCCAGACGCCGGGCTCCTCGCTGTGCTGGGGCTGGAAGTCGGTGGGCGTGATGCCGGAGCGGGCCAGCAGGCTTTGCGCCGCCTGCAGGGCCGCATCGCCCACCAGGGGCAGCTCCAGGCAGCTGCGTGCTTCGCTGGCCTGAAGCTGGGTCAGGCTCTGGGGCGTGAGCAGGCGGACGTGTTCGGGGTTGACCTGGCGGGCCACACGCTCGGGCTCGCGGTCGCCGCGGGCCTTGAAGCTCAGCACCTCGTCCAGCCAGCCGCGCGTCCAGCCGAACAGCAGGGCGTTGAGCGCGATCAGAATCAGCAGCAGGGCGCGCAGCATGGCGTCAGTTGCCGCTGCCGGAGCTTCCGCCGCTGAAGCGCAGGCTCACCTCGCCGCCGCTGACCGGCTGCAGGCCTTGTTCGGGCGATTCCACCAGCAGCTCGCCCGTCGCGCTGATGCCGCGCGAGATACCGTGCAGGCTGCCGGCGCTGACCTGGCGGCCCAGGGTCAGGTCGCGTCTTGCATAGGGCGCTTGCCAGGGGGCGAAGCCCTCGTTCTGAAAACTATTGAGGGCGCGCGCCAGGGCCGGGGCGATCAGGGCCAGCACCTCGGGGGCCTGGATGCCGGGGCGGAATTCCTGCAAAGCGGCAAAACCGGTGCTGAAGGCGGCAGGTGAGGGCTCGGGCGCCGCGCCGCCACCCAGCTCGTGGATATTGAGGCCCACGCCGATGATGACCATGCGCTGGCTGCCGGCCGGCACCGTCTCGATCAGGATGCCGCCCAGCTTGCGGCCGTCCAGCCAGATGTCATTGGGCCATTTCAGCATCAGGCGCGGCGCTTGGGGCCCCGGGATCTGGTCCACCGGCTCCAGCGCATCGGCGATGGCGCAGCCCACGGCCAGGGACAGGCCCGACCAGTCCGCCACCTGCATGGGGAGACCGAGCGAGAAGGTCAGCGAGCTGCCGCCGTGGCTGGACAACCAGGCCCGGCCCATGCGGCCGCGGCCATGGCTTTGCTGCTCGGCCACCAGCAAGCAGGGCTGCATATCGTGCGAGCGCCGGCCATAGGGCTGGGGCGAGCCGCCGCGGGCCTCGTTCTTGACCCGCTCCAGCAGGGCGGTGTTGGTGGAGTCCACGCGGGCCAGCACCTCGATGCTGATGCCCGGCAGCAGGGGGGTCAGGGCTTGCCAGAGCGCTTCGGCTTGCCAGTCTTGGTAAGGGGTTTCTTGGCTGGGCATGGCTGCTGATTTTTGAGGTTAGCGCTTGGGCGCCAGCATGGTGCCACGGCAGCGGGGGCTGCCGCAGTAGCAGGCGAATTCTTTTTTCAGCTTGGCCGTGTAGCGCTCGTCAATGGTGAGGCCGTAGTCGTAGAACAGCTCTTCGCCGGGGTTCAGATCGACCAGGGCCTTGATGTAGACGCGGCCGTCCACCTCGTCGGCCTCGCAATTGGGTTCGCAAGCGTGGTTGATCCAGCGCGAGCTATTGCCGCCGAACAAGGCGTCGATGACGCGGCCGTCGTCGATATGGAAGTAAAACGTGTGGTTGGGCTGGCTGGGGTCGTGCGGATGGCGGTCCATGGCCTCGTCCCAGCTGATGCGCTCGCCGGTGTACTCGATGATGGTCTCGCCAGCGGCGATGGCCTGGAGCGCATAGACTCCGCGCCCATGCACACCCGAATTGCGCACCTGGATCCGGCGGCCCTTGGCCGTCGCTGGGGCTGCGGGCTTGGCGGCAGCGGCCGGGGACTTTTTACGAGCGGCTTGCGTCATCGAGTTTGTGGTTACATTGAATTCATGGGTGCGCGCGTGCGTGTGCGCATGCGCGAGGCCGCAATTGTAGGCAGAGCTCCGGCCAAGCTGCCGACTGAACAGAAGAAAACACCAAACCGACACTATGAGCAAAACACTGATCATTGCCGAGAAGCCCTCCGTGGCCCAGGACATCGTGCGTGCGCTCACTCCGAGCGCTGGCAAGTTCGAGAAACATGACGAGTACTTTGAGAGCGAGCACTATGTGGTCAGCTCGGCCGTCGGCCATCTGGTGGAGATCAAGGCGCCGGAGGAATTTGACGTCAAGCGCGGCAAGTGGAGTTTTGCCAATCTGCCGGTGATCCCGCCGCATTTCGACTTGAACCCCATCGACAAGAGCAAGGGCCGGCTGAACGCCCTGGTCAAGCTGATCCGCCGCAAGGATGTGACGCAGCTGATCAATGCCTGCGACGCGGGCCGCGAGGGCGAGCTGATCTTCCGCCTGATCGTGCAATACGCCGGCAGCAGCAAGACCGCCACAACGAAACCGGTGCAGCGCCTGTGGCTGCAATCGATGACGCCGCAAGCCATCCGCGAGGGCTTCGAGAAGCTGCGCACGGATGCGCAGATGCTGCCCCTGGCCGACGCGGCGCGCTGCCGCTCCGAGGCCGATTGGCTGGTGGGCATCAACGGCACGCGCGCGATGACGGCCTTCAACTCGCGCGACGGCGGCTTCTTCCTGACCACCGTGGGCCGGGTGCAAACGCCCACGCTGTCAATCGTGGTGGAGCGCGAGGAAAAGATCCGCAAGCATGTGGCGCGCGACTACTGGGAGGTGCGCGCCAGCTTCGACGCGCAAGCCGGCCAGTACGAGGGCAAGTGGTTCGACCCGGCCTGGAAGAAGAATGCCGAGGACGCCGAGCTGAAGGCCGACCGCGTCTGGAGCCTTGCCCAGGCCGAGGCCATCGCGGCCGCCTGCCAGGGCCAGCCCGCCAGCGTGACGGAAGAGAGCAAGCCCAGCAGCAGCAGCTGCGGCGGCCTCTACGACCTGACCACCTTGCAGCGCGAGGCCAACTCGCGCTTCGGCTTCAGCGCCAAGACCACGCTGAGCCTGGCCCAGGCCCTGTACGAAAAGCACAAGGTGCTGACCTACCCGCGTACCGATTCGCGCTACCTGCCCGAGGACTATCTGAGCGTCGCCAGGCAGACGGCCGAGATGATCGCCTCGGAGGACATGCCCGGCCCGCTGCGCGAATTGGCTCCGCACGCGCGCAAGGCCTTGCAAGAGGGCTATATCAAGCCGACCAAGAAGGTCTTCGACAACAGCAAGGTCTCGGACCACTTCGCCATCATCCCCACGCTGCAAGCGCCCAAGAGCCTGAGCGATATCGAGGCCAAGCTCTACGATATGGTCGTCAAGCGCTTTCTGGCGGTGTTCTTCCCGCCGGCGGAGTTCCTGGTCACCACCCGTATCAGCACCGTCAAGGCTGCGGGTCAGGCTTACAACTTCCAGACCAATGGCAAGGTCTTGGTCAAGCCGGGCTGGTTGGCCGTCTACGGCAAGGAGGCGCAGGAGGACGATGCCAGTCTGGTGGCCGTGGGTGCGGGCGAGGTGGTGCGCAGCGAGAGCGTGGATGTGAAAGCCCTGGCCACCAAGCCGCCGGCCCGCTACACCGAAGCGACCCTGCTCTCCGCCATGGAGGGCGCGGGCAAGCTGATCGAGGACGAGGAGCTGCGCGCCGCCATGACCGAGAAAGGCCTGGGCACGCCCGCCACCCGCGCCGCCACCATCGAAGGCCTGCTGACCGAGAAATACATGTTGCGCGACGGCCGCGAGCTCATCCCCACGGCCAAGGCCTTCCAGCTGATGACGCTGTTGCGCGGCCTGCAGGTGGACAACCTGACCAACCCCCAGCTCACCGGCGAGTGGGAATTCAAGCTGGCCGAGATGGAAAAAGGCCGGCTGAACCGCGATGCCTTCATGGCCGAGATCGCCGCCATGACGGCCCGCGTGGTGCAAAAAGCCAAGGAATACGACCGCGACACCATCCCCGGCGACTACGCGACGCTGAAAGCCCCCTGCCCCAAATGCGGCGGCGTGGTGAAGGAAAACTACCGTCGATTTACCTGCTTAGGCCAAGAAGGGGCGGCCGAGGGCTGCGGCTTCTCCATCGGCAAGATCCCGGGCGGCCGCAGCTTCGAGCTGCACGAGGTGGAGCAGTTCCTGGTCGACAAGAAGATAGGCCCGCTGGAAGGCTTCCGCTCCAAGGCGGGCTGGCCCTTCACGGCCGAGCTGGCCCTGGTCTTTGACGAGGAGACCCAGAACTGGAAGCTGGAGTTCGACTTTGGCGAGGACGCCAAAAAGGCCGAGGCGGACGGCGAGCCGGTGGACTTCAGCGCCCAGACAGCGCTGGGCTCCTGCCCCAAATGTGGCGGCGGCGTGTTCGAGCATGGCAGCAACTACGTCTGCCAGAACGCGGTGGGCTCCGCTTCTTCCTGCGACTTCAAGAGCGGCAAGATCATCTTGCAGCAGCCCATCGAGGCGGCTCAGATGCAAAAGCTCTTGAGCACCGGCAAGACCGAGCTGTTGGAGAACTTCGTCTCCAACAAGACACGTCGCAAGTTCAAGGCTTTCCTGGCCTTTGACAAAAAGGAGGGCAAGGTGGTGTTCGAGTTCGAGCCGCGCGCGGCCAAGCCTGGCGCCAAGCCGGCGGCCAAGGCCACGGCCAAGCCTGCCGCCAAGGCTCCGGCCAAGAAGGCGGCCGCCAGGAAAACCGCCAAGGCCTGAACTCAGGGGCCTATGCGCCCCGTTACATCAATTCGGACGGGCCGGCTGGCCCGTTCGCTTATCGTGATGATGATTCCTGGGGAGGGATCGCATGTCGGTTAGGGATTTCGGTCTGGGTATTCAGGCGAGGCTGATGTTAGGCATCGCCGGCGTCACCACGGCCCTGGTCGGCCTGGTGGGCCTGAGCTGGACCAGCCAGATGGAACGCGAGCTGAGCCTGGAGCTGGAGCAGCGGGTGGCGCGCATGGTGACGCTGGTCAAGCGCAATCTGGCCGTGCCCATCTGGAATGTGGACGCCGGCTCGGTCGAGAACCTGCTGGACGCGGTGATGGCCGATCCCGAGGTACATGCCATCGAGGTACGCAGCGAGAGCTTCAGCGATCAGCCCATCGTGCGCCAGCGCGCTGGCCAGCCGGTGGAGCCCCTGCGCAGCGAGTTTGATGTGGTCTACAGCGGCAATAGCTATGCCGCCCAAAAGCCGCTGGCGCGGGTCAGCCTGACCTATAGCCGAGAACAGAGCCAGGAGCAGTTGCAGCGCACCCGCCGTTTTGTGGCCGCCCTCTTGCTGGGCGTGCTGGCGACCGTGGTCTTGAGCTGTTATGTGCTGGTCAAGCGCTTCGTCAAACAACCGGTCTTGCGCCTGGGAGCCCTGGCCCAGCGGGTGGCCGATGGCGATCTGGGCGCCCAGGCCGAGGTGGGTAAGCACGACGAAATCGGCTTGCTGACGGAGCAGTTCAATGCCATGAGCTCCAGCCTGCTGGCCTCCTCGCAGGAGCTCAGGCGCAGCGAGGAGCGCTACCGCAGCCTCTACCAGAACGCGCCGGCCGGCATCTTCCAGGCCGATGACCGGGGCCGCCTGCTCAGCCTCAACCAGGCCCTGGCCCGCATGCTGGGCTTTGCCTCGCCGGCGCAGGCCCTGGCGGCCGGCACCCGCCTGCGCCAGTTGGTGGCGCTGGACCCGGCGGACTACAAAGCCATGGCCCACGCCCTGATGCGTGATCAGCGCCTGCAGCAGGTGTCCTTGCGCATCACCTTGCCCGAAGGCCGCCAGCTGTGGGTGGAGCTGACGGCCCACCGCGTGGCCGAGCCCGAGGAGGGCGGCGGCCCGCGCATCGAGGGCACGATCAGCAATATCACCCAGCGCCGCCTGGCCGAGCAAGAGCTGACCCACCACCGCGATCATCTGGAAGAACTGGTGGCCAAGCGCACCCAGGCGCTCAAGCAGGCCATCACCCGCGCCGAGGTCTCCAGCCAGGCCAAGAGCCGTTTCCTGGCCACCATGAGCCATGAGTTCCGTACCCCCCTCAACGCCATCCTGGGCTTTGCCCAGCTTTTGCAGATGGACGAGGAGCTGCGGCCCGACCAGCGCGCGCGCATCGACTCCATCCGCAACTCCGGCGAGCATCTGCTCAGCCTGATCTCCGATGTGCTGGACATGGCCAGCATCGAGGCCGGCAAGGTGCGCTTGCAGCCCAGCCCGGTGGATCTGCGCGCCCTGCTGGACATGGCTTGCGACACGGTGCGCCTGCGTGCCGAGCAGAAGAAGCTGATGTTCGCCGTCGAGCTCTCGCCCCATCTGCCGCAACGGGTGATGGTGGACGGCCAGCGCCTGCGCCAGGTGTTGCTCAATCTGCTCTCCAACGCGGTCAAGTACACCGATGCCGGCGCCGTCTGCCTGAGCGTGCAGTTCCAGGCCTGGGAGGGCGATCGCGTGCGCCTGCGCTTCGCCGTGACTGACACCGGCATCGGCATTGCCGAGCAGCATCTGGCCCAGCTCTTCCAGCCCTTCGAGCAGGTGGCCGACGGTGCCCGCTGCCTGGGCGGTACCGGCCTGGGCCTGTCCATCAGCCAGCAGCTGGTGCGGGAGATGGGCGGCGAGATCCGCGTGCGCAGCGTGCTGGGCGAGGGCAGCGAGTTCGAGTTCGAGCTGGCCCTGCCCTGTGTCGTCTGACCTTTGACACTTGCTGGACATGCGGCGCTTCCCTAGCGTTCGTCGCTTAGTTCATTCAAACCACTTCAACCAAGAAAGCGCTATCCCCATCATGAGTTCCAAGCGTCTTGTCCGAATTGCAAGCCTCACGGCCATCGGCGCCGCCTGTGCCGGCCTGCTGAGCCCCGCCCTGGCGGCCTCCGCGCCCGCGGCGGCCAGTGGCGCCGTGGTGTCCGCCGAGGGCCGCCTGGCCGTCAAGTTCGAGAAGATCCGCCTGGCCAATGGCTTCGAGGTGATCCTGGTGGAAGACCACCGCCTGCCCCTGGTGGCCTTCAATCTATGGGTGCATGCCGGGCCGCAGAACGAGGCCAAGGGCCAGACCGGTTTTGCCCATCTGTTCGAGCATCTGCTGTTCGCCGGCACCAAGCACATCCCGCGCGGCGAGGCCGACAAAATCGTCGAGGCCGCCGGCGGCACCGATGCCAATGGCTCGACCAACTTCGACCGCACCAACTACTTCTTCACCCTGCCCAGCAATCAGCTGGAGCTGGGCCTGTGGATCAAGTCCGATATGCTGGGTTACATGATCGACAAGGTCGATGCCGTGGCCCTGGCCAACCAGCAGGACGTGGTGCGCAACGAGCGCCGCCAGTCCGTCGAGAACCGGCCTTACGGCATCGTCGAGGAGGCCGTCTACCAGGCCTTGTTCCCTGAGGGCCACCCCTACCGCGCCACCGTGATCGGCTCGCATGCCGACATCCAGAGCATCAAGCTGGAGGATGTGAAGGCCTTCTCGCGCACCTATTACCGCCCCAATAACGCCACCCTGGTGCTGGCCGGCGACTTCAAGCCGGCCGAGGCCAAGCAGCTGCTGCAAAAGTATTTCGGCACGCTCAAGGCCGGCGGGCCGGTGCCGCCCGCCCAGGCGGCCCAGCCCCTGATCACGGCGGAGAAGCGCGTCAAGGTGAGCGACCGCATCGAGCTCTCGCGCCTGAACCTGGCCTGGCACACGCCCGCCATCTTCCAGCCCGGCGATGCCGATCTGGACGTGGCCGGCTACATCCTGGGCGGCGGCAAGGCCAGCCGCTTGCACAAGAAGTTAGTCTACGAAACCCAGCTGGCGCAGACGGTGCAGGTGGCGCAGGAGTCGCTGGCCCTGGGTTCGGTGTTCGGGGTGGAGGTGGTGGCGCGGCCCGGCAAATCACTGGACGAGATCGAGGCCCTGGTCGACGCCCAGCTGGCCGAGCTGGTGCAGACGCCGCCGTCGAATGAGGAGTTGCAGCGCGCCCTGGCCGCCATCGAGACCAATCTGCTCTCACGCATGGAAAAGGTCGGCACCCTGGCCGATCTGATGAACCACTACAACCAGATGGCCGGCGACCCCGGCTTTGTCGGCCAGGACCTGGCCCGCTACCGCGCGGTCACCCCCGAGTCGGTGCGCGCCGCGGTGATCAAGTATCTGGGCAAGCAAAAGCGCGTCGTCGTGCAGGCCACGCCGGGCGACAAGGTGCTGGCCGCCGAGGTGCCGACCCCGCCCATGCCCACGGGCAAGGCGCCCGCGCTCAGCGCCGCCGAGCGCGCCCAGCTCAACCCCAATGAGCCCTGGCGCAACAAGCAGCCCAAGGCCGGCAAGGCCCTGGCCCTGAGCCTGCCCAGCGGCAAGCGCATCGCGCTGAGCAATGGCCTGACCCTGGTCCATGTGCCCAAGCCCGGCCTGCCCCTGGTCAGCGCCAGCCTGATCGTGCGCGCCGGCCAGCTGAACAACCCGGCCGGCCAGCCCGGCCTGGCCGGCTTCACCGCCAGCATGCTGCAGGAAGGTACGCAAACGCGCAGCGCCCAGCAGCTGGCCGACCAGATCGCCAACCTCGGGGCCCAGCTGAGCAGTGCCGCCAGCCTGGAGGATTCGCGCATCGAGCTGAGCAGCCTCAAGTCCAATTTCAGGCAAGGCCTGGCCCTGCTGGCCGATGTGGCCCAGCATCCGGCCTTTAGCGAAGAGGAGTTGCAGCGCAAAAAGGCCGCCCGCCTGGCCGCCCTGGCCCAGCAGCGCGAGCAGCCCGCGGCGGTGGCCGCCGTCATCGCCAACCAGGCGATTTATGGCGAGGGCCACCCGCTGGCCTTCAGCGCCCTGGGCAATGAGGCGGCGATCCAAGCCACCGATGCCGCCGCCCTGCGCCAGTTCTGGCAGCAGCAATACCGCCCCGAGCAAGCGGCTTTGGTGATCGCCGGCGACGTCAGCGAGGCCGAGGCGCGCGAGCTGGCCGAAAGCCTGTTCGGCGCCTGGAAGCCGGCCGCGGCGGCGCAGGTGCAAGCGCCGGCCATTCCACAGGCCAAGCCCGGCGCGGCCCGCGTGATCGTGGTCGACAAGCCGGGCGCGCCGCAGACCGCCCTGGCCGTGGTCTCCGCCGGCCCGCTGGCCAAGGATCCGCAGGCGGCGGCCATCCAGGTGATGAATAGCGCCCTGGGCGGCGCCTTCACCTCGCGCATCAACCATCAGCTGCGTGAGGTCAAGGGCTATACCTATGGCATCTACTCCAACTACCAGATGGGGCGGCAGGTCGGTGACTTCGCCATCCGCGGCAGCGTGCGCACCGATGTGACGGGCGCGGCGCTGAAGGATATGTTTGCCGAGATTGCCGCCGTGCGCGCCCAGGGCCTGCAGCCCGCCGAGGTGGAACGCGCCCGCAATGCCCAGCTGCTGACCCTGCCCGGCCTGCTGGCCACCAACCACGTCGTGGCCGCCAGCTTCGCCGGCTTCTGGTCGCGCGGTTTTGGCGAGGACTATGTCGCCCAGCTGCCGGCCCGCTTTGCCGCGGTCACGCCCGCCAGCGTTCTGCAGGCCGCCAAGACCCATGTGGATGCCGAGGGCCTGATCGTCGTGGCCGTGGGCGACAAGGCCAAGATCCTGCCCCAGCTGCAGGCTTTTGGCCGCAAGCCCTTGGAACTGCGTGACGCCGAGGGCCGACTGATCAAGCCCTGATCCTGTGGCCCGGCCCCGGCCCCGGCTTGGCCGGGGCCGGTTTGGCGGCACACTGAGCGCATGAGCGAGACCGTTTTCTACAAGCTGCTGGCCATCTTCATCGCGGTGGCCATAGGCTGGTTTGTGGGCCGCATGCGCTGGTTGGGCGACGCCACGGCCGGTGGCAGCGGGGGCGACCCCGCGCGGGTGCTGTCGGCCGCGGCTTTCTACATCTTTGTGCCGGCCCTGCTGTTCCGCACCACCGCGCGGGTGGACTTCGCCACGCTGCCCTGGCTGACGCTGGCAGCCTTCTTCGGCCCCGTGCTGGGCTTGATGCTGGCCGTCTACGCCCTGCAGCGTTGGCGGGGCGCAGGCCGGGCCGGCGCCGCCGCGCCCAGCGTGCAGGCCATCACGGCCGTGTTCGGCAACACCTTGCAAGTGGGCGTGCCGATGGCGGCCGCCGTGTTCGGCGAGGCCGGCCTGGCCATCCACATCACCGTGGTCAGCCTGCATGCGCTCAGCATCCTGACCCTGCTGACCGCCCTGGTGGAGTTGGACCTGGCGCGCGAGCGCGCCGCCGCCGATCAGGCACAAAGCCTGGGCCAGATCCTGGCCACCACGCTGCGCAATACCGTGGTTCACCCCGTCGTGCTGCCGGTGTTGGCGGGCCTGGGCTGGAACGCCCTGGGCCTGCGCCTGCCCGCCGTGCTGGACGAGGTCTTGCAAATGCTGGGCACGGCCGTCGTGCCTCTGTGCCTGACGCTGATCGGCATGTCGCTGGCCTACTACGGCTGGCCCAAAAGCCTGCGGCCGGTGCTGGGCCTGTTGCTGGCCAAGCTGATCCTGCTGCCGGCCCTGGTGCTGGGCTTTGCGCACTGGGGCCTGGGCCTGAGCGGCATGCCCTTGGGCGTGGTCGTGATGATGGCGGCCCTGCCCACCGGTTCCAACGCCCTGATCTTTGCCCAGCGCTACCGCTGCCTGGAGGGTCAGACGACGGCCGCCATCGTCGCTTCCACCCTGTTATTCATGCTGACGGCACCGCTGTGGCTGGCGCTGCTGCATCACTTCAACCCCTGATTCGAGGTTTGGCAAATGGGTGAATTTGCAGGCAGCGGGCCGGGTGAGCAAACGAATGACGGCTGCTCAGTCGAGTTCTATTGTCGCCAACCCTATCTGGGCGAGCTGGACGAGATCATGGCCTTGCTGCCTGCGAATTCCAGCGTCCTGGAGCTGGGTTGCGGCACCGGCCGGCTGGCCGCGCATCTGGCCGAAGCCGGGCACCGCGTGGTGGGCGTGGATGATTCCGCCGCCATGCTCAGCCATCTGCCGCCATCGGTGACCGGCGTTCAGGCATCGATTGAAACCATGGACTTGTCGCCGCAGCGTTTCGACGTGGTACTGCTGCCCAGCCATTTGATCAATCACCCAGACGCAGCGGTCAGGGCGGCCTTTGTGCGCTGTGCCGCAAGGCATCTGGCACCCGCCGGGGTGTTCTACCTGAAGCGGCACGACCCGAGCTGGTTGCGCATGGTGCAGACCGGCTTCCTGGCTGAGAAGAATGGCGTCAAGTACAGCGCCGAGGCCGTCAGGCGCCAGGGCGACTTGCTCAGCATCACCCTGGTCTACCAGGCTTTTGGCGAGCGCTGGACGCAGAGCTTCACGGCCGAGGCCCTGGAGGCTGGCGCTATCGAGGCCTTGTTGGCCGAGCAGGGTTTTGGCCCCGTGCAGTGGCTGGGCGAGCAGAGGCTTTGGGCCGCAGCCCGTCTGATGGCTTGAAACCAAGCTCGACACGATGAATCCGCAAGACCTGACCCCCTGCAAGATTGTGAGCGCCGCAGCCCTGCCGCCCGAGGCCTTGCGGCAAGCCTTTGTCGCGGCCTTTGCCGACTATCTGATCGGCCCTTTCAAGCCCACGGCCGAGCTCTGGCCCGCTTTTTTGCAGCGTCAGGGCGTGGACCTGGGCTTGAGCCGCGCGGCCCTGCGCCTTGGCGAGCAGGTCAGTGTCGATGTGCTGGCCTTTGCCCTGGTGGCGCCGCGCGTCGAATTGGGCCGCTGGCGTCTGGCCACCATGGGTGCCCTGCCCGCCGCGCGCGGCAGCGGGGCCGCGCCGGCCTTGCTGGATGACTTCATCCGCCGCGCGCAGGCCCAGGGCCAGGCCGCCGTGGAGCTGGAGGTGTTTGCGCAGAACCAGCGCGCCCTGCGCCTGTATCAAAGCCGCGGCTTTGTGGCCCGGCA
The DNA here is from genome assembly GCF_014204525.1 of Roseateles oligotrophus. Lineage (GTDB taxonomy): Bacteria > Pseudomonadota > Gammaproteobacteria > Burkholderiales > Burkholderiaceae_C > Paucibacter_A > Paucibacter_A oligotrophus_A. The sequence goes on from NZ_JACHLP010000002.1 coordinate 572,450, forward strand.
TGAGTTGCATGGCTACCAGGCCGAGCCCGGCCGCGTCCGCGGCCTGGATCACCCGGTGCAGGAGATCGCCCGGCAGGAGCAGGCGCTGGCCTGGCTGCAGCAGCAAGCCCCAAGCGATCTGCCCCTGCAGGTCTCGCCGCCCATCCTGCGGCAGAGCGCCTTGCACAGCTGGCGCTGGGGCCGCGCCCAGCTGATGTTTGCGCTGCAGGGGGAGCACGGCCTGCAGATCAGCAGCCTGCTGGACGCCTCCGGCCCGGCGCAAGGCGACGCCCGTGTGCTGCTGCAAACCCTGGCCGCTCGCTATCCAGCGCGCAAGCTGCTGGTGCCGGCCCTGCAGCGGCCGGACCTGGGCGGAGAGGCCTTGCGTGAGCTGGGTTTTGAGCGGCAGGGCTTGCATCAGCTGTGGATGCTGCGAGATTTGTCCGGCGGCTGACTTCGTAGGAGAAGGAATGGATCTGCATTTGCAAGGCCGACAAGCTCTGGTGACCGGCGGCTCCGCCGGCATTGGCTTGGCCATTGTTCAGGCGCTGGCCGCTGAGTCTTGCGCGGTCGCTTTCTGTGGTCGTGATGAGGCTCGCATCCAGGCTGCACTGCAAACCTGCCAGGGCTTGCCTGGCGCAGTGACGGGCCGAAAGCTGGATGTGCGGGACATCCAGGCCTTTGGACGGTGGCTGGACGAATTGGGACGCCTCGATGTGCTGGTGCTCAATGTCAGCGCGCTGTCCGGGGACTGGGGCGAGGCGCTGAGCACCGACGTGCAGGCGACGGTAGCTTGTGCGGAGGCGGCAATCCCAAAGCTGCTGCGCTCCGACGCTGCGGCCATCAGCTACATCGGGTCCATGGCGGGCTCGCTGGCGGCGCCCACTTCGGCCGCCTATGGCGCCGCCAAGGCGGCGATGGCTCATTACATGAAGTCCTTGTCCGCCCGGCTCCTGCCCAAGGTCAGGGTCAACACGGTTTCGCCGGGTGACACCTTGTTCGAGGGCGGCCTGAGGGACCGTGTGCAGCGTGAAGAACCCGAAGTCTTTGCCAAAGTCTTGCAACGCAACCCCATGCAGCGTCTGGCCGACCCAGCAGAGGTGGCCCGTGTGGTGGCCTTTATTTCCTGCCCTGCCGCCAGCTTTGTGTCGGGGGCGAACTGGTATGCGGATGGCGGTTCGGTTGCGCATGTGCAGTTTTGAAGTTAGCAGCAGACCATGAATCTTCGAATCCACGCCCTTGCCGAGGCTGACTTTGATCGCTTCGCCACTTACCTCAATCGGCATTTGTCGGACAACGGCGCCCCGGGCACCGGCTACTTCCAGCCCATGCCGCGCCAGGCCTCTTTTTTCTCGGCGCCGCGCATGGCGGCCTTTCGTGAAGCGCTGGGGAAGCCGCTGCCGGGGCCGGGTTGGCGGCGGGCCTGGGTGGTCGTGGATGATGAGGAGGAGGGTGCGCAAGGCGCGATCGCCGGCCACATCGATCTGCGCGCTTGGGCCGAGCCGCATACCGAGCACCGCTGCCTGCTGGGCATGGGCGTGGACAAGGCTTGCCGGCGCGCCGGCCTGGGCCAGGCCTTGCTGAGCCATGCCCTGAGCTGGGCGCGGGAGGAGGCGGGGCTGGAATGGGTTGATCTGCAGGTGCTGGCCAGCAACGAGAGGGCGCGGCGCCTGTATGCGCGCGCCGGCTTTGAGCCGACGGGGCTGATCCCGGCGATGTTCAAGATCGATGGGCAGGTGTTGGATTACGTGGCGATGAGCCGGCGCTTGGGGGATTGAGCCGCTTCGTTGTTATTTCTTGCCAAGGGTAGGACGGGCTCAATTGACGGGTGTCGCAGAAGTCAATGCCTGTGCTCCTTCCGCACTGAACGGCGAACCTCGGGCTGGCACGACTCATCGCAAGGCCAGCCAAATTTCACTCTGCGCCTGCTGGCTCGGCACATCCGGCGCCATGCTGATGCGGCGTATGACGGGCGGGATGTTGCGCAGGGTCTCGCCGCTGGCGGGCAGCCAGTCGCGGTAGAGGCGCAAGACCTGCTCGAACAAGGCCGCGTCCGTGCCTTGATGGGCCAGGCAGGCCCAGCGGCCGGCGGGCAGTTCAGACGCTTCGAGGCCTTGGGTGTTGGCCGCCAATTCGCCGTGCTGGCCCTCGGGCAGGCCAGCGCCCAGGCCCAGGCGCCAGAGCTGCGCCGCCACCTGCTCGGGGTCGTCAAAGAGGATGTTGTAGGTGGCGCTGCGGCTGGGCGGCAGCCCGTTCTCGCGCCGCCAATCGCGAAAGCGCTGCAGGCTTTGCGGCAGGCTGGCGGGCGGGCCCTGGTGCATCAGCAGGGCGATGGGGATGGCCGGCTGCTGGGGCAGGATGCGGACTTGGCTGTCGAAGTCGGCGGTCTGGGCTGAAAGGCTGTTCATCATGGCGTGGAAGCTTGCGGTCAGGGTCTGGAACTGCGCGAGCGCGGGCCAGTCGGGCTGGCGGGCGCTGCGGCGCAGGGCGGAGGGCGTGAGTCCCAGTTCGCGGCGAAAGACACGGGCCAGGCTCTCCGGGCTGGCATAGCCGCAGGCCAGGGCAATCTCCAGCACCGGGAGCTGGGGCCTGTGCAGCAGCCAGGCCACCGCTCTTTGCAAACGGCTCATCAACACATAGCGCGCCAGCGGCATGCCTAGCAGGGCGCGGAACTGGCGGTGGAAGTGGCAGGGCGAACAGGCGGCCAGGGCGCTGAGTTCTTGCAGATTCAGCGCCGCCTCGGGTTGGCGGTCGATCTGGTTCAGCACGGCCTGCATGCGCTTGTGCATTCTTTGTGCGGGGCTTGGCGGGGGCAGCGAATCGGTCTTCATCGGGGCTTGAATTTAGCGGCCTACGCGTGATTTGACCTGACCGTTCTTGACTTGCTAAGCGTGCTTGGCCGCGCATGGCCGAGAATCCGGGCATGAGCAAGAACAAAGCCCCCGCCAAATCCGCCGCCGCCAAGCCCGAGCTGGACCTGAGCGTTTATATGAAGGAACTGGGCCTGGCCGCCCGTCGGGCCGCCGGCCTGATGGCCGCGGCCCCCAGCGACCCCAAGAACCGGGCCTTGCTGGCCCTGGCGCGGCGCCTGCGCTCGGCCGGCAGCGGCCTGGCCAAGGCCAATGCCAAGGATGTGGCCGCGGCCAAAAAGGCCGGTCTGGCCGCGCCAATGGTGGACCGGCTCAAGCTCACGCCGGAGATCATCGAGACCGTGGCCCTGGGCTGCGAGCAGATCGCCGCCATGCCCGACCCTGTCGGTGAAATCAGCGGCCTGAAGCGCCGGCCCAGCGGCATCTCGGTCGGCCAGATGCGCGTGCCCTTGGGCGTGTTCGGCATGATTTACGAGAGCCGCCCCAATGTGACCATCGAGGCCGCTTCGCTGGCGATCAAGAGCGGCAATGCCTGCATTCTGCGCGGCGGCTCCGAGGCCATCCATTCCAATCTGGCCCTGGCCGAGATCGTCTCGGCGGCCCTGGCCGAGGCGGGTTTGCCGACCACGGCCGTGCAACTGATCAAGACCACCGACCGTGCCGCCGTCGGCCTGCTGATCACCGCGCCCGAAGCGGTGGACGTGATCATCCCGCGCGGCGGCAAGAGCCTGATAGAGCGCATCAGCGCCGAGGCCAAGGTGCCCGTGATCAAACATCTGGACGGCAACTGCCACAGCTATGTGGATGCCGAGGTGGACTTCGACCTGGCGCTCAAGGTCATCGTCAATGCCAAGACGCAAAAGGTCAGCCCCTGCAATGCCACCGAGTCCTTGCTGGTGCATGTGGAGAGCGCGGCCGATTTCCTGCCCATCATCGGCCACCTGCTGGCCGACAAGGGGGTGGAGCTGCGCGGCTGCCCGCGCACGCTGGCCTTGCTGGGCCCGATCAAGGGCGCCAAGATCCGCGCCGCCAGCGAGGCCGACTGGAGCGAGGAGTACCTGGCGCTGATCCTCAGCATCAAGGTGGTGGACAGCCTGGACGAGGCGATCGAGCACATCAACCGCTATGGCTCGCACCACACCGATGCCATCCTGAGCAGCAACCACGCCAACGCCATGCGCTTTTTGCGCGAGGTCGATTCGGCCAGCGTGATGGTCAACACCAGCACCCGTTTTGCCGACGGCTTCGAGTACGGCCTGGGCGCCGAGATCGGCATCTCCACCGACAAGCTCCACGCTCGCGGCCCCGTCGGGCTGGAGGGTTTGACTTCCTTGAAGTGGGTGGTGCTGGGGCAGGGGGAAGTTAGGCGCTAAGCCAACAACTTCCCCAATCTCCCCAACTCCCCTCCCAATAACTTCTGCATCTCCTCCAGCTGCGCCGCCGCCGTCTCGGCGGCTTTTTGGTCGGCGCTGGCTTGCTCGCCTGCTGCGTCCAACTGTTTCTTCAGCGCCGGGTCGGCGTCCTGCAGGCGTTTCAATGCGGCGCTCTTGAACAAGGTGGTGAGGCCCTGGCGTTCGGTTTTCAGGGTCTCGACCTGGCTGCGGGCGCGTTGATTCAGGGCGCTGAGGCTGCTGGTGGCGCGGGCCTGGAAGTCGTCCCAGCTGTCGGTGGCCAGGGCTTTGCCATCGCCCAGCTCGGCGCTGTCGGGCAGCAAGAGAACGCTGCCGGGCGCGAGCTTGTTCAGGTCCAGGTGGGGGTTGAGCTTTTGTGCCTGGGCCAGGGTGGCGGCGTTGCCGCTGATTTTCTTTGTTAGCGCCTGCAGATCGGCGGCCTTGTGGAGCTGGATGAAGCGCATGATGCGAACCCTCTAAGCGATCAGATTGAGAACCTGCATCTCGGGCTTGAGCGGCGCCTGGATGCTGCGGGTGGTGATATTGCCCAGGGCCGCGACCTGGGCCTTGGCGTCGGGCACGCGGATGGAGACCTCGCCGCCGCGCACGCGGTTGGCGTTGACCAGGGCCACGGGCGTGTCCAGCAGCACCACGACGGCGCTGTTATTGGCGCGCAGCTCGCAGCGGTTATCGCTGAACAGCAGCTCGCCGGCAGCGGCTATCAATACGGCCGAAGTGCGGCCACGCGCGTTCAGCGCATTGCCCAGCACCGAGGCGCGTGCACCCTCACCGGCCAGCAGGGCGGCGTCGCCCACCAGCTTGCGCGCCTGGCGGATGAAGGCGCGGCCGCCCACCATGACTAGGCTGCGGCGCTCGTCCAGCTTGAAGGCGCGCTGGCGGCCGATCAGATTGAAACCGCCGTTATCGCCCAAGCTCGGGTCGCCCAGCAAGAGCGCTACACAGCCGAGCCGGCTCTCGGCCTCGCTGCTTTGCTGTTCGCGCTCCACCTGGTTGCCTTGCACCTCGGCCTGCTCATAGGGCGAGCGCAGGGCCAGGCCTATCAAAGCACCGGCAAAGCCGCTGGCCGCCTCGTCCTGCGGGCCCACATCGCTGACAACGTTGTGCAGCAGGCGCGGCTGGGCCACGTCAAAGCCATAGATGCCGGCCACCAGCTGCTTGTCCTGGCCGGCTTGCAAGCCGATGGCGCGCAGGCTGTTGCCGGCCACCGTGACCTGCTCGCTGCGCTGCAAGCCTATGCCCAGCAGCATGCGCTCCTTGTCGTCGGCGCTGGCGCCGGCCACGGCGTCGATGGCGCTGATCTGGTTGTTCTCAATCACCAGGGCGCGGGCGCTGGCGCCCTCGCGCATGAGGATGCCATTGCCGCAATGGTCAATCAGATTGAGCTTGATCAGCAGGGCCGAGACGGGCGCGGTGATCAGGATGCCGGCCTCGGCAAAGCCGCTGATCTGGTTGGCCAGCACCTGGGCCTGGTCGCTGCCGGTTTTGTCCAGGCCTAGGGCTAACTCGATCCCTGCACCGGCCAGCACGCGCTCGCCGTCGCGGCTGGCGCGCAGCTTGTTTTGGCTGATCCAGGCGCCGTCTGTTGCGCAGCGTATGCCGCTGCCATGCACATTGAGGTGGTTATCGCAAAGGCGCAGGCTGGCGCCGGCGGCGCTCAGGCCCTCGGCGGCCAGGCCGACCTCGTGGCAGTTCAGCACCTGGTTGCCGCTGATGCTGCTGTCCAGCAAATGGGCGACGGCACCGCTCAGGCGCAGGCCGGCCGTGCTGCAGCTCATCAGGTTGTCGCAGATGCGCAGGCCGGCGCTGATCAAGGCCCGGGGCGCGCCCTCGGTATTGGGCTCCAAGGCCTGGATGCCGGTGGGCGCGAGGATGAGGTTGTGGCTGATCTCGGTGGCGGCCACCAGGCCGCTGAGCGCAATCGCCGGGGCGCGGAAATCGCTATTGGCCAGCACCAGCAGCAGCAGGCGCTGCAGGCGCAGGCCCAGCACGGTGCGCACGGCGATGGCGGGCGCGCGCGCCAGCGACAGCAGGCTCAAATCCTCGATGGCGATGGCGGCGCTGCCTTCGATCACAAAGGCCGAGCCGGCCGTGATGAGGCGGCTGGCGGGGCCCTGGCCGTGGATGCGCAGCGAGCGGGCGCCGGCGATGCGAACGGGCTCGTTCAGCGTGTAGTCGCCCTCGTGCAGGCAGACCGTGCCGCCGCTGCTCATCACCCGGTCCACCGCCGCTTGCAGGGTCAGGCGGCCGCTGGCATGGGACTCGGGCGTGACGCAGGCTGTACACATGCAGTCGCCGCCCTGGGTCTCGGGCGGCCAGGGGTGGCGGCAGTCGGACACGCTGGCCGCGCCCACATCCCAGAGCCCCAGGCGGGCGTAATGGTGGTGGATGCCGCGCGGCGGGGCGCGGTCCAGAATCTCGACCGAGGCATCCGCCGTGCGGGCGGCAAACACCCAGTAATCCCCGCTTTTGAAGCCGCGCCCGCTGGGGTCTGACACGCTGAATTCAACGGTGATGCCATGCTCCAACATCAGCTGCACGCCGCTGGCCGGCACGGGAATAGCGCCCGTGGCCGTGGCGGCGTCCAGGTCATGCACTTGCACCGGCACGCCGCTGGCGTCGGTACGGAAGACCTTGCCCGCCTGGTCCCAGCGCCGCACGCGCAGATGGCGCTCGTGGGCCTGCGTGCTGTCGGGCAGGGTGGGGGGCAGCAGGTCGGCCGGCAGGGCGGGGGCGAAGCTGAGGCGGCGGGTGGCGTCGTCCACGGTGATGCGGCGCAGCTCGCCGGGGCGCTGGTCCAGCTCGCGCCAGTCGTCGGTGATTTCCACCCAGTCGCCGCTGTTGAAGCGCAGCAGCTCGTCGCGGCCCAGCGTGTCCAGCTCCAGCACCGTGGCCGACACCACGCTGGCCACGCCCGAGCCCACGCTGGCGTTCTCGCGTGACCATTTGAAGCTGGCCGTGCCCGGCTGGCCGGCCTCGTGCACCTCCACGCGGTAGAGCTGGTTTTCCAGGCCGCGGTAGCCGCCGGTGGGGGGCAGCTCGCAGGGATTGTCGGCCGGGGCCACCTCGTAGCTGCCGGTGCTCAGGCGTCCGCTGGAGGGGGCGGATAGCGCGCTCCAGCCGGGCAGCGTGGCGTCGGGTGTGGCGCAAGTGCTGCCGCCGGCGTCCTCGGGCAAGACGCGCACCTGCCAGACGGTTTGCTGGCGCGAGCTGGTCTCCACGCCCAGGGCGATTTCCACCAGCTCCGGCCGCTGCAGATGCGTCAGCTCGCGCTGCCACACATCCAGGTAGACCAGATGCCGCCCGGCCGTGGGCAGGGGCGCGGGCCGGGGCCAGTAGGGCTGGTTTGCATAACTGAGCGGGTCGGCGTACTGGGGCTCGGCCAGCAATGGGTCGAACAGGCGTTGGGCGGCCAGCAGGGAGGGCGCGCCATGGTTCTCGGCCAGCAAGCCGTCCACATAAAGCCGGCCCTTGGCGATCTGCAGGCCGCCGGCCACGGCCGTGATCTTGAAGGCCAGGGGCGTGGTGCTGGAGACGGTGGCGGGGCCCAGGATGTCGCTGGCCAGGGCGCGCAGGCGCCGGTCCAGCAAGGCCACCAGCTCGTTGGCATCGCCGTCCAGCAGCACGGCGCCTTGCTTGAGGTTGAGGCCGGCAAAGTCCAGCAGCGGGTCGAAGCGGACGCGGGAGAGATCGGTGCTCATGGTTCTTATCCTCAGCTGGCGTAGAAGAGCCCGGCGTGCAGGCCGAAGCGCAGGTATTCATCCAGGCGCAGGCGCAGATTGCTTTCGCGCTGGGGCTGGTAGAGGCTGTGCAGCACGCCCATCTCGCTGCCGTCGTCCGCGCCCTCCAGCAAGGCCTTGCCGCTGGCGCGGCGCAGCTGGCCGTAGGCGGGCTGGCCATAGCGCAAGCTGGTGAATTGAGGCAGGGCATTCGGCTGCTCGGCGCTGGGCTGGCAGTGGTGGCGGCGCGGGGTGATGGCGCCGGGCGGGATGTAGGAGAAGCGCACACAGCCCTCTTGCCGGCGCTGGGCCAGCACGGGGTGGGACCAGGTTTCAAGCGGGGCGCTTCCTAAGCGGGCGTACAGAATGCTGTTGGACACCAGGCGCAGAATTTGCGCGTGGACCTTGCCGATGACGGTGCACTCCTGCAGCGTCAGCTCGGCCCCGGCGCTGCCGCTGCCATCACCATCAAAGGCGGTGTTGTGGGGCGCGCAGGCGTCGATGATGCAGTCATGCGCTTCCACCGTGGCGCCGGCCACCACCTGCAGCGGGCCGCAGATGCAGCGCTCCAGCCTGAGCTTGGCAAAGGGGTGGAGGATGCGCAGGCTGGGCTGGCCGGCCTGGGCGGGTGTGCCGTCTGGGTTCAGCGTCAGGCCCGGCACCAGGGTGCAGTCGCGCAGGATCAGCTCGCGGGGTTCGTCGTCCGCGCCCAGGGGCAGGACCAGGGCGCCGCCGCTGATCACCAGGCCTTCCAGCACGAGCTGGGCGCGGGCGCCCAGGGCCAGCGTCATGTCGCCGCTGGCGGCCAGCAGCGGGCGGCAGCCGGCGTCGGCGCTGATGACGACTTGGTGGCCGCTGGCGCCGGCCGTTAGCACGGCGTCGATCTGGATCGTGGGCGTCTGGGCATAGCGCAGGCTGTCTTGCACCTTGAGCCGGCCGCCCTGGCGCAAGGCGTCCAGCTGGGGCTGCCAGGCCAGGCCCTGGCTGACGCTGCGCTGCTCGCTCAAGTCGGCGCCGCTGGGCAGGCGCGGGTATTCGCCGCCGCCGATGAGGCTGGGTTGGCCGTAGTGGAAGGTGGCGAGCAAGGGGCCGTCGGCACTGGCGCCCAGCAGCACGCGGCCGCGCTGCGGGTCCAGGCCGATCTGGCCGGGGAAGACGTCGGCCTCGTGGTTCCAGCCGACCACATTGCCGCCGGCATCCAGCATGTCGCGCAGATCGCAGATGCGGATCTCGTTGATGCTGACCGGCGTGGCCGGGGGGCGCATCAGCAGCAGGCTCAAGCCCGGGCCGTAGTCTTGCGCCAACTCCTTGCTCAGCAGGCGGATGTTCAAGGCCTCGGGCACATTGGCGGGCCGGGCCAGCTGGCTGATATCGGTCTCGGGCTCGGCATCGCGCCAGAGCTGGATATCGGCCCCTAAGGGGTTGACCCGCCAGCGCCGGCCGTTGGCGTCCAGGGGGTCGGGCTGCAAGGGCAGGGCCGTGAGCCGCAGGGCCAGCAGGCGCCACAGAAAGATGCCGATGTTCGGGATGTTGTAGCGGCCCGAGCCCGCCTCGGGGCGGCGCATCTCGGCCAGGTGGGTGGTGGCGTTGAAGGCGCTGTCCAGGCGCAGCAGGGCTTGGGTGTTGCGCAGATCGGCGCTGGCCGGGGCGTGCAGGCGCGGGTGGCGCATATGCTGGCTGGTGGCCAGTTGCTCAAAAAACTCCACGGCATGCGCCGGCCAGCCGCTCACATCCTGGGCCAGCTCTTCCAGCATCAGGGCCGTGCCCTTGCGGCGCCGGAAGGCGATGGTGTGGGCCACCTCGGCGCGCGGCGAGGCCACCTTGGGCACCACGCCATGCAAGGGCCGGTAGCCGATCAGATCGCCGATATAGGGCGCCACCCAGTCGGCGCAGGTCTCGATGAACTGGTCGTCCAGCAGCTGGTCCAGGTCTTCTTCCAGCACCTCGATCTCGCGCGCCAGCACGGCGATCAAGGCTTGCAGCGGCCCGCCCTGCTGGGCATCGCGGATGCGGTGGACGGCAGGCAGCAGCTGGTAGAGACGCTCGGCGGTGGGGCTTGGGTTCATCTTCACTTACTCCATAGCGCCGTACGCCACCGATGGCGCATGAAACGGGCGAGGCCTCGGGCTGCGGGCGAAGGCGTCCACTCCATGCCAAAGCCCAAGGGCTTTGGCTCTCGCCAGGCATTGAGAGTCCACAGGACTCTCAATGTCCGGGCTCCATCCCCCGGGCGCTGCGCGCCCTCCTCCTTGACTTACGTGGCCGCCTCCACCCACATCCCGAGGCAAACCAGCGCTGCTTGTTGCGGGCAAGCAGGGTGCCCCGCCGCCCTGCGTTGCCCGCATGTGCTCGCGCACTCGCCATTGGCTTTTATTCAGGCTCATGTCATCTCCGTCAATTCATCCAGCGGACCTGGGGCCAAACTCAGCAGCTCGGCCGGCAGCAGGCTCTGGCCTTGCACGCGCATGGCGGCGGCCAGCAGGCGGTCTTGGCAGGAGGGCAGGGTTTGGGCCAGAGGCTGGCTGCCGCCGTACAGACGGCGCAGCTCCACGGCGCGCACGCCGGGTACGGCTTGCACGCGCTGTATCAGTTCGGACTGCTGGACGGGCTGGCCCAGCTCTCGGGTCTCAAAGGCATAACGTGCTCGCAGCTCGGCTTCCACGGCGGCCAACACCTCGGCCGGGACACGGTCGCTTTCCACCTTGACGCGCAGGCCGACGCGGAAATGACTCAGCTGGGCGCCCAGCAATTGCAGCTGAACCAATGGGTCGCCGCTGCGCAGCAAGGCGGCTTGCAGATGCTGCCAAACGGGGCTGGCGGCCGTGATGGCCGCGCCCCCAGGTGCCGCCAGGCTCAGGCAGATGAAGCGCTGCTGGCCGCGCTGCAGCACACGGGCCTGGGCCTTGGCGATGCCGCTGAAGGCGCGGGCAAAGTCTTCATAGTCTTGCAGGGACACGACCCGGCCCAAGGTGCGGGTGGCCAGGGGCATGTTTTGCCGGGCCGTCTCGGCCGCCTCGGGTTCGGTGCCGCCTTCGGCCGCCAGCGGGTTGGCCACACTCTTGAGGCCGAGTGGGCGGCTGAGCAGCTGGGTCAGGGTCTCGGCCCGCACATTGCCGGCGGCGCCCAGACCCTTGCGGTAGCTGGCGCGGATATTGTTGACGCCGCTGGGCAGGCGGGCGCCGTGGATGCCGTCGCCAAACAGGGCATAACGCTTGCCCTGCTCGTCCACCGTGAGGCAGTAGACATGGTCCTTGGGCCCGGCATCAAACAGGCTGGGCCGCTCCTGCCAGATCAGCTCGCCCACTTGCAGGCTCAGCTGCGCGGCCACGCCCAGCTCCTGGTCGGCGGCGCGGTAGCACAGCGGCGCCTGCTTCAGCTCAAAGCGCTGGAAGCGCTGCGCCCCCTGGCCCGAGCCCAGCAGCTCGGCCACGCTCTCACCATGCGAGGCCAGGGCCACATTGCCCCAGACCACCACGCTTTCGCGCCGCAAGGCCGCCGGCAGGGCGGGGCTGACTTCCAGCTCGCAGCGCTGCGTGTCCACCGCATGGGCGGCCACCAAGGTCAGGGGGTAGCAAACGCTGGCCCCGTCGCTAACGCGCTGGCCACGCAGCAGCAGGCGGCGGCCGGGTAGCAGACCGTTGGCGGCGGCCTGCACCGGGATGCGCGCGCCGCTCACGGCCGTATCCACCGGGTAGGGCGCCAGCTGCAAGGCCTCGGACTGGGCAAACACGGTGCTGCCGCGCACCTGGTCTTGAAACTGATCAAAGTAATTGGCGCCCTGCAAGAGCAGGCGGCTCACTTTGCCCGAGAGGCCGAACTCGGCCCGCGAGACCTCGGCCACATTGAGCACCTTGTACAGCTCCAGATAGCTGCCCGCCGGTGCCGGCTCGGCCGCGTAATTGAAGCCGCCCTTGGCCAGCACGGCATAGCTGCCGTTGACGACCTCGGCGGCCAGGCCTTCCAGGTCCACATGGCCGCCGCTGGCCGTGGCGCCGGCGGGTGAGAGGGTGTAGTGCGGCCACTCGCTGGCGCGCGTGCTGCCGTCCAGGCCCCCCGGGTAGTTATCGCGGTAGCTCAGCGGCATGGCCAGCCAGCTGGGCGCGTTATGGCCGTAGACGGCGCTGCGCCGCCGCAGCACAAAAAGGCTGGGCCGGGCCGCAGGGTTGGCGGGCGGGTTGATGGAACCCAGGCCGCGGCGCCAGCGCAGGCGAGTGCGGTCTTGCTCGGTCTGCAAATCCACGGCGTCCAGAAAGCGCAAATCCCAGGCATTGCTGTTCGGGTTGCTGAGGAACTCAGCTCCGACGAAGAGCAAGGCGTCACCGGGTTTGAGGTTGTTGCGCAGGCCGCTGACATAGGTTTCGGTGTCATAGCGCTGGGGCGAGACGGTTTCGCTCAGCCAGGGGCGCATGGCGTTCCACTCGGGCCTGGCCTCGGCCAAGGTTTCGACGGTCTCAAAGGTCTGGGCCTGCTCGCCAGGGCCGGCCAGGCTTTGCACCTTGAGGCCGCTGGCCAGCGTGAGGGCGGCCGGCACGCCGGTGACAAAGTTGCCGGGCTCGGGCGGCAGATTGGGCGGAGGCGCGGGTGGGGTTTCCAGCGCAAAGGCCAGCTGGGTTTCGGCGGCCACGCCGGGCTTGAGGGTGTAGGCGATCAGCTTGCCCATCTCTTGCAGGGAGAGCCGCTCGGTGGCCGTGCGCAGCCAGGACTCGTGGGCGATGCGCTCCTGGTAAAAGCTCAGTACCTCGGCGCTGCAGGCAAAGGCGTCGATCAGGGCGACCGTGAAGTCATCGCTATCGCGGCTCTTCAGGCCGGCGAGTGGCGCGAACTGGCTGCTGCTGAGCTGGCTCAGCAAGGAGGCTTTGAACTGCCCATAGTCGCCCACCCGGTAGCGCAGCGTGGCCAGGCCGCTGCGGTTGGCGATGGGCTGCGGGGTTTGCAATTGCAGGCCGGTGCAGGCGCCGCAGTCTTCGGTACTCATAGGCCGCCTCCCACATTCAAGACCAAGCGCCCGCGTTCGCGGAAATTGGCTTGGTTGGCAAGTTGGGCAATCTCCAGCGCGGCCATGGGCAGCTGGCCCTGGGCCAGGCTGGTCGCGCTGGGCTGCACCAGGCGCTGGAAGCGTTCGGCCCGCACGGCCGCCACGCCCTCCACGGCCTGGGCGGCGGCGATCACGCGGCTGAGGTAGACGGTGTCGCCAAAGCTGAAGCGGTCGGGGTGGAAGGCGCCCAGGCTGCCGTCGGGCAGCACGCCGCTGGACAGGGCATTCTGCAAGGCCTCGTGCACATCGGCGCGGAAGTAGCCGGGCTTGCAACAGATGTGCAAGGTGATGTCCAGGGCCGCATAGCGGGGCTCGCGCAAGGCCAGGTCGTAGCCGGCCATGCGGAATCTCTCCAGGTGGCGGCGCAGGCGCAGGGCGAAGTCTTGCGCGTCCTGCGTTGTTTCGCCGTTATGGCCGAGGCGGTCGGCGCTGATCTGCACGGTGTGCCAGCTGCCCGTCCAGCGATAGCAGGCGGCCGCGCGCTGCACCTCGGGCAGGCGCTCGGCCGCCGCCGCATAGTCGGCCGCCGTGACGGCACGCTCCTGGCGCTTGAAGGCCTGCGGGGCGTCGCGCCGGGCGGCTTCCACATCCTCCGGCTCCACGCCGCCGGCAGCGGCCAGGGGGTTGCGCAGGCTCAGGAAAACGCCGGATGTGGGGCTGACGATATGGGCCAGGGCCTCCGGCCCCACATTGCCGGCCTGGCCATTGCCGACGCGGTAGCGGGCGGCAAACTGCAGGCCCTCGGCCGGGCGGCGGCCATGGGCGTCGTCGCCAAAGCGCAGGTGGGCGCGGCCGGCGTCGTCCACCTCGACGACGAAGTGCCTGTCATCCGCCGCGCTGGACAGCAGCTCGCGGCGCGGGCGCCAGTCTTCCTTCGCGGCGGTGGCCGTGGGGCCCTGGCTGCTCAGGCGCAGCTGGGGCAGGGCCTGGCGCGGGTCACGCTGCAAGATGGCGCTGGCGGGGTCTAGGCTGCCGGTCAGGGCATACCCATGGGTCAGCGCCAGCTGGGCCAGGCTGGGGCGGTAGCGTGGGGCGATCCAGGGCGGCTGGGACGTGCTGGCGTCGGTGCAGCCGCAGTCGTTCTCGCTGCGGGCTTGCTGCAAGCGCGGTGCGGGCACAGTGCCCAGGTTCTCGGCGGCCAGGCTTTGCCCATGGTCGGCCAGCAAGACATTGCCGCGCGCCACACTGATGCGCAGCTCGGGCCGCTCGGCCACCGAGAGGCACAGGGGGAAGGGCAGGGCATCGGCGGCCAGCCATTCGATCTCGGTCAGCTCCAGCGGCGCGTTCAAGGGCGGCTCGTCAAACAGCTGGCCGCTGGGGTCGGCCGTTAGCGCGACGCGGCTCAGGCGCACCACCCAGCGCTGGTTGGGGTCGCGGTCCTCGGCGGCGCCGGTGCTGGGGCTCAAGACTTCTTCCAGCAAGAGCAGGTCGCCGGCCTGCAGCTGGGCCTGGTGGCCGCGCAAAGTGGCGCGGGTGGCGCCTCTGGGCAGGCAGCAGGCGCGCTCGCCCCAGGTGTAGAACAGCAGCTCGTTGAGCCGCTCATCCAAATGGGCAGCATCCACGGTTTCGAACACCAGGGCGCCGGCCGCCAGGGCTTTGCTCAGATCGGCGCTGGCGGGCGCGATCTCGGTGGGCAGGCCGGGGCAGCGGCTCAGCAGCGGCGTGGCGGCCGGCAAGATGATGTTTTGCCCCATGACTTGCAGCTGCACAAAGACGCGGGCATTGCAGCCCTCGTGCAAGGCATAGTCCACCAGCAAGGCGTGGCGGCGCACGGAGATGCGTTGGCGGGCCGTGGCCAGATAGGCCTCATTGGCGATCACGTCCTGGCGGTAGCTGAGCTGGTCGGCCGCATAGGCCAGCAGCTCCACCAGGGTGATGCCAAGGTCGGCGGCGCTGCGCTCCGTCCAGCCGGGCATGAGCAGGCTGAGGCGGTCCAGCATCAGGCGCCGGAAGCCGGCGTAGTCCTTGGCCAGATAGTCGATCACCGGGGCCGCAACGGGCTCGGGCGGGCAGTCGCAGCGCGGGGCGCAGTCAAAGTCCGAGGGGCATTCCACCTTGAAGGAAAAGGCGATGCTGGACAGGCGCGGGTCGAAGCCGGCCGGGGGCAGGGTGGTGCCGGAGTTGGCGCGCAGGCTCAGGGTGTAGGTGGAGAAGTCGCCATTGCCCTCGGTGCGTATCACCAGGGTGCGGGCCAGGTCGTCCACGCTATCGACCAAGCCGGGTTCGGCCTGTGGGGGCAGGGCGTTGGCGGGGGCGCACCAGCGGATGCCCACGCGGGCAATGCGCTCGCCGCCGCTGATGCTGATCTGCTCAGGCGTGAGCGCGGGCGCGGCGCGCAGCAGGCGCAGGAACAGGGTTTGCTGGCGCGGCGCGCCGGGGGGCGAGGCGAGGTCCAGCACCTCGATGAAGTGGATGGCGTTGACGCCCGGAGCAGCGGCGCGCAAGACCTCCAGGCGGCGCAGGTCGCAGCAGTGGAAGCGGCGGGGCTTGTTCATGGGCTGACTCCCGGTGCCTGCAGGCTGGCCGTTTGCAAGCTGCGGTCACGCAAGAGGCTGTAGCGCACATCGACCTTCAGCGCGCCTTCCTCGTTATGGACCTCCACGCCGTGCACGGCGATCAAATGGGACAGATGCTCTTGCAGCGCCGCCTGTACCAGGGCCTGGGTGGCGGCGGCCAGGGGGCTGCTATTGGGCTCGAAGAGCAGGGCGGCCAGGCCGCTGCCAAACTCGGGCCGCATCACGCGCTCGCCCGGCGCGGTGAACAAGACCTGCTCCATCAGCTCGCGCACATGCTCGGTGGCCGTGGCCTGCGCCGTGCGGCCCCGGCCGTCGAAGTGGTAGGGGAACTGGATGTTTTGCTGGGGCTGGCTCATGGGCTGATCCTCAAGTTGCCAAAACGCGCACTTGCGCCACCAAGGGCAGCATGGGCGTGCCGGTGGGGATGCAGGTGGAGCTGCCGGCCTGGGTGGCCACCGGCGTGCCGCCGGCCAGCACGCGCAGCGCGCCCGTGAGCCACTGGCCAGTGGCGCAGGGCGGGTTGGGCGAGCCGGTCAGGGCGCAGCCGGCGATGGCATAGGGGCTGGCCAGCGTGACCACCGGCTGGCCCGAGACCAGCACGCGCGGGAAGGGCGCCAGGGGCTGGGCCTGGCCGGCGTGGCTGCACAAGACGGTGGCGCCGAGGTGGAGGATGGGGGCGGGCATGGTGGGCTTTCAGACAATGGTCAGCGCGCCGAGATTGATGTCCACCGTGGGCCCGGTCATATTGATGACGGCGCCCTTGCCGTTGGAGATGAGGATGCCCACATCGCTGACCGAGATCATGGCGCCCGTGCTGGTCTGGATCAGGATGCCGCCGCTGGGGCCGGGCACATCGCTGATGACCAGGCCGTTCTTGGCCAGGGTCTGCAAGGTGAAGCCGCTGACGCCCGGCGGCACGATGCGCGCCAGCACCGGCACCTCGGCCGCCGTGCCCCAGAAGCCGCCCACCCAGACGGGGTAGTCCGGGTCGCCGCGCTCAAACTCCACCCACACGCCCGCGCCCAGCATGGGCACGGTGAACAGGCCGCTGTTGATGCCGGCGGCAGGCAGACAGGGCAGGGCCCAGGTGCCGGGCACAAAGCCGGCCACATCGGCCACCATCACCTGGATGCGGCCGATCTGCATCGGGTCCACGTTATTGACCACGGTGCCGCGGTATTTGCCCAGCAGAGGGCTTTGGCTATCGCTCATGAGAGATACGCCCTCGAAATGCAACCACAGAGGCACAGAGTCACTGAGGAATGCAAGCTGAAGATCTTGTTCATCTCTGTGCCTCCGTGTCTCTGTGGTTGCAATTGAATTGAAATTTCCCATGCGAGGGTGGGACGGAGGTATAGTCCAGCGGGCTCATACCGGCACCGTGGGCAGGGTGGAGACCAGGCCGTTGCGGGCCAGCGAGAAGTTCTGCTTGTAGCTGCCGCGCGCGATCTCGTGGCTGACGCTGCTGACGTAGTACAGCCCGTCAAAAGGCAGGCCGGCGCCGCGTACGCCCACCAGGGCGCGGGACTTGAGCAGGCGGCCATAACGGCCCACATCCAGGCTGCCGGTGCCGAACACCGAGTCGCTGTGCTGGCCGGCATAGGCCAGGCCGGCCATCAGGGCGGCGGGGGCGCTGAGGTGGGCCGTGGCCGTGAGCTTCTGGATGCGCGGCGGCAGGGGCGGGACCAGGCCCAGCGGCGGGTTCAGCGGCGTGATGTCGGGGATGGGCACGGCGATGGGCAGCTTGCTCGTGCTCTCCTGGAAGAACACGATGGGCATGGACTTGCGCTCGCGGTCGAAGTTGAAGGAGATGTTCTCGACGTTGTCCAGCGCGTCCATATTCGTCGTTAGCGCTGGCTGGGCCTCGCCGACGCGGATCTCCGGCCCCCAGTAAGCCTTGGAAGTGCCGGGCGTGGGGCCGGGCTCCAGATAGAAGACATAGCCGGACTCATCGGCCAGGCGCTTGATATAGGCGTAGTCGCTGCCGCGCTGCTGGGGGATTTGCTGGATGGGCAGGGGCGGGATGTCGGCCAGGCTGGGGACGACCAGGGGGATGACGCCCAGGGCCGCATACTTGGCCAGGCACAGCAGCACTCTGGCCGAGGGCGGCATGGCGGGGTAGGGCAGGCCGGGCAGCTCGATCACGTCCATCAGCGCCGACAAATCCTTGCCCTTGACCACCAGGCGCGCCACTCCGCCCTGGCCGGGCTGGGTCTCCACATGGGTGGTGACGCCGTCGATGATGGACTGGCTGCGCCCGTTGATGGCCACCACCAGCACCACGCGTATCAGCGGCAGGCTGCCGCCGCCGCTGATCAAGAACAAGGTGCGCAGCGGCGAGCGCGCCGATAGCTCGAACACCAGCTCAAAGCCCGACTGGCTGGCGCCTGACGCACTTTCTACCTTGGCCTGCACCAGGGCCTCGACGACCTCGCGCGGCGCCGGCACCGGCACGGGGCCGATGTAGAGCGAGAGCTGGATGCCGGATTGCATGGTGAGTCCCTGACTTAAAAGCCGGGCGGTAGCGGGATCAGGATATGTGCGCCCAGGGTGAGGGTCAGCTCATGCGGGGCGCTCACGTTGTTGGCGTCCGCCAGGCGCCAGTAAAGCTCGGGCTCGCCCAGGGTTTGGGCGGCCAGCAGCTCGGGGCGCTCGCCGGCCTGCACGATGTGCTCGGCGGCGATGGCGATATCGCGCCGCTGCGGGATGAAGCGGCGCCTCACATAGGCCTGCGCTTGTACCTCGGGCCCGGCCTGGTAGAGCGCCAGGGCCAGGCCCCGGTAGCGGCTGTTGGCGGCAAAGCTCTCGGCCGGCAGGGCGCCGGCGTTGATGAGCAGCTGGATGGGGTCGGTTGTCATGATGTTGTTCGATTCAGAACAAGCCATTCAAGCCCAGCGTGCTCAGGCTGGCGTTGGTGGCTTGGGCGGCCAGGGCCTCGCGCCCGCGCAGATGGCTGATGAAGAGGCTGGCGCCTTTTTGCGCGAAGCCCAGGTCATCGCTGCTGAGCACGCGCAGGCCCAAGGAGACCTTGGCGCGCAAGGGGTTCAGACCGGGGTCGAAGGCCTGCTCGATGATGGAAAACTCGCTCACCCGCACCGGCACCACCCGGCTCTTGCTCCAGACGAAGAGCACGAGCGGCGCCTCGGGCGGCAAGATCTCCAGCATGCCCTGGGCGCTCTGGGCCGCCAGGCTCACCAGCTGATCTACCGAGGGGTTGATGAGCGACTCCAGCAGGGCCAGCTGGGGTGCGATGCCATGGGCCACGGTGCTGGCATGGGCCTCGGGAGTCTCCAAATGGTCGGTGGCGTCGATCTCGGCATCAAGCCTGAAGGTCTCGATGGCCGGGCCTTTGAGCCGGTAGGGCTGGGCGCGGCCGCTGCTGGCATCGCCGCCGCTGCCCTGCACCTGGTAGCTGCGCGTCAAGGTGTCGGGGTTGTATTGCAGGGCGATGCTGCGGCTCACGCCGCTGCCATTGGGCGTCAGCACGACGAGGCCGCCTTTGAGCAGCTTGGGGCTGTTGGCGAGGCTCATGGCTGCTCGCCTTCTTGAATGACATAACGCCCATCCCGCAGCGCCACGCGCTGGCCCAGCGCGGCCAACTCCGCAATCAAGGCCTGGATGCGGCTGCCCACCTCGCCGGTATCGGCCAGGGGGTCTTGGCCCGGCGGCGCCTCGCGCTGCGCCGCCCATTCATTGAGCGAGCGCAGCAGGCGCTGGATGTGAGCGCTGTTCATAGCACCGGGTGGGAGAGGGCGCCGGTGGTGGCGTCGGCCAGCACCGAGTACTGCCAGGGCAGCTCGCTGATGGGGGCGGCCGCCAGCGTGCCCGTGGTGGTGGTGGGCACATCGGCCGTGCGGTAGAGGCCGATGTGGAACTTGACCTTGGCTTCGTCGCCCTTGGCAAAGCTGTGGCCGGGTGGGCCGGGGTCGTCGGTGGCGCTGAATCCTCCGGACTCGGCCGTGTAATTGCGGCGCTGGCTGGCGTCGCTCCAGTAAATGGGGTCGGCGTCCACCGAGTCCACCTGCTCGCTGGCGAAGTTGAAGGGGACAACGCTGCCATACATGCGCACATTGTGGAAAGTGCCGTCGGCCTTCTTCATATGGCCTTGCAGCTTGTTGACCAGGCAGTAGTCGGCGGCGGTCAGGCTGCTGGGCACAGTGACGTTGAACTTGATCAGCTTGTTGGAGACATTGCCGCTGTCGGTATAGCTATCGCCCGACAGGCTCAGGCTGGGCGTGGCCGGCGGCGCGGCCGGGCCGGGGGCGGGGCCGGGCGCTGGGGCAGGGGTTGGTCCATCGGCCACGGCCTTGCGGCCGCCGCTGCTGTCGGAGCGGGCCAGGCCGCTGTTGCTGCTCTTGGCGGGGCCGGGGGCTTGGAGTTGGGTGTGGATTTTCATGCTGAGCCTCCTGGGTCGGCGGCGAAGGCGCGCTGGACTGCTAACGCAATCGCTGCGCGGGCTTCGGCCTGGGTGTCCGGCGCGGCGGCAATGCGCGGCGCGGCGCGCTGCACTTCCTGCTCTATGCAGTCCCGCAGCCGGGTCTGGAGCTGGGCCCAGTCTTGCGGGCCCCAGCTTTCGGGCAGTTCGATCTGGAGTTTCATCATCACGCAGCCTCCTCACGGCAGGCCAGGCCGGGTGGACGGTCCAGCTTGGCGTATTCGCCACGGGCGGCTTGCAGCAGCAGGGCTTGGTGGATGGGCTGACCCAGTTCGGCGGCGCGGAAGGCTGCGGCCAGCACCACATTGCGGATATGGCCACCGCTGAGGTCCAGCCGGGCCAGGGTGGCGATGTCGATCTCGCCCAGCGGCGCGTTAGCGGGGAACTGGCGCTGCCAGATCAGCGCCCGGGCGGCAGCGTCCGGGAAGGGGAAGTTGACGATGAAGGGGATGCGGCGCAGAAAAGCCCGGTCCAGCGCGCTCTTCATATTGCTGGTGAGTATGGCCATGCCGCGGTAGGACTCGATGCGTTGCAGCAGATAGGCCACCTCCAGATTGGCGTGGCGGTCATGGCTGTCCTTGACCTCGCTGCGCTTGCCGAACAAGGCATCGGCCTCGTCGAACAAGAGCAGGGCGCCGCCGGCCTCGGCGGCGTCGAACAGCTGCTTGAGGTTTTTCTCGGTCTCGCCGATGTATTTGCTGACCATCAAGGCCAGGTCGATGCGGTAGAGGTCCAGGCCTAACTCATGGGCGATGGCTTCGGCGGCCAGGGTCTTGCCGGTGCCGGAGTCGCCCGCGAACAGGGCGCACAAGCCCTGGCCGCGCGAGCTGCCGGCCCCAAAGCCCCAGTCCTCAAACACGGTGCGGGCCTGGCGCAGCTGGCCGGCCATATCGCGCAAGGCCTGCATCTGGGCGGGTGGCAGCACCAGGCCGGCAAAGCCCTGCTTGGTTTCGATTCGCGTGGCCAGCTGGGCCAGGCCGGCCAGGCGGGCGCGGGCGGCTTGGGCGGCGGCGGGCCAGACTTGGGCCGGGCGCTCGGCCGCTGGGGTCTGCTTGAGTTGGCGACTCAGCTCGACTATGGCATTAGGCGCCAGGCTGAACTGCCGCGCCGCGCGGCCCAGCTCGGCGCGCAGATCCGGGAGTTCGTCGCCACAGGCTCGCAAGGCGGCCTCGGCGGCGCGGCGGCAGGACTCAGCCGTGGCTTGCAGCTGCAGCAGGCGATGCGGTGTGGCTTGCAACAGGCCGCTGGGCGGGGCGCCTAACAGCAAGGCCGAGCTGTGCAGATGCTCGATCAGCCGGGCCAGGCGGGGCTCGTTCTCGCCCGCCCGCAGCAGGGGCCAGAAGCCCGTCAGCAGCGCCTCCCGGTCCAGCAGGCGGGCACATCTCAGCAGCTCGGCGGGCCCTTCGGGCAGGGCTTGGGCGTTCAGCAGCAAGAGGCCGCGCGGGGCCAGGGCCTGGCGGCATGTGGCCAGCAAGGCCTCCTCATGGCCGACGGGGGCTTGCAAGCAGATCAGCTGGGGGCCGCTTCTTTCCTGGCTGGCTTCGCGCAGGGCTTGTTGCAGCTCGGGCAGGGGCGCGGGGGCAGTGGCAGGGGCGGCGAGGACGCTGACGATGCCGTCCAGCAGGGTCTCGCGGGCTTTGACGCCGGCGATGTGATGCAGCAAGCGCTCGGGCATTTGCAGGGGCGAGTCGAGCAAAGCGCTGCCGGCCTCGATCAGCAGCCTGTTGCGCAAAGGCGCTTGGTTGGAGAGCGCGTCCCAATGCGGCTCGGGCAAGACGCTCATGGCCTGGCTGAAGCAGAGTGCTGTGGACGGCGGGAACAGCCGGCCCAGCAGCGTGCGCAAGCGCTGGTCCAAGTGCACACCGGCCAGCAGCAGCAGGAGCTGGGTTTCAAAGCCTGAGAGGCCGAAGCGCTGGCTGATGTTCAGCAAGGCCGGGCAAAAGCCGGCGGTGGCGGGGGGCAGCGGCTCGGCCGGTGGGTTGCGCCAGTCGGCGCCTGCCGTCAGCGCTTGCTCCAGGCGTTCTCGCAGCTGGGCCAAGGCCTGGGTGAGCCAGGCCTGGTTGAGCGTGGCCCAGTCGGCGTTGGTGAAGGCTTGCGGCGCATTCATGGCGGCACCACCAGCTGCTGTGTCGGGTCATAAACCGGCGCCGGGCCGCTGAGGTCCAGCAAGAGGCTGTCTACCCCGTCCACCCGCAGGCGCAGGCGCTGAGGCCCAGCGACCAGCGAGTCAGGGAATTCGAACTGCAGCGGCGCGCTGGCGTTGGTGCGCGGCAGGGCCGTGGCTTCCATATCGCCCAGCATCAGCTGGGCGCTTTGCTGCGGCAGCACCTGGGGCCGGCAGTGCAGGGCGACCGTGACGCGGGCAGGCGCGCCGCCCCGGGCAAGGCTGGCGGCGGGCAGGCCCAGGCCGGCGTCGGCCGTGATGACGGCGTCGGGCGCCAGCAGCAGGGCCAGGCTATTGGTCTCGCGCGGCAGGGGCTCGCCCGTGGGCGTGAAGCGCAGGCGCAGGCTCCACAGGCCGGGGGCGTAGCGGCTTTGGTCGGCCAGCAAACCGGGCAAGGTGAACGTTAGCTCGGTGCCGGCCGCGTTGATGGCGCTGGGCGTCAGCAGTACCGGGACGGGCTTGAGGCGGTGAGTCAGCAGCAGCTGGTGGCCGCTGCCGGCCAGGCGTGCGCCTTGCAGCGTCAGCGTGTCGCCCAGGCGGGCGTTGGCTTGGGCCTTGGGCTGCAGCAGCTGCAGCAAGGTGGGCATGGCCGGCAGCATATCGGCGTGGACGAGCACGCCACGGTCGCGCCCGGTTCCCGGATCAATGGGGCCGCGCGAGAGCACGGGCAGGGCGCGTCGGCCGGGCTTGCTGCCCTCGATCAGCACGACCGAGATCAGATAGGCGGCCGAGGGGCGGTAATGGCATTGCAGGGCGGACCAGAGCTTGCTGGTGTCGTCCAGATTCGTCACGGCGGGGGTGATCTTGATCAGCTCCACCTGCTCGGCCAGGTCAGAGGCGGCGAGGGCCTGGAAGGCGGGCGGCAGCAGGGCGGTGTTGACGGGGTTGGACTGCAGGGCGCGGCGGATGGCGGCGCGGTCCAGCACGGCGCGTTCGTGCAGCAGGTGCATGGCATAACCGAGCAAGATCTCGGCATGGAAATCGGCCTGGGCGTAGGCGGTGATCACATAGTGCAGGTCCAGGGCCAGCGGGGCATTGCTGAGGCGCTCGCCGCTGACGCTGCTGCGGCTGGGCAGGCCGTTGTTGCGCCAGGCGGCGTTGTGGCTGAGCTGGTGCAAAAAGATATTCAGCTGGGGGCTGGCCTGGGGGTCTTGCAGATTGATGGTGTCGGGTGCCACGGCCGTGACCTTGACCACATTGCCCACGGCCGCGCCGGCCTCGATCAAGCCGTTGTCCAGCAGATTGCGCAACACGGCGCTGACGGCGGCCACGGCCAGGGGCGAACTCATGACCGGCCTCCCGCGCTTTTGCGCTGGCGCAGATAGTCGGCCAGGGAGAGGGTGCCGCCGGGGCTGGGCCGGCTGGCTGGTGGGGGCGGCGGGGTGGCCTGGGGCTGGGCGGGCTGGAGCTGGATGTCGATGCGACCGATGTGCAGTTGCAAGCTGAGAGGCGGCGGGCTGTGGTGCTGGCGGCGTGTGGGCGGCAGGGCTGTAGCGGGCCGCAGCGCGGTGTTGGGGGGGCGCAGTTGCGGGGTGACTGAGGGGGCTTGTTTGGCGATGGGCTCGAGGGCGAGGCTGGGGTGGCTGGAGGGCTCGGCCATGATGGCTATGCCTGACTGGGACAGCGGCTGTTCAGCTGGCTTGCGGACGATGGCGGGCAGGGCGGGTGTAGGCGGCGTGGGGCTATTGCGGGCTTGAACAAGGGCCTGGGCTGCTGATTCGACGACCGCAGGGTGCCGCTCAGTCTGGGGGCTAGGCTTAGATGCAACGGGCGCTTGGGGCTTGCTGACAGGGCGCGGGCTGGCCTGGGGCGGAAGACGTATCTCAGGCAAGGACTCAAGCCCTTCCTCTGCCGCCACAGGCGCCGTCCAGGTCTGGGTGTAGCGGCTTTGCAGCCGGGGCCGCAGGGCCGCAGCGCCGCAGGCCGGGGCCAGGGCTTGCAGCCAGGCCAGCGCGGGCAGGGTTTGCAGCGCCGGCTTGTTCATGCCAGCACCCCGCTGCTCAGCTGCAGATAGTGGCCGCGCCGCTGCGGGCTCATGGCCAGGATGTGTTCTTCGCTCCAGCCATAGGCCTGGGCCAGGGCCGCCACCTCGGCCAGCAGGCGCTCGGCCTCGGCGCGCAACTCCTGCCACAGCAGGGCGGCCGGGGCCAGCGGGGCCGACCAGGGGCGGGCGCAGTCGGGGCATTGCAGGGCCAGGCTGAGCTGGGCGGCGGGATCCAGCTGCTCCAGGCGCTGGGCCAGGGCCGTGCTCAGCGCCTCGGGCATGGGGCTGTCGTCGGGCGCTTGATAGTCCAGGATGCAGCGCTGCAGGAGCAAACGCGAAAATTCGGCGGCGTCTTGCTTGGCGCTGGCGCGCACATCGTCAATGCAGGGGCGGCGGAATTGCAGGCGGTAACTGTCTACTTCCAGACACTGTGGAATATCCGGCTCTGGCTCGCCCAGCTGGGCCAGCAAGGCGGGGCAGTCCAGCTCAAATTCCAGCTCACTGGCGCAATGCGGGCAATCGGCCTGCAGGGCGATGTGGGGGCCCAGCAAGCGGGTGCGCAGGGCCAGCAGCGCCTTGTTGCGCTCGCCCAGGCCCTGGGGCAGATCCAGGTTTGCGTCTTGGCCAAAAGCCAGCAGCAAATCCTCCCGCCTCTCGGCCGATGCGCGGCCGGCCTGCTCCCAAAGATCGAGCAGGCGTGCGCCGAGCAGGGCGGAGTTGTCGAGCATGATGGATCAAGCCGGCTCGGTGAAGCTGGGCTCGCTGGGTTCGCCCACCTCGACGTCGCGCTCCCAGCCCTCGTGCTCCAGCTTGATGCTCTGGATGGCGACGGCGTTGGCATTGGCGTCCAGATCGGGCAGGGCCTGAAATTCGGACACCCAGGCGCGGAAGACCTTGTAGGCCAGCACCAGCTGGCCGGTCTCGTTATAGACCTCGATGATCAGGTCTTTGCGGAAGTCTTTCAGCGAGACCTCGGCGCCCAGGCCGGCGCCGAAGTTCCAGACCTTGTTGGCCCATTGCTCGAACTCTTTGTCATGTGTGACGCCGCGCTCCAGCGTGATGGCCTCGAACTTGCTGCGGCCCGGTGATTTGCGGCCGGTGGAGGGGTCGCCGCCCTCGCGGTGCTCCACCACCTCGGTGCTGCGCTTGAGGGCCGAGACCTTGCTGATGCCGGCCACAAAGCGGCCGTCCCACTTGACCCGGAACTTGAAGTTCTTGTAGGGGTCGAAGCGCTGCGGGTTGACGGAAAACTGGGCCATGAGAGTCTCCAGAAATAATGGGTCAGGTCGCCAGATCGCCAGCTATCTGCTGCAGCTTGAGCACCACGAACTCGGCCGGCCGCAGCGGCGCAAAGCCGACGATGATGTTGACGATGCCTTGGTTGATGTCCGCTTGCGAGGTCGTCTCGCCATCGCATTTGACGAAGTAGGCTTCGCGTGGCGACTTGCCCTGGAAGGCGCCTTGGCGGAACAGGCTTTGCATGAAGGCGCCGATGTTCAGCCGGATCTGCGCCCAGAGCGGTTCGTCGTTAGGCTCGAACACCACCCACTGCGTGCCACGGTAAAGACTCTCCTCGATGAAGAGGGCCATGCGGCGCACGGGCGTGTACTTCCATTCGGAGCCGCGGTCGTTCTGCCCATGCATGGTGCGGCCGCCCCAGACCACATTGCCGTAGATGGGCAGGGTGCGCAGGCAGTTGATGCCCAGCAGATTGAGCGGGCCGTTCTCGGCATCGCTGAGCGTGGTGGCCAGACCGGTGGCGCCGTTCAGCGAGGCGTCCGAGCCGGCGGGCGCCTTCCACACGCCGCGCGCGCTGTCGGTGCGGGCAAACACGCCGGCCACAAAGCCGCTGGGCGGGAAGCTGGCCAGGGCCATGTCTTGCAAGGGGTCGGGCGCCTTGACCCAGGGGAAGAAGATGGCCGAGTAAGAGGCATCCACCCCGGTCAGCGTGGCGGCGAGGCCTGCCCCAAGGCTGGTGGTGCTGGCGTTGGCGGGGGTGTCGGCAATCAGGAAGGCGCGGCGGTTCTTGCAATGGGTTTGCAGGGCGCCCAGTGTGGCGCCATCGGTCTCGCCGGGCACGACCAGCAGGTTGAAGAGGTCGATGCGGTCCGTCACCGAGCCCTGGCCGAACTGGGCCAGCAAGGCGGTCTGGAAGCCGGCCGTGCCGGGCGTTAGCACCGTGCCATCGGCGCCGGTGGCGAGGTTGTTGACGCCGGCCGCCGGCGGTGTGTTGGTGCCGACGGTGACGCGCACAAAGGCCGATCGGTCGTTGATGACGCTGGGGGCGAAGCGCGGGTCGGCGCTGTTCATGGAGAGGTTCTCGAAGCTCTCCAGCACGGCGTTGCTGTGGTTGCGATCCAGCACATCGAGCTTGAAGCGGGCGGCGTCGGGTGCGGGGCGCAGGGTGATCTGGGCGGCCAGGCCGTCGCCCCACAGGCCGGGCGAGCTGGCATCAATCGTCAGCTGGCCCGTCACCACGCGCGAGGCCGCAGCCCCCGCGCCCAGCAGGCGCAGCACATAGGCGTCGCCGCCGCCGTTGTCGAAGAATTGCTTGACGCCATAGCTCAGCGGCGAGCGCCGGTCCAGCGGGCCGAAGCTGCGTTGGTAGTCGGAGAAATTGTGGATGCGCACGGCGCGGTCGCCGGGGCCGCGCGCGGCCCAGCCGACGAAGAGGGCGATGGAGGTGGGCACGCTGGCGATGCTGCGCACGCCACTGGCCACTTCTTCGATGTAGACGCCGGGGTAACTCAGTGCTTGAGGCATGGCTTGGGTCCTTTGTCGGGCGCGGGTAAGTGCCTGGGGTGTTCGGCGTGGAAGGTCAGCTGGCCGTCCGGCCCGCTGCGTGCTTGCATCTCGCCCCGCTCCACCAGCAGTTGCAGGGCCGCGGCCACCTCGTCCTGGGCTTCGATCAGGCGTTGCTGCGGGATCCACCAGGCGCAGATGCCGTCCAGGGTGTCGCAGGCATCGGGCCGCGTGCCGATGTAGCGGCTGATGGTGTCTGCCAATGCCTCAAGCCTGTTGTTGGCCATGGTGTGCTGGGGGTGGTGGATGCGTCACCCGCCGGCTGATGCGAGAAACGTGCCAAGCCCTTGCCCTGGGGCGGGGCCGGAGTCGCCGTGTGCCTGGGCGCACAGGCTTGTCGAGGCGCTTGTCTCTGACCTGGCCGCTGTGCACAAAGCGACACAGCTGTGTCGACGCCGACATGGGTTTTGCCCCTACCCTTGGGGATAAGCAAAGCGGGGGCTTGGGTTAGGCTAGCGGCGCCAAGGATTGGATCTTTTTTGGTTGTCGGAGCGGCTAACAAAACTCTCCTGGCCGCGTTGCCTTGCCTTGCCGTACGGTTTGTACTGTCTGCGGCAAGGCGCCTTGCCAGGACCGCTTCGCTGAGTTTTGTTAGCCGCTCTTGATCCGGGGCGGAAGTCGGTAAAGGTGAGGTCGATGTCATGTTCTAGCCCGGGTCTGGACGAGCACCTGCTCAAGCAGCTGGTGGGGGAGTCCCCGCGCTTCAAGGAAGCGATTGCCTTGATCGGCCGTTTTGCCAAGTCCAAGGCGCCGCTGCTGATCATGGGTGAGACCGGCACGGGCAAGGAGCTGGCCGCCCATGCGGGCCATTACCTGAGCGAGCGGCGCAACGCGGCCTTTGTGCCGCTGAACTGCGGCGCCATGCCGGATGCCTTGTTCGAGAGCGAGCTGTTCGGCCACGCCAAGGGCGCTTTCACCGACGCGGCGCGCAGCCGCAGCGGCTTGATACGCCAGGCCGAGGGCGGCACGCTATTCCTGGACGAGGTGGAGGCGCTGTCACCGCGCGGCCAGGTGGTCCTGCTGCGCTTTCTGCAGGACCAGGCTTATCGTGCCTTGGGTGAAGAACAGCTCAGGCAGGCCGATGTGCGGGTGATTGCGGCCTCTAACGTCAATCTCAGGCAGATGGTGAGCCGGGGCGAGTTCCGTGCCGACCTGTTGTTCCGCCTGGACGTGTTGTCGGTCGAGCTGCCGCCGCTGCGCGAGCGCCTGGAAGACCTGCCCGCCCTGGCCCAGCATCTGCTGGCCAAGGCGGCGGCCAGCGAGGGCGGCGTGGCCAAGCCGCTCAGCCCCGCGGCCCTGGCTCAGCTGCTGAGCCATGACTGGCCGGGCAATGTGCGCGAGCTGGCCCATGTCTTGCTGCGCGCCCATCTGCTGGGTGCCGGGCCCTGCATACAGGCGGCCGATCTGCAGCGCTGCGGCCTGGGCGTCGCGCCCGAACTGGCCTGGCAGCCGGGCCGCTTGCGCGAGCAAAAGCTGCTGGCCGTCTTGCAGGTGGAGCGTCGCTTTGTCGACGGCGCCATGGCCTTGAGCAAGGGCAATATCAGCGCCGCCGCACGCCTGTGCCATATGGAGCGGGCGGCCTTCAGCAAGATGGTCAAGAAGTGCCGGTCTCCGGAGGCCTAACGCAGACCACTGACGGCCGCATCCTTGGGGTAGCTCACCGTGTATTCCGCCGTGTAGCGCTGCGACTGGCCCGGCGCTAGCTGCTGCTGCCAGAGGATCTGGCCGGCCTGCTTCTTCCAGGCCTCGCTGGTGGGCTTGGGGCTGAATTGGGTCGTGACCTTGATGTCTTCGTGCTGGGACAGCGGAGCGGCTTCCAGCAGCTGCACCGTAACGGCGGATTTGTGCTGATTCTCCAGGCGGTAGGCGCGGGCGTATTTGTGCTCGATGCGAGCGCCGATGAAGCCGGTGTTGGCGCCCTCGCGCTTTTCGGGTTCCAGCGTCACGCGCAGCATCTCGTCGCGGCCGAAGAAGAGCTCCAGCCGCTCGTCCTGGCCCAGGTTCAAGACGCTCTGGCCGATGAAGCCGCCGTCGCGGTAGAGCTGCAGGCTGCCGCTGGGCCAGGAGCCGGCGGGCCGGGCGGCGTCGGCCAGCAGATAGGCCTGCGCCTCTTGCTGGGGCTGGATGCGGGCGTAGAGCTTGGCCTCCAAGGCCGTGCTGCCAAGGGCGAAACTGCTGCGTTGCTTGTCGCTGGCGACGCTGACCAGACCGGGTACTTCGAACTCGGCGGCGTACTCTCCTTGCAGCTGGCTGGCGTCGAAATTGGGCAGAGGTTGGTCCGCGTTGGCGTCCGCTGGAGCGCTGGGGCGGGCCAGGGTCATGGCTTTTGGCGCGGGGGCCGCGCGCATCGCCATGGACTCATTGAACTGAGCCATCACCGGCTCCTGGAATCTCAGCGTCCAGGGCTGTAATGGGTTAGGCCGGCTGGCCTGGCGCGGCTGGCTGGTGCTCAGCCGGAGCTTGATCTTGTGCCAGTCCTCGCCGCTGCTTTGCGCCACTTGCGCCAGGCGCTCCAGGCGCAGCTGCTGGTTGCTGGTGTCCAGATGGGCGCGGTACAGCGGCGACCAGCCGGCACCGGGCACGCGGTAAGTCAGGCGCAGCTCGCCCTCGCGCTGGGCGGCCACTTGAATTTGCAGGCTGCGCAACCGGGGTGAGGTCTGCTGCAGGCGATCGCGTTCGGCGCGCAGCGGCGCCAACTCCTCCTCCAGCGCCTGCTTGGCTCGCGCCAGCTGGTGCTGGCGTTGCAAGGCCTCCTGGCCGCTGCGTTTGATGCTGTCCAGCGTGGCGCTGATGGCGGCCGGGGTGGCTTTGTCATGGCCCAGATTCTTCAGATAGCCCAGGGCCAGGTCTTGCGCCTCGCTCTCGGCCTTGACGCCGGCCAGCTTGTCCTCCAGCTCGCGCAGGCGGGTGTCCAGCGGGCTCTTGCCCAGGCATTCGGGCGCGGCCTCGCGCTCCACCGTCTGCAGATTGATCTCGCCGATGGCGATGCCGGGGTCGGCCTGCAGCTGCAGGGAGTCGGCGTCAAAGCGCTCGGGCAGGCAGATCAACCGCAGTTCGCGGCTGCCGGCGGCCACGCGCGCGGCCCGCTCCACCGTGGCACCGCCGGGGTAGACCAGCACTTGGGTGATCTTGCTGGGCGTGCTGGGCGTTTGGGCCTGGGCCGCTTGACCCAGGCAGAGCAAGGTGGCGGCCAGGGCGGTGCAGGACAGAGGCAGAATCTTTTTCATGCGGCTTGCTCCGTGAGCTTGGGCGGTGGTGACGCGGCAAACATAGCATGGCCGGCCCGGCACGCCTCGGGCAGACCCTGGCACACTCTGGCTTGCCTTTTTGTTCGATTCATTGTTGTCAGCCATGTCCTCCCCCCATACCGCCCCCCCGCAAGCCAGCTCCCAGCGCCGTGCCCTCGTGCTGTTTTCCGGCGGCCAGGATTCCACCGCCTGCCTGGCCTGGGCGCTGCAGCGTTTTGCCTCGGTCGAGACCCTGGGTTTCGACTACGGCCAGCGCCACCGGGTCGAGCTGGACTGCCGCCAGACCCTGCGGCATGAGCTGCAAGCCCGCTTCCCGCAATGGGCGGCCAAGCTGGGTGAGGACCATCTGCTGGATCTGAGCCTGCTGGGCCAGATCTCCAACACCGCGCTGACCGAGGCGCGCGCCATCGAGATGCAGGCCAATGGCTTGCCCAATACCTTTGTGCCGGGCCGCAATCTGCTCTTCCTGAGCTTTGCCGCCACCCTGGCCTACCGCCGTGGCGCCTCGGTGCTGGTGGGCGGCATGTGTGAGACCGATTACTCCGGCTACCCCGACTGCCGCGACAACACCCTCAAAAGCCTGCAAGTGGCGCTGAGCCTGGGCCTGGACACGCCCATGACGGTGGAGACGCCGCTGATGTTCCTGACCAAGGCCCAGACCTGGGCCTTGAGCGAGAGCCTGGGCGGCGCGGCCCTGAACGAGCTGATCATCGAGCACAGCCACACCTGCTATCTGGGCGAGCGTACGCAGCGCCATGCCTGGGGCTATGGCTGCGGCAGCTGCCCGGCCTGCGAGCTGCGCGCGCGCGGTTACGCCGAATTCAAGGCGGGGCAGGTATGAGCGGCTTGGCCTGGTTTGCTTGGGGCCTGGCGGCCCTGCTGCTGTTCTGGGGCATTGGCGCTTACAACCGGGTGATGAGTTTGCGCAATGCCATCGCCAGCGCTTTTGCGCAGCTGGACACGCATCTGAACGAGCGCGCCCAGCTCTGCAACAAGCTGCTGGATCTGCTGCGCCCCTTGCTGCCGAATGAGCAGGCCACGTTCGCGGCGCTGGAGGCGGCCCAGGCCGAGTCGCAAACGCTGGCCCAGGCCGTGCGGGCCCGGCCTTGTTCCGGCGACCCGGTGGCCAGCCTGGCCGTGGCCCATGCGGTGCACGCCGCGGCGCTGACCCGGGTGATGTCCATGCTGGACCATCATGCCGAGCTGCGCGAACACAGCGAGCTGTATGCCTTGATGGATGAGCTGAAGCTGGTCGAACGCCAGCGCTCCTTTGCCCGCCAGGTCTTCAACCAGGCCGTGGGCGTCTACAACCATGCCGTCGGCCAGTTCCCGACCCGGGTGCTGGCGAGCTTGTACGGCTTTGGCGAGGCGCGCTCGCTGTAGGCGAGCTCAGCTGCAGACGATGGCCCCGGAGCTGACCAGCTCATGGAAGAGCGCCAGCAGTGACTTGCCGCTCATGCGGTAGGGGTCCAGGCGGCCGGTTTCCGAGTACTTCAGCACCAGGCCGGGGTTGAGACGCTGCAGGTTGACGCTGCCCATGGACCAGCCGGCGAACTGGCGCTCGCTCATCTCCTCGTAGCTGAGCAGGATGGCGTCGCGATGGCGCGGATCGGCGACGATGGCCTTGTAGCGCGCGTTGACGGCGTCGCGCCCGCCCTCCAGCAACTGGATGAAGATGCCGTCGGCATAACAGAGCAGGCCGGTGACGCCTTCCGCGAGATTGTGCTCGCGCGACTGCTTGAGGATGGCGGCCAGCGTGGCCTCGTCCATCGGGGCGGTGGCGCGGCTGGCGTAGAGGAGGCGGACTAGCATGGGATTTGGGCTCCGGGGTCAGTTCTTCACCAGGGACAGGAACTCGCGGCGCAGATTGGCATCCTTCAGGAAGGCGCCGCGCATCACACTATTGATCATTTTCGTCTCGGTGTCCTTGACGCCGCGCCAATGCATGCAGAAATGGTCGGCCTCCATCACCACGCCCAGGCCATCGGGCTGGACCCGCTCCTGCAACTCATTGGCCAGCATGGTGACGGCCTCTTCCTGGATCTGCGGGCGGCTCATGATCCAGTCGCAGATGCGCGCGTACTTGGACAGTCCGATCAGATTGGAATGCTCGTTAGGCAGCAGGCCTATCCAGATCCGGCCCATGATGGGGCAGAGGTGGTGGGAGCAGGCGCTGCGCACGGTGATGGGGCCGACGATCATCAGCTCGTTCAGGCGGGTGACGTTGGGGAACTCGGTCACCGCGGGCGCGGCGGTGTAGCGGCCCTTGAAGACCTCCTGCACAAACATCTTGGCCACGCGCTTGGCGGTGTCCTGGGTGTTGTGGTCGCTCTCGGTGTCTATCACCAGGGCGCGCAAGACCTCTTGCATCTTGGCCTGCACCTCGGCCTGCAGCTCCTCCAGCTCGCCCGCCTCGATGAAGGCGGAGATATTGTCATTGGCATGGTGGCGGCACTCGGCGCTGACCAGCCGATAGCGCACCCGCTCCGAGGCGGGCAGGGCGGCCAGCTCATCCTGGCTGAGTGACAAGGGCTTGGAAGGGGTGAGGGCGCCGGTCATAAGGGGGTTCTCGCTATTTTCTGGAGGTTCTCTTTGCGTCCGGCATTGTGTCTGGATTGAGAAGCCCGTGCCTGGCAGGGGCGCTTGGCCCGGCCGGGCAGAGGCTCTCGCCTACACTGAGCCCGTGTCTTCATCATCCTCTTCCCCCAGCTCTTCCGCCCAGTCCGCCCCTCTGCAGCGCCTGATCGCGCAGGTGGCCGACGCCGTGCAGGCCGTGCGCGGCGGGCGCTCCCTGACCGACTTGCTGGCGCGTTGCCCGGCCGAGCTGCGGCCCGCCACCCAGTCCCTCAGCTTTTATGTGCTGCGCCTCTTGGCGAGTGCGGAGGGCGCACGCGTCTTGCTGGCGCCCAAGCCGCCGCCGCCCAAGGTCGAAGGCCTGCTGCTCAGCGCCCTGGCCCTGCTGTGGCCGGCCGAGGCCGCACCCTACGATGCCCACACGGTGGTGGACCAGACGGTCAGCGCCGTGCGCAAGCGCTTGCCGGCCAGCGCCGGCTTCGTCAACGCGGTGCTGCGCCGTTTCTTGCGCGAGCGCGAGGCCATCGTGGCCGCGGTGCAGGCCGACCCGGTGGCCCGTTACAACCATCCGGCCTGGTGGATAGAGCGCCTGCAGCAAGACTGGCCCGAGCAGTGGCAGGACATCCTGGCCGCCAACAACCAGCATCCGCCGATGAGCTTGCGCGTCCATGCCCGCCAGGGCAGCGCGGCAGCCTATGTGCAGCGCCTGGCCCAGCAAGGCATTGCGGCCCGTGCCCTGGGCGATTGGGCGCCGCAGGCGGTGGTGCTGGAACGCGCCGTGCCGGTCACCGCCTTGCCGGGCTTTGCTCAGGGCGAGGTCTCGGTGCAGGACGTGGCGGCCCAGCTGGCCGGCCCGTTGCTGGTGCAGGCCCAGGGCGAGCTGCCCCGCCTGCCCGAGCATGCCCGCGTGCTGGATGCCTGCTCGGCGCCCGGCGGCAAGACGGCCCATATCCTGGAGCTGGGCGATTTTGATCTGACCGCCCTGGACAGCGATGCCCGCCGCCTGAGCCGGGTGCAGGACAACCTCGCCCGCCTGCGCTTGCGCGCCCGCGTGCAGGCGGCCGATGCCCGCCAGACCGCGGGCTGGTGGAATGGCGAGCGCTTTGACGCGATCTTGCTGGACGCGCCCTGCAGTGCCTCCGGCATCGTGCGCCGCCACCCGGATGTGCGCTGGCTGCGCCGCGACAGCGATATTGCCCAGCTGGCCCAGATTCAGGCCGAGTTGCTGCATGCCTTGTGGCCCACGCTCAAGCCCGGTGGCCGCCTGCTCTATGCCACCTGCTCGGTTTTCAAGACCGAGGGGCAGCAGCAGATCGATGCATTTTTGCAACGGCAGACCGATGCCAAATTGATAGAAGTGAGCGGCTTGTCCGGCCATCTATTGCCCCTGGCCGACAATGGCGGCGAGGCGGCGCCGGGGCCGGCCGTGCTGGACGGTTTTTACTACGCCCTGCTGGCCAAGACCTGAACGCTGGCCCGGTCCCTTCCTGCTGCCATTGCCCATTCACTGCACTTGAACTCGCCACGCCACGCCTCTGCCAACGCGCCATGCCGGCCAATGACTGTCAACAGTCTTTGGCGGCAGGGCTGTCTGGCCTTGCTGCTGGGCTTGGCGATGTGGCTGGCCCTGTTGCCGGCGGCCCGGGCGCAGGGGGTTGAGCTGGCCCAGGTCAGCGCGGCCAAGGCGGAAGACGGGCTGGAGCTCAGCTTCAGCACCCGCTTCAGCCTCTCGCCTGCGGTGGAAGACGCCTTGATGAAGGGGGTGCCGGTTTATTTTGCGGCGGACGTCAGCGTCTACCGCAACCGCTGGTACTGGCGTGATGTGCGGGCCGCCCGCAGCTCGCGCAGCTGGCGGCTGGAGTGGAAGTCGCTGACCCGGCAGTTCCGCGTCAGCAACGAGGGCCTGAGCCGCAGCTATGCCACGCTGTCCGAGGCCTTGAGCTCGCTGCGCGGGGTGTCCAGCTGGCATGTCGCTGATCTCAAGGACATCGAGGACGATGGCCGCTACTACCTGGAGTTCAGTTATCGCCTGGACACCAGCCAACTGCCCAAGCCCATGCAAATCGGTCTGGGCGCGCCCCAGGGCTGGACGATGAATGTGGAGCGCACATTCCAGCTCAACCCCGACTTCAGCATTCGCAACGGTTCCTGATCGATGAGCAAAGCGGCGCGCTGGGCGTGGTTGGTTTCCATGGTGGCCGTGATGGGGGTGTGCGGCGTACTCGCCTTCCTGCTGTCCATCAGCGCCACCTCGCAGCGCGGCTTTCTGGAGCGGCAGTCGGTCTGGCTGTTCTGGGTCAATGCGGTGGTGGCCACCGTGCTGCTGCTGGTCATCACCGCAGCCGCCATACGGCTCTTGCTGCGGGTGCGGCGCGGCAAGTTCGGCAGCCGCCTGCTGCTGAAACTGGCCGGCATCTTTGCCCTGGTGGGGGTGGTGCCGGGCCTGCTGATCTACGGCGTTTCCTATCAATTCGTCAACCAGAGCATAGACAGCTGGTTCGATGTGCGTCTGGCCAGCGCGCTGGAGTCCGGCCTGACCCTGGGTCGCGGCACCCTGGACGATTTGCGCAGCGATCTGGCCGGCAAGACCCGCGACGCCGCCGAGCGCCTGGCGGCCGGCGACGCCGTCGTGCCCCAGCCCCTGGCCCTGGACCGGCTGCGTGAGCAACTGGGCCTGCGCACCGTGGCCCTGGTGGGCGGCAACGGGCAGATCCTGCTGTCGGCCGGCGGCGACGCCAGCCTGCTCACCCCCGATAGGCCTAGCGACACCATGCTGCGCCAGGCCCGTGCCAACAAGGTGATGAGCGAAATCGAGGGCCTGGAGGACGAATCCACCGCCCTGCAAGGGCGGGCGCAAATCCGTGCCCTGGCCCTGCTGCCCAGCGCCGACCTGCGCCTGGGCGAGAGCAGCGGCGGCGACCGTTTCCTGATGGTGGTGCGCCGCATCCCCACCCATGTCTTGCGCAATGCGCTGGCGGTGCAGGCCGCCAGCAGCGAGTACCAGCAGCGCAATCTGGAGCGCGGCGGCCTGCGCCGCATGTATCTGGGCACCCTGACCCTGGCCCTGGTGCTGGCGGTGTTCACCGCCTTTTTGCTGGCCATGACCCTGGGCAATCAGCTGGCGCGGCCCCTGCTGCTGCTGGCCGAGGGCGTGCGCCAGGTGGCCCAGGGCGATCTGAGCCGCAAGCCGGTGCTGGCCTCGCGCGACGAGCTCAGCGGCCTGACGCGCAGCTTTGCCGATATGACCGAGCAGCTCTCCGATGCGCGTGGCATGGTGGAGCGCAGCGTGGCCCAGCTGGAGAGTGCGCGCACCAATCTGCAGACCATTCTGGACAATCTGACGGCCGGCGTCATCGTGTTCGACGCGCAGCAGAACATCGACACCGTCAACCCCGGCGCCACCCGCATCCTGCGCCTGCCGCTGTCGGCCTACCGCGGCCGCCGCCTGGACGAAGTGCCCCAGCTGCAGGCCTTTGCCCAGGCCGTCTGGCAGCGCTTCGAGCAGTCCAACCCCGAGGTGGGGGAGCGCGACCATTGGCAGGACGCCTTCGAGCTGCAGCTGGAGGCGGGCCAGGACGTACTAACCCTTCTTGTGCGCGGCGCCCAGTTGCCGCACGATGCCCGCCTGATGGTGTTTGACGATATTTCAGAAGTGGTGTCTGCGCAGCGCTCGGCCGCCTGGAGCGAAGTCGCCCGGCGCCTGGCGCATGAGATCAAGAACCCGCTGACCCCCATCCAGCTCTCGGCCGAACGCCTGCAGCACAAGCTAGAAACCAAGCTGGAGGGTGCCGACCAAGCCATGCTGGTGCGCTCGGTGGCCACCATCGTCAACCAGGTGCAGTCGATGAAGCAGCTGGTCAACGAGTTCCGCGACTACGCCCGCCTGCCCTCGGCCAATCTGAAGGACCTGGACCTCAACGGCCTGGTGGCCGAGGTGCTGAGCCTCTATGCCGAGGCCCAGGATGCCGGCCATCTGCATGCGGAATTGGCGCCGGACTTGGTCCAGATCAAGGGCGACGCCAGCCAGTTGCGGCAAGTCATACACAACTTGGTACAGAATGCGCTCGACGCCGTGCAGGACCACCCCGATGGCCAGGTGGTGGTGCGCACCCAGCAAGCCTTTACCGATAGCGGCGAGCCGCGCGCCCTGCGTCTGCTGATCAGCGACAACGGCCCCGGTTTTGCCGAGAAGGTGCTCAAACGCGCCTTCGAGCCCTATGTCACGACCAAGAGCAAGGGCACCGGCCTGGGCCTGGCCGTGGTGAAGAAGATTGCCGATGAACACGGCGCCCGCATCCGTCTGGCTAACCTCCATTCGGGGGGGGACGAGGCGGCGGCCGTGATAGGTGCACAAGTTTCGTTATCATTTTCAAAACTCGCGACTGCAGCGGCCGAAGTGGGCACTGCCCATAAGCAAGAGTGAACTAGGTATCCATGGCAACAATTCTTGTAGTCGACGACGAACTGGGCATTCGCGCCCTCTTGTCCGAAATCCTCAGCGATGAGGGTCACACGATTGAACTGGCTGAGAACGCAGCGCAGGCCCGCGCCGTGCGCGAGCGCTTGCGCCCCGACCTCGTCTTGCTGGACATCTGGATGCCCGATGTCGACGGCGTCACCCTCTTGAAGGAGTGGGGCGGAGCCGGCCTGCTGACCATGCCCGTCATCATGATGAGCGGCCACGGCACCATTGACACGGCGGTCGAGGCCACCAAGGTCGGCGCCATCGCCTTCCTCGAAAAACCCATCACCTTGCAGAAACTGCTGCGTGCGGTCGAGCAAGCCCTGGTCAAGACCGCGCCGCGCCCGGCGCCGGCGCCCTTGGGCGCGCCGCTCAGCTACGGCGGCGGCCGCAGCGAGGTCGGTGGCCTGGGGGGCGCGGTGCAGTACCAGCCGGCCCTGCCCGTCAACCACGGCTCGGCCTTGATGGCGCAGCCCATGCTGCCGCAGCTGGGCCTGGCCTCCGAGCAAAGCTTTGAACTGGACCGCCCGCTGCGTGAAGCGCGCGATGCCTTCGAGAAAAGTTATTTCGAATTCCACCTCGCCAAAGAGAACGGCTCGATGACCCGCGTGGCCGAGAAAACCGGGCTGGAGCGCACCCATCTGTACCGCAAGCTCAAGCAACTCGGTGTCGATTTGAGTAGAAATAAACGCGGCACTGGACTTTGACCGAAAAACGGTGCTATAGTTGCGGTCTTCGCTGAGTTGCAGCGAAGAAAAAAGAAAGATGGCCTGGTAGCTCAGTTGGTAGAGCAGCGGATTGAAAATCCGCGTGTCGGTGGTTCGATTCCGCCCCAGGCCACCAAACATCGTCAAATCCGTTCGCAGCGGGTTTGTTGGGCGGCCAAGCTCTTGGCCGCGGGCTCGGCAAGAGCCCCTCGCCAGGATGAACAATGCGGGATTAGCTCAGTTGGTAGAGCGATACCTTGCCAAGGTATAGGTCGAGAGTTCGAGTCTCTTATCCCGCTCCAAATTGCCCATGTGGCTCAGTGGTAGAGCACTCCCTTGGTAAGGGAGAGGTCGGCAGTTCGATCCTGCCCATGGGCACCATGGACTCAGGGCACAAAACAGCAAAAGGCTTGACTCATCGGAGTCAGGCCTTTTTTGTTTCTAGCACCGGCTCAGCTCACGCAGCGTCCGGTGCGCCGCATTCCCCTCATCCACCGGCAGCGTCTGCTTGGCCTGCAGATAGCGATGGGTGAAGACGTCGAGATAGGCGTCCAGGGTCTGGGCGGCATGGGTCTCGCCGGCCAGTTCCAGGCACAGGGCCGCGACTTCGGCGGTGCAGAAATGGTTGTCGCGGATATGGCGGCGCAGGCGATAACGCGATAACTGCTCGGGCTGCAGGCTCAGCACCGGCAAGGTGCTCAGATATGGGCTTTTGCGGAACATCTTGCGGGCCTCGGCCCAGGTGCCGTCCAGCATCACCAGCAAGGGGCGGCGAGCGGCCGTATCGGTGGCGCAGGCCGGCAAGGTGTTCACGACCCGTTCGGGCTCGGCAAACTCGCCCGGGAAGACCACAAAAGGCTGCCATTGCGGATCGCCAAGCATGGCCAGCAGGGCGGGGTCGACCGTGCTGCGGGCCCAGCCGAAGGCGGCCGTGTCCGGCAGCACGTCGGCGATCAGCCAGCCGGTGTTGCTGGGCTTGAGCGCTTCGAACTCGGCCATGATCAGGCAGACGCCGACGCGGGTCTGCAAACGCGGCCGCAGCGCACACATGCAATAGCCCGGGCCGAGGCGGCAGCCGGGGCAGCGCGGCTTGCGTGCATCGCCGCGGTCCAGCTTGGGTCTGGTGTCTAGCGCCATGCGGGCGCTGCGCAGGCGGGATACGGCGTGGGGCATGGCGGCAGTTTAGGGCAACGCTGAACAAGTCCCTCGTGCGCTGCGCATCCTCGCTTCGGGCGTCCAACTGCGTTGCAAATCCTCGCCATAGCTGGGGCTATGGCTGCGGCTTGCGCCTTGTTGGCCATCCCGAATCGAGGCGCGCCGCATCATGGGGACTTATTCAGCGTTGCCTTAGTCGGCGCAGCCAGACGAAAAGGCCCGGAAGGCAGGCACACTAGCGCCCCCGCACGCAAATGCCCGCCCGACGCTCGTCCATTTATGCAAGCCTTGTTGAACACCATCGCGACGATGGACCTGCCCACCGATGCCTGCCGCATCTTCCACGGCCGTGGTGGCCTGTTCCCGGGCTGCGAACAGCTCGCGCTCGAAGCCTATCCGCCCCTGCTGCTGCTGACCAGTTTCGAGCCTCTGGAGGCCGCAGCCTTGCAGGCCGTGGGCGAGGCCCTGGCCCAGCGCTGGGCACAGCTGGCGCCGGGGCAGGCGCTCAGCTGGGTCTATCAATGCCGGGCCGAGGGTCAGGCCGAGACCCGCTTGATGAGCGGCAGCGTGCCCGAGCCGCATCTCGTCAGCGAGGCCGGCAGCCTCTACCAGGTGCATGTGCTGAAGGGTCAGAACCATGGCCTGTTTCTGGACATGGCCGCGGGCCGGCGCTGGGTCAGCGAGTATTTGGCGGGGCGGCCGGGCCTGCGGGTGCTCAATCTCTTTGCCTACACCTGCGCCTTCTCGGTCGTGGCCTTGCGGGCCGGTGCGCAGCAGGTGGTCAATGTGGACATGAGTGCCGGCGCCCTGAGCATAGGCCGCAAAAACCATCAGCTCAACGGCCTGACCCAGGGCGCCAGCTTTCTGGCCCACGACATCTTCAACTCCTGGGGCAAGATCGGGCGCAGCGGGCCTTTCGACCTGATCGTGCTGGACCCGCCCAGCTATCAGAAAGGCAGCTTTGTCGCGAGCAAGGACTACGCCCGCCTGATGCGCCGCCTGCCCGGCCTGCTGGCACCCGGCGGCCATGCCATGCTCTGCCTCAACACGCCCAAGCTGGACACGGCTTTTTTACAGGACCAGATGCGCGAGCTGGCGCCCGAGCTGAGCTTTGTCGCCCGCGTCGCCAATCCGGCGGTGTTTGCCGATGTGTCGGAAGAGCGCTCGCTCAAGGTGCTGGTCTACAAGGCAGCCGACTGAGCAAGATCCGCGCGGCCTATTTGCGCCGGAAGTCCCAGGGGGCCACCGGGCTGCTCTCCTGCCACAGGCCGGCGCCGCCACTGCGGGCGGCCTGCTCGGCCTGGGCGTAGCTGAGGCGATCGGCCAGGGGCAGATCCTTGTTGTACTGCTTGTAGTGCCAGGCCATGCCGCTTTGCAGCTGGCTCAGGCAGATATCGGTGTCACCGCGCCAGACCTTGCCGATGATGCGGCCGTAGCGGTCGCGCTTTTGCCATTCCACCGCCACCGGCTGGCCGTAGACCAGATCGGAGAGGCGCTTTTTTGAGCTCTGGCCATAGGGCTGTTTCTTCTCCGGCGCATCGATGCCGGCCAGGCGGATCTTGTGCTGGGCCTTGTCGGCATCGAGCACGGTGATGGTGTCGCCGTCGGCCACGCCGACCACCCGGCCGTGCAGCATCTCGGCCCAGGCGGGGGCGAGGGCCAGCAGGGACAAGAGCAGCGCGCACAGCGGTGCGCGCAGGCGGGGGAGTGAAGAGAAGAGGCTGAAGAAAGCAGTGAGGGTCAGTGCAAGGCGCGGCAGCAGGGACAAGAGAGGAATCCTTGGTTCTAGTTCTAGCTCTTGATTTGAGCGGACGCCATCATCCCATTGCCCGCCGCGCGGGCGGCGTCAAAAGTTTGTTGAGCGCACGCCAGCGCGGCGGCGAGCTCCTCGCTGCCAACAAGCCTTGCGCCGGGGCTGCAAGGCCTTGACCTTTGGCACGGGAGCGGCTTTGCGGATGGCGGCACAATGCCGGTCAGCGCGCGGCGCCTGCCCCCAAGCCCGGCGACGGATGCGCCCGCAGCCCCTGCAACCCAGGGCGGGCCACAAGCCCGCTCCAACAAGCTCAGCCCCTCATGAAACTCACCGTGATTGCTTTGGCAGCCGCTTTGTCGCTGCTCTCTACCGCTGCTGCCCCGGCCCTGGCGGCCCCGGCCGCCACCGCCAAGACGGAGACCAGCGCCACGGCGGTCGGCCAGGCCGTGTGGGACTTGGCGCCCCTGTACGCCAGCGATGCCGCCTGGGAGAGCGAGCGTCTGGCCATCCAGGCCGAGCTGCCCAAGCTCAAGGCCTTGCAGGGCAAGCTGGGTGCCAGCGCCGCCAGCCTGGCCGAGGGCCTGGACGCCATCTCCAGCGTGCGCCGCCGCCTGGGCCGCCTGATCACCTATTCCAGCCTGAAGGCGGATGAGAACACCCAGATCACCGCGAACCAGGCCCGCAATCAGCAGGCCTTGTCGGCCTATAACCAGTTTGGCGAGGCCGTGTCCTTCGTCAACGCCGAGGTGGCGGCCATGGGGCCTGAGAAGGTGCAGGGCTTTGTGGCCGCCGAGCCGCGCCTGGCCAGGCACAAGCAGGGCCTGACGACGATTCTGCGTCTGGCCAAGCACACCCTCTCGCTGAAGGAAGAGGCCTTGATGGCCGGCGCCGCCGAGGCGCTGCAGCAGCCGCAAAGCATTTACGGCCTGCTGACCAATGCCGATCTGCCCTGGCCCAGCGTCAAGATCGGCGGCAAGACGGTCACGCTGGACCAGGAGCAATACGTGGCTTTCCGCGCCGACCCGGACCCCAAGGTGCGCGAGCAGGTGTTCAAGGCCTTCTGGCCCGTTTACAAGGCCTATGAGCGCACCCTGGGCGCCGTCTACGCCGCCAGCTTGCGTGGCAATGTGTTCCAGGCGCGTGCCCGCGGCTATGCCTCCAGCGTGGCCATGGCCCAGGCCGGCGACAACATCCCCAATGCCGTCTACCAGACCCTGGTGCAGGAGGCCAATGCCGGCCTGCCCACCTTGCATCGCTATTTCAAGCTGCGCAGCCAGATGCTGGGGCTGAAGAGCGCCGGCTACCAGGACGTCTACGTGCCCCTGGCCAAGGCCACGCGCAAGTACACGCTGGCCGAGGCCGAGCAGCTGACGCTGGCTTCGCTGGGGCCCCTGGGCCAGGACTACACGGCGAAGCTGGCCGAGGCCTTCAAGGGCGGCTGGATGCACTCGGTGCCGCAGCGCGGCAAGCGTTCGGGCGCTTATATGAACCCGGCCGCCTACGACGTCCACCCCTACCTCTTGATGAGCTTCAACGGCGAGTACAACAGCGTGTCCACGCTGGCGCATGAGTGGGGCCATGCCATGCACTCGGTGCTGTCCAACGCCGCCCAGCCTTTTGAGACCGCCGACTACTCGACCTTCATCGCCGAGATTCCCTCCACGGCTAATGAGTTATTCCTGGTGGACTATATGGTCGAGAAGGCCGCCACCCGCGAGGAGAAGATCTTCGCCCTCAGCCAGGAGCTGGAAAACATCCGCGGCACCTTCTTCCGCCAGGCCATGTTTGCCGAGTTCGAGCTGAAGGCGCATGAGGCGGTGGAAAAGGGCGAGCCCGTCACTGGCGAGTCGCTGAGCAAGATCTATCTGGACCTGCTCAAACGCTATCACGGCGATGCCCAGGGCGTGGTCAAGATCGACGATCTCTACGGCATCGAGTGGGCCTACATCCCCCACTTCTACAACGACTTCTACGTCTACCAGTACGCCACCTGCGTCAGCGCGGCCGCCTTCTTCGCCGAGGGCATAGTCAAGGGCGATACGGCTCTGCGCGACAAGTTCTTCGCCATGCTCAAGGCCGGCAGCTCGGCCGACGCCTATCCTCTGACCCGTGCCGCCGGCCTGGACCTGGCCTCACCCGAGCCCTACCGTGCCCTGATGCGCCGCATGAACGCCACGATGGACAAGCTGGAGGCCCTGAACGCCGGTCGCTAACCTTTATTGACATCGGCGTCTGGATTCAAGGCAGCCTCATGGCGGGGCGGCAGCAGCCATTGCAGCTCGAAGCGGCAGCCGCCGCCGTCCAGATTGCGCACCATGAGGCGGCCCTTGAGCTGGCGCCAGGCCACGGCCTGGGCCTGGAACAGCCCCAGGCCGTTGCGGCCCTGGCCGAAGGTGCTGGACACATAGGGGTCGAACACATGCGGGAGCAAGGCCTCCGGGATGCCCGGTCCCTGGTCATCCACCCGCAGCCAGCCCCGGCCGTCTTTTTCGCCGCTGCTCAGGTGCACGCTGCCGCCGGTTCCCGGCGGGTAGGCATGGCGGGCGATATTGCTGAATAGCTGGACCAGGATCTGGTCGAACGCGTTTTTCTGCACCTGCAGCGGCAGGCTCTCTTCCAGCCGCAAGTGGATGTCTGGGCGTTGGCCCAGGGCTTCTTCCCAGGCCGGGACGATGGCCGTGGCCAGGGGCACGGGCTGGGGCGCGGCGGCCGGTAGCGGCAGTTCCAGCGAGCTGTAATCCGCCATCAGCGCAGCCATGCGCTGCAGATTGCGCAGCGCTAATTCGCCGTTAGCAATGATGGTTTCCAGCGTTTGGGTCAGCAGGCTTCTGGTCAGCTGGCCGCGGGCCATCTGTTCGTTCAAGG
Source organism: Roseateles oligotrophus (assembly GCF_014204525.1). Classification (GTDB taxonomy): domain Bacteria; phylum Pseudomonadota; class Gammaproteobacteria; order Burkholderiales; family Burkholderiaceae_C; genus Paucibacter_A; species Paucibacter_A oligotrophus_A. The sequence continues at coordinate 616,127 of NZ_JACHLP010000002.1, forward strand.
CCTTGGGCAACTGCACCACCGCGCCCAGCGTCGTCAAGGCATTGCCCAGCGGCGTGTTCATCTCATGCGCCATGCCGGCCAGCATGGCGCCTAGCGAACCCAGACGGCTTTGTTCGATCAGCTCCTGCTGCATCTCGCGCTGCAGGGCCAGCGACTCCTGCAAGGCCATATTGCTGCGCTCCAGCACGCTGGCATGGGTACGGGCCTGCTCGGCAGCCGCTTCCGCATGCTGGCGCTGCAGGCGCTCGATCTTGACCTCCAGGGAAAGGCTGTGGATGCCCTGGATCTCCTGCAGCTTCAGCTCGTAGGCCTCGCGCAGGCTTTCGCGGGCCGGTAGCAAATGGCCGGCGCGGATCTGCATGTCCGACAGCTGCTGCAGGCGGCGGGCCGCCTGGTGACGGCGTTTGACCGAGTCGATATAGACCCTGGCGGAGGCGCCCAACAGGCGCATGCCCTCCTCGGCCTGCGCCTGCTTTTCTTTGAGAAAGGCGTCGGCCGCCATGATCTCGGCCGCCAGTATTCGAGCGGCATCCCCTGGCAGCGGCGCCAACTGCTCCAGCAAGCCATAGGCCTCGTCCACGGCTTGCTGGGCCGCCGTGAGTTCATCGTCGCGAGTCAGGCATTCGACCAGACCCGTCAGCGCGTTGCAGGTCGTGACCGGGTTGCCGGCCTGGCGGGCCGCGGCGACGGCATATTGCATGCTGTGGCGGCTGTCGGCATAGCGGCCGTCATGCTCCGCCAGGCGATACAAGGTGGTGCAGACATTGGGAACGTAGCGATGCACGCCGGCCTGCTCCAGGCAGGCGAGACCACGGTCGGCATGCAGCTGTGCCTGTTCCACCTCGCCACGAATGAATTCCAGCCTGGCCTGGGTCAGGCAGAGGCAGGCTTCGTTGAAGCTGCTCGGGCTTTTGTGGTGGATCAGGGCCAGCGCCGCAATATGGTCCGCCGCCTCGTCATTGCGGTCCTGGTTGAGCAGCCAGATGCAAAGCAGATAGTGCAATTCGGCCCGCCGGTCGGGTGAGGCGAGCAAGTCCTGCTGCGGCAGCAAGCGCTGCAGCAGTGCCGGCGCATCGTCGGACATCCAGAGCGCGGTCATCATCACGGCCCGCAGCAACTGGTACTCCATCGCGGCGGGCGTTTGCAACTCGTCCGGCTCGGGCAGACGCATGGGCGGCAGCGTCAGCAACAAGGTGGCCTCATGGTCCACCCGCGCCCACAGCGCCGCCAGCGTGTCAGGGTTCAGGGCTAGGCTGAGTTCCATATCGCCTCCTCGACGGGGCGCTTGCCAGCGCTTTGCGGCAAGCTGCGCCTACCAGTTGCCTGTGTTCGCCATCGAGGCCCAGGGCTCGGCCGGGGCCAGGGCGGCGCCGTCTTGCAGCAGCTCCACCGAGATGCCATCGGGCGAGCGCACAAAAGCCATGCGGCCATCGCGCGGCGGGCGCAGCACGGTCACGCCATGCTCGGCCAGGCGCTGGCAGGCGGCGTAGATGTCGGGCACGGCGAAGGCCAGATGGCCGAAGTTGCGGCCGCCGGTATAGGCCTCGGAATTGCCCTCGGCATCGGGCCAGTTATAGGTCAGCTCGACCTGGGGCTGGTAGGGGCCGTCCTCGTTGCCGGGGGCGGCCAGATAGACCAGGGTGAAGCGGCCGGCCTCGTACTCATTGCGGCGCACCTCCAGCAGACCCAGGGCATCGCGGTAGAACTTCATCGAGGCGTCCAAGTCATGGACGCGAACCATGGTGTGCAGGTATTTCATGGGGACTCTTTTCGGAAAGGGGAGTGCTTGATTGTCGCGCCTGGCCAGCTCCCGGCCGCTCGGTGTTGGCCGAGGTTTTGCTGCCCCGTTCATCCCGGTGCAGGCGCGCTTCGCCTCAAAACTCACAAAACCCTGGCTTAGCGCGCCACCATCTCGGCTGGCGATTCATCGGCCCGGCTGTCCATCCGTCGCCTGGGGCTCGGCCGGGCGGTCGGGGCCATCGAGACTGCAGACACTGACACCCCTCATCGGAGCCCCAGCATGCTTTCCAAGACCTTCAAATTCGTGATTCTGAGCGCCGTGGTGGTGCTGAGCGCGCCGGCCCAGGCCGCTGCCGAGCCCGGCCAGATCGCCATCACCGCGCGCGGCAGTGGCCAGCCCGTCCTGATGATTCCCGGCCTCAGCAGCTCGGCCGCGGTCTGGGACGAAACCTGTGCGGCCTTGCAGCCCCAGGTGCAATGCCTGATCGCCCAGTTGCCGGGTTTTGCCGGCGCGGCAGCAGGCCCGCAGCAGGCGCGATACCTGGACGTCATGCGCGAGCAATTGCAGGCCGTGCTGAAGGCGCAAGCACCCAGGCGGGTGACGGTGATGGGCCACAGCCTGGGCGGCACGCTGGCGCTGATGCTGGCGGCCCAGCTCAAGCTCAGCCCGGCCGGCTACCACTTCCTGATGTGGGATGACCTCGCCCTGGTCCAGCAGTCCATCCACGCCTTCATGGGCTTGAAGTAAGCGCTCGGCAGAGCCGGGGTGGTCGGCATGAGATAATGCGAATAATTCTTATTTGCGTAGTACCCATGCCTGTTTCGATTGTGAGCGAGTCCACGCTAGTCCAGCTGTATCGCCAGCACCATGCCTGGTTGTTGGGCTGGTTGCATCGGCGCCTGAACCAGCCAGAGACCGCCGCCGATCTGGCGCAGGACACTTTTATGCGTCTGCTGCGGCCGGGCGTCGAGCTGCCGGAGACGCTGCGTGCGCCGCGTGCCTATCTCAGCACCATTGCGCACGGCCTGCTGGTCAATCATTGGCAGCGCCAGGATCTGGAGGCGGCCTATCTGCAGGCCTTGGCCGTCCAGCCGCCGGCCCTGCACCCCTCGGCCGAGGAGCAGGCCCAGACCCTGGAGTTGTTGCTGGCCGTGCAGGCCATGCTGGACGGTCTGGCCGAGCGCCCACGCCGGGCGTTTTTGCTGGCCAGGCTGGACGGCCTGGGCTATGCCGAGATCGCGGCCGAGCTGGGTGTCTCCGAGCGCATGGTCAAGAACTATATGGCGCAAGCCATGCTGCACTGCCTGCGCCTGCGCGGTGATGCGGCATGAAGGGCATGAAGGCCGAGCCGCCCCAGGCCCTGCCGCCCGAGGTGCTGGCCCAGGCGGCCGACTGGTTTGCCCGCCTGCAGGACCCGGCCGCCGATGCGGGCGAGCGCTCGCGCTGGTCGGCCTGGCATGCCAGCTCGCCCCGCCATGCCCAGGCCTGGCGCGAGGTGGAGGCGGTCTGGGGCGGCTTTGACGCCTTGCCTCCCGCGCTGGCCCAGCAGGCGCTGGAGCAGGCCGCCGGCCGCCTGCGCGCGCGCCGCCAACTGCTCAAACGCGGTGGTGCCGGCCTGCTGGGGGTGATGGGCGTGGGCGTGCTGGGTTGGCAGGCGCTGGCGCCGCAGGCCGCGCTGCAGACCGCCCATGGCCAGACGGGGCAGTGGACCCTGGCCGATGGCAGCCGGCTCTGGCTCAACACCGCCAGCCGCGCCGACCTGGCTTTTGGCCCGCAGCAGCGCCAGATCCGCCTGCTGGAGGGCGAGCTGCTCTTGCAGGCCGAGGCCGACCGCCAACTGCTGCCCCGCCCCCTGCTGCTGGACACCGGCCTGGCCCAGCTGCGCGTGCTCGGCGATGGCCCCAGCCGCTTGGCCTGGCGCGAGCTGGGCCGTCGCGAGGGCGGCCTGCTGAGCGTTTACCAGGGGCGGGTCGAGTTAGCACCGCATCGGGGCGATGGCCCGCCGCGCCGGGTCGGCGCCGGCCAGAGCCTGCAGCTGCGGCCCGGTGGCGAATTGGCCGAGGGCCGCGCCCTGGCCCTGCACGAGGCCTGGAGCCGCCGCCTGCTGGTGGCCGAGAACATGCGCCTGGACGACTTCCTGGCCGAGCTCTCGCGCTACCGCCGCGGCTGGCTGGACTGCGAGCCCGCCCTGGCCTCGCTGCGCCTGGTCGGCAGCTTCCCGACCCAGGATGTCGAGCGCACGCTGCAGGCCCTGGCGGAGACCTTGCCCCTGCAAATCAGCCGCCCCTTGCCGGGCTGGACCCGGCTGCGCGCCCGCGCCTGAAAAATATTTTTTCAGGGCGCTTCCCTTTTTGCCGGCTCGGCTGGCCTGGACCTTGAACGCCAGGCAGAACGAAGCGCAAGCGCCTTCGTCTCCCCCAGCCCTTTGTCCCGCCCCGAGACCCCAGCCGCCACCTTTTGCGCGGCCGTCTCATCACCTTTTTTGCCATGAAAACCTTTGTCACCGATTCTTCGGCGGGCCGCGCCATGCGCCCGGCCGCCTTGCGGCGCAATGTGCTGCAAACCAGCCTGCGTCTGGCCTTGGCCAGCCTGCCCTTGCTGGCGGCCGCCGCCTGGGCCCAGCCGGGCGCCCAGCAGCAGGCCGCCCGCGCCTATGAAATTGCGGCCGGCCCGCTGGCCGAGGCGCTGAGCCGCTTCGGCGCCGCCAGCGGCCTCTTGATCTCGGTGGACGCGCGCCTGACCGCCCAGCGCCAAAGCCCTGGCCTGCGCGGCAGCTATGGCCCCGACGAGGGCTTGCAGGCCTTGCTGGCCGGCACCGGCCTGGTGGCCCAGCGCACGCCCCAGGGCGCGCTGGCCCTGGTGCCCGCGCCCCAGGCCGGCAAGGGCGCTTTGCAACTGGCGCCGCTGCGGGTGCAGGGCGCCGCCGGTTCCGCCGGCCTGGCCCTGCATGCGAGCGAGCAAGAGGCCGCGCTGGCGCCCTACCGCGAGGCGGGCTCCTCGGTGCATATCTCACGCGAGACGCTGGAGCGCTTCCGTGGCACCTCGCCGGGCGACATGCTCAAGGGCGTGGCCGGCGTGCAGCTGGGCGATGTGCGCAACGGCCACTCGCTGGACGTCAATATCCGCGGCCTGCAAGGCCAGGGCCGGGTGGCCGTGGTGGTGGATGGCAGCCAGCAATCGCTGGACGTCTACCGCGGCTATGCCGGCCAGCAGCAGCGCAGCTATCTGGACCCCGACCTGATCGGCAGCGTCACCGTGGAGAAAGGCCCGGGCCTGAGCCTGGACGGGGCCGGCGCCATCGGCGGTGTGGTCAGCATGCAGACCCTGGGGGTGGGCGATGTGCTGAGCGCCGGCCAGGACAGCGGCTGGCGCCTGCGCGGCGGCCTGGCCAGCAGCAGCGTGCGCGAGCAGCCCGGCTTCAAGGTCTTCAACCGCAGCCGGCCCGAGGGCGTGCATGCGCCGGCCAGCTACTTTGGCTCGGTCGCCTGGGCCCAGCGCAGCGAGAAGCTGGATCTCGTGGCCGCCTACGTCAAGCGCCGCCAGGGCAATTACTTCGCCGGCAAGGAGGGCGTGGAGCGCTACACCAGCACCAAGTCGGGATGGCGCGGCCCGATCGTCACGCCCGACAAGGTGCTGGAGCATTACCGTGCCGGCGAGGAGGTGCTGAACACCCACAGCGCCAGCCAGTCCCTGCTGCTCAAAAGCACCTGGCGCCCCAATACTGACCAGACGCTGGAGCTGGGCCTGCGCCATCTGGATGCGGAATATGGCGAGGTCATGCCATCGGCCATGGTGCGCACACCGGCCTCCACCCAATGGACGACTTACGTCGATCCCGAGAACACCATGCAGCAGTTCGAGCCCGGCCGCATGAAGCTCAGCGCCCTGAGTGCCCAGCACCGTTGGCAGCCGGCCGGCCAGTCGCTGATCGATCTGAAGAGCCGGCTCTGGTACACGCGCAGCGACAGCACCATGTTCAACGGCGTGGTGGGCACGAACCCGCTGGGTTCCGACCTGCCCAATAGTGCCGGTGGCGACCCGCAGGGCGAGGGCTATACCACCGCCCTGCGCTCCAATGTGCGCGGCCAGCGCTGGGGCGCCCAGATCGGCAACAGCTCGCAGTTCTTCTTCGGCGGCCAGCAATCGCTGGCGGCCAGTTACGGCCTCAGCTACACCCATGAGAGCACCGGCCCCGGCAGCGCCAGCCCGGTGGTCTTGGGCGACCAGATCCGTAACCGCTATGTGCGCTCGGCCGTACGCAAGGAGGCCAGCCTGGTGGGCTCGCTGGAGTGGAAGCCCATCGAGGCCTTGAGCCTGCTGGCCGGCGGCCGCTGGATCCAGTACGAGGTGACCGACCGCAACCGCGAAGCTCGTATCACCGCCACCACCAAGGTGCCGCGCCGCAACGTCACCGTCACCAAGAACGGCAAGATGCTGGAGCATGTGGTCTGGCACCCGGATGCCAAGGGCGAGTTCACCGAGGCCTCGCTGCGCGCCAGTCCGCACCGCTTGGGCAATGTGGACAAGCTGGGCTTCGACGGCTGGAATCTGTGGAAGAACGATGGCGCTTTCATGGACGAACTCCCCAGCGCCTGGCGTTTTGGCGAGCCGCTGCAGCGCAAGACCGCCAAGTTCGCGCCCAGCTTCAGCGCCAGCTACCGGCCCAGCCCGGACAGCCTGCTCTACGCCCGCTATGCCGAGGGCTACAAGATGCCCAGCGTGTTCGAGGCCACCCGGGGCAATCACTTCATCACACCCAATCCCCATCTGCGCCCCGAGCACAACCGCAGCTGGGAGCTGGGTGCCAGCATGAGCCAGCGCGCGCTGCTGAGCGCGCAGGACAGGCTGTCGCTGAAGCTGGCGCGCTTCGACAACCGGGTGCGCGACTACATCACCCGCAGCTCCAACCCCGAGACCTACGCCTTCACCATGAGCAATATGGAGCGTTTCGAGACCGCCGGCTGGGAGTTGCAAAGTGCTTACGACCGCGGCGACTTCTACGCCGAGATCTCGGGCACTTATTACGACCGTGCCCGCACCTGCGATGCCCCTTCGGCGGCGGCCCTGCGCAATCTGGAGTGGGGCGCCATCAAGAACGCGCCCGATTGCGTGGACGGTGGTTTCGGCGGCAGCTATGCCAACACCCAGAACCCGCCCAAGTTTAGCGTTAACACCACGCTGGGCCTGCGCCTGCTGGACCAGCGCCTGAACCTGGGCACGCGGGTAGTGCGCAATAGCGCGCCCCTGCACCGCCTGAACGAGAAATGGCACAGCTATGCCTACACCACCCAGCAGCAGTACTACCCGGCGACGCTGACCGTGGACTTGTTCGGCAGCTACAAGCTGAGCAAACAGGCCGAGCTGAACCTGGCGCTGGACAACGCGGCGGACCGCTACTACCTCGATCCGCTGGCGCTGTCGCCCATGCCGGCACCGGGCCGCACCCTGCGCGTCGATTTCAGCGCGCGCTTCTGAGCGTTGTTTGAGCTCTTGGCCCCCGGCCTCGGCCGGGGGCCTTTCTTTCCCTCCTTGCTTTCTAACACCATGGTTCCCACCACCCCCTTGAGTCACAGCCAGGCCTTGAAGGCCGCCAGCCACAGCACCCACGAGCGGCTGGACCATCGCATCATGCGCGCCCAGCCCTTTGCCGAGCTGGCCAATTACGGCCGCTTCCTGCAGATGCAGTGGCGCTTCCACACCGACATCGCCGCCTTGTTCGAGCGCGCCGATCTGGCCCTGCTCCTGCCCGATCTGTGGGAGCGTCAGCGCCTGCGCGAGATCGAGCGGGATCTGGCCGATCTGAACCTCGCTCCGCCCGCCCCGGGCGCCCAGCCGCCCGCGCTGCAGGCCCAGCAAGCCACGCTGCCCGAGGCTCTGGGCTGGTTCTACGTGGCCGAGGGCTCCAATCTCGGCGCCGCCCTGCTGTTCAAGGCCGCCGCCAATCTGGGGCTGGACGAGCGCCGCGGTGCTCGCCATCTGGCCGGCCATCCCGAGGGCCGGTTGCGCCACTGGCGCGGCTTCACCGACATGCTGGACGCCCAGCCGCTGACGGCCGCCGACCAGGACTCGATGGCCGCCGGTGCTCGCGCCGCCTTCGAGCGCGTACACCACCATGTGGACATGCTGCTGGCATGAAAGTGAGCCCCTCGCCCAATCTCGCCCCGCTGAACGCGGGCGAGCCTGGTCGGTCCCCCGAGGGGACCAGACCGCTTGCGGCATTGAGCCGCAAGCAGTCTCAGTCGGGCCGGCTTGGCGGGCTGGAGTCGGACACAAGCAGTCCCTGCGGACTGCTTGTGCCTACGGAAGGCCATTGGCCTCTGGCCAATGGCGGCCCGGCGCTCGGCCCGAATACACTTTCATGCGTCGCGGGGGGTGTGCTAACACCATGGACAACTGACATGATGATGAGCAAGCGTCTGGCGTGGCTCATGCTGGGTTGGCTTTGCCTGGGCCTGGCCTTGTTGGGGGCCTTGCTGCCCCTGCTGCCCACCACCGTGTTCCTGATCGCGGCCGCTGCCTGCTTCGGCACCGCCGCGCCGCATTGGGAGGCGCGCCTGCTGGCCCACCCCCGTTTTGGCCCCACTTTGCGCAATTGGCGCGAGCAGGGCGCCATCTCGGGCCGCGCCAAGTTCTTTGCCGGCTTTGGCATCGCGCTGGGCCTGGCGTTGTTCTTCGCGCGCGTGCAGCCCGGCTGGCTGCTGGGCAGCGCGGTGGCCTTGCCGATGCTGGGCTGCGCCGTCTATCTGCTGAGCCGTCCGCGGCCGCGGCCCGTGCCCGGTGTGCACGCCGAGGCCGCCAAGCCCGGCCGCTGGGGCCTGCTCGCCAGTCTGTTGGTGCATGGCCTGCTGGGGGCGGCGCTGTTGCAGCAAATCCTGGCCGTTGCCACACCGGCGGCTGCGCCGGTGCAACCGGTGCTGCTGCAGGCGCGGCTGCTGCCGGCCGCGGCACCACCCCAGCCGGTGGAGCTGCGCCGCGCCCCTGAGCCCAGCCGCGCACGGCCGCAAAACGAGGCCCCGCCGCGCGCGCTGAAGACGCTGGATGCTGAGGTGATGCCGGCGCCGCTGCCCCGGCCGGAGGCCGAGCTGCTGAGCGTGGCCGCGCCCAGTGCTGAGCTGCCCTTGATTGCGGCGGCCCCGGCCACGCCCGCCCACAGCCAGGCCTCGCTGGCGGCCGCACCGCCCGCGCCGGCCCTGCCGCCCGCAGCCCAGGCCGGGGGCTTGCACAGCGAGAGCTGGCAGGCCCGGGTGCTGGCCCGGCTGGAGAACTTCCGCAGCTACCCGCCCGGCGCCCGCGCGCGCCGCGAGCAGGGCGTGGCCCATGTGCAGCTGCGGGTGGATCGCCAGGGCCGCGTCTTGTCCGCCCGCCTGCAGCGCAGCAGCGGCCATGGCGAATTGGACCAGGCCGCCCTGGCCACCGTGCGCCGCGCCCAACCCCTGCCACCCATCCCCGCCGATTTGCCGCAAGAGCTGGAACTGCTGGTGCCGGTGGAGTTCTTTATCTCCTAACTGATCACACCCTCGGCGCGCAGCCCGGCGATCTCGTCCGCCGTGTAGCCCAGCTCCTGCAGCAAGCTTTCGCTGTGCTCGCCCAGCCGGGGTGCGTCTAGGCGCAGGGGCAGGCGCTCGCCGTCCAGGCTCAGCGGCAGCAGGGGCACGCGGCTGGCGCGGCCATCGGGCAGGGTCATGGGCGCCAGGCCGCCGGTGGCCAGCAGATGGGGGTCGTCCATCAATTGCTCGGGCCGGGTGATGGGGGCGAAGGGCAGGCCCTGGGCCTCGAAGATGGACGTGATGTCGGTCAGCGAGCGCGGTCCCAGGCGCTCGCGCAGCGTCGGAATCAGCCAGTCGCGGGCGCGCACGCGCTGCTGGTTATCGGCCACGCGGGGGTCGGCCGCCAGGTCGGCGAAGCCAAAGGCCTGGCAGAACAGCTGCCACTGCGTGTCGCTGACCACGGCCAGAAAAATCTGCTCCCCGTCCGCCACCTTGAACACGTCGTAAACACCCCAGGGCGAGATGCGATTCGGCATGGGCGCGGCGGCTTGGCCGCTGATGGCGTACTGCATCATGTGCTGGGCCACCAGAAAGACATTGTTCTCGAACAGGGCAGCCTGCACCTGCTGGCCCCGCCCCGTGCTGTGACGCTGCTGCAAGGCGGCCAGCACGCCGATGGCGCCGAACATGCCACCCATGATGTCGTTGACGCTGCTGCCCGCGCGCAGCGGATCGCCCGGCCGGCCCGTCATATAGGCCAGGCCGCCCATCATCTGCACCACCTCGTCCAGGGCCGTGCGGTGCTCGTAGGGGCCGGGCAGAAAGCCTTTGTGCGAGACGTAAATCAGGCGGGGGTTGAGGCCGCTCAAGGCCGCGTAGCCCAGGCCCAGGGCCTCCATGCTGCCACTCTTGAAGTTCTCGCTGAACACATCGGCGCTGGCCAGCAGCTTGAGCGTTATTTCCAGGCCACGTGGGTTCTTGATGTCCAGGGCCAGGCTCTTCTTGTTGCGGTTGAACAGCGGGTAAAAGCCCGTGCCTGCGCCCAGCAGGCGGCGGGTGTTGTCGCCCGTCAGCGGCTCGATCTTGATCACCTCGGCGCCCAGATCGGCCAGCACCATGCCGCAGGTGGGCCCCATGACCATATGGGTGAACTCGATCACGCGCAGGCCCGCCAGGGGCAGGGAGGGTGTGGCGGAGGTTTGGGCTGGGGCTGCTGGGTTCATGCGAGACTGCCGGCTCGGGAGAGCATGGATATGAAGATCTGTATTGTGGGCGCTGGCGCCATCGGGGGCTGGTTCGGGGCGTTCTTGGCCAGCCGTTTGGGTGAGGACCTGGTGTTGAGCGTGCTGGCGCGGGGGGCTACCTTGGCCGCCTTGCGCGCGCAGGGCTTGCGCATGGAGACGGGGGCAGAGCGCCTGACCGTGCGGCCGCAGCGGCTCAGCGCCGACCCGGCCGAGCTGGGTCAGCAAGACCTCATCATCCTGGCCGTCAAGGGCCCGTCCCTGGCCGCCGTGGCGCCGGCCGTCAAGGCCATGATGGGCCCTGAGACCCGCGTGCTGGTGGCCATGAATGGCGTGCCCTGGTGGTTTTTCGAGGGCCTGGGCGGCGAGCTGGAAGGCACGCATCTGGACAGCGTGGACCCCGGCGGCGCCGTGGCCGCCCTGATCCCGGCCGAGCAGGTGATTGGCTGCGTGGTCCACGCCAGCTGCGCCACGCCCGAGCCCGGCCTGGTGCGCCATGTGATGGGCATGGGCCTGATCATCGGTGCGCCCGCCGGCGGCCGACCCGAGCCGGTTGTGCGCCTGGCCGAACTCTTAGGGCGAGCGGGTTTCAAGGTCGGCGTGTCCGAGCGCATCCAGCGCGACATCTGGTACAAGCTCTGGGGCAATATGACCACCAACCCCATGTCTGCCTTGACCGGCGCCACCTGCGACCGCATCCTGGATGACGAGCTGGTGCGCGGCCTGATGACCCGCATCATGCTGGAGGCGGCCGAGATCGGCGCCCGCATGGGCTGCGCCATCGACCAGACGCCCGAGCAGCGCCATGCCATCACCCGCTCGCTGGGTGCCTTCAAGACCTCGATGCTGCAAGACCTTGAGGCCGGCCGCCCGCTGGAGTACGGCGCCCTGATCGGCGCGGCGCGCGAGATCGGTCAGAAGCTGGGCATGGAGACGCCGTTTACCGATGCCCTACTGGGGCTGGTGCGCTTGATGGCGCAGAGCCGGGGTTTGAACCCGGCAGCCTGAGCAGCCCCGTGTCGCTGAAGCGCACGGAGCCGAACAGGCCGCCGGCTAATTTGCCAGTCAGCTCATAAGGCAGCTCGCCGCGTTCCGCCGCCTCGCCCAGGCCAAAGGCCTGGCGCACGGCGGCGAAGGCGGAGACGGTCAGGGGCACGTTCACAAGCGCTTCGCCAAAGCGCGGCACCACGCCTTTTTGATCGCTGACGCCGCTGGCAAAGCGTTTGCCGTTCAGCGCCAGCTCCAGGGCCACGCCGTCAAATTCGATGGCGCGCTCGTTCGGGTTCTGCACGCGCAGCTTGACCAGCAGGCGCAGTTCCAGGCCTTCACCGGCCAGCGTTTCCACGCCGGCCACCTGGACGCGCAAGGCATCGCCCTGGCCCAGACTGGCGCAGCCGGCCAGGGCGAACAGGGCCAGCAGTGAGGAGCGGCGGGAGAGCTTCATCATGATGGGTTTCCTAGGGCCTGTTAGCACTACGGCAATGGGCCGCGAAGGCTCGCCCCGGCGGGCTAGGCAAGGCGCAGCGCGCCGCCCGCACTCGCGTGCGGGCAAGCCGGTGCAACGCAGCATAGCCCACCGGGGCGAGCCTTCCCGAAGGGTTGTGCCCAGCCAGGGGCGCATGCGGCGTTGCAAATCCTCGCCGGGTGTCCAACCCGGCTGCGGTTTGCGCCTTGCCTGCACCCCTGGCTGGGCACAACGCGACCCATTGCCGTAGCGCTAACAGGCCCTAGCGCGCCAGCACGCGCAGCAGCCATGCATTGAGGTCTTGCACCTCTTCCATGCACAGTGAGTGTTCCATTGGGTACTCATGCCATTCGGGCCGGTAGCCCAGGGCTTGCAAATGCGCTTGCGCGGCCTGACCGCGGCTCAGCGCTACGACCGGGTCGCGCGTGCCATGGGCCAGGAAGATGGGGGTGTCGCGGTTGGCCGCCTGGGCTTCGGCGGCGGTGCTCTCGGCCAGGGGCAGATAGCCCGACAGGCCGGCCAGGCCGCCCAGGCGCTGCGGGTAGCGCAGGCCGGCCAGCAGGGTCATGGCGCAGCCCTGCGAGAAGCCCGAGAGCACGATGCGATGGGCCGGCATGCCGCGCGCGATCTCACGGTCCAGCAGCGCGTGGACCTGTGCGATGGACTCGCGCAGGCCGGCCTCGTCCTCGCGGCGTTGCAGATCGGCATGGCTGATGTCGTACCAGGCCCGCATGCGGTGGCCGCCGTTGATGGTGACGGGCCGCTCGGGCGCGCGCGGCATCACGCAGCGCACGGGGCCTATGGCCGCCAGATCGAGCGCGTCGAACATGGGCACGAAATCGGCCCCGTCGGCGCCCAGGCCGTGCAGCACGATCAGGGTGGCGCCGGGTGCTGTGGCGGGGTTGAGTTCGAGGGTGGAAAGGGCGGTGTGTGTGCTCATGGCCCTATGGTAGCGGGGGCTCGAAACCCGGATAAATCCTGTACTGCGGCAAGCCGCCCGCGATCTCATGCCAGGCGGCCTTGGAGTCGCAGAAGACATGGCGCTCTGGCCGTCCGCCCGGGTCCTGGTCCAGGCTGCCCAGATGCAGCACCAGGGTCTCGGGCCGGTTCAGGCGCTGGATGAAGAGGGGTGAGCCGCATTGCCCGCAAAAGCATTTGAGCCGCTGCGGGGAGGCGGCGTAGCGCTGGATCAGCTCCGTCCCTTGAGTCAGCTTGAATTGAGTGTCAGCAATGACGGCGGTGGTGGAAAAAGCTGAGTCCGGACACAAGGCCCGGAAGGGGCTTGTGCCTGACGAAGGCCAAGGGGCGATACAAGCTCCTTGGCCGAGCCACCGGTCTTGCGGCAGCGGCTGCCGTGGCAGTACTCGATCAGGCCCAGCGGGCCTTGGATGGCGTAGCGAACGGCGCCGCAGAGGCAGCCGCCGCTGTGCAGGAGTGGGCTGGTGTCGGGCATGGTTGGACGGGGGAATGCAGGGCCTGGTGGCCCTGCATTGTCAGACCTGGCGCCGGTATCGCGCCAAGTCCTTCGCCAGGCACAAATGCCTTCCGGCCTTTGTGTCCGGGCTCAGCGCGTCAGCCCGGCAAGCTGCGCAGGCTGCTCAGGGTCTGCAAGCAGGCCTGGGCCGCCTCGCGGCCCTTGAGGACAAAGTGCTCGCGGAAGAACTGGCTGTGCTCCTCATGGCCGTGGAAGTCGCGTGGCGTCAGCACGGCCGAGAAGACCGGCACATCGCAGTCCAGCTGCACCCGCATCAGGCCGTCGATGACGGCGCTGGCGACGAATTCATGGCGGTAGATGCCGCCGTTGACGACGAAGGCAAAGGCCACGATGGCGTCGAACTGGCCGCTGCGCGCCAGCCTCTGCGCGTGCAGCGGGATCTCGAAGGCGCCGGGGACTTCGAATTGGCGCAGGCCCGCGATGGGGACTCGACAACGCTCGAACTCGGCCGCAAAGGAGCGGGTGGCGGCACCGACGATGTCCTTGTGCCAGCCGGCGCTGACCAAGGCCACGCGGGCCGGGCTGCTGTGTGAGGGGTCAATCTGATTCATGGTTTGTTTCCTTCAAAAGAGGGCTTGCCAGAATCAGGGCGCACGCAAACGCGGCGGCGGCCCTCCCCTTTGTGAATGGGCAAGGCCGTCGCCGTGAGACTGCGTTTCTCTTTCATCCGGACTGTGACCGTCGGCTCTGGCATGGGCAAGGCTGAACAAGTCCCTCATGCGCCGGGCATCCCCACTTCGGGCGCCCGCCATCATGGGGACTTATTCAGCCTTGCCTTCACCAGATCTGCTGACCCCGACGCAGACCAAGGCCTGTACCGGGCGCTCGCGGGCTCTTGTGTCGAAGGACACAAATACCGCCGGTGGGGAATTCCGCCCCGCCCTGAGAACGCTGCCGGACAAAATGCCCGGCGCGGCGATTCTAGGGTCAGGTCTTGCCAGAGGCTGTCGCCCTGGCGTCTTGCGTCAGCGCGCAGCGTCTCAGCCGAAAGGCCGTACGCCGATCAAGGCCTGATGGCTCCATAGCGCAAAAGCCGCCCAGGCGGCGAGGCCGACGGCCAGGCTCAGCAGCGTGGCACCGGCCTTGGCTTGCAGGGCGGCCGGCGGGTTCAGGCGATCGCGCTGGCGCGCGGCGCGAAAGGCCAGCATGGCCCAGAGCAGAAAGCTGCCGAACAGCAGCACATCGGCCAGGGTGTTATTGGCCAGCAGATGGGCCAGGGCCCAGACCTTGACGCTGAGCATCATGGGGTGTTGCAAGCGGGTCTTGAAAGCATTGCGCGGCACATAGGCGGCCACCAGCAGGACGAAGCTCAGGAGGGTCAGCAAGGCGGCCAGATGGTTCATGCCGCGGGGTGTGGCCCACAAGACCAGCGGTGTTTGCCGCGCCAGGCCGTAGCCGTAGACGATCAGGGCAAAGCCCAGCAGCGAGAGGGCGGTATAGGCCAGCTTCCAGGGCTTGTCGCCATGCCGGGCGATCCAGTTGCCGCGCCAATCGTCGGCAACGATGCGCACGGAATGCACGCCCAGGAATACAAGCAGTCCGGTGATCAAAACAAGCATGGCTGGCTCCAGGTGGCTGGCAATTTTTGCCAAGGCAAGACCTGACCCCGGCCCCGCTTTGTAGCTCACTCAAGCGCTGCGGTCCACCCGCAGGGCCAGCACGACGGAGCTGGTGGTCTTGATCACCCCCTCGATCTCGCCGATCTCATCCAGCAAGGCGTCCAGACGCATGGTGCTTTCGGCGCGCAGCAGCGCCATATAGTCGAATTCACCGCTGACCGAGGCCAGTTGGCGCAGCTCGGGGATTTTGCTCAGGCGCTGCACCACCTCGCGGCCGGCCTTGGGGCTGACGGTGATGCCCACAAACGCCTGCACGCCACGGTCGGCGGCGTCCGTCCCCAGGCGGGCCGTGTAGCCGACGATGGTGCCGCTGGCCTCCAGCCGGGCCAGGCGTGCCACCACCGTGGTGCGCGCCACGCCCAGCTTGCGCGCCAGCTCGGCCGTGCTGGCGCGGGCATTGGCCTGCAGCAGGGTGATCAGCTGGCGGTCCACCTGCTCCTTGCCCACTGCCGGCGCCAGGGGCTGGCTGCGGCTTTTGGGGGCAGGGCGGCTCTTGCTCTGGGCCGAGGTTTTGGCGGGCGAATTTTTGCTGCTCATCGGAAACCCTAGTTTCAATCAATGCGGCGAACCGATTCGACGTATCGGCGAAATCACCTGATTATTCGTCGAACTCATGCTTTCTTTCGTCCGGACTCATCCCTAGACTGGGCCGAAACGAAACCAGCCCAGGAGACCCTCCATGAAAGTAGCCCTGCTCGGCGCCGGACATATCGGCCAAACCATTGCCCGCCTTCTGCATGGCTGTGGCGACTACCAGGTGACCGTGATCGACAAGAGCGAGGCCGCCCTGGCCAAGCTGCAGCTTGAGGGCATCGCCACCCAGGCGGTGGACACAGAGAACAAGGCGGCCCTGGCCGCGGCCCTGCGCGGCCAAACCACGGTGGTCAACGCCCTGCCCTACCACCTGGCCATCACGGCCGCCCATGCGGCCCTGGAGGCCGGCTGCCATTACTTCGACCTGACCGAGGACGTGGCCGCGACCAAGGAGATCAAACGCATCGCCCAGGGCGCGCGTACGGCCTTCATGCCGCAATGCGGCCTGGCCCCAGGTTTCATCGGCATCGTCGCCCACCACCTGGCAAAGAGCTTTGACAGCTTGCAGGACGTGAAGATGCGTGTCGGCGCCTTGCCGGCCTTCCCCACCAATGCGCTCAAGTACAACCTGACCTGGAGCGTGGACGGCCTGATCAACGAGTACTGCCACCCCTGCGAGTCCATCCACGACGGCGCGCTGATCGCCGCCCTGCCGCTGGAGGGCCTGGAGCATTTCTCGCTGGACGGCACCGAGTACGAGGCCTTCAACACCTCGGGCGGCCTGGGCACCTTGTGCGAGACCTTGCAAGGCCGGGTGCGCAATCTGGACTACAAGACCGTGCGTTACCCCGGCCACCGCGATCTGATGATGATGTTGCTGGACGATCTGCAGCTCAAGAACGACCAGGAGACGCTGAAGAACATCATGCGCAAGAGCATGCCCGCCACCATGCAGGACGTGGTGCTGGTATTCGTGACCGTCTCCGGCATGCGCGGCGGCTCTCTGGTGCAGGAGGTGTTTGCCCGCAAGATCTTTGCCGAGCGTGACGGCGCCGCGCCGTTGTCGGCCATCCAGATCACCACGGCGGCCGGCATCTGCGCGGCGGTCGATCTATTCCGCTCCGGAGAGCTGCCGCAGTCCGGCTTCATCCGTCAGGAGCAGGTCGAGCTGCCGGCCTTTCTGGCCAATCGTTTCGGCAAGGCCTACCAGCAGTCGCGCCAAGTCGAGTCCATCGGTTGATACTCCCCATCATGAACGACATCAAAACCCTGTTGAATTCCTTGGGCCTGGCCGACAGCGCCTTCAGCGGCGGCACGCTGGCTGTGCGATCCCCCATCGACGGTGCCTTGCTGGGCGCCGTGCACGAGGCCTCGGCCGACGAGATGCGTGCCGCCATCGCGCGTGCGCAAGCGGCCCAACTGGCCTGGCGCATCGTGCCCGCGCCAAGGCGCGGCGAGCTGGTGCGCCTGTTCGGCGAAGAACTGCGCCGGCACAAGCAGAACCTGGCCCGCCTGGTCTCGCTGGAGGCCGGCAAGGTCACGAGCGAGGGCGAGGGCGAGGTGCAGGAGATGATAGACATCTGCGACTTTGCCGTCGGCCTGTCGCGTCAGCTGCACGGCCTGACCATCGCCTCCGAGCGGCCCGGCCACCGCATGATGGAGCAGTGGCTGCCGCTGGGCGTGGTGGGCATCATCTCGGCCTTCAACTTCCCGGTCGCCGTCTGGGCCTGGAACGCCGCCCTGGCCCTGGTCTGCGGCAATAGCTGCGTCTGGAAACCATCGGAGAAGACGCCGCTGACGGCCCTGGCCACGCAAGCCTTGTTCGAGCGGGCCCTGGCCCGTTTTGATGGTGCGCCGGCTCATCTCTCGCAGGTGCTCAATGGCGGCGCCGCCGTGGGTGAAGCGATGGTGGACGATCATCGCGTCGCCCTGGTCTCGGCCACCGGCTCCACCCGTATGGGCCGGGCCGTCGGCCCCAAGGTGGCGGCGCGCTTCGGCCGTTGCCTGCTGGAGCTGGGCGGCAATAACGCCATCATCGTCAGCCCCTCGGCCGATCTGGAGCTGGCCGTGCGCGGCATTCTGTTCGGCGCCTACGGCACGGCCGGTCAGCGCTGCACGACGACGCGCCGCGTCATCATCCACGAGAGCATCCACGACGAGCTGGTGGCCCGCCTGGATCGCGCCCGCGCCCAGCTCAAGATCGGCAGCCCGGTCGAGGCCGGCACGCTGATCGGTCCCTTGATCGACCAGGCCGCCTTCGACGCCATGCAGCAGGCCCTGGCCGCCGCGCGCGAGCAGGGCGGCGAGGTCAGCGGCGGCGAGCGCGCCCTGGCCGCGCAATACCCGCATGCCTGGTATGCCACACCGGCCCTGGTGCGCATGCCGGCGCAGACGGCCGTGGTCAGGCAGGAGACTTTTGCGCCCATCCTCTACACGCTCAAGTACCAAAGCCTGGAGGAGGCGATTGCGCTGCAGAACGATGTGCCTCAAGGCCTGTCCTCGGCCATCTTCAGCAATGATTTGCGCGAGGCCGAACTCTTTGTTTCAGCGGCAGGTTCGGACTGCGGCATCGCCAACGTCAATATCGGCACCTCGGGCGCCGAGATCGGCGGCGCTTTCGGCGGCGAGAAGGAGACCGGCGGTGGCCGCGAATCGGGTTCGGACGCTTGGCGCGCTTATATGCGCCGCGCCACCAACACGGTCAATTACTCCAGCGCCTTGCCCCTGGCCCAGGGTGTGAAGTTCGAGATTTGAGCGGGCCGGTTTTGGGCCTGATCGAAGTTTTTCAGAAAAATCTTGTGCAGGCCCAAAATTACGTGCTACAGTAGCGGTCTTCGCTGTTCAGGCAGCGAAGAAAAAGAAAGCCCAGGTGGCGGAATTGGTAGACGCACTAGTTTCAGGTACTAGCGGGTAACTCCGTGGAGGTTCGAGTCCTCTCCTGGGCACCAAATCGAAAAAGGCCAGCACGCAAGTGCTGGCCTTTTGCGTTTGGCGCTCAGGAAGCAAGGCCCCTGCGGGCCTTGCGGGAGGACGAGAAAGGCGTCCGCATGCTTGCGGCGCCGGGGTCGCGGGACGTGACCGAGCCTCTCCTGGGCTGAGGCGGCACCGAGGGCAAGCCCTGCGGCTTGCCCGACGGCCGACGAAGGCCAAGCCGCTTGCAAGCGGCTTGGCACCAAACAAGAAAGGCCAGCACGCAAGTGCTGGCCTTTTGCGTTTTCCGGGTTTGGAAAAACAGGACGCGGGGTCAGGTCTTGCCTAGCCGGCCGGCTTTTAGCAATTCCTCCAGGGCTTGCGCCGGCATCGGCCGGGCGTACCAGTAACCCTGGCCGAAATCGCAGCCGGCATCCAGCAGCAATTGGTGCTGTTCCTCGGTCTCCACGCCCTCGGCCACGACCTCGATGCCCAGGGCATGGGCCATGGTGATGATGGCCTTGCACAGGGCCAATTCCTTGCTGCCGGTCTTCAGGTGGCTGACAAAGCTTTTGTCTATCTTGACCTGATCGATGGCCAGGCGCTGCAGATAGGACAGCGAGCTGTAGCCGGTGCCGAAATCATCCAGCGAGACCTGCACGCCGGCCTGACGCAAGCTGTCCAGATGCAGGGCGACGAGTTCGTCGGCCTCCAGCAGCAGACCCTCGGTGATCTCCACGGCGATGGCTTGGCCCGGCAGCCCCAGTTCCAGCAGGCGCTGCGCCCAGGCATGGCCTTGGTCTTGCATGCTGGGCATGCCGCTGCCGCGGAACTGCACCGGTGATTTATTGATATGGAGCTGGAACTGTGGATTGAAGCGGTGGCGCCAATCCTGCGCCTGCAGGGCCACCTGCTCGAACACCCATTCGCCGATCTCGATGATCAGGCCGCTGCTCTCCGCCAGCGGGATGAATTCACCCGGCCCCAGCAGGCCACGGCTGGGGTGTTGCCAGCGCAGCAAGGCCTCGGCCTTGTGGATGTGGCCGTCGCTGAGCCGGACGATGGCTTGGTAGACCAGGCTGAATTGCCGCTCGGCCAAGGCGTCATGCAAATCATTGCCCAGGCGCGCGCGCTCCTGGGCGGCGGTCTGCAGGGCCGGCGTGAAGCGGCACAGGCGGTTGCGGCCCGCGCCCTTGGCCATGTACAGCGCCTGGTCGGCGTGCTTGAACAGGGTTTCGATCTGCTCGCCATCGGCCGGGTAGAGACTCAGGCCTATGCTGGCCGAGACGAAGACCCGCTCGCCCTCCAGGCGGAAGGCAAAGGCCAGGGCTTGCAAGATGTTTTGCGCGATGGCCTCGGCCTGCTGCGGAGACTCGATCTCGCCCAGCACCACGGTGAACTCGTCGCCCCCCATGCGCGCCACCGTGTGGGGTGCCGCCGCGCAGGCGACGATGCGTTGGGTGGCCTGCACCAGCAGCAGGTCACCCATGGCATGGCCCAGCAGGTCGTTGACCTCCTTGAAGTGGTCCAGGTCGATGAAGAGCACGGCGACCGAGAGGCCGCTCTTCCAGGCCGCATGCTGGGCCTGCTCCAGGCGTTCGCGCAGCAGGCGGCGGTTGGGCAGGCCGGTGAGGGCATCGAAATGGGCTTGTTGCCAGATCAGGGCCTCGCTCTGCTTGCGCGCGGTGATGTCGGTATGGGTGCCCACCATGCGCAGCGGCCGGCCTGCTTCGTCGCGGCTGATCACCATGCCGCGGCTGAGTATCCATTTCCAGCTGCCGTCCTTGCAGCGCACCCGGTGCTCATTGCTGTAGAGCGGCGCGCGGCCGGAAAAATGGGCTTCGCGGTCCAGGTTCATCTGGGCCAGGTCGTCGGGATGGGTCAGCGCATCGAACTCGGCCGGGCTGGGTTGGATCTCGTCCTGCGAGTAACCATACATCTGCAGATAGCGGGGTGAGTAGATCTCGATCCCGGTTTGCACATACCAGTCCCAGACGCCGTCGCCATTGCTTTCCAGTGCCAGCTTCCATAAATCGTCGGCCTGACGCAGCCGTGTTTCCTGCTCCTTGCGCTCGTGCACATCACTCATGCTGAGCAAGACCTGACCCTCGGCGAGTTGGCGGGCCTGGGTCTGATGCCAGCCGTAGCTACCGTCGGCGGCGCGCCAGCGGCAGTCCTGCAACAGCTCTGCCCCGTCTTTCAGCTTCAGGTACTGGGCTTCGAAGGCGGCCAGGTCGGCCGGGTGCAGGCGCTCCAGCCAGGGCGCGCACTGCAGCGCCCGCAAGGTCTGGCCGGTGTAGGCTCGCAGGCTCTGGTTGGCCTGCAGCAGCGCATACCCCGGTCCCAATAAGGCCAGGCGCTGGGGCAGCTGGTCCAGCCAATGCGCGGCGGGCAGGGGCCATGCCATGGTGTCGGTGGATGTGGAGTTAGGGGCCTTGTTCACGGCTTCATCATGCCGATGGAACAGAAAAATGGCGATGGGATCTTCACCGGCGATGGCCTGGGAACAAAGAGTTACTACAAGAGCTGTCATGCCTGCGCTGCCTGTCTTGGGCACAGGGCCGCAGCATGCAGGGGCGAGTATCGGTCGCAAGCCTTGATACCGCGCAGCACCTAGCTGCCGCTTGCGTGCAAAATGACGCGCTAAAGTGTTGGACGTGACGATTCACGCCGACTCACAGAGGCCTCTTGATCGGGGTTCTCGGTGATTCAGTGAAAATAGCGCCGCCCGAGCTGGTCGGGCACCCTTTGAGAGATGAGACCCTGGAATGAATAAAACCGAACTGATTGAACATCTGGCCACCAAGCACGCGCTGACCAAGGCCGAAGCTGGCCGCATCCTGGAAACCCTGCTGGACGCCGTGGTCACCACCGTCAAGAAGGGTGGCGCTGTTTCGATTCCCGGCTTCGGCTCGTTCAAGCAGCACTCGCGTGCCGCTCGCACCGGCGTGAACCCCAGCACCGGCGACAAGATCAAGATCGCCGCCGCCAAGCTGCCCAAGTTCACGCCCGGCGCTGGCTTCAAGGCCGCCGTGGACCCCAAGGCCGCCGCCCGCAAGGCCGCCAAGGCTGCTGAAGCCACGTCGACCAAGGCCGCTGCAAAGCCCGCCGCCAAGAAGGCCAAGAAGTAAAAATCATGGGCACAGGGCCTTGCGCCCTGTACTCATAACAGCCAAGCCAGGTGCTCTCAGGAACACCTGGCTTTGTTGTTTCTGGCCGGGCGCCTCAGCCCAGCGCCACGCGGGCTTCGAAATGCTCGACCTGCGGGGGTTGGGCGAAGAAAGGGCCGACGATGGCACGCCAGGCCGGGAACAAGGGGCCGCCGCGGAAATGCACGGTGTGGTCCTCCAGCGTGGCCCATTCGATCTGCAGCAGATAGCGCTCGGGCGACTCGATGCCTTGCTGCACCCGCGCTGAGATAAAGCCCTGTGCTTGCGAGATGACGGTCTTCAGGCCATGGGCAATGGCCGCTTCAAAAGCGGCCTGCTGGCCGGGGGCGATGCGGATGTCGGCGATTTCCAGAATCATGAGGGTTTCACTTTCTCTTGCTGCGTTTGTTGCGTGCTTGATCAGACCAGGGCCTGCACGGTCACCGCGGTGACCTTGAAGCCGGGGATCTTGCCAGAGGGGTCGAGCGCGCTGCCGGTCAGCAGATTGGCCGCGGCCTCCCAGTAGCAAAAGGGCAGGAAGACCTGGCCCTGGCGCACCTCCGGGCTTTGCTGCAGCGTGGCCTGCACATCGCCGAAGCGGGAACTCATGCGCACCGCCTGGCCCTCGTGCAGCCGCAGGGCGGCCATGTCCTCCGGGTGCATGCTGATCAGGGGCTGGGGCGAGAGTGCCTCCAGGGCGCTGGCGCGGCGCGTCATCGCGCCGGTATGCCAGTGCTCCAGCACCCGGCCGGTGGCCAGAATGAGTGGGAATTGGGCGTCAGGCTGTTCGGGCCCGGGCGTGAAGCGGGCGGGCACCAGCTGGGCGCGGCCGTCGGGGGTGGGGAAGCGATCGATGAAGACCACGTCCTCGCCCGGTCCGTCCTCGCGCGGGGCGGGGGTGACCACGGCCTCCTCGCGCAGCAGGCGGGCCCAGCTCACGCCGGCCAGCGGCGCCATCAGCTGGCGCATCTCCTCGAACACACGCGCCACCGGGGCCTGGCCCGCGCCGTCCTCGGCCTGCCAGTACTGCCAGGGCAGGCCGATGCGGCGGGCAAGCTGCTCGATGATCCAGAGGTCTTGCCTGGCCTCGCCGGGCGGCATCAGGGCCGGGCGGCCGAGCTGGAGCAGGCGGTCGGTATTGGTGTAGCTGCCCCATTTCTCGGGGTGGGCGGAGGCGGGCAGGATCACATCGGCCAGCAAGGCCGTCTCGGTGGCGAAGATGTCCTGCACCACCAGATGCTCCAGCCGGGCCAGGCCGGCGCGGGCATGGTCCAGATCGGGGTCGGACATGGCGGGGTTTTCGCCCTCGATGAACATGGCCTTGATGCGGCCCTCATAGGCCGCGTGGACGATTTCCACGACGGTGAGGCCGGGTTCGCTGCCCAGGCTTGTGTCCATGCCCCACAAGGCCTCGAACTGCTCGCGCACCTCGGCGTGGTTCACCCGCTGGTAATTGGGCAGCATCATGGGAATGAGGCCGGCGTCGGAGGCGCCCTGCACATTGTTCTGGCCGCGCAAGGGGTGCAGGCCGGTGCCAGGGCGGCCGATCTGGCCGGTGATCATGGCCAGGGCGATCAGGCAGCGCACATTGTCGGTGCCATGCACATGCTGGCTGACGCCCATGCCCCAGAAAATCATCGAGGCGCGGGACTTGGCGTAGAGCCGCGCCACCTCGCGCAGGGTTGCCGGTGCGATGCCGCAGATCTCGCTCATGCGCTCCGGTGTGCATTCCGCCACCGCCGCTTTCAAGGCTTCATAACCATTGACCCGGGCGGTAATGAAGGCGGGGTCGCTCAGGCCTTCATCGATGATCACATGCAGCAAGGCATTGAGCAGGGCCACATCGCTGTCCGGCCGGAAGGCCAGGTGGTGGCGGGCAAAGCGGCTCATGGGCGCGCGGCGCGGGTCCGCCACGATCAGGGTCGCGCCGTTTTGCACCGCGTTCTTGATGAAGCTGGCCGCCACCGGATGGTTGGCGCTGGGGTTGGCGCCAATCAGCAGAATCACTTCCGCGTACTGCACATCGGCGACCGGATTGCTTACCGAGCCCGAGCCCAGGCCCTCCAGCAAGGCGGCCACCGAGCTGGCGTGGCAGAGCCGGGTGCAGTGGTCCACGTTATGGGTGGCAAAGCCCTGGCGGATCAGCTTCTGGAACAGATAGGCCTCCTCATTGCTGCCCTTGGCCGAGCCGAAGCCGGCCAGCGGGCTGGCCTTGCCCCGCGGCGAGTCCGCTTGCAGATGGCGTTTGAAGCCGGCCGCGGCCAGGTCCAGCGCCTCTTCCCAGCTGGCGGGGCGGAACAGGGCCGACAAGGCCAGCTCGCCGCGCCGCAGTCGCTGGATGTCGGCAGGGTCCTTGGCCACGCCTGCGCGCCGGACCAGGGGCTGGCGCAGGCGCTCCTCGCTCATCACATAGTCATAGCCGTAGCGGCCCTTGACGCAGAGGCGGCCATGGTTGGCCGGGCCGTCGCGGCCGGTGGCTTCCAGGATGCGCCCGTCCTTGACCCGGTAGCTGAGCTGGCAGCCCACGCCGCAATAGGGGCAGACCGAGTCCACCTCGGCATCGGCCTGCAGCAGGGCCGCGCCGTTGGCGGGCGTCAGGGCGCCGGTGGGGCAGGCTTGCACGCATTCGCCGCAGGCCACGCAGGAGCTCTGGCCCAGCGCGTCGTCGGCATCGAAGGCGACGCGGGTGTGGGCGCCGGAGCCGGCAATGCCCAGCACATCGTTGACCTGTTCGTCCCGGCAGGCGCGCACGCAGCGCATGCATTGGATGCAGGCATCCAGATGCACCTGGATGGCGGGGTGGCTGAGGTCGGGCTCGGGCTGCTCGCGTGGCGCGAAGCGGGGCGTGCTCAGGCCCAGGGCCTGGCACCACTGGTTCAACTCGGACGCGCGGCTGTGGGCCTGCGCCGGCGCGTTGGCCTGCAGCAGTTCCAAGACCATCTTCTGGCTGTGCCGCACCCGCGGCGTGTTCAGCTGCACCTGCATGCCGGGGCTGGGCTTGCGGCAGCAGGAGGCGGCCAGCGTCCGTTCACCCGCGATCTCCACCACGCAGGCGCGGCAGTTGCCGGCCGGGCTCAGGCCCTCGCTGTGGCAGAGGTGGGGGATGGCGATCCCGGCGCGGCGGGCGGCCTGCCAGATGGTTTCGCCACCCTGGGCTTCGATCGCTTGGCCGTCAATTTGAAAAGTTAGGCCGCTCATGGCTTAGAACTCCTGCGGGAAGTAGCGCAGGGCGCAGCGCATGGGGTTGGGGGCCGCTTGGCCCAGGCCGCAGATGGAGGCGTCGCTCATCACTTGAGCCAGCTCTTCCAGCAGGGGCGCGTTCCATTCGGGCGCTTGCATCAGCTGCACCGCGCGCTGCGTGCCCTCGCGGCAGGGCACGCATTGGCCGCAGCTTTCGTGGGCGAAAAATTCCATGGCATTGAGGGCCAGGTCGCGGGCGCGGTCGGCCTGCGAGAACACGATGACGGCGGCCGAACCGATGAAGCCGCCATGCGGCTGCAAGGTGTCGAAGTCCAGCGGCTCGTCGGCCAGGCTGGCCGGGAAGATGCCGCCCGAGGCCCCGCCGGGGAAGAAGCCGTAAAGCTCATGGCCGGGCAGCATGCCGCCGCCGTATTCCTCAACCAGTTCACGCAGGCTGATGCCGGCCGGCGCCAGATGCACGCCCGGCTTGGCCACGCGGCCGGAGAGCGAGAACGAGCGCAAGCCCTTGCGCCCGCGTCGGCCCTGGGCGACGAACCAGTCGGCGCCGCGCTCCAGGATGTCGCGCACCCAGAACAGCGACTCCATATTGTGTTCAAGCGTGGGGCGCTCGAACAGGCCGCGCTCCGCCACATAGGGCGGGCGCTGGCGCGGCCAGCCGCGCTTGCCCTCGATGGATTCGATCATGGCCGACTCTTCCCCGCAGATATAGGCCCCCGCGCCGCGGCGCAGATGGATGGGTGGCGTCGCCTGGCCCTGGGCCTGCAGATGCGCGTGCAGGCCGTCGATTTCCCGCTTTAGCAAATCAAGCAGGGCCGGGTACTCGTCGCGCACATAGATGTAGATGGCCTCTATGCCCACGCAGTGGGCGGCGATCAGCATGCCCTCCAAAAAGCGCTGCGGCTCGCGCTCCAGATAGTGACGGTCCTTGAAGGTGCCGGGTTCGCCCTCGTCGATATTGACGGCCATCAGGCGCGGCGCGGGTTGGGCACGTACCAGCTGCCATTTGCGTCCCAGCGGAAAGCCCGCCCCGCCCAGGCCGCGCAGGCCGGCCGCGCTGAGGGTCTGGATGCTGGCTTCGATCTCGCGCTGACCGCGCAGCAGCTCCATCAGCAGGCGGTAACCGCCATGGGCGATGTACTCGGCCAGGCTTTGCAGCTGCGGTGCCAGGTCTTGCCAGCCTTGCGCGGGCGGCGCTTGCAGCAGGGCTTGCACTTTTTGCGCATCGGCCTGGCCCAGGGGCCGCTGGCCGATCACGACCACCGGCGCCTGTTCGCAGCGACCCACGCAGGAGACTTCGATCACGCGCAGGCCTTGCTGCTCCTGCAGCAGCTGGCGCAAGGTCTGGCTCAGGCCTTGGGCGCCTTGCATGGCGCAGCTGAGCGAGACGCAGACGCGCAGCTTCAATTCCGGCGGCGCGCTGCTGTTGTCGCGGTCGATTTCGAAGTGGTGATAGAAGCTGGCCACCTCATGCACCTCGGCCTGCGACAAGCCCATGGCCTCGGCCAGTGCGGCCAGCATGTCCACACCGAGCCGGCCGCGGCTGTCCTGGATGCGGTGCAGATGTTCGATCAAGAGGCTGCGCTCGCGTGGCAACTCGCCCAGCAGATCGCGGATGGCCTGGCGCGCCTGGGCGCTGGGCTGGCGCCCGCGCAGGCCGCCGCCGCGCTGGGCGCCGGCCCGGCGGCCGGCCTCGGCAGGCAGGGGCTGCAGCGGGATCAGTCGGGCGGGGGGCTTGCTGTGGACGGACATGTCGTATCCCCAAGATTGTTTTGTTTGCGGGCCGCCGATTGTCAGGCGGTTGCCGCAAGCCCGAGATTACCGAAAGCACTGATTCGACCGATCGGTCGAGACTGCGATACTGCGGCGCTGATCAGGAGTTTGAAGTGACGAACATGACATTGCCCAGGACATTGCAGCTGGCCGTCGACGCACGCGGCGTGGCGCGCATCACCATGAATCGCCCGGAGGTGTTCAACGCCTTCAATGAATTGATGATTGCCGAGCTGGCGCAGGCGGTGGAGCAGCTGTCCGCCGATGCGGGTGTGCGTCTCATCGTGCTGGCCGGTGCCGGCAAGGCCTTCAGCGCGGGCGCCGACATCCAGTGGATGAAGCGCGCCTCCGAGGCCAGCCAGGAAGAAAACCTGCAGGACGCCCGCCGTTTCGCCAAAATGTTGCATCTGATTGCCGACTGCCCCAAGCCCACGCTGGCCCTGGTGCAAGGCCTGGCCCTGGGCGGCGGCGTGGGCCTGGCCGCGGCCTGCGATATTGCCTTGGCCAGCGCCGATGCCAAGTTCGCCGTCAGCGAGGCGCGCTTCGGCATCTTGCCCGCGGTGATCGGGCCCTATGTCGTCAACGCCGTGGGCCCGCGCCAGGCGCGCCGGCTGGCGCTGACGGCCAGCCGCATCACGGCCGAGCAGGCCCTGGCCATGGGCTTGCTGCACGAGGTGGTGGCGACGGCGGCCGAGTTGGACGCCGCGCTGGAGCGCTGGGTGGCCGAGTTGCTATTGAATGGCCCGCTGGCCCAGGGTGAGATCAAGCGCCTGATCGCCCAACTGGAGGTGGGGCCTGTGACCGCCGAGGTGCGTGAGTTGACGGCGCAGACCATCTCCCGCGTGCGCATGGGCGAAGAAGCCCGGCAAGGTTTTGCTGCCTTCCTGGCCAAGCAGCCCGCGCCCTGGGTGCCCCAGGCCGGCGACGATGCGACGAAGAATTGACAGAAAGAGGCTTGCAAATGAGTGATGCAGCAGCAGCGGGAAATTCGGGTGGCTGGCGTGTTGCCAGCGTGGCGGCGAGCGAGGCCTTGATCGGCGTCGTCGGTGCCGGCGTGATGGGCGCGGGCATTGCCCAGGTCGCCGCCCAGGCCGGCCATCCGGTGCGCCTGCTGGATGTGCGTGAGGGCGCGGCGGCCGCGGCCATCGCGCAAATCGCCAAGGCCCTGGACGGCCTGGTGGCCAAGGGCCGTATGGAGGCCGCCGAGCGTGAGGCCGTGCTGGCCCGCATCCAGCCGGCCGTCGCCACGGCCGATCTGGCCGAGGTGGCCTTGGTGATCGAGGTCATTGTGGAAAAGCTGGAGCCCAAGCAGGCCTTGCTGCGCGAGCTGGATGCCTTGCTGGCGCCCGACGCCATCATCGCCAGCAATACCTCGTCCATCAGCGTAACGGCCTTGGCCAACGGCATGCGCAATCCCGCTCGCCTGGTGGGTATGCATTTCTTCAACCCGGTGCCGCTGATGAAGCTGGTGGAGGTGGTCTCGGGCGCCGAGACCTCGGCCGATGTGGCCCAGGCCATCGAGGCCTTGGCGCGCCGCTGGGGCAAGACGCCGGTGCATGCCAAGTCCACCCCGGGTTTCATCGTCAACCGCATCGCCCGCCCCTATTACGCCGAGACCCTGGCCTTGCTGCAGGAGCAGGCCGGTACGCCGGCCCAGCTGGACCAGGCCTTGCGCGGCGTGGGCTTCCGCATGGGGCCTTGCGAGCTGATGGATCTGATCGGGCACGACACCAATTTCTTGGTCACGCAGTCCGTCTTCGAGGCCAATTTCGGCGACAAGCGTTTTGTGCCCTCGCAGGTGCAGAAGGCCTTGGTGGACGGTGGCCGCCTGGGCCGCAAGGTCGGCAAGGGCTTTTACGAGGGCCAGCCGGCCGCGCCCGCCGCCGTGGCAGCGCCGTTGGCCGAGCTGGCGCCCATCAGCGTGGTGGGGCAGGGGCTTTTGGTGGATCAGCTGCTGTCCTGGCTGACGCACAAAGGCCTGCCTTTCAGCCGCGGCTCGGCGGCGGACTGGGCCGGACTGGTGGTGGGCGAGACCCATGTCCACCTGAGCCAGGGCAAGACGGCCGCGCAACTGGCGGCCGAGCGTGCCCACCCCGAGTTGGCGGTGATGGACTGGCCGGTGGCGCCCGAGCGCTGCACGGCCCTGGCCCTGAGCCTGGCGCCACGAACTTCGGCCCTGGCCAAGGCGCAGCTGGCCGATGTGTGGCGCGCCCTGGGCTGGGAGCCTTTATTCCTGCGCGATGTGCCGGGCCTGGTGGTGGCGCGCACGGTGGCCATGCTGGTCAACGAAGGTGCGGACGCCGTCTGGCAAGGCGTTTGCGACGAGAACGCGGCCGATCTGGCCATGAAGCTGGGCGTCAATTACCCGGCCGGGCCGTTTGAATGGCTGCGTGCCGTCGGGGCCGCCAACTGCGCGGAACTGCTGGACGGCTTGTTCCTGGCCTATCGCAGCGAGCGCTATCGCGTCAGCCCCCTGTTGCAGCAGCAGCGCTGGGTGGTTTGAGCGGCACAGCGCTCGCCTGAAAAAAGCCCGCCCGGTGTCTGACCGGGCGGGCTTTTTCTTGTGTGCGATGGCGCGGGTTTACAGCAGCATGCGCAGATGGGCTTGGGCCTGCAGCAGCGGGGGCAGGCAATGCTCCACCAATTGCTCCATGCTCATGCGCGAGGCGTGGACGCTGATATTCATGGCCGCCACGACTTCGCCGCGGTAATTGCGCAGGGGCACGGCGACGGTGCGCAGGCCCATTTCCAGCTCCTGGTCGATACAGGCATAGCCGAGTGAGCGTGCGCGTGCGATCTCGATGCGCAGGCGCTCGGGCAGCACGATGGTATTGGGGGTCAGGGCCACCAAGTCCTGGCGCTTGATCCAGGCGTCCACCTCTTCCGGCGGCAGTGCGGCCAGCAGCACGCGGCCATTGCCCGAGCAATGTGCCGGCACGCGGGTGCCCGGCTGCAGCGTCGGCGACACGACCCGGCCGGCGCTGGTGGCGGCGATGCAGATGACGTCATTGCCGTCCAGCACGCCGGCCGAACTGGCTTCCTTCAGCGCATAAGCCAGCTTGTGCAATTCGGGCTCGACGATGCGCGGCAGGCGGGCCGAGTGCATATAGCTCTGGCCCAGGCGCAGCACCTTGGGGGTGAGCGCAAACATCTTGCGATCCTGCGAGACAAAGCCCAGATGGGTCAGGGTCAGCAGATAGCGGCGGGCGGCGGCACGGGTCAGACCCGTGCGCACGGCCACCTCGCTGATGGTCAGGCGGGGGCGTTCCTGGTCGAAGGCTTCGATCACGGCCAGGCCTTTTTCAAGGCCGGCCACCAGATCGCGTTTCAGCGGGCCTTGGGGCTCGGGAGCGAGGCTGGGCGAGGCCGGCGTAGACAGGGACGCCAGATTGACTTGGTCTTCAAAAGCGCGAGCAGCTGACATGGATGGTGTGCGTTAGGCGCCCTAAAACCGAAGAGCGCAAGTCGAAAAAAGCGAACTATAAAAGTCAACCCCTAGTTTGTCCGTAGATTTCGCGAAAATTGGGCGATCTCCGAACTGTTGTGCACCATTGTGGTGCACTTCGCCGACGGCCCAGCCCACGGCCCAAAAGGGCGTGGTGTAGGCGGTTGAGGAGTCGCTCGAAGCATCAAGCGGTGATCCGACAGCCGGACGACAGCTTGGTTATTGAAACTGGAGGGCAGGGGTCAAGGGGTCGGGAGCTAATGGGTTAATTCTTCGGAGGCTCGACCCTGCGAGGCGACCTTGCCGCGCGGCGGCGGCGAGGTCATTGCGGCCATGCTTGGCTCTGCAAATGTGCGGATCTCAACTCCCTCTTGGATCCAGTATCCCACGGCTGTGGCATTTTTGTACACCCTGCGCCCTTTTTTTCGGCCTTCTTCGACGCTGGAAACAAAGCGGAAACAAAGCGGAAATGAAAAAACCGCCTGGAACTGAGTTCCAGGCGGTTGTGAGGGCTGCGCCGATTTTCGGGTCTTGGTGAGGCCGTGGCGAAAGTTTTTCGATCGCTGGGGTCTGCTTACACCCGCTCGATGATCAAGGCGATGCCCTGGCCGACGCCGATACACATGGTGCACAGCGCGTAGCGGCCTTTTGTTTGCTGCAGTTGGTTGATGGCCGTCGTCACCAGACGGGCCCCGCTGGCGCCCAAGGGGTGGCCCAGGGCGATGGCGCCGCCGTTGGGGTTGACGCGTGGGTCCTCGTCGCGCAGGCCGAGTTGGCGCAGCACGGCCAGGCCTTGGGCGGCAAAGGCTTCGTTCAACTCGATCACATCCATCTGCGCCAGGCTCAGGCCGGTCTGGGCCAGCACGCGCAGGCTGGCCGGGGCCGGGCCTATGCCCATGATGCGGGGCGCCACACCGGCGCAAGCCATGCCGACCACGCGGGCACGGGGCGTCAAGCCGTTTTTCGCTGCGCTGGCTTCATCGGCGAGCAGCAGGGCGCAAGCGCCGTCGTTGACGCCCGAGGCATTGCCGGCCGTGACGGTGCCGCCGGGGCGCACGATGCTTTTCAGCTTGGCCAATGCCTCCAGGCTGGTTTCACGCGGGTGTTCATCGCGGCTGACGCTGAGGGCATCGCCTTTTTTCTGCGGAATCAGCACCGGCGTGATCTCGCGTTCGAAAAAGCCCGAGGCCTGGGCGGCCACGGCGCGTTGCTGGCTGGCCAGCGCCATGCGGTCCTGCGCCTCGCGTGCTATGCCGAAATCGCTGGCCACGTTCTCGGCGGTTTCGGGCATGGAGTCCACACCGTACTGTTCCTTCATCAGCTTGTTGATGAAGCGCCAGCCTATGGTGGTGTCGTAGACGGCGTTGTTGCGCGAGAAGGCGCTGTCGGCCTTTGGCATGACAAAGGGCGCGCGGCTCATGCTTTCGACCCCGCCCGCCAGCATCAGGCCGGCTTCGCCGGCGCGGATGGCGCGGGCGGCCGAGCCGATGGCGTCCATGCCGGAGCCGCACAGGCGGTTCAGCGTGGCGCCCGGCACTTCGATGGGCAGGCCGGCCAGCAGGGCGGACATGCGCGCGACGTTGCGGTTGTCCTCACCGGCCTGATTGGCGCAGCCGTAAAGAATGTCATCGACGCTGGCCCAGTCGACGCCAGGGTTGCGGGCGATCAAGGCGCGCAGCGGAATGGCGCCGAGGTCGTCGGCCCGTACCGAGGAAAGCGCGCCGCCGTAGCGGCCAAAAGGCGTGCGAATGGCATCGCAGATAAAGGCTTGGGGGCTCATGGGGGTCCAGTCAAAAGGCGTGAAGGGCTTAATATTGTTCGCAATAAGAACACGAGTTCCATTTGCGAACAATATTAAGCGTGCACTTGCGCCGGGGTCAAGGAATGGGCGTGACAATTTGCACATGGAAATTGGACTGTGCGTATGCCGGGGTGTTTCCTCCCACTAGACCTTAAGTTTTGTGAATAGGCTGCCGATGCTGGACTTGAGGGCGCCTCACCGAACAGGCGTAGGAATGATATGAAGGACAGAATTGCCGATCCGCTGATTGATGTCAGCCAGCTCAAGCTGGGAATGTTCATTCATCTGGACTTGGGCTGGATGTCGCATCCATTCCCGCTCAGCAGTTTCAAGCTGACGACCGAAGAGCAGTTGCAGATTCTCCGGCGCCTGGGCCTGAGCCAGGTGCGCTGGAGTCCTGGCAAGAGCGAGCTGTTGACCGACTCCTCGGCGCCACCAGCCGGACCGACCGCGGCCGAGCCCGTCGCGCAGGCGATGTCGCCCGAAGAGTTGGCACGCGAGGCCCACCGCCAGGCTTTGCAGGCGCAGCGCGCCGCCTTGAATTTGTGCGAGCGCCAATACGGCGAGGCGGCCGCTGCTTTCCGCGAGGTCATGGATTTGGTGCCGCGTGACCCGCGCAATGCCAAAGACCAGTCGCTGGCATTGACCAGCGCCTTGCTGGACAAGATGCTGGTGGAGGGCGATCTCAATATCCGCCTGCTCAACGAAGGCGCCGGCGATCGCAGCACGGCGCATGCCTTGAATGTGTCCATCATCTCCTTGCTGCTGGGCCGAGCCTTCGGACTCGGGCGCGAGGAAATGATGGATCTGGGCGTGGGCGCCTTGCTGCACGACATCGGCAAGATCGAGTTGCAGGCTCGTCTGCGCAATCGCGACGAAGGCTTTTCGGTGGCCGAGTTGCAGATCTACCAGCAGCACGTGGCCAAGGGCGTGGCCCTGGCTCAGGGCATGGGCCTGGCGCCGGCCCCCATGCTGATCATTGCCCAGCACCATGAGAATGCCGATGGCAGCGGCTTCCCCCAGCGCATCAATATGGACAAGATGAGCGCCGGGGCGCGCATCGTGGCCCTGGTCAATCGCTTCGATGGCCTCTGCAATCCCTTGCTGGCCTCCAAGGCGATGACGCCACACGAGGCCTTGTCGCTGATGTTTGCCCAGGGCCGCAACCGCTTCGACGCCACCATGTTGAATGCTTTCATCCGCATGATGGGTGTCTACCCGCCGGGCTCGGCGGTACAGCTCACCGATGACCGTTATGCCCTGGTGGTGGCGGTCAATTCCTCGCGGCCGCTCAAGCCGCGGGTGATGGTGCATGACCTCAAGGTGCCGCGCGACGAGGCCTTGGTGCTGAATCTGGAAGATCAGCCCGATCTGGGCATACGCCGCAGCCTGAAGGCCCAGCAGCTGCCGCGCGCCGCCCTGGACTATCTGAGCCCACGCACCCGCGTGGCTTATTTCTTTGAACCCGTCGCCAGCGGCATGGCCGACGCGGAACTTGCGGCGTGAACGTCCTGCCCTTCCAGGCAGCTCCGTCGACCTCAGATCCTGCGCCCTACGCGGCCCTGCTGGAGGGCTTGCTGGAAGCGACCTGGCTGGTGGATGGGCAAAGCCGCTGCATTCTGGCTGTCAATGCGGCGGCGACGCGCCTGCTGGGCATGCCGCCCGAGCAATTGCTGGGGCAGGTGGTGGAGTCGCTGGCGCAGACGCCGGAGGACGTCTTGTTCTGGCAGGAGGCGGCCACCGACCCGCGGGCTTTGCTCAATTCCGAGACCATGATGCGCCATGCCGAAGGCCATCTGCTGTGGGTGACGCGCCGCATCACTTTTATCGCGCCGGGCGAAAGTGTCTTGCCGACGCGCGGCGGCTACTGGCTGGTCGCCATGTACGACCAAACGCGCCAGCGCCAATCCGAGGACGAGCGCGAGGCCCTGGTGGCCGAGCTGCAGGCGACGCTGGAGTCCACCGCCGACGGCATTCTGGTGGCCGATCTGGCCGGCCGCATGCGCTCCTTCAACCGCCGTTTTGCTTCGATGTGGGGCATACCGGCCGATCTGCTGCGGGAGCGTGATGACGAGGCGGTGCAATTGTGGATGCGCCGCAGCGTCAGCGATGCCGCGGCCTACGCCACCCGTCTGGCCGCCATTCAGGACGCGCCCTTGCTGCAGAGCAGCGACATCCTCAAGCTGCTGGATGGCCGGGTGCTGGAACGGGTCTCGCTGCCGCAGTTCAGCCGGGGGCGGCCGATAGGCCGGGTGTACTCCTATCGTGATCTGAGTGAAAAACTGGCCGCCAGCCAGCGCATCGAGGAGCTGGCCCATTCGGACATGCTGACCGGCCTGCCCAATCGCCGCGCCCTGGGTGAGCGCATCGAATACATGAAGGCCGTGGCCAAGCGGGAAAACAGCTTGTTCGCCCTGCTCAATGTCGATCTGGACCGTTTCCAGCAGATCAACGAAACCCTCGGGCACGCCTACGGTGACCGGGTGCTGAAAGAAGTGGCCGAGCGGCTCAAGGACTGCTTGCGCGAGGTGGACTCGGTGGCTCGGGTCAGTGGCGATCAGTTTGCGCTCTTGATCCATCAGGCCGATGCGCGTGGCGCCGAGCATGCGGCGCGGCGGGTGCAGGAGACCATGTCCCGGCCCTTCAGTTTTGACACGCTCAGCTTCACCGTGACCTGCAGCACCGGCATCGCCCTGTTCCCGGGCGACGGCAGCAATGCGGACGAGTTGATGGCCAGCGCCGAGCGAGCCATGCACTGGGTCAAGGAGAGCGGGCGCGGCGGCTTCCATTTCCACCGCCCTCGCAAGGAGGTCGATCTGCTGTCGCGCATGCGCCTGGATCACGCCATGCGCCAGGCCCTGCAGGAAGCCCAGTTCCGCCTGCACTTTCAGCCGCAGATCGCCTTGGTCAGCGGCCAGGTGATCGGGGCCGAGGCCTTGATTCGTTGGCGCGACCCCTTGCGCGGTGAAATCTCGCCCTCGGAATTCATCCCGGTGGCCGAGGAGAGTGGCTTTGTGGTGGCCATCGGCGAATGGGTGCTGCAGCAAGCGGTGGAGCAGGCCTCGGCCTGGCTGCGCAAGGGCTGGCGCATGCCGGTGGCGGTCAATGTCTCGGCCCTGCAATTCCAGCAATCCCGCTTTGTGGACACGGTGGCCCTGGCCCTGCGTTCCTCGGGCCTGCCGCCGGCCTTGCTGGAGCTGGAGCTGACCGAGGGCATCTTGCTGGGTGACGCCGAAGAAGCCTTGCACCGCCTCAAGGCGCTGGCGGCCCTGGGCGTGTGCATGTCCATCGACGACTTCGGCACCGGCTATTCCAGCCTGGCCTATCTGAAGCGCTTCCCCATCCAGCGCCTGAAGATAGACCGCAGCTTCATCCAGGGCCTGCCGGCGGATGCCAGCGATGCGGGCATCGTCAATGCCATCATCCAGATGGGCCAGGCCTTGCGTCTGCATGTGATCGCTGAAGGCGTGGAGACCGAGGCGCAGCGTGAATTCCTGGCGCGTGCGGGTTGCGATGAGTTCCAGGGTTTTCTTTATGCGCCGGCCTTGGACGCCGCAGCATTTGAAGAGCGGGTGTGGCGCAGCGGCAAGGCGCCGCCGGGCCGCGGTGGCCGCCACCTTCTGGGTGGGCTGCTGAGCTGAGGGGCTCTGGACATGCATCGCGGGCGGTGTATCTCCAGAGCCCTTTTTGATGCAGCTCTCTAGTTTGTCGTTTGCCGCGCCTGTTTGCTGGTTTGCCCAGGCGGCGAGCAACTGCTCTGCGCAGACAATGGCGCCAGACCGTGATGAGCGAACAGGAGGCTGCGGTGATCTACAAATTCAAGTCCAAGGCGGCGGCCGATGTGATCATGTTGGGCCCGCAGGGTGAGCAGATCCTGCGCTTGCTGGGCCGCGAACCCTCGGCCCAGGGCATCTTGCTCACGGATCAGCTGGCCGCGGCCATAGCCAGGCTGGAGCAGGCGGTGGCCGAGGACGAGGCCCGCTTCGCCCAGGCGGTGGCCGAGGCCGAGGCTGCGGGCGAGCCCTTACCCCGGCGCGCCGAGGTCAGCCTCAAGCAGCGTGCTTGGCCTTTTGTCGAGCTGCTGCGTTACAGCCTGGCGGCCGGCCAGGACGTGGTCTGGGGCGTCTGAGGCCATGAGTCTGGACGGTAGCACCCGCATCCTGGCCATACGCCACGGTGAAACGGCCTGGAATCGCGAGGCCCGCATCCAGGGGCAACTGGATATTCCGCTCAATGAAACAGGCCAAGCCCAGGCCCAGCGGCTGGCGCTGGCGCTGCTGGACGAGGGCATTGATGCCTTGTACGCCAGCGATCTGAGCCGGGCGCGCCAGACCGCCGCGGCGCTGGCCGCGCAAACCGGCCTGGACTTGCGCCTGGATGCCCAGTTGCGGGAGCGCAGCTTTGGCGTGTTCGAGGGTCATAGCTGGCCGGAGATTGCCGCGCGCTGGCCGGCCCAGAGCGAGGCCTGGCGGCGCCGGGATGCCGATTTCGGCGCGCCCGGCGGCGAAGTCTTGCAGGATTTTTATAGTCGCAGCGTGGCGGCTTTCGAGCGCGTCGCGCGCGCCCACCCCGGGCAAACCGTCGCCGTCGTGACCCATGGCGGCGTGCTGGACTGCTTGCGCCGGGCCGCCTCGCGCCAGTCCTTGAGCGCCGTGCGCAGCTGGAAACTCGGCAATGCGGCGATCAACCGATTGCTTTATTCGCCCGAGGGCTTCACCGTTGTGGGTTGGAATGACGAGTTCCATCTCGATGGCCTGCTGCCTCTGGCCTCGAATCAGGACGAGCCCAAACCGGCCCGGGCCTGAATTTCCTCCACTCCTGACCACATTGTTCGCCGATGGAAGCTGCTCAGATCATTGTTCTCGTGGCCCCGCTGTTCTTTCTGCTGATCGGCGTGGAGTACTGGGTGGGGCGGCGCCGTGGCCGCAATACCTACCGGCTCAACGACGCGCTGAGCAGCATAGGCCTCGGCATGCTCAGCCAACTGGTTGGCGGCCTGACCAAGCTTTTCACGCTGGGCATCTATGTCTGGGTTTACGAGCACTGGGCCTGGCTGCCAGGCTTGTCGACAGACTCCCTGATGGTCTGGGGCTCGGGGCTGCTGATCTACGACTTCCTCTATTACTGGCACCACCGCTTCGGCCATACGGTGGCCTTGTTCTGGGCGGCCCATGCCGTGCATCACCAGAGTGAGGACTACAACCTGTCCACCGCCCTGCGCCAAACCAGCAGTGGCTGGGTGGCGGGTTGGATCTTTTATCTGCCCATGGCCTTGATCGGCTTCCCTCCCCTGGTGTTTGTGGTGGTTGCCTTGATCGACCTGCTGTATCAGTACTGGGTGCATACCCAGCAGATTGGCCGTTTGGGCTGGTTTGACCGCTGGTTCTGCTCGCCCTCCAACCACCGCGTCCATCACGCCGTCAACGAGCCATATCTGGATCGGAACTACGGTGGCATCCTGATTTTGTGGGACCGTTTCTTCGGTAGTTTTCAGGAGGAGCTGGACGAGGAGCCCTGTGTTTATGGGACCAGAGATGCGCTGCGAAGCTGGAATCCTTGGGTCGCCAACTGGCATGTCTACGGCTTTTTGCTGAAAAAAACAGCAGCGACGCCGGGCTTGCTCAACAAGCTGAGGGTCTGGTGGGAGGCTGCGCATTGGCAGCCGCCGGGAGTGAGCCCCGCCAAGAGCGAGGTCTACGACCCCAGGGCGCAGCAGCGCTTCGATCCCCAGGTGTCGGCCCAGCGCCGGGGCTGGGCCAGCCTTCTGTTTTTGCTGGTCCTGGGCTTAAGCAGCTGGGGTTTGTGGCAGGCGCATCTGCTGACGTGGTGGCAGCAGGCCGGGGTCATGGCTGTGGTGATGGCGGGCCTGTGTGGCGTTTCCTGGCTGTGCAGCAAGGGGGCTCAAACCGCCCCGGCGAGCCGGGCCAAGCCGGCCTGATCCGGCCCTCAGCCCGGGGCCTGGCAAGGGCTGAAGCGCATGGACAGGGGTGTATCAGATAAGTGTTGCAATTTCGCGTCGAATGTTTGGGCGCGGAACTTCGGACTTCTATACTCGCTCCACATTGCGCTCAAAGACCGGGCATTGAAGCCCAGCACAAACTTAACTCACAAAGGTAAACGATGAAAAAGATCGCTCTCGTGGCAGCTCTGGCCGCCGTCGCAGCTCCCGCAGCATTCGCTCAAAGCTCGGTCACCCTGTGGGGCCGTATCAACACCACCGTTGAAAGCCAGAAGGTCGAGAACCAAGACCGCAAGGCTGTTGTGCAAAACAATAGCTCGCGTCTGGGCTTCAAGGGTACCGAAGATCTGGGCGGTGGTTTGAAGGCTAGCTTCCTGCTGGAACACGGTCTGAACTCCGACGACGGTAAGGCCACCAACTCGGCCTTCTGGAATCGTGAAGCTGCTGTGCAGCTGAGCGGCAGCTTCGGTGCCGTCAAGCTGGGCCGCTGGACCAATGGCTCCTACTTCGCCACCGCCGACTATGTGTCCATGCACAACCATGACACCGGCACCTCGTCCGACGCGCTGTACTCGGGCGTGGGCTGGACGGAAGCCAACAAGGTCGGCTACTTCACGCCCAACTACGGCGGCTTCACCGCTGAGATCACCGCTCACGCTGGTGAAGGCGTCGACAAGCGTGCTTTCGACCTGGCCGCCAACTATGACCAAGGCCCTCTGCACCTGGGCTTCGGCTACAGCAACCAAGGCGATGCTAACCAGTACGCCATCCGCGGCCTGTATGAGCTGGGTGCCTTCACCTTCGGCGGCTACTACCAGCGTGAAGACATCGGCACCGGTTCCAAGCCCACTCGCAATATCGGCCGCGTGTCGGCCATGTACACCATGGGTGCTTCGGAGTTCCATGTGAACGTTGGTGGTACCGAGTCCGGCGGTCTGCAAGGCGCCAACGGTGCCAAGCAATACACCCTGGGTTACAACTACAACCTGAGCAAGCGCACCAAGGTCTATGGCTTCTACACCGCCGTGGACAGCACTGCCGACAACAAGAAGGGTGATTTCGACTCCCTGGCCGTTGGCATCCGCCACAATTTCTGATCGATTTCGGGCAGAAACAAAAAAAGCGACCTTCGGGTCGCTTTTTTTATGCCCGCCTGACAGGAGTCAGCCGCGTAACTCGCTGGGCGGGGCGTCGCCTACTCTTCGAACAACTGCCCGGCCACCTTGGGCGGTGTCACCCCCAGATGGCGGAAGGCCGCCAGGGTGGCGACGCGGCCGCGCGGCGTGCGCTGCAAATAGCCTTGCTGGATCAGATAGGGCTCGATCACATCCTCGATGGTGCCGGCCTCCTCGCCGATGGCCGCGGCCACGTTTTCCAGGCCCACGGGCCCGCCGTCGAAGCGGTGCACGATGGCTTCCAGCAGCTTGCGGTCCAT
Organism: Roseateles oligotrophus; assembly: GCF_014204525.1. Classification (GTDB taxonomy): domain Bacteria; phylum Pseudomonadota; class Gammaproteobacteria; order Burkholderiales; family Burkholderiaceae_C; genus Paucibacter_A; species Paucibacter_A oligotrophus_A. The sequence continues at coordinate 655,379 of NZ_JACHLP010000002.1, forward strand.
CAGGTCAAAGCCCTGCGGATCCACGTCCAGCATGGCCAGGGCCTTGTCGGCCACGGCCTTGCCGATATGGCCGTCGCTCTTCACTTCGGCATAGTCGCGTACCCGGCGCAGCAGGCGGTTAGCGATACGCGGCGTGCCGCGTGAACGTCGGGCGACTTCCAAAGCGCCCTCGGCATCGATGGGCGTGTTCAGCAGGGCGGCCGAGCGCGTCACGATGCGCTGCAACTCTTGCGCGGTGTAGAACTCCAGCCTGGCCACGATGCCGAAGCGGTCGCGCAAGGGGTTGGTCAGCATGCCGGCTCTTGTGGTGGCGCCGACCAGGGTGAAGGGCTGCAGGTCCAGCTTGATGGAGCGGGCGGCCGGGCCTTCGCCGATCATGATGTCGATCTGATAGTCCTCCAGTGCGGGGTAGAGGATTTCTTCCACCACTGGCGAGAGCCGGTGGATCTCGTCGATGAAGAGCACATCGTTTTTTTCGAGATTGGTCAGGATGGCGGCCAGGTCCTTGGGCTTTTCCAGCACCGGCCCCGAGGTCTGGCGCAGATTGACGCCCAGCTCGGCGGCGATGATGTGGGACAGCGTCGTCTTGCCCAGGCCCGGCGGGCCGAACAGCAGCACATGGTCCATGGCCTCCTCACGCTTGCGCGCGGCGCCGATGAAGATCTCCAACTGCTCGCGCGCCTTGGCCTGGCCCACGTATTCGTCCAGCAGCTTGGGGCGCAGGGCCCGCTCGATGGCCTCTTCCTTGGGCGAAGTGGGGGCGGCGCTGATGACGCGCTGGGGCGCGCTGGCGAAATCGTCGGTCTGGATGCTCATGCTGAATTATCGCGACAAGGATTTCAAGGCCAGCTTGATACCCTCGCTAACGCCCACTTCCGGCGGCAAGGCCTTCAGGGCCAAGCCGGCCTCTTTCTCGCTATAGCCCAGGGCGATCAGGGCTTGCAGAATATCGGCCTGGTTGTCATTGCTGAGGCTTAGTGGCGAGGTCAGATCGGCGCCCAGCTTGCCCTTCAATTCCAGCAGCAGGCGTTCGGCCGTCTTCTTGCCGATACCGGGCACCTTGACCAGGCGTGCCACTTCCTGTCTTGAAACCGCCTGGCCCAGCTCGGCGACCGACAAGCCCGACAACAGGCTCAAGGCCATCTTGGGCCCGACACCGCTGATCTTGATGAGTTGGCGGAAGGCGCTGCGCTCCTCGGCACTGAGGAAGCCGAACAGGATTTGCGCATCCTCCCGCACCACGAAATGGGTCAGCAGCGCGACCTTCTCGCCCAGGCCGGGCAGGTTGTAGAAGGTACTCATGGGGACATCGACTTCGTAGCCGACGCCCTGCACATCGATGAGGACTTGCGGGGGCGATTTTTCCGCGATGACGCCTGTGAGTCTGCCTATCATCGGGCCATTATCGGCCCGCGGCGGGTCGCTCAGTTGCGGCCGAACAGGCCCAGGCGCTGGGCTTCCAAGGCGGCCTCGGCGCGCGAGGACACATTGAGCTTGCGGTAGATCTGCTTCACATAGTCGGCAATGGTGTGGCGGGACAGGCCCAGCTGCACGCCGATTTCCGGCAGGGTGTAGCCCTTGGCCACGCGCAAGAGCACCTCGGTTTCGCGGTCGGTCAGCGAGACCTCGTGCAGCACGGCCGCCACCTGGGGGCGCTTCTGGTTGGCGAAATGGGCGATCACCTTGCGCGCGATGGAGGGTGATAGCGGCGGCTCGCCCTGGCTCATGCGCTGCAACTGCTCGAACAACAGTTCGCGCGACTGCTCTTTCAGCAGATAGCCAAAGGCGCCGGCCTGCAGGGCGGGGAAGAGGTGCTCGTCGTCGTCGTGGATGGTGACGATGACGGACTGCACCTCGGGCTGTTTTTCGCGCAGGGCGGCGATTACCTCCACGCCCGAGCCGTCGGGCAGGCCCAGGTCCAGCAGGGCCAGATTGAAACGCTGGCTGTTCACCAGGGCCAGGGCGTCCTGCACACGCGAGCATTCGGTGATCTGGGCGTTGGAGAACACCTGTTTCACCAAGGCCTTCAACCACGCGCGAATTTCAGGAATGTCTTCAAGCAGAAGGATGTGGTCCATGGTCGTTTCGGTTCCTGTCAGAGGGGCGGCCGGTCGCAGCAAGACTGCACGCTAACGGTAAGGCTTTATCGGCCCGACGCCTAGCGGCCTGAAGCGGCAGGCCGGCAATTGTCGTCGTTACGGTGGGTTTTACTGCGGTGTCAGAGCGGAATCGTGAGGCGTATCACGGTTCCCCAGCCGGGGCCGGACTCCACCAAGCATTGTCCATGCATCTGTTTGGCGCGCGACTTCATGCTGGCCATGCCGTGGCCGCGATCCAGGCGTCCGTCCAGTTCGGCGGGTATGCCCTGGCCATTGTCCTGGATGACGACCAGGAAGTCGCCGTCCTGCACATTGCAGCTGATGGTGCAGTGGGTGCCGCCGCTGTGCTTGATGATGTTGCTGACAGCCTCGCGGAAGATGCGTGTGGTTTGCACGTAAGCCCGGGCCGGCAGGGTGTGGACCACATCCTCGGCGGGTGCCTTCCATTCGGCCAGGATATTGGCCTGGCCCAGGCGGGACACCACCTCGGCCCGCCAATCCCCAAGTGCATCCAGCAACTGCACCGGCTTGCCGGTGAGGCCGCGCACCGACAGGCGCATTTCCTCCAGCGCCTCGCGGGCCAGCGTGGAGATGCGGTCGGACTCGCTGGTGTGGACGATGGTCAGCAGCTTGGCGCCCAGGTCGTCGTGCAGATCGGCGGCGATGCGCTTGCGTTCGCGCTCGGTCACCTGTTCCAACTTCTGCTCCACCGTGCCGGCAAAGCTGTGCTCCATCTCGGCCATGCGTTCGGCCATGCCTTGCTCGGCCTGCACCTGCTGCAGATCGCTGTCGCGCCTTGCACGTGCAAAACTGGCCACAAACTGCAGGCCCAGGGTGATCATCAGCACCGGCTGGGCCAGCACCAGCCACACCGTCCAGGCTGGCAGCAGGGGCTGTGGCAACAGGGGCAGCGCCTGGTCCGCCAGCATGGCCAGGCAGCACAGGGTGATCAGGGCGCTCAGTTTGAGTAGATTGGTGCGGGCCTTGGCCGGAACCGGGGGGTGTGTCAGCAGGGCCTGCCAACGCTGGCGCAGATACCAGGCCAGCAGTGCGAGCAATTCCAGCGTCAGCAGGGCATGCCAGATGCGGGCCAGGGCGAAGTCGCTGAAGAACCCCGCCACCAGCACGCAGGCCGGCGCGACGAAGACCTGCCACCACAGCGCCTGCTCCAGGCGCGGCAGGGGCTTGTCCAGTTGGCGGCTCAGATAGTGCATGCCGAACATCACGACCAGGGCCAGCATCAGCAGAATCACCGCCTGCAGCCACAGGGCGGGAGCACTGGTGGCGAAGCGCAGCACCTGATAGGCCACGCCGGCCAGCATCATGCTGCCCAGGCAGCTGACCTGCGATTCACGCGGATAGAGGCGGGCGATGATTTCCGCCGTAATGCTTAAAACCAGCAGCATGCCGAGCAACCATTGATGCGCTTGCAGGGCCGAGAAACCCAGCTGCAGCTGCATGGTCTCGGCCCCGCCGCCGGTGGCTTGCGACCAGCCGGCTGCCGGCCAGAGCAGGGCCGCCAGCAGCAGGCTTGCACCGAGGGCAAGACCGATGGGATTGAAACGCTGCAGCCATCCCATCTGCTTCGCCTCCGCCTGGTTCGATGTGCTTTTTTGCATGAGGGGCGATTGTGCAGGAGCGGGGCCCGGCTGGAACTCCCCAGAGTCGATGGTTTTGCGCACGCCAGCGACAATAGCGTCTCTATTTGATTTGAATGAGAAAGTGCTGACGTGATTCTTCGCCACGAGTTTGTTCCGGTCGACAACCCGCGCCTGGCCCATTTGTGCGGCAGTCTGGACGAGCATCTGCGCCAGATCGAGCTGGCCCTGGGTCTGCGCATCACGCGTCAGCATGAGCGCTTGCGCATCGAGGGCCCCAAGGCCGCGGCCGAGCGTGGTCTGCTTCTGTTGCAAGCCTTGTATGAGCGCGCGCGCCGCTCGATTCCGCCCGAGACCTTGCAGCTGGCGATCGCCGAAGCCGCCGGCGAGCTGGCCGCGGCGGCCGTCAAGGGCCGCAGCAAGCGAGCAACGGCGACGCTGGCCACCGCCCTGCCCAGCGAAGAGCCGCCTCTGGTGCTGCGCACCCGGCGCAGCGATCTGGCCGGCCGCACGCCGCGCCAGCACGAGTATCTGCGCCACATCATGGCGCATGACATCAGCTTCGGCCTGGGGCCGGCCGGCACAGGCAAGACCTATCTGGCCGTGGCCTGCGCCGTCGATGCGCTGGAGCGCAGCACGGTGCAGCGCATCATCCTGACCCGCCCCGCCGTCGAGGCCGGCGAGCGCCTGGGTTTTCTGCCCGGCGATCTGACGGCCAAGGTCGACCCCTATCTGCGCCCCTTGTACGACGCGCTCTACGACTTGATGGGTTTTGACCGCGTCAACAAGGCCTTCGAGAAAGGCCAGCTGGAAGTGGCGCCGCTGGCCTTTATGCGCGGTCGCACGCTCAATCACGCCTTTGTGATCCTGGACGAGGCGCAGAACACCACGCCCGAGCAGATGAAGATGTTTTTGACTCGCATCGGCTTCGGCAGCAAATGCGTGGTCACCGGTGACACCAGCCAGGTCGATCTGCCCAAGGGCATGACCAGCGGCTTGGTGGACGCCGAGCGGGTGCTGGCCCGGGTCAAGGGCATTGCCATGACCCGCTTCAGCAGCGCGGATGTCGTGCGCCACCCCCTGGTGGCGCGCATTGTCGAAGCCTATGAGGCGCGCGCGGCCATGCTGGCCAGGCTGTCGGCCCGTCATGATGGAGGTGCTGCATGAGCCGGCCCGAGTTGAGTTTGTCCCTGCAATTCGCCGACCCGCGCCACCGTGCCCTGCTGCCGCGGCACAAGGTGGCGCGCTGGATCCGTGCTGCACTTGAATTGCCGGGCGAGATCACCGTGCGCATCGTCGATGCCGAAGAAGGTCGGCGCCTCAATGCCGAGTTCCGCGCCAAGGACTACGCCACCAATGTGTTGACCTTTGACTACAGCGCCGAGCCGGTGGTGTGCGCAGACCTGGTCATCTGCGCCGAGGTGGTGGAACGCGAGGCCGCCGAGGCCAGGCTGGACATCGCCGCTCACTACGCCCATATGCTGGTGCATGGCACCCTGCATGCGCAGGGTTATGACCACGAGGCAGACGACGAGGCCGAGTGCATGGAGGCGCGCGAGAGCGAGATCCTGCAAGGCCTGGGTTTTGCCGACCCTTATGGGGGGTCTAACGCAACTTAATGACGGCTACTCAGATAGCGCTTGCGCCAGAAGAACAGCCCCAGGCCAAGACCCACGGCCAGCATCAGGCCGAAGGCGATCCAGAAGCCGGCGGCCTTGTGGATCAGGGGCAGGCCATCGAAATTCATGCCGAAGATGCCGGTGATCAGGTTCAGCGGCAGGAAGATGGCTGTTAGCACCGTCAGCGTGCGCATGATGCTGTTGGTGCGGTGACCCAGGGCCGAGAAGTGCATCTGCACCGCCGCCTCGGAGGAGGACTCCAGGCGGCGCACATGGGTCAGCACCCGCTCGATATGCTCCAGCACATCGCGTGAGCGCACCCGCAGCAGCTCGCGCTCGCGGCGCAACTGGGCGTCCTCGCTGAGCGGCCATTCGTCCAGTGCGTCTATCCATTCCTGGATGGCGCTGCGCTGGTCTTCGCTGATTTCTTCCAGCCGGTGCAGGGCATCGCGCGAGGCCAGCAGCAGGGACCAGTTGTCGAAATGGCTGTGCGCGTCCATCAGCTCGCGCTGCAAGCTGCCCAGATGGCGACTCAGCAGGCGGCGCAGTTCCAGATAGTTGTCCACCGTGTGGTTGACCATGCGCAGCATCAGCTCGGCCGGGCTGGTGGGCAGGCGCGCGCTGCCGCGCAGGTCGCGGCCCTCGGTGAGGTGGCCCAGCTTGTCGGCGAAGAAGTCGCGCACCATGCAGTCGGCCGGGTGGACCGAGATCAGCACATGGTCGAAGACCGCAAAGCCGATGGGGCTGGTGTCGATGGCCTCCAGGGCCTGGGCCGCCGTGTTCGCGCTAGGTGTCTGTTCGTCCGCCGGCAAACTGTCCGTGCCGGGCAGGGCGGCCAGGCGGCGGAACACGATCAGGTCGTACCAGGAGGTGTAGTCAAAGTGCGAGGGCAGCTGGGCGTTGATCAGGTCGGAAACATGCAGATCCACCAACTGCCCGCAGTCCCAGCGCTGCAGCTTGTGCTGCACCTCGCCGAAGCGTTGTTCGAACTCGGGCCGGCTGTAGCTGGCCCATAGAAAACCCTCGGCGGGCAGGTCCGCGGGCAGTTGGCCCAGCTCGATGAAACGATCGCCGTGGATGTGGAAGAAGCGCATGCGGCCTGGGTTTTGAAGCTCAGCGCTTGAGCAAGCGGGCGGCTTCCAGCGCGAAGTAAGTCAGCACGCCATCGGCGCCGGCGCGCTTGAAGGCCAGCAGGGACTCCATCATCACCGCGTCGTGATCCAGCCAGCCATTGGCGGCGGCGGCCTTGATCATGGCGTACTCACCGCTGACCTGGTAGGCAAAGGTGGGCACACGGAACTCATCCTTGACCCGGCGCACGATGTCCAGATAAGGCATGCCGGGCTTGACCATCACCATGTCCGCGCCCTCGGCGATGTCCAGCGCCACTTCGCGCAGGGCTTCATCGCTGTTGCCGGGGTCCATCTGATAGGTCTTTTTATCGGCCTTGCCCAGATTGCCGGCCGAGCCCACGGCGTCGCGGAAGGGGCCGTAGAAGGCGCTGGCGTATTTGGCGCTGTAGGCCATGATGCGGGTGTGGATGTGGCCCTTGGCCTCCAGGGCCTGGCGGATGGCGCCGATGCGGCCGTCCATCATGTCGCTGGGGGCCACAAAGTCCACTCCGGCCTCGGCCTGCACCAGGGCCTGGGCCGTCAGCATTTCCACCGTGCGCTCGTTGATGATGTAGCCCTTGTCGTCCAGCACGCCGTCCTGGCCATGGCTGGTGAAGGGGTCCAGGGCCACATCGGTCAGGATGCCCAGCTGGGGCGCATGGGCCTTGAGGGCGCGCACCACGCGCGGGATCAGGCCCTCGGGATTGCAGGCCTCGCTGCCGTCGGGCGTTTTCAGCGCGGCGTCGATGACGGGAAACAGGGCCAGCACCGGGATGCCCAGACTCACACACTCGTCCGCCACCTTGAGCAGATGATCCAGGCTCAGGCGGGAGACGCCGGGCATGGACAGCACGGGCTCGACGCGGTCCCGGCCCTCGTGCACAAACACCGGCAGGATCAGATCATTGCTGCTGAGCGCGTTTTCGCGCACCAGGGCGCGGGTGAAGGCGTCAAAGCGCAGACGGCGAGGGCGGCTGGCGGGGAAGGGGGCGGGCGTGACAGCGGTCATGGGATGGCTTGTTGCGGTAAATATGAGGCGAGGCGAGCCGGTTAAGAAGCCTATCGTCGCTCACCGAATGAAGGAAGCTGAGCCTGATTTCAGGGTCAAAATGCTCAAACTAAGCAATTGTCCGTACGTTCGCAGCTGTATCAATTCTGTTATTATTGACTCCGAATGATAGCCGCAAGGTGGTCGTTCCCTGCTTTTCCTCCCTGAGCAGGAGCCTTAGCGTGATGACAGCGATAAGGCTTTAGCGCCCCGGCTTTTTGCCGGGGCTTTTTTTTGGGCTTTTGCAGGCGTGTGAGCGCGATCTTCGCTCGGGCACGAGCGGGTTTTCCCTTGCCCGCATAATGGGCCCATGCTCTGGATCAAAGCCTTTCACATCGTCTTCGTCGCGAGTTGGTTCGCCGGCCTGTTCTATCTGCCGCGGCTGTTCGTCAATCTGGCCATGGTGCCGACCGAGAGCCACGCCGAGCGCGAGCGCTTGCTGCTGATGGCACACAAGCTCTACCGCTTCAGCACCTTGTTGATGCTGCCCGCCGTGTTGCTGGGTGCGCTGCTCTGGCTGTACTACGGCATTGGCCGCGGCCCCGGCAATGGCTGGATGCATGCCAAGCTGGGCCTGGTGTTGCTGGTGGGCGGCTATCACCATGCTTGCGGCCGGATCCTGCGTCGCTTTGAGACCTTGGCCAACAAGCGCCCGCATCGCTGGTACCGCTTCTTCAACGAGGTGTCGGTGCTGTTGTTCGCGGCCATCGTGATCTTGGTGGTGGTCAAACCCTTCTGAGGGGCTTGGATATGGTGCGCCGGCAAAGCTCCGCCACCTGGCTGCTGCTGGCCTATCTGGCCCTGATCGTCTACGCCAGCCTGTACCCCTTCTGGCCCTGGACCTGGCCGCCTGGCATGGCCTTGCGCGACCTGATCGGCCTGCCCTGGCCCAAGTATTTCGGCCATTTCGATATGCAGGCCAATGCCCTGGGCTATCTGCCCCTGGGCCTGCTGGGCTTGGCCGCGGGCTTGCGCAGCGGTCTGGGCCTGCGCGGCGCCTTGCTGCTGGGTTTGTTGCCGGCGCCGGCCCTGTCATTTCTGTTGGAGACCTTGCAGTTTTTTTTGCCGGGCCGCGTGCCCTCTTCGCTGGACTGGCTGCTGAATGTGGGCGGCGCCTGGCTGGGTGTACTGCTGGGCCTGCTGCTGAATCGCTTTGGTGGCCTGCGGCGCTGGCATGAGGTCCGGGCCTATTGGTTCCAGCCGCATTGTGCCGGCGCCCTCGCCTTGTTGATGCTGTGGCCGGTGGGCCTGCTGTTTCCAACTCCCGTGCCCCTGGGCCTGGGCCAGTGGCTGCCGCGCTTGCAGAATCTGGCGGTGAGCCTGCTGGAGGACACCCCCTGGGCCCTGCAATGGGCCGAGGACGCCGATGTGGCCCTGGACATGGCGCGTGCGCTGCCGCCTGGCGTCGAGGCCATCATCATCGCCCTGGGCTTGATGGCGCCCAGCTTGCTGGCGCTGTCGGTCGCCCAGCGGGGCTGGCGTCGCCTCTGGCTGGTGTTTGGCTTTTTGGCCCTGGGCATGTTGAGCACGGCCTTGTCCACCGCCATGAACTTCGGCCCCCAGCATGCTTGGGCCTGGCTGACCCTGGCGACCTGGCCGGGTCTGGCGGCGGCGGTGCTGTTTTCCGTTCTGGCCATGGGCTTGCCGCGGCGCCTGTGTGCGGCCTTGGCCCTGCTGGTTTTGTGTGCCCTGATCGCACTGATCAGCCAGGCCCCCACCAGCCCCTATCTGCACTTGAGCCTGCAGGCCTGGGAGCAAGGGCGTTTCATCAATCTCTACGGCCTGGCGCAGTGGATAGGCTGGGTCTGGCCTTTTGCCGCCATCGCCTGGTTGCTGACCCTGATCGGCCGCCGAAGCCTTTGAGCGCCGAGGGTTTTCACAGGCCCCTGCCTACAATCAAGCCATGAGCTATTTCGAACGCCACATCTTCTTCTGCCTCAACCAACGCGAGAACGGCGACAACAGCTGCGCTCAGCACGGGGCCCAACAAGGCTTTGACCATTGCAAGGCGCGGGTGCGCGAGTTGGCGCTGGGCGGCGTGGGTGCCGTGCGGGTCAACAAGGCCGGTTGCCTGGACCGCTGCGCTGGTGGCCCGGTGGCCGTGGTCTACCCGGAAGCCGTTTGGTACAGCTATGTGGACAACAGCGATATCGACGAGATCGTCGAAAAGCATCTGAAGCAGGGTGAGGTGGTGGAGCGCCTGCGCCTGCCCGATCACATCGGCCGCTGAGCGCCCGTGCTGCCCATGAATTCACGCACCCAGAAGACTCTCATCGCGGGCCCTGCCGGCGCGATTGAATGCGCCATCGACCTGCCCGCCGAGGAGCAGGCGACGACGGGCATGGCCCTGATCTGCCACCCCAACCCGACCCAGGGCGGCACCATGGACAACAAGGTGGTGCAGACCGTGGCGCGCGCCTGCGTGCAGATGGGTTTGCGCGCCCTGCGCTTCAACTTCCGCGGCATCGGCAAGTCCGAAGGCGCTTGGGACGAAGGCCGTGGCGAGATCGACGATGCCCTGGCCGTGCTGCAGGCCCTGCGTCAGCCGGGCGAGCCCTTGCTGCTGGCGGGCTTCTCCTTCGGTGGCTATGTGGCCTCGCAAGCGGCCCTGCGTCTGCCCGAAGACCAGCGCGCCCGCCGCCTGCTGCTGGTGGCGCCGGCCACCAGCCGATTTGATACCGCCGCCGTGCCCGCCAATACCTTGGTGATCCACGGCGAACAAGACGATGTGGTCCCGCTCAGCGCCGTGCTGGACTGGGCGAGGCCGCAATCCCTGCCCATCACCGTGGTCCCCGGTGTTGGGCATTTTTTCCACGGGCAGCTCCCGCTGCTCAAAAGCATGGTGCTGGGCGCCTGGCCGGCTTGACCGCCGCCGGACGCGTGGCCTCTTCGCTTTACTGTCCCTGAGACCTCCCCTGATGAAACGACTGATTGCCCTCGTGCTGGCCGCCGCCAGTGTCTTTAGCGCCGCCACTGCCCAGGCCCAAGCCCCGCAAGCGCCCGAGTTGGCCGCCCGCAGCTATCTGCTGCTGGACATGACGGCCAACCGCGTGCTGACCGAGTACGACGCCGACAAGCCTAACGACCCCGCCTCGCTGACCAAGCTGATGACGGCCTATATCGTCTTCGGTGCCCTGCGCGACAAGAAGCTGACGCTGGAGCAGACCCTGCCCGTCTCCAAGCGCGCCTGGGACGAGCGCAAGGGCGATCCCTCGCTGATGTTCATCGACACCACCATGAGCCCCAAGGTCGATGAGTTGCTGCGCGGCATGATCATCCAGTCGGGCAATGACGCGTCGGTCGCCCTGGCCGAAGGCGTGGCCGGCACGGTGGAGCAGTTCGTCGCGATGATGAACCGCCAGGCCCAGGCCTGGGGCTTGAAGAACACCGAGTTCAAGAACCCCACCGGCATGACCGAGGCGGGCCACAAGAGCAGTGCGCGCGATCTGTCGGTGATCGCCGCCAGCCTGATTCGCGACTTCCCCGAGTACTACAGCTACTACTCGCAGAAGGACTTCGTCTTCAACAAGATCCGCCAGGAGAACCGCAATCTGCTGCTGCGCCGCGACCCCACGGTCGACGGCCTGAAGACCGGCTTCACCGATGCCGCCGGCTACTGCCTGATTTCCAGCGCCCAGCGCGACTTCCCCAACGGCAAGCGCCGCCTGCTCAGCGTGGTGATGGGCACGGCCTCCAAGGAAGCCCGCGCCAGCGAGAGCCAGAAGCTCTTGAACTGGGGCTACACCAGCTTTGACGCCGTGCGCCTGTTCGACAAGGACCAGGCGATCGCCACCGTGCCGGTCTGGAAGGGCGCAGCGCCCCAGGCCAAGCTGGGCGCGGCCGGTGCGGTCTTCGTGGCCGTGCCGCGTGGCGATGGCGCCAAGCTGCAGACCAAGGTGGAGCGCACCGATCCCCTGGTCGCGCCCTTGACCAAGGGCCAACGCGTGGGCACCGTCAAGGTCTCCACCACGGCCGGTGTGCCGGTGGCCGAAGTGCCCCTGATCGTGCAGGAAGCTGTGCCCCAGGCCGGCATCTTGGGCCGTGCCTGGGATGCTTTGCGGCTCTGGATCAAGTAAAACGCCGACACTTGGGCGTAAGCTCGGGTCCTTGAGCATTGTGAGGACTGGCGCATGAATCAGAAGCAAACGGGCGGAATCCTTGGCCTGCCTGCCGTGGACTGCTACCTCAACGGCCAGTTCACCCCCTTGGCCGAGGCCAAGGTGTCGGTGATGGACCGGGGCTTCATCTTTGGTGATGGGGTCTACGAGATGCTGCCGGTCTATGGGCGGCGCCTGTTTCGCTTCGAGGCGCATATGGACCGGCTGGAACGCAGCCTGGCCAAGCTGCGCATCACCAACCCCTTGCTGCGCGCCGAATGGTTGGGCGTCGCCCGCCAGCTGATCGAGGGCGTGGCCGCCGATGAGCAGTGGGTTTATTTGCAGGTCACGCGGGGCGTGGCACCCCGCAACCATGTGATGCCCGCCGACATCACGCCCACCGTGTTTGCCTACAGCACGCCGGCTCATTGGCCCAGTGCCGAGGAGCGCCATCAGGGCGTGGCCTGCGTCACCTCGCGGGATTTCCGCTGGGAGCGTGGCGACATCAAAAGCACTTCGCTCTTGGGCAATGTGCTGGCGCGGCAGATCTCGGCCGATCAAGAGGCCACCGAGACCATTCTCTTGCGTGATGGTTTTCTGACCGAGGCCTCGGCCTGCAATGTCTGGATCGTCAAGGAAGGTGCCTTGCTGGGCCCGCCCAAGAGCGAGCATGTGCTGGAAGGCATACGCGTCGAGTTGCTGCGCGAGCTGTGCGAGGACATCGGCCTGGGTTTCAATCTGCGCCCCATCTCCGAGCTGGAGCTGCTGAGTGCCGACGAGATCATCCTCAGCTCCGCCACCAAGGAGGTGCTGGCCGTGACCCAGCTGGACCATCAGCCCGTGGGGCATGGCGCCCTGCACGGCAAACCCGGCCCGGTGTACGCCCGCCTGTACGAGGCCTACCAGGCGGCCAAGCGCCGGCAATCCATCTGAATTTAACGAGTTATTTGTATGAGCAATACTGTCCCCCCCCAGCTGCCGGAGATCCCCCCCGAGCAGTCCCTGATCGAATACCCCTCTCGCTTTCCCATCAAAGTGATGGGCGCGCAGGTGGAGGGTTATGTGGAGGCCGTGGTGGCCGTGGCCAAGCAGTTCGACCCTGAGTTCGATCCCGCCACGGTGGAGACAAGGCCCAGCAAGGCGGGCAACTATCTGGGCCTGACCATCACCGTCACCGCCACCAGCCGCGAGCAGCTCGACGAGCTCTACCGCACCCTCAGCACCCACCCCATGGTCAAAGTGGTGCTTTGATCTGCATGGCTCGCTATGGCCGCGTCTCCAGCTCCTGCAGCTTGAAGGGCGCCGCCTCGTCGCCATTGCTGGCGGCGATGCCGTACCAGTAGCGCGCCAGGCGCAGATCCGGCGCCTGGCCCAGGCCGGTCTCGTACATGGAGGCCAGCAGATACTGCGCCCCCACGTCCCCGCCATTCGCCGCCGCCCGGAACCACTGCGCGGCTTGCGCCTCATCTTTGGCAACACCACGCCCCAGATAAAAAGCGGTGGCCAGGGCGACCTGGGCATCGATGCTGCCATGCTCGGCGGCGCGCGCATACCAGCGATTGGCTTGCTGCAGGTCCGATTTGCCGGCGCTGGATTGCAGCCCCATCTCGTAGAACTGCCCCAAGGCCAGCTCGGCCCGTACCAGGCCGTGGGCGGCGGCGCGCTCCAGCAGGAGGCGGGCCTTTCTGGGCTCGGGCCGGGGCAGTTCGGCGCGCAGATGCAGCATGGCCAGGTTGTAGTCGGCCAAGGGCAGCTGCCTCGCCGACAAGCCCTGGAACAGCCGAGCCGCTGTTTTGCTATCTCCCGCTTCATAGGCCGCCAGGGCTTGGGCCATGGGGTCGGCATGGCCTGGCGTTGCGGCCATCAGGCCCAGGCACAGAGCCAGCAGCAGCGGCGACAAGGCAGGTGTTCTCTTCATGGTATTTCCCGGTGAAAAGGCTGGCGGAGTTGAAGGTTAGCTGGCTTTGAGTCGCCCCAGGAGCCGGAGGCCTTACAGGCTGCGAGCTACCATTGCGCCCATGATTCTTGTGAAAACCCTGGGCCGGGTGGACTACGCGGCCACGGTGGAGGCCATGCGCAGCTTCACCGACGGCCGCGGCCCCGATACGCCCGATGAAATCTGGCTTTGCGAACATCCGCCCACCTACACCCAGGGCCTGGCCGGCAAGGCCGACCATGTGTTGAACAGCGCCGGCATCCCGGTGGTGCAGACCAACCGGGGCGGGCAGGTGACCTATCATGGCCCCGGCCAGGTGGTGGCCTACCCCCTGATCAATCTGCAGCGCGCCGGTTACTTTGTGCGCGAGTATGTGTTCCGCCTCGAGGCGGCGGTGATCCAGACCCTGGCCAGCTTTGGCGTCACCGGCCATCGTGTGGCCGGTGCGCCGGGCATTTATGTGCGCTTGGACGAGCCCGGCGCTCATGCCGCGCTGACCGGGCCGTCCGATCCGCTGGATCCCTTCCGCGGCCTGGGCAAGGTGGCGGCTCTGGGCATCAAGGTCAGTCGGCACTGCACTTACCACGGTGTGGCCCTCAATGTGGACATGGATCTGGCGCCCTTCGGCGGCATCAATCCCTGTGGCTATGCGGGGCTGGCGACGGTGGACCTCGTTACACTTGGGGTTTGTGCGGAGTGGGCCCAGGTGGCCCAGCGTTTCGGTGAGCGCCTTGGCGCCCAGCTGGAAGCTTGAAATCCGAGGCGGCAACGAGGCAAAAATGGCCAGCGACAACATCACCCATGAATTGAAAACTGGCGAGGCTTACGATGCCAGCGCCAAGCAAAAGGCACAAGCCAAGACGGCCCGCATCCCGATCAAGATCGTGCCGGCCGAGATGCTGAAGAAGCCGGACTGGATCCGCGTCAAGGCCGGTTCGCCCTCGACCCGTTTCTACGAGATCAAGCAGATCCTGCGCGAGCACAAGCTGCACACGGTTTGCGAGGAAGCTTCCTGCCCGAATATCGGCGAGTGTTTTGGCAAGGGCACGGCCACCTTCATGATCATGGGTGACAAATGCACCCGTCGCTGCCCCTTCTGCGATGTGGGCCACGGCCGCCCCGATCCGCTGGATGTGGACGAGCCCCTGAATCTGGCCAAGACCATCGCGGCCCTGAAGCTCAAGTATGTGGTGATCACCAGCGTGGACCGCGACGACCTGCGCGACGGCGGCGCCGGCCATTTTGCCGAGTGCATCCGCCAGGTGCGCGAGCTCAGCCCCAGGACCCAGATCGAGGTCTTGGTGCCCGATTTCCGTGGTCGCATGGACCGCGCCCTGGACATCTTGCGCGCCGCCCCGCCCGATGTGATGAACCACAATCTGGAAACCGCGCCGCGCCTGTACAAGGAAGCGCGCCCGGGCTCCGACTACCAGTTCAGCCTGAACCTGCTCAAGCGCTTCAAGGAAGAAGTACCCCATGTGCCGACCAAGAGCGGCATCATGGTGGGCCTGGGTGAGACGGACGAAGAGATCCTGCAGGTCATGCGCGATATGCGTGAGCACAATATCGATATGCTGACCATTGGCCAGTACTTGGCGCCCTCGGGCCACCACCTGCCGGTGCGCCGTTATGTGCACCCCGACACCTTCAAGATGTTCGAGACCGAGGCCTACAAAATGGGCTTCAGTCATGCGGCCGTGGGCGCCATGGTGCGCTCCAGTTATCACGCCGACCACCAGGCCGAGCAGGCCACACAGGCGCTTGACGCTGCCGTGGCGAAGTAAAGCACCCCGTTGAAAACAGACAAGCCGCCGAGGTCCGAGGACTTCAGCGGCTTGTTTTATTTGGGGCCGTCAGGAACTGCGGCCTGGCCTCAGCTCTCGGCCAGCAGTTTCTCGACCAGGCTGTGCAGGGCCACGAAATCGGGCTCGCCCACATAGCGTTTGACGATTTCACCGCGTTTGTTGATCAGGAAGGTGGTGGGCGTCAGCTGCACCTTGCCGAATTGCTTGGCGATCTCGCCGGTATTGTCGATGGCGACGCCAAAGGGCAGGCGGCGGCTTTCGGCAAAGTTGGCCACAAAGGCCGGCGGGTCGTAGCTCATGGCCACGGCCAGGGTGTCGAAGCCTCGGGCCTTGAACTTCTCGTGGGTGGCGATGAGCTCGGGCATCTCCTTGACGCAGGTCGTGCAACTGGTGGCCCAGAAGTTCACCAGCATCACCTTGCCCGCCCATTGCTTGGAATCGTGCTTGGCGCCGTCCAGCAAGACATAGCTGAGTGGCGGGGCCTGCTCGCCCTTGCCCAGGTTTTGGCTGGCCCACAGGCCGCCGGCTGCCAGCGCGGCCAGGATCAGGGCCGGGGCTATCCATCGAGTTGCATTCATGCCGGCAGTTTAGCTTGCGGCGTTTCAGCCCCGGCGCTCAGAACTCTTTCGACAGTTCGAACAGCAGCACCGAGGGCAGGGCGTCCACCAGATGCTGGCGCGAGATGCGGGCCAAGCCGTCTGCCGTGGCGGTGGACAGCTGGGTCATCTGCGGCTCGACCATCACTTCGACAAAGCTGAACATGGGCACCTCGCGCATGATGTCCGCGAACAGCAGCTCGAAGGCCGGCCCGCGCAGGGCGCTTTCAAACACGATGGCATGGGGCAGGCCCTCGGCGCAGAACTGGGTCGCTTCTTCCATGCCGCCGACCACATCCACGATCAGGCCCATATGCTGCACGGCGGACTGGATCTGCGCGCGCAGATCGCGGGTCTGGGCAATGATGAGCACATGGCTGCCCGCCAGCGGCTTGGAGTTGCTGGACGGCATATAGTCCTGCGGGCGCTCGGGCTCCCAGCGCGCCTCGCGTGGCGCGATGTCGCCCGACAGGCCGGGCTCGTCGCCGACCGTGTGAGGGAACTCCAGGGTCAGCACGGTGATGCCGGCCTCGTCTTCCCGCAGCGGCAGCACGCCCATGGTGACGGCGGTCTGTTCGACCAGGCGCCAGCGCAGGGAATTGAGCGCCTCGGGCGCCTCCTTGCTGCGCGGGTCCTCGCTCAACTCCAGGGAGCGGTGGGCAAAGCGGCAGACCAGGCGCCCCTTGGCCGGCCAGGAGGTCAGGTCCAGGCGCAGGTCGATGGATGAGTGCGTATTGGCCAGGGCCCAATCCATCAAGGCATTCAAGAGGCCGAAGAGCAAGGAGCCATCGGCCATGACCTCGATGGGCTTCAGGACTTGGCGCACCTGGATGCCGCGCGATTGGGTCTCGCGGCTGCGCTGGGTCAGCACGCCGCGCAGAATCTGGGTTAGGTGCAGGCGCTCGCGCACCAGGCGCAGGCGGCCCGAGGCCAAGCGGGCCAGTTGCTGGCCCAGCATGCCGGCCTCGCGGGCCTGGGTGACGCTGTCGCGCAGGGCGCGCAGGTTTTGGCGGTCGATTTGGCCGGTGCTGATCAGCTCGTGAATGCGCTCCAGCGCCGCGCTGAGGGGGCCGGCGATCTCCTCACCCAAGAGCTGCACGATCTCGCCCCACTGTGTGTGGCTGGGCCCGGCCGCCACATCATTGGCGGCAAGGGGGCTGGCATGTGCAGGGGTATTGGCTTGCGTTGGCTTGACCATGCGTGGTGGCAATCTGCAGGAAAACCATTGGGAGTGTGAGGACTGGGGGCGGTATTCCCGCCGCGCCTCGATGGTCATCGCCTTGCTGGTTAGCGTCCATCCCTCGATCCGGGGGAACTCGGCGTCAGCTCGATTTGCGCTCGGATCGCTGCGAATTTTTTCACGAAGTCCCCTTTTTAAGTGACGATCTGATCACGTATCAGTTGCTCGACCTCGGCCTGGGTGAGCCCAGCCTCGGCCAGCAACTCCCGTGTGTGCTGCCCCAGCAGCGGCGGTGGATGGCGATAGCTCACCGGCGTGGCCGACAGCTTGATGGGGTTGGCCACCAGCTTCAGGCCATCGCTCAGCGGATGTTCCATGGCCACCGTCATCTTCCGTGCTTGTACCTGCGGATCGGCGAAAGTGTCAGTCAAGTTGTTGATCGCACCACAGGGTACTTTTGCCTTTTCCAGGGCGGCCAGCCAGTTGTTGCGCGGGCGGGTCTTCAGGGCCGCGGCGATCAGCGGCACCAGTTCGGCCCGGTGGCGCACGCGCTGGGCATTGCTTTGGAAGCGCGGGTCGGCGGCCCAGTCGCCGTGGCCGACGATTTCACTGAATTTGGCGAACTGGCCGTCATTGCCCACGGCCACGATCAGATGGCCGTCGCTGGCCTCGAAGACCTGGTAGGGCACGATGTTCTGGTGGGCGTTGCCGATGCGGCCCGGGGCCTTGCCGGTGCACAGATAGTTGGCGCCCAGATTGGCCAGCATGGCGACCTGGGTGTCCAGCAAGGCCATGTCTATGGTCTGGCCCTGGCCGGTGGCGTCACGGTGGCGCAGCGCTGCCAGGATGGCGACGGTGGCGTAAAGGCCGGTGAACAGATCGGCCACGGCGACGCCCACTTTCTGCGGACCGCCGCCGGGCAACTCATCGCGCTCCCCCGTCACGCTCATCAGGCCGCCCATGCCCTGGATGGCGTAGTCATAGCCCGCGCGGTCCTTGTAGGGCCCGGTCTGGCCGAAGCCGGTGATGGAGCAGACGACCAGGCCGGGGTTGTCGGCCTGCAGGGTTTGGGCGTCCAGGCCGTAGCGGGCCAGATCGCCGACCTTGAAGTTCTCCACCAGCACATCGACCTGGGCGGCCAGCTTGCGGATCAGGGCCTGGCCTTGCGCCGAGGCAATATCGATGGCGATGGAGCGCTTGTTGCGGTTGGCGCCGAGGTAGTAGGCGGCCTCGCTGGTGTCGGCACCGTCCGCGTCCTTCAGATAGGGCGGGCCCCAGGCGCGGGTGTCGTCGCCGCTGCCGGGACGTTCCACCTTGATCACATCGGCCCCCAGATCGGCCAGGGTCTGGGTGCACCAGGGGCCGGCCAGGACGCGGGACAGGTCCAGCACTCGTACACCGGCCAGTGCGAGGGCGGGAGAGCCCGGGGTTTGCGTTTCGTTTGAGCTTGTCTGCATGCGATTGATTGTGCGCCAGGCCTTGTGGCGGCCGCCTCCGATAATGCCCGCATGAAAACGCGCACGTTTGCTTCTTGGAGTCACCCGGCCGGGCCGCAGCAGGGGCGCTGGGTTTTGCTGCTGGCCGCCGCCCTACTGTCCGCTTGCTCGCCCGGCCTGGATTGGCGCGAGGCGCGCCCCGAGGGCTCGAATGCCCGCCTGCTCTTTCCCTGCAAGCCCGATTTGCACCAACGCGCCGCCACGGCCGAGGCGCCGGCCGCCATGGGCCTGGCCCAGTGCAAGGCGGCGGGCGCGACCTTTGCCCTGTCCTGGGCCCAGATCGATGAGCCCGGCCAGATCGGCCCGGCCTTGCAGGGCATGCGCGAGAGTCTGGCGACCAAGCTTGCGGCCCAGGCCGGTGCGTTGAGCCCGGTGCAGGTGGCGGGCATGACCCCCAGCCCTTTTGCGCAGCAGCAGAGTTTGAGCGCCAAGGGGCAGCAGGCGCAGGTGGCGGTTTTCACGCGGGGCCAGCAGGTGTATCAAGCCCTGGTGCTTGGCCCCAGGCTTGAGCCGCGCGCTTGGCAGAGCTTTGTTGAGTCGATCAAGCTGGGCGACGCAAGCTGAAACGCCAAGCGCCTGCGGCCGTACTGCGTATTGTTTTGCCGCCGCCGCACTTCCATGACTTTTTGCGGCCCGCCCGACGCTGAGGCGGGCTGCTCTCCCTTGATAATCTCCCCCATGTCCGGACTTCTCGTCATCGCCCATGCCCCCTTGGCCTCCGCGCTCAAAGCCGTGGCCGAACACACCTTCCCGCATTGCGCGCCGCAGTTGTCGGTGCTGGATGTGGGGCCCGAAATGTCGGTGGAAGACATCGAGGCGGCCGCGCGTGCATGCCTGGCCGCGGCAGGCCATGCACAAAACCTCATCCTTACCGATGTGTTCGGAGCCTCGCCGCACAATGCCGCCCTGCGTTTGGTGGGTGAGTCGGTGCGGGTGGTTTGCGGGGTCAATGCGCCAATGTTGTGGCGTTCGCTCTGCTATGCCAAAGAGCCCTTGGATGTGCTGGCCCGCCGTGCGGTGGATGGCGGCATCGCCGGCATCATCTTGTGCGGCGATGCGCCGCTGAACCCTTCTTCCGAGTCCTGAACCTTCATGATCAAAAGCACTTTGACCATCAGCAACAAGCTTGGGCTGCATGCTCGTGCCTCCGCCAAGCTGACCAAGCTGGCCGGCTCTTTTCAATGCGAGGTGTTCATGAGTCGCAATAACCGCCGCGTCAATGCCAAGAGCATCATGGGCGTGATGATGTTGGCGGCGGGCCTGGGCTCTCAGGTGGAGCTGGAAACCGAAGGTCCCGACGAGCAGGCCGCGCACGAGGCGCTGACCGCGTTGGTGAACGACAAGTTCGGCGAGGGGCAGTAAGCGCCTGTCCTCGGCGCGCCGGCTCGCCTTACTCCATGAAGTGACGGCGATAGCGTGCGGGCAGGTCCTGGATGCGCATCATCATCGGCAGATCGGCCGTGTTGAAGTCGGGGTCCCAGGCCGGCGCGCCCAAAATGCGGGCGCCGCAGCGCAGATAGCCCTTGATCAGCGGTGGGGCCTCGACGGCCAGGTCCTGGCGCAAATCATCCACCGGCAGGGGCAGGCGCGGGCGTACCTGCCACTCGATGCTGGCCAGATGGGTTCTCTCTAGCTGTTTCCACAAGCTGGCGGCGAAGTGGCCACCGTCTCGCATGCTGACGCTGGCGCAGCCGATCATGGTGTCCAGCTCATTGCGCAGCATGAATTCCGCCAGCGCGCCCCACAAGGCCATGATGGCGCCGCCCGAGCGATGCTCGGGGTGGATGCAGGAGCGGCCCAGTTCCACCATGCGCTCGCGTAGGCTGCGCAGGCGGGTCAGGTCAAACTCGGTTTCGCTGTACAGCCCACCGGCCCGCTTGGCTGCGGCCGGGGTCAGGACGCGATAGGTGCCAATCACCTTGCCCTGGCTGCCGTCGGCCTTGAGCTCACGCACCAGCAGGTGTTCACAAAAGGCGTCGAAGGTGTCGATGTCCAGGCCTTTGGGTGAGCCCTTGGGCAGGTTCAGGCGGGCGCCCATTTCTTCTGCAAAGACTTTGTAGCGCAGGCGCTGGGCTTCGCGGACCTCGGCCTCATCGCGTGCCCAGCTCACATGCAGGCGTGGCGCTGCAAGCGCTGTCGCCGCGCGGCGTGCTGCGGCGCCGTGCTCAAGTGTGCTGCAGCCGCTGGCATCGGAAAAGGGCAGGGTGGGCATTGGAATATCCCGCATGGACAAGCCTCGTGCATTCGTTGATCGCCGGCAAATGCTCGGGCTTGGGCGTGACGCGGGCGTGACTCGCGCATGACGAATCCATGACGCGAGGGTTGAGCGTCATCGGCTGCTAAAGTCGGTGCATGAGCTTTCAGGTCTTTGGCATCCCGGTATCGCGTGGCGTGGCCATTGGTCGCGCTGTTCTGGTCGCGTCCAGTCGAGTCGACGTGGCGCATTACTTCATTGCCGACGGCGCGGTGGATGCCGAGATTCAGCGCGTGCTCAATGCCCGTGATGAGGTGGCGCTGGAGTTCGAGACGCTCAAGCAGGATCTGCCTGCCGACGCCCCGCACGAGTTGGCCGCCCTGCTGGATGTGCACCTGATGCTGCTGCATGACGAGGCCCTGATCGGGTCCACCAAGCAGTGGATCATTGATCGTCGCTACAACGCCGAGTGGGCTTTCTCCGCGCAGTTGGAAGTGCTGGCGCGCCAGTTCGACGAGATGGAGGATGACTATCTGCGCGAACGCAAGGCCGATCTGGAGCAGGTGGTCGAACGGGTCTTGAGTTCGCTGGCGCGTGAGCAGGGCCGTGTGCCCACCGATGCGGCCAGCGTGGTGCAGCGGGACTTCGCCGGCGAGGATCCCTTGCTGCTGGTGGCAGCCGATATAGCGCCCGCCGACATGATGCAGTTCAAGCGCAGTGTGTTCCACGGCTTTATCACCGATATCGGCGGCAAGACCTCGCACACCGCCATCGTGGCGCGCAGCATGGACATCCCGGCCATCGTCGGCACGCGCGAGGCCTCGCGCCTGATCCGCCAGGACGACTGGGTCATCATCGACGGCGATGCCGGCGCGGTGATCGTCAATCCTTCGCCCATCATGCTGGAGGAATACCGTTTCCGTCAGCGTCAAAGCGAGCTGGAGCGCGCCCGCCTGGCCCGGCTGCGCCATACCCCGGCCGTGACGCTGGACGGCGAGCGGGTGGAGTTGCATGCCAATATCGAACTGCCGGTCGACGCCGTGGCGGCGGTCGAGGCGGGTGCTACGGGCGTGGGCCTGTTCCGTAGCGAGTTTCTTTTCATGAATCGCGGCGGTGAGCTGCCGGGTGAGGAGGAGCAGTTCCTGGCCTATCGCGCCGCTGTCGAGGCCATGCGCGGCATGCCGGTGACGATACGCACGGTGGACGTCGGGGCGGACAAGCCCTTGGACCGCATGAGCGCCAGCGAGTTGCGGCACGAGCATGTGCTGAATCCGGCCATGGGCCTGCGCGCGATCCGCTGGAGCTTGGCGGAGCCCAGCATGTTCCGCCAGCAATTGCGCGCGATTTATCGCGCCAGCGCCTTCGGCAAGGTGCGGCTGCTGATCCCTATGGTCGCCCACCTGAGTGAAATACGGCAGATTCTTGAATCGGTGAAGAAGGTTCAGCAGCAATTGACCGATGCTGGTCGCGCCTTCACCAAGGTCGAACTTGGGGTGATGATCGAGATCCCTGCCGCCGCCGTCATGCTGCCCTTGCTGCTCCAGCATGTGGATTTTGTTTCCATCGGCACCAATGACTTGATTCAATACACCTTGGCCATTGATCGTGCCGATGAGGCGGTGGCGCATCTCTACGACCCCTGGCATCCGGCGGTGCTGCATCTGCTCGCTCAATCCATCGCGCAATCGCGAGCGGCCGGCAAGTCGGTCAGTGTTTGTGGCGAGATGGCGGGTGATCCGGCCTTCACCGATATTCTCTTGGCGATGGGCTTGCGTAGTTTTTCCATGCATCCCTCGCAGATTCCATCGGTCAAGCAGCGCATACTGCGCGCCGATGCTGCTCGGCTGGCGCGGCTGATGCCCGACCTGCTGGTGAGCGAAGACCCTCAGCGCGACGCTGAGCTGGCCTTCAGTCTTCAAAAGGGTGTGACTAAGTCCTGAGTCGCACGGTAGCAGTCGCCCTGCTTGCCTAGGCGGCAGCTGGCTTATTGGCTCATCCACCCCTTCCACGGACAGTGCCCGCGAGCATCTTTTGGTAATTCACAATTCTTGCTGTTTCCCCATGAAATCCTGTGCTACAGTAGAGGGCTTCGCTGCTAGCAAGTCCTCTGTTTCGGGAGCGAGCAAGACGATGTGGCGAAGAAAAGAAGTGAGTGAAAAGCGCGGCAAACAAAATGTTTAAAACGCTTGACGAGTTTAAGAAAAACAAGTCATAATCTCGCTTCTGTGCTGCTGACGCCAAGTCAGCGGTTTGCAAGAAGATTGCAGCGAGTTGAACAGTGGTTCAGCTTAAGTTCTTTAAAAATCAACAGCCGATA
>NZ_JACHLP010000003.1 GCF_014204525.1 Roseateles oligotrophus
CAGCTTGGCCGAACCCTTGATGATGGGGGTGTCGTCGCCGGGGAAGTCGTACTTGGACAGCAGCTCGCGCACTTCCATTTCCACCAGTTCCAGCAACTCGGCGTCGTCCACCATATCGCACTTGTTCAGGAACACGATGATGTACTTCACGCCCACTTGGCGGGCCAGCAGGATGTGCTCGCGGGTCTGGGGCATCGGGCCGTCAGCGGCCGAGCACACCAGGATCGCGCCGTCCATCTGTGCGGCGCCGGTGATCATGTTCTTCACATAGTCAGCGTGGCCGGGGCAGTCCACGTGAGCGTAGTGGCGGTTAGCCGTCTCGTACTCGACGTGGGCGGTGTTGATGGTGATGCCGCGAGCCTTTTCTTCGGGTGCTGCGTCGATCTGGTCGTAGGCCTTGGCCTCGCCGCCGAACTTGGCCGACAGCACGGTTGCGATTGCAGCCGTCAGCGTGGTCTTGCCGTGGTCAACGTGACCAATGGTGCCGACGTTGACGTGCGGCTTGGTACGTTCAAACTTGCTCTTTGCCATTTCTGCGCTCCTGCGAGGGACTCTGATCAGACCAGAAGAAAAAAAAGAAAGCGAAAGACTGAGGAATTGTGGTGCCCATGACGCGGATCGAACGCGTGACCTCTCCCTTACCAAGGGAGTGCTCTACCACTGAGCCACATGGGCATCGACACGGGTTTGCAGACCTGAGATGCAAACCAACAAACCGGTATCGACGACTACTTCCGGCATTTGCTAACGACACCGACCCAGACGCTGGAGCGGGAAACGGGAATCGAACCCGTGTCATTAGCTTGGAAGGCTAAGGTTCTACCATTGAACTACTCCCGCCCGGGAGCCTTACCTTATCTCTCAATCTCTGAAGATCGAGTCGCCAGAACTTCTGGCGACTCGAGTCAAGCGATTGGTTTGCCTTGGTGGAGGAGGCTGGATTCGAACCAGCGTACGCGTTAGCGGGCAGATTTACAGTCTGCTGCCTTTAACCACTCGGCCACCCCTCCTAGGCAAGCCCGCAACTATAGCAGAGCTTTTCAGGCTCAGCCAAGGTTTTTTGAAAAAGAATTGAAGAAGCCAGCCCACCAGACACCCCAAGCCAGCCGCAAAGCCCCTGGTCATGGGACTTCCAAGCCCTTCACAAGGCCAAGCCACGCCCCAAAAAATTTTCACATCCAAAACGCCAGGCCCATGCCCACAGCCAAGCGCTTGAAGCCCCCTCCTCGCCACCCCGAGCAAACCCTGGCATCGCAGTCCACTGCAGACCAGCACCCCAGCACTTTGCGGCAAAGCGCCAATACCAATTCCCTACCAAGCCCGGACGGCTTCTATTAGTGGTCCTACACCGCAGTAGCAGGCCAGTGAGCAGATTTCAAGGGGGTGGCGGCGCTGCGACAGCAGGGAAAACACGGCCCCGAAACTGGTAGCAAAGTGGCACTACTGAATCGTATAGTGGCATGGCATTGGTTGCATTCGTATGAAAATTGGGGGCATCAGGAACACACCATCCCTCGGATTGGTATGAGCCTGGTTCCGTTAGAAACTGGCCAGTTGCGAGAGTCAAGGCCACATCGAGGAGCATTTATGAAGATCAAACCAAGTCCGATCGCTGCCGCGGTCACCATGACGCTACTGAGCGTCGCATTCGCCGCCCAGGCGCAACAAGCAGACAAGGCCCCGGCTGCCAAGTCCGAAGCCGCTCAGCTCGAACAAGTGGTGGTGACGGGCATCCGTGCTTCGCTGCAGTCGGCCACCAATATCAAGCGCAATTCCACGGCCGTTGTGGATGCCGTGTCGGCCGAAGATGTGGGCAAGCTGCCTGACTCGGACGTGGGCGAATCCCTGGGCCGTCTGCCCGGCATTACCGTGGGCCGGGCCTTCGGCCAAGGCGCTTCGGTGTCCGTGCGCGGCTCCGACCCCCAAATGACCTATACCACCCTGAATGGCCAGACCGTGGCCTCGACAGGCTGGTACGACCAGGCGACCGTTGATCGTTCGTTCAACTACAGCCTGCTGCCCTCCGAATTGATCGGCGGCATGGAGGTCTACAAGTCCTCGCAAGCCGACCTGACCGAAGGCGGTATCGGCGGCACCGTGATCGTCAAGACCCGCAAGCCTCTGGACCTGAAGGCCAACACGGTTTTTGGCAGCGTCAAGTTCGGCAAGGGCACGGTCAGCACCGATCTGTCCAAGGACGTGGCAGGCCTCTACAGCTGGCGCAATGAGGGCAAGACTTTCGGCGTGCTGGTGGCCGGCGCGCGCGAGAACAGCCAGTACATCCGCCGCGGCATTGAGTCCGACGCAGGCTGGGCCGGCGACGTCGCCCCCGCCACCTTTGTGCAAGATCGCAAACGCTCCGCCATCAACCTGACCCTGCAGGCCAAGCCGACGGACAGCATCGAACTGGGCCTGAACTATCTGAGTCTGGAACTGACCGGTGACAACACCAACAGCAATCTGTACCTGTTCACGGGCCAGAACGATCCCAATGCCGAGCAACCCAACGCCATCACCAACTGCGTGCAGAAGAACGCGGCCGGTCTTTGCGTGAAGGCAGAAGCCGGCGCCAACAACCCCGTCAACACCTTCATCCAAACCTGGGCCCGCCAAGGCAAGATGAGCTCCGACAGCCTGGTGCTGAATGGTGCCTTCAAGGGCGACTCCTTCAAGCTCGAAGCCGTGGCCGGTGAAACCAAGGCCAAGGGCGGTACCAGCCACACCATGAACTACGGCGTGGGCTGGTGGGATGCGGGCCAGAGCCTGCCCAAGTTCAAAGGCACCATCGACGCGACCGGCAAGCAAATCAGCATTTCCCCCAGCGTTCCCATGGACGTCAGCGTGTCGAACTTGCCCAAGCAATTGGCACCGACCGGCTGGGCCACCGACCAGCAGCAACCGAATTCGGACAAAGAGCGCTTTGGCCAACTCGACGCCACCTTCGACTTCGACTGGGCAGGCCTGACCGCCTTCAAAACCGGCCTGCGCACGACCAGTCACAAGTACGCGCAAAGTGCCTTGCGCGCCAAGTTCAACAAGGACGTGACACTGGGCAACGCCAGCGATCTGTACAGCGGCGGCACCATCAAGATGGGCCCCAATGGCTGGGACTTCCCCAAGGCCAATCTGTCCGCCATGGCCGACCTCTATGTGAAGAACACTGCGTCCTGGACCGAGCAGCGCTCCTCCTTCGCCGAAATCGAAGAGAGCAACTCGGCCGCCTACGGCATGTTCGAATTCGAGAAGGCGGGCTGGCGCGGTAACTTCGGTCTGCGCTACGTCAAGACCGATGTGAGCTCGCGCGGCTACAAGTTTGACGGCACCCCCTTGGCCGCCAACGACGTGCCCAATAACGACGGCTGGGGCCGCTCGATCGACGAGCAAAAGGCCAGCTATAGCGACTGGCTGCCGAGCCTGAATGCGGCCTACAACATCGACAAGAACTTGGTGCTGCGCATCGCTGCGGCAAAGGCCATCACCCGCCCCAACTTCGAGTACATGTTCCAAGCCAAGCAAGCCGGCTACAACGACGACCGCGCCGGCAACCTGTCCATGACCATGGGCACGGTGAGCCTGAAGCCTCAGTCGTCCAAGCAGTTTGACTTGGGCCTGGAGTACTACTATGGCCGCGGCAATATGGTCTCGGCAGCGGTGTTCCACAAGACCATTGACAACTTCGTGACCGCTCAAGTCCAGACCGGCGTGGATCTGAAGGTCTATGACCCGCGTTTCCCTGCCGACCGCTGGACGGTCAACAACTACCTGAACGCAGGTGGTGGCAAGATCAACGGTCTTGAGGCTCAGATCAACCACAGCCTGGACAACGGCTTCGGTTTTGCTGCCAGCTACACCTATGCTGACGCCAAGGCTCCCGGCACCAGCTACCCCGACCGTCTGGCCTTGTTCACGCAATCGTCCAAGCACACCGCCAATCTGGTGGGCTTCTACGAGAACGAGGTCTACTCGGCACGCGTCGCCTACAACTGGCGCTCCAAGTACATGATTCGTGAAACGGGCTACTACAGCTACCGCATGCACGATCCCTATGGTTCCTTGGACGTCAGCGCAGGCTGGAACATCAACAAGAACCTTCGCTTGAGCCTGGAAGCCGTCAACCTGCTGAAGCAGGATGATGTGCAGTACGGTGCCGCCGATGCGTCGAACACCAATGTCAAGGGCAGCATGCGCGCTGGCTATCCGGCTTGGTCCTTCATGGGCGAAACCACCTACCGCGTCGGCCTGAGCGCCAAGTTCTGATCGAACTGATCGCCGACAACAGAAAGGGCACCCGGTTCAATCCATATCAATCTGGCACTGAGCCGAAGGCCTGAAGACAATGCCCTGCAGCGTGAGTTGCAGGGCATTTTTCTTATGGTTATGGGATACCCAAAAATAGCGTTGAACGGCCAGGCGACGTAGCCTCGGCACACCCACGACAACGGCGCTGCGCGCTGGTGTTTCTGACGCCTGCAAGCAAAAAAACGCCCCGAAATCTCGGGGCGCTTGGCTATCGGCGCGGTCGATCGCGCCCGTTTGGGCTCAAACTGGATGGGGCGCCCTTTGCCAGGGTTCCGCACGATCCGCAAAAGGAGCAGACCCGCCCGCAGCCCACTATCGCACTCACCGCCGGTGGCAGATCGACGCCGCCGGGTCTTCAGCAGCAGCCATGACGCCAGCCTCCGGCAATGCACCTACCGTGCTAGCAATAGCCGATGAAGCCAGGCGTTTGGGCCGAGTGCGTGCCGACTTGCGCCCTCTGCTCAAACCTTGATGTAAACGCCCCGCTTGTCCAGCACCTTCACGATCAAGGCCCACACAGCCACAAAGGCCAGGGCGAAGGCCAGGGATTGGCCATACGGCCCGACCAGAGGCTGCAGCCAGCCAAAGCCCTGGGCGTACAAGGGCGCCATCAGCCCCAAACCCTCCAGCAAGACGGTACACATCCAGGCCCCCGCATAGGCCGCGATGGCGTTGACGCCGAAAGCGCGACCTACTGGCGGCAGGCCGCGGCGGTCGATCAGCCAGTGCGCCAGGGCCAGGGCCAGGCAGGCCAGGCCGCCGGTCCACAGCACGAAGGAGGCGGTCCATAACTGCTTGTTGAGCGGCAGACCCAGCTGGTCCAGCAGCAGGCCGGCCAGGGCAGCCACCGCGCCAAAGGCCAGCAGCGGGCGCAGCGCCGCCCGGCGCAGCCATTCACCCGCGCGCAGGCCCAACAAGGTCGTGGCCAAGGCGCCCAGGGTACTGACCACGCCTTCCGGATCATGGCCCAGGCCGGTCTGCGCATTCCACTCGTAGCCGAAGCGGCCCAGCAGCCAGGCATCGGTTTGCGAGGCGATATTGCCCACCTTGTCCAGGCTGCCGCCCCACAGCAGCAGGCCGGCATAAGCCAGCAGCAAAGCGGCGATCAAGCCCCATTGCGCGCGCTCGCGCAGATAGATGGCGGCCAGGCCGGCCAGCGCAAAACAAATGCCGATGCGCTGCAAGACGCCGGGAAGGCGCAGCTCCGACTTGCCCATGATCCACCAGGCCAGCAGATGCAGGGCCAGACCCAGCAGCAGGATGCGGCCGGCGCGCTTGAGCACCGTCGCCGCCATCGGCGCCGCCGGCGCGCCGGCGGCGATGCGCCCCCCCATGGCCAGCGCCAGGGAGACGCCGACGATGAAGAGGAAGAAGGGGAAGATCAGATCGGTGGGCGTGCAGCCATGCCAGGCCGCATGCTCCAGCGGGTCCATCACATGGCCCCAGTCGCCGGGATTGTTGACGAGCAACATGCCCGCCACCGTCAGGCCCCGCAGCGCATCCACCGATGCATAGCGCTTTGTCGAGCTCATCGCCCACCTCTCACAAAAACTCAAAAATCACAAAGGCTGGGCAAGGCCGGCTGGGCGGCGGGCACCGTATCCATCTGCTTGACGCCGGCCGCACGCAAGCGCTTCACCTCGGCCAACACCTGCTTGGGGCTCAGGACCTGATTGCGGGCATGGAAGACCCAGTCCACATCTTCCTCGTAGACCCGCGGCTGATCGCTCTTCTCCAGCAGGCCATCGGGCGAGAACCAGAGATTGAAGTTGATGGACATCAGCGAAACCGGGTAGTTGCGCCCGCCATGCTGGGCCAGCAAGCGGCCGTCCAGATAAAGCCGGGTCTTGCCCCCGGCGATCTGCATCATCAGCACATGCCAGCCATCCAGCGAGCCCATTTCCTCGTGGCTCTGGTTGAAGGCCTGCCAGGGCTCAAGCTGCACCGTCTGCCAGCTGATGCCGTACAGCCGCGTCTTGTCGCTGCCCCAGCCGCCGTTGGGCAAGTACTCGAAGTCCAGCTCCGAGAACAAGGGGTCGAAGTCGTGCCTGAGCGGGCTGACGACGTAGAAGGTCTGGATCACCGGGTCGCCATCCAAGCCGCTCAAGGGCTGGTCGCTGAAGCGCACCCGGGCGGCATAGGTGCCCTCCAGATACTTGCGCGCATGGCAGAGCTGGGCCTGGCGGCTGCCGGCGCCCGTGCCGTCGGTCTGGGCCCGCATGCGCAAGAGGCGGTTGCCCGGCTGCTGGGGGTCGGCCACCAGGCTGAACTGCTCGGCCGACCACAGCGCGCCGGGCACGCCCGGGTGGCCGGGCTTGCTGCGGGGGGTCCAGCCGGCCGCGCTCAGGGCCGCCAGATCGGGCTGCGAGAAGTCGTCAAAAAAAACCTCGGCCTGGGCCGGCAGCATGAAAGACAACAAGGCCGCAGCAGCGGCCTTGCAGCAACGCGAAGACAGAGACATGCAGAACACTCAGCTTGAAGAGGCCGCCGCCGCAGGGTCGGCGGCCGCGGGTTCGGCCGCCTGGGGCTTGGGCATCTTGACGAAGAACAGCAGCACAAACACCGGCAGGCCGCACAGAATCGTCCAGAGGAAGAACTGCTCATAGCCCATGGCCAGCTGGATATCGCCGCTGATGGTCTTGGAAAAGATGAAGCCCAGCTGCATGATGCCCGTGCCCAGCGCGTAGTGCGCGGTGGAGAACTTGCCCGGCGCCAGCACCTGCATGATGAACAGAATCATGCCGACAAAGCCGAATCCATAACCAAACATCTCCACGGTGACGGCGGCGCCGATGTGGAACAGGTCCGGCGGCATGGTGGAGGCCAGGTAATAGAAGGTCAGATTGGGCACCAGCATGGCCAGCAGCAGGATGGGCATGGCCCGCTTCAGGTTCAGCCAGGAGGTGAAGTAGCCGCCGGCAATGCTGCCGGCCAGAAAAGCCGCCGTGCCGAAAGTGCCGTAGATGCCGCCCACCTGTTCGGTCGTCAGGCCCAGGCCGCCCTTATCGCGGGCCTCGATCAGGAACAGCGGCCCGATGGTCTGCACCTGGCCCTCTGCAAAGCGGAACAGCACGATGAACAGAATCATCAGCCAGATGCCGGGCTTTTTCAGCAGGTCGGCAATCACCTCTTGCAAGGTGGCGGCCACGCTGGCGGCGCTGACCTTGCCCGCCGCCGCATTCAGCACATCGGGCAGGGCGCGGGCGTTGTAGGCGGCCAGGCCAGCCAGCAGCAGGGCCAGGGCCGCGAAGATCACGCTCCAGGCATTGAACACGCCCAGGCTTTTTTCCATATGGCCGGCCAACACCAGCAGGCCGCCCAGGGTGAGGAATTTGGAAGCGTTGAAGAAGGCACCCTGCCAGCCCGCATAGGCCGCCTGCTGCTTGCTGTCCAGCGAGGCGAGGTAAAGCCCGTCGCAGGCGATGTCGTGCGTGGCGGCGGCGTAGGCGATCAGGAACAGCACCGCGATGCTGGCAGCGAAATACATCGGTACTTGCACGGCCAGAGCCATCAGCGCCAAGCCCGCCGCGCCGGTGAACTGCATGGCCACGACCACGCGCTTCTTGCTGCGCGCCAGCTCCAGAAAAGGGCTCCACAGCGGCTTGACGGCCCAGGCCAGGCCCAAGAGGCCGGTCCAGCGGGCGATCTGGTCGTTCGGCACGCCCATATTCTTGAACATCAGGCCGGCCAGCAGCATGACGACGAAGAACTGCATGCCCTGCACAAAGTACAGGCTGGGCACCCAGCTGATGGGTGAGCGCGGCGCGCGGGCCGGCGTTTGAA
Organism: Roseateles oligotrophus; assembly: GCF_014204525.1. Taxonomy (GTDB): domain Bacteria; phylum Pseudomonadota; class Gammaproteobacteria; order Burkholderiales; family Burkholderiaceae_C; genus Paucibacter_A; species Paucibacter_A oligotrophus_A. The sequence continues at coordinate 8,083 of NZ_JACHLP010000003.1, forward strand.
CTTGGGACATGGGCGTTTCCTTGTGCGGGGCTCAGGCGAGCTTCAAAGGCTGACGGGCGACTGCGCCGTGGCCTGGGCTCGGCCCTCCAGCCAGGCCTGCAAGCCGGCCAGCGCACCCTCGGCATAACCCCAGGTGACGACGGTCGGTGCTTTCACATCCAGGGCCTGGAAAGGATTCCACAGCACCAGATGCAGATCGGGCTGCCAGCCCGCCGCCGCGCCGTTGTAGCGGGCACGGTGGTTGGAGGCCAGCACATTGAGGCGGCCATCCAGCGGCACCTGGGCCCAGTCGAGCGCATCGATGCTGTCCAGGGCCACAAACTCCACATCGCCGAAGCCCGCGAACAGGCCGCGCACCAGCTGGCCCGAGGGGCCGGCCTCGGAGACGCCGTCGCTGTCCACGCTGGCCTGGGTGTAGACGCGCAGGGGCCGGTCCAGCGCCGGCGCCTGCGCGCCATGCAGGGCGGCCAGACCGGCGGACCAGGCGGCGCGCATCAGCTGGTCGTCCAGCTGGCGTTGCTCGAACTCGTAGTCGTCGTGACGCACCGGGTAGGCATTGGCCAGGGCGTCCAGGCGAGCACGGGCGCGCTGGCCCTGTTCGGCCGTCAACTCGCCCTTGGCAAAGGCCTCGTGCAAGGCCTGGATGGCGGCGGCCTGCTCCTGCAGATCGCCCTGGGCCAGAATCATGTCGGCGCCGGCCTGGATGGCCATCACGGCGGCGCGGGCGTAGCCATAGCGCTCGTAGATGGCCTTCATCATCAGCGCGTCGGTGATGACCACGCCCTCATAGCCCCACTCGCGGCGCAGGATGTCGCCGAGGATCTTGGTCGACAAGGTGGCCGGATGCTCGGGGTCGATCTGCGGGTAGACGATGTGGGCCGTCATCACAGCGGGCGCTTCATCACGCAGGTCCTTGAAGGGGCGCAGCTCCAGCGCGTCCAGCTCGGCGCGGCTCTTGTCCACCGTCGGCAGGGCGAGGTGCGAATCCACATGGGTGTCGCCATGGCCGGGGAAATGCTTGACGCAGCAGGCCACGCCCTCGGCCAGGGAGCCGCGCATCCAGGCGCCGGCCAAACGCGTCACCTCATCGGCATCCTCGGAGAAGCTGCGCTCGGCGATGACGGGGTTGGCCGGGTTGTTATTGATGTCCAGCACCGGCGCGAAGTTCCAGTTGATGCCGATGGAGCGCAGGCCGCGCGCCACGGCCGCACCGACCTGCTCGGACAGGGCCGCATCACCGGCGGCGCCCAAGGCCATGGCCGAGGGGGCTTGCGGCAGAAAGGTGGCGCGCACGACCGAGCCGCCCTCTTGATCGAGGCCGATCAGGGCTTGCGGGCCCATCACATTGCGCAGATCGGCGGTGAGCTGCTTGACCTCGGCTTCGGTGCCCAGGTTTTTGCGGAACAGGCAGACGGCACGCACCTTGTTGACGCGCAGAAACTCGGCCGTCGCAAAGTCCAGGCTCTTGCCCTGGATGTCGACCATGACCAGCTGGCCCGGGTGAAAGCCGGAATGAAAATCGCTCATGAACAGGTACTCGGGCTAAATCAATGCGTCTTGGTGACCTTGGCCAGATGGGGCGGCTGATCGGGGTTGCGGCCGCGCGCGCGGGCCAGGGCCTCGACCATGGGGTAGAAGCTCTGCACGACGGCGATGGCGTCCAGGTCCTCATTGCCGGTGCAGGCCAGGGGCAGCTCGGCACCGGGCGTGCCGGCCGGTGCAGCCAGCAGCACGCGGGCGCCACGGCCACGCATCTCCTCGGCCAGGGCCAGCAGGCCGGCCTGGGCCGGGCCACGCGGCGCGAACACCAGCATGGGGTAGCCCTCCTCGATCAAGGCCATGGGGCCATGCTTGACCTCGGCGCCCGAGAAGGCCTCGGCCTGGATGCCGCAGGTCTCCTTGAACTTCAGCGCCGCTTCCTGGGCGATCGCCAGGCCGGTGCCGCGGCCGATCACGAACAGGCGGTTGGCCGGGGCCAGCACGTCCACGGCCACGTCCCAGCGCTGGGCCGCGGCCTGGCTCAGGGCGTCGGGCAGTTGCTGCAGGGCGGCTTGCAGGTCTTCGTCCTCCCCCCAGGCGGCCACCACACGGGCGCCGGCCACCAGCTGGGCGATATAGCTCTTGGTTGCCGCCACGCTGGTCTCGGGCCCGGCGTGCAGCGGGAAGACGTATTGCGCCGCCTCGGCCAGGGGCGAGCCCTCGGCATTCACAAAGGCCACGGTGCGGGCTCCGCCGGCACGGAAGAACTGGGTCGGCGCCACCAGGTCCGGGCTCTGGCCGGACTGCGAGAAGGCCAGGGACACCAGACCCTCGCAGGCGATCTTGCTTTGATACAGCGTCACCAGGGACATGGGCAGAGAGGTGACCAGACGGCCCATGCGGGCCATCATCAGATAGGCCATGTAGTGGGCGGCGTGGTCGGAGCTGCCGCGGGCCACGGTCAGCAGCGAGGTGGGCGGCTGCTCGCGCAGGGCGGCGCCCAATTCGGCATAGGCCGATTGGTCGGCGGCCAGCTGGCGCGCCACCACATCGGGGGCGCTGAGGGCTTCGGCCAGCATGCGCGTCTTCAAATTCGCCAACGAGGAATCAGGCAAGGTCAATTTCTTCTCCTTCAACAAGCACCCGCTGCAACTGCAGCTCACGGTCCAAGACCACCAAATCAGCCCAAGCACCGACCGTCAACTGACCCCGATCACTCAAACCCATGTATTCCGCCGCGTTGCTGGAGACGCGCCGCGAGGCGTCTGCGATCTCCAGCCCCAGGCCGACCAGATTGCGCAAGGCCTGGTCCATCGTCAGCGTGCTGCCCGCCAGCGTGCCGTCGGGCAGGCGCACGCCACCCATGCACTTGGTGACGGTGTGGCGGCCCAGCTTGTAGTCGCCGTCCGGCTGGCCGGCCGCGGCCGTCGAGTCGGTGACGCAGAACATGCAGGGAATGGCCCGCAAGGCCACGCGGATGGCGCCCGGGTGCACATGCAGCAGGTCCGGAATGATCTCGGCATAACGCGCATGGGCCAGGGCGGCGCCCACCATGCCGGGCTCGCGATGGTGCAGGCCGGTCATGGCATTGAACAAATGGGTGAAGCCTTGGGCACCATGGGCCAGGGCGGCCACGCCGTCCTCGTACGTGCCCAGAGTGTGGCCGATCTGCACCTGGTAGCCGGCCGCGCGCAGCTCGGTGATCAGCGCAAGATTGCCCGGCAGCTCGGGCGCCAGCGTGATCAGCTTGATGGGGGCCAGGGCATTGAGCTCGCTAACCTCCTGCATGGCCGCGGGCTTGGCGAAGTCGGGCTGCGCGCCCAGCTTGCCGGGGTTGATGTAAGGGCCTTCCAGATGCACGCCCAGCACGCGCGCACCTTGGCGGTCGCGCTCGCGGCAGACGGGGCCCAGGGCGGCCAGGGCGCTGCGGATCTCGTCCATCGGCGCCGTCATCGTGGTGGCCAACATCGAGGTGGTGCCGTGGCGCACATGCAGCTTGGAGATCTCGCGGGCGGCCTCACCGCCTTCCATGGTGTCGTGACCGCCGCCGCCGTGCACATGCACGTCGATGAAGCCGGGCAGCACGATGGGCAGGGCCGGCTGATCATGCCTGACCTGGGCTTCCGACACCGGCTCGCCGCTGATGGCTGTGATGCGCCCTGCGCTTTGGCTGAGGCGTCCGCGTACAAAGCCTTGCGGCGTCAGCACATAGCCATCAATGTGTTGGAAATCCCCCATCCCTGCCCTGCTCCTCTTGTCTTGTTCAGTCTTCGCGCCGCATCTCGGCGACGAAGTCGTAGTAATCGCTGCGGCAATAGGAATGCGTCAGCTCCACCGCATGACCCGATTCCAGATAGCCCACCCGGGTGATGAACAGCACCGCCTGCCCCACCGGCACCTCCAGCAAGCCGGCCAGCTTGGCATCGGCATTGATGGCGCGGATGTGTTGCAGCGCGCGCACCGGCGCGCCACCCAGGGTTTGCAGATGCTCGTAAAGCGAGGCCTCGACGGCCTGCGGATCGGGCAGCACCGCCTCGGGCAGCACGCTGACCTCGTAAGCCATCACCACCGTGTCGGCCAGGCGCAGGCGCTCCAGGCGCGCCACGCGGCCGCCGGTGGAGAGGCCCAGGCTCAGCTGCTCATCGGGCGCGGCCGGCGTGAAGCCGCGGGCCAGCCAGCGCGAGCTGGGGCGGAAACCCCGCTGCTGCAACTCTTCCGAGAAGCTGGTCAGGCGCGACAGCGGCTGCTCCAGCTTGGGCGCGATGTAATTGCCCGAACCGCGCTTGCGCACAATCATGCCCTGCTCGACCAGACGGTCTATGGCCTTGCGCGCGGTCACGCGCGAGATCTCCAGTTGCTCCGACAGCACCCGCTCCGAAGGCAGGGCCTCGTCGGCCAGGAACAGGCCCTCACGGATGGCCTGGGCCAGCTTTTGCGCCAGCTGCATGTACAGCGGCGAGGCGGCTTCGTGGTCCGGCTTGAATTTGAATGGCATGGCGGTCAATTTCCCAATCGTTGGAGGACGCTGCGAATCAGATGCAGCGCGCCGTCGGCGGAATCACCCTGGGGCGAAACGCAACGGCCGGCCATGGTGCCTGAGAAATTGGGAGCCAGACGCAGGGCGATGCTGCCGCACAAGGCCAGGGGCAGCTCGGCCGCCGGGTCCAGCGCCAGCGCCAGCCGCTCCAGCTCGGCCACCGCCTCTTGCACAAAGCCGACCGCCACCGGGTCGATGTTGTCGCCCTCGGCATGGTCGAACACCAGCCGGGCCAGGCTGGCATAAGCATGCTGACCGGCCTGGGCACACCAGGCCAGGATGGGCTCGCGCTCCGCGCCCACGACCGCAAACACCGCGCGGGCCAGCGGGCCCACCGGCACCCGGCCGTCCTGCGCCTGATGGGCGTGGCGCATGGCCTTCAGGCCCAGCCAGGCACCGCTGCCTTCGTCGCCACAAATCCAGCCCCAGCCGCTGATGCAGGCGCGCGAGCCGTCGCGGCGCAAAACCTCGCCCACCGTGCCGGTACCGGCCGCCACCACGGCGCCGGGCCGGCCGCCATGGGCGCCCAGGACGGTGGTGAAACCGTCGCCATCCAGCGCCAGCAAGGCAAAGCCGGGCTGCAAGGCCAGAAAAGCCTCGACCTGGGCGGGCACGCTGGCCCCGGACAAACCCAGGCCGATGGCGCAGTGCGACCAGTCCAGTGCCTCCACCCCGGCCAGCGCCTGCGCCTGGCGCGCGGCCAGCACAATATGGGCCCAGGCCTGCTCGGCCCCCTGCCCCAGGGCGGACGGCCCGGCCTCACCCTGGCCGAGGATGCGGCCGCTCAGATCGCTGAGCCGCACCCGTGTCCCGGTGCCGCCGCCATCAACGCCCAAGAAAAAGCGCACCGAGGCCTTGGCAGATTCCGCACCGAGTGGACAAAGAGTGGTCGTATTCATATTAATACCAGTCTAGTACCAAATTAAAGCCGCCGTCAATGCGGGTTCTACCCTTGTTGCACATTCATTGCAGCCCGATTAAGTGACAAAGACGAGCCCGGAACGGCCATACCAATTTAGAACCAAGATGGCAATCCCAGGCCAACCCTAGGCCGGGGTTTCGCAGTCCGATTGAAGACCTTTTGTGCGGCACGCAATGTCCACAAGGCTCAGGCCGCACAGAGGCGGCTATCCTTGCGCCAACCCCTGGAGCCCCTAGACCGTGAATTTCCTCGCCGCATCCGACGCCGGCGCCGCGCTGCTGCGGCGCCTCAACCATCTGGCCGAACGCCATCCGCAGATTGCGTTGCAGTGCCTGCAAACGCTGGAACAGCGTTGCCGCGCCGCGGGCAATCTGCCTGCGGCACTGGATGCACTCTATGCCCGCTTCTATCTGCTGGAGCATCGCGGGCGGGCGCTGGACTTGCAGCACGCGCTGCGCGCGGCCCTGCTGGAGTCCGCCGGCCTGGCCCTGCAGGCAGCCCGCATCCACGAGGCCCTGGGCCGCCTGGCCTATCAGCAGGGCGAATACGCCGAGGCCGCGGAGCGCTGGGCCCAGGCCATCACCCTGAGCCAGCAGACCGGCGATGTCTGGCTGAGCGTGGCCGCGCGCATCGGCAAGGGCCAGATCCACTACGCCATGGGCGCCTGGGCGCAGGGCCGCGAGCTGCACCGCGAGGCCGCCACGCTGCTAGGCCCGCTGCAGGACAGCTATCTGGCCGCCAAGCTGGCCCTCAATATCGGCGTAGGCTATTTCGAGACGCAGCAGCACGATGACGCCGAGCGTTATTTCAGCCACGGCCTGGCCGCGGCGCGCAGCGGCAAGCATCGCGAATACGAGGCGGAAGCGCATTGGCATCTGGCCCGCGCCGCCCTGGTGCGCGGCCGCCTGGACTGGGCCACGACGGACTGCCGCATCGCCCTGAACATCGCCGGCAAGCTGGGCCATAGCTGGCTGGAAAGCGTGGCCAGCCAGACCTGGACCGAGATCGCCCTGGCCCGCGGCGATGTGGCCGGCGCCATCCTCAGCAGCCAGCACAGCCTGGCGCTGGCCCGCCGCATCCACTCACGCCCGCAGGAGGGCCAGGCCCATCTGCAGCTGGCGCGCATGCTGGAGCGCCAAGGCGATCTGGCCGCCGCCCTGAGCCATCTGTGGCAGCACCTGGCCCTGCGCAATGAGCTGGACCGCCTGGGCAGCAGCGCCCTGCCCCAGCGGCTCGGCGAGGCTCAGGCAATCGCCGGATAGCTCCCCGTACCGTCGGGCCAGGGCGTCAGCACCTCGAAGCCCGCAGGGGTCACCAACACCATATGCTCCCACTGGGCCGACAGGGAATGGTCGCGGGTCACCACCGTCCAGCCGTCGGCCAGATCCTTGATGTCGCGCTTGCCGGCATTGATCATGGGTTCGATGGTGAAGATCATGCCCGCCTCCAGACGCAGGCCCTCGCCACGCTTGCCGTAGTGGAAGACATGGGGCTCGTCGTGGTAAATCGTGCCGATGCCATGGCCGCCGTACTCGCGCACCACGCTGAAGCCCTCCCGGTGCGCCACGCTCTGGATCGCGTGGCCCACATCGCCCAGGGTGGCGCCGGGCTTGACCGCGCGTATGCCCGCCACCATGGCCTCGTAACAGCTGTTCACCAGGCGCCGCGCCAAGGTGCTGGGCTCGCCGACAAAATACATGCGGCTGGTATCGCCGAACCAGCCGTCCTTGATGATGGCCACGTCCAGATTGACGATATCGCCCTTCTTCAGAATCTTGGCCGCCGTCGGGATGCCGTGGCAGACCACATGGTTGACCGAGGCGCACAAGGTCTTGGTATAGCCGTGGTAGCCGATATTGGCCGGCGTCACGCCCAGGTCCTTGATGATGAACTCGCGGCAGATATCGTCCAGCGCCTCGGTGCTGACCCCGGGCTGGACATGGGGCGCGATCATCTCCAGCACACGGGCGGCCAGCTGGCCGGCCTCGCGGGCTTTGACGATCTCTTCGGGGCTGCGGAGGGCGACCTTGCGTTTGCTGCTGCTCATGGTTTGCGGATCTGGTTGATGGCGTATTTTCACCCATGCCGCATCCGCAGCCGCCGCCAACCCAGCCAGACCCCGCTGAGGCAAAGCGCCAGGCCGGCCAAACCAAAACCCAGCATCCAGCCATCCCACAGCGGCCGCAAGGCCAGCAGCTGGGGCAGATCGAAGCTGTGCAAAAAGGCGAACAGCCAGCGCTCCAATCTTTGCCGGCTGTTGCTGGTTTGCAGCAGGGCGCCGCTGGCCGGGTCCAGCACCACCCAATGCGCTTGGGCATCGTCAAACACCAGGCGCAAGGCCGGCAGCGGGCGCTCGCGCTGGCCCGTCATGGTATGGGGCTCGCGCGCGTAGTAGTAGGCGTCATAACTGCGCAGCCACTCGCGCCCCTGAATGCGCGCCTGCGGCAGCATGGGCGCGGCGGCGGCGACCAAGGCCGCTTCATCCAGGGCCTGCAGCGGCCGGGCCTGGGCGTCCAGCAGCATGCCGCCGGCCGGGCTCTGCGCCCACACATACTGCCGGCCACCCACCCGCCGCCATTCCAGCGTGCGGGCCGCAAAGCCCCGCTCGGCCAGGGTCGCCAGCACCGCCTCGGCCGAAGGCCCGGCCTGTGCTTGCAAAAGCCCACCGGCATAAGCCCGGCTATCCAGCTTGGGGCCCCCGGCCTCAAACACCCGCCAGGGGTTCAGCGAAAGCAGGCCGCTCAACACCCAGGTTAGCGCCAGTAAACCGCCCACCAGCCCCAGCACATGATGCCAACGCGCCAGCGGCGCGCGGTAGGGCGAGCGCGAGCCGCTCTTGTAGCGCCCCTTGAAGCGCCAGCGCCAGATGCCCACGGTCAGCCCGCTCAGCCCCAGCACGCAGCCGGCCAGCGACAGCGCGATGACGATGTCCGTCCACCAAGCCCCCAGGGCTCCGCCGCGGAAGATGTAGAGCCAGTGCAACCAGGCGCCCAGCCAGCCCCAAGTTCGCTCGGTGATGCTGGCGTCGCGTACCACCTCGCCGCTGACGGCGCTGACATACAGCCAGTTGTGCGCCGCGTCCGCCACGGCGACCCGGTGCAGGGGCCGATAGGCGTCGAGGGCGCGCGAATGGGTCCAGGCGTCCTCCTGCACCGGGCCCAGGCTTTGGCCGTCCACGCCCGCGGCGAAATGGCGGGCCGCGGCCACGGCCTCATCCTCGCTAACGGACGAAATCCGTTGACCCGTCAAGGCATCCACCGCCACCAGGGTCTTGCGGCCATCACCAAAGAAGTAGCGCGGCTGGCCGGCCACGCTGGCCAGCCGCCATTGCCGGGGCTCGTGCAGGCCCGAGGCTTGCAAGGCCTGCTTCAGCGGCACACAGCAGCCCTGCGTGGGCAGGGGCGCCAGCCCGCGCAACTGCTCGGCCGGCGTCAGCTTGGGGTAACCCACATAAAGCATCACCAGGCCCGAGACAAACCACAGCGCCATCACCAGGCACAGGGCAATGCCGGCCCAGCGGTGCAGCAGATAAAGCCAGCGGCGCGCGCTCATCAAAAGCGCCAGTCCAGTGCGGCCGTGGCGCTGCGCGGCGCCCCCAGATAGGGCAGGCTGCTGCTCAGATTGGCGACGTAGCGGGTATTCGTGAGGTTGTCCACCCGCAGGTTCAGGCTGAGGCGCGGGTCCAGCTGCAGGCGGGCGCCCAGGCCCAGCAGTTGGTAGGCGCCGTCCCATAAATCATTGGCCGCGTTGGCATAGCGCCGGCCCACATAGCGCCAGTCCAGGCTCAGGCCCAGGCTGGCCCTGGCCTGCCAGTCCAGCGCGGCGCCGGCCACCCAATCCGGCACATTGGCCGGGCGCTGGCCGGCGCGCGAAACGGGCTGGCCATTCAGCGGTTCGACAAAGTCCTCGTAGCGCGCCCGCGTATGGCTCAGATGGCCGCTCAGGCTTAGCGCGCTGCTGGGCTGCCAACGGGCGGCCAGCTCCAGGCCCAGGCTGCTTTGCTCGCCGACCGGGATCACCTTGGTTTTGTCGCTAGGGTCGGTGATGGCGATATGGCGGCGGCGGATCTCATAGACCGCCGCCGTGGCCGAGCCCCGCCCGCCGTCAAAGCTCAGCTTGCTGCCCAGCTCGAACTGGCGGCCGCGGGTCAAATCAAAATCGCGCAGGGCGCTGAACCCGGCCGTGGCGAGCAGGCCGGCCGGTGGATCGGCGGCCGTGCTGGCCTGGGCATAGATCTGCCAGTCGGCGCTCAAATCCTTCACCAAGCCCAGGCGGCCGGTGAGGGGCTTGAAGGTGGTGGCGAACAGCGCCGGGCTGCTGGCCGTGGCTGTGCGCAGATTGCGCGCCAGCAGGCTGATGCGGTCGAAGCGCAGGGCGCTCACCAGGGCGAAGCCAGCGCCCAGCACCGTGCGGTTCTCGGCGAACAAGGCCAGGCTGTGCAACTGGTTGCTGGCGCCCGGCGTATAGCCCGGCAGCAGACCCGAGGCCGGGTAGAACTGGGCCGCTGCGGGCGCGTAGGGGTCGACCAGATCAAAAGGCTTTTTGATCACCGCGACCGAGTTGGGGAAGCGGGTCTGGCGGTTATAGCTCCAGTCCAGGCCCAGCGCCGAGTCGGAAGCCCGGCCGGCCAGTTGGCCACTGTGGCTCAGCTCCCAGCGGCTGCCCCAGACCTGCTGGTCATGGCGCTGCAGCAAGGCGTTGGAGCGGGCCACCTGGCTGTTGCCGTTCTTGAAGGTATAGGTCTCGACGTTCTCGAAATCGCGCAAGGCGTCGTAGTGATACAGGGTGTGGCGCAGCTGGCTGTGCTCGTTCAGGCGCCAGTCCAGCAGGGAACGCAACCAGGTCACATCCTGCTGGTAACGCCCATCTTCGACGTTGTAATTGATGCCCAGGGTGGCGGGATCAAAGCGCAGTTGGCCGGCCACCGCGCCGCCGCCCAAGGGCTGCAGCATCGGCGTGCCCCAGTAGGGCTGGCTGACTTTCTCGTGCTGGCGCTCCACGGCCAGGGTGTGGCTCACATTCTGAGCCAGGGGCAGCAACCAGGAGGCCGCGAGCTGCCAAGCCTGGCGATCACGCCCCTGCGTCCACAGCGCGCCTTCGCTGCGATTGAGCTCCAGGCGCAAGACCTGCTCGGCCACACCGCGCTGCAGGCTCAGGGCCGCCTGGCCGCGGCCGCTATCGCCAAGGCCGAAGCGGAGCCGACCCTGATCGCCGCTGCGGTCGGCGATCTTGGTGATCACATTGAGCGTGCCGCCGACGGCGCCCGAGCCATTCAAAAAGCTGGAGGGCCCGCCTATGGCCTCCACCCGCTCGACGATCCAGCTGTCCACCGGCCGGGCGGCGATGGCGTCGTACTGCACGCTGATGCCGTTGTAAAGCTGGGACAGCGAGCCCGAGCCAAAGCCGCGGTAGAACACCGTGCCGGCCGAACCCGGTGGGTCGGCAAAGATCAGGCCGGGCACGCTCTTGAGTATCTCCTGGGTATTGCTGGCGCCGCGCAACTCGATCTCTTCGCGGTCGAGCACGCTGACGCTGGCCGGCGTCTCGCGCAGGCTCAAACCCAGGCGGGAGCTGCTGCCCGCGTTTTCATTCAAGCCGGTGGCGGCGATGGCGCTGCCGGTGACCAGCACGGGCGGCAGCTTTTGCAGCGCTTCTTTTTCCTGGGCTTGAACTGGGCAGGCGCAGGCGAACAGGGCCAGGCTCAGAGCCTGAGCCAGGGGAGAAAACTGATATTTCATAAGACAGGAAATGGGGATGCAGCGGCGCGGCGCGCAGGCCTTGGCAGGCCTGCGGCCGGGGCCGGGCATGGAATCGAGGAGGGGCGCCGCCGCTATGGGCTGGGCGTCGAGGATCGCGCGCTATTCAGCGCGGCGGCGCGCGCGGCTGGGCACTGGCCCAAACGTGCAAAGTGCGCGGCGCATGCAGGAACAGGGCCGGCAGGGCCTGGCCCAGCTGGGGCAGCAGAAGCAGGGCTTGATCGGGCGGGGCGGGTGGCAGGCCCAGCTCATGGCTGTGCAGCGAGCAGCAGGGGCAATGCTTGAGGGTTTGAATCTCGGCAGGAGAGCCCGAGGAGCTTGCTGCGCCATCCGGCGCCAACAGCACGAGCTTGGCGCCGGTGACGGTACACACCTCCGTCCAGCCCGAGCCCGGCCCCTGGTTCAAGCCGCTTTGCAGCGCGTGGGAAATCGAAGGTGCAAGCGCGGCCCACAGCATGGCGAAACATGCGATCCAGGCACTCAACAATTGATGACTTCGCTTGAAGACCATGGTGGGAAATTCTAGGGCGGGCTTCGGTCGCGGCAGGGTAGCGAGTGCGCAGATCGAAGCCCATTTGCTTTGCCGCAAAAAGTCTGCAATCAGACTCGCTCCAGTGCACGGTGAGGCAAGGGGGGCAGCAGCACCCGGATAGCATCCCCGGGACGCACAAGACCGGAGTTGAGCACCACGGCCATGATGCCCGCCTTGCGAATCAGGCGCCCATCGGCCGCACGCTCCAGCACGGCGGCCAATAGGCCGGCCTGGAATTGCTCGATCTGCCCGCAGGGGTTGCGCAGGCCGGTGACCCGCAAACGCGCAGAGTCGCCAATGCTCAAGACCGTGTCCACGGGCAAGGCCAGCAGGTCCAGGCCCTGGGTCGTGAGGTTCTCGCCCATCTGGCCTGGCGAGACTTGGAGGCCCTGCCTGCTCAGTTGCTCAAACAGCTCGGCCTGTATGAGGTGAACCTGGCGCAGATTGGGCTGGGTCGGATCTTGCGCCACACGCGAACGGTGCTTGACCGTCTCGCCGCAATGCACATCACCCTCCACGCCCAAGCCGGCCAACAAGTTCAGCTGCGGCATGGCCGATTTGGAAAAGCTATGCGTCTGGCTGCGATGCAGGGCAAGAACTTGGGCAGTCATGGCTTCCGGGTCTAAAAAAGAGTGTTGCCGCAGGCCGCGCTCAAGCCCCAGTCGAGCTCCACGCCCCGCGCTCCCAACCAGGCCTGCGCCTGCGAGAAATGCCCGCAGCCGATAAAGGGCTGGGGCGGCCGCAGGGCCGACAGCGGCGAAGGATGGTTGGCTTGCAGAATCAGATGCGCGCCCTGCCCTGCTGCCTCAATCAAAAGCGCTTTGGCTTGCGCATGAGCGCCCCAGAGCATGAAGACCTTGGGCGCGGCGTCCTGGGCCACGGCCTGGATCAGGCGGTCGGTGAAGGCCTCCCAGCCCTTGCCCGCATGGCTGGCGGGCGCACCGTCCTCCACCGTCAGCACGGTGTTGAGCAGCAGCACGCCGCGCGCGGCCCAGGGCTTGAGCGAGCCCTCCATCGGCGGCTGCTGGCCCAGATCGCGCTGCAGCTCCTTGAAGAGATTGCGCAAGCTGGGCGGGAATTTGCAGCCGGGTGCCACCGAGAAGGCCAGGCCCTCGGCCTGGCCCGCACCGTGGTACGGATCCTGCCCCAGGATCACGACGCGGCAGGCCGAGAGCGGGGTCAGCCGCAGGGCGGCCAGAGGGTCGGGCGGATAGATCGCGGCGCCGGCCTGGTGGCGTGCGTCCAGGTAAGCGCTGAGCCCAAGACCCGCCGGGCTTTGCGCCCAGGCTTGCAGCAGCGGCTGCCAGCCTGTGTCCAGCGGTGCGCCCCAGTCCATCAGACGATCAGGCGAACAGCGCCGCCAGGGCCTCGCCCGGCTCGGGCGCGCGCATAAAGGCCTCGCCGACCAGGAAGGCATGCACATTCGCCGCGCGCATCTTCTGCACATCGGTGTGGGCCAGGATGCCGCTCTCGGTCACCAGCAATTTGTCTTGCGGCACGCGCTCCAGCAGGCCCAAGGTCGTGTCCAGCGTGACCTCGAAGCTGCGCAGATTGCGATTGTTGATGCCTAGCAGCGGGGTCTTCAGCCGCAGGGCGCGGTCCAGCTCGGCCCCGTCATGCACCTCCACCAGCACATCCATCTGCAGGCTCAGGGCCAGGGCCTCCAGGTCGGCCATCTGCGCGTCGTCCAGGCAGGCCGCGATCAGCAGAATGCAGTCCGCCCCCATGGCGCGCGCTTCATAGACCTGGTATTCATCGACCATGAAGTCCTTGCGCAGCACCGGCAGGGCGCAGGCGGCGCGAGCCTGCTCCAGAAAGGCTTGCGAGCCCTGGAAGAACTGCGCATCGGTCAGCACGCTCAAACAGGCCGCGCCGTGCTGGGCATAGCTCTGCGCGATCTGGGCGGGGCGGAAGTCGGCGCGCAGCACGCCCTTGCTGGGGCTGGCCTTCTTGATCTCGGCGATGACGGCGCTCTGGCCCGCCGCGATCTTGGCGCGCAGCGCGGCCTCGAAGCCGCGCGTGTCGCGGCGCGCCTCGGCCTCTTCGCGCTGGCTGGCCAGCGAGCGGGCCTGGCGAGCCAGCTTCAATTCCTCGTGCTTGACGGCGACGATGCGGTTCAGGATGTCGGACATAGATCGTTTCACTTGGTTTGGCGCTGCCAAACGGCCTGGCATATCAGGCCGTCCTCAGCTCGTTCAACAGGTCCGGGTGCCTGTCCAGCAATTGGAGCAGCTTCACCAGGGCCAGCGGCGGTTTGGTCTTGCCGGTTTCATAACGCGAGAAGGCATTGACACCACCACCAAAAATTTCAGCGGCCTCGCGCTGGTCCAGCGCCAGCTTCTTGCGCACCTTGACGATGAAGTCGGGGGCCACGCTGGCCGCATTCACCTGCTTTGCAAAGCTGCGCATGGCCTGCATGACGCGCTCCGACTCGGCGGCATCCAGAATCGACTCACCACAAGCCGGGCAGAAATCCCCCCTGACGGCCGCAATCGACAGGTGTTCGCCCTTGTAGGTATAGGGCTGGTCGCGGGTGTCAGGGATCAGTTCGGCCGCGCCACAAACAGGGCATTTCATGCTCATAGCTCCTTGAAGGACACGATCAACACATCGTCCACGACCGTCAATTTCAGATACACATCACCCAACTGAGTGCGCGGGCGGTAGACGTCTTGCCAGATCGTATGGTCGGCATGGGTGGTCATGCTTTTGTAAAAATCCTGGGACGAAAGCGCCATCACCACCGCCAGCAAGCCAGGGAAGTCAAAACCCAGTTCTGCGGCCCCCAGTCGCGCCCCATGGGTAGTGCGAACCCGGCCCGCCTCGACCAAAGCCTTGACTACGCTCAGCTTGCAGTGCGGTGAGCGTTTTTCCATGCCGGGAATAATAACCTACTTGGTTAAATCAAGTGGACTTGCCGCCAGTTCGTTTAGGCCCCACCCAGGCGCTGAGTAGCGGAAACAAACTGATCCAGCTTGGCACGCGCCGCGCCGCTGGCAATCGCCGCGCGGGCGCGCTCAATGCCATCGGCTATCGAGCTGGCCACATTGGCGGCGTAGAGCGTGGCACCGGCGTTGAGGATGACGATGTCGCGGGCGGCGCCGGCCTGGTTGTCCAGCGCGCCCAGCAGCATCTGGCGCGATTGCTCGGGGTTGTCGACCCGCAGCGTGCGGTTGGAGACCATGGCCAGGCCGAAGTCCTCGGGGTGGATTTCGTACTCGCGCACCGCGCCGTCCTTCAGCTCACCCACCAGGGTGGAGGCGCCCAGCGAGATCTCGTCCATGCCGTCCTTGCCGTAGACCACCAGCGCATGCTCGGCGCCCAGGCGCTGCATGACGCGCACCTGGATGCCCACCAGATCGGGGTGGAACACGCCCATCAGAATGTTCGGCGCACCGGCCGGGTTGGTCAGCGGGCCCAGGATGTTGAAGATGGTGCGCACACCTAACTCTTTACGCACCGGGGCGATGTTCTTCATGGCCGGGTGGTGGTTGGGCGCGAACATGAAGCCGATGCCGGTCTCCTGCACGCTCTGCGCCACCTGCTCGGGCTGCAGCATGATGTTGGCGCCCAGGGCCTCCAGCACATCGGCGCTGCCGGTCTTGCTGGAGACGCTGCGATTGCCATGCTTGGCCACCTGCGCTCCGGCCGCGGCGGCCACAAACATGGAGCAGGTGGAGATATTGAAGGTGTGCGAACCGTCGCCGCCCGTGCCCACCACATCGACCAGATGCTTGCCCGGCTGCAGCGGCACCTTGTTGGACAGCTCGCGCATCACTTGCGCGGCGGCGGCAATCTCGCCAATGGTCTCCTTCTTGACGCGCAGGCCGACCAGCAGGGCGGCGGCCATCACCGGCGGCATCTCGCCGGCCATGATGCGGCGCATCAGGGCCAGCATCTCGTCGTGGAAGATCTCGCGGTGTTCGATGACGCGGGTCAGCGCTTCGGCATTGGTGATGGACATGGTCTTGTCACTCCAGGATTGCAGCGTTGAAGGAATCGATCAGTAAATCAGTAAGGGCCGGTCGCCGCCTTGGCCGCGGCCGGCTTGGCCGGATCGGCAAAGAACTCGCGCACGGCGGCCAGGGTGCGTTCTATGCCCTCGCAGTCCACATCCAGATGCGTGACAAAGCGCAGGCCTATCAGGCCGGTGGCCCAGATGCCGCGCGATTTCAGATGCGCCAGCAGATCGGCGCCGAGCCCATCCGCCACATCGACGAAGACGATATTGGTGGCGGCCGAACGCAGGCTCAAGCCGGGGATGGCGCTCAAGCCCTCGGCCAGCTGGGCCGCCAAGGCATGGTCCTCGTGCAGGCGCTGAACATGGTGGTCCAGCGCATGCTCGGCCGCGGCGGCCAGCAAGCCCACCTGGCGCATGCCACCGCCCACCATCTTGCGCAGGCGTTTGGCGCGGGCGATCAGCTCCTCGGAGCCGCACAGCACCGAGCCCACCGGCGCGCCCAGGCCCTTGCTGAAGCAGACCGAGACGCTGTCGAAATAACTCGTGATGCGGGCGAGCGCGGCAAACACATCGCCGCCCGGCCCGGCATCGGCCGCCGCGGCATTGAAGACGCGCGCACCGTCCAGATGGCAGGCCAGGCCGTGCTGGCGGGCCAGGGCCGTGGCCTCGGCCAGATAGCTGTGCGGCATGACCTGGCCGTTCCAGGTGTTCTCCAGGCAGAGCAGGCGGCTGCGGGCGAAATGCGGGTCGTCCGGCTTGATGGCGGCGGCGATATCGGCCAGGGCCATCTGGCCCCGCGCGTCCTGCAGCAGCGGCTGTGGCTGGATGCTGCCCAGCACGGCCGCGCCGCCGCCCTCGTAGCGGTAGGTGTGGGCGAGCTGGCCGACGATGTATTCATCGCCGCGCTGGCAATGCGCCAGCATGCCGCACAGATTGCTCTGCGTGCCGCTGGGCATGAAGAGCGCGGCCTCCATGCCGGTCAGGGCGGCGACGCGCTGCTGCAGGGCCAGCACGCTGGGGTCGTCACCGAACACATCGTCGCCCACCTCGGCGCGGGCAATCGCCTCGCGCATAGCGGCCGTGGGTCGGGTAACGGTATCGCTGCGCAGGTCGATGATCTTCATGAGCTCACAAAGCCAGGTTGAGGAAGTTCTTCAACATGGCATGGCCATGCTCGGACAGTATGGACTCGGGGTGGAACTGCACGCCCTCCATGGGCGTGGCCGTGCCGGCCAGGGCGCGGTGGCGCACGCCCATGATCTCGCCGTCCTCGCTGCGCGCCGTGATGTCGAATTCCTTGGGGCAGGAGGCTTCTTCGATCACCAGGGAGTGGTAGCGGATGACGCTGAACTCACGCGGCAGGTTCTTGAACACGCCTTTCTGATCGGTGCTCAGCATGCTGGCCTTGCCATGCATCTGGGTCTTGGCCCGCACGATCTTGCCGCCCAAGGCCGCACCCATGCTTTGATGGCCCAGGCAAACGCCCAGGATGGGCAGCTTGCCCATGAATTCCTGGATGGCGGCGATGCAGATGCCGGCCTCGGCGGGCGAGCAGGGGCCGGGCGAGAGCACCAGATGGTCGGGCTTGAGCGCGGCAATCTCGGCCAGTGTGATCTCGTCGTTACGGGCGACCTGGACCTCGGCGCCCAGCTCACCGAAGTACTGCACCAGATTGAAGGTGAAGCTGTCGTAGTTGTCTATCATCAGCAGGCGCATGATTCGGCTCCAAAACAAAATGCAACCACAGAGGCACTGAGACACAGAGGCTTTGAGTTCATAGCGCCACCCTCTTCAGCCCTTGACGCAATTGCGCGCAATTGAAATTGATCAACAAACCTGTAGGCAAATTCAGCAGCTTCAGATAGGTCAATAGCTGCGCGGTATGAACCGCCTCCAATCGTTCAACTGCCTTCAACTCCAGCACCAAACTTTCCTCAACGATCAAATCCACCCGATAGCTTTGAGCCAGGGGGACGCCCTTGTAGACGATGGGCATTTCAATCTGACGCCGAAACTGGATGCCTCGCAATGCAAACTCGGCGCACAAGGCAGCTTCATATGCAGCTTCAAGAAGCCCTGGACCTAACTCTCGGTGAACCTCAATGGCCGCACCTATCGTGAGCTCGGACACATCAAAACTCTGTGCCTCTGTGCCTCTGTGGTTGCATTGATTGGAGCCCATCAAAACCCCTCCTCAACGAGTTCAGCCGCGCGTATCAAAGCGCGAGCCTTGTGTTCGGTCTCGGCCCATTCCAGCTCGGGCACCGAGTCGGCCACCACGCCGGCCGCGGCCTGCACATAGAGCACCTGGTCCTTGACGATGCCGGTGCGGATGGCGATGGCCAGGTCCATATCGCCGGCAAAGCTGATGTAGCCGCAGGCACCACCGTAAAGCCCGCGCTTGACGGGTTCCAGCTCATCGATGATTTCCATCGCGCGGATCTTGGGCGCGCCGCTCAAGGTGCCGGCCGGGAAGGTGGCGCGGAACACATCCATATTCGACAAGCCCTCGCGCAAGCCCCCCTCGACATTGCTGACGATGTGCATGACGTGGGAGTAACGCTCCACCGCAAAGGCGTCGCTGACCTTGACCGAACCGGTCTTGGCGATGCGGCCGATGTCGTTGCGGGCCAGGTCGATCAGCATCAGATGCTCGGCCAGCTCCTTGGGGTCGGCGCGCAGCTCGGCTTCCAGGGCCTGGTCTTTCTCAAGCGTGCCACCGCGCGGGCGGGTGCCGGCCAGCGGGCGAATCGTGACCTTTTGTCCCTCGGGCGTGGGCTCCTGGCGCACCAGGATCTCGGGCGAGGCACCGACGATCTGGAAGTCCCCCATGTCATAGAAGTACATGTATGGGCTGGGGTTGAGCGAACGCAGGGCGCGGTACAGGCTCAGCGGCGACTCGGTATAGCGCTTGCGCAGGCGCTGGCCGATCTGCACCTGCATCATGTCGCCGGCGGCGATGTATTCCTTGGCCTTGAGCACGGCGGCGAGGTAGTCGGCCTTGGCGAATTCGCGCTCCACCGGATGGGCCTGGCCGCGCTTGACCTGGGGGGCGCTGACGCTGTAGCTGAGCTGGTCGCGCAAGGCCGTCAGGCGCTTCTGGGCGCGGAAATAGGCCTCGGGCTGGGCCGGGTCGGCGTAGACGATGAGGTAGAGCCGGCCCGAGAGGTTGTCGATCACCGCCAGCTCCTCGCATTGCAGAAGCATCACATCGGGGGTATCAATGCCACCGGCCTTGTCCGTCTTGGCCAGCTTGGGCTCGATATAGCGCACGGCGTCGTAGCCGAAGTAGCCGGCCAGGCCGCCGCAAAAGCGCGGCAGGCCGGGGCGCAGCGCCACCTTGAAGCGCTTTTGATAGGCCTCGATAAAGGCCAGCGGGTCGCCCTCGTGGCGCTCCTGCAATTCGCCGTCGCGCAAGACCTCGGTGAGCCGGCCCACGCTTTTAAGCACGGTGCGGGCCGGCAGGCCGATGAAGGAGTAGCGGCCGAAGCGCTCGCCGCCCACCACCGACTCCAGCAAGAAGCTGTTCCTGCCGCCACCGGCACCGCCGGCACAGAGCTTGAGGTAGAGGGAGAGCGGCGTTTCCAGATCGGCGAAGGCCTCGCTGATCAGCGGAATGCGGTTATAGCCTTGGGCGGCCAGGCTTTTGAATTCAAGTTCGGTCATCACGAAACCCAGTTCTTGGATTTGCGGCGGCCCCGGGCAGAGATGGCTACAGGGGCGCCGCTGGATTCATTCAGGGCGCTTGGCTGACGGATTTTCACGCGCAGGAGGGCGTTTTTGGCGCCGGGTGTTCAGGCCCTCGCGGCCAGGGCACCCGTGCATGCGTACAGCATCAAGCGGCTTCAGCGTTTGAAGTCGTGCAGCGGACGACGCCAGGGCCAGGCTCCCCGGTCATGCGACCCTTTGATGTGCTTGCGCGTGATGAACATGGGGCGGAGTGTAGCAGCGCCCTTGCAGCTCGGCGCAGCGCCTTGCCGGGGCGGCGTAAGGGCTTGTCCCGTCGAGACGCGGGGTTTGACCGATACTCACGGCCTCAGGGATCTTGCATCGGCCTCGGCAGAAGGCCGTCAAAATTGGAGACTAGGAATGCGTGCATTCTTTGTGGCGGCGGCCCTGACACTGGCGGCCGCCATGGCCTGTGCCGAAACGGTGGAGGTGGCCGGCGTCAAATACGAAACCGAGGTCGAGATCGGCAAGCAGCCGGCCCATCTCAACGGCGCGGGCATACGCTACAAGGCCGTGTTCAAGGTCTACACGGCGGCGCTCTATCTGGGCAGCAAGAGCAGCAATGTCGAGACGGTGCTGGGCAGCAATACCGTCAAGCGCATGCACATCACCATGTTGCGCGAGGTTGATGGCACCGAACTGGGCAAGCTCTTCACCAAGGGCATCGAACAGAACGCCACCCGGGATGAATTCACCAAGGCCATCAACGGCGTGCTGCGGGTGGGCGAGATCTTCTCCAGTCGCAAGAGCCTGGCGGCGGGCGAACATTTCTCGGTGGACTACATCCCCGGCACCGGCTCGGTGATCCAGCTCAACGGCAAGGTGATGGGCGCGCCCATCAAGGAGCCGGAGTTCTACGCCGCCTTTCTGCGCGTCTGGCTGGGCAAGGCCCCCGCGGATGAATTCCTGAAGGACGCCTTGCTCGGCGTGCCGCGCGGCCGCCAGCGTTGACGGCGCGCCCATCTGGATTCAGCCCAGGCGCAGCTGATCCAGGCGATCCAGATGCTGCAGGGCCGGCACGGCCTGTATCGGCTCGCCGTGGTTATAGCCATAGCTCATCAAGACCACCGGGCAGCCGGCCGCACGGGCGGCCTTGGCATCGTTGCTGGAGTCGCCAATCATCCAGGTCTGCTCGGGCCTTGAGCCCAGGGCCTCGCAGGTCTTAAGCAGGGGCATGGGGTCGGGCTTTTTGCGCTCGAAGCTGTCGCCGCCGAAGACCTGGTCAAAATAGTCCAGCAAACCCTTGCTGGCCAGCAAGTCCTTGGCGAAGGCCGCCGGCTTATTGGTCACGCAGGCCATGGGCAGGCCGAGCGCGCGCACCCGCTCCAGGCCCTCGACGACGCCGGGGAAGACGGCCGAGAACTGGCCGTTCAATTCGCGGTAATGGGCTTGGTAGGCGGCCCAGGCCGGCTCGTACAGGCCGCGCTCGGCACCCACATGGGCCAGGGTGCTGCGAATCAGGTGCTCGCTGCCCTGCCCGATTGTCAGCGCCACAAAATCGCGCGCCACCGCCGGCAGGCCCAGTTCGGCCAATACCCGGTTGAGCACCACGACGAAATCACCCAAGGTGTCGACCAGGGTGCCGTCGAGATCGAAGATGGTGGCCCGGGGGCGGGCAAAAGATGAGGGCGTCGCAAGGGCAGAGTTCATGGGCTTGGCGTCGTGCTTGGGAATGGCACGGATCCTAGCCGCTGGGGATGGCCGGCCGCGCCGGCACCCCGAATGCCCTTGCGCGGGCCTGCCTTAATCCCGGCCTGGGCGGCGGCGTAAGGCCAGCAAGGCCAGGCCGCCCAGCGACAGCAGCGCCCATGCGGCGGGCTCGGGCACCGGCTGCAGCTGGAAGCTGACCTGCGCCTCGTGGCTATAGCCCTGGGCCGGGATGGTCATGAACTCCACATTGGCCGCCGGCGACAGCCATTCCGCAAAAAACACATTGGCATAGCTGCCCGATTGGGTTTGGTAGCCGAAGCCCTCGCCCGTCAGCTGGCCATCGGCCTTGATCCAGTTGTCCACCACAAAAGGCTCGTTGCCGGGAATGGCCGTGCCGGCGGGCTGCAGGCCGATGATGAGGTCGCCATTGCGCTGGCCGCTGATGGACAGGATCTCGTAAAAGCCCGCGCTGTTGACGCTCAAGCTGGTAGTTAGCGTGCCGGCGGCCGCAATGCCGCTGCCGCTATAGCTCCAGTTCCACAGCTGCACCGGCGTGGCCGCCGAAACCGCAGTGGTGGCCATCAGCCCCCCCGCCAGGAAAAGACTCGCCGCGGTCCGGCGCAGCAGCGCGCTGGATGGCTTGCCTGCGATGCCTGAAAAATATGTCGTCATGGTTTTCTCCCTGAGTTTTGTGATTGAAGCCTGCAAAGGCAGCGTGAATATAGCCCGCGCTCTCGGCCACTTGGCGGGCAAGCTGTCCCCTGTTTGCGCTTGGTCAGGGATGGAAATTCAAAAGACGTATATTTCATACACCTTTAAAGGCGCCCCAAAAAACGGCGGCGCGCGCTGGCAAACCCGGCCGCAACGCCCTCCTCAATCACATGGACTACCTCCTTCTCAAAACCCTGCACCAGAGCCTGGTGACTCTTTCCATCGCCGGCTTTGCGGCCCGCGGCCTTGGCAGCCTGAATGGCGCGGCCTGGGTGGGCCGTCCCCTGGCCAAACGCCTGCCGCATCTGGTCGATTCCCTGCTGCTGCTCTCGGCCCTGGCGCTTTTGTGGATGCTGCAGCTCAATCCGCTGAGCAGCCCCTGGCTGCTGGCCAAGCTTTTAGGCTTGTTGCTCTATATCGGCCTGGGCGTGCTGGCCTTGCAAGCCCGACGGCCTGCTTGGCAAAGAACCCTGGCCTTCGCCGCGGCCCTGGCCACCGTGGGCTGGATGGTGTCGGTGGCGATCAGCAAAAGCCCCTGGGGTTTCTTTCGGCTGATGCTGCAATAAACAATTGTCCCTTCAGAAGGACAATTGTTTTACAGTCCGGCCATGGATTCAAAGAAAGAACGCCTGCTGGGCCTGGTGCGCGCCAACCCCTTCATCGGCCAGCAGGAGCTGGCCGATGCCCTGGGCTTGTCGCGCTCGGCCGTGGCCGGCCATATCGCGGCCCTGACGCGAGAGCGCCGCCTGCTGGGCCGGGCCTATGTGCTGCCCAAGGAGCAGCCCATCGTCTGCATAGGCGGCAGCAATATCGATCGCAAGCTACGTGGCATCAAGCCCCTGTACCTGGGCAACTCCAATCCGGCCAGCCAGAGCGAGAGCTTGGGCGGCGTGGCCCGCAATGTGGCCGAGAACCTGGCCCGCCTGGGCCTGCCCGTGCATCTGCTGACGGCCGTAGGCCAGGACGCCGCCGGCCAGGCCTTGCTGGCCCATGCAAGACAGCTGGGGGTGGACACCCGCGGCAGCCTGAGCGCGGCGGACGTCCCCACCGGCAGCTACACCGCCGTGCTCAATCCCGATGGCGAGCTGCTGCTGGGCCTGGCGCAGATGGATTTGTGCGAGCGCATGGACCCGGACTTTCTGCGCCAGTGCGCGGCCCAGCGCGCCCAGGCCGGCCTGCTGATGCTGGACCTGAACCTGCCCCGCGACTCGGTGGCGGCCCTGCTGGCCGAGAGCCGGGAAAGCGGCACGACCTTGCTGGCCGTGGCCGTCTCCGGCCCCAAGATGGAACGCCTGCCCGAGGACTTGCAGGGCCTGGACTTGCTGCTGCTCAACCGCGATGAATTGGCCGCCGCCACCGGCATCAGCCTCAACTCCGAAGCGGCCCTGAACCGCGCACGCAAGCAGCTCGGCCAACGCGGGCTGCAGCGCCTCTTGCTGACGGATGGCGGCGAGCCCCTGCGCTTTTGCGAGGATCTGCTGGGCGGCGACTGGCAGGTGCTCAAGCCGCCCAAGCTCAAGTTGCGTGAAGTGCGCGATGTGACCGGGGCGGGCGATGCCTTTGCCGCCGGTGTCTGCGCCGGCCTGCACCAGGACCCCGCCGATCTGCGCAGCGCCTGCCGCCTGGGCCTGCGCCTGGCGGCACTGACACTGCAAAGCGAGCACAGCGTATCGCCCGAACTCAGCCCTGCCTTGCTGGAACGCTAAACATGAAACCCAACGCATCCTTTGAACGCTTCCTCGCCTGCTCCGACGAGGTGGCCGCCGCACGCGCCGCCGGCCTGCCCCTGGTGGCGCTGGAGTCCACCATCATTTCGCACGGCATGCCTTACCCGCAGAATGTGCAGACGGCGCGCGCGGTCGAGGCCATCATCCGCGCCGCCGGCGCGGTGCCCGCCACCATCGCGGTGCTGGGCGGCAAGATCCGCATCGGCCTGTCGGAGGCGGAGCTGGAATTGCTGGGCCAGTCGCCCGAGGCCATGAAGCTGAGCCGCCGCGACCTGCCCTTCGCACTGAGCCAAAACAAGATCGGCGCCACCACCGTGGCGGCCACCATGATTTGCGCCGAGCTGGCCGGCATCCAAGTCTTCGTCACCGGCGGCATCGGCGGCGTGCATCGCGGCGCCGAGACCTCGTTTGACATCTCCGCCGATCTGCAGGAGCTGGCCCGGACCTCGGTGGCCGTGGTCTGCGCCGGGGCCAAATCGATTCTGGACATCGCCCTGACCCTGGAATACCTGGAGACCCATGGCGTGCCGGTGCTCAGCGTGGGCCAGGCCAATTTCGCGGCCTTCTACACCCCGGACAGCGGCCACCGCGCCGACTTCCAGATCGACAGCCCCGCCGAGCAAGCCCGCTTTCTGCGGACCAAATGGGGCTTGGGCCTGAGCGGCGGCGTGGTGATCAGCAACCCCGTGCCCGCCGCCGAGGCCATGCCCGGCGCCGAGATCGAGGCCATCACCCAACAAGCCCTGCAGGAAGCGGCCGCCCAGGGCATTCAGGGCAAGGCCGTCACGCCCTTCTTGCTGGCCCGCATCAAGGCCTTGACTGGGGGCCGCAGCCTGGCCAGCAATATCGCCCTGGTGAAAAACAATGCCCGCGTGGGCGCGGCCCTGGCGCTGGCCCTGCAACAAGGTCAAGGGCTGGCTCAGGCCCGGCCCAAGTAGGCGCGCGCCAGGACTTGGTCGCCCGTGACAGGCGGCAAGCTACGCTCAGGCCGCGCTTTGCGCCTCTGCCGCCCGGGTCTGACTGTCGATCAGGCCTTGCAGGCCTTGGCCCAACAGGCCCAGCACCCGGTCGAACGCGACCACGGGGCTGAAATACGGGTCAGGAATCTCATGCCCGGCCAGGCCAGGCGCGTAGTCCAGCAGCAGCTTGACGCGCGACTGCAGATGCTGGGGGCACAGGCGGCGCAGATCGTCCAGATTTTCCAGGTCCATGGCCAGCACCAGGTCGAAGCGTTCGAAGTCCTCGGGCACGACGCGGCGGGAGCGGAACTTGCGATCCGCCTTGAGCCCGCTTCTTTGCAGCGCGGCGGCGGCACGGGCGTCCACGGTCTGCGGGCGCGGCGCGGCACGGGTGCCGGCCGACTCGACCCGGTTCGGGTCCAGCGGCGCGGCCGGGCCCATGGCGATCAACAAGGCCTTCAGCACCGTCTCGGCCATGGGCGAGCGGCACAGATTGGCTGTGCAGACCAGCAGCACCGAGGGCGTGGCCACGGTCAGCGCACCAGTTCCTGACGCATGGCGTCGATCACGGCCTTGTAGTCGGGCTTGCCGAAGATGGCGGAGCCGGCCACAAAGGTGTCGGCGCCGGCGTCGGCAATCTGGCGGATATTGTCGACCTTGACGCCGCCATCGATCTCCAGGCGGATGTCGCGGCCGCTGCGCTCGATGATCTTGCGGGCCGCTTCCAGCTTCTTCAAGGCGCTGGGGATGAAGCTCTGACCGCCGAAGCCGGGGTTGACGCTCATGATCAACACCAGGTCGACCTTGTCGATCACCCACTCCAGCACGTCCAGCGATTCGGCCGGGTTGAAGACCAGGCCGGCCTGCTTGCCCTCGGCCTTGATCAGTTGCAGGGTGCGGTCCACATGCTTGGAGGCATCGGGGTGGAAGCTGACCAGATCGGCACCGGCCTTGGCGAAGGCCACGGCCAGGCTGTCCACCGGCTCCACCATCAGGTGCACATCGATGGGGGCGGGCGTGCCGTCGGGCTTGACCGAGTGCTTGCGCAAGGCCTCGCAAACCATGGGCCCGAAGGTCAGATTGGGGACGTAATGGTTGTCCATCACGTCGAAGTGGATCCAGTCGGCCCCGGCCGCCAGGACATTGCGCACCTCCTCGCCCAGGCGGGCAAAGTCGGCCGAAAGAATGCTGGGGGCGATGCGGAATGTCTTGTTCATGGCGATGGGCGGACCAGGGAATATGTGCGCGAATTCTAGGGCCTGCGCCCACCGCCACGAGCCCGCCAGTTCAAGCGGGGATCTTCAGCCCCCGCTGCACGGCGGGCCGGGCCAGAAAGGCGCTCAACACCCGCTGCACTTCGGGGAAGTCGGCAAAGCCCACCAACTCGCCCGCGGCATAGAAGTCGATCAGATTGTTGACCCAGGGGAAGATGGCGATATCGGCAATGCTGTAGTCCGCCCCCATCATCCAGGCGCGGCCGGCCAGGTGCTGGTTCAGCACCGCCAGCAGGCGGCGCGACTCGGCCGCATAACGATCGCGCGGGCGCTTGTCCTCAAAGTCCTTGCCGGCGAATTTGTGGAAGAAACCCAGCTGGCCAAACATGGGGCCCACGCCGCCCATCTGGAACATCAGCCACTGAATCGTCTGATAGCGCGCCGCGGCCTCGCGAGGCAGCAGCTGGCCGGTCTTCTCGGCCAGATAGATCAGGATGGCGCCGGACTCGAACAAGGCCAGGGGCTGGCCGCCGGGGCCATCGGGGTCGACGATGGCGGGGATCTTGTTGTTCGGATTGAGCGACAAAAACTCCGGCGTGAGCTGATCCTGGCTGGCAAAGCTGAGCAGATGCGGCTCATAGGCCAGGCCGGTCTCCTCCAGCATGATGGAGACCTTGACCCCGTTGGGCGTGGGCAGCGAGTAGAGCTGCAGGCGCTCGGGGTGGCGGGCCGGCCATCTGTCGCTGATGCGGGGACGAGCCTGGTGATCTGGCGCTGCGGACATGGGTTCTCTCCTGGGCAATCGTGCAAGGTCGGCCGATTGTCAGCGCCCCGGCAAAGCCCTTGCCCGACCCAGGGCTGTCACGCAGCCCCGGGGCCAGAGTCTCAGCGCCCCATTTCCTTCAGATAACGCTGGCGTGCGTCAAAGGCGGTGCCGGCGAAGTCGCTGAACACACCGTCCACACCGGCGCGGTAATAGGCCAGGTACTCGGCCACCGGATCGCCTTGATAGACGCCGGCCAGGCGGCTGGCCTCGCTGCGGAAGGTGTAGACATGCACGATCAAGCCGGCCTTGTGCGCATCGGCGATCACGCTGCTGGGCGTGACCTTGTTGACGGCCTTCAGCCCGCCCGTGCCATCGGGCGTGGTGTGCAGCATCAGCTGCGGCTTCCAGGGGCCGATGCCGTCGGCATAGGTTTTGATCTCGGCCAGGCCGGCCGGGGTCAGCAGAACGCCGAAGTAACGCGGGTCACCGGCGACGGTCCAGCTATAGGGTCGGCCGGAGATGAAGTTCCACTCGTCCGGCTGCTGGTAAATCATCTCGCCGGTCTTGTAGTTGACGTCATTGCCGTCGATCAGCTGCACAGCGCGCGCCTGCATGCCGGCGGCGCGCAGGTATTTGAGCGTCGGCGGGTCAAAGCTCTGCACAAAGATGGGGGCATCGCGGCTGTCCAGCTTGTTGTCGCGAATGACCTTGAGGAAGATGTCCTCGAACGGCCGCTCGCCCGTGCCGCAGCCATTGGCCTTGGCCTGAGCGTTGTTCCAGACCGGGTTCTTCAGCTCGGGGTAGACGCTCAGCTTGCGACCGCTGGCCTTGCTCTTGGCCGCGGCAATATCGATCACCTCCTGGAAGGTGATGACCGGGTATTTGCCGTTCTGGGCCGTGGCCTGCACCCGGTCCTTGGCGTTGTCATAGCTGGTGCCGCCCAGCCATTTCTTCAGCTCGGCCGCCGTGAAGTCGCTGATGGACCAATCGCCCGTGTGGTCTTCGCCGTCGACCACCAGGGACTTCAGCACCGACTTGGGATCCTTGGGGTCGGTCAGGTCACTCAGATAGAAGGCCGGGCCGCCGTAGACGGCCACATCGTATTTGACCGGCACCTTGACGCCGGGCACCGTGCGCTTGCGGGCGGCCACCTCGGCATTGCTCTTGGCGACCTCGGCGATATTGGTGTTGTCGCTGAGCCAGGGGTTGTGGCGGGCGATCAGCTGGCAGTCCTTGCTGAGGTGCAAGTCCAGCTCCAGCGAGTCGGCGCCGGCATCGGCCGCGCCCTCGTAGGCCGGGCCGGTCTCCTCGGGGAACAGACCCGGCAGGCCGCGATGGCCGATCACCAGCGGGTCCGCGCCGCCCAGCGTGGGCAGGGGCGTGAGCACATCGCCGCCGCCACAGGCCACCAGGCCCAGGCTTGCGGCCAGGGCCGACAGCGCCAGGCCGCCACGGGCCAGGTATTGATTCTTCTTGAGGGAGGGCTGGGTTTTCATGCGATCTTCAGGGCAAGCCAAGGGATGGTCACAGTGTGCCCAGCCCAGGTGTCCAGCGCATGACAGTGTCACAAACGCATCAGCGCGGTCGTTGGAAGGCCGCCCGGGCCTTGGCCGTCTGCTCCCGGATCACGCAACCATGAGCATGGTCGTTGATCAGGCCCATGGACTGGATGAAGGCATACATGGTGGTGGGGCCGACAAACTTCCAGCCGCGCTTCTTCAAGTCCTTGGACAGGGCCTTTGATGCCTCGGACTCCGTCAGCGACTGCGGCTCGGGCTCCTGGCCACCCTGCTGCTGCGGCTCGAAGCGCCAGATATAGCGGGCCAGCGAGCCCTGCTCGGCCACCAGCTCCAGGCAGCGCTGTGCATTATTGATGGCGGCTTCGATCTTGCCGCGGTGGCGCACGATGGCGGCGTCCTGCAGCAGGCGCTCCACATCGGCCGGGCCGAAACGCGCGACCTGCTCGAAGTCAAAGCCAGCGAAGGCGGCGCGGAAGCCCTCCCGCTTGTTCAGAATCGTGCGCCAGGACAGGCCGGACTGAAAGCCTTCCAGGCACAGCTTCTCGAACAGGCGCTTGTCATCGCCAACCGGGAAGCCCCACTCCGTGTCGTGATAGCGCAGATAAGCCTCGTCCCCGGCCGCGGCCGCGCACCAGCGGCAACGTGGCCAACCATCGGGAGGCAGATACAGCGTTTCAGAACTCATGGGCGGCTCGCGGCAGGAATAAGCAGACCTGCCAGCATAGCCGCGCAAGCACCCAGAAGTTTGTCGGGATCCTAGAATGCAGCCATGGCAAATCCTCAATTCACATGCAGCGTCCAGGTCGCAGTCCTGGCCGAACAGACGCAAGTCGAGCAAGGCATCCATGCCTATAGCTACACCATCACGATTGAGAACACGGGCGATATCGCGGCCCAGCTGATCGCTCGCCACTGGACCATCGTCGACGCCCGCGGCCACGAGCAGACGGTGGACGGCCTGGCCGTCGTCGGCCACCAGCCCCTGCTGGCGCCGGGCCAGTCCTTCAAATACAGCTCCTGGGCGCAGATCGCCACACCACAGGGCAGCATGCGCGGCCGCTTTCTGTGCGTCAGCGAAGAGGCCGAGGTCTTCTACACCGAAGTGCCCGAGTTCATGCTGGCCGACAGCAGCACTCTGCATTGAGCCTGCTGTCGCCCATGCTGATCCGTCCTGCCAAGACCTGGGACCTGACGGCCCTGCTCAATGCCGCCGACCCACGCGCCCAGCTCGCCGCTCGCAATCTGTGGCTGGCCCGCTTGCTGGAATGGCTGCGCCACCCGGCCGAGCGCGAAGAAAAAGCCAGCCAGACCCCACTGCCCCTGCTGCGGCTCAAGCACCTGCTCAATGTGCTGGACCGCCACCCCGAACATGCCAAGCCCATCGCCGAGCTGCTGAACAGCATCTGGCGCGATGTGGAGGCCGTCGGCCTGTTCACCGATGTGGGCTTTGCGCCGCGCGTGGCCTTGTGGAGCGAGTGCCTGCACCGCCTGCGCCAGCACCTGCTGCCCCGCAGCGCCGACACCGATGATCTGGGCGAGCTCTTCGACCTGCTCTTCCCCGACGAGGCGGACGAGCAATGGCTGCTGGCCATGGACGAGGACATGATCCAGCGCCTGAGCGATCTGCTGGCCCTGGGCCGCTCGGCGCTGCACACCACGGAGCCCAAACCCTGGACCATGCCCATGATCAGCGGCCTGACGGCCCTGGTCAGCGCCGTGCGCGCCTCGGGCCTGAACGGCAGCCTGCGCCGGCGCATGAGCGAAGAGCTGCTGGCCACCAAGCCCTTCGAGCAATTGGCGAGCGCCTGCGACGCCCTGGTGCAGGCCCTGCACGAGCAGGACCCGGCCGCCACCCAGCAAAGCCTGCAATACCTGCGCGCCCTGCTGGAGGCCTGCCACCGCGCCGCCGCCAGCGTGCCCGAGCATCTGGAGCAGCATGGCGTGTCGGTGGACATCATGTTCGCCGTCGAACAGCTGCAGGCCCGCATCCAGCGCATTGAAGCCCTGCTGGACTGCCTCTGCAGCGAGCAGCCCCAGCGCGAGCTGCAGCGCCTGTTGGCCAGCCTGGTGCGGGTGGACCATGAACGGCGCAGCATCCGCACCCTGTTTGCCAGCCATTACTCCCTGCTGGCCCGCAAAGTGGCCGAGCGCAGCGCCGAGACGGGTGAGCACTACATCACCCGCGACCGCGCCGACTACCGCCTGATGCTGAACCACGCGGCGGGCGGCGGCGCCATCATCGCCGGCACCACCTTCGTCAAATTCCTGGTCATGGCCCTGGGCCTGAGCGCCTTGTGGGGCGGCTTCTGGGCCGGCGTCAACTACGCCGCCAGCTTCGTCATCATCCATCTGCTGCACTGGACGGTCGCGACCAAGCAACCGGCCATGACGGCACCGGCGATGGCGCAAAAGCTGGAGCACATCGAGACCGAGGAAGGCCTGCAGAGCTTTGTCGACGAGGTGGCCAATCTGCTGCGTTCGCAGATGGCCGGCATCCTGGGCAATCTGGCCGTGGTGGCACCGCTGGTGCTGGGCGCGCAAGTGCTGAGCCAGCTGATCTTTGGCGCGCCCCTGGTCGGGCCGCAGCAAGCCCACTACGTCCTGCACAGCCTGACCCTGCTGGGCCCCTCGCTGCTGTTCGCCGCCTTCACCGGTGTGCTGCTGTTCAGCAGCAGCCTGGTGGCGGGCTGGGTCGAGAACTGGTTTGTCTTCCACCGCCTGGATGCCGCCATCGCCTGGAACCCCGGCCTGATCGCCCGCCTGGGCGCCGCCCGTGCCCAGCGCTGGGCGCAGTGGTGGCGGGCCAATATCAGCGGCATGGCCGCCAATGTCTCGCTGGGCCTGATGCTGGGCCTGGTTCCGCCGGTGCTGGGCTTTATCGGCATCCCGCTGGATGTGCGCCACGTCACCCTGTCCACCGGCCAGCTGGCCGCGGCGGCCGGCGCCCTCGGCCCCGAGGTGCTGAAGATGGGCGCCTTCTGGTGGTGCGTGGCCGGCATCGCCTGCACCGGCGTGCTGAATCTGGGCGTCAGCTTTTACCTGGCGATGAAGGTGGCGCTGCGCTCGCGCGGTATCCGCCTGGCCGACCGGGCGCGGGTGACGCGCGCTATCTGGCAGCGCCTGCGCGAGCAGCCCCGCAGCTTCTTCCTGCCGCCCAAGCAGAGCTCATGAATCGCTGCCCTCATCGCGCCGCTCCCCGCCCTTGCGCCCCGAGAACATGGTCCACCAAACAATAAAAATCAGCAGTGCCAAGGCGGCCAAGGCCTCCAGCAAAATCACAGCCATCGTTTTCGCCCCATCCACAAGATTTGCAAGGTTTGCAAGCCTGCGCCCAGCCGCAGCGCTGGCGATTCTAGGGCTGCTGGCGGCCTGCTCGACGCCGCCGCCCAGCAGCACCGCGCCGGGTAAAACCGCCCCCAGCCTCGGCGAGGCCCGCAGCGCCGAGGCCGAGGCCACGCCGCAACGCAGCCGCCAGGTGCTGCTGCGCGAACGCTCGCGCTGGGTTGCCGCCGATTGGAGCGAGTTGCCCGGCTGGGGCGAGGACCGCGCCAGCGAGCTGTGGCCGGCCTTGCTGCAAGGCTGTGCGCGGCCCGCGCCCGGCTGGGCCGAGGTCTGCGCCCAGGCCCGTGTGGAAACACCACAGAGCGATGCCGAAGCCAGCTTGTGGCTGATGCAGCATCTGCGCCCCTACCGGGTGGAAAGCCTGGAGGGCGAGGGCCAAGGCCTCTTGACCGGCTATTTCGAACCCCAGCTGGAGGCCAGGCGGCGGCCGCAAGGCGCCTTCCAGGTGCCGGTGCATGCGGCGCCGGCCGATCTGCAGCAGCGCCGGCCCTATTTCACCCGCCAGCAGATCGAGAGCGAGCCGCAGCTGCGGGCGCGCCTGCGCAAGCATGAGCTGGCCTTTCTGGACGACCCGCTGGATCTGCTGGTGCTGCAGATCCAGGGCTCGGGCCGGCTGCGCATCAGCGGGCCGGACGGCGCCGAGCAATGGGTTCGCATGGCTTTTGCCGGCCACAACGACCAGCCCTATCAATCGGTGGGCAAGGCCTTGATCGAACGCGGCGAGCTGCGCCCCGGCGAGGCCTCCTGGCCGCAGATCCGCGACTGGCTGCGCCGCAACCCGCTGCGCGCCAGCGAGGTCCTGTGGAGCAATCCGCGCTATGTCTTCTTCCGCGAGGAGCCCCTGGGCGATCCGAACAAAGGCCCGCGCGGCGCCCAGGGCGTGCCCCTGACGCCGGGCCGCTCGGTGGCGGTGGACCGCGCCAGCATCCCCTACGGCACACCCTTGTGGCTGGACAGCCTGGACCCCATGAGCCTGCTGCCCCTGCGCCGCCTGACCATGGCCCAGGACACCGGCAGCGCCATCACCGGCGCCGTGCGGGCCGACTACTTCTGGGGCTGGGGCCGCGAAGCCGAGGCGCAGGCCGGCCGCATGAAAAACCCGCTGCGGCTGTGGGCGCTGTGGCCGGCGACCGAGGCCGGCAAGACCCTCTATTGATATGCGCCTGGCGCTGGCGCAGCGCGCCGCTTGAGACTACAGTTAGAGCGTCGGAGGACAGGGAGCCATCGCCTTTTTACCAAGGAGCTCATCATGTCCAGGCAAAAACTCCACGAGTATTCCGAAGGTGGCTTGCATATGGCGCTCTTGATCGCCGTGCTGCTCATCTTTGCCGGCGTCCTGCTCAAGGCCTTGTTCCTCGACTCCGAAGCGAGCCAATTCCTGCTCGGGCTGTTCGAGGCCGCCGTCAACAGCCGCTCCGGCTGACGAGCTGCGTTCAAGGCAGGATCTGCACGCCCTTCCAGAAGGCGTAACGGCCCTTGATTTCGGCAGCAGCCTCCGTGGGCTCGGGGTAGAACCAGACCGCGTCGGGGTTCATCTCGCCATTGACGAACAGGCTCAGGTAGTGCGCCTGGCCCTTCCAGGCGCAGCCCGTGCGATGGTTGCTGAATGTGGTGTATTCGCGCTTGAGCGAATCCGCCGGGAAATAGTGATTGCCTTCCACCAGCACGGTGTCGGCGCTCTCGGCGAGCACCACGCCATTCCAAACTGCCTTCATCAGCAGAGCCTCCTTGTTGTTTGCCTGGCGGACTATAGCCATGGCGGACAATGGGCGGGTGAAACGCTACCACTCCCATCTCGGCAAAGACATCTTCATCACCGCCGGCTCGGCCAAGGAATTGGCCCCCGGCAGCTTCGGCGTCTGCGCCATCGGCGGCGGCGCCGAAGGCTGGTCCGTCGTCCACATCGGCCCGGAAGGCGAT
Organism: Roseateles oligotrophus; assembly: GCF_014204525.1. GTDB lineage: Bacteria > Pseudomonadota > Gammaproteobacteria > Burkholderiales > Burkholderiaceae_C > Paucibacter_A > Paucibacter_A oligotrophus_A. The sequence goes on from NZ_JACHLP010000003.1 coordinate 41,308, forward strand.
GTCGCCGACCTGGGCGGCGAGTACTACTTCGGCACGCCGGAGGAGGCGCTGGAATTCGTCAAGGAGTTGATCGAAATCATGACAACCTGAGTTGCCTGGCGCTAATAAGCAACAAAATGTACGTATCGCATAACGCATATCTTGAGCGCACAAATACACACATAAGATCCGCGCTCCCTGAATGAATGCGAGCTTCTCAAGGTATGGAACTCGCGCCAACAGATACGCCGATGAACACCTGCCTGCTCTATTTCCTGATCGTCTTCGCCAGCACCGACTGGCACAGTGCCACCGTACTAAAGGAATTCAGAGAAGCAGACCGCTGCGAGGCGATTGAACGCCAGCTGGAGAAAATTGAAGGCGGCAGCCGACACTACCGCTGCATGACCATGGTCACCATGGAAGACAAGGCTTAGGCGGAACCCGCCCGCGTTCAGCCTTAAGGCCCCAGCAGATCCCGGCCCAAGGCCTCCGCCACCTCGATGCCATCCACCCCGGCCGACATGATGCCGCCGGCATAACCCGCACCTTCACCGGCGGGGTACAGGCCTTTGACATTGAGACTTTGGTAGTCGCGCCCGCGGGTGATGCGCAGCGGCGAGGAGGTGCGGGTCTCGACACCGGTCAGCACCGCATCGGCCATGCTGAAGCCCTTGATCTGACGCTCAAAGGCCGGCAAGGCTTCGCGGATCGCGTCCAGACAGTAGCCGGGCAGGCTGCCACGGCCTTTTTGCTGCAGATCGGTCAGCGTCACGCCGGGCTTGTAGCTGGGCTCCACATTGCCCAGAACCTTGCTGCGCTGGCGCTTGATGAAGTCGCCCACCAGGGCGCCGGGGGCTTTGTAGCCGCCCTCGCCCAGCTCGTAGGCGCGGCTCTCCCAGATGCGCTGGAAGGCCATGCCGTCCAGCGGGCTGACCGGGCCTTCCGTCTTGCCGTCCTGGCGATAGTCCTGCGGGCTGATGCCGACCACGATGCCGGCATTGGCATTGCGCTCGTTGCGCGAATACTGGCTCATGCCATTGGTGACCACGCGCTCGGGCTCGGAGGTGGCCGCCACCACGGTGCCACCGGGGCACATGCAGAAGCTGTAGACCGAACGGCCGTTCTTGGCGTGATGCACCAGCTTGTAATCGGCGGCGCCGAGGATCTCGTTGCCGGCGTTGGGGCCGAAGCGGGCGGCGTCGATGATGCTTTGCGGATGCTCGATGCGATAGCCGATGGAAAAAGGCTTGGCCTCCATGAAGACGCCGCGCTCGTGCAGCATCGCGAAGGTGTCGCGGGCGCTGTGGCCCAGGGCCAGCACGACGTGATCTGCGGCGATCTGCTCGCCCGAGGCCAGCAGCACACCGCGCACATGGCCTTGCTCGATCAGCACATCCGAAACCTTTTGCTCGAAACGGATCTCGCCGCCCAGGGCCTCGATATCGGCGCGCATCTTGATCACCATCGAAACAAGGCGGAAGGTGCCGATATGGGGCTTGCTGACGTACAGGATCTCCTCCGGCGCGCCCGCCTTGACGAACTCGTTCAAGACCTTGCGGGTCAGGTGGCGCGGGTCGGAGATCTGGCTCCACAGCTTGCCGTCGGAGAAGGTGCCGGCCCCGCCCTCGCCGAATTGCACATTCGACTCCGGGTTCAGCTCGCTGGTCCGCCACAGGCCCCAGGTGTCCTTGGTGCGTTCGCGCACGGGCTTGCCGCGCTCCAGCACGATGGGGCGCAAGCCCATCTGGGCCAGGATCAGGGCCGCAAAAATGCCGCAGGGGCCGAAGCCGACCACCACCGGCCGCGGGCGCTGCTGAGCGTAGAAATCTGCCGGCGCGTGGCCAACAAATTGGTAATTCGTATCGGGCGAGGGCTTGATATGCGCGTCACCCGCATGGCGCTGCAAAAGCTCCGCCTCCAGGCCCGCCGCCAACTCGCAATCGAGGGTGTAGATCAGCTGAATGGCCGACTTCTTGCGCGCGTCATAACTGCGCTTGAAGACGGTAAAACCCAGCAGCTGCGCCGCAGCGCCCAGACCCAGGCGTTGCTCGATGGCGGGGCGCAGGGCGTCCTCGGCATGGTCCAGCGGCAGGCGGAGTTCGGTGATGCGAAGCATGGCGGTGATTCAGTGAGTCAGCAAAACAGGCGGGGCCACAAAACAGGATTGGCGCGCTCAAAAAAACACAGGCCCTGCCGAATGGTAGGGCCTGTTGTTCTCAGCTCGGGCGCCCGATTCCGCAAAGAACCGGAGCCGCAAACTGGCAAGGGCTTAGCCGCCGTTGCTGCAACGCTTGCCGGGGTTCTTCTTGCTGCGGGTGTGCGAACCGCGCTCCAGGCTGACCTTTTGGCCGCGGGGAGCCGTGAAGGTCACGCCTTTGGGAGCGGCGGGACGGGGGGTAGCGCGACGTGCGGCTTCGGTGACGATTTTGTTGCCCATGAATGGCTCCGGTACAAGGAATTGGATGCTGATAAAAGCAGACGATATCCAACCCATTGGTTGGAATGAACTGCGCATTTTACGGTGTTCTGAGCTTGCCTGGCCCGAAGCCTGCAATTCGGGCCCGCTGCATCAGCTCCAAACCTGTTTACGATCCTCACCATGCACACCCACAAAGTCATCGAGGAGCCGGACGACCCCAGCATCAGCCCGCAGGAGAAGGTGGCCGCCGCCTCGCGCAGCACCTGGGTCAGCGTCGTCGTCAATGTGATCCTGAGCAGCATCCAGATCGTCGTCGGCGTGCTGGCCAAATCGCAGGCCCTGGTGGCGGACGGCATCCATTCGCTCTCGGATCTGGTGTCGGACTTCGTCGTGCTCTTCGCCAACCACCACAGCCAGAAGGACGCCGATGCGGACCACCCCTACGGCCACCACCGCTTCGAGACGGCCGCCTCCCTGGCCCTGGGCCTTTTGCTGCTGAGCGTGGGAGTGGGCATGTTGTGGAGCGCGGCGGCCAAGCTGCAGAACCCCGAAGCCATCCCGACCGTACACGGCCTGGCCCTGTGGGTGGCCGGCATCGCCCTGGTGGCCAAGGAGACGCTGTTCCGCTACATGCTGACTGTTGCCAAGCGGGTCAAGTCCAGCATGCTGGTGGCCAATGCCTGGCATGCACGCTCGGACGCCGCCTCCAGCCTGGTGGTGGGGCTGGGCATCGTCGGCAATCTGGCCGGCTATCCCTTGCTGGACCCGATTGCCGCGCTGATCGTGGGCTTTATGGTCGGCAAGATGGGCTGGAGCTTTGGCTGGAGCGCCCTGCATGATTTGATGGACCGCGCGGCCGACGACGAGGAGGTCGCGGCCATACGCCAGACCCTGCTCGAGACCCCCGGCGTGCGTAACGTCCACGATGTGCGCAGCCGCAAGATGGGCGACATGATTGTGGTGGACGCGCACCTGGAGGTGGACGCCCAGATCACCGTCGAGGCCGGCCACGAGATCTCGGTGCTGGCGCGCCAGCGCGTGCTGCAGCGTCACCGCGTGCTGGACCTGATGACCCATCTGGACCCCTGGAGGCGGCCCGATCTGGATCACGCGATCAAGCCAGGCGGCTGAAACCTCCGCTCAGTGCGGGCCTAATGCCCATTCCATGCGCAACCCCAGCACGGTGCTCGACTCGCCCGGCCTGCCGCCGGGGCGCCAGATCTGTTGCAGCAGGGGCTGGACGCTCAGCTCGGTGCCCAGCAACCAGCGCAGGCCCAGTTCCAGGGCGATTTCACTGTCAGCTTGCGCTTGACCCAGGGCTTGCTGGGCATCGCGATAAGCCCGGCCATAGCGGACCACGGCCAGGCCGGCGGTGAAGGACGCAGGCGCCGCCTCGGCCAGGCTGGCAACCTTGGCGAAAGGCTGCTCCACCAGCACCCCCAGATCAAATGCCAGATCGATCTGGTTCATGCTGCGCTGCGCCAGGCCGGCGCGCGCAAAGCCCAGGCTGCGGCTGCCCCCACCCTCGTGCAACAGGCCTTGCAGCAAGCCGTAAACACCTTGATTGCGACGCAGCTGCGCGTCATTGGGAACGCGTGACTCGGTGGCACGGCTGTAGGCCCAGGCGCCCAAAGCCCATTTGCCCGGGCCATTGACCTGCGCCTCGCCTTCGCCAGCACGCGACTGGTAGCCAAACTCCAGCACCGCCAGGGCACCCTCTTCCGAGCTCAGCTTGAAGGTCGTGCGGCCAGGATGCATGGGGTCGCCCGGCACCCCGTCCAGGATCACGCCCTGCACATAATGATGCATGCCCACGGTCTGGCGCATGCGCAGGCCCAGACCCAGATTGGGAAAGATGGAGGGGCCGTTGGGGCCGCTTTGCGAGGCATCGGGCCCGATGCCGAAGGAAGGATGGATGAGCTGGGCCGAGGCCTCGGTGGCGTAGAAATCGGAGTTCAGGTCGTAAAGGCCAAACAGCACGCGGGTGCCGCTGTCCTTGAACTCCCGCTCGACCCAAGTGGCGTAGAGCCGGGCGGCGGCCTCGGCCACCTCCAGATTGCTGACGCCCTGGCTGCTGCCTATGCGCTGGTTGGGCCGGCCGCCGTGGTTGAGCAAGGCTTCAACGTGGAGGTGGGTGTCCGTCCAGGCCCATAGCTTGTCCAGATCGGCATCGGCATGCAGATTGAGGTGGCCGATCCAGGTGTTCAGGCGGGGCGTGCTGATGTGCAGGGCGTCGGCCTTGTAAACACCACCCCATTGCCAAGCCTTGCCCTCCTCGGGCGCCGCAGACGCGGCCAGGGCGGCGGCGGCCAGCGCAATGCCCGTGAGACGCTGTGTCAATAACTTCATTGGGCAAACTGTAGTCACGGGAAGGGGGCCGACAGCCGCCAAAACCCGCACTTTCACGGCCTTTTTTCTGGCAACACGCCGCGGCCGTCAGGGCAGCAGCAGATTACCCACCCCAAAATTCATGGCATTGAGCAGGTCGCCGTTGTCCTGGCTCAGCTCCCAGGCGAACACCCCGCCCAGGCCCAGCTGCTGGACGAAACGGCCCTTGGCGATCACGGCACGCGGGTCTTCATAGCCCAGATAGAGCTTGAGCTTGGGGTTGTACAGATGCCAGGCCTGGGTGACGGGGTCAAGTCTTGCCTGGAAGCCGCGCAGACCCCGGCCTTGCGGGCCCAGATAGTCGCGCGCAATGCTGCGGTAGGCGATGGAGCCGTCGGCGCCGGGGAAGGGCCCCGTCTTGGCCGCTCCGGTCTGCGCCTTGCTCACGCCGGCAAAGCCGCGCCCATACATGGCCACGCCGGCCACCATCTTGGCGCGCGGCACACCGGCCCGCTCCAGATTGCGCACCGAGCGCTCCAGGCTGTCGTCGGCCTCCGGCGCACTGCTGCGCAGGGCGGCATGGTGGCCCAGGCTCGGCGACCAGCCACCGTAGAAGTCGTAAGTCATCATGAAGACATGGTCCAGCACCGGGGCGGCGGCCTTGAAATCAATGCGCTCCACCACCGGACTGCCGGTGTTGACGGCGATGCTCAGCTGATAGGGGCGGCCGGTCTCGGCCGTCAGCCGGCTCAGGCCCTGGCGCAAGTCCTGCAAGAGCAGGGCGTAATGCCGGCCGTCCTCGGCGCTGCCCAGTTGCACGCCGTTGGCGGCGCCGTTATTGCCGGGGTGTTCCCAGTCGATGTCGAGGCCGTCAAAGCCGGGGTGATCGCGCAGGAACTGCAAGCTGGACTCGATAAAAACCTCGCGTTTGAGCGGGTCGCCGGCCATGTGGAAGAAGGGGTCGGAGCCGCCCCAGCCGCCCACCGAGGCCAGCACCTTGATGTGCGGGGCGCGCGCCTTGAGGCGGCCGAAGGCGGCGTCAAAGCGCTGCTCCACCGGGCCGCTCGTCAGCTCAAAGTCCTTTTTGCCGGCGCAGCGGGCGGCGTCCTGGCCCAGGGCACCGGGACCGCAGAGACGCAAAAAGGCGTAGAGCAGATGGGTGACGCTATCGCCCTGCAGGCGCTCCACCAGGGCCACCGGCTCCCACATGGGCGTGTACACGCCGACCACCTTGGCGTTGGTCCGCTCCACCCGCAGGGGCTGGGCGCCGAACAAGAGGTAATTGGGCGCCGGAGCGGCCGTGGCCTTGGGCAGCTCCGCTGCGGCTTGCGCCGGGCGCGCACCGAAGACCAGGGCCGCCAGCGCCACGCTGGCCAAACAAAGAAACCGTCCTTGGCTGAAATTCATGCAATCAACTCCCGAGAAGTTTCGAGAGCCTAGCACCCAAAAAGGCCAATCAAATACCAGTTGCGCCGTCAAACGCCCGCCCATCAAGGCGCCAAATCAAGCCTGATCTGTAGCTCGCGGCTGGCCCGGCCCTCGGCATCGCGGCTGCTCAGCATGCCGCGCTCCTGCGCCTCGGCCCTGAGGCCGCTGCGGGCAATCGTCAGCCACTCGCCCAGCGGCAGCAAAACGGTGCTCTGGATCTGCGTGCTCTGGCCGGCCTGGGCATGGGTGGCAGGGTTGATGGGCGGGGCCGGCTCACCCGCAACACCGGGCGCGCGCCCCTGCTGCACCTGCAGGCTCAGACGCACCGGCTGACGCCCGCCCGGCCATTGCGGCGTAACGCTGAATTCCGACAGCATCTCGACCGAGGCGCTGCGCGGCAAGGCCAACACTTTGGCGCCCAGCGCCTGGCCCGTCTCCAGTTGCAGGCCGTAATCCAGCCACTGCACCGGCAACTGCTCGCTCAGGCGCACCCGGGCCGTGCTGCCATTGAGCACCAGCAAGCGCTGCAGCTGGCTGCTGCCATTGCTTTCACGCCGGGTGCTCAAGCCCAGGCCGCCGCGTGGCGACACCGAGCCGGCCGTGCCCACCACCACCGCGCCCTCGCGCACGCCGCTCAGGGCCGCATTGCTGAGGCTGCTGTCCACCCAGCGGATGTCCACCCACAGATTGCGGCGCGGGCCGCTCTCGGCCCGGGCCGGCAAGGCCAGGAACAGCAACACACAGACAAGGCCGGACAGCAAGGACTTCATGCGCTCAGCATACGCGCCCGCGCCAGCGGCCACAGCAGATTGAGCGCCAGGCCGCTGAGCACCAGGGCGGCGGCGATCAGCTTCCAGGCCGGCAGGCTTTCACCCAGGGCCCAGGCCGCTGTACTCATGCCGAAGACGGGCACCAACAAGGCCATGGGCACGATGGTGGCCGCCGCGTGGCGGGCCAGCAGCCAACCCCAGACGCCATAGCCGAACAAGGTATTGCCCAGGGCCTGCCAGAGCACGGCCGCCCAGGTGACGCCATCGGCCCGCGCCAGGCCTTGGCCCATCAGGGCCGGGCCCTCGAACAGCAGGGACAGAATCAGCAGCGGTGGCACGGCGAACACGCTGGTCCAGACCATATAGGCCAGCATATTCACCCGCCCCGCCCGCTTGCCCACCATATTGGCGCAGGCCCAGGAAAAGGCCGCCAACAGAATCATCAAAAGGCCTAGCGGCGTGGCGCTGCCGTCGGTATGGCTGGCGATCACGCCTATGCCCGAGGCGGCCAGGCCCAGGGCCAGCCACTGAAAGGGCTGCACGCGCTCCTTGTTCACCCGCATGGACAGCATCAGCGTGAAGAAGACTTGCGTCTGAATCACCAGCGAAGCCAGGCCGGGCGAGATCTGGCTGCGCATGGCCAGGAAGAGCAGGCCGAACTGGCCCACGCCGATCAAAAGCCCGTAGGCCGCCAGATTGCGCCAGGGCAGGTCCGGCTTTTTCAAAAAGAAAATGGCCGGCAGCACCGCGAAGCTGAAGCGCAGGGTGGCAAACAGCAGCGGCGGCAGGGCATTGAGCCCCAGGCGGATGACGACGAAATTGCTGCCCCAGATGGCGACGACGGCCAGGGCCAGCAGGAAGTGCTTGAAAGGCAGGCGGGCGGAGAGGGTGTGGGGCATGGGGCGGTGTTCTCAACGGCGGTACCCCATTGTGAGGGCCAGCGTATCAGCCCAGCTTCACCGCCGTGCCACTCACGGCCACCATCATCATGCCGTTGGCCTCGCCCAGAACCTCGTAATCGAAGTCGATGCCGATCACGCCGTTGGCGCCCAGCTCCTTGGCCGCGTCGATCAGCCCTTCCAGCGCCGCATCCCGCGCGCCCGACAAGGCCCGCTCATAGCCGCCGGCCCGGCCGCCCACCACATCGCGGACGGAGGAGAACATGTCACGGAAGATATTGGCGCCGATGATGGCCTCGCCGTTGACCACGCCCAGATACTGGCCGATGGCGATATCGGGCGGCGTGGTGGTGGCCAGGAAAAAACCGTCCGTGCTTTTGGAAAACCAGCCCATTGGGAGCTCCTTGGGGAAAGTGGTGTGGGGGGATTCTCACCTAGCCTGGACGGCTGCATTGGGCCATCCACCGCAGCAGGGCTAAGAGCGGCTAACAAAACTCTCCTGGCTGCATTGCGTTGCCTTGCCAGGACCGCTTCGCTGAGTTTTGTTAGCCGCTCTAAATCCCCGCAACAGCTTCGACAAGCTGGCCCGCATCATTGAAGCGCAGGCCGAGGCGGCCAACCCAAAGATAACCCTCTTTCTCAAAGGGCTCAGAAGAGGGCCAGGCCTTTTGTGCTGCGGCAACAAGCTCGGCGCGTGAGGCGCCGTGAGCGGCCATGGCATTGATGATGGCGAGCGCCTGTGAAAAGCCCTGCCGGTTGTCCTCCAGCGAGATGGCTTGATAGCTGCGCGAGATACCCGCGTCCAATGCGCGGTAAGCCCACCATGCATTCGAGGCGAGGAGCGTCGCGCTCAAAAGCGCGATGGCGAGGGTCGTTCTTCTCATGGCAGTTGCCTTGCCGACAGCGGCTGATTTTGGAAAAAGTGGACCAAGTCGCGGACAGTCTTGACCCTGCCGAAGTAAGGATTGAGCACAAAGCTGCCCATGGGCCGTCCGGTCCGCATTGAAATTTCATGCGCAAGATCCAAGTCCAAATCATCGTCGTCGAGTCGCAAATCCTCCTTCAGCCTGTCATCCGCGCGGACTGGAAAAGATGGAGCTGCGTGATTGAGCTGACCCTGTATTTGCTCGTACACGGCACGGACGACCCAGGTGTCTACGGCCCGGGTCTCGAAGTCCCGTGCGAATTCGCAAATGGTTTGACCTTCGCGCAAGGATGCGAGAGCGCGGAGCTTTTGTGCATCACGGCGATACTCGATCCCCGCTAGACAGAGAAGCGCGGCAAACACGCCCAGCACAGCAAGGAATGCCTTTAAATCCACGAGCGCAAGGTACGCGAGGCCGGCTGCGACACAAGCCAGAAGCAACCATGCAGGAAAGCCCAAGGGCCGGCGAAGAAACTTCGGCATATGACGAGAGGCAAGGCGCATGGCTGGCAATGTACTACTGTAGTGTTCGACGCTGTTTGAAACTTAAGAGCATGTTGCTGAATTCGGTCGGACGGCGAATGTCAGCTAGGTTTAACGCCCTGTCGAGGCGGTGCGTAGCGCCATCACCTAATTTTCTTTCTCGACGGCCCAGCCGGGAGTTCGCCCCGGCAGGCGACCTCCTTTCTTTGCTTCGCCAAAGAAAGGAGGCAAAGAAAGGCGACCCGAAGCCTGGCCCCTGACGGGGTGCGTTGCGGTGCTCAGCTTCGCTGGGCCGCGCCCAACTCACTGCGCTACGCTCCGTTCAGACAAGGGGCGCGAGTCAGACAACGAAGTCGCTTCGCGACGCCCAGCGAAGCTTGCGCTCCTCACCCAGGCTCAACGGGACCGACCCCCGTCACGCCTCGCTGCGCATCGGCTTGAGGGGCTGCGCGCGCCAAGCGCACGCAGCGACAGCTGCGGCGCTATCGAGGCGACGCGCAGCGAGCCGTGTGGGCTTCGCATTCCCCGTGTTGCCTGGGCTGCGGCGCTTGGCTTTGGCGGGCGTCGCGAAGCGACTTCGTGAACTGACTTCGCGCCCCCTGTCTGAACGGAGCGTAGCGCAGAGAGTTGGGCGCGGCCCGGCAAAGACGAGTGCCGCAGCGGACCCCGAAGGGGCCAGGCATTCGGGGCGGTTTCTTTGCCTTCTTTCTTGGGCGCCCAAGAAAGAAGGTCGCCTGCCGGGGCGAACTCCCGGCTGGGCCTAGGCAGAGGGTGAGGCTGCAAACAACCAGCACCACCCACTCCAAGAACGAGACACTGATAAGTTCACACAAGAATCAACCACTGCACTACCGTGCCCGCAAGCCTCAGCGGCCCGGATGCCTGCCGCCGCCCCCGGGCCTACATCTCCCTGAACAAATGCAGATAGCTGCGGCTCACCGGCAGGCGCTCGGGCCGGCCCTTGAGCAGGATCTCGGCGGTCTCGTTATCGCCGCGCAGCACGCTCTGGATAAGGCTTAGATTCACCACCACGGCCCGGTGGACCTGCACGAACTGCGTGCCGTCCAGCTGCGCCAGCAGCTCCTTGAGCGGCAGGCGGATCAAGGCCTCGGCGCTGCTGCCGTCGTCCTCGCGCCAGGCCACCAAGGTGTATTTGGTGTCGGCACGCAGATAGGCGATGGCCTCCACCGGGATCATGCGCAGGGCGCCGGCCACCGTGGCGCGCACCCAGCGCAGCGGTGCCAGCCCGGGGCTGGCCTCGCCGGCCGCCCGCGCCAGTTGGGCCGCCAGTTGCTGCAGCAGTTGCTCGGAATGCACGGGCGCTTGCGCATAGTCCAAACGGGCTTGCAGGCGCCGCACAGTCTCGGCCAGGCGGGTCGGCGTCACCGGCTTGACCAGGTAGTCCAGCACGCCATGCTCAAAAGCCTGCAAGGCGTATTGCTCGAAGGCGGTGACGAAGACGAGATGGGTCTGCCGCCCCGGCAGCTGAGCGATCTGCCGCGCCGCCTCCACACCCGACAGGCCGGGCATATGCACATCCAGAAAACACAGCTCGGGCTGCAGAAGCCGCACCTGCTCGATGGCCTCGCGCCCGTTGCGCACCTCGGCGACGATTTGCAGCGCCGGCCACAGCTCGGCCAGGCGGCGCCGCAAGACCTCGCGCAGCAAGGGCTCATCGTCGGCGATGAGGGCGCGCGGATTCAAACGGCCACCTCCTGCGCCGGCAGGTCCAGCTCGACGCACACGCCATGGGGTTCAACGGCGCGCAAATGCATGGCGACATCGCCGTTGAAAAATAGCGTTAGCCGTTCGCGCAAGCTCTTCAAGCCCGTGCCCAGGCCGCTGCCGCTGGCGCGCAGGCCCACACCGCTGTCCTGCACGCGCAGCAGGTAGCGCGGGCCCACGCGGCGGGCGCTGATGTCGATGCGCCCACCCTCCTCGCTGGGGTCGATGCCATGGCGCACGGCGTTCTCCACCAGGGTCAGCAAGCACATGGGCGGGCAGCGCAAGGCCGCCAGGCCCGGCTCGATCTGCAGGGCGTAGCCAAGCCGATCGGGGATGCGCATCTGCATCACGGCCAGATAGGCGCGCACCAACTCCAGCTCCTGGCCCAGGCTGGCCTCGCCCTCGTCCAGGCGGGGCACAGCGGCGCGCAGGTACTCGATCAGGTTCTCCAGCACCGGCGCGGCGCGGGGTGAACCCGTCTCCACCAGGGCATGGACATTGGCCAGGGTATTGAACAGAAAATGCGGCTGCACCTGGGCCGTGAGCAGGCGCATGCGGGCGTCCAGGGCCTGGCGGGCCAGCTCGCTACGCTCCAGCTCGAAGGCCAGGGCCTGCTCGCGCGCCCAAGCCTCGCGCTGGCGCACCAGGGCGGCCAGCGCGATCCAGGGTGCCACCAGCAAGGGCAGCAGGGTCAAGGCCAAGAAGCCACCCACCCGGCGGCCCTCCCGCCAGAAGGGCGGAGCACCGGGCTCGGTGCCGTACACATACAGGGCGGCGGTACACAGCGGTATGGCCAACGCCACCGCCAGCACCTGCAAGGCCCAGCGCGCCAGCCAGGGCGGCAGGCGGTACGGCCATTGTTCGGCCAAGCCGAAAGCCAACATGGCGGCCAGGCCGGTGACGAAGGCGCGCAGGAAAAATACGGTCTTGCTGTCCTGCCAGGCCAGGCTCATGGGCAGGGCCAGAATCAAGGTGGCGATGAAGGTGGTGCGCAGGCGGCGGCGATTGAACAGCAGCGCCAAGCTCTGCCTGCGGGAGCGTTGTGGATGGGCTGGGGTGGCAGGATTCACAGCGCTACGCTAACTCATACCAGGCGCGGCCACCACATCAAGGCGCTCGCCGCCGCAATACCGCCCGCCGTGGCCAGCAGCAGCAGGGCCAGGGTGGCGCTGGCCGCCCATTGCTGCGCGGGCCGCTGGCTGGCCTGGGCCCACAGCACGCCTTGCAAGACGGCCAAGGGCAGCAAGGTCTGGGCAAAACTCAGGAAGGTGAGAAAAGGGCCCTCAAAAGTCTTGGGATCAAAGCCGACCGGCCCCTGGTTCACCACCAGCCACAGCATCAGCCCGATGCGGAAGAACCAGACGCCGCCCACCACCAGAAAGAGGCGCAGCATCCAGCGCCGATGCTCGGCCATGCGCCGCTGGCGGGCCGCCCGCCAGCCCAACCAGGCAAAAACCAAGATGAACAAGGCGTTCAGGCTGATGCCCAGATGCTGGCCGAGGCCGCCCAGGCCCACACCCTCGCGCGTCCACACCATCAGCAGCCCGCCCAGGCTCAGGATCAGGGCAGACAAGAGGTAGAAGCGGCCGTTCCAGCGATGCAGGCCCGGTGCCTTGTGCCGCAAGCGCGGCCACAGCTGCAGGCCGCCGCCCAACAGAATGGTGATGGTGAACAGCAAATGCCCCGCCAGCACGCTATTGCCCCAGGTGTGGCCGGCCCGCCAGCCATGGGGCAAGACCTGGTTCCACAGCTCGGGCTGGCCGGCCAGGGCGTGCCGGCCGTAAAAGCCCAGCACGTAGATCACAAAGACCAGCTGACCCAGCAAGGCCAGCAGCAGCCAGGCGGCCGAGACCCGCGCCAGCGTGCGGCCGGCAAGGCCCGTGCCGAGCCACGCGAGTGCGGGGGAATGGGAAGTCATGGCAGCTTGCATGGCAAAGCCTTTCGCAGTGCGTGGAAGATGGGGCGGACTGTGCCCCGCCTTGCTCAAGCGCTGTGACTCGACCCGACGAAGCCCCGGCCAGCTCGACCGAAGCGCCGCAGACCGCGACCAGCCACGGCGGCCTGACACGCAGGCCGCTTCAAGTGTCCGGATAACGCCGCCGCGTCGCCGCGATGGACGCCTGGACGAGGGCCTCCAGCACCGGCAGTTCGACATCCGCCAGCCGCTTGATGTAGAGGCAGGCCTTGCCGGTTTTGTGCTTGCCCAGGCGGGCCAGCAGCTCGGCGCGGGCCTCGAATTCGGCCGCCAGGTAGAGGGCGATCTCGGCCTTGCGGGAGGAGAAGCCGACCAGGCAGGCCTCGCCCTCATGGCCGCTGTCGTAGCGGTAGTGGTAACGGCCAAAGCCGACGATGCTGGGCCCCCACAGCGTCGCCGGGGCCTGGCTCAGGCCCTGCATCAGCGCGATGAGCGCCTCGCAATCCGCGCGCCGGCCGGCGTCCTCGATCGCGTCGAGGTAGGCCTGCACGCTGGCCTGGCTGGGCTGGGTTTTCAGATCCGCCGATTTCGCCATCGCGGCCTCCAGGGCTGATGAATGTCCATCATCGCTCAGCGCCCCCCAGATGCCCCAGCGGCGTCACCCCGCCCGCCTTCACCTCGCCCAGCGAAAAACTGGTGTGCACATCTTTGACATTGGGCAGATTGAGCAAGGTGTCGATGGTGAAGCGGCTGAAGGCGTCCAGATCGGTGGCCAGCACCTGCAGCTCGAAAGTGCCCGCGCCCGAGATGTAGTGGCAGCTGATGACCTCGGGCTGCTGGCGCAGCGCGTCTTCCAGGGCCTTGGTGGTGGCGCCGTTATTGCGGTCGGCATCCACCCGCACAAAGGCCAGCACGCCCAGGCCTATCTTGCGGCGGTCGATCTCGGCGCGGTAGGCGGTGATGAAGCCCTGCTCCTCCAGCCATTTGACCCGCCGCCAGGTGGGCGCGGCCGACAGGCCGACGCGGGCCGCCAGCTCGGCATTGGACAGCCGCGCATCGCGCTGCAATTCCCTCAGGATGGCGATGTCGTAGCGATCCAGGCCCCCGGCGGACGAGGGCGGCCGGCCGTCCGCCGGGGCTTGTTCGGCAGGCCCTGGGGTTTTCACTGAATTTTGATTCTTTGAAATGCTTCTCATGATTCAGGCCTTTGTTTAGCAAGATTATTGCTCACAGCTCCCGGCTTGAGCCTGAATTCGCAAGCACCAAACGCGGGGCTTTTCATACACTCCCGTACCCGTTAAAAACCGGTGAAAAGCCGGAAGGACGGCCCTCGCCCGCGCCACAAGCGCCTTGGCCGAGCGGCCGCATGCCAAGCCCTCACACCCCTGGAGTCCAGCCCCGATGAACGCCCCCTTGCCCGATCACATCTTGCGTGCGCTAGAAACCGTCACGCTGGACGATAAATACGCGCTGGACAACGGCCGTGCCTTCATGAGCGGGGTGCAAGCCCTGGTGCGCCTGCCCATGCTGCAGCGCACGCGCGACGCGCTGGACGGCCTGAACACCGCCGGCTTTGTGTCGGGTTACCGCGGTTCGCCGCTGGGCGGCTATGACCAGGCCTTGCAAGCGGCCAAAAAACATCTGGCCAAGCAGAACATCGTGTTCCAGCCTGGCGTCAACGAGGAGTTGGGCGCCACCGCCGTCTGGGGCACGCAGCAGCTGGACCTGTTCAAGGAAAAGGCCAAGTTCGACGGCGTGTTCGGCATCTGGTACGGCAAGGGCCCGGGCGTGGACCGCTGCATCGACGTGTTCAAGCACGCCAATATGGCCGGCACCTCCAAGCATGGCGGCGTGATCGCCGTGGCGGGGGATGACCACATCGCCAAGAGCTCCACCGCCGCCCACCAGAGCGACCACGTCTTCAAGGCCGCCGGCTTCCCGGTCTTCTTCCCCAGCAGCGTGCAGGACATCCTGGACATGGGCTTGCACGCCTTTGCCATGAGCCGCTTCTCGGGCCTGTGGTCGGGGCTGAAGACGATTCAGGAAATCGTCGAGTCCTCGGCCTCGGTCAGCGTGGACCCGGACCGCGTCAAGATCATCCTGCCCGAAGACTTCCCCATGCCCGAGGGCGGCCTGCACATCCGCTGGCCCGATGTGCCGCTGGAGCAGGAAGCCCGGATGATGGACCACAAGTGGTACGCCGCCCTGGCCTATGTGCGTGCCAACAAGCTGAACTACAACGTCATCGCGTCCAAGCAGGACCGCTTCGGCATCATCGCCAGCGGCAAGGCCTGGAACGACACCCGCCAGGCCCTGCACGACCTGGGCCTGGACGACGACACCTGCCGCCGCCTGGGCATCCGCCTGCACAAGGTCAATGTCGTGTGGCCGCTGGAGGCCACCATCACCCGCGACTTTGCCGACGGCCTGAAGGAGATCCTGGTCGTCGAAGAGAAGCGCCAGGTCATCGAATACCAGATCAAGGAACAACTCTACAACTGGCGCCCCGATGTGCGCCCCCATGTGCTGGGCAAGTTCGACGACGACGGCCAGAGCGAAGAAGGCATGGGCGGCGAATGGGGCCTGCCCAACCCGAGCAAGAACTGGCTGCTGCGCCCGCAGGCCGACCTGACGCCGGCCATCATCGCCCGCGCCATCACCAAGCGCCTGAAGAAGCTGGGCGTGGACGCCGATGTGGCCGCCCGCCTGGACGCCCGCATGGCCATCATCGACGCCAAGGAAAACGCGCTCAAGGCCGAGGCCCAGACCGCCGGCGGCGCCGACCGCACGCCCTGGTTCTGCTCGGGCTGCCCGCACAACACCAGCACCCGCGTGCCCGAGGGCTCGCGCGCCGTGGGCGGCATCGGCTGCCACTATATGGTGACCTGGATGCCCGGCCGCAACACCGCCACCTTCACCCAGATGGGCGGCGAGGGCGTGCCCTGGACCGGCCAGCAATGGTTCACCGACGAGAAGCACATCTTCTCCAATCTGGGTGACGGCACCTACTTCCACAGCGGCATCCTGGCCATACGCCAAAGCATCGCCTCGGGCGTGAACATCACCTACAAGGTGCTGTACAACGACGCCGTCGCCATGACCGGCGGCCAGCAGGTGGGCGAGCGCGCCGAGGGCCACTCGGTGCTGCAGATCATGCAGAGCCTGATCTCCGAGGGCGTGAAAAAGCTGGTCATCGTCACCGACGAGCCGGCGAAGTACCACGGCGTGTCCCTGCTCGCCGGCGTCACCGTGCATCACCGCGACGAGCTGGACGCCATCCAGCGCGAGTTCCGCGAGATCCCCGGCACCACCGCCATCATCTACGACCAGACCTGCGCCACCGAGAAGCGCCGCCGCCGCAAGCGCGGCAAGCTGGTGGACCCGGCCAAGCGCGTCGTCATCAACGAGCTGGTCTGCGAGGGCTGCGGCGACTGCTCGGTGCAGAGCAACTGCCTGTCCATCGAGCCGCTGGACACCGACTTCGGCCGCAAGCGCCAGATCAACCAGAACAGCTGCAACAAGGACTTCTCCTGCGTCAAGGGCTTCTGCCCCAGCTTCGTCACCGTCGAAGGCGGCGCGCTGAAAAAGCCCAAGAAGGACAAAAAGCTCAGCCCCTTCGACAGCGCCGCCCTGGGTGCCCTGCCCCAGCCTGCCGTGCCTAACGCCGAGCGCGCCTGGGGCATCGTCGTGGCCGGCGTAGGCGGCACCGGCGTCATCACCATCGGCCAGTTGCTGGGCATGGCCGCCCACCTGGAGGGCAAGGGCGTGATCACCCAGGACGCGGCCGGCCTGGCGCAAAAAGGCGGCGCCACCTGGAGTCATATCCAGATCGCCAACCGGGCCGAGGACATCCACTGCACCAAGGTCGGCACGGCCGAGGCCCGGCTGGTGATCGCCTGCGACTCCATCGTCGCCGCCAACAAGGCCAGCCTGGCCGTGATGCGCGAAGGCCAGACCTATGTGGCGCTGAACACCCATGGCTCGCCCACCGCCAATCTGGTCAACGATGCCAACTGGAGCTTCCCCGGCGCCGCCTGCGAAAGCGCCGTGCAAGCGGCCGTGGGCGCCAGCCATCTGGGCATGTTTGATGCCGAGGAAGTGGCGGTCAAGCTGGTCGGCGACTCGCTCTACACCAACCCCCTGATGCTGGGCTATGCCTGGCAGCAAGGCCGCATCCCGCTGAGCTATGCGGCCCTGATGCGCGCCATCGAGTTGAACAATGTGCAGATCGAGAACAACAAGATCGCCTTCGAATGGGGCCGCCGCTGCGCCCATGATCTGGCCGCCGTGCAAGCCTTGTTCGCCGCCAGCCAGGTGATCAACTTCGTCAAGCGCCAAAGCGTCGACGAGCTGGTGGCCAAGCGGGTGGACTTCCTCACCGGCTACCAGAACGCCGCCTACGCCGCCAGCTACAAGGCCTTGGTCGACCAGGTCGTGGCCGCTGAAAAGATCCTGGGTTCGCACAAGCTGAGCGAGGCCGTGGCCCGCTACCTGTTCAAGGTCATGGCCTACAAGGACGAGTACGAAGTCGCCCGCCTGCATACCGACAAGAGCTTCACCGACAAGGTGGCCGCCCAGTTCGAGGGCGACTACAAGCTGGTCCACCATCTGGCCCCGCCGCTCTTGGCCAAGAAGAACGCCAAGGGCGAGCTGATCAAGCAGCAGATGGGCGCCTGGGTGCGCCCGGCCTTCGGCCTGCTGGCCAAGCTGAAGGGCTTGCGTGGCACGGCGCTGGACCTCTTCGGCCACACCGAGGAGCGCAAGCAGGAGCGCGCCCTGATTGCCGACTACCGCTCGGCAGTAGAAGCCATCCTGGCCAAGGGCCTGACGGCGGAGCGCTTGAACCTGGCCGTGGAGATCGCCCGCATCCCCGAGGAGATTCGCGGTTATGGCCATGTGAAGGAACGCCACCTGAAGGCGGCCCGGGCCAAGTGGGAGGGGTTGACGGCGCAGTGGAAGCAGGCTGCTTGACGCTCAACCACGCCAGCTGCCGCTGAGCCGGTTAAGGAAAAGTACAAGGCCCACCAGGTCGTGAGACATGGCGGGCCTTGTCCTTTGAAGCATGGCTTGGGCGTCATGCCCGCTTCATGCAGACTCCCAGCCGATTTGCGCCTGCCATTGGCGCTCAAAACCTTCCCCTGCGGCCATCGCCTTCAAAGCGGGCAGGAGGAAAGCACGCAAGGCTTCGATCACCGTCGCCAGCGCCATCGGCTCCAGTGCGTTCTTGCGCAGAAAGGCCGTCCATTGCAGGTTCTTCTGTGCATCCTGCGCAAAATCGTCCCTGAGGCCAAGCGGCAAGTCCACGGGAAGAACCGTCCCGCGACGATTGAAGGTGGCATGGAGGGCACGGGCCAGCACAGCACCTTCAAAGGCGCAATGCCGCGCCAGAACCCATAGGTCAAAGTAGTCCTTCATCCGGCTGTTGAGCATGCCCAGCTTGACCATGGCCTCAAATTTTTCGGCGATAACGGTGTAGCGCGGATAGACCCGCAGCTGTGCTGAAGGCATCCCTTCCAGCATCGTCGGATACTGCGCATCCTCCGGGCCAGGGACGACGACATCGCCAAAGCCAATATCGACCTGCACCAAGCAGCGTGCGCCGTCAAGCAGGCCCAACAGCGTGACACGCACACCGGCGTAATTCGCATCCTTCCGGATTTCGGACGCTTTCACGGTATCGGCCTGGAACACGATGCCGTCATCGCCATCGATCTGGCTGATCTGGCGGAACAGTGCCGCCATCTGTGGAATATCGGCAGAGCCAAAGCCCAGCAAATCGGCATCGCGGGTTGGGCGCTGTGGCATATCGAACCAGAGGTCGAACAGCAAAGCGCCCTTGAGTAGGAATTGGTCTTTCCGCTCGGAGACGCTCAGGCGGTACAGCATGCGCTCCAGCGCATAGCGTGTCAGCAGCAGATTGAAATCCAGCTTTTCAGCACGGGCTTTGTTGAGCAGGCGGGCGCGGACCGAGGGCGCGCTGTTGTGGCTGGCTTTGCGCGAATTCATGCCAGCAGGCTGTCCAGATAGGGTCGCATCACCTTGGCCATACGATCAACCTTGGCGCAATGCCAGATCTCATCGCTGGTGAAGCGTTTGGCATGCCAGCCCTCGCGCAGCGCTTCCAGCGCCACGTCCAGCCCGATCTTGTTCCTGTACTTGAAGCAGTCCGCCACCGTTTTTGCCACACTGGTGACGCGGACGGTGACGCCATCGACCACATGCTCTTCGACGCCTTCGGCCAGGGCCGGCCCGGAGAAACGCAGGAGACGCAGCGGCGGGTAGTCCAGCTTCGGCGTCGCCGCCTTGTTGGCGATGGCCAGCCAAACCTCGAAGGGCGACTGCGTCGTGAGTTCATGAAAGCTCAGCGCCGACAGCAGGCAGACCACGCCCTTGGGGACACGGCACGCAACCTCGGCCAGCGTGCCATGGGCCGACACCGGACGCGCCATCAGGCCATACAGCCCGCGACTCACGCGCTCCAGCTGACCGGCCTGCACCGCTCTTGTCAGGGTGACCCGCGGAATGCCCAAAGGGGCCAGATCCCTGGGGCGCACGAGGCCACGCGAACGCGCGAAATCGATCAGCTTGTCGGCATGGGTGTTCATCAGCGTCACATTGTTCCAATTAATAGGCTTATGTCAATAACACCCTATCAATAGGAACATGTATCTTTGGCGGATCCAGTCTCGCGGCCTTGCTGCCGAGCCAGCAGTGGGAGTGCAGGCTGCCGCATCCAGACGGCACGCGAGAGATTGATCGCTTCGGCGTCAATTTCCGCTGATCCGCTCGGCCGCCAAAAACCGCCCCACCCGCTCCAGCACCTCCGCCTCGCGCTCCCGATGCGGCACATGCTTGCAGCCCTCGATGATTTGCACCTGCGTCTTGCCGCCCGACCATTGCCGCAGCAGCTCGGGGTGGCGGGTGGAGCCGTATTCATCCTCGCTGCCATGCAAGGCCAGGTGCGGGCAGGGCAAGGCCTGCATGGCTTTGCGCAAACTCCAATCGGCGAAGCCGGGCGAGAGCCAGGTCTGGACCCAAGCATCCAGCACCCAGCGGGCCTTGCCCTCGGTGTGATAGCGGCCCAAACGCTGCAGCTGCACGGGGTCGGCAAAACCGGCCTTCGCTTCCGCCACGCCGGCAAGGGTGCGGTCCTCCACAAAGGCCTGGGCGGACTCGGTGATCAGGCCCAGGCAATGCCGGGGGTGGTGCGCGGCGCAAAACGCCGCCATGCCGCCGCCCACGCTGTGGCCGAAGGCGATGAATCGCTCCAGCCCCAGGCCCGCGCGCAGGGACGCAAAGCCGCCAAGCGCCTCGTCCTCGACAAAGCCGGGCGGTAGCGGCAGAGGATCGGGTCTTGCCTGCGAGCGCCCGAAGCCCAGGCGGTCGTAGGCCACGACCGGCCGGCCTGTGCTGCGGGCCAAGGCGGCGGGGAAGTCGCGCCACAACTCGACGCAACCCAGGGAGTCGTGCAGCAGCACGATGGGCACATGGGCGGCCAGTCGTGGCTCAAGCGCGGGCGGCCACCAAATCTTGGCAAACAGCTGCCCGGCCGGGCTGGGCAATTGATGAGTCTCGGAAACCAGGCTTGGGGCTGGCGGCATGGGTGGCACTCGTCGTCACGATGAAGCCGCCACGATAGCAAGATCAGGCCAGGGCCGGCCGCCGGCTGCGCGCGCCCGACCACAGCGTCACCAGCGCCGCCAGGGCCAGCCAGGGCAGTACCAGCCATTGAATCGTCTCCCAACCCCAGCGGCTGTAGCTGGCGCCGGCCAGCAAGGAGGCGGCGGCTACGGCAGCAAAGGTGATGAACTCATTGGCGGCCTGGGCGCGGGCGCGGTCCTGGGGCGGGCTGTCGGCAAAGCTTTGGGCCAAGAGCGTGCTGCCGCCCACAAACATCAGGTTCCAGGCCAGGCCGTTGAGGGCCAGCGCCAGGCCGAAATGCGGCAGGGTGAGGCCGCTCAAGGCCACCGCACTGCCCAGGGCAAACAAGGCCGCGCCCAGCAGCAGCACAGTCCGCACACCCCAGCGCGCGATCAGGCGGCCGCTGAAAAAGCCCGGCGCAAACATGGCGAGCAGATGCCACTGGATCACCGCCGCCGCCTCCCCCACACCCAGGCCGCAGCCCAGCACGGCCAGGGGCGTGGCCGTCATCACAAACATCATCACGGCATAGGACACCAGGCTATTGCCCGCCGCCGCGATAAAGGCCGGGCGGCGCAGCAAGCTCAACCAGGGCGTGGGCCGGGCCTGGCCGGCGGCCGGCGCGGCGGGCTTGTCCATGCGCGCCCCGGCCAGCACCAGGGCGGACAGCAGGGCCGCGCCCAGCACGCCCAGATAGGAGCCGGCAAACGTGTGCGGCGCCAGCGCATCGCGCGCCCAGGCCGCGAGGCCCGGGCCCAGCAGGGCGGCCAGCACGCCGCCGCCTATCACCCAGGCGATGGCGCGGCTGCGGAAGGTCGCCGCCGCCACCTCGGTGGCGGCAAAGCGGTAGTACTGGGCGCTGGCCTGGAACAGGCCTTGCAGCAAACAGGCCAGGCAGAACAGCGCAAAGCTGCTGCGCACAATCGCCCAGGCCGCCAGGCCGCCGCCCAGAGCGCCGCAGGCGCAGCCGAGCAGGAACAAGGGCTTGCGCCCCCAGCGTGCCATGGCCAGCGAGACCGGGATGGTGCTGAGGGCCGTGGCCACGGTCACCAGGGCAAACGGCAGGGTGGCCAGGCCGGCGCTGGGCGCCAGCTGCAGGCCGACCAGGCCGGTCAGGGTCAGGCCGATGGCGGAGGCGCAGACATACAAGGCCTGGGCGGCGATCAGCAGGGCCACGGGGCGCTGCTGCGGGGCGAGGATGGCGGGGGTTTTCATGGCCTCAGTCTAGGATTTACCATCATGTCTGTTCCGACATGATTACCGCAATTTCTGCCATGAACTCAAAACCCAGTCGTCTCGTTGTGCTGCTGGCCTACCCGGGCTGCCAATCGCTGGATGTGAGCGGGCCCTGGGAGGTGTTCAGCAAGGCCGCCGCCCATGCCGCCGACCTGAACGGTGCCGGGCCACCGGCCTACCGCCTGCAGCTGGCCTCGCCGCTGGGCGGCCCGGTGCGCTGCAACTCGGGCCTGCAATGGGCGGACTCCACCGCCCTCGCCCGCCTGCGCGGCCCGCTGGACACGGTGCTGGTGGTGGGCGGCGATGCCGGCGCCTTCGAGCCCGGCGGCGCGGCCCATGGCCTGCTGCCCTGGCTGCGGCGCAAGGCGCCCGAGGTGCGCCGCATGGGCAGCGTCTGCACCGGTGCTTTTGCGTTGGCGGCGGCCGGCCTGCTGCAGGGGCGGCGCGCCACCACGCACTGGCATTCCTGTGCCGAGCTGGCGCTCAAATACCCGGGTATTCGGGTGGAGCATGACGCCATCTTCGTGGCCGACCCGCCGCTCTACAGCTCGGCCGGCATCACCGCCGGTATCGATCTGGCCCTGGCCCTGGTGGAGGATGATCTGGGCCAGGCCGTGGCGCTGGCGGTGGCGCGCGAGCTGGTGCTGTATCTGCGCCGGCCCGGCGGGCAATCGCAGTTCTCGGCCGGCTTGCAGGCCCAGGCCAGAGCCTCGGACCGTTTCCAGGCCTTGCTGGCCTGGATGCAGGAACACCCGGCGGCCGATCTGAGCGTGGGCGAGTTGGCCGCGCGCATGGCCTTGAGCGAGCGCCATTTCGCCCGCCAGTTCCAGCAGCAAACGGGGTGTACGCCGGCCCGCTTCGTCGCGGCCCTGCGCCTGGAGCGGGCCAAACACCATCTGGAGCAGACCCGCTGGCCGCTGGAGCGGGTGGCGCAGAAAGCCGGCTTCGGCTCGGTGGACAGCCTGCAGCGCAGCCTGCGCCAGCAGGCCGGCATCACGCCCGAGCAGTACCGCCAGCGCTTTGCGCGGCTGGCTTAGCGTGGCAGGTGGAAAGCATTGCTGCGCACCGGCGAGCGCTTCAACTCCAGCGGCACGCCGCCCTCAGCCGAGCGCTTGACGCTGAAGCCCTTGGCCAGTTGTGGTGGGCAGACCCCGTTGATGCGGTGTTGCAGGGCTGCGGCCAGCATGGCTTCTTGCGGGGCACCCAGGGCGTTGCCGAGGTCGTCGGCCACCAGGCAACCGGGCACGCCGGTGGGGCCGCTGCCGGCGGGCACAAAGCCGTCGGAATAATCGCCAAAACCCTTGGCATTGACGCCGCCAAACTCGATCGGGAAATAGCTCATGCCGCAGTTGTCCTTGGCGACGAAGCCGTAAGGCTTGCCGCAGGTCTTGCCGCCGATCAGGATCACCTCGACGTCCACCCCGCGCAAGCCGTTGATGAAGGCCTCGCTGGCCGAGCAGGTGCCGCTCTGCGCCAGCACATAGACGCGCTTGAGGTTCAGGCTGGGCAGGGGCTGCTCCAGCGTGCATTTGTAATTGGCGTCCAGGAGGCAGGACTGGTTGAAGAAGGCGTAAGAGAAGTTGTCTTTCTGGCGGCGGCTGTTGTAGCGGCTGGTCTCGAAGATTTTGTTCGCGGTCTGGGCCGAGCCCGCCACCATATAGGCCAGCTCGCTGGCCATGAAGAGCAGGCCGCCGCCGTTGTAGCGCAGGTCCACCACCAAATCAGACACGCCGGCTTGCTGGAAGCTGTTGATGGCCGCGATCAGCTGGGCCTCGCCCTTGGCGATGTGGTCGTTGAAGACCATGTATCCGACTCGCTTGCCATCCATCCCGGTCAGCACCTGGCTCAGCGGCACGGGGACCTTCTCCACCTCGGCGCTGAGCAGGCTGGTGTTGATGGCCTGGCCCAGGCCATTGCCGCGAGTGAAGGAGAACACAAAGCTCTTGCCCACGGCATCCGGGCTCAAAGCGTCGTTCAGCGTCACCAGGCCGGCGCTGTCATTGGTGTCGGCCGACACGCCGTTGACCGTAGCCAAGGTGTCGCCGCGCATCAGGCCGGCGCGTGAGGCCGGGCTGTTGGCGGCCACCGCGGCAATGCGGATCTGGCGCGGCGGCGTGCGCGAGCCCATGGTCCATTCGATGCCGAAACCGGCATCTACACCCGCCCGGGTCTCCTGATCCCATTTGGCCGTCGGGAGGGTGAAGCTGAAGCGATCGCGCTGGGCGCCGCTGGCCGTGCGTGCGGGCGTCAGCAAGGCGTCGAAATAGGCCTCCAGCGAGGCCTGCACATTACCGGCATTGCTATAGCTGGCCTCAGCGGGATTGACCACGGGCACCTCGTCGCGCCAGAGATAGGCTTCGTCGAAATAACTGCGCATCCACTGCTTCTCGACGCTCAGGCTGCCCACCCGCGAGGCCTGGGGCGCCAGGCTGTTTTCGGGCGCGCATTGCTGGGCATAAACGCTGCTGGGCTGCAGGCTGGCCGGTGGCAAGGGGCTGGGGGCCGGAGCGGGCGCAGGCGCGGGCTCGGGGCCGAACTTGGGCGTGCCGGCGTCCCCACCGCCACCACCGCAGGCCAGCAGCAAGAGGCTGGCGCTCAGCGCGGCAATGGTGGCCAAGGGCGAAGGGCAAACTGATCTCATGCATTCCTCCTAAAACGGGCGGTTCTTGGGGCGCCTCGCGAACAATTCTTTTTTTTAGAACAAAGGCCTGCTGCCAAACGGGGAGACGTTTTTACACCCGCTGCGCGGCCTGGCCGGCCAGATTCCAGGGTAAATATCGCCGGCCGTCGATCAATCGCCCGCCAGTTTCTGCTTGGCATAGGCCGCGCCCGGTCCGTTGGGCAGCAGGGCCAGATAGGTGCTGTAGGCTTTTTTCGCGCCTTCGGCATCGCCGCTCCTGGCCCGGGCGTCGCCCAGATTGAGGTAGGCGATGGCGCGCGAGCGGTCCATCTGGATGGCGTTCTCGAACCAGCGCGCGGCCTCCTTGAACTTGTCCTGCTTGTAGAAGACAAAGCCCAGATTGTTGGCGGCCAGCGCGAAGTCGGGGCGCAGCTTCAAGGCCTCGGTGAACTCGCGCTCGGCCTCAAGGTAGCGCTTTTCCTTGAAGTGCTGCAGGCCGCGGTCATTGGCGCGCTGGGCCAGCTGGCGCATGGAGCTGGGCATGGCGGCCGGCGTGACCAGTTTCTGGTCCTGGCCCTGCAAGTCCTTCAGGACCACGGTGGTGCTGACGGGCAGTTGGGCCGGCTTGTCGCCACCGGCCGCGGCCTGCGGCGGCGCGGCCACGGCATCGAGCTTGCCGTTCAGGGCGATGGCGTCGCTGGGCAGTTGCGAGGTCTGGGCGCTGATGAATTCGTCGTTGGCGGGCAGCTCAAAAACAAAGTCCCCGCCCTCCGATCCCGGCAGGCTGCCAAAGGCCGGCGTCTGCCGCGAGACGGCCGAGACGGCCGGCCCCACATAGGCTGCCAGCTCGGTGGCGGTGATCAGGCCGTCGCCGTTCAGATCGCCCTTGCCGGCCAGGCCTTGCAGCAGGGTCCAGGTGAAGACGGAATGGCCGTTCGGCCCGCCGTCGGCCACCAGTTGGTCGGCACCGCCGGCGGTCAGCATCTGGCGGCCGATGCGGCGGGCGTTGTCGCGCAGGAAGTTGGCCGAACCGCCGCCGCGCGTCAGGCCCAGGCCGCTGTAGCAGGCGTCCATGATGAAGAGCGCATGCTTGGCCGTCAGGCTCTCGGCGATGTTCTGCAGCTCGGTCATGGGGATGGCGTCGGTGGCGATCTTGCCGGGGTCGGAGTCCACCGGGATGATGTAGCCCAGGCTGCGGCCCGAGCTGAGCTGCAGGGTCGCGCCATGGCCGGCGAAGAAGACCAGCAGGCGGTCGTTCTTCTTCATGCCGCTATGCGCCAGCTTGTCGTGGAAGGCGCCCAGAATGCCCATGCGGGTGGCGTCCTGGTTGTCCAGGCTGATGACACGTTCGGGCGCGAAGCCGAACTTCTGGATCAGGGTCTCGCGCATGGCCTGGGCGTCGCGCACGGCGTACTGCAGCTTGGGCCATTTGGCGTAGTCGTTGATGCCGATGACGATGGCCCAGGAGTCGGCATAAGCCGGCGTCGCGACGGCAGCCGCGGGTGGCGCCTCGCGCTTGACGCTCTTGAACTTGGCGCCGTCCCAGCCGGCGAACTGATAGCCCTGGGCGCTGAGCTTTTCCAGGATCAGGGGCAGGGCCTTGACGGTGCGCTCGTGGATGTCGTGGAAGAGGATGATGCCGCGGCCCTCCTTCTCCACCGTCTTCAGCACCCGCTCGGCGATGGAGCTGGGCACCGGGTCGGCCCAGTCCATGGAATCGATATTCCACATCACCGAGCGCAGCTTGGCCTGGCCCAGGATCTCCATGCCCTCGGCGTTACGGGCGCCGTAGGGGAAGCGGAAGATGGGCGAGCGGCGCTTGTCCACCGCCTGCAAGAGGCTGTCGGTGCCGAGGATCTCCTGCTTCAGCGCATCGCCCGTGCGCTTGGACAGCTGGGCATGGGTGAGGCTGTGGTTGCCGATGGCGTGTCCCTCGTCCAGCAAGCCCTGGCTGATCTTGGCCAGGCCGCCCAGCTGGGGCTTGCCTTGCGCATCGAGCCGGCCCAGATTGCTGCCCACCTGGAAGAACACGGCCGGCGCGCCGTACTGCTTGAGGATGGCGGTGATCTCCTCGGTATAGCTGCGGTGCGGGCCGTCGTCGAAGGTCAGCACGATGGTTTTGGGCGGCAGCTCCTTGCCAAAGACCTCGGCGTTTTCGCCCTCCTCCGAGGCGCTGGCCTTGGCCGTGGGCGGCAGGGGGTAGGGCGTGACGACGCCGTAGTCCTTCAGGATCTGCTCGCGGCTCAGGCTCTTCTTCAGCTGGGCGACATAGTCCTCCCACTTCTCGCGCTTGAGCTCGATGGCGCGGCTGCCCTCGAAGCGGCCGAAGATGCGCTGGATCTCCTTGTCGTAATTGCGCTCGATCTCGGCCAAGGCGTCCAGGTCCTCGCTGATGCGCTTGTGCAGCTTGATGGCCGGCAGGGTGGAATCCTGGGCAATATCGGTCTTGAGGCTGCGCAGCACTTCCACAAAGGCCAGACGGTCGGCGTCGAAGAGCTGGGCATCGCTCTCCATATAGTCCAGCAGGCCGGCGATCACGGCCAGGCGCTGGGCCTCACCGCCCTGGATCAAGCTGCGCAAGCGTTCTTCCAGCGCCAGCACCCGGGCCTGGTTCTCGTGGAACAAGGCCTGGCCCACGGGCTTGGCGCGCTCGGCCACCTCGGGGCCAGCCTTGGCCTCGTCGGCAAACAGCACGATGATTTTTCGCTGCGCCTGCACCAGGGCGCGGGCCTGCTCCAGCAAAGGGGTCAAGACCTGAGCCTCGGCGCCCGAGGCACTGGCGGCGCTGGCGGCGACGGCCTCGGGGGCCTGAGCGCGGCCAGCCTTGGGCTGCAGGAATAAATGCCAGGCGCCGGCGCCCAGGCTGAACGTGGCCACGGTGGCCAGGGCGGCAATCAGAGTCTTTTTCTTGGCGAGCATGCGGGCGGGATCTGCGGCGAGCGCTTCAATTCAAACCTCGTCATCATCGCCGCAAGTCGGCGCTAAATTTTGCCGCCACTCAAGAACTTGCCAGCGGCTTGCGCGCCGCCGCCAGGCTCTCGGCCATCTGATTGAACATGGCCTCCTGCAAGGCCAGCTTCTTGCGGCCTTCGGAGCGTTTCTTGGACGGCATGGCCTCGATGTCGATGAAGGGCGCGGCCAGGCTGGGCAGCTGGTAATTGCCGTCGGGGCGGGCCTGCGCCTCCATCTCCGTCCACATCTGGTCGTAATTGGAGCTGATGTGCCAGCGCCGCCAGAGATTGATGCTGATGCGGTTGACATTGCTCACCAGCAGCAGCTGCGGGCAGCCCAGCAGATGGGCAAAGTGCCGCGCCGCCAGCACCAGCAGGCCGGCCGGCCGGGTGCTGAAAAGGTCGCGGGTGGCCTCGCGCACCATCTCGCGGGCGGCCTCGGTGGCCTTGCCCTGCAGGCGGCCCAGCATCAGGCAGGGCTCGCCGTCCTGGCGGAAGAACACCAGGGAGGCGGCAAAGAGGTACTCACCCTTGTAGACCAGGCGCAGGCACAGCTCGCCCTCGCGGTGGCCTTCGTGAATGGCGCTCAGCTCCAGGCGCATGGGCGCGCCGGACTTGCACTCCAGCTGCGCCAGCAGCACGGGCTCTTGCGAGGCCTGGCGCACCCAGTCGGCCAGGCCGAATTCGCTCAGGAAGCGATAGTGGGCGATCAGCACATCGACCCGCCTGGCGCAGCTCAGGCGGGTGGACAGATAGGGCCGGTAGATCTTGCTGTGGGCGAAGGGGAACTGGCCCAGCTTGTCGTGCAGGATATCGCTCTCGCGGATGAACTGCGTCCAGCGCTGCGTCTGCCTGGGGTGCAGCAGGCTGCCGATCAGGATCTTGGCGCGGTCCTTGGGTTTCATGGCGACCCGGGCAGGTTTGGATTTCATGGGCAGAGGGCGGCGCAGGCGGAAGGCTTGGGGGGGGTCCAAGTGAATTGGGCGATAGGCAGTCAATCTGCAGGTAGCGGATTGTCTCTGAGTTTTCCGCTGCCCAAGCATTGCCGGGCAGCGCGCGCTGCTACCCTTGCGCGCCTGCATCCCCAAGAACGCCCGGAAGCCAAGAACAATGCACCTGATCCCCGCGCTGCGCCTCACGCTCACCCTGAGCTTGCTCGCCCCGGCCCTCAACCTCCAAGCCCAGACCAAGCCCGCTGTGCAAGCCGGCTTGGCCGCCTTGCACAGCGTCGAAGGCATCAGCGAATACCGCCTGCCCAACGGCCTGCAGGTACTGCTGGCGCCCGACCCCTCCAAGCCCAGCACCACGGTCAATATGACCTACCGGGTGGGCTCCAAGCACGAGAACTACGGCGAGACGGGCATGGCCCATCTGCTGGAGCATCTGGTCTTCAAGGGCTCGCCCCGCCACCCCAATCCCTGGGCCGAGTTCAGCCGCCGCGGCCTCAATGCCAATGGCACGACGGACCTGGACCGCACCAATTACTTCGCCAGCTTCGCCGCCGAGCCCGAGAACCTGCGCTGGTATCTGGCCTGGCAGGCCGACGCCATGGTCAACAGCCGCATCGCCCGCCGCGACCTGGCCACCGAGATGACGGTGGTGCGCAACGAGATGGAGATCGGCGAAAACAAGCCCGATAACATCTTGTTCGAGCGCACTCTGGCCGCCATGTACCAGTGGCACAACTACGGCAAGAGCGTGATCGGTGCGCGCGCCGATGTGGAGAATGTGGACATCCCGCGCCTGCAGGCCTTCTACCGCCGCTACTACCAGCCGGACAACGCCACCCTCATCATCAGCGGCCGCTTCGAAGCCCGGCAGACCCTGGCCTGGGTGCAGCAGAGCTTTGGCGCCATCCCCGCCCCCAAGCGTCGCCTGCCCAAGTTCTACACCCTGGACCCGGCCCAGGACGGCGAACGCGCCGTCACCGTGCGGCGCAGCGGCGGCGTGGCCAGCCTGACGGCGGCCTATCACGTGCCGGCCGGGCCGGCGCCGGACTATGCGGCGATCGAGCTGCTCCGGGGCGTGCTGAGCACGCCGCCCGCCGGCCGTCTGTACCAGCGCCTGGTGGCCGAAAAAAAGCT
This sequence comes from Roseateles oligotrophus, assembly GCF_014204525.1. GTDB lineage: Bacteria > Pseudomonadota > Gammaproteobacteria > Burkholderiales > Burkholderiaceae_C > Paucibacter_A > Paucibacter_A oligotrophus_A. Next base: position 70,714 of record NZ_JACHLP010000003.1, read on the forward strand.
GGCCAGCCAGGTCAGCGCCTTCAGCATGCCGCTGGCCGAGCCGGGCTTTCTGCTGCTGGGCGCCGAGCTCAAGGCCGGCGCCGAGCTGAGCGAGTTGCAGGCCGAGCTGCTGCGCGTGCTGGAACTAGAGCTGGCCAGCGCGCCCATCAGCACGGCCGAGCTGGAGCGCGCCCGCACACGCTGGCTCAATCGCTGGGAGCAGCAGTTCACCGACGCCGAGCAGGTCGGCCTGGCCCTGTCGGAGAGCGTGGCCCAGGGCGATTGGCGCCTGTTCTTCCAGCTGCGCGACCGCGTCAAGGCGCTCAATCTGGCCGATCTGCAGCGGGTGGCGCAAAGCTATCTGCGCCCGGCCAATCGCACCCTGGCCAGCTATCTCCCGACGGCGCAGCCGCAGCGCGCGCCGGCCCCGCAGCTGCTCGATGCCGGCGCGCAGCTGCGCGACTTCAAGCCCGGCCCGGCGGCCGCCGCCGTGCCGCCCTTCGAGGCCTCGCCGGCCGAGGTCCAGCGCCTCAGCCAGATCGACCGCCTGGGCAACGGCCTGCGCCTGGCCCTGCTGCCCAAGCCCACCCGCGGCGGGGCGGTGCAAAACCTGCTGAGCCTGCAGATGGGCGACGCCCAAAGCCTGCGAGGCCAGGCGGCGGTGGCCGAGCTGGCCGCCGCCCTGCTGGACAAGGGCACGCAAAGCCTGGACCGGCAAGCCCTGCGCGACCGCATGGACGCGCTGAAGATGGAGCTGCAGATCAGCGCCAGCGCCGAGAACCTGAACCTGGCCTGGAGCACCCGCCGCCCCCATGCCGAGCAGGCCCTGGCCCTGGTCGCCCAGCTGCTGCGCCAGCCCCGCTTCAGCGCCGACGGCCTGGAAGAGGTGCGCGCCCAGGCCCTGGGCCAGTTGCAGGCCCAGCGCGACGACCCCGAGGCCCTGGCCGGCAATGCCCTGAACCTGCTGTTTGACGGCGGCGCGGCCTGGCCGCGCTTTGATGTGCGCCACGCCCGCAGCTTTGCGGAGATGGAGGCCGATCTGCAGGCCGTCACCCTGGCCCAGGTGCAGGACTTCCAGCGCCGCTTCTACGGCGCCGCCCAGGCCCAGTTCGCCGCCGTGGGCGACTTCGACGCCCAGGCCCTGCGCCAGGCCGCGGCCCAGGCGCTGGGCGATTGGCACGCCGCCCAGCCCTATGCCCATGCCCCCCTGCCCTACCGCGCCTTGCCCGGCCAGCGAAGCCAGCTGCTGACGCCCGACAAGCAGAACGCCGTCTTCAACGCCCGCCTGGGCCTGCCCCTCAACGAAGACCATGCGGACTATGTCGCGCTCAGCCTGGTCAACCAGATGCTGGGCGGCAGCAGCGACTCGCGGCTGTGGAAGCGCATCCGCGAGCGCGAGGGCCTGTCCTACAGCGTCTGGTCATTCCTGAGCTGGGGCGAGCAAGACCTGAACAGCAGCTGGCATCTGGGCGCCTTGTTCGCGCCGCAAAACCGCGCCAAGGTCGAACAGGCCTTTGACGAGGAACTGGCCCTGGCGCTGAGCCAGGGCTTCAGCGCCCGCGAGCTGCGCGAGGCCCAGCAAGCCATGCTCAGCGACCGCCGCCTGGCCCGCGCCCAGGACCCGCTGCTGGCCGCCACGCTGGCCCAAAACCTCTTCATGGGCCGCGATGCCCTGCGCTCGCAGGCGGTGGACGAGGCAATCGCCAAGCTGAGCCTGGAGCAGGTCAATAGCGCCCTGCGCCGCTACCTCAAGCCGGCCGATTTCCAGCGCCTGTGGGTGGGCGACTTCAAGTAAGGGCGGACTCAGGCGGCAACTGATCCCAGTACGGCCATTCCAGATCGAAGCGCTGGGCCAGAAAGTCCACAAAAGTCCGCAACAGCAAGGGTTGGTGGCGGCGGCTGGTGTAGACGGCATGCAGGCCCAGGCGCTCGGGCTCGTAGTCGGGCAGCAGGCGGACCAGCTCGTCACGCGCCAACGCCGGGCCGACCAGATAGGTGGGCAGCAGTGCGATGCCCGCGCCGGCCAGCACGGCCTGCTGCAGCACCGTGGTCTCGTTGGCGCGCAGACGCACCTCGGGCAGGGCGATCACCAGCTCCTCCTCGCCGCGCCGCAGCCGCCACTCGTCGCGGCCGAAACGGGCATGGCCCAGGCAGGCATGCCGGGCCAGCTCGGCCGGGGCCTCAGGCCGGCCCTGGCGGGCCAGATAGCTGGGCGCCGCGCACACCACCGAGCGGCACCAGCTCAGGCGTCGGGCGATCAGCTGCGGGTCCAGCTGATTGCTGATGCGCAGGGCCAGGTCGATGCGCTCCTCCACCAGATTGACCGTGTGCTCCAGCGCCATCACCTCGATCTGGGTCAGCGGATGCAGCTGCAAGAACGCCGCCACCGCCTGGGCCAGATGGATTTGCGCGAAAGAGGAGCTGGCGGTGATGCGCAAACGCCCCTGCACGCTGCGCAAATGCTCGCCGGCGGCCTGGCGCGTCTCCTCGGCCAGCTCCACCATCTGGCGGCAGCTGCCCAGGGCTTGCAGGCCCGCGTCGGTGAGGCTCAGGCGCCGGGTGCTGCGCTGCAAGAGGCGCGCACCCAGCCATTGCTCCAAGGCCTCCAGATGGCGCGAAGCCATGGCGCGCGACAGCTCCAGCGCCTCGGCCGCCGCCGTCAGGCTGCCGCGGTCCACCACCTCCACAAAAACCTGCATGGCTCGCAGCCTATCCATGGTTCACACGCCTTTCGCCCGCCTTGATTCGCTCAGTTTATGCAACAAACCATCTTCAAAACCGCTGTTTATCAAATGAGTCGGCGCAAATAAAGTTCATCCCATCGCAACACACACCGGATGAACACCATGTCTTCACGTCAGCAATTCCCCCGCTTCAGCAATGTTTTCAAGGCCCTCAGCCTGAGCCTGCTGGCCGCCACCAGCCTGATGGCCGTGCAGGGCTCGGCCGCCGCGGCCGAGGCCGCCGCCCCGCTGGCCCTGACCGTCATCAACCATGGCCCGGCCAGCTTCCACGTCAACTCGGTGCTGGTCAGCGGCGCCAAGGAAGCCGTGCTGCTGGACAGCGGCTTCACCCGCGCCGACGCCCTGCGCGTGGCGGCTGCCGTGCTGGACAGCGGCAAGAAGCTGAGCACCATCTACGTCTCCGCCGCCGACCCCGACTACTACTTCGGCCTGGAAGTGCTGCATGCCGAATTCCCCGAAGCCAAGATCGTGGCCAGCGCCCAGACCCTGAAGAAGATCCAGGCCTCGGTCGCCGGCAAGGTCCAGTTCTGGGGCCCCAAGCTGGGTGGCAACGCACCTCGCAAGCCCGTCCTGCCCGAGCTGATGGCCGGCAACAGCCTGCAGCTGGAAGGCCAGACCCTGGAAGTGCGCGGCCTGGATGACAGCCTGGCCCACCGCAGCTATGTGTGGATCCCGTCCATCAAGGCCGTGGTCGGTGGCGTCAACATCTTCGGCGGCCTGCATGCCTGGACGGCCGACACCCAAAGCGCCGCCGAACGCGCCGCCTGGGTCGCCAAGATCGATGCCATCAGCGCGCTCAAGCCCCTGACCGTGGTGCCGGGCCATATGCTGCCCGGCACGGCGCAGGACGCCTCCAGCCTGGCCTACACCCGCGAATACCTGGTCCGCTTCGAAAACGAGCTGCCCAGGGCCAAGGACGCCGCCAGCCTGATCGAGACCATGAAGAAGGCCTACCCGCAAGCCGGTCTGGGCATCGCGCTGGACATCGGCGCCAAGGTCAACAAGGGCGAGATGAAATGGTGAACCAGCTCCCCGCCACGCTGCACTACATCTACGACCCCATGTGCGGCTGGTGCTACGGCGCCGCGCCCCTGGTCCAGGCGGCGGCCCAGCTGCCCGGGCTGACGCTGCAGCTGCATGGCGGGGGCATGTTTGCCGGCAGTGCCCGGCGCCCGGTGACGCCGGAGCTGCAAGCCTATGTGGCCCCGCATGACCGGCGCATCGCCGCGCTCAGCGGCCAGCCCTTTGGCAGCGCTTACACCGAGGGCTTGCTGAAGGATCTGGGCGCGGTGCTGGACTCCGGCCCGCCCATCACGGCCATCCTGGCGGCACAGCAGCTGGGTGGTGCCCAGCAAGGCCTGGCCATGCTGGGCCGCATCCAGCAAGCGCACTATGTGCAGGGCCGCCGGGTGGCCGAGGCCGAGGTCTTGCAGACATTGGCGCTGGCGCAGGGCCTGGAGGCCGAGGCCTTTGCCACAGCCTTCCAGGCCCTCAGCGGCCCGGCCACGCTGGCCCACCTCGCGGCCAGCCGGCAGCTGATGCAGGCGGCGCGGGTGCAGGGTTTCCCAAACCTGGTGCTGGAGCGCGCAGATGGCCGGCTGCAAAGCTTGGAACTGAGCCGCTTCCACGGCCAGCCAGCACCATGGGCCGACTATTTGCGCGGCACCCTGCAGGCGGACGTCACGCCCGCCTGAAGCCCGGCGGCCCGCTCTGAGGGTGTGAACTTTTGTAGCGAGCGGCTGCCAGGCTAGGCGGACGGAGCGCAGGAACCGGAACGTACTTCCTGTACGTGAGGATTCCGAGCACCGCCCAACGACGCATGGCGGCCGCGCAGCAAAAAGTTCTCATCCTCTCAGGCCGCCGCCAAGGCCGTCTTGATGGCGGCCACCAGCTGCGCCTCCAGCACCGGCTTGTGCAAGACCTGCAGGCCGGCCGCGCTGGCTTCCTGCAGGCGCTCGGGGCAGGTGTCGCCGGTAATCAGAATGGCGGGCAGGCCGGGCAGCGCGCCACGCAGGGAGCGCACCGCCGACAGGCCTTCATCGCCGCCTTGCAGGCGCAGATCGGTCAGCACGAGATCGGGCCGGCGCTGCAAGCTCTTCACCACCGCCTCGCGGGCGCTGCGCGCCAGGCTGACGTCGCAGCCATGGCTGTTCAGCAAAGCCTGCATGGCGACGCGCACCGGCTCCTCGTTGTCCAGCACCAGCACATGCAGATGCGGCAGCTGCGGGCCGGCACCGTCGCTCTGCGCGGCGGCGTGCAGGATGGGGTCGCAGACGGCGGCAATGCTGAGGCTGAAGCAACTGCCCTCGCCCGGCGCCGAGGCCAGGCTGAGGTGCAGGTCCAGCAGGTCCACCAGACGGTTGACGATGGACAGGCCCAGGCCCAGGCCCTTGGCCCGGTCGCGCTCGCCGCCGATCTGGTAGAACTCCTCGAAGATCTGGGCCTGCTCGGGCGCCGCGATGCCGGGGCCGGTGTCCTGCACATCGATGCGCCACAGACCCTCGGTCCCGGCGCCGGCCCTTTGCACGCGGATGTCGATGCGGCCGTGGGGGGTGTATTTGATGGCGTTGTCGACCAGATTGCGCAGCACCCGCTCCAGCAGCAAGGGGTCGGACTCCACATACACATCGGCCGGGCAATCCAGGCCCAGGTTCAGGCCCTTGCTCTGCGCCGCGGCCTGGAATTCCTGGCTCAGGCGGGTCAGCCACAAGCTCAGCGAGAACACCTGGTTCTCCACCCTCACCACCTGGGCGTCCAGCTTGGAGATGTCCAGCAGCGCATCCATCTGCGAGGTCAGCGACTGCAGGGCCTGATTCATCTGGCCCACGATGGTGGCCGAGCCAGGATCCAGCGACCGCCGTGCCAGGGCCGAGCCGAACAGGGACAGGGTGTGCATGGGCTGGCGCAAATCATGGCTGGCCGAGGCCAGGAAACGGGTGCGCGAGAGCATGGCGCTCTCGGCCTGCTGCAAGGCCAGGCGCAGCTGCTGATTGCTCTTGATCTGGCTGTGCCGTATCGCCACCGAGTCCACGAAGACGCTGTAGGCATCGCGGGCCAGAAAGGCCAGCACCCAGGCAAAGCCGAGAATCAGAAAGCCCAGCGCCCAGTCCAGCCAGCGCGCCTCATACATGCCCGAGTGGCCCAGCCAGGCCACGCAATTGGCCAGCGAGACCGGCAGCAGAAACATCAGCAAGACCGGCCAATAGCCGGCCGTCGAGGCCACCGCGCCGGCGCACAAGCCCAGCAGGATGATGGTCTGCACCATGCGCTCGAAGTCGCTCATCCAGGGTACAAACACCAGGGACAGGCTGAACAGCAGGCCGCTCAGCGCACTCAGCCACACGGCCCACTGCAGGCGGCGCGCCACCGGCACATGCTGCAGATGCGGCAAGCGCCCCAGCACATACCAGCGCAGAGCCAGCGACGCAAAGACCAGACCCACCCACAAGGCGCTGAGGAGCTGGATCGGCCCCGTATTGCCCTTGCCGACGATGACCCCGATCATCAAGGCGCTCAGCCCCACCGGCAGCGGCATGCGCCGGCCTTGCCGGGCCAACAGGCTCAGCAACTCTTCTTCGATGGGAACGTTGTCCTGTGCGGGCTTGGCGCTCATGCGCGCCCCGCCATGGCCGCGCCCAGCGGCCAGCCATTCGCCATGCACGTCGCCGGACCGGCACTCGCGCAATGATTCATTTGGGTCCACCCTCTGTTCTTGCAGGGTGGAAGCATACTGCCCCGGCGCAGCAGCGATTGCGCGCCCGACGGGCATATGTTTCCCAAAACGACCGGCTTGTTTTTCAAAGCACCCCGGAGCTTCCCGGAAGTCGGCAAGGACTTGAGCTAACTCAATATTCAAGCGCACAAAAAACTAGGCCGACAATCGCCGCCCTTGCGAGCATTGATTGTCGGCATAGCACTCCTCCCCTCGATCAACACGCCGAGGTCCAGGCGGCGCATCAATCTGGGACGCAGTATTGCTGCGCCCTGCCAGGCTCGCTATCCCCCTCAAGAGGGATGCCGAAAGGCATGGGTCTTGAATCCGGGTAATAGGAACATTTTTGGCTCAGGCCCCATCTAGGCCAACATCACCCGCGCAGGCTGGCGGCGCTCGCGCAGCACATCGTCCAGCAGGTCCAGGTAGTAGGCCAGGGGCGGCGTGCGCTTGCCCGGATGCTTGGCCAGATCATCCCAGCGGCGCAGCTGCAAGGCCTGGGCCGCGAAGGGCCGAGCCAGGAAGCGCAGGCGCTGCTCGGCATTCATCGGACCGCCCTGCAGCTCCAGCGAATAGCGTGAGGCCTGGGACAAGCCCTCGCGATAGCTCGCATCGGTGGCGACCAGATAACGCTTGGCCTGCACATGCAGGGAAATCGGCTCCAGCACCTCGGGGCCAAAGCCACCCGAGCGCAGCAGATGCAGGGCCCGCAACTCATGTCTGTCGTCGCGCAGCTCGTCATTGGCCGCGCCATCCATCAGCTGCCCCAGATCATGCAGCAGGGCCGCCGCCACCAAGGCGTTGTCGGCATAGGCCCACTCGGCCAGCTGCGCACATTGCAAGGCATGTTCCAGGGCGCTGACGCTCTCCCGCAGCTCCAGGCGTTCGCCGGTGTAGAGCGTCGCACCGCGGCGCTCAAACAGGGCTTCAATCTTGCAAACAACATCCATGCCATACCTCAGCTTCGGTCAGGGCTTCATCTTCCCCCACCGAGCATGACCCTGGCGTGACAAGCAGAAAAACCTGGTTTCAAAATGAATATGCAGAACTGTTCAAAATCGGTGAACCTTGGCATCAAGCAAGCTGAACCCGCCCAAGCACGCCTGGGTCCACACTTCAGGCATTGTCGAAACGAGCACGCATACCTCCCCATGCAAAACCAGCGCCAACAAATCACCCCGACCAGCAGCCGCTACAGCGGCGTCGCCATCGCCTTCCACTGGCTGCTGGCCGTCGCCATCGTCGGCGCCTTCGGCATGGGGCTGTATATGGCCGACCTGCCGTTCTCGCCCAGCCGGCTGAAGCTTTACAACTGGCATAAATGGGCCGGCATCACCATCCTGGCCCTGTCGGCCCTGCGCCTGCTGTGGCGTCTGACGCACCGCCCGCCGGCCGATCTGCCCATGCCGCGCTGGCAAGCCCTGGCCGCTCATCTGACCCACGGCCTGCTCTACGCCATGTTCTTCGCCGTGCCCCTGGTGGGCTGGGCCTACAGCTCGGCGGCGGGTTTCCCCATCGTCTGGTTCGGCGTCCTGCCCCTGCCCGACTTCGTGCCGGTGGACAAGGCCCTGGCCGAAATCCTGAAGAATGCCCACGAGCTGCTTGCCTGGGTGCTGGCCGCCCTGGTGCTGGCCCATCTGGGTGCCGCCCTCAAGCACCATTTCATTGACCGCGACGGCCTGCTGCAACGCATGCTGCCGACCCGCCGCTGAGCGGCGCTCCTCTCAAGAAAGCATTTATGACCCTGATCCGCTCCCGCCACCTCGCCACCTTCGGCGCCCTGGTCCTGCTGGCCGGCGCCCCCGCCCTGAGCCTGGCCCAGGCCAAGGCCGCCGCCAAGCCCGCAGCCGCCGCCGCTGCGGCCACCACGCCCCAATTGCTGGCCGCCCAAAGCGAGTTGAGCTTTGCCGCCAAGCAGATGGGCGTGCCGGTGGAAGGCCGCTTCAAGCGCTTCGAGGCCAAGCTGGCCTTCGACCCCAAAAAGCCCGAGGCCGGCAACGTGGCCTTCCAAATCGATCTGGGCAGCGCCACCCTGGGCGCGCCGGAGTTCGACGCCGAGCTGGCCAAGCCGGCCTGGTTCGACAGCAAGAAGCTGCCCCAGGCCACCTTCCAGAGCACGGCCATCAAGGCTCTGGGCGGCGGCAAGTACGAGATCGCCGGCAAGCTGAGCATCAAGGGCCAGAGCCGATATCTGAGCGTACCCATCAGCCTGCACCAGGCCGCCGGCACGACGACCGCCACCGGCGCCTTCGTGCTCAAGCGTCTGGAGTTCAAGATCGGCGACGGCGAATGGGCCGACACCTCCATGGTCGCCAACGAGGTACAAGTCAAGTTCAAACTCGCGTTCAGCGGCGTCGCCCCGCTCTGAACACCTTTTCATCACATCCACCACCACCAGCAAGGAAAGACCCTGCCATGAAGAAGCTTCTGATCGTTGCCGCCGCCCTGGCCGCTGCCAGCCTGGCCCAGGCCCAGACGGCGACCTACGCCATCGAGCCCACCCACACCTTTGTGACCTACGAGATCAGCCATTTCGGCACCTCCACCAACCGCGGCCGCTTCGACAAGAAGGAAGGCACGGTGCAGCTCGACAAGGCGGCCAAGACCGGCCGCGTCGAGGTCACGTTCGACATCGCCTCGGTCAACACCGGCGTCGCCCCCATGAACAAGCATCTGCTGGGCGATGATTTCTTTGCCGCCGACAAGTTCCCGACCGCCAAGTTCGTCGGCGATAAATTCGTCTTCAACGGCGACAAGGTCAGCGAGGTGCAGGGCCAGCTGACGCTGAAGGACAAGACCGCCCCCGCCACCCTCAAGGCCACCAACTTCAACTGCTACCAAAGCCCCATGCTCAAGCGCGAGGTCTGCGGCGGCGACTTCGAAGCCGTCATCGACCGCACCCAATGGGGCATCGACTACGGCCTGGCCTGGGGCTTCCCCAAGAACGTCAAGCTGGTCATCCAGGTCGAAGCCGTCAAGCAATAAGACGACAGCCCCGTCAAGTCAGCGCCTGCTGACCTGAGCCCCGGCCCGCCCGCTGCCTGCAGCCGGCGGGCTTTTGCTTGCCCCCCGGACTGTCGCGCTTCGCTGCAATTCGGCCCGGTGATGCGACGGCGCATCGCTTGGGCTGCGACCCGGCCCCAAGGCTTGCGTACAGTCCAGCCCATTGCAAACAGGTCCAGCCGATGAACGCGACAACGACAAACCACAAGGCGACCAGCCCCTACGAACGCTGGCAGGCTTTCTCGGCCGCCGTCGTGCAGGGCTTTCATGTCTATGCCAGCTGGCTGGTCAGCATCAGCTGGCGGCGTTTTGTCATCTTGTCCCTGGCCCTGATCTTCGCGGCCAATATCCTGCAAGACCTGCCCCCCTTCACCTGGCGCATCAACGAGCAAGTCTTGTTCGACGAGCCGGTCAGCCCGCCCGAGCCGCCGGCCCCGATGGCGCCCAAATCGCCGAAGCAAAGCGGCAAACCCCATATCTCGCTGGACAAACCCATCCACTACGAGATCAGCATCGACGACAAGGGCGTGCGCATCACGCCGCGCAAGCCGCTGAGTGCGAGTCAGGCCGCCAGCGCCGCCTCCATGCCGGCGAGTGCGGCCAGCGCTCCGGGCGAAATGGAGCTCGACCCCAGCCTGCCCTCCATCACCGTGGGCCTGCCCAAGGACGCCGACACGGAAAAAATCCGTCAGGCCATCGAGGAGGCCCAGCAATCCATCGAGGAATCGGTAAAGGACGCCCGCGAGGCCGCCGAGCAGGCCTCCCAGGACGCCAAGGACGCCGTGCGCGAGGCCACCCGCAGCGCCCGCAAGCGCACGACGGTGGTTCGCCTGGGTGACTTCCTGCCCAATCTCGCCGTGCTGCTGGTGCTGGCCTCGGCCGTCATCAAGATCACCTACAAGGGCCGCATCCAGGCCGAGGTCAAGGCCGCCCAGGCCACCGAAACGGCCGAGGCCGAGTCGCTCAAGCGCCAGGTGGTGGAGGCCCGCATGGCCGCCATGCAGGCCCAGGTGGAGCCGCACTTTCTGTTCAACACCCTGGCCTCCATCGACCATTTGATCGAGACCGACCCGCCGCGCGCCTCGCAGATGCAGAAGAACCTGATCGCCCTCTTGCGCGCCTCCATGCCCACCATGCGCGAGGCCAATGCCAGCGGCGTGCGCGATCTGGGCCGCGAGCTGGCCGTCATCAAGCCCTATCTGGAAATCCTCAAGGTGCGCATGGAAGAGCGCCTGCAGACCGAGATCGACGTGCCCGAGGGCCTGCAATCCGCGGAGTTCCCGCCCATGATGATCCAGAGCCTGGTTGAGAACGCCATCAAGCATGGCCTGGAGCCCAAGGCCGAGGGCGGCACGCTGAAAGTCAGGGCCGAGATCCTGCACGGCAAGCTGGCCGTCAGCGTGGCCGACACCGGCCTGGGCTTTGGCCGCGCCGCCACCGGCGGCACCGGCGTGGGCCTGGCCAATATCCGCGAGCGCCTGGGCCTGCTCTACGGCCCCAAGGCCTCGGTGACGGTGGCCGAGAACCAACCCTCGGGCTGTGTGGTGACCATCACCGTGCCCTACCGCAGCCGCGTCCATGAAGGAGCACAAGCATGAGACTGATCTTCCGACGTTTGCTCTTGCTGGGCCTGCTGATGCTGGCCCTCACGGTGATGGCCGGCGGCAGCCTCTGGCATCACTTCGGCGACTTCGCCGCCGACCCCGGCTTCACGCTCAGCATCAATGGCGAGGACGTGGACCTGAGCGGGCTGCAGGACTTCGAAGGCCCGGGGCTCGGGAGCTTGCTGCTGGCGGGCCTGGTCGTCGCGGTGATCGCCTGTGTCGTCGTCCCCCTGGTCCTGCTGCTGAGCGTGGGCCTGCCCTTGCTGATCCTGCTGCTGGTCTTGGGCGGCCTGGCCCTGGGCGCCGTCAGCCTGGGCGCGCTGGTGTTCTCGCCCATCTGGCTGATCGTGCTGGTCTTGTGGCTGCTCTTGCGCTCACCGCGTGCGAGCAGAAGATAAACCCGGTAGAACTACCCGCCAAGGCGGAGGGGAAGGTCATGCAGAACGAATCTACACTGCCGCCTGTCGAAACCAGTCTGCACACCATGAGCGCGTCTTCGTCCGCTAGCACCAAACCCGTACGGGCCATCCTGGCCGATGACGAGCGCCTGATGCGCGAGCAGTTGCGCAGCCGGCTGACCGAGGTCTGGCCCGAGCTAGACATCATCGCCGAGGCCAAGAACGGCATCGAGGCGGTCGAGCTGGTGCGCCAGCACCGCCCCGACCTGGTGTTCCTGGACATCCGCATGCCCGGCCTCACCGGCGTCGATGCCGCCCGTCAAATTGCCCAGTTACCTGAGGATGACGACTGGCTGGTGCCGGAGATCGTCTTCATCACCGCCTACGACCAGTACGCCGTCGAGGCCTTCGAGCAAGGCGTGGCCGACTATGTGCTCAAGCCCGCCGAACGCGAGCGCCTGCTGCTGACCGTCGGCCGCATCAAAAAGCGTCTGGCGCTCAAGCAGGGCGACGAGGTGGAGCAAGGCGGCAGCACGGCCCCGCTGCAGCAACTGCTGCACAAGCTCTCGGCCCAGCTCAACCCCGGCGCCGCACCCAGCTATCTGCAGTGGATCCAGGCCACCGTGGGCAGCGTGCTGCAGATGATTCCGGTGGAAGACGTGCTCTTCTTCATCAGCGACGAAAAATACACCCGGGTGCAGACCGCCCGCGTCGAGGCCCTGATCCGCAAGCCCATCAAGGAACTGGTGGACGAGCTGGACCCGGCCCTGTTCTGGCAGATCCACCGCTCCACCCTGGTCAACGCCCGCGCCATCGATGGCATCACCCGCGACGAACGCGGCCGCCAGCTGGTGGGCGTCAAGGGCTTGAGCGAGAAGCTGGAAGTCAGCCGCAGCTACACCCACCTGTTCAAGGGCATGTGATCAGGCGCCCCGCTTGGGGCTCAACCAGCCCGCGATGCAGACCTGGGCCGTCCAGTACAGGCTCAGCACCCACAAGCTGGCCAGCGGCAGCGGCCCGGCAAATTTATTGATGGCCAGGCAGGTGTCCGACAGCACGAACAAAAAGCCGCCCAGCGCCAGCAGCGCGCCGCGGCCGCCCTCCGGCGTGCCGCGCGCCCGCCAGCCCAGCACCGCCGCCTGCGCGCCCATGGCCGTCAGGCACAGGACGTAGACGATCACCGGGCCGCGCAGCTCGGCCGGCACACCGGGCCAGAGCTGGCTCAGCACCGCCGCCGCGAACAAGGCGTAGACGCCGAAAGGCCATAGCCAATCACCCAGACGCCGCACCCGAGTGAAGGCCCAGAGGTAGCAGAGGTGGGCGCACAAAAAAGACAGCAGGCCGAAGATGAAGCCCTGCTCGGGCCACAGCAAAGCCACATCGCCGCCCAGCGAGAACCAGAGGCCGCGCAAGATCCAGGGCCGGGTCTGCGCTTCCACTGGCAAGACCTGACCCCGCGGCATCGCGAAATAGATGATTAGCAAGGTGCTCAGCGGCTTGAACACAAACAGCAAGGCCGTCTGCCCCCACAAGGCCCCGGCGATGGCGACCGCGGCCGCGGGGATCAGCAGGAGCAGCAGCAGGGGCAGTCGCATCGTCGGCATGGCAGGGCTTATTGGTGGTGAGGTGAGGTGAGCGTCGGCGGCGGGCCGGGGCGCATCATTGTGACCAGACTATGTGCCCGCGCGCCGCTTTGGAGCGCCCACTCTAAAAACGCGCAAAACGTCGCAGCGCGGCGACGCGGCTCGGTTCATACCCGCAGAGGCTTTTTTGCGCGCGCTCTCAGAATGGGCGGCTAAGCAGCACGCCCTGCCCCAAGAGAGGCATGCTGACCTCGAATGAGAGCGACAACAGGAGACTCCCCATGCCCCGCCCCAGTCCTACGCGCCGCCGGCACCCCGCCTTCCCCCTGCTCCTGCTGTGCGCCAGCCTGAGCCTGGCCGCCGCCAGCGCCCAGGCCTCCGGCTACCGCTTCGGCACCCAGAGCGCCGCCGCCGAAGGCACGGCCAATGCCAATGGCGCCGAGGGTGCCGACGCCAGCACCCTGTTTGCCAACCCCGCCGCCATCACCCGCCTGAAAGGCTGGCAGTTCTCCGGCGTGCTGGACTATGTGAACCCCACGGTGCGCTTCAGCGATGCCGGCTCGATCATCAGCCTGCCGGGCTCGGGCTTCCAGCCCCGGCCCATCTCCGCGGTCGGCGACCAGCAAACCCCCACCAAGGCCACCGTCGTGCCGCATGCCTATCTGAGCTACCAGGCTTCGGATGAGCTGGCCTATGGCCTGGGCCTGTTCGTGCCCTCCGGCGCCAAGCTGGACTACGCCCAGGGCTGGGGCGGCCGCTACAACCTCAACTCGGTGGAGCTGAAGGCCTTTGCACTCAACCCCAATATCGCCTGGAAGCCCAGCCGCCAGGTTTCGCTGGCCTTTGGCCTGACGGCCGAATACATGCAGGGTGATCTGTCGCGCGCCGTGCCCTATGGCTCGGCCTACGCGGCCGGCCTGCTGGCCGCGGCGCAGCAGGCCGCCACCGGTGGCGCACCGGGCCTGGCCCAGCAGCTGCAGCAGCAGGCGGGCCAAGTCTTCGGCAACGCGGCCTTCGACGGCAATGTGGCCATCCACGGCAAGGACTGGGCCCTGGGCGCCAATCTGGCCCTGCTGTGGGAGGTGAACGAAGCCACCCGCCTGGGCCTGGCCTGGCGCTCGGGCATCTCGCACAAGCTCAAGGGCACGGCGGACTGGACCCAGCCCGCCAATCTGCCGCCCGCGGTGCTGGCCGCCGTCACCGGCGCGCCGTATGACGGCCATGGCAAGCTGGATCACAACGACTCCGGCGCCAGCGTGTCCGTGAAGACGCCCGACTCGGTCTCGCTGCAGGCCTTCCATCAGCTCAACAGCCGCTTCGCCCTGATGGCCGATGCCACCTGGACCCGCCAGTCCACGCTGCAGCAGCTGCGCATCGAGTTCGACAACACGACCGCCCCCTCCATCACGGCCGAGCATTGGCGCGATGTCTGGCGCCTGTCGCTGGGCGCCAGCTGGCGTGCCACACCGGAGCTGCTGCTGCGCGCCGGCCTCTCGCATGACAAATCGCCCGTCTCGGCCCAGTGGCGCAGCCCGGCCCTGCCCGACTCCGACCGCAGCTGGTACGCCCTCGGCGCCAACTACCAGCTAACGGCCAACACCAGCGTGGACCTGGCCCTGGGCTATGTGAAGCTGCGCGACGCCCCCATGCAGGCGATCGATGACGCCGAAGGCATCACCCCCTGCAACTGCTCCTACGCCACCGTGCGCGGCAACTACAGCAGCTCAGCCACCAGCGTGGGCCTGCAGCTGAACCACAAATTCTGAGTCGCTGACGGCTCAAATCAAGAGATCACACCCATCATGGATAGACGTCAATTCCTGCGCCACTCGGCGCTGCAAGCCGGTGCCCTGATCACCGCCAGCTCAGTCCTCTCAGGCCTCAGCGGCTGCGGCGGCGGTGGCGCCGACGGCCCCACCATCCTGCCGCTGCCCGACACCTTCCCCGGCAGCAGCACGCCCCTGCCCGACACCCCGGCCGCCAGCGGCGCCTACAAATTCCCGCAAAGCGTGGCCTCGGGCGACCCCAAGCCCGACGGCGCCCTGCTGTGGGCCCGCATCGTGCCGGCCGCCGCCGACGATGTGACCACCAGCGCCACGCCCGCTAACTTCAAGGTCAAGCTGCGCATCAGCAGCGCGGACAACAGCGCCGCGCTGGGCAGCAACGCCACCCTGAGCGGCACGCTGGAGGCCGAGGTCGAGGTGCCCGTCTACGCCTTCTACGACAACAGCCTGCGCCACCGCATCAGCGGCCTCAAGCCCGCCACGGTCTACTACTACCAATTCACCGCGGGCGACAGCCGCTCCAAGCTCGGCCGCTTCAAGACCGCGCCGGCGGCCGATGCCGACATCGACAGCCTCAAGTTCGCCTACATGACCTGCCAGGACTGGAGCGTCAACCACTGGGCCGGCATGACGGCGCTGGCGCAGGAGAACCTGGACTTCATCGTCCACCTGGGCGACTACATCTACGAGGCCGTCGGCGCCAGCTACCAGGCCGGTGCGGTGGAAGCCAGCCACACGGCCCTGACTCTGCCCGCCGGCGGCGCGCTGGAGGGCGGCGGCAAGTACGCCAGCACCCTGGAGGATTACCGTTACCTCTACAAGCGCTACCGCAGCGACCCGCGCCTGCAAGCCCTGCACGAGCGCTTTGCCTTTGTCGCCATCTGGGACGACCACGAGTTCTCCGACGACTGCTGGCAAGACCGCGAGACCTATGACAACGGCAGCTACAACGCCACGACCGGCGGCGACAACACCGCCCAGCCCAGCCGCCGCCGCGGCGCCAGCCAGGCCTGGTTCGAATTCATGCCGGCCGATGTCTCCTTCAGCCTGGACGCCGGCCTGGGCATCAGCAATATCCGCATCTACCGCGACCTCAAGTTCGGCCGCCTGATGCATCTGGTGATGACGGACGAGCGCCTCTACCGCGCCGACCACCTGATCCCCGAGGCCGCCCCCAGCCCCCTGACCGGCCAGCCCCTGGGCTCCATCGGCGCGCGCTATATGGTGCCCGAGGCCAGCTTGGCCGATGTGGAGGCGCAGAAGATCGCCGGCGCCACCGCCAAAGGCCTGCCCGATCCCTACACCCTGGTCAGCGTGCTGGGCACTAGCCAGCGCCAGTGGTGGATGGACACGATGAAGGGCTCCACCGCCCTGTGGAAGATCTGGGGCAATGAGACCTCGCTGCTGAAGATGAGCGTGGACGGCGCCAAGCTGCCCACCGCCCCGGCCGCCTTCAAGACCCGCTTCATCCTCAATGCCGACCAATGGGACGGTTATGACGCCGAGCGCAAGCTGCTGATGAAGCATCTGGCCAGCAACAAGATCAGCAATGTGGTGGCCGTAACGGGCGATATCCACGCCTTCTTCGCCGGCGTGGTGATGGACGACTACAAGGCCGCCACGCCCACGCCGGTGATGGTGGACCTGGTGACGGCCGGCATCTCCAGCAACTCCTTCTACAGCTACTTCCAGGGTGCGGCCAGCCAGCCCGCTTTTGCCCCGGTGCAGCCCCTGGTGCAGACCAGCGAAGCCGGTGCCGAAGGCATTGCCATCCAGATGCTGTCGGCCGCCATCGCCCTGGGCGCGGGCGTCACCGACCTCAGCAATACCGCCGCCGTGCAGGCCGCGGTGGGCGGGGCGATTAGCGCCGGCATCATCCCGGCCGCGGCGGTGCGGGCCACGGCCGGCCTGAGCACGGCCGCCATCAACACCTTCGACGAAACCCTGGCGGGCAATATGGGCGGCGTGATCGCAAACACCATCGCCGCGCTGGCCGGTGCTTCCAAATCGGCGGCGGCCATGACCTTGTACGGCCTGATCCGCCAGAAGCTGGCCACGGCGCTGGGCATCCCGGCCAACTTCGTGCCGGCGGGCGAGATCGTCAAACGCCTCAACCCCTTCGCCAACAGCACGACCGGTGTGCCGCCCGCGGTCAACAACCCCTGGCTGCGCCTGGCCGACTGCGACGCCCAAGGCTTCGCCGTGGTCAGCCTCAGCAAGACCGAGCTGCTGTGCGAGTTCCGCAAGGTCGCCAAGCTCAACGCCGGTGTAGCCCCCACGACACCCGTCGCCTCCGTCACCCAGCTGCGGGTGCCGGTGGGCAAGGTGGAGGTGAATATCGGTTGATGGAACGACGCCTTGGGGTGGCGCGCTACGCCCCACCCCAAGCGCTTGACAAACGATGTCCTGACATTAAAGTGATATCACCTTAATGGAGGACGTCATGTCTGCTGCTCAACAAGAATTGCGAGTCGAAAAAGCTGCCCGCACCCACAACGGCTACATCGCCGTCGCCCTGGGTCTGGGCAGTTTTGCTTTGGGTGTTGCGGCGCTGATCAGCAGCCTCAGCCCGGCATCCGGAGGCACGGCCCCGCTGCTGGCCGGCCTGGCCTTATTGCTTGCGGGCTCGATCACATTGCTGGGCCTCTATATGCAACAGCCCAACGAGGCACGCATCCTGACCCTGTTTGGCCGCTACTGCGGCAGCGACCGCAGCGAAGGCCTGCGCTGGGCCAACCCCTTGATGATCAAGCGCAGACTCTCGCTGCGCTCGCGCAATTTGAACGCGCCCATCCTGAAGGTCAACGACAAACGCGGCAACCCGGTGGAGATCAGCGCCGCCGTGGTCTGGCGCGTGCAGGACACGGCCCGCGCCGTCTTCGAGGTGGACGACTACGAAGCCTATGTGCGCATCCAGGCCGAGGCCGCCATCCGCCACCTGGCCGCGCAATTTGCCTACGACGAAGGCGATGAAGTGCATGCCAAGGAAACCACCTTGCGTGCGGGTCAGGACGAGGTCGCCGCCGCCCTGATCAAGCAGTTGCAAGAGCGCCTGGGCGATGCCGGCGTGCAGGTGCAAGACGCCAAGATCACCCACCTGGCCTACGCCGCCGAGATCGCCCAGGTGATGCTGCGCCGCCAGCAGGCCGAGGCCATCATCAGCGCCCGCAAAAAAATCGTCTTGGGCGCGGTCAGCATGGTGGAAGAAGCCCTCAAAGGCCTGAGCGAGCGCGCCATCGTCGAGCTGGACGACGAACGCAAAGCCGCCATGGTCTCCAATCTGCTGGTGGTGCTGTGCTCCGACAAGGAAACGCAGCCCATCGTCAACACGGGCACGCTGTACAACTGAAAACCCTTCCGTCACCTGCTCTGAGCCCATGGCCAGCCCCGACAAGAAAAGCTTCGCCCTGCGCCTGGACCCCGCGCTCTGGGCCGAGATCGAACGCATGGCCGCGCAAGAGCTGCGCTCGGCCAATGCCCAGATCGAATACCTGCTGCGCGACGCCCTGGCCCGGCGCGGCATCAAGCCGGCGGTGAACCGCAGCCCGCGCGGCAGGCCGCCGAGGCAGGCGGCGGGCGGCGATGAGGAAAGCAGTTAGGACTCCGGGTCGAACATGAACTCCCGCAACTCCTGCGAGCACTGGCAGGCCGCAGCAATCCTCGCGGCCCAGTGTTCGGCCTCTTCGCGAGAGGCAATCTTGAGCACGCAAAAGCCGCCATTCAAGCGGCTCGTCTCGGGGTAGCTTCCAGGTGTCGCCCTGCCCTCGCCGCTCACCAAGACTGGCGGGACGGTTTCGGCTATGCCGCCACCGAACACATACACACCCGCCGTCTTGGCCTCGCGAATCACGGCGCGGGCGGCATCGCCGACCGAGGGCAGATCCTCGGCCGCGATGTGGCTCATGGCCGAACTGGGGAAGGAGATGAGGTAGTGGTTCATTGGCGAACACCTGACATCAAGCGAGCTTGCGCCCCATTCTCGGCGAATCGCCCGATGCGGCATCAGTGGGGAACCTAGACCCACCAATCCCAGCTTCCGTCCAAGCCGGTAGCGCCTTTGAAGGGGCTGTTGGATGGGGGCCTAACCCTCAAGCCGCTTACTCTGTGGGAGGGGAAATGGAAGACCTGATCCTGCCCCGTGGTGACCCTGCCCCGTGGAACTCGTCGTGACGTTGCTCACCTACGTGCGCACCTATAACCATCGAATTCCTCAGCGGGCGCTCGATCATCAGACGCCAATTCAAGCACTCAAACAGTGGAGAGCACGCTCACCGGAGTTGTTCCGAAAACGGGTTCACAATCACCTGGGGCTGGACAGCTAGGGTCGGATCGCACGCCTTGGCGTCTATGCATCTATTTTGCACCCCGAATGAAGAGTATTTTCCCATTGCCAGTTGCATTCAGAGTGTACTCCCCTACTTGTTGGATAGCGCCTTGTCGTGAGGCTTCTATGGCTACTGAATCACGAACAAACTGGGCAAGTTCCGAAAATTTTATTACTCCGTCATGGTTGTAGTCAGCGTCTCCAGAGAGACCTTTTATTAGGGCCGACGTGAATATGCCGCCATCATTGTATATTGCCGGCTGATCTTCTGTCCCCGCAACAAGGAAATTTCGGGCCCTACCGGTTGTGTCATTTCGAATGGTGCTTAATGTTTCGAAACTCAAGGACGGTGCCGCCTGCGCCCCAAGATGTCCTTGCAGCACTAATCCCGAGGCGCATGCGTCAATCGCTACAAGCATGTGCTTTGCTGTAACTGCATCTGTTTGCCGCGTAGAGAGGTCGCGCATTAAAAATCCTGTTTGCGTTGGCCTGTTTTTATCAAAATCGTAAGTGACTAACACGCCCAGCCCTTCCGAAGTAATGCCGTGCCCACCGAAATAAAAAAATAGGCGCTCGACCCCACTACTTGCGCCACCTTTCCAGAATTTTTTCAATTCGGCCTCAATAGCCTCAGAAGTTGCATCTTGGTCGTACAACTCTGAAATATTCGCGGGGGAAAAACCTAATTCAATCAAAGCTGTGCGCAACTCCCCAGAGCGCTGCCTCATTCTTTTCAACTGAATGAATCCAGTTTTTCCACGATTCAATTTATCCTTGGTGCGATCATAATCGTCTATTGCAACCAAAATTGCAGCACTTGATTTATATGGCTGAGAAAAAGTTTTAAGCCTTTGATCTTCTCTCCAATATAAATATTTTTCTTTCGCGCTTTCAATTATCGCTACTCCAGATTTTATTATTGAAGGCGCCCCCAAGACAATAAGCTCCCGTCGTGAGGACTTGGCTTGATCGACCGTAATATCCCACCCATTGAGCTTAAGTCCGGCTGCCGTTAGCAAATCCGCAGGCACCTCCTCTTCAAAGATAAGGTCTATAGTGGGCGAAGGAACTTGCACGGTTTTGGCGTGAGGCGATTCCCCGTTTGCCCCTGTTACCGACGGAGGACTGGCAGGCAATAGGGTTGCAGCAGGGGTGACTGATTTGATATTTGAATTAAGTCCATCTCTGAATTGAGTCGATGTACTGACGCCTGCCAATACGTCGACTTTCTCTACCGAAATTGTTGGGGCGACTGTTATTTTTTTGACTTTGCCACCGAGGAAGCTTTCGCTCCACGAAGCCAAATTATTTTCAAATAGGCTTTTGGAGATTCTTGCATTCCCATCCTTTATTACGATTGCGCAAGTACACGAATTGGGGATTGCCGATCTGAGAAGTTGCTGCCGGCAGCCGGCATTGGCCACTTCATCTCTGGCGTTTGAGTAATAATCAATGCCCGAGCTGATGTTTATTCCTACGCCCACAGCGGGAGGGCATATTTCACTGTTTTTTGATACGGACATGGATATGGTGTATAGCCCATGCGCGGGCAGCCACTTATCTCCGCGCTCAGAGGCCACTGATAACTCCCTATATTCACTGGCGCACGCGAGGGAACCATCGGTAAATAATATCCTTTTAACGGAAAGGCATTCTGATGCCAAGACTGGGCCTGAGCAGGAGATGCTCGCCAGGAAAAAAATTAATACAATAGCGATAGTGCTAAATAATTTTTTATGTCGCATCGAATCCACCTCGCGAAGATTTATGAAAAAATAGTGCGCAGAGAGAGGTCTCAAAATATGCACTATTGATGAGTCAACCACACGGCTAGTACGTAGTGCGACGTCGGTAGTGACGAGAATCACGGAAGGCGATGTCACCTAATGGCAGCCCAAAGGGTGAATTTTTCAGACTGAGTTGAGATAGGTTACCAGTCAGAAAATAGAACATTTTTGAAAAAAATATTGTTGACAGGCCCTTCTTGTCTTCCAATTTGCAATTGGAGCTTAATTGGATCGATTCCACCGTTTTTGGTTGACGTTGCATTTTTGCACCAGCAAACCTGATAGAAGTCGCGAGGGAAAACCCTTGATCAATAAATTTTCTTTTTTCTCAACTATAGTGGATGCTCATCGATAATTGCAGGGGCTGATGATGCAATCAGAAGCTTGGCTTGGCTACTCCATTGCAGGAGTTATCGCTACAAGTGTTTTATGGGTCGTCCAGCGACGTAGGTGGGCACCTGTCGCTCGATTAATCATAGTTCTGCTGTTGCTGGTACCTGGCCTATTTTTTGCATACTTTGAATATGGACCTCACACACTTGGAGAAGAGGTTGGTGCTGTAGCTTGGTACGACTTGAGTCCATGGAGGGAGTCTTTATCCTTTGGATTGATGTTGCTGGGCATGGTGGCCCGCTATTTCACTCAAGCCATTGAACTGCGCCGAGCAAAGATTGAACGCCTTTCGAATGATGGCAAGCCATTCGACAAGCCTAAGCTTGAGTTCGATGCATGGGAGTTCGCATACCCCTTCTTCATTTCAATGATTACCTATGGTGCGCTGGCCGCTCAGATGGATGACGCGAAATTGAAGATAGCCACCATTACGCTATGTTTCCAGTGTGGCTTCTTCTGGCAAACAATTCTCGGTGCAAAGCAAAAGGCTACAGGGGTTGAAAATGAAGGCCGTCAGCAGAGTTAGTTAGGCTACCGAGCATCCTTGGCCCTTGCAGCAGGAATCGCTCGCCCAAAGACTGAACTCAGCGGTGCCGCCAAGCATCCGCTGAGGTTGCAGGTCAGGTGGAATCCGTCAGGGCTGGCCACAGGCCACGCCACTCGTACGTATTCACGGGGTCGTTCACACGCCCCCGAACAGGCGCAGCCCCATCCGCTTCGCCCGCATGCACGGCATGCCCACCACCTGACGCGTCAACCGAGAATTACCTTGCGAATTGACTTGTAAGCCCTTGATTCTTTTGTGGCACTCACCGCCATGCAAGGTGTACCCCAAGTTGACGGACAGGTCATCGATGCGAGCACGCCCGCCAAGCCGGACACGCTGGCGCAATGCCATGCGGTGATCGCGCTGCTGGCCCTGGAGGTGGAGGGCTTGCGGCTGCAACTGGCCTCACAAGCGCAGGCACTGGCGGCCCTGCAAGAGCGGCTCAAGCTGGACTCCAAGAACTCCTCCAAGCCACCCTCATCGGACGGCCCGGCCAGTCCCAACCGGGCTCAGCGCCGCGCCAGTGGCCGCAAGCGTGGGGCGCAGCTGGGCCACAAGGGCAGCGCCCGGGCCATGCTGGATGAAGCGGAGGTTGACCAGATCATCGACTGCGCACCGGCCGAGCTCTGCGACTGCGGCGCACCGGTCACCGTGGTGGCCGAGGAGCCCATTCGCCACCAGGTGTTCGATGTGCCGCCCGTCAAGGCGCAGGTGCATGAATACCGCCGTTATGCCGGACGTTGCACGGGCTGCGGCAAGGCGCACAG
This sequence comes from Roseateles oligotrophus, assembly GCF_014204525.1. GTDB lineage: Bacteria > Pseudomonadota > Gammaproteobacteria > Burkholderiales > Burkholderiaceae_C > Paucibacter_A > Paucibacter_A oligotrophus_A. The sequence goes on from NZ_JACHLP010000003.1 coordinate 93,339, forward strand.
GGCGGCGCTGCCTGCGGGCGTGCCCAGTGGTCAGATCGGCCCGCGAGCCCTGGCGCTGGTGGGCACGCTGGGGACGCACTACCACCTCACGCAGAACAAGATTCGCGACCTGCTGGCCCGGGTTTTGGGGGTGGACTTCTGTGTCGGCGCCATCTCGCAGGCGCACGGCAAGATGGCGCAAACGCTCAAAGCCCCGGCCGCGCAGATCGGCCAGTATGTGCGCCAAGCGCCTGTCAAACACATGGACGAGACGCGCTACCCGCGCGAGGGCGCGGGCAACTGGGCGTGGGCCGTACTCACGCCCGAGGCGGTGTGCTACAGCCTGCTGCCTTCACGGGCGCGCTATGTGGCCACCAGCCTGGTGGGTGAGTCGTTCACCGGCATCTTGGTGTCGGATCGCTATGCGGTCTACGACTATGTGAATGTCCACAAGCGCCAAGTCTGCTGGGCACATTTGCTGCGCGACTTCACCCGCATCGCCCAGCGCGACGGCCTGGCCGGACAAATCGGGCGCGGCCTGCTGGGGGCGGGGTTCGTGCTGTTTCGCTGGCACACGCTGGGCAAGACGGCCGCGCAGTTTGATCCGCTGCGCCGGCGCATCAAACGCTTGCTGGTGCAAGGCAGCGGCCTGACCCAATGCACGCGCACGGCCAACACCTGTGCCAATCTGCTCACGCTGTGGCCGGCACTGTGGACGTTTATCGACAACCCCGCCGTGCCGCCCACCAATAACGCGGCCGAGCAGGCGCTACGTGCCCTGGTACTCAAGCGCAAGATCTCCGGCCCGACCCGATCCCGGCGCGGCGATGAGTTCCTCGCCCATGGCTTCAGCGTCTACGAGACCTGTCGCCGCCAGGGCCGAGACCTGTGGGACTATATGCATCAAGCCGTGGTGGCCTGGATCAACAAGACCACCGCCCCGAGTTTGTTGCCGCCTGGAGCGGTCCTTGCACCTTCAGGGTAGGCCGGCGACGCTCCGCCTCATCGGGATTGCTTGTGTCCTCTGTCCTGCTGTTGGGCAGGGTGGACTACCCCGTGAATATGTACACGCCACTCAGCCTGAGTTTGGCTGGCCCGCTTGACGGAATGAAGGCAGGAACGCCTACGGCGCCAGCCTCAAGCTGCGGCAGCCGTCGACGCTTGCCGCTGCTCCGCATAGGCCTTCAGCGAGCGCATGGTGTGGGGCAGGCCCTCGCGCACCTGCTTGGCGACACCCGGGCCGAAGAGAAAGGCGAGCGCGCCGCTGAACTGCAGGCGGTGGACGACTTCCGAGCCGCCAGGCACTGCGGCAACGGTGTGCTCGAAGTGCATCCTGAACAGCGGGATATGGCCCTCCACGGTGAAGGAGCGGCCCTCGCTGCGCTCGGTGATGAGCATCGGCACGCCCATGCCTTTGCGCGGAGTGATACGCCCTTTTGACCCGACGGCGAACGGCCCCTCAAGCGAGGCCTGCTTTGTGTCCGGGTCCCAGAGATGCCAGCGGTCGACCTCGCTCCAGATCTGCTCAATGAGCGAGGGCGGAACTGCAATGCGGATACGTTCTTCGATAAGCATGGAAGTAAAGCCGTCGCACCGCCGCGCTGCCGAGGCCGCCGCAAGGTTCCAACAAGCCCTGTTTGGTTGATCGACGGAGGGTGCTTGGGCGCCCTGACGCCCGGCTTACTTTTTCTCCGCCTGCTGCGCCGCCGTTCCCTTGGCTGCACAGGCTTCTCGCGGGCACCCGGAACCCATGCCTATTGGCGGCCTGCGCCGTACTCAGGATCTCGGTTCTGATGCCGCACAACAAGGATGCGAATCTCTCCGCCTTCCGCCTTGTAGAGGATGGAGTAGGGGAAATCGGTCAGCGGATGAGCCTGCCGCCCCTCGTTCGTGGGCGTTCCCAAACCTGGGTACTGCTCCAACAACTTCACAACGCGTTCAAACTCAGCCAGAAAGCGCCGTGCCAGCCCGGCGCCCGCCTCCGTCTTGTAGAAGCGAAGGGCTTGTGCAAGATCCTCCGCAGCGAGGCGGTGGATTGTCCGGCTCACGGCACTTCCGCGCGTAGCCCCGCCAGCACCTCATCGAGTGCGAGCAGCACCGACGGATCTTGCCTCGCCTCAGCATCCCTGCCTGCAGCCACTGCATCCCAAGCGGCGTCGCGTGCCGCCTCTGCATCCAGGCTGGCGACCACGCGATCCAGCACACGAATACGGTCCGCCTTCGGCAGTTGCAGAAGTTGGGCTTCAAGGACTTCGATTGGGGTTCCCATACCTGCACTCCATCATCAGACGCAGTAGCTTGCCACAACTTCCCCCAGCCAACCCAGCTACTTCCGCTCCGCCTGCTGCGCCGCCGAGCTCAAAGCGCCCTTGGCCGCAAAGGTCTCCCGCAATCGCTTGAGCTTTTCGCGCGGGTCTTCCTTGCTGTCGCCCTCGTTCAAGCGCATCTCGGTGATGAAGCGGCTGGGCACGCCCATCACCAGCTCGCGGCTCTTTTTGCGGCGGCGCAGGGTGCTCACGGCTAATGTGGTACGTGCACGGGTGATGCCCACATACATCAGGCGGCGCTCTTCCTCCAGGCGCTGGGCGGTCATCTCTTCGTCGTCGGCCTTGAAGGGCAAGAGCCCTTCGTTGACGCTGGCCAGGAAGACATGGGGCCACTCCAGGCCTTTGGAGGCATGCAAGGTAGTCAGCGTGACCTGGTCCTGCTCGTCGCCGCGCTCGGCCATGGAGAGGATGACGCTGATGGTTTGCGCCACCTGCAGCACGGTCTGCTTCTCGCTCTCGAAGGTGGCGCCGCCGTCCTGGCTCAGCTCGCCGCCGCAGCGCTTGGCCACCCAGTCGACGAAGTCCAGCACATTGTTCCAGCGCGCGGCGGCAACCTTCTCGTTCTCTTCGTTGTCGTAGAGGTGCTGCTCGTAGGCGATGTCTTTGAGCCATTCCAACATCATGGCCTTGGCTTCCTTGGCGCCGCTGGTGTGCTTGGCCTTGAACTCCAGATCGGTGATGAAGCGGCCGAACTCGTGCAGCGAGCCCAGGGCGCGGGTGCTCATATGCGCGGCCAGGCTTTCGGCGAACAGGGACTCGAACATGCTGCACTTCCAGCGGCCGGCGAACTGGCTCAAGCTGCCCAGCGTTTGATGGCCGATGCCGCGCTTCGGGGTCGTGATGGCGCGCAGAAAGGCCGGGTCATCGTCCTGATTGACCAGCAAGCGCAGCCAGGCGCAGAGGTCCTTGATCTCGCTCTTGTCGAAAAAGCTCTGGCCGCCGCTGACCTTGTAGGGGATCTCGGCCCGGCGCAAGGCCTGCTCGAAGATGCGCGCCTGGTGGTTGGCGCGGTAGAGGATGGCGAACTGCTTGAACTCGCGGGCCTTGCCCTCGGCCATCAAGGCCTGGATGCGGCTGACGGCGCGCTCGGCCTCGTGCTCCTCGCCGTCGGCCTCGATCAGCTGCACCGGATCGCCGTCGCCGAAATCGCTCCAGAGCTTTTTCTGGAACAGCTTGGGGTTGATGGCGATGACGTTGTTGGCGGCGCGCAAGATGGCACCGGTGGAGCGGTAGTTCTGCTCCAGCGGGATCACCTTCAGATTGGGGTAGTCCAGCGGCAGGCGCTTCAGGTTCTCGATCGTGGCGCCGCGCCAGCCGTAGATGCTTTGGTCGTCGTCGCCCACGGCCGTGAACATGCCGCGCTTGCCCACCAGCTGCTTGAGCAGGTCGTACTGCACGGCATTGGTGTCCTGGTACTCGTCCACCAGCACATAACGCAATTGGTCCTGCCACCGGCCGCGCGCCTCGGCGTCTTCGGTCAAGAGGCGCAGGGGCAGGCTGATCAGGTCGTCGAAGTCCACCGCCTGATAGGCGGCCAAGCGGTCCTGGTAACGCTCCATCACCAGGGCGGCGGAGCGTTCGTGATCGTCCTTGGCGGCCAGCAAGGCTTGCTTGGCCGTCAGGCCCTGGTTCTTCCACAGCGAGATGGTCCATTGCCAGGAGCGGGCTTGGTTGGCGTCCACCGTACCGCCGGCATCGCGCAGCAGGCCCAAGACATCGTCGCTGTCGAGAATGGAGAACTGCTCCTTCAGCCCCACCCGCGTGCCCTCCTGGCGCAGGATGCGCACGCCCAAGGAATGGAAGGTGGAGATGACCAGATCCTTGGCCGCGCGCGCGCCGATCAGATGCTTGGCGCGCTCGCGCATCTCCTGCGAGGCCTTGTTGGTGAAGGTGATGGCCGCGATCTGCTTGGAGGCGTAGCCAGCCTGCAGCAGGCGGGCGATCTTCTGGGTGATGACCCGCGTCTTGCCCGAGCCCGCGCCGGCAATCACCAGGCAGGGCCCGTTCAGATGGTGCACGGCCTCCATTTGGGCGGGGTTCAGGGTATTCACGGCTTCGGACATGGCGTCGGATCAGGCAGGCAAGAGCGGCTGGGGAAAGAAAGAAGGAAGGAAGAACGGGACCGCTCAATTGTCGGTGCAAGCCGCCATCGCTTCCTGGGCGCCCGGGTAAGTGCCCGAGGGGCGCTTGCGGCCGCAGAAGTCCAGCGGCACGGCGGGCAGCGAGGGGATGCGCTCCGGCGCCACCCGCCAGTCCATGCGGAAGTTGTCGGCCGAGCCGAACACCTCGGCCGCCTTCATGGGCTGCTCCATCTCGGCCCTGGCCTTGCCGTCGTTCTTGATCAGCAGCTTGCCCTCGTAGAGATTGCCGTAGAGCTGGGCCTGGCTGCCCTCGCCGCGCAAACCCATGCCGGCCGTGTTGACCAAGGTGTTGTGGGCCAGCAGGATGTGGCGGGCGTGGTTCACATCCAGGCCCACATCATTGCAATGGGCGACGATATTGTTGGCGGCCAGGCCGGCGCTGTGCTCGTAGCGCTCGCAGCCCTTGTCCCGGCAGAAGCCCGGGTCGCTGCCCCCGCCGCCGAAGGAGATGCCCACCCGCACGCCGGGCCGCGAGATCTCGTTGGGCGAGCAGACCACCAGATTGCGCTCGATCTTGGCGCCCTCGCCGCCGCCCTTGACGAAGATGCCGTAGGACACTTTGTCGCCCTCGCCCTTGACGAAGTTGCGCACCAGGTTGTCGCTGATGCGCCAGAAATTGGCGCCCACCAGGTCCACCGGCGTGACCGAGCGGGCGGTCTGGCGCGGGTGCTCATTGCTCAGCGTGTTGCGGCTGATCAGGCCGTGGTCGGGCCAGCGGCCGTCGACCCCGTTGATCTTGAGATGGGCGTTGAAGTTCTCCAGCCAGCTATTGCGCAGCTCGAAGAAATCGGCCCCGGCCACGATGTGGAAGGCGTGCTCGCAATCGCGGTCGCTGGCGCAGACGCCGCGCACCCGCAGGTCCTCGAACACCCAGTAGGGCTGGTCGACCAGAAAGCCCTCGGCGGTGTTCATCTCGATCTGCGTCGCCTTCGGCTGGGCGGCGCGCACGCGGATGGGCGCCAGGCCCGAGCCCGGCCCGCCCAGCTTGAGGCCTTGCTCAAAGCGGTAGCGGCCCGGCGCCAGCTCGATCACATCGCCGGCCCGGGCCTGCAGCAAGGCCTGGCGCAGCTCGGCCGCGGTCTTGACCGGCAGGGTGGCGGGCGGGCGTTCGTCCGGCAAGCCCGGCGTGGCCTCGACCCAGCGATGGCCCTTGCCCAGATTCGGCAAGGGGATGCTGCCGGTGGGCCGCTCCACCCGGCGCTGGGCCAGCAGCAGCAGGGGGCGCAAGAGGGCATGCAATTCCTCGTGCTCCAGCAGGGCTGCGTCGGCATAACGGATCAGCTCCTGCGGGCTGCGCCGGTCCAGCTCGGCCAGGGCGCGGCTGGGCGTGGTGTGCAGCACCGCCAGCGCGCCCCACAGCAGCAGGCCGGCCAGCAGGAGCAGGCCCAGCAAGGGGTAGAGCAGCCAGGTCTTCAATCTCATCGTCAGGCTTCTTTGGACTGGGGGGAGCTTGCTTCACGCTCGGGCCCGGCCTGCAGGCACAGGGCAAACAGCAGCAAGGTATAGAACATCAGGCCGACCCGTGGCGCGTCCAGCAAGCTATCGGCCGCGCCCACCACCAGCAGGCCCAGCAGGGCGGCGGCCAGGGCCGGGGCCAAGGGGTGTTGGCGCCCGGCCCCCAAGCTCAGGTTCCACAGCGCCAGCGTCAGCGCAATGCCGAACAAGCCCAGGCCCAACCAGCCCTGCTCGAACAGCAGGTGTACGGCCAGGTTCTTGGCATGCCAGGCCATGTGGAAGCGGTCGCTGGAGAAGAACCAATGCGCCATCTGCTGGCTGAAGTCGCCATTGGCGAGCAGGGAGCGGCCCTGGCCGTCGCGAAGGCCCAGCTCGGCAATGTCCAGCTGGCCCAGGGGCGTGGCCACGGCCAGGGCGAAAGCGACCATGCGCGGGGCATAGGCCGGCCCGCTCTTCAGCGGCGCATTGCCCAGCTCCAGCTGCAGGGGCTGCCAGTCCGCGCCGGCCGGTATTTCGCGCTGCTGCACCAGGCAGTTGTCGGGGTAGATCAGATGGCGCTCGCATAACTCGATATGCAGCTGCAGCGTCTGGCTCGTGCGCAGGCGCAGCTGCAGGCTGACCGCGCCCTGCGGCATGTCCACCCGCTGCCAGATGCGGAACATCTCACCGCTGCCCAGCATGTGCTGGCCGGCGCTGAGGCGCAGATAGTTGCGGCCCTCCTCCTGGCGCAGCCGGTAGTCGCCGACATGCGAATCATTCAGGCCGCTGAAGTATTGCTGGGCCAGAAAGCGCCCCGCCCCCTTGCCCAGCAACTGATCTTCGGCGCTGCCGAGCAGGCCCAGGCTCTGGCGCCAGTGCTGCATGCGGAACTGGGAATCAGCCTGGCTATTGCCGACCCGGTGCAGCAGATAGTTGCCGCCGTCCAGCGCCGCCACGCCGGCCGCGCCTATCAGCAAGGCGGTCAGGGTGAGGCCACGGCGGCGCCAGCTATTGCGGTCTTGCGAGGTCCAAGGCCAAAGCGAGGGCCTTTGCAACATCACCAAAAAAAGCAAGGCCAGGGTCAGCACCGCCACGCCCGCCATGGCCCCGGCCACCCACCCGCCCCAGTACCCCGCCACCACCACCACACAGCCCAGCAAGCACATCCAGGCCCCAAGCACCAAGGTGGCGCCCAAGGTGTCCAAGAAAGGCGGCCGCTGACTGTGCCAAACCAGCAGAGCCAGATTCAGCAGCAAGACCAGTGCATACAAAACATAGGCCGACTTCGGCACGACCTGGGCCAAGAAGGCGCCCAAGCCAAGCAACAAGCCCGCAGCCGCCAGCGCCAGCAGCCAAATCATGCGTCGCTGCGCAGGCAGCTGCTGCCACAAAGCGGGCGGAAGACCCAAAGAGAGCAAGGCCGCACCCATCAAAGCGGCCAAGCCCCGATAGCCCCCGCCCACAAACACCAGCACCGCCGCGCCCAAGAAGCCCAGACCCCACAAGGCCAGACCTAGGCGCTGCTCGGACGCCAGGGGCGCCGAGACTTGGCTGTGACCCGGCATCCGCGCCTGCCTGGCCCGCAGGCCCAGCAGCAGGGCAAAGCTCAGCGGCAAGGCCAGGTAGACGATGCGCGAGAAGGTGCTCATGGCCACATAGGCCGCCATGAGCCCCAAGCCCATCAGCGCCAGGAACTGCCAGGCCCGGCGTGCGCGCAGCAGGGCCAGCAAGGCGAAAGGCGCCGTCATCGCCAGGCTGGCGTCCAGCGCGGCGCCGCCCACATGCATCTCCCAGAACAAGGCCGTCGTGCGGTAGTCGCTGGAGAAGTTCAGCAGGCCCGGGAAGGCCAGGCGCTCCCACAAGGCCGCCAGGCCGATGCCCAGCAGCGCCAGCACCATGCCCCATTGCAGGCTTTGGCTGAGGCGCCGCGGCTCGCGTGCCGCCGCCTCCAGCCACAGCGGCAAGAGCAGCAAGGCCAGGAAAAAGCTCTTCAGCACGCGCCAGCTATTCATCGGCTCCTGATAGCCCTGGAACCAGCCAAAGGCAAAGCCGCCCGCATCGGCAAAGCCGCGCTGCAAGGCCAGCAGCATGGCGCCGGCCCAGAGCAGGAGCAGCAGGCCCAGGCCCGGCGTCAGCAGGAGGCCACGGCGGCTGACGGCCAGGTGTTTGCGCCGGCTCAGCGGATGCAGGCCCCAGGCCAGATAGCCGCCCGCCGCCACGGCCAGGGCGAGCAGATCCATTTCCTCGAAGCTGATCCAGCCGCTCCAGGGCGCCAGGCCCAGCAGGGGCAAAAAGCCCAGCAAGATCAGCGGTGCTTGCAGCCAGAAGCGCGCCGCCAGGGCGGCCAGGGCCAGCCAGGCCAGCACGGCGCCCCAGCTCGACAAGGGATGGTGGGCCGCCAGGCCCAGGCCGGCAGCGGCACAGCACAGGGCCAGCAGCCCCGGCACGAGGGCAAAACGCCGGCGGGCCGCCTGGGTCTGGGCTGGGCTATTCATGGCTGGGCGTCGTTCAAGAATCGTCATGCTGGCGAGGCATCATAGCCAGCGCACAAGACCGGGCCGCGGGGAAAACCCGGCCGGTTTTCGGCCGGACGGGATGGGCGGGCAGGCAGGCAGGCAGGCAGGCAAACGCTCAGCCATGCCGCTTGTATCGCGGCCTGGCCTTCGCCAGCCACAAGCCCCTTCCGGGCCTGTGCGCGGGCTCAGAGCCCTTGCTCGTCGGCAGCATTGCCGTTCACCGGCTCAAGCGGCTCGGCGCGGGCCTGTTGCTGCGGCTCGCTCACCGCCGCGGGCAGAGGCGGCCTGGGCTTGGGCCTGTAGGGCGGGGGCTGGGGCTTGGACAGGCCGGAAGCAGCCGGAGCGGGCAAGGCCGCCAGGCTGGGCAGCAGCTGGGGCAGGTCTTCGTCATGGCCTATTTGCCTGGGCTGCCGCGGCTCCGCCTGGATCGGCGCGGCCGGCCGCGTCTGCACCCGGGCCGAGGCCTCGCCCGCACCCAGCTTGACCCACAGGCCGCGCAAGACATCGCGCTCCAGCCACAAGCCCAGCAGCATCAGCCCGCAGAGCAGCACGCTGGCCGCCACGGCGCGTCCGCCCCAATGCGCGCTGCCGCCCGACCACTGCCTGGCGGCGCGCGGCGTCATCAAGCGACCTTGCGGCTCGGGCATGGGCTGCAGGCGCAGGGCCGACATGCTCTCCCCCGCCAGCCAGGCTCGCAGGTCCTGGGCCAGGGCCTCGACGCTGGAGTAACGGCGCTCGGCCTGCGGCGCCACCGCCTTGTGGATCAGCGCGTCCAGGCTGAAGCGCTGCGCGGTGTTGAGGGCCGCCCAGGAGGCCGCGGGCGACAGCTCCTGCAAGCTGGGTGCCGCCTCCGGCCGGCTGGGCGACTGGGCACAGCCTTCGACCAGGGCCCGCAGCAGCACGCCGACCCCGAACACCTCGCTGCGCAGGCTGGGCGACTCGCCCGCCTCGATCTCGGGGCTGGCATAGCCCGGCGCCGAGCTTAAGCCCATCACATGCTCCAGGGGGCTGATGGGGTCGGGCATGCGCAGCAAGCCCAGCGCCATCAGCTTGAGCTTGCGGTCCCGCCCCAGCCAGAGCATGGCGGGATCGATCTCCGCCCATTGCCAGCCCTGGCGGTGGGCGGAGCCCAGGGCCTCGCACAGCTGCAGCACCAGGCTCAGGCGCTCACGCAAAGCCAGGGCGGCGGCGGCCCGCAGCAAGGGCTGGCCGGCCACGCCCTCAAAGATCAGATAGGGATGGCCCTGGGCCGTGACCCCGCTGTCGGTAGGCATGCAGAGCGCGGGATGCTGGAAGGCTTCGAAATCGGCGGCCAGATCGCCGAAACGCAGGATCGCGCCCATCGCGCGCTCGCTGCGCGGCAGCACCAGCACGGCGCCGAATTGGTCGGCCGCCAGCACATGCCTGGCCTCGTACCACTGGGCGGCCTGCACCGCCTGGCCCGCGGGGGTGCCGGGCTCGCTGCCAACACCTTGCAGGGCAGCGCGCAAACGCCAGACGCCCAAGGCCGTGCCCTCGCTCAGCAGGGCTGTGGCGGCGGGAGGCGGGAGGGCGAGTTCTGGCATGCGCATAGGACTTTTGCCGTTATGTTAGGGCCCTGCCGAAGCAAAACCGTGACACGGACTCCCCGCATCTGGGGGGCGGCAAGCGACGATGTGGGGGCCAGCGCGGCCGTGCTTTGGCGGCCATGACGACCGGCGCCGGCCCTGCGAGGCTGGCATCATCCCTGCTTTCGCGCCCAGCGTCGGCCCAAGGCCGGCCCTTCGCCATCCCTAAAAAACAAGTCCGATGGAAATACCCGCCATGCACCACGCCCGCCCGATGCCGCGTCGGCCCCGCCAATTGCTGCTGGGCACCTTGTGTGCCCTGAGCCTGCTGGGCCAGGCCTGGGCCACGCAAGCCCAGGCGAGCAGCGACTACCAGCAGCCCTCGGCCGCCGTGCGCGAGCTGCTGGACGCGCCCAATCTGCCCCGCCTGCTGATCTCCCCCGAGCGCCGGACCCTGGTCCAGCTCAGCCAGCGCCGGCTCAGCCCTGTGGAAGAGCTGGCCCGCCCCATGCTGCGCCTGGCCGGCCTGCGCTTCGACCCCGGCAATGCCAGCCCGCAGGCCGGCACGCCGCTGCAGTCCCTGAGCCTGCGCCCCCTGCTGGACCCGCAGGCGCCGGAACGTGAAGTTGCGCTGCCCGCCGGCGGCGCCTTCCATGCCTTCCACTGGTCGCCCGACGGCCAGCGCTTTGTGCTCAGCCGCCGCACGGCCCAGGCCACCGAGCTATGGGTGGGCGAGACGGCCGGCGGCCCGCTGCGCCAGATCAAGGGGCTCAGGCTCAACCTGGTGCTGGCGCCGCTGGAGCCGGTCTGGCTGAGCCCGCAGGAGCTGCTGGTGCTGGCCCTGCCCGCCTCGCGCGGTGCCGCGCCCACCCCGCCCAAGGCTCCCAGCGGCCCGACGGTGCAGGAAAGCTTTGGCCGCAATTCACCCGAGCGCACCTACCCCGATCTGCTGAAGAACAGCTTTGATCAGGCCTTGCTGGACTACCACGCGCGCAGCCAGATCACCGCCGTCAATCTGGCCACGGGCGGCCTGCGCGCCCTCGGCGAACCCGGCTTGTTCAGCGCCCTGAGCATCAGCGGCGAAGGGGCGCAGGCCGTGCTGCTGAGCGAGCGCCTGAGCCGCCCCTTCAGCTACAGCCAGCCCTGGGAAGACTTCCCGCGCACGGTGGAGCTGCGCCGGCGCGATGGCACGCTGCTGCGCGAGCTGGCGCGGGTGCCGCTCAAGCAAGGCGTGGCCCTGGAAGGCGTGGTCACCGGCCCGCGTGCCTTCTTCGCCGCCCCGGGCAAGGAGGCGGCCGTGTTCTGGGTCGAAGCCCTGGACGGCGGCAACCCGAACAACAAGGCCAGCCACCGCGACCGCCTGATGCGCCTGGACCCGCCCTTCAAGGGCGAGGCCCAGGAGGTGCAACGCCTGGCCCAGCGCTTTGTGCGCCTGAGCTTTCTGGACGACGGGCAAAACGCCTTGCTGACCGAGCTGGACCGGCAGAAGTCCTGGCTGCGCACCTCGCTGCAGCCGCTGGCCGGTGGGCCGGGCAAGACCTTGTTCGACCATTCGCTGCGCGAGCGCTACCGCCACCCCGGCGTCCCGCAAACCCGCATGCTGGCCAATGGCCGCCAGGCCGTCATCGCGGCCCATGGCGAGCTGCTGCTGGCCGGCCCCGGCGCCAGCCCGCAGGGCGAGCGGCCCTTTCTCGACCGCCTCAATCTGAAGGACCTGAGCGTGCAACGCCTGTTCCAGTCGGACGAGAACGCCTACGAGCAGGCCCTGGCCGTCCTGGACAGGGGCCGCTTGCTGACCCAGCGCGAAACCGCCAAGCAGCCGCCCCAGCTGATCCTGCGCAGCGGCAGCGGCTTCGAGGAGGAGCGGGTGCTCACCCAGGCCAAGGACCCCAGCCCGCAGTTGCGCAAGATCCGCCGCGAGCTGGTCAGCTTCAAGCGGGCCGACGGCGTGGACCTGAGCTTCTGGCTCTATCTGCCGCCCGACTACCGCGCCGGCGAGCGCCGCCCGGCCCTGGTCTGGGCCTATCCGCTGGAGTACACCGATGCCGGCACGGCCGGCCAGGTCAGCGGTTCGGCCAATCGCTTCAGCAGCTTCGCGCCGCTGAGCCCGCTGATGCTCTTGATGGACGGCTTTGTCGTGCTCAGCGACGCCACCATGCCGGTGGTGGGCGATCCCAAGACGGTCAACGACACATTTGTCGAGCAGATCACGATGAATGCCCGCGCCATCATCGACAAGGCCGAGGAGCTGGGCGTCGTCGACCCCAAGCGCATGGCCGTGGGCGGCCACAGTTATGGAGCCTTCATGACGGCCAATCTGCTGGCCCACACCAAGCTGTTCAAGACCGGCATCGCCCGCAGCGGCGCCTACAACCGCACGCTGACGCCCTTTGGCTTCCAGAGCGAGCGGCGCTCGCTGTGGGAGGCGCAGGACGTCTATCTGAAGCTCTCGCCCTTTTTGTACGCCAACCAGATCAAGGAGCCGCTGCTGCTGATCCACGGCGAGGCGGACAACAACTCCGGCACCTTCCCCATGCAGAGCGAGCGCCTCTACCAGGCTTTGGCAGGCACCGGTGGTTCGGTACGTTACGTCACCCTACCCTTCGAGTCGCACGGCTACACGGCGCGCGAGTCGGTCGGCCATGTGCAGTGGGAGATGAGCCAGTGGCTGAAGGCGCAGCTGGGGGATCCGCGCGCCCCGCGCTAAAACGCCAACGCGCGCCCGGCCTTCAGTAACTGCCGCCGAGCTGGGAATCGCCCCCGGCCCGCGCCGGCAGATAGATGTGGAAGATGGCGCCGCCGCCGGCCTGGTTGGCGGCGCTGATGCGGCCGCCGTGCACGGCGATGATCTTGCGGCAGATGGCCAGGCCCAGGCCGGTGCCGCCGGCGCCGTCCTTGGTCTGGCTGGATTGCACAAAGGCCTCGAAGATCTTGTCCAGCTCCGAGGCCGGAATGCCCGGCCCCTGGTCGGCCACCGAGATATGCGCCTCGCCGTCCGGCAGCGCCTCGGCATGCACCCGCAAGCTGCCGCCGTCGGGCGAGAACTTGATGGCATTGGCCAGCACATTGCGCATCACCTGCTGGAAGCGCAGCGGGTCCACCTGGGCGGCCAGGGGTTGCGCGGGCAGCTCCACATCGAGGCGCAGCTGGCGCCGGTCCATCAAGGGCATCAGCTCGCGCAGCACCGGCTGAATCAGGCCGCGCAGATCGGTGCGCTCCAGATCAAAAGTGCCGACCGAGCTTTCGATCTTGGCCACATCCAGCAAGTCGTTGACCAGGGCCAGCATGCGCTGGCCGGAGGCATGGATCTCGCCAAACATTTCCAGCAGCACCGCGTTCTCGCGCGCCCGCTTCAGGCCCAGCTCCGAGAAGCCCAGGATGGACTGCAGGGGCGTGCGCAGCTCGTGGCTCATATTGGCGACAAATGCCGACTTGGCGCGTGAGGCCTCCTGCGCCACATCGCGCGCCTCGCGGGTGGCACGCTCGGCATCGCGGAATTCGCTGACGTCTACCAAGGTGCACAGCACGCCCAGGATGCCGCCCTGCTCATTGGGCACCAGCACCTTGGTGAGGACCATATCGCGGCGCCGGCCGTCCCGGTTCAGCAGCTGGGTTTCGTAGCGCAGGCGCCCGCCCTCGGCGGGCAGCTTGGCGTCCTGGGCCCGGTGAAAGGCCTTCTCTGCTTCCGACAAGCGCTGTCCCAGAGGTCTGCCTATCACCTCGCTGCGGCTCAGGCCGGTGAATTCCTCCCAGGCCTGGTTGACCGTCAGGTACAGGCCCCGGGTGTCGTACATGCACACCGGCTGCGGGCTCATCTCCAGCAGCAGGCCGGTCAGGGCCAGTTGCTGCTGCAGGCCTTGGCGGGACTCGGTGCGCTCGGTCACATCCACGGCACTGCCCGCGAAACCGACCAAGACACCCCGGCCATCGGCATCGCCATCGCCATCGCCCTGCGCGAACAGGGGCACGACGGCCACATCGAAATGCAGCAAGCGCCCGTCCGGCGCACGCACCGAGATGGCGGCCGAGCGCACCGGCGCCATGTCCTCGCGGCTGAACAAGGCGGTGACGCGCTGACGCTCGGCGGCCTCCACCAAGTCTTCCAGGCGCTGACCAATCGCCTGATCGCTGCTGGCCTGGCTGAGCGCCGACCAGCGCGCGTTGACGTAGGTGATGGCGCCGCCGGCATCGGTGCGGAAGATCAGCTCCTGCAGGCTGCGCAGCAGCACCTGCATCTCGCGCTCGCGCTGGGCCACGCGCTCGTGGGCATGGTCCAGCGCGTGGCGGGCCCGCTCACGGGCGCTGAGGCTGCGCAAGGCGACCGCGGTGGCGCCGGCAATCAGCAATAAAGCGCCCGCGGCAAGCGCGACGAGCCAGCGCAGATTGTCCCGCCAGCCCTGCAGAGCATCGGACTGATCCAGCTCCACCGACACCAGCAAGGGCCGGCTGCGCGAGACCCGGAAGGCCACCACCTGGGTGCCGGGCATCACGCCCGCGCCGATATAGCTGCCGTACTCGCGCTCGGGCAGCCACTGGCTGAAGATGGGATGCCGGGGTAGCTCCGCGCCGGGCTCCAGGCTGACGGCCTCGGTGGCGGCCAGCAACTGCCCCCCATAGCTGCTCAGCAAGGCCTGGCCCTTGCTGCCGGCCAGGGTCAGCTGCTGATGGTTGGCCAAGGCTTCGGGGTTGATCAAGGCCAGCAGATACAGGGGCTGGCCGCTGGCCGCGCGCAACTGGCGCAAAAGAGGCAGCACATTCACTTTTTGAGGCGGGCGCAGGCTGCCATCGCTGCTGGGCACCAGATCGGCAATGCCACGGCCCGGCATCAAGGGCAGCAGTTTCTCCGCCCCGGCGCGAGGCAGGGCGCCAAAGCGCTCCAGGTCCAGGCGCAAGCCGAGCTCGGTCGCTACCGTGCTGGCCAGCACAATGCCTTTGGCGTCCAGCACGGCCAGACCACGCAAAAAGGGCTGACCTTGCAGGGACTGGTTCAGCAGGGGCCGCAGGTGCTCGGCATCGGCCGCGGGCTGGTAAGCCATGCTTTCCGCCACCGTGCGCAGGGTCAGAGCCGTGGCGTCCACCGTGCTGGTGGCGTGTTCGACCAGAACCCGGGCCAGCAATTCACCCCGGGCCACAGCCCCCTTCAAGGCTTCGCTGCGCTCGAACCAGGCCAGGGCCAGCACGGCGAAAAGCACCAGGCCGCTCAGCACCGCCGAGGCCAGCAGCACCAGGCGGCCGGAAGTCTGCCTCAGGAGGGGCGGCGCGGCCAGCTTGAGCCCAGGCTCCGGCAAGCCGCCGGCGCCGACTTCGGCGGCTTGACCGGGCCGGCCAGACGGGTTCAACAGGATTCCCGACATGGCAGGCGCATCAATTCACCAGGATTTCGGTCAGGCCATTGCGTTTGGCTGCGGCCTTGAGTCGGCCATCGCGCTTGATGGCGGCCACAAACTCATCCACACGGGCCAGCCAGACGGCGTCGCCCTGCTTGACGGCATAGGCGTAGGGCAAGGTGAAGAAGGGGCTGGGCGGCGAGATCAGGCGCGCCCAGTCGGCCTTGTCCAGCAGGCGGCGGCTGTAGGGGTAGTCGGTCATGAAGACATCGACGCGGCCGCTTTCCAACTCGGCCTCGCGGCTGGCGGGCGGACGCACGATCACCATCTTGGCGTTCTTGAGCGCCTGGCCCATCACCGGTTCCATAAAGGTGCCGGCCTGCACGCCGACGACGACACCGGGCTTGTCGATGTCCGACCACTCCCGCACCATGCGGCTGGCGCGGGTGGTGACGCCGTAGATATCGCTGCGCAGATAGGGTTGGCTGAAGTTCAGATGCTCTTTGCGCTGCGGCAGCACGCCCACGGCAAACATGGCCACATCGCAGCGCTCGGCCTTGACGTCCTCCACCAGCTGCGGGAAGGAGGTTTCCACATACTGCAGCTGCACCTTGAGATCGCGGGCGAACTCGGCCGACAGCTCGATGTCGATGCCGCCCAATTGGTCGCTGCGGGGATTGCGGAAAGTAACCCCGTAATAGTCCGGCCAGATGCAGACGCGCAAAATGCCGCTGCGCTGCACCCGCTCTAGGACGGAGGCGGTGGCGGCCGATGCCGCCCCCGTGGTTCCCGCGGCGGCGCTCAGGGACAGGAACACCATACCCAGGCCCAGGGCCTTGCGCCCAGCAACTCGAATCTTGTCCAAAATTCTTGTCATAACGTCATCCCTGTTCGCATACCGGAGATGCGCGGCGTCATGCCGCTTCGGCCAAAGACTTCAGGCCCGATGGATGATCGGCGATGCGATGGCGCAATGCAATGAACTCTGTTGCATTGTCGAGCCGCCTGCCGGCCGGCGGCGGAGCTGAAGGCTGCCTTGCGCCGCCAAGGCCTTATCAAGCCCAAGGCCCAGCTCGTACGCGGCGCTGTTGCGCTGCTGACACATCACCCCTAGATCGGCAATGCCGCGGCCCATCGGCGTGGCGGCCGCATCGCCGAAACTGCGGCCTCGAATTCAAGCAGGCATCGGCAGGAGCGCAGGCCGCCGTTACCGAGAAGCCCGTTCAAGCCGCCATGCCTCAGGACCGGCTGGCAGGCCACCCCGCGGTCGCGGGCATCAGGGCAACAAGTAACACAGTACCTGGACGCAATAATCAAACGGTATGCGGACCCGCTTGCGGCTGGCGATGCCGTCATCGGCGACGAGACCCTGCCATCTGGCTGGGTTTCAATGAAATGTGATTTTCACCATTCATATATATCAAATTCATCGAATCAACAGCCTAATTTCCGCGCCACACGCATAGAAATTTCGGCAAAATCGCGCAATGCCCAACCATAAAACTCAAACTGTTAGCCAGAGCCCGGATTGCAGCACGATGGAGGTGGCGCGCATGTTGGGCTTGGCCGTCCGTTCGGTCCAATTGATGGTGGACCGGGGCGACCTCACGGCCTGGAAAACACCGGGTGGGCATCGCAGGATTTCCCGCAGCTCGGTGGAGGCCTGGACGGCC
The DNA here is from genome assembly GCF_014204525.1 of Roseateles oligotrophus. Lineage (GTDB taxonomy): Bacteria > Pseudomonadota > Gammaproteobacteria > Burkholderiales > Burkholderiaceae_C > Paucibacter_A > Paucibacter_A oligotrophus_A. The sequence continues at coordinate 110,283 of NZ_JACHLP010000003.1, forward strand.
CAGCGTTCGGGCGCCATGGCCCAAGGCCATCACCGCATCGAACGCCTGCGCGCCGAGGGCCCAGGCAGCGGCCACGGCCCGGCCCCGCGTGCCCGCGCCGGCCGCCCGGCGCGCAGCGCCCACACGCCGCGCCTGCTGGTGATCGAAGATTCGGTCCATTTCCAGAACCTGGTTTCGCTGCTGGTCGGGCAGGAGTTCCCGGGCGTCGAGCTGCATCTGGCGCATGACGGCATCGTCGGCCTGGCCATGTGCGGGCAGTTGCTGCCCGATGTGCTGATCGTCGACATCCTGCTGCCCGGCATCGACGGCGCCACCCTGATCACCAGCCTGCGCTCGCAGCCCCAGTTTGCGCAAAGCAAGCTGATCGTCGTCACCTCGCTGGACGAAGAACAGCGCGCGCCCTACGCCTTCGCCCTGGCCGGCGTGCCGGTGGTGCACAAGCCCGATCTGGTGCGGCAGTTGCCCCGGCTTTTGCGCGAGGCCCTGGCCGAACATCTGCGGCCGCAGGAATCGAACGAAGCCGGCTCATGAGCCTGCCGCGCGTCCTGTTGGTGGAGGACAACGCCTCCTTGCAACATTTTGTCAGCTCCGCTTTTGCCGATTTGGGCGTGGAACTGACATGTTGCAGCCATGTGGACGAGGCTTTGGCGCGCTTGCGCGAGACGCAAGTCGTCTTGATTCTGACCGATCTGATGATGCCCGGCCGTTCGGGCTATGACTTGATCCAATGCCTGGCCGACGAGCCCGCGCTGCAGGGCGCGGCCCGGCTGGTGGTCTTCAGCGCCGGCCTGAGCCACCAGGTGCGCGAGCGCCTGAACCAGCCCCATGTCTGGCGCCTATTGGCCAAGCCCTGCTCGCTGGCCGATCTGCAAGCCTGTGTGGAGGATGTGCTGGCCGAGCTGGCACAGAAGGGCGGCCCGCCCAAGGCGGCCCCCGCTCAGGCCACCGCCCTGCCCGGCAGCAAGAGCACGCGGGCGCTGGATGAGGCGATCGAACACAATTTCGGCGGCGACCGGGCCTTTTACGCCAGCTTCCGCAGCGACTGCCTGAAGCAGTTCTTCGTGGACATCGCCTCCGGCGACAGCGCCTGCGAGCGCGGCGATGCCCAAGGCCTGCGCCTGGTGGCCCACAGCCTCAAATCGGTGCTGCTGATCCTGGGCCACAACGCCGAGGGCGAGATCGCCCGCCGGCTGGAGCAGGCCGCGGCCCTGCAGCAGTGGGAGCTCGCGCGCCAAGGCTGGCAGGACTTGCGGCAGATCCTGCAGGACTTGCAGGCGGCCCAGCGCCTAGCCGACCCTAAATAGCCAGCGGATCCACATCCACCGCCCAGCGCAGCAAGCCCTTGTGCTCGCGCTTGAGCGCATGCAGCTCCGGCATCCAGTGCCAGAGCAGGCGTTGCAGGGCGCCGCGGCTGCCGGCCTCGATCAGCATCTGCATGCGCTCCACATTGGCCACCCGCGCCACGCTCATGGGGATGGCGGGGTAGATCAGCACCCCCATGGCCTCGGGCAATTGCTGGGCATAGGCCGAGGCCGCATCCAGAAAGCCCTGGGCCGCCGCCACCGTGCGCCCCTCGGCCCGCAACAGAGCCAGATGGGCATAGGGCGGCAGGCCGGCGGATTCGCGCTCGGCCAGCTGGCTTTGCGCAAAGGCCTCGAAATCATGCTTGGCCAAGGCCTTGTACAAGGCGTGCTCCGGGTGCCAGGTCTGCACCCACATCTCGCTGCGGGCGGCTTGGCTCGCATCGCGCCCGGCACGGCCGCCGGCCTGCATCAGCAGGGCGAACAGGCGCTCGGGCGCGCGGAAGTCGCTGCTGAACAAGGCCCCGTCCGGGTTGATGGCCGCCACCAGGGTGATGCCGCGGAAGTCGTGGCCCTTGGTGATCATCTGGGTGCCGACGAGGATGTCGACCTCGCCCGCGTGCACGGCCTGCAACTGGGCTTCCAGCTCGCCCTTGTGCTTGGTGGAATCGGCGTCGATGCGGGCCACCCGCGCCTCGGGAAAGGTCTCGGCCAGTTGCTCTTCCAGCCTCTCGGTGCCGCGGCCCAGCGGCGCGATGTCCTGGTTGCCGCAGGTCGGGCAGGCCGAGGGCACACGCTCGGTAAAGCCGCAGTGGTGGCAGCGCAGCGTGCGGTCGCCCTTGTGGAAGACGCGCCAGGCGCTGCAATGCGGGCAGTCGCTCTTCCAGTTGCACTCGCCGCAGTGCAGCACCGGGGCGTAGCCGCGCCGGTTCAGAAAGATCAGGCTTTGCTCCTTGCGCTCCAGCCGGGTGCGCAGGGCCTGGATCAGGGGCGCCGTCAAGGCCGTGGTAACGCCCTTGCTCAGCGGCAGCAACTTCATATCGAACAGGCGCACCTGCGGCAAGGTGCCGCCGCCGATGCGGCCCGGCAGGGCCAGGCGTTTGTAGCGGCCCTCGTTGGCGCGCTGCCAGCTCTCCAGCGAGGGCGTGGCCGAGCCGAGGATGACGGGCAGCTTTTCCAGGTGGGCGCGGTAGACGGCCAGATCGCGGGCCGAGTAGCGCGCGCCGTCCTGCTGCTTGTACGAGGGGTCATGCTCCTCGTCCACCACGATCAGGCCCAGGCGCGGCATCGAGGCGAACACGGCCAGGCGGGTGCCCAGCACCAGATCGGCCTCGCCCAGATGGGCCGAGAGCCAATGGCGCAGGCGCTGGGCCGGCGTCAGGCCGCTGTGCAGCGAGACCAGGCGGCGGCCCGCAAAGCGCTCGGCAAAGCGGGCCTCCAGCTGCGGCGTCAGATTGATCTCGGGCACCAGCACCAGCACCTGGCGGCCCTGCTTCAAAGCATGTTCGGCGGCGCGCAGATAGACCTCGGTCTTGCCGCTGCCCGTCACACCGTACAGCAGCACGGGCGGCGGCGCGGTGCGCTCGCGCGGCGCGGCCAGCAAGGCATCCAGCTGGGCCAGCACCTCGGCCTGGGCCGGGCTCAGGGTCGGCAGGCCGGGCGCGGGCGTCTCGCCGGACCCCGAGTTTTGGGCCCCCAGCTTGGCGGCCCGCTTCATGCGCAGCTTGAGCTTGGGCCCGTCCAGCTCGCGCAACTGGGGCGGCAGCACCGATAAAGCCACCTCGCCCACGCTGCGCTGGTAGTAGTTGGCGGCGAATTCCACCAACTGGCACCAGGCCGGGCTCAGCGGCGGCAGGCCGTCCAGGCTGGACAAGATGGGGCGCAGCAGGGCCGGGTCGGTATCGCCCGAGGGCTCGCCCGGCCAGACGATGCCCAGCATCTCGCGCCGCCCCAGGGGCACGCGCACCAGGCTGCCGGGCGGCAAGGCCTGGGGGCTCAGATAGTCCAGCGGGCCGCTCAGGCCGCTGTGCTGGGGCGTATCCACCGCCACACGGATGCGCGGCGGGGCCGGCAGGGAAGGCTGGGCTGCTTCAGTCATCACTCATGCGCCGGGCCATAACTTATCCACAGCAAGGGCAGCTGCCAGCATGCAGCCGCAGACAGGACTTTCAATTCACTTGCTAAGTGCATGATTTTCAAGGCCGGCAGCCGCTGTGATTTAGCCTGTGGATAACTTTGTTGAAAAAGTGCTTGTAAAAGGCCAGAAGCTGCGCTGTCACCCAAGGGGCCGACTGGCGACGATCTGCTTGCCAAAATTAACAAGCCCTTCTAAATCAAGCACTTAGCGAAAAACAGGGAAAACCATAGGCTGTGCATAAGCTGGAAATTGCCTGATTCCAGCCCTGCCCTATTTTGGGGATAAGTCCTTACCCTGAGTGCTTACTTCACGTTTTGTCGGCATCCACACAGGGGATGCCGAGGCAGGCAGGGCCTAAGCGCCACGCAGCTTGCGGGAATGGCTGTGGACTTCGTCCACCAGAGCCGTCACATGCTCTGGCGGGGTGAACTGGCTGATGCCGTGGCCCAGATTGAAGATGTGGCCGTCCCAGCCGCCATCGGCGCGCTGCGGGCGGCCAAAGCTGTCCAGCACCGTGCGCACCTGGCCACGAATGGCCTCCGGCGGCGCGAACAAGACGTTCGGGTCCAGATTGCCTTGCAGGGCGACCCGGCCGCCCACCTGGGCACGGGCGCGGCCGAGATTGGCCGTCCAGTCCAGGCCCACGACGTCGGCACCGGCATCGGCGATCTCGTCCAGCCACAGGGCGCCGCCCTTGGTGAAGAGGATGCGCGGGATGCGCTGGCCCTCATGCTCGGTCTTCACTTGCGCCAGCACGCGGCGCGAATAGTCCAGGCTGAATTGCTGGAACATGCCGTCGGCCAGCACACCGCCCCAGCTGTCGAACAGCATCACGGCCTGGGCGCCGGCTTCGATCTGGGCATTCAGATACAGGGCCACGGCATCGGCATTGATCTGCAGGATGCGGTGCATCAGATCGGGTCGGGCATACATCAGGCTCTTGACCTGGCGGTAATCGTCGGAGCCACCGCCCTCGACCATGTAGCAGGCCAGGGTCCAGGGGCTGCCCGAGAAGCCGATCAAGGGGACACGGCCATTCAGCGCCTTGCGGATGGAGGACACCGCATCGAACACGTATTTCAGCTTGTTCATGTCCGGCACGGCCAGCTCGGCCACGGCGGTTTCGTCACGCACCTGCTTGGCGAACTTGGGCCCCTCGCCGATGGCAAAGCTCAGGCCCAGGCCCATGGCATCGGGCACGGTGAGGATGTCGCTGAAGAGAATGGCGGCGTCCAGCTGGTAGCGCTCCAGCGGCTGCAAGGTCACCTCGGTGGCGTAGTCGCGGTTGGTGGCCAGGCCCATAAAGCTGCCGGCCTTGGCGCGGGTGTCGCGATACTCGGGCAGATAGCGGCCGGCCTGGCGCATCAGCCAGACGGGGGTGTAATCGGTGGGCTGGCGCAGGCAGGCGCGCAGAAAGGTGTCGTTTTGCAGTGGTGCGCTCATGGCGGTGGATTATCCTTTGCTGCGGCACGCAAGGGCATGGTGCTAAATCAAGCGCGCGCCGAATCCGCCATTCTCGACTTGATTTGCCCGGCCCCATCGCCATCTACCGAGCGGCACTCACGCACTCGCACGTTCAAGCAACATCTGGAGGAATCTTCATGAGCTCTTTGACCCAACGCGGCGCCCTGGCCGCCACCGTTCTGGCCGCCACCGTGGGCCTGTCTGGCTGCGGCTATAACGAGTTCCAGCGTCTGGATGAGCAGGTGAACGCCAGCTGGTCCGAGGTGCTGAGCCAGTACCAGCGCCGCGCCGACCTGATTCCCAATATCGTCAACACCGTCAAGGGCGAGGCCAATTTCGAGCAGGAGACCCTGACCAAGGTGATCGAGGCGCGCGCCAAGGCCACCAGCATCAATGTGACGCCCGAGCTGGCCAAGGACCCAGAGGCGCTGAAGAAATTCCAGGCCGCCCAGGGCGAGGTGAGCAGCGCGCTCTCCCGCCTGCTGGTGGTGAGCGAGAACTACCCTAACCTCAAGGCCAACCAGGGCTTCCAGGACCTGCGCGTGCAGCTGGAGGGCACCGAGAACCGCATCACCGTGGCCCGCAACCGCTACATCAAGAGCGTGGCCGACTACAACGTGCTGACCCGCAGCTTTCCCAATAATCTGACCGCCAAGGTGATGGGTTATGAGGTCAAGCCCAATTTCACCGTGGAAAACGCGGCCGCCATCAGCACGGCGCCCTCGGTGAGCTTCGACGCCAAGCCGGCCAGCCCCGCGGCCTCCAAATAAACCCGCCGCAGCATGCGTCGGCTTGTACTTGGCTGCTTGCTGTGGCTGGGCCTGACCTGGGCCCTGCCCGGCCTGGCCCAGGATCTCTTGCCCGTGCCCGCCCTGAGCGGGCGGGTGATAGACCAGACCGGCACGCTCAACCCCGCCCAGCAAAGCGCGCTGGAGGCCAAGCTCGCGGCCTTTGAGCAAAGCGCCGGCTCGCAGCTGGTGATTCTGATCGTGGCCAGCAGCCAGCCCGAGGACATCGCCGCCTACGCCCAGCGCGTGGGCGACAGCTGGAAGATAGGCCGGCGCGGTGTCGGCGATGGGGCCCTGCTCGTCGTCGCCAAGGATGATCGCAAGGTTCGCATCGAGGTCGCCAAGGCACTGGAAGGCGCCATCCCCGATCTGGCGGCCAGCCTCATCATCCGCGAGGCCATCACGCCGGCCTTTCGCAAGGGCGACTATGCCGGCGGCCTGAATCTGGCGGTGGACCAGCTGAGCGCCAAGATCCGCGGCGAGGACTTGGCGCCGCCCAGCCAGGGCGGGCGAGGCAAGGCGGCCGCGCCTCAGGGCTTCAACTTCGAGGAGCTGGGCGCGCTGTTCTTCATCGGCGTGCCGGTGCTGGGCGCGGTGCTGACGGGCATCTTCGGCCGCAAGCTGGGCACGCTGCTGACCGGCGGTGCGGCCGGTGTCATCGGCTGGGTGGTGGTCAGCAGCCTGATCGCCGCCGGCTTGGCCGCCGTGCTGGCCATGATTCTGGTCGGCCTGATGGGTGGCTCGGGCGCCGGGCGTCGCGGTGGCGGCCCCATCATCTTTGGCGGCGGTGGTGGGGGCGGATTTGGCGGCGGCGGAGGTGGTGGCGGAGGTGGCTTCTCCTCCGGCGGCGGCGGCGACTTTGGCGGCGGCGGCGCCTCGGGAGATTGGTGATGATTCGACGTTTGTTAAAGCACCGCTGGACCGAGCACAGCGATGTGCGCCGCGCCCTGCCGCCCGCGGCGGAGCAGCAGCTGGAGGCCCAGGTGCAGGCCAGCGAGACCCGCCACAGCGGCGAGATCTGCGTCTGCGTGGAAGCCAGCCTGCCCCTGTCCTATCTGTGGAAAAAGCTCAGCGCCCGGCAGCGCGCGGTCACGCTGTTTGGCAAGCTGCGGGTCTGGGACACCGAGGCCAATAACGGCGTGCTGATCTATCTGCTGCTGGCCGACAACGCCATCGAGATCGTGGCCGACCGCGGGCTCAACAGCCGCGTCAGCGCTGCGCAATGGCAGGGCGTGGTCCAGCGCCTGCGCGAGCATCTCGGCCAAGGCCGCTTTCAAGACGGCCTGCAGCAGGCCGTGCAGGAAGTCGATCAGTTGCTCGGCACGCACTTCCCGCTAGCGCCGGGGCAAAGCAATCCGAATGAATTGCCGGACCGGGTGATCCTGCTCTGAATCAGAGTGGTCAGAGCAGGGTCAGGTCTTGCCGGCCCACCCAGGACTCACCGGCCTGCAGGCGGATGGGGTGTTCGATGGTGGCCGCCTCGATGCACAGGAATTTGCGGTAATCCGCATCCGGCACATCGGCCAGGGCCGCACATTTCTCGGCGCCCGGGTTCCAGACCACGGCGTCATCAAAACCCTGGTGCTGAATCTGCAGGCGGCGCTCGGTGCTGATGCCCTGCTCGCGCAGCAGCAAGGGCTCTTTGACTTGGTGGTAGATGCGGTCCAGATCGCCCGTGGGCAGCAGCAATTCGACCCGCTGCTGTTTTTCCACTGCGGCCACCGCGTCCCAGTAATGCAGGCCGGCCAGGCCCTGGACACTGGCTTCATCGAGATCGTTGATGGCGAAGTAGCTGTGCAAGGCCGTGCTGAAGTCAAAGGCTTGCTCACCCTTGTTCTCGCAAGCCAGCTCGATCTGCAGGCTGCGGCCGCTGACGCGCAGGCTCAGCTCCAGCTCGAAGGCATGGGGCCAGACCATGCGCGTCGCCGCATCGTCCGTCAGGCGCAGCACGGCCAGGGCGTCGTCCGCGCCCTGCTCGGCCATCACCAGTTGCCAGGGCTTGCTGCGCGCAAAGCCATGGCGCTGCAAGGGGCCGCGCGCCGAGAACTGCGGAAAGATCACCGGCACCCCGCCACGCACGGGCTGGCCCAGCGCAAAAGCCGAATCCGGCGAAACATAGAACTGCTCCACCCCGCCGGCCGGCACCCAGGACAGCACATGGCCGCCATGCAACAGCACCGTCGCGCTGGCGCCGTCCGGTGATTCGAGTTTGATGGCGTCTAGGCCTTGGTGGCGGGAGAGGGGGATGGGTTTGGACATGGCAAAAGCATAGCGAGCGAACAGAAACGGAAAAGCCCACCGCCGAGCAAGACTCGGCGATGGGCATCGGTGACAGGCCCCGAGTTTAGGGCTTTCCGTAATTCGGCGAGCGTGGCCCGTAAAGCAGGCCGTTAGGCCGCCCGGCGGTCAGCAGTCGCTGGCCCGTGATGCCGGCAATCTGGAAGCTGCGGTCCGTCGTGCTGGCCACAATTTGATCAATCACTGCCTTGACCAACATACCCACAAGCCCCCCTTGGTTGCCCCCGCTTTGTTCCGCGCTGGAGGCCGATGCGGAGCCCGTCCACAACTCCACGCCGCTGCGAAGATCCACCAATCGAGCCTGAACTTCAACCACCGTGTCACTGCTCAGCACGGTATAGACCGAGCCATATCTTTTGACCGACAGATACAGACCAGCATCGGCTCCGAAAATTTCGTTCAATTTCGCGGTGCGAATTTGATGCACGTCGGCGGGGCTTGTCATGCCATTTTGACGCAGCGTTTCGTCCACCAAAGAAACGGGCAGCACGTAATAGCCTGACTCCGCCAGTGGTAAGGTCATCTGAGCCAGCACGCCATAGGTTGCATCGACATCCGGCGTTTGATTCAAGGGCGGCAAGACCAAAATGGAAGCCGGTTTGCTGGCGCGATAGGCAGTGTAGTCATGCGGCGGCGGTGGCGTCGCACAGCCGACCAAAGCGCTCGTGATCAAGACAACTGCCGCCGTACCCAGAGAACGGAATGGTTGAGTAAGAACTTTAGAGATCATGAGTGGAATCCAACTGGCTTAGGAGTCTGACTTGGGCCGATTGGCGTTCTTCAGCAAGAAGTCAATATAGGGGGCGCTCTCAGGAAACAAATTGCGCTCCGCAAGCAGGTTCTCACGTGCAGCACCGTCATTACCCAACTTGCTGTACAGCAACGCCAGATGCGCATGCAGGCCCGGCGGTGACAGCTCACCCATGGCCTTGTTCTTCTGCAACTGCGCCTCAAGCAGCGATATTTGTTCTGCGGCGCTGGCCCCGTTATCTTTGAAATATTGATAAACCGGCCCTTGATAGTTACTCCACTGATAAAGAGGCTTTGGTGCCGTCGCACAGCCTCCCAACCCGAGGGCCAGACTCAAGACCACCCATTTATAAACGACTGTTTTCATTTCGATGCAGTCTTTCTTTGTTTTACTTCTGAACGCGCCAGGCGCCTGAATCCATCCCGCTGACGAGGCTGTTGACTGCCTCGCGGATGGCCAGATCCAGCACCTTTCCGTTCAAAGTGCCGTCATAGCTGGCGGTGCTCCCGAAACCCACCACTTCGCGCTCGGAAAGGCTGTATTCGCCGGCACCTTGCACCGAATAGACGACCTCCGAAGTTGCACTATTGACAATATTCAGGGTCACCTTGGCGTAGGCAATTTGCGACTTGCCTCGGCCCAGAATACCAAACAATTGCTTGTCACCGACATCCTTGCGGCCAAACTCGCTGACCGCACCGGTGACCAGATAGTCAGCACCTTTGATATTCTGGGTCACCGACTTGTACTGCGCCTCTTGCTGCGCCTCCGCGAGATTTTCACGATCCATCACATTGAAGCGCTGCGACTGCTGCAGATGCGAAATCAAGATGGTTTTTGACTGTGTGCCGAGTTGGTCCAGCCCATCCGAAAAAATACCGCGCATGAAATTTGAACGATTATCAAACTTCCCCACGACGATAGGCGCACGCACCCCCTGATATGGCGCGGCTGCTGTCGCCACCTTGCTCACTTCGATACTGCGAGACTGCTCAGTCGTAGCACAGCCGCTCAGCAACGCTGCAGCCGTGCCGAGCAGCAAGAACAGGGAATTTTTCGACAAAGGCATCATTTTTTCCTAGGGGTGGATTCATTCCAATTGACGCAATTGTCAACCGAAAAAACATTAGCTTACACAAATTCAAGACGAATCAATGGCCGGAAGTCACGGACCGCACAATGGCGGCAGTGTAAAAATTACCCCGACCCGACGGCAACCCAAACTGCTCCAGAGCTGGACGCGATTATGCAGGGTCTGGGCATTGCACCGCGCCACCACCACCGAGCTTGGCTCGAAGCAGTAGCACCCATGGGCCAGCCGGTCGGAGTAGCGCCCCCGGTTACCGTGGATTTGATCTGCCTTGGCCGCCTATGCATCCCACCGGCGGCCCGACCAAGCCCAGACTCCATCAGCGAACAAGCGCGGCTCCCTACCGGCGTTCACAGCGACACCTCAACGAAAGAATTCAGCAGTCAAGGCAAGTTCCTGGGTACGCGTCTGCCGCAAGGACAGGCCCAACACCATGGCAGTTGAGACTCGCCGCTTCAGCTCAAGCTGAGCACTGCGTTGCCCCTGTCCACGGTAGCGCCAGCGTGCTTGTGCCCGCCAGTCGCCCTGCGCCCACAGCAGGCCCACGTCGGGCACCAGGGCCAGGCTGGCAGGCTGGCCACGCGCCTCAAGATCGACAAAGCCATAAGCGACCCAGCCGCCGCGCGGGCTGTGCCAGGCCTTACCCAAGCCCGCCGATGCCTGCGCACGCAAAGGCGCAGCAAAGTCCTCACGCTCGGCACCAACGTTGAGCTGCCAAGCATAGTCAAATTCACCCGGCAACTGGGCACCGGCCAAGTTCAGTTTGCGCACCGAAATAAACGTCAGCCCCTCCAATCGGATGTGCTGCTCAGGGCCGCGAGCCAAGCGCACATCGGCTATGCGCAGTTCTCCATCGGACATGCGATGAAAGCCGTTCATATCAAATGCCACGCCGGTCCAACGCAAGCTCGGGTCAAACTGCCCCTGCTGCCCCTGCAGACCCACCGCCCAACGCTGGGGTCGTGTGCCCAGGGCGGGTGATATGAGCGCCTGCACGGGCTGCAAGCTGGCCGCACCCGGGGCCAGGCGCAGCCGCGTGTGCAGCAAGTTTTGCTTCAGAGTTTCGATCGCGTGGTCGCGCCGCTTGGCCGTTTCACCCAAGGGATTTTTCCAATTGATCCAGTCCAGGGCGACTTCAATAACCCGCTGGCTTTGTGTTGAAGTCAAGCCCTGCAGCGCAAGTTCGGGCGCAGCCTCGGGAGCCGCCAGGATGCGCTCAAAACTGGCCAGCTCCTGACCCCTGAGCTGCGCCACATGGTTCACGAGCAGGCGCTGGGCCGAAGGCTCGAAGCTGACCTGACGAACCGCCGCCAGGCCTTGCTCGCGTGCCGCTTCCAGGCGGTGAAACAATTCAACCGGGATGTACCAAGCTTCGCTGGCACCCTGGCGAAGTGAGACTGGCAGCACCAACTCCAGCAACTCGGCCAGACGCCAGGCGCAGTTCTCACTTAGAAAGTAGTAGGTGAATTTGCGCCCCGCAATCTCCCACACATGCAGGGCGAGCAGGCGCAGCTGCCAATCGTCCAGCGCCAATTCGTAGCGCCACATGTCGCGATTTTCGGTGCGCGCGTAGACCCTGTCGTGCTCAAAAAACTCCTTGTCCGAGAAGCCCGCCTGATAGCCTCCCAACATGCCCATCACAATGTAACGCGGCATGGCCTCATGCTCGGGCACCATGGCACCAAAGTTGATGCTCACATCATTCAAACCGCCAGAGGCTTGTGTCCCGCCGGTGTCAAAGCGCAACAAGGCGTGGCCGAAGCTGGAGGCCGGGTTGCCAAAGTAGCCGCTCACCAGACTGACCGAGGCCGAGCGCAAGCGCTCCAAATCCATCCAGCGAGAAATATTGAGGCAGCGCGCGTCCACCCGATCCCAGGCCGCCACACCCAGCTGTCGGCCCAACCACAGTTGCCGGGCCGGAAATCTGCAACGGGCATGACGAGCGATATCTTGGTCGTGCGAAGGTGCAAGCTGCAAAGCAGCCAGCGTGGCCAGTAGTTCCGCCGTTGCATCTTCATGCCCATTGGCGGCCAGAAAAAAATCGGCATCCAACACCTCGCTCACCCGTCCCGTCTTGGGGATATGGAGCAGTCTTTGCCAGCCTGGCAGGGCTGCCAGCGCCTGGGCTTGCTGGATTCCAAGCGGTGGCACAGGCTGTTGCGCAAGCGCCGGCTCGCCGCCGGCCCGCGCCGACTGGCTGAGGCCCAAACACAGAGCCAGACAGACGCCTGCAAGGGCGCGAACTGAGGACATCGCCGAGCGCATTTTTTGTGTTTCAATAAGCAAGCGGCCCGCCTGCCTGAAGCAGACGGGCCGCTAGATTGGTGCTCAGATTAGATGGTGCAGCTGGCGGCGCGTGCCTGGGCTTCCACCACCGTGTACAAAGCGGCAGCCTTGTCCATGCGGCCCGATTCGGCATAGCCTGACTTAGCAACCAGGGCGGCGAAATCTTGCCGCAGCGCCACTTGGAATTGCGTGCCGGCTTGGGCCGTGCAGCCGGCGGCATCGCTCAGAGCAGCGAGGTGTTGACCTTCGCCTTTGGCCAGGTCGGTTTCCAACTGAGCATAAGAATTCAGAAGCAAAGACGCCACCTTCTTTTGCCCCCCCTTGCAGGTGTCGGCAGAGGAGACATTGGACGAAATGGCGGTGGTGCCCAAGTCCCAGGTGACGTTGGTGATGGCTGCAACAACGGCGTTGTTCGGCGCGATCATCGCGCCCAAGCCGCACTCGGTGTAAATATCGGCAAATTCACGAGCTTGCACAGAGCCGGCAAAACCAGTAACGGCCAAAGCGGCAACCAGAATAGCTTTTTTGTTCATGGAATCTTCTGAAGGTGAAATGTGAACTCGACCAGGCCGAGCAATTGAGTAGGATTTCCTTGAAGATACCTCCTCCCCAAGGAAGGCCGATTATCCTGTTGGCTCACAATCTCGCCGCCCGACATACCGTCCGAATTTAACGTTAGTCGCGTTCACACGACACCACGGGTGTCCATCTTTACCGGAGTTTCAAATGGAAAACGCCCGTCTGACCTGGGTCAAACGGGCGTTTTTTTCAATCAAGGCGGGGCCTGGAACCGCAAAAGTAATTAGTTACTTTTTACGAAACTTCTGCAAGGCGGCGATCTGCGCGGCCATGACGGCGAATTCGCTTTGAGCGGCGGCGAAGTCGATGTCGGACTTGGCGTTCTTCATCGCTTCTTCGGCCAGCTTCTTGGCTTCGCTTGCCTTGGCTTCGTCCAGATCCTTGCCGCGGATGGCGGTGTCGGCCAGCACGGTCACGGTGCCGGGTTGCACTTCCAGAATGCCGCCGGCCACGAAGACAAATTCTTCGCCGCCATCGGCCTTCTCGATGCGCACCGCACCCGGCTTGATGCGGGTGATGAAGGGCGTGTGCTTGGGCAGGATGCCCAGCTCGCCGCTTTCGCCCGGCAGCGCAACAAACTTGGCCTCGCCGGAGAAGATCTGCTCTTCGGCGGAGACCACATCCACATGGATAGTTGCCATATCAATCTTCCTTAGCGTTCAAAAGACTCGTCTTTGGGGACAGCCCGGTGAAGGCTGCCCCGCAAAGCCTTAGGCCAGCTTCTTGGCTTTTTCGAACGCTTCGTCGATGGTGCCAACCATGTAGAAGGCCTGCTCGGGCAGGTGGTCGCATTCGCCGGCCACAATCATCTTGAAGCCGCGGATGGTTTCCTTCAGGGGCACGTACTTGCCGGGCGAGCCGGTGAAGACTTCGGCCACGTGGAAAGGCTGCGACAGGAAACGCTGGATCTTGCGAGCGCGGGACACGGCCAGCTTGTCTTCGGGAGACAGCTCGTCCATACCCAGAATCGCGATGATGTCGCGCAGTTCCTTGTAGCGCTGCAGCACTTGCTGCACGCCACGGGCGGTCAGGTAGTGCTCTTCGCCGACCACGTTCGGGTCCAGCTGACGCGAGGTCGAGTCCAGCGGGTCCACGGCGGGGTAGATACCCAGCGAAGCGATGTCACGCGACAACACGACGGTGGAGTCCAAGTGGGCGAAGGTCGTGGCAGGCGAGGGGTCGGTCAAGTCATCCGCAGGGACGTAAACGGCCTGGATGGAGGTGATAGAACCAACCTTGGTCGAGGTGATGCGCTCTTGCAGACGACCCATTTCCTCGGCCAGCGTGGGCTGGTAGCCCACGGCGGAAGGCATACGGCCCAGCAGGGCGGACACTTCGGTACCGGCCAGGGTGTAGCGGTAGATGTTGTCCACGAAGAACAGCACGTCCTTGCCTTCGTCACGGAAGGACTCGGCGATGGTCAGGCCGGTCAGGGCCACGCGCAGACGGTTGCCCGGAGGCTCGTTCATCTGGCCGTAGACCATGGCAACCTTGGAGTCTTCGAGCTTCTCGAGGTTCACGACGCCCGAATCGGCCATCTCGTGATAGAAGTCGTTGCCCTCACGGGTACGCTCGCCCACACCCGCAAACACCGACAGACCGCTGTGGGCCTTGGCGATGTTGTTGATGAGTTCCATCATGTTGACGGTCTTGCCCACGCCGGCGCCACCGAACAGACCCACCTTGCCGCCCTTGGCGAAGGGGCAGATCAGGTCGATCACCTTGATGCCGGTTTCCAGCAGCTCTTGCGAGGGGCTCAGCTCGTCGTAGGCCGGGGCCGCGCGGTGGATGGACGCGATTTGCGTCTGTGCCACGGGGCCGCGTTCGTCGATGGGCGAGCCCAGCACGTCCATGATGCGACCCAGGGTGGCTGGGCCTACCGGGACCTGGATGTTTTCGCCGGTGTTGAAGACTTCGGTGCCGCGGCGCAGGCCGTCAGACGAGCCCAGCGCAATGGTACGCACCACGCCGTCGCCCAGCTGCTGCTGGACTTCCAGCGTCAGCGTAGAGCCTTGCATCTTCAGCGCGTCATAGACCTTGGGCATCTGGTTGCGGGGGAACTCCACGTCCACCACCGCGCCAATGCACTGAACGATCTTGCCAACGGCGTTGGTTTGAGTGTTCGACATATCGATTCCTTAAACAATCAGTATTCGTTGCGTATGAGGTGCAGCATCAGCCCACGGCTGCTGCGCCGCTGACGATCTCAGACAGTTCCTTGGTGATGGCGGCCTGGCGGGTCTTGTTGTAGACCAGCTTGAGCTCACCAATCAAGGTGCCGGCGTTGTCGGTCGCGGCCTTCATCGCCACCATGCGTGCCGATTGCTCGGACGCCATGTTCTCTGCCACGGCCTGGTAGACCAGCGCCTCGGTGTAGCGCAGCAGCAGCTCGTCGATCACGGTCTGAGCGTCGGGCTCATAGATGTAATCCCACGAGTGCTCGCCGGCGCCCGTCTTCATGCCTTCGGTGCTCAGCGGCAAGAGCTGCTGAACCACCGGTTCCTGCTTCATCGTGTTGATGAATTTGGTGTAGCAGAGGTAGACGGCGGACAGCTTGCCTTCGGCATACGCGTCCAGCAGCACCTTGACCGGGCCGATGATCTTCTCGATATGCGGCTGATCACCCATCTGGGTGACATGAGCCACCACCTTGGCGCCCACGCGGTTCATGAAGCCCAGGCCCTTGTTGCCGATGGCAACGACCTCGGCCTTTTGACCGACGGCTTCCAAGTCCTTCAACTTGGTCGTCGCAGCGCGCAAGAGATTGGTATTCAAACCACCGCACAGACCCTTGTCGGTCGTCACCACCACAAAACCGACCGCCTTGGCACCTTCGTTCTTGACGAGGAAGGCGTGCTGGTACTCGGGATTGGCCTGGGCGAGATTGGCGGCGATATTGCCGATCTTCTCGCTGTAGGGACGGGCCGCGCGCATGCGCTCCTGCGCCTTGCGCATCTTGGAGGCAGCGACCATTTCCATGGCCTTGGTGATCTTCTTGGTGTTCTCGACCGACTTGATCTTGCCGCGAATTTCTTTGCTTGATGCCATGATTTCTCCTGTTAGGTCCGGGCTGCTCTTTGCATCACAGCCCGGTCATGGTTCATTAAGCGAAGGACTTTTTGAAGGTCGTGATCGCGGCGTTCAGCTCGGCTTCGGCGTCCTTGTCCATGGCCTTGTCGGCTTCCAGCTTGGCCAGCAGGGCGGCATGGCTGGTTTTCAGGAACTGGTGCAGGCCGTGCTCGAAAGCCAGAACCTTCTTCACGTCCAGGCTGTCCATAAAGCCCTTGTTGACCGCGTACAAGGTCGCGCCCATCAGGCTGATCGGCAGCGGCGAGTACTGAGCTTGCTTGAGCAGCTCGGTCACGCGAGCACCACGGTCCAGCTGCTTGCGGGTGGACTCGTCCAGATCGGAAGCGAACTGCGCGAAGGCAGCCAGTTCACGGTACTGGGCCAGGTCGGTACGGATACCGCCGGACAGGGACTTGATCAGCTTGGTCTGGGCAGCACCACCGACGCGCGACACCGAGATACCGGCGTTGATGGCGGGGCGGATACCGGCGTTGAACAGGCTGGTTTCCAGGAAGATCTGACCGTCGGTGATCGAGATCACATTGGTCGGCACGAAGGCGGACACGTCGCCGGCTTGCGTTTCAATGATGGGCAGCGCGGTCAGCGAACCGGTCTTGCCCTTCACTTCGCCCTTGGTGAAAGCTTCGACATAGTCGGCGTTCACGCGAGCGGCACGCTCCAGCAGACGGCTGTGCAGATAGAACACGTCGCCAGGATAGGCTTCACGGCCCGGAGGACGGCGCAGCAGCAGCGAGACCTGGCGGTAGGCCACGGCTTGCTTGGACAGATCGTCATAAACGATCAGCGCGTCTTGACCGCGGTCGCGGAAGTACTCGCCCATCGTGCAGCCCGAGTAGGCCGAGACGTACTGCATGGCAGCGGATTCAGAGGCCGAGGCGGCCACGACGATGGTGTATTCCATCGCGCCATTGGCTTCCAGCGCGCGCACCACGTTCTTGATCGACGAAGCCTTCTGGCCGATCGCAACGTAGATGCAGGTCATGTTCTGACCCTTCTGGCTGATGATGGCGTCGATGGCGACGGCCGTCTTGCCGGTCTGGCGGTCGCCGATGATCAGCTCGCGCTGGCCACGGCCGACGGGCACCATGGAGTCGATGGACTTCAGGCCGGTCTGCATCGGCTGGTCCACGGACTTACGGGCGATCACGCCGGGAGCGACCTTTTCGATCACGTCCGTCATCTTGGCGTTGATCGGGCCCTTGCCGTCGATGGGGTGACCCAGGGCGTTGACCACGCGGCCAACCAGTTCGGGACCGACCGGCACTTCCAGAATGCGGCCCGTGCACTTGACGGTGTCGCCTTCGGAGATGTGCTCGTAAGCACCCAGAATCACGGAACCCACGGAGTCGCGCTCGAGGTTCAGGGCCAGACCGTAGGTCGGCTGACCATCGGCGCCGGCGGGGAACTCCAGCATTTCGCCTTGCATCACGTCGGACAGACCATGGATGCGGCAGATGCCATCGGAAACGGACACGACCGTGCCCTGGTTACGGACGTCGGTCGAAGCGCCAAGACCCTCAATACGGCTCTTGATCAGTTCGGAAATTTCAGCAGGATTCAAATTCATTGCTATGGCTCCCACCTGGACTAGCGTCTGTTTCCAGAGCCGGGCACAGGGATGAACGGTTAGGTGTCGTCATGCGTTTGCCGCCAATGCGCGTCAAGCGCCATTAAGCGGTGAGCGCCACTTTCATGCGTTCCAGGCGGTGCTTGACCGAGGTGTCCAGCACCTCATCGCCAACCACCACACGGATACCACCGATCAGCGACGGCTCCAGCGTGACTTGGGGCAAGAGCTTGCGACCGAAACGCTTCTCCAGCGATGCCAGCACCTCGGCCAGCTGCGCTGGCTCGATCGCATAGGCACTGAAGATGTGCGCATCAGCCACGCCCGCTGCGGCATTGGCCAGAACATGGAATTGTTCGACCACAGCCGGCAGCGCCGTGAGGCGGCCATTGGCAATCACCGTCTGCACGAAGTTCTGCAACTCCGCGCTCAGGTTTTGCTTGGCAGCGGCCGTCAAGACGGCCAGCACCTGCTCGGGCGTGGATTTGGGGCTGTCAGCGAACTGGCGCAGGTCGGCGTCTTGCGCCACCTGAGCCAGCACGTCGAGCTGGCGACCCCAGGCTTGCACATCATGCTTCTGGGCGACTTGGAAAAGCGCTTCAGCGTAGGGGCGGGCAATGGTTGCGAGCTCAGCCATGATTACAGCTCCGTCTTCAGACGGCCCAGCAATTCGGCATGCACGCTGGCATTGACCTCACGCTGCAGAATCTGCTCGGCACCCTTGACGGCCAGCGCAGCCACTTGCTCACGCAGGGCTTCACGGGCACGCACGGTCTGCTGCTCGGCCTCGGCCTTGGCAGCAGCGACGATCTTGGCGCCTTCTTCTTCTGCACGCTTCTTCGCGTCTTCGACGATGGCCAGGCCGCGCTTTTCGGCGTCGGCCAATTGCTTGGTCGTCTCGGTGCGCGCTTGGCTCAATTGCTCGTCAACGCGCTTGTTGGCGGTGGCCAACTCGCTCTTGGCCTTGTCGGCCGCAGCCAAGCCATCGGCGATCTTTTGCGCACGCTCATCCAATGCCTTCGTGATCGGAGGCCAGATGTAGCGCATGGTGAACCAGACAAGGATCGCGAAAACGATCGCTTGCAGGAACAGAGTTGCGTTGATATTCACAGCACGATCCTTTCAACCGTGAAAGGTTGGCCGTTCAATTAGATGGCGAAGGGCTTGGCGAAAGCGAACAGCAGAGCGATAGCAACGCCGATCAGGAAGGCCGCGTCGATCAGACCAGCCAAGATGAACATCTTGGTTTGCAGTTCGTTCATCAGCTCAGGCTGGCGAGCCGAAGATTCCAGGAACTTGCCGCCCATCAGTGCGATACCGATCGAAGCGCCCAGAGCGCCCAGACCAACGATGAGACCGCAAGCCAGCGCGACGAGACCGAGGATGTTTTCCATGATTTGCTCCTGAATGGATTTAAGAAAGAAAGGGAAAAAAGAAAGGTAAAACTAGCGAGAAAGGATTTTGATCAGCTTTTCGATCAAGCCCTTCGTACCAAGCGCTTGCTTAGTGCGAATCGTGAGCTTGGCCGGTGTAGATCAAGGTCAACATCATGAAGATGAAGGCCTGCAAGGTGATGATCAGGATGTGGAACAGGGTCCACACCGTGCCCGCCACCAGATGGCCGACGCCCAGCCAGAAGCCACCCGACAGGGGGTTCAACTCCCAGGCCCAGACGCCACCCATCAGCGCGATCAACATGAACACCAGCTCGCCAGCGAACATATTGCCGAACAACCGCATGCCGTGAGACACGGTCTTGGCGGCAAACTCGATCATCTGCATCAAGAAGTTGACCGGGTAGAGGAACCACTTGTCGCCGAAGGGCGCGGCCAGCAACTCATGCGTCCAGCCGCCGATGCCCTTGATCTTGATGCTGTAGAAGAAGCACATGATCAAGACGCTGGTCGACAGGCCCAGGGTGGTCGACAAATCGGCCGTGGGCACGACACGCATATAAGCGTGGTGTGCATCATGGCCCATGGAAGCGTAGACATGGGTCCAGGCGCTGGGGAGCAGGTCCACCGGCAGCATGTCCATGAAGTTCATCAGGAAGATCCAGACAAACACGGTCAGCGCCAGCGGCGAGATGAGCTTGCGGCTCTTGGCGTTGTGGATCACGCCCTTGGCCTGGTTCTCGACCATTTCGGACAGGATTTCCACCGCGGCCTGGAAGCGGCCCGGCACACCCGAGGTGGCCTTGCGGGCGGCACGCCACAAGATGAAGCAGCCCAGCACACCCAGGATCACCGAGTAGATCAGCGAGTCCAGATTGAACAGGCTGAAGTCAACAATGCTGGTCTGCTTGACTGCTTCGCCAGAGAAATTCATCTGCATATGCTGCAGATGGTGCTGGATATATTCGCCCGCGTTCGGTGCGTGTCCTTCGGCTGCCATTGTCAGTTACCGTCCCGCTGTTTTTGTTTCAAGCGACCCTGCCAAAGCAGGGCCAACCAATTAACTTTCAAGCACCCGATCAAAGCCACCAGCAGGGCCGGCCAACTCAGATCAGGCATCCATCTCACGATCGCTGCAAGCATTGCAACGCTCGACATAATCTTGATCAACTCCCAGAACATGAATCCCAGCACCTCGGCGCCAGGAACCGCTCTGGAGAGCCCGGTCATGCCCCAGGCCATCATGGCATTGGGCAAAACCACGGCGGCCGCGCCCGCAAGTGCCGACCACCCTTTGCTGCCTTGCCCGGTCAACAAAAACCAGAGCAGGGCCATCACCCCCCCCACCACCGCTTGCGCGATGACCACCCGCCACGGCGACAGCGGCGGATGCTTGGCCCGCAAGACCTGCGCTTGTTCTCGCGTCAGGGGCTTGAAAGCCTCGTCTTCAACCTCATCATCATCCCAAGCCTGGGCGGACGCATGATTCTGCACACCCTGGCTTACAGCCGGATTTCGCCGCACAAGTACAGACCCAGGCGCGGACTCTTGCCTTGCTTCCGGGACCTCCCCGGCCACTGCATCCTGTTCGGGCAGCGGCCGCGCATTGCTTGTGTGTTCACCCATGACTTTTGGAACGCCCGGCGGCAAAACCCAAAGATTATATGTGGAAACCCGCAGCTTTAGGACAGGCCCTGCTCTCGCCGAGCCGTGGCGGCATCGGCGGGCGCACAGATTGGCGGCGTAGCCGCCGCAAAAAACGGCAACTCAGGCCTTGAGCCGCACCCGCTGCGGGGCCAGGCCCGGCACATCGACGCGGACCTTGAGCACGCAACCGGCCCAGGGCTGGGCGGCCAACTCCTCGGCGGGCCGCTTCTCGCGCGCCGTGGTGATGTAGAGGGTGCGCAGATCGCTGTCGCCAAAGCTGGGCATGGTCGGGCAGGCCACCGGCAGGCGCAGCTCGCGCAAGACCTGACCCTCGGGTGAAAGCCGCAGCAGGCGCTGGCCCTCGAACATGGCCACCCAGTAGCAGCCCTGCACATCCACCGCCGCACCGTCGGGCCGGCCGCCGTAATCGGCCAAGGCCTGCCCGGGCGCACGCTGGGGGAAGCTGGCAAAAACCCGGCGCTCACCCAGGCTGCCTGTCCGCGCATCAAAGTCCAGCTCATAAATCTCGTGGGCCTTGGTGTCCGACCAGTACAAACGGCTTTGGTCCGGGCTCCAGGCCAGGCCGTTGGAAGTCACGATGCCGCCGGCCAGGCTTGCAAACTCACCGGCTACATAACGGTATAGCCCAGCGTGTGGCTGGCGCGCGTCGTCGATGCTGCCGACCCAGAAGCGCCCCTGCGCGTCGGGCTTGCCGTCGTTGAAGCGCTGGCGGGCCGAATCAAAGGGCGCGGCCGCGAGTTGGGTGTGCGCGCCGGATACGGTGTCGAGGCGCCACAGGCCGTTGCGCTGGGCGACAAGCAAGCCGCCGCCCTGCTCGGCCGCAATCAGGGCGATGCAACCCGGCTCGCTGTCCAGTTGCCAGTGCCGCAGCTCCCCGCTGGCCGGATGCAGGCGCAAAACCTGGCGGGCCGCGATGTCCACGTAATACAGCACCTGCTCCTGCTCATGCCACAGCGGCGACTCCCCCAGGATGGCGGGCGCGGGGCCGGCCAGATCAATCTGGAACAAGGTGTCAGCAAAAGATGAGCTCATGGACAGGCAAAGGGCAAGGGAAGGCAGAGAAGCGCCATCCTAAGCTGGTAACCGCCTGAAACTCAGGCGCACCCCGTCAGGCCAGTTCGACCTTCAGATAATGCGCGCCGGCAATCGGGTTGAAGTAGTAAGGCGGCACCGCCTCAAAGCCCAGGCTTTCGTAGAGGCCGCGGGCGGCCTCCATATCGTCCAGGGTGTCCAGCAGCATGGACGAATAACCCGCCTGCGTGGCGGCATCCAACAAGCCCTGGGCCAGCACGCGGCCGAGGCCGAAGCGGCGGAAGGCCGGACGCACATACAGGCGCTTCATCTCGCAGGCATTGGGGTAATCGACCTCGGGCAGATTGCGGAAGCCTCCGCAGCCCGCGACCGCCCCATCCACCAGCGCCAGCAAAAAACCGCCCGAGGGTTCGGCGTATTGGCCGGGCAGATCGAGCAACTCCTGCTCAAAGTCCTGGAAACCCAGATGCACGGACAGGCTGGCCTGGTAGTCGCACAGCATCTCGCGCACCAAGCCCCATTCCTCGGGCGTGCTGGGGGTGACGATGGCGATCTCGGGTGGGGTCATGGTGCTTGGATGCAGGGACTGCAGGCGCAGTGTACCCAGACCTCCCCGAAAACAGTGCTGTCAGGCTTCGGCTGCCTGGGCAAAGCCCAGGATGACCCTGCGGGTCATGGCGGGCACATTCTGGTGATCACCCACATCCGCTGCGCGGATATGAGTGCTCCCCGAAGAAAAGTGCTTCAGGCTTCGCCTGCCTGGGCAAAGCCCAGGATGACCCTGCGGGTCATCGCACTTTTCTTCTCAATCTTCGTCACCACGACTGAACCGATTTCGGCGGTGTTGCTCACATGCGTGCCCCCGCAAGGCTGCAGGTCCACGCCCGCCACCTCCAGCAAGCGCACCCGGCCCGTGCCGCGCGGCGGCTGCACGCTCATGCTGCGCACCAGGCCAGGATTGGCGTCCAGTTCGGCATCGCTGATCCAACGCTGACTCACCGGATGCGCCTCGGCAATCAAGCGGGCCAGGCCGGCCGTCAGCGCCTCCTTGTCCAGCGGCTCGTTCATATGGAAGTCCAAGCGCGCGTACTGGGCCGTGATGGAACAACCATCGACCGGATGCGGCACCAGGGCGCACAGCAGATGCGTGGCCGTGTGGAAGCGCATATGGGCGTAGCGGCGCGCCCAGTCGAGGCGAGCCGTTAGCGCCTGGCCCGGGGACAGCAGCGCCAGCAAGGCCTCCTGACCCGGCAGGGGCAGATGCAGGACCTCGCCCGCCGCCAGACCCTTGCGGGTATCGGCGATCTTCAGCACCGCGCCATCGGGCAGAAGGAGATCGCCCGCATCGCCGGCCTGGCCGCCGCCCTGCGGGTAAAAAACCGTGCGGTCCAGCAGCAGGCCCTGTTCATCGACGCGAAGCAGGCGGGCCAGGCATTCGCGCATTTGCGCGTCTTCTCGAAACAGCTCTTCGCTCATGGCCACCCTTGATTCGCTGGGGAGCTAACTACAAACGCACCTGGCCTTCGATCAGCGGCGTCACATCGCCACCGATCCAGACCTCCTCACCCTCGCGCTGCACATGGATGCGACCCGCCCGCGCCAGGGCCGCGCCTTGCGCCGCCACATAACGGTCGGGCGCCAAACCTGCACCCTGCAACCACAGGGCCAGGCCGGCATTGAGGCTGCCGGTGACGGCGTCCTCGGGCACACCCAGGCCGGGCACAAAGGCGCGCACCTCGAACTGCTGCGGCGAACCCGCCGGATAAGCGCCCACCACACCCAGCTTGAGGCCGGCCATGGCCTGGAAGTCGGGCCGCAGGGCCAGCACGGCCTCGGCACTTTTCAGGCGCGCGGCCATCCATTCGGGGCCGTTGTCCACCCACTGCACGTCCAGCACGTCTTCCGCCTGCAAACGCAGGGAGCGCAGCACCTGGGCGTACAGCTCGGGCGCCACCGGGCCGGAGCGGCGCAGCGGCGGCGCGGCAAAAGCCAGGCGCTCCTTGTTGCGATCGGCCGTGCGCTTGATGCGCACCAGGCCGATGCCACATTCCTGCACCAGCATGCTCTTGTTCTTGGGCAGGCCTCCGCTGGCCAGCCAGCAATGCGCCGTGCCCAGGGTCGGGTGACCGGCAAAAGGCAGCTCGCCACCGGGGGTGAAGATGCGCACCCGGTAATCGGCGGCCGCATCGCTGGGCGGCAGGATGAAGGTGGTCTCGCTCAGATTGGTCCAGCGCGCGAAGGCCGCCATGGCGGCATCGCTCAGGCCCTCGGCGTCGATGACCACGGCCAGCGGATTGCCCCGCAAGGCCATGGCCGTGAACACATCCACCTGGGCAAAACGGCGGGATTGCAAACTCATGGCGCGTGTTCGGCCGACCCGTCCATGGCCTCACGCAAAACACGCCCCAGAATCGCCACGCCTTCGCCGATCTGCGAAGGCGTCAGCGTCACAAAAGACAGGCGCAATGCACGCGGATCGGGCGAAGCTGCGTAAAAGGCCGCGCCGGGCACAAAGGCGATGCCGGCGTCCACCGCCTTGGGCAGCAGGGCCATCGCATCCAGCCCGGCCGGCAGGCGGATCCAGAAGAACATGCCGCCCTTGGGCATCTGCCATTCGCAACCGGCCGGCAGATGCTGTTTGATGGCCTCGGCCATGGCATCACGGTTGGCCTTGTAGAGGGCGCGGATGCGCGGCACATGCTGGTCGAGGAAGCCCTCGCGCACCACCTCGTAGACCACGCGCTGGTTGAAGCCCGGCGTGTGCAGATCGGCCGCCTGCTTGGCTTGCAAGAGCTTGGGGTAGAGCTCGGGCGGGGCAATCATGTAGCCGAGGCGGAAGCCGGGCGTCAGCACCTTGGAGAAGGAGCCCAGATAGATGGAACCTTCGGGCCACAGGCTGCTGAGCGAGGGCAGGGGCGGCTCGTCGAACCACAGATCGCCGTAGGGGTTGTCTTCCACGATGGGCACGCCGGCAGCGCGGGCCGCGGCCACCGCCTCCTCTCGGCGGCCGGCGCTCATCACCCGGCCGGTGGGGTTCTGGTAATTGGGCAGCAGATAGGCGAAGCGGGTGCCCGGCGCATCGTGCGGCAGGCGGGCCAGGGCAGCGGGCGAAACGCCTTGCTCATCGCTCTCCAGGCTGGCGAAGATGGGCTCGTAAGGCGTGAAGGCCTGCAGCGCGCCCAGATAAGTGGGCGTCTCCACCGCCACCGGCGCACCGGCGTCACACAGAATCTTGCCGACCAGGTCCAGGCCTTGCTGCGAGCCGCTGGTGATCAAAACCTGATCGGGCGACACCGTCATGCCCAGCGCGGCCGAACGCGCCGCCACCCATTCGCGCAGCGGCGCGAAGCCCTCGCTGGCCGCGTACTGCAAGGCCTCGCGCGGATTCTGCGTCAGCACCCGATCGCAGGCCGCCTTCAGCTCGGCCACCGGGAAGGTGTCGCTGGAGGGCAGGCCGCCGGCCATCGACAAGATGCCGGGCTTCTCGGTGACCTTGAGGATCTCCCGAATGATGGAAGGATTCATGCGCGCAGCGCGGCGGGCGAGGTGGAAGGCGCTGGGGTTCTTGGACAACATCGAGCTTGTCTCCGTTTTTATGCAAAAGGGCGTGAGGATTTTGAAAAGTGTGCCTGATTGTGGGGCCTCTCAGGTCTGCAACATAGGCCAAATGGTGAGCAGCAGGGCCAAGGCCATCACCGTGTTGAAAGCCTTGCGGCGATCCGGCCGGGCCAGCCAGCGGCTCAGCCGGGCACCGGCATAGGCCCAGATGCTGACACAGGGCAGATTGACCGCCGCACAAACCAGGGCCAGCAGCCACAGGGCGCTCCAAGCGCCTTGCGGGCCGACAAAGCCGGCAATCGCGCCCAGCGCCATCATCCAGGCCTTGGGGTTGACCCACTGGAAGGCGGCCGCGCCCCAGAAGCCCAGCGGGCCGCTGGCGGCCTTGGCCGGCGCCGCGCTCTGCGGGTCGGGCGCGGCATCGGCCCGCCACAGCTTCCAGGCCAGCCAGACCATATAGTCGGCGCCCAAGATCTTCAGGCCCAGATGCAACTCGGGCCAGCGCTGCAGCAAGGCCCCCAGGCCCAGACCGGCGGCCAGCAGAAGCAGCAGGAAACCGGCGCTGATGCCCAGCATATGCGGCACGGTGGCGCGGAAACCGTAGTTCACGCCCGAGGCCAGCAGCATCATATTGTTGGGGCCGGGCGTGACCGAGGTCACCGTGGCAAAAGCCACTGCGGCAATCAGCGTGTGCATCTCCATCGGGCGTCCTGATGATTTCTGTTGAGGCAAAGTCTAGGTTGCCAAGCAATACAGAACCAGTACACTTTTACGAACAAGCACCGCCTCTGTATCGGCATGAACACCAACACAGCCCTGCCCCGCAGCGCCCGGCTTTCGCTGGCCCAACAGCTGGCGGCACGCTATGCCGAGCAGATCCAGCAGCGCCTGATCCTGCCCGGCGCCCGTCTGCCCTCGGTGCGCGAATGCGCCCGCCAGCACGGCATCAGCCCCTACACGGTGGTGGCGGCCTATGACCAACTGCTGGCCCATGGCCTGCTGGAAGCTCGCAAGCAGCGCGGCTTTTTTGTGCGCGAGCCTGCCGGCAATAGCGCGGCGCTCAAGCGCCCAAGCGGCAAACCCGATCTGAGCCCCAATGTGGGCGAGCCGGTCGATGCCAGCGCCCTGATACGCGGCATGTTCCAGGCCGACGCCAAGCGTGCGCCCGGCCTGGGCACCCTGCCCGGCGAATGGCTGGACCTGCCCATGATCCAGACCGCCATGCGCCAGGTGCTGACCCAAGGCAATGCCCAGGATCAGCTGGCCCTGCACTACGGCGAGCCCGCCGGCGATGCCCGCCTGCGCCAGGCCCTGGCTCAGCGCATGAGCGACCTGGGCATCGCGGCCGAGCCCGGCCAATTGGTCACCACCGTGGGCGCCACCCATGCGCTGGACCTGATCACCCGCAGCCTGCTGCAGCCCGGCGATGCGGTGCTGGTGGACGACCCCGGCTGGGCCATCGAATTCGCCCGCCTGAGCCAGGCCGGCATGCGCCTGCTGCCGGTGCCGCGCGGCGCCGAGGGGCCGGACCTGGCGGTGATGGCCCAGCTGATCGCCCAGCACCGGCCCAAGATGTATGTCACCGTCTCGGTGCTGCACAACCCCACGGGCAACAGCCTCTCGCTGGCCAATGCCCATCAGCTGCTCAAGCTGGCCGAAGCCGCCGACCTGCTGATCGTCGAGGACGACACCTACGCCTTTCTGGCCCCCAACCACGCGCCGCGGCTCTCGGCCCTGGACGGGCTGCGGCGCACCATCTACGTCTCGGGCTTTTCCAAGATACTCACGCCCGCCTGGCGGGTCGGCTATGTGGCGGCCAGCGCCGACAAGATCGCCCCGCTGACCCAGCTCAAGCTGATCAGCACCCTCACCACCAGCCCCATGCTGGAGCGCGCCGTCGCCCATTGCCTGGAAAAAGGCCAGTTGCGGCGGCACGCCGAGCGGGTGCTGGCCCGGCTGGACGCCGCCCGCCAGCGCAGCATGCGCCTGGCCGAAAGCGCGGGCTGCCGCGCCCTCACCCCGCCCACCGGCCTGTTCGGTTGGATAGACACGGGGCTGGACACCGAAACACTGGCCCAGCGCCTGATGATGGAAGACTGGCTGATCGCGCCGGGCGCCCTGTTCAGCCCGACGCGCCGGCCCGGCACGCTGATGCGCATCAACTACGCCACCTCGCAAGACGCGCATTTCTGGCGATTGCTGGAAAAGCTGCGCAAGAACAATTGACAAAGCTTTTGCTGAGGCATGATGCACGCCCTCCGATCCCAAACACCAACACCCCGCCATGCCCAGCACCTCCCCCGTCATCACCGCCCTCAACCATTTGCTGAGCCACGAGCTGGCCGCGCGCGACCAGTACTTCATCCACTCCCGCATGCTGGCCGAATGGGGCTTTGCCAAGACCGCCGCGCGCATCGCCCATGAGATGGAGGACGAGACGGCGCATGCCGACGTGCTGATCAAGCGCATCCTGATGCTGGGCGGCCTGCCGGCCATGCAGGCCAGCGCGCTGAACATCGGCTTTGATGTGCCCAGCATGCTGGCCAGCGACCTGGCCGTGGAGCAAACCGTGGGCCAGCTGCTGCGCGAGACCATCGCGCTGTGCGAGCAGACGCGCGATTACGTCAGCCGCGATTTGCTGCTACCCCTGCTGGTGGAAACCGAGGTGGACCATGCCCATTGGCTGGAGCAGCAGCAGCGCCTGATCACCCAGCTGGGCCTGGCCAACTATCTGCAGTCGCAAACGGCCTGAGCCCATGATCCCGGAACTTGAACGCCTGGACGGCGCCATCGCCCAGCTCAAAGCGACCCACAAAGCGGATGAACCGGGTTTCTGCCTCGCCCTCGTTCATGAGGGTCAGGTCTTGCGCCAAGTTCATCACGGCATGGCGCATCTGGAGTGGCAGCAGCCCATTGCCGGCGATACCCGCTTCTACCTGGCCTCGGAGTCCAAGCCTTGGGTGGCGGCCCTGGTGATGCGAGCGGTTGCGGCCGGGCGTCTCAGGCTCGGCGACGACGTGCGGCCCTGGCTGCCCGCGCTCAAGTCCTACGAACAAGCGATACAGCTGGGCCACTTGCTGCGCCACAGCAGCGGCATTGCCGACTACTTGTTTCTCTGGCACGCCCAACTGGGCCGGCATGAGCACGACATCGTCACCCAGGCCCAGGCGCTGGAGCTGATCGCCCTGGCCGATGACGTGCAGTTCAAGCCCGGCACACGCCATGAGTACAGCAATAGCAACTATGTGCTGCTGGCCGAACTGCTCAAGGCCGTCGAAGGCGCCGAGCTGGCCGAACTCCTGCACCGCCATTGTTTCGAGCCCTGGGGCATGGCAGATAGCAGCGTCGAGAGCCAGCCCGGGCGTGTCATGGCCCGGCGCGCACGCAGCTATGTGCGCGATGAAGGCGACAAGGCCCTGCCCGACGCCTGGCTGGATGCGCCGGTTGCCCTGGCCAGTTGGGGCGACGGCGGCATCTGGTCCACGCTGGACGACCTCATCCGCGCCGAGCCCTTTTGGCAGGCCCAGGCCGGCAGCGAACCCAGCCTGCTCACCCAATGCTGTGCGCAGGACGAGCACTTCGCTCCAGCGGACACGGCCTACCGCCTCGGGCTGGAAGTCGTGGCGCATGGCGAGGAGCAGCTGGTGTTCCACGGCGGGGGCTACGCCGCGTTTTCCTCGCTCATGCTCAGAAACCCGCGGCGCGGCCTGAGCCTGATTGTGCTGAGCAATGCCGAGGGCTTTGAGACCGACCTGTCCACCTGGGCGACGCGACTTTGGGCGCCCGCTGCCGAGCTGACGTAGGATTCGCTCCTGCAAGAAACGCCAGCAAGCCCTCCCGTCAGCCAGCCTTCGCTCCCTCACTCCAAAAGGACGCCTGACATGACTGACTCCCGAGACGAAACCGACTCCTTCGGCCCCATCGCCGTCGCCAACCATCACCTGTGGGGCGCGCAGACCCAGCGCTCGCTGAGCAACTTCGAGATCGGCGCCGACCGCTTCCGCTGGAAGTTCCCGGTCATCCGCTCGCTGGGCATTTTGAAGAAGGCCGCAGCCCAAGCGAATTCGGAGTTAGGCCAGCTGGCACCCGAGCTGGCCCGCGCGATCGAGCAGGCCGCCGACGAGGTGATTGCCGGCCGGCTCACCGAGCATTTCCCCCTGGTGGTGTTCCAGACCGGCTCGGGCACGCAGTCGAATATGAATGCCAACGAGGTCATCGCCAACCGCGCCAGCCAGCTGCTGGGCGGCAAGCTGGGAGCCAAGAGCCCGGTCCACCCCAACGACCACGTCAACTGCGGGCAGAGCAGCAACGACACCTTCCCCACCGCCATGCACATCGCCGTGGTGGCGCAGCTGGAAGCCCAGCTCTTCCCCAAGGTCCAGCAATTGCGCGACACGCTGGCGCAAAAAGCGCAAGCATTCGAGGCCGTGGTCAAGACCGGCCGCACCCATTTGCAGGACGCCACCCCCATCACCCTGGGCCAGGAAATCGGCGCCTGGGTGGCCCAGCTGGACTACGCCCTGGCCACGCTGCGCCGTGGCATGCCCGAGCTCTACGACTTGGCGATTGGCGGCACGGCCGTGGGCACGGGCCTGAACGCCCACCCGCGTTTTGGCGAGCGCTGCGCCGCCTTCATCGCGGCGCAGACCGGCCAGCCCTTCCGCGCCGCCGACAATAAATTCTTCGCCCTCTCGGCCCATGACGCCCTGGTCACGAGCTCGGCCAATCTGCGCACCCTGGCCGGCGCCCTGCTCAAGCTGGCCAACGATGTGCGCTGGCTGGCCAGCGGCCCACGCTGCGGCATCGGCGAGATCAACATCCCCGAGAACGAGCCGGGCTCATCGATCATGCCGGGCAAGATCAACCCCACGCAGTGCGAGGCGCTAAGCATGGTGTGCGTGCAGGTATTCGGTAACGATGCGGCCACCGCTTTCGCCGGCAGCCAGGGCAATTTCCAGCTCAATGTCTACAAGCCGGTGATGGTGCACAACGTGCTGGAAAGCATCGATTTGCTGGGCGATGCCTGCGCCTCTTTCGATATGCATTGCGCGCGCGGGATTGAGCCCAATCTGCCCGTCATCGAGGCCAATCTGGCCAAGAACCTGATGCTGGTGACGGCGCTGAACCGCCATATCGGCTACGACAAGGCGGCCAAGATCGCCAAGACCGCCCACCAGCAAGGCAAGAACCTGCGCGAGACGGCCATAGAGTTGGCCTACACCACGGCGGATGAGTTCGAGCGTTGGGTCAGGCCGCTGCAGATGACGCACAGCAGCGAGTAGCCGCGCTGTCGCGGCGGCGAGACGCGGGCTGACCCGGCTATCGCTGCGCCTTGCCTGCGCCTGAGAATGGGGCGCAAACGCAATGCCGGAGCTCTCGATGACAAACCCCCCGCAAGCCCTGGCCGCCGCCACGCATTCCCTGCGCCAGCGCGGCTCAGCGGGCCCCAAGGTCAGCTTTGCCGAGCTGTTCTTTGACCTGGTCTACGTCTTCGCCGTCACCCAGACCTCGCACTATCTGCTCGCCCATCTGAGCTGGGAGGGCGCGCTGCAAACCCTGCTGCTGTGGTTCGCCGTCTGGCTGGGCTGGCAATACACCTGCTGGGTCAGCAACTGGTTCGACCCCGAGACCCTGCCGGTGCGCAGCCTGCTGTTCGCCGCCATGCTGGTGGCCCTGCCCATGGCGGCCGCCCTGCCCCATGCCTTCGAGCCCGGCGGCGGCTGGGTCTTCGCCGGCTGTTTTGTGACCCTGCAAGTGGGGCGCACGCTCTGGGTCCTGCATATGCTGGGCCCGCGCCATGCGCTGACGCCCAACTTCCAGCGCATCCTGGGCTGGACCCTGATCGCCAGCGCCTTCTGGCTGGCCGGCGCCGCCTGCGACGACGGCCATGGACGCATGGCGCTCTGGGCCCTGGCCGCCGGCAGCGAGTATGTGGCCCCCATGTTCGGCCTGTGGCTGCCGGGCCTGGGCCGCTCGCAGACCCGCGACTGGACGATTGACGGTGGCCACCTGGCCGAACGCTGCCAACTCTTTGTCATCGTGGCCCTGGGCGAGTCCATCCTGCTCACCGGCGCCACCTTCAGTGAAGCCAAAACATGGGACAGCTGGACCGTGGCCGCCTTTGCCTGCGCCTTCGTCACCGCCCTGGCCATGTGGTGGCTCTACTTCGACACCTCCAGCAAGGAGGCCAGCCACGCCATCGAGCACGCCGAGGATCCGGGCCGGCTCGGTGCGTACTTCCACTACATCCACGTCCTCATCGTGGCCGGCATCATCGTCGCAGCGGTGGGCAGCGAGTTGCTGATTGCCCATCCGCATGCCGCACTGGAAGGCAAAAGCCTGGCCGTGATGCTGGGGGCCTTTGTGTTCTTCATCGCAGGCAATGCCTTGTTCCGCCGCATCGTGTTTGGTCGCTGGGCACCGTCCCTCTTGCTCAGCCTGCTGATCCTGCCCCTGCTGGCTTGGCTGGGGCATGGCTGGCCCTTGATCTGGGTGGCCGGCCTGTTGACCCTGCTGATCGCCGGCGTGGCCTTGTTCGACAGCTGCCTGCAAAGGCATTGATTTCCGGGCGCAGAAGAAATTCATGAACAACACCAAGCCTCAAACCCTGGCCGCCGCCCTGGCGCAAGCTTGGACAGAAGGCCTGCTCCTGCCCTCCGGCGGCTGGCTTGCCGCCCTCAACAGCAGCGAGGACGCCTATCTCACCCAGGACTTGCTGGCCCATCGTCTGGCCTGGGCCGATGTCACCACCGGCCAGGTGCGCTGCTGGAAGTCCGGCGGCCCCTCACGCAGCGCCGAGCTGAGCCATGCGCCGCTGGCACCAACAGGGGTCCGCATGGGCAAGGCCGATTTTTCCGATCTGCAGCTACGCGCGCCCGGCGTCGAGGCCGAGATTGCCCTGCGCCTGGGCGAAGAGGTCAGCCCGGCCCGCGCGGCCAGCCTGGGCTATGAAGAAGCAAGCCGCTTGATCGAGGCCTACACCGTGTCGGCCGAGTTGGTCTGCTCGCGCTGGCTGGAGGCGGGCGAGGCGCCGCCCCTGCTGCGCCAGGCGGACTGCCTCTCGCATGGCGCCTTGGCCCTGGGCGACTGGATCCCTTGGTCCGCCACGGCCCTGCCCGACTGGAGCCGACTGGACTGCTGGATACAGCGCAACCAGGAAGCGCCGCTGCGCGGCCAGGGCGGCCACCCCCTGCAAGACCCGGCCTGGCTGCTGCCGGGCTGGCTGCGCCACCTCAGCCGCAAAGGCATGACGGTGCCCGCCGGCACCGTGGTCACCACCGGCGCCTGGCTGAGCTGGGCCGAGCTGAGCCCGGGGGATAGCGTGCGCCTGGGCTTTGAGGGCCTGGGCGAGATCAGGCTGAGCTTGTGAGCCTCACCAGGCAAAGAGCCGGTACAGCGCAAGCGCCAGCAGGATCACATAGCTGCAAGCCAGGCTGGGCCGCAGGGCCTGGCTCAGGTATTGAGCCAGCAAGCCACCCACGCCGGGCCGATGGGCCTGCCACTCGCTGTGCAGCTGCATGCCAAGGCTGGGCAAGCCCCCCTCGCGCAGGCCTTGCTCCACCTTGAGCAGGCGCTCACCCAGGCGGGCCTGGTAAGTCTTGAAAATGGCCTCCTGCAGCCACAGCAAGGCCAACAGCACCAGCACCAAACGCCCCGGGCTCAAGACCAAGAAAACACCCAGAGCGGCGAGCTTGTTGAACAGGGCCAGGAACTCGTACTGCTCGTACTTGTTCTGCAGCGCCACCCATTCCTGTTGGAAGATTTGGTTCATTGCAGACTCCGCCTCCAGCGCTGCCTACTTGGCGTCCAGCACTTCCCAGCGCTCCATCAAGGCCAGCAACTGCTCGTCGATTTCACCGGCACGGGCGGTCACCTCGGCGATGCGGGCCGCCCCCTGGCTGTACAGCTCGCTGCCATTCAGCAAGGCATTGAGCTGCGTCTGCTCGGCCTCCAGCGCGGCGATTCTCTGGGGTAGCTCGTCCAGCTCGCGCTGCTCTTTGTAGCTGAGCTTTTTAGGCTTGGCCACGACCAGGGCGTCGGGTGAGGCCACGGGTGCGGGCGCGGGGGCCGGTGCGCTGGCCACGGCAGCCGGCTCGTTCTTGGCGCGCAGGGCCGCGGCCCGCTTGCTTTGGATCAGCCAGTCCTGCACCCCGCCTTCGTACTCGCGCCAGCGGCCATCGCCTTCATTGACGATGGTTGAGGTGACGACGTTGTCCAGGAAGCGTCTGTCATGACTGACCAGGAAGACGGTGCCGTCGTAGTCGGCCAGCAGCTCTTCCAGCAGTTCCAGGGTCTCGATGTCCAGGTCATTGGTGGGCTCGTCCAGCACCAGCACATTGGCGGGGCGGGCGAACAGACGGGCCAGCAGCAGGCGGTTGCGCTCGCCGCCCGACAGGCTCTTGACCGGCGAGTTGGCGCGCGCGGGCGAGAACAAAAAGTCGCCCAGATAACTTTTTACATGCTTGCGCTGGTTGCCGATCTCGATCCACTCGCTGCCGGGGCTGATGGTGTCGGCCAGGGTGGCGTCCAGGTCCAGCACATCGCGCATCTGGTCGAAATAGGCCACATTGATCTTGCTGCCCATCTGCACCTTGCCGGTGTCGGGCGCCAACTGGCCGAGAATCATTTTCAGCAGCGTCGTCTTGCCGGCGCCGTTGGCTCCGACCAGGCCGACCTTGTCACCGCGCAGAATGGTGGCGCTGAAGTCGCGCACGATGGCGCGGCCGCCATAGCTCTTGCTGACCGTATCCAGCTCGGCCACGATCTTGCCGCTGGCGCCACCGGTGTCGATGTCTAACTTGACCTTGCCCTGCACATCGCGGCGCGCCGCGTGCTGCAAGCGCATGGCTTCCAGGCGCTGGATGCGGGCCACGCTGCGGGTGCGGCGAGCCTCGACGCCCTTGCGTATCCAGATTTCTTCCTGCGCCAGCAGCTTGTCGAAGCGCGCATTGAAGAGCGCCTCGTTCTCCAGCTCATAGGCCTTGGCGGCGGTGAAGGCGGCGAAGTTGCCGGGGTAGCCGCGCAGCTGGCCACGGTCCAGCTCGACGATGCGGTTGGCCACATTGTCGAGAAAGCTGCGGTCGTGGGTGATCAGCAGCAGCGAACCCTTGAAGCCGTTGAGCAGCTCCTCCAGCCAGGTGATGGCGTCCAGGTCCAGGTGGTTGGTGGGCTCGTCCAGCAAGAGCACGTCGGGCTGGGCCACCAGGGCGCGGGCCAGGGCCACGCGCTTCTTCAAGCCGCCCGAGAGCGCGCCGACGATGCGCGAGCCGTCCAGATTCAAACGCTGCAAGGTCTCTTCGACGCGCTGCTCCCAGTTCCAGGCGCCCAGATGCTCGATGCGCTCGGCCACCCATTCCAGATCGTCCTCCGGGTCGTGGATCTCGTAGCGCTCGCGCAAGGCCTTGGCCTCGGCCACGCCCTCGCTGACCACGTCGAAGATCGTCGCCTCGGGCCGCAGCTCGGGTTCCTGCGGCACGTAGACGCTGGTCAGGCCTTGCTGCAGCTGCAAGAGGCCGTCGTCGAGCTTGTCGATCTGGGCGAGGATTTTCAGCAGCGACGATTTGCCGGTGCCGTTGCGGCCGATCAGGCCGACACGCTCACCCATTTCGAGTGAGAAGGAGGCGCCATCCAGCAAGGCGACGTGGCCGTAAGCGAGATGGGCGTTGGAGATGGATAGGACTGCCATGGCCCGATTGTCGCCGCAGCGGCGAGACGCGCCGCCAGGCGCCGATTCCAGCCTCACCAGGCACGGACAAATAATCACCCATTCAAGCGGCTTTTGAGGCGCCCGGGCCGACTCCCTTTGACTTAGGGGGAGGGCGGGTTTTCACGGAAATGCAATCCCGCGTGAAATGACTCCAATGGTTTCGCCGCTCCGATTTCATGCGCTTGCATCGAATGGAACACCGTCCAGCAAGGGCTTGTCGAGCGAGTGAACCTTCCCCGTCAATCACAAAGGAGAGGAATCCCATGTTCGCACCCAAGACCCTTGCCCGCCACACCGCCCCCGCCCTGCTGGCCTCCCTGGCCCTGGCGGGCAGCGCCTCGGCCGCCAGCCTCAGCGAAGGCTTTGACACCGTCACGCCCGCCGGCTGGACCGTGAAAAACAATAGCGCTCCCCTCGGCTCGATCTCCTGGTTCCAGGGCAATACCGCAGTTTTCTCGGCCCAGGCCGGTGCCGCCAATTCCTACGCCGGCGCCAACTTCAACAGCACCGGCAGCGTCGGCGATATCAGCAACTGGCTGATCACCCCCACCCTGAGCTTCAACAACGGCGACGTGGTGAGCTTCTACACCCGCACCGCCACCGGCTCGCAATGGCCCGACGCCCTGGAGCTGCGCTTCAGCAATGTCGGTGGCACGGATGTGGGCAATACCAACACCAGCGTGGGCAGCTTCACCTCCTTGCTGCTCAGTATCAATCCGGCGCTGGACGTTGGTGGATACCCGGAAAGCTGGACGAAATACAGCGCCACCATCAGCGGCCTGTCCGGTGCCACCAATGGCGCCCTGGCCCTGCGCTATCTGGTCAGCGACGGCGGCTCCGCGGGCAACAACTCCAACTACATCGGCGTGGACAGCTTTGCCATCACCGCCGCCGTGCCCGAACCCGGCAGCTACGCCCTGATGGGCCTGGGCCTGCTGGCCCTGGGCCTGCGGGCACGCCGCGGCGGCAAGGCACAGTAAGAGCCTGCGCCCTGGCACCCCAAACCCGGCTGCTGCCGGGTTTTTTCATTGGCGCCCTAATTTCCTGAACCAGCGTGCTGAAGCTGCCAGAATCTGCAGTCTTGGGAGGCTGTCCAGCCACCGTTGCCAATGGAAAGCAATAACGATATGAAACGCAGAACGATGCTGAATGCCGGCGGCCTGGGCCTGCTGGCCGCCACACCCCTGGCCAGCCTGGCGCAAGCCAGGGCCAAGTCGACGAACACAGCGCCGCTGGATTCCCTGCGCCTGCTGGTGCCGGCCTCGCAGGGTGGCGGCTGGGACCAGACCGCCCGTGCCATGGGCAATGCCCTGCAGGCCAGCCGGCTGGTCGACAAGGTGGAATATGAATACAAGCCCGGCAAGGGCGGTGTGCCCGGCTTGGCCTATTTCGTCGAGAAGTACGCCCGCCAGCCCAATACCCTGATGTTGGGCGGCATGGTCATGCTGGGCGCCATCGCCCTCAACCGCGCCCCCATCGACCTCAGCCAGGTCACGCCGGTGGCCCGCCTGACCTCGGACGCCCTGGTCATCCTGGTGCCCAAGGCCTCCCCGCTGCGCAACCAGGCCGAATTGAACGCGCGCATCCGCAGCGACGCCGCCACCCTCCGCTTTGGCGGCGGCAGCGCCGGCGGGGTGGACCATATGTTGATGGGCATGATGGGCCGCGCCCTGCAGGTGGACGCCAGCAAGCTGCGTTACCAGCCCTTCTCGGGCGGCGGCGAATTGGTCGCGGCCCTGCAAAAAGGCGATCTGGACATCGGCATCAGCGGCTACTCCGAGGCCATGGAGGCGATCAATAGCGGCAGCGTGCGCGCCCTGGCCATCTCCAGCCGGGCCGACACGGCCGGCCTGCGCTCCCTGCGCAATCAGGGCGTGGCCACCGACCTCAGCAATTGGCGCGCCGTCTTCGCCCCCCCGGGCCTGACGCCGGCCCAGGCCGAACGCATGACCCAGCTGGCCACGGCCTTGAACGGCAGCAGCGCCTGGGCGGCCGAACTGCAGAAGAACCGCTGGAACAATGCCTTCATGACGGGCAAGCTGTTCAGCGAGTTCCTGGAGACCGAACAGACCACCGCCCGGGTGGTGCTGCATCTGCTCAAGCTCAGCTGAGCGAACCTTGAAGCCGGGCGCCGCCAGGGCGCCACGGCTGCTCCATATTCGGGCAAGCCAGCGCAGGACCGATGAACAGGGGCTTCTCGGCCCCTCTCCAAGCGCCATCCCCAAACTTGCCCACAGGCTCTGTGGACAGTGCCCAACACGGCCGCGCGATCAGCGCCCCGATGCGGGCGGCAATCGCCCGAAACTGGGCGATCAGCAATCCAATCTGCCCTGTTTTTCAGCAGGCCAGAGCCCACAGCTGCGGCCCAGGCAGGTACTCTTGCTGCGCAGCGGCGCTTTGCCTTGATTTGCAGCAAGCCAGGGAATCCGCGATGGATAGAGGCCTTGGCCACATGCTCCCGCAGACATCCCCAGGCTTGCCCACAGACACTGTGGACATTCAGCCAAACCACCGAGCGCGCAATGCGCCCAACACGGGGCGAAATTCGCACAACAGGCGATGGCGAGCAAATCGCTCGCAGCAATGCAGCTGCCGAGTTTTTACGCAAATCCAAGCCGGGCCTTTTTGTCCACAGCCCCAGTCCGAAAGGAATCGACTCCCGGGCGGTCCCCCTGCCCCATCTTCGAGCAAGCCAGGGAAATCGCGATGGACAGAGGCATCGCCCACGCACTCCAAGGCCCATCCCCAAACTTACCCACAGCGACTGTGGACATAAAGACCCAAAAATCGCGCGGCCTGCGCACCATCACGGGCGACAGCCGCCCAAAGCCGGGCGTATTGCGCGCAAAGCGGCAGATGTCATCCACAACAGGGCCGCTGGGCAGCCCAGACGCCGACCGAAGCTGCCGCAAAATAAAGCAGCGATCTGCCGCGCCGAGAACCCGGCCTGGCGAGCCCCGGTTTTCGCGCCCCCAAGCCGCCTGCCCGCATTTGATGCAGGCCAGGGAATCGTCGATGAACAGGGGCTTCTGAGCGATTCCCCCACTCGCGTCCCCAAGCTTGCCCACAGCCTCTGTGGACAGGCGCCGCAGGATGAGAGGACGATTTCAATTGAAATCGACGCTTTTGCGCGCACTGCGCACCGACTCGAACGCCGCCCGCAAATCCCGCCGCCAGGCCGCCGTTCAAGCCACCCATCCGCAGGGGAATTGCCGCTGAATCGCCCCGTTCTTGCCACAGGCCAGCGCTGCCGCGCCGCGCATTCGCGTCCGAAATTGACGCTTTTCGGCCCCGGCCGAGGCGGCTGCCGCATATTCGGGCAAGGTCTTGACGAGCCCATGAACAGGGGCTTGGGCGCGATTCCATCGCAACACTCCCCAAGCTTGCCCACAGGCGCTGTGGGCAACGCCGACCTAGATACGCGCGCCTGCCGCCCCGCCCGGGGCGCGTGCCGCACAAGGTGAATGGTGGGCAAGTGCGACCCGCCGTCAGGAGCCCCCCCATCGCCTCCCTATACTGGGCCGCCCCGTCCAAGCCGACTGGGCAGACCCCGAGCTTTCAAGCCAAACGATCCCTATCCGCGGAGTCCATTGATGCGACTGAGAACCACCTCTTACCTGATTGCTGCTGCCCTGGGCAGCCTGGCCCTCTACCCTGCCGCCTGGGCGCAAACCAGCGCGGCGCCGGCCGCTGCGGCCGCCCCTGCCCCGCAGGCTCAGAAGACGCAGAAGCATGCAGCGGTGGAAGGCATCACCGAGTACCGCCTGACC
Source organism: Roseateles oligotrophus (assembly GCF_014204525.1). Lineage (GTDB taxonomy): Bacteria > Pseudomonadota > Gammaproteobacteria > Burkholderiales > Burkholderiaceae_C > Paucibacter_A > Paucibacter_A oligotrophus_A. The sequence goes on from NZ_JACHLP010000003.1 coordinate 148,762, forward strand.
AACGGCCTGCGCGTGCTGCTGGCCCCCGACGCCTCCAAGCCCACCACCACGGTCAACATCACCTATCTGGTCGGCAGCCGCCACGAGAACTATGGCGAGACCGGCATGGCCCATCTGCTGGAACATATGGTGTTCAAGGGCACGCCCACGCGCGGCAACATCATGCAAGAGCTGGGCAAGCGCGGCATGCAGTTCAACGGCACGACTTTTTACGACCGTACCAACTACTTCGAGACCTTCCCGGCCAGCGATGAAAACCTGACTTGGGCGCTGGAGATGGAAGCCGACCGCATGGTCAACAGCCATGTCGCCCGCAAGGATCTGGAGACCGAGTTCTCCGTCGTGCGCAATGAGATGGAGTCGGGCGAGAACAACCCGCAGCGCTCGCTGTGGCAGGCCATGGCCGCGGCCGCCTACGACTGGCACAACTACGGCAAGAGCACCATAGGCGCGCGCAGCGACGTCGAGGGCGTCAAGATCGAGAATCTGCAAGCCTTCTACCGCGCCCACTACCAGCCCGATAACGCGGTGCTGCTGGTGTCCGGCAAATTCGATGCGGCCAAGACCCTGGCCCAGATCGAGCAGGTGTTCGGCGCCATCCCGCGCCCGGCGCGCCAGCTGCAGCCCACCTACACCCTGGACCCGGTGCAGAACGGTGCCCGCGAGGTCAGCGTCAACCGCGTCGGCGACACCCAGCTGGCCGCCGTGCTCTACCACACGCCCGCGGCCAGCCATGCCGATTCGGCCGCCGTGGCCGCCCTGGCCGAGATCCTCGGCAACTCGCCCAATGGCCGTCTGCACAAGCTGCTGGTCGAGGGCAAGAAGGCCGTCTCCGTCGCCCCCTGGAACTTCGAACTGGCCGAACCCGGCTACCTGCTCTTCATGGCCGAGCTGGGCAAGGAGCAAAAGCTGCCCGAAGCCCGCAAGGCCTTGCAGGAAGCGCTGGAAAACATCAAGAAGAACCCCATCACCGAGGCCGAACTCAAGCGCGCCAAGGCCAGCTGGCTGAGCGACTTTGACAAGACCTTGAACGACCCGCAACGCCTGGGCGTGCAGCTGTCCGAGTCCATCGCCTCCGGCGACTGGCGCCTGTTCTTCCTGGCCCGTGACCGCATGGAAGCACTGAGCATCAAGGACGTGCAGCGCGTAGCCGAGAACTACTTCAAGGAAAGCAACCGCACCTACGGCCAGTTCGTGCCGACCAAGGCGCCGGACCGCGCCGTGCTGCCCGCGCCGGTCGACGTGGCCAAGCTGGTCGAAGGCTACCAAGGCCGCGCGGCCGTGGCCGAGGGCGAGAACTTCGACGTCAGCCCCGCCAATATCGACAAGCGCACCGTCCGCAGCGCCCTGCCCAATGGCATGAAGCTGGCCCTGACGGCCAAGAAGACCCGCGGCGAGACCGTGCACGGCGTCTTGCGCCTGGACTTCGGCGATGCCAAGAGCCTGTTCGGCCAGGCCAGCACCTCTGGCCTCACCAGCGATCTGCTGAGCCGCGGCACGGCCAAGCTGAGCCGCGCCGAGCTGGCCGCCAAGCTGGACGAGCTGAAGGCCCGCCTGACCGTCTCCGGCAGCGGCCAGAGCGTCAATGTGCAATTCGACACCGTGCGCAAAAACCTGCCGGCCCTGCTGGAGCTGCTGCGCGATGTGCTGCGCACCCCCAGCTTCCCGGCCCAGGAATTCGAGCTGGCGGTGAAGGAAAACCTCACCGCCATCGACGCCCAGCGCAGCGAACCCCAAGCCCTGGCCTCGCAAGCGCTGGCCAAGGCCCGCGACGCCTACCCCAAGGGTGATGTGCGGGCCTTCCAAAGCTTTGACGAAAGCGCGGCCCAGCTGAAAGCCTTGAAGCTGGAGGATGTGAAGCGCTTCTGGAGCCAGTTCTACGGCGCCGACAACGCCAAGCTGGCCCTGGTCGGCGACTTCGACAATGCCGAGGTGCAGGCCCAGCTCAAGACCCTGTTCGGCGACTGGAAGAGCAAGAGCAAATACGCCCGCCTGAGCAGCGAAGCGGCGCAGATCAAGCCCGGCGCCATCCTGCTGGAAACGCCCGACAAGGCCAATGCCTTCTACATCGCCCTGCTGCCGCTGACGCTGAAGGACGACGCCCCCGACTATGTGCCCCTGTCCATCGTCAACAAGGTGCTGGGTGGTGGCGTCAAGTCGCGCCTGCTGGACCGCCTGCGCCAGAAGGAAGGCATCAGCTACGGCGCCGGCAGCCAACTCAGCGCCGGCAGCTTCGAGCCCGTGGGCGCCGAGCTGCTGTTCGCCATCTACGCGCCGCAAAACCTGGAGCGCCTGAAGACCGGCGTCGCCGAGGAGCTGAACCGCCTGGTCAAGGACGGCATCAGCGAGGCCGAGCTGCTTGATGCCAAGAAAGCCCTGCTGGAGCAGTCCAAGATCGGCCGCGCGCAAGACGCCGCCCTGGCCGGCGGCCTGGTCGGCCAGTTGCACACCGGCCGCACCATGGCCTTCTCGGCCGAGCGCGAGGCGCAGATCGAGAAAGTCACGCTGGACGAGGTCAACCAGACCCTGCGCCGCGCCATCAAGCCGGCCCAGTTCCTGCACATCTACGCGGGTGACTTTGCCGGTGCGGCGAAGAAGGCGGCCGAGGCCGCGGCGGCCAAGTAAGAAGCAAGAAAGAAGGCGCGGGGGCGGGCCGCGGCCCGCCCCGCAAGGCTGCACGATGAAACACCTGGCCCTGTTACTGATCCGCGCCTACCAGCGCTGGCTGTCACCGCACAAAGGCTTTGGCTGCGCCTACCGCCTGCACTGCGGCCGAGCCAGCTGCTCGGCCCTGGGCTACCGGGTGATACGCCGCCACGGCTGCTGGTCGGGCCTGGCCCTGCTGCGCCAACGCCTGCGGCTGTGTGGCGTGGCACATCGCCGTTATGGCAGCGTGGCTTCAGCTCGCCTGAGCCATGCCGGGCAGCGCGGGCTGTGCGATCCGGGCTGCGATCTGCCCTGCGATCTTCCGGGCGGACATAGCTCCTGCGGTGTCTGCGATGCCTTCAGTTGCTTCGACTGCTGCGATTGGCCCAGCCGCAAAAAGTATCGAAGCCAAAGCCCGCGCGAGCGCTGGGCGGAACGGCGCCGGCACTTGCCGCCGAAGCGCCCCTTGCCCTAACTCCAGATCCGATAGGCCACTCCAAGGGACAGACTTTGGACAAGGCCTATCAACTACCCGATGAATCATGGCCGATCGCCCTGACTTGCTCGACTATGTGCTGTTCTTCGAAACGGAGCCTGAGTGGGTCCACTCCGAAGGCTGGTACTACGGCGCCAGATTCAGCACCCAGCGGGGCATGGACAGAATCATTGCCACCATCGCGCCGGATGAGGCGGAGTTCTCGTTCGAATGGTGGCAGGGGGAGCTGTTGCGAGTGCGCCTGAGCTCGGTGATGGCAAGCGGCTGGGAAATCGAATCAAGCGCTGCCAAGGAGCTGTTGCGTGTGTCCTTCAACGATGAACGAGTCAAGTTCTGCGAACTGCAACTCAAACCCCATGTCCGGGTCGAATGGGGAATGAGCTGGTGAAAGCCCCGCCCTAACTCCAGATCCGATAGGCCCAGAACGCCTCCTGCGTTTCGATGCGCTGGCGCAAGGCCTCGGGGCTGAAGCCGGTGACGCGGCGGGTCTCGCGGCAGAGATGGGCCTGGTCGGCATAGCCGGAGGCATAGGCCAGATCGGTCCACACCACCTGGCCGCGCTCCAGCGCCTCGCGGACGCGGAAAAAGCTCTGCTCCGCGCGGCTCAGCGATTGCAGCTGGCGCATCGATTGCCCGCTCCACTGCTTGATGCGGCGCTCCACCTGGCGCAGGCTGCGCCCCTTGCCCGCGGCGATGGCGCGCACGGCCAGGGCCTCCATCCAGTCGCGGTAACGCGGTAGCTCATGGCCACCCTCGAGGCGGGCGCGCTGCCAGCGCGGCTGCAAAAAGTCCTCGAAGATTCGCACCCGTGCCGCATCATCGGCGGCCGTCTGCACGGCCGCGGCCATGGCCTGCCAATCGGCGTCCAGGTGCTCGCTCAGCAACAGCACCGAGTCCTGGCATTGCTGCAGGTCCAGGCCGGTCAGCAGCTTGAAGGCATCGGGCATCAGCACCGCGACAAAGCTATGGCCAGGGCCAAAGGTCCGGAACTTGGCGGGCCGGCTGTGCGGGCCGGCCAGAAAGGGCTGCTCGGGCAGGAAGCGCAGGCCGCGCTCCTGTTCGGCCTCTTCCTCGCCCGGCGCGCACAAGACCTCGGCGCACTGGCCCTGCAGAAACCAGCTGATGGTGCAGACCGGCGAGACCGGGAACCAGGTGCTGCGCTGTGCCGGGCTCAGCCCGGGCGCGGCGCGCAGATCACGCACCATAAAGCCGCGCAAGCAAGCGCCCAGGCTCAGGCGCGGCGGGATCAGGCGGGCCAGCGTCAGCGGGTGGATGCAGGGATCCCCCAGATCCACCGGGCCGACAGGGCGTTCGATTTCGGCATGCATGATGACGCCAGTGTAGAAGCATGGCTTGGCCGCGCGGCCATGTCGTTTTCGTTCAAGACAGGCGCCGCCCTGGCGGCCAGGATGGCTGGCATGAACTCGCTCAGCAAAACCAAGACACAGCCCGCCAGGCAAGACCTGCCCCCCGGCCCACCCTGCCGCTTCTTCGGCCTGCCCGAGCTGCGCGCCATGGGGCCGGACTATCTGGGCTTTCTGCAAGCGCAGCAGCGCCAGCATGGTGATGTGGTCTATATGCGGCTGGCGCAGTACCGCGACTACAGCTTCTTCCACCCCGAGCAGGTGCGTGAGCTGCTGGTGGCCGCGCACGAAGGCCTGATCCGCTGGGAGCGCGGCATCGAGTGCATGGCCTCGGCCCATGGCCATAGCGTCTTGATCGCCGAGGGCGAGGCCTGGGCCCGCAAGCGCCGCATGCTGCAGCCGGGTTTTGCCCCCAAGCGGGTCGCGGCCTTCGCCACACTGATGGTGCAGGCCGGCGAAGAGGCCTTGGCGGCCTGGCCCCAGCAGGCCCAAGCCGATATGCCTTTTGAACACGCCATGACTCAGCTGACCATGGACGTTATCTTGCGCACCCTGTTCAGCAGCCATGCGGGGCCGCAAGCCCGCGCGGCCGAGCAGGCCTTGCGCACGCTCAGCGTGATCGCCTATCGCGAGATGTTCTGGCCCGCCAGCGCGCCGCTATGGGCCCCGTGGAAAGCGCCCAAGCGCCGCGCCTTGAAGGTCTTGAACCAGTTGATCGAAGGCCAGATTGCGGCGCGCCGCGCCCATATCGCCGCCGGCGGCGCAGACAAGCCCGACCTGCTCGATATGCTGCTCAAGCTGCAGGACGAAAACGGCCAGCCCCTGAGCGATAGCGAGCTGCGCGACGAATGCATGACCACCTTTCTGGCCGGCCACGAAACCAGCGCCGGCGCCCTGACCTGGTGGGGTTGGTGCATGGCCACCCACCCTGAGGCCGCCGCGCAGGCAGCGGCCGAAGTCGACGCCCAGTTGGGCGGCCGCAAGCCCGGCGTCGAAGACATCGCTCAACTGCCCTTTCTGGGCCAGACCATCAAGGAGGCCTTGCGTCTCTACCCGCCCGCACCGGCCTTGCTGACCCGCAAGAGCACGAAAGCGATGGACATCGCGGGTTGGCACTTGCCTGCGGGCAGCATGCTGCGCATCACGCCCTATCTGATGCACCGCGATGCGCGCTGGTTCCCCGCGCCCGAGGCCTTCAGGCCCGAACGCTTCGGCCCCGCGGCGGCCGAGATCCCGCGGGGTGCCTATCTGCCCTTCGGCGCCGGGCCGCGGGTCTGCCTGGGCCAGCATTTCGCGCTGACCGAGATCACGCTGATCGCCGCGCTGCTGCTGCAGCGCTATCGGCTAGTGCCCGTGCCCGGCAGCGAGCCACCCCGGCCCACGCTCAATATCACGTTGCGGCCGCATCAGCCGCTGCGGCTGCGGCTGATCAAACGCGCCTGATCTTGTAGCGCCAGGCCAGGGCCAGCAAGGCCAGCAGGCAAAAGCCGGCGCCGGCGTAAAAGCTGCTGGCGGCGCCAAAAGCGTCCCACAGCCAACCCGCCGCAGCGCTGGCCAGTAACAGCGCCAGGCCACAGACCAGATTGAAGAAGCCGTAGGCCGTGCCGCGCAGATCGGCCGGGGCGGTGTCGGCCACCAGGGTCGCCAGCAGGCCCTGGGTCATGCCCAGATGCAGACCCCACAGGCCCACGCCCAACAGCAGCGAAGCCCAGTGCTGGCTGGCGGCCAGCACCAGATCGGCCAGCGCCAGGACCAGCAGCCCCAGGGCCAGCAGGGCCGGCTTGCTGATGCGATCCGAGAGCTTGCCAAAAGGGTAGGCCGAGGCCGCGTACACCGCATTCATGGCCACCATCACCAAGGGCACCCAGGCCAGGCCCACGCCGACCTGCTGGGCCTTGAGCACCAGAAAGGCTTCGCTGAAGCGGGCCAGGGTGAACAGGGCCGCGATCAGCACCACCGCCCAGAACGCGGGGCTCAGGCGGCGCAGGTTTTCGCGCCGAATGGGATTGACGCGCGCCGGCTTCCCGGTGGCATCCGGCTCTCTCACACCCAGGGCCAGCAGGGCGACGGACAGCAGGCCAGGGATCAGCGCCACCCAGAACACGGCACGAAAATCATTCGCCCACAGCAGCATCAGGCCCACGGCGATCAAAGGCCCCAGAAAAGCGCCCACGGTGTCCAGCGATTGGCGCAGGCCGAAGGCCGCGCCGCGCAGCTCGGCCGGCGCCAGGTCGGCCACCAGGGCATCGCGAGGCGCGCCGCGTACACCCTTGCCCACCCGGTCGATCAGGCGGGCCGACACCAAAAGGCCCAGGCCGCCGGAAACGGCGAACAAGGGCTTGCTGAGCGCTCCCAGGCCATAACCCAGCAAGGCCAGGCCTTTGCGGCGGCCCAGATAGTCGCTCAGGGCACCGGAGAACACCTTGACGATCAGGGCCGTGGCCTCGGCCAGGCCCTCGATCAGGCCCACGGTCAGGGCGCTGGCCCCCAGGCTGCCCACCATGAACAGGGGCAGCAGGCTGTGGATCATCTCGGACGAGATGTCCATCAAGAGGCTGACAAAGCCCAGCGCCCAGACCCCGCCGGGGATCTTGCGCAGGGTGGTGAAGCGGCTCACGTGAACTTACCGCAGCAGCTGAGCGGCGTGGTGGCGCAGATGGTCTTCCATAAAGCTGGCGATGAAGTAGTAGCCGTGGTCATAGCCCTTGTGCCAGCGCATCGTGACCGGCTGGTCCACAGACTTGCAGGCGGCCTCGAAGACCTCGGGCAGCAGCTGCATCTCCAGCAGGAATTTGTCCGACATGCCCTGGTCGATCAGGATGCCTGCAGGGAAGGGTGGGCGGGTCTGGCGCTTCATCAGCTCGCTGGCGTCATGTTCGGCCCAGGTGTTGGTATCCGCCCCCAGATAGCCGCCGAAGGCCTTCTTGCCCCAGGCGCATTGACTGGGCGCGGCGATGGGCGCAAACGCCGAGACCGAGCGGAACAATTGCGGATGGCGCAGGGCCAGCGTCAAGGCCCCGTGGCCGCCCATGGAGTGGCCGAAGATACCCACCCGCTCGGCCGGCAGGCCCAGCTCCGCCAGGACCTCGGGCAGCAGCTCCTCGGTCAGATAGCTCTCCATGCGCCAGTGCCGGGCCCAGGGCTGCTGCGTGGCGTCGAGATAGAAGCCGGCGCCGACGCCGAAGTCCCAGCTCTCGGCCTCGCCGGGCAGATTGGCACCGCGCGGGCTGGTGTCGGGCATCAGCAGCGCCAGGCCCAGCTCGGCCGCCACCCGCTGGGCGCCGGCCTTGATGGTGAAGGTCTCTTCGCTACAGGTCAGGCCGGCCAGAAAGACCAGCAAACCCTTGGCCTCGGGCGGCACAAACAAGGCGTAGCGCATGGGCAGGCCGATCTCGGCCGACTCATGGCGGCAGAACAGCTGCTGGCCGCCAAAACAAGTGTGGCTGGACAGGATTTCCATGATCAGAACTCCACCACCGAGCGGATGGACTCGCCGCGCTTCATCAGCTCGAAGCCTTCGTTGATCTGTTCCAGCTTGAGCTTGTGGGTGATCAACTCGTCGATCTTGAGCTTGCCGTCCATATACCAGTCGACGATCTTGGGCACGTCCGTGCGGCCGCGCGCGCCGCCGAAGGCACTGCCCTCCCATTTGCGGCCGGTCACCAGTTGGAAGGGGCGGGTGCTGATCTCGGCACCGGCCTCGGCCACACCGATGATGATGGAACGGCCCCAGCCCTTGTGCGTGCACTCCAGCGCCTCGCGCATGACCTGGGTATTGCCTATGCACTCGAAGGAATAGTCGGCCCCGCCATCGGTCAGCTGAACGATGGCGTCCACCACATTCGCATGCTCCTTGGGGTTGATGAAGTGGGTCATGCCGAAGTCGCGCGCCATCTTCTCGCGTGCCGGGTTCAGGTCCACGCCGATGATTTTGTCGGCGCCCACCATCTTGGCGCCTTGGATCACGTTCAGGCCGATGCCGCCCAGGCCGAACACCACCACATTGGCGCCCGCCTCCACCTTGGCGGTGAACAGCACCGCACCCACGCCGGTGGTGACGCCGCAGCCGATATAGCAGACCTTGTCAAAGGGCGCGTCCGCGCGGATCTTGGCCAGGGCGATGCCGGGCACGACGATGTGGTTGGCAAAGGTCGAGGTGCCCATGTAGTGGAAGATGGGCTGGCCGGCGATGGAGAAGCGCGAGCTGCCGTCGGGCATCAAGCCCTTGCCCTGGGTCGGGCGGATGGCCTGGCAGAGATTGGTCTTGCGCGAGAGGCAGAACTTGCACTGGCGGCATTCGGGTGTGTAGAGCGGGATCACATGGTCGCCGGGCTTGAGCCAGCTCACGCCCTCGCCCACCTCCAGCACGATGCCCGCACCCTCATGGCCCAGGATGGCGGGGAAGATGCCTTCCGGGTCGGCGCCGGAGAGGGTGTAGTAATCGGTATGGCAGATGCCGGTGGCCTTGACCTCCACCAGCACCTCGCCGGCGCGCGGGCCCTCGAGCTGGACGTCTTCGATCGTCAAGGGGGCACCGGCCTTCCAGGCCACGGCTGCGCGGGTTTTGATCATGCGTTGACTCCGGAGGTGTTCAAAAGAGGGGATGGGGGGCAGCATAAACGCGGGCCGGCCGCTCTCAAGCCAGCAAGGCCCGCTCCAGCGCGTCGACAAACATCTTGGCCACGTCGAAGCCGGTCTGATCGGTGATCTCCTGGAAGCAGGTGGGGCTGGTGACATTGATCTCGGTGAGGCTGCCGCCTATCACGTCCAGGCCCACCAGCAGCAGGCCGCGCGCGGCCAGGACGGGGCCCAGGGCCGCGGCGATTTCGCGGTCGCGCTCGCTGATGGGCTGGGCCACCCCCTTGCCACCGGCGGCCAGATTGCCGCGCACCTCGCCGCCCTGCGGAATGCGCGCCAGGCAAAAAGGCACGGCCTCGCCGCCGATCACCAGCACGCGCTTGTCGCCCTGCAGGATCTCGGGCAGATAGCGCTGCACCATCACGGTCTCGGCGCCATTCTTGTTGAGGGTCTCGATGATGGAGCCCAGGTTCAGGCCGTCGGCGCCGACACGGAAGATGCCCGCCCCGCCCATGCCGTCCAGGGGTTTGAGGATGATGTCACGGTGCTCGGCATGGAAGGCGCGTATCACCTCGGCGGAGCGCGTCACCAGGGTCGGCGGGCAGAACTGCGGGAACTCCATCAGCGCCAGCTTCTCCGGGTGCTCGCGCAAGGCCGCGGGCTTGTTGAAGACGCGCGCGCCCTCGCGCTCGGCCTGGCCCAGCAGATGGGTGGCGTAGAAGTACTCGCTGTCGAAAGGCGGGTCCTTGCGCATCAGCACGGCGCCGGTTTCGGCCAGCACCAGCTCCTGCGTCGCGAGCACGGTGAACCAGTCCTTGGCGTCGCCTGTCAGCGCCAGCGCTCGGGCCTTGCGCGCCACCACGCGCCCGCCGGAGCGCCAGACCAGATCGCCCACCTCGCAGGCCCAGATCTCATGGCCGCGCTTGGCGGCCTCGCGCATCATGGCGAAAGTGCTGTCCTTGTGGGTCTTGAAGGTCTCGATGGGGTCGGCGACGAAGAGCAGAATCATGGCGTTTGGGTTTCTCAAGTTTGCAAATTTCAGCGGCTGCGCAAGTGTTGCACCAATAGCGCCACCGTGCCCGCCACCACGCCCCAGAAGGCCGAGCCTATGCCCAGCAGAGTCAGGCCCGAGAGCGTGACCAGAAAGGTCAGCATGGCGGCGTCGCGGTGCTTGGCCTCGGCCAGGGCGCTGCTCAGGCCGCCGGCAATGGTGCCCAGCAAGGCCAGGCCGGCGATGGCCGCGACCAGCTCGCGCGGGAAGGCCGCCAGCAGGCCCACGACGGCACCACCGGCCAGGCCCAGGGCGATGTAGAACAGGCCGGCACAAGCCGCGGCCAGATAGCGGCGCTGCGGGTCTTCATGCGCCTCGCGGCCCATGCAGATGGCGGCGGTGATGGCGGCCAGATTGAAGGCATAGCCGCCAAAAGGTGCCAGCACCAGGCCAGCAAGACCGGTCACCGTGATGCTGCGTGAAACCGGCGTTTGGTAGCCCGAGGCGCGCTGGGCGGCCACGCCGGGCAGATTCTGCGAGGCCATGGTGACCAGAAACAGCGGCAGGGCCACGCCGATCAAGGCGGCCAGGCTGAAGGCGGGCGTGGTCCAGACCGGCTGGGCCCAGGCCCAGTCCACCGCGCCCAAGTGCAAACGGCCCTGCAGCGCCGCCACCACCACGCCCACGGCCAGCACGCCGGGCACGGCATAGCGCGGCCACCAGCGCTTGCCCAGCAGATAGGCCAGGGCCATGGCCAGCACCAGCAGGGGCGCCGTGCCCAGCGTCAACACGGCGTCCAATCCAAAACGAGCGAGAACACCGGCCAGCAAGGCCGAGGCCACGGCCAGGGGAATGCGGTCCATCAGGCGCTCGAACCAGCCGGTGATGCCGAACAGGACGATCAAGGCGCTGCTGACCAGGAAGGCGCCGATGGCCTGCGCCATGGGCAGGCCGGCGGTGGCCGCGATCAAGGCCGCGCCGGGGGTGGACCAGGCCGTCAGCACCGGTTGGCGGCTCCACAACGACAGACCCAGGCTGGTGACGCCCATGCCCAGGCCCAGGGCCCACATCCAGGAGCTGCTCTGGGCGGGCGTGGCGCCCAGGGCCTGGGCGGCCTGGAAGACGATGGCCACCGAACTGGTGAAGCCCACCAGCACGGCCACAAAGCCGGCGACCACGGCGGAGATGGAAAGCTCGCTGAGCCAAGTCTTGTGCGCTGTCATGGCAGGCAGCATAACCAAGGCCCGCGAAACGGACTGCGCGAGGGGCAATCGGAGGTGATTCGTGAAAAAGGTCGAGAAGCGGCCGAAACATCGCATTTCTACGGAGTCAGCGGCTGCCAACTCGCGCGCAAACTGGGGCCATGTGCCGTTTCCTCGCCTATCTGGGTCCGTCCATTTTTCTGGATGAGTTGGTTTGTACGCCGCGCCATTCCCTGGTGCGGCAATCGCTGCGGGCCGATGAGGCCAAGGCCGTCACCAATGGCGATGGCTTCGGCATCGGCTGGTACGGCGAGCGCGAGCACCCGGGCATCTACCGCGAGGTGATGCCGGCCTGGTCGGACGAGAACCTGCTGGCCTTGTGCGGCAATGTGCGCTCCGGCCTCTTCTTCGCCCATGTGCGCGCCGCCACCGGCACCGGCATCGCGCGGCAGAACTGCCACCCCTTCCACTACGGCCCCTATCTCTTCATGCATAACGGCCAGATCGGTGGCTACGGCCAGCTGCGCCGCAGCCTGGAGTCGCGCCTGCCCGACCACCTCTACGCCCACCGCAAGGGCGCGACGGATTCCGAGCTGCTCTTCCTGATGATCGTCAACCACATCGAGAGGGGTGAGACGATCGCCCAGGCGGTCAGCCAGGTCCTGCACGAAACCCAGGCCATGATGCAGGTGCTGCGCATCAGCCAGCCGCTGCGCTTCTCCGCCGCGCTGGCCGACGGCAAGGCCGTCCACGCCTTCCGCTTCTCCAGCGATCTGCATGCGCCCACGCTGTATCTGCACCGCCACGGCGAGCAGGGTCAGGTGATCGCCTCCGAGCCGCTGGAAGACGGCCACGAGGGCTGGGAGCTGATCCCGCAGGGCACGCTGGTGCATCTGACGGCCGAGGGCTGGCGCAGCGAGGATCTGGGCTGAGATTGCCTATCATCCTGAAAAGTTCCGCAACAAGGGATGCCATGCGACCGTCCATCGTGCTTGAGATGAAACGAGCTGCCGTACGCGAAACGGTGGGCCGCTTCCCCGCCGTGAACCCGCGCGTCTTCGGCTCGGTGCTGCATGGCACCGACCAGGACGGCAGCGACCTTGATCTATTGGTCGACGCCCTGCCCGGCGCGACCCTGCTGGACCTGGGCGGCCTGCAAGTCGAGCTGGAGTCACTGCTCGGCCTCTCTGTCGATCTGCTCACACCCGGCGACCTGCCGCCAAAGTTCCGGGCCCAGGTGCTCGCGGAAGCGCAGCCCGTATGAGCGACAGCCGCTTGGCCGACTATCTCGGCCATATGCAACAGGCAGCAAGCGATGCATGCTGCTTTGTGGAAGGCCTGGCCAAGGAAGATTTCCTCAGGGACAAGCGAACCCAGCAAGCCGTCATCATGAGTCTGGTCATCATTGGCGAGGCCGCCACGAAAGTGATGGAGAGTCATGACGAGTTCGTCCAGTCCCATGCGCAAGTGCCGTGGCGCAATATGCGTGGCATGCGCAACCGCATCGCCCACGGCTACTTCGACATCAACCTCGATGTGGTGTGGGACACCGTGCAAGCAGCACTACCCAACTTGCTCAAGCAACTGCCCGTCCTGCGCCGGGATGCCGACGCGGCGTCCTGACAGGAAGTTCAAGCCCACCGGCAATTCAGGGGGCATAAGCACTGGCCTTGAGCAGCGCTGCCAAATCATCGTCCAGGTCGATCAATCGGCGTATTGCGGCAGGCTTGTCGGCGGCACGGGCCACATAGCTTTGAGCGATGCGCATGCCCACCCAGTAGCCGGCCTCGCTGGGCCAGTCTGGCGGCGCGCTGCCGGCGTTGGCAAACCAGCGGTGCCAGGTTTTGCTTGCCGCCGGGTTCATCTCGCCCTGAGCGTCCGTGCCGGCCTTGACCGTCTGTGCATCGCGTAGAAACTCCTGCCAGAGCACCGCCTCGCGCGCCCTGGCCCAGGCACCCCGTTCGGGCATGGGCACCTGGCCGGTGACCAAGCTGGCCAGGTAATCACACAGGCCCTCATTGAGCGCGGCCCAGAGCATGGGATCGCGGCGCTGGGCGGGCGTGGCGTCTTTCTGCCAGGTGTGTACCGTCTCGTGCGCGAAAAAGCCGCGCAGAGTGGTGCGGAACTGTTCGGGCGTCGTGCCCACGGGGCACAAGACCTCCAGGGCCAGGGCCTGGACATGCGTCTCCGCCGAGGCCGTGCCACCCGAGTTTCCCGCACCGAAAATCACCTGGATCTCGGGCAAAGGCCGTTCGGGCTGCAAGCCCGCAAAGGCCAGGTAGATGGCGCGTAAATCGCCGGTCAGGGAAGGCAGCTGCGGCAGGCAATGCTCGATGGCATAGCGGTAATGCTGGCCCCGCCTGGCCACCACACGGGCCAGGTTTTGCGCATCCTGAATGCGGCCGGGCATGAAGACCGCCACACCGGGCCCGGCCTGGTCGAGATAGCCGCGCTGCAACTGCTCGGCACTGGGCCGACCCTCAGCCGCCAGAAACACAGCAGCAAAGCGCTGGGCGTCCTTGGCTTGGATCTCGACAGTCAGCGGGTCGGCCACAGCTCGGGCCTGACCCGTAACGCAAAAACTTAGCAGCACGGACGCCAACAAACGCCGCATGAATCAGATCTCGACCTTGGACCCCAGCTCCACGATGCGGTTGGTGGGCAGGTGCAGGAAGTCGGCGGCCGCCGCGGCATTGCGGTGCATGCTGGCGAACAGCTTCTCGCGCCACAAGGCCATGCCCGAACCTATCGTGGGGATGACGATGTCGCGCGAGAGGAAGTAGCTGGTCTCCATCTCGTCCAGATGCACGCCATGCTGCTTCATCAGCTTCAAGGCCTCGGGCACATCGGGCTCGTTCTTGAAGCCGAAGTTCAGGCTCACCATCCAGCAGTCATTGCCCAGGGGCTCGTAGCGCACCCGCTTGTCGAAGCCGACCCAGGGCACTTCGTGGTGCTTGACGGTGACGAACAGGTTTTGCTCGTGCAGCACCTTGTTGTGCTTGAGGTTGTGCAGCAAGGCATTGGGCGTCACACCGGCCTCAGCGGCCAGGAAGACGGCGGTGCCGGCCACCCGCGTGGGCGGATTGACGAAGATGGCTTCCAGAAAGCTCTTCAGATCGATGGCGTCTTCGCGCAGCTTGTTGCTGAGCTGACGGCGGCCCTGCTTCCAGGTCAGCATCAGCGTGAACATGCCTATGCCTATCATCAGCGGGAACCAGCCACCGGCCAACAGCTTGAGCATATTGGAGGCGAGGAAGGTCAGGTCGATGACGAAGAAGAAGCCGGTGGCCAGCAGGCACAGAGGCAGCGGGTACTTCCAGCCATGGCGGATGACGAAGAAGGTCATCACCGTGGTGATGGTCATATCGATGGTCACCGCGATGCCGTAGGCGCCGGCCAGCTTGCTGGAAGAACCGAACAAGACGACGGCCAGCACGATGAAGACGAACAGGCCCCAGTTGACGAAGGGCACATAGATCTGGCCGGTGTCGCGCACCGAGGTGTGCAGGATGCGCATGCGCGGCAGGATGCCCAGCTGCACCGCCTGCTTGGTGACCGAGAAGGCCGCCGTGATCAGGGCTTGCGAGGCGACGATGGCCGCGCAGGTGGCGAGCAGGAAGAGCGGGATCTCGGCCCAGTCCGGCGCCAGCAGGAAGAAGGGGTTCTTCACGCCCTCGGGGTTGTCCAGCAGCATGGCGCCCTGGCCGAAGTAATTGAGCACCAGGGCGGGCATGACGACGCCGTACCAGGCGATGCGGATGGGCTTGCGGCCGAAATGGCCCAGGTCGGCGTACAGCGCCTCGCCGCCCGTCACCACCAGCACGACGGCGCCCAGGGCCACGAAAGCCACCCATTTGTGCGCCAGGCAAAAGGCCAGGGCATAGGCCGGATTGACGGCCACCAGCACATGGGGGTTGTCCAGGATGTGGGGCAGGCCCAGCGCCGCCAGGGCGCCGAACCACAGCACCATCACCGGCCCGAAGGCCCGGCCTATGCCGCCCGTGCCAAAGCGCTGCACGGCGAACAGGCCGGCCAGCACCAGCAGGGTCAGTGGGAGTATGGCGTCATGGAACTGGGGCTGGTAGACGTCGATGCCTTCTACCGCGCCCAGCACCGTCATGGCCGGGGTGATGACCGCGTCGCCGTAGAAGATGGCGGTGCCGAACAGCCCCACCAGCAGCAGGCCACGCCGCAGCTGCGGCTTGTCGTTCACCGCATTGGTGGCCAGGGCCAGCATGGCGATCAAGCCGCCCTCGCCGTTGTTGTCGGCGCGCAGGATCAGCAGCACATATTTGACGGAGACGATGGTGGTCATCGTCCAGAACAAAAGGGAGAGCACGCCCAGGATGTTGTCGGCCGTAGGGGCTACATGGCCGCCATGGAACACTTCTTTGAGTGCGTAGAGCGGACTGGTGCCGATGTCGCCATAGACAACGCCCAGCGCACCCAGGGTCAAACCGGCCAGGGCCGATTTGGATTGAGGCGTGTTATTGGAACTCACGTGATTGCAGACGGGCCCCGTAGAGCCCGCTCAAGCCAAAACAGCTATTTTGCCCCTCGTTTGCTGCATTGCATCAGAAATTGCCGGTTTGCAAACTGTTGTTGCCAAGCACGCGACGCACGAATTCCAGCGTGGCCTGGTTCAGGTATTCGCGGTTGCTGGCCTTGGTGAAGCTATGGCCCTCGTCCTCGGCGCTCAAGAACCAGACCGGCGTGCCCACGGCACGCACCGCGGCCACCATCTGCTGGGCCTCGCCGTAAGGCACCCGCGGGTCATTGCGGCCATGGACGACGAACAAGGGCTTGCGCACCTCGCCGGCCCGGGCCAGCGGCGAGATGCGCTGCAAAAAGGCCCGCATGGCGGGGTCGCGCTCGTCGCCGTACTCGGCGCGGCGGTTGTCGCGCCGGTAGCTCTCGGTGTTCTCCAGAAAGGACACGAAATTGGCAATGCCCACCCGGCAGATGCTGCCGGCAATGCGCTTGGACTCATGGGTCGCCACCGCCAGCGACATATAGCCGCCGTAGCTGCCGCCGGCCACCACCACGCGGCCGGCGTCCATATCGCTGCGGGTGGCGATCAGATCCAGCAGGGCGCTGATGTCCTTGACCGAGTCCTCGCGGCGCAGGCCGTTGTCCAGGTTCAGAAAGCGCTGGCCGAAGCCGTCCGAGCCCCGCACATTGGGCAGGATCACATGCATGCCCAGCTCTTCCACCAACTGCCGCAGCAGCCCCGACAGATAGCCCGGCCGCGACTGCGCGGACGGCCCGCCGTGGATGCTGATGTAGACCGGCCGCGGCCCGCTGAAGCGCGCCGGCGGTGCGATATGCAGGCCGGAGATGGCCTGGCCGTCGAAGCTCGTCCACTGCAGGCTGGCGTATTCCACCCCGCCAGCCGCGCCCTCGTGGCCGGCCCAGAGCTGCAACTCATCGGTCTGGCTGTTGTAGGCATAGATGCGGCCCGGGCTCTGCGCCGAGGCATGCTCGAAGCCCAGCAGGGGCAGGCTGCCATGCCAGCGCAGATTGCGCATGACGCCGGCCGGCAACTGGCCGGCGATGCGGTGCGGCTGGGCCTGGGCCTGCAGGGGATCGAAGAGGCGCAGCACCGAGATGCCCTGCTCGTTGTTCAGCAAGGCCAGGGGGCGGCCGTCGGCGCGGGGCGGCACGGCCAGCGCCTCCAGGTCCGAGTGCATCTGCGTCAGCCAGGGCTGGCGCTGGCCGCTGTCAAGGTCCAGGCGGACCAGATGACGGTAGTCGGACTTGAGCGCCTGGCGGCGCCACAGCGCGTCGGCGGCCGGCGCCGAGGCCAGCTTGGGGGCCTCCTCGGCATCGTCCTCCGCCCTGGCCTCGACCGCGCCCAGCGGCCGGCCGGGCTTGCCGTCCAGCTCGTAGCGCAGCAGCTGGCTGCGACCCTGCACGGTGCGCTTGATCACGATGCTGCCGCCGGGGCTGACGGCCAATTCGGTGAAACGCCCTCCCTCCACCGCCGCCAACTCGCGCGGGCGGGCCGGGTTTTGATCGGGGTCCACCCACATCAGCCGGCTCAAGGGCTTTGCCGCCTTGGCTCCGGCCTCGGACTGGCGGTTCAAGCGCTCCCACAGATAAACCAGGCCGCGGCCTTTGGGCAGGAACTGATAGTCGCTGACCCGCCCTTCGCTACCGCTCAGGCTCAGCGGCTGAGCCAGGGGCTCGCCCTCCCCGGCCGGGCTCAGGCGGTAGAGCTGGTAGGCCTCGTCGCCGCCCTGGTCGCGGCTGAAGACCAGATACTCACCACGCTCGGGCTCCCAGCTGGCCTGGGCCACGGCATCCCGCCCCTCCGTCAAGACTAGCGGCTTGGCCCCCGCTGCTTTGAGCAGATGCAGCTGCTGGCGGCCGCCGACTTGCGCCAGCACCAGCATCTCCCGTCGCAGGAGATGCCAATCCACAAAACGCGGGCTGGCCGCTTCTTTGGCCGCCGGGCGGCTGGGCTGAAACAGCGGCGGCATCCCATCGGCCACCAGGCTGGCGCCAGGCTCCAGGCGGCGCTCCTGCGCCAAAGCCGGGCCCAGCGCGGCACCCAGCAGCGAGACCGCAGCCAGCCAGATCCTCAGGGATTTTTGATACTTCTTCATGCGCGACTCAATTTCCGGCGCAGCGCGCGGCTGCCCCAATCAAAGAAGGGCCAACGCCCCAGGCATTGACCCTTTGCATCAACGGCCACCCCGAGCTGACCCGGCAGCGGCGCTCGCCATCACTCAATCGAAAGAATAGTTGGCGCTGATGGTGTAGCGGCGGCCCAGCTGATCGGTCGCGCCTTGGTCGTAGTAGTTGAACACCGAAGGCACGCCGGAGCTGAAGCCATAGGTGCCCATCACATTCAAGACCGTGGCCGACAGCGTCACATTCTTGAAACCGCGATAGGTGGTGCCCAGATCCAGCGACTGCTGCGGCGTGTTGTAGCAATAACCATTGCCACGCAGCAAGGTGTTGGAAGCCGATGTCGAGCTCAGGCAGGTGTCGGTGGTCGAGCGCTTCAGGCCGTCGGAATGCGAGATGCGGGCAAAGCTGTCCCAGTCCGCGGCCTCCCAGTTCAGCGTCAGCTTGACCTTGGTCTTGGGCATGTCCGAATTGGTCGTGCCCGCGGCGTAGACCACGTCGCTGCTGTCCAGGATCTTGTAGTCGTAACGGCGGGTGTAAGTGCCGTCGACCTTGAGCTTGAAGCGGCCCAGCTCGGTGTCGGGGAAGCGCACGGTCAGGTCATAGTCCAGGCCGCCGGTCTTGGTCCAGTTGTAGTTGCCGTACTGGCGCACCGCCATCAGGATGGGGCCGCTATTGGGCACGCCGGGCAGCCAGGTCTGCGGATTGGGGTCACGCACCAAGGAGGCGTTAGGTGCCGTGGGGTTGCGGTTGGCGTCCTCCATGATGTCGACCGCGCGCTGGCTGCGGATCTCGTTCTGGCGCTCGATATACCAGGCGTCCAGGCTCAGATCCACCGCCTTGCTGGGCGAGAACACCAGGCCCAGGGTGGCGGACCTGGAGGTTTCCGGCTTCAGGTCGGGATTGGCCGCGATGGTGCTGGCCAGGCTGCCCGGGTTGGGCGTGCGCGAGCTGAAGCCCAGCACATTGCAATCGCGGTTATTGGCCGGGTCGGCCTTGCTGACCGGCTTGGCGGGATTGCTGGTGTCGCAGCGCAGGGCGTCCACCACGGCATAGGAGGAGAAGGAGGTGAAGGACGAGGCGTAGGACTTGCCGATCTGCGAGATCGAGGGCGCACGGAAGCCGGTGGCCGCCGTACCGCGCATCAGCAGCACCGAGGGCACGGCCATCCACTTGAAGCCCAGCTTGCCGGTATTGGCATTGCCGAAGTCGCTGTAGCGCTCGGCGCGCAGGGCGGCCTGCACCTCCAGGTCTTTCAGCACCGGCAGGCTCAACTCGCCGAACAGCGCGGTGGAGTTGCGGCTGCCCGAGGCCCCATTGGCCACCAGGCCGATGAAGTCGCCGTTTTGATAGGCCTCATTGGGCGCCGACTCCAGGGTCTCGCGGCGGAACTCGGCGCCCAGGGCCACACCGGCCTTGCCACCGGCCATCTCGAACCAGAGGCGGCTGGCGCGCAGATCGACCGAGGCGATGCTGGCCTTGCCGTCGATGACCGCGTCCGAAGCCACGCTGGCGATGGCCGCCGCGTCATTGGGCTTGCCGAAGCGGTAGGTCTTGTCGGCAATGGCCTTGCTGAGCAGGGAGGCACGCAGCTCATTGCCGCGGATGCGGCTCATGTCCTGCTTGCTGTACAGCAGGGCGCTGTCAATGTCCCAATCGCCCAGCGTGCCCTCCACGCCCAGGGTGAAGCGTGAGGCTTGCAGCTCGGTGGTGTCGCTGCGCTGGATGTCGGCGAAGCGATAGAGCAGCTGTACGGCCTCGGGCTTGGCCAGACCGTTGGTCGGGTTGTCCGGGTGGCCCACCGGCAGCACCAGGGCCGGGAAGCTCTGCAACGAGCCATCCAGCTTGGGCCATTGCACGGCATTCTTGGCGGTGCTCTGGGTAAACAAGCTGGTGGTCAGGGCGCGCGGCGCCGACAGGGACTCGGTCGTGGTCTTGGACAGCATCACGTCGGCATACACCGTCAGGTCCTTGCTCAAGGCGAAGCTGCCGCGCAGCGAGCCGCCGATACGGTCCTGCTTGGAGATGATCTCGGTGGCGCTGTCGAGGTCGTAGCGGCACATGCCCTTGGGCATATTGGCCGTGCCGTAATCGGTGCCGGTGCCGGCGGGCAAGAAGCCCGGCAGGCGCTGGGGCAGGCCCTTGCCGACCAGCATCTCATCGGGGCAGCCGGCCAGGCTGCCGAGGAAATTCACACCCGAAGCGCTGTTGTTGGCGACGCTATAGCCGTCAATCACCGTACGGCCGGACAGGCTGGCGGGCACGCGGTAGTAATTGGCATAGGGCGAAGCCACCGAGCTGGGGGCGAAGCGGGACAGGCTGCCGTCCAGGTTCAGCACCTGGTCGGCCAAGGCCTGATTGCCCTGGTTGCGCAGCTCGGTCGCCATGACGCGATCGCGCTTGCTGACCTCCAGGCCGCCGTAGATATTGAAACGCTGGGTGCCCAGATTGCCGAAGCCGAAGGCCGCATTGGCCGACTTGGTGCCGCCCACGCCATCGTGGTTGACGGTATAGCTGCCACCCAACTCACCACCCACATAGTCCTTGCGCAGGATGTAGTTGACGACGCCGGCCATGGCGTCGGAGCCATACATGGCCGAGGCACCGTCTTTCAGGATGTCGATGCGCTCGACCGCGCCCTTGGGGATGGTGTTGACGCTGACCAGATTGCCACGGCCGAAGTTGACGTCCACCGCCGCGGCGGGCGCCAGGCGGCGACCATTGACCAAGGTCAAGGTGCCTTGCGAGCCAAAGCCCCGCAGCGAGACGGTGGACAAGCCCGAGACAAAGCCCGAACTGGCGCCGTCGCCGATGGAGGAACTGTCCACCGCGCTGACGGTGCGCAGCATCTCTTCGATGCTGGCGTAGCCCGATTTACGGATGTCCTCACGCGAGATGCTTTGCACCACCGAGGGCGTTTCCTTGTCCACGCGCTTGATCAGGCTGCCGGTCACCTCGACCCGTTCGATCTTGGCAGGCGTGGCCGCCTCTTGCGCGAATGCCGTGGCGCAGCAGCTGATCAGGGCCAGGGTCAAGAGATTGTGGCGATGCTTCATGGGTTCCTTGTATGGATGCCTTGCTGATATTTGCTGCGCCCGAACAAGTCCGGGTCGCAAACGAAGCCCGCACATTAAGAGGCCATGAAAAGGGATTTATGACATTTGGTTTGCTAGAGTATTCCGATGGTTATGTCGAGTTCCCCCACCGCCGATCCCCAACTGGCCGAGGCCTTCGTCGCGCGGCGCCTGAGCCTGCGCCATCTGCGTCTGGTCCTGGCCTTGTATGAGGGGAAGAGCATCAGCGCAGCGGCGGAGTTATTGCACGTCACCCAGCCCGCCGTCAGCAAGTCTTTGGCCGAGCTGGAGCAAGGCCTAGGACAAACCCTGTTTGCGCGAAGAGGCCGCGGTTTTCATGCCACAGCCCTGGGTGAAAGGCTGCTCGCCCTGGCCCGCAAACTGGAGTCGGACCTGCGCCGCGGCAGCGAAGATGTGGCCTCCATCGTGCGCGGCACCCACGGCGAATTGCAGATCGGTGCCACCAATGCCGCCCTGCCCCAGCTCCTGCCCGATGCCATGGCCTTGCTGAAGCAGGAGCGCCCCCTGGTCACCATCAGCGTGCGCACCCATGCGCTCAGCGACCTGATCAACGAGCTGCGCCAAGGCCGGCGCGATCTGGTGCTGGCGCGTGTGCCGCCGATCGAAATGCCGCCCGATATCGAGGGTCAGGTCTTGCTCAAGCAGCGCGAGGTGGTGGTGATCAGCTGCATCCACCCGTTGGCCAAGCAGCGCCAGCTGGCCTGGGCGCAGCTGCATGAACAGGCCTGGGTGGGCCATCTGCCCGGCACCCGCATGCGTGAGCTGATGGACCGCATGTGGCAGGAACTGGAGCTGGCGCCGCCCTGCAATCTGATCGAGACCGGCGACATCATGCTGGCCCTCAGCATGATGAAACGCCTGCCCCTGCTGGCCATGATGCCCCAGCATGTGGCGCGACTGGCGGCCCAGCAAGGCGTCGTCAAGATCCTGCCGCTGGAGGCCAGGGTGGGCCTGGCCGACCTGGCGCTCTGGCATCTGCGCGAACCGCAGTCGGAGCTGGTGGAACGCTTCAAGCAGCTGCTGCACCAGGTCGCCGCGGACTATGTCCGGCGCGAGTCAGCTCAGGCGTAAACCTCGGCCTCCGGGTCGGTGACTTCCAGCTCATAGCTGGCGGCCAGCATGCCCAGCCGGGCAATCACGCCGTACATATAAAAGCGGTTGGGGGCGCTGGCGCCGGGCTTCTCGCCCGGGCGGGGCAGCTGGGAGGCCTGCGAGAAGGCCAGGGGCACATAGCTGGCGCCGGGGGCGTTGAGGTTCTCGTCCATGCCACGGTCGGCATGGATGCGGTAGAAGCCGCCCACCACATACCGGTCCATCATATAAACCACCGGCTCGGCCACGGCGTCGTTGACCCGCTCGTGCGTCACCACGCCCTCCTGCACCAGCACCTGGTGCACGGCCTGGCAGTCCTTGCTGACGCTCATCTTGTTGCGGCAGCGGCGGCTCAACTCCAGCACCTCCTTGGCATCGCGCACCGTCATCACCCCCATGCCATAGGTGCCGGCGTCGGGCTTGACGACGACAAAAGGTTTTTCCTGGATGCCGTATTCCTTGTACTTGCGGCGGGTCTTGCTCAACACCGCGTCCACATGGGTCTGCAAGGCTTCCAGGCCCTGGCCCTCGCTGAAATCCAGGCCTTCCACCGGCACCGAGAGCGGGTTGATCAGCCAGGGGTCCATGCCCAGCAGCTTGGAGAATCTCTTGGCCACGTCTTCATAGGCCTTGAAGTGCTGGCTCTTGCGCCGCAGGGCCCAGCCGGCATGCAGGGGCGGCAGCAGGTATTGCTCATGCAGATGCTCCAGCACGCGCGGGATGCCGGCGCTGAGATCGTTATTGAGCAGGATGGTGCAGGGGTCGAAGCCCTTGAGCCCCAGGCGGCCACGAGTGCGCAGCAAGGGCTCGACCGTCAGGCTGCTGCCGTCGGCCAGGGCCAGCTCGGTGGGGGCGGTGATGGCTTCGTCCAGGCTGCCCAGGCGCACATTCAGGCCGGCTTGGGTGAAGATGCGGATCAGGGTCGCGATATTGCTGAGATAGAAGCTGTTGCGCGTGTGGTTCTCGGGGATCAGCAGCAGGTTCTTGGCCTCGGGGCAGATCTTCTCGATCGCCGACATGGCCGCCTGCACCGCAAACGGCAGCATCTCGGGCGTCAGATTATTGAAGCCGCCGGGAAAGAGATTGGTGTCCACCGGCGCCAGCTTGAAGCCGGCATTGCGCAGATCCACCGAGCTGTAGAAGGGCGGTGTGTGCTCCATCCACTCGAGCCGAAACCAGCGCTCGATGGCCGGCATGGACTCCAGCACGCGCTGCTCCAGTTCATTGATCGGGCCAGTCAGTGCGGTGATGAGGTGAGGGACCATAGGGGGGGCCAGTGAAGGGAGGTGGAGCTATTCTAGGAGTCTGCACTTGGGGTCTTTCCTGGCAAAGCCAAGCCCCGGCGCGGCAGTAATATCCCAGCCTTCTCCCCGCTCAAGCATGGCATCGAAAATACTCGTCATCGAAGATCAGGCCGAGATCCGCCGCCTGATCTGCTGGTCCCTCGCCGAAACCGACCATCAAGTCCAGGAGGCGCCCAACGGCAGCCTGGGCCTGGCCATGGCCCAGGCGATCAGGCCGGACCTGATCTATCTGGACGTGATGATGCCCGGCGAGATCGACGGCATCGAGGTCTGCCGCCAGCTGCGCCAAGACCCCGCCACCGCCGCCATCCTGATCGTCATCCTCAGCGCCGATGCCAGCCAGGACAACAAGGCCCGCGCCCTGGCGGCCGGCGCCAATTTCTTCCTGCCCAAGCCCTTCAGCCCCGCCAAGCTGCTGGAGCTGACCGAACTGCTCTTGCGCAACAAGGTGAAGGCCCCGGAAGATCCCGAGGCCCCCTGAACACAAGAGCCGGCCCGGCTTATTTGTGATACGCCGTCTCGCCGTGCGAGCTGATGTCCAGGCCCTCGCGCTCTTCCTCTTCGCTCACGCGCAGGCCTATCGTCAGGTCGACGATCTTGTAGGCGACCAGCGAAACGATGCAGGACCAGATCACCGTCACGCCCACGGCCTTGGCCTGCACCCAGACCTGTGAGGCGATCGAGTAGGCATCGGGCGTGATCATGGAGGCCGTGACCCAATCACCGACGGCGCTGGGGCCGCCCAGCGCGGGTGAGTTGAACACACCGGTCAGCAAGGCGCCGACGATGCCGCCCACGCCGTGCACGCCGAACACGTCCAGCGAGTCGTCCGCACCCAGCAGCTTCTTCAGGCCGGACACCCCCCACAGGCAGGCGAAGCCGGCGATGGCGCCGATGATCAAGGCGCCGCCCACGCCGACATTGCCGGCCGCCGGCGTGATGGCCACCAGACCGGCCACCGCGCCGGAGGCCGCGCCCAGCATGGAGGCCTTGCCCTTGTGCAGCGCCTCACCCACCGACCAGGCCAGCACCGCGGCGGCCGTGGCCACAAAGGTGTTGATGAAGGCCAGGGCGGCAAAGCCATTGGCCTCCAGGGCCGAACCGGCATTGAAACCAAACCAGCCCACCCACAGCAGGGAGGCGCCGACCATGGTCAGGGTCAGGCTGTGCGGGGTAAAGGCTTCCTTGCCGTAGCCAACGCGCTTGCCCACCATGAAGGCGCCCACCAGGCCGGCCACCGCGGCATTGATGTGCACGACGGTGCCGCCGGCAAAGTCCAGCGCGCCCCACTGCCAGATCATGCCGGCCGTGCTATTGACCTGGTCGACCACGGCGGCGCTGGTGTAAGCGTCCGGGCCGGCCCAGAACCAGACCATGTGCGCGATGGGCAGATAGCTGAAGGTGAACCACAGGGCCAGGAACATCAGCACGGCGGAGAACTTCACCCGTTCGGCAAAGGCGCCGACGATCAGGCAGCCAGTGATGCCCGCAAACGTGGCCTGGAAGGCGGCAAACACGATCTCGGGAATGACCACGCCCTTGCTGAAGGTGGCGGCGTTGGCAAAGGTGCCGGCGACGTTGTCCCAGATGCCCTTCATCATCAGCCGGTCGGTGCCGCCGATGAAGCGATTGCCCTCGGTGAAGGCCAGGCTGTAGCCGTACAAGACCCACAGCACGACGATCATCGAGAAGGCCACCATCACCTGCATCAGCACCGACAGCATATTCTTGCTGCGCACCAGGCCGCCGTAGAACAGGGCCAAGCCGGGCACGGTCATCATGATGACCAGCAGGGTGGACAACATCATCCAGGTGGTGTCGCCCTTGTTCGGCACGAGCACCGGGGCGGAGGCAGGCGCCGCTGCCGCGGGGGCCGAGGCCGCCAGAGCCTCGGGCACGGCCGCGCTGGCGACGCTCGCGACCGCGGAAGCTGCGGCGGAAGCGGCATCCTGGGCCCAGGCCGCGGGTGTCAGCACCGCTGCCGCCAGGGCCAGACAGGCAAAGAGTTTCTTCATTTGGATCTCCAAAAGGAAGAGAAAGCGAATCTTGATGAGGGGAGCGATGAGAAGCGAGCCGCGCTAGTTACAGCGCTTCCCGGCCCGTCTCGCCGGTGCGTATGCGCACCACCTGATCCAGCGGCGACACAAAGATCTTGCCGTCGCCGATCTTGCCGGTCTTGGCGGCCGTCTCGATGGCTTCGATGACCTGATCCACCACGGCGTCGTCGACGGCCGCCTCGATCTTCACCTTGGGCAGAAAGTCCACCACGTATTCGGCGCCGCGATAGAGCTCGGTATGGCCCTTCTGGCGGCCAAAACCCTTGACCTCGGTGACGGTCAGGCCTTGCACGCCGATGGCGCTGAGGGCCTCGCGCACCTCGTCCAGCTTGAAGGGTTTGATGACGGCGGTGATCAGTTTCATGATGGTTTTCCTCGCGGATCTATGGGAGTTCAGAAGGTTTTCTTGACCGACAGCACCAGGGCCGTCCTGCCCAGGTTCTTCAGCGCATCCGGGCTGGCGCCGCCTTGGTAGGCCTCGGTGTCGGTGCCGATCACGGCCGCGCCAAAGCTGAAACCGGCGTAGTCCTTATTGAGCGTCAAGGCGTAATCGGTATAGCTGCCAGCGCTGTTGTTCCTGACCTTCTGGTAGCCGATATGCGGCGTCAGGGTGAAGCCCTCGCCCAGCTCGAAGCTGGCCGAGACGTCCAGATAGCCGCTGCCCTTGCTGTCGGCCGTGCCGAACAGATTGCTCAGGCTGTGCGAGTACTTGGCCGTCAGCGGGCCGAAGCTGGCGGCGGCGTAGATCTCGGTCGTGTTGGCGCTGGGGTCGAGCTTGTTGCTGGGGTAGACATAACTCAGCACGCCGACGTCCAGTGTCAGGCCCTTGGCCACTTCGGTCTTGTAGCCGCCGTAGAGATCGATCTCGACATTGGCGCCGCCCTTGTAGGGCTCATCCTTGATCCATTGGATGGTCGAGCCCCAGGCGCCGAGGTAGAAGCCGCTGGCCGCGGCATAGTCCACCCCGGCTTGCAAGGCCGGCTGCAAACGCGACTGGGCGATGCCCCGGTAGCGGTACTCGCTGACCAGGCCCAGATTGAAGCTCAGCGGGCTGGCCGCGGGTGCAGCCGCTGCCCCAGCCTCTTCGGCATGGGCCGGCAGAGCGCTGGACACTAGGGCGAGGGCAAGCAAGGCATACACAAGCGTCTTCATCGCGAAACTCCTGGCAAGGTTTTGGACAAATACAAAAAGGGAGGCAAGGCGAGCCGAGCCCGTTTGCGTCTGGCATTGCAGCTTCCGTGCCAACTCGCGCCCAACACAGGGTTTGACCTGGCGGCACGCTGCCAAGCATGGGCCGCGCTCCATGACAAAAGACCCGGCCCTGCTTGGCGAAGAATTCACCAAATCGCGGCACAGCCAGCAGAGGGGGCGCGACCCGCGAGCGCATTCTTTTGGTGCATGCACCGCTTATGGGCGCACGAAGCCGAGCGGGGCTCGCCCGCAGGCCGTGCAAAAGGCAGAATCGGCCCGACATGCCGCACAAGGAAAGGTAGAGCCGATGTCCCTGGCCCTGGTTCACAGCCGCTCGCTGGACGGCATCAGCGCCGCCGCCGTCAGCGTGGAGGTGCATCTGGCCAACGGCCTGCCCAGCTTCACCCTGGTGGGCCTGGCCGAGACCGAGGTCAAGGAGTCGCGCGATGATCTAGATGAATAAATACCGTCCCCTTGCGCCCTGGGAACCGGGATTCTGAAAAATGACCATCCGGCCCGTCCAAGCCCCCTCCTCGCCCATCTCCCTTTGTGCAAGCAAAAATAAATCCTGTTTACGCTGAGAGCTCAGCCCGTCATTCGGCGTGCCTGCACTTACCAGCAAGGCGATTGCTGCAAGCTTCTCGATCAAGCCAGCAGGAATACTGACCGCAACACGGCCAGAGCGGCTTCAACCTTCTCAATTGAGCTGTACTGTTGGCTTCGGATGAAGTCAGGGACCGACTGATTGCGCTCCCTTGCTTCGTACGCGTCGCGAATCAAGCGGACGTCATCGTGGCTGACACGCCTTCGGACCTCGCCATAGCGAGACCACTGCTCGAAGGCTTTACCGCCCCCAAACGTCCAGTTCTTGCCGAGGGCCGGCTGTAGGGCGACTTCGCGCTCCAGGCGCAGCTTCTCTTTGTCCGCATCCCTACGTTGCTTTTCTGCGAGTGCTTCAGCCTGGTTCCGCGCTAGTTGTTCCTCGTGAAGCTCCCTGGTTCGACGAGTTGCGTACGCTAGGGTGCCGCGCGCTTCATTGGAAAACGCCTCGCCAAACTCCGGAAAGAGCAGCCGGAGCGCCTCGTCGTACTTGGGAGGGCATGCATAGGTCGTCGACCCAGACTCGACCAAGCTCAGAACCCTACGAGCCTCATCGCTCACCCGACCTCGCAGCTCCAGGTCGGGGGTCCGCGCTCCGGATATCCGCAGGCAGGTGAACAGCATGGGCAGGTAGCACCGCAGACTCAACTCGGCCGCAGCCGCAGCGGATTCCATGGCGCGGTATGCATCGGTGCCGCGCAAGTCTTCGCCTTGCCGTCGGGGCGCTGGACCCATAGCATTGCGCATCGTGTAAAGAAGCACGAGTAGCTTCTGAAGGGTCATCTCGGCCAACGAGCTCTGTCCCTTGCCCGCGAACGCTGAGAGATAGGCTTCGTGCGTCTCATCCCGCCATTCCGGGTCCGTGATCACATTGCGGATCCTGATCAACTCTCGGAAGTAGTCCCGCGTTAGCTTCTCAAGCGACTTAGCGCCGAGCTCCCTCCTAAACTGCTGCTGACGCTCCACCCGTGCACGAGCTTCTCGCTCCCGAGCGAGAGCGGCAATTGCCTTCTGTGCTTTGATCTGCTCCTGCCTGACATGCTCGCGTTCCAAACGCGACCGCTCTAGCGCGACCCGCTCGTCGAACTTCGGGTTGTATATCCATGTAAACGCCTCCGGGGAGGTCTGCACGAGGTTGCGCAGGGCGTCGATCGTCAATCTGCGCGGCCCGGCCAGGCGCGTTGCATCCAGCTCAATGCACGGCGTGCCCCGTGCTCTGATCTTGCCGCGCTTGATCTCATCCACGCGATGCGTAACCGCGATTTCTACAATCAGCTCGGACTGATCGAACAAACCAGCCGCCTCGCTCGCCTGGCAAATCACATCGGGCACAAGATTTCCCAGATGCTGCTCGAGCCGGACGTCAGAAAGCGTCAACACGCTCGCAGGCAGCGAAACCCAATGGCTAACTGCCGGCCCGCTCTTAGGGTGATATGTCGCTAGCACCGCATGAGGACCAACACGGACCTGCGGTACTTCTGCTAGCAAGTTCTTCAGGATACGGTGGAGAAGAGTTTCCTGACGCTCAGCTTCGGTCAACATTGCAAGCCATACCTGATCAGAATAGTGTGATTCGCCAGCCTCGGAATGCACCTCTTCCGCTTGATCTTCAGCCTCAGGTTCGGTGTCGCAATAGAGGACGGCTTCTTGCAACGCCAGCGCGTCTGCCTTTGCTTGGACGGACTCTTGGTCCCAATGCTTCTCCATGCACACCCAGTCGGCATCCAACTGCGCCATCGACAAGAGCTTGTCACGATCCCAGGCTGCGATCTCGGGGTCATCGATCAGAAAAGTGACGATTGCATCAACCGATGCATCGACATATGTCTCAGCACGCAGCTGGAACCGAACTCGTCTGCCGTCCGGCAGTGTGATCAGCGCATTGTGGGTGTCTATCCATATGGCCGACTGGATGGGTTCATCGATGGGGTCACCGCAGGCCTGCTTGACGTACTCATCGCCGCGATAGCCTTTATGGCGTCCGATTGCTCGATAGCCAGGCAGCTGCAACCTCCCCGAATCGAGCCAGAGTTGCAGCAGCGCCGCCCGTGATGCAATGCGTAGACACTCGCCGCCTTGAGATCCTGCGTGATGGCGGAAGGACATCCGATGGGCCCGGGGCTTTAGGAAGTGTTCAGCCGGTCGCCCTGGATTTACAGCCTCGAGCTGTCCGCCACAGCCAGCACAGAGGCATCGGCAACCCCGCCCCTTCTCTTCGCGGGTGAACATCGATACATGGACGATGCGGCCGTCTTCCTCGCGTCTGGCCCACGCCATTACCGGCTCAGGCGGATCAGATCGCTTGGAGTTTTCAGACCTGGCAGTCACGATGCTTTTCTGCGGCTAGGAAAAGAAGGGGTCGGGTAACAATTCTTGGCAATGCGGAGACTCACATGAGCGCTCTGGCCGGCCTCGCTGAAGAGTTCGCGAAGCTGGCTAGACGAAGCGCTGCTTGTAGATATCGTCCGCCATGTAGATTGGCATCGATCCCATTCGATCATCCGCAGCAGTAGCTGCCCGGCGACGGCGCTCCTCCTGGTTCATGCCGAGGAGGAGGTAGATCAGCGCCGACCTAGCCAACTTCAGCATGCGCAAAGTGCGTTGCTCCAACTCAGCTACGGTCAACGAATGCGCGAGATCGTCCTTGAACAGGTCGAAGGGCTCGGACGTCGACGCTAGTTCCGGCTGCATCATCAAGTGGAGCTTGAGGTACTTGTGTTCCAGGTGATTGCGCAGGTCATGGCAGGCGCGGGCCTCTGGCTCCGTGGTGTCCTTCAAGTCCGGATCAAAGAAATCCTTGCTCAACCAGTACAACCCACGAAATGCCAGGTTCTCGGTGTTCTCGAACGCGGGCCGAAGCACACCGGTCTTCTTGTCTCGCCAGATGTGCCTGAAGGAGACCTGTGTCACCGGGATGCCCAACTTTAGATAGTGGTTGAGGAAGAAGGCGATCTTGTCAAAGAGGGAGTAGCTCATCCGAAAGGTTACCTTCACCTTTTCCGCAGCCAAGCCCAACGCCGGGTAGTCAAGCGTGTTGTATAGCGCCACATCCCGGTCAGAAAAGTGCATGCCTTGGGTCGTGATGCCTTCGAAGTAGAGCCATCGCGCCGAGACGAACTCTTGCTTCAACTGATTGAAGAGACCCAGCACCACCGGCTTCTCATCGAGCGCCGTCGCGAAAGTCGGGAGCTGCATCACATCACGCGCAGCAATCGAGTGTGGACCGGTGTCGTTCAGCGGATTCAGGAACAGGCAGTGATCCAAGCACCACTTCCGATAGGCCTGCTCGCCCGCGTCATCGCCCAGCGAAGACCCCTCGGCGTCGTACCCTGCCGCGAAGGAGGCCAGGTCGACGTGCTCGGCAATCTGACTGGCCACTGCCACGAAGTTCCTCCTCAATCGCGGATCGCCGTAATGGGGATGCGAATCAAGGTCGGTGATTGCATCAGTCATGTCCGTGTGAGCACTCAAAGCAAGCGCGCATCGGTGGCCGTCGTCGTACAGACACCGCGCATACGCCATCAAGCCATTACCTCGATTGAACCGGGCCATCCAGAATTTCGGCAGCGTAGTCACGGCACGTGACCACAGTTCACGCGCCTCAATAAACCGCCCGACAAAGCTCAGCTGATTGCCGAGATTAGTGAGGATCTGGCATTGAACATGACTGGGGAGATCCTCAAAGGTCACGCGATTCAGTGCGCGCCGGAGCAGCAATAGCTGTTGCTGCAAAGGTTCCTGATCCCAGGCCCATGCCCGGGTGCAGTCTTGGCGTGCTTCGTTGTGGCGATTGGCCCAAGCGTTGGCCCGGTAGTAGTCCAGCAGAGCAAGATCGGTGTCAGCCGTCAGCCTTGACTCGAGTCGATCGGCCCACCCAAGTGCCCGGGTCGTCATCTCCGGATCAACTGTGTCCATCGCATAGTCGACCAGCAACGCAATTGCACCCAAAGCCTCAGTCGGCTCGACATCTTCCAGGGTTTCCAGCGCTAGTATCGATTCAAGATCCAACATTGCACCTCTTCAAGGGAGTGAATCGCCCCGCGCTTGGTGGAGCGCAGTTGATTTGAGTTAGGCCGGCATGGCATCGACCTGCCCAGCAAGTTGCTGATCGTATTTCTCTTCAACGTCAGCCGGCGCCCTACGCCTTTGCGTGTTCATTTTTCAAGCGCAGACTTGCCTCTAGGCACACAATCAATGCCGCACAGCATTTCCCGGAAGACTCATCCAGTGCCGCATAGCCGCGCCCACCGCGCGGCGCAGGGCTCGCAACGACGATATTGACGCTGGGAGAAGCTGCTCGACTGGCATTCCTGTGAATGTGCCCTGCGGGACGTCCATCTCTCGCTCGATATCTGCAACCACGAACTTAGCGACATGCAGTAGCTCTCTCCGTGTTGGTCGCCTGATCTCGTGTTCTCGCAATCGACTGCGAAGCGCTTGCGAGAGCCAAACGCTCGAATTGCAGGTCAGCACGAAGACGAAGTTGCTCAGATCGCATTCCGCCTGCAGATAAACGTCTCGCCAATGCCTGCTCTCGGACGGCTCAAGCAGTGCCAGCAAAGCGTTCTGAACAGAGGGGCTGCCATGTACGCTGTCTGCTGCTTTGTCCACTTCGTCCAGCGCAACAAGGACCGTCGCGTTCCCCTTGAGGAGAGGTCGCAGGAGCGGGCTCGGCTGACCCGTGCTCCACCCCCGAGCAGTGCCAAGGATCGACATGGCATCACTTGCTCCAGCGAGCGACGCGGAATAGCACTCAAGCCCAAGAACTTCGGCCAATCGACGCGCGAGATGCGTCTTGCCGGAGCCCGCCGGGCCGGTCAGCAAGATGTGCTGGAAATGAAGTTTGACCGCGCCGATCTGCCGTCGCCCCACAAGTTCGTCGAACACTGAGTTGATGGCGTTTGAGCCCCAAAGGAACTCATCGAGCAACTGCGTTCGCCGGAGCTCAAGGTCAACGACCTCCGGCAACGCGGCCACCGGCATGGGCCTGCGCAAGACTTCAAACTCTTTGAGCATCAGTTTGTCGGCATCATCTTTGCCCGGCGGAAAGCTACCCGCTACGACGGTATGCATCAGCCGGTGCGGGGTTGGTGTCGGTCGAAGAACGCGAGAGGGGTTCTGTACCGCAGACGCGATTTCCGCCCGGCAGTTCTCGTCCAATAAGCGCGCAAGCGCAGCCACAGCTTCAGGCCCGTAGATTGCGGCGTCCCGGTCAGCATATTCAAATTTGCTCAGCCTGAGCCAGATCGGCTCGGCGCGCTGCCGGAAGAAATCAACGCGCGCTCGAAGCTTGCTCCCGCCTCCTATTGGCTCGCAATAGCGGCTGTAGAGACGCAGTAGCCTGATCGCAGCGCGCGCCTCTGAATCTGGCAAGTCACGCTGGGCATCGGGGGCCATCCTTTCGAGAATCTCAAACGCCCATTGCATTGCAACCAGTGCACGCCTCAGCTTTACCGGATCGCTGGGTTGGAGAACCGGAACGCCAGCCCCTTCATGGGTGGCTTGATATTCATCAATGATCACCCCTTCGCTCGACAGATACGCCCAGACTGACCATTCCACAACATCAAAGGAGAATTCGCGCTCGAGTGCACGGTTCGCAACTTCGATCAAGAACTCCAATCGCTCATGCATGTCGCCGTACTCGGTGTCGTAGAACGACGCAATTCGCATGATCGCAGCGGCTCGACCCTCATGGTTCTGATCAGGCCTCAACGCGTGATAAGTCTGGATTTGAAGCTCGACATACTCTTCAGGCGAGGCCCAGCTGTAGGGCATCAGCCGGAGGAACAGATGCCGCCGGCTATAGGGCAGCGCCCGATAGATCTCGGGGGCGGAGATGCCTTTATGCGTGTCTTGGTACCCGTCCATGATGACCTCTGCATGCAAAAGGCCAGCGTAACCAACTGATAGCTCACTGGATGAGCTAGCATCAGCGGACCGATAGCCAACCACGCACGATCGGCGGCACGCAGTAGAAAGGCATGTCAGCGAACGCGGTCGCCCCTGACGTAGGTTCCGGAAGCTTGTCTTTTCATTCAATTTCAGGTCACAGTAAAAACGACGGACGGCACCGTACGTGCCTGTCGTCACGAGCTATCCGTTTGACTACAGGTCAGCTATCGGCACATCGTCGTCAGGCTGCTGGTGTCTCGCCAACTACGCCGAGCCATGGTACGGTGGACGCTATGCCAAAGCGCCAGCGCAAGAAAAGTACGGCTGTCGATCGGGATGACGCACGACAACCGACAAGCTCGCTGCACCTCGATACGGCGCTTCACTTGCGCCTCATGGCAGAAGGCGGGACCCGCCCTTCCACCTATGCATCTGCCATGGCTGCACTGCAGAGAATCCGCCTACGACGTCTGCGCTAGCGCATTTCTCCAGAGCGGTATCCGATTGCGGGTAATTGCGGCGAGATCCCGCAATTGCACCTTCGGACCGCAATCAGTGCCTCGCCACCGGCTTTTGCGATCATGGACTGCTGCCGTTGAGTAGCTGAAAGTCGGCGTCGCGTATGCGACGGTCCGGTGTGCCATGGCAGTAGTCCTTCGCGTCGCGCCTCTGACCGGCTTCTCACGGCCAAGAAACTATCAATAGGCAGTGCTCTTTGACGTTGGCGGCCCCGCTCAGGGAGGAAAAGCAGGAGAACTTGTGTTCACGGACAACCATATCGCCATGGTTACGCGGGCCGCTTCGCGAAGCCGACCAAATAGTTGATGAGCGCAATCGCTTTGAGACTGTTCGACTGCGTGCCGTAGTCAACTGACTCGCCATGCAAAACCAAATGTCGATTGAGCTCCCGCCAGGTGGGCAGGCCCTGATCTTGAATCATGCGATCTCGCTCCCTTTCGCTCGCATTGATGGGCAACACTTGGGCCAAGGGACTCAGCAGCGCGGCGGAGAACGCGTCAAGAGCAGCGTCGGCGGCGTGTCGAGCCAC
The DNA here is from genome assembly GCF_014204525.1 of Roseateles oligotrophus. Taxonomy (GTDB): domain Bacteria; phylum Pseudomonadota; class Gammaproteobacteria; order Burkholderiales; family Burkholderiaceae_C; genus Paucibacter_A; species Paucibacter_A oligotrophus_A. The sequence goes on from NZ_JACHLP010000003.1 coordinate 182,954, forward strand.
TTCTGGCAATCCGAGCCTTCGATCCTTGATGAACAGATAGAACCCGGTCAATTCCAGGCACACGCCGTCCGACTGCGCGAGCAATGTCGGAACCGAGAGGACGAATTCGCCGCGCCCGTGCGCGGCGAAAGCCGCTCTCAAAATTGCCTCCCTCGCCGGCAACGCCTTGACCAGTTCATCTTCAATTTCAGGCAGCCGGCTTTCGAAGTGAGCAATCAAAGCGGCATCGACCTTGTCCACGTCGCCAGCAGCGAGCCATTCTTCCAACTTCCACAGTTCGGAAAAACCGAACTGGCCGTCCATATACCACCCGCGTTTGCCCAGCTCCAATAGAGCCGCCTGAATCCTTGGAGGCATTTCGCGGTATGCCGCGGCCATCTGAGTGATGACGGGACTCAAGAGGGCGGAAACGTCCTTCTGCCATTGGCCGAACTGCCTGATCGCGTCGGGCAGCTTGGCAAGCATCGGCCTCATCTGCTCCGCGACGCGCGAGAAGGTCTCGCGCACTCCTTGGAACGCCTCCTGCAGTTTCTCTCGGGCGGCCACAAGTTGCCGACGCTCTTCGTCGCTGATGGGCAAGCCCTCATTCAACCGGCGTTCGAGCTCTATGACTTGGCCAACTTTCAGTGGCCTGGGAGCAGAGTCAGCAGAGTCCATTCGGTCAAGATCAAGCCGCTCCACTTTTTTTTCGTCTCCAACTGGTTTCTTCGACAAGGCCGCTCCTCCGTAAACGCACGCGCCGCTTGCGAACGCCTGTCAACGTGAACTCGCAAGGCTTATGAACTGCATAAAAGCGCAAAGAGCCAAACATATCAAACGTCTGCCCCCAATCCCTTGGCGGGCAGCCCCAGCCGGCGAACCGGCTATAAACGACGGTCAAGCGAGCCACAGAGCTCTTCAATAACTGAATTCAGGGGCGTTCATGTTTTTCTATGTGGATGAGAGCGGGCACACGGGCTCGGAGTTGTTCGACGCGACCCAACCCGTCTTGTATTACGGGGTCATATCGAGCGACGTAAACCTCGACGTGCTGGCCGATGAGCGGTTGGTCCCGTTGCGCAAGCGCCTTGGCGTGGACCGGCTGCACGCTGCGCAGCTTGGCGTCGGCAGGCTTGCCACCATCGCTGGCGAGCTGGTGGCCATGCAGAAGAAGTTTGACTTGCGCTTCGACCTCTACCGGGTGAACAAGCCGGACCACGCCGTCATCTGCTTCTACGACCAAGTCTTCGACCAAGCCATGAACCCGGCCGTCACTTGGACCAGCTATTGGACGCCGCTGCGATACATCCTGCTGCTGAAGCTCGCTTCCTTGTTCGAGGAGGACGATGCCCGGCTCGCATGGTCCGCCCGAACCGACACAAACCGCGCGCGCTCCAACGGGAAGTTGATCGAGGTTTGCCAACGAATCGCGGCGCGCGTCGGCGAGCTCCCCGACGCTCGCTCGCAACAGCTGATCGGCGACGGCCTCGCCTGGGCCGCCCAGAACCCCGACGCGATTGGCTACAACGTGGATCACGCGGACGACATCAAGCAGATCAGCCCCAACATCATCGGATTCCAGTTCGTCATGCACGGCATCGCCAAGCGCATCATGCAGCGCGGCAAGGGGGCCTCGAGGATTGTGGTGGACCGGCAGTCCGAGTTCAACAAGGCGCAGAGGACTCTCTCGGAGTTCTTCGCTGCCGCGTCGGGCATCGAAGGCGCCACAGGCCCCGGCATGCCAAAGGTCAGCTTCGCGGGGATGCCCAAGACACCCATCGAGTTCGCGGCCGGCACCAACAGCGCAGGACTCGAGCTTGTCGATGTCTACCTCTGGATTTTCAAGCGGCTCATCGACGGCAAGGATATGGCCCCGGAGCTGATGCCGCTGGTCTATGCCCAAAAGCATCGCGGCAACACTGACGAGGTGTCCTTGCGGGCCATTGAACATCGTTGGGAGCAGCACTTCGCCAACATGCCCCCGCTTGAGGACATGCCGCCTGAACAGCTCGAAGCGGCGCGGGAGATCATGGCCAAGGAAGAGCAGCGCAGGCAGGTTGCAGTCCAAAGCCTGCTAGGGCCGCCAGATGCCGCCACGCCCGCTTGAACGGGGCCGTTTTCCCTGCCGATCATCGACGAAGCTCAGCCGCCAAGCGCAATTGAGCCGTAGACGGTTTGACCTCTGACCTCGCTAGCATTTCCGCATGGACACGCGACAAAACATAACGCCAGAAGACGATGGGATGCAGGTGGCGATTCGCTTACCCGATGGCTTCCCGGTTGAGGACATCGAGCAGCTTTGCTCGCTGATGGCCGACGCCGACCCGTTCGTTCCCGCCTTTAAGCCTTCGAGCTATGGGCTCTACAGCCTAATCGGCCAAGTTTGGTCTCTTCAAGTCGAACAGATCGAGACGATCCTACTTCCAGACCGGAACGTCGCCTCCCGCATGGCTCAGATTGCCAAGGGCATGGCAATCGGCAAGGAAGCCCAGCTCATCGCCGGCATCAATGCCTTTGCTCATTTCTTCGACATCCTCATGGAACCAAGCATCGGATTTCACGAGCTCGCGCGGAGGGATGGCAATGAGGCGGCGCTTCAAGAGCTTGCATGGTTTCGGGCCGCCGACCATGGCGACAAGTTCGATTGGCTCGAGGTGGCCCTTGGGCGCGCTGAACGCCTTGCGCGCCCCGAGAAAGCTCGCGCGCTCGAATCGCACGATCTGGCGGCAGGACTGCGTGACTGGAGCACTGGCTACGGCGCCGTGCTCAAACTGGCGGAGGTTGAGTTGCTCCATCCAGGCGAGCCCATTGAAAAGATCATGGCCCTGTTGGAGTGGCTGCATCGCGATTACTTCTTCGCCGGCCAGGTCGCCACCATGGCTTGCGTTTACTTCGCGCCGATCAACGCGCCCAAGGCCGGGCTTATGAAGAGCCTGCGCTCGCCGAATCGGGAAAAGGCCATTGACGGGGCGAAGAATGCCGCTTGGGATGCGCTCTACCTGAGTTCTCTCATCTCCATGGTCAACAAGGCGGCAGGCGGCCCCAAGCGCTACATCTACGCGAGCCTGGATAGGCGCGCGCGGTTGATCGCCCGCATGGCCACGGCCTTTGGCGGCGATGGCCCCCACAGGGATGCCATGGCGGCCATGCTCGGCGAATGGTGGGCCAAGAAGCATGCGGAAGCCATCGCCGACAAGCTGACTACGATTGCGTTCGACATTGACTTGCCTGAAATGGCCAAGAAGCGACGCAAGGCCGCCGAGAGCAAACAGCAAACCACCGCTTCTGGTGAGAAGGTCATACGCGACTGGTTGCCAAGCCCTTGAGCCATCGCGCGGTGTTCGACAGGCTCACGCGCAGACGCCTTGGCGGCCGGGGCGAGCAGCAGTCGCCATAGAGCGGAGCCCTCCTCACGCTGCTTAGAATGATGCCAAGCGTGCATATCTTTATCAAAACGCAGGAGGATTGAATGTCATACCAAGCGCAGATCAGCCGGACCAGCCCGACCGCATTTCTTTTCGTGGTCGATCAATCTGGCTCCATGGCCGACAAAATGTCATCCGGCCGCTCCAAGGCTGAGTTTGTCGCCGACGCGCTCAACCGTACTTTGGTCAATTTGGTCACACGCTGCTCGAAATCCGAGGGCGTGCGCGACTACTTCGATGTCGGCGTGATTGGCTACAGCGGCACGACCGTCGGCAACGGCTTCGCCGGCCCCCTGGGCGGGAAAATTCTCAACGCCATCTCCGAGATCGAACGCAATCCACTGCGCGTGGAAGACCGCAAGCGCAAGATGGACGACGGTGCCGGCGGCATCATCGAGACGTGCATCAAGTTCCCCGTGTGGTTTGAACCGCGAGCCGATGGCGGCACGCCGATGCACGCGGCCTTAACCAAGGCCGCCGAGGAGCTTGTCGCCTGGTGCGACGCGCACCCGGAGAGCTACCCGCCGACCGTGCTGCACGTCACCGACGGCGAGTCCACCGACGGCGACCCGGAAGCCGTCGCCTCCCACCTGGGCCAAATCCGGACCAACGATGGCGAAGTCGTCGTGCTCAACATCCACGTCAGCGCGCTCGGCGCCGAGCCCATCCGCTTCCCGACCTCCGAGTCCGGCCTCCCCGACAGCTACGCCAAGATGCTATTCCGCATGTCGAGCCTGCTGCCCAAGCACTTGGTCGATTTCGCCAAGGACAAGGGCCACGCCGTGACCTCGGAGTCGGGCGGCTTCATGTTCAACGCCGAGGCGGCTGAAATCGTAGATTTCTTCGACATCGGAACCCGAGCGTCGCAACTGCGCTGAGCCCGCCGATGAAGCGGGAGTTTGCGGGCACCTGCCCCAAGGAGCCGCAGGAGCCCGCCTCGAACGAGGACCGGAGCGCATTCTCCGAGGACGGCGCGCGCTTCGCCCTGTGCGACGGCGCCAGCGAGTCCTACAACTCGCGCCTCTGGGCCAAGGTGCTCGCGGAGAAGTTCGCGGCCAACCCCGCGTTTGGCCCCGAATGGCTCGCCGAGGCGCTCCGGGACTACATCGTGGGGCACGACTTCGAGGCGATGACCTGGTCGCAGCACGCGGGCTTTGACCGCGGGAGCTTCTCGACCCTGCTAGGCGTCGAGTTCGACTCGGCCCACCGAACCGTGGACACGCTCGCCATCGGCGACTGCGTGGCCATCTTGGTCGATGGCGAGCGCTTTGTCGAGGCCTGGCCCTTCGCAGACCCCGAGCGGTTCAAGGAACATCCAACCCTGCTCGCGACCAAGTCCGAGCACAACGCCTTTGTGTCGGAGCTAGGCTTTTGGACCAATAGCGTCAAGACGTTCCACCTAGATGCATGCGAGTCTCCGCGCCTGGTATGCATGACCGACGCCCTGGCCGAGTGGACTCTGCGCGGCGTCAGGGACGGCGAGCCCACCTTGAGCCGGCTGCTAGGCCTGGCTTCCGAGGCGGAGCTCGCCGAGCTCGTGCTCGAAGAGCGCGCGGCCAAGCGCATGCGCGTTGATGACTCGACCCTGATCGTCGTCTCCTTCCCCAACCCGAGCAGCAGCGATGTCCTACCCGTCGCTTGAACAATACAACAACGCCTTTCAGCGCCACGCGACGCTGCTGGCCGACGCCGAGCTCAAGGGCGGGACGCTCTCGACCACGAGCTTTGGCTTGCCGCTGGCAATCAGCGGCGGCTTCGCGCTGACCTACACCATCACCGCCGGGCCGAAGAAGTACGCGGTCCGCTGTTTCCACCGCAAATCCAACGAGCTCGAGCGCCGGTATCAGTCCATCTCCAAGCGCCTGGCCGCGCTGAGGTCGCCCTACTTCCTGGACTTTCAGTTCCAGCCGCAGGGCATCCGCGTCGATGGCGGGATATATCCCATCGTCAAGATGGCCTGGGCCAAGGGCGAGACCCTCGGCGAGTTCCTCGAAGACAACTGCTCCAACGCGGTGGCCCTGGGCAAGCTCTCCGACGCGCTCGTGGCCATGGCGGCCATGCTGGAAAAGGAGCGCATCGCCCACGGCGACCTGCAAACCGGCAACCTCATGGTTTCTGGCGGCGGCTCGTCGGTCCAGCTTATCGACTACGACGGTATGTATGTCGATGAGATCAAAGACCTGGGCAGCGCCGAGGCCGGGCACCTCAACTTCCAACACCCGCAGCGCAAGTCGGCCAACCCGTTTGGGCCGACGCTCGATCGCTTCTCGCTGATTAGCCTATACGTCGCGCTCAAAGCCCTGCGCGCCGACCAGTCCCTTTGGCGCACGACCAACTCCGAGGTCGATGCCATCCTGTTTCGGGCCAACGACTTCGCCGATCCTCGCTCCTCGCCGGTCTTCGCGCTACTCGCGGCCAACAGCGCGCTGGCCGCCGACGCCAAGAACTTCGCGGTGGTTTGCATGGCCTCCATTGCCAACGCGCCGAGCTTGGCCGACTTCATCGCCGGCCGCAGCATCCCGCAGACCACCTCGGCGATTGCGTTCAATGGCACCGCCGCCAACGCGCCGAAGCTCGGATACATCGGCGCATATGACGTGCTCTCGGGCTCCGACTACGAGCAGTGCTTAAAGCATGTCGGCGACAAAGTCGAGGTCATCGGCAGGATCGTCGAGGTCAACCTCGCCAGGATCAAGGGTTCCAACAAGCCCTACATCTTCGTCAACTTCGGCAACTGGCGAGGCCAAATTTTCAAGGCTGCCATTTGGCCGGAGGGCATGGTTGTTTTGAAGAACCGTCCCGACAAGTCATGGGAGGGCAAGTGGGTCAGCATCACCGGCATGATGGACCCGCCCTACTCCAAGACCACCAGCAGATTCAGCTACACGCACTTGTCGATCAATATCACTGCCAACGGGCAAATGACGTTGATCTCCGAGGCGGAGGCTCAGCGCCGCTTGGCCGGGCCAGGTGTCGGCTCGCGTGTGCCCATCGCATCCAACCAAGACGCCCTCGCGCGCATCAAGGACCAAGCGATGCCCACCAGGGCCGCGCCCGCGCCGAGGCCTTCGGCGCCAGTTCCACGATACGCCGCGCCGACTCCCCGGCCTACATCGCCACCGCTCACGCCCAACGAGGCCATCCTGGCGAAGATTCGGGCGACCGCGCTGCAACCCATGGCTGGCCATCAAGCGCCATCAGCTCCGCCGGCCGGCCAGCCTCGATACACCCAGCGGCCGCCGATGCCGTCGAGCCCGGGCAGCCATCAGCAGCACGAGGGCTTCCTTTCCAAGCTGTTCAAGTTCCTGTTCAAGTAGGCCGCCATTGGCCTACGCGCGTCTTCCCATCTTCTCCATGAAAGGTGGGCCGATTTAACCCCACGAGCCGAGCCATGACGCAGACCACCGAAAACGACCCGGCGCAACTTCGCGCGGACATCCACAAGAGCCTGACCGAGCGCATGGAATGGTTCATGGCACGCTATGACGTTGTCAAAATCTACGCCTTCCATCCGGGCAGCGAGCGCGTCTACCTCGGCGACAAGGCCAACGACGTAAAAGGCATCGGCGCGCATCGATCCCGCTGATCCGATCTTGAACTCCACCGCCTGCACGCACTCCCCGAGGCGTTGCGCTGCGGCTCGTCGCTGGCATAGGCGACGGACAGGGCTGTCTGGCTCTTGAGGTTCGGCGCTGCCGCGATCAGCCCCGTGACCTCGTCGCGGCTGAGCACGACGGGCAGCTTCTTCGGCACGCGCACGGTCTGCATCTTGAGCAGCAGCTCGCTCTGACCGAGCGTGATGCCGAAGAAGAACTTCAGCACACGAGCACCTTCATGCGATTGGCTCTGCGATTGGCGAACAGGTAGGCGTGATGAGGCCGAGCGGCGCCGAAGCCCTTCACGAGGGCGAGCCACACCGTATCAATGCGGATCAACGCAGCAGCTCTGGCACCGCCGGTACAACGGCAGATGGTCTGCGTACTTGCTGACCAGCACATGGGCCAGCTAGCCTGCGCCGGCCATGCCGCGCTCCACCGATCGGCTCGGCGCTGCCGCCTGCGCGATGGTCTTGCAGTTGGTGCAGGCCAGTCGGGGCCGCACATGGCGCACGACGTGGAAGCTGCCGGGTTCGTAGTCCAAGACTTCGGAGAAGTCTTGACCGATCTCGCGCAGCGCCCGCCCGCAAGCCCGGCAGTCGCAGCCGCCATCAGGGCCCGACGGCGGGGCGTGCACGACGGTGCGGCGCGGCAAGTGCTCGGGGAACTCGCGCAGGCCGGGGCGTACCTTGTCCTGGCGCGTCTTGCGGCCAGCTTCAATCGAGGTGACGTTCGATACCGGGTCGGGGATGGGCACCACGACCATGCCGCCGACAAGTTCAAGCTGGGCGTGTTCGAGCTGTTCGCTGGAGCGGCCGTACTTCATGCGCCGCAGGTAGGCCAGCTCGATCTTGAGCTTGTCGATGGTCAGCAGGGCGATCTTCAAGGACTCCTGCGCCCGCCGCACTTCGCCGCTGAGAGCGACGTTGTTGGCGAGCAGGTCTTCGGATGTCATGACCCTGACTGTCGCAGCACACCTTGCTGCTCACAACGGGAGAAGTCCCGTCAACCGGCGACCGGCAGCATCACCGCATGGCATCTACGCGGCAGCGCGTGGCTGCCACGTGCGTTCGGGCCGCCGCCAGTCGATGCCTTCGAGCAGCATCGACAACTGGGCGGCACTCAGCGCGACACTGCCCGTGTCGGCTTGTGGCCAGACGAAGCGACCGCGCTCCAAGCGCTTGGTCAGCAGGCACATGCCGTCGCCATCACTCCATAGCAGCTTGACCAGGTCGCCCCGGCGGCCACGGAAGGCGAAGACGTGGCCTGCAAAGGGATCCTCGGCCAGCGTGGTCTGCACCTTGACCGCCAGGCTGTCGATGCCGCAGCGCATGTCGGTGATGCCTGCGGCCAGCCAGACCTTGGTGCCCGCGCGCGGGCCGATCATGCGCTCTGGCGCAGCGCACACAGCACGCTGCAAAGGCTGGCCTCGTCAATGGGGCCGCGCAGCCGCAACTGGGCGCCGGCAATGTCGAGTTCGATGACACCGGAGCTTCGAGCCACGCGCTGGGTGACCACCGTCATCGGGGCGATGCTTGCGGCACGACCAACGGCTGCAAATGAGCGGCGCTGGCAGAGCTCTGAGCAACGTGCACGGGAACCAGCACGGCCGACGACGATGCCGCACCGCTCAGCTGCTTCGTGCGCAGGTGATCGCGCCTCCACTTGAACAGCAGGTTGGCCTTGATGCCACCGGCTAGCGCGATGGCCGCCACCGATGCGCCCTGCATCAGGCATTGCTCGACCAACTTGGCTTTGAACAACCGCTCGTGCTGACGTCGCGGCGCCTCTCCTGCGATCCCTGTGACTGTCTTCATGGTATGCACCATCTCCTGTTGGTGCACACCATCAAGGGTCTGCACGCTTCAGGTCAGATACTGGCTTGCCGACGCTGGCGGCGCAAGAACGGGGTTCGTCGGACTGTTACTTTGATTCAACACGTCGCGCAAGAGCAGACCCTCGATGAAGGCTGGCCATCAGTCGCGCGCGTAGTAACACGGCGAAGCCGCTCCCTGGACCGGCGCTCCGCTGTCAAAGGGGGCAAATGGCACTCACCCTAAGTAGCCTTAACGGCCCCGGACGAGTGCTTCTTCCGATAGATTGACGCTGGTGGTCGTGTGATGTTTTTCGGAGACTCGATGCTACGAGTCTTTGCGATGGCCGCTTCAAACAGCGCAGGCAGCTGGGCCTCTGACTCACCATGATATTGATTGGGAAATAGAAATGCGTCAATGGAAGCTTTTGATTGACCGCAGCCTAGTTCGCAGGCTGCGGGCTGCCTCTATCCCCTTGGTGGGCATGCACATTGCTCTATCGCCGTGTATGTTGACCTATGCGCAGACTTCACCTGCAGAATCGGCAAAGACCCATGTGATCAGAAGCACCGTTCCCGCAGATCAGGCCCGAGCAACCCTGGAGTTTGAGGTGGTGGCAAATGGTGACTCTGGCAACAAGCGGGAGAACATCTTGAGCTTTTCTTCGATGCGAAGCACAGCCAGCATTTCGATGGTTAGCTTGATTGATCCTTTGCAGCGCGTGATATGGCGCAAGACGCCAGAGGAGTTGGGCATCATTTCCAGGGATGTCTCTAGCCATCCTGAGTTGGGCGATGCCATCCTGTTGCCCGAGCTACGAGACGCGACACCAGGGCGCTGGCATTTGAGTCTTGAGCGCAACCTTCGCTCCACAGGAACTGTTCAAATTCTGTTTTCTTATCGACTGCTCCCCCGGTTCCAACTGAGCATGACGAAATTGGACGCCAGTGTCGCTGCTGGCCAACCGTTTCTGATTGAGCTTAGGCCGACTGACTATGGCGCCCCGGTTGTAGGCTTGGGGAAAATCGAACTGAACGTTTTCGATGCCAACGGGGCGCGGGTCGCCACGTACGAAGCACAGGAAAATGCGCGTTCACCGACAGGCATCCGGATCAGCACGGAATCGGGGGTCTACATTTCTCGTGTCAGCCTCGCCAAGGCTGGGGACTACCGGCTCGCAGCCCAACAGAACTTTCGAGGACTGTATGGGCCACTGAGTGCCTCCGCCGCAATGGGTTTAAAGACAGGTCTTAGCGGCGGCGCGGTGGCACTCAGCGATGTCCGATTTGAGACTCGGCATGGCCCCCCCGGGAAGACCACGGCAACATGCATCAATGCAGTCACTTTTGACTTTGCGGTTGACGTTGCGTCTGCGGGCATTTACGTCGGCAATGTGGCCCTGACGGCACAAGGCTCGACTGAGCGTCGATTTGTCAGTGCATCCGCCCAACTTCCTGTTGGATCCGGCCGCATTTCGGTCAAGGCAAACGCAACCACCTTGCTTGCCTTGGGGGCACCATTAATGCAACTGAGTCAGGTCGGGCTGATCCGCTATGGCGAAAACGGTGGGTTGATCGCAGAAGCAAGAGATGTGCCCTTGACTACGGCGCAGAGATACGCATTGGCACAAATCTGCAAAGAGTAGGTAATTCATCGCTTAGCCCGCACGGGAGGTGTTGGCTTGGGCTTCTTCGACATCGTGTGACCAAGTAGCACGCTGGCTGCCGCGCGTCTTTCACCGACCGCGCTTTGCTCCCTTTGTTGGCGCCATGCCCATTTCTTTCAAAGCGGCATGCGCTGCTCTGCTGGTTACAACTGAGCGCGACATGCTGGCGATCTGCGCTTCGGTGCCGCCAGCCTCATTCAGTTCAGGCATCTGGAGGCTCGACATGGCACCCACCACACGGCTTCGCACGCCACGATTGGGATCGCATCCTGCGGATTGCAGCAATCCCGGACAGCCATTTCAACGTGATGGCGGACAGCGTTTCAAACTGATCGCGGACAGATCGGGCGCGCGCAAGTGCCTCAGTTCATGGTAGCTCAGGTGCCGATCAACGCCCGGCCAGCAACTTCGCGCCGCCCTCGCCAGCCAGAAAACTCTTGACGACCTTTAGCTTGAGCTCCGTTTTGTACTCCTTCATGAAACCTCTTGGAGTTCGTCCACCTTCTGGAGGCCAGTTCAAAAACCGGGGCGGTTCAGTCGTGTGCATCGTCAGCGCTCAATCAAGGCCCTGAAATTTCGCCGGGTCCACCAATTCGTGAAGTGGAATGCCGATGGCACGCGCCAAAGAATCCGCGCTATCGATCGATAGGTTGATCCCGCCGCGTTCGACACGACTCAAGTAGGCGCGCGGGACGCCAGCGTCCAAGGCCAGACTCTCTTGAGTCAAGTCCTTGAGACGACGGGCTCGACGAAGGTTTCTGGCGAATACCTCTCGGGTGGTGAGTTGCGGCTTGGTGCTGGGCATAGTCGAACAGCATCAAGTTTGGCGACCTCTGTCTCCACATTACATGAAGTACATTTGGTATTCTTTGTGAATCATTAAGGTTCATAAGAAGTCCTACCTGATCATCATCGAGCACGAATCACATTACATGAACTACCTGGGAGGTCAAGAATGACGTCGAAACCACACCCCGCCGTCTTCGTCGCGGCGGCTCTGCTCTGTTCAGTCGCGCAACGTGTCTCTGCCGCACTACCGGCCAAGGACGCCGCGAAGCCGGCGGTCACGGCCGCGACACAGCAGCCTGCCGTTCCACGCGCAGTACCTAGCCCGTCTGACCCGGGCATCAATCGGGCTGCCGAATCGGCGCGCCGCGACCACGACCCAGGCCTCAATGGCTCTGCAAAGGATGTGAGAGCGGCTTCGACTAAGCCCTGACCTGCCGAATCCTAAATACCGCCGCAATCACCTCAAGTTTTGCCGATGCCAGCACATGCCGCGCGCGTTGCGATTACGGCTGCGTCGCAGGCGCCTCCATTCACGACAACACCAAAACAGCCAACATGCAATTCACCAGCCCCCTTCAATCCATGACTTGTATCGCTGCGCTCGCAGCCGCCTGCACCGCTTTAAGCCCCGCCCACGCGGGTACCAGCAAGGCGGTCGACACCAACGGATCCATCCAGAACTTCGACATCCTGGGCGTCAAACTAGGCATGACCGAGGCACAAGCAGTTGCAGCCATCAAGGAACGTTTCCCAGCAGGAACAAAGGACAGCCGCGGCCGCGTCATAGCATTAAAGCAAACCGAGTACACGCTGCAGAATAGAACCACCGGCAAGCCCGTCCGCGCCGGTGTGCGCTTCGAGTTCTATCCGGACCAGAAAACCAACTACGACTTTGTCAAGATTCTGTTTAACGATGGCAAGGTCTGGGCGGTCTGGCGTGACGACACCACGTCCACGTATGCCTACGAAAAGACCATCGGCGACATGAGCTCCAAATACGCTGGCGCCGCGGCGATAGAAGACTACTTTGACATCCTGATCAATGGCCAGCGCACGAGTGACGGCAGCAAGGCCAAGAACGGCTTCGAACTCTATCAAGGAGCCTGCGCCGACAACGCCCTGCCGTTCAAACGCGTGAACCAGGGTGATGGCATCAGCCTGCAAAGTTCCTGCAGCAAGGCCTTCCAAGTGAAATACGGCGTCCTGCAGACTAACGGAGCCAAGAGTCTCGGCAACGGCTACGCGCAACTGGTCGACCTCGATGCCGGACGCATCTTCATGCAGTCGCTGAATGATGCTCCCGCTGCCACCGCAGGCGCCAAGCTATAACGCACGCCCTCGATGTCGACAGGCGGTGTGGCATATCCATCCACACGAAGCGAGCAATTCACTTGCTTCTTGCCTCGGCAGTCAGCGAGGGTCGTCTGGCGGGATGTTGCACCAAGCACGCGCCGATTCTGGATTCAGTCGTTTCCATTGTTCGAGATCCCTGCCAGTCAACCCCCAGTTCCCTGGCTTCGTATCGAGCAGCGGCCCGTCGGCTCTGTCGGACTGCGGTTGCTCGGCTACGAACCGTGCCCGCCGTCTTTCTGGGACTGAAGGGTCAACGAACATCTGTTTCTGAGGATCCCATTTTGTGACGTTGACGCTGCCGAGCTTGCCGAATGGCTTTGCCAAGCCCGCAGCCATCTACGGAAAGAGCAGTGAGAGCACCCGGTTATATGCCGGATCCCGGAGGTAGGTGGTTTCACCGTCACGAATGCTCTGCCTGACCTCCTCGACCCACTCGTCGAACCAAGTCTCTTGCGCAGGACTGAGGCTCAGCGGATACGCCCTGGCCGCGATGAAATACACGGACAGTGTGGAGCGGCGCACGCCATTGACAAGGCGCATGGCGTTCAAAACGCTCACCAAATCGGGACACCGATAGCCCTACGCTCCCGGGCCTGAAGCCGATATCGGACCTCAATGCGCAGACTGACAGATCTGCCGCGACGGCGGCGAAGTGCTCGACTCATGCCGCGCGCGTTGTTCGCAGGTTCGATGACCCGGTAGGGTTGCGACTTGCAAGCCGCTACTCGCTCTCGACAACCTACCGGAATGACAGCGTCGGCTCCCGGCTCGTAAGGGCATTGTTCCAGGAGCAAAGGCCCAATTCTGGCTGAGTGCGGTGCAAACTGGCCGCTGCCTGCAGCACGTAGTTGCTGAGCGACCTGCAACCCAATCTGTCAACCCCGGACGTCTTGGGAACGGTCCACATCGAGGCTGAGCTTCAGCGCGGGCACGTAAAGCTTGTCTCCGACCAGCTCATATGACAGCACACGTTCTTCGACCACTGCACGGGAGCTCGCCCATTCGCGATACTGGTCGTTGCTGATCACTGCGCTGCGGGGGGCTTCCGCGTGCAACAAGATGATCTCGTCGGCCTCCCTCTTGTTGCGGCAAATGTGGACTCTCGCATACCGCTCGTAGCGAGCGGCGAGCGCCTTCTGGTTCGTCGACAAGCGGTAGCGGATCGAGCTGTCAAACATGAGCGTCACGCGGTACCTCTGGGAGATGGCCGGGACCAAGACGTCCAAGGCAGCCGTCCCGAACAAGGTTCCATGGTCGTAGCAAAGGTTGTTGCCGTCGATGACGAAATGCTCGATGGTGGTGGTGGTCTTGATGAGGCCCTTCACCTGCTTTTCAACCTTGCCGACTAGCTCCTCCAGTTTTGTCTGCTTGAACTGCGACCGCCCCAGGACGGCGTTGGGGTCACGATCATTAAACGCCTGCTCGCATTCTTCGTGAGTACGCCATTTGTCGCTGCGGCTGAAGGAGTTCTCAAGGGCTACCTTGAAGGCTTTGCAGCGCCGGATCGTGTCTTGCACGCGATTCAGTTCGAGCTGCAGCTCATTGAGCTGGCGCACAGGGCCGGCGATCGCCGCTACCAGGTCCTCGTTACGCGCTCGGATGGCGTCCAGCCTCGGACGGGTGCGGTCCACCACCTTCTGCAAGGCATCGATGGCCGCTTGGGCAAGTAGCGGATCGAACTTCCTGACGCGGTCGATTTCACTCTTGGCCTCCCGCAAAGCGCGTTCCGCAGTCAACTTCCTGGACTTGAGATCCTCTACGGATTGCTTCTGAGCACTCAGGCTTTTCTGTAACTGCTCGACGTGGCGTCGGGCAATGGTTCTCTCAGGCGCGAACCAGGTGCGTGGGTTGAAGCCAATGCGAAGCTTGGGCTCGGTGAGCTCGATCTCGGACTCCAAGCCGCTCTCTGCCTCATGCGCTCCCTGCAAGGCTGCAGTGGCCGCTGCGAGGTCGCGTTCGCACTGGTGCAACTTGGCATTTGCAGATTCGAAGTCAAATGTCTGGAAGTTGGCCAGCATCGTCTGCCAGTGAGGCAGTTTGCTGTTGGCTTCACGCAGCTGGGTTTCCAGCGCTTCGATCTCTTCTTCGAACGGATTGACGATCACTGAGTGCTCCATGTGGGGAATGGGTCGGGCCTGCTGGTCGCGATGCAAACGCGCTGAATTTAGGCAGGGGCGCTGGTATCGGCCGGGCCAGCCGGCTTGATGGGCGCCGGTTTGATGGTGGAGCGACTGGACTTGCGCCAGGTCTTGGCGACCACTGCGCCGGCAGCAAAGGTCAGGGCGTAGGAGACCAGCAGACGCAGGGGGTGGAAACGATGACGATCATGGGCTGCTCCTTCTTGGTGGATAGGTGGTGATAGATCAGATGGAATCAGCGGCCTCGGTGCCAGAGATTCCATCCTCTAGCAGCAGCAAGGCCGTGATCGGCGTGCCGCACTTGCCGCAGAAGTTCGCGCTTGGCGACGCCGGCGTGGCGCAATTGGGGCAACTGCGGAGCGCTGCCTTCTGGCGCATGTAGGCGATGTGCAGGACACAAGGGACGGTGACTCGGTAAGCCGGGCTGCCCAGGTCGAAGACGGTCCACACTGCCGTCAGAGCCCATCCGATCGGACCAGCAAACGCGCCCAGAGCACGCATCAGGGCTGCATTTCCTGCGAACGTAAGTCCTCGGCCAAGGATCGCCTTGGACAGCGCATTGACCACAATCAGCGTCACCCTGAAGGAGCCAAAGCCGGAGGCCTTGATCAACCCCTGCAAGACCGCAAAAGCTGCTGGGCCAGCGCCAGGCTTGTAGACGCCACCAAACTCCTTGAACATCTCGTCGCGCTGTTCTTCGGTCATGTCTTCGAACGCCTTCTTGAGCACGACCATGATGATGGTCGCCTCCATCGACTCACAGGATTCGTCCTTGTTCGTCTTCACGTCCATATGGCTGGCCACGTCGCGAACAATCTCTCGGTACGGGACGCCCTCGCCGCCTCGGAAGAAGTTCATGACGGTGTGGCCACCGTAGCGCTTGAGCACCTCCACGAGCAGAGCTCGGCTCTGGGGGGAGACGTAGCCTACCTCCTTGGACGCGACCAGGGTGCTGAGTGTGTCGGCAGCCAGCGATACCCGACCCTTGCCCTGATCGGTGACGTAATCGATCAAGGCTGCGATGTCTTCGAATTCGGCGTTGTCGATCAGGTCGGCCAGATCGATGTCGGCAATGAGCGATGCCATGGGGTAGGTCCGTTTCAAGCGTGGTTGGAGTTCTTCGCTGCAGCAACGGCTGCGGCGTGTTGATTGGTGAGCGCGGAGCCCAGCGAGGCGGCCAGAGCCAGCATTTGGGCGACCTTCTCGCTTGAACCGCCTGCTGCCATAAGCGACAAGGCGCCCAGCGACAGCGTCGTTCGTCGGCGAACTTCGTTTTGTTCGTCCATGGTCTTGCGTTGCTCGGGCGAGGGTTGCTGGCCCCTCGGGGGAATGTCCGGATGAACCTGGTTCTTCTCCAGCACCCGGACTGCCATGGAGACTTCGCCCATGCTGTCGCCCACGATCTGACGCGCAGCCGCGTAATTGGCAGAGTAGGCCGTGACCGCCGCAACGAGAGCGCGCCAGTCACTCGGGGTCATCAGGAGGAAGGCAACCGGAATTCCAATCGCGTCAGCCATCTTTTGGACCGTCTCCAGATTGGGAGCGCGCCGATCGGGGCCCGCCTTCTTTGTTTCGAGCAGCGGGCGAATCGTGGTCCGCGACATCTGCGTGGTGCGTGCAATGTCGATCGGGCGCATCTTGCTCGGCGTTCCGTCCTGATCAGGGCCGGCGACTCGAAGTGTGGCCTTAACGTTCTGGGCGATTTGCTGGAGCGACAACGAAGTTGCGTTGACCGGCGGTTGGAAGTGACTCATTTCGGTTGAGAGCGACGCTGTTTCAATGTCCGCAGATTACCGTGACGCAGCCACCCAAACAACAAAATGGATCGAAAACAATCCATATTCACAATTAGTGGATCGTCTACTGATCATTCGTATCGAAATCGATCCATTTCAACCGATCGCCGCAGACGGGCGAATGCACCAGGCTCCAACTTCGGGCAGGCAAAGGCACAAGCCCATGGCCGCTCAACGCCCCTTCGCCGACATGGTATCGCCTACGTTGGACCGTTTTAGGTCGACGGCGCGAGACCGCCGGGGCGGATAGCAGTCGTTCGATCGGGCCGCTGATGTGCTGCGGCGGAAGGGCTGGTGTCGGAGGTGGAGCCGACAGTTGGGGTGGGCGGCTATGAATGATCGGTCTTCGCGGGCGGCGGCGGTGCCTGCCTGACGATCACCTACAACCCCATGGTCCTGCCCAAGGGCGTGGAGCCTTCTGCCGATCCGATGATTGCTGCCCGGGCAGCGCCCTACGCCGTCGGGCTCGGCCGGCGCCTGGTTGAGGGAGCCAAGCAGCAGTAGCCACGATGCAAGTCTGCACGGCTCATTGAAGTGCGGCCGATCATCCGTCACCCCAGTCCCGATTGACGTCCTCTTGAGTAAGGGATGGTTTGCTGGCCTTGGGCTTAGGCACAGCTCCCCGCTTCGGACTTTCTCGGCCTTGCGCTGCTACCGATCGAGGGCGTCGAACAGCATCAGATTGCACAAGTGATGTCGAGTCGGACGGGGACTGGTCGGCTTGTTGGCCAGCACGATCATCGGGAGTGATGGAGTCCATCAAGTTTGCCAAGTTCAATCTGGCCTTGCGCGCATCTGCCGCAAGTCGCAACTGCTGCTGTGCTTGCTTGTCCGTCAGATCAAATGGACAGCGGAGGTCCTCCCGGATCTTCTTCCCTTCTTCGAGGTGACTCCGGACCAGTTCGACCCGCGTGCGAAAGGCTGAGAACTGCGTAGACATGTACGCACTTCTCATTTCCTCCACCCCGATTTTCACGTCACGGCCTCTCTTCGATTCCCGCTCTATGGAGTACGTCAACTCGATGAGCGAGACGATGATCCGTTTGACACCGTTAGACATCCAATGAATAGCGCGCGCCTCCGTCTCGGGATCAAACGACAGCAATTCACCGCAGGAGTTCCGGAGCGCCTTCAGATACGCAATGAAGTCCTTATGCTCGGAATGTTCCGGAAACATGATGACTGGCCGATGCGTGAAGCGTTGCATGTCCTGATCATGTTGAGCCATGAGGCGATGGCCAAAGTTGTAGTTTCCGATCGCGAAACTTGGCACCTTCAGTTCCCGCATCATGTGAAGCATCTGAACGGCATGGGCACCGGAGCCCTTGCCTTGCGTGATGCTTTGGATCTCGTCCATCACCAAGAAGAAGCAACCCTCACGATAGAGCTTCCTCCTCAACGTTTGCTTCGTCCTGACATCTGCCCTTTTGAAGTCAAAGCCGCCACCAAGTTGGCCGTGAATCAAGTTGAGCATGTCGATGGAGGTCTTCGCAGTGTGTGCCTTAAAGAAAACACCCCCGATGATCGGGAGCGGCCCACAGTCGGGCGTAGCAGTCTGGCTCGCTGTTGGTCCAAGAACGCGCTGGATAGCCCCACTGAGCGACGTCTTTCCGACACCGGCCTCAGACGTAATGATCGTGGTGGATGGCTCAGGCAAGCTATCCAGGTAGTCCACGGAGTTGATCGTGCCCACAAAGGCCCGCTCATCTTCGTAGTAACTTCTGACGTGCGATCTGGCTTCGCCCAGCACCCGGCGCACCACCTGAACATCTTGATCGGTTGGTTCGTAAACGCTGTCCAGGTGTTTTCTCAGCGTCCTGGTTGCATCTTCGAGGTCGAGTTGCTCGATCGATGGCAGTATCGGAAGGGGAATGCGCATCCTTTCAACAAGCGCCTCATCCGAGATATCAGGAAGTAGGTACTGCATCCAAGCAGAGTTCGATTGTTTCGGCATTCCAGTCCTCAAAGCTTCGCGTCGCTGGTCTCTTGCTTCGCCGCACCCTTCTTGGCCTTTGGCGTGCCCTTGCGAATTTCCTTCTTGCTTCTCTGTCCAGTCTGGTTCAGCAACTCAATCTCCGCGTTATTCACTTCTGCGTCCCTGGTACTCACGATTTCAGTCAACGCCGACGCGTACATCGACTCATAGGCCTCGTGCTCGGACATCGTCATCGAGTTCTCAAGCGCACTGCCGCGAACCCTGTCGACCCATTCGACCTCGTACATCTTTCCGCCGAGCAGAATCCACATTACGCGGGTGCTGATATCAAGCCCATAGCCGACCAACCTCTTGCCTTCGTTCTTCATCAGCAGGCGTCCGAAATCGGCCCGCTGGTCGGGGTCGAAAGGCTGATAGCGCGCGCCGCGGAATCGCAATGCCTTCTTGTAGACCTTGAACTCGACCTTCTGCAGGTACATCGTGACGAGTTCTTCAACCTCCAAGATTTGCCCCGCCAACCGACCGCGCTCCTTGAGATCAGCGTACAAATCGTGGGAGGTGAAGATTCCACGGGACAGTTCATTCGGCGTCGCCCGATCGCGGATGTCCCTCGACTTGTTTCCTGCAATGAGCTTCAAGAAGTGCTCACGGGCCATTTGCAGTGGAGATTGATTGGAGATGATGTAGGTCGGCGCACCGCTCATCTTTTTCTCTCGATCATGAGTTGATTCCGACTGGGCGTTTCCGCGCGGGGTGTAAGCCGGCGGCATCTCGTGGGAGACCGGCGAATGCAGGCTTTTGTGAAGGTTCTTGATGGACGCCGCGCTGCCAGCACCGCCGTCGTGCTTCAAGGCCAAAGGCGAAATTCGTACGGGCCAGTCGTCATCCGAGATCTTGAGACCCAGGATGCGGGCGTATAGCGACTTCGGTATTCCCATGCAGAAGAGCGCTTGCTTGTACGCTCTGTCAGCCTCGACCCCATGGGTGTACGAGACACCCAGCACCTCTGCGCTGAGGTGGCAGATGATTTGAACAATGCACTGCTTCTGCAGCACATAGCCCTCCAACGTGCTGCGCGGATGCGCAATGCTGTAGCTGGCGTCGTAGCTGACGCGCTCGGCCAAGTCCTGAACTGCTTGCGAGAATGATCCCTGATGCGGTTGGTACTTCTGACGGAACTCCTGCTCTGTGAGCAAATACTTGTAGACCTGCTCTTCGCCAAGCACTTTGAAGAGCTGGTAGTCGTATTGACCGTACGACGGAAATGGCTTTCCCTGTGGGTGGTAGCTCTCCCGTCTCCCCCTTCTCTTGGGCGCGCGTTGAACCACCCTGGTCAAACATCCGAAATGTGAGATCAATGCTCTACGATAGACAGCGCGCAGGGTCATGCCGATCTCTGCATTGCTTTCGAAAGACTTGACGATGGTATTTCTCACTTCAGGGGTCACGTCAAATCCGTGCTCCCGTCCGTGAGACGACGACCGGCCAAGCCGAACAGCAAAACCGGTCTCGGGATTGGGAGGTCTATCGTCGCGGCTGTACGTGCCCCGACCATTGGGTGCAGGCAGCAACGCCCATTTCTTCTTCCCGAAGGCCAAGTACACGATCAACCAGGTCCGGAACCTCTGCCTGTTTTTGTCGCATTGATTCGCATACCGGTTCATGGCCGAGATGGGGTCCACGTCGCCGAAGATCAGCTCGTAGTCCATCGCTGCGGCAGATATGACGGCGGCGCGCCGCTCTACCCGATCCTGAGGCGTCTCTATGGTTTTGCCATCGATATCGGGACGCGGCTTGGTAAAGCGATCCGCGGTATCGAAGTGAATCCCTGAGTAGTCGCTCAGCCAAGGAGGCACCTTCTTCCGATTGGCAGCATCAACCTCCTTGAGGCGCCCCGCGCGAAGACCCTTCGTGAAGGACTCGAGCGCGACATAGTGCAACCGCCCTTCCCGCGCCTTCCTGTCCGCATCCTCGAAGCTGGTGAGCACCACTCGCCCAGCCTCCTGGTCGGTGTAGATCTGGTAATAGATCACCCCTTTCCGAAGTTCCCCGAAGCCACTCGGCGCGATCAGCTGTGTAGCAAGCGTCATGCTATCGCCCGAACCAATGGCTGAACTCCTCCAGAACGTCGCTGCATTCGGGCTGGAGGGCGTGGTCGAAAAGTACGGGGATGTGAAGATCGACCCGGACGATGCGTTGCCAGACCGCATGGTCGAGCAGGGTCTTGCACGCCAGGATGTGCTTCTCGCCGGAACCGTACTTGAGGGCGATGCTGAGTGGTGTGTGGCCGGTGTTCACCGCTTCCTTGTAGCGGTGCACCAACTCTGCAACCATGGAATCCGGCAGGTTGACATGCAGCGCCGCGGTTCTGCACAGACGCACAAGGTTCCAGCCCAGTTTGTCGCCGATGTCATCACCTTGGGCTCGGACGATCGGAACCTCGAGCTCATCCATGTACCGCATGTAGACCAAGTCTCGGGCTTGTGCCTTCTCGATCTCCCGCGCGCTGCGTTGACTGCGTGCTGATCCACCAGGAGTCCCGTGCTGTCCCCCGCGTGCCTTGATGTCCCAACTGATCGTGTAGACGTCGGGATCAACTCTCAGATAGATGAGCCCGTCCCCGATCCAAGCCCCCGCGCGCGCGGCACGGACGGTCTGCACATTCCCATCTTGATCTGCAGGCCCCGTGGAATCGACCCACCACTTCGGATGCCATTTCTGAAGGCCCAAGGCCTCGGCAATGGCAAAGGTTCCAGTCGTTGATGGCCAGTCCAGGCCCTTCCAAACAGGGTGGTAGGCCAGCGGATGCTGCTTCGCGACCGGATACATGATGTGTTGATCGTGGACTTCGATGACTTCGGGGTTGTAGAGGGCCAGCGCAAAGCTCCACAGCTCCTGATCGGACATCGCTTGAAGCTTGCGCATGAGCCGTGGATTTGCGAGTTGGTTCTGATTTCCGTAGTTTCGGGATCCCTCGCCCATCTGAAGTGCGGGCTGGTACTCCGATCCCCAGCGAACGGTTCCTTGACGTTGTTTCAGTCGTTCAAATCGGCTTGGATCATTGAACGTCTTTAAGGTACTTCGCACGCGCAATTTCATTCTCCGAGCATGCCCAGCCATGGGATGTTCGCCAAGAACGGATCCCATTCCAACATTGAGGCAATGCGTCAGATACAAATGCGCACTCTATGCCCATGTTCAATACCAAATTTCATATTTTTTTGAGTTCTAAGCTATTGATTGAAAAGGTATTTTTTGCCAATCAATCATTCACTTTTTATGAAATTTCACGTTTAAAGATGTATTTATAGAGCCACCCAAACAAACCCACACGTCTAAACGTGTAAACCCAATTCATGGCCGGATAGACATGAATATAAAACCCCGTATAGTTGCGCAGCAGCATATTAAGAAGCCGCTCTCTGAAACCAACTCCCATGGCATCGCGTACGTCCCCGCCCAGGTTTCCCGACCCCAAGCCGGGCGAGACCATTTACGGTGTCTGTTCGCGATATCACGCCCAGAACGGCTTCCACAGTCATGACGCGAGCTCCCTGGCGCTGTTGGGCACACGCATGGGTCGATCAAAGTTTGAGCTTCCATATGGTCTGGGGCAGTTGGAGATCGCCTCTAACGGGCGCATCAAGGCGTCAATGGAATGTCTGAGGGAGCGGACCGTCTTGTGCACTGCGATCCCATTCATGCACTCATCGGAACGCGCCAACCTCTTGCGGATGGTCCGGAGCAGCGACCACGACGCCGTCAGCATGGCAAAGCTGCAGTTGTCCAGAGAAGGGTGGTCCATCACACACGAGTTGCGGCTATGCCCCGAATGCCTGAAGGAGGACCGCGACCGCTTTGGTTTCGCGATCTGGCACACGACACATCAGGCGCTCGGGGTATGGGTGTGCGCGCGCCATTGCTCGCCTCTTTGCGGCGTTCCTCCGCGCCAGCGACCTCGCGGTTGGCTCACGGCCCAGGATGCATCACGGCTCAGCGTCACGGTGGCTGCCAGTGCGAGAGGACTGGAACTGCTCTCACACATTGCCTTCTGTTCGGCCTGGATCGCTCAGCAGCCACACCTTGAGCATGAGGCGTTGGGGTCCATGGTTCGTCGTCGGCTCACGCGGCTTGGAGTGGTCAGCTCCGAAGTCAATACGTCTAAGGCGGAACTCACCGCTTTTGCGCAGGAGGTCTGGTGGGAGGCCTGCTCGCTGCCGTCACAGCACTTTGGGCGCTTCGCTGACACCTCCTGGGTACGAAAGACGCTCTTGTTCAAAGACTATTCGCATCCCTTGAGGTGGTGCGTCCTCGTCGGAGCTACCTCATTTCTGCAGTGTCTGACCCGCCCTGTCAGTCCACGCATCGAGGGCCACATCTCTGCTCTGGCGATCACCCGCGCATTGGCTGCTGAGTACGCGCAAGCGATTCGGGAATTGCCAGAACGGAGCCTCTTCTCAGAACTCAAGACGGCTCATCGTGCCGCCGCTCCAGCGGAGCTGTATGAAGCGATGTCATCGGGCGGCTCCCTCTCCGATGCCGCGGTCGGCACGGGCATGTCATCGCAAGAGGTAGCCCGCTGGCTCAAAAGAGACAGCCTACTGCGTGATCACTGGAAATCCAGCGTAGCCGTGTCCAAAGTAGATGTGGCGAGCCGCGAAATTGTTGAGTTCTTGGATGCACATCCAGGAGCCACTCGACAGGATGTTCTGGCGTCCTGCCTACCGGCCGTCCGTCGCTTGGAATGGTACGACCGCAGCCGCCTCGAGGCGCTGCTCCCCCCTGTGGTCGCGAAGTACGACCGTCAACGCCGGCTGCAGTTCACATAAAGACGATGCAATGAAGGAATGGCCTATCCAGGAAGATGAGTTCCTCAAAGGGTACCGAGGACGCATCGCGCTTTACAACGACTGCTCAACGGTTGCAGACATCCATCGCAAGTTGATGAAAAGGCTCGGCCTCAAAGGAGAGCCTAAACATCATTGCTTCCTGGAGAACGTCGCCTCTGCCTTGGAGACGTCGCCTAGAAATGTTCTCGACCGACACACTCTATGGCCGCTTCTTGCACCATTTATCGAGAACCTGTCTGACTCGACGAATCAGATGAAGATCTTCGCGTCATCCACAATTGGCGCAGGTTTGAGACTCTGTCCCGAGTGCGTTGAGGCAGACTTGCAGCGCCTGTTCTTTTCCTACTGGAGGCGATCCCACCAGACGCCGGGGCAGTTGTCTTGCGCCGAGCATGGCTGTCATCTACTCCGATACGAAGAGAGCACCCTATGCCTTGAACAGCCGGCAAACGTCCTCACGCAAAGCCACCCAGTTCCGACGGAACTTGCAATTGCTTCGACAGAAAACTGGCGGATAAGACTTGCGCTGGGCATCGCCGCACGAATCATGGAAAAGCAAATAGCACTTGATCGCCGTCAGTGCTCTCGTGCCATCAGCACCCAAGCGGAACGGATTGGCCTGAATCCAAGTGCCCCTCGGGGGGCCTACGCGCTGTCGAGGTTGGCCGAGGACTGCTTCTCGCTGGATTGGATATCCGAGGCAATGCCGATGTCCAGGCTCAAAAGCGGTTCTATTTTCAATTTCGTAACAGGGGCCTTCTACGATCAAGGCCCGCGGACGTCGGCCATGTCGATTGCGATTTGTGCAGCCATGGTGTTTGACGATGTTCCGACTGCGATGCGAGCGCTGGGAACAAGGACGCCTACGAAGTCGATTCAGGATGGTTCTCTGGATTTCGACAGTGGCCCAGGTTCTGCAGGGCCGCCAGCGTAGATCAACTCCTCTACGGAGAATGTCTTGAACCGAGGAAAAGGCCAGTCAGGTGGCGCCACATTCAGCGTGACCCGAGCGCCTTCGCGCACCACCTCAACGTAAGGAAGCTCGGGCTTCCAACCGCGGACGAGATAGATGCGCTGGATCCTGCTCATGCCATGAGTTTCGTTCGTCGGCGCGCGATGTCAATGCAGAGGATGGAGAGCCGCCGCCACCGCGGTAGCAAGCAGACGAAAACTCTCACAACTGTGCCTCTCGGTCCGCAGCAATGTCCTGCCCAGGTGCCACGCCTGGTCGCCGACTTTCAAACCGCGGGCTCCCTATTTCTCAGCGATGCGCCGGAACTCCCATGGCGGCGTTGGTCGGGCATCGATCCATAAGCCCGTGCTCGCCAATCTCGCCGCGTTCTCGGCTTCGGCGTAGGCTGAGCGGTCAGCCGGAGTCTGCTCGCGCTCGTAGGCTTTGTAGTGCCAAGCCAGTCCCAGCTCGATCTGCCGCAGACCGCAATCGATGCTGTCGACCGTGAGCTTGCCGATGGCTCGGCCGTACCGGTCGAGCTTCTTCCAGTCGACGCTGGCCACTTGGCCGAACGCGCAGTCGGACATTACCTTCTTGGCGGCTTGGCCGAACGCCTGGCCTTTCTCGGGAGCATCGATACCGGCAATACGGACTTTCACCTGGCGAGGCCCTTCGGTCAACACGGTCACCGTGTCGCCATCGGCCACGCCGATCACCTTACCGGTGACAGTTTCGGCGTGCGCTGTGAACGCAACAATCAGCGCAGCAATTGCGGCATGGACAGTGGTTCGAGAGATGTTCATCTGGGCCGGCTCCTAAGAGGCGCCGCTGTCGCACCTTGCCGGCAACTTCACCAGAACTGATAAGGACGCAGACATCAGTTGCAAGTGCAGGTGCACATGGCGCTACAAAACCTTATCGCGAATGACCTCGTGACCGCAGAGCACTGCATTGATGAGCACTGCTGCGAGTCGAGGCGTCAGGGTGTTCGCCACCAGACTTTGAGAAGAAGAGTTCAGTCCACTTCGTTTCGATCGGTGGGCTGAATTTCTTGACGAGACGATTTACGTTGCCAGCGTGGCGTTGGCTGCGGCAGTCTTCGTCGCAGCAGTGCCCGACTTAGCCGAGCGCTTCTTTGGCGTGTTGACTTTGCTCCCAGACGTAGCTTTAGTCGCGACACTTTTTGCGGTTTTCTTTGCCGCTGGCTTCGGTGCGGCTTTGCTGGTCGTTTTCACGAGCGGCTTGGTGACCTTCTTTGCCGCAGTCTTCTTCTTGGCAGGCTTTGCGCTCACGGCCTTGGACACAGAGGCCACTGCCTTGTTCGCGCTGGTCACCAGGAAGTCATCAATCTGCTTGCCCGCATCCAATGCACTTTTCAGCCAACCTGGTCGCTTGCCCATACCGCTCCATGTATTGCCCAACTCATCGGCGAACTTGGCAACCTTCTTGCTGATCGATTTCGTGGACACACGCCTGGAGGTCGTCTTGTTCGGCGCCCCACCAAACAACTGCTCAACGGTCAGGCCATGCTGAGCAATATCGCGGCGTATCCGGTCGATTACGTTGGTTTGAATGTCTGCAGCCTTCTTTTGCAGCTTCTCGATGTCGCTCATGAGGCGAGCGTAGGACTTGTTCATGCAATCTCCTGTCACTGTGCTAAAGCCGCAACCAACGGGTTACGCAGGCAGGACGATAACACCGCAGCTATTGTCTGTGAGTGGCCGGCAGTTGGCTGGACTTCGGCACTGCAGCGGCTGCGGTCAGTCATCCCCACCCGCCGAACTCACGCTGTCCGACACCAAGCAGTCGCTGGGTGCGGGCGCCGGGCGCTTGTTCGAACGGCGGCTCTACGAGGTACTGCGGTCGAAGCATCCTGGGGGCATTACCCTCACCGCGTGAGGGACCGCTTCTTCCTTGCTTGAACTGGAAGTCCCGACCCGGTGTGATCCTAGGGTTGCTTCGATTCGGCTCCGCAAAGCCGCCATTCAATCAACGTTGAAGGTGTGCGGCGGACCGAGGTTGCCATCGTGCTTGGCATGCAACTCAAGAAATCGAGGAAGGTGGCCTCGACCTTGACGGAGGTCGTTGCAGGAATGCACTTCTGAACGCTCTCCGAGCGCGGGGCCAAGATCCAGACAGCGCTAAGTGGCACGAGAGCTTCAGTGCCGCAATTAGTCGCGAGTTTCCGCTGGAGTGGCTTCTGTACACATTCCCGAGAGCTCGATTCCAGCCGGCACGAATTCGTAGCTTCCACATTGGATTGCTCTCTGATCAACCCACCGCTGTGTCGTGTGCAGCGCTCGCCATCATTGCAAGCATGGTGTTTCTGAGCGCGGAAGTTGCGGTTGCCGAGTTGCGTGCGAATTGAGCCATGTGGCGTGCATTGCTCTAAGACTACCCGGAACGTTGCGAGGCAGCAGCCACGACCCCCGCGTCTGGCAACGACGGGTATCCTGCTGCGCAGCAAGGGATCGCGCCTCGCTAACAAACTCAACTCCCTCCAGAACCATCCTCGGCCGCTGGCGCTCCTTCGAAATTGCGCGTGGGACATGCTCATTCCGCGACTTCTCGACGGGCTCACGGCTGTGACGTCGGCGGATCCTCTGGGGCTCGACTTCTATGTGGCGGAATTGCTGAGCTTGGATGGCGATGTTGCGGACATCATCAACACTACGAAACTTAGGGCACTGGCAGTGCATCGTCCATCAAGGATGAGCATGCCCTTCTTTGACAACGAGGTGGCAGAGTGGCTCGGCAACCGCGTCGGATCCAAGCAGCTGGATGGACTGCTCGACTCGCTCGATTCCGCCGCGGCGCTTGAGCGCGCCGCGCGCAGACCGTCGATTTCCTTCGAACGCATCCTGCAAGGGGACCGGGCTCATCTGATGCGGCTGATTGCTGAGCGCAAATGCTGAACATGGGGCTGCCTAGCCATAAGGGCCGCGCGACCAGATCGACGAACGATCAAGGGGACCGGCCGAGGTGCGCTGAAGATATCCGGGCGACGGATCGAACCGGTGGGCAGCCATGCATGCCCGTGACGTCGCGAAGGTGATCCTTCAGGCGCTGGAGAAGGGAGCCGCTGGAAGGAATTGGCATGAGGCTGTCGAAGACCCAGTCCCTTATCGCCAGTTCGCTGAAGCCATCGCCAACCTACTGAACCTACCCCGAGTCGGGAAGGTTGCCGATGACGAGATTTAGATCGCTAACCCGGCCAGTAGCTGGTCGCGGACGCCGTGCGTGAGTGCGGCAGCCTGGACATCCTTATGAGTAACGCGGTCCGGCAGCAGAGCCCCGAGTCCATTTTTGACATCAGCACAGAGTAGTTCGACTGCACCTTCAAGACCAACATTTACCACCGCTCTGCCTGTACAAGGCGGCGATCTCTCATTTACACGAGGGAAGTTCGATCATCCACGCTGAACCGCCCCGGTCTTAAACTGACCCCAGAAGTTGGACGGCTGGAAGCTAGCAGGCCAATGCCTGAATTCGGTACTGGACCGGGCTCAAGCCATTGAGTTTTAGCTTAATGCGTTGATGGTTGTAGTAGTGAATGTAGCGGCGTAGGCCCCTCTTCATGTCTTCGATGTCAGCGAATTTGTTGAGGTAGAAGAACTCGGACTTGAGCGTGCCGAAGAAGCTCTCCATGGCGGCGTTGTCCAGGCAATTGCCTTTCTCGACATGCTTTGCGTCAGCCTTGGGCGCTGAGTTGCTTGCGATACGCAGGCATCTGGTAGTGGGCGGATTCAACCGGCCGTCGCAACACCTTCAATCAAGGAGGTGTTTATGGGACGACCAGCGGGGTGGATGCAGAAGTTGACGGGACGAGGTCCGATGCGCTCGCCGGGTGCACCGTCGCATCGGCGCGAGACGGAACACCAGTTCTGGAGGCAGATCGCAACCGGAATCACAAGTGAGAAGGCAGCCGAGGCTGTTGGCGTTTCGCAGCCAGTGGGTACTCGCTGGTTCAGGCATCGTGGTGGAATGCCATTGTTTATGTCGAAGCCGGTCTCTGGAAGGTATCTCTCGTTCGCAGAGCGAGAGGAGATTGGGGTTCTGCGAGCTCAGGACGTCGGTGTGCGCGAGATCGCTCGCCGCATTGGACGAAGCCCCTCAACTGTTTCGCGCGAGTTGACACGCAACGCTGCAACTCGTGGCGGCGTGCTCGAGTACCGGGCGTCGGTCGCGCAGTGGAAGTCAGAGCTTGCAGCCCGCAGGCCCAAGCCGGCCAAGCTGGTGAAGAATCCACGCCTGCGCCAATATGTCCAAGACCGCCTGGAGGGCAAGATTCATGATGCTCAAGGGCGCGAGGTTGCGGGGCCTCAGCAAGCCCCTTTCATTGGTCGCAATAAACCACATCGCGGCGACCGCAAATGGGTCAATGGCTGGTCGCCGGAGCAGATTGCCAACCGGCTGCAAGTGGACTTCCCCGAAGATCAGTCCATGCGCATTTCTCACGAAGCAATCTACCAGGCGCTCTACATCCAGGGGCGAGGCGCTCTCAAGCGCGAACTGGTGAGCTATCTGCGCTCTGGGCGCGCTTTGCGCGTTCCACGAGCAAGGGCACAGGCCGCGGCATGGGCTCATGTTAACGAGGAAGTGATGATCTCCAACCGCCCGGCAGAAGTGGAAGATCGCGCTGTTCCTGGTCATTGGGAAGGCGACCTAATCATCGGCTTGGGCAGGTCTGCAATCGGGACGCTAGTCGAGCGATCAAGCCGCTTCACCATGCTCGTGCACCTGCCGCGCGAGGAAGGCTATGGCCTCACACCGCGGGTCAAGAACGGCCCCGCGCTGGCGGGGTACGGCGCGATCACGATGACCAACGCGCTGAAGAGAACAGTGGCCAAGCTGCCTAGTCAGCTATGGCAATCATTGACTTGGGATCGAGGCAAAGAGCTGTCCGACCATGCTCGGTTCACCATCGAATCGGGAGTGAAGGTCTTCTTTGCCGATCCACACAGTCCATGGCAGCGCGGCACAAACGAGAACACGAACGGGCTGCTCCGCCAATACTTCCCCAAGGGCACTGACTTGTCTCGGTGGAGTGAGCAAGAGATACAGGCCGTGGCCCGGACATTGAACAATAGGCCCCGCAAAACGCTGGGTTGGAAGACACCGGCTGAAGCACTGAATGACTACCTAAAATCGGCCGCGTAATCCGGTGTTGCGACGGCCGGTTGAATCCGCCGTGCCATCCCTGGTCGGAGTGCAGGAGCGGCGTGGCGTTCTGCCCCCTAAGCTTCGCGAGCGCCTTGTTGAGCATGTTCCCGACAAGTGAGTAAAGGGGGCGCTGCTGCATCTCGATTGTCACGATTTCACCGTTGTACAGGTCCATGACAGGTGACAGGTACAGCTTTGCGCCGCGCACTCTGAGTTCGGTCACGTCAGTCACCCATTTCTCGTTCGGCCGCGCTGCATCGAACTGGCGATCGAGCACGTTCGGCGATGAGGCCAACTCGCCCCGGTAGAAGCAGTAGCTCTTCGGCCGAACCAGCGATTTCAGGCCGAGGCCGTTCATCAGGCGCTGCACTGTCTTGTGGTTCACTGCCTGGCTCGCATGACGCAGCTCAGCGGTGATGCGTCGATAGCCGCAGCGGCCTTTACGGCGCTCATAGACGCCCTTGATGCTTGACTTCAAACCTGCGTACCTGTCAACGATCTCCAAGACCTTGGCTTGGTAGTAGAACGTGCTTCGCGACAAGCCCGCGACGGTCAGCAGCATCGACAACGGGTAGTCTGGCCTCAGCTCGAGGACGGCTAGCGCTCTTTCTGCGCGGCTTGCCGATTGGCTCGAACCAAGGCCTCCAATTTTTTAGGTAAGCCACCTCCGGGCGCAGTCTTTCAACCTCTTCACGCAACGCACGGTTTGAGCTGGTGTCGTCCGTGTCCGGTGGCTCTGGATTTGGCTTGTCTGCCTTCATAGGATGCGCTGGTCTCCTGCCTTCCAGTGCCGCGACACCGCCGCCGTCGAAGGCGCGCCGCCAGACGACAACCTGGTTAGGATTGCGAATATCGCAGATCGCAGCAACCTGCCGACTCGAGAGTCGTTTGCGATCTTGATGCGTCAGCACGTGGAGCTTTAATTCAGCAGTGTACGCACCGCGTTTCGGCTGTAGTGCGGCAACTCCGTGCAGTCGGTAGTGATTGACCCAGGTCCGAATCTTCTCCTCAGGCTGACCAGCGCCGGGCAAGCAGCTTCGCGCCGCCTTCTCCAGCCAGAAAGCTCTCAACAACCTTGAGCTTGAACTTTGTTTCGTACTTCCCATGGGACCCCTTGAAGTTTGTCCAACTTCTGGGGGGCAGTTCAAACCCGGGGAGTGTCACACCTCCTATTGGGCCTTCGTTCTAAGGCTCGGAGAGATCCAGCGAACCTGGGGCGATTCACCTGAGGCCTCCATCCCTAAATCACTATCGGATCGAAACGGTGGCTCAGATTTGCAACGGCCTGGATATCGCCGAGCTTCAATTGAGGGCATGTGTGTCGGTCGTTCCACACCGATGGCCCCTTTGGCCGCTATCTGGTGCCGTTCTTGTCGACAACACCAAAGGTGTTCCCTTCAGGGTCTTGGTAATGGACCCAGCGGGTTCCCAAATAGTCACCAATCTCACTGCTGGGCCGAACGCCCTGCTGAAGGAGCCACGCCATGGCGGGCTCAAGTCGGCCCACGGCGAATGAAAAACGGCTGGATTGCTGCGCGGGCGTCTTCTTTGTGGAGGAGGCAACGCCGCCGGACCAGATTTCGAGGAGCGCTCCGCCGCCAATGCTGAAGATGTGACACCCGTCGTGCTTCTCGAGTGCGTCGAGGCCGACCTGTAGCTCATAAAAGTTGGAGACGAGGGTCAGGTCGGCAACGCGAAGCCCGACGTGGGCGATTCCATGTGAATGAAGCATGGCCAGGATTGTTATGCCATGACCGACTTGGTGCAAGTCCGACTGCGAACTTTGACAGTGGTCATGACTGGGGGGCACCCCTATATTGCGGAACATTGCCTGGCGTGCCGTGCGTCCAGATCGTTCATTCAATCCGCAATTTCCTTGATGCGTCATCGTCATTTCGGCCTCCAGGAGGTCCGCAACGCCTATCAGGCACCTGGCTCCGGAAGCCACCCACTGCGAGATAGCCGCGACAACGTAATCTCTTCCAGGTGGGTGGCGCTCTCCCTCCTGTTCACTTGCGTCGAATTACTGGCAGCCGAAGCAGTGGCGCCGCAGCCCGCGGCGTCCGTGCCGGCTGGCGCCGCGCAGCTGGTGCAACGTGTCGAAGTGTCCGGCCATTCTGAAGTGAATGAGCGACGTGCCGCCGTTGGAAGCAAGGAAATCCTGACATCCGCAGAATTGACCCGCTATGGGGACGCAACGCTCGCCGAAGCGCTTCGCCGAGTGCCTGGTATCACGGTCCAGGTCTCTTCCGGCGGCAACGTTCAATTTGGCATGCGCGGGTTGGGCGCAGCCTATACCCAGCTGATGATCAACGGGTTACCCGCCACGTCCGGTGTCAACATTGGCAGCATCGCGCCGGAGCTGATTGAGCGGGTCGAGGTGCTCCGCACTCCCACTGCGGCGCTAGGCACCCAGGCGGTCGCAGGAACAATCAATATCGTCCTCAAACAGGCCGGGGTGAAGTCGCAGAGGAAGCTCAAGGCGCTCATGGGCATCCAGGAGCGTCAGGCAGCCGAAGCTGCCTCGCTGCAATGGACGGAAGCAAGCGGGCCTTCATCCTATGCCGTTGGTCTTTCGCTCAATCGCGACGGTGCGAAGCAATCCGAGCATCAAGCACTGAGTTCGACCGTCGAGGGGAACAGCGTGGGTCAGCAATCCACGTCCAAGCGGTCGAAGCAAGCGACGACTCGTGGCGACGCAACGCTTGGTACACAGTGGACCCTGTCCCCGACGGAAAAGCTCAGCCTGAATCTGCTCGGCAGGCTCCAACGCTACACCGATGATTCAGCACAACAGACGGTCACGGTGCTGGGCGCGGAACCCGACCTGCCGAATGCGGATTACAGCTACGTTCAGGACTATCGGCTCCTGCGCGCAAACGGCGAATGGAAACGCAAGATTTCTGAAAGGTCCGATCTGACGGTCACCCTCGCCGGCGACGGAGGACACCGCGCCACCACGGCCCCGCTGTCAGGCTTTCTGTCGAATGACGATATCGTCCTGCTTCAGATGGATAAGGGAAGCATCACTGAGCGTACATGGTCGGCCGCAGCCAAGTATTCAAGGGATATCAGCGAGTCTCACGAGGTCGATGTCGGGGTGTCGATGAACGACAGTCGCCGGCAAGAGTCGCGAAAACGCGAAGAGACGACCTGGGGAGACCGTCAACCCAATTCCTTCTCGGAGTCGTACGAGTCGGTCATTCAACGGCGGAGCGTTTATCTCCAGGACGAATGGACCGTTGAGAAAAACCTGTTGCTCTACGGCGGTCTGCGCTGGGAAACCGTATCCACCCGTGCCCAGGACGAATCCCTGGCAACCATCAAGCGGAGCACGCAGGCCACAAGTCCGATCCTTCAGGTCGCCTGGACCCCGCCCGGCCTTACCAAGGACCGGCTTCGTCTGTCGGTTGCGCGGACCTTCCGTGTTCCAACGGCTCGCGAACTCGTGCCGCGCCGCTACACCATGGTGAACAACAGCCCCGTCATGCCAGATACGCAGGGCAACGCGTGGCTGAAGCCCGAGCGTGCGTTGGGCCTGGATGTGTCTTACGAACATGCACTGTGGACGTCAGGGAGCGTAGCGATCAGCAGCTACGCGAAGAGAATTCAGGACGTCATCATGACGCAGCTGAGCGAGGTCAATGGCGTCTGGATTTCGCAGCCTGTAAATGCGGGCATCGCCCGGATGTGGGGTCTGGAGATGCAGGCAAGGTTTCCTTTGAAAGAATCACAGCTTCGGTGGCCGATCACCCTTCACGGCGCAGTTTCTCTCAACAGGTCGGAGGTCTTGTCTGTATCCAAGCCTGATAACCGCCTGGCATCGCAAGCGCCCTACACTTTGAACGCGGGCGCTACCTATGACGCCTCCCAAGCGCTGACGCTGGGGGTCGATCTTTCTCTCCTTGCGGCCACTAGGGCTCGAATCTCAACCATCGAAACGAGCTATCGGTCGATCCGTAAAACCCTGGACGGCAGTGCGCTCTGGCGGTGGCGCAAGGATGCGGACCTTCGATTGACAGTGTCCAATGCCCTTCAGCCTGACGCCGTCACAGAGCTGCGCTACCAGAGTGGAAACAGAGCCTTCCTGCAACGGACGACAAGCTCCTCCAACCCCGGTTTCAAGCTCGCGCTGGAAATGCGCATCTAGCCCTGAACACCGACGAAATGAGTGGGTGATTCACGTGAGTGATTCAATGCCGATGTCTTGACGATGCAGCCAGGGGCGGGTGTATGAATGCAACGTGGCCATGGCGGCTCGCCATGGACGAAGCGACACGGGCCATTGGCCTGTCCGATCCCAATCCGCGTGTTGGTTGCGTCATTGTCGGAATGGACGGCGCCACGATTCTTGGGAAGGGTTACACCCAGCGGGCAGGAGGCGCGCACGCGGAGGTGATGGCGCTGCGTGATGCACAGGCGAAGGGCCATGACGTGCGTTGTTCCACCGCCTACGTGACGCTGGAACCGTGTGCCCATTTTGGAAGGACACCGCCGTGTTGCGACGCACTCGTAGCGGCCGGCCTCGGTCGGGTGCATATCGCCGTGCAGGACCCCAACCCGGCCGTCCAAGGTCAAGGTGCAGCTCGATTGCGGGCGGCGGGCATTAGGGTCGAATGGGCGCCAGAGGATATCGAACGTGAATGCCGGGGGCTGAATATCGGCTTCTTGTCGCGCATGGAGCGCGGACGCCCCTGGGTGCGGATGAAGATGGCCGTGACGCTGGATGGGTATTCCGCCCTGACGGATGGACGCAGTCAATGGATCACGAGCCCCGATGCACGGCAGGACGGGCATCACTGGCGCAGTCGTTCGGGCGCGATCCTGACAGGCATCGGCACCGTTCTGCGCGACGATCCGGCCATGACAGCCCGCCTCGAAGGCCATAAATGTGAGCAGCCGCTGCGCTGCGTCGTGGACGCCCGGCTAGAGATGCCGCTGGACTCGAAACTGCTGAAGCAAGCAGGGCCGGTGCGAATCTATACGGCGTGTGGAGATAGGGAGCGACGCAGGGTGCTGAAGGATCGCGGTGTTAGCCTGGTTGACGTGCCGACCGATGGCAAGGCTCGGCTGGATCTACCTTCCGTATTAGCGGACATCGGCAATTTGGCCGTGAATGAATTGCACGTCGAAGCAGGAGCTCGACTCAGCGGTGCACTGTTTCAAACAGGGATGGTGGATGAGTTGCTGATCTATATGGCGCCTCGGCTGCTGAGCAAGGGCGCAGGACTCCTGGCCCTGCCCGTCCCAACAACACTGGACGAAGCGCCGCACCTTCGTTTCGAATCGCTTGCCATGATTGGGACTGACGCCCGTTTACAGCTTCGTGTAGTTCCCGCCCCGCCTGGAACCCCCTATCCAGGGGTCGGACCCTGTTAAGTTTGACAGTTTGTTGAAAGGCGAAGGCCGTGCAACATAGACCTGTACCCAAGGTTACGTCAAAGTCCGATGAAGTTCATAAGCGCTGGCCGTTCCACACTATCCTCCCATCAACATGTTGCATTAGCCGCCTATCGCCATCGCGTTTTTGTGGACCGTTTGGGTTGGTCGCTCCCGGGTGAACCCGGGTATGAACAGGATCAGTTTGATCGCGAGGACACGGTGCATGTGCTCGCTTTGGGCGAAGAGGGTGAAATCGCTGGATACGCCCGTTTACTGCCGACCACTGGTGCGTATCTGCTGGACAGTGTTTTCCCCCATTTACTCGACGGCATAACCCCTCCCCGTAGTGAGCGGGTGTGGGAATTGTCAAGGTTTGCGGCCATGAAGCCCGGTGGTTCTGCAAAAAGGAGAATCAGCCGATTCATGTCCGAGAATCTGCTCCTGCATGTCGCGCGATATTGTGCAGCGCAGGGCGTTGAGACTTTGCTCGCGGTGGCAACCCTGCCTGTTGAACGGCTCATGCAGCGGGTGGGTGTCTCCATGTGCCGCCTTGGACCCCCATCGGTGGGTGCTTCATCTCCCATCGTTGCCATGTCCATCGACCTGAATTCAGTGACGTTCGAGGCCCTGTCGCGTTTTGAGACCAGCAATAGCCAGCCCCACGGACACCTGCGAATACGGTGTTCTCGGGAGACGAAGGTCTGCACGCTGGGTGAATGGGTGGCCGCGTCCGCTGCGTGACGTGGATCCGTATGCGCGCAGGGTGGTGACCCGCGCGCTTCATGCCCGCTAGGGAAGGTCTGCAAAACACGATCTGCGACGTGTCGAGAGTCGGCTGGCGCCTCGCAGTCGTCTG
Organism: Roseateles oligotrophus; assembly: GCF_014204525.1. GTDB lineage: Bacteria > Pseudomonadota > Gammaproteobacteria > Burkholderiales > Burkholderiaceae_C > Paucibacter_A > Paucibacter_A oligotrophus_A. The sequence continues at coordinate 218,649 of NZ_JACHLP010000003.1, forward strand.
TCTACGTTCGGGTAAGCTCTTGAGCACCCTCGGTCGCACTGCTTGGCCGCAGTTCTCAGCGTCTGAAGCGGCCGCTTTGGCCACTTTAATGTGGAACACATCGCCAGCCGAGCGTGGCAGGGCCTGACCTGACTCCGGCCTGATCGGTGAGACGCGAAGGGGAAGTGCTCAGCCGGCTGCGTGCGGGGCGATTAAGCCGTGCTTTCGCAGCATCTTGAGTCAACGCGGGGCGTTGCGTGCCACGTTCAGCGGCTCGTAGGCGGACCGTTCTTGGCCTTCGAGTAGTACGGGTCCAGGACCTGCACCAGCACGCCCCACGGCACCACTTGCTCCATCTCTTCCAGGAACTCGCGCTTGCATGTCTTCTTCGTGGAGAGGTTGAATCCAAATCCGAGCTGCTTCATGTGCGGCATGCTCCCCGAACCGTCACGCTCCTGCAAGATCAGTGCGGGGTTTTGCAGAGTCTACTTAGAGCCTCATCAATGAGCGAGCAAAACGCTGCCTCGACAGTCAGTCACCACAGCAAGCCGAGCATCGACGCACGCGCGACCGCGCTTGTCTTGTTGTTAACGCCCAGTTTTTGCACCACGCTATTGATGTGAAACGCGACGGTGCGCTCGGATATATTCATCAGCGCGGCGATGATCGCGGCTGATTTTCCATCTGCGGACCATCTCAATACCTCGACTTCCCGGCCTGAGAGCAATGGCATCTTTTCATTGATGACCGGATCGCTACAAGCTTGTTTCGCCAGAAAATGGCTCTTGCCGAGCAGCCAGCTCAAGCGCTCCTCTTTGTCCCGCAATTCCTCAATGTCCAATGCGGGTCCGGAACGAGCGAGCACCAGCATGCTGTAGATGCCCTCCGGATCCCGTCTTGATTGGGCCCATCCATACCGCAATCCATAGGACTGGGCGGTCTGCCAGAATTCTGGAACAGTGGAGAAGAATTCATCCGACCAGACAATGGCGCTCGATGAGCGCATGCCGTGCAGGACGGTTGGGTCGATTTCCAGGTATCCGCGCTCGCGATACAGGCGTTCCCATTCGGGAGGGTAATTGGTGTAGAACACAGTGCGGGGCCGTGTCACGGGGACAGGCATTCGCAGCCCGTGGCAGCAGTGTTCGAACCCCAGTTCCCTGGCAAATTCGGCAATTTGTTCAAATGCGGCCCGCGACTCTACATTGTCGTCAAGCACGGTCGAATCTTCTTTATCCATTCCCCCACCCACTCTTCACCGGCAACGGCCTGCAGCATTGCGGTCGTCGTCCTGGTGTCCGAACGCAGTTTATCGTTGCCTTGCCCAGAATAATCGGACACCCTCCTGAAAGTGACGGATCAATCGAGGGGACATGCAGGGATTGACAGTTTCTTTCCGTGGCGGCACGTAAGAACATCTGGCTCTCGCCCGTTGAAATTGAAGCCATGCCTGCCGTTAATCGTTGCTATCTGGACAGCTATCTAAGCGACCTCTGCGTGGGCCTCGGCCGATCCACACGAGCCGAAGCATTGCGCGCGTATTGCTCCAAACTGGCGGCGAAGATGTCGCCAAACCTGTATTTCTGGACTGATTCCAACGAAAGTACCGCACGGAGTCAGGCCATGCACCATTTCGTTGCAAATGCTCAGTGGTCGGAGTCCGCCTTGCTCGAGCGGGCTTGGCGTAATCTGCGCGGCCAGCTGTCCGACCGCATTAGGTATCTGTCACTCGATTGCGTTGGGATCAGGCGAGGGGGCTCGCATTGCGTCGGCGTTGCCAGACAATATGCATCCCACGCCGGCAGACACGATAACTGCCAGGTGGCTATCACCCTGTCACTGGTGCTGGACGATGATGTCGTCCCCATGAACTGTGGGCTCTATCTCCCTCGGGAATGGATGGAAGCTTCCAGTCGACTGGCCCGTGTAGGCGTTCCTGCGGACGTGTGCTATGCCACCCGTTCTCAGTTGGCGACCAGCCGCTTGTGTGAACTTCTCAATCAGGGAGTGCCCGCACGCACCGTCATCGCGGATGAATGTCTCGGCGATGACGAAGCGTTTCGGCAAGCGCTTGATGCGATAGGCGCCACCTACACCGTGGCGGTCAGTGCTTCAACACAGGTGCGCAAAGATTCGAGTGCACTGCTGGCCGTCAGTGATCTCGCATGCTCACTGCCGCACGAGCGAATCTTCCTGATGGGAACGAAGGACCGCTCCGGACGCATGGGCATCGGGAAGTTCGCGATGGTCAGGGTGAGGCCAGTGGAAGTCGCTGGGAACGATAATCGGTGGCTCATCGTGAGGTGGGATGCGGGGGGGCGCTCACCCAGGTCTTACGCATTGTCGTCCTTGCCGGCGGACGCGTCGCCCCGGGAGCTCGTCCAATCCATTCGCCCTCACTCCGATCGGGAGGAGGATGCCTCCATGCTGCTCGAGAGGCTGAACCTGCCCGAATATGACGGACGCAGCTGGCGAGGTTTTCACCATCATGTTGCGCTAGCCATGGCGACGTACGCATTTCTCGCCGCTTCGAGGTGCCGTGATTCGCAAAATCGCCGTGTGATGGAGCACAGCGGCTTGCATCATTTGCTGCGCGACGAGCACGGAACTACAGCGTTGGCCAGCCACTGACCGACGGGGGCGCGCCACGCAGCTCCCGCTGGCAACGTGACCAATTCCCGCGGCGTTCGTCCGAGGCTGAGCGCCTTCGTCTGATCCCCAGCCCAACGCTTCCATTGCTTTCGCGTTCTTGATTTGAAACCTGCCTCAGCTTGATTCCTGATGTCCCGTTTGGTGATTGCTTTGGTACGTGCCACATCCACGATAAGGTTGGCGAGTAAGCCTCGCAGGTCAAAGCGTCGATTGAACCGGTAGGCAAAGGCTGCAAGGTAATGGCCACCGTACTTGCGGTAGCTCAACGCATGGAAGGCGCCAGCCAATGTGGTCTTGAGGTTGCCCAGCATGGTGTTGACCCACATGAAGTCAGGCAGGTCACGCGGCTTGAGGCCGCCGACGACTTTGGGGTGGTGGACGCAGCCAGCATCAACCACCGCCGCGAAGCACGCGAGTCCATCGCTAACCACCAAGCTGCCCGGCACCAGACTGGCCTTGGCCCAGTTGGCAATGGCTTGATTGGAGAAGGCGCTGACCAAGCTGAGCTTAAGAAATTTTGGATAGCCCTTGGCATCGACCGACACGGCGGCCACGAAGGGCACCTTGTTCTCGGAGCCTCGACCGGGCTTGCCGCCGGAGCGCTCGCCACCCAGGTAGGCATCGTCCAACTGCACAACGCCGCCCAAGGGATGACTACCATCCTGCTGTGCCATGGCGCTGTTGATGCGCTGGTGCAGCAACCAGGCCGTGGGGTAGCTCACGCCCAGTTGGCGCTTGAGCGCCAGGGCTGACAACCCGGTCTTGGCTTGGCTGATCAGATAGATGGCAAGAAACCAGGTCGTCAGTGGCAACTTGGTGTGCTCCATCAAGGTACCGGCAGTCAGCGAAGTCTGATGCCGGCAAGCTTGGCACTGAAACAACTTGCGAGCCCCGTGGCCGACAACATAGTGCTCAGCCACTGCACATCGCGGGCAACGAAATCCATCAGGCCAGCGCGCCAAGGTCAAAGCGTGTGAGCACTGTGCTTCGGCGCCGAACCTGCTGAGGAACTCTGGGATCGACATGCCGGGTTGGAACTGGATTTGGTGGCTGGACATGGGCAAACTCCTTGTTCGAAGTCCCCACGTTATGACCTCACTGGCTCAGGAGATGAGCCTGCTGAGGCAGGTTTCCAATCAGGTTCGCGTTTGCCAGATTCGCCGCTGTATTGCAGCGGCGGCAGGGGAACGTTCGAGCGCCACGGCGCTCAGAGGTTTGATTTCCTCGATTCCAAGGTCAGCGTGATCCGAGCGGGACAACGGCGCTAGGGATGGTCTGCACAAAGCACAGTCAGTTGCGCTCGATGCAGTTTGAAGGAGCCTCGTGAAGCCCGCGACGCCATCGCGGGTTGCGCCATCGCGAATTTCGGGGCCAGCGGGCCACCGATTTGGCAGATTTCGCGCTTTGCAGGCGCACTCATGCCTGCACCCCGCCCAGTTGGCGACGTGCCATCCACAGGTTGGACAGCGCGAACAGCGTATGCAACTGCGCCGTGTTCTTCGCCAGCCCGCGATAGCGCACCTTGACGTGGCCGAACTGGCGCTTGATCACGCGGAACGGGTGCTCCACCTTGGCCCGGATGCTGGCCTTGAGTTTCTCCAACGCATCGATCAATCGGTTCGACTCCCGACTCTTGTCCAGCGCCCGGCGCTTGCCCGGGCGCATCGCAATGTTCCAGCGCACATCCGGCCGGGCATCGGGCCGCTTGGCTGCGCCCTGGTAGCCGGCATCTCCAAAGGCTTCGGCTTCTTCGCCATGCAGCAGTGCGTTGGCTTCGAGCACATCGTTGACGCTACCGGCCGTGCCCCGCACCGTGTGCACCAGACCCGACTCAGCATCCACGCCAATGTGGGCCTTCATGCCGAAGTACCACTGGCTGCCCTTCTTGCTCTGCATCATCTCCGGGTCACGCTCGCCCTCAGCGTTCTTGGTCGAACTGGGTGCTGCGATCAGCGTTGCGTCCACCACCGTGCCCGCCCGCAGCATCAGGCCCTTGGCTTGCAGCAAGTCGTTGATCGTCTGAAGGAGCTTGGGTGCCAGCTTGTGCTTCTCCAGCACGCGGCGGAAGCGCAGGATCGTCGTCTCGTCTGGCACGCGCTCATCCCAGCCGCCCAGACCGGCGAAGTCCCGGAACAGCGCCATGTCGTGCAGTGCTTCTTCCATCGCCGGATCGCTCAGGTTGAACCACTGCTGCATGAAGTGAATCCGCAGCATCACGTCCACCGCAAACGGCGGCCGGCCACGCCGGCCCTCGGGCATGAACGGACAGATCAAGGCGACCAGCTCCGACCACGGCACCACGCGATCCATCTCTTCGAGGAACACGCGCCGGCGCGTACGCTTGCTCGACTGCCCAAGCCCCAAACTCGTCTGCTTCATGCCGGCCATCGTCTCAGCTGTTCGGCCTGCGCGGTAGCTGATTTGCCCGGGGGTTATGCAGACCTTCCCTAGGCGCCTGAGTCACGAATGCCATTTCGCTGAAGGGTTATTGAGTGAATGGCTCCACCAGTCGGTCAGCGTGACAGATCGATTCTCCGTAAATGACATGTTGATCGCCATACTTGACAGAACACCCCCCAAATTCGAATGCAAGGCTAGATTAGGTGCTTACCCGCAATGGTCCTTGCCCCTCCCCGTCGTAATAATCATTTGTCCGGGGCGTTTCCCGGGCATCAACCTCGAAAGGAAAATCATGCTGATCAAAAAGCAAAACCTCGCCGCAAAGCAATTCACCGAGAAGAAGGTGTACGTTCCTCCGGTTGACGGCACGGGTAACAACTAATAAATAAACCCGCGCCGGCTCAACTCGGTGCGGGTTTTTTTGCCATCCGCCTTTTTGCTAGATCGATCAGTCATGACTTCAGCGAATCAAGCGCAGCTGCGAACCCGGTTCACCAACGCACTCTATGACAAGTCCCGGAATGCAATCTTCGCAGTCGACGACAAAGGATTGGTTTACCGGATGGATTCCGAACTTCGCCTGGTTTCAAAGTCCGCCAACACTTTGCACGGTGTCGCGCTTCATGGCATGTGTGACGACGACTTGTTCATATACACCCGCGACGTCGCCGGAAATGTCGTGCGCTGGTGTAAAAACACGCTCAATCCCCTGAACTTCCTGCTTTCGGGCTACCTTTCCGATTCAGCCCAGGAACATCTCCCGCCAGTCCCCTCACCGTCACATGCGATCGCATGCACGGAGGATCTACTGGTAGTGTGCAACGCGCGGGGATGTTTGAGTGCACTGTCCCGCAAGGAGATGACCTATCAATGGGCGGCAGATGTGTCGTCACGTGCGTTTCTCGAGCATGTGAGCGTCGATCCAAGCCATGCCGACGGGTCATTACTCGTCATTGACGTCACCGGCACCCTTTTTCGCTTCAATACGGTCACGCAAGCCGCGAAGCCGCTCCTGGAACTCCGCTCCGGCGTCAGTCATTCCCTGCGTTATGACAGCCGATTTGACCGATATTGGATCACCAGCGACGTTGGCGGGGGAATCACGCTGTTCAGTGAAGAGCCCGCCAGAACCACGCATATTCGGTTCACGAACGACGATGTCGAGGAAATTGTCCTGACCTCCGACGCCTCCACCGGCTATGTGGCCTGCTTCGACCACCACATATATGTCTTCGAGAATGATCTGGTTCCACGCTTGACCGGTCGGATCGGTCCCTTCAAGTTTCAAGTGAACCATCTGAAGCCTATGGACGATCAGCGCCTGCTGGCCCTGCTCGAATCAGGTGAGCTCTACATCATTGATAGTGCGAGTGGAACCGTGGCGGCGGCAGCCGGTGGTACCACCACCTATTGGGACTTTCTCCTTGACCACCATTCGCTCAGCGCATTCTCCGAGAGCGGCATTGTCGACCGGTATCGATTGGTGAGCCAATTCAAGGATTTTGCCTTCGTCTACGAGGACGAAATCCACGTTTCAGGCACCGAGACCCGCATGCGGATGGGGGCTCGCCTCGGTCGCGATTACTTCAGCATCTGCACCGACGGAAGCGCCTTGCGGTTTGACGAAACCGGCTTGGTGCGGTGGAAGGTTCGTATCGACGGCATTCTCCGCGATGTCTCGGTCACGCCTGCTCAAGATCGCGTGGTCCTCTGCAGCGAAACCGGCTGGCTGGTGGAGCTGGCAGCGGACACCGGCGAGGTGTTGTGGCGCTTCAAAAACAAGCGTCCGATCTGGTGTGTCCAGTATGTCGATGACGGGCGGACGGTCGTCTACGGTGAGCGCGAGCTTCGTCAGGAAGAGGCCGCCCGAACCCCCTCACGACTGGTGTTCTTCGACATACTAACCCAGGTGGTCGTGGGTCAGCTGCCGGATATGGGCAACCACAAGCGCCTGCGCCTGTGTGACGATCAGCGGCTCTTGGTTAGCGGCAATGGCAACAACGCGGTCCAGATCGTGGATATCGGCAGCAGAACCGTACTGAACAAGTTCAAGGAATGGCAAATCAATACACCTGAAAATGCCGTTCTCCACGGTGATTTTGTTTATGTCGCCACCTACGGCTACCAACTTCTGACCTATTCCATCGAAACTGGCGAATTGCTGGACGGGCAGCACGTTCTTGAAGGCTATCCCGGAGGTCTGCAGCTCTGGCGAAATGAGGCCGGCGTGCCGTTTCTGCTGCTCTCCGTGCGAAATGCGCTGATGGCATTTTGCATCGCCTCGGGATCGCCCGAGCTTGTGGCCACCCGATATCTCTATGATAGGTTTTATCGTGATAACCATGCACGCGTGAGAATGCAGAAGGAGCTGCAGGCGACCAACTGGGAACTCACCACCGCGCTCGAAGATCTTCAACCCGCTTAAGACCAATATGAATATCCTCATCATCTCGGGCAGTCCGCGCGTGGGCTCAAACTCGGAAAAAGTCGCCAAATATCTTGCCGGAGTTTTGGAGGGTCAAAGTGGCGTGGCCGCCGATATCCTGCAGCTACACGAAGGAGCGCCACGACCCTGGACCTCTTCGTTTTGGGATGCGAATTCGAACGAAGCCGTCGAGTGGAAAAAATTGTCCACTCGCCTGCAGTCAGCAGATGGCTTCGTGATCGTGAGTCCGGAATATGCGGGCATGGCGCCGCCCGGGCTCATGAACCTGATCCTCAAATGTGGAATACCCGAAACGGGTCATAAGCCAGCACTGCTTGTCGGGGTTTCTTCCGGCTCTGGGGGTGTATATCCGCTTGCCCAACTTCGGCAGTTTGGATTCAAGAACAATTTTCTGTGCATGCTCCCCTTCAGTGTGATCGTTCGGAACGCCAATGACGCTTTGGGTGGGCACGAGAAATCTGAGCGATCCGATGCGGAACTCTCCGCGAGGTTGGGCCATGGATGCGCGTTGTTATGCGCCTATGCCCAGGCGCTTGCGCAGGTTCGAGCGAGCGAGATCAACTTTTCAAAATACCCCTATGGCCAATGATCCCAATCCAGGCAGTCGGCCCCCGTGGATCTCCGGTCCATGCATACGGTGTGCAGACATTCCGATCGCCAGGCGTTGGAGCTGCGAGTGTCAGCGCTCGCCGAAGCCGTCCAACCCTCCCACCTCGACATTCTCAAAGGTGCATCCATGAATGAAGTTTCTGCCACTCCTGCAAGTCGGTTCTCTTCCATGGAGGACGATTTGCATCTCTTCGCGCTGCTTCGCTCGTCCGACGATCTCGGGCTGACCCACCAATTGATGCAAGCAGCTTCCAACTTGACTGAGCTCCAGACATCGCTGGGCACAAACGCTGGGACGCTGTCCCAGATTCTCGATGGCCTTCAGGGGTTCGGAGTGATCGGCCAACGGGCCGATGCCTATGAGATCAACGAGGAATGGAAAGCGTATCTGGGGAGTGCCACACGCCATCATCAATCCGCAGGCGTGCGTCGCGGCCTGCAGGCTGTGGATCGCTGGCGTCGGTTGCCGGAGATTGCGAAAGACAAGCTGCAAGCCGCCGAGAAGAGCGCCGAATCCCAGATGTTTGGTTCGGGGATCCATCTGGAGCAGTATCTGCTGGCGGTCCGTGACGAAAATACCGAACATGCCCGCACCCTTGCCCATCAGCTGGCAGAACGCCTCCAGACGAGCGAAGGTCGGTTTCTTGATATGGCGGGCGGCCATGGGAAATATGCGTTCGAGCTGCTGAATCTGTGCCCGCACGCAATCGGTACCCTGGCAGACCTGCCTCAGACCTTGGCCGTCTTTGAGCGGCTCAGTGCCGAGGAACCCGCGCGCAACCGGCTACGCGCGATGGTCTGCGATGCAACTCGGGACGAGTTGCCTCAGCAAGCCTTCGACCTCATTTTGATGAATGACCTGCTTCATTCATTTGACCGCCAAACGAAGGTCGAGGTTCTGCGACGCGTTGCACGGGGGCTTGCCCCAGGCGGCGTGCTCGTGGTGAGCAAGTTCGGCTATCAGGATCCCGCTAAGGAAGTGGAGAACGCATTGTTCTCCTTGAGGCTGCATGTGAACTCTCACGGCGGATATCTGGAGAAGGATGGTGAGATGCCCGGCTTGTTCGAAGCGGCAGGTCTGAAGATTGATTCCGTGTTGCAGCTGGGCCCGAAGTTAAGCTACCTGCTGTCTGGGGTCACTGTCAGCCAAGAGGTGCATTGAGATGATGGTCACTTCGCCTACCTTCAATCCAGTGCAAGATCAGCAACTGGTGGAGCGCGCCCGTCGGTTTGGTCGGCACATCGGTGGATACTCTCGGAGCGGCGTCCTGATCGCCGCGTACAAGTTGGGCATATTCGCCCGCTTGAGTCACTCAAGCTTGAATCGGCAGGCGCTGGCCGCTGCGCTTGAGGTGGATCAGACCGGCATCAGCCTGGTTGTCGACACCTTGATCGCCATGGGCTACGTCACCGAATGTGGTGAGACGGACGCGGTCAGCATTCACCCCGACTGGCGGGAGGCCTTCACCGAGGGGCCGTGCAGTCTGCTTGCCGATCTTGAAGCCGCCGAGATGGCGAGCAGGGTGTGGAACTCGCTGGCCGACGTGATTAGTCGAAAGCAGGAGACTGAAGAGGCCTACCGTCAAAGTCTGTTCGAGGGTCGCTGCCATGAGTATCGGGCTCTGCAGGCCTACAACCGTTTACAGGCCAATCAGGTCATTGCGGCTGTACTGCCTTTGCTGGTCAATGCCAACCAGATCCTGGACATTGCCGGTGCTGACGGCTACATCGCGGACGAAATCCTGCGCCGGACCGAAACGCCGACCATCACGATCGTTGATCTGGGGAAGGCGAATTCCAAATGCAAAGAGATCTTCGCAGGGCACGTTCAGTCGGGCCGACTGAAAACCGTGAACCAGGACGTGCGTGATCTGGCTCTGGGGAAGCGGTTCGACGTGGTGCTTATGACCGAAGTGACGGAGCTGTTTGACGTGAGCGAAAAGCGAAAAGTGCTGCAGCGAGCGCTCGATCATGTGCAGGAAAACGGAACCCTGATCGTCACCAAGCTGTCCATGCCGAAGATCGGAGGCTCCGAAGCACTGAGCATCTTCTCTTTGAAGATGTACATCAAGGGCAATGGAAGCTATCTGGAGACGGATTGTGAGCTAGCTGGCTTGATTGCTGAGCTGCAGATCCAGCACCAGCAACAGGTCATTGCCGACAAGGTGGTCTTTGTCTGTCAGCGTCGAGGCGCTTCACAGGCAAAGTGAAAGGAGCATCCATGGCTCGCTTGTTTCCTCGCTTTCCTCCAGCCGGCTCGGAGCGGGACCAGCCCTCCGTGCGTAATTCGGTCAGTCTTCCGATCGCGCTCGCGGATGGAAGGATGGTCGTGGGTCGGATGCATAGCTTCGACGGGCTCAGCGATGAAGGTGAACACTTCGCGCTGGAGTTGGCACCACGAACCTTGAGCGGCGCGGTGCCCCTCGTGCGAGTTCACTCCGAATGCGTGACGGGCGATGTGCTTGGTTCCCTGCGCTGCGATTGCGGCGCGCAGATGCGGGAGGCGTTGCAGCGGATTCATGATGATGGCGGATTCATCCTTTATCTGCGCCAGGAAGGGAGAGGCATTGGTTTGTACCGCAAGCTCGATGCCTACCGGCTACAGGAACAAGGCCTGGACACGTTCTCCGCCAATCGAGCGCTGGGTCGCGGGGATGACGAGCGCCGCTTCAACGTGGCCGCCGAGATGCTCTCGGCGCTGGGAGTCCCGCGAATTCGCCTGTTGAGCAACAACCCTGCAAAGAAACTTCAGCTGATCGATTGCGGGATTGCGGTGGACACGATGGAGCTGACAGGTGTGCATGTGAGCCGCCATAACCGGTCGTATCTGGAGGCGAAGGTTCTCCACACCCAGCATCAGATTGCACTGGATTCAGAGCTACCGGAGAAGCAGGTTCCATGATTCAACATCAATCGCCTATCAGCGGCGTTGCGGCATTTGCTGGCAAATTCATTGCGACAGCGGGCTACGACAATCAACTGGTCCTGTGGCGTGCAGATGAGCATCGATCGGTCGCGAGAGCGTGGCACGACCATCTTGTCAACCAGACCAGCTTCTCCAGCTGTGGACGCTTCCTGGTGACCGCCTCCAGTGACCACACGGCCCGCCTTTGGGCCGTCCCAGAGCTCAAGTTGCTGGCGGTGTTCTCCGAGCATGACGACGACGTCGAGATGGCTGTCATTCATCCGACGGAGCCGCTTGTTGCGACGGCGTCCCGCGACCATTGCGTTCGAGTCTTCGGGTTCGACGGCAAGCTGGTGTGGCGGTTGCAGGGGCACACCGCAGATGTCATCTCGGTGGTGTGGTCCAAGGACGGCCGGCATCTTGTCTCCTCCAGCGATGATGGGACGATCAAGCGCTGGGCGCTTCACGACGGCACCTTGATCGAGAACATCGATCTGCAAGGGGTCGAAACGGACACGGTCGCCATTGCGCAGGACGGCACGATCTTCGCGGGCAACGACAACGGATCGCTGATCGTGGTCCGCAATGGCCTGCCGCAGACCTTCGAGGCCCATTCAGCCGGGATCAAGCGCCTGGTTTTGAATGACGAGACCTCCCGCCTGGTCTGCATTAGTTATGACCGCACCCTGAGCATCTGGGACGTTAGCGCAGAGGTGCCTGCGCTGCTGAGGACCAGCAGCCTGCCAAGCGTGGTCTGGCCCAGGTCTTGCGCATTCGTGGGGCAGGACACACTCGTCTTCGCCACCTTCGGTAGCACCTACGCCACCTGGGACTCGACGTCGGATCAGTGGGATGTTTCCCGCGTGGGTCCGACTGGAGGGATGAATGCGGTGACGGTGCGAGGCGGACGACGCTACACCATTGGTGATGCCGGGCGGCTCTATCAGGATGGCGTCGTGGTACAGGATATCGGCAGCCTTTGCAATTTCCTGCTGTTGGTGGGGCCTCTGATGCTGACAGGCGGGCAGATCGGGCAAGTCTTCGATGCATTCACGGGACGCGTGTTGCATCAGCATCGGTCACCGCTCAATTGCGGCGTCGCGTTCCCGCGGGATGGTGGTTGGTACGCAGTGATTGGGACCTACACCGGTGAAGGCCTTGTGTTTGAGATTGACGAAGACGGCGCCTGCCGCATGACACGCGAGCTTACCCTGCATGCGAATGCGGTGAAGTCTCTTGCGGTCCATGGCGAACAGCTGTTTTCTGTCTGCGCAGATACCAGCGTGGCCTGGCTTTCAACTCGCGAATTTCGTGAGATGGCCCGCATGGAGGGGGCGCACGACCGCATTTCCAACGGTTGCGCGTCGCTTGCGGATGGGCGTTTTGTCAGTGTGGGCCGAGACCTTCGGATGCGTCTGTGGAACATTCCCGGTGTGCCGGAGGTGGTGGCCACGCCCCACAACCGATCGATCAAGTGCGTGGGCACCTCTCCGGATGGGCGTCTTGTGGCGACCGGTTCCTACGGCGGGAGTGTTGCCCTCTACGACGTCGAGCGAAAGGAGTGGCGGCCGTCTCAGCGTCCGACGACGGCGGGCATCTCATCGATCTGCTTTGACAGCACCAGGGGCTGCTTCGTTGCAGCGTCATACGACGGACGAACCTATGAGGTCAGTGCATGAATCCCAACGATCTACCCGTCAGGGAAGCCATGGGGCTGCCCGCAGGTTTTGTCGATCGACTCGGGCTGGATGTCTTTGTCCGGCATCACCACCTGTTCAGTCGCAGCACGGACGAACTCATCGCGTTGTTGGAGGATCCCGCCGAGCCTTTCGTCCGACGTTACGCGGCTGGCCATGCTCTGGCCCTGCTTGGGGATCCCAGGATCCGTGTTGACGAACCGGAGATGGTCAGGCTGCCTGAAGCGACAGCAACGATGGGCACCCAGGAAGAGGCCGTTGCAGGTGTGGTCGCCCGTTGGGCTAAGGTACATGTTAAGCAGGAGTGGATCGAGAAAGAGTGTCCCGCGCACACTGTGCAGTTGAAGCCGTTTGCGTTAGGTCGATATCCGGTCACCAACCTCGAATACAGATGCTATCTGGAAGATGCGCAATCCTCGGAATTGCCGACCTCCTGGAGGTTTGGAATTTACCCAGCCCATCTGGCGAATCACCCGGTGTGGACCGTGCCGCCAGAAGCCGCCGACCACTACGCGCAGTGGCTCTCGCGTCGTACCGGGCGCCAGTATCGTCTCGCGACAGAGGCGGAATGGGAGTATGCGGCGAGCGGGGGTGACGGCCGGGAGTACCCATGGGGCAGTGACTTCGATTCGGCGCGCGCTAACACGGTGGAAGCTGGTCCTCTAGGCACCACGCCGGTGGGGATGTATCCAGGTGGGCGCAGCCCCTTTGGGCTGGATGACATCGCTGGCAATGTGGAAGAATTCACGGCCAGTCCTTACGCACCTTATCCAGGCGGGCGATTGATTGAAGACGATCTACACCAGGCCGCTGGTTCGACTTACCGGATTTCACGCGGGGGGAGCTTCTCACGCTTTGGGGATCTGACGCGCTGTTCACGACGTCACGGGCTCTACGCTGCAGAAATCTACGCAATTGGCTTCCGACTGGCGATGGACATTGTTTAACCCTTGCGACGACCTTCATGAACAGCTACGTTGAACACGCACAGATCTTTGTCGTTGATCTCGATCGAACAGCGACTTTCTACCTGGAGCTCTTCCCCGAATGGCGCATCCGCGGGCGGGGTCGTGAGGTGGCAGGAAGCCGACGCTACAACTGGATCCACATCGGTGACGATCACACCTATCTTGCCTTCAGAGGGGGATACGAGGGGATGTCCGAGCCGGCGCCATCCGTCGAGAAACAGTGCAATCACGTGGGTATCGTGGTGCCCGAAATTGCGGAAAAGGAACGCGTGCTGCGACAGTTGGGCGCCCCCATGGTCAGGAGCACTCATCCGGCCCGGGTCCGTGTCTACACGCGTGACCCTGACGGCTATGAAATCGAATTGATTCAGTACCTCAGCGAGGAAGTCGGTGCTCGCAATGACTACGACTGGTGCGTTCGAAACGGCATTACCGCTCCGGTGACTTGATTCAAGCAGCCATCATGCACGGTGTCAGTCATCAGCCAACGCTTTGGCGTTTGGTTCTTTCCCAGCCCCGCGCCTTTGCGGGGGCCACGGCGTGGTCCGTGACCAATACCTTTTTCGATTTTCTGCCGGAAGTGATGGTCGGCTTGGCCGTCGACTCCGCAGTGCAGGGCCAGAAATCGCTTCTGGGATCCATGGGTATTGTCGACCCGTGGCACCAGATCTTGCTCATCACCGCGGCTGCATTTCTGGCTTGGGGGGTCGAATCCTGGAGCCAGTACCGCTACATGATCGCTTGGCGCAGCCTTGCTCAGAATCTGCAGCATCAACTCCGACAGCGCTTGGCTCGGCATGTGCTGGGTATGCGTATGGACGTGTTTGAGCGGCGGTCCACCGCCGACCTCACCACGGTGATGAATGACGACGTCAACCAGATCGAGCGTTTCATCAGCGACGGGATCCATTCAATACTTTCACTGATCGTCGGATTCTGTCTGGTCTTTGCTTTCTTTGCGACCATGTCACCGGTCGCGGCCATGTTGGCTGTACTGCCAGCGCCCTTGGTGGTGATCATTTCGCGGCTGTATCGCCGCCGGATCGACAGCCGGTTTCTGAGCCTGCGAAGGTATTCCGGCGCCATTAGCGACGCAATTTCGAACGGCTTGCGCGGATTCATGACGATCCGCGCCTTTGGTCAAGCGGACTGGGAGGTGGAAAGAATCTCCCGCCAGAGCGCCACGTATCGCCAGGCCGCCATTGCTGCGGCCAGGCTCAGCGCAGGATATGTCCCCGTGCTGCGAATGGCCATCGTCTTCGGGTTCGCGGGAGTTCTGCTTTACGGGGGGCATCTGGCCGTCTCGGGGGAGATTGCGGTCGCCGCCTATGGGACCCTTGTGTTTCTGACCCAGCGCTTGCTCTGGCCAATGGCGTCGATGGCACTCCTGGTCGAGGGTTATCAGAAGATGCAAGCGTCTCTCGTGAGAATCGGGGAGCTTCTTGCGCTTGACATTCATTGTCCCATTTCGAAGATGCCTGACCGAAATCATGAAGGGGGACCGGTACTGATAATCGACGACCTTACGTTTGGATATGAAAAATCCAATCCGTTATGGACATTGAATCTCAATGTATCAGCCGGTGAGCGGGTGGCGGTCGTCGGACGAAGTGGCTCCGGAAAAAGCACGTTGCTGAAGATCATTCTTGGTTTTTATGAGCCGACGGTGGGTCAGGTCATCGTGTCGCACCACGGGAAGCCGGCGGCCGGGGCAAGCGGGATCAGCTACGTGGGGCAGCATCCCTACATGTTTTCAGGGTCCATCGCGGACAATCTTCGCTATGGCAACTTGACGGCCACGGACGAGGAATTAGTGGCCGTATGCAAGGCGCTGGGTCTTCACGACTTCATTTCGGCATTGCCCGACGGCTACCGGTCTGCGCTGGGTGAAGATGGCTGCCTGCTATCAGGCGGCCAGCGCCAACGGCTAGCTATTGGCCGGGCGCTTTTGCGGCAGTCCAGTGTGCTTTTGATGGACGAGCCGACGTCGGCGCTGGACCGCGACTCTGCCCAGCGCGTGTTCGAAGCTCTGCGCCGGCACTGCCAAGATCGGGCGGTCATTGTGGTGACGCATCGCGCGGACGAGCATTGCGAATTTGACCGCGTTGTCGATGTGTCCGCTTAGTTGTTACGGCCAACTGAAAACTGAGATTCATCTGAGGGTTGTGCCGACCTGAAACTGAGCCAGACGTTCGACCTACGCTGCCCGGTTTATCCATAGCGGGCGTGGTGTGCTGAATCGCCCCGGGGTCGTTGCGACCTCGCGTTTGGACGTCGCCAGAAGCTCCGGCGCGCTACAGACGGTCAAGCGTTGGGAAGTGAGCCTTGAGGCTGAGCATTACGGCGTGCGCGAGCGTCAGCACCTCTACCGTACCCGCATCGGCAATCTGCCCCGCAACGTCCAGACGCTGGCTAAGGAAAACGAGGCAGTCGTGCTGGCTGAGCTTGCAACGCAGCTCGAAATCCAGAAATTATTCGACGCAATGGCCACGCCTGCGGACAGGAAAAAGCGCTCAGACTCCCAGTTAATAAGCGACGCGATTCAGCGCGCCCATCAGGACTCCATTGAACGTACGGTGGTGGACCAGATTGAGGAGCGCAACGATGTGCGCGCCGCGGCTGTCCTGTGGGGGCTGCTGAAGGCTAATGACAAGGTGGCGCTACAGTTGTTGCGCCAGATCGACGGTGCACTTGCCGACGCGCACGAAGCCTTTGAGAAGGGGGCGATGCTGCTGGTCAACTTCTTCGTTGCTGCGCGAAACCTGCGCCAGTCCGAAGGCACGGTGTCCTACTACCATCCGCGGGTTGAGGCCGGGATTGAACAGGCGCTGAAGCGGGCCGAGAACGTTACGGTCAAGTCGCTGCGGCTTCTCATTGAGACGCTCTCTTCCTCGAATGGGCCAGACGAATCGTGGGGCATTGCCGCTTCCGCTAGCTGTCTTTGACCGGCCCAGCGACTCACCAGGCGCAAGCATCGGTGAGTGGCCGGTCCCGGTGGTTCAGCAGTCGTTCGGTCCGCGAACCGTTCAATGACCGTTGCCGCGGACAGTTGCCATTGGATCGCAAAGTCTGGGTGACAGCAGCCAGCCTGTTGAGGAAGCACGCCGAGACCTTGCACAAGCGCTGCAGCGCTGCACGGGGTAACAAGTTCAAGTTCGCAACTTGGCGACCAGCTTATATTTCGTGCCGAACAGCATTTATTCACTTAGATCAGCGAGCGGGTGCGGGCCGCCTTGCAGAACAGCGGCCTCGCCTTCCCCCACAACAAGCGCATCACCGTCAATCTGGCGCCGGCCGAAGTGCCCAAGGAGGGTGGCCGCTTCGATCTGCCGATCGCCTTGGGCCTGCTGGCCGCCAGCGGCCAGATCGACGCCCAGCGCCTGGCCGGGCTGGAATGCGCAGGTGAGCTCTCGCTCAGCGGCGAGCTGCGCCCGGTGCGCGGCGCCCTGGCCATGAGCCTGGCGCTGCGGCGCGAAGGCCTGGCGCGCCAACTGCTGCTGCCCCAGGCCAGTGCGGCCGAGGCCGCCTTGGTCGAGCAGGTCTCGGTGCTGAGCGCCCAGCATCTGCTGGAGGTGGTGGCCGCCCTGCAGCCAGGCAGCCAGCAGGCGCTGCCGCAGGCGCGGGCCCAGGCGGCAGCGCCGCCGGCCGGCGGCCCCGATCTGCGCGATATCAAAGGCCAGGCCGGCGCCAAACGGGCGCTGGAAATCGCGGCCGTGGGGGAGCATTCCCTGCTGCTGGTGGGGCCGCCGGGCACGGGCAAGTCCATGCTGGCCCAGCGTTTGAGCGGGCTGCTGCCGCCGCTGGACGATGAGCAGGCGCTGGAGTCGGCGGCGGTGCTGAGCCTGGCGGGCCAGTTCCAGCCCGCGCGCTGGGCGCAAAGAGTCATGCGCAGCCCCCACCACACCGCCTCGGCCGTGGCCCTGGTGGGCGGCGGCTCGCCACCGCGGCCGGGCGAGATTTCCCTGGCCTTGCACGGCGTCTTGTTCCTGGACGAATTGCCCGAGTTCAATCGCCTGGCCCTGGAGGCCTTGCGCGAGCCCATGGAGACCGGCCGCATCCTGATCTCGCGCGCGGCGCGGCAGTCCGAGTTCCCGGCCCGCTTTCAGCTGATCGCGGCGATGAACCCCTGCCCTTGCGGCCACCACGGCAATCCCTTGCGCGAATGCCGCTGCTCCCCCGATCAAATTGCGCGTTACCAGGCCCGCTTGAGCGGCCCCTTCCTGGATCGCCTGGATCTCTTGATTGAGGTCCCCATGCTGCCCCCGACCGAGCTGGCGGCCCTGCCCTCGGGCGAGAGCAGCAGCACGGTGGCGGCCCGGGTAGCCACGGCGCGGGCCTGGGCCCATGAACGCCAGGGCTGCAGCAATGCGCGCCTGACGGTGGAGCAGTTGGACAGACTCGCGGCACCGGAGCCGGCCGCCCTCGCCTTCTTGCAAAAGGCGGCGGAGAAGCTAGGCTGGTCGGCGCGCGGCTATCACCGGGTGCTGCGGGTGGCCCGCAGCATCGCCGATCTGGCCGGCAGCCCAGGCCTGCGGCAAGCCCATATGGCCGAGGCCATCCAGATGCGGCGCGGGCTCAAGCACTGAAATTAGGGGCGGATCAACTCGCCGTCGCGCACCCGCACGACCTCGTCGACCCTAACGCCGGGATCGTGGGTGAACTCGAAGCTGCGCGTGCTGGCATCCGAGAAGGCCACCCTGACCCGCCAGACCTGATGGGCCTTGTGCTTCTTCTCCATCTCATTGCCGAAGTAGCCACCGGCCGCGGCGCCACCCACGGTCGCCAGCGTCTTGCCATTGCCGCCCCCGACCTGGTTGCCCAACAGGCCGCCGATCACCGCGCCACCCACGGCGCCCAGGCCGCTGGCCTCGCCGGCTCTTTGTTCCTGCCGGACCGAGAGCACGGTGGCGCACTCATTGCACAGGGCCGGCTTGGCCGCTGCCGCGGCGGGTTTGGCGGGGCTGCTGGCGGCCGTTCTTTCGGCTTTCTCGACGGGCTTGGCTGGCTTGACGCCGTGTGCCTCGGCCTTGGCAGGCGGCGTCTTGGGCTCGACGCTCAGCGTCGACGAGGCCGGGCTTGCCAGCGCCTGCGCCGTGGTCGCGCTCAAGCTTGCGGCCTCGCTGCTGGATGCGGGAATGCCGCTCATGTCCTTGCTGGACTGTGAACGCCCGAGAGCGTAAACGCCGGCCAGCGCGGCAGCGAGCAGGGCGACGCCGATATAACGTTGAGAGCTAGTGACAGAACTATTCATGGGGGAGAAGGGAGAGCGATGGCCTGCCGCGGCGCCGGATGGCGCTGCGTTTCATTTCCAGCATGCCATGGCCAACGCAAAAATCGGCCCGCCGCAGGGCTGCGGGTGTAAGCACATGCAATCCAGACCGGCCGCTCACGGCCATGGCCACTCAAAGCAGCGGCGCCAGCGCCCGCTCGGCGGCGACCTTGTCCAGCGCCATGCGCCGGCCCCAGTCGGCCAGCTGATCGGCGGCGATGCGGCCGACATTGAAGTAGGCCGCTTGCGGATGGGCAAAGTAAAAACCCGAGACGCTGGCGGCCGGGGTCATGGCCATGGACTCGGTCAGGCCCATGCCGATCTCCTCGGGCGCCAAGGCCTTGAACAGATCGCGCTTGACCAGATGGTCGGGGCAGGCGGGGTAGCCGGGCGCGGGGCGGATGCCGCGGTATTTCTCGGCGATCAGATCCTCGGCCGTCAGCGCCTCGTCGGCGGCATAAGCCCAGAACTCGGTGCGCACGCGCTGGTGCAGGCGCTCGGCAAAGGCCTCGGCCAGGCGGTCGGCCAGGGCCTTGAACATGATGGCGGAGTAGTCGTCCAGATCGGCGATGAACTGGGCTTCTTTTTTCTCCACCCCCAGGCCGGCCGTCACCGCAAAGAGGCCGATGTAATCGGGCACGCCGCCCTTGGGCGCGATGAAGTCGGCCAGGCAGCGGTTCGGGCGCATCACGCCATCGACCACCGGCCGTTCCGACTGCATGCGCAGGCCATGCCAGGTCATCAAAACCTCGCTGCGCGTCTCATCGGTGTAGATCTCGATATCGTCATCATTGACCTGGGCCGCCGGGTAGAGGCCGAACACGCCATTGGCCTGCAGCCAGCGGCCGGCCACCAGGCGCTGCAACATGCGCTTGCCATCGCTGTAGACGCGCTGGGCCTCGCTGCCGACGATCTCGTCCTTCAGGATGGCCGGGAAGGGCCCCGCCAGATCCCAGGTCTGGAAGAAGGGGCCCCAGTCGATGTGCTCGGCCAGCTCGGCCAGGTCGTAATTGCGGATCAGGCGGCGGCCGATGAACTTAGGCTTGGGCGGCTGGTAGGCGGCCCAGTCGATCTGCGCCTTGTTGGCCCGTGCCTGGGCCAGCGTGACCAGGGGCGTCTGCTTTTTATTGGCATGCAGCTGGCGCAGCTGTTCATAGTCGGTCTTCAGCTCGGCAATGAAGCGGCTGGCGCGCTCGTCCGAGAGCAGATCGCTGCACACGCCCACGCTGCGCGAGGCATCGGGCACATAGACCACCGGGCCTGCGTAATGCGGCGAGATCTTGACGGCCGTGTGGACCCGGCTGCAGGTGGCGCCGCCGATCAGGAGCGGCGTGCCGCGCGAGCTGAAGTACTCATCGCGCTGCATCTCCGCCGCCACATGCTGCATCTCCTCCAGGCTGGGCGTGATCAGGCCGGAGAGGCCAATGATGTCGGCCCCCTCTTCCTTGGCCTTGGCCAGGATGTCCTGGCAGGGCACCATCACGCCCATATTCACGACCTCGAAGTTATTGCACTGCAAGACCACGGTGACGATGTTCTTGCCGATATCGTGCACATCGCCCTTGACGGTAGCGATGACGATCTTGCCCTTGGGTTTCGCCTCGGCGCCGGCCGCGATCATGGCCTGCTTCTCGGCCTCGATATAGGGCAGCAGATGGGCCACGGCCGACTTCATCACCCGCGCGGACTTGACCACCTGGGGCAGGAACATCTTGCCCGCGCCGAACAGATCGCCCACCACATTCATGCCCGCCATCAGCGGGCCTTCGATCACATGCAGGGGACGGCCGCCCTTGGCGGCGATGGCTGCCCAAGCCTCTTCCGTGTCGGCGATGATGAACTCGGTAATGCCATGCACCAGGGCGTGGCTGAGGCGCTGATCCACATCGCCGGCCCGCCAGGCCAGGCGGGCCGTGTCGTCGATGGCCATGCCTTTGGCACGCTCGGCCACCTCGATCAGGCGCTCGCCGGAGTCCGCACGGCGGTTCAGCACCACGTCTTCGACCCGCTCACGTAACTCGGCATCCAGATCGTCGTAAACGCCCACCATGCCGGCGTTGACGATGCCCATGTCCATGCCCGCTTGAATGGCGTGGTAGAGGAAGACGGTGTGGATGGCCTCGCGCACCGGGTCGTTGCCGCGGAAGCTGAAGCTCACATTCGAGACCCCGCCGCTGACCTTGGCGCCGGGCAGGTTTTGCTTGATCCAGCGCGTGGCCTCGATGAAGTCCACCGCGTAATTGTTGTGCTCCTCGATGCCGGTGGCGATGGCGAAGATATTGGGGTCGAAGATGATGTCCTCGGGCGGGAAGCCCACCTCGTCCACCAGCATGCGGTAAGCGCGCTCGCAGATCTCGATCTTGCGGGCATAGGTGTCGGCCTGGCCGGTTTCGTCAAACGCCATCACCACGGCGGCCGCGCCATAACGCCGCACCAGCTTGGCCTGGCGCTTGAACTCGGCCTCGCCCTCCTTGAGCGAGATGGAATTGACGATGCCCTTGCCCTGGATGCACTTGAGGCCGGCCTCGATGACGCTCCATTTGGAGCTGTCTATCATGATGGGCACGCGGGCGATCTCGGGCTCGCCGGCGATCAGGTTCAGAAAACGCACCATGGCGGCCTGGCTGTCCAGCATGGCCTCGTCCATATTGATGTCGATGACCTGGGCGCCGTTCTCCACCTGCTGGCGGGCCACGGCCAGGGCGTCTTCGAACTGGCCGTTCAGGATCAGGCGCGCAAAAGCCTTGGAGCCGGTGACATTGGTGCGCTCGCCCACATTGACGAAGAGCGTGCCTTCGCCGATCAGCTGGGCCTCCAGGCCGGAGAGCTTCATCGCAGGAGGGGTGGGGATGGCAGACGACGACATGGCGGACCTCAAATTTCGGGGGCCGCGCACTCACCGCGGCCCAGACAAAGGGATTCGGTGAGCGCCGTTACGGGGCGGCGCGACCCTGCGCTCACCCTTGTTCAAGCCTGGCCCACCCGGGGGTGAGTCGCAACGCTCCTTGAACCAGTGGGGGATTTTAAGCCCAGCGCGCCCACTAGCGCGCCATTCCTGCCCTAATCCTCAAGCTGCGCGGCTCAAGCGCCGACAATCCGTCAACGATCAAGGCCTGCAAACTCCTGTCGCGGCCCAGGTTCTGCGGTCAAGACCTATCTCTTATCTCCCACTGCGAGCTCGATTTGGACCTGATTCCCTGCCCCGCCATCGCCCTGCGCTTCGGCCAAGCCCTGCCCTACGCCATCCGCGATGCGGAGGGCAAGCTGCTGGTCGCCAAGGGCCAGGTCTTGCATGACAGCGAGCCCGTGCGGGAGATGATTGCGCGCGGCGTCTGGGTCCGCACGGTGGAAACCAAGGAATATCAAAAAGCCCTGGCCCACAAGATGGACACCTTGATGCACCAGGGCGCGGCCCTGGGCGAGATCATCAAGGCCGAGGCCGAGCTGCGCCCCGAGCGTGCCGGCGCACGGGCGGAGCTGGGCCAGCAAGAGGCCTGGGCCGATTTTCTGGTCAATGCCGCCAGTTTTTTGCGCGAGCCCCGGGTGGACGATTTCCGCCCGCGCTTCCAGCTGCTGCATCAGGAAGCCCTGGCCCGGCTGCAGCGCCAGCCCGACGCGGTCTTGATGTTGCTGATCTTCGAAAGCAGCCTGGACTTCCATCAGTACAGCGCCCGCCATGCCTTGCTGAGCCTGGTGCTGGCCGACTTGTGCGGGCGCCAGCTGGGCCTGGCCGAGGAGGAGCAACTGGCTCTCGGCCAAGCCGCCCTGAGCATGAATATCGCCATCACCGCCAGCCAAGACCGCCTGGCCAATCAGAGCGACCCGGCGGCCGACTACCAGCGCAAGGAATTGCTAGGCCATGGCGACCGCAGCGCCGAGCTGCTGTTCGCCCTCGGTGTGCGCTCCGAGCTATGGCTGCAAACCGTGCGCCTGCACCATGAGGCCGGCCCGGGGTCGCTGCAAGAGCGCAGCCCGGCCGAGCGCCTGGCCCGCCTGCTGCGCCGCATCGACAGCCTGGGCGCCAAGCTGAGCCCACGCCGTTCCCGCCAGGCTTTGTCGGCCGCGGCGGCGCTGCGCTCGGTCTATCTGGACGAGTTGAAGCAGCCCGATGAAGCCGGCGCCGTGCTGGTCAAGACCCTGGGTCTCTACCCCCCCGGCAGCCTGGTGCGCCTGGCTAACGGCGAGCTGGGCATGGTGTTCAAGCGCGGCCATAACGTCACCGAGCCCTGGGTCGCCTCGCTCTTGGGCAAGAGCGGCAGCCCCTTGAGCGAGCCCGTGCCCCGCGACACCCGCCTGGCCAGCCAGGCCATCAGCAGCAGCCTGGCCCCGCACGAGATGAAGCTGCGAGTGAATATGGAGCGCCTGCTCAGGTTGTGAGCAAGGCGCTGAAGAACTTGTCCCCGCAGGCCCGCGGCTGATAGGCCGAGACCTGGGCCGCAATCGCCGCGATATGGGCGGGGGTGGTGCCGCAGCAGCCCCCGGCGATATTGAGGAAGCCGCTCTTGGCGAACTCGCTCATCAGGCGGCCGGTGACCTCGGGCGTCTCGTCAAAACCGGTGTCGCTCATGGGGTTGGGCAGGCCGGCATTGGGGTAGCAGCTGATCGCCGTGGCGCCGGCCGCCTTGGCCAACTCCTCGATATAAGGCCGCATCAGCGTGGCGCCGAGTGCACAGTTGAGGCCGATGGCAATCGGCTTGGCATGGCGCACCGAGTGCCAGAAGGCGGTGACGGTCTGGCCCGAGAGGATGCGGCCCGAGGCATCGGTGACGGTGCCGGAGATGATGACCGGCAGGCGCTCGCCCGTGTCCTCCATCAACTCGTCCAGGGCAAAGATGGCGGCCTTGGCGTTGAGGGTGTCGAAAATCGTCTCGACCAGGAACAGATCCACCCCGCCCTCCAGCAAGCCCTTGGCCTGCTCGTAATAGGCGGCGCGCAAGGTGTCGAAGTCCACATTGCGGGCGCCGGGATCGTTCACATCGGGGCTGATGGAGGCGGTGCGCGGCGTCGGGCCCAGGGCGCCGGCGGCAAAGCGGGGTTTGTCGGGGCTGCTGTATTTATCGCAAGCCTGCCGCGCAATTTGAGCGGCCGCCACATTCATCTCATGGGCCAAGGCTTCCAGGCCGTAGTCCTCCTGCGCCACCGAGGTGGTACCGAAGGTATTGGTCTCGATGATGTCGGCGCCGGCGGCCAGGTATTGCTCGTGGATCTCCAGGATCACGTCCGGCCGAGTCAGCACCAGCAGATCGTTATTGCCCTTCAAATCCTTGCCATGCGCGGCAAAACGATCGCCACGGAAATCCGCCTCCGTCAGCTTGTAGCGCTGGATCATGGTGCCCATGGCACCGTCAAGAATAGCGATGCGCTGCTGCAGGATGGCGGGCAGGGCCGCGCCACGGGTAAAGGCGGATGACGTCGTGTTCATGCCCGCATTGTAGAAACGAAGCGCAAAACCCCTCAAAACAAACGCCCGCTGCCAGGGCGGCAGCGGGCGTGGGCCGGCGGTTCCGGCGCGTCAGGAAGCCTGGCGGCGGCGGCGTGCCAGGCCCAGCATGACGGCCGCACCGGCCAGCATCAGCGCATAGCTCGAAGGCTCGGGCACGGCCGCAGCCACGCCGTTGATGGCGAAGGGCAACTCGGCCGTCAGGCCCGAACCCGCGTCGGTCCAGGTGGAGAAAATGCCGCTGGAGGCGGTGGTGGCTTGCATGGCATTGCCCGTGCGACCGTCGGAAACCGGAGGCTGCCAGGGGCCGGAGGCGGCAGTGCCCGTCAGGCTCCAGCTCAGCCAGTAATGGCCGGCGCCCAGGCTGAAATCGGCCACATCGGCCTGTGCCTTGTAGATGCCGCGCTGGGTATTGGTCAGCGTGGTGGGCGTCACGCGGTAACCCTGCAGGCCGCCGTTCGTGAGGTTGGTGACGCCCGAGGCCATGATGGTGCCGGTATTGGCGTCCCCGCTGCGGATGGCCCAGGTCGCTTGCTGGAAGGTGAAGCCTGTGGCACCGGTCTGGTAGCTGAAGAAGTCCAGGCTGCTGACATTCCAGCTACTGCCGGCGGCAATGGTGAAGTCGTCGGCCACCGAGTTGCCAGCACTGGTTTGAGCACCAATGCCCAGGCCCGTGGACGGTGAGGTCAGCACCGACTTGCCGCTGCTGTTCACCACCGGGCCGTTGTTGTAGAGCTCGGCCGCCTGGGCCGCACCAACGCTGATTGCCGCTGCGGCTGCAGCAAGCGTCAAGAGTGCAAATCGTTTCATCGTCTGTCCTTTGCTCGTCGCCATCGTTTCCACAATCCCCAGCAAGCACTACCGGACCGGGGTCTCAGGGCTTGGCTGGAGCTTGACACGCACCGGCGAGAACAAGCCCGGAGCTATGCGAGTGATGACGATAGCAATAATGCAGAACGACGCTAACCCCCTATTCTTGGCCCAGGAAAACCCCAGGAGCCAAGCCGCAAGAAATAGGCGTTAGACCTCAGCGCCCAGGGCGATTGCGAGGACCACGGGGGGCGCGCTCGCCGCCCTTGCTGTCGCGGGTCTCGCGAGCATCGCGCGGGTTCGGCCGCGCATTGCGCGGTGCGAATTGCGGACGCGCTTCACGCGCGGGCTGGGCGGCACGCTCGGCCTTGGCGATTTCCAGCAGACCCGGCAGCTCTTCTTCCGTCACACCCTTGAGCGCGCAGAAATTGGCCAGGGTCAGGGTGGTGCGCTCGTAGTCATGCAAGAGACCGGCACGGTTGCGGGCCTGGGTCTGCTCCAGCTCCACGCGCTCTTGCTGCAGGGCACGGCGGCGCGCCAGCTCTTCGCGCGCGGCCGCGCGGTGCTCTTCGCTCAGCTCACCCGCCTGCTCGCCATCCAGGTCGAAGCGATGGGTGGCGCGGCCCAGGGCGATCAGATAGCCCGTGTTGCCGGTGTAGCGGCGCAGAAAGCCCGAGAGCTGGGCCTTGCTGAATTGGCCCGGCGCACGCGCCTGGATATCGACCTGCACGCGCAGCTTGACCGGCTTGAAACCATTGCCACCGAACAGAGCCGGGAACAAGGTCTTGAGCTTGGCGGCCACGGCGGCGGGCGAGAGCTCGGCCGCGGGCGCAGAAGGCAGGGGAGCTTCAGCAGCCTCGGCGGCCACATCAGCAGCCACAGGCGCAGTGCTCGGCTGAGCGTCCGAATTCAGGGGGGACGCCGGATCCGGCATCACGGGAGAAGTTTCATTCATGGGCTGCGCGCAAACACTTCAGGAAAAAGTTCAAGCCCCTATTGTCCACTGCCTTGAGCTCATTTTTCGCGCGCGCCTCGCGGCCCCGCTTCAGCCGAAGACCTTCTTCAGCAGGGCGCTGCCCGTGCCCACCGGATCCTTGCGGATCTTGCGCTCCTCCTCGGCAATCATCAGGAACAAGCCGTCCAGGGCCCGGCCCGTCACGTATTGCTGGATGTTCGCGTCCTGGCCACGGATCAGGCCCAGGCCCGCGGCCTTGCCGGCCACCGCGTTGTACTTGTCGGCCAAGGCCACGCGGTCAGTGGCCTGGGTGACGATGGGCAGGAACTTCTGCGCCAGGGGCTCGCGCGTCTTGCCGGCGAAGAACTGCGTCGCGGCATCGTCGCCGCCCTGCAAGATGCGCAGGCCGTCTTCCACGCTCATGGACTTGATGGCCGCGAGCAGCAGCGGCTTGGCGGCCGGCACGGCGGCCTCGGCCGCGCGATTCATGGCCGTCACCAGCTCGTCCACCTGCTTGCCCTGGCCCGTCATCTTGAGCAGATTGGCGCCGTCCTTCAAGTAACCGGGCAGCTCGATGCGCACGGCGGCGTTGCCCAGAAAGCCATCCTTGCGGCCCAGTCCGTCGATGGCCACGGCCGCGCCACGCTCCAGCGCGGCGCGAATGCCCGAGGCGGCATCGCCTTCGCTCAAGGCCGCGGCCCGCGCCCAGGAGGCCAGGGCCAGGCCTGCGCAAGCGGCGGGAACAATAAGCAGGGCACGACGTTGCATGGTTTTCTCCTCAACAAGGTTCAAACAGTGCCGTCGACTGTAGCCTCGTGCAGGGCCACCACATCCTGATCGATGGCCCCGAACACGCTGAGCCCATCGCGGCCTTTCATCTCGATGCGTATGCTGTCGCCAAACTTCATGTACTCCGTTTTGGCGACGCCGCCCTCGATCGCTTCGATCGCGCGCTTCTCGGCAATGCAGCTGTAACCATGGCTCCAGTCCTTGTTGCTGACGCTGCCCGAGCCGACGATGCTGCCGGCCCGCACATTGCGGGTCCTGGCGAGGTGCGCGATCAGTTGGCCGAAGTGGAAAGCCATCTCCGGCCCGGCCTCGCACTGGCCCACCTTGCGGCCGTTCCACATCGATTGCAGGCTCAGATCCACCCGCCCGCCACGCCAGGCCGCGCCCAGCTCATCGGGCGTCACCGCCACCGGGCTGAAGGCGGTGGCCGGCTTGCTCTGCAAAAAGCCGAAACCCTTGGCCAGCTCGGCCGGGATCAGCGTGCGCAAGCTCCAGTCATTGGCCAGCACAGCCAAGCGCACGCCGTCCAGGGCCTGGTCCGGGCTGGCGCCCATGGGCACATCGCCGGTGATGACGGCCAGCTTGGCTTCGAAGTCGATACCCATGGCCTCGGAGGCAAAACGGGCCGGCTCGCAAGCGCCCAGAAAGTCATCGCTGCCGCCCTGATACATCAGCGGGTCGAGGCCATAGCTTTCCGGCAGCTCGGCACCGCGCGCCTTGCTCAGCAATTCCATATGGTTGAGATAGGCCGAGCCATCCGCCCACTGGTAGGCCCGCGGCAGCGGCGCCATGCATTGCTTGGGCTCGAAATTGAAGGCGTGGCGCAGCTTGCCCTGGTTCAGGCTGATGGACAGCTCCTCCAGCTGAGGCGACAAAAAGCCCCAGTCGTCCAGCACCTGCTGCAGGCGGGTGGCGATGCCATTGGCGTAATGCGCCTGGCTGAGGTCGCGGGAAACGACGACCAGCTGGCCGTCGCGGGATCTGTCGTGATAGGTGGCAAGTTTCATCGGAGCTGCGGCTTGAAACCGAAATAGGGGCAAAGCAATGGCAGCATTGTCCAATGCACCGCATCATGCGCTCCCGAATCACCCCCACCCCACCCGCCAAAGCCCAGGCGCTGCGGGCCTTGGGCTACGCCCTGGGCCTGAGCCTGCTCGGGCACGCCGGCCTCTTGCTGCTCAATTCCACGGCAGAACCCGCCCCGGACGCAGGCGCAGGCAAGGCCAAGCACTCGCCCCAGCTCATCGCCAGCATGCAGACACGCCCGGCCGCGGCCCCCGAGCCGGCGCCTGAACCGGCACGCAGCAAGCCGACCGCAAGCCCGACCCCGGCAGGGCGGCCGGCACAGCAAGCCGACCAGGCCGGCCCGGCACCGGAAGCACACCCACCCAGCGACGCAGCCGGGAGCGGCGCAGCCTCGCCCGCTCCCGCGCTGAGCAGCCTGCCCAGCGGGGAATGGCATTACCAGCTCAGCCAATTTGGCCGCGAGGGCCGGGCCGTGCTGCGCTGGGATCTGCAGGCCGACGGCGCCTATGCCCTCAGCCTGGAACGCGAGCTGGGTGGCCGCCCCCTGCCGGGCTGGCGCAGCCAGGGCCGGCTGGAGCCCCAGGGCCTGGCGCCGCAACGCTTTGTGCAGACGCTGCGAGGGCGCGAACGTGCGGCCCTCAATTTCCGCCGCGAGGAGGGCTTGCTGAGCTTCTCGGCCAGCGATGACTTGCTGCCGCTGGAGCCCGGCTTGCAGGACCGCCTGAGCTGGTGGCTGCAGCTTGCCGGCCTGGCGCAAAGCCAGCCCGAGCGCTTCGCGCCGGGGCGTGAAATCACGCTGCGTGTGGCCGGCCTGCGCGGCCAGCCCCATGACTGGATCTTTGAAGTGCTGCCGCTGGAAACCAGCGGAGCCGGCCCCTTGCTGCATCTGCGTCGTCAGGCGCTGGGTGAGTACAGCGGCGAGGTCCACCTCTGGCTGGACCCGGCTCGCCAGCATCTGCCCGTCCGTGTGCTTTTTCAGTTACCCGACGAGCGCAGCTGGAGTCTGCAGCTGATGCCTGCCCCGGCTGGGGAAAGCTCGGCCCCCGATTCCAGGGAGGCACCGTAACTTTTTTGCATAGGCAGCACAAATATTCTTGCGCCAAGGCGCCGAACAGGGCTGGCTTCTGACACTATTTGTTCACGGCCGGAGCGATGAGATGCCGATAAGGCTTGAATACAGGGTGGCTGGCCGCAATTGATGCTGAAAGGAGCTTTCCATGCACATGCTTTACAACTCCCCCAGCTTCAGTGTCGTCAAGTTCGACATTCAGGTGGCCGAGCCCCAGCTTGGAGAATTCTTGACCGCCAATCCCGAGCTGCAGCTGCAGCGCGGGGGCTACGAGATCGTCGACAAATTCAGCCGCAAAGAGATCTTCATCGAAGGCGCCCTGGCCCAGCAGTTCCAGGACGGGGTCGAGGCCTTGATCGAGCAGGATCCCAGCGAAGAAGACCTCGATGACTTCATCGAAAGCTATGCCAGCATGGGGCATCAGCCGGTGGTGATGCACTGAGTCCGCGTACCCATCCAGCGCCTGCGGCGACCCGGCACCGAGCATACTCAGGCGATGGCAATGGGCTCTTGTACTGCGGGCGCTGCTAGGCCAAGATGCGGCAGCGCCACGCGGTCTGTGGCGACTTGTCCACGAGGGATGCCATGGTGAAGCGCATTACAAGCTCCCCCACCCCGCCGGCCCATGCGGCGGCGCTCAAAGCAGGCGGGCGTTCGCGCTCAAGCGCCGCGAACGCCGGCTTCAAATCCGAGAGCAAGTCCGACAGCGCCGTGCTGCCCTCGCCCGGGCTCAAGCAAGCTCCGGTACTGGACCGCATGTGCTCGCAATTCGTGCTGACGCTGACCGTCAAGCATGCAGGCAAATTCAATCTGCGCCGCGACTTCAACGGTCTGCTGTCCTTCACCGGCCGCCACCTGGTCTGGCCTGTGCGGGTGCTTGGCCGGCTGCGCGACTATCTGCGCCAGCGCTGCCAGGGCAATGAGCTGTGGAATGGCCACGAGGCCTTGAGCCACGAAGACTTTCTGCAGCGCTACGGCGTCTGGACCGGCCCCTTCACCGAGTCCACCCTGTTCTTCTATCTGGACGAATACGTCAAGGACGCGCCCAAGGACATGCTGGCCCTCCTGGCCACCACCAGCGAATGGCTGGACCGACAGCTCAAGCGCGAATCCACCCTGGTCGAAACCAATATCGACGCCCTGGGCAATCTGCTGCAGCTCAACCCGGCCGAGCGCGCCCTGCTGCTCTACGGCACGCTGGCCCGCTACCAGCGCGAATTGCGCGGGGCGCTGGTGGAGTTCAAGGTCAATACCGCGCAAGAGGCCTTCGCCACCATCGCCGCCGTGGCCGGCGTCAATGCCCAGGAGGTCGCCGAGGCCTTGCGCGCCGGCTCGCGCCTGGAGCGCATCGGCATGGTGGAGAACCTGATCTCCGAGCACAACATCACCGACCTGGCCGATCTGATGAAGGTCAGCGACCAGCTGCCGCCGGTGCTGATGCGCGAGTACAAGGGCCCGCACGACTTGATGGCCGTGTTCACCCGCCCCGCCAGCAAGAGCCCGCTGCAGGCCGCCGATTTCGACTTCGTGGCCGAAGACCTGGGCGTGCTGGAAAACCTGCTGCGGCAGGCCGTGGCCCAAAAGGGCGCGGGCGTCAACATCCTGCTCTACGGCCCGCCCGGCACCGGCAAGACCGAGCTGGCCAAGGTGGCCGCCCAGGCTGCCGGCCTCGATCTCTACGAGGTGGAATACGCCGACCGCGACGGCAACAGCCTGTCCGGCCGCGACCGCTACCGCTCGCTGCAGATCAGCCAGGTCTTTTTGAAGGCCAGCGCCCATGTGGCCCTGCTCTTCGACGAGGTGGAGGATGTGTTCCCGCCCCTGTCCAGCGACACCGCCCAGCTGATGGCGCGGCTGGATGCCAGCGTGGACGCGCCCAGCTCGGGCTCGGTCAGCGGCAAGGCCTGGGTGAACCAGATCCTGGAAACCAATCCGGTGCCGGTGATCTGGGTCACCAACCGCATCGAGCAGATCGACCCGGCCTTCCGACGCCGCTTCCAATACCACCTGGAGCTCAAATCGCCGCCGCCCGGCGCGCGTCTGCGCCTGGTCAGCACGGCCCTGTCCGACGTGGAGGTTGGCGCCGGCTTCGCCGCCCAGCTGGCCGAGCGCCGCGGCTTGACGCCGGCCCAGGTGCGCACGGCGGTGCGCTTCGCCCAGCTGGCCGGCCCGGCCGAGGACTGCGAGCGCCTGATCCTGCGCCAGTTGGAGAACGCCGACAAGGCCCTGGGCCATCTGAACCCCGAGCGGGGCGCGCGGCCCATGGTCACGCAGTACGCGCTCGAGCTGCTCAACTGCGAATCGCGTTTCGAGATCCCGCGCATCGTCGCGGCCCTGCAAAAACGCAGCAGCGGCAATCTCTGTTTCTACGGCCCGCCCGGCACCGGCAAGACGGCCCTGGCCGAGCACATCGCCCAGTCGCTGAAGCGGCCGCTGATGATCCGCCAGGCCAGCGATCTGGCCAGCAAATTCGTCGGCGAGACCGAGCAGAATATGGCCCGCATGTTCGAGGCCGCCGGCGCCGAGGGCGCGGTGCTGCTGCTGGACGAGGCCGACAGCTTTTTGCGCAGCCGCCGCATGGCCGAGCGCAATTACGAGGTCAGCGAGGTCAACGAGATGCTGGCGGGCATGGAGCGTTTTGCCGGCATCTTCATCTGCACCACCAATCTGTTTGAAGACCTGGACGAGGCGGCGCTGCGCCGCTTCGCCTTCAAGATCCAGTTCAAGCCTCTGCTGGCCGAGCAGCGCGAACGCATGTTCCGCCGCGAGGCTTTGGGCGATGAGGCGGCCGAGTTGGATGCCATGCAGCGCGAGCGCCTGCAGGCCCTGGACCTGCTGACCCCGGGCGACTTTGCCGCCGTGCGCCAGCAGGTGGAAATCCTCGGCGAGCCGCTAGTCCCCGACGAATTCCTCTCCCAGCTGGAGGCCGAGCACCGCGGCAAGCCGGGGGTGCGCACGCGGCGCCATATCGGCTTCGGCAGCCTGCACTGAAATTTCTGGCATCGTGTCGGGATGAGCTCCCCTGCCGAACTGCCCAGCCATTTCAAACTCGTCACCCTCTGGCTGCTCCTGCTCCTCGCCGTCTTTCTGGGCTTCAAGGCCTGGGAACACCAGCAGCAGCAAAGCCGCATCTCCGTCAACGCGGGTGAGATCCGCCTGCAGCGCGGCCCCGACGGCCACTTCCACTGGCCGGGCCGGGTGAACGGTGTGGCGGTGGACTTTCTGGTCGACACCGGCGCCACCCGCAGCGCCCTGCCCCAGGCCCTGGCCGAGCGAGCCGGCCTGGTCTCTGAAGGGCTGGTCGCCTCCAACACCGCCGGCGGCCTGGCCCAGGGTTATAAGGCCCGCGCCACGATCACGCTGCAAGGCGGGGTTAGCGCCGAGCGCCTGAGCGTCACCGTGCTGCCCGCCCTGGACGCCCCCCTGCTGGGCATGGACATGCTGTCCAAGCTCAGCTTCACACAAGAAGACGGCCAGCTCTTGATCCGCGCCGCCCAGCCCTGATGCCCATCAAAAAAACCATGCTGCGCGCGGCCAGCCTTCTCAGTCTTTTGCTGCTTGCCAAAGTCGTTTTTGCCGCGCCGACCTGCCCGCCGCAGCCGCAAGCGCCGACGGCCTCGCAGATTCAGCAGCTCTCGGCCAGCGCGCCGGATCGCGGCTTTCTCTACCGGCTGAGCCGCGACGGCCACGACTCCTACCTCTACGGCACCGTGCACCTGGGCCGTATGGAATGGATCTTCCCCGGCCCCCAGCTGCGCCAGGCCATGGGCCAGGCCCAGCACCTGGCGCTGGAGCTGGACCTCAGCGACCCCGCCACCCTGCAGACCCTGAGCCAGCCCCCGGCCCATGCCCAGCCCTTGCAGCTCAAGCCCGATCTGCGCCGCCGCCTGACGGCCCAGGCCCGGGCCGCCTGCCTGCCCGTCGCCGCGCTGAGCCATGTCCACCCCTTGCTGCAGCTGAGCCAGTTCAGCGCCCTGGCGGCGCGCTGGGACGGCATGGACCCGGCCTTCGGCCAGGAGCTGATGCTGGGCGCCTGGGCCGGCCAGCGCGGCCTGCCCGTCAGCGGGCTGGAGTCGGCCGCAAGCCAGCTGCAGGTGCTGATCCCCAGCGACCCGGAGCAGGCCCAGACCAGCCTGCGCAAAGGCCTGGAACAGCTGGAGAAAAATCAGCTGCGCCCGGTGCTGCGCCGCCTGGCCCAGGCCTGGGCGCAGAGCGATCTGGACACCTTGGCCAGCTACGAGCGCTGGTGCAATTGCGTGGCCGAGCCCCAGGACCTGGCCGATCTGCGCCAACTCAACGATGACCGCAATCCCGGCCTGGCCCAAGGCATCGCCGAGCTGCATGGCCGGGGTCAGGTCTTGCTGGCCGCCGTCGGCAGCCTGCATCTGACCGGCGACAAGGCCTTGCCCCGCCTGTTGGAAGATCTGGGTTTCAAGGTGCAAAGACTGCATTAGCGTCGTACCATCGGCCGGGCCCACCCAACAGCACAGGAGCAAACCCCCATGGCCGACAGCAGCAGCAATAGCTTCACCAAATTTGTCCCCGGCTTTGACTTCTTGCAAGGCCTGGTCAAGAACGCCGGCGCCGCCCTGCCCGGCATCGGCCAATGGGTGGCGCCCACGCTCAACCCCGAGGAGCTGGGCAAGCGCATCGAGGAGTTGCGCACGGTGCAGTTCTGGCTGGAGCAAAACGCCCGCATGCTGGGCGCCACCATCCAGGCCCTGGAGGTGCAGCGCATGACCTTGTCCACGCTGAAATCCATGAACGTCCCCCTGGCCGAACTGGGCAATGCACTGAAGCTGCCGACGGCCGAGGCCGCCAACCCGCCCGCTTGGCCCGGCGTGCCGCCCGAGATCCTGGCCGCCGCGGCCAAGGCCATGCCTGCCGCAGCCACCAAGGCGCCGACGGCCAAGCCCGCCGCCAAGGCCAAGACGGCCAAGGCGGCCGACACCGCCGCGCCCGCAGCCGTCGACCCCTTGCAATGGTGGGGCGCCCTGAGCCAGCAGTTCACCCAGCTGGCCGCCAATGCCATGAAGGACTCGGCCACCGACGCGGCCAAGAACCTGGCCGGCGCCATCGTCAAGCAGTCCTTCGACGCCGCCGGCGAGACCCTGCGCAAGGCCGCCAGCGTGCCCGGCGCCGTGGCCGGCAGCATGGTGGACACGGTGGCCAAATCCCTGGCCACCAAGCCCAAGGCCGCGCCCGCCCACAAACCCGCCTTGCGCACCGCCGCCAATGCGGCAGCCAAAACCCCGGCGGCCCGCAAGCGCAAGAGCTGATGAAGCCGAGCCCGACCGTCGACCCCGCTCAGCGCTATCAGGCCCAGGCCAGGCTGGTCGAGGCCCTGGGCCAGGAACTACCCGCCCACACCCTGCTCTGGCATGCCGAGGACACCACGCCCTATGAGTGCGATGGCCTGAGCGCCTACCGCCAGCGCCCCCTGCTGGTGGCCCTGCCGGAGACGGAAGGCCAAATCGCCGCCCTGCTGCGCATCTGCCACGGCCTGCAGGTGCCGGTGGTGGCGCGCGGCGCGGGCACGGGCCTGTCGGGCGGGGCCATGCCGCATGCCGCGGGTGTGACCCTGGGCCTGGCCAAGTTCAAGCAGATCCTGCAAATCGACCCGCTGGCCCGCACGGCCCGGGTGCAATGCGGCGTGCGCAATCTGGCCATCTCCGAAGCCGCCGCCGCCCATGGCCTCTACTACGCCCCCGACCCCAGCAGCCAGATCGCCTGCACCATAGGCGGCAATGTGGCCGAGAACTCCGGCGGCGTGCACTGCCTCAAATACGGCCTCACCCTGCATAACGTCTTGCGTGTGCGGGGCTACACCATGGCCGGCGAGGCCGTCGAATTCGGCTCCGAGGCCCTGGATGCGGCCGGCCTGGACCTGCTCAGCCTCGTCGTCGGCAGCGAGGGCATGCTGGCCGTCATCACCGAGGTGACGGTCAAGCTGACACCCAAGCCCCAGCTCGCCCGCTGCCTGATGGCCAGCTTTGACGATGTGCGCAAAGCCGGCGAGGCGGTGGCGCAAATTGTCAAAGCCGGCATCATCCCGGCCGGCCTGGAGATGATGGACAAGCCCATGACGGCGGCGGTGGAAGACTTCGTTCACGCCGGCTACGACCTGGCGGCCGAGGCGATTTTGCTGTGCGAGAGCGACGGCACGCCCGAGGAAGTGGCCGAGGAGGTGGGCCGCATGGAGGCGGTGCTGCGCGCCAGCGGCGCCGCCCGCATCGAGGTGAGTGCCGATGAGGCCCAGCGCCTGCGCTTCTGGAGCGGGCGCAAGAACGCCTTCCCCGCCTCGGGCCGCATCAGCCCCGACTATATGTGCATGGACTCCACCATCCCGCGCAAAAACCTCGCCGCCATCCTGCTGGCGATTCAAGAGATGGAGAAGAAATACCAGCTGCGCTGCGCCAATGTCTTCCACGCTGGCGACGGCAATCTGCACCCGCTGATCCTGTTCGACGGCAGCGACCCCGATCAATTGCGCCGCTGCGAGGAATTCGGCGCCGAGATCCTGGAAACCAGCGTGGCCTTGGGGGGCACGGTGACCGGCGAGCACGGCGTGGGCGTCGAGAAGCTGAACAGCATGTGCGTGCAGTTCTCGGCCGAGGAACGCGAGCAGATGTTCTCCATCAAACGCGCCTTCGACCCGGCCGAACTGCTCAACCCCGGCAAGGTCATCCCCACCCTGCACCGCTGCGCCGAGTACGGCCGCATGCATGTCAAACGCGGCCTGCTGGCCCATCCCGAGTTGCCGAGGTTTTGATGCAGATAGCCGAATTGCAGGAGCGCGTGCGGGCCGCCGCGGCGAGCGGGCAAAAGCTCTGCATCCAGGGCCAGGGCAGCAAGGCCTTCTACGGCGAGGCGCCACAGGGCGAGCCGCTGAGCCTGACCGGCTTCAGCGGCATCAGCAGTTATGAGCCGAGTGAACTGGTCGTTACCGTCAAGGCCGGCACCCCCATTGCCGAGCTGGAGCAGGCCCTGGCCGAGCAGAACCAGCATCTGGCCTTCGAGCCGCCGCGCTTTGGCGGCCAGGGCACGGTGGGCGGCATGGTGGCCACCGGCTTGAGCGGCCCGGCCCGCATGAGCCAGGGCGCGCTGCGCGAGCATGTGCTGGGCATCACCCTGCTGAACGGCCGCGCCGAGGCGCTGAGCTTTGGCGGCACGGTGATGAAGAATGTGGCGGGCTATGACGCCTCACGCCTGATCGCGGGCTCGCTAGGCATTCTGGGCCTGATCCTGGAGGTCTCGCTCAAGGTGCTGCCGCGGCCGGTGGCCCAGACCACCCTGCGCTTCGAGATGGCCCAGGCCCAGGCCTTGCAAAAACTCAATCAATGGGGTGGCCAGGCCCTGCCCCTGCACGCCAGCGCCTGGTGGGACGGCGCCTTGGTGCTGCGCCTGGCCGGGGCCCAGGCCGCCGTCGATGCGGCTCGGCACAAGCTGGGCGGTGAGGCCATCGCGCCCGAGCAGGCGGAACCCTTCTGGACCGGCTTGCGCGATCACGGCGACGAATTCTTCCAAGCTGCGGCGCGCGCGGTGCGAGGCGGCGCCAGCCTGTGGCGCTTGTCGCTGCCGCAAACAGCGCCAGCGCTCGCCCAGGTGCATGGCGAGCAGCTGATCGAATGGGGCGGTGCCCAGCGCTGGCTCACCACCGCCATGCCCGCCGCCGCTCTGCGCGAGGCCGCCGCTCAGCTGGGCGGCCATGCCACACTTTTCCTGGGCCAGGACAAGCGCTGCGGCGCCTTCGCCCCGCTCCCACCGCCCCTGCTGCGCATCCACCGCGAATTGAAAAAGTCTTTTGACCCGCAGGGGGTGTTCAACCCCGGACGACTGTATGCCGATCTCTGACGCCGAACTCTCCCGCCACCAACACATGCCGCGCTACTACGCCCAGCGCGCCAAGGAATACGAGCGGGTGTTCGACAAGCCCCATCGCCAGCCCGATCTGGCGCGGCTGAAGCAGTGGCTGGCCGAGCAGTTCAGCGGCCGCCATGTGCTGGAGATCGCCACCGGCACCGGCTACTGGCTGCCCGCCGCCACCTCGGCCGCGCTGAGCTGGCTGGGCACCGATATCAACCCCGAAGTGCTGGCCGAGGCCAGGGCCAAGCCCTTGGATCAGACCCGCGTCAGCTTCCGCCTGGCCAATGCCTATGCGCCAGGCATTGTGGCCGCGGGCGCGGCCTCGCCTTTTGACGCCGGCTTTGCCGGCCTGTGGTTCTCCCATGTGCCCATAGGCCGCCAGCGGGAATGGCTGCAAGGCCTGCACAGCCAGCTGCAGCCGGGCGCGCGAGTGCTGCTGATCGAGAACCGTTACGTCGAAGGCGATAGCACGCCCGTGCACCGTTATGACGCCGAGGGCAATGGCTATCAGCTGCGCCACTTGAGCGATGGCAGCGAGCACGAGGTCATGAAGAACTTCCCCAGCGAGGCCCGCATGCAAGCGCTGCTGGCCGGCCTGGGCCAGGACCTGGTCTGGCGCGAGCTGGACTATTTCTGGACCCTCAGCTACCGCAAGATTTGATCTGCTGCCACCCAAGCCCCTATGCAAACCCAGCTCAGCGAAGAATTCCAGGCCAACCCCGAGGGCAAGGCGGCGGCGGCCATCCTGAGCCGCTGTGTGCATTGCGGCTTTTGCACCGCCACCTGCCCTACCTACCAGTTGCTGGGCGATGAGCTGGACGGGCCGCGCGGCCGCATCTATCTGATCAAGCAGGTGCTGGAGGGCGCCGAGCCCACGCGCAGCACCCAGCAGCATCTGGACCGCTGCCTCACCTGCCGTAACTGTGAATCCACCTGCCCCTCGGGCGTGCAGTACGGCCAGTTGCTGGAGATTGGCCGCGGCATCGTCGAGGCCAAGGTGGAGCGGCCCAGGCGCGAGCAGGTGGCCCGCTGGCTGCTCAAGGAAGGCCTGACCTCGCCCGCCTTTGGCCCCGCCATGGCCCTGGGCCGCAGGCTGCGCCCGCTGCTGCCGGCCGCGCTGCAGGACAAGGTGCCCGGCCCGGCGCCCAGGAGCGCACACGACTGGCCCAGCGGCCAGCATCCGCGCAAGATGGGCCTGCTGCTGGGCTGTGTGCAGCCCGGCATGGCGCCGAATATCAATAGCGCCACGGCACGGGTGCTGGACGCCGCCGGCATCCAGACCCTGGTGGCCGACGCTGCTGGCTGCTGCGGCGCCATCCGCAGCCATCTGAACGATCACGAGGGCGGCCTGGACGATATGCGCCGCAATATCGATGCCTGGTGGCCCTTGGTCGAGGGCCTGACCGAGCACGGCAAGATCGAGGCCCTGGTGATGAATGCCTCGGGCTGCGGCCTGACCGTCAAGGACTATGGCCGCGCCCTCGCCCATGACCCCGCCTACGCCGAGAAGGCCGCGCGCGTCAGCGCCATCACCCGCGACTTGAGCGAGTTGCTGCCCCAGCTGCTGCCGGCGCTGCAGGCGCGCCTGGCCGACAAGCCCGCGGCCCCCCTGCCCAAGCTGGCCTACCACCCGCCCTGCACGCTGCAGCATGGCCAGCAGCTGCGTGGCGGCGTCGAATCGGGCCTGCAGGCCCTGGGCTTCGACATCCGCCAAGCGCCCTGCGACGCCCATCTCTGCTGCGGTTCGGCCGGCACCTACTCGGTGCTGCAGCCCGCGCTGTCCAAGCAGCTGCGGGAGCAGAAGCTGCAGGCCCTGGCGCCCTTGCGGGCGGACCTGATCGTTTCGGCCAATATCGGCTGCATCCAGCATCTGCAAAGCGGCAGCCCGGACACGCCGGTACGGCATTGGGTCGAGGTGCTGGACGATCAGCTGAAGTAATCCGCTTGTTCGACATGCGCCCAAGCAAGGGCAAACGATAGGCCCACTGTCATACCGATTCCAGAAAATACCGGCTGAACAACGGGGGGAGGAGCCTTTGTGGCCCCCGGGCAAGCCAGGCATCGCTCTCAACAGCCATTGCCAAGCCAGGACCAGACCGGGCACCGCCGCAGCGGTGTCCGGTCATTTTTTTGGGTCCCTGCCAGACAAGGCACACTGCGAGCCATGTGGACAGGTCTTTTCTTCGCCTTGGCTGCCGGCCTGCTGTGGGGGCTGGTCTTCGTCGCCCCTTTGCTATTGCCCGATTACCCGGCCGCCCTGCTGGTCGTGGGCCGCTATCTGGCCTTCGGCCTGATCGCCCTGCCCCTGGCCTTGCTGGACCGCCGCACGCTGCGCGAACTGGCGCCGGCCGATTGGCTGGAGGCCGCCAAGCTCAGCGCCATTGGCAACTTCCTCTACTACCTCTGCCTGGCCGCCGCCATCCAGCGCGCGGGCGGGCCCCTGCCCACCGTCATCATCGGCACTTTGCCGGTGGTGATCGCGCTCTGCTCCAATCACCGCAACCGGACGCGCGACGGCCAGCTACCCTGGGGCCGGCTGGCGCCCTCGCTGCTGCTGATCCTGCTGGGCATCGCCTGCGTCAACCAGACCGAGCTGCAACGCCTGGCCGCCAGCCCGGACGGCGATCTGCGCAAATATCTGGAGGGTGGGCTCTTGGCCGTGGGCGCCGTGGCCTGCTGGACCTGGTACCCGATACGCAATGCCGACTGGCTGCGCGAACACGCCGACCGCAATCCGCGCGCCTGGGCCACGGCCCAGGGCCTGGTGACCCTGCCCATGGCCTTGGCTGGCGGCCTGCTGCTCTACGCCGCCCAGGCCTCAGGCCTGCCCCTGCTGGGCGCCGACTTCGCCCTGCCCTGGGGCCCGCGCCCGGCCGCCTTTGTGGGCCTGATGCTGGCCGTGGGCCTGCTGGCCTCCTGGGTGGGCACGCTGTGCTGGAACGAGGCCAGCCAGCGCCTGCCGACGAATCTGCTCGGCCAGTTGATCGTGTTCGAAACCCTGGCCGCCCTGAGCTATGCCTTTGCGCTGAGCGGCCATGCGCCGGCGCCGCTGACGCTGTTGGGCATCGCCCTGCTGATCGCCGGCGTGCTGTGGGCCCTGCGCATCAAGCCGCAGTAGCGAGTTTTGTCTCGTCCAGCATCAGTTGCGCGATGGCGCCGATGCGGCGCAAGGCCGCCGGGTGCTCGTCCCCCCAGCGCCCGCCCACGCCCAGGCGCACAAAGGAGCGAAAGCGCGGGCTGGTGCTGAAGAGCTGGCCGGGCGCGATGCAGATGTTCTCCTGCAGGCAGGCCTCGTAAAGCGCCACCGCATCCAGGCCGCCGGGCAGCTCCACCCACAGGATGTAGCCGCCGGCCGGGTCGGTGACCCGCGTGCCCTTGGGGAAGCTCTGGGCGATCAGGCCACGCGCCTCGTCCACCCGCGCCGCCACGGTGGCGCGCAGCTGGCGCAGGGCGGCCTCGTTGCCGGCCTGGCTCAGCAGCTCGGCCAGGGCGATCTCCAGCACGGCCGTCTGCGCGCCGGACTGCACGTCCTTGATCTTGCGCAGCACCGCGCCCCAGCGGCCCGCCTCCACCCAGCCCAGGCGCAGGCCTGGCGCCAGGGTTTTGTTGAAAGAGCCGCAGAGCATCACATGACCGCTGGTGTCATAGGACTTGACGGCGCGGCGCTTGTCGTCCTGCTCGGCCAGGTCGTTGTAGATCACGTCCTCGATCAAGGCGATGTCGTGGGCCGCCACCAGCTGGGCCAGGCGTTTGCGCTCGGGCAAGGGCATGCAGGCCCCGAGCGGGTTGGACAAGGTGGGCACCACCAGCACGGCCTTGACCTCCTGGGTCTCCAGCGCCAGCTGCAAGGCGTCGACCGAGATGCCGTGACGCGGATGGGTGGGGATCTCCAGGGCGCGCAGATGCAGGCTTTGCAGAATCTCCAGAAAGCCGAAGTAGGTGGGCGACTCCAGCGCCACCACGTCGCCGGGCTGGGTCACGGCCTTCAGGCACAGGGTGATGGACTCCATGCAGCCATTCGTCATCACCACATCGTCGGCATGCAGGGAGCAGCCCAGATTGAGGGCGTGGCGGGCCACGGCGCGGCGCGCTTCCACGCGGCCGGCCCCCAGGGGGTAGGCGCAGAGCAGGTCGCGATGCCGCTGCACCGCACGGTTAAGGGTGCGGCGCACCCGCTCCTGGTCAAACATCTCGGGCCCCGGGCAGGCGGCGCCAAAGGAGATCATGTCCTGCTGCATGGCCAGGCCCAGCACCTCGCGGCCCAGCTCGCCCATCGCGACCTGGCGCGACTGCACGCCGGGGCGGGACTGGCGTGGCTCAGGTAACTCGCTAGGCCGACTGGCGACGAAATAACCCGAGCGTGGCCGCGCGGTGATCAGGCGCGCATCCTCCAGCCAGTGATAGGCCTGCACCACGGTGGATTGGGACACCCCCTGCTGCCGCGCCAGCTCGCGCACCGAGGCCATGCGCTCACCGCGCGCCAGCGTGCCCGAGCGTATGCAGCGCGCCAGGCGGTCGGCAATCTGCAGATACAGGGGCTCGGTGGATTCGGTCGCGATGAGATTGGCGTTCATGCCTCATTCTGTACGGTGCCGTCGCGCGCAGACCAGTACAGATGAGCGCCAAACCGGCCAACACAGTACCGCTTTTGTTCCTGCCTGTGTGGCACACAGTGCCGGCGCACTGCATCTGTCGGGGCGGCGGGATGGCGCGCAAGCTTCGGGCCATGGATATCTCACTCAGAACCGCAAGAACAGCCGCGCTGCCGGGTTCACAGCGCAAGACATGGTCCCACCAAGCCTTGACCGTAGCGCTGGAGCAGGCCCCGCAGGCCCTGCACTTGCGCGCCTG
This sequence comes from Roseateles oligotrophus, assembly GCF_014204525.1. Taxonomy (GTDB): domain Bacteria; phylum Pseudomonadota; class Gammaproteobacteria; order Burkholderiales; family Burkholderiaceae_C; genus Paucibacter_A; species Paucibacter_A oligotrophus_A. Next base: position 260,380 of record NZ_JACHLP010000003.1, read on the forward strand.
GGAGTCCGCCCATCTGCGGGTTCGCGGTGGCACGCTGTGGCTGACCCAGGACGGCAAACCGGACGATCTCTTCCTGGCCAGCGGCCAGCAACTCCTGCTGCTGGGTCCGGCCTGCTACCGCCTGGGGGCGCTGGACCGCTCGGGGGCCGAGCTGATCCTGCAGAAGAACTAGATTTTCGGGATGCGGATGCGGCTGACCATCAGCGAGCCCGAGACGGCATACATCAGCACCAGGGGGTGCAGATAAAAGCCGGCAATCTCCAGCTTGCCAAACCAGAGCTGATCGCCCAGAGCGCCCTGCCAGGCCGCCACGGCCAGGGCGATCACCAGGACCAGGGAGGTCGGGATGGGCGTGCCCTCGAAGTACTTGACCTTGTTGCCGCCGGCGCTCAAGGCCTCGGCCGTGATATTGAAGCGGGCCAGGCGCGAGACGCCGCAGGCGACGAAGAAGACCAGCACGATGCGGTCGTACAAGCCCTGCATGCCGCAGCCGTAGGCGATCACCGCAGGCGCCACGCCGAAGGAGATGATGTCGGCCAGCGAATCCAGCTCGCGGCCCAGGATGGACTGCTGCTGGCGCCAGCGCGCGATGCGGCCGTCCAGCACATCAAACACCAGGGCCACCGGAATCAGGCCGCAGGCGTAGAGCAGGTGCAGCACCTCGCCGGTCTGCAGATAAGTCATCACCGAAAACAGGGCGCCCATGCCGGCGAAGGCATTGCCCAGGGTGAACCAGTCGGCGAGATGGAACTCGCGGATCATGGCGAAAGGCTTGTTGTGCTTGCGTTCAGTCATGGGCAAAGCATAAGCCAATCGTCTGATCCTATTCCTCCGGCTCGCGCCGCAAGGCCTTGGTCGCTAAATGCCGGATCAAAAGCCCGGTGGGCATGCGCATCCAATGGGCACGCAGATAGAGCAGGCGGCGCGCGGCGCCCGTCCAGGCGTCCTCGCTGCTGGGATGGTCGGGCTGCAGGGCTCGCAGGAAGAGGCCGTCCATCCAGGCCAGCAGGGCGGTCGCCGGCGCCAGATCGCGCAGGGCGCGCGAGGCCTCGGGCGGCACCGGCGTCTGCAGGATCTGGGCGCTGTAGCGCAGGGCGTAGAACAGCACCCGGCCCAGACCCAGCGCGCGCGCGCGCGCCTGCAGATCGGGCCAGAAATACGGCTGGCCGCCGAAGTGGCGCAGCAAGGCGTCCAGATCGACCAGATCGCGCAGCCCCTTGTCGAACTCGCCGTCTAGAAAGAGATGGCAGGCGCTGTGCAAGACCAGGTCCACATCGTCCAGGCGGTACAGGCCCGGCCAGCCGGGGATGGGCACGGCCCGGGCCAGCAGCAGGCGGGCGTCGACGGCCAGGCGGCTGCTCAGGGGCAGGATGTTGTGGTGCACGTCGATGACGGTGTCACGGCGCTGATGGCGCATGGGCGGGATCTCGTGCATCCACTCGCGGTAATAGCGCTGGTCGTAGGCGTCGTGATGGATGTTCTGCCAGCCCTCGGCCTGCAAGGAATACTCCGCCGCCTCCAGGCGCTCACGCGGCAGCAGGATGTCCACATCGGCAAACAGCCGGTTCTGCGCCGCCGGCAGGCCGGCCATCACATAGGCCGCCCCCTTCAGCAAGACCACCGGCGCACGCAGATCATGCAAGGCCATGGCGATCTGGCCGACCTCCCAGCGCACGGCGCGCTGCTGGCTGTCCGCCACTTTTTGCACCGCGTCGAAATGGCGGCGCGGGCCGGCCGGCACCTGGCTCAGCAGGCCGGCGCGCTCAAAGCCCAGGGCCAGGCGGGCCAGCAGATTGGCGCGGCGGGCCTGCTGCAGCAAGGTCTCCCAATCGCGCACATCCCAGAGCAGGCAGGCGGCCGGGTCGACCAGGGCGCGGCTGAGCAGGCTGATGCCGGTGCTCATCGCAGCGCCTCTTTGGCGTCCGCAAGCGCCGTGAAGTAGGCGCAGGCCTGCTCCAGATCGCTGTACTCGAAGCGCAGGCAGTCGGCCGCCGCCACCCCGTCGCAAAGCGTGTCAAAGCCCTGGCGGCCATGCAGGTGGTAGTTGAAGGCGTTGTCCACCAAGGCCATCAAGGCCTCGCCACGCGCCAAAGGCCGGGGATTCAGGGCGCTGCCGGCCATATAGCGCGGGAACACCACCCAGCCCAGGCGGGCGCTCTCGGTATCGCGCTGCACGCTGGCCGCGGGGGGGCGCATATGCGCGACCGTGCCCTTGACCGTGTCCCGGGTCAAAGGCCCGAAACGCGCCGCGGGCGCAAAGGCCTGGATCACCTCGATCGACTTGTTCTTCAGGCTGACCGGCCGGGCCAGGGGCAGCAGCTCGCCGCTGGCCGGGTCGATCAGGGTCAGCTCGTCCGACAAGAGCCGCCAGCCGCGGTTGACCAGGCCGGCGCACAGCGTGCTCTTGCCCGAACCCGGCGGCGCCGGCAGCACCATGACGCGACCACCCCGCTCCACCGCGGCGGCATGGATGATGATGTATTGATGGCTGTGCGAGGACACGCACCAGTTCAGCCCCCACTCCATCATGGCCGAGGCATGAGGCAGGGCCATGGGCTTGAAGGGCTTGAGCGCATCGAACAGAAACTGGGCCTGGGGCCGCAGCCAGCGGCGCGGGCCGCTGACGGCGTCGATGCGCACATCGAAATCGCAAAAAGGCTGGGGCTGGCCGGCGAGCAAGCTCTCTTGCTCGGCATACAAGGTGGCCAGGGCGCCGGCCACCGAATCCAGCTGGGAGGCGATGCGCAGCCAGAAAGGCCCAGTTCGCAGCAGCAGGCCGGGGCCGCGCAGACGCGCGCTCAGCTCGGCAGGATCAAGCGCCGCCAGCTTCACGGCAGCACCGGCGCGATCAAACCCAGTTGCTCAAAATGACGGAGGCTGCGCTCCAGCGACAGGCACAAGTCGGCATCCTCGGCCTCGCCCAACAAGGCCTGGGCCAGCGCCTGGGCCGACCAAGCCTGGGCATCCTGCTCGCTCAGGAACTGCAGCAGCTCATGGCCGCTGGCGGAGAGAAGATGGGTGTCGCCGCTGGCCGCGTTGAAGACCAGGTATTGATCGTCCAGCTGCCGCAAGCACAGCGGGCTTCCGGCCTGCAAGCGCCATTGCAAAGGCATCAACAAACAGTCAATCAATCAATCAATCAGGGGAAGGTGACCGCAATGCCCATGGTGTATTGCAGGTACTTGATGATCTTGGTGGCGGACCAGACGGCCTCGCCGCCGGGGGCGAAATTATTGCCCAGATAACCGGTCCAGACGGCGCGCACCTGGGTGGCGCTGGGCACGGTGGTGGAGGCGGTATTGAGCAAGGCGGCCACCACCAGCTGAGCGATCAGCTTGTCATTGGCGGTGCCGGTAGTCGGGCCGGCCAGCACCTGCGCCAGCGTCAGCGCGGCATACAAGGTGGTGCCAGGGAAGGCGGTACCGAACAACATGGTACGGCTGAAGCCGGCAGGCCAGGTCACGCCCGCGGCGGCCCAATCGGCAGGGCGCTTGCGGGTGCCGCAAGCCGGGTCGGCGGCTTGGCCCACCAGACGGCTGACATTGGCCGACTGGAAGCCGGTCGGGCCATGGCATTCGATCGCGCCCAGCACCGGGCGGCTGGTGACGGTCAGAGCAACGGGAGCCGCGGCCAGGCCGCCTTTCAGCAAACGCCTTCTGGCCTCACGGCGAGAGGCGGCCGCATCGCCCGCAGGGCATGCAGCGGAGCCGGGCTCGCGCGGACTTTCGGATGGCTTGTTCATGACTTCATCTCCCTAGTGACGATCAGCCCCTCGCTCGCAGCCAGGTCACTGAGGTCAAGCAGCTTCAACTTTGGCGAAGTGTTTCATACAACACCCCGGACAGCCACCTCCGTCACCCCCCTTGAACGGGTGGTGAGTGGCTTCAAACGGTAAAACTACATGATCCAGGCGTGGATTTGATGACGAGATCGCGACGCCTGGCCTCTGTAGCGGCAAGCCCCGCTCAAACGGGGCCGGTGGCGAAAGTATCGCAGGCCTTCAACTCGCCGGCCTCCAGACCACGCCGGAACCAGCGCACGCGCTGCTCGCTGCTGCCGTGGGTGAAGCTTTCCGGCACCACCGTGCCCTGGGAGCGGCGCTGCAAGGTGTCGTCGCCGATCTGGGAGGCGGCATTCAGCCCTTCTTCGATATCCCCCTGCTCCAGCCAGCCCTTGCCTTGCTGGGACAGCTTGGCCCAGACGCCGGCATAGCAATCGGCCTGCAACTCCAGGCGCACGCTCAGAGCGTTGTAGTCTTTCTCCGAGACACGTTGGCGGGCCTTGTCCATCTTGGCCGTCGTGCCCTGCAGATTCTGCAAATGGTGGCCGACCTCATGGGCGATCACATAGGCTTGGGCGAAGTCGCCGGGCGCGCCCAGGCGGTCCCGCAAGGTGTCGTAAAAAGCCAGATCGATGTAAACACGTTGATCGGCGGGGCAATAGAACGGCCCCATGGCCGCCTCGCCCATGCCGCAGGCCGTCGCCTCGCGGCCGCGAAACAGCGCCAAGCGCGGCGGCTGGTATTGCTGCTGGCGGGCGGCGAAGTAGCGCCCCCAGACATCCTCGGTGTCGGCCAGCACGATCGAGGCGAAACGCCCGCCAGCGTCTTGCGGCTTGGTCCCGGGCTGGTGGGGGGCTTGCTGCGAGGGCGCCTGGCCGCCGCTGTCCATGCCGCCGAGCACGCCCAAGACCGTCATGGGATTGATGCCAAATGCCCAGGAGGCCAGCAAGGCGATGACGATGCCGCCCAGGCCGATGCGGCCGCCGCCCAAGCCCATCCCGCCACGGCCACCACCCCCGCCACCGCCCTCGCGCAGGTCGTCCACATTGTCACTTTCTCGCTGGCCTTCCCATTTCATGCAGGGCTCCTCGGGTGAAATATTTGCCGTCTGTGCCGCGGATTGTGCATCCCGTCGCGCACATCTTGGCGGCCGGCGGCCGTCACCAGACACTGCGCCCATTCTTCACCGCTTTGAGGACGAGAGCATGATGAAAACACTGAGCCTGTGTAGCGCCTTGCTGTGTCTTGCCGGCAGTGCGCTGGCCGCCGACGCGGGCAATGAATGGCAGCTGCGCATCAAGAACCATGGCAATAGCTGGACGGCCAGTTTCAGCGGCCCGGTGGAATACGGTGCCCCGGGCAAGCGGGTGCGCGGCTCCGGCCTCATCGTCGAAAAGGCCCGCGCGCTCGCGGCCTTCAGCAAGATCCGGCTCGACGGCCCGATGAATCTGCGCCTCAGCCAGGCCGGGGCCGATACGGTCAGGGTTTCGGCCGACGACAATATCGAACCCCTGATCGAAACCGTGGTGGAGGGCGACACCCTGGTGCTGCGCCTGCAAAAAGGCGCCGGCCTGACGAGCCGCCATGCGCCCACGGTGCTGGTGGAGAGCAAATCCCTGCAGGCACTGAGCATCCATGGCTCGGGCGATGTGAGCCTGGACAGGTTCAAGGGCGACAAGCTCAGCCTGGCCCTGGCCGGCTCCGGCGATCTGCGCATCGGCCTGCTGGAGGTCAAGGAGCTGATCGCCAGCGTTTCCGGTTCCGGCGATGTGGAGGTGGCCGGCCAGGCCGACAGCCAGCAATGGCAGCTGCAGGGCTCGGGCGATGTGAACGCGCGCAGCCTCAGTGGACGTAGCGTGCAAGCGCAGCTGACGGGTTCCGGCGATATGTCCATCGGCGTGACCCAGAACCTAGACGTTACCCTGCGCGGCTCGGGCGATCTGCGCTACGCCGGCCGGCCCCAGTTGCGGCAAACCGTCACGGGCTCGGGAGAAATCAGCGGCCGCTGACGCAAATCTGGTCAGTCAGCCGCCGGATTGCCGCAGAATGCGGCCCATGGAGGTGGCGATGATCGAGCCCCGTGCGCCGCAATCTGACGATCCCGAGAGTCTGGCCAGCACCTTGCTGAGCCTGCATGAAGACAGCCCCCTGCTGGTGGCCTTGTTCGATGCCGACGACGTGCTCCGTTACGCCAACAGCGCCTTTCGCCAGGCCTATTGCGTTGCGCCCGATGGCCGCCTGAGCTGGACCGACATGATGCGCGACAACCATGCCCGCAAACGCGGCGCCGCCATCGAGACCAAGAACATCGAAAACTGGCTCGCCTCGGTGCGCTCGCGCCGCGGCAAGCTGGCCTTTCGCGCCTTCGAGGCCGACCTGGCCGACGGCCGCTGGGTGTGGATGACGGAAACCACCCAGCGCCAGGGCTGGATGCTGTGCGTGGCCAGCGACATCAGCTCCTTGCGCCAGGACAGCCGCGCCCTGCGCCAGGCCCATGGCAAGGCCCTGGTCGCCTCGCAAACCGATGCCCTGACCGGCCTGAGCAACCGCCGCCACGGCATGCAGCTGCTGGAGGCAAGCCTGCAGGACAGCGAACTCTGGCCGCTGTGCCTGGCGGCCCTGGACCTGGACGGCTTCAAGCGCATCAACGATGGTCTGGGCCATGCCGCCGGCGACGCGGTGCTGAGCGACTTCGCCCGCCAGCTGCAGGCCGGCAGCCGGCGTGAGGACGGCTGCCTGCGTTTGGGCGGCGACGAGTTCCTGCTGATCCTGCCCTCGGCCGGCCTGCCCCAGGCCGAGGCCATCATCGAACGGCTGCTGGCGCGGGTGCGACGCGCCCGGCCCATCCCGACGGCGCCCGAGCAAGGCTATAGCTGCTCGGTTGGCCTGGTGCAAGCCCAATGGGGCGAGGGCGGGGAAGCCTTGATCGCCAGGGCCGATGCCGCCCTCTACCGGGCCAAGCAGGCCGGCCGCAATCGCCTGGAGATCGGCGACTGAGGAGGCCGGCTCCGCCCCTCAGGCCGCGGTCGGGCCGGCCGCGTACCAGAGTGCGGCGAAGAAATGGCAGACACTGCCGCCCAGCACAAACAGATGCCAGACGAAGTGGGCGTAGCGGATGCGGTGGTCCAGCAGAAACACCACCGCGCCCAGGGTATAGGCCAGGCCTCCGGCCACCAGCCAGGCCAGGCCGGCGCTTTCCATGCGGACGATCAGCGGGCCCATGGCGATGATGACCAGCCAGCCCATGGCCAGGTAGAGGCCGGTGGACCACAGCGGGTGGCGCAGGCGGTTGAACATCTTGGCCGTCACGCCGACGGCGGCGCTGGCCCAGACCAGGGCGAACAGCGTCCAGCCCCAGGCGCCATGTAGCACGCCCAGGGCAAACGGCGTGTAGCTGCCGGCGATGAAGAGGTAGATCGCCGCATGGTCCAGCCGGTTCAGCCACAGCTTGGCACGACCCTCGGGCACGGCGTGGTACAGGGTGGAGACCAGATAGAGCAGCATCATGGTCACCGAGAACACGCAGGCAGCCACTACATTGCGGGTCTCGCCCTGCTGGGCGGCCGAATAGGCCAGGATGGGGAGCGAAGCCACCGCCAGCAAAAAGCCCAGGCCGTGGCTGATCGCATTCGCGATCTCTTCGCCAAAGGATTGATTTCGTGTCGTCATCCGGGCATTCTGCTCCTGTCCCGTGGCAGAACATGTCACGGCAGCTCGGCACATGCCGGCGCCCGCCTCGGCCACCTTTTCAAAGACTTGCGGTCCATCTTGAACTCTCGCCCTGTGTCCCTGCCGCCCTCGCCCAGCAACACGGACTTGCGCCGTCGGCTCCTGGCGGCTTGCGCCCTCTTGCTGACCCTGCCCGGCCAGGCCCAGACCAATGGCGGCGAGGACGGCAGCGAAGGCATTCTGGTGATGATGGAAGAGCTGCAGCCCTTCTCCTTCCTCGACGAGCAGCGCCAGCCGGTGGGCTATGCGGTGGAGCTGGCGCGCGAGTTGCTGACGCGGGCCGATATGCCCGGCAACTTTGAGATCGGCTCCTGGACCCGGGTGCTGGCCAAGGGGCGCAGCCGCAGCGCGGTGCTGATCCCGGCCATCGTGCGCCTGCCCGAGCGGGAGCACGAGTATTACTGGCTGGGCAGCATCGCCCGGCGGCGCGGCATGGTCTACCGGTTGAAGCGCCGGCAGGAGATCAGGCCGCGCAATTTCGAGGAGCTGCGCCAGTACCGCACAGCGGTGGTGATAGGTGACGCCTCGGAGCGCGAGATGCTCAGGCTGGGCCTGGCGCCCGACCTCCATCTGGACCGCTGCGCCGACTACGCGGTGGCGCTGCGGCGCCTGTTCGCCGGGCGGGTGGATCTGCTGTCCGTCAGCCAGGGCGTGGCCCCGGCCGTGCTCAAGCAATACGGCTATCCCTTCGAGGCGCTGGAGCCGGTGCTCAAGCTGCCCGAATCCCTGCCCTCCATGGCCCTGAGCCTGGCCACCGACACCACCACCCGGCAGAAGCTGCAGCGGGCTTTCGACGCCATGAAGCGGGACGGCCGCATGGCCGAGATTGCGGCGCGCTACCCCACGCTGCCGCAAGACCCCTGAGCTTGAATCAGCGCGGGGCCGCCACCGGCATCAGAGGCAGGGGCAAGACCTGACCCTGGGCCTGGGCGGGCGCACGGACCTGCAGGATCTTGGCCAGGGTGGGCGCAATATCGGCCACCTCCACCGGCGTTTTCACCTCGCCCTGGCCCAGCCAGGCCGGACCCCAGCCGAGGATGGGCACATGGGTGTCGTAGGCATAGGGCGTGCCGTGCGAGCTGCCGCCCACGCGTGAGCCGAACAGCCAGCCCGGCTTGACCACCACCTGCACGGGTGCGGCACGCTGCGGATCCCATGACTTGCGCATGGCCGCCAGATACGGCGTCTGCCTGTCATCGCCACGCAGCTGGGCCTCGGTGAAGGCATCGGCCACGCCGGGCAGTTGCAGCAGCAAAGCCTTGGTCTCGGCGTAGACAGCCTCGGGCTGCAAGCCCTTCTGGGCGATCAGCTTCTGGTCGAACAAGATGCCGGCGGCCGAGAAGGCCGTGGCCCAGCGGCCCTCGCCGAACTTTTTCACCAGGCCGGTATTGACCCAGGCCATCATCTGGCTGGGGTTGAGGCGCTCGGCGTCACGGCCCTGGCTCTTGGCCCATTCCGGCGTGTCGGCAAAACCGTGGTCAGCGGTCAGCACGACCATATAGTTAGCAGCACCAACTTTGCCATCCAGATACTGGAAGAAGCCCTGCAGATAACGGTCCAGATGCAGGAAGTGATCGTGCGAGAGGCGCGACTCGGGCCCGAAAGCGTGGTTGACGTAGTCGTGGCTGGACAGGCTCACCGACAGGATGTCGGTCTTCTCGTCCACGCCCAGCTGCTCGCCCTCCAGGGCCGCCCGGGCGAAGGCCAGGGTCAGCTCGTCGCCAAAGGGCGAGGGCAGGATATTGCCGTAGAACAGCGGGCCGGGCTTCTCATGCTTGTCGCCCAGGACGGCGGGCAGCTTGTTGCCGTTGCCGCCGGTGTACTGCCAGCTCTGGCCGTCCGGCACCGAGCGGGCATAGGCCGCCTCGGGCAGCAGCGGCGCCCAGGCCTTGCCGAAGAAGGCGTCGGCCGGCTTGGCGGCGTTGAAGTCCTTCACCCATTGCGGGTGGCTGGCCATGTAGTAGGTGCTGGAGGCGAACTGACCGGTGGCGCCCATATACATATAGGCCACACCCTTGTGGCCGGCCGGCAGAATGGCGCCGCGGTCCTTGCCCGAGACGGCGATCACCTTGGACGCCGGGTCCACCGTGCGCAGCACATCGCCCACCGTCTCCACCTTCAGATTGCGCGGGCTGGTGCCGGCCAGGGGTTCGGTCTTGTTGTCGATATAGCTATAGGCCGCGTCGCTGGTGCAATAGACCGCCTCGCCGCTGGCCGGGTCGCGCCACTCATTGCTGATGATGCCGCTGCGCTGCGGGTAGGCGCCGCTGAGCATGACCGAATGGCCGGCCGCCGTCACCGTGTGGCCATGGCCGTAATGCGCGTTGGCGAACCAGGCGCCGCGGTCCAGAAAACGCTTGAAGCCGTCGGGCTGCAGCTGGTCGCGGTAGGCCAGCACCTGGCGCATGGGCAGGCCGTCGACGACCATGAAGACGATCAGCTTGGGACGCGAGGCCTGCGCGGCGGCGCCGGCCACCGGCATGGGCGCCAGGCTGGGGGTGGAGGAGCAGCCCAGCAGCGCAAAGGCCAGGGGCAGGGTCGAAAGAATCCGGGGAGCAAATTTAGACATGGTCGGAACGGGCTGCGATCAAGCCCCCGAGCTTAGTGCATTGCGAGAGCCGGGCTCAGGGCGCCGTCAAGGGAATGCGGATCTCGAAGCTGGTGCCCTCGCCCGGCTCGCTGCGCACCGTGATGCTGCCGCCCAGTACCGCATTGACGATGTTGTAGCTGATGTGCAGGCCCAGGCCGCTGCCGCCCTGGCCCAGCTTGGTGGTGAAGAAGGGCTCGAACACATGGCCCAGGCTTTCGGCATGGATGCCGCGGCCGTTGTCATGCAGCTCCAGTCGCACCCAGTCGCCCGGCAGGCGCTGGGCCCGCAGCTGCAGCTGGCCCTGGCGCCGCCCTTCGAAGCCGTGGACGATGGCATTGAGGATCAGATTGGTCAGCACCTGGCCCAGGGCGCCGGGGAAGCTGTCCATGCGCAGCTCGGCCGGCACGTCCAGCTGCAACTCATGGCCGTCCTTGCGCAGTCGGTTGCCCAGGGTCAGGGCCAGCTCTTCACACAGGCCGCGCAGATCGAACTGGCGGCGCTGGTCCGAGGTCTGGTCCACCGCCAGATGCTTGAAGCTGCTGATCAGGCTGGCCGCGCTGCCCAGGCTGCGCACCAGCAGGCTGCTGGCCTCCTCGGTGCCCTGGCAGTAACGCTCCAGTTCCGAGCGCCGCAGCGCGCCCTCCCGCACCGTGGCAAGAAAGCGTTTGCTGTTGTCGCGCAAGGTGCTGGCCATCAGCAGGCTGTTACCGATGGGCGTGTTCAGCTCATGGGCCACGCCGGCTACCAGGGAGCCCAGGGCCGCCATCTTCTCCTGCTCCACCAGCCGGGTCTGGGCCAGTTGCAGGCGGCGGTAGGCCTCGGCATTGTCCAGCGCCACGGCGGCATAGGCGCCCAGGGTGCGCAGGATGTCGAGGTCGCCATTGCCAAAGGCACGCGGCCGCTTGTTCAACACGCTGATGACGCCGATCACCACGCCCTTGATCATCATGGGCACGTAAAGAGCCGAGCGCGACAGCGCCGGCTCCGCCCCGTCCTGCAGGGTGATGCGGCTGGCCTCCGCGGCGCCGGGCCGCGTCAGCAGGCGGTTGTCCTGGCCCAGCTCGTCGAGCAGCAGCTCACGGCCATGCAGCGCGCATTGCACCGCAGGCTGATCCAGCGAGTCCAGGCTGCGCTGATAGGGCAGCAAGGGCTCGCCCTCCTGCATCACATAGTCAAACGCCACCACCCGCGCCTGCCAGTCCACCAGGCCCACGCCAAAAACATGGGCCTCGATCAGCCCGTTGACATGGCGGTACAGGGTTTGCTGGATGGCCTCCAGCTCCAGCGAGGCGGTGATCTGCCGGCCGATCTCGCTCAGCAGGCCGATATCACGCCGGGCCTTCTCGGCCGCCATGCCCTGGGCCACGGCCAGTTGCTTCTCATGCGCCAGCTGCTGCTGCTGATCCAGCAACTGCTGGGTGCGCGAGCGCACCTCGCGCTCCAGCCACTGGCGCGACTGCTGCAGGGCCCGCACCCGCAGCCGGTAGGCCGTGCCCAGCAGCAATAGCAGCAATAGCGCGGCGGCGGCGCGCGCCCACCAGGTGGCCCAGAAGGGTGGTGCCACCACCACGCTGAGCAGCTCGCGCGGCTCGCCCCACAGACCATCGGGGTTGGCGGCCTTGGCCAGCAGGCGGTAGCGGCCGGGGTCCAGATTGGTATAGGTCGCCAGGCCGGCATCGCCCTCGCCAAAAATCCACTCGCGATCAAAGCCCTCCAGCTTCCAGGCATAGCGGTTCAGCCGGCTTTTATCGAACTGCAGGGCCGAGAGCTCGAAGCTGACCATATTCTGCTTATGCGTCAGCTGCAGGCTGCGCGCCAGGTGCAGAGGGCCGCTGATGCCCACATCACCCAGGCCCGGGCCCTGGCCGGCCGCATGGGGCAGCAAGGACTGGTTGAACAGGCGCAGATCGCTCAGCACCAGCTCGGGCTTGAGCGGGTTGTCGTGCAACTGCTCGGACCGCACCCGCAGCACGCCGGAGCCGCCGAAGAAAATGCTGCCATCCGGTCCGCGCGCCACCGCGCCGAACTCGAAGCCGCCACCAAAACGCGCAAAGCCGGGGTAGAAGCGCGCCCGGCCACGCGCGGTTTCGACCCGGGTCAGGCCCAGTTCACTGCCCAGCCAGAGATCGCCATTGCCGGCGTCCTGAATCGACTCAAAGGACGCGGCGGGCAGGCCCGGCAGCTCGGCCATGGATTTGAGCTCCCAGCCCTCCCCCTGGCCCACCAGCTCGAACAGGCCCTGGGGGCTGGCCAGCCAGATGCGGCCTTGGTCATCCTGACGCAGGCCCTGCACCGCCAGACGCTCGGGCCGGGGCAGCACCGCATTCGCCCGCAGCGGCTGCGAGAAGCGTTCACCGACGGGGTCCCACAGATGCAGGCCGCCCTTGCTGCCCACCCACAGGCGGCCCGCGTGGTCCTCCAGCAAGCAGTCCACCGTGTCGCTGGCCAGGCCGCTATTGCCATCGGCGCGGAACCAGCGCATCAAGCGGTCCTGCCGGTCAAAGCGGTACAGCCCCACCGAACTGCCCGCCCACAAGCTGCCCCCGCGGTCGCGCAAAAGGCTGCTGATGGACAGCTTGCCCGTCAGCACCGTCTGGCTGCGGCCGCGCCGGCTGTCGTAGCGCAGCACCCCGTTCTCGCCGCCCACCCACAACTGGCCGGCGTCGCCGGGCAGCAAGACCTTGATCAAGGGCATGGGCAGGTGCGCCAGCGGGATGCGCTCGCTGCGCCCGCTGCCCAGGTGGACGCGGTTCAGGCCGCCGCCATAAGTGCCCACCCACAGGGATTCAGCACCGTCCGGCGCCACCGCCCCCACCTGCGGCCAGGACAGCGTCTGCGGCTCGCCCGGCAGATTGACGTAGCGGCTGAAGCCGCCCGAACCGAGATCGGTGATGCTCAGGCCCGCCCCCCAGCTGCCCACCCACAGGCTGCCGTTGCGGTCCTGCATCAGCGAGCTGACCAGGTCCGAAGCCAGGCTGCTGGGCACGGCGTCGTAGTGGGCGAAGTGGCGGACCGTCTCGCTCCCCGCGTGCCAGCGGTGCAGGCCGGCGCCTTGGTCGCCATTCATCGTGAACCAGATATTGTTCTCCGCATCGCGCAACAAGTTCACCACACGGGAGCGCGGCAGCTGCAGCCGCAGTTGCAGGGGGTCAGGTCTTGCCGGCTGGCCGTCCGGCTGCAGGCGCCAAACCTGCATGCCGCCCATCAGGCCCAGCCACAAGCGCCCCTGACCATCGAACACCAGCGCCCGCGCCTGCAGCTCGATCTCGCTCAAGGCCTGGGCGCCCAGGCCCCGGCGGGTGTCGATGGCCTCGGCCAGGCTGTGGTCGGCCCGCACATGCAAGGCGTGGTGGCCTTGCAGCAGCCACACCCCGCCCTGGCCATCGCCCACCATGCGGCGGATCGGGCCGCTGGCCGGCTGGGCCGCGCCCTGGGGCGGCGCCCAGGGGCGGTAGGCCGCAAGCGCCTTGTCGAACAGATACAGCCCGCCCGTGCTGGCCACCCACAGGGTTTGCGCATCCGCCACCGCCAGGCCCACCACCCGCCGCTTGCCTGCCGCCAGCTCGGGCGGCGAGGCATGGCGGCGCAGGTGGTCGCTGCGCAGGTCCACCTGGTTGAGCCCGGCATCGGTGCCCACCCACATGCTGGCCGTGCGCTCATCCTCCAGCAAGACCTGCACCACCGGATGGTCCAGGGCCTCGGGGCGGTCCAGATCGGCGGCAAATTTCTTGAAGTGGCGGCCGTCATAACGCAGCAAACCATGGGTCGTGCCTATCCAGACCAGGCCCTGCCTGTCCTGGTAGGTGCTCAGCACACCCAGGCTGGGCAAACCCTCCTCGGCGCCCAGGCGGCTGAAGCTCAGCTCCAGCAAGGCGGTGGGTTGCTCGGCCCGCGCCAACAGGCCCGAAGCCAGCAAAACCCCCATCAGGGCCAGCCGAGCAAACAGGCAAATCTTGGTGAAAACTCCGGGCACAGGCATCGAACCATCAAATCCGCAGGGCGTGGATCTGACAGCGTACCCCCCGGGCCAGGCTCAGACAATCAGGCCCGGCCACACTTCGCCAAATGCTGGCGAAATTGGCGCCATCCAGGCCGGCGCGGGCCAGTGCATGGGCCGGCGCACGGGCCTCAGTTGCGGTGCCTGCTGCGGCGCTCTTCCGCGACCGGGCCCTGGCCCTCGGCTTGCAGGGCCGCATCGGCGGCTTGCAACAGTTCTTCGGCGCTCAGGCGGCAGCGCTCGCTCTCCTGGCCGCCCCGTTCGCTACGCGCCCAAGCCATATTCAGGGCCAGGCTCAGGCACTCGTGGCGATGCTCGTAGGCCCCACTCAGCTGCTGCTGCAAGCGCTGCTGCACGGCGCCGGGCTTGGCCCCCGCCATATTCTGCAGCACCACGCCGAAGCGCCGGGCGCCGATCTGCACCACCACATCGTTGCTGCGCACCCGCGCCCGCAGGCGCTCACCCATGGCCGTCAGCACCGCCTGGATCTGCTCGGCATTCGCCGCGCGGGCCTCCACGACCAAGCTGCGCAAGCTCATCATCAACAAGGCCGGCTCGGCCCCGTTGCGCCGGGCACTGCCCAGCTCGCGGTTGAACAGGCTGGCAAAGCCCTCCAGCGTCGGCACCCGGATGAGCTCGGGCGGTGCCGGCCGCAGCCGCAGAGGCAGGGGCACGCTGACCACGAGCTGGCTGACTTCGGGCTTGGAGCTGTTGATAAACATGGCGCTGCGTCTCTTTTGGGTTGCGGGACACGTCGGACAAAAAAGGTGAGGGCAGCGCCAATGACACATGTTCTCCGAACGCGGCCTCCCCAGACCTTGCGCCAATGTCATGCCCTCATTGTTTAAAACGGAATCCCGACGGCAAACCCGACATGCGGCTCGCACAAATTTGCAAATAGCTGCGGTGCCACCACGTTCAGCCGCTAGAGTCGCTAACCTGCCAGCCATGCATTAAATGAGAGGCCCGGCCAAGCCGGGAGCCAAGGACGTGAGGACCAGCGAGGATCAGCCGCCCGCCGCCAGGAGCGATGCCAATGAAATCACCGTGCTGCTGCGCGCCGCCAGCGCGGGTGATGCCCTGGCCGGCGAGCGCGTCATCAGCCTGCTCTACGCCGACCTGCAGCGCCTGGCGCGCAGCCGCCTGCGCCAGGCCGGCAATGCCGGCGGCCTGACCCTGCTGGACCCGACCGGCCTGGTACACGAGTCCTATCTGCGCCTGCAGCAAGGCGGCAGCGGCGGCGTGCTGGACTTCCCCGACCGCAAGCATTTCCTGGCCTACGCCGCGCGGGTGATGCACAACCTGGTGGTCGATATGGTGCGCGCCGCCCAGGCCCAGCGCCACGGCGGCGAGTACGAGCACATCACCCTGGGCACCACCATCGCCGGCCTGCCCGCCGTGCAGAACGATGCGCAGATCCTGGGCGTACACGAGGCGCTGCAAGAGCTGGCGGCCTTTGACCCGCGCCTGAGCCAAGTGGTGGAAATGCGTTACTTCGGCGGCCTGAGCGAGCGCGAAATCGCCGACAGCCTGGGCCTGACCGAGAGAACCGTGCAGCGCGACTGGCAGAAAGCCAGGCTCTACCTCTCCATCGCCATGCAGAAGTAAACAAAAAAGGAAAGAATCCAAGGCATGCGGGAAATCGACAAAGCACGCTGGCCCCGGCTCAGCCCCTTGCTGGACGAATTGCTGGACCTCGACGAGGCCGGCGCCCGCGCCGCCCGCCTGCAGCAGCTGCAGGCCGCGCACCCCGAGCTGGCCGAAGACCTGGCCGAGCTGCTGCGCCGCCAGGCCGAGCAGGACGCTGCCGACTACCTCGCCCCGCCCCTGCTGCAAGGCCTGGCCGCCGCCGAGCCCGGCCCGCGGCTGGCCGCCGGCCAGAGCGTGGGCGCCTACACCCTGGAGCGCATCATCGGCCAGGGCGGCATGGGCGCGGTCTGGCTGGCCCGCCGCACCGACGGGCGCTATGACGCGCAAGTAGCGATCAAGTTCCTCAGCACCGGCCTGGCCGGCCGGGGCGATGCCGGCCGCTTCGCCCGCGAAGGCCAGATCCTCGCCCGCCTGGCCCATCCGCATATCGCCCGCATGCTGGACGCCGGCATCGCCCAGCTGGACGGGGGAATAGCCGGCACCAGCGCCGGCCGCCTGCCCTATCTGGTGCTGGAATACATCGAAGACGGCCAGCCCATAGACCGCTTCTGCGAGGCCCAGCAGCTCGATCTGCGCGGCCGCGTGCAGCTGTTCCAGAGCGTGCTGGCCGCCGTCGCCCATGCGCACAACCGGCTGATCCTGCACCGCGACTTGAAGCCCTCCAACATCCTGGTCACCCCCAGGGGCGAGGTCAAGCTGCTGGACTTCGGCATCGCCAAGCTGCTGGACGAAGGCGAGGACGAGCACGCCCTGCCCAGCGGCACGGCCTCCGAGCTGACCCAGCAGGCCGGCCGCGCCTTCACCCCGCGCTACGCCTCGCCCGAGCAGGTGCAGGGCGGCGAAGTCACCACCGCCACCGACGTCTACGCCCTCGGCGTGCTGCTCTACCTGCTGCTCAGCGGCCGCCACCCCACCAGCACCAGCGACAACGAAGCCAGCACCACGCCGCTGGAACGCATGCGCGGCATCGTGGAGGTGGAGCCCAGGAAACTCTCCGAGACCGTGCGCGCACAAGGTGGCGAGCGCGCGAAGAAATCCGCCCGCGACTTGCGCGGCGACCTGGACACCATCGTCGCCAAGGCGCTCAAGAAAGCCCCGGCCGAACGCTACGCCAACGCCGCCGAGCTGAGTGAGGATCTGCGCCGCTGGCTGGCCCATGAACCCATCGCCGCCCGGCCCGACAGCGCCTACTACCGCACGGCCAAGTTTGTGCGGCGCCATCGCTGGGGGGTGGCGGCGGGCACTTTCGCCAGCCTGGCCGTCGCGGCGGGCGCCGGCCTCGCGGTCTGGAAAGCCCAGGAGGCCCACGAACAGCGCATGCAGGCCGAAAGCCTGATCGAGTTCATGCTGGGCGATCTGCGCAAAAAGCTGGAGCCCGTGGGGCGGCTGGATGTGCTGGACGCCGTGGGCGAAAAAGCGCTGGGCTATTACTCGCAGCAAGACGCCCGCAGCGCCTCGGCCGACTCCTTGGGGCGGCAGGCCCGGGCCTTGCATCTGCTGGGTGAGATGGCGGACGCGCGGGGCGAGCTGGACCGGGCCGAGCAGATGTTCAAACAAGCGGCGCAAAGCACCGCCGAGCTGCTGGCCCGCAACCCCGGCGAGGAGGCCCGTGTTTTCGAGCACGCCCAAAGCACGTACTGGATGGCCTATGCCGCAAGGCGCCGCGGCGACCTCCAGGCCGCGGCCGCGCAGTTTGAGGCTTACCGGCAGCTCGCCGCCCGGCTGACCGCGCTCAACCCCGGCAAGCCGGAATGGCAGATGGAACAGGCGGCGGCCGAATCGAATCTGGGCATTCTTCAGCTGGAGCGCAACCAGGCGCTGGAAGCCCAGCAAGCTCTTACCAGATCCAGCGAGCTGTGGCGCCAGGTGCTGGCGCAAAGACCCGCCGCCCGGCTGGACTACGCCTCGACCTTGGGCTGGCTGGCCAATGCCCACCAGGCCTTGGGCGATTACAAACAGGCGCTGGCCGCCCAAGCGGCCAAGGTCGCCTTGTTTGACGATCAAACCAATGCATCGAGCAATAGCGAGGTCCGCCATATTCAGGCCACGGCTTCTTTTTACTCCGGCCAGCTGCTGCTGCTGATGGGCCAGCTCGACCCGGCCCTGGGCAAGAGCCTGGAGGCCGTCGTCCGGCTGAAGGCCTTGCAAGCCCTGGAACCCGGCAATCTGGAGTGGCTGCAACATCTCTGCTTTGCCCAGTTGCTGGTCGCCGAAATCCATCTCGCCCAGGGCGACGCCCGGGCCGGGCGGCTCGCGCTCGCTGCCGTGCAGGCCGATACCGAGCACTTGCTGCGCCAGGATGCCAAGCGGCTCGCCTGGCAGGTCAAGCTGAAAGGCATTCAGCTGACCTTGTCGGCCCGCCTGGCCTTATTAGAGGGCAAGCCTCTTCAAACCGCGCCATTGCTCAATTACCTGGACGGTGTCCGCACATTCGAGGGTGGCGGCAAACGGCTGAAGCCGGAGAACAACCGCGTCGTTGCCGAAGCCCAGCTACTGGCGGGCGACGCCCTGGTCGAATCTGGCCAAGCTGTCGAAGCCCAAACTCTGTGGCTGAACCTGGTGAATCGCCTGCAGGCACAGGTGACGAATCGCGACCAAGACGCGATGGCCCTGCAGGCTCTTGCCTTACTCAGGCTGGACCGGCCTCAAGAAGCGCTGCATCTGGCCGAAACATTGGCAGCCACGACGTACCGGCACCCACGCCATGCCGAATTGGCCGCGCTGATCAAAAAATAAGGCCAGCCAAGTCGGCACCGGCTGAACCCACCATCCACAGCAAGAAAAGGGAAGAAAACCATGACGACGACACAGAACGATACGGCCCTGAGCATCAGCGTCGATGTATTGGAAGAAGGCGGCAAGACCACCGTGGTCTGCTCGCCCGAGGTGCTGGCGGTGAGCGACCGCAACTCGCTGATCGTGTTCAATCTGCTCAACCCCGACTACGAGTTCCCCGCCAGCGGCGCCATCGTCTTTGCCCAGGGGGCTGGCGAGTTCCCCAATAGCTGGTATCTCGACCCCGCCTATGTGGCCGTGCGGGATCGGCGCTTGACGACGGGCGAGTACGCCTACACCGCCACCGTGCAACACAGGCAAACCAAGGAACAGCACTCGGTCGATCCGGTCATCAAGAATATGAACGAATAGGTCCATCCGCTGCAGCGAGGCCTGGCAACCAGGTAGGGAGGGTCTTGCCCCGCCCTACGGTAGGCTCGGGGAATGGTGCATAAACACAGCAATTCCCCGGCCTCATCGCTGGCCGCCCCGGCCAATGCCGAATTCGGCAAACCCCTGCGCGGCAACACCCTCATCTTCGAGGCCGACACCCGGGCCGGCCGGGGGCCTTTGACAAGCCTGGTCAGATACCCCAGGATGCCATCATGCCCATCGACCCCATGAATGTCGCACTGCCAGAGTCGCTGCGCGCCTACGTGAGCCAACGAGTCGCATCGGGACAGTACGGCGACGCCAGCGAGTACCTGCGCGAGCTCATCCGCAAGGATCAGCGCGAACAAGAGCTTGTGTGGCTGCGCGCACTGGTCGAGCAGGGCCTGAGCAGCGGCCCGGCTGCGCCGGATACGCCAGAAGACTGGGCTGAGCTGCGGGGCATCGCAAGCGGCCATATCGAGTGAGCACCCTCGCGCTCACACCGGCAGCCCGGCAGGATCGCCGCAACGAAGTCAGGCCCTAGCTTCGCCCGGGGCTGCGTTAGGCTTGGCTCATGTCACGCGAACCCCTGCCCTCCTCCACCGGCCCCGAATTCGGCAAACCCCTGCGCGGCTGGCGGCTGCGCTGCTACACCATCATCTTCGAGGCCGATACCCGCGCCGGGCGCAACTTCGACCTGCTGCTGATCCTGATGGTGCTGGCCAGTGTGGCCCTGGTGATGCTGGACAGCGTGGGCGGGCTGCGCGCCCGCTACGGCCCCTGGCTGAGCGCGTTCGAATACTTCTTCACCGCCGCCTTCACGGCGGAATACCTATTGCGCCTGGCCTGCGTGCGCCACCCGCTGCGCTATGCGCTGAGCTTTTACGGCCTCGTCGATTTGCTGGCCGTGCTGCCCACCTACCTCGCGATTCTTGAGCCCAGCCTGTATGCGCTGGTGGATGTGCGGGTGCTGCGCCTCTTGCGGGTGTTCCGCATCCTCAAGCTGCATGCCTATATGCAGGAGTACATCAGCCTGGGCCGGGCGCTGCGGGCCAGCGCGCGCAAGATTTTTGTCTTCCTGTCGGCGGTGCTGATGGTGGTGCTGATCATGGGCACGGTGATGTTCATCGTCGAGGGGCCCGAGCATGGCTTCACCAGCATCCCGGTGGGGGTGTACTGGGCCATCACCACGCTGACCACGGTGGGCTATGGCGACCTGACGCCCAAGACCGATCTGGGCCGATTGATTGCCTCGCTGATGATGTTGCTGGGCTGGGGCGTGCTGGCCGTGCCCACCGGCATCGTGACGGCCGAGATGAGCGCACAGCGCTTCCAGTTCCCGCCCCAGACGACCACGCGAACCTGCCACGACTGCTTGACCGAAGGCCATCTGCCCGATGCAAAATTCTGCCGCAACTGCGGCGCCAAACTGCCGCGCTACCAGCGTGAATGAGGATGAAGACTTTGACCGCCGAACAACTCGCCCAGGCCCAGCTGCTGGCCTATAACGCCAAGGATCTGGAGGCTTTCGTGGCCTGCTATAGCGAGGATGTGCAGGTCTGGCGCATGCCCACGGCCACGCCCCAGGTGCAGGGGCACGCGGCCTTTCGCGAGAGCTATCGCCAGGGCTCGTTTGCCGCGCCAGCGGTGCAGGCCGAGATCACCCAGCGCATGGTGATGGGCGACACGGTGGTGGACCACGAGCGCGTGCATGGCCGGCCCGGCGGTGTCAGCGAGGTGGTGGTGGTGTACCGCTGCCGCGAGGGCCTGATCGCCGAGGTGTATTTCTTCTCGCCCTGATCGCGGCCGGCCCGCTGAATTTGCTTATTACCAATGAGTTCTTGGGGATTCTAGGGTTTTCACTAGGATGGCGGCCTTGCCCCGCTGCCTCCTGAAGAAACGCCCGTGATCGAACTCCAAGACATACACAAACACTTCGGTAATGGCGAGGGCCCACGGATCAAGGCCCTGGACGGCATCAGCCTCGGCGTCAAGGCGGGCGAGGTGTTCGGCATCATCGGCCACTCGGGTGCCGGCAAGTCCACCCTGCTGCGCGTGCTCAATCTGCTGGAGCGGCCCGATAGCGGCAGCCTGCGCGTGGCCGGCCAGGACCTGCTGAGCCTGGACGATGCCCAGCTGCGCGGCGCCCGCCAGCGCATCGGCATGATTTTTCAGCACTTCAATCTGCTGGGCTCGCGCACCGTGGCCGAGAACGTGGCCTGGCCGCTGCGCATCGCCCGCTGGCCGGCGGCGCAGATCGCCCCGCGCGTGGCCGAGTTGCTGGCCCGCGTCGGCCTGGCCGAGCAAGGCCACAAATACCCGGCCCAGCTCTCGGGCGGGCAGAAGCAGCGCGTGGGCATTGCGCGCGCCCTGGCCACCGGGCCTGAGCTGCTGCTGTGCGACGAGGCCACCAGCGCCCTGGACCCGCAGACCACCCGCGCCATCCTGGACCTGCTGGCCCAGCTGAACCGCGAGTTAGGCCTGGCCATCGTGCTGATCACCCACGAGATGGATGTGGTGCGCCGCATCTGTGACCGGGTGGCGGTGCTGGAGGCCGGGCGGGTGGTGGAGACGGGGCCGGTGGCCGAGGTCTTTCTGCACCCGCAGCATGCGGTGACGCGCCGCTTTGTGCAGGAGGCAGAAAACATCGACGAGAACGAGCAGCACGAGGACTACGCCCAGATCCACATTCGGCCCGGCCACCTGCTGCGCCTCACCTTCCAAGGCGAGCGCACCTACGAGCCCTTGCTGGGCGAGGTGGCGCGCCGCAGCGGCATCGACTTCGGCATCCTGCACGGCCGCATCGATCGCATCAAGAGCACACCCTACGGTCAGCTGACGATTGCCGTCACCGGCGGCGACCTGGCCGGCGCGCAAGCCCTGCTGGCCGAGCGCGGCGTGCGCGTTGAAGTGCTGCGTTAATCCAAGAGACGAGACATGAGCGAAATTCTGCTGAACATGGACTGGGCCGAGATCGGCCTGGCCAGCGCCGACACCTTGCTGATGCTGGGCGGCGCCCTGCTCTTCACCGGCCTGCTGGGCCTGCCCCTGGGCGTGCTGCTCTTTCTGCTGGACCGCGGCCAGCTGCTGGACTCGCCGCGCGCCTATGGCCTGCTCTCGCTGCTGGTCAATGTGCTGCGCTCCCTGCCTTTTGTGATCCTGCTGATCCTGCTGATCCCGTTTACCTTGGCGGTGACCGGCACCTCGCTGGGCGTGGCCGGTGCCATCCCGCCGCTGGTGGTGGGGGCCACGCCCTTCTTCGCCCGCCTGGTGGAAGCGGCCTTGCGCGGCGTGGACCGCGGCGTCGTCGAGGCCGGGCAGGCCATGGGCGCCAGCCCGCGCCAGATCGTCAGCCAGGCGCTCTTGCCGGAAGCGCTGCCGGGCATTCTGTCGGCGCTGACGGTGACGGCCATCACCCTGGTGGGCTACACGGCCATGTCGGGCGTGATCGGCGGCGGCGGCCTGGGCGACCTGGCCATACGCTTCGGCTACCAGCGCTTCCAGACCGAGGTGATGCTGGTCACCGTGGCCCTGCTTTTGATCCTCGTGCAGCTGTTGCAGATGCTGGGGGACTGGGCAGTTAGACGCCTCAACCACCGCTGAGTCTTTTGTTTTTTTGTGTTTCCAAAACGAGGAGTGAAACCACCATGCAACGCCAATCCTTCATCACCAGCGCCGTCCTGGCTGCCGCCCTGCTGAGCCTGGGCGCCAGCGCCTGGGCTGAGAAGCTCAGCGTGGCCGCCACCGCCGTGCCGCATGCGGAGCTGCTGGAGTTCGTCAAGCCCGGCCTGGCCAAGCAGGGCGTGGAGCTGGAGGTCAAGGTCTTCACCGACTATGTGCAGCCCAATGTGCAGGTGGCCGAGAAGCGCCTGGACGCCAACTTCTTCCAGCACAAGCCCTATCTGGCCGAGTTCAACAAGGGCAAGGGCGCGAATCTGGTGGCCGTGGCCGCCGTGCATGTGGAGCCCTTCGGCGCCTACTCGGCCAAGCACAAAAGCCTGGCCGAGCTGCCGGTGGGCGCCACCGTGGCCCTGCCCAACGACCCCAGCAACGGCGGCCGCGCCCTGGTGCTGCTGGCGCGGGCCGGCGTGATCAAGCTGAAGGACATCAACAACATCCTGGCCACCCCCAAGGACGTTGTCGAGAACAGCAAGAAGCTGAAGTTCCGCGAGATCGAGGCCGCCACCCTGCCCCGCATCCTGCCCCAGGTGGACCTGGCCCTGATCAACACCAATTACGCGCTGGAAGCCAAGCTCAACCCGGCCAAGGACGCCCTGGCGATCGAAGGCGCGCAATCGCCTTACGCCAACATCCTGGTGGCGCGGGCCGACAAGCAGCACAGCGAGGGCATCAAGAAACTGGCCGCCGCCCTGCAAACGCCCGAGGTGAAGAAGTTCATCGAGACCCAGTACAAGGGCGCGGTGGTGCCGGCGTTCTAAGTTTCATGATGCGGGGCAGCGCCCCGGATCATGGAACACTTCCACATTAAGCCGATGTCTTGACGGCCGGCAAGGCCAGGCGCTTGCTGCTGCGCGCATCGATCACCACCGTGTGCGCCGTCTTGTCTTGGATGGCTTGGCGGTTGCTGTCCCAGAGCAGCTGCAAAAAGCCCGTCATGCCGGTGGCCATGCCGGCCGCATAGCCGCCGTAGCGCTTGAAGCAAATCATCGGCGTCAGGGGCTTGCCGGTCAGCTCCACCACGCGCAGGCCCAGCAGCTTCTTGCCCAGGGTCTGGCCGCTCAGCAGCACCGGCAGGATGGAGAAATACAGCAGGGCCCAGAAGTAGCTCAGGCCGATCTCGTTGACCAGGCGCTTGAATTCGGCGCGCGGGTCGAAGTGCTGCTGGCCGAGCTGGGCTTGCTGCGCCTTGAGCTGCGCCTCCAGCTCGGCGATGCGCCGGGCCTGCTGCTGCTCGGCCGCGGCGGGCGCTGCCGTGACGGCAGCCTCCTCATCATCGGCCTCGGACCGGCTCGCGCCGTGCTTGGCCGCGCCGGGCTCGCGCCAATCGTCCCAGGCCTGCGAGCCCCCCAGCGCCAGGCTGATGGCCAGCAGGAGCCACAGCCCGCGCCGCCGCCCCGCGCTCAAGACCTTGCCAGCGGCGCCGGGCCGGCGTATCCACAGCAGCAGCGCCGAGCCGCCGGCCAGCAGCAAAAAGAAATTGCCCAGATTGGAGAGCGGCGCCAGCACCGCCAGATCGATCGCCATCGCGCCAAGGCGCTGCTTGGGCGTGGCCAGGGGCAGGCCCAGCAGCTGGGGCGCAACGTTGAGGTCCTCCGGCGTCACCCAGGCGCGCGGATCGTAGGCAGGCGTGAGCGAAGTGGGCGAGGCGGGGCTGGGCAAGATGGCGGCGATCCGGGCAAAGAAGCCGCAAGCGTAGCGCAAGTACAGCCGGCCCAGGCTGAGGCCAAGCCGCTATTTACAAGCCGCCTGGGCTGCGCTTAACTTGCCGCATCCGCAGCCTTTGAGACGCTCACATGCCCCGAATCCGCGCCTGGCGCGCCCCGCTCCTGGGCCTCTTGTTTTCGCTGCTGATCCACCCCCTGGCCCCGGCCCTGGAGGCCCCGGAAGGCAAGGTGGTGCTGATCCTCAGCGGCAAGGTCGGCAGCCCCAACCGCAGCGACAAGAGCGCCGCCTTCAGCATGGCCATGCTGGCGCGCCTGCCCCAGCACAGCTACACCGTGCAGACCCCCTGGTACCCCAGGCCCATGACCTTCACCGGGCCGCTGATGCGCGATGTGCTGGCGGCGGCTGGCGCCCAGGGCGAGAAGATCATCGCCGTGGCGCTGAACGACTACCGGACCGAGCTGCCCTTCAGCGACGCGACCCAGCTGGAACCCATCCTGGCCCGCCTGCTCAACGGCAAGCCGATGGCGGTGCGCGACAAAGGGCCTTTATTCATCATCTACCCCAGCCATCTGCACGCCGAGCTGAGCAGCCAGCTCTACTTCAACCGCTCGGCCTGGCAGCTGAGCCAACTGCTCGTGGAGTGAAGCGCCATCGACGCCAACCCCGATCTCCCCCGCGCCCACCTGCTGCAAGGCCGGCGCCTGCTGGCCTTGCTGATCGCCGGCCTGCTCTTGCTGTACACGGCCATCGGCGTGGTGCAGCTGCGCCAGCATCAGGCGCTCAGCCAGGTGTCCCAGCGCAGCAGTCAGGAAGACGCCTTTGTGCTCTGGCAGCTGGAGATGGAGTACCAGCGCTTCAGCGAGGCCCTGACCCAGCGGGTGATGGCGCCGCAGGAGCTGGGGCTGGAGGAGCTGAAGCTGCGCTACGAGCTCTTCGTCAGCCGCATGCTTTTGCTGGACGCGCCCACCACCCGCCAGCTGCTCAAGGACCAGGCCTTGCTGCAGCGCAGCCGCGCGGACCTGGAGCGCTTTGTGCAGCAGGCCGATACGGTGCTGGGCGAACAAGCCATTCAAGCGGCCAGCCAGGCCCGCCTGCAAACCCTGCGCGCGCCCCTGGCCGGCTTGCGCGAGGGCATCCACGCCATGTCCCTGGACGCCGTCACCTCGGCCGCGCTGGCGGTGGACGAGCGCACGGCCCAGGTGCACCAGCAGTCCATCATCACGACGGCGCTGACGGTCTTGCAAGGCCTGCTGACCCTGGCCCTGCTGCTGGCCATGATGCGCCAGTACCGCGCCCGTTCGGCGGCCAAGGCCGAGGCGGAGGCGAACCGCCTCTCCCTGCTGGAGACGGCCGCGCGCCTGCAGGCCGAGAGCATCCAGCGCGCCGCCCGCGACGAGCTGCAGGCCATCACCGACGCCCTGCCCCTGCTGGTGTTCCGCCAGCAGCGCACGCCGGGGGAAGCGGCCCGCTTCACCTATGTCAGCGGGCGTGCCCAGGAGGTGCTGGGCCTGGGTCCGGCCCAGTTGCTGGAGCAGTATGAGCTGCTGGCCGCGCTGATCCACCCGGAGGACCGCGAGCGCATCGCCGCCGCCTCGGACTTCGCCCTGCGCGAGCGGCGGCCGCTGCGCGAGGAGTTCCGCATCTGCCAGCCCGGCGGCGGCGAG
This sequence comes from Roseateles oligotrophus, assembly GCF_014204525.1. Classification (GTDB taxonomy): domain Bacteria; phylum Pseudomonadota; class Gammaproteobacteria; order Burkholderiales; family Burkholderiaceae_C; genus Paucibacter_A; species Paucibacter_A oligotrophus_A. The sequence goes on from NZ_JACHLP010000003.1 coordinate 286,284, forward strand.
CATTGGGTCTACTGCGAGTCACAGAGCCGCTTGCAGGACGATGGCCAGCTGATCTGCACCGGCTATATCCAGCTGATCGATGAGCAAAAGCGCCGCGAGCGGGCGCTGACCGAGATCACCGAGCAGCAAAGGGTGATCTTCGAGAACGTGCCCTCGGGCCTGATCTTCTCGGCCGATGGCGCGATCCGCCAGTACAACAGCAGCTTTGCCGCCATGCTGGGGGTGGAGGGGGCGAACCTGATCGGCAGCTCGGCCAGCATGCTATTCCCCGACCGCCATGCCCACGAGCAGTTCAACGCCCAGGCCGTGCCCCTGCTGGAGCTGGGGCTCAAGGTGGTGGTGGAGCGCGAGTTCAGCCGCATCCGCGGGCCCAATTTCTTCGGCCGCATCGTCGGCAAGCGGGTGCCGGGCGGCGAGTACAGCAAGGCCACCATCTGGGTGCTGGAGGACATCAGCGAGCAAAAAGCCAGCGAGCGCGAGCTGCGCCGCGCCCGCGAGATGGCCGAGGAGGCCACGCGCCTGAAGGGCGACTTCCTGGCCAATATGAGCCACGAGATCCGCACGCCGATGAACGCCATCATCGGGCTCTCCCACCTCGCGCTGAAGACCGAGCTGAGCCTGCGCCAGCGCGACTACCTCGGCAAGATCCTGCAGTCCAGCCAGCATCTGCTGGGCATCATCAACGACATCCTGGACTTCTCCAAGATCGAGGCCGGCAAGCTGACGCTGGAACAGCTGCCCTTCGAGCTGGACGCCCTGCTGGGCCATGTGGCCAATGTGACGGCCGACAAGGCCGCGCTGAAAGGCCTGGAGCTGATCTGCGATGTGGCGCCCGATGTGCCGCAGCAGCTGATCGGCGACTCCCTGCGCCTGGGCCAGGTGCTGATCAACTACGCCAATAACGCGATCAAGTTCACCGAGCAGGGCGAGGTGATCTTCCGCGTGCGCCGCCTGCCCACGCCCGCCGCCGCCGCGGACTTCGGGCCCGATGAGCTGCTGCTCAGATTCGAGGTCAGCGACACCGGCATCGGCCTCGGCCCCGAGCAGATCGGCCAGCTATTCCAGAGCTTCAGCCAGGCCGACAGCTCGATCTCGCGCAAATACGGCGGCACCGGCCTGGGCCTGGCCATCTGCAAATCCCTGGCCGAGGCCATGGGCGGCGAGGTGGGGGTGCAAAGCCAGCTGGGCCGGGGCTCGCTGTTCTGGTTCAGCGCCCGCCTGCGCCTGGGCGAGGCCATGCCGCCGCGCGGCCTGCCACGCCACCCGGCCAGCGCCAGCCGCCAGGTGCTGGTGGTGGACGACCACCCCAATGCCGCCGCCGTGCTCTGCGGCCTGCTGCAGGCCCTGGGCCACCAAGCCCAGGCCGCGCACTCCGGCAGCGCCGCCCTGGCTGCACTAACGGCGCAAGCCGACGGACCACAACCCTTCGAGCTGGTGCTGCTGGACTGGCAGATGCCCGCGCTGGACGGCGCCGCCACGCTGCGCGCCATCCGCCGCCTGCCGCTGCAGCCGGCGCCGCACTGCATCATGGTCAGCGACTACGGCCGCGAGGACGCCCTCCGCAGCGCCCAGCACCTGGGGTTGAGCGAGGTGCTGATCAAGCCCGTCAACGGCGCCGCCCTGCTGGGCGCGCTGCGCCGCATCAGCCACGACCCGCCGGTACCCAGCGAGGCCGAGGCGCTGCGCCCATTCCGCGGCGCCCGCCTGCTGCTGGTGGAGGACAACGAGCTGAACCAGCAGGTGGCTTGCGAGCTGCTGGGCGATGTGGGCTTTGCCGTCGATGTGGCGGGCGATGGCCTGCAGGGCGTGCAACAGGTGGCACAGGCGCGGCGCGAGGGACGGCCCTACGAGCTGGTGCTGATGGACCTGCAGATGCCGGTGATGGACGGCATCCACGCCGCCCTTGAGATGCGCAAGGACCCGCACAACGCCGCCCTGCCCATCGTCGCGATGACGGCCAATGCCATGCCGGCCGACCGCGAGCGCTGCCTGGCCGCGGGCATGAACGACTTTGTGGCCAAGCCCATCGAGCCCGAGCAGCTGTGGCGGGCGCTGAAGACCTGGGTGGCGCCCCGCCCCGGCCCGGAGCCGGGCCGGGCCGCCAACGCTCCGGCCGCCCAGCTGGACGCCGGCCTGGCCCGGCTGGCGGCGGTGCAGGGCCTGGACGTGGCGCAAGGCCTGCGCCTGGTGGCGGGCAAGGAGCGTCTGTACCGCAGCCTGCTCGGCCGTTTCATCGCCGGCCAGAGTGGCGTGCCGGCCGCCATTGCCGCGGCCGTGCAGGCGGGCGAGCACGCCGCCGCCGAACGCCTGGCCCACACGCTCAAAGGCCTGGCCGGCAGCATAGGGGCGGAGGGCTTGCAGGCCTTATCGGCCCGGGTGGAGCAGGCCGTGCACGAGCAGCCGAGCCATTTGCCGCAGGATCTGCAAGCCCTGGAGCTGGGCATGCGCGAGCTGCTGCAGGCCCTGGGTCCGCTGCTGCAGACCGCCGACGCCGAGCTGCCCCTGGCCGCCGAGCCTGGCCAGACGCAGACCCAGGCGCTGGCGGAAGCGCCGGCGCAGGTGCTGCTGGCCCTGCGCCGGCTGCTGCACGACTGCGATGCCTCGGCGCTGGAATATGCGCAGAGCCGGGGCCCGGTGCTGCGCGCCCTGCTGGGCCGGCGCAGCGCGGAGCTGGAGGAGCTGCTGCTGGACTACGGCTTCGCCGAGGCCTTGCGCCTGCTGGACGAGGCCGCCGCCGAGGCGGGCTTGCGGCCGGACTGAGCCCCGGCCTTGCCGGCCGCCGCCTCGCCCAGCAAGGCGATGAAGGCCTGCAGGGCGGGCGTGCTTTGCTTGCCCCGGTGCCTGACCCAGTAGCAGGGCCGGCTGCGGGCCGGCAAGGGCGTGGCTAGCACCTGCAGCTGGCCGGCGGCCAGGGCATCGGCCAGCACCCAGCGCGACAGGCAGGCCAGGCCCAGGCCGGCCACGGCCAGGCGCTTGATGGCCTCGGAGCTGTTCAGCTCCACACTGCGTTGATAGGCGTGCAGCTGGGGCAGCAGCCATTGGTCGGTGGCCTCGCGGGTGCCGGCGCCGGGTTCGCGCAGCAGCCAGAGCTGCTCGCGCAGTTGTTGCAGGCTCGGCGGGCGCCGTGGCTCGGCCAGCAAGGCATGGCTGGGCGCGGCCACGATCAGCAGCTCGTCCCGCAGCCAGGGCTGTACCGCCAGATCGGGCTCGTGGCAAGGGCCCTCGATCAGGCCGATGTCCAGCTCGAAGCGGGCCACGGCGCGGCAGATCTGCGCGGTATTGGCGATGCTCAGGCGCGAGGCCCAGGAGGGCGCCGCCGCGGCCTGCTGCTGGGCATAGAAGCGCGCCAGCAGATCGGGCAGCACATAGCTGCCCAGCGTGGTGCTGGCGCCGATGCGCAAGGCCTGGGCCTGCACATCGCGGCGCCGGGCCAGGGCCTGCACATCGGCCGCGCCGTCCAGCAGGGCCAGGGCGCGCGGCAGCAGGGAGCGGCCGTTCTCGTTCAGCTGCAGGCGCTTGCCGACGCGGTCGAACAGGGGCTGGCCCAGCAGGCGCTCCAGCTGCTTCAGGGCCGAGCTGGTGGCCGATTGCGAGAGCGCGATCGCCTCGCTGGCCGCCGTGGTGCTGCCGCTGCGCGCCACCGCGGTAAAGACCTGCAGCTGCCGCAGGCTCAGATGCAGGGCAGTCATGGCTGGCTCCTTTCATATCGATTCAATCGATAGATATTAACCAAACTAACTGTTTTACAGATGAACTGCGGCTTCCTAAAGTGAGCACACAGCCCACACTCAAGCCCTCGCATGAATCCCTCCGCCTCCTTCCCGCTGCATCATCACGGCAGCGGCACGCAGCAGCCGCCGTGGCAGCGGCTGCTGCCCGGCCTGGGCCTGGCCGCCCTGCTGGCCGCGCTGGCCCTGGGCCTGGCCGAGATCGCCTGGCTGAGCGAGCACGGCCTCAGCGCCCTCAGCCTGGCCATCGTGCTGGGCATGGCGCTGGGCCATACCGTCTACCCCCGCATCGCCGCCCGCAGCGGCGCGGGCGTGGACCTCAGCAAAGGGCTTTTGCTGCGCCTGGGCATCGTGCTCTACGGTCTGCGCCTGACGCTGCAAGACCTCGGCCAGGTCGGCCTGGCGGGGCTGTTGATCGACAGCCTGGTGCTGGGCTCTACCTTCGGCCTCGCCTATCTGCTGGGCACGCGCTGGCTGGGCCTGGACCGCGCGACCAGCTTGCTGATAGGCGCGGGCAGCTCCATCTGCGGCGCCGCGGCGGTGCTGGCGGCCGGGCCGGTGCTGCGGGCCCGCGCCGAGCAGCTGACGGTGGCCGTGGCCACGGTCGTGGTGTTCGGCACCCTGGCGATTTTTCTCTACCCCCTGCTGCATCAGCTGAACCAGGCCTGGGCCTGGTTGCCCGGCGGCGAGCGCGGCTTCGGCATCTATGTGGGCGCCACCGTCCACGAGGTGGCCCAGGTGGTGGCGGTGGGCCGCTCGCTCAGCCCCGAGGCGGCCGACGCGGCGGTGATCGCCAAGATGCTGCGGGTGATGCTGCTGGCGCCGGTGCTGCTCGCGCTCTCGGCCTGGATGGCGCGCGGCCAGCCCGGCGCCGCCGGCAAGCCTCGCCTGGCCATGCCCTGGTTTGCCTTCGGCTTTGCGGCCCTGGTCTGCTTCAACTCCCTGCAATGGCTGCCGCCGAGCTGGGTGGCGGCCCTGTGCATGCTGGACACCTTTCTGCTGGCCATGGCGATGGCGGCCCTGGGCCTGAGCACCCATTTCTCGGTGATCCGCAAGGCCGGTTCCAAGCCCTTGCTGCTGGGCCTGGTCCTGTTCGCCTGGCTGCTGGCCGGCGGCAGCCTGATCCACCGCGCCAGCAGCCTGTTGCTGGCTTGATCGCAAGCCGCCAGCGCGGCCGGGATGGCTTAGCATCGGGGCTCCCACACACGGCCAAGCCAAGCCTTTCGCCCCGTTTGGCCGCCGCCGTTTAACCTAGATTCGGCAGTTGGACGCGCCCGAAGGGCTCGCCAGGCGGTGCGATGGCAAGACGCGACGACGCAGTGGGCGACTGCCCACAAGGAGGAGCAACGCAGCCAGCGTGCCGTTTGGCGAGACAGGCGGGCGTGTAGCGCTGTCACCCCAAGGGTGATCGCCGTTAACGGACGAGAACACAGTAGGCATCGATGTTTCCAGGTCAGAGCGAGCGGTCAACTGCCGAATCTAGGTTTAAAGCCCTGGGTGTTCGATCCATGCTCCACCCGCCTTGCCCACTGCCCAGCCCCGCCGACGCCCAGCCCCTGCGCGCGCTGGCGCGCCAGGCCTTGCTGATCTGCTGGCTGCTGACGGCCGGCCTGCTGCTGACGGGCAGCGCGCTCGCCCACCGCGAACGCACCCAGGGCCCCGGCATGTTCGCGCCCGACTTGCACTGGCTGCTGCAAAGCCCCGACCCCGCGCTGGAGGCCTTGCTGGAGCAGCAAGCCGAGGGCCAGGAGCCGCAGCTGGCCGCCGCCGTCCAGGCCCTGGCGGACCTGCCCTTGTCGGCCTGGTCCGGGCCCGCGGCCCTGCCCAATCTGGGCTACCAGCACAGCGCCTGGTTCCGCTGCGCGCTGCGGCTGCCGCCGGCCGGCCCCGGCCTGCCGCCCAGCCGCTTTGCCGGCAGCGCCGAGGCCTTGAATGAGCTCGGGCTGGGGCATGAGCATATGAGCCAAGGCGAGGACTGGTTGCTGGAGATCGCCAACCCGGTGCTGGACCAGGTCGATGTGTTTGTGCAGCTGCGCCGCCCCGGCGCAGCGGCCCCGACCCGCTTCAGCCACTGGCGGGTGGGCGATCGCTTTCCCTTCGGTCAAAGGCCGATCCCGCACCGCAATCTGCTGATCCCCATCGAGGCCAAGCCGGGCGACGAGGTGCTGGTGCTGATGCGGGTCAGCAGCGACAGCGCCTTGCTGGTGCAGAGCAAGTTCTGGCGCGCCGATGCCTTGCGCGCCCGCGACGCCCAGGTCTTTCTGGGCCAGGCGGTGTTTCTGGGCTTTATGTTCGGCATGCTGCTCTACAACCTGATCCTCTACATCAGCGTGCGCGAACGCATCTACGCCCACTACGTGATCTGGGTGCTGAGCATCAGCCTGTTCTTCTTCGCGGCCACCGGCCTGGGGGCCGAGTTCCTGTGGCCCGAGGCGCTGCACTGGAATGACCGCGCGCCGGTGATCCTGCTGGGCCTGGGCAGCTTCGCGGTCTGGAACTTCGTGCACGACTACTTCCACGATGTGCCGGGCCTGCGCACGCCCACCCTGTCCTCCCAGGCCATCATCCTGGGCTATGTGTTGGTGCTGGGCCTGGGCTGGGCCCTGCCCTTCAGCTGGGGCGTGCTGCTGGCCATGGCCGTTTCCATTGCGGTGATGTCCCGCACCCTGCTGCTGTCCTGGCGCGGCGCCTGGCAGGGCTATAAACCGGCCTATGCCTTCCTGGCCGCCAGCCTGCCTCTGATGGCCGGCGGCCTGCACCTGATTCTGCAAAGAGTGGGCCTGGTGGCGGTGAGCGACAGCAATTTCACCGTGACCCAGCTGGGCGCCTGCCTGCAGGTGGTGCTGCTGTCCCTGGCCCTGGCGGTACGCCTGACCCAGATGCGAGCCCTGCGCAAGGCGGCCGAGGAGATGCAGGCCTTCAACCGCGCGCTGGAGGCCTCCAACGTTGCCCTCGCCTCGGCCAATCAAGCGCTGGCCAAGTCCATCGATCTCTCGGAAGAGCGCAGCCGCGCCGTGGTGGAGATGAAGGAGCGCCTGCGCGAGGAGGCCGAGCAGCGCAACCGCGACAAATCGCGCTTTCTGGCCCATGCGGTGCACGATCTGAAGCAGCCCCTGCAGGCGGTGGCGAATGCGCTCGCGCCGGTGGTGCGGCAGATCCGCAGCGGCGCCAGCTTCCACGCCATCGAGCTGGTGGAGCTGGCGCAAAAAGCCACCCGGGTGATGCGCGAGCAGGTCGGCGGGCTGATGGATCTCTCCAGGCTGGAGTCCGGCCTGGTCAACCCCAAGATCGAGGCGATCAACGCCGAGGCCCTGCTGCGCGATGTGAAGGCCCAGCTGCATGACTACGCCCAGTCCAAGCAGGTGACGCTGGCGCTGGAACTGGCGCCGGGCACGCAAGCCCTGTCGATACGCAGCGACCGCCAGTTGCTGCGCCAGGTGCTGGTCAATCTGGTCGGCAACAGCATCAAGTACGCCGACCCGGCCAAGCCGGGTCGGCGCTTCGTCAAGCTGGCCCTGGGCCTGCAGGAGCCCGGCGCCGAGGACGGCGAAGGCGCCTGGCTGCATGTGATGGACAACGGCCTGGGCATTGCCGAGGAGCATCTCGCCAGCGGCGCGGTGTTCAAACCCTTTGTGCAGTTCAACAACCAGTTGCCCGAGACCGAGAAGGGCGTGGGCCTGGGCCTGTCCATCGTCAGCGCCGTGCTGGCCCTGCTGCCCGGCCACCAGCTCAAGGCCAGCTCGCAGCTGGGCCAGGGCAGCCAGTTCAGCCTGCGCCTGCCCATCTCGGCGCAGGCCGCCCAGCCCTGGCGGCAAGATGCCAGCCTGCAGCTGGCCCACACCGAAGGCCTGGCCGGCGCCTATATCTGGCTGGTGGAGGACGATATGCTGGTGCGCCTGTCCACCGCCGCGCTGCTGGACTTCCACGGTGTGCTGCACGAGGACTTCGCTTCCCTGGCCGAACTGGAGTCCTGCCTGCCGACGCTGGAACGCCAGCCCGATGCCGTGCTGAGCGACTTCCGCCTGCCCGATGGCAAGACGGCGCTGGACGTGCTGCGCCTGGTGTTCGAGGCCTGGGGCCCGGTGCCCACCGTCATCATCTCAGGCCAAGGCCTGGAACCCGGCCCGCTGAGCCTGGAGGCCGCCGCCATCGGCAGCGGCGTGGAAACCATGATTTGCGCCCTGCTGAAAAAACCCCTGCCCCCCGACCTGCTGCTGGCCAGCCTGGCGCAAGCCTGCCAGCGCAGGCCCAGCCGAGAATCGACATGCCTGCCCTGAACCCAGCCACTTTGCTGCTAACCCACAATCTGCGCGCCAAGGCCTTGGGCCTGGCCGCCCTGCTGCTAGGCCTGGGCGGCTGCGCCCAGCTGGACGGCCTGGCCCAGCTCAAGCCCGGCCTGAGCACGGGTGCCGATGTGCAAGGCCGTTATGGCCCGCCCAGCCGCATCTGGCCCGAGCCCGGCGGCGGCCAGACCCTGGAATACGCCAGCCAGCCCTTCGGCACGCGCTGCCCCATGATCACGCTGGACAAGGACGGCCGCGTCAGCGCCGTCGTCGACGGCCTGGAGCCGGCCCAGCGCGCCCGCATCCTGCCCGGCATGCGGCCGGAGCAGGTCAGCCGCATCCTGGGCCGCGAGCGCTCGCGGGTCTTCTTCGAGCTGAGCGGGGAAGAGGTCTGGGACTGGAATATCCAGCCCGACCAGGCCGGCTACCCCATGCGCTTCAATGTGCACTTCAAGCAGGGCCTGGTGTTTCGCACCAGCCAAAGCATGGTGTTTCCCAGTCGCTTCGGCTTCAGGGATGACTGATCAGAACTTGTAGCTCAGGCCCACATTGGGCATCGCGCCAAAGCCGACTTCCTTCTTGCGGGTCTTGTAGTCGGCCGAGTACTGGTAGCCCTCCACATTCTCGTGGCCGTAGGCATTGATCAGCTCGAAGAAATAACTCAGGCGGGGTGAGACCGTCCAGTCGGCGCGCAGGTCCAGGCGGTGGTAGTCGGGCAGGCGCTCGGAGTTGATGTCGCCGTAGACGGGCAGGATGCGGCCGTTCGCATCCGTGCGGCTGCCCAGCACCGGGGTGTAACGGTTGCCGCTGTGATAACTCCATTTGGCGCCGAACTGCCAGCGCTCCGAATGCTTGTAACTGCCCACCAGATTGACCACCACCGGCTGGTCGTACTCGAAGCGGAACTGCTGGCCGCTCAGATCGTTCTTGCGCTGCGCGCGCGACAGGCTGACCGAGGCCCAGCCGGAGAACTTGCTGTTGTTGATCGCGTCCTTCTTGACGAAGAGCTCCAGGCCGCTGGCGTCGCCGCTGCCGCCGTTGATGTAGTTGAGCGTCGGGTCGCTGATACCAAAGCCGGTGAGCTTCTTCACATAAGCCTCGGCCTTGACGGACCAGCCCTCATCCAGGCGCTGGTTCACCCCCAGCACCGCCGCCCTGGCCCGCACATGCTCCAGCTTGGGGTTGCCGATGCCGGGCAGCACCTGGGCGCCGTCGGGGAACTCGTTGTGCTTGCCCAGGGCCAGGGTCAGGGTGGTGTTCTTCAGCGCCCGCCATTCCAGGCCCAGGCGCGGCTCCACATAGTTCTGCTTGAGATAGCCGTCACGGGTCAGGTGCAGGCCGACGGTGGCCGCCAGGTCGGAGCTGATCTGCCAGCGGTCCTTGGCGTACAGATTGGCGTAGTTGACGCTCAGGTTTTCCTGCAGCTTGACGCGCTGGCCGCCGCTGATGTCGCAGCTGGGGTCGAACTCGGTGCAGCGCGCATCCAGCATGTCCAGGCCCAGCTTGTACTTCTGCGAGAACAGAATCGTGCCCAGGGTCAGCTCATGGTCCTCGGCCACGCGCAGGCGCAGCTGCTCGCGCAGAAAGAGGTTCTCGGTCTTGATGTCCACATCGGCCGCCAAGCCCGCCTTGCTGCGATTGCTGGAGGACCAATGCCCCAGGGCCAGCTTGTTGCTGATCTGCGGGCTGATGCGGCTGTCCCAGACCAGGGCCTGGGTATTGCTGCCGTACCTGGCCGAGGAGTCGCCCACCAGGGCCGGCTGCTGCTGGCCCAGGCGGGTGTCGGCGGGCACCGAGTAGCTGATCTGATCCGCCGCGCCCAGGGCGTAGAAGCTCAGCTCGTTATCGGGATTGAGCTTCCAGAGATAACGGCCCTGATAGTCGTGGTACTTGGGCGCGGCGTAAATCAAACCGCTGTCCTCATCGGTCTTCTTGCCGCGGATGAAGAGGTCGAAATAGCTGCGCTTGGCGGCGAAGTAAAAGCTCTGCTTGTCGTTCACCGGGCCTTCGAGCAGCAGCTCGGCGCCGGTCAGGCTGGTGTTGATGGCGCCGCCGAATTTGTCGCTGCGCGGCTTGCGCAGCTGCACATCCACGATGCCGCCGTGCACATCGTCGTACTCCGGGCCGAAGGCGCCGGTATAGAGGTCGAACTGCTGCACCAGATCGCTGTGCACCGTGCTGACAAAGCCGCCCAGATGGAAGACATAACCCACCGGCAGGAAGTCGATGTAGTAGCTGTTGTCGCCGGGGCGCGAACCGCGGATGGCGGGCGCGGCATTGCCATCGCTGGTGGCCACGACACCGGGCAGGGACTGCAGGGCGCGCACCGGGTCGCCGCCCGCGCCCGCCACCTTGCTCAGCTCCTCGCCGCTGATCTGCAGACGGCCGGCCTGCACGCGGCTGCCGGTGACGGACACCGGGGCCAGTTTCTCGGGCTTTTGCTCGGCGGCGGGCTTGGGCGGCGCCTCCTCGGGCTTCAAGTCCTCGGCCCGCGCCAGGCCGGCCGCGCCGAGCTGATAGGCCGCCAGCAGGCCCAGCAGCAAGGGCTTGAGCGTGTGCAGCGGCCGAGGCCGTTCGGCCTGTGCTTTGATATTCATGGGACTCCCTGATGTGAACGACGAGGCGCGAGGCGCGGATCTGGCCTTGGGCTCTCGCAACGGGGCGCAGTCTCTCAGGAAGCTCGCCATGCCGGTAAAGGTAACGCGCAAGTGCCACGGCATGGCCCGCTCGGTAGCAGAATCCGCGCCTCGCACAAAAACCAGACCCAGCGGCATGCATGAGGAAAGTCATCCGGGGACGGAGGGGCGTGGAGGGGCTAGCAGGTAAAAAAAAGCCCCGCCAAAAGCCGGCGGGGCTCGATTGCGACCAGCTTTGCTGGCGCTTGCGGCGCAGGACTTATTTGAACTGGTAAGTCACATTGCCGTAGAAGAAACGGCCGCGCGGGTCGGTGAAGGAGGCGGCATAGCCGGCTGCGTGGGAGCCGTAGGACGACGAGGCCACATAAGGCGGCTCGGCATCCAGCAGATTGCGCACGCCCAGACGCACGGTCAGGTTCTTGATGCCCTTGTACATGCCGGACAGATTGAAGCGGCTGCTGTCCTTCACCTGGTGGGCCTGATCGACATAGATATTGGCATTCACCGAGGCGGCCGATTCCAACCAACCACGGGTGTACACATGCTCCAGGGTCAGGCCCAGATTGCCGTACAGCCATTCGGCGCTGGCCACATGCTGCCAACGCGGCACGGGAGCGACCGAACCATCGCCGCCGGTGCCGGCAAAGCTGCCGAAGGGACCACCAGCGTACTTCTGCGCGTCGTACTTCATCACATAAGTGCCGGCAATGCCCAGATTCATGCGGCCGGCCTCGCCCAGATTCATGCGGCTGCGCACATCCAGATCCAGGCCCGAAGTCTTGAGCTCGCCGAGGTTGTCCACCGGCGTCTCGACATAAAGGATGAAGCGGGCGGCATTGCGTTTGACGCGGCTGCCGAAACGGCTCAGCAGATCGGGCGTGGTCAACAGCGTGTCGGCAGCGATGACGCCGATCTGATCCTTCTTCTGGATATTCCAGTAGTCCAGGGTCATGGACAGATCGCGGGTCGGCTCCAGCACCATGCCGAAAGCAAACTGGCGGCTCTTTTCCGGCTTCAGATCGGGGGCGGGTGAGGACTGCGTGGGCAGCTGCGATGCACAGCGGCCATTGACCTCCTTGGGATCCGGGCAGGCCGGATCTTGCACACTGTCGGCCGTGTTGGAGAAGGAGGTCGGCGAGTTCACATCCCACAGCGTCGGCGCACGGAAGCCGGTACCCATCGAAGCACGCAGCATCAGCTCACGTGTCGGCTGGTAACGCAGCGAAGCGCGGGGATTGAAGGTGTTGCCGAAGTCGCTATACCTGTCGTAGCGGGCGGCCAGGGAGGCTTCCCAGCCCTTGGCAAAAGGCAGGGACAATTCGGCGAACAGCGCCGCCAGATTGCGCGAAGCCTTGGTGCGCGGCACGGTGCCTTCTCCGCCGATGTGCTTGCCCGCCGCGTACTCGGCATTGAGCGGGTTGTCGTCGGCCTTTTCCTGGCGCAGATCGCCGCCAATGGCCAAAGCCATGCTGCCGCCGGCCATGGCCATCAGCTCCTTGCTGAACTTGACGTCGACCTCGGTGGTCGTGCTGGTGGACTTGCGCATATCGCCTTCCATCGCAGCCGAAGCCCACAGCGCCGCATCGGTGGCATCGCCAGGGCCGAAGGGGTTCAGATTGCCGGTGGCCAAGGCCTTGAGAAAGCGGTCCTCATTGATATAGCCCTTGTAGTTCAAGAGGCCGGTGGCACGGGAGTAGTTGAAACCACCCTCGTAATCCCAGCCCCCCACCACGCCGGACACACCGGCCACAAAACGCATCTGCTCATTGGTATTGTTGTTGATGCGATTGCCGGCAGGGATGGCGCGCAGGCCTATGCCCACCATGCCATTGGCATCGGCACCGTAGTCAGCAGCGGTGTAACCCAGCTTGGTCAGCAGGGCGGTCGGGAAATACTTGCTGGTGACGGGCATCAACACCGGTTCGAAATCGAATTTGGTGGCGTTGAAAGGGCCGAAACCATAGCGGATCGGCGTCGGTGCGATACGCCCTATGCTGGCATTGCGGGCATAGGAAGCCTCGACAAAGGCCTGATGGTTCTTGCCCAGGTTGAAGGTGGCCCGGCCAAAGGCATCGGCCTTGTCGGTGTCGGGCAGATTGTCCAGGGTGGCTGCGTAAATAAAGCGGCAGCTGCGCTGTTCCATGCCATTGGGCGTCTTGCCCTTGATGACCGTGTAGGAGTAGGGCGCACCACAGGCTTCATAGGCGCTACCCGGGTTCAGCTCGGGATAGGCGCCCGGGGCGATCAGGCCTTCGATGAAGCCGGGGAAGGGGGCGCTGGACGACGGGGGCGCGGAGCCCGGTACCTCGCTCACGCCACGGTTGTAGAACGCCTGATCAATGGCCTTGAGCCGGCTGTTCTTCTGCACATTGCCGGTCAGCAGCACATTGAAACCATCGGCGGCCAGATCACCAAAGCCAAACGCCAGCGATGCACCTTTTTCAGTGCCACCGATACGGGCCTGGGTGTCGCCGTAGCGCAGCACGATTTCGCCGTTACGGTAGTCCTTGCGGGTGATGAAATTGATCACGCCGCCGATGGCATCGCTGCCGTACACGGCCGAGGCACCATCACGCAATACCTCGATGCGATCGATGGCGGCGAAGGGGATGCTGTTCAGGTCGACCGAGGCGTTGCCGCCGCGATATTGCCAAAGGGGTGGTTGGCCAAACGCCGACCATTCAACAGCACCAGCGTGGAATTGGCACCCAGGCCGCGCAGATTGGCGTTAGAGGTGGCGTAACCCGCACCCTGGGTCGAGTCGGACACCATGGCCGAATTGGCCGAGATGCGCTTGAGCAAATCCTCCGTGCTGACGGCACCGCTGCTTTCGATCTGCGCCCGCGTGATGACGGACACCGGCAGCGCTGTTTCCGATTCCAGGCGCTTGATGGAGGAGCCGGTCACGGTGACTCGTTCCAGGGATTCTTGCGCTTGCAGCATGGGGCTGAACCCCGCGGCGTATATCAGTGCCAGGGCACTGCAAAGACGGGTCGTTTTCATCCAGGCTTACTCCGTAGTACTTTTGCTTGAACAGCAAGATCGGTTGAAGGGTGTACAGCAAAAGCCATGCCCAAGGAGGCACACGCTCCACTGCCGTGGGCAGGATTCTTCTCCTGGCGGACACGGACATCGCACAGGGACAAACCCTTCGAGTTGCCTTTTCGCATCAAGCCGTGTGAATCATGCGTTTCGACACCCTCTGCCGGTGCGAAAGCCTGCTACGAGCGTTCTCAGGCGCCGGCCCTGGCCGTATAGGCCTCGTGCCAGCTCACGATGCTGCTGACCATGGGGGCGATCTCGCGGATCAGGGCGGTCAGGGCGGCGGGCACATCGGTGGGGTCGCCGCGGCTGCCGGTGGCGACTTCCAGGCGTTCGGCACAGCGCGACAGCTGCAAGAGGCCCAGATTGCCCGACAAGCCCTTGAGCCGGTGGGCCGCGCTGCCCAGCGCCGGCAGGCCGCCGATGCGGGCCTCCTCGAACACGCTTTGGTACTGCGCATACTGCTTGGCAAAAGTGCCCAGCAGCTTGGCCAGCAGTTCCTGCCTGCCGGCGCAACGGGTCAGGGCGGTGTCGAAGTCGGTGCCGGGCAGATCGGGCCAGATCAGGCTGCGCGGCTTGGGCTGAGTCTCGGCAGCCAGCTCGTCCAGCGCGGCGAACTGCGAGGCCCGCATGCCCCCGGGCCCGCGTCGCTCCAGCGGCTCGGCCTGTATCAGCAAGGTGCGCATCAGCTCGACCTGATCGATGGGCTTGCTGATATGGCCCTGCATGCCGGCCTCGGTGCATTTGCGCTTTTCCTCCGGCAGGGCATGGGCCGTCAGCGCGATGACGCGCAGCTGCGGCGCCAGCTGGTGCAGGCAGCGGGTGGCCTCGTAGCCGTCCATCTCGGGCATTTGCACATCCATCAGCACCAGGTCGTAGCCATCGGGCCCGGCCTCCTGCACCCGCGCGATGGCCTGCGGGCCGCCGTCGGCACTCATCACCTCGGCGCCGGCCAGGGCCAGCAGGTCGTGCAGGATCTCGCGGTTGATGTCCACATCGTCGACGATCAGGATGCGCAGGCCGCGCAGCAGGTCGGGGCCCGTCATACGCATCGGCGCCGCTTCGTGCTGGTCCTCGGGCTTGACCTGCACCCAGGGCAGGCGCAGGGTAAAGCAGGAGCCCTTGCCCAGGGTGCTGGTGACGGTGATCAGGCCGCCCATGGCCTGGGCCAGGCGGTTGCTGATGCTCAGGCCCAGGCCGGTGCCGCCGAACTGGCGGGTGATGGAGCTGTCGGCCTGCTCGAAGGCCTTGAAGATGCGCGACTGCTGCTCGGGCGCGATGCCCACGCCGCTATCGCTGACGCTGAGCAGCAAGGTGTCGTCCTGCTGGCTCATGCTCAAACGCACCTCGCCCTGGTCGGTGAACTTGATCGCATTGGCCAGCAGATTGACCAGGATCTGCGTGACCCGCAGCGCGTCCAGCGCCACCCAGTCCTCCAGCAGCTTGTAGTCCAGCCGCAGGCGCAGATGCTTGGCCTCGGCCCGCTCGGCCACCAGGCCTATCACCTCCTTGCTGAGCTGGCTCAGATTGGCGGGCTGGCTGTCGATTTCCAGCTTGCCGCTTTCCACCTTGGAGTAGTCGAGGATGTCGTTGATGACGCTGAGCAGATGGCGGCCCGAGCGCACGATGCGCTCAAAGCCATTGCGCGCCGCCGCCGGGTCGGCGCTGCGCCCTATGCCCAGCTGGGCCAGGCCCAGCACCGCGTTGAGCGGGGTGCGGATCTCGTGGCTCATATTGGCCAGGAACTCGCTCTTCACCCGCGCCAGGCGCTCGGCCTCGTCCTTGGCCTGGCTGAGCTCGCGCTGCAAGCGTTTCAGCGAGGTCACATCGGTGCCGAGGTTGAGCACGGCATAAGGTTTTTTGCGGCCGTCCAGCAGGGGCACGGTGACGATCAGATAGTCGTGTGCGCCCTCCATCGGGTGGATGAACTGGCTCTCGGTCGTGGCGCTGGCCGCGCCGGCCATCACCTGGGCATCGGTGTCGGCGATCTCGGCCGCCATCTCGGGCGTCAGGAAATGGCGCGCGCTGAGGCCCAGCACCTGGTCGCGGCGCTGGCCCGAGGCCTGCTCGAAGCTGCGGTTGATCAAGGTGTAGCGGCCCTGCAGGTCGCGGATGCTGAGGGTGATGGGCAGGGCCTCGATGATGTCGAGCAGGCGCTGCTTTTCCAGCATCAGCTCGCTGGTGCGTTCGCGCACCTGCTCCTCCAGCCGGCTGCGCTGGATGCGCAGCTCGGACTCGGCGCGCACCCGCTCGGTGATGTCGTGGCCAAAGCTGACCACGCAGGACTCGCCGCCGATCAAGAGCCGGTCCAGCTTCAGGTCCCACCAGATCGGGCTGCCGTCGCTGCGCCGCGACTGCCATTCAAAATACTGCGCGCCCTGGTCCAGCGTGCGCCGCACCCACAGCATGGCCTGCTCGCGCGAGTAGGGGCCGCCGGGGAAGAGCAGGCTGCTGTCCAGCTCGCTGGCGCGCTCGCAGCCGAAGGTCTGCAGGGTTTGCGCGTTAGCGAAACGCAGCGCGGCGGTCTCGCCGTCGAGGATGACGATGCAGGACAGGGAGTTGTCCAGCAGCACGCGCAGGCGGTCCTCGCTCTCACGCAGGTCCTGCGCCGCCAGCTGCTGGGCATGCAGGGTCTCGGCCAGCAGCTGGCGCGAGCTTTCCAGCGAGGAAATGACCTCCCAGAACAAACTGCCGTAGCGCAGGCTCAACCAACCCACCACCAGGCAGCTGACCATGAAGACCACCGCATAGCTGGCCAGCGGCGGCAGCATGGCGGGCGCCGGCGGGCCGATCAGGCCCTGCGCCTCCAGCTGCCACAGCAAGAGGACGCCCAGCAAGGCAAACGGCGTGGCCCATTTGGCAGCCCGCGGCCCCACCAGCAAACCCATCACGACCAGCAGGCAGACCACGGCCACCATGCCCGAGGAATGCAGGCCCAGGCCATAGAACAGCGCCGAGCTGAACTGCAGCAGCATGGCCACGCAACAGAAAATCCCCACGCCCAGGCGCACGCTGTGGCGCTGGATCAGGAATAAGGACAGCGCCGCCACCGCAAAGAACAGCCCGCCCGGCGCCATGCGCAGCACGCGCTGATCCCAGGCCTGCTCGAACTGCAGGGCCAGCGACAGGAGCTGGGCCGAAGCCCCCAGCATGACCAGCAGCAGCAGGCCGCTGGCGCTGCGCTTGGCGGCCGCGTCCAGGTGCCGCCGGAAGTCCTGCAGAGACTGCGCAGCCGCCTGCATTTCAGGAATATTGATTGAGCTTGAGAATGACGCGCGCCAGGAAGTCCTCCACCTCCTGGCTCTTGCCCATGCTGGTCAGCACGGCCTCCATATGCTGCTTGAGCAAGGTGCTGAGGAAGTCTTCCTGTGAGTGGGTCAGGCCCAGATGCAGAAAGCTGGATTCCACCTCGGCGTTGAGGCTCTCGAAAATGGCCTTGACCTCGTCCTTCTGCGCCTGGCTGCGGGCGGAGATATCGGTCAGCGCATTGCGCGTCATGCTGACCAGATGGCGCACATCGGCCAGCTCGCGCGCGGCCATCTCGGTATCCAGTGCCGAGACCCGCACGATGGCCCCTTCCACCAGCATGGCCACATTGTCGATGGCCCGGCCCATGCGCTCCGACACGGCCTTGTCCATGGCCTCGCCGCGGTCCATGCGCAGATCGCGCACGAACAGCAGCACGCTGCCGTAACTGAAACCGGTATGCGCGCCCAGCGGCCGTATGCGCGGGCCCTCGGTCTGGGCCTGCAGATGGTCGAGGATGGAGTTTTCCAGTGCGCTGCAAGGGCTGCGCGCATTGAGCGACAAGGCCGCCGCCCGCCCGCGTATGCGCAGGCAGCCGTCGAGGCCGTAGCGCTGCAAGGCCTCGAACAGGGCGCGCGCCACCTGGGCATAGTCGGCGCAGCTGGCCAGCTGCCGCTGGTACTCCAGCACCACCCCGGCCTCGCCCACCATATCGGCGGTGGAAAGCACCGCATTCATCACCTCATCCAGCTGGCCCGCCAGCTCGCGCTGCTTGTCGCGATTGGCCAGCACCAGGCTGATCTTGGCCTGCAATTCCGTCGGGTCAAAGGGTTTGGCGAGATAGTCCGCGCCACCCGCCGCATAACCCTGCAAACGCTCGTCAATACTGACCTTGGCCGAGTGAAAAATCACCGGGATATCGGCGCTTTGAAAATCGGCCTTCAGGCGGCGGCAGGTCTCATACCCGTCCAGACCGGGCATGTCCACATCCAGCACCACCAGATCGAAAACCTCGTTGGCGCACAGCGCCAGGGCTTGTTCACCGCTGGTGACGCAGACCACCTTGAAGGCGTCCTCCAGCGTGGCTTCCAGCATCTGAAGGGTCAACTCATCGTCGTCGACCAGCAGCACTCGTGAAGACAAGGTCATGGCAACTCCCCTGGAACCGATGGTGCACACCGGCATGCACTATTTCAGCGCATCGGCATATTCGCATGGTTCTTGAGTTGCTGGGGAGTCTTGGCGTTAGTACGCCGCCACAGGGCAGTGGTCAAAATCCCAGTCCCGCCCCCAGGCCCAGCAAGGTCGCCGCACCCAGGGCGGCGAAGATCAGCGCGGCCACGCCATGCACCAGCCGCACCGGCACCCGGCCGGCCATGCGGTCCCCCAGGAAGACGGCCGGCACATTGGCAATCATCATGCCCAGCGTGGTGCCCGCCACCACCGCCACAAAGGCGTGGAACTGGGCCGCCAGGGCGACGGTGGCGATCTGCGTCTTGTCCCCCATCTCGGCCAGGAAAAAGGCCACGATGGTGGTGCCCAGGACGCCCAGCTTGAGCTTGGCGCCGCCCTCTTCTTCGGCGTCGATCTTGTCGGGGATCAGGATCCAGACCGCCATGGCCAGAAAGCTCAGCCCCAGCACCCAGCGCAGGGTTTGCGGGCTCAGCTGAGTGGTGATCCAGGCGCCGAGCGCACCGGCGCCGGCATGGTTGACCAGGGTGGCGATGAAGATGCCCAGGCAGATGGGCAGGGGCTTGCGAAAGCGCGCGGCCAGCAAAAAGGCCAGCAACTGGGTCTTGTCACCGATTTCGGCCAGGGCGACGACGCCGGTAGAAACGAGGAAGGCTTCCATGGGGTGAATCACTTTCTTTTGTTTTTCTCGCGGCCGGCGTGTTGCGCTTCAACACCCCAACAAAATCCTTGTGACCATGCACCCACCGGCCGCTGTAGCAGGAGGGCATGGTCAAAGGTCTTGCCAGGTTAGACAACTGCGCGCGCCATGGTCCGCCCAAGCAAAAACAGCGGTCCAAGTGTGTTGACGCGGGCCCGTGAATATTGCCGAGCACTTGCTGCTCCATTCACGGCGGCTACTCCCCAATGACGGGCGAGAGTTTAACCGAGAGCCCTGCTGACACGCGCTAACAGACCCTGGGCTGCAAGGCTCAAAGCAGAGGAGCCCCAATGAACTTCGCCTACACCATTGTCTACGTGGCCGACGTCGCCGCATCGCTGGCCTTTTTTGAACAAGCCTTCGGCCTCAAGCGGCGCTTTCTGCACGAGTCGGGCGCTTACGGCGAGCTGGACACCGGGGCCACGCCCGTCAAAGCGCCGCTCACCAAGCCCTGGGGCCAGACCGTGGCCTATGTGCGCTGCCCCGACGGGAGCTTGGTGGAGCTGTGCACCCCGATGGGCTGAAGCGGGCCTAGAACAGGCCAAGCCCCACCCATATCAGGCGGTCGACGAGGCCGGGCCGATCAGCGAGGGCGAGGCCTCAGCCATGCTTGTGATCATGGCCGTGATTGCAGCCAGGCCCGTGCACATGGGGCGCAGGGGCGGCAGCGGCCTGGATGGGGATGCTCAGGGGCCTGGCGGCCGCGGCGGGTTTGTGCTCGTGAGCATGGTCATGGCCACAGCCCGGGCCATGCACATGGGGCTTCTTGTCTGCCGCAGCCTGACCATGACCGGCCGTCTGGGCGGCCGCGCCCTCGGGCTCAAAGCCCTCGCTCACCTCCTGCACGCTGAGATGCATGGCGCGCAGCATCTCGGCCAGCACAGGGTCGGGCAGGATCTTGAGGTGCTCGGGCTTGATCTCGACGGCCACATGGCGGCGGCCCAGATGGTAGGCCGCTAGGCTCAGGTCAAAGGCCGAGCCATGCTCGCTGCAAGGCGTGATGCGCAGCAGGGCCTGGGGCTTGGCCAGCACGCGGATCAAGGAACCGTCCTCGGCCACCAGCACATCACCGC
The DNA here is from genome assembly GCF_014204525.1 of Roseateles oligotrophus. Lineage (GTDB taxonomy): Bacteria > Pseudomonadota > Gammaproteobacteria > Burkholderiales > Burkholderiaceae_C > Paucibacter_A > Paucibacter_A oligotrophus_A. The sequence continues at coordinate 306,183 of NZ_JACHLP010000003.1, forward strand.
CGCGCACCAGGCTGCCCAGGGGCAGGAAGACAGCGAGCTCGCGGCCCTCGCCGTCAAAGGCCTGGAAGCGGCTTTTCTGCCGTGTGTCCCAGTCCAGCTCGACAGCGGCCGCCCGCTTGAGCAGCACGGGGGCCAGGCCTTGCCCTTGGGCCAGCAGTTTGGAAACTTGGATCATGGTGTGGGTGCTTGACGCGAGTGTTCGGAACAGGCCTGAATTATCAGGGCCCAGGCGCGGACAAGGACAGGCTCATAAAGCAGCTGTAGGGGTCGGGCCCGTAATCGGCAAACGGCCCGCAGGCCTGAAAGCCATGGCGCTGATAAAGCTTGCGGGCCGGCTCGAAAAATGGCTGCGGCCCGGTCTCCAGGCTGAGGCGCTGAAAACCCATGGCGCGGGCCTGCTCCAGCGCATGCAGCAGCAGCGCCCGGCCTAGCCCCCGGCCGCGCAGCTGGGCGTCGCAACGCATGGATTTGAGTTCGGCATGGCCGGCATCCAGGCGTTTGAGCGCCACGCTGCCCACCAGTTGCTCGCCTTGCCAGGCGCTCCAGAAAGAAATGCCGGGCTGGCGCAAGGCCTGCAGGTCCAGGGCATGCACGCTTTCGGGGGGCGAGACGCGGCGCATATCGGCCAGATGCTCGCCCAGGAAGCGGGCGAGGCGCGGGTCGTCCAGATGCGGGTCGAGGCGGATTTCAAAACTCATGGCAAAGACTCACAAAACAGAAAAGAAGGCGTCGCGCCCTCGGCGGCAACGTGACCGGCCTGCAATTAGCAAGCCCCGTGCCGCCGCAGGCATGGGTGCTGCCATGCCCTTGGAACGTGTCTACGATCCCAGCGGGGCCGCGCCTGGCGGGCATCACGCACCAGCTTGGCCGGCAACCGGACGGCGCGGGCCTTGATCTGCGCATATTTGGTGCGGCGCCCTGCTGTCCCAGGTGCCAGGCCGGCCTGCGCCCGGTCAGCGCAGCCATTGCGGAAAGTAGCCCAGCGCATCTTGCGCCCGGCTGTCATGCGCGGGCAGCAGGCGCAACTGGGGTGTTTCTTGCATGAGTTGCTGCAACTGCCCCAGCACGCGCTGGGTCTGCGCCGCATCGCCGTCCACCAAGGCCCCGGCCGCCCAGAATTTGGGGGCCGCCGCCCGCAAGGCATCCACCGTCCAGGCGGCATCCCCGATGAGAAAGTAGAGCGCCCCCGAGTCCACCGTCAGAAACAGGCCCAGCGAACCCGGCGTATGGCCGGCCAGATCGACCAGCACCGCGCGGCCATCGCCAAACAGGTCCAGGCTGCGCGCAAAGCCGCGGTAGGGGATGTTCTGCAAATGCAGCAATTCCCAGCGAAGCGCCGGATTGGCGAGCTGGCTCGGCCAGCTGCCGCCCGGGCCCCGGCTGGGTGCCTGAACCAAGGCCATCTCCGGCGCGGCGATGGCAATGCGTGCCTCAGGAAAGTCTTGCAGCGCCGACGCGTGGTCCCAATGGCTGTGGCTCAGGATGATGCGCTTGGGCAAGGCCTGGCCGGCCTGCTCCAGCTGGTCCCGCGCGGGCCGGACCGGCTTGTCGTAGCTGAAGAACAGGCGCCAGAAAAGCGGCATGTCCTTGCCGTACTGCGCGTCCACCTGGCGGCCCAGGCCGGTGTCGAAGAGAAAGGTGTCTTCCCCGTGCTTGATCAAAAAAGCCGAGAAATTGCTGTCGATCTCCCGGCCCCAGCTCGCGCCTGGCACCAGCACAGCTTGGCGCACCGCCACCCTGGCGGTCTTGATGATGGCGAAGCCGTACTGCGGCGGCGCCTCGGTTTGCGCCTGGGCCCCAGGGTCCGCGGCGACGCAGGGCAGGACGAATGCAAGAGAGAAGACAAGGGCGAGGCTGATGGTTTTGAGCATGGCGACAAAAGCGGCGATGGATGACGAGAAGCGCAGCCTAAAGTCGGGTCTATCCTCCAAGGTCAAGCCCCGGCGCGGCCTTCTCCGTCTTCTGCTTGCCTGCCATGAATATCAGCCAACTCGCCCTTGCCAGCCAGCTCACGCCCGATACCTTGCGCTACTACGAAAAGCTGGGCCTGCTGGCGGCGGCGCCCCGCCAGGCCAATGGCTATCGGCGTTACACGGCCGCGCATCTGGAAACCCTGCAGTTCATCCGGGGTGCGCAGGCCCTGGGTTTTTCCTTGAAGGAGATTCAGGCCGTGCTGAGCCGGCCACAGGCGGGCGGACTCAAACGACCGGAACTGGAGGCCTTGCTGGGCGCCAAGCTGCAAGAGATCGAGCGGCAACAAGCGCAGCTGCAGGCGCTCAAACTCAGGCTGAACGACACCCTGGCCTCCTTGCGCTGCCCGCCCGAAGCGGAGCTGCAATTGCGGGACAGCAGGTCGCCGCAGGAAGCCCCTGGAGGGCCCGGCGTCAGCATGCTCAAGCGCAGTTTTCCCAAGCGCCGGACACCCGGGGCGGCCTGACAAGCGAACGGCCAGGGCCCTCGGTACTTTCCCGCGTAAACAGCCCGGTACCACCATTGGGCGGGAGCTGCGCGCAAGATAAGGGCAAGCCCGCGCCTCTGTTGACGACGGGCACGCCAGGAGACAGGCCATGCCAGCAGACCGCCAGCCCTTTGTGCCCATTCACGCCCATGCAGCAGCAGTGGCGCCGCCCCGCCCCGCCCTGCCCCTGACGCGGCGCGAGTTGCTGCAGGGCTCGGGGCTCTTGCTGGGCCAGCTGACCCTGGGCTCTACGCTGGCTTCGCTGGCACCCTCCACCGCCTGGGCGCTGGAGCTCAAGACCCTCAGCACCGAAGAGGGTCAGGTCTTGATGGCCATGGGCCGGGTGCTCTACCCGCACAAGAAATTGCCCGACGCCGTCTACGCCCTGCTGGCCAAGGATCTGGATGCCAAGGCCGCGGCCGACCCGGCCAGCGCCAGGCTTTTGCGCGCAGGCATCGCGCATCTGAAGGAGCAAGGCTTTGTACGAGGCAAGGCTGGCCAGCGCCTGCACATCGTCAAGGCCCTGGAGGGCGAGGCCTTTTTCAATCTGGTGCGCGGCCAATGCGTCACCTCGCTGTACGACAACGAGATGGCCTTCGCCGTCTTCGGCTATCCCGGCTCGGCCTGGGAGAAGGGCGGCTACATCAGCCGGGGTTTTCAAGACCTCAAATGGCTACCCGCGCCGCCGCTTGAGGCCAGCCCGCCGCCCTACTTCGGCTGAAGTCCAGCGCAGCAAGAAAAATACGGAGACAAGACCATGGCAAAGATCTCGTACGACGACGACAGCGCCGTCCTCATCATCGGCTCCGGCGCGGGCGGCGGCACCCTGGCCAATGAGCTGTGCCAGCAAGGCATCAAGGTCATCGTGCTGGAGGCGGGTGCATTGCAAAGCAACGCCACCTTCATCAACGACGAATGGAAGAGCTTCAGCCAACTGGCCTGGCTGGACCCGCGCACCACCTCGGGCAGCTGGCGGGTCGCCAAAGACTTTGCCGGCCTGCCGGCCTGGATCTGCAAGACCGTGGGCGGCACCACCACCCATTGGGCCGGTGCCTCGCTGCGCCTGCAAGCCCATGAGCTGAAGGCCCGCACGACTTACGGGGACATCGCCGGCGCCAATCTGATGGACTGGCCGCTGAGCCTGGACGAGCTGGCCCCCTACTACAGCCGTGCCGAGGACAAGATGGGCGTGACGCGCACCCACGGCATCCCTGGCCTGCCGGGCAATAACAACTTCAAGGTCATGTATGCCGGGGCCAAGAAGCTGGGCTACAAAGACGTCAGCACCGGTCATATGGCCATCAACAGCCAGCCGCGTGACGGCCGGGGCCGCTGCATGCAGCTGGGCTTTTGCTTCCAGGGCTGCAAGAGCGGCGCCAAGTGGAGCACGCTCTACACCGAGCTGCCCAAGGCCGAAAAAACCGGCCTGCTGGATCTGCGCCCCGAGAGCCATGTCAGCCGCATCGAACACGACGACAAGGGCCGCGTCAATGCCGTGGTCTATTTCGACAAAGAGGGCCGGGCGCAGCGGCAAAAAGCCCGCATCGTCTGCGTGGCCGGCAATGCCATCGAGACGCCCCGGCTCTTGCTGCTGTCCGCCTCCAATCTCTTCAAGGACGGCCTGGCCAACTCCTCCGGCCAGGTGGGGCGCAATTACATGCGCCATATGACGGGCTCGGTCTACGCCCAGTTCAAGCAGCCGGTGCATATGTACCGCGGCACCACCATGGCCGGCATCATCCGCGACGAGGCCGGCCACGACAGCCGGCGCGGCTTTGTCGGCGGCTACGAGATGGAGACGCTGGCCCTGGGCGTGCCCTTCATGGCCGCCTTCCTGAACCCCGGCGGCTGGGGCGCGGACTTTGCCGACTATCTGGACCATTACACCCACCTGGCCGGCATGTGGCTGGTGGGCGAGGACATGCCGCGCGAAAGCAATCGCATCACCCTGAACAGCCAGGTCAAGGACCGCTGGGGCAATGCCGCACCCAATGTCCATTTTGACGATCACCCCAATGACGTCGCCATGCGCGAGCATGCCTTCACCCAGGGCCAGCGCGTCTACGAGGCGGCCGGAGCGATCAAGAGCCTGCGCACCCCGCCCTACCCCTCCACCCACAATCTGGGCAGCTGCCGCATGGGCGCCTCGGCCAAGACCAGCGTCTGCAATGCCTATGGCCAGACGCATGACATCGCCAATCTCTTCATCTCGGACGGCAGCCAGTTCACCACCGGCGGGGCGGAGAACCCCACGCTGACCATCGTCACCTTGGCCATACGGCAGGCCGAGTACATCGCCAAGCAGATGGCGGCGCGCTCGATTTGAGGAGCAACAAACCATGTGCGAATTCTTCGTCAAGGCCGACCCCATCCAGTACGAGCAACGCTCGCGCAGCCTGCGCATCCACGGCGTGCTGACCAGCTTGCGGCTGGAGAATATGGTCTGGGACATCCTGGCCGAAATGGCCGAGCAGGAGGGCTGCACCACCAATGCCTTGATCGCCACCTTCCACGACGAGATCCTGGCGCAGCGCGGCGAGGTGCCCAACTTCGCCTCCTTTCTGCGCGTGACCTGCATGCGCTATCTGCGCCGCAGCCTGCAGGCGGCCGAGAAGGCGCTGGAAAACCCGCCCCGACTGACCGTGGTGGCAGCCCAGGGCGGCGGCAAGCTCGGGCGGAGCGCCGCATGAGCTTTGGCACCGAACAGCAGCCCGGCATCTGCACCCAGCCCGAGGCCCTGACCCGCGACTTTGTCTTCAACCACAGCATGCTGCGAGTCAAGGACCCGGCCCTGGCCCTGGACTTCTACAGCCGCGTGCTGGGCCTGCGCCTGCTGCGCAAGCTGGACTTCCCCGAACTGCGCTTCTCGCTCTACTTCCTGGCCCAGGCGCTGCTTGCCGAAGACGCGCCGGCCGAGGCGGGCGCACGCACAGCCTGGACCTTCGCGCAGCGCGGCGTGCTGGAGCTGACCCACAACTGGGGCAGCGAGACCCAGGCCGGCTTCAGCTATCACAACGGCAATACCCAGCCTCAGGGCTTTGGCCACATCTGCTTCTCGGTGCCCGATCTGGACGCCGCCGTGGCCTGGTTCGACCGGCAGCAAGTGCCCTTCGTCAAGCGCCCGGAGCAGGGCAAGATGAAGGATGTGGCCTTCATCCAGGATCCCGACGGCTATTGGATAGAGATTGTCGAGCCCGCCCGTTTGACTCGACTCGGACAGCAATAGACTTTTCAGCCGTTCGTTGCAAATGCGAGTCATTCGCATTAAAATGATTTCTCACCGCGAATTCCGGAACAGCCAGCCTCCTGCCCGCCAGCTCCTGCCCTCCTGCCCCATCTCTGGATGAGGCCTGCCTGGGGCCGGCCGGCTCGCTCTGGAGGCTTTGCATTCTTGGATCACCAGCACAACCCATCAAACCCCGGTGGCGCCCACGGCCCCGCCCTGCCCCTGGCCAGCAATAGCGTGGGCGCCGTCAGCCTGTGCAACTGCGGTGTACTCACCCTGCACCTCAGCTGCTTCAGCGTGCGCCTGGAGCCCGGGGCCTTCCAGGAACTGCACAAGCTGCTCGGCCTGGCCTTGCATGAGTTGCGCATCCCGGCCGCCGCCAGGCCCGAGTTGGGCGCTAGCGCAGCCGAAGCCGAACCCACCATCAGCCACGGCGAAGCCCTGCACTGAAGCGCGCCAGCCCCGGGAGAACCACCATGTGCGAGAAAGAAGAAAACTGCCAGCACGGCAGCGCCCTGCGGATCGAGGGCTTGCACGGCGAGCTGCGGCAGGAGTTCGTGCTGCCCCCGCCCGCGACCTCGTCCCGCCGCCGTCGGCTCTGGGAGTTAGGCCAGCACGCGCTCTGCCCCGTCATCGGCGTCTGCATGCCCATGCCGGCCCTGCGCCGCCTGGCCGACAAGGTGATGGGCGGCCAGGTGCAGGCCGATGACTACGAGCTGCACTGCGGCGTGATCTCAGAGTCCCGCCAGCGCGGCAAGGTCGCCGAGGCCTTGCAAAAAGAACTGGATCGCCGCTACACCCTGAGCCTGCAGGCCACCGCCAAGCTCAAGAGCAGCGAGGCCCTGGCGCAGTGGTGGCAGGAGGCCCAGAACGGCAGCCGCGAGCTGGCCGGCAGCTTCTGGGCCGTGCTGACCCATGCCCGCTGCGACGACGCCCTGGAGCACAAGGTGCTGGGCCAGGTGCATATGCTGCAGCACCAGATCGGCGTCGGTGCCCGGGTGGACCAGGGCCGCTTCGAGGCCTTGTTGCAGGAAAACTCGGTGCTGAGCCGCGAGCTGGCCCAGGCCCAGCAACGCCACGCCAAGCAGGCCGCCGCCCAGGCCCGCCAGCAGGAAACCCAGGAAGCGATGCTGATGCGCAGCCGCGCCGAGCTGATCAGCTGCCGCAGCGTGCTAGCCCAGACCCTGGAACAGCTGCAGGCCTTGCAGGCCGAGATCGAACAACCCGCCCTGCGCCAGGCCCGCGAGCGGCGCCAGCAACAAATGGCCCAGCGCCTGGAGACGCTGGAACCGGCCCTGCAAGCCGCCCAGCGCGAAGCCCGCCAGCAAGCCCTGCGCGCCGATGCGGCCGAGGCCGCTCTGCAGCTCTTGCGAGAGCAGGTGCCGGCAGCGGAGGAGGCGGCCGGCCCGCAGGCAAGACCTGACCCCATGCTGCAACAGCGCGCCGTGCTCTGCGTCGGCGGCCGTCCGGCCAGCGTGCCCATCTACCAGCGGGTGATCGAGCAGACCGGTGGCCGCTTCCTGCACCACGATGGCGGCGAGGAGGACAACCCCGCCCGCCTGGACGCCACCCTGGCCGCCGCCGATCTGGTGATCTGCCAGACCGGCTGCGTCAGCCACAACGCCTACTGGCGGGTCAAGGACCACTGCAAGCGCACCGGCAAGCAATGCGTGTTTGTCGAAACGCCCAGCATGTCGGCGCTCAAGAAAGCGCTGACCGAGGTGTGCGCGATCCATGGCAAAGCGGTGGCCGACAGCGACTGAAGCCGGCTCAGCCGCGCCATTCCAGCGCCAGCTTCAGTTGCAGGGGCTGGGCGCGCTGCTTGATCTGTTCCTGCCACTGCCCACCCTGCTGCCACTGGCTGCGTTCCCAAAAATCCTGGGCCAGCGCGTTTGCCAGGCTCAGGCGCAGCGTGCTGTGCGGGCCGAGCTTGCGCGAAGCGCTCAGATCTAACTCACGAAGTCCAGGGCTTTGGCTGCGCGAGTTGAGAGCATCCGGGCTCCAGCCCGCCCGGCTCAGCTTGATATTGGCGGCCAGACTCCAGCCTTCAAACGCCTTCAGGTCCAGCCCCAGATTGAGCTGCCAGCCCGCGTTCACCTCCGCTTGCAGGGCGCTGTGCCGCAAGGCGGCACGCTGGGTCCAGCTGTACGTCAGGTTGTAGCGCAGCGCCAGGGCCGCGCTGGCCAGCCAACGGCCATCGGACTCTAGCCCCCAGGTCCGGGCCGCGCCCAGATTGGCCGGGCGCTGCACCCAACGCGAGTCCAGCTGAACCAGCTCGACCATTTTGTGATCCTGCTGCTGGCGCGCGAACAGGCCCAGATTGAAAGCATGGCCGGCGGCGCTCTCCTTTTCGTAGGCAAGGTCCAGGCCCCAGGCGGTCTCGGGGCGCAGGCCGGGGTTGCCCTGGTAGTCGGGCGTCAAGGGGCTGTTGTTCGTGCTGGTGAAGGGGCGGGGCAGCAGCTCGGCCGCCGTCGGGGCGGCAAAGCTGCGCGCCAGGGCCAGGCGGATGCGGCCTTGGTGCGCGGGCAGCTGCCAGCGCAGCTGCGAGCTGGGCAGCAGCAAGTGCGCGCTATGGCTTTGCGCCTCGCTGCGGGCCAGCCAATGTTCCCAGCGCAGCCCGGCGCTCACAGAGAGCCGGTTTGATAGCGTCCATTCGTCCTGCAGATACAGCGCCGTCCGCGCCAGCGTGGTCGAGGCATCCAGGGCGCTGTCGGCGCGGCCCGCCAGGGTTTGCAAGCGCGTCTCGCGGCGCGCCTGCAGGCTGGCTTCGCTGCCCAGGCTGAGCCTGTGCTCCGCCGCCGCGTCCCAGCTCAGCTGCAGGCGCTGGCTGAGTTCGCCCTGGCGCAGATCGCCCCAGGTGTGGTCGTCCAGCCCCAGGCCTTGGTCCGTGAAGTCGGCATGCTGGCGATGCAGGCCCGCGGCCAACTCCAGGCTCAAGTCGCTCTCGGGGCCCAGCAGCCAGGACTGCGAGGCATCCAAGCGCAGCTTGTGATAGCGCTGGGCATAGCTTTCCTGGTGCTGAGGATGGGCCGGTGCAGGGCCCGCCAGCGTCAGGGTCTGCAGCGTGGAGTCGCGCCGCAAGCGCCCCAGCTCCAGGCTGCCCGCCCATTTGCTGCCATCGCTGGCGCTGAGCTGGGGCGCCAGCCTCAGCACATCCAGCACGCCTTCTCGCCGCTCGCCGGTCTGGTGTTGGCCGAAGCTGCCCTGCTCCTCGCTGCGGATCAGATTGTCGAAACGCCTGCTTGAGAGCTGGGCTGCCCAGGCGAAGCTGGCGGCAGAGCCAAGCCAGGGCCCGCTGCCCGAGGCTTGCAAGCGGGTTTGAGTCTGGGCGGCGCTTTGCGCAGAGTCCACCTGGGCCTGGCGGCTGGGCGTGGCGCTGGCCGGCCTGAGCACGATATTGATGCTGCCCGCCAAGGCCTCGGCGCTGTGCTGGCTGCTGGCGGCGCGCAGAATCTCCACCCGCTCGACCTGCTCGGGCGCGATTTCGTCGAGGGAAAAACCCGCTGGCGCCCGGCGCCCGTTCAGCAGGATCTGGGTATAGCCCGCCGCCAGGCCGCGCAGGCTCAAGACCGGCGGCTGACCGGGGGCGCCGGGCACGCTGCTGACGCCGGGCAGGCGCTGCAAGGCCTCGCTCAAGAGGCTGTCGCCCAGGCGCAGCAGCTCGGCCTGCGGCACGACGATTTTCCCCTGGGTCTCGGTGACGCGGGCGTCCTGGCGCTGCGCCTGGATGCGGACCGCCTCCAGGGTCTCCGATGCGCTTAAATTTGCAGTTATGCAGGAAAGCAAAAATATAGCCGTGAGTCGCATTTTTGGGTCTGAAACAGGCAGCGCTCCGCCTGCCCCGGGGCACGGGAGCTGGCGGCAGAACGCTGGGGGAGTAGGTAGGGAGGGAGGGAGAAGGAGCGGCTTAGCCGCCGCTGAACGTTTGGCTTAGGGCCTGGCGTATGGCTTGCAGATCGCGCAGGCGCTCCTGCCTGTCGGCCGCGGCCAGCAGCACCACGGTGTGGGGTTTGCCAGCCAGCATGAGCTTCACGGCCACGCAGCCGCCGGCGGCCTGGGACGAGCCAGTTTTGGAGAGCTGGATGTCCCAGCCCGGCTCGCCGACCAGGGGATTGGTGTTGTGCAGCAGGGCCGGGTGGCCGTTCAAGGGCACGCGGGCGGCGGCGCCGCTGGTGATGCGGGCAATGGCCTCGTAGCGCTCGGCAGCAGCCAGCAGGCGCGCCACCTCCTGCGCGGTGGAGCGGTTGGCGTCGGAGGCGCCGCTGGCGTCGCGCAAATCGGTATGGCTCAGCCCCAGCGCCCGGGCCTTGGCCACGGTGGCGCGCTCAAACGCCGGCAGGCCGCCGGGGTAGCTCTGGGCCAGCAATTCGGCGGCGCGGTTGTCCGAGGCCAGCAGGGTCAGCGTGAGGGCGCCGCCCCGCGTCAGGCGGGTGCCGGCCTTCAGGCCTGCATTGCTGAAGCGGTGCTGGGCCACCAGGGCCGGGCTGACGCGCAGGGGCTCGTCCATATCGGCACCGCTGTCCAGCACCACCATGGCGGTCATCAGCTTGCTGATGGAGGCCACGGGCACGACGGCCTCGGCGTCCTTGGCCGCCAGCACCTGGCCGCTGGCATCGTCCAACACCAACATATGCCGGGCACTGACCCCGATGGGCAGCAGGGCCGCCGCCGGGCTGGGCGGCGTGGCCGGCGCGGCCTCGGGCTCCTGCGTCCGGGCCTGCACCATCAAGACCGTGCCCGCCAAGGCCAGGGCCGCGGCCAGCAGGCGCCAGCCCGGCCGCTGCGCCTCGGGCCGCAGCAGGCCTTTGATGCGCGCCAGCAGGTCGCCGTCGCTCGCGGCCAGCGCGGGCTGCGGCTGGCTCAGGCCATGAGCCAGCTCATTCAGGGCCAATGCCAGCTGGCGCGGCTCGCCCAGAACCTGGGCGGCCAGGGCGTCGGCGATCAGCTCCCGCTCGGCGCGCATGCGGCGCGACAAGCACCACACGACCGGGTGGAAGAACAGCAAGGCCTCGACCATGCCTTGCAGCAGATTGAACACATAGTCGGCCCGCCGCACATGGGCCAGCTCATGCGCCAGCAAGGCCTCCAGCAGCGCGGGCGGCAAGCCGGTGAGCAGGCTGGCCGGCACGATCACCACCGGCCGCCACCAGCCCACCGTGAGCGGGCTGGGCAGCTCGGCCTTCACCACCCGCAAGACCACGCGGCCGCGCAGGCCCATGTCTTGCGCCAGGCGGTCCAGGCGGGCTTGCCAACCCGCCTCTAACTGCTCGGGCCAACGGCGCAAGCGCGCCACCCAGACCAGGCCCAGACCCAGGCGGGTGAACATCAGCAGCACGCCCAGGCCCCAGGCCGCCACCAGCCAGGGCAGCGCCGCCTGCAGACGCAGCAGCCAGGGCGATAGCTGCGCAAACGCCTGGCCTTCTTGCCAGGTCAAAGGCGCTTGCAGCTCGGCCAGCGTCAGGCAGAGATGCCGCACGGGCAGGGCCACGCACAGCAGCAGGGCCGCGCCGCACAAGGCATAGCGGCTGGCGGCGCTGGCCCGGCGCAGCGCATGCAGCAGCAGCGCCGTGACGCCGCCAACCAACAAGCCCTGCCACAGAAAATGCAGCAAGGCCCAGCCCAAGGCATAAGCCCAGGCGGTCATGATTGATCCCCTTCCAAGAGCTTGGCGATCTCCGCCCGCTCTTTCTTGCTGACCTGGGTGCGCAGCGCCGCCAGCACCAAGGCTTTGCCCGAACCCGCGAATACCTTGGACACCAGATCCTTCAGCAGCTGGGTCTGCAACTGGTCCTGCGCATGCACGGGGGCATAAACATGGGGGCGCTGGCCCTCGTCGCGCTGGAGCAAGCCCTTGGCATGCATGAGCTGCAACTGGCGCAGCACGGTGGCCTCGTTCAGCTCGGGGCGCTCGGCGCTCAGCGCTTCATGGGTCTGCTTGGCGCTGGCCGGGCCTATGCGCCACAAGGTGCGCAAGAGATCGAGTTCGGCGGCGGTGGGTTTGGGGGCGGGGGTGCTCATGGATTCAGAATAAATGTTCTAGAACAAAATGTCTAGAACATTTATTCTGAAGTTCACTCAAGTCCGCCAGCCGGGCAGCCGCCAGTCGCGCCAGATGGCCACAAAGCGGCCGCCGGCGATGAAGCAGATGCAGGCAAACAGACTGAGCCAGTCGGGCGCGTGCAGCCGCTCCAGCAGCAGGTAGAGCCAGCCGCCCAGAAAGGCCAGCAAGGCATAGGGCTGGTGGTCGCTGAAGGCCTGCGGAATCTCGTTGCAGACGATGTCGCGCAGCACGCCGCCGAACACGCCGGTGATCACCCCCATCAGCACGCAGATCAGGGCCGGCATGCCGGCGGCCTGGGCGGCGTCCACGCCCACGGTGGCAAACAGGCCCAGGCCCAGAGCATCGGGCAACTGGATCAGGCGGCGGGTGGGCTCGTAATGGCGCTTGCGCATGAAGAGCACGGCGCCAAAGGCGAGAGCAAAGATCAGCCAGACCACATGGACATTGCCCACCCAGTAAAAGGGCCGGCGGTCCAGCAGCAGGTCGCGCAAGGTGCCGCCGCCAAACGCGGCCAGGAAGGCCACCACGCACACCCCCACCGGGTCCAGCTTCTTGCGCGCCCCGGCCAGCATGCCAGAGGCGGCAAAAGCCAGGGTCGCGGAGAACTCGATGCCCATGCGCAGGAGCTGGCTGTAGTGGTCGATGGCGGCGTGATTCATCTTCTTTGGGGCGGGGGCAGAGGCCGGCATTGTCTCCGGCTTAGGGGTTATCACAGCTCAAGACCAGGGCTATGGTCAGCCGTCCGGTCGGTGGGGCAGCGGCCACCGCCCGGCCCCATCGTCCCCGCTGCGTTTGCGGAGAAACTTGCCATGAAACTGAAGCCAATGCTGGCAACCACCCTGCTGGGCCTGAGCCTGAGTGCGCCCGCCTGGGCCCATACCTATGTGTTCGACGTGATCCTGTCGGGCCTGGCGGAAAGCCCGCCCAATGCCTCGCCCGGCAGCGGCGTGGCCACCGTCACCTTCGACATGGATCTGGCCACGCTGCGCCTGCAAACCAGCTTCAGCGGCCTGACGGGCACGACCACGGCCGCCCACATCCACTGCTGCACGGCCGCCGCCAACGCCGGCAATGCGGGCGTGGCCACCACCACGCCCAGCTTCCCCGGCTTCCCCACCGGCGTCAGCGCGGGCAGCTATGACCATACTTTTGATCTCACCCAGGCCAGCAGCTACAACGCCGCCTTTGTGACGGCACAAGGCGGTGTTGCCAACGCCATGAATGCCTTGCTGGCCGGCGCGCAGAACGGCAAGGCTTATCTGAACCTGCACAGCAACACCTTCCCCGGCGGCGAGATCCGCGGCTTTCTGCAGGCCGTGCCCGAGCCCTCTAGCTACGGGCTGATGGGTCTGGGCCTGGCGCTGCTGGCCTGGCGGCTGCGGCGGGCTTGAGCGAAGGCCGTTGCGCGGGACAAAAGCCGCGCGACGGAGTCGCCGTGCAGACGCCTAACGCTTCGTCTGCGCAGCGACGGCCGCCCGCACAATGGCTCGAATCCCTTGCGTCAAGGTCGCAGCGATGCCGGGGCCGGGTTTGACGGCTTCGGCCATCAGCGGGACGGGTCTTTGCAGGAACACCTCGTCGGCAAAGATCACATCGGGCCGGCCGTCGCCATTGACATCGCCCACAGCCAGTACTCCTGAATAGGCACTGAACCCCTTGAATTTTGCCGGGTAGCTGGCTGCAGCCGTAAAGCTACCGTCGCTCGCTTGCAAACGCGTCGTGATGGCATCGGTAAACAAGCCGCCCATGACCATGTCCAGGCGCCCGTCACCATTGATATCCGCCAGCAGCAACGGCTGGCTGCCATCGCCCATAGGCTGAGCCTCGCCCAACAAGCCGTTGCTGCCTTGGTGCATGAAGGCCAGACCACTGGCGCGGAAGTACAAAACCAGATCAGCGCGGCCGTCGCCATTGATGTCACCGATGGCAAGGCTTTGCGCCGTTTCATTCAGGCCGCCCGGCCTCAGCAAGACCGGCGCCGCGAGATGAGCATCCGCCCCTTGGTAGAACAGCACAGCCGCAACGAAACTCTCCAAGCTGGCGCCAAATACCGCGACATCCGCTCGGCTATCGCCATTCAAATCACCGACGACCAGATCCAGGCCTCCCGTATATCTGACGGGCACACTGACAGAATCATTGAGCACCCAAGTACCCGCGTTGTTCAACCAAACCAGCAGCAGGTTGTCGGCCCCGCCTACGCTGACAATGTCCAAGCGACCATCGCCATTCATATCGGCCAGCTTCACAGCCGCGCCAGCCAATGCAGGATTCTCGATCGTGCTGTCCATCTGGAGTGTGCCGAGCGCAGATTGGGTAAGGATGGCAAGCCCGCAGTTCCCTCGATTCACGACCAGATCTGGGCGTCCGTCTGCGCTGACATCGCCAATCGCCAAGCCCGCAATCTCGCAATTGCCGTTCAAATGAATGGGGACACCTTTTGCCAAGCTGCCATCGACTTGCTGATAGAACACTTCCACACCGTAACGCCAAGCCGTGTCGAAATTGCGGGTACTGGCGACGACATCGATCCGGCCGTCACCATTCAAATCGCCGGCAGCAACATACTCTCCCACTTTCGTCATGGCCGCTGAAGGCGTCAGGCGCAGCGCCGGGCCAAATCGTCCCGGATCGGCCGTGAAGCTCAGGCGCTGATATGCAAGCGCATTGCCTGCCAGGTCTTTGAGTTGAGAGAACTCCACCGAAACCTTGCTGCCACGCGGCAAAGGCTTGGCCAGCCGCAGCGTGATCTGCGCACCGCTAACGGTCAGATCAGACAGCGCCTGATGGGCACTTGTCGCATAGACGCGGATATTGTCCGTATTGGCCGACGCTGGATCCACCGGCTCGCTGAAGGTCAAGGCAATGGCGCTTGCCAGAGGCACGTCCACGGCCCCCTCGATGGGTGAGGAGGCCAGCAGCGTCGGCGCCGTCGCATCCACCGAGAAGCTCCATTGCTGCGCCGCTGCCAGCGCATTGCCCACCACGTCCTGCGCCTGTGTACCCAGCTTGGCGACGTAAGTTCCGCTCTGCCAGGGACTGCTGGGCAGGAACTTGATGCTGCGCTCGCCCACCGTGATGCTGCCTGCCACCGCTTGGCCCTTGGCATCCAGCACCGTCAGCGCCGTCGCCAAAGTGCTGCTGTCCATCGCTTCACTGAACGCAATGTCGACCGATGCTCCCGGCCCCAAGGGCTGGCCTGTGCCCAAGCCTGGCGCTGTTGCGCTAGGCGCCATGTACTCGCTGCGCAAGCTGCCCACACCGTAAGCCGTGACTGTTTGATTGCTTTTTTGAGTGACGCCCTCGCTGCTCACGGTGGTCTCGCTGCGCACCTGGCCCACGCCAGGAGCCCGCCAGTCATCGGTCACCGAGTTGACGACGATGGCCCGTTTCAGAATGCTGGATTGCACCGTCACCGTGCCCGAGGTTCGGGTGTGCAGGCAATCCGCCAAACGGCCGGCCGGGGTGTCGATGCTTTCCAGGCCTATGACCTGGGTTTCGGCCCGGATGCTGATGGCGTCCAACACCCCATCGCCGTCAAAGTCGATCACCGCACCGATGTTTTTGTCCAGCGTCAGGAAGCTATCGCCCACCCGCAAGGGGTAGCGTAAGAGCTGTATCGGGCCACCCGCCAGGGACAAGGGGTCGGCATTATTGCCAGGGAACTGGCGCACGCCGTCCTTGTCTTCCAGCAAGACCGTCTCACCCTCCTTGGGGTCGGTGGATTGCATGATCGCGCCCGTACCGCCCGCCACGCTGCGGCTGCCGGTGATCCGGTTGATGACCAGCGCCGTGCTGTCCGAGGCCTGGTAAATCCAGCGCGCGCCGGGCGTCGTGGGCAGGTAGTTGCGGGCCGAAAGATCGGGATTGGCAGGCAGGGCCGGCTCAGGCGTGCTACCGCCTCCGCCCCCTCCACCTCCGCCGCCACACGCCACCAGACTGACCAGCACACTCAGGGCCAGGCTCGCGGCCAGACCCCGACGGGTCTCAAGAACTTGCTGCATTCGATCTCCTCCAGCCGACAAGGCCGCCGCAGTACACCCTATGCTTGTTCGGCCGTACATCCCTCTTTCTGGGGCTTGCTGGACAGGGCCTCAACCCAAGCACTTGTATCGTGCTTGGGGCCTCGTGCGCAGCCTCAGTTCTCGCCCCGCTCGTAGACGACGTTAGCCCGGCCCACCAGCAACGGGTCCAGCTGGCCGATCTTGTCCAGGGCCTTGTTGGCATAGGGCAGCTGGTGCAGCACATGGCGCATGGCGTTCAGACGTGCGCGCTTTTTGCAATCGGACTTGACCACGGTCCAGGGCGCCTCGGCGATGTCCGTGTGATAGAACATGGCCTCCTTGGCCTTGGTATAGCTCTCCCATTTGTCCAGCGAGGCCTTGTCTATGGGTGACAGCTTCCACTGCTTGAGCGGATGGGCCTCGCGTTCCTTGAAACGGCGGCGCTGCTCCTCGCGGCTGACCGAGAACCAGAACTTGATCACATGCATGCCCGAGCGGGTCAGATTGCGCTCGAACTCGGGCGCCTGCCGCATGAACTCGTTGTACTCGTCATTGCTGCAGAAACCCATCACCCGCTCGACGCCGGCGCGGTTGTACCAGCTGCGGTCGAACATGACGATCTCGCCCGCCGTCGGCAGATGCTGCACATAGCGCTGGAAGTACCACTGGCCGCGCTCCACATCGCTGGGTTTTTCCAGCGCCACGACGCGCGCGCCGCGTGGGTTCAGATGCTCCATAAAGCGTTTGATGGTGCCGCCCTTGCCCGCCGCGTCGCGGCCCTCGAACAGAATCACCACCTTGGCCCCGGTGGCCTTGACCCAGGCCTGCAGCTTCAGCAACTCCACCTGCAAGCGGTACTTCTGCTTCTCATAGGCCTTGCGAGACATCAGGTTCTTGTAGGGATAAGCGCCGCTGCGCCAGTGCGCCGACAGCTCTTCGTCCGGATTGATCAGGCCCGCGCTTACCGGCCCGCTGTGCAGCTCGGCCAGCAAGGCCTGGGCGTCATCGGGCGAGGCGCCTTTGACCATGGCCCGCAGCGACTGCGCCACCGCGTCGGCACCACCGCCGGCCAGCACATCCTGCAGCGCCACCAGCTCGCGCGCCTGGGCCTTGTCCACCGCGTCCTTCACCACCCGGCGGGCGATGCGCTCCTGGTCCAGCGAACCCGCCGTGTCCCCGCTGCGGCTGCGCCTGGGTTTGGCGACGCCCGCCGGGGCCATGCCATTAGGCGCCGAAGACTTCTTGCCCACACCTTTGACGGGGCTCTTGGCCGGCTTGGCGCGGGCGGCTCGTACAGGACGAGGGCTGTTTGTGCTCATGGTGTTTTCAGCGTTGAGGGTTGATCGGTCATGAAGCTGTCACGTTGACACTGCCGTCGCAAAGCATCCTTGATGCAGCTCAAGACCTGCTGCCGAAAACAGCCTCGGAACAACGTCGGCTTTCTTTACATTTGGATGAACTACCTCGACTCGTCTTTTCTTAATGACTTGAATCGCAAGGAGATTTTTCCAGTGGCTCGCAAATTGCTCATCTTGACTTAGGGCATTGAATCTGCCGATGCCCGAGGAGAGTTGACATGAGCACACTTCGCCTTCGTCGCTTTACCAAGATCCTGGCAATACCGGCGGCAATCACCCTCAGCATGTTTGCCGTACAGCCCGCTCTGGCAAGTCCCGTCAGCTGTGGCAACACCAGTTTGGGGATCCGCATCGTGACCGTCGATCCGGGTTTGGTGGGCGGTTACTGCTACGCCACCAACGGCAATCTGGATCTTTCCTTTCCAAGCGGTCTGGACCTGATCAGCAAGAACGGCAACAACTCCTTGTTGACCTATTCCCAAGCCAGCGATGGCCTGTCAGGGAGCTTCAGTCTGGACGGATCCCTGTGGTCAAGCTACGAGCACCTCTACCTGGGTTTTCACTTCGGCAACGCGGGTGACACCAGCGCGAGCAATCCAGATTCGTTCATTGTTGAGCTCGCCCGTGCCAATATCTCCGGCACTTGGGCCTTGACTGGCACGGACCTGAATCTGGTCAAGCTCAATGCCTTGTCCAATATTTATCTGTTCAAGCAAGGCGACAACGTCGGCATTCCGCCCTCCGAGATCCCCGAGCCCAAGACTCTGGGCCTGGTGGGCTTGGCCTTGCTGGCGGCCGCGCTGAAGCGCAAGAAGTGAGCAAAAAAAAGCCGCTATCGAAGCGGCTTTCTGGCTGAGGTCTACTTGCTGACCGAAATCGTCGCCGTGGATGAGTTGCCCGCTGCATCGCGAGCAATGGCCTGGATGGTGTGCGCCCCGGCCGCCAGCTTCCGGGTATTCCAGCTATAGCTCAGGCTGCCTCCGCTTGCGCTGGCAACCTTGACCCCGTCAATCAACAAGGTCTGGCTGATTCCGGCGCTGCCGCTGTCATCCGTGGCGCTCACCTGTACCGACAAGGTGCCGCTCACCACGCTGCCATTCTTGGGATTGCTGATGCCGATCACAGGGGGGCTGGTATCGGGCACGCTCTTGCTTGAGTTGCTGACGTTGACGATTAGCTCCGAAGAGTTGGCGCTATTCCCGGCCCCGTCGTAGGCAGTTCCAACCAGCTTGTTGAGGCCATTGGGCACCGCTGTCGAGTCCCAGCTAAAGCTAAAAGGTGCGGCGGTGTCGGTACCCACGAGCACACCGTTGGCTCGCAACTCGACCTTGCTCACACCGACATTGTCGGTCGCGCCAATATCCACCTGCACCCATCCGCTGACCGTGCTGTTGGCGAGTGGCGCCCCAATGCTCAGGGTTGGGGCTTGCAGGTCCGCTGTTGAAATCGCTGCGGCGGCGGCCCGGACCGCCGCGTCCGCATTGACACGTCCATAGCCAAACTCGATGTCGCGCCCGCTCGCGCCCAAATCAGCGGCGGTAGAGAACAGCAGGCTCTCCACCTGCGTATTGGGCAGCGTCGAATTGGCCGCCATCATCAAACCAAGAACACCCGCCGTCACCGGCGCAGCAAACGATGTCCCCGAGACCGCGCTGTAGCCCCCCCCACTGGTGCTGGTCCAGATCAACACCCCGGGAGCGGCCACCGTGATGCTGGGGCCATAGTTGGACCAGCTGGCTCGCACATCATTGCTATCGGTTGCCGACACCACGACCATGGACGTGGTCGCCGGGGTGCTCGAATTCAGGCCACTATTGCCGGCCGAATTGGCAACCAAGCCGCCCTTGCTGCGCAGATAGTTGGCGGCACTGATGACCGAGGCAATGCCCGCCACCTCGAAGCTAACATTGGCCACACGCACACCGTGATCGGCGGCCCAGGTCAGGCCCTGGGCAATCATGCTGGCGTAGGCATAGCCCTGCAGATCGGTCACCCGGATCGGCATGACATTGGCCTGGCCCGCCACGCCCGCCACGCCAATCCCGTTGTTGCCAATCGCCGCGGCAACCCCGGCCACCTTTGTCCCGTGACCAAAAACATCGGCGGTATTGGAATTGTTGTCGTAGAAATTCCAGCCCGGCACCAGTCGCGGAGCCAGGTCTGGATGACTGGGGTCAACCCCGCTGTCCAACACGGCGATCGTCACCCCAGCGCCCTGGCTTCGATCCCAGGCGCTGGCCGCATTGATCTTGGCAAGATGCCATTCACTGCCCAGATAGGGATCGTTGCTGACGAATTGAGGCGCGATGCGCTGATCGGGTTCGGCAGCCTTTAGATGAGGGTTCTTGGCCAGCACGGCGGCAATCGCCGTTTCAGACGCGCTGGCCGGCAAATCAACGATATAGAGATTGCTTTTGCCGATTTGCCGGGCCTTGCCACCATGCGCGTCAAGAATACTGGCCAAATTTCCACGCGAAAGGCCGGCCCGGGCTTCCACAATGATTCGCCCCTTCACCACGGTCGGTGCGCCGCCGGGGCCCGCGCTTGAAGGATTTCTCTGCAAATCCTCGAGCGCCCGGGCAACTTCGTCGGAGGCCTGATGAGGGGCAATGCTGCAAGCGGAAAGTGCGGCAATGAGGGCGCCGAACGCCAGCCCATGAGTTACTGACATAGCGATTGGTCCTGTTGAGATGAGAGGAGATGGGCAGGGTTCCGCCCAGGAAAATTTTTTGCGCAGAGTCACACCGAAGGCAGTCTAGAAAGCGCCGACATTCGCAGCAATCGTGTCGGCGGACGTTTACGCGCACTTGTTGGCGCTCAGCCAGCAAGTGCGTGATGCGCAGAAGTTGGCACACCGCAGCCGCTGCCTTCGATGTATGGACCCGAGCGGCCAGTTCATCCGATTGGACCCAAAACCGAGCGCCGGCATTCACCCAATAGCACCGATTTCCCCCCGCACTGGCGCCTGGAAAAACAGCGGCTTATGACCTACTGACGATTCAGTTTGGTGCCCGATCAAGCGGGTTCGCACCAAACTCAAGCCAGCGTCAGATGCCTCGCAAAAAAAGCCCCTGGCTTTTGGCCAGGGGCTTGAAATCCACCCAGGGGCGGTGGAGGAGACAACTGAAGTTAACCGGGCTACGCAGGAAGCGTGCCAAGTTATGAAAACAGGCCACCCTCAAGGCAGCAAATCCAGCTGCGCCCCCAGCAAGGCCCCCGCCACCACGCCGTGCAGATGGCCCGTGCCGGCCTCCACCAAACGCTCCGCCCAAGCGGGCTTGAGCCGGCTCAGGGCCGTGCCGAACAAGGCATAGCAGTCGGCGCCGAATTGCTGCGCGGAGCGGTAGACGATGCCTTCAAAGCCATGGCGATAGGCATCCAGCGCCAGCGCCTGGGTGTGCTTGAAACGCAAGGACTGCAGCACCGGCCAGCTGGAAGCGTGCGGGCGCAGGTCGAGCAAGCCCATGCCCGAGAGAGTCTGCAAGCACAGCAGCGAACGCTTCTCCAGCTGGGTGAAGGAGACGGCCAAGGCCTCGCGGCGGCACAGGGATTCGAACACCGCGGCCTCGGGGCTTTCGGCGAAGTAGCCGACCGGCACGCCGGGCAGATCAAAACGACCCGAAAGCAAATGGCTGGGCGCCAGGCGCAGGGCGCCGATGCGCACCGTGCCCGGGCGGGCGCGGGCCAGCTGGATGCGGAACAGGGCTTGGCCGGCGCTCAGGTCCGACTGCGGCGCGTACTGGAGACTGGCTAATTTCACGGCTCAGAGGCTATGAGTGTTTTGGGGTGCCGAGCGGGCATGATGGAAAAGCTCGCAGTCTCTCAGCTTGCCTCGACGCCGGCCAAGGCCAGCACCCGTTCCAGCTGGCCTTGCTCGATGGCCTGGCGCGGCGTCTTGCCGCTCAAGCCGCCCAGCGGCGTCTCCAGAAAAGCCAGCAAGGCCCAACCTTCCACCGTGCCCAGGGCTTGGGACAAGGCCGGCAAGGCGGCCCAGCATTGCGGCTCGAACTGCCAGCGCGGCAGGCGAAAGCCTCGGCGGGTCTGCGTCAGGCCGATGGCGCGGCCCTTGGCGATCCAGGCATTGATGGTGACGCGGCTGGTGCCGGCCAGGGCCGCCGCCTCATCGGTCGAGACCATATCCTCGGCGCTCAGGCGCTCCATGCGGGCGGCCAGGCTGTTGGCAAACAAGGCCTTGGTCTGCGCGCCGGACAGATAGGGCGAAGGCCGCTGCGGCGCGCGCGGGCTGCGCGCTGATGAGGCCGCAGCGCTGCCACGCGCCACCGGGCTAGGGGCTGAACTCTGGACGGGGCTTTTCATGGGGAGCGGCTGCCTTTCTTCCTGATCCTCTTCCTGACTTCGGGCAAGTCTTGCACAGCACTTGGACCCTGAAAAGTTCGGAAGGTTCGTAAAGTTGGATTATGCCAGCCCAAGCCGGGTTTTGCCAGCGCTTCGCCAGTGCCAGGGCGGTCGCCAGCCGCGGCCGCTGAATCCCCCGCGGCACCAACAAGATCCTGCGCGCCGATCTGCACAAGCAGAATTTTTCGCAGCATGGAAAATGCCGGCCCTTGTCTTAGGGGGGTACCTCGGGTAAACCTTGACTTCGCCCCCGCGGAGCTTCAGAGTTGCCCGCCAATCAGCTGGGCCTAGCTGTTAGGCCACTCGGCAGTATCGAATACAAAATCCAATAAGAGGGAGTGAGTGATGATCAAGCAGACCAAGACTCTGCTAGCGCTTGTCATGAGCGGTCTGATGGCCTCCAGCGTCATGGCGGCCATCGCGCCTTCCCTGCGCTGGAACAGCCCAGGCGGCCTGGGCTCTTTTGCGGAGCCCAAGAGCAAGCACGCGTTCAGCTTCGAGCCGGGCGGCCTGAGCGCCGCTTTCAACGGCCAGGCCCTCAGCACCGCGCTGAACCTCGGCTCGGCCCAGTCCTCGGCCGGCTTTGACAGTTGGTACTTCAGGGCCAGCGATTTGAGCCATGGCTTGCGCCACTTCAGCTTGACCGGCCAGTCCTTGGGCGGCGACCTCAAGGACCGGGACAAGGGCAGCGCGCCCCCGGCGCCCATTCCCGAGCCCAGCAGCTACGCTTTGCTGCTGGCCGGCATGGGCGTGGTGACCCTGGTGGTGCGCCGCCGCGGCCTGCAAGGCTGATCCCACAGCGCCGGGCTTGCTCAGCCCTGCTGCGGCTTACGGCGGCGCGCCAGCAGGCCCAGCGCGCCCAGGCCCAGGGCCATCAAGGCATAGGTCTGCGGCTCGGGCACGGCGGCGGCGTGCAGGACCAGGGAGAGATTGTCGGCATAACCGTCGTTGTCGCTGGAGTTCAGGCGCTCCATGCTGAGCGAGAGCTGGATCTGGGTCGTGCCGCTGGGCACATAACCGCTCACCTCACGGAATAGCAGGCCGGTCCGGTTGCCGCGATCGGCCGGGGTGACCGGGCCCAGGGTGGCGGAGCCAAGCTCGGTCTTGGCGGCGTCCATGAAGGAGAGGTAGAGCTGGGCGTTATCGCCCTGATTGGTCCAGCCACCCAGATAGCCGCTCAGATCAAAGGCCAGCTTGCCGGTGCCGATCTGGGTCGCCAGATTGCTCAGGTCCAGCATCTGGAAGCCGGCCGAGAAGGGGCTGGACTGGCCGGCAAACAGATAGCTGCCGCGGTTGACCGGGCCCGGCTCATTGGGCTTGACCCAGTTATTGCCGTATTTGACGGCCTGGAACAGGTCCGTGCCCTCGAAGGCGGTCCAGCCGCTGGCGCTGCCGGTTTCGGCATTGCCGTTGGCAATCAGATTGCTGCCCAGCGAGGCGGCGGCTTGTGCGCCCAGGCTGCACAGCAGCAGGGAGGCGAGGGCGATGAAAGACTTTTGCATGGGGCAATTCCTTGGCGATAAAAAGATGGGCGAAGAGCGGGTTCAAACGCGGTACTGATCCAGCAGCGCGGGGCCGGCCATGGCCGGGTCGCTGATGGAGGGCTGGCCGTTTTCCAGATGGCCGGCGAAGCGGCGGCTGTACTCGGGCTGGCCTTGCACACGGACGCTGAAGTCGTACCAGTTGGCGCTGTCCTGCAAGGGCAGGCGGATGCTGGCGCTGGCGCGCGGGCCCAGCTGCTGCTGGCGCGGCGTGCCGTCGAAGTATTTGTTCGCCACCAGGCTGAAGCTGCAGGCAAAGCTGCCGCTATTGCTCAGCTCCACGATCAGCTCGCCGTTGACGGCGTCCAGCCTCACCCTCACCTCGGGGTTAGGCTGAGCGGCGGCGGCCACGCGGCGCGAGTTGCCGGTGAAATGGCGGTGGAAGCCATTCGGGCCCAGCACCCACAGATCGTAGGCACCGGCGGCCGTGGGCGCCCAGCTGTCGCTCAGCTGCTTGCCGGCTTCCACCGTGTAGCGGCGCGGGATGGCCGTCAGATTGAGACGGTCGTAAACATGGAAGACCGCGGCCGCCTCGCCGCTATTGGCGAATTGCAGCTCGACGCGGGTGGAGCCCACCCGGCCCGGATTGACCAGCACCTTGGCCGTGGCGTGCAGCTCGTAAGGCAGGGCGCGGGCCGGGCGCACGCCGGCGGCCTGCACCGGGGCGCTGAGGGCGGCCGGCGTCGGCGGCGTGCTCGTGCCCGGCAGGGCGCGGGCGCGGGTCGCCAGGGCCACGGTATTGGGCAGGTTGGCGAAGAAGGCGCTGTCCTCCGGGTCCTTGAAGTTGAAGGCCGAAGTCAGGTCGCCGCAGACGGCGCGGCGATGGGCCGTGATATTCGGCTCCATCACACCGAAGCGGGCCTCGATGAAGCGGATCACCGAGGTGTGGTCGGCCACCTCGGAATTGACCCAGCCGCCCTTGCTCCAGGGCGAGATCACATACATGGGCACGCGCGGGCCGGGGCCGTAGGGCTTGTGCAGATGGGTTGCCACGGCGCCGTTGAGGATGTGCTGGTACTCGCCCGTGGTGTCCACCGTGGAAGCGCCGGCCAGCTGGGCCTTGGCGGGGTCGGCGTCCCAAGTCAGATAGGACGGGGCCGAGGGCGGCGGCATATGGTCGAAGAAGCCGTCGTTCTCGTCGAAGTTGACGAACAGCACCGTCTTGCTCCAGACCTCGGGATTGGAGGTCAGCGCGTCCAGCACCTTGGCCGTGTAGTCCGCGCCCTGGGCGGGGCTGGAGGGGCCGGGGTGCTCGGAGCCCTCGGCCGTGGCGACGATCCAGCTGACTTGCGGCAGCTTGCCCGCCTGCACATCCTGCTTGAGCTTGTCCAGATCGCGGGTGTTGATGCCGCGCGCCGCCAGCTCGGCCGAGTAGCCGGGGCGCTGGTAGTAGGCGTCGCGGAAGGGCCGGAAGCCGAACAGCGCGTTGTCGGTGAAGTTGTCGTTCAGGTTTTGATACACCTGCCAGCTGATGCCGGCGGCCTGCAGGCGCTCGGGGTAGCTCGTCCAGGTGTAGTCGTCCAGCGGATTGGGGTTGAACCACTCGTGGCTATTGTCGGTCGAGGGGCCGTTGCCCAGGCGCAGCGGGTCATTGCTGCCGCTCCAGAGGAAGAGGCGGTTGGTATTGGTGCCGGTCTGCGAGCCGCAGTGGTAGGCATCGCACAGCGTGAAGGCATTGGCCATGGCGAACTGGAAGGGCAGCTCGGCCTCCTTGAAATAGCCCATGGAATGGTTTTGCTTGGCCTTGGGCCAGGCATTCATGCGGCCGCTGTCCCAGGCGGCCTGGGCGTCCGGCCAGGAGTGCGGCGTGCCCGAGACGCGCATAAAGGCGAAGTTCTGCGCCGTGTTCAGGTGGAAGGGTGCCAGCGCCAGCGGGTTGACGGGCGGGCGGCCCGGGGCGGCCGTGGCCGCATTGGGCTGCACCCAGACGCTTTTGCCGCTGATGCCGGTTTTGTCGGCCACCGGCACGGGGAAGGGGTCGGCAAAACCGCGCACGCCGTTGAGGCTGCCGAAGTAATGGTCGAAGGAGCGGTTCTCCTGGGTCAGGATGACGATGTGCTCGACGTCCTGAATGCTGCCCGTGCGATTATTGGCGGCGATGGCCAGGGCTCGCTGAATGGCGGGCGGGAAGCTGGCCAGGGCCAGGGAGGCACCGGTGCCGGCGGCGATATTGCGCAGAAAGCTGCGACGATCTTGTTGGCTCATGATGGGATGCGTGGTCGGAGTGGAAGAGGCGGCGGCGCTGTTTGCGATCTCAGGCCTGTTGCGCCGGCTTGCGGCGGCGGGCGATGGCGCCCACGGCCAGCAGGCCGGCAAACATCAGGGCATAGCTCTGCGGCTCGGGCACGGCCTGGGTGAAGGCAAAGTCGTCCATGACGAACTCGCCGTGGTTGGCGCTCTTGACCACCACGGTGTCCACCAGGCCTTGGTAGCCGCTGGCCAGGAAGCTGGGCGTGCGGCTGGGGTCCAGGCTGGCCGAGCGATGCACCTGCTTGCCCTGGTAGTACAGATCAAAGCTCAAGAGCGCGCCGCCCAAACCGGCAAAGTAAGCGCCGTCAAAGAAGGCCCCGCGCGGGCCGAAAGAGATCACGCTGGCGGCATCGGCCGCCATGAAACCGGTGGCCACGCGGCCGGCACCGGAGTGGGCGCTATAGGGCTCGGCCGGGGTGGAGAAAGCCGTCCAGCCCGCCGCCGACCAGTCCAGGCCGCCGTAATTCAGGGGCACTTGGCCATCGGCCAAATCATCGAAGTTCAAGACCGTCGCCAGCGCGGCCGGCAGGCTGGCGAGCAAGGCGCCGCCCAGGACGAATGAACGCGTCAAAACCAGAAATTTCCTCATCGAACCCTCCTTCTGTGTGGATTCGAGGCAATTTAGTGGGGAAATTTGGCGGCTTGATGACAGGGAAAAGTCGCTAACTCTTCTCTTGAGCGGCTAATCCGTCCCCGGTTTGGCCTCGGTCTCGGCCCCGCCCGCCGGCTCGGCAATCACGCGGGCATAACGCTGAAAACTCAGATAAGCCCAGGCCCAGTCCATCAAGACCACCAGGCGGTTGCGGAAGCCGATCAAAAAATAGACGTGCACGAAGAGCCAGAACAACCAGGCGAAATAACCCGAGAACTGGAAGCGCCCCACATCGGCCACCGCCGCCTTGCGGCCTATCGTGGCCAGGGCGCCGTAGTCGATATAACGAAACTTCTGCGCGGACCTGCCTTGCAGGCGGGCCAGGATATTGGCCGCGGCCAGCCGCCCCATCTGCTTGGCCGCCGGGCTGACACCGGGCACGGGCAGCAGGCGGCCGTCCCTCTCATGGCTTTGCGCCGCGGCCAGGTCGCCGATGACGTAGAGCTCGGCATGGCCGGCCACCGAGAGCTCGGCCTCGACGATGACCCGCCCCGCGCGGTCCAGCGGCAGGCCCAGGCTGCGGCCCAGCGGCGAGGCCGCCACGCCGGCGGCCCACACCACGGTGCGCGCCGGAATGTGCCGGGTTTGGCCGTCCTGCTCCACCCGCACGCCCTCGGCGCCGATGTCCACCACCTTGCAGCCGCATTGCACCTGCACGCCCAGGGCCTCCAGCTGCTGGCGGGCCTTGGCGGAGAGTTCGGGCTTGAAGGCCTGCAGAACCCGCTCCGAGCCCTCCAGCAGCAGCACCTGGGCGCTGGCCGGGTCGATGCGGCGGAACTCGTCGCGCAAGGTGTGGCGGGCGATCTCGGCCAGGGTGCCGGCCATCTCCACACCGGTGGGGCCGCCGCCGATGATGATGAAGTTCAACCAGGGCGCGCGCGCCTCGGGCGCCCGTGTTTTTTCGGCCTGCTCGAAAGCCAGCAAGATGCGCGCCCTGAGTTTGAAGGCATCGGCCAGGGTCTTGAGGCCGGGCGCATGCCGGGCCCATTCATCCCGCCCGAAATAACTGTGCGTGGCCCCGCTGGCCAGAATCAGGGCGTCGTAGTCCAGGGCCTGGCCATCGCTGAGGCGGACCCGCCGCGCGGCCTTGTCGATGCCGCTGACCTCGGCCATCAGCACGGTCACATTGCGTTGGCGGCGCAGCATATGGCGTATCGGCGCGGCGATCGAGGGGGCCGACAGGCCGGCCGTGGCCACCTGGTAGAGCAGGGGCTGGAAGAGGTGGTGGTTGCTGCGGTCGATCAGGGTGATGCGGACGCGCGGATGCTTGAGCGAACGGGCCGCCTCCAATCCAGCAAAACCGCAACCAATGATGATGACGTGATGCAGGGCGGCAGGGGCTGGCTCTGTTTGCATGCCAAGCATTGTGCCGGCCCCGCCCTGCCCCGGCGGCGGCATGGCCTATGCATTGATCGAATGGGCTCAGGCCTTGCCGGCATCAGGCGGGAGCAGCTCGCCTACACATAGGGCCGCTGGCGCAGCCATTTGGTGGCGATGTACTTGACCCCGGCAATCACCGGCATGCCCGCGTGCAGGGAGGCCGGGTCTTCCACGCCCTGGCCGTCCACGCTGGCGAAGTACAGCGCGGCACCGCGGCTGGGCCGCACCTCGAAGCCCAGGCTGGGGAAGCGGGTGCCGCCGCCGGCCTCCACCTCGTCCAGATACAGGATGCAGGTCCCCACCCGCTGGCCGCCGCTTTGCAGATGGCGCTGACTGCCGGGCAGGCTGGGGTTGAAGTAGTCGTAGTGGGCGCGGTACTCGCCGCCCACGCCATAACGCAAGACCTGCATGCCTTCACCGCGCTCCACCGGCCAGTGCAGCAGGGCGGCCAGGCGAGCCTCGATGCGGGCCAGCAGCTCGGACTCGCCGCGCTGGAACCAGGCGCCGGCGCTGGTGCGCGCCGCATGCGCGCGGGCCTCGCCCAGCTGCTCGTCCACCACGGTGGAGCGGCTCAGGCGGGTCTCGGCCAGGGCAATCAGCTGCTCGCATTCCTCGGGCTTGAGCATCTGCTCAAACAGCACGATATGCGGATGGTCCAGCACGGCGGCGATATGCACCCGCTGCCCGTCGGCTGCCTGCAGGCTATTGGCCTGCAGCTCGACAAAAGGCCGCAAGCCCGCGCTCTGCGCGGCGCCGGGCAGCAGCGGCGCCTGCTCCTGCGCCCTGGCGGCCAGCCGGGCCAGGGCCGAGGGCTGGGCCTGGCCCGGCCGCTGCGCCGCCTGTGCCTCGGCAATCGCCTGCGCCGCCACCGCGGCGGCATGGCCGCCCTGCAGCAGGAGCTCTTGCAAGGAGGCGGCCGTGCAGCCTCTTGCCACGTTCTCGTGCACCCAGGTTTGCCACTCGGGTTTCAATTGCTGCAATGACATGGCACTCCTGGCTCGGCTTGCGGAATTGCAAGAGCCACTCTACTGAAGAAACGCTGGGCGGCGATGACAGGCAAAAGGCAACAAGCACAATGTCGCCCATGCGCCGCGCCGACCGTCTCTTCCAAATCGTCCAATTGATACGCGGACGCCGCCTCAGCACGGCCGACTTCCTCGGCCAGCGCCTGGCGGTGTCTGCCCGCACCGTCTACCGCGATATCGCGGCCCTGCAGCAACAGGGCGTGCCCATCGAGGGTGAGGCCGGCGTGGGCTACCGCATGCGGGCCGGCTTCGATCTGCCGCCGCTGATGTTCAGCAAGGACGAGGCGCAGGCCCTGGTGGCCGCCGTGCGCCTGGCCCAGCCGCAGCTGGACGCCGTGCTGGCCACGCAGGCGGATGGGGCGCTGTCCAAGATCCTGGCCGTGCTGCCCGCGGCCGAGCGCGCCGCCGCCGAGAGCCTGGCCCTGTTCGCCCCGCTGAGCGGCCTGGGCACCGAGATGCGCGAGCGCCTGGCGCGCCTGCGCGAGGCCATCGAGCAGCGCCAACTGCTGGCGCTGGACTATCTGGATCTGGCGGGTGCGCCCAGCCAGCGCCGGGTGCGGCCGCTGGCCTGCATGTTCTGGGGTTCCTCCTGGACCCTGGCCAGCTGGTGCGAGCTGAGGCAGGATTTCCGCAGCTTCCGGGTCGACCGCATCCAGGGCCTGACGGTGCTGGCGCAGCGCTTCCGCGACGAGCCGGGCAAGACGCTGGCGGATATGCGGCGGGCCTGGGACAACGATCTGTAAAACCTCAAGCGAGCCCTCAAAAAATGACTCTGACCCCAATTCAGGAAGCGGCCTTGCTGGAGCTCTACCCCGCGGTGGCGCAGCTGCCGACGGCTTTGCGGACGGCGGTGCTGGGCGGGCAGGCGGGCTGGATGCGGGCGCCGCAGGGGCTGACGATGTTTGCCGAGGGCCAGGCCTGCCAGGGCTTCCCCATGCTGCTGAGCGGGGAGATCCGGGTGGCGCGGGGCGCGGCCAATGGGCGCTCGCTGGAGCTGTACCGGGTGCAGCCGGGCAATCTCTGCGTGGCCTCCACCGCCAGCCTGTTCGGCCAGCAACAGCTGGCGGCGCAGGGCGTGTGCGTGCAGGACTGCGAGTTCGTGCTGCTGAGCCCGGCCGGCTTTGCGGCCTGGACGGCGGACGCG
Source organism: Roseateles oligotrophus (assembly GCF_014204525.1). Lineage (GTDB taxonomy): Bacteria > Pseudomonadota > Gammaproteobacteria > Burkholderiales > Burkholderiaceae_C > Paucibacter_A > Paucibacter_A oligotrophus_A. The sequence goes on from NZ_JACHLP010000003.1 coordinate 335,638, forward strand.
GGCTTCCGGTCCTATGTCTTCGGCATTTTTTCCGACCGCCTGATCGAGCTGATGGCCCTGACCGAGGCCGTCGCCTTCCAGCGCCTGGACCAGCGCCTGGCCGCCGCCCTGCTGGGCCATGGCCCGGTGCTGCACCTCACGCACCAGGCCCTGGCCGACGAGCTGGGCACGGTGCGCGAGATCGTCACCCGCCTGCTCAAACGCTTCGAGCGCGAGGGCTTGCTGAGCCTGGGCCGGGAGCGCATCGAGCTGCTCGATCCACAAGCCCTGCGGGCACTGGCTATGTGACCGAGGTCACAGACTCGGCGGCCCGGCCCTGCGACATTGATGCCCTCACATCACACGAGGAGCTCCCATGTTCAAAACCAATGTCGGATCCCTGGACCGCGGTGTCCGCATCGTCGCCGGCATCGCCCTGCTGGCCCTGGCCGCCAGCGGCCATATCGGCGCCTGGGGCTGGCTAGGCATCGTGCCGCTGCTGACCGGGGTGTTCCGCTTCTGCCCGGCCTACCTGCCTTTCGGCCTGAGCACCTGCGCGCTCAAGAAGCCTTGAGCAGGCCGGCCTGGCCCAGGCCCAGACCCAAGCGGCTGCTGGGCAGCTCGACCCAGCGGTAGAACGGCAGGGCCGCCAGATTGGACAGGCCCCAGGCGGCCAGCAACATCAGCACGCCCGGGCCGCCACCCGCCATGTCCTGGTGCGCGAACACCGCGTTGACCAGCAGGCAGATGGGGAAGTGCACGAGGAACAAGGCATAGGACTGCGTGCCCAGCTGGACCACCGGACCGGCGCAGAAGCGCGGCAGCAGGGGCTTGCCCAGGCGATGGCGCTGCTGCCACCCAGCCAGAACCAAGGCCGTGGCCAAGGCCAGGGCGATGCGCTCGCGGAACTCCAGCACGAGGGCCAGACTCACCAGTGCCGTCAGCATCAGCAGGCCGGCGCGGCGGTAAGGGCTCAGGCCCAGCCAATGCACCAGGGCTCCCAGGCCGTAGGCGCCGAAGAAGTACGGCGCCCAGACGTCCAGGCCGGCGTCGCGGTTGAAGACAAAGAGCGAAGCCAGACACATCAGCAAGACCAGGCCGGGCGCCAGCACGGCGCGCAGCCCGTGACCGGCCCCGGGCTGCTGGCGCGGCGGCTGCAGGCGGCGCGCCAGCCACAGCAGGCCCAGCAAGAAGGCGAAGAGCTGGAAGTCCATGGCCACATACCAGGCCCCCACGGTCAAGGCCTCATAGCCCAGCACATCGTGCAGGAGCAAGCCATGGCTGAGGAGCTGGGGCAGGCTCACCGTGGCCGGCGTCAGCTCGGGCAGCCAGGGCCGCACCAGCCAGGAGCAGGCCAGGGTCAGGCCCAGGGCCGCCAGAAAAGGCAGGACCAGGCGCAGATAGCGGCGCCACAACAGCTCGGGCAGGCTGCCCCCCAGCAACTGGCCGCGCGGCGCGAGCCCGCGGGCGCTCAGAAAGCCCCCCAGCACCAAAAACAGCTGCACGGCCATGCGGCCCTCGTGGAAAAGATGGTCCATCAGGCGCGGAAACCAGGCCGCCACCGCATCGGCAATGGGGCCGTAGGCCGCCAGATGGTGCAAAACAATCAGTTGCGCGGCCAAGGCCTTCAAGGCATCGACATGCAGCAAACGCGACTTCGGGACCGGGGAACTCATGGGGGAAACAGCGGGGCACAGCCAAAAAAACAAATGCACCGAGCCAGGGGCAGCGGTGCACAAAAGCGGCGGACAAAAAAGCACCGCGATTGTAGGCCGCCGCCTGTGGGCAAGTCCTTGCGCGCGAGCGGCTCGATCGGCAGCGTCGCAAGCCCAGGCCCGGGCCAGGCCGCGAGAGCGGCACTTTGTCACGACAGCTCTATTTGCAAAAAACGATTCAATCACGAAGCGCGCCCGGCCCGCCAATCTGTGCTCCTGAATCTCCCATTTCTGTCGATATGGTTTTATGCTAACTCTCAGAGCTGATGCACCGCTTCGACACCAACAGAGCTTGGTCAGGAGCAAGAAGTAGCACGATTTGGGAGATGGGAGGAAAAGGACTTGGCCTCAGTGCAGCCAAGTCCTGCTGTCGTCGTTCAGCACACCAATTCAGGAGACCTCTCATCATGCGCAGCTTGAAACAAATGTTTCAGTATCTGGTGCTGGCCCTGCTTTTACCGGCCTTGTTTCTGGGCTATTCGCTCTACAAACTGGGCGTTGTCAACGAACAGCTGGCCCAGGTCAATCTGGACCGCTACACCTCCTATCTGCTGGCCGACGAGTTGCGGCAAAGCTCGGACGACCTGACCCGCCTGGCCCGCACCTATGTGGTCAGCGGCAACCCGGAATGGGAAAAACAGTACTTCGAAATCCTTGACATCCGTAATGGCAAGAAGCCACGGCCCAAGCAGTACGAGAAGATCTACTGGGATTTCCGCGCCGTGGGCCAGGACCCCAATCGCGGCAGCGATGCCGCTGTGCCGCTGCAAGACTTGATGAAGCAAGCCGGTTTCACCGAGGCCGAGTTCGCCAAGCTCAAGGAGGCCCAGGGCAATTCCGACGATCTGGTCAACACCGAAACCGTGGCCATGAATCTGGTCAAGGGCCAGCTGGCCGATGGCAAGGGCGGCTTCACGCTGAAGGGCGAGCCCGATCTGGCCAAGGCCCGCGAAATGATGCACGACAAGAACTACCACGCCTTCAAGGCCAAGATCATGAAGCCGGTGGATCAGTTCCTGAGCCTGGTGGACGAGCGCACCGCCGGCGCCGTGGCCCATGCCGTCGAGCAGAAAAACCTCTGGTACCGCCTGCTGGTGGGCAGCATCGTCTTCTTGCTGGTGGTGGCCATCACCTTCCTGGCCGCCATCGTGCGCGTCCTGATGGGGCGCTTTGGTGCCGACCCCCTGGCCGTTCGCCATGCCGTGGAGGCCGTGCGCGCCGGCGACCTGAGCGCCGACATCCCCGTCCGCCTGGGCGACACCAGCAGCGTGATGGCGGCCTTGAGCGGCATGCGCGAGCAACTCTCCAAGGTGGTCAGCGATGTGCGCCAGGGCTCCCATGCCGTGGCGCTGGCCTCCAAGGAGATCGCCCAGGGCAATATGGATCTGTCCAACCGCACCGAGGATCAGGCCAGCGCGCTGGAAAAAACGGCCAGCCATATGAATGAGCTGGGCGCCCAGGTGAAGCAGAACGCCAGCAGCTCCTACCAGGCCAATGAGCTGGCGCAAAACGCCTCCAAGGTCGCCACCCAAGGGGGCGAGGTGGTGGCCCAGGTGGTGGAGACCATGAAGGGCATCAACGACGCCTCGCGCAAGATCTCGGACATCATCGGCGTCATCGACGGCATCGCCTTCCAGACCAATATCCTGGCCCTGAACGCGGCGGTGGAAGCCGCCCGCGCCGGCGAGCAAGGCCGCGGCTTTGCCGTCGTGGCCTCCGAGGTGCGCGCCCTGGCGGGCCGCAGCGCCGAGGCGGCCAAGCAGATCAAATTGCTGATCAGCACCAGCGTCGAGCGGGTCGAGCAAGGCACGCATCTGGTGGATAGCGCCGGCAGCACCATGACCGAGGTGGTCACCGCCATCCAGCGCGTGACGACCATCATGAGCGAGATCAGCACCGCCACCAGCGAGCAGGCCGAGCGGGTGGCCCAGGTCGGCCAGGCCGTCACGCTGATGGACCAGAGCACTCAGCAGAACAGCGCCCTGGTCGAGCAGATGGCCGCCGCGGCCACCAGCCTCAACACCCAGGCCTCGGACCTGGTGCAGGTGGTGGAAGGCTTCAAGCTGAGCAGCCGCTCGTAGGACGGCTCACGCCCCGCCCTACTTGAAGATACGGCCCAGCCAGCCCAGATACCAGTCCAGAAATTTCTGCCAGGCCGATTTGGCCTCGGCAGTGGGCGGCGGGAGCGCTTCGGCAACTGGCGGGTATTGGGCCTGCAAGGCCGTGTTGAAGGCGGCGAAGAAGTCGCTCGCCATCTTCTGCGCCGCCATGTCCACCAGGCGCGAGCCGATCTGGGCGATCTTGCCGCCCACGCTGGCCTGCACCTCGTAGTGCAGCACGGTGGGCGCGGCCTCGGGCGCGGCGGACTCCAGCCGCACATGGGCCAGGCCCTTGCCATGGCCGGCTGCGCCGCCCGAGCCTTCAAACGCAAGCTGGTAACTATTCGGCGCTTGCAGATCGGAGAGCTTGAGCCGGCCCTTGAATTTGGCCTTGACCGGGCCTATCGCCACCGTCAGCAAGGCCTCGTACTCGGGCTCGGCCGGGTTCTCGCCCAGCCGGGTCAGGGACTCGCAGCCGCTGATGGCGGCCTTGAGCATCCCGGTGTCATTCAGCGCCGCCCAGGCCTGGGCCTGGGTGACGGGCAGGGTTTCTTGTCCGCTGAGATTCATGATTACTTTCCGAAGGGCCGCGCCAGCAGCTCGCCGAGCTGCTCCAGGCTGGCCAGATTGTGCACAGGCAGGTGATGCGTGACCTCGGGCAGCAGCGCCCGCACGCCGGCCGCCTTGGGCTCGAAGCCGGCAAAGCGCAGCAAGGGGTTGAGCCAGAGCAGACGGCGGCAGGACAGGCGCAGGCGGCGCGCCTCGAAGCCGAGCTGCCGGCAGTCCGGGTCGCCGTCCTCGCCCTGCTGCAGGCCGTCGCTGACCAGCAGCACCGTCGTCTCGCTGCTCAGCACGCGGCGCGCCCAATGCTGGTTGAACTCGTGCAGGCAGGCGCCGATGCGGGTGCCGCCCGACCAATCCGCCACCGCCGCCGAGACCGCCGCCACGGCCAGATCGGGGTCGCGCTGACGCAGCAAGCGGCTGATGGGCGTGAGCCGGGTGCCGAAGACAAAACTCGTCACCCGGGGTCTTTGACCACTCTGCTGCGATTGCGGGTTGGTCAGGCCGTGGGCGAGGTGCAAAAGCATGCGCGAGTAGCGGCTCATCGAGCCCGAGATATCGGCCAGCAGCAGCAGGGGCGCCGGGCGCTCGCAGCGCTGCCGGCGCTGCAGGGGCGCGGCCTCGCTGCGGCCTTGCGCGCGCAGGCTGGCGCGCCAGTCCGCTGCGCCCCTGCCGGCGCTGCGCCAGCGGCGGGTGGGCCGGGCCACCAGCAAGGGCTGCAGGCGGGCGAGCAGGCGTTTGGCGGCCGCCCATTCCTCGCCCGTCATGGTGTCGAAATCGCGCTGGCGCAGCAACTCGCGCTCGCTCCACGTCAGCGGGGCGTCCAGCTCCAGGCGCTGTTCCGGCGCGGGGGGCTGGCGCTGCGGGGCATGGGGAAATAAGGCGGCAGCCAGACGGCGATTCTCGGGCGGCGGCGGCCTGCCGACGCGGCCTTCGGCACGCGGCAGCAGCAGGGCCATCACCCGCGCCAGCAGCTGCGGGTCTTGCCAGAAGATGTGGAAGGCCTGATCGAACAGGGCGCGGTGCTCGGCCCGGTCCAGCAGGCAGGCGGACAGGGTGGCATGAAAGTCCTGGCGCGATTCCAGCCCCGCCAGCGGTAAGGCCTGCAGCGCCAGGGCCACCCGGTCCGTTCCCACGGCCAGGCCGGCCTCGCGCAGGACGCGGGCGAAGTGCATCACGTTGTCGGCCAGGTAATGAGTCATCAGCGCTGAACTTTGATTTGCGCCAGCAGGCGCGCCGCCTCCGAGCCCTGCACGCGGGCGATATCGTCCTGGTACTTGAGCAAGACGCCCAGGGTGTCGTGCAGCGTGGCGGGGTCCAGCACCAGGGCGTCCAGCTCCAGCAAGGCGCGCGACCACTCGATCGTCTCGGCCACGCCGGGCCGCTTGTAAAGCTCCAGACTGCGCAGGCCCTGGATGAAGGCGACGATCTGGCGCGCCAGGGCCGCGGGCGCGCCGGGCACGCGCAGGCGCAGGATCTCCAGCTCGGCCTGGGCATCGGGGAAGTCCACCCAGTGGTAGAGGCAGCGGCGCTTGACGGCGTCGTTGATCTCCCGCGTGCGGTTGGAGGTGATGATGACGATGGGCGGCTGCAGCGCGCGCACCGGGCCCAGCTCGGGGATGGTGATCTGGAACTCGCTCAAGACCTCCAGCAAAAAGGCCTCGAAGGGCTCGTCGGCGCGGTCCAGCTCGTCGATCAGCAAGACGGGTGCGACGGTATTGGCAGGGTCTATGGCCTGCAGCAAGGCGCGCTTGATCAGAAAGCGGGGGGCGAAAAGGTCGCGGCTCAAGTCCTCCCGCGAGGCGCCCTCGGCCAGCTTGATCTCCAGCATCTGGCGCGCGTAATTCCATTCATAAGCGGCGGCATTCAGGTCCAGGCCTTCGTAGCATTGCAGGCGGATCAGCGGCCGCTGCAGCAGCGTGGCCAGGGTCTTGGCGATCTCGGTCTTGCCGGTGCCGGGCTCGCCTTCCAGAAAAAGCGGGCGCTGCAGACGCAGGGCCAGAAAGACCGCCGCCGCCAGCTCGCGCCGCGCCACATAGCCCAGGGCCTGCAGCGCGGCAACGGTTTCACCGATGCTTTGAGGGAGGCTGGCCACGCTTCAGGAAGCCGCCACCGCGCGACCGGCCAGCACCGGAATCAAGGCCGCCCGATACGCGGCCGAGCCGTGCAAATCATTGTTCAAGCCCTCGGCACTGACACTCACAGCCGCCGTGGCGGCCGCGCTCCAGCTGCCGGCCAGGGCGGCCTCCAGCGCGGCCACGCGGAATACACCCGCGCCCGCGCCGGTGACGGCCACCCGCGCGCCTGACCCCGTCTTGGCGACAAAGACGCCGACGATGGAAAAGCGCGAGGCCGGCTGCTTGAACTTCTGCCAGCCCGCCCGCTCGGGTACCGGGAAGCTGACCGAGGTGATGATCTCGCCGGGCTGCAAGGCCGTCTCGTACAGGCCTTTGAAGAAATCATCGGCGGCGATGCTGCGTCTCTCGGTATGCACGGTGGCACCCAGGGCCAGCACGGCGGCGGGGTAGCAGGCGGCCGGGTCGTTATTGGCCAGGCTGCCGCCCAGGGTGCCGCGGTTGCGCACCTGGCGGTCGCCGATGCGGCCGGCCAGATCCGCCAAGGCGGGAATGGCCTGCTGCACCTCTTTGGAGGCCGCCACCGTGGCATGCGTGGTCATCGCGCCGATGTGCAGCTTGCCGCCTTCGAGACGTATGCCTTTGAGATCGCCCAGGGCGCCGAGGTCGATCAAGGCCTCGGGGGCCGCCAGGCCCAGCTTGATGGCGCCCAGCAGAGATTGGCCGCCCGCAATCAGCTTGACATCGGCGTTAGCGCCCGCGGCCCGGGCCGCCTCGGCCACCGAGGCCGCTTGGGTATAGGTGAAACTCATGGTGCTTGTCTCCCAATTGTTGCGTCAAGCGGCCGGAATTCCGGGCCGAGCGCCGGGCCGCCCCAAGCCGGCCCGCGCTGGCGATGTGCTTGGCGGTCGATCCGCCAAGCATCGCCGTCCCCTCGGGGGACCGGCCAAGGTACTCCTTGGACGAGGGGTTTCATGTTGTCAGCGTGCCGCCTGGATCGCCTGCCACACGGTGTGCGGCGTGGCGGGCATGGCGATGTCTTTCAGCCCCAAGGCATCGCAGATGGCGTTGATGACGGCCGGCGGCGAACCGATGGCCCCGGCCTCGCCGCAGCCCTTGACCCCCAGCGGGTTGTGGCTGCAGGGCGTGCCCTTGGCCGTGCGGATCTGGAAGTTGGGCAGGTCGTCGGCGCGCGGCATGGCGTAGTCCATATAACTGCCCGTGAGCAGCTGGCCGCTGTCCGGGTCGTAGATGCCGTGCTCCAGCAAGGCCTGGCCTATGCCCTGGGCGATGCCGCCCTGCACCTGGCCCTCGACAATCATCGGATTGACGATATTGCCGAAGTCGTCCACCGCGCTGAAGCGGTCCACCCGCACCTGGCCGGTGGCCGGGTCCACCTCGACCTCGCAGACATAGCTGCCGGCGGGGTAGGTGAAGTTTGTGGGGTCGTAGAAGGCGTTCTCGTTCAGGCCGGGCTCCAGCTTGTCCAGCGGGTAGTTGTGCGGCACATAGGCCGTCAGCGAGACGGCGGCAAAGGGCACACTGCGGTCGGTGCCCGCCACCTTGAAGACGCCTTGCTCGAACTCGATATCGGTGTCGGCCGCCTCCAGCAGATGGGCGGCGATCTTCTTGCCCTTGGCGATCACCTTGTCCACCGCCTTGACGATGGCCGTGCCGCCGACCGAGAGCGAGCGGCTGCCATACGTGCCCATGCCGAACAAGACCTTGGCCGTGTCGCCGTGCTGGATGTCCACATCCTCGATGGGGATGCCCAGCTTGGCCGCCACCACCTGGGCAAAGGTCGTCTCATGGCCCTGGCCATGGGAATGCGAGCCGGTGAACACCGTCACCTTGCCGGTGGGGTGGACGCGCACCTCGCCCGCCTCGAACAGGCCGGCCCGCGCGCCCAGGGCGCCGGCGATATTGCTGGGCGCCAGGCCGCAGGCCTCGATATAGGTGGAATAGCCCAGGCCACGCTTCAGTCCCTTGGCCTCGCTGGCGGCACGGCGGGCGGCAAAGCCCTGCACATCGGCCAGTTCCTGCACGGCATCCAGCGTGGCCTCGTAGTCGCCCACGTCATAGGTGAGGCCCACCGGCGTGGCATAGGGGAAGCTGCGGATGAAGTTGCGGCGGCGCAGCTCGGCCGGGTCCATCCCCAGCTCCTTGGCCGCTGTTTCCACCAGGCGCTCCACCACATAGGTCGCCTCGGGCCGGCCGGCGCCGCGATAGGCATCGACCGGCGCGGTATTGGTGAACACGCCCGTCACCTCGGCGTAAATGGCCGGCGTGCTGTACTGGCCGGCCAGCAAGGTGGCGTAGAGGATGGTGGGCACGCTGCTGGCAAAGGTGGACAGATAGGCGCCCAGATTGGCCGTGGTGTGTACACGCAGGGCGAGAAACTTGCCTTGCGCGTCCAGGCCCAGCTCGGCCACAGTGGCGTGGTCGCGGCCATGGGCGTCGCTGAGAAATGCCTCGCTGCGATCGGCCGTCCATTTGATCGGCCGGCCCACCTGCTTGCTGGCCCAGGTCAGCGCCGTTTCTTCGGCGTACAAAAAAATCTTGGAGCCAAAGCCACCGCCCACATCGGGCGCCACCACGCGCAGCTTGTGCTCGGGAATGCCCAGCACAAAGGCGCACATCAGCAGGCGCGCCACATGCGGGTTCTGGCTGGTGGTGTAGAGGGTGTAGCTCTCGTCCGCGGCGTTGTAGCTGGCGTTGGCGGCGCGCGGCTCGATGGCATTGGGGATCAGGCGGTTGTTGCGAAAGGCCAGCCGCGTCACATGGGTCGCCTTGGCCATGGCCGCGTCGGTGCTGGCCTTGTCGCCGCAGCCCCAGGTGTAGCAGACATTGTCGGGCGCTTCCGCATGCACGGCGCTGGCGGCGGCCTGGGCCTTGGCCGTTTCAACGACCGGGGCCAGGTCTTGATAGTCCACCTCGATCAAGGCCGCCGCCGCCTTGGCCTGGGCATAGGTCTCGGCCACGACCAGGGCCACCGTCTCGCCCACATAACGCACCTTGCCATCGGCAAGAATGGGGTGCTTGGGCTCCTTCATCGGCATGCCGTCCAGGCTGTTAATCAGCCAGCCGCAGGGCAGGCCGCCGACGGCGCGGAAATGCTCGCCACTGAAGACGGCCAACACGCCCTCGGCCGCCGCCGCCGCGGCCGTGTCGATGGCGGCGATCTGGGCATGGGCATAGGGCGAGCGCAGAAAGAAGGCATAGCTCTGGCGCGGCAGCACGATGTCATCGGTGTACTGGCCGCGGCCGGTCAGGAAGCGCGCGTCCTCACGGCGGCGCACGCTCTGGCCTATGGGGTTTTGCACGGGCGTGTTCATGGCCGCTCTCCCTTCATGGCGGCGGCGCCGACCTGCACCGCGCGCACGATGTTCTGGTAGCCGGTGCAGCGGCAGATATTGCCCTCCAGCGCCTCGCGCACCTGGGCCTCGGAATGGCAGCCATGCTGCTGCACCAGGTCCACCGCGCTCATCACCATGCCCGGGGTGCAGAAGCCGCATTGCAGGCCATGGCATTCCTTGAAGGCGGCCTGCATGGGGTGCAGCGTGCCGTCGGCAGCGGCCAGGCCCTCGATGGTGGTCAGCGCCCGGCCATCGGCCTGCACGGCCAGCAGGGTGCAGCTCTTCACCGCATGCCCGTCCAGATGCACGGTGCAAGCCCCGCACTGGCCGGTGTCGCAGCCCGTGTGGGTGCCGGTCAGGGCCAGGGTCTCGCGCACAAACTGCACCAAGAGCTGATCGGGCGCAACCTCGCGCGTCACCGGTTTGCCATTCACCTTGAGTGTGACTCTCTGGCTCATCTCGTCTCCTTAGGGTTCCGAAGGCAGCAGCAATCCTCGCGGCTGCACCGTGCCAGCGCCATCCGCCGTTTACCCGCATGTACGGATATACAGCCGAGCCATTCACCCCCGGGTTATCACCAGAGGGCGCGCCGCCGCCCGGGCCTGGCTTAGCATCCCGCCATGGACAATCTCGACTTGAGCGTTTTGCGCCAGGTGGCCGCCTGGCTGAACCAGGACCGGCGCGTGGTGCTGGGCACCATCACCCGCAGCTGGGGCTCGGCGCCAAGGCCGGTGGGCTCGCTGGTGGCCGTGTGCGATGACGGGCAGATCGCCGGCTCGGTGTCCGGCGGCTGCATCGAGGACGATCTGATCGCCCAGGTCCGCGAAGGCGCGCTCAACAGTCTCGCCATGCCCCATTTGCTGCGCTACGGCGTCGGCGCCGAAGAGGCCAAGCGCTTCGGCCTGCCCTGCGGCGGCACGCTGGAGCTGCTGCTGGAACCCTTGAATCCCGCCTCGCAGATCGAAGCCCTGCTGGCCCGCCTGGCCTGCGGCGAACGGGTACAGCGCGTGCTGGACCGCCAGACCGGTGCGGTGCAATTGCTGGCGCCTCAAGCCGGGGCCGATGTGCTGGTCTTGAGCGAGGCCAGGCTGATCACGCAACACGGCCCGCAGTGGCGCCTGCTCATCATCGGCGCAGGCCAGATGACGCATTACCTGGCCGGCATGGCCCTGGGCCTGGACTACCAGGTGCTGGTCTGCGACCCGCGCGAGGAATACGCCCAGGGCTGGGCCCTGCCCGGCGCCCGGCTCAGCCGCGAGATGCCCGACGACGCGGTGACTGCCTTTGCCCCCGATGGCCACAGCGCCATCGTCGCCCTCACCCACGACCCCAAGCTGGACGATCTGGCCCTGCTGGAAGCCCTGCAGAGCCCGGCCTTTTACGTCGGCGCGATTGGCTCCCGTGTGAATCAAGCCAAGCGCAAGGCACGCTTGCAAGAGCACTTCGGCCTCAGTGAAGACCAACTTGCCCGTCTGCATGGGCCGGTGGGCCTGAACATCGGCGCGCGCACGCCACCGGAGATCGCCTTGGCGATCTTGGCGCATATGACGGCGGAGCGGTATGGGGTGAAGCTAACGAGTTCGGCTAGCGGGGTGAGTGGGGAGAGTGGGTGTGTGGTTTAGGCTTGGGCTGCGTTTGCCCAAGCAATGGGCAATAGGGGCCGCGCAGGCGCCACTCTCACGAAAAGAAGTCGTCCTTTCAATTTCAGCCAGGCCCAAGGGTCAGGCAGCTTGGAGGATGCGAAGCTCGACTTGCAGGCCAGCGGCGGCGGCCATATTGACCAAGGCATCCAGGCCAAAGAGATTGATCTTGCCCCGCACCAGGTCGGACACGCGCGGCTGAGTCACGCCGAACAGCTCGGCCGCTTGCGCCTGGCTGATTCCGCTTTGGGCGATGCGATCCTTCAACGCGCTCATGAGTGTCGCGCGCAGCTTCATATTCTCGGCCTGCTGGGGCGTGTCCTCGATGGCGTCCCACACGCTGGCGAATCGTTGTTGGTCGGTCATGGCTTCAACTCCTGCATCAAGTCACGGAAGCGCCGCGCCGCCAAGTCCAAATCTGGTTTGCTGGTCTTCTCGGTCTTCTTCTGGAAGCAGTGCAGGACGTACACGGCATCGGCCAGCTTCGCCACGTAAATCACCCGGAAGGCACCGGCAGCGTCCCGAACACGAATTTCCCGAACGCCTGAGCCCACCGTATTCATCGGCTTCCAGTCGTCTGGATCGCGGCCGCCTTGCACCAAGTCAAGCTGATAGCCCGCCTCGCGTCGGGCATCCAAGGGGAAGGCGCGCAGATCATCCAGGGAACTACCCCGGAACTCGATAGGTTTCGCTCACGCATGAACAATACAAATTCTTGTATGTTGGCGCAAGCGTTTCCCACGGAAAACGGCCTCGCCCGTTCTGGCAAACAAGGAAGTCCTGTACACCCTTGCAAGGTGCAAAAGCTGCAATTGCTTGAGTCAAAATTGGGATGGGTGCACCAGACTTTCCTTGTTCAGATGAATCCGTATGTCCGGGACACTCATGCAAAAGTTGCAATTGAGTCGGCAAAAATTTAGGTGGATGTCCCAGACCTTCAATCAGTCCCCAAGTTGCTGAATTGGGTACAAATTGTGAAATTCACTGATCTAGTCGGACGAGAGTTGCTGTCGCTGAACCTGTTGAGCACAGGCTTACATCCAGCTTGGATGGATAGCCGTTCGCCTCAGATCGCCACATACGCGGCCAACCTGGAGCTAGCAGAAGCAGTGTCAGTGCAGATTCGACCTTGCGAAGTACCGAATCCCAACCAATACCCGGCTCTGGGGATTGAGTTGATCGACTGGACTGAACCGCCGGGAATTCAATGCTGGCCTGGTGCTCCGGCGTTCGCTGTTTCTACTCCGACGGAAGTCGCCCCCCTCCTCCCAGCCACCATTTCGAAAATTCTGCTTTGGGACTCATTGGGTGAAGGACCCGTATCTGCAATTGACCTTCTTCTGAGCACAGGTCCCACGCTGACGCTTCGGCATGTATATCCTCCGATGATGCTCGGGCTCGATATCCATCCTGAAGGGCGTCCGCCATGACTCCCAACTGTTCGCTAAGCGCGAACACACGACAGCAGAATGCCGCGACGCGGCGCTTGGTGAGTTCCGTAAATTTTCAACGCTATGCGCGGGAAGCCCTGCCCGCGCCTAAGCTTTCTACGACACTGCACCGCAACTCCCCATGCACTCACGCCTGAGTCCGGCCCTCCTCCTCAGCCTCGCCCTGAGCCTGCTGCCGCTTCAAGCCTCGGCCCTGGCCTCCATCCGCGACCAAGAGATCGCCGAATGCCGCCCCGGTGAGATCGCCACCTGGGGCGATGGGCGTGACCGGCCCGCCGTGGCGGCCAAGCTGGTGTTTGTGTACGAACATCGCGGCGCACCGGCCTGGATCAGCGAGCTCCTGGTGATGCAGTTGCTGGAACGCGCGGTACAGGCCTGGGCGCCCTGCGGCGTGCCGGCGGTGGTGCTGCGCGGCGTGATGACGCCGGCGCTGATGGCGGCCGAGCCGGGCCATATTCAGGTGCTGTGGGACGAGGCGGCGGCGCGCGGCAGCTTTGCGCTCGCCAATCTGACGCAGCGGCAACTGGCGATCAGCCCGGCCGGCTTTGCGCTGCTGAAGCAGCGCAACCCCAGGCATCCGTTTCAGGAGACTTTGCAGATGGTCATCTCCCACGAGATGGGCCATCTCTACGGCTTGATGGCGCACTCACGCCGCTGCGTGGACGTAACGTCTTACTACCACAACGGCCGCGGCGAAACCTGCTACGCCCGTGACCGCAGCCAGCTCAAGAGCGTCACCGAGTACCGCTCCATGCTGCCCACGGCCTGCGATCTGCAGCGCTGCCGGGCGGCGAATGGCAAGAATGGCAAGGCCGGGCCTTGAGCGGACAAGTGCTTGCGGGCGATCGGCAAGACCGCCCGCCAAGCCGCATCAGTTCAAGCCCAGCTTGACCTGATAGCCCGCCTGGTTCTTTGGGTGGGCCTGGTTGGAGAACACGGTGCGGTCCGACTTCAGCACGATGACTTCGAAGAAGGGGCGGAAGCGCTCCTCGCTGACGCCGAAGGCGGTCATGAACTTGGCCAGCATTTCCTGCTCTTCGCGCTCGGGCTGGCCGTCGGCCAGCGAGGAGTCGACCAGATTGATCAGGATGCACATCTTCTGCGCGTCGGTCAGCAGGGGCGCGGCTTCGGCCAGGAAGGTGTCCAGCGGGTTCTTGCGACGGTACTTCAGCGCCGAGTCCAGCAAGGCCTGGTTCTGCGCGCCCACACCGATGCTGCCGCGGCCATCGTCCTTGCCGCCCAGCACGGACAGCAGATGGCCCACTTCCTCGGCATCCATCTCGCCGTCGGCCGACATGATGTAGATCAGCGAGGTGGTGAAGGCCAGCGCCGGCGTCATCTTTTCGCCGGCGTCGGTCTTGAACATATCGAACAGGCCCATGGGGAATCTTCCTTCCTTGTTAGTCAATCCAGGCGCAGCGGATCTGCGGCCAGGGGTGCCAGGCGATCTTGGGATGGGGGCCTTGAATGCAAGGCGCGAAGGCGCTGTTTTCGCGGCCCGCCGCTCACGCTTGTGCGTCAGGCGATGGAAGAGCACCGACGCGCCGGAGATCGCCCGGCGCAAGCGCAGATCGCCCTCTTTTCAGGTGACTTTGCTGCAGTGCACAATAGACCTTATGCAATACAGCAAGGGAGCCTGGCATGCGGCGTGTGGTGTTCAATCAAAAAGGCGGGGTGGGCAAGTCCACCATCAGCAGCAATCTGGCCGCCATCGCGGCGGCGCAGGGCTTGCGCACCCTGGTGGTGGATCTGGATGCCCAGGGCAACACCAGCCGTTATCTGCTGGGCGAAGCGGCCGACGAGGCCGCGCAGGGGGCGGCGGAGTTTTTTGAGTCCACCCTGAGCTTCAGCGTGCGCCCGCCCAAGCTGGCCGATTTCATCAGCGCCACGCCCTGGGAGAAGCTGCACCTGATGCGCTCCAGCCCGGTGCTGGATGAAATCCACAGCAAGCTGGAGAGCCGCTACAAGATCTACAAGCTGCGCGATGCGCTGCAGGCCCTGGCGAAGGACTACGACGCCATCTGGATCGACACCCCGCCGGCGCTGAACTTCTACACCCGCTCGGCCCTGATCGCGGCCGACAGCTGTTTGATCCCCTTCGACTGCGATGATTTCTCGCGCCGCGCCCTCTACGGCCTGCTGGAAAGCGTCAAGGAGATCCAGGCCGACCACAACCCCGATCTGCTCGTGGAAGGCATCGTCGTCAACCAGTTCCAGCCGCGCGCCAGCCTGCCCCAGCGCACGGTGCAGGAGTTGATTGACGAGGGCCTGCCGGTGCTGCAGCCCTATCTCAGCGCCAGCGTCAAGATCAAGGAATCGCACGAGCTGGCCCGGCCCATGATCCATCTGGACGCCCGCCACAAGCTGACGCAGGAGTATCTGGCGCTGTTCGAGGCGCTGGCGGCTTGAGGGCCAATGGGGCCTTCAGTCCGCCGTGCCGAAACTGATCATGGGTCGAGGGTCTGAGGGGGTACGTGTGACCAGCACACGAGCGTGCTCTACCGGCACGCAAATCTGCCTGCGGAAGTTCGCGGGCACCGTTTCAGCCCTTTTGAGGAGCGTGCCTTCGTTGATGACGTCATAGCCGCCCTGCTTGAAAAGCAGTTGCTCGATGCCCGCATCGCCGGCGGGGCTCGGTTTGACGATGACAAGCGACCACTGGCCGTCCTCGCCTTTGAATTGCTTGCGCTTCAAAAAGGCATTCACCCGCTCGCCGTCAGCGCCTCCTCCTGGCGGCAAGGAGTCCTGGTATGGCGTGAGCGGGCATAGCAAGCTGCCGGCCGGCCAATCCAGGCCCGTCAGCGCCGCTATCGTGACGGGGCGCAGTTGGGACAATTGCTGGTCAATCGGGTGCTTGGCCGGCGAGCAGGCGGCCAGCGTTGCCAGCAGCAAAAGGCCAAGAGGTCGGAGCAAGGCTTGGGTCAAGACGGGGCCTGTTCAAAAAAGGCCGGCCCCCTTGATCCACCAGGGAAGCGGGTGCCAGCCAGAGTTTGGAAGATGGAGGGCTGGCGCAAGGCTGGCAAGCGTGAGCGCTCTTGGCATGCTGTGCCAAGCATCCGCTGACGCTTGGCATTATGCCCGGCCGATGGCAAGCCTCGGACACCCATCGCTGGCCCTTCTGTACAGTTGGCCCTCGCCCCAAGCCCAAGGATCCGCCCCCATGCTCAGCCTCCACTACCACCCCAGCGACGCCAGCCTGATCCCCCACATCCTGCTGGAGGAGCTGGGCCTGCCCTTCGAACTCAGGCTGGTGGACCGCGCCAACAACGCGCAGAAGTCGCCCGCCTATCTCAAGCTCAACCCGAATGGCCTGATCCCGGTGCTGGAGGACGGCGAGCTGGTGGTTTACGAGACGGCCGCCATCCTGCTGCACCTGGCCGACCGCCATCCGCAGGCCGGCCTGGCCCCGGCCCTGGCCAGCCCCGAGCGGGCCCATTACTACCAATGGATGCTCTGGCTCAGCAATACCTTCCAGGCCGATTTCAAGACCTTTTACTACCCGCAGCGCTATGTGGCCGAGGGCAATGCCAGCGGCGTGGCCGAGGTCAAGGCCCTGGCCGAGCAGCGCCTGAACGGCGTGCTGGATCAGCTGGACGCGCAGCTGCAGAGCAGCGGCGGCCCCTGGCTGCTGGGCGCCGACTACAGCGCCGCCGACTGCCTGGCCTTTGTGCTGTGCTGCTGGACCCGCAGCTTCGCCCGCCCGGCCCGCGCCCTGCCCCAGCTAGGCCCGTATATGCGCCGCATGCTGGCGCGGCCGGCGGTGCAGCGGGCCTTTGCCACCGAGCAGCTGGCGCCCAACTTCCACGGCCTGGCTTGAGGGCCGAACAGCAGCGCCGCCAATCGCGCAGCCTCAGCTGTTTCGGGCCCCTGATACCGGCTCAGACAGCAGGCCCTGCTCTAAACTCCGGGCGAACATAACGCGACAGGCAAGTGCCGCGTGACCAGCGGTGCTGGAACAAGTCGCTTCGGAGGAGTTTTCAATACCATGCGCTACCACTCGCGCATCGATGCCTGGCTGCTGCTGGTGTTTGCGGCCATGGTCGCCCTGCCCCTGCTGCTGGACGTGCTGATCACCCCGGGCCCGGTGCCTCTCAAACCCAGCTCGATGCTGCTCAGCGGCCTGACCCTGGGGCTGGCCGTTTACTTCTGCTTCCCCTGCTATTACGAGCTGGAGCAGGACGGCCTGCTGATCCGCTGCGGCCGCCGCGAGCAGCGCATTGCCTACCGCGACATCGTCGCCCTGGCCTATAGCCGCAACCTCGCGGCGGCACCGGCGCTATCGCTGCGACGGGTGCTGATTCGCCATGGCCGCTGGTCCGGCCAGCTGGTGTCGCCCCGGGACCGCGAGGGCTTTATGCGCGCCCTGCAGGCGCGGGTAACGCAGGCCCAAGCCCCCGCAGCCCTTCAACGCCAGGAATGAAAGAAAGGCCATGAGGACCCGCCCCAGTGAATCCGCCGCGCTCGAAGGCGGCTGCCAATGCCGCCCGGTGCGCTTCCGCCTGCCCTGGCTGCAGCTCAGCGATGGGCTGCCCCGGCATGCGGCCTTCCCACCCATGGCGGCGGAATGAGCCGGGCCATGGAGGCAAGCACGCTGCGTTTGCAAACCTCCCTCCAGGCGCTGGACTGGGATGAGTTGCACGCCCTCTACCAAAGCGCCGGCCTGGGCAGCAAGACAGCGGCCGAGCTGCAGCTCGTCTTCGGCAACAGCCGCTACGTTTGCTTCGCCCTTGACGGCGAGCGGCTGGTGGGCGCGGCCCGCGCGCTGTCCGATGGATTGGATGTCGCCTATCTGGCCGATATCGCCGTACTGCCCAGCCACCAGGGCAGCGGCCTGGGCAAGCGCATGGTGGAGGATTTGCTGCAGCGCCTGCATGGCCACCGCAAGATCATCCTCTACGCCGCGCCGGGCAAAGAGCCCTTCTACAAAAAGTTCGGCTTTCAGAAAATGCTCACCGCCATGGCCCTCTTCGCCCAGCCGCAGCAGGCCCAGCAGCGGGGCTATACCGAGCCGGACTGATCCGGGCGCTGCTGCTCGGTCCGGATCAGCACATAAAGAATGGGGATGTGGGCCGCAGCGTCCTCGCCCTCGACCGGCGGCGGCGGCGGGGGCCCGAAAACCGGGGCCGCCGGCGCCAGCGCGAACAGGCGCAGGGGCGCGACGCTGTACCGCAGCAGCAGCGCAAGCCCCGGGCTCAGCAGGGAGCGCAGCCAGAGCTGCAGCGGCCGCAAGACCCCGCCGTACTGGTAGTCGCCGGTGTCGATCAGGCGTGGGACGGCCTGCCCCGTCATGGCCTTGAAGCGCCCCAGGCTACGGTCCAGATAACGCAGCCCCAGGTTCTGCGCCAAGCGATCGAACTCGCGCTCCACCGCACTGCCGCCGGCATCCAGGCGTGTACCCAGCAGCGGCCAGGCACTGGACAACTCGCTCAGGCCCAGCAAGGCCGCGCCCATGCCGGTCGTGCGGCCACCCGCCGCCGTGCGCGCGCTGGGCCATAGCAGTTGGTAGGGCGGCTTGTGCCTACCCTTTTTCCTGTACTCCGCGATCTGCAGATAGCGCGCCAGATGCGCCAGGCCCAGGCGCCCCGGCTCCTGCAGCAGATAAGGGCCGCCGGGCAGCCGGGACGATGTGCTGGCGGTGCCCACGGTGATGTCCAGGGGGGAGCACAGCAACTCCAGCAGATTGCGCTCGCTGACCGTGGAGGAATCGCCGTAGCCGGGGTCGAGCTGGTCCACATCCGCCGCCACCTTGGCCTGCAAGAGCAGGCCGCGCTGCGACACCGTGGCCCCGGAGCCCTTGCCGCACTCGGTGCGCACCACGATCAGGAGGTCGGCCAGCTCGCAGTCAAAAGGCTGCGGGACGCCGCCCGCGTCATAGCTGCCATGGGCTTGCGGCGTGTGATCCACCCACAGCGAGGCCAGGCGCACCCGCACATCGGGCGCCACCAGGGCCAGGCGGGCGCACAGCCACTGGGCCAGCTGGCGCATGCGGACCTCTTGCTGGTGGGCGCGCAGATGCCAGCGCTCTCTTTGCATCTTGAGCGGGTCACCGCCCTTGGCCATCCAGTCCCGCTCGACATGCTTCCACAGCGACCAAGAATAGATCTTGCCCTGCGGCGCCTGGCTGAATTGCTTGGGGCTTGCCATCGGCCTTGCTTTAGAACCTGTTCATCAGGGCTTAGCCAGCTGGGGCGGGGCCGTCCCCAGCCCGCGGCGGCGCCAGTCGCATTGCCCCAGCGGGGTGGGGTGGCCGAAGAAATAACCCTGCGCATGGGCGCAGCCCATCTGGCGCAGCAGCAAGGCATCGGCCTCGGTCTCCACCCCTTCGGCCACCACATCGACGCCAAAGCCCTCGGCCATATTCAGCACCGCGCTGACGATGGCGGCGTCCTGGCTGGAGTGGCCCAGCTTGCGCACAAAGCTCTGGTCGATCTTGAGGCAGTCGAAGGGCAGGCGGCTCAGATAAGCCAGGGAGGAGTAGCCGGTGCCGAAATCGTCGATGGCGATCTTCACGCCCAGGGCGCGGATCTCGCGCAGGCGCGCCTCGATCGCCGCATCGCCACCGAGCAGCAGGGACTCGGTCAGCTCCAGGGTCAGGTGTTGCGCGGGCAGGCCGCTGTCGGCCAGGGCCTGGCGCAGCTGCTCGACGAAGTCGGACTGGATCAATTGCCGGGCCGAGAGATTGACGTGCAGCTCGAAGCCCGCCGGCAGATCGTGCAGCTGGGCGGCGATATCGCGGGTGGCCTGGCGCAAGACCCACAGGCCCAGGCCCAGGATCAGGTCGGACTCCTCGGCCACCGGGATGAAGACCGCGGGCGGCACCATGCCCCGCTCCGGGCTCTGCCAGCGCAGCAAGGCCTCGGCACCGGTGGCTTCGCCGCTGGCCAGCGCGATCACCGGCTGGTAATGCACCAGGAACTGCTGGCCCTGCAAGGCATGGCGCAGCTCCTGAGCCAGTTGGGCGCGCTGGCGCGAGGCCTCCATCATGCCGGGCTCGAACAGCACCACCGAGCCATGACCGCGCCGCTTGGCCTCGCCCAGGGCCACACTGGCATTGCGCAGCCATTCGGGCAGGGCCTGGACCGCCAACTGGCCGCCGACCAGGCCGACCGAGGCCGACACCAGCACCTCGTCGTCGCCGGAAGCAAAGGGCTTGCCGAACAAGGCATGGAGGCGCTCACCGGCGGCGAAGGCGGCGGCGCTCGCCGCTTCAGCGGGCGGCGCGGGAAAGTCGAAATACAGGATCACGAACTCGTCCCCCCCCACCCGGGCCATCAAGGTCTCGGGCGCTTGCGACTCCCGCAGGCGCTGGGCAACGGCCTGCAGCAGGCTGTCGGCCGTGCCATAGCCCACGTTGTCGTTGATGGCGCGGAAGGCGTCCAGGCCGACCAGACACAGCACGGCGGGCCGCTCCTGCATCCACTGCGCCTGCTCCAGCAGGCCGCGGCGGGTCAGCAGCTGGGTCAGGCCGTCGTAGCGCAGCTGGTCGCGCAACTCGTCGAAGGAACGCTGCAGGCGCTCGGACATCTGGGTGAAGGCATGGACCAGGATGGCGGTCTCCTGCAAGCGGCCATGCTCGATATGGGGTGCGTCCCAGCGGCCCTGCGCCAGCTGGTTGGCCGCCGCCACCGTGTGGTGGATGGGACGGGTTACCCAGCTCAGCACCCACAGCCCCAGACCCAGGCCCAGCAAGGCCACCAGCACCACCAGCCAGGTCACGCGCTGGCCGGCCTCGCGTGCATCGCCCAGCAGATCGCTTTCGGGCAGCAGGGCGACGATGCGCCAGTCCAGGCCGCGCGCATCGAAATATGGGATGACCCGGCAGAAAAACCGCTCGCCGCCCAGGCGCAGCTCAAACTCATGGCTCTGGCCCGCCGGGCCCGCGTCCACCTGGGCGGCGGCGGCACGCACCAGACGCGAGGGGCTGTCCGACATGCGCAGGCGCTCGCTACCGTTGGAGCCGGTGTTTTCCTCGGCCACCACCGAGCTGCGTTCCGAATGCGCGACCAGGCGGCCCAGCTTGTCGACGATCAGCAGCACACCCTGGCCGCGCAAGGGCTCGTCGATCAGGAAATGGTTGAGCCCGGCCAGATCCAGATCGGCCTCCATCACGCCCAGCAGCTTGCCCTCGCGCAACACCGGGGTGGCGGCCGAGAGGGTGATCTGCTGACGCTCGTCACGGTTGGTGTAGAGCGGCGTCCAGCCCGCCTTGCCCTGCTGGGCGATGGGTGCGTACCAGGGGCGGCCGCGCGGGTCGTAATTGGGGAAGCTGGCCGTCACCGCGCCGCGCTGGGGCCCCGCGTAAATATGCAGTTGGCCGGCGGTGCTGCGGTCCTTGAGCATCAGGCTGAAGTCCTCGCCCTCGCGCCGCAGGCCGACGTACTCGCCCGCCTCGCTGCCGAAGCTCAGCACGCTGAGCTGGTGCTGCGCCGCATACAGGTCGCGGTAAACACCCAGCAGATGCTGGTGGATGGGCTGCAAATCGCCCGGCTTGTAAAGCTCGTGGCGGCCGATGGCATCGGCGATATCGCGCTGGATGTGGAAGGGCTCGTCCAAAAATAGCGCCAGGCGGTCGCGCGAGCTATTGGTCAGGGCGGCCAGCAAGCGGTGGCCTTCCTGGTCAACCAGATCATTGACCTGCTGGTGCCGCGTCAAGGCCTGGAAGCCCACGGTGAAGCACAGGATCAGCGCAAAAGGCACGGCGATGGCCGTGCGCAGCGAAGGCCGGTAGCCCGAGATGGCCAGCGCCGCCGGCACGCGGGTGTCTTGCGCCGGCCGCGATTTCATGGCCGGGCCTCGGTGGCAGCGGGCTTGGCTTCGGCCAGGGGCAGGGCCAGCAGATAGTCGCGCAGCTGCGTGGCCAGGGCTTCGCGCTGGGCCTGGGGCAGGCCGGGCGGCAGCGGCGGCATGCTGGTGCCGGGCTTGACAGCGGCCGGCTCCAGCAGCCAGCGCTGCCACTGGCCCGCCTCGATCTGGCGCGCCCGCAAGGCCAGATTGAGCGGCATCTTGTCGCCGCCATAACCATTGATCTGATGGCAGCTGAGGCAGTAGGTCTGCGCCGCCCGCGCCTGCTCGGCCCAGCGCGCCGCCATGCCGGCGGGCAGCAGGGCCGCCTGGCTGGAAGGGCGCAGCTGGATCTGCACCACCTGGTAAGGCCATTGCGCCCCGCCCTCGGCGCGCAGCTGGGGCGCGGCGATGTTGTCCCAGATCAGGTAGTAAGGGCCTAACGGCACCTGGCGTTCGTTCTGCCCGTGGTTATCGACCTGGAAGGCCTGGCCGTCGGCCCGTGCAAAAGCCAGGAAGGCGGGGAACCGCAGGAGCTGCGCCACCGGGATGCGGGAGACAAAGCCGTCCAGCGCGCGGAACTCGATTTCCGCCTCGGGGCTGGCCCGCCAGGCCCGGCCCAGCAACTCGTCCAGCAAGGCCGGCGCCGGGTAGGCGCGGTAGCTACGACGCACATCGCGCCCGGCCTGGCTCAGATGGGGCTCGATCACCCTCACCACCTGGGCCTGCAGCCGCAGCCGGGCTTGCAGCTCGGCCGGCTGGGGCAGGACCAGGGCCGCGGCCTGTACGGGCCCGCCCAGCCATAGGGCAGCAGCAAGCAAAACGGGAGGGATCAGGCGCAGAGACATAAACAACTCTCAGGGTTGGGGTCGCAGCAGCAGGCGGCTGCGCGTGTGGGCCGCCACATCCGCCTCCAGCAGATGCTGGCTGCGGTACTGACCCTGGGCATGTAGCTTGGATTGATCGGCGTAATGCGCGTCCCCCCACACACCGCTCTGCCCCACCGGGTTGATGCCCAGCGACTGGCCGGGCTGGCCGAAGTCGATGATGCGGCGGGTCGAAGGGCCGGTCACCACGGCCCAGGGCGCGGGCCCCAACCGTGCATCCAGATTGTTAGGCAGCTCGCGCGTGCCCGGCACCGGCCAGGGGCCGACATTGAAAATCTTGTCCAAAGGCTGTTGCTGGCCCAGGGGATGGGGGTGAGTCAGGGTGTGGGCGGCGCCCCAGCTCCAGGTCTTGCTGTCGGCACCCAGGGTCTTGCGCAGATGGGCCAGAGTGGCGGCCCAGGCCTGCTGCACGATCTGGGCCCGGGTCTCGACCGCGGGCGTGCCACGCTTGTCCCACCAGGGCGAGTCCGGGTCGGCCAGCAGGCGCGGCAGGGCGGGGTCCAGCACACGCGTGCGGCGCAGGTTGTCGAAAGCTTGCTCGCCCAGCTCGTCGGCCAGGGCGGCATGGGCCAGCTCGTAGAGGAATTGCTGGAACAGCACGGGCGCGCGCGGCGCCAAGCTGAACTTGCCGTCCCAGGCGGCCAGCTCCTCGACCAAGGCCTGGTCCGGCTCGCTCTGCGCCGCCGCCCGCAGCAGCGGCAGGACCGGGCGCAGGATGCGCTGGTGATAGCCCGTCTGCACATCCAGCTGCAGGGCGCGGGTATTGGCCGGCGCCCAGCGGATGCTGCTGTCCCGCAACAGCGAATCCAGGCGCTCGGCCCGGTCCCAGAGGTTGTAATAACCCGGCACCGGCTGCGCGCCGGCGGGCTGGTGATTGGCCGAGACGATGTAGCCGCGCGCCGGGTTCTCCTCCTGCGGATTGGCGCTGAAGGGCAGAAAGCCCGGCTTGTCCGCCTCGCCCGAGGCGCCGTCCAGGATGAAGTTCGGGTTCACGCCGGCCGGCCGCTGCGGCAGCCTGGCCGCGGCCCACCAGCCGATATCGCCACCCGCCCCGGCCCACACCACATTCAGACCCGGCGCATGGATTTGTGCGGCGGCCTGGCGGGCCTTGTCCAGCGTGTCGGCGCGGTTCAGCTCGTAAAAGGCTTGCAGCACGGGGTTCTCGGTTTCCAGCAAGGCCCACCACATCGCGATGGGGGTCGCACCCACCGCGCCGGCCAGGGCGTCGTTGATGATGGGGCCGTGGGGCGAGCGACGCAGCCTGAGCTTGAGCGGCTCCGCGCCCTTGACCACAATCGTCTCCTCGCGGCTTTGCATGGCCACCCAGGCACCTCGGTACCAGACCTGGTTCGGATCGGCGGGGTTGAGCTTTTCGGCCACCAGGTCGATGTCATCGTTCTGGAACATGGTCAGGCTCCAGGCGAATTTTTCGTTATGCCCCAGCAGAGCGGCCGGGTTGAGGGCCTGGAAATGGCCGTAAAGCTCGAAGCCCGGCGACCGCAGATGCGCCTCGTACCAGACTGCCGGGGTGGAGAACTGGATGTGCGGGTCGCCCGCCAGCAAGGGCTTGCCGCTGAGCGTGCGCCTGCCGGCGATGGCCCAGGCATTGCTGCCCTCGAACACCGGCTGACCGGCCGCCTCCAGCGCGTTCTGGCTCAGCCGGGCCAGGCGGCCCAGATCCTGCCAGTCGCCCGGGCGCAGGCCCTGGCGCAGCACGCCGTCGGGCCGCCAGGCCAGGTCGAAGATGGGCAGATAGGCGGCACCCAGCTGGTCGCGGATCTGCGTCAGCACCGGCTCGGTGCGGAAGGCGGCGGCAAAGCTATAGGCCAGGTAACCGGCCACGCTGACGGTATCGGCCGGCGTGAAAGGCCGCTTGGGCAGGCCCAGAACTTCGAATTCCAGCGGCGCCGGCCGCGTGGCCTGGTACTGGTTGATACCGTCCAGATACGCCATCAGCGAGCGCTTGGCCGGTGTGTCGATCTGGGCGAACTCGCGGGCCACATAGGCATCGGCATGGGCGCGAATCCCCAGGGTGCGGAACAGACGGTCGGTCTCCAGCAGCTTGGGGCCCAGCACCTCGGCCAGCTCGCCGCGCGCCAGGCGGCGCAGCATCTCCATCTGGAACAGGCGGTCCTGGGCGTGGACATAGCCCAGGGCGCGGTAGAGATCGTCCTCATGGGCGGCGCTGATATGCGGCACGCCGAACTCGTCGTAACGCACACTGACCTCGGCCCGCAGGCCGCTCAGCGCCAACTCTCCCTCGCGCTGCGGCCGTTTGCCGCGCAGATGCAGGGTCAGCAGCAGGGCGGCCAGCAGCAGCAACGCCAGCAAGAGCAGCAGCGATTTCTTCAGCATGGATTTCATGGCCCCATTGCAGCACAAGCAGCTCAAATACACTGCTGGCGACTCTGACAGGGTCAGGTCTTGCCCGGAAGACCCGGCCTATTTCTTGGGCAGGCTGGCCAGGGTCTCCACGCGTTTGAGCAGTTCGCGGTCATTCCAGGGCTTTTTGAAGATGCCGTAAAGGCCTTGCACCTGATGGACCCGGGTCTGCAAC
The DNA here is from genome assembly GCF_014204525.1 of Roseateles oligotrophus. Classification (GTDB taxonomy): domain Bacteria; phylum Pseudomonadota; class Gammaproteobacteria; order Burkholderiales; family Burkholderiaceae_C; genus Paucibacter_A; species Paucibacter_A oligotrophus_A. Next base: position 360,739 of record NZ_JACHLP010000003.1, read on the forward strand.
TCCTCGTGGCCGGTGATGGCGATGATGGGCAGGTCTTCGGTCGCCATGCCGCCCTGCACGGCGGCGATCAGCTCGAAGCCGTCTTTATTGGGCATTTCCAGATCGGTCACCAGCACGGCAAAGCGCTGCTCGGCCAGGCGATCCAGGGCTTCCACCCCGTCGCGGGCCAGCGTGACCTGGTAGCCGGCCGCCTCGAACAGCTTGCCCAGCTTGGCGCGCGCCACGGCCGAATCGTCCACCACCAGCAGGGCGGCCGGGCCCACCGCTGCGGCCGGGGCGCTGGGCTGGGCCGGCGGCGCAGCCACGGCGGCATCGCGCGGCTCGCTGCGGCGCTCGCCTCGCCTGGCCTCGCGGCGGCTGGCGGGCGGGTTGTCATCGCCGCGGCGGGCGCTGATGAAATAGACCACAACGGCCAGGGGTACGGCAATCAGCGCCGGCAGCAAATAAGGGCCCAGCAGTTCTGGCAGGTCAAAAGACATGGTGATCTATCCTCCGGACGCATTTATTCTCTTCAAGAGGGGCCCGATCGAGCCTTGTTTGCGCGGAGCCCAATCTAACACCGCTATTCGCCGTTCCAATTAGAGAAAAAACCGAGCTTGGCCCCCGCATTCCGGCGAGCGGCAACAAAAAAGCCGACCCTGGGGTCGGCTGTCATGCGGGCAGTTGCGGCTTAGCGCTGCTGCTCACCTCCCACGAAACGGTAGGCCAAAGCACCCAGCACCGCACCCACAATGGGCGCGAGCCAGAACAGCCACAGCTGCTGCACCGCCCAGCCGCCCACATAGATGGCGACGGCCGTGCTGCGGGCCGGGTTGACCGAGGTATTGGTCACCGGGATGCTGATCAGGTGGATCAAGGTCAGACCCAGGCCGATGGCGATGGGGGCAAAACCGGCCGGTGCGCGCTTGTCGGTGGCGCCCATGATGATGAGCAGGAAGAAGGCCGTCATCACGACCTCGGTCAGCAGCGCGGCCTGGAAGCTGTAGCCGCCGGGCGAATGCTCGCCATAGCCGTTGGAGGCAAAACCGCCGGCCAGATCAAAGCCGGCCTTGCCGCTGGCGATCAGGTAGAGCACGCCACCGGCGGCCAGGCCGCCCAGCACCTGCGACACGATGTAAGGCAGCAGCTGCGAGGCCGGGAAACGGCCACCCACCCACAGGCCCACCGAGACGGCCGGGTTGAAATGGCCGCCCGAGATATGGCCGACGGCAAAAGCCATGGTCAGCACCGTCAGGCCGAAGGCCAGGGACACGCCGTGCAGGCCTATGCCCACGCCGGGGAAGGCGGCGGCCAGGACCGCGCTGCCGCAACCGCCCAAGACCAGCCAGAACGTGCCCAGAAACTCAGCACCGTATTTATTCATCGTCATGACCCTCTTGTTGAATCTCGATCCAGGTTCGTGAATTTGCCGCGGAGCAGCCGCCCCGGCAGCGCAGGCCATGATGGCGGATGCGCTATGACAAAACAAGCGTGGATTGTCTGGCTGCCCCGGCCGCAACCAGGCCGGGCGGGCCACCTCACCGTCGCTCAATGACGGGACAGGCCGAAGGAAAGCGTCCGCAGGCGTGACTTTGTTGGCGTCCGGGCCGGTGCCGCTGAATTTGTCATTTAGGGCCAGGGGCCGGCCAGTGCTGCAGAGGCTTACCAGCCCACGGCGGGCAGCAGCGCGCTGGCGGCGGCGGTGAGTGCCAGCGCGGTGGCGGCCGCGGCGCCGGTGAAGGCGGCGGCCTCGGCCAGGCGGGGCGACACGCCGGGATCCTCGGCCAGGCAGGCCATGGTCTCGCGGATATGGCTGCGGCTGAGCGCCTCGGCCTCGGCGGCGCGGCCGTTCTTGATCGCGTCCACCACCTTGCGGTGTTCATCGATGGCCAGGCTGGCGCGCTCCGGGCTGATCAGCACCGTGGGCGCGAAGATCGTCGAGGTCATGCGCACCAGACTCATCTGGCCGCGCAAGAACTCATTGCCCGAGAGCTCGATGATGCGGGCATGGAACTCCACATTCAGGCGCACATACTCGGCCGGCTGCCAGGGGCTGATGGCGGCGCGCTGCCGGGCCACCAGGCTACCCAGCTCGGCCTCGGCGCGCTGGGCGCCGCGCTCGGCGGCCTGGCGGGCGGCCAGGCCGTCCAGCATCTCGCGCAGGGCAAAGGCATTCAGCAGGCGCGAGCCCTCCAGGCGCACGACGCTGACGCCACGCGCGCCCTCGGGCACGACCAGGCCTTCGCTTTGCAGCAGGCGCAAGGCCTCGCGCAAGGGCGTGCGGCTGACGTTCAGCTCTTCCGACAGCTGCACCTGGCGCAGCAATTCGCCGGGCCGGTAAATGCTGCCGTAAATACGCTGGCGCAATACATGAGCCACCTCCTCGACCAGGCCGGCGCGGCCGGATCCGGACGGATCAGGCTCGGCGCACTCGGTGCCATGGGCGGCATCCGGGTCAAACACAAGGGTGGGGGCTCTCAAGAAAAAATCCTTGGCAACAGCAGGGCTGGGCATTCTGACCCACAAAGCGCCCGGCGGCAGGCGCTGCTCGCACGCTCAGGGTTTGTTCTGGGTGGATTTGGCCTTGCCGGCCGTCAGGGCCTGGGCGGCCTTCAACATCGCCGCCACATGGCCCTCGGCGTTCAGGCTGGCATGGACGGCGACGATGCGGGCCTCGCTGCTGATCAGATAGGAGATGCGGTCGGCCGTGCCCGGCATCAGCAGCAGCTTGGCGTCGTAGTCCTTCATCACCCGGGCACCGGCGTCGGCCGCCACGGCAAATTTGTTGCGGCAGGCCTCGACCGAGAACTTCGTCAAGGTCTCGATGGAATCATTGGAAATGCCGATGACGCTGGCGCCGAGTTGCTCGAACTGCTCGCTGGCCTCGGCAAACTGATGCGCCTCCAGGGTGCAGCCGCTGGTGAAGGCCTTGGGGTAGAAGTACAAGACCACCGGGCCTTTTTTGAGGGCCTCGGCCAGATGGAACGGAAAGGGCTTGCCGGCCAGCGCGGCCTCGGCCCTGAAGTCGGGCGCCGGCGCGCCCACGGGCAGGGCGGCATAGACCGGCAGAAACGGCCGGCTCAGGGCCGCCAAGCAGGCCCAGCGGCGGGCCAGGGCGGTGGGGGTCAAGGGCTTGGGCATGGGCGGGCTTTCAGAAGAAGCTGGATCATGCCTGTTTGCCCGCCTACGCGTTGAAAACCCGCCGAAAGACCTTGGCATCCGCCGGCTCAGTCCGGCAGCCAGGCCTTGATCGACATGGCCTGCACCGCCTGCAAGCCACCGAAAGGCATGGCCAGGGCATTGACCTGCTCGGTCTCGGCCGCGTCCAGGGCCTGGGCCATCTGCAGATAGGGTGCCCAGGGGCCGGCCTGCGCCAGCAAGGCCTGGCTGGCCTCGGCGGGCAGTTGCAACATCGCGGCCGCCTCCGCCGGGCTGCAGTGCAGCAACTGGGGCAGGACCGAGGCCAGGCCCAGCAGGTACAGCGCCTCGGGCCGGGCATCACCGGCGGCGCGGGCCAGCATTTCCAGCAGGCGGGCGCGCGCCAGGGCCAGGGCCTGCAAGGCCTGCACGGCGGGGCGGGCGGGTGAGAGCCGGATCAGCATCTGCGAGGTCCAGCGGTACAGGGCGTCGCGGCCCAGCACCATCACCGCCTGTTCGATGGACTCCAGCGTCCGGCCCGGCGTGGCCCCCGCGCTGTTCAGGTATTGCAGCATGCGCACGCTCAGCGCCGCATCGGCCTTGATGTCGGCGGCCAGCAGGGCCACGTCTTCGTCGCGCACCAGGCGGGCCAGCAACTGCATCAGGGCGCGCGCCTGCGGCGGCAGCACATGGCCGGCGGCGAGCTCGCCGCTCCCGGCGTCCAGCCGGCAGGTGGCCAGGGCCACGGGCGGGGCCAGCAAGGCCTCCATCGCATCCACATCGGGCAGGTCCAGCAGCAGCAGGGGCAGGCCCGGCGTCTGGGGATAGCTCTGGCCGGCCAGGCGCAGGGCATGGCGGCGCGCGGCCTCGCTCATCTCGCCCTGACCGGTACCGCCGTTCTGCAGGACCGGGACGATGAAGTCCGGCCGGCCCAGGGCCGCCAGGGCGGGCGCATGCTCCAGGCGCCAGCCCAGCAGGGCGCCGCCCTGGCGCAGCCGTCCCAAGAGGGCTTGCGCCTGCTCGGCGGCCGGCATCTCGGCGCCGGGGCGGATCAGCAGATACATGCCCGGCAAGACCACGCCGGGCTGCTCGCAGCGCAGCAACCAGGCCAGGGGCAGCTCGGTCAAGGCCACAAAGCCCTGCTGTATGCACTGGCGCATGGCGGCCAGCAAGGCCCCGCACTGGGCGGCTCCGGCGGCGGCATCGCGGCGCTGCAGCAGGCGGGCCAGCAAGGCCTCACCCAGCTGGAAATCAAAACCGGCCAGGGCGCCCTTGGCCGAGACCAGGGGGCGGCGCGCGCCGACGACGGTGCATAGGCCGGCCTCGCCGTTCGCGGCGGGCTTGGGCAGGGCAGTTCGCACCGGCAGGGCTGCGGGCGCGGGCGCCGGCGCAGAAGGCCGGGGGCCGCGAAACAAACGGACGAGTCGAGTCAGCATCATTGGCGCTAGCGTCGCATCTGGCGCGCCCGGGCAAAGCCCGAGAAAGCCCTCGGCAACCGGGCATTTGTGCGGCCAGAGGGCGGCCGCGTGAAAAAAGTCCAAAAACACCACACTAGACTGCGGGCATGAACGCATCGCCACTGCCCCCGCTCTCCATCCTCGACCTCGCCCCCATCGTGGAGGGCGGCGATGCCGGCACGGCCTTGCGCCAGAGCCTGCGCCTGGCTCAGCATGCCGAGACCCTGGGCTACCGGCGCTTCTGGGTGGCCGAACACCACAATATGGAGGGCGTGGCCAGCTCGGCCACGGCCGTGCTGGTGGGCCAGCTGGCGGCGGCGACCCAGCGCATTCGCGTGGGCTCGGGCGGCATCATGCTGCCCAACCATGCGCCGCTGGTGATTGCCGAGCAGTTCGGCACCCTGGCCACCCTCTTCCCCGGCCGCATCGACCTGGGCCTGGGCCGCGCGCCCGGCACCGACCAGGCCACCATGCGGGCCCTGCGCCGCCACCTCAGCAGCGCCAGCGAGGACCGCTTCCCCGAGGACGTGCTGGAGCTGCAAGCCTATCTGGCCCCGGCCCGCGAGGGCCAGGCGGTGCGGGCCATCCCCGGCCAGGGCAGCGAGGTGCCGATCTGGCTCTTGGGCTCCAGCCTGTACAGCGCCCAGCTGGCCGCCTATCTGGGCCTGCCCTTTGCCTTTGCCTCGCATTTCGCACCCGAGCTGCTGCAGCAGGCCCTGGACCTCTACCGCGCCCAGTACCGGCCCAGCGCCGCCCAGCCCCAACCCCAGACCATGGTGGGGCTGAATGTGGTGGTGGCCGACAGCGATGCCGAGGCGGCCTACCTCTTCAGCTCCTTGCAGCAGCGCTTTCTGGGCATGCAGCGCGGCCAGCGCGGCCCCCTGCCGCGGCCGGTGGACAGCATGGACGGGCGCTGGAACGAGGCCGAAAAAGCCGGCGTGGCCCGCATGCTGGCCGAGTCCATCGTGGGCTCACCCCTGACGGTGCGGGCGGCCCTGCGCGCCACCCAAGCCCGCACCGGGGCGGACGAGTTCATCGTCGCCTGCGCCGTGCATGATGCCGACGCCAGGCTGCGCTCCTACGAGCTGCTGGCAAGGCTGAGCCAAGACTGATCCGCCCACGGGCAGGGCAGAATGCGCCGGCCGGCCAGGCCGGTCCATCGCCACAAGAAAGTCCTGCGCATGCCCGAAACCGCCCCAGCCCTGCCCCAGGAAGAAACAACAGGCCAGGCGCTGGCCAAGCTGCCCGGCCTGCTGTGGCTGATACGCCTGCGCAGCCTGGCCGCCGCCCTGCTGGCGGCCGGCCTGCTGGCCCTGCCGGGGCTGCTCTGGGCGCCGCGGCCCTGGGCCTGGTTGGCCCTGACTTTGCTGCCCCTAGCCGCCGCTTGTAGTTGGCGTTATGCCACCCGCTATTTCGCCGCCTACCAGGCGCGCTGGCTGCCCGAGGAGGGCGTGGTGCTGAACCAGGGCGTGTGGTGGCGCAGCGAGGTCTGGGTGCCCATGGCCAGGCTCCAGCATCTGGACCTGAGCCAGGGCCCGCTGGACCGCCGCTGGGGCATGGCCAGCCTGAGCCTGCACACGGCCGGCACGCACGATCACAAGACCCGCATCCACGGCCTGCCCCTGGCCCAGGCCCAGGCCTTGCGCGAAGCCTTGCTGCCGCGGCTGAAGGCGGCGCCCGAGCATGACTGAGCCGCTCGCCCCAGCCGCTCCGGAGCCAGGGCGGCTGCATCCCCTGTCCTGCTTGTTCGGCATGGCCGGCATGCTCAAGGAACTGGCCCTGCCCCTGATCGCCTTCCTCTTCCTGGGCCGGCGCGAGGAGGCCTGGGTGATGTGGGCGCTGATCCCCTTGGTCGGCCTGGCCCTGTGGTCGCTGCTGCAGGCCTGGGTCTATCGCTACGAGCTGCATCCGGGCGAGCTGCTGATCCGCGACGGCCTGCTGGACAAGACCCAGCGCCACGTGCCCTTTGCCCGCATCCACAACATCCATCTGCGCCGCAATGCCTTCCACCGCCTGCTGGGTGTGGCCGAGTTGCGCCTGGACTCGGCCTCCGGCGGCAAGCCCGAGGCGGTGATGAAGGTGCTGGGCATGCAGCAAGCGCTGGCCCTGGAGGCCTTGCTGCGCGGCGCGGGCGAACAGCCGGCACAGCCGAGCCCAGCCAGCAGCGGCCCCACCGCCCGGCCCCTGCTCCAGCTGCCCACGCCCGAGCTCTTGCGCCTGGGCCTGATCTCCAACCACGGCATGGTGATGGTGGCCCTGCTGACGGGCGCGCTGATGCATAACGAGGCCGGCCGCAAGCTGTTCTTCAATCAGATCGAAATGCCGCTGCGCTGGCTGCGCCAACAGCTGACGACCGAGCTGGCGCTGCAGCATTGGCAGGGCCTGGTCCTGGCCACGCTATTGGGTCTGCCGGCGGCGCTGATTCTGTTGCGCGGCCTCTCCGTGGCCTGGGCCTTGCTGAAATACCACGACTTCCGCCTGGAGCTGGACGGTGAAAAACTGCTGGCCCGCCACGGCCTGCTGACCCAGGTGCGGGCCGGCGCGCGCTTGCCGCGCCTGCAGCGCTTCGAGCTGGTGCAGAGCTGGCTGCACCGCCGCTTCGGCCGCTGCCGGCTGGAGGTGCAGGTGGCCGGCGGCAAGCTGGGCAAGGAGCATGGGCTGGAAAGCTCGGGCCAGTTGCATGAGCTGGCCCCCATCGCCACACCGGCCCAGGCGCAGGCCTTGCTCAAGCTCTGCCTGCCGCAGCTGGACTGGCCGGCCCTGCAGTGGCAGCCCCTGCACCCGCGCACGGCCCAGCGCCGGCTCTTGGGCCAGGCCCGCTGGCTGCTGCCCCTGCTCTTGCTGCTGCTGGCTGTTGCAGGATGGCGGGACTGGCCCGCCCTGCCCCTGGCCGGCGGCCTGCTGCCGCTGACGGGGCTGTGGGTCTGGCATGCCATCGCCTGGGCGCGCTTTGCCGCCTGGGCCGAAGTGAGTGAAGCGGAAGAAGTGGGTGAAGGCAGCCTGCTGCTATTCCGCAGCGGGGCGCTGACGCAGCGCTGGGTCATCGTGGCGGCCGCGCGCCTGCAGAGCCTGCGCCACTACAGCTCGGGTCTGGATCGTTGCTTCGGCATGCAGCATCTGCAGACCGACACCCAGGGCGGCAGCAGCCAGCGGCGGGCGCTGGACATTCCCTTCCTCCCCGCCGACGTAGCGCAGGGCCTGCGCCAGCGCCTGTGGGAGCGGCTAGGCCGCTAAGCCGCCAGCAGACCCTCGGCCACCCAGCCGCCCAAGGCATCGAGCACGGCTTGCGCGGCGGCTTGCGGAGGCTGGCCGGGGGGCAGATCGGCCAAGGCCAGCTCGCACAGGGCGGCAAAGGGCTGGCCCGCCGCCACGGCCTGCAGCAGTCTGGCCTCGGCGGGCGCCAACGAGCGCCAGCGCGTCTCCAGATCCTGACGCCAGACCAGCAGCACATGGGCATGGGCTTGCGGCTCGGGCAGCTCGGGCGCGGCATCAAAGCTATCGGGCTCCCAGGCGCGCAGCAGGCGCCAGCTGGGCTCTATCGCCCAGCCCAGGCGCAGCAGTTGCACGCTGGGCTGCAACTCAAACCGCAGGCCGGCCCAGGCCTCGGGCGCCAACCCGGCCAGGCTTGCGGCCTGGAAGGGCGGCGCATGCGGGCCGTCGAAAGCCGTGCGCAAGGCCCAGTCCATGCGGGCGAAATCGATCAGGGCCGGATGGACCCGCTCGGCCTCGTACAGCGGCCCGGCGAGGAATTCGACCAGCTTGTCACCGAACCAGCGTATCGAGGGCTGGCGCGAGGGCAGGACCTGCAGATAGCGCAGGGCCAGCTTGTCAAAGTCCTCATCGCCCAGCAGGCGCTGCAGCACGGTGTAGTTGTCACGCAGGGCCGCCACCAGGCGAGCCCGGTAGGCCTCGCGATAGGCCAGCAGGCCGGCGCTGCCCTCCCTGCCCGGCCGCAGCAGGGTCTGGCCCCGGGCCAGGGCCAGATCCGTCTCGGGTTCTTGCAGGCATACACGCAGGGCCTGCTGCTGGTTTTGCAATTCGCTCATGCCGGGCTCAGGTCTTTGGGGCTGAGGCTGCGCCGCGGCTGGGCCAGGGCATGGGCGGCCAGCTGGCGGGCCTGGTTCAGCTCCTGCAGCAGCTCGTGCAGGGGCGGGATCTTGTCGTCGCGCTCGATCATGGTGGGTTTGGGCCCCAGGCGCAGCAAGGTGTAGACGTAGAGCTGCCAGACGGCCTCGCAGACGGGGGCATCGTGGGTGTCCAGGATCATCTCGCCGCGGTCCTCGTGGCCGGCCAGATGGATCTGCACCACCTGCCCGGCCGGCATGCGGTCGATATAGGCATGGGGGTCGAAACCATGGTTGCGGCTGGAGACATAGACATTGTTGACGTCCAGCAGCAGTTGGCAGCCGCTGCGCCGTAGCAGCTCGGCCACAAACTCGGCCTCGCTCATCTCGTCGGCGGCAAAACGGACATAGCTGGACACGTTCTCCAGCACCAGGGGGCGCTGCAGAATTTCCTGCACCTGCGCAATGCGCGGCAGCAGATGGGCCAGCGCGGCCTGGGTATAGGGCATGGGCAGCAGATCGTGCAGGTTCTGATGGTCCACACCGGTCCAGCAGAGGTGGTCCGACACCCAGGCCGGCTGCACGCGCCGGGCCAGGGCCTTCAGGTCGCGCAGATAGTCCAGATCCAGCGGGTCGCTGCTGCCAATCGACAGGGACACGCCGTGCATGACCATGGGGTAGTCGCGCCGGATGCGATCCAGGTGGTGCAAGGGCTTGCCGCCCGGCACCATATAGTTCTCGGAAATGATTTCCAGCCAGTCGGGCCGCAGCCCGGGGGCCAGGGCCTCGCCGAAATCCGCATAGTGTTCGGTCCGCAAACCCAGGCCGAAGCCTTGCAAGAGGGCGCTGTTGAGCGGCGGGGTGGGCAGAGTCGGTTTCATACGGATCGCGGTGAGGCCTTGGGGGCGCGCCTTACTTCAGGACCTTGCCGCCGTCCTTGGCGCATTCTTCGGCCGACTTCTTGCCGACCCAGCCCTGGCCCTTGCAGCTGTTGTGGCCCTTGCACTCGCTCTTGGCGGTCTTGCACTCCGACGTGCCCTTGCAGCTATTGATGCCCGAACACTTGACCATGCCTTCGTCGGCGGCCTGGGCGGCGGTGCTGAAGCCGGCGCCGGCGAACAGGGTGGCGGCGGCCGCGGCCAGGCTCAGGCCGGTGGCCAGGGACTTGAAGGAAGCGGATGTGGTGGTGGTGGTTTGCATGGTGAGATTCCGTTAGAAAGTTGGGAGGGATCGAGGTCTTCTTTGCAGCTGCAGGAATGCGTCTGCGGGACTTCTGTCGCCACAGGCCGGGCCCGCCTTACAGCGTTTGCAAAAAAACTTTTGGGCCCGCCACCGGCGGACGGATGAGCTAGGGTTATGAGCGCCGCGCCGCTGATGATTGGCGCAAGCACGGCCCTGTCACCAGAATCCGGCCAAGCCCGCTTCTTTCTTTCTCTTTCCTCTTGCCGCCATGCTGAATACCGAACAAGCCAGCAGCCTCCACACCGAGCTGGACCTCTACGCCCTGCCCGAGCTGGTGGACGCTTTTGTGCAAGACCAGCTGCAGGCCGTGCAGGCCGTGCAAGCCGCCGCGCCCCAGCTGGCGGCGGCGGTGGCGGCCGCCCTGCCCCGCATCGCCGCCGGCGGCCGGCTGATCTATGTGGGCGCCGGCACCTCGGGCCGGCTGGGCGTGCTGGACAGCGTGGAGCTCTACCCCACCTTTTCCTGGCCGCAGGAACGCGCCTTGGCCTTGCTGGCCGGCGGCCGCTCGGCCATGTTTGTGGCGGTGGAAGGCGCCGAGGACGACGGCCCCCAGGGCGCGGCCGATCTGGCCGGCCTGCAGCCCGACGCCAACGACGTGGTCTTGCTGCTGGCCGCCTCGGGCGCCACGCCCTATGTGCTGGGCGCCTTGCGGGCGGCCCGCGCCGCCGGCGCCCTCTGCCTGGGCTTTGCCAACAACCCCGGCGCGCCGCTGACGGCCCAGGCCGATATCGGCATCACCCTGGACACCGGGGCCGAGGTGATCTCGGGCAGCACCCGGCTGAAGGCGGGCAGCGCCCAGAAGATGGCGCTGAACACCTTCTCCAGCGCCCTGATGGTCAGGCTGAACAAGGTTTATGGCAATCTGATGGTGGATCTGCGACCCAGCAATGCCAAACTGCGGCAGCGCGCCCTGGCCCTGACAATGCGGGCCACGGGCGCCGACCCGCTGCGTGCGGCGGCCGTGCTGGCGCAGTGCGAACACCATGTCAAAGTCGCCATCGTGGCCCTCAAATTGGGGCTGACGGTGGCGCAGGCGCGCGCCGCCCTGGATGCTGCCCAGGGCAGCGTGCGCCAGGCCTTGCAACATCCTTCATGAACAAGAACATAGAACACAACAGCCCCTGGCGCTGGATCCCCAGCCTCTACTTCGGCCAAGGCCTTCCCTATGTGGTGGTGATGACGCTGTCGGTCATCATGTACAAGAACCTGGGGTTCTCGAACACCGATATCGCGCTCTACACCAGCTGGCTCTACCTGCCCTGGGTCATCAAGCCGCTGTGGTCGCCGCTGATCGAGCTCTTCCACACCAAGCGGGCCTGGATCGTGGCCCTGCAATTCCTGATCGGCGCGGCGCTGGCCATGGTGGCCTTGACGATACCCGGCCCGCAGGCCTTCAAGATGACACTGGCCGTGTTCTGGCTGATGGCTTTTGCCTCGGCCTCGCACGATATCGCCGCCGACGGCTTCTATATGCTGGCCCTGCCCCAGCACCAACAAGCGGCCTTTGTCGGCGTGCGCTCCACCTTCTACCGCCTGGCCAATATCGGTGGCCAGGGCGGCCTGGTCTATCTGGCTGGCGAGTTACAAGAGCGCAGCGGCAGCATGGCGACGGCCTGGGCCCTGGTGTTCGGCGTGCTGGCGGCCTTTTTCGTGGCCATGGCCGTCTACCACTTGTTCTGCCTGCCCCGCCCGGCGGCCGACACGCGCGGCCAGGGCAGCCAGGACGCGGGGGCTTTGATCCAGGACTTCTTCAAGGTCTTTGCCGAATTCTTCCGCAAGCCGGGCATCTGGGTGATCCTGGGCTTTTTGCTGCTCTACCGCTTCCCCGAAGCGCAGCTGCTCAAGCTGGCCTCGCCCTTTTTGCTGGACAGCACAGCCGCCGGCGGCCTGGGCCTGACGACCAAGGAGGTGGGCATCGCCTACGGCACCGTCGGCCTGACCGCCCTGACCCTGGGCGGCCTCAGCGGCGGCTGGGTGATCTCCCGCATCGGCCTCAAGCGGGCGCTCTGGCCCCTGGTGCTGGCCATGCATGTGCCCAATCTCGCCTTTGTACTGCTGGCCCTGCATCACCCCGGCAGCCTGGCCTTGATCAGCATCGCCCTGGCCGTCGAGCAATTCGGTTATGGCCTGGGCTTCACCGCCTATCTGATGTATATGATTCTGGTGGCGGAGGGCAAGCACAAGACGGCCCACTACGCCATCTGCACCGGCTTCATGGCCTTAGGGATGATGATCCCAGGCATGTGGAGCGGCTGGCTGCAAGAGCAGCTGGGCTATCTGCACTTCTTCATCTGGGTGCTGGTGGCCACCATCCCCTCCTTCTTCATGGCCAGCCGGATCCGCGTGCCGGAGGGGTTTGGGAAGAAAGAGGCTTGACTCAGCCCAGGCAGAAGACGTTGAGCTTGTTGCCGTCCAGATCACGGAAGTAGCCTGCGTAAAAACCCTCGCCGCGCGGGCCCACGGCGCCCTCGTCCTTGCCGCCCAGGGCCAGGGCCTTGGCGTGGACGGCCTGCACCTTCTCCTTGCTGTCCACCACCAGGGCCACCATCACGCCATTGCCCACGGTGGCGGCCTGCTCGTTGAAGGGCGTCATGACGCCGAAGCCGGGTTTGTCCATGCCCGTGCCCCAGGCATAGCCACGCCCGAAATCCATGATGCGCTTGATGCCGATGACGGCAAACAACTCATCGTAAAAGGCCGCAGCGCGGGGCAGATCATTGGTGCCAAGGGTGGTGTAGCCAATCATGCGGGACTCCTGGTGAGCTTGAGGAAGGCACAGCTTAGCTGCGATCAAGCCTGTTCGTCGTGATACGCAACAAAGCCATTTACCTGGCGTTGGGCATGCTGCCCGATGGCACGCGCGACAAAGCTCAAGGCGCGCGCCGTCACACCAATTGCTCCAGCCAAAGCACGACCACCAATGACTCGAATTCCGACGCCAATTGCGACGTTTGCGTAGAGTCCTTGCTGGTCCGTAAATCTCAGCGGATTCCCCCCCGACATATGCATACGTGTTGTCACCGGCCAACCCGAGGGGCTCAAGGGCATTCACCGGCAGAGCCCCAGTCAAGCAAACACACAGCAACCGCCGAGTAAGACAACAGCAGTACGCCAACTGCAAGCATTGCCAAACCCGCAAAAATAGCGCCCCAGCCTCTCAGGTAGAAGGAAGGCGCTTGCCCTTCAACACCCACCGGCACGGACCGCCGAAATATCCACAGGAGCCCGGTCGCCACGCAAGCAACACCTAGAACTTTCACAGCCGCCTTCGCGCCGAACATGAAATGCGCGGCAATAAAGGCAACAAAGACGCTTGCTCCGGCGTACCACTCAACTCGATGACGCATCTCTGGATTCATGGCTTACCAGAGTAAATGGTGATCTGCGCCCCCACGTTCGCATTGGCGTTCAAATTCCAAATGGACCCGCTCCCAAGCCAACCGTTGCTGAATCGACCGTTACTTGAGAACGGGGAAATCATTGAGGACGTGCCGTTGTTGTAATTGCGGGCACCACCGACCTCGGCGCTGGCCTGAAGTGGCCCAGCGTTGAAGCTCGCCTTTGCGCTGCAAGCTGCAATGACTCCTCCCTTCGAAGGATCTTCAGGTGCTTCTCCGGGCAATCCACCCTTGGGGTTGTAAGAAAAGCCACCTCCAGCCCCAAATCCGACACGTACCGTCATAAAGCCGTTGCCATTTGCATTTCCGCCGGTAATTTGAAACCCAGGGCCTGCATACGCACCAAAGGTAAACGACCACAGTCCTTCAGGATCAATGCTGCTCACGGGATTTCCCCCAACATATGCATACGTATTGATCCCCCCCGCCAACCCAATCGGATCACTCTGCAAATACCTCCCCAACTGCGCGTCATAGTAGCGATGCCAGTTGTTCCACAGCCCTGTCTCGTTATCGAAATACTGCCCCGGGTAGCCAATGTTCATGCCGCCGATGGAGTCTTGAACGACTTGTCGATCAAAGGCCGTGTTCACGGCCCGCCAAGCCACTTGGGCAGCAGCGTTGGTGATGACTTCGGGGCGGCCCAGATGATCGTTGTGGCTGGCATAGAACTGGCCGTTGCGGACCAGGCCCAAGAGTTCTCCACCGAGCCAGACATAGCTTGTGGTGCTGGGGCCGATCTCGGCCAGCAGTTCGCCGCCAGGGCCGTAGACATAGCGGGTGTAGGTGGACGGTGTAGCTTTGATAACGCGCTGGTTGAACGCATTCTGGACGTACAGGTTCAAGGCCCCGTTGATCGTGGCGCTGTTCATGCGGTTGAAGCTGTCGTAGCCAAAAGTTCGGTTGCCGTCCCAGCGACTTTCTATGGAGACATTGCCCACCGCGTTGTACCCGAAATTGCGCCACTGCCCGCCGCTGACCGACATCAGGCGGTTGCTGTTGCTGGCCATGCCGTGGCTGAGGTAGCCGCCTGCGGCGGTCTGGCTGCTGCGGTTGCCCACACCGTCCCAGGCAAAACTGTGGCTGCCCATCGCACTATTGCTGCTGGCTGCGGTGACGCGATCGTTGGCGTCGTAGCTCAGGGTGTTGGTCTGTCCACCGTAAATGAGGTCGTTGATGCGCCAGACGGTGTCGTTGTTGTTGTAGTCGTAGCTGAGCTTGTGGGCGCCTTGGCTGTCGAGTTGGCTGATGCGAGCGTCAGTGTCCAGCGTGATCAGGCGCGGCAGGCCGTTGCCGAAGCGCCAGGCGTAGCGCCGGTCTGTGGCGGGCTGGTAGAGGAAGTTACTGGCCAGGCTGCTCCAGCTGCCCGTGTGGTTGCTGCTGATGCCGCTCAAGCGGCCGTAGGTGTCGTAGCTGTAGCTGAGTGACAGGCCGGTGGGATAGCTCATGCCGGTGAGGCGGCCTGCAGTGTCGTAGTTCCAGCTCGTAACCAGGGTCTGGCCGGCCGTTACCTGGGTTTGCTTGATCAACTCGCCAGCGGCACTGTATTCGTAGCTGGTGTTGCCGGAGGCGTCGCTGAAGCTGGTAAGGCGGCCTTTGCCGTAAGCGCCGGCATCGTAACCAAAGGACTCGGTGACACCACCCGAACTGCGCGAAGTCATTCGGTTCAGCGCATCCCAAGCATAGCTGGTGACCTGGCCATTGGCCTTGGTCTCGGTGAGCATGCGGCCCCAGTTGTCATAGCTGTAGTTGGTGGTGCCGGTGTCTGGACTGATTTGCGAGAGCTTGTCGCCAAAACCATTGTAGGTATAGCTAGTGCGCAGGCTGCGGGGGTCATCCACATATTCAAGCTGACCGCGGGCGTTGTAGTGCATGCGCGTGGTGTCGCCGTTTGGCGCGATGCTGGTGATCAGGCGGTTCTGTGCGTCGTATTCATAGCGACTGGTGTGACCTGCCGCATCGCTGCGACTGGTGAGGTTGCCGTTAACGTCATAGCCATTTGTAATTCGCTGGCTGGCGTTGCCGTTGACCTTCCATATGCGACCAAGACTGTCACTTTGGCTGCTTGCCAAAAATTCCCCTTGATTGGAGGAGGAAGGCTGGCCTCCAACCACATAGGGAGTAGCTCGATTGGAGGCAACACTACTTGTATTGGAGGGCACATCGATGTCCAAGCGAGCAAACTCCTGGAGTGCATTCCCAATACGATTCAATCGAAGCGAGTCGGTATAGCGCAAACTCTGGACACGGCCATCTGGGTAGCGAATATCCAACACCTGACGGGAGCTGTTATAGCTGTAAGTCACTTGACGATCACCGCCCGGTAGCCTTCGCACCGCGCTCGTCAAGTTGCCCATGGCGTCATAGCTAAAGTCGGTGGTCACGCCATTGACGTCGACCATGCGCCCGGCTTTTCCTAAGCCGTTGTACAAACTCCAGCTAGTACTTTGGCCGAGCGGATTGGTCACAGTCGCAAGGTTACCCAAAGCGTCAAAGGTCTGTGTCCACACTCGACTCCCCTCGTCGCCGGACTCCGTGGAAACAACGCTAGCTAGCCCTGTGTTTGGATGGTAGCTGTAGTCGAAATGAGTACGTCTGAGTTGCCCGCTTACTGCATCAATCTCGGTACGCTCAGTCAAACGGTCAAAGTCGGTGCTACCAGCACGTGGGGTCAACTCAATTCGCGAAACTTCTGTCCCTTGAGCATCCAAGAAACGGGTGCTGGTGAGCTTAGATGCGACCCAACTATTGATTTGCGTAACCGCCAAATTGGTTCCGGCAGCGGTAGTCTGCTCAATCAATCGACCACTCCCGTCGAAGCGATAGTTCGTACGATTCCCTTTCCAATCAATTTCGTACTCAGGATAACCATTACCGTCATAACCTATCTGAGCAGCGGCTGCGCCACAACTGGCCGTAGCCGCCCTAGAAGTGCCAATAAGCTTGGTATTTCCAGCAACACTTGCAAAAGCATACGTGGTCGTTTGCCCTTGTGCATCAAGCACGGTTGTTTGGTTGCTGGCATAGCTGAATCTATCGCGTACTTCTCCGCCTGCCAAGGAGCTTTCCTTGACCCGCCGATCCGAATAGTAGTCATAGCTACTGTAGCGCCTGCCATTGAACGAAACACCTGTCAACAGTTGCGCGTCAACTGAGCTTTCGTAGAAATACTCACGCACATCAGATGCAGCTCCCCCAACACTAGGCGCCCATACCTTCCACAGCATACCGTTGGGTTTATATTCATAGCGCCAAATCCCACTGAATGAATCAACGATTTGAGTGACATGATCGTCTTGCCAAGTCAGACTGACCGACTGCCCAGTGGTAGTGCTGATCTTTAACACTCGATATGGTACAGCGGCATCATAGGTAAAACTCTGAAGCAATGCCCCTCGCTCATCGTATACCCGCTGAATATAGCCAGCATCTGAGTACACATAAGTTCGACCCTTTTCCTGCAAATTCCAATTACCCCGATATCGATGAGTCAAACTCCCTAGCGGTTGCGGACGGTCGTCGCTATAAACAAAGGTCGTTGGGCTTCGCGCCAAGGCTCGATCATCAACCCCGTCTTCAAGTCGAGTATCTGCATCAACCTGCTCATCACCATCCCCTCTGGCAACGGCATCTACTCGGCGCAAAAAAGCTTCATTCTGCGTGCGTGCGCTCAAAGCAATGCACTGTCATTCAGGCGGTAGACACGCTCTACGCCGTCAATATCTACGACCGTTGCAGATACGGGAATACAACCCCAGTCCGGATCTATAGTGCATCCAGTCTTAGTGATGCGTAAAGGCCTAATTTCCAGCCCTGAAAGCCAACGCGGCCCAAACATCCAGCCTGAGCCTTTGACACTGCGGTAGGTTCGCTGCAAGCTAAGCCCATATAGGCCCGATGCGGAAAAATCTTGTTGGCTTAAGTATTTTTCACCACTCGACAGCACGACTGGATTACCGCTACGTGGACAATCATCCGAATTATTGCTTGGCTTTGCCGCCAAAACTCCTGGGCTAGCACCGAAAGCACGCTCACCAATTCCAGTGCCATTGTGTCGGGCATCCAACTCCCGATTCATGAATTCCATAGATATTTCGGCATGCCGTCTCCAGTCAAACGGCTCAACACTCTTGCCTTTGATCTCCTCCCTAGGAAAATGAACTGGTATTTGTGACTCGCTACCTGGCTTCGGAATAAACTCTGGATCGACAGCCAAAACAGCTTCGGGATAGGCCAGAAAAACCGACAGAATGCCGCAAGCCAACCATCCAAAATGGCCGAATTGCTTTGGTACTGGCATACAAAATCTCACGCCTTTAATCAAAGTACTGAAATTCACTGAGCCCCCTAAATAATACTAAATTACCATGATCCGGTCCTAAACGATGAATTTCACTTGGATCAGGCTTGCGCAATTCACCCCAAATCAATTGCCGACTGACATCGATGACCGAAAACATCTGCCCTCACAATAAGGCTTGAATTGCACGCACCGATCCTGTCAACCATGACAGTTGCGCATCCAGAAATCTGAGGTCAAGCAATTCCACTTTGAGCGCCCAGCGCGATCCCGGTTCTAATCCCCCCATGCTCACCCGCCGTACCCTCCTGACCTCCTCCGCCGCCGCCACGCTGGCCGCCTGCGCCGGATCGCCTTTTCAGCTCGGCCCGGCCGTGCCGGCCTTGCGGCCCGCGCCGGAGTTGGCAGACCAGACGCCGCCGGTGCCGCGCGAGTTCCGCGCCGCCTGGGTGGCCACCGTGGCGAATATCGATTGGCCCAGCCGCAAGGGCCTGAGCACGGCCGAGCAGCAGGCCGAGATGCGGGCGCTGCTGGACACCGCCGTGGCGCTCAAGCTGAATGCGGTGATCCTGCAGATACGCAGCAGCGCCGATGCCTTCTACGACTCGAAGCTGGAGCCCTGGAGCGAGTACCTCACGGGCACGCAAGGCCAAGCGCCCCTGCCTTTTTACGACCCGCTGGCGCTGTGGATTGCCGAGGCCCATGCACGTGGTCTGGAGCTGCATGCCTGGTTCAACCCCTTCCGCGCCCGCCAATCCACCGCCCGCTCGGAGCCGCATGTGAACCATCTGAGCCAGAGCCAGCCGCAATGGGTCAAGCGCTATGGCGACCAGCTCTGGATAGACCCGGGCGAGCCGGCCGCGGCCGAGCACACCCTGGCCGTCATCACCGATGTGCTGCAGCGTTATGCGGTGGACGGCATCCATATCGACGACTACTTCTACCCCTACCCCGTCACCGAGCCCAGCAACGCCAAGCAGGAGATCGACTTCCCCGACGAGCCCAGCTGGCAGCGTTATCTACAGGGCGGCGGCACGCTGACCCGGGCCGATTGGCGGCGCCGCAATGTGGACCAGCTGGTGCAGCGCATCCACACCGCGATACGCCAGAGCAGCAAGCCCTGGGTGCGCTTCGGCATCAGCCCCTTCGGCCTGCCCAAGCCCAGCTTGCGGCCGGCCGGCATTGCCGGCTTCAGCCAGTACGACAAGCTCTACGCCGATGTGGAGCTGTGGCTGGAGCAAGGCTGGCTGGACTATCTGGTGCCCCAGCTCTACTGGCCCATGGCCCAGACCCCGCAGGCTTTTGGCGTGCTGCTGAACTACTGGCGCGGCCAGAACCCGCTGCAGCGCCATGTCTGGCCCGGCCTGTTCACCAGCAAGGTGACCGACAAGGCCGACAGCTGGCCGGTGGAGGAGATCAGCGGCCAGATCCAGCTGCAGCGCAGCCTGGCGCCGGCCAGCGGCCATGCCCACTTCAGCATGGTGGCGCTGCGCCAGAACCGCCGCGGCCTGGCCGATCATCTGAAAAAGACGGTGTACACCGAGCCCGCCCTGGTGCCGGCCACGCCCTGGCTGGAGGCCGCCCCCCCGCCCGCCCTGCCGCCGGCCTTGCTGATGTCGGCCACCTCGCCCGGCGCGCCGCCCGACCCGGCCCGCCCCCTGGCCTGGCGCCTGGGCTTCACGCCCGCGCCGGTGCCCGAGCAGGA
Organism: Roseateles oligotrophus; assembly: GCF_014204525.1. Lineage (GTDB taxonomy): Bacteria > Pseudomonadota > Gammaproteobacteria > Burkholderiales > Burkholderiaceae_C > Paucibacter_A > Paucibacter_A oligotrophus_A. The sequence continues at coordinate 380,022 of NZ_JACHLP010000003.1, forward strand.
GGCGCGCCGCTATCTGGTCTGGTGCCGGCATGGCGAGCGCTGGAGCCTGCTGAGCGGGGCCGACATCCTCATCCCGGCCGAGGGCCTGAACGCTGTGGTCGTCTCGGCCCTCAGCCTCTGCGGGGTGGAAGGGCCGCGCAGCGCCTACCGGGTGGGCTGATGGCTCGGCCTCAGACCAGCCACTGCAGCCAGCGCCCATGCGGGTGCGACCAGGCCAGGGCTTGCTGGCGCAGCTGCCCAGCCTCACACCACTGCAGGGTCCACAAGGTGGCGGCATCGGCGCGCAGCCCTGCTGCCAGCGGCGGCAAGGGCAGGCCCGGCGGGGCTTGGGCGGGCGACTCCGCGCTGAGCCAGACCAGGCCATAAGGCCGCATCAACTCGGCCACGCGGGCGCGATGCTGAGCCAGGGCCGCGGGCTCGAAGTAGTACAGCACCCAGCTATTGAACAAGACCGGCTGGCTGGCCGCCCAGGCCGGGTCCTGCGCCAGCCGTTCGGCCAGCAGGCCCAGGGCATCATCGCTTTGCCGCAGCTCGGGCGCCTGGCCGCGGGCCAGGTCCACGGCCTGCTGCAGGCGCTGCGCTCGCTCGCGGTCATACGGCCACAAGCAGGCCCGCAACCAGCGCAGGGCGGCGGGGTCGCGCAGATCCACCGGCGCCAGATCCAGGCCCAGGCGCTGCTCCAAACGCCAGACATGCGCGGACGGCGGGAGCGCATCGCCCAACCAATCGCATTCGATCTCGGGCACGCCGGGGCCGGCGGCTGCACCCAGGCTGAAATGGGGGTAGCGGTAGCGATAGCGCTCGACGCCCAGATTCAGGCCGGCGCTGCAGCCGAAGTCGATCAGGTTCAGCGCCGTGCAGCCGCGCAGTTTGGCAATGTGCTGCAGGGCCGGCCAGAGCACGGCGCAGCGGCCGATCTCATTCGTCTGGGTCCGGCTGTGGCGCAGATGGGCTTCGAGGGCCGAGCGCTGGGCGCGAGCAAAGTCCAGCAGCAGGCCGGCAAGTTGCGCGTCCGGCATGCGCGCCCCGCCGACGCTGGGAAAGTAGGCCGCCAAGCCATGCGGCACCCCGGTCAAGATGCGCTCGTGGATGGCGGCCAGCAGCAGATTGACCTTGGCCTGCTCCGGCGGTGCCTGGCTCATCAAAGCCAGCAGCTCGGGCGCGGCGGCAATGGCCTGGCATATCGCCACGTAGAGCGGGTCCTGCGGGCAGTCCACTTGCGCGAAGTGGCGGAAGCGCTGGGCCCAGACTTGGCTTTGATCTTGATCATCCATGCACCTCAGCTTAGTGGGCCCGCCTGGTTTGAAATGTAAAGTAGCCGACAAATGCCTGCCGATTTCACAAGCGCCGCTACCGAGGAGAACTGGCAGCCCCTGCGCCAGGTGCTGGCCCACAACTTCCCCGATCTGGCCCTGCCCGAGGCCTTGCTGCGCCAGGCCGGCCGCCTGATCCCCAGCCGCCGGCTGAACCGCGGCCGCAGCCTGTTCGGCCAGGGCCAGGCCACGCGGGCCTTCTACGCGGTGCTGGAGGGCGAAGTCGAGGCCCGCTTCACCGGCCTGGACGGCACGGTCTCGGTGCTGGAGCTGCTGCAGCCCTTGCAGCTGTTTGGCCTGGCCGCCTTTGTCACCGAGCGGGCTCAGCTTTATGAGGCCCTGGCCCGCCAGCCCAGCCGGGTGCTGCTGATAGGCCCCGAGGCCTATGCCTTGCTGATGGACGAGTGGCCCGGCTTTGCCCGCGCCTTGATGCGCCACTTCGCCCAGCGCTTTGAGGGCAATCTCAGGCTGCTGGAGGCGGCCCGGCACCACTCGGCGGCCGAGCGCTTTCGGCTGGCTTTGCAGCAGCTCGCGGCTCAGCGTGCGCTGCCGGCCAAGGCCGCGGGCGAGTGGCTGGGCTTGCGCGCCACCCAGGCCGAGCTGGCGGCGCTGGCGAATCTGTCCCGCCAGACCGTCAACCAGCTGCTGGCCCAGGCGGAGGCGCAGGGCCAGCTGCGGCGCAGCTATGGGCGTTTGTGGCTCAAGCCGGTGTGATGCGCGGCGGCGTCGAACGGCCCCAGCACCTGGGGCGTTTGCCCCGGCCGGTAGACATAACTGCCCAAGAGCTGGGTCCACAATTAACAGCGCCAAGCCATCAAAAGAGCGTGGTAATTTGCCACGCATGGCATCAAATTCCATCCGTATTGAGGCAAGTCTGTTCGAGGCTGCGCGGGCCGAAGGCTCGGTCCAGTCTCGTTCCACGGCCCAGCAGATTGAACACTGGGCCAAGCTCGGCGCTGCGCTGGAAAGCTGTGGGCTGACGGTGGCTCAAGTTGCTTCGCTCCTGAGGGACTCGCGCCAGGGTGCCGGTGACGCGGATCTGTGGGCCTTCAAGAGGCACAGGCAACAAGCCGATATGGCTGCAGCCGCAGAGGGCAAGATCAGCTCAGCTGGTTCGCAGGCGGCAAGGCCCGCCATCTCAAGCTGATCGGCTCACCGTACTGAAACGTGGCGACCCAGCCCATGCTCGCTGCGGAGGACGCGCCACTGGATCCAGCGTCGGTGGACCTGCTGCTCTCCCATCTGGGAACGGACATGGTCTTGGTGGGCGGCCAGGCACTCGGCTTCTGGATGAGCCGTTTCGACAGCCAGGTGGGCCGCAGGCTGTTGAAGACCCATCAAATCGAGCTTCTCGACGCGACCGACACGGATGCCGCTCAGACAACTGGCGCCGCAACTCCAGCAGCAGCTTGAGGCGGTGGAACTGGCGCGTGACGAACGCCGAGACAAGAAGTCCTCACAAGCTGGCGTGCGCTGAAGACGCAAGTCAGCGCGCCCCTGGTCTCCCCGCCGGCAAGCTGGGATTCGATCAAGCCTTCAGCGCGGCCTCGATATCAGCGCGCATCTTCTCCGGCGCATCGTTGGGTGCGTAACGCTTGATCACCTGGCCGTCGCGGCCGACCAGGAATTTGGTGAAATTCCATTTGATGAACTCGCTGCCCAGCAGGCCGGGCTTTTGCGCCTTCAGCCATTGCCACAGCGGGTGGGCGTCGGCGCCGTTGACCTTGACCTTGGCCATCATCGGAAAGCTGACGCCGAAGTTCAGCTCACAAAAGGACGCGATCTCCTCATTGCTGCCCGGGTCCTGGCCGCCGAATTCGTTGCTGGGGAAGCCGACGATCACCAGGCCCTGCTCGCGCAGCTCCTGCCACAGGGTCTCCAGACCTTTGAGCTGGGGCGTGAAGCCGCAGGCGCTGGCCGTGTTGACGATCAGCAAGACCTTGCCCCGCTGGCTGGCCAGATCGGCCGGCTTGCCCGCTATCGATACCGCCTGGAAGTCGTATGCGCTCTGAGCCATGCCATCTCTCCTTGTTCAACAGGCGGCTATGGTAGCCGGGGCGGCCGGCTCATTTGAGCTGCTTGCGCTCCAGCGCCGCCAGCAGGGCGGCGGCCAGGATGCAGGCGCCGCCCAGGCCGGTCTGCAGATCCAGCCCGCCGCCGCCCAGCCACAGGGCCGACAGCGCAGCCACCGGCACCTCGGTCAGCATGATGATGGCCGTCACATTGGCCGGCAGGCGGCTGGCCCCGTATTGCAGGGACAGATTGGAGAAGAAGAACAACACGGCCATGCCGGCCAGCGGCAGCAACCAGGCGGCGCTGGGCAGGGCCGGCCAGGCGATCAGGCCGCCGCCGGCCATCAGCGTGGCCGCCACCCCGGCGATGCCCACACCGCCGCCAAACATGGCCAGGGCGCGCGCCTCGCCGCTGCTGCCGGCCTGGCGGCGCAGCATCACATTGTTGCAAGCGAAGGTGAAGCCGCCGAACACGCCCAGCCAGTCCGCCAGGCTGGCCGGCAGCGGCCAGCCGCCGCCCTCAGGGGCCAGCACCACGGCCGCGCCGCCCAGGGCCAGGGCCATGCGCAGCAAGGCCAGGCGGCTCAGGCGCTCGCCCAGGATCAGGCGGGCCAGCAGCACGGCCCACAGCGGCATCAGATAGAACAGCAGCACGACGCGCACGACGTCACCCGTGGCCACACCCCAGTTGAAGGCGGTATTGGTCAGGCCGGCCGCGGCCATCACCAGCCACAGGGCCGGCGTGGCCAGGAACTCGCGCCAGGCCTGGCGTTTGCCGATGCTGATCACCAGCAAGGACAGGACGTACAAGGCCACCGTCGTCCACAGCGGATGCATGCCCGCCGCCTGAAACTGCCGAAACGGCCACCACGAGAGCCCCCAGACCAGGGCGTTGAACATCAGGGCAAGAACAGCCATCAAAAAATTTCGCAGGGACGACATTTATGGGCTTGAAAAAGCCCGACGGGGGAGCTACAAGACAGCGCGGCCCAGGGCGGCGTTATGCGAGAGCGGGAGGCGGAGCGACCGGAGGTTGGTCGGCCGCAACAAAGCCGGGTTAGGCGCCCAAAAAGCGCCAAAAAAACACCCGAAACGCTGGCAGACGCAAGCCTGCCGGCCAACAATGCCCGAGGTTTATAGCACGCGGCTTTGGCCTGGCACTAGCGCCCAGGCGGGCCGCTGAGCTAACGTCGAATCTGCTGTCATCTGTTCTTGCAACGCTCTGCACATACAAGGGAGAGCCTCACTTGGATCATCTGGCTTGCTTTACACCGGGAGACCTGCAATCCCACCCCGCCCCCGACCTGGCACGCTTTCGCTGGCGCTTGCTGGCCCAGGGCGATTCCTGGTTCTCCACCGCCGACGACAAGATCAAGGCCCATGCCAATCTGCTGCAGGAAATGGTCTACAAAGACCCCAGCTGCGCCGTCAACTGCGCCGGCAAGGGCGGCGCTCTGAGCCATTTGGTCGATCTGGAGTCGGCCCCCGACTTCGTGCGCCTGCTCAGCAGCCCGGACGCGCCGGCCTGGGACGGCGTGCTGCTGTCCATGGGCGGCAATGACCTGATCTCGGCCGCCCAGACCCCCGCCCACCAGGCCGACGGCCAGCGCGTGCCCCTGCATCTGCGCCTGCTGCGCCACCAGACCGAATGGGGCGCCCCCTCGACCGGCGTGGCGCGCTATTTCTCCGAGCCCGGCTGGGCCACGTACAGCGAGTATCTGCGCACCAATGTGCGGCACCTGCTAACTCTGCGCGACCAGGGCGCCTCGGTGGGCAAGCCGGTCTTTATGCACTGCTATGCCGTGCCCATGCCGCGGCCGGCCGGCAGCGACGATGTGGGTCTGGGCGCTGATCAATTCAGCGGCCCCTGGCTCTACCCGGCGCTGAAGGCCTATGCCTTGCCGGCGGCGGACTGGGCGGCGGTCAGCCGGCTGATGGTCTTCCATCTGGCCCTGCTGCTCAAAAGCATGGCGGCCGACAAGGAGCAGTTCCCCGGCCTGCATGTGTTCGACTCCACCACCGTGCCCCTGGCCCCGGCCACGCCCGGCAGCAGCGGCAGCAGCGGCGACTGGCATAACGAGATCCACCTCAACCACAGCGGCTGTTTCAAGATCGCCCGCGCCTGGTCCGAGCATGTGGAGGCGGTGCTGAACGGGGTCAAGACGGTGGAGCCGAGCAGCAAGCGGCGCAGCTGAGGCCGGCGGCTCACAGAGGTTGCAGATCAGCCCCGCGCAGGCCCACCAGCAAGGCCCGGCCATCGGCATCCACTCGGAACTCGCCGAAGCGGGCCTGGGCATAGCGCTCGGCCTCGCCTTCCTTGAAATAAAAGGCGTCGGTGACCAGAATCCAGCGGCCGTTTTTCAGCACCAGTTGCAGGCGCAGCTCGTCGGCGGCCAGGGCGCCACCTGCATCGGGCCGCTGGGCCACGGCCACGCCGCGCTCGTCCAGACGCAGGATCAGCCGCGGCTGCTCGCTCGATAGATCGACCATGGCCTCGCTGCGGCCGGCAAGATCGGCTCGGCCCACTTGCAGATTCAGGGCCATAAAGTCGCCCTGCATCAGCGAGCGCGGGTCCACCGGCGCCAGCGGCACGAGGATGGGCCGGCCCTGGGCGATCAGGCGCTCCTTCTGCCAGATGCCGCCGTTGGCCACGGCCAGGGTCAGCAGCACGCCCACACCGACGCCCAGCCAGGCGCGCCTGGCCGAGGGCGACGCGGCCAAGGCCAAGGCCAAGCCCGGCCCGGCGGGGCTGGCGGCGGCCTCGGCCCGCTGCGCCCACCAGGCCACCACCGCCAGCAAGGCGCCCACGGCCACCAGCACCAGGGCCTTGTCGGCCAGGGGCCAGCTCAGCTGGTAGTAAAAAGCGCTGATCATCCAGACGCAGGCCAGGCCGGCCGCCGCGGCCAGCCGCCAGCGCCCGCTGGCAGCGCAGACGGCCAGCGCCAGCTGCGCCGCACCCAGCCAGGGATTGAAATAGGCCAAGGCAGCCAGGCCCAGGGCGGCCAGCATCCACCAGGCCCGGCGCAGCTGCGGCCAGGCCCGCAGCAGCCAGGCCGCGCTGAGCAGGCTCAGCAGGCTGGAGAGCAGGGGCCAGAACTGCAGGAAACCGCCGCCCGCGGGTCGGCCGTAGAACAGGCTGTGGATTTCAGCCAGCTCCCCCACACCCCGATTGCCCGCCAGCAAAAACGCCGTGCCCGAGCCGAGAGCCAGGCCTGCCAGGCAAAGCAGCAGCCAACCGAGGGCCAGGCTCTCCAGCGCCGCCGCATGGCCGGCCAGGGGGCCGCCGCGCAAGAGCCGCTGCTGCACCAGCAGCATCAGTAACCAGGCCAGCACACCCAGATGCAAGCTGGCGATCAAGGCCAGGCCGCCGCCATGGCCCAGGCCATCCAAGGGCTCATGCCCCGGCTGCACCATCAACAAAAACAACAAGGCCGCCCCCGCGCCCAGCAAGACACGCAACCAGACCTGGGGCAGCAGGCGCAGCAGGAACAAGGCCAGTGCCAGCAGCAGGCCCATCCACAGCTTGTAAGAGAGCTTGAGCCCCTCGGCAAAACCAAAGGCCAGCAGGCAAAAACCCGCCAGCAGGCCGGCCAGGGCCAGTTGCTGGACGAAGAGAGCGCCGCTGCTATCGGCAGCGGCGCCGGTTTTGGCAGCATCCTCCCGCAGCAGCAGGGTGGCCCCGCCCAGGAGCAGCGCCCCCAGCAGCACGGCGCCCGCGCCCCGCAGCAGCTCGTGCAAGAGCAGGCCCAGCAAGACCAGCAGGCACAAGGCCACCATCCAGGCGCCCAGGCCCGTCATCAAGACCACCGGCCAAGGCCGGCTGGCGACGGGCTGGGGCGGCTGGGCGTCGGCGGGCAGCAAGCCCTCGGCGCTGGCGGCGACCCAGAGCTGCTGAATTTGGGGGTTATTCGAAGTGATCATTGCGCCACCCCCTGAACCAGCGGGGCCTCGTGCCGCCGCGACAAACCCAGCAGCCATTTGACCGACAGGGCCAGCAGGCCGGCGGCCACCAGGGTCAGGATGAAGAACTCGCCAACCGGGTCGCCATGCCTATCCTGCAGCAGCAGGCGGCCCAGGCCGCAGACCAGCAGCACATTGAGCGCCAGCGTTAGCAGGCTGAGGCCGTAAACCTCGAACCCGTGCGGCCGGCTCAGCAGCCAGGCGCCCAGGCCCAGCAAGCCCAGGGCCAGCAGATAGATGGGGCTGAGCTGCTGCGAGAACAAGCTCAGCAAGCCGGTGAAACCGAGGTTGAAAACGGCCAGGCTCAGGGCCAGGCGCCAGGACCAAACGCCCGCCCCGGTCCAGGGCCGCAGCGGCGCGGCCAGGGCCAGCAAGAGGGCGAAGGAAAAGCCCCAGCTCAGCAGATAAACCTGCCAGGCGCCGGGCGCAAAATGCCAGGCATGGCCCAGGCGGTTGGCGGCCCAGAGCGAGACGGCCGTCATCGCCACCAGGGCCCAGGGCGTCCACAGCACATCGCTGCGCAGGCCCAGGGCCAGGGGCAGGGCCAGCAAGGCCCAGAGGGCGAAGAGCTGCCAGGGGTCGGCGCCGGTCTGGTAGGTCTGGCCGAAATAGGCGAACAAGCCGCCCTGCAGCAGCAAGACCATCAGGCCCAGGGCGGGCGCCAGCGCTGCCCGCCGCCTGCCCAGGCTGCAAGCAGCGATACCCAGTAACAGCAGCAAGGCCTCCAGCAGGCCGAAGCGGCCAAAGCGGCCCAGGCTTCCCCAGTTGGCGGCCAGCCAGAGGATGAGGCCAAAGCCCCCCAGGCCCGCGGCCAGCACCGCCAGGCCTTGGCGCATGCGGCGCGCCAGCGCGGGCGGCTCGGCGCCCAGGCCGGCCAGCTCTTCCAGCCGTGCCTGCTGCGCCGCGTTCAGGCCATGCAGGCCCACCCATTGATACAAAGCCAAGCGCAAATCCATGCCTCTCCTCGCTGCCGCTGTTCTCCGGAGGGCATGGTAAGCGCTGCCTGCTCAACTCGGTTTCAGTGAACCTCGTCGCTGCGCGCCAGCGTCAGAAGGCGCTCGACCTCATCGCGGTGATTGACGCAGTTGCTCTGATGCCAGCGGCGCACGATCCACATGGTCACCGCCACCAGGCCGCCAAAGATGGCGATGGCGCTGAAGGCCGACAGGCCCAGCCGGGTCATGCCGGTGTAGAGCGCGCCCAGGGCCAGGATGCAGGCCTGCTCGTTGAAGTTCTGCACCGCGATGGAACGGCCGGCCCCCATCAGATTGTGGCCACGATGCTGCAGCAGCGCATTCATGGGCACGACCAGGAAGCCACCGATCACGCCCAGCAAGATCAGGAAGGGGACGGCCGCCCACAGATTGGTGATCATGTTCAGGCCGATGATGAGCCCGCCCATCAAGATGCCCAGCGGGATCACCCGGGTGGCGCGATCCAGCCGCATATAGACCGAGGCCGCCACCGCGCCGACCGCCGTGCCCACGGCCACGACACCGGCCAGATTCGAAGCCTGGGTGGTGTTGTAGCTCAAGGCCGCCGCGGCCCAGGCGAACACGATGATGCGGAAATTGCCCGAAGCACCCCAGAACAAGGTGGTGGTGGCCAGCGAGATCTGGCCCAGCTTGTCCTGCCACAGGCGCGAGTTGCAGGCGGCGAAGTCGCGCACCAGGGCCAGCGGGCTGTGAGCCAGGGGCTGCAAGGCCGTCTGGGTGCGGGGGATGTAGAGATTGAAGCCGGCGGCGATCAGGTATAGCAAGACCATGCTGGCGATGGCCGCCTCGGGCGGGGTGTCGACGCCGGTGTCGATAAAAGGCATGTCGAAAGACAGCAGGGCCGGCGCCAGATGCGGGCCCACCAACTGCCCGCCCAGCAAGATGCCCAGGATGATGGAGGCAATCGTCAGGCCCTCGATCCAGCCATTGGCCTTGACCAGTTGCGAGGGCGGCAGCAGCTCGGTCAGGATACCGTATTTGGCCGGCGAGTACGCCGCCGCACCGAGGCCGACGATGGCATAGGCCAGCAGCGGATGGGCGCCGAACAACATCATCAGGCAGCCGATGATCTTGATCAGATTGGCATAGAACATGACCTTGCCCTTGGGCACCGCATCGGCAAACGCGCCGACAAAAGGGGCCAGGAGCACATAAAACAGCGCGAACATCGGGCCCAAGGCCGGGATCTGCCAGGCCGGGGAACCATTGGTCTTGAGCAGTTCAATCGCCCCGACCAATAAAGCCTGATCAGCCAGCGAGCTGAAAAACTGCGCTGACATGATGGTGGAAAAGCCTTTTTTCATGTGCCCAATCAAAACTGCGGGGAAGGAGGCATGCGGGCGCTGCGGGGGGCGTGCGGGCACCTGCATCCTGAGGAATGCTGCGGGTTTATAGCACGCAGGCCCCGGCGGCCCAGGCCACGCGGGCCGCGGCAAGGGCAGGCGATGCCACAATTCGAACCATGCCGCGTCCTATTGAAGCCCTCATCCACGTCCCCGCCATCGCCCACAATCTGGCCCGCGCCCGCCACTTGGCGCCCGACTCCAAGGTCTGGGCCGTGGTCAAGGCCAATGCCTACGGCCATGGCATCGCCAATACCTTTGAAGCCGTGCGCAGCGCCGACGGCATCGCCCTGCTGGACTTTGCCGAGGCCAAGCTGCTGCGCGAGCTGGGCTGGCGCGGCCCCATCCTGCTGCTGGAAGGCTGCTTCGAGCCGCGTGACCTGGAGCTGTGCTCCCGCCTCAAGCTCTGGCACACCGTGCATTGCGAGCAGCAGATCGACTGGCTGGCCATGCACAAGACGCACGAGCCGCACCGCGTCTTCCTCAAGCTCAATAGCGGCATGAACCGCCTGGGCTTTGGCCCCCAGGCCTTCCGCGCCGCCTGGACCCGGCTGAACGCCCTGCCTCAGGTGGACGAGATTTCGCTGATGACGCATTTCTCCGATGCCGATGCCCAGCGCCTGGGCCAGTGCGGCATCGCCGAGCAGCTGAGCGTGTTCGAGAAAGTGGCGGCCGATCTGCCGGGCGAGCGCTCGCTCAGCAATAGCGCCGCCACGCTGCGCCACAACAGCCGGGTGCGCAGCGACTGGGTGCGCGCCGGCATCATGACTTATGGCGGCGTGCCCGACTTCCCCGAGCACGACCAGGCCTTCTGGGATCTGCGCCCGGCCATGACGCTGCGCTCCAAAATCATCGCCGTCCAGCATCTGCAGCCCGGTGACACCGTCGGTTATGGCAGCAGCTTCACGGCCGAGCGGCCCATGCGCATCGGCGTGGTGGCCTGCGGCTATGCCGACGGCTACCCCCGCCACTGCCCCAGCGGCACGCCGGTGCTGGTGGACGGCAAACGCAGCGGCACCGTGGGCCGGGTCTCCATGGACATGCTGGCCGTGGACCTGAGCGGGCTGCCGCAAACCGGCTTTGGCAGCGAGGTCACGCTGTGGGGCCAGGGCCCCAAGGGCGCGCTGCTGTCCATCGACGAGGTCGCGCTGGCCGGCAAGACGATTGGCTACGAGCTGATGTGCGCGCTGGCGCCGCGTGTGCCGGTGACGGTGCAGCACGCCGATTGATACGGGCCGGCCATGCTGAACTGGACGCCGGCGGCCTGGGAGCTGGAGTTCAGCTTCATCCGCGCCAGCGGCCCCGGCGGACAGAACGTCAACAAGGTCAGCAGCGCCGTCCATCTGCGCTTTGACATCCGCCGCTCCAGCCTGCCCGCCCCGGTCAAGGCCAGGCTGCTGCAGCTGGCCGACCAGCGCATCACGCAAGACGGCGTCATCGTCATCAAGGCGCAAGAGTCGCGCAGCCAGGAGCAGAACCGCCTGGACGCCGTGGCCCGCCTGATCGAGCTGGCCGAGGCCGCCGCCCATATCCCCAAGACCCGCCGCGCCACCAAGCCCACTTACGGCTCCCAGCAGCGCCGCCTGCAAGGCAAGGCCTTGCGCAGCGGCATCAAGGCGGGGCGGGGCAAGGTGATCGACTGAAGAAGCGCCCATGCGCCAGGCATGACGTTTGATGCGCCGCCGGCTGCAGCCCATCGCAAAGCGGCGGCATCAAGGCCGGCGCGCGGGCAGACTGCGCTCAAGGTCAAACCAAGGAGCCCCTCATGTCCTTCAGCAACGATTTTGAAAACCTGGCCGATCTGCACCAGCGCGGTCTGCTCAGCGACGAAGAATTCGCCCGCGCCAAGGCCAGGCTGCTGGACGGCATGCCGCAGAGCCCTCGCCAGCCAAAGGCCGCCGGCGATCTGAGTGCTGCACTCAACGCCCTGCGGCGCAGCCGGGACGATCGCTGGCTGGGCGGGGTCTGCGGCGGCCTGGCCCAGATCAGCGGCCTGGCCTCCTGGATCTGGCGCCTGATCTTTCTGGGCCTTTTGTTCTGCAGCGGCACGGGCTTGATCGCCTACCTGCTGCTGTGGCTGGTGCTGCCGGAGGAAAGCGCCACACCACGCCTGGGCTGGAATGGTCATCAGCAGGGCGGCAGCAAGCCCTGAGGACCGGCGCTCAGCGGCGGCCCAGGGCCTAGGCCCTAGGTCAGCGGGCTGGAACACACGATGCGGTTGCGCCCGCCATGCTTGGCCTGGTAGAGCAGCACATCCGCCCGCTGGTAGAGCGAGTCGCTGTCATAACCGGGCTCCCACATGGCACAGCCCACGCTGACGGTCATATGGGGGGCCGTGCCCGAGCCGGCGTGGGGAATCGCCAGGCGCCGCAGCTCCTCGATCAATTCCTGCCCCAGCTCCTGCACGCCGGCCGCCGGGCTGCCGTAGAAGATCAGGGCCATCTCCTCGCCCCCCACCCGGGCCGCCATGTCCAGCGGCCGGCGGGCCAGTTGGTGCAGCAGCTGGGCCAGGGTGCGCAAGGCCTCGTCGCCCATCTGGTGGCCGTAGTAATCGTTGTAGAGCTTGAAGTGGTCGACATCGATCAGCAGCAGGGCCAGGGGCTGGCGCTCGCGCTGAGCCAGGGCGATCAAGGCATCCAGCTGATGCTTGAACATGCGGCGGTTGTAGATGCCGGTCAGCGGGTCGCGGTTGGCCAGCCATTCCAGCTCGCGGCGCAGCATGAATTGCTGGCGCTGGGCATGCTCGCGCAGATAGGCGCCGGTGGCGGCCAGCACGATGGTGGCCCCCATCACCACCACCAGATGCAACTCGACGGCACGGGCCTCGCCCTCCAGCATCAGCACGCTCAAGCCCGCCAGGGTCAGCGTGCAGGCCAGGGCCAGGCCCAGGCTTTGCAAGAGGCTCAGGCCCAGCGGCATGAAGATGCCGATGATCACCAGCAACAGGGCGCTGCGCTCCAACGAGGCCCCCAGGATCTGGTAGCAGATCAGGACCACGCTGGTGCCCAGGCTCAGCGCATACAGCACGGCCATGATGGTCGGGGGCTTGCGAAAGCGTTCCAGCCCCGCAAAGTAGGCCACGGCAATCGCCAGCAGCAACACGGCCATCACCAGGCCCCGCATGATCAGCACCAGCCAGACCTCCCGGGGCCAGCGCGGGTACAGCGCCAGCAGGTTCAGGCGCGGCAGGTCCAGGGCGGAAAACAGCAGCCAGATCAGCGCGGCGCTGACCGAGGTCAGCAGGCTGGCGCGACGCAGCTGGGCGCGCATGCGGCCCTGGTAGATCTCCTCCTGCTCGGTGTCGAAGCGCAGCTCGTGCACAAAGCCCCAGCGCCGCCGGCTGGGCACCTTCAGCACGGCGGCCGGGTCCTGATGCCCGTGGCAGGGTGAATCGGTCTGCTGATCCATGGCAGGCTTGCTGGGACGGCTGCGACCCATCGAATATACGTGGAGACGCCCAGCTTCCAAGCGCCCAGACCGGGCAAATTGCTAACTGCAGATCAGCGCGTGTTTGCAGGCCCGGCGCAGCCAGCTGCCGAGGCTCTGTCACACCGAGGTGCTCAGCCTCAGCCAGGCCTCGGGCAGGCGCTCGTTGACCTGGGTCTCCAGCCATTTGTCGGCGCCGCTCAGGATCAGCAGGCCCAGCAGCAGCAACAAGGCGCCAAACAGCTTCTTGCTCTGCTCGCCATGGCTGAGCACCCATTGACGGACCCGCGCAAAGCCCTGGCGCGAGGCATAGGCCGCCGCCACCAGGGGCAGGGCCGCGCCGAGGCCGAACAGCCCGAGGATCAGGGTGCCGCGCGCGGCCCCGCCCTCGCTGGCCACCAGGCTCAGGGCCGAGCCCAGCAGCGGGCCCGAGCAGGGGCTCCAGACCAGGCCCAGCAAGGCGCCGGTCAGCAGGGCGCCGCGCAGGCTGCCGCCGTCCACGCCCTGGCCCAGGGCGTCGGCCAGGCTGGCCAAGGGTGAGGTCAGACGGCTGAAGCGGGCATTCAGGGCCGGCACCCACAGCACCAGGCCGAAGGCCACGAACAGCCAGGCCGAGGCCATGCGCACCCGGCCCGGGTCCAGGCCCAGGGCATCACCGGCCACACCCAGCAGCAAGCCCATCAGCGCGAAGGACAGCACCATGCCCAGCCCCATCACCAGGGGCGCCGCACGGTTGCGCTGCAGGGCCGAGCCCAGCACCAGGGGCAGGATGGGGAAAACACAGGGCGAGAGCGTGGTCAGGCCGCCGGCCAGCACGCTCAAGCCCAGTTCAGACCAGGCCGCCATGGCTCAGAACGCGCTGCGCAGCGTGGCACGGATATCGTCCGGCGCCGAGCTGCCGATCTGGCGCGCCGTCTCCTTGCTACCGCGGTAGACGATGAAGGTGGACTGGCTGCGCACCTTGAGCTGCTTCTTCAGCTCGCTCTCCTTGTCGTAATCCACCACCCAGACGGTCAGGTCCAGATGCGGTTCGGCCTTCAAGGCCTCCAGGGTCTTGGCCTGGGCCCGGCAAGTCGGGCACCAGCTGGCGTGGAATTGCAGGGCCAGGGGCTGGCCGGCGGCCTGGGCCTTGGCCACGGCGGCGGCGTCATAGGGCTGGACGTTCAAGGCCTGGGCCAGGGAGGCGGCCAGCAGGCCGGCGGCGAGAACGGTGGCAGAGAGAAGCGAGCGTTTTTGCATGACAGAACCCAACAGTAAAACCATGGGTCGCCGCAGCCCCGCCCTTCCTTACACCCGCCGCCGATAGCCCAGCCAGGCCAGCCCCAGCACCAGGGCCGTGAAGGGCAGGATGGGCAGGCCCAAACTCAGCAACTGCGCGGCATCGGCGCCGCGGAACAGCTCGGCCCGCAATGCGCGCAGGAAATGCGTCAGCGGCAGCGCCTCGCCCAGGGCCCGTGCCCAGGCCGGCATGCTCTCGAAGGGAAACAGAAAGCCCGACAGCAGGATGGAGGGTAGATAAAAAAACACCCCCAGCTGCAAGGCCTGCAGCTGGCTGCGCGCCAGCAAGGACAGCGCCAGGCCCAGGCCCAGCTGGCCCAGCATGAAGAGCAGCGCCAGGCCCCAGAGCCAGGGGCTGGCCCAGGGCGTGCCGAACAAGGCGGCCCCCAGGCCTTGCAGCAAGGCATACAGCAGCAGGCCCAGGCCGGCATAGGGTGCCAGCTTGCCGGCCACGATATGGCCGGCGGCCAGCGGCGTGCTGCGCAAGGCGTCCCAGGTGCCGCGCTCCTGCTCGCGCACCACGCAGAGCGCGGCCATCAGGGTCAGCGTCAGCGTCAGGATGACGCCGCTGAGCGCGGGCACCAGATAAGCCCCTGCCGTGCCAGGCAGTGGGTAGCGGCCCTGCAACTCCAGGGCCAGATCCAATGGGCCGCCCAGCCGCAGCGGCAGGGGTTCGGCCTGGGCCTGGGCCAATCTCTGCGCCAGGCGGTGGGCCAGGCCATCACCCAACTGGGCCACCAGGGCCTGGGCGTGGGGATCGGAGAGATCGGCCTCCAGGCGCAGCGGCAAGGCCTGGCCTTGCAGCAGATAGGGCGAAGGCCGGGCCGGCCAGGCCAGCAGCAGGCGCAGCTCGCCGCGCTGCAGCTTGGCGCGGGCCAGCGTGGCGTCCATGGGCGCGTCGGCGATCTGCAAGACATCGCCCTGGCGCAGCCGACCCAGCAAGGCCTGGTTGATTTGCTGATCCAGCGCCGCGTCCCCCGGCACCGCCGGCTGGGGCAAGGCCACCCAGGCAGCCGGCAAGTGCCTGGGGCTGAGCGTGATGGCAAAACCGAACAACAGGATCTGCGCCAGCGGCACACCCAGCAGCAGGCCCAGGGTCAGGCGGTCACGGCGCAGCTGCTGCCACTCCTTGCGCGCCACGGCCGCGAAGCGGCGCCAGTGACGCCGCATCTCGACGGTGCACGAAGACCCCATCATGGCGCTTGCACGCCCGCACGCAACAAGGCCCGCAGGCCGGTGCCCAAGCTGCCATATTCGGCCACCAGCGCCTGCACCGGGCCCTGGAAGCACAGCCGCCCCTGGGCCAGGGCCAGCAGCTGCTGGCATTGCAAGGCGTCCTCGCTGTCATGGCTGCTGACCAGCACGCACACACCCGCAGCCCGCAAGGCCTGGACGCGGGCCCAGATTTGCGCCTTGGCCTCCAGGTCCACGCCGGCCGTGGGCTCGTCCAGCAACAGCAGCCGGGGTGTGGCCAGCAAGCTGGCCGCAAAAGCCACGCGTTGCCGCCAACCGCCCGATAGCTGGCCGACCCGCTGCCCCCACACCGACTGCAGGCCATGGGCCTGCGCCTGCTGCAGGGCGCTTGTAGCGGGCAGGTCCAGCACCTCGGCGCGGAAGTGCAGGTTCTCGGCCACGCTCAGCTCCTCGTACAAGCCGCCTTGCTGAGGCATATAGCCCAGCTGGGCCCGCTGCGCCGCGCGCCGGCCCCATAGCGGCAGACCCAGCACCTCGCCCTCACCCTGCATGCGCAGGCCGGCCTGGCCCTCCAGCAAGCCGGCCAGCAGCTTGAGCAGGCTGGACTTGCCCGCCCCGTTGGCGCCATACAGCAGATAGACCTGGCCGGGCCACAGGCTCAGGCTCAGGCCCTGCAGAAGCTGGCGGCCCGCCCCGCTGCGGCAAGCCAGCTCGCGCAGCCACACGCAGGCCTCAGGCGCGCTCAAGCGCAAAGCCTCCGTAGCTGTACTGGGTGGCCTCGGCGCCCAGAAAAAGCAGGGGCCCCGGCGGGGCCGGGTCGCTCATCAGATGATCCAGCGCGGCCCAGATGCTGGCGCTGCCCAGATTGCCCACCTGGGCCCCATGGCCGCAGACCCGCTCCGGGGGCAGCGCCCATTGCCGCGCCAGCCAGGGCCCGACGGCCCCGCCGGCCTGGTGCGGCACCAGCCAGGCCGCCCGCTCCAGCGCCCAGCCCGCCTGCGCCAGCGCCGCCCGACCCTGCTCCAGCAGGTACAGGCCGTGCAAGGCCACGGCCGCGTAGTCGTGCTCGAACTGCAGCGCGCCGCTGCGCAGCATGGGGCAGTCCGAGCCACCCATGCGCAGGCGCAGGCCGGGCGCCGGCGCCTGCTGGCATTGGCCGAAGAAGACCGCTTGCAGCCAGGGACCGGCCCCGCCCTCGGCTTCATCCGGGCCGATGATGACGGCGGCCGCCCCGTCGCCCATCTGCAAAAAATTGACCCATTGCTCGGGCTGGTCCTGCAGGCTGTAGGGATCAAAAAACACCGAACCCGTCTCCACGCCGACGATGCCCACCGGCGCGCTGCCGGGCTCGGCCGTCAGCGCAAAAGCCAGCTGCAAGGCATTGGCAAAGCCCGTGCAGGCCTGGCGTAACTCCAGATGCGCGCCCTGGTGGCCGACGAGACGGGCGATCTCGGCCGAGCCGCCCGGCAAGAGCAGGGCCGGCGTGCAGCTGTGGCTGATCAGATAGCCCAGCGCATCGGCGCCCAAGCCGGCCCGCCGCTGGGCCGCCTGCAGCGCGCGGGCGGCCAGCTCGGGATTGCGGTCGCCGGGCCGCGGCGCCTCCAGGGCCTGGGCGAAGTCGCGGCAGAGATGGCGGCTTTGCACGCCCAAGCGCCCGGCCAGCACACGGGCCAGCCGGTCTTGGCGCTGGCCGAAGCGCTGCGCCACGATTCGGCACAGATCCTCGGTGGCGATGGCCGGGCCGGGGTAGGCCGAGCCCCAGCCCAGCAGGCGCCGCCGCCCCCGGGCCAGACGCACGCGCCCGGGCCTCATGCCTCGCGAACCTGGGCCAAGGCCTGCAGGCTGGGACGCACCGGCGCCAACAAGGCGTCCAGGCGGGCGCCCAGCTGCTGATTCAGCTCGGCCTGGCGCTGCGGGCTGCAGCCCAGTTGAAAGGCCAGGCCGCGGGCCAGGCGCACATGCCTGGCCTCGTCGCGCCGCAGCCGGCACAAGGCCTGGTGCAGCAGAGGCGCGGCCGCCAGGCCCGCACCCCGGCGTAACAGCGGCTGCAGCAGGCGGCAAACCGCCAGGTCCAGGGCCGCCACCCGCGCCAGATGCTCCTCGGCCCGGGGCGTCTGCAGGCGTTTGAAAAAGAAAGCCAGCTGGCCGCTGCCGATGCGCTCACGCGGCCTGGGCAGTAGCCGCTGCAGATGCTCCAGCAAGGCGGCGTGGCGCCGCTCGTCGGCGGCAATGCCTTGCAGGGTAGGCCCCATCGCGGCCGGCAGCGCCGCCAGCAGGCTGCCGCCAAAGACATGGGCGGCCGACTCCTCACCGCAGGCCAGAAAGGGCAGCAGATCGGCCAGGTCCTGGCGCTGCGCGGGCCCCAGCCCTTCGGCCAAGCCGGGGGGCCAAGCGTCCTCCCCGGCAAGAACCGGGACCGGCGGACGGAAAAAACAGCGGGTGGCAGGGCGGACGGCGGGCGTGGTGAGGTCTGAGCAATAGGGCATGCAGCTTGGTCGCCCCAGGCCTGGATTCCTTACACCGCCGCAGGCCTGCGGGTCGCCACAAAAATACTGCCCAGGCACAAGCCCATGCCCAGCAGCGCCTGCAGGCTGAGCTGCCAGCCTTCCAGGGCGGCCGAGATCATCAGGGCGATGACGGGAATGATGACGCCGGTCAGCGCGGCCCGCGCCGGCCCCTGGCGCTGGGCCAGCTTGAAATACAGCACAAAGGCGATCACCGAGCCGAATACCGAGAGATAGAGCAGGGACAGCAGATAGGACGGCCGCCAGTCAAACCGCAGGCCCACGCCGCTGCCCAGGGCCAGCACGATCAGGAAGAGCGCGCCATAGCCCATGCTCCAGGCCAGGATGGGCAGCAGGGGCAGGCCGCGGCGAGTCAGGGTCAGCGTCAGCACATTGCCGGTGCAGGCCGCCAGCACGGCCAGCAGGCCCAGGCCCAGACCCAGGGCCGCGCTGGGGCGGGCGCCGGTCGAGGCGATCTCGGGCCAGAAAATCATCACCACCCCGGCCACCCCGCCACTGGCCGCCAACAAGAAGCGCCGCGTCACCTGCTGGCCAAAAAAGAGCCGGCCCGACAAGGCATTGCCAAACACCATCAGGCAGAACAACACCGCCACCAGGCCGCTGGGGATGTGACGCTCGGCCTCATAGACCGACCAATAATTGCCGCCGTACTGCACGATGCCGGTGGCCAGCATCAGGCCGTGGGCGCGCCAGGGCAGGCGCAGGCTCTCGCCCCGCCACAAAGCCAGGCCCGCCAGCAGCACGGCGGCCAGAGCAAAGCGCCAGGCCACCGAATTGAGCACCGGCACCGGGGCGGCCAGCTGATAAAGAATCACATGCCAGGTGCTGGCCCACACCAGGGTGGGGCCCCAGAACAGCCAACGGTCGGAGATTGCAGACTTCATGAAACAAGGGGCAAAACAAGCCGCCCGCACGATGCTCCGATCGGCAGGGGCGGCATGAAAAGAAAGGTCAGGCCTGGCGCTTGAAGGCCGATAGCAGCAGGCCCGCCCCGATGAAGAGGCCGCCAAACGTGCGGTTCATCAGCTTGATCTGCTGCGGTGAGCGCAAGGCCTTCAGCACCTTGGCGGCCAGGGCTGTGTAGCCGGCCATCACCACCAGATCGGTGAACACCAGGGTGGCGGAAATCGTCAGGTACTGGGGCAGCAGCGCGTGCTTGAGGTTGAGGAACTGCGGCATCACCGCCAGCAGAAAGACCGTGCCCTTGGGGTTGACGGCGTTCAGCATCCAGCCGCGCAGCACCAGCTGGCGGCGCGTCACCTGCGGGCCCTCGTCCTGCTCGGCCACCAGGGGTTTGGCGGGGGCGCGCCACTGTTGCACCCCCATCCAGATCAGATAGGCCACGCCGGCCCATTTGACGATGGCGAAGCCCAGGCTGGAGGCCGCGATCAGCGCACCCAGGCCCACGCCCACCAGCAGGATCTGCGTCAGTATGCCCAGCACCAGGCCCAGGGTAGTGAAGTAGCCGCGCCTGAAGCCATGGTTCAGGCCCGAACTCATGGCGGCGATGGCGCCGGCCCCGGGTGACAGGCTGATCGCCCAGGACGCCGCGAAAAAGCCCAACCAAACCGAGAAGTCCATGCCGCCCTACTCCATGCAATGAGGGGCAGGTTTTATCACGTCGCGGGCAGCTCGATCAGCGCCCGCTGCAAATCCGCCAAGGTGACGGCCAATACTCCATGAGGCAATGGATAACTGTCAGCGCCAGCGTGTACGACATAGCGCGCCGTGGCTTCGAGATCGGCGGCGGCCAGGTGGAAGCCACGGCTGACCGTGGGCGCGCTGCTGCGCTTGATCTCGATCGCCCAGCGCTGGCCCTGGGGCAGTTCCAGCAGCAGATCGATCTCGGCCCCGGCCGAGCTGCGGTAGAAAAACGCTTGCGTGGCGGGCGGGGCCACGGCCAGCAGGTTCTCGATCACCCAGCCCTCCCAACTGCCGCCCACGACCGGGTGGCCCAGCAGCGCGTCAAGGTCGCCCAGACCCAGCAAGGCATGGGCGAGGCCGCTGTCGCGCACATAGACCTTGGGCGTGCGCACCAGGCGCTTGCCTTCGTTGGCCGCCCAAGGCCGCAACCGGCGCACCAGCATGAGGTCGCAGAGCAGGTCGATATAGCGCGCCACCGTCTGACCGCTGACCGCCAGAGATGCCGCCAGCTTGGCGGCGTTGAGCATCTGGCCCTGCTCATGCGCGAGCATGGTCCACAGCCGACGCAGGGTCTCGGCCGGAATGCGCGGGCCCAGCTGTGGGATGTCGCGCTCCAGATAGGTGGCGATGAATTGCTGACGCCAGCGCAGGCTGGCGGCGTCGCTGGCCGCCATGAAGGACTCGGGGAAGCCGCCGCGCAACCACAGCGCCAGAGACTGGGCTGCGGGCACTTCCACGGTGATCAGGGGCGGCAGTTCCAGATAGGCAATACGGCCGGCCAGGCTTTCGGCCGACTGCGCCAGCAAGGCGCCTGTGGCCGAGCCCAGCAACAAAAACTGGCCGCTGCGTTGCCCGGCGCGGCGGCGCTGATCGATGACGCCACGCAGGGTGGCGAAGAGCTGAGGTGCGCGCTGCACCTCGTCGATGACCAGC
This sequence comes from Roseateles oligotrophus, assembly GCF_014204525.1. Taxonomy (GTDB): domain Bacteria; phylum Pseudomonadota; class Gammaproteobacteria; order Burkholderiales; family Burkholderiaceae_C; genus Paucibacter_A; species Paucibacter_A oligotrophus_A. The sequence goes on from NZ_JACHLP010000003.1 coordinate 400,645, forward strand.
AAACGCTCGGCATGGGCGGCGAAGTAGGCGGCCGGGTCGGCCAGCTTGGCGGCATCGGCAGGCGACTCCAGGTCCAGGTACTGCATGGTGGGCAGTTGCTTCGTCAGCGCCAGGGCCAGCGTGGTCTTGCCCACCTGGCGCGGGCCCAGAATGGCCACGGCCGGGAATTCGCTCAGCAGCTGTTGCAGAAAAGGCAGTTGGCGACGAGGGTACATCCTTGCAATTATTCCAACGAGCAGAAGATTTGCAAGGTTTGTTTTTAGATACCCCAAACCTGGCAAGCAGCCTCGCCCGGCGACAATCCGCCCATGGCGACCAAAGACAAATCCATCTACACCTGTTCCGAATGCGGCGGCACCAGTGCCAAATGGCTTGGGCGGTGCCCCAGCTGCGGGGCTTGGAACACCTTGGTAGAGGGCGTGGCCGAGGCCGGCGGGGGCGGCAAGAACCGCTACCAGGCCCTGGCCAAGAGCCAGCCGGTGGCCACCTTGTCCGAGATCGAGGCCACCGATTTCGAGCGCACGCCCACCGGCCAGGAGGAGTTGGACCGGGTGCTGGGCGGCGGCATCGTGGCCGGCGGCGTGGTGCTGATAGGCGGCGACCCGGGCATAGGCAAGTCCACCCTGCTGCTGCAGGCGATCGACCATCTGTCGGCCCAGATGCCGGTGCTTTACGTCAGCGGCGAGGAGTCGGGCGCGCAGATCGCCATGCGCTCGCGCCGCCTGGGCCTGGCGGGAGCCAAGGTGCGGGTGCTGGCCGAGATCAGCCTGGAGAAAATCCTCGCCACGCTGGAGGCCGAGCGGCCCGCTTTCTGCGTCATCGACTCCATCCAGACGGTCTACTCCGAGCACCTGTCTTCGGCCCCCGGCTCGGTGGCCCAGGTGCGCGAATGTGCCGCTCATTTAACGCGTACGGCCAAGGCCACGGGCTGCGCCATGGTGCTGGTGGGCCATGTCACCAAGGAGGGCGCGCTGGCCGGGCCGCGAGTGCTGGAGCACATCGTCGACACGGTGCTCTACTTCGAGGGTGATACCCACAGCAGCTTCCGCCTGGTGCGCGCGATCAAGAACCGCTTTGGCGCCGTCAACGAGATCGGCGTCTTCGCGATGACGGAGAAGGGGCTGAAGGGCGTGGCCAACCCCAGCGCCATTTTCCTCTCCACCCACGGCGAGCCGGTGCCGGGCAGCTGCGTGCTGGTGACGCTGGAGGGCACGCGGCCCCTGCTGGTGGAGCTGCAGGCCCTGGTCGATGCCGGCGGGCCCAATCCACGCCGGCTCTCGGTGGGCTTGGAGAAAGACCGTCTGGCCATGTTGTTAGCCGTGCTGCACCGCCATGCCGGCGTGGCCACCATGGATCAGGATGTGTTCATCAACGCCGTGGGCGGCGTGCGCATCAGCGAGCCGGCGGCCGACTTGGCCGTGCTGCTGGCGATCCAGAGTTCGCTGCGCGGCAAGCCGCTGCCGCGCGGCTTCATCGCCTTTGGCGAGGTGGGCCTGGCGGGCGAGGTGCGGCCGGCGCCGCGCGGCCAGGAGCGGCTGAAGGAGGCCGCCAAGCTGGGTTTCAGCGTGGCCGTCGTGCCCAAGGCGAACGCGCCCAAAAAACCCATCGAGGGGCTGACCGTCCACGCGGTGGAGCGCATCGAGGACGCGATGGAGTCAGTCCGCGGCCTGTGAGCCCATGCCGCCGGCGCTGCCCTGCAACGTCGGCTGGGCCGACATCAGGCGGCGGCCCGCGCGCTTGTTGCGGTACATCGCATCGTCGGCGTATTTGGCCAGGCTCAGCTCGTCCACCCCGTCCTGCGGGTAGAGGGCCAGGCCCAGCGAGCAGGTGATCTCCAGCTTGACCCCGTTCAGCTCCATGGGCAGGGCCACCTGGTTGAAGATCTTCTCCAGCACCAGCTGGGCGGTCTCCGGCGTCACCGGCCCGGTCAGCAGGACGACGAACTCGTCACCGCCGATGCGGCCCACGGTGTCGGTCTCGCGCACCGAGCCGCGGATGCGCTTGGCCACCGTCTGCAAGAGCAGATCCCCCACCGCGTGGCCATGCTGGTCGTTGATGGGCTTGAAGCGGTCCAGGTCCAGCAGGATCAGGCCCAGGCTCTCGTTGTAGCGCCGGGCATTGGCCAGGGCGAAGTGGAAGCGCTCGTCGAAATGTGCGCGGTTGGCCAGCTCGGTGAGCGGATCGTGCAAGGCCATGAAGCGCACCCGTTCCTCGGACTGACGGCGGGTGTTGATGTCCGACAAGGTGCCAATCACGCGCAGCGGCGCCTGCTGATCATCCCGCTCCGCCACCATGCCGCGCGAGAGCACCCAGTTCCACTGCCCCTGCGGGCCGGCCACCCGGTATTCGCTGACCAGGGTGCTGGCCTGGCCGTCCAGACATTGCTGGAACTCGGACTTCACCCGCGCCAGGTCTTGCGGATGGACCCGGGCGCAGAGCAGGCTCAGGTTCGGATCGGCCAAGGCGGGGTCCAGCCCCATGATGGTTTTCCAGCGCAGCGAGCAATGGATATTGCCGCTGCTCAAATCCCATTCCCAGACGCCATCGCCCGCACCCTCCAGGGCAAACGCCCAGCGCCGCTCGCTCTCGCGCACGGCAAGCGTCATGCGCTCGGCCAGCTGTTGGGCGCGGTCGCGCGAGGTCAGCAGCAGCCAGGCCAGCAGGCTCAGCAACACGCTCAAGAGCCCGCCTACCCAGGGCACGGCGCGCAACTCGCCGGCCCCGAAGCGCTCGGCAAACTCGGGCCCGGCGCTCAGGCGCAGCGTCCAGTCCTGGCCCTCCAGATGGAGCCGCCGGTCTTGGCTCTGCTGGCCCGCGGCCGGCGGCTCGCCAAGGGCCAGGGAGGAAGCGCGAAACAGCAGGCGCGCCTCGCTCGCCGGCGCACCGTCGTAAAAAGTCAGGGCCAGGCCGGGCGGAATCTCGGCGTACAGGCCGGCCAGCAGCTCCTGGCTGTTCAGCGCGGCCAGCACCCAGGCGGCGGGGGGCTCGGCCGCCCCGCCATCCAGGCGGCCCGCAAGAGGCCCTTCATGCCAGACCGGCAGCGCCAGCAGATAGCCCTGCCCCCTGCCCAGCTGCAAGGCCTGCAGATCGAGCAGGCCCGAGCAAGTCAGGCGCGCCCGGCCCTGGGCCCGCAACAGCAGGTCTTGCAGCGCCGGCAGCGCCATCAAATCCAGGCCCAGGGCGCGGCGGCTGGGGCTGTGGCCGGGCTCGACCTGCGCGACCCTGAGCCCGCCCGGGCCGCTGCGCGCCACCATCAAGCCCTGCAGGCCGGCGAAATCACTGTCCAGCGGCAAGGCCTGGATATAACGCCGCAAGGCCGCCTCATCGGCCTGGGGCTGGGCCAGCAAAAAACCCTGCACGCCTTGCATCAGCTGGCGCTGCGCGCCCAGCTGCAGCAGGAAGCGCTGGCCCAGGCCACGCATCTCGCTCTCAAAGGCGCGGCGCTGGCTGGCTTGGGTTTGCTGCCACTCGAAACGCCAGTAGCCGAGGGTGAAAAACAGGCCGGCCAGCAGGATGAGCAGGGGCAGGGCGCAGCGTGAGGGCAGCCCCCAGACCCGCACATGCTTCACTAGCCACGCCGGCTTGCCGGACCCCGACATTCGCATCGCCACTCCTTCTTGAATGGCTGGCCCCCCGCGCTTGCGCTGGGGCCGGCCTTGGCGTGGAGCCCCGCAAACCACGCACAATGGCGGTGTTCAAGCACTCCTGCAAGCTTGCAAGAATACGCCAAGACCATGACAAAACAGAAAATTCTTTCACAGCCGCCGGCCGGTTTGGCGGCACTTTTCGAGACGCCGTATTACGCCGTTATGTTCACCAGCCAACGGCGTTCTGGCGATGCGGGCTATGGCGATATGGCCGATCGAATGGTGGCACTTGCCGCCGATCAAACGGGTTATCTCGGCGCCGAGAGCGTGCGCGATGCCGAAGGCCTTGGCATCACTTTGTCCTACTGGCGCAGCGAGGCCGACATCGCCGCCTGGCGCCGCCATGCCGAGCATCAGCTGGCCCGCGAGCAAGGCCGGGCCGATTGGTATGAGCATTACGCCGTGCGCGTGGCCAAGGTGGAACGCAGCTACGGCTGGGCGCGCAGCGACGGCCCGGCCGATCCGCAACCGCCGGCACAGTCCGGGCACGCGGGAGGCCGGTCATGAACCCCTGGATCGGAGGAGCCCTGGCCATCGCCGCCATGTTTGTGGGCGGCGGCCTGTGGGGCTGGAAGGGCGTGATCCTGGCCCTGACGGTGGTGGTGTTCTGGCTGCTGCTGCAGTTCTCGCGCCTGATGCGCTTGATGAAGGCCGCTTCGGAAGGCCCGCTGGGCCAGGTGGACAACGCCGTCATGCTCAATGCCCAGTTGCAGGCCGGCATGCCGGTGGCCGATGTGATCGCCCTGACCCGCAGCCTGGGCAAGAAGCTGGGCAGCGCGCCCGAAACCTTTGGCTGGCAGGACAGCGGCGGCGCCCGCGTCGAGGTGATCGTTAACAAGGGCCGGGTCGAGAGCTGGCGCCTGCTGCGCCTGGAGGCCGGGCAGGCCGAGGCGGCGTGAAAGCCACAGCTCACGCGACGTCACCCGGGTTTCCACGCTGCAAAAATACACGCCCGTTCGCGCCCAATGCCTCAACGCTTGGGGCGGCGTCGGCCCCGGGCGTCCCCCCTATTCCCGACGCGAGGTGACAAGAACGATGAAGCCTTACTCCCTTGTTCTGCGCGGCACTCTGGCCGCCATCGCCCTGGCCGCTGCGGGCGGCATCGGCGCTGCCCGGGCCGCCGATACCTATGCCCAGACCCGCTATCCCATCGTGCTGGTGCATGGCATGTCGGGCTTCGACGCCATCGGCCCGGTGAATTACTTCTACGGCATACCCGATACCTTGCGGGCCAGCGGCGCGGTGGTCTTCACCCCGGCCGTCTCGGCCTTCAACTCCAACGAACAGCGCGGCGAGCAGTTGCTGGCCACGCTGCGCCAGCTCAAGGCGGCCTATGGCTATGACAAGTTCAATCTGATCGGCCACAGCCAGGGCGGCACCACCTCGCGCTATGTGGCGGCGGTGGCGCCCGAGCTGGTGGCCTCGGTCACCACGGTGGGCACGCCGCACCAGGGCAGCAAGGTGGCCGATGCGGTGGCCGGCCTGGCGGGCGCGAGCGGCAGCACGGGCTGGGCCGCCGCCATCGCCAGCGCCCTGGGCCAGGCGATCTCCTGGCTCTCGGGCAACCCCAACCTGCCGCAGAACGCCCTGGGCACGCTGGGCTCGCTGAACACGGCCGGCGCGCAGAGCTTCAACGCCAGCTTCCCGCAAGGCGCCCCGACCTCGCCCTGCGGCCAAGGCCCTGAAGTGGCCAATGGCATCCGTTACTACTCGGTGGGCGGCACGGCGGCCGTGACCAATCTGCTGGATGTGACGGACGGCTTTCTAGGCCTGAGCAGCACGGTCTTCTTGGGCGAGGCCAATGACGGCCTGGTCAGCCGCTGCTCCAGCCATTGGGGCCTGGTGCTGCGCGACGACTACCCCTGGAACCATCTGGACGAGGTCAACCAGGCCTTCGGCCTGCGCGGCTGGTTCACGCCGGACCCGCTGCAGTTCTACCGCTCCCAGGCCAACCGCCTGAAGCTGCTGGGGCTTTGAAGCCATGAAGCAAGCCCCGCAAGCGTCCGGCCGCCAGCGGCTGAGCCTGGGCCTGAGCGTCCTGGGCCTGGGCTTGCTGGGCGGCTTGTGGTGCTGGAGCCCGCTCAGCGAGGCCTCGCACGAGGCGGTGCAACTCAAGGTTCATGCCGACACCGAGCCCAGCGCCGCTGCCGCGCCCAGCGTCGGCTTGGCAAGGCCAATGCCCCCAGCGTCCAGCGCTTTCGCGGATTGGCTGCATCAGCACAGCGTCCTGCGCGGCACCGAGCTGGACGGCGGCTGGGGCCTGGGCGCCAACGGCGACTTGCAGCCCAGCCTGGCGCTGCGCCGCCGCTTCGACTATCTGCTGCAGCTGCAGGGCCAGCGCAGCCTGGACGAAATCGGCGCCTATCTGCGGGAGCTGGCCGGCCAGCAACTCTCCGTCGCCAATGCCGAGGCGGTGATGGCCGTCTGGCGACCGTATCTGCAGCTGCAGCAAAGCCGCTGGCGCCACAGCGTCAATCCGCAAGACCCGAGCACGCTGGCGCCCGCCCTGGCCGAGCAGCAAGAGGCCAGGCGCCGCCTGCTGGGCCCGGCCTGGGCGCACGCGTTTTACGGCGAGGACGAAGGCCAGGTCGCGGCCCTGATCCAGGCCTCGGCCGAGGCCGGTGGCCAGCCCGCGCGGTCGGCCGAACTGATCGACCGCAGCCGCCTGGACGCCGCCGCCCTGGGCCGCCTGCAGGAAGAGGAGGCCGCCCAGGCGCGCTGGCAGGCCCGCCTCAAGGCCGCGGCGGCGCAGCTCCAGGCCCTGCGCCAGGACAGTCAGCTGAGCGAGCTCCAGCGCCGGCAAGCCATCCAGGCCTTGATCGAACAGAGCTTCGAGGGCAGCGAGCGCCTGCGCGCCCGCGCCTTGTTGGGCGCGGGCGGCCCCCCGTAGAATTCGGCTTTCCCCTGAAAGAATCCGACCATGAGCGACGCCAAGTCTGTTGTTGAAGTGACCGCCCACGATGTGCAAGGCCCCGGTGTGGTGGCCTGCCCCAATCCCAAGATGGCGCTGTGGAGCAGCCATCCCAAGGTCTTCATCGACATCAGCCACGACGGCCAGGGCAAATGCCCGTACTGCGGCACGGTCTACCAGCTGAAGGCCGGCGAAGTGCTGCACAGCCACCACTGAGCTCCGCCACCCCATGCACGACCCCAAGGCCCGCAACGCCGCCCTGCTCGCCTCGCCCGAGGACACGGAGCAGCAGTTCTACGAAGCCCTGCAGCAAGCCGATCTGGAGCGGCTGATGGAGGTCTGGGCGGACGAGGAAGACATCTCCTGCGTCCACCCCGGTGGGCCGCGGGTGCTGGGCCGGGGCGCGATACGGGCCGCCTTCGAGACGGTATTCATGCAAGGCGCGATCCCGGTCACGCCGGAGCGGGTGCGTCGCATCAATACCGGCGACACCGCCATCCACCAGGTGCTGGAGCGCGTCCAGGTGCAGGGGCCGCAAGGCCCGCAAAGCGCCTGGGTGATCGCCACCAATGTCTATCTGAAGACCGGCTACGGCTGGCGCCTGGCCGTGCATCACGCCAGCCCCGGCACCGCGCACGACATCCAGGAAGTGGTCGAAGAGCCCTCGGTTCTGCACTGATTCACCGCGGATGGATTACCACGCCCCCTGGTGGCTGCCCGGCGGCCACGCCCAGACCATCTGGCCCGCGCTCTACGCCAAACGCCACCAAGGCCCGCCGCCCCGGTTCAGGCGGGAACGCTGGGACACGCCGGACGGCGACTTCGTCGACGTCGATTTCCTCGCCGCGCCCGCCCGGCCCGACCAGCCCCTGCTGGTGCTCTTCCACGGCTTGGAGGGCAATTCGCAAAGCCAGTATGTGCAGGCCCTGGCCGACCAGGCAGGCGCGCGTGGCTGGGCTTTTGCGATGCCGCATTTCCGCGGCTGTTCGGGCGAGCTGAACCTGGCGCCGCGCGCCTACCACTCGGGCGATTTTGAAGAGGTGGGCTGGATGCTGGCGCGCCTGAAAGCCGCTCACAAAGGCCCGCTGCTGGCCGCCGGTGTCTCGCTGGGCGGCAATGCCTTGCTGCGCTGGGCCGAGGAGATGGGGGCCAGTGCCGCAGCCACGGCCCGCGCTGTCTGCGCCGTCTGCTCGCCGGTGGATCTAACGGCCTCGGGCCATGCCATCGGCCGGGGCTTCAACCGCCAGGTCTATACCCGCATGTTCTTGCGCTCCATGCTGCCCAAGGCCATGCGCAAACTGGCCCAGCACCCGGGCCTGTTCGACGGCGAGCGCCTGCGCGCGGCGCGCGACCTCTACGAGTTCGACAATCTCTTCACCGCTCCGCTGCACGGCTTCCGCAACACCGACGATTACTGGCAGCGCGCCTCGGCCAAGCCGCATCTGCAACAGATCCGCATCCCCGCCCTGCTGCTGAATGCGCGCAACGACCCCTTTGTCCCCGCCGCCTGCCTGCCCACGGTGCGCGAGGCCGGCACCTGGGTCACACTGTGGCAGCCGGCCCAGGGTGGCCATGTGGGCTTCCCGCAGGGCCGGCCACCCGGCCATGTCTTCACCATGCCCCGCCAGGTCTGCGACTGGCTGGGCCAAACCCTTTGAGTCCATGGACCCCATCGTCGAAGCCGCCCTGAAGAAATGGCCCCATGTGCCGCACTGCTACGGCTGGCTGGCCCTGGACGCACGCGGCGACTGGTATATGCGGGACGAGCGCATCCAGGCCGCCGGGCCCTTTCCGAAAGTCAAGGGCAGCCGGGTCACGCACGAAAAGCTGCGCGAATTCATCCAGCGCAATTACGCCCACGACGAGCGCGGCTGCTGGTTCTTCCAGAACGGCCCGCAACGCGTCTATCTGCAGTTGGAGGCCGCGCCCTGGATCTGGCGCCTGGACGAACAGCTGCTGCAGGACGGCACGCTGCGCAGCCACACCGGCCTTGCCACCGTGGCGCTGGCCAGTTATCTGGACGAGCAGGACCGGCTCTTCATCGCCAGTGAGCTGGGCCTGGGCCTGGTCCACAGCCTGGACATGTTGTGGGCGGCCGAGGCCGTGCAGCAAGGCCGGCTGGCCCCGGAATCACGCTTGTTCACCGAACTGCTGAGCGAATTTCAAATCGTCTTGCAGCCCGTGGCGCCAGGCGCCTGAGGGCGGCCAGCAGCGGGCACAAAAAAGCCGAGGCTGAGCTCGGCTTTTTGCATACGGGGGGCGAAGAATCAGTTCGCGGCGGCGGAGGCGGCCGCTGCGGGCTCCTTGGGTTCCTCGAACTTGGCGCCGCCCTGGTTGGCCAGATAGACCACGGCGCGGCTGATTTCGAAGTCGCTGAAATCGCCGCCGCCCTGCGGCGCCATCGCGCCCTTGCCCTTGAGGGCATGGTCCACCAGGGTTGCAAAACCCTGGCCCAGGCGTCCGCCCCAGGCGCCGGCATCGCCCAGCTTGGGTGCACCGGCCGCGCCGGTGGCATGGCAGGCCGCGCACTGGGCCTGGAACACCTGCTCGCCGGTACGCAGCACGGCGGGGCCGCTGGCATCCTTGATCTCGATGCCGCCGATGGGCTGGATGCGAGCCGCCACGGCCATCGCCTCCAGTGCCTCGGTGCCAGCGGCAGGCTTGCTGTCCGCCGTCACGTAATTGGCCAGCATGATGATCGCGACGATGGGAATCACAAAGGCGAAGAACACCGCCCATGCGAGCTGCTTGGGCGTCTTGATCGGCCCGGTGTGCGCATCTTCATCAAAGTGCTGGTTCGCGTGGTCTGGGGTTCCGCTCATGAAATCCTCGTTGGCTCAGGCTGTGGCTGGATGAGGCGCCCGCCATAGCGGCGGCGCAAAACGGCAGCAGTATAAATCGCCAATCGCCCGCAAAAGCCCCGCCGGCAGGGAGCAGACAAACCCTTGTCCTGCGTCAAATCGGGCCGAGCAAAAGGGTCTGCGGCGAACACTGCAGCCATCGGGTTAGAATGCGGCTCTACCCCGGCGACCGTGGTGAAGTGGATATCATTGGGCCCTCCGAAGGCTTAGGCGCAAGTTCGATTCTTGCCGGTCGCACCAAATCAGTGAATCAGGTGGATTCACAAAGAATCAAGCCCCCAAGTGAATCAACGACTTAGGGGCTTTTTCTTTATCAGGTTGCATCACGTTGAAGCTTTACAGCGCAGGCAAGGCGGGGGAACATGCGGGGGAACGAGACGTTATTGATCCCGCATTCTGCCGACCTGTTCCCCCATGCTGACTGATCCTGCCTGCAAACAAGCCACCTGCCCACAAGACAAGCCCCGAGTTCGCCTCGCTGACGAGCGAGGGCTCTACCTTGAAGTCGCCCCCAACGGCTCCAAGCGTTGGTTCTTCAAGTACCGATTCGCTGGGAAAGAAAAGCGCCTAGCTCTGGGCAACTACCCCGAGGTGACTCTGAAGGTGGCGCGTGAAGGCCGCGACGATGCGCGCAAAACAAGGGCAGCAGGCACTGACCCGGTTCAGCAGCGCCAACAAGACAACGCCAACAAGCAGGTCAGCAGCGCCAGCACCTACGAAGCCGTAGCACGAGAGTTCCACTCCATCCAAGCGGCGGCCAAGTGGAGCAGCGGCCACGCCCGCAAGTGGCTACGGACTCAAGAGCTTTACCTGTTCCCCGAGATCGGGACTCTTCCCCTATCAAGCATTCGGGCAGCGGCAATATTGAGGGCGCTCCGCAAGGTGGAGGCCAAAGGCATTGTCAACACGGCGCATGAGCTGCGGACGATGGCGGGCCAAGTATTCCGGCATGGCGTCGTGACCGAACGCTGCGAAAAGAACCCCATAGCCGACCTGAAAGACGCTTTGACGGCACACCATGTCAAGCACTTTGCTGCGGTACTGGACCCTGTGGAGGTGGGGGGGCTGTTGAGGGCCATTGACGGCTACACCGGTCAGCCGGCTACGCGGGCGGCGCTGCAACTGTCCGCGCTGATATTCCAAAGGCCGGGCAACATCCGGGCTATGGAATGGGAATGGATCGACTTGGATGCCGCATTGCTTACGATTCCAGCCCAAAGCATGAAGCTCAAGACCAAGGCCAAAGTGAACGGCAGACCGCACCTTGTTCCTCTGGCGCGGCAGGCAGTGGGAGTACTCAAGGAAATTCAACCGCTCACCGGACACTCGCGCTATGTGTTCCCTGGCGCGCGCGACCACGCCATACCGATGAGTGACGGAACGGTAAACGCAGCGCTTCGTCGATTGGACTTTGGTTCAGACGATCACGTCGCGCATGGCTTCCGTGCCATGGCCCGCACGATGCTTGCCGAGCGCATTGCGGGTATCTCGTCCGACATGGTGGAGGCCCAACTCGGCCATGCCAAGACCGGCGCAAATCCTGGAGCCTATGACCGCGCCGAATATGCAGACCAGCGTCGCCTGATGATGCAGACTTGGGCTGACTATCTGGATCAATTGCGGACTGGGGCGCAAGTTATTCCATTCAAGGCTACATCGGCGCGGTAGGCGCGCCCCCCTTTCTTGGCGGAAAAATGGAGCGAGCGTTTGATGCCAAATACCGATTTATTGCTAACTCATTGATTTATTTGAATTTATTCGGTCATTCAAATTTTGGAAACTGCACGAAAAAGCAGCACAACTGACGACAGAAGATGCCTCCCGTTAACTCAATGGGAAGCATATGAACGCACCGTCAATCCAAAGCAATCACGACAAATCAAGCCAACCTCTGCACGCTCTTCAACTGCAAGATGCCTTGCTGCGGATGCAGACCGTCACCCAGGCCACCGGGCTATCGGCTGCAACGATTTACCGAAAGGTAGCCGCCGGCGAGTTGCCGGTTGTGAAAATGGGCAAGCGCTGCACCCGCTTTCGAGCCTCCGATGTGAGGGCCTTCATTCAAGCGCAAGGGGTTTGACTATGGGGGGCCATGGTCAAAGGGCTGTCAGCTGCATTCTTCGGATGCAGCCGTTGAACCGCAAGAGAGGCAATCAGATCCTTAGCACGGCAGCAAAACACAATCGTCGCGCCAACGCGGCTGAAGTGAGGGCATCACCAAACATCAATTCGGCCCGCTCGCACTTCAATGAAACTCTGGCTGGGCCTGAAACCGCTGATGGAGTCGCGGCACTGGCGAATCAAATGATGAAAGCCGCCGGGGTAATGCCGCGAAAGGATGCAGTCCTCGCCATTGAACTGGTCTTCAGCCTTCCCAAAGACCATCAAATTGATGATCGAGCATTTTTCATCGACTGCACTAAATGGGCGGGTAGCCGCTTTGGCGGTGAAGCGAATGTTCTCAGCTCAGACATTCACAGAGATGAAAAGCACCCACATTGCCACGTGCTTGTGCTGCCACTTCTGAACGGCAAGTTATCCGCATCAAAGTTGCTCGGCAACCGCGAACAGATTGCCGCTACCCAACAGAATTTCTTTGAGGCTGTGGCCTCAAACCATGGACTCACAAAACCCACTGCAAGGCTCTCAGGGGACGCAAAAAGGGCGGGGGCGCAGGCGGTACTCAAGAGGCTCCGCGAAGTTAGCGATGGAGCTATCGGAAGCCTAGTTTGGGGTGCTTTGCGTGATGCAATTGAGCAAAACCCGGAACCATTTATTTTGGAGCTTGGGATTGATTTTGCTGATGTGAAAGCCTTTGCGACGGCGACGAAGGTGGAGAAGCCGAGCCGGACATTTGCACAAATCATGACCGGAAAGGGCCGTTCAACGGCTGAAGACAAGAATCCCTATAGGACGTTTGACCACCCGAAGGTTGAAACTTCCTATAGGACACCAATCCCGAAAAATGCAAACGTCCTACCTTGTGTAGGGCGCACACAAAAGTCAACATTTGCACAGCCAACAGTTCCGCCCCCTGTCACTTCATTGCCATTGCCAGTGGCCCAAATTGAGCACCTAGTCTGGAAGCGTGAAAGGGACTCCGAGCGGCCGGCCTCAGCTTTTGACAGCGAGACCGGTGAATATGTCGAGGCACCTCAAAAGCTCAACCTGCAAAAGGGTAAGGCAAGGGCGTATGTAGCCGACGTACTGGGGAGAACAGGACGCAGATGCTAGAGCCTGAGTTGCGTTCGGCAGCAGCGTGACCGACAAAGTCCCAAGAGAAGAAATGAGGCTAGCGCTGCTGGCCGAACTGCCCGGCAAAAAGCCGAAGCTGCCGAGCGGCACCTATAAAACAGACTTGGCGTAGAGCGCCCCTCCCGGGAGGCTAAGGTTGCCCCCCAGCGAGACGCAAAGGCGTCATCTGAGCGACGATGCGCTGCTGGTGCACATCAAGGCTGTTCACGTCCAGAGTCGTGGGGGTTACGGCTGGCCGCGCGTCTGGAAGGAGCTGCTCGCACGGAGCATTCGTGTGGGCAAGAAGCGATTCAAGGTTACGACGGACAGCAACCATGCGCTGCCGATCTCGCCCAATCTACTCAACCGCGAGTTCACGATGAGCGAGCCGGACCGAGTCTGGGCTGGCGACGTCACCTACATCGCCACGGACGAGGGCAGGCTGTTCTGGCCGTTGTGATCGATCTGTTCAGCCGGTAAGTGGTGGGCTGGTCGCTGCAAGAAACCATGACGCGAGGCCTTGTCATCGACGCGCTGCGCATGGCCTAGTTCAAGCGGTAGCCGTGCAAGCCATTCTCAGCTCGGTTATGGGATACGGGTTCCAGGGGCAAGGTCATTCTTCGGGACAAAAGCGGCTTCCTTCAAGCTATCAATCAAGGGTCTACAGAGCGAGCAGACCGAAGCCGATGGATCAACGACTGACATGTTCGACGGCGGTTAACTACCAACTGGCTCGTCCGATGATCTACCTTGCATCCCGGATGCAACTACTTTGGCGCCCTACGCTTGGACTTACCGAGAGAACTAACAAGGCGTTGAATGGCTCACATGAATCGGTACTTGTGGCAAAAATGCGTCGCAACGATTGCCCAATACAAGATGTGGGGAAATGCTCGGTTTTGCCGAGGTAATCGAACTAAGGCGGGGGAACAAATGGGGGCACACGCCGATATGGAAAACGTAGATCACCGTGTTCATCGATGTTATCTAGCAGCATTGGATTCTTGCCGGTGCACCATCATTGCCCAGGCGCGGGATGCGCTATTGGCAAGACCGCCGCGATGGCCGCGAAGGCCCTGGCAAAACCTCCCCAGCTGAAACGCAAGCTCAATGCGAATTCGACTCTCAAGTGCGTCGCCGAGTACAGCTACGTCGGCACAAGATGGCGGTCTATAACTTCGAGAAGGCCAAAACCCAGTTGGCGGACAAGCTGGCCTTCAGATCCTTGCTGGCAGGGGCGAACCAGGTCATCGACTCAAACAAGCACACGGTACTCACAAGCTATCGAAGCCCTGATGACCCGGGTGTCGTCGCCCGTTTGCTTACGCCGAGCAGTCGCCAGCTTGAAGTGCCCCGAGGCCCTTTCTACACGGCCCAGTACGAAGCGCGGCCAAGCTGAGCCGCGAGTCCACCGGCCCGCAGGCCACCTCTATTCGGGCAACTCAGCCTCCAGGCGCTGAATTTCCTCCTGCAGAGTGCCGCGGCTGCGGAAGTTCCTGCCCGCCTTGCCATACCAGTATTCGGCGTCTTCGAGGTCGCCCTCCTGGAGATGCAGGATGCCGTGCAACCAGGCCGCCTGCGGCGAGTCCTCGGACTGCACCCGATGGTGGGCTTCGTTCCAGCGCCCCTCGTGCAGATGCAGCAGAACTTCACGAATCGTACTCATGGGCAGACTCCTTCGTCACAGAGCACGGGGCCGGGCTCGCCTCATTCCGGCTTGGCCGGCGCCGCAAACCAGGCGCTTTTGGGCACGAACTTGGCCTGGGCCGGGTCGGCCAGATAATGCGGCGACATGATTTGCACGCCGTACTCATTGAACACGTCCTGGATATGGGCATGCAACTGGCTCAAGACCATGGCGCGCGGCCGTGGTTCGCTGGGGATGGCCTGGCAGACCAGGCGGTATTCCGGGTAGAAGTCTGACAAAGCCGTTTGATAGACCTGGGGCGCAGGCGCGGCCAGCACACCGTTGGTGCGGCGAGCCGCCTCGATCAGCATGGCCTCGACCTGGCGCCAGGGCGTGTCATAACCGATGGTCACCGTGGTGTCGACGATGAAGCCGGGGCCGCGCACGGTGCGCGAGTAGTTCTTGGTCACCGTGCTCAGCACCAGGGAGTTGGGCAGGGTGAGTTCCTCGCCCAGGCCGGTGCGTATGCGGGTGGTGAACATGCCCAGCTCGGTGATGGTGCCCTCGTGATCGGCGATGCGCACGAATTCGCCCACACGGATGGTGCGGGAGAACATCAGAATCATGCCGCTGGCGCCCTGACCGACGATGCTGGAGGCACCCAGCGAGATCATCAGACCCAGCAGCACCGACATGCCTTTGAAGGCCTCGCTGCCCGAGCCGGGCAGATAGGGATAGGCCATCACCAGGGCGAACAACCAGATGGCGATGCTGATGATGCGGCGCGAGGCGCGCACGGTATCGCAGTCCAGCCAGCCCAGCGTGGCCTCGCCGCGTTCGATGCGGTCGAACACCGGCCGCAAGATATTGATGACGCCGCGGGCCATGGCGAAGATCACCAGGGCAATGAAGAGATCGGGCAGGGCGTGCAGGATGCCGCCGCCTATGCGCTTGGCCACCTCGATGAGGTAGCCGCTGAGCTGCTCACCCCAGGGGCGGGTGTAGGGAAACTGGCTCAGGCAGAAGCTCAGCCACTGGTAGCTGAGCAGGGCCAGGATCACCCAGCTGAACAGGCGCACGGCCAGGCGGGTCGCGGTCAGCAGCTTGTCGCGCTGCAGCAGCTGGGCACCGGCAATCTGCAGGCTGGCGCCGGTCTTGCTCATCAGGGCCGCCAGGCGGATGCTGGCCAGGCGGCGCCCGCGCAGCAGCAGGACCACCAGACCGGCAAAGGCCAGCGTGGCCAGCAACACGGCCAGGGCCGCATGCCAGAGGCGCTTGCCCTCGCGGCTTTCGCGCGTTTCGGCAATCAGTTGTTCGATCTGGTGCTTGGCGGCGGCCGTGGCGGCATCCAGGGTCTCGTGATGGTCCAGATCGACGTCGTCCGGCGCGAGGATGAAGACCATCTCCCCGTCCACCATCAGGACGCGGCCCTGCGCCTCCTTGCGTACCGTCACCACGCCCTCGCCGACACGGGCCAGCACCTCATTCATCACCAACTGGGCCCGGCGCGCCCGGTCGGCCGCCTGGGTGCCCATAAAGCTGGCGCGGAAGCTCGTCAGCTGGCGATTGAAGACCCGGACCGGCACCCCCTCTGCCACCGCCGCGACCACCGCCTGGCTGGCGGCCTGAGGCGGCGGCGCCACATCCTGCGCCAGGCAGACCGTCCCTGCTAACAAGGACAAGGCCAGCAGCGCCAGCCCCCTCGACACGGCCCGTGGCCAGATCCATCGCTTCATTGATTGCTGCCCTAAGTTGAATTCCGTATGGTGCGATGCACCCAGATCCCTCAAGCTGAGTCGGCATTCTTTACCCACGGGTACGGGACTTGCAAGAGCCTTGTTTCCCTCGTTTGCTTCCCCCGGAGTCTTCAGCCATCATGCACGCGCTCACCCTCCCCGCCCCGGGCCATTACGACGAGATGCTGCTGGACAGCGGCGCCCTGCGGCCGCATTACCAGCCCTTCGCCAACTGGCTGCACGCGCAAACGCCGGAAGCCCTGGCCAAGAAGCGCGCCGAGGCCGATCTGCTCTTCCACCGGGTCGGCATCACCTTCGCCGTCTACGGCGACGAGGCCGGCGCCGAGCGCCTGATCCCCTTCGACACCGTGCCCCGCATCGTGCCCGCCTCGGAGTGGCAGATGCTGGAGGCCGGCCTGCGCCAGCGGGTCAGCGCGCTGAACAAGTTCTTGTGGGACATCTACCACGGGCATGAAATCATCAAGGCCGGCCTGATCCCGGCCGAGCAGGTGTTTGCCAATGCCCAGTACCAGCCCGCCATGCAGGGCCTGGACCTGCCGCATGGCATCTACACCCATATCACCGGGGTGGACCTGATCCGCCACTCGGACGGCGGCTACTACGTGCTGGAAGACAATCTGCGCGTGCCCTCCGGCGTGTCTTACATGCTGGAAAACCGCAAGATGATGATGCGGCTCTTCCCCGAGCTGTTTGCCCGCTACCCGGTGGCGCCGGTGGCGCACTACCCCACCCTCTTGCTCAACACCTTGCGCCACGCCAGCGTGGCCGAGCAGCCCACCGTCGTCGTGCTGACGCCGGGCCCCTTCAACAGCGCCTATTTCGAGCATGCCTTCCTGGCCCAGCAGATGGGGGTGGAGCTGGTGGAGGGCCAGGACTTGTTCGTCAAGGACGAGTACCTGTATATGCGCACCACCGTGGGGCCGCAGCGGGTCGATGTGATCTACCGCCGCATCGACGACGCCTTCCTCGACCCGCTGGCCTTCCGCGCCGATTCGATGTTAGGCGTGCCGGGCCTGCTCTCGGTCTACAAGCAAGGCCATGTGATCCTGGCCAATGCCATCGGCACGGGCGTGGCGGACGACAAGTCCATCTACCCCTATGTGCCGGACATGATCCGCTTCTACCTGGGCGAGGAGCCCATCCTCCACAATGTGCCGACCTGGCAATGCCGCAAGCCCGCCGACCTGGACCATGTGCTGGCCAAGATGGGCGAGCTGGTGGTCAAGGAGGTGCATGGTGCGGGCGGTTACGGCATGCTGGTGGGGCCGGCCTCCACAGCCGCAGAGATTGCGGACTTCCGCGCCCGCGTCAACGCCAACCCCAGCAACTACATCGCCCAGCCCACGCTATGCCTGTCCAGCTGCCCGACCTTTGTGGAGAGCGGCATCGCGCCCCGCCACATCGACCTGCGCCCCTTTGTGCTGACCGGCCGTGAGGTCACGATGGTGGCCGGCGGCCTGACCCGCGTGGCGCTCAAGCAGGGCTCGCTGGTGGTGAACAGCAGCCAGGGCGGCGGCACCAAAGACACCTGGATTCTGGAGAACTGACTCGACATCTAAAGGCAACCACAGAGTCACGGAGACACAGAGCAAATGCTCTTTTTTCGGCCTCAGTGCCTCAGTGCCTCTGTGGTTGCATTTCTGCATTCGTGTCAGCTGACCTGGATGACACGTTGCGCAATGGAGAACTGCATATGTTGTCAAGAACCGCCGCCCAGCTCTACTGGATGAGCCGCTACGTCGAACGCGCCGAGAACCTTGTGCGCATGCTGGACGTGACCCATTCCCTCTCCTTGCTGCCGCAGTCGCGCGGCGCCATGACCGAGCTGGCCGCGCCGCTGGCCGTTACCGGCACGCTGGAGGCTTATCACCACATCCACCAGACCCTGGAGGCCAATCGCCTGTTCAACTTCATGGCGCTGGACCTGAACAACCCGGCCTCGGTGCTCAGCTGCCTGCGCCAGGCGCGCGAGAACGCCCATGCCGTGCGCGGCCAGATCACCAGCGAGATGTGGGAGGCCATCAACGCCACCTGGCTGGAGGGGCGCGAGATGCCCAAACGCGGCGTCGCCGATGTCTCCAGTTTTTACGACTGGGTGAAGGAACGCTCCCACCTGATACGCGGCGCCACCCAGGGCACGCTGCAACGCAACGAGGCCTATCACTTCATCCGCCTGGGCACCTTCATCGAGCGGGCCGACAACACCGCCCGCTTGCTGGATGTGAAGTCGCAGCTGATCGAGCCTGCCGAGGCCGGCCTGGTGCCGGTGGACGTGCCGGTGGAGAGCGCGCCCGACTTCTACACCTGGAGCGCGCTCTTGCGCTCGCTCTCCGCCTTCGAGGCCTACCACGCCGTCTACCGCGACCGGCTGGATGCGCGCCGGGTGGCCGAGCTGCTGATCCTGCGCCCCGATGTGCCGCGCTCGCTGCGCGCCTGCTGCGACGAGATCCGCGACATCCTGCCCCATATCGAAGCGCGCAGCGGCTCGCTGGACGCCGGCCGCATCGTCAAGCAGCTGGCCGGCCGCATGGCCTTGCGCCTGGAGCATGGCACGGTCGACGAGGTGCTGGAGCTGGGCGTGCACCACTGGCTGACCACGTTCTTGCAAAAATCCGCGCAGCTGGGCGACGCCGTGCGCGAAGCCTATTTCGAAGCCAACTGAAGCAGGCCCGCCGTGCAGCTCAGCATCCACCACGAAACGGTTTACCGCTACGCCAGCCCCGTCAAGCGCAGCACCCAGTACCTGCGTTTGACGCCGGTGGACGGGCCGCGCCAGCGCGTCCTCCACTGGAGCCTGAGCCTGCCGGCCCAGGCCAGCCGCTGTCTGGACGCCTACGGCAACACCATGCATGTGCTGACCCTGGACAAGCCGCATGGCGAGATCCATCTGCTGGCCCAAGGTCTGGTCGAGACCGAGGACGGCCCGCCCGCGCCCGAGCCGCAGGACGGCTTGTTCCCGCCCCAGGTGTTCCTGAAAGACTCCGCCCTGACCCAGGCCGATGCCGCCCTGCAAGCCTTTGCCGCCGAGCATGCCGCCGCCATCAAAGCCGAACCGCTGCAGGGCCTGCAGGCGCTGATGCTGGCCCTGGCCGCCCACATGCCCTACACCCCCGGCACGACGGATGCCGCCACCCCGGCGGCCGAGGCCTTTGCCCGCCGCCTGGGCGTGTGCCAGGACCATGCCCAGGTGTTTGCCACCTGTGCCCGCCTGCTCGGTGTGCCAACGCGTTACGTCAGCGGCTATCTGGCAGCGGATGCAGAACATGTGGCCAGCCATGCCTGGGCGGAAGTTCGCCTGCCCGAAGGCTGGTTGGGCTTTGACGTCGCCAACCAATGCCTGGCCGATGCGCGCTACGTCAAGCTGGCCATGGGCTTGGACTATCTGGACGCCAGCCCCGTGCGCGGCATGCGCCTGGGCGGCGGCACCGAAGCCCTGCAGGCCGCGGTCCAGGTCACGCTGGCCCAGAGCCAGACCCAGGCATAAAAACAGGCGCCACCGCCTGGGCTGGGATAATTCCGCGTCTCCCCTTTTGCATCAAGCCTGCCCTGCCCTATGACTTACTGCGTCGCCATGCGCCTCAATGCGGGCCTGCTGTTCGCCTCTGACTCCCGCACCAATGCGGGCGTGGACCAGATCGCCACCTTCAAGAAGATGAGCATCTTCGAGGTACCCGGCGAGCGCCTGATCACCTTGCTGAGCGCCGGCAATCTGGCCACCACGCAAAGCGTCGTCAGCCTGCTGCGCCAGCGCCTGGAGGTCGAGCGGGAGCACCTCTACAACCGCCGCTCCATGTACGACGTGGCCGAGCTGGTGGGCAAGACGGTGAAGGAAATCGTGGCCCGCGACGCCAATGCCCAGAGCCTGGGCCAGGGCGTGGACTTCGGCGGCAACTTCATCGTCGGCGGCCAGATCCGTGGCGAGGCGCCACGCGTCTTCCACGTCTATGCCCAGGGTAATTTCATCGAGGCCACCGAGGACACGCCCTATTTCCAGATCGGCGAATCCAAATACGGCAAGCCCATCATCGACCGGGTGGTGAATATGGACACCTCGCTGGCCGAGGCCGCCAAATGCACCCTGGTCTCCTTCGACTCCACGATACGCAGCAATCTCTCGGTCGGCCTGCCCATCGACATGCTGCTCTACAAGACCGACAGCTTCGCGCCCGCCGAGCCCCACCGCATCACGGCCAGCGACCCCTATTTCAACCAGTTGCGCGAGGGCTGGGGCGGCGGGCTGAAGAAGGTGTTCGCCGGCCTGCCGGACGAAGACTGGTTCAATAAATAGACCCGCTCAGAGCGCCCCATCCACCCGCATCGAGTAGTCCACCGCCCGCACATCCTTGGTCAGGCGGCCGATGGAGATGCGGTCCACGCCGGTGGCGGCGATCCAGCGCAGCTGCTCCAGGGCCACACCGCCCGAGACCTCCAGCAGGGCGCGACCTTGCGTGAGCGCCACGGCCTCGCGCATCTGCGGCTCGCTGAAGTTGTCCAGCAGCACGCTGGTGGCACCGGCATCGAGCGCCTCCTGCAGCTGGGCCAGGGTCTCCACCTCGACCTGGATGTCCACGCCCGACTGCAAGGCCTGGGCGGCGCGCAGGGCGGCGGCCACGCCACCGGCGGCGGCAATATGGTTTTCCTTGATCAGGATGCCGGCATACAGGGCCAGGCGCTGGTTGGCGCCGCCGCCCACCCTAACGGCATATTTCTGCGCCAGGCGCAGGCCGGGGATGGTCTTGCGCGTGTCCAGCACCACGCAGCCGCGCGGGTTGGTGCTGGCGCCGGCGATGGCCTGCACATGGGCATGGGTCAGCGTGGCCGTGGCCGAGAGCAGTTGCAAGAAGTTGAGCGCCGGCCGCTCGGCCGACAAGAGGGCGCGGCCATCGGCCTCGATCCGGCAGACGAGGCTGTCGGCCTGCATCTGCGCGCCCTCGGCGTACAGCCATTCGATGCGGGCGCTGGTGTCCAGCGCGGCGAACACGCCATCGAACCAATCGCGCCCGCACAGTACCGCTTGCTCACGCACCCGCACATGGGCGCGCACCCGGCGGCCGGCCGGCACCAGCTGGGCGGTCCAGTCGCAGACCCCGATGTCTTCCATCAGCGCCTCATGGATATTGCGGGCGCGGGCTTGTTCCAGGGTTTCGTTATGGCTGAACATGGGGCGGAGGCGGTTGATAGCGAGGGAGGCGAATTTTAGGCGGGCTCGCCAACCGTGAGCGAGATGCCGCCGACGCCCTCGATCTCGCCCCGGATCACATCGCCCGGCTTGAGCGGGCCGACGCCCTCGGGCGTGCCGGTGTAGATCAGATCGCCCGGCTGCAGGTGGTAGAGCTGGGACAGGTTGGCGACGATCTCGGGCACCTTCCAGATCATGTCGGCCAGATCGCCCTGCTGCTTCGTAACGCCATTCACCGCCAGACTGATGCGGCCGCGCGTCAGCGGGCCGCTCTCGCTGGCGCGCACCAGCTCGCCGATGATGGCCGACTGCTCAAAGCCCTTGGCCGTGTCCCAGGGCCGGCCGGCGGCCTTGGACTCGGCCTGCAGATCGCGGCGCGTCATGTCCAGGCCGGCGGCATAGGCCCAGACGGCGGCCTGCGCGGCCTCGGGCCTCACTTTGAAAACCGGCGCGCCGATGGCGATCACCAGCTCCATCTCGTAGTGGTAGTTCTGCGTGCCCGGCGGATAGGGCACGGTGCTGCCGGAGGGCGTCAGGGCGCTGGCCGGCTTGGTGAAATAAAACGGCGGTTCGCGATCCGGGTCGCTGCCCATCTCGCGGGCATGGGCGGCGTAATTGCGGCCGACGCAGAAAATCCGGCTGACGGCATAGCGGGCGCTGCTGCCGCGCACGGCCACGCTGGCCTGCTCGGGCGGGGGAAAGACATAAGAGCTCATCTGAATCTGCCTTGCTCGGTGATGAAGTCTCAGAAGCGGCACAGCATACATACTTGCGCCCATGCGATATTTTTCTTCCCCAGCCCCCCAGTCCCGACTGGTCGCGCTGAGCATTGCGATGGCCTGGGCCCTGAGCCTGGGCGGCTGCGCCAGCCGCGCGCCCAGCAAACCCAGCTCCGGCCCGGCCACCAAGCGCCCGGCCCCGGCACCCAGCCCCGACAAGGACGGCCCCGAGGCCACCATCCCCGCCAATCTCGAACGTGTGCCCAATGCCAGCCCGCAGCTGGAGCCCATACGCAAGGGCGGGCCCAACAAGCCTTACGAGGTGCTGGGCCAGCGCTACGAGCCCATCACCGAGGACAAGCCCCTGGTGGAAACCGGCCTGGCCTCCTGGTATGGCAAGAAGTTCCACGGCCGCCCCACCTCCAGCGGCGAAATCTACAATATGTACGCGATGACCGGCGCCCATGCCACCATCCCCATCCCCAGCTACGCGCGGGTGCGCAATCCGGCCAATGGGCGCGAGGTGATCCTGCGCATCAATGACCGTGGCCCCTTCCACAAGGGCCGCATCATCGACCTCAGCTACACCGCCGCCCTCAAGCTAGGCGTCTTGCACGGCGTGGCCAAGGTCGAGGTGGAACGCATCACCTACGAAGATATACGCAGCGGCGCCTGGCAGCGCAGCGGCGCCTGGCAGCGCAGCGGCGATGAAGCGCCGGTCTACGCCGCCGCCGAGCCCGTCGGCGCGCCGCAGCAGACCCGTACCGAACAGCTGGCAGCCCCTCCGCTGGCGGGCCCGGTGGCCGATGTGCCGGTCTCGGCCGGCAATCCCGCCCCCATGCCCAGAGTGGCGGCGCCGGGCTTCTGGATTCAATTCGGCGCCTTCAGCAAGCTGGACGGGGCCGAGTCCTTCCGCAAGAAGCTGGTGCAGGAGGCCGACTGGATGGCTCCGCTGCTGGCGGTGTTCAAGGACCGCAGCCTGCACCGCCTGCAGGCCGGCCCCTACGCCAGCCGCGACGACGCGCGCCAGGCCGCCGAGCGGGTGCGCCAGGCCCTGGCGGTGCAGGCCGTGGTGGTGGAGCGGCGCTGAGACGGATCCCGGTTGTCGATCGATAACCAGGCAATTCAACGGAGGCTTGTGCAAACAGAAGCGACTGGTGATGATGGGGCTCAGCCCATGTTCTCCCGCGCATTCGATGCCGCCTTTTGACGCCAACACCTTGATGCTGGTCACCGCCGTGTTCAACGGCTTCATGGCCCTTGTCTGGCTGGTGCTGGGGCGTTTATTCCGCATCGCCCCCCAGGCCAGCCTTTTGCTGCTCGCCGCCAACCTCGTCTCCATCCCCGGCCTCTACTGCCCCGGCTGCTCCAGGCTGTGGCCGGCCGCCCTGGGGCCCTGGATGAATGAGCTGGCCCTGGTGATCAGCATGGCCTTGCTGGCCCTGGGCGTGCGCAAGCTGATGCGCCTGCGCTTTCGCTTTGCCGCACTGACGCTGCTGCTGGCCGCCGCGCTCCTAGGCAGCCTGCTGCTGAGCAGCCAGGGGCATGCCGAGGCAAGCCTGGCCTTGCTGTCGCTGAGCATGAGCGCGCTGACCCTGTCGGCCTGCCGCGACGTGCTGGTGGGCCGCGCCACCGGCCAGCCCCTGGGCGTCACCCTCTTGCTGAGCATGCCGTTCGCCCTGTGGTCGCTGATGATGCTGGCCCAGGCCCTGACCTTGCTGTGCCTGCCGCAGTGGCGCGACTGGTTTTTGCACGAAGACATCCCCAGCGTGCCCCTGGCCTGGGCCGATCTCTTCATCGAGCTCTGCATAGGCATCAGCCTGGTCGGCCTGGTGGTGGCCCGCCTGATCGATCGGATCACGCACATGGTTCTGCGCGACAGCCTGACCGACACCCTCAACCGCCGTGCCCTCCGTGGGGAGCTGCGCCGCCTGCAAGCCCAGGTGGCGCGTGGCCAGCATCATTGCCTGGCCATGATCGATGTGGATCATTTCAAACGCTTCAACGACCAGCACGGCCACGCCTGCGGCGATGCCGCGCTGCGCCATCTGGTCCAGGTGCTGCGCACCAAGATGCGCGCGCTGGACCTGCTCGGCCGCGTGGGCGGCGAGGAGTTCTGCCTGCTGCTGCCCCACACCACCCTGGCGGATGCCCAGAAAGTCGCCGAACGCATGGCCCAGGCCCTGCGCAGCGAGCCCCTGCAATGGCAGGGCCAGGCCTTGCGCATGACGGCCAGCTTCGGCCTCATGCCCTGCTTGCAGGACGACCCTCTGGGCGACAAAACCCTGGCCATGGCCGACGGCCTGCTCTACCGCGCCAAGGCCCTGGGCCGCGACCGCGTCTGCGCCGAGGCCCCGGAACCACAGGTGGCCCCGCGATGAACAGCAGCCCGCTCGCCACCGACCCCTTCACCCTGCTGGCCGCCATGGTGCTGATCCTGCTGCTGGCCGGCCTGTTCTGGGCCGCCATGGCCAGTTCCTTGAAGGTGGTGCCCAAGGTCTCGGCCTGCGTGGCCCTGGCCAATCTGCTAGTGGCCGGCTCCTTGGCCGCCCACGCCTTGCGCGGCGTGGCCCCGGACCTGCTGACTTTCTGGGGTTCGGACGCCATGTCCCTGGCCGGTCTGGCGGCCTTGCGCGCCGGCATGCCGGCCTTGAGCCAGAAGCCCCTGGCCTGGCGCAGCGGTCTGGCCATCTGGCTCTGCGCCGTCGGGACGCTGGCCACCCTGCCTTATGCAGGCGATCTGCACCCGCACAGCGGCATCGTGTACAGCGGCCTGGCCTTGCTGGCCGGCCTGGCCGCCCTGGACACCTGGCGGCAGCTGCGCAGCCGGGTCAAGCCCGGGCTGAGCGCGCTTCTGTCGGGGCCGCTCTTCATCATCTGCGCCCTGCTGGCGCAACGGGCCCTGGCGTCCTTCTTGCAAGGCGAGGCCTACGCCCCCGATCTGCTGGATGCCGATCACAGCAATCTCGCCTTTCTCTGGGCCACCCTGGCCATGAATCTGCTCATCAACGCCACCCTGGCCTTTCTGGTGCTGATGAAGCTGATCCTGCAGATCCAGCAGCTGACCCGCCAAGATCCGCTGACCCGGGTGCTGAACCGGCGCGCCCTGCAAGAAGCGATCGAGACCGAGCACCAGCGCATGCAGCGCGGCAAGCCCTATGCCCTGGTGATGATCGATATGGACCACTTCAAGCAGCTCAACGACAGCCTGGGCCATGCGGCCGGTGACGCCGCCCTGCAGCGCCTGGTCGAGGTGCTGGGGCATTCGGTGCGCGATGTGGACTGCATGGGCCGCATGGGCGGCGAGGAGTTCTGCGTGCTGCTGCCGCTGACCGATCTGGCCGGCGCGGCCCTGGTGGCCGAGCGCATGCGCTGGACGCTGGAACAAAGCCAGTTCAACTGGCAGGGCCAGCCCTGGCCGCTGACCGCCAGCTTCGGCATCGCCGAGGCCCTGCCCAGCAACGCCAATGCCGATGCGGTGCTGCACCGCGCCGACCAGGGCATGTACCGGGCCAAGGCCCAGGGGCGCAATCTGGTGCAGGCGCGGGAAGACGAGGGCTAAGCCAAGGCGACGCGGTTGCGGCCCAGGTATTTGGCGCGGTACATGGCGCTCTCGGCCCGCGCCACCAGCAGATCGGTGGCATAGGGCGGGGCATTCGCCAGGCCTATGCTCAGCGTCACATCCAGCTCGGGCGCCAGCTGGGCCCAGGGGAAGCATTCCACCGCCTGGCGCAGGCGTTCGCAGACCTCGAAAGCGCGGTCGGCCACCGTGTCGGGCAGCACGACCAGGAATTCCTCGCCGGCCCAGCGCAGCAGCAGATCGCTGCCGCGGGTGTTGTCGCGCAGCATCTGGGCCAGCTCCTGCAGGACCCGGTCGGCCACGGCCGCACCGTGCTTCTCATGGATGGACTTGAAGCGGTCCACATCGATCAAGGCCAGGGTCAGGGCGCCACCGCCCTGCTCGGCTTGGCGGATCAGGCCCGGCATCCGGGCCGCCATGCAGCGCAGATTGCCCAGGCCGGTCAGCGGATCACGCAACAGGCTTTCGTCCTCCTCGGAGGCGGGCCGGGCCAGCGGGCCGCTGCCGGCCGGCGCCAGCTCCAGGGCCCGTTCGGCCTCCATGCGGCTGAAGAAAAAGCGCGCCTGGGCCATCAGCTGGGTGACGCTGCGTTCACGCTCCAGGCCCTGGTAACGCTCCAGATGGCCGAGAGCTGCTTCGATCCGACCCAGGCGCTTGCAGGCCCGGTAGGCCGCATGGTGCAAGCGCATGGCCAGATTGGCCCGGGCCCGGCCGGCCGATTCGGCCAGCACCTCGTCCAGCGTACGCATGGCCTGCTCGGCCTCGCCCTGGGCCAGGGCTATCTCGGCCGCGATGCAGCGCATGCGCCAGATCAGGGCCATATAGCCAAACTCATGAGCATGGGCCAGCACGCCCTTCAAAAGCGCCTGAGCCTCCACCAGCTCGCCCTGGTGCAGCAGGATCTCCGCGCCATTGGCGTCGCTCAGCGCCAGCAGATAGCTCTCGCCCAGGGCCTGGGCATGGGGGCGCACCGCCTGGGCATGGTGGTAGCCGCGCTGCAAGGCCTCGTTGCGCTCACCTTGATGCTCGGCCTGCTCGCTGTGGCGCAACAGATTGAACATGCCCAGGGCCACCGTGGCCAGATTGTTGTGCGAGACCATGCGCTCGTAGTCGCCGGCGGCCTCACCAAGCAGGGCCGCGGCCTCGGTCATCAAGCGCTCGGCCTGCCAGGGGTCGCCCATGCGCTCCAGGCAGGCGCCGACGGCGTTCAGGGCCACGGCGATCAGGCGTTTATCACCCAGCTCACGGGCGCGGGCCAGGCTTTCGTTGACCGCCGCCAAGGCCTCTTCAAACAGGCCCAGATCGGCGGCGGCGAAGGCCATCCAGCGCAGCAGCTCGCACAGGCGCGGCGTGCTGCCCTGCTCGCGCAACATGGGCAGCAGCTTGTGGCTGGCGGCCAGCATTTCCTCCATCTCGCCACGGCGGTACAAAAAGAAGGCGCGCAGGCAAGCCGCCTCCAGATGCTCGGCCAGATAACCCTGCAGCCGAGCGGCATCGCAAGCCAGGCTGGCCAGCTTCAAACCCAGCTCGACATTCGCCTGGCGCTGCGCATTGGCCGCGGCCAACCATTGGTGGATTTGTTCGCAGGAAACCTCGCTGCCTTCGACTTCTTGCATGAGCGGCCTCTAGCCCCAAGCTTGGCGGATCGCATAGCGTAGCCGAAGTCGCGCAGCCATCCTCACGCTTGTGGACGGCCCGCCACTCAAAGCGGGGGGTGTGCGCAAAGCGCCCGCCTGCCAGGCCGGGCCGGACTCAGCGGCTTTGCGGCATCACGAACTCGGCCCCCTTGGCCACGCTGGCGGGCCAGCGTTGCATGATGCTTTTCTGCTTGGTGTAGAAGCGCACGCCCTCCTCGCCATAGGCATGCATATCGCCGAACAAGCTCTTCTTCCAGCCGCCGAAGCCCTGCCAGGCCATGGGCACGGGGATGGGCACATTGATGCCCACCATGCCGACCTGGACGCGGCGGGCGAATTCGCGCGCCACATTGCCGTCGCTGGTGTAGCAGGCCACGCCGTTGCCGAATTCATGCGCGTTGACCAGGTCCAGCGCCTGGGCGAAGTCGGGCACCCGCAGGCAGGCCAGCACCGGGCCGAAGATCTCTTCCTTGTAGATGCGCATCGTGGGCTGGACGTGATCAAACAAGGTGCCGCCGGTGAAGAAGCCTTGCTCAAAGCCCGCCACCTGGTGGCCGCGGCCGTCCACCACCAGGCGGGCGCCCTCGGCCACGCCGGTGGCGATGTAGTTTTCGATGCGCTCACGCGCCTCGGCCGTGACGATGGGGCCCATCTCGGCGTCCAGCTCCATGCCGTTCTTGATCTTCAGGCTGCGGGCGCGCTCGGCCAGGCGGGGCACGATCTTGTCGGCCACATCGCCCACCAGCACCGCCACCGAGATCGCCATGCAGCGCTCGCCGGCCGAGCCATAGGCCGCGCCGATCAGGGCGTCAACGGTTTGCTCGATGTCGGCGTCCGGCATCACCACCATATGGTTCTTGGCCCCGCCCAGAGCCTGCACCCGCTTGCCTTGCGCCGCGCCGGTCTGGTAGATGTACTGAGCAATGGGGGTGGAGCCCACAAAGCTCAGCGCCTTCACATCGGGATGCTGCAAGAGGCCGTCGACGGCCAGCTTGTCGCCCTGCAAGACGTTGAAGACGCCATCCGGCAGGCCGGCCTGCTTGAGCAGATCGGCGACAAATAAGCTGGGCGAAGGGTCGCGCTCGCTGGGCTTCAAGATGAAGCAATTGCCGGTGACCAGCGCCATGGGCGCCATCCACATCGGCACCATGAAGGGGAAGTTGAAGGGCGTCACGCCCGCCACCACGCCCAGGGGCTGGCGCAGGGTCCAGTTGTCCATGCCGGTGGAGACCTGGTCACTGAAGTCGCCCTTCAGCAGCTGCGGTGCGCCGCAGGCAAATTCGACGATGTCGATGCCCCGCGCCACCTCGCCCAGGGCGTCGGTGAAGACCTTGCCATGCTCGGCGGTGATCATGGCGGCCAGGGCGTCCTTGTTTTGATTCAACAACTCCAGGAACTTGAACATCACCCGCGCCCGGCGCAGCGGCGGTGCATCGGCCCAGGCCGGGAAGGCGGCTTGAGCGGCAGCCACGGCGGCGTTGACATCCTCCTGGCTGGCCAGTTGCACCTGGCGGGCGACGGCGCCGGTCGCCGGGTTGTAGACGGCCTGGCGGCGGCCCGAAGTGGCGGCCTGCGGCCGGCCGTTGATGAAATGGCTCAGCTCGGCCGTGCGGGTGTAGGGGGCGGTTGGGTTCGTCATCAAGGTCTCCAGAATGGGCCAAAGTCTAGGCAGGGGGGGCTCATCTGCCAATCCATTCCCGCCGATTTGATTGTTCGATAATCCGAACAATCATGAGCAAGCCCCCCAGCAAAAGCGCCGAAATCCGCCACGATGTGCTGTGGGGCCAGCTGCATGCCCTGACGGTGATCGCCCAGCTGGGCAGCTTCACCCAGGCGGCCCAGCGCCTGGGCCTGTCCAAGGCGGCGGTGAGCCAGCGCATCGCCGAGCTGGAGCGGGCCATGGGCCAGACCCTGGTGGCGCGCACCACCCGTTCGGTACGCCTGAGCGAGGCCGGCCAGCGCCTGGTGGCGGAGACCGAGGCCAGCTTTGCCCACATCACCCGCAGCCTGGGCGCGGCGCGCGACGCCGTGGGCCAGGCCCGCGGCCTGATCCGCCTCAGCGCGCCGGTGGCCCTGGGCCGCCAGCATGTGGCACCCCTGCTGAACAGTTTTTTCAAGCGCTATCCCGAGATCCGGGTGGAGCTGGACCTGTCCGACCGCCTGGTGCCGCTGACGCAGGAGGGCTTTGATCTGGCCATACGCCACACCAGCGCCCCGCCCGACAGCCATGTGGCCTTCAAGCTCTGCGCCTCGCGCGCCCTGCTGCTGGCCAGCCCGGCCTATCTGCAGGCGAACCCGGCGCTGCAACACCCCGAGGACTTGGGCCGGCATGCCTGCTTGGCCTATCTGCGGCCGGGACCGGCGGTCTGGTTGTTTGAACACCGCTCGGCGAACGCGCAGCGCCAGCGCATCCCCGTCCAGGGCCCGCTGCGCGCCGGCAATAGCGAGATCCTGCGCGACGCCGCCCTGGCCGGCCTGGGCCTGGCGCTATTGCCCGACTTCAGCGCCGCCCAGGCCTTGCGGCGCGGCGAACTGGTCGAGGTCTTGATCGACTGGCGGCCGGTAGGCTTTTTCGGCGATGCCGTCTACGCCATCCACCCCTGGAGCAGCACGACGCCCCGGCCGGTCAAGCTGCTGATCGAGCATCTGCAGCAGGGTTTGAAGAGCGGCTTTTGAGCTGCTCCAGCCAATCGGCGGGACAATACGGCCATGAGTTCACCCAAGCCCCCTCGCCCGCCCTCCCCACACCGAGCGGCCGCTGGTCGCCCCGGCCCCAAGGGCCCGCGCCCTGCCCAGGCGCCCAAAGTCCCCCCCGCAGCCAAGCCGCAAATCCAGCCGCTCAACGAGGCGGAGATGGCCCAGCTCGAACAGCTGCTGGACCGCGTGCCCGCCCCGCTGGAGCCGCTGGACATCGGCATGCTGGACGGCTATCTGGTCGGCGTGCTCTTGCAGCCCAAGGCCGTGCAGGCTTTTCAGTGGACGCGCTATGTGCTGGACAGCGAGGGCAGGCCCCTGCCCGAGGGCTTCGACAGCCGCCCGCTGCTGACCCTGGTCAAGCGCCGCTACCAGGAGCTGAACCAGGCCATCACCCAGCGCCAGTGGTTCGACCCATGGGTGTTCGAGCTGGCCTTTGACGAAGACGACGAAGAGGCCGACGAGGACCCCAATCCCTCCGAGCTGGTGTTCTCCTGGGTGGCGGGCTTTGCCCTGGCCACCGACGTCTTCCCCGATCTCTTGCGCGAGGATGCGGCCGATCTGCTGGAGCCCCTGGCCAGCCTCTTCATGCATCTGGACCCCGAGGATCTGGAAGACGCCGACGATTTGCTGGAGGAAATCGAGACCCTGGAGCCGCCCAAGGATGCGAGCGAGGCGGTGGAGAGCCTGGTCGTCGCCACGCTGATGCTGGCCGACGTCAGCCGGCCGCAGCCCAAGACCGCCGCGCCGCAGCGCCCGCCGGCCCGCCGCGGGCCACCGCCGAGAAATCGAACCCGCTAAATCAGTTGGGGACAGAGCTACTCGGGGCTACCCTCGGGCGGTCTGTCCCGCAATGTCATTGGCTGAACAAGCGGGCTGCATGCAAGCCCAAGCCCGTGGCCACCGAGGCAAAGCGGTCGCCGCGCACCTGGGTGGCCTGCGGGTAATCGGCCGCGATGCGCTCGGCCAGCAGGCGCAGGCCGGTGGAGCCGCCGGTGAAGTAGAGCGCGTTGATCTGCTCGGGCTTCAAACCGGCCTGGGCCACGGTCTCGCGGCCGGCCTGGACGATGCGGCCGATATCGCCGTCCAGCGCCGCCACCGCCACCTGTTCCGACAACTCAATCTTCAGCCCGGTCTCGACCACGCCCAGATCGATGACGGTGTCGCCACCGCCCGAGACGGCGATCTTGGCACCCTCGGCGCGTGCCGCCAGCTCATGGCCCAGATGGTCTTCCACCACCGTCATCAGGCGCTGGTGATGCTGCAGATTGCCGTAGAAGCTGCGCATATTGCGCAGCTCGGCGACGCGCTGCGGGCTGTAGACGGTGTTGATCAGATGCCAGGTGGCGAGGTCGAAGTAGACGCCGCTGGGCACCTCGCGCGCCGGCGAACCCACGCGCTGCGGGCCCATGGAACGGTAGCCAAACTCGCGCAGCACGCTGGCCAGTTCGACGTGGCGGTCGAAGTCGGTGCCGGCGATGTGGACGCCGTGATTGGCCAGGATGTCCTCGCGGCGGTCCAGGCGCTGGGCGCGCTGCGGGCCCACGCGCACGACGGAAAAGTCCGAGGTGCCGCCACCGATATCCGCCACCAGCACGATCTGCTCCTGGCTGCACTGGCTTTCAAAGTCGAAGGCCGCGGCAATCGGTTCGAACTGGAAGAACACCTCGTCAAAGCCGGCCGCATGGGCGGCGGCCTCCAGCGAGGCCTGGGCCGCAGCGTCGCGCGCGGGCTCGCCGTCCACAAAAAACACCGGTCGGCCCAGCACCACTTTGTTGAGCGGCGCGGCAGCACCGGCGGCCAGGGCCTTGCTGCGCAGACGCTTGAGGTAACCGGCCAGGATGTCGGCATATTTGACGCCGCGGCCAGCGCCCACATCGGTGCTCTGGTCGATCAGGCCCGAGCCCAGGATGCTCTTCATCGAGCGCATCAAGCGTCCGTCCGCACCCTCGATATAGGCGGCCACGGCCGCGCGGCCGAAGGCGCGCGGCGGGCCGTCGGCATCATGCTTGCCGTCGGCGTAATAAAACACCGCCGTGGGCATGGTCAGATGGCCGGGCTCCAGCTCCACCAAGGCCATGCGGGCTGAGCCCGGCGCAGCGGGGCTGGGAATGGCGATGGCCGAATTCGAGGTGCCGAAGTCGATGGCGCAGAAAGAAGATGGAGTGGACAAGGGCGTGCAGGCTGGAATTCTTGGGAGGGGCGCGATTGTAGAGGGCACCCCGCCCCGGCCGGCCTGCCCGTTCAGCCGCGCGGGCCGTAGAAGCTGAAATCCATCTCCGGGCGGCGGCCCGCCATCAGCTCGGCCAGGGCCAGGCCGGAGCCGGCGCCATGGGTCCAGCCCAGGGTGCCGTGGCCGGCATTGATCCACAGATTGCCGGCCTTGCGGCTGCGGCCGATGTAGGGGATGTTGGTCGGCGTGCTGGGGCGCAGGCCGGTCCAGTAATTGCGCTCGCTCAGGTCGGCCACGCCGGGGAAGAGCTCCTCATAACGGCGCACCAGAGCGTCACAGCGCACCTTGGCCGTGGGGCTGTTGAGATTGGTGTCAAAGCCCACCAACTCGGCCGTGCCGGCGATGCGTATGCTGTCGCCCAGACGGGAGATGGCGATCTTGCGCGTGTCGTCCAGCAGGCTGACCACGCTGGCGGCCGCGGGTTTTTTCAGCTTCAGCGTGGCGGAATAGCCCTTGGCCGGGTAGATATTGAGGAACTCGCCCAGGGGTTTGAGCAGGGCCGGGGTGTAGGAGCCCATGGCCGCCACAAAGGCGTCGGCCTTGAGGTCTTGCTTGGCGCCGGTCAGCAGAGAAGCGATCTGCACTTGGTCGATCGCATCGCCCTGGCGTGACAGCGCCAGCACCTCATGCTCCCACAGGAACTGGGCACCGCGCTGCTGACAGAGCTTGGCCAGCTTCTGGGTGAACACGCAGGCGTCGCCCGACTCGTCGCTGGGCGTGAAGGTGCCGCCGTGGATATTGGCGCCGAAGGCGGCCAGGGCCGGTTCGACCTTGAGCACCTCGTCGCGGCTCAGGACGCGGCGGTCCACGCCGTGGCGGCGCATCACCTCGGCGCCGGCCGCACCGGCTTCAAAGTCGGCCTGCGAGGAGAAGAAATGCAGGATGCCGCGCTCCAGGCGCTCGAATTCAATACCGGTCTTGGCCGCCAGCAGCTTGTGATTGGCGTGGCTGTAACGGCCCAGCTGCACGAGTTGCTCGACATTGCGCTCGAAGGCGGCGGTCGTGCATTGGGTCAGGAAGGACAGTCCCCAGATCCACTGCTTGGGGTCCAGCTTGGGGCGGAACAGCAGGGGCGAGTCGTCGCGCATGAGCCATTTGGCCACCTTGAAAGGGGCGCCGGCATTGGCCCAGGGCTCGCAGAAGCTGACGGAGATCTGCGCTCCGTTGGCAAAGCTGGTCTCCAGCGCGGCGTCTTTCTGACGATCCACGACGATCACCTCATGCCCCTGCTCCAGCAGATACCAGGCGGTGCTCACGCCGATGATGCCGGCTCCCAGGACAACAACTTTCATTGCAACAACTCCATAGACATAGATATCAAGAATTCTTTTCGGCTCAGGCCAGCGGCCTTAAAGCCAGTTGCAGGCCCAGCACCCACATCAGCAAGGCCACCAGTGCATCGATGGCACGCCAGACCCAGGGCTTGCGCAAGGCCTCGGCGGCGGCCGCCGCACCAAAGCCCAGCAGGCTGAACCACATCAGCGAGGCCAGGCTGGCGCCCAGGGCAAAGGCCCAGCGCTGCCCGGCCGCGATCTGCGCCCCCAGCGTGCCCAGCAAGACCACGGTGTCCAGATAGACATGGGGGTTCAGAAAAGTCAGCGCCGCGGCCGTCAGCAGCGTGGCGCGCAAGGCGCTCGCATTCGCGCCGGCCTGCAGGGCCGCGCCGCCCGCCCAGGCTCGCTGCGCGGCGCGCAGGCCGTAAAGAATCAAAAAAGCAGCACCACCCCAGCGGAACAGATTCAGCACCCAGGCATTGCTGGCGATCAGCGCGCCCAGGCCGAACACGCCCAGGCAGATCAGCAACACATCGGCGACGGTGCAGAACAAGACCACCGGCGCCACATGGCTGCGCATCAAGCCCTGGCGCAGCACCAGCGCGTTCTGCGCGCCAATGGCCATGATCAGGCTGGCCCCGGTGAGCCAGCCCTGCATCAGCAAATGGAATGGGAGGGGCTGCTCGGGCGTCATTGGGCGCGGATTGTCGGCAGGATCAGGGCAAACTAGAAGACGGATTCATATCTCTAGTCGTACATTAGCAAGACTTATGAAAGACCTCGACTCCTCCGCCCTCGATTGCCTGGCCGCCTTGGCCGACGAGCGCAGCTTCGAGCGCGCCGCCCAGCGCCTGGCCATCACGCAGAGCGCCGTCTCCCAGCGCCTGCGCAGCCTGGAGGCCCAGGTCGGCCAGTTGCTGGTCGTGCGCTCGCGGCCGCTGCGCCTGACCGAGCCGGGCAAGGTGCTCTTGCGCTACGCCCGCCAGCTGCAGGCCCTGCGCACCGATATGGCCCGCGAGCTGGGCAGCCGGACCGCCGGCAATGAGCGCATAGGCATTGCCGTCAACGCCGACAGCCTGGCCACCTGGGTGTTGCCGGCTCTGGACGGCGTGGTGCAGGCCGGCCTGAAGGAAGGCTTCGGCCTGGAGTTGGTGGTGGACGATCAGGACTTCACCCACGACTGGCTGCGCCAGGGCGAGGTGCTGGGCTGCGTCAGCACGGTGCGCCAGGCCTTGCGCGGCTGCGTGGTCCAGGCCCTGGGCGTGATGCCTTATGTGGCGGTGGTGAGCCAGGCCTATCTGCAAGCCCGGCTGCCCGCGGGCCTGAATGAGTCCAGCTTCGCCAACACGCCCTTCCTGGTCTACAACCGCAAGGACGACACGCCGGCGCTGTGGGTCAGCAAGGCCCTGGGCCTGCGCAGCCCGCGCCTGCAGGAACGCTATGTGCCTTCCAGCGAAGGCATCGTCCGCGCCGCCCTGATGGGCTGGGGTGTGGGCGTGGTGCCCGAGTTGCAGGTGCGCGGGCTGGTAAGCCGCGGCGAGCTGATTCAGCTGCGGCCCGAGGTGGGCGTGGACGTGGCCCTGTACTGGCACCAGTGGAAGCTCTTGTCGGAATCTTCCGCCGCGCCGGCCCGCGTGGCCTTGCTGGACCTGATTGGTCAGGCCCTGGCAGCAGGCGCCAAGAAGGCCCTGATTTGAGGGGTGCCTCGTGACATTTTCCCAACTAAGCCCAAATTCACCCCCAGCTTAGGGATTCGCGCAGTCATCGCCTGAAGCACACTGAACTCGCCAGGACCAGATCGCAACAAAGCGACGCCAGCAGCAGTTTGAGACAAGCGAGGTTTGATATGCGATTCACGCCATCACTGCGATTCTTCCGCCGCAACCCCGCCACCTCGCCCGAAGCCGACCCCGCCGATATGGGCACAGCCTTCGGCATGGAAGCCAGCCTGGACGGCAGCGAGGACTATCGCTACGCCAGCGTGGAACCCGAGCTGGAGTCCCAGCGCCTGGCGCGCACGCAGGAGTCGCCGCTGGCCTGGCTCAGCGCCAAGCGGCATAACTGAAGATCAGCGGATCAGCAGCACCGGCTTGCTGCAGTTGGCCATGACCTTGGTGGCCACCGAGCCCAGCACCAGATTGCGCAGGGCGCTCTGGCCGTGCGAACCCAGGATCAGCAGGTCAAAGTCGCCCTTCTCGGCCGTGGCCGCGATCACCTCGCCGGCCGCGCCGACCTTGGAGACAAACTCGGCCTGGATGTTTTGCTTCTTGAAGAAGGTGCGCAAGGTCTTCAAGACCTTTTCGCTTTCGTCCTGGTAGTAGCCCTTCAGGACTTCCTTGTCCAGCACCGCGGCGGCGCGCGGCGGCACGGCGGGCACCACATGCAGCACGGTGTATTGATGGGCATCGCCCAGCCATTCATCATGGGCGGCCAGATAGGCCAGCATACGCTTGGTGTAACTGCTACCGTCGACGGGTACGAGAATCTTCATGGACTTTGCCTCCTTGGCTTGACGAAGCCGTTAGCGTGGGGCCAGTCTGGCAGGAATCAAGCCGCCAAGCTTGATCCGCATCAATCAAAAACCGCGATCTGTGCGCGTGGCGCAAAACCCGCCGGCTCGCCCTTGCGGCCATGGCCGCGGGCATTGCAGACCACCCGGGTCGAGCGCCCGTCGGCATGCATCACTCGGTAGTCGCTTTGGCAATGCAGATGGCCGTGCAACCACAGGCGGGCGCCGGGCAGCAAGGCCTCGTCGTCGTTGCAGAAGCTGGCCGTGCCGGGCTGCTTGCCGTAACGCGGGTCGGCGCTGCGCAGCGAGGGGGCGAAATGGGTGATGACCACGGTGGCCTCCCAATCCGGGCCTTGCTCACCCCGGGCCAGCTCGGCGGCCAGCCAGTCGCGGCAGCGCAGGCCTTGCTCGCGCACGGCGGCGGCGTCAAAGGGCGCGCCATGGCGGCTGGCACCCATCACTTTTTGGAAATAGCCGGCGGCCCGCATGGCGCGCTCGCGCTGGCTGGCGCCGAAGGTATCGAAATCGCTCCAGCGCGTGCTGCCCAGAAAGCGCACCCGGCGGCCCTGGGCGTCGCTGCGTATGCAGGTGCTATCGTCCAACAAGGTGAAGCCCAGCTGCGCGGACAGCTCGTGCAAGCCGGCCCGAGCCTGATCGAAATCGCGCCCGTCGTACTCATGGTTGCCGGGCACGAACAAGACGGGCACGGGCCAGTCTTTGAAGCGATGCAAGGCCTGCCAGCCGCTGTCGATATCGCCGGCCAGCACCAAAAGCTCCGCACCCTCGGCCGGCTCGGGGTCGAAGGTCTCGGTTTCCAGATGAAGATCGGACAGCAGTTGCAGGCGCATAGAGGAGCGATCACGCGCCCGTCACTCGTCAGTTGGCCCCATGGCACTGCTTGTACTTGCGCCCCGAGCCGCAATGGCAGGGGTCGTTGCGGCCTAACTTCGGGCCTTCGCGGCGCAGGGTCTCGACGCGGTAGCGCTGCTCCTGCGTCAGGTCGCAGAGGTCGGCCACGGTCACCACCATCTCTTCGATGGCATCGTCCAGATCCTTGAGCGGATGTTCGCGGTCCAGGGTGGCGACCACTTCTTTTTCTTCCGGCGTCTCGGCCGGCAGATGGCGGTAGAGGCGGGCCAGGGCCGTCATCACCGCATCGTCGTCCATCTCGGACAACTCAGGGAAGCACAGCGCTGCATGTTGAAAGCCGGCCACCCAGGGCATCAGGGTGCGCGATATCAGGCTCATGCCGTCGTAGGTGGCGCGGGCAGCGGCCTGCTCGGGGTCTTCGTCGGCGGCGGGGGCGGCGGCTTGCTCACCCTCGGCTGCTTCGCTCAGGTCCAGCACGACGGGGTCAAACCAGCCATCCTCCACCATGGCGCGGTTCAGCGCGGCATGGCGTCTCTCGGTCAGTTCGCGGATGCGGGCCAGCCAGGTCTGGTCAACTTCCTCGGGCAGCATGCCGCCGTCGTAGTCAAAGATATTGGGCAGCCATTCATCGATGTCGATCAGGCGCGGTTGCACCAGCACACCGCAGAGATAACCGTCCAGCATGGAGGCATCCAGGGCTTGCAGGGGTGCCGGTGTGGTGGCAAGAAGTTCGTCGAGTTCGGCGAACTCGGATTCGGTCAGGTCTAGGCTCATGGCCCGATTGTCGCCGCAGATCGCCAATTTGCGGCGCCCGCCCGACCTCAAGCGGGCGGCAGCGGCTGGGACAACTGGGCTTGCTGGGCCTGGCGCGCCGCCTCGATCAGACGCTCACGCATCCAGCGCTGGGCGCTGCGGCTCTCGCTGCGCAGATGCCACAGCATGTCCACATTCACCTTGGACAGCGCCACCGGCAGCGGCCGCTCCAGCAACTGCGCCTGGTAGCCCGTGGCCTCGACAAAGGTAGCGGGCAGGACGGTCAGCAGATCGGACTGCGCCACCACCCGCCCGGCGGTGAAGAATTGGTTCACCGTCAGCACGATGCGGCGGCTGCGGTTCAAGGCATTCAAGGCCTCGTCCACAAAGCCATGGGGCCGGCCGGAGAAGCTGACCAATAGATGGTGGGCCGCGCAGTAAGCATCCAGATCCAGCGGCTGCTGGCTCAGGGGATGATCGCGGCGCATCACGCAGACGTACTCGCTGTCGTACAGGCGATGCTGACGTATCGGCGACTGATTGCCCTGCGACTGCAGGGCCGCCACCGCGCTGGGAAAGTAGCCCACGGCAAAATCCACCTCGCCCTGCTCCAGCAGCGTGCGCGGGTCGCGGGTGGTCAGCGGCAGCACATGGACATTGGCCAGGGCGCGCGCTTCTTCCAGCTGAGCCACCAGAGGCGGCAGCAGCAGGGCGGCGGTGGCATCGGCCATGGCGATGCGGAAGGTGTATTCCTCGATCTCGGGCCTGAAGTCGCCCGGCACCAAGAGCGTCTGCAAGCGCTGCAGGATCAACCTGAGCTCGGGCCACAGACCTTCGGCCCGCGAGGTGGGCTTCATGCCAAAGGCCTGGCGGACAAACAACTCTTCGCCCAAGGCCTCGCGCAAGCGCTTGAGCGCATGGCTGACGGCCGGCTGGCTCATGGCCAGGCGTTCGGCGGCACGGGTCAGATTGCGCTCGGCCATCACGGCATCGAAGACCCGCAGCAGGTTCAGATCCAGATTCAGGAAGTTCATTGAGCCGCTCCGCCTGGGTTTTCAGGGCTTGCTTGGTGACGTTATGCGCTCCATTTATATCTTAGATTCAAACAATTCATTGGCGACATTCCTAGGGTAAACCCCATAATTCGCCCATCGGTTCAAGAAACCACCCATCACCGCAGTCCGATTGCCCAGATAACGCCGACCCGTCCTCTGATCAACGAACTCAAATCAAGGAAGAGAATCATCATGAGCGTCGCTACCCAAACCTTCGGCCGTCCCCTCAGCTACAACGTTCGCAACAATGTGCGTCACGGCGGTTCCGTGGCCTCCATCGGCGCCCGCGTCTGGCTGCGCCTGATTGCGTCGGTCAAGGCCCGCATGGCCGCCGCCGCCGATGCCCGCGCCGAGCGTGAAATCCTGGCCCTGGCCAAGGAATACGAAAGCAGCATGCCTTCCTTCGCCGCCGAACTGCGCGCCGCTTACTGCCGTCGCTGATTCAAGACCCGGGCGCCAAGCAGGCGTTCGGCTCTGGTCCGGTCCACCGGACAAGGCGAAGAAAAAGCCCGCCCGATTGTTCAATCGGCGGGCTTTTTGTTTGGCGACTTTACTTTTTGCTGGCACCAACAGCCGGCCTCCACCGGGGAGGCCAGCGGTCCAAGCGGTTTACTCCGCCTGCAGGCGTGCCTCGATGCTGGCCTTGGTAGCGGGCAGCTCGGCCGGCAGGTGGTAGGCCAGTTGCTGGAACAGCTCATCGTGCAGCTTCATCTCGGTCGCCCAGGCGGCCTTGTCGATGTAGGTGGTGATGTCGAACTGCTCTTGGCTGAAGTTAAGGCCCTGCCAGTTGATGTCCTGATAGCGCGGGGTCACGCCGAAGGCGTGCTCGACACCCTGGCCCTGGCCTTCAACGCGGTCCAGCATCCACTTCAGCACGCGCATATTCTCGCCATAGCCGGGCCAGACGAACTTGCCGTCGGCGCCCTTGCGGAACCAGTTGACGCAGTAGATCTTGGGCAGCTTGGCACCCGTCGTGGCGCACAGGGCTTGCAGCTTCTTGCCCATGTCCAGCCAGTGCTGGAAGTAGTCCGCCATGTTGTAGCCCATGAAGGGCAGCATGGCGAAGGGGTCGCGGCGCACCACGCCTTGCTGGCCGGCGGCGGCGGCGGTGGTCTCGGAGCCCATGGTGGCGGCCATGTAGACGCCTTCCACCCAGTCGCGCGCCTCGGTCACCAGGGGCACGGTGGTGGAGCGGCGGCCACCGAAGATGAAGGCATCGATGGGCACGCCGGCGGGGTTGTCCCACTCGGGGTCCAGGGCCGGATTGTTGACGGCCGAGACGGTGAAGCGCGCGTTCGGGTGGGCGGCCTTGGCGCCGGTTTCCTTGGCAATGGCGGGCGTCCAGTCCTGGCCCTGCCAGTCGATCAGGTGGGCGGGCGGCGTGTCGCTCATGCCTTCCCACCACACATCGCCATCGTCGGTCAGCGCGACATTGGTGAAGATGACGTTCTTGTTCAGGCTGGCCATGCAGTTGAAGTTGGTCAGCGTGTTGGTGCCCGGCGCCACGCCGAAATATCCCGCCTCGGGGTTGATGGCGTAGAGGCGGCCATCGGCGGCCGGCTTGATCCAGGCGATGTCGTCGCCGATGGTGGTGACCTTCCAGCCCTCGAAGGCGGCCGGCGGGATCAGCATGGAGAAATTGGTCTTGCCGCAGGCGCTGGGGAAGGCGGCGGCGAAGTGGTACTTCTTGCCCTCGGGCGAGGTCACGCCCAGGATCAGCATGTGTTCGGCCAGCCAGCCTTGGTCGCGACCCATGGTGGAGGCGATGCGCAGGGCGAAGCACTTCTTGCCCAGCAAGGCGTTGCCGCCATAGCCCGAACCGTAGGACCAGATTTCGCGCGTTTCGGGGAAATGCACGATGTACTTGGTCTTGTTGCAAGGCCATTTCACATCGGCCTGGCCGGCTTCCAGCGGCGCGGCCACGGTATGCACGCAGGGCACGAAGACGCCGTCTTCACCCAGCACATCCAACACGGCACGGCCCATGCGGGTCATGGTGCGCATATTGACGGCCACATAGGGGCTGTCCGACAGCTCCACGCCGATATGGGCGATGGGCGAGCCGATGGGGCCCATGCTGAAGGGCACGACGTAGAGGGTGCGGCCCTTCATGGCGCCCTTGAACAAGGCCTTGTCCCCGGTCTGCAGCAGCTCGCGCATCTCGGCCGGAGCCATCCAGTTATTGGTCGGGCCGGCATCTTCCTTCTTGGCCGAGCAGATGAAGGTGCGGTCCTCGACGCGGGCAACGTCGCTGGGGTCGGAGCAGGCCAGATAGCTATTGGGGCGCAGCTCGGGGTTGAGTTTCCTGAAGGTACCGGCAGCCACCAGCTGGGCGCAGAGGCGGTCGTACTCGGCCTCACTGCCGTCGCACCAGTAAACATCGCGCGCCTGCGTCAGCGCGGCGACCTCGGCCACCCAGGCGATCAAACGCTGGTGTTTCACATAGGCCGGCACATTCAAGCGCAGGCCTTCCATCACGGGCTGATTCATAGCTTTCCCAATCAAAGTTAAGTCGTATTGGGTCAAGCTCGTCAGCAGGCACTCAC
The DNA here is from genome assembly GCF_014204525.1 of Roseateles oligotrophus. Classification (GTDB taxonomy): domain Bacteria; phylum Pseudomonadota; class Gammaproteobacteria; order Burkholderiales; family Burkholderiaceae_C; genus Paucibacter_A; species Paucibacter_A oligotrophus_A. The sequence continues at coordinate 441,731 of NZ_JACHLP010000003.1, forward strand.
CTCAACGGTCAGCGCTGCAGGTCGGGCCTGACCCAATGCAGCTCATGGCTTCGCCCAGGATGGCGATTCGAAGCAGAGAGAAAAAAGGCAAAGCCGACGCGGGATGAGGTTCGGTCTTCAACAATCTTGGGCACCCGGTGAGGTGCCGCAGCTTCGATTGTCACCCCAATGTAACCATGCCGTAACTCGCACAGAGCCTGGGTTTATGCATTTGCCGAATGAAGTTATGCCCGAGTCTGCATTTATTCGCGGCTTGGGCGGGGAGGCATTGATCTGAAAGCTATCTACAGAAACCCTAGGCCCCGCCACCGCTTGCGCCCCAATTGAGCCTTAGCATGCGCGGAACTTTGACAAGGGCGGGAGGAGCCAGAACATGCAAGACATCAAGTGCCCGCACTGCGGGAAGGCCTTCAAGATCGATGAGACCGGCTATGCCGACATCCTGAAGCAGGTGCGGGACGGCGAGTTTGAGCAGCAGTTGCACGAGCGGCTGGAGTTGGCGGAGCAGGACAAGCGCAATGCCGTCGAACTGGCCACCACCCAGGTCGCCGCTGAATTGAAGATGGCCGCCGCCACGAAAGATGCCGAGATTCAGAACCTGCTGGCCAGGCTCGATGCCAAGGAGCTCGCGCAAAAGCTGGCCGTGGCCCAAGCGCTCAGCACGGTGGAAAAGGAACGCGACGGGCTCGCGAATGAACTCGCGCAGGCCAGGCATGACAGGCAATCAGCGAGCAAGCTTGCCGAGGCGACGCTGATGAACGAGCTGCAAAAAGCCGCCGCCGCCAAGGACGCCGAGATCCAGGGTTTGCGGGCCAGGCTCGATGCCGTGGCGCTGAGCCAGCAGCTGGCGATCTCGGAGGCGGTCGGCCCGGTCGTGAAGGAGCGCGACGAGTTGAAGAACGGGCTCGAGCGTGCAGCGCTGGAAAAACAACTCGCCGAGAAGTCGCTCAAGGACAGGTACGAGACGCAGATCAAGGATCGCGACGATGCGATCGAGCGCCTGCGGGATATGAAGGCCCGCCTGTCCACCAAGATGGTGGGCGAAACCCTCGAGCAGCATTGCGAGACCGAGTTCAACCGCATCCGGGCGACGGCCTTCCCCAAGGCCTATTTCGAGAAGGACAACGACGCGCGCAGCGGCAGCAAGGGCGACTACATCTTCCGCGACCTGGATGCGGCGGGCACCGAGATCGTCTCCATCATGTTCGAGATGAAGAATGAGAGCGACCGCACGGCGACGAAGAACCGGAACGAAGACTTCCTCAAGGAACTCGACAAGGACAGGACGGAGAAGGGCTGCGAGTACGCGGTCCTGGTCTCCCTGCTGGAGCCCGAGAGCGAGCTCTACAACACCGGCATCATCGATGTGTTCCACCGCTACCCGAAGATGTACGTCGTGCGGCCACAGTTCTTTCTGCCCATCATCACGCTGCTGAGAAATGCGGCGCTGAACTCGCTCAAGTACAAGTCCGAGCTGGCCCTGGTCAAGGCGCAGAACATCGACATCACCAAGTTCGAAACCGAGCTTGATTCATTCAAGACCGCATTCGCGCGCAACTACGACTTGGCCTCCGGGCACTTCCAGAAGGCCATCGCAGAAATCGACAAATCCATCGACCACCTGCAAAAAACCAAGGATGCGCTCTTGGGCACCGACCGGAATCTGCGGCTGGCCAACGACAAGGCACAAGACGTGACGATCAAGAAGCTGACGCGGGGCAACCCGACGATGGCGGCCAAGTTCGCGGAGCTGAAGGATCGCGGCCCAGGCCTTCCTGAGTGAGGCTGCGGCGGCTCAGGCCAGCGCCTCCCCCCGCAGCGCACTCAGCAGCAAGGGCCATAGCGCCTGATGCGACTGGCGGAACCAGTCGAGATGGCCGATGCTGCGCAAGCCGTGTTCATCGGGCCGAATCTGGTGAGCGACGCTGGGGGCGGCGGGCAAGGTGCGCAGCAGGTCTTGCACGGTCACGGTATTCGCAATGTCGTCGTCCGAGGCATAGAGCACCGTGATGGGCGTGCGCACCTGGGCGTGGAAGTCGGCTGCGGCCTGCAGGCGCACGGCATTGGTGGCGTAGCCGCCCGCCGCGCACCACTGACCCCATTGGCGGGCAACGGCGGCCGGCAGGTTCTCGCCCAGGCCTAACCAGGAGGTCGGTGCATAGCCCAGCACCCGCGTGCCCAGGGGTATCAGCAGGCCCAGGCCCAGGCGCGCCTTCAGCGCAAAAGCGGGCCGCATGCCGCCGAACCAGCCGGTGGAAGCGGCCACGCCCACCAGGCGGGCGATGCGTTCGTGCTTGGGCAGCAGGCCAATCATCTGCCCGCCCGCGCTATGGCCCAGCAACAAGGCCTGGTCGGCCCCGCTGCGTTCCAGCAAATACTGCAGGGCGGCGACCTGGTCCAGGCGACCCCAGTCCAGCAACTGCGCCTTGCAGGCCGACAGCTTGCCCTCCAAGGACAGGCCGATGCCGCGGTAGTCGAACACCAGCACCTCGTAGCCATGGCCGGCCAGCCAATCGGCAAAGCGCCAGTAGAAATGCTGCTTCACCCCGGTGGCGGGGGAGAGCAAAACCGGCTGCGCCTGAGGCTCGCCCCGGGCCGCGAACACATGGGCTTGCAAGCGCTGGCCGTCGGCACAAACCAATTCCACAGGCTCGGGTTTGGACAGGGCCGGCCTGGGCGAGGCCGTCGATGACTTGCTCATCCTCATTCATCCTCTCCCAGGTTTTGCACATGCTCCAGCCAGCGGGCCACGGTCTGCAACTCGGCCTCGCTGAAGGACTGCGCCAGGCGCTCGTTGATATGGCCCAGGGCCTTGCGCAGCGCGGGCAGTTGTGCACGCCCGGCCTCGTTCAGCCAGACCCGCTGGGTGCGGGCATCGAGCTCGCAGGCCTGCCGCCGCAACCAGCCCAGCGCCTCCATGCGCTGCACCAGGCCAGACACGGCCGAGGGCGCCAGATCCAGCTGCTGAGCGATCTCACCCATGGTCACACCGTCCTGGCGCGCCAGGATGAAGAGCAGGCCGCCCTGCACCGGCGAGGGCGCGCTTTGCCCCTGCCGCGCCGCACGGGCCTGCTCGGCCGCCATCCATTGCTGCAGCCGGCGCTGGGCACTACCCAGCAGAAAAACAAAACGAGCGGTGGCCGAGATGCACTCCAGATTTATTTCGCATACGAAGTATATGCAGCCTCTTCAAGCCCAGCACTGGAGTTCGGCCCCTAAAAACGTGTTTGCGCCCCCCCCTGATCCAGCGCCCGCCTGGGCCAGAATCGTCACCAGAATTCCAAGCTTTGGCCCTGACAATGGAGCGGATGCGATTCATGCCAACCTCAGCGCTGCGACCCGATCCCATGCCGGCCCGGCAAGCCCTGCGCGCGGGCATGACCCCGGAGTTGCGGGCTCGATGAGCGCGCTCGCCCTCGACGTTAGGTCCGCTGCGCAAGCAGATCGCCGGCGCCCGGGGCAAGCCCTGCTGCTCTCCTTGCTGCTGCATGGGCTGATTCTGAGCCTGTCTTTCGGCGGCCCGGGCCTGGGCCTGCCCGGCCTGAGCCTGCCCTGGCAGGAGCGGCGGGCCGAGGTGCCGGATCTGCGGGTGGTCCTCGCTCCGCCCACGGCGCCGGCGCCAGCACCCGCTCCCGCCGAAGCAACCGCGCTCCCGGAAGTGCGCCCCGCTGCGCCCACTCCGACCCCGGCGCCCATAGCCAAAGCCCTGCCGCTTGAAACGGTGGCCGAAGCCCCTGTATCGCTAGCGCCAGCACCCGTTCCACCGCCCGCCCCTGCCCTGCCCCCGCTGATCGCCATGGCCAAGACCGAGGCCGCCAGCTGGCTCGTCCCGCCCGCGCCCCTGACCCCGGTGCCCAGCGCGCCCAGCCCTCAGCTCGCGGCGTCCGCCCCGCCTGAGCCCAGCGAAGACGCCGCCGCACAAGCGCTGCGGCAACAACAGCAATTGAAGCAACAAGCCTTGCTCGCCGCCGCCAAGCTGGAGGCCGAACGCCAGGCCGCGGCCAAGCAGGAATTGGCGACGCGCGAGGAAGCCGCCAGACAAGAAGCCATCAAGCAAGAGCAGGCCAGGCAAGAGGCCGCCCGTCAAATGGCCGCCAAACAGGAAGCAAGGCAGGAAGCCGAACGGCTGGAGGCGGCACGGGCAGAGGCCGCCAAACTTGAAGCCGAACGCCAGGCGGCAGCCAAGCTGGAAGCCGCGCAGCAGGAGGCCGCCCGACAGGAAGCGGCCCGGCAAGCCGCTGCGACGGCAGCGGCGGCAACTGCAGCGGCAGCCAACGCCGCCAAGCAAGAAGCCGCACGCCAGGAAGCCGCCAGGCAGGAGGCCGCGGCTCGCCAAGCCGCGGCGGCCAGGGCCGAGGCCGCGCGTCAGGAAGCGATCAAGGCGGAAGCCGATTTGCGCGAGGAAAAGCTCAAGGCCATAGGCCGCCAGCTCAACGAAGAAGCCGCCAGGCGCGATGCCGCGGCGGCCGCCGCAGCCAAGCGCCAAGACCCGCTGGCCGGCCCCTCGGCCAGCCCCCTGCGCCGCGGCCGCATGTTCGGCCGCATCGACTCGAATGCCGAGATGCAGCTCTACGCCGAGGCCTGGGCACGCAAGATCCAGCTCAACCGGACTTTTGAGATGGTGCGCGAGGCGGCCAAACAGCCCCATATCGCCCCCCTGGTGACCGTCGCGATCCGCGCCGACGGCTCGGTGGAGTCCATCACCTTTGTCCGCTCCAGCGGCGTGCCGGCCATCGACGAGGCCGTGCAACGCATCATCCAGAGCCAGGCCAATTACCCGGCCTTCACGCCCGCCCTGGCACGCGACTACGACGTGATCGAAATCCGCCGCAGCTGGCACTTCGATATGGCGGTCCGTTTGCAGTAGTTGGCGCGCGAAGAGCTCAGCCCCTCAGCCTGGGCTTCCGTCCCAGCAGCACCCACAAAAACGCTTCGCCGAAGCGCCCGCTATCGGCAGCAGGCTTGTGCATCTGGCGCAGCTCCAGCACTTGCAGCACCGGGGACCAGATGGCGCGCAGCTGTGCCTCGGTATAGCCCAGGCCGCCGCCCAGGCTGTGGCGGGCGTAGACCTCGGCGTCGCTGAAACCGCTGCCACCTTCCGGGCGGAAAGCACAAAGCCCAAACCAGCCACCGGGTTTGAGCGCGCGCAGCACCCGCGCCACATAGGTAGCGCGCCGATGCGGAGCGATGTGATGGAAGCAGCCGGAGTCGTAGATGAAGTCATAGCCGGCTTCGGGCAGGGCCAGCTCAAAGAAATCACCCTGCCGCAACCCCACCTCGGCGCCCGAAGCCGCCACCCGTTCCTTGGCCCAGGCGATGGCTTGGGCGGAATAGTCCAAGGCATCGACATGGAATCCGCTGCGCGCCAGATGAATGGCATTGCGCGCATTGCCGCAGCCCAGGTCCAGGGCACGGCCTCGGCCGGCGGGGATCAGTGCCTCGTCAGCGAGCCAGGCCGCCAGGCTCTCGTCCGGCTGCTCGCCGAAGAAGGGGCAGGGCTTGCTGCGGTCCTGGTAAAAGGCGTCCCAACGTGGGCTGTCCTGGGCCTGGAGCGAGGCGTCCAGCACGCGCAGATCCGCCTCGCTCAGGGCGCCGAAGTCTTGCAGCGAGTGACTCGCATCTGGTGTTATGAGCATCATCTTGAAGGCTTGTTTCGTCATCCTTGCCGGCCTCAGTATGCCTGCTGCCGCCGCGTCTTTACGGCGCCGGAACCGTAGCGAAACAACGTTATGAATTCCCACCAAACCGGCCCACCCACATACGGCGACAATCCCCCCATGGCTCAAGGAAAACGGATTTCTGCAGACATTGACGGCGAAGCCCTCCAGGCGATCAAGGACCTGGGCGCGGCCGCAAGGCAAGCGCGCACGCGTGCGGGCGAGGGCCAGGCCGCCGCCGCCGCGCGCCTGGGCGTGCATGTGCAGACCATAGGCCGCATCGAGGCCGGCGAACCCGGCGTGGCCATCGGCCATGTGATGGGCCTGCTGGCGCTCTACGGCATCAAGACCCGGCTGCAAACGGCTGACGACCCGAGCTGAGCCCGCCCGTGCTGGCCGAGTTGCGGGCCGCGCTGGACGCCGAGCTGGCGGCCACGCCCGAGTATTACGACTTCAAGGTGCTGCGCAGCGAGCGCGACGGCTCGCTCTGGCGCGTCACCCTGGTGCCCGGCTATGTGTTCGCCGAGGGCCAGCGCCCTGGCCAACACTCTGCCCAAGCCCTGCTGGACGACAGCCTGGACGGTGCCTCCGCCTGGTGGGGTGCGCCGCTCAAGGGCGGCGCCAGCGTGCTGGCCGTGGTGCCCGAGGACGAGCAGCTGGTGCTGCAAAACGCCAGCAGCCCGCCGCCGGGTGCGGACTGCCTGATCCGCCTCTACCCCACCCGCTATCTGAACGCCCTGGCCGACGCCTGGTGGGACACACCCTGGGCCGAACGCGCCCTGGCCTGCCTGCCCGATCTGGCCCGGCCGCAGGCGCTCGACACCACCGCCCCGCCCCTGAGCGGCGCCCCCTTCCGCTGGCTGCGCAGCGCCCAGCGCCAGGCGCTGAGCCTGGTCGAGCACAGCAGCGCCTTTTTGTGGGGCCCGCCGGGCACCGGCAAAACCACCACCCTGGGCGTGCTGCTGGCCGAGTATCTGGACAGCCGCCCCCAGGCCCGCGTGCTGCTGCTGTCCACCACCAACCAGGCGGTGGACCTGGCCACCCTGGCCGTGGACAAGGCCTTGCAGAAAGGCCGGCGCGAGCATTGCCGCGCCGCCGTGCAACGCCTGGGCACCCGCTTCGACGCCGCCGCCTACGCCGGCCGCGAGCACCTGACCCCCCCCGGCGACCAAGGCCTGATCACCCGCTTGGCCCGCGCCGAGGCCGCCCGCCCCACGGCCCGCGACGCCGCCGCACTCAAGGCCTGGGCCGAGCGTGTGGCCGGGCTGCGCGAGCAACTGCGCGCCGCCAGCCTGCAAGTGCTGCAGCGCTGCCGCCTGGCCAGCATGACGACGACCCGCGCCGCCTTCACGCTCAAGACCCTGCGCGAACTCTCGCCCGATGGGGAGCCGCCCTTTGACCTGCTGGTGTTTGACGAAGCCAGCCAGCTCAGCCTCGCCCACGCCCTGGCCCTGATGCCGCTGGGCCGTGCCCGGCTGTTTGCGGGCGACCCGCAGCAGCTCTCGCCCGTACAGCGCAGCCCCGACCGGGCTGCGCGTAAATGGCTGGGTAGATCAGCGTTCTCTGAGAAGCCGCGCCAGGGCCCCTCGGTCGCGCTGCTGGACGAGCAATCGCGCATGGCCGGGCCCATCAGCGCGCTGGTCAGCGATCTGTTCTACGAGGGCGCGCTGCGCGTGGCGGCCGACGCGCAAGCCGCCCCCGCCTGGGCCCAGGCCCGCCGCCGCGCCCTAGGCGACATCGGCGCCGACACCCATGTGCATGTGCATCGCTTGCAGACCAACGGCGCCTGGTCCGCCGCCGAGCGCGGGCCGCTGCGGGCCGAATCCGCCGAGGCGATTGCCAGCACGGTGGCCGCCGCTCTGGGCCTGGGCAATGGCGATGAAGCCGGCGCCTGGCAGCCCCACGAGCTGATCGTGCTCACTCCCTTCCGCGCCCAGCGCGCGCTGATCCGCCAGCACCTGCGGGCACATGGCGTGCCCGAATCCGTCAAGGTCAGCACCGTGCATCGCGCCCAGGGCAGCGAGGCGCCGGTGCTGTTCTTCGACCCGGTGGACGGCAGCCAGCCCTTTTTGCAGACCGAGGAAGCGCAGCGCCTGATCAATGTGGCGCTCAGCCGCGCCCAGGCCAAGATCCTCGTCTACCTGTCGCCGGCCGACGCCGCCAACCCCTTGCTCGCCCCCATCGTGCAGCGCCTGCGCCTGGCCGGCGATGCGCGCGCGGTCACGCCCCTGCTGGCACTGGCCCGCCAGCCCGACTTCCCCGCCAACACCCTGGGCCGCCGCGTCAGCGCCGGCCGCCACACCGGCGAAGTCAGCCACCTCAGCCCCGACGGCCAGGCGCTCTGGCTCATCAATGAACGCAGCGGCGCGAGCCAGGCGATTGATGTGGGGTTTTGGAGGAGGAAGGCGGGGGAGACCACATAAGCGCCCACCGGTTTCTTCAAGCAGTCGGGGCCGATCCCTCAGCCTCCGCCTGCCTTGCCCGCCAGGCCCGCAGCGCTTGCCGGTAGGCGTCCATCTCCAGATCGTACAAATCAAAAATACAGGGCTCGCAGCCATTGCCGCAGCAGGCATCGAGGTCGGGCTGCACAGGCGGCTGGGGCATGGGGTCGGGGTCAGGTCTTGCGGCGGCGTTCATGAGGCGATTGTCTCGCGGCCATGGCGGCCGGGCGGGCTGGCCGCTCAACTACGATGGCACCCCCTACAAACACGCTCAACAGGAGCCCATGCCCGTGAACACAGACCTCCCCCCTCGCCTGCTGGAGTTCGTTGACGAACGGGTGTTCAACTTCGCCCAAGGCGCGCAACGCCATTTCGGCAGCAACGATCTGGTCGTGCTGCTGGACTTCAGAGAAGAAGTCCCCGGGCTCGAAGCCCTGCCCCGCCAGCGCCTGGCCGAGGCCGATGAGTTGCCGCTGGACCTGCGCCTCAAGCTCGCAAAGCCAGTCACTGATCTCAAGCCCGAACTCGGCGCGCCGGATCAATCCTTCTGGTATCTGGTGATTTTTGAGGACGAAGACTTCGCATGCGGGGAGATCAGCTCGGCCCTGCTGGCGGGCGGAGGCGCGATATAACGACTCAGCCCGACGGCCAGCAGCAGCCCGGCGACGACATCGGCCACATGGTGCTGATGGGTCAGCAAGACGGAGGCCAGCAAGGCGGCGAACCACAGCCCCAAGGCCAGACGCTGCCAGCGGCCGGCCCAGGGCCAGACGGCCTGCAGCGTGAGCAGGCTGAGCGCCACATGCAGCGAGGGCAGCAGATTGAAACGCCCCGAAACCCAGCCCGCCAGATGGGCCAACGCCTGCCACCCGCCCGGGTCGGCCGGGGCATAGCCCGACTCGACCGGCCAGACGAGGAAGCACAGGCCCGCCAGCCCCACTGCGGCGGCCATGCGCAGCTCCCAGCGGCGCAGCTGCGCCAGGTCTGGCAGCAGGATCAGCGGGAGAAAAGGCAGGGCCAGCACGCTGAAATAGACCAGCCAGGCCGGCGGCCAGTAGGGGATGAGTAACTCCCAATCCAGATGCACCCGGGAGCGCGCCGGGCGCAGCGCGGCCAGGGCATCGGTGGTGTAGAAGACCAGGGCAAACCACGCGCTCAGGCGCAGCGCGGCCCAGGCGAAGGCGCGCCGCAGGGCGGCCTTGTCGGTGACCCTGCTCACTTTGCGGGCTCGCGGATAAAGGGCAGCTGGGCCTGGGCGTACTCGGGCTTGCCCACCATTTCGCGCAGGGCCAGCACGGTGCGCCAGGGGCCTTCCCACACGGCGGCGGCCGCAAAATCGCGCAGCAATGGCAGGGCCAGATTGCCGCCGGGCTCGCCCTGGCCTTCAAACTGCACGTCCACCCGCCCATCGGCGCGCGGTGCGAAAGTCCAGCGGGACTCGATGGCAGTCATGCGCACACGCTCGGGGTGGGGTGGGGGTGCCGGCGCGGCCGCCTGCCCGCTGAGCGTGACGACCAGGGTGTGCGGATCCTGGCTCAGGGTCCAGGCCACGACGGACTCACGCTCGGACAAGGGGAAAGGCATGGCCGTCACCACCAGGGTCACGCCGCGCGTCGGGCCATCGCTGCTCAGCAGCACGGCCTCGCGGGTGCGGTACACCCAGTCCGCGCTGCGCTTGTGGTCCAGCAGCAGCGCCGCCAATGCGGACAAGCGGCTGGCCAGCACCGTGCTGGCCCGAAAAGCCGGCAGCCCCTGCGGCCGGGGCTGCAGCCAGACACGGGTCTCGGTGGCCAGATCCTCCTGCCGCAGCTGCCAATCGGCCTCTGCCTGGGCGAGGGCGGCGGGCAGCCACAGCATCAGCAGCAAGCCCATCCCCGCTTTGAAGGAAGAAGCGCTGCGGGCGGCCAACACCCGCCCCCTGGCTTGGATGATCATGCTTGCTCCGATGGAGTCTTGCTCCCTCGGCCGACCCGAACCAGAAGCATTTGGAATGATACGGCTGTTCATTTCCTACCGCCGCAGCGATGCCGAGCATGCAGCCCAGCGCGTGCGCAGTGCCATGCGCGCGCTTCGGCGCGGACGCCGTCTTCATCGACCGCGACATTCCCGCCGGCGCGGACTGGGCGGACTCCCTCGACCAACAGCTCCAGCAAGCCACCGACGTGATCGTGCTGGTGGGCGACGCCTTCATCACCGAACTGCGCAGCCGCAGCGGCAGCGGCAGCAACAAGGCGGCCGAGACGGGCACGCAAGACTGGCTCAAGACCGAGATCGAAGCCGCGCTGCGCCTGCGCAAACAGATCTACCCCCTCATCATCGGCCGGCTGGAGATGCCCGATCGCAGCCTGCTACCCCCCGAGATCAGCGGCTTTGCCGATGCGCAAGCCCTGTTCGCCCGCGAGCCCGCGTTTGATGCCGCCGTCGCCAAGCTGGCCGACGCCATCGCCGCCGCCAGGGGCTGGCTGGCCCCGCTCTACCCGCAGCAGGCGGCCCAGCGCGGGCCGGGCCAGAGTCTGAAGGAGGGCTTGGTCGCACCGGCCGGCTGGCTGGCGGCGGCCCTGGCACTGCCGCTGCTGAGCGGCTGCTTGATCCAATGGCTGGTCGGCGGCGGCGCCCGTGGCGACGCCACCCTCTCCGCCCTCCCTGCCTTCTGGCTAGGCCTGCACTATCTGCTGCTGACGGCGCTCTGGGGTCTGGGGCCTTATCTGCTTTATCGCTCGGTGGCCGAGGTCCGCGTGCGGGCCGGCCTGCCCGCGCACAACCCCATGAGCATGCTGACCCTGCTCAGCCTGTGCATCGCGCTGCTGGCGGGCGGCAGCTTCATGCTGCTGTCCACCCGGGCCGACTGGGCCTTGCGCCTGCTGTGGGTCATGCCCGCCGCGCCCAGCCCGTTGCAGTACGCGCTGCAGGGCGGCGTGCTGGTCACCCTGGTGTTCGCCGCCGTGGGCCTGGCCATGCTGGAGCCGCTGCTGCGCCAGCGCAGCGGCGCGGCACGCCAGGCAGGCATGCGGGCCCTGCTGGCGGCCGGCTTTGCGGTGCTGCTGGCCAATCTGTGGTTTGCGGCCTCGGTGCAGGCCTCGCTGCCGCCGCTGGAGCCGCAGCAAACTGTGCCCTTCATCGGCTACTTCATGCTGACCCCGGCCCTGCCCGCCCTGCTCATCAGCTGGGACTTCGCCTGCGCCCGCCTGGGCCTGAGCAGCAAGACCTGGCACAACCGCACGCTGCTGAGCCTGGCCCTGGCCATCTACCTGGTCTGCACGCTGGCCTATTTCGCCAACGGGCCGGTGGGGATGATGGCGAGGCTCCCGCTGTGATCGCGGCCAGCACGGGCGGGTGATATGCCGACACAAGCTGAAACACCTCCCCCGTCAACCTCGCCGACACCTCGGCGTTCAAACAAGGCCGGCGGCAAAAAGCCACCGGCCTTCACTTGACGGAAACCCGACCATGACCACGCTGACACTCACCTTCAACGGCCCCGAAACCCAAGCTCGCCAGGCACTCGGCGGGCTGCTGCAGCGCTTTCGCTCGGCTTACTTCGTGGAGCGCAGCGGCAACGAATATGCGGTGACCACCGACGAGGTCACGGCCAGCGAACTGGCCAGGCAACCCCAGTGGTCCAGCCGCCGGGTGCCGGACCAAGCCCAGCATTGAGGGCTGTGGCGATCAGCAGGGGCTGAATCCAGCCCCCTGCTTTTTGACGCTTTCAGGCGCAACCGCTGTGCTCGCTTGGGTCAAGCGTTGCCCCCCCTCTGGCCCTAAACTCGCTCCGCCCCCAGCCACACCCGGAGCCCATCATCGCCGCCCACCACATCCCTCCCATCCAGGGCCTGCTGGCCTTTGAGGCCTTGGCGCGCCTGCGCAGCGTGACCCTGGCCAGCGAGGAGCTGAGCGTGACGCCGAGCGCGGTGAGCCATCGCATCCGGCAGCTGGAGGCGCGCCTGGGGGTGAAGCTGTTTGCGCGCAGCAGCGGCAATCTGGACTTCAGCCTGACGACCGAGGGCGCCTCCTACCTGGCCCGGGTGCGGGAGGCGATTGCCGCCCTGCAGCAGGTGCCGGCGGGCGGGCCCGAGGGGCGGCGCAGCCGCTTGCGGGTGGCGGTGACGCCGACGTTTTCGCGCCAGTTGCTGCTGCCGCGGCTGGCGGCTTTTCGGGCGGCTTACCCGGAGATCGATCTGGTCCTGCAGGTGACCATCCCCTTTCTGAACGTGACGGCGGAGGACGCCGATATCGAGCTGCGCTTTGGCACCGGGCCTTTCACGGACCGCGAGACCGTGCATCTGCAGTCGGACGAGGTGACCCCGGTCTGCAGCCCTTCCTACCTGCAGGAGATGGGGCCGTTTGATGGCTTTGACACGATTGATGCCATCTCGCGGGCACGCCTGATCCGCTGCCCGCTGGAGCCCTGGCGCAGCTGGTTCAGCGCCTGCCAGATTGCACTGGCCGAACCCAGCGAAGGGGGCGCGCAGTTCAACGACATCGGCCTGGTGCTGGACGCGGCGGTGGCCGGCTTTGGCGTGGCCTTGCTGCGCCTGCAGCTGGGCGCCAGCTGGCTGGACAGCGGGCAGCTGCTGCGCCTGAGCCCCCGCAACGCGCCCTCGCCCCACCACTATTTCCTGTGCTGGAAGCCCGGCACCTTGCAGCGCTGGGAATGCGCGGCTTTTGTGGACTGGCTGCGCGAGGCCCTGCCCTCGGGCATCCATCCGGACAAGGGCAAACCCGGATTTTGAATTTTTTTCAAACGGCGGGCCACGAGCTTTCACGCCGCCAAATCGCCAGACTGACACATTCGCTCCTCAGTGAAATCTGAATCACATGACGGAGACAAATCATGGTCTGGCAGCAAATTTACGACCCCTTCGGGAATATGGTGATCTCCACCGCCTTGGCCGCCGTGCCGGTGGCGGTGATGCTGGTATGCCTGGGCTTTCTGCACATCAAAGCGCATATCGCGGCCGGCCTGGGCCTGCTGAGCGCGCTGGCGATTGCCGTGCTGGCCTACGGCATGCCGGCCGAGATGGCGGGCAAGGCGGCCCTGCTGGGCGGCTTCACCGGCCTGCTGCCGATTGGCTGGATCGTGCTCAACATCATCTTTCTGCAGCAGCTGGCGGAGAAGAACGGCAGCTTCAAGGTGCTGCAGGATTCGCTCTCGGGCATTACGGACGACCGGCGCTTGCAGCTGCTGCTGATCGCCTTCTGCTTCGGCGCCTTCTTTGAGGGCGCGGCGGGCTTTGGCACGCCGGTGGCGGTGACGGCGGGCATCTTGATCGGCCTGGGCTTTTCGCCGCTGGCGGCCTCGGGTCTGAGCCTGATCGCCAACACGGCGCCGGTGGCCTTTGGCGCCCTGGGCACGCCGGTCATCACCCTGGCCAAGGTGCATGGCTACGACCTGATGGAGGTGACGGCCATGATTGGCCGCCAGCTGCCCTTCTTCTCGCTGCTGGTGCCCTTCTGGCTGATCTGGGCCTTTGCCGGGCGCAAGGCCATGCTGGAGATCTGGCCGGCGATTCTGGTGACGGGCCTGGGCTTTGCGGTCCCGCAGTACCTGGTTTCCAACTTCATCGGCCCGGAGCTGGTGGACATCATCGCGGCCATCGTGTCCATGCTCTGCCTGATCGGCTTTCTGCGCGTCTGGCAGCCCAAAAAGGTCTGGCGCTCCACCTCGCTGAAGGGCCATGAGCAAGACGGCGGCCAGCCGCGTGCCGCCGTGGCGCGGCCCCGGCATTCGGCCAGCGCCCTGGTGCGCGCCTGGACGCCTTGGGCCATCCTGACGGTTTTCGTCTTCGTCTGGGGCCTGCCGCCGGTGAAGGCTTATCTGAACAGCTTGTTCGCCCCCGCTTTCCCCATGGCCGGCCTGCACAATCTGGTGGAGAAGGTGGCGCCCGTCGTCAGCCACCCGACCAAGGAAAGCGCGATCTACACGCTCAACCTGCTGTCGGCCACGGGCACCGGCATCTTGCTGGCCTCGGTGATCAGCGCGCTGGTGATGAAGTACCGGCCGCTGCAGATCCTCAAGACCTTTGGCGAGACCCTGTGGATGGTGCGTTACTCCCTGCTGACCATCGTGCTGATGCTGGGCCTGGGCACGCTGACGCGCTACTCCGGCACCGACACGACGCTGGGCCTGGCCTTTGCCAACACCGGCGTGTTCTACCCCTTCTTCGGCACGCTGATGGGCTGGATAGGCGTGGCGATGACGGGCTCGGACACGGCCTCCAACGTGCTCTTCGGCGGCATGCAGCGCGTGGCGGCCGAGCAGCTGGGCCTGAGCCCCAATCTGATGGGCGCGGCCAATAGCTCGGGCGGGGTGATGGGCAAGATGATCGACGCGCAGTCCATCGTCGTCGCCTCCACCGCCACCCGCTGGTTCAACCACGAAGGCGACATCCTGCGCTACGTCTTCTTCCACTCGGTGGCCCTGGCCTGCCTGGTGGGCTTGTACGTGACGATGCAAGCCTATGTCTGGCCCTTCACCCTGATGGTCATCCACTGAGGAATCACGATCATGACAGTCATCACCCAGGTCCAAGACCTGCGCCGCCTGGCCCAGCAGCGCGTGCCGCGCATGTTTTACGACTATGTGGACTCGGGCTCCTGGACGGAGTCGACCTACCGCGCCAATGAAGCGGACTTCCAAAGCATCAAGCTGCGCCAGCGCGTGGCGGTGAATATGGAAAACCGCAGCACGGCGACCACCATGGTCGGCCAGGACGTGGCCATGCCCGTGGCCCTGGCGCCCACCGGCTTTTGCGGCATGCAGAGCGCCGACGGCGAGATCAAGGCGGCGCGCGCGGCCGAGCGCTTCGGCGTGCCCTTCACGCTTTCGACCATGAGCATCTGCTCCATCGAGGACGTGGCGGCCGCTACATCCTCGCCCTTCTGGTTCCAGCTCTACATGATGAAGGACCGCGGCTTTATGGAACGGCTGATCGCCCGCGCCCAGACCGCGCACTGCTCGGCCCTGGTCGTCACGCTGGACCTGCAGATCCTGGGCCAGCGCCACAAGGACTTGAAGAACGGCCTCTCCGCCCCGCCGAAGCTGACCCTGGCCAATATCGCCAATATGCTGACCAAACCGCGCTGGGGCCTGGGCATGCTGGGCACAAAGCGCCATGGCTTCGGCAATATCGTCGGCCATGTGCAAGGGGTCGACAATATGGGCAGCCTCAGCGAGTGGACGGCCAAGCAGTTCGACCCGGCGCTGAGCTGGGACGATGTGGCGTGGATCAAAAAGCGCTGGGGCGGCAAGATCATCGTCAAAGGCATACAGGACGTGGAGGATGCGCGGCTGGCGGTAGCCTCGGGCGCCGACGCGCTGATCGTCAGCAACCACGGCGGCCGCCAGCTGGATGGCGCGCAAAGCAGCATCCAGGCCTTGCCCGCCATCGTGGACGCGGTGGGCGGGCAGATCGAGGTGCATATGGACGGCGGCATCCGCAGCGGCCAGGACGTGCTCAAGGCCGTGGCCCTGGGCGCCAAGGGCACCTACATCGGCCGCGCCTTTCTCTACGGCCTGGGCGCCATGGGCGAGGCCGGGGTAGACAAGGTGCTGCAAATCATCCACAAGGAGCTGGACCTGACGATGGCCTTCTGCGGCCATACCAAGATCGGCCATGTGGACAAAAACATCTTGCTGCCGGGCACTTTCTGATCGGCCTTAGACTGCCGCGCCCCATCCACTTTTGCGCGAGTCCCAAGCCATGCAGCTGATCAGCCTCAACACCGCCACCGCCCAGCCGCTTGAGGTCGCCGGCGGCAAGACCGTGCTCAGCGGCATCCGCAAGCAGGCCCAAACCGAGCGTCTGGCCGTGCAGGCCCTGGGCCTGGCCGGTGATGAGCAGGCCGATCTGAGCGTGCATGGCGGCATCAGCAAAGCGGTCTACGCCTACCCGGTCGAGCATTACGCTTTCTGGCAGACGCTGCGCGGCCAGGCCAAGGCGGCCGGCTGGAACGAAGCCCTGCCCCACGGGGCCATGGGCGAGAACCTGACGCTGGCCGGCCTGCTGGAGAGCCAGGTCTGGATCGGCGATGTGCTCAAGTTCCCCGACTGCGAGCTGATGGTCAGCGAGCCGCGCTTCCCCTGCTTCAAATTCAACGCCGTGATGGGCTTCAATCAGGCCGTCAAGATGATGGGGCAAAGCGGCTGGTGCGGCTTTTACCTGAGCGTGCAGACGCCGGGCACGCTGCAGGCCGGCGAGGCCTTTGAGCTGATCGCCGGCCCGCGCGAGATGAGCATCCCGGAGCTGTTTCGGGTCAAGTTCAGGGCCTGAGCCCGCGCCGGCCGATCAAGCCCAGCAGGCCCAGCCCCGCCAGCATCAAAGCCAGCGCGCGAGGCTCGGGGACCGCCGCCACATCACCCACGCGCACAGCCATCGCATAGGCCCCGCCGAAATTGGCGGACTGAAAGTCCTGCCCGGCCTGGGTGGCGTTGAAGTAATAGGCCAGATTGGCGTTGCCGGGGTAGGCCGTGCCGGTCCAGAAACTTGCGATGCCATTGCCGTCCCGGGCCAGATGAAGAAACAGCGCCTGGTTGGCGATCTGCTGGGGCGTGTCGCCGCTCTGCTGGTAGACGGGCTCGAAGGCCTTCTCGCCCAGATCGACGACAAACAAATGGCTGATCTCGCCACCGCTGCAGCCGTAGGCGCCCAGGGCCGTGCAAGTGCCGTCGTTCGGATTGATGGTGGGCAAGCGCCAATCATCAAAGCCCCCGTAGACCAGGCCGTCGGCCCAGGTCTGCGCCGCATGCCAGCCCATCTGCCCGCCGGCATCGATATAAGTGCCGTTGCTGGTGGAGCCGCCCGCATGGGCGGCCGCATAGCCCGAGCTATGGGCGTAGTTCACATCGGCCAACCAGGTGAGATTGAGCGTGCTGTCGTAAATCATGCCGCCGCCGCGGTCAAACAAGGCCGCCTGCGCGCCGCCGCTGGCCAAGATCAACACCGTACCGGCCCACAGGCCCAAGCGCCGCTTCATCCTCATCGCATCCCCCAATCAGCATTCAGAATCGATTGACCTGGCCTGATTCTGAGCAGGGGCACCGGCCCTCACAACCCTACCGAGGTAGGGCCGAACTCAGAGCGCGGGATAGTCGGTATAGCCCTTGGCCCCGCCGCCATACAGCGTCGCGCGGTCCAGCGGATTGAGCGCAGCATTGAGGCGCAGGCGGCGCACCAGGTCGGGGTTGGCGATGAAGTCGCGGCCAAAGGCGACCAGATCGGCCCGGCCCTGGGCCACGGCCTGCATGGCCGTCTCGCGGCCGTAGCCGTTGTTGACCATCCAGGCGCCGCCGCCAAAGTGCCGGCGCATGGCGGCGTAGTCAAAGGACGTGATATCGCGGGCGCCGCCGGTCTGGCCCTCGATCACATGCATAAACGCCAGCTTCAGCGGCGCCAGCTGCTGGGCGATGTGGTTGAACAGGGCTTGCGGGTCGCTGTCCTGGCCGGCGCCGTTGGAAGGGGTGACGGGGCTCAGGCGCAAGCCCGTGCGGCCGGGGCCGATGGCGGCGGCGATGGCGCTCATCAGCTCCAGCGTCAGGCGGGCGCGCTTGGCGATGGAGCCGCCGTAGTCGTCGCTGCGGTCGTTGATGCTGTCGCGCATGAACTGGTCCAGCAGATAGCCGTTGGCGCCGTGCACCTCGACGGCGTCAAAGCCCGCCTCCATCGCGCATTCGGCGGCGTGGACGAAGGCGCGGATCACGCCGGGAATCTCGGCCAGGCTCAGGGCGCGCGGGGCCGAGACGGGCACAAAGCCCTCGGCCGTGTAGGTCTTGCCCTCGGCAGATTTGGCGGTGGACGAGACCGGCGCCGCGCCACCGGGCTGGAAGCTGGTGTGCGAGATGCGGCCCACATGCCAGAGCTGCACGGCGATCTTGCCGCCCTCGGCGTGGACGGCATCGGTGACGCGGCGCCAGGCCTTGATCTGCTCGGGCGTATGGATGCCGGGGGTGTCCAGATAACCCTGTCCTTCGGCGCACACCTGGGCGCCTTCGCTGATGATCAGGCCGGCCGTGGCGCGCTGGCGGTAATAGTCCACCGCCATCTCACCCGGCAGCAGGCCCTGGGAGCGGCTGCGCGTCAGCGGCGCCATGACGATGCGATTGGCCAGGGTGAGGTCGCCGAGCTGCAGGGGATCGAAGAGATGGGGCATGGCTGGCTTGGGGGCGGAGAGCTGGAATGCCGCAAGCGTAACGGCAAAAAACATGGGCTTGTGCCAGGGCCTGTTAACGCTACGGCAATGGGCCGCGAAGGCTCGCCCCGGCGGGCTAGGCAAGGCGCAGCGCGCCGCCCGCACTCGCGTGCGGGCAAGCGGTGCAACGCAGCATAGCCCGCCGGGGCGAGCCTTCCCGAAGGGTTGTGCCCAGCCAGGGGCGCATGCGGCGTTGCAAATCCTCGCCGGGTGTCCAACCCGGCTACGGTTTGCGCCTTGCCTGCACCCCTGGCTGGGCGCAACGCGACCCATTGCCGTAGCGCTAACAAGCCCTAGGGCCAAGCCCGCTAGACTGGCTCCGCATGGACGACAAAACGGCGCACACGATCTGGCTTCAAAAACGGCACAGCCTGCAACTGGCTTTGGCTCTGCTGCTGCCGCAGCGTTTGCTGGCGCAGCAGTCGCCGCCACCGCCAGCCAAGGGCCAGCTGCTGAAGGTCGGCCCGCGGCGGGCGCTGCGCACGCTGGCGGCCGCCGCCAAGGCGGCCAAGGACGGCGATGTGCTGGAGGTGGACGCGGGCGACTACCCCGGCGATGTGGCCGTCTGGCCGCAAAACCATCTGCGTCTCAAGGCGGTGGGCGGCCGGGTGCGCATGCTGGCCCAGGGCGCGGCGGCGCAGGGCAAGGCCATCTTCGTGACCTTGGGGCGCGACATCGGCATCGAGGGCTTTGACTTCTCCGGCGCCCAGGTGCCGGACCAGAACGGCGCCGGCATCCGGCTGGAGGCCGGCTCGCTGAGCCTGCGCGACTGCACGTTCACCGATAACGAGAACGGCGTGCTGACCAGCAATGATGGGCAGTTGCGGCTGGAGATCGAGGACTGCGAGTTCGGCACCATCGTCCGGCGCAATGGCAAGAACCACAATCTCTACGTCGGCGCCATCGCCTATCTGCGCGTCGTGGGCAGCTACTTCCACCACGGCCAATCGGGGCATTTGCTGAAGAGCCGGGCGGCCGTCAACCACATCTTCTACAACCGCCTGACGGACGAGTTAGGCGGCCGCGCCAGCTATGAGCTGGAGTTCCCCAATGGCGGCCTGGCCTTGGTGCTGGGCAATGTGATCCAGCAAAGCGCCGGCACCGAGAACCCCCACCTGATCGCCTTCGGGACTGAAGGCTATGGCCCCGGCCGCCACGAGCTGCATCTTGTCAACAACACGCTGGTCGACCAGCGCCCCAGCGGCGGCGTCTATCTGCGGGTCAAGCCCGGTGCGGCCAAGGTCAGGCTGATCAACAACCTCTGGGTCGGCAACCCGAAAATTCCGGCCAGCCCCGAATGGGAGCAGGCGGGCAACTTCCTGGTCGATCTGGACAGCTTTGTGCTGCCCATGCGGGACAACTATCTGCTCAAACCCGGCGCCAGGGTCCGCGGCCGGGCGGTCGACCCGGGCGAGGTGGACGGCCTCAAACTGCGGCCCATGCAGCAGTTTCTGTACCCGCGCGGCACGCTCAAATTGACGACGCAGGCGATCAATCCGGGCGCTTTCCAGTTCCCCTGAGCCAGGCTGAAGCAGCGCTTGCAAGGCTGGGAAGGTACAGTTCGGCCTATGCTCGCCTACCGTCACGCCTTCCATGCCGGCAACCATGCCGATGTCCTCAAACACCTGGTTCTGACCCAGGTGCTCCGCTATATGGCGGAAAAAGACAAACCCTATACCCTGGTCGACACCCACGCGGGTGCCGGCGGCTACTCCATCGAAGGCCAGTACGCCCAGAAAAAGGGCGAGTATGTGCACGGCGTTTCGCGCCTGTGGGATGCCAAAGACCTGCCCGAGCCCCTGCAGCAATACCTGGAGCCGGTGCGCGCCTTCAATAGCGACGGCCAGCTGCGCCAATACCCCGGCTCACCCGCCATCGCCAATTTGCTGATGCGCGCCGATGACCGCCTGCGCGTGCACGAGCTGCACCCGACGGACTACCGCATCCTCGACACCTATCTCTCCACCCGCCCCAACACCCAGGTCAGCGACAAGGACGGCTTCTCCGCCCTGCGCGCCGAGCTGCCGCCGCCCTCGCGCCGCGGCGTGGTGCTGATGGACCCCAGCTACGAGCTCAAGACCGACTACGGCAAGGTCGTGGCCGCCGTGCGCGAAGGCCTGGAGCGCTTTGCCGACGGCGTCTTCCTGATCTGGTATCCACAGCTGCAGCTGCTGGAGTCCGCCCAGCTGGCCCAGCGCCTGAAGGCCGCCGCCGATGCCGGCGCCAAAAAGGGCTGGCTGCATGTGCGCCTGACCGTGGCCCAGCAAGAGAACGCCCGCGGCCTCGGCATGCTGGGCAGCGGCATGTTCGTCATCAACCCGCCCTTCACCCTGCACGACCAGTTGCAGGAATGCCTGCCCTATCTGGTCGAGAAGCTGGGCCAGTACGACGGCGCTAACTTCCTGCTGGAACAGCGCAGCAACTGAGCCTCCGGCCGCCCATGACCCTGAACCCCGCCACCCTGGCCCGCTGTCTGCCGTTTGCCGCCTTCATGCTCTTGCTGGGCCTGCGCGGCGCCCTGCCCATCAGCGGGAGCCTGGACCCGCGCTGGGTCTACGGCCTCAGCGTCTTCGTCGTCGGCGGCATGCTGGCCTGGTACTGGCGCGAGTACGGCGAGCTGGCGCGGCAAAACCTGCCCAGCGCGCGCGAGACGCTCTTGAGCGTGGCCGTGGGCCTGCTGGTGTTCGGCCTGTGGATCCATCTGGACGCGCCCTGGATGCAGATCGGCGAGCCCAGCGCCAGCTTTCTGCCGCTGGACCTGCAAGGCCAGAAGATCTGGCCGCTGATCGCCCTGCGCTGGATGGGCGCGGCCCTGATCGTGCCGGTGATGGAGGAGCTGTTCTGGCGCTCTTTCCTGATGCGCTGGATCGCCTCGCCGCAGTTCCAGACCGTGGATCCACGGGCCGTGGGCATCCGGGCCATCGTGCTCTCCACCTTTGTCTTCATGCTGGCCCACACCTTGTGGCTGGCCGCCATCGTCGCCGGCCTGGCCTATGCCTGGCTGTATATGCGCACCGGCAAGCTCTGGACCGCCGTGATTGCCCATGCCGTCACCAATGGGGTGCTGGGTGTGTGGGTGGTGCTGACGGGGCAGTGGCAGTTTTGGTGAGGGCTTGAAACCGGGGAATGCGGATGAGCAAAAAGCCAGTCACGACCGCCGCCCCCTCTGCCGATCCCATGCTCTATGGGCAGCTGCGAGAACTGATTTTGTCGGCCCGCGTCTCGGTGGCGCGTGGCGTTGACCTGATTCAGGTTCGCACCAACTTCGAAATCGGCCGCCACATTGTTGCCCACGAGCAAGTCGGCGCCGAGCGCGCGGCTTATGGGCAGGAAGTATTGAAAGAATTGGCCCGCCGGCTGAGTGCAGAGTTCGGTAGGGGCTTTTCCCTCACCAGCTTGAAGCTGATGCGGCAGTTCTTTTTGCTCTATGCCGATAGAAAAGGTCAGACAAGGTCTGACGAATTGATCGCATCCGCAATTGGTCAGACGCTGTCTGACCAATTTCAGTTTCCAACCCAGGCCTCACCGCCTTTTGCGCTCAGCTGGTCTCACTACGTCTTCCTGCTTGGTGTGAAGAATACCGAGGAGCGCTGCTTTTACGAACTCGAAGCCAGGAATCAGAGCTGGACTCTCGTCGAACTCAAACGCCAATTCGATACCGGCCTCTATGAACGCCTGGCGCTGAGCCGCGACAAAATCGGCATACGCCGCCTGGCGCAAGAAGGCCAGGTACTCGAACAACCCTCCGATCTGCTCAAAGAGCCGCTGGTACTGGAATTCCTGGGTTTGCAGGAGCAAGCCCATTACTCTGAGTCCGATCTGGAGGCGGCCATCATCAACGAGATCGGTCGCTTTCTGCTGGAGTTGGACAAAGGCTTTTTATTCGAGGCGAGGCAAAAGCGCTTCAGCTTCGATGGCGAACATTTTTTTGTCGATCTGGTCTTCTACAACCGCCTGCTGCGCTGCTATGTGCTCGTCGATCTGAAGTTAGGCAAGCTCACCCATCAAGACCTCGGCCAGATGCAGATGTATGTGAACTACTTTGATCGGCATGTACGCCGTGAAGACGAGCATGCCACCATAGGCATGGTCCTGTGCAAAAAGAAGAACGAAGCCCTGGTGGAAATCACCCTGCCCCGTGACGCCAATATCCATGCGCAGGAGTATCAGCTCTACCTGCCCAGCAAGCAGGAATTGCAGCGCAAGCTGGCTGAATGGACAGGGCGCGCTTGACTCAGCAGCTCTTGGCGTTCCGCTGCAGATGCCTGAAATGCTCAAACAACCAGCTGCGCATGCCCAGCACCATGGAGTAGGGGCGCTTCTCATGCTCGGCCAATTTCTGGTCCAGTGAATGCTGGCGGGCAAAGTCCTCGGCCACTCTTTGCAGGCGCGCCCTCAGCTCGCGCGCGGCCTGGGTCGAGAGCTGGCCATGGACCAGGGTCAGCAGCTCGCCCTCGCCGTCAAAGCCTCCGGCGAAGTAATCCGCCATCACCGCGTCACGGAAGAAGTTCATCACCGGCCCATGCGGCCGCCAGCGGAAGGTCCTAGAACGTGTTTGCGATCCCAATGGGGTCGCGTTGAGACGCAATCGGGATGAGTTGCCCGCCCAGGCCGTGCAGCATGGGCTGAAGCCCATGCAAGGGGATGGGTGGGCAAATCGCCCGATTTCGTCTCAACCCGCAGGGCAAGTGTCTTTTCGGGCGGCCTGCGGCGTTGCGCCATTTGCCCATAGCTCGGCTATGGGCTGCATGACGCGCCTTGCATCCCATCCCGAAAAGACACTTGCGCGACCCCATTGGGATCGCAAACACGTTCTTAGCCACCTGCAGCTTGTAGCGGTTCAGGGGCCGCAGCTCCAGGATGCCGAGGCTGTCCAGCTGCGCCAGATAGCGCGTCACCTCGGCCTCGCTGAGGCGGTAGCTGGCGAGGATCTGCTCCGCGCTCCACTGGCTCAGGCAGCAGATGGCCATCAAGAGCAGCTTGGGCTCGGCCACCACGGCACGCTCCTGCGCCAAACTCAGCTCGCGCCGCAGCGGCTGCTGGGCCAGCAGCTTTTGCGAGAGTTCGGCAAAGTCGGTGTTCAGCGCGCGGCAGATCTCGTCCACTCTTGACAGCGGCATCTCGCCGCCGGCCGCGAACATGCGCTTGACGCTGGACTCCGACAGGCTCAGAGCCTGGGCCAAGGCCGCATAGCTGAGGCCGGCGGACTTCATCTCCGCCTTGATGAGGGCGATCAGGGAATGGGTGCTGGACATGGTGTCGTTGAAGTCGTCGGAATCGCCAAAGCGGTAGCGCCGCATGCTACCCCCAGCAGCGCCAGCCGCCACCGGCCCGGAAATCCGCGGACAGCGTCGCCACGCCTCGCCACAGTGCGGGCATGCAAACACAGCTCCAAACCCGAAGACAGCATCTGCAATGCTGCGGCAGCGCCATCGCCGCCGGCCTGTTCAGCGGCTTGCTGCCCCAAGCGGCACAGGCCGGCGCCCTGATCAACCCCTGCCGCGGCCAGCTCCCCGCCGCCCTGCGCAAGCACCCGCTGCTGGCCCGCAACTGGCAGGGCCTGGACCCGGCCGAGCTCTGGGATGTACACACCCATTTGCTGGGCACCGGCGACGCGGGCACAGGCTGCCGCATCAATGCCCAGATGACGCAGTGGTGGCATCCGGTGGAGAGCTTGCGCCGCCAGGTGATTCTGCAAGGTGCTTGCGTGCCGGCCAATGTGCCCAGCGTGGACATCGCTTACCTGCAGCGCCTCTTGCAGCTGTGCCAGGGCTTCCCCGAGGGTGCACGCTGGCTGCTCTACGCCTTTGACGAGGCTCACGACGAGCAGGGCCGGGCACGACCGGAGTGGACCACCTTCCACGTACCTGACCGTTATGCGGCCGAGACCAGCCGCCTGCACCCCGCCCGGTTTGCCTGGGTGGCCTCCATCCACCCCAATCGTGAGGACGCGTTGGCACGCCTGGATGCGGCGATTGCCGGTGGCGCTGTGGCCCTCAAATGGCTGCCCAGCGCGATGAATATCGATCTGCGCGCCCCGCATCTGCAGCCTTTTTACGCCCGCCTGGCCCGCGCCCGCCTGCCCTTGATCATCCATTGCGGCGAGGAGAAGGCCGTGCCCGGCGCCGGCCGCGATGAGCTGGGCAACCCCTTGCTGGCACGCGTCCCGCTGGGCGCCGGTGTGCGGGTCATCATGGCCCACTGCGCTTCGCTGGGCGAGGCCCTGGATCTGGACCTGCAGCGCCCACGCCTGCTGCCGGCCTTTGATCTCTTCGCCCGCCTGATGGACGAACCCGCCCATCGCGAGCTGCTGCTGGGCGATGTGTCGGCCCTGTTCCAGTTCAACCGCCGGCCCGAGGTCTGGCAGCAGATGCTGAGCCGGCAGGACTGGCATGCCCGCCTGCTGCATGGCTCCGACTACCCGCTGCCCGGCGTGGGCCCGCTGTATCGGTTGAAGGGCCTGGTCCGGGCCGGCGTGCTGGACGCGGCCCATGCGCCGGTGCTGGAAGCCCTGCGCGCGCACACCCCCCTGCTGTTCGACTTCCACCTCAAGCGCCTGGTGAGCTGGCGGGGTCAGGTCTTGCGGCCCGAGGTGTTTGCCACCCGTCGGCACTTCGCGGCCGGGCTCGGCCACAATGCGGCCAGCCCGTCTCCCTTTGAAGAAAGCGCAATTCGGTGAACACCCATTCCAAGCCCTCCAGCCAGTTCAGCCTGCTCGGCCAGCGCCGCTTTGCGCCCTTCTTCTGGACCCAGTTCCTGGGTGCGGCCAATGACAATATCTCCAAGTTCGCACTGACCGTGATGGTGACCTACCAGCTGCAGCTGCACTGGCTGCCGCCGGCGCAGGCGGGCCTGGTGATCGCGGCGCTCTTCATCCTGCCCTTTGTGCTGTTCTCGGCCACCAGCGGGCAGTTGGCGGACAAGTATGAAAAATCGCGCCTGATGCGCTTCGTCAAAAGCTTCGAGATCGCCATCATGGCGGTGGCGCTATGGGGCTTCTGGCAGGGCCAGGTGGCGGTGCTGCTGGCCTGCGTGTTCATGATGGGCATGCACTCCACCTTGTTCGGCCCGGTCAAATTTGCCTACCTGCCCCAGCAGCTGAACGAGCAGGAGATCACCGGCGGCAACGGCATGGTGGAGATGGGCACGTTTGTGGCCATCATCCTGGGCAATCTGCTGGGTGGGCTCTTGATCGCCCTGCCCGAGGTGGGCGCGCTCTACACCGGCATCGCCTGCCTGGGGGTGGCGGTGCTGGGCCGGCTGGCCGCCCAGTTCGTGCCCCACAGCCCGGCTCCCGACCCGGCACTGAGAATCAACTGGAACCCCTTCACCGAGACCTGGCGCAATCTGCGCCTGGCGCGCGAGAACATCGTGGTGTTCCGCTCCCTGCTGGGCATTTCCTGGATGTGGTTCTTCGGCGTGGTCTTTCTGGCCAACTTCCCCACTTTTGCCAAAGAGGTCTTGCACGGCAACGAACATGTCGCCTCCCTGCTGCTGGTGGTGTTCTCGGTGGGCGTGGGCGTGGGCGCGCTGCTGTGCGAGCTGCTGTCGCGCCGCCATGTGGAGATCGGCCTGGTGCCCATGGGCGCCATCGGCATGACGGCGTTTGCGGTGGACCTCTACTTCGCCTCGCGCGGCTTAGCCCCCAGCGGCCTGCAGAGCGTGCCGGTCTTTCTGAGCCAGGCTGCGCACTGGCGCGTGCTGATCGACCTGGGCTTGCTGGCCCTGTTCACCGGCCTTTACAGCGTGCCCATGTATGCGCTGATCCAGCTGCGCTCCCAGCCCTCGCACCGCGCCCGCATCATCGCGGCCAACAACATCCTCAACGCCCTCTTCATGGTGGCCAGCTCCCTGCTGGCCGGCATCCTGCTGGGCGCGGGCTTCACGGTGCCCGAGGTCTTTCTGGCCGCCGGCATCGCCAACGCGGCCATGGCGCTCTACATCACCTTGCTGATGCCGGAGTACCTTCTGCGCTTCATCGCCTTCATCGCCTCGCGCCTGGTCTATCGCTTCAAGCTGCGCGGCGACGAGAACATCCCCACCCAGGGCGCGGCCGTGCTGGTCTGCAACCATGTGTCTTTTGTGGACGCCGTGCTCTTGATGGCGGCCAGCCCGCGGCCCATCTGCTTTCTGATGGACCACCGCATCTTCGCCCAGCCGGTGCTGGGCTGGCTGTTCCGCCTGGCCAAGGCCATCCCCATCGCCTCGCAGAAGGATGACCCCGCCACCTACGAGCGCGCGTTTGCCCAAGCCCGCCAGGTGCTGGCCGAGGGCGATCTGGTCTGCATCTTCCCCGAGGGCGGCATCACCCGCGATGGCGAGTTGCAGCCCTTCAAGGGCGGGGTGATGAAGCTGCTGGAGGGCCAGCCCCAGCTGCCCGTCGTGCCCCTGGCCTTGCAGAATCTGTGGGGCTCCTTCTTCTCCCGCGTGGAACGCGGCGAGGCCATGGTCAAGCCCTTCCGCCGCGGCCTGTTCAGCCGCGTCGGCCTGGTGGCCGGTACGCCGCTGAAGGCGGGCGAAGTTACGCTGGAGCGCTTGCGTGGCGAGATCGCCGGGCTGCTCAGAACCTGAATCTGAACCTGCGCAGCCGCCGTTTCAACAGACGGGCCAGGCGCCAGGCGGGCTGGCTGCGCAACCAGCCCAGCAAGCCCTGCTTCCAGACGCTCCAGCGCGCATACAGCCGCGCGAACCAGGGCAGTTGCATCAGAGCGGGCTGGATCAGCTGGAACAAGCGGGCCACGACGGCCGTGCCCACCAGCTTGGCGGCGAGTATCAGGCCCAGGCCCAGCAGGCTGCGGCCCTGGGTGATCAGCCACAGCGCCCCGAGCTTGACGGGCAGGATCAGCAAACTGGGCAAGACCAGCAGCGCCAAGGCCGCATAAGGCGGCAGGCCCCGTATCCAGCCCTCCAACTGCCGAAACAGCGGCAACTGCCCCAGGCGCGCCAGGGCCCGGGCCAAGGGCTGCCAGCCCCATTCCTCGAACAGGATCAGCAGCGCCAGCAGCAGGCGCATGAGCCAGCGCAGAGGGGCGATCAGGAGCTTGAGCATGGGGGCATCATGGGGCGGAACAGGCCGTGTGCCAAAAGACATATCGCCGTGAAGGCCGGGCGCCCTCAAGCGGAAGCCGGCGGGCTCAGTCAGCGATAGCGTGCGAAGGCATCCAGCGGCGCGGCCTTTTGCAAAAGCGTGGGCGTCACCGTCTTGCGCTTGTAGCGGGTCAGCCTGCCGCGCAGCCCATGTTCAAACCCCGCGCGCCCTGTCCGCCTTGAAGCGCGCCACAAAGGTGGCAAAGCCGCCCGTGCCCGGCTGATCCAGCGCATCGCGCGCCTCCTGCATCAGGTTCAGGTAGTAATGGATGTTGTGGATGCTGGCTAGCATGGGGCCTAACATCTCGCCGCAGCGGTCCAGATGGTGCAGATAGGCGCGCGAGAAGTTCTTGCAGCAGTAGCAGGAGCAGGTCTCGTCCACCGGCCGCTCGTCGGTCTTGTAGCGGGCATTGCGCAGGCGCAGGTCGCCGAAGCGGGTGAACAGATGGCCGTTGCGGGCATTGCGGGTGGGCATCACGCAGTCGAACATATCGATGCCGCGCGAGACGCCCTCGATCAAGTCCTCCGGCGTGCCCACACCCATCAGGTAACGCGGTTTGTGGGCGGGCAACTGGTGGCCGATATGGGCCAGCACGCGTTGCATATCTTCCTTAGGCTCACCCAC
This sequence comes from Roseateles oligotrophus, assembly GCF_014204525.1. Classification (GTDB taxonomy): domain Bacteria; phylum Pseudomonadota; class Gammaproteobacteria; order Burkholderiales; family Burkholderiaceae_C; genus Paucibacter_A; species Paucibacter_A oligotrophus_A. The sequence goes on from NZ_JACHLP010000003.1 coordinate 469,726, forward strand.
GCTCAGGCCGCCGATGGCATAACCGGGCAGGTCCAGCTCGGCCAGGCCGGCCAGGGAGTGGTCGCGCAAGCCCTCGAACATGCCGCCCTGCACGATGCCGAACAAGGCGTTCGGGTTCTCCAGGCGGGCGAACTCGTCCTGGCAGCGCTTGGCCCAGCGCAAGCTCATCTCCATGGACTTGCGCGCCTCGGCCTCGGTGGTGAGCTGGCCCTTGGTCTCGTAAGGCGTGCATTCGTCGAACTGCATGACGATGTCGCTGTTCAGCACGGTCTGGATCTGCATGCTGATCTCGGGCGTCAGGAAGAGCTTGTCGCCGTTCACCGGCGAGGCAAAGCGCACGCCCTCTTCGCTGATCTTGCGCATCTCGCCCAGGCTCCAGACCTGGAAGCCGCCGCTGTCGGTCAGGATGGGCTTGTCCCAGCTCTCGAAGCGATGCAGGCCACCGAACTGGCGCAGGATGTCCAGGCCCGGCCGCAGCCAGAGGTGAAAGGTATTGCCCAGGATGATTTGCGCGCCGGCCTCCTCCAGCGAGCGCGGCATCACGCCCTTGACGGTGCCATACGTGCCCACCGGCATGAAGATGGGCGTCTGCACCACCCCATGGTTGAGCGTCATCTGGCCACGGCGCGCGTGGCCCTCGGTCTTGAGGAGGTCGAACTTCAGCATAGTGGGGCGGATTGTCGCAGCTTAGGCATCCAAGGCCGCCAGCCAGGACGCGGCGGGCAGGATGCTGACCGGCCCGCGCTGCTCGGGCTGACGCAGATAACAAACCAGCTGAACGGCACTGGCTTGCTCAAAGCGCGCGGCGAAGTTCATCAAGGCACGGTGCGGCGCGGCGTCGCTGAGCTTGCATTCGATCAGCTGGCTGAGCTGGCCCTGCCGCGACAGCGCGAAGTCGATCTCGGCACCGTCCTTGGTACGGATGTAGTGCAGGCCGGCGACCAGGCCTTGGCTGTCCACCTGCCACTGCACATGCTTGAGCAGCATGGCGGCGACGGCGTTCTCGAACACCAGCCCGGCATCGCCCCGCACCAGGCCGGTATCAAAGAAATAGACCTTGGGCGCCTGCAGCAGGGAGCGCGCAATATTGTGGTGCCAGGGCTGCACCGTGAAGACGATGAACAAGGCCTGCAAGATGTCCAGATAGCGCCTCAGGGTGGCGGGCGCCACGGCCAGGTCGCGCGCGATGGAGGCCAGCGAGAGCGGTGAACCCACGCGCTCGCGCAGCAGCTCGACAAACACCCGCATGGTGCCAATCTCCTGCAGGCGCGAGAACTCCAGCACGTCTTCGCGGATCAGGTCGGTGATGTATTGCTGGCGCCAGCGGGCGGCCTCGGTCAGGTCGGACGCCAGGCAGGGCTCGGGAAAGCCGCCTCGCTCCAGCAAATGGCTCAGCGCCGCATCGGGCGTGGCCCCGCTGCTATCGCACCATTCCCGCACAGAAAATGGGTGCAGCCGCAGGGCGAAGTAGCGCCCGGCCAAAGACTCGCCGCTTTGGCGAAAGGTTTCCATGCGGGCGCTGCCCGTCACCAGCAGGGCCTGCTCCGGCGGCCGCGCATCGATCACGCCCTTGAGCCAGGACTTCCAACCCGGCATCTTGTGGATCTCGTCCAACACCAGCAGGCGGCTGCTGGGCAGCCAGCTCTGCCGGTTCAGCACCGCCCGGTCGGCCGGCACATCCCAGTTCAGGTACTGGCCAGGGCCAAGCGTTTGCAGCAACTGACGGGCCAGGGTGGTCTTGCCCACTTGACGAGGGCCGGTCAGCACCACGGCCTTGGTCGCCAGGTCGGCGGTGACGCGGGCATCCAAATAGCGTTTCATATCGACCATTTTGCCATTGATGTACAAAAAGTCGCGACTTTTTGTACATGCAAGATCATTCAGTCGATTAGTCGCGACGCTGCACAATATCCGCCCATGCCCTACTCCCTTGCCCACGCCGTCCACAGCGAATTGATCATCAAGAAAAGCCGCTTCATCGGCTGCGTGGAGCCCTGCAGCGACCGCGCCACCGCGCAAGCCCAGGTCGAGGCCTTGTGGGCCCAGCACGAGGGCGCCGTGCATATCTGCTGGGCCTTGCTTGCCGGCGGGCAATCGGCCGCGGTGGACGACGGCGAGCCCAGCGGCACGGCCGGCCGCCCCATGCTGGAGGTGCTGCGCCACCAGGACCTGGAAGGCGTGCTCGCCACCGTGGTGCGCTACTGGGGCGGCACAAAGCTGGGCGCGGGCGGCCTGGTGCGGGCCTATACCGATGCCGTGGCCCAGGCCTTGCTGAAGGCCGAAAAAGTGCCCTTGCTGCGCCTGCAAACCCTGCGCTGCACCCTGCCCTATGCCTTCGAGGGCTTGCTGCGCCGCGAGCTGGAAGCCGCCGGCGCGCAGTTGCAGGAGGTGCAGCACGGCAGCCAGGTCGAGGCCTTGTTCAGCCTGCCCGAAACCGCCGCCACGGCCCTGGTGGCGCGACTGAATGAATCGGGTCAGGGACGGATTGCCTGGCTCAAGGCCTGAGCGGCTGTGAGCCCGCCTTTTGCTCAATTTTTGTGCGATTTTCGGAATTTGAGGCCGCAAGGTGGGACAGGCACCGGGGCGGGCGCTGCGGCCCAGCACCTAAACTGGAATTCAGGCGAGCCTGCCCCCGATATTGCGGCCGGCGGCCGCGCAGGGCGACAAAAACAGAGCCCGCCTGAACAAGCAAAGCACGCTGTCATCTTGAGGCCGACCCCGGGAAAGTGTCGGCCTTCTTTTTTGCCCGCCCGCGGCCATGCTCAAAAGCTATGGCCCTGCTTGGCTTTGACATCGGCTTGTGCAGCCGGCCGCGTCCAGACGGGCCGGAGCCTGCAACAATGGCCTGCCTCAGCCACCACCTCCATCGCCCGGGTATGAAGAAGAATCTGTTGATCTGCGCCGCCAGCGCCCTGTTGATGAGCGCCTGCGCCAGTGCCCCCCGCACCCCGCCCGCCCCCCCGGCGCCCAAGATCGACAAGAGCTACACCTCGCTGAACCAGGACAGCCGCGCCCTCTTCATCGTGCTCCATTACACGGTGCTGGACTTTGAAAAATCCCTGCGCGTGCTGACCACCGGCGGCCAGGTCAGCAGCCACTACCTGGTGCGGGACGAGCCTCCCATCAGTTACTACATCGTGGACGAGAACCGCCGCGCCTGGCATGCGGGCCTGAGCAGCTGGGGCAATAACCAGGGGCTGAACTCTTCGTCCATCGGCATCGAGATCGTCAACCCCGGCTTCACCGACACGCCCAACGGCCGCGTCTACGCCCCCTTCCCGCAGAAGCAGATCGACGAAGTGATCAATCTGGTGCGCGACATCCAGACCCGCCACAAGGTGCTGCCCGAGCGCATCATCGGCCATGCCGATATCGCGCCCGGCCGCAAGCAGGACCCCGGCCCCATGTTCCCCTGGAAGCAGCTGGCCGATGCCAGCCTGATCCCCTGGCCCGACGCCGCCCTGGTGGCGGCCCGCCTGCCCCTCTACCAGGCCGTGCCGCCCGACGCCGCCTGGTTCCAGGACAAGCTGGCCCGCTACGGTTACAGCAGCGTGCCGCGCAATGGCGAGAGCGACCAGCGCACGCTGGACACCGTCGCCACCTTCCAGATGAAGTACCGGCCCAGCGATTACAGCGGCAAGATGGACGCCGAGACCGCCGCCCTGCTGGACGTGGCCACCAGCCCCGGCGGCATGCTGCTCAAGCCCTCGCCCTGGCCCGCGCCCGACGCAAAACCGGGCAAGGACGGCAAGCCGCTCAAGCCCGTTTCACGTTGACACTTCGCGCTGACCCCGCCCCGCCACCGTGCTCACCTTTCTGCTCAAAAAGCTCGCCACCCTGATCCCGACCCTGATCGGCATCACCCTGGTGGCCTTCGGCCTGATACGGCTGATCCCCGGCGACCCCATCGAGGTGATGATGGGCGAGCGCCGCCTGGACCCCGAGGCCCACGCCGCCCTGGTGCAGCGCCTGGGCCTGGACCAACCCCTGCATGTCCAGTATTTCGACTACATCGGCAAACTGGCCCAGGGCGATCTGGGCCAGAGCCTGGTGAGCCGCGAGCCGGTGGCCAAGGAGTTCGCCGCCCTCTTCCCCGCTACGGTGGAACTGGCCCTGGCCGCCCTGCTGCTGGCCGTCAGCCTGGGCCTGCTGCTGGGCATGCTGGCCGGGCTCAAGCGCGGCTCCCTGCTGGACCAGGGCGTGATGGGCCTGGCCACGGTGGGCTATTCCATGCCGGTGTTCTGGTGGGGCCTGATCCTGATCATGTATTTCTCGGTCGGCCTGGCCTGGACGCCGGTGTCGGGCCGCATCAGCATCGAGTACGACATCACCCGCGTGACCGGCTTTCTGCTGATCGACGCCTGGCTCTCCGGTGAAGAAGGCGCTTTCAAGTCCGCCTGCCTGCATCTGCTGCTGCCCGCCCTGGTGCTGGGCACCAGCACCATGGCCGTGGTGGCGCGCATGACGCGCTCCTCCATGCTGGAGGTGCTGCGCGAGGACTACATCCGCAGCGCCCGCGCCAAGGGCCTGGGCCCCGGCCGGGTCCTCATCGTCCATGCCCTGCGCAATGCCTTGATCCCGGTGCTGACGGTGGTGGGCATGCAAACCGGCAGCCTGCTGGCCGGCGCGGTGCTGACCGAGACCATCTTCTCCTGGCCCGGCATCGGCAAATGGCTGATCGACTCCATCGCCCGGCGCGACTACCCCGTCGTGCAGGCCGGCATCCTGATCTCGGCCCTGACCTTTATCGCCGTCAATCTGATCGTGGACCTGCTCTACGGCCTGGTCAACCCACGCATCCGTTCCCAGCATTGATGATGAAGCCAGTCGAAACCCTGGACAGGCAAGACCTGACCCCTGCTCTCTCTCCCCCCACGCCGCTGCAGGAGTTCTGGCGCGGCTTCGCGGCCAATCGCGGCGCACTGGCCGCGCTGCTGGTGTTCAGCCTGATCGCCCTGGCCTCGCTGCTGGCGCCCTGGCTGGCGCCGCACAGCCCGATCGAGCAGTTCCGCAACCATATGCTGCAGGCCCCGGTCTGGGCCGAGGGCGGCTCGCGCCAGTTTCTGCTGGGCACCGACGAGCTGGGCCGCGACATGCTCTCCCGCCTGCTGCACGGCGGCCGCGTCTCGCTGGGCATAGGCCTGGCCTCGGTGCTGCTGTCCCTGCTGCCCGGCGTGCTGCTGGGCTTGCTGGCGGCTTTTTATCAAAAGCTCGCCTCGCCGCTGATCATGCGGGTGATGGACATCATGCTGGCCCTGCCGGGGCTGCTGCTGGCCATCTGCGTGATCACGGTGCTGGGGCCGGGCCTGATCAACACGGTGATCGCCATCGCCATCGGCGCCCTGCCCGGCTACACCCGCCTGACCCGCGCCGCCGCCCTGGCCGAGATCAACAAGGACTACGTCACCGCCAGCCGCGTGGCCGGCGCCGGCACGCTGCGCCTGATGTTTGTGGCCGTGCTGCCTAACTGCATGGCCCCGCTGATCGTGAACGCCTCGCTGAGCTTCTCCTCGGCCATCCTCGAAACAGCCGGCCTGGGCTTTCTGGGCCTGGGCGTGCAAGCGCCCACGCCGGAATGGGGCACCATGCTCTCGGCCGCGCGCGACTACATCCAGCGCGCGCCCTGGGTCGTGACCCTGCCGGGGCTGACGATTCTGATCACGGTGCTGTCCATCAATCTGATGGGCGACGGCTTGCGCGATGCGCTGGATCCCAAGCTGAAAAAGATCTGACCATGTTGCTGAACATCAAAAACCTCAGCGTCCAGTTCGGCGCCTTCCCCGCCGTCGAGGGCCTGGACCTGCAGTTGCAGGCCGGCGAGCTGCTAGGCATCGTGGGCGAATCGGGCTCGGGCAAATCGCTCAGCATGCTGGCCTTGATGGGCCTGGTCGACGCACCGGGCCGGGTCCAGGCCGATTGCCTGGAGTTCCAGGGCCAGGACCTGCTGCGGCTGAGCCCCAAACAGCGCCGCCAGCTGATCGGCAAGGACATGGCCATGGTGTTCCAGGACGCCCTGTCCAGCCTCAACCCCAGCTACACCGTGGGGTTTCAGATCAAGGAGGTGCTGCAGCTGCATCTGGGCCTGAGGGGTGCGGCCGCCACCCAGCGGGCGCTGGAGCTGCTGGAGCTGGTGGAAATCCCCGACGCCAGGAACCGCCTGAAGGCCTACCCGCACCAGCTTAGCGGCGGCATGAACCAACGGGTGATGATCGCCATGGCGATTGCCTGCAACCCAAAGCTGCTGATCGCCGACGAGCCCACCACCGCCCTGGACGTGACCATACAGGCCCAGATCATGGACCTGCTCTTGCGCCTGCAGCGCGAGCAAGACATGGGCCTGATCATGATCACCCACGACCTGGCCGTGGTGGCCGAGATGGCGCAAGCAGGCGCCAACAGCGTGGCCGTGATGTATGCCGGCCAGGTGGTGGAGAGCGGCCCCCTGCCCGCGCTGTTCGAAGCGCCGCGCCACCCCTATACCGAGGCCTTGCTGGCCGCCATTCCCGAGCACAACCGCGGCGCGGCCCGCCTGCACGCCCTGCCCGGCATCGTGCCCGGCGCGCTGGACCGGCCACGCGGCTGCCTGCTGGCACCGCGCTGCGCCTACACCCAAGCCCGCTGCGCAAACGAGTTACCCGCACTGACCAAGGGCGTGCGCTGCTTCTATCCAATTACCAAACAGGAGCAGGCGCATGCATGAGATCGCTCCTCCCCTGCTGCAGGCCGAGAACCTCAGCCGCCACTACCGCGTCGGCCAGGGTTTGTTCCGCCCCAAAGCCACCGTCAAGGCCCTGGACGGCGTCAGCTTCACGCTGCGCCCACGCCAGACCCTGGCCGTGGTGGGCGAGTCGGGCTGCGGCAAGTCCACCCTGGCCCGCCAGCTGACCCTGATCGAGCCGCCCAGCGCGGGTTCGCTGCGCTTTGGCGGCGAGGATGCGGCCAGCGCCGACAAGGTCAGGCTCAAGACCTTGCGCCAGCAGGTGCAGATGGTGTTCCAGAACCCTTTTGCCTCGCTCAACCCGCGCAAGACGGTGCAGGCCACGCTGGACGAGCCGCTGCTGATCAACACCGGCTTGAGCCGCACCGAGCGCCTGGAGCGCATCGAGGCCTTGCTGGCCCAGGTGGGCTTGCGCAGCGAGCATTTAAGGCGTTATCCGCATATGTTCTCGGGCGGCCAACGCCAGCGCATCGCCATCGCCCGGGCGATGATTCTGCAGCCCGGCATCGTCATCGCCGACGAGCCGGTGTCGGCCCTGGATGTGTCCATCCAGGCGCAGATCCTCAACCTCTTCATGGACCTGCAGGACAGCATGGGCTGCGCCTACGTCTTCATCTCCCACAACCTCAGCGTGGTCGAGCATGTGGCGGACGAGGTGATGGTGATGTATCTGGGCCGGGCGGTGGAGATGGGCCCCAAGGCGCAGCTGTTTGCGCGGCCCCTGCACCCCTATACCCGGGCCTTGATGAGTGCTACCCCGGCTTTGCGAAAGGCCGACCGGCGCGAGCGCATCAAGATCCACGGCGAGCTACCCAGCCCGCTGAACCCACCCCCGGGTTGCGCCTTCCACAAGCGCTGCCCGCTGGCCGAGGCGCGCTGCAGTGTCGAGGCACCGCAGCTGCGCGAGCTGGACGGGCGGCTGGTGGCCTGCCATAGGGTTTGATATTGGCCATCAAGCCTGGCGAAGCACACCCACCAAGGCCATCAGAAGCAGGCACATCGTCGGCCCGGCGCTGAGCACAAAGCCCAGGGCACGGCCGGCCGGCTGCTTCACATAGGCATAGGCATAGACCGCCCGGCCCAGCAGATAGACCGCACCCACGGCGGCAACCCAGTTGGCGGGAAAGTATTTGGCCGCGAGCAGCAGCGAGGGGATGAAGATGACCAGCAGCTCCAGGGTATTCATCTGCACGCGGTAAAAGCGCTCGAACACCTCGTGGCCCGTGACGGCCGGGGCCTTGACCCCGTATTTGCCGCGCGCACGCCCGACCAGAGAGGCAAACAAGAAATACTGGCCCAGGGCCAGCAAGGCGACAAGATCAAGCCAATTCACAAGAATCTCCTGAGTTCACTTCGGTGACCCAGCATACGGGTGTAAAAAAGCCTCTTCCCGGCAAAGGAAAGAGGCCTGGCGTGAAGCGCGGCCGGCGCCGCGCTATCGCCTCACCGGCACACCGTGCCCGCCGGCAGCACGCGGCTGACGGCGCTCAGGTCGCGGATATCGACCACGCCATCGGCATTCACATCGGCCCGCACATCAAAGCCTGGTTGGCCCGTGCGCTTGCCCATGGCCGCCTTGACGATGGCCAGATCGGCGCAATCTACCACGCCGTCCTTGTTCAGGTCGCCGAAGAGATTGATCGTGAAGTTGGCGTTGGACACATCGAAGAACACATTGCCCACGGCCTCGACCTTGATGCGGGCCTGGGTCGTGGCCAGCTGCGGCAGGGTGACGACGCGGCTGCCATTGTTCGGCACGCTGGCCGCCAGCACATGGGGGTAAGTGAGGCCGCCGTCCACCGACAGGCTGATCTTCACATTGGCCGTGCTGACCGGCGCCACATCGGTATTGGCCACGCTCCAGTTCACCGTCAGATTGCTGTTCGAGTTGAGCGTTAGTGCCGTATTGGGCGAGGTCACCAGGAAGGGGCCCGCGCCCGGCGCCAGAATGAGCTGGGTGCTGGCACTGCCCACACCGCCCTTGCCATCACGGGCGGTGAGCTTGAAGTTCAGCGAGGCCGGGTTGGCGTTGACGCCGGCAAAGCCCACATAGGCCGCGGTGGGCAGGAACTCGGAGAAGCAATCCACCTCGGCCGGCGTGGGCGTGGCGGAGGCCGCCGGGCAGGCGCCGGTTTCGGCATTGGTGTTATTGGCCAGGATCTGGGCCAGATCCGGGAACACGCGGGTCGGATTGCCGTCCACATGGTTCTCGCCGGGCGAGTTGTAGAGCTTGGTATCGGCCTCGCTCACCACCGCACGGGTGCCGAACTGGCGGAACAGCGGACCATTGGTCTTGCTATTGCTGGTCAGGCCGGTGCCGCTGGCGGCGCCGCGGTCGTTCTGCTCCCACAGATAAGTCAGGCTGTCGCCATCGGCATCGGTGGCGCTGCCGCTCAAGGCGAAAGGCGTGCGCACGGGGATGGTCAGGGTCGCCGGCACGCTGACCACCGGCGCGCTATTGTTCTTGGCGCTGATGGCGCCGCGGCGCTTGGTCTGGCCGCCGGCCGCGATCTCGCCCACATAGCCGCTGCAGCCAGCGCTGCAGTTGATGAGTTGCAGGCCGGCCACGTTGGTGGCGGCCTGCGTGCCACCGAAGGTGAGGGTGAAACCCGCATCGCTAAGGCTGCTGACCGTGACCGTGCCACCGGCCGGCCAGCCGGCGATGGCCTCCACCGCGGCCTTGATGCCGGCGCTCGTGAAGTTGCTCCCGCGCACGATGGCGGCCGAGGGCTGGCCGTTATAGCTCAGCTGGAACTGCTGGCCATTGGCCGTGAAGCCGCTCAGCGCGGCCATCTGCACCTCGTTGAGATTGGTTTCGGAGCCCGAGGTGTAGGCGACGATTTCATCGAAGCTGCGCTGCGACCAGTAGGCATCGCTGTGCGGCTGCAGATCGTCGTTGCCGCAGATGCCGGCATAGGCCATGATGGACGAGCCGCTGCCCGGCTCCACCGAGGTGCCGGCATTGCGGTTGCCGCCGGTGCAGCTGCCGGTGACGCCGTTGAAGGTGTGATTGCCGGCGAACTGGTGGCCCAGCTCATGCGCCACATAGTCGACCGCGAACAAATCGCCCACCGGCGTGGGCACGCCGGTGCAACCCTGGGCCTTGTTATTGCCGCCCACCACGCCCAGGCTGGCCAGGCCGCCGCCGTTGAGGCCGAAGCCGATATGGCCGACGTCGTAATTGCTGGCCCCCACCAGCAGGCCGACCACGACGCGATTGCGCGTCAGCGTCGAGCTGGCGCAGCCCGCCGCCTGCGAGGTGCTGAAGCAGGCCGCGGCGCCGCAGGGGCCGTTGGCACCCGTCATCTGGGCGGCGGTGTCGAGATTGAGCTTGTCGTTGTCGTTGACCAAAACCAGGCGGATCGAGGTCTCGTCCTCGTAAATATGGGTGATGCGGTTGACCAGGGTCACCTTGGCTGCCGTCACATTGGCCGAGCCGCCGAAATAGCTGGCGTAGGAGGGGTCGGTCACCAGGGCCAGGCGGTAGCTGCGCAGCTGGTCGCCGACGGCGGCCGTGGGGCTCTGCGCCTCGCTGACCACATGGTAGGCCGCGCTGCTGCTGCTGCGGCCATCGCTGGCGGTGATCTCGTAGGCACCGAGATTGCGCGAGGGCTCGGCCGGCAGCGACACGCTGAGCGTGCCGTCACGGCCGGCCACGGCGCTGAACGTCTGGCGCGGGGCGCTGTCCGTCTCGGGATTGCTGATGGTGATGCTCACCGTCGCGCCCGGCACAAAGCCGAAGCCGCGCAGCTCCACCGTATCGCCGGCGTGATAGAAGCCGCGGCCCAGGCTGATATGGGCCTCGGTCAGCAAGGCCTCGCCCAGGGGGCCGTGGACATTGGGCAGGTCACGGCCGTGGTAGCTGGCGTAGACGCTGTCGTCCAGATGGTAGTAGGGGTCCACATACCAGGAGCCCTTGGGCGAGCGCACCGAGGCGTGCAGGCCCAGCGGCGTGATGTCCAGGCGCACCGAGGCATTGGGGTCGTCCAGCCCCTTGCCGGCGAAAGTCTTGATCTCGGGATGCTTGGCGGCCAGGCCTTCCTCCATCACCGGCGACTCCGCCAGGCTGAAGCGCTGAAAGCCACCATCCGGATGGGGCAGGGAGATTTCCAGCGGGCTCAGGGCCGCGGCCGAGCTGCGCTCCAGCGGTGCGGCGGCGGCGTAGTTGAACAGGCCGGCCTTGTCCAGGGTGGCGGCGCGGAAGGCGCGCGGCTGCACCGAGGGCCGGGCACCGCGAGCCGAGGTCTTGGCCGGTGCCAGGCGCTGCTCCTGCCAGAAGGCGCCGGAGCTCTGGTTCTGCTGCACGGCCGGTGCGGCCCGCAGGCCTTGCGCCTGCGCGCCCGGCAGGGCCAGGCCACTGCCCAGGCTCAGGCAGACCAGGGCCAGGGCGATCGCACTGGGGCGGCCCAGGGGCCGGGCCCGCGGGCGCTGGGCGTTCGGGGCTGCGCCGCTTGAAGAGAGGCCGGAAGACGAAGGCTTGAAGTCCATTTTTTGTCCTTTTCCTGAGCTCGCTGAGTGGAAACGGGCTGCGGAGTCATTGCCGTGTGAATTTGGCGCTATCGGCATACCTCCTCACCGATGGCCGCTCCACGCGAATCAAGCACGTCGGCATTTGATTCTGCAAATTCCTCACACACCCTCGAATGCGGCTGCAAGAATAAGTGCGAAGCCCGCGCCTCTACACAGGGTCAATCCTCATGCAGACGCCGTTTCACCCCCCTAACTTGGCAGGCCCTGCCCCAAAGCCCATGCGCCGTCCGCTCTTGCTCAACTGGGCCCTGGCCCTGTGCTACAGCTGCAGTCTGCTGGCTTGCGCCCAAGCGCCCGGCGCGCTGGCGGCGCTGCCGCAAATTCAGTCCATCACGCTGGAGAGAGACTGCTTCGGCTGCAGCAGGGGCAGCCGCCTGCAGCTGCAAAGCGACGGCCTGCTGACGCTCACCCTGAGCGGCAAGGCCAGGCATGGCACGGTGGACCAGGTCAGCCAAGGCCGGCTGGCCGCGGGCGATTTCGAACGCCTGTGCCGGCTGCTGCAGGAGCAGGGCTTCTTCGCCCTGCCCGAACGCATAGCGGACGCCGACTTGCAAGACGGTGCCTGGACCCTGATCACGGTGAGCGGCCCGAACCTGGACAAGCAGGTGTTCCGGCGCAGCGAGCAAGCCCCCGCCGCGCTGCAGAAGATAGAAGCCGCGCTGGATGAATTGCAAGCCAAATTGCCAGCGCAGCCGCGCTGAAAACCGCGGCGGCAGGAATCACCTTCCCTTGTTTGAAGGATCGGGAATTCCCTCTTGCTGGCCTTGATGCGCGAATGAAAGACTCGCCGCCGGGGAGCCCGAAGCGGGTCTTCAAAACAAAGGAGCAAGAGCCATGCATCGATCACAGTTTTGGAAGAAGACCCTGGGCGCCGCCCTGATTTTTGGCGCCTTCGCCGGCCAGGCCCTGGCCGCCAACCCGGTGCTGTCGCTGCAGAGCACGCCGACACCCGGCGTGCTGGGCTCCAACGTCGCCGTGGACGTGCTGATCGCCGGCATCAGCGATCTCTACGGCTACCAATTCAGCCTCTCCTTCGACCCCGCCCTGCTGCATTTCAGCAGCGCCAGCGAGGGCGCCTTCCTGTCCGGCGGCGGCTCGACCTTCTGGAACCCCGGCAGCGTGGACAACAGCCTGGGCCAGATCTCTTTCACCTTCAATAGCCTGATCGGCAGCATCCCCGGCGTCAGCGGGGACGGCGTGCTGGCCCGCTTCAACTTCCAGGTGACGGGCGTGGGCAATAGCGCGCTGAACTTCTCCGACGTCTTGCTGCTCAACTCCCAGCTGGCCGAGCTGCCGGTGCAGATCAATAACGGCAGCCTCGCCACCGTCAACGCCGTGCCCGAGCCCTCGACCTGGTTGATGCTGGGCGCGGGCCTGGCGGGCCTGGGCTTGCTGCGCAGCCGCAGCAAGCGCCCGACCGAGGCCGCGCCCGCCTGAGTCCACACAGCCGCGCCAGGCGCGCCAGCACCCAGCGCCCCCTCGCCCGGGGCGCTTTTTCTTGTGTGTTCCACTGTGAGCCCTGAGTTCGTAGCTCGGGTTAGCGCCAGCGTAACCCGACGATTTCTCGGCATGTCGGGTTACGCTGCGCTAACCCGACCTACGGTTTGTTTCTCATGAGTAGCTTTTTGATGCGCGCGCCCCTGCCCCCTGTTTCAAAACTTCAGCAGCTGCAAAAACCCCTGCTGATCTGCTTGCTGGCCACGCTGTGGGGCTGCGCCAGCCAGCCGCCCACGGCCCTGCCCGGCAAGCGCCACAGCACCCAGGAGCTGCTCGGTTACAGCGTTAGCGATTTCCACTGGCAGGCCACCCGCGCCGAGCAGGAGCAGGCCCGGCGCGAGCAGGAGCTGCAGCTCTTGCGCGAGCGCCTGGCCCTGCCGCCCGGCGAGGCCGCCGAAGCCGCCTTGCCCGAGGCCTTGGCGGCCGTGCTGCTCTACAACCGCGAGATCGAGGCCGCCCGCGGCCCGGCCCTGACGGCCCTGCCCGGCCTGGCCGCCAAGCCGGCGGACTATCAGCGCCAAGTGCTGTCCGCCGTGCATCGTTTCTATGCCGCCGAGGCCGCGCCCCAGCTCTGGCCCTTGCTGGCACGCTTGGGCACGCCGCGCGAATTCGCCATCGCCGCCTATGCCTTGCTGCGCCCCCTGCAGGGCGCGACGCGCGACGCCGCGCGCACGCAGATCCAGGCCCGCATGCAGCTGCAATTCCCTGCCTGGCGCGAGGAGCCGCGCCTGCGCGCCTTGGGCCTGCTGCTGAAGAACGGGCCGGACGGGGCGCCACCGCCGCTGGCCGAGCTCTTGGCCGCGCCCCTGCGGACCGGCCTGCCGGTGGTGTTCAGCCTGCAGCGGCCGGGCCGCGAGGTGCTGGGCCTGGCGATTCTGCGCGGCCCCGATGGCCGCTTTGTGCGCGAGGCCGACGGCCGCCTGTTCCAGGTGCCCCAGCTGGCCCGCGCCCTGGCCGATCTGCCCGGCACCATCACGCTGGGCAACACGCCGCAAGGCCTGTTCGCCGTGCGCGGCTCCAGCACGGCCAGCAACCCCAGCATCGGGCCCACGCCTTTTCTGGAGACCAAGCTGCCCATCGAGGCGCCGGTGGCCGAGTTCTTCCAGGTGGACGGCAGCGATCTGGACTGGAGCGAAGCGCTCTACGAGGCCTTGCTGCCCGCCAGCTGGCGGCAGTGGGAGCCGCTCAAGGAAGCCTGGCTGGCCGGCCGCGCCGGCCGCGATGAGATCCTGATGCATGGCAGCGTGGTCAACCCCGCCTACTACCGCGAGGCGCCCTACTACCCCGCCACGCCCACGGCCGGCTGCCTGACGGCGCCCGAGCAGTGGGATCCGGCCACAGGCCGCCTGCTGGCCAGCGGCCAGCTCAGGCTGGCCCAGGCCTTTGCCCGCAGCTTCAGCCAGGGGCCGGGCGGACAGGAGCCCATGGTCAAGGGCTATCTGCTGGTGCTGGAGCTGCCCGGCGGCAGCGGCCCGGTACGCGAGGGCGAGCTGGAGGCCGCCGTGCGCGAGGCCGAAAGGCTTTGGCTCAGCCGTCCGCGTTGATCCTGGTGATCAAGGCCTGCAGCACCGCCTCGGCCTCCTCGTTCGCCACCTGGCAGGTGCCCGCCGCCTGGTGGCCGCCACCGCCATAACTGAGCATCAGCTCGCCCACATGGGTCTTGCTGCTGCGGTCCAGAATCGATTTGCCGGTGGCCAGCACGGTGTTCTGCTTTTGCAGGCCCCACATCATGTGGATGGAGATATTGCAGCGCGGGAACAGGGCGTAAATCATGAAGCGGTTGGCGGCCCAGATGATCTCTTCCCCACGCAGGTCCAGAACGACCAGATTGCCGTGCACCTTGGCGCAGCGCAGGATCTGCTCCTTGGCGCGGCGCGCGTGGTCGAAGTAGAGGTCCACCCGCTCCTGCACATCGGGCAGGGCCAGGATGTCGCGGATGCTGTGGTCGGCGCAGTACTTGATCAAGTCCATCATCAGCTGGTAGTTGCTGATGCGGAAGTCGCGGAAGCGGCCCAGGCCGGTGCGCGAGTCCATCAGATAGTTCAGCAGCGGCCAGCCATCGGGGTCCAGGATTTCCTCGCGGCTGAACTGGGCCGAGTCGGCCTTGTCCACCGCCTCCATCATGGCCTCGCTGACGCGCGGGAAGGTGGCCCGTCCGCCGTAATGGTCGTAGACCACGCGCGCCGCCGAGGGCGCATGCGGCAGGATGATGTGGTTGGGGCGATCGCCCTGGTTGCGCAGGGTCTCGGACTCATGGTGGTCAAACACCAGATGGGCGGCGGCCACATAGGGCAGATTGGTGGTGATGTCGCGATCGGTGATGGCGATCTTGCCGTCCTGCATATCCTTGGGGTGGACGAAGCTGATGTCATCGATCAGCTGCAACTCATTCAGCAGCACGGCGCAGACCAGGCCGTCGAAGTCGCTGCGGGTGACCAGGCGGAACTTGCGTGCCGGCGCTTCAGACGGGGTTCCGGGCGGGTGGGTGCTCGTCATCTTCTTCACTCCTTCAGAGTTCTTCAGGGATGCGGGGGAAACAGCCAGGCAACGGCCACTCGCGAAAGTCGGCCCGCAATCTTGTGCATCGACGCCGACAGCGGATTCTTGAGGGTTTTCTGGGGCGGCGGATCGGGCCCCAGCTGGGGCATGATGAAGGGCCTCCCCCACCAGCCAGCGAGTGAAAGAGCCCCATGAGTGCCGACTTTGCCTTTCTCAGCGACAACCGTTTCATGCGACAGGACGCGGGCCGCGGGGCGGCCCCGCGCCCCTACGGCCTGGCCGGCATTGCCTGGGACGGCTGCGTGACGAATCGGCCGGGCGCCCGCTTCGGGCCGCGCGCCATCCGCCAGTCCAGCCAGATGCTGTGCGACGGCGTCCATCCCTTTTTCAACACCTCGCCCGAGGGCTTGCTGGCCGATTTCGGTGACCTGGCCCTGCCCAATACCAGCCTGGAGGCCATGCGCGCGGCCATGCCGCCCCTGGTCGCCCCGCTGATCGCCAGCCACCATATGTGCTGGCTGGGCGGCGACCACTCCATCACCCTACCCCTGCTGCGCGCCTACAAATCGCATTACGGCCAGCCCCTGGCCGTGCTGCATTTCGACGCCCATTGCGACACCTGGGAAGACCATTTCGGCGAGCCCAGCGGCCACGGCACCTGGGTCTACGAGGCGATCCAGCAAGGCCTGGTCATCAAGGAGGGCTTTATGCAGTTCGGCATACGCTCGGCCGGCCTGCAGCAGGCACGCGACTATGTGCGCGAGCAAGGCGGCCTGATCTTCGACGCCCGCGGCCTGCGCGGCCTGGAAAGCCCGGCCCAACTCAGCGGCGTGCTGCAGGCCGTGCGCGAGCGCATGGCGGCCCTGGGCCAGCCGCCTGTCTATCTGAGCCTGGACATCGACTGCCTGGACCCCGCCTTCGCCCCCGGCACCGGCACGCCCGAGCCCGGCGGCATGAGCACAAACCAGGTCTTCAGCCTGCTGGAAGAGCTGGCCGATCTCAATTTCGTGGGCATGGACTGCGTGGAAGTGGCCCCCGCCTACGACCACGCCGAATTAACAAGTTATGCAGCCGCTCAGTTTGTCTGGACTTATTTGTGCGGGCGGATTGCGGCGGGACGAAATTAAGTCTCTCAAACTCAGAGGCCGCCAATCAAGTCGGGCAAGGAGCCGGCGATCTCCTCGCGAATCTGCTTGCGCAAGGCCTCGACCTTTTCCCCATCGCTCAAGACGGCCCAAGGATCCGCCACGGCTTCCTTGCGGCGTGTGATCAAGGACTCAGCCCGCATCACCAGCTTCTGCGCGACCACCTGATTGCCTGCCAGATCAATCACCGAAATCTTGAAGTAGCTGAAGGGCGCCAGATAGCCCTTGGAGAGTTCGCTGGATTCCTCAAAGCGTACGACCGCATCGCGGTCGATGAAAAAGCCCTGCCCCTCCAGACGCCCCATGCCAATCGCGTCACGCAGGGTCTTGATATTGGCTTCGCCGCGATGCGGCGTGATCAGCAAGAGATGGCTGGCTTGCAGTTGCTGCAGCACGGGGGCCAGCGCCGCCGGCATGACAAAGCGCTTGCCATCCAGCAAAGCCCCGGGCTCACCCAAAACATTGGCCGAAGCCAACTTCAAACCGAACACCGTCGCCTTGACGTCAGCCTTGCGCACGCTTTGTTCCACCGCCGACAAAGCCGCCTGATCAAAAACCCCACCCTTCAGCTCGAAGGACTCGCGCAGATTGGCATCCAGCATGCTGCCGGTCTTGTCCTGGCGGGTAATCATATGAATCGTGTCGCCCAGCAGGGAGACGGCGACAAATTTGCGACCAGCCGCTGCCGTGTTGTCTGGTGTCTGCGCCGCAGCGCCGAAAGCCGCCAGCGCCAAGACCAGGCCCGTCAAGCAATTTGCAGTCTGCCGAAAAAAATGACGGCGCATAGGCGTGGATTGAGTCTGGATCATGACAAGTTCCCCTCCTGAGTTTGAGTGCTGCCAGCCTCTCTGCGGAGTTTAGATTCCGGGCTTGGAGCCGAAGCCCCTGCCTAAGCTGGCGTACTGTAATGTCAAATCCAGACGGAGCTAAAAGTCAGGATTGCCTTGACACGCAGGCGCGACCGACCTCCCAGCTATAAGCTCATGTTATGGTCAAAACATGCTTGCTCACTGGTTTGCGGTGAGCAGCGACGCACAATGGCGAGCCGCTCTCGCCCGCCTGATCCGTACGCCCCTGCCCATGCCGACCCCGCTGCCCGTCCTCAAGTCAAACCGCGCCCACCCCTCGCTTTCGCTCTGCCTCGGCCTGCTCGCGGCGCTGTCGCTGGGCGGGCTGCCGCCCCAGGCGCAGGCGCAGCAAAAAGCCCGGCCCCTGGTCTATTGCGCCGATGCCAGCCCCGAGGGCTTCGACCCCGGCATGTGGGACAGCGCCAGCACCAACACGGCCAATAAGCAGATGTTCCAGGGCCTGCTGGCCTTCAAGCGCGGCACGACGGAGCTGCAGCCCAAGCTGGCCTCGGCCTGGCAGATCTCGCCCGATGCCAAGAGCCTGACCTTCACGCTCAGGCGCGGCGTCAAGTTCCACAGCACGCCCTATTTCAAGCCCACGCGCGAGCTGAATGCGGACGATGTGCTGTTCACCTTCCAACGCTTTGTCGACCCGAGCACGCCCTTCAACAAGGCCTTTCCCGCCAACTTCATCTACCCGCAAAACATGGGTCTGGCCAAGCTGCTGGCGGGCCTGGACCGGGTGGACGACTACACGGTGCGCTTCCGGCTGAAGAGCCCCAACGTCACCTTCGCCAGCAATTTCGCCATGGCCTGGGCCAGCATCCAGTCGGCCGAGTATGCGGCCCAGTTGCTCAAACAAGGCCGCGCCCAGCAGATCAATAACCAGCCGGTGGGCACCGGGCCTTACCGCTTCAAGTCCTATGCCAAGGACGATGTGCTGCGCATGACGGCCAACCCCGACTACTGGGGCGACAAGCAGGAAACCCAGGCGCTGATCTTCAGCATCAGCCGCGAGCCCAATGTGCGGGTGCAGAAACTGCTGGCCGGTGAATGCCAGGTGGCCTCAGCCCTCCGCGACGTGGACCTGGCCGCGATGGACAAGCGCCGCGATGTCACGGTGATGAAGATCCAGGCGCTGAACATCTCCTATCTGTCCTTCAATATGAAGAAGGCCCCCACCAACAATCGCGAGGTGCGCGAGGCCCTGGACATCGCGGTGGACCGCCAAGCCATCTTCAAGGCCTTGTTCCCGCGCGGCGATGCGATGCAGGCGGTCAGCGCCTTCCCGCCCGCCATCCCTGGCTATAACAAAAAGCTCAAGAACGAGTACAACCCCGAGCGGGCGAAACAGCTGCTGGCCAAGGCCGGCTATGCCCAGGGCCTGGAGATCGATCTCTGGGCCCTGCCGGTGAGCCGGCCCACCAACCCGAACGGCCAGCTGATGGCCCAGCTGATCCAGCAGGACTGGGCCAAGATCGGCGTCAAGGCCCACATCAAGACCTATGAATGGGGCGAGTACCTCAAGCGCGCCAACCAGGGCGAGCACGACGTCTATATGAGCGGCTGGGGCGGCGAGAGCGGCGACGCGGACGAGTTCCTGACGCCCAATCTCAGCTGCGCCGCCAACCGCAGCGGCGTCAAGTTCTGCAACAAGGAATTCGAGGCCTTGATCGACGCCGCCCGCGCCGAGACGAACACGCCCAAGCGCCTGGCGCTCTACGAGCAGGCGCAGGAGATCTTCAAACGCGAGCGGCCCTGGATCACCATGGCCCACTCCACCGTCTACATCCCGGTGCGCAAGGATGTGCAGGGTTTCATCATGTCGCCCAATGGCACGGTGGATTTCGAGAACGTCGTCCGCAGATAGGCGCCCATGAGACTCAGGCATATCGAAGTCTTCCACGCCATCATGCAGGCCGGCACCATCAGCGGGGCGGCCCTGCTTTTGCATATCTCGCAGCCGGCCGTCACCAAGGTCTTGCAGCATTGCGAGCTGCAGCTGGGCCTGCCGCTGTTTGATCGGGTCAAGGGCAAGCTCTACCCCACGCCCGAGGCGCATCGCCTGTTTGTGGAGATCGACAAGCTCAACCGCGATCTGCTCAGCATCCGCCGCCTGGCCGCCAGCCTGCGCGCGGGCGAGTCCGAGCGCCTGCGCCTGGTGGCCACGCCCACGCTGGGCGCGGCCGTGATCCCGGCGGCGATGACGCGCTGGTGCGCCGCCTTTCCCAACAGCCACTGCTCCCTGGCCACCAATCACACGCGCGAGATCGTCTCGGCCCTGCTGCTGGGCGAGGCCGATCTGGCCCTGTCCCTGCAGGACCCGCGCCACCCCGGCATCAAGGCCGAGGTGCTGGCCAGCGGACCCATGATGGCGCTCTGCCCGCTGGGCTCCGTCGAGGCGAACGGTACGGGGCCGCTGGACATTGCCGAGATCAAGACCGAGCTGGTCGGCCTGGCCGGCGACGACCCCCTGGCCAATCGGGTCCACGGCGCCGCCGAGGCCCAGGGGCTGAGCCTGCACAGCCGCCTCACGGTGCAGACCTACCAGCTGGCCCGCGCCCTGGTGGAGGCCGGCGTGGGCATGACGGTGGTCGACCCCTTCACCGCCGCCAGCGCCGATCGCGGCCGCGTCCGCCTGCGGCCGCTGGCCCCGGCCCTGCCGGTCCATCTCTATCTGCTCAGCGCCGCCAATGCGCCGCTGGCGCAAAGCGCGCGCCGCCTGGTCAAGTATCTGGGCGAAGCGGCGCGCCGCAATCTGGAGAGCCTGGACTCGTGAGTGAAGCCCTGACGACCCCGCCCGCCATGATCCCTTGCGAGGAGATCGCCGCCCACCCCGACTTCAGGCCCTTGCTGAGCATCGAAGGCATCGCCATCGATCTGCGCTACGCCACACCGGACAACTTCGTCAGCCGCAATGTCTACGGCGGCCTGGACTGCGCCTGGTTGCGCCACGAGGCCGCGGCCGCGCTGCAGCAAGCCGCCCACTGGCTGGGCCGCCAGCGCCCCGGCTACCGCATCGCCGTGCTGGACGCGCTGCGCCCGCAGCGGGTGCAGGAACAGCTGTGGCAGGAGCTGCAGGGCACGCCGCTGACGCTGTATCTGGCCGAGCCCCAGCGCGGGTCCATCCACTCCTGGGGCATGGCCCTGGATGTGACCCTGCTGGACCCGCAAGGCCGCGAGCTCGATATGGGCTCGGGCTTCGACGAGATGAGCCTGATCTCGCACACCGATCACGAGGCCGAGCACCTGGCCCTGGGCCTGCTCAAGCCCGCCCATCTGATCGAACGCGGCTGGTTGCGCGCGGCCATGCGGCAGGCCGGCTTCCAGACCATCAACACCGAGTGGTGGCATTTCGATTTTGGTGATCGCATCCAGGTACGCCGGGATCTGCCCCGCGTCTTGTGAAACAGCGGCCGGCCAAAGAGCGCAACGGCCGCCCCCTATCTTGACAGTCCGTCTTGTCATCTTGAGCTGCTAGTCTGCGAGCAAACCCTGGCCCGGTGTGCAGCAGGAGCATGGTGCTCCAACCCACGCCGGTGAGCGCTGGGTCCCTGGGAGGCGGTCATGACTCACGGTACTCTGATGGTCGAGATGCGGGCGCTGTTGATCAGCGATGAATTGGGCGCCAATTCAGCCCTTGGTCGTAGCCTGCAGTCCCTCAGCAAGGCCTTGAGCGAGCGCGACATCGTCGTGCTGGAGGCCAACACGGCCGAGGACGCCAAGGCCTTGATCAGCGCCGACCCTGGCATCCAATGCATGCTGCTGAGCTGGAATATGAGCCAGGGCGCAGACGCCCACAGCAGCGCGCAGGAGATCCTGCAACTCATCCGCTCACGCAACAGCCATGTGCCGGTGGTGTTGATGGCGGGCCAGGATGGCCAGCAGCTGAACGCGCAGACCATGCGCCAGATCGACGAGCTGATCTGGTTTCTGGAAGACACCACGGCCTTCATCGCCGGCCGCGTGCTGGCCGCCATCGAGCGCTACCGGGCCGCCATCGCACCGCCCTTCACCCGCGCCCTGATCGACTTTGCGCGCAAATACGAATACTCCTGGCACACGCCCGGCCACGCCGGCGGCACGGCATTCCTGAAGTCGCCGGTGGGGGCGGCCTTCCACGACTATTTTGGCGAGAACCTGCTGCGTTCCGACCTGTCGATCTCGGTCGGCGAACTGGGCTCCCTGCTGGACCATAGCGGCCCCATCGGCGAGAGCGAAAAATACTGCGCCAAGATCTTCGGCGGCGACCGCGCCTACACGGTGACCAATGGCTCGTCCATGTCCAACCGGGTCATCATGATGGCCTCGGTGACCCGCGGCGACTATGCCTTGTGCGACCGCAATGCCCACAAGTCCACCGAGCAGGCCCTGACCATGACCGGCGTGGTGCCCACCTATTTGCGGCCCTCGCGCAACCATCTGGGCATCATCGGCCCCATCCACGCACAGACGCTCGGCGCAGAGGCGGTACAGGCCGCCATCCAGGCCAACCCCCTGGCCCAGGACAAGTCCCGCAAGGCCATCCACGCCATCGTCACCAACTCGACCTATGACGGCCTGATCTATAAGGTGCCCCGCGTCGTGGAGCTGCTGGACAAGAGCGTGGACCGCATCCATTTCGATGAGGCCTGGTATGGCTATGCGCGCTTCAACCCGCTCTACCGCGACCGCTTCGGCATGTATGGCGAGGCGCGCGACTACCCGCGCGACAAGCCCACCATCTTCACCACCACCTCTACCCACAAGCTGCTGGCGGCCCTGTCACAGTCCTCCTTGATCAATGTGCGTGATGGCCGCAACCCAGTGCCGCATGCGCGTTTCAACGAGTCCTACATGATGCATGCCTCGACCTCGCCGCTGTACGCCATCATCGCGTCCAACGAGGTCTCGGCCGCCATGATGAGCGGCGTGGGCGGCGTGACCATGACGCAGCAGTCAATCCAGGAAGCCGTCAACTTCCGCAAGGCCTTGTGGCGCTTGCGCCGCGACGCGCAACGCGCGGGCGACTGGTTCTTCAGCACCTGGAATGCCGACACGGTCATCGACCCGGCCAGCGGCAAAAGCATGGCCTTCGAGGACGCGCCGACCGAGTTGCTGGTCAGCGAGCCCAGCTGCTGGGTGCTGCACCCCGGCCAGGCCTGGCATGGCTTTGCCGACATCGAAGCCGACTACTGCATGCTGGACCCGATCAAGGTCTCCATCGTCTCGCCCGGCGTCGCGGAAGACGGCTCTTTCGAGGCCAGCGGCATCCCCGCCATGCTGGTGACGGCCTTTCTGAGCCAGCGCGGCATCCAGGTCGAGAAGACCACCGACTTCACCATCCTGGTGCTGTTCTCGCTGGGCGTGACCCGCGGCAAGTTCGGCACCCTGGTCAACGCCTTGCTGCGCTTCAAGGAAGCCTACGACGCCAACACCCCGGTCGCCGAGGTGCTTTACGCACCGGGTGAGGCCGTGCCCGAGGCCTATCTGGCAATGGGCTTGAAGGACCTGGCCGCCGCCATGTTCGAGCAGATGCGCAGCAGCGACATCCTGCGTCTGCAGGCCCTGGCCTTCTCCTCCCTGCCGGTGCCGGTGATGACGCCGGCCGATGCCTATGCCAAGCTGGTGCACGACGAGATCGAGGAAGTGGCGGTGGACGAACTGGCCGGCCGGGTGCTGGCCAATGCCATCGTGCCCTACCCACCCGGCATCCCCATGCTGATGCCAGGCGAGGCGGCCGGCGCGGCGGACGGGCCCTTCATCGGCTATCTGCGCGGCCTGCAGGACTGGGGCGAGCGCTTCCCCGGCTTCGGCCGCGACACCCACGGTGTGGAAATGAAGAACGGGCGCTATTTCGTTCAATGCCTGAAGTGATCGCTCCTTAATCTCCCCCGCAAAGGAGGCCGCCATGGCTGACTCCAGCAAGAAGATGAGCCTGATGGGCCTGACGACCCTGGTGGCCGTCAATATGATGGGCTCCGGCATCATCATGCTGCCGGCCAATATGGCGCAGATCGGCGCGGTGTCCCTGCTGTCCTGGGGCATCACGGCCCTGGGCTCCATGGCCATCGCCTACAGCTTCGCGCAATGCGGCCTGTTCTGCGCCCGCTCGGGCGGCATGTCGGCCTATACCGAGGAAGCGCATGGCCGCTCCGGCTTCTTCATGGCCTCCTTCCTCTACTACCTCTCGCTGGCCATCGGCAATGTGGCCATCGCCATCTCGGCGGTGGGCTATATCACCCCCTTCATCCCCTGGCTGGGCACCGGCGCCACGCCGCTCTTCATCGGCGTCGTGGCCTTGCTATGGCTGACCACGGTGGCCAATTTCGGCGGGCCCCGGCTGACCGGCAAGATCGGCGCCATCACCGTCTGGGGCGTCATCATCCCGGTGGCCGGCCTGTCCCTGATCGGCTGGTTCTGGTTCAAGTCCGCCATCTTCGCCGCGGCCTGGAATCCGCAGGGCGCGCCCCTGGGCGAGGCGATCTCATCCAGCATCCCGCTGACGCTGTGGGCCTTTCTGGGCATGGAGTCGGCGGCCGCCAACTCCGACGCGGTGGAGGACCCCAAGCGCAATGTGCCCCTGGCCTGCCTGTTCGGCACCGGCGGCGCGGCCGTGGTCTATATCCTGTCCACCACGGTGATCCAGGGCATCGTGCCCAATGCCGAGCTGGCACATTCCTCCGCGCCTTTTGCCCTGGTCTACGCCACCATGTTCAGCCCCATGGTGGGCAATGTGATCCTGTTCCTGGCGGTGGCGGCCTGTGTGGGCTCCTTGCTGGGCTGGCAGTTCACGCTCAGCCAGGTCTCCAAGGCGGCGGCCGATCAGCGCATGTTCCCGGCCTTCTTCTCCCGCGTCACCGCCGCCGAGGCGCCCGTCATCGGCATGCTGGTGGCCTGCGTGATCCAGACGCTGATGGCCATGTCCACCATGTCGCCCGACGCGGCCGCGCAATTCGGCAAGCTGGTCAATCTGGCCGCCGTCACCAATGTGATCCCCTACATCACCTCGCTATCGGCCCTGATGATCATCATGCACAAGGCCAGGGTCGAGCCCGGCCTGTTCAAACGCAATGTGGCGGCCCTGCTGGTCGCCATGGCCTATAGCTTTTATGCCCTCTACGCCTCGGGCAAGGACGCCGTCTTCGGCGGCATGATGGTGATGGCCGTGGGCTATCTGATCTACGGCTTCATCGCCCATCGTTTTCTGGGCGGCGACGCCGGCTCGGCCCCGGCACAGGGCAAGGCCTGAGGGAGGACAAGACAATGGCTAACTCGCAAACAACTCGGCGCCTGCTGCTCACCCTGGGCCTGCTCAGCGGTCTGGCCCTGCCCGGCCTCGCCAGCGCCCAGACCCTGGCCCGCGTGGCCAAGACGGGCCAGATCAATCTGGGCTTTATCGACGATGTGGCCCCCATGTCCAGCCGCAACAGCCAAGGCCAGGTGCAGGGCTATGGCGCCGAGCTATGCCAACCGATTGCCGCGGCCGTCAAGGCCAAGCTCAATCTGGCGACGCTGAACGTCCACTTTGTGGCGGTGAATGCCGAGGAGGCGATAGCCAGGATCGCCACGGGCAATATCGATCTGCTGTGCACGGCCACGGCCGAAACCCTCAAGCGCCGCGAGCAGCTGTCCTACTCCATCCCCGTGCTCAACGGCGGTGTGGGCGTGCTGATACGCCGGGATGCCCCCCGCGCGCTGAGCGAGTTCTTGCAGGGCAAGGTAGCCGCAACGGGTCCGCTCTGGCGTGGCAGCCTCAATGGCGGCCGGACCCACTACACCTATGCCGTGCGCGACGCCAGCCTGGCCGAGGAATGGGCCAAGGCCCAGACCCGCCGCCTGGGTGCGACGGTGCGCACCGTACTCGTGAACGAGGACGCCAAGGGCGTGCAGCTGCTGCGCAGCAAACAGGCCGACGCCTTTGTGGGCGAACGCGTCCTGCTGGAGCAGTATCTGAGCCGCAACAAGCT
Source organism: Roseateles oligotrophus (assembly GCF_014204525.1). Classification (GTDB taxonomy): domain Bacteria; phylum Pseudomonadota; class Gammaproteobacteria; order Burkholderiales; family Burkholderiaceae_C; genus Paucibacter_A; species Paucibacter_A oligotrophus_A. The sequence continues at coordinate 494,912 of NZ_JACHLP010000003.1, forward strand.
GGACGGCGAGTTGCTGCTGGTCAAGCGCAGCTTCAACACCGAGCTGCTGGCCCTGGCCCTGGCCCGCAACGACGACGACTTCCGCCTGCTGGTGGACGGCACGCTGAGCAAGCTCTACCAAAGCCCGGAATTCCCGGCCCTCTACGCGCGCTATTTCGGCCCCATGGATGCGGCGACCCAGGCCTTGTTCCAGGGCTGGGTCCGACCCTGAATCGGAGGCCGGTGAGAGGCAGTAAAGTGGCTCGCCATGTCTCCAAACAGGCCGCTGAAGCGGCCCTGACGCCGCCACCATGCCCAAGAGCTCTCGCCGCGCCTTCGCCGCCCAGTCCCTCGCCGCCGTGATCGGCGGCGCCACCGCCACGCTTGGCCATGCAGCCCCCGCAGCTCGCCAGACGCGCCTGCCCCTGCTGCGGCCCAAGCGTCTGCAGCCCGGCGACACCCTGGGCCTGATCGCCCCCAGCCACGCCTTCTTCGAGCGCGAGCCTTTTGCGCTGGCCATCGAGAGCTTGCAAGCCCTGGGCTTCAAGGTCAAGGAAGGCCAGCATCTGCGCGCTCGTTACGGCCAATTCGCCGGCAGCGATGCGCAGCGCGCCGCCGACGTCAACGCCTTCTTTGCCGACGACAGCGTGGCCGGCATCCTGGCCCTGCGCGGCGGCTCGGGCTGCAACCGCATCGTCGACAAGCTGGACTACGGCCTGATCCGCGCCAAGCCCAAATTCTTCGGCGGCTTTTCCGACTTAACGTCGCTGACCAATGCCATGCAGGCGCAGACCGGCCTGATCACCTTCCACAGCCCCATGGCCAGCTCGGAGTGGAACGAGTACAGCCTGAGCAGCTTCCGCGCCGTGGTGATGGAGGCCCAGGCCGCGCTGCTGCGCAACCCGCCGCCGGAGCGGGGCGACAACCTCATTGCCAAGCAGGACCGCATCTGGACCCTGCGCGGCGGCCGCGCCCGCGGCCCCCTGGTGGGCGGAAATCTCAGCGTGCTGGCCTCGCTGGCGGGCTCGGCCTATTTCCCCGACTGCCGCGGCGCCGTGCTGTTTCTGGAGGATGTGAACGAGCCCATCTACAAGCTGGACAGCTGCCTCTCCACCCTGCGCCTAGCCGGCGCGCTCGACCAGCTGGCCGGCGTGGCCCTGGGCGCCTTCAGCAAATGCGAGCCTGGCGAGGGTTATGGCTCGCTGACCTTGGACGAGGTCTTCGACGACTTCTTCGTCAAGCCGCTCAAGATCCCCGTCTACCGCGGCGCCAGCTTCGGCCATATCCGCCGCAAGATGACCTTGCCCGTGGGTGCCGTGGTCGAGATTGATGCGGATGCGGGCAGCTTGCAGCTGCTGGAAGCGGCGGTTCTGTAGGGCGGGTCACGACCCGCCCGCCGCGCCGACTTCGTCAGGAAAGGAAGAACCATGCCATCCACCTTCGAAACCAGCCGCGATCTCCCGCACGCCCCATCCGAAGTCTTCGCCGCCTTCGCCGCCCCCGAACGTCTGGCTCGCTGGTGGGGCCCGGCCGGCTTTCGCAACAGCTTCGAGGTCTGCGAGTTCAGGCCCGGTGGGCCATGGCGCTTCACCATGCATGGGCCGGACGGCAGCGACTACCCCAACGAAGCGCGCTTCGAGGAAATCGTGCGCGAGCGCAAGATCGTGATCCGCCACACCTGCGCGCCCCTGTTCACGCTCGGCATTGTGCTAACGCCCATCTCCACGGGCACACGCCTGCTGTGGTCACAGGTCTTTGACGATGCCGCCTTTGCCGAGGCCGTGCGCCACATCGTGCTGCCGGCCAATGAGCAGAACCTGGACCGTTTGACGACGGAGCTGCGTACCCCCGGTCCAATCACTGCCGGCTGATCCACTCCACCGCTGCGTCCAGCACCGGCCGGCCTTTGGCTGGGGCTTGTTCATCGTTGAGGATGGCGACCAGCACCCAGGGCTGCTTGCGGCTGTCCTGCACATAACCGGCCAGGGCGACGACATTGCGCAGGGTGCCGGTCTTCAGCCGCGCCCGCCCCTCGGCCGGGCCACCCTTGAGGCGGCGGCTCAGCGTGCCGTCCACCCCCGCGATGGGCAGGCTGTCCAGCAGCTCGGGGGCTTGGGCGGAGTCCCAGGCCAGGGCCAGCAGCGCGGCCAGCTGGGCGGGCTTGATGCGCTCAGTGCGCGAGAGGCCGGAGCCGTTGTCCAGCAGCAAGCCCTGAGCGTCCAGGCCTTTCTCGCTGAACCAGGCCTGCACCAGGCGGGCGGCGGCGGCTTGCGTTTCCTCCTCGGGCGCGGCCACCGTGCTGCCCAGCTTCAGAAAGACCAGGCGGGTCAGGGCGTTGTCGGAGCGCTTCATCCCCCCCCGCATCACCTCGGCCAGGGGCCGGCCCAGATGGCTGGCCACGACGCGGGCGCCGGCCGGGGTGGCGGCTTCCAGGCCGGGGCCGGCCAGCGTGCCGCCCAGCTCCCGCCAGATCTGGCTGACGGCCTGCACGGCCAACCACTGGCGGTCGAGCAGGTTCAGGGCCTGGTTCTGGCGACAGTCGCGCGGGAAGCTGCCTTGCAACTGGATCAGTTGCTCCGCACCGTCTGCTTGCAGACTGACCCGGGGCGTCAGCCAGTCATCACCCCAGTCCTTGCAGGCCTTGTCGTTCACGCCCATGGCGCGGGTATCGAAACGCAGGCCAGGCCAGGCGGGGCTGGCACGCACTTGCAGCGGGCCGCTGCCTTCGCGGGCGAGCTCGTAATTGAGCAGGCCGCCGCCCAGCATCAAGGCATCGGGAATCAGGTTGTAGGGGAACTCGGGCGCTTCGTCGAAGGGCGGCACATTGAGATCCGGCCGGGCCGGGCGGAACAGCGTGCGATCCACCACCAGGCCGCCGCGGATCTCGCGCACGCCCTGCTCGCGCAGCTGGCGCAGCATCAGCCACAGGGCGCCCCAGTCCAGATCGGTGTCGGCGCCGCCGCGCAGATAGAGCGCGCCCGGCAGCACATCGCCTTGCAAGGCCGTGTCGACCAAGAGATCGCTGCGGCCGCGCGAGTTGGCGCCCAGGCGGTCCAGGGCCACGATGGCCGTCACCAGCTTCATGGCCGAGCCCGGCTGCATGGGCGTCTCGGCCTGAACCCGCCAGCCGGCGCCGCGATCGGCCAGCGGGAAGGCCACCAGGCCCAGGGCCTGCTCGGGCAGCTTGACCCGCTGCAGGGCGCTGCTGAGTTCGGGCGGCAGCTCGGCCCTGGGGCCCAGCTGGGCACAGGCACTCAAGCCCAGGGCCAGGACAAAACCGGCGACCCGCGCGACACGGCGAGAAGCAGCAGTTGGAGAGCAAGTTGCGGGTGTTGGCATGAGCCAACTGTACGGCGGCGGCCAGCCCATCACTTTGCGCATAGCGCCCAAGGCTGCGGCCGGGCGGGCTGAGCAGCACAAGCCTTCCCCACAAGTGCCCAAGCCCCAGGCCATGGGCCCGGCCACGCTTTTCCGGCGTTTTGCGCGGGCCGACGCATCACCGCAGGTTATGCAAGAGCGACAAGCATTCATTGCGCCCGATGCAACAACTCCGGTCCCGCCCTAGTGCGGGCGGCCAGGGCTTGCCGCCATCATCGCTGCCATTGCCGCGCCCCCGCGTCCACCCCGAGGAGAAGAATCGTGCCCTTGTTGATGAAGAAGTTGCCCCCACTCGCCCAGGTTCCGCAAGCGCTGGTCCTGGCCGGCCTGTGCGCCCACCTGGCCCTGAGCGCCACCCAGGCTCAGGCCCAGACCGCGCCAGCGAGCAAGATCGAACGGGTGGAAGTGACGGGCTCCAGCATCAAGCGGATCAAGGACGAAGGCGCCCTGCCGGTGCAGATGATCACGGCCGATGAGCTCAGCCGCCAGGGCATCCAGACCGCCGAGCAAATGCTCAGCCAGCTGGGCATCAACGCGGCCGGCGCCGACAACGCGACGTCAAACAACAATGTCTTCGGCGCCGACACCGACCGTCTCACCGGCGGCTCCAGCAATGCCAATCTGCGCGGCCTGGGCGCCGGCAGCACCCTGGTGCTGTTGAATGGCCGGCGTGTTTCCACCCACGGCATGAGCGGCGGAGCGGTGGACCTCAACGCCATCCCCATGGCCGCCCTGGACCGGGTGGAAATCCTCAAGGATGGCGCCTCGGCCATCTACGGCACCGACGCCGTCGGCGGGGTGATCAACTTCATCCTGAAAAAGGATTTGCAGGGCGTGAACCTGGGTGTGGATTTCACCAAGCCCCTGGCCGATGGCGGCGGCACGACCCGGCGCGCGGCCCTCACCGCTGGCTTCGGTGATCTGGGCAAGGACCGCTTCAATGTGCTGATCAGCGCCACGCTGGACAAGAACGACATCTTGCGTGGCAGTGATCGCCGCTGGGCCAATGGCTTCCAGCCGGAGCTGGGCCTGTCGCCCAATTCCTCCAGCTCGCCTTTTGCCAATATCCTGGGTGCTGCCAACACGGCCCTGCCCTCGGCCGGCTCCACCGTCGGCAGCAGCGGCGACACCACCAAATACACCCGCATCAATCTGCTCAGCCTGCAAGGCAAGTGCGGCGAGGTGGAGGCCGGCGTGCAGTTCCAGCCCCTGCTCTGGAACAGCTCCCAGGCCAGCGGCCGCTACCTCTGCAACACCGACTACGGCTCGCAATACATGCTGGCCCCACCGCTGGAGGCCAAGAACCTGGTCGCCCGCGCCGCGTTTGCGCTGAGCGACAAGCACACGGCTTTTGTCGAATTCACCGGCTCGCGCACCGAGGTGCGCGCCGAGCTGACGCCCTCGCAGTTCAGCACCACGGCGGCGGCCGGCAATTTCTACCCGGTGAACGGCCCCCACTACCTGAACCTGAAGGACTACGGTGTCGCCAACTTCGACCCGAGCAAGCCCATCTCCTACCGCTGGCGCATGCAGGACTTTGGCAACCGGGTGATCAACAACATCTCCGACAACCAGCGCCTGCTGGTCGGCCTGGACGGTGAGCTGGGCAGTTACTTCTACAAGCTGGGTCTGTCCAGCGCCAAGGCCGAAGGCAAGTCGCAGCTGATCGATGGCTATGCCTATTCCGCCAAGCTCAATGACGCGCTCAAGACCGGCAAGATCAACCCCTGGGTCAAGCCCGGCGAGAAGCAGACGGCCGAGGCCATGGCCTTGATCGAGTCCACCAAGGCGCGCGGCGAGCTGATGGGCGGCAAGACCGGCCTGACCCAGTTCGACGGCGCCTTGTCGGGCGAGCTGTTCAAGCTGCCGGCGGGCGTGGTGGAGTTCGCCACCGGCTTCGATCTGCGCCGCGAGACCTATGAATTCGCCATGACCGAAGGCGGCTTCAGCTGCGTCTCCACCCTGGCGACGACCGTCAGCACCGATGTCTTGCTCTGCCCGGGCAACTCCGCCGTGCCCAAGGTCAGCCGCGATGTGAAGGCCTTGTACGCCGAGCTGGCCGTGCCGGTGTTCAAGGGCTTTGACCTGCAGCTGGCCCTGCGCCACGACCGCTACAGCGACTTTGGCGGCAGCACCAATCCCAAGCTGGCCTTCCGCTATCTGCCGATCGAAGCGCTGCTGCTGCGCGGCTCGGTGAACACCGGCTTCAAGGCCCCCAGCTTCCAGCAACTGAGCCCCAACACAGCGCCGCGCGACTTCACCGGCACCTGGTCCGACCCCGTCCGCTGTCCTAACGACCCGACTCAGTGCAATATCATCGGCCTGGACTACACCGACAGCGGCAACCCCAATCTGAAGCCCGAGAAGTCCAAGCAGGGAACGTTTGGCGTGGTCTTCTCCCCGCTGAAAAACCTCAGCATCAGCGCCGACTACTGGCGCGTCGATCTGGACGAGCGCATCCGCAAGCTCACCATCAACGATGTGCTGAACAACTACGCCCTCTTCCCCGAGCGCTTTGTGCGTGACGCCAGCGGCAATGTGACGCAGGTCAACGCCGGCTGGATCAATGCCGCCGGCAGCTCGACCAAGGGGGTGGATTGGGGCGCCAGCTATCTGCTCAATACCGAGCTGGGCAAGTGGCGCGCCGACATCAATGGCACTTATATGATCAGCCACCAGGAACGGGCCATCGAGACCCTGCCCATGGTCGAATACGTGGGCCAGTTCGGCACCCGCACCATCTATCTGCGCAACAAGTTCAGCGCCAGCCTGAACTGGAGCCGCGGCGACTGGGCCAGCACCTTCACCGGCAGCTACAAGTCCGGCTATGCGGACCAGAATATGTCGGCCAAGGGCGTGCTACCCGCCAGCGCCAACAAAGATGTGAGCAGCTACGCCATCTTCGGCCTCTACGGCAGCTATAGCGGCTTCAAGAACACCCGACTGACCCTGGGCCTGCGCAATCTCTTCGACAAGCAACCGCCCTTCACCCACCACGATGTGGACGATGTGGTCGGCGCCGGTTGGGATCCGCGCGTGGCCGACCCCTTTGGCCGCACGCTGACGATGTCGCTGCGCTACGAGTTCAGGTAAGCGCAGGCCAGGCGGCTCAACAGCATTTGCGCGCAGCCGTCTTGCTGCTGGCGCTCACCAGGCTTTCGCTGCCGGGCGCGTGCAGCGCCAGATAGCTTTTCTCGGTGGCCGACACCGCCAAGACCATGGCCTGTTTCTCCAGCCCATGGTCGAGCTGGAACATGGCGATATAGACCGGCGCAAGCAGGCGCTGGACCTTGCGCTTGGGCAGGCTCAGATAGCCGAACTGCATGCCGGCCGGGCATTCGATCTTGAGCTCGCTCGCCGGCTTGCGGGTAGAGGCCACCATGCCGCTGGCCGAGTCCATCTGACCCAATTGCCCGGCCAAGTGCTGCACCAGGGCGCGGGCGGCGCGCTCGGGGTGTATGACCTTGGCGGACTCCAGGGCCTCGGGCGCCGGGCCCCGCATCAGCACCGACAAGGAATCAAAAGCCCCGCCCCCGGCCATCTGCAAGGCCAGCGAGGCCGGGCCCAAGACCGGGATGCCGTCCACATGGTGGCGGAAGGCAGCGATGGCCCGGCACAAGACCGGCTCCACCGCCTTGCCCTCGCGATCCTGGGCGCCCGCCTTGGTCTGCCACAGGCGCTCAAAGCTCAGGCTCTCGCCCCGGCCCAACTGCTCCTGCACACCCAGGCTCTTGAGCATGGCCTCGGCGCTCTCGGTCAGCTTGGCGGCAGGCTCCATTTCCTTGAACAAGGCCTCCATGGGCGCGCGCCCGCTGCTGAGCTTGAAGGCACCCGAGGCGTGATACATCAGGGCTTGCGCGCCCTGCGGCAGGCGCACCAGGGTGCGGTCCTCATAGTGGGTCCACTCGCCCCGGTCAAAGCTCTTCTCGCACACCTCGCCGCCCAGGCGCAGCCATTTGCGCAGGCGGCGCTGCAACTCGTCCACCGAGGGACGGCGCAACTCATAGATATTCATTTCGGCCGGCGGCTCTTGCTGCGAACTGGCCAGCGATTCCATCAACGATGCGTGGGTATCCATGGTTCAGCCCTCCGTCCACATAAAGAGAATGCAAGCCTGCCGGCTGGGCGACAAATCAGGATCGACATTGCCATGGCCCCATAGATGGTCGCGATTCAGATAACTGCGCCCCCACTGGATATTGCCGTTATTCCAGGTCGCCGAATCACCCACGCAAACAGTGATGGGGTGGTTATCCACCCACCAATCCGAAACCCCGTCATGCCAGGAATGGCAGACCGTGTGGCCGTGAATCAGATTGTCGCCAACGTCTTCACCGCATTCATCGGTGGTGATGCCGTCATACATATTGTTCCAGGCACCGCAATAGATATGCAGGCCGGCAAATATATTCCACAGCCCCGCTACATTGCCACGGTCCACCGTGTCGCAGGAATAGGCCATGATCCACTCGGCATTCCAATTCTCACCCAATTGCCAGCTGCCGGAATAAGTACGCCAGGCGGTCTGCTGGGCATCGAACAACATGCGGGCCTGGCCGTTTGATTCATGGCCGCCATGGGTTTCTATCCAGAAGATATCCACATTGTCGACATAATGCACATCGTCGCCACCGCGATCACTATCGCGGATATCGGTCTCCCAACAATCCGTGTTGGCCCAGTAGAAATTACGGGCATGCCCTGCGCTGCGCAATTTCGCGTCAAAACCATTGCAGCGGTTGAAGGTGTAGCTGAGGTCGCTCGCCGTGCTCACACCCGCTGCCCTGGCGTGATTGAAATAGCGAATGCCATCAATACCAAAACTGGCCATAAATCCTCCTTGCTGGTCGCACTGAAAAAACCGAGGAACTTGCCCAGCACCATGCTCACAAGCCCTTGTGAATACCTTAGCGGCAGCCCGACCGACACTCCATCGTCAAGTTTGCGGAGTCCGTGACTTCTAGGGGTAAGCTTGTTTCCCCCATGTTTTTTGCGAATTAGTCACCGGAATTAAGTAATTGAGTAGAGGTCCGCTCTCCAATACCCCGCCGAGCAGTTTGGCGATTCATCGGTCAATCGGACTGTCAAGGCCGGAACGTGGGAGGACTGGCCAGTCCTCGCTTGCTTAGCAAAGGCAAGCACCAGTGAGCGCACACCCACAAGCCGGCTGAAATCCGTGGGCTGAATGAGCTGAGCGGCAGCGAATGGTGGCAAATTTTCTTCAGAATGTTTGCGCACACTCTCTTTAAACTCTTTAAAAATATAGCAAGCTGCAGGCAGTAATCAGCCAGGCTTGCCCGCAGGCGATCACGCTGCAGCAGCGCAGAGCGGCAGAAGTCGGGCCGGTTCAGGCCCGGCCAAGGCCGAAGAAGAGCGCGGGGGATTCAGCTGCTGTGCTCATGGAATGGGCCTCGTCACCCCAATTCCAATGCTTTTCAGACCTGGGTTCAGATCAGGCATTCAAGGCCTCGACCGCCCCGTCCAAAACCCCCGTGCCGCCGCCGCTGCTGCTGGACTTCCGGGCCGCAGGCCAATCCAGCGGCCATCGTCCATGGTTTCATGGGTTTCAGTTCGGCGCCAATTCATCACTCAAACCAAAATTGCCGTGCGCCTTTCCCAAGGCATGGTGTTCAAGGCAATTTCACAAAGATTCATCGGCCGGTGCCGACATCCCGACCGACCCGGCCATCCAGCAATAAATCAGTCAGAAAAGAAAATGGCAGCTTTGGTGCTTTCTTCACGCTTCCAGATGCTGGCGCAAAAACGCATCCATCGCGCCACCCAAAGCAGGTATCCGCCAGTTGGTGGCAGCACGTGCATCGGTGGCATAACGATTGCCTAAATTGCTGACCATCGCAATCAGATAATGGCGCCGAGCCGGCGGAATCCCCAGCACCAGGCCGGCGTCGGCGCTGTAGTTCAGGGTATTGCCGGTTTTATGGCTGAATAGCAGCTCGGCTTGGCGATTTACCGCCAGTAAATCAGCTGGAAAATGCCTATCCCCCACCCGCGCCGAGCCATCACCATGGCGTAACCAACGCGCGGGCAAACGCGCCGGAATGCCGGCAACCCAGCCCGGCAGGCCCGCCAGAAGGCCACTCGATAAAACCTCGTGCAAACCTTGCTCGCGCAAGGCATGCAAAATCAAGCAGCGACTGGCATCACTCAGGCACGGCATATTGTTGATATTCAACCAAGGAGGTGCCGGTGCCTGTGGATCCAGCCACCAGAGCAGGCGCAAAGTATCCCAGGCCGTCATCTGAATCTGGCCCACGCCGGCGCCGGCCGCATTCCCCCAACCTCCGTCGGGCCGGGTATTGGCCAGGCGCAGGGTGGGCAAGCCCAGGTTTTCAAAGAAATCATGCAGCTCGTTGTGAAACTCCCGCCCGCCCTCGCGGCGGATGGCGCCCAGGGCGTGTAAATGCGCCACCAGCAGCGTGGTCGCCTCATTGCTGCTGAGGGCCGTCATATCAAAAGCCCAATCCGCCAGGGCACGGGCGGGTTGGCCCAGGCGGGCCTCCCAGTCCGTGCGGCCGGCATCCACCAGCAGGCCCAGGCCGACCAGAATCATCAGCTTGAGCAAAGAGGCCGGGTAAGGCGCGACAAAACGCGGCAGGGCGGGATCGGCAGGCCCCGCCAAAGGGCGCCAGGGGATGGCCGACCAGTCCGCGCCCGGCAGCCAGGCGATGGAATTGCCCTGCTCGTCCTGCACATCGGCCAGATAGCGGATATTGCGCACCGGCCCGGCCGACTCATCAATCTGCGCCACCAGGCCGCGCGGGTATTCGCGCGAGAACAGCACATTGGCAAACACCGGCGCCGCCCCGGCAGGAAAGGCCGCCACCGCCAGATCGATGCTGGGATGCTGGCCCAGCGGCGCGCCCCCCTGCAAGGCGTCGGGCGTGAGCTCAAAGCGCTGGGCCCGCAGGGCGTCCAGCATGGCTTGGGCCAAACTCAGGGGATTCAGGGCGGGCGTGTTGCTGCTATTGCTCATGGCTTTATTTCCGCAGCTCCAAGCCGTCCAGCGCGATCGGGCTGGCTCGGCCGGAAATCAGCTCGGCCAGGATATTGGCCGTGCCAAAGGAGAAGGTAAAGCCCAGGGCGCCATGGCCCACATTGAGCCAGAGATTGCGCAGCGGCGTGGCGCCCAGAATGGGGGCGCCGCTGGGCGTGGCCGGGCGCAGGCCGGCCCATTCGCTGGCTTGGGAGTAGTCGGCCGAGTTGGGGAAGGTGGCCTGCACATGGCGACGCAGAGAGGCGATGCGCGCCGGCGCGATGCGCGGGTCTTCGCCCACCAGATCGACCATGGCCGCCACCCGCATCTGCTCGCCGATGCGGGCGTACAGCACTTTTTTCTCGAAGTCGGTCACGCTGATCTCGGGTGGGCGGTGCTGGGCGGCGATGGGGGCCGTCAGGCTATAGCCCTTGAGCGGGTAGATGGGCAGGCGCAGGCCCGCGCTGCGACCCAGCTCGCGGCTGTGCAGGCCGGCGGCCAGCACGAACTCGTCGCCAGCGATCTCGCCCTGCGTGCTCAGCAAGGCCTGGACCCGACCGGCACCTTGCCGCAGGCCCAGCGCCTGAGCGTGGACAAAGCCGCGGAAATTGGCGTGCGAACGCAGGCGCTGGGCCAGGCTGACGCAGAGCAGATAACAATCCGCCACCGCCTCGCCGGCCGTGAAAATGCCACCGGCCAGATCGGCCTGGCTGTCGGCCAGCGCCGGCTCCAGGGCAACGCATTCCTCGTGCGACAGGGCATGCTCCACCCCGTCGGCTTGGGGCAGCAGGCGGGCCGCCACGCGGCGGAATTCGGCCGGCTTGCGGTAGACCACCAGCTTGCCCGGGCTGCGCAGATGGGCCAGCTCCAGCCCGGCGCTGTGCTGCAGCTGGGCGAAGGAGGCCTGGCTGTAGGCGCCCAGGGCCAGCAGACGCGCCGTCATCTGACGGTTCACCGGGCCGCGGCAGGCGCGCAAAAAGGCCATCAACCAGCCCCACTGATGGCGGCTGAACTCGGGTTTGAAACGCAGCGGGCCGTCGGCATCCAGCAACCACCGCAAGGCCTTGAGCGGCACGCCTTCATCGGCCAGGGGCGAGACGTAGCGGTAGCTGAGCTGCCCGCCGTTGGCATGACTGGCGCCCAGGCCCACGCCAACCTCACGCTCCACCAGACTGACGGCATGGCCGCGCTCCAGCAAGGCCCAGGCCGTGGCCAAACCCACCACGCCGCCGCCTATCACCACACAGTGCTTCATCGATCCCTCGGGCCGGCAGGCATTGTGCCCGGCCCCTTGTTTGTCCAGCGCCGAGGGTAAGGACGACGGGCACCGACGGCCAATGAAAGCGCACGCGGCGGCTATAACCTCGGCCTATGAGCCCGGAGCGTCCAGCCCCTGCACAAAGGCCAGCATCTCGGCCGCCAGCGGCGCGCTGGCCTGCGGCGCTTCGATGGCGCCCGCCAGCACATGCTGACCCGGGCTTTCGCTGTAATTCACCTCCACCAACTGCTTGGGGTGGCTGCCAAAACGGGCGTAGGCGGCGCGCACGGCCTTCACGTCGATGACGGTGTCGCGCGGCGAGTAGAGGATTTGCAGAGGCGCGCTGACGCTCTCCAGGCGGCTGGCGCGCACCTGGGCAACCAGGGCCATCATCGGAAACAGCGCCGTCGTCGGGTGGGGCGAGGTCCAGACCCGGGCACGCAACTCGTCCTGTGCCGGTGCGCCCATCAGGGGGCCATGGACCTTGCGCGCCAGCCAGCGGCCTATCGGCCAGTTCAGCAGCGCGGCAAAGGGGTCTTTGGGGCTGAAATTGGGCGAGACCATGATCCAGGCCGCGACGCCACGCCCGGCTTTTTTCTGCGCCGCCCAGGCGGCCAGGGTGGCGCCGGTGGACATGCCGATCACCAGCACCCGCTCGCCCAGCATGCGGCCCACGGCCAGGGCTTCCAGCGCGTCGGCCTTCCACTGCGAGAGCTTCATGCGCTCCATGGCCTCGCCCGGCCGGCCATGGCCGCTCAGGCGGGTGTAGAACAGATGGGCGCCCAGGCCCTGGGCCACCAGCTGGGGCACCGGGTCCAGCTCCTGGCGGGTGGCGGTAAAGCCGTGCAGATAGACCACGGCCCAGGGCGCGCGGCGCTTGTGGCCGTCCGGGCTGCTTTCGTCGCCCCAGACGATCAGCTTCTCGGCGCCCGGCCGCACATCACCCAGCCGCGCCTCCTGGGCGGCAAAGTAGTCATCCAGCTGCTCCAGTCGCTTGGGCAGCTGTTCGGCCAAGACGGCATGGCGGGACATGCCGGGCTTCAGCCAGTACCGGGTTTAAGCCAGCACCGCGGCCATGGCACTGGCCGTGGCCTCAACATTCTTGTTGTTGAGGCCGGCCACGCACATACGGCCCGAACGCACCAGATAGACGGCGAACTCGTCCTTCAAACGGTCCACCTGAGCGGCGCTCAGGCCGGTGTAGCTGAACATGCCGCGCTGGGTCAGGAAGTAGTCGAAATTGCGGCCCGGCAGCTTGGCGGCCAGCACCTCGTACAAGGCATTGCGCATGGCGTGGATGCGCTCGCGCATCTCGCTCACCTCGCCCTCCCACAGGCTGCGCAGTTCCGGGTCGCTGAGCACGCGGGCAACGATCTGGCCACCGTGCAGCGGCGGGTTGGAGTAGTTGCGGCGGATCAGGAACTTGAGCTGGCCCAGCACATTGACGGCTTGCGCAGCGTCGGGGCAGACCACGCTGAGCGCGCCGCAGCGCTCGCCGTACAAGCTCATGCTCTTGGAGAAGCTGTTGGCAACGAAGAAGGGCAGGCCGGCGTCGGCCATGGCGCGGATGGCGAAGGCGTCTTCCGCGATGCCCTCGCCATAGCCCTGGTAGGCCAGGTCCAGGAAGGGCAGCAGCTCGCGCGCCTTCAACACCGGGATCAGCTCGTCCCACTGCAGGGGCGTGAGGTCCACGCCGGTGGGGTTGTGGCAGCAGGCGTGCAGCAGCACCACGCTCCGGGGCGGCAGGGCGTCGATGGCGGCCAGCATGTCGGCGAAGCGCACGCCGCCGGTGGCGGGGTCGTAATAGGGATAGGTCTTGACCTCGATGCCTGAGCCTTCGAACACCGCGCGGTGGTTGTCCCAGGTTGGGTCGGAGACGTAGATGGCGCTGTCGGGGAAGTAGCGCTTGATGAAATCGGCGCCGACCTTGAGGCCGCCGCTGGAGCCCACGCTCTGTATGGTCACGGTGCGCTCGCGCACGGGACTAGCCTCGCCAAACAACAGGCCTTGCACGGCGCTGCGGAAATTGGCCGCGCCCTCCATGGGCAGATAGGGGCGGGCCCCGGCCTCGGCCACCACGGCCAGCTCGGCACGGCGCACCGAGTCCAGCATGGGGATGCGGCCGTCATCGTCGAAGTAGATGCCGATGGACAGATTGATCTTGCCCGCGCGTGGGTCTTTCTGGAAAGCCTCGTTCAGGCTCAGGATGGGATCACCGGCATAGGGTTCGACGTGACGGAACATGGGAGGACTCCAGGTACGAAAGGGTTTGAGGGATTATGCCGGTCGGCGCTGCAAGAGCATGGCGTCGCCATAGCTGAAGAAGCGGTATTGCTGGGCAATGGCGTGGCGGTACAAGGCCATGATGGGCGCATAACCCGCAAATGCGCTGACCAGCATCATCAAGGTGCTCTTGGGCAGGTGGAAGTTGGTGATCAGCACATCGACGACGCGGAACTCGAAGCCCGGGGTGATGAAGATGGCCGTCTCGCGCGCCCCCGCCTGCAGCTCGTCGCCAGGCAGCGAAGGGCCGCTCCCGAGCGCCTGCGCCCCCTCGGGGGGCAGCCGATGTACGCCATCGGCTTGGGGGTCAGGTCTTGCAGCACTCTCCAAGGCGCGCAAGGTGGTCGTGCCCACGGCGATCACGCGGCCGCCGCGGGCCCGGCAGGCGGCGATGGCGGCCACCGTCTCGGCCGGCACCTCGAACCACTCGCTGTGCATCTTGTGCTCGCTCAAGGCCTCCACCCGCACCGGCTGGAAGGTGCCGGCACCCACATGCAGGGTCACATGGGCCGTGCTGACGCCGCGTGCGGCCAGGCGCGCCAGCAAGGCCTCGTCGAAATGCAAGGCCGCCGTGGGCGCGGCCACGGCGCCGGGCTCCTTGGCGAACACGGTCTGGTAACGCCGCACATCATCGGCCTCGTCGGCATGCTCGATATAGGGCGGCAGCGGCACATGGCCATGCTGATCCAGCAGGGCAAAGGGGTCCGAGGGGAAACGCAGATGGAACATGCCCTCGTCCGGGCCGCAGCGGCCCAGCACCTCGGCATCGAAGGCATTGTTGAAGCGCAGCCAGCTGCCCGGCTTGGGCGATTTGCTGGCGCGCAGATGGGCCCAGACTTCGTTCGTGCCGGCGATCACTCGCTCGATCAGGCCTTCCACCGATCCGCCGGTGGCCTTCTGGCCGTACAGCCTGGCCTTGATGACGCGGGTGTTGTTGAAGATCAGCAGATCGCCGGGGGCAAGCAGCTCGGGCAGCTCGCGGAACACGCGGTCGACGGGCGCCTCGGCGCGGCCGTCCAGCAGGCGGGAGGCGCTGCGTTCGGCGGCGGGGTGCTGGGCGATCAGCGCTGGGGGGAGGTGGAAATCGAAGTCGCTGACCGTGTACTGAGTGCTTGCAGACATGATGGGTGTTGAGGGCCGGACAGACCCGTACCAAGAAAGGATGGGCATTTTCCCATGCCGTCTGCTGTTGATTCCGATCAAGGCCTCGCGGCCGCAGCGGTGCGAGCATGAAGCCAGCAAGACAGCATTTCAACCAGCCAGGAGAACCCATCCATGAGCAGCTTCCACGCCGTTGTTTGGCCAGGGCCTGTCACCCATTGAATTGCACTCACGTTGGTGCGGGATGGGCTGTAGGCCTAGGCGGCGAGCGCCGCTCGGGGCCACCCCCGAGCCAGCTCGCCAACAACGGCCTACGGTCCATACCGCGCCAACCCTTCGGGCGAGCCCCCGGAGCGGGCGCACTCTTCGTTGCAAATGCTCACCGGGGCCCAACCCCGGTTCCGCTTTGCGCCTCGATTGCGCCCGCTCCGGGGGCTCGCGTGAGCGCAATTCAATGGGTGACAGGCCCTAAATCACCAACAGGCCAAGGTCCTGCAGTTCGACGCCGAGCATGTGCAGACCGAGAGAATCAAGGCCCACAGCCACCACACCAAGCAGCGCGCCAGCGCCGTGCGCAGCGAGCATGAGTTCTTTGGCGAGGTGGTGGACGCGCTGAACGGCATCACCGAGGTGCTGGTGGTGGGCTCCAGCACGGCGCAGTCCGACTTCAAGCACTATGTCGAGAAGCACCGCGCGGCGGCGGCCAAGCAGATCGTGGCCTATGAGTCGGTGGACCACCCGACCGACAATCAGCTGATCGCCTTCGCGCGCAAATACTTCCTGAAGTTCGACCGCATGGCCGGCACGCCGATGCCGATGTGAGTTACTTCAAGGTCGAAATCAGACTCTTCAGCGCCGCCTGATACAGATCGGGCGACTCCCGGTGCAGGCCACTGTGCGAGCCCTCGGGGAACTCGACCCAGCGCACGCCGGGCGTGCCGGCCGCGTCGGCGGCCTTGTCGGCGGCGTCGCGCAGGCGCCGGCCCAGCAGCACCGGCACGGTCTTGTCGGCGCTGCCGTGCAGCATCAGGATGGGCGCATCCACCCGGCCTATCTTGCTGAGGGAATCGAACTCCAGGCTGGTCACGGCCGCGGCCATCCGGCCTATGGTGCCGGCCTCGCGCGCCACATCGGGCATGCGGGTGAAGGTGGACTCCAGGATCAGCGCCCCGTAGTCCTGGCCGCGACGCAGGCCGCTGGCCAGGGTCACGGCTGCCGAGCCCCCCATGGAATGGCCGAAGATCACCCGCTTGCGCGCATCGGGCTGGTGCTTGGCCAGCTCGGCAAACGCCGCCCGGCTGTCCGCCGTGATCGTGGCCTCGGAGGGGATGATGGGCTCGCTATCGCCCCAGCCGCGGTAGTCCACCGCCACGATGGCGAAGCCGGCCTCGCGCAAGGCGTCGATCTTGGGCAGGTTCTCGTAGAGATTGCGCAAGGTGCCGTGCAGATAGAGCAGGGTAGGCGCGGCCGGGTCGGCCTGGGGCAGATACCAGATGGCCAGGGCCTCGCTGCGGCCTTGTTGTTCGCCCGGCATTTGCAGGAGGTAGCGCTGATCACCCGGCCGCAGGCCGGCACCGTCCTGGGCAAAGGCCGCCGGCCGGCCGGGTGAGGGCCGCAGCACGGCCTCGCGCTCCTTGGCCCCCAACCAGGCGCAGCCGGACAAGGCCGCCAGGGCCAGGCTGAAGGCCAGCAAACCCGCGGCACGCAGCCGGCGCGGCCGAGTTCGATTGACGCAACAAGTCACAGGTCCGCTCCGATCAAATGTTCCGCCGTCATTTGCTGCGGCAATAATGCGCGCCATGAAAGTTCCTTTGTCCATGCCCTCTGGGGCATTTTCTTTGCCCAGCCCGTCCAAGACCCTGCTCGCCTGCGCCCTGCTCTGCGCACTGGCACCGGGCCTGGCCCACGCCGAGGATGATGCCAGCGAAACGCCCCGCTTCGGCGGTGCCTCGCACTGGCGCGTGCTGGCTTCGCCCTACACCCTGCACTTTCATCCCAGCCCGGAACACCGGCGCGTCTGGGCCATTGGTGCCGAGAAGCAGTGGGACGAGAGCAACTGGCTGGCCGGCGGCTCTTTTTTCAGCAACTCCTTTGGCCAGCCCAGCGGCTACCTCTATGTGGGCAAGCGCTATCCCGGCGTGTTCGGCTACGCCCCCCAGAATGTCTTCGCCCAATGGTCGGCCGGCCTGCTCTACGGCTACCGCGGCGAGTTCAAGGACAAGGTGCCCTTCAACTACAAGGGCTTCTCGCCCGGCGCCCTGATCTCGCTGGGCTGGGAGTTCTCGCCCAAGAACTCGGTCACCCTTCACGCCCTGGGTGATGCGGGCCTGATGCTGCAGTTCTCGCACGAGTTGCGCTGAGCCCGGCCCTCCAGGCCCGAGAGCCTGGCCAGCCACGGCAGAATGGCGCCAATGTCTGACGCCCCTGCCTCCGCCGCCGCCAAAGCCCCGGCCAAATCCCTGCCGCAAAAAGCCATGGAGAAGCTGGGCCTGCTGCGCGATATCGACTTCGCCCTGCACCTGCCCCTGCGCTACGAGGACGAAACCCGCGTCACGCCCATCGCCGATGCGCATGAGGGCGAGCATGTGCAGTGCGAAGGCGAGGTCACGGAATGCCGAGTCGACCAGCGCGGCCGGCGGGTGCTGATCGTGCGCCTGCAGGATGACTCCGACGAAGTCCTGCTGCGCTTCATCCATTTCTACCCCTCGCATCAAAAGACCTTGGCCGTTGGCAAGCGCGTGCGGGTGCGGGGCGAGATACGCCACGGCTTTTTCGGCCGCGAGATGGTGCACCCGCAATTCAAGGCGGTGCAGGAGGACACGCCGCTGGCCGCCTCGCTCACGCCCGTCTACCCGGCCAGCGCCAGCCTGCCGCAAGCCTATTTGCGCAAGGCCGTGGCGGCCGGGCTCAAGCGGGCCGATCTGCGCGAACTGCTGCCGCCCGGCGTGGTGCCCGCCAAGCTGCCCTCGCTGCGCGATGCCCTCAACTATCTGCACCACCCGCCGCCACAAGCCCAGCTGAGCACGCTGGAGGACCACAGCCACCCGGCCTGGCAGCGCCTCAAGTTCGAGGAGCTGCTGGCTCAGCAGCTGAGCCAGATCCAGGCCCAGCGCGAACGCGCCCTGCTGCACGCCCCGGCCCTGCGCGCCAAAGCCGGCGGCCTGGTGGAGCGCCTGCTGGCTGCCCTGCCATTTGCACTGACCGAGGCGCAGCAGCGCGTCAGCGAAGAGATCGCCCAGGATCTGGCCCACGGGCAACCGATGCACCGCCTCTTGCAAGGCGATGTGGGCTCGGGCAAGACCGTAGTCGCCGCGCTGGCCGCGGCCGTGGCCATCGATGCCGGCTGGCAATGCGCGCTGATGGCGCCCACCGAAATCCTGGCCGAGCAGCACTTCAAGAAGCTGGTGGGCTGGCTGGAGCCGCTGGGCCTCAAGATCGCCTGGCTGACCGGCAGCGTCAAGGGCAAGGCCCGGCAGAAGATGCTGGACGCCGCCGCCGACGGCTCGGCCCAGCTGGTCATAGGCACGCATGCGGTGATCGAAGACAAGGTCAAGTTCGCCCAGCTGGGCCTGGCCATCATCGACGAGCAGCACCGCTTCGGCGTGGCCCAGCGCCTGGCCTTGCGCAAAAAGCTCGCGAGCCAAAAGCTGGAGCCGCATCTGCTGATGATGAGCGCCACGCCCATTCCGCGCACCTTGGCGATGACATATTTCGCCGATCTGGCGGTCAGCACGATTGACGAGTTACCCCCCGGCCGCAGCCCCGTGTCTACCCGGGTGTTCGCCGATGCCAAGCGCTGGAATGTGATCGAGAAGATCCAGGAAGAGGTGGCGCGCGGCGCCCAGGTCTACTGGGTCTGCCCGCTGATCGAAGAGAGCGAGGCCATGGACCTCAGCAATGCCACCGAGACCCATGCCGAGCTGAGCGCCGCACTGGCCGGCTTCAGCGTCGGCCTGCTGCACGGCCGCATGGCGCCGGCCGAGAAGGCCGCCGTGATGGCCCAGTTCAGTGGCGGTGAGATGAAGCTGCTGGTCGCCACCACGGTGATCGAGGTCGGCGTGGACGTGCCCAATGCCAGCCTGATGGTGATCGAGCATGCCGAGCGCTTCGGCCTCAGCCAGCTGCACCAGCTGCGCGGCCGCGTGGGGCGCGGCGCCAAGGCCAGCGTCTGCGTGCTGCTCTACACCGGGCCGCTGTCCCAGACCGGCAAGGACCGCCTGCGCGCCATGGCCGAGACGAACGACGGCTTCGAGATCGCCCGCCGCGATCTGGACATCCGCGGCCCCGGCGAATTCATGGGCTCACGCCAGAGCGGCGCCGAGCTGCTGCGCTTTGCCGATCTGCAGGAAGACTCAGCGCTGCTGCAAGCCGCCCGCCACCTGGCGCCGCTGCTGCTGGATCAGCACCCGGAGGCAGCGCACAGGCAGGTGGCGCGCTGGCTGGGGGCGAAGGCGGAGTTTTTGAAGGCTTGAAGAACAGCGTCAGGCCGTTTCACCCAAGACCTTTTCGATAAACCCGGCCTTGGCCGCCCGATAGCCCTGCTCACCCAGCGGGGCAGACGCCATCTTGAGCCGGTTATAGGCCGCCAGCAATGGCGGGCTGGCGCGCAGCCGGTCGCGGAAGGTCAAAAACAAGCCCATGAACTCCGAGCCTTCGGCCACCACTTGCAAGGCATGGTCCTGGCCCGGCTCCTGCCACTCCAGCATGCACAGGGCCGGGGTGCGCAAGGTGCCCCTCTTCTCCTGGTAGCCCTGCGCGGACAGCCGCGCAACGCAAGCCTCCAACGCCTCGGCCGCGACGATCAGAGCAATATCCAGATCGCCTTTGGAGTGGGCGCCAGGGATGGCAGAGGAGCCGATATGCTCGACGCGGGCTTGCGGAAACCAGCCCTGCAGCCGATCAGCCAGGCCGGCGAAGCGGCGCTCCATCTCGGCCTGGTAAGACTGGGGCGGCAATATCTGCACCGGGCAAGACCCCTCAGTCTGCCCCAATCACCCCACAAGCCATGCGCGCCCCGCCCCCGCCCAAAGGCATGGGGTGATCGGCATGGTTGTCGCCGCCGGCATGGACCATCAGGCTGCGGCCCTTGATGTCGGCAAGCTTGAGGCGAGGGGCCAGCACGGCATAACTGGCGTTGCCAGCGGAGTCGACCACCAAGCCAGGTAGATCGCCCAGATGGCCATCGCCCCAGGCCGTGCCATGCTTTTTACTGCCCTTGGGGTCGTAATGGCCACCAGCGGCCAGACCGGCCACCGCTTGGCCGTCTTTGGGCAGCGCGGCGCAACTGCCCAGCTCATGCACATGGAAACCATGGACGCCGGGCGGCAGGCCGTGCAGATCGGGCGTGAAGACGAGGCCATGGGCCGTTTCGCTGATGCTGACCGTGCCCAGGGCCTTGACGGGGCCTGCGGCGTCAATCGCAGCCAGGCGGACCACCAGCGGGGCGGCAGAAGCTTGAGCAAGCACCGGGCTGGGCGCGGTTTGCAGCTCGGCGCAGGCGCTCAAGGCCAGCACCGCAAGAAGCGTGAACGAAGCATTTTTCATCGTGAGCACCTGGGAGTTCGAGTGAAAGAAGGACGCCGCGGCAATCTAACACCAGAACGCACTTTGCCGAAGGCGAATCCTCATCCGAACCAGGGAGGCCCTAAGCCTCCAGCAACCTCGCCATCAACGCCCCCTCGAAGCGCTTATCCAGCGGCATGCTCACCACCACGCCGTTGCCGGCGGCTTCGCTGACCGGCTCGCCCAATTTGCCGCGCAACTGCGTCACCTCGACGAGCACATTGCCGCTGGGGTGGATGATCTCCAGCCGGTCGCCGACTTCAAAACGGTTCTTGACCTCGATATCGGCCCAACCTTGGGCATCGATGCGGCCCACCTCGCCGACGTACTGGCTGCGCCTGGCCTTGGAATGGCCGTCCAGATAGTTCTGCGTGTCCTGGCTGCGGTGGCGCTGGTAGAAGCCGCTGGTGTAGCCGCGATTGGACAGGCCGTCCAGCTCGGCCAGCAGGGCGGGATCGAAGGCGCGGCCGGCCACGGCGTCGTCGATGGCGCGGCGGTAGACCTGGGCGGCGCGGGAGACGTAGTAGCGGCTCTTGGTGCGGCCCTCGATCTTGAGCGAGTCCACGCCGATTTCCACCAGGCGCTGCACATGCTCGACGGCGCGCAGGTCCTTGGAATTCATGATGTAGGTGCCATGCTCGTCTTCCAGGATGGGCATCAGCTCGCCGGGGCGCTGCGACTCCTCGATCAGATAGACCTGATCGGCCGCCGGGTGGCGGGCCGTGGCGCCGGCGGCGGCAAAGCTCTGCTCGGCTAACTCGCTAGCCTTGCGGAAGTCGAAATTGATCTGCTGCGCCTGGCCAGCCTCGTCCTCGAAGGCGTCGCCTAGCTTGTAATCCCAACGGCAGGCATTGGTGCAGGTGCCCTGGTTGGCATCGCGGTGGTTGAAATAGCCCGACAAGAGGCAACGGCCCGAGTAGGCGATGCACAGCGCGCCGTGGACGAAGACCTCCAGCTCGATGTCCGGGCATTCCTGGCGGATCTGCGCCACCTCGTCCAGGCTCAGCTCGCGCGAGAGGATGATGCGCTTGAGCCCCAGCTTCTGCCAGAACTTGACCCCGGCGTAGTTGACCGTGTTGGCCTGTACCGAGAGGTGCACCGGCAGCTCGGGCCAGCGCTCGCGCACCATCATGATGAGGCCGGGGTCGGCCATGATGAGGGCGTCGGGCGCCATCTCCACCACCGGCGCCATATCGGCCAGATAGTTCTTCAGCTTGCCGTTGTGGGGCAGGATATTGCTGGCCACCAGGAACTTCTTGCCGCGCGCGTGGGCCTCGGCAATGCCGGTGCGCAGATTCTCCAGCTTGAAATCGTTGTTGCGCGCCCGCAGGGAGTAACGCGGTTGGCCCGCGTACACCGCATCGGCGCCGAAGTCGAAGGCCGCACGCATGCGCGCCAGGTCCCCGGCAGGCAAAAGAAGTTCGGGCACGCGCAAGGCGCTGGCTGCGTGGGAGCTGCTGAGGGGCTGGTTCATGAAGGTGGCAGGCGGGAAAGGACCAATCGGCTAGGCTAGCGCCAACAAGCCCGCCCGCCCTTGCTACAGATCAAGAGTCGCGCTGGGCAGCAGCCCCAGATCTTCGTGGCTGACGATCAGCCAGAGGCGGTCGCTGGCCTGGGTGACCGCCCGCATCAAGCCGCGCAGATAGTCCACCGATGCCGCGTCCAGCGCATTGAGCGGCTCGTCCAGCAGGAGCAAGGGCGTTTGCAGGGCCAGGGCCGCGGCCAGCGCGGCCTTGTGCTGGGTGCCGGTGGAGAGCTGGCTCAGTGGCTGAGCCAGAAAGGGCTCCAGCCCAAAGCCCTGGACATGCGCCTGCCACTGCTCGGCATTGGCACGCGGGTAAAGACCGGCCAGAAAGGCAAAGCGCTCGGCCGGGCTCAGGTGCTCGAAGGCGGGTGGCTCGGCACCCACCCAGGCGAGCTGGCGGCGGTAGTCCAGGGGCTGCTTGAGCAGATCAAAACCCTGCAACTGTACGATGCCGTACTGCGGCGCCAAGGCGCCGGCCAGTAGCTTGAGCCGGGTGGACTTGCCCGTGCCATTGGCGCCGCGCAGCCAGCACAGGCCGGCGGCGAAGTCATGCGTCCACAGATCGACCACGCGGCGCGAGCCGGGGTAGGCAAAGCTCAGCGCCTCGCAGCGCAAAAGGAAGGGGGAGGAGGTCATATCAGTCAAAGCAAGGTTTCGCTGGCAAGAGCCACCCAAACGCCCCAAATCAGAAGCCAGCGCCCGGCCCTCAACTCGGCCGTGCCGCCTGAGCAGGCGACGCCCAGCAGCGGAGCCACCAGACCAGACAAGAGGAAAAGGGGCGCGGCGCGCGGTGACAAGGCCCAGGGGCCGGCCAACAGCGTCAACAACAAGGCCAGCCAAGCGACAAAAGCCGGCAGCAAGGCCAGGCCTTGCAGGCGCCAGGCCCAGGCAGCCTCGGCCAGGGGCAGGCCGAGGCTGGCCCTGCGCAGGGGCTCAAAGCAGGACAGGGCCAGGCCGTTCAGCCGGGCGCAAAAACCCATCACCAGCAGCGTGTACAAGGCCAGGGCCCAGGAGGCCTGCAAGGGCCAAGCCCAGGCCAGGCCCAGGCTGGCCAAGGCCGCCAGCACGGCCTGGATCTGGGCCGCCAGCACAGGTTTTGCGGGCCCACGCCGCAAAGGCAGCCAGATCAGGGCCCGCCAGATGCCGAGAGGTGAACTCTTGCCCGCCCCTGGACTTTTGAACACCGTAAGCTGGCCCGCCGCGGGCCGCAGCGGGCCACGCCGATGGGCTCGCATCAGCAGCAAGCCGAATGCGCTGGAGACGAGCAAGGAAAGGCCCAAACCCAGGCCGGCGCCCCACCACAGCCCACGCATCCAGGCCGGGCTGTCGAGCCGCCAGGCCAGGAAGGAAGCCAGATTGAGCAATATCCAGGGTGCCTGAGCCAGCAGCAGCACGGCCAGGTCGGCACGGCGGCGTTGCGCCCGGGTCAGGGGCAAGGCCGCCTCGGCCTGCAGCCAGCGTCTGGGCAGCATCTGCTCGCGCAAAGCCCAGCACAGCAGGATTGCAGGTAGGGCGTGGGCCAGCAGCGCCAGCCCAGCGGCAAGACCCGGCCCCTGCTCCAGGGCCCAGAACAAGGGCAGGGCCGGCCAGCCGATCAAGGTGCTGAAGAACTGGCCCAACAAGGCCGCCACCACGACGACAAAACCCCACCAACGTCGCAGCAGGGCCCGCAGTTCGGTGGCGCTGCCACGCAAGCGCATGTGCAGCAGGGATAGGGGTGGTCGAACATAAGGCCGATATTGCGAGCCGTGCATCAAGAAAATTGGACTGTGCTTTTGAACTACGCCTGAGTGCCAGTCCTCTCGACCCTTGAGTCATGACAGCGCTCAGGCGGATCCCATTGTCATGCAGTAGTCTCCCCCAAAAGACGGGAGGGATAGACCTAAAAGCAGGCACTCGCAGCTCGGCTAAATTCCAGCTCCGACAAAGTCGTCAAAGCGGAGTGAGGAGCGTATGAAGATCAGCAGCGTCCAAGCGGGGGTTTGTCTAAGCCTTGTCTACAGCGGTCTGTTGACTGCTTGCGGAGGTGGCAGCGGCTCAAATGCGGCACCGCCCCCATCGCCGGTTAGCACGGCCTCGGCGACCGACGATGCCTACACCCTGGACTGGAACGCCGCCAAGCGCCTGGGCGTGCAGGAAAACGACAAGAGCAGCGGTGGCTCAGCCAGCATCAGCATTCTTGAAGCTCCCAAGAGCGGCACGGCCAGTGTTGATGGCGCAAGCGTGCTCTACACGCCCAACAACGGCTTCTTCGGCGCGGACAGCCTGAAATACCGCCTCACTGCGGGGGGAGTCAGCAGCGACGCCACCGTCAAGCTCAGTGTTGAGGCCAGCCTCGTCATCAAAGGCGTGGTGAGTGATGGATCGAGCGCCTATGCCAGGGTCGTGGCCACCCTGGGCAGCAAGAGCATCAGCACCGACGCCGATTCACAAGGCGCCTACAGCCTACCGCTCAAGTCCGCAGACCCTACGGAGTTCTTGAGCCTGAAAGCCACCGCCTTGGGCGTGCAGAACCAGACGGTGCTGAGCAGTCTGGCCGGCGAACTTGGCAATTTGAGCAAACGATCAAAGGCTGGCCTGCTGACGGACAGCCAGGCCCCGGCCTTGCGGCTCTCCTCTCTGAGCACGGCCCAAACCGCCTTGCTGGCACGCCGTGGCCCCCTGCCCAGCACCGACAAGATGCTGGTCGAGCAGGTACAGAAAATCGGCGGCAGCGAATTGCTGGACGGCGCCAGTGCGATCAGGATGGTGATCGACAAGGGCTACAGCTTGCCCAGCGGCGCCCAGTCCACCCTGGATCTGCTGCAAGCCAATAGCAAGTTCATGGACATCATCGGTGCCCAACGCAACATCAACCCGGCCTTGTTTGACCAGATGCGAGCCAACTTGAGCCAAGATGCGGGCCTGAAGAACCCGCCGCCGGTTCCCGACTCGTCTCCCCGCACCTTGGTCTATACCCAGGGCCAGGGTCCTGGCGCTGCCACGGCCTTTCAATTCACGCTCCAGGCCGATGGCAGTGTGCAAATCCTGGGTGACTTCGCAGCAGCCGGCAAATGGAAACTGGACGGTAGCAATCTGGAGGTCACGCTGGACAGCCCGAACGTCAGCTCCGCGCTCAGCTACGACCGCGACGCCAAAGGTCAGCAATGGCAAATCGATACCGTGGTGACGGGCTTTCGTCTGGCGGACTGGGGCGCCGCCACGGGCTTGACGAGCGCCGCAATGTTGGCACGGCTGGGCTACACCCTGGAGCAGGGCGGCAGCAAGGCCGGCCTGCGACAGAAGCTCGATGACTCGGCGTTCATCTGGAGACGCTATGAACTTGGTTCGGCCAACCATTTCAGCGCTGCAGATTTCGAACCCGGCACCGCCTGGGTCGGGCCCTATATCAGCCATCCCAGCGACCCCTACAAGACACCGCAAGACATCATCAAATTCATGGGCAGCAACACGGCCACCATCGAGCGCAGCCAGCAAGCCATCAACTGGCTGCTGGTGGATGGCGCCCTGGAGCTGAATTTGCCCGACTCCAACTACCGCTATCGCCGCCTGGGGACTGGCCCCTTGGGGGAGGAGCGCTGGTTGATGGAACAACGAGTCGCAGGCAAGTCTTTGGCGCTGAAAGAAATCATGGCCGTCAAGTCCAGTCTGGTCAGCATTTCTTTTGACCAGCTGTTGCGCCCGTGGGTCGGCAATCTTGTTGCCCCGATTGGGGATGCCATCATCTACGAGCTGCGAGCTGATGGCAGCGCATCCATCTCGGTGCAATCCACCCAGGACCGGCAGTCCACGCCTAACTTCAACCGCACTTGGCGTCTGCTTGCGGGCAACAAGATCGAAATAAGGCGCGGCCGAAAAAACACAATCGGAAATTGCGATGCTTTTGCCGAAGATCCGAACAACCCAAACCCTGCATGCCAAACAGTTCAGCGCCGCATTTTTCAACTTGTAGGTCAGCAGGCTGGCAGTTACTTTGTTCTGGAAGAAGGCCCCTATTCAGGGAGCCCCGTCGTCATACCTGCGGAAGCGGATCGGACATTCCGCCTGATGGCCATCACCGATCCCAGCAGCATCAAGTAAGGCCCTGACAGCTGCACCTCATTTCAGCCTCTGCACCCAATAGATCAACACCTCTTGCTGCGGCTGAATATCGGTGTCACCGTAACGGTAAGTCGGCACGGCATTGATGGCTTCCACCGTGGCCATGCCGGAGATGACTCGGCCGAAGACGGTGTAGCCGGGTTTGGCGGGCGCGGTGGAGGTGGCGGGCGCGTAGTCCAGGCCCGGGTTGTCGCGCACATTGATGAAGAACTGGTTGGTGGCGCTATTGGGGTCGCTACGCCGCGCCATCGCCAAGGTGCCGGGCAGATTGGCCAGGCCGTTATTGGCCTCGGACACGATGGGGCCGTAGGTTGGGCGGCGCTCCACCATGCCGCTGGTGTAGCCGCCGCCCTGAATCACGAAGTCGCGGTCCACGCGGTGGAACAAGGTATTGCTGTAAGCGCCATCGGCCACATAGCGTAGAAAGTTATTCACCGTGACCGGTGCGTAAGGCGTGTACAGCTCGAAGACGATCTCGCCGCTGCTGGTCAGCATGCACACCGTCGAGTAGGCGCTCTGGGCCGACTTGGCCAGGCCCTCCACGCTGCAGCTGAGGGTGTTGGGCCGGGGATTGGGGTTAGCGACCGGGGCCGGCGGGTAGGGCGGATGGCCCTCGTCATACGCCGCGCCGCCGCCGCAGGCGGTCAGGAAGACGGCGAGGGCGGCGGCCGCGGCCGCGCGCAAAAAAGTGGGGCGCATGGTGCTGAGTCCTTTTTCTCGTCCCTGGAGGTCTCAGCGCAACGACCGGCAAGCCTGCGGCGTTGACTCGGGACAAAAGTCTTACCGCCTGTTACGCACCCGGCCATGAGCGGCCAGCGAACGATTGGCGGACGCAGCTCGGGATCTGACATGAATTGCGCGCAAAATCCGCGGCTCCCAAGCCAGTTCAAACGCTGGCTCTTTCTCTTATCAACGCGAGCCACAGGGCCCGAGAAACTCATGAAAAAGATGATGATGATCCAGTCAAGCTTCCGCGCATCGGCCATCGCCTTGGCCCTGATTGGCACTTTGGGCCTGAGCGCGTGCGGCGGTGGCGGTGGGAGCTCAACTCCCGCCGACACCTCGGGCTCCGCCGCCGTGAGCACCCTGAAGATCACCGACAGCACCGTGGGCACCGGACCCGTGGCGGCGAATGGCCAAAACGTCTCCGTGCATTACACCGGCTGGCTCTATGACGTGAAGGCCACGGATCAGCGCGGCAGCAAGTTCGACAGCTCGGTGGACCGCGGCACGCCCTTCAGCTTCAAGCTGGGCGCCGGCGAGGTGATCGCCGGCTGGGACCAGGGCGTGGCCGGCATGAAGGTGGGCGGCAAACGCACCCTGCTGATTCCCGCAAGCCTGGCCTACGGCAGCTCGGGTCGCGGCAGCATCCCGCCCAACGCGGCGCTGGTGTTTGACATCCAGTTGCTGGAAGTCAAGTAAGAGCGGCTAACAAAACTCTCCTGGCGTTGTTACGCCGTCTCGCCGTACCAGCTGTACTGTCTTCGACGGCGCGCCTAGCCAGGACCGCTGCGCTGAGTTCTGTCAGCCGCTCTATGCCCGATTCAAGAACCTTCGATATTGTCGATCAGCCGCGTCGCCCCCAGCTTGGCCGCGGCCAGCGCCACCACCGGTTGACCCGGCAGGGCGGGGCTCAGATCGTGCTGGCGGCGCAGGCAGACGTAGTCGGGCTGCCAGCCATGCTCACGCAGATGGGCCATGGCCTCGGCCTCCAGCAGGGCCAGGTCTTGCTCGCCGGCGGCCCAGCGGGCCAGCAGGGTTTTGAGCGTGCGGCTCAGGCGCAAGGCCTCGGCGCGCTCGGCCTCGCTGAGATAGCCGTTACGGGATGACAGGGCCAGGCCCTGCTCGCTGCGCGTGGTCTCGCCGCCCAGCACGGTGATGGGCAGGGCCAGCTGGTCCACCATGCGGCGCAAGACCATCAGCTGCTGGTAGTCCTTCTTGCCAAACACGGCGATGCTGGGCTGCACGATATTGAAGAGCTTGGCCACCACGGTGCAGACGCCGGTGAAGAAGCCGGGCCGGAACTGACCTTCCAGGATATTGGCCAGCTCATTGGGCGGCTGCACCTTGTAGCCCTGGGGCTCGGGGTAGAGCTCGGCCTCGTCGGGTGCGAACACCACATCGCAGCCGGCACTTTGCAGCAGCTCGCAGTCGCGCGCCAGCGTGCGGGGATAACGGTCAAAGTCCTCGTGCGGCGCGAACTGCAGGCGGTTGACGAAGATGCTGGCCACCACCAGGCCGCCCGCGCCTTGCTCATCCACCGCGGCCCGGGCCTGGCGCAGCAGGCTCAGATGGCCTTCATGCAGATTGCCCATGGTGGGCACAAAGGCGCGCCGCGGCGTGGGCTGCAGGGCCTGGCGCAGGCCGGCGATGTCGTGGATCAGTTTCATGCAAACAGCGGGGAGAGAACGGGTAAGAGCGGGTAAGGAGAGGAGGCGATCAGTAGCTATGCAGATCGTCTTGCGGGAAGGTCTGCGCCTTCACCTCGGCCACATAGCGGGCCACGGCGTCCTGCACCGAGCTGGCGCCGGCCATGAAGTTCTTGACGAAGCGCGGGCGACGGCCCGGCGTCACGTCCAACATATCGTGCAGCACCAGCACCTGGCCGGAGCAGCCGACGCCGGCGCCTATGCCGATAACGGGGATCTTCAGCGTCCTGGTCAGGTCGGCGGCCAGCGGGGCGGGCACCATCTCCAGCACCAGCATCTGGGCGCCGGCCTCGGCCAGTTCAATCGCCTGGCGCTTCAGGTGGGCGGCGGCCGCGTCGTCGCGGCCCTGCACCTTGAAGCCGCCCAGCATGGTGACGGTCTGCGGGGTCAGGCCCAGATGGGCGCAGACGGGGATGCCACGCTCGACCAGAAAGCGCACGATGGGCGCCGTCCAGCCGCCGCCTTCCAGCTTGACCATATGGGCGCCGGCCTTGAACAGGGCGGCGGCGCTCTTCCAGGCCTCTTGCGGCGAGGCCTGGTAGCTGTCGAAGGGCAGGTCGCCGATCACCCAGGCATTCTTGCGGCCGCGGGCGACGCAGCGGGTGTGGTAGACCATGGCGTCCAGGCTCACCGGCACGGTGCTGCTCTCGCCCTGCAGCACATTGCCCAGCGAGTCGCCGACCAGCAGCACATCCACGCCCGCCTCGTCCAGCAAGCTGGCGAAGGCGGCGTCGTAACAGGTCAGCATGGCGATCTTGTCGCCGCTGGCATGCATGTCCAGCAAGCGTTGCAGGCTGAGGGGTTTGCGGTCGGTCATGGTGGCACCTGGGCGTGGAGGAGAGGCGGCCGCAGTGTAACTTTCATGGGGCCGGCGTGGCGGACCGCCCGGGCGCCGACAATGGGGGCATCACTCCAAACCGTCCGTCTGCCTCAGACAAACAAAGGTGCCAGCCCCATGACCCTGACCGAGCTGCGTTACATCGTTGCCGTGGCCCGCGAACGCCATTTCGGCCGCGCGGCCGAGGCCTGCCACGTCTCCCAGCCCACGCTGAGCGTGGCGATCAAGAAGCTGGAGGAAGAGCTGGATGTGAAGCTCTTCGAGCGCGGTGCGGCCGAGGTCTCGGTCACGCCGTTGGGCGCCGACATCGTGCGCCAGGCGCAATCGGTGCTGGAACAGGCCAGCGCCATCAAGGACATCGCCAAACGCGGCAAAGACCCGCTGGCCGGCGCCCTGCGGCTGGGCATCATCTACACCATCGGCCCCTATCTGCTGCCCGAGCTGGTCAAGCGGGTGATCGAAGACTACCCGCAGATGCCCTTGATGCTGCAGGAGAACTTCACCGTCAAGCTGCTGGAGATGCTGCGCACCGGCGAGCTGGACTGCGCCATCCTGGCCGAACCCTTCCCGGACACCGGCCTGGCCCTGGCGCCGCTGTACGACGAGCCCTTCATGATCGCCGCGCCCTGCAACCATGCCTTTGCCGGGCGCGCGCAGATCACGGCCGAGGAACTCAAGAGCGAGACCATGCTGCTGCTGGGCGCTGGCCATTGCTTCCGTGACCAGGTGCTGGAGGTCTGCCCCGAGTTCTCCCGCTTCTCCAGCGACGCCGAGGGCATACGCAAGAGCTTTGAAGGCAGCTCGCTGGAAACCATCAAACACATGGTCGCCTCGGGCATGGGCGTGACGGTGGTGCCCACGCTGAGCGTGCCGAAAGAGCCGCAGCCCCATCTGCGCTTCATCCCCTTCGCCGCGCCCGTCCCCACCCGCCGTGTCGTGCTGGCCTGGCGCCGCACCTTTACCCGCTTCGAAGCCATCGCCGCCCTGCGCAATGCGGTCCATGCTTGCTCGCTCGACGGCGTCACGCGACTCAACACCTAGGCCGCCCTCAAAATTGGGGTCAGAGTCAATTAATTTGAAAATTGACTCTGACCCCAATTTGAAGAAGAAGCGCGGGAGCAAGAAACGGGTGGGCGGGGCGCTGGGCGCTGCGCAGAATGCGGGCATCGTCTTTGGACCCTCAGCGAGTGCATCACCATGGCCGAGGCAAGTGTTTCTTCCGTGAATTCCTCTTCTTCTACGCTCAAGTACCAGCGCATGCAGCGGGCCATCGAGCGCCTGGCGCTGGCGGACGAGCCGCCGGCCTTGCAGGACTTGGCCGATGAGGCGGGCCAGAGCCTGTTTCATTTCCAGCGCAGCTTTGTCAGCATGGCCGGGGTCACGCCCAAGGAGTTCAGCCAGGCCCTGGCCCTAGAGCGCGCCAAGCAAAGCCTGCGGGCCGCCGAGTCGGTGCTGACGGCCTCGTTCGCCGCGGGTTTGTCGGGGCCCTCGCGCCTGCACGATCTCTTCCTCAGCCTGGAAGGGCTGACGCCGGGCGAGTTCAAACAGGCCGGGCGCGGCCTGCGCCTGCAATGGACCACGGTCGACACCTTGCTGGGCCCGCTCTGGCTGGCCGCCACGGCCCGCGGCATCTTGCGCATGGCTTTTATGCGCGGCGCCACGGCCCAGGCCTTGATCGCCGAGGCCAGCACCGCCCTGCCCGAGGCGCGCTGGCAGGAGGCGCGGCAAGACCTGGCCCCCATCGCCGAGGAGATAGGCCGCCGCCTCGCCGGCGCGGCGCCCAGCCGGCCCCTGGGCCTGTTGATGAGCGGCACACCGCTGCGCCTGAAGGTCTGGCAGGCCTTGCTGAGCATCCCCGAGGGTCAGGTCTTGTCCTACACCCAGCTGGCCCGGCTGGCAGGCGCCCCGCAAGCCGTGCGGGCCGTGGCCAGCTGCGTGGCGGCCAACCCCATCGCCTATCTGATCCCCTGCCACCGGGTCATACGCGCCAATGCCGACTTCGGCGAATACCGCTGGGGGCCGCAGACCAAGAAGGCCTTGCTGGGCCTGGAGCTGGCGCGGGCCGGATAAGTTTCAAGCCTTCATCTTTACAAATAGCTATCGACAAATTAGATTCAATTAAATTGCACTATTCATCGCCAAATCCTAAGCTTGCGTCCATACCAGCCCTGCTGGCTCAACCCCAAGGAGAAAAGCGATGTCGACCGAAGCCAAGTGCCCTTTCCATCACAACGCCGCCGCTGCCGCCAGCGCCGCCCTGGCCCAGTCCAGCCGCGACTGGTGGCCCCAGCAGATGAAGCTGAGCGTGCTGCATCAGCACTCCGCCCTGTCCGACCCGCTGGACCCCGGCTTCGACTACGCCCAAGCCTTCAAGCGCCTGGATCTGGCCGCCTTGAAGCAGGACTTGCATGCCTTGATGACAGCTTCGCAAGACTGGTGGCCGGCCGATTTCGGCCACTACGGCCCCTTGTTCGTGCGCATGGCCTGGCATAGCGCGGGCACCTACCGCGTGGGCGACGGTCGCGGCGGCGCGGGTGGCGGCCAACAGCGCTTTGCACCCCTGAACAGCTGGCCCGACAACGTCAACCTCGACAAGGCGCGCCGCCTGCTCTGGCCCATCAAGCAGAAGTACGGCCAGAGCATCTCCTGGGCCGATCTTTTCATCCTGACGGGCAATGTCGCGCTGGAGTCCATGGGCTTCAAGACCTTTGGCTTTGCCGGCGGCCGCGCCGACACCTGGGAGCCGCAGGAAGATGTGTACTGGGGCGCCGAGACCAGCTGGCTGGCGGACGACAAGCGCTACAGCGCCGACGCAAAAGAGCGCGACCTGGAGAACCCCCTGGCCGCCGTGCAGATGGGCCTGATCTATGTGAACCCCGAAGGCCCCGCCGGCAATCCCGACCCGCTGGCCGCCGCCCGGGACATCCGCGAAACCTTTGCCCGCATGGCCATGGACGACGAAGAAACCGTCGCCCTGATCGCCGGTGGCCACACCTTTGGCAAGACCCATGGTGCGGCCGACGCCAAGCATGTGGGCGCCGAACCTGAGGCCGCCGGCATGGCCCAACAAGGCCTGGGCTGGCACAACGACTACCGCTCCGGCGTGGGCGCCGACGCCATCGGCAGCGGCCTGGAAGTGACCTGGACCACCACCCCCACGGCCTGGAGCCATAACTTCTTCGAGAACCTGTTCGGTTACGAGTGGGAGCTGACGAAGAGCCCGGCCGGAGCCCATCAATGGGTGGCCAAGCAGGCCAAGGCCAGCATCCCCGACGCCTTCGACCAGAGCAAGCAGCACCTGCCCACCATGCTGACCACCGATCTGTCGCTGCGCGTGGACCCTGCTTACGAGCAGATCTCGCGCCGCTTCCTGGCCCAGCCGGAGCAGTTCGCCGAGGCCTTCGCCCGCGCCTGGTTCAAGCTGACCCATCGTGATATGGGCCCACGCAGCCGCTATCTGGGCCCCGAGGTGCCGGCCGAAGAGTTGATCTGGCAAGACCCCATCCCGGCCCTGAACCACGCGCTGGTGGACGCGCAAGACATCGCCGGCCTCAAGGCCAGGATTGCGGCCTCCGGCCTGTCGATCCCGCAACTGGTGGGCACGGCCTGGGCCTCGGCCTCCACCTTCCGCAGCTCCGACAAGCGCGGCGGTGCCAACGGCGCGCGCATCCGCCTGGCGCCGCAAAAAGACTGGGCCGTCAACCAGCCCGAACAGCTGGCCCGGGTCTTGCAAGTGCTGGAAGGCATTCAGGCCGAGTTCAACCAAGCTCAATCGGGCGGCCAGAAGAAGCTGTCGCTGGCCGACCTGATCGTGCTGGCGGGTGGTGTCGGCATCGAGCTGGCCGCGCAAAAGCAGGGCCAACGCATCAGCGTGCCCTTCACGCCCGGCCGCATGGATGCCTCGCAGGCGCAGACCGATGTGGCCTCCTTCGCCGTGCTGGAGCCGGTGGCCGACGGCTTCCGCAACTACCTCAAGCCAGGCATCAAGGTGCCGGCCGAGGCCTTGCTGATCGACAAGGCCCAGTTGCTAAGCCTCACGGCGCCCGAGATGACGGTGCTGGTCGGCGGCCTGCGGGTGCTGAATGTGGGGGTGGAGGGTTCGACACAAGGCCTGCTGACCCAGCGGCCGGAGGTGCTCAGCAATGACTTCTTCGTCCATCTGCTGGACATGGGCACGCAGTGGCAATCGACCTCGGCGACGCAAGACGTTTTCGAAGGCCGCGACCGCCGGACCGCTGCGCTGAAGTGGACGGGTACGCGGGCCGATCTGGTCTTCGGCTCCAACGCCCAGCTGCGCGCCCTGGCCGAGGTTTATGGCAGCGCAGACGCCCAAGCGAAATTCGTGCATGACTTCGTCGCCGCCTGGGTCAAGGTCATGAACTTGGACCGCTTCGACCTGGCCTGATCCGCGCGATCAGCCCGTTATCACAGGGGGCGGCCAAGGGCTCGCCCCCTTTTTCAATCAAGGATCCATCATGTTCAAAAAACAGCGCCGGTTTCTAGGTTTTGCCATCCATCTTTCCGGTGCCGCCCTGGGCGCCCAGTTCATCGTGGACTGGATGCGGCATAGCGCCAGCTAAGCCCCTTCACAGCCAGGCTCGCCACAAGGTCAGCGCGGCGGCAAGGATCAGCAAGCCGGCCTGCGCCACAAAGCCCCCGCGCCAACACCTGAGCGCACCCCCTAGCCAGCGTCACAAACAGCGCCCGGGCTTGGTCTATGCTGCGGGGGTGGTCTCGCGTCCCGCAGGGTTCAAGCCCAGCCGGGACCTGTCGAGCCCAAACCAAGCCCACGATACTTTGGAGCAACCCATGGCAAAGAAATCGAGTCCCGCCAAGTCCTCCGGCCCGGCCATCAATATCGGCATCGCCGACAAGGACCGCGCCGCCATCGCCGCCGGCCTCTCGCGCTTGCTGGCCGACACCTACACCCTCTACCTGACCACGCACAACTTCCACTGGAATGTGACGGGGCCCATGTTCAACGCCTTGCACGCCATGTTCATGGCCCAGTACACCGAGCTGTGGAACGCGGTGGACCCGATCGCCGAGCGCATCCGCTCGCTGGGCCATGTGGCGCCGGGCTCCTACGCCCAGTTCGCCCAGCTCAGCTCCCTGCCCGACGCGCCCGCCACGCCGCCCAAGGCGCTGGAGATGGTGCGCATCCTGGTCCAAGGCCATGAGGCCGTGGCCCGCACGGCACGCAGCCTCTTCCCCGCCGTCGACAAGGCCTCGGACGAGCCCAGCGCCGATCTGCTGACTCAGCGCCTGACGGTGCACGAGCAAACCGCCTGGATGCTGCGCAGCCTGCTGGAAGAATGAGCCCGGCGTTCGGCCTGAAGCCGCTGGCCCTGCTGCTCGCCGCGGCGCTGGCGGCCGGCGCTGGCGCCGCGGAAATGCCGCCAGGCGCCCGCCTCAGCTGGGACGAGGCGCTGCAACGCCTGCAGCAGGGTTCCGAGCAATTGGGCGGCGCACGCGCGCAGCTGGCCCAGCGCCAGGCCCAGGCCGAGGGCATTGCCAATCTGGGCGGGCCGGTCGTCAGCGTGTTTGGCCTGGCGTACAGCTACAAGGCCAGCCTGGACCTCAATCTGGACCCGCTCAACCAGGGCCTGGGCAGCGTCATCGGCATGCTGCCGCCCTCCATCATCGGCGCCCTGCCTGCCCTGCCCCAGCTGCCCGCCAGCTACACGCTGGAGCGCAGCCATAGCAATCAAACCGCCATCCTCAACGCCATCTGGCCCATTTATGTGGGCGGCGCGGCGGATGCGGCGCGCGCCCTGTCCAAGGCCCAGGGCGACGAGGCCCAGGCCGATCTGGGCCAAGTGGAAGACGAGGCCGTGGGCCTGCTGGCCCAGCGCTATTTCCAGACCCAGCTGGCCCGCCGCGCCGCCGATCTGCGCGAGGCCGTGGCCGGTGGCGTGGCCGAACACGATGCGGCGGTGGAGAAGATGCTCAAGGCCGGCGTGGTCTCGCAGCTGGAGCGCCTGCAGGCCCGCGCCGCGCTGGAAGATGCCCGCCACCAGGCCCGCAAGGCCCGCAGCGATGCGGAGCTGGCCGCCCTGGCGCTGGCGCGCAGCGTCAAGCTGGACGGCGCTGCCCCGCTGCCCAGCACGCCGCTGGCCCTCAGCAGCCAGGCCTTGCCGCCGCTGGCCGAATTCATCAGCGAGGCCCTGGCCCAGCACCCCGGCCTGGCCAAGGTGGCGGCCAAGCGCAGCCAGGCCGAGCAGCTCAAGGCGGCCGGCAAGGCCCTCAACAAGCCCCAGGTCTTCGCCTTCGGCCAGAGCAACTTGACGCACAACCGCGACTGGGTGGCCGGCCTGGGTGTGCGCGTCAATCTCTGGGATTCGCTGGACCACGCGGCGCTGGACCGGGCCCATGCCAGCCAGATCGCGCAGGTGGACGCGGCCGATGCCCAGGCCCGCAGCGACATCGCCCTGCTGGTGGAGAAGCAATGGCGCAGCGCCGAGCGCGCACGCGAGCAATACCTGAGCCTGGCCACGCAGGACGAGCTGGGCCGCGAGCTGCTGCGCCTGCGCCAGGCCGGCCTGCGTCAGGGCACGAGCACGGCGCTGGACCTGATAGACGCCGAGCTCAATCTGGCCAAGCTGCGCACCGAGCGCGCCCAGGTGGCTTACGACTATGTGATGGCCTTGACCGGCCTGCTGCAGGCCAGCGGCCAGATCCATCGCCTGGGTGAATACCTGGCGCGGGCGGATCTGCGGGTCGAATGAAGGCGAGGACAGAACCCATGAAAAAAGCAAGCCAGATCGTCGCCCCCGTCCTGCTGCTGGCCTTAGGCGCCTGGGGCGTCTACGCCCTGCTGCAAGGCGGGCGCGAACCGCCCCAGCAGCTGCAAGGCATGATGGAAGCGCAGGAGACCGATATTGCTCCGAAGCTGACCGGCCGCATCGCCGAGCTGCTGGTGCACGAGGGCCAGCAAATCAGCGCTGGCACCCTGCTGCTGCGCATAGACAGCCCCGAGGTGGCGGCCAAGATGGCGCAAGCCAGCAATGCCGAGGCGGCCGCCGCGGCCCTGGCCCTGAAGGCCAGGAACGGCGCCCGGCCCGAAGAGATTCGCATGGCGCAGAGCAATTTCGAGCGCGCCCGGGTCGGCGCCGAGCTGGCCAGGAAGAGCTTCGAGCGGGTCGACAGCCTCTACAAGGACGGCCTGGTCGCCCTGCAAAAACGCGACGAGGCCGAGGCCAATTGGCGCGCCGCCCAAGGCCTGGCCGATGCCGCCAAAGCCCAGGCCGAGATGGCCCGCGCCGGTGCCCGCAGCGAGGACAAGGCCGCCGCCGCCGCCCAAGCCGCCCAGGTGGCCGGCGTGGTGCAGGAGGTGGAAAGCGCCCGCGCCGAGACCGAGCTGAAGAGCCCGGTGGCCGGCGAGGTGGCCAAGCTGCTGGCCAAGCGGGGCGAGCTCTCGCCCGCCGGCGTGCCGGTGCTGACGGTGGTGGACCTGCAGAACCAATGGGCTTTGTTCAATGTGCGCGAAGACCAGCTGAGCCGCTTTGCCATCGGCAAGGAGTTCGAAGCCAGGCTGCCCGCGCTGGACAATCGCCGCGTGCGCTTCAAGGTCACGGCCAGCCAGGCCCTGCCTGACTTCGCCACCTGGCGCGCCACCCGCTCCAACCAGGGCTATGACCTGCGCACGTTCGAGATCAAGGCCAGGCCGCTGCAGGCCATTGCCGAGGCCAGGCCCGGCATGAGCGTCCTGGTCAATCCATAAGCCTGCCGTGAAACCTTGGCGTGATGGCCTGCGGCGCGAGCTGCACCTGCTGTGGCAGCGGCCCTTCGATCTGGCCATGCTGAGCTGGCTGCCGCTGCTGCTGGGCTTGATGATGATCTGGAGCTTTGCGGCCGGCCTGCCCACCCGCCTGCCCATCGGCGTGCTGGACGGCGACCACAGTGGGCTCTCGCGCCAGCTGCAACGCATGCTGGATGCCGCCCCAGGTCTGCGCATCGCCGCCCAGTACGGCGACGAGCAGGCCTTGCAGCGCAGCCTGCGGGCCGGCGAGGTCTATGCCGCGCTGATCATCCCGCCCGAGCTGGCACGCGACATCAAGCACGGCCAGGCCGGCCAACTCGCCCTGCTGCATAACGCGCAATTCGCCACCCACTCCGGCCTGATCCAGAAAGAGGTCAGAACCGTGGTGGGCACCTTGTCGGCCGGCATTGAGCTGACGGCACGCAACAAGCGCGGCCAGAGCCCGCAGGCCGCCAGGCAAGCGTTTGAACCGCTGCGGGCCAGTCTGGGCGCGCTCTACAACGGCGCGCTCAATTACCAGCAGTTCCTGGCCACCGCCCTGATCCCGGCCCTGCTGCATCTGCTGGCCATGGTGGCCGGCGGCTGGACGGTGGGCCGCGAGCTGCGCGATGCCACGGCCCCCGACTGGCTGGCGGCCAGCCAGGGCCAGGCCCTGCCCGCCCTGCTGACCAAGCTGCTGCCGGCCTGGGTGCTGCTGAACGCCGTCAACCTGGTGTTCTGGCTGATCTTCGCCCGCCTGGGCCTGCTGCCCGAGGGCGGGCTGGCGCCGCTGCTGGCCCTGCATGGCCTGATGCTGGCGCTCTATCTCGCGCTGGGCGCGGCCATCGCGCTGGCCGGCCGCTCGCTGCGCCTGGCGCTGTCGGCGGCGGGCTTCATCACCGCGCCGGCCTTTGCTTTTTCCGGCCTGGCCTTCCCGCTGATGGCCATGCCCGAAGGCGCCCGCCTCTGGGCCCAGGCCCTGCCCTTCACCTGGGTTCTGCAGGGCCAGCTGGGCTTGCTGCAGATGGGCCAGGGCCTGGCCTCCTTGCTGCCCCTGCTGGGCGGCCTGCTGCTGGCCACCCTGGGCTTGCTGGCGGCCGGCTGGGCCTTGGCGCCAGGGGTGGCGCTCGATCCCAAGAGCTGGGGGCGGCGTTGATGGCCGCGCAGCCACTCTCCTGGCTGGGCTGGCTGCGCGCCACGCTGGCAAGCGCCCTGCGCGACCAGGGCGCCCTGCTGATGCTGGTGGCCGCGCCCATCATCTATTCCTTTTTCTACCCCTGGCCCTATGCCACCCAGGCCTTGCAGCGGGTGCCGGTGGCCATCGTGGACCAGGACCACAGCAATCTGAGCCGGCAAATCATCCGCTTCGCCCAGGCCAGCCCGCGCCTGCAGCTGCGCCTGGTCAGCGGCGACGAGGCCGAGGTGCAGGCCTTGATGGCAGGGCGCGAGATCGAGGGCTATCTGCTCCTGCCGCCCCAGCTCAAGCGCGATGTGGCGCGCGGCCAGGGCGTGGTGCTGCCGGTGCTGGCCAATGGTGCTTATTTCTTGACCAATAAGGTGGTGCTCAGCGGCTTTGGCGAGGTGCTGGGCACGGTCTCGGCCGGGGTAGAGCTCAAGCAGCTGCAGGCCCGCGGCCAGCCGCCCCTGCAGGCCGCGCAAAGCCGCAGCCCGCTGAATCTGCGGCTGCTACCGCTCTACAACCTCAGCGAGGGTTATGGCAGTTATGTGGTGCCGGCCGTGGCGGTGCTGATCATCCAGCAACTGCTGCTGATAGGCACGGCGCTGTGGGTGGGCACCTGGTTTGAGCAGCCCCGCACCGAAAAAAATGCCGATTCGCTGTGGGCCTGGTCGGCGCGCACGGCGGCTTTTGCCCTCTTCGGCCTGCTCTCTGCCGGCTGGTTCTTCGGCCTGACGTTCCCCTTTCTGGGCTATGCCCACGGCGGCAATCCCTTTGGCACGGCCCTGCTCTTGCTGCCGTTCTGCTGGGGCGTGGCGGCCCTGGGCGTGGCCCTGGGCGCCCTCTTCGCCGACCGCGAGCGGGCCATGCAAGCCCTGCTCTGCACCTCCTTGCCGATCGCCTTTCTGGCCGGCTTCTCCTGGCCGCGCGAATCCCTGCCGGCCGCCTTGCAGACCTTGGGCGAGGCGATTCCCGCCGTCATCGGCATCCAGGCCTTTGTGCGCCTGAACCAGATGGGTGCTCCGCTGGAAGGCGTTGCCTCCTACGGCTGGGCCCTGCTGGCCCAGGCCCTGGGCTTCAGCCTGCTGGCGGCCTGGGCCGTGGGCCGGCGGAGCAAGGCGGCCACCCTCAGCCGCGCTCGGCAGGCCCCGAAAGCGCCTTAAATTTCCTCGCATCGACTGAAAAACGCAACAGCAGGAAAGCTGCGTGCGAGGAATAAATCATCCGTGAAAACCCGATATACAAGGAATTCACAAAATTACACGCAGTTGCCATAGTGTTGAACACTCTTACCTATGGCTTGCGGAATTTGCCGCAGAAAACAAGCGTTTGCAGCCCGTCTACCTCAGTAGTTACCCTTAAAACGCGCGGGAACCCGGGTCTTAGTCTTGCGCCTCGCAGCTCCGCGCAGCAAAGCGCCGAACAGTCCAGCTGAGGCCAGCGGATTCGCCCCAACTTGCGCCAGACATGGTGACAAAAGGGCAGGGACCCCCCTTCCAGAATTCGATCCACAGCCATGCCCAGATCGGTGCGCATGAACTGCATTTCCTCATCGTTTTCTGAGTTTTTTACACGTCTACTCCTCGTAGACAGTGTTCTAGAGGTTCCCTAATGTCTCGTACTTTCAAGCGCCAGTCTCCCCAGATCCTGACTGGCATTGCATTCGCAAGCGCCTTGACTTGCTCCACCGTTTTCGCCGCCGAACCGCAATCGCTGGAGCGCGTTGAAATCATCGGCAGCCACATCAAGCGCATCGACGCTGAAGGTGCTTCGCCGGTGGCCGTGTTCCGCCGTGAAGACATCTCCAAGAGCGGCGTGGCGACCGTGCGCCAGCTGGTTGAGCAACTGGCGGCAAGCACCGGCAGCCTGAGCGATCTAGGCGGCGGCAATAGCTTCGCCGGTGGCGCGTCTTCGGTGTCTCTGCGCAGCCTGGGCAAGCAATCCACCTTGGTGCTGATGAACTTTCGCCGCGTCGCGAGCTACCCGCTAGCCGACTACAACCAGACCTTTACCAACATCGACTCCCTGCCCCTGGAGGCCATCGAGCGCGTCGAGGTGCTGAAGAGTGGTGGCTCCTCCGTCTACGGTTCGGATGCTGTCGCCGGCGTGATCAACATCGTCACCCGCCGTGACTTCCAAGGCCTGATCGCCAAGGTCAATCGCGAAGCCTCGCTGCTGAACAGCCAGTTCAACGACAAAAGCCTGACCCTGACCGGTGGCTACGGCGACTTGACACGCGACCGCTTCAATGTGCTGGCCAATGTGGATCTGTACAAGCGCAACTCCGTGATGTGGAGCGAGGTGCTGGATGACAGCAACCCCGCCTACGCAGCCTTCTCGACCGGCTTTGGCACACCCTCGACCTACGCCTACCCCGGCAATGTCATGAGCAAGGGCAGCAATGGCAAGAACGCACTCAAGCCTTTGGCGGGTTGCGCGGATGCCAATTTGATCGGTGGCCTGTGCCAGTACAACCGCTACGAGCGATTCGAAGCCACCCCCAAGGCCGATCGCGTGACCGCCTTGGTTTCGGGCAAGCTGCTGATCAATGAAGACCTGCAAGCCTATTCGGAGCTGCTGTTCTCCCGCACCAAGACCGGTTACGAAAGCGCCTACAACGCCTACGGCTCGGCTTTGGGCACCACCGTCTGGGGTGACCCCATCACCAACGGCCTGAAGAGCTTCACCAACCGC
The DNA here is from genome assembly GCF_014204525.1 of Roseateles oligotrophus. Classification (GTDB taxonomy): domain Bacteria; phylum Pseudomonadota; class Gammaproteobacteria; order Burkholderiales; family Burkholderiaceae_C; genus Paucibacter_A; species Paucibacter_A oligotrophus_A. Next base: position 535,972 of record NZ_JACHLP010000003.1, read on the forward strand.
GGCCTGCCTGCCGAGCATCCCCTGAACAACACGGGTGTCGAAGCCGACTTCCGCTATCGCTTTGTCGATTCCGACGCGCACAAGCGGGTCAAGACCGACCAGTACCGCGTGTTGGCGGGCGTGAAAGGCGTCTGGGGTAACTTCGACTGGGACACCGCCGTCGGCGCCATGGGCGGCAAGACCAAGGCAGATCAGCGAGGTTCTTTCAGCGAGAAGGGCTTCAAGGAGGTCATTGGCGACTACACCAAGGCCCAACTGGACGCTGATTTCTTCAACAAGAGCAATGGCTACAAGATCGGTCAGAGCAACTCGGCCGATGTGCTGGCCAAGCTGTTCCCGATCTTCGGCTACGAGGCCGAGATCAAACAGTTCTTCTTGGACGGCAAGCTGACCGGCGAGTACGGCAGCCTGCCGGCCGGCGCCATCAACGTGGCCACGGGCTTTGAGGTCCGCCGCGAAGAAGTGCAGATCACGCCTACCGGCGGTCTGGAGCGTGGCGACATCGTCGGCTACGGCTCGGTGCGTTCAAACGCTTCGCGCAACTACGGCGCAGTATTTGTCGAGGGCAACCTCCCCATCGTCAAGAACCTGGAACTGCAGACTGCGGGCCGTGTGGACAAATTCCCCGGCTTCGGCGCGCACTTCTCGCCCAAGCTGGCACTGCGCTTCCAGCCGAGCAAGGAACTGCTGTTCCGCGGCACGCTGGAGACTGGCTTCCGTGCTCCAAACCTGACCGAAAACGCCCCTTCGACCAAGTTTGCCTTCAGCAACGGCATCAGCGATCCCAAGCGCTGCAACCAAGCTTCTGCCTACGCCAAGGACCTAAAGGCTCAGGCTGCGGCGCTGCCCGCGGGCAACCCGGACAAGCAACTCCTGACGGCACAAGCGGACAATGTGCTGGACGAGTGCTCCCGTGGCGTTGCAAGCATCGTGTCCTACAACCCTTCGCTGAAGCCTGAAACCAGCCGCACCGGGACCCTCGGTTTAGCCTTCTCGCCGGTCAAGGACCTGAGTGCCACCATCGACTACTGGCGCATCGAACGCAAGGACGAGATCGGTCTGAAGAGCGTCAACGACCTGCTCAATATCGAAGACACACTGGACGCGGGCGTCATTGGTCGTAGCGATCTGGCTGCAGACCAATTCTTCGACGCGGCTGCGCGCGCCAAGTACGGCGTGACTGCGGGCCGCCTGCAGTCGGTGACCTCGACCTTCGAGAATCTGTTCCGCACCAAGACTTCCGGCTGGGATGTCACCGTCAAGGGTCAACTGGCCACCGAAGTGGGCCGGTTCGGCGCCGATCTGGATCTGACCTACACCACCGACCTCTACTACTGGAGCGCCGCTCGCAAGGGCTATGGCGACAATATGGCGGGCCGCTACGGCACGCCGCGCTGGAAGTCCAAGCTGACCCTGAGCCACAGCATGGGTCCGGTGGCTCAGGCACTGACCTTCCACTACCAGACCAGCACAACGCTGAACGGCGATTTCAACGCCCCGGCCTGGACTCAGGAGGACTGCGCAAAGACCAAGAATCTGAGCGCTGAGCAATGCCGTTATGGTGCCTACTCGCGCCTGGACTACAACGTCAGCTACAGCCCGATCAAGGCTCTGAAGCTGAGCGCCAACGTCCGCAATCTCCTGGGCACCCGTGCCCCGGTGGACTACCGAGGCTTTGGCGTCGGCGGCGTGATTCCCCCGGACCGTGAAGACGTGCAAGGCCGCATGCTGCGCCTGGGTGCGGAGTACACCTTCTGGTGATCTGAAGCAAGCGGCGATCCGAGGCGTCGAACTCTATCGAGTTCGACGCCTGCAGGAGCAGCACGTGAAACAAGAATGAAGCCGATGCCTGCCGGCTTTTTTTCATTGAGCCTGACCTTCCCTCAAAACAGCGCAGCCAGCCCCGCCAAGCCCAGGCCCAGGGCGGCCAGGGCATCGCCCGCGATCAGGCCGCCGCCCACCAGGGAGGTGCTGCTCATATCCTCGGGCAGATCCTTGCCCGCAGGCTCGGCCCTGGGCCGCAAGCTGTTGATCAGGCTGGACGCAATACCGCCGGCCGCAAACCAGGCCGAGGTGGGCAGATTGACGAAGCCGCCAAAGGAAGAGGCGTAGGGGCTGGGCAGCAGCAAGGCGTCGAGGCAGAAATCGGCGACGAAACCCTTGCGTCCGCTGCGGGCAAAGCGCTGGTAGCCCGCATGCTGCTTGATCAGCTTGCGCAGCAACTCGCTGACAAAGCCTATGCCCACACCGACCAGAATGGCCGTGGTCTGGAAGGCCTTGGGCTCGGTCAGGCTGCGCAGCACGCCGACGAATTTATAAGTCATGGCCGAGGTCCATTGCGCCGGCGCCTCGCTGGCCGGCATGGCGGTCTGATCCAGCTTGAGCACCGGATACGCCGTCATGAAGAGCTGGGCGACCAGCACCGCCAGCACCGCGCCCAGCAGCAGGCCGGCCACCTGGAAGCGGAACTGCAGCGTGCGGTTGGAACCCAGGCGCCAGCCGGTCGAGCGGTCCTGCTGCATATCGCCGGCCACGCTGCTGGAGACAAACACCACCATGGCCGCCATCAGGCCCAGCAAGGGATCTTTGAGCCCCACGCCGGCCAGGATCAGCACCGTCACCACAAAAGCCGAGGAGATGGGGTTCTGGTCGGTCAGCCCCACCGAGATGCCGTTGACGAGGGCGAACACATAGACCAGGCCGACCACCAGCACCATATAGCCCAGCGGTTCATCGAAGAAGCTCATGCCGGCCGCAATGGTGGCCAGCGTCCACACGCCCACCCAGGCCAGCAGGCGCGGCATGCTGGCGCGCGGGCCGCCGGCGCGGCCCAGCTGCTCGGCCGGCACATGCGCGGCCTCGGCCGCGGGGACCGCGCGCAGGCGATGCACGGCGCGCCAGAGAATCAGGGCCAGGTCGATGAGGGCCGCGCCCAGAATCATGCCCAAGGCGATCAGGAAGGCGATCTTGCGGAAAGGCTCATCCGGCTGCAGCCAGCCTATGCCGATGAAATAAGGCGTCAGGGCCCAGAACAGCAGGCCGCCGGTCAGCGCCGGGATACCGACCCGCGCCCCCACGATCAGACCGGCGCCAAAGGTGGAGGTGGACAGCTCGACCACCCCCAGCACCGCCACCTTGGCCGAGGCCCAGCCGCCGATGGCGCCTACCGCCATGCCACCGAACAGACGCGAGACCGACTGGCGCAGCAGCACCGGGTCGGTCAGTGCGCGCAGGATGTTCGCAACCGCCAGGCCGGAGGGAAAGGTCAGCTGCATGCGCTCGACCAGGATGGGCGTGTACAACATGCCGATGCCGGCGCCCATCATGCCTATGCAAAGCATATAGATGACCATCTGCCAGAAGGGCACGGCCGGCATGCCCATCCAGACCATGGCCTGGATCAAGGTGCTCATGGCCATCATGCCGGCCACCGAGGCGGCCGCCGTCTGGATGTAGTTGGCGCCGTGCTTGCCCTCGCTGCCATAGCCATAGGTGACCACCGAACCCAGGATGCCGGCCAGCACCTGGCCACCGACGTAAAAGCCGATGGAGAAATTCATGAAGGCGGCCGTGATGCCGCCCAGCGGCCCCAGCAGCAGCATGCCCACGACGGCCAGCAGGGCGTAATAAGCGGCCGAACCCACGGGCGGCAGCCAGGCCCAGCGGCGGGTGTCCGGCAGAGCCGGGGCGGAGTCAGCAGAAGAGGACATGCGGCGCAGGAATGGCTAGGATGGGCCGCACTGTAGACCTCAGCCGGATCCGCCCCCATGAGTGCTTCCACCCGCATCGCCATCCTCAGCTTCGAAGGTTTCAACGAGCTGGACAGCTTCATCGCGCTGGGCCTGTTGAACCGCTTGCAGGCCCAGGGCTTCAAGGCCGAGCTGTGCGGGCCGGGTGGCACGGTCGGCTCCATGAATGGCGTGCAAGTGCAGCTGCAGCGCCCGCTGGAATGGGCCAACGAGGCCGAGGTGGTCTTGTTCGGCTCGGGCCTCTACACGCGGGCCATTGCAGAGAACTCGGCCCTGCTGGACCGCCTGCAGCTGGACCCGCTGCGCCAGCTGATAGGCGCCCAATGCTCGGGCAGCCTGCTGCTGGCAAGACTGGGCTTGCTGGGTCAGCAGCCGGCCTGCACCGATCTGCTCAGCAAGCCCTGGGTGCTCGAAGCCGGTGCCCGGGTGCTGGACGAACCCTTCCACGCCCAAGGCCCCATCGCCACCGCCGGCGGCTGCCTGGCATCCCAGTATCTGGCCACCTGGGTGATGCTGACGAAGGCGGGCGAAGCCGCCACCCGCGAGGCCTTGCTCACCGTGGCGCCGGTCGGAGAAAAGGCCGAGTACACCGAGCGCCTGATCGCAACCGTGCAGCCCTTTCTGACACCTCAAACCTGGTAAGGGATTCCACACTAGGGCGAGGTTCCGCCTGGCCTACAAGCCCCGCAGCGGCACGCAGAGCTGGCACTCAAAGCGGCCGGTGTCCATTTCGTAGCAGGCATCGGCCGGGTAGTACTCGAAGAAAGGGCGCGAGTCCAGCTGATAGCCGCTCTTGGGCAGCCACTCACGCAGCAGCTCGGTCCAAGCCAGGCTGGCGGCCGGGCCATCGCCGAAGAATTCGGCGCAGGCGTAGCGGCCACCGGGTAGTTCGGCGATGCCGGCCGGGTTCTTGGCGACAAAGTCCGGCGGCACCGGCACGCAGGCGTCGTAACGGCATTTGCTGCCTTCGGTGATCAAGGGGTCGTCATGGCCTATGCCATAGCGCGCCTCTTTTTCCAGGCCATGGGCGATCAGCCAGGGCAGGACCTGCTCGGGCCAGAAACGACTGATGGACGGGCCGTAGGGGCCGATATGGCGCAGATAGGCCACGCGCACCGGCGGCAGGGTTTGGATCGTGACTTTCATGCGGAACTCCGTTTGTGCAAACAAGGAGCCGCCATGGTTGCCGGAAAGCGGCCCGGGCGGCTGATCAGGATTGCTCAGGCCCTGATCCAGATTGCTCTGCTGCTGCTCCGCCAGGCGCCGCGCCGCAAACAATTGCTCGGCCCAGCGCCGGGGCGTCTGGAGCCGCCACTGGCTGGGCGTGCAGGCGAAGCGCAGCTTGAAGGCCCGCGCCAGGGCCTCGCCCGAGCCAAAGCCCACATTCAAGGCAATCTCCAGCACCGGCATGGCGGGCTCGTTGACCAGGTAGAGCGCCGCCACATCCAGACGGCGGCGGCGCAGATAGTCGCCCAGGGTCTCGCCCATCCAGGCGGCAAAGACCCGGTGGAAATGAAAGGCCGAGAAATGCGCCACCGCGGCCAGATCGGCCAGCTCCAGGTCTTGATCCAGATGCCGGTCGATATGGTCCAGCACCTTGTTCATGCGCTGGGTGTAAAGCGCCGAGTTGTCGCGTTCTGTCGGAGTGGGCTGCATGGGCCGAAGTCTAGGACCTGTCACCCACTCAGGCACTCCAGCGATAATCCCGCCCCTTACCTTGAAATTCAGTGCGGGCCTGTTGGCTGAGCGCACGCCACTAGCCCATGTCCGCCGATCTGCCCTGCCGTATCCAGACCGAAGTCAAGCGCCGCCGCACCTTCGCCATCATCTCCCACCCCGACGCGGGCAAGACCACGCTGACCGAGAAACTCTTGCTGTTCTCGGGCGCGATCCAGATCGCAGGTTCGGTCAAGGCCCGCAAGGCCAGCCGCCACGCCACCTCGGACTGGATGGAGATCGAGAAGCAGCGCGGCATCTCGGTGGCCTCCTCGGTGATGCAGATGGAGTACCGCGACTGCGTGATCAATCTGCTGGACACGCCCGGCCACCAGGACTTCTCGGAAGACACCTACCGCGTGCTGACCGCCGTGGACGCGGCCCTGATGGTGATCGACGCCGCCAACGGCGTGGAGCCGCAGACCCGCCGCCTGCTGCAGGTCTGCCGCGCCCGCAACACGCCCATCCTGACCTTTGTCAACAAGATGGACCGCGAGGTGCAGGACCCGCTGGCCTTGATGGACGAGATCGAGCGCGAGCTGGGCATGACCGTCGTGCCCTTCACCTGGCCCGTCGGCATGGGCAAGCATTTCCACGGCGTGATGGACTTGCGCCAGCAGCAGATGCGGGTGTTCTCGCCCGGTGAAGACCGGGTGGGTGGCGACGATGAAATCCTGCAAGGCCTGGACAACCCCGCTTACGCCGAACGCTTCGGCATGCAGTACGAGCAGGCCCAGGGCGAGATCGAACTGGTGCAGGACGCAGCCGCCGAGTTCAATCACGAGGAGTTTTTGACCGGCAAGCAAACGCCGATGTTCTTCGGCTCGGCCGTCAACAACTTCGGCGTGCAGGAGATTCTGGACGCCCTGGTGGAGCTGGCCCCGGCGCCGGGCGAGCGCGCCGCCATGCAGCGCGTGGTCAAGCCCGAGGAGAGCAAGTTCAGCGGCGTGGTGTTCAAGATCCAGGCCAATATGGACCCCTCGCACCGCGACCGCATCGCCTTCCTGCGCGTGGCCTCGGGCCATTTCGAGCGCGGCATGCGGCTCAAGGTGGTGCGCTCGGGTAAAGAGTTACGCCCCAACACCGTGGTGAGCTTTCTGAGCCAGCGCCGCGAACTGCTGGACGAGGCTTTTGGCGGCGACATCATCGGCATCCCCAACCATGGCGTGCTGCAGCTGGGCGACACCATCACCGAGGGCGAGGCCTTGCAGTTCACCGGCCTACCCTTTTTCGCGCCGGAAATGTTCCGCAGCGTGGAGGTGGCCGACCCGCTCAAGACCAAGCAACTCAAGGCCGGCCTGCAGCAGCTGGGTGAAGAAGGCGCGATCCAGGTCTTCCGCCCCATCGCCGGCTCGGTGCTCTTGCTGGGCGCCGTCGGCCAGCTGCAGTTCGAGGTGGTGGCGCACCGCCTGGAGCATGAGTACGGCTGCAAGGCCCGCATCAGCGGCAGCCGCTTCCAGGTGGCACGCTGGGTCACTTGCGAGGATGAGAAGGAACTCAAGCGCTTCATCGACGCCAATGACCACCGCATGGCTTACGACGCGGTGGACGCGCCCACCGTGCTGGTGGAATACGCGCCCGAGCTGCGCGCCATCGAGGCCAACTGGCCCAAGATCAAGTTCCATGCGCTGCGCGAGCACGCCGGCCTGGTGTTCCAGAAGCGGCTGGAAGGCTGATGCCGGAAGGCGTTGGAGGCTGAAAACTCAGCCCCAGAAAGCAGCAAGTGCCAGCACCGGCCTTGCTGCTTTTTTTATACGCCTGGCGCCCGCCAGCCGCCCGAGCCCACGCCGAGGGGGCAAAGTTTCTGCCCCGACCGTGACGCGAATCACGCTATGCCGCCATCACCCTTTGTCCACGGGGATGGCGATGGGCAGGGTCTTCTGAACAATGGCTTCTGTCGCGCTTCACAAGCGCCCCCAGCACTTCCAAAAGACCCGTATGAAAAAGCTTTTCGCCTCCCTTGCCCTGCTGGCCTCGCCCCTGCTCGCCCTGGCCGCGACGCCCAATCTGGTGGTCAACGGTAGCTTTGAAGACAATCTGCTGGCCAACGGCCAATGGAAAAACTTCAGCAGCCTCAATGGCTGGACCAGCGTGGGCGCCGGCATCGAGCTGCGCAACAACATCGCCGGCAGCGCCTTCGACGGCCTGAACTATGTCGAGCTGGACACGACCAAGAACAGCAGCATGTTCCAGACCATCGCCACCACGGCCGGCCAGAGCTACAACTTCAGCTTCGCCTATGCCAACCGCCCCGGCACCCCGGTTTCGACCAATGGCCTGGACTGGACCGTGGACGGCGGCACGACCTGGACGGCACTGGCCGCCCTGCCCGCGGCCACCGGCAATCACAACTGGACCCCTTTCAGCACCAGCTTCGTCGCCGGCAGCTCGACCCGGATCGGCTTCCGCGCCACCGGCAGCAGCGACACCCTGGGCAGCTCGCTGGACAAGGTCAGCCTGACCGCGGCCGTGCCCGAGCCCGAAACCTATGCCCTGATGTTGGCCGGCCTGGGCGCCCTGGGTTTTGTGGCCCGCCGCCGCAAGCGCCAACAAGCTTGATGGACTGATCAAATCGCGCCTCCCCGGCACGGCAAGCCAGCAGCGCAAGCTGCTGGCTTTTTTCATTTGGGGCCGCGCTTTTCCAAGCACAAGAAGATGACGCGCCTATCGGTTTCGCTGGCCGAATCCCTCGCTCGGTGAATACCCTATGGCAATGCTACGTAAAGGTAGTTCCCGTGTCCGCGCCCCGGCTTAGCCCCTACATTGGGGATTCAACTACAAGCCGCCCTGACTCGGTGCGGGACAGCAGATGAGCGAACTCATCCTTGAGACAAGAAACCTGAGCAAAGAGTTCAAAGGCTTCACCGCCGTGGACGCCGTCAATCTGCAGGTGCAGCGAGGTCATATCCACGCCCTGCTGGGCCCCAACGGCGCGGGCAAGACCACCTGCTTCAATCTGCTGACCAAATTCCTGGAGCCCACCCGCGGCAGCATTCTTCTCAACGGGGTGGACATCACCGGCGAGAAGTCCGCCCAGATCGCCCGCCGCGGCGTGATCCGCAGCTTCCAGATCTCCGCCGTCTTCCCCCACCTGACGGTGCTGGAGAACGTGCGCATCGGCCTGCAGCGCTTCACCGGCACCAGCTTTCATTTCTGGAAGAACCTCACCGGGCTCAAAGCCTTGGACGCCCGCGTGCTGGCCTTGCTGGAGTTGGTGGACCTGCGCGAGATGGCCCAGCTCAAGGCCGGCGACCTGCCCTACGGCCGCAAGCGCGCCCTGGAGATCGCCACCACCATGGCCATGGAGCCCACGCTGATGCTGCTGGACGAGCCCACCCAGGGCATGGGCCACGAGGATGTGGACCGTGTCACCGAGCTGATCAAGCGCGTGGCCGAGGGCCGCACCGTCTTGATGGTTGAACACAATATGAAGGTGGTCTCGCGCATTGCCGACCGCATCACCGTGCTGGCGCGCGGCGCCGTGCTGGCCGAGGGCGATTACGCCACCGTCTCCAAGCATCCCGCCGTTCTGGAGGCCTATATGGGCAGCGAAGCCACCGAGTTGCAAGGAGCGCACTGATGATGATTTTTCCGGGCGCCGCGCCGGGCCGCCCCAAGCAAGCCCGCGTCCCCTCGGGGGACCGGCCGATGTACTCATCGGACGAGGGGCTCACATGACGGCACTGGAAATCAAAGACCTGCACGCCTGGTACGGCGAGAGTCACATCCTGCATGGCATCAATCTGAGCGTGCAAAAGGGTCAGGTCTTGACCCTCCTGGGCCGCAACGGCGCCGGCCGTACCACCACGCTGCGCGCCATCATGGGCCTGACC
>NZ_JACHLP010000004.1 GCF_014204525.1 Roseateles oligotrophus
ATCCCGAACAGGACAGTGAAATGACTCAGCGCCGATGATAGTGCGGATTCCCGTGTGAAAGTAGGTCATCGTCAGGCTAATATCAAAGTCAAAACCCCCAGCTCGCGAGAGTTGGGGGTTTTTGCTTTGGGGGTCGATTCCGTAGTACACCTGTTTCTCCGCGGCAATGGCATCGCCTTTTCCTGGCGGCTTTAACTCGGTTTTGGATTCAGACGGCAGGAATGATCAGAATCACCCGGCGATTCTGGGCTCGACCAGCCTCTGACTTGCTATCGGTTATCGGTTTTTGGGCACCGAAACCTTTGACCTGCATTTGAGCCGCCTTCATACCGGCCTCGACCAGTGTTTGGGCAACGGCATGGGCGCGCCGTTGTGACAGGCGCTGGTTGTAGTCAGGGCTGCCTACATTGTCGGTATGGCCTTCGATGCGTATGGCTTCGATGCCGCTGGCCTGCATGGCTTGGGCCACGCGCTGGATGGAGGCGATATGGTGGGGTTGAAGCCGATCCGAGTCGAATTCGAACAAGAGATTGGTGTTCAGATTCAATTCCCAGCCCTCATCGGTTTCAACGAAGCCAAGCGCCCTGAATTGATTCACTTGAACGGCCGTGTACTTTTCGGGCTTGGCCTTGGGGATGGGGGGCGTCTGAGCGCAGGCGGAGAACAGCAGGATGCTGCTCAGCATCAATAGATGCAGGCTTGTGCGGCGCTGCTTTTGACGACAAGACTGGTCTTTGTTGATCATAAGGGAGCTCCTTTTTCGCTCAAGTTACCCAGTCCCGCATGGCTGCTGCTGGGCATAGGGCTTGGGCTTTTGTTTGGCGAGGCGGCCATGGACTTCTCCCGGTACATGGCCAGGTCTGCGGTTCGCAACAGGTTTTCGGCGCTGTCGCCATCTTTGGGGAAGGCGGCGATGCCTATGCTCGCGCTCAATGTGAGGCTGATACCGGCGCCAATGGCGATCGGCGTTTCTCGCAGCGAAGTCAGCAGTTGCTGCTGGATCCGTGCCGCATCGCTGCTGTGGCGCAGCGGGCGTAACAGAATGACGAACTCATCGCCGCCCAGGCGGCCGACCAAATCGCTGTCCCTCACATTGGCGCGCATGCGCTGGACCAGTTCGACCAGAACCTTGTCGCCAGCGTCGTGCCCGTAGCGGTCGTTCACTTCCTTGAATTTGTCAGCGTCCAGGAAGAGCAGGGCCAATTCGGTGTTCTTGAGTTGGGCTTCGGTGATGGAGTCTTGCAGCTCTTGCTCGAAGTAGGCGCGATTGGCGGCGCCGGTGAGCGCGTCGTGCTTGGCGGTGAAGCTCAGCAAATCGTGGTCGCTGCGCAGGGCTTCGTGTCGGCGCTGCAATTCGGCCTCATTGGCCTGGACTTCGGCCAGCAAGGCGTTGAAGTCGGCCCCCAGTTGGTCGATTTCCTTCACCTGAGCCGTGGGGGCTCTGCGGCTGTAGGCCCGTTCTTCGCGTACCGCGCGGGTGTGTCGGGCCAGGGCTAGCAAGGGATCGAGGATGATGTGCTCGATGCGGCGAGAGGCCCATAAAACCGTCAAGGCGGTGAGCAAGATGCCCAGCAGAATTGCACCCAAAGACCAGGCCAGGGTCAGTAGCAGGGCGACGCTGTCGCTTTGCAACTCGACTCTGGCCACCTCCATGCCGTCCAGTTGGACGCTGCTGCTGGCCTGCATGGGGAAGAGCCAGCGGGCCAGGCGCGAAAGCCGGCTGTGTTGGCTGGCGCGGTGGTAGGCGGCCAACTCCGTGCCGTTGGACAGCAGCACCCGTGCCTCGTTCAGGCCCTCACGGTCGACGATGTTTTTCAGTACAAGCCGGGTGGCCTCCGCATCCTGGAACATCACGGCGGCTTCGACCGAGTAGCTGATGGAGCGGCCGACCAGCTCCAGATTGTGGCTTAGCGAAGCTCTCAGCGCGAAGAAGGAAGAGCAGGACAACAGCAGGCCGACCGTCAGCAAGGCCACCAAGGCGACGCGAAGCTGCGCCCGGTGCAGCACGCTGGCCAGGGAGCTGGAGCGTGGTGTGCTCACGATTTGCTCACTGGGCCACGCGGCTTGGCCAGGCGCAAGACCTGGGCATTGACCCGCAAGCCGCTGCGGGTGACGGCGTCCAGATTGACCTCGAAACGGGTCGAGCTGCCGGCCTTGGACAGGCAGAAGAGCCCGCCATCGCTGCAGAATTCGGGTTCATAGCCTATGGTCAGCACGGGCTTGCGATCCAGCTTGCGCAGGGCGGAGCGCGCAGCCGGGCCGTTCCAGCCCTCGAAATAGACCAGATCGCAGGCCCCGGGCAAGGGCGAGTTGGCCTCGACGCGTATCAGCAGGAGTTGGTGTCGGATCTTGCTTTGCTCTAGCTGTTGGAGCAGATCAAGGGCTTCGCGTTGGCTGCCGGTGATGCAGGCGCTCAGGCTGCGGCTGGGGCCGGGCCAGACCGTGTAGTTCAGGATGCCGGCGACGATGGCTGCCGTGCTCAACGGCGTTTCGGCCCCGGCCAGATTGTGGGCGAGATCTGCTGCGCTGTTTTGCGCCGCGGCCAGTGCCGGGGCAATGCAAAAGATCGCGCTCAGCAAGGCCTGGGGGAGCAGCTGTCTGAAACGGGTTGGGGCAAAGCCTGAGCGCATGTGCTGATACAAAAAAACGTAAGGCCTGGGCGCATTTTGCCCGCCGATGCCGCTCAGTGCCCGTCTTGATTGGGAGTTGGGTGCAGACTCAGAGAAGCACCGCACGAAAAAGCTGTTTGTGTGATCGGGCTTCGATGCTTGGCGTTCTGGAGAGGCCTCGCGTGGGCTGCGTACACTTCCCGGGCCTGCGCTCTTGAACTCGTGCGACCATATTGAAAACTGTGCGTGCCCAAGCGTCGGCGGGGCTTGTTGAGGGGGATGCGTCAAGTGAGGGAGTTTGATATGCGGCAGAAATTCGGCCTGGGCCTGGTCGTGCTGGGCCTGTGGCAGCTGTCCGCCGGATCGGCTATCGCGGCTCCAGCCGCCGCGGCCAGCGCGCTCGCGCCGACGGGCCTGCGCCAGGAGGTGCTGGATGACTTCAGGCCTTTGCCGACCCCGGCCAAGGGGCGCGCGAAGGCTACGGCCAATGTCGCAGCCAAGCCACCGGCCTCGGCCTGGACGGTCAGCAGTTCCGAGCAGGTGCGCGCCAGCTTGCGGCAGGACCCGAAGTCCGGTCAGTGCATGGACTATGACTTTGCCGGCGTTTCCGGCTATGCCGTCCTGCGCCGGGCCTTGCCCACCCACTGGCCCGAGCGCTTTGAGCTGCTAGCACAAATCAAGGGCAGCGGGGCCGGTGTCAATGATTTGCAGATCAAGCTGATCGATGCCGGCGGCGAGAACGTCTGGTGGGCCAACAAGGTCAATTTGCAGATGCCGAGCAAGCTCACCGAGCTCAAGCTGCGCAGCCGCCAGATCGACTTTGCCTGGGGGCCCAGCAAGGACCGCCGGCTCAAGCAGACCGAGAGCATCGAGTTCGTGGTGGCCGCTGGCCAGACCGAGCGGGGTGGTGGCAAGGGCAGTTTCTGCCTGGCCGGACTGGCCATGAACGAGAAGCTGCCGGAGCCGCCCTATTGGCCCGAGCCCATCGTCACGGTGGACTCGGGCTTTGTGGATTTTGACTACCAGCTGCCGCGCGAATTCAACGGACTGGCCCTGCGCTGGCCTGCGTTTGCGCGCGGCCTCAATTACGAGGTTCTGGCCTCGAATGATGGCAAGGCCTGGAGCCTGCTGCGCAGCGTCAAGGGCAGCGACGGCGGCTTGGACGCCCTTTTTCTGCCGGACAGCGAGGCGCGCTATCTGCGCGTCAAGTCCAGTGTGATGGCGCAGCCCTCGGTGAATTTGCGCAGCGCGGCCGCCTGGCCGGGCTTGAATTCGCTGCTGGCCAGCTTGGCACAGGACAAGCCCAAGGCCGAGGTGCAGCGAGGGGATATTCCGCGCGCCTGGCTGGGCGAGCAGAACTACTGGACCCTGGTGGGGGTGGATGGTGGCGGTCCGCGCTCGGCCTTGCTGAGTGAGGATGGCGCGCTGGAGATTGGCCGCGGCGGCTATAGCGTGGAGCCCGCGGTCAAGCTGGACGACGGCAGCATCGTCAACTGGGCCTCGGCCAAGATCAGCCACAGCTTGCGCGACGGCTATCTGCCCCTGCCCAGCGTGCATTGGCAACATCCGGCGCTGAGCCTGGACATCGAGGCCGTGGCCGATGGCCCGCGCGCGGCGCCCAGCTTGCTAAGCCGTTATGTGCTGCGCAATACCGGCGATCGCCGTCAGCTCTACACCTTGATGCTGGTGCTGCGGCCTTGGCAGGTCAATCCGCCCCAGCAATTCCTGGCCACCCCGGGCGGGGTGACGGCTGTGCGCAGCCTGCGCTGGCAAGGCGGGGATTTGCAGGTCAATGGTCAGCCCGGCTTGCACCCCACGGAGGCGCCGCAGCAAGTGTCCGGCCTGGCTTTTGATTCCGGCCTCAGCCTCAAGGCCTTGCTGGCTGCGCCTGGCATCGGCAGCCTGAGCGATCCGCAAGAGCATGCCTCGGCCCTCATGCAGTTCCGGGTCTTGCTGGCCCCGGGCGAGAGCAAGACGGTGGGCTGGAGCGCGGCGCTGGGCGGACTGGATCTCAAGAGCAGCAAAAGCAGCAATCTCAGTCTGGCCGAACTCGACAACCGTTTCGACCTGGCCGCCGCGCATTGGCGTGAGCGCCTCAACCGGGTGGCCATCGTGCTGCCCGGCACGGGCCAGCCGATTGCCAACACCTTGCGGACCTCGCTGGCGCATATCTTGATGTCGCGCGAGGGTGCGGCTCTGCGGCCGGGGACCCGGGCCTATGCCCGCAGCTGGATCCGTGATGGCGCCATGATGGTGGCGGGCCTGGTGAGGTTGGGCGAGATCGATGCCGCGCGCGAGTTTGTCGACTGGTATGGCGAGCGCCTGTTCGTCAGCGGCAAAGTGCCCTGCTGCGTGGATCAACGCGGCTCAGACCCGGTGGTTGAGAACGACAGCCAGGGCCAATACCTCTACGCCGTGGCCGAAGTCTGGCGCCACAGCCATGACCATGAGTTCTTGCAGCGCCACTGGGCGCGGGTGCAAAGCGTGATGACCTGGATGGAAGGCCTGCGTCAGAGCGAGCGGGGCGAGGCCAATAAGAGCCTGGACCGGGCGCATCTCTTCGGCCTGCTGCCGCCCTCGATCAGCCACGAGGGCTATTCCGACAAGCCGGCCTATTCCTACTGGGACGATTTCTGGGCCCTGCGAGGCTATAAGGACGGCGTACACATCGCCCGCGCGCTGGGGCAGTTCCAGATCGCCCAGCAATGGGCGGCCCAGCGGGACGAGTTCCAGCGGGAGCTGGTGGCCTCCATCGCCGCCACGTCCAAGCGCTTCCATATCGACACCATTGCCGGGGCCGCCGACCGGGGGGACTTCGATGCCACCTCGTCCACCATCGCACTCAACCCGGCGCAGGCCCAGGACGTGCTGCCGCAAGCCCTGCTGAACGGCACGTTTGAGCGCTACTGGACCGAGATGAATGCCCGCAGCGAGGGCCAGCGCACCTGGACGGACTACACGCCGTATGAGCTGCGCAATGTGGGGGCGCTGCTGCGTTTGGGTCAGTCTCAGCGGGCCCATGCCATGCTGAACTTCTTCTTCAAGGACCAGCGCCCGGCGGGCTGGAACCAATGGGCCGAGGTGGTTTTGCCCGAGCCTCGCGAGCCGCGCTTTCTGGGCGAGATGCCTCATGCCTGGGTGTCGTCCGACTACATACGCTCCGCGCTGGACATGTTTGCCTACGAGCGCGAGGCCAGCGGCGAGCTGTTGATAGGCGCGGGCCTGCGGGCCGAGTGGTTGGGGCAGGGGGAGATCGCGATGCGCGGTTTATCCACGCCCTATGGCCCGCTGAGCTATGCCTTGCACAAGGAGAGCTGGGGCTGGCGCCTGGAGCTGGAGCAGGCCGGTGCGCCCACCCGTTTGCTGTGGCCGGACGGCATGGCTTTGCCGCGCGCGGCCACCGAGGGCCGTCCGCTCAAATGGCAGGGTAGGGAATTGCTCTTGCCGGTGGCACCGGCCACCGTGCGTTTGTCGGCCGACTGAGGACGGTGCAGCCGAGGGAATAGATCAAGCCAGGGCCTGGGCCGCGCCCATGCGCTCGACCCGGCGGTGTAAAAAGGCGCGGGCCAGGCTGGACTCGGCCTGCAGTCGCTGGCCGATATAGAGCTCGCGGCGGCGCTCCTGGATCTGGCTGCGCAGGCGGCAGGCCATCACGCCCAGCGGGTCCAGGCCCACCTCCTCGGCCTGGCTGATGGCGTTGCAGAGCTTGTGCATGGGGTGGTTTTGCAGGGCGCTCAAATGCGCTTGCACCACCCGCAGGCGGCCTTGCACGGCCTGTTCGCTGCGACCCAGCCAGGTATTGATGGCGTCGGCATTGCCGCCGTGGACCTTGACCGGGTCTTCGCCGGCGGCCAGCAGAAGGGCGGCGATGCCGCTGCGGTCCTCGCGGGCATAGGCCTGGTTGACCTGCATCATGGCCTGCTCGCGCTGTAGGCGCTGGGCATTGTTGCTGGCGAAGTCGGGGTGCAGGCGCATGGCCGCACGGCGGTAAAGCGTTTTGAGGCTGGGCGGCGCCAGGTCCACCAGGCCGCCTGCAGGCTCGGCCGGCAAGGGGGCGCCGGCCGGTAGCTGAGGCAGCAGGGGCAGGGCGGTGGCTTGCGGGGCGCGGGGGGCCTGCACCTCGACACCGTTGCGCCGCAAGGCTTCGGCCAGGCAATGGGTGGCGCTATGCAGCTGGGATTCCAGGGCGTCGAGCTCCAGATAGTGCTCGCCCAGGGCCTCGGTGTAGCGGTCCACAAAGCGCTGGATCTCGCTGCGCAGCTTGTCGAAGGTTTTTTCCTGCTCGCTCAGAAACTTCTGCATCTCGCTCAACTGACTACGGCGGCGTTCCAGTCCATGTCGGGATAGCGCTGTATTCGACATTGTCATGAGCGAGTCTAGGGTTTGGATGCGAGTGGATTTGAGCTCATATTGTGGACGGCCCTGGCCCTGGCTCAAAGCGAAAACAGCCCGCTGGCGGGCTGTTTATCCGGCGATTTACCCTGTGATCAAGGGGTGGAAGCGGCGCCTTCGCTCAGCTGGGCTGAAGCCGCCGGGGCCGGCGCCGGCGCCGTGATTGCCTCTGGCGTCTTGTGGGCAGGGGCCGAGACCGTGGGCAGGGGTAGCAGGGGCACGATCAGCAGGGCGACGATATTGATGATCTTGATCAAGGGGTTGACGGCCGGGCCGGCCGTGTCCTTGTAGGGGTCGCCCACGGTGTCGCCCGTCACCGCGGCCTTGTGGGCTTCCGAGCCCTTGCCGCCGTGGTGGCCGTCCTCGATGTATTTTTTGGCGTTATCCCAGGCGCCGCCGCCGGTGCACATGGAGATGGCGACGAAGAGGCCGGTGACGATGGTGCCCATCAAGAGCCCGCCCAGCGCGGCCGGGCCTAAGAGCAAACCTACCAGCACCGGCACGACCACCGGCAGCAGGGAGGGCACGATCATTTCCTTGATCGCGGCGCTGGTCAGCATGTCCACCGCCGTGCCGTACTCGGGCTTGGCCCGGCCTTCCATGATGCCCTTGATGTCGCGAAACTGGCGCCGCACCTCGACCACCACGGCACCGGCCGCGCGGCCCACGGCCTCCATGGCCATGGCGCCGAAGAGGTAGGGGATCAGGCCGCCGATGAAGAGGCCGACGATGACCTTGGGGTCGCTCAGATCGAAGGCCACGCTGATGCCTCGGCTCTCCAGCGAATGGGTGTAGTCGGCGAACAGCACCAGGGCGGCCAGGCCGGCGGAACCAATGGCATAGCCCTTGGTGACGGCCTTGGTGGTATTGCCCACGGCGTCCAGCGGGTCGGTCACATCGCGCACGCTGGCCGGCAGCTCGGACATCTCGGCAATGCCGCCAGCGTTGTCGGTAATGGGGCCGTAGGCGTCCAGGGCCACGACGATGCCGGCCATGCTCAGCATGGAGGTGGCGGCGATGGCGATGCCGTAGAGGCCGGCCAGTTGGTAGGTGATCAGGATGGCGGCCGAGACGAACAGCACCGGCCAGGCCGTGGAGCGCATGGACACGCCCAGGCCGGCGATGATATTGGTGCCGTGGCCGGTGGTGGAGGCCTGGGCGATGTGACGCACCGGCGAGTACTGGGTGCCGGTGTAGAACTCGGTGATCCAGACCAGCACCGCCGTCAGCACCAGGCCGACAGCGCAGGCGCCGAACAGGCGCAGCTGGGTGCCCGCACCCAAGGCCTCATCGGGGATGGCCGCCTTGGTGACGAAGTAAAAGGCGATCAGCGACAAGACACCCGCCACGGCCAGGCCGCGGTAGAGCGCCGGCATCACATTCTTCATGCCCGGCGAGGCCTTGACGAAGCTGCAGCCAATGATGGAGGCGATGATGGACACGGCACCTAGCAGCAGCGGGTAGAGCACGGCGGCCAGCGGTGCTGCCGTGACCATCAGCGCGCCCAGGGTCATGGTGGCGATCAGGGTGACGGCATAGGTCTCGAACAGATCGGCCGCCATGCCGGCGCAGTCGCCGACGTTGTCGCCGACGTTGTCGGCGATCACGGCGGGGTTGCGCGGGTCATCCTCGGGGATGCCGGCCTCCACCTTGCCCACCAGGTCGGCGCCCACATCGGCGCCCTTGGTGAAGATGCCGCCGCCCAGGCGGGCGAAGATGGAGATCAGCGAGGAGCCGAAGGCAAAACCCAGCAGGGGCTTGAGCGTGGCCGTGTCCACTTTTTCGCCGCCGCTGAGGAACCAGAAGAACAGGCTAACGCCCAAAAGCCCCAGACCCACGACCAGCATGCCGGTGATGGCGCCGCCCTTGAATGCGACGTCCAGCGCCGGGCCAATGCCCTGGGTGGCGGCTTGGGCGGTGCGCACATTGGCGCGCACCGAGACATTCATGCCGATGAAGCCACAGGCCCCGGAGAGCACGGCGCCCAGCACAAAGCCGATCGCCGTGGTGCGGTCCAGAAAGACCGCGATCAGCAAGGTGAGCACGATGCCCACCACCGCGATGGTCTTGTATTGCCGGGCCAGATAGGCCGCCGCGCCTTGCTGGATGGCGGCGGCGATCTCCTGCATGCGGGCGTTGCCCGCGTCCTGACTCAAGATCCAGCTTCTCTGGATGAAGCCGTAAAGCACCGCGGCAAAGCCGCAGGCCAGTGCGAAGTACAGCGCCAAACTCGTCGACATGTAACTGTCTCCTGTTCTAGTGATTGCCGTGATCGAACAACGCGCCTGCAAGCTCAGCCCCGGTACAGCCAGAACGGGCCCAGGTCACGGGGCCGAGCTTAAGTGATGGCTTCGCGACAAAGCAATTGAGCACCCCGGTGTTTACCCAATGTGTGCGGGTAAACAAGGGGGTTAGGGGCCTTGGAATGGGCTTGTTTTGAGGCGCATCAGGCCGCTGTCAGTTCATGGCAAGGCCAGCCCTTAGAATCCGGGTTTCCCCCGGGCAATCAAAGCAGAAACTCATGAGCTTGCACAATGTGACCCCTGGCGCCAAGGCGCCTGAGCAATTCAACGTCATCATCGAGATCCCGATGAATGCCGATCCGATCAAGTACGAGGTGGACAAGGAAAGCGGCGCCCTCTTCGTCGACCGTTTCATGACCACGGCCATGCACTATCCGTGCAACTATGGCTATATTCCGCAGACCCTGTCGGACGATGGCGATCCGGTCGATGTGCTGGTGATCACGCCTTTTGCCCTGACGCCTGGCGTCGTCGTGACCTGCCGTGCCATCGGCGTGCTGAAGATGGACGATGAAGCCGGTGGCGACGCCAAACTGCTGGCCGTGCCCATCGACAAGATCCTGCCCATGTACACCCACTGGCAAAAGCCTGAGGACGTGAACAAGATGCGCTTGAACGCCATCCAGCACTTCTTCGAGCACTACAAGGATCTGGAGCCGAATAAATGGGTCAAGGTGCAGGGCTGGGAAGGCCCCGAGGCCGCCCGCGCCGAGATCGTCTCCGGCATCGAAGCCTATCAAAAGGCCAACCAGGCCTGAGACCGCCGCGGTCAAGGAAGACCAAGCGCCTCGCGAAAGCCGGGCGCTTTTTTTACGCCTCAGCCCGGGGCCTTGAAGGGCTGGTGAGACTCCAGCTCATCGACGTAGCCGCGCATGGCCTGGCCCTCCTGGGCCAGAAAATCGGCCACCGCTTCTTTGAAGCCCGGGTGGGCCAGCCAGTGGCTGGACCGGGTGGGCACGGGCAGCAGGCCGCGCGCCATTTTGTGCTCGCCCTGGGCCCCGCCTTCAAAGCGCCGATAGCCCTGTTCGATACACCATTGCAGGGGCTGGTAGTAGCAGGCTTCGAAGTGCAGGCAGGAAATAGGCTCTACCGCGCCCCAGTAGCGGCCGTAAGCCGCGCCCTGTGCCGGGTCCAGCGCAATCAAGGAGGCCGCGACGCGGCTGCCGTCGGCCCGGCAGGCGATGAAGAGCAGCCAATGTTCCGCCATGGTGTCGGCCACGCGGGCAAAGAAGTCCCGGCTCAGATAGGGCGTGCTGTGGTGGGCGCGGTAGGTGAGCTGGTAGCAGCGGTAGAAGAAATCCCAGTCCTGTTCGACGATTTGTGCGCCTTGCCGCGCCTCAAACCAAATGCCGGCCTCGCGCACGCGGCGCCGCTCCTGCTGGATTTTTTTGCGCTTCTCACGCTGCAGCGAGGCCAGAAAGTCCTCGAAGCCGGCATAGGGCTCTGGGCACCGGTTCTGCCAATGGAACTGCACACCCTGGCGTTCCATCCAGCCCTGGGCTTGGGCCGCCTGATGGTCGGCCGCCGTGCCGAAGAGCAGGTGGGCGGAGGACAGCGTTTGTTGGCGAGCCAGCGCCTCCAGGCCTTGCATCAAGACCTGACGCGCAGCCTCATCGGTAGCCAGCAGGCGGCTGCCCGGCACCGGCGTGAAGGGCACGGCCACCAGCAGCTTGGGGTAGTAGGCCAGGCCGTGGCGTTGATAGGCATCGGCCCAGGCCCAGTCAAACACATACTCGCCATAGGAATGACTCTTCAGATAGGCCGGGCAGGCGGCCACCATCTCGTCGCCATGCCAGACGCTGAGGAACTGTGGCCGCCAGCCGCTGCGGGCCGCGGCGCTGCCCGATTCATGCAGGGCACGAAAGTACTCCAGGCGCATAAAGGGCGTGGGCTGGCTTTGCTGTGCCAGCAACCGATTCCACGGGGCCAAGGCCGGATCGGCAGGGTTCTCGTGGACCCGAATGACATAATCGAGCTGAGCTGTTTTCAATCCAATCCTCATGTCCGTCAAAGTCGCGCTGGCGCAAATCAATGTCACCGTGGGTGACATCCAGGGCAATGCCCAAAAAGTCGTGGACTGGGGCCGTCGTGCCCATGCCGCCGGCGCCCGATTGTTGCTGACACCCGAGTTGAGCCTCTGTGGCTACCCCCCGGAAGACCTTTTGCTGCGCCCGGCTTTCATCCAGGCCTGCGACGAGGCCGTCGCCTGGATCGCTGCGGAGCTGCGCGATTGTGCGGGCTTGCATGTGGTGCTGGGCCACCCCTATCAAAAGCCCGAGCAGAAAGCGGCCGAAGCCGCCGAGTCGGAGCAGGCTCGCAGCAAGAGCTGGGCCGTGCCGGACCGTTTCAACGCCGCCTCGGTGCTGGCCGGGGGTCAGGTCTTGCAGACCTACTGCAAGCGCGAGCTGCCCAATTACCAGGTCTTCGACGAGCGCCGCTATTTCGTCTCGGGCCGCGACGCCGGCGAGGCGCCGGTGGTGTTCGAGGTCGATGGCCTGCGCTTTGGCCTGAATATCTGCGAGGACGCCTGGTTCGAGGAGCCGGCCCAGGCCGCCAAGGCGGCCGGCGCGCAAGTCCTGTGCGTGCTGAATGCCTCGCCCTTCCATCTGGGCAAGGTGGAGGAGCGCGAGCAGCGCATGGCCCAGCGGGTGGCCGAGCTCGGCCTGCCCCTGCTGTACTCCCATCTGGTGGGCGGGCAGGACGAGGTGGTGTTTGACGGCGCTTCCTTTGCGCTGGATGCGCAGGGCCGGGTGGCCGCGCGTGCGCCCATGTTTGAAGAAGATTTGACCCTGATCGAGATCGACGCGGACGGTTCTGTACAGGGTCAGGTCTTGCCCCTGCCCGAGCTGGAGGCACAGGCCTGGGCCGCCCTGGTCACCGGCGTGCGCGACTACGTGGGCAAGAACGGCTTTCCCGGTGCCCTGATCGGCCTGTCGGGCGGCATCGATTCGGCCTTGGTGCTGGCGGTGGCGGTGGATGCGCTGGGCGCCGACAAGGTGCGCACGGTGATGATGCCCTCGCCCTACACGGCCGATATCTCCTGGATCGATGCCCGTGACATGGCCGAGCGTCTGGGCGTGCGCTATGACGAAAAATCCATCGTCCCCATGTTCGAGGCCTTCAACACCAGTCTGGCGGACGAATTCAAGGGCCTGCCGCTCGATGCTACCGAAGAGAATATCCAGGCCCGCATCCGTGGCACGCTCTTGATGGCCTTGTCCAATAAGTTCGGCGCCATCGTGCTGACCACCGGCAATAAGAGCGAGATGGCGACCGGCTATTGCACGCTGTATGGCGATATGGCGGGTGGTTTTGCCGTCATCAAGGACGTGGCCAAGACCCTGGTGTTCCGCCTGGCACGCTGGAAAAATCAGCAGCCCAGCTTGCGTGCAGATGGCACGCTAGGCCCGGTGATCCCCGAGCGCATCATCACCCGCCCGCCCTCGGCCGAGCTGCGGCCCGACCAGAAGGACCAGGACAGCCTGCCACCCTACGAGGTGCTGGACGCCATCTTGGCCTGCTATATGGAAGAGGACCAATCCATCGCCGAGATCATCGCGGCCGGTTTCGCGTCGGCCGATGTGGAGCGGGTCACCCGCCTGATCAAGATCAACGAGTACAAGCGCCGCCAGGCGCCGGTCGGCATACGCATCACCCACCGGGCCTTTGGCCGGGATTGGCGCTATCCGATCACCTCAAAGTTCCGTGCTTAAATCGAACAAACCCCTGTCCAACAATTTGGAGCCCTCCGCATGAAGCAAATCACCGCCATCATCAAACCCTTCAAGCTGGACGAGGTGCGCGAGTCCCTGGCCGAGGTGGGTGCATCGGGCCTGACCGTCACCGAGGTGAAGGGCTTTGGCCGTCAGAAGGGCCATACCGAGCTGTATCGCGGCGCCGAGTATGTGGTGGACTTCCTGCCCAAGGTCAAGGTCGAGGTGGTGGTCAAGGACGAGGATGTGGAGCGCTGCATCGATGCCATCCTCAAGGCCGCCAAGACCGGCAAGATCGGCGACGGCAAGATCTTCGTCACCCCGGTGGAGCAGGTGGTGCGCATACGCACCGGCGAGACCGATGAAGAGGCCGTCTAAGCCGCCGGCTTGCTCGGCTCAGTAAAAAAGCCCGCGACGGCAACGGCGCGGGCTTTGTTCATTCGGGCGAACAGGGAGTTATTTCTTCGTCGGCAATTGGGTCACCAACTGAGTGCCGCAGATCACATCGTGCAGGAATTGTTTCTGCGGCTGGATCAGGGTCAGCAAGACGTAGGCAAGCACGCCCACGGTGAGGCAGCCAAAGATGGCGGCGGGGCTGTGCAGGTCCAGCAGCCAGGCACTCAGCAGGGCGGGCATGAACCACAGCCAGCTGAGGGCATAACGGGCCAGCGCGCGGGCTTGCGTCAGCGGCCGCCCCTGGCGGTCCAGCACCCGGATATGCCAGGCCTTCATCGCCACCGTTTGGCCGCTACGCGACCAGAACCAGGCGAAGTAAATGCCCAGCACGGCGAATAAAAAGGCCTGCAAGGCATGCTGCCCTTGCAGGGCATGGCGCTGCTGGGTCAGGGCCGAGAAGAAGTAGCCAGCCACAAACACCACACCGAACAAGACCACCCCCTCATACACAAAGGCGGCCATGCGGCGCGACAGCCCTGGCCGCTCAAAGCTTGCGGCCACCTGGTTCTCGCTTGCACTCATGGCTGTGGCTTGGGGGGCGTCTGCGGCTTCTTGGGCAGCAAGGTCTTGCTGTCCACCAGGCTGGGGTCGGCAAAGACCTTGGTCTGACCGGCTTGCTGGTGGGCGGGGGGCAGATTGCGCGTCTGATTGATCAGCACGGTGCTGGCGCCGGATTTGGCCTGCACCACCGAGGGCGCAACCGATTTGCCCAGGGCCGCCTTGGGCGCGGTCGGCACACGGTTGGACTTGGCTTGCACGCCGTTGACATCCAAGCCCGGTGCAGGCAACTCGACGGCCTTGCGGGCTTGTTTTTTCTGGGCCTTCTCGGCCAGGGCCTGGCGTTCTTCCGGGCTGAGGGCCTGGTAGGCCTCCCACTTGGCCTGACGCTCGTCCGGCTTGACCTGCTGGGCCACCTGAAAGCCCACGCGGGCACGCTGCCGTTCCGCCGGGCTCAGGTTGGCCCATTCCCGCATGCGTTCTTGCAGGCGGGCCTGCTCCGCCGCGGGCAGGCTGGCGTAGCGAGCCGCCACTTCCAGCCATTTGCCCTTGCGGAACTCGTCCAGCTTGTCCCAGTCTTTTTCAAGCGGGGCCAGGGCGGTTTTCTGCGCGGCGTTCAGCCCCTGCCAATTGGGTGGCGGCAGCAGCGGGGTAGCCGCATGCGGCAGGCCTGCCGTGGGCGCCAGGGGTTTAACGGCGGCTGGGGCAGGGCGAGGCAAGGGGCTGCTGGCTGGCGCTTCGAGGGCCAGGGGCTGGGCCGTGGCGGAAGCCGCGACCGAGGCAGGCTCCTGTGCGGCTTGGGCCAGAACCAGGCCGTGGCAAAGCAAACAGCTCAGCGCCAGGGCGCCGAGCTGCAAGCTTGTTTTCTTGGAGTATGGGCTCGGAACAAGAGCTGCCGAGTCAGGAGCCGGGAAACGTTCGCGCATTCAAGACCCGTCGCTGTGTTGCTCTTCGCTGAGGAATTCCGAGAAGCCGGGGTCGCTGTAGGCGGACGGCGGCAGATGGTCGGACAGCAGGGCGGTGTCGATCTCGGCGGAGGCATTGATCTGCTGGTACCACTGGGTGTGCTGAATCAGGAACAGGCCCAGCACCAGCATCAGCAAGGGCAGCAGGGAGGCGAATTTGAGCCAGCGCGGCGAGCCCTCGCTACCGCCCTGGCCTCCGCCCAGCGCCAAGGTGGCGCCCGTCTGCAGCACCGGGGTGCTGGGGGCCAACTGAACTTGGGCGGCGCGCGCCGTCTTGGCCCTCAGCAGGGCTTGTTCGCGGGCGAAGCGCAGGCGCTCCGAGATGTCGTGCGGCAGGGTTTCATTGCGCTCGCTTAAGTCCGCCGCCACGCGCAGGCCAAAGCGCGTCATGCGGGTTTCGAGTTCCTGCGAAAAATGAGAAGAGTGGCTTGTTGTGCTCATAGTGTGATCCCCTTGGCCTTCAGCGATTTTGCCAATGAATGGGTGGCACGGGAGCAATGCGTTTTGACGCTGCCTTCCGAACATCCCATGACGGTGGCTGTCTCCGCGACATCCAGCTCCTCCCAGTAACGCAGCAGAAAGGCTTCGCGTTGACGCTCCGGCAATTCGGCCACTTCCGCCTCGATGGCTTGCAAGATCTGCACCCGCGAAACCTCGTCGGCGGCGCTGAGGGCGCCGAGCGCGCCTTCCTGGCCTTCCAGCATTTGCAGCAGGTCGAAATCGCTGTCGGGGTCGTTGGACTCGAAGTCCGACATGTTCTGCATCACCGCCGTTCTGACCTTTTTGCGGCGGAACCAGTCCATGGTTGCGTTGGACAAGATGCGTTGAAACAACAGCGGCAACTCGGCCGCCGGGCGGTCGAAATATTTTTCGGCCAGCTTGATCATGGCGTCCTGGACGATGTCCAGCGCACCGTCGTCATCGCGCACGAGATAGGCGGTGCGCTTGAATGCACGCCGGTCGACGCTCTTCAGAAAGTCGTTGAGTTCTTTGTCGGTGGCCAAGGATGAAGCGGGGGAGCCCGGGGCTGGAAATTGGTGCGCGGAGTATCGCATTGCGTGGCCTGTGCGCTGCACGACCCATGCTCGCGGGGGCTGGCTTGTGCAAACTCCGTGCATAATGTTGCTTCGCACAATGAAGTTACTGGTCTCAAGCTGGCTGCCCGACCCGGGTGCCATGTTTTTTGATTGCGCAGGTTCCGAGTCCACCTCACAAGGGTGCGAGAAGGGACACCGATGGTTTTTCGTTAGAGAAATTCACAAAGGTTTTATATGGATTTGCATAGCGCGGAAGTCAAGCGTGCCCCTGCGGCACATTCGCATTCCTCCCAATCTACGTCAACGTCTTCCGAGCTGAACGGCTCCGAGGCGCTGGTTCGCTGCCTGCAAGCCGAGGGTGTCAAATACCTCTGGGGCTATCCAGGCGGCGCAGTGCTCTACATCTATGACGCACTGTTTAAACAAGAAACCATCCAGCACGTGCTCGTGCGCCATGAGCAGGCCGCTGTTCATGCGGCCGATGGCTATGCCCGCGCCACCGGCGATGTGGGCGTGGCCCTTGTGACCTCGGGCCCTGGGGTGACCAATGCCATCACCGGCATCGCCACCGCCTATATGGATTCCATCCCCATGGTGATCGTGACCGGCCAAGTGCCCACGCCCGCCATCGGCCTGGATGCTTTCCAGGAGTGCGACACCGTCGGCATCACCCGTCCCATCGTCAAGCACAACTTCCTGGTCAAGGACGTGCGCGATCTGGCCATGACGATGAAGAAGGCCTTTCACATCGCTCGTACCGGCCGCCCCGGCCCGGTGGTGGTGGACATCCCCAAGGATGTCTCCATGGCCAAGCTGCCCGGTTTCAGCTATCCGCAGCATGTGGAGATGCGCAGTTACAACCCGGTGCGCAAAGGCCATTCGGGCCAGATCCGCAAGGCCGTGCAACTGCTGTTGCAGGCCAAACGCCCGTACATCTATTCGGGTGGCGGCGTCATCCTGGGCGAGGCCTGTGCCGAACTGCGCGAGCTGAGCGCATTGCTGGGCTATCCCATCACCAACACCTTGATGGGCCTGGGCGCTACGCCCGCCAGCGATCCAAAGTTCCTGGGCATGCTGGGCATGCACGGCACTTTTGAAGCCAATATGACCATGCAGAACTGCGATGTTCTGCTGGCCGTGGGTGCGCGCTTCGATGACCGGGTGATAGGCAACCCGGCGCACTTCGCCTCGGTGGATCGCAAGATCATCCATGTGGACATCGACCCTTCGTCGATCTCCAAGCGGGTGCGGGTGGACATCCCCATCGTCGGTGACGTCAAGGACGTGCTGCAGGAATTGATCTTCCAGGTCAAGGAAGCGCAGGCCAAGCCCGATGCTCAGGCCATCAACACCTGGTGGAGTCAGATCAATGAATGGCGCCGCAAGGACTGCCTGGTCTACAAGCCCTCCACCGACGTCATCAAGCCGCAGATGGTGGTCGAGACCCTGTGCCGCCTGACCCAGGATCGCGACACCTATATCACCTCCGATGTGGGTCAACACCAGATGTGGGCGGCGCAGTACTACCGCTTCGAGCAGCCGCGCCGCTGGATCAACTCCGGCGGCCTGGGCACCATGGGTGTGGGCCTGCCCTATGCCATGGGCATCAAGCTGGCCAAGCCGCAGTCCGATGTGTTCTGCGTGACGGGCGAAGGCTCCATCCAGATGTGTATCCAGGAGCTGTCCACCTGCCAGCAGTACAAGACGCCGGTCAAGATCGTCGCCTTGAACAACCGCTATCTGGGCATGGTGCGGCAGTGGCAGGAGCTGGACTACGGCGGCCGCTATTCCCATAGCTATATGGAAGCGCTGCCCGACTTCGTCAAGCTGGCCGAGGCCTACGGCCATGTGGGCCTGCTGGTGACGCGGCCCGAGGATGTGGAGGGCGCTTTGAAAGAGGCCATCCGCCTGAAGGACCGCACGGTCTTTCTGGACATCCGCACCGATCCGACCGAGAACGTCTGGCCCATGGTCCAGGCGGGCAAGGGCATTTCGGAAATGCGATTGGGGTCCGAAGACCTCTGAGTCTGGGTCAGTGGGGCCGGGGCGTTCGCGTTACCGCGCGGCGTCGGTGGCTCCACCAGCCAGGTGACGAGTTCGGACAAGCCCTGTCATTCATCCATCGAAGAGCGTGGCCAAGAGCCGGTGGTTACCGCTGCCGGCTTGAAGAGCGCGAAGGACGACACCCCTCATGAAACACATCATTGCATTGCTGATCGAGAACGAGCCGGGCGCGCTGTCGCGTGTGGTGGCCTTGTTCTCTGCCCGCGGCTACAACATCGAGAGCCTGACGGTGGCGCCCACCGAAGACGCTTCGCTGTCCCGCATGACCATCGTCACCACCGGTTCCGACGAGGTGATCGAGCAGATCACCAAGCACCTGAACCGCCTGATCGAGGTGGTCAAGGTGGTGGACCTGACCGAAGGCAATTTCACCGAGCGCGAGCTGATGCTGATCAAGGTCCGCGCCGTCGGCAAGGAGCGCGAGGAGATGAAGCGCACCGCCGACATCTTCCGCGGCCGCATCATCGACGTGACCGAGAAGACCTACACCATCGAGTTGACCGGTGATTCATCCAAGCTGGATGCCTTCATCGACTCCATCGACCGCGCCTCGATTCTGGAAACGGTGCGTACCGGCTCCAGCGGCATCGGTCGTGGCGAGCGCATCCTGCGCGTCTGAGCATATTTTTTTACCCAACACCCAAGCATTTTCCCTGGAGATCGACATGAACGTTTTTTACGACAAGGACGCTGACCTGAGCCTGATCAAGGGCAAGAACGTCACCATCATCGGCTACGGCTCACAAGGCCATGCCCACGCACAAAACCTGAACGATAGCGGCGTCAAGGTCACCGTCGGCCTGCGCCGTAACGGTGCCTCCTGGGCCAAGGCCGAGAACGCCGGTCTCAAGGTCGCCGAGATCGCCGACGCGGTCAAGGCCGCCGACGTGGTCATGATCCTGCTGCCCGACGAGCAGATCGCCGAGGTCTACAAGAACGAGGTCGAGCCCAATATCAAGCAAGGTGCTTCGCTGGCCTTCGCCCACGGCTTCAATGTGCATTACGGCCAGGTCACGCCGCGCGCCGATCTGGACGTCTGGATGGTCGCCCCCAAGGCCCCCGGCCATACCGTGCGCGGCACCTATACGCAAGGTGGCGGCGTGCCCCACCTGATCGCCGTCTACGCCGACAAGACCGGTAAGGCCCGTGATCTGGCCCTGAGCTATGCCTCGGCCAATGGCGGTGGCAAGGCCGGCATCATCGAGACCAATTTCCGTGAAGAGACCGAGACCGATCTGTTCGGCGAGCAGGCCGTGCTGTGCGGCGGTGCCGTCGAGCTGATCAAGGCCGGTTTCGAGACCCTGACCGAAGCCGGTTACGCGCCCGAAATGGCTTACTTCGAGTGCTTGCACGAGCTGAAGCTGATCGTCGATCTGATTTATGAGGGCGGTATCGCCAATATGAATTACTCGATCTCCAATAACGCCGAGTACGGTGAGTATGTGACCGGCCCGCGCGTCGTCACCGAGGCCACCAAGGACGCCATGCGCCAGTGCCTGAAGGACATCCAGACCGGCGAGTACGCCAAGAGCTTCATCCTGGAAAACAAGGCCGGCGCCCCGACCCTGCTGAGCCGCCGCCGCCTGACCGCCGAGCACCCGATCGAGCAAGTCGGTGAGAAGCTGCGCGCCATGATGCCCTGGATCAAGGCCAACAAGCTGGTCGATCGTTCGAAGAACTGATTACCGAGCAAAGCCTCTAAAGCCGCGTGCGCTCACGAGCCCACGCGGCTTTTTTGTGCCTGCCCCTGTTGTATCCTTGCGCCCCATGATTGATCCCAAAAACAAGCTCCGGGCCGACGGGCCGGAAGAAGATGATGAGGGCGTGCAGGGCCAGCCCCGTCCGCGCCGCAAAGGCATTTATGTGCTGCCCAATGCCATCACGCTGGCGGCACTGTTCTCGGGCTTTTACGCCATCGTGATGGCCATGAATGGCCGTTTCGAGGTGGCTTGCATCGCCATCTTCTGCGCCGCCGTGCTGGACAGCCTGGATGGCCGCGTGGCCCGCATGACCAATGCGCAAAGCGCGTTTGGCGAGCAGATGGACAGCCTCTCCGATATGGTCAGCTTTGGTGCCGCGCCGGCCCTGATCGTCTATATCTGGGCCTTCAAGGACATGGGCAAGCTGGGCTGGATCCCGTCCTTCGTCTATATCGCGGGCGCGGCGCTGCGCCTGGCCCGCTTCAACGTCAATATCGGCGTGGTCGACAAGCGCTTCTTCCAGGGCCTGCCCAGCCCGGCGGCGGCGGCCGTGGTCATCGGCATGATCTGGGCTTTTGATGATGCCGGCTTCAAGCAGGTGACCCAGCTGCCCTGGGTGGTGTGGACGGCCTTCGGCCTGACCCTGTTCGCCGGCCTGTCCATGGTGACCAATGCTCCGTTCTACAGCTTCAAGGTCGTGGGTGCGCGCCGCACCGTGCCCTTTGTCGTGCTGGTCGCGATTGCTCTGGCCATTGTGCTGATCAGCCAGAACCCGCCGCTGGGCCTGTTCGCCATCTTCTGTGCCTATGGGCTGTCGGGTTATGTCATCTATGCCTGGCGCAAGGCCAAGGGCCGGCCGGTCAGCATGATTGCCACTTCAACGGATGAGCCCGATGAAAAGGGTTTGCACCATTGAGGCCTGGGCCTCACGTGCTATATTGCGTGCCATGAATTTCCTGCGCGTGCCCGCTCTACTACTAGGATCCCAACGGGTTCCTTGATCGCGCACGTCCATCCAAACGTTGAGATCTCGTCGGCCCGTATGCAAGCAGCAGCGGGCCGTTTTTGTTTCTACCTTTGACCTGTTGCTTGCGAATTCACCTCACCTGGAAACTGACCATGTTGAAGCAAGCACAGACCAAGTACCGCGCCTTCCCCCCCGTCGCCCTGGCCAATCGGACCTGGCCCGATGTCCAGCTGACTCGCGCGCCGCAATGGCTCAGCACCGATCTGCGCGACGGCAACCAGGCCTTGATCGAACCCATGGACCCGCAGCGCAAGCTGCGCATGTTCCAGATGCTGGTGAAGATTGGCTTCAAGGAAATCGAGGTGGGCTTCCCCTCGGCCTCGCAGGCGGACTTTGACTTTGTGCGCCTGCTGATCGAGCAAGACCACATCCCCGCCGATGTCAGCATCCAGGTGCTGACCCAGGCCCGCCAGCCCCTGATCGCCCGCACCTTTGAGTCGCTGCGGGGCGCACGGCGCGTCATCGTCCATCTCTACAACGCCGTCGCGCCGGTGATGCGCCGGGTGGTGCTGGGCCTGGACGAGGACCAGATCGTCGATCTGGCCGTCACCCACACCCGCATGGTGCGCGAGTTGGCGGCCCAGCAGCCGGCCACCGAGTTCCTGTTCCAGTATTCGCCGGAGATGTTCTCGGGCACCGAGCTGGCTTTCTCCAAGCGCGTGGTCGATGCCGTCACCGAGGCCTGGGGAGCTAACGCGCAGCGCAAGTGCATCATCAACCTGCCCGCCACGGTCGAGCATTCCACCCCGAATATCTTTGCCGATATGGTCGAGTGGATGGACCGGCATCTGGCGCGGCGCGAGGCCATCGTGCTGTCGGTCCATCCGCACAACGATCGCGGCACCGGCACGGCGGCGGGGGAGTTCGCCCTGATGGCTGGGGCCGATCGCATCGAGGGCTGCTTGTTCGGCAATGGCGAGCGCACCGGCAATGTGGACCTGGTCAATATCGCCCTCAATCTCTACACCCAGGGCGTGGACCCGGAGCTGGATTTCTCCGACATCGACGAGGTGCGCCGCTGCGTCGAGCATTGCAATCAGCTGACCGTGCATCCGCGCCACCCCTATGTGGGCGATTTGGTCTACACCTCCTTCTCGGGCTCGCACCAGGATGCGATCAAAAAGGCTTTTGCCGCCCGCAAGGAGGGCGAGATCTGGGACATGCCCTATCTGCCCATCGACCCCAAGGACCTGGGCCGCAGCTATGACGCGGTGATACGCGTCAACAGTCAGTCGGGCAAGGGCGGCATTGCCTATCTGCTGGAGGCCGAGTACGGGGTGGAGCTGCCGCGTCGCCTGCAGATCGAGTTCAGCCAGGTCGTGCAGGCGGTGATGGACGATGCGGGCAAGGAATTGTCGGCCGCCGACCTGTGGCGCATTTTCGAAGGCGAGTACGGTCTGGCCGAGGCTGAGGCCGCCGCCAGCCTGCAGCAGACCGTGCTGACGGACGCCGCCGCAGGCCAGGTGGCTCTGCGGGCCCAGGCCCTGATCGGCCAGAGCCGCCTGGACCTGCAAGGCCAGGGCAGTGGCCCCATCGACGCTTTTGTCGACGGCCTGAACCGCCAGCTGCCCGTCGGCCTGCGGGTGCTGGACTATCACGAGCATGCCATCGGCAGCGGGGCCAATGCGCGGGCCGTGGCCTATCTGGAGCTGCGCATCGCCGAGAGCCAGACCCTGTTCGGCGTCGGCATCGATGCGAACATCGTCAATGCCTCGCTCAAGGCCATCGTCTCCGGCCTGAACCGTGCCGCCCGGCAGGGCCGTCTGCCCCAGCGCTCCGAGCCGGTGGCGTCGATCTGAAGCATTAGCCAAGCCAGCCCTCGTCAAGATTTCAAGGAAAGCCCCTCCCCATGAGCCAGCAACTGATTATTTTCGACACCACCTTGCGCGACGGCGAACAAAGCCCCGGCGCCTCCATGACCAAGGACGAGAAGCTGCGCATCGCGCGCCAGCTGGAGCGGCTCAAGGTCGATGTGATCGAGGCCGGCTTTGCGGCCTCCAGCAATGGCGACTTCGAGGCGGTCAAAGCGATTGCCGATGCGATCCGCGACAGCACCGTCTGCTCGCTGGCGCGCGCCAACGACCGCGATATCGCCCGCGCCGCCGAGGCCTTGAAGGGCGCGGCCCGTTCGCGCATCCACACCTTCATCGCCACCAGCGAGCTGCATATGGAGAAGAAGCTGCGCATGACGCGCGAGCAGGTGCTGGAGCAGGCCATCCAGGCCGTGCGCTTCGCCCGCAATCTGAGCGATGACATCGAGTTCTCGCCCGAGGATGGCTATCGCTCCGACCCCGAGTTCCTGGCTCGGGTGGTGGAGGCGGTGATCAAGGAAGGTGCGCGCACCATCAACATCCCCGACACCGTGGGCTATGCCATTCCCGAGCTTTACGGCAACTTCATCAAGAGCTTGCGCGAGCGCGTGCCCAATTCCGACCAGGCCATCTGGTCGGTGCACTGCCACAACGATCTGGGCATGGCCGTGGCCAACTCCCTGGCCGGGGTGCAGATCGGCGGTGCGCGCCAGGTCGAGTGCACCATCAACGGCCTGGGCGAGCGGGCCGGCAACTGCTCGCTGGAAGAGGTGGTGATGGCGATCAAGACGCGCCGCGACTACTTCGGCCTGGACATCAATATCGACGCCAAGCAGATCGTCGCCGCCTCCAAGCTGGTGTCACAGACCACCGGCTTCGTGATCCAGCCCAATAAGGCCGTGGTGGGGGCTAACGCCTTCGCCCATGCCTCCGGCATCCATCAGGACGGCGTGCTGAAGGCGCGCGACACCTACGAGATCATGCGCGCCGAAGACGTGGGCTGGAGCGCCAACAAGATCGTGCTGGGCAAGCTGAGCGGCCGCAATGCCTTCAAGCAGCGCCTGCAAGAGCTGGGCATCACGCTGGAATCCGAGGCCGAGGTCAACGCCGCCTTCGTCCGCTTCAAGGATCTGGCTGACCGCAAGAACGAGATCTTTGACGAAGACATCATCGCCCTGGTGATGGACGAGTCCGTCACCGCCGAGCATGAGCATTTCCGCCTGGTGGCCCTGGCCCAGCGCTCCGAAATGGGCGAGCGTCCGCAGGCCCATGTGGTGTTTGCCGCCGGTGAGGTGGAGCACAGCACGCATAGCGAGGGCAATGGCCCGGTGGACGCGGTGCTGCGGGCGATCGAGTCGGCCGCCCAAAGTGGCGCCGAGATGCTGCTCTATTCGGTCAATGCCATCACCAGCGGCAGCACAGAATCGCAGGGCGAAGTGACGGTTCGCCTGCAGCATGCGGGGCGTGTGGTCAATGGCGTGGGGGCCGATCCCGACATCGTCGTGGCCTCGGCCAAGGCTTATCTGAGCGCGCTCAACAAGCTGCATAGCAAGACCGAGCGAGTCGCGGCCCAGGGTTGAGCAGGCCTTGTCCCGGTCCAGGCTTGCGGAGCCTGTGTAGGCGAAATGGCAAAAATGCGCGTTGAAGTTTGCCGGGCTAGGGTTTCTACGTCCTGCTTGATACGAAGCTCCGCTTTAAAAGCGGGGCCTAAGCTTTTGATCTTGCCTGTGTTTTTCCTATCCCCTAAACTAAGCGCCAGACCTTGGGACCGGATTGAAGATGATTAAATCAATGTTGTCACGCACCTTGCTGTGCGCCGCTTTGGTGGCGACAGGCTTGGCCCTGCCTGCGCAGGCCGCGTCAAACACACGGGCCAAGGCAAGCTCTGCCAAACAAAGCGTCCAGAAAAGCGCCCAGAAAGCACCGGTCAAAAAAGCCCGTGCGGGCAAGCAGAATGTGGCGGCCACCAAGTCTTCGCGCAGCGTTCGCAAGGTGGCCGCGGTTGCCGCAGCGGCGACGGTGGTGGCGGCCAAGCCCACTTATGGCCAGCTCTACGGCTTGCACGCGGTCGAAGATCCGCTGGATCTGAAGTCCAGCGTGGCCCTGGTCATGGACCAGGAAACCAATGAGGTCTTGTTCTCCAAGAATCCCTCGGCCGTCCTGCCCATTGCCTCCATCACCAAGCTGATGACGGCCCTGGTGGTGGTGGACGCCGGCCAGTCCATGGACGAGAAGCTGAGCATCACGGACGAGGACATCGATTCCGAGAAGGGCACCCGTTCGCGCCTGGTCGTTGGCACGACGCTGACCCGTGGCGAGATGATGCATCTGGCCCTGATGTCGTCCGAGAACCGCGCCGCCAACGCCATGGGTCGCAACTATCCCGGCGGCTTGCCGGCCTTTGTGGCCGCGATGAACCAGAAAGCCCAGTCCCTGGGCATGACGGATACCTTCTACGTCGAGCCCACCGGCCTGTCCAGCCGCAACCAGTCCAGCGCCAAGGATTTGGCCGCCCTGGTCAAGGTGGCGCATGAAGTGCCCCTGCTGCGTGAGCTGTCCACTTCGCGTGAGTACCAGGTCGCCCTGGGTCGCCGCCAGGTCGCCTTCCACAGCACCAATGGCTTGCTGAACAACCCGGGCTGGGATATCGGCCTGCAAAAAACCGGCTTCATCAACGAGGCGGGTCGTTGCCTGGTGATGCAGGCGCGCATGGCGGGCCGCAAGCTGATCATGGTGTTCCTGGACTCCACTGGCAAATACTCGCGTCTCGGTGACGCCGAGCGGGTGCGCAAGTGGATCATCAGCAATCCGGCCGAGCTGAATCATCCCAAGCTCAAGACCAATGGCTGATCACGTTGACTCAATAAAAAAACGCGCTCATCAAGCGCGTTTTTTTATGCCGCTTGCAGCGCTCGAACTCAGCCGCCGCGGTAACCCAGCTCGGCCGAGATCTGCGCCGCTGTTTCCTTCAGGCGCGCCAGCCAGGACTCTTCCAGGCGATCGGCCGGGGCCGAGATGGACAGGCCGGCGATCAGCTTGGCCTGATCGTCGTAGATGCCGGCGGCCATGCAGCGCACGCCCAGTTCCAGCTCCTCGTCATCGCGCGCCACGCCGCGCTGGCGCACCAGGGCCATCTCGCGCTCCAGGGCAACGATATCGGTCAGGCTGTTGCGGGTGTGGCCGGCCAGGCCGGTGCGGGTGGCATAGCTGCGCACGCGCAAGGGGTCGTCGCTGGCCAGAAAGAGCTTGCCCACCGAGGTCAGGTGCAGGGGGGCGCGGCCACCCACGGCGCGCACCACCTGCATGCCCGAGCGTTCGCTGTAAGTGCGCTCGATGTAGACGATCTCATCGCCCTGGCGCACCGAGAGATTGACCGGCTGGTGGGTGAATTTGTGCAGCTCGCGCATCGGGCCTATGGCGGCATCACGCACGTCCAGGCGCGCCTTGACCAGATTGCCCAGCTCCAGCATGCGCATGCCCAGGCGGTAGCTGCCGGCTTCGGGCCGGTCGACAAAGCGGCCTATGGCCAGGTCGTTGAGAATGCGGTGCGCGGTGGAAGGGTGCAGGCCCGTGCTGGCGCTGATCTCCTTCAGGGACACCGGATCTTGATGACTGGCCAACACATCCAAGAGCGAAAACATGCGTTCCAGCACCTGGATGGCTGGCGCCTTATCCTCTTTGCTTTTCATGCAGACATTGTGCGGGAGTTTGATTTGTTTTGTATTGCGAAAACCGCATCCGCGCCTCGATATGGTTTCCTCGGAGCAACACCGGCCGTTCTCGGCCATCAATACCGGGCTTCGGGCTTGATTCTGGGCCGCCTGTTTGCTCTCTGGCTGGTGCTTGTTTTGTCTCTGGCCGCGGGGTCGGCCGCATGGGCTCAGGCTGCCAGCGCGCCCGTGGCGCCAAGCGCCAGCGCCCCGCCTGTGCCGGCGCCGGCCTGGCAGCGCTTCGCCCGCTTGCAAGGCCGTATCACTGCGGCACAACTGGGCCTGGTGATCAACAGTGCCGACCCTTATTCGGTGGCGGTGGGTGAGTACTACGCCGCGCGCCGCAACATCCCCGAGGCCCATATCCTGCGGGTGAGCTTGCCGCTGCGCGCGACCCTGGATGTGGCCGAGTTCGAGGCCTTGCAGGCGCAGATCAAGGCCGAGCTGGGCCCCGAGGTGCAGGCCCTGGCCCTGGCCTGGACCCAGCCCTATGCCGTGGCTTGCAATTCCATCACCAGCGCGCTGGCCCTGGGCTTCCAGCCAGACATCTGCAAAAACAGCTGCGCGCCCTCGCAGCCCTCGCCCTACTTCAATTATTTTGGCGCCCAGCCTTTCAGCGATCTGGGCCTGCGGCCGGCCATGTTGCTGGCCGCGCGCAGCGTGGACAGCGGCAAGGCCTTGATCGAGCGTGGCATTGCCGCCGATCACAGCCTGCCGGGCTTCAGCCCGGCCAATGCCTATTTCGTCAGCACCAGCGACACGGCCCGCAATGTGCGCGCCAGCCTGTTCCCGCCGGCCGGCCGCTTGCCCGGCGTCAATGTGCAGCCCCTGGCGCAGCAGGCCCTGCCCGGTTTGACGCGCACCTTGATCTATCAAACCGGCCAGCTCAACGTGCCCGGCCTGGAGCAGGTGGAGTGGCTGCCCGGCGCCCTGGCCGACCACCTGACTTCTTTCGGCGGGCAGTTGGAGCGGCGTCTGGACAAGGGCAATGTGCAGATGAGCGCGCTGGACTGGCTGGAGGCCGGTGCCACGGCCAGTTATGGCACGGTCAGCGAGCCCTGCAACCACCGGCAGAAGTTCCCGCATCCGCAGTTCCTGCTGCTGGCCTATCTGCAGGGCGTGTCGGCCCTGGAGGCATATTGGCATAGCGTCTTGTGGCCGGGCCAGGGCGTGTTCATCGGCGAACCCCTGGCCGCGCCCTTCAGCCGGGCTTTTTGAGGGCTTGGCGGGCGGCGGCCATGCCGGCCCGCACCGCGCCTTCCAGCGTGGCGGGGTAGGGGCCTTGCACATAGTCGCCGGCGGCCTGCAGGCCGGGGGCGATCTCGCGTGGCGGGCGCTGCAGGCCGGGTGTGCAGGCAAAGGTGGCGCGCTTTTCGGCCAGCACGCGCTGGATGCGGGGCGGGCTGGCCCAGTCCAACTCCCGCAGGGCCTGGGCCAAGACCTGTTCGCCGGTGGCGGCCAGGCCTTTGTCCACCCAGGCGGCCGCGCCGCTGATGACGAAGGCAAAGGCGCCGCTGCGCTCGCCCTGCTGGCCGAGCTGGCCCAGATCGAAGGCGAACTGCGCGGGGGCAAGCGGCCCCTCCTGCAAGGCCAGCATGGGCGCGGGCAATGTGCTGCCGGGGCTGTGCAGATAGACGGTGATGATGGGCTCGTAGCGCAATTGCGCCGCCTGGGCCGCCCAGGCGGGCTGGATGTCGGCGCACAGCCGGGCCGCCTCGACCGCGCTGCAGGCCAGGATCAGCTGATCGAAGTATTCCTTATCAACAAGCCAGCCGCTGCCGCTGCGGCTCAGCTGCTGCACCCGCTGGCTCAGGCGCACATCGGTCTTGCGCGCTTGCAGCCAGTTTTGCGCCGGTGTGGCCAAAAGCTCGCTGAGCGGTAGCCGGGGCAGCAGCAGATCGGCGCTGCCGGGGCCGCTGAACAAGGCGTCGTGCAGCACGCGCAGAAAAGTCTGGGCGCTGGCCTGGGCCGCCGGGGTGTTGAGGGCGGCCACGCACAGGGGTTCGATCAGGTCTTGCCGGACGCATTCCGGCAGGCCGGCCGTCAGGCCTTGCACGGTCCAGGTGGGCGGGCAATGGAAGCCGCGCAGCAGCCAGCCGCCGGCGGCCGCCAGCAGGCGCAGGCGGGCCAGCAGGGGCCAATTGCGATAGGCCAGCACGCCGCGCGCAAAGCTCGTTAGCGGCGCGCCGGCGGGCAGCTGCAGGCCCTCGTGGCGGGGGTAGCGCAGGCGCAGCGGCGTGCGCAAAAAAGCCTGGCCCAGATCCACGCCCAGGGCTTGCATCAGGGCCAGGCTCTGGCTGTAGGCGCCGATCAGGATGTGCTGGCCGTTGTCCAGCTGGGCAAAGGGCGGGGTCTCACCGGTGGCCAGGCTGCGGGCGCGGCCACCCAGTTGCCCGGCCATTTCGATCAGCGTGACCTGGGCGCCTTGCTGGCAGGCGCTGACGGCCGCCGCGATGCCGGCCCAGCCACCGCCGATGACGGCCAGCCGAGTCGGCGGGATCAACGCCCCGTCCAGT
The DNA here is from genome assembly GCF_014204525.1 of Roseateles oligotrophus. Taxonomy (GTDB): domain Bacteria; phylum Pseudomonadota; class Gammaproteobacteria; order Burkholderiales; family Burkholderiaceae_C; genus Paucibacter_A; species Paucibacter_A oligotrophus_A. The sequence continues at coordinate 28,802 of NZ_JACHLP010000004.1, forward strand.
TGGTGCGCATGGCGATCCAGACCTTGCGCAGCGGGGTCAGCGAGATGCGCTGTTCCAGCACGCGGAAGCCCTCCAGCTCGATCTCGCGCAGCAGGGCGCGGTAGATATTGGCCATCATCAGGCCGGGCTTTTGCGCCTTGCGGTCGGCCTCGGGCAAGAGGGCGAAGGCCTCGTCATAGAGTTGGTGGGCGCGCTGCGTCTGGAACTTCATCAAGGCGCTGAAACGTTCGCTATAGCCCCAGGGCTTGCTGCGCAGCAAGATCTCGTGCGCCTTGACGTCGAACTGCTGCAGCTCGGAGATGGGCAGATAGATGCGGCCGCGGCGGGCGTCGTCGCCCACGTCGCGGATGATATTGGTCAGCTGCATGGCCTGGCCCAGCTTGTGGGCGTAGGCAATGGTCTGGGCCTGGCTGCGGCCGAAGATGCCCGAGGCCACCTCGCCCACCACACCGGCCACCAGATGGCAGTAGCGTTGCAGGCCGGGGTAGTCGAGGTAACGGGTTTGTTCCAGATCCATCTGGCAGCCGTCGATGACGGCGTTGAGATGATCCAGGCGGATATCAAAGGCCGCGCAATGCGGCAGCAAGGCTCGCATCACCGGGTGCTGGGGCTGGCCGGCGAAGGCCTGGGCGGCCTCCTTGCGCCACCAGGCCAGCTTGGTAGCGGCCACGCTGGCGTCCAGGGTCTCGTCCACCACATCATCGACCTCGCGGCAGAAGGCATAAAAAGCCGTGATGGCCGCCCGCCGTGGCGGTGGCAGAAAGGAGAAGGCGTAGTAGAAGCTGGAGCCGCTCTTGGCGGCCTTGTCCTGCACATACTGCTCGGGACTCACGGGGTTTCCTTTGTTGGGACTTGGCTTGGGCGCATGAGCGCAGCGCGCAGCAGCAAGGTGGGGCCGTCCAGCACACCGATCTTGGGGCGTTGGACGAGGCTGGCATATTGCATCAGCCGGATTCTCTCAAGAATTCGCAGGCCGCCTTGGATCACCAGCCGCAGTTCCCAGCCGGCCCGGCCCGGGATTTGATGCACCAGGGGCGCGCCCTCAAGCATCAGCTGTTCGGCCCAGTCGCATAAATCGCGGATCAGGGCGCGTGCCGCCGGGCTGTCCTGGCAGTTCAACAGGGCTTGTGTGTCGAGGCCATGGTGCTGCAGATCGCTCTGCGGCGCGTAGACCCGGCCGTTCGGGCCATCGCGTGTGAAGTCCTGCCAAAAATTGATCAGCTGCAGGCTGCTGCAGATGGCATCGGAGCGGCGCAGGGCGCTGGCCTCGCTCACGCCGTAGAGATGCAGCAGCAGCCGCCCCACCGGATTGGCCGAGCGGCTGCAATAGGCCAGCAGTTCGGCGCGATCGCGATAGCTGTGTTGGTGCAGGTCTTGCTCGAAGGCGTCCAGCAGCTGTTCAAGCAGGGGCAGGGGCAGCCGATGCTGCTGCAGCACGGGGCCTAGCGGCGTGAAGACCTGGGCGGCCCAGCGCGGCGAGGGTGTTTGGCCCCGGGCCGTGGCGTGCAGGTCGGCGCGGTAAGCCTGCAGGTCTTGCTTGCGTTGGGCGGGGCTGGCCTCGCCCTCATCGGCCAGGTCATCGGCCGTGCGGGCGAAATGGTAGAGGGCCGCAATGGCCGGGCGCAGGGGCTTGGGGCACAGCCAGGAGGCGACGGGGAAGTTTTCGTAGTGTTCTATGCTCACAAGCGAGATTGTGCGGGGCAATTTCACGCGCCTTTCTACGCGCCGGCGCGCTTGCAGCTTTTTGCGCAAGCTGGGGGCCGTGCTGTTTGACAGCGCTTGGGCCCTTGCATACATTACTGACCCATTAGTCAATAACGTTTTTGCCCCGCTGCGAGGCCCTGGATGGCGGCTTGCGCGGGGGTTGGGAACGCAAAACTTGAGGTTGTCCATGCCCCTTCAGTCTCCAAAGGCCTTGCTGCTGACTCCTATGCTTTTATTGCTGGCGCTATTGAGCGCTTGCGGCAAGCCGGACAGCCTCCCTGAACCCGAACGCGCCGTGCGCACCCTGGTCTTGCAGGCGGACTCCGCGGGCATGAGCTATGAGTACGCTGCCGAGATCCGCGCCCGCAGCGAATCGCGCCTGTCCTTCCGGGTGGGGGGCAAGATCTTGGCGCGCAAGGTGAATTTGGGCGATGTGGTCAAGCCCGGCCAGCTGCTGGCTCAGCTGGATCCGCAAGACCTGCTGCTGGCGCGCACGGCGGCCGATGCGGCGGTGTCGGCCGCGCGTACCAATCGCGATCAGGCTGCCGCTGATTACAAGCGTTATATCGATCTGGAGAAGCAGGGCTTCATCAGCGCGGCCGAGTTGGAGCGGCGCAGCTCGGTCTTCAAGGCCGCGCAATCGCAGCTCGACCAGGCCAAGGCCCAGGGCAGCGCCCAGGACAATCAGACCGGCTACGCCCAGCTGATTGCCGATGTGGCGGGCGTGGTGACCGGCGTGGATGCCGAGCCCGGCATGGTGGTGGCGGCCGGCACGCCAGTGCTGCGCATTGCCCAGGACGGGCCACGCGATGTGCTGTTCTCGGTGCCCGAAGATCAGGTTGCCATGTTCCGCCAGGTGGCCAGCCGGCCCGGCGCCCTGAAGTTCAAGCTCTGGGGGCCTGGCCAGTCGACCAGCGATGCGGTCTTGCGCGAGGTCTCAGCCGCGGCCGACCCGGTGACCCGCACCTTTTTGATCAAGGCCGATGTGGGACGGGTTGAGACCCGCCTGGGCCAGACGGCCGTCGTCAGCCTGCAGCCACCGCGCACCGAGCAAGTCATCAAGCTGCCGCTGACGGCCTTGTTGCAGGAGCAGGGCAAGAGCTCGGTCTGGCTGCTGGACCCGGCCAGCATGAGCCTGAAGGCGCAGCCGGTGAAGATCGCCGGGGCGGAGGGCAATGAGGTGGTGATTGCCGCGGGCCTGCAAGCGGGCCAGGAGGTGGTGGTGGCCGGCGTGCATGTGCTCAAGGCGGGCCAGAAGGTGCAGCGCTACCAGTCGCCGGCTTTGGCGACGCAGCCGGCCTCGGCCGCGCGTTGAGGCGGGAGTTTTGATGAGTCATCAAGATCAAGCCTCGGTGAGTTCGGGCAGCGGCGGCCCTCGCAATTTCAATATCTCACGCTGGGCGCTGGAGCACCCGGCGCTGACGCGTTACCTGATGGTGGTGCTGATGCTGATGGGCTTTGCGGCCTACTTCCAGCTCGGCCAGGACGAGGACCCACCCTTCACCTTCCGCCTGATGGTGGTGCAGGCCTTCTGGCCCGGCGCCACGGCCCAGCAGGTGGCCGAGCAGGTGACGGACAAGATCGAGAAGACCTTGCAGGAGGTGCCTTACTCCGACCGCGTGCGCAGCTACACCAAGCCGGGTGAGTCCCTGACCATTTTCATGCTGAAGGAAAACACGCCGGCCAAGGAGGTCAGCGAGGTCTGGTACCAGGTGCGCAAACGGGTGGGCGATATGGCGCGCACCTTGCCGCAAGGCGTGATCGGGCCGGTCTTCAACGATCAGTTCGGCGATGTCTATGGCTCCATCTTCGCGCTCTCGGCCGACGGCTTCTCGCGCGAGGAACTGCGCGAGCAGTCGGAGCGGGTGCGTTCGGCCCTGCTGAAGGTGCGCGACGTCGCCAAGGTGGAGTCCTTTGGCGTGCAGCCCGAGAAGGTCTTTGTCGAGATCTCGCAAAAGCGCCTGGCCAATCTGGGTCTGGACGTCAACCAGGTGATCGCCCAGTTGGGTGCACAGAACGCGGTGGAGAGCGCCGGGGTTTTGAATGCGGGCGGCGGCAATCTGCAGGTGCGGGTGCAGGGCCAGTTCAATTCGGTGCAGGCGCTCAAGGACTTTCCGATCCGCGCGCTCAACCCGGCCAGCGGCCAGGCCAGCTCGCTGCGCCTGGGGGATATTGCCGAGATCAAGCGCGACTATGTGGACCCGCCCGCTGTGATGGTGCGCCACCAGGGCAAGGATGTGATCGCCCTGGGCATCTCCATGGCCAAGGGCGGCGACATCGTCGCCATGGGCAAGGCCTTGCAGGGGGCGGTCGTCGATATCCGTAAAAACCTGCCCGCCGGCATCGAGCTGGAGCAGATCCAGGACCAGCCCCAGGCGGTGACCCGCTCGGTGAATGAGTTCGTCAAGGTCTTGATCGAGGCGGTGGTGATCGTGCTGGCCGTCAGTTTCATCTCCCTGGGCCTGCACACCAAGCCCTTGCGGGTCGACATCTGGCCTGGCCTGGTCGTGGCCATCACCATCCCGCTGGTGCTGGCGATTACGTTTGTGACCATGTTTTACTGGGGCGTGGGCCTGCACAAGATCTCGCTGGGCTCGCTCATCATCGCCCTGGGTCTGTTGGTGGACGACGCCATCATTGCGGTGGAGATGATGGTGCGCAAGCTGGAGGAGGGCTACGACAAGATGACCGCCGCCACCTTCGCCTACGACGCCACGGCCATGCCCATGCTGACCGGCACCTTGATCACCGCCGTGGGCTTTCTGCCCATAGGCATGGCCAAGTCCAGCACCGGTGAATACACCTTCGCCATCTTCGCGGTGACGGCCGCGGCGCTGGTGATCAGTTGGCTGGTGTCGGTCTACTTCGTGCCCTATCTGGGCGCCTTGCTGCTCAAGACCCATCGCTCCAACGAGGGCGGCGAAGCGCATGAGCTGTTTGACACTCCCTTCTACAACCGCTTCCGCGACCTGGTGCGTTGGTGCGTGCTCAATCGCTGGAAGACGATAGGCATGACGCTGCTGGTGTTTGCGCTCGGTTTGGGCGGCATGGGCCGGGTGCAGCAGCAGTTCTTCCCCGACTCCAGCCGGCCGGAGATCCTGGTCGATCTGTGGCTGCCCGAGGGCTCCACCATCCAGCAAAGCCAGGCCGTGGCCAAGCGTTTCGAGGCCCGCATGATGCAGGAGCAGGGCGTGGCCACGGTCAGCACCTGGATAGGTTCGGGCGTGCCGCGCTTCTATCTGCCGCTGGACGTGGTCTTCCCCCAGCCCAGCGTCAGCCAGGCCATCGTGCTGCCCAAGGATCTGCATGAGCGCGAGGCCTTGCGCAAGCGCCTGCCGGCCCTGATGGCGGCGGAGTTCCCCGAGGTGCGCACCCGCATCAAGCTGCTGCCCAATGGCCCGCCGGTGCAGTACCCGGTGCAGTTCCGGGTGGCGGGTGAGAATGTGGAGGAGGTGCGGCGCTGGGGCGACCAGGCCAAGGCCATCCTGGCGGCCAACCCCCATATGCGCGGGGTCAATGACAACTGGAACGAGTCCATCAAGGTCTTGAAGCTGGAGATCGACCAGGACAAGGCGCGCGCCCTGGGTGTCAGCAGCCAGGCCCTGGCGCAGACCTCGCGCACCCTGCTGTCGGGCAATACCATCGGTCAGTACCGCGAGGGCGACAAGCTGATCGACATCGTCTTGCGCCAGCCCCTGGACGAGCGCAATGCCATCACCGATATCGGCAACTCCTATGTGGCCACGGCCAGCGGTCGTGCCATTCCGCTGACCCAGATCGCCAAAGTGGGCTTTGCCTGGGAGCCCGGCGTGCTGTGGCGCGAGGGGCGCAATTACGCGGTGACGGTGCAGGGCGATGTGAGCGAGGGCCTGCAAGGGGCCACGGTGACCGCCGAGGTCTGGCCGCAGATGCAGGCCTTGCAGGCCAAGATGCCGCCGGGCTACACCATCTCGGTGGCTGGCGCGGTGGAGGAGAGCAGCAAGGGCCAGGGCTCGATCGCCGCCGGCGTGCCCATCATGCTCTTCATCACCTTCACCCTGCTGATGCTGCAGTTGCAGAGCTTCTCGCGCTCCATGCTGGTCTTCCTGACCGGGCCGCTGGGCATCGCCGGCGTGGCGGGTGCTTTGCTGATCTCGGGCAAGCCTTTTGGCTTTGTGGCCCTGCTGGGCGTGATCGCCTTGATGGGCATGATCATGCGTAATTCGGTGATCCTGATCGACCAGATCGAGCAGGACAGGGCCAAGGGCGTGCCGGACTGGCAGGCGGTGGTGGAGTCGGCCGTGCGGCGCTTCCGCCCCATCGTGCTGACGGCCGCTGCCGCGGTGCTGGCCATGGTGCCCTTGTCGCGCAGCGTGTTCTGGGGGCCGATGGCCGTGGCCATCATGGGCGGCCTGATCGTGGCCACCGCGCTGACGCTGCTGGCGCTGCCGGCCATGTATGCCGCCTGGTTCCGCATCAAGAGGCCGGATTGAGGGCCGCGCCCAGCAGCACTTCCCCTGTTTTTTCTCGGCACGCCGGGCCTGGATTCAGGCCTGTCGAGTGCATTTCCTGCTCCGGGTTTTCCTGGGTCGCGAAAATCGCTCTCGCAAATGGCTACAATCCACGGTTTGCCGAATTGCCGCAGTCTTGCTGAGCGGTCGGTCACCGGGTTTGCTTGAGCTTTTGCCTCGCAAACTCATGGTGCCCAACGTCAAGCGAGTCTGAAATCCTCTAGCGCGGGTGGCGAAATTGGTAGACGCACCAGGTTTAGGTCCTGACGCCTTCACCGGCGTGCCGGTTCGAGTCCGGCCCCGCGCACCAGATAACTTTGTATTGAGTCAACTATGGCTGTCACCGTCGAAACCCTCGAAAAGCTCGAACGCCGCATCACGCTCACGCTGGCGGCTGCTGACATCAACAGCGAAGTGGAACTTCGTCTGAAGAAGCTCGCCCGCACCGTCAAGGCCGATGGCTTCCGCCCCGGCAAGGTGCCGATGAGCGTGGTCACCCAGCGTTACGGCTACTCCGTCCAGTACGAAGTCATGAACGACAAGCTGGGCGAGGCCTTCTCGGCCGCCGCCAACGAAGCGCAGCTGCGCGTCGCCGGTGCTCCCAAGATCGCCCAGAAGGACGAGTCGCCCGAAGGCCAGATGGCTTTCGACGCCACCTTCGAGGTCTATCCCGAAGTCAAGATCGGTGACCTGGCCGCTGCGGACGTCGAGCGCGTCGTCAGCGAGGTGACCGAGGAAGCGATCGACAAGACCGTCGACATCCTACGCAAGCAGCGCCGCAGCTTCGCTCAGCGCGCTGCCGCCGATGTGGCGGGCGAGGGTGATCGCGTCAGCATCGACTTCGAAGGCAAGCTGGACGGCGAGCCCTTCGCCGGCGGCAAGGCCGAGGGTTTCCAATTCATCATCGGCGAAGGCCAGATGCTGGAAGCCTTTGAGAAGGCCGTGCGCGGCATGAAGGCGGGCGACTCCAAGACCTTCCCCCTGGCCTTCCCCGAGGACTACCATGGCAAGGACGTGGCCGGCAAGGAAGCCGACTTCCTGGTGACGGTCAAGAAGATCGAAACCCAGCACCTGCCCGAAGTGAACGAGGCGTTTGCCAAGTCCCTGGGCATCGCCGACGCCAGCGTCGAAGGCCTGCGCGCCGACATCAAGAAGAACCTGGAGCGCGAAGTCAAGTTCCGCGTGCTGGCTCGCAACAAGGGCGCCGTGATGGACGCTCTGGTGGCCGCCGCCGAACTCGACGTGCCCAATGCCCTGATCGCCGGCGAGACCGAGCGCATGGTGGCCGCCGCCCGCGAAGACCTGAAGAAGCGCGGCGTGAAAGATGCCGACAAGGCGCCCATCCCCGAGGAAATCTTCCGCCCCCAAGCCGAGCGCCGCGTGCGCCTGGGCCTGGTGGTGGGCGAGCTGGTGCGTTCGAACAATCTGCAGGCCAAGCCCGAGCAGCTGCAAGCCCATATCGAAGAGCTGGCACAGAGCTACGAGAAGCCCGCCGAAGTGGTGCGCTGGTACCTGAGCGACCGCAATCGCCTGGCCGAAGTGGAAGCCGTTGTGGTTGAAAACAATGTGACCGACTTCGTGCTGGCCAAGGCCAAGATCAGCGACAAGGCCCTGCCTTTCGACGAACTGATGGCTCAGCAAGCCAACTGATTCGCACCCGCGTTTCAGCCGGAGAGCGCCGTTCCGCAAGGGCGGCGCTTTTTGCATTTTTGGCCTGTCTTGGCCGCCGCTCTTGTGGCGACATAATCAGCCCCAAACTCTGTATCACCAAGCTGTCTTGCAAAGGATCTTCATGAGCGCGCTGGAAATCAACAATCTGGGCATGGTGCCCATCGTCATCGAACAATCGGGCCGCGGCGAGCGCGCCTACGACATCTACAGCCGCCTGCTGCGTGAGCGCATCATCTTCTTGGTCGGCCCGGTCAATGACGCCGTGGCCAATCTGGTCGTGGCCCAGCTGCTGTTCCTGGAGAGCGAGAACCCCGACAAGGACATCTCCCTCTACATCAACTCGCCCGGCGGCAGCGTCTCGGCCGGCATGTCCATCTACGACACCATGCAGTTCATCAAGCCCCAGGTCTCGACCCTGTGCATGGGCATGGCCGCCAGCATGGGCGCCTTCTTGCTGGCTGCGGGCGAGAAGGGCAAGCGCTTCGCCCTGCCCAATGCCAAGGTGATGATTCACCAGCCCCTGGGCGGCACCCAGGGCCAGGCCACCGACATCGAGATCCATGCCCGCGAGATCCTGAAGACTCGCGAGCAGCTCAACCGTATCCTGGCCGAGCGTTCGGGCCAGAGCCTGGAGAAGATCCAGAACGACACCGAGCGCGACTACTACATGTCCGCGGCGGAGGCGCAGAGCTATGGTCTGATCGATGGTGTGCTCGAGAAGCGGCCTTGATAGCTCAGCGTCAACGGCTTTCCCACATCCAACAGCCAGCGTAAGCAGGGCCTTTTCCGGACAAAGGCCCTGTCCGCGTTTGAACTATCATTCCAGCAGGCACTAACGCCTGAAAGACAAGCAGATCCATGGCCGAGAAAAAAGGCAACTCCAGCGAAAAAGTCCTCTACTGCTCCTTCTGTGGCAAGAGCCAGCATGAGGTGAAGAAGTTGATTGCTGGCCCGTCGGTGTTCATCTGCGATGAATGCATCGAGCTGTGCAACGACATCGTGCGCGACGAAGTGCCGGCCGAGACCCCGGCCGCCCGCGCCAGCAAGTCGGACCTGCCCGTGCCCAGCGAGATCAAGGCCAGCCTTGATCAATACGTGATCGGGCAGGATGTGGCCAAGCGCACCCTGTCGGTGGCGGTCTACAACCACTACAAGCGTCTGCGCCATATGGCCAGCACCAAGGACACGGTGGAGCTGGCCAAGAGCAATATCTTGCTGATCGGCCCGACCGGCTCGGGCAAGACCTTGCTGGCCCAGACCCTGGCCCGCCTGCTCAACGTGCCTTTTGTGATCGCCGATGCCACCACCTTGACCGAAGCCGGTTATGTGGGTGAGGACGTCGAGAACATCATCCAGAAGCTGCTGCAGAATTGCAATTACGACGTCGAGCGGGCCCAGCGCGGCATCGTCTACATCGACGAGATCGACAAGATCTCGCGCAAGGCCGACAACCCCTCGATCACCCGTGATGTGTCGGGCGAAGGCGTGCAGCAGGCCTTGTTGAAGCTGGTGGAAGGCACGATGGCTTCCGTGCCCCCACAAGGCGGCCGCAAGCACCCTAACCAGGATTTTCTGCAGATCGATACGACCAATATCCTGTTCATCTGCGGCGGTGCCTTCGACGGCCTGGAGAAGGTGATCCAGAACCGCTCCGAGAAGACCGGCATCGGCTTCGGTGCCTCGGTCAAGAGCAAGGACGAGCGCCGCATCTCGGAAATCTTCCGCGAGGTGGAGCCGGCCGACCTGATTAAATTCGGCATTATTCCGGAGCTGGTGGGCCGCCTGCCCGTCGTCGCCACTCTGGGTGAATTGACCGAAGACGCGCTGATCCAGATCCTCACCGAACCCAAGAACGCTCTGGTCAAGCAGTACCAGCAGCTGTTTGCCATGGACGGTGTGGAGTTGGAGATCCGCCCCTCGGCCCTGACCGCCATCGCCAAGAAGGCTTTGGCCCGCAAGATCGGTGCGCGCGGCCTGCGCTCCATCATGGAGCTCTCGCTGATCGACACCATGTTTGAACTGCCCGCCCTGGACGGCGTGGACAAGGTCGTACTGGACGAGCACACCATCGAAGAGAACGCCAAGCCGCTGCTGGTTTACCGCGAACAGGCGAAGGCCAGCGCTTAATCACCCTGACCGAAAAGCAGCGGCTGAATCGGCCGCTGCTAAAGCAAATTCGGCGTCTTGCAATTGCCCGCTCAGACCGCATTTGAGGTCTGAGAAAGAGAGGTTTTCATGTCCGGTCATCCCGTTTTGCCTGCGGAACTCATCACGCTCCCGCTGCTGCCGCTGCGCGATGTGGTCGTGTTCCCGCATATGGTGATCCCGCTGTTTGTGGGTCGCCCCAAGTCCATCAAGGCCCTGGAAGCCGCGATGGAAGCTGGTCGTCAAATCATGCTGGTGGCACAAAAGGCCGCCGGCAAGGACGAACCCAAGTCGGACGATATGTTCGAGGTGGGTTGCGTCTCCAGCATTCTGCAAATGCTCAAGCTGCCCGATGGCACCGTCAAGGTGCTGGTCGAAGGCCTGCAGCGCGCTACCACGCAGACCATTACCGACGGCGAGGAGCATTTCGTCGCTGAGGTGATGCCCATCCCGCCCGAGGCCGACACCAAGCCCGAGATCGAGGCCTTGCGCCGCGCGGTGACCCAGCAGTTTGATCAGTACGTCAAGCTGAACAAAAAGATCCCGCCCGAGATCCTCACCAGCATTGCCGGCATCGACGATGCGGGCCGCCTGGCCGACACCATCGCCGCCCATCTGCCGCTCAAGCTGGATGCCAAGCAATCGGTGCTGAATCTGTCCGAAGTGGGCAAGCGCCTGGAGACCTTGCTCGACCTGCTGGAGCACGAGGTCGACATCCTGCAGGTGGAAAAGCGTATCCGTGGCCGTGTCAAGCGCCAGATGGAGAAGAGCCAGCGCGAGTACTACCTCAACGAGCAGGTCAAGGCCATCCAGAAGGAGTTGGGCGACGGCGAGGACGGCGCCGATATGGAGGAACTGGACAAGAAAATCCAGGCCGCCAAGATGCCCAAGGAGGCCCGCAAAAAGGCCGATGGCGAGCTGAAGAAGCTCAAGCTGATGTCACCCATGTCGGCCGAAGCCACGGTGGTGCGCAACTATATCGAGACCCTGGTCAATCTGCCCTGGAGCAAGAAGACCAAGATCAAGCACGACCTGTCTAACGCCGAAAGCGTGCTGAACGAAGACCATTACGGTCTGGAAAAGGTCAAGGACCGCATCCTCGAATATCTCGCGGTGCAAACGCGGGTCGACAAGGTCAAGGCACCCATTCTGTGCTTGGTGGGTCCTCCGGGGGTTGGCAAGACTTCGCTGGGCCAGTCGGTGGCACGCGCCACAGGCCGCAAATTCGTTCGCATGGCCCTGGGTGGCGTGCGTGACGAGGCCGAGATCCGTGGCCACCGCCGCACCTATATCGGCTCCATGCCGGGCAAGGTGCTGCAAAGCCTGTCCAAGGTTGGCACCCGCAACCCGCTCTTCCTGCTCGACGAGATCGACAAGCTGGGCATGGACTTCCGCGGTGACCCGTCCTCGGCCCTGCTGGAGGTGCTGGACCCTGAGCAGAATCACACCTTTGGCGACCATTACGTCGAGGTCGATTTCGACCTGTCCGATGTGATGTTCATCGCCACCTCGAACTCGATGAACATCCCCCCGGCCCTGCTGGACCGGATGGAAGTGATACGCCTGTCGGGCTATACCGAGGACGAGAAGGTCAATATCGCCCAGCGCTATCTGCTGCCCAAGCAGAGCAAGAACAACGGTGTGCAGGACTCGGAGATGGAAGTCACCGAATCCGCTATCCGCGGCATCATCCGCTACTACACGCGTGAAGCCGGTGTGCGCTCGCTGGAACGCGAAGTCTCCAAGATCTGCCGCAAGGTGGTGAAGAGCCTGGCGCTGAAGACTTTTGTGGGCAAGGCCGTCGTGACCGAGGACAACCTCAACGACTATCTGGGCGTGCGCAAGTACGACTTCGGCCGCGCCGAGAAGAAGAATCAGGTTGGCCAGGTGGTTGGCCTGGCCTGGACCGAGGTGGGCGGCGATCTGCTGACCATCGAAGCCACGGCCATGCCGGGCAAGGGCAATATCATCCGCACCGGCTCGCTGGGCGATGTGATGAAGGAGAGCGTCGAGGCCGCCCGCACCGTGGTGCGTTCACGCGCTCGCCGCCTGGGCATCAAGGACGAGTTGTTCGAGAAGCGCGATGTGCACGTCCATGTGCCCGATGGCGCCACGCCCAAGGACGGCCCCAGCGCGGGTGCGGCCATGACCACGGCCTTTGTCTCGGCGCTGACGGGCATCCCCGTGCGTGCCGATGTGGCCATGACCGGCGAGATCACTTTGCGCGGCGAGGTTACGGCCATCGGCGGCCTGAAGGAAAAGCTCTTGGCAGCGCATCGGGGCGGCATCAAGACCGTGATGATCCCCGAGGACAATGTCAAGGACCTGCAGGACATCCCGGCCAACGTCAAGGATCAACTCGAGATCGTGCCGGTGCGCTGGATAGACCGGGTGCTGGAAGTGGCGCTGGAGTCCGCACCTCTTGCTCTGCCTGAGGAAGAGCCCGCCGTCGCGGCCAAGCCGGCCGAGGTGGTGGTGACGCCTGCGGCCACCCACTGAGCGCATGGGCCATGCGAATTTGACCGGGTGAAAAATTTTCACTTTGCTTGCAAAGCCGGTCAAATTCAGCATACAATCTTTGTCTTGATTCGAGCAGAGTAAGTTTTGCAGGCAATCATTTCAAATGAAATGCCCAGTCAAAATACTGCTTTGTGAGATTCATTCCCTGCGGGAATAGCTCAGTTGGTAGAGCGCAACCTTGCCAAGGTTGAGGTCGCGAGTTCGAGTCTCGTTTCCCGCTCCAAAATTTGATGTCAAAGGAAGCCTTCGGCTTCCTTTTTTAGTCAGAGGCTCACCAAAAGGCTCTGACTGCAAAGTTCCAAGGCGCGATAGCAAAGCGGTTATGCCCCGGATTGCAAATCCGGTTAGTCCAGTTCGACTCTGGATCGCGCCTCCAAACACCATGCGGGTGTAGCTCAGTTGGTAGAGCGCGACCTTGCCAAGGTCGAGGTCACGAGTTCGAGCCTCGTTACCCGCTCCAACAAACAAACCGGTACGCACCGGGTTCGAGGCCAGCAGGTCTCGGGCGAAATGCGGGAATAGCTCAGTTGGTAGAGCGCAACCTTGCCAAGGTTGAGGTCGCGAGTTCGAGTCTCGTTTCCCGCTCCAGATTCAAAAAGGGAAGCCATGTGCTTCCCTTTCCTGTTTATAGGCATGGCCGCGCAGAGATAATGCCCGCCAGGCTTGGATACCCTGCCCGGGTGGTGAAATTGGTAGACGCAGCGGACTTAAAATCCGCCGGCCGCAAGGCCGTACGGGTTCAAGTCCCGTCCTGGGCACCAAGGCTTTCCTGCTGTGATGCAGTTCTGTGAAGGACTGAATTTCCGCCCGCAGCGGCCGAAAACATCGGGGTAGCAGGAGAAGTCCATGAAATCCGTGAATCAGCAGAATCCCGACTTGAGCCCCGAGGTTCGCGCCACATTGGACTTTGTGTTGAAGACCGCGGCGCTGTTGTTCAGGCAGCGTGCGACGGCGAACTCCCTGGCCTTGCCCGACCCACAGGCCAGGGCATATGGGGCCGAGGACCATGCCGATCCGCAGGGACAGCAGCTCGCCAGATAGGCGCTTCAGCCAAATATCGCCAGCATGCGTTCCAGCGCCACCATAAAAGGCGTTTGCATCAGGGGCAGGGTGGCAACCATGCCGATCAAGCCTATGCTGACGGTCAGCGGGAAGCCGACCGAGAACACGCCGATCTGTGGCGCCACGCGCGAGATCACGCCCAGCACCAGATTGACGAACATCAGCATCGTGATCAGGGGCAGGGCGATCCACAGCCCCATGCGGAAGATGTCCGCGCCCCAGGTCTGCGGCTGGGCCACGCGCAGGAAGTGAAAAGGCTCGTCGCCGACCGGAAAGGCGTGAAAGCTCTGCACCAGGGCATTGATCAAGAGCAGATGGCCGTTGATGGCGATGAACAGAAACGCCACCATGCTGCCGAAGAAGCGCGCACTGGCCGTGCCCTGGCTGCCGGTGGCGGGGTCGAAGAAGCCGGCGTAGTTCAGGCCCATCTGCAGGCCGATCAACTCGCCCGCAAACTCCAGCGAGGCAAACACCAGCCTGACGGCGAAACCCATGGACAGGCCGATCAGCAATTGCTGCACCAGCAACAGCATCAGCGTGGGCAGGGAGTCCAGCGGCGTCAGCGGCATGGCCGGCAGCGAGGGCTGGGCGGCGATGGAGATGAACAAGGCCAGGCCCACCCGCACCCGCATGGGCACATTGCGCTGGCTGAAGATGGGCATGCCGGCGAACAGGGCCAGCGTGCGGATGAAGGGCCAGAGCAGTGGGTTGAGCCAGCCCAGCAGCTGGGCTTCGGTGAAGGAGATCATCCTGGATCGCTCAACCCACGGCCTGCGGGATGGCTTGCAAAGTGCGTTGGATGTATTCCACCAGGGTGCTCACCATCCAGGGCCCGGTGACGGCCAGCACCAGCACGGCGGCGATGACCTTGGGCACAAAGCTGAGGGTGGATTCATTGATCTGGGTGGCGGCCTGGAACACGCTGACCAGCACGCCCACCAGCAGCACGGTCAGCAGCACCGGGGCGGCCACCAGCATCAGGATGTAGAGGCCTTGCTGGCCGACGGTGAAGACTTGTTGTGCGTCCATGATCTTGCCCTCAGGTCACAAAGGAGGCCGCCAGCGAGCCCAGCAGCAGGTTCCAGCCATCGGCCAGCACAAACAGCATCAGCTTGAAGGGCAGGGCCACCAGCACGGGCGAGAGCATCATCATGCCGAGGCTCATCAGCACGCTGGAGACGATCATGTCGATGACCAGAAAGGGGATGAAGATCAGGAAGGCGATCTGGAAGGCGCTCTTCAGCTCGCTGGTCACAAAGGCCGGCACCAGCACCTTGAAGGGCACGTCCTCGGGCTTGACGCTGCTGTCCAGCTTGGCCAGGCGGGTGAACAAGGCCACATCGGCCTGCCGCGTCTGCTTGAGCATGAAGTTACGCATCGGCGGCTCGGCCTTCTGGATGGCCTGCTCAAACGGGATCTGGCCCGCGCTATACGGTTGCCAGGCCTCGGTATAGACCTTGTCCAGCGTCGGGCTCATGACGAAGAAGGTCAGGAACAGCGACAGGCCGACGATCACCTGATTGGGCGGTGCGGCCTGGGTGCCCAGGGCCTGGCGCATCAGCGACAGCACGATGACGATGCGGGTGAAGCCCGTCATCATCAGCAGCACGGCCGGCAAAAAGCCCAGGGCCGTGAAGAACAGCAGGGTCTGTATGGGCACCGAGTAGCTGCTGCCGCCGCCGCCCTGGCCGATCAGCAGGGGCAGGGTGGCCGGTGGCGGGGTGGGGCCGGCGGTCTGGGCCCAGGCGGTGCTGGCGAGCAGGCCCAGCAGGGGCAGGAGCAGAAGGGTCTTACTGCGCATCCCGGTCTCCGCTGCCACGCAAACGCGCGCCCAGCAACTGGGCGAAGGGTGCGGTCGTGGATGGAGCAGCCGCCTCTGTTTGTGGCGCCATCTCGTGCAAGGTGCTGATCTGCTGGCCCGTTACGCCCAGCACCAGCCAGCGGCGCTCTTCGCCCTGGCCGACCTCGACGGTCAGCAGGCGCTGGCTGGGCGAGATGGGCAGCTGGGCCACCACGCGCATCAGGCCATGGGCCTGGGCGCCGCCGCCCAGCGGCGTGCGCTTGAGCAGCCACAGGGCCAGGGGGATCAGGCACAGAATGGCCAGAAACCACACAAAGGGAAGCAGGGAGGAATTCATGCTGGAGATTGTCTCCAGCGGCCTGTCGGGTAAAGCGCGCAAAAAAGGTCTGAATCGAGGCCTGACTCGGGCTTGGCTCCTAACCTTTGGACAGTCGTCGCATGCGCTCCGAGGGCGTCACGATATCGGTCAGGCGGATGCCGAATTTGTCGTTCACCACCACCACCTCGCCCTGGGCGATCAGATAGCCGTTGACCAGCACGTCCATGGGTTCGCCGGCCAGGGCGTCCAGTTCCACCACCGAGCCCTGGGCCAGTTGCAGGATGTTCTTGATCGGGATGCGGGTGCGGCCTAACTCAACGGTCAGCTGGACGGGGATGTCCAGAATCATATTGATGTCGCCGCTGGGCAGATTGTTGGGTGTGGGCGAGAAATTGGCAAAGCTGGCCGGCGCCACCTGCTCGGAGGCCTGCTGCACCTCCTCCGCCACATCATTGGGCTTGGCCTCGGCCAGGGCGGCGGCCCACTCGGCCGCCATTGCGTCTTGTTCTTCGGAGGAGGGGGTATCAGGTGACATTGCGGGCTCCCAGCCAGCCTTGGTCGGGGCTGGTCAGCATTTTTTCAACTTTGATCGCGTACTTGCCGTTGGAGGTGCCGTAATGGCAGTCGTAGACGGGCACGCCGTCGATCTTGGCCTTGATCATGGTTTCCAGATCCAGCTCGATGAAGTCGCCGGGCTTGAAGGCCAGCAGTTGTTCCACCGTGGCCGGGGCCGTGCCCAGCTCGGCCACCAACTCCACCTTGGCGTCCTGGATCTGGTGTTTGAGCAGATTGACCCAGCGGCGGTCCGGCTCGGTGCTGTCGCCCACCGTGGTCGAGTACAGCACGTCGCGGATGGGCTCCAGCGTGGCGTAGGGGATGCAGAAGTAGACCGTGCCGCTGGTCTCGCCGATCTCCAGCGTGAACGAGGTCGAGACCACGATTTCGCTGGGTGTCGCGATATTGGCGAACTGGGGCTGCATCTCCGAGCGCTGGAACTCCAGCTCCAGTGGGTAGATGCCCTTCCAGGCCTTGTGATACTCGGCCGTGATCACCTCGACCAGGCGCAGGATCACGCGCTGCTCGGTGGCCGAGAAATCGCGGCCCTCGATGCGCGCATGGAATTTGCCGATGCCGCCGAACAGCGAGTCGATCACCGCGAACACCAGCGTGGGGTCGCAGACGATCAGCCCCGAGCCACGCAGGGGCTTGACCGAGACGATATTGAAATTGGTCGGCACCACGATCTCGCGCAGAAAGGCCGAGTACTTCTGCACCTTGATGCCGCCGATGGCGACCTCGGGGCTTTTGCGGATGAAGTTGAACAGGCCGACGCGGATATTGCGGGCGAAGCGCTCGTTGATGATTTCCATCGTGGGCATGCGCCCACGCACGATGCGTTCCTGGCTGGCCAGGTTGTAGTCGCGTATGCCGCCGACCTGCTCTTCCTCGGCGTCCAGCTTCTGGCTCTCGCCGGTGATGCCTTGCAGCAGGGCATCGACTTCGTCTTGGGAGAGGATTTGTTGATTCATGGCGAATCACCCTTGCACGGCAGGCTCACTGGACGATGAAGGTCGAGAACAAGACATTGCTCACCGGGCTCTCGACGGGGCGCTTTTTCTTCTTCTTTTTCTTCGTGCCTTCCGGTGGAGGCTCCTCGTCTTCGTCCTCCAGCTCGATGCCCATGGGGCGCACCGACTCGCGCTTGATCTCGCGCGCCAGCTTCTCCTTGCCCTCCAGGGTCAGCAGTTCGGCCGAGGACTTGTGCGAGAGCAGCATCAGGATATTGCTGCGGATGGCGGGCAGATAGGCCTTGATCTGGTCGGCCGTGTGGGCGTCGCCCACCTCCAGCGTGACGCCGATCTGGGCGAAGCGGTCGACTTCCTTGTCCGATAGATTGACGGTGAAGGGGTCCAGCGGCACAAAGGTCGGTGGCGTGCCGGGTTTGGGGGCATGGGCCGCGGGCGCCGGGGCGGCATGCGCTTCCTCGGCCCCTTCCTCGCCCTCGGCCGGGGCCTTCTTCTTCATCAGCATCAGCGCGGCGCCGCCGCCGAGCAAGACCAGCAGCAGAACGGCAGCAACAATGATGATCAGCTTTTTGTTTCCCCCGCCTTTGGGGGCTTCAGCGGCTGCGGGCGCAGTGGCCATGAAAACTCCTGTGAGATTCGATCCGGCCCCGGGCCGCTTGCGGATGCAAGAGTGGCCAGGAGCGCTTGTTGAGGCCCATTATTGAGGCGCGGCCAAGGGGGCAAGCCGTGAAAAGAAGGACGGGGGCTCGCCAAATCGCCATTCGTCTGAAATTCCGGGCCCGGCCTGCCGTTTGGTGCAGGGGTTCAGGCGTAGAGATCGACCACGCCCTGGCTCTTGCGGGCGCTGACCGGGCTGCCGAGGCCGTTGACTTGGTTTTCGACCGGCAGCGCGCTGCGCTCTGGTGAGCGGCTGCCGCGGCGGCCTTCTTCACCGGCCTGGGCCGAGGCCTGGCCTGGCTGATTCATCTGCTGCTGAAACACACCGCCACCGCTGAGGGTGAGGCCGTTGTCGCGCAAGGCGGCCGCCAGATCGGGCAGGCCGCGCTCCAGCACGGCGCGGGTCTCGGCATTCTCGGCATGGAAGGACACCTGGGCCTGCTGGCCGTCCACGACGATCTGCACCGCCACCGGGCCCATCTCCGCGGGGTTCAGATGCAAACGGGCTTCTTGCACGCCCTCGGCCGCCAGCACGCTCAGGCGGGCCGCCATCTCGGGCACAAAGGCCGGGCTGTGCAGGGGCTGGGCCAGCATGACCGGATGGCTGGCCGGTGTTGCCGCTGCCTCGGGCCTGGCGGCGCCGGCCGCCGCGCCTGCCGTGGCCGCGCTCAGTGCCGCGCTGAAGCTGGCCCCAGCCTCGGCAGAAGCCGGGGCGGCGTTCGTCGAAGCGTCGGCGGCTTGCAGGGACTGACCGAAGGCGGTCGCCGTGGCCTTCTGCATGCCTTCGGCGGCGTTTTTGTCGAGGCTGCTGGCGGCGCTGCTGCCGCCCTGGCCTGCGGCCGGCCTGGCCGTGTTGGCCGCGCCATCGAGGGCCTTGGCGCCATCGCGGCGGGCCGGATGGGCGCCCTGCAGCGGGCCGCCTTCTTCGCTCGATGCCAGTCCGCTCTTGGCCTCGTCCTCCGTTGACTCGCCACTGGCGCCACCGGAGGGCCGGCCGCCGGCTTGATCGCTCAGCGGCGGTAGCGCTTGGGCATCGAGTTCGGGTTTGCGGGGCTGAGGGCTGCCGGGCTCAGCGGCTTCCGCGGTCGCGGCGACGTCGCTGCCATCCTTGGCACCGGTTTTTTTGCTGCTGGCCAGGGCTTGCGCGTCTTCGGCCGCGGCTTCGCCGCCGGCCCTAACGCCGTCTTCACCGGGCAGGGCCGTCTTGCCCGTGTAGGCCGGGGTGGGCTGGGAGGAGCGGCCGACCCGGTCGGTGCTGCCATTGCCGCTGCCATTCAGGCTGCGGCGCGCCGTCAGGCGGGCTTCTTGCTGCTGTGCTTCGCGGCGGGCATTGTTGCTGCGTTCCAGTTCCTTGCTGGCGCTGTCCTTGCTCTCGGCATGGGCCCGCTCTTGCTGCGCGGTCTGCGAGGGCGGCGGCACCGGTGTGGGCAGGGGCGGGGGCAGTTGGGCGCTGGGAGGCAGGCTGGGCTTGGGCGGGCTGAAGGTGCTCAACAAGGCGGAGAACTGCGCGCCGCCCTGCTGCGCGCCCGAGCCGGCTCGGTCCGCCGTGGACGAGCCGGGCGGACTCAGTGGGCCGGTGTTGCCGTAGATGGAGCTGGAAACCGTACTCATGCTTGACTTTCGCTATGCGCCTGCTCAGGCACTCAGGCGCACAAAGGGGTTGTAGGCGGCCTGCGTGCTGCGGGCGGCTTGCTCGTCGCAGGCTTTTTGTTCCTGGCGCTGGACGGCGCGGTTGATCTCCAGGCGACGGCGCTCGATCAGCTTGCCGATCGAGGCCACGCGCATCTCGGCCTGGCGCAATTTGTCACGGCTGGCGAGCAGGCGCTGGTCGGCGTACTGGGTGATATTGCTCTGGCTGCTGATGGCCTCGTCCAAGCGGCCGCCAAAGCTCTGGTAGCAGCCGACGATGTCCATGGTGCCGCGGGCGGCGAATTGCTGGGCCCAGCGCTGCTGGTAGTCGCTGCGGTATTGGGCCAGCTCGCCATGTTGCTGGCGGGCTTGGTGGGCGCGTTTTTCGGCGTCCTGGAACAGGCGCAGGGCCTCGTCGCGCTCGCTTTCGGCGCGCTCCAGCAGGATGCTCAGGACTTGCAGATTGGCTGAATTCATGAAACTCACTCCAGGGGGGAGCGCCGGAGCAGGGGCTTGTGCATCCGACCTCCTGTTATCGCGCATATCGGCCGTTCTCAAGCTTCCTTAATAAGGGCAGATAACTGGTTAATACTTTCATTCAAGTGGGCCGGGCTGTGCATGTCTTGCTGCAGCAGGCGGTTGATGTCCGGGTGCAGGCGCACGGCCAGGTCCAGCTCGAAGTCATTGCCGGGCACATAGGCGCCCAGCTGGATCAGGTCGCGCGCCTTGTTGTATTTGGCGAGCAACTGGCGGCAGCGGCGGGCGGCCTCGATATGCGGGCGGGCCGCCACATTCGTCATCACCCGCGAGATCGAACGCTCGATGTCGATGGCCGGGTAATGGCCGGCCTCGGCCAGCTCGCGCGAGAGCACGATATGGCCGTCCAGAATGCCGCGCGCCGCATCGGCGATGGGGTCTTGCTGGTCATCGCCCTCGCTCAGCACGGTGTAGAAGGCGGTGATCGATCCCTCGCCCGCCAGGCCGTTGCCGCTGCGCTCCACCAACTGGGGCAGCTTGGCAAAGCAGCTGGGTGGATAGCCCTTGGTGGCCGGCGGCTCGCCGATGGCCAGGGCAATCTCCCGCTGAGCCATGGCGTAACGGGTCAGCGAGTCCATCAGCAAGAGCACATGCTGGCCGCGGTCGCGGAAGTTCTCGGCGATGGCGGTGGCGTAATGCGCGCCCTGCATGCGCACCAGCGGCGGCGCATCGGCCGGGGCGGCCACGACGACGGAGCGGCGCAGGCCTTGCTCGCCCAGGATGTCTTCGATGAATTCCTTCACCTCGCGGCCGCGCTCGCCGATCAGGCCGACGACGATCACATCGGCCTGGGTGTAGCGGGCCATCATGCCCAGCAGCACCGATTTACCCACGCCGGTGCCGGCAAACAGGCCCAGGCGCTGGCCACGGCCCACGGTCAGCATGGTGTTGATGGCGCGCACGCCGGTGTCCAGCGGGCTGCGCACCGGGTCGCGGTCCATGGCATTGATGGGGCGGCGCACCATGGGCTCGGCATGCGCCATCTGCAGCGGGCCGGCGCGGTCCAGCGGGTGGCCGTGGGAATCGACCACCCGGCCCAGCAAGCCATCGCCCATGGGCAGGTGCAGGCCGCGGTCTTCACCGCGGCGCCAGGGGTGCATGGGTTTGCCCAGCTGCGGGCTGATCAGGGGCAGGGCACGCGGCAGCACCATGGCACCGCTGGACAAACCCTGAATATCATCGGTAGGCATCAGATAGGCACGGTCGCCCGAGAAGCCCACCACCTCGGCCTTGACCGGGCGCAGGCCGCGCTGCGGATTGGCGCCCGAGCTGGGCATCTGGATCTCGCAGACCGAACCCACCGGCACCTTGACGCCGGTGGCCTCCAGCACCAGGCCGGCCACGCGCACCAGCTTGCCCTGCGATTCCAGCGGCACCGGGTTGCCGGCAAAAGCCTGCATATCGTTCAGATACTGCTGCCAACGGCCCGCGCGGGTGTTGTAGCGAGGGGCGGTGCCGTCCAGGCCCGGCTCGGGCGTGGCGGGGCCATGGGGGTTCAGATCGAGATCCGCAAAGCCGCTCATGAGAAGCAAAACTCCGAAAGACGACCACAGAGACACAGAGACACAGAGAAATGCCAGGAATTCAATTGAATGGCCTCTGTGTCTCTGTGTCTCTGTGTCTCTGTGGTTGAAATTGAATTCCATGTTTCTCCGCGAACGCCGGGTGCTGCCAGGGATTTTGGATGTTCATGGCTGACCCTCGGCATCTTCATCGGTGCTTGGCTGGGCCTGACCGCGGCGGTCTTCCCACAGCGAGGTCTGGCCCATGGCCGCGGCCGCCTGTTGCCAGCGGGCGGCCAGGCTGGCGTCCACGCTGCTGATATCGGACTCGACCTTGCAGCCACCGCGTGCCACCTCGGGGTCGGGCAGGACTTGCGCCTCGCGGGCCCGCATCTCTTCGCCGGCGCCCTCCATCACCAGGGGGTAGTCGGCCGGGTTGACGCGCACCCGCACATGCCGGGCCGAGAGCTGCAAGGCCTCGACCGCATCGTGGGCCACCTTGGCGATGTGCTCGGGGCGCTGGCTGATCTCGCTGCGCACCACCTGACGGGCCAACTCCACGGCACAGCGCGCCAGGGTCCGGGCCATTTCTTCTTCCATGGCGAGGAAGTCGGCATCAAAGTTCTGCACCAGCACGCCCAACTGGGCGGCCATCTGTTTGGCAAAGCTCTGCTTGAAGGCGTCGAGCGCGGCCATGCCGTCGCGGTAGCCGTCCTGATAGCCGGCCTGGCGGGCCTCGTGCAAGAGCTCTGGCAGATCGGGCTCGGGCTCGGGTGTAGGCGGCGGGGTCGTGGGTGGCGGGGCGGGCGCGCTGACCGCAGGGCGCTTCTCGTTCATGGCGCCGTGCAAGGCGTCGGGGTTCCAGGCGGCAAAGTCCTGCAGCTCTTCGCGCGGGATGAAGCGGCTATAGCTGCTGGCGCGTGGCGCGTTGGCGTCGCGCTGCGGCGGCGGCACCTGGCGGGGGGGGGTACGGCTGGCGGACATGATTCTTCAGCGCGCTCAGACGAACTGGTCGTCGCCGCCACCGGCCAGCACGATGGTGCCTTCGTCGACCAGGCGGCGCACGATCTTGAGCATTTCCTTCTGCTCGGCCTCCACCTCGGAGAGGCGCACCGGGCCGCGCGATTCGAGGTCTTCCTTGAGCGTCTCGGCGGCGCGCGAGGACATATTGCGCAGGATCTTCTCGCGCAGCTCGGCGCTGGCACCCTTGAGGGCGACGATGAGCGATTCGCTCTGCACCTCTTTGAGCACGGCCTGTATGCCCTTGTCGTCGATCTTCTCCAGATCGTCGAAGGTGAACATGTTGTCCATGATTTTCTGCGCCAGGTCGGCGTCGGCCTCGCGGATGTAGTCCAGCACCGAGGCCTCGACGCTGGAGCCCAGCATATTGATGATCTCGGCGGCCGACTTGACGCCGCCCAGATTGGATTTCTTCATGCGCTCGCCGCCGGCCAGCAGCTGGCTCATCACCTCGTTCAAGTCCTTCAGCGCGGTCGGCTGGATGCCGTCCAGCGTGGCGATGCGCACGAGTACCTCGTTACGCTGACGCTCTGTGAAGACGCGCAGGACGGAGCTGGTCTGGTCGAAGTCCAGGTGGGCCAGCACGGCGGCGATGATTTGCGGGTGCTCGTTGCGCAGCAGCTCGGCCACCGAGGTGGCGTCCATCCACTTCAGGCTCTCGATGCTGGAGACATCGCTGCCTTGCAGGATGCGGTCCAGCAGCAGATTGGCCTTGTCGTCGCCCAGGGCCTTGCGCAGCACCGAACGTACATACTCATCGGTATCGCTGACCAGGGTGCTCTGGGTGCCGGCCACCTCGTCGAAGCGCACCAGCACCTGCTCGACCTTCTCGCGCGAGACCACCTTGAGCTTGGCAATCGTCTCGCCCAGGGCCTGCACCTCCTTGGGCTGCAGATGCTTGAACACCTCCGACGCCTCCTCCTCGCCGAGTGACATCAGCAGAATGGCGGCGTCTTCTACTCCGGATTCGTCCATGAAGTTTCTCAGCGTCGGTCAGTGTGGTTGGCTGGGGCCTGCGCCGCTCAAGCGGCTTCGCCCGTCATCCAGGAGCGCATGATGTTGGCCACGGCGATCGGGTTCTCGCGGGCCAGCAGGCGGGCGCGCTCCAGCTTGTCATTGGTCAGCGGGGCTTCCAGGGCGGGCAGGCCGCCGTGGCCCAGCGCGGGCAACTGGTTCTCGTCGTCGACAACGGCATGGAGCTCATTGCCCTCGGCGTCCTTGTCTTCGGCGGGGGCCGGCGGCGGCGGGTTGGCGGCGCGTATGGCCGGCCGCACCATGCCGAAGACGGCGATCAAGGCAACCGCCACCAGGGCCAGGGGCACGATGGAGGCGCGCAGCATATCGAGCACGACGGGCTGCTTCCACAGCGGCACATCCGCGCTGTCCTGCTTGTCCACCATGAAGGGGGCGCTGACGATCTTCAGCGAGTCGCCGCGCTCCTGGCTGAAGCCCATGGTTTCCTTGACCAGGGCCGTCAGCTTGTCCAGCTCTTCCTGCGGCACCGGCACGCTGTTCACCTTGCCCTTGGGGTCGGTGCTGGAGCGGTGGTTCAGCACCACGGCGGCATTCAGGCGCTTGACGGTGCCGGTGGCGTTACGCACCACTCGCACGGTCTTGTCCAGCTCGTAATTGGTGACGGCCTCGCGGCGGCTGCTGTTGTTGCCGGGCGTGCCGCCGGCGGTCTGCAGCGGGGCCGAGGCGCCGGTGATGGGGGCCGTGGCCGGCACCGGCGGCTGGTTGGTGGCAGCACCCGGCACGCCGGTGGGCAGGGCCGGTGTGCCGTTCTGGCTCTCGTTGGTCTGCGAGCTGCGCACCGCGGCCGTCAGGTTCTGGCCCTGGTTGGGCTTGTATTCCTCGGCGGTCGATTCGATCTGCGAGAAGTCCACATCGGCCGTCACCGTGGCGCGCAGGTTCTCGCGGCCCACCACCGGCTCCAGCAGCTCGTAGATGCGCTTGTTGATATTCGCCTCGATCTGCTGCTTGTACTGCAGCTGCTGGCTGTCCAGGCCGTTGCCGTTGTCCGTCGTGTTGGACAGCAGGGCACCGGTCTGGTCCAGCACGCTGACGGCCTTGGGTGCCAGCTCGGGCACCGAGGCCGACACCAGGTGCACGATGCCGGCGATCTGGGCGCGGTCCAGCGTGCGGCCACCGCGCAGCGTCAGCATGACCGAGGCGCTGGGCTTTTGCTGCTCGCGAAAGAAACCGTTCTGCTGCGGCATGGCCAGGTGCACGCGGGCATCGGCCACATCGGCCAGAGCGGTGATGGTGCGGGTCAGCTCGCCCTCCAGGCCGCGCTGGAAGTTCAGGCGCTCGTTGAACTGGGTCTGGCCGATGGAGGTCTTGTCCATCAGCTCGAAGCCCACGGTGCTGCCCTTGGGCAGGCCGGCCGAGGCCAGCTTCATGCGCACATCGTAGACCTGGGTGGCGGGCACGAGGATGGTGCCGCCGGGCTCGTGGCGATAGGGCACGCCCAGCGTGGTCAGCTGGGCAATGACGGCGCCGCCGTCCTTGTCCGACAGGCCGGTGAAGACGGGGCGGAAGTCGCCTTGGTTGGACCACAGCGTGATGGCCAGCACGGCGGCGGCCAGCAGGGCCAGGCCGCTGCCCATCATCAGCTTGTTGCGCAGAGGCAGGGCCGCCAGGCGCGTGCCAAAGCTCTCGCTGCCGTTCGGGGCGGCCACGGGCATTGCTGCTGTGACGGTGGGGCTGAGAGCGTTGTCCATGAGCTGACCGTGAGGTGTCCGGTGAAATGCGAGGGCAGGCGGGCGAATTCGTGTGCTTGTTCACGGCGCCACGGGCAAGGTGGCGCGATGACTGAATTATTCGGATTTGCACCCTCAAGAAAGCGGCGAACAAGCCGAGGAAGCGGCCCTATCTCCCTCCTTCGCGGCGGGGGCTTGGCCCTAGACTTCTCTCCATCGCCACTCCTGCGTCCCGCATCTGGCCTGCCCAGGCAAGGATGGTTCACCATGGATCTGAAGCTCAAACCGTTTGATTTCGCCCAAGCCGCCGCGCGCGCCGGCCTGGGCCTGAACGGCCAGCCCTTGGCCAAGTCCAAGGCGGTGGGCGGCGCCAGCTTTGGGGACGCCATGGCCCAGGCCATGAAGGGGGTGAGCCAGGCCCAGCAGGAATCCAGCCGCCTGCAGCGCGAGGTGCAGCTGGACAACCCCACCGTCAGCCTGGAAGAAACCATGATCGCGATGCAGAAGTCGCAGCTCGGTTTTCAAGCCACCTTGCAGGTGCGCAACCGGCTGGTTTCGGCTTATTCCGAGATCATGAATATGCAGGTCTGAGGCCGGACACAAGGCCCGGAAGGGGCTTGTGCCTGCCGAAGGCCAATTGGCGATACAAGCCAATTGGCTGAGCTCGCGCGCAGAGGCCGACAGGCGTCTGTGGCTGAGGCTTTGGCTTACACTCGCCGGCACGCCCTGACTACACGCGGTAGTCGTACACAAAGCGGCGGATTTTCGTGGCGGTGATGCCTGCCGAATCGGCATGCGCGGGGTTGATGAGGATGTTGTCCTCTTCGGCAATGATCACGGACGGCACTGCCAGCAAGGCAGTGGCCGCCAGACGCAGCCATGCCGAACCGAGATTGCGAGAGACGAGACCTTCGGGGATGGCGTCCCAGCCCACCGTCGGCGGCCGGGTAAGCACTTGGCGCGCCGCCCAGACGGCGTCCGGCACGTCGATCCGCACCAGGAATCGATTCCAGGGCAGCTTGCCGGCGCCCTTGCCGAAGTGCGCCCGCGTCTCCCATGCCGCCAACGCCACGGAGGTCGCGGCATACGTCAGGTGTTCACCCGGGTGGTTCCAGCGCGAGCCCTTGCTGGCGGCGCCCTTGCCGGCGAGATCGTCTGCGGTCCATTGGGGCGTATCCGAAGCGATGCGCCACAAGTGGACCGTCATGCCGGCAGTCCTCCACGCATGCGCCCAAGCACCTGCTCGACAGCGCGCAGGCCTTCATGGTTTCTGAGCATCTCGGCCGGGGTTTTGCCGCCGAGTTCGGGCAATTCTTCCCGCATCCATTGCGCGAGCCAGGCGTCCAGATCAAAGTCTCGCAACTGCGCAGGATCGCCACTCTCTTCGAGTAAGCGGCGCAGCGTGGCGGCGATGCGCAAAAAGCCCATGACCCGGTGGCCTGCCACATCTGGCAGCGGATCACCGGCGCCGTCCTTGCGCCGGAATGTCGTCGCTGAGACCCCGATCATGTCCATGACGCTGGAGGCGGCCAGGCCGGTCGCGCCAGCGATCACATCGACAAGGTAGGTGGGGACCCCCACCTCCACGGCATCAAACAGCGCCACGCCGGGTGAACTCATCACGCGGCCGACCAGATCGTTGAATGCGCTGCGTCGAAAACGGGGGTCCGATTGCCGCCCCTTCACAGAGACGACCCAAAAGTCACTGGCTGACCGAGCCTTGCCGCGGGTTGCGGGATGACTTTGTAGCGCCGGCATGGCTGGCTCCAAATGGCTGATTTCAACAGGGCAAATGGTACATCGATCCAGTCAGCCCGATTGCCTCGACTGGTAGGGAAGTTAACGCCCTCTACACCGCAGGCGTCACCCAGCCAGGGAGATCGAACGGGGTCACTGCGCTGCGCTGTATTTCTGCAGAATGAGCTTATCAACGCTGCTTCACCGCAAGCCGACCAAACGCTCTGCGGTGACTAGACAGCCACCCCATGCCCTCCTTCAATGGCGGCAGGCTCAGGGTACACAAGACATCAGCGTTCACTGCCATCGTGGTCCCCTTGGTTCGGAACTCATGAGCCTTGTCGGCGGGCTATAGTGCCGGCTATCGATGCTGCAAATGCCAATCTTTTGATGCTGTGTAAAAATACAGTTGATGAAAAAAATAAAGCTCGACAAGACCCTGGCGCCAATACCGGCCGCCTGTTTTTGCCGACAGGGTTTTTAGGGCAATAGGCGTTTGCCGCTCGACAAGTCAGACATCACCAGATCCTCAGTACCCTCATCAGAGCCTTCAATGCCTAAAACCCAAGTCACAAAAAACGAACTCATCGTCATCTGCGAGCAAAAGCTGCCGTCAGAGAGCTTTTACACATCTGACATGCGAGTCAGTGATATTCAGCGCCTGCCATCGGGCTATCGCGTGGAAATCCTGGTTTCCGATAGCGCATCAGTGCTGAATGTTCTTCAAGGACAGCACTTCTCGCAATGGGTGTCCGACAACTTTGATGTAACCGATCTCTGAGCCTCGATCAAGGTAAGTCTTGGTGCAAACTCGTCAACCGATAGAGTTCTCGTGGCCTTTGTCTAGCGATATCTAACGAGTAAGGACAGGACCGCTGGTGGCATTCAGATGATGAGTTATGTCCACTGTAGATTGATCCGAGGGATCGAGTGGCCGAGGGCGAACTGGATGGACCATGGCCCGACTGCAGCGAAGGGTCAATTGTCAAGTTGGCGTCAATGATGCGGGCTTGGCCTCCTGCCGGGCAGCGTTTTTTGCCTGCGGTCTGCGCAAGTGTTGCGCAGACTGCGTGATGTGAGTTGTTTTGTCGCGTTACTGCTGGTTCGTGGCCGTGCTCGGATCGGCTTTGTCGGGTCGCACTGGTGGCGGCGCGGTGCAGGGCGGCACGGACCCAGCGCGGCCGGACCCCGCTGCTGGCCGGCAACATGGCGGGCATCAGTGCGCAGCCCAGGGCGCAGCAACTATTTGTCATCCAGCCGTTGCAGACTGTGCTCGCATAGCAGGGCCGGTCGCGATCAAGCGGGCATAGTCACAACAAGGTGATGCCATGACGCCCATCGAATCTCAATGGATCGAGCGGCTGAAACAGTTGCCGCCCAAGCGCGTCGCCGAGGTGCTGGACTTTGTGGCGTTCCTGGCCGCGCGCGAGGAACGCGCGGCAGCGCCGCAGCGGCTCAGCGACGGGCTGGCACGGTTGGTTGCATTGGCCTTGCCGGCCATCACCGAGGACGAAGTCGAGGACGAGATTCAGGCCGCAAGGCGCGAACGGCGGGCATCTCAGCAAGAGGCTTGAGCGATGCGCTTGGTTCTCGACACGAATTTGCTCGTGTCTGAGGTGATCTCGGCCGGGCTGCTGCGCTGCCGCGCCAACTGCTGAATTAGGTTCAAGGGTTGAGGGATACCCTCAGCAAGACTGCCGCTCCGGCGCATCTCGCCCGCACAGCCTGGCTCGCCCCATGGCATTGAGCGAGACCCGCAGATGCTGGCCTCGCTCGGTCCTGAAGGCCGCGTCGCCGAACTGTTCCACCTGGCCGCGGCCGGCCGAGAAGGCCGCGTCCTGGGCGATGTCCAGCAGCACATGGGGGAAGTGCTCTTGGTCCATGCGGCTGATCGAGCAGACCTGCGCTGCGCAGTCGCAGGCCTGGCCGCGGCTCAGGCCCCAGCACCATTGCTTGCCGGGCTTGTAGCTGATGTAGACGGTGGTGTTCTCGCGAATGCTCAGCTCACGCGCCATGCGCATGTCTTGCGCCAGGGCTTCGCCGGCCAGGCGCAGTTGCTGGCGCTGCAGCAAGTTGTGATAACTGGGTACGGCCACGGCCAGCAGGATGGCGGTGATGGCAATCACCACCGCCGCCTCCAGCAGGGTGAAGCCTTGCTGGCTCATGGCGAGAGCTTTTTGCGCAGCAGGCGGCCCAGTTTCTGTACTTGGTCGATATAGCGCTGCAGCAGGCGCTCGGCCTCGTTGTCGATGCGGGCGAAGTTGAGTCCCAGCAGCAGGCCGCCTTCGGCGTCGGGGCGCAGATTCTGGACCCGCAGCCCGGCCTCAAACCGGGTTTCGCGGTCCAGTTCGATGCGGGCGCTGGCGATGTCGCTGCCGGCCTCGGGGGCCTCCAGCCCGGCCGGCCAGAGCAGGGCCAGGCCGCCCAGGCTCAGGTCCAGGATGCGCAGCTGCAGCTCTTGCCCGCTTTCATGCGGGTGGGGCAGGCGCAGCTGCGGCGTGCGGCTGCTGGGGCGCACGCGGAAGGACTGGCGGCGCTGGAAGCGGTAAAGCCGCTGCGGCATGGGGCTGCGCAGCACCGCGCCGCGGGCCAGGGCCTGGCTGCTGAGCAGCAGCAGGCCTTCGAGCTCGAACTGCAGCTTGATCTGGTCCAGATAGGCCACCGCCGTGACCTCCTCGGCGCTGAGCAAGTCGGGCAGCAGCGGGTCGTCGGGATGCACATCAAAGCCCAGGGCGCCGAACTGGCCGTCCACGGCGCTCAGGCAGCTCTGCATCGACAGGCCTGCCGGCGTGCTCAGCGTGATGGGGATCTGCTGCTCCTGCAAGGCCTGCAGCAGGACCAGCACCTCGGCGCTGCCCTGGATACGGAAATCGCCCGAGGCTTCCGGATCGGAGGCCTCGGGCGATGCGGGCTGGAAGGGGCTGTTGAAGCGGCTCATCGGGGGTTGGGCCGGGGCGCTGATATAGGCCCCTGGGCTGGGTGAGGATAGCTCAAGGCAGGCTCAGTGCAGGGTCTTGCTCTTGCCGGTCATGACGCGGTCCAGATCGTCCAGCCAGGGCTCGGCCAGATGGCGGATCTCGGCATCGTTGACCAGGATGCGCTGCATGATGCGGGTCTTCAGCTTGGCCTCGTCGGGGGCGAGCTTTTCGCTCGTGGCCGCATGCTTGAGCTGCGAGATCAGCAGCACGCAAGCGCCTTCGAGTTTGACAACTTCATCCCAGTTGCCGGAACGGGCGGCGCACAGCATGTCGGCGCTGGCTTGTTCGATGGCTTCGTAATAGCTCAGGAGTTGGGTGTTCATCGCTAGTTCCGCAGGAGACTGTGTTGAGTGTTTGGGCTGGTGGCCTTGATCAGGCGGCGCGCTGCAACTCGGGCTTGCTGCCGATGGCCGTCCAAGCCTCGCGAACAGGGGTCAGGATGCGCTGGCATTCGGCCACGGCCTCGGCATCGCTGTGCAGATTGGCGCGAGTCAAACGCATGCAGATATAGGCGTACAAATCGTTGAGGTCGGTGGCCAGTGGGCCGGCTTCCAGATTCAGGCCGGCCTTCAGGCCCTCGTCCAGGATGCGCACGGCGCGCATCAGGCTGCGATTCTTCAGCTCCAGATTCTGGGTCTGGATGGCGATCCGGGCCTGGTTCATGGCATCGAAGAGGCCGTCGAACAGCATGGCGATCAGGCGATGCGGGCTGGCGCCGTGTACGTCGGTTTCCAGGCCCACCTTGCTATACATCGAAGCCTTCTGGCCGCGTGCCGCGAAAGGGGATGAGGTGTTGCCGTACATGTGTTGTTTCCCAGTTTGTCCGTCTTGAATTGTTTTCGGCCTGGGGGCGACAAACTTGAGGCGGCGGAGGCGGGAATTTGCCGCGCCTGCTGCATGCAAAACGCCCAGCGGGCCGGGGCGGCGCGCTGGGCGTTGGCGGGGGATCTCGGCCTTGGGGCGGGCGTGGATTACTTCACGCCAAACTGCTGGTTGACATAGCTCTGCAGGCCGGTCAGCTTGGCCATGCTCTTGTCCAGGGCGGTGTAGCTCGCCCGCATGCGGGCCTCCACCAGGGTCAGGCGCAGGTTGATCTTGTCCTGGTCGTTGCCATTGCGGTTGATGGTCTCCCGCAAGCTGGTTTGCTTGGAATTGAGCGTGCCGTCAAAGCTCAGGGCGGCGGAGGTGAGGGCGGCCATGCGCTGGGTGATGCCGTTATTCGTGGGGTCGGCACTGTCCAGGCCCGAGAGCATTTTCTTGAGTGCGGGCAGATTGCCGATGGCGCCGTCCAGCTTGGCCGCGTTGACCTTGAGCGTGCCGTCGGCCTGCGGGTCCAGGCCGATATCGGCAAAACGCGCGAGGCTGCCGCCCAGGGTGCTGGAGCTGCTGGCCAGGGTGCGCAGCTGGCCTTGCAGGGCGATGGCCGTGCTATCCCCTTGCAGCGGCCCCGAGGACGCGGCGGTGGTGCCAGACTTGGGCGTGTACTTGGTCTGGTCTTTCATGAAGCTCGCCAGCGAGTTGTAGGCCGTGGCGAAGTCGTTGATGGCCTTCTTGATCGCGTCCTTGTCGGGGCCGACGGAGATGCTGACGTCGCTGCTGGTGGTCTTGTTGAAATTAACGGTCAGGCCGTCGATCACATTGCTGACGGTATTGCTCTCCGACACCACGTCGATGCCGTTGATCTTGCCCACGGCGCTTTGCGCGTACTGCGCTACCTTGGCCGTGGTAATGCCATTGCTGGGGTCGTAGGCCAGCGATGACAAGCCCGGGCCGCCGCCCGGGCCGGGCGCCGTCTCATTGGCGCTGACGCGGAAGGCATTGCTGGCGCCGGTATTGGCCGAGCGCAGCACCAGGCGCGAGCCTTGCGCGTCGCTCACCACCGAGGCGACGACGCCGGCGCCGGCGGCATTGATCTTGTCGCGCGCGGCCGTCAGGCTGTCTTCGCCGGCGCCGATATTGATGGTGACGGCCGATTTGCCCGCGGTGGGTGTGAAGGCGGTGTTGTCGGCATTCCAGGCACCCAGCTCGATGGTCAGCGAGCCCTGGCCTATGGTGGTGGCGGTGCTGGGAATGTAGCCGCCCGTGATGGTCTGTGCCGCCGCGAGCTTGGACACGCTGACGGCATAAGTGCCCGCCACCGAGGCCTGGTTGGTGGCGGCGCTGACCGAGCTCGCGTCCGAGGAGGAGGACAGATTGGCGCCCCAGGTATTGGGGTCGTTGAGCTTTGTGGCCGCATCCTTCAGGGCGCTGATATTGCTTTGCAGCTTGCCGTAGGACGAGAGCTTGGCCTGCAAGCTTGTCGCCTTGGTCTGCAGATCGACGACGGGCTGACGTTCGATGCTCATCAGCTTGGCGATGATCTCCTCAACAGGTAAGCCGCTACCTGCGCCTATCGATGAAATGGTGGCCATGGTCTGATCTCCAGTAAACCGTGCATTGCTTGGGCCCGCAACAGGCCCGGGGCAAGCGGGGGGTATCGCTGTTGTCGGTCGAAGCTAGAAAAACTAAAGGCGGCCGAGCCTGAGCCGAGCCGCCTTGAGCAGGAGTAGCGCTTTTGCCCCGGGGCGGGCGAGCTGCGTCTCAGAGTGGCTAACAAAACTCAGCGCAGCGGTCCTGGCTAGGCGCGCCGTCGAAGACAGTACGCCAGGTACGGCGAGACGGTGCAACGACGCCAGGAGAGTTTTGTGAGCCGCTCTTAGCCCTTCAGCAAGGCCAGCACCTGCTGCGGCATCTGGTTGGCCTGGGCCACCATGGCGTTGCCGGCCTGCTGCAGGATTTGCGTGCGGCTGAGGTTGGAGGTCTCCGCCGCATAGTCTGCATCCATGATGCGGCTGCGGGCGGCGCTCTGGTTTTCCACCGAGACCTGCAGATTCGCGATCACGGCGTCGAAGCGGTTTTGCGAGGCACCCAGTGTGGCGCGCTGGCTGGAGACGGTATTGATGGCCGCGTCGATGGCGTCGATCGAGGTCTTCAGCGAGGTGCTGGTGTCGGCATTGGAGATGGTGGTGCCGGTAACCGTCAGTATGGTGGGATCGGCCGTCATGTCGGTGGTCGAGACGGTGATGACGTCTTCGGGACCGGTATTCGGGCCGACCTGAAAGTCTTGCGGCGTGGCGGCATCGGCGCCCAGGATCTTTTTGCCGTTGAAGGTCGTGCCGCCCAGCACACGGTTGATTTCCGAGGCCAGCTGGGTGTATTCCTTGCCGATGGAATCGAGGTCGGCCGTGGTGTTGGTGGCGTTTCGGGCCTGTACCGCCAGTTCTCGCATGCGCTGCAGGCTGTCGCCGACCTTGGACAGTGCGCCTTCAGCCGTCTGCGCCAGCGAGATGCCGTCGTTGGCATTGCGGATTGCGACATTCATGCCGCGCACCTGGGAGTTCATGCGTTCCGCAATGGCCAGGCCGGCCGCGTCGTCCTTGGCCGAGTTGACCCGCAGGCCGGATGACAGCCTTTGCATGGAGACTGACAAGGAGCCCTGCGACATGTTCAGATTGCGCTGGGCATTCAGCGAGCCGATATTGGTGTTGATGGTCTGGGGCATTTGAGCACTCCTGCAAAATCCGGTAGTCCCGGCCGGGCCGGCGTGATTTGACGGCGTCCGATCGGTTCGACGCTGTCCTGCGGCCCGGCGGCAACTTGCTTGGCGCGGACGTCGGGTCGTCAATCACTTTGGAACCCGATGAGCAAATTCTCAGTGTGCTTGAGCATTCCAAAAGCCCAAAAAAGAGGGCAAACCACGGCCATAAAAAAGCTCCGGCCCTGACCAGAGGTCAGGGCCGGAGCCGGGTTTTCTGCTTCGGGGGTCAGGTCTTGCCTGGCCCCGTGGTCGATGCAGGGCTGCCTTAGCCGCGCAGCAGCGACAGCACTTGCTGGGGCAGTTGGTTGGCCTGCGAGATCATCGCATTGCCTGCTTGTTGCAGGATTTGCGCACGGCTCAGATTGGCGGTTTCCGAGGCGTAGTCGGCATCGGTGATGCGGCTGCGTGAGGCGGTCTGGTTCTCCACCGAGATCTGCAGATTGGAGATGATGGCGTCGAAGCGGTTTTGCACCGCACCGAAGGTGGCGCGCTGGCCGCTGACGGTGGTGATGGCGGTGTCGATATTGTCGATCACGGTCTTCAGCGTGGCGGCCGTGTCGGCATTGCTGATGCTGGCACCGGTGACGGTGGTGATGGTGGCGTCGGCGGTCAAGTCGGTGGTGAGCACGTCCACCGAATCGTTGGCCGTGGTGTTGGCGCCGATCTGGAAGGTGTTGGTGCCGGCGGTGGCCAGGATGGCCTTGCCGTTGAAGGTGGTGCCGCCCAGCACGCGGGTGATTTCCGAGCCCAGCTGGGAGAATTCCTTGCCGATGGAGTCCAGGTCGGTGGTGGTGTTGGTGGCGTTACGGGCCTGCACGCTCAGTTCACGCATGCGTTGCAGGGCGTCGGTGACCTTGGCCAGGGCGCCGTCGGCGGTCTGCGCCATCGAGATGCCGTCGTTGGCATTGCGCACGGCCACATTCATGCCACGCACCTGGCTGCTCATGCGGTCGGAGATGGCCAGGCCAGCGGCATCGTCCTTGGCCGAGTTGATGCGCAGGCCGGAAGACAGGCGCTGCATGGACACGGCCAGCGAGCCCTGCGAGGTGGAGGTGTTGCGCTGAGCGTTCAGCGACATCAGATTGGTGTTGATGATGGAGCTCATATCAATCCTTTTCGGTGTTGAAAGACTTGCCGGAAATCCGGTCTTCACGGTCGATAACTAGGCTGCTTGAGGAGGCAGCTTTGCCAGCAAACACACGGGGCTTGCGCCCGGGTATTTGCACCATCCGCGTCCTGCTCAATTCGCGCACTCGCACGGTGCTGCGCTTGAGCCGGCTGACCGGACCACGGAGTCCCTTGTATTCCTCGGACCCGTTGTTTTGCTTATCGACGACACCTTGGCTTGACTTGAGTTCTTTTCATCAAAAGTGCCGCTCGTGCGTTGACGAGCGGCGGGGGGGAGGGCGGTCAGGGGGCTTGTGCCGGAGGCATGAGTCGTCCTGTACTTGTTTGATTACTCAGGGCCGGCTGGAGCGGCCCGGGGTCATCGAAGCAGGGAGAGGACTTGCTGCGGCATCTGGTTGGCCTGCGCAATCATCGCGTTACCGGCCTGCTGCAGGATTTGCGCGCGGCTCAGATTGGCGGTCTCCGTCGCGTAGTCGGCATCGGTGATGCGGCTGCGGGCGGCGCTCTGGTTTTCCACCGAGATCTGCAGATTGGAGGTGATCGCATCGAAGCGGTTTTGCACCGCACCGAAGGTGGCGCGCTGGCCGCTGACGGTGGTGATGGCGGTGTCGATATTGTCGATCACGGTCTTCAGCGTGGCGGCCGTGTCGGCATTGCTGATGCTGGCACCGGTGACGGTGGTGATGGTGGCATCGGCGGTCAAGTCGGTGGTGGTCACATCCACCGAGTCGTTGGCCGTGGTGTTGGCGCCGATCTGGAAGGTGTTGGTGCCGGCGGTGGCCAGGATGGCCTTGCCATTGAAGGTGGTGCCGCCCAGCACGCGGGTGATTTCCGAGCCCAGTTGGGCGAATTCCTTGCCGATGGAATCCAGGTCGGTGGTCGTGTTCGTGGCGTTACGGGCTTGCACGCCGAGTTCACGCATGCGCTGCAGTGCGTCGGTGACCTTGCTGAGTGCGCCGTCGGCGGTTTGCGCCATCGAGATGCCGTCGTTGGCATTGCGCACGGCCACATTCATGCCACGCACCTGGCTGCTCATACGGTCGGAGATGGCCAGGCCGGCGGCGTCGTCCTTGGCGGAGTTGATGCGCAGGCCGGAAGACAGGCGTTGCATTGACACGGCCAGCGAGCCTTGCGAGGTCGAGGTATTGCGCTGTGCGTTCAGCGACAGCTGATTGGTATTGATGATTGCGGGCATGATTGACTCCTGTTTCAGCTACAAAGTTTTTCCGGCTGAGCGCCGACGTGTTGCGAACACCCCCCTAACGAGAGACATCCGTTACGCGGGGACTTGATTCCCTTGGAGCAAGTTCCCCCGCCCCGCCCGGCTCAGTCAAGCTTTGCAACCCTGGTCTCCCCGGCTGGGGAATCTTCAGATGCGGCCTACTTACCGGACCACGTGTCCGTTTCCAGACCCGTTGAAACAGGTATCGGACAGCACTCAAGAGAACTTGAGTACTGTTTGTCAATAGGCTTGATCTGTTGAAAAGCGAGCCGGCTTTCGGCTTATTCCTTGGATCGACTTTTTGCATGGTCCGCGTGGAGCGGGCAGGCGCGAGGCGAGGGGGCCGGGGCGTCGCTGGAGGGTGCTGGGCTGAGCTGTTTCTTGGGCAGGGCTTTCTTGGTGCTGGCTGAAGATTCGCTGATGGACAGCAGGAGTCGGGATGCTGAGCGGCTGGGCGGGCTTGCCTGCCTTGCGGCTCTGTTCTTGTTTTCGGTTGCGGGCTCGGGCGCAAGGCTTGGAGAAGCGGGCGCAATCGCGGGCTTTTCTCACGAATACAGCTGGCGGCAGGCTCTAAAGTTTCCTTCACTGAAGTCGAAACTGCGCCCCTGGCCGGCCTTGTGCCTGTCTTGTGCGGGCAGGGCGGGATCGTCCTTCAGGCTGGCGCCATCGGCGCATACCGAACATTTTGTTCAAGCTCTTGGAGATCCTTATGCATGCCATGACGCAAGCAACGACGCCTACCACGCTGCATGCTCAGCAGCACTTGGGTGAGATGACAAATGAGCGCGGCCCGATCGAGAGCCTGAGCGCCGAAGGCGCTCTGCTCTTGGCCGAGGCGCGCAACCGGGCTTTTGCCGAGGTGGCACGCGGCCATCTGGACATGGGCCTGAGCGTGCTGCATGAAGCGCTGAGCCAGGAGCCCCTGGCCCATGATCTGCTCAGCGATATGGCCGCCTTGCTGCTGAGTGCGGGCAAGCTGGTCGAGGCGCAGGCCGCCGCCGAGCGCGCCCTGCTCTTGCAACCCATTCATGGCGCCAGCCTCTACACCCTGGCTTTTGCGCTGTCCGGTCAGGGCCAGATCCTGCGCGGAAAGGAGGCGCTGGAATTGCTGCTGCAAGGCCCCGCCCTGGGCAATCTGATGGACGAAGCGCCGGAGCTGGCCGATATCGCCCGCGTGGAATTGGCGCGCCTGGATGCGCTGATCGGCGCGGCCTGATTTCTCAGTCCAGGGCTTAAGCGCCCATTCAATCGCAAGCTCCGAGTCGCCGCGGCACAGCCCGCTGACTCGGAGCTTGCTTGTTTTTATGCGCCTCGCATCAAAGCGAGGCTGGCGGTAGGTGCCTCATGCGGCCAGGCCTGCCCCAGCGCCTCACCGATCAAGAGCTTGACGGCCAGGCTGTCGTAGCACTGGCCGCTGATGGCCTGGTAGTGTTGCCGCAGGCGCTCCTCGTCCAGCGGGCTATTGGCGATCTCCAGGCTGGCCAGCAGGGCGGCAGCGGCGTCGCTGCCGGCGCCGTCCCGGGCCAGCAGCAGGGCCGTCGCCAGATCGCCGCTGGCCTGTGCCAGCTTGGCGCTGACCCGCAGCAGCGAGTCCATGCCATAGCCCTGTTCCCGCACCCAGCCGCCCAGCAGATCGAGGGTGCCGGCGGCCGCTGTCAGCTCGCCGGCCGCCAGCTGGATCTCCAGGCCCTCGCAGGCCAGGTCGATTTGCTGCCTGGGCGTCGCCTGCGCGCAGCCCTGTTCAATCCATTCGGCGGCCTCGGCAAGCAGGCCTTGCTGGCGCGCGTTCCAGGCCAGCCAGAGGCAGCAGGCGGCGGGGCTGGCGTCCAGGTCCCGCAGCCACAGATCGGCGTCTTTTGGCGGCAGGGCGAATCCCTGCAGCGCGGCGAGCAGATGCGGCCTGGCCTGCTCGGCCAGGCCGGCCCGGGCCAGGGCGCGGCCGGTGCAGAAGTCCAGCAGGCCCGGCAGCTGCGGCTGCAGCGCCAGGCAGCAGCGGGCCGCGCGCATCAGCTGCCCCTGCTCGGTCCAGGCCTGCACGGCGCTGGCGACCAGTCGCGGCAGAAAGGGCAGCTTGGCGAATTCCTGCGCGGGCAGGCGCATGACTTGTTCCATCGCCCGTTCCAGCAAGGCCTGGCTCTGGGCTTGCTGCTCGGGCGGCAGGCTGATGGCGAGCTTGTAGCCGAGGTAGAGCCCCTCGGGGTTCTCGGCCTGGCTCAGGCGCAGCAAGGCCAGATTGCGCTCGCGCTTGCGCGCTCGCTCGCTGGCCTGCACATAGCCGTGGTCAAACAGGGTCAGGCCGGAGTCCGGCCAGTGGCTGCTGCCCATGCGCAGCAGGCTCTCGGCCACGTCCTCGTGCACCCGGCCCTCGAAGCGTATGCGCGGGTCGCGCCGGAACAGGCGCAGGGCCTGCAAGCTCTGCAAGGGGGCGATGGCGCGGCCATCGCCCAGCGGATTGGCCCTGGCATCGGCCGCGGCGCTCAGCAGCTGCACCTGCACCAGCTGGGCCAGGCAGTCTTGCCGGCCCAGGGCCTGGCGCAGGGCGGGCAGGCTGGCGGGGGCCAGCTGCTGGTCGGCGTCCAGGCTGAGTATCCAGTCGCAGCTGGCGGCCGCCAGGGCCTGGTTGCGGGCCAGGGCGAAATCGTCTTGCCAGGCCCAGTGCAGCACCCGGGCGCCCCAGGCCGCGGCGATGGCGGGGCTGTTGTCCACGCTGCCGGTGTCCACCACGATGATTTCGTGGGCCAGGCCCTGCACCGAGGCCAGGGCCAGGGGCAGGTTGTGGGCCTCGTCGCGGACGATCAGGCAGACGCTCAGCGGCAGGCTGGCACTCATCGGGGGTCAGGTCTTGCCAGGGTCTGCCGCCGGACCGGTGATGGCCAGCAGGGACATGCGGTTGAAGAAGTACATGCCTTGCAAAGCCCAGTCGGTGTACTTGGCCAGCACATTGGCCAGGGTGTAGGGTGTGTACCAGCAGTTGTGGTCGGGGTGCACCACCTCGACAAAGGTTTGCGCGCCGCTGCTGTAGTCGAAATGCGCGCGAAAGCAGCTGAAGGCGTCGGGCACGGTGATCACATACTGCCCGGCCTGCAAGGCCTGCAGCTGCTGCAGAAAGCCCTGCACATCGGGCACATGCTCCAGCACCTCGGGCACCAGCACCAGGTCGTAGCGGTCCTGGATGTCTTCCCAGCGCGAGAACAGCCGACCCTGCAGATGCGGCTGCATCTGGGCGAAGGCCTCGGTGTTGATGTCAAAGCCGTCCAGCTGGCAGATGGCGTCCAGCTGCAGATGCAGGGAGTTGTGCAGATCGGTGATGGGCCAGTCCACACAGCCCACATGCAGCACCCGCTTGCCCTCGCACAAGGGGCCGAACACCTGCAGCCGCGACATGCCTTTGAAGGCCTCGCTGACGGCCACCTTCTGCACGAAATAGGGCGAGTGGGCCAGCTCCAGCGGCGAGACCGGCGGGGTGGGGCGTGGCTGGCTGGTGGCGGTTTGTGTTGGGCTCATGCCACCTTCCTTTTGTAGAGCTCGTCGTAGTTGTTCAAGGTGCTGCCCCATTCCTGGCCGGCAAAGACGGGGCCGCCGCCCTGGTATTCGACGCCGGTGAAGTGGCGCGGAATGAAGAAGTGGCTGGGCCACAGGCTGAGGCCGCCGTATTGATAGACGCGGTGGCATTCGGTCAGGAACAGCGGGCCCACGCTTTGCCAGGCCATGCGCTCGTCCACCCGCGGCGTGTTCTGCAGGTCCAGAATCATCTGGCCGAAGAAGGGGTTCTCGGGCACCGAGGCCACATAGCCCGCGGCGATCAGGCCCGGGCGCACCAGCTCGTTCTCCCAGCAGGCAAAGGCCTCGCCTTCGAACAACCAGGGCTCCAGCGGCCGCTTGCAGACGCTGTCGGCGTCCACCACAAAGCCGCCCTCGTTGTAGAGGATCTCCCAGCGCATCAGGTCGGCCACGCCGTTCAGCTCACGCTGGGCCATGGCGCGCATATGCGGGGCATTGACCCAGCCATAACTGGCCAGTTCCTCATTGCCCCAGACGCGCACTTGCCAATCCGGGTTGAGCTGGCGCCAGGTGGCGATGCAGTTGTCCGGCCGCTTGCTTTCGTCGCCGACCCAGATGATGTGAATGCAGCGTGGAATCACGGGCGTTCCCCCTTGTAAATTGGACTTACGCAAAGCCGGTGCAGCAAGGCAGAGCGCCGAAGACAGTACACCTGGTACGGCGAGGCGCTCGAACGCAGCTGCGGCGGTTTTGCGTAAGTCCTGGTATCTAGTGGGCCACTGTAGGCCTTGGGCCTGCTTTCTCATGGGAGGAAAAGCCGGGGCTTTGCTGGCTTGTTGCGGCCGGCTCGCAGCCGGCTTGTAGGAAGAAAGCTGACAGAGGGTAGGGAGGAAAGCGGACTTCAGGGACGGAAATGCGCCGATGTTGAGGATTAGTTCGGGTCTTCACAATTCGTTTCAAGTTGATAGCAAACGCTTTCAAGACCCCACACAAGTTTTTCACCGGAGCCGCAACATGAACGCAGAGCAAATCCTCGCCGAGATCCGCGAAGCCAATCTGTCCTATCTGATGCTGGCGCAAAGCCTGATCCGCGCCGACCGCGAGCAGGCGCTCTACCGCCTGGGCATCTCGGAGGACACGGCCACCCTGATCGGCTCGCTGAGCCCGGCCCAGCTGATGAAGATCGCCTCGGGCAATACCTTGCTGTGCCGCTTCCGCATGGACGACGACCTGGTCTGGGGCCTGCTGACCAGCCACGGCAAGTCGGCCGCCAACGATGGCGTGTCGCGCCTGCATGCCTCGATCCTGATGGCCGGCCGCCACCAAGAAGCCGCCTGAATGCAAGACAAGTAATTTCAACCACAGAGACACAGAGACACAGAGGAATACCAATTTCTTGTTTTTTCTCTGTGTCTCTGTGGTTGACTTTGAATTGAATTGAACCTGAAAGCCCGCCATGCGCAACAAAAGCATCCTGACCGAAGCCCGCCAGATCGAACGTGCGGTGACCCTGATCCATCTGGGTGCGCGTCTGCAAGTGCTGGAGTCTGAGACCGATCTGTCCTACGAGCGCCTGCTGCGCCTGTACAAGGAGGTCTCGGGCAAGAGCCCGTCCAAGGGCCAACTGCCCTTCTCGACGGACTGGTTCATGACCTGGCAGCCGAATATCCACGCCTCGCTCTTCCTGAATGTGCACGAGTATCTGAACAAGGTCTCGGAGCTGGACGAGATCGACGCCGTCATCAAGGCCTACCAGCTGTACCAGGAGCAGACCCAGGCGCAGGGCCTGGAGGCCATGCTGTCGGTCACCCGCGCCTGGCGCCTGGTGAAGTTCATCGATAACGGCATGCTGACGATGACCAAGTGCTCCAGCTGCGGCGGCCACTTCGTGACCCACCCGCACGAGATCGCCCGCCACTATGTCTGCGGCATGTGCAATCCGCCGGCACGCGCGGGCAAGGGCCGCGCCTCGGGTTCCATCCAAATGCATTGAAGTGAAACTGCCCCTCGCCCAATCTCGCCCCGCTGAACGCAGGCGAGCCTGGTCGGTCCCCCGTGGGGACGAGGCCACATGCGGCATTGAGCCGCAAGCGGCCTCCGACGGGCCGGCTTGGGAGCGGCCCGGCGCTCGGCCCGAACACTGCCGTTTCATGCCTCGTGGGTGGCGCGTTAGCACTATGGACAACTGAGATGTACCGACTGGCCCTGGTCGTCATCGCCCGCGATGAGGCCGCCCACATCCAGCGCCTGCTGCTGAGCCTGCGGCCCTGGGTGGACGAGATGCTGGTGCTGGACACTGGTTCGCTGGACGACACGCCGGCCCTGGCCGCGGCCGCAGGCGCGCGGGTCGAGCACTTTGCCTGGTGTGATGACTTTGCCGCCGCCCGCAATGCGGCGCTGGCCCTGGCCGCCGCCGACTGGCATGTGGTGCTGGATGCGGACGAATGGCTGATCTCCGGCGGCGAGGCCTTGGCGGCCTTGCGCCAGCAGCGGCCCGATTTCGTCGGCACGATAGCGCTGCTGGACCAGTTCACCGACACCACCTCCGGGGGCGGCGAGCAGCAGGCGCTCTCCCGTCTGTCCCGCATCCTGCCCGGCCCTGTGCGCTACGCCGGGCGCGTGCATGAGCAGCCTCAGCACCGCCTGCCGCTGCGCCCACTGGAACTGCGCATCGGCCACGATGGCTATCTGCCCGCGCAATTGCAGCGCAAGCGGGGCCGTAACCAGGCGCTCTTGCGGCTGGAGCTGGCGCGTCGGCCGGATGATGCCTATCTCTGGTACCAGACCGGCAAGGACGCCTCGGTCTACGAGGACTATGCCGAGGCCGAGGCCTGCTTCGCCCGCGCCGCCGGCCTGAGCGAACAAATCCCTGCCTGGTGGACCGATCTGGTCGCGCGCCGTCTGTTCGGCCTCAAGCGGCTGAAGCAGCACGAGGCCGGCATCCACTTTGCCGAGGGCCAGCTGCAGATTTGCACCGAGTCGCCCGATTTCTTCTTCGCCCTCGGCGATCTGCTGCTGGACTATGCGGCCGATCAGCCGGCCCAGGCCGAGCTGCTGCTGCCCACCATCGAGGACGCCTGGCGCCGCTGCCTGGCCCTGGGCGAGCGGCCCGAGCAGAGCGGCGCGGTGGCCGGTCGCGGCAGCTTTTCGGCCGCCCACAATCTGGCTCTGCTGCTGGAGGGCACGGGCCGCGCGCCCGAGGCCCAGGTCTTGCGCCAGGCCCACGGCCTGGGCTGAAGCCTTACAAGATTCGCGTAGGGCCAGCGGTGCTCAAAACCCCCGTGTTCAAGCCTGTTCTCCCATGAACGAGGGGGCGGCGTAGCGCCTTGTGATGCCTGCGCTTCAAGTCCCGTGTAGGAAAAAACCTGACAGAGGGCAGGGAGGAAAGCGGACTTCAGGGACGGAAATGCGCCGATGTTGAGGATTAGTTCGGGTCTTCACAATTCGTTTCAAGTTGATAGCAAACGCTTTCAAGACCCCACACAAGTTTTTCACCGGAGCCGCAACATGAACGCAGAGCAAATCCTCGCCGAGATCCGCGAAGCCAATCTGTCCTATCTGATGCTGGCGCAAAGCCTGATTCGCGCCGACCGCGAACAGGCGCTCTACCGCCTGGGCATTTCGGAAGACACGGCCACCCTGATCGGCTCGCTGAGCCCGGCCCAGCTGATGAAGATCGCCTCGGGCAATACCTTGCTGTGCCGCTTCCGCATGGACGACGACTTGGTCTGGGGCCTGCTGACCAGCCACGGCAAGTCGGCCGCCAACGATGGCGTGTCGCGCCTGCATGCCTCGATCCTGATGGCCGGCCGCCACCAAGAAGCCGCCTGAATGCAAGACAAGTAATTTCAACCACAGAGACACAGAGACACAGAGGAATACCAATTTCTTGTTTTTTCTCTGTGTCTCTGTGGTTGACTTTGAATTGAATTGAACCTGAAAGCCCGCCATGCGCAACAAAAGCATCCTGACCGAAGCCCGCCAGATCGAACGTGCGGTGACCCTGATCCATCTGGGTGCGCGCTTGCAAGTGCTGGAGTCTGAGACCGATCTGTCCTACGAGCGCCTGTTGCGCCTGTACAAGGAGGTCTCGGGCAAGAGCCCGTCCAAGGGCCAACTGCCCTTCTCGACGGACTGGTTCATGACCTGGCAGCCGAATATCCATGCCTCGCTCTTCCTGAATGTGCACGAGTATCTGAACAAGGTCTCGGAGCTGGACGAGATCGACGCCGTCATCAAGGCCTACCAGCTCTATCAGGAGCAGACCCAGGCGCAAGGCCTGGAGGCCATGTTGTCGGTCACCCGTGCCTGGCGCCTGGTGAAGTTCATCGATAACGGCATGCTGACGATGACCAAGTGCTCCAGCTGCGGCGGCCACTTCGTGACCCATCCGCACGAGATCGCCCGCCACTATGTCTGCGGCATGTGCAATCCGCCGGCACGCGCCGGCAAGGGCCGCGCCAGCGGTTCCATCCAGATGCACTGATGACCATGCTTGCCTGGCCGC
Source organism: Roseateles oligotrophus (assembly GCF_014204525.1). GTDB lineage: Bacteria > Pseudomonadota > Gammaproteobacteria > Burkholderiales > Burkholderiaceae_C > Paucibacter_A > Paucibacter_A oligotrophus_A. Next base: position 72,737 of record NZ_JACHLP010000004.1, read on the forward strand.
TGCCCGCCTTGCTGAGCTGGGGCCTGGCCTGGGGCGTGTTCCTGGCCCTGCGTGCCGCGGGGCTGGCGCCTGCCCCGGCCGTCGTCCTGGCGGCCAGCCTGGGCCTGGGCCTGGCTTTTTTGCAGGTGCCGCGCTGGCGCCGGCTGATGGTGGCCCTGGGCTTCCCGCTGTCCTTGCTGATCACGGCCCGCTCGCTGGAGCTGCCGGCCTGGGCCTGGCTGCTGCCCCTGCTCTTGCTGGCGCTGGCCTATCCGCGCCGCAGCTGGGGGGATGCGCCCTTGTTTCCCACCCCGAAGAACGCCTTGCAAGGCCTGGCCGAGTTGGCGCCCTTGCCGCCGCAGGCACGCATTCTTGATGCCGGCTGCGGCCTGGGCCACGGCCTGCGCGAGCTGCGCCGCGCCTACCCGCAAGCTCGCGTCGAGGGCATCGAGTGGAGCCTCTTGCTGGCCTGGGCCGTGCGCCTGCTTTGCCCCTGGGCCGGCATCCGGCGCGGCGATATGTGGGCGCAGGACTGGCAGCCCTTCCAGATGGTCTATGTCTTCCAGCGCCCCGAGTCCATGGAGCGGGTCTGGGCCAAGGCGCGCAAGGAATTGGCGCCGGGTGCCTGGCTGGTGAGCCTGGACTTCCCCGTCCAGGGCCAGGGCGCGCTGGCCAGCCTGCCGCTGCCGCGTGGGCATTGCCTGTGGGTCTATCGCCTAGCGCCTAGGGCCCCTGGCCTCAGCGGCTAAGAAAGCCGGGGCAAAGCAGGCCACTTGCTTTGATTGGCTGCCAGTGCGCACAGGCAAACTCAAGCGCACCGGTCAAAGGCCGATATGGCTGCTTAAGTCTCTATAGAAAACACCATGTTCGTCATCATTGGTTGGCTCATCGCGCTCGGTTGTATCTTCGGTGTCTATATCGCCCACGGCGGCAATATCAGCGTGATCCTGCACGCCTTGCCCTTCGAGATGATCACCATCTTCGGCGCCGCTGCGGGCGCTTTCCTGGCCAATAACCAGATGAAGGTGGTCAAGGCTTCGATGAAGGGCCTGGGCCAGTGCTTCAAAGGCAGCAAGTTCAGCAAGGCCCGCTATATGGAGCTGCTGGCCCTGATGTATGACATCTTGCAAAAAGCCCGCAAAGAGGGCCTGATGTCCATCGAAAAAGACGTCGAGGATCCACACTCCTCGCCGCTGTTCCAGAAATACCCCACGGTGGGCAATGACCACCATGTGACCGACTTCATTACCGATTACCTGCGCATGATGGTGTCGGGCAATCTGAACGCGCACGAGATCGAGTCCCTGATGGACGCCGAGATCGACACCCACCACGCCGAGGAGCATGCGGCCGTGGCCGCCATCGCCCGTCTGGCCGGCGGCCTGCCGGCCTTCGGCATTGTGGCGGCCGTGCTGGGCGTGGTGAACACCATGGGCTCGGTGGGCCAGCCCCCGGCCGTGCTGGGCGGCATGATCGGCTCGGCCCTGGTGGGTACTTTTCTGGGCATTTTGCTGGCCTATGGTTTTGTCGAGCCCCTGGGCGGCCTGCTGGAGCAAAAGGTGGAAGACGCTGGCAAGGAGCTGCAGTGCATCAAGACCACGCTGCTGGCCAGCATGCAGGGTTATGCGCCCCAGGTCGCCATCGAGTTCGGCCGCAAGGTGCTTTATTCGGGCGACCGCCCCACCTTCTCTGAGCTGGAAGCTCATGTGAAGAAGAAGTAAGCCAAGGCGTAGGCAAGGATGAGTATTTCAAGCACAGGGCAGGAGTCTGGTCATGGCCGGTGACGCCAAAAAGCTTCAGCCCATCATCATCAAGAAGATCAAGAAGGGCGGCCATGCAGCCCATGGCGGCGCCTGGAAGATCGCCTATGCCGACTTCGTGACGGCCATGATGGCCTTCTTCCTGCTGATGTGGTTGCTGGGTTCGACCACCGAGGGCGATAAAAAAGGCATTGCCGACTACTTCAGCTCACCGCTGAAGATCGCCATGCAGGGCGGCTCCGGCTCCGGCGATTCGTCCAGCCTGGTCAAGGGTGGGGGCAGGGATCTGAGCCGCGAGACGGGTCAGGTCAAGTCCGGTGAGACGGAGTCGCAGAAGCGAACCTTCAATCTGCGCGCACTCAAGGAAGAGCAGCGCAAGGCCGAGCGCGCCCGCCTGGAGCAGCTCAAGACCAAGGTCGAGGACGTGCTGGCCAGCAATGCCAAGCTGGCGGCCCTGGGCGGGCAGATCCGCTTGGACATGACCAAGGAAGGCCTGCGCATCCAGATTGTTGATGAGGGCAATCGGCCCATGTTCGACAGCGGCAGCGCCGTGGTGAAGCCCTATATGCATGAATTGCTGCATGAACTGGGCGCGGTCCTGTCGGAAGTTCCAAACCGCTTGACGCTGGAAGGCCATACGGACGCCCAGCCATTCTCGGCCGGAGACCGGGGCTATAGCAATTGGGAGTTATCTGCCGATCGCGCCAACGCTTCCCGGCGAGAATTGATCGCTGGCGGACTGCCGGAAGCGCGGACCCTGCGTGTGCAAGGCCTGGCCTCCAGCAAGCTGCTGGACAGCAAGCAACCCGACAGCCCGATCAACCGACGCATTAGCATCATCGTGATGAACCGTGACGCCGAGGATGCCGTGTTGAAGAATGTTCAGGACGATGAAGAAACGCCGCCGCCCGAGGTCCCAGCAGCCCAACCAGCCGAGGTGGCGAAAAGCCCCTCAAGTTTGCCCACAAAGCCCCGATAAAACCATTTAGCCCCAAGCGAGGATTGCCATGAGCGCAGACATGAAATTTTTGGTTGTCGATGACTTTTCCACCATGCGCCGCATCGTGCGTGGTTTGCTCAAGGAGATCGGCTACAACAATTGTGAAGAGGCTGAAGATGGCGTGGAAGCCCTCAATATGCTTAAACAGGCCAAGTTCGACTTCGTCGTGAGCGACATCAATATGCCCAATATGACGGGCTTTGAGCTGCTCAAGGCGATCAAGGAAGACCCCAATCTCAAGCATCTGCCGGTGTTGATGGTCACCGCTGAGGCCCGCAAGGAAGACATTGTGCTGGCGGCCCAGTCGGGTGCGGCTGGCTATATTGTCAAGCCCTTCACCAAGGCCACCTTGGAGGAAAAGGTTCAGAAGATCATGCAAAAACTGGCCGCTGCGGCCTGAACCTGGAGTTGGCCATGCAATTGGAAGATCTCACCAAATTGAATCACGGCACCGACCCGCTGACGGTGTCGCCGGAGGTGTTTCAGCAAATCGGCACCATCACCCGGGTCTTGCACGACACCATGCAGCAACTGGGTGTGATGCCCAAGCTGCAGGTCGCCACCGATGGCCTGCCCGACGCGCGCAGCCGCCTGAGCTATATCGCGACCAAGACGGCCGAGGCGGCCAACAAGGTCTTGAATTCGGTTGACCAGGCCAAGGCCGATCACGCCCACATCACCGCCGCCACCCGCGCCATGGCCGAGGCCATCATGTCCGATCCGGTCAAGGCCGTGGCCAGTGGCGCCTTGCTGAACTTCGTCAAGGATGTGGAGACCAGCACGGCCCGCATCGACTCGCACCTGACCGACATCATGATGTCGCAGGACTTCCATGACCTGACCGGCCAGGTGGTCGCCAAGGTCGTGACCCTGGCCAATGATCTGGAGGACAGCCTGGTCAAGCTGTTGGTGTCGGTGGTGCCGCCCGAGCAGCGCGAGAAGGTGGACCCCAACATCCTGCAAGGCCCCGTCGTCAACCCCGAGGGGCGCACCGATGTGGTGGCCAATCAGGGCGAGGTCGACGATTTGCTGGCCAGCCTGGGCTTTTAAGCCGCCACGCTCAGCCAAGCCCGGCCGTATCGGCCGGGCTTTGTTTTTTTCGGGTTCCGGGTGCTCAGAAGCTGCCATCTCGCACAAGCCGGTCGCTGTGCAGATAAAGCCATGAACCATCGGCGCGCTGGCTACGGCTGACCGAGAGCAGCAGGCGCGAGCGCTCGCCCACCACAAAGGGCAGCTCGCCCTGCAGGGTGACGCCGGCAAAGTCCAGGCGCGAGGCGCTGACGGCGATGGGGCCGGCGAAGCGGCAGGCGGTTGCTAACAGGCTGCTGCGGCTGATCGTGAGCCTGGCTTCGGGCCCCTCCAGCTGCACCTCCTGCATGCTCAGATGGGAGTCCTGCAGCTCGATCTGGCGGGCGCGCAGGCGCTCCAGCTTCAGGCCGCGGCAGCCGCGTATCTGCAGGCGCTCGAAGTCGCCGCTGAGCAGGCCGCCCGGTTGGCCCGCGCAATCCAGGGTTTGCGAGGGGCGGCTGCCGGTGTCGGCGGCAGGTGCGGCGGTGATTGCGGTGGCGGGTGCGGCGGCTTCGGGCGGCGCAGCGGGGTTCGCCAGTTGCAGCAGCAGCCAGTCGGTGACGCGCTCGGGGTGGCTGGCCATGGGGACATGGCCGGCCTCCTCGATCAGGGTCAGGCTGGCCTGGGGCAGGGCGGCTTGCAGGACCTGGGCGCTGCGCAGCGGGGCCACCCTGTCCTGGCCGCCCCAGAGCAGGGCCACGGGCAGGCGCAGCTCATGGAGGGCGGCGCCGAAGTCCTCGCCGATCAGGCCCAGGGCGGCATTCAGATTGGGAGTCTTGGCGAAGGCCAGGCCCCAGGCCTGCTCGTTGCGGGCCAGCCATCTGCTGGGGTCGGGCAGGCCGGCCACCTTTTCGAGCAGCGAGCTGCCCAGATTCTGCAAGCCCAGCGCAGGCTTCACCAGGGCGTCGGGCAGGGGCTCGCTCAGGCTCAGCCGGTCCAGGGCGCTGTGTTTGACAAAGGCGGTGCGTTGCAGGATGCCGGCCACATCGAGCAGGAGCAGCCGGCTGACATCGTCTGGAAAACTGGCCGCATAACGCAGTGCCACGGCGCCACCCATGGAGTGGCCGACCAGGGTCAGGGGCCGGTCGCTGAGCATTGGCTTGATGCCGTGCAGCAGCTGGGCGTAGCGACTGGGTGTGAGCTTGCCCGTCACGCCCGCCGCCGAGGCGCCAAAGCCGGGCAGGTCCAGCAGGATGAGCCGGTAATGCGGCTCCAGGACGGGGATGAGGGGCAGCCAGTCGCGCAAGCCTTTTTGTCCGAGGCCGTGGATCAGCAGCAGCGGGCTGGCATCGGGCGGGCCGGCCTCGGCGACCAGGATGGGGCTGCGGAACTGGGGCTCCTTGATCTGGTAGACCCGCCAGTGGGCGGGCAGCCCGTGCTCGCTGGCGCTGAGGGCTTGCTTGCTGGGCGCGGCGGCTGTTGCGCCGCCTGGCCAGCCGATATCGGCCTGTGCCGTCGCCATGGCCATGGCCATGGCCAGCATGCCGCCCAGGCAGCGCGTCAGCATTCTTGTTCCCGCTTGCATCTCCGTCCCCACTCTTCTCATTTCCCTGGGCTCGGATTATTGATGCCAGGCCGGGATCACCGCGCGTTTTCGGGCCCTTATCCGGCTTAAGTTTTCCCGGCGGCCGCGAACAATGGCGCTACGAGCTTTCCAGGCTCGTCTCAACACTTTCGCCATGGCCGACCAAGACGCACAGGACAGAAATTTACCGGCCTCGCCCAAGAAGATCGAACGGTCTCGGGCCGAGGGCCAGCTGCCGCGTTCGCGTGATCTGGCGCATTTCGCCATGATGGTGGCGGGCGGCCTGATCCTCAGCATCGGCGGGCCGCGCATCGTGGACACGCTCAAGCAGATGCTGATCCATGCCCTGCATTTCGACGCCCAGATGCTGGCGCGCTCCGGCTTCATGGGCGAGCGCCTCGGCGAGCTGACCCTGAGTTTCCTGCTGGTCGTGCTGCCGATTGTGTTGGTGCTGAGCGCGGTCGCGGTCGCCAGCAATATCGCCTCCGGCGGCTGGAACTGGACGATGAAGCCGCTGGCACCCAAGTTCTCCCACCTCTACCCGCTGAGCGGCCTGGGCCGCATGTTCAGCGGCCAGGGCCTGGGCCAGGCGCTCAAGGCCGTGGCCCTGGCCCTGGTGCTGGGCATCGTCGGTGCCATGGTCTTGAAGGACCGTTTGGCGGCCTATGTGGGCATCATGTCCGTGCCCTTGCCGGCGGCGCTCAGCTATGCCGGCCAGCAACTGATGGGGGGCTTGGGCCTGCTGGCCATCGCCCTGGCCTTGTTCGCCGTGATCGACCTGCCGCTGCAGCAGCAGCTGTATATGCGCCGCATGCGCATGACGCGTGAAGAGGTCAAGCAGGAGATGAAGGAGAACGAGGGCAATATGGAGATGAAGGGCCGCATGCGCGCCAAGATGCGCGAGATGGCCAAGCGCCGCATGCTGGCCGCCGTGCCCACGGCCGATCTGGTGGTGATGAACCCGACCCACTACGCCGTCGCCCTCAAGTACGACGACAAAAGCATGGCCGCCCCCAAGGTGGTGGCCAAGGGCGCCGATCTGTTGGCGATGAAGATCCGCGATCTGGCCAAGGACGCCAAGGTGCCGGTGCTGCAGTCGCCGGTGCTGGCCCGTGCCCTTTATGCCCATGCCGAGGTGGATCGCGAGATCCCCGCCGTGCTGTTTGGCGCCGTGGCCCAGGTGCTGGCCTATGTCTACCAGCTCAAGCAGGCCATGGTCATGCGCAGTGCCGCGCCCGAGCAACCCGATCCGCTCGTGCCGCCTGAGCTGGACCCGCACAACAAGCCCGGTTGGCGCCCCGCCGACCTGGACGCAGAAGATGAGTTTGGAGCCAAGGCATGAATGAGTTGAGCGCTCGCCTGCAAGCCCTGCTGGGCCCGCGCGCCGCGGTGCTGAGCGCGCTGGGCGCGCCGCTGGCCGTGATCCTGATCCTGGCCATGATGGTGCTGCCGCTGCCGCCTTTTGCGCTGGACCTGATGTTCACCTTCAATATCGCCATGGCGGTGATGGTGATGATGGTGGCGGCCAATATGGTCAAGCCGCTGGACTTCGCGGCCTTCCCGGCCGTGCTGCTGCTGACCACCTTGCTGCGGCTCTCGCTCAATGTGGCTTCCACCCGCGTCGTGCTGCTGGAGGGCCATACCGGTACGGGCGCGGCGGGCAAGGTGATCGAGTCCTTTGGCCACTTCCTGATCGGCGGCAACTTCGCCGTCGGCCTGATCGTCTTCGCCATCCTGGTGGTGATCAACTTCATCGTCGTGACCAAGGGCGCGGAGCGCATCGCCGAGGTCGGCGCACGCTTCACCCTGGACGCCATGCCCGGCAAGCAGATGGCGGTGGACGCCGACCTGAACGCCGGCCTGATCGACGAGAAAGAGGCCAAGCGTCGCCGCGCCGAACTGGGCGACGAGGCCGACTTCTTCGGCTCCATGGACGGTGCCAGCAAGTTTGTGCGCGGCGACGCGGTGGCCGGCATCCTGATCCTGTTCATCAATATCGTCGGCGGCTTCATCATCGGCATGGTGCAGCACGGCCTGTCGGCCGGCCAGGCGGCGGACTCCTACATCCTCCTGGCCGTGGGCGACGCCTTGGTGGCCCAGGTGCCGGCCCTGCTGATCTCGGTGGCGGCGGCCATGGTGGTGTCGCGCGTGGGCACGGACAAGGACATCGGCAGCCAGATCGGCAAGCAGGTGTTTGGCTCGGCCAAGTCCCTGGCCATCACGGCCGGCGTGATCGGCCTGCTGGGCCTGATCCCCGGCATGCCGCACCTGGTTTTTTTGCTGATCGCCGGCGGCCTGGGCTATCTGGCCTGGTGGCTGCGGACCAAGCAGCAAAGACAGGCGCTCGAAGAACGCAGCGCTCAAGCCAGCCCGGCCAGCGCCGCGCCCGAGCCTAACGCCGAGGCCAGCTGGGACGATTTGGTGCCGGTCGACACCCTGGGCCTGGAGGTGGGCTACCGCCTGATCGCCCTGGTGGACAAGACGCGCGAGGGCGATCTGCTCAGCCGCATCAAGGGCGTGCGGCGCAAGTTCGCGCAGGAGGTGGGCTTTCTGCCGCCCTCGGTCCATATCCGCGACAACCTGGAGCTGCGGCCCAGCCAGTACCGGCTGTCGCTGCGCGGCGCGGTGATCGGTGAGGCCGAGGCCTTCCCCGGCATGTGGCTGGCCATCAACCCCGGCGGTGCCACCCAGAAATTGCTGGGCACGACCACCACCGACCCCGCTTTCGGCCTGCCCGCGGTCTGGATTGACGACCGCCAGAAGGAAATGGCGCAAATGGCCGGATTTACCGTGGTTGATTGCTCGACCGTGATTGCCACCCATCTTTCACACTTGATGCAGGTCCACGCAGCCAAGTTGCTGGGCCGTCAGGAGACCCAGGCGCTGGTCGAACACCTGACCAAGCAAGCGCCTCAACTGATCGAAGACGTGATTCCCAAAATGCTCGGCATCGCCTCATTGCAAAAAGTCCTGCAGCTGCTGCTGGAAGAGGGTGTGCACATCCGCGATATGCGCTCCATCGTCGAGAGCGTGGCCGAGAACGCCGGTATCACCGCCGTTGCTAACGATCCAGCCGAGCTGGCCCGCCGCATCCGCGTCCACATCGCCCCGGCCATCGTGCAGCAGATCTACGGGCCCGTGAAAGAGCTGGACGTGATCGCGCTGGAGCCCGAGCTGGAGCGTCTGGTCACCCAGGCCCTCAATTCCCCCCATGGCGCCGCCCTGGACCCCGGTGTCGCCGACACCCTGGCCCGCAGCGCCGCCGAGACCGCCCAGGCCCAGGAAGACCGCGGCGTGCCCGCCTGCCTGCTGGTGCCCGACCTGATCCGCGCCCCCATGGCCCGCCTGCTGCGCCGCGCCGCACCGCGTCTGAAGGTGCTGGGCCATAGCGAAATTCCTGAAACCCATTCCATCCGCATCGGTTCCATCATTGGGGGTACAGCATGAACGTCAAACGCTTTACCGCGAGGAACTCCCGCGAAGCCATGGCACTCGTGCGCCGGGCCTTTGGTGACGACGCCGTCGTGCTGTCCAACAAGCCCTGTGCCGAAGGCGTGGAGGTCTTGGCCATGGCGCCGGAAGGCATGTCGCAGATCGAACGCGTGGCGGCCACGGCCCCGCGCGTCAGTTCGCCCGGCCGCGTGCAGGCCCGCCCCGTCGGCGCACCGAACACGGCCCAGGCCGCGGCACAGCCCAGCGCCGCCGCGCGCAGCTTTGCCGCCCGCACCGGCCAGCAGGCAAGCCCGCGCGCCGAGCCCAGCTTTGGCTATACAGACCCCGCGGCCGAGGTGGGTGCCGACGTCGAAACCCTGGCCATGAGCACCTTGTCCTTCCAGGACTATGTGCGCGAGCGCGTGCTCAAGCGCCGCCAGGCCGAGCTGGACGGTCTGCCCGACCCGGTCGCCAGCCTGGCCGCCGAGCCCCAGGCCGAACTGCCCGCCGGCACCAGCTCGCTGGCCGCCGCCCGCCAGCAGCGTGCCCAGGCCGCCATGGCCGCCATGCAGCCACGCCGTGCCGAAGCGCCGGCCCCGGCAGCGGTGGCCCCGGCCCGCCGCAGCCCGCCGGTGCTGCGCGACGAGATCCGCATGCCCGCCGCTGCTGCCGGCCGCGAGCTGCCCGGCTTGAGTCAGTTTGGCGAGTTTGGCGACTTGCCCGATCTGCCCGGCCGCGGCCGCCGCGACCAGCAAGACATGATGAACGAGCTGCGCTCCATGAAGGGTTTGATCGAGGAACGCTTCGGCGCCCTGGCCTTTATGGAAAAGCTGCAGCGCCAGCCCACCCAGGCCCGGCTGACGCAGAAGATGCTGGAGGTCGGCTTCTCGCCCGCCCTGGTGCGCAAGCTGGTGGAAGGCTGCCCGAACGAGTTCAAGGGCGCGGGCGCCCCCAAGGGCGAGGCGCAGGACGAGACGGTCTGGGCCGCCCAGGTGCTGTCGCGCAATCTGCTGACCGATGAGCGTTCGCCGGCGCTGGAAGACCAAGGCGGTGTGTTCGCCCTGATCGGCTCCACCGGCGTGGGCAAGACCACCACCACCGCCAAGCTGGCTGCCGCTTTCGCAACCCGTTATGGCGCCGCCAATCTGGGCCTGATCACGCTGGACGCCTACCGGGTCGGCGCCCACGAGCAGCTGCGTGCCTACGGCCGCATCCTCGGCGTGCCGGTGCACACCGCGCATGACCGCGCTTCGCTGGAGGACCTGCTGGAACTGCTGTCGGGCAAGAAGATGGTCTTGATCGACACCGCCGGCATGGCCCAGCGCGACACCCGCACCACCGAGTTGCTGGACATGCTGGCCCATGCCAGCGTGCGCAAAATCCTGGTCGTCAATGCGGCCCAGCAGGGCGAGACCATCGAAGACGTGGTCAACGCCTGGCGCGCCCATGAATGCCATGGCCTGGTGCTGTCCAAGATCGACGAGGCCGTCAAGCTGGCCCCGGCCCTGGACACCTTGATCCGCCACAAGCTCAAGGTGCTGGGCGTGGCCAATGGCCAGCGCGTGCCGGAAGACTGGCACCGCCTATCAAGCCAGGCCCTGGTGCAGCGCGCCCTGCGCAGCACGGCCGGTGGCGCCTGGCGCATGGACAGCGCCGATGTGAACCTGATCTTTGCCGGAAGCCCCGCGCTGGCTTCCGCACACCCTGCGGCCATGGGCACGCACTGAGCCCCAGAAAAAGAAACCGACACGGACCCCATCATGATGCGCGACGTCACTCCCCACACCCTCGCACCGCAAGACCAGGCCCATGGGCTGCGCCGGCTCTTCGCCAGTTCGCGGGTGCGCTTCATCCCCGTGGTCAGCAACCCCCATGTGCTGGGCGGTGGCGTGCTGCTGGAAGGCCTGTGCGCGGCCTTTGCCGAGCTGGGCCTGCACACCCTGGTGGTGGACGCCGGCGAAACGGCGCCCCAGCCCTCCGAGCTGGCCTCGGTCGACCTGGGCTCCTGCATCGAGCGCCTGTCCAAGGACGTCTCCTATCTGGCCGCCCGCGGCCTGCCCATGCGCTATATCAATGCCAATGGCTCGGCCGCCCAATTCCTGGAGGTGGTGAGCGATGCCGCCCCGCAAGCCGATGTGGTGCTGCTGCATGCCAGCGCCGCCGAGCTGGCCCGGGTCGTGGCCTTGCGCGAGGTGCGCCCCGTGCTGCTGGCCGACACCGATTCGCAGAGCGTCACCCACGCCTATGCCGGCATGAAGTGGCTGGCCAACCGCGCCGGCCTGATGGTCTACAGCTTGCTGATGGCCTGCTCGCCGCAGCTGCGCCTGTCGGACCGCATTGCCGAACAGATGAGCAACTGCGCCGATGGTTTTTTGGGCGCCGTGCTGCGCGACTGGGCCTGCCTGGACCCCAAGACCCCGCCCACCGCGCCGGTGTCCGCCGAAATCCGCCATCTGGCGCGCGAGTTGCTGATGGCCGCGCCCCCCGGAGCGGCGCTGGAAGCCTCGGTCAATGCCAGCCCGCTGCGTCCGCCTGTGCGGACCGAAAACACGCGCCTGGCCGCTGCCCGTGCCTCCCTCGCCGCCACTCTTTGAAAAGCCGCAGGAGCTGATGATGTATACCGCCAAAGGCCGCCTCGATAACTCCTCGCTGATCAAGCAATACAGCCCCCTGGTGCGCCGCTTGGCGCATCAGATGATCGCCAAGCTGCCCGCCAATATCGAGATCGACGACCTGATCCAGGTCGGCCTGATCGGCCTCACCGATGCGCTCTCGCGCTTCGACGTGGGGCAGGGCGTGCAGTTTGAAACCTTTGCCACCCAGCGCATCCGCGGCGCCATGTTGGACGAGCTGCGCGGCGGCGACTGGATGAGCCGCGGCACCCGCCGCCAGCAGCGCGATATCGAAAGCGCCGTGCGCAAGCTGGAGCAAAAGCTGGGCCGTGCGCCGCAGGAAAGCGAGATCGCCGCCGAGATGGGCATCGCCCTGGCCGAGTACCAGGACTTGCTGGGCAAGGTGCGGGGCACCCAGCTGGTGTATCTGGAAGATATGTCGGGCGACGAGGGCGATGAGGACTATCTGGATCGCCATGTGGCCGATCACAGCAATAACCCCATGCTCAAGCTGCAGGACCATCGCATGCGCGAGGCCTTGGTGGCCGCCATCAAGAACCTGCCCGAGCGCGAGCAGTTCATGATGAGCATGTATTACGAGCACGATATGAATCTGAAAGAGATCGCGGTCGTGCTCAAGGTCACCGAATCGCGGGTCTGCCAGCTGCACAGCCAGGCGATTGCGCGGCTGCGGGTCAAGTTGCGGGATTGGTGAGGAGCCGCGCATCGGCGGCTCCTGCCCGAGGCTTGACCAGCTCGAAGGCTGCGGGCGGCTAGAAGTGGCCGCGCAGGGTCAGCATGAGACTGCGGGGCTCGCCGTAGAAGTTCCCGTAAGCACTGCTGCCGATGGTGCTGTAGTAGCTATGGTCGAGAACATTGTTCATGTTCAGCGCGAGCTTCCATTGCTGGCTCAGCTCATAGGCGGCGCGCAGGGACCAGATGGCATAGGCTTTCTGGGTGAAGGCGAAGTTCTGCCAGGCGCCATCGAACTCGCCAGTGGCGGGGTTGTAGGCCTGCACTGAACCGGCCTGATAGCTCTTGCTTTGCGCCGTGAGGCCCCATCCCAGGCTGAAGCCTCGCCACCATTCGGACAGCTCGTGGTTGGACCAAACCTTCAGCAGGTGCTTGGGTGTGAGCGTGTTGAAACGGCCATCGTCGGCGCGGCGGTTCTTGTTGTTGTTGAAGGTGTAGCCCAGGGACAGATCCCAGCTCGGCCCTAGCCGGCCATTGAGCTCCAGGTCCACCCCGCGGCTTTGTTTGCTGCCCGTGGCAACGTAGCAGCACCAGGCGTTGTTGCCGGTGGGGTTCCAGCTCTGGTAGACGGCTTCCTTCTCCTTCTCGATGTCGAAGAAGGCCAGGCTGGCGTTCAGCCGCCCCTTGAGCAGCTCGCCCTTGATGCCGATCTCGGTGTTCTTGCCGGTCGCCGGCTCCAGCGAAGGGCCGTTGACCGAGGCGAAGTAGTTCAGCTGCGATTGATAAATCTCGCTGCGGCTCATATAGGCCGACCATTCGCTGCTCAGCTCATAGACCGCGCCCACATAGGGCACGAAGTTGTTCTTCTGGCTGAAGTCGTTGCGGCTGTTGTTCAGCTGGTTCAGAATGCTTTGCGACTCGTCGAACACCTTGCGGCCGCCTAGCGTGAGGGCCAGGCGTTCGACCGGGCGCAGCCGCAGCGAGCCGTACACGGCGCTGGCCGTGCCGGCATTGCGGGTCGAGCTGTCCCAGCCCTTGGGTGGGTAGTCCCAGGCCGGCGGGGGTGTGCGATCAAAAGCATTGCCCGAACCGTAGACCACCCAGTTCCGCTTGTAGTGCTTGATGGTGCTGTTGCGGTCCAGGCCCACGATCAGGTCATGGCTTTGCCCCAAAGCATCAAAGCTGCCCTGCACATTGACGTCGAGCAGGGTCGTGCTGCCCTCGGTCTTGTCCGCATAGCGCCACCATTCGGACTGTCGGGTGGTGTAGTTGATTGAGCCCTCCATTTCGGCGCCATTGATCTTGTCGTCGCCGCTCATATGGCGGGCATTGGCGTTGAGCTTCCAGCCCGGGGCTAGTTGCTGGACCAGGCTGGCGTAGACCGTGATGTTCTGCCGCTCCAGCCAGCCCCAGGGGGCGCCCATCGTCGTGCTGCGGGGGAATTGCGCATCGGCTCCGTCTACATAACGCATCAGGCTGGCGTTGAAGGCCGTTTGGCGGTCTCGCTGGAGACTGCTGCCCAGCACCACCGAGGTGTCCGGCGAGGGATCAAGCTGCAGCGCGCCGTAGAGCATGGTGCGACGGCTGTGGCTCGGTTTGAAGAAGTGATCCTGGTCCTGCAATACGGCGACCGCGCGGCCCTTCAGTCGGCGGTCGTCGTTGAGTGGCCCCGTCACATCGAGTTCCGTGCGGTAGTTGTTCCAACTGGCCAGGCTGAGTGTGGCCTTGATGTCGAGCTTGTCCTGGGGGCGCTTGGAGCGCAGATTGATCACACCGCCGGCGTCGCCCGCGCCGAACAGACCGTCCGCGCCGCGCAGAATCGACACTTGCTCGAACTGCGCTGCGTCCGCGTTGTTGTCGCGGTCGCTGATCACCGAGGTGGCGCCGTCGTCGTAGCGGATGTCTTTGACCTGCAGCCCGCGCGAGTAGTAGTTGTTGTTCAGCCAGAGTTGCTCGCGGGTGATGCCGGTGGCCTGCAGCATCAGATCGTCCAGCGTCTTCAGGGCCTGCTGTTCAATGCGCTCCTGCGAAATGATGCTGACCGACTGCGGCATTTCACGCAGCGACTGGTCGAACTTGCTGGGCGAGGCCTCAAGCCTGCGGACCTTGCTGCCGGTCACCAGAACGGCGGGCAAGGCGTTCACGGGCGCCGTAGCGCCCCGGGCCTCGTGCACAGCAGGCGTGGCGCTCGGTGGCGGCGCCGCGCGCTGCACAATGATCAGCGAACCGTCCACCCGTGCGACCAGGTCGCTGCCGGCGAGCAAGTGCTTCAAAGCCTGTTCGACGCTGAGCTGGCCGGAGATGGCGGGGGCCGTCTTGCCGGCAGCAAGAGACTGGGGCGCCGCCAGCTCCAGATGGCTCAGGCGCGCCAAGGCGTTGAGCGATTGCGCCAGCGGCTGGGCCGGCAAGTTGATGGTTTGCACCGAGGGGCTCTGCGCCACCGCGGTGCCGGCTTGGGCAAATGCGCAGACGATGGCAAGCGTCAGCAGCCGTTTGGACGAGACGAGGGCAAGCGGAGGAAGAGGGGACATGGATAGGGGCTTTCTGACCTGAGAGTAAGTATGTAAATACGAATACTTCTCATGTAGACGTGTGAATTGTCCCTAACCCAACCTCCTGAAGACAAAAAATGCAAAAAACTTGCAGCCGGCATTTCCGGCCGGCGGCGGCGGGCGGTCCGCAGTTCTAGCGAGTCCCGCCCACGGCGAGTCAGGGCGCGGCCAGGATCTCGGTCCGCTCGCCGCGTGCCTGGAGCCGCACCGGCAATATCTGGGGGAGCACGCGCCTGAAGTTCTCCAGACGGCGCGGGTCGAAGGTGCCGGTCAGCCGCAAAGCGGCGATCCGGCCGTCGTTCAAAACCAGTCCGGTCTCGCCATAGCGTTCGAACTCAGCCAGCACCTGGGCCAGCGTTGCGTCTTCGAAGCTGACTCGTCCCTCGCGCCAACTGGCCACCCCAGCAGGCGGGATGGCGCTCACCGCCCCCAGCCGACCCTGCCGATCGCTGTCCACCTGTTGCCCGGCAAGGAGCTCGACGGCCGTCTCTGCATGCTTGGCGTCCGCGACGCGGACACGGCCCTCCTCGACGGCGATATGCACCCGTCCGTCCTGCAATGAGGCCGGCGTGTAGCGCACCGCAAAACGCGTACCGAGGACGGTGACGCGCAGCGGGCCTGCCATGACATCGAAGGGGCGCTCGGGATCTTTCTGCACCTCGAACATGGCTTGCCCTTCGGGCAGGTGCACCTCCCGGCGCTTGCGATAAAGAATGGCCTCGCCTCGCGTGGCGCTGTCCAGCAGCAGGCGGCTTCCGTCCGGCAGGGTCAGGCTCAGTTGCTGACCCCGCGCCGTGGCGAAGCTCTGGCTGTGCAGGGCTTGCTGCTGATCGTCCCAGCTGCTGTCCATGATGCCGCCCATCCCCAGCAGCAGGGCGACGAGGCAGGCCATGCCTAAGCGCCAGTTCCTGTTCCAGGGCCTCGATGGCCTCACCTGAGCCAGCTCGGCCTTCAACTGGCGGCGCAGCCGGTGGACGCCGGCTGCGGGCAAGGCATCCAGCTCGTTCCATTGCTGCGTCCATCGGTTCAGTGACTCGCCGTGGGCCGGCGCGGCGGCCAGCCAGGCCTGCAGCTGCGCGGCCTCGGCGGGGTTCAAACCCGCAAGCTGGCGCACAAACCAGTGCAATGCCTGGTCGTCCAGGTCGTCAAAGTCGGCAAGGGCGGCTGACGGTTTCATGGCTTGCTCCTCGCGTCGCCCTCGCAGCGCTGGCGGCAGTTCTGGCAGGCCTTGAGCGCGAGTTTGATATGGCGTTCAACCATCTTGATCGAGATGTCCATGTGCACGGCCACCTCGGCCTGGGACATCCCATCGAATTTGTGCAGGATGAAGGCTTGTTTGCAGCGCAAGGGCAGGGCCTCGATGGTGCCCAGCATCGCCTCGGCGTTCCGGCTTGCCGCCAGCGCATGGTCGGGCTCGAAGGCCGCGGGGGCTGCCATTGCCTCGACGGGCGCCAGCGGCTCCGCGTCGTCGGTGTGGCTGTTGCCGCGGCTCGCGTGGCGCCGGTACCGGTCCACGAGCAGGTTGCGCGCCGTGCGATAGAGGAAGGCGCGCGGCTCGACGATTGGATCTCCGCTGCGCTGTACGGCCGCCGCTCGCGCGTAGGTTTCTTGCACCAGGTCGGCCGCGCTGTCGCGATCACGGGTTTGGCGGGACAGGAAGTTCAGTAGTTCTAGGTAATAGCGCTCGACCACGGGGAATCCGGCAGACGGGGGCGTGGCGAGGGGGAGAAAGTACTGGCTGGCCCGGAATCGTGATTATCCATGCAGCGGTCGCGCCGATCGCTGGCGTCGGCGCTTCAAGTGCGGCTAACTAGGCATTTATATGAGCGGCATCAATATTGCCAAGGCCGGCTCGCCTCAGGGCGCCACGCAAGCCCTGTTCTTGCCCGTGTGCTTGGCTTCGTAGAGCGCCACATCGGCCCGGTCCAGCGCGGTCTCCAGGGTTTCGCCGGCGCGGTAGAGGGTGACGCCGGCCGAGAAGGTGACGAATACGTCCTGGCCTTCGTGCATGAACAGGCTGGCCGAGAGCGAGCGCTGCAGCCGGGCCAGCACGGCCTGGGCTTCGTCGATGGGGGTGGCGGGCAGCATCAGCACGAATTCCTCGCCGCCGTAGCGGGCCACCAGATCGCCCGGCCGCAGGCCGGCCTGCACCCGCTCGGCCAGGGACTTCAGCGCGACATCGCCGGCGCCATGGCCGAGGGTGTCGTTGAGTTTCTTGAAGTTGTCGATGTCCAGCAGGGCCAGCGCGATGCGCGGGGCCTGGGCGTTAGCGCTGGCGGCGCTGTCGCGCTCCAGCTTGGCCTGTTCGGTGGCGAAGGCGGCCAGCAGGCCGCGGCGGTTGGCGATCTGGGTCAGCTGGTCGGTCTGCACCTCGCTGGACAGGCGCAGCAACTCGCCCTCGAGTTCTTCGACGCGGCTGCTCAGCTGGCTGGCCTTGTCGTGCTCGTGGCTGAGCCTGGCCTGGGTCTGCTGCACCAGGGTGTGGACGCTGCGGCTTTCTTCCACCATCTCGCGCACCACGCCGGCCAGGCTTTCCAGGCTGTCGGCCTTTTCGATCACGTCGGCGTAGCGGACTACGCTGTTCTGGAAGCGGTCGGTGTGCTGGCCCAGTTCGCCCAGCTCGGCCAGCATCTGGTGGATCAGGGATTTGAGGGAGTCGCGCGCATGCCGGCGCTCTTCGCGCAGGGTGCGCTGGCGCTCGCGGGTGCCGCTGAGCATCTCGGTGACCGAGCGCACGCCGCGGCCGCTGAGGCCCAGCTCCAGCGTGTTGTTCATGGCCTCGCATTGGCCGCGTGCCCAGGAATCGTCCTCGGCCAGATCGACCAGGCTGGCGCTGAGTTCGCGGCAGAGCTGGCCCAGCTCGCCAAACAGGTGTTGGCGGTGGTCCAGCAGATGGCGGGCGCGCTGGCAGAGCTCATCCATCTGCGCGGCGCGTTCGGGGCTGGGGCCCTGGATCAGCAGCTGGTTCTGCGCCATCAGCAGCTCGGCCATCAGCTCGTCGGCATAGCGCTCGGGGCTTTGCAGGGCGTGTTGCACGGTGTCGTGCAAGCTGGTCTCGATGCCGGGCCAGAGATGGGCCGTGGGCGCCGGTGCCGGGTCGGCGGCGTTGAAGCTCAGCTCATCCAGCGCGGCGAAATTGCTGGCCGCGCCCGCGTCCTCGTCGATGAAGAATTGGCTGGGCGTGCCGCCGGCTTCTTCGCCGTTGTCCTGGGTGGCGATGCTGGCGTCGGCCACATCGGAGTCCCAGCTGGCGACCAGTTGCTGCAGGCGTTTGACCAGGCGTTGGCTGTCCGTGCGATTGCTTTCCAGCACGCGCTGCAGGCCGTCTTTCTTGCGCGCCACCGTCCATTGCCGGCCGCCGCGTTCCAGGCCGCGTACCAGGCGCTCCATCACCTGGGCCAGGGCCTCGGCCTGGGCGCCGGGGCTGGTGGTCTGCTGCAGGCGCTCGACCTGGCGCAGGGCCTCATCCCAGCGCGATTCGCGCACGCAGACCTGCAGGTCCAGCCGCGCCTGGCTGCCGGGCACGCCCAGGGCCAGCAGCTTGGTCAGCAGGGTCTGGGCGCGCTCGGGCAGGGCCGCGGGCGCGGCCTCGGTGCCGGACTCCACCGCGTAGGCGCGGGCATAGTTTTCGGGGGTGGGCTCCAGCTGCGCCTGGGCCAGGCGGAGGAAGGCGGCCTTGGCAATCTGCGCGGCCGTGGCCCCGGGGGACACGCGGCTGCTGGGGGAGCGGCGCTCATCCATGCGTACAGCTTTCTGGGTTCGGGTGATTCAACGCAGGCTGCCAAGCGGCCGGGGCGAGCCCTTGGACAAATCGTCGAGCACGAGGCCGCCGGGGAGGTCGATTGCGGTCTCGGCATCGGCACGGGCGATCCAGGGGGCCTTGCGGGGCAGCACGGTCTGGGCCAGCCACAGCTCCACCTCCTCGGGCGGCAGCGGCTTGCTGAACAAAAAGCCCTGCATCTGGCTGCAGCCCAGGCGGTGCAGCACATCCATCTGGCGCAGGGTCTCGACGCCCTCGGCGATGACGCGCAAGCCCATGGCCCGGGCCAGGGCGATGATGGCGGTGACGACGGCCGAGCTCTGCGGCGTGATGCCCAGATCGCGCACAAAGGTGCGGTCGATCTTGACCTCGGAGATGGGCAGGGTGGTCAGATAGGCCAGCGAGGAATAGCCGGTGCCGAAGTCGTCGATGGAGATCTCCACCCCGACCTCGTTGAGGCGGTGCAGGGCCGGGATGACGTTCTGCAAGTCCTTCATCAGATTGTTCTCGGTGATCTCCAGCTGGATCGCCCGGTGCGGCACGCCGTAGGCGCTGACGCATTGATGGATGTGCTCGACCAGGTCCGAGCGCTCGAACATGCGGCTGGGCAGGTTGACGGCGATGGAGTCGGCGAAGCCGAAATTCAGCTGCCAGAGCTTGGCCTGGCGGGCCGCCTCCTTCAGCGCCCATTCGGACAGGGGCACGATCAGGCCGGTTTCCTCGGCCAGCGGGATGAAGTCGCCCGGCGGCACCAGCTTGCCGCCGCGCTTCCAGCGCATCAAGGCCTCGGCGCCCACCATGCGGGCGGCGCGCACATCGATCTTGGGCTGGTAGTGCAGCACGATCTCGCCGCGCTCCAGGGCCTTGTGCAGGGCGCTTTCCAGCTCCAGCTTCTCGCGGCCCTGGCCGGCCAGCATGGGGGTGTAGAGGGCGGCGGCATTGCGGCCTTGCGACTTCACCGCATACATGGCGACGTCGGAGTTGCGCAGCAGATCGGCCATGGTCAGGCCGTCGCGCGGGTAGATGGCAATGCCCACGCTGGCGGTGACGAAACACTCCTGGCCGGAGATGAAGATGGGCTCGCGCAAGGCCTCCAGCACCCGGTCGGCCACGCGCTCGGCATCGCGCTCGTCGGCGATCTCGGGCAGCAGGGCGACGAACTCGTCGCCGCCCAGGCGCCCCACGGCCTCCAGGCTGCGGTGCGAGTGGCCGCCAATCGTTTCCAGCATGCCCTCCATCACCTGGTCGGAATGGCGCACGCAGCTGCGCAGGCGCCGGCCCACCTCGATCAGCAATTCGTCGCCGGCCGTGTGGCCCAGGGTGTCGTTGATGATCTTGAAGCGGTCCAGGTCGATCAGCAGCAGGCCGACCTCGTGGTTGCCGCGGCGGGCCTGCTCGATGGCGCGCTCCACCCGCCAGATCAGCTGGCGGCGGTTGGGCAGGCCGGTGAGGGCGTCGAAATGGGCCAGCTGGCGGATGCGGTCCTCGGCCTGGCGGCGGTCGGTCACGTCCTGCAGCACGCCGGTATAGCCGTTGGCATTGCCGTGTTCGTTGAATTCGGGCTCGGCCTCGATGTGGACGACGCGGTGCCGCCCGTCCACCAGGGTCACCGACAGATCGGTCACCAGCACCGAGTTGTGCGCGATCACATCGCGCAGCAGGCGCAGGAAGATAACCCGCTCTTCGTGCGGCACCATGCGCATCACGCCGATGAAGTCCAGGCGCTCCTGCGGGCCGCGGCCGAACACGCGCAAGGCCTCGGCCGCCAGCTGGAAGCCGCGCTGTGCCTGCCACTCGAAGCTGCCCATGCGGGCCAGGTCCTGGGCGCGTGCCAGTTTGGCCTTGCTGCGCTCCAGCTCGATGCGGGTGCGCGAGCTGCGCAGCAGATAGCGCAGCCGCCCCGCCAGCAAGCTCCACTGCGGGGTTTTGACGAAGAAGTCGGTGGCGCCGACTTGGTAGGCATGGTTGATGGAGGCCTCGTCGTCCAGGCCGGTCAGCATCAGCACCGGAGTGGACTCGAAGCCCGGCATATCGCGCAGGCGTTTGCAGGTTTCGAAGCCGTCCAGTTCGGGCATCAGGGCGTCGAGCACGATGATGTCGGGCGCATCGGCCGCCAGCATGCCCAGGGCGGCGCTGCCGCTATGGGCCACGGTGACCTCGAAATTGCGCTGCCGCAAGGCGCTGGCGGTCAGCAGCAGATTGACCTCGTCGTCGTCGACCAGCAGCACCTTGGGCTGCATAGGCAGATCGAGATCGAGCGGGGGGCCGGCTGGATTCATTGCTGACTCTTCAAAAGCGTCGTCAAGGCTTGCTGCACCTCAGCAAGTCCTTCAAGCATAAGGTCTAAACGGGTCTCGATGCCGCCAGTTTGACCATTCCTCACCATCTGCTCGACTTCCGCGCAACGTTCCGATAGCTGCAGGGCACCGAGCGCGGCCGAGGAGGATTTGAGCGTGTGGCAAACATGCCGCATGACGTTGAAATCAGGCGGAGTCTGACGGGCTTTCTGCAGCTCGGGCACCAGCTTGTCCAGGGACTTCAGATAGGCGTCGATGACGCGCTCCACCAGCTTGTTATGGCCGTCCGGGTCGAGCTCGTGCAGGCGCGCCAGCGACTGGGGGTCCAGGCAGGCGGGCAAGGCGGTTTCGGAAACGGGGGGCACTGCTCGGTTCTGATTGGTCATGACGCCTCCATCAAGCGATGTGCGCGGGGAAAGGCTGAAGCGGTTCGCATCGTTTGGACTGTCAAGCGATGGAGTGTCTTGCATGGGGCGCGACAGCATGATGTAAACAAGGGGGTGAGCGTTAAATTATTGGGGCTTTGCCTGCAGTGTCGGAGCAGGCCGCCGCACTTCGCGTGCAGCGCGCCGGCAAGTGCCAATCCGAGCGGCATACTGCCATGCGCAGAGCGCCCAGCCAGAAGCCATATCGCGGCCTGTGCGATGAGCGGTGCAAAAGGCGATGGCGATGGCGAAGGCAGAAGGTGGGGCCGACCAGGCGATGGGCAGGGCATTGTGGCGTTTTGAGACTCGGGATGAAAATTTCCAGACGGCAAGCTCACGCTGGAATGTAGCCCGATCGAGAAGGGCTCAATGCCTGGTCAAGGGGGCAGAAACAAGCCTGTTATTGCGACAAAGCAAATGCAGGGCGCGCAGGCTTGGGCAGAATCCGGCGCCCTCGCTGGCTGCCGGTGCGCAAAATACAGCCCTGCGCCAGTGCCGGGAGCGTCTTTACAATGCCAGCCATGAACAGTGTCAGTGATGCCCGCAACACGCTACACCCCAAGAGTAGGAGGCTTGCTGGCCCCGTTTTCTGGCTGGCGCTGCTGCTGTTGCTGCCGGGACTCTCCGGCCTGCTGCTACTGCTGCTGAAAGACGGCAGTAGCGGCTTGGCCGCGCTGCTGCTGGGCCTGTGGTCGGTGCTGCTGCTGCTGGGCGTGGTGGGGGGCCTGGGTTGGCGATTGGGCCAAGGCCTAACGCGACAGCGCTTCGGAGAGTCGCTGCAAAACCTGCAGCAGCAGAATCAAAGAGTCCAGCACCTGCTGGAACTGCAGCCCGACTGGCAATGGCGCAGCAATGCCCAGCATCGCCTGCTGCAGTGGCGCGGCCCGGCGCAAGCCTCGACACATACCCCAGCACACCTGACCATCGGCCCGGCAGCGGCCGGCGCCAGCCTGTGGGAACGCTTCAAACTGGCCGAGCCCCAGGGTGGTGACGGTGCTGGCGCGGCGGCCCGGCTGGATCTGCAGCAACTCTTGCAGCAGCAATTGCCGGAGCTGGCATGTCAGGTCTGCCCGCATGAGGCGCCGGAGCAGCGATGGCTGTTGCAAGGCCTGGCCTGCCTGGACGGGCAGGGGCGCTTCCAGGGCTATCAGGGCCTGGCGCGGCCCCTGGAGCCTGTGCAGCGGCCGGTCGAGCCGGCGGCGCCGGCCTGGCTGGAGGCCTTGCCCGGCCCGGCCTGGCTGCTCGATGCGCAGGCCCAGTCGCCCCTGCTGGCGCTCAACCGCAAGGCGGCCGAGCTGTGCGAGGCCGGCACCTTGCTGGGCACGCCCTGGTCACAATGCCTGAACCAGTTGGCCACCGTCATGCCCAGCGCCCTGCACCAGGCCCTGGCGGAACAGCCGCCGCAGCATTTCGAGGACGGGGCGCGCCGGCTGGCTCTGGTCAGCCTCTCGCCCAATGCGCGCCTGGAGGCCCGCGCCCTGCAAAGCTCCATGGCCGCGACGGCCCAGGTGGTGGGCCTGGCCACCGAGCAGGCCGCGGCCCAGGCCTTGATGGCGGCCCAGCTGAAGGCGCAGATGGAGCTGCAGGCCAATGAGGCGCATGAACAAGCCTCCTTCAGCTACACCGTCTCGCATGATTTGCGCGCGCCGCTGCGGGTGGTGGAGGGCTTTGCCCGCATTCTGAAAGAAGACTACGGCCGCCTGCTGGACCGCATCGGCAACGACCATCTGGACCGGGTGATGGGCGCGGCTTCGCGCATGAACAGCATGATCGACTCGCTGCTCTCGCTGACCCAGCTTTCCTCCCAGCCGCTGGCGCGCCAGCCGGTCAATCTCTCGCAGATGGCCGAGTTCGTGATCGAGGAGCTGGGCCGGGCGGCGCCCGAGCGCCGGGTCGCGGTGTTTGTGCAGCCGCAGATGGTGGTGCAGGGCGACCCGACCCTGTTGCGCATGGTGCTGGAGAATCTGCTGGGCAATGCCTGGAAGTACAGCGGTAAATGCGCGCAGGCGGAGATCCGCTTCGAGCTGCAGCCAGACAAGGCCGGCGGCGCGCAGCCGGTGTTCTGCATCAGCGACAACGGGGCCGGCTTCGATATGCGTTTTGCCGACCGCCTGTTCGGCGTCTTCCAGCGCCTGCACAGCGCCAGCGATTTCCAGGGCACGGGCGTCGGCCTGGCCTCGGTGCGGCGCATCGTGCGCCGCCATGGCGGCGATATCTGGGCCGAGGCCGAGGTGGGCGCCGGGGCGCGCTTTTACTTCACCCTGGCCGCTTGATTGGCGGGCAGGGCCAGCAGCTCCACCGCCTCCACCAGGCGCAGGGCCTGTTCCTGCAAATCCCGGCCATCGGCCTGGCACAGGGCCAGCAGGCGCTCCAGCGCTTCCTGGCGTGAGAGCGAATAACGGTGCATCAGAATGCCTACGGCCAGGGCCGCGGGCTGGTCCAGCACGGCCGGCCGGGTGGCTGCGGCCGAGGCGGCCGGCCTGGCCGCAGCGGCAGCCGGCAGGCTGCGGTGGGCAAAAGCGGCCTCGACGGCGGGCACGATCTGGTGGATGTCCAGGGGCTTGACCAGGTAGGCCACGGCGCCCAGCTCCTTGACCTTGGTCACGGTTTCTTCGTCGGCGAAGGCGGACAGGAACATGAAGGGGATCTGCAGGGACTCGCGCAGATAGGCGGCGACGTCGAAGCCGCTCATGCCCTCCATGCGGATGTCCAGCAAGGCCAGTTCGGGCCGGTGCTCGCGGGCCAGCAGGATGGCGTCATCGCCGTTGTCGGCATCAAGGACCTCGAAGCCGGCCTGCGCCAGGCCATAGGTCAGCGTTGCCAACACCAGTCGGTCATCATCAACAACCAGAATCTTGCCCTTGCTGCTCACTGTAGCCAATCTCCCCTGTAGCGCTTTGGTCCGCGGCATTGTCGCCCAATCCTCACCGGGGGGATGTCAGGGTCCCCCCGCCTGGGGGGCTTCACCGAGGCTGACGCTGGGCGGCAGCAGCTCGACTCGGCAGACCACGTCATCCAAGCGCTGGCTCAGGCTGAGGATGGCGCTGCGCCGCGGCAGCAGGGCGCGCACCAGGCCCAGGCCCGAGACGCCGCCCGGCACCTGGGCCAGATTGAACTCGGGCGGCAGGCGGCCGGGGTTGACGATCTCCACCGCCACCCGGTCCACGCCGCAGATCAGCGAGCAGTGCACATCGCTGTTCGGGCTGTGCTTGATGGCATTGGTCAGCAACTCGTTGAGCGTCAGCGCGATGGGGATGGACTCCGCCTCGGGCAGGGCCCAGGCATAGGACTGCTCGGCCGTCTCGCCCAGCACCTGGGTGGAGATATTGCGGCCCGACATGCGCTGCACCGAGCCGATGATGGCCTCCATCACCCGGCGCACCATCAGCGGCCCCGAGCTGCCCACCTGCAGGCCGTAGACCTGGGCGATGGCATGCACCTGGCCGATGGCCTCGCTGATCACGCTGGCCACCTCGGGGCGGCGCGCGGCGATCTGCTGCAGCAGGCCGGCCACGCCCTGCAGATTGTTCTTGATGCGGTGGTGCACCTCGCGCACCAGCAGCTCGCGCTGCGAGATGGCGGCGTGCAAACGCGCTTCTTCAGCGGCACGGTGCTCGGTCACATCGCTGGCCACCAGCAGCAGTTGTTCGGGTGAGCCGTCGGTGCTGGCGTCGGCCCCGTCACCGGTGCCGGCCAGATGCAGGAAGCGCGCATCCCAGACCCGCATCTGCTCGCCCTCGCCCAGGCGGTACTCGCGCTGGGTGACGGCGCCGGCGGCCAGGGCCTCCAGCATATCGCGCCGAATCACTTCGCCTTGCTCGCGGCCGAACAAGTCCTCGGGGCTGGCGCCCAGCAGGGAATGCTCGCTGCGGCCGGCAATCTCGGCGGCGGCCTGGTTGATCTGTTCTACCCGCAGAGTCTTGGCGTCATGCAAGCTGATGGCCAGGGGCGCGGCCTCGATGATGCGCGACAGCGAGGCCTGGGCCTGCTGGGTCTGCGCCTCGGCCTGGCGGCGGCGGTCGATGTCCAGCAAGGCATAGGTCAGCTGGCGGCCGCTATGGCGTGAGCCGGTCACCACCGCATTGCCGACCACCCAGAACTCGCGGCCATCGCGGGCCTTGAGCCGGCACTCGAAGGCCTCGGTCTCGCCCTCGGTCAGCTCGTCCAGATAGTGGGTGTGGCGGAAGGGGTGCTCGGGGTCAGGGGTTGCCACCATGCTCATGGACAGGCCGGCGAACTCGCTCAGGTCGCCGCCGAACATGCGGCGGGCCGAGCGGTTCATCCACTCGATGCCGCCGCGGCCGACGGTGACGATGCCCACCAGCACCGAGTCCAGCACGGCGCGCTCGCGCTCGGTCTGCAGCATCAGCGACTGCTGGGCGCGCCAGCGGTCGTCCACATTGACATAGGTGGCGATCAAGCCCTCGTCGGGTGCGC
Source organism: Roseateles oligotrophus (assembly GCF_014204525.1). Taxonomy (GTDB): domain Bacteria; phylum Pseudomonadota; class Gammaproteobacteria; order Burkholderiales; family Burkholderiaceae_C; genus Paucibacter_A; species Paucibacter_A oligotrophus_A. The sequence continues at coordinate 98,277 of NZ_JACHLP010000004.1, forward strand.
CGGGCCGCATCACCCGCTTGCTGACCTGCATCCACAGGGCCGAACCGTCGCGCAAGCGCACCCGGCGCTCGCCGCGCCACAGGCCTTGGCGCTGCAGGTCTTCCTGCACCAGGGCGCTGTGGTGCTCGAAGTCCAGCGGGTCCTCGAACAGCTCGCGATGGTTGAGGCCGCTGAGCTCGTGGATGCGGTAGCCGGTCAGTGCAGCCAGGGCGTCATTGGCGCGCGCGATGCGGCCATTGCGCAGGATGGCGATGCCCACGTCGGAGAGGCTGAACATCAGTTCGCGGTCCTGCACCAGGGCCTCCAGCTCGGCCTGCTGGGCCTTGAGCCGGCTGATATCGCTGATGACGGCAATGGTTTCGTACAGCTGCGGGCGTGGGCCCACCTCGAAGTCCTTGTCCGACGGGGACACCCGGCGCAGGCTCAGCGACAGCCAGCGCGCCTGCGCGGCCTCGCTGCCCACCTGCAGGAATTCGGCCTCGAAGCCCTGCTTGCCGTCCAGCTCGTCCAGCTCGCCGAGCACGGCCTGGATCTTGTCCGACAGCTCGGGCAGGGCGGCAAACAGCTGGGCCACGGTGGCGCCCGCGGGCATGGCTTCGTCCAGGCCCAGCATCTGCTCAAAACCCTTGTTGCAGCGCTGCAGCTTGTCGCCGCGGAAATAGGCCAGGCCCAGGCCGGCGCCGTCCATGATGGTGCGCAGCTCGTGCAAGAGCTGTTCGCTGCGGTTCTCGGCCTGGGCCTGGGCGGTCACGTCCAGCGTGACGACCGAGGTGGTGCGCTGGCCCGAGGCCAGCTGGCCGGGCTCGACCCGGGTCAAGAGCCAGCGCCGGCCCAGCTCGGGGTGGCGCACGGCGTAGCGGACCTCGACCCGGTCGCCCTTTTTCAGCGCCTTTTGCAGGCGTTCGAATTCGGGCAGGGAGGCGGGTTCGACGATGTCGCGGCCCACGCCCTGCAGGCCGGCCAGGCTGTTGCGCCTGGCCTCGCCACTGCTTTTGCGCGAGCTGCGCGGGCGCAGCCAGCCGGCGTCCTGGGCGAAGGTGGCCAGGCCGACACCGGCCGTGTCCATCAAGGCGTCCAGCTGCTGGTAGGCGAGGTCGCGCTCCTGGTCGGCGCTGCGGTCTTCCAGAATGGCCATGAAACGGCGCGGCAGGCTGCGCTTGGCGGTCGTGCCGTCCAGCGCCTGCACCCGGCCGGCCAGCCAGCGGGTGCGGCCACCGGGGTCGATCAGGCTGGCCTGGGTGAGCAGGCAGTCGCTGGCGCTGGTCAAGGCGGCCGAGGGTTTTTTCTGCTCCCAGGCCAGCAACTGCTGCAAGGCCTCGTCGGCTTGCTGCAGGGTGACCGGCATTTGCAGGCAGAGGGCGGCGAAGGCGGCATTGCTCTTGAGCAGCAGGCCGTTTTCGTCGAACAAGACCATGGGCAGCGGGCTCAGGGTCAACCAACTGGCCAGCTCGCTCTGGGTGCGCTCGGCCTGCTCGCGCAGGATTTGTTCGCGTGCCCGCTGTTGGGCCAGTTGCTCGGCCAGGTCAGGGTCTTGCGGCGGCAGCGGGCCGCCGTCCGCGGCCGGCTTGGCCGCGGCCTCGCTGGGCGCGGGCAGGGGTTCGGCCTGGGCGGCCAGGCTGTCCGGGCCGTCCGCTGCCGGGCCGGCCGCCGCGGCCGCTTTGGCGCTCAGCGGTGTCTTGGGCAGGCTGCTTCGGGGCTTGGCTTTTTCTTCGCTGCGTGCGTGCAGCAGCCAGCGGGCGGGGTTGTCTTCCTGTGGGTCCAGGGCCACCAGGGAGAGGCTGGCGCGCTGGCCGTTGTCCAGCTTGAGGCCGGGGGCGGGCGGGCCGCGGCGGCCGTCCAGCAAGGCCCGGCTGGCCAGGCGCAGCCAATCGCCCAGGCGGCCGCCATGGCTGGTTTGCAGGGCGTGCAGCGGCCTGGCCTGCTGGCCCGGGCCTGGGTCCAGCAGCTGTTGGGCGGCCGGATTGGCCTCCAGCAGCTCCAGGTTTTCGCCCAGCAGCAGGACCGGGTCGCTGATCAAGAGCAAAAGGCCGCGCAAGGCGGCCAGGTCCTGGGGCAAGAGTGAGAGCTGCGAGAGCGGGGACAATGTATTGGGCATTGCGCCCGAGTTTACGGCGCCCGGCAGCATGCTTGGCTTCACTCGAGCTGGGCGGCCTTGGACAGGGCCCGCAAGACGCATTGGTTGATTTCTCCGGCGTCCAGCATCAGGCCTTCGGCGGCGGCACGGTAGTCATAGACCGAGGCCTGCTCGATGGCCCGCACCAGCTCCAGATAGGGCTGGTAGGGGCCGCTCTCGTCCACCAGGGCCTGGCGCACCCGCTCCGGCATGGGGATGGACTGCAGCAGCTTGGTGAAGGGCTGCTTGAGCATATGGTCGAGCAGGGAGAACAGGCCGCAGATGAACATCTCGTCGCGCAGCTCGCTGTCGCTCATGCTCTTGGCCAGCTCCTCCATCAAGAGGCCGCGGCGCAGGGCGGCGAACATGATGGGCCGCATGCTGTGGTCCTTGCTGGCCGTCGTCAGCAAGAGGGCCAGCCAGCGCTTCAGGCGCGGGTAGCCCAAGAGCATGATGGCGTGGCGGAAGGAGGACACCTCCACGGCCAGGCCAAAGGCGGCGGAGTTCAGGTAGCGCAGCAGCTTGAAGGCCAGGCTGGGGTCGCGCTTGAGGGTTTGCTCCAGGCGCTCGATGTCCTCGTTCTGGTCGACGCGCGACATCAGCTCGACGATGACTTGCAGATCGGCCTGGATCTCGTTCTTGGCCGCGCCGGGCAGGGGCTCGAAGGCCCCCTGCATGGGCCAGCCGATGACGCCCTCGGCATTGCGCTGGAAGGCGGCGTCTATGTCCGCGGCGCTGCGCACACCGCTGAGCAGCAGGGGCAGCTTGGGCAGGCTGTGGGTGGCGGCGCCGCGGCCCTGCTCGTCCAGGTCCAGCAAGGCGTTCTTGAAGCAGGCGTTCAGCTCTGGCGTCAGGGCTTGCGAGGGCAGGCCCTTGAGCAGCAGGTGGCTGCCCGCCTTCTTCAGCGCCGCCAGCGGCTCGGCCAGGGCCGGATCGCTGCTCATGAAGCTGGGCACTTCCAGCCAGATATGGGCCGGCAGCGGTGCCTGCAGCAGCTCTTGCAGCAGGGCTTCGTTGAGCACATTGAGGATGAGTTGGCCGCCGCCGGCGGGCCAGACTTCGGCCACGGCGGCCAGCACCTCGGCGCTGTCCAGGCGGGCGTCGGGGCGCAGCGGCATCAGGGTCAGCTGGGTCGCCACCACCATGCGCTGGCGGTCGATCAAGGGGGCGAAGCCGAGCGCGACTGCGCCCAAAACAGAGTAATTCATGGGCCGGTTTGGGGAAAAATCAAACGTTGATGTATTGGAACAAGGTCATGCGCTGCACCATGGCATAGGTTTTCAGCGCCGTGTCATAGCCTGTCTGCTGGTTCTGGAATTCGGAGATGCCCTGGGTCATGTCCAGGTCCTCGGCGGCCGATTGCTCGGACTTGCTGTACAGCTTCAGCGCCGCCATGCGGGACTCGGTGCCGTCCAGATTATTCATGCGTTCGCCCACCTGGCTGCGCACATTTTGCAAGTTAGTCATCACCGCATCGAGGTCGCGGATGCGACCCGAATTGCTCTGCGAGATTTCCGCCTGCCCGCGCAAGGGCGTGCGCAGCTCGGCGACGGTGCGGTCGATCACGTCGAACACCTTCAAGCTATTGGTGGAGGGCTTGATCTGGAACTGATCGCCGTCCACCGGGGCGCCGGAGATGGTGGTGCTGATGCCGTCGAAGCTGATGGCCTTGCCGGGCGTGAAGGTGTCGGTCTTGACCACGGCACCGCCCAGATCGCTGTCGTAGACGCTATAGGTCTGTGTGGGTGCCGTGCCGTTGACGCCGATGTAGTAGTTGTGGCCGGTCAGGGCGCTGGGGTCGGAGACGCGGCCGGCGTCGATCCAGCCCTTGGCCGAGGCCAGGGGGTTGAGTGCATTCTTCAGTGCGATCGTCTCGAAGGTGCCGTTGCCGGTGGGGGCTTGCATCCAGGCCTGCTCGCCGTTGATGGAGAGCGGGAAGTTGTCCATATTGCCGGTCTGGATATTGCCGGCCACGCCGGTGAAGGCCACGCCGCCGTTCTGATCGAGAAAAGGCGGGTTGGCCGAGCCCTGGCCGGCGAATAGATAACCGCCCGAGCCATCGGGTCGGTTGGCGATGGACAGCAGCTGGTCGCGCAGGCCGGCGATCTTGTTGGCGATGCCGGCGCGCTCGGCATCGCTATAGCTGGCGTTACCGGCCGCGACCATGGCCTCGCGCATCTGCTGCAGCAGCTCGTTGGCATCGCCCAGGGCCGATTCGCTCAGCGTCATGCTGTTGCGGCTGGCTTCCAGGGCACGCTGGTTGGCGTCTACCCGGCCGATGGAGACCAGGGCGCGTTCCGCCCGCGCCGCGCCCGTGGGGTCGTCGCTGGCGGCCGCGATCTTCTTGCCCGAGGTGAGCTGCTGCTGGGTCTCCTGCAGCTTTTGCTGGCGCTGCTGCAGATTGGCGATGGAGGCATTGAAGGTGTTGGCGGTGGACAGGCGCATGGTGGCGACTCCTTATCGCGCGGCGAGCTTGAGCAGCTCGTCGAAGATGGATTGGGCGGCTTGCAAGACCTTGGCGGCCGCTTGGTAGCCCTGCTGGTACTGCATCAGGCGCGAGGCTTCCTCGTCCAGATTGACGCCGGCCTGGCCGCTGCGCGCGGCCTCGGCATTGGCCGCCACGCTGGTGGAGACGCTGGACAGATAGGTCGCCCCCTGCACCCGCGAGCCGATATCGCTCATGGCCGAGGCATAGGCGTCGTTGATGGTGGCGCCCTGTGTCAGGCTGCCGTCGGCCTGCAGGCGCTGGCCCACAAAGGTCTCGGTCTGGATGTTCAGAAAAGCCTTGGCATTGCCGTTGTTGGCGCTGGTGAACTTGGTGGCCTCGACGGTGATCTGGTCGTCCTTGCGCGGCAGGCCGTTGAGCTTGAGCTCGAAGCCCAGGTCTATGGGCGGGCTGGCATTGGGTGTATTGCCTATGGGCTGGCCGGCCTTCCAGGAGCCGTTGTAGATGGTGCCGTCGGCCAGGGTCAGGGTGTAGAGCACTTTGCTGGCGTCGGCCGGGTCGGCGTCGCCAAAGGCGATCTTGATGGGGGCCCGGCTGGGGTCCACATTGCTGTTCACGGCATACATGGAGTCCACCGTCATCGTGCCCTTGTTGCTGGCCTCGGTTTTAGCCGTCAGCGGCGAGGCCGCGGCGATGCCGGTGGCCTGGTCCAGCGAACGCTTCATATTGGTGGCGGCCTGGCTGACCGGCTCCAGCAGGAAGGAGTCGCCCGGCGCCGGCGTGGCGCCGCCCAGGCTGAATTTGAAGCCGTCGACGCTGTCGCCCTCGGCCACGGTGCGCACCAGGCCGTCGCTGAGGCGGGTGATCTGGTAGGAGCCGGGGTTGGCGGGGTCGGCCTGCAGCTTGTAGGAGCTGGCCTGCAACTGCTTGGGGTTGTTGATGGTGACGCCCACATTGACGGCAAAGCTGCCGTCGGGATTGCGCAGATTGGTGGCCGCCGGCAGGCTGCGCGGCGTGCCGACGGCGAAGATGGGCGGGCCCTTGCCGGGCGGGTTGGAGAGGTCCAGGCCCAGGGCTTGCTGGTCATTGACGCGGGCCGAGAAGGCCGCGGCCATCTGGCCCAGCAGGTTCTTGGCATCCTGCAGGTCGATGTTCTGGTATTGCAGCAGGGCGGTGATGGAGCCGCCGGTCAGGATGCTGGTGTCCAGCGGGCGGTTGCCGTTGGACTCGCTGATGCTGACCTGGGCGCGGTTGCTGTCATAGGGGTCGGGCGTGACCGACAGGGCCTGGGCATTGCTGCCCAGCACCAGGCGCTGGCCGCCGCCGATGAAGACGCCCACCGTGCCGTCGCTGGCGGGCAAGGTGGTGACCTGGATGTACTGGCTCAGGCGGGCGATCAGCTCGTCGCGCTTGTCCAGCAAATCATTGGGCGTGTGACCGGAGCCGTTGGCCCGCGCGACCTGGTCGTTAGCCGCGGCGATCTGCTGGGTCAGCTGATTGACCACATCGACATTGGCGCGCAGATCGCTGACCACGCCGGCCTGCATATCCACCAGCTGCTGGCCCGCGCTGGCAAAGCGCGCGGCCAATTCACCCGCGCGCCCCAGCACCACCTGGCGGGCCGAGGGGTCGCCGGGCCGGCTGGCCACATCGACCATGGCGTTGAGGAATTGACCCGCGGCATTGCCTATGCCTTGCTCGCCGGGCGGGAAGAGTTTTTCCAGCTGGTGCAGAGAGCTGGCGCGGGTCGAATCCATATAGGCCGTGGCCTGGGTGGTGGCGGCGTTCTTGCTCAGGAAGGCGTTGTAGGAACGCTCCACGGTCTGCACCGCCACGCCCTTGCCGAAATAGCCCGCGCCGGTGTACTGCCCGTCGGGCGTGGTCAGCACCACGGACTGGCGCGAGTAGCCGGGGGTGTTGGCATTGGCGATGTTCTGGCCCACGGTCTGCAAGGCCGCCTGGTTGGCAAACATCGCCCTGATGCCTATGGATAGCAATGCGCCCATGCGAGCTCCTTGCAGTGTTCAGTCAAGCCAGAGCGCGCTGCACGCGCACCGTGGTGTTGATGACCCGGGCCAGCTTGTCGGCATAGCCGGGGTCGGTGGCATAGCCGGCTTTTTGCAGGCCGCGGGCAAAGCCTTCGGCGCTGCCGCCCTGGGCCTGGGCCACCACATTGCGGTAGCGCTCGTTGCTGCCGATCAGCTTGGCATAGTCCTTGAAAGCGTCCTGATAGTTGTCGTAGGCGCGGAACTTGGCCATGACCTTGGTCGCCTTGCCGTCGATGTATTCGGTGGTCTGCACCTCGGCGACCTTGCCGGTCCAGCCCGGCGTGGCCTTGATGCCGAAGACATTGTGCGAGGGCGTGCCGTCCTTGGCCGTGATCTCGCGCCGGCCCCAGCCCGATTCATGCGCGGCCTGGGCCAGCATGAAGCTGGCGGGGATGCCGGTGGCGGCCTCGGCGGCCTTGGCCGCGCCATCGTGGGTCTGGATAAAACTCTGCACATGCGGCGCGATGCCTTTTTTGGCCAGGGCCGGCAGGGGCTGCAAGGTCTTGGCGGCCTCGGCCTTGTCCGTCATCCCCATCTGGCGCTGCAGCTGGCGCTGGATGGCGTCCGACAGGCCGCCGGGCAGGCCGGTCATCTTGCCGGCGAATTGGCTGTCCAGCATCTCGGTGCCCAGTTGCGAGCCGGGGTTGTCCAGCATGCCTGAGGCCATGGTGGAGGCGCGCATGCTCTTCATCACCTCCTGCATGAAGAGGGACTCGAACTGCTTGGCCGTCTCGCGGATGCTGGCCTTGGGGTCGCGTGCGGCGGCGGCGCGCAAGGCCTCGATGGATCGGCTGTCGTTGCCGGTATTCGCGGCGCCGGGCTTGCCCAGGGTGAGGGGAGAGAAGCTCATGTCAAATCACCTCCAGCTCGGCGTTGAGGGCGCCGGCGCTCTTCATCGCTTGCAGAATCGCCAGCAGGTCTTGCGGCGTGGCACCCAGGGAGTTGAGCGCCTTCACCACATCGGCCAGGCGGGCACCGGCGGCCAGCTGGATCAGCGAGCCGGGGTCTTGCTTGATGGTGATATCGGTTTTTTCGGTCACCGTGGTCTGGCCGCCGGACAAGGCATTGGGCTGGCTGACCTGGGGCGTGGAGCTGATGGTGACGGACAGATTGCCATGCGCGACCGCGCAAGCCGCCAAAGTAACCGACTGGTTCATCACCACCGAGCCGGTGCGGGCGTTGATGACGATGCGGGCGGCCGGTGTGCCCAGCTCCAGCGTGAGGTTTTCCAGGTCGGCCAGGAAGCCGACGCGCTCGTCCGGGTTGCTGGGGGCGCGCACGCGCACGACCCGGCCGTCCACCGCCTGGGCCAGGCCGGCGCCCTTGGCCTTGTTGATGGCATTGGCGACGGCGCGGGCGGTGTTGTAGTCGCTGGCATTCAGGTCCAGCTGCACGAACTCGCTGTTCTGCAGCGGTGTGGGCACCGAGCGCTCCACCGTGGCGCCGCCGGGGATGCGGCCGGCCGAGAGATGGTTGATCTGCACCTTGGCGCCACCGGCGGCGGCGCCGGCACCGCCGACGATCAGATTGCCCTGGGCCATGGCGTAGACCTGGCCATCGGCGCCGCGCAGCGGCGTGGCGATCAGGGTGCCGCCGCGCAGGCTTTTGGCATTGCCGACCGAGGAGACATTGATGTCCAGCGGCTGGCCGGGCTGGGCGAAGGGGGGCAGGGAGGCCGTCACCATCACGGCGGCGATATTGCGCGGCTGCATGGTCACGCCGGGCGGCAGGATGACGCCGAACTGCTGCAGCATGGCGGTCAGGCTCTGACCGGTGTAGGGGGCTTGGGTGGTCTGGTCGCCGGTGCCGTCCAGGCCCACGACCAGGCCGTAGCCGCTCAAGGAGTTGCTGCGCACGCCTTGCACGGCGGCCACTTCCTTGATACGGGCGGCAAGGGCTTGGCCGCCGAGGCCCAGGAACAGGCTGCACAGCAGCAGGAGGCTGCGGAGGGCTTGGGTTTTCGAGCGGCTTTGCATGATGGTCGTGAAGAGAGGTTCTCACGACCGATTCTGGGCAAACTTAAGTCGGCGAAAGGTTCAAAAAGAAGCGCGACAACCAGCCTATTCCGTGGGCATCGGCGGTCGGGCCGCGGCCGCGCTGCTCGATGCGCACATTGGCCACCAGGGCCGAGGGCACGGTATTGCCTTGTGCGATGGCGCGCGGGTCCACCTGGCCCGAGAAGCGCAGGACATCGACGTTGTGGTTGACGCCGATCTGCTTCTCGCCCGAGATCATCAGATGGCCGTTGGGCAGCACGGCCGTGACCACGGCGGTGATGCTGCCGGAGAAGTCGTTGGTGTTTTCGTTGGCACCCTTGCCGGCCGATTTGGTGGCCGAGCTGGCGTCGGCACCGGCCCGCCCGAAGGCGCCGGGGCTGACGAAGGGGATGGCGCTGACGCTGCCCGTCATCGAGCCGCTCTTGTTGATGCTGCTGGTGGAGGATTGGCTGGCCGAGACCTTCTCGACGATTTGAATCGTCAGGGTGTCGCCCACCAGGCGGGCGCGGTGGTCTTCGAACAGCGGCCGGTAGCTGGCCGCCTGGTAGATGGCGCCGTTGGTCGGCGCCTGGGTCGGCAGGGGCGGCAGATTGACCACCGGCGTGTGCTGCAGCTCCACATGCTGTTCGGGGTAGAGCGTGCCGCAGCCCGCCAGGGGCAGCAGCAGGCCCAGCAGCAGTGGCTTGAGTTGTTGCATGGTGGGACTCATATCTGGGCGAGCTTTTGCAGCATCTGGTCGGAGGTCTGCACGGCCTTGGAGTTGAGCTCGTAGGCGCGCTGGGTCTGGATCATGGCGACCAGCTCCTCCACCACATTGACGTTGGAGGTTTCCACATAGCCTTGCTGCAGGGCGCCCAGGCCGTTGGCATTGGGGGCGCCGGCATTGGGGGTGCCGGAGGAGGCCGTCTCGGCAAACAGGTTCTGGCCCTTGGGGTCCAGGCCGGCCGGATTGACGAAGTTGGCCAGCTGGATCTGACCCAGGGTCTGGGGCGCCGTTTGGCCGGGCACGGTGATGCTGACCGTGCCGTCATTGCCCACCGTGACGCTCAGCGCATTGGCGGGCACGGTGATGCCGGGCAGCAAGGTGTAGCCATTGCTGGTGACCATCTGGCCGTTGGCATCGAGCTGGAAGGAGCCGTCGCGGGTATAGGCCGTCGTGCCATCGGGCATCTGCACCTGGAAGAAGCCATTGCCCTTGATGGCGAGGTCGAGGTTGTTGGTGGTCTGCTGCAGATTGCCCTGGCTGTAGATGCGCGAGGTGGCCACGGGCCGCACGCCCAGGCCCAGCTGCAGGCCGGTGGGCAGCTGGGTCTGCTCGGTGCTGTTGGCGCCGCTCTGCCGCAGGTTCTGGTAGATCAGATCCTCGAACACCGCATGCGAGCGCTTGAAGCCATTGGTGCCGACGTTGGCGAGGTTGTTGGAGATGGTGTCCAGCTGGGTCTGCTGGGCCTCCATGCCGGTCTTGGCAATCCAGAGTGAGCGGATCATGGCTGTTGTCCTTTAGGTAGTGCCGAGCAGCTTGGCCGATTGCTGGCCCTGGGTCTGGGCGATCTGCAAGAGCTTCATCTGCTGTTCGAATTGGCGGGCCGCGGCAATCATGCTGACCATGGTCTCGACCGGGCTGACGTTGGAGCCTTCCAGCGCGCCGTCCTGCAGGCGGGCGCTGGCCTCGGCGGGCAGGTCGCCGTCGGCGGCGCGGAAGAGGCCGTCGGTGCCGCGCGTTAGCGGCACCTCGGGCGTGACCAGCTTAAGCCGGCCCACGGCCGTGGGCTTGCCATTGGCCGGTGTGGCCGTGACGGTGCCGTCGCCGGCGATGCTCAGCTCGGCATTCGGCGGCACATTGATGGGGCCGCCATCGCCCAGCACCTGCAGGCCGTTGCGCAGCACCAGCAGGCCTTCGGAGCTGACGTCCAAGGCGCCGGCGCGGGTATAGGCCTCGGTGCCGTCCAGGCCTTGCACGGCCAGCCAGGCATTGCCCTTCATGGCCACGTCGAGATTGCGGCCGGTGGCCTGGATGGCGCCGCCATCGGGGTTGTAGCCGGTGGTCGTCTCGAGCGCGTAGGCGCGGGTGCTGGCGCCGCTGCCCTGCACGGGCACGGCGCGGAAGGCCTGCAACTCGGCGCGGAAGCCATTGGTCGAGACATTGGCCAGATTGTTGGCCAGCACGTCCTGCCGCTGCATCGAGGCCTTGGCCCCGGCCATCGAGAGGTAGATCATGCGGTCCATGGCGGCTCCTGCTTGTTCAAGATTTCAGCGTTCTGTGGCGACGCGTGGTGTATTCGGGCCGAGCGCCGGGCCGCTCCCAAGCCGGCCCGCGTTGGCGATGTGCTTGCCGGTCGCGCCGGCAGGCATCGCCGTCCCCTCGGGGGACCGGCCAAGGTACTCCTTGGACGAGGGGCTTCATGATCAACGGAGATTGACGATGGTCTGCAAGACCTGGTCCTGCGTCTTGATGGTCTGGGCGCTGGCCTGGTAGGCGCGCTGGGCCGTCACCATATTGACCAGCTCGGCGGTCAGGTCGACATTGGATTCCTCCAGCGCGCCGGACTGCAGCTTGCCCATATTGCCCTCGCCGGCCACGCCCACCACCGGTTCGCCCGAGGGGAAGGTGCGGGCCCAGACATTGCCGCCCAGGGGCTGCAGGCCTTGCGGGTTGCGGAAGGTGGCCAGCTCGACCTGGCCGGCGGGCTTGGACTGGCCGTTGGAGTAACGCGCCATCACGATGCCGCTGTTGTCGATCAGGATGCCGGAGAGCTGGCCCGGCGCGTAGCCGTCCTGGGTCAGGTTGGTGACGGCAAAGCCGGAGCCGTTCTCGGTAGCGCCCAGCATGTCGAACTTGATGCCGGTGATGGCCAGGGTGTCGGCGCCCTTGGCATTCTTGCCGGCAGGGATGTCCATATTGACCACGGTGGTGGGGGCGCTGGGCGAGCCGCCGGTGGCCGGGAAGGTCACCGTGGTGTAGGGCGTGGTGGGGTTGCCGGCGGCGTCCAGCGCGATCGCGGCGCCATTGGAGTCGGTGGCGAAGGGCGAGCCGTTGGCGGTGGCGTAGATATTCCAGGTGGTGCTGCCGTCGGCGGCGGTGGCGCCTTTCTGGAAGTACATCGTCACGGCCACGTCCTGACCCTTGGCGTCGTAGGCGGTCAGCGAGGTGGCGTTGTTATAGGTCAGCGGGCTCTTCAGGTCGATGCCGGTGCCGGAGGCGGGGGCGGTGACCTTGACCCGCGAGTCCAGATTGAACTCGGTGGTGATCTTGGTGGTGGTCTTGGGGGCGATGCCCGAGGTGGGCAGCTTGAGCGGCTGGGCCAGACCGGGCTGGATGATGCCCGAGCCGTCGGCCGGGTAGCCCATCAGCTTGAGCTGGCTGTTATTGACCACATAGCCGTCCCGGTTCACCTTGAACTGGCCGTTACGGCTGTACATCACCGGGTTGGCGCCGTCGCTGAGCTGGAAGAAGCCGCCGCCGTTGATGGCCAGGTCCATGGGGCTTTCGGTGGTGGTGATATTGCCCTGGGTGAACTGCTGGGACACCGAGGCCAGGCTGGTGCCTATGCCCACGGGGTTGGCACCCGCGCCGTTCAAGGCGCCGGCATACACGTCCTGGAACTCCGCCCGCGAGGACTTGGCACCGTAGGTGCTGGAGTTGGCGATGTTGTTGCCAATGACGTCCAGGTTCTTGCTGGAGGCATTGAGACCGGAGAGACCTTGTTGAAAGCTCATGATGCTTGAGTCCTGGTGGGTTCTTAGTTCAGGCTGGTGATCTTGCTGTAGTCGATCAAGCCCAGGTTCTGCAGCTGCAACTTCAGGCCCGTGCCGCTGGTGTTGACGGCGAGCACCTTGTCCTGGGCAAAGGTGGTGGCCGTGACCGCCTTGCTGCCATTGCTGGCGCTGACGCGGAAGCTCATCTTCTCGTTCGCCGACACGCTGCCAGCCGGCCAGCTGAAGCTCTGCTGGCCCGCGCCCTGTGCGCCCAGCTGCACCGTGTCCATCACGACGCCGGCGGCATTGAGCACCTCGAGCTTGACGGCACTGGCGGGCGCATCCAGGCTGTAGCTGCCGGCGCCGACGCCGTTGTTGATGCTCAGCTGATTGCCCGGCGTGGTGACGGTGTGGCCGACCAGGGAGATGCTTTGCAAGCCCTGCATCTGGTTGAACTGGCTGCTCAGCGATTTGATGCTGCTGTCCAGGGTGCTGATGCCGCTGACCGTCTGGATCTGCGCCATCTGGCTGGTCACCTGGGCGTTGTCCATGGGGTTCATGGGGTCCTGGTTCTGCATCTGCGCCACCAGCAGCTTGAGGAAGCGGTCCTGTGTGTCGGCCGCGTTCTTGGTCGCGCCGCCGGTGAGGTTGCTGACCGTGCCATTGGCGGCGGTGGTGGGGGCGACGGTGCTGACGGCCATGGTGCGTGCTCCTGTGCAGGTTCAGCCGGATCAGGATTGACCCAGTTGCAAGGTCTTGAGCAGCAGACTCTTGGTCGTGCTCATCACCTCGATATTGTTTTGATAGGACCGCGAGGCGGAGATCATGTTGACCATCTCCTCCACGGTGTTGACATTGCTGTAGGTGACATAGCCCTCGGCATCGGCCTGCGGGTGCTTGGGGTCGAGCACGCGGCGGCCGGGGGTCTGGTCCTCGCTGATGGTGCTGACGCGCACGCCGGCCGAGGCGATGTTGTTGCCCGCGCCCATCAAGGCGGTCTGGAACACCACCTGGCGTGCCTTGTAAGGCTGGCCATCGGGGCCGGCCACGGTGTCGGCATTGGCCAGATTGCTGGCCACCACATTGAGGCGCTGGCTTTGTGCGCTGACGGCGCTGCCGGCCACACCGAAGATTTGAAACATGGACATGAGGCTTGCTCCTGCGTGTTTGGCGGCTCAGGGCTTAGCCGGCGTTGTGCGACTTCATCGCGTCCAGCGCGGTGCGCACCGAGCCGTTGATGAAGCGCAGCGTGGCCTCGTACTTGACCGAGTTGTCCGCAAAATTGGCCCGTTCGCGATCCATGTCCACCGAGTTGCTGTCCAGATTGGTCTGGGCCGAGGTGGAGTACAGCAGCTGGGCTTCGCTGCGTGCGCCGGCGGCCGGGGCGATATGACCGCTCTGGGTGGTGTTCAAGCCGCCGCCTGCCTGGCTGCTGCCGGTGGCCTCGCGCAGCGCGCGGGCAAAGTCCATATCGCGGGCCTGGTAGCCCGGGGTGTCGGCATTGGCAATATTGCTGGCGAGCATGCGCTGGCGCTCCGACCGCAAGGCCAGGGCCTGGGTCTGGAAGTTCAGCGAGTCGGTCAATCGGTTCAGCATGATGCACACCTCTTCTATGCCTGCGTCTTTCGGCGCATCCCTTGCACCTGCTGGGGTGCTCGCGGTCTGCGGGTGAATAGACGATGTGAGCGGATTGTGTTGGCCGGCCTCAAAAACATTAGCGGGAATAACAAGTGCTTTGGCGTGCATTTCGGGGCTAGGCCCAGGGTTTGGCGGTCTAAAGTCCAGCCATGTTCCAAATTCGCCCCTCCTCCCTGCTGCGCCGCGCCCGCCTTGCCGCCCCCTGGCTTGGCCTGCTGCTGGCCCTGCCTGTGGTGCAGGCGCAGGAGGTGGCTGGGCTGGCGCCCGACTTGATCGCGCGGGTGCAGCAGCTGGCACAGAACGGCGCGCGCGCCGGCATGCCGGCCGAGGCCCGGGTGGTGGTGGAGGTCGGCAAGCTCGATCCGCGCCTGCGCCTCGCCCCTTGCCTGCAGGTGCAACCCTATCTGCCGGCCGGCTTGCAGATGTGGGGGCAGACCCGCATCGGCCTGCGTTGCATGGACGGGCGGGCGCGCTGGAATGTCAGCTTGCCCGTCAGGGTCCGGGTGTTCGCCCGCGCCGTCGTGGCCAGCGACCCCCTGCCTGCGGGGGCCGTGCTGGTTCAGGAACAGCTGTCCATGGCCGAAATAGATATAGCGGCGGAAGCCGGTGCGGTGTTCAGCGATGCCACGGCCTTGCAGGGCCGAACCCTGGCCCGGCCCTTGGCGGCGGGTGAGGCGGTGCGCAGCCCGAGCCTGAAGCTGCGCCAGGTTTTTGCGGCCGGTGATAGCGTCACCGTGCTGGCGTCCGGCCCGGGTTATTCGGTGGCCGGCGAGGGACAGGCCTTGGCGGCCGGCCTGGAAGGGCAGAACGTCAAGGTGCGTTTCGAGAATGGTCGCGTCGTGACCGGTCGTGCGATTGGCGAACGGCGGGTCGAGGTGCTGCTGTGAAGATGAACAGGGAAATTCAGTCTTGTGGGAGCCCGGCTCTGCACAAGCGAGCCGCCAGTGATGAAATGCCCGGTGCTGGCGGGTTTTGTGTCGAAAGTCCTCAAGGTTTCATGCCCCGCGTCGATACACCGGACAACGTAGAGAGGTTTGGGTCCGCCCAAGCCTATGGAGAACATCATGAAAATCGGTAATAGCCCAGACATAGCCGCGACCGCGGTTGGCACGGAGAAATCCGCGGCCGGCCAGGCCGGTCGTGCCCCGGCCCCGGGTGCTGGTGCGGCCAGTGGAGCCAAAAATGCTCCGCAGGCCAGCGCCACCATCCAGCTGTCCAGCACGGCGACCAAGCTTTTGTCGGGCGTTTCTGAAGACGGCAGCTTTGATGCGGCCAAGGTCAGTCGGATTTCTCAGGCCATCACCGACGGCAAGTTCACCGTCAATGCCGAAGCGATTGCCGACAAGCTGATCACCAACGCACAGGAATTGATGGGCCGGATGGCGCCTCACTGAGGCCCGCGGTCCTGACCGAAAGATCAATCGGCGGGCCGCCTGACGGGCCCGCCGGACAGGATCCACGCATTCTCAACGCCTGATGGCGGGGATAGTCATGCAAGTTTTGCCTCCCTCCGAACCGAACGTTGCTGCGGCGAGTCAGCAGCTTGAACAGCCTCTGCTGGAGGTGGAAAGCTGCCTGAACCTGCTGGGCGAGGCCTTGCTGCGCCGCGACAGCCAGGCGATCGAGCAAAACGCCGCCAAGCTGCACCAAGCCCTGGCCCTGGCCATCAATTCCTTCAGCGAAGCCGCCCGTAGCGGCGCCGTGCCGGCCCATCTGCGCCACCGCCTGGTGCAGGCCGGCGGCCGTGTCGCCGCCCAGCGCGAGTCGCTGGCCCGTGCCACCGCTGCGCTGGACCGCGCCATCGATGTGTTGATGCCCGCCGAGGCCAATGCCGTCTACTCCGCCATGGGCAAGACCGAGCGCAAGAATCTGGGCGGATCCATCCAGGCCTGAACGGCTGCAAGCCCCAGCGAAAAAAGGCCGCCGGTGTGCGGCCTTTTGCTATTCAGCTTGTGGCTTTGCGGCGCACGCAGTCCAGATAGGCGTGGCCGTCGGGCGGCAGGCCGCTGCGCTGGGAGGCCCAGATCATCTCGCCCAGGCAGTCCATGGCGGCGTGGTGGGCCTCGTGCAGGGAGTTGCGGCGGGCGGCCAGCAGGTCCACCGCCTGGCGGATGCCGTGGGGCTGGTCGATGGAATGCTGCTCGCTGATGGTCAGATGCATGGATAGGTGCAGAAAGGGGTTGCTGCGCCCTTCCTCCACGCTGTAGACGGCGGCCAGGGCCGCTGCTTCATCGGCCAGTTCGGCATGGTATTCGGGGTGCTCGCGGATCCAGTCGGCGGCGATCAGCTCCATGGGGATCAGCGGCGCGCCATCGCGCCATTTGCGGTAGGTGGCGCAGAAAAAGCGCCGGACTTCGAGTTGAGAGGGGGCAAACATGGGCGCTATTGTCGCCCTTGCTCGCCATGCCAGTCCTGCGTCTGGCTGCGGGCCTCGGCGCGTTCCTTGGCGAACAAGGCCTCCAGCTGCTCGCGGCCCTGTTTGGCCACGGCGATCAGGGCGGCGCGGTCGCGGGCGATGGGCAGGGTGGATTCCATCAGCTGCTGGTTGAGCTGGCGGAAGCGCCAGGCCAGCTTGCGCGCGGCGTGCGCCTGCAGGCCCAGCAGCTCCAGCACGCTGCGCCCGCTCATCAGGGCGGCGTCCAGGGTCTCGCGTTCGATCAGCGTGACGCCCAGTTCGCGCAGACGGTAGAAGTGCTGCACATTGCGCGCCCGCGCCACGATCTGCAGCTGCGGGAAGTGGCTGCGCGCCAGCTCGGCGATTTCCAGGCTCTGGCCCACATCGTCGACCGCCAGCACCAGGATCTTGGCGGTCTCGGCACCTGCGCTGCGCAGCAGGTCCAGCCGGGTGGCGTCGCCGTAGAACACCCGCCAGCCGAACTGGCGCATCAGCTCGATCACCTCGGCATCGTGGTCCAGCACCGTCGCTTCAAAGCCGTTGGCATAGAGCAGGCGGCCGACGATCTGGCCGTAGCGGCCAAAGCCCGCAATGATGATGGGGGCCGGCGTGGGCGCCTCCTGGCTGGCCGGGTCGGGCAGGACGCGGCGGCTCAGGCGCGGCAGCAGCACACGGTCGGCCAGGAGCAGCAGCAACGGCGTGCAGGCCAGCGACAAGGCCACGGCCGCCACCAGGGCCGAGTTCTGGCCGGCGTCGATCAGGCCCGAGCTTTGCGCCAGCTGGAACACCACAAAGCCGAACTCGCCGCCCTGGGCCAGCAGGATCACGAACACCGGCCGCTCCAGCAGGGGGATCTTCATCCAGCGGGCCATCAGGCTCAGCAGCAGGCTCTTGAACAGCAGCAAGGCCGCCAGCAGGCCGAACACCAGGGGCGCTTGCGTCAGCAGCACGCTGAGGTCCAGGCCCATGCCGGTGGCGATGAAGAACAGGCCCAGCAACAGGCCTTTGAAGGGCTCCAGATCGGTCTCCAGCTCGCGCCGGTACTCGCTCTCGGCCAGCAGCACGCCGGCCAGGAAGGCGCCCAGGGCCATGGACAGGCCGACCGCATGCATCAGCGCCGCCGTGCCCAGCACCAGCAGCAGGGCGGCGGCGGTGAAGATCTCGGGCGTGCGGCTGCGGGCGATCCAGCGCAGGGCCGGGCGCAGAGCCAAGCGTCCGCCGAAGACGATGACCAGGATCACGCCGACGGCCTTCAGCGCCTGCCAGCCGCCCGAACCTTCGGCCGCGGCCGCGGCCCCGCTGGCCGCCACGATGGGCACCAGGGCCAGCACCGGGATGGCGGCAATGTCCTGCAGCAAGGCCACGCTGAGAATGCTCTCGCCCGCCGTGGTGCGGCCCAGATTGCGTTCGGCCAGCACCGCCAGGGCCACGGCCGTGGACGACATGGCCAGGCCCAGGCTGGCCACCAGGGCCAGATTCCAGCGCACGCCCAGCAGCAGGGCCAGGCCGAATAGCAGGGCGGTGGAGCCCAGCAGCTGCAGCGAGCCCCAGCCGAAAATCGGCCGCCGCATGGCCCAGAGCCGCTTGGGCTCCAGCTCCAGGCCGACCAGAAACATCATCAGCACCACGCCGAACTCGGCCACCTCCAGAATGGTGGCGGGCGAGCTGACCAGACCCAGCACGGCGGGGCCGATCAAGACCCCGGCCACCAGATAGCCGAGGATGGAGCCCAGGCGCAGCCAGCGCGCCAGCGGCACGGCCAGCACGGCCGCGGCCAGAAACACCAGGGGCAGGTGCAGCCAGGTCTGATGGGCCATCAATTGCTCCGGGTCTTGACGGGGGTGGGCGGGGCGGACGGCGCGGGGCGGGCGTCCACGGGCAGCTCGATGGGTGGCTGGCTGGCCTCGGCCTGGGTTGAATCGCACCACTGGGGGTAGGCCAGCAGGCGCTGCACAAAGCTCAGTGCGTGCTGGTGCAGGGCCGCGTCCGATACCCGGTGGGCCGCATGCAGCAGCAGGGGCGGCAGATGGCGCATGCCGCAGAGCCGTGCGATCTGGGCATAGGGCAGCAAAAAGGTCTCGACGGCATGGCCGTGCCGGCCCGCGGCGCTGTAGTCCTCCTCGCTGCCGCCGGTGGAGCTGGCCAGCCAGAGGTCCTTGCCCGCCAAGGCCAGGCCGCCGGGGCCGTAGGCCCAGCCAAAGCTCAGCACCTCATCCACCCAGAGCTTGAGCAGGGCCGGCATGCCATACCAGTGCAGGGGGTGTAGCAGCACGATCAGCCTGGCCTGGGCCAGGGCGCTTTGCTCGGCCTCCAGATCGAGGGCGTAGTCGGGGTAGCGCTGGTAGAGGTCGCGCAAGTCTATGCGCGGGGAGGTGGCGGCACGCACCGCCTCGGCCAGGGCACGGGTGACCCGTGAGCGGGCCAGATCGGGGTGGGCTTGCAGAATCAGAATTTCGCTCATGCTTCAAGCCTAACCCGGGAAGACCGGCTCGCGCCCCCCGGCTTTGCCCGGGGATGCCGGCTTGCGGGGACGCTACCATTGCGCGCAAGAATCAGACGCAAGGAGTCGACATGCCCGTGATCCTGGTTGCGAACCCCAAGGGTGGGGTGGGGAAGAGTACCTTGGCCACCAATATCGCCGGCATGCTGGCTTGGGCGGGCCACAAGGTCATGCTGGGCGATGTGGACAAGCAGCAGTCCTCGCGCCGCTGGCTGGCCCTGCGCCCGCCGCATCTGCCGCAGATCCAGGGCTGGGACTTCGACGGCCACGACACGGTCAAGCCGCCCAAGGGCGTCAGCCATGTGGTGATGGACACGCCGGCCGGCCTGGATGGCAAGAAGCTGAAGACGCTTTACAAGCTGGCCGACAAAATCATCATCCCCTTGCAGCCGAGCCTGTTCGACATCCAGGCCAGCTTCGACTTCCTCGGCCGGCTGCACGAGCAGTTCCGCCAGCCCGAGCAGACCAAGCACCGGCCCGAGCTGGCCCTGGTGGGCATGCGGGCCAAGGAGGGCACGCTCTCGGTCGATCAGCTGCAGCACTTTTTGCCGCAGCTGAATGCCCCCTTCCTCGGGTTTTTGCGCGACACGCAAAACTATGTGCAACTGGCCGCGCGCGGGCTGACGCTGTGGGATGTGGCGCCCGGCCGGGTGGAGCGGGATCTGCAGCAGTGGCAGCCCCTGGTGGCCTGGCTGGAGCGCCGGCATGCGTGAGTTTGAAAGCCTGGCGGAACTCGCCACCCTGCTGGGGCAGGACATCGGCGTCAGCGAGTGGGTGCTGGTGGACCAAGCCCGCATCCAGAAGTTTGCCGACGCCACCGAGGATCAGCAGTGGATACACACCGACCCGGCGCGTGCCGCGGCCGGGCCCTTCGGCTGCACCATCGCCCACGGCTTTCTGACGCTGAGCCTGTTGCCTGTTTTTTTCGAGACCGGCTTTCGCATCAAGACCGTGCGCATGGGCCTCAACTACGGCCTCGGCCGGGTGCGCTTCCCGGCGCCGGTGCCGGTGGGCAGCCGGCTGCGCGGCCGCTTCAAGCTCAAGAGCCTGGCGCCCATCGCCGGTGGTGCCCAGATCGGCATCGAGGTGTCTGTGGAACGTGAGGGTTCGGACAAGCCGGTCTGCATCGCCGAATCGCTGACCCGGCAGTACGAGTAGGGACTGGCGCTATCACCCTTTGTGGGTGTGCCATTTCCGCTGGCCCTGGCCTATCATCCGCAGCCTTATGAGGAAGAACTTGAAGCAAAGCGAGGGTGGGTGGGCATGAAGGTCTTGTTGATTGATGATCATCCGCTGATCCTGTCCGCTTTGAAGACGGTGATCGAGGGCCTCAACAAGGATGTGACGGTGGTGGGCGTGGACAGCGCCGCGGCCGCCCGCCTGGCCCTGCAGCAGAGCGAGGATTTCGATCTGGTGCTGCTCGATCTGCAGCTGGGTGACGCCAGCGGCTTCGATGTGCTGGACGAGTTCCGCGAGAGTTATCCGGCCCTGCCCGTGGTGGTGATCTCGGCCTCGGACCGGGCCAGCGACGTGATCCGCTCCATCGACCAGGGGGCCATGGGTTTTGTGCCCAAGCGCAATAGCACCGAGCTGCTGGCCCAGGCCCTCAAGCTGGTGATGGCCGGCGGCATCTATGTGCCGCCCATGACTTTGGGCCAGGAGGCCCCGCCGGCCAGCCCGGCGCCGGCCAAGGGCCCGGTCGCCGTCCAGCAGAACAAGCTGCAGCAGATTCAGCAAGAGGCCCTGGCCTCCAACTACCAGACGACGACTGGCCTGGAGGGTCTGTCCCTGACGCCGCGCCAGACCGATGTGCTGGCCCTGCTCTTGCAAGGCAAGCCCAACAAAATCATCGCGCGCGAGCTGGGGGTGTCGGTGGAAACCATCAAGGACCATGTGGCCGCCGTGCTCAAGGCCCTGGGCGTGGGTTCACGCACCCAGGCCGTGTTGGCGGTGGGCCAGTTGGTACAGAAGCAGCCCGAGGCGCATTTCTCCACCTGGCGAAACGGGCAACCTTGAGTCGGTTCTAGCTTGGTTGATAAGCCAGGCGCACATAAATGGGCGCAAAGGCCTCGGCCTGGGTGATTTCCAGCAGGCGTTCGCGGGCCAGCTCCAGCATGGCGATAAAGGTCACCACCAGGACGGCCTGGCCGCGGCTGACATCGAATAAATGCTCGAACTCGATGAAGCGCTTGCCCTGCAGGCGGCGCAGCACGATGCTCATATGCTCGCGCACCGAGAGCTGCTCACGGCTGATGCGGTGATGCTGGGTGAGCTTGGCACGGCGCAGGATGTCCAACCAAGCGTCGCGCAGATCGACCGCCTCCACATCGGGGAAGCGCGGCTGCAGCGACTGCTCGATGTGGACGGCGGCACGCAGAAAGTCCCGGCCCATCACCGGCAAGGCGTCCAGCTTGGCCGCGGCCAGCTTGATCTGCTCATACTCCAGCAGGCGGCGCACCAGCTCGGCCCGCGGGTCTTCGGGCTCGCTGCCGTCCTCGGTCTTTTTGGGCGGCAGCAGCATGCGGGACTTGATCTCGATCAGCATGGCCGCCATCAGCAGGTACTCGCTGGCCAGCTCCAGATTGTGCTTGCGCAGCTGGTCGACATAGCTGAGGTATTGGCGGGTGACGTCCGCCAGCGGGATGTCCAGGATATTGAAGTTCTGGCGCCGGATCAGGTAGAGCAGCAGGTCCAGCGGCCCCTGGAAGGCCTCCAGAAACACCTCCAGCGCATCCGGCGGGATGTAGAGGTCCAGCGGCAGCTGGAACAGCGGCTCGCCGTAGAGGCGGGCCACGGCCACGGAGTCCACCGTGGCGGGCAAGCCGGGCAGGTCTTGCTCCGCCTCGGCCAGAGGCGGCAGGCTCAGTTCGGCCTTCTGGCTCAAGGCGATGGCGGGGTCAGCGAGTGAAGCCGGCGGCTTACTTGGACTGGGTCTGGTAGACGTAGGGCTGCTGGGCCACACGGGCGCTGCGGTAGTCCGCCTGGGCGCTGCGGTCCACGGTCTTGTCCCACAGCAGGGCGCGGCCGGCCAGTTGCTCTTGCTCCAGCGTCGGGCGCTGGGCCTTCAGCGTGTCGATGAAGGTGCTGGCTTCGGACTTGTAGGCTTTCCAGAACAATGGCATGGCGGTATGGCTCAAGAGTGGGAAGCGGCTATTTTACAGGGGCCTTGTCGGCCCTGAGCCGGTCGATCTGCATTTGGCTCAGCAACCAGTCCGACAGCTCAGGGTAGATGCCTTTGGGCCCCAGGGCCTGGGCCAGGCCGCCGCGCTGCACCAGGCTGGCCGGTTGCTCGTTGAGCCCGCACAGCACCAGCTGCTGGCCCTGGCGTTCCAGGCTGCGCTGCAGCTGCAGCAAGGCGTCCAGGCCGGAGGTGTCGATGGAGATCAGGCGCTGGGCGTCCAGCACCACGGTGCGCACGCCGGCGTCCAGGTTTTCCGCCAGACCCTCGACCTTGCCCACGGCGCCGAAGAAGAGCGAGCCATACAGCTCGTAGACACGGGTCTGGCGCGCCACATCGTTGGCCAGATAGGGCAGCTCCAGCGGCAGGACCTTGAACAGCGTGCTCATGCGGTAGATGAAGAAGATGCAGGCCAGCACCAGGCCCACCTCGACCGCCACCGTCAGGTCGAACACCACGGTCAGCACAAAGGTGCCCAGCAAGATGGTGCGGTAGGGCAGGCTGAAGTGGCGCAGCCGGGCGAACTCATGCCACTCGCCCATATTCCAGGCCACCACCAGCAAGAGCCCGGCCAGCGCGGCCAGCGGGATGTTGGAGGCCAGGGGTGCGGCCACCAGCACGATGATGAGCAGGCAGACGGCGTGCACCATGCCGGCCACCGGGCTGCTGCCGCCGGCCTTCACATTGGTGACGGTGCGGGCGATGGTGCCGGTGGCCGGGATGCCGCCGAAGAAGGGCGTCACGATATTGGCCAGCCCCTGGGCCATCAACTCCTGGTTGGGGTCGTGGCGCTTGAAGTCGGTGAGCTTGTCGGCCACGCGGGCGCAGAGCAGGGACTCGATGGCGCCCAGCAGGGCGATGGTCAGCGTGGGCATGAAGAGCAGACGGGCCGAGGCCCAGCTCAGCTCCGGCAAGGCAAAGCTGGGCAGGCTTTGGGGGATGCCGCCGAAGCGGCTGCCTATCGTGTCCAGCGGCAGCTTCAGCCAATAGCTGGCGGCGGTGGCCGCCGCCAGCGCGATGACGGTGCCGGGCAGCTGGGCCATCCAGCGCTTGGCCTTGCCGCCCAGGCTGGGGGCATGGCGCTCCATGGCATAGGTCTTGGGCCAGAGCAGCACGATCAGCACGCAGCCCGCGCCGACCGCCATGGACCAAGGGTTGAAATCCCGCCAATGGCTGCTCAGCACGCCGATCTGGCCGAAGAAGTCGGCCGGCATCTGCTCGATCTTGAGGCCCATGAAATCTTTCAGCTGGGACAGGCCGATCAGGATGGCAATGCCGTTGGTGAAGCCGATCACGATGCTGACCGGCAGATAGCGCACCAGGGCGCCCAGCTTCAAGGCGCCCATCGCAAACAGCAGGCCGCCGGCCAGCATGGTGGAGATCAGCAGATTGGCCAGGCCGTAGCGCTGCAGGATGCCGTAGATGATGACGATGAAGGCGCCGGCCGGGCCGCCGATCTGCACATTCGAGCCGCCCAGGGCCGAGATCAGAAAGCCCGCGATGATGGCGGTGAACAGGCCTTGCTCGGGCTTGACCCCGGAGGCGATGGCAAAGGCCAGGGCCAGGGGCAGGGCGACGACGCCGACGGTGAAACCGGCGCCCAAATCCCCCACGAATCGTTCGCGGGAGTAGTCCTTCAACAGGTCCAGGGAGCGCGGGCGGAAGCGGTGGAGAGTGGGCAGCATGTGCGCTTCATTGTGCGCTCGCGCTTGCGCAAAAGGGAACGGGCCGCCCCTGCAATTTGCAGGAGCGGCCCGTCATCTGTTGGCGATTTTTAACAGCGCTCAGCCGACGCGCATGCCCGGCTGGGCACCGGGGAAGGGTTCCAGCACAAAGATGCCGGGGTTGACCTTGGGGTCGGCGTGGCTGGCGGCCAGCACCATGCCTTCGCTGATGCCGAACTTCATCTTGCGCGGCGCCAGATTGGCCACCATCACGGTCAGCTTGCCTTCCAGTTGCTCGGGCTGATAGGCGCTCTTGATGCCGCTGAACACATTGCGCAGTCGGCCTTCGCCGGCGTCGAGCGTCAGGCGCAAGAGCTTGTCCGAACCTTCCACATGCTCGGCCTTGACGATCTTGGCGATGCGCAGATCGACCTTGCTGAAATCATCGATCTTGATCTCGGGCGCGATGTCTTCACCGCCGGGCGTGAGCTTGGGCGCGGGCGGCGCCTCGAACAAGGCCTCCACCAGCTTGGCGTCGACCCGCTGCATCAGATGTTCGTAGGCACCGATCTGGTGGGCGCCAAGGGCGCGGGCGGCGTCGGCGAACTGCAGGGGCGGCACGCGCAGAAAGGTCTCGACCTTGGCGGCCAGGGCCGGCAGCACCGGCTTGAGGTAGATGGTGAGCAGGCGGAAGGCCTCGATGCAGACGCTGCAGACGTCTTGCAGCACGGCGTCCTTGCCTTCCTGCTTGGCCAGCTCCCAGGGCTTGTTCTGGTCCACATACTCGTTGACGCGGTCGGCCAGCAGCATGGTCTCGCGCAAGGCCTTGCCGAATTCGCGCTCTTCAAAGAGCTGGGCGATGGTGGTGCTGTGGGCGCGCAGGCCGTCCAGCAGGGCGCGGCCTTCCACGCCCAGGTCGCCGGACAGATGGCCGCCGAAACGCTTCGTTAGGAAACCGGCCGCGCGCGAGGCGATATTGATGTATTTGCCGACCAGATCGCTATTGATGCGGGCGACGAAGTCCTCGGGGTTGAAGTCGATGTCCTCGACCCGGTTGTTCAGCTTGGCGGCGATGTAGTAGCGCAGCCATTCGGCGTTCAGGCCCAGGCCCAGATACTTCATCGGGTCCAGGCCGGTGCCGCGGCTCTTGCTCATCTTCTCACCGCCGTTGACGGTCATGAAGCCATGCACGAACACATGGTTAGGTGTTTTGCGGCCGCTGAAGTGCAGCATGGCCGGCCAGAACAAGGTGTGGAAGTAGGTGATGTCCTTGCCGATGAAGTGGATCTGCTCCACCGTCTCGTCGGCCATATAGGCCTCGAAGTCGCGGCCGGTCTTGCCGAAGTAATTTTTCAGCGAGGCCAGATAGCCGATGGGGGCGTCCAGCCAGACGTAGAAATACTTGCCCGGCGCGTCGGGGATTTCGATGCCGAAGTAGGGGGCGTCGCGGCTGATGTCCCAGTCGCCCAGGCCGCCCTTGCCTTCCTCGTCCTTGGCAAACCATTCCTTGATCTTGTTGAAGACCTCGGGTTGCAGGCGGCCGCTGCTCTGCGTCCACTCCTCCAGGAAGGCGATGCAGCGCGGGTCGCTGAGTTTGAAGAAGTAATGCTCCGAGCTCTTCAGCACCGGCGTGGCGCCGGTCAGCACGGAGAAGGGGTTCTTCAGCTCGGTGGGGGTGTAGACGGCGCCGCAGTTTTCGCAGGAATCGCCGTACTGATCCTTGGCGCCGCATTTGGGGCATTCGCCCTTGATGAAGCGGTCGGGCAGGAACATGCCTTTTTCGGGGTCGTAGAACTGTTCGATGGACTTCACATCGATCAGCTCCTGGCGGCGCAGAGCGCGGTAGACGTCCTTGGACAGTTCGTGGTTTTCCTCGCCGTCGGTGGAGTGCCAGTTGTCAAAGCTGATGTGGAAGCCGTCCAGATAGGCTTTGCGGCCGGCGGCGATATTGGCCACGAATTGCTGCGGGGTGATGCCGGCCTTCTCGGCGGCAATCATGATGGGCGCGCCATGGGCATCGTCGGCACAGACGAAACACACCTCCTGCCCCATCATGCGCTGGAAGCGGACCCAGACGTCTGCCTGGGTGTATTCCATGATGTGACCAATATGGAAGTTGGCGTTGGCGTAGGGCAGGGCGGTGGTGACGAAAAGCTTGCGGGTCATGGTGTCTGGGGCGACGGTGAGGTGGGCTCAGCGGCTGCGCCGGGAGGGAGAGCAAGAGCGGCATTTTAGGCCTTCGCAAGCCCTCGAATTTGCTCCGGCCCCGGTGAGGGCCGCTAGGCCTCTGCCGGGGCCGGCTGGACAGCGACCGGGCTTGCGCCTGCGGGGTGTTTGCCGCCTTGTTCCAGGCGCTGCGCCGTCTTGTGGCGGGGAGTAGAACTCAGGCCGCCGCGCTGGGGGGCGTGGTGTCGGCAGCGCCGGGCTCGGCGCCAGCGTCGGCCGGGTCTTGGTTTTCGTCCTGGCCCGACGCGTCGCCGCCCTCGGACTTGTTGGCCTTGCGCAGGCGTTTTTCTTCGGTCTTGCGCTTCTTGGCCAGCTCACGTTGGCGTTTTTCGTATGAGTAGTTGGGTGTGGCCAAAGCCGTGCTCCTGCTTGAGGCCCGCAATGTGCGGGTTTGCCTTCAATGTAACCGCTAGCCGGGACTTGCGGCTCGCCCTCGTCTCGCCAGGCTTGGGCCTGGCGGGTTTGAATTTGAACTTCAGTTAGCGTTGGAACTTCAAAACCGGATCAAACAACGCGGCTAAGTCGCTGATTCTTATGGCCTGAAAAGGCTATCCACCGCATCTGTGGATAACTTTGTGGACAAGGGCCTTGCATAGCCTCCAAACCCTTGTCCCAGCGCGCCTGGGCTTAGCTTGCCTCATTTCGTGGCACTTGTGGGTCATCTATATGAATCAACAACTTAGCGCTGGCTTGCTCAGGATATCGGGGCTTGCCCGAATGTGGGTTACAGACTCTTGACGGCGCTTCGAAATGGGGATAAGTCGCCGGGGCTAGCATAGTTTTCTGGACTTTTCTGGCATCTGGCGGCCGTTTTGCCGGCCGCCTATCCCCAGCGCTTGTGGATATCTTTGTGGGTGAGCTGACCATAGCTTCGCTAAGTGCTTGTGGGGCCTGTGACTTTGCTAGCCTGCTCAAATTGGGGGCAGGGCTCTCTCAAATCCACAGCGCTTGTGCGAATAGCTGAAGTTTCTGTTTTCCACGGCCATGCCTGCGGAACGGGTTGGATGTTCCGGGCCCTGGCCCCGGCTTGCGGGCAATGCCTGAGCCCGCCTCATTTTTGAGCCACTAGAATCTTCCGATTCGCATAACCGCAAAGCATTCGATGGCTCAGGCACAGATGGGAAGGGCGGCGGCTCGGACTGGCTCCAGAGCGGCTGACGTTTTCGAGTTGAAGAGCGCCAGCCTCAGCCTGCTGGCGCTGGTCCTGAAGTCCTCCTCGCTGGCCGAGTTGGCGGCGGAACTGGCGGCCAAGCTGGGCGATACCCCCGATGTGTTCAGCCAGGAAGCGCTGTTGCTGGACCTTGGCCTGCTCAAGCGTGAGGGCGGCGATGCCGTGCTCGATGTGGCCGCCCTGGTCGGCCTGTTGCGCCAATATCGCTTGCAGCCCGTGGCCTTGCGCGGCGCGTTGCCAGAAGAGCTGGACCAGGCCCTGGCCCTGGGCCTGGCCGAGGCGCCCGCCGACGAGGCGCCGCCGCGCAAAGAGCCCCGGGCCGAGGCCGAGGCCGCGGCCTTGCCGCCGGCTGTTGTGCAAGAGGTGATTCGCGAAGTGGTCCGCGAGGTGATTGTGGAGGTGCCGACACCTCTGGCCCTTGATGCCGGCGTGGCCAAGACCCTGGTGATAGACAAACCCCTGCGCTCGGGCCAGCAGGTCTATGCCAAGGGCGGCGACCTGGTGGTGCTGGCGCTCGTCAATCCTGGTGCCGAGGTGATTGCGGACGGCAGCATCCATGTCTACGCCCCCTTGCGCGGCAAGGCGATCGCGGGTGCGAAGGGCGATACCGGCGCGCGCATTTTTGCGCTGAGCCTGGAGGCCGAGCTGATTGCCATCGCCGGCACCTACCGAACCACCGAGAATCCCCTGCCCGAAGCGGTGCTGGGCCGTGCCGCGCAGATTCGCCTGGAGGGCGAAAAGCTGCTGATGGAGCCGCTCAAGCTGTGAGTGCGGGCCAGCAAAACGAATGCACAGAACAGGCGCCGGCCGGGAGCGGCCGGCGCTTTTGAACCGAATTTTTGAAAGGATTGATTTCGATGACCAAGATAGTCGTGGTGACCTCCGGCAAGGGTGGGGTGGGCAAGACCACCACCAGCGCCAGTTTTGCAAGCGGCCTGGCCCTGCACGGCCACAAGACCTGCGTGATCGACTTCGACGTGGGCCTGCGCAATCTGGACCTGATCATGGGCTGCGAACGCCGTGTGGTCTATGACCTGATCAATGTCATCAACGACGAGATCAAGCTCAGCCAGGCCCTGATCAAGGACAAGCAGCTGGACAAGCTCTACATCCTGGCCGCCTCGCAGACCCGCGACAAGGACGCGCTGTCGGTCGAGGGCGTGGAGCGGGTGCTGGAAGAGCTCAAGAGCATGGACTTCGAGTACATCGTCTGCGACTCGCCGGCCGGCATCGAGACCGGCGCGCTGATGGCCATGCATTTCGCCGACGAGGCCCTGGTGGTGACCAATCCCGAGGTCTCTTCGGTGCGCGATTCGGACCGCATCCTGGGCATGCTGAACAGCAAGACCCGCCGCGCCATCGAGGGCAAGGAGCCGATCAAGGAGCATCTGCTGATCACCCGCTACAACCCCAACCGGGTCGAGGGCGGCCATATGCTCTCGCTGGAAGACATCCACGAGATTCTGCGCACGCCCCTGATCGGCGTGATCCCCGAGTCCGAGGTGGTGCTGCAAGCTTCCAACCAGGGCTCGCCCGCCATCCATATGCAGGGCACGGATGTGTCCGAGGCTTATAAGGACGTGGTGGCGCGCTTTCTGGGCGAGGACAAGCCCATGCGCTTCATCGAGGCCGTCAAGCCCAGCCTCTTCAAGCGCCTGTTCGGCGGCAAATAAGGAGGCCGGGTCATGGGATTTCTGAGTTTCTTTCTGGGCGAGAAAAAGAGCACGGCCAGCGTGGCCAAGGAGCGTTTGCAGCTGATCCTGGCGCATGAGCGCAATGGCCGCTCGGCCAAGCCGGACTATCTGCCGCAGTTGCAGCAGGAGCTGATCGCCGTCATCTCCAAATACGTCAATATCAAGGCCGAGGACCTCAAGATCAATGTCGAGCACTCCGGCGATCTGGAGGTGCTGGAGGTCAAGATCGAGCTGCCGGATTCCTCGCGTTAAGCGAGGGGCGGGCGATCACTCGTCGATCAGGCGCCGCATGCGCTGGCGCAGCCGGCGCTCCTGCTTCTGCACTTCCTGATGGTCCTCCCGCACGCCGCGCCATAGCGAGACGGCGATCAGGATCAGCACGATGGAGAAGGGCAGGGCAAAGACGATGGTGGCCGTCTGCACCGCGTTCACCCCGCCCACCGACAGCAGGCTGGCCGCGATGGCCGCCACCAGCAGGCCCCACATGATCTTGAGCCGATTGCTGGGTTCGGCCCGGCCTTCGCTGCTCATCATGCTCAGCACCAGGGTGGCGGAGTCGCCCGAGGTGATGAAGAAGACCGCCACCAGCACGGTGGCCGCCACGCTCATCAAGCCACCCAGGGGCAGGGCGTCGAACATGGCGAATATGGCGGTGGCCACATCGAGCTTGACGGCATCGGCGATCGGGATCTGCTTGAAGATCTCCAGATTCAGCGCCGTGCCGCCAAAGATGGAGAACCACAGGGCCGCCGCCAGCGTGGGCGCCAGCACCGTGCCCAGGATGAATTCCCGAATCGTGCGCCCGCGTGAGACGCGGGCGATGAAGACGCCCACAAAGGGCGACCAGGAGATCCACCAGGCCCAGTAAAACACCGTCCAGCTGCCCACCCATTCGCTGTCGCGGAAGGGCGTCATGCGCAAGCTCATGCGCACAAAGTCGCCCAGATAGGCGCCCAGGGTATTGGTCAGGGTGTCGATGATGGCAACCGTCGGGCCCAGCAGCAGAATCGTCAGGGCCAGCAGGGCGCCCAGGATCAGATTGGCGCTGGACAACCACTTCACGCCCCGGCCCACGCCGCTGACGGCGGAGAGCAGGAAGAGCGAGGTGGTCGCGACGATGATGATCAGCTGCGAGCCGAAATCCAGCGGCATGCCGAACAGGCGGTTCAGGCCCGCATTGATCTGCAAGGCGCCGACGCCCAGCGAGGCCGCCACGCCAAAAGCCGTGGCCACGATGGCCAGCACATTGGCCAGCGGGCCGATGCGGCGGGCGAAGCGCCAGGGCAGGGCGTCGGTGGCCGAGCTGATCAGGGCCGGCTTGCTGCGGCGGAACTGGAAGAAGGCAATCGCCAGGCCCACGACGCTGTACACCGCCCAGGG
This sequence comes from Roseateles oligotrophus, assembly GCF_014204525.1. GTDB lineage: Bacteria > Pseudomonadota > Gammaproteobacteria > Burkholderiales > Burkholderiaceae_C > Paucibacter_A > Paucibacter_A oligotrophus_A. The sequence goes on from NZ_JACHLP010000004.1 coordinate 128,423, forward strand.
GTGCATGCCCCAGTGGAAGAAGCTGTAGCGCATGGCCGTGTTGGCCGCATCGACCGAGCGCGGCAGCACGCCGGGCGGCGGGTTGACGTAGTGGGAGATGGGCTCGGCCACGCCCCAGAACACCAGGCCTATGCCCATGCCGGCCGAGAAGAGCATGGCAAACCAGGCGCTGCCGGAGAACTCGGGCTCCTCGTCCTCACTGCCCAGCTTGAGCTGGCCGTAGGGGCTGAAGGCCAGCACCACGCACAGCAGCACCAGGCCCAGCACGATCCACAGATACAGCCAGCCGAAGTTGCGGGTGACCTGCGCCAGCGCGCCATTGAAAAAAAGCGACATGGATTGCGGAGCGATCAAGCCCCACAGCACGACGGCGGCGATGATGCCGGCCGAGATCCATTTCTGCATTTCAAGCCCTTTCTTTCTTCTGGTGTTGCGAGGTCAGGGCAAGACCTGACCCCCGTCGACAAGCCCAGCATAAGCGCCACCCTGGTGTGCAACAAATGCCCGGCCCTTGTTGCCGTCCAAATCCAGGTCAGACAGGCATTAGCGGCCCTTGTTCTGCCGCGCCTGTTCGCGCAGCATGAAGAGATAGAGACTCTCCACCTTGGCGCGGGCCCAAGGCGTCTTGCGCAGGAATTTGAGGCTGGAGGCGACGCTGGGCTCGCTCTGGAAGCAGCGGATGGCGATGCGCTCACCCAGCTCCTGCCAGCCGAAATAGTCCGCCAGGGCGGTGACGATGGCCTCCAGGGTGAGGCCGTGCAAAGGATCTTTGGACGTGTTCATGCGTGGTCGAATTGCTGCCAGTTCTTACCCTTGAATTGAGCGTAGTAAGCCTTGATGGCCTGCATATCGGCCTCGATATCGCCAGTGGGCTGGAACACCGGGCCCAAGCCGCTGAGGCGGCGTTCATAGTCCATATAGGCCATCACGATGGGCACCTGGGCGGTGTGGGCGATCCAGTAGAAGCCGGTCTTCCAGTAGCGCGTCTTGCTGCGCGTGCCCTCGGGCGGCACGATCAATTGCACCGGGCCATCGGCGGCGCGCAAGGCCGCGGCCGAGGCCGCCACCAGATTGTTGGACTGCTCGCGGTTCACCTCGATGCCGCCCAGCCAGCGCATCAGGCCGCCGAAGGGGAAGCGGAAGATCTGCCGCTTGCCCATCCAGTAAATATTCAGGCGCAACGCAAAAGCCACCATCAAGGTATAGGGCAGGTCCCAGTTGCTGGTGTGGGGGGCGGCGATCAGCACGCATTTGCCGTGTTCGGCCGGCAGGCTGCCATCCAGCTTCCAGCCCTTGAGCTTGAGGAAGGCGATTGAGAAGGCCCGCAGCACCGTGTTGACGACGGGCGTGGTGAAAATGGTTCTGTGCATAAAGGATCTGGAGGCAGCCCCGGTACCGGCATGCGGGCCGGATGCGGGGCAAGGAGGGGGCTAACGGGGGCTAGTGGCCAAAGCAAACGGCGTGCTCTTGGGCCTTTGTCGGGGCTTGATTATCCCGTGCTTGCCTCGTGGCGGCCGCCAGGCCCGGTTTTGCCGAGCCTCAGTCGGGCCAAACCAGGCTCAGATCGCTGCGCGCCTCGGCCACGCAGGGCAGGATCCAGCCCTCGGCTTTTTCCTCCCGCGACAGGCCCGGCCATTCAATGCGGTAGGCGATCCGGCCGGCCGTCAGCCGGCAGATGCAGGCTCGGCATGTGCCGTTGCGGCAGGAGCTGGGCAGGGCCACACCCTGGGCCAGTGCCGCTTGCAACAGGCTTTGCGAACCCTGGGCTTCAAAGACGGCGCTGAGCCGACCTTGCGCCCTGATTTGGTGTGGGCCGGGCAGGTCGGGGTCTGCTGCACCGGTGCTGCCCTGGCTTAGGGGTTTGTCCTGATTTGCCATGCATTTTTCATGTAAATGAAGCGATCGGCTAACGGCGAACACAGGCAGACTTTGGCAGCATAAAACCTCAGGGAATGAGGTGCTTTGTCATGTCTCGAACGGCCCGCTGGGGTAGCGGGCCGGCGTCTAGCAAGGTTTATACCGAAGTAGCAGGGGGTTTTTGTCATGAATTGGCTCAACAGTATCAAGGTCGGCAGCAAGCTGATCGGCGGTTTTCTGATCGTCGCGGCCATTGCCGCCCTGATCGGCACCCACGGTGTCTTGAAGAGCAGCGAGCTGAACGATCTCGCCACGCAGATGTATGAACGCGAGACCGTGGGCCTGCGCCACACGGCCGAGGCGAATATGCATCTGCTGGCGGTTGGCCGCCATGTGCGCAGCGCCATTCTCGCCACCACGCTGGAGGAGCGCAGCAGCCAGCTGGTGGTGGTGGAAGAGCATCTGAAGGATATGCACCAGGAGCTGGAAATCGCCCGCAAGACCTTTGCCACCGAAGTCGGCCAGGCCATGATGAAGGACGCGGTGGCGGCCTCGCGGGATTACGAGCAAGGCATACGCAAGGTGATCGTGCAATTGCAGCATGAGCCCCAGGGTCAGGCCCTGGCCTCGGTGAGCGCGCTGAGTGCCGTGCGGGGTGTGGGGGACCGCGCCGACGCCTTGATGGACAAGCTGGTCGAGCGCAAATACGCCACCGCCAGCGCGCTGAATGACGAAACCGACAAGATCTACGCCAATATCCGCAGCGTGATGATTTTGCTGACCTTGGGTGGCCTGGCGGTGGGCGTGACGATTGGCGTGGTCCTGACCCGCAATCTGACCCGGCAGCTGGGCGGTGAACCCGCCGATGTGGCCAAGGTGGCGGTGGCCGTGGCGGCCGGCGATCTGAGCACCCAGATCGACACCTCCCGGGCTCGGCCCGGCAGCGTGATCGAGGCCATGCACGAGATGCAGGCCTCGCTGCGCCGGGTGGTCAGCACGGTGCGCAGCAGCAGCGACAGCATCGCCATGGGTGCGGGCCAGATCGCCACCGGCAACTCCGACCTCTCGCAGCGCACCGAGGAGCAGGCCAGCAATCTGCAGCAGACGGCGGCGTCGATGGAGCAGATCTCGGGCACCGTGCGCAGCAATGCCGATGTGGCCCGCCAGGCCAGCGGCCTGGCCAGCGCGGCCAGCGAGGTGGCCAGCCGCGGTGGCCAGGTGGTGGGCGATGTGGTCGCCACCATGGAAGAGATCAACAATGCCTCGCGCAAGATTTCGGACATCATCGGCGTCATCGATGGCATCGCCTTCCAGACCAATATCCTGGCCTTGAACGCGGCCGTCGAAGCCGCCCGCGCCGGTGAGCAGGGGCGTGGCTTCGCGGTCGTGGCCAGCGAGGTGCGCGGCCTGGCCCAGCGCAGCGCCGAGGCGGCCAAGGAGATCAAGGTCTTGATCGTCAATAGCGTGGACAAGGTCGATGCCGGCAGCCGCCTGGTGGGCGAGGCCGGCGCCACCATGGGCGATATCGTGGCCCAGGTGCAGCAGGTAACCCAGCTCATCAACGCCATCAGCACGGCGACGCTGGAGCAGACCACGGGCATAGGCCAGGTCAGCGAGGCGGTGAGCCAGCTCGATCAGGTCACCCAGCAAAACGCCGCCCTGGTGGAGGAGTCCGCCGCCGCGGCCGAAAGCCTGAGTCAGCAGGCGCAGACGCTGGTGCGGGCGGTGGGGGTGTTCAAGCTGCAGCTGGGTTGAGTCTCAGTATTGGCGCATATGACAATGGAATAACGAGTCACTCGGCCGTGACGAATTTCTCGGCGATGCCGAGCGCGTGCTTCGGTTGCTTTGCAGCCGAAACCGATTTGCATAGACTGACGGCACGCTGAACATCGTGAGATGCGCGGGTGCCCGGTGAACAGGAGATTACGGGGCTTTGCTGAGGCCGTTCATGCGCGATGAAAAGGTCGCAGCCCCGGCAGGCGTGCGTGACTGCATTGCGGCAACGCCAGTCGCCGCTCGGATTCTGGCCCGTGATGGGCTTGCATCCCTTGTTGCCGCCAACTGATTCCTCGAAACAAGATCCAATGGAATTTTTTAAAAAACTCAGTGTCGCCACACAGTTGACTGGCGGCTTCTTGATCGTGGCCGCCCTCGGCGGCCTGATCGGTACTCATGGTGTGATGAAGAGCCGCCAGCTCAATGATTTGGCCTCGCAGATGTATGACCGCGAGACCGTGGGCCTGCGCCATACGGCCGAGGCCAATATGCATCTGCTGGCCGCAGGCCGGCATCTGCGGGGTGCCATCGTGGCAACGACCGAGCAGGACAGGGACTTGCAACTCGCCGCCGTGGAAAAAAACGTTCGTGCCATGCACAAAGAGCTGGACACGGCCGCGACGACCTTCAGTACACCGGCCGGTCAGGCCCTGATGCAGGAGGCCATGCGTGCTGCCCATGCCTACGAGGAGGACGCGCTGCAAGTCGTTCAGTTGCTGCGCAAGGAGTCGCTGGGCGAGCCCAGTGCCGCGGTCGCCGCCCTGCATGGGATCAGCATGACCGGCGATGTGGCGGACAACTTGATGGCCCAGCTGGTCGAGCGAAAGAACAGCGCGGCCGCGCATCTCAATGCGGAGACCGAGCGCATCTATGCCAGCATTCGTGAAGTCATGATCGGACTGACCTTGGGGGGGCTGGCCCTGGGAGCCTTGGTCGGTGTGCTGCTGACACGGCGCCTGACGCGCCAACTGGGCGGTGAGCCGGCCGAGGTGGCGAGGGTCGCGGGCGCCGTGGCGGCGGGCGATCTGAGCACCGTCATCGATGTGTCGCGGGCCAGACCGGGCAGCGTGATGGCGGCCATGCACAGCATGCAGGAGTCCCTGGCCGGCCTGGTCAACTCGGTGCGTGGCAATAGCGACAGCATCGCCAACAGCGCCGAGCAGATCGCGCGCGGCAATCTCGACCTGTCGCAACGCACAGAAGAGCAGGCCAGCAATCTGCAGCAGACGGCGGCTTCGATGGAGCAGCTTTCCAGCACGGTGAGCGGCAATGCCGATGCGGCCGGACGGGCCCACGTCATGGTGGGGACGGCTTGCGAGGTGGCTGACCAGGGCGGACAGGCGGTCGCACAGGTGGTGGCGACCATGGCTGAGATCAATCAGGCCTCGCAGCAGATTGCGGAGATCACCTGCCTGATCGACGACATCGCCTTCCAGACCAATATCCTGGCCCTGAATGCGGCGATCGAGGCGGCCCGTGCGGGTGAGCATGGACGCGGTTTCTCGGTGGTGGCCACCGAGGTGCGCAATCTGGCACAGCGCAGTGCGGCTGCGGCCAAGGAGATCAAGACGCTGATAGGCAGCAATGTGGACAAGGTGGAGTTGGGTCATCGCCTGGTGGGTGAAGCGGGCAAGACCATGGGCGAAATCGTCGGCCAGGTGAAGCAGGTTGCCGGCTTGATGGGCAGCATCCGCCAGGCCAGCCGGCAGCAGACCGAGGGTTTGGGGGAGATCAGCCTTGCCGTCGGCCAGTTGGACCAGGTGACCCAGCAAAATGCCGCCCTGGTGGAGGAGTCGGCCGCTGCAGCGGATAGCCTCAGCCAGCAGGCACAGAACCTGGTGCGGGCGGTGGGGGTGTTCAAGCTGCGGGCCCCGGCCTGAGAAAAAACCTCTGCAGACCGGCGCTATGCTTGTGGCCCTCTTTGACGCCGCCACCACAGCCCCGCCATGCAAGCCGCCCGCGCCTATTTCGACCAGCTCAACCACGCTTACAACGCCGTCCACCGGGCCAAGGAAGAGCTGTTCTGGTCCACCTATATGGCCACCAGCGAGGACGCCGAGGGCTTTGCCCGGGCCGAGACGGCTTATAAGAATTTCATCTCCGACCCGCAGGCCTTGCAGCAAACGCGGGCGCATCTCGCCCGCCTGAGCGGCCATAGTCCGACGAGCGCCGAGGCCGGCGAACACGCGGCCCTGCTGCACGGTCTGCGCGGTTGGCTGGCGCTGTTCGAGGCCAATATCATCGACAACGATGAAGGCCGCGCCCTGATGCAGGACTTGATCGCGGCCGAGGCGGCGCTGTTCGCCAAGAAGCGTGGGCTGGAGATCCGCCACATCAATGAGCGCGGCGAATCGGAAGTGGCCTCGCTGTCCATGCTGGCCACCAATGCGGCCAGCAATCCGGTGGAGGCGCAGCGGCGCAGCTCCTTCGAGGGCATGCAGGCGATCGAGCACTGGGTGCTGGCCAACGGCTTCCTGGACCTGGTCAAGCTGCGCAACCGTCTGGCCCGTGCCCTGGGTTTTGGCAATTACTTCGAGCTCAAGCTGCGCAAGAACGAGCGCATGGCGCCGCAGCAGCTGATGGCCATCCTGGACGATTTTGTGGCCCGCACCCAGGCCGCGCAGCAGCGCGCCCATGCGGACCTGGCCTCCAAACATGGGCTGCAGGCCTTGCAGCCCTGGAATCTGCGTTTCTACAGCGCCGGCGATGTGGTGCGGCGCATGGACGAGTACATGCCTTTCTCCGCGGCCCTGCGCCGCTGGGTGGAAAGCTTCAAGCGCCTGGGCATCCAGTACCGCGGCGCCAGCCTGCAACTGGACCTGCTGGAGCGGCCGGGCAAGTATCAGAACGGCTTTTGCCACAGCCCCGTGCCCTGCTATGTGAACGAGCGCGGCGAGTGGGTGGCGGCGGCGGTCAACTTCACCGCCACCGCCAAGCCCGATCAGCTGGGCAGCGGCCTGCGCGGCATCAACACCTTGTTCCACGAGGGCGGGCATGCCGCCCATATGTCCAATGTGGCGCAGAACGCGCCCTGCTTTGCCCAAGAGTTCGCGCCGACCTCCATGGCCTATGCCGAGACGCAGTCCATGTTCTGCGACAGTCTCTTGAACGATGCCGACTGGCTCAAGCGTTATGCCCGCAATGCCGCCGGTGAGGCCATGCCCGAGGACTTGATCCAGGCCCGCATCGCCAGCAGCCAGCCGCTGCGGGCGTTTGAGGAGCGCTCCATCGCCGTCGTCCCCTATTTCGAAGCGGCTCTGTACGCCCTGAGCGATGCGGAGCTGACGGCCGAGGCCGTGCTCAATCTGGCCCGCGCCACCGAGCTGCGGGTGCTGGGCGTGCTCAGCCCGCGCCCCATGCTGGCCATCCCGCACCTGCTGAACCAGGAGTCGGCCGCCTCCTACCAGGGCTATCTGCTGGCCCATATGGCGGTCTACCAGACCCGCGCCTTCTTCCTGCGCGAGCAGGGTTATCTGTGTGACAACCCTTTGATCGGCCCGGCCCTGCGCCAGCACTACTGGCTGCCGGGAAACAGCATCGACCACGACGCCACGCTGCGCAGCCTGACGGGCGAGGGCTTCTCGGCCCGCTATCTGGCCGAGGCCTGCAATGCCTCGGTGGACGAGGCCTGGGCCCAGGCGCAGGCCTGCATGGCGGCGGCGGCGCAGCGCGGCCAAACAGCGCTGACGCCGGCCGATGATCTGGCCGCCCATATCCGCCTGGTCCATGGGGCGGAGCTGATCGCGGACAATTCGGGCGGTGACGAGGCCATGTGCCAGGCTTTTGAGGCCTGGGTGGCCCGGCGCTTCCCCAGCCTGCCCGAGACTGTTCCTGCCCCGTGAGTCCCCTGAAGTACCTGAATGGCTACCCGCCCGAGCTGCAAGCCCAAGTCCAGCAAATCATCGATGCTGGCCGCCTGGGCGAGACGCTGGCGCGCCGCTACCCCGAGGCCAACCAGGTGCGCAGCGACGCCGCCTTGTTCGACTACACGCAGGCGCTGAAAACGCGTTATCTGCGCAGCTCCGAGCCTTTGAGCAAGGTCTGTTTCGATGCCAAGCTCAAGGTCATCCAGCATGCCCTGGGTACGCATACCCGGGCCTCGCGGGTGCAGGGCTCAAAGCTCAAGGCCAAGCGCGAGATCCGCGTCGCCAGCCTGTTCCGCGAGGCACCGGCCGAGTTCCTGAAGATGATCGTCGTGCACGAGCTGGCCCATCTGAAGGAGCAGGAGCACAACAAGGCCTTCTACCAGCTCTGCCACCACATGGCGCCCAATTACGCCCAGCTGGAGTTCGATCTGCGCCTGTACATGACGCATCTGGATTTGCAGGCAGCCGGGAGTTCCTTGTGATTCTCCTGGCACCGATGGAGGGGCTGCTCGACCACATGCTGCGCGACGCACTGACTCGTGTCGGCGGCGTTGACCGCTGCGTGTCCGAGTTCATACGCATCACCGATATGTTGATGCCTAACCGTGTCTTCACCCGCATCGTGCCCGAGCTTTTGAACGGCGGGCGCACCGCCGCGGGCGTGCCGGTGCGGGCGCAGCTGCTGGGCTCCGACCCCGTCTGCATGGCCGAGAACGCGGCCAAGCTGGCGGCCCTGGGCCCGGCCGGCATCGACCTCAATTTCGGCTGCCCGGCCAAATGCGTCAATCGCCATCGCGGCGGCGCGGTGCTGCTGGACGAGCCCGAGCTGATTTACGAGATCGTCGCCGCCGTGCGCCGCGCCATGCCGCCGGGCATGCCCTTGTCCGCCAAGATGCGCCTGGGCTATATGGACAGCCACCGCACCCTGGACTGCGCCCAGGCCATGGTGGCGGGCGGGGCGGAGGAACTGGTCATCCATGCCCGCACCAAGGCCGATGGCTACAAGCCTCCGGCCTACTGGGACCGCATTGCCGAGGTGCGTGCGAATGTGCGGGTAGGCGTGGTGGCCAATGGCGAGATCTGGACGCCGGCGGACGCCCAGGCCGCCCGTGCCCAGAGTGGCTGCGAGGACTTGATGCTGGGTCGTGGCATGGTGGCCCATCCGGGCCTGGCCCTGGCCATTCGCTCACCGGCTGCGCCTGCGCTGACTTGGGGCGAATTGCTGCCCTTGATGGAAGTCTTTTTCCTGCAGGTCCGCCAGAACGTGGCGGCCCGCCACCAGGCCGGCCGGCTCAAGCAGTGGCTGCACTATCTGCGCCGCCACTACCCGGAGGCCGAGGAGGCCTATCTGCGCCTGCGCACCGTCAACGAGGCGGCGGATCTGCACGCGCAGATGTTCGGCCGCCGCGGCTCGCCGCAGCTCGAGGCCGAGCTTTGTGCCCTGGCCGCTTGAATCCACCGTTTTGCAAGTGATTGAGTCCTCATGAAATCCAAACAAACTCTGTCCGGCCTGGGTCAGCTCAGCGGCCTAGTCTATTCCACCGACAGCGGCCGCACCTGCCCGGACTGCCGCCAGGCCAAGGCCGATTGCCGCTGCGGCCGGCCGGTGCTGCCCAAGGGCGATGGCATCGTGCGCGTCTCGCGCGAAACCAAGGGCCGGGCCGGCAAGGGCGTGACCCTGGTCAAGGGCGTGCCGCTGGCCGAGCCCGAGCTGATCGCCCTGGGCAAGGAATTGAAGGCCGCCTGCGGCTCGGGCGGCACGGTGAAAGACGGGGTGATCGAGGTGCAGGGCGACCACCGCGAGCGCGTCATCGAGCTGCTGAAGAAGAAAGGTACTTGGACGGTGAAGCAGGCGGGTGGCTAGGCCCTGGGATAATCCCGCGATGAATGACAAACTCTCCTTCGCTCATTTGCCCTTGAGCCCCGCCATGCAGGCCAATCTGGCCCAGCTGGGTTATGCGCAGATGACGCCCATCCAGGCCGCCAGCCTGCCCCTGGCCCTGCAAGGCCATGATCTGATCGCCCAGGCCCAGACCGGCAGCGGCAAGACGGCCGCCTTTGCCCTGTCCTTGCTGCATCGCCTGGATGCCGATTGTTTCAATGTGCAGGCCCTGGTGCTGTGCCCCACCCGCGAGCTGGCCGATCAGGTCACGCAGGAGCTGCGCCGCCTGGCTCGCGCGGCCGACAATATCAAGATCCTGACCCTGTGCGGTGGCACGCCCATGAAGCCCCAGATGGACAGCCTGGGCTTTGGCTGCCATATCGCCGTCGGCACGCCCGGCCGGGTGATGGACCATCTGGAACGTGGCAGCCTGACGCTGAAGGCCCTCAACACCCTGGTGCTGGACGAGGCCGACCGCATGCTGGACATGGGCTTCTTCGACGACATCGTCACCGTCGCCAAACAAGCCCCGAAGAAGCGCCAGACCCTGCTGTTCTCGGCCACCTACCCGGAAGGCATTGCCCGCTTGAGCGCCCAGTTCATGCGCGAGCCCAAGGAGGTCAAGCTCTCGGCGGCCGCCACAACGCAGGCGCCGACGCAGATCCGCCAACTGGCTTTCGAGGTGCGCGAGGACGAGCGCTTGCATGCCGTCTCCCAGCTGCTGGCGCATTTCCGTCCGGCCAGCACGATCGCCTTTTGTAATACCAAGCAGCAATGCCGTGATCTGGTCGATGTGCTGCAGGCCCAGGGCTTGATCGCTTTTGCCCTGCATGGCGACCTGGAGCAGCGCGAGCGCGACCAGGTGCTGATCCAGTTCGCCAACCGCAGCTGTTCGGTGCTGGTGGCCACCGATGTGGCGGCCCGTGGCCTGGACATCGCCCAGCTGGAATGCGTCATCAATGTGGAGATGACGCCCGATATGGAGGTGCATGTGCACCGCATCGGCCGCACCGGCCGTGCCGGCGCCGAGGGCCTGGCTCTGAGCCTGGCCAGCCTCGATGAGATGGGCCGGGTCGGCCGCATCGAGCAGATGCTGGGCCGCGAGTTCACTTGGCAGAAGCTGGCGGACTTGCAGCCGGCTGCGGGCGGCGCGCTGCTGCCCCCCATGGACACCTTGCAGATCCTCGGTGGGCGCAAGGAGAAGATCCGCCCCGGCGACATCCTGGGTGCCCTGACGGGCGAGGCCGGCTTCAAGGCCGAGCAGATCGGCAAGATCAATATCACCGAGTTCCACAGCTATGTGGCGGTGTCGCGCGAGATCGCGCGCGAAGCGGTGAAGCGCTTGTCTAACGGCAAGCTCAAGGGGCGCAAGGTCAAGGTGCGCCGCATGGCCGATCTGGCCGAGCTCGGCTGAGCCGCCGGCCAAGAGGCCCTGGACTCGGGATTTAGAGTCGGGCCTCTTCCCGAACGGCCTCTTGCGGCGCCGGGTTCAACCGAAGATGCAGCGCTCGCGTTGTAGCCGTGCAGCGCGTCATTCGTGATTTATTGATGTCAGTGCAAGTCTTAGTGCATGTGGGGCTTTTGTCTGACCTCATTTCGAGACCTTTGCACATGGTTTCCCCCTCATACGGGGCCTAGTCTTGAAGCATGGAGCCGCCGAATATGGCGGCATCGTTGGAGAACAGCATGGACCTGCAATTGAACAACCCCAAGCCGCGTGAGGCGCGTGACCCGCGTGAAACGAGCCAGTTTGAGTTGCGCTTCCAATCCTTGTTTCACACCGGCAAGGCCCTGGCCTTCCCCTGCAACGCCCGTGGCGATGTGCAGCTGGACGCGCTGAGTGCCAAGGCCCTGGAGAACTATCTCTTCGCCCGTGCCGTCGTGGGCCGCGAGTACGCGGCCCCCCTGGTGCAGGTTTGCGAGGCTTGATCGGCTATTTGCGGACAAGTTCTAAGACGGGCCGGCGTCCGGCCCGAATCGTTTCCCGGGCTTATTTGCCCCAGCCGTCGCGCAGGCCGGTAATCTTGTTGAAGACCGGCTTGTCGGCCTGGTGATCCACCCGGTCGCTGACGAAATAACCGTGGCGCTCGAACTGCACTTGCAGCGCCGCCGGCCACTGGGCCAGCGAGGGCTCTAGATAGCCCGTCACGATTTTGCAGCTGGCCGGGTTCAGCTCCGTCAAGAAGTCGGCCTCGCCCGTGCCCGGCTGGGCTACGGTGAACAGGCGGTCGTAAAGCCGCAGCTCGGCCGCCACCGCCTCGTGCGCACCCACCCAGGTGATCACACCCTTGACCTTGACGCTGTCCGCGCCCGGCGTGCCGCTCTTGGTATCGGGCACGACGCGGGCCAGCACGGCCGTGACCTTGCCCTCCGCGTCCTTCTCGCAGCCGCTGCACTCGATCACATAGCCGTACTTCAGGCGTGCCTTATTGCCCGGATACAGGCGGTGATAGCCCTTGACCGGCACTTCCATAAAGTCTTCCTGCTCCACCCAGACCTCGGGGCCCAGCGTGAACTGGCGCAAGCCCATCTCGGGGTGGTGGGGGTGGGCCGGGGCGCTGCAGGCCTCGCGGTGGGCCTCGCTGCCGAATAGCTCGGCCCAGTTCGTCAGCTTGAGCTTGAGCGGGTCCAGCACGGCGCAGGCGCGGGCCGCCTTGCCTTCCAGGTCCGTACGCAGGCAGCCGTCCAGCACGGCGTAGTCCAGCCAGGCATTGCTCTTGGTCACGCCGGTGGCCTCCACCATGGCGCGCACACTCTCGGGCGTGTAGCCGCGTCGGCGCATGCCCGCCAGCGTGGGCATGCGGGGGTCGTCCCAGCCGCTTACATGGCCTTCGTCCACCAGTTGGCGCAGCTTGCGCTTGGAGGTGACGACATAGCTCAGGTTGAGGCGGCCGAATTCGTATTGATGCGGCAGGGGATGGGCCAGCAGGCCGCCCTCGGCCAGCTTGCCCAGCAGCCAGTCGTAGAAGGGGCGCTGGTCCTCGAACTCCAGCGTGCAGATGCTGTGGGTGATGCGCTCCAGTGCGTCCTCGATGGGGTGGGCAAAGGTGTACATCGGGTAGATGCACCAGGCGTCACCGGTGTTGTGGTGGGTGGCGCGGCGGATGCGGTAGAGCGCCGGGTCGCGCAGATTGATATTGGGCGAGGCCATATCGATCTTGGCGCGCAGCACCATGGCGCCGTCCGGGTGGACGCCGTTCTTCATCTCGCGCAGGCGGGCCAGGTTTTCTTCGGGCGAGCGGCTGCGGAAGGGGCTGTCGGTGCCGGGGGTGGAGAAATCGCCGCGGTTGGCCCGCATGGCTTCGGGCGTCTGCTCGTCCACATAGGCCAGGCCGGCCGTCACCAGATACTCGGCCGCGCGGTACATGAAGTCGAAGTAATTGCTGGCGTAGAACAGGTGCGAAGTGTTGTGGCCGCTCGCGTCGGCGCGCTCCCACTTCCAGCCCAGCCAACTCACCATCTCCTTGATGGCGTCGACGTACTCCTGCTCTTCCTTCTCGGGATTGGTATCGTCGAAGCGCAGATGGCAGATGCCGCCGTAGTCGCGCGCCAGGCCGAAGTTCAGGCAGATGCTCTTGGCGTGGCCGATGTGCAGATAGCCATTGGGCTCGGGCGGGAAGCGGGTGCGGATCTTGGCCGGGTCCAGCGGGCCGGCCTCGTGGTGGGCGGCATCGCCCGGCGTGCCGGCGAAATGACGTCCCTGCAGACTGCCTTGCTCCAGGTCGCGTTCGATGATGGCGCGCAGGAAATTGCTGGGCTTGAGAGCGTCTTCGGTGGGATGGGACATCGGCTTGTCGGAGCGGCCGGGGTGGGCCGCTGGTTTGGAATGAATTGAAGCCGCCGATTTTATCGGTGCGCCGGGGTGCCAAGCCAGCGCAGACTCGAAATTAGAAGGTGTAGCTGAAACCGGCCAGGCCGCTGACGCTTGTGCTCTTCTCGGTGACGGGGCTGTTCTTGGCATCGCCTTGCAACTGGCTGGCCGAAATGCCGAACGAGACACCCATGCGCTGGCTCAGGTAATAGCTCAGCAGCAGATTGGCTCGCACATCGCGCAGACCGGCCTTGGCCTGGGTTGCGGCCAAGCCGCTGCTGGCGGCCTGGGTGCCGGAGACGCCGAAATACTCCTGCATATAGCTGCCATTGACCAGACTCAGGCCGCCGCCCAGGCCCAGATAGAGCTGCTGGGTGAGCGGGCGCACATAGCTGAGGCCCAGATCGGCCACCAGGCCTTTGCGATCGTTGCCGGAGCCGTAGCGCAGGGAACTGGTGAACTGCAGGCCCTGGCCCAGGCTGTAGTTGAAGAAGCCGCCGATCTCGGGGCGGATCTGGATGTCGCCCAGGCCCGTCAGGCGGGGGTTGTCGGTCTCGTCGCGGCCCAGGTCGGCGGTGATGCGCAGGCCGTATTGCTCGCCCTCGCTGCGCGAGAAGTCATAGCCCAGGCCGTTGCGGGTGCCGGCGAAAAATCCATTACTCCAGCGGTAGTCCAGCAGGGGCAGCACGCGCCATTCCTGGGCTTTGGAACCACGGTACTTGCTGCTGTAGAGCGCGCCCACACCTACGGTGCCGCCGTCCTCGCTGATTTTGGCGCCGTAGTTGCGGAAGGTGTCGAAGGCTTGGGCCTGGGCGGCCGTGCTGATGCCGAGCAGGAGACCGACAAAGGCCAGGGCCTTGAATTTGGCAAGCATATTTGGGCGATATCGCAAAAGTGGAAGGTGGTCCGCATTGTGGCTCGCGTGAGAAACAAAACTTCGAAATACGAGCGCCGCGTTGCAGCCCTCACTGCAATACCCCCTCTGCATGGCCCGGGCTGCAATCAAGGCCACGACGGATCTCGGTCCAGGCCGTCACCCAGCCCGCAGCGCGGGAGGCCAACTGCGCCACCGGCAGCTCGGGGTTGTACAAGGCCGAGCCGATGCCCACCCCGCTGGCGCCGGCCGCGTGGTAGGCGGCCAGATTGTCCAGCGTCACGCCGCCCACGGGGTAGATAGGTGCCTGCGGCAGCACCGTGCGCCAGGCCTTCAGTGCCGCCGGCGTGACCTGCTCGCCGGGGAAGGCCTTCAGCACCGTGGCCCCGGCCGCCAGCGCCGTGAAGGCCTCACTGGGCGTGGCCACGCCTGGCATGGCGAGCAGGCCGGCCGCGCGCGCGGCGGCCACGACCGCCAGGTTCAGATTGGGGGCGATCACCAACTGCCCGCCCGCCTCGGCGACGCGGGCCACATCGGCGGGCTCCAGCACCGTGCCCGCGCCCAGCAGCGCATCGGCGGGCAGGCTGTCGCGCAGCCGGCGCAGGCTTTGCAGGGCGCCGGGGCGGTTCAGTGGTACCTCCAGGCAGCGAAAACCGGCCGCGTATAACAGGCTGCCGACCGCCGCCGCTTGCTCGGGCGGCAGGCCGCGCAGAATGGCCACCAGGGGTGGCAGGGGCGGCGGTGGAAAAGGGGAGCTCATGGGCTTGTCTCCGTCGGGGTTTGCAGCGCTTGCAGCGCCGCCACCAGGCATTGATCGGGGTCCAGTGCGTGCAGGGTCAGGCCCTGGCGGGCGGCGGCGCGGGTGTACCAATGCGCCAGCCCTGGCGCGGCCACCAGGCTCGCACTGTGTATCTGCCTGGCCTGCAACTCCAGCCCGATCAGCAGGCCGGACAAGCGGGCTGCAACCTCGGCCGGTGGCTGCGGCTCGTCGGTCAGCAAGGCCTGGGCGCGCAGGCGAAACAGCTGCGCCAGCCCGCCGCCTTCGCGCGCCCATTGCAAGCCCTCGTCGAAGGCGGACTCGTGGGCCGGGATGGGGGCGGGGGGCTCGTCGCCCCCGGCCACGGCCGACAGGCAGCTGTGGCGGCGCAGCAGGGCAAACAGCTCGCCCGTCATGGCACTGTGCATGGTCAACACCCGGCCGTTCTCCACCTGCGCCCATTTGCTGTGCGTGCCGGGCAGCAGCACCCAGCCGTTTTGTGGCCGCAGCCGCCAGGCGCCCAGCAACTGGGTTTCCTCGCCGCGCATCACGTCATGCGGGCCCAGCGGCGGGCGCTGGCACAGGCCGGGCAGCAGGCGTATCTGCGGATCGGCGGCCAGGGGCGTGGCGGCCTCGCCCAGCCCGTGTAGATGGCAGGGCAGGGGCAGGTAGGGCGCCTCCTGCCAGCCGCTGCGGCTGCCGACCATGCCGCTGAGCCAGACCTGCGCCGGCGCCTGCGCGCGCCAGTCGCCGATCAGCGACTGCAGCTCGGCGGCAAAGTCGCGCTGGCCGCCCGGCGGCGTGGCCAGCACGCCGGCCGCGTCCTGGCGCTGCGCCAGCAAACAGCCTTGCGCGTCCAGCCAGTAGGCGCGGCGGTTGCTGCTGCCCCAATCCACTCCAATGGTATTCATCGTTTTCCCTAGGAAGCGCCGGCTTGTCACGAACCGGCTTTGTGATACACAATGAGTTAACGTTAACACATGACATGGCGATTGTCACCGACTCCATGAGCGACTCTGCATCCAAACCCCGCAAGCCACCCCGCTCGACCCATTGGTTCGGCGGCACCGGCAAGGACGCCTTCATCCACCGCTCCTGGATGCGCAATCAGGGACTGGACGACCGGGCCTTCGACGGCCGCCCCATCATCGGCATCTGCAATAGCGGCTCCGACCTGGTGCCCTGCAATGCGCATTTCAAGGGCCTGGCCGACAAGGTGCGCGAGGGCATTCTGCAGGCCGGCGGCGTGCCGCTGGAGTTCTCGATGATGCCGCTGGGCGAGACCAATCTGCGCCCCACGGCCATGCTGTTCCGCAACCTGGCCGCGATGGAGGTGGAAGAAACCCTGCGCGCCAACCCGCTGGACGGCGTGGTGCTGATGGCCGGTTGCGACAAGACCACGCCGGCCCTGCTGATGGGCGCGGCCAGCGTCGATATGCCGGCCCTGCTGCTGTCCGGCGGGCCCATGCTCAACGGCCGCTACCGGGGCCAGACCCTGGGCTCGGGCACCCATGTGTGGAAGTTCTCCGAAGCGGTGCGGGGCGGCCAGATGAGCAGTGCGGAGTTCAGCGCCGCCGAGTCCTGCATGTCGCGCAGCGCAGGGCACTGCATGACCATGGGCACGGCCTCGACCATGGCCTGCATGGCCGAGGCCCTGGGCATCGCGCTGCCGGGCAA
Source organism: Roseateles oligotrophus (assembly GCF_014204525.1). Classification (GTDB taxonomy): domain Bacteria; phylum Pseudomonadota; class Gammaproteobacteria; order Burkholderiales; family Burkholderiaceae_C; genus Paucibacter_A; species Paucibacter_A oligotrophus_A. The sequence goes on from NZ_JACHLP010000004.1 coordinate 144,923, forward strand.
TGCGGCGCTGCCGGCCGTGGACGCACGCCGCCACACCCTGGCCCGCGAGGCCGGGCGCCGCATCGTCGAGCTGGTGCGCGAGGATGTGCGCCCGCGCAACATCCTGACCCGCGAGGCCTTCGAGAACGCCATCCGCGTCAACGCGGCCATCGGCGGCTCCACCAATGCGGTGATCCATCTGCTGGCCATCGCCGGTCGCCTGGGCGTGCCGCTGACGCTGGCGGACTGGGACCGCCTGGGCCGCGATGTGCCGACCCTGGTGGACCTGCTGCCCGCGGGCCGCTTCCTGATGGAGGAGTTCTGCTATGCCGGCGGCCTGCCGGTGGTGATGCGTCGGCTGGCCGAGGCCGGCCTCTTGCACGAGCAGGCGCCTAGCGTGGCCGGCGGCGCCATCGGCCCCCACGTCACCCAGGCCGAGTGCTTCGATGACGAGGTGATACGGCCGCTGTCGAATCCCCTGGTGGCCCAGGGCGGCATTGCCGTGCTGCGCGGCAATCTGGCGCCTGGCGGGGCGCTCATCAAGGTCTCGGCGGCCTCGCCGGCCCTGCTCAGCCACCGCGGCCAGGCCGTGGTGTTCGAGAACGTCGAGGACTACAAGGCCCGCATCGACGACCCCGAACTGCCGGTCAGCGCCGACAGCGTGCTGGTGCTGAAGAACTGCGGGCCCAAGGGCTATCCGGGCATGGCCGAGGTCGGCAATATGGGCCTGCCGGCCAAGCTGCTGGCCCAGGGCGTGACGGATATGGTGCGCTTGTCGGACGCCCGCATGAGCGGTACGGCCTATGGCACGGTGCTGCTGCATGCGGCGCCCGAAGCCGCGGCCGGCGGGCCCCTGGCCCTGGTGCGCGATGGCGACTGGATCAGGCTGGATGTGGCCACGCGCAGCCTGGAGCTGGAGGTCGATGCGGCCGAGCTGGCGCGGCGCCACGCCGACTGGCAGGCGCCGCCCAAGCCGGTCTCGGGCTGGGCGCGGCTCTATGTGGACCATGTGATGCAGGCCGACAGCGGCGCGGACATGGACTTTTTGGTTGGCTGTCGCGGCGACGCCGTGGCTCGCGAGTCGCACTGATGGCTAACTCTAAATTCGCACGCTACCCGAGCCTGGCCGGGCGCGCCGTGCTGGTCACCGGCGGCAGCTCGGGCATAGGTGCCGACCTGGTGCAGGCTTTTGCCGAGCAGGGTTGCCGCGTGGCTTTCACCGGGCGCAGCGCGGCCTCGGCCGCCCAGGTGCTGCGAGCCTGCGCGGGCGCGGCCCATGAGCCGGTCTTCCTGCCCTGCGATATGCGCGATGTGGCCGCCGTGCAGGCCGCCGTGGCGGCGGTGGAGGCCAGGCTGCAGGGCCTGCATGTGCTGCTCAATAACGCGGCCGATGACACCCGGCACGAGTTTCTCGGCCTGTCGAGCGAGGGCTTTGACGACGCCATGGCCATCAATCTGCGCGCGCACTTCTTCGCCGCCCAGGCGGCCATGCCGGCCCTGGTGCGCGGCGGTGGCGGCAGCCTGATCAATGTCGGCTCGACCAGCTGGAAGAACAAGGTGGCCGGCTATGCCGCCTATGCCACTTGCAAATCGGCGATGACGGGGCTGACGCGCAGCCTGGCGCGCGAGTTCGGCGCCCAGCGCGTGCGCGTCAACACGCTGACGCCGGGCTGGGTGATGACGGCCAAACAGCTGGAGAAGTGGGTGGACGAGGCCGGCGAGCGCGAGATGGACGCCTGCCAATGCCTGCCCGGCCGCATCCAGGGTGTTGATGTGGCCCAGCTGGCGCTGTTCCTGGCGGCCGACGACAGCGCCATGATCACCGCCCAGGAATTCGTCATTGATGCGGGATGGACCTGATATGCAGGCCCGCTGCATCTGGGATGCTCGCTGCCAGCTCGGCGAAGGCCCGGTCTGGCACCAGGGCCGGCTGTACTTCGTCGATATCCATGGCGCCGCCGTCCATGCCCATGAGCCGGCCAGCGGGCGGCAGCAGCGCTGGTCGCTGCCAAGGCGCATCGCCTGGTTGATGCCGGATCAACAGGGCGATGGCTTCATCGCCGGGCTGGATGACGAGGTGGTGAGGCTGCAGCTGGAGCCAACCCTGCTCATCAGGCCCTGGGTGAAGCCACCGCTGCCGGCCGGCGTGCGCCTGAACGATGCCAAGCGTGACCGCTGGGGTCGCATCTGGGCCGGCTCCATGCACGAGCGCGAGCCTGCCAGCGCCCAGGGGGTGCTGGCCTGCCTGGAGCCCGACGGCCGCTGGCGCGTGGCCCAGCCAGCCTACGGCATCGCCAACGGCCCCACCTTCAGTCCGGACGGCACGACCCTGTACCACGCCGACAGCGCGCGTGCCGAGGTCCATGCCTACGCGATGGACGCGGCGGGACGGCTCGGCCCGCCGCGCCTGTGGCGCAGCTTTGGCGCGGGCGAGGGCGTGCCCGACGGCATGTGTACCGATAGCGAAGGCGCGCTGTGGATCGCCCAGTGGGGCGGCCACGGCCTGGGCCGCTACGCACCGGACGGGCGTTTGCTGGCGCGCATCGACCTGCCGGTGTCCCAGGTCAGCAGCTGCTGTTTCGGCGGGGAGGGCGGGCGCCAGCTCTACATCACCACGGCCCGCACCGGCCTTTCCGAGGCCGCCCTGGCGCATGAGCCGCTGGCCGGCGCGCTATTCGTGGCCGAACCGCCGGTGCCCGGGCTGGGGCCGGATGCCACCCTGGGATCTTCCACTACATCCGTGTGGGCGCAGAGCGGCCACGCGACAATGGGGGCTGCATGTGAACGCTAACAGCCAGGGAAGATCCAAATCCATGAACCGTCTCGCCAAACCCAAGACCATGCCCGCCACCGAAGCCGCACCACAGGCGCTTGGTCGTGTGACCGTCAGCGATGTCGCCGAGCGAGCGGGCGTGTCGGTGATGACGGTGTCGCGCGCGCTCAGTGGCAAGGGCTATGTGGCCGAGGCGACGCGGCAGAAGGTGCTGGAGGTGGCGCAGGCCATGGGTTATGTGGCCAATCTGGGCGCCAAGGCGCTCAAGGGCGGCCGCACCCGGGTGCTGGGCCTCTTGGTCAGCGATTTCCAGTCGCCGGTGATTGCCGCCATCATCAACGCGATCAGCCGCGTGGTGAAGCAAGTGGGCATGGACCTGATCCTCTACGACCTGGCCGCCGCCGATGCCGCCCGGCCCGAAGTTGTGCCCCTGCTGTCCAGCCTGTGCGACGGCCTGTTGCTGATCCTGCCGGGCGCCTATGCCGAGCAGCTGGAGCAGTTCCAGGGCATGACCCAGCCGGTGGTGCTGGTGAACTACTGGCGCGCGCCGACCACGCTGCCCGTGGTGCGCGCCGACAACTACGAAGGTGCCCATGCGCTGTGCCGCCATCTTGCCGAGTTAGGCCACCGGCGCATCGCCTTTGTGCGCGGCACCTCGCATTCGGGCCAGAGTCAGGAGCGTGAGCGCGGCTATCTGGCCGCGCTGGCCCAGTCCGGCATCACGCCCGACCCGCAACTCTTGAGACAGGGTGATTTCGGCCAACGCTCCGGCTTCGAGCAGGGTCAGGCCTTGCTCCAGCTGGCCGACCCGCCGACCGCCATCTTCTGTGCCAACGACTTGATGGCGCTGGGCGCGCTGGACGCCGTCCGCGCCGCCGGCCTGCAAGTGCCACAGCAGCTCTCGGTTGCCGGTTTCGACGATATACCGGCCGCGGCCCAGAGCTACCCGGCGCTGACCACGGTGCGGCAGGACTACGAGCAGCTGGGCGATAGCGCCGTGCGCCTGCTCTTGCAGCACATCGAGGAGGGCGCGCGCCGCGGCATCCGGGTCGAGCTGCAAAGCCGTCTGGTGGTGCGCGACTCCACCGCTGCACCGCCGTCGCCGCGCGCCAAGAAATCCAGCCGCAAGCGCTGACATAACTAACAATTCAAAATGACCGCTATCGCCGAACCCGCCTTGCCCAGCCAGACCGCCGCCGATGATCAGGAACGCGACGGCCGGGGGCGTCCGCTGTGGCGGCAAGGCAGCCTGGTCTATGGCTTGGGCGGCCTGGTGGTTTTGTTCGCCTTCTTGCTGATCGGCGACTTTGCCTGGAGCCTGAAAGAGCGCGCCGTCACGCCCATGGCCCAGGTGTTGCTGCGCCAGTTGCAGGCCAGCGACTTCTTCATCGCCCTGGTGGTGGGCTCCTTCCCCGCCGCCCTGGGCCTGCTGCTGGGCCCCGTCGTCGCCGTGCGTTCGGACCGCCATCGCGGCCGCATGGGCCGGCGCATCCCCTATTTGCTGCTGCCCATGCCCCTGGTCGTCGGCGGCCTGCTGGGCATGGCCGTCACCCCGCAGGCCGGGGCCTTGCTGCACGATTTGCTCGGTGGGCTGTCGCCCGGCCTGCGCTTGTGCAATCTGGCCTGGTTCGCGCTGATGTGGACCCTGTTCGAGGTGGCCTCGGTGACCGCCAACGCGGTGTTCGGCGGCCTGATTGCCGACGTCGTGCCGGCCCGGCTGACCGGCCGTTTCTACGGCCTGTTCCGCGCCACCGGCCTGCTTGCCGGCATTGGCTTCACCTACCATGTGCTGGGCCATGCGCAGCAGTATTTCGCCTGGATCTTCAGCGGCATCGCCCTGATCTACGGCCTGGGCTTTGCGCTGATGTGCTGGCGCGTGCGCGAGGGCAGCTACCCCCCGCCCGAGCCGGCGGCGCCTGGGGCGCAGGGGGCAGGGGAGGTGCGGCGTTATCTGCGCGAATGCTTCAGCCAGCGCTTCTATCTGCTGCTGTTCTTCGCCATGATGCTGGGCCTGGTGGCCGGCAATCCGATCAACGGTTTCGGCGTGTTCTATGCCCAGCAAGTGGGCCTGGGGCTGGACGGCTACGGCAAGGCCCTGGCCCTGACCTATACCTGCTCGCTGCTGCTGGCCCTGCCGGTGGGCTGGTTGGCCGACCGCTGGCACCCGCTGCGCGTGGGCCTGGTTTCCATCGCCCTGTATGCGCTGGCCATGTTGGCGGCCGGCTGCTGGGTGCGTGACGCGCAGCAGTTTTCACAAGCCTTCATCGTGCATGGGGTGCTCTCGGGCATCTACCTGACCGGCACGGCGGCGCTGGGCCAGTATCTGTTTCCGCGCGAACGCTTTGCCCAGTTCCACTCGGCCATGAATCTGCTGGCGGCACTGGGCTATATGCTGGTGCCACCGGCCATGGGCGCCTGGCTGGATGCCACCGGTCACCACTACCACCACACCTTCATCGTCAGCGGCGTGCTGGCCGCCGTGTCGGGCCTGCTCTATCTGTGGTTGCTGCGGCCCTTCCAGGCGCTGGGTGGCCCCGGCGGCTATCGCGCGCCCTGAAAGGCGCGCCCAATCCCCTGATCCTGAGCACCAAGGGGTTTCCCCTGTGAATGCTTGGCGCATTGATCTGGTATCGTTAACATATACAAAACACAAACACGCATCATCACCATGTCCGAACATTTCCACACCATCCCGAGCACCCCCGGTCATCACCCGCTGCAGGGCCTCAGCTGCCAGTTGCTGGGTTTCGAGAAGTTGGTATTGCTGCCCGGCCATGTCCATGAGGGCCGCTGCGTGGCCGAGCGTGAAACCCTGCTGGTGGTGCTCTCGGGCACGGCCACCGTGCAGGTGGGCGAGCAGCGCTTCGAGCGCGTCGGCGGCCGCGCCAATGTCTTTGCCGGCAAGCCGCACAGCGTCTACCTGCCGCGCGGTGCCCGCTACCAGCTTGAAGCCGGCACGCGCTTCGAGGCCGCCCTGGTCAGCACCCCGTCGAACCTGGACGTTCCGGCCTACGAGATCCGTCCCGACGCGGTGCGCACCGGCAGCTGGGGCGCGCTGAACTACACCCGCCATTTCCGCGAGATCCTGACCCTGCCCGACGGCCAGCCGGCCGCCAGCCTGATCGTCGGCGAGACCCTCACGCCCTCGGGCAACTGGAGCACCTACCCGCCGCACAAGCACGAGCGTGAGGAAGGCGGCGAAGTGTTCCACGAAGAAATCTATTACTTCCGCGTCGCCTCGCCCGAGGGCTTCGGCCTGGCCCGGCATTTCAGCCCCGAGCGCGGCTTTGACACCACCCACACGGTGCGCGACGACTCGCTGCTGTCCATCCCCTACGGCTACCACACCTATGCCGCCGCACCTGGCGCGCAGAGCTACTACCTGTGGGCCCTGGCCGGCAATGGCCGGCGCCAGGGCGTGGCCTTGCTGCCCGAGCTGGCCTGGACGCAGAAGCTGGTGGGCATGGCCTGAGCGAGGGTGAGTCAGATGCAAACGAGCGCAGACCTCTTTCGTCTGGACGGGCGGCTGGCCCTGGTGACGGCCGGCGCCAGCGGCATCGGCCAGGCCCTGGCCATCGGCCTGGCCCAGGCCGGCGCGGACCTGATCGTCACCCGCCACCATCAGGGCTGCGAGGCGACGGTGGCCGCCATCGAGGCGCTAGGCCGGCGCTGCCAGGTGATGGACGCCGACCTGTCCGATGCGGCCGTGCCGGAACGCCTGATCGAGGCCGTGGTGGCCAGGCATGGGCGCCTGGATGTGCTGGTCAACAATGCCGGCGCCATCCGCCGCGCCGCCGCCGAGGATGTCAGCAGTGAGGACTGGCATGCGGTGTTGCAGCTCAATCTGCATGCCGCCTGGCAGCTGGCGCAAAGCGCCGGGCGCCAGATGCTGGACCAGGGCCAGGGCCGCATCATCAATATCGCCTCCCTGCTTTCGATGCAGGGCGGTATCCGCGTGCCCGCTTATGCGGCCAGCAAGCATGGGCTGCTGGGCCTGACGCGGGCGCTGGCGAATGAGTGGGCCGGCCGTGGCGTGGGCGTCAATGCCATCGCGCCGGGTTATATAACGACCGCCAACACCGCGCCCTTGCGGGCCGACCCGCAGCGCGAGCGCCAGGTGCTGGAGCGCATCCCGGCCGGGCGCTGGGGCCAGCCGGCCGACCTGGTGGGTGCGGCCGTGTTTCTGGCCTCGCCGGCCGCCGCCTATGTACACGGGCAATTGCTGGCCGTGGACGGCGGATGGATGGCACGATGAGCCCCCGGCCCGAATTGCTGGCCCTGGGCGAGTGCATGGTGGAGCTCTGCGGCGAGACGGCGCTGGGTGCGCAGGGCAGTCCGCTGCGCCTGGGCTATGGCGGCGATGTGCTGAATGCCCTGGTTAGCGCCGCGCGGCTGGGCACGCGCACCGGCTTCATCACCCGGGTCGGCGCCGACCCCTTCGCGCCGGGCCTGCTCCAGGCCTGGCGCCAGGAGGGCGTGGACCTGCGTCACGCGCAACTGCTCCCCGGCGTCAACGGCGTCTATTTCATCAGCCAGCTGCCCGGCGGCGAGCGCGATTTCAGCTACCGCCGCCAGGGCAGCGCGGCGGCTGGTCTGCAACCCGACGATGTGCCGGACGAGGCCTTGGCCGGTGCACGGGCGCTGCTGCTGTCGGGCATCACCCAGGCGTTGTCAGCCAGCGCCCGCGCGGCCACGCTCAAGGCCGCGCAGCGTGCCCGGGCTCTGGGCCTGTGGGTGGCTTACGACCCCAATTACCGCCCTGCGCTCTGGGCCGGCCAAGGCGGCGAGGCGGCCGCGCGCGAGGCCTTGCACGAAGTGCTGCCCCATGTGAACTGGCTGCTGCCCAGCGCTCCGGCCGATCTGCCGCTGCTGCAAGGCCTGTCCCTGCCTGGTCCGGCGCTGGCGCTGAAATGTGGCGCGGAGGGCGTCCGCCTGCAGCTGCCGGGCGGGGGCATGCAGGTCCTGCCCGCCGTGCCGGTCACGCACATCGTTGACAGCACCGGTGCGGGCGACGCCTGGAACGGCGCTTTTTTACATGGCTTGCTGCGCCAGGCCGGGCCCGAGGAGGCGGCCCTGCTGGCCAATCAGGTGGCGGCTCGCAGCCTGGGCTTTCGCGGTGCCATTCCCGGGCCGGCGCCGCACCCAAGCCTCACCAGTCACTGAACCCATGCCAACCTTTATGACCCTCAATACCGACGCAGCGCTGCAAGCTGCCACGGCCCAGCTCGGTCTGGCCCTGCGAGACCTCGGGCCCTGCTTTCCCGGCGACACCAGCCGCCAGAACCATTTTGAGCCGGCGCGCTGGGAGGGTGAGCCCGAGGGCGTGAACAGCAGCTGGACCGCCGGCTTCTGGACCGGCCTGCTGTGGCTGGCCCATGAGCTGAGCGGCGAGGCGAAATTCGCCCAGGCGGCAAACGAGCAGATCAAAACTTATGCCAAGCGGCTCGAACGCCGCTTCGTGCTGGACCACCATGATCTTGGCTTTCTCTTCATGCCCTCCTGCGTCGCGGCCCTGCGTCAGGGCCCGGACCGAGTCGCGCAGGCCTGCGCCCTGCAGGCAGCTGAGCTGTTGATGACGCGTTACCTGCCCGGTGCCGGCGTGATCCAGGCCTGGGGCCGGCTGGACGATGCCTCGCAGCGCGGCCGCATCATCATCGACTGCCTGCTCAATCTGCCCCTGCTGTACTGGGCTTCGGCGCAGACCGGTGAGGCCCGCTACGCCGACGCCGCGCGCTCGCATGCGCTGCGCTCCAAGCAAGTGCTGGTGCGGCCGGATGCGACCACCTTTCACACCTTCCACTTCGACCCCCACAGCGGCGCGCCCCTGCATGGCACGACCCAGCAAGGGGCGGCCGACGACTCCTGCTGGGCGCGCGGCCAGGCCTGGGGGCTGTACGGATTCGCGCTCAATCACCGCTGGGCGCCCGAGCTGGAACTGCTGGACACCGCCTGCCTGCTGGCGGATCGCTTCCTGGCTGGCCTGCCCGAGCATGGCATTGCCTGCTGGGATCTGAGTCTGGCCGACCAGGCCGGCGAGCCCTGGGACAGCTCGGCCAGCGCCATCGCCGCCTGCGGTCTGCTGGAGCTGTCCGATTTGTTGACCGCCAGGCCCGAGCAGGCCGCGCATTACCGCAAGGCGGCCGAGCGCATCCTGGCCGGCTTGCTGCGCGAATGCGCCGGCTGGCTGGCACCCGGCAATGTCTTGCTCAGGCATGGCGTCTACAGCCGCCCGGAAGGGCTGGGCGTGGACGAAGCCAATCTGTGGGGCGACTTCTTCTTCCTCGAAGCCTTGGCCAGGCATGCGCGCGCCTGGTCACCCTACTGGCATCCCGCAAGAGCGCGCTGAACCCGCACGCCACCAGGCCTTTGCAGCGCTGGGGGCCGCGGTAATTCTTGGAGACATGATGAGTGCAAGAACTTCTGTCGAGAAAGCCCGCACCCGCCGCCGCTTGCCAAAGCTGGGCAAGCTGAGCGTCGTGCTGGCGCTGCTGGGCGCCTCTCTGGTCAGCGCACAGTCGGACCCCTATCAGCTGCTGCGCAGCCGCGCGACGGCCATGCTGGTGCTCAGTGCCGGCGCCGCCGCCGACGCGGACGTGCAGGCCGCCATCAACGCCGCCAACACCAGCGCCCTGGCCTGGTGGCAGGGCATGAACACCGGCCCGGCGCGCACCGAGCTGTGGAACGATATGGGGGCGCTGAGCCGCGGCTCCCGCGTGGCCGCCAGCATGAGCCGGCTGCGCGCCATGGCCGTGGCCTACGCGCAATCGGGCGCCTCCCTGCCCAATGGTGCGCAGTTGCTGGCCGACACCATCGCCGGGCTGGACTGGCTGGTCGCCAAGCACTACAACCCGAGCACCACCTACACCACCAATTGGTGGGAGTACGAGATCGGCGCGCCGCAGGCACTCAACGACTGCATGCTGGCGCTCTACAACGAACTGGGCGCGACGCGCCGGGCCAGCTATCTGGCGGCCATCGACCGCTTCGTGCCGGACCCGACGCGGAGCCTGCTGCGCCCCACTGCGATAGAGACCGGCGCGAACCGCCTGGACAAGGCCTTGGTCGTGGTCTACCGCGGGGTCATCGGCCAGGATGCGGCCAAGGTGGCGGCCGGCCGCGACGCGATCAGCCAGGCCTTGCCCTACGTCACCGCCGGCGACGGCGTCTATGCCGATGGCTCCTTCGTCCAGCACGGCAATATCGCCTACACCGGCAGCTATGGCGCGGTCGCCATCGGCTCGCTGAGCAAGCTGCTGAGCGTGCTGGAGGGCAGTGCCTGGGCGGTGACCGATCCCGCCATCGCCAATGTCGATCAGTGGGTGCGCCAGGCCTTTTTGCCCGTGCTGCACCAGGGCGCGGTGCTGGACAATCTGCGCGGCCGCGCCATCTCGCGCAAGGCGGAGGAACTCGGCAACGGCCGCGGCATCGTGCGCGACCTGCTGGCGCTGACCCGGCGCTCCACGGCGGCCGATGCGCCCGCCGTGCTGGGCCTGCTCAAGCACCATGTGCAGAGCGATCAGCGGCGCGCCAACTACTTCACCGGCCTGACGCCGGCCGCCATCACCGAAATCAAGGCCCTGCTGGCGGACCCGACCGTGCTCGCCACGCCGCCAGTATTGCAAAGCCGTTCCTACGCCTCCATGGCCCGCGGCGTGCACAGGCGTGACCAGTTCCTTTGGTCGGTCGCCATGTTCTCGCCCCGCATCGGCAGCTTCGAGGCCGGCAATGGCGAGAACCCGCGTGGCTGGTACACCGGCACCGGCGCCACCACGCTGCTGACGGCGGACGCCAGCCAGTACATCGACGGCTACTGGGCGACGGTCGATATGAGGCGCCTGCCCGGTGTCACCAGCGATGGTTGGCTGGGCACGGCGGGCAATTTCGCCAGCTATCCGAATGCCAGGAACTGGGTCGGCGGCGCGGCGCTGCCGGTCTGGGGCCAGGTCCAGGGCATGCAGTTCGACTACAGCCGGCTGGTGGGGACGGAGAAGACCTTCAGCCCGGTCTCGGGCAGCAAGAGCTGGTTCGCCTTCGGCGATACCTTGATCGCCCTGGGCTCGGCCATCAGCTCCACCGGCAGCGCCGCCGTGGAAACCATCCTCGACAACCGCAAGCTGATCAACCCGGACGGCAGCGATGCGCTGACGCTCGATGGCGTGGCGCAGCCTGTCGGTCTGGGCAGCGACGCGGTCGTTGGCGCCCGTGCCGCCTACCTGAGTCAGCCCGGTTTGAACACCGGCATCGGCTACTACCTGCCAGAGCTGCCGGGCGGCCCGGCCCCCTCGCTGCGCGTCAGGCGCGAGTCGCGCAGCGGCAGCTGGCAGGATATCAATGCCAGCAATCCGGCCGAGCCGCTCAGCCGCAACTACCTGAGCCTGGCCCTGCAGCACGGCGTGCAGCCCAACGGCGCCCGCTATGCCTATGTGGTGCAGCCGGGCCTTGATGCGAATCAATTTGCAAGTTATGTGGCCGCGCCGGGGCTTGAGTTGCTGACGCTGGATGCCAATGCCCACGCGGCCTGGGATGGCCGCAGCAGCATGGGCGCGGCCACCGTCTGGAACGACGGCGTCACCACGGTCAACCGCATGGGCCAACCCTGGCTGTGCGCCGACCGGAAGTCGGCCGTGCTGCTGCGCGAGGCCGACGGCCAGTTGCAGCTGGCCTTGTCCGAGCCCACGCAGGTGGCCACCGGCAGCCTGATGCTGGAGCGCTTCCGACCGGTCCAGTCCGTCATCAGCAAGGACGCGGCGATCACGGTGCTCAGCACCGCGCCCACGCTGCGCCTGTCGGTCGATTTGAACGGCTTGCAGGGCCGCACGCTGCAGCTGCAGGCCCAAATCCCGGCCAGCGCCAGCCAGCCGGCGAACGCGGACGCGACGCTGCGCGACGGCAGTTATGCCGCCAGCAACTTCGGCGCCGCCAACACGCTGGAAACCAAGAACGATGCCACCGGCTATGCGCGCCGCAGCCTGCTCAACCTGCCGATGGCCGGCCTGCCCGCCGCGCTGCGGGCCCAGCTGCGGCTCAGCGTGTCGGCACGCGGCGCGGCCAGCAGCGGCGAGATCGTCAACGCCGTGTCCAGCTGTTCGGCCTCGTCATGGAGTGAAAGCACGGTCAACTGGAACAAGCAACCGGCCGCGACCCAGGAACTGGCGCGCTGGAATGTCGGCCCCGCGGGCAGCAGCCAGGTCGTGGACATCACTGCGGCGGTGCAGGCGGCCCAGGCCGCCGGGCAGGCCAGCCTGTGCCTGCTGCTGAGCGCACCCAGCTACCAGGGCTCCAACGCCTGGGTGCAATACCGCGCCCGCGAGGGTGGCAGCAGCACTGCGCCCCAGCTGAACATCAACTAAGGCATTTGTGATCGTCCGCTCCGAGGAGCGAACGCATTAGGCGGGCTTCTCCGGGTTTGCATGGAGGGGCTTTTGAGATCAATATGTTAACGTTAACTTATCAAAACATAGCCATGATAAATCAGCGCTTCAAACTCTTTGCGACGAGGCTCGCGCTTCGCCCCGCCGAGCGTCGTTCGGTACAGCCGCGACACCACTGATCCAGCCAATAAACAGACGGAGACAAGCATGCAAGCAAACCCTTACAGCCACCCCGCGCTGCGGCCGACCGCCCTGGCCCTGGCCGTTTTCACCCTTTGCCTGGCCCAGCCGGCCGCGCGAGCGCAGACCGCTGCGGCGCCGGCTTCGGCCAGCACCAAGCTGGAGGCGGTGGTGGTGACCGGCATCCGCGCGTCCAAGGAAAAGTCCTTGACGACCAAGCGCTATGCCGATGGCGTGACCGATGTGGTCAGCGCCGAGGACATCGGCAAGATGCCCGACAAGAACGTGGCCGATGCGCTGCAGAAGCTGCCCGGCGTGACGACCACGGCCGGCACCGGCGGGCAGGGGGGTTATGACGAGAACGACCGGGTGAGCCTGCGCGGCACCGGCCCCAGCCTGGCGCTGACGACCATCAACGGCCATTCGGTCGCCACGGCCGACTGGGATGCCTCGGACCAACTGGCCGGCGGCGCCGGCAGCGCCGGCTCCGGCGCGGCGCGCAGCGTCAGCTACCTGCTCTTTCCGTCGGAGATCGTCAGCCAGGTGATGGTTCACAAGAGTTCGCAGGCCGATCAGGTCGAGGGCGGTGTGTCCGGCGCCGTCAACATCGTCACGCGCCGTCCGCTGGAGTTCAAGAAGCCGCTGACCGTGGAAGCCTCGGTGCAGGCCGTGTATTCCGACCTGGCCGGCAAGACCGATCCGCAATTGAGCGCCCTGCTCAACTGGAAGAGCCCGACCGGCAGCGTGGGCGTGATGCTGCAGGCCTTCGATCAGAAGCGCCATGTGCGCCGCGACAGCCAGAACATCAGCTGGGGTCTGGTGTCGCCGACCTCGGCGGCGGGCCAGGCCAATGGCGGGCAATTGAGCGGCAAGGTCTATGCCAACGCCATCACCCAGACGGTGTTCCAGCAGGAGCGCCAGCGCAGGGGCGGGCTGCTGGGCATCGAGCTGGCGCCGCTGGAGGGGCTCAAGCTGGGTGTCGAGGCCTTCCAGTCCAAGCTGGATGCACGTTATGTCCAGAATCAGTTCGTCGTCAGGCCGGGCAATTCGGTCGGTGGCGGCATCGTGCCGACCCACGCCCAGCTGAGTGGCGATCTGCTGAGCGCCGCCCAGTTCAACAACACCGGCAACGCCACCGGCGCGCAGCTGGAGACCTTCTCCAACCCCAATGCATCGTCCTCCACCAACTACCTGAACGCCGACTTCAAATACCAGGTCAGCGACGCGCTGAAGTTGTCGGGCCAACTGGGCACGACCAAGGCTGAGGGCAATACCTATCTCTACTGGAACTACATCTTTCTGCCCAATACGGCCACCTCCTATGCCTACAACGGGGCCGACAAGGCCTTGACGGTGGGGCTGCCCGGGGGCTTGAGCGCTGCCAACCTCACCTATCTGCCCGGCAATAGCGGGGCCGACAACAGCTATAGCCTGCAGCGCAGCGTCGACAAGGAAGACTACCGGCGGCTGGACGCCGAGTACGGCTTCAACGAGGGTTGGTTGCACAGCCTCAAGTTCGGCTGGCGCGACACCTCGCATCGGCGCGAGGGCTCGCGCCCGCTCAAGGGCGGCCCGCCGGTCAACGCGACGAACAACGGCGCCAGCCTCGTCACCTCCATTCCCACCTGGAGCGGCAACAGCTTCTACCCGTCCGACTTCGGCAGCGCACTGGGCGCCGGCTTCCCCACGGCCAGCATGCCGCTGATCTCCACGGACGAGATCGTCAGCTGGTCCAAGGCCAATCTGCCGGTCGGCAGCGGCAACTACAACCTGCCGGTATCGGGCGTGTTCACCGTCAAGGAGGACACCCGGGCGTTCTACGGCATGGTCAAGTTCGGCGGCGACAGCTGGCGTGGTGACCTGGGGCTGCGCCATGTGAAGACCAAGGTACAGGTGACGACCAATCAGGGCGTGCCCTGCGGCGTGCCGCGCCCCACCAACACCATCACCTTCGGCAGCCAGGCCCAGACCGATGCCTGCGTCGGCGGCGGCTTCGTGCCCGAGGGGGCGACGCTGGTGACCGGTTCGCGCTTCGGCAACTTCATCGTGCAGACCACGGACAGCGACTACAGCAATGTGCTGCCCAGCGCCAACCTCAGCTTCGACGCCACCAAGGATCTGGTGCTGCGTGCCAGCGCTGCCAAGGTGATGGCGCGGCCCGACTACAGCGCCCTGGGCGCCACGCTCAGCGGCTTTGGCTACAACCTCGCCAACATCCCGCCCTCCACGGCCTCGGGTGGCAGTGCCACGCTCAAGCCGGTCGTGGCCAAGAGCTATAACCTGGGCATCGAGTGGTACTTCCAGCCGCGCGCCCTGCTGTCGGTGCAGCTGTTCAGGCTTGAGTTCGACTCGCTGATCGGTGCCGGCACGTCCATGCAGAACCTGCTCAACACCGCCATCCCCACCGGCCTGGGCGGCCCCCAGATCGTGCCCACCTTGGTGAGTTCGCCCAAGAACACCACCGGCCGTTCGCAGGGCATCGAGCTGGGCTATGAGCAGCCGCTGTTCCGTGGCTTTGGGGTGCAGGCGAACTACACCTATGTGGATGCCAAGGAGGAGAACGGCATGCCGCTGCTGGGTGCTTCGAAGAACTCCTACACCCTGGGCGGCTACTACGAGGAGGGGGCCTTCAGCACACGCCTGACTTATTCGCAGCGCGGCAAGGCGCGCGTCGGCCTGTACGGCCTGTCGCAGAACTATGCGGCGCCGACGGGAACCCTGGCGGCCTCGCTGAACTACAGCGTGAACGACAGGCTGACGCTGACCTTCGAGGGCCTGAATCTGAACAACCCCAAGCTGCGCTACTACAACGCGCCGAGTGCTACTGTTCCGATGGAAACC
Source organism: Roseateles oligotrophus (assembly GCF_014204525.1). GTDB lineage: Bacteria > Pseudomonadota > Gammaproteobacteria > Burkholderiales > Burkholderiaceae_C > Paucibacter_A > Paucibacter_A oligotrophus_A. The sequence goes on from NZ_JACHLP010000004.1 coordinate 160,067, forward strand.
ACGACCGCCTTGCACAGCAGTGGCCGCCAGTTCTATATGGGCGCGCGGATGAAGTTCTGATCTGTCGACTTTCGGGCAGGCCTGCATGGCGGGCCGGCCCGCCTGATTTTTCAATACATTCCGTCAACACCTGATCTGATGACTACGCTTTCCCGCCGGCACTGGCTCGGTCTGAATCTCGCCGCCTTGGGCTCAGCGAGTTTCGGTGCAGCCCAGGCGCAGCCGCCGCAACCCCGACCGCACGGCCCCCTGCCCAGCGCTCGCCACCTGGCCTGGCATGCCATCGAGCGCTATGCCTTTGTGCACTTCAGCCTCAATACCTTCACCGACCGTGAATGGGGTTATGGCGACGAGTCGCCGGCCCTGTTCCAGCCCAGCGACTTCAGCGCCGACCAGATTGTGCAGACGGTCAAGGAGGCCGGTCTGCGCGGCCTGATCCTGACGGCCAAGCACCATGACGGTTTCTGCCTCTGGCCCAGCCGCTACACCGAGCACAGCGTGCGCCACAGCCCCTGGCGCGAGGGGCGGGGCGATCTGGTGCGCGAGGTGTCCGAGGCCTGCCGGCGCCAGGGCCTGGCCTTCGGCATCTATCTCTCACCCTGGGACCGCCACCATGCCGAGTATGGCCGGCCGGCCTATATCGAGTATTTCCGCAATCAGCTGCGCGAGCTGCTGACGCAGTACGGGCCCATCTTCCAGGTCTGGTTCGATGGCGCCAACGGTGGCGACGGTTACTACGGTGGCGCGCGCGAGGCCCGCAAGATCGACCCGCCGAGCTATTACGACTGGCCCAGGACCTGGGCCCTGGTGCGCGAGCTGCAGCCCGACACCGTCATCTGGGGCCAGCGCGGCTCCGACGTGCGCTGGGTCGGCAACGAGGAGGGCTATGCCGGCGACCCCTGCTGGGCCACCATGGACGAGCAGGGGCCGTTCAGCCCCAGCAAGAACGAGCATGGCGTGCGCGATGGCACGGTCTGGCGCCCGGCCGAGGTCGATGTGTCGATTCGCCCCGGCTGGTTCTGGCATGCGCACGAGGACGAGCAGGTCAAGACGCTCAGCCATCTGCTGCGCATCTATTTCGAGTCGGTGGGGCGGGGAGCCAATCTCTTGCTGAGCTTCGCGCCGGATCGGCGCGGCCGCATCCCCGACGCCGACCGCCGGGTGGCGCGGGACTGGGGCGTGGCGCTGGCCGCCACCTTCGGCAAGCCGCTGACCCAGGGGGCGCGGGCCTTGGCCAGCGCCAGCCATGCCGACCCGGCCCATGGGCCCGACAAGCTGCTGGACGGCCGCAGTGACAGCTTCTGGACCTGCGACGAGACCGAGCTGCGGCCCGAGCTGACGCTGCAGCTGGCCCGGCCGACGCGCTTTGATGTGGTGCGCCTGCGCGAACATCTGCCGCTGGGACAGCGCGTCCACGCGTTTGCGCTCGATGCTTGGATAGACGGGCGCTGGCAGCAATTTGCTCACCACGAATCCATAGGCCCCCAGCGCCTGGTCCGCCTGGCCAGCCCGCTGACGACCACGCGTGTGCGCCTGCGCATACTCGCTGCCGCCGCCAGCCCGGCCCTGAGCGAGTTCGAGCTGTTCCGCCTGGCCGAGGTGTTCGAGGCGCCCCAGATCGGCCGCGACCGCGAGGGCAGGGTCACGCTGTCCGCTGTGGCTGGCGATGCGATTCATTTCAGCGTGGATGGCACGACCCCCACGCGCCGGTCGCCGCGCTACCGCAAGGCCTTTGCGCTGGCCGAGGGCGGCGTCGTCAAGGCGGTCTGTTTCCGACCCGGACAGTCCCGCCCCAGCCCCGTCACCACCCGCAGTTATGACATCGCCAAGGTCGGTTGGCGCATCGTGCAGGCCAGCGCCCCAGGGGCCGAGGCCTTGTTCGACGAAGCCCCGGCCACGCTCTGGGAGAGCCCCTTGGCGGCCGAGCTGACGCTGTCGCTGGGCCGCACCCATGAGCTGCGCGGCTTTAGCCTGATGCCGGCAGCCCAGCTGCCGGCCGGTGCCGGTGCGCCGGTCCGTTATGTCTGCCAGCTCAGCCTGGACGGCGAGACCTGGTCGCTGGCGGGGCAGGGCGAGTTCTCCAATATCGCCGCCAATTCCGGCCTGCAGACCCTGCGCTTTGCCAAGCCCTGGCGGGCGGGCTTTGTGCGCCTGCAGTTTCCGCAGGCCACGGCGGAGCAGGGCCGCATCGCCTTTGCCGAGCTGGGCGTGCTGACGCGATGAGCCCCCATTTCCTAAGCAGGATGTGACTGTGAGCTGTTTGACTATCTCCGGATCTGAGCTTGCGCTCAACGGCCAGCCCTGGCGCCTGCTGGCCGGCGCCATCCACTACTTCCGCGTCTTGCCCGAGCAATGGGAGGACCGCCTGCTCAAGCTGCGCGCCATGGGGCTGAACACGGTCGAGACCTATGTGGCCTGGAATCTGCACGAGCCCGAGCCCGGCCGCTTCGACTTCGACGGCGCGCTCGACCTGGTGGCCTTTGTGCGCCTGGCCGAGCGCCTGGGCCTGAAGGTGATCGTCCGGCCCGGGCCCTATATCTGCGCCGAATGGGAGTTTGGTGGCCTGCCGGCCTGGCTGCTGGCCGACCCCGACATGGTGCTGCGCAGCAGCTATGGGCCCTATCTGGCGGCGGTGGAGCGCTTCTTCGCCGAGCTGCTGCCGCGCCTGCTGCCGCTGCAGGCCGAAGCCGGCGGGCCCATCCTGGCCATGCAGGTCGAGAACGAGTACGGCAGCTACGGCAGCGACCAGGACTATCTGCGCTGGCTGGAGGGCAGTCTGCGCCGTCACGGCGTTACGGGCCTGCTGTTCACCTCCGACGGCCCGACCGATCACATGCTGACCCACGGCACGCTGGCCGGCGTGCTCAAGACCGGCAACTTCGGTTCGCGCGTGCCCTCCGAGCTGGCCAAGCTGCGCGAATACCAGCCCGAGGGCCCGCTGATCTGCATGGAGTTCTGGAACGGCTGGTTCGACCACTGGGGCGAGCCCCACCACACGCGCGACGCGGCCGACGCGGCCGACTGCCTGGGCCAGATCCTGGCCCACGGCGCCTCGGTGAATATCTTTATGTTCCATGGCGGCACCAGCTTTGGCTGGATGAACGGCGCCAACACGGACCGTGACAGCGGCGTCTACCAGCCCACCGTCAACAGCTACGACTACGACGCGCCGCTGGCCGAGGACGGCAGCATCACGCCCAAATACCTGGCCATGCGCGAGGCCGTGGGCCGCCATATGGGGCTGTCGGCGCTGCCGCCGCTCGATCTGCCGCCCGAAGTGCCGCGTTTCAGCCATGCACCGCTGCCGCTACAGGCCGGGCCGCTGCTGTGGCAGAGCCTGGATCTCGACCACCCCGTGCTGACGGCAGCGACGCCGCGCAGCATGGAGCGCCTGGGCCAGGCCTATGGCCATGTGCTTTACCGCAGCCGCATGCGCCATCCGGCCGGGCCGGTCCAGCTCTCGGTGCAGGCGCTGGCGGACCGCGCCCTGGTCTTTTTGAACGGCCGGCCGCAAGGCGTGCTGGCGCGCGATGGCGCCCTCAGCCTGCAGCTCGACTGGCCCGGCGGCGAGGCCTGCCTGGACCTGCTGGTGGAAAACCAGGGCCGGGTGAACTACGGCCCCTTTCTGCACGACCGCAAGGGCTTGCTCGGCTGGGTACGCCTGGGGATCAACCTGATCCAGCATTGGGAGCACCACAGCCTGCCGCTGGCCACGCCGCCGGCGCTGGCCGGCCTGCCGGTGGACAGGGGCGTCGCCGGGCCGCGCTTCTTCAGCGCCGATTTCGAGGTGGGCGTTCCTGGTGACGGCTTCCTCGCCATCGCGGGCGGCCACAAGGGCCAGGTCTGGATCAATGGCTTCAACCTCGGCCGCTACTGGGAGCGCGGGCCGCAGACCGAGCTTTATCTGCCCTGGCCGCTGCTGCGGCCGGGCAGCAACCAGCTGGTCTTGCTGGAGCTGGAGGCCGAGGCCGGCACGGCCCTGACGGCAAGCATCCATGCCCAGCGGCCGCAGGCGACGCAGGTGGTGGACATGGCGCCAACGCTGGCCGAGCTGTGGTGAAACAAGCGGCAGATTCATTCAGAACAACACAGGAGGCTTGCATGAACAATAACTCTGAATTAAGACGACATCTGGCGCTGGCCTGCCTGGCCCTGGCGCTGGGCGGCGCAGCGCCAGGGCTGGCGGCGCAGGCCGCGCCGGCCGCCCCGCAACTGGCCGATCCGCTCAACCGCAAGGCCGACTACGGCTGGTTCGTCAACGAGCGCTTCGGCATGTTCATCCACTTCGGCCTCTATGCCAATGCGGCGCGCCATGAATGGATCATGAACAAAGAGAAGCTGTCGGTAGAGGCCTACCGCAAATACTTCGACAGCTTCAACCCCGACCTCTTCGATGCCCGCGCCTGGGCCAGATCGGCCAAGGCCGCCGGCATGAAGTACATGGTGCTGACGGCCAAGCACCACGAGGGCTTTGCGCTGTGGGACACCCAGCTGAGTGACTACAAGATCAGCAATACCGCCTTCAAGCGCGACCTGGTGCGCGAGTTTGTGGACGCGGCCCGGGCCGAGGGCCTGAAGGTGGGCTTCTACTACTCGCTGATCGACTGGCACCACCCCGAGTTTCCTATCGACGGCTACCACCCGCTGCGCGAGGACGAGACGGCGAAGAAAGTCCCGCGCGATATGGCCAAGTACCGCAGCTTCATGCACGGCCAGGTGCGCGAGCTGCTGAGCAATTACGGCAAGATCGACTACCTCTGGTTCGACTTCTCCTACCCGAACCGGCCCAAGGACTGGAGCTGGGGCCAGGGCAAGGGCCGCGAGGACTGGCACAGCGAGGAACTGGTCAAGCTGGTGCATCAGTTGCAGCCGCGCATCCTGCTGAACAACCGGCTGGACCTGCCCGGCGGCGTGCAGACGCCCGAGGATCACCAGCCCAGGTTCGATGGCCTGGCGAGCGAGTTCAAGCTGACCGAGGAATGCCACACGCTCTACGACTCCTGGGGCTATAGGCGCGACACGGTGGCCTGGAAGTCCAGCGAAGCGGCGGTGCGCCTGCTGGTCGATGCGGTCTCCAAGGGCAACAACCTCTTGCTCAATGTCGGCCCCAACGGCCGGGGTGAATTCGAGCCCGGTGTGCAGAGCCGCCTGGCCGCCCTGGGCGAGTGGACCCGACTGCACGGCCGCGCCATCCAGGGCGCGGGCGCCAGCGCCTTCACCGCCCCCGATGGCACGCGCTACACCCAGCGCGGCAAGCGGCTCTATCTGCATCTGCAGAACTACCCCATGGGTGGCGTGGAACTGCCTGGCCTGGCCGGCAAGGTCAGCTACGCGCAGTTCCTGCACGACGGTTCCGAGATCCAGTTCAAGGAGCCGCAGCCCAGGAATCTGCAGAACAACGCGCATGTGAGCGTCAGTGAAAACGCCATCCGCCTGAGCCTGCCCATGAACCGGCCCGAGCTGCTGCTGCCGGTGGTGGAGCTCTTTTTGAAGTGAAACGCCAAATTCCAGTGCAACCACAGAGACACGGAGAAATCAAAGCTTGCTTTCTCTGCGTCTCTGTGACTCTGTGGTTGACGTTTTGTACTTGGTTTCATGCGGCCAAATCTACCCACTCGAAATTCAAGAGAGGCTGATTTAGAAACTTCTTCGCGAACGCCCCCTAGCAACCGAGAGGACTGGAATGCTCCCTCACATGCCTTTGAACAAATGCGCATGCATGCGGCTGACGGCCAGGCGTTCGGGCCGGCCGTGCAGATGCAGGCTGAGCTTGCCGGCCTCGTCGCGCAGGGCGCGCTGGATGGCGTCGCTGCGCACCACCAGGCTGCGGTGGATTTGCCAGAAGCGTTGGCCGTCCAGCTGGGGCAGCAGTTCGCGCAGGGAGATGCGGATCAGATGCTCTTTGGCCGCGGTCAGCACCCGCACATATTTGTCCGCGGCCTCGAAGTAGATGACCTCCTCCACCGGCACCATCAGGATCTGGTTGCCCACGCCGACCTGCAGCAGCCGCAGCGGCGGCGTGGCCGAAGCCTGCGGATTGCCGAGCAACTGGCGCAATTGCTCCACCGTGGCCTCTAGCGTGGCCGGCGGGCTTTGCCGCTGGCTCAGGGCCTGGCGCAGGCGCTGGCAGGTCTGGGCCAGGCGCTCGGGCTGCACCGGCTTGAGCACATAGTCCAGCGCCGCCAATTGGAAGGCTTGCAAAGCGTATTGCTCGTAGGCGGTGACGAAGACCAGCAGGGGGAAGGGCCGTCCGGGGCCCTCCGGCCAATCCTCGGCCAGGGCGGCGGCGGCTTCCAGGCCGCTGAGGCCGGGCATGCGTATGTCCAGAAAGCAGAGGTCGGGCCGGTGCTGCAGGGCCAGGTCCACGGCGGCCTGGCCGTGCGGGGCCATGGCCACAAGCTCCAGCTCGGGCCAGAGCCGGGCCAGTTCCTGGCGCAGGTTCTCGGCCAGCAGGCCCTCGTCTTCGGCGATCAGGGCGGTGGGGCGTGAGGGCAGATTCATGCGGGCGGATGGGGAGTTTGGACGGGCAGCAGGATGCGGGCCAGCGCGCCGCTGTGGCCGTCGCCGCGCGGGCCGAGTTGAAAGCTGGCGGCACCGCCGAACTGGGTGTGCAGGCGCTCGCGCACCTGGTGCAGGCCGAAGCGCGTGCCCTCGGTGGCCAGGGTGGGCGAGGCCAGGCCCACGCCACCGTCGCGCACTTCCAGCAGCAACTGCTTGCCCTGCAGACGGGCGCCGATATACAGCTCGCCGCCCTCGACGCTGGGTTCCAGGCCGTGCTGGATGGCGTTTTCGACCAGGGCCTGCAGCAGCAGGGGCGGGATCTGCAGCTCGGCCAGCTCGGCGGGCAGATCGAGCGAGGGCCGCAGGCGCGCGCCCATGCGGATCTGCATCAGGGCCAAATAGTCCTGCAGGCGGGCGAATTCCTGGCCCAGGCTGTGGCTGCTGGTGCGCGAGGCCCGCAGCGTGGCGCGCAGAAAGGCGATCAGCTGGTCCAGCATGGCCTGGGCGCGCTGCGGGTCCAGCGCGATCAGCACGCGCAGATTGGCCAGGGTGTTGAACAGCATATGCGGCTCCAGCTGCGACTCCAGCAGGCGCAGCTGATGCTCGGCCGCCTGGCGCTGGGCCGTCTGGGCCTGCAGCTGGGCGGCTTGCAAGCGGCTGCGGCTGACGAAGAAATAGCTGGCGCCCAGGCCGGGCAGCAGGGATAGCAGCAGCACGCTGATGAGCTGGCGCGGGCTGGCTTGCAAAATGCTGCCGGACGGGATGCCGCTGAGCCAGCGCCCGACCTCATTGCCCAGGCCATAGCCCAGCGGCGTGCCCAGCAGCAGGGCCAGCAGCATCAGCGGCCAGCCCGGCCATTGCAGCGGGGCCGTGCCCGGTGCCCGGCGCTGGTTGAGCAGGGCGGTGAAGCCGGCGGCAAAGCCCTGGATCAGGGCCGAGCAGCACACCGAGATGCACAGGCAGAACAGCAAGGAGGGCCAGAAGCGCTGGCCGCCCAGCACGCTCATCAGGCCGGCGATGAGCAGGGCGCAGACCCCTACCACGCGCAACTGGCGCCAGGCCCGCAGGCCCAAGTCCTTGGGGATGGCTCTCACCGGCGCTTGCCGCCGCCGCCCAGAATGCTGCCCAGCACGCCGCGGATGATCTCGCGGCCGGCCGTGGAGCTCATGCTGCGGATGGCCGACTTGGCGGCCGCCTCGGCCAGGCCCTCGTGGCGGCCGCCGCGCGGGCCGGTCGTGCCGAAGAGCACGTCTTTCAGCCCACCCAGCCAGTCGCTGCCGCCCTCGGCGGGGGCCGGGGCCGATCCCTCGGCAGCGGGCGCGCCGGCCTTGCCCTCGGTTCGTCCCTTGAGTTTCTCGTAAGCCGATTCGCGGTCCACCGCCTGCTCGTAGACGCCCGCCACCAGCGAGTTCTTGATCAAGGCCTGGCGCTGCTCGGCCGTGATGGGGCCGATCTGGCTGCCCGGGGGCAGCACGTAGACGCGCTCGGTGACGCTGGGCCGGCCTTTCTCGTCCAGCAGGCTGACCAGAGCCTCGCCCACGCCCAGCTCGGTGATGGCCGTGGCGATGTCCAGTCCTGGCTTGGCCCGCATGGTGTCGGCCGCCGCCTTGACGGCCTTCTGGTCGCGCGGGGTGAAGGCGCGCAGGGCGTGCTGCACGCGGTTGCCAAGCTGGCCCAGCACGGTGTCGGGGATGTCCAGCGGGTTTTGCGTCACGAAATAGACGCCCACGCCCTTGGAGCGCACCAGGCGCACGACCAGCTCGATGCGCTCGACCAGGGCGGCGGGCGCGTCCTTGAACAGCAGATGGGCCTCGTCGAAGAAGAACACCAGCTTGGGTTTTTCCAGATCACCCACCTCGGGCAGTTGCTCGAACAGCTCGCTCAGCATCCACAGCAAAAAGGTGGCGTAGAGCCGCGGCGCGTTCATCAGCTTGTCGGCGGCCAGGATGTTGATGACGCCTTTTTCGCCCTCGGTCTGCATGAAGTCGGCGATGTTCAGCATGGGCTCGCCGAAGAATTGCTCGCCGCCCTGGGCCTCGATCTGCAAGAGGCCGCGCTGGATGGCGCCTATGCTGGCGGCCGAGACATTGCCGTACTCGGTGGTGAACTGGCTGGCGTTGTCGCCCACATACTGCAGCATGGTGCGCAGGTCCTTCAGGTCCAGCAGCAGCAGGCCTTTGTCGTCGGCGATCTTGAACACCAGTTGCAGCACGCCTTGCTGGGTCTCGTTCAGGGCCAGCATGCGGGCCAGCAGCAGGGGGCCCATATCGGAGACGGTGGCGCGCACCGGGTGGCCTTGCTCGCCGAACACATCCCACAAGGTCGTGGGGCAGGCTTGGGGCGTGGGGGCTTCGATGCCACGCTCTTTCAGCGTGGCCAGCAGCTTGTCCGAGGGCTTGCCGATCTGGGAGATGCCCGTCAGGTCGCCCTTCACATCGGCCATGAAGACCGGTACGCCGATGCGGCTGAAGCTCTCGGCCAGGGTCTGCAGGCTGATGGTCTTGCCGGTGCCGGTGGCGCCCGTGATCAGGCCGTGGCGATTGGCCAGGGCGGGCAGCAAAAAGCACTCGATGTTGTCGTGTCTAGCCAGCAGAATCGGGTCGGACATGGTGGGGGCGTTGGCGCAAAGCTAAAATCGCAGTCTAACCAAACAAGTGCGGGCCCCGGGTGGCCGGCAATAGCAGGAGCAGCAGCCATATGGCGGGTCATTCCAAATGGGCCAATATTCAGCATCGCAAGGGCCGGCAGGACGAGAAGCGCGGCAAGATCTGGACCCGCATCATCCGTGAAATCACGGTCGCAGCCCGCCAGGGCGGCCCCGACGTCAAGGACAACCCCCGCCTGCGCCTGGCGGTCGAAAAAGCCAAGGCCGCCAATATGCCGGCCGACCGCATCAAGTACAACATCGACAAGGCCAGCGGCAATCTGGACGGCATCAGCTACGAAGAGATTCGCTACGAGGGCTATGGCATTGGTGGCGCGGCCATCATGATCGACACCATGACGGACAACAAGGTCCGCACGGTGGCCGAGGTGCGCCACGCCTTCAGCAAGTACGGCGGCAATATGGGCACCGATGGTTCGGTGTCCTTCCAGTTCAAGCATTGCGGCCAGCTGGTGTTTGCCCCCGGCAGCGATGAAGACAAGATCATGGAAATAGCCCTGGAAGCAGGCGCCGACGATGTGATCAGCGATGACGATGGCGCCATCGAGGTGCTGACGCCGCCGACCGGGTTCGAGGCGGTCAAGGAAGCGCTGGAGGCCGCCGGTTTCAAGGCAGATGTGGCCGAGGTGACCATGCGGGCCGAGAACACCATCGAGCTGACGGGTGAGGACGCGGCGCGCATGCAAAAGCTGCTCGACGTGCTGGAAGATCTGGACGACGTGCAAGACGTTTTCCACAATGCGAGCATTAACGAATGAAGGTTCTGGTTCTGGGCAATGGCGGGCGCGAACACGCGCTGGCATGGAAGCTGGCGCAAGCCGCGCGGGTGAGTCAGGTGCTGGTGGCGCCGGGCAATGGCGGCACGGCGCGTGATCCGCGTCTGAAGAACGTCCCCATCACCGACGTCAAAGAGCTGGCCGACTACGCGGTCGAGAACAAGATCGCCCTGACCGTCGTTGGCCCCGAGGCCTATCTGGCGGCCGGCGTGGTGGACGAGTTCCGCGCCCGCGGCCTGCGCATCTTCGGGCCGAGCAAGGCCGCCGCGCAGCTGGAGTCCAGCAAGGCCTTCGCCAAGGACTTCATGAAGCGCCACGGCATTCCGACGGCGGACTACGAGACTTTTGATGACGCCGCCGCGGCCCATGCCTATGTGGACAAGCAGGGCGCGCCCATCGTCATCAAGGCCGACGGCCTGGCGGCAGGCAAGGGCGTGGTCGTGGCCATGACGTTGGCCGAGGCGCATGAGGCCATCGACTGGATCCTGGCGGATAACAAATTAGGTGTGGTGCACAACGCCGGTGGCGCGCGCGTCGTCATCGAGCAATTCCTGCAGGGCGAGGAAGCCAGCTTCATCGTGCTGTGCGACGGCAAGAATGTCGTCTCGCTGGCCACCAGCCAGGATCACAAGCGCCTGAAGGATGGCGACGAAGGCCCGAACACCGGCGGCATGGGGGCTTATTCGCCCGCCCCGGTGGTGACGCCCAATGTGCATGCCAAAGCAATGCACGAGATCATCATGCCCACCATCCAGGGCATGGCGCGCGACGGCATCCCCTTCACCGGCTTTCTGTACGCCGGCCTGATGATCGATGCCCAGGGCCAGCCGCGCACGGTGGAGTTCAACACCCGCATGGGCGACCCCGAGACCCAGCCCATCATGATGCGCCTGAAGAGCGATCTGCTGGATGTCTTGCTGCATGCCACCGATGGCACGCTGGACCAGGTCGAACTGCAATGGGACCGCCGCGTCGCCCTGGGCGTGGTGCTGGCGGCCGAAGGCTACCCGCTTCAGCCCCGCAAGGGTGATGCCATCAGCGGTCTGCCGGTCGACGCGGAAGACGTGATGGTCTTCCACGCCGGCACGAGCAAGACCGAGGCCGCTCTGCAGACCTCGGGCGGCCGCGTGCTCTGCGTCACCGCCCTGGGTGAGTCGGTGCGCACGGCCCAGCAACTGGCCTACGACACCGTGGTCAAGATCCAGTTCGATGGCAAGCAGTACCGCCAGGACATCGGCCACCGCGCGGTGAAGCGTTGAGCCTAAGCCCTTGCCCGCCGATGCCGCGCTTGTTCGCGGCCCGCGAAAGCCAGCAATGCCTGCATCCGCAGGGCAGTGTCTGGGCGCAGCGCCTGCTGCGCTGGGCCGGATGGCGGCTGGACTTTGACGGTCTGCCGGGCAGGCAAGGGGTGATCCTGGTCTACCCTCATACCTCGAACTGGGATTTTGTCGTCGGCATCCTGGCCAAATGGGCGCTGGGGTTGCAGCTGCGCTTCTGGGCCAAGGACAGCTTGTTTCGCCTGCCCTTGTTTGGCGCCTGGGTGCGCTGGCTTGGCGGTGTCGCGGTCAAGCGCGACAGCCCGCAAGGCCTGGTGCGCGATACCGTGCGCGATATGCAGGCCGCGCAAGCGCGCGGCGAGATGTTCTGGCTGGCCATGGCGCCGGAAGGGACGCGCGCCCTGGCTTCGGGCTGGCGCTCCGGCGCCTACCAGGTGGCCTTGCAGGCGCGGGTGCCGGCCGGCCTTGCCTATCTGGATTACCGCAGCAAGACGGTGTGTCTGCGCCAGTTCCTGCTGTTGGGCGGCGACCCGCAGGCCGATCTGGCCGTGATGGCCGAAACCTTCAGCGCTGCGCATGGCTACAAGCCGGCACTGGCCAGTCCGATAAGGATGAAATCATGACGATCAACACCTTGCGGGTGCGCGAGTACCTGCTGGATCTGCAGTCCCGCATCGTGGCCGCCTTGCAGCAGGCCGACGGCAATGAATTCCTCAGCGACGGCTGGACGCGTGAACCCGGCGGCCGCCTGGAGGGCGATGGCCTGAGCCGCTTGATCGAAGGCGGCTCGGTGTTCGAGCGCGGCGGGGTCAATTTCTCGCATGTGCGGGGTCGGGTCTTGCCCCCCTCGGCCACCCAGCACCGGCCCGAGCTGGCGGGGGCGCCCTTCGAGGCCATGGGCGTGTCCCTGGTGATCCATCCGCACAATCCCTTTGTGCCCACCGTGCATATGAATGTGCGCATGTTTGCGGCCCTGCCGGCCGGTGCCGAGCCGGTGGTCTGGTTTGGCGGCGGCATGGATTTGACGCCTTTTTACGGATTTGAGCGGGATGCCCAGCATTTCCACCGCGTCTGCGAGTCCGCCTTGAAGCCGCATGGCGAGGCGCTCTACCCCCGCTTCAAGACCTGGTGCGACGAGTACTTCTTCCTCAAGCATCGCAACGAGCCGCGCGGCATCGGCGGCATCTTTTTCGACGACTTCTCGCTGCCCGAGGAGGCCGGCGGCTTCGACGCCGCCTTTGCCATGCTGCGCGATGTGGGCGACGCCTTCGTGCCGGCCTATCTGCCCATCGTGGAGCGCCGCCAGGGCCTGGCCTATACCGAGCGCGAGCGTGACTTCCAGGCCTATCGCCGCGGCCGTTACGTCGAGTTCAATCTGGTCTTCGACCGTGGCACCTTGTTCGGCCTGCAGTCGGGTGGGCGCACCGAGTCCATCCTGATGTCCATGCCGCCCATCGTCAAATGGCGCTATCAATGGGAGCCCGAGGCCGGCACGCAGGAAGCCAAGCTGTACAGCGACTTTCTGCGCCCGCGCGACTGGGCCCACGAGCCGGCCACCCATCTATGGCTGTGAGCCCCAAGCCGACAAGAACAGGCTTGTTCGGCGGCAGTTTTGATCCGGTTCATCTGGCCCATCTGAGCCTGGCGCAATGCGCTTTGCAGCAGCTGCAGCTGGACCGTTTGCTGTGGCTGCCCGCCGGGCGGCCCTGGCAGAAGCTGGCTCAGAAAGGCGGCCGAGGCTTGGCCTCGCCCGAGCATCGACGTGCCATGGTGGAGTTGATGGTGCAGGGCGAGCCGCGTTTCGCGGTGGACGATAGCGAGCTGGAGCGTGACGGCGCCAGCTACACCATAGACACCGTGCGGGCCCGCCTGGCCGCCCATCCGGGTGAGCAGTTATTCCTGCTCATAGGCCAGGACCAGTACGAGCGCCTGCACACCTGGCGCGACTGGCGCGAGCTGCTGCGCCTGGTGACGGTGGCGGTGGCGGCGCGGGCCGATCAAGAGATCCAGGCCTCGGCCGAAGTACAGGATTTTTTGCAGCAACAAGCTCTTGGCACGCAGCGTCTGGCCATGCCTGCGCTGCACATTTCATCAACCCAGGTGCGCGAGATGGTAGCTCGCGCCCAAGATATCCGCCCCTTGGTGGGCGATGCGGTCGCGGGGTATATTGCCCAGCACCGTCTTTACAGTGAGTAGAACCTGAATGGACATTCGTAAGTTGCAACGCGCCATCGTCGATGGTCTGGAAGATGTGAAGGCCCAGAACATCGTGGTCTTCAATACCGAGCATCTCTCGCCTCTGTTTGAGCGCGTGATCATCGCCTCGGGCACCAGCAACCGTCAGACCAAGGCGCTGGCTTCCAGCGTCCGCGTGACGGTCAAGGAGCGCGATATGGAGGTGCTGCGCTGCGAGGGTGAAGAGAATGGTGAATGGATCATCGTGGACTGCGGCGCCGCCGTCGTGCATGTGATGCAGCCGGCCATCCGCGACTATTACCACCTGGAAGAAATCTGGGGCGGCAAGCCGGTCAATATGAAGATGGCCGACGCCGAGGCCAAGCTGGTCAAGGCCTCGGACGAGGAAGCGCCGGCCAAGAAGAAGGCCGCGGCCAAGAAGACCGCCGCCAAGACCAGCGCCAAGGAAGAAGCGCTGCTGGGCCCCGTCACCCTGGCCAAGAAGCCCGCGGCCAAGAAGGCGGCTGCCAAGACCGAAGCCAAGCCGGCCGCTAAAACCGCCGCCAAGAAGGTCGTGGCCAAGAAGGGCGTCACCCGCACCGTCGGCGTGAAGACCCCGGCCAGCAAGACCATCAAGGTCGGCGCGCCCAAGCCGGCCGCCAAAAAGGTCGCGGCCAAGAAGGTGGCGGCCAAGCCCGCGGTGAAGGCCGCTGCCAAGCCGGCCGCAAAGCCAGCCGCCAAGAAGGTCGCCAGCAAGACCGTGGCGGCCAAGAAGCCGGCCGCCAAGAAGAGCAGCACGCGCGCTTGAAGCCCGCGGCTGAAGACCGGAAGCGCTTCGCATGCGTTTGTTTTTAGTCGCCGTGGGCCAGCGGCAGCCGGCTTGGGCAGACAGTGCTTACGAGGATTTCGCCAAGCGCTTTCCGCCCGAGATGCGGCTGGAGCTGAAGGCCGTCAAGGCCGAGACCCGCGGCAGCAAGACGGCCGAGCAATTGATGGCGGCCGAAGCCCAGCGCATCGAGGCGGCATGCCCTAAGGGCGTGCGCCGCGTCATCCTGGACGAGCGCGGCGAGCGCCGTACCAGCATGCAGTTAGCCGAGCGCATGAAGCTGTGGATGGGCGATGGCCGCGATGTGGCCCTGATCATCGGCGGCCCCGATGGTTTGAGCCCCGCGCTCAAGGCCACGGCCGATGAGACCTTGCGGCTCTCCGACCTGACCCTGCCCCATGCTTTTGCCCGGGTGCTGCTGGCCGAAGGCCTTTACCGGGCCTGGACGGTGATGACGGGCCACCCTTATCACCGCGAGTGATCTCGAAAAACCAGGCCGCGGCTGCACCAGCCCGGCCTTTTTCATTCGCCTCCTCAGCTGATTTCTCAGGGCCATCATGAGCTTTGACTTTCTCTATCTCGCTTCGCAAAGCCCGCGCCGCCGCCAACTGCTGGAGCAACTGGGCGTGCGCCATGAGCTGCTGCTGCCCGGCCCCGAAGAAGACGCGGAAGGCCTGGAAGCCGTGTGGGCCGATGAGCTGCCCGAGCACTATGTGGCCCGCGTCACCCAGGCCAAGCTGGGCGCGGCGCTGAGCCGCTTGAAGGCGCGCGGCCTGAGTCCGGCGCCGGTGCTGTGTTCGGACACCACGGTGGCCTTGGGGCGACTGATCCTGGGCAAACCGCTGGATGCCGAGGACGCCTTCCAGACCCTCAGCCGCCTGGCCGGCCGAAGCCACCGCGTCATCACCGCCGTGGTCGTCGCCACGCCGGACGGGCAAAGCGAAGCGGCGCTGAATGTCTCGAGTGTGGACTTCGCGGCCGTGGATGCCGAGCAGTTGCGCCGCTATGTGGCCAGCGGCGAGCCCTTCGGCAAGGCGGGCTCTTATGCGATACAAAGTCAGGCCGCGGCCTGGATTTCTCGCATCGAGGGCAGCTATTCAGGCATCATGGGCCTGCCCTTGTTCGAGACCGCCCAATTGCTGCGCAAGATCGGTCTGCGTTTCTGAGGCAAGGGCGAGTCTTGTCGCCTGTCCGGCTGGCCGGCCAGGCGACAGCATTCGAGGTTTGAGATCCCCATGGAAGATATTCTGATCAACTGGACGCCCCAGGAAACGCGCGTGGCCGTGGTCGAAAACGGCGCGGTGCAGGAGCTGCATGTGGAGCGCACGCTGGAGCGCGGTCTGGTGGGCAATGTGTATTCGGGCAAGGTCGCCCGGGTGCTGCCCGGCATGCAGTCGGCCTTCATCGACATCGGCCTGGAGCGGGCGGCTTTTCTGCATGTGGCCGATCTGCATCTCAATGGCGCCGCGCCGCAGGCCCGCAGCCACCATGCCGAGGCCGGCGTGGCCACGCCCATCGAGCGTCTGCTGTTCGAGGGCCAGTCCCTGACCGTGCAGGTGATCAAGGACCCGATAGGCAGCAAGGGTGCGCGCCTGTCTTCGCAGATCAGCATTGCCGGGCGCATGCTGGTGTTTTTGCCGCAGGACGAGCACATCGGCATTTCGCAGAAGATAGGCTCGCCCGAGGCGCGCGAAGCCTTGCGTGCCCGCATGCAGGCCTTGGTCGGCAAGGCGGAGGAGGGCGGTGGCGGCGGCTTCATCCTGCGCACCAATGCCGAGGACGCGAGCGATGAAGAGCTGGCCTCCGACATTGCCTATCTGCGCAAGGCCTGGGGCCGCATCCGCGAGAAGGCCCTCAACTCGCCCCCGACCACCTTGCTGCATCAGGACCTGAGTCTGGTGGAGCGGGTCTTGCGCGATCTGGCCAACGAGCGCACCGGCTCCATCCGCATCGACTCCAAGATGCAATTCGATGTGCTGCATGCTTTTGGCGAGACCTTTATGCCGGCAGCCACCGCCAAGCTGGAGCATTACCGCGGCGAGCGGCCCATTTTTGATCTGAACAATATCGATGCCGAGATCGGCCGCGCGATGGCGCGCCGGGTCGATCTGAAGTCGGGCGGCTATCTGATCTTCGACCAGACCGAGGCCATGACCACCATCGACGTCAATACCGGCGGCTTTGTGGGCGCCCGCAATTTCGACGACACGATTTTCAAGACCAATCTGGAAGCGGCCGGCACCATCAGCCGCCAGCTGCGCCTGCGCAATCTGGGCGGCATCATCATCGTGGACTTCATCGATATGACGCGCGAGGAGCACAAGAGCGCGGTCTTGAGCGAGTTCCGCAAGCAGCTGGCCAAGGACCGCACCAAGGTCACGCTGGGCGGCTTTACCCAGCTGGGCCTGGTGGAGATGACGCGCAAGCGCACGCGCGAGTCGCTCTCGCGCATGCTGTGCGAGCCCTGCCCGACTTGCGAGGGCCGTGGCCAGGTCAAGACGGCGCGCACCATCTGCTACGACATCATGCGCGAGATCCTGCGCGAGGCGCGCCAGTTCTCGCCCAAGGAGTTCCGCGTCGTGGCCGCCGCCAATGTGGTGGAGATGCTGCTGGACGAGGAAAGCCAGCATCTGGCGGGCCTGTCGGACTTCATCGGCAAGCCGATTTCGCTGACGGCCGAACCCTCCAACCAGACGGAGCATTACGACATCGTGCTGCTCTGACTTAGCGCTTGCGGGCGCTTTTCTGCTCGTACATGGCCCGGTCGGCGTGCGCCAGCAGCTCTTCCAGCGTCCGGCCATGTGCGGGGAACAGGGCCCGGCCCAGGGAGCAGCCCACATGCACCCGCACATTGGCCTCCGCCGTTGGCAGACTGATGGGCATGTGGATGGCCTTGGACAGCTTGTCCAGCAACTGGGTGAGGCCCTGCTCCTCCGGTGCTTCCAGCAAGAGCAGGGCGAATTCGTCGCCGCCCAGGCGGGCCACCATATCTTCGCCGCGTAAATGCTTGCGCAAGCGGCTGGCGACGGTCTGCAGGATCACGTCTCCGGCGGCATGGCCGTGCTGGTCGTTGATCAGCTTGAAGCCGTCCAGATCGAGGTAAACCACGGCCAGATGCGCGTCCAGGCGCCGGGCGCCGGCCAGGGCTGCATACAGGCGCTGCTCAAAGCGGGCGCGGTTGGGCAGGCCGGTCAGCGGATCGTGATTGGCGCGGTATTCATGGTGCTGGGCGCGTTGCTGCAGATCGGTCACATCCATCAGCGTACAGATAAAACCGACGGCCGTCTGGGACGAGTCGCGGATGGGGCCGGCCTCCAGTCGCAACCAGCGTTCCGCCTGGCCTGAATGAGCGATAGGGAACTCCTCCGCCAGGCGGGTGACGGCTTTGGTGGCTGCAATCCAGCGCTGCTGCAAGGTCTCGGCCGCGGCGGCCGAGAGTGCACGGGTCCAGCAGTGGCCCAGGTCCTGCGGGCCGTTCAGGCCTAACATCTCAAGTCCACGGTCATTGCAATAGGTCAGCCGGCCTTGCATATCGGTTTCAAACAGGCCTACCGGGGCCAGGCGGGCCATCTCCTTGAAGCGCAGGCTTTGGCGGGCCAATTCGTCCTGGGTCTGGCGCAGGCGGGCCAGCTCCTCGGCCAGTTGCAGCGACTGCTGTTTGAGCATGCTTTCGCGCCGCAGCGTCTCCGACATATCGCGGATCTGCAGCAGGCATTGCCGGTTCTCGCCACGGCTGATGGCCAGCACGTCCACCGCCTGGTGAATCCGCTCCGAGTCCGGGCCGCGCAGCGGGAACAAGGGCAGGGGCATGGGGTGGAAGGCGTGCGAGAGCCGGCTGGAGCGGCCCCGCGCCAGCGCTTCGACGCTGGCCTGCAGCAGGCGCGGATCGATGGCCGTGCCAAAAGCCTCGGCCAGATCCAGGCCGACGACGGCCGCGCTCAGCCGTGCTCTCTCGCAGACCCAGCGATTGCAGAGTTCGATGCGCCCCGTGGCATCGAGCACGATGATGCCGAGTTCAAGGGCTTCTAAAGCATGGTGCATCGTTGTCCTTGCCGCTGACTCAGGGCGCGGGCCCTGGGTTCAGGGGCTTTCCTCGTCTTCAGGGAGGTCAAAGAAGCGTTGGATCAGCTTGATCACATGGGCCAGCGAGGGCAGGTCCATCAGGAAGAGCACATAGCCCGCCACGTTCTGGCTGCTCAGCGACATGCCGATGCGCGCGACCAGCACCACATCGCTTTGCCCGTGGTGGCGGAACAGGTCTTGCGGCGTCACCCGTTCGACGCCGGGCAAGGTGCCCACCATCTCGGTGCTGAAGATATGGGCCAGGCTGCTCATGCAGCTGTTCATGATGATGTTGCCGATCTCGCCCAGCGCGTCCTGCTCCAGCTCGCTGACATGCTCCAGCGGCGTGTCGGTGTCGCCCAGCATGCGGCGCACGATGTCCAGGCCGCCACGCTCGGGGAAGAGCAGCAGGGTCTCGGTGGCCAGATGGGCGTCGGCGCTGTGAAAGGTCTGCGAGATGCTGCACAGCGTCGGGTTGTCCTGCGCCGAGGGCAGGTCGACCAGGCGTTGCACCAGCTCCTTGCGGGTCAGGATCTCGACCTCGGGCACCGTGACATGAATCTCTTCATTGACGATGTCGGCAAAGGAGGCCGCCGCTTCACCGAGGGCGAGGTTGAAAGCCTCGGCCAGCGCGTCGCGCTCCAGCTCGCTGAGCTGCGTCCTCACGGCGCCTCCAGCAGAGCCAGGATTTGATCGATCACTTCGCCCTTGGCCGGCTTTTTGAACAAGGGCACGTTCAAGGCCTGGGCCTTCTGGCGCATCGCGTCCTGGGCGTTGGCGGTGAGCAGGGCCAGGCGGGTCTGCGGGGCGAGCCGGCGGATCTGCTCGGCCGCTTCCAGCCCGCTCATCACCGGCATATTGATGTCCAGAATGGCGAGGTCGGGCGGCTCCTGCCTGGCGGTTTCGACGGCGGCCTGGCCGTCGCCGGCTTCGATCACGACGGCATGGGGCTGGCGCGTCATGATCAGGGCGATGATGAGCGCACGCGACACTTTGCTGTCGTCGACCACCAGAATCTTCAAGGGATTGGACATTTCATTCCGCCTCAAAAAATAGCCCCGGACGACACCGTCAAAAAGGGCAGGTAGCTTTTTGGACTCTGATCAATTCTGCGGTAAGACTTGGGCCTTGTCTGCACAATAATGAGCAGGAAAAAGGAGTTGTAGGCCTTGCCGACTCGCGGCCTTGGTTTACGCCTGGTCACAAAGCGGCGACAAATCTCCAACGCCTGTGCTCCCTGTCGGGGCGGCCTGTTGGGTGTTCAGGGTCGATAATGCGCAGCAATGTGCGCTGTCCGAGCGCGGGCTTTGATTGCCTAGCCCCTGCCAGACCAGCCTGATGCCGGCCTGGGGCAAAATACCGGCCAGTCGGAAGCCGCTGCGCTGCAAGCCCGCGTAGCAAATCTGTGCGAACCCAGTGCAAACCGAATGCAATGATTGCGAGCCGCATGCCTGAGCAGAACCCCGTCGCCCGCCAAGGGTCCGTAAGTACCATGAATGTTTCCCTCTCGCGTCGAGCCGCCTTGGGCGGCCTGGCGCAGTCGACGGCCCTGGCGCTGGGCGCGCTGGCCATGCCCAGCTGGGCCCAGTTCCGGGTTGAGATTTCGGGCGTGGGTGGCAGCCAGATCCCGATTGCCCTGCCCGACTTCCGCGACGAGGCGCGCAGCGGCCAGGCCGTGGCGGCCATCATCCGCGCCGACCTGGAGCGCAGCGGCCAGTTCCGCATCGTCGACGCACCCGTCCCCATGTTCGAGGGCAGCTCACCGGCCTGGAACGACTGGCGTGCCCGCAATGCCGACGCCTTGGCGGCCGGCTCGGCCACCCGTCTGGCCGATGGCCGCATCGACCTGCGCTACAAGCTCTGGGACGTGGTCAAGGGCCAGGACCTGGGCGGCGAGGCCCATGCCGTGGCCAGCGACGATGTGCGCCTGGCGGCCCACCGCATTGCCGATGCCATCTACCAAAAGCTGACCGGCGAGCGCGGCGTGTTCGCCACTCGCATGGCTTATGTGACCAAGGCCGGCGGCCGCTACACCTTGCGCATTGCCGATGCGGATGGCGAGGGCGGCCAGGTCGCCCTGGCAAGTCCTGACCCCATCATCTCGCCCGCCTGGTCGCCCAATGGCCGCGAGCTGGCCTATGTGTCCTTCGAAACGCGCAAGGCCGTGGTCTGGATTCAAGACCTGTCCACCGGCCGCCGCCGCGTGCTGGCCGACTTCCGCGGCACGAATAGCGCGCCCAGCTTCTCGCCCGATGGGCAGCAGGTGGCCTTGACGCTGTCGCGCGAGGGCGGCTCGCAACTCTTCATCATGAACCGCGATGGCGGGGGGCTGCGCCGCCTGACGCAGAGCTCGGCCATCGATACCGAATCGGTGTTCTCGCCGGACGGCCGCTCCATCTATTTCGTCAGCGACCGTGGCGGCGGCCCGCAGATCTACCGCATGTCCCTGGCCGGCGGCGCGGCCGAGCGGGTCACGTTCAACGGTGGCTACAACATCAGCCCGGCCATCAGCCCCGATGGCCGAACCATGGCCTTCATCACGCGTTTGAATGGCGGCACCTTCCGCCTCTGCGTGATGGACCTGGCCAGCGGCGCGGTCCAGCAGATCAGCGATACCAGCGACGACGAGAGCCCCAGCTTCTCGCCCAATGGCCGCCTGCTGGTCTACGCCACCCGCGTCGGCGGTCGTGATGTGCTGATGACCAGTACCCTGGACGGCAAGATCAAGGCCAAGCTGATCTCCAGTCTGGCCGATGTCAGAGAGCCCACCTGGGGGCCTTTCAACCGTTGATCCGAGTTTTATCTTTTGCCGTTGCTCCGACAATGCGGGCGGCGGATTTCCGCGCAATCCATTGCGAAACCTAGAGGAGTGAACCGAGAATGAAAATCACACGCTATGCACTGACCCTGTTGGCTGCGGCTGCCCTGGCGGGCTGCGGCTCCGCCGTCAAGCTGGACGAGCCCGCACCGGTCGAAACCCGCCCGGTCGCACCGGCCACGACCAATAACAACGCCAATGTCCAGCCGGTGGCCGAGTCCAAGGTCGCGACCGTGGACCTGGGCGCCCAGCTGACCGCCGCCGTGGCCAATCAGCGCGTGGTGCTGTTCGACTTCGACAGCTACACCGTCAAGGACGACTACCGTGGCCTGATCGACGCCCATGCCAAGCGCCTGAACAACGACCGCAAGCTGGCGCTGAGCCTGGAAGGCCATACCGACGAGCGCGGTGGCCGCGAGTACAACCTGGCCCTGGGCCAGAAGCGCGCCGAGGCCGTGGCCAAGTCGCTGACCCTGCTGGGTGTGAACGCGGCGCAGGTCGAGGCCGTGAGCTTCGGCAAAGAGCGTCCCGCCGCCGCCGGCAGCGACGAAGCTGCGTGGGCCAAGAACCGCCGCGTCGAGCTGAAGGACAAGTGAGATGAGCGGCTTGCGTTCTGGACTTGGCCGGGTCTCCTTGCTGACTCTGCTGGCCAGCGCCTCGCTGCTGAGCCTGCCGGCCCGTGCCGGCCTGTTCGAGGATGAGGAGGCGCGCAAAGCCATTCTCGACCTGCGTGGCCGCATCCAGCAAAGCGAAGAGGCGCAGCGCCAACGCGCCGAGCAGCTGAACACACAGGTGCAGGAGCAGCTGGGCCCTTTGCGGCGCAGCCTGCTGGACCTGAACTCGCAGCTGGATGTCTTGCGCAGCGAGATCGCCAAGCTGCGTGGTCAGAACGAGCAGCTCGCCCGCGAGCTGTCGGAGACGCAGCGCAAGGTGGGTGACCAGACGCAGGCCCTGGATTCGCGCCTGAAGCCACTGGAGCCGCAAAAGATCAGCCTGGATGGCCGTGAGTTCCAGGTCGATCCGGAAGAGCGCCGTCAGTACGATGCGGCCATGGGCTTGGTGCGCCGCGGCGATTTCGCCGAGGCCGCCGCCGCCTTTGCCAGCTTCAACAAGCGCTTCCCGGCCAGCGGCTACGGGGATTCGGTGCGCTTCTGGCTGGGCAATGCCCAGTACGGCAAGCGCGACTACAAGGATGCGATCGCTACCTTCAAGTCCTTTATCTCGGCCAACCCCTCGCACCCGCGGGCGGGCGAGGCCTTGCTGGCGCTGGCGAACTGCCAGCTCGAGCTGAAGGACAACAAGGCCGCGCGCCGCAGCCTGGAAGACCTGATCAAGGCCTACCCCGGCAGCGATGCCGCGCAAGCCGGCAAGGAGCGTCTGGCTTCGCTGCGCTGAGCCGCGCTGCAGCAGGGGGGAGGCAAGACCTGACCCTCTGCTTTTTGAGTTGCACCGGGCCCTGCTTGCAGGGCCTTTTTCATTGGCATGCCCCTCACCCTAAAATCCAGCCATGCAAGAACAACAGGAATCCCCGCGCGTTGCCGAGCTGAAGGCCGATGACGAGGCCGATGCCGAGCGCCGATTCGGCGGCCTGCGCCGCCTCTACGGCCAGTCCAGCTATGCCCGCTTGCGCGGCGCGCATGTGGCGGTGGTGGGCTTGGGCGGCGTGGGCTCCTGGGCCGTCGAGGCCCTGGCCCGCTCCGGCGTGGCAGCCTTGACCCTGATCGATCTGGATCAGGTGGCCGAGTCGAATATCAACCGCCAGGTGCAGGCCCTGGGCTCGACCGTGGGCCTGGCCAAGGTCGAGGCCTTGCGCGCCCGCATCCGCGACATCCACCCGGATTGCCGGGTGCGTGTGATCGAGGAGTTTGTGACCGAGGACAACTGGCCCGGCTTGCTGGGCGAATCGGGTCTGGCGCTGGATGGGCTGATCGACGCCTGCGATCAAGTGCGTGCCAAGGCCGTGCTGGCCGCCTGGGCGCGTGCGCAGCAACTGCCTTTTGTCACCGTCGGTGCCGCCGGTGGCAAGCGTGAGCCGCATCTGCTGAGCGTGGCCGATCTGGCCGATGTGACGCATGACCCCTTGTCGGCCTCGCTGCGCCAGCGCCTGCGCAAGCAGTATGGGGCACCGCGTTCGGGCAAGCTGGGTTTGTCCTGCGTCTTCTCGCGCGAGGCGGTGCATCTGCCGGCCGCCGCCGGCGAGGGGGGCGAGGCCTGCGATGTGGACGGCACGCTGAACTGCCACGGCTATGGCTCCAGCGTGATGGTCACCGCCAGCTTTGGCATGGCGGCCGCGGCGGAGTTGGTGAAAAAGATTCTTCTAGGAAATTTGCGTTGATATCTTGCTGAGTCAGTAAAAGCTGTATTACAATCATAGGCTTCGCACGGTTCGGGTCGTTAGCTCAGTTGGTAGAGCAGCGGACTTTTAATCCGTAGGTCGCAGGTTCGAGTCCCGCACGACCCACCAGAATTAGCGTGAAAATCTGCTATAATGCGAGACTTCAAATTGCGTTGCAAATGATTGCAGCGCGGTTTTAAAGCGTAGGGCTCTTAGCTCAGTTGGTAGAGCAGCGGACTCTTAATCCGTAGGTCGAGTGTTCGAGTCACTCAGGGCCCACCAAAATTAAGAAAACAAATACAGCTGCTGCGGTGGCTGTATTTTTGAATGCAGGGCTCTTAGCTCAGTTGGTAGAGCAGCGGACTCTTAATCCGTAGGTCGAGTGTTCGAGTCACTCAGGGCCCACCAAAATTAAGAAATGAAAAAAGCACCTTTCGCTAGCGCGTCAGGTGCTTTTTTCTTGCCCGTATCGGGCCAAGTGCGGATGGCAAGCCGGCCTGCAACGCCGGCTCACCGCAAACCAAGTCAGCGTGGCGGGTTGTTGAGCATGTTCTGCATCAGCAGATTCACGTCTAGCGAGCCGGCCTTCTGGCGGGGCGGGTAGGCGCGCAGTGTGCCGACCAACTCGCCCAGATTCTCCAGAATCATATTGAACAGATAGGTCTTGTGCTGGGTGGTCTCGGCGCGCGGGCCGGGGGCCTGGGTATAGCTCTCGAACGGGTCCTGGCGCACATTCATCACGAATGGTATCGGGTGCGTGCTGGTGTTGCCGTAGTAGCCATCGCGCGTACCGAAGGAGACCTTCCACTGGTTCATGCGGATGCCGCGCAGCTGGGACTCCTCGTAGTAGAAGAAGCGCGTGCGTGCCGAGTCGGGTGTTTCGCCGGCCCAGTAACGCAGATTGTTGACGCCGTCGATATAGCTCTTCTTCTCGACCGCCGTACCCAGGCTGTCACCCTGGGCCAGGCGGGCCTTGATGTCGGGCACGCCAGCGGCTGCGGACAGGCTGGTGAACAGGTCTTCATGCGACTGGATGCCGTTCAGCTCGGTGCCGGGCTTGATGCGGCCGGGCCAGCGCGCCATCATGGGCACACGCACGCCGCCTTCCCAGGTGCTCATCTTCTCGCTGCGGTAGGGCGTGGTGGCGCCATGCGGGAAGGTGCTGTGCTCCGGCCCGTTGTCGGCGGTGTAGATGACGATGGTGTTGTCGGCCAGCCCCATTTCCTTGAGCTTGGCGAGCAGATGGCCCACGTCTTCGTCGTGTTGCAGCATGCCGGCGCAATGCATGTCGGTGGCGCTGGTCAGGCTCTTGCAACGCTGAAGATAACCGTTAGGCACATGGGTGAATACATGCATGCGCGTGGTGTTGACCCAGGCGAAGAAGGGCTTGCCGGCGGCCTTGGCCTTGGCCATGAAGGTGGTGCTGGCGTCGATGAACTCGCGGTCCACGTTTTCCATGCGCTTGCGCGTCAGCGGGCCGGTGTCCACGCAGTCCTGCGCACCCCAGGGGCCGAAGCGCGGGTCGGCGGGCGTGGCCGGGTTGTCATCGGCGCGTGCCGTGCACTTGAGCACGCCGCGCGGCCCGTGGCGCTGCTTGAAGCCGGGGTCGCTGGGGTAGTCCTCGTCCTCGGGCTCTTCCTCGGTGTTGAGGTGGTAGAGGTTGCCCATGAATTGGTCGAAACCATGCAGGGTGGGCAGGAACTCGTTGCGGTCGCCCAGATGGTTTTTGCCGAACTGGCCGGTGGCGTAGCCGCGCGTCTTGAGCACCTCGGCCAGGGTGGCGTCCTGCTTCTGCAGGCCCTGGCGGGCACCGACCATGCCCACCGAGGTCAGGCCCGTACGTATGGGCATCTGGCCGGTGATGAAGGCGGCCCGCCCGGCCGTGCAGGAGGGCTGGGCATAGTGGTCGGTGAAGATGGCGCCTTCGCGTGCGATGGAATCGATGCTGGGCGTGCGGTAGCCCATGGCGCCGCGGCTGTAGGCGGAGAGGTTCCAGATACCGACATCGTCGCTCATGATGACGAGGATGTTGGGCGGCGTCTGTGCCCTTGAGCTGCCGCTGGCCAGCGTCAGCACAAAGGCGCAGAGCGCGAGGAACAGCCGCCACAGGCGGGGCTGGCGGTAAAGGTCGGGCATGGTCTGTCTCCTTGTTGTGGTGGGGGAGGGGGTCTCTTCAGGGCAGCAACTGGTCGGGGCCGACATCGGCCAGCCGGGTCTGGCCCATCAGGCCCAGCGTGTTGCGCAATTCGGCTTCCATATGCGTGAGCCATTGGTGCACGCCGGCCTCGCCGCCTGCGGCCATGGCATAGGCCCAGGGTCGGCCCGCCAGCACGCCGTCGGCGCCCAGGGCGCGCGCCTTGATGAGGTCGTGGCCGCAGCGGATGCCGCCGTCCACCAGCACGGTCAGGCCGCGCCCGGCCACCGCCCCGGCCAGGCGGGGCAGGGCCTCGGCGGTGGGGGCGGTGCCGTCCAACTGGCGCCCGCCGTGGTTGGAGACCACAAAGCCCTGCACGCCGATGTCGGCGGCCAGCCGCGCGTCCTCGGCCTCCAGCAGGCCTTTGAGGATGATGGGGCCGTCCCACTGGGTGCGCAGCCACTCGATGTCCTGCCAGTTCACGCTGGGGTCGAACTGGGCGTCCACCCAGGCCTTGAAGTCCTCCAGCCGGGTGGCCTTGGGCACATATTCCTTGAGGTTGCCGAACACCAGCGGCCCGCCCTTGAGGGCCACGTTCCAGAGCCAGTTCGGCCGCGCCAGCACCGCTTTCACGCGCGCCAGGGCGGTGCGTGTGCTGGGGGCGCTGGTCATGCCGTGGCGGATATCGCTGCGGCGTATGCTCACCCGTGCCAGGTCCACGGTGAAGACCAGGGCCGAGCATTGCGCGGCCCGCGCCCGCTGCAGCAATTCCCGCACGATGCCGCGGTCGCGCAGCATGTAAAGCTGGAACCAGAAGGGCGTGCTGGTGGCCGCGCGCACCTCTTCGATCGAACAGATGGCCGGCGTGCACAGCGTGAAGGGCACACCGAAGGCGGCGGCGGCGCGGGCCGCCTGCACCTCGCCGCGCCGGCCCAGCGAGCCGCCCAGACCCACCGGCGCCAGTGCCAAGGGCATGGTGGCCGGCCGGCCGAAGAAGCGGGTGCCGATGTCGGTGGCCGACACGTCGCGCAAGACGTACTGGCGCAGGCGCACACGGCGCCAGGCTGCCACGTTTTCGCGCAAGGTGTCCTCGTCGAAGCTGCCGCCATCGACAAAGCCGAACAAAAAAGAGGGTACGCGAGCCTTGGCGATGGTGCGCCAGTCTTCAAAGGATGCTGGAACCAGGGGTTTGCTCATGGCGGCTTGCTTGGGTTGGAGGGATGACGGTGCGGGTTCAGGCGGCTTGCGAAACTGCTGCGGGCGCGCTTGCCTGCTCGGACAGCAGGGCACGGCGGCGGGTGGCAGCGGCCTCGGCCTGGGCCGCCTTCACATGGCCGTAGCCGCGTATGCTTTCCGGCAGCGCCGCCAGCTTCACCGCCATGGCGCGGTTGGTCGCATCCAGCCTGGGCAGCAGGGCTTCAATATCGGCCTCGTACTGCGCCAACAGCTGCTGGTCCAGGCGCCGCTCCTCGTTGTTGCGGAAGGGGTCCAGCCAACTGCCGCGCAAGCCCTTGAACCTGGCCATCAGCCCCATGGCCTTGAGCATCCAGGGGCCTAACTCGGCCTTCTGGATCTTGCCGGTGGCCGGGTCCGTCTTGGCAAAGGGCCAGGCACCCAGGTGGAAGTGCAAGGTGTAGTCGCCCTCGAACTCGCGCTCCAGCGCGGCCTTGAAATCGGGGTGGCTGTACAGGCGCGCCACCTCCCACTCGTCCTTGACGGCCAGCAGCCGGTGGTAGTTGTGGGCGACGGTGCGGGACAGCAGATCGCCCGCCTTCAGCCGGCCCTCGGCGGCGCGCACCTTGCTGACAAAGGCCCGGTAGCGCTCGGCCAGGGCACTGCCGGTATGGGCGCTTAGATGCTCGGTGCGCTGGCGCATCAAATCCTCCAGGCTGTGCTGGATGCGCGGCACGATGGAGACCACCACGGCCGGCGTGCGCGCCTTGACCCATTGCTCCACGGCGGCCAGGTCATGGGCGGCGCGGCGCCCCCACAGGAAGGCGCTCTTGTTCATGGGGATGGCAACGCCATTGAGTTCGATGGCGCGGTCGATGGAAGCCAGCTTGAGCGGAATCTGGCCGCGCTGCCAGGCCGCGCCCAGCATGAACATATTGGCGGCGATGGGGTCGCCCAGCAGGGCCGTGGCCAGGCGCTGGCCCTCCAGCAGCAGGGCGCGCTCGCCGAGCAGGCCGTTGATGCGATCGGTTAGCTGGGTGGCGTCCACCTGCCAGTCGGGGTTGCGGGTGAAGTCGGCGGTGGGCACCATGTCCGTACATACCACGGCCTGGCCCTGGGTCGGATTCATCATGCGCAGCGGCTCGTCGCCGGCCGCCACGATCAGGTCGCAGCCAATCATGGTGTGGCCCTCGCCGGTGGCGATGCGGGTGGCGTGCAGCAGCTCGGGCGCGGGGGCGAAGCGCACATGCGAGAGCACCGCCCCGTATTTCTGCGACAGGCCCGTGATGTCCAGATTGGAGCTGTAAGCACCCTCCAGATGGGCGGCCACGGCCAGCGTCTGGCCGATGGTGACCACGCCGGTGCCGCCGATGCCGCCCACCAGCACGCTGTGCAGCCCGCTCAGGGCCGGCACCTGGGGCTCGGGCAGGGGCGCGGTCCACTGCGGTGCGTCCTGGCCGCCGGCCTTGGCCGCCTTGCGCAGCGAGCCGCCGTGCACGGTGACGAAGCTGGGGCAGAAGCCCTCGGTGCAGGTGTAGTCCTTGTTGCAGCTGGCCTGGTTGATGCGCCGCTTGCGGCCCAGTTCGGTCTCCAGCGGTTCGATGGACATGCAGCCCGAGACCTGGCCGCAGTCGCCGCAGCCCTCGCAGACGGCGGGGTTGATGAAGCTGCGCTTGGCCGGGTCGGCCCATTTGCCGCGCTTGCGCAGGCGTCGCCTCTCGGTGGCGCAGGGTTGGTCGTACAGGATGAGGGAGACGCCGGGATACTCGCGCATCTCGCGCATCACTGTGTCCATCTGGCTGCGGTGGTGTACGGCCACGCCGAAAGGCAGGCCCACGTCCTGGTACTTTTCCGGCTCATCGGTGACGACGGCCATCTTCTTGATGCCCTCGCCGGCCAGGCTGGCCAGAATCATCGCGGGGCTCTGGCCGCTCTCGGTGGGCTGGCCGCCGGTCATGGAGTTGAAGCCGTTGTAGAGCAGCTTGTAGGTGATGGGCACGCCGGCCGCCACGGCCTGGCGCACGGCCAGGTGGCCCGAGTGCGAGAAGGTGCCGTCGCCGAGATTGGCGAACACATGTTTCTCGGTGGTGAAGGGCTGCTGGCCCAGCCAGTGCATGCCTTCGCCGCCCATCTGCGAGGGCGCGCTGGTGGTCCTGGGGTTCACCAGCATGGCCATGGTGTGGCAGCCGATGCCGGCCAGGGCGCGGCTGCCCTCGGGCACGCGGGTCGAGCGGCTGTGCGGGCAGCCCGAGCAGAAGCCCGGGTTGCGCCCGGGCAGGCCGGGGGTCGGGCCCTTGGCCGTGGTGGCGGCCACCGGGTGGAGGGCGCAGCCGGGCAGCGCCGCCTGCAAGGCGCCGGCCAGCACCTGGGCGACCAGGCCCGGCGAGATTTCGGCCGCGTTGGGGAATGCCATGGCGCCACGCGCCGGGTCGAACAAGGTGCCGCCGACATGCTTGCCGATGATGTGCGGCGCCCCGGCGCTACCGTAGAGGGCGGCGCGCAATTGCTCCTCGATCAGGGGGCGCTTTTCCTCGACCACGACGATGCTGCTCAGGCCCTGGGCGAACTCATGCACGATGGCCGGGTCCAGCGGCCAGATCATGCCCAGCTTGAGCAGGCGTATGCCCGCCGCCGCCGCGTCGTGGATGCCCATATTGGCCAGCGCCTGCAACACGTCCTGCCAGCTTTTTCCCGCCGAGACGATGCCCAGCCTGGCCTCGGGCGCGGGGGCAGTGATTTCGTTCAGCGCGTTGGCGCGCGCATAGGCCATGGCGGCGGCCAGTTTGTGGTGGTAGAGGCGGTCTTCCTGGGCCAGCGGCATGTCGAAGCCGCGGATGCTGACGCCCTCGCCGAACATGTCCTTGGGCGAGGAGGGCCGCTCGGGCAGGGTGACGCGCGGCGAGTCGGCCGCCACATAGACCGAGCCGCCGCCCTCGACGACGTCGGTGACCAGCTTCAGGCCGACCCAGCAGCCCGAGTAGCGGCTCATGGCGATGCCGTGCAGGCCGTAGTCCAGCACCTCCTGGGTGTTGGAGGGGTAGAGCACCGGCATGCCGACGGCGATGAACACCGGGTCGGAGAAATTGGCCACCGTCGAGCTCTTGGCGCCATGGTCGTCACCGGCCAGGCAGACCACGCCGCCATGGGGCGAGGTGCCGGCCAGATTGGCGTGGCGCAGCGCATCGGCCGAGCGGTCCACGCCCGGACCCTTGCCGTACCAGATGCCGAACACGCCGTCCACCTTGGCGCCGGGGAAGCTGCCCACATATTGCGAGCCCCAGATGGCGGTGGCGGCCAGTTCCTCGTTCAAACCCGGGCGGAACACCACATTGGCGGCCCCCAGCTCCTTCTTGGCGCCCCATAGCTCCATGTCGTAGCGGCCCATGGGCGAGCCGCGGTAGCCGGAGATATAGCCGCCGGTGTTGAGGCCGGCGGCGGCGTCACGCGCGTGTTGTTGCAGCGGCAGGCGGACCAGGGCTTGCATGCCCGTGAGATAGACCCAGCCTTCGGGGGTGCTGTAGCGGTCTTGTAAAGAGTCCGCAGCGCGGGTGCTTGAGTCGGTCATGGCTTCGGTCTCCTCTGGCGCAGTGCTGATGCATACGGATGCATCGGTGCGTCAGTGTTGCCGCAGGCTGCGGGCCGGCCAAGGTCGTTGACGGACGAATTTGGTATTCGTGCGGACGCCGGAAGCCGGGCCGACTCGTAACGTTCAATTCAGTGGTTGTGAGCGGGCGCGCCAGCACGCGCGGGAGGCCTGGGTTCAGGCGGCGGCGCGCGTGGCGCTGCGCTCGCGCCGGTATTCGTTGGGGGTCTTGCCGGTCCAGCGCTTGAAGGCGTGGCGGAAGCCCACCGCATCGCTGAAGCCCACGGTGGTGGCCACGTCTTCCACACTGAGCTGGGTGGTGCTGAGGTAGTCGATGGCCAGGGCCTGGCGCACGCTGGCGAGCAGCTCGCTGTAGGAGGTGCCCTCGGCTTCGAGCCGGCGGCGCAGGGTGCGCGAGGTCATGCACAGGTTCTCGGCGATCAGCTCGACCTCGGGGAAGCGCCCGGGCGTGCGCGTCAGCTCCTGGTAGACGCGCCGCGTCAGCCCGGCCTGCCAGCGGAACTGCTCCAGCAGGCGGGCGCATTGGCTGGACACCTGGGCCGCCGTGATGGGGTTGGCCAGCTGGGGTGCGCGGGCCAGCCAGGCGGCCGGGTAGCTGAGCATATTGCGCGCCTGCCCGAATTCCACCGGGCACTCCAGCATGGCCGCAATGGCGGCGGCATGCGGTGGCGCAGCCCCGGACATTTGGATGCGCGCCGGCACGCACCAAGCCCCCATCACATCCTTGACCACGGTGGCGTGGATGGCGAACTGCAGGTCGATCAGGAAGCGATACAGCGGCCCATCCAGCCCGGGCAGGGACAGCTCCTCCCGGTTCGGGAACACCCAGGAGGCGACGCCGTCCGCAGCGATCCAGTGCACATCCATCATGCCGTTGGACAGGCGGTGGTAGCGCACGGCGGTGTTGAAGGCCTGCTCCAGCGATTCGGCGCACAGCAGGGCATAGCCATACATGCCGTAGCAGGAGGCCCGGATGCGGCATCCCACCTGCAGGCCCAGGTCGGTGCTTGGGCAGAGCTGCACGGCCGCGCGTGCGGCCGCGAGGAATTGCAGGGAGGAGGTCAGCGTCTGCGCGTCGCTGATTGCCGCCGTGTCCAGCCCGGCGGCCGCCAGCACCGGTGCGGTGGGCACGCCGGCCTCGGCCAGTACCTCCAGCAGCACCGCGATCTTGGTGGGTGCATGCCGGTTTTCGCGCAGATCGACGGCCATGCTGGCCTGCGGCGGACGCACCGAATCCCGCTCCGAGAGCGGCGGTGCGAGAGCGAATTCAAGAGGTACAGGCATCGTGCGGCAAATCAAGGTGTCCAGTTCGATGCGCCATTGTTCCCGGCTCCGGCACTGCCAACACCTAGGACTGTCCCGCAGGCCGGGCCCTCCCCATGGGCCCTGAACAGGGGGGTGTCCGATCAAATCATCAATTGGTCCACCGCGATCATTTCCAAAGCGGGGCGCCATCGTCACAGTCCGAGCCATCAGATCGGAGGCAAACATGAGCGCAAGACATTGGCTGCATTCCTACGGCAGCATCCCCGCCGACATCGATCCAGACCGTTACGCGTCGATCAATGTGCTGATCGACGACGCGGTCCAGTGTTACGCCGACAAGCCGGCCTTGCACGCCCTGGGGCAAACACTGAGTTATGCCGAGGTGGACCGCCTGGCCAGGGCTTTCGCCGCCTATCTGCAGCGCCGGATCGGGGTCGGCAAGGGCGATCGGGTGGCGGTGATGCTGCCCAATATCCTGGCCTTTCCCATCGTGTGCATGGCGATTGCTCGCATCGGCGCGGTGCAGGTCAACGTCAACCCGCTCTACACGCCGCGCGAGCTGGAGCACCAGCTCAACGATGCCGGCGCGCAGGTCATCGTGATCTACAACGGCGCCACCCCCACGCTGGCCGAGGTGCTGGCCAGGACCGGCATCAAGACCATCATCGGCTGCGGGCTGGCAGATGGCAGTGGCGCCGAGCTGCCCGGCCCGGCCGTCGATGCGCGCTTGCCGGCCACCGTGCCGCTGCCGCAGGCTCTGGCGCAAGGCGCGCCGCTGAGCCTCACGCCGGTGGCGGTGGGCGGTGATGACTTGCTGTTCCTGCAGTACACCGGCGGCACCACCGGCCTGTCCAAGGGGGCGGCGCTGTCGCATCGCAATCTGGTCGCCAATATCGAGCAGTACAAGGCCTTCATGCCCAGCGCGGTGCGGCCGGGTGAGGAGGTCATCGTCACCGCCATCCCGCTGTACCACATCTTCGCCCTGATGGTGAACTTCCTCTCCTACTTCTCGGTCGGTGCGGAGAACTGGCTGGTGGCCAACCCGCGCGATCTGGACGGCTTCATCGACACGCTCAAGGCCGCCCGGCCCACCGTCTTCACCGGCGTCAACACCTTGTTCGCCGGCCTGGCCGCCCATCCCCGGCTGGCCGAGGTGGACTGGTCGCGCCTGGCCCTGTCGGTGGGCGGCGGGGCGGCGGTGATAGGCGCGACCTCGCAGCGCTGGCAGGCCATCACGGGCAGCTTTATCCGCGAGGGCTATGGCCTATCGGAGACCTCGCCCGTGGTCTCCTTCAACCCGGCCTTTATCGAAAGCTTCAGCGGCAGCACCGGCCTGCCCATGCCCTCCACCGATGTGAAGCTGCTGGACGATGAGAACCGCGAGGTCGCCATCGGCGAGGCGGGCGAGGTCTGCGTCAAGGGCCCGCAGGTGATGCGCGGCTACTGGGAGAAGCCCGAGGCCAATGCCCAGGCCTTCACGGCGGACGGCTATTTCCGCACCGGCGATGTGGGCCAGTTCGATGCCCAGGGTTTTCTGCGCATCGTGGACCGCAAGAAGGACATGGTCATCGTCTCGGGCTTCAACGTCTACCCCAACGAGGTGGAGGCGGTGGCGGCCGCCTGCCCCGGCGTGGCCGAGTGTGCCTGTGTGGGCGTGCCGGACGAGAAGAGCGGCGAGGCCGTCAAGCTCTTCGTCGTGGCCGCCGCCGGCGCCAGCCTCAGCGAGGCCGAGGTGATCGCGCATTGCAAGGCCAGCATGGCGGCCTACAAGGTGCCCAAGATCGTGCGCCTGCTGCCGGGCCTGCCCAAGTCCACGGTCGGCAAGATCCTGCGGCGCGAGCTGCGCAATGTGGATTGAGGGCCGTGCCAGACCGGCCCTAGCCCCGCGGCACCGGCCCAATCCCGGAAAGGTGTGCTGAGCAACACCTCCTTCCTGCGCCCCGATTTCATACATACAACAAAGGAGACAAGGCCATGGATGAACAACACGACTACATCGTGGTGGGCGGCGGTCCGGGCGGTTGCCCGGTGGCCAACCGCCTGTCCGCCGACCCGCGCAGCAGCGTCTGCCTGATCGAGGCCGGCGGCGACAACCGCTCCGCCACCGTGCGTGTGCCCCTGCTGTTGATCGCCAATGTGCCCAAGAAGAATGCCTATAACTGGGCTTTCGACACCGTGCCCCAGAAGGGGCTGAATGGACGCATCGGCTACCAGCCGCGCGGCCGGGGCCTGGGGGGCTCCTCGGCCATCAATGCGCTGGTTTATATGCGCGGCCATCCGGGCGATTACGACGAGTGGGAGGCCATGGGCTGCCCGGGCTGGGGCTATCAGGATGTGCTGCCGCTGTTCCGCAAGTCGGAGCACAACGAGGCCATACGCGACCAGTTCCACGGCCAGGGCGGCGAGCTCAATGTGGCCAATCTGCGCAGCGACAACCGCTACCACCAGCTCATCGGCGACATGCTGCGCGAGGCCGGTATGCGCGAGGTCGACCCCAACGGCGCCGAGCAGGAAGGCTTCAGCGTCGCCCAGGTGATGCAGAAGAACGGCGAGCGCCATTCCAGCGCCAATGCCTTCATCGAGCCGGTTCGGCACGCACGCAAAAACCTCACGGTGCAGGTCAAGACCCAGGCCACGCGCATCGTGTTCGAGGGCAAGCGGGCCGTCGGTGTCGAGGTGGTGCAGGAGGGCAAGACCCGCATCATCCGCGCTGGCAAGGAGGTCATCCTGGCGGCCGGGGCGCTGCAGACGCCGCAGCTGCTGCAGCTCTCGGGTGTGGGCCGGGCGGCCGATCTGCAGCCGCTGGGCATCCCCATCGTGCATGACCTGCCGGAGCTGGGCTACCAGCTGTCCGACCACCCGGACTTCATTCTCGGCTACCACATCCCCGACACCCAGCTGCTGGGCATGTCGCCCAAGGGCTTGTTCGGCATGCTGGGCCAGTGGCGGCGCTACCAGCGCGAGCGGCGCGGCATGTTCACCTCCAACTTCGCCGAGGTCAACGGCTTTATGCGGCTGGGCCCGCAAAGCCCGCGGCCCGAGGTGCAGTACGAATTCGTGGTGGGCCTGGCGGTGGACCATGCGCGCAAGCTGGAGCCGCGCCACGGCCTGTCCTGCCACATCCTGTGCCTGCGCCCCAAGAGCCGCGGCAGCGTCAAGCTCAGGAGCGCACGCTGGCAGGACGCCCCCCTCATCGATCCCAACTTCTTCGACCACCCCGAGGACGTGCGCGAAATGGTGGAAGGCGCCAAGCGCATGAACCGCATCGTCAAGGCCTCGCGCCAATTGGCGCCGCGCATCAAGCAGGACTTGTTCACCGCCCACTGCCGCAGCGACGCCGACTGGGAGGCCGTGATCCGCGATCGCGCCGACACCAATTACCACCCGGTGGGCACCTGCCGCATGGGCACCGACGACAAGGCCGTGGTCGATGCGCGCAGCCTCAGGGTTCGGGGTCTGCAGGGCCTGCGGGTGTCCGACGCTTCGGTGATGCCCACCATCGTCGGCGGCAATACCACGGCGCCGACGGTGATGATCTCCGAGAAGTGCGCAGCGCTCATTCTTGCCGGCACCTGAGCCGGCCCATCCTGAACTGGAGGAGACCATGAAGCAACTCAACGGTACCGACAATCTGTTCCTGGCGATGGAGAAGGGCAATCAGACCGCCCATGTGGCCGGCCTGGCCATCTACGACCCGGCCACGGCGCCGGGCGGCGCGGTGCGTTTCAAGGACATTCTGAAGTTCTACGAAGCGCGCCTGAACGTCAGCAAGATCTTCAAGCGCCGCCTGGTGCGCGTGCCCATGGATGTGGACCGGCCGCACTGGGTGGACGATGCGGGCATCGACATCGAATACCACATCCGCCACATCGCCTTGCCCTACCCGGGCGACTGGCGCCAGCTGTGCATACAGATCGCGCGCATCCACGCCCGCCCGCTGGACCTGTCGCGCCCGGCCTGGGAGGCCTATGTCATCGAGGGCCTGGACAATATTGCCGGCGTGCCGCCGGGTGCCTTCGCCATGTATACCAAGTTCCACCACGCCGCTATCGACGGCGAGGCCGGCGCCGCGCTGATCGGCGCCCTGCATTCGCCGGCCCCCACGCTGAAGGCCGCGTCCGGCGACGAGGCCTCGGTGACCGTGGTCGACCGGGACCCGACGGCGGTGGAGCTGCTGTCGCGCGCCGTCGGCAACAACTTCAATCGCATGGTGCTGGCCTCCAAGCTGGTGCGCGAGCTGGCCCCCGTGGCCCTGGGCTTGGGCAAGAAGCAGCTGGAGGCCTGGCGCAGCGGCGTCGAGCCCGAGCAGGCGGAGCTGAACCCCAGGAAAGCCCCCAAGACCCGCTTCAACGAGGCGCTGTCGCCGCACCGCGTGGTGGAGATGCTCAAGCTGCCGCTGGACGAGATCCAGGCCATCCGCAAGCTCTGCCCCGGCAGCACGGTCAACGATGTCTTCATGGCCGTGTGTGGCGGGGCCCTGCATCGTTACCTGAAGGGCAAGGGCGAGCTGCCCGAGGAGACGCTGAATGCGCAGATGCCGGTGTCCACGCGCGGCGAGGTCAAGAACGCCGACGCCGGCGTGCAGATCGGCACGGCCGTCCTGCCCCTGTTCACCGGTCTGGACGACGATGGCCAGCGGCTGCGCAAGATCCACGCCGCAGCCGGGGTGGCCAAGCAGCAGATGGAGTTGCTGGGCAAGGACCTGGCCGGCCGCTTGTTCGACGTGCTGCCCGGCGCGGCGGCCCAGCTGGCGCTGAAGAACCTCATCATCCCCAAGCTCAACCTCACCGTCAGCAATGTGCGCGGCCCCAGCGTGCCGCTGTACATGGCCGGCGCCCAGCTGCTGGCCTTCATGCCCATCAATATGCTGCTCAACGGCATGGGCTTGAGCGTCACCGGCTTCAGCTACAACGGCGTGCTGTGGGTCTGCCTGGTGGCCGACCGCAAGATGCTGCCCGACCCGGAAGCCTTCCGCCAAGCCATCGAAAGCAGTTTCCAGGGCCTGCTGGCGGCCGCCACAGCGGAAGCCGCGGCCTGCGCGCGGCCTGCGCCCAAGCCTGCGCGCAAGAGCGCCGCGGCCGCCCCCGCCGTGCGTGCTCCCAAGCGTGCCCCCAAGCGCGCGGCCAAGCCGGCCGCCGTTGAGACGCCGGCCGCCTTCCCCGGCAAGACGCGCCGCCCGTCGCCCGCCAGCCCACGCAGCAAGCGTGCAGCGGCAGTTTGAGAGACTTGATCCGAGCGCATCGCCATGGCGAAGAAACTGACCCCGATGGACGCCGCCTTCCTGCTGCTGGAGCGGCGCCGCCTGCCCATGCATGTGGCCGGGCTTTACATCTTCAGCCCGCCACCCGGCAGTGCTGCGGACCATGTGAAGCGGCTCTACGAGCGCTGGCGCGGTCATCTGCAGGCCGAGCCGCCCTTCAATCTGCACCCGGAGGGTCATATGAGCGGCTGGGCCTGGCAGACCGATGAGGCCTTCGATGTCGATTACCACCTGCGCCATCTGGCGCTGCCCGAGCCGGGCCGCATCCGGGAGCTGCTGGCCCTGGTGTCGCGCCTGCACGGCACCCTGCTGGACCGCAGCCGGCCGCTGTGGGAGGTCTACCTGATCGAGGGCCTGGCCGATGGCCGCTTCGCGCTCTACTTCAAGCTCCACCATGCGCTGGTGGACGGCGTCAGCGCGATCCGGCTGATCAGCGAGTCCTTCGCCACCGATCCCGCGCAGCGCAAGCCGCCGCCCTGGGCCCAGGCGCATGGAATGGGGGCGGTGGTGGCGGGTGCTGCCGATGCCGCCGTGGACTGGTCCGCGCGCCTGCGCCAGGTCTGGCAGATCGGCAGCGAGCTGCTGCCCGGCCTGCGCAGCGGCCTGGTGGACCTGCTGCGCAAGCCGGCGCGGGGCGAGGCCAGGGTCCATCCCTTGCAGGCGCCGCCCACGCTGTTCAACGTCAAGGTCACGGGGGCACGCCGCGTCGTCGCGCAGCGCTACGCGATGGCGCGCTTTCGCGCCATCGGCCAGGCGGGTGGGCTCACCATCAACGATGTGACCCTGGCTCTTAGTGCCGCTGTGTTGCGGCGTTATCTGACCGCGCAGAACGCCTTGCCGGACAAGCCGCTGGTGGCCATGGTGCCGGTGTCCCTGCACGCCGAGGGCAGCGCGGGCGGCAACCAGGTGGGCATGATTCTGGCCGACCTGGCCACCGAGGAGGCCGATGTGGCCGAACGGCTGCGCCGCATCAAGGCCTCCACCACGGCCGGCAAGGAACGTTTGCGCTCGCTGGGCCGCAGCGCCAAGCTGGCCTATGCCGCGACCCTGCTGATGCCCTTGGGGATCGATGTGCTCAGCGGTCGTGCCGCCCAGCGCCCGAGCTTCAATCTGGTGATCTCCAATGTGCCAGGCCCGCGCGAGCAGCAGTACCTCGACGGCGCCCGCCTGGACGAGTGCTACCCCCTGTCCATCCCGGTGGACTACCAGGCCATGAATATCACCGTCACCAGCTATCGGGACGAGCTGTCTTTCGGCTTTGTGGCCTGCCGCAAGGCCGTGCCCCATCTGCAGCGCATGCTGGACTATCTGGACGAGGCCTTTCTCGAGCTGGAGCAGATGCCGCTGAGCCTGCCGGTTCCGCGCAAGCCAGCCGCCAAACCCCGGGCTCCGGCGCCGGCCAAACGGGCCCGCCGTGCACCCGCGCCTGCCGCGTGGCCGGATGCCTGAATTTTTGAAACAGAGAGGTAGACCTCATGAATATGCTTGTGACCCCCGATGTGCCGGACATGCCCGCGGAATTCAAATCCACCTACGAGCGGCAACAGCGTGCCTACCGCAGCAAGCGCAACCCCAGCTATGAGGAGCGGCGCCAGGACTTGCGCCAGCTGCACCGGCTGATTGCCGAGAACCACGATGCGCTGATTTCGGCCGTCAGCCAAGACTACGGCGGCCGCGCCAGCTTCGAGACCAAGCTGGCCGAGCTGCTGGGCGCGCAGGACGCGGCGCTGGACGCGATCAAGCATCTGCGCGGCTGGATGAAGCCCAGCAAGCGCAGCGTGGACCTAACCCAGTACCCGCTGGCCAAGGCCTGGACCTTCCCGCAGCCGGTCGGCGTGGTCGGCATCGTCGTGCCCTGGAACTTCCCCATCGCCATGGCCTTCCAGCCCATGATCTGTGCCTTTGCCGCCGGCAACCGCGTGATGGTCAAGATGAGCGAGAACTCCGGCACCCTGGCCCGCCTGCTCAAGCAGTTGGCGGCGCGCTACTTCCCGGAGGACAAGCTGGCCTTTTTCGAGGACGGCGGCGGCCGTGGGCCGGCCTTCACCCAACTGCCCTTCGACCACCTGTTCTTCACCGGCTCGCCGGCCACCGGCAAGGCGGTGATGGCCAATGCGGCCCGCAACCTCACGCCGGTGACGCTGGAGCTGGGCGGCAAGTCACCCTGCATCGTCGGGCCCGACTACTCGATGAAGAAGGCGGCCGAGCGCATCATGTGGGCCAAGATGTTCAATGCCGGCCAGATCTGCACCAATGTCGATTACCTGATGCTGCCCGAGGGCCGGATCGACGAATTCATCCACGAGGCCCAGCTCATCGCCGGCAAGCGCTATCCCGACATCCTCAATGGCGACTACACCGCCATCATCGACCAGCGCCAGTACGATCGCATCCAGGCCACGCTGGCCGATGCCCTGGCGCGCGGCGCGACGGCCATCAATCTCTGCGTGGGCCAGAGCGGTGACCCGGCACGCCGCATCTTCCCGCCCCATGCCGTGCTGGGCGTCACCGAGTCCATGGAGATCATGCAGCGCGAGATCTTCGGCCCGCTGCTGCCTATCATGACTTACTCAAGCAAGGAGGAGGTGGTCGAGTACATCGGCGACCGCCACCGCCCGCTGGCCCTCTACGTCTACAGCGATGACAAGGCCTTGCAGGACTACTACCTGAACAACACCATCTCGGGCGGCGTGGGCATCAATGAGTCGGTGCTGCAGGGCGGCCTGCACTCGCTGCCCTTCGGCGGCACCGGCCACAGCGGCATGGGGCATTACCACGGCCTGGAGGGTTTTCTGACCTTCTCCAAGCTGCGCCCGGTGTTCAAGCAAAGCCCCTGGCGCTCGCTCGATATGCTGATGCCGCCCTATAGCGGCTCGGCCGGCAAGATGCTTAACTTCATGCTCAAGCGCAAGTCCTGAGCGGGTGGGGCGCTCAGGCCGCCCAGTGCAAGCAGCTGATCGCTGCTAGCGCGGCGGCCGCGGCCAGCAGCAGCCCCGCCCAGCCCGGCAAGGGCGCCGGGCGCTGGGCGGGCGGTGGCGGCAGCGGGGCCGGCTCCGGGGCTGTTCCCGGGGTCGATTCCCGGGCGGCGTCGCGCCCGGCGCTGGCGAACTGGGCGTTGACGAAATCGGCCATCTGCTGCCGCGCTTGCAGCGCCTCGGGCAGGAAGTGGTAGAGCGGAAACACATGCGGCATGTCGTGCCAGACCTGCAGCTGGGCGCCGGGGTATTTCACGGCGAAGCGCAGCGAATCATCGAGCAGCAGCTCCGAGCTGCCCACCTGCAGCAGCAGGGGCGGCAAGCCCTGCAGCTCGGCCAGCAGGGGCGAGGCCAGCGGGTCGCGGCGGGCTGCTTCGTCGGGCAGGTAGACGGGGGCCAGGCGGTGCATGGCCTGGGTGTTGAACATGGGGTCCAGGCCGTTGTTGCGGGTGAT
The DNA here is from genome assembly GCF_014204525.1 of Roseateles oligotrophus. Taxonomy (GTDB): domain Bacteria; phylum Pseudomonadota; class Gammaproteobacteria; order Burkholderiales; family Burkholderiaceae_C; genus Paucibacter_A; species Paucibacter_A oligotrophus_A. Next base: position 200,368 of record NZ_JACHLP010000004.1, read on the forward strand.
GGAGCCGCCGCTGAGCGTGCAGTCGGTCAGCGGCGAGAGAGCGATCACGCACAGCGGCAGGGACAGGCCGGCATCGCGCAGCCGTGGCAGCAGGCCGAGGGCCAGATTGCCGCCGGCCGAGTCGCCGGCCAGCACGATGTTGCGGCCCTGGTAGCCCTGGGCCAGCAGCCAGCGGTAGGCGTCCAGGCAATCGTCGGGCGCGGCCGGGAAGCGGTGCTCGGGCGCCAGCCGGTAGCTGGGCATCAAGCCCTGGCATTGCGTGGCCTGGCACAGCCAGGCCAGCAGGCCGCCGTGCAGACCTGGCGTTTCGGTGATGAAGGCGCCGCCATGCAGATAGAGCAGGACGCGCTCCGCGCGCGCAGCCTCGATCTCGAACCAGCGCGCCCTGCAGTGCGGCAGGGCCAGCTCGCGCTGGCGCAGGCCGCTCAGGTCCATGCCCAAGGCCTCATCCGTGCGTGCGGCCCAGGCGCGCAGCTGCTCCGGCTCGGCATGTTCGAGCACGCCGCGCAATATGCGCAGCGTGGGGGCGAATGTGTGGCGGAGCAGGGCGGGGGGCAGTTTCATGGCGTGGTGTGCTTGGCACTCCCGGGGGGAGCCTGACAAAGCCCACTATCGCGGGGCCGCCGCGGCCTGGAAATGATCGGGGTGGACGAATCGATGGCCGCAGCGGACAAACTGCCCTTGCTCAGCGGCCGCCAGGCTGGGCCGGCAGATGCTGGCCGACTCTTTGCAGCAGCAGCGGGGCGTCCACGGGTTTGGACAGGTAGTCGCTCGCGCCCAGGCCCAGGCCGTGGGCGGTGTCCGAGCCCTCGCCCAGGGCGGTGAGAAAGATCACCGGGATGTCGCGGGTCAGCGGGTTGCTCTTGATCGCCTGCAGGACCTGGTAGCCGTCCATGACCGGCATCATCACGTCCAGCAGGATCAGGCCCACCTCCGGGCTATTGCCCAGGATCTCCAGCGCGCGGCTGCCGCTGGTGGCGGCCTTGACCCGGTAGCTGTCTTTCAGCAGGGAGCTGATCAAAAAGAGATTCTCCGGGGCGTCGTCCACCAACAGGATGACGGGCTTCGCTGGGGCTTCACTGGCAGGGGTCATGGGCAATTCTCTCAGGGCGATTCTTGTCATTCTTTGCTGGGCACCGTTCTTTCCAGGCCTTGCTCCGACGCTAAGCGCGGACCAGGGGCGGCGCACAGCAGGCGCGTGTTTCACATCTTGCCGGAATCGGCGCGGGCTTGGTTGAGCAGGGCCAGGGCCTGGCCGAAATTGAATTCGCCCAAGGCGGCCTGGAAGGCCTGCAGCCGGCCTCCCAGCAAGGCCTGCAGGCTGGCTTGATGCTGGCTGAAGATGTCCAAGGCCTCGGTGCTGTCCTGCGCCAGCGCCTCCGCCATCTGGTGCGCGGCTGCCTGCATCAATTGGGCCGAGGCTGGCGGGTCGGCCCCAGGGCTTGCGGCCTGCCGCTGCGCAGGCGGGGCGTTCGGCGGCAGGGCCTGGCTGATGCCGGCAATCACGCGTTCATGCTGCAATTCGGCCAGCTCCAGGAGCGGGCCTAACTCACTGCCTGGGCTGTCCTGGCGCAGGGCGGCCTCGACCGCGGCCATGGCTGTTTGCAGATCGGTGGCGCCGATATTGCCGGCCAGCCCCTTCAAGGTGTGGCTGAGCCTCTCGGCGTCCTCGCGATTGCCTTGCCGCAGCAGCTGGCGCAGCTCCAGCAGGGCCTGCCGGCGCGACTGCATGAATTTTTGCAGCAGCTCCAGGTAGAGGCTGGTCTTGCCATTCAGCCGGCGCAGGCCCAGGCTCAGGTCGATGCCGTCGATGTGCGAGGGCAGCTCGGCTTGGCCCCTAGGCTCGGCGCGCACCAGGCCGCCGGCGTCGAAGACATTGCGCGGCAGGCTCGCGCGTGGCTGGCCGAGCTCGCCGCGGGGTTGGATCCAGCGTGCCAGCGCGCTCCATAGCTCGCTGGGTTCAATCGGTTTGCTGAGGAAGTCATTCATGCCGGCATCCAGGCAGCGGTCCCGGTCGGCCTGCATGGCATTGGCCGTCATGGCCAGGATGGGGAGATGCGGGTGCTGGCCCAGGCGGCGGATTTCGCGCGTCGCCGTAACGCCGTCCATCACCGGCATCTGCATATCCATCAAGACCAGGTCGTAGCGCTGCTTGCCCAAGCTCTCCAGGGCTTGGCATCCGTCCCCGGCAATCTCGACGACGAAGCCGGCATCCTCCAGCAATTCGGAGGCGACTTGCTGATTGAGTTCATTGTCTTCCACCAGCAAGAGCCGGGCGCCTCGCAAGGGGGCGAGCAGACGCTGCAAGGCCGCCTCGGCCTCGTTGGCGCCCGGTGGGCCGGCCGGCAGCCGGCTGCTGGGGCTGAGCAGGCGATTCAAGGTGGCCAGCAGCATGGTCGGTGTGACCGGCTTGTGCAGCACCTCGCCAATGCCCGCGGCGCGCGCCTGCTCGTAGACATCTTCCCGGCCATGGGCGGTGACCATGATTTGCAGCGGCGGTCTGGCGTAGTTGCGCTCGCGAATCCGGGTGGCAGTCTGGATGCCGTCCATCTCGGGCATCTGCCAGTCCAGCAGCACCAGCTCGAACGGTATCTGCTCCTGCGCGGCCTGATCCAGGGCCAGCAGGGCGGCCTTGCCGGAGGGGCAGCTTGCGACCCGCAGGCCGAGGTCCTCCAGCATTTGCTGCAACACCTCGGCGGCATTGCTGTTGTCGTCCACCACCAGGGCGCGGCAAGCCTCCAGGCGGGCGGGCGCCTGGGCGGGGCTGTCCACGGCCGCCTCCACCCCGAGTTGGGCGCTGAACCAGAAGGTGGCACCCATATCGGGCGCGCTGTGCACACCGGCCTGGCCGCCCATCAGCTCGGCCAGGCGCTTGCTGATGGCCAGGCCCAGGCCGGTGCCGCCGTATTTGCGGGTGGTGGAGCTGTCGGCCTGGGAAAAGCTCTGGAACAGGCGGCTCATCTGCTCGGGGCTGAGGCCCACGCCGGTGTCGCGCACCTCGAAGCGCAGGGTGATGGGATCTGCCGGGCCGCTGGCGGGCTGCTGCACCGTGACCGAGATATTGATCTCCCCGTGTTCGGTGAACTTGATCGCGTTATTGGCGTAGTTGATCAGGATCTGGCCCAGGCGCAGGGGGTCGCCGCGCAGGCGGGGCGGCACGTCGGTGGCGATGTGGAAGATCAGCTCCAGGCCCTTGTCCTGCGCTTTTTGCGAGATCAGATTGGCCAGGTTCTGCATCACGGTCTCAAGCTCGAAGCTGAGCTGCTCGGCCACCAGCATGCCGGATTCGACCTTGGAAAAGTCCAGGATGTCGTTCAGTATGCCCAGCAGGTGCTGGCCGGAATGCTTGATCTTGTCGAGGTAGTCGCGCTGCCGCGGGTTCAACTCGGTGCGGCTCATCAGCTCGGACAGGCCGATGACGGCATTCATCGGCGTGCGGATTTCATGGCTCATATTGGCCAGGAACAAACTCTTGGACTGCGCGGCCTCGTCGGCCAGTTCCTTGGCGCGTTGCAGATTCTCTTGCGCCAGCTTGTGGTCGGTGATGTCCACGCACCAGCCGCACATCAAGTCCTTGCCCGCCTGCTGCAGGGCCGACAAGCTCAGGTAGACCCAGAAATCGCCGCCGTCGCGGCGCCTGAAATGCACCTCGGCATTGACGACGACGCCGTCCCGCCTGAGGGTGTCGAGCAGGATCTGGCGCTGCTGCTTGTCGACATAGAACTCCTGCGCCATCAGGCTGCCCAGCTCGGCCTTGTTCACGCCGAAATACTGGTAGTAAGCCTGGTTGACCATCAAGACGCGGCCGCTGCGGTCCGACAGCATGAAGCTCAGCGGGCTGGATTCGATGATGTGGTTGATCAAGTCCTCGCGGTCTTGCTGGGCGCTGGCGTATTGCTGGCGCTCCCGCTCGTTCTCGCGCAGCTTGGCCTGGGTCTGGGCCAGCCAGCCGAGCACGCTCTCCTGCTGCTGGGCTCCGACCATGATGGTCCTGGAAAAATCCAGCCGGCCCAGGCGATGGATGTGCTCGGAGACCACATCGACCGAGTCGCCAAGAGTGGTCTTCAAGGTCTTGTGCGTGCGCATCAGCATGGCCATCAGGCCCAGGCCCAGCAGGGCGCAGAGGATGCGCACCAGCAGCGCCTTGCGCTGGGCCTCGCGGACGGCGGCCAGGGTGCGCTCGCTCACCATCCGGTCAAACTCGGCGATAGGCGCCATGATGGCGGCCTTGGCCCGGTGGTAGTCCTCGTCAAACAGGACTTGCTGGGCCTGTTCGTGCAGCCGGGCGGCATCGGGCCCTTGCGCCTCTATCCACTGCATGGCGTTGAACTCGGCCCGGGTCAGGCCGTCGGAGTTGGCCTTGGCCTCGGCCAGCTTCTTGAGCTCGGCCTCGGTGAAGCCGGCATCGCGCATCAGGTCCAGCAGCGGGGTGGCGGGGCCGGGCGTGCTCGAAAGTCGTTCCGGATTCGTGTCCACCAGATCCCAGTAGATGCCTGGGTATTCGACCGGCCGGCCCCGTCTGCCGTCGCGTATGTCCAGCAAGGCCTGGTAATGCTCTTTGTAGCGCTTGTCCCGCGTCAGCACATAGGTCCTGACCATGCGGGTCAGGTCGTCCGAGGACTGGCGCAGCTCGTTGGCCAGCAGGATCGAGCGGTGGCGGGCTTCGAAGGTGCTGTCCACCTGCTTTTCCAGCATGCCGTAGATCGCGAACGCCAGGCCCAGCAGCAAAATCAGCGCCGCCGTAATCCAGACGTTGTAAGAGAACTTGGATCTCGTGAGCCTCATGCCGGTGTTGGGTTTCCCGCGTGAATGAGTTCAACAAGGCCATCCAACCTTGACTAGCAGCGAGTGTGCCGCAATTGCGCCCACTAGGGCGTTACTCCGGCGGCATTTGTCCGGGAATACCGACACCTGAGGGGCGCTGCGGCGAATTGTCCGGCGGCGCGGCGCGGCCGTGGTACGGGTTCAGGCAATTGGACGTTAGCTTCCTCGAGACGCGTGCGCGCGGCGCCGATGCTCAGGGCACTGCTTGGAACTTCTTGGGGGATTTTTGCCTGGAGCGGCAGCGCGGTGGAACGACGAGTTCGGCGCGCTGCGCTGCAATGAAACGGCCGTAGACGGCCTCAGGCGAGATGGGGGGTTGACGAGCCTTGCCCCGGCACTGGTCACAACGGTTAGGGCTGCTTGGTTCCCCATCTGACCCGGTTGGCCGCGCTTCCATGCGAGGAGGCCCGTCGAGGCGCATTGTAAGCGATGCCCGGGAGGGCTCTGGGCTTCGCCCATGAAAAAAGGCCTCGAAAGAGGCCTTTGTGCTGCGAAAAATGTGCGGAGGAGGGTCAGCGCAGTTGCAGATCATCGTCGCTGAAGCGGATGTTCAGCGGCTCGATCAGCAATTGCTTCTCGCCTTCTTCCAACTGGCCCGCGACCCAGGCCTCGATGCCGCAGGCCTTGGCCACCTCGACGCAGCGGGCAGCGTCCGCCGCCGGCACGAAGATCGCAAAGCCCGCGCCCATATTCAGCGTGGAGTAGGCCTCGCGGTCGTCCTGCTTGGCATGCTCTTGCATGAACTTGAGCACCTTTGTCACGGGCGGCACGGTGTGGATGCGATAGGTAAATTTGCCCGGGTGGCGCAGCAGCTTGCGCCAGCCGTGGCCGGTGATATTGGCGCAGTAATGCGGCTGGATGCCGGCCTTGAACAGGGCTTCGGTGACCGGCGAGTACAGCACGGTCGGGGCCAGCAAGGCCTCGCCGTAGGTCAGGCCTGCTTCGATCTCGGTCAGATAGCCCTGGGGCAGGCGCTCGACCAGCTTGCGCGCCAGCGACAGGCCGTTGGCATGGATGCCGCTGGAGGCCAGCAGCACGATGGCGTCGCCGGCAGCCAGCTTGTCGCCGACCGAGAGGCGCTCTTTCGGATTGATCAGGCCGGTGCAGGAGGCGGCCAGGTCGATGCGGCCGCTCTCGACGATGCCGGCCAGGGCGGGGGTTTCGCCGCCGCCCCAGGCGACCTGGCAGGTGTCGCAGGCACGCTTCCAGCCTTCGACCAGGCTTTGCGCGCGCTGCTTGTCGCCGAACCAGTCGGAGCCGCCGGCCGCCCAGTAAGCCTGCACGACCAGGGGCGTGGCGCCCACGGTGATCAGGTCATTGATGGCCATGGCGATGGTGTCTTGCGCGATGCCGTCGTAATAGCTCTTGCCGGTCAGCTGGCGCATTTCGTCGGCCACCAGGGTCTTGGTGCCCAGGCACTCGACGATGGAGGCGATGTAGAAGGGTCCGACGTCGACCACATAGGCCGATTCGCCGCGCGAGGCCAGCACCTCGCTGAAGCCATGGCCGGCCAGATGGGCGCCGGTGGCGGCGGCCGCGCGCTGGGCGCTGATCTTCAGGGGGTCGATCAGGTCGTAGTTGACCCCGGCTTGTTCGTAGCTGAGGGTGTCGGGAGAGGAGGGGGCATGCGTGCTCATGGGGCGCGATTATCGGTCAGGTCTGGGCTTGCGCGGCGCAGCTTGTCGGAACCCGCTGCGCCGCCCCCCGGGAGTGGCGGTGCGCCGCCTTAGAATCCTCCCCCATGAGTTACCAGGTTCTCGCGCGAAAGTACCGCCCCCACAGCTTTGAAGAGCTGGTGGGCCAGGAGCATGTGGTGCAGGCCTTGGCCAATGCACTGACGCAGCAGCGCCTGCACCATGCCTATCTGTTCACCGGCACCCGCGGCGTGGGCAAGACCACGGTCTCGCGCATCCTGGCCAAAAGCCTCAACTGCACCGGCCCCGATGGCCAGGGCGGCATTACTGCCAAGCCCTGCGGTGTCTGCGAGGCCTGCCGCGACATCGATGCGGGCCGTTTCGTCGATTATGTGGAGCTGGATGCCGCCTCCAACCGCGGCGTGGAGGAGATCTCCCAGCTGCTGGACCAGGCGGTCTACAAGCCGGTGATGGGCCGCTTCAAGGTCTATATGATCGACGAAGTCCATATGCTCTCCAACACCGCCTTCAACGCCATGTTGAAGACGTTGGAGGAGCCGCCGGACTACCTCAAATTCGTGCTGGCCACCACCGACCCGCAGAAGGTGCCGGTCACCGTGCTGTCGCGCTGCCTGCAGTTCAATCTGCGGCCGATGGCGCCGCAAACCGTGCTGAGCCATCTGAGCCAGGTCCTGCAGGCCGAGAACGTGGCCGCCGATGCGGGTGCTTTGCGCCTGCTCTCGCGCGCGGCGCGCGGCTCCATGCGGGACGCCTTGTCGCTCACCGACCAGGCCATCGCTTTCGGTGCGGGTTCTTTGGTGGAGGACGGCGTGCGCCAGATGCTGGGTACGGTGGATCGCGGCCATGTGGTCGCCATCCTGGACGCCTTGATCGCGGCCAGCGGCGTGGCCGTTGTGGCGCAGGCCGATACCTTGCGCGGCCTGGGCCTGTCGGCCGCCGGCACGCTGGAGGACCTGGCCGGCCTGCTGCAGCAGATGGCCGTGGCCCAGGTGGCGCCCGCTGCCCTGGATGAAACCGATCCCGACACGGCCGAAGCCCAGCGCCTGTCTGCCTTGCTGCCTGCCGACGAGATTCAGCTGATGTACAGCATGGCCTTGCATGGCCGGCAGGAGCTGGCCCTGGCGCCGGACGAATACGCCGGCCTGCTGATGGTCTTGCTGCGCATGCTCAGCTTCAGACCGCAAGGCGCGGGGCGCGCCGAGGGGGCGGCCATGGCCGCGCCGGCCCGTGTTTCGCGCGGCCCGCAGGCGGCGGCTGCGGCGCCGGTCGCCATGCCGCAGCGCAGCCCGATCGCCACTTCGCAGCATGGGTCTGCCGTATTGCAACAGAATCATGCCTCCTCGCAAGCGGCCCGGCCGGCCGTGACCGTGCAGGCCGCGGCCCCCGCGGCGGCCGTCGAAGAGGCGCCGCCCGAAGAACCTCCGGCTGCGCCTCAGGCCTCGCCCGAGCCGGCAGCTGAGCTGGCCCCGGCCCCGGCCGAGTCACCAGTGCCGGCTGCCGTATGCACGGCACCATCGCCTGCCGGGCCTCCCGTGGTGGCGGAGCCCGCTCAGCCGCTGGCGCCTGCTGCGCCCAGTGTGGACGCCAGTGCCTCGCCAGCGGCTGGCCTGCGCCGGCCCTTGGCGGAAAACGGCGGTGGGCATAGCGCCCGCCTGCGTCCGCGCGCCGTCGTACACAAGGCCGAGCCCGAACCCGAGGACGGCGCTGGCCAAGATGAGCCGCCGCCCTGGTTGGATGCGCCGATGGGGGAGGAAGAGGCTGGGGCGTTTGCGGGCCCGCAAGCTGCAGAAGAAGATTTTGATGAAGGCCAAGGCAGCAATGCCGCGGCCGTGCGCGCCCCGCGCGACGCGGCCGTGCGTCGGGCCTACCAGTCCACCGCAGGCGAGGATGTGCCCCTGCAGCCCACGCCCCTGGGCGAACTCTGGGCCGAGCAGATCCGCCCCATGGGTCTGGCCGCGCTAACGCGTGAACTGGCCGTGCGCTCGCAATGCGTGGGCCGTGAGGATGACGGCGACACGGTGATCTGGCGCCTGCGGGTGGAGCGAGAATCGCTGCGCCAGCCGGTTTTGCAGGACAAGCTGCAGGCCGCGCTGGAAGCGGCCATGCAGCGCAAGGTGCGGATCGAGCTGGAGGCCGGCGTGGCCCATGATTCGCCGGCGCTGCGCGATGCTGCGCTGACGCAGGCTCGCCAGCGCGAGGTGGAGCAGATCGTCATCCGCGACCCGCTGGCCCAGGCCTTGATGGCGCAGTTCAAGACGGCCCGCATCGTGCCGGGCTCAATCAAATCCCATTGAATTCAAAGGAGTAGTGAAAATGATGAAGGGTCAACTCGCCGGCTTGATGAAACAAGCCCAGGCCATGCAAGACAATCTGAAGAAGGCGCAGGAAGAACTGGCGCATGTGGAGGTGGAGGGCCAGTCCGGCGCCGGCCTGGTCAAGGTCTTGATGACCTGCAAGAACGACGTCAAGCGCGTCACCATCGACCCCAGCCTGCTGGCGGACGACAAGGACATGCTGGAAGACCTGGTGGCCGCCGCCTTCAACGACGCGGTGCGCCGGGCCGAAGAGGTCAGCGCGCAGAAGATGGGCAAGCTGACCGCCGGCATGCCCATGCCTCCCGGCATGAAGTTCCCGTTCTGATGGCCCACCCCCGCGGCGCTGCGCGCCACCCCCTCAAGGGGGCGAGCCCGGTGGCCCGGCGGAGCCGGATCCACGGCCTCTGCTGGGCTGCGTTTGGCTGGCGCCACGATTTGGCGGGTATTGGGAGTTATGAGCGTTCTTGAGCAATTGATCGAGGCGCTCAAGCGCCTGCCCGGCGTGGGCCAGAAGTCGGCCCAGCGCATGGCCTACCACCTGCTGCAGCACGACCGCGAGGGCGCGCGCAGTCTGGCCCTGGCCTTGCAGGCGGCGGCCGAGCAAATCGGCCACTGCCAGCGCTGCCACACCTTCAGTGAAACCCCGTTGTGCGGCATCTGTGCCGACCCGGCGCGGGATGCCCGCCTGCTCTGCGTGGTGGAGTCGCCGGCCGACCAGGCGGCGCTGGAGCGCAGCAACTCCTACAAAGGCTATTACTTCGTACTGCTGGGTCGCATCAGCCCGCTGGACGGCGTGGGCGTGCGCCAGATCGGCGCGACCGAGCTTTTGCAGCGGGCCGCAGAAACCGCGGTGGAGGAGGTCATTCTGGCCACCAGCTTCACCGCCGAGGGCGAGGCCACGGCCCATGTGCTGGCCGAGGCCTTGCGCTCGCGCGGCATCCGCGTCACCCGTTTGGCGCGCGGCGTGCCGGTGGGCAGCGAGCTGGAGTATGTGGATCTGGGCACCATTGCCCATGCCCTGGTGGACAGGCGCTGAATTTCTTCAAACCCGCGAGGACTTTTCCGATGAACATCGCCTACTCCAGCATCATCGTCGCCTGCCTGCTGCCCATTGTGTGTGCGGGCCTGGCCAAGTCAGGTGGCTTCGGTCGCTCGCGCCGCGAGGGCGGCTACGACAATCACGACCCTCGCGCCTGGCTGGCTCGGCAAAGCGGCTGGCAGGCACGGGCGAATGCGGCTCAGGCGAATAGCTTCGAGGCCTTGCCGCTCTTCATCGCGGGCGTGCTGGTGGCGCATCAGCTCAAGGCGCCGCAGGCCACGGTAGACGCACTGGCCCTGGGTTTTCTGGCGGCGCGTGCCGTCTATATCTGGCTCTATGTGGCCGACAAACCCAGCCTGCGTTCCCTGGTCTGGTTCATCGGCTTGGGCTGCAGCGTGGCGCTGTTCTTCAGCGCCCACTGAACTGCCCAATCAACGCTGACGGGATTCCCCGTTGCCTTGGGCCGATGCGGTGACCTGACGGCCATTCGAATGGGCCTTGGCCGGACGGCTGTTCTTGGCCGGTCTGGCCGTGCGGCCGCTCTGCGCCGTTTGCACCGTCCGGCCCTTGGCCTGGGCCTTGCTTCGCTGCGGAGCTTGCGCGCTGCGCGTGCTGGCTTTTGCCGAGACCGGCGTGTAGACCACCACCATCTGGCCGGGCTTGAAGCGGGCCGAGGCGCCCACCTTGTTCCACTGCGCCACTTGGGCCGCGCTGACGCGGTAGCGGGCGGCGATGGCGGCCACCGTGTCGCCCTTGCCGGCCTTGACGCTTTGCCGGCGCAGCGGCGGCACATCGGGGGCGAAGGCGAGGCTGGCGTTGTCGGCCAGGTGTTCGGAGACATCGTCATCCCGGTGCGATGTGCGTGAGACCAGCAGGGTCGAGCCCTGCTTGACCAGCATGCGCGGCGGGATCTTGTTGATGTCCAGCAACTGCGCCTCGGGCATGCCGACCTGACGGGCCGCTTCAGCGGACTTCATGGTGCGCGGCACCACCCAGGCCGTCCAACTGGCCAGCGGGCCGCGGTGGGCGGCCAGATTGAGGGCGAAGGCGCTGGCGTTGTCGTAAGGCAGCAGCACCTGGGTGGTCTTGGCCGCCAGCATCACCGGCTTGTTCATCTGCGGGTTGAACTGCTTGAACTCATCCACGCTCAGGCCGGCCAGACGGGCGGCCACGGCCACATCCATATCGCGGTCGATATTGACGCTGAGGAAATAGGGGTGGTTGGCCACCGGCGGCAGGCGGAGATTGAACTTCTCGGGCGCCAGCACGATGTTCTTGACGGCCTGCAGCTTGGGGACGTAGTAGCGCGTCTCATCGGGCATGCGCAGGCTCTCGTAGTCGGTGGCCAAGCCGGCCTTGAGATTGCGGTCGATGGCGCGCTGCACATTGCCCTGGCCCCAGTTGTAGGCGGCCAGCGCCAGATGCCAGTCGCCGAAGCGCTTGTGCAGGCGGCCCAGATAGTCCAGCGCGGCGCGGGTGGAGGCCAGCACATCGCGTCTGTCATCACGGAAGATGTTTTGCTTGAGCGCGAAATCCTTGCCCGTCACCGGCATGAACTGCCACATGCCCGAGGCCTTGGCGCTGGACAGGGCTTGCGGGTTGAAGGCGCTCTCGATGAAGGGCAGGAGGGCCAGCTCGGCCGGCATGTCGCGCTTGTTCACCTCTTCGATGATGTGGAAAAGATAACGGCTGCCTCGCTCGGTCATGCGGTCCACATAGTCGGGGCGGCTGCTGTACCAGTTCTCGGCCTTGCGCACCAAGTCGTTGTCCAGGTCCGCCATCGCAAAGCCGCCGCGCACCCGCACCCACAGGTCCTCGCGGGCCTGCAAGGCATCCAGGTCGATGGCGAAGCCGGGGTTCAGGCTGTCTTCCAGCAGGCCACTGGCGGCCTCGGTCCTGGCGCTGTCGGGCGTGGCGGCCTTGGCCACGGCCTGGGTGCCCGAGCTGCTGGCGAAGCTGCGTGTCTGCGCATGGCGGTCATTGGCCCGGGTGGCCGTGCTGCCCTCGTCGGTCGGGCCGGGTTGGGTGCTGGCACAGCCGCTCAGCAGCAGGCCGATCAGGGCGAGGAGGGAGAAATGCCGTTGCGGGGATGCGCTCATCTGAAGTCGTTCTTCCATTGCCGCAAGCGGCCGAATGTGTCGATGGAGGGGGCGCTGTCGGCCGCCGCGGGGTCTTGCGCGGCCACGGCCGCCCTCACCGTGGTTTCGCCGCAGCGCAAAAAGGGGTTGATCTGCAACTCAAGCGCCAGCGTCGAGGGCAGGGTGGGCAGGCCTTGCTCGCGCTGCTGCAGGCACCAGGCCTGGTAGTCGCGCAAGGCCTGGTTATCGGGCTCGATATGGCGGGCGAAGCGCAGATTCGACAAGGTGTATTCATGGGTGCAGAACACCCGGGTGGCGGCGGGCAGGGCGGCCAGCTTTTGCAAGGAGTGGTACATCTGCGCCGGCGTGCCCTCGAACAAGCGACCGCAGCCACCGGAGAACAAGGTGTCGCCGCAGAACAGGGCCGGCGCCGCTACGGCTCCCGGCTCGGCCAAGAGGAAGGCGATATGGCCCAGGGTGTGGCCGGGCACCTCCAGCACCTCGAACTGCCGGCCCAGCAGGGGGATGCGATCGCCCTCGGAGACCCGGACGCAGGGTTCGGGCAGGGTCTCGCGGGCGGGGCCGTAGACCGGCACCGAGAAGGCCTCGCGCAAGGCGGCGACGCCACCGACATGATCGGGGTGGTGATGGCTTACTAGAATGCCAGCCAGGCGGAGGGATTGCGCCGCCAGGGCTGCAAACACCGGGCTCGCATCACCCGGATCGACCACGAGGGCTTGGTGGCCGTCGTGGAGCATCCAGATGTAGTTGTCCGCGAAGGCGGGGACTGCGGCAATGCTGAGGGGATCGACTCGTTCCATGCAGCCTTTTAAGTAGCCTTTTTGCAGCGAGATTCATGACACGCGAAGCCTCAATTATAGAGTTGGGCGCCTGGCTGCAAACACCGCCGGGCCGCTATCTGCTGGACTGGGAGCAGGCGCAGTTCGATGCCGCCGTGGCCGATCTGTTCGGCTTCCATGCCCTGCAGCTGGGCCTGCCCGAATTGCCGGGCCTGCGCGCCAACCGCATGCCGCATCGCTGGCTGGGTGCCGAGCAGGCGGCCGGCAGCGCTGCTGCGCCGGCGGCCGTCCAGCTGGACCTCTTGTGCGATTTCGACGCCCTGCCTTTTGACAGCAATAGCCTGGACCTGATCCTGCTGCCCCACGCCCTGGAACTGGCACACGACCCCCACCAGGCCTTGCGCGAGGTGGAGCGGGTGCTGAGGCCGGAGGGGCGGCTGGTGATCTCGGGCCTGAACCCGGCCAGCCTGTGGGGCTTGAGGCAGAATCTGGGCCGCTATTCTCCGGGCCAGTCGCCACTGTTTTTGCCCCAGCAAGGCGAGTTCATCGGCTACTGGCGCTTGCGCGACTGGCTGCGCCTGCTCAGCTTGGAGGTTGGGGCGGCCCATTTCGGCGCCTACAGCCCACCTTTGCGCACGGCGCGCTGGCTGGAGCGCTGGGCCTGGATCGAGCCTTTGGGGGCGCGCTGGTGGCCGGTGCTGGGGGCGGTGTACTTCCTGGTCGCGGTCAAGCGCGTGCGCGGCATGCGCCTGGTCGGGCTGGAGCGGCGCTCCAAGCCCAAACGGACGGCTGCCGCCCCGGTGGTGGCCACGCATCAACACAAAACCAAATAAGCAAGCAAGAAAGAAAGCTCAGTCTCCATGAATCAAGCCAGCCCCGCCGCCGCGCGCCCCGCCATGCCCAAACCCCAGGTCGTGATCTATACCGACGGCGCCTGCAAGGGCAACCCTGGCCGGGGCGGCTGGGGCGCCTGGCTGAAGGCGGGCGAGCATGAGAAAGAGCTGTTCGGCGGCGAGGCCAACACCACCAATAACCGCATGGAGCTGACCGCCCCCATCGAGGCCCTGGCCTCGCTCAAGCGCAGCTGCCAGATCATCATCTACACCGATAGCGAATACGTGCGCAAAGGCATCACCGAGTGGATAGGCGGCTGGCAGCGGCGGGGCTGGAAGACGGCCGACAACAAGCCGGTCAAGAACGCCGAGCTCTGGCAGCGCCTGCAGGCCCTGGAAAAGCTGCATCAGGTCGAGTGGCGCTGGGTCAAGGGCCATGCCGGCGACCCCGGCAATGAGCGGGCCGATGCCCTGGCCAACAAGGGCGTCAGCGCGGCTGCTCGCTGAGTATTTGCCCGGCCTGTGCGCAGGCCAGGCGCCGTTGAGCCCCCCCAGCCCGTATTTCAAGCCCTTGGCCCTTGCCGATTCATCGTGAGCGGATAGAGTTCCGCGCTCGGAGAATCGAATGACCCAGCACAAAAAAACCTCTTGGGTGGCCCCGGCCGCCGTCTTCGCCCTGCTCATCCTGAGCGGCTCCGCCTATTGGTGGCAGAACCAGGGTGTGCAGGCCAAAATCCAGCCTTCCGCGGCCACGCCGGCGGCCGGTGCTGGGGGGGCGGGCAAGGGCCCGGCGGCCGCCATCGCGGTGGAGGCCGGCCGGGTGGAGGCGCTGGACCTGGCGGTGGACGCCCAAGCCGTGGGCACCTTGCGGGCGCGCCAGGCAGTGTTGCTGAGGCCCGAGGTCAGCGGCCGCATCGTCAAGCTGGGCTTTGTCGACGGCCAGCCGGTGCGCAAGGGTCAGGTGCTGGTGCAGCTGGACGACAGCCTGCAGGCCGCCCAGCTGCAGCAGGCCGAGGCCCAGGCCAGCATCGCCGGCGCCAATCTGAAGCGCAACCGCGAGTTGCTGGCCCAGAGTTTTGTCAGCGCCAGTGTGGTGGACCAGGCGGTGTCGAATCTGCAGGTGGCCGAGGCCCAAGTGGCGCTGGCCCGCGCCCAGCTGGGCCGCATGCAGGTGCGCGCGCCTTTCGATGGCGTGGCCGGCATCCGTGCCGTCAATCTGGGCGATTACGTCAAGGACGGCAGCGATCTGGTCGCGCTGGAGGATGCCTCCTCGCTGTGGGTGGACTTCCGCCTGTCCGAACGCTTTGTGCCCCAGCTCAAGCTGGGCCAGGCGGTGGAGCTGGCGCTGGACGCCTTGCCCGGCCGCAGCTTCAAGGCCAGGGTCGAGGCCCTGGACACCCAGCTGGAGGCCAATGGCCGTTCCCTGCTGGTGCGGGCCAAGCTGGAGGGCCTGCACTCCGAGCTGCGCTCGGGCCTGTTCGCCCGTGTGCGGGTCTTGTTCGCCACCCATCAAAACGCCTTGCTGGTGCCCGAGGAGGCCTTGGTGCCCCAGGGCGGCAAGCAATACATCATCAAGCTGCTGCCGGGTGAGAAGGGTGGGGCGCCCACCGCCCAGCGCCTGGAGGCCAAGATCGGCCTGCGCCTGCCCGGCAAGGTCGAGCTGCTGGAAGGCGTGCAGGCCGGTGACCGGGTGGTGACGGCCGGCCAGTCCAAGCTTCTGAAGGGCGAGGCTCAGGTCTTGACCGTGGTCGATGTGGACAAGCAGGGGGCGGCCCGCGCCCCGGCGGCGTCCGCGGCGCCAAACACGCGCTGAAGCGGGGGCCGCCATGCGACTTTCCGAAATCTCCATCCGCCGCCCCGTCTTCGCGACGGTGATGTCTCTGATCCTGCTGCTGGTGGGCATCGTGTCCTTCAGCCGCTTGTCGCTGCGCGAGTACCCGCGCATCGACGAGCCGGTGGTGACGGTCAGCACCCGCCTGGTGGGCGCCTCCAGCGAGGTGATCGAGGGCCAGATCACCAAGCCGCTGGAAGACTCCATCGCCGGCATCGACGGGGTGGAGGTGCTGACCTCCAGCTCGCGCACCGAGTCCAGCCAGATCACCGCCCGCTTCAAGCTCAGCAAGAACCCCGATGACGCCGCCGCCGATGTGCGCGACCGTGTCGCCCGCGTGCGCGGCCGTCTGCCCGCCGCGGCCGACGAGCCGGTGGTGGCCAAGGTGGAGGCCGATGCCCAGCCCACCATCTGGATCGCCTTCATCAGCGACAGCCTGAGCCCGCTGCAGATCACCGATCTGGTGGAGCGCGTCGTCAAGCCGCGCCTGCAGACCATTCCCGGCGTGGCCGATGTGCAGACCGGCGGCGACCGCAAATACGCCATGCGCGTCTGGCTGGACGCCGAGCGCCTGGCCGCCTACAAGCTGACCGTGCAGGATGTGGAAGACGCCCTGCGCCGCCAGAACCTGGAGGTGCCGGCCGGCCGCATTGAGAGCCGGCAGCGCGAGTTCAGCGTGACGGCGCGCACCGACATCAACAAGGTGGACGAGTTCGCCGAGGTGGTCGTCAAGCCGGGCGCGGGCGTGGGCAATAGCGTGCGCCTGAAGGACGTGGCCCGCATCGAGGAGGCGGCGGCCAGCGAACGCTCGCGCGTGCGCCTGAACGGCGTGCCGGCGGTCAGCCTGGGCGTGGTGCGCCAGGCCACGGCCAATCCGCTGGAGGTCTCGGCCGGGGTGCGCGAGATGATGCCCAAGCTGCAGGCCGATCTGCCGGACTCCATCAAGGTGGTGCCGGCCAATGACAACTCCATCTTCATCGACCGTTCCATCAAGTCCGTCTACAGCACCATCGCCGAGGCCGTGGTGCTGGTGGCCTTGGTGGTGTTCGTCTTTCTGCGCACGCTGCGCGCCTCCATCATCCCCCTGGTCACCATACCGATCAGCCTGATCGGCAGCTTCGCCCTGATGGCCGCCGCCGGCTTCACCGTCAACACCCTGACCCTGCTGGCCCTGGTGCTGGCCATCGGCCTGGTGGTGGACGACGCCATCGTGGTGCTGGAGAACATCTTCCGCCATATCGAGGAGGGCCTGGAGCCCTTCCAGGCGGCGCTCAAGGGCGCCCGCGAGATCGCCTTCGCCGTGCTGGCCATGACCATGACCTTGGCAGCGGTGTTCGCCCCGCTGGCCTTTACCCCGGGGCGCACCGGGCGGCTGTTTGTCGAGTTCGCGCTGACGCTGGCCGGTGCCGTCGTGGTGTCGGGTTTTGTGGCCCTGACGCTGACGCCCATGATGTGCAGCAAGCTCTTGCGTCATAACCCCCAACCCACACGCTTCGACCAGGGCATGGAGCGCATGCTGGTGGCCGTCAGCGAGGGCTATGCCCGTGCCCTGCGCCTGGCCCTGCGCCAGCGCTGGGCGGTGGTGCTCCTGATGCTGGCCAGCGGCGTCGGCAGCTGGGTTTTGTTCAGCACGGCCAAGTCCGAGCTGGCGCCGGTGGAGGACCGGGGCGTGATCTTCATGCCCATCACCGGCCCGGACGGCGCGACCATGGAATTCACCGCCCGCTATCTGGAGGCGGTGGACCGCATCGCGGCCTCTCACCCCGAGTTCGACCGGGCCTTTTTGTTCGCCGGCGGCGCCACCGTCAACTCCGGCATCGCGATTCTGCGCACCGTGGACTGGGCCGAGCGCCAACGCAGCACGCAGGAAATCGCCCGCGCCATGCTGCCGCAGGTGGGCATGCTGCCGGGCGTGCAGGCCTTTCCCATCACGCCGGCCAGCCTGGGCCAGGGCTTCCGCGAGCGGCCGCTGAACTTCATCGTCGTCACCAGCGACAGCTATGCCAATCTGGCCACGCTGACGCAGAGCATGATGGCGGAGATGGGCAAGAACCCCGGCCTGGTCCAGCCCGACAACGATCTGCGCCTGAACAAGCCCGAGCTCTTCATGGATGTGGACCGTGAGCGCGCCGCCGATCTGGGCGTCTCGGTGGACCAGATCGCCCGCACGGTGGAGACCATGCTGGGCAGCCGGGCGGTAACCCGTTACAAGCGCGGCGCCGATCAATACGATGTCTTGGTGCAGACCGAGGCTGCGGGCCGCGCCACGCCGGAGCAGATCGAGCGCCTGTTTGTGCGTGGCCGTGGCGATGTGATGGTGCCGCTGAGCAGCCTGGTCAAGGTGCGCGAGGCCGTCAGCCCGCGCGAGTTGAACCACTTCAACCAGCGCCGCTCGGTGGCTTTCAGCGCCAATCTGGCGCCGGGCTATTCGCTGGGCGAGGCCCTGGCCTTTATGGACGCCACGGCGGCCAAGCTGCTGCCCCTGGGCTATGCCACCGAGCTGAACGGCGTCTCGCGCGAGTTCAAGAGCAGCAGCGGCGCCCTGGGCCTGGTCTTCATCCTGGCCCTGCTCTTCATCTTCCTGGTGCTGGCGGCCCAGTTCGAGAGCTTTATCGACCCCTTTGTGATCCTGCTGTCGGTGCCGCTGTCGATGGTGGGCGCGCTGCTGGCGCTGAAGTGGTCGGGCGGCACGCTCAATGTGTATTCGCAGATCGGCCTGATCACCCTGGTGGGCCTGATCACCAAGCACGGCATCCTGATCGTCGAGTTCAGCAACCAGCTGCGCCAGCAAGGCCGCTCGGTGCTGGACGCGGTGGTGGAGGCATCAAGCCTGCGTCTGCGGCCGATTCTGATGACCACCGGCGCCATGGTGCTGGGCGCCATCCCCCTGGCCCTGGCCAGCGGTGCCGGCGCCGAAAGCCGCCAGCAGATCGGCTGGGTCATCGTCGGCGGCATGAGCTTGGGCACCTTGCTGACCCTCTTTGTTGTGCCCACCATGTACACCTTGCTGGCCCGCAAGAGCACGCCGGGGGCGATCATGACGCCGGCGGTGGAGGGCGTGGAAGGGCATTGAGCGAGGCATGCGAGGATGCGGCAGTGCCAATTCAATGGACGATCTGCCGTGAAAAAGCTTCTCGCACTCCTGCTGCTCTGTTCTTCGATCAGCTGGGCGGCCCCCAGCACCCTGCGCTTTTGCGCCGCTGGCAGCCCCAAGACCCTGGACCCGGCCAATACCGATTCGGGGGTGGACGAGAGCTCGATCCGGCCGGTCTATGGGCGCTTGGTGGAAGGCACGCTGGAGGATGAGCGCATCCTGCCCTCGATGGCCGAGAGCTGGACGGTCTCCGCCGACGGGCGGCGTTATCTCTTCAAGCTGCGCCATGGCATCAAGTTCCACAGCACGCCCTGGTTCACGCCCACGCGGGACTTCAATGCCGACGATGTGCTGTTCACTTTCGCGCGCCTGCTGGACCCCAAGCATCCGCTGCAGAAAAGCTACCCCACGCTCTCGCCCTATGTGGCCTCGCTGGGCTGGGACAAGCTGATCCAGGGCGTCAAAAAAATCGCCGAGGATCAGGTGGAGGTCCAGCTTGCCCGGGTGGACGCCGCCTTTCTGAACGATCTGGCCTCGGCCTTTGCCAGCATGCAATCGGCCGAATACGGCGCTCAACTCCTGCGCCAGGGCAAGGCCCAGCAGCTGGCGACCTTGCCGGTGGGCACCGGCCCCTTTGTGTTCAAAAGTCTGCAGCAGGACAGCGTGATTCGCTACGAGCGCAATCCGACCTATTTCGTCAAGGGCGAACCCCGGGTGGACAAGCTGGTCTATGCCATCACGGTGGATCGCAATGTGCGTACCCAGCGGCTCAAGCGCAACGAATGCGATATCGCGCCCATCACCGGCTCGGTGGAGCTGGCCGAGCTGCAGGGCGACCCCGCCATCACGGTGCAGAGCGCGCCGGGCATGAATATCGGTTTCCTGGCCTTCAATCTGAAAAAGCCGCCGCTCAAGCAGTTGGCCGTGCGCCAGGCCCTGGACATGGCCATCGACAAGGCCGCCATCATCAAGACCGTGTTCGGCGCCGGCGGCGTGGTGGCCGACTCCATCCTTCCCAGGGTCAACTGGGCCCATGACGGCACGCTCAAGGCTCCCACGTATAACCCTGAGAAAGCGCGGACCCTGCTGCAGCAGGCCGGCGTCAAGAATCTGGAGATCAGCCTCTGGGCCATGCCGGTGCAGCGCTTCTACAACCCGAATGCCCAGCTGATGGCGCAGATGATCCAGGCCGACTGGGCCAAGGTGGGGGTGAGGGCGCGCATCATGACCTTCGAGTGGGGCGAGTACCTCAAGCGGGTGGACGCCGGTGAACACGACACTGCCTTGCTGGGCTGGAATGGCGAGATCGAACCCGCCAGCACGGCCGGCCAGCTGGCCTGCGGCGCGGCCAGTGCCAGCTTTTTCTGCGACAAGGACTTTGATGCCGCCATCGCTGCCGCCAAGCAGACCCTGGACGCGGCCCAGCGCAAAAAACTCTATGCCAAAGCCCAGCAGATCGCGATGACCCAACTGCCCTGGAGCCCCATCGCCAACGGCGCCATGAGCGTGGCTCTGCGCAAGAACGTCGTGGGTTTCAAGCTGGGGGTGGACGGCACGATACGCTTCGACGGCGTGAGCCTGCGCTGATCGTGTGGCCCGGGGGGGGCGAGTCACAGGGTTTGTAGCGTTAGCAAAGTGCCGGCGCTGGCTACAATTCCGGCCAGTTTGCTAGGCCCGACACGCTCCCTGGATGAATAGCCATTCCCTGCCTTTTGGCCTTCTTGCCCTTGCCGCCTGCAGCGTGTGGTCGCCGTCCCTGCGCTTGGGTAACTGGCGCTTTGCGCCTTGGCAACCCCTGCTGGCCGCGGCCCTGCTGGCGGCCTGGGTCGGCGGCGTGCTGAGCCTGAGTGCCTTGCTGATCCTGATCTCGTTTGCCGCGGGCGTCCTCTACGCCCGCGGCGTTGAGGTGCCGGCTCTGTCGCAAGGTCTGATCTGCCTGATCGCCCTGGCCGCCCTGGCCCTGAGCGTGCATCTGGTGCCAGGTATTGCCAACCCCCTGGTCTTTGCCGGCACGCTGCACGAGGGCGCGCGGCCGATGAAGTTTTATCTCAACTTCGACAAGGGCTTTGTCGGCGTGATGTTGCTGGCCGTGTTCGCCCAGCGCGGCGTGGCGGCGTTTTCTTCCGCGCGGACCTGGGCCTCGCTGGGCTTGATCGGTGTGCTGACCTTGGCCGCCGTGTTTGGCCTGGCCTGGGGGACGGGCGCCATCCGCTTCGAGCCCAAGTGGCCGCCCTTTGCCTGGACCTTTTTGTTCGCCAATCTCTTCTTCGTGGCCTTGGCCGAGGAAGCCTTTTTTCGCGGCCTCTTGCAGGAGCAGTTGGCGCGTCTGCTGGGGCGGGGCAGTGTCTGGCGTGTGCTCTTGCCCATCGCCTTCTCGGCCATCTTCTTCGGTCTGGCCCATGGCCCGGCCATGGCGGTGCTGGCTTCGGTGGCGGGCCTGGGCTATGCCCTGGCCTACGCCGCAAGCCGCAATATCCTGGCCCCCACCTTGCTGCACTTCGGGGTGAACACCCTGCATTTCGGCCTGTTCAGCTACCCCTCGCTGCTGAAGTCTTGAGGGGCTGCGCAGGCCCTGCCGCGGCCGCACTTAAAATCCGGCTGAATAACTCGATCCCTGAAAGACCCGCATGAGCATCAAGAGCGACAAATGGATACGCCGCATGGCGGAGCAGCACGGCATGATTGAGCCCTTCGAGCCCGGCCAGATCCGTGCCAATGCGGCGGGCGAGAAGATCGTCAGCTACGGCACTTCCAGCTACGGCTACGACATCCGCTGCGCCCCCGAGTTCAAGGTCTTCACCAATGTCTACGGTTCGGTGGTGGACCCCAAGAATTTCGACGACAAGAGCTTTGTCGATATGGAGGGTGATTTCTGCATCATCCCGCCCAATAGCTTTGCGCTGGCACGCACGATGGAGTACTTCCGCATCCCGCGCAATGTGCTGACCATCTGCCTGGGCAAGAGCACGTATGCCCGCTGCGGCATCATCGTCAACGTCACGCCCTTCGAACCCGAGTGGGAAGGCTATGTGACGCTGGAGTTTTCCAACACCACGCCGCTGCCGGCCAAGATCTATGCCGGCGAGGGCTGCGCCCAGGTGTTGTTCTTCGAGAGCGACGAGGTCTGCGAGACCAGCTACAAGGACCGCGGCGGCAAGTACCAAGGTCAAACAGGCGTGACGCTGCCCAAAACCTGAGGCCGCAAACTTAAACCTAGATTCAGCAGTTGACCGCTTGCTCTGACCTGGAGCCATCGATGCCTGCTGTGTTCTCTCCCGTTAATAGCGATCACCCTTTGGGTGACAGCGCTACGCGCCCGCCTGTCTCGCCAAACGGCGCGCTGGCTGTGTTGCTTCTCCTTGTGGGCAGGAGCCCACTGCGTCGGCGCGTCGTGCCAGCACACCGTTTGGCGAGCCCTTCGGGCGCGTCCAACTGCCGAATCTAGGTTGAATCGAATCAGCAGCTGTTTCCCCCGCTTTTTCTGATTTAAGTTCTCGGCCGGCCCGGCATCATGAAGCCACTCCCAAGCTTCTCAGCCGAGGTCCGCCATGATCATCCCCCTGCACCTCATCGCTCAGCCGCAAGACAGCGCAGCGGCCTTTTTCGATCTGCGTGAGAGCGTGGCGCTGGATGCGCGCGTGTCGGTGGGCGGCTACGAGGTCGATCCGGCCCTGCGTCCGCAGGCCGGTTTTGATCTGGGCCTGACCGTGGTGGCGCCGGCCAATCCGGCCGATCTGCAGCGCCTGCAGGTCTTGATGGCCGCCGAGGGACTGAGCCTGCAGCCCACCCGCATGATGTATGACAGGCTGTACGCTTGCGAGCGCCTAGCCCAAGGCCATGCCAGCGCCAACCCGGCCCTGCGCGAGCTGGCGATGCAGCTGTTCAACAGCTACCAGCAGGCCGGTGAATGGATAGGGCTGGTGCACTGAAGCCGTCCCCACGCCCTCGTTTCCACCCAGTCCCAAGCCCTCGTGATGCGAGGGCTTGTGCGTTTCTGGGCCCAGGCTTATGCGGCCTTGCCCACCCTGGGCGGGCTGTGTTGGTGGCCGCAGCCGGTGGGCTTGCCGGCCGTGCCGGGCTTGGCGGCTTGCTTGGGCGCGCTCCTGCTCTTGCGGACCGGGGCCTGGCAGTCCTCGCAATGGCCGTAGAGGGTGATCTCATGCCGTTCCACGCTGAAGCCGGGAGGCGCCAGCTTGGCCAGATCGCCCGGGCATTGGTGTACATCGAACACTCTTTGGCAGCAGGTGCACTGGAAGTGGTGGTGGTGGGCGTGGCCGGTCAATTCATAGCGAGGGCCGTCGCTGGGTAGCTGGACCAGGGTGACGGAGCCGTCCTCCAGCAGCAGCTTCAAATTGCGGTAGACGGTGGCGATGCCCAGGCCCTCGACGTCGACACGGGCGGCCTCCAGCACCTCCAGCGCGGAGAGCGGGCGCCCGGCGGCGGCGATGGCGTCGTAGATGGCGGTGCGTTGGCGGGTCGAGCGTTCCATGGGCGGCGGCGGCTTCAGTCAGGGCGATTGGCGCAATTGTCGCACTTGCATTAATGATAATGAGTTATCAGTATCGTATTATCGCGAACCTTGCCGCCTGCCGGTGCTTGCCCCTAGCGCAGCACCTGGACGGTGCCAGCCTGTTTTTCCCATTTGTGATCCGGAGATTCCATGCGCGCTTTCAAACCCACCCGATGCCGCCCCCATCTGCTTGGCCTGGCCTTGCTGGCCTTGCTGTCAGCCTGCGGCGGCGGCAGCAATAAGCAAGACGAGCATGGGGCTGAGGGCCACAGCATCAACACGGCCGGGCGCCTGGCCGTGGCCGAGAAGGGGGCGGCCCTGCTGCGCATCCACGATCTGGACAGCGCCACGCTGGAGGCCAGCAGCTTCACGCTGGACGATGCGCCGTCCGCCCTGTACACCAGCCCCGGTGGCCGTTATGTGCTGGCCGCTCAGCGCAACAAGGACCAACTGCAGTTCATCGACGGCGGCGTCTGGCAAGAGAACCATGGCGACCATCTGCACGACTACAAACAGGCCGCCAAGGCCCTGAGCTGGAAGCTGACGGGCGCGCGCCCGACCCATGTCGATGTGCAGCCCGGCAAGCAGGTGGCGATCTTTATGGACGGCAATGCAACAAGCCAGCCGGTGCAGAACGCCGCCGTGCGCCTGCTCAGCGACGCCTCCATCGCGGCCGGCAACACCCTGGCCGGCCTGGACCTGACCGCGCCCATCCACGGCCTGGCCGAGCCGGTGGACAACAAGCTGCTGGTCGTGCACCGCGCCGCCGATGCGGGCGACAGCCTGCCCACCCATCTGCAGCTCTACCAGCGCGAGGGTAGCGCCTACCGCAGCGAGCGCCTGCTGGGCACGCGCTGCGACGGCATGCACGGCAGCGCCAGTTCCGGCAAATACACGGCGGTGGGCTGCAAGGACGGGGTCTTGCTGGTCAAGCATATCGATGCCACGACCGTGCTCGACAGCAAGCTCAGCGCCCCCTTGCGCATCAGCAGCCTGGCCGGCCATCCCAAGCTACCGGGCCAGTTCATCGGCATTGGCAGCGAGGGCGCGGCACCCGGCCCGGTGACGACGCGCTTCTACGCCATCGACGCCGAGGCCGGCACCGTCGCGCCGCTCCTGCCCAAGGATTGGGCCGAGGGCCGCCTGCGTCGTGCCCATGCTTTTGATCGCAGCGGCACTCGTCTCTTCCTGCTCGATGACACCGGCACGCTGACGGTGCTGCAGCGCCAGGGCAATGCCTGGGTGCATGCCGCACGCCTGCCCGCTGCCATCGCCGCCATGCCCACGGCCGCACCCTGGCCGGCCATGGCCGCCAACGGCGCCAAGGACGAGCTCTACCTCAGCGACCCCCAGGCCAGCCAGTTGCTGGTGCTGGACACCAGCAAGGTGTCGGTGACGGCACGCCGCTCGCTGGGCTATGTGCCGGCGGCGCTGACCTGGACGGGGATCTCCCGATGAAAACGGTATTGACCTATCTGGCCTGGGGCCTGGCGGCCCTAACGACCCAGGCCCAGGCCCAGCAAGCCCAGCCGCCCGCCAAGGGCTGGGAGCTGGGCGCCGTGCTGGACCTGGCCACAAACTCGCGGCCCCTGGCCCTGGGGCAACGCCAGCAAGGCCTGGCCCTGGGCCATAGCGATCTGCTCGCGCGCGGCCCGCTGGGCGCGCATTTCAGCGCCCAGGCCGGCGTGGCCGCCCACAGCCATGGCAGCAGCTATGAAGCCGAGCTGGAGGATGCCTGGCTGCAGACCCGCAGCCTGCCCGCCGGCTGGCAGGCGCGGGCCGGGCGCTTTGCCTCGCAGATCGGCGCCTTGAACGAGCAGCACCCGCATGCCGATGATTTCGTCGAACGGCCGCTGCTCTACCGCGGCCTGCTGGGCGGCCATTGGTTTGATGATGGCCTGCGCCTGAACTGGACCGCGCCCACGGCCTACTACCTGAGCCTGGGGGCGGAGCTTTTCCGCGGCCGGCAACTGGTGCAGCAGGCGCTGACCTCGCCCGCCGTGGGCGCGGCCACGCTGCGCCTCAAGCTGGGCGATGATTGGGGCACTTCGCACAGCTGGCAGTGGGGGCTCTCCTATCTGAACAACCGCCGCGAGCCGATGGCGGAAGAGGGCCACGAGCACGAAGAAGCGCATGAGGAAGGCCACGATTCCCACGCCGGCCATTCCCACGGCGCCCTGCTCAGCGGCCGCCATGTCTGGATGAGCGATCTGGCCTGGAAATGGGCGCCCGATGGCAATAACCGCCAGCAGCAGCTGCGCCTGCTGGCCGAGTTTGCCCAGGTCAGCGGCATCAACCGCCATGCCGGCCCGGGCGACAAACATCGCGCCCTGGCCTTGAGCGCGGTCTGGCGCTTCTCGCCCCAATGGGAGCTGGGCTTGCGAGGCGACTGGTTGCAGGCCCGCCAGCCGCATGGCGATCACTTCCATGCCGCTGAAATAGCCGAGCAGTCGCTGATGCTGGCCTGGAAGCCCAGCCATGCGCAGGCCTTGCGCCTGCAAGTGTCTACCCAGAACGGTGTGCTGGATGTGGAGGGGGCCTCCAAGCGCTCCGTCCTGCTGCAATACGTGCTGAGCTTTGGAGCCCATGGTGCGCATGCCTTCTAAATTGCTCGGTGCCTGCTGCTTGCTGCTGGGGCTGAGCACAACGGCAGTGGCCCAGACCGTGCTGGCCTGCGAACCCGAGTGGGCGGCGCTGACCCGCGTCCTGCTGCCCGAGGCGCGCATCCACACCGCCACCCACGGGCGCCAGGACCCGCACCACATCGAGGCGCGGCCGGCCCTGATCGCCCAGCTGCGCGCGGCCGATTTGGCCGTTTGCACCGGTGCCTCCTTGGAAGCCGGCTGGCTGCCCACCCTGCAGGAGCGGGCCGGCAACCCGCGTGTGCAGGACGGCCGGCCCGGCATGTTCTACGCCGCCCAGCAGGTGCCCTTGCTGAACCCGCAGGCCGGCTTCATCACACCTTTTGACGGCGATGTCCACCCCGAGGGCAATCCGCATCTGCATGCCGACCCACGCCGGCTGCAGGCGGTGGCGCTGGCGCTGTCGCAGCGCATGCAGCAGCTGTGGCCGGCGCAGGCGGCGCAGATCGCGCAGCGGCAGGCCCAGTTCGAGCGGCGCTGGGCGCTCAAGCTGCAGGACTGGGAGCGGCGGGCCGCGCCGCTGCGGGGCCGCGCCGTGGCCGCCCAGCACGGCAGCTTCGCCTATCTCTGGCATTGGCTGGGCCTGCGCCAGACCTTGGATCTGGAGCCCAAACCCGGCATGGCACCGACGCCCGCCCATCTGCAACGCGTGCTGCAAAGCCTGCGCAGCGAACCGCCCCTGGCCCTGGTGGTGAGCAGCTACCAGGACCCGCGCGCCGCCCGCTGGCTGGACAAGCAGCTGGACGGCCAACTGCCCCTGCTGAGCCTGCCCGCCACCGTGCTTGACGCGGGCGGCAGCGAGGCGCTGGAGCAATGGTTTGAGCAATTGCTGCAAGCCTTGCTGCTCGCCCAGGGCCAGGTGCAGCGATGAGCGGGCCTGGCTTGCAGGAGCTGTGGTTCCTGGCTCCGGCCCTGGCCCTGCTGGCGGGCATCCTGGCCCTGGCCCCGCTGGGTGCCCAGGTGCTGCGGCGCGGCGTGGTCTTCATCGACCTGGCGGTGGCGCAGGCGGCTGCCGCCGCGGCGCTGTGGGCCTCGGGCCTGGGGCTGGCGCATGACCATGGCCAGGGCGGACAGATGCTGGCGGCGGCACTCGGCGCCTTGCTCTGCGCCGCCCTGGTGGCGCAGCTGGCGCGGCGCTGGCCGCAGCAGCGCGAGGCCTTGATCGGCCTGGTCTATGTGGCCGGTGCCAGCCTGGCCATGCTGGGGGCAAGACTTGACCCCCATGGCCGTGAGCAGTGGTTGCAGCTGCTGGCCGCCGATGTTCTGTGGGCCGGCTGGCCGCAGGTGGGGCTGCTGGCGCTTTGCGCCTCGCTGGTGCTGCTGCTGCGCTGGCGCTGGCCGGCGCTGCTGGGCCGTGATGCCTTCTTCTACCCGCTGTTCGCCGTGGTGACCAGCTGGGTCGTGCCGGTGCTGGGCCTGTTCCTGGTCTTCGTCACCCTGATCGCGCCGGCCCTGTGGATGCAGGCCGCTTGGTCTTTGTGGCGGGCCGCGTCGGCCGCCGCCGCGGTGGCCGTCCTTGGCCTGTGGGCTTCGTGGCAGTTTGATGGCCCCAGCGGCGCCTGCGTGGCCCTGGCCCTGGCCTTGTGGGGCGGCTTGAGCGCCTTGGGGGGTTTACAGCGCCGTCAGCCAGTCGCAGCGCAGGCGGCCGCGGCGGTGCAGGCCGCGCCGCCAGCTGGCGTAGAGGTTGGGCAGCATGAAACCCATCAGGCACAGGGGTAGCAGCGGCCAGTCGTCCAGCAGCAGAAAGACCGGCAAGGCCATCCAGCCCAGCAGCCAGGCCGTCAATACCAGGTCCCAGGCATAAAGCTCGACCGGATGCCGACCCTGGTGCAGCAGCAGCCAGCGTTTGACTTGGGCGAGTTGCAGCAGCGTCATAGCCACCTCGATGAGTCGGATGTGGAGGGCCAGGCCGACGGGCTTGTCAGTTTGGCGTCAGCTCATTTATCGCTCAAAGCGGGCCGGGGCACCAGCGGTTTTTGGGGAGAAATCTGGGTATTTTTGGAGTATTTCTCGGCGCTTGCCGAGGCCGGCGAACTCCTAGAATCACCGGCTTCTTAGGCCCGCCCGCGAAAGCCCTGCCATGCGCCTGCTCCGAACTGCACTGTGTTTGCTGATGAGCGTGTTTCTGCTCGGCGTGCCGGGGCTGGCCACCGCCGGGCCGCAGGCCGCGCTGCTGGCCGCCGCCCAGCACGAGCAAGGGCCCTTGCTGAAGAGCCTGGAGCAATTCGTCGGCATCGAGTCCGGCAGCCGCGAGCTGGCCGGCCTGCAGCAGCTGGCCGCCTTGCTGGCGCAGCGCCTGCGCGAGCTGGGCGGGGAGGTGGCGCTGCTGCCCTCGACCGAGCTCTACCGCATGGAGGACACGCCCGAGCAGCTGGGCGCCCATGTCAAGGCGGTGTTCCGCGGCAAGGGCAGCAAGAAGATCCTGCTGATCGCGCATATGGACACGGTCTACCCCGCCGGCATGCTGGCCCGCCAGCCCTTCGGCATCCGCGAGGACCGCGCCTACGGCCTGGGCATTGCCGATGACAAGCAGGGCCTGGCCGTGATCCTGCACCTGCTGGCCATGCTCAAGTCGCTGAATTTCGAGGACTACGGCCAGCTCACCGTGCTCTTCAATGCCGACGAGGAAATCTCCTCGCCCGGCTCGCGCGCCATCCTCGCCCAGCTGGGCGCCGAGCATGATGCGGTGATGTCTTTCGAGGGCTCGGGCGCCAGTGCCGACCATCTCTCGCTGGCCACGGCCGGCATCGCCTCGGTCAATCTGAGGGTGCATGGCCGCGCCACCCATGCGGGCGGGGCGCCGCAGTTTGGCGTCAATGCCTTGTACGAGCTGGCGCACCAGATCCTGCAGATGCGCGATCTGTCCGACCCCGTGGCCGGCGTCAAGCTCAACTGGACCATGGCCCGCGCCGGCATCGTGCGAAACATGATCCCGCCGCTGGCCAGTGCCGAGGCCGATGTGCGGGTCTTGCGGGTGCAGGACTACGAGGCCCTGGAGCAAAAGTTGCAGCAGCGCATCCAGAACCGCCTGCTGCCCGAGGCCCGGGTGGAGCTGCGCTTCGAGCGCCGCCGCCCCCCGCTGGAAGCCACGCCGGCGGCCCAAGCCTTTGCCGAGCATGCCCAGCGCCTCTATGCCGAGCTGGGTCTGCCGCTGCGGGTGGACGCGGTGGCCGGCGGCGGCGGCACCGATGCGGCTTTCGCCGCCTTGCGTGCCCGCGGCCCGGTGGTGGAACGCTTCGGCCTGCGCGGCGCGGGCGCCCATACCAGCGACGCCGAGTACGTGCTGATCAGCTCCATCGTGCCCCGGCTCTACCTGGCGGCGGGCATGGTGATGGCGTTTTCGCGTGGCGAGGTGGCGGCGCTGCCGCGGCCCTGAACCTGCTTTCCCGGCCATGTCTTTCGGCAAGCGTCTTGCCAGGCTGTACCCTTGGCGACTTTTTCAAACCTCTCCGAGTAGAAACCAAGGATATGAAGCCAATGAATCATCCGGGCCTGTGGGGCGGCGCCGCCCTGGCCCTGGGCCTGGCCGGCGCGGCCCACGCCGGCGAGGGCATGTGGATGCCCCAGCAACTGCCCCTGATTGCCAAGGACCTGAAGAACGCCGGCCTGCAGCTGGACCCGGCCAAGCTGACTCAGCTGACCGAGTTCCCCATGGGCGCCGTCATCAGCCTGGGCGGCTGCACCGCCTCCTTTGTTTCGCCCCAGGGCCTGGTGGTGACCAATCATCACTGCGCCTATGGCAGCATCCAGTACAACTCCAGCGCCCAGCGCGATCTGCTGAAGAAGGGCTTTCTGGCCGCCTCGCTCGCCGATGAGTTGCCCGCCGCGCCCGGCAGCCGCATCTACGTGACCGTGGACGTCAAGGACGTCAGCCCGCAGGTGCTGGACGGCAAGACCCTGGCCCTGAACGGCAAGGCCCGCGTCGATGCCATCGAGGCCAAGCAAAAAGCCTTGACCGCCGCCTGCGAAAAAGACGCCGGTCACCGCTGCCAGGTGGCCAGCTTTTACGGTGGCCTGCAGTACCAGCTGATCAAGCAGATCGAGATCCGCGACGTGCGCCTGGTGCATGCGCCCGCCCTGGGCGTGGGCCTGTTCGGCGGCGACACCGACAACTGGATGTGGCCCCGCCACACCGGCGACTACAGCTTCTACCGCGCCTATGTGGGCCCGGACGGCAAGCCGGCCGACTTCCATGCCGCCAACAAGCCCTTCGAGCCCAAGCATTTCCTCAAGCTGGCCTCCAAGCCCTTGAACGAGGGTGATTTCGTCATGGTCACCGGCTACCCCGGCCGCACCAACCGCCACCGCCTGCCGGCCGAGCTGGACTTTGCCTTTGCCTGGGAGCAGCCCAGCCGCATCCAGCTGATGGGTGAACAACTGGCCCTGATCAAGGCCGAGACGGCCGGCCGCCGCGATGCCGAAATCGCCCTGGCCGACCGCGTCGCCGGCATCGCCAACTACTACAAGAATATGCAGGGCCAACAGGCCAGCTACGAGGGCAGCGACATCCTGGCCCGCAAGACGCAAGCCTTTGCCGAGCTGAAGGCCTGGGTGCAGGCCGACGCCGCACGCCGTGCCCGTTATGGCGCCGACATCGCCCAGGTCGAAAGCCTGCTGGCCCAGCGCCAGGCCATCACCCGTGCCGAGCTCTTGCTGAGCTTTGTCACGCCGCGCCTGCTGAGCACGGCCGACACCTTGCTGGAGAACGCCCACCAGCAAGCCCTGCCCGATGCGCAGCGCAAGCCCGGCTTCCAGGCCCGCGACGCGCGCCGCCTGCTGCAAAGCATGGAGGTGCTGGACAAGCGCTATGACGAGCAGGTCGACAAGCGCCTGGCCGTCCACTTCCTGGCCAAGTATCTGGCCCAGCCGGCCGAGCAGCTGAACAAGGCCTTGCTGGCCGCCCTCGGCCTGCAAGCGGGCATGGACGAGGCGGCGATCAAGACCCGCCTGGACGCGCTCTACGCCGGCAGCCAACTGGCCCAGAAGGACGCCCGCATGGCCTGGCTCCAGCGCGATGTGGCCGCCTTCAAGGCCAGCGATGACAGCTTCATCCAGGCCGCCGTGGCGACCTTTGAGGACGAGCAAGCGCGCGAGAACCGCGACAAGGAACTCGGCGGTCAGATCGCCCGCGCTTACGCCAAGACCATGCAGGCCATGATCGACTACCGGGCCAGCAAGGGCGAGGCCGTCTACCCCGACGCCAACAGCACGCTGCGCGTGGCCTTCGGCCAGGTCCTGGGCCGCAAGGGTGCCGTGGACGGCAGCGACTGGCATGCCTTTACCACCTTGCGCGGCATCCAAGCCAAGCACAAGGGCGAGGGCGAATTCGATGCGCCGGCCGAGCAACTGGCCGCCATCAAGGCGCGCAAGTTTGATCGCTACGGCGTGGCCAGCCTGGACTCGGTGCCGGTCAACTTCCTGGCCACGCTGGACACCACCGGCGGCAACTCCGGTTCGCCGGTGCTGAACGAGCGCGCCGAGCTGGTCGGCCTGCTGTTTGACGGCACGCTGGACAGCGTCATCGACAGCTGGGACTTCGATGCCAAGAAGTCGCGCAGCATCTGCCTGGATGCCCGCTATATGCTGTGGCAGATGAAGGTTGTGGACAAGGCCGAGCGTCTGCTGAAGGAAATGGGCGCGCAGTAAGCCGCAGCCCGACAAGCATGAAAAGAGCGACCCTTGGGTCGCTCTTTTTTTGCTGCGCTGCCGCCGGCCTCAGGCCTTGAAGCTCCCCGGCAGCAAGATGTCCCGCGTCACCGTCTCGATGCGGGTGTGGCCGCAGAAGGCCATCGTCAGGTCCAGCTCCTTGTGGATGATCTCCAGCGCCTTGGTGACGCCGGCTTCGCCCATGGCGCCCAGGCCGTAGAGAAAGGCGCGGCCGATGTAAGTGCCGCGCGCGCCCAGGGCCCAGGCCTTGAGCACGTCCTGGCCGGAGCGTATGCCGCCGTCCATATGCACCTCGATCTGTGAGCCCACCGCCTGCACGATGGCGGGCAGAGCGTGGATGCTGGACTCGGCGCCGTCCAGCTGGCGGCCGCCGTGGTTGCTGACGATCAAGGCATCGGCGCCCGCGGCCACGGCCAGGCGGGCGTCTTCCACATCCTGGATGCCCTTGATGATGAGCTTGCCACCCCAGCGCCGCTTGATCCACTCGACATCGCCCCAGTTCAGCTGGGGGTCGAACTGCTTGGCCGTCCATTCGGACAGCGAGCCCATATTCTCCACGCCCTCGACGTGACCGACGATATTGCCGAACTGCCGCCGCGAGGTGCCCAGCATGCCCAGACACCAGCGCGGCTTGCTGCAGAGATTGAGCAGATTGGCCAGCGTGGGCTTGGGCGGGGCGGAGAGGCCGTTCTTGATGTCCTTGTGGCGCTGGCCGAGGATTTGCAGGTCCAGGGTCAGCACCAGGGCGCCACAGCGGGCGGCGCGGGCGCGCTCGATCAGGCGCTCGATGAAGCCGCGGTCCCGCATCACATAAAGCTGGAACCAGAAGGGCGCTTTTGTGTGGGCGGCGATGTCCTCGATGGAGCAGATGCTCATGGTCGAGAGGGTGAAGGGGATGCCGAAGCGCTCGGCCGCGCGGGCCGCCAGGATCTCGCCGTCGGCATGCTGCATGCCGGTCAGGCCGGTGGGGGCGATGGCCACCGGCATCGCCACATCGACGCCGATCATGCGGGTGGCGGTGCTGCGGTTCTCCAGATTCACCGCCACGCGCTGGCGCAGCTTGATGCTTTGGAAGTCCGCCGAGTTGGCGCGGTAGGTGCTCTCCGTCCAACTGCCCGAGTCGGCGTAGTCGTAGAACATGCGGGGCACGCGTTGCTGGGCCAGGCGGCGCAGATCTTCGATGCAGGTGATGACGGGCATGGTGCTGAGCGTTCCAGGGCGGGCTGTTTGTTACTCCTCCATGCTAGCCTGAAGCGGCAGGCATAGCCGTACGCACAAACCTTGCTCGCTGGCGGGCAGGCTGACGCTGCCGCCCAGGCGCTGCGTCAGCGACTGCACGATGTACAGCCCCAGGCCCGAGCCGCCCTGGCCGCGCTTGGTGGTGAAGAAGGGGTCGAAGATGCGGCTGCGCATGGCTTCGGCGATGCCGCGGCCGTTGTCGGCCACTTCGAGCAGCAGGCTGTCGCCCTGGACCCAGGCGCCGATCTGGATCAGCCCACCCTCCGCCTCAAAAGCATGGCAGAGGCTGTTCATCACCAGATTGGAGAGGATTTGGGTCAGCGGGCCGGCGGCCAGGCGGGCCTGGATGTCGGGCGCGATATCGACCCGGGTCTGGACTCGGGCGCGTTGCAGCACCGGCCGCAAGATGTCCAGCACGCCCTGCACATAAGCTTGCAGATGGATGGCCTGTACCTGCTCCGAGCCCTGGTCCACCGCCACCTGCTTGAAGTTGCCGATCAGGGCGGCGGCCCGCTCCAGATTGCGTGCCACCAGATCGGCGTTGCCGCCCATGGCTTGGGCCAGTTCCTGCAGCTCGCGCCGGCTGACGCGATCGCCGCTCAAGGCCTGGATCAGCGCCGCCGCCGAGTCGCTGAGGCTGGAGGCCGCGGTGACGGCCACGCCGATGGGTGTGTTCACCTCATGCGCCACGCTGGCCATGATACGGCTCATCAGCTGGGCCTTTTCCTGCGCCATCTCGGCCTGGGCGCGCTGGGCCAGGGCCAGGTCCAGGGCCACCAGCAGGCGCTCGTAGAGCTTGGCCGCATGGCTGGCCTGCAGCACGTCCTGGCGGGTCCAGCTGCGTGCCTGCTTTTGGTCCAGCCACAGCAGGCCGCACATGCGCTCCTGCACAAAGAGCGGGATCTCGATGCGCGAGTGGGCGTGCAGAAAGCCGTCCTCGCCCGGGCGTTCGCCCGGCCAGCGGCGGGCGATCAGGGGCTGCAGCTCCTCGAACCAGGGATGCAGGCGCAGGTCTTGCATGACTTGCGGTTCGTGGCGCTGGCTCAGCCATTGCAGATAGCGGCCTTGCGGGCCGGGCCTGAGCTGGGGCACCGGCCCGGCCGTGGCCGGCCAGGCCTGCAGTTGCAGGGCCTCGCCGTCCTCGCCCAGCCACCAGAAGTGCAGGGCGTCCAGGCGCATGATTTGCTGCACCATCTGGCCCGAGGCGCTGGCGGCCGTCAGCACGTCTTCGCTGCGGTTGATCTGCCAATGCTTGTTGGACAGGTCCAGCAGCAGCTCCTCCGGCGGCTTGCGCAGCAGGTCGTAATGGGCCAGCAGGCCCAGGCGCTCGGGCAGGCTCTGGCGTTCGATCTCGGTCTGCAGGCGCAGGTGTTGCCACAGATGCTGCAAGGCCTGGCCGGTCTGGCCTTGCTGCTGCATCAGGCGAGCCATCTGCACATGGGCCTGGCTTTCCTGGTGGCGGGACTGGATGCGCTGTGCCTGTGCCAGGCTGCGCTGGCAGGCTTGCACGGCTTCGGGCAGGTCCTGGCGGTTGATGGCCAGCTCGGTCCAGGTCTGCAGGGCCACGCTTTGCAACCAGGCATGGCCCAGTTGCTGGGCCATCTGCAGGGCGGTGCCGCATTGCCGCGTGGACTCGTCGTTGCGGCCCTGCACCAGGGCCGTGCGGGCCAGCTGCCAATGCGCTTCGGCAATGTATTCGCGATGCTCGCCGCGCTGCGCCTCGGCCAGGCCCAGGCGAAACTGCTGCTCGGCCTCCGCCAGCTGCTTGCACTCAAAAAAGCCCACGCCCATATTCAGGGCTAGCTTGGCGCTCAGATAGCTGTCGTCGGCCTGGGCCAGCAACTGTTGGCCTTCGCGGTGGTAGCGGCGGCCGCTTTCCCAGGCGCCCAGGGCGTAGTGGATCTGGCCCAGGCCGATGCGGGCGGCCACGCCCAGCGGGATATCGCCCACCAGCTGGGCCAGATCGACGGTGCGTGACCAATGCGCCGTGGCCTCGAAGTAGTCCCCGGTCTGGTAGGCCAGGCGGCCGGAGGCTTCAAACACGCCCGCCGCCTGCAAGGGCAGGTGGGTGGCGGCGGCGCGCTGGCGGGCCAGGCCCAGGGCCTCGCGCAGATCGAGGGCGCGGCCCATGCGCTCCATCAACTGGAACTGGGCGCACAAGACGTCCAGCGACAAGGCCTCCTGACCGGCCTCCCGGGCCCGGCGAGCCAGCTTTTCATAGCGCCGCAGGGCGCAGCCCGGGTGGCGCTTGGCCAGCCTAGCCAGGCGCGCCAGCGGGGGCGCTTTGGCGCGCGGCGGCGGTAAGCGGTCCGCGCTCGTATCCGCGGGTGGCTGAGGAGTTTTCAAAGTCCTGGACTCCTTCAATCGTCAGCAAAACCTGTGGGGGCCGGCTCACATTTTTGTCCCGTATGCGACAGCTCCCGGCGAGGGATTGTCAGTCAAAACAGGGACAGGTTTTCCAGGATGACCGGCGCCGGGTTGGCGCCCTCTGCCGCGGCCTTGGCGCGTTTTTTGCCCGGCTTGGGCCCGCTGAGCTGGCCCGGCCGGCTCAGACCGCCCACCCGCACGCCCAGCAGGCGTATGCGCTTGTCCAGGGGCACGCGCTTGAGGCAGGCGCCGGCGGCGCGGCGTATGGTCTGGGCGTCCTGGGTGGCCTCGTCCAGGGTCAGGTCGCGGGTGACGGTGTGAAAGCCCTCGAAGCGCAGCTTGATGCCTATGGTGCGGCCGCAGTAGTTCTTGCGCGCCAGGTCGCTGGCCAGTTGCTGGCACAGGCGGGTGAAGATTTCGCCCAGCAAGGCCTTGTCATGCACCGCATGCAGATCGCGCTCAAACGTCGTTTCGCGGCTGATGCTGACCGGCTCGCTATGCGTCACCACCGGCCGCTTGTCGCGGCCATGCGAGGCCTCGTGCAGCCAGGCGCCAAAGCTCTTGCCGAAGTGCTGGATCAAGAAGCCCGGCTCGGCCGCCGCCACCTCGCCCACGGTCGTCAGGCCCAGGGCCAGCAGCTTGGCCCCGGCCTTGGGGCCGATGCCATTGATCTTGCGCACGCCCAGCGGCCAGATGCGGGCCTCGATCTCGTCCGCCATCAAGAGGGTGATGCCATCGGGCTTGTCCATCTCGGAGGCGATCTTGGACAGCAGCTTGTTGGGCGTGATGCCTATGGAGCAGCTCAGGCCGGTGGCGCGCTGTACCGAGTTCTTGATCTCGCGCGCCACCGCGCGCAGGCCACCCAGGGGGTCGTGGCCCACCGCCTCGCGGATGCCGGCCACCTCGCTCAGATCGATATAGATCTCGTCGATGCCGCGGTCCTCGATCACCGGCGCCACTTCGGCCACGGCGGCCTTGAACAGGCGCGAGTAATGGCGGTAGGCCTCGAAATCGGTGGGCAGCAGGATGGCGTCGGGCGCGCGCAGGGCGGCCTTCATCAAACCCATGCCGGAGAACACGCCCAGATCGCGCGCCGCGTAGGTGGACGTGGTGACCACGCCACGGCCGGTGTAGTCGCGCAGCCTGGCGTAGCGGCGGCTGCCATCGGGCAGGTCCAGCGGCGCATGGGCCCGCCGCCCGCCTATCACCACGGCCTGGCCCTTCAGCTCGGGGTAGCGCAGCAGCTCCACCGAGGCATAGAAAGCATCCATGTCCAGATGCGCGATCAAGCGCTCCGGCAGGCGGCTTGGGGAGGACGGAGACAGGCTGGACATGCCCACATTGTGGCCCGCGTGCCGGCGCCGGGCGGTCTTGTTTTGTCAGCAGGCTGCGCGCCTGGATGAGGCCTGTTTACGCAAGTTTCAAGTTACTTGAGGGCGTCTACTGTCAGGCCTTACAGGTGACGTCGTCACGGGGCCCTCGTTAATCTGAGCCGAGCCAACGAGGGCTGTGCGCGACGCCTCCATGCGATGCGCATTCGAGCGGCTGCCGTACCGAAGTGACTTGATCCCTTCGGCGAGCGCCAGGATTGTGAGGAGTGGGGAAATGGGGTTCGGCGGGCCTGGCCGGAGCTTTGTGTCGCGTTGCGTGCCTTCGGGAAACCATAGCCGGTTCTTGAACCGGGTATCCCGTGGATAGAGTGAGACCTTTTCAATGCCTAGCGATCAAGAAGTGCGCACGCCTCGCCTGAGTTTTGTGGAACAGCTGCGGCCTTTTGTGGCCGATGAAGACAGCTTCGGGAGGATTTCCGGCGATTTGCACGAGGTGCTGGCGGCCAGTGCCTGGCTGCTCAAGACCCTGGCCCAGCACGAGAACCGCCGGCTCAGCCCGGCCGAGCTGGAACAGCTGGTGGCCGAGCTGGACAGCCGTTTTGTGGAGCATATGTTCTACCACCTGATGTCCTTGCGCGAGGACCTGAAGGTGACGCTGGAGCGCTTCCCCGTCCGGCGCGAAGACCGTGCCGCCAATCGGCAGGCCTTCCATCTGGGCTGAGCCGGGCTGTACCGGCCCCGGCCCCGGCCCTCCCGACCGTTTCAGCGGCCCAGCTGCTCCTGCAGGAACTGCAGGGTGCGTGGCCAGGCATCGGCCTGTGCCGCGGCGTCCACGGCCGGGCTGCCGCCCATTTTCATCGGCCCATTGTTATAGCCCGTGGTGGGCGACCAGCCGCGGCCGGACAGGCCGTGGCCGGCCCCTTCGTAGATCAGATTGATGGTGCTCAGGCCCTTGGCCTTGCGGCTGGCCTCGATATTGCGCGCCATGCCGGCCGAGTCCCACATCTGGTCATCGCTGCCCGATACCAGCAGCAGGGCCCCGCGGAAGTTCTCGACCGGGATGCGGGCCGCCGCCAGGCGTTCCGGGTAGGCGGCGCGGCCTTGCTCCAGGGGGCGGCGTATATGTACCGGCTGGCCGGTGGTGAAGCCGGCCGATTCTTCGTCCATGCCTTTGTAGGGCTGCCAGGGCAGGGGCTTGCCCTGCCAGGCGAAGGAGGAGGTCTGGTCCGGACCGGCCGCGCCCATGCCCCAGCCCTCCCAGATCACATCGCTGGGCACGATGGCGACGACGGCCTTGATCCAATCCATGCGGGCGGCGGCGGCCAGGGCGAACTCTGCGCCCTTGGACACGCCGTAGACGCCGATGCGCGAGGCATCCACCTCGGGCTGGCGGGTCAGCCAGTCGCGCGCCTGCTGCAAGCGGCTCAGCTCGATATTGGCGAAGGCCTTGGGCAGGCTGGGCAGCTCGGCCGGCTTCATGCCCTCGGGGCCCCAGCTGGGCGGCGAGTAGTAGGGCAGGCCCAGCACCGCATAGCCTTGCGAGGCCAGCAGGGGGGCGCTGCTGCGCGCGGCGATGGAGCCGCCTTCGGAGCCGCCCAGCACGATCAGCGCCCCGCGCTTGTGCTTGCCCGGGCCCACGGCATAGCGGGCGCCGGCAAACTCCTCCACCAGGCGGACCTGCACCTCGGCCGCCACCGGCCGCAGCTGCAGCTTTTTCTGCGTCAGCAATTGCTCGCCGGCGTAGGCTTGCAGCCAGATCTCGCCCGCCTGCTCCGGGTCCAGCGGCGGCAGGGCGCTTGAGGGCTTGACGCTGTGCATGGACCAGAACAGCCCGCGCACATCGGCGCCGCTATAGCTGCCGGACTCGGGCGCCTGGCTGGCCAGGTCGATGCGGCCCTGGGCGTCGCTGCGGAAGACCGCCTCGGCCTGCCGTGGCCCGTTCTCGCCCGTGCCGCGTGCCAGGCGGCTGCTGACGATGCGGATGGCCGCGTTGGCGGGCAGCTCGCTCAGGCGCAGCTGCAAGGGCGTGCCTTCCAGCACCTCGGCGGCGGGGCTGACGTGGATTTGCTGGGCTTGCGCGGGCAGGCCGGCCCAGGCCAGGGCGCAGGCAATAGCGAACAGGGGTGGGTGGGGCAGCAGCAGAGACATGGCGAGACCTCGTTCCTCTATGGATGGATGATGAGGCCTCAGCTTAAGAACACGGCCCGCCGGGCGCTCCCGCCCTGCGACGAATCGACAGCCCGGGCGATGAAGCGCCAGGCGCGCGCGGCTTTTAGCCGCAGCTATTGCTGCCGCAGGAGCTGATGCTGCTCGTCTCGGTGGCCAAGGGCTTGGCGCATTGGCCGGTGGCGGGGTCGAAGCCGACCTGGCCCATGTGGTAGACCAGGGCCGCGTCCATCATCTCGGCATGGGCCGGGAACCAGTTGATCAGCTCGGGCAGCAGATTGCGCATGGGCTCCAGGTCGTGGTGGGCCTGGGCATGGACCAGCACCTGGCGCATCACGTCCAGCACCATGGCGTGCTGTTTGCTGTGGCAGTTCTCGGGCGCAAAGCCGGTGGCGGCCATCCAGCCTTCTTCCATGGCGAAATGCGCCTCGGTATGGCCCAGCAGATCGAGGTAGAGCGGGATCACCGTGTCGCTGCCCGCTTGCAAGGCCTCGCCCCAGGTGTTGAGCAGGGCGACGAATTCCTGATGGGTCTGGTCCAGCTGCGCGTGTTGCAGGGCCAGGGTGTCGGTCCATTGAAGGCTTGACATGGGCGATTGGGCTTGAGCGGACGATAGGGCGGCATTTTCGCCTGAGTCGGCGCCCGGGCCGGCCCGCATTGGCCTGGCCTTGCGTTGGATCAAAACGGGGGCTGGGGCAGGGGCGAGCTTTGTGACGGATTTGTGAAGATGGCCGTGGCCTGCCGTCCTTCTCCCACTTTGGCGCTGTGCGGGTCTCGCCCAAGATGCAACTCGGGAAATGCAGGGTGGCACCGCAAGCGTGTGGCCCTGCCGGCTCAGCGGCCGTCGAAGTCATGGCCGCATCAGCATCGAGGGAATCATGGAACAGTCAAACAAGCATGGCGGCGCTCGTGCCGCTACGGCATGGGCCCGCCCGGGCGGCCAGGGCTTCTTTCGCCATCATGGCGTGTGGGCCATCGGCGTGCGCCTCTTCCGGCATCTGAGCTTCAGGGCCAAGGCCGTCTGCATCAGCCTGGCTTTTGGCGTGCCCATCGTGCTCTTGAGCCTGAGCTTTCTGCACAAGCAGCAGGCCCAGCTCGACGCGGTGCGCAAGGAGCGGGTGGGTGTGCGCCTGATGACGGAGATGCAGCCCCTGCTGTTGGGCTTGCTGGAGGCGCGCAACGCCACCCGCGCCATGCTGGGTGGCTACGACGCCTCGACCGATCTGCAGCGCGCGCGGGCTCAGGTGGACGAGGCCTTGCCCAAGCTGCAAGCGCTGGCTGCCGGCGAGGGCCGCGAGCTGGAGCTGCAGGAGCCGATCGAGCGCATGCAAAAGGCCTGGGCCGCCACCGGCCAGGCAGCGCGCGGCGTCGATGGCCAGGGCCGCACCGTGTTCGGCCCGGTCTCGCAAGCCGTGGTCGACCTGCTGCAGGGCGTGGGCGACAACGCCCGCCTGGTGCTGGACCCCGAGCTGGAAAGCTTCTACCTCGTCAACGCCGTGGTGCTGACCCTGCCCAAGACGGCGGAAGACCTGGGCCAGCTCTGGGGCTGGTCCAGCTACGGCGTGGGCAAGGGCGGTTTGACGCTGGAGGAGTTCCGCCGCTACGCCGTCTGGGACAGCGGCGTCGCCCATGGCCTGAAGGAATTGCAAGCGCATATCCGTCGCGCGGTGAAGGTTAGACCTGAGCTGGGCGAGCGCCTGGCCTTGCCTCAGTTGCAGGCCGTGCAGGCCTACCGGGTCAAGGTGGCCGACCCCTCGCAGCTGATCGCCGCCGCCATGGACAGTGCCGAGGTCTACACCCTGGGCCAGCAGGCCTTGCGCGACTGCATGTCGATCTCGCGCGTGGGCTTGGCCGCGCTGGACGGGCTTTTGCAGCAGCGCGAAGCCCAGCTGCTGCGCACATGCGCCTTGCTGGCCGGTGTCAGCATCGCCTTTTTGCTGCTGGCGGCCTATTTATTCCATTCATTTTTCCTGGTCATGGATGGCGGCTTGAAGGAAGTGCGGCGCCATCTGCTGGCCATGAGCGCGGGGGACCTGACCACCCGGCCCGAGCCCTGGGGCCGCGACGAGGCGGCGCGCCTGATGCTGACGCTGCGCGAGATGCAGGCGGCGCTGTGCCAGATCGTCGCCAGCGTGCGCGATGGCTCGCAAACCATTCTCGGCACCAGCGAGCAGATGGCCCAGGGCGCGGCCGAGCTGTCGGCGCGGGCCGAGCAGAGCGCGGCCAGCCTGCAGCAACAGGCGGCCACCATGTTGCAGATGTCGGCCACCGTCAAACAGACGGCCGAGCATGCCGTCGAGGCGGCCCAGATGGCGCGTGACAACGCCGACGTGGCCCAGCGTGGCAGCGCCCAGGTGCAGGGCATGATGGGCAGCATGAACGACATCTCCCTGGCCTCGGGCCGCATGCAGGAGGCCACCAATCTGATCGACAGCCTGGCCTTCCGCAGCAATATCCTGGCCCTCAATGCGGCGGTGGAAGCGGCAAGAGCGGGCGAGCAGGGGCGCGGCTTTGCCGTGGTGGCGGGCGAGGTGCGGGCGCTGGCCCAGCGCTCGGCCGAGGCGGCGCAGGAGATCCGCACCCTGATCGAACTGAACCTGGCCCGGGTGGGCGAGGGCAGCAGCGGCGTCGGTGTGGCCGGCACGACCATGGAAGATCTGGAGCGCCAGGCGCGCAGCATGAACCAGTTGCTGGCCGAAATTTCGCAGGGCGCGCGCCAGCAGCGCGACGGCGTGATGCAGGTGGACCGCTCGGTCCAGCAGCTCGATCGGCTGACCCAGCAAAACGTTGGCCTGGTGGAGCAAAGCGTGGCCGCCACCCAGGCCTTGCAGGCCCAGGCCGGCGCCTTGGTGCAAGGCGTGGCGCGCTTCAAGCTGCCGGCCGCAGGCTCCTAGGTCCCGCATATTCATCTGGCGTTCATCTGTTTGAGCGCCGCCGTTCATTTGCCGTTCATGGAGGAATCAGGCCGGCCGGGTGGAATAGAGGCTGTGCAGGGCGAGGCGGGCCAATAAAACCGCCAAGCCCTGACAACAGCAGCGTCTCCCGCATCTCCGTCAAACACCCATCGCCCTGTGCGCAAAGGCCAATTCCATGTCTAAGTTCTCCTCCGGCTTCCTGACCCTGGCTGCTTCCCTGGCCGTGCTCGCCTCCGGCAGCGCCCTGGCCCAGGCCGGCGAAGCCCGCGTTTACAACAGCAATATCAGCCTGGCCGAAGTCGAGGCCGCCCAAGCTGCCTGGGGCAAGGCGCTGATCCAGATCAGCGATGACTATGCCGCCGGCGGCCACGCCAAGGCCAAGGCCACGGCCAGCGCCGTGCTGGACGGCGCCTACGGCTACAACCTCGGCCCCGTGCTGTTCAAGCCCACCCTGACCGTGGCACCGCAAACCTTCCGCACCACCAAGGACGGTGCCCTGTCCTACTTCGTCGGTGGCGACAGCAACTACCCCAATGACAAGGGCTTCGCGCTGAAGGGCTGGAAGAAGGTCGAAGTGGCCAATGCCGCCGTGCACATCAACGGCGATGTGGCCAACACCATGGGCAAGGTCAGCATGACCGACAAGAACGGCAAGGTCACCACCGTCGACAAGACCTGGACCTTCAAGAAGGACGACACCGGTGCCGTGCGCATCGTGCTGCACCACTCCTCGCTGCCTTACGCAGCGAACTGAGTCGAGAGCTCAATCGCTTTGCCGTGACCGGCATACCGGTCACGGCTAGTGTTCCGTTGCCCCAGCCATTGGCCGTAGTTTCGAGGCGGG
Organism: Roseateles oligotrophus; assembly: GCF_014204525.1. GTDB lineage: Bacteria > Pseudomonadota > Gammaproteobacteria > Burkholderiales > Burkholderiaceae_C > Paucibacter_A > Paucibacter_A oligotrophus_A. The sequence goes on from NZ_JACHLP010000004.1 coordinate 242,518, forward strand.
AACGATGTCGTTGAATTTGCCGCTGCGCAGGGTGCCGTCAATGGCCGACATGCCGGCCTCGAACTCGTGCTCGAACTGCCGGAGTGAATGCAGTGACAGGTAAAAATAGTCCGCGACATCGGCATCGAGCAAGTGGTTCTGGTCTTCGCCAAACTCGGGCAAGGACAGCACTCGGCCAATGCTCAGATTGTCAAAGTTGAGCATTCGCTTGCCGCCATTGATTTGGATCAGCCGTCGCACCGCGATGGCATGTGAGAGCCTGAGAAGGTCGGACTCGTCCTTGAGCAAGATAGTGTGGGAGTCGGCATCGCGATTCAATTCGTAGATGAGGCTGTTCCAGTCCGAGCGGTCCGACTTGCAGCCGATCATCCGCGTCTGTGGTTCGGGTTCGGCCAGGATATTTCCGGCTTGCAACTCATCCCGGCTGGTGTTGAAAGTGATGGCCAGGCATTTGTCCGAGTGGGCAGAGAAAAAGCTTGTGGCATTGCGGCCATCGCCCAGCCCGGCGAGCACATCGGCCAGGCTGCGTACTTTGACCTCGCCCTTATCACGTTCCATGATGAGTTGGATGTGCTTGGCCTGTATCGGCTTGCCCACATAGTGATTGGCGATGACGCCGTACAGAACCCCCGTCATCAGCGTGTTCTCGCCGGGCGTGCGTTGGTTCGCGACCAAGGCCAGCGCCGACTGCTGCACGCGTGCCGGATCGACCGCCGCCACCTGGTTGACGATGCTGCGGAAGTGGCGCAGCCGCGCGTTTTCTCGGATATAGGCCAGGTTGATCGTGTCCTCTGCGCGCAGCCTGACGTTTTTGCGGAACAGCGCGTTCTCGCGGCTGTAGTCGAAGGCCGGCGCGTCTTTGGGTAGGGCCGCCATCAGGCCGGTGCGGCCTTGCTCCAGCACATAAGGCGTGAGGATGATGATGACCTCGTCGCGGTTGGAGGCTTCTTTTTTCGAGCGGAACAGCGCGCCGATATAGGGCAGTTCACCCAGCACAGGCGTTGCATCCCTCACCTCGTCCCGGGTGCGGCTGATCAGCCCGCCGATGATGAGTGGGGTGCTGTTCGGGATGCGCGCATAGGTTTGTACGCGGCGGGTCGACACGGCTGGCGCCGCGGCAAGCACCACATCGCCAGGGCTGCGGATTTGGGTCCCCAAATTGGCCACCGTGGTCGACACGGCGGCATCGACCTGCAGGCTGACCTCGTGACCCTCGTTGTCGATGCGCGGACGCACATTCAGTTGGATGCCGGTGGGGAGATAGAAAAAGCTGTATGAAACGCGGGCGTCACCGCCGGACGATGTGTCGCGGCTGGTCGCGATTGGGATGTCGGTGCCGACCCGGATGCTGGCCTGGCGGTTGTCCAAGGTCAGCACGCTGGGGCGGGCCAGCACTTCGGCCTTGCCCGTCTGCACCAGCGCTTCGACCTTGATGAAAAAGGTCCGCGCCGCCGCTTCGATGGCGCTGTTGCGAGTGAAGGCCAGGGTGTTTGTGCCGGAGCCGGCGGTGAGCGAGCCGATTGCGAGCGTGTTCAAACCCTGCTGGTAGTTCCATTGCACACCCAGATCGCGCAAACCGGTGGAGGTGACTTCAAGCACCATGGCCTCGATCACGATCTGGCGCGCTGGCGTATCGATGGACTCGCTGATGGCCTTGCGGAGCTGGCTGAACTGTTCGGGGCGGTCTGGGTTGTACAACACCATCAGCTGCGAGGTTGGCGACGACAAGGTCTCGGTTGACAGGCGGCTGCTCGTGCCCAGGATGGCGGTCAAGCCACCTTGCCCCGAGCCGGTCGGCGCCACCGTTCCGTCAGCGGCCGCACCCACCAAGCCAACATCCTGCGGATTGGGCCCGGGCATGCGAATCACGATGGGCAATTCCTGGTTCCGTACCAGGCGCGGAAGGGTCGGCACGGCGCCTGGGCTGGACGGACTCATCATGCCGCCCTGCAATTGGCCAGGGCCAAACAAGGGGTTCGGCAATGTGTTGTTGCCGAAGGCGCCGCCGCTGCCATAGGTACCAGAACCGGGGTAAATAGACGTTTGCGCCAAGCCGCCCGATGGCCGTTCTGCGGCAACGACGTTGAAGCCCATGGCCTTGAGCATGCCGATGGCGCTGTCGGCGTCGATATAGGCTAGATTGATGGTCTGCGTTTGCAGATCGGCCAGCGGAATATCGGTTTCGCTTTTATTGCGCGAGGCGATGATGGCCGATACCGCGGGCTCGATCAGCGCGTTGTCGGGATTGCTGCTGCCCGGCTCGGGGCTGACCATGCCGCGCAGCCAGAGTTGCGGCAGCTGCCCCGGTCTGCGCAGGTAGCCGAAGCGCATGAGCAATTTCCGTTTGTGCGCGTCCGTGCGCACCAGAACCGGCCCGACTGCGACCACGGACGCTGGCACGGCGATCTGCGCTTGTTGCGCCTCGGTGGCCGAGCCGTAGTCGTGGGTGATCTCCAGCTGTGTGATGAGCGAGCTGATCAACTCGACGATGGCCCGGTTGTCCATCCGTGGCAGGTCGATGAGTTGCGTCGGCCCCTTGGCTGCCTGGGCCGTCGGGCCGGGCAGGCCCTGAAGCAGGCCGGACGGAGGCTCCGGCTGCACGCTCGGAGGCTGGGCCCAGGCCGGCAAATTCAGTGGGGCCGGCTGCCCCTTGGCCGGAGCTGACGGGGCGGCTGCGCCCTGCGCTTGCTGGGCCGCAGTTGTTGGCTGTGTAGGCCCGGCCAGGGCCAGCGTTAGCACAGCAAACAGGCAGCCGCCGCCCACAACGACCTTGATCGGGGGCCGCCGATGGCGGCACTTTCTCAGGCGCGCAACCAAGCTTAGTTGACCCTGTTGATGCTGAGTGGCCGCTCCTGGGTCAGCAGCACCGTGGAGCCGTCGGCCAGGGTCTTGATGCGAGGGCCGCCGGTGATGTCGTAACGCGGCATCACCCGGTCGGCCATGGGCCAGGGCCAGGGGTAGCCTGCATAGGCACCGGTGACAGAAGCCTCCTGCGTGAGCTGGCCCATGATGCCGTCGATATCAGACTGGGCGGTGACACGAGTGCGCAGCTCGTTAGCGCCGATGGTGGCGCCGCCTAAGGCCGAGGTCTGCACCATTGCGGTGATCGCTGGCCACAAGGTCGTCGGCAGCGAACCGCCCGAGGCAAGCAAGAGGCCAATCGACGTCGCGCCGCTTGTCAGCGTTGCTACACCCACGCGCGCCCCCCTGGCGCCGTTCACGGTGCCGTTGTTCGCCAGCACATACTGCTGCGTCGCGATCGCCGCGCCCTGTCCGGCTGCGGTGGCAAGCATCGCGGGTACGACCAGCGCCGTGCCCATGCCAGCCGTTCCAGCTGTCGAAATGCCGGCGACCACGATTGTTGCGGCGTACAAGGCAGGCTTGCGAATACAGGATGCGACCGTTGGTTCCTTGAGGTCAGGCGCCATCGAAGCCTTGATGGTGAACCACACCGCACCCGTGTTGCGTTGAAACACTTCGCCAGGTTTCACGATGCCGTAGTAGAGGCAGCCGATTTGCTCCAGCGTGACCAGCACGGGGTAATCCGTTTTGTTCTGGATCTGGAAGCCCGGAGACACGCCGGGGGATACCGGCTGGAACACCGTGCCGAGCTGCCCGGGCCATTGCCTTTGCACATGGGCCACGCGCAATTCCAAAGGTTTCCTGTTCATACCCACAACCTGACTACCGGGATTCAGGTAGAAACGGTTGCCGATATTGTTTTTGCCCCCCGGCGCCAATTCGATGTATTCGGGAGTGCGCGACACCTCGTACCAGTCGCTCGAGTTCGTGCCACTCTCTTCACGCCACTTGGTCTTGGTCACCTGGGTGAGGGTCCGCATATCGAGCCAGACATTGTCCTTCGTCAATGTTCCGAACTTCAGGTGCCCGACTTCCTGGCCGCCGATCGGCGCAACCCCTCGCACGAAACAAGTGCTGCCGCTCACGGAGCAGGTCCTGGCAACTGGGTTGACGGAAATGGTGTCGCCAGCCGCTGTGAAGGAAATATTGTCGATGCTGCGCGAAACGGTGTTGGCCGCCAGCTTGCCGGAGTCCATCACGCTACCGTCGCGTTTGTAGCTCGTCAAAACCCAGCCTTCGTTGCTTGCCCCGTTGACGTCCAGCGTTATGCGCGCGCCTTGCCCGAGATCCAAGGCGATGCGGCCGACCGAATAAGCCGATACTGGATAGACAGCGGCAGGGGCAGCCCAAGCATTCGTCTTGGCGAAATCCATATAGGTCTTGCCAGCCGCGAAATCCACGACCAAGGGCACGGCGCCGGCCGTGCCGCCGACCGGCATCAAGAAAAGCTCGGTCTCGGTACGCTTGACTTCATTGAATGAATTCGAGGGGTTATCAAGAAACCAGCGCAAAGGGCCGTACTCGACCAGATGGCGACCGCCCTCCAGCACGACGTAGCGCGCGTTCATGATCTGTGTTTGGTTCAGGCTGACACCCGCGATAGGCTGCTGGGCCATCGAATAACTGGGCAGCCAGGCCGTGCAGAGGAGCAGAGTGCGAACAAAGCGAAAATAACTTGTGCTGTACATACCAAGGTTTCCTTTGTTGCTGGACCTTTGACGGTCTTTACGGGCGCCGAGGAGGGTACAGGGACTCTGTGTCATCTCATGTAGAGACTAACCCTGGCGTTGGTTTCGGCGACTAGGGTCCACTTCAAGCACTAGGCTTGACTGTTAGCTGCTCGGGGCTTGCTAGCTTGGCCAAGCAGGCGCAAGTGCAGGGAGCGCAAGGCGTATAGCAGCATGAATTGCGCCCAGACCAGCAAGAGCCCAAGGCCGAGGGCCGCCGACAGCCCGCCGTGCGCGGCCGTCAGAGCGTGAATGCGCGGCTGCGCAAGATCATCAAGACGCGCGGACACTTCCCCAGTGACGATGCGGCGACCAAGCTGATCTGGTTGGCCTTGAGAAACATCACCCAAGACTGGGGACGCCCAGGGCATAACTGGAAATCTGCGATGAACCAGTTTGCGATCCTCTATGAAGATCGGTTCACGAAACCCAGCACGTAAACTACCCACCCAGCTTCACGAGATCAGTGAAGCTTCAATGAGCCTCATACACATAAATTCGGACAGGCCCGCCAACCCATTAGCCCCAGGGAATGGGGTTTTGCAGACTTTCCCTAACTGTTAGGCTTTATGCATTACTTTCTCCGACAACTCGTACTGGCTAGAACCCCTGAAATCTTGATCACTAACGACGAATTTCAGGCAATAAAGATTGCGCGCAATGTACTCACAAGTGCCTTTGCGCTAGAGGAAGCTTACGATCTGGTAGTTGGCAACTACATCGAACTAGAACAAGATGTTCTAACGGCCTCCGTATCTGAGGTATGCCGTCAAGCACAGGCTTACAACGATTTTTTTGGTCTGCGCTCAACGATTAATCGACGCTTCGTCAATCTTCTTTCGGCTTGCCGGTCTTACATCGATCAGACGCCACAGCGACTCAAGAATTGCACGGAGGATCCTATATTTGCACGTGAACAATTCAAAACTTGCCTGAGTGGACACTACGACGCTTCGTTTTCGTATCGTTTTCTTGAGGCACTTCGCAACCATGTTCAACACTGCGGCTTAGCAGTCCATCGAGTCAGCACCAACAGTCGTTGGGTCGAAGCCAACAACAATAGACATCTGGAAGTTTCGGTGGAGCCTTTCGCGAATCGGAAATTTCTCTCAACAGACTCAAGGTTCAAGAAAAGCGTCCTCGATGAAACCCCAGAAGATATTCCACTCTTAGCCCATCTTCGAACTTACATGGAAGCGATTGGCAATGCACACCAAGTAGTTCGTAGTGCAGTATCAGTCTCAACCATAAGTGCCCGCGGAAGGATCGAAGCGCACATCAAAGCTTATGCAGATATCAACGATGGCGTCACCATTGGCTTAGCTGCGGTGGCGATCGAGGAGCATCGGCAAGAGTACAAAGAAACTGTTCCGTTACTTTTGGAATGGGACGATGTGCGCCTGAAGCTGGAAAAGAGAAATTCAAGCCTCCAAGGCTTGGCGAACAGAGTCTTCGTTAGTCGAGGAAGCTAAACGTCAATGACGTCTTGCACCCGAAATGGTCGCATGAGCCTCCCTGTTTTCTTACTTAAGCAAAACGGTGCCTTCGCTCCCCAGCCTAACTGGGGGTTCAACGCGGACGCCAACATAAGCCATGCCTTCGGCATTCTCATGGCTTTTGTTGGTGCCCTCCAGCCTTCGGCTTCCGGCACCGGTTAACCATGGCGTTAGACCTGTGAAATACAAGCACATCGATTCCGCGCTGCACAACTTCGGCCACTCGTTTGTGAGTCTGATGAACTACGTCGACGATGTGTATGTCTGCGACCTCATTAGCAGCATGGCACTGGGCAGGCCGCAGAATGAAGTCAAAATCGATTTCTCTGCAGGAGTCAGCAGCCTGCCGCATGGCAGCCCGGCGCCGTTGATTAAGTCGGTCGAGTACTGGCAAGCGTGGCTTCCGAAGCTGCTGGAAAGTCAGAACGTCAATCCCGGTTCTCTTGGTCCAATCGTGCTTCGGTATAGGCTTACGCGTCTAGGTCCGGAGGTTGTCGTTGAGTCCACGGATGATCGTGGATGTGCGCACAAGGTGTTTGTCTCGAGCACGCTGTAGTTCTTCCAATGCCAAGCCCCGCCGCTCAATCGCCGCACAGGTCTAACCAGTCTACAAGGACTTCCCACCGCTTCAAGCTCCAATAGCAAGACCTGACCCTTCGGGGTCTTTTCCATTTCTAGACCTGTGTTCTGAACAGCGGCAAACGCAACGAGGAACAGACTGAACATCTACAAACGGGCTTGCTGCGGACCCTGCCGCTACCCCAGATACGAACCGCTCAGCAAGACCCCATTCGTTCGTCGTTGTTGGCTCGGCGCACCGAGCGTACAACGGACGGGTTATCGGGTTCACTTGCTGCCGGTCTGATCTGTGGCCCCATCGTGGTGCGACCCTGTCACTCACCCATCCCCACCTTCCATCTTGTACCCCAAACCCCTAACCGTCTGAATCAACGCCAGCTCCCGCCCCTCATCCAGCTTCGCCCGCAGGCGGCGGATGTAGACGTCGACGACATTGGTCAGCGGGTCTTCGCTATAACCCCAGATGGTGTTGAGGATGCGCTCGCGGCTGAAGACGCGGCCGGGGTGGCGCATCAGCAACTCCAGCAGGGCCAGTTCGCGCGCCGTCATCGCTACCAACTGATCGCCACGGCGCACCTGCATGCGTTCCAGGTCCAGTACCAGGTCGGCCAGGCTGAGCTGGCGCTGCTTGGCCGACGTTGCGACCTCATCGTCGGCGTGCTGCTCGGCGCGGCGCAGCAGGGCTTCGATGCGGGCCAGCAGTTCCTCAAAAGCAAAGGGCTTGGTCAGATAGTCGTCGGCGCCGCAGCGCAGGCCGGCGACCTTGTCTTCCACCGCGTCCATGGCCGTCAGCATCAGTACCGGCTTGCGGCAGCGGGCGGCTCGCAGGCGCTGGCAGGCTTCGACGCCGCTGATGCCGGGCAGCATCACGTCCAGCAGGATCAGATCGGGCTCGGTCTGCTCGACCGACTTTTGCACCAGGTCGCCGCGCTCCACCACCGTGACCTGGTAGCCCTCGGCGCGCAGGCCGCGGTTCAGAAAGTCCGAGACGCGGCGGTCGTCTTCAACAACAAGCAGATGGGGCATGGCGGCGCAGGACTCCGGCGTTAACTCTTTTTTTCATCGGGCTCATTGGCTGCCAGTGGCAGGCTCAGCAGCACCCGGCATCCGCCCTCGGGGCGGCAGCTGATCTGCAAGTGGCCGCCGTGCGACTCGGCAATGCCCTCGGCAATCGGCAGGCCCAGGCCCATTCCATCGGGGCGCAGCTTGCGGGCTGCGTCGGAGCGCCAGTAGCGCTCGGTGGCGCGCGGCAGGTCTTGCGGCGCCATGCCGATGCCGCTGTCTTCCACCCAGATGTGCAGCTGCTGAGCGTCTTCGTCCGAGCGCTGGGCGCCGATGCGGATCTGCCCTTGCGCCGGCGTGTAGCGGATGGCGTTGTCGATCAGAATCGTCAGCGCCTGGCCCAGCTTGGCGGCGCTGCCGCGCAGGCGCAGGCCATCGCCGGGCAGGGCCAGGCTGAGCTGGTGGCCTTGTTGGGTGGCGGCAGCGCTTTGCTGGGCCAGGGCTTGCTGGAGCAGGGCGGGCAGGGCTATCAGCTCCAAGGATTCAGGCTTGGCCTTGATCGCCTTGTCTTCGCTCTGGCGTGCCACGGCCATCAGCTCGGCGATGCGGGCGCCCAGCTGGCGGGCGATGGCCGCGACCCGCTCCAGGGTCTCGCGGTAGAAGGCCTCGGGGTGGCCGCTGCGGCGCAGGGTGATTTCGGACTCGCCCAGAATCGCCGTCGTGGGCGTGCGCAGCTCGTGGCTGATATTGGCGAAGAACTGGCGGCGCGAGCGGTCGATCTCCAGCAGCTGCTCATTGGCCTCGTGCAGGGCTTGGGTGCGCTGGGCCACGGCGTCTTCCAGGCGCTGGCGCTGGCTGGCCTCGTTGGCGCGGTGCAACTGGATCTCCTCGGCCATGCGGTTGAAGCTCAGGCTCAGGCGGTCGAACTCGTCGCGGCCGTGGGCGGCCGTGGCGATGCGGTGATCCATGCGGCCGGCCTGCAGGGCCAGGGTGCCGTCCAGCAAGGGCGCCATGCGGCGGCGTATGTCCCAGGCGAAGTAAGCGACAAAGCCGATGGACAGCAGGATGGTGGACAGGATGCTGAAGATGGCCAGGCTGCGCGAGCGCTCCAGCGCGATCTTGGCGGCGGCCTCGGTGGCGCGGCTGTGCGCCTCTTGCAGGCGGATCGCCTCCTTGATCAGGGTGCGCATGTCCTGGCCCTGGGAGATGTCGAACACGCCCAGCATCTCGTCCCAGACCGCCGCCCGCTCGGTGCTGGGGTTGGGGTGGGGGATGTGGGGCTGGGCTTGCAGGATCTGCGCCTGCAAGGCCTGGAAGTTGGTGTGCAGGGCGTCCAGGGTTTCGCGCGAGACCTTCTCGATCGCGCTGGCGCTGGGGTCGGCGGCTTCCTCCGCGTGCAGGCGTTCCAGCTCGCTCAAGCTGCCCTGCATGCGCTGCAGATAGCCGTCCCGCAGGGGCACGGGGGCCTCGTCGGTCAGCAGGTATTGGGCAAACCAGACCTTGAGCCGCTGCTTGTTGGCGGCCAGGTCTATGTATTGCACCAGGGCGTCCTTGGCGCGCAGGCTGCGCGAACGCTCTAGCTCCGACTGGTTGACCAGCCAGACCACCACCGCGAACTGGGTGGCCACCAGGGCCACCAGGACACCTAACCAGACGCCCAAGCGTGCTTTGAACATGGGCCTTCCTTCTGCTTCAGCGCAGAGGGTGAGAACTTTTGTAGCGAGCGGCTGTCAGGCTAGGCGGGCGGCGCAGAGGAACCGGAACGTACTCCTTGTACGCGAGGATTCCGAGCACCGACCAACGACGCATGGCGGCTGCGCAGTAAAAAGTTCTCATCCTCTCAGCCGGGCGCGGTGGCGGGCCACCTGGGCACGCACCTGGGCCGGCGCGGTGCCGCCGAGGATGTTGCGGGCGTTCAGCGAGCCGCGCAGGCTCAGCAGCTCGAACACATCCTCGCCGATGCGGGCGTCAAACTTCTGCAGCTCGGCCAGGGGCAACTGGGAGAGGTCGACGCCGCTGCCAATCGCGGTCTTGACCGCGTGGGCGACGATCTCGTGCGCGTCGCGGAAGGCCAGGCCCTTCTTGACCAGATAGTCGGCCAGATCGGTGGCGGTGGCATAACCCTTCAAGGCAGCGCGCTCCATGGCCTCGGGCTTGACCGTGATGCCGGCGGCCATCTCGGCAAAGATGCGCAAGGTGTCCTTGAGCGTGTCGACGGTGTCGAACAGCGGCTCCTTGTCTTCCTGGTTGTCCTTGTTATAGGCCAGGGGCTGGCCCTTCATCAGCGTGATCAAGCCCATCAGATGGCCGACCACGCGGCCGGTCTTGCCGCGCGCCAGTTCGGGCACATCGGGGTTTTTCTTCTGCGGCATGATGCTGGAGCCGGTGCAGAAGCGGTCGGCCAGGTCGATGAAGCCAAAGCTCTGGCTCATCCACAGAATCAGCTCTTCGCTGAGGCGCGAGATATGCACCATCACCAGGGCGGCGGCGGCGCTGAACTCGATGGCGAAGTCGCGGTCGCTGACGGCGTCCAGGCTGTTCTGGCATACGCCCTCCATGCCCAGCGTGCGGGCCACGCGCTCGCGGTCCAGCGGGTAGCTGGTGCCGGCCAGGGCGGCCGCGCCCAGGGGCAGGCGGTTGACGCGGCGGCGCGCGTCCACCAGGCGCTCGGCATCGCGGGCAAACATTTCGACGTAGGCCAGCAGGTGGTGGCCAAAGGCGACCGGCTGGGCCACTTGCAGATGGGTGAAGCCGGGCAGGATGACCTCGGCATTTTTCTCGGCCACCTCGACCAGAGCCAGTTGCAGTGCGTTCAGCAGCAGCAGCAACTCGTCGATCTCGCCGCGCAGCCACAGGCGCACATCGGTGGCGACCTGGTCGTTGCGGCTGCGGCCGGTGTGCAGGCGCTTGCCGGCAATGCCGACCAGCTCGGTCAACCTAGCCTCGATATTCAGGTGCACGTCTTCCAGGTCCAGCTTCCAGTCAAAGCTGCCGGCCTCGATCTCGCTCTTGATCTGGGCCATGCCGCGCTGGATGGCGGCGTGGTCGTCCTGACCCAGAATGCCCTGGGCCGTCAGCATCTCGGCATGGGCCAGGCTGCCCTGAATGTCGGCCGCCCACAGGCGCTTGTCGAAAAAGACGCTGGCCGTGTAGCGCTTGACCAGATCGCTCATGGGCTCGGAGAACAGGGCCGACCAGGCTTGGGACTTGTTGGCGAGTTGATTGTCGCTAGGCTTGTTGTCAGAGCTGGATGAGGACATGGTGGCTTGGGCAGGGGGCGGGGCGGTTAGGGGGACGGGCTGAAGCACAATCAATCTGTGTGGAGCCTGGGCGATTCTAGCTATGGGCTTCTCTGTCAAAACTGCGGCAGCCTCTTCTCGATGAGCGAAAAAAATTCCAAATCAGCAACGAAGCAGCGGGACGATGGCCCGAGCGTCTGGCCCGACAGCACCCACCTCACCAGCATTCTGGGCTTTGCCGCCACCCAAAGCCCTAAGCCTGCGTCGGAGGCGGCCGTCCTGCCCTTGTTTGACCCGGAGCGGGTGTTCGACGTCTGCCATGTGGGCCTGGTGCTGCGCGCCGTGCTGGGCGTGCAAGGCCTGCTGGCCCTGGGCCTGGCCTTGGCCGCGCGCGGCCCGGCGCAATGGGCGGCCTGGATGGCCAGCGCCACCGTGGTCAGCCTGTCGGGCGTCCTGCTCTGGCTGCTGCTGGTGTGCCTTGCGCGCCGCGTGTTGGCACGCCTGGCCGAGCCCTTGCAGTGGGCCTTGCTGAGCGGCCTGGGCGCGGTCTGCGCCTTGGCGGGCTGGCAGTTGCTGAATATCGCCTCCCTCGACCCCAGCGGCTGGTTTCGCCTGCTCAGCGTGGGCCTGGCCGGCGCGGCCCTGGCGGCCTTGCTGCTGGCCTGGCTGAAGCTGCGCGAGCGCGCCCAGCGCCCGGCCGCCGCCCTGGCCCAGCTGGTGGAGCTGCAGTCGCGCATACGGCCGCACTTTTTGTTCAACACCCTCAACAGCGCCATCGCCCTGGTGCGTTATGAGCCGGCCAAGGCCGAGCATCTGCTGGAGGACTTGAGCGAGCTCTTCCGTGTCGCCCTGGCCGACGCCAGCACCTCGGTCAGCCTGGCCGAGGAGATCGAGCTGGCCCGCCGTTACCTGCATATCGAGCAGACCCGTTTTGGCGAGCGCCTGCGCATACGCTGGCAGCTGGACCCGCTGGCGGCTGACGCAAGGGTGCCGCCGCTGGTCCTGCAGCCCCTGGTGGAGAACGCGGTGCGCCATGGCGTCGAGCCGAATGATGCGGGCGGCGATATCGAGGTGCGGACCCGGCGCCGCGGCAGCGAGGTGGAGATCCGCGTCAGCAATAGCGTGGACCTGCCGGCGCGCAGCTCGGGCCATGGCCTGGCGCTGCGCAATGTGCGCCAGCGCCTGCGTTTGATGCATGATGTGTCCGCGCGTTTTGAGCTCAATGCCGAGCCGGGCCGCTTCACCGTCCGCATCGTCCTGCCGTTTTGATTGACCATGTCTCTGCACCACGACCCCAAGCACAAGCCGCCCGCCAAACTCGCCGTCCTGCTGGTCGACGATGAGCCGCTGGCCCGCATGCGCTTGCGCAGCCTGTTAGAGGGCTGCCAGGAGCCGGCCGCCGAGGTGCTGGCCGAGGCCGGCACCGCCTCCCAGGCCCAGGCCTGGTTGCGTGAGCATGCTTGCGACCTGATCCTGCTGGACATCCAGATGCCCGGGCTCGATGGCTTGCAACTGGCCGAAAGCCTGGCCGCTCATCCGGCCCAGCCGGCCGTGGTGTTCGTGACGGCGCATGCCGAGCATGCGCTGCGCGGCTTTGAGCTGGACGCGATGGACTACCTGACCAAGCCGGTGCGGCGCGAGCGCCTGCAGGCCGCGCTCGCCCGGGTGGCGCAACGCCTGGCCGAGCGCGAGGCCGTCCATTCCCAGCGCGCCGAGCTGGACGAGGTGCTGCCGGTGGAAGCCCAGGAATTCATCAATATCAGCGTGCGCGGCCGCCTGCTGCGGGTGCCGCTGGACGAGGTGCTTTACTTCAAGGCCGACCTCAAATACCTGACCCTGCGCACCGCCACCCAGAGCTATGTGATGGATGGCAGCCTGGCGGAGCTGGAGACCCGGTTCGCCGCCAGGCCCGCCGCCCAGGGCAGTTTTCTGCGTGTGCATCGCAATGCCTTGGTGGCCAAGTCCGCCGTGCGCGAGCTGCTGCGCGGCGCGCCCATTGGCAACGAGGACGAGGAGGGCGACGCCGGCGAGGGTTGGGCGGTGCGCATCACCAGCGTCGATGAATGGCTGGCGGTCTCGCGCCGCCAGGTCGCCGCCGTGCGTGAGGCCCTGGCCAAGGGCAGTCGCAAGGAATGAAGGGGGCTCGCCGCTTTCCCAAGGCGTTTGGGTGGCGGCGGCGCCGGATCTGGGCCGGCTCCTTGCTGGCGTTGCTAGGCTTGGCGCTGGTCCTGCAGCATTTGTTTTCCAGGCCCGACGCGCCCAAGTTGCCGCCGCCGAGCGGGCCGGACGTCGCCAGGTCCTGGTCGCCGGTGCTGGGGCTGGAAGCGCCGGGCGCCGCCCCGCCGCAGCCGGCCTCGGCGCCGGCGCGATCTGAAGCGGCCCAGCCCAAGCCTTGGTCTAGGCCGCAGCCCGAGCTGCCGGCGCGTCGCGATGAGGGCTTGCACAGCCAGGCCGGCCCCGGCCGCCAGTCCGTCTGCGGCCTGGGTTATGCGGACAGCCAGTGGCTGGCGGCCGATGTGCCCAAGCCCTGGGATCAAAGCCGGCAGGACGAGGTCAAGCGGCTGCGCGATCATTTGCTGCCGCTGCTGCGCCACAGCGCCGATCCGGCCGACCAGGTGGCCGCCGCGCTGCTGGCGCGGCCTCTGTGGGACGTGGGCCTGGGCGCGGACAGCAGCAGCCATGCGGCCGCCCTGCTGGCCCAGCACAGCCACAGCGCGGCGGCCTACGGCCTGGCATACCGGGCCTGCGCAACCTGGCCCGGTGCCGCCTGCAGCGGGCTCAGCGCCAGACGATGGACCGAGCTGGATGAGCAGAACCCGAGCGCCTGGCTGTTCCTGCTTGGGGAGGCCTACCGGGCGGCCGACGCCGCCGTGCTGGCCGAGGCCTTGTATCGCCTGAGCCTGCCTCAGCTGGGCATGGACCCGGGCATGCCTTTGTTGGCCCGCGCCCAAGCCAGGATGGCGCAGGCCCGTGCCCAGGCGCTGGACACGGCCGCCCTGGCCAGCGAGGAACTGGCCCTGGTGGCGGACGCCATGCTGCAGACCCAGATCATCGGCGTGGATTTCGCGATGACGGGCAACTGGCTGCAGGCGCTGAATCGCAGCTGCTCGGGCCCGGCCCTGGCGGACAGCAATCGCCAGCAGCAGTGCCAGGCGGTGGCGCGCAATCTGCTGCTCAGGGGCCGCAGCCTGATGGATATGGCGCAAGCCCTGTCGCTGGCCGAGCGAAGCGGCCTGCCGGCCGCCGAGTGGCCGCTGCAGCGAAGCGACTATCTGGCCGTGCAAGCCCAGGTGGGCGCGGACAGCGAGGCGCAGGCCGAGTTGGGTGAAAGCTGCGCGGCCTTCCGCCTGGTTCGCAGCCGCCTGGCGGAGATCTTGCGGCAGGGGGAGTGGGGCTTCTGGCGTGCGGAGCTGGCGCGCCAGCGCGGTGCGGCCTCGGCGCCCGTGCCCACGCCTACCCCCTGATTCAAACGGCATGCTGCGGGGTGGAGGCCGGCAACAGTTCTTCACACAGCCTGCGTATCATCCGCCACCCTTGGCCGTCTTGCTGGCTTGCCGGCGACCTGGCGCCGATGCACCGCCGATTGTGATCATGTTCGATAAACGTTTTTTCCCCCGCCAGGTGGTCGAGGCTAGCGGCAACCGCTGGGACTGGGCCTTGCTGCCCCTGGTGCTGGCGCTCTTGAGCCTGCTGGCCCTGGCCGGCGCGCAGATGGCCACGCCGTTTCAGGTGGGCGAGGTGCTGCCCATCAGCCTGGACCCCGTCTACCTGCCTTATTACCTGCTGCGGACCACGCTGCGCATGTTTCTGGCCCTGGCCGCCTCGCTGCTCTTTGCCTGCGCTTTTGCGGCGTTGGCGGCCAAGTACCGGCCGGCCGAAAAGGTGCTGCTGCCCTTGCTGGACATCCTGCAGTCCATCCCCATCCTGGGTTTTTTGTCCATCACGGTGACCGGCTTCATCGCCCTGTTCCCGGGCAGCTTGCTGGGCGTGGAATGCGCGGCCATCTTCGCCATCTTCACCTCGCAGGCCTGGAATATGGCCTTCAGCCTCTACCAGAGCCTGCGCACGGTGCCGGCCGAGCTGAAGGAGGCGGCGCGCATCTTCCAGCTCTCGGGCTGGCAGCGCTTCTGGCGGCTGGAGCTGCCCTTCGCCATGCCGGGCCTGCTGTGGAACATGATGATGAGCATGTCCGGCGGCTGGTTTTTTGTCGTGGCCTCGGAGGCCATCTCGGTCGCCAACCAGGACATCAAGCTGCCCGGCGTCGGCTCCTACATCGCCATGGCCATCGCGGCCCGCGATCTGCAGGCAATCGGCTGGGCCATCCTGGCCATGCTGATCGGCATCGTGCTTTACGACCAGCTCTTCTTCCGCCCCCTGCTGGCCTGGGTCGACAAATTCCGTTTCGAGGAAGCGGGCAGCGAGAACGCGCCCAGCTCCTGGCTGCTGACCTGGCTGCGCCGCACCGAGCTGATCCGGCGCGTGGGCGCGTTGCCGACGCGCTGGCTGGGCGCCACCTTCAGGCTGACGCGGCTGCGCTTTGACGGCACCTCCATCCGCGCCAAGCCGCGCGAAGCGAACCCTTTGTGGTCGCGCGCCTGGGACGCCATGCTGGCCGCGCTCCTGCTGTTCGCCGTCTGGCGCCTGGCCGTCTTCATCCACAGCGAGGTGGGCTGGCGCGAGGCCGCCCATGTGTTCAAGCTGGGGCTCTACACCCTGGCCCGGGTGCTGCTGCTGATCGCCATCGCCTCGCTGATCTGGGTGCCCATCGGCGTGTGGATAGGCCTGAACCCGCGCATCGCCGGCCGGGTGCAGGCGCTGGCGCAGTTTCTGGCGGCCTTTCCGTCCAATCTGGTCTTTCCGGTGGCGGTGCTGGCCATCGTGCACTGGCGGCTCGACCCGGACATCTGGCTCTCGCCCCTGATCATCCTGGGCACGCAGTGGTATCTGCTCTTCAATGTGGTGGCGGGGGCTTCCACCATCCCGGCCGAGCTGCGTTATGCCGCGCAGAATCTGGGGCTCAGGGGCTGGCTGCTGTGGCGGCGCTATCTGCTGCCGGCCATCTTCCCCAGCTTCGTCACCGGGGCCATCACCGCCAGCGGCGGCTCCTGGAACGCCAGCATCGTGGCCGAGTACGTCTCCTGGGGCGACACCACCTTGCAGGCCCAGGGCCTGGGCAGTTATATCCAGCAGATGACGGCCATCGGCGACTTCCCTCGCATCGCGCTGGGCATAGGCGTGATGTGCGTGTTCGTGATGGCCCTGAACCACTGGGTCTGGCGGCGCCTCTACCGCCTGGCCGAAGCCCGTATGCATTTCTGAGCCGAGAGTTGAGCGATGAGCGCCTTGATTGAATTGAAGAATGTGGCCAAGAGCTTCAAGTCCGCGGACGGCAGCTCGCGCGCCGTGCTGGAGGGCGTGGACTTCCGCCTGGAGCAGGGCGAGATCGTGGCGCTGCTGGGCCAGTCGGGTTCGGGCAAGTCCACCTTGCTGCGCATCATGGCCGGCCTGATCGCGGCCGATGGCGGCGATGTGCGCTACCGGGGCCAACCGATTTTTGGCCCGGCCCAAGGCATTGCCATGGTGTTCCAGTCCTTTGCGCTCTTCCCCTGGCTGACGGTGCAGCAAAACGTGGAGTTAGGCCTGGAGGCGCGTGGCATTGCGCCGGCCGAGCGGGCCAAGCGGGCCGAGGCCGCCATCGAGATGATTGGCCTGGCCGGCTTCGAGGGCGCGCTGCCGCGCGAGCTCTCCGGCGGCATGCGCCAGCGCGTGGGCCTGGCCCGTGCCCTGGTGATGGAGCCGGCCGTGCTCTTGATGGACGAGGCCTTCTCGGCCCTGGACGTGCTGACCGGCGAACGCCTGCGCAACGAGATCCTGGCGCTGTGGGCCGGCGGCGAGATGCCCACGCAAGCGATGTTGGTGGTCTCTCACAATATCGAGGAGGCGGTGATGATGGCCGACCGGGTGCTGATCTTCTCCAGCAATCCGGGCCGGGTGCGGGCCGAGCTGCCGATCCGCCTGCCGCGCCCCCGCAACCCCGATAGCCCCGAGGTCCGCCTGCTGATCGACGAGGTCTACGGCCTGATGACGGCCGGCGCCGCCCTCAGCGCGCAGGGCCAGGCGCATGCCTTGCATCCGCATCTGTCCGACCGCCTGCCCGAGGCCGAGGTGGGCTTGATGGAAAGCCTGCTGGAGCTGCTGGCCGAAGACAGCTTCAAGGGCCGTGCCGACCTGCCCCAGCTGGCCGAGGAAAGCGAGCTGACCGACGACGAGCTGCTGCCCCTGGCCGATGCCTTGCATCGCCTGGGCCTGGCCCAGCTGGCCTCGGGTGATATCTGGATCACGCCGCTGGGCGAGCGCTATGTGGCGGGCGAACACGAGTTCCGCCGTGAGATCTTTGGCCAGCAGCTGCTGGCCCATGTGCCGCTGGCCGCCTTCATCCGCCACAGCCTGGAGCAGGAGGAGGACGGCGAGCTGCGCGAGGAGCCCTTCCTCAGGTTGTTGCAGGAGAGCATGGACGCGCAGGAGGCCGAGCGCGTGCTCAAGGTGGCGATCGAGTGGGCCCGCTACGGTGAGGTGTTTGAGTACAACTACCACACCGGCATGATTCACCTGCCCGAGTCGGGCGAGGATTGACGCTGAGGCTCAGGCGTAGACATTGAGCCGGGTGCCCAGCGTGCCGCTGCTGGCCAGGGCCGGTGGGGGCGGCACGGAGTTGAGCAACTCCAGCGCGCCCTGGGCTTGCAGATCCATGGCCTTGCGCAGCACAAAGATCTGGGCGCTGGCCTGCACCGAGCCGGCGGCCGAGCTGCCCGCATTGTTGACGAGGGCGGTGTTGCTGAGGTCCATGCTGGGGTCTCCCGGGCGTTGTTCTCCCGGTTTGTCGGCCGGCGCCGGGTTTTCTTGAGGCGCTAACCCTTCAGGACTCGGCAAGGGCCATGGCTTGCCGGGCTTTTTGATAGCTGGGCTGGGTGGGCGCAAAGCCGTAGTCCAGCACCGCTTGCAAATGCAGGCGGGCGGCTTCCTTGCGGCCCAGTTGCAGCTGGGCCTGGGCCAGCTTCAGCAGGCCCAGGTGGTAGACGCCGCTGTCTTGCTGGCCGAGTCTCTCGCGCATTGCGCGGGCCCGCTCATGGGCTTGTATGGCGGCCTCGAACTGCCCGGCGGCGCTGTGGGCCCGGCCCAGCAAGTCCCAGCTGCGGGCCAGGCTCAGATGCTGCTTGCCGCTCTGCTCCTCGCGCTGCTGGATGCAGGCCTGCAGCTCGGCAATGCCCTGGGCGCCGGCGCCCATCAGCGCGCGGATCAGGGCCAGGTCCTCGCGCATCTTGATGCTGCGCGGGTGCTGGGGTCCGTCGATCTTGAGGCGGATGTCCAGCGCCCGGCGGGCCAGTTCGGCCGCGGCCGGGTAGTCGGCCGCCTCGCGCCGCAGGGTGGAGAGGTAGGACAGGGCCAGGGCATGGGCGTGGCTGCCGGGGCGCTCGGCCTCGGCCTGGCGCAAAGCCTCCTCCAGCAGGGGCAGGCCTTGCTCGGCGTGGCCGGCCATGGCGGACAGAAAGCCGGCCTGGGCTTTGGAGGCGTTGACGTTATTGCTATTCGGCGGGTTCATGGCCTGGCGCAGGCGCAGGCCTTCCAGCGCGGCTGCCATGGCTTGCGGATAGTCGCCGCTCTGATTGGCGGTGTCGCCCAGCTGGAAGTGCAGGGCGGCCAGGATGTTCTGGCCGCCCAGGCTGCGCTCGATCTCGGCGCCGCGCGCCAGCAGCTGGCGGGCGGTCTTGAGCTCGCCCCGGTTCTTCTGCACGATGCCCAGCGAGAGGTAGAGCTGGGCCTGCACCTCGGGCTGCTCGCCCAGGCCTTGCTCCAGCTGGGTCTGGGCCTCGCTCAGCAGCTTGGCCGCCGGCACGTCGAAGGAGGGGTCGTTGGTGATGAAGAGATTGAGCATGAAGTCGCTGACCTGGGCGGCGGCGCTGCGTGCGCTCTCGGCCCGGTCGCGCTCCTCCATCACCTGCCAGGTGAAAGCGCTGCTGAGCAGCAGGGTGGCACTGGCCACGCTTACCGCCGGCCAATGCCGGCGCAGGAATTTCTGGCTGCGGTAGCGCCGGGTGGGCGCCAAGGCCTGCAGGGGCCGGTGTTGCCTGAAGCGCTGCAGATCGGCCTGCAGCTCGGGCACGCTGAGGTAGCGCTGCTCGGGGTCTTCGTGGGTGGCTTTGGCGGCGATGGCTTGCAACTCCCGCTGGCGGCCCTCGCCCAAGCTCGTCAGCAGGGCGGGGGAGCAGCGCAGCAACTCTTGCAGCAGGCGGCCCAGGCCGAAGACATCGCTGGCGGCGCTGGCCGGCCGCCCGGCCAATTGCTCGGGGCTGGCATAGCGGGGCGTGGCGGCCAGGGTGTCGCTGCCGGCGCGGCCGTCCCCACCCTGCAGCTGGGCCACGCCAAAGTCCAGCAGCATGGCGCGGCCGTCCAGGTCGACCAGCACATTGCTGGGCTTGATATCGCAGTGCAGGATCAGCTGGCGGTGGGCATAGGCCAGCGCGTCGCAGACCATGCCGAACAGGTTCAGCAGCTCGCGCAGGTTCAGGCGCTGGCGCAGGGCGTAGCGCAGCAGGGACTCGCCCTGCACATAGTCCATCACCAGATAGGGGCGGCCGCGCGGCGTGGTGCCGCCGTCGATCAGGCGGGCGATATGGGGATGATTGAGGCCGGCCAGGATCTGCCGTTCATGCGCCAGCTGGGCCAGGGCCGCCTCGTCGTTGCAGCTGCGCAAGAGCTTGAGCGCGGCGAGCTGCTGGTAGTGGCCGTCGCTGCGCTCGGCCAGGTAGACCTGGCCCATGCCGCCATGGCCCAGCACCGAGACCAAACGCCAGGCGCCCACGGTGTCGCCGACGCGCAACTCGGGGCCGCCGGCCAGGGTCTCCAGCAGGGGGCGGGCAAAACGGGACTGTTCACCGGTTTGCTGGGCCAGCAAGCTCAGCACCCGCAGCTTGAGCGGGGCCGGGGTCTTGAGTTCGTCCAGGCGCGCATTCTGCGCCGCCGCATCGGGCAGCTCGCAGAGCTCGTTGAACAAGGCCTTGAGTTCCGTGAACTCGGCCGGGCTGGCGTCTTCTTGCACGCTCATGCTGTTGTGGGGGGCGGGCTTCAGGGACCGATCGTGTGTTCCAGGCGTTCGCTCAGCCAGGCGCGGGCAAAGCGCAGCTCGCGGTCCACCGTGGGGATGGAGATGTCCAGGATCTCGGCAATATCCGCCCGCTGCAGGCCGGTGAAATAGCTCAGCTCCAGCACCCGGGCGGCGCGCGGGTCCTGGCGGCTGAACTGGCTCAGCAAGGCGTCCAGATTGAGCAGCTCGGCGGCCTGCGACTCCTCACCCAGCTCGGCCTCGCTCAGCGGCACTTGCTGCGGCCGGCCGCCACGTTTGTCGGCCAGCTTGGCGCGCGCATATTCGCGCAGCACGCTGCGCATGGTCAGCGAGGCGGTGGCGAAGAAATGCGCCCGGTTCTCCCAGTGCTGGGGCGAGTTCATCAGGCGCAGCCAGGCCTCGTTGACCACCTCGCCCTGGCTGAGGGTGATGGCCTCGTTGCCCTTCAGCCGGGCGGCGGCCATGCGCATGAAGTCGTTCTGCAAGGCCTCGGCCACGCGGGCGAACGCCTGGCCATCGCCCTGTTTCCAGGCTTGCAGCAGCACGGTCATGGCGTCCAGGGTGTCGCCCCGGGCGGGTGGCGTTAGCGGGGCGGCGGACATGATCGATGCAAGGCCATGTAGTTGAACGGTGCCGCTAGTTTAGAGCCCTCTTCAACCGGTATTGCGCAGCCCCGCCGCAATCCCGTTGATGGACAGGTGGATGCCGCGTTGCACCCGCTCCAGGCTGGCGTCCTGGGCGCGTTTGTCCGCCGGAATGGCGCGGTAGCGGCGCAGCAGCTCGACCTGCAAATGGTTCAGCGGATCGATATAGGGGAAGCGGTGCTCGATGGAGCGGGCCAGGGCCGGGTTGGCGGCCAGGCGCTCGGTCTCGCCGGTGATCAGGGTCAGGGCCTGGGCAGTGCGCTCGAACTCGGCCTGGATGGCCGCGCAGATGCGCTTGCCCAGGCGCTTGTCTTCCACCAGGTCCACATAGCGCTGGGCAATGCCCAGATCGGTCTTGGCCAGCACCATGTCCAGATTGGACAAGAGGGTGCGGAAGAAGGGCCATTGCTTGTCCATGCGCTTGAGCAGGGCCAGGCGGCCGGCATAACTCTCGCTGCCCTCGGCGCCCAGGAAGCTCAGCACGGCCGAGCCGAAGCCGCACCAGCCGGGCAGGGCGACGCGGCTCTGGCCCCAGCTGAAGCCCCAGGGGATGGCGCGCAGGTCCTCGATCGCTCGGCTGGGCTTGCGCGAGGCCGGGCGCGAGCCGATATTGAGCTCGGCGATCTCGCGGATGGGCGTGGCGGCGAAGAAGTACTCGGCAAAGCCGGCGGTCTCGTAGACCAGGCCGCGGTAGGCCTGGAAGCTGAGGTCGGAGAGGGTCTGCGCCGCCTCCAGAAAGCTTTTGGGCGCGCTCTTGGTCGGGTGCAGCAGCGTGGCCTCGAGCGTGGCGGCGACCAGGGTTTCCAGATTGCGGCGGCCGATCTCGGGGTTGGCGTATTTGGAGGCGATCACCTCGCCCTGCTCGGTCAGGCGGATCTGGCCGTTCACGGTGCCGGGGGGCTGGGCCAGGATGGCCTGGTAGCTGGGGCCGCCGCCCCGGCCGACGGTGCCGCCGCGGCCGTGGAAGAGGCGCAGGGTGATGCCGTGCCGGGCGCGCAGCTGGGCGAACAGGTCGACCAGGGCGATCTCGGCGCGGTAGAGCTCCCAGCTGCTGGTGAAGACGCCGCCGTCCTTGTTGGAGTCGGAGTAGCCCAGCATGATGTCTTGCTCGGCGCCGCTGCGCACCAGCAGGCCGGCGATGCCGGGCAGGGCGTAGAACTCGGCCATGATGGTCGGCGCCAGGCGCAGGTCGCCAATGGTTTCGAACAGGGGCGAGACGATCAGATCGCTGGTGGCCTCGCCGTCCAGCGTGCCGCGCAACAGGCCCACCTCCTTCATCAGCAAGAGCACTTCCAGCAGATCGCTGACCGATTCGGTGTGGCTGATGATGTAGTGGCGCAGGGACTCGCGGCCAAAGCGCTGCAGGGATTCACGCGCGGCTTCGAAGATCGCCAGCTCGCCCAGCGCCTTCTCGCTGTATTCGCCGCCATGCACGCGCAGCGGGCGGGCGTCCTGCAGTTGTTGGATCAGCAGCTCGCGGCGCTGGGCTTCGTCCAGCGCGCTGTAATCGGCCTGTACGCGGGCCACCCGCAGCAGCTCGGCCACCACCGCCTCGTGCTGGTCCGAGCTTTGGCGCAGGTCCAGGGTGGCCAGATGGAAGCCGAACACCCGAACGGCGCGGATCAGCGGCGTCAGGCGTGGCGCGATCAGGGCGCCGGCATGGTGGCTGCGCAGCGAGTCCTCGATGATGCGCAGATCGGCCAGCAGCTCGTCCGGGCCGGCATAGGGCGCTTGCGGGGCGACGGCGTGGCGCAAGGCCTCGGTGCCGGTCAGCTGGTGCAGGCTGGCGGCCAGGCGTGCGTACATGCCCGTCAAGGCGCGGCGGTAGGGCTCGTCCATGCGATGCTCGTTGCGATCCGGGCTGCGCTCGGCCAGGGCTTGCATGGCGGGGCTGATGCTGGCCAGACGGTAGGAGATGGACAGCTCGGCGCCCAGCTCATGCAGCTCGGTCAGGTAGTGGCGCAGCGCCATCTCGCTCTGGCGCGCCAGCGCATGGCGCAGGGTGGCGGCGGTGACATTGGGGTTGCCGTCGCGGTCGCCGCCAATCCAGTGGCCCATGCGCAGAAAGTTGTTCAGATCGTGGCCGGGCAGGGCTTCTTCCAGCTCGGCATAGAGCTTGGGGATCTGACGCAGAAAGGTGCTGGGGTAGTAGGACAGGGCGTTCTCGATCTCGTCGGCCACCGTCAGCTTGCTGTAGCGCAGCATGCGGGTCTGCCAGAGCTGGGTGACGCGGGCGCGGATCAAGGCCTCGTTGGCGGCCAGTTCGCGCTCGGTGTGCAGGCCGTCGCGCTGCTCCACCAGCTGGGCCACGGCGCGCTCGGCGTCCAGAATGCTTTTGCGCTGCACCTCGGTGGGGTGGGCGGTCAGCACCGGCGAGATAAAGCCTTGCTGCAAGGTCTTGGCAATCTCGCTGGGGCGCACGCCGGCCTCGTGCAGGCGCTCCAGGGCGAAGGCCAGCGAGCCGGCTTGCAGGCTGCCGGCGCGCTCGTGCACCTCGCGGCGGCGCACATGGTGGCGATCCTCGGCGATATTGGCCAGGTGGGAGAAATAGCTGAAGGCGCGAATCACGCTGACCGCCTGCTCGCCGCTGAGGCTTTTGAGCAGCTTGTCGAAGCTCTTGCCGGCCTGGGCGTCGCGCTTCAGTCGATAGGCGACCGAGAGCTGGCGCACTTTTTCCACCAGTTCATAGGCCTCGCGGCCTTCCTGCTCGCGGATCACCTCGCCCAGGATACGGCCCAGCAAGCGGATGTCATGGGTCAGGGGCAGATTTTTGTCGGCGGCACTGCTGGCCCGGCTTGGGCTGGCCGAAGGGCGGGCTTTCTTCTTCTTGGCGGCGTTCACGGATGCAGCAGGCTTGGATGACATGGCGGGGCTCGTGGAGGATGGAAGGGACCGGGCTGCGCGGCGGCTGCCGCCGCGATGTAACGAAGTTACTGGATTCTGACTTTAGCAGTTTCTTTTTTCGACTCTTCGGTCGGCGATGCTGCGGCCCGATGGAGGGGGAGTAAGGGCTGGTCGATAATTACCGCATGAGTCAAACGCAGCCCACCCAAACCGTCGTTATCGCCACCCGTGAAAGCCGCCTGGCCCTGTGGCAGGCCGAGCATGTCAAGGCCCGCCTGGAAGCCGAATTAGGCCTGCGGGTCGAGCTCCTGGGCATGACCACCCGGGGCGACCAGATCCTGGACCGTGCCCTCTCCAAGGTGGGCGGCAAGGGCTTGTTCGTCAAGGAGCTGGAGACGGCGTTGGAAGAAGGCCGCGCCCAGCTGGCCGTGCATTCGCTGAAGGATGTGCCGATGGAGCTGCCCGAGGGCTTCGAGCTGGCCGCCATCCTGCAGCGTGAGGATCCGCGCGACGCCCTGGTGTCTAACCGTTATGCCACGCTGGACGAGCTGCCGCAGGGCGCCGTCGTCGGCACCTCCAGCCTGCGCCGGGTGGTGCAGCTGCTGGCCTTGCGGCCGGACCTGCGCATCGAGCCCTTGCGCGGCAATCTGGACACCCGTATGCGCAAGCTGGACGAGGGCGGCTACGACGCCATCGTGCTGGCCGCGGCCGGCCTGAAGCGCCTGGGCGCGGGCGATCGCATCCGCAGCTATTTCGATATCGAGGCGATGATTCCCTGCGCCGGCCAGGGTGCCCTGGGTCTGGAACTGCGTGCCGATGCGGCCGAGTTGAAGGCGCGGATCGCCGGCCTGATCGATCGGCCGACCTGGCTGGCCACGCTGGCCGAGCGCGCCGTTTCGCGCGCCCTGGGCGGCAGCTGCAGCGTGCCCCTGGCCGCGCATGCGCATTGGGTGGACGGGGTCTTGCAGCTCAGCGCCGCGCTCGGCAATGCCCAGCATCCGACCCATCCCCTGCTGAAGACGCGCTTGCAAGGGCAGCCACAGACGGCGGCGGCCGCTGAAGCCCTGGGCCTGCAGGCGGCCCAGGCCTTGATGGCCCTGGGCGCGGCCGCTTATCTTCCCCAGGCCTAGGAGGGCCTCGCATGGGGCCTGCTCGCAGCCTGATCCTGACCCGGCCGCTGGCCCAGACCCAAGACTGGCTGCAAAGGCTGGCCGGCCTGGGGGTGGCGGCGCAGAGCTTTCCGCTGATCGAGATTGCGTCCCGGGACGGGGCGGCCGCCGAAGCGGCCGCGGCCTGGCTGCGTTTGCCCACGGCGGCCCTAGCCTTCTTCGTCAGCCCCAATGCGGTCCAGCATTTCTTTGCCCAGCGCCCGGCCGCTCAGGCCTGGCCGGCGGCCTGCCTGGCGGCCTGTGTGGGTCCCGGCAGCGCCCGGGCCCTGCAGGCGGCGGGCGTGCCGGCCGAGCTGATCCTGCAGCCGCCGGCCGATGCAGCCAGCCTGGACTCCGAACACCTCTGGCCCCTGCTGCAGCCACGCGATTGGCAGGGGCGGCAGGTCTTGCTGCTGCGCGGCGACGGTGGCCGCGAGTGGTTGGCCGAGCGCCTGCGCGAGCGCGGTGCTGATGTCACCGCTTTCAGCGTCTACAGCCGCCGCTGCCCCGAGCTGGACGCCGCCGGGCAGGCGCGTTTGCGGGCCTTGCTGGCCGCGCCCCAAGCCTCGGTCTGGCTGCTCAGCAGTGCCGAGGGGGTGGCCAATCTGGCGGCCCTGGCCGCGGGCGATGCGGCCTGGGGCCAGCGTGCCTGCATCGCCACCCACGCCCGCATTGCCGAGGCCGCGCGAGCCCTGGGTTTTGGGCATGTGGTTTTGGCGCGACCCGATGCGCCCGCCCTGGTGCAGGCCTTTCAGGCCATGCAGGGCTGACCCCTACAATCATTTGCACCGTGAGCGATACCCAACAAAACTCCCCAGAAACCGCGTCCGCGCCCCAGGCGCCGACGCTGGCCGCTGCCCCTGAATCCCGTGTTCAGGCGTCCGATAAAACCTCCCCAGGCTCGCAATGGCTGCCCATCGCCGCCGGCTTGCTCGGCCTGGCCGGTCTGGGCCTGGGCTGGCAGAGCATGAGCCGCCAGCAGGCGTTGGAGCAGGAGTTGGTGCGCCGCCAGGAGCTGATCCAGACCAATTCCGGTGAGGCCAAGGCGGCCGCCAAGGCCTCGCAGGAGTTGACCCGCGACACCGCCGCCAAGGTGGCCTTGCTGGACGCCCGCCTGGCCGAGGTGGCCTTGCAGCGCGGCCAGCTGGAGGAGTTGATCCAGTCCATGTCGCGCTCGCGGGACGAGAACGTGATCGGCGATATCGAGGCCTCCATCCGCGTGGCCCTGCAACAGTCGGCCATCACCGGCAGTGCCGAGCCCCTGGTGGTGACGCTCAAGCTGGCCGATGAGCGCTTGCTGCGCTACAAGCAGCCACGCATGGAAGGTGTGCGCCGCGCCGTGGCCCGCGATCTGGACCGGGTCAAATCGGTCAGCGTGGTCGATGTATCGACCCTGACCATCAAGCTGGACGAGGTGGTGCGCCTGCTCGACGAGCTGCCGCTGACGGTCAATGCCGAAAAAGCGGCCGAGCCCAAGGCGGCGGCCGAGGAGCCACGCCTCCGGCCCGGCAGCGGCCGGCCGCTCAAGGCCTCGGCGGCGGCCGAGGAAAAGCCGCCGACCGCCGCCGACGGCGAGTTGGCCCAATGGTGGTGGACCGCCAAAAAAGGCTTGCGCGAGACCGCCGCCCTGGCCTGGACCGAGACCCGCAGCCTGATCCGCGTCACCCGCATCGAGCACCCGGAGGCGGCCTTGCTGGCGCCCGAGCAGGCCTTCTTCCTGCGCGAGAACATCAAGCTGCGCCTGCTCAATGCACGCCTGGCCCTGCTGAGCCGCCAGTTCGAGACGGCGCAGGCCGATCTGCGTGACAGCCAGGAAATGCTGAACCGCTATTTCGACGGCCGCTCCCGCAAGGTGCAGGTGGCCGGCGATCTGCTGCGCCAGGTGGCCGGCCAAGCCCGCCAGGTCATCGTGCCCCGCCCCGACGACACGCTGGCCGCGCTCTCCGCCGCGGCCGCCGGCCGCTGAAGAACAGGGGCCCGAATTTCATGCGCACCATCATCTGGTTGGTTTTGCTTTTTTCGGTGGCCGTGGTGGCCGCCCTGGTGCTGGGTCGTAACGACGGACTGGCGAGTTTCTACTGGAATGGCTGGCGCCTTGATGTGTCGCTCAACCTCTTCCTGCTGGTGCTGGTGGGCAGCTGCTTTGCCCTGGTGACGGCCATTCAGACCGTGGGCTCCATGATCAGCCTGCCACGGCGTGCCAAGGAGTGGCGCCTGGCTCAGCGCGAGCGCAGTGCTCAGCTGGCGTTGCGCGAGTCCTTGGGCGAGTTCTTCGGGGCCCGCTACGGCCGCGCTCAGAAGGCCGCCCAGCGGGCGCTGAGCATCCATGCCCAGACGCCAGAGTTGGCGCAGGACGAAGGTTTTCTCGCCCTGGGCCATCTGCTGGCGGCCCATAGCGCGCACCGCTTGCAAGACCGCCGTCGCCGTGACGAGCAGCTGAGCCAGGCGCTGGAACTGGCGCGGCGCAGCTCGGCCGGGCGTGCCCAGGAAGAGGGCGCCTTGCTGCTGGCCGCCGAATGGGCGCTGGATGATCGCGATGCGCCGCGTGCCCTGGGTCTGCTGGCCGATCTGAACCCGGGCGTGGCGCGCCGCACCCAGGCCTTGCGCCTGAAGCTGCAGGCCAGCCGCCTGGCCAAGCAATCGCTGGAGGCCTTGCGCACCGCCCGCCTGCTGGCCAAGCACCAGGGTTTTTCCAAGGTGGCGGCGCAAGGCTTGCTGCGCTCGCTGGCTTTTGAAGCGCTGGACGGCGCGCGGGATGTCGATCAGCTGCGCCAGGTCTGGCAGCAACTGGACAGCGCCGACCGCCGCGATGTGTTGGTGGCCTGCCGCGCCGCCAGCCGTGCGGCCGCCCTGGGTTCGCCGGACGATGGGCGCGGTTGGCTGCGCCCCTTCTGGGACGATATCGCCGAGCTGCAAAACGATGAGCGAGCCGCCTTGGCCGAAAGCCTGGTGCCGGTGCTGCCGGGCCTGGCACCCGAATGGCTGCAGCGCCTGGAGTCGGCCGTGCAGCGCTTCCCGCGCGATAAATACCTGGCCTACGCCCTGGGCCATGCGCTGGCCGAGCGCCAGCTCTGGGGCAAGGCCCGCTTGATGCTGGAGCAGGTCTGCGACGACCATGAGGTGGGTGTGGCGGCGCGCCGCCGCAGCTGGCTGACCCTGGCCCAGCTGGCCGAACAGGACGGCGATCAGGATCGCCGGGCGCGCTGTTTCGAGGCCGCCGCGCTGCTGCAATAAGAAGATTTTTTGAATATTCTTGCCTGGCCCGCAAAAGGCGTGCTATAGTGCAAGGCTTCGCGGCTGTAGCTCAGTTGGATAGAGTACTTGGCTACGAACCAAGGGGTCGTGGGTTCGAATCCTGCCAGCCGCACCAAAATAAGAAGAAATTGGAAAGCCCCAGCAAGCAATTGCTGGGGCTTTTTCTATTTATGTAGGCAGATGTTTTTTGAATGGCCGGCGTGGCAGCAATACCGCGCAGGAGATTTGGAAAACAGCTGCACGAGATTTGCAGCAAGGTTGTTTCGCAAATGCGTGAATGAAGAAAGTTTCGAAAGATACTGAAAACATTCAATTGCAGCGAATTTCTGGTTTATACTAGCAACACTGTTGAAAAACAAATCACAGCCCGGCCGTTGCAAGACGGTCGCTATGGCGAATGACTTGCCAAGCAGAGTTTGCAAATTTCAGCAAATTCTTGCAAAAACAAGAAATATTCGTGTTATAGTAGAGGGCTTGAAGCGGCTGTAGCTCAGTTGGATAGAGTACTTGGCTACGAACCAAGGGGTCGTGGGTTCGAATCCTGCCAGCCGCACCAAAATAAGAAGAAATCGGAAAGCCTCGGCGAGTAATCGCTGGGGCTTTTTCAATTTGCATTTCGATTTTGCCTGTTTTGATTTTGATTCGTTCAGCGGCTCGCCAGCATTTGCATAATCTCGGCGGCCTCGAATCCCAGCTCATTCAATAGCGCCCGCGTGTCGGCGCCCGGCTGCGGCCCGGCCTGCGGTGGCCGCAGCCGGCTGCGCGAGAAGCGTGGTGAGGCGGCGGGCTGCCAGTGGCCGTTCACCCGGGCGAAATTGCCGCGGGCTTGTTGATGCGGGTGCTGGGCGGCCTCGTCCAGGCTCAGCACCGGCGCGAAGCAGGCGTCCGTGCCTTCCAGCAAGGCGCTCCAGGCCGCCCGGCTCTTGCTCTTGATGCGGGCTGCGACCCGTTCGCGAAGGGCCGGCCACAGCCGCGTGTCGTACTGGGCGGCGGGGTCGACATCGCCTAGTTCCAGGCGCTGCAGCAGCTCGGCGTAGAACTGGGGCTCGATGGCGCCCAGGGTCACAAAGCCGCCGTCCGCGCATTCAAAGCTGTCGTAGAAGGGGGAGCTGTGCAGAAAGAAGTTCTGCGCCGCCTGTTCGGGCCACATGCCGCTGGCGCGCAGCGAATGCACCAGGGCGCTGAGCGTGCCCACGCCGTCGATCATCG
The DNA here is from genome assembly GCF_014204525.1 of Roseateles oligotrophus. Taxonomy (GTDB): domain Bacteria; phylum Pseudomonadota; class Gammaproteobacteria; order Burkholderiales; family Burkholderiaceae_C; genus Paucibacter_A; species Paucibacter_A oligotrophus_A. The sequence goes on from NZ_JACHLP010000004.1 coordinate 271,644, forward strand.
CCGCGTCCACCACCTGGCCCTGGCCGCTGCGCCTGGCCTCCAGCAGCGCGCAGACCAGGCCAAAGGCCAGAAACATGGCGCCGCCCGCCATATCGCCCAGCAAGGTGGCGGGCAGGGTGGGCGCCTGGCCGGCCCGGCTGGCGAAAGACAGGGCGCCGGTGAGGGCGACGTAGTTGATGTCGTGGCCGGCGGCCTGGGCCAGCGGGCCGCTCTGGCCCCAGCCGGTGACACGGCCAAACACCAGGCGGGGGTTGCTGGCGGTGAAACGCTCGGGGCCCAGGCCCAGGCGCTCCATCACGCCGGGGCGATAGCCTTCGATCAAGGCGTCGGCGCTGTTGATCAAGGCTTGCACGGCGCGCTGGCCGGCCGGCGTCTTCAGGTCCAGGCAGATGGAGCGTTTGCCCCGGTTCATGGCCTCGCCCGCCCCCAGGCTGCGCAGGGCGGCCGGCCGCTCCACCACAATCACCTCGGCCCCCATATCGGCCAGCAACATGCCGCAAAAAGGGCCCGGGCCTATGCCGGCCATTTCTATCACCCGCAAACCGCTCAGGGGACCGTCCGAAGGCTGTGGAAGCGCGACCGTCATGCTTGTGTCTCCAGGCGATGTTCTTGGCGAGACAATACACGCATGAACAAGGCATTCACCAAAGAGAGCGACTCTGAGGACGACGATGAGTTGGCCCTGCCCGCCCTGCCGCAGGGCACACGCAACTACATGACGCCCGCGGGTTATGCGCGCCTGCGCGGCGAGTTCATGAGCCTGCTGGACGAGGAGCGGCCCAAGATCGTCGAGATCGTCTCCTGGGCGGCCAAGAACGGTGATCGCAGCGAGAACGGCGACTACCTCTACGGCAAGAAGCGCTTGCGCGAGATCGACCGCCGCCTGCGCTTTCTGACCAAACGCCTGGACATCGCCGAGGTGGCCGACCCCAGCCTGCACCACGGCAGCGACCAGATCTTTTTCGGCGCCACCGTGACTTATGCCAATGCCAAGGGGGAGGAGCGCACCATCACCATCAAGGGCATCGACGAGGCCGACAGCCTGGCCGGCGAGGTCAGCTGGGTTTCGCCGATAGCACGGGTGCTGCTGAAGGCCCGCGAGGGCGATGAGTTGCAGCTGATGACGCCGGGCGGCCTGGAGCAGATCGAGGTGGTGGCGGTGCGTTACCCGGAGCCCATCAAGTAGGTTTGACTCGCCAGACCCGCAACACCGCAGGCGAGCGCTTGAGGGTGCGCAAGACCTCGGCCAGGTGCAGGCGGTCGCGCACCGAGAGCAGCAGATTCATCTCGGCCGTCTCGCGCTGCTGCGACTCGTCGCTCATCTGGATATGGGTGATGTCGGCCTCGGCCGCGCTGACGGCCTGGGCCACCTGGGCCAGCACGCCCTTGCCATTGTTGAGCAGCAGGGCGACGGCGGCCTCGAAGGGGCGGCTCAGCTCCTCGGCCCAGTGCACGGCGATCCAGTGCTCGCTGTCGCGCTGGAACAGCTTGCGGCCCACCTGGCATTCGGCCGTGTGCACCAGCAGGCCCTCGCCGCGGCCCAGATAACCCTTGATCTCATCGCCAGGAATCGGCCGGCAGCAGCTGGCCAGGCGCACCGAGGCGCCCTCGCTGCCGTCCAGCGTGACCTGGCCCTGGGCGGGCGCCTCTTCGGTGCTGAAGCGGCCCATGGTCAGCATGACGGCGTCGGGGCGCTGGCCTTGTTCGGCCAGCATGCGGGCCAGCTTCTTGGCCACGATGGTGGCGATCTTGCGGCCCAGGCCGATTTCCACCAGCAGCTCGTCGATATGGCGGTTGCCGGCCCAGCGGGCCAGCTGCTGCCAGAGCTGGGCGGCGGCATTGTCCTCGTCGTCCAGGCTGGGCAGGGCCAGGCCCTCGGCGCGCAGGGCTTGCGAGAGCATTTTCTCGCCCAGGTCGCGCGACTCGTCCTGCTCCAGATTCTTCAGGAAGTGGCGGATCTTGGAGCGCGCCCGGCCGGTGCGCACAAAGCTCAGCCAGGCCGGGTTGGGGCGGGCGCCGGCGGCGGTGACGATCTCCACCACATCGCCGCTGCGCAACTCGGTGCGCAGCGGCACGGGCTCGCCATTGATCTGGGCCGCCACGCAATGGTCGCCCACATCGGAGTGGATGGCGTAGGCATAGTCCACCGGCGTGGCGCCGCGCGGCAAGGCCATGATCTTGGACTTGGGCGTGAAGACGTAGACGGCGTCGGGGAAGAGGTCGATCTTGACGTGTTCCAGGAACTCGTTGGCGTCGCGGGTCTCGTCCTGGATATCGATCAGGGACTGCAGCCAGCGCGAGCCCATTTGCTGGGCCGATTCGGGGCCGCCGCCGCCGCTGCCCTCGTTTTTGTACAGCCAATGGGCGGCCACGCCTTTTTCCGCCACCAGATGCATGGACTCGGTGCGCAGCTGGAACTCCACCGGCGTGCCCAGCGGGCTGACCAGGGTGGTGTGCAGGGACTGGTAGCCATTCGGCTTGGGGATGGCGATGTAGTCCTTGAAGCGGCCCGGCTGGGGCTTGTAGAGCTGGTGCAGCACGCCCAGGGACAGATAGCAGCTGGGCAGGTCGTGGACCACGATGCGGAAGCCGAAGATATCGCTGACCTGGGCAAAGCTCAGGTGCTTGTCGCGCATCTTCTGGTAGATGGAGTAAACGGTTTTCTCGCGGCCCTGCACCTCGACCCGCAGATCCGAGGCGGCAAAGGCTTTTTCCACATCGCGCTCGATACGCGAGACCAGATCGCGCCGGTTGCCGCGGGCCTTGGCGATGGCCTTGCTCAGGGCCGCATGGCGCCAGGGGTAGATGTGGGAGAAGGACAGCTCCTGCAGCTCGCGGTAGATCTGGTTCAGGCCCAGGCGGTGGGCGATCGGGGCGTAGATGTCCAGGGTCTCGCGCGCGATGCGGCGGCGCTTGGCCGGTGCCATCGCCTCCATGGTGCGCATATTGTGCAGGCGGTCGGCCAGCTTGATCAGGATGACCCGCACATCACGGGCCATGGCCAGCAGCATCTTGCGAAAGCTCTCGGCCTGGGATTCTTCCTTGGTGGAGAACTGCAGCTTGTCCAGCTTGGTCAGCCCATCCACCAGCTCGGCGGTGGGGGCGCCGAAGCGCTCGATCAGCTCGGTCTTGGTGACGCCGCAGTCCTCCATCGCGTCGTGCATCAGGGCGGCCATGATGGCTTGCGCATCCAGGCGCCAGTCGGCGCACAGGCCGGCCACGGCGATGGGGTGGGTGATATAGGGTTCGCCGCTGGCGCGGAACTGGCCCAGATGGGCCTCGTCGGCGAATTTATAGGCCTCGCGTATGCGCTTGATATCGGCCTTGGGCAGATAACTCAGGCGATGGACCAAGGCATCAAAAGACGCGGCCTCGGCCGCGGTGGGCTCGGGGGCTGCGGGCGCAGGCCTAAGACCCGGCAGACTGGACAGCGCGGCAGGAAGACGTGAGACGGCAAAAGATCGGAAACCCATGGGGCGAATTTACCGCATCACGGCAGGCTCGGCAGGCATGTGCTGGCCGGGCGAGCGATGGCATGGGTTTTTTCGGCCTTGTCCAGAGCATTTGGGCACAAAACGGGCGCAAAAAAGGCACCCGCAGGTGCCTCTTGGATCCGGCGCCAGGCGCCGCGGCCGAAACTCAGACCGGCACCTTGCGCAGCATTTCGATGCCGACTTCACCGGCGGCGATCTCGCGCAGCGCGGTCACGCCGGGCTTGTTCTTGCTTTCGATCTTGGGTGTGTGGCCTTGGCTCAGCATGCGAGCACGGTAGGTCGCTGCGAGCACCAACTGGAAGCGGTTGGGGATCTTGGTCAGGCAGTCTTCAACAGTGATGCGGGCCATGTGTAGGTTCCAGTCCAGGTGTGCAAATGAATTCAGGGGAGTTCGAGCGCGCGGAAAACGGCGGAGCGGTTTCGGCGCTGAGCGGCGTATTTTAACCGCTGCGCGTGAACAATCGACTTGAGGTCAAAAACAGCCGTGTCAAATACCGCGTTGACGACGACGAAATCGAACTTCTGCGCCTGTGCCACCTCGATGCGGGCATTGCTCATGCGCTGATGGATGACGGCCGGGTCGGTGTCGCCGCGGCGGTTCAGGCGCTGCTCCAACTCCTCCCAGCTGGGCGGCAGGATGAAGATCAGCACGGCATAGGGAAACAGCTGCTTGATCTGCAGTGCGCCCTGGAAGTCGATCTCCAGCACCACATCGTCACCATGGGCCATGCGGGCCTCGATGGCGGCGCGCGAGGTGCCGTAGAGATTGCTGTGGACCTCGGCCCATTCGAAGAACTCGCCCCGTTCGGCCATGGCGCGGAACTCTGCGACGCTGGTGAACCAGTATTCGCGGCCATGCTGCTCCTGACCACGCGGTGCGCGCGAGGTGTGGGAGATGGACACATCCAGCTTGGAGTCCAGCTCCAGCAAGGCCTTCACCAGGCTGGATTTGCCAGCCCCGCTGGGCGCTGCGACGACGAAAAGATTGCCTGGGTATTCCATGGGGGATCTTGAAAAGAATGGGACGCGCGAGCCGCGTGAAGCGCCCATTTTAAGGCCTGCCCCGTGCCGCGACTGCCGTGCAGGCTGGGCGTTTGCGCACTGAAATGGCAGCAGTGGAAAGCCAGTTTGCAGTACGTGCTTCGATTGGCAAGGCGAGCTTGCAGCGGCCTTCACGGCCCCGCCCACTCCGGCCGGGTCGGGTTGATATTCACATTCAAAAACAAGCACTTGCGGTGCTTGTTCGGGGTATTCCCGCGCACCGGGCCAAGCTGGCGCGTGACTTGCATCAAGGCTTGTGCGGGCCTGAGCGAGGCCAAGCCCAAGTCAAACAACACGGAGACAAGCAACGATGGAAACCTTTTACGAGGTCATGCGCCGTCAGGGCATATCGCGCCGCAGCTTCCTCAAATACTGCTCGCTGACCGCCACCTCGCTGGGCCTGGCCCCCAGCTTTGTGCCGCAGATCGCGCACGCCATGGAGACCAAGCCGCGCACGCCGGTGCTGTGGCTGCACGGCCTGGAGTGCACCTGCTGCTCGGAGTCCTTCATACGCTCGGCCCACCCGCTGGCCAAGGATGTGGTGCTCTCGATGATCTCGCTGGACTATGACGACACCTTGATGGCCGCCGCCGGCCACCAGGCCGAGGCCATCCTGGAAGAGATCATGGCCAAGTACAAGGGCAACTACATCCTGGCCGTGGAGGGCAACCCCCCGCTGAACCAGGACGGCATGAGCTGCATCATCGGCGGCAAGCCCTTTATCGAGCAGTTGAAGCATGTGGCCAAGGACGCCAAGGCCATCATCTCCTGGGGCTCCTGCGCCTCCTGGGGCTGTGTGCAGGCGGCCAAGCCCAACCCGACCCAGGCCACGCCGGTGCACAAGGTGATCTTCGACAAACCCATCATCAAGGTGCCGGGCTGCCCGCCCATTGCCGAGGTGATGACGGGCGTCATCACCTATATGTTGACCTTCGACCGCATCCCCGAGCTGGACCGCCAGGGCCGGCCCAAGATGTTCTACAGCCAGCGCATCCACGACAAATGCTATCGCCGGCCGCATTTCGACGCCGGCCAGTTTGTCGAGTCCTTCGACGATGAATCGGCGCGGCGCGGTTACTGCCTCTACAAAATGGGCTGCAAGGGCCCGACCACCTACAACGCCTGCTCGACGGTGATGTGGAACGAGGGCACCAGCTTCCCCATCAAGGCCGGCCATGGCTGCATAGGCTGCTCGGAAGACGGCTTCTGGGACAAGGGCTCCTTCTACGACCGCCTGACCAATATCCCGCAATTCGGCATCGAGGCCAATGCCGACAAGGTCGGCATGGCGGCGGCTGGCACGGTGGGCGCGGCGGTGGCGGCGCATGCGGCCATCTCCGCCATCAAGCGGGCCGCCAGTGGCAGCGCCGACACGGCGGCCAAGCAATAAATCCAAAAAAGGAGCAAGACATGGGTGCTTATGAAACTCAGGGTTTCAGGCTGGACAACGGTGGCCGCCGCGTGGTGGTCGACCCGGTCACCCGCATCGAGGGCCATATGCGCTGCGAGGTCAATCTCGACAGCAATAACGTCATCCGTAACGCCGTCTCCACCGGCACCATGTGGCGGGGCCTGGAGGTGATTCTCAAAGGCCGCGACCCGCGCGACGCCTGGGCTTTTGTGGAGCGCATCTGCGGCGTCTGCACCGGCTGCCACGCGCTGACCTCGGTGCGCGCGGTGGAGGACGCCTTGGGCATCATCATCCCCAAGAACGCCTATCTGATCCGCGAGATCATGGCCAAGACCTTGCAGGTCCACGACCATGCCGTGCATTTCTACCATCTGCACGCGCTGGACTGGGTGGACGTGGTGTCGGCGCTGAAGGCCGACCCCAGGAAGACCTCCGAGCTGCAGCAGCTGGTGTCGCCTGCCCATCCCTTGTCCTCGGCAGGCTATTTCCGCGATATTCAGAACCGGCTGAAGAAATTCGTGGAAAGCGGGCAGCTCGGACCTTTCATGAATGGCTACTGGGGCTCCAAGGCCTATGTCCTGCCCCCCGAGGCCAATCTGATGGCCGTCACCCACTATCTGGAGGCCCTGGACCTGCAGAAGGAATGGGTCAAGGTCCACACCATCCTGGGCGGCAAGAACCCGCACCCCAACTACCTGGTGGGCGGCGTGCCCTGCGCCATCAATATCGACAAGGACGGTGCGGCCGGCGCCCCCATCAATATGGAGCGGCTCAACTTCATCGAGGCCCGCATCAAGGAGATGATCGAATTCAACAACAATGTCTACGTCCCCGATGTGCTAGCCATAGGCACCATCTACAAACAGCATGGCTGGCTCTACGGCGGCGGCCTCTCGGCCACCAGTGTGATGGACTACGGCACCTATGAGAAGGTGATGCACAAAAAGGACACCCAGCAACTGCCGGGCGGCGCCATCATCAAGGGCAACTGGGACGAGATCCTGCCGGTGGACCCGCGCGACCCCGAGCAGGTGCAGGAGTTCGTTCCGCACAGCTGGTACAAATACGCCGACGAGAGCAAGGGCCTGCACCCCTGGGACGGCGTCACCGAACCCAATTACGAGCTGGGCGCCAAGACCAAGGGCACGCGCACCCATATCCAGGAGATCGACGAAAGCGCCAAATACTCCTGGATCAAGTCGCCGCGCTGGCGCGGCCATGCGATGGAGGTGGGGCCGCTGTCGCGCTACATCCTCGGCTATGCCCATGCGCTCAAGGGCCACAAGTATTCGCAGCGGGTCAAGGAGCAGGTCGAGTCCTCGGCCCTGACCATCAACAGCGCCATCCCCAAGGCCCTGGGCCTGCCCGAGACCCAGTACACCGCCAAGCAGCTGCTGCCCACCACCATAGGCCGGACCCTGGCGCGCGCGCTGGAGTCGCAGTACTGCGCCGAGATGATGATGGACGACTTCAAGGAGCTGGTCGCCAATATCAAGGCCGGTGACAGCACGACCGTCAATGCGGACAAATGGGACCCCAGCACCTGGCCCAAGGAGGCCAAGGGCGTGGGCACGGTGGCCGCGCCGCGCGGCGCCCTGGGCCACTGGATCAAGATCAAGGACGGCCGCATCGAGAACTACCAATGCGTGGTGCCCACCACCTGGAACGGCAGCCCGCGCGACACCAAGGGCCAGATCGGCGCCTTCGAGGCCAGTCTGATGAACACGCCCATGGTCAATCCCGAGCAGCCGGTCGAGATCCTGCGCACCCTGCATTCCTTCGATCCCTGCCTGGCCTGCTCCACCCATGTGATGAGCCCGGACGGCCAGGAACTCACCTCGGTCAAGGTGCGCTGAAGCCGCCCCGCAACAGGAGATTTGCAATCATGACGATCAAGCACAACAAGGTTCTGCACTGCGGCCTGGGCCTGGCCGCCCTGGCCCTGGCGGCCAGCGCCCAAGCCCATGGCGGCCATCTCGACCACGCTCATGCCGCGCATGATGGCGGCCTGCTGGCCGGCCTTGCCCACCCCTTCACCGGCCTGGACCATCTGCTGGCCATGCTGGCCGTGGGCGTGTGGGCCAGTCAGCTCTGGCAGGGGCGGGCGCGCCTGGGCGCACCGGCTCTCTTCCTCGCCATGCTCTTGGCTGGCGCGCTGGCGGCCCTGGGCGGCTGGGTGCTGCCGCAGCTGGAGGTCTGGGTGGCGGCCAGTGTGGCGGCCTTCGGCGCGCTCTTGCTGGTGGGCGGCCGTGCGCCCGCCGGTCTGGGTTTGCTGGTGCTGGCGGCGGCGGCCTGGGTGCATGGCCAGGCCCACGGCCTGGAGTGGGTGACGGGTACTTCGGCCGGCCTCTTCATTGGCGGCTTCATGCTGGGTTCGGCCCTGCTGCATGGTCTGGGGCTTTTGATGGGCAGCGCCTTGGCGCGTCTGCCGGCGCGCCTGGGCCAGGGCCTGGCCATGGCCTTGGCGGCCAGTGGTTTGCTGATGCTGCTGAGCCGGCTCTGAGCGGCTCAACTCCCAACCCGGAACAAGACCAGGAGTTGCCCATGTCTGCCACTTCCACATCCGCCGCCGCGAACGGCGATCCCAGCCAGACCTTTGATACCGTCGACGCCGCGCGTACCTCGTCCATCAAATCGGCCTATGTGTTCGAAGCGCCGGTGCGCCTGTGGCACTGGGTCAATGCCCTGGCCATCACGGTGCTGGCGCTGACGGGTTATCTGATCGGCTCGCCCCTGCCCACCGTGGTGGGCGAGGCCAGCGCCCACTATGTGATGGGCTATATCCGCTTCGCCCATTTCGCCGCCGGCTATCTGCTGGCCATAGGCCTGATCGGGCGCCTCTACTGGGCCCTGGTGGGCAACCACCATGCGCGCGAGCTGTTCTGGGTGCCCATCTTCCAGAAGGCCTATTGGCACGAGGTCGTGGGCATGCTGAAGTGGTATGCCTTCCTCTCGCCGCGGCCGGGCCAGTATGTGGGCCACAACCCGCTGGCGCGTTTTGCCATGTTCTTCCTCTTTCTACTGACCTCGATCTTCATGGTCTTCACCGGCTTTGCCATGTATGGCGAGGGCACGCAGGCCGGCTCCTGGGCCGACAAGCTGTTCGGCTGGGTGATCCCGCTGCTGGGCCAGTCGCAGGACGTGCATACCTGGCATCACTTGGGGCTTTGGGCGCTGATCGTGTTCGTGATCCTGCACGTCTACGCCGCCATCCGCGAGGACATCATGGGCCGCTCCAGCGTGGTCAGCACCATGATCTCGGGCCATCGCACTTTCAAGGACTGATGTGATGTCCGAAACCATCTGCGTGCTGGGCATAGGCAATGTGCTGTGGGCCGACGAGGGCTTTGGCGTGCGCTGCATCGAGGCCTTGCAGGCCCGTTACGAGTTCGCCCCTCATGTGCAGCTGATCGACGGTGGCACTCAGGGCCTCTACCTGATCCAGCATGTGCAGGAGGCCGACAGCCTCCTGATCTTCGACGCCATCGACTACGGCCTGGCCCCCGGCACGCTCAAGCTGGTGGAGGGCGATGAGGTGCCGCGCTTCATGGGCGCCAAGAAGATGAGCTTGCACCAGACCGGCTTCCAGGAGGTCTTGATGCTGGCGCAGCTGACCGAGAGATTCCCGCGCCGCATCCTGCTGCTCGGCTGCCAGCCCGAGTATTTGGAGGATTACGGCGGCAGCCTGCGGCCCGTCGTCAAGGCGGCGCTGGAAGAGGCCTTGCGTCTGGGCCTGCAGCGCCTGCAGGACTGGGGCGCCCAGCCACGCCCGCGCAGCCGGCCGCTGGACGAGCGCGAGGCCGTCACCTTTCTGGAGCTGGGCCTGGAGCGCTACGAGAGTGCCCGGCCCTCCGAAAGCCTGGCCTGCCGCATCGGCGACGAGCGCTTCTTTCCCGCCCCGGTTTGATGGAGCAAGACATGTGTATCGGTATCCCCATGCAGGTGCGGGCCATCACGCCCGGCCATGCCTTGTGCGAGGCGCGCGGCGGTGAGTTCAAGCAGCTCAATACCGCCTTGGTGGGCGAGTTGCGGCTCGGCGACTGGGTGCTGGCCTTTCTGGACTCGGCCCACGAGCGCCTGAGCCCGGATCGCGCCGCCGAGATCAATAGCACGCTGGAACAGATGCTGGGCCTGCTGACGGCCGAGCCGGGCCAGGGCGGTGTTGGCGGGCTTGATACCGCTCAGATGGCCAGTTTTGATTTGCCCTCGCGCCTGAGCCGCGAGGATTTGCTGGCCCTTTCCGGCCAGTCCTGAACCATGATGGAGACAGAGATGAAGCCCAATCCGCTGGACAGCGAAGGCAGCGAGGCCCGCCTCAATCTGCCGGTGCAAGCCCCGCAAGCCCGTGTGCCCGAGAGCCTGATCGCCCGCCTGGTCAGCCAGCATGGCGCCAGCTGGGTGGATGGCGACAGCATCCAGGCCTGGGCCGAGCAGGGTGGCGACCGCGTCGTGCTGTTCGCCGGCGACCCGGTGCAGTTCCCCGAAGGCCAGGACGTGGCCGTCGTGCTGCCCGAGCTGCGCCGTGCCCTGGGTGGCCGTTTCGAGATGGCCGTCGTGCCGCGCGAGCTGGAGCAAGACCTGGCACGCCGCTACGGTTCGCAGCGCTGGCCCAGCCTGCTGTTTCTGCGCGACGGCCAGTATGTGGCCACGCTCAGCGGCATGCATGACTGGGATGTGTTCCTGAACGAGGTGGGCCGGGTGCTCAGCCTGCCGGTCTCGCGCGCGCCCACCATTGGCATCCCCCTGGTTAGCGCCAACGCGGGCTCGGCCTGTCATTGAGTTCATCATGCAAAAAGAATTCCCCATCCCCCTGGTCGCCCTCGGCCCCGGCAGCCAGCTCGAAGACGAGTCGCTGGAATACATGCCCATGCCCCAGGGCATGGAGACCTTCCATGCGCCCCGGCTGCCCGAGCCGGAAGAAATCCTCGGCCGCGAACAAGCCCACCAGGCCTTGCGCGCCTGCGTGCAGGCCTTGCAAGCGGTGATCGCGGACGGCGTCAACCGCAGCATCGATCTGGGCCATCTGGCCCCGCTGGATCTGGCGCTGATCAATCAGGTGATGGGCGAGGGCGAGGTCAGCGCCCGCCTGCTGAGCGAGACGGATGCCGGCGGCCAGCCGGCCGCGGACGGGCTGGAGCTGCGGGTGCAGGAGTCGGTCTTCGCCGGCATCTGGCGCGTCATCCAGGCGCGCGCCGGCGTCGTGCTGTCGGACCGGCTGGAACTGGGCTTTGTGCCGCAAGCCCTCAAGCAGACGGCGCTGCTGGACCGCTGGAGCGAGGCGCAGCGCCAGGCGCAGGCCTGGCAAGGCCCGCTGCCGCCCCAGGTGCAGAACGCGCCGGCCCTGCTGGTGGAGATTGCCGAGCAATGGCGCAGCTGGACGCCCCAGCAGCCCGCGCATGTGATCAATCTGACTTTGCTGCCGGTGTCGGCGGAGGACATCGCCTTTCTGGACCACCATCTGGGCACCGGCCGGGTGCTGATCCTCTCGCGTGGCTATGGCAATTGCCGCATCAGCAATACCTGCACCCCGCATTGCTGGCGGGTGGTGTACTACAACTCGCAGGACCTGGTGATTCTGAACACGGTGGAGATCTGCGAGCTGCCCGAGGTGGCCCTGGCCGCGCAGGAAGATTTGCAGGACTCGCTGGCCCGCCTGACCGATGTGCTGCAGTGGGTGGAGCAGGGCTGATGAATGCAGCCGCTGATCAGGCCGGCCGTTTCGAGGGCAGCTATCTGGGCGATGCCCAACGCCTAGCCTCGACGGCAAGGCTGGAGTGCAAGATCTGCTGGTGGGTCTACGACCCGGCCCTGGGCTGCGAGGTCTGGCAGGTGGCGCCGGGCACCGCCTTTGCCGACCTGCCTGCGCACTGGCGCTGCCCGCAATGCGATGGCGACGCCGATCAGTTCATGGTCTTGGGGGAGGGGGCTTGAGCCCGCTTGCCCGTATGGACACGCCGCTTGCATTCTCGCCCCTGCCGGCCCAGCGTCTGCAGCAGCTGCAGCATCTGTTCGAGCAGATTGCCCGCAGCCGCATGGCCGGCCTGCCCATCCTGAATCCGGCCTTGCGGGTGGAGGCCCTGGGTTTTGAGCCCTTGCCGGCGGAGGCCTTGCCCGCGGACCCGGCTGCGCAGGCCCCGCCTCAGCCGCGGCCCGAGCTGCTGGGCATCTTGATCACGCCCTGGTTCATGAATCTGCTCTGCCTGCCGCTGCGGCCCTGTTTGGCGCCAGCCGCCGAGCCCAAGCGAACCCTGCACCTGGGCGGCCAGCGCTTCGAGTTCCTGCCCCATGTCGAGCCGGCGCTGGGCGCGTTCTGGTGCTGCTCGCTGTTCTCGCCCATGAACGAGTTTGCGGCGCAGGCGCAGGCGCGGGAGACGGCCTTGGCCGTGCTGCAGGCCTTGCGGGCCAAACCGGCAGCGGCGCCCCAGGCGGAGGCGGTCCACGCCTCCCGCCGTGCCCTGCTGTTCGGCCGCCCGGCGGCCATCTCGGCCGCGGGGCGTTTATGAACGGCCTGCCGCTGGCACGCCTGGGCGGCGGCCTGCAGCTGCGGCCGGGGCTGGCCATGCCCGGCAATCTGCGCAGCAGCCGGCGCGACTGGGCCGCCCTGCTCGCAGCCGGCCTGCCGGCCGAGCTGCTGCCGGAGCGTCTGGGCCTGGCCTTCGGTCTGTGCGCCCACGCGCATCGCCTGTGCGCCGGCCTGGCCATCGCGGCCGCCTGCGCCCAGCCCGGTGAACGGCACGGCCTGGCGCGGGCGCAGGCGCAAGTCCTGCAGCGCGAGACCTTGCGCGAGCATCTGCGCCGCATCTTGCTGGACTGGCCGCGCCTGCTGCTCAAGCCCGGCATGGGCGGCCGGTCCTTGCAATTGCAGGCCCGCCAGGCCCTGCAGTCCTGCCCTTTGCTGCGGCAAGACGCGGTTGATGAGCCGCCCGAGGCATGGCGGGCACCCACCCTGGCCTGGATGGAGCGGGCCTTGCTGGGCCTGCCGGCGACGCGTTTGCTGGCCCGGTGGCAGCAGGGGCCGCAGGCCTGCCTGGCGCTGTGGTCGGCAGAAGGCGAAGGCTTTTTGCCCCAGCTCTTCATGCAGCTGCGCGAACTGGCCGATAGCAGCTGGGCCGGCACGCGCCCGCTACAGCCGCAGGCCAGCGAAGCCGGTTTGCGCGAGCTGGCGCAGGCCATGCGGGAGCAGGCCGGCTTTTGCATGGCACCGCAGTGGCAGGGCGCTTGCGCCGAGACCGGGCCCTGGACCCGCTGGCGGCTGGGCGTGGCCGAACAAGGCCTGGGCAGCTTGTGGCTGCGCCTGGGCGTGCGCCTGCTCGAATGCCTGCGCCTGGCCCTGCCCGATGACGGCGCCAACGGCGCCGCCTATCTGGACGCCGGCGCCCTGAGCCTGGCGCCGGGCCGGGGCCTGGCCTGGGTGGAGATGGCGCGCGGCCTGCTGGTCCATCAAGTCGATCTGGAAGCCGGGGCGCGGGGCGCTTATGGCGGCGAGTCGCGGGTGCGCGGCTGCCAGGTGCTGGCGCCGACCGAGTGGAACTTCCACCCCGAGGGCGCGGTGGCCCGGGGCCTGGCGGCCTTGCCGTCGGAGCTGACACCTAGGGTTTGCCAAGCAAGCCATTTGCTGATGAATGCTTACGATCCCTGTGTGAGCTATGAGTTTGTTGATCCCCCGCCTATGCGCCCCGTCTTGCACCCCCATCTTGCCGGAGACTGCCATGCATGAGGCCAGCCTGGCCGGCGGCATCTTGCAGCTGGTGGAAGACGCCGCCCGCCGCGAGGGTTTTCGCCGCGTCACCCGCTTGCGCCTGCAGGCCGGTCAGCTGGCCGGCGTGGAGGCGCGGGCCCTGCGCTTCGCGCTGGAGGCCTTGGCGCCCGGCACCTGCTTGCAAGACGCCTTGTTCGAGATCGAAGAGCCGCCCGGCCAGGCCTGGTGTCTGCCCTGCGGCCAGAGCGTGAGCATCGCCCAGCGCGGCGAGGCCTGCCCGCACTGTGGCCATTACCAATTGCAGCCCACCGGCGGCACCGAGCTGAAGGTGCTGGACATGCTGGTGGAAGATTGAGAGGAGAAATATCATGTGTGTTGTTTGTGGTTGCGCCGGCAGCGGCGAGGGCGCTGAGCAGCAGGCCAGCCCCGTGCAGGTGGACGCCGGGCACGGCGATCTGCACTTTGGCAAGGGCGCGGCGCGGGTCTCGGTGCCGGGCATGAGCCAGGCCCGGGCCATCAAGCTGGAGACCGATATCCTCGGTGAGAACAATCGCCATGCGCGCCAGAACCGCGCCCATTTCGAGGCCCACGGGGTGAGGGCGCTGAACCTGGTCTCCAGCCCCGGCTCGGGCAAGACCAGCTTGCTCTGCGCCACCATAGAGGCGCTCAAGCGCCGCCGCCCCGGGCTGAATGTCAGCGTGATCGAGGGCGACCAGCAAACCACGCTGGACGCCGACCGCATCCGCGCCACCGGCGCGGCCGCCGTGCAGGTCAATACCGGCAAGGGCTGCCACCTCGACGCCCCCATGGTGGCCCAGGCCTTTGCCCGCCTGCACAGCCATGAGCATTACGATCACGATCACGATGGCGATGAGGCCAGCCTGCTCTTCATCGAGAACGTGGGCAATCTGGTCTGCCCGGCCGTCTGGGACCTTGGCGAGGCGGCCAAGGTGGTGATTCTCTCGGTCACCGAGGGCGAGGACAAGCCGCTCAAATACCCGGATATGTTTGCGGCCTCTACGCTGATGCTGATCAACAAGATCGATCTGCTGCCGCATCTGGACTTTGATCTGCAGCGCTGCATTGCGGCGGCGCGACGGGTCAACCCGGCTATCGAGATCCTGCAGGTCTCGGCCACCAGCGGCGCGGGCATGGAAGCCTGGCTGAACTGGCTGGATCAGCTGCTGGCCGAGCCGGCAGCATCCCACGAGGCCGGCCTGAGCCGGCGCGTGGCCGAGCTGGAGGCCCAGCTGGCCGAGGCCCGCGCCAAGCTTGGGCAAACCCCATGAAACCCGCGCCCGCCGTGCTGGCCTGCGGGGCCTGGCTGAAGAACAGTGCCGGCCTGTTGCAGGCTGGGGCCTGGCAGGCCTCGGCCCTGCATGGCGATTTGAGCGACCCCTGCGCCTGCCGGGCGCTGGAGGCCTCGGCGCGCGCCCTGATCGCCCAGGCCCCGGGCGGCGTACAGGCCGTCGCCCACGATCTGCATCCCGACTTTTTCAGCAGCCGCCTGGCCCAGCAGCTGGCGGCCGAGCTGGGCGTGCCGGCCCTGGCCGTGCAGCACCACCATGCCCATATCGCCGCCGTGCTGGCCGAGCATGGCGAGCCCGGCCCCGTCGTCGGCCTGGCCCTGGACGGGGTCGGCCTGGGCACGGATGGCCAGGCCTGGGGTGGCGAGCTGCTGGCCGTCTCCAGCCAGGGCTGGCGGCGCCTGGGTCATCTGCTGCCGCTGGCCTTGGCCGGCGGCGATGTGGCGGCCCGCGAGCCCTGGCGCATGGCCGCCGCGGCCCTGCAGGCTCTGGGCCGGGCGGAGGAAATCCCGGCCCGCTTTGGCCCCGCGGTCGGCCCGCTGCTGGCCGGGCAATTGCAGCAGATGCTGGCGCGCGGCCTCAACTGCCCGCCCAGCAGCAGCACCGGCCGCTGGTTCGACGCGGCCGCCGGCGCCCTGGGCCTGAGCCTGCGCCAAAGCCATGAGGCCGAGGCCGCCATCGCTTTGGAGCATGCCGCCAGCGCCTGGCTGGCCCAGGCGGGGGGGCGTCTGCCCGAGCTGCTGGTGCTGGACATCCTGCCGCCCAGCGAGCCCGCCGGCTGCAGCCAGCTGGATCTGCGCCCCTTGCTGGCCCGGCTGCTGGACACCGTCCAAGTGCCGGCCCTGCAGGGCGAGGCCGCGGCCTGCTTCCATCTGAGCCTGGCCGACGGCCTGGCGCGCTGGCTGGCCCAGGCGGCCGAGCACGAGGGCACGCAAACGGTCTGCCTGTCCGGCGGCTGCTTCATGAACCGCTTGCTGAGCCAGCGCCTGCGCGATCAGCTGCAGCTGCGCGGCCTGCGGGTCTTGATGCCGCAGGCAAATTCCTGCGGCGATGCCGGCCTGGCCCTGGGCCAGGCCTGGGTCGCCGCCCATTCCATGGCCAATGCCGAGGACTCGGCCCCGGCCTCCACCCGCCCGGCCCAGCGCGGCGAAGAAAGATCCTCATCATGTGTCTAGCCATCCCCGCCTTGCTGCTGGAGCTGCGCGCCGGCGACCAAGCCCTGGTCGATCTGGGCGGCATACGCAAGCCCATCTCCGTCGCCCTGCTGCCCGACGCCCAGGTAGGCGATTACGTCATCGTCCATGTCGGCCATGCCATCGGCCGCATCGATGCCGAGGAGGCCCAGCGCACCCTGGCCTTGTTTGCCGAGATGGCCCGGTTGGAGCCGCAAGCATGAAGTACATCGAGGAATTCCGCGACGGCGCGCTGGCCCGCCGCATCGCCGCCCGGCTGGCGCAAGAGGTTCGGCCCGGCCGGCGCTACAGCTTCATGGAGTTCTGCGGCGGCCACACCCATGCGATCTCGCGTTACGGCATTGCCGAACTGCTGCCCGCCAGCGTGACCATGGTGCATGGCCCGGGCTGCCCGGTCTGCGTGCTGCCCATAGGCCGCATCGACCTGGCCATCCAGCTGGCGCTGGAGCGCGGCGCCATCGTCTGCAGCTATGGCGACACCTTGCGCGTGCCGGCCTCGGGCGGCCTGTCCATGATCAAGGCCAAGGCGCGCGGCGCCGATATCCGCATGGTCTATTCCGCCGCCGATGCCCTGGGTGTGGCGCGGCAGAACCCGCAGCGCGAGGTGGTGTTCTTCGCCATCGGCTTCGAGACCACGACCCCGCCCACCGCCCTGGTGATACGCGATGCCGAGCGCGAGGGCCTGCAGAACTTCAGCGTGTTGTGCTGCCATGTGCTGACGCCCTCGGCCATCACCCACATCCTGGAATCCCCCGAGGTACGCCGTTACGGCACGGTGCCCATCGACGGCTTCATAGGGCCCGCCCATGTCAGCATCGTGATCGGCTCCGAGCCCTACGAGCATTTCGCCCAGGAGTATCAAAAGCCGGTGGTGATCGCCGGCTTCGAGCCGCTGGACGTGATGCAGGCCGTGCTGATGTTGGTGAGCCAGGTCAACGAGGGCCGGGCCGAGGTGGAGAACGAGTTCACCCGTGCCGTCAGCCCTGAGGGTAATCTGAAGGCGCAGGCCCTGGTGTCCGAGGTCTTCGAGCTGCGCCGCAGCTTCGAGTGGCGCGGCCTGGGTGAGGTGCCTTACAGCGCCCTGCAGATACGGCCGGCCTATGCCCGCTTCGACGCCGAGCAGCGCTTTGCGCTGGACTACCGGCCGGTGGCCGACAACAAGGCCTGTGAGTGCGGGGCCATTCTGCGCGGGGTCAAAAAGCCCACGGACTGCAAGATCTTCGGCACCGTCTGCACGCCGGAAAACCCGGTCGGCTCCTGCATGGTTTCCAGCGAGGGGGCTTGCGCCGCGCATTACTCCTACGGGCGTTTCCGTGATATTCCGGTGGTGGCGGCATGAGCGTCATTAAAAAAGATTATTCCCGCCCGCTGGACATCCGCCATGGCCGGGTGGACATGGGCCATGGCGCCGGTGGGCGGGCGGCGGCTCAGCTGATCGAGGAGGTCTTTCTGGCCGCCTTCGATAACGAGTTCCTGCGCCAGGGCGACGATGGCGCCGTGTTCACGCCGCCGCCGCTGCCGCCGGGCGCCCGCCTGGTGATGGCCACCGACGGCCATGTGGTTTCGCCGCTGTTCTTCCCCGGCGGCGATGTGGGTTGCCTGAGCGTGCACGGCACGCTCAACGATGTGGCCATGTCGGGGGCGACGCCGCTCTATCTGACGGCCAGCTTTGTGCTGGAGGAGGGCTTTGCCCTGATGGACCTCAAGCGCATCGTCGACTCCATGGCTGCCGCCGCCCGCGCGGCCGGTGTGCCCATCATCACCGGCGACACCAAGGTGGTGGAGCGCGGCAAGGGCGACGGCGTCTTCATCAGCACCACCGGCCTGGGTGTGGTGGCGCCGGGCGTGGCGATTGCGGGCCGCAACGCGCGGCCGGGCGATGTGGTGCTGCTGTCCGGCAGCATCGGCGAGCATGGCGTGGCTGTGCTCTCGCAGCGCGAGTCCCTGGCCTTCGAGACCGCCATCGTCTCCGACACCGCCGCCCTGCACGGCCTGGTGGCGGCCATGCTGGCGGCCGCGCCCGGCGGCGTGCGCGTGCTGCGCGACCCCACTCGCGGCGGCCTGGCCACCACCTTGAACGAGCTGACGCGCCAGTCCGGCGTGGGCATGGTGTTGGAGGAGGCGGCCATTCCGGTGCTGCCCGAGGTGGACGGCGCTTGCGAGCTGCTGGGCCTGGACCCGCTCTACATCGCCAACGAGGGCAAGCTGATCGCCGTCTGCGCCCCCGAGGCGGCTGACAGCGTGCTGGCCGCCATGCAGGCCCATCCGCTGGGCCGGGCCGCTGCCCGCATCGGCGAGGTTTGCGCCGACCCGCATCATTTTGTGCAGATGAACACCCGCTTCGGCGGCCGCCGCGTGGTGGACTGGCTCAGCGGCGAGCAATTGCCGCGCATCTGCTGAAGCCCGGCCATGAGGACCACGCCGCCGCCGCTGCGCATCCTGCTGCTCTGTCACAGCTTCAACAGCCTGAGCCAGCGTCTGTTCGCGGCGCTGCGGGCGGCGGGGCACGAGGTGTCGGTGGAGCTGGACATCGCGGACGCGGTGACGCAGGAGGCGGTGGACTTGTTCCAGCCCGATCTGCTGCTGGCGCCCTTTCTGAAGCGCCGCATCCCCGAGACGATCTGGCGGCGCCTGCCTTGCTGGATCATCCACCCCGGCCCGCCCGGCGACCAAGGCCCCAGCGCGCTGGACCGGGCCGTGCTGGCGCAGGCCTCGCAATGGGGTGTGACCCTGTTGCAGGCCGAGGGCGAGTTCGACGCCGGGCCGGTCTGGGGCTCGGCCCTGTTTGCGCTGCGCCCCGGCGCCAGCAAGAGCAGCTTGTATCGCCGCGAGGTGGCCGAGGCCGCCGAAGGCCTGGTGCTGGCCGCTGTGCAAGGCTTTGCCGAACTCAAGCAGGCCGGTGTGGCGGCCGAGCAAATGGCCGCCAAGGCCGGGGCCGACCGCGTGCCGGGGCAGTTTCGCCCCTCGCTGCCCCAGGCCGAGCGGGCGCTGGACTGGCACAAGCACAGCACGGCCGAGTTGCTGGCGCGGCTGAACAGCGCCGACGGCCAGCCCGGTGTGCTGGACGAGTTGTTCGGCCAGCCCTGCCGGCTGTGGGATGCGCATGCGGCGGACGCCGCCCTGCTGCAGACCCTGCCGCCCAAACCGCCCGGCACGCTGCAGGGCTGGCGCGACGGCGCCTTGCTGCGGCGCACGCTGGACGGCGGCCTCTGGCTAGGCCAGGCCCAGCGCATGGCCGAGGGCGCACCTGACTTCAAATTGCCCTGCACCCAGCTCTTCGCCGCCGAATGCCAGACCTTGCCCGAATTGCCCGTGGCCCTGCTGCGCGAGCCGGGCGAATGGGGCGAGCTGCGCTACGAGGAGCTGGGCGAGCCGGGGGCGCGGGTGGGTTTGCTGTCCTTCGAGTTCTACAACGGCGCCATGTCTGTGCGCCAATGCCGGGCCTTGGCTGCAGCGCTGCAACAGGTGCGCCAGCGCCCCACCCAGCTGCTGGTGCTGCTGGGCGGGCAGGATTTTTTCAGCAACGGCATCCATCTCAATTGCATCGAGGCGGCCTCGCTAGGCCTGGGTGAGGCGGGGGCGGGCAGCGCGGCCGATGCCTCCTGGGCCAATATCAACGCGATGAACGATGTGGCCCTGGCCCTGATCACGATGACGGAGCGCCTCACCGTCGCGGCCCTGCGCGGCAATGCCGGCGCGGGTGGTGCCTTTCTGGCCCTGGCGGCCGACGAGGTCTGGGCCCATGAGGGGGTGCTGCTCAACCCGCACTACAAGAATATGGGCAATCTCTACGGCTCCGAGTACTGGAGCTATCTGCTGCCTCAACGCCTGGGCGAGCAGGGCGCGCGCCGGCTGATGCAGCAGCGCCTGCCGCTGCGGGCCGCCGCCGCCCTGCAGCTGGGCTTGATCGAGCGCGTGCTGCCGGGCGCTGCGGCCGAGTTTCTGCCCCGCTTGCGCGAGCATGCCCTGGCCCTGGCGCAAACCTACAATCTGGCGCAGCGCATCGCCCTCAAACAGGCCCGCCGCGCCGCCGACGAAGCCCAGCGGCCGCTGGCCGATTACCGCAAGGAAGAGTTGTCCCGCATGCACCGCAATTTCTACGGCTTCGACCCCAGCTACCACGTGGCGCGCTACCACTTTGTGCACAAGCTGGCCCATGCCTGGACGCCGCGCCATCTGGCCCTGCATCGCTGACGGCCATGGACACCGTCAACACCAGCCTGACCACCGTCCTCGTCGTCGATGACGAGGTGCGCTCGCAGGACGCGATGCGCCGCACCCTGGACGAGGATTTCATCGTGCTGACGGCCGGCAGCGCCGCCGAGGCGCGGAGCCTGCTGGAGCAGCAGGAGGTCAGCGTCATCCTGTGCGACCAGCGCATGCCCGGCCTGAGCGGCGTGGTGTTTCTGAAAGAGGTGCGCGAGCGCTGGCCCGACACGGTGCGCATCGTCATCTCCGGCTATACCGATACCGAGGACCTGATCTCCGGCATCAACGAGGCCGGCATCTACCAATACATCCTCAAGCCCTGGATCCCTGACCATCTGCTGGCCACGGTGCGCAATGCCGTCGAGGCCCAGGGTTTGCAGCGCGACACCAATCGTCTGCATCTGGAGCTGCGCAGCAGCACGCCGGTGCTGCGCGAGCGCGCGGCCAGCAATCTGGCCCAGGCCCGCCAGGCTTTTGACTTTGAGCGCATCGAGCGCGCGCCCGGCAGCCCGCTGGACGCCGTCTGCGAGCTGGCCGCCCGGGTGGCGCGTTACGACCTCAGCACCCTGGTGCTGGGCGAGAGCGGCTCGGGCAAGGAGTTGCTGGCCCGCGCCATGCATTACGCCAGCCCGCGCGCCAACAAGGCCTTTGTGTCGGAGAACTGCGCGGCCATGCCGGACACGCTGCTGGAGTCCGAGCTGTTCGGCCACAAGCGCGGCGCCTTCACCGGTGCGTTTGAAGACCATGCCGGTCTGTTCCAGCGCGCCAATGGAGGCACGGTGTTTCTGGACGAGATCGGCGAGACCTCGCCCGCCTTCCAGGTGCGCCTGCTACGCGTGCTGCAGGAGCGCGAGGTGCGGCCGGTGGGCGCGGCGCGGGCCGTGCCGGTCGATGTGCGGGTGATCGCCGCCACCCACCGCGACCTGGAGCAGCGGGTGCGCGAGGGCCTGTTCCGCGAGGACTTGTTCTACCGCATCGCCGGCGTCACGCTGACCGTGCCGCCGCTGCGCGAGCGGGTCGGTGATATCGCCCCCATCGCCCGCCGCCTCTTGCAGGAGGTGGGCCAGGAGCTGGGCCTGAGCCCCGCCCGCGCGGCGGCCCTGCGGCTCAGCGACGAGGCCCTGGGCGTGCTGATGGCCTACCCCTGGCCCGGCAATGTGCGCGAGCTGCGCAACGAGATCGCCCGTGCCCTGGCGCTCAGCGAGGGCGAGGGCCTGGCGGCGCAAAGCTTCTCGCCCCGGGTGCTGCAGGGCCAGACGGGGGCCGGCTTGGCGGCGCTGGCGCCCGGCCTGGGCCAGGCCGCCAGCGGCACTTTGGTCGAGCGCCTGGATGCCATCGAGGCGGTGATTCTGCGCGAGACCCTGCTGCGCCAGCGCTGGAACAAGACCCGCGCGGCCAAGGAGTTAGGCCTGTCGCGCGTCGGCCTGCGCGCCAAGATGGCCCGCTTCGGGCTGGAGGGATGAAATGAAACTCCAAATTCAAATACGACCACAGAGACACAGAGACACAGAGGAATTCAGAGCTTGCTTTCTCTGTGTCTCTGTGTCTCTGTGGTTGACTTTTTGTACTTGGGTTCATGCCTCGCGGGCGGTGCATCCGCACCATGGATAACTGAGATGTCAGCGCTGCCACGCCCGCCCGCCGAGCCGCTGAATGTGCTGTGGCTGCAGTCCGGTGGCTGCGGGGGCTGCAGCATGTCCTTGCTGTGCGCGGACACGGCGGACTTCCACGGTCAGCTGCGCGATGCCGGCATCCGCCTGCTCTGGCATCCCTCGCTCTCGCTGGAGACGGGCGAGGAGTTGGTAGGCCTGCTGGAGCGCATTCTGGCCGGTGATTTGCGCCTGGATGTGCTGTGCCTGGAGGGCTCGGTGCTGCGCGGCCCGGCGGGCAGCGGGCGCTTCCATGTGCTGGCCGGCACCGGCCGGCCCATGCTGCACTGGCTGCAGGACCTGGCCCCCAAGGCCAGGCATGTGATGGCCGTGGGCAGCTGCGCCGCCTGGGGCGGGGTGACGGCCGGCGGCAGCAATCCCAGCGAGGCCTGCGGCCTGCAGTTCGAGGACGAGCACCGCGGCGGCCTGCTGGGCCAGGAGTTCCGCAGCACCAGCGGCCTGCCGGTGATCAATGTGGCGGGCTGCCCCACCCACCCGGGCTGGGTGCTGGACAGCTTGATGGCCCTGGCCGCGGGCAGCTTCACGGCCGCCGATCTGGACGGCCTGGGCCGGCCGCGTTTTTATGCCGACCAGCTGGTGCACCACGGCTGCAGCCGCAACGAGTATTACGAATTCAAGGCCAGCGCCGAGAAACCCTCGGACCTGGGCTGCATGATGGAGAACATGGGTTGCAAGGGCACGCAAGTGCATGCCGATTGCAATATCCGGCCCTGGAACGGCGAGGGCTCCTGCACCCGTGGCGGCTATGCCTGCATCGCCTGCACCGAGCCCGGCTTCCAGGAGCCCGGCCACCCCTTCCACCAAACGCCCAAACTGGCCGGCATTCCGATCGGCCTGCCCACCGATATGCCCAAGGCCTGGTTCGTGGCCCTGGCCTCGCTGTCCAAACATGCGACGCCGCGGCGGGTCAAGCTCAATGCCACGGCCGATCATCTCGTCGTGCCACCGGTGGCCAAGAAAACGAGATTGAAGTGAGAGCGACAAGGCCATGACACGTTTGCTGGTGGGGCCCTTCAACCGGGTGGAAGGGGATCTGGAAGTCAGTCTGGAGCTGGCGGGCGGCCAGGTGACCTCGGCCCGGGTCAACTCGCCCATGTACCGCGGCTTCGAGCAGATTCTGCAGGGCAAGAATGTGCACGACGCCCTGGTGTTTGTGCCGCGCATCTGCGGCATCTGCTCGATCTCGCAGTCGGTGGCGGCGGCCCGGGCCCTGGCCGAGATGGGCGGGCAAGTGCCGCCGCCCAATGGCTTGCTGGCCACCAATCTGCTGTTGGCGATGGAGAATCTGGCCGATCACCTGACGCATTTCTACCTCTTCTTCATGCCGGACTTCGGCCGGCCGGTCTATGCCGCCCAGCCCTGGCATGCCGAGGCGCACAAGCGCTTTCACCCGCAGACCGGCGAGCAGACCTGCGCGGCCATCGCGGCCCGCCAGCGCTGGTTCACGCTGGCCGGCACCTTGGGCGGCAAATGGCCGCATACCCAGAGCATCGCGCCGGGCGGCAGCAGCCGCGCCATCGAGCCGGTCGAGCGGGTGCGCCTGCTGGCCAAGCTGCGCGAGTTCCGCAGCTTTCTGGAGCGCCATCTGTTTGCCGGTGAGCTGGAGGCATTTGCCGGCTTGCAGAGCGAAGCCCAGCTCTGGGACTGGCATGCGCTGCGGCCCGAGCGCGGCGATCTGCGCCTGTGGCTGAGCATGGTGCAGGGCGGTGCGCGCCTGGGTGCGGCCGATCTGCGCAGCCTGGGGCCGGGGCCGGGCCGCTATCTCAGCTATGGCGCCTACCCGCAGGCCGGGGGCGGCTTTGCGTTCGCGCGCGGCCTGTGGCGGGCCGATAGCGGCCGCCTGGAGCGCCTGGACCTGGACGCCGTACGTGAGGACGTGAGCCATGCCTGGATGGCTGACAGCGCCGCGCCGCGCCACCCTTTGCAAGGCCTGACCCAGCCCGATGCCGACAAGCCCGGCGCCTACACCTGGAACAAGGCCCCGCGCCTGGGTGGCGAGGTGCTGGAGACCGGCGCCATCGCCCGCCAGCTGGCGGCCGGCCATGGCCTGATCGTGGACGCGGTGAGGCGCCACGGCGGCACGGTCTTCACCCGGGTGCTGGCCCGGGTGCTGGAGCTGGCGCGGGTGCTGCCCTTGATGGAGCAATGGCTGGGGGCTTTGCGGGCCGGCGAGCCCTATTGCGCGCCGCCCCTGTCCGATGAGCTGGAAGGGCAGGGCGTGGGCCTGACCGAGGCCGCGCGCGGCGCGCTGGGCCACTGGGTGGTGGCGGCCCAGGGCCGCATCCAGAACTACCAGATCGTGGCGCCCACCAGCTGGAACTTCTCGCCCCGCGACGCCGCCGGCACGCCGGGTGCGCTGGAGCAGGCCCTGGTCGGTGCGCCGGTCCTGCCGGGCGAGGGCTCGCCGGTGGCGGTGCAGCACATCGTGCGTTCCTTCGACCCCTGCATGGTCTGCACCGTGCACTGAACGTTCAAAACGTCGCCAGCAGGGTGGACCAGTCGTCTTCCTCGTCCTTGAAGCGGGCGCGTATCCCCATCACCTGTTCCCAGAGCTCGAAGAAGACGGCCACGCAGCCGGGGTCGAAGTGCAGGCCGGCATTGCTCTGGATATGGCGTTTGGCGGCTTCCAGGGTCCAGGCCGGCTTGTAGGGCCGGGCCGAGGTGAGGGCGTCGAACACATCGGCCACGGCCACGATGCGGCTGAACAAGGGGATCGCGTCGCCCTTGAGCCCTTGCGGATAGCCGCTGCCGTCGAACTTCTCGTGGTGGCCCAGGGCGATGGCGGCGCCGGCCTGCAGAATGCTGGAGGAGCTTTCCTTGAGGATCTCGTAGCCAAAGCTGGCGTGTTTCTTCATCACCTCGAATTCGGCCGGCGTCAGGCGGCCGGGCTTGAGCAGGATGGCGTCGGCAATGCCCACCTTGCCGATATCGTGCAGGGGCGCGGCATGCAGCAAGAGCTCTTGCTCGTCCGCCGACAGGCCCAGGCCGCGGGCGATCAGCTGCGAGTAATGCGCCATGCGCAGGATGTGGGCGCCGGTTTCGGGGTCGCGGAACTCGGCCGCCTTGGACAGGCGGATCACGGTTTCGCGCTCGCGCTGCAGGATGTCGGCCGTGGCCCGCTTGACCTCGGCGGCCAGGATGTCGGCGCGCAGCGCCAGTTGCTGCTGGGCATCGTTCAAGGCCAGCAGATTGGTGGCGCGGGCCAGGAACTCGATGCGATCCACCGGCTTGGTCAGGAAGTCGCTGGCACCGGCATTGAGGGCGCGGTAGCGCACGTCTTTCTGGTCATTGGCCGTCACCATCAGGATGGGCAGGTTCTGCTTGCCCGGCGTGGCGCGCAGCTGGGTGATGAAGTCGATGCCGTTGAGCCCGGGCATCATGTAGTCGAGCACGATCAGGTCGGGCTGGTTGAGCCGGGCCCAGGCCAGGCCTTGCTGGGGCGAGCTGAAGGCGATGGCCGTGCTGCCGTAGAGCTTTTTGACCAGGGCTTCGAACAAGACCAGATTGATCTGGTTGTCGTCGACGATGAGGACTTGATGGGTCATGGTGGCGAGGCTGGCGAAGACGGGCTCAGCAGGGCTTGCAGCAGCAGATCGACCTGCGCGGACAAGGCCTGGCTCAGTTCGAGCAGGCCCTGGGCTTGGCCGAGGCTGGCCCGGGCCTCGATGCGTTCGGCCAATTGGGCGGCGGGCTCGGCGCCAAATATGCGCAGGGTTGATTTGGCCGCATGGCTGAGGTGCAGGGCCGGGCTCAGATCGTCCGAGGCCAGGCTGGCCTGCAGGGCGGCCAGGTCCAAGGGCCATTGCTGCACAAAGGCCGCGCGGATGATGTCCACCACCTCCTGGTCGACCTGGGCAAGCGCCTGGCGGTAGTCAAAGGGCTTGGCCTGCAATACCGGCTTGGCCTCCACCTGGGCGGCGGGGGCGGCAGGGCTGGGTTTGGCCGGGGTCGGCGAGAGCTCCTGCCGCGCTTGCAGATGCTGTGCCAGCAGGTCTTGAAACTCCTGCAGCTTGATGGGTTTGGAGATGAAGCCGTCCATGCCGGCGGCGGCACAGCGCTCGCGGTCGCTTTGCATGGCATTGGCCGTCATCGCGACGATGGGGGTGCGCGGGCCCTGCTCGCCGGCGCGGAAGCGCCGGGTGGCGACCAGACCGTCCATCACCGGCATCATCATGTCCATCAAGACCAGGTCGAAGCGCCGCAGGGCCAGCTGGTCCAGGGCTTGCTGGCCGTTTTCCGCCAGGGTGACGCGGTGGCCCCAGCGCTTGAGCAGCATGAGGGCGAATTTCTGGTTGACCGGGTGGTCCTCCACCAGCAGTACCTCCAGGCCCGCGCTGGCCGGGGCGGCTGCCGGCTGCTGCAGGGCTGGTTCGGGTAGCGGCTGGCTGTGCTGCAGCAGGCGGCTGCAGAGCTGGGCCAGCTCGCCGCGCAAAAAAGGCTTGGACAGCTGGGCCGTCCAGCTCAGGCTTTGCAGACGGCTCAGCAAGGCCAGTTCTTCCGGCTCGCCCCGCTTGCTCATGGCGCCGGATTTGAGACCGGCCGAGACCAGCAGGATCAGCGGCATCTCGGCCGGCGGCCTGGGGCTGCTTGGGAGAGCCTCGGCCGCCGCCGTCAGCAACTGGCCCAGCAAGGCCACGGTGTCGGGCAGATGGGCATCGACCAGGGTCAGGTCGAAGGGCCGGTGCTGGGCCTGGGCCTGTTGCAGCTGCAGCAGGGCCGCCGCGCCCGAGGCTTCGTGGGCCACATCGGCGCCCAGGCTGTGCAGCTGGCGGCCCAGCAACTGGCGGCTCAGGCGGTGATCGTCTACCACCAGCACGCGCAGGCCGGCCAGGATCTGCAGCGGCGCGCTGGGCGCGTGGGCGGGGTCGGGCTCGTAGTCCAGCGCGAAATGGAAGTTGCTGCCGCGGCCGGGCTCGCTGTCCACCCAGATGGCGCCGCCCATGGCCTCGACCAGGCGGGAGGAGATGGTCAGGCCCAGGCCGGTGCCGCCGTAGCGCCGGGTGATGGAACCGTCCTCCTGGGCGAAGGCGTCGAAGACCTTGTCCAGCTTGTCGGCCGGGATGCCGATGCCGGAGTCGCTGATGGTGAAGACGTAGTTGGTGCGCGGCTCCACCGCATCGTTGAGCTGCAGGTGGACCAGCACCTCGCCCTGCTCGGTGAACTTGATGGCATTGCCGACCAGATTGATCAGGATCTGGCGCAGGCGGCCGGGGTCGCCCAGCACCTGCAGGGGCAGGTCCGGGTCCATATCGCAGATCAGCTCCAGGCCCTTGTCGGCGGCGCGCACGGACAGGGCCTTGAGGGTGTCGATGACGGTGCTGCCCAGGTCGAAGGGGATTTTCTCGATCTCCAGCTTGCCGGCCTCGATCTTGGAGAAGTCCAGGATGTCGTTGATGACCCGCAGCAGGGAGTCGGAGCTGGACTTGACCAGGTCCAGGTACTCGCGCTGCTCGGCGCTGAGCGCGCTGTCCAGGGCCAGCTCGGTCATGCCGATGATGCCGTTCAAGGGCGTGCGGATCTCGTGGCTCATATTGGCCAGGAAGTCGGACTTGGCGCGGTTGGCGGCCTCGGCGCCCTCCTTGGCGCGGCGCAATTCTTCCGACACCTGCTTGGCCTCGCTGATATCGGCCAGATAACCGTTCCAGAGGATGCCGCCGTCATTGGCGCGTTTGGGCTGGCCCTCGCCATGCACCCAGATCAGCTCGGACTTGCCGCGGTGAAGCAGGCGGAAGTCCATGGACCAGGGCTGCAGGCTTTGGGCCGACTGCATAAAACCCAGGGCCAGGGCCTGCGCGTCCTCGGGATGGACCCGGCGCATCATCTGGCGGGCGTCGCGCATCACCTCCTCGCCGCTGACGCCACAGATGCGTTGCAGGGCGCGGCTGGCGAAGGGAATGCTGCGCTGGCCCGAGGCCGAGAGGTGGGCCTGGAACACGGCGACCGGAATGCTCTCGGTGATGTCGGCCAGGAGGGCTCCGCTCTCCTTCAGCAGGGTCACGTCTTGCCAGATGCCGGTGAAGACCACCGAGCCGTCCGCCGCCGCCTCGGGCTCGGGGCGGATTTCGGCGCGCAGCCAGCGGCGGCTGCCGTCGCTGAGCTGGATGCGGTAGTCGTCGCGCCAGATGCCGCGCTGGGCCGCCGCATTGAGCACGCCCTGGATGCAGCGCTCGCGGTCTTCCGCGACGATCTGGCGGGCCGAGATCCTGCCGTCGGCCAGCAGGGCCGCGGGTTCCAGGCCGCGGATCTCGCGCAGGCGATCGCTGACAAAGGTGTAGCGGGTGCTGCCGGCCGCCACATTGACCTCGCAGCGGTAGATCACGCCCGGCACCGCATGGGTGATGCTCAGCAGCTGGGCCTCGGCGGCCTGCAGATGGCGCTGGCTCTCCAGCCGCTGGCGCACCAGATCGGACATCAGCTGGGACAGGGACTCCAGGCTGTCCTCGTGCAGCGGCGGGGGCTCGCTGTCGATGGACTGCAGCAGGCCTTGGGCGCTCGCGCGCAGGGAGTCGATGGCATGGGTGCGGCTGCTCAGCTCGGCACGCAGGCGGCTGTTGCTGGCGCTCAATTCCACCGAGCTGAGCTCCAGGCTGCGGGTCTTCAGCTCCAGATCGCGATCACTCTGTTCATAGGCTTCGCCGACTCTTTGCAGAAAGAGCCCAAGGCCGGCCAAGGCCTTGGCGGTCTGGGGCGGCAAGCCCGGTTGGCCGGCCAGCTCTTGCAGCTCCGCCAGCAGCCCGGGCAGCTGCGCTTCGTCGCAGCCCAGCAGGCGCTTGCACTGGCGGACCAGAAGTTTATGCATGGAGAAGGTCAGGGCTCAGAAAAAATCCGGCGTGGCGGCGGTGTAGTAAAAGCCTGGCCTCTCAGGCCTCGGCCAGATGGGTGATGGTCATGGTCTGGTTGTGCAGCTTGCAATCGGTATTGCCCACAAAAGGGCTGATCTCGCCGTAGGAGTAAAAGCCCGCCAGCGTCGCGCCCTGCCTGAATACATCGCCCACTGCTTCGACCTCCTCGTCGACCCGCCCGCCCATCACCAGCTTGCGGCCCACGCAGCTGACCAGCAAGACCAGGCCGCTGCCTTGGGCGGCGCTGGCGGTTCCTGGCTGCATACGCTGTGCGGCCATGGCCGCCGACTCGGCGCCCTCGACCAGAGCATCGGTACTGGCATGCATCAGGCGCAGATAGCCCTCGGGATCGATATCGCCCGCCAGCGTCATGCTGCCGGCCGCCTCGTCGACGCCCAGAATGGTGCGGATCAGGCCGACCTCGTGGTGGTCGCTGCCCAGCATGGCGAAGGGGAAGAGCAGGCCGGAGGCGGGCAGGTCCTTGGCATAGTCGCCGAGATAGCGCTTGTAGATTTCCAGGGCGGGTTCACCGTCCAGCTCGAACAGCACATTGTTCTCGGCCCGGGTCACCTTGCGCGCCGGCCCGAAGGGCGACCAGCCGCCGAAGGAACCATGCGAGAAGTTCAGGCGCTGGCCATAAAAGCCCAGGCAGACCAACTGATCTTTGCGCACGCCGGCGCTGCCCAGCACCCAGGTTTCCTTGAAGGCCGCGGCGTCGCCGGCCAGGCCGCCGACGATGGGGATGTGCTCGCCCAAGGCTTGGGCCAGGCCTTGAATCATGGCGCTGCCATTGATCTCCACGCCCTGGCCCAGCACCAGCACGGCGCGCAAATCGGCCTTGGGCAGCTGGCTGCCCATCAGCTGGCCGGCGTCCTGCGAGTCGGCCATGTCCAGCAGGCGGGCGCTGGACTCCATCACCCGCGTGCCATGCTCGAACTGCAGGGCGGTGACCACACAGCTTTGGTCGCTGACGCCTTCATTGGAAATCTCGCCCGCCGTGGTGCAACCGGCCCGCGCGGCCGCGGGGAAGAGCTCGGCCAGCGGGGCGCTGATGGCCTGCAGGAGTTCGGCCGGGGCGAACACCAGCAGCAGATCGGGTGCGAGCGCCTGCAGAGGCCGCAGCCCGCTGCGAAGGTCCTGGGTCTCGCGCAAAACCACTTGGGCAACTTTCATGGCAGCTTCCCTGTTTGCTGAATCTGGGTGGGCGGACGCTCGGACAAAAGCCAAGGCTGTGGACGCCCTGGCTAACGGATTCATTGTGCATCAGGCGCAGTGCCCCGCCGGTCCGGTTCCGGGCGGGGTTTCCCCTTCATGCCGTGCAGGATTGCGGTATTTCGGCAGGCCATGCCTATGGTGAAATAGCTGAGGGACGGGGTGCTGTTTGGCCACGGCCCGCCGCCTCTTTGCCTTCGGAGTCCTTGTTGAAACCTGCCGCCTCAGACCCTGACCTGGCTTCCTCGCCGCGCCCCGCCGGCCTGGAGGGCTTGATGCCGCATGGGCCGCTGGAGGGCGTGGACGAGTCCACCTGGATGGACGTGATCCACAAGATGGACGAGGTCTACAGCCAGCTGATCCATGACGAGGTGGAGCTGGAGAAGAAGAACAGCGAGCTGGAGCAGTCGCAGCAATTCATCTTCAGCGTGCTGACGGCCATGTCCGACGTGCTGCTGGTCTGCAACGAGCACGGCCTGATCGAGGAAACCAATGCCGCCCTGTGCGAGCTGGTGGGCCGCAGCGACGCCCAGCTGCGCGGCACCTCCATCTTCGATCTGCTGGCCGACGAGGCCAGCGTGCAGCGCGCCCGCCTGGTGCTGGCCAAGCCCGATCCCTCGCGCCGCGGCGAGGGCCTGGAGCTGAATCTGCGCGACGCCGCCCAGCTGAGCATTTCGGTGGACGCCAACTGCACGCCGCGGGTGGCGGCCAATGGCCGGCGGGTGGGCACGGTCTTCGTGGCCAGGCCCACGGCCGAACTCAAGCGTGCTTATCAGGAATTGCGCGTCGCCCACGAGGCCTTGAAGCGGGCCCAGCAACAGCTGCTGCATTCCGAGAAGATGGCTTCGCTGGGCCGGCTGGTCGCCGGGGTGGCGCACGAGCTGAACAACCCGATCAGCTTTGTGCTGGGCAATGTCCATGCGCTGGCGCGTTATCTGCAGCGACTGCGCAGCTATCTGGACGCCGTGCATGGCGGCAGCTCGCCCGAGGCCCAGGCGGCCCTGCGGGTCAAGCTGCGCATCGACCATCTGCTGGCCGATCTGCCTTCGCTGATCGAAGGCACGCTGGAGGGGGCGCAGCGCACCACCGACATCGTCGGCAGCCTGAAGCGCTTCTCGGCCATGGACCGCGATGCGCGCGAGGCCGTGCCGCTGCACGAGGTGATCGAGCGCTCGGTGCACTGGATCAGCAAGGGCGCGGCGCCCGATTTCGAACTGCATTGGCAGCCCGACCCCGGCTATGTGGTGATGGGCAATGCCGGGCAGTTGCAGCAGGTCTTGATGAATCTGTTGCAGAACGCGCTGGACGCCGCGATGGCGGCCGGCCGCTCGCCGGTGCAGGTCTGGATCACGACCGAGAAGCTGCAGATGGATGGTCAGGAGCGCATGTTGCTGCGCCTGCGCGACAACGGCCCGGGCGTGCCCGAGCCCCATCTGTCCTGCATTTTCGAGCCCTTCTTCACCACCAAGCCGGTGGGCAAGGGCACGGGCCTGGGCCTGTCCATCAGCTACGGCCTGGTGGAGCAGCATGGGGGGCGCTTGAGCGTGCACAACGCGGAGCAGGGCGGGGCGGAGTTTTTGCTGGAGCTGCCCTTGGTCCAAAAATGAGCGGTGGGCACGGTCCTGATTCGTGCTAAAAATTGGCTTGATCATGCTAGTATTTGGCATGAATATAGCTTCTGCACTCTTTACCGATAGCCAGTCCCGGGTGTTCCGCTGGCTATTTGTTCATCCCGAGCGCGCTTTCCATCTCAATGAACTGCGTCGTTTGACGGGCTTGGGCAGTGCCTCTTTGCAGCGCGAGCTGAATCGCTTGGCTGAGGCTGGTCTGGTGACGGCTCAGGCGGTCGGCAATCTGCGCTGCTTTCAAGCCAATCCGCAATCGCCCATCTACGGAGAACTGCTGGCCCTGACTCGCAAGACCCTGGGCACGGTACCGGTCTTGCGTGAGGCCCTGGCGGCTTTGCAGCCCAGCCTGCAGGCCGCCTGGGTTTATGGTTCGGTGGCCAAGGAGAGCGATGGCGCGAGCAGCGATATCGATGTGATGCTGGTGGGGGATGACTTATCGCTTGGCCGGGTTCTGGCCAGCCTGGAACCGGCCGAGCTGCAGCTGGGCCGCAAGATCAACCCGAGCTGCTACAGCCCGCCGGAGTTTGAGCGCCGCCGCGCCGAGCCCGACTCCTTTGTCAATCGTGTGCTTTCCCAGGCGACGCTGGCCTTGATCGGCGACCCCCAAGCACTTGCCGGGCCGGCCCAGGGCGGATAAGGTTGGGCAAGGCGGGGGAGATGAGCCATGGGGCTTGCGGAACTTGAGAACCTGGCGAAGATAGGTCAACTGAAGGCCGAGCCGCGCAATGTGCTCGAAGTGACACGCATGCTGAGCATGGCCCGCACCCGTCTGGGTGATGCTGGCTTGAGCAACCTGTCCTTGGAGGGCCGTTTTACCAGCGCTTACAACGCGGCCCACGCCGCCGCCTTGGCAGCCCTGCGCTGGCACGGCTATCGCAGCGAGAACCGCTACACCGTCTTTCAGAGCCTATCGCACACGCTGGCTTGGCCGCCCAGCCGTTGGCGGGTCTTGGATATAGCGCACCAAAAACGCAATTTGGCCGAGTACGAGGGCTATCTGGAAATTGAACTCTCTACCGTGACCGAACTCTGCGAGCTGGTGCAGAGCTTGTTGGTCGACGTGCAGCGCTTGATGGTGGACCCATAACTTGGAAGATACAGGCCTGGAAATTGGGGGGCAGAGTCAGGGCAATCGCATGAAGAAATCCGTTACTCCCATGGCATAGATGCAGCCCTTTGACCAAGCCGTAGACGATGCCAACGCCAGCCCAACGAAGCCAGGGCCAGGTCTCAAATTTCAAGTTCTGCGCCGCTCTCCACGACAGTTCGCAGATTGGGTTGGCGAAAGCGACATCCGATGGCTTCTTATCGTGCTGTTGAGGCGTCGGGTTACGCTACGCGAACCCGAGCTACAACTACTGCGCTTGCGCGACAACGGCCCCGGCGTGTGGAAATTGGGGTCAGAGTCAATTTCCCCGGCGTCAAGATTTCACTTCGACCACCTGTTCGAAGCCGCCAAAGATCATGCGCTTGCCATCGAAGGGCATGGGCGGATTGCCTGGGGTGGATGGATCCATGCGCGGATCCTCCATCATCTTCTTCATGGCTGCATCGCGCGTGGCCTTGTCTGGCCATTCGACCCAGGAAAAGGCCACCGTCTCATCGTCCTTGGCCTGGACGGCACGGCGGAAGTCGGTGACTTTGCCGTCGGGGACATCGTCGCCCCAGGCTTCGACGACGCGGATGGCGCCAAGCTCGATAAAGAGCGAGTCGAAATGACGCGCATGCTCGATGAATTTTTGCTTGTTGGCGCTGGGGACTGCGATCACGAAACCGTCGATATAGGGCATGCCGTCTCTCCTGGTCAGTCGTAGGTCGGGTTGCGCGTAGCGTAACCCGACTTTCCCTGCGAAGGCGACGCACCTCAGTTGTAGCGCTTGACCATCTCCCCCAGCCCCACCGGCTTGATCTTGCCCGCCATGCCCAGGCAGCCAAAGGCGACATAGCGGGCCTCGCAGATCTCGCGGGCGGCCTGGGTGGCGGCCTTGAGGAATTTGCGCGGGTCGAACTCGCGTTTGTCTTGCGCCATGCTGCGGCGCAGGGCGCCACTCATGGCCAGGCGGATGTCGGTGTCGATATTGATCTTGCGCACGCCGTACTGGATGCCGCGGCGGATTTCTTCCACCGGCACGCCATAGGTCTCGGGAATATCGCCACCGAATTCGCGTACCACGGCCAGCCACTCTTGCGGCACGCTGCTGGCGCCGTGCATGACCAGATGGGTGTTGGGGATGGCGCGGTGGATCTCGGCGATGCGGTCTATGGCCAGGATGTCGCCGGTGGGTTTGCGGCTGAATTTGTAGGCGCCATGGCTGGTGCCGATGGCGATGGCCAGGGCGTCCACGCCGGTCTTGGCGACGAAGTCCACGGCCTGCACCGGGTCGGTGAGCATTTGCTCGTGGCTGAGTTGGCCCGCGGCGCCGACGCCGTCTTCCTCACCCGCCAGGCCGGACTCCAGCGAGCCCAGGCAGCCTAACTCGCCTTCTACCGAGACACCCACCGCATGGGCCATCTCGGCAACGCGGCGGGTGACCTCGACGTTGTACTCGTAGCTGGCGGGGGTCTTGGCGTCGGCCAGCAGGGAGCCGTCCATCATCACGCTGGAAAAGCCCGAACGTATGGACTGCATGCATACGGCCGGTGAGGCGCCATGGTCCTGGTGCATGACGATGGGCAGATCGGGATACATCTCGACGGCGGCTTCTATCATCTTGCGCAGAAAGGGCTCGCCCGCATAACTGCGTGCGCCGGCGGAGGCCTGCAGGATGACCGGGCTCTGGCAATGCTGGGCCGCTTGCAGAATGGCCTGGATCTGCTCCAGATTGTTGACGTTGAAGGCGGGCACGCCATAGCCGTGTTCGGCGGCGTGGTCCAGCACCTGGCGGAGGGAGACGAGTGCCATGGGGTATTCCTCTTTGCTAACTCAAATTTTCAACAGGCCACGCACGGCCAGCACCAAGGCCTCGGTCGTGATGCCGAAGTGGCGGTAGAGCGCGGGCGCCGGGGCGGATTCGCCAAATGTGCGCATGCCGATGACGGCGCCGCGCCGGCCCACGTATTTGCGCCAGAAGTCGGGTTGGGCGGCCTCGATGGCGACGGTGGGCAGGTCCGGCGGCAGCACTTCGTCCTGGTAGGCGCTGCTTTGCGCATCAAAACGGTTGCTGCAGGGCATGGAGACCACGCGCACCGCCACACCCAGCGCGGCCAATTGCTCCTGCGCCTGCACGGCCAGCTGCACTTCGGAGCCGGTGGCGAGGAGGACGGCGCACGGCTGGGCGGCCTCGCGCAGCACATAGGCGCCGCGTTCTATGCCCTCGGCCTGTTCGGGCCGGCTCAGGGCGGGCAGGTTCTGGCGCGACAGCACCAGGGCGCTGGGCCCGTCGCGGCGCTGCAGGGCCGCACTCCAGGCCAGGGCGGTTTCCTGCGCGTCGCAGGGGCGCCAGACCTCCAGGCCGGGGATGATGCGCAGGCTGGGCACATGCTCCACCGCCTGGTGGGTGGGGCCGTCCTCGCCCAGGCCTATGCTGTCGTGGGTGAAGACGTGGATGACTTGCAACTTCATCAGCGCGGCCATGCGGATGGCGTTGCGGCTGTAGTCGCTGAAGGTCAAAAAGGTGCCGCCGTAGGGGATGAAGCCGCCGTGCAAGGCCATGCCATTCATCAGGGCGGCCATGCCGAAT
Source organism: Roseateles oligotrophus (assembly GCF_014204525.1). Lineage (GTDB taxonomy): Bacteria > Pseudomonadota > Gammaproteobacteria > Burkholderiales > Burkholderiaceae_C > Paucibacter_A > Paucibacter_A oligotrophus_A. The sequence continues at coordinate 307,030 of NZ_JACHLP010000004.1, forward strand.
TCGCGCACGCCGTAGCTGAGGTGGTTGCCGGCCTGGTCGCGGCCGGCGCTGACGCAGCCCTTGAAATTCGTGAGGTTGGAGCTGCTCAGGTCGGCGCTGCCGCCGAAGATCTCGGGCAGCAGGGGGGCCAGCGCATCCAGGGCTAACTGGCTGGATTTGCGGGTGGCGAGGGGCTGGGTGGCGGCGGCGAGCTGGCGCAGCTTGTCCGCCAGCTCGGTCTCGAAGGCCTGGGGCAGGTCGCCGCGCCAGCGCCGCTCCAGTTCCTCGGCCAGTTCGGGGTAGTCGCTGCGATAGGCCTCGAAGCGCAGGCGCCAGACCTGTTCGGCCGTGCGGCCCCGCTCGGTGGCCGACCAGGCGCTGACCAGTTCGGCCGGCACTTCGAAGGGCGGGGCCGGCCAGTCCAGGGCCTCGCGCATGGCCTGGGTCTCGGCCTTGCCCAGGGGGGCGCCGTGCACATCGTGGCCGCCGGCCTTGTTGGGCGCGCCCTGGCCGATGCGGGTCTGGCAGCAGATCAGCGTGGGGCGGCCGTCGGGCTGCTGCGCCTGCTCGCGGGCTTGTTGGAGGGCGGCGTCCACGGCCGCTGGGTCGTGGCCGTCGACTTTGGCGATGACGTTCCAGCCATAGGCCCTGAAACGGGCCGGCGTGTCGTCGCTGAACCAGGCCTGCACATGGCCGTCGATGGAGATGCCGTTGTCGTCGTAGAGCGCGATCAGCTTGGACAGGCGCAGCGTGCCGGCCAGGCTGCAGGCCTCGTGGCTGATGCCTTCCATCAAGCAGCCATCGCCCATGAAGACATAGCTCATGTGATTGATGACGGCATGGCCGGGGCGGTTGAACTCGGCCGCCAGCAGCTTCTCGGCCAGGGCCATGCCCACTGCATTGGCCAGGCCCTGGCCCAGCGGGCCGGTGGTGGTCTCGACGCCGGGGGTCAGGCCTTGCTCGGGGTGGCCGGGGGTGAGGCTCAGCAGCTGGCGGAACTTCTTCAGCTCTTCCAGCGGCAGTGCATAAGCCGTTAGATGCAGCAAGGCGTAGAGCAGCATGGAGGCATGGCCGTTGGAGAGCACGAAGCGGTCGCGGTCCGGCCAGGCGGGGTTGCTGGGGTTGTGCTTGAGGTGGCGGGTCCACAGCACGGTGGCCATCTCGGCCATGCCCAGCGGCGCGCCGGGGTGGCCGCTCTGCGCTTGCTCGACCGCGTCCACCGCCAGAAAGCGCAGGGCGTGCGCCATGCGGGTCAGGGAGGGTGTGCCGCTGCTCATGCCAGGCTCCCGGCTTCGCTGCTGCTGGCCTTTTTGCGCCGCTCCATCATGCGCCAGACAAAGGGGGTGAAGATCAGCTGCATGGCCAACTCCATCTTGCCGCCGGGCACGACGATGGTGTTGGCGCGCGACATAAAGCTGTTGTGGATCATGTTCAGCAGGTATTGGAAGTCGATGCCCTTGGGCTGGGCGAAGCGGATCACCACCATGCTCTCGTCGGCCGCCGGGATCTCGCGGGCGATGAAGGGGTTGGAGGTGTCCACCATGGGCACGCGCTGGAAGTTCACATGGGTGTGGGCGAACTGCGGGCAGATGTAGTGCACATAGTCGGGCATGCGGCGCAGGATGGTGTCGGTGACGGCCTCGGTGCTGTAGCCGCGGCTGGACTTGTCGCGCCAGAGCTTTTGTATCCACTCCAGATTGATGACGGGCACGACGCCGATCAACAGATCGGGGTATTGCGCGATGTTCAGCTCGGGTGTGACGACGGCGCCGTGCAGGCCTTCGTAGAACAGCAGGTCGGTGTTGGGGCTCAGGTCTTGCCAGGGCGTGAAGGTGCCGGGCTTTTGATTGAAGGGCGCGGCCTCCTGCTCGTCGTGCAGGTATTTGCGGCTTTGGCCGCGGCCCGTGCGGGCGTAGTCGGAGAACAGGGCCTCCAGCTCGGTGAAGAGATTGTTCTCGGGGCCGAAATGGCTGAAGTGCGGGTTGCCGGCGGCCTCGGCCTCGGCCAGGCGCAGCTTCATCTCGGCGCGGTCGTAGCGGTGGAAGCTGTCGCCCTCGATGATGGCGGCTTCCACGCTTTCGCGCCGGAAGATGTTCTGGAAGGTGCGCGTGACCGAGGTGGTGCCCGCGCCGGAGGAGCCGGTGATGGCGATGATGGGATGGCGGACTGACATTTTGGTTTCCTCTTTTTTGATCAGACGCGAAACAGGCTGCGCTCGCAGAACAAGGGGTTCGGTTCGCTGGGGGCTTGCGGCTCGGCGTGGTAGCGCTCGATGCGCTCCACCTCGTGGCGGGAGCCGAACACCAGGCCTATGCGTTGGTGCAGCTGGGTCGGCTGCTCCTGCAGCACCGGGCCGTAGCCGGTGCTGGCGCGGCCGCCGGCTTGTTCGATCAGAAAGCCTATGGGGTTGGCCTCGTAGAGCAGGCGCAGGCGGCCGGGCTTGCTGGCGTCCTTGCTGTCGCGCGGGTAGAGGAAGACGCCGCCGCGGGTCAGGATGCGGTGGGCCTCTGCCACCATGGAGGCGATCCAGCGCATATTGAAGTCCTTTTCGCGCGGGCCGGATTTGCCGGCCAGGCATTCGTCCACAAAGCGCTTGACCGGGGCCTCCCAGAAGCGGCTGTTGGAGGCGTTGATGGCGAACTCCTGGGTGCTGGGCGGGACCTGCATGCGGGGGTGGGTGAGCATGAATTCGCCCAGGTCCTTGTCCAGCGTGAAGCCGTCCACGCCATCGCCCACGCTCAGCACCAGCATGGTGCTGGGGCCGTAGAGGGCGTAGCCGGCGGCCACTTGCTCGCGGCCGGCTTGCAGGAAATCGGCCTCGCTCAATTCCTCGTCGCCCGACGGCGCGCGCAGGATGGAAAAAATGCTGCCCACGGTGAGGTTGACGTCGATATTGCTGGAGCCGTCCAGCGGGTCGAACACCAGCAGATAGCTGCCGCGCGGGTAGGCTGCGGGGATGGGGTAGGGCGCTTCCAGCTCCTCGGAGGCCATGCCGGCCAGATGACCGCCCCACTCATTGATGCGCAAAAAGTAATCGTTGGCCAGCACGTCCAGCTTCTGCTGGGTCTCGCCTTGCACATTGATGCTGTTGCCGCCCAGCTCGCCGGTTTGCGCCCCATGCACACCGGCCAGGGCGCCCTGGCCCACGGCGCGGGCGATGGCCTTGCAGGCCATGGCCACGTCCAGGATCAGGGCGTTGAAGTTGCCGCTGGCGGCGGGGTAGCGGCGGCGTTGCTCGATCAGGTACTGGGTCAGGGTTTGGCGTCCGGTCAGGGGCATGGCAGTCTCCGAGATGGTTTTGAATGGGGGTGAGCAAGGCTTGGGCCAGGTGCCGGGCTGCAAGCCTTTTCAGACGCTGAGGGCCAGCCCGCCCTGGGCGAAGCGCTGCCTGAGTTCGCTCAAACGGGGCAGGGGCCTGCCCTCGTCGGCCTCGTGCAGCCACCAGGCCTGGCTGAAGTCCTGGCCCCGGGTGTAGGCGCTGGGGGCGACCAGGGTGGACAGGCCGGCCGCGCGGGCGGCGCGCAGGCCGATTTCAGAGTCCTCGATGGCCAGGCAGGCCGAGGCCGGCAGCTTCAGCTGGGCCAGCACCTGCTGGTAGACCTGGGGGTCGGGCTTTTTGCGCGGGGCCGTGCTGCCGTCGCCGACGGCGGCAAACCAGCGCCGCCACAAGGAACCCAGCTGGGGCCGCAGCAAGGCCTCGATATTGGCCGGCGTGGTGGTGGTGGCCAGGGCCAGGGGCAGGCCAAGCTGGGCGGCGGCTTCCAGCAAGTCCAGCACGCCGGGGCGCAGGGGCAGGTGGCTTTGCTGCAAGGCCTCGGTATAGAACCGGGTTTTGAGGGCGTGGATGGCGGCGATGCAGGCGGGCGTGTCCTGATGCTTGGCCGTGGCGGGTTCGTGCATCTGCCAGAAATGGGCGATGCGCTCGTGTCCACCTGCCACTTTGAGCAGCCGGGTGTAAAGCTGCTGATCCCAGTGCCAGCCCAGCTTGAGCGTGGCAAAGGCCTGGTTGAAGGCGGCCAGATGGGCGGATTCGGTGTCGGCCAGCGTGCCGTCCACATCAAAGATCAAGGCTTGCAGCATGGCGCGTTCCCTCGCTGTTGAAGAGGCTGCTGGCCAGGATGTCGGCCGGCGCCACGGTGCAGAGTTCTTCGGCGCTGAGCTGGCGGCCGGGGTCGGCAAACAGGCGGCTGGCCTGGCGCAGGCGGGCGCGGTCCAGGGCATTGCGCACGCTGCGGGCGTTGGCAAACTGGGGCTGGGCCAGGCGCAGGGTCAGGTAACGCTCGAACGCAGCGGCCCCACCTTCGCCAAAGCGGTAGTTCTGGGCGGCCAGCATTTGCTGGGCGATCTGCATCAGCTCGGGCGCGCTGTAGTCGGGGAACTGCAGGTGATGGGCGACGCGCGAGCGCATGCCGGGGTTGGACTGGAAGAAGGTGTCCATGCGGTCCCGGTAGCCGGCCAGGATGACGACCAGGTCATCGCGGTGGTTCTCCATCATCTGCAGCAGGATCTCGATCGCCTCCTGGCCGTAGTCGCGCTCGTTCTCGGGGCGGTAGAGGTAGTAGGCCTCGTCGATGAAGAGCACGCCGCCCATGGCGCGCTTGATGACCTCGCGGGTCTTGGGCGCCGTGTGGCCGATGTACTGGCCCACCAGGTCGTCGCGCGTGACCGAGACCACATGGCCTTTGCGCACATAGCCCAGGCGGTGCAGGATGGTGGCGCAGCGCAGGGCCACCGTGGTCTTGCCGGTGCCAGGGTTGCCGGTGAAGCACATATGCAGGCCCGGCGCCTGGGCGGCCAGGCCGAAGTTCAGGCGCAGCTTGTCGATCACCAAGAGGGCGGCGATGTCGCGGATGCGCGCCTTCACGCTCGCCAGGCCCACCAGCTCTTGGTCCAGCTCGCGCAGCACGCTTTCGATCTGCGTGTCGGCCAGCACCTCGGCGACCGAGCGGGCCTGGGCCAGCGGACTGGGCTCGGCCGCCACGGTGACTTCGGGCGCGGCCGGCGTGCTGCCGGGGATGGCGTAGAGCGGCGTGGACATGGCGGCTTAGCTCCTCAGCCCTTGCTGCCGTAGCGCTCGCCCTCGGGGCGGTCGGCGGCATAGCTGCGCGTGGTGTAGTGCAGGCTGCGGCCGTTCACCTCCTGGCGCTCCAGCATGAAGCCGGGCTCGCGCTCCGGGCGGTTGACGATGAAGCTCATGGCAATGGTTTCGACGCCGCGAGTGGAGTCGAATGCCATCAGGCGGATGTAGCGGCCCGGCACGGCCTTGCGGCAGGCCTGCAGCTCCAGCATCACGGCGGCGGCGTCGTGCAGGTCGAACATGGGGTTGCCATACATGCTCCAGTAGGTGTTGCGGGGGTGGGGGTCGTCGGTGTATTCGATGCTCCAGGCATAGCCCTTGGCCAGGCCGTAGCTGATCTGCAGGGCTATCTCTTCGTCGTTCAGCGGCGGCAGAAAGCTGAACTGGCCCTGGGTGATGTGGCCGGTGGGGTTGCTCATCATGGTGTGCTGCTCCGTTTGTTCGTTAGGCCATCGAGGGCGTGGGCGCGTAGTCGCTGGAATCGGTGGAGGCGTAGTTGAAGCTGATCTCGCCCCAGGTATCCAGCGCGGCCTTCAGCGGGCTGCAGTGGCGGGCGGCCTCGCGCAGGATGCTGGGGCCTTCGGCCAGCAGATTGCGGCCTTCGTTGCGGGCCTTGACCATGGACTCCAGCGCCACCCGGTTGGCCACGGCGCCGGCTTGGATGCCCATTGGGTGGCCGATGGTGCCGCCGCCGAACTGCAAGACCACGTCGTCGCCGAACAGCTCGATCAGCTGGTGCATCTGGCCGGCGTGGATGCCGCCCGAGGCCACGGGCATGATCTTCTTCAGATCGGCCCAGTCCTGGTCGAAGTAGAGGCCGCGCGGCAAATCGGTCTTGGTGTAGCTGTCGCGGCAAAGGTTGTAGTAACCCTGCACGGTCAGCGGGTCGCCTTCCAGCTTGCCCACGGCGGTGCCGGTGTGCAGATGGTCGCAGCCGGCCAGGCGCAGCCATTTGGTGATGACGCGGAAGCTCACGCCATGGTTTTTCTGCCGCGTGTAAGTGCCATGGCCGGCGCGGTGCATATGCATGATCATGTCGTGCTTGCGGCACCAGTTGGCCATGCTCTGGATGGCCGTCCAGCCGATCACCAGGTCCACCATCACGATCACCGAGCCCAGCTCCTTGGCGAACTCGGCGCGCTCATACATATCCTCCATGGTGGCGGCGGTGATGTTGAGGTAGCTGCCCTTGACCTCGCCGGTCTCGGCGGAAGCCTTGTTGACGGCGTCCATCACGAACAGAAAACGATCGCGCCAGTGCATAAAGGGCTGGCTGTTGATGTTCTCGTCGTCCTTCATGAAGTCCAGGCCGCCCTTCAGGCCTTCATAGACCACGCGGCCGTAGTTGCGGCCCGACAGGCCCAGCTTGGGCTTGGTGGTCGCGCCCAAGAGGGGGCGGCCGAATTTGTCCAGGCGCTCGCGCTCCACGATCAGGCCGGTGGGCGGGCCTTTGAAGGTTTTGACATAGGCCACCGGGATGCGGATGTCCTCCAGGCGCGCGGCCTTCAGCGGCTTGAAGCTGAACACATTGCCGATCAGGCTGGCCGTCATGTTTGCAATCGATCCTTCCTCGAACAGGATCAGGTCATAGGCCACCCAGGCGAAATACTGGCCCGGGTTGTTCGGCACCGGCTCGACCTTGTAGGCCTTGGCGCGGTAGCTGTCGCAGGCGGTCAGGCGGTCGGTCCAGACGACAGTCCAGGTGGCGGTGCTGGACTCGCCGGCTACCGCCGCGGCGGCTTCCTCGGGGTCCACGCCCTCTTGCGGGGTGATGCGGAACAGGCACAGGGTGTCGGTGTCCTTGGGTACGTAGTCGGGCATCCAATAGCCCATCTGGCGGTACTTCAGGACGCCGGCGCTGTAGCGCTTCTTGGCGTCGGTGATCTGGCTGCTGCTGCTGTCTGCGCTCATCGGAGGCTCCTGGGCGGGGGGTGGCGATGAGCCCAATGTAAAAATCAGCACAGATAAAGTAAATTCATTGATATTCGAGTTTCAGTTAAGGAATTGCTGAATGAAAAACGCCACCTTCCGCCAGCTGCGCGTGTTCAGCGAGGTGGCGCGCCAGCTCAGCTTTGCCAAGGCCGCGCAAAACCTGCACCTGACGCCGCCGGCCGTGACCATGCAGATCCGCGAGCTGGAAGGCCATGTGGGCATGCCTTTGTTCGACCGCCGCGGCCGCCAGGTGGCGTTGACCACGGTGGGGGAATACATGCTGGTCTACGCCCGCAAAATCCTCGCCACGCTGAAGGACGCCGAGGACGCCGCCGCCCGGCTGCAAAAGCTGGAGGCCGGCCAGCTCAGCATAGGCATGGTCAGCACGGCCAAGTATTTTTTGCCCCGCCTGCTGGCCGAGTTCCGCCGCGAGCATGAGGGCGTGGACATACGCCTGGCCGTGGGCAATCGCGAGCAGCTGGTGCAGATGCTGCATGCCAACGAGGTGGACATCGCCATCATGGGCCGTCCGCCTAAAGAGTTAGCCACGCGGGCCGAGCCCTTTGCCGCCCACCCCCATGTGTTTGTGGCCGCCGTCGATCACCCGCTGGCGCGGGCCGAGGCCATCTCGGCCGAGGAGTTGCGCGAGCCCGGCTTCATCATGCGCGAGCCCGGCTCGGGCACCCGCAATGCCGTGGAGCAGTTTTTTGCCGAGGCCCATATCACTCCCCGCGTGAGCATGGAGATGTCCAGCAACGAGACCATCAAGCAGGCCGTGATGGCCGGCATGGGCCTGAGTTTTCTGTCTCTGCACACCCTGGGCCTGGAGCTGGACCAGGGCCTGATCGCCATGCTGGACGTGCAGGGCGCGCCGGTGTTGCGCGCCTGGCATGTGGTCAACACCTCCGCCAAGCTGCTCTCACCCGCCGCCGAGGCTTTTCGTTACTTCGTGCTGGAGCGGGGCGAGGGGTTCCTGGCCAGCCAGTTTGCCAGGCATGTGGCACTGGGTGCGGGCTGAGGGGCCAGCGACGGCATGCATGCAGAATGCGGCTTGCTGAGATACAAGCGCTTCACCATGCTGCACATCCGTCTTTTCCAGGCTTCCGACTCCCTCACCGAACTGACGGCCTTGCTGCACCGCGCCTATGCGCGCCTGGGCCAGATGGGTTTGAACTACACCGCCGTCGATCAGTCTGCGGAAGTCACGGCCCAGCGCATGCGCGGTGGCCGCTGTTTCGTGGTTGTTGATGCAAGCGACAAGCTGCTCGGCACCCTCGTCGTCCAGCCCACTTATGCGGCCAACGAATGCGAGTACTTCACCCGCTCCGGCGTGGCGGCCGTCCATCAGTTTGCGGTGGACCCGGCGCGTCAAGGCGCGGGCATCGGCCGCATGCTGCTGCAGCAGGCCGAACAATGGGCCCGGGAGTCCGGCCACACCGAACTCGCCATGGACACGGCTGAGCAAGCCAGCCATTTGATCGCGCTCTATGCCGGCCTCGGCTACAGCCAAGTCGGCTGGGTGCAATGGCCCGGCAAGCTCTATCGCAGCGTCGTTCTCAGCAAGCGGCTTGCCGGATGAAAGCCAGCCTTTGCACTGGCCGGCTTGCCCAGCCTATTTGCCGCGGCCGCTGCTGGCCAGCCCGGCGCGCCGCAGCGGCAGCATGGGCGAGGGGCTGGTGACGCTGGGGTCGAAGGGGTGGACCAACTGCCCGTTCATCGAGGCGATGATGCGCAACACATAGTTGCGGGTTTCGGCATAGGGCGGCACGCCTTGATAGCGCTCCACCGCGCGCTCGCCGGCGTTGTAGGCCGCCAGCGTGAGCAGCAGATCGCCCTCGAAATAAGCCAGCAACCAGCGCAGATAAGCCATGCCGCCCCGGATGTTCTGCGCCGGATCGCTGGGCTTGGCGACCTTGAAGCGGGCGGCCGTCTCGGGGATCAGTTGCATCAGGCCTTGCGCATTCTTGGGTGACAGCGCCTGCGGATCGAAGTTGGACTCGCGCGCCATCACGGCCAGCACCAGATGCGGGGCGAGTTGGTAGTCGGGCGCATGCAGATCGACATAACGAACAATGGCAGCGGGTGCATTGGCCGGCGGCGGCGGTGGCTTGATGGCGGCCAGCTGCGCGGATTTTTTCGGGGCTGCGGCCAGTGGTGCCGGGTCGCTGTCGGGCGGGCGCAGGCAGGCCGGGGGTGGGCCCTGGGGCGTGCCCATGGCGGCCAGCATATTCTGCGCCTGCACCATGCCTTGCTCGGCCGCGGCGGCAAAGAGGTGGGCGGCCTGGGCATCGTCGCGGGCGATGCCGCGCGGGTTGACCAGCATCCAGGCCAGATTGAACTGAGCCACCGGGTCGCCGAAGCGGGCGGCGCGGCAATAGAGTTGGGCGGCGGCCACGGCATCGCGGGGCACGCCATCACCATGCTCCAGGGCCTCGGCCTCGCGCCGCCAGCGCTCTACCTGGGCCGGTACCACCGGCCCGGTCTCGGCCGGTGGGGTGCTGGGGCGGGGCAGGGCGTCCAGGCCCGCGGCGCCGGCTGGCTGGGCCGCGGCGGGGAGGGCGCAGAGCCCGAGCAGCAGGGCGCTCAGCAACAGGGTCGGGTGGTAGCGGGGCATGGTGTTGAGGCCGGCTGGCGCCCAGCGTCATTCAATGTTTTGCACCTGCTCACGCAACTGCTCGACCGCCACCTTCATCTCCACCGAGATATTGGTCAGCTCCAGGGCGGCGGCCTTGGAGCCCAGGGTGTTGGCCTCGCGGTGCAGTTCCTGGATCAGGAAGTCCAGGCGCTTGCCGATCTCGCCACCTTTTTTGAGCAGGCGGGCGATTTCTTCCAGATGGGCGCGCAGGCGGGCCAGCTCTTCGGCCACGTCGATGCGGATGGCATAGGCCGCCGCCTCGTTGAGGGCACGCTCGCGCAGATTCTCCTCGGGGATGGTCTGGGCCGCACCGGTGTTGGCCAGGGCTTCTTGCCAGCGCTCCAGAAAGCGCTGCTGCTGGCGCTGCACGATGGCGGGCAGCAGGGGTTCGGCGGCATCGGCCAGCTTGCGCAGATGCTTGATGCGCTCCATCAGAATGGCGACCAGTTTCTCGCCCTCGCGTTCACGCGCTTCCAGCAGGCCTTGCAAGCAGGCCTTGGTGGCCTCCATGGCGGCTTCGTCCAGCTTCTCGCTGGCATTGCCGCCGCTCTTGCACCATTGCAAGGCCTCGTGCACGGACAGGGGCTGGGCCTTGGGCAGCCAGTTCTGCACCGAGCCTTCCAGACGGGCCAGCTTGCCCAACTGCTCGGCTTGGGGTTGCGGCCAGTTGCTGTCGTTTTCGCGCTGGGTGTTGATGCGCAGTTCGATCTTGCCGCGCTTGAGCTTGGCCGTCAGCAGCTCGCGCAGGGCGGGCTCCAGGCCGCGCAGGTCTTCGGGCATGCGAAAACCCAGGTCCAGAAAGCGCCCGTTGACCGAGCGGATCTCGACCGAGAGCTTGGCGCTGCCGGCCGGGGAGTTTTCACTGGGGGAGGTGGATTGCGAGCTGGCGCTGGCATATCCGGTCATGCTGTAGACTGGCATCTAGCGTCCGGTGTGGAAATAAAAGTCAATTATGTCAAAGCCGAAACCGGCCCCACTGCCCGCAGGAACGGTGGTCGGGGGTTACCAGATCATCAAGCGATTGGCCGCCGGTGGCTTCGGGGTGGTTTATCTGGCCGAAGACCCCGAGCGCCATCTCGTCGCCCTCAAGGAATACCTGCCTTCCAGCCTGGCCGAGCGTTCGCCCGGCGAGTTGACGCCGCGTGTCAAACCCGAGAAGCAGCCGCTCTACCGCCTGGGCCTGAAGAGCTTTTTCGAGGAAGGCCGCTCGCTGGCCCAGATCTCGCACCCCAGCGTGGTCTCGGTGCTGAACTTTCTGCGCGAGAACGAAACGGTCTATATGGTGATGAATTATCTGCAGGGCGATACCCTGCAGGACTTCATCGTCACCGCCCGCGATCTCAAGCGCGACAAGGTGTTCCGCGAGTCCACCATACGCAGCCTGTTCGACGAGATCCTGCGCGGCCTGCGCATCGTGCATCAGCACAAGATGTTGCATCTGGACATCAAGCCCGCCAATATCTTCATCACCAACGAGAACAAGGCCGTGCTGCTGGACTTCGGCGCCGCGCGTGAGGTGCTGAGCAAGGAAGGCAATTTCATCCGCCCCATGTACACGCCCGGCTTTGCCGCGCCCGAGATGTACCGGCGCGATGGCGCGCTAGGCCCCTGGACCGATATCTACGCCATCGGCGCCTGCATCTATGCCTGCATGCAGGGCTATCCGCCTAACGACGCGCCGCAGCGCCTGGAAAAAGACCGGCTGGCGCTGAGCCTGTCGCGCCTGCGCAATGTCTATTCCGACAACCTCATCGAGGTGACCGAGTGGTGCATGGCGCTGGACCCGCTGTCGCGCCCGCAAAGCGTGTTTGCGCTGCAAAAAGAATTGTCGCGCGAGACCGAGAGGCGCTACACCAAGCTGTCCTTCAGCGAGCGCCTGAAACTGCAGTTGGAGAATCTGAAGACCGGGGCCAAGGCGTGAGATTCAGCACCTACCAGGTCAGCCGCAAGGGCGGGCGCGAGAAAAACGAAGACCGCATGGGTTATTGCTACACCCGCGAGGCGGGTCTGTTTGCTCTGGCCGATGGCATGGGCGGCCACCCCGAGGGCGAGGTCGCCGCGCAACTGGCCTTGCAAACCCTGGCCGCCATGTTTCAGCGGGAGGCGGCCCCGGCGCTGGTCGATCCCGGCCAATTTTTGCAGGACGCCGTCCAGATTGCGCATCAGCAATTGCTGCGCTATGGCGCGGAGAAAGGCATGAGCGACACGCCGCGCACCACCGTCGTGGCCTGCGTGTTGCAGGGGCGCACCGCCTACTGGGCGCATTGCGGCGATTCCCGCCTCTATATGCTGCGCGCCGGCCGCCTGGTGGCCCGCACCCGCGACCATTCCTATAGCGAGCTGCAGACCGCCCTGGGCCGTCTGCCGCAGCCGGGTGAGCATTTCAACCGCAATGTCTTGTTCACCTGCCTGGGCAGCCCGGGCAAGCCCATGATAGACAGCTTCGGCCCCATGCAGCTGGAGATGAGAGATCGCCTGCTGCTGTGCTCCGACGGCCTGTGGGACAACGTGGCCGACGACGAGATCGTCAGCCTGCTGGCGGCGCATACCATCACCGATGGCGTGCCCGAGCTGGTCGAGCAGGCCCTGCGCAACGGCGGCCCACGCTGCGACAATGTCACCGCCCTGGCGGTGGAGTGGGAGGGCGCGGGCGAGCCCGACCCCGATTCCAGCCAGGATTTGAAGGATCTGGGCTTCGCCTCGACGATTCAAGGCCTGGGCCTGGGCAATGAGCGCCGCTTCGAGATGGACGAGGCCGAGATCGAGCGCTCGGTGCGCGAAATCAACGAAACCATACGCCTGGCCAAGCAAAGGGCCAGCAGCGAGCCGGCCGAGGCCTTGATGCCGGCTGCAATGCCGGATTCAACGCGGCTGCGGGAAATCATGTCCAGCCGCGTTGGCACAAAGAAAACCTGAGGATTCTTCATTCATGACTGCTGAGAACATACTGCCGGGCACTTTTGAGCGCTCGGCTGGACGCGCTGCTAACGCCCTGCGCCCGGTGACCATCACCCGCAACTACACCTGCCATGCCGAGGGCTCGGTGCTGATCGAATTCGGCGGCACCAAGGTGTTGTGCACCGCCTCGGTGGAGGAAAAAGTGCCGCCGCACAAGCGCGGTTCGGGCGAGGGCTGGGTGACGGCCGAGTACGGCATGCTGCCCCGCGCCACCCACACCCGTAGCGACCGTGAGGCCGCCCGCGGCAAGCAAAGCGGCCGCACGCAGGAGATCCAGCGTCTGATCGGCCGCTCGCTGCGCTGTGTGTTCGATCTGAGCCTGCTGGGCGAACGCACCATCGCCCTGGACTGCGATGTGCTGCAGGCCGACGGCGGCACCCGCACGGCCGCCATCACCGGCGCCTTTGTGGCCGCTTCTGACGCGGTCAGCTGGCTGCTGGCGCAGGGCAAGATCGCACAAACGCCCATCAAGGATGCGGTCGCCGCCATCTCGGTCGGCATCGTCAACGGCCAGCCCTTGCTGGACCTGGAGTACACCGAGGACGCCGGCTGCGACACCGATATGAATGTGGTGATGACCGCTGCCGGCGGCATGGTGGAGCTGCAGGGCACGGCCGAGGGCGCGGCCTTCAGCCGAGTCGAGATGAATGCGCTGCTGGACCTGGCCGAAAAAGGCATTGGCGAATTGCTGGCCGCTCAGCGCCAGGCCCTGGGACTTTGAGTCGAGATGTTGATGACGCGTTTGGTTTTGGCCTCCAACAATGCCAAGAAGCTGGCGGAGTTGCAGGCGCTGTTCGCGCCCCTGGGCGTGGAGCTGGTGACGCAGGGCTCGCTGGGTATTCCCGAGGCCGAGGAACCTTTTGACAGCTTTGTCGAGAACGGGCTGGCCAAGGCGCGCCACGCCGCGCGCTTGAGCGGCCTGCCGGCCCTGGCCGATGACTCCGGCCTGGCGGTGGAGGCCTTGGGCGGCGCGCCGGGCGTGCTGTCGGCGCGTTATGCCACGCTGTTCGGCCAGCCCAAGACGGACGCCGACAACAACCGCGTGCTGCTCGCGCAGATGGCGCATCTGCGCGAGCCGGCGCAGCGCGCGGCGCGCTTTGTCTGCTCGCTGGTGGCCGTGCGCAGCGCCACCGATCCCGAGCCCCTGATCGCCATGGGCCGCTGGCAGGGGCAGATCTTGCCGGCGCTGGCGGGCGAGGGCGGTTTTGGTTATGACCCGCTGATGTTCATCCCCAGTCTGGGCCAAAGCGTGGCCCAGCTGAGCGCAGCGCAAAAGAATGCGCTGAGCCATCGGGCCCTGGCCGCCGCCGACTTGCTGCGGCAGTTGCGCGAGGTCTGGCATCTTGGCTGAGCTGCTGCATCTGATGCGCCCGGGCACGCTCACGCTGGCAGCCCTGCCGCCGCTGTCGCTTTATGTGCATCTGCCCTGGTGCCTGCGCAAATGCCCTTACTGCGACTTCAACTCGCATGAAATCCGCGGCGGCGAAAAGTCCTTGCCCGTCGACACGGCGCGTGCCTATCTGGCCGCGCTGCGGGCCGATCTGGAGGCGGCCCTGCCGCTGATCTGGGGCCGGCCGGTGGTCAGCATCTTCATCGGTGGCGGCACGCCCAGCCTGTTCGCGCCGGAACAGATCGCCGAATTGATCTCCGATCTGCGCGCCCGCCTGCCCCTGGAGGCCGGCTGCGAGATCACGCTGGAGGCCAACCCCGGCACCTTCGAGCGCGACCGCTTCAAAGGCTTCCGTGCCGCCGGCGTGACGCGTTTGTCCATCGGTGTGCAGAGCTTTGACGACGGCAAGCTGGGAGCCCTGGGCCGGGTGCACAGCGGCGAGCAGGCACGCGCGGCGATTGCCGAGGCGGCCCAGGCCTTCGAGACCTTCAATATCGACCTGATGTATGCCTTGCCCCAGCAAAGTCTGGCGCAATTGGATGAAGAGCTGCGCACGGCCCTGGCCTATCAGCCACCGCATCTCTCGGTCTACCACCTGACGATAGAGCCCAATACCCGCTTCGCCGTGGCGCCGCCCAGCAATTTGCCGGACGGCGACCTGGCCAGCGAGATGCTGGACCTGATCACCGCCCGCACCGGTGAGCAAGGCATGGAGCGCTACGAGGTCTCGGCCTATGCGCGCGCCGGCCACCGCTGCGCCCACAACCAGAACTACTGGCAGTTTGGCGACTATCTGGGCATTGGCGCCGGGGCGCACAGCAAGCTGTCCTTTCCGCACCGGGTTTTGCGCCAGGTGCGCTGGCGGGAGCCGGCGGCCTATAGCGCCAAGGCCTTAGAGGGGGCGGCGGTGTCGAACGAGCACGAGGTGAGCCGCGCCGAGCTGCCTTTTGAGTTCATGCTCAATGCCTTGCGCCTGCGCGAAGGCGTGCCTGTGAGCCAGTTCCTGGAGCGCACCGGCCTGCCGCCCTCCAGCATTGCCAAGGCCATGGCGGCCGGCCGCAGCAAGGGTTTGTTGCTGGCCGATCCGGCCCGCATCGCCGCCAGCGAGCGAGGCTTCGACTTTCTCAGCGATCTGCAGTCGCTATTCCTGGCGGACTGAAGCGAGCCAAGAAAGCCTGGCCAATAAAGCCGCCTCAGCCTGCGCAAGCAAATGAGGCGGCCGCGCAGCGTCCGAGGGCGAACTTCCGACAGCAAGAAAAGAAAAACCCCTAAGCAAATCAATTGCTTAGGGGTTTCTTTACTGGAGGAGAGGGGGGGATTCGAACCCCCGAGACGTTTCCGTCCGCCTGATTTCGAGTCAGGTACATTCAACCACTCTGCCACCTCTCCGGTATTTGGCGCGTCGATAGCAATATTTAACTTGTTACCGAGTGAAGCCTTAGATTGTAGCGTAGTTTTTGCAGTGATTGCAAGAAATCAAATATCTTCATGTTTGTCGCCTTCCTGTCGATAAGGTTCTGATGCAGGGATTCCCGCGGGCCACCAAGGTTGCCATTGAAGCAACCGGTCCGAGGTCGCATCTGGAAGGAATCACTGATGAACATCAGAAACGTGAACATTGGGCTGCGCTTGGGCGCAGGTTTCTGTGTGTTGCTGGGCTTGCTGATCAGCATTGCCCTGATCGGCATCCTGAAGATCGGCTCGATCAATGAGCATGTCGAGTTCTTCTCCGTCAACGTCGTACCGTCGCTGAAAATCGTGGACACCTTGCGCAGCTCGACTCAGAGCCTGCGCCGGCTCGAAAGCCAGCATTTGCTGCTCTCGACCGAAAAAGAGATGGACGAAATGGAGCAGCGTATCGCCGGCATCCATAAAAACATCGAGAACGGCCTCAAGGCCTATGATCCGCTGGTTGCCGACGAGACGGACAAACGCAATCTGGATGCCGTCCGCAGCGCCGTGTCGGCCTATCAGGCGCTGTGGAGCCGCTTGCGTGCGCTCTCCCACCAGATACCTGCGGATCCCAGCAAGTTGGAGCTGGCCAAGAAACTCCTATTCGGCGAGTCGCGCAGTGCGTTCGAAGTGCTGAACAAATCGCTGGACGCTTTGTGGGACTACAACGATGTATTGCTGGAACGCGGCAGCAAGGAGGCCGCCGAGGGCTATCGCAGCGCGGTCTGGCTGGTGTCCAGTCTGAGCCTGGCCGCCGTGGGCATGGGCGCCGTTGCCGCCGTTTGGATCACCCGTTCCATC
Source organism: Roseateles oligotrophus (assembly GCF_014204525.1). Lineage (GTDB taxonomy): Bacteria > Pseudomonadota > Gammaproteobacteria > Burkholderiales > Burkholderiaceae_C > Paucibacter_A > Paucibacter_A oligotrophus_A. Next base: position 323,254 of record NZ_JACHLP010000004.1, read on the forward strand.
ACCCAGCCGATGAATCAAGCGGTGGCCGCGGCAGAGCGCATCGGTGCGGGCGACCTCAGTTCCCGCATCGAGGTGACGGGGCGGGATGAGACCGCTCATTTGCTGAGTTCGCTCAAGCAGATGAATGCCGGCCTGGTGGACATCGTCAGCCGGGTGCGCAATAGCTCGGACTCGATCGCCACCGGCTCCGCCGAGATTGCCAACGGCAATGCCGATCTCTCGCAGCGCACCGAGGAGCAGGCCAGCAATCTGCAACAGACCGCGGCCTCGATGGAGGAGCTGACGGCCACCGTCAAGCAAAACGCCGACACCGCTCGCCAGGCCAGCCAGATGGCGACCAGCGCCTCGGCCGTGGCCACTCAGGGTGGTGAGGTGGTGGGCCGGGTGGTGGCGACGATGGAGCAGATCACCGCTTCCAGCAAGCGCATCAACGACATCATCGGCGTCATCGACGGCATCGCTTTTCAGACCAATATCCTGGCGCTGAATGCGGCCGTGGAAGCCGCCCGGGCCGGTGAGCAGGGGCGGGGCTTTGCGGTGGTGGCGGGCGAGGTGCGCTCGCTGGCGCAGCGCTCGGCCGAGGCCGCCAAGGAGATCAAGAGCTTGATCAGTGCCAGCGTCGAGAATGTGGAGGCCGGCGCCAAGCTTTGCGATGACGCGGGCAAAACCATGGGCGATATCGTCAACCAGGTGAAGCGGGTGACGGATCTGATCGGCGAGATCAGCAGCTCCAGCATGGAGCAAAGCACGGGCATAGGCCAGATTGGCGACGCCGTCACCCAGCTCGACCAGGTCACGCAGCAGAACGCGGCCCTGGTGGAGGAATCCGCCGCTGCCGCCGAAAGCCTGAAACACCAGGCCGCCCATCTGGCGCAGACGGTGGCGCAGTTCAAGCTGAGCTGAGGTCGGCACCAGGCCTGGCAGGCCGCAATGCAAAAGAGCCCGCCGATGCATCGGCGGGCTCTTTCGGTTCGGGCGCAGCGGCTTCAGGCGCGCAGCACGTCCAGGCCCTTCAGATAGGGGCGCAGCACGGCCGGCACGGTGATGCTGCCGTCGGCGTTCTGGTAGTTCTCCAGCACGGCGACCAGGGTGCGGCCCACGGCCAGGCCGGAGCCGTTGAGGGTGTGGACCAGCTCGTTCTTGCCCTGCGCGTTCTTGAAGCGGGCCTGCATGCGGCGCGCCTGGAAGGCCTCGCAGTTGGAGCAGCTGCTGATCTCGCGGTAGACGCCTTGCGCCGGCACCCAGACTTCCAGGTCATAGGTCTTGGTCGAGCCAAAACCCATATCGCCGCTGCACAGGGTCAGCACGCGGTAGGGCAGCTCGAGTTTTTGCAGAATGGCCTCGGCATGGCCGACCATTTCTTCCAGCGCCTCATAGCTCTTCTCGGGGTGGACGATCTGCACCATCTCGACCTTGTCGAACTGGTGCTGGCGGATCAGGCCGCGGGTGTCGCGGCCGGCGCTGCCGGCTTCCGAGCGGAAGCAGGGGCTGTGGGCGGTTAGCTTGATGGGCAGCTTGGCAGCGTCCAGCACCTGCTCGCGCACGCTATTGGTCAGCGAGATTTCCGAGGTGGAGATCAGGTATTGCTCGGCCGCCTCGTCGTCGCCGCCGCGCAGCACCCAGAACATATCTTCCTTGAACTTGGGCAGCTGGCCCGTGCCTTCCAGCACCTCGCGGTTGACGATATAGGGCGTGTAGCACTCGGTATAGCCATGCTCCTCGGTCTGCACATCCAGCATGAACTGGGCCAGGGCGCGGTGCAGCTTGGCCGCGGGGCCGCGCATAAAGGTGAAGCGCGAGCCGCTCAGTTTGGCGCCGGTCTCGAAGTCCAGGCCCAGGGGGGCGCCCAGGTCCACATGGTCGCGCAGCTCGAAGTCGAAGGCGCGTGGTGTGCCCCAGCGGCGCACTTCCACATTGCCTGTTTCATCCGAACCGACCGGCACGCTCTCGTGTGGCAGATTCGGCACGCTCATCAAGAGCGTGGCCAGCTCTTGCTGGATGGCGTCCAGACGCTCGGCGCTGGCCTTCAATTCATCGGCGATGCCGCCCACCTCGGCCATCAGGCCGGACGCGTCTTCGCCCTTGCCCTTGAGCATGCCGATCTGCTTGGACAGGCTGTTACGCCGGCCCTGCAGCTCTTCGGTGCGTACCTGCAGGCCCTTGCGCTCATGCTCCAGGGCGCTGTAGCGCTCGACGTCCAGAAAGGCTTGCGGATTCTTGCGGGTGTTCAGGCGCGCGATGACGGCGTCCAGGTCTTTGCGCAGCAGGGTGATGTCTAGCATTTGGGAGTTCCTTGAAACGGTCTTGATTCTATGAAAGCAAAGCGGCGCCCGATGGTGGCGCCGCGGCATGAGCTGGGCGCAGGCTCAAGATCGGGAGGAACTCACTTCGGCCATGGACTTGTCGCCCAGGCCCATGGGCAGGGGGAAGCGCACATGCTCCTCCACGCCGGGCAGGCTGCGCACGGCCGTGGCGCCCAGAGCGCGCAGGCGGTTGATGACGGCCTGCACCAGCACATCGGGGGCCGAGGCGCCGGCCGTCAGACCCACCTTGCTGCGGCCTTCCAGCCACTCGGCCTGCACCTCCTCGGCGCTGTCCACCATATAGCCGGGCGTGCCCAGGCGCTGGGCCAGCTCGCGCAGGCGGTTGCTATTGGAGCTGGTGGGGCTGCCCACCACGATCACCACGTCCACCTGCGGGGCCATCACCTTGACGGCGTCCTGGCGGTTCTGGGTGGCGTAGCAGATGTCCTGCTTCTTGGGCTCGCGCACCTGCGGGAAGTGTTTTTTGACGGCGGCCAGGATCTCGGCCGCATCGTCCACGCTCAGCGTGGTCTGCGTCACCACGGCCAGCTTGGCGGGATCTTTGACCCGCACATGGGGCACATCCGACGCCTCTTCGACGAGATAGATGCCCTCGCTGAGCTGGCCCATCGTGCCTTCCACCTCGGGGTGGCCTTTGTGGCCGATCATGATGAACTCATAGCCCTCGCGGTGCAGCTTGGCCACTTCCACATGGACCTTGGTGACCAGCGGGCAAGTGGCGTCAAAGACATTGAAGCCGCGCCGCGCCGCCTCGCGCCTCACCTCCTGGCTCACGCCATGGGCGCTGAACACCAGGGTGGCGCCGGCCGGCACCTCGGACAGCTCTTCGATGAAGATGGCGCCGCGCGCCTTCAAATCATTCACCACATAGGTGTTATGCACGATCTCGTGGCGCACATAGATGGGCTGGCCGAATTTGAGCAAGGCCCGCTCGACGATCTCGATGGCACGGTCCACACCGGCGCAAAAGCCACGCGGCTCGGCCAGCAGGACTTCCTGTTCTTGCTCGCTCATCTCACAACACCCCGATCACTTGCACTTCAAAGCTCACCGGCTGGCCGGCCAGCGGGTGGTTGAAGTCGAACAGCAAGGCGTCGTCGGCGACCTCGCGCACCACGCCGGCGTAGGAACCCTGGCCGTCGGGTGTGGGGAACTGCACCACATCGCCGACGCTGTACTGCTCGTCCGGATCTCCCAGCTCGCGCAGCAGGCTCAGGCGCACGCGTTGCAGCAGCTCGGGGTTGCGATCGCCAAACGCCTCGCCGGCGGCCAGCTCGAACTGGCTGCGCGTGCCCTCGGCCAGGCCGATCAGGCGTGCCTCGATGGCCGGCGACAATTCGCCCGTGCCCAGCGTCAGGGTGGCGGGTTTGTCGGCGAAGGTGTTGATCACGTCGCCCCCATCGGGGCCTGCAAGACGGTAATGCAGGGTCAGAAAGGAGCCGGCTTGGATGAGATTCATGGCGTCAATATTGGCTAGACTGAGCGGATTTTAGAGCCTGGCCGCTGTTGCACTCTGCCTGCACCCCTGAATTCCCACCCGCCATGCCGCTAGCCGACCTTCCACCCGACGCCCGCCCGCGCGAAAAGCTGCTGGCGCGTGGCCCGCAAGCCCTGGCCGATGCCGAGCTGCTGGCGCTCTTGCTGCGCACCGGCGTGCAGGGCCTGCCGGTCCTGCAACTGGCGCAGGCCTTGCTGGAGCAATTCGGTGGCTGGCATGGCCTTCTGCATGCCAAGCTGGCCGATCTGGCCAAAGTCAAGGGCCTGGGCCCGGCCAAGCGGGCGGAGATTGCCGCCGTGCTGGAGATTGCCCGCCGCTCGCTCTTGCAGGAGCTGGCCCAGCGGCCGGTGTTTGATGCGCCCGAGGCGGTCAAACAATTCCTGCGCCTGAAGCTGGCCGGCCTGTCCCACGAAGTCTTTGCGGTGCTCTTTCTCGACGCCCAGCACCGCCTGATTGCCATGGAAGAAATGTTTCGCGGCACGCTCACCCAAACCTCGGTCTACCCGCGGGAAATCATCAAGCGCGGCCTGGACCTGGGCTGTGCCGCCGTCATCCTGGCCCATAACCACCCTTCCGGTGTGGCCGAACCTTCGCGCTCGGACGAGCTGCTGACCCAGGCCCTGAAGACCGCTCTGGCCCTGGTGGACATGCGGGTGCTGGATCACCTGGTGGTGGGCAGCGGTGAGGTGATCTCATTCGCCGAGCGAGGCCTGCTGTGAGCCGTGCCCCCAAACTGCCCGCCCTGCACAGCCTGCAGGATTTGAAGCTGCTGCAGCGCGAACTGGCCTTGCAGCGCCGCCTGGCGGAAGAGGCGCGCGAACGTGCCGCCGCGGCGGCACGCCTGGCCGAGCAGGAGCGGCGCCTGTTCGAGCTGAGCGTGGGGCCGGTGACGGCGCTGCCGCAGGCCCAAAGGGCCCAGCACGCCTTGCCCCGCCCGCAACCCTTGCCCTTGCAGCGCGAGGCGGACGAGCGCCAGGCCTTGCTGCAAGCTTTGTCGGACGACTTTGATGTGGACTCCCTGCTGGAGACCGACGAGAGCCTGTCCTTCCGCCGCCCGGAGATCCCGCAAGAGGCGCTCAGCAAGCTGCGCCGCGGCCACTGGGCCTTGCAGGCGCAGCTGGACCTGCACGGCATGCGCCGCGATCAGGCCCGCGAAGCCCTGGGGGATTTTGTGCAGGAAAGCGCCCGCCGCGGCCTGCGCTGTGTGCGGGTGGTGCACGGCAAGGGCAATGGCTCACCCGGCCGCGAGCCGGTGCTCAAGGCCAAGGTCAGGCGCTGGCTGGTGCAAAAGCAGCAGGTGCTGGCCTTTGTGCAGGCCCGCGCCAGCGATGGTGGCAGCGGCGCGCTGATGGTCTTGCTGCAGCAGGTGCAGAAAAGCCCTGCATCCGCCGTCCGTGGCGATTAGACGTTACGCATCCAGTCCGCCGTGCCCATCAAGGACTCGCTCAGGCGCGTTTGCAGCAGCGGGTCCAGCTGGCGCTCGTTCATGGCCTGCATCATGCAGGCCATCCACTGGTCACGCTCCTTGATGCCGATGCGGAAGGGCAGGTGGCGGGCCCGCAGGCGCGGGTGGCCGAAGCGTTCGATGTAGTGGTCCGGCCCCCCCAGCCAGCCGCACAGAAACCAGTGCAGCTTGTCGCGCGAGCCGTCCAGATTGCTGGGATGCAGGCTGCGCAGCTCGGCAAAGCCGGGCTCCAGGTCCATCAAGTCGTAAAAATGGTCGACCAGGCCGCGCACCGCGGCCTCGCCGCCCACCCATTCAAACGCTGTGGCCGGCTGTTGGGCGGCTTTGTCTTCGGTCTCGCTCATCGTTCCATCAACTTCAAGGCCAGGGCTTTGATGCCCTGGGCCGCATCCGAGCCGGGGAAATGCTCCATCACCAGCTGGCGCTTGAGCACGGCCTGGCGCACGGTCGTGTCCTGCCTGACCTCGCCCAACAGGTCCAGCTTGAAGCTCTGGCCCGGCTTGGTGCCGACAAAGCGCTGCAAGACCTGCTGCAACTGGCCGCAGATCAGCTTGCCTTCGCCCACCCGGTTGGCCTGATTGACCAGCAGGCTGACCTCGCGGCGGTCCTGCTGGGTGGCCAGCACCTTGATGGTGGCGTAAGCGTCGGTCAGCGAAGTCGGCTCGGGCGTGGCCACCACCAGCACCTGGCTGGCCAGCGAGACGGCGAACAAGACCACATCCGAAATGCCGGCACCGGTATCCAGTAACACCCAGTCAAAGCGGGGCCTGACCAGGTCGACGATGGCCAGCAGCTTGTCCCGCACCTCCGGCGTCAGGCGCGAATACTCCACCATGCCCGAGCCGGCCAGCAAGACATGAAAGCCGCCGGGCGCGGGCAGGATGGCCTGCTCCAGCGTGGCCTTCTCGGTGAATACATCGTGCAGGGTCAGCTTGGGGTGCAGATTCAGCACCACGTCCAGATTGGCCAGGCCCAGATCGGCGTCCAGCACCAGCACGCGCTGGCCGCGGGCGGCCAGGGCGGCGGCCAGATTGGCGGTCACAAAAGTCTTGCCCACGCCCCCCTTGCCGCTGGTCACGGCCAGGGTGCGCGCCCCCCCTTTGGCCGATGTCGCAGCGCGTGTCTCGGCCATTGCCGTGTGGGCGGGATTCTGTGCAGCAGGATCTGTGCTGGTACTCATTCGATTTCCTGTTGCGTTACTGCAAACAACATGCCCTTTTCCTCGGCGCTCACCAGGGATTCGACTTGCGTCTCCAGGCAGGCACGGTTGCGACCCTCAGCCTTGGCGCGATAAAGCTGGCGGTCGGCTCTTTCCATCCACAGCAGCGACGAGGAGCGCACCCACTGCGGCGCAAACGCTCCGCCCAGGCTGACCGTCACTGCCAATATTTGTCCGGGTGCTACTTCCACGCGCAGCTCCGACACGCGTTCGCGCATCCGTTCGGCCACCATCAGGCCATAACTGGCCGCGCAGCTGGGCAGGACGATGGCGAATTCCTCGCCACCGACGCGGGCCACCGTATCCATGGGGCGCACCACCTGATTCAAGGCTCCCGCCACGGCCTTCAGGACCAGATCGCCGGCCGCATGGCCGTAGCTGTCGTTGACCGCCTTGAAATGGTCGATGTCCAGCATCAGCAGCAGGGCCGGCTCGCCGGAGCGGGCCACCCGGTCAACCTCACGGGACAGGGCCATCTCAAAGCTGCGGCGGTTGACCAGGCCGGTCAAGGCATCCTTGCTGGACAAATCGCACAAGGCGTCTATCACCGCCTGCAGCCATTCTTCCCCGTAAGGTTCGGACTCCGGCAGCAGGGCACCGGCCTGCTGCAAGAGCTGCATGGCCAAGTCCAGCCGCAGCCGGCTGGCGTCAATTTGTGCGGTTATGGGGCTTTTGTCCAAGATAGTCCAAGGCGTTTGCGTCGGCAGTCTAGCAGGGGGTGGGAATTTGACACTTTTGAAACAAAGGGCTGTTGCCCATGTTGTTCGGACTATGCAGAACGCTAATCGCCCATCACACTGGATGAAGATGCAAAATCAAATCGTGACCTGCGCATAAGCCCTGACAGACCAACCGAGCTCATCACATGTCTGCTGCCCCTAGCGCCTCCGGCGCCGAAGTCATCGACCACGAATTCAGTTTCAGCAAACAGGACTTTGATCGCGTCCGCGAACTCATCTATAAACACGCGGGCATCAGCCTGCATGAGGGCAAGCACGCCATGGTCTACAGCCGCCTGTCCAGGCGTCTGCGCGACACCGGCCACAAGTCCTTTGCCGCCTATCTGCAGTGGCTGGAGTCCACCACCGGCGCCCAGGCGACGCAGGAATGGCAGGAATTCGTCAACTGCCTGACCACCAATCTGACCTCCTTTTTCCGCGAGGAGCATCACTTCCACGCCCTGGCCGACGACCTCAAGCCCTGGGCCGGCAAGCCGGTGCGCATCTGGTGCTGCGCCGCTTCCACCGGTGAGGAGCCTTATTCCATCGCCATCACCTGCAGCGAGGCCCTGGGCAGCAATGCCCAGGTCTCGATCACGGCCAGCGATATCGATACCAATGTGCTGAACGCCTGCCGGCGCGGCGTCTACAACGCCGATGCGCGTGGCCTCGACCAGGGGCGGCTGCGCAACTTCTTCATGCGCGGCACCGGCGCCAACGCCGGCCGCATTCGCGTCAAGCCCGAGCTGCAGCGCTGGATCGAGTTCCGCACCCTCAATCTGATGGACAACCAGTGGTCGCTGGGCGATCCCTTCCACATGGTGTTCTGCCGCAATGTGATGATTTATTTCGATGCGCCCACGCAGCGCAAGGTGCTGGAGCGCATCCACCGGGTCATGCGTCCGCATGGGCTGTTATTCGTTGGGCATTCGGAAAATTTCACCGAGTCGCGTGATCTATTTCGCCTGCGCGGCAAAACGATTTACGAGCGCGTCTGACGCCAGCGCGCAGACTCACCCTAAAGACAGCAGCCTCAAGGCCGATACAAACCCATGAGCAATCCCTCCGCCTATTCTGGAGTCGGTGCCGCCGCAGCCGCGGGCGCGATGTCATTGAGCGGGGCCGGGGCAGCGCGCGTGGCGCAGCTGAAGTCCGTGCAGCGCAAGAACGGGGAAGCCTCCTTCTTCTTCTATGACGCCCATTTCAAGAATGCCGCCGTCAAGATCCTGCCCGGCGAGTATTTCGTCGACAACGAAGACCTGCTGGTGATGACCACCCTGGGTTCCTGCATCGCCGCCTGCCTGTGGGACCGCCACGCCCAGATCGGCGGCATGAACCACTTCATGCTGCCCGATGGCGCCGGCGACTCCGGCCGTTATGGTTCCTTCGCGATGGAATTGCTGATCAACGAGATGATGAAGCGAGGGGCTTCCAAAAGCCGTATGGAAGCCAAGATCTTTGGTGGCGGCGCCGTCATCGCGGGCATGAACACCATCAATGTGGGTGAGCGCAATACCAACTTCGTCATCGACTATCTGAAGACGGAGCGCATCCCTATTGTCTCCAAGGATGTGCTGGACATTTACCCCCGCAAGGTTTGCTTCTTGCCGCACAGCGGCAAGGCCATGGTCAAACGCCTGGCTCCGGCCAATACCGAAGCCCTGATCCAGCAGGATCGGGCCGCCGCCCAGAAGGCGCAGCCGGTGGTCAGCACGGGCGGTTCCGTCGATTTGTTCTAAGTCCTGCACGGCCAGGAGAAAAAGATGCCAAAAATCAAAGTAGTGGTGGTCGACGATTCCGCGCTGGTGCGCAGTATTCTGAGCGAGATCATCAATCGCCAAAGCGATATGGAGTGCATAGGCGCCGCCGCCGATCCGTTGCTGGCCCGGGAGATGATCCGCTCCCTCAACCCCGACGTCATCACGCTGGACATCGAGATGCCCCGTATGGACGGGCTGGACTTCCTCTCCCGCCTGATGCGCTTGCGGCCCATGCCGGTGGTGATGGTGTCCACGCTGACCGAACGCGGCGCCGAGGTGACGCTGAAGGCGTTGGAGCTGGGCGCGGTGGACTTCGTCGCCAAGCCCAAGATCGGTGTGGCCGACGGCATCCGCCAGCTGGCCGACGACATCACCGACAAGATCCGTATCGCCGCCAAAGCGCATATCCGCCGTGCGCCGGCCCCGCCCGCCGCAGCCGCACCGGGCGCGCCGCCGGTGGCCGCGCCCAAGCCGGTCTCCATGGCCAGCCTGGGCCGCCTCTCGACCGAGAAAATCATCTTCATCGGCGCCTCCACCGGTGGCACCGAGGCGACCAAGGACGTGCTGGTCAATCTGCCGGCCGACTGCCCGGCCGTCGTCATCACCCAGCATATGCCGCCCGGCTTCACCAGGAGCTATGCGGCCCGGCTGGACGGTCTGTGCCGCATCCGCGTCAAGGAGGCCCAGGACGGCGAGCGCATCCTGCCCGGCCATGGCTATATCGCGCCCGGCGGCTTCCATCTGAGCGTGGAGCGCTCCGGCGCCAACTACATCGCCCGGGTGCAGGACGGCGAGCCCGTCAACCGCCACAAGCCCTCGGTCGAGGTCTTGTTCCACTCCGCCGCCCGCGTGGTGGGCCCCAATGCCCTGGGCATCATGCTGACCGGCATGGGCGCCGACGGCGCCAAGGCCATGAAGGTGATGAAGGACGCCGGCTCCTACAACCTGGTGCAGGACGAGGCCAGCTGCGTGGTCTTCGGCATGCCGCGCGAGGCCATCGCGGCCGGCGCGGCAGACGAGGTGCTGCCGCTGCAGCAGATCGCCGGCCGCTTGATCGACCGCCTGCGCAGCGCCGGCGTTTCCAACCGCGTCTGAGGCGCGGCCGGCCCGGGCCTTGCGGCCCGAGCTTGGCCGGTGCGCTGTTTGTAGCCGTGTGAGTGACTTATTACTCACACGGTTTTCATTTTTTGCATCCACCATTTCAGCTTTCGTGAGCCTGTCATCCTCGGGCACGAGCATGTGCCCATGAGTACTTTGACCGCGCCCAGTCGCACGCTGGACCGCCCCGCTCCGCTGCGGGTGCAGACCCTGATCAATGAAGACCTGCTGAGCACCATGTTCCAGCCCGTTGTCCAGCTGGATTCCGGCCTGATCTTTGGTTATGAGGCCCTGGTGCGCGGCCCGGTGGGCAGTGCCCTGGAATACCCCGACGCCTTGTTCGCAGCCGGCCGCCGCGAGGGCCTGACGGTGGAGCTGGAGATGCGCTGCGCCCTGCAGGCGCTGAAGGACTGGCGCGGGCAAAAACTGGCCGGCAAGCTGCTGATCAATATGAGTGCCGCGGCCCTGGCCAGCGTCGTGGCCCAGGACCAGGGGCAGGGCGGCCTGAGCCTGTGCGAGACCCTGGGCCTGCGCGCCACCGACATCGTCATCGAGCTGACCGAGCATGAGCGCGTCGCCGACATCGACAGCCTGCGCTGCGCCATCTCCTATCTGCGCCGCCAGGGCGTGAGCATCGCGCTGGACGATTTCGGCGACGGCCGCTCCTCGCTGCGCCTGTGGTCGGAGCTGCAGCCCGATCTGGTCAAGATCGACAAATACTTCACCCACGACCTGCCCGCCCATGCGGAGAAGCTGCAGACCTTTCGCGCCCTCTTGCAGCTGGCCGAGACCTTTGGCGCCCAGCTGGTGGCCGAGGGCATAGAGAACGCCGAGGAGCTGCGCGTGCTGCGCGATCTGGGCGTGGCCTATGGCCAGGGCTGGTTCCTCGGCCGGCCCAGCCGCCAGGGCCAGCGCGAGATCCTGACCGCCGCCCGCGATGTGCTGGCCAGCAATGACATCGCCGTGCTGCCCGAGCTCAGGCGCGCCTCCAGCAACGGGGTGACGGCCGAGCGATTGATGATGGAGGCCGTCAGCGTCGACGAGGAGACCACGCACGAGCAGCTGCTGCGCCTCTTCAACGAACACGAGCAATTGCATGCGGTGGCCGTGCTCAATGCCCAGCAGCAGCCGGTCGCCCTGGTGGACCGCAGCCAGTTCATCAACCGCTGGGCCAAGCCTTTCTTCAACGATCTCTACGGGCGCCGGGCCTGCACCCTGTTCGCCAACCCCACGCCCCTGATCGTGGATGCCGACACCGGCATCGAGGCCCTGACCACGGTCCTGACCTCGGCCGACCAGCGCTATCTGCGCGAGGGCTTCATCATCACCCGCGCGGGCCGCTACCTGGGCCTGGGCACGGGCGAGCAGCTGGTGCGTTCGGTCACCGAGGCCCGCATCGAGGCGGCGCGCCACGCCAATCCGCTGACCTTTCTGCCCGGCAACATCCCCATCAGCCAGCACATCGGCCGGCTGATCTCCAGCGGGCGCGAGTTCGTCGCCGCCTATGCCGACCTGAACCACTTCAAGCCCTTCAACGATGAGTATGGTTATTGGCGCGGGGACGAGATGATCCGCCTGGTGGCCCGCGTCGCCAGCGCCCATTGCGACAGCCAGCGCGACTTTCTGGGTCATGTGGGCGGGGACGATTTCGTCATGCTGTTCCAGAGCGACGACTGGGAGCACCGCTGCGAGCAGATCGTCGAGCGTTTCAACGACCTGGCCCGCAATCTATTCGACGCCGCCGCGCTCGAGGCCGGCGGCATCATGGCCGAGGACAGGCATGGCGATCTGCGCTTCCACCCCTGCACCACCTTGAGCATAGGCGCGGTGCGCATACGCCCGGGCAGCTTGCAGCGGGCCGAGGACGTGGCCACCGCCGCCGCCACCGCCAAGCGCCACGCCAAGCACGAGCAGCTCAGCGTCTACGTGATGTCCAGCTGAGCGCCGCGGGTGTGCATCGGCGGGTGCGGCGGCTTGCCGCGCATCGGGAAGATGACAAAAACGTCATCTGCCGCCCGGCCGCCGGCCTGCAAAATCGGGCCATGAAGATTCTGCTGATCGAGGACGAGCGCAAGCTGGCGGCATATCTGCGGCGGGGCTTGAGCGAAGAGGGTTATGGCGTCGAGTTGGCGCATGACGGCATCGAGGGCTTGCATCAAGCCAGCGAGGGCCGCTTTGATCTGATCTTGCTGGACAGCATGCTGCCCGGCATCGACGGCCTGGCCGTGCTGGCCGCCCTGCGCAAGACGGCCGGCACGGCGCAGACCCCGGTGCTGATGCTGACGGCAAGGGCCCAGGTGGAGGACCGGGTGCGGGGCCTGCAGAGTGGGGCGGACGACTATCTGGTCAAACCCTTTGCCTTCTCGGAGTTGCTGGCCCGCATCCAGGTCCTGCTGCGGCGCAGCGCGGCGACGGCCGGCGCCCTGGAACCCACGGTCTATCGCCTGGCGGATCTGGAGCTGGACCTGATCCGGCGCAAGGCCAGGCGGGCCGAGCAGCGCCTGGACCTGACGGCCAAGGAGTTCAATCTGCTGAGCCTTCTGCTGCGCCGGCAGGGCGAGGTCTTGTCGCGCACCGAGTTGGCCGAACAGGTCTGGGACATGAATTTCGACAGCGAGACCAATGTGGTGGAGGTGGCCATACGGCGGCTGCGCAGCAAGCTGGACCAGCCCTTCGAGCGGCCGCTGCTGCATACCGTTCGCGGCATGGGTTATGTGCTGGAGTTCCGTGAGGTCGGGTCATGAGCGCTGCGGGTCTGGGCCAGCGCCTGTCCTGGTGGCTGGCCTGGCAGGCCTTGCTGGGCCTGAGCCTGGTGTGCGCCAGCGTTTACCTCGTCACCGCTCTGACCCTGGCCCAGCGCCAGGAGGAAATGCTGGACCAGAAGCAGGCCGTCCTGCAGCACCTGCTGGCCGAAGGGCGGGCCAGCCATGCGGCCGCCGGCATTCGGCATCAGCTGGATGACTTCCATGCCGGGCACAGCGATCTGCGGCTGCGGTTGCTTGCGCCGGACGGCCGTGTTCTCTACCTCGGCTCCCGCGAGGCGTCATCGCTGCCGCGCTGGAAGTCGCGTGTGTTCGAGATCGGCTCGCCCGAGCTGGGCTTGCCGGGCGGCGCCGACTGGGCCAGGGCCGAGCTGAGCCTGGATGTGCGGGCCGACGATGTGCTCTTGAACCGCCTGGCCAAGACCTTGGTGGCAGCGGCCCTGGCCGGAACATTGTTGATCGCTCTGGGCGGCTTTCGTTTGGTTCGCCTGGGCCTGCGGCCGCTGCATCTGCTGGTGGAACAGACCCGTGCCCTGGATGCCAGGCAGATGGCGGCGCGCCTGGACGGTTCGGCCCAGCCGGCCGAGCTGCAGCCCCTGATCGCCCAGTTCAATGATCTGCTCGACCGCCTGGCGTGCAGCTACCGGCAGATGGAGGGCTTCAACGCCGATGTGGCGCATGAGCTCAACACGCCGCTGGCCAATTTGATCAGCAGCTGCGAGCTGGCCCTGCGCCGCCGCCGCGATGCGGAGGAGCTGCGCGAAGTCCTGGGCAGCAATCTGGAGGAGCTGCGGCGCATGGCCGGCATGGTGGGCGATATGTTGTTTCTCGCCCATGCCGACCGCGGCCATGGGGCGCGCCGGCAAGCGCTGCCCAGCCTGGCCCGGCTGGCGCGCGAGGTGATCGAGTTCCACGAGGCAGCGCTGGAGGAGGCCGGTCTGAGCGCCGAGGTGCTGGGCGAGGCCGGCGGCCTGTTTGACGGCGGCCTGCTGCGCCGTGCGCTGTCCAATCTGCTGGGCAACGCGCGCCGCTTTGCCCGCCCGGGCAGCACCGTGCAAGTGTGCATCCAGCTCGATGCACAAGGGCTGCTGAGGCTGAGCGTGGTCAACCAAGGCGCGAGCCTGGACCCGGCCGATCTGCCGCGCTGGTTTGACCGCTTCTACCGGGCCGACAGCGCCCGGGGCCAAGGCGAACGCAACCACGGCCTGGGCCTGTCCATCGTGGCCGCCGTCGCGCGCCTGCACGGCGGCGAGGGCTTTGCCCAGACGGCCCAGGGGCGGACCGAGGTGGGCTTCAGCCTGCGCACGGACCCGGCCGTTCAGGCCTGAGTTTTCAGTTGCGTTCGGACTCATTGCGGTCCACATAGACCAGCAGTGGCTTGTCGATAAAGCCCGCCGGCGCGATCTTTTGCAGGTCCACGATGCGATGGCCGACCACATCGAACTTCCAGGTGAAGCTCTGCTCGCCCCGGCGGAAGCTGAGGGTGTCGCCGCAATTGACGTTCAAGGTGCTGAGTTGATCGACATTGATCTCCTTCACCGCGCTGCTGGCCGCGGCCGGCACGCCGTAGACGGACTTGCCATTCATCAGCCGTTCGCCATTCGCACCGGTGGCGGCCTGGCTGGCGCCGGCCAGGCCCAGGGCCGACAAGGCCAGGGCGAGGGTGAGGGTGGAGGTTTTGAGGAAGGGGTTGGGGCGTTTCATGATGGCTTCTCCTGAGGACGTGGCACCGGGCCGGGACATCCGGCCCTTGGTGCTTTGCGTCTGGCCTTCAATGTAGGAATCCGCGCCCGACCGCAAGCCGTCCGGCGGATGACAAATGCGTCATGAAAGCCGCTGCCTCGGCGTTTTTTTGGTCTGCGAATATTGAGTTATGTTTCGCGCCGCGAGGGGCTAGATCGGGCTGGCGGCGGCCGCCGTGCTTGGTGCGGGCGGCGATATGCATTACCATCTGCCCCGTTTGGTGCTCGCGTCGCCCGCTCAAGGCGCGCAGTTAAACGGGAATTGGCAGGGTGAGTCTCCGCAGGGAGCGCCCATCCAAAGTCAAGCTGCCCCCGCAACGGTAAGTGGAAGAGAGCGTGCGCAAGCGGCGCCTCAAGCCTGTCGAAGTCCCACTGGATGGTTCAGCCATCTGGGAAGGGCACAGGCCGATTTCCACGAGCCCGGATACCGGCCAACACAGCGAGTTCGTGCGCAAGCGCGGTCTCATCCGGTGCATGACCCGCGGGGAAGCGGGTCGGCGCGTTTGGCCCAAGCTCCCTCATGTCCACATCCCCGCTGTTCTGACCCCGGCTTGTCGGCCTTGGCCGAGCTGGTGCACTGCTGTTCCTCATTTTTCTTCGATGGATCCGTTTTGGCGGGTCGGGCCGCTGCATGGCCTGGCCGCGCGGGTCTTGTTCGGCCCCATCCGCCTCAATCGCCCCCAGCGGCGCAAGGAGTTTTCAATATGCATATCGAACCCGGCCTGATCGCCGCCCCCAAGCTCGCCTTCGCGGCCGTCGCCGCTACCGCCGTGCTGGCCTGTTATGTGCCGCGCCTGGTCAAGCAGCCCTTGCTGCTCCTGCACAGCGTGCTGGCGGCGCTGTTCTTCTCGGTCTTTATGCAGATCTTCCATATGAAGGCCGGCCCCTCGGAGCTGCACTTCCTGGGCGCCATGCCCATCTATCTGGCCTTTGGCTTCGTGCCCACGCTGATCGGCTTCGCCCTGGGCCTGCTGCTGCAAGGCCTGGTTTTCGAGCCTCAGGATCTGCAGAACCTGGCCGTCAACTCCCTGACCCTGATCCTTCCTTTGATGGCCCTGCACTACACGCTGGGTCGCAAGCTGGTGGCCCAGGGCGTGAGCCGGGTGCAGCAAATCGTCAAGCTGGACGCCGTCTACTACGCCGGCGTGGTCGCCATGGTGGGCTTCTGGCTGACCCTGGGTGAAACCGCCACCGCCCTGGGCGAGTGGGCCACCTTCGCCCTGGCTTATGCGCCCTGGCTGCTGGTCGAGCCCCTGGTGACGCTGGCCATGCTGTGGCTGATCGACAAGGCCCGCAAAACGAGCTGGGGCGCGCTCTGCTTCCAGGCTCCTGCCCAGGCGCAATGAGGGGCACGGTCTGGTTTGTCGGCGCGGGTCCGGGTGATCCGGACCTGATCACCGTCAAGGGACGGGGTTTGATTGAGCGTGCCGGCGCCATCCTGTTCGCCGGCTCCCTGGTCAACGAGGCCGCCACGCGCTGGGCGCCGCCCGGCTGCCTGATCGCCGACAGCAAGGACATGACGCTGGAGCAGATGGCCGCCTGGTTGATCGCGCAAGCGGCCCAGCACGAGGTGGTGATACGGCTGCAGACCGGCGACCCGGCCCTGTACGGCACCTTGATCGAGGTGGTGCAGCCCCTGGACGCGGCCGGCGTGCCGGTGGCCGTGGTGCCGGGCGTCAGCTCGGCCATGGCCTCGGCGGCGGCGGCGGTGGAGAGCTTCACCCTGCCCGAGGTGACGCAGACGGTGATCTTCACCCGCGTCGAGGGCCGCACTCCCATGCCGGCCGGCGAGAGCCTGGCCGAGCTGGCGGCCCACCACTGCACGCTGTGCATCTATCTGTCCATCACCTTGCTGCACAAGGTGGAGGCGGGCCTGCGCGAGGCCGGCTGGGCCGAGGACGCGCCCATGCTGGTGGTGCACAAGGCCAGCTGGCCGGGCGAGCAGAAAATCGTGCGCGGCACGCTGGCGACGATCAAGCAGCTGTGCCGCGAGGCCGGCCTGGTCAGCCAGAGCATGATCATCGCCAGCCCCACCCTGGGCTCGCGCGGCTGGGCCGAGTTGACCAAGTCCAAGCTCTACGACGCGACGTTCACGCACCGCTTCCGGCGCGCGACTACATCCGCTTAAATCAAATGTCAGACACCACCATCCTGCTGGTCGGCCATGGCTCGCGCGAGCGCGCCGGCAATGACGAGATCGAACATTTCACCGCCCATTGGCGCGAGCAGCACCCGGCCTGGCGCATCGAGCTCTGCTTCATCGAATTCGCCGAGGTCGAGCTGGAAGAGGGGCTGGAGCGGGCCGCCCAGGGTGCTGGCCG
Organism: Roseateles oligotrophus; assembly: GCF_014204525.1. Classification (GTDB taxonomy): domain Bacteria; phylum Pseudomonadota; class Gammaproteobacteria; order Burkholderiales; family Burkholderiaceae_C; genus Paucibacter_A; species Paucibacter_A oligotrophus_A. Next base: position 340,162 of record NZ_JACHLP010000004.1, read on the forward strand.
CGTCATCGTGGCGCCGCTGATCCTGAACGCCGCCGGCCATGTCAGGACCGAGATCCCCGGCCATATCGCCCGCGCCCGTCTGCGCTGGCCGCAGGTGCAGTTCGACTACGCCCCGCATCTGGGCGCTTGCGAGCCGGTGCTGCAAATCCTGCTGCGCCAGCTGCGCGCCTGCATGCAAAGCCTGGACATGCCGGACCCGCGTAACACCGGCGTTATCTTGCTGGGCCGGGGCTCTTCGGACCGGCAGGCCAATGGCGAGGTGGCCAAGCTGGCGCGCTGGATCTGGGAGGAGGGCGAGCATGAGCTGGTGGACATTGCCTTCACCGGCATCACCCACCCGCGCCTGGAGCTGGCCGTGCAGCGCCAGGTGGCCTTGGGCATGAAGCAAATCATCGTCCTGCCTTACTACCTGTTCACCGGCACCCTGATGCAGCGCATCCAGCGCCAGATGCAACATCTGGCCCAGCAGTACCCGCAGATCCGCTTTGCCCACGGCCGCTACTTCGGCTTCGAGCCCGAGATCGGCCGCCTGCTGAGCGAGCGCGTGCAGGGCTTGCTGGATGGGGGCCAGAGCCCCGTCCACATCCCCGCGGAGGCGGCGGCCTGGGAGTCGCACCACCATGGCCATGATCACGGTCATGCGCACCATCATTCGCATGAGCATGACCACGACCATGCGCATGCCCACGATCACGCCCATGGCTGCGGCCACGAGCACACAGCGCGCAGCAAATGCCTATGAGCACGCCCAATACCGTCACCGAACAGCTGACCGCCGCCGGCCAGGCCATCGAGCATGACTCTTTTGCGGTGATCGACCGCGAGGTCGAGTCCCATGCCTACACGGCCCAGCAATGGCCCATCGTGCGGCGCATGATCCACGCCAATGCCGACTTCGACTTCAACGGCCTGACCGACTTCCACCCCGAGGCCGTGACCCGGGGCCTGCAGGCCGTGCTGGGCCGCAGCACCCGTGTGGTGGCCGATGTGGAGATGATTTGCGTGGGCCTGTCCAAGCCCCGGCTGGCGCATTTCGGCATCAGCACCCACCAGTTCATCAGCGACGAGGACGTGATCGCCAGGGCCAAGCAGGAGGGCACGACGCGCGCCGTGCAAGCCATGCGCAAGGCCCATGCCCAGGGCCTGCTGGAGGGCGCCATCATAGCCATCGGCAATGCGCCGACGGCCTTGATCGAAGTGGTGAGGCTGATACGCGAAGAAGGCCTGCGACCCGCTCTGGTGGTGGGCATGCCGGTGGGCTTTGTCTCGGCACTGGAGAGCAAGGATTTGATGGCCGAGGAAACGGCCACGCCCTGGATCGTCATCCGCGGCCGCAAGGGCGGCTCCACCCTGGTCGTGGCCGCCATCCATGCCTTGCTGGGCCTGGCCGAGGCGCAGGAGCTGAACCGGCCATGATGGAAAAAACCGTCAAGCGCGGCACGCGCACCGGCTTCACCACGGGGGCTTGCTCGGCGGCCGCCGCGCGTGCCGCCGTGCTGGGCCTGCTGGACGGTGCGGTGCCCGCCGAGGTGGAGTGTTTGCTGCCCAATGGCCAGCGCGTCAAGTTCGCGGTCAACGACGGCCGCTGCGACGGCAGCACGGCCCACGCCATGGTCATCAAGGACGCCGGCGACGACCCCGACTGCACCGACAAAGCCCATCTGACCGCCGATGTGCGCGTGCGCGCCGATCTGCAGGGTCAGGTCTTGCTGAGCGGCGGCGAGGGCGTGGGCACGGTCACCATGCCGGGCCTGGGCCTGGCCGTGGGCGGGCCGGCCATCAACCCGGTGCCGCGGCAAAACATCGAGGACAACGTGCGCGAGGTCGGCGCGGCCCTGCTGGACGAGGTGGGGCTGGAGGTCTGCATCTCGGTGCCCCAAGGCCTGGAGATGGCCAAGAAGACGCTCAATGCCCGCCTCGGCATCCTGGGCGGCATCAGCATCCTGGGCACCACCGGCATCGTCAAGCCTTACTCCACCGCGGCCTACCGGGCCAGCGTGGTGCAGGGCGTGCAGGTGGCCGGTACCACGGGTGCCGGCATGGTGGCGCTGACGACCGGCGGGCGCACCGAGAAGTTTGTGATGGAGGAGATGCCCGATCTGCCGCAAGCCTGCTTTGTGCAGATGGGCGATTTCTTGCGCTATGCGCTGGACGCGGCCGTCAAGGCCAAGCTGGCCCATGTGGTCATCGGCGGCATGGTGGGCAAGCTGACCAAGATCGCCCAGGGCGAGACCATCACCCACGCCGGCCGCGCCGAGGTGGACACCGGCCTGCTGGCCGATTTGTGCGCCGGCATCGGCGTGCCGCCCGAGGTCTGCGACGACATCCGTAAGGCCGAGACCGCGCGTTATGCCAGCGAGCGCGTCGAGGCCCTGGGCCTGGTGCTGGCATTCCACCAGGCCCTGGCCGAGAAGGTGGTGAGCACCGTGATGGGCCGCTACCCCGAAAAATTCAAATTGACCGTGCTGGTCTGCGACTTTGACGGTCGCAAGCTGGCCGAGGCAAATTCCCTATGAGCGAAGACTTGACCTACGAAGGCCGCTACTTCAGCGGCGGCAAGCGCTGCCAGGTGATCGGCGTGCTGGACGATGGCGTGGCCTCCCTGAGCGCGCGCGCCCTGCATGCCCTGCGCCATGCCGATTGCGTGATCGGCGGCAGCCGCACCCTGGCCCTGTTTGCCAGCGAGATCGCAGCCACGGCGCGCCAGCTGGATTTGACCGGCGCCCTCTCCAAGGTGCCCGAATGGGTGCGCGAGAGCCAGGCCGCCGGCCAGGCCTGCGTGGTGCTGGCCACCGGCGACCCGCTGTGCTTTGGCATCGCGAGTTATCTGGCCGCACGCCTGTGCATAGACGCGCTGGAGGTGATGCCCAATCTGAGCACCCTCCAGCTCGCCTGCGCCCGTTTGGGCATGCCCTGGCAGGACATGAAGCTCTGCTCCGTTCACAGCGCCGATGCCGGTGAATGGCAGGAGGGCGCCGACGCCCGCCACGGCCTCTATGCCCTCTTGCAAACGGCCCGCCAGCATGACCGCCTGGCCGTGCTGACCAGCCCGCTCAACACGCCGGGCCGCATCGCCCGCATGCTGCTGGCCGAGGGTCTGGGCGAGGACTTTCAGGTGGCCGTGGCCGAGAACCTCTGCCAGGCGGAGGAAAAAATCCACGCCGAGCTGAGCCTGGCCGAGCTGGCGCAGCGCGAGTTTGCCGAGCTCAATGTCCTGCTGCTGTGGCGCGGCCAGCGGCGCGCGCGGCCGGTCCTGTTCGGGCGCCCTGACGCCAGCTTCGAGCAGCGCCAACCCGAGAAGGGCTTGATCACCAAGCAGGAGGTGCGCGCGGTCTCGCTGGCGCGCATGCAGCTGCGCGCCGACAGCATCGTCTGGGACATCGGCGCCGGCAGCGGCTCGGTCGGCCTGGAGGCGGCGCAGCTGTGCGCCGAGGGCCATGTTTATGCGGTCGAGAAGAATGTCGACGATCACGCCATCGCCCTGCGCAACCGCCGTGCGGCCGGCCTGTCCAACTACAGCCTGATCCACGCCAAGGCGCCACAGGGCCTGGCCGACTGGCCGGCACCGGACGCCGTCTTCATCGGCGGCTCGGGTGGCGAGCTGGGCGAGCTGATCACGCTGATCCTGGCCCGGCTCAAGCCCCAGGGCATGCTGGTGATGAACTTCGTCACGATAGAGAACCTGGCCGCCGCCGTCGAGGTCTTGAACGCCGCCGGCGTGCAGTGGGACGTGCTGCAGATGCAGGCCTCGCGCAGCAAGCCCATTCTGCATATGCACCGCATGGCGGCCGAGAACCCGGTCTGGATCGTCTGCGCACAAGCGGGGCAGGGCGTATGAGCTTGGGCAAATTGATTGGCGTCAGCTTAGGCCCCGGCGACGCCGACCTGATCACCCGCCGCGCCTGGGCCCAGCTACAGCGCAGCGAAGCCTTGTGGACCTACCCGGTACGCTCCCTGAAGACGGAGAGTTATGCCCTGGCCATAGCCCAGCGCAGCGGCGTCGCCGTGCCCGAGGACGCCCAGCACCTGCTGTTCCCGATGACGCACGACGTCGAGAAGCTCTCGCGCGCCTGGTTGCGCGCCGCCACCCAGGTGCTGCCGGTGCTGCAGAGCGGGCGCGATGTGCTCTTCCTGGTCGAGGGCGATGCCTCCACCTACGCCACCTTCGGCCATCTGGAGCGCACCGTGCGCGGCCTGGACGCCGCCGTGCAGGTGGAGATCATCCCCGGCATCACCAGCTTCCATGCCTCCTGCGCCCGATTGCAGATCCCCTTCTCGGAGCAGGATGACACCGTCGCCATCGTGCCCGCCGCCTACGGCGTGGAGATGGTGGAACGCATGCTGGATGACTTCGACACCCTGGTGCTGATGAAGGTCAAGCCCCTGATCGATGAGCTGATCGATCTGCTGGAGCGCCGCGACTTGCTGGATAAAAGCTGCTTTGTCGAAAAAGCCGGCGCCCCCGAGGAGCGCGTGCTGCGCGGCCCCGAGCTGCTGAGCCTGCGCGGGACCAAGGTCAACTACCTGTCCCTGCTGCTGGTCAAGAACGATCAACGCCTGCGCGGTGAGCGCGTCAAAGGCTGCAAAAAGAAAGTGTCCCCATGAGCGAAGCAAGACCCGACCCCGCGATTGCGCAGACCGTGCGCGTGGTGCTGGTGGCCATCACCAAGCATGGCGCGGCCCAGGTGGCGGCGCTGGCTGCGCAACTGCCGCAGGCGCAGATTTGCGTCTCGGCCAAGTTTGCCGACTTGATGCAAGGCCTGCCCAACCCGGTACACAGTTACTCGGGCGCCTTCAAGGACGAGATCGCCGGCCTGTTCCAGCGCCATGACCAGATCGTCTTCTTCGTCTCGCTGGGCGCCGTCGTGCGCCTGATTGCGCCGTTTTTGAAGAGCAAGGACGAGGATCCCGGCGTGCTGGTGGTGGACGATGCCGGCCAGTTCGTCATCCCCGTGCTCAGCGGCCATGTGGGCGGCGCCAATGCCTGGGCGGAGAAGATCGCGCTCTTGCTGCAGGCGACGCCGGTGCTGACCACGGCCTCCGATGTGGGCAAGACCATCCCCGTCGACATCCTGGGCCGCGAGCTGGGCTGGGTGGTGGAATGCCCCAAGATCAATATCACCCGCGTCTCGGCCGCCGTGGTCAACGAAGAACCGGTGGCCGTGGTGCAGGAGGCCGGCAGCCGCCAGTGGTGGACCCGGCCCACGCCGCTGCCGGCCAATATCCATTTATTCGACAGCCTGGCCGAGGTGGACCTGGCCCGCTTCAAGGCGGTGTTATGGATCACCCATGCCGAGGTGCCCGAGGCGCAATGGCAGGCTCTGCATGAGCGCCTGGTGGTCTACCGCCCGCCGCGCGCATGAAGATTGCCCTGGGCCTGGGCTGCGACCGCGGCACGCCCCTGGCCACGCTGGAGCGGGCCGTGGCGCAGGCGCTGGACAGCCTGGGCCTGGCCTGGGCGGATGTGGTGGCCGTGGCCAGCATAGACCTGAAGGCCGACGAGACCGGCCTGCTGGCCCTGGCCGCCCAGCAGGGCTGGCAGATCCGCTTTTACAGCGCCGCCGAATTGGCCGCCGTGCCCGTGCCCAACCCCTCGGAGACGGTGCGCAAATACACCGGCAGCCCCTCGGTCAGCGAGGCCGCGGCCCTGCTGGCGGCGGGCGTGGACATGAGCCAGCTGCTGCTGGAAAAACACAAGCTGCGCGGCCCCGAGGACGGCCGCAACGCCACCGTATCGATAGCAAGGATGAAAGAAATGACTGAGCAGCAAGACAGCACAGCGCCCCAGGCCGGCAAGATCATGCTGGTGGGCATAGGCCCGGGCAGCGTGGACCATATGACGCTGCGCGCCCGGCAGGCGATTGCCGAAGCCGATGTGGTGATTGGTTACGTCACCTATATCAAGCTGGTGGCCGATCTGCTGGAAGGCAAGGAGATCATCCGCAAAAGCATGACCGAGGAGCTGGATCGCGCCGTCAGCGCGCTCGAGGCGGCCGAGGCCGGCAAAAAGGTGGCGCTGATCTCCAGCGGCGACGCCGGCGTCTACGGCATGGCGGGGCCGACCTACGAGGTCTTGTTCCAGGCCGGCTGGACGCCCGAGCACCCGGTGCAGCTGGAGATCATTCCCGGCGCCTCGGCCATCAATAGCTGCGCGGCCCGCGTCGGTGCGCCGCTGACGCATGATTTCTGCTCCATCTCGCTGTCCGACCTGCTGACGCCCTGGCCGGTGATCGCGCGCCGCCTGGATGCCGCCGCCTATGCCGACTTTGTGGTGGCGCTCTACAACCCCAAGAGCGGCCGCCGCACGCGGCAAATCGTCGAGGCCCAGCGCCTGTTCCTGCGCCACCGCCGGCCCGACACGCCGGTGGCCATTGTCAAGAGCGCCTATCGCCGGCGCGAGCGCATCGAGTTCACCACGCTGGACCGCATGAGCGAGGCCGATATCGGCATGCTCAGCACCGTGCTGATCGGTAATAGCAATACCGTCGTTCAGCATGGCCTGATGGTGACGCCGCGCGGCTATGCCAATAAATACCATCTGGACGAGGGCGGTGCCACCCGCAGCGGCGAGAAGCCCGGGCGCTCGCTCAGCACCGGCCTGCTGGGCTGGCTGGAGACTCTGCAGGCCGCGCACGCCGAAGGTGCGAGTTATGAGGATCTGGCGGCCGAATACCGCCTGCCGCTGGACTACATCCGCGCCACCCTGAGCGAGCCGCTGGAAGCGGCCGCGCCCGATAGCAGCGAAGAGGAGATGGCGACCGAGTAAATCAATTTTTTACAAGCTGCCAGGTGCCAGCGCGCCCTCTGGGGCGCTTGGTTAAACGGGAACGGGGATGAAAAGCCCCGACTGCCCCCGCAACGGTGGGCGAGTGTGGTGAGTTCAGGGTGTTTGGCACCGGCCACTGAATCCGCGGATTCGGGAAGGCGAACGACACAAGACTCGCGAGTCCGGATACCGGCCTGCCAGCCCAGCCGCCACCGCCTTTGTGCGTGTGGCATTTTGCAAAACCGCCTACGGGGTGTTGGACGGAATCGGGCTTGTGCGCACACGCGCGCAGGGCTGGATTCGGGCCATGTGGGCGGGTATTGAGCTCATCTCATGTTCCATCACAAGCAGAATTTGCGGCCGGCCTTGCTGGCCTGGGCCGCTCTGGCCGCCGGCCAGGCCCTGGCCCAAGAGGCCGCCGAGACCCTCACCCCTCAACAGCTGCCGCCCGTGCAGCTCAGCTTCAGCCGCGGCCTGCTGGGCGAGGCCCAGAGCGCCAGCGAGGGCCGCATCAACGCCGCACAACTGGCCCTGCGCCCGCTCTTGCGTCCGGCCGAGGTGCTGGAGGCCGTGCCCGGCCTGATCGTCACCCAGCACTCGGGCGACGGCAAGGCCAACCAGTACTTTCTGCGCGGCTTCAATCTGGACCACGGCAGCGACTTCTCCACCCAGCTGCTGGGCATGCCCGTCAATCAGCTGAGCCACGCCCATGGCCAGGGCTATACCGACCTGAACTTTTTGATCCCCGAGTTGGTCGCCAGCATTGCCTACCGCAAAGGGCCGTATGCCGCCGAGGACGGCGACTTCGCCACCGCCGGCTCGGCCCGCATCGACTATCTGCGCCGCCTGGACGAGGGCTCGCTGGCGACGGCCGAGCTGGGCCCCCACGACTACCGGCGCCTGCTGCTGGCCGGCAGCACGGCCCTGGGCCAGGGCGGCCAACTGCTGGCTGCGCTGGAGCTGAGCCGCAACGACGGGCCCTGGGAACAGGCCGAGCGCCTGCGCAAGCGCAATGCCGTGCTGCGCTGGTCCAGCGGCACGGCCGGGCAAGGTCTGGCGATCAGCCTGCTGAGCTATCGCGCCGACTGGACGGCCACCGACCAAGTGCCCGAGCGGGCGGTGCTGAGCGGTGAGCTCGGCCGCTTTGGCGCCCTCTCGCCCAGCGATGGCGGGCGCACCCGGCGCGACAGCCTCTCGCTGGAATGGGCGCAGCGTGGCGAGGCGGGCGAGAGCCGTCGCGCCACCGCCTACCTGACAAGTTATGGCCTCAATCTCTACGCCAACCCCAGCGGCTTTGTGGGCCGCCCCGAGGGCGACCAGCAGGAGCAGGAAGACCGGCGCCTGAGCTGGGGCGGCCAGTGGCGGCAGGATTGGACCCTGGGTGCGCACCGCCTGGGCGCGGGCGCGCAGTGGCGCGAGGAGCGCATCAGCAATGTGGGGCTTTACAGCACGGTGTTGCGCGAGCGCGATGGCGTCGTCAAGCAGGACCGCGTGGACGAGCGCCAGCTGGGCCTGTTCGCCGAGCTGCAAAGCCAGTGGCTGCCCGGCCTGCGCAGCAGCCTGGCCCTGCGCTGGGACCGGGTGCAGGGCCGCGTCACGCCCCTGGCCGGTGAACACAACGGTGCCAACGGCGGCACGGCGGCCGACCAGCAGCTCAGCCCCAAGCTGGGTCTGGTGCTGGGGCCCCTGGCCTGGGCCGGGCGCAGCGAGTTCTATCTGAACTGGGGCCGTGGCTTCCACAGCAATGATTTGCGCGGCGCCACCGGCCGCCACAATCCGGCCGACGGCAGCCCGCTGCAGCCCGTGGCCGTGCTGGCCCGCGCCGACAGCGCCGAGCTGGGCTGGCGTGCCACGCCGCTGAGCAATTGGCACAGCAGCCTGACGCTGTGGCAGATGGACCTGGGCTCGGAGCTGATCTATGTGGGCGATTCCGGCGTCACCGAGCCGCGCGGTGCGAGCCGACGCCTGGGCCTGGAATGGGCCAATGACCTGGCCCTGGGCGGCCCCTGGCGCTTGGACGCCGACATTGCCTGGAGCCGGGCCCGCTTCCGCGCCGCCAGCGAGGCGGGCCAGCACGTGCCCAATGCCATCCCGCTGACGGCCTCGGCCGCCCTGTTGATGGACGAGCAAGGCCCCTGGAGCGGCGGCCTGCGCCTGCGCTATCTGGGCGCGTACGCGCTGGAGGAAAGCGGCGCCCAGCGCAGCCGCGCCTTCTGGACCGCCAATCTGCAGCTGGGCTGGCGGCCGCTGCACTGGCTGCAAGTGCGGCTGGATGTGCTCAATCTGTTTGACCGCCAGGCCAATGACATCGAGTACTGGGGCGCCAGCTGCAGCCGCCGCGAAGGCCCAGCCTGCGGCGGCGAGGCCGGCAGCGGCCTGGACGGCCGCCTGATCCACCCGCTGGAGCCGCGCAGCCTGCGCCTGGGCCTGCGCGCCAGCTTCTGAACCTTGCCTCCTCCGATTTTTTCTGTTTCCCATGAAACTCCAATTCAAAGCGATTGCTTCCGCCACCTTTTCGCTGACCCTGTCCTTGGGCAGCCAGGCCCAGGTCGGCGATGCCACGCCCAGCACCCGCCTGCAGCCCGTGCAGATCGACGGCAAGGCCAGCGGCAAGCTGGGCCTCAAGGCCTCACAAAGCACGGCCTCGCGCCTGGGCCTGACGGCGCTGGAAACTCCTGCCAGCGTCGAGGTGCTGGACGTCGAGACCCTGCGCGCCCGCGGCGACACGGGCGTGGCCGAGCTGGTGGGCCGCGCCACCGGCCTGCAGGCCATGGGCTCGCCCGGTTCGGGCTCCACCTACAGCAGCCGCGGCTTCACCGGCAATGACTCGGTGGCCCAGGCCGAGGACGGCCTGCGCATGCCCACCGCCTCGGGCACCCAGTCCAGCCCCTCGGACAGCTTCGGCTTTGAGAGCATCGAGATCCTGCGCGGCCCGGCCTCGGTGCTGTATGGCGATGGCGCCATCGGCGGCCTGATCAATCTGGTGCGCAAGCAGCCCGGCCGCCAGGCCAGCCAGGAGCTCACGGCCGGCCTGGGTTCCGACGGCGCCTATCGCCTGGGCCTGGGCCTGGCCCAGCCTCTGGCCGAGCGCTTCAGTCTGCGCCTGGACGCGCTGGCCAAGGGCGGCCCCGGCCTGGTGGAGCGCAGTGCGTACAAGAACCGCAAGCTGATGAGCACGCTGCGCTGGCAAGCCGCTGAGAATTTGCGTTTGGACTTCAGCCTGGACATCCATCGCGACCAGCCCGGCGCCTATTTCGGCACGCCGCTGAAGGCCGGCAAGCTGTGGCGCGAGCTGCAGGGCGAGAACTACAACATCGAGGACAGCCTGTGGCAGATGGACCAGGAGCGCGCCCGCCTGCGCCTGGACTGGACGCTGAATGAAAACGTCAGCGCCCGCGTCCTGGCCTACCGCTTCCAGGCCGATCGCCAGTGGCGCAATCTGGAGAAATACGCCCTCAGCGCCGACGCGCTGACGGTGAATCGCAGCGAGTACCTGGCCATCCAGCACCGGCTGCGCCAGCAAGGCTTGCGGGCCGAGTTGATCGCCACGCCGCTGGCCCAGCTCAAGCTCTCCAGCGGCGTGGAGTTGATGAAGATGGACTTCCGCCACAGCAACGACCTCTACGACTTCACGACCGTCAGCAAGGTGGGTCTGCATGATTTCGCGCCCGGCCGCTACCTGCTGCCGACCGAGCGCCTGCTGCCCAGGCTGGAGACCCAGACCCGCCAGCAAGCCTTGTTTGCCGAAGGCCTGTGGCAGCTCAGCCCCGCATGGTCGCTCAGCGCCGGCCTGCGCAAGGAGCGCACCGAGATGGACCGCCAAACCTTGTCGCCCAAGCCCGATGCCTGGGATGCCGAGTTCTCGCCCCTGAGCTGGCGTCTGGGTGCGGTCTACCAGCTCGACGCGCAGACCAGCCTCTATGCCCAGACCAGCTCCGGCACCGACCCGGTGGGCACCGTCGCCACGCTGCAAAAGGCCAGCAAGGACCTGCGCCTGACCGAGGGCCGGCAGGTCGAGCTGGGTTACAAGCAGGCGGGCAAGCTGCTGGAGTGGAGCCTGGCCCTGTACCAAATCCGCAAGGACCACATCCTCACGCCCGACCCCGTGACCCCGAGTATCCAGATCCAGGGCGGCAGCCTGCAGTCGCGCGGCCTGGAGCTGACGGCGGCCTGGATGCCGGCGCCGGGCTGGCGTTTGGATGCCAACGCGGCCTGGGTGCAGGCCGAGTACCTGCAACTCTTTGACAGCAAGGGCCTGAGCCTGGCCGGCAATCGCCCGCCCAATGTGGCCCGCTTGAGCGGCAATCTGTGGCTCGGCTACGTACAAGGGCCGCTCGAGCTGGGTGCGGGCCTGCGCCATGTGGGCGAGCGCTTCATCAACCAGGCCAATAGTCAGAGCCTGCCGGGTTACCAAGTGATGGACGCCAGCCTGGGCTGGCATTTCAACAGCGCCACCACCTTGCGCCTGCAGCTGCGCAATCTGAGGGACGAGCTCTACGCCACCAGCAGCTATGGCAGCACCCAAGCCATGCTGGGCCGTGAGCGCCGTGCCGACTTGGTGTTGGACCTGCGTTTCTGAGCATGCTGCGTTGGCTGCACCTGATCCACCGCTGGCTGGGCATCGCCCTGGGCTTGCTGGTGCTGGCCTGGCTGGTCTCGGGCCTGGTGATGCTGTTTGTCGCCCGGCCCAAGCTGCAGGAGGACGAGCGCCTGCAGGGTTTGCACGAGCTGCCCGCCACCCAGGGCTTGCTGAGTCCCGGCCAGGCCTGGGCCGGCCTGGGGCTGAGCGAGCCACCCAAGGCCTTGCGCTTGCAGAACCAGGCCCTGGGCCCGGTCTACCTCTTCCAGCTCGGCCAGCAATGGCGGGCCGTGGACGCGCGCAGCGGCCTGCCGCGCGGCCCCGTCGGCGCCGAGTTCGCCCTGGCCCAGGCGCGCGAACATGCCGGCTTGCGCCAGGGCAGGGCGCAGGCCCTGAGCCTGGATCAGTGGACGGTGTACGGCAGCTTCAACGCCCAGCGCCCGTTTTATCGCGTCGAGTTTGATGATGCCGCCGGTTTGGAGATTTATGTGGCCCAGGCCAGCGGTGAGGTGGTGCTGGACACCGATGGCGCCGAGCGTGCGCTGAACTGGGTAGGCAGCGTGCTGCACTGGCTTTACTTCACTCCGCTGCGCCAGCAGGGCGCGCTGTGGGGCCAGGTGGTGGTGTGGAGCAGCGGCGTGGCGGCGGCCATGGTCTTGCTTGGCATGGTGCTGGGTGTGCAGCGCCTGCGCCTGCGGCGCCGCTATGCCGGCGGCCGCATCACGCCCTACCGCGCCCAGACCCACGCCTGGCAGCGCTGGCACCATCTGGGCGGCCTGGCCGCCGGCATCGTGCTGCTGGTCTGGCTGCTGAGCGGCTGGCTGTCCATGCGGCCCTTCGGCCTGCTGGATGGCAAATCCGACCCGGCCGGCTTGAAGGCCGAGCAGCAGGCCTTCAGCGGCGGGCCGCTGGAGCCCGCGCGGCTGAACCTGCCCAGCTTGCCGTCCGAGGCGGGCTGGAAGGAGCTGGAGGCTCTGCGCTTCGATGGGCGCGACTACTGGCTGGCCAGGAGCCCGCAGCGGGTCTTGCTGCTGGACGCCGGGGGCCAGGTCTTGCCTCTGGGCCTGGGCGAGGCCGAGTTGCTGAGCCTGGCGTCCAAGCTCAAGCCGGCCCATCGCATCGCCTCGGCCGGCTGGTTGCACGAGCCCGATCTGCACTACTACCCGCACCGGCATAGCAGCCGCGCGCTGCCGGTCTACCGCGTTATCTTTGATGACGCGCAGCACACGGCTTTCTACATCGATCCGCAGCGCGCCCGCCTGGCCCAGCGGGTGGACGAGAGCTCGCGCAATTACCGCTGGCTTTTCAACGCCGCGCACCGTTGGGACTTCCCACCGCTGTCGGCCCTGGGCTTGCCGCGCGACGCCCTGGTCATCGTGCTGACGCTGTTATGCAGCGGCGTAGCATCAGCAGGCGTCGTGCTGGGCTGGCGGCGACTGAAATCAAGCCCCCGGCCCAGCGCATACGCTGGTCCGCCCCCCGAGGGGGCGGCGATGCCTGGCGGTTCGACCGCCAGGCACATCGCCAGCGCGGGCCGGCTTGGGGCGGCCCGGCGCTCGGCCCGAAATCAAGGAGACCATCAGCATGAATGAAACCGAAGTCATCAAGCCCAAGATCGGCAGCTACAAGCGTCACTTGCTGGTCTGCACCGGCCCGCGCTGCACCCAGGAGGGCGAGTCGCAAGCCATCTTCGACAGCCTGGGCGAGAAGTTCAAGGCCGCCGGCCTGCACGAGGGCGAAATGCGCGTCAAACGCAGCCGGGTCAGCTGCTTTGCCGCCTGCAAGGGCGGGCCGGTGATGTGTGTGCAGCCCGACGGCACCTGGTATTACAACGCCCGCGGCGAGAACCTGGACCGCATCATCACCGAGCATCTGCGCGATGGCCGGCCGGTGGCGGAGCTGGTCTTCCACCAGGGGCCGGGGCTGGAGGACGAGGCCCAGCCGGACGCAGAAAAAGCGTGAGCCGGGGGGCATACCCCCCCAATACCCCCCTTTCGGGGGCCCCCATTTATTGTGTGGTTCCGGCCGGGCTGTGGCCGGATAGTCCCTCCATGCGCCGGGTTCCCCTGGCGCGGGAGCGATGAATCATGCAGTTCGATGAAGTGGATGCCGGTGATTTCCGGATTTATGCAGGTGCCGTGGAGCGCAAGAACAGCTACGGCTATATAGCGGCCGTGGTGGTGGTGCGTGTGCGCGGCGAGCCGCTGCGCCAGGAAGCCTTCCGGGACGAGAACCTGGCCGGCGGTTTCGCCTGGGCCTCGCCCGCCGAGGCCCTGCGCTTCGCCATCAATGCCGGGCGCGATGTGGTGATGTGCAGGATAGGCGCACTGGCCTGAAGTGAAGCCCCTCGCCCAGTCTCGCCTTGCTGGACGCGGGCGAGCCCGGTCGGTCCCCCAAGGGGACGCCGATGCTTGCGGCATCGAGCCGCAAGCATTCGCCAGCGCGGGCCGGCTTGGGGCGGCCCGGCGCTCGGCCCGAATACCGGCTTCATGCGTCGTGGTTGCCGCGAATGCGGAATGGACAACGGAGGCTCCCTGTAGCGCGGGTCATCCAGGGCCGTCAAACCGTGCTTCGTCGCTTTTGCCCCGGTATTTGGCGCCGGGGCCGCTGCCATGGCCTTAGGCTATGGCTATGCCGACGTTCAAGCCTTCCATTTCTGCTGCCTCCGCTCCCGCCGAAGCCCTGCCCAGCCATGCCCAGGCCTGGGCCAATTTTGTTGCCTATCTGACCCTGGGCCGGGTCAGTCTGTCCCTGGGCCTGGGGACGCTGGCCGCCATGGCCCTGGACGCCATCTTCATCACCCCCTTCCCGGTGCTGCTGGGCCGCACCTTGTTTGTGGGCCTGCTGGGCCTGATCGCCTTCTCGGCCGCCGGCCAGTGGCCGCGCCGCCTGCCCAAATGGCTGGGCCGTTGGCTCTTGCAGGTGGTGGTGGTGGTGCTGGCCGTGCCGCTGGCGACGCTGGCCGTCTACCTGGTGTCGGTGGGCGGCGACCTGAGCTCCCTGCTGAACAGCCAGGGCAAGGTGATGGGTTTCATCTTCATCTCGGGTGCGGGCCTGGTCGTGGGGCCCTTGCTGGCCATGGGTGCGCTCTATCGCCAGCGCGATGCCGAGGCGCGCAGCCAGGCCCTGCGTTTCGATCTGGAACGCAGCGAGCTGGAGCGCCAGACCCTGGACACCCAGCTGCGCCTCTTGCAAGCCCAGGTGGAGCCGCATTTCCTCTTCAACACCCTGGCCAATGTGCGCGCCCTGGTGGAGACCGGCTCGCCCCAGGCCGGCCCGGTGCTGCGCAGCCTGATCGCCTATCTGCGCGCCGCCATGCCGCGCCTGCAGAACGAGGCCGCCAGCCTGGGCGATGAGCTGGCCCTGGTGCGGGCCTATCTGGAGCTGATGCATCTGCGCATGCCGGATCGTCTGCGTTTCGAGATCCAGGTGCCCGAAGATTTGCACGGCCTGCGCTTCCCGCCCATGGCCTTGCTGACTCTGGTGGAGAACGCCATCCGTCACGGCATCGACCCCAGCGAGGAGGGCGGCGAGGTGCTGTTGGGCGCGGTGCAGGAGGGGGCCGAGGGGCCGCTGCGCATCTGGGTCAGCGACAGCGGCGTGGGCCTGACCCAGAGCGGCGGCTCGGGCACCGGTTTGCGCAATCTGCGTGAGCGCCTGCGGGTCTTCTTCGGCGCTTCGGCCCGGCTGGACCTGAGTGAAAATTCGCCCCATGGCCTGCGGGCCGAGATCCAGTTCCAACCATGAAGCCAAGCAGTCCCTTGCGAGCCACGGCCCTGATCGCCGACGACGAACCCCTGCTGCGCGACAGCCTGGCACGCGCCCTCAAGGCCGCCTGGCCGGAGCTGGAGGTGCTGGCCCAGGCCCGCAATGGCCGCGAGGCGCTGGAGCTGTTCGAGCAGCTGCGGCCGCAAATCGTCTTTCTGGACGTGCATATGCCGGGTCTGAATGGCGTCGAGGCGGCGCGTCAGCTGGCGCGCCGGGCGCAGATCGTGTTCGTGACGGCCTTCGATCAGTACGCCGTGCAGGCCTTCGAGCAGGGGGCGCTGGACTACCTCGTCAAACCCGTGGACGAATCCCGCCTGGCCGACACGGTGCAGCGCCTGCAGGAGCGGCTGGCGGCCAAGGCCGATCCGGCCGCCGGCCTGGAGGCCCGCATCGAGGGCTTGATGCAGCAGCTGGCGCGGGGCAGCGAGGGGCTCGCGGCCGCCCCGGCGGCGGCGCCCAAGGTGTTTCTGCAATGGATACGCGCCTCGGTCGGCGCCACGCTGAAGCTGATCCCGGTGGAGGACATCATCTATCTGCGCTCCGACGAGAAATACACCCTGGTGGTCTGGAATGAGGGCGAGGCCTTGATACGCACGCCCATCCGCGAGCTGATGGAGCAGCTGGACCCGCAGAAATTCGTGCAGGTGCACCGCTCGGTGGTCGTCAATCTGCACGCCATCAGCCATGTGACCCGCGGCCCTAACGAGACGGCCGATGTGCATCTGCGCAGCCGCAGCGAGGTGCTGCCGGTGAGCCGCAGCTATCTGCATCTGTTCCGGCAGATGTGAGCGCCTCCGGCCCGGGGCAAACCAGAAACCAGAAACTAGGTGTTGGCAAGGCCCCAAGCCAACCTACCATGCTTCAAGCTCGGACCCTGAGCCGGGTTTGAAGGGGCTTGTCATGCTGTCATCTTCTTCCAAGGCCATGGGCCTGCGCTGGGGCGCCCGCGCTCTGCTTCCGCTTCTGTTGCTGCCGGCGCTGGCTCGGGCGCAGAGCGCCGATGATCTGGCCAAGGCCACGGCCAATCCCATCGCCGATCTGGTCTCCCTGCCGCTGCAGAGCAATTGGGACCGCAAGATCGGCGTCGAGGGCGGCACCCAGTACACCCTCAATGTGCAGCCGGTGATCCCGGTGCGCCTGGGCGAGGACTGGAATCTCATCACCCGCAGCATCTTGCCCCTGCAGCGCCAACCCGCGCTGCAGGCCGGCCAGGGCGACGCCTGGGGCTTGGGCGATGTGGTGGCGTCGCAGTTTTTCTCGCCCCGCAACTCCGGCGCCATGGTCTGGGGCCTGGGCCCGGTCTTCATGCTGCCCACGGCCAGCAAGGACCGTCTGGGTACGGGCAAATGGTCGCTGGGCCCGACCGGCGTGATGCTGGTGCAGAGCGGGCCCTGGACTTATGGCGGCCTGGCCAACCATCTGGTTTCGGTCGGGGGGGATAGCGCGCGCAGCCGCGTACGGGCCACGTTTCTGAATCCTTTTGTCAGCTACCGCATGGGCCAGGGCTGGTCGGCCACCTTTGCGCCCGAGTACAGCTACAACTGGGAGGCGGCCTCGGGCCAGCGCGAGACCCTGCCCCTGATCTTCCTTATCGCCAAGGTCAGCACCTTGGGCCAGCAGCCCATCAGCCTGAGCCTGGGCTACAAGCACTACGTCAAGGCACCCAATGAGCAGTTGGACAATGGCTTTCGCCTGGTGCTGAGTTTTCTCTTCCCCAAGGGCAGCTGATTGGGCAGGGAAAGCGGGGTTTCCGAGAAATTTCGCACGGCTTGCCCTGTTTGCAGGCGACGGCCCGCCGGGAATGAGGCCTTGCGGGGCGAGCCCAAGGAGCGCATATTGGCCTCAGCCTCTGGCGCGTCCGATAGGCCGGAGTCTTCAAAAGCCATTGTGGAATTCAGGAGTAGCTCATGAGCCCCTTTGTTCGACTCCCGGCCCTGCTCGCCGCCATATTCGTGGCCTTGGTCAGCCCCGTAACCCAGGCAACGCCGGGCGATTCCCTCAGTTACAGCTTCAACACCGCCTCTACCGGCGGCGCCACCCCGACGACCTCCCAGGCCACCCTGCGGCTGACCGAAACAGCTCTGGGTGTCGACTTCTTGCTGACGCCGAACTGGGGCAGCAGCAGCGCCCATTCGGTGACGCAACTGCAGTTTGCCTATTCGGGCGGCCCCCTCAGCTATGTGGACGGCGCGGGCCCCAATGCGAGTTTCACCCTGGGTTCGGGCCATATCGATTCAAGCTATAGCGTCACCTCCATGGTGTCCATGCACTGGCCGAGCAGCGGCAGCCAGAAATTCGACACCGCCGACCCGTTCACGGCCTGGTCTTTCAATGGTGCGGGCGTGAGCCTGGCGAATTTCATGGTCTATGCCACATCGTCCGCCAAGCCCTCGCCGGCCTTCGGGGTGATCTCCATGCCCGGGGCCACGCCCTCCAACTGGGTGGCTCTGGAAGCGCCGCTTTCGCCCGCCCCCGAGCCTCAGACCGCCCTCTTGCTGCTGGGCGGCCTGGGCTTGCTGGCCCGCCTGGGCCGATCCGGTACCCGGTCTTGAGCCTGCTCGCCGGCCCTCAGTCGGCGAAGAGCGTGGTGATCTCGGCCTCGGCGGCGCGCCTTTGCGCGGCGGCGATGGCGGCGTCCGCCGTGGTCGCTTCCGCGCTGATGACCTGAATCTCGGTGATGCCGAGAAAGCCCAGCAAGGCGCTGAGATAGGGGCGCAGAAAATCCATCTGGGCCAGCGGGCCCTGATAGCCCGCGGCGCCATAGCTCAGCGCAAGCACGGCGCGGGGCCGCAGCACCAGGCCCTGGAACTGGCCGTTCTCATAGCTGAAGGTCTGCCCCATGCGGACGATCTGGTCGATCCAGGCCTTCAGGGCGGCGGGGGCCGCGAAGTTGTAGATCGGGGTGGCGATCAGCAAGGTGTGGGCGGCCTTGAGTTCGGCGATCAACTCGTCCGAGCGGGCGGTGGCCGCGCGCTGGGCGGGGCTCAGCTGCGCGGTCGGCGTGTAAAAGGCCTCGATGGTGAGGTTCTCGATCTGTGCAACAGGCTCTTTGGCCAGGTCGCGGCTGATGCAGCGGCCCTGGGGCCAGCGGGCATGCCAGCGCGCCTGGATCTGATCGGCCAGCTGGCGGCTGACGGAGCCCTGGTGGCGGGCGCTGGCGTCTATGCGCAGCAGGGTGGGCGTGGTGGGTGTGTGCTTGTCGTTCATGGGCTTTCCGCTTGGGTTGGAGTGAGCCGCCAGTGTTCTGCGGCGGCGCCGGCCTGAACAGCCAGGCCGCAGCAAGACAGTCGTGCTGCGCCAGCACCAAGCCGGCTCTCCGAACCTGTTTACAGTGCCTGCCCATGGATCTTCATCAGCTCAAGGTTTTTGACGCCGTGGCGCGGGCCGGCAGCTTTGCTGCGGCCGCGCGTGAACTGGATATGGCGCCTTCGATGGTGACGCGGGCGATCTCGGCCCTGGAAGCCTCCCTGGGCGTGCGGCTGATGCAGCGCAGCACCCGCAGGCTGGCGCTGACCGAGGCCGGCATGGCCTACCACGAGCGGGTGCAAAAACTCCTGGAGGATTTGCAGCAAGCCAATGACGAGGCCCGCGCCAGCGCGGGTGAGTTGCGGGGCAAGGTGAGGCTGACCAGCTCGATCGCCTTCGGGCAGGCGGCCTTGCTGCCCCTGCTGCCCGAGCTGCACCGCCTGTACCCGGGCCTGGAGCTGGACTTGCTGCTGTGCGACGAGGTGCTGGACCTGCGGGCCGAGCGCGTCGATCTGGCCCTGCGCCTGGGCCCCAGCGTCGATGCTTCTCTGGTGGGCCTGCCGCTGGCGCCGGTGCGCTACCGCGTCGTCGCCAGCCCGGCCTGGCTGGCGCGCCACGGCGCACCGGGCCGGCCGGGCGAGCTGTCCCGCCAGGCCTGCCTGCGTTTTGATCTGCCCGGCTTCCGCAGCCGCTGGGTCTTCCGCCAGGGGGCGGGCGAGGCGGAGACCGTGGCGGTGAAGGGCTGGCTGAGCCTGTCCACCGCCCAGGCCGTGCAGTCGGCGGCACTGCAGGGCCTGGGGCCGGCTTTGCTATCGGATTGGCTGCTTGCGCCCGATCTGGCCGCCGGCCGGCTGGTTGATCTCTTCCCCCAGCACGAGGTCAGCAGCGGTGAGGCGCCCACCCATGTCTGGCTGCTCTACGCCTCGCGGACCCATCTGCCGGGCCGGGTCCGGGTGCTGGTCGACTTCCTCAAAGCGCGCCTGCTGCCGCGGGCTTGAGCGCTGATATCAGATGGCCTCGGTCCGCTTGTTCAACCAGGCCAGCGCAGCACCGCTGAGCAAGGGCGTCAGGCGGGCGCGCACCTCGGCGTGGTAGTTGTTCAGCCAGGCGATTTCATCGGCTTGCAGCAGGCTCAGTTCAATGCAATGTGTGTCGATGGGGCATAGCGTCAGCGTCTCGAAGGCCAGCATGCTGCCGAAGGCGCCGTGCTCGGGCGTCTGCTTGGCCACATTGAGCACCAGGTTCTCGATCCGCACCCCCCATTGACCCGGCCGGTACAGACCGGGTTCGATGGAGGTGATCATGCCGGCCTCCATGGCCATATGGGCGTCGGGGACGGCCTTGGAGATGTTCTGCGGGCCCTCGTGCACATTCATGAAATAACCCACGCCATGGCCGGTGCCATGGCCGTAGTCCAGGCCATAGGCCCACAGCGGGGCGCGCGCCAGGGCGTCCAGCATGGGGCCCAGCGTGCCCTGCGGGAAGACGGCGCGCGACAGGTTCAGCGTGCCCTTGAGCACCAGGGTGTAGTCGCGCTTTTGCGCGGCGCTGGGCTGGCCTATGGGCCAGACGCGGGTGATGTCGGTCGTGCCGCCCAGGTATTGGGCGCCGGAGTCGATCAGCAAGAGGCCGTTGCCCTCGATCACCGCATGCGAGTCGGCCGTGGCGCGGTAATGCGGCATGGCGCCATTGGCATTGAAGCCGGCGATGGTGGGGAAGGACAGGCCGACAAAGCCCGGCCGCTTGGCGCGGGCGGCGCTGAGCTTTTCGTCGATGGTGATCTCGGTGATGCGCTCCTGGCCCAGGGCTTGCTCGAACCAGGCATAGAACTCGCACATGGCCGCGCCGTCCTGGGCCATGGCCTCGCGCACGAACTCGGCCTCGGCTGCGGTCTTGCGGCTCTTGGCCAGGGTGCTGGGGTTGATGGCCTCGCGCACGCTGGCCTGCGGGTTGACGGACTCGCGCAGGCCCAGGGTGACGCGGCGTGGGTCCATCAGCACGCGCGCGCCGGCGGGCAGGGCGGCCAGGGCGGCGGGGGCTGCCGTGTAGGCTGCCAGTTTGACGCCATCGGCCAGCAGCCGCGCCTGCAGCTCGGCGCCCACCTTGCCCTCGGCGAGGAAGAGGGTGGCTTCGGTGGCGCTCAGCAAGGCGTGGGCGACGAAGACGGGGTTGTAGTCCACATCGGCGCCGCGCAGATTGAAGAGCCAGGCCACATCGTCCACGCTGGAGATGAAGTGGTGCGTCTGGCCCTGGGCCGCAAAGGCGGCGCGCACATGGGCCAATTTATCGGCGCGGCTGACGGTGGCCTGCGGCGGCAGATGCTCGTAGACCGGGGCCGTGGGCAGGCCGGGGCGGCCGTCCCAGACGGCTTCGACCAGATCGATGTCGGTGCGCAAGCCGATGCCGGCCTGCTTCATCGCCTGGCGCAGCTGCTGGGCCAGGGCCAGGCCCAGCACCTGGCCGTCCACCGCCAGGGTCTGCTCGGCCTTGAGCTGGCCGGCGATCCATTCGATGAAATGCGTGGCGGCGCCGGTGGGGATTTTTTGCAGCTCGATGCCGGTGCCGGCCAGCTCGGCCTCGGCCTGCGTCCAGTAACGGGTGTCGGCGAAGACGGCGGCGCGGTCCAGGGTGACGACCAGGGTGCCGACCGAGCCGCTGAAGCCCGACAGCCACTGGCGGGCCTGCCAGCGCTCGGGCAGGTACTCGGACAGATGGGGGTCGGCGGAGGGCACCAGGGCGGCGTGGACGCCCGCGGCCTTCATGGCGTCGCGCAGCTTCTCGATACGCAGGGTGATGGTGGAAGTGCGGGAATCCATGGCGTGTCTCCGTCAAGTCGGTCCTGGGCAGCGCCCGGCATCTTGGGCCGGGGCCTGGGTTGTGCGCCCGAGGCCGGTGGGCCTCGGGGTTTTGATTGCCCGCGGATTGTAGGTGGCGGGGCGCTTCAGCCGCGCGGCAGGCGCAGCTCGAACAGGGCGCCACCCTGGCTGTGGTTGTGGGCGGTGATGCTGCCGCCGTGCGCGCTCATGATCTTGCGGCAGATGGCCAGGCCCAGGCCGGTGCCACCGGAGCCGTCCTTGGTCAGCGAGCCCTGGACGAAGGGGGTGAAGATGCTCTCCAGCTCGGTGGCGGGAATGCCCGGGCCCTGGTCGCGCACGCTGAGGGCCACACCTTGCTCGTCCTTGAGGGCGCGGATGTCGATCGCGCTCTCGGGCGGGGCGTAGCGCAAGGCGTTGTCCAGCACATTGCGCAGGGCTTGTTGCAGGCGCTCGGCGTCGACGGCGGCTTGCAAGCCCTCGTCCTCGATGTGCAGGCGGAGCTCCACCTTGCGCGACTTGGCCATGGCTTGCAGATCGCCCACCACATTGACGATCAAGGGCTTGAGGTTTTGCTTGATCAGGCTCAGATGGCCGACCGGGCTCTCCAGGCGGGACAGATCGAGCAGATTGTTGACCAGCTCCAGCATCCGGTGGCCGGCGGCGAAGATGCGATTGAACATGCCGTGCAGGCGCGGTGTGTCCTCGCTGCGGCCCAGGCCGATCTCGGCAAAGCCGATGATGCTTTGCAGCGGCGTGCGCAGCTCGTGGCTCATATTGGCGACGAACTCGGTCTTGATGCTATTGGCCAGCTCGGCCGCATCGCGGGCTTCGCGGATCTGCTGTTCGGCCTCGACGAAACGGCTGATGTCGATGGCGCTGCCCACCACGCCGGCGGGCTGGCCGCGGCTGTCGGAGAACACGGTCTTGTGCGTCAGCAGGCAACGTTCGCGCTCATGCACCTCCAGGCGCTCGCTGCCGCCATGGGCCAGCAGGCGCTGGTCCAGCGCCTCCACCGGGCCGGCGATGGCGGGCGGCTTGACCTCGCTGAGCTTGCGGCCCAGGGCCAGGTGCTTGTCCACCCCGCTCATCTCGGACCAGGCCTGGTTGACCATCACAAAGCGCAGCGCCGTGTCCTTGGCAAAGATGGGAATGGGGCAGACGTCGATCATGCGGGCGGTGAAGTCCAGCTGGGCCTGCAGGCGTTCGCGGGCATCCTCGCGTTCGGTCACGTCGATGGCAAAGCCCACATAACCCCCCAGGCTGCCGTCGGCCTCCTTGATGGCGGTGACGCTGACCTCCAGCACTCTTTGCCTGCTGCCCTGCCCGGCCAGGCGTAGGGCGATGGGCAGGTTCAGCAAGCCGCTGGCGCTGCGGAAAAGGCCGCGCGCCTTGGCATGGTCGCGCGGCTCGATCAGGGATTCGAAGTGCTGGCCCAGCACCGGTTGGCCGTCCTTGCCGCCCAGAAAACTGCTGTGGTTGACGAATTGCAGCACGCCGGCCGTGTCGGTGCGGAACATCAGCTCCTGCACGTTTTCGATCAAGAGGCTTTGTTCCCGCTCCTTGGTGGCCAGATCGCGGTGGGCGGACTCCAGCTCGCCGCGGGCATGGTCGTAGGCTGAGAGGGCGCGCCAGGCAAAAGCCCCCAGGGCCAGCATCAGGGCCAGGCCGCAGAGCAGGGCCAGGCTCAGCGCCTGCACCACGCCGCGCATCTGCACCCACAGCATGGCTTGCGGCAGCTCCACCGCAATCAGCCAGGGGTAGTTGGCGGTGAGGCGGTAGCTGCCCAGGCTGTCTTGCGCGCTCAGGCCGGGCGCCTGGTAGCTGCCGCTTTCCTGGCTGGGCAGGTGCTGGCTGAAGATCAGGTGCTGCGCAAAGTGCTGGCCCATGCCGGCCTTCAGCCCGGCGCTGCCGGCAATCAGCTGGCCGTCCAGGCTGAGCAGGGCGCCAAGCAGTTCGGTGGCGCCCAGCTGGCCTTCCAGCACCCGGGCGAAATAGCCGGGGTCCAGCGTGGCGACCAGATAGCCCAGGCGGCCGCCTTCGCCCAGGGTCTGGGTCAGCGGGATGTAGTGTTCAGCGGCCCCGCTATTGGCGAGGTCGCGCCCGTTTTGCAAACGGCCCAGGCCGCCCAGCAAGGTGTTGGACGAGGCCTTGAGCCGCTCCAGCGGCAGGCGCAGGCCCAGATTGGCGCTTTCGCTGCTGGCCAGGACCAGGCCGCGCTCGTCCAGCAGGGAAAAGCTACGCACAAAGGCCAGGCTGGCCAGGGGCTGGCGCAGCAGCTCGGTCATATGGTCTTGCCAGGCCGGGAACAGGGTCGGGCCACCGCGGCCCGGCAGCTCGGGGTCCAGCTGGCGGGCCAGGGCGGCCAGGGCCTGCTCGGCCGTGGCCACCGTCTGGTTGGTCTGCCATTCCAGCGTGCGGGCATAGAGCAGGGTTTGCTCGTGCGCCGCATCCTGAGCCTGGCGGTGCGAGAGCCACAACATGCCCAGCACCAAGAGCAGCAGCAGCAGGCTGAGCGAGGCCGTGCCCCAGACGGCCACTCTTGCGTTGATCCAGGACGGCAGCCGCCGGGCCGAGGGCGGGCCGTAGGCAGGCGCCGTCGCGGGCCGGGCCGCCGTGAAGAAGTGCCGGGGCGGGCGGGTGCTGGGCTCTGTCTCGCTCCGCAGTGGCTGGGCCGGCTTGCTCATGCGCACCATCACTTTGCTCAGTTAGGCCTGGTGATGGGCTTTATAGCAGAAGCTTAAAGTTCGGTGCGCAGCGCCCACAGTTCGGGGAAAAGCACCACGTCCAGCATCTTGCGCAGATAGCCCACGCCCGAGGTGCCGCCGGTGCCGCGCTTGAAGCCTATGACCCGCTCCACCGTCGTGACATGGCGGAAGCGCCAGAGCCGGAAAGCGTCCTCCAGATCCACCAGCTCCTCGCCCATCTGGTACAGATCCCAATGCGCTTGAGGATGGCGGTAGACCTGTAGCCAGGCCTGCTTGACGCCCTCGTCGGCCTGGCGCGGCTGGGTCCAGTCGCGCTCCAGGGCCTGGGCCGGCACCGTGATGCCGCGGCGGGCCATCAGCCTCAGGGTTTCGTCGTACAGCGAGGGCGCGCGCCAGGCGGCCTCCACCTCGGCCAGCAGATCCGGCCGGTGCGCATGGGGCTTGAGCATGGCCGCGTTCTTATTGCCCAGCATGAACTCGATGCGGCGGTACTGGGCGCTCTGGAAGCCGCTGCTATTCGATAGATAGGGCCGGATGGCGCTGTACTCGGGCGGCGTCATCGTCGCCAGCACATCCCAGGCATGGACCAGCTGCTCCATGATTCTGGAGACCCGGGCCAGCATCTTGAAGGACTCGGGCAATTGGTCGGCCGCCAGCTTGGCGACGGCGGCCTGCAGCTCGTGCAGCATCAGCTTCATCCACAGCTCCGAGGTCTGGTGCTGGACGATGAAGAGCATCTCGTTGTGCTCGGGCGAGAGCGGGTGCTGGGCGCTCAGGATCTGGTCAAGGTGCAGATAGTCGCCGTAGCTCATATCGCGGGAGAAGTCGAGCTGGGCGCCTTCCTCCCGGACGATGTTTTCAGGGTGATGGGGGCAGCTCATGTCACTTGGCCTTTCTGGGCGAATTGGGGGGTTTTCCATTCCTCCCGCTGGAGCACCTGGAAGAGATGTTCGACGGCATCGAACACATCGACAAAGCCGAGGTAGAGCGGGGTGAAGCCAAAGCGCAGGATGTGCGGGGTGGCGGCCAGATCGGCCGGGTTGCCGGCGCGGAAGTCGCCGATCACGCCGCGTGCGATCAAGGCCTGGACGACGGCGTAGCTGGCCTCCTGCAGCTCGGGCTGCAGGCTCAGGCAGACCTGGCTGCCGCGCTGGCGCGCATCGCGGGGCGAGGCCAGGAGCACGCCCAGATGGCCGCAGCGCGCCTCGGCCAGTGCGATGAAGAGTTCGGTCAGCGCGATGGACTTGGTGCGCAGCGCGGCCATGCCGCCTTGGGGCTCAGCGGCCAGCACGGTGTCCACCCCGCATTCCAGCGCGGCCAGGGACAGCAGGGCCGGCGTGCCGCAGATATAGCGCTTGATGCCGGCGGCGGGCTGGTAGTCCGTCGTGAACTGGAAGGGGGCGGCATGGCCCAGCCAGCCCGACAAAGGCTGTTTGGCCCGCGCCACATGGCGGGGGTGAACCCAGGCAAACGCCGGGGCGCCGGGGCCGCCGTTCAGGTATTTGTAGCCGCAGCCGATGGCGAAGTCGGCCTCGGCCGCATGCAGATCCACCGGCACCGCGCCGGCCGAATGGGCCAGGTCCCAGACCACCAGGGCACCGGCCGCATGGGCGGCCTGGGTCAGGGTGGCCATCTCGTGCTTGTAGCCCGTGCGGTAATTGACCTCGGTGAGCATCAGCACCGCCAGCTCCTGGTTCAGGCAGGCGGGGATGTCCTCCACACGGTCCACCAGATGCAGGCGGGCGCCGAACTGCTCGGCCAAGCTCTGGGCGATGTAGAGGTCGGTGGGGAAATTGCTGCGCTCCGAGACGATGAGCTTGCGCTGGGGCGCGTCCTGCTGTTGCAGGCTCAGGGCGGTGGACAGGACCTTGTAGAGATTGAGCGAGGTGGAGTCGGCCACGATCAGCTCACCCGGGCGGGCGCCGACCAGGCGGGCGATCTTGTCGCCGATGCGGCCGGGCAGGTCGATCCAGCCGGCCGTGTTCCAGCTCTTGATCAGGTCCTGCCCCCACTCGCGCTGTATCACTTCCTGCACGCGGCCCAGCGTGGCGCGCGGCAGCACGCCCAGGGAATTGCCGTCCAGGTAAATGACGCCGGGCGGCAGATCGAATTGCGATTTCAGCTCGCGCAGCGGGTCTTGCTGGTCGCGCACTTCGCAGTCTTGGCGGGTGATGGGCATGATGGGTCTTTCCTTAAAGTTTGCGCAAGACGGCGCGCACCGGGGAGGCGCAGGCGCCGGCCAGTTTGAGGGGCAGGGCGATCAGCTCGTAATCGCCCTCGGGCACATCGTCCAGCACCAGGTTTTCCAGCACGCGCAGATCCAGCGTTCGCAGCTGCTGATGGCTGTCCAGGCTCTTGCTGTCCGCCGGGTCCACCGAGGGCGTGTCCAGGCCGATCAGGCGCACGCCCTGGGCCGCCAGCCAGGCCACGGTGGCGGGGGCGTAGGCGCTGAAGTCCGGATCCCAGACCTCCTTGGCCTTCTCATTGCAGCGCACCAGCACACGGGCCGGCAGGCCGGCGCCTACCGCATGTTGCAGATGCTCGATCTGGATCAGCGGCCCGCAACCCAGGGCATGGATGACGCGGCAGGGGCCGAGGTAGGCGTCCAGATCGACCTCGGCCGCGCTGGCACCGTCGGCGGCGTAATGCAGGGGCGCATCGGCATGGGCACCCACATGGGGCGACATCGTCAAGGCGCTCAGATTGACGGGGCATGCGGGCGAGAGCCTGGCCGTCCAGCGCAGGGCATAGGGCTCGTCGCCGGGGAAGATGGGGGATTGGGGCGAAACAAGCGGGGAGATGTCCCAGATTCTCTGGCCGGGGGGCTTGTCGGCAATCGTCATAAATACTCCTGAAACCGTTCGCGTACCGGGGCCGGGCCGCGAACGGAGCGCACCTTAGCAAGGCTTGGAGGGGCGTGGTGTCGGTTAATCCCAACAGGGAATCGGCCGCCGCAAAAAAGCCGCTAGCACCGATTGTTGTGCGGGAAAGTCCCGACCGCAAGGTCTGGATAATTTAGTTGACGCCTAAACTATCAAGTCCTAAAGTGCATCGCAAGGCCGACACAAAACCCCTGTGCCGCCCGGCGATTGACGGAGATTGATCCATGCGCATCACCTGTATCGGCGGCGGCCCCGCCGGCCTGTATTTCGCCCTGCTGATGAAGCAGCAGAACCCGGCCCACCAGATCACCGTGCTGGAGCGCAACAAGCCGGGCGACACCTTTGGCTGGGGCGTGGTCTTCTCCGACCAGACCCTGAGCGCCATGCGCGAGGCCGATGCAAAGACGGCGGATGAAATCCTCACGGCCTTCAACCATTGGGACGATATCGAGGTCCATATCCAGGGCCGCAGCCTGCGCTCCGGCGGCCATGGCTTTTGCGGCATAGGCCGCATGAAGCTGCTCAATATCCTGCAAGCCCGCTGCGTGGAACTGGGTGTGGATCTGCGTTATGAAGTCAATGTGGAGGACGACGAAGGCCTGGACGCCGACCTCATCATCGCCTGCGACGGCCTCAATAGCCGTCTGCGCCAGAAGTACGCGGCCAGCTACCAGCCCGATATCGATCTGCGCCAGAACCGCTTTGTCTGGCTGGGCACGTCTCGTTTGTTCGAGGCCTTTACCTTCGATTTTCAGCGGACCGAGTTCGGTTGGTTTCAGGCCCATGCCTATCGCTTTGACGCGCATACCTCCACCTTCATCGTCGAGGCGCCCGACGCCGTCTGGCAGGCCGCGGGCCTGGAGGCCATGAGCAAGGAGGACAGCATCGCCTTCTGCGAAAAGCTTTTTGCCAAGGTGCTGGACGGGCACAAACTGGTGTCCAATGCCGCGCATCTGCGCGGTTCGGCGCAGTGGATACGCTTTCCGCGCGTGGTCTGCAAGAACTGGGTGCACCACAACGGCCGGGCCCCGGTGGTGCTGATGGGTGACGCCGCCCACACGGCGCATTTCTCGATTGGCTCGGGCACCAAGCTGGCCTTCGAGGATGCCATCGCCCTGGCCAAGGACATGGCCACCCACCCCGGCGATCTGCAGGCGGCCCTGGATCACTACCAGGCTACCCGCTCCATCGAGGTCTTGCGCATCCAGAACGCGGCGCGCAACTCCACCGAGTGGTTTGAGAACGTCGAGCGCCATGCCCGCCTGGCGCCCGAGCAATTCGCCTACTCCCTGCTGACCCGCTCCCAGCGCATCTCGCACGAGAACCTGCGCCTGCGGGATGCGAGTTATGTGGCGGCCTTCGAGCAATGGCTGGCGGCGCAGAGCGGGGTGGCGGCGGCCAAGCCGGTGCCGCCCATGTTCACCCCCTTCAAGCTGCGCGGCCTGGCCCTGAAGAACCGCGTCGTGGTCTCGCCCATGGCTCAGTATTCCTGCGAGGACGGCCTGGCCGGCGACTATCACCTGGCGCATCTGGGCGCCCGCGCCCTGGGTGGTGCCGGCCTGGTGTTTGCCGAGATGACGGCGCCGTCGCCCGAAGGCCGCATCACCCCCGGCTGCCCCGGCCTCTACACCGAGGCCCAGGCCGCCGCCTGGCGCCGCATCGTGGACTTTGTGCACAGCCATAGCTCGGCCAAGATCGCCATGCAGCTGGGCCATTCCGGCGCCAAGGGCTCGACCCGGCGGGGCTGGGAGGGCATAGACCAGCCTCTGGAGAGCGGCAACTGGCCGCTGATCTCGGCCTCCAGCCAGCAGTATCTGGAGGGCCTCAGCCAGGTCTCAAAGGCGATGACGCGGGCCGATATGGACGCCGTGCGGGCCGACTTCTGCGCGGCCACCGAGCGCGCCGCGGCCGCCGGTTTCGACTGGCTGGAGCTGCACTGCGCCCACGGCTATCTGCTGTCCAGCTTTATCTCGCCGTTGACGAACCGGCGCGAGGACGAGTACGGCGGCAGCCTGGCGAACCGCCTGCGTTATCCGCTGGAGGTGTTCGTGGCCATGCGTGCGCTGTGGCCGGCCGAGCGGCCGATGTCGGTGCGCATCTCGGCCCACGACTGGGTGGCGGGCGGCACCACGCCGGAGGATGCGGTGCAGATCGCCCAAGCCTTCAAGGCGGCCGGGGCGGATCTGATCGATGTCTCCTCCGGCCAGGTCAGCAAGCTGGAAAAGCCGGTCTACGGCCGCATGTGGCAGACGCCGTTCTCGGAAAGCATTCGCAATCGGGCCGGCATCGCCACCATGGCGGTGGGGGCGATCTCGGAGGCCGACCATGTCAACAGCATCATCGCCGCCGGCCGCGCCGATCTCTGCGCCATCGCCCGCCCGCATCTGGCCAATCCGGCCTGGACGCTCAGCGAGGCGGCGCGCATCGGCTATGCGGGGCCGCAAGGTTTGGACTGGCCGCGCCAATACCATGCCGGCAAGCAGCAGATGGAGCGGGAGTTCGAGCGCCAGCGCGCCAGCCAGGCCCAGGCCGGCGGCCCGAGCGCGCTGGAGCAAGCCAATAAGGCGCTGGGTGTATGAGCGACTGTGTGAGTGAGTTCAAAAGCCTGGCCGGCCTGCATGCCGCCGTCACCGGCGGCGGCAGCGGCATCGGTGCGGCCATCGCCCGCAGCCTGCTGCAGGCCGGGGCGCGTGTCAGCCTGCTGGGCCGCAATGCCGAGCGCCTGCAAGCCCAGGCCGAGCTGCTGCGCGAGCTGGGCCCGGTGGCGATTCAAATAGTGGATGTGAGCGATGAGGCCTCGGTGAGCCAGGCCTTCGCGGCGCTTGGCGCCGTCGACATCCTCGTCAACAACGCCGGCCAGGTGCAGACGGCGCCGCTGCAGCGCACCAGTCTCGCGCTGTGGAACGAGATGCTGGCCGTCAATCTGAGCGGCACCTTTCTGTGCAGCCGCGCGGTCCTGCCCGCCATGCTGGAGCGCGGTTTTGGTCGCATCATCAATGTGGCCAGTACCGCGGCGCTGACGGGTTACGCCTACGTCGCCGCCTATTGCGCGGCCAAGCATGGGGTGCTGGGTCTGAGCCGGGCCATGGCCCTGGAGGTGGCCAAGCGCGGCGTGACGGTCAATGCCGTCTGCCCCGGCTATACCGAGACCGACATCATCAGCCGCGCCGTGGACACGGTGGTGAGCAAGACCGGCCGTAGCGCCGATGAAGCCCTGGCGGGTTTTGCCGCCAGCAACCCGCAAGGCCGCCTGGTGCAACCCGAGGAGGTGGCCAACGCCGTGCTGTGGCTGGCGCAGAAAAGCAGCGCGGCCATGAACGGCCAGGCCATCGCCGTCTGCGGCGGGGAGTTGATGTGATGCAAAGCATCAGCCCCTCGTCCAATCTTGCCTTGCTGAACGCCGGCAAGCCTGGCCGGTCCCCCGGGGGGACGGCGCCGCTGGCGGCGTCGAACCGCCTGCGTCGCCTGTGCGGGCCGGCTTGGGACGGCCCGGCGCTCGGCCCGCAATACCTCAAGGATCGCTGCTGAGATGGACACGCTTGAGTTGGGCCCCGACCTGGAGTCGCGCGTGCAGGGCCAGGATCAGCAGGCGCATCAGGCGCTCAGGCTGTGGCTGCGCCTGCTCAGCTGCACGACGCGGGTGGAGGGGGTGATACGCAAGCGCCTGGCCCAGGACTTCGCCACCACCTTGCCGCGCTTTGACCTGCTGGCTCAGCTGGAGCGGCATCCGCAAGGCCTGTCCATGCGTGAGCTGTCCAAACGCCTGATGGTGACGGGCGGCAATATCACCGGCATCACCGATCAGCTGGAGGCCGAGGGCCTGGTTTTGCGCGCCCTCCATCCCAGCGACCGGCGCAGTTTTTCGGTCAAACTCACGCCTCTTGGCCGACGCCAGTTCAAACGCATGGCCAGCACGCATGAGCAGTGGGTGCTGGAGCTGCTGGGCGGCTGGTCGGCCGAGCAGCAAGAGCAGGTCCATGGCCTGCTGGCTGATCTGAAACAGCATTTGGCGGCCTTGGAGGCGGCGCAGCAGGAGCAGCAGATGTTCAAGCCGTCACTCAAGCCCGCGCCCAAAGCCCGGACAAGAAGGAAGCAACAAGCATGAATACTCCCAGCGGCCGACCCATGGACGCCCATCTGAGCGGCGGCAATCAACGCAGCCTGCAAGGCTTTGCCCCCCAGCACTTCGCCTGGGAACAGCGCGGCGCGGTGGGCCTGATCACGCTGAACCGGCCCGAGCGCAAGAACCCGCTGACCTTCGACAGCTATGCCGAGCTGCGCGATCTGTTCCGCACGCTTGGGCTGGTGGACGAGGTGCGCGCCATCGTCGTGCAGGGCGCGGGCGGCAATTTCTGCTCCGGCGGCGATGTGCACGAGATCATCGGCCCCCTGACCCAGATGAGCATGCCCGATCTGCTGGCCTTCACCCGCATGACGGGCGATCTGGTCAAGGCGATACGGGCCTGCCCGCAGCCGGTAATTTCTTCCATCGACGGCGTCTGCGCCGGTGCCGGCGCCATCATCGCCATGGCCTCGGACCTGCGCGTGGGCACGGCCCGCAGCAAGACGGCGTTTTTGTTCACCCGCGTCGGCCTGGCCGGCTGCGATATGGGGGCTTGCTCCATCTTGCCCCGCATCATCGGCCAGGGCCGCGCCTCCGATCTGCTTTACAGCGGCCGCAGCCTGGGCGGCGAGGAGGCCCTGGCCTGGGGTTTTCTGAACCGCCTGGTCGAGCCCGAGGCGGTGCTGGAGAGCAGCGTGCAATGGGCGCAGGAGATCGCCGCCGGCCCCAGCTTCGGCCACGCCATGACCAAGAAGATGCTGCATCAGGAATGGGCCATGGGGGTGGACGAGGCCATCGAGTCCGAAGCCCAGGCGCAAGCCATCTGCATGATGACCCAGGACTTCCACCGCGCCTACCACGCCTTTGTGGCCAAGCAGCGGCCCGAGTTCCAAGGAGATTGAGCGATGCATCTCAAACACCTGGAATGGCCGTTTTTTGAGGACCGTCACCGCGTCCTGGCGCAAGAACTTGAGGCCTGGTGCCAAGCCCATCTGCAACACCCCGCCCACGGCGCCGATGTGGATGGCGAATGCGTCGAGCTGGTGCGGCAGCTGGGCGCAGGCGGCTGGCTCAGCCATGCCATTGCCGGCCAGGCCCTGGGCGGCGCGGCCGAGGCCATAGACACCCGTTCCATCTGCATACTGCGCGAGACCCTGGCGCGCTACCACGGCCTGGCGGATTTCGCCTTCGCCATGCAGGGCCTGGGCTCGGGGGCGATTTCCCTGGCCGGCACGGCCGCTCAGCGTGAACGTTATCTGCCGCGGGTGGCGCGCGGCGAGGCCTTGGCGGCGTTTGCGCTCTCCGAGCCGCAGGCCGGTTCCGATGTCGCCGCCATGCAGTGCAGCGCCAGCGAGGACGGCGATGCTTATCTGTTGAATGGCGAGAAGACCTGGATCTCCAACGGCGGCATCGCCGACTTTTACGTCGTGTTCGCGCGCACGGGGGAAGCGCCCGGTTCGCGCGGCATCAGCGCCTTCATCGTCGATGCGGGCCTGCCGGGCTTCGAGATCGCCGAGCGCATCCAGGTGATCGCGCCCCATCCCCTGGCCCGCCTGAAGTTCAGGGACTGCCGTGTGCCCAAGTCGCAAATGATTGGCGTGGCCGGCGAGGGCTTCAAGATCGCCATGCGCACGCTGGATGTGTTCCGCACCTCGGTGGCGGCCGCCGCCCTGGGCTTTGCGCGCCGCGCCCTGCAAGAGGGCTTGGGTCAGGCCAAGCGCCGCGCCATGTTCGGCGCCACGCTGGCCGATCTGCCGCTGGCCCAGGCCAAGCTGGCCGAGATGGCGTGTACGGTGGATTCCTCGGCCCTGCTGGTCTACCGCGCCGCCTGGCAGCGCGACCAGGGCCAGAACGTGACCCGCGAGGCCGCCATGGCCAAGCTGATGGCCACCGAGGGCGCGCAGCAGGTCATCGATGCGGCCCTGCAACTGCATGGCGGCCGTGGCGTGCAGAGCGGCGAGATCGTGGAATCGCTGTACCGCGAGATCCGCGCTTTGCGGATTTATGAGGGGGCGAGTGAGGTGCAGCAGCTGATCATTGGGCGGGATTTGTTGCGATGAGTGCGGTCTGTGAATTTGACGATGTGCGTTTGCCCAGGCCCATGCCGGGATTGCGGCCCGGCAGCCGCCTCACTTTCTTTGCTTCGCCAAAGAAAGTAAGCAAAGAAAGGCGACCCAGATGTCTGGCCCCTGCGGGGTTCGTTGCGGTGCTCAAATTCCAGGGCTCGCGCAGAACTCACTTCGCTCGCTGGCGCTCGCTGCGTTCAGACAGCCGCGCGAAGCTAGAAGTTGAGGGCGCTGACGCGCCTGCCCTGGAATTTTCCGCTCCTCACCCAGACATATGGGACCGAACCCCGTCACGGCTCGCTGCGCGTCGCCTCGGTCAACAGCCGAACTGGCGTTCAGCGCGAAGCGCTGACACCTATCGAGGCGACGCGCAGCGAGCCGTGACCGAATTCCCCGTGTTGCCTGGGCGAGGAACGCAGAATTTGTCGGGCGTCGCGAAGCGACTTCCAGCACTGACTTCGCGCCCCTTGTTTGAGCGAAGTGAGCAAAGCGAACGAAGCGAGTTGGGCGCGGCCCGGCAAATTCGAGTACCGCAGCGGACCCCGCAGGGGCCAGGCATTCGGGGCGCTTTCTTTGCCTCCTTTCTTGTGCGCACAAGAAAGGAGGTCGCCCGCCGGGGCGAATTCCCGGCTGGGCCTGCCAAAGGTATCCCAACTCATTTTGGTCAGCCAACTATTCAAAGACTGGGGCATGCGCCATGACCTACACCGCCCATCTCGACACCTTCGCCCGCGACAGCCTGCCACCGCCCGAGCAGTGGCCCGAGCTGATCTTCGAGCTGCCGGAGCTGCAATTCCCCGAGCGCCTGAACTGCGCCAGCGAGCTGCTGGACGCCTGGGTGGCGAGCGGGCAGGGCGATCGCCTGTGCATCCAGGGTGTCGATGTGAGCTGGACTTATGCGCAGCTGCAGGCCCAGGCTAACGCCATCGCCCATGTGCTGGTCGAGGACTTCGGCCTGCTGCCCGGCAACCGGGTGCTGCTGCGAGGCGCCAACACGCCGCAGCTGGCGGCCTGCTGGTTTGCGATTCAAAAGGCCGGCGCCATCGCCGTGGCCACCATGCCCTTGCTGCGCGCCAAGGAGCTGGGCCAGATTCTCGACAAGGCCCAGGTCAGCCACGCCCTGTGCGACGAACGCTTGAGCGAGGAACTGCTGCTGGCGCAAGCCCAGAGCCCGGTGCTGAAGTCGCTCTGCTTCTATCACAGCGCCGCGCCCGATGGCCTGGAGGCCCGTGCCGCCGCCAAGCCCGGCGACTTCAGCAATGTGGACACGGCCGCGGACGACTGCTGCCTGATCGCCTTCACCTCCGGCACCACCGGTGCGCCCAAGGGCTGCATGCACTTTCACCGCGATGTGCTGGCCATCTGCCGCTGCTGGCCACCGCATCTGCTGAAGCCGCAGGCGGACGACGTTTTCATCGGCAGCCCGCCGCTGGCCTTCACCTTTGGCTTAGGCGGCCTGCTGCTCTTCCCCATGACGGTGGGCGCCTCCACCGTGCTGCTGGAGAAAGCCTCGCCCGAGGCCCTGCTGCCCGCGATTGCCAAGTACCGCGCCACCGTCTGCTTCACCGCACCCACCTCCTACCGCGTGATGGCGCCGCAGGTGGGGCAATTTGATTTGAGCAGCCTGCGCAAATGCGTCAGCGCCGGCGAGGCCTTGCCGGCGGCCACCCGCGCCCTGTGGAAGGAGGCCACGGGCATCGAGCTGATCGACGGCATCGGTGCCACCGAGCTGCTGCACATCTTCATCTCGCACGATGAAGCCCATGCCAAGCCCGGCGCCACCGGCCGGCCGGTGCCGGGCTACCGGGCCTGCATTCTGGGCGAGGAGGGTCAGGTCTTGCCGCCCGGGCAGGTCGGCCGCCTGGCCGTCAAAGGCCCGACCGGCTGCCGCTACCTGGCCGACCCGCGCCAGCAGGGCTATGTGCTCAATGGCTGGAACCTGACGGGCGATGCTTATCTGATGGACGAAGAGGCTTGCTTCGTCTACCAGGCGCGCACCGACGACATGATCATCTCGGGCGGCTACAACATCGCCGGGCCGGAGGTGGAAGCGGCCCTGCTCTTGCACCCGGCCGTGGCGGAATGTGGCGTGGTGGGGCAGGCCGATGAAGCGCGCGGGCAGATCGTCAAGGCCTTTGTGGTGCTGCGGCCCGGCCATGTGGCCGATGCGGCCATGGTCAAGGCTTTGCAGGATTTTGTGAAGGCCCAGGTGGCACCCTATAAATACCCGCGTGCCGTGGAGTTCTGCAGTCAGCTGCCCAGGACCGAGACGGGTAAATTGCAGCGCTTCCGGCTGCGCAGCGACCTGCTCAAGGCGAAACCCTGAAATCCTGAAATCCTGAAATTCCTCAAGGAGATGGCGATGAAGACGACAGCTAGCTTGCACAAGCAAGGCCTGGCCCTGGTGTTGACGACGCTCGCGCTGGGCGCCGCCCCGGCCCAGGCGGCCGACAAGATCAAGGTCGGTATGTTGAGCACCTTGTCGGGCCCCGGCGCCGGCCTGGGCCTGGATATACGCGATGGCTTCGCCCTGGCGCTCAAGCACAGCGGCGGCAAGTTTGGCGGCCTGCCGGTGGAGGTGCTGACGGCGGACGACCAGCAAAACCCCGAGGTCGCCAAGCAGACCTCGGACCGCCTGCTCAAGCGCGACAAGGTCGACTTCATGACCGGCATCGTGTTCTCCAATCTGATGCTGGCCGTGGGCCCCGGCGTGTTTGCCAGCAAGACGCCCTTCATCAGCGCCAATGCCGGCCCCTCGCAATACGCGGGCGAGCAGTGCAACCCCTTCTTCTTCAATGTGGCCTGGCAGAACGACAATCTGCACGAGGCCGTGGGCAAGACCATGACGGACAAGGGCTTCAAGAAAGTCGTGATCCTGGCGCCCAACTACCCCGCCGGCAAGGACGCCGCCGCTGGCTTCAAGCGTTACTACCAGGGCCAGGTGGTGGAGGAGATCTTCACCAAGCTGGGCCAGCTGGACTACGCGGCCGAGCTGGCCCAGGCCCGCGCCGCCAAGCCCGACGGCATGTATATCTTTTTGCCCGGCGGCATGGGCATCAACTTCATCAAGCAGTTTGTGGGTGCCGGCCTGTCCAAGGACATCACCTTGTTCGGCCCCGGCTTCTCGGCCGACGAGGACGTGATCAAGGCCGTGGGCGAGCCCATGCTGGGCATGTTCAATAGCTCGCAATGGGCGCATGACCTGGACAACGCCGCCAACAAGAAATTCGTCGCCGACTTCCAGAAGGAGTATGGCCGCCTGCCCTCGCTCTACGCCTCGCAAGGCTATGACGCGGCCCAGCTGATGGACGCCGCCGTGCGCGAAGTCAAGGGCCGGGTGGAGGACAAGCCGGCCCTGCTCAAGGCGCTGAAGGCGGCCAAGTTCGCCTCGGTGCGCGGCGCCTTCCGCTTCAACCATAACCAGTTCCCCGTGCAGGACTACTATCTGCGTGTCATCACCAAGGACGGCCAGGGCCGGGTCACGAACAAGACCCTGGGCAAGATCTTCGGCCAGCACGCGGACGCCTACGCGGCCGCTTGCAAGATGCCGGCGCAATGAACTGGATCCTGCTCACCGAGCAGGCCCTCAACGGCCTGCAGTTCGGCCTGATGCTCTTCCTGCTGGCGGCCGGCCTGACCCTGGTCTTCGGCATCATGGACATGATCAATCTGGCCCATGGCTCGCTCTACATGGTGGGCGCCTATCTGGCCGCCGCCACGGCCCAGGCCACCGGCTCCTTCACGCTTGCGGTGCTGGCGGCCCTGGGCGGCACGGCGTTGTTCGGCATGCTGCTGGAGCTGACGTTGTTGCGGCGGCTCTACCAGCGTGATCATCTGTCCCAGGTGCTGGCCACCTTTGCGCTGATCCTGATCTGCAACGAGGGCGTGCGCATGATCTGGGGCGAGCAACCCATGATGCTGAACACACCGGCCGCGCTGTCCGGCCCGGTGGAGTTGCTGCCGGGGCTGTTCTATCCGGCCTATCGCCTGCTCATCATCGCCGTGGGCTTGGGCGTGGCGGGCCTGCTTTATTTGCTGGTAACGCGCACCCGCATCGGCATGTGGGTGCGGGCCGGGGCCTCCAACCGACCCATGGCCATGGCCATGGGCGTCAACACGGGCCGCTTGTTCACCCTGGTGTTCGGCTTTGGCGCGGCCTTGTGTGCGCTGGCGGGTTCCATGCTGGGGCCCTTGCTGGCGGTGCAGGTGGGCATGGGTGAGAGCATTCTGATTCTGGCCTTTGTGGTCATCGTCATCGGCGGCATAGGTTCGATACGCGGGGCCCTGGTCGGCGCCTTGCTGGTGGGCCTAGTGGACACCTGCAGCCGCGCCTTGCTGCCGGCCCTGCTGCGCCAGCTGGCCTCCGCCGAGGTGGCCAGCAATCTAGGCCCGGCCCTGGCCTCCATCCTGATCTATGTGCTGATGGCGGCGGTCTTGTTCTGGAAACCGGCGGGCCTGTTCCCGGCACGCGGATGAACGCCATGCCTGTATCGCTTCAGCAGCGCGGCCTGGGGGCCTGGGCCGGCGGCCTCTTGCTGCTGCTGGCCGCCTTGCCGCCCCTGCTGGCTGCCCTGGGGATGGAGTTCTATCTGGGGGTGATGAGCCGGGTGCTGATCTTTGCCATCGCGGCCTCCAGCCTGAATCTGATCCTGGGCTTTGGTGGCATGGTCAGCTTCGGCCATGCCGCTTTTGTGGGCCTGGGCGCCTACACCGTGGGCATGCTGGCCGAGGCCGGCGTGGTGCAGGCCTGGGTGGCCTGGCCCCTGGCCATGCTCGTCAGCGCGCTGGCGGCGGCCTTGATAGGCGCCATCAGCCTGCGCACCCGGGGCGTCTACTTCATCATGATCACCCTGGCCTTCGCGCAGATGTTTTATTACCTGATGGTGTCGCTGAAGGCCTATGGCGGTGAGGACGGCCTGCCCCTGCCGCAGCGCTCACTGCTGCCTGGCCTGGACCTGCAGAACGATGCCCAGTTCTACTGGCTGGTCCTGGCCCTGGGGGCGCTGGTGATGGCGGCGCTGCAGCGCTGGATCAACTCACCCTTTGGCCAGCTGCTGCAAGGCATCAAGGAGAACGAGCAGCGCATGAGCGCCGTCGGCAGCCCCGTGTTCGCGCTGCAGTGGCAGGCTTTTGTGCTGGCCGCTGCGCTGGCCGGGCTGGCGGGCGCCTTGCTGGCCAATCTGAACGGCCTGGTGACGCCGCATATGCTGCATTGGTCGCAGTCGGGCCAGTTGCTCATCATGCTGATCATCGGCGGGGCCGGTGCGCTGTGGGGCGGGGTCTTGGGGGCGGCGGTCTTGCTGCTGCTGGAGGAAGTGCTCTCGGGCTACACCTTGCATTGGCAGATGGTGCTGGGGGTCTTGCTCTTGTGCGTGGTCTTGTTCGCGCCCAAGGGTCTGGCGGGCCTGCTTCTGGCCCGCAAGCGGGGAGCGAAACATGAGTGAGCAGGCCCAGCCCTTGTTGAAGATAGAAGCGCTGGTCAAGCGCTTTGGCGCCCTGGCCGCGACCGATCATGCCAGCTTCGAGGTGAGGGCGGGCGAGGTCCACGCCCTGATCGGCCCCAATGGCGCGGGCAAGACGACGCTGATCCACCAGATCTCCGGCGCCCTCAAGCCCGACGCGGGACGCATCCTCTTCGACGGGCAAGACCTGAGCCTCAAGCCCATGGCCGCGCGGGTGAGGGCGGGGCTGGTGCGCTCCTACCAGATCACCAGCATCTTCAAGAGCTTTAGCGTGCTGGACAACCTCTGCCTGGCCGTGCAGGCGCGCCGGCCCGGTTGGCCCAGCTTGTGGCGGCGGGCCGGCGCCGATGCGGCCCTGCGCGACGAGGCACAAGCCTTGCTAGCCCGCATCGGCCTGGCGGCCCATGCGCAGCGGCAGGCGGGCTCGTTGGCTCACGGCGAACAGCGGCAGCTGGAGCTGGGCCTGGCCCTGGCCGCCAGGCCGCGCCTGCTGCTGCTGGACGAGCCCATGGCCGGCATGGGGCCGGACGAATCGGAGCGCATGGTGCTGCTGCTGCAATCGCTGCGGCAGGATGTGACCCTGCTGCTGGTGGAGCACGATATGGACGCGGTGTTCCGCCTGGCCGACCGCATCTCCACCCTGGTGTTCGGGCGGGTGATCGCCAGCGGCACGCCGGACGAGATCCGCGCCCACCCCGAGGTGAAGAAAGCCTATCTGGGGGATGAGGAAGCGATGGAGGCAGCGCTGTGAGCGCGCTGTTGGAAGTGACCGGGCTCCAAGCCTCTTACGGCAGCAGCCAGGTGTTGTTCGGCCTGGACTTCAGCATCCAGGCCGGCGAGGTGGTGACCTTGCTGGGCCGCAATGGCATGGGCAAGAGCACGACGCTGCGCTGCCTGAGCGGCTGGATGAAGCCCAAGGCCGGGCAGATCCGCTTTTGCGGCGAGGTGGTCAATGGCTGGCCGGCCGACCGCATCGCGCGCCTGGGGCTGGCCATCGTGCCCGAGGGGCGGCAGGTGTTTCCTAACCTTTCGGTGCGTGAACATCTGCAGGCCTTTGCGGCCAATCGCTGCGGCGCGCCACAGCCCTGGGGTGTGGAGCGGGTGTTTGATCTGTTCCCGCGCCTGCGCGAGCGGGCTGGAAACATGGGCAATCAACTTTCGGGCGGTGAGCAGCAGATGCTGGCCATAGGCCGGGCCCTGGTGACCAATCCGCGTCTGCTGATTCTGGACGAGGCCAGCGAGGGCCTGGCCCCGTTGATCCGCGAGGAAATCTGGCGCTGCCTGAAGGTCTTGCGTGAGTCGGGGCAGACGATTCTGGTGGTGGACAAATACGTCAAACGCCTGATCCGCCTGGCCGACCGCCATCACATTCTGGAGCGGGGCCAGATGGTCTGGGCCGGTGATTCCGCCGCCCTGGACGCCGACCACGCGCTCTGGCTCCGCTATCTCGGTGTTTAAAAATGACAGCAGCTGACTTTGTATTCGAGCGGCAAGAGCTGGTGCGCTTCGGGCATTGCGACCCGGCGGGCATCGTCTTCTACCCGCGCTATTTCGAGATGCTCAATGCCCTGGTGGAAGACTGGATCAGCCAGGGCCTGGGCGTGGACTACGCACAGCTGCTGGGCCCGCGCCGCGTGGGCCTGCCCAGCGTGCGCCTGGTGGCCGACTTCAAGCGCATCAGCCGCATGGGCGATGTGCTGCGCCAGCGCGTCGCCATCTCCAGGCTGGGCCGTACATCTTTGGCCCTGAATATTTCCTTTGAAGGGGAGGACGGCCAGCGCGTGGCCTTTGAGCAGGTGCTGGTCTGCACCTCGCTGGAGACGCACAAGCCCCAAGCCTTTCCCGATGATTTACGCGCCGCGCTGGAGCAGTGCGCCGCAGGAGTGCAAGCCCATGACAACAAACAACAGTAACTCTTCTTCCAAACAGATCCTGCAGCCCCCCGGCTGGGCCGCGCCGCGCGGCTATGCCAACGGGGTGGCGGCCAGCGGGCGCAATGTGTTTGTGGCCGGCCAGATCGGCTGGAACGCGGCCTGCCAGTTCGAGAGCGACGACTTCATCGCCCAAGTGCGCCAGACCCTGCTCAATATCAAGGCCGTGCTGGCCGAGGCCGGCGCCGAACCCCGCCACATGACCCGCATGACCTGGTATCTGACCGACAAGCGCGAGTACCTGGCCCGTGGCCGCGAGGTGGGCGCCGTCTACCGCGAGGTGCTGGGCAGCGAGTACCAGATCGCGATGACGGCGGTGCAGGTTCTGGCCTTGATGGAGGACCGCGCCAAGGTGGAGATCGAGGTCACGGCCGTCGTGCCGGAGACCGACCCCGCCTGAATTACCATTGAGTTACTAAAGCCATCAGGAGACAAAAAATGAGCAATAAAGCTTCTTTCCATTGGGACGATCCGCTGCTTTTGAACGAGCAGCTCAGCGACGATGAGCGCATGGTGCGCGACGCCGCCGCCAGCTACTGCCAGGAGCGCCTGGCACCGCGTGTGCTGGAGGCCTTCCGCCACGAGCGCACCGACCTGGCCATCTTCCGCGAGATGGGCGAGATCGGCCTGCTGGGCCCCACCATCGCCCCCGAGTACGGCGGCCCCGGCCTCAACTACGTGGCCTACGGCCTGATCGCCCGTGAGGTGGAGCGGGTGGACTCCGGCTACCGCTCCATGATGAGCGTGCAAAGCTCGCTGGTGATGGTGCCCATCAACGAGTTCGGCAACGAAGCCACCAAGCAAAAGTATCTGCCCAAGCTGGCCACGGGCGAGTGGATAGGCTGCTTCGGCCTGACCGAACCCAACCACGGCTCCGACCCCGGCTCCATGGTCACCCGTGCCAAGAAGGTGGCGGGCGGTTACAGCCTCAGCGGCGCCAAGATGTGGATCACCAACAGCCCGGTGGCCGATGTCTTCGTGGTCTGGGCCAAGGACGACGAAGGCGCCATCCGCGGCTTTGTGCTGGAGAAGGGCTGGAAGGGCCTGAGCGCCCCCGCCATCCACGGCAAGGTGGGCCTGCGCGCCTCCATCACCGGCGAGATCGTCATGGACGAGGTTTTCTGCCCCGAGGAAAACGCCTTCCCCGAGGTGCGTGGCCTGAAGGGTCCCTTCACCTGCCTCAACAGCGCTCGCTACGGCATCGCCTGGGGCGCTTTGGGTGCGGCCGAAGACTGCTGGCACACCGCCCGCCAATACACGCTGGACCGCAAGCAATTCGGCAAGCCCCTGGCCGCCAATCAATTGGTGCAGAAAAAGCTGGCCGATATGCAGACCGAAATCACCCTGGGCCTGCAAGGCTGCCTGCGCCTGGGCCGCATGAAGGACGAAGGCACGGCCGCGGTGGAGATCACCTCCATCATGAAGCGCAATAGCTGCGGCAAGAGCCTGGACATCGCCCGCACGGCCCGCGACATGCTGGGCGGCAACGGCATCAGCGACGAATTCGGCATCGCCCGCCATCTGGTCAATCTGGAGGTGGTCAACACCTACGAGGGCACGCACGACATCCATGCGCTGATTCTGGGCCGGGCGATGACGGGGATTGCGGCGTTTTGAGGGCGCTGCCGGGTCAGCGCTTCCTCAGCCGTTGACGCGTAGAAGCCTGTCAATCGGACTTGTCACGGCTGAGTCTGGATACAAAAGACCCTGAGGGTCTTTTGTGCTTGACGAAGGCCAGACCCCCTGGGTTTGGCGCGAACCACAGCGATGCCCGGGGGGATCGCGAGGATTTGCAGCGCGGCCATGCGTTCAAAGCCAAACAACTTGTTCTGCGTGCCATGCGGAAAACGGGTTATTGTCCAGCCTCGCTAAGCATCACAGGCCATCCACCTGCCATGAATCAGCTTGCCAAAGAGCAGATCCTGAGCGCCACTTCCGCGCTCTTCCGCGACGGACAAGTCGAGGCGATCAGCAAGTACTTCGCCCCTGACTACGTCGTTCACACGACGGACCAAGACTTGCGCGGTGGATCGAAGTTGATTCGATCAGTCATCGAGCTGTATCGCGGCGCCTTTCCTGACTTGGCGGTCGATGTGCAGTTCTTCATGGAGTCAGCAGATACCGTGAGTTGGCAGCGAACTATGCATGCGACACACACGGGAGCGTTCAAGGGCTTCCCGGCGACAGGTCTGCCGATCGTCTGGCGCGAGATGGTAGTCAGCCGCTTCTGCAACTCGCTCATCATTGAGGAATGGGTCGTTACGGACCTTGCTGAGCGACTGCTCTTTGCACGAAAGTCCCTCTCTCATAAATCGCCCCAATCGAAGCGGCCGCGCAGCGATGGCTAGTTGGTTCCGTCCGTGCCCCGCACCCCGGTTGCCGGTTATTTCCACGTTATGCGTCACTTGATGCGCCCGCCACCATTCAAGCATGTCCGTCAAGCACATCCTCACTCCCCTGCTGCTCGCGAGCGCCATGTGTCACGTCTCGGCTATGACGCCCTGGGGTGAAAAGGATGAGTACGACACTCTGCGAGAGGCCCATACTTACCACATCATGTTCAGCTCGCAGCAGGCGGCCCAGGATGTGCATCGACGTCTGTCAGGACTGAGCGGTCCGGCGCTCTTCGAGCAGTTCCAAAAGATCGCAAGAGCGGAGAGCAAAGATCCCGGTTCGGCAACTACCGGCGGCGACTTGGGAGCCGTGCAAGAGGGGACCATGGTCAAGTCGTTCGAACAGGCTCTGTTCTCACTTGCCCCAAAGACAGTCTCCGAACCGGTCAAATCAGAGTATGGCTGGCATCTGATCTACGCAAGCGACTTCAAGGAGTCCAAGGTCGCGGACATTTGCGCGAGCAGCTTGGCCACCTCCCTCAAGAGCGCGAGCGCCGCGGACAAGCCAGGTCTGACGGTTGCGGCTGAGCGCATTCCCTCGGAGAAGTTTGCTCCGCGCGTTCTCGCTCTGATCGGTTCCGAGTGGAGCCAGCCGCTGAAGGATTGGAACGGAAACCTAGCGTTCGTTCGCACATACGCCTCGAAGGCGAAGCTAGGTGTGGCTACGGCAGTCGTCCACACCGAGTACCTAGCCGCCGTACTTGCGTCAAGCGCAGCGGCATGCCGCCGCTCGGCGCGTCAAGAGTATGTTGTGGACTGCAATGCCAGGACTGCGACCCCAAGCTCACGTTCTGAGTTCGAAGGAAGAGGCGCCGTCGGAAGGAGGCTGGCAGAGTCGCGCACGCTGCCGGTAGATCGAATCAAGCTTGCATCTGATGCCGGCTTTCACGGACAACTCGTCGCGTCACTGTGCGCAGCGCGGTGACGCTACCGCTCATGCTTGGAGTCACCATGGACCTAATCACCAACCCAGCACCCACTAATTTGGGAGTCAGCCATGAGTGAATTTGCTGCCTTGATAGGCATCGGCGCCGCGCTC
This sequence comes from Roseateles oligotrophus, assembly GCF_014204525.1. Taxonomy (GTDB): domain Bacteria; phylum Pseudomonadota; class Gammaproteobacteria; order Burkholderiales; family Burkholderiaceae_C; genus Paucibacter_A; species Paucibacter_A oligotrophus_A. The sequence goes on from NZ_JACHLP010000004.1 coordinate 383,878, forward strand.
TGTGTCGGCGCAGCAAGCCCAGGGCCTAGCTTTGTGATGGTGGCCCGAACCGCTGCATCGTCCGGGAGGAGCAGGGGCTTGAGCGCGGCCCTGGGCATGGGGCTTGGTGCATTGCTTTTTGCCGCCGCTTCCTTGCTCGGCTTAAATGCCCTCTTTCTGGCTGTGCCGGCGCTCTATATCGTGCTCAAGGTCGCAGGCGGTCTTTACCTGGCCTACCTGGGCTTGCGAATCTGGCGTGGCGCGGCGCATTCGCTTGAAGCAAGCGTGGCAGGGCCGGAAAGCGCTCAGCCACGCAAAAGCTATTTATTGCTTGGCCTGGCAACACAAGTCAGCAACCCCAAAACGGCCATCGTCTATGCCAGCGTATTTGCAGCCTTCCTGCCGGCCACGCCGAGCCTTCAATTCAATCTGCTGCTTGTCGCACTGGTGTTTTTCGTTGAGGCCGGTTGGTATGCCGTCGTTGCAACCGTCTTGTCATCCGAAGCTCCACGCAACGCATATCTCCGGTTCAAAAAATGGATTGATCGCGCTGCCGGGGGCATCATGGGGGCCTTGGGGCTCAAACTGGCCGCATCGATCGGTCAGCAATAAATGCACAGAATTCTTGGCGAGATCGATGCCGACATCCGAATCATCACGGACTAGCCCTTCCGTGTGTGTTGATGAGATGCCTTACTGCCCGTTGCGGCACTCCGTTGCCGTTTGCCACAAGGCGGCTGACCCAGGGTGGGGAAGTCCTTTCCATTCCTTAGCTCATTAGGAAGACGCATGGCTATACGGATCGTCAGACTTGGTTCCGGCCGCATGCCAGACGAGGGCACGCGCATTGGAACGGTTCGTCGCCCCCCGCGCGGCGTCGCAAAAAGCGAATTCGCCTCGGGCAATTGGTACGACGTTTGGTATCCCAATCTGGCCTCAAGCGTCGAAGCGATGAAGCTGGGCCAGGCGGTTGAAACAGATGCCCAGTGGCGCGAATTTGAGAAAAGCTTTCGGCGCGAAATGAAGGCGCCCGATGCCAGTCGCTCCATTGAGTTGCTGGCCGCCCTGTCAAAGAATTCTTATTTTTCAGTCGGGTGTTACTGTGAAATTGAGGCGCGTTGCCACCGCTCAATTCTCAGGCAACTCCTGCTCGAAGCCGGGGCCAGCATTGTTTAGCCATCTTGTCTAGCCCGCAGCAAGGGCAATAGCGCGCTTCGGAAATGCTCGTAGGAGCTTTTTATCCGTGGTGACCAGCTTGGTGTCGAGCTTCATCGCGAGCGCAATGAATTCGCAGTCGTATGCGGAGCAATCACTGTCCCGCACGAGTTCCAAGACCACCGAGGATTCGACCTCGACCTCTGCTCCTTCAAGCAAGCTGGGTACTCACATGAAAACGCTCGCAGGGGGTGGGGTCAGGTCGTCGTGTGCCACGCAGCACGCACGATGAAAGGAGCGCAGTCGATAGGGCGCTTAAATATAACGTTATGCTGAGTCAATGAGCGATAGAACTACAGAGACAAGAGTCGGCATGTACGCGGTGCGAGTGCAAATCAACGACGGCCCGGTAGTTACTGGCGGTGCGTCAGACCTTAGCGTTCTTTCTGCAATCCTCACGCTGTGTGGAAAGCTCGGCCCGACAAGTCACCCGTTGAGAGGAGACGAAGACGAGCCACCAGACTTTACGTTTCGGCTAGGTGGGTTGACTGCACGAGAGAAAGGCAACGACGACGAACACCTTGTTTGGCTGGAGGAAAATTCTCTGCGGCTCGGCGACAAACTTACGCTTGAGATCGTGGAAACGAATCAGGCCGACCCTGTCGAGAGCGGCACGAAGGCCGAAGAGCGATCAAACGATGAACGCTCCTACTATGAGCATTGCAAGCATGCGTACTTTGAAATGAAGTCAAAGTATGAGCCAGAGTAGTCGGCCGCGGCCTTGTTCATCACAGCGTCGGTGACGCTGCTGATCGGCGAGGAAGCCCTGGAATTCGCGCACGCTCATGCCGAGGCCGGCGTCGCAAAATCACGCCGAAAATCGGTCAGAATGGACCGCGAGACACAGACGGCGAAGTCAATTCTGCGATGGAAAAAACTAGCCACACGGCCAAACAACTCGTTCTGCATGCCATGCGAAAAAGGGGTTATTGCCCAGCCTCGTCAGGCCTCATGAACCGGCATCTCCTCGCGTCCGCCGTCCTCCTGGCGTCCGCGCAGGCTTCGCTCGCCCAAGACTGCATCAGAATCAGCTGTGCTCAGGGCGACTCTTGCGAGGTCACACCTTCTCGGCTGACAGCGGCACTTCCGCAGGGCTTTGAGATTCGGTCGATCCGAGGCAATACCAAGATTGCCAACCGCGGCGACGCGGCGCTGCTGGACTGCCGCCCCGCTGGTCGCCTTCCCTTCACGGTGTCTGCGGACCAAGCCAGCATCTACGGCTCTTTGCGCGTGACTGGCAAGCTTCAAGCGTCCGGCATCGTCCGGTTCGAGCCCAACGACGGTGGCGAGTTGGAGTTCCGCCCAGCTAAAGAAGTGCTTCAAACAGCCGGGCAGTTCTTCAAGGCGAACTTCAGTCGCATCAAGTTGGACGAAGCCCAGGTGCCCGTGAAGATCACCCCACCTCAGAGCCTTGCCAAGGCTGATTGTTGGCAGGCAAATGCCAGCGCTGAACTGTCCGACTTCTCTGTTCTGATCGGAGACACATCGGCCGCCGGTACCTACGCCCGGCAAGCACGAATGACTCAAGTCAGCGGTTTCACAAAGTGCACCTGGGGTGGCAAATGAGACCAACGAGAGGCTTAGAAAACTCAGCGCAGGTTCCTGGCTAGGCGCGCCGTCGAAGACGGTGCGCGAGCCCCACATCCATCCTCGCAAGAAGGCTTCAAACGTGAGACTTATTCGATGGGCCGTACTGGCGGCCCTGCTCGGCGCTTCGTTTGCCCTTTCTGCTGAACCCAAGGTGCAGGTCGGGTTCTCGCCTGAGGGCTCGGCGAAAGAGTTGGTGCTTGAAACAATAGGCGGCGCGAAGCAGAGCATTCAGATGCTTGCCTATGCTTTCCAGGCGCCCGACATCATGCAAGCCCTGGTCGAGGCCCGGAAGCGCGGAGTGACTGTGCGCGTGGTAGTCGACAAAAAGCGCAACCAGGGCAAGGCCAGCAAAGCGGCGATGGACTTCGTCACACGCAACGGGGTGGAACTTCGGACCAATAGCCACTTTCATATCCATCACGACAAGACCATCATCGCGGACGGCGCCACGGTCCAAACGGGCTCGTTCAACTACGCGGAATCGGCCGAGACGGTCAATTCAGAGAATGTGCTGGTGATCCGCGATATGCCGGAGGTCTCGCGTCGCTACCTTGCGCACTGGCAGTCGCGCTGGGATCTGGGCAGCCCATATGCAGCGCGCTGATTTCATGCTCCGAATTGGACGGGGCGGCCGGACAGCTCCCGCCGCCCCGGTCCATCAATCAATCAATCAAGCCAGGAATTGATCAGTCTTCCAGCGCGTCATCCGCATCGTCGGCCGCGCTGCCATGGCGCGGGATGATGGTGGGGGCAGGGCGTGGCTTGCGCTGGGCGGGCTTGGCGAGCAGTTCGATGTAGAAGGCGGTGGCGCCGGTCTTGAGGACCTCGTCGATGGCGGGGTTGATCTCGGCTGGGTGGGTGATCTGGGCCTCGGCCGCGCTGGCGCCGATGCGGCAGTCAAAGTCCCAGATGTCAAAGCCCTTGGGCAGGGCCTTGCCTTGTTCGCGCTTGATGTATTTGCGGATCTCGAACTTGATGGCTTCGAGGAGGCGGTCGGGGTTTTTGCCTTCGACGCGCAGCTGATAAGTCTTTTTCAAGGCGAGCCTTCAATAGGAGAGAAAAATGCGGGGAAGAGGGATTGTCCCCGCTTTTCGGCTCGCTGCTGTGTATGGGCAGAACGGCCCTCAGCCGCGCCGGCGCAGGCGCGCCAGCAGGCCCAGGCCGCCCAGCAGCAGCAACCAGCTCTGCGGCTCGGGCACGGCGCTGACTTCGTAGCTCAGATTGTTCAGCCCCACGTTGTAGGCGGAGTTCCACCATTCGATCACCCAGCCCTTGTTCGAGGTCGCGGCAAAGCCGAAATGGGTGGACAAATTGCTGGGCTGCTGGCCTATGGTGACGGCGCCGTTGTACAGGTCCGGGCCGCCGACTTCGTACACATGCAGATTGCTGCCCCGGCTGGTGTTGGGCCAGGCGCCGAGGTCGAAACCGCCCAGGGTGATGCTGCTGCCGGGCAGGGCCAGCAGAGTGATGCGGGCATGGGATGAGGCGTCGCCGCCGCTGGCCCAGAGGGCGCTGGGCAGCTGGTTATAGCCGCCGTCCCACCACAGCAGGCTGGTGGGCGCGCTCTGGTTGACGTCGGTGTACTGCACATCGATGCCGGCGGCGTCGCCAACCGCCTGGTTGATGTGCGAGCCGTTGGTGCAGGCTTGCAGGGCGCCATAGCCGTCAATCTGCGCGGAGCAGCTATTGGCCGAGGGGAAGGTCAGCACCGTGGCGGCGCCGGCCTGGCTAGCCAGCGCGAGGCCAGCAGCAAGAAGAGTCAGGCGCTTGATGGGGAGGGATCGTGGCATTTGGGTACTCCATGGGTGGCGGCTAAGAGCTTGGCAGCCTAGCCCCAAGCTTTGCCGGAGGGCATCCCCAGAATTGAGTGCCAGGGGCCGGCCCTGGCCTGCAGCCAAGCCGCTCAAATGCTGGGCCAGAAGCCTGGTTGAACGTCCAGGCGGGCGTACCAGTCCGAGGGCAGGGTGCCGGCCCAGCTGTGGTTGTGGTGGGGCAGCAGGCGCTTTTTGGCGAAGGTCATGCGGGTGTCGGCCAGGGCCAGCAGGGCACGGGCCGTCCAGTTCCTGCCCTCGGGGCTGGCGGCAACGCCCAGCGAGATGGTCAGGGGCGCGAAGTCGGCCTGCACGGCCAGGCGCAGGGCCTCGGCTTGTTCCAGCGCGGCGGCAAGATCGCGCCCCGGCAGCAGCACCACAAAGGCGTCCGCGCCCAGATGGGCCAGGGTGGCGCCAGCGGGCAGCTGGGCCTGCAATTGGGTGGCCAGCTTGAGCAAGGTGGCCTCGGCCTGGGGCAGGCCTTGGGTGTCTTGATAGTCCTTGAAGTGATCCACATCCAGGGCCAGCACGGCCAGGGGCTGGGCCCGCTGGATGGCTTCGGCCGCGGCCTGCTCCAGCAGGCTCAGCATGGCGCTGCGATCCAGCAGCCCGGTCAGTTCAATCTTCTCGGCAACAAGCTTGGGCATCAAGGTCTCCTTTGAGGGCTAGCGTGCACGTAGTATGCAGCTTAGCCCAGCTCAAAACCGGCCCGCTGGCGGCCGTTTTCTACGGCTTTTCCCGGGCCTTTGAGGTGGCGCAAGCCCGGCCCGGATTCATTTCACCTGGCATTCGGCCAAAAAGGATTCGATCAGCCGGGCCCGCCGCCTGTCCTTCAGGCAGTACAGATACTCGGGCACCAGCGGCGTGGGCTCGACAAAGGGCAGGGCGCGCAGCTCCGGGTGTTCGCTGACCTCGTTGCGGGCGAAGACGCAGACGCCCATCTGGCGTATCACCGCCTCGCGCAAGGCCTCGCGGCTGGCGATCTCCATGCTGGCGCGGGGCTGGACGCCGGCGGCGGCCAGCATGTCCTCGGTCAGCTGGCGGGTCTTGGAGCCGCGCTCGCGGCTCAGCAGCATGGCTTCGGCCAGGGCCGCCAGGGGCACGGCCGCCTGCTGGGCCAGGGGGTGGTTGCGGTGCAGCACCAGCACCAGGGGGTCGGAGCCCAGTTCGATGCGATGCAGGCGGGGGTCGGTCTCCAGATGCGAGGAGGTGGCCAGGTCGACCCGGTATTCCTGCAAGGCATCGATCATCTGGCGCGAGTTGCCCGCGCCGATGCTGATGTCCACCAGCGGGAAGCGCTGGCGATAGCGCTGCACGATGTCCAGGATGTAGTAGGGCGCCGTCGCCCCCAGGCGCAGGCTGCCCTGCTGCGGCTCGCCCGCATTGCGCAGGGCGAACTCCACATTGATCTCCTGCTGCAGCAACTGGTCCACCAGGGGCAGCAGGCGCACGCCCGCATCGCTGATATTGAGCCGGCCGCTGCTGCGGTGGAACAGCTCCACCCCGTAGAGCTCCTCCAGCGCGCGGATCTGGGTGGTGACGGTGGGTTGGCTCAGGCCTAGCTGTTTGGCCGCCAGGGTCACGCTGCCCAGGCGCGCCACCACGAAAAAGGATTTGAGCTGGGTTACCAGCATGGTGTGGCTCCGGCTGCGAGACCGAAAGATCCCAATACCTGTTTTGTCAAATTTGCGTCATTTGACGCGGTCGTTTCATCCCTCATCCCTAGAGTTTCGCCTATTCCAGGTACTTCCAGGTACTCCCACGAATGGCCTCGCCGCCATTCTCCAAGCCCCGAAAACCCATCTCCAACGGAGTGAAGACGATGACGATGAAACTCTTGCAATCCCTGCGCCTGGTCGGCTTGTCGACCCTGCTGCCGCTGCTGGCCGGCGCCGCCCTGGCCCAGGGCAAGACCGAGCTGCTGGTCTACTCGGCCCTGGAGGCCGATCAGATCAAGGCCTACAAGGCCGCCTTCGAGCATGACAACCCCGCCATCGAGCTGAAGTTCGTGCGCGACAGCACCGGCATCATCACCGCCCGCCTGCTGGCCGAGAAGGCCAATCCCCAGGCCGATGCCGTCTGGGGCCTGGCCGCCACCTCGCTGATGCTGCTGGACAAGGAAGGCATGTTGCAGCCCTACGCACCCAAGGGCCTGGAGCAGGTGCGCGCCAATATGCGCGACTCGCGCGCCCAGCCCACCTGGGTGGGCATGGACCTGTGGTCCGCCGCCGTCTGCTTCAACACGGTGGAGGCCGAGAAGCGCAAGCTGCCCATGCCCAGCTCCTGGCAAGACCTGACCCTGCCGGCCTACAAGGGCGCCATCACCATGCCCCACCCCGCGTCCAGTGGCACCGGCTATCTGATGGTTTCGGCCTGGCTGCAAGGCATGGGCGAGGCCAAGGGCTGGGCCTTTATGGACGCCCTGCACCAGAATATGGGCGTCTACACCCACAGCGGCTCCAAGCCCTGCCGCCAGGCCGGCGCGGGCGAGTTCCCGGTGGGCCTGAGCTTTGACTACCGTGCCAACAAGACCAAGAAGGATGGTGCGCCCATCGCCATCGTCTTCCCCAAGGAAGGCCTGGGCTGGGATGTGGAGGCGACCGCCATCTTCAAGACCAGCAAGAAGCAGGATGCCGCCCGCGCCCTGGCCGACTGGGCCGTGACGCGCAAGGCCAATGAACTCTACGCCGGCAACTTCGCCGTGCTGGCCCTGCCGCAGGTGCAGGAGCGCCTGGAATTCGTGCCCGCCGACATCGAAAAACTGCTGGTGAAGAACGACTTCGCCTGGGCCGCCGCCAACCGCGAACGCATCCTGACCGAATGGGCGCGTCGTTACGAAGGCAAGGCCGAGCCCAAGAAGTGAGTGAGATCATGCTGTCGGTCAAACACATCAGCAAGCGCTATGGCGCACAGCCCGTGCTGCGCGGCATCGAACTGGCGGTGGCAGCGGGCGAGTTCATCAGCCTGCTGGGCCCCTCGGGCTGCGGCAAGACCACGCTCTTGCGCATACTCTGCGGCATCGAGACGCCGGACACCGGCAGCATCCTTCTGCAGGGCCAGGACATCACCCGCCAGCCGGCCTCGCAGCGCCGTTTTGGCGTGGTGTTCCAGAGTTATGCCCTGTTCCCCAATCTGACGGTGGCTCAGAACGTGAGCTATGGCCTGCAGGACCTGGGCCGGCGTGAGCGGGCGGCGCGTGCGCTGGAGATGTTGGCGCTGGTCGGCCTGGCCGAGCAGGCGCACAAATACCCGGCCCAGCTGTCCGGCGGCCAGCAGCAGCGCGTGGCGCTGGCGCGGGCCCTGGCGCCGCGGCCGCGCCTGCTGCTGCTGGACGAGCCCCTGTCCGCCCTGGATGCCCAGGTGCGGGCGGGCCTGCGCAGCGAGATCCGCCGCCTGCAAAAGCAGCTGGGCATCACCACGCTGATGGTCACGCATGACCAGGACGAGGCCTTGTCCATGTCGGACCGGGTCGTGCTGATGCACCAGGGCCAGGTGGAGCAGCAGGGCAGCCCGCAAGCGCTGTACGCCCGGCCCGCCAGCCCTTTTGCGGCCGGTTTTGTCGGCAAGATGAATCTGCTGCCCGCCCTGGTGGTGGCCGGCGGGCGGGCGCGGGTGGGCGCGCAGGAGCTGGCCTGCGACACGCATGGCTTCAAGACCGGCAGCCCGGTGCTGCTGGGCCTGCGGCCGGAGGCCATTGCCTTGCGGCCGCTGCCCTCCACCTTCCCGGCCCAGGCGCAGCCCAATTGCTTGCCGGCCGAGGTGCTGGACACGGTGTTCCTGGGGCCTTGCACCCTGGTCCGCCTGCGCTGCGAAGCCCTCGGCGCCGAGCATGTGCTGGAGGCGGAACTGCCCACGGCGCGCGACGCCCAGCTGCCGGCCTGGCTGCAGGGCGGGGCAGGGCGGCCGGCCCAGGTCTTGCTGGAGATTCCGCGCGAGGCCTTGCACGCGCTGGCCCAGCCCTTGTCCATGCGGGCAGAACCGGCCACCGTGTTCAGCCAGGCGGTCCCGGCATGAGCGCCGTGATGCCTGCCCTTGTTGTTGCGCGCCCGGCCTTGCCCGCCAGGCGCCCGCCCGCCGAGCGGGCTTTGCTGGGCCTGCTGCTGGGCCTGGCCCTGCTGGCCTTGCTGATCGGCATCGCCCTGCCGGTGGCGGCCTTGCTGGGCATGGGTTTTCTGGACGCCGAGGGGCATTTCTCCGGCCTGGCCAATCACTGGGCTTATCTGGCCAGCCCCAATATGGGCCGTTCGCTGTTCAACAGCCTGTGGCTGTCCCTGCTCAGCGCGGCGATCTGCGTCGGCCTGGCCTATGGCTATGCCTTTGCCCTGACCCAAACCTGCATGCCGGGGCGGCGCTTTTTCCGCGCCGTGGCCCTGGTGCCGGTGCTGGCGCCCTCGCTGCTGATGGCCATCAGCCTGATCTATCTCTTTGGCAACCAGGGCTTGTTGAAGAGCTGGCTGCCGGGTCTGGCGGTCTATGGGCCCTTCGGCATCGTCACCGGCTCGGTGCTCTGGACCTTTCCCCATGCCTTGCTGATTCTGCTGACCGCCCTGGGCACCAGCGATGGCCGCTTGTACGAGGCGGCCGCCAGCCTGGGCGCCAGCCGCTGGCGGGTGTTCCGCAGCGTGAGCCTGCCGGCCAGCCGCTACGGTCTGGTGATTTCCTTTGTGCTGGTCTTTGTGCTGGTGATCACCGATTTTGGCGTGCCCAAGGTGATAGGCGGCAATACGCAGGTGCTGGCCACCGATATCTACAAGCAGGTGATAGGTCAACAAAAGCTGCCGATGGGCGCCGTCGTGGCCCTGCTTCTGCTGCTGCCGGCCTTGCTGGCCTTCTGGCTGGAGCAGCGCCTGCGGGCCGCCCAGAGCGCCAGCCTGAGCCTGCGTGCCGTGCCCTACCAGCCCCAGCCCTACCCGCTGCTGGACCGCGCCATGCTGCTCTACTGCGGCCTGATCGCGACTCTGCTGCTGGCGGTGCTGGGCGTGGCGGTATTCGCCTCGCTGGCCAGCTTCTGGCCCTACAAGCTGGCGCCGTCCCTGAATAACTACCAGTTCGATCTGATGGACGGCGGGGGTTGGGCCAGTTATTACAACTCGCTCAAGCTGGCCCTGGGCACGGCGCTGCTGGGCACCGGCCTGAGTTTTCTGACGGCTTATCTGGTCGAGAAGCCGCGTCAGATGGCGGCCGCCCGCAGCGTGCTCAATGCCCTGGCCAGCCTGCCCATGGCCGTGCCGGGCCTGGCCCTGGGCCTGGGCTACATCCTGTTCTTCAACGCGGCCTGGAACCCCTTGCACTTTCTCTACGGCTCGCTGGGCTTGTTGATGATCTGCACGGTGGCGCATTTCTTCTCGGTGGCCCATATCACCCAGCTGAGCGCCTTGCGCCAGCTGGACCGCGAGTACGAGCTGGTGGCCGAATCTCTGGGCCTGCCTTTTTGGAAGACCTTGCTGCGGGTGCATCTGCCGGTCAGCCTGCCGACGTTGGTGCAGGTGGCGGGTTATTTCTTCGTCAATGCGCTGACGACCGTTTCGGCCGTGGTCTTTCTGTATTCACCCGAGACCAGCCTGGCCTCGGTGGCCGTGCTGGCCATGGACGACGCCGGCGATATCGGCCCCGCGGCCGCCATGGCGGTGTTGATCTTCGGTACCGCCGCCGGCGGGCGTTTGGTCCTGGCCCTGCTGGAGCGCTTGCTGATCAAGCAGACCCAGCGCTGGCGGGCCCGCTGAATTTTGTAGGACGAGAGTGGAAGCCAAGAGATGACGATGAAATGCGATGTATTGGTGGTGGGCGCGGGCATTGTGGGCCTGGCCCATGCCCTGGTGGCGGCCCGCCAAGGCTTGAAGGTGCTGGTGCTGGAGCGGGACGCGGCCTGCATAGGCGCTTCCATCCGCAACTTCGGCTTTGTCACGGTGACGGGCCAGAAAGCCGGCGCCAGCTGGGCGCGGGCCAGGCGCTCGCGCGAGGTCTGGGCCGACGTGGCGCCGCAGGCCGGCATCGAGGTCCTGCACCAAGGCCTGTGCCTGGCGGCGCGGCGCGAGGAGGCGCTGGCCGTGGTGGACGCCTTTGCCCGCAGCGAGATGGGCCAGGGCTGCGAGCTGCTGAGCGCCGAGGTGGCAGCGACCCGTTTCCCCAGCCTGCGCCTGGAGGCGCAGCGTGCCCTGCTTTACAGCCCGCATGAGCTGCGGGTGGAGTCGCGCAGCGCCATCCCGCGCCTGGCCACCTGGCTGGCGCTGCGGTACGGGGTGGAGTTCCGCTTTGGCGAGAGCGTGCTGGCGGTGCAGGCCCCGCATGTGCAGAGCTCGCGCGCCAGCTACCAGGCCGAGCGGGTGGTGGTCTGCGGCGGGGCCGAGCTGAACGGCTTGTTTGCCGAGCGCTGGCTGCCGCACAAGCTGCGCCTGTGCCAGCTGCAGATGCTGCGGGTGCGGCCGCAGGCCGGCTTCAAGCTGCCGGCTTCGGTGATGGGCGAGCTGAGCCTGGTGCGCTACGAGGGCTACTCGGAGCTGCCCGAGGCGCAAGCCCTGCGCGAGCGCCTGCAGGCGGAGGAGGGCGAGAGCCTCGCCCATGGCATCCATCTGATCGTGGTGCAGAGCGCCGATGGCTCCCTGGTGGTGGGCGATTCGCACCACTACGGCCCGGTGCTGCCGCCCTTTGCTTCCGAGGCGGTGGACGAGCTGATCCTGCGCCATCTGCACGAGGCCTTGCCGCTGCGCGAGGCGCGGGTGGAAGAGCGCTGGGTCGGTACCTACCCCTCCTCGGCCAGCGAGCCCTGCCTGGTGGAGGCCCCCGATGCCCAGACCCGCGCCGTGACCGTCAGCAGCGGCACGGGCGCCAGCACCGCCTTCGGCCTGGCCGAGGAAGTGTTCGCCGCCTGGTAATTTTTTGGATCAAGAGAAGCATGAGCAAACAACTACAAGCGGTCGTGTTCGACTGGGCCGGCACCGTGCTGGACTTTGGCAGCCAGGCCCCCATGGGCGCCTTCGTCCAACTCTTTGCGCGTTATGGCGTGGCGATCAGCATCGAGGAGGCACGCGTGCCCATGGGCCTGGCCAAATGGGATCACATCCATGCCCTGGGCACGGACGCCCGCATCGCCGCCGAATGGGCGCGGGTACACGGCCGGGTCTTCAGCGATGCCGATTGCGACGAGCTCTACGAGGTCTTCACCCCCATGAACCGGGAGAGCGTACGGCAGCATGCGACGCTGATCCCCGGCGCCCTGGAGGTGGTGCAGGCCTTGCGCGCGCGTGGCCTCAAGATCGGCTCCACCACCGGCTATAACCGGCCCATCATGGAGGTGCTCGCGCCCCTGGCCGCGGCCCAGGGCTATGTGCCCGACAACCTGGTGTGCGCCGGCGATATGGCCAGCGCAAGACCTGGCCCGCTGATGATGGTCAAGACCTTGGGCGATCTGGGCGTGTGGCCGCCCAGCAGCGTGGTCAAGGTGGACGACACCGTGCCCGGCCTGCAGGAAGGCCGCGCCATCGGCTGCTGGGTGGTGGGCCTGGCGGTGACGGGCAATATGCTGGGCCTGTCCGAGGCCCAGTGGCAGGCCCTGCCCGCGGCCGAGCAGCAGCGCCTGCGCGAGCAGGCCGGGGCCGAGCTGCTGGCCGGCGGAGCGCATTTCGTTGTGGACGGCGTGGCCCAGTTGCCCGGCGCGCTGGCGCAGATCGAGGCCTTGATGGCGGCGGGCTGCCTGCCGGGCTAAGGCTTGTCAAGGCTTGCTGACGCCGCTCAGGCTGGAGGCCAGATGTTGTTTGAAGCCCGGTAGGTACTGGCGCCAGCTCGGGCAGAATGAGCCATCGCAATGATTCAGCAGACCATGAGCCCAGCCCTCAAACCCGGCGCCGTCATTTTTGCCAAAGACCTGGCCTGCATGGCGCGTTTCTACCAAGAGCTGCTGGGCCTGCAGGAGCTGGAGCGCGCACCTGGCCATGTGCTGTTGGAGTCCGAGCATTTGCAGCTGGTGATCCACGCCATTCCCAAACCTTATGCCGAGGCCATTCACATCGGCGTGCCGCCGACCCTGCGGGAAGAGCAGGCCATCAAGCTCTTCTTCAGCGTCGCCAGCCTCGCCACCGCGCGCCGGCTTGCGGCCGCGCTGGGTGGGGGCTTGAAGCCGGCCAGCAAGGAGTGGCAGATCGAAGGCAGCCTGCGCGCCTTCCGCGCCTGCGATGGCCATGACCCCGAGGGCAATGTGCTGCAGTGCCGGGAGCCCTTGGTTTGAGTTCCGGCCAAGCAGCGGCCGGGATTTTGCTGAGCGGGATTGCCGGCCTGCTGCAGGGCCAACTGACCCCGAGCAAGCCGCTGCTTGGGCAAGTCGCTGAATTGCTGCGAACTGCGGCGCCTCAGCTTGCGCTGGAGGCTTCTCGATACCCTGCGGCCCAAGCCGGCCAGGAGTTGCTGTACGAGCTGGCCGTAGACCCGGCCGGCGGGCCCTCGCTCTATCTGGTCTCGGACGGGGCCGGCACCAGCAGCCCGCCACACACCCATCAGACCTGGGCCGTGCTGCTGGGCCTGCGTGGCGTGGAGCTGAACCAGCTCTTTCGCCTGAGAGGTGATTCAGACGGGCGCTTGCACAAGGTCGGTGCAGAGGAGGCTGTGGGGCCAGGGGCCTGCCTGCTGATGCAGGCCGAGGACATCCATGCGACGCGGGTGCGGGGCGAGTCCTGCTACCACCTGCATCTTTACGGCCGGGCCTTGAGCCATTTGCCGCCGTTTGCCACGCGCTGCTTTGCCAGCAAATATGAGTGACTCATCATGGGCCGCTGCGGGAGGCGAGAACGAGGGCGCCAACAGCGAGGAAGACGAGCCAGGACAAATGCTTGCCGCGGGTGAAGTAGAGGGGGAAGGCGGCTGACGCCAGGGCGGCAAACCCGATGACCGTCAGGACTTGCTCCTTGCCGATGTTGCCCTGCCCGGCGGAGAGGATCAGCAAGGCCAAGGCGCCCCAGGCGACGGTCGTCAAATGCCATACAAAGCGCAAGGTGCCGATGGTGAAGGCCCTGCTTCCAAGCAGCTTGGGCAGATTGTCCCGCTTGAACAACCTGATGAGGAGGTAGCGCTCGCCCAGATAGGAATGCGCGATGCCCATGAGCAAGAGAAGAATGCTTGCGATCGCCAACATTTGCAGTGCCTGACTTTGTTGCCGCTGATTCGTGGGCGATTATTGCCCGCCATCCTTGCGCGTCTGCCACCCGCGCGACAGCCAGCCCGCCTACTTGACCCGCTGCTTCTCCAGCTTGCGCGCCAGCGTGCGGCGGTGCAGGCCCAGGCGGCGGGCGGCTTCGGAGATATTGAAGCCGGTGGCGGCCAGGGTTTCGTGGATGTGTTCCCACTCCACGGTCTTGATCGAGGTGGTGCGCTCGGTCAGCTCGACCTCGGCGTCACCCTGGGCGCGCGCGAAGGCGGCCTCGATGTCGTCGGTATTGGCGGGCTTGGCCAGGTAGTGGCGGGCGCCCAGCTTGATGGCCTCCACCGCGGTGGCGATGCTGGCATAACCGGTTAGCACGACGATCAGCATCTGCGCGTCAAAAGCATGCAGCTGCTCGACGCAGGCCAGGCCCGAGCTGCCGCTGGCCAGCTTCAGGTCCACCACGGCGTAGCCGGGGCGGTGCTCGCGCAGCAGGGCCTGCATGCGTTCCAGATCGGCGGCGCGCAGCACGCGGTAGCCGCGCCGCTCGAAGGAGCGGGTGAGGGTGCGGGCAAAGGCGTCGTCGTCTTCGACGACCAGCAAAAGGCGTTCGTCATTCATGGCTTGGTTTTCCAGCTGAGTGCCGCCAGCGGCAGGCTGATCTTGACCTCGGCCCCGCCCTCCGGCCGCGTGCCGGGCTCGATATGGCCGCCCAGGGTGCGCGCCACATTGAGCGAGAGAAAGAGGCCCAGGCCGCTGCCGGGCCGGCCCTTGCTGGAGTGATAGGGCTTGCCGAAATTGGCCAGCATCTCGGGGCTGAAGCCGGGGCCGCTGTCCTGCACCCGCAGGATCAGGCGCTCGTCTTCGCAGCTTGCATGCAGGGTGATGGCGCTCTCGGGCGCGGCCTCGGCGGCGTTGTCCAGCACATTGTCCAGCATCTGGCGCAGGGCCGTGTCCGCGACCATGGGCAGATCGGGCAAATCGTCTTGCGGCCTGTAGTCGAGGACCTGGCCGCTGCGGCTGGCCCGCCAATGCCTCACCTGCTCGTGCAGGAAGCGGTGCAGGGAGACCTGCGTCAGACCCTCGGCGCGCGACTCGCCGGCCGACATCAGGATGCCGCTGACGATGGTTTTGCAGCGCTGCAGCTGGAACTGCATCTCCTCGATTTCCTCGCGCAGCTCGGGGTCGGCGGCAAAGGGCGCCATGCGCGACCAGTCGCCCAGGATGACCGAGAGCGTGGCCAGCGGCGTGCCCAGCTCATGGGCGGCGCCCGAGGCCAGCAGGCCCATGCGGACGATGTGTTCTTCCTCGGCGGCGCGCTGGCGCAGCGCGGCCAGGCGGTGGTCGCGCTGGCGCAGATTGGCCGAGATGCGGTGGATGAAGATCACCAGCAAGGCCGCGTTGAGGGTGAAGCAGATCAGCAGCCCGCCGATGTAGTGGACCGAGAGGTGGCTGCCGTCCATGGCAGGCAGATTGAGCGGACGCTGCCACACCGTCAGGGCGATGAAGCACAAGCTGGTCAGGGTCACCATGGCCCAGATGAAGCCGGGCCGCAAGAGCACGGCGCCCACCGCGATCTGCAGCAGGTAGAGAAAGATGAAGGGGTTGGCGGCGCCGCCGCTGAAGAAGAGCTGGGCCGTCAGCACGGCCACATCGACGAGCAGGCCGGCGAAGAGCTCGCCATTGCCGATCTCGCCGCGGGTCTGGCGCAGGCGCAGCTGGCAGGCGGCATTGAACAAGGCCAGGCCGGCCAGCAGGGCCAGCATCTCTCGCATGGGCAGCTGCACGTCCAGTACCAGCTCGGTCGTCAAGATGGTGGCGAATTGGCCGGCCACGGCCAGCCAGCGCAGCTGGATCAGCTGCTGCAGATTGCGCCGCCCGGCCAGGTTTTCGGGTGTGTAGCCGCGCTCGGCGGGCTTGTCGTGG
Organism: Roseateles oligotrophus; assembly: GCF_014204525.1. GTDB lineage: Bacteria > Pseudomonadota > Gammaproteobacteria > Burkholderiales > Burkholderiaceae_C > Paucibacter_A > Paucibacter_A oligotrophus_A. The sequence goes on from NZ_JACHLP010000004.1 coordinate 399,526, forward strand.
GGGCCGTCCTCCGGCAGGGGCAGGGGGCCGTGGGTCAATTCGCTCATGGAGCGGGATTGTCGCCGCCTGGCTGGGAACTCAGGAATTGCCGCCGCAAGCGCAGCTCGGTCCACAGCAGATAGGCGCCGGCCGCCAGCACCATCAAGGCGAGGGTGAACCAGGTCAGGGCATAGCCCAGATGCTTGTTGTTGAACGTCAGCACGGTCAGGCCGGCGCGCGGCCAGGGGGGCGAGTCGGGCTGCTGGATGGCGTCGATGAAGAAGGGCGCCACCGGCTGCTGCAAGCCCTGGGCCTGGGCGATGGCGATCACATCGCGCGAGTACCAGCGTTGGGCGGCGGGTTCGTTCTTTTGCAGCAGGCTGCCGCCGGGCTCGCTGATGCGCAGGAGGCCGGTGACGAGCTGATCAGGCGGGCCCAGCGCCGCTTCGCCGCGTGATTCGGCTGTTAGCTGGCCGCTGCCTACATAGCCGCGGTTGACCAGCAGCGTGCCGCCATCGGCCAGGCGCAGTGGTGTCATCACCCAGTAGCCGGTGCCCAGCGCGGTGCTGGCGCGCACCAGGGTTTGTTTCTCGTGGATGAACTGGCCGCGCAGCTGCACCCGGCGGTATTCGTCTTGTTCTTTGCTGATGCCGGCCCAGGCGCTGCGGGCGGGCAGGGGGGTGGGAGCGGCTTGCTGGCTTTGGGCGATGTGGGCGATCAAGGCCTCTTTCCAGGTCAGGCGTTGCAGCTGCCACAGGCCCAGGGCACACAGACCGGCGCTCAAGAGCGCGGCCAGCAGGAGCAGGGTGGCCACCAGCGCGGTGGACCGTGGCCCTTGGTGCTTAGGCTCGGTGGTGTCTGGGTTGGGCTTCATGCTCCATGGACCTTTTAAAGCACTTGATTGAACTTGATGCGGTGAGATTCAAGCAAATTTGCGAGCCAGCCAGCCGCGCCGGCGCTTAGCACCGTTACCTAATGCTTTGTTCGACGGCCCAGCCGGGAGTTCGCCCCGGCGGGCGACCTACTTTTTTGCTTCGCCAAAAAAGTAGGCAAAAAAGGCGACCCGAATGCCTGGCCCCTGCGGGGTCCGCTGCGGCACTTGGCTTTGACGGGCCGCGCCCAACTCTCTGCGCTACGCTCCGTTCAGACAAGGGGCGCGAGTCAGTTCACGATGGCGCTTCGCGCCGCCCGCCAAAGCCAAGCGCCGCAGCCCAGGCAAAACGGGACATGCGAAAACCACTCGGCTCGCTGCGCGTCGCCTCGAGAGCGCCGCAGGCGCCGGGGTGAACTCACCGCTGGGCCTGGGCATAGGGTGAACTTGCGAATAAGCACCTCGCCTTCAAGGCGCCGTACGCACTTCCGTCATGTCGTGGCTGGGCATCATATTGGTGTTCAGGTGATACATCACCCAGATCGAACCGGCCAGCAGGATCACCACCATGACCACGGTGAAGATCAGGGCCAGCATGGACCAGCCGCCTTCCACCTTGGTGTTCATGTGCAGGAAGTACACCATGTGCACGACGATCTGCACGGCCGCAAAGCCCAGGATCACCAGGGCCGTGCTGCTCGACGAAGGCAGCACCTTGTCCATCACCAGCCAGAAGGGGATGGCCGTCAGCACCAGCGATAGCAGAAAGCCGATCACATAACCGCGCACGGTGGCGTGGTAGGCGTTGTCGTCATGCTCACCATGGCCGTCGTGGCCATGGTCCAGGTCTTGCGCGTGCCCGCTCATGGCAGCACTCCCATCAGATAAACAAAGGTGAAGACACCGATCCAGACCACGTCCAGGAAGTGCCAGAACATCGACAAGCACATCAGGCGGCGCTTGTTCTCGGGCGTCAGGCCCAGCTTTTTGACCTGCACCATCAGCACCACCAGCCAGATGATGCCGAAAGTAACGTGCAGACCGTGCGTGCCGACGAGAGCGAAGAAGGCCGATAGGAAGGCGCTGCGCTGCGGGCCCGCGCCCTCGTGGATCAGGTGATGGAACTCATACAGCTCCAGGCCCAGAAAGACCAGGCCGAACAGGCCGGTGATGGCCAGCCAGCTCAGCACGCCCTTCAGGCGGCCATGCTGCATGGCGATCATGGCCATGCCATAGGTGATGGAGGACAGCAGCAGCGCCGCCGTGCCCGCCGCCACCAGGGGCAGGCTGAACAGATCGGCGCCCGAGGGGCCGGCCGCATAGCTGCGGCCCAGCACCGCGTAGACGGCGAACAGCACGGCGAAGATGAGGCAGTCGCTCATCAGATAGAGCCAGAAGCCCAGCAGCGTGCCCTGCTGCGGGTGGTGCTTGCCCTCGGTGTCGAAAAAGCGCGGCGGGCTGCCGGCGCCAAGAGTGCTAGAGGAAGTGTTCATCGTTGCTCTTCTTTGTCTCTCGCTTCAAGCCAGGGCCGCCAGGGCCTTGGTGCGGGCGTCTTCAACGCGCTTGACTTCGTCCGCAGGGATGTAGAAGTCGCGCTTGTAGTTGAAGCTGTGCTTGATGGTGGCGATGACGGTCACCAGGAAGGCCAGGCCGGCGATCAGCCACATATGCCAGATCAGGGCGAAGCCGACCACCGTGCTCAGGCCCGCCAGCACCACGCCGGCGGCGGTGTTCTTGGGCATGTGGATGGACAGGAAGCCGCTGGTCGGGCGCTGGGCGCCGCGCTGCTTCATGTCATGCCAGGCGTCCAGCTCGTGCACCACGGGGGTGAAGGCGAAGTTGTAGTCCGGCGGGGGCGAGGAGGTCGACCACTCCAGCGTGCGGCCACCCCAGGGGTCGCCCGTGTGGTCGCGCAACTGCTCGCGGCGCAGGAAGCTCACCACCAGCATGATCAGGAAGCAGGCGATGCCGATGCCGATCAGGCCGGCGCCCAGGGCCGCGACCTGGAACCAGATCTGGATGGACGGGTCATCGAAATGGCTCATGCGGCGGGTCACGCCCATCAGGCCCAGCGCGTACAGCGGCATGAAGGCCAGGTAGAAGCCGATCAGCCAGAACCAGAACGAGCACTTGCCCCAGAAGGTGTCCAGCTTGTAGCCAAAGGCCTTGGGGAACCAGTAGGTGATGCCGGCAAACATGCCGAACACCACACCACCGATGATGACGTTATGGAAGTGGGCGATCAGGAACAGGCTGTTGTGCAGCACGAAGTCGGCCGGCGGCACGGCCAGCAGCACGCCCGTCATGCCACCGATGACGAAGGTGACCATAAAGCCCATGGTCCACAGCATGGGCACATCGAAGTTGATGCGGCCGCGGTACATGGTGAACAGCCAGTTGAAGATCTTCGCCCCGGTGGGGATGGAGATGATCATGGTGGTGATGCCGAAGAAGGCATTCACGCTGGCGCCCGAGCCCATGGTGAAGAAGTGGTGCAGCCAGACGATGTAGGACAGGATGGTGATGACCACCGTCGCATACACCATGGAGGCGTAGCCGAACAGGCGCTTGCGGCTGAAGGTGGAGACCACCTCCGAGAAGATGCCGAAGGCGGGCAGGATCAGGATGTAGACCTCGGGGTGGCCCCAGATCCAGATCAGGTTCACATACATCATGGCGTTGCCGCCGAGATCATTGGTGAAGAAGTTGGTGCCCAGATAGCGGTCCAGCGACAGCAGCACCAGCACGGCGGTCAGCACCGGGAAGGCGGCCACGATCAGCACATTGGTGCACAGCGAGGTCCAGGTGAAGACGGGCATCTTCATCAGCGTCATGCCGGGCGCGCGCATCTTGACGATGGTGGCGATCAGGTTGATGCCCGACAGCGTCGTGCCCACCCCGGCGATCTGCAGGGCCCAGATGTAGTAGTCCACCCCCACGCCCGGGCTTTGCAAAATGCCCGACAGCGGCGGGTAGGCCAGCCAGCCGGTGGTGGAGAACTCACCGATGAAGAGCGAGGCCATGATCAGGATGGCGCCGCTGGCCGTCATCCAGAAGCTGAAGTTGTTCAGGAAGGGGAAGGCCACATCGCGCGCGCCGATCTGCAGCGGCACGACATAGTTCATGAAGCCGGTCACAAAAGGCATGGCCACGAAGAAGATCATGATCACGCCGTGGGCGGTGAAGATCTGGTCGTAGTGGTGCGGCGGCAGGAAGCCGGCGTTGTCGCCAAAGGCCATGGCCTGGTGGGCGCGCATCATGATGGCGTCGGCAAAGCCGCGCAGCAGCATGATCAGCGCCAGCACGATGTACATGATGCCGATCTTTTTGTGGTCGATGCTGGTCAGCCAGTTGCGCCACAGCGGGCCCCAGGCCCGGTAATAGGTCATGCCGCCCATCAGGGCGAGGCCGCCCAGCACCACCATGGCGAAGGTCGCCAGAATGATGGGGTCATGGGGGATCGCCTGCGTGCTCAGGCGACCAAAGATCAACTTCTGGAGGTCGGGTGCGTCAAGCATCTTGCTTCTCTCGGTAAAACATGCGGACGGGCCGACAAGTGTTTGTCGGCCCGCTCAATCTTTTGGTGCAGTGTTCGCTTGGGTCTGAAGGCTTCAGCGCTGTGCCGTGCGTGAGGCCGCGGGCAGGTACTGGTCCAGGTTCTGCGGGGTGCACATGGAGGCCACCACATTGCGTTCGCCGTCGCGCCAGGCCTGCTTGGACAAGCCGTCCACGCTGCCCTTGCCCAGACCGCCCGCCGCATCGATGGCCATCATCTGGCCCATGCACATCTTGTTGCTGTCCACGCAGCGGTTCAGGATGGCCTGGTAGAGGCCGGGGTCTACCTGGGCATAACGCTGCACCGGCACGCGCTCGCTGGGTTGCTCCAGCTGCAGATAGGCGCTGCGGTTCAGGGCCGCGCCGCCGGCCTGGTTCTTGGCCACCCAGGCCTGGAAGTCCGCGTCGCTCAGGCCGTGGAACTTGAAGCGCATATGCGAGAAGCCATGGCCGCTGTAGTTGGCCGAGAAGCCGTCAAACACGCCGGGCTTGTTGATCACCGCGTTCAGCTCGGTCTGCATGCCGGGCATGGCATAGATCTGGCCGGCCAGGGCGGGGATGTAGAAGGAGTTCATCACCGTGGAGGCCGTGATCTTGAACTGGATGGGGCGGTCCAGCGGGGCGGCCAACTCGTTCACCGTCGCAATGCCTTGCTCGGGGTAGAGGAAGAGCCACTTCCAGTCCAGCGCCACCACTTCCACCACCAGGGGCTTGACGCCCTCGGGGATGGGCTTGCCGGCGGCGATGCGGTCCAACGGGCGATAGGGGTCCAGCTTGTGGGTGCTGATCCAGGTGATGGCACCCAGGGCGATGATGATCATCAGCGGGGCGCCCCAGATCAGCAACTCCAGCTTGGTGGAGTGGTCCCACTCGGGCGCGAAGGTGGCCGACTTATTGGCCTGGCGGTAGCGCCAGGCGAAGAAGAAGGTCAGGAAGATCACCGGCACGATGATCAGCAGCATCAGCAGCGTGGAGGTGACGATGAGCTGAGCCTGTTGCTGGGCGATATCACCCGAGGGTTTCATCACCACCATATTGCAGGCGGCCAGGGGGAGCGTGGCGGCGAGCAAGCCGAGTCGAGCGACTCTTTGCGCGCGGTTTTCGCGTGTGTTGGGCTGTTTTTGCGGGGAGATGGAATGCATCGATACGCGCCAGGAAGGGAGCAGAAGGGCAGGGCTGCAGCACTAGCGGGAAAACGCCAGTTGCGCGCCGGGCTGAAATGTATCCTGATTGACCCAGATCAACGATTGGACATTTTGTCCAAGGCCTGTCCTAAGTCCTTGATCTAACTCAGGATCTCAGCTACCAACTTATTGCCATGAACAGCTCAGCGATGCACTCCATTTCTGCCCCGTTTTCTGCGTCCGGTGGCCGATCAAGCCTTCGCGACGAAGACCCCTCCGTGGCGCCCGGCGATATCGCCGTCGGCGTCGTCATCGGCCGTGCTTCCGAGTACTTCGACTTCTTCGTCTTCGGCATTGCCTCCGTGCTGGTGTTCCCGGCCGTGTTCTTCCCCTTCGCCTCCCAGTTGCAGGGCACGCTCTACGCCTTCGCCCTGCTGGCCCTGGCCTTTGTCGTGCGGCCGCTGGGCACGGTCTTGGGCATGTGGGTGCAAAAGCGTTTCGGCCGCAGCACCAAGCTGACCCTGGCGCTGTTCTTACTCGGTAGTTCGACGGCCGGCATGGCCATGCTGCCCAGCTATGCCAGCGCCGGCGCCAGCGCCATCGCGCTGCTGGCCCTGTGCCGCATCGGCCAGGGCCTGGCCCTGGGCGGCTCCTGGGACGGCCTGCCCTCGCTGCTGGCCATGAACGCGCCCGAGAATCGCCGCGGCTGGTACGCCATGCTGGGTCAGTTGGGCGCGCCGCTGGGCTTTCTGGTCGCCAGCGGCCTGTTTGCCTACCTCTGGAGCGATGTCTCGCGCGCCGACTTCCTGTCCTGGGCCTGGCGCTACCCCTTCTTCGCCGCCTTCGCCATCAATGTCGTGGCCTTGTTCGCCCGCCTGCGCCTGGTGCTGACGCATGAGTACGAGCGCGAGCTGGAGGCGCGTGAGCTGGAGCCCTGCGATATCGGCGAGCTGCTCGGCACCCAGGGGGGCAATATCTTCATCGGTGCCTTTGCCGCCCTGGCCAGCTATGCGCTCTTCCATCTGGTGACGGTCTTCCCCCTGTCCTGGATCATGCTGTATTCGCAGCAGGAGGTTGGGCAGTTCCTGCTCGTGCAGATGGCCGGCGCCGTGCTGGCCGCCGCCGCCATGCCGGTCTCGGGCCTGCTGGCCGACCGTGTCGGCCGCCGCCGCTTGCTGGGCAGCCTGGCCGTGCTGATAGGCCTGTTCAGCGTCTGCGCGCCCTGGCTGCTGGATGGCGGCACCCTGGGCCAGGACACCTTCATCCTGCTGGGCTTTGTGCTGCTGGGTCTGTCCTACGGTCAGGCGGCCGGGGCCGTTACGTCCAACTTCCTGCCCCGTTTGCGCTACACCGGGGCGGCCTTGACGGCCGATCTGGCCTGGCTGATCGGTGCGGCTTTCGCCCCCCTGGTCGCCCTGGGCCTGTCGGCCCGCTTCGGCCTGGGTGCCGTCAGCCTCTACCTGCTTTCGGGCGCGGCCTGCACCCTGATCGCTCTGCGGGCGAACCGGGTGTTGGCGATGAAGGACTGAGGGCCGGTGGCGGCGGGCGCATAGCGTCCGCCCTGAGCCGCTGATGGCTCGTAATTGCTTGCGGATCAACAAGGGCCCGGCTAAAACCGGGCCCTTGTTTTTGGATCTTCCTCAAGCTGAACAGCGAGCACAAGCATGGCGCTTCCAACCCCTGTTGCCGAGTTCTGGCAGCGTTTTCTGGCTCAGAGTCCTGAACACGATCCGGCCCGCTTCTACGAGGCCTTCAGTTTTGGCGATAGCGAGGCCTTGGCCGACGAGCTGGCCGATCTGCTGCTGCGCGGCATCAAGCGCGCCACGGCGGGCTCCATCGCCGGCTATGAAATGGACGGCGGGCGGCCGCCACGGCCCGGGGACTTGAGCATCGTCTGTGATGGGCGCGGCAAGCCGTTGTGCGTCATCGAGACCTTGCGGGTGGAGGTGTGCCGCTTCGGCGATGTGGATGCCGAGTTTGCCGCCGTGGAAGGCGAGGGCGATGGCTCCCTGGCCTATTGGCGCGCGGCGCATGCGGCCTATTTCGAACGCGAGGCGGCGCAGACCGGCCAGGCCTTCAGCGAAGATGTTTTGCTGGCTTGTGAGCGATTCCGGCTGGTGTATCGCGAGGCTTGATTGCGCCCTGCGCGCAGGGCCTGGATGTTCGTGGCGCACTGAACGGCAGGGCTGCCGCGATGCTGTCGGAAACAAGGGTTTGGGCTAGGATCGAAGCGCTTGTTTGCAAGTGCATTTCCAAGGAGCGGCCATGAAACCCTTGCCTGCTTTTCTTGCCTCTTTCTTGCTCGCCTTGGCCGGTGTTTGCGCGGGCCTTTTGTCCGGCTGCGCCACAGCGCCCCCGCCCCAGAAAGCGCCGGTGCAGCAGTCGTTTCTGCATGACGGTTTGTTCAAGCCGCCCAGGCAGCCGGTCGATGTGAGCCGGGTCTTTGCCCTGAGCCCGCAGATGCTCAAGTATGTGGAGCAAGACATCCTCGGCCAGTTGCGCAGCAAGGGCGCGCGCCAGGGCTTGCTGGATGCGCTTTACAACAAGCAGGAGCTGCGCCTGGAGTACGAGTCCAGCATGACTCGCAATGCCAGCGAGGCCTTTGAGGCGCGCCAGGGCAATTGCCTGTCCCTGGTCATCATGACGGCGGCATTTGCCAAGCATCTGGAGCTGCCGCTGAATTTCCACAGCGTTTATGTCGAGGAGTTCTGGACCCGTAGCGAGGGCTTGTATGTGCTCAGCGGCCATGTGAACCTGAGCCTGGGCCGGCGCCTGTTGGATCAGCGCAATGTGGTCGGCGAGGCCGAGCTGCTGACCGTCGACTTCCTGCCACCCGAGGACAGGCGCTTCCAGCGCAGCCGGGTGATCGATGAGAGCAGCATCCTGGCCATGTACCTCAACAACCGCGCGGCCGAGACCTTGCTGGCCGGCCAGCTGGACGAGGCTTATTGGTGGGCGCGCGAGGCCTTGCTGCAAGAGCCCAAGCTGCTGGCCGCCTACAACACCCTGGCCGTGCTCTACCGCCGCGCCGGCCATGCGGCCGAGGCCGAGGCACCGCTGCGTTATGTGCTGGCCCAGGAGCCGGCCAATGTGCAAGCCATCTCCAATCTGGCCCTGATCCTCAAGGATCTGGGGCGCTCGGCCGAGAGCGAGTCCATGCTGGCCAGGCTCAGGGAGCTGCAGCCTTACCCGCCGTACCGCTATTTCGACCTGGGCGTCCTGGCCATGCACGGGGCCGATTTCAAGGCGGCCAAGGACTTCTTCGACAAGGAGATCGCCCGCTCGGCCTATGTGCCCGAGTTCCACTTCTGGGCGGCCCTGGCCAGTTACGGCCTGGGCGACTTGGCCGGCGCCCGCAAGCAGATGGCGCTGGCTTTGGACAATAGCAATACCAATAAGGATCGCGCCACTTACTCGGCCAAGCTGGATTGGCTCAATGCCCAGCAGCGCTCCAGGCTGCGTTGACTCGGTATTGGCTTGTCAGTTCAGGGGTGGCAGGCCGTGGCGGGCCCGCGCGCGGCTGCAGGCCTCGTCGCCCAGGCCCATGGGGGCACGCAGGCCGAACTCCCGGCAGGGCGCCGGGCGCCACTCGTAAATGCCGCAGGAGGCCTGTTCGCCGACCCGCCCCACCAGGGCGGCGCAGCGCGGGCGGGCGTGGTCGGTGCCGCGCATGCGGGCCAGGCTGTCGTTCAGCTCCACCGCCAGGCCGTCGGGCACGCAGCCGCCTTCGCTTTGCAGCTCCTGACGGGCAAAGTCCACGGTATAGCTGGCGCAGCAGGCGCCGCAGCTGATGCAGGGGTTGCGTTTGAGTTCGGGCATGGCGGCAGTCTAATGCTGCCGCCTGCTCATGGGTCAACCCGCAGGGGGGCGCGCAAAAATCTCTACCCGCCGATTTTGCTGCCGCCCCATTTCATCGGCATTGGATGCAATGGGCTCATTCGGCCCGCGCCCCTCAAAGCTGAGGCGGCCTGACTCGTAGCCCTGACCTTGCATGAAGGTTTGGACGGCCCGCGCCCTTTGCTCGGACAAGAGCTGATTGGCCTTGAGTGTGCCTACGCTGTCGGTGTGTCCAACCACCCGCACCGTGATCCCGCAATACTTTTTGAGGGTGCTGGTGACGCTACTCAAGGTGGATTGGAAGCCTGAACTCAGATTCGCCTGGCCAGAGCTGAACATCAGCTGGCCTGGAATTTTCAGGCGCACCGAGCCATCGGCCTGCTCTTCGACATCAATCTGGTTCTTGAACGCAGAGGCCGCCAGGGCACCCACCAGGGCGCCCCCCAAGGCACCCTTCACCGCGTTGTGGGTGTGATTCCCCGCAAACTGGGTGCCAATTACCGCGCCAGTCACCGCGCCCACCGTGGCCCAGAGCTCGGTACGGTCTTTGTTGGACAGCGTCGGCAGCCGTTCGCATGCAGGTTCGACGGCTAGGGCACGAGCAGCCGGGCCCGGTGCCGCAGAAGGCGCAGTTGCGGGCGTCGCGCTTTGACTTGGCGCCGGTGGGTTGCTGACGCAGGCGCTCAAAGCCATGGCTATGGCAATCAAGAGTGGGCTTGGGCTGACTCTGCGAGCATTGCATGGTTTAGAAAATGAAGGCGTGATTTGGTTCGACATGGTCTTTCCTCTTTGCTTGCTTTGCAGCTTCATTGCAGATACCAGGCCCAGGCGGAGAAGACACCTCGGCTATCGCCATTGGGTGCGCTTTGGCTGGGAGGGCTGTCAAAGGTGTTGATGGAGACATAGGCACCGACGCCTGCGTTGGAGAGCAGCAAGGTGCCGGGCAAGACCGTCATGGGCTTTTGGAAGCCCAGCAAATAGCCGGGTCCCGTGCTGACGCTGGGTCTGGCGCTGATGACCTGCCTGAGTTGGGCGTCGTAGCTCAGCCAGCTGCCGTCGGTGGGATGCAGTGTGAGCAGGTGACCATTGGGTGCGAGTGCGGGGGAACCTGGGATGCCGGTGCTGCCGCACATCTGAGCGGGTAGGGCAGCGGGCTCAGCCCAGACGGCGGTGGTTCGGCGCAGTACCTGACAGCGGCCGTAGAAGTACCAGTTGAACTCACCGTCGTCGCTGAGAGATGCGGGTATCACGGCGTCGGTGGCGGGCGGTGTCTGCCCGCTGTCATGCACCGTCCAACTGCCCTCGGCACTGTCCAGGCTGGCGAGATAGACGCTTGGGCGGCTGCCATTGTCTTGGCTCCACATCAGCACAATTTGCCCTTTGGGATTGGACCAAACCTTGTTGAAGCTGGCTTTGGCGCCGCGCTGATCGATGATCTCTACGGCCCCAAGGCCGCTGCGAACATTGCCCCGGAAGGCTGCGATGTCTGTGTTTGTGCTCAGCGGCTGAGTCTGTGTGCCGAAGACGGCGATGCGGCCCGCGGCGTCCAGGGTCACGGCCATGGGGATGAAGCTGCCGTTGATGTCTATCGGCCAAGACTTGCTGCTAAAGCTTGACTGATCTGCGGCGCGCCAGCCAATGGCCAGTCCCATCCCCAGGGCTTGTGCGGGATCCACGATCGCAATGCGTGCCGCGACGTCGCCGGCGTCATTGATCATGGGTGCGTCTATGTCGGAGATGTTGTTGGCGATTTGCCCAGCTTCCCAGTTCCCGCGGCTCACCAGAAAGCGCGAGGTGCTAACTGCAAAACAGGGCGGCTTTTCATTGGCGTCCTTGCAGGTGGCCTTGTGCGTCCAGCTTGCAAAGGCATTGCCGGCAGGCGAAACAGCCAGCCGGAGCTTGGTGGCGAAGTCTCCGGGTGTGCCGGCGTCCAGCACCACGGGGGTGCCATAGATGGCCGCGCCGCCCTTGCTGCCTGGCTCCAAACGAAGGGCATGCAGTGCCATGCGGTCCTGAACCATCTTGGAATAGAGCACCGTCACCCGCCCTTGCGCATCCATGGCCGTCGCACTGCCCACACCGGTCAACATCAAGTTGCTCGTGTCCAGCGCTTTTCCCGCTGTCCAGGCCCGGCCGCTCAGCGCGCTGGTGGGTGAACTGACTCGCAGCAGGGCGGTACGGCTGTTGCTATTGCCCAAGCTATTCGTGGCGGTGACGCGAAAGCGTCGACCGTCATCGTTGGCGCCGGCGTTCAGGCTGTAGCTGCTTTGGGTGGCGCCATTGATGTTGGCAAAGCTCAGTCCGTTGTCGGTGCTGACCTGCCATTGCAGGCTTGGTATTGGATTGCCCTCCGCGGCCGCGCGCAGTGTGATCTGCTGCCCCGCCGTGGCGTTGAGGTCTTGCGGCTGCAGCGTCCAGCTGGGTGCACTGAGCGCGGCCGTGACCGTCAGCGTGGCCGGCTCGCTGGTGCTGATGCCCTCGGTATTGCTGGCAATGACGCGATAGCGTGTGCCGTGGTCGGCAAGCGTGGTGGCCGAGGTGGTGAAGCTGGCTTCCGTGGCGCCGTCGATATTGCTGTAGTTGGCGCCGCCGTCGCTGCTGCGCTGCCATTGCAGGCTGGGCATCGGGTTGCCGCTGACTTTGACCGTCATGCTGGCCGGCGCGGGGGCCACCACCGCCGTCGAGGCGGGTTGCTGGATGAACTGCGCTTGTGCCGACGGGGCCAGTACGGTGAGCCAGGCGGCGTCGCTGGTCACCGCACCTGCCGCATTGCTCACGATGACGCGCAGCTGAAGCTGGTCTTGCGCAAGACTCAGAGAGTTCAAGGCGAGGATAGGGCCTGTGCCGCCCTCGACATCGCTCCAATCGCTGCCGTTGCGGCTGGACTGCCAGCGATAGCTCAAGCCAGTGCCGGTGGCGGTGATGGCAAAGCTGGCCGCTTGACCCTGCAAGGCGCGCATGGCTTGTGGCTGGGAGGCAATGCTGGGTGAGACCAGTTGTGGCTTGACCGTGAGCTTGGCGGCTGAGCTCAGCGATTGGCCGGCGTCGTTGGAAACCCGGACCCGAAACAGGCTGCTGTTGTCGGCGCTGTCCGTAGAAGCCAGGCTGAGGCTGTTGCTCTCGGCGCTGTTGATGGCGACCCATGTGGCGCCGGAATCGGTGCTGCGTTCCCATTGGTAGCGCAGGCCCTCCGTCGGCGCCACGGTGACTTCAAAGCGCGCAGGGCTGCCCGGCAATACTTCCAGGTCGGCTGGCTGTGCATTGATTTGAGGTGCTGCAAGAGGGGGGGCTTCGCCGCCACCACCGCAGCCGCTCATCACGAGTGCGAGCAGCATAGGCAGCAGCAAGTGTTGCCAGCAATAGATCCAAGTCTTCATGGTTGACTCCTGTTGAGCGTGGAAGGCCAAGCCGGCTTCCACCAGGAGTTCGTTGCAGCACTGGCAACGCTGTACCTGCGAGGTGTTGGCTCGGTCTGTAGTGCTACAGACGGGCCGGGCGCAGGACTGTCAGGGCTTGGGATCGCCCATCCCCCCGGGTTGAGGGGGGCAATGAAGTTTGAAAGGCGGAGCGAGGGCTTTAGCTGGCGCCGGCCGACTCCCGCACCACCGTAACGCTGCATTCCGACTGCGTCACCACCTGGGCCGAGACGCTGCCCAGGTAACGTCGCAGGGCCGAGGCGCCGCGTGCGCCCATGACGATGTGGTCGGCCCCGTTCTTGGCGGCGAAGTCGATGAGGGCGCTGGCCGCATCGGGGGCTTCCAGCACATGGAAGGTGAGCCGCCCGTCCTCCAGATTCAAGGCCTTGCTGATGGGGCGGGCCCAGTGCTTGAGGGCGATCAGCTGCTTGACGTGCACGCTCTTGCCTTCCTTGTCGGTCAGCTCGTCCATGCCGATGCGGGCCGTCTTCATCACGCTGACGCAGGCCAGGCGGGCGCCGGGCTCGGTCTGCACGATGCGGCGCACCACCTCGCGCAGTTGCTCCAGCAGGGCGGGGGTGGCGTTCTCGGTGTCCACCGCGGCCATGATGATGGGGCTGCGCTCCACCTGCACGGTGGTGCTGGCCTGGATGCTGGGCTCGGCGCCCAGGGCGAAGAACCAGCGCTTGAGCGTCTTCATGCTGCTGCTGGTGTGCATGCGTTCGGCCCGCTTGGTCAGCACCACGCCCTCGGGCTGTTGCAGGTCCAGGGCCAGTTGGGCGGCGCTTTGGTAGCGGCGTTCGGGGCTCACCTCCAGGCAGTGCAGCACCACTTCCTGGAACCAGGGTGGCAAGTCTGGCTTGATGGCGCGCGGCGGTACCGGGTCGATATAGAGGCGGCGGCGCAGGCCGCGCACCGAGTTGGGTTGGCCGAAGGGGCGCTCGCCGGTGGCCAGGTGGTAGAGCATCACGCCCAGGGCGAAGAGGTCGCTGCGCGGATCCTTGCGCACAAACTGCACCTGCTCTGGCGACATATAGGGGCCGGTGCCCATGGGCAGGGAGAATTCTTCCTCCAGCAGATCGGGCAGGTGGTCGTGGCGGGACAGGCCGAAGTCCACCAGCACCACCTCGCCCTTAGGTCTGAGCATGATGTTGCTGGGCTTGATGTCCAGATGCACCACATGCTGGCGATGCAGGTCCTGCAAGGCATTGGCCACCTGGACGCCGATCTGGATGACTTCGTCCAATGGCAGCGGCGCCTCGTCCAGGCGCGGGCGCAGGGACTCGCCCTCGATGCGCTCCATCACGATATAGGCCTGGCGGGTCCAGTCGCCGCGCGCCACGAAGCGCGGTACATGGCGGCCTTTCAGGGCGGGCATCAGCATCTGCTCGACCTCGAAGCCGACGATGGTGGCGGGGTCCTCGCCGCCCTTGATGCGGGGCACTTTCATCATCAGCGGGAAGTCCTCGCCGGCCAGCGGCTCGACCCGGACCACGCTCCACAGATTGGCCATGCCGCCCTGGTGCAGGCGCTCGATCAGGCGGAAGCCGTCCAGCACCAGGCCGGGTTCCAGAGCGGGAATGGGGGGCAGTTGGCTGTCGGCGCTCATTGCCCCTCGCTCAGGCGTTGGGCCAGGCGCTCGGGCAGGCCGGCGGCGCGGATGCGGGCGGCGGCGCTCTCGATGTCGTAGGGCACGCGCTGAAAGGCCAGCTCGCTGCGTTCGCTGTCGAAGATGGCGTAGCAGGCGGCGGGGTTGCCGTCGCGCGGCTGGCCGCAGGAGCCCGGGATCGCCAGCCATTGCCGATTCGGCAGCAAGGGGATGGCGGTGCCCGCCGCGGGCGTGAACTCGCCGGCCTTGCCCGTGCCCGAGAGGTGGTAGAGCATGGGTTCATGCATATGGCCGCAAAAGGTGTAGCGGCATTCGGTGGCTTGCAGGCTGCGCATGGCTTCCAGCCGCCCCTGGATGTATTCCCAGCCCCCCGGGGCAAAGGCATTGGCATGCACGAACAAGCGGTCTTGCTGGGTGACGCTCAGGGGCAGCTGGGCCAGGAATTCCAGCTGGTCCGGGCGCAGCTGGCCATGGGTCCAGGCCACCGCTTCCCGGGCTTCCTCGCGCATGCTGGGCGCCTGGCCTTTGACGGTGGCCAGATCATGGTTGCCCATCACGGCCACGGCACCCTGGGCCACCAGCTCGCGCACCCGATCCACCACCCAGCTCGGGTCGCCGCCATAGCCCACGAAATCGCCCAGCAAGGCATAGTCGTCGACCTGGGCGTTTTGCGCATGCTCCAGCACGGCGCTGAAGGCTTCGCGGTTGGCGTGCAGGTCGGAAATCAGCGCAATCTTCATGGCGCCAGCTTGCCATGAATCGCTGACTGCAGACTGAAGTGTTTTCGCTAGGACGGGGCGAAAAAAAGCCCGGGCTGTGGCGCCCGGGCTTTTTGGCTTTCAGCCGATACGGCCCAGCAAAAGGTACTCCATGAGTGCCTTCTGCACATGCATGCGATTCTCCGCCTCGTCCCAGACGACCGACTGCGGCCCGTCGATGACCTCGGCCGTCACCTCCTCGCCGCGGTGCGCCGGCAGGCAGTGCATGAAGAGGGCGTCGGGCTTGGCCACGCCCATCATCTCGGCATCCACGCACCAGTCGGCAAAAGCGGCACGGCGCTGGTCGTTTTCGGCCTCATAACCCATGCTGGTCCACACATCGGTGGTGACCAGATCGGCATCGCGGCAGGCGTCCAGGGGGTTTTTGAAGACCTTGTAGCAGTCCCGGTTCTGGATGCCGGCAACGGCCGGATCCACCTCGTAGCCGCTGGGCGTGCTGACATGGACGGTGAAGCCCAGGATCTCCGCCGCCTGCAGCCAGGTGTTGGCCATATTGTTGCCGTCGCCGACCCAGGCCACGACGCGGCCTTTCAGGCAGTCCACATCGACGATGCCGCGGCGGTTCATGCCGCGGGCCTCGATGAAGGTGAACAGATCGGCCAGGATCTGGCAGGGGTGGAACTCATTGGTCAGGCCGTTGATCACCGGCACCCGCGAGTGGGCGGCAAAGCGCTCGATCTTGGTCTGCTCGAAGGTGCGGATCATCACGATGTCCACCATGCGGCTGATCACGCGGGCGCTGTCCTCGATGGGTTCGGAGCGGCCCAGCTGGCTGTCGCCGGTGGTCAGGTGCACGACCGAGCCGCCCATCTGGTACATGCCGGCCTCGAAGCTGACTCGGGTGCGGGTGCTGGCCTTCTCGAAGATCATGGCCAGGCTGCGGTCGGCAAGGGGCTGGTAGCGCTCGTAGTTCTTGAAGCGGCGCTTGATGATGGCGGCACGCTCGAACAGATGCGCATACTCCTCGGCGCGGAAGTCCTTGAACTGCAGATAGTGGCGCATCAGGGCGGGTCCGGGCTTCATGGCTTGGGCTCCGACAGAAAGGCCTTGATCACCGGCACCAGCAGGGCGGCGATCTGGCGGGCTTCATCGGCACTCAGAATCAGCGGCGGCACCAGGCGCACGACGCGGTCGGCGGTGACGCTGATCATCAGGCCGGCCTCGGCCGCGCGCAGCAGCAGGGCGCCGCAGGGGCGGTCCAGCTCAATGCCCAGCATCAGGCCCTGGCCACGGATCTCGACCACGCCGGCCACGCCGTTCAGGCCTTCTTGCAAGGCCGTTTTCAACACCGCGCCGACCTGGGCTGCGTTGTTCAGCAAATCGTCCTCAAGCATGATCTTCAGCGTCTCCACGCCGGCCCGCATGGCCAGCGGGTTGCCGCCGAAGGTGGTGCCGTGATTGCCCGGCTGCATGACCTTGGCCGCGCGCGGGCCGCAGACCACGGCGCCTATGGGCACGCCCGAGCCCAGGCCCTTGGCCAGCGGCATCACATCGGGCTGGATGCCGGCCCATTGGTGGGCAAACCATTTGCCGGTGCGGCCGATACCGCACTGCACCTCGTCCAGCATCAGCAAGATGTCATGCTGATCACAGACGCGGCGCAGGGCTTGCAGAAACTCGATGCGGGCCGGGTTCACGCCGCCTTCGCCCTGGATGGTTTCCAGGAAGATGCCGGTGATATTCGGGTGCGCCTTCAGCGCCGCCTCGACCGCAGCGATATCGTTCAGCGGCACGCGCACAAAGCCCGGCACCAGAGGGCCGAAACCGGCGTGGATCTTGGGATTGGCGGTGGCCGACAGGGTGGCGATGGAGCGGCCGTGGAAGGCCCCGTCGAACACCAGCAACTCGGGGTTAGCGTTGCCGCGGTCGTGGCCGAATTTGCGCGCGATCTTCAGCGCCGCCTCATTGGCCTCCAGCCCGCTATTGCAGAAGAAGGCCACGCTCAGGCCCGACAGCTCACACAGCTTGGCTGCCAGCGCTTCCTGCAGGGGCACGTGGTAGTAGTTGCTGGTGTGGATCAGCTGGGCCACCTGCTCTTGCAGGGCCGGCACCAGGCGCGGGTGGGCATGGCCCAGGGTGTTGACGGCGATGCCGCCCAGGCCGTCCAGGTATCGTCGGCCATTCACGTCCCAGACCCAGCAGCCTTGGCCATGCGACAGGGCAATGGGCAGGCGGCCATAGGTTTGCATCACATGCGGTTCGGACGGTGCGGGCACGGCGACAACAGGCGCGTTCATCAACTCTCCATCAAAGCGTTAGGGCTAAAAAAAACAGGGCTTGGGAATCAAGCCCTGTGCATGGCCGCCGGGGAGGGCTGACCATGCGACTTGATTCTAAGGCGCGGCATGGCCTGGCCGCTGCTGGCGCGATTTTGCGGGGGCAAAGTGACAAGATTTGGTTTTTGTCCGTGGGCTTTGGGCGCCAGGTGGATGGGGGCGGGATACATCCAAGGCACAATACGGCTGTCGTCCCCAAAAGTTCTTCCTGCGGCGGCCGGGTCTCTTGCCAGGACCGGCAACCCATCCGCCATCACCATGAGTCAGCCACTGAAGCCGATTGAAAAACCCCGCGAAGTCTTCATCCAAGGTGTGACCGCGGATGGCAGGACCTTCCGCCCTAGCGACTGGGCCGAACGATTGGCTGGCGCCATGTCCTGCTTCCGGCCCGGTGGCGTGCGCGGCGGCATCGGCGACTACATCGGCTACTCGCCCCTGTGCGTGCCGCGTGTCATCAACGGCGTCAAATGCGTCATCGTCAACGAAGAGCTGAAAAAGCTGGAGCCCATGGCCTGGGACTTCGTGATGAACTTTGCGCGCGACAACAATCTGCAGGTGGCCGAGGCTTGCTTGCTGCCCGAGGCGAGGCCCAAGCCGGGCGGCGCGGCCTGATCCTCAGGATTCCCGGGCCGCCGCCCGCCATAGATTCAAGGCCTCGCGCAGGCCGCCGAGCCAGGCCCAGGCAATGACCAGGCCGGTCCAGAGGCGGCTTGGTCGCCCATCCCTTTGCGCTTGATTTTTGTGCATGGCAGGCTCGGCTGAATGTGGACGTCGCTGTTCTCACGGCACCGTGGAGGCTGCAGGCTAGCGCGCCGATTTGACAATGCCGTGACGCTGTGACTTCGCCACCTCATTCGGAGGCCATGCCACCCATGTCGGGGCTGGTGAGACGGGGGCGGGCTGGCTATGCTTGCGACCACTCAATCTTCATCCGTCTCCAGGCGGTCCGCACGTGGGATCAGATGCTGCCGTTTTGCCCGAGTTGCGATCCCTGGACCTGCTGGTCGAGCAGGCGGGTAGCCATGTGCAGCGTCGCCATCTGTGTGATGTGCGGGCCGGTCAGGTGGAGTTTCCGGTTCTGGCCCTGACCCTGGGCAATCCGGATCCAGCGCTGCCGGCGGTCGGCTTCTTCGGCGGAGTTCATGGCCTTGAGCGCATCGGCGCGGAGCTGGTGCAGGCATTTTTTGCCAGCCTGGTTTCGCGCCTGCGCTGGGACAGCAGCTTGCACCGCCTGCTGGAGACCGTGCGCATCGTCTTCATGCCCCTGGTCAATCCGGGCGGCTTGTGGCGAGGCACCCGGGCCAATCCTCGTGGCGTGGATCTGATGCGCAACGCGCCGGTGGAGTCGGCTCACCCGGTGCCTTTTTTGCTGGGTGGGCAAAGGCTGAGCGCTCGCCTGCCCTGGTTCCGCGGACTGGCGGGTGAGCCCATGGAGCAGGAAAGCCAGGCCTTGTGCGACTGCGTGCGGGAGGAATTGCTCTCGCATCAGCTGTCCTTGGCGGTGGATTGTCACTCGGGCTTCGGCCTGCGTGACCGCATCTGGTTTCCCTTTGCCCACACCGCGCAGCCCATCACCCATCTGGCCGAGATGCATGCCTTTAGCGAAGTCCTGGATCAGACCCATGCCCAGCATCGTTATGTGTTCGAGCCGCAAAGCCGGCAATACCAAACGCATGGCGACCTCTGGGATTTCCTCTATGCCGAGGCCTGCGCCAAGCCGGGCAGAATGCTGCTGCCCCTGACCTTGGAGATGGGCTCCTGGTTGTGGATCAAGAAGAATCCAAGGCAAATATTTTCCAGGTACGGCATGTTCAACCCCTTGATTGCCCACCGTCAGCAGCGTGTGTTGCGCCGGCATTTGGCCTGGCTGGACTTCGTGCTGCGCGCCGCCGCTTCCATGCCTCGCTGGCTGCCCTCGCCGGCACAGCGGGCCGAGCATGAGCGGCGTGCCGTGGCGCGCTGGTACCGGGCCGAGGCCTTGGCGTGACGGGGCCTGATGTGGCTCAGGCCGAGGGATTAGCCGTGCCGGTTGCCAGTGCTGGGGGCAAGGCTGTTTGGGTTTTGCTGCGCGGCCTGGCCCGCGAGAGCGGGCATTGGGGGGTGTTTCCCCAGGTGCTGCTGCAGCGCATTCGCGAGCAACAGCCGGGGGCCGAGCTGGTCTTGCTGGATCTGCCGGGCAACGGCACCTTCCACCGCAAGGCCAGCCCCCTGCAGGTCTCCGGCATGGTGGAATTTTGCCGCGACGAGTTGCGGCGGCGCGGCGTGCAGGGGTCGGTGCATCTGCTCGCCATGTCTTTGGGGGCCATGGTGGCCAGCGATTGGGTGCAGCGCTATCCGTCCGAGGTGGTGGCCGGGGTCTTGATCAATACCAGCTTCAGGCCCTTCAGCCCTTTTTACCGGCGCCTACGGCCGCTCAACTACCTGACCTTCTTCCTGCTCAGCCTGAGCCGTCTGAGTGCGCGCCAACGCGAGCAAAAAGTGTTGCTGATGACCACCTGCCTGCAGCAAAGGCCGGCCGAGGTGCTCGATCATTGGGTGGATTTGCGGCGCGCCCATCCGGTGGGCTTGCGCAACACGGCGCGCCAGCTGTGGGCGGCCATGCGTTACCGGGCCAGCGAAGCGCGCCCGCCGGTGCCTATCCTGCTTTTGTGCAGCCAGGCCGATGGCCTGGTGGATTGGCGTTGTTCGCAGGCCATCAGCCGGGCCTGGGGGGCGCCGCTGCGCCTGCATGCGCTGGCAGGGCACGATCTGGCGCTGGACGATCCGCCCTGGGTGGCGCAGGCCGTGTGGGAGTGGCTGCGGGTGCGCGATATGCACGGCCTGTCGGCAGGCCAGTTGCACTGAAGAATTCGGGGCTTGCTGCTTGGGGAGGGTGCCCAGGAAGCGAATCCGCAAGATCCGCTCAAGCACTCGGTCAGGGGCATGAAAAAGGCCCGCAGAAGCGGGCCTTTTGTCTCTGCACCAGACCTGGGCTATTAGGCGGCCAGAGCCTTGATCTTCGCAGACAGGCGGCTCTTGTGGCGAGCTGCCTTGTTCTTGTGGAAGATGCCCTTGTCGGCCACCGAGTCGATCACGCTTTGAGCGATCACGAACAGTTCAGCGGCCTTGGCCTTGTCGCCGGTGACGACGGCTTTTTGCACGTTCTTGATGACCGTGCGGAATTTAGAACGCAGCGCCGTGTTGGCGGCGTTGAGCTTGATGTCCTGGCGAGCGCGCTTGAGGCCCGATGCCGAACGGACAGTCTTCTTGACTTTGGAAGAGGTTGCCATGCTGTGATTCTACCCAGTTGGTGCAAAGACCGCGAGTGTAGCACCAAATTCGAGGTGTTTCAATGTGACGCGCTGATTGCAGCGCCAGCGACCCCATTTCGGTGACTCGTCCGGCCATCATAATGCGACGCCCCGCGCATATTCTCCCCAAGGGTTTGGCGGGCAGCGAAATTCGGCTTCCCATTCGAGCGAATTCGCGTTTGTGCATTCACCCCATTCATTCATATCGGCTTGTGGCCGATCCGATACTGCCCATGAATCTGCTGCGCGCTGCGTCCTTGATTTCCGTGTTGACCCTGGCGTCGCGCATCACGGGTTTGGTAAGAGAGCAGATGGTGGCCGCCTTGTATGGCGCTTCCGTCTATTCGGATGCCTTTTTGGTGGCCTTCCGCATTCCCAATATGCTGCGCCGCCTGTTTGCCGAGGGGGCTTTTTCGCAGGCCTTTGTGCCCTTGTTGGCGGCGACCCGGGCGAAGGAGGGCGATGCGGTCACCCATGCCTTGATCGACGCGGTGGCCACGGTGCTGCTGT
Organism: Roseateles oligotrophus; assembly: GCF_014204525.1. GTDB lineage: Bacteria > Pseudomonadota > Gammaproteobacteria > Burkholderiales > Burkholderiaceae_C > Paucibacter_A > Paucibacter_A oligotrophus_A. The sequence continues at coordinate 420,772 of NZ_JACHLP010000004.1, forward strand.
GGGCCTTGTTGGCCACCTGTGTGTTGGGGGTGGTGGGGGCGCCCTTGCTGGTGTGGTTGCTGGGTTCGGGCATGCCGGCCGAGGGGCGTGACGCTGCGGTGGTGATGACGCGCTGGCTGTTTCCCTATATTGGCTGCATGTCCCTGGTGGCGCTGTCGGCCGGTATCTTGAATACCTGGCAGCGCTTTCTCGTGCCCGCGGCCACGCCGGTCTTGTTGAATTTGGCGGTGATTGGCGCGGGGTATTGGTTGTCGCCGCTGATGGTCAAGCAGGGGTATCCGGCCATTTATGCCATGGCGCTGGGCGTGGTGCTGGGCGGCCTGCTCCAGATGGGAATTCAGTTGCCGGCTCTCAAGCGGATCGGCGTGGTGCCCAAGTTCGGCCTGTCCATTGCCCGGCTGCGTGTGGCTTTTGCCCATCCGGGGGTGGGTACGGTGCTCAGCAAGATGGGGCCGGCCTTGTTGGGGGTGGGTGTGGCCCAGCTGTCCCTGGTGATCAATACGCAGATTTCCAGCCATATCGCCGTGGGCGCCACCTCCTGGCTGAACTATGCCGACCGCCTGATGGAATTCCCCATGGCCTTGCTGGGCGTGGCCCTGGGCGCGGTGCTGACCCCACAGCTGTCTTCGGCGCAGGCCAAGGGCGATATGCAGCAGTACTCCGGCATGCTGGATTGGGGGCTGCGCATGGTGATGATGTTTGGTCTGCCCTGCGCCGTGGCCCTGCTGGTGTTTGCCGAGCCCCTGGTGGCGGTGCTCTATCACCGCAAGGCCTTTTTGGCCCTGGATGTAACGCACACGGCACAGGCCGTGATGGGCTGGGGTGTGGGCCTGATCGGCCTGCTTGCCGTCAAGGTCCTCGCGCCGGGCTTTTATGCCAAGCAGGACACGCGCACGCCGGTGAAGATCGCCATCAGCGTGCTGCTGCTGACCCAGCTTTTCAATCTGGTGCTGGTACCCTGGGTCGGGGTGGCGGGCCTGGCCCTGTCCATCGGCCTGGGGGCCTTGGTCAACGCCTTCTGGCTGCTGCGCGGCCTGCGCAAGCTGGGCAGTTACACGCCGGAGGCGGGGTGGTGGCTGTTTGCGCTCAAGGTGCTGGTGGCCAGCTTGGCCATGGGCGGTTTGCAGTACTACCTGGCCTGGCGCCTGGACTGGATTGCCCTGGGCGCACATGAGGGCTGGCGTGCCCTGGCCATGGCGGGCAGCCTGGGCGCTTCGGCCTTGGTCTATTTTGCGGTCCTGGCCCTGTTTGGCCTGCGCCTGCGCCAGTTCATGCGGCGCGGCTGAAACTGAATTGGCGCCGGCAAGCCAGGCCTGGCCGGATTCAATAAACTCAAACCATGCCCAATCATCTGCGCCTGCACCCGCCCACGCCGCTGGAGTATTTCGGCAATCTGGTTGCCGAAGACGTCGGCCTGAACCTGCTGGAAGCGGCGGCCTCCATCGCGCAGGACGAATTCCCCGCGCTGGATGTGCAGGCCGTGCTGGCCGAGGTGGATGGCCTGGCCCAGCGCCTGCGCGAGCGCCTGCCGCCCGATGCCTCGGCGCGTCACAAATTGCAGATGTTGACCCGCTACTTCCATCAGGAACTCGGCTTTGCGGGCAATGTCAACAACTACTACGAGAGCGGCAATAGCTACATCCACCATGTGCTGGCCACCCGTCGCGGCATCCCCGTCAGCCTGGCGGTGATCTTTATCGAGATTGCCGGGCAGCTGGGTCTGCGCGCCCATGGCCTGGCCTTTCCCGGGCACTTCCTGATCAAGTTGCAGATGGGCAATGGCGAGGTGATCCTGGATCCCTTCACCTGTGAGTCGCTCTCGCGCAATAAATTGGATGAATTTTTGCAGTCCTTCCGGCAGAGCTCGGGCCTGCTGGGGGAGGTGGATCTGCCGGTGGATTTGTTCCTGCAGCCGGCCTCGGCGCGGGAAGTCCTGGCGCGCATATTGCGCAATCTGAAGGAAATCTACCGCTCCAACGAGGATTGGCCGCGTCTGCTGGCGGTGCAGGAGCGATTGGTGTTGCTGCTGCCCGAGGCCTGGGTCGAGCGGCGCGACCGCGGCCTGGTTCTGGAGGCTCTGGGGCATTGGCGTGCTGCGGCCGAGGATCTCAGCGCCTACCTGAGTCAGCAGCCGCAGGCGCCCGATCAGGCGGGCTTGAGCCAGCGCCTGGCCCAGCTGCGCCAGAGAGGGCTGCCGCCCTTGCATTGAGGCTCACACCGGTGCTTTGCTGCAGACCTTCCCGGTCCAGCCCGGTTTTGCCCACTAGAATCGCCGCCGCTGCCAAGGCTTCGCGCGCTTGGCTTTCTGATATTTTTGATGATGAATTTGAACAAGCAGGAATGCTGAGTTTCGAGCCCGCGAAAACGAGCGCCTCGCAGCCTTTAGCCGGCTTAGGATTTTTTGAGTTGAAGCAAATTCCGCTTGCCATCGGCCCCGAGCCGGTCTTTACCTTTGATAACTTTCTGCCAGGCGCCAATGAGGCCGTGCTGGCCGAGTTGCGGAGCTTGCGTCCGGGCGCTTCCTTTGCTGCGACCGTGCCACCCATCTTTGTGTGGGGGCAGTCCGGCAGCGGCAAGACCCATGTGCTCAAGGCCTTGGCCGGCAGTTGGCAGGGTGCGGGCCTGCAGGTCGGCTGGTATGGCGCCGACACGCCCTTGCCCTGGGATCTGCCCGCCCAACCCAGCCTGCTCTTGCTGGACGACTGCGAGCGTTTCGACGCCGGCCAGCAGCATGCGGCCTTTGCCCTGTTTGTCGAGGCGGCCAGCGATGGCCTGACGATTGTGGCCAGCGGCAGCGCGCCGCCGGTGGACCTGCCGGTACGCGAGGACCTGCGCACCCGCCTGGGCTGGGGCATCACCTTCGAGCTGCAGCCGCTGTCCGAGCAGGATATGCGCTCGGCCCTGCGCCTGGAGGCCGGCCGCCGCGGCATTCTGGTGGCCGATGATGTGATCGATTATTTGCTGACCCGTTTCGCCCGTGATCTCAAGCACCTGATGGCTTTGCTCACAAGGCTGGACGAGTTTGCCATGTCAACCAAGCGGGCGGTCACCGTGCCCCTGCTGCGCCAGATGCTGGCCGACGAAGGACTGAATCCATGAATTTGACCCTGTTTGACCTGGACGGCACCTTGATTCCGAATGACTCGGATCATGCGTTTGGTGCCTTCATGGTGGACATAGGCTGGGCCGACGGCGAGCAATGGCGCGCCCGCAACGACGACTTCTTTGCCCAGTACCAGGCGGGTCGCCTGGACTTGGCCGAGTACATCGCCTTCGCCACCTCGGTGTGGCGCAGCCGGCCCCTGGCCGAGGCGCTGGCCGCACGCGAACGTTTCATGGCCGAGGTGATGCTGCCGCAGATCCAGGCCCAGGCGCGTGCCCTGGTCGAGCGGCACCAACAGGCCGGCGATCTGGTCGCCATCGTGACCGCCACCAATGAGTTCGTGACCGAGCCCATTGCCGCCGCTTTCGGGGTCGAGCATTTGCTGGCCGTCCAACTGCAGCGCGATGCCCAGGGGGGCTATACCGGGGCGATCGAGGGGGTGCCGTCCTACCAGGCCGGCAAGATCACGCGCGTCCAGCAATGGCTGGCCGGCTTGGGGCGACAATGGGAGGAATTCGAGCGCGTGAACTTCTACAGCGACTCCATGAATGATTTGCCTCTGTTGGACTTGGTCAGCCACCCCGTGGCCACCAATCCCACGCCAGCCCTGGCCGACATTGCGTCGGCACGCGGCTGGACCACCTTGAAATTGTTCGCATGATCAAAAAATTCATAGACAAGCTGCTGGGCAAGCCCTCGGCGGCCAAGGTCGTCAAGGCCTTCAAGCCCAGCGCCGTGGCCAAAGCCACCTCGTCCAGCACCCTGGGCAAGCGGGTCGAGGTGCAGGTGGCCGAGCATGGCATCGACCCCGGCCTGCTGGACGAGCGCGCGGTGCGCGTGGTGCAGACGCTGGCCGATGCGGGCTTCGAGGCCTATATCGTCGGCGGCGCGGTGCGTGACCTGCTGCTGGGCATGCGGCCCAAGGACTTTGACGTGGCCACCAATGCCACGCCGGAAGAGGTCAAGAGCCTGTTCCGTCGCGCCTTCATCATCGGCCGGCGCTTCCGCATCGTGCACGTGGTTTACGGCCGTGGCCGCGAGCACGAGGTGATCGAGGTGTCCACCTTCCGCGCCTTGCTGGTGAACGAGAGTGCCGAGCAGGTGGCCGGTAACGAGAAAACCTCCAAGGCCGAACTGGCCGGCAAGAGCCATGTGGTCGATGCCGAAGGCCGGGTGCTGCGCGACAACGTCTGGGGCCCCCAGATCGAAGACGCCGCCCGCCGCGACTTCAGCGTCAACGCCCTGTACTACGACCCGCAGCGTCAGCTGGTGGTGGACTATCACGGTGGCCTGGCCGATGCCAAGAAGCGCGTGCTGCGCATGATTGGCGATCCCGATACCCGCTACCGCGAAGACCCGGTGCGCATCGTGCGCGCCGTGCGCTTTGCCGCCAAGCTGGGCTTCGAGCTGGAGCCCAAGACGCGCGCGCCCATCAAGGCCTGCGCGCCTTTGTTGGCCAATGTGCCGGCCTCGCGTCTGTTCGACGAGATGATCAAGCTCTTGCAGACCGGCCATTCCCTGGCCAGCCTGGAGGAGTTGCGCAAGCAAGGCCTGGCTCGTGGCGTGTTCCCGATTCTGGACGCCATGCTCAACGAGAAGGGCGAGCTGGCCGAGGGCGTGCGGGGCAAGTTTGTGCGCATGGCTTTTGAAGATACCGATCTGCGCGTCGCCGAAGGCCGCGGCGTCTCGCCCAGCTTTATGTTGGCCTGCATGCTGTGGTTCGAGGTGCTGGAGCGCTGGACCCGTTTGCGCGATGCCGGCGAGCCGGCCGTGCCGGCCCTGGGCCAGGCGGTGGATGCTGTGTTCGATGCCCGCATCGGCGATATCTCCGGCCGCGGCAAGCTGGCCACCGATATGCGCGAGATCTGGATGATGCAGCCGCGCTTCGAGCGCCGCACGGGCAGCGGCGTCTACACCTTGGTGGAGCAGCCGCGTTACCGTGCCGGCTTCGACTTCCTGCGCCTGCGTGCCGACGCTGGCGAGATCGATCCGGCCCTGGCCGATTGGTGGGAAGACTTCGCCCTGGGTTCGGACGAGGACCGTGCCGCCCTGGTCGATGAGGTGCGCGAGGCCGAGAAATCGCAGCGCCGCAGCAGTGGCAAGGTGCATCAGCTGCCGCGCAAGCCGGCGGCCAAGGCTGAGGGTGAGGCCGAGGACTCAGAAGACTCTGGCGGCTCGACTCAGCCCTGGGCTGAGGAGACCGTGCCGCCCGCCAAGAAGCGCCGCCGTCGCCGCAAGCCGGCAGGCAAGGGCGCTGCTGCGGCCGAAGCTCCGGTGGGTACGCCTTCCGAATCCTGAGAATGCGGGCCGAGTCAGCCGCGGGCGGCACGCTCGCTTTTGTCGGCCTGGGCGCCAATCTAGGCGATATGCGGCAAAGCCTGCAGCAGGCCTTGCAAGCGCTGGCGGTTCTTCCGGGCACGGATTTGCTGGCCTGCTCCAGCGCCTACCGCAGCGCCCCGGTGGATGCCGGCGGGCCGGACTTTCTGAATGCCGTGGCCCAGTTGCGCACCCAGCTCTCACCGCTGGACTTGCTGGATGTCTTGCAAGCCATCGAGCTGGCGCAGGGGCGCGAGCGCCCCTATGTCAATGCGCCCCGCACCCTCGATCTGGACCTGCTTCTTTTCGGCGAGTTGTCGCTGCAGACGCCGCGCCTGAGCCTGCCGCACCCACGCCTGCATCGGCGCGCTTTTGTGCTGCAGCCCTTGCTGGAATTGCAGCCCGGGCTGAGCGCGCCGGGCCTGGGCGGCTTGGCGGCCTATCTACCCGCCTTGCAGGACCAGGCCATCAGCCGCCTCGGGCCCTTGTGGCCGTCGGGCTGATGCGAGCTGCGTCCATGGCGAAGGGGGTACACCATGTTCAGTAGCTGGGCCGGCTGGCAGACGGTGGGGCTTTTGCTGCTGTCCAATGTCTTCATGACCATGGCCTGGTATAGCCATCTGAAGGATCTGGCCGCCAAGCCTTGGTGGATCGCCGCGCTGCTGAGCTGGGGCATCGCCCTGTTCGAGTACCTGCTGCAGGTGCCGGCCAACCGCATCGGCTTCAATGCCGGCATCAGCCTGGCTCAGCTCAAGATCACCCAGGAGGTGCTGACCTTGGCGGTGTTCGTGCCCTTCTCGATGTTTTATATGGGCCAGCCCTTCAAGACTGATTTCATCTGGGCCGGCCTGTGCCTGATGGGGGCGGTTTACTTCATCTTCCGCTCGGGCTGAGCGTGATTTCGGCGCCGCTGCGGCGGCCGCCACCCGGCAAGTGTTGTGTCCTGCCTCAAGAAGGCGCCAATTTCAGGGGCTGGGCTGGGCTTTGCCCTGGGTTTGAGTTTCTTTGCATGGCCGGCCCCACTACACTTGCGCGCCTGCTGTTGATGAAACAGTGATGAAATTTGTGTGAATATTTATGCGAACTTGCTGCTTGTGCGGTAAGTCGCGCGATTGGAGTCGGCGTGTTTTTTTCCAAATTGCTGCCCCGTGAGGGCAATTTCTTCGAGCTCTTCAATGAGCATGGTGCCCAGATCACCGAAGGCGCGCGCGCCTTCATGCTGATGATCCAGAACTACAACGACCCGGTGCTGCGTGAGCGTTACGCGGAAGAGGTCAACAAGGCCGAGCACCAGGCCGACCGGGTGACCGCCGAGGTCAATCGCATGTTGCACCGCACCTTCATCACGCCCATCGATCGCGAGCAGATCCACGGCCTGATCAATGCGATGGACGACATCCTGGACCTGCTGCAGGACACCACCGAGACCCTGTCCCTCTACGATGTGCGCACCATCCCCGAAGAGGTCTTGAGCCTGGGTGAGTTGAGCGCGCGCTGCTGCGAGCGCGTCCAGCATGCCGTGTCCCTGCTGCCCAAGCTGAAGAACCCGGAAGTGGGCGAGGCCGCGATCAAGACCTGCGAGGAAATCGATCGCCTGGAGTCCGACGCCGACCGCGTCATGCGTACCGCCATGTCGCGCCTGTTCCGCGAGCAAGAAGACGTGCGTGAGCTGATCAAGCTCAAGACCATTTACGAACAGCTGGAGTCCATCTCCGACCGTTGCGAAGACGTGGCCAATCTGATCGAGGGCATCGTCCTCGAAAACGCCTGAGTTCTGCGCGATGGAATCGGTGCAGATAGCGTTTTGGGTGGTTGCCCTGCTGGTCGTTCTGGCCGTGGGCTTCGACTTCATGAATGGGTTTCACGACGCGGCCAACTCGATCGCCACGGTGGTCTCCACCGGCGTGCTCAAGCCGCAGCAGGCGGTTTTGTTCGCCGCCTTCTTCAATGTGCTGGCGATCGCCATCTTCCATCTGCAGGTGGCGGCCACCATTGGCAAGGGCATTGTCGATCCGGGCATCGTTGATCACCATGTGATTTTTGGTGCCCTGATTGGCGCCATTGTGTGGAATGTGATCACCTGGTGGTATGGCATCCCGTCCAGCTCTTCGCATGCCTTGATCGGCGGCATCGTTGGCGCGGTGGTGGCCAAGGCCGGCTTTGGTTCGCTGCAGGCGGCGGGTATTCTGAAGACGGTTTTGTTCATCTTCGTCTCGCCGCTGCTGGGCTTTTTGCTGGGCTCGCTGATGATGGTGGTGGTGGCTTGGTTGTGCCGGCGGGCCTCGCCCATCCGGGTGGACAACTGGTTCCGCCGCTTGCAACTGGTCTCGGCCGGCCTTTACAGCCTGGGTCACGGCGGCAATGACGCGCAAAAAACCATAGGCCTGATCTGGATGCTGCTGGTGGCCTCGGGCTATCTCTCGGCCCAGGCCAGCGCGCCGCCGGACTGGGTGATCCTGGTCTGCTACCTGGCCATCGGCCTGGGCACCATGTTCGGTGGCTGGCGCATCGTGCGCACCATGGGTCAGAAGATCACCAAGCTCAAGCCGGTGGGCGGCTTCTGCGCTGAAACCGGCGGCGCCATCACCTTGTTCCTGGCCACGGGCCTGGGCATTCCGGTGTCGACCACCCACACCATCACCGGCGCCATCGTCGGCGTGGGTTCGGTGCAGCGCGCCTCGGCCGTGCGCTGGGGTGTGGCGGGCAATATCGTCTGGGCCTGGATCTTCACCATCCCGGCCTCGGCCCTGGTGGCGGGTGTTTTCTACTGGTTCAGCCTGGTCTTGTTCTGAGTCGCGTATCGCCGCGTCTTGGGCAAACAAAAGGGCAGCCGCGCAGGCTGCCCTTTTTGCTGTTTGCCTGACGCGGGTGGCGGGTGCGGTGCTACTGGCTGATCTCCTGCGCCGCCTCGACCTGGCTTTCAAAATAGCGCTGGGCGCTGAAGGCGATGGTGCTCATCAAGCAGGTGCCGCCGATCAATACGCAGGCCACGACGCCGATGATGGCGGCCCAGCCGCTGGGCCCGGAGCTGCGGCTGCCGTTGTGAACGGCATCCCATTTCTCGTCCGAAGTCAGGCCGTAGACGATGCCGCAAATCATGGCGTTGACCAGCATCAGGCCTAGCAAAGGGATCAGCAGCCAGGCGCTTCTATCGTCCTGCCCCAGCTCCCCCATGCGCTGCACACCGTACAGGCCCAGCAAGGTCGGCCAGGGGTGCAGCCAGGCCAGGCGGTCCGAAAAACCGTAGAGGTAGAGGCGGTGCAGGCCCAGGCTACCCAGGCTCAGGGCCAGCCAGGTAGCGATGGTCTTGGACTTCAGCGGGGCGCTCGCGACGCTGCTGCTGCTCATGCGCCTTGCTCCGGCGTGGCCTGATCGCCCTGGCCCAGCGGGCGCTGCATCATCACCACGTCCAGCCAGCGGCCAAACTTCCAGCCCGCGCTCTTCAACACGCCGCTGTGCTCGAAGCCCAGGGCCTTGTGGACGCCCAGCGAGCCCAGGTTTTGCGAATCGCCGATGACGGCCAGCATCTGGCGTGCGCCGGCTTGTTCGCAACGGGCGATCAACTCGGCCAGCAGCAGCCGGCCCAGGCCCCGGCCCTGGTTGCCGGGTGCCAGGTAGATGGAGTCTTCCACGCAGAAGCGATAGGCCAGGCGCGGACGGAAGTAGTTGGCATAGGCATAGCCCTGCACCTGGCCGCCCACTTCGGCTACCAGCCAGGGCAATTGCCGGTCCAGCACCTCCTTGCGGCGGCGGGCCATTTCGCTCAGCTCGGGGGCCTCGGTTTCAAAAGTACCGGTGCCATGCAGCACGGCCGCCGCGTAAATGGCCTGGATGGCAGGCAAGTCGGCCTCGGTGCTGGGCCGGATCGTGATGGCTTGAGCATGGACGGAGGGCGGGGAGGGGAGATTCTTGGGAATTTGTGTGCTCATATTCTTTGTGGTCCGCTCAGCCGAGTTTATAATGCTGGGTTTTGGCCTTGGTCAGATTGTTCTTGCTGAATTCCAGTGTTTCACTTGATCCATTTGGATTTGGCAGTGCGGTCCGGCGTATCTACAGGGCCAACCACGGTGCTCGGTTGAGTGGGGCGCAGGTGGATCATGCCAAAAGTCTTGCGGAAACCGCCGCAGGAGCTTGGGCGCGGTCCGATGCACCGATCAAAACCGTCGCCATCCCGATCTACTCGCCCTGAGTGTCTCCTGGTGCGGTGGACAAGAAAATTCATCTAAGGATTCATCATGGTTGTTATTCGTCTGGCTCGCGGCGGCTCCAAGAAGCGCCCCTTCTACAACATCGTCGTGGCCAACAGCCAGCAGCGTCGTGACGGCCGCTTCATCGAGAAGGTCGGTTTCTACAACCCCGTCGCTTCCGGTGCTGCCGAGCCTCTGCGCGTCGCTGTTGACCGCGTCAACTATTGGGTGGGTGTCGGCGCTCAGCTGTCGCCTACCGTCGAGCGTCTGGTGACCCAGGCCAAGAAGGCCGTTGTCGCTGCTTGATTGAACGCAAATGACAAGAGTCCCCGCTGATCCTCGTCCTTCGTCCTCGGCTTCCGAGGAGGTCTCCTGGCCCGAAGATGCGATTGAGGTGGGGTGTGTTCTTGATGCCTGGGGCGTCAAAGGCTGGTTCAAGGTGCAAGCCTATTCCAGCGATGCCCAGGCCCTGTTTTCCTCGCGGCGCTGGTTTCTCAAGCGTCCCGAGATCGGCGGCCAGGCCGCGCCTGCCCTGCCTCAGGGCAGCAAGGCCCTGCCTGCCCTGCTGAAGATTCTCTCGATTCGCGAACATGGCGAAGGCCTGGTGGCCAATGCCCAGAATGTCGCGGATCGCAATGCGGCCGAAGCCCTGCGCGGCGCCCGCATCTTCATCTCCCGCTCGGCCTTCCCGGCGGCGGATCCCGATGAGTATTACTGGGTCGATCTGATCGGCCTGACCGTGCTCAACCGCCAGGGCGAGACCCTGGGTCAGGTCGAAGGCCTGATCGATGCGGGCCCGCACAGCGTGCTGCGCATCATCCCGCCGGGCCTGGTGGCGCCGGTGAAGCCCGATCAAGAGCGCCTCGTTCCCTTCGTTGCCCGCTTTGTCGACGATGTGGATCTGGAGCAGCGCGTGATCACCGTGGACTGGGGCCTGGACTTCTAAGCCCGGGCCAGCGCGCATGCGCTTCGACCTCATCACCTTATTCCCCGAACTGTTCGGCCCGCAGCTGAGCCAGGGCGTTACGCGCCGTGCCTTCGAGAGCGGGCAGGTCGATGTGCGGCTGTGGCAGCTGCGCGATTACGCCAGCGACAACTACCGCCGCGTCGATGACCGCCCCTTCGGCGGCGGCCCCGGCATGGTGATGCTGGTCGAGCCACTGGAGCGCGCCCTGGCGGCCGTCAAGACGGCCCGCCTGGCTGCGGCGGCGGATGGCGATGCGCCGCCGGCCATTATCCACTTCAGCCCCATCGGCCGCCGCATGGACCAGGCCTTGATGCAGGAGCTGGCTCGAGGGCCGGGTGCCGTGCTCTTGTGCGGCCGCTACGAGGGCATGGACCAGCGCTTTCTCGACCGGCATGTGACGCTGGAGCTGAGCCTGGGCGACTTTGTGCTGTCGGGCGGCGAATTGCCGGCCATGGCCTTGCTGGATGCGGTGGCGCGCCTGCAGGACGGCGTCTTGAACGACGCCCAGTCGCATCAGCAGGACAGCTTCTCCGATGGCTTGCTGGACTGCCCGCACTACAGCCGGCCCGAGATCCTGAGTGGCTTGGCCGGCCAGACCGAGGACTTGCCCGTGCCGGCGGTGCTGATGTCGGGCCATCACGCCCAGATTGCCCGCTGGCGGCGCGAGCGTTCGCTGGAAATCACCTGGCAGCGCCGCCCCGAGTTGATCCATGCGGCGCGCGCCGCAGGGCGGCTGAGCAAGGCCGATGAGCGTTTTTTGCAGCAATTGCAGGCGGCAGCCAAGCAAGCCTAGGCGAATTCAGGAAGTCAAGCTATACTAGCGGGCTGTCCGATCCTCTGGTGGGTCGAGTCGGGTTTGAAAAAGCTGCTGGTTTGGGCTTGATTCAAAACCATTTTTTTGTCGCCTTGGTTCTCATGTGGGCCCCAAGGTTTCGGCGCCACCATGATCACTAGGAGAACTTTGTGGACTTGATCCAAACCCTTGAGCAAGAAGAAATTGCTCGTCTGAACAAGACATTCCCGTCTTACGCCCCTGGTGACACCGTCATCGTGAGCGTGAACGTCGTCGAAGGCACCCGCAAGCGCGTGCAGGCTTTCGAAGGCGTCGTGATTGCCAAGCGCAATCGCGGTCTGAACTCCAGCTTCATCGTTCGCAAGATTTCGAACGGCGAAGGCGTGGAACGTACCTTCCAGCTGTACAGCCCTTTGATCGCTTCGATCGAAGTCAAGCGCCGTGGCGATGTCCGCCGCGCCAAGCTGTACTACCTGCGTGAGCGTTCGGGCAAGTCGGCTCGTATCAAGGAAAAATTGGGTTGATCCGCGGTTTTTGATCGCGTATCCATCCTGTAGAAAAACCGCCCGAAGCTTGGCTTCCGGGCGGTTTTTTTCATTTCAAGCGGCTCCCGCGTTTTTAGCCTCCACCGATGTCTCGAGTCCCCATTCTGGATCCCAAGGCCGTGCCCGTGCAGGGCCGTGACGCGCACTTGCCCGAGGTGCCCGCACAGGCGCTGACACCCGAGGCCTTGCGTGCGCGTTTTGCCGCGCCACCTATCTGGACCCCAGAGTTGCAAGGCGACGGTGGTCGTTTCAGCGATCGCTCGCCGGCCGATGCCGCCGTGCTGATGCCGCTGGTGATGCGCGAGCAGGGCTTGCAAGTCCTGCTGACCCGCCGCAGCGCTCAGCTGCGCTCGCACGCGGGGCAGATCAGCTTTCCGGGTGGGCGGGTGGAGCCGGATGACGGCTCGGCCGAGGCGGCGGCCCTGCGGGAAACGGTGGAGGAAATCGGCCTCGCTTCTTCGCATATCGAGCTGATAGGCCGGCTGCCGGTCTACGCCACCGTGACCTCGTTTCAGGTCACGCCGGTGGTGGCCCTGGTGCGGCCCGGCTTTGAGCTGAGGCTGGACGCCGTCGAGGTGGCCGAAGCCTTTGAAGTGCCGCTGGCCTTTCTGATGGACCCGGCGCATCACCAGCGCCATCGCTTTGTCTTCGAGGGCGGAGAGCGCCACTTCCTTTCCATGCCCTGGGCGCCGTCCGCAGGCCTTGCTCAAGGCCAAGCGTCGTTGCAGGAGTACTTTATTTGGGGCGCGACGGCCGCGATATTGCGCAACTTCTACCGCTTCCTTTCGGCGTGAGCCGCAGCGCCCGCTATCATCTCCGGCCATGAACTTCTTCGCGGTCCTTTTGGCCTTGCTGTGTGAGCAGCTGAAACCTCTTCGCCATGGCAATGGCATTCATCGCAGCGTGATCGGCTGGGTCCGCTGGACCGGTCGTAACTTCGACGCCGGACGGGAACATCACTCCACCGTCGTGTGGGCCATCACCGTGCTGGGCCCGGCCCTGCTGACGGCGCTGATCTATCTGAGCGTGCGCCATTTCAGCCTCATCCTGGCCCTGATCCTGGATGTGGCTGTGCTCTATCTGACCCTGGGCTTCCGCCAGTTCAGCCATTACTTCACCGATATCCGCGACGCGCTGGAGCGCGGCGATGATCTGGAGGCGCGCCGCCTGCTGTCCGAGTGGCGCCATCTGGACGCCAGCGAGCTGCCGCGCACCGAGTTGGTCCGCCATGCCATCGAGCACTCTTTGCTGGCGGCCCACCGCCATGTGTTCGGCGTGTTCTTCTGGTTCATCGTCTTGTCGACCCTGGGCCTGGGGCCGGCCGGCGCCGTGCTCTACCGCATGGCCGAGTTCGCCAGCCGCTACTGGTCTTTCAAAAGCCGCACCCTGGATGCGCCTACCAATGAGCGCCTGATGCTGCTGTCGCGCCGTCTGTTCGGCTGGATCGACTATCTGCCCGCCCGTCTGACCGCCACCGGCTTCACCATCGTGGGCAATTTCGAGGAAGCGGTGAATGGCTGGCGGCGCGACGCCAAGCTGTGGCTGCATCCCAATGAGGGCATCATCCTGGCCTCGGCCGCCGGTGCCCTGGGCCTGCAACTGGGCGGGGTGGCCGCGCCCGGCGTGACGCCCGACCGCAGCAAGACCTTCAATTCCGGCGTGGATGCCGACGCCACCGGCGCCGATGGCTCCACCCCGGGGCAGCCCCCTCAGCTAGGGCATTTGCAGAGCGTGGTGGGCCTGATTTGGCGCTCCGTGGTGCTGTGGATGTTGCTGCTGGCCTTGCTGACCCTGGCCAATTTGCTGGGTTGAGCTGCGGCTGCGGGCCTGCTGCAGGCGCTTGCAGGCCACAGACTTTGGTATTCGTGCGCGCTAAGGGCTAAAGTTAGCGGTGTTCCGGTCGATAGAGGGCTTAGAACCCTCTCAATCCGACCTCTGGGTCAGCTCTGCCGACCGTCAGCGCTGGCCTTGAGTCGGCCTTGCAAAGTCTTCCTCGCGGAGGTTTGCCATGATTTCATCAGTGACGTCCTCATCAGTTCCCGACCCCGGCCTGGCTGCTCTGCGTCCAACGGCCGAGGATCTCAGCAAGAAGCGCGATGCCAGTGCCGCCCCTGCATCGGCTCCCGTGGGCAGCGGCGACAGCGATTCCGCCGTGGTTCAGCTGTCTTCGGAAGCCGTGCGCCTGTCTGGCCAGGCCAGTGACAAGCCGGCGGCTGCCACCAGCGTCAAGAAGTATGCCGATGCCGATGCCAACCAGGATGGCCGCGTCAGCGTGCTGGAGGCCCGGGCCTACGACTTCGCCCATCCCACCATCCCCAAGCCGGAGCGTGATGGCGACCAACCCCCGGCGCGCAGCGCCATGGCCGATGTAAAGGCTTATGAGGCCGTGGCCCGTGCGGGCCGCAGCGTCTGACGCAGGCTTTCTTTTTCCCCAAACAAAAGGCCCGCAATTGCGGGCCTTTGCTTTGGTGCGCGGGGATGCGGATCCCCGGCTAGTCTCAGCTGCGGGCTTGGATGCCGGCAATCGCCCATTCACGGCTTTCGTCCAGGGGGCGAACCAGATGCCAGACTTCGTCGAAGTTCTCGGCCGCCGCCTCGCTCTGCTCGCGGATCAGGCCCCAGAAGCGCACGCTGACGATCTGTTGGCCGTTTTCCTGCGCGCGCTCGACGATTTGTGCGTCCAGTTGCAAGACATCGGTGCGCTGCGCGGCACCCTTGCGATCCAGCAGTTCTTGCTGCACGACGCCGAACATCTCGGGCGTGGTGAAGCGGCGCAGATCGTTCTGGTCACCGGCATCGTTGGCGGCTTGCAGGCGGATGAAAACGCGCTTGGCCAGTTGCTCAAAGCCGGCCGTGTCGAAGCCATCGTTGACAGGCAGGGCCGGGCCGTTACCCGCGGCCAGCGGCGCGGCTGCTGCGGGCGACAGGCTGTTGAACAGATTCGTGCTGGGGGCGGCCACCGGCTGGGGCTGCGCGGGCGCCGGGCCGCTGGCCGGGAAGGGTGCGCCGGCACCGGCGAACTGCATGCCTTGGGATTTGGCCTTGTTGGCCGCAAAGCGGCGCATCAGGAAGCCGATCAGCATGAAGGCGGCGAAGCCGATCAACAGCATGGTCACGATATTGGCCAGGGCGCCGCCCATGCCAAAGTGGCTGAACAGGGCGGCGATACCCAAGCCGGCGGCCAGGCCGGCGAGCGGGCCCATCCAGTTGCGCTTGGGTGCGGCAGCGGGCGGGGTGGCCATGGGGGCTGCGGGCGCGGCTTGCTGGGGCGCGGCCTGCTGGGCGGGCGCGCCCTTGCTGGCCTCGTGCGGCTGCGTCGGGGTGGCCCGCTTCATGCCGGAGGAGCCGCCACCGCCCAGGCGCTTGGCATGGGCATCGAAAGAGGCGACGCCCAGTGCGCAAACGGCAATCAAAGCTGACAGAACCATACGTTTCACAAACATCTCCTGAATTGCCGCGAGGGCCTGGGTGCAAAAGTGGGGCCAGGGTAAGCGATTTCAAGTCGGGCTTGTTCGCGCATCGCCCTGCCGCTGTGCTTCAGGCCTCTCGCACATCGGCCAGCACGGTGCTGCCGAAATCGGGCCGGGCCAGGAATTTGAGCACCTTGGCCGCCGCGTCCTCGGGGCTGCTGAGAAGGCCCGCGTTCTTGAAGTTGGCGAATACGGCCTGGTCGGGGAATTTGGCCGGGTCGCCGCCGCGCAGCTGGACCTGCATCTCGGTGTCGATGATGCCGGGCGCCAGGGAGACGATGGCGGCACCGTCCGGCTTGGCCGCTTCGTCCAGGGCCATGGCGCGGGAGAGATTGTCCATGCCGGCCTTGGCCGCGCAGTAGGGGGCGGCGCCGGCCATGGCGCGGCGGCCCAGGCCGGAGGAGATATTCAGCACCCGCCGCGCCCGCCCCAGGCCGGCCGTGCCGCGCAGAAAGGCGCTGCTGAGCAGCAAGCAGGCCTCCAAGCCCACGCGCAAGGCGTTGGAGAGTTCGGCCAGCGAGGCTTCTTCCACCGGGCCGGGGGCCGTGACCACGCCGGCGTTATTGATCAAGCAGGCCTGGCTGAAACGGTGCTGGGGCTGGGGCTGGGCCTCCAGCCATTGCTGCAGGGCCTGGGCGGCGGCCAGGGGCTCGGCCAGGTCCAGCTCCCATTGCTGCAGCTCGGCGCCCAGGGCCTGGGCGGCGGCGTCCAGGCCGGCGCTGCGCCGGCGCGAGATGCCTATCACCAGATGCTCGGGGTTCAGCAACTGGCGGGCGATGGCCTCGCCCATGCCGCGCGAGGCGCCGGTGATGATGAAGAGTTGCTTGGCTGGGCTCATATGGGGGCTCCTGGAACTGGGCGGCGCTGGAACACCAGCAGCAGATTGTTGGCGGGCATGCCGAGCTGCTGCACAAGCTGCAGGTCTTGCTCGGCGGCAATGGATTCGATGTGGCCCAGGCTGCGCAGGCCCCAGGCCGGGTTGCGGGCACGCAGATCGGCGTCAAAAGCGAGATTGCTGGGCGCGGTGGGCTGGCCCTCGACGATGAAGGGGCCGTAGACGAGCAGGTGGCCCCCAGCACGCACATGCCGGGCCGCGCCCCGCATCAGCCCGCGGGCGCTGTCCGGCCCCGAGATATGCAGCATATTGGCGCAGAAGATGGCGTCCACCTGGGCATGGCTGGCCGGCAGAGGCCAGGTCTCTTGGCTGACGTCCAACTGCAGCGGTGCGGGCCCTTGCGGCCACCAGTGGGGGATGGAGGCCAGGGCGCTGGCCTCCGGGTCCGAGGCCAGCCACTGCCAGCCCGGCAGCAGGGCGGCGAAATGTGCCACATGCTGGCCGCTGCCGCTGGCGATCTCCAGGGCCAGGCCTTGCGGCGGCAGCAGGCCCAGCAAGGCCTGGCCGATCGGCTGCTTGTTGCGCTCGGCGGCGGGTGAAAAGCGGGCCGCTGGATGGGCGGGTCTTGCGTCAGACATGGTTCAGAACTCCGGTGGGCAATCGATCTGCAGGCCCCAGTCGGGCAAATGCAGGCTGCGGGCATGCAAGCACATGCGCAGGCCCGGCAGCTCGGCGGCGGGTGCCTGGTCTTGCGGGCCGCTGTACAGCGTGTCGCCGACGATGGGGTGACCCAGGGCCAGCATATGCACGCGCAGCTGGTGGGTGCGGCCGGTCAGCGGCTCCAGCAGCACGCGGCTGTTGGGGCCCTCGTGGCCCAGCAGGCGGTAGCGGGTCTGCGAGGGCTTGCCATGTTCAAAATCAATTTTCTGGCGCGGGCGATTGGGCCAGTCGGTCTGCAGGGGTAGATCCACCGTCTGCCATTCGGCACTGCCGCCGCTCATCGGCAAATGCCCTTGCAGCAGGGCTTCGTAGCCTTTGTGCACCCGCCGCTCGGCAAAGGCGAGGCTCAAGCAGCGCTGCATGGCCGGGCCACGCGCCAGCAGCAGCAGGCCCGAGGTGGCCTGGTCCAGGCGGTGCACGATCAAGGCCTCGGGGTAGTGCTGCTGCACCCGGTGGATGGCGCAATCCTGCTTGTCCGGCCCGCGGCCGGGCACCGACAAGAGGCCGCCGGGTTTGTTGACCAGCAGCAAGTCGTCGCCCACGAAAACCGGCGCCAGGCCTTGCATTCAGAACCTGTCCACCCAGCCCGACTGCAGGGCGGATTGCGGGCTGGCCCCGGCCGCCCGCACGGCCTGCAGGGCGGCATCGCGGTCCTGGCCCAGAGACTTCAACACACAGGCCGCCACCGTGCCGGTGCGGCCTATGCCGGCGGCGCAGTGCAGCAAGACCTGGTCGCCCAGTTGCAGGCTGTGGCAGATCTGCTCCACGCCCTGGCGAAAGGCCTGTGGGTCGGCGCCCAGGCCGAAGTCGCGCATGGGCAGGTGTTGCCAGCGAAAGGGCAGGCGGCCCTCGGCAATCGCCTTGTGGTAGCCGGGCGAGAGCTGGGCCACCTCCTCCAGCGGGTTGAGGCAGACCACCAGGCTCAGCTGGCGCAGCCGCGCCTCGTCCAGAAAGGCGCCCCAGGACTCCAGGCGGCCGGGCATGGACTGCAGCCACAGGCGGCCGGTGGCGCTGCTGGCAGCGGGCAGGGGCAGAGGACGGAATGGCATGGAGCGGGGTGGCAGCTGGACAGGCCCGCATTGTGCCCCCGAGATGGTGGTGAGCCCCTCGCCCAGTCTCGCCCTGCTGAACGCGGGCGAGCCTGGTCGGTCCCCCGAGGGGACGAGGCCGACTGCGGCATTGAGCCGCTGTCGGCCTCAGGCGGGCCGGCTTGGGAGCGGCCCGGCGCTCGGCCCGAAATACCCTGTTCTTATGCGTCATGGGTGCCGCGAACGCGGCATGGATAAAGAGGTGTGAATAGACCTGCGGCGCCCGTAGTTAATCAATAAAAAGTTTGTTTATTTGGCGGGCCGTGGCAGCATGCCGCGCATCGATCACGCGAAGGCAGCCCATGGACGGCAGTTCCACCCCCTTGCAGCTCAAGCACCCGACCTGGGTCTTGCTGGCCATCTGCGCCATGGCCTTGATGAGCACGGCCGGTGTGGCCATGCCCTATCCCATCCTGGCGCCCATCTTTGTGGGCGGGCCGGTGGATGATTTCACCCACTTTGCCGGCCTGGAGCCCAAGTTTTTGATGGGCGTGGCGCTGGCGGCCAATCCCCTGGGCATTCTGATCGGCAGCCTGTTCATCGGCCCGATGTCGGACCGCTACGGCCGCCGCACGGTGCTGGCGCTGACGCTCAGCGCCACCTTGCTGGGCTATCTGGCCACGGCGCTGGCCCTGGGGGAGCGGGCCTATCTGCTCTTTGTGCTGGCCCGCTTCATCACCGGCCTGACCGAGAGCAATGTGGCCGTGGCCCGCGCCTTGCTGGCCGATATGCATGGGCAGATCGACCGCACCCGTGGCTTCGCCTGGCTCAATGCCTGCTTGTACATGGGATGGTTGCTAGGCCCCCTGGTCGGCGGCCTGACCCTGCCGCTGGGCGAGCCCCTGCCCTTTGTGCTGGCGGGCCTGGCCATGCTGCCCTGCCTGCTGGTCTTGCTGCTGTGGGTGCCGGGCCAGCGGCCGGGCGAGCGGCAGGCCTGGTCCTGGCGAGCCTTGTGGTCGCAGCAGGCCCTGGGCCTGCTGGCCAAGGATCGGGCCTTGCTGGCGCTCTTCATGGTGCAGCTGGCCTACACGGCAGGCATCAATGCCTTGTACGAGTTTGCGCCGCTGTGGATGCTGGAAAACCTGGGCCTGGACAGCCGCGGCATCGCCTGGGTGACGGCGGCGCAATGCGCGGCCATGACCCTGGCCAGCGTGGTGGCCGGCAAGCTCAAGGCCAGCGCCCGGCCGCTGCGGCGGGCCGCGCTGCTGGCCCTGTGCGCGGCCCTGGGCCTGAGTCTGCTGGCCTGGCTGCCCGGTGCCCAGGGCGTGCTGGCCATCGTGGCGCTGGGTGTGCCGCTGGCGCTCTACAACGCGGTGCTGCCGGCCTGGGTGTCCGAGCGTTTCGCCGCCTACGGTCAAGGCCGGGTGATGGGTTTGCTGTCCACCGTGTTCTGCATGGCCAATGTGCTGGTGGCCTTGGCCGGCGGCGCGATTGCGGTCCTGTCCACCCGCTGGATCATGGGCCTGGGGGGCCTGACCTGCGTGCTGGCCGCCCTGGCCTTGCTGCGCCTGGCGCGTCTGGAGGGCCAGCGATGAAGGGCCGTGCCGAGCAGCTGCTGTTCCAGCTCAAGAGCCGCGGCCCGCAGCCCGCCGCGACCCTGGCGGCGGCTTGCGCCATCACCCCCATGGGCGCCCACAAGCAGCTGCAGGAGCTGGCCCTGCAAGGCCTGGTGCAGGCCCAGGACGAGGCGCGCGGCGTGGGCCGGCCCACCCGGGTCTGGCGCCTGAGCGAGGCCGGCCATGCGCGCTTTCCCGACCGCCACGCCGATCTGGCCCTGGCCTTGATACGGCATACCGCCGAGCTGCTGGGCCCCGCTGCCCTGGAGCAGCTGATCGCCGCACGCGAGCAAGCCAGCGAGGCCACCTACCTCGCCCGCATGGCCGGCAAGCGCAGCCTGCTCACCCGCCTCCAGGCCCTGGCCGCCGCGCGCGCGGAGGAGGGCTATATGGCCCGGGTCGAGGTGCAGGGCCGCGGCGCAAACCAGGTCTTGCTGCTGATCGAGGACCATTGCCCCATCTGCGCGGCCGCGCGCGAATGCCAGGGCTTTTGCCGCTCGGAGCTGGCCTTGTTCCAGCGCTGCCTGGGCCCGCAGGTGGCGCTGAGGCGCAGCGAGCATGTGCTGGCCGGTGCGCGTCGCTGTGTCTACGAGGTCCGGGCGTCTTGACGTAGCTGGCGCAGCCAGCGCCGCGCCAGCCAGCCGGCCAGGGCGATCAGACCGGCCCCCAGGCCTAGCAAGGCGTACAGCCAGGGGCTGGCCTGCTGCAGGGCCTGCAGCAAATCGTTCAGGAAGAAGGCCATCACCAGGGTGGAGGGCAGCATGCCCAGGGCCGTGCCCAGCAACATCTGCCACAGGCGGATATGGGTGGCGCCGGCCACCAGATTGACCACGGCAAAGGGTGCGATGGGGACCAGGCGCAGGGCGATGACGGCCAGCAGGCCGCGCTGGCCCAGGCTCTGGCTGATCTGGTTGATGCGCGGGCCGCCGATGCGGCACAAGGCCTCGTGGCCCAGTATCTGGCCCAGGCCATGGCTGAGGGCGGCGCCCAGCAGGGCCCCGCCCATGGCGCAGAAAAAGCCGGTCAAGGGGCCAAAGGCGGCGATCACCAGCAGGCTCAGCAGGGTCAGGGGGATGGCCAGGCAGAGCGCCAGGCCCAAGGCCAGCACGGCCCAGGCCGGGCCCGTGGCCTGGCCCAGGGCCTGCAGGCGCGGCAGCAGCAGCTCGGGGTTCAGGCTTTGGCGCAGCGGCGTGCCGCTCCAGGCCAGGGCCAGGGCGAGCAGCAAGCCCAGGCACAGGGCCAGGGCCAGCAAGCGGCGCCGCAGGCGGCGGCGCTGATCGTCGTCGGCCGGCATGTTCAGGCGGGCAGGCCCGGCGGGCCACCGCCCTGCTGCAGGAATTCGCGCAGGCAGGCGGCCAGCTCGTCGACATGCTGGGGCTCGAAGATGGAGCCATGCAACCCGCTGATTTCACGCGTTTGCAAGGTCTTGGGCATGCTGCGCTGCCAGGGTTGGAAGAGCAGGCGATTCCAGCTGGCCAGGCCCGAGGACTTGACCAGCAGCACCGGGCCTTCGTAGCTGGGGCAGCGGAAGCCGCGCAGGGCCAGCACCTGGCTGACCAGGCCGGGGTCGCTGAACATGGCGCCCAGGCGGCGGCCGTTCATGCTGAGCTCCTGCACATGCAGCTTCTGCACCAGCCAGCCCAGCGTGCGCCAGGAGGCGGTGCCGCCGAATAGGGCGTCGGGGTGGATGGTGTCCAGCAGGATCAGGCCGCGCGGCGGGCGGCCGCGGGCCTGCAGCTCCAGCGCAGTGGCGAGGGCGCTGACGCCACCCACCGAGAAGCCGGCCAGCCAGCCCGGCTCAGCCCCCTGGGCGGCTATGCAGTCGGCATAGAGCTTGGCGAACTCCGGCATGCTGGCCGGCGCCGGGTCCAGCGGGGCCTGCAGCATGAAGAGATTGGCGTCGCCCTTCAGCGCCCGGGCGAGGTTTTGCAAGCGCATCACATCGCCATGGCCCGAGGAGGCCAGGAAGAGCGGGGCGGCGCCCGCGCTATAGCCCATGGAGCGCAGAATGCCCGGCCTGGCCTGGGGGGTGCCCAGCGCCTCGGCCAGCTGGGCGATGGTGGGGTGCTCGGTGAGCAGTTGCAGGGGCAGGCGGCGGCCCAGCTGCTGCTCCAGCGCGTCCAGAATGCTCAGCGCCGCGAGTGAATCGCCGCCCAGATCGAAAAAATTATCGTGGATGCCGACGGCCGGCAAGGCCGCGCCGCCGGGCGTCTGCAGGGCCAGCTGCCATTGCTTTTGCAGCTCGCGCTCCAGGTTGCTGCTGGCCTCGCGCTGCGCCAGCCTGACGCTGACGGCCTGGGGCGCGGGCAGGGCGGCGTGGTCCAGCTTGCCATTGGCGCTCAGCGGCAGCTGGGCCATCAGCGTGAAGCTGGTGGGCCGCATATAGTCCGGCAGCCGGGCGCGCAGGCCGGCCTGGACCTCGGGCACGCTCAGGCCCGCGTCCGCCGCCAGCCAGGCATGCAGCAGGGCACGGCCCTGGCTCTCGATCTTTTTGACTACCGCCTGCTGCACGCCGGGCAGGGCCAGGCAGGCGGCCTCGACATCGCCGAGCTCGATGCGGTAGCCGCGCAGCTTGATCTGGCGATCGTCGCGGCCGGAGAAATGCAGATGCCCCAGGGTGTCCAGCCAGCCGCGGTCGCCGCTGCGGTAGATGCGGCCACCGGGCACAAAGGGATCGGGCAAAAAGACCTGGGCGCTCAGCTCCGGCTGGCCCAGATAGCCGCGCGCCACGGCCTCGCCGCCGATGAAGATATCGCCCACCACGCCAAAGGGCTGGGGCTGCAGATCGGCGCCCAGCACATAGATGCGGGTGTCGTCGATGGGCCGGCCTATCGGCAGGTCCTGGCTCAGCTCCCCGCGGATCAAGCCCTCTTGCCCCTCGCTCAGGCCCAGGCTGCGGGCGTCGGCGAGGGCGGCCTCGGCCGGCTGCTCCGCCGCGCGCGCGCAGGGCCAGGCGGTGGCGAAGATGGCGGTCTCGGTCGGCCCGTAGACGTTGTAGAGCTGCACGCCGGTTTCGCTGACGAAGCGCTGGGCCAGCTCGGGCGGCAAGACCTCGCCGCCGCAGCAGGCCACCCGCAGCTTCAGGCCTTGCTTGCCGCGCCAGGCGGCCAGCAGGCCGGTCAAGGTGCTGGGCACAAAGGCGCTGAAGGTGGCGCCGTGGCGCAGCATGAATTCGGCCAGGCGCTGGGGGTGGAGGCGGCCGGGCGGCGGCAGGGCGATGCTGGCGCCCTGGGTCAGGGGCAGCAGCAGCTCGATCAGCGAGGGGTCGAAGCCCAGCTGGGTGCCCTGGGCCGAGCGGTCATCGGCATGGATGGCCCAGGCGCGTGACAGCCATGCCAGGCGGCGCGACAAGGTGCCGTGCTCAATCATCACGCCCTTGGGGCGGCCGGTGGAGCCGGAGGTGAAGAGCACATAGGCCAGATCCTCGGGCCTGGCCTTGGCCCAGGTCCAGAGCGAGGAGCTGCCGGCCTCGCTGCCCGCGCCCGGCGGCAAGGGCGGGCTGGGGCTGAGGGCGGCGAAGGTCTCGACCGGCTCGCGCACGCTGGGCAGGCGCAGGCAGCGGGGGTGCAGGCCGGGCAGCTCGGCCGGCATGCTGGCGTCCACCAGCAGGGCCACGGCCTCGCTGTCGAACAAGATGCCGGCCAGGCGGGCCTGGGGCATTTGCGGGTCCAGCGGCAAAAAGGCAGCGCCCGCGCGGGCAATGGCCAGCAAGGCCACCACCATTTCGGGTGAACGTTCCACCGCCAGCGCCACCACCTTGTTGCGCGCCGCGCCCAGCAGGCGCAGGCGGCCGGCCAGGGCCTCGACGCGCCGGGCCAGGGCGGAGTAAGTCATCTGCCCCTCGTCCCAGACCAGGGCGCAGGCCTCGGGGCGCAGGGCGGCCTGGTGCTCGAACAGATCGATATAGGGTTGCGGCGTTTCCAGCTGGGCGAGGTCTTGGTGCAGGCCATCCAGCAAGGCCCAGCGCTCCGCGGCCGGCAGCAGGTCGATGTCCTTGAGCAGGGTCCGGGGCTGCTGGACCAGGTTTTGGGCCAGATGCCAGAGCCGGCGCCCCAGCATGGCGGTCTCGGCCTCGCCAAAGCACAGGCGGCTGGACTCCAGCACCATCTCCGGGTCGGCCTCGCTGTCGAACTCGCAGATGCTGACGGCCAGGGGGTAGCGCGCCAGGCCGGAGAAGAGCTGGCGCGATTCCCGCAACTGGGCCTCGCCGAAGCTCAGCTGATAGTCCTGGCGCTCGAAGGACAGCAGCACGTCCAGCAGGCTGTCGCGGCCTTCCCGCATCAGCTGCAGGCGGTGGCTCAGCTCGCTCAAAGGGTAGCGGGGGTGGCGCAGGGCGCCCTGCATCTGCAGCTGGATCTGGGCCAGCAGCTCGGCGGCGCTGACCTGGCGGTCCACCTGGATGCGCAGGGCCAGGATGCCGACAAACATGCCCGGCGTCTGGCGGTAGCGGCGGCCGCCGCGGTTCAGGCTGGGCACGCCGATCAGGACCGAGTCGCGCTCCTGCGTGCGCGCGAAATAAAGCGCCAGCGCGGCCAGGAAGCAGCTGAAAGAGGTGGCGCCCAGGCTCGCCGCCGCCTCTTTGAGGGCCGCGTAGTCCTTGCGCGCCAGGGCTTGGGTGATCAGCTGGGCGGCGGGCAAGGTCTTGCTGCCGGCGGGCTCTTGCGCAGCGTGGCCACGGGCCTGGATCAGGGGCTTGGGCAAGTCGCCCACCTGCTGCGCCCAGAAGGCCGCATCGCGCTCGAAGGCGGCCGAGCCCTGGTAGGCGCGGGACTCCTGCACAAAAGCCTGGTAACTGCTCTCTTGCGCGGCTTGGGCGCCCAAGCTGCCGAGCAGGTGGTGCAGGTCCAGTTGCTCGGCGGCCGCCGTCCGGCCTCGCTCCTGCGGGCTCTGGCCCAGGCCTTGGTAGAGCTCGGCCCAGGCGCCCATCACCTGGGTCGTGCCCCAGCCGTCCATCACCAGATGATGGAATTGGATCGTCAGGCCGTGCAACTGCTCGTCAAAGCGCAGCAGGGCAAAGCGCCAGGGCGGCTGGCCATTCAGCACAAAGGGTTCGCGCATGCGGCTGTTCCACCAGGCGCGCATGGCCTGCTTGGCGGCGACTTCGCCCGCTCCGGGCGGGGCGATCTCGACAATTTCCAGCTGCGGTTCGAAATAGGGCAGCAGGCGCTGGGTGCCGTCGGCCAGCGGCGCCAGTCGCAGGGCTTCGTGCCGGGCGACCAGCAGGCGCAGGGCTTGCTGGAAGCGGGCCAGATCCAGCCGCCCCTGCAAAAACGCGCCGCCGCCGATATTGAGATGGCTGCTGCCCGGCCAGGCGCGTTGGTCCAGCCAGACCTCGCGCTGGCTCAGCGACAGCGGCATCACCTGCGAGCGCTCGTCCCAGGCCAGGGCAGCCGGCTTGGCATGCGCGGCCCCATCGTTGCTCGCTGTTGCGGGCATCTCACGGGCATTCAGCGTCGAGTTCAGGGCCATTCTTTTCGCTGCTCCCATTGAGCGATTTTTTCCATGGCGTAGCGGTAGCCGACCTCGGCAATATCGGCCGCTTTGGCATAGGCCATCAGTGAAAAATCACCGACCGGCGGCTCCAGATAATGGTCGGCCTGGGAGATGGTGCGAAAGCGCTGGCTCTGCCCGCCGACATGGCCGGCGGTGTAGAGGATGTCGGCAATGCCCGGCGAGGCCGGCGCCGCGGCCGAGAGCATGCGGCGCAAGGTGCTCTTGAGCGTCAGGCGCTCCAGCCCAGGGTCGGCGCTGAGCTTCTCCCGCACATCCACATCGATGGCGATGATGCTGCCATTGCCGCGCCGTCGCTCTAACGGTGTACCCAGGCGCATGCGCATGGCCTGCACCGGCACGTTCTCCAGGATGGCGCCGTCCACCAGCAGATGGCCGTCCTGCAGCACCGGCGGGAACAGGCCGGCCGGCGAATTGCTGGCCAGCACGGCCCGCCACAGCAGGCCCTGGTCCAGCACCGTGGTCTTGCCCAGGCTGAGATTGCAGGCGGCGGCGAAAAATGGGCGCCACAGCGTCTCGATGCCGCGCTCGCCAAACATGCGGCGCAGATCGCGCTCCACCCGGCGCCCGCCCACCAGGGAGATCAGCGGCAGGGTGGGGCGTTCGCCGCCGGTGGCAAAGGCACGGGTGTCGTGCAGGATCTGCGCCAGGCTGCGGTCGCAGGCCAGCTGCGCGCCGATCAGGGCGCCCATGCTGTTGCCGCCTATCAGGTCGATGGGGATATGCGCTTCGTTCAAGGCCCGCACAATGCCCAGATGGGCGAAGCCGCGTGCGCCGCCTCCGCCCAGCACCAGGCCGACGGCGCTGCCGGTCAGGTAACGGGCCAGTCGATGGGCGTCGGCACGGCGGCCCTGGCGCAGGGGGTAGACGCGCTCCAGCGAGCGCCCCGCCAGCCAGGGGGCGGGGGCGCTGGGTTGGGCGGCATCGGCGGCGTGCATCAGCACCAGATGCTGGCGCTTGAGGGAGAAGCCGGCCTCCTGGCCGAGGCTGGCCTCCAGCGGGCCGGGCCGGGGCGAGGCCTGGGCCGAGGCCAGGAAGACCACTTGATCGGCCTGGCGCAGCGCGAAGCGGGTCCAGGCCAGGTCTTCGTGGCTGGTCTCGAACAGGATGAACTCGTGTTCCTCCTCCAGCCGCGTCATGTCCAGATTGCTGCAGGGCTCGCCATTGAGCAGTTGCTGGCCCTGGGGGGACAGGCTGAGATGGGCGCTGCGGCCCAGATGGGCAAAGCTCAGGCTCAGGTCCTGGGCCAGGCCGGTGGCTGCCGCGTCGGCATGCAAGGGCAGCAGGGTAAAGGTCTGGGCCAGGCGCTGATGCTCGGTGCCGGCTTCGCTGTTGTAGCGCATGCGCTCGTAGACGGCCTGCAAAAAGGCTTGGCTGAGCTCCAGCGGGAAGCGCGGCAGCAAGGCTTCATAGGACTTGCGGCTCAGCAGGGCCAGGCGCGAGTCGCGCAGGGCGCTAACGTCCTGGGCGCGCGGCTGGCACAGAATCATGCCCAGCTCGCCAATGCTCTGGCCGGGCTGGATCTGGTTGTAAAGCAGCAGTTGGCCGTCGCGGTCGTGGCGGGAGACCCGCAGGCCGCCGCTGATCACGAAGACGATGCTGTCGGAAGGTTCGCCCTCATGCAGCACGGCCTCGCCGCCGTGGACCAGGCGCGGCTCCATGACATCGGCCAGCGCCTGCAGGATTTCTTCCCGCAAAGCGCCGAAGACGGTGCTGGAACGCAGCACCTCAAGCACACGAACGCGAAAGCTCAGCGGATGCTCCATGCGCCGAGTCTAGTCTCGGGCATGGCGGGCGGCCGCCTTAAATAGTGTGCAAAAACGGCGCCAATCCGGGCTTCAAAAGCCCCTCAGATCAGTTCTTCAGCAGCGCCGAGCGGACGGCCGAGATCGACTCGCTCAGCTTGGTCTTGGCCAGGGCCTGGCATTGTTCCAGCGAGGAGGCGCTTTGCACGCCATAGGTGGTGGCGGTCTTGGCGGGCTTGAAGCTCAGGGTCTTGCCATTGCGCGGCATCATCATGGTGCGGGCGGTGATGACGCAGTTCTTGTCGTTGTCAAAGCCACCTTCGACTTCGGTCACAAAACCCCATTTCTTCACCGGGTAGAGCTTGGCCAGCTTGGGCGAAAGATCGGCGTCCCACAGGGTCTGGGCCTTGGCCTGGTTCATCAGGATTTCGGTCGAGTGGTCCACCACCAGATAGGCGGGTGCGGCGGCGAAGGCTTGGCCGGCACAGCTCAGGAGCAGGGCGGCGAACAGACGGGGTGCTTGCATGGGAATCTCTTTCCTGGGATCGCTGAAACAAAACTCGTGGGCCGCCGCCGAGGGGCAGCGGCCTTGAAATTGATTGTAGGGAGGCGAACCCGCGGAATTGGCCTCGCCTGCTCGGCGTATATACCTAGACCAATAGCCAGCCGGCGACGCGGTAGGTGATGAAGGAGGCCAGATAGGCCAGGCCGAAGAGATAGGCGGCCATCACCAGGGGCCAGCGCAGGCCGCCGGTCTCGCGCCGGGCGGCGGCCAGGGTGGCCATGCACTGGGGGGCAAACACAAACCAGGCCAGCAGGGACAGGGCCGTGGGCAGGGACCAGGTCTGGGCGATGATGGGGCTCAGGGCCTGGGCCGCGTCCGTGCCGCTGGCCGATAGGGCGTAGACCGTGCCCAGGGCGCTGATCACCACCTCGCGGGCGGCCAGGCCGGGCACCAGGGCCAGGCTGATCTGCCAGTTGAAACCTATGGGCTCGAAGATCATGGCCAGGCCGCGGCCCAGCGTGCCGGCAAAGCTGTACTCGATGGGGCTGCCGGTGGCGCCTGGGGGCGGGGCCGGGAAGGTGGACAGGAACCAGAGGATGATGGTCAGGCTCAGGATGATGCCGCCCACCCGCTTGATGAAGATGGTGGCGCGCTGCTGCAGGCCGATCAGCACATTGCGCGGGCTGGGCCAGTGGTAGCTGGGTAGCTCCATCATCAGCGGGCGCACCTGGCGGCCTGTGCTGAACTTCTTGGCACACCAGGCCACGGCCATGGCGCCGACGATGCCGGCCAGGTAGAGGCCGAACAGCACCAGGCCCTGCAGCTCCAACCCGCCCCAGACCTCGCGCTGCGGGATGAAGGCGCCGATCAGCAAGGCGTAGACCGGCAGCCGTGCCGAGCAAGTCATCAGCGGGGCGATCAGGATGGTGACCAGGCGGTCGCGCGGGTTGGCGATGGAGCGGGTGGCCATGATGCCGGGGATGGCGCAGGCAAAGCTGGACAGCAGGGGGATGAAGCTGCGGCCCGACAGGCCCACGCCGCCCATCAGCCGGTCCAGCAGGAAGGCGGCGCGCGGCAGATAGCCGCTCTCTTCCAGGATCAGGATGAAGAAGAACAGGATCAGGATCTGCGGCAGAAAGACCAGCACGCCGCCCGCGCCGGCCAGCACGCCGTCGGTGATCAGGCTTTGCAGATGGCCGGCCGGCAGCAACTGGCCGACATGGCCGCTGAGCCAGGCGATGCCGGACTCGATCATGTTCATGGGGGTTTCGGCCCAGGAGAACACCGCCTGGAAGAGCAGGAATAGCACCAGGGTCAGGATCAGCGGCCCGGCCACCGGATGCAGCAGCACACGGTCGGCCTTGTCGCCGGGCAGATCGGGCAGTTGGCTGTCCAGGCCCAGCGTTTGCAGGATGTCGCGCACCACGGCGTGGTCGACCTCGGGGCTGTGCTCGGGAGTGGCGCCAGGCTGGGCGGCTTGCCAGATGTCGGTCCGGTCCAGCAGGGTCTTCAGCTCGTCCACGCCCTCGCCATGGGTGGCCACGGTGGCCACCACCGGCACGCCCAGGGCTTCAGACAGTGCGGCCGGGTCAATCTTGAGGCCGCGCTTGGCGGCCAGGTCATTCATATTCAGCACCGCCACGCAGGGCAGACCCAGACGTTTGACGGCCAGCAGCAGGCGCAGATTGCGGCGCAGATTGGTGGCGTCCAGCACGCAGATCACCAGGTCGGGCCGCTTCTCGCCGCGGGCCTGGCCGGCCAGCACATCGCAGGTGACGCGCTCATCGGGCGAGCGGGCATGCAGGCTGTAGGTGCCGGGCAGGTCCAGCAGGCGCAAGACCTTGCCGGCGGCGCTGATCAGGCGGCCTTCCTTGCGCTCCACCGTCACGCCGGCGTAGTTGGCCACTTTTTGATGGCTGCCGGTCAGGCGGTTGAAGAGGGCGGTCTTGCCGCAGTTCGGATTGCCCACCAGGGCCAGCAGCGGGCCGGCCTTGTGGACATGGATGATGGCCTCATGCATGGCGGGCTCCCGCGCCGGCCGAGGGCGCGCAGACGCGCACGCATTCCGCCTCGGCCCGGCGCAGGGCAAAAGTGGACTGGCCGATGCGCACCACCAGCGGGTCGGCGCCGGGCATGCCACGCGCCATCACCCGCAGCGCTTCACCCGGCAAGAAGCCGATTTCCTCCAACCATTCGGCCCATTCGGGGGCATGGGCAGGTGCGGCAATGGCCTGCACCAGCAAGGGCTCACCAATGGCGGCCTGGGCAAGACTGGCGGGAGTGATAGCTGACATGGAGTGGGCCAGGGCGGCCGCCAGGGCATGGCGGCCGTGAATCAATTAAGAATGATTCTCATTGTATGCCTTGGCTGGGCGATTGCATGGTGCTGTGTCACGCCTATCGAACAAGGGCTTGGGCAAGCCGGTGGCAAAAGTCGGCAAACACGGGCGCGCAAACGTTTTAGTGTTTCTACTCCGCTGTCGATACACTGGCGCTTCTTACAATGTGCAGCGCGCTGTTCGGCCCGAATACGGCTTGAATCACGAATTCCTTCCGCAAGAGGCGCAATTTCGCCTTTTGCTCAGTCTTTCATCCTCTGCCAGCCCCCGCCACCGCCATGATTGCTTCCTCCTCGTTGATACGTGCCGCAGTGACTCTTGCCCTGACGGCCGCCGCCTGCTCCGCCCAGGCGCAGTCTCAGCCCGCCGTCATCTTTGATATGGGGGGCAAGTTCGACAAGAGTTTCAATGAGTCGGCCTACCGTGGCGTGGAGCGCTGGAAGCAGGAGACGGGCAAGAACTATCTCGAATTCGAGATCAGCAACGACACCCAGCGCGTGCAGGCGATACGCCGCATGGCCGAGCGCGGCGCCAGCCCCATCATCAGCGTGGGCTTCGCCCAGGCCTCGGCGCTGGAGCAGGTGGCCAAGGACTTCCCTAAGACCCAGTTCGCCATCGTCGACGCCAAGGTCAATCTGCCCAATGTGCAGTCCCTGCTGTTCAAGGAGCATGAGGGCAGCTATCTGGTTGGTGCCATGGCCGTGCTGGCCAGCAAGACCGGCAAGGTCGGCTTTGTGGGCGGCATGGACATTCCGCTGATTCGCAAATTCCAGTGCGGCTACGAGCAAGGCGCCAAGGCCACCAACCCCAAGGCCGAGGTCTTCTCGAATATGACCGGCACCACCTCCAGCGCCTGGAACGACCCCACCCGCGGCAGCGAGCTGGCCAAGGCCCAGTTCGCCAAGGGCTCGGACGTGGTCTTTGCCGCCGCCGGCGGCACCGGCTCGGGCGTCTACCAGGCCGCCAAGGATGCCGGCAAGCTGGCCATCGGCGTGGACAGCAATCAAAACCATCTGCAGCCCGGCACCATGCTGACCTCCATGGTCAAGCGGGTGGATGTGGCCGTCTACAACGTGCTCAAGGGCTGGAAGCCCGGCGTCAGCGAGCTGGGCCTGAAGGAGGGCGGCGTGGACTATGCCGCCGACCAGCACAACGCCAAGCTGCTGACGCCCGCGCTCAAGGCCAAGGTCGAGGCCATCAAGGCCGACATCGTCACGGGCAAGGTCAAGGTCGTGGACTTCATGGCCAGCGGTTCCTGCAAGTATTGATAGCACCCCCACGGCGGAGGCTTGTTGGGCATCCATGCTCTGCAAGGCCTCCTTTTTCTTGTCCGCCCGGCATTCAATAAATCCTTAGCGCATGAGCGAATCTTCAACGGCGAATCACCAGCCTGCGGCGTCGACCGGGCGCTCGCCCGCCGTCCGCCTGCTCGCGATCTCCAAGCGCTTCGGCGCGGTGCAAGCGAACAGGGAAGTCAATCTGACGATTGAGCCCGGCACCGTCCACGGTCTGGTGGGCGAGAACGGCGCGGGCAAGAGCACCCTGATGGCCATTCTCTACGGCTACTACCAGGCCGATGCGGGCCAGATCGAGGTGGGTGGCCGGCCGGTCCAGATCCACAACAGCCATCAGGCGATTGATTTGGGCCTGGGCATGGTGCATCAGCACTTCATGCTGGTGGACACACTCAGCTGCCTGGACAACATCATGCTGGGCGCGGAAGGCGGCTTCTTGCTGGCCCGCTCCAAGGCCAAGGCGAGGGCCAAGCTTGAGCTGCTGATGGCGGAGTCCGGCCTGCACGTACATCTGGACGCCTTGGTGGGCGATCTGCCGGTGGGCGAGTTGCAACGGCTGGAGATCCTCAAGGCCTTGTACCGGGGTGCCAAGGTCTTGATCCTGGACGAGCCCACCGCCGTGCTGACCCCGCAGGAAACGCTGCAGCTCTTCGAGACCCTGCGCCGCTTGAAAGAGAAGTCAGGCACGACGATTGTGCTGATCACCCACAAGCTCAAGGAAGTCATGTCGCTGTGCGACACGGTCACCGTCATGCGGGCCGGTCAGGTGGTGCAGACCACGGCGATCAGCGACACCAGCCCCGAGGCCTTGGCCGAGGCCATGGTGGGGCGCAAGGTCAATCTGGGCCGCAAGGCTGGGGCCCGGCCCTCGGGTGAGCAGGTCCGCCTGCGCGCCACGGGCTTGAGCCTGCGTGCGGACAACGGGGTCGAGACGCTGAAGGATGTGAGCCTGGCCCTGCATGCGGGCGAGATCGTCGGTGTGGCCGGCGTCTCGGGCAATGGCCAGACCGAGCTGCTGGAGCTGCTGTCCGGCATGCTGGCGCCGCAAGCCGGGCGCTTGACCTTGGCTCAGGCCGAGTTCGACGCCGCCAGCGGCCCCTGGTTGACGCCTGCGCGGGCGCGCGAACTCAAGCTGGCCCATGTGCCGGAGGACCGCCTGGCCTGCGCCCTGGTGAAGAGCTTCCCGGCCTGGGAGACGGCCGTGCTGGGCTATCAGCAGCAGCCGGCCTATCGCCGCGGTCTGAGCATGGACCATGGCCGGATGCGCGCGCAGACCGCGCAGATGCAGGAGCGCTTCGATGTGCGGCCGCGCGATGTGAACTTGGGTTCCTCCAAATTCTCCGGCGGCAATCAGCAGAAACTGGTGCTGGCGCGCGAGATCGGCCAGGCACCCAGCGTCTTGCTGGTGGGCCAGCCCACCCGCGGGGTGGACATCGGCGCGATCGAGTTCATCCACCAGCAGCTGCGCGGGCTGCGCGATGCCGGCTGCGCCGTCCTGTTGGTCAGCAGCGAGCTGGACGAGATCCTGGCCCTGGCCGACCGCGTCATCGTGATGAACAGCGGCCGCATCACCGGCGAGTTGGGGATTGAAGACTGCGATGAGAAAAAATTGGGACTGTTGATGGCTTCGCAACACGAGACGGCGCAAGCCGAGGGGCAGGCAGCATGAGCCAGGCCAAGACCTTGCCCCGCTGGATCGATGTGGGCCTGCTGCCGCTGTGGAATCTGGCCGTCGCCCTGGCCGTGGCCGGCCTGGTGGTGCTGGTCATAGGCCAGAGCCCCTGGCAGGCACTAACGATTTTGCTGCACGGTGCCCTGGGCAGTGCGCGTGGCATCGGCTACACGCTTTACTACACCACCACCTTCATCTTCACCGGCCTGGCCGTGGCCGTGGCCTTCCACGGTGGCCTGTTCAATATCGGTGGCGAGGGCCAGGCGACCTTTGGCGGCCTGGGCCTGGCCTTGCTGGCCTTGCTGCTTGGGCCCCATTTGCCGGCTGTTGCCTTGCTGCCCTTGCTGGTGCTGGCCGCGGCCTTGTTCGGCATGGTGTGGGCGGCCATCCCCGGCTATCTGCAGGCCTGGCGCGGCAGCCATATCGTCATCACCACCATCATGTTCAATTTTCTGGCGGCCAGCCTGAACGTCTATCTGCTGGTGAACTGGCTGCGTCCCGCGGACAGCATGTCGGTAGAGAGCCAGGCCTTTGCCGATTCGGCCCGCATGCCCAGCTTGCACAGCCTGGCCGCCATGCTGGGCTGGGAGCTGCCGTCCTCGCCGCTCAATCTGAGCCTGTTGCTGGCCGTGCTGGCCTGCATTTTCGTGCACTGGTTTTTGTGGAAGAGCGGGGCGGGCTATGTCTTGCGCGCCGTCGGCAGTGCGCCGCGCGCCGCGCATTACGCCGGCATCAAGCCACGCTGGCAGGTGCTCTTGGCCATGGGCTTGTCGGGCGCGCTGGCCGGCCTGGTGGCCGTCAACGAGATCTCGGGCGTGCAGGGCAAGCTGACGCTGGACTTTGTGGCCGGTGCCGGCTTCACCGGCATCGCCGTGGCCTTGATGGGGCGCAATCACCCCATCGGCATCGTGCTGGCCTCGCTGCTGTTCGGTGTGCTCTATCAGGGCGGGGTCGAGCTGTCCTTCGAGCTGCCCGGCTTCAGCCGCGAGATGGTGGTGACGGCCCAAGGCCTCATCGTGCTGTTCGCGGGTGCCATGGCTACCGTCAGCGTGCCTCTATTCGTCAAGCTGGTGGCCTTGTTCGGCGCCGCCAACAAGAACAAGGAGAGCCTCCATGGATGAGGTCATGATGGGCTCGGTGCTGGCCTCCACCCTGCGCGTCACCACGCCCCTGCTGCTCTGCGCCCTGGCGGGACTGCTGAGCGAGCGCGCCGGTGTGGTGGACATAGGCCTGGAAGGCAAGATGCTGTTCGCCGCCTTTGCCGCCGCTGCCGCCGCGAGTGCCAGCCATTCGACGGGGCTAGGCATCATGGCCGCCATCGCCGTGGCCTGCGCCATGTCCATGATCCACGGTTTTGCCTGCGTCAGCCACCGCGGCGATCAGGTGGTGTCGGGCGTGGCCCTGAATATGGTGGCCGCAGGGCTGACCGTGGTGCTGGGCATTGCCTGGTTCAGCCAGGGCGGCCAGACCCCGCCGGTGGACGCCAGCGTGCGCCTGACCGGCCTGATCCCCAGCTGGAGCGAGCCCGCCGCCGCCCAGGCCGCTCTGGGCCCCTGGCTCGGCGCCGTGCTGGGCCATGGGGTCTTGAGCCATAACGTGTTGGTCTATCTGGCTTTCGCCCTGGTGGCCGCCGTGTGGTTCTTCATGGAGCGCACCCGGCCCGGCCTGCGCCTGCGCGCCGTCGGCGAGAACCCGGCCATGGTGGATGCGGCCGGCGTGTCCGTCGCCGGCCTGCGTTATTCGGCCCTGCTGATGAATGGGGTTTTGTGCGGGCTGGCCGGCAGCTATCTGACCCTGGCCCAGAACGCGGCCTTCTCGCCCAATATGACGGCGGGCCGCGGCTATATCGCCCTGGCTGCGCTGATCTTCGGCAAGTGGAAGCCGGTGCCCACCTTGCTGGCCTGCCTGCTGTTCGGATTTTTGGATGCCCTGGCCATACGCATGCAAGGCGTTAGCCTGCCGGCCGCCTTAGGCGGTGCCGAGGTGCCGGTGCAAGCCATCCAGGCCCTGCCTTATCTGCTGACCGTGGTGCTGCTGGCCGGCTTCATCGGCCAGGCCTTGGCGCCCAAGGCCCTGGGCCTGCCTTATGTGAAGGAGCGCTGATTGAATCTCGCAGCTGACATCCAGCAGCGCTTGCTGCAGGCCTCGCTGGCCGCCCGCGCGCATTCGCATTCGCCTTACTCGCGCTATGCCGTGGGTGCGGCGATTCTGGACGAGCAAGGTCGCATCCATATGGGCGCCAATATCGAGAACGCGGCCTACCCGCAAGGCTGGTGCGCCGAGGCCACGGCCCTGGGTGCGATGGTGATGGCGGGTGGCCGCCAGGTGCGGGCCGTGCTGGTCAGCGGCCCCGGGCCCGACATCATCACGCCCTGCGGCGGCTGCCGCCAGAAGCTGCGCGAGTTTGCCGGGCCCGAGCTGCTCATCATCGCGGCCGATCCCGGCGGCATCCGCCAGCACTGGACCCTGGCCGAGCTGCTGCCCTACAGCTTCGGCCCCGACCATCTCAAATTTTGAAAGCAGTGAATATGATCGATAACAAAGCCCTGGACGCCAAGATTGACGCCACCCTTGCCCGCTTGAACAGCCAGTTTGGCGCCGCCCCCGCCGTGGCCGTGGTGCTGGGCTCGGGCTGGTCGGGCGCCGTCAGCCTGGTGGAGCAGGCTCAGCGCCTGAGCTATGCCGAGCTGCCGGCCTTTCCTCAACCCAAGGTGGAAGGCCATGTCAACGAGATCGTGCTCGGCCAGATCGGCGCCCAGCGTGTTGTGATGCTGCGTGGCCGCGCCCACACCTACGAGAGCGGCGACTGCACCGGCATGGCCGGCGCCCTGCGCAGCCTGAAGCGCTGGGGCGTCAAGGTCTTGCTGCAGACCAATGCCTCGGGCTCGCTGCGCCCCAGCATGCCGCCGGGCAGCCTGATGCTGATCAATGACCACATCAACGCGCCCCAGCGTTCGCCCCTGGTCGGCGAGCCCGGCAGCGAGCGTTTTGTGGACATGAACCAGGCCTATGACCGCGAGCTGCTGGCCAATGCCAGGCAGGTCGCGGCCCAGACCGGCCAGGTGCTGGGCGAGGGCGTTTACTGCTGGGCCTTAGGGCCGCAGTTCGAGACCCCGGCCGAGATCCGCATGTTTGCCGCCTGGGGGGCCGACGCCGTCGGCATGAGCACCGTGCCCGAAACCATTCTGGCCCGTCACTGCGGCCTGCGCGTGATGGGCCTGGCCTTGATGACGAATATGGCCGCCGGCCTGTCGGAAGAGGCCCTGACCCATGCCCTGACCCTGCAGCAGGCCCAGGCCTCGGGCGAGCGCGCCGCCGGCTTCCTGGCCGCCGTGGTCGCCAGCCTGGCCGAGCTGCCCTCGCTGCAGGCCTGAGCATGAGCCAACGCAGCCTGAAACAGTCGGCCGCCCTGGCCCTGCAATGCCTGGACCTGACCAGCCTGGGCGAGGCCGACACGGCCGCCGACATCGCGGCCCTGTGCGCGCGTGCCCAGAGCGCCCATGGCCCGGTGGCCGCCGTCTGCGTGTGGCCGCGTTTTGTGGCCCAGGCCCGGGCGGCGCTGCCGGCCGGCATCAAAGTTGCGGCCGTGGCCAATTTCCCTGCCGGAGATCTGGATCTGCCCCAGGCCCTGGCCGATGTGCAGGCCATCCTGGCGGCGGGTGGCGACGAGGTCGATGTGGTCCTGCCTTACCGGGCCTTGCAGGCCGGGCAGCAGCAAGCGGTCAGCGACTTCCTCGCCGGCGTGCGTGCCGCCTGCGCGGGCAAGACGCTCAAGGTCATTATCGAAAGCGGCGAGCTGGCGACGCCCGAGCTGATCCGCCTGGCGACCCAGCTGTCGATGGCCGCGGGCGCCGATTTCATCAAGACCAGCACCGGCAAATCGCCCGTCTCGGCCACGCCCGCGGCCGCGGAGGCCATGCTGGACGAGATCGCCAAGGCCGCCAGGCCCGGCCTTGGCTTCAAGGCCTCGGGTGGCATACGCACCGTGCGGGACGCCGAGACCTATCTGGCCCTGGCCGAGCAGGCCCTGGGCGCGGCGGCCCTGCAGCCCGCCCGCCTGCGCTTCGGCGCCAGCGGGTTGCTGAGCGATATCCTGGCGCTGCTGGACGGCCAATCTGCCGGCGCCCCCGGATCTGGCTACTAGGCTAGACTCCCGCCCTTTCTTTGTCGTCCCTTACCCGTTACCGCGCTGTCACCATGTCCGAGCTTCCAGAAAACCCCGCCACGCCCGCTGAGACCGAGGCCGCAGCGGCCCATCCGCAGCGCGCCATCAAGAGCTTTGTGGTGCGCGCCGGACGCATGGGTTCGGGCCAGGTCAAGGCCTTGGCCGAGCTGGGGCCCAAATTCGTTCTGCCCTTCACCCCGGGCCAGCGCCTGGATGTGGCCGCCGTGTTCGGCCGCGAGGCGCCGCTGGTGCTGGAGATCGGCTTCGGCATGGGCGACGCCACGGCCAAGATCGCCCAGACCCTGGCCGACCACGACTTCCTCGGCTGCGAGGTGCACGAGCCCGGCGTCGGCGCCTTGCTCAAGCATATTGACGAGAAGCAGCTCGGCAATATCCGCATCCTCCAACACGATGCCGTCGAGGTGCTGGAGCAGATGATTGCGCCCGCCTCGCTGGCCGGCGTGCACATCTTCTTCCCCGACCCCTGGCACAAAAAGCGCCACAACAAGCGCCGCCTGATCCAGCCGGCTTTTGTGGCCAAGCTGGTCAAACACATCCGCCCGGGCGGCTATCTGCATTGCGCCACCGACTGGGAGCCCTATGCCCAGCAGATGCTGGAGGTGCTGAGCGCCGAGCCGCTGCTGGAAAACACGGCCACCGGCTACGCTGAAACTCCCAGTTATCGGCCGCTGACCAAATTTGAGAACCGTGGCATCAAGCTGGGCCATGGCGTCTGGGACCTGGTGTTCCGCCGCAAGCCTTGATCAGCGCTCCACCAAGTCCCCGCGCATGCCGCGCAGCAAGCTGGCCAAGGCCAGCAGCAAGAGCGCGGCGGCCAGGGGCAGGGTGGCGATGAAGCCCGCGTGCTTGAAGCCCAGAGCACCCGAGATGCCGCCCAAGAAAAAGGCCAGCACCAGGCTGGCGTGAATGCGCAGGCGGCGCCGGTCGGCGCGCACCTGCTCGGCCTGCTTGCCTTGGTTCCAGTAGATCAGGCGGCCCAATTCCAGGCCCAGATCGGTCAGCAGACCGGTGACATGGGTGGTGCGAATCTCGGCCTTGGAGATCTTGGTGATCAGGGCATTCTGCAAACCCATCACAAAGCACAGCAGCAAGGTGGTCAGCGAGACCCGTTCGATCTGCTGCGGCAGCAACTGGCTGCCAACCAGGCCAAAGACCAGCAGCAGCACGGCCTCCAGCAGCAGCGTGGGCACATAGGTCCAAGCCGGGAAATTGCGGCGGCTGTAATTGACCATCAAAGCTGTGCTGCCCGCTCCGGTCACGAAAGCCGCCACGGCCACCAGGGCGCTGATGGCCAGGGCCAGATGGCCCAAGGCCAATGCATCGGTCGCACCCGAGACCAGGCCCGTCATATGCGAGGTGTACTGGCCTACGGCCAGAAAGCCGCCGGCGTTGAGCGCGCCCGCCACAAAGGCCAGGCCCGCGCCCAGATGCAGATTGGCGCGCGGGCTGCGCACCGGCGAGGTCAGATCGGCGAGGTAGTTGACGGGCATGGGTCAAGCATACGGGATGCGGTCTGCGCCCTGGGGGTGGTGGCCAGCCTGCTAGAGTGCGGCCCATGTCTGAAACCACTCCTCTTCAACTGGCCGGCAAGCATGTCTTGCTCGGCCTCTCGGGCGGCATCGCCTGCTACAAGAGCGCCGAGCTGATCCGCCTGCTGAGCAAGGCCGGTGCCACCGTGCAGGTCGTGATGACGGCCGCGGCCGAGCAGTTCATTACCGCCGTCACCTTGCAAGCCTTGTCGGGCCGCGCCGTTGTCACCAGCCAGTGGGATGCGCGCGAGCCCAATAATATGGCCCACATCAATCTGGGCCGCGAGGCCGATCTGATGCTGATCGCCCCGGCCAGCGCCGACTTCCTCGCCAAGCTGGCCCAGGGCCGCGCCGACGAATTGCTGAGCCTGACGGCCCTGGCGCGCCCGCTGGAGCGCTGCCCCCTGGCCGTGGCCCCGGCCATGAACCGCGAGATGTGGGCCCACCCGGCCACCCAGCGCAATATCGCCCAGCTCAAGGCCGACGGCACCTTGATCCTCGGCCCCGACGCGGGCGACCAGGCCTGCGGCGAGGTGGGCGACGGCCGCATGCTGGAGGCGGCCGATCTGCTGGAGGAGGTGCTAGCCATCTTCCAGCCCAAGCTGCTGGCCGGGCGCAAGCTCTTGATCACCGCCGGCCCGACCTTTGAGCCCATCGATCCGGTGCGCGGCATTACCAATCTGTCCAGCGGCAAGATGGGTTTTGCCATCGCCCGCGCGGCCCGCGAGGCCGGCGCCGAGGTGACTTTGGTGGCCGGCCCCGTGCATCTGGCCACGCCGCGCGGCGTGACCCGCATCGATGTGCAAAGCGCCCAGCAGATGTTCGACGCCGTGCTGCCGCTGGCGCCGGCGCAAGACCTGTTTGTGGCCACGGCCGCGGTGGCCGATTGGCGGCCGGCACAGAGCAGCGCTCAGAAGATCAAGAAAGACGGCAGCGGCAGCGCGCCCAGCATCGCCATGTGCGAGAACCCCGACATCCTGGCCAGCGTGGCCGCCTTGCCCGCGCCACCTTTCTGCGTGGGCTTTGCGGCCGAGAGCGAAAATCTCGCCGCCCATGCCCGCGCCAAGCGCCTGCGCAAGAAGGTGCCCTTGCTGGTCGGCAATGTCGGCCCGGCCACCTTCGGCCAGGACCACAATGCCTTGCTGCTGGTGGACGCCGAG
This sequence comes from Roseateles oligotrophus, assembly GCF_014204525.1. Classification (GTDB taxonomy): domain Bacteria; phylum Pseudomonadota; class Gammaproteobacteria; order Burkholderiales; family Burkholderiaceae_C; genus Paucibacter_A; species Paucibacter_A oligotrophus_A. The sequence goes on from NZ_JACHLP010000004.1 coordinate 460,294, forward strand.
GGCGAGCGCGAAATTCCCCACAACGACAAACAAAGCCTGGCCCGCGAGTTGATCGCGGACATCGCCCGGCGCCTGAATGCAAAACAATGACCCAGACCACCGTTGACCTCAAAGTGCTCGATGCCCGCATGGCCGAGCAAATCCCCAGTTATGCCACGCCCGGCAGCGCCGGCCTGGACCTGCGCGCCTGCCTGGATGCGCCCGTGACTCTGGAGCCCGGCCAGACTTTTCTTGTGCCCACCGGCCTGGCCATCCACATCAACGACCCCGGCCTGGCCGCCATCATCCTGCCGCGCTCCGGCCTGGGCCACAAGCATGGCATCGTGCTGGGCAATCTGGTCGGCCTGATCGACAGCGATTACCAGGGCCAGCTGATGGTGAGCTGCTGGAACCGCGGCCAGACGGCCTTCGTGATCCAACCCCTGGAGCGCATCGCCCAACTGGTGCTGGTGCCGGTGGTGCAGGCGGCCTTTCGCCGCGTCGAAGACTTTGCCGATGCCTCGCAGCGGGGCGAGGGCGGGTTTGGGTCTACGGGTAAGGCTTGAATCAAGCGCTCAGCAGGCGCCGCGTCAGCAGGGCTTGCATATCGCGTCGGCCATCGGCGATCAGGTAGATCAGGACTTGTGCTGCCAGCACCCGGTAGATCACGCGATAGGGCTTGAACATGGTTTGCCGGTATTCGCGCAGACCCAGGGCCAGCAGTTCTCTGGGAATGCTGCCGCGCTCGGGAAATTGCTGCAGGCTGGCAATGACGAGCGTCAATTCGTCCAGCACATGATTGGCGCTGGCGCTGCAATCGTACTCGGCGATGTAGTCGTAGATGGCTTCAAGATCCCGCTCGGCGCCCGCCGTCAGCAAGACCTCGTAGCTGCGCGCCGCGGCCATCAGCGTGCCGGGTGCTTGGCCCGCAGGCGCGCGACCACCTGGGCGGCCGGTTTGAGCTTGCCTTCGGCAATCTCCTGGTTGCCCAAGGCCAGAATCTTCAGCAAGGCCAGGGTTTCCTGGGTCTCTTCATACGAGGCCACATCTTGCAGCACCGCCTTGGCTTCACCGTTCTGGGTGATGACGATGGGTTGCCGCTCCTGGCACAGCAGGCTCAGTACCTCGGCCGCATTGGCCTTGAGGTAGCTGATGGGCTTGATTTGACTGGTGTAACGCATGAGGAGGCCTTTCGCATTTGACGCGGGATGACTAAATATAGTCTTTATTTGGCCTTGTGACTCAGGGTGTCAATGAAGGGGTTCGTCCGCTGGCGCCCCGCCGATCACGCTGAACACGGCCTCGCCCAGCGAGCCGGCCTCGATCTCGGCCTCGCTGGCGGCGCGCACCTCCAGCACTTTCAGATGCATGCGCAGGCCGATGCCGGCCAGGGGGTGGTTGCCGTCCAGCACCACATGCTCGGGGTAGACGTCGGTGATGGTGTAGAGCGCGTGCTCGGGCATGTCCGGCGTGGCCGCGCCCTCGGGCAGGCCTTCGAGCTGCATGCCGGGCTCGACCTCGTCGGGGAAGAGGCTGCGCGATTCGAAGCAGACCAGGCTGGAGTCGTAGTCGCCAAAGGCTTCTTCGGGTTGCAGGGCCAGGCTGACGGCGTAGCCGGCTTGCTGGTCCAGCAGGGCCTCCTCGACCTTGGCAAACAGATCGCTGCCACCGTAGAAAAACTCCAGCGGCTCGGCCAGTTCGTCGATCATTTGGCCTTGGGCATCTTCAAGTCGCCAGCTCAGGGCGACCACACAGGGGGCAGAAATTTTCATGCCTGCATTGTTTCACAGGCTTCCCGGCGCCGTGGCAAAGCGCAGCAGGGCCTGGCAGCCGGGGTCGTTCGGCCGATTGCTCAGGGCGAGGCTGCCCTGGTGGGCCTCGGCGATGCGCCGCGCCAGCACCAGGCCGATGCCGCTGCCCTGCGGCTTGGTGGTGTAGAAGGGCACGAAGAGATTGGCCGCGTTGGCGATGCCGCAGCCCTGGTCCAGCAGGCGCAGTTCCAAAGGCTGGGCCTGCACCTGCAGGCGCAGCGGCGCGCCACCGGCTTCGATGCCGTTCTGCAGCAGATTGATCAGCATCTGCTCGATCTGCACCGGGTCGCCGAAAAAAGGTAGCTCGCCCTCGCCCAGGCCGCTTAGCTCCAGCCGCGCCTGCGGCAGCAAGGCGGGCAGGCGGCGCAGCAGGGCGGCCAGGTCAAAGCGCTGCTTGTGCGGCTCGGGCAGGCGGGCCAGCTGGGCATAGCGCTGTACAAACTCGCCCAGATGGCGGGCGCGGTCACGGATCAAGGCCAGGGACTCTTCGGCATCCTGGCGCCAGTCGGCGCTGATCGCCTGGCCCTGCCCCTGTTTTTGCAGGCCCTGGCTCAGCATCTCGCTCAGGCTGGCGATGGGGGCCAGGGAGTTGTTGACCTCATGGCTCAGCACCCGCAGCAGGCGCTGCCAGGCTTGCAACTCCTCCTCGCGCAGGACCTGCTTGAGATCGGTGACGAAGAGCAGACGATGCTGGGCCGGCTTGTCCTGACTCTGGCCGGGCATGGCATAGGCCTGGCGGCGCAGGCGCCACAGGCCGGCGGCACCGGGAAAGACATGCTCGCACAGCGGCTCGGTGTCGGCCTGCAATAGCGCCGCCAGGCCCAGGCTGCGCGCGTCCCGGCCCAGGGCTTGCGCGGCCTCGCATTGCAGCAGGCGCAGGGCGCTGGGGTTGGCCAGTTGCAGGTGGTCCTGGCCGTCGAAGGCGAACACCGCCACATCCAGTTGCTGCAGCACGTTTTCGGCCAGGCTCAGCGCCGCCAGCGCCTGCTGGCGCTGCTGGTGCAGGCCGTCCACCAGGCGGTTGATCTGCTCGCCCAGCAAGTCCTCGGGGCCGGCACGGCGCAGGCGCTGCTGGTACTCGCCAGCGATCACGCCCTCGATCACATTGCCCAGCAGCAGGCGCTGGAACTCCGCCCGCTCGCGCAAGCGCCAGGCCATGCCCAGCCAGGCGGCGCCGGCCAGGCAGAGCAGCAAGATCTTGGGGTAGATGGACCAGGCCTGCTGGCTCAGCAGATAGGCGGCCAGCAGCAGGGCGGGCGCGCCGCCGGCCAGCGCCCGCAGGAATTGCGCCTGGGCGAAGCCTTGTTTGCCTTGGCTGCGTGGGCTCACAGCTGGTGTTTTTCCAGACGGCGGTAAAAGGCCGAGCGGCTCAGGCCCAGGGTCTGGGCCGCAGCCAAGGCATTGCCCTGGCTGCGCTGCAAGGCCTTGCGGATCAGCAGCTTCTCGGCCTCGTCCAGGGTCAGCTGCTCCAGCTCCCGGGCCGGTGCATGGGCTTGGGGCTGCAGGCCCAGATCGGCGGCCTCGATGGCGTCGCCCGGGCTCAGCAGGCAGGCTCTTTCCAGGCAGTGGCTCAGCTCGCGCACATTGCCGGGCCAGGCATGGTTCAGCAAGGCCTGCCTGGCGGACTCGGCCAGGGCCAGCGCGGGCCGCTGATAGCGGCGGGCGTGGCCGGCCAGAAAGTGCTGGGCCAGCAGAAGGATGTCGGCGCCGCGCTCGCGCAGCGGCGGCAGATGCAGCTGCACGCTATTGAGCCGGTAGAGCAGGTCGCGGCGGAACAGGCCCTGGCTCACCAGCTGATCCAGGTCGGCATTGGTGGCGCTGATCAGGCGGACCTGGGCCCGGCGCGGCGTGGCCGAGCCCAGGCGCTCGAACGCCCCGCTCTCCAGCACCCGCAAGAGCTTGGCCTGCTGGGCCAGCGGGATATTGCCCACCTCGTCCAGGAACAGGGTGCCGCCATCGGCCAGCTCGAAGCGGCCCAGCCGGGTCTGGCGCGCATCGGTGAAGGCGCCGCGCTCAACACCGAACAGCTCGCTTTCGAACAAGGTGTCGGGGATGGCGCCCATATTCAGGCTGATGAAGGGGCCGCCGGCTTTATGGTTTTGGCGGTGGATGGCCTGGGCTAGCTGGCTTTTGCCGGTGCCGTTCTCGCCGGTGATCAGCAGATTCACATCGGCCGCCGCCACGGCCGCCACCCGCCGCATCAGGCCCAGCAAGGCCGGGGACTGGCCCAGCCAGGCTTGCTCGGTGCTGTCGGCCTGCAGCAAGGCGTTCTCGGCCGCCAGGCGCGCGGCTTGCTGGCGGCTGCTGTGCAAGCTCAGCTGATTGCGCAGCACGGCGGCCAGGCGGGTGTTGTCCCAGGGTTTTTCGATGAAATCATTGGCGCCCAGCTGCAGGGCCTGCACCGCCAGCGGGATGCTGCCCCAGGCCGTCATCGCGACGATGGGCAGCAGGGCGGATTGGGCACGCGCCTGGCGTATCAGCGCCAGGCCTTCCTCGCCCGAGGTGGTGTCGCGGGCGTAGTTGAGATCGGCCAGCAGCAGGCCGACCGCGCCCTGGGCCAGCTCGGCCAGGGCTTCTTGCGGCGAGGCCACCAGCACGCTGCTCAGGCCCTCGCTTTTCAGGAACAGGCGCAGGGCCGCCCGCACGGCCGCGTCGTCATCGGCGACGAGGATGGGCGCGTTCGGGCTTGGGCTGGCTTCCATGCTGCTGAAGTATCGAGTCATTGTGGGGAAGGAAAAGGCCGGGCCATTCTCGCCCGGCCCGGCCCTGGTTTTGTTTTGGGCCCCGGCCTTCAGGCACTGTTCAATGCCGCGCTGGGCAGGCGGCGCAGGGCCTGGCGGGCCGGCAGCCAGGTGGAGAACAAGACGAGGCCGCCGATCAGCACGCTCACCCCGCCCACGCCCCCGGCCAGCAGGGCCGCGGAGGCGGCGTCCTGGTTCAGGATCAAGGCCCCGGCCAGCAAGCCCAGCGGCAGGGCGCAGAGCAGCAGGCGCAGGGCTTGCGCCATCAGCAGGCCCATCATCTGGCCATCGCTGGCGCCGACCGCGCGGCGCACGGCGATTTCCAGGCCGCGCAGCTGCACCGCCCGGCTGGTGACGCCGTAGATGCCGCTGACGGCCAGGCTCATGGTCATCAGGCCCAGGATCAGGCTCAGGGCCGACCTCACCTCCTCGCCGCCGTAGGCGATGCGTTGGCGCTCCTCCGCGCTATAGACCCGCTCCAGGGCCAGGGCGGGGTCGGCCTTGGCCACGGCGCGGGCCAGCAGCTCCCGGCTGGCCGGCGTGTCGCTCACACCGACCAGGCCGATATTGATGTCCGGCGAGGGGGCCTGGCTGAGGGGCCGATAGAGGTTGGCGGCCTGCAGGCTGCTCGGGGTGTTGGGGCCCTGCAGCAGATGCGCGCAGACGCCCACCACGGTCAGCCATTCGCTCTTGGGGTTTTTTGGGTCCAGCTTGACGCGCTTGCCCAGCACCGCATGCAGGTTAAGGCCGGGCCAGAACTGCGCCGCGAAATTGGCGTTGACCACCGCCACCTTGAGGCCCTCGCTGCGGTCGGTGCTGCTGAATTCGCGGCCCGCGAGCAAGGGCACTTCCAGGGTCTTGAAATAGCCGCTGTTGACGCTGTAGTCGCCCGACACGGGGTAGCGCTCCTCGTTGATCTGCTGGCCCTCGGCCATGACCTCCTCGGTGGAGCGCATGCCGCCGCCGGGCAGGCTGGTGGCCAGCGCCACGCCGCCGGCCTGCCCGTCCAGCTGTTCACGCAGGGCGGCTTCCAGCCGCGCCCATAGCTGGCCCAGCGCCGGCTCGGCCGCGGGCCCGCGATAGAGGGCCAAGCGCGGCCTGAGCTGGGCCGTCATCACCTCGTGGCTGCGCGCGCCAGTGCCGCCGTTCAGGCGCTGCTCCAGCTGCACGCTTTGCACGCCGGAGAGCAGCAGCAGCAGGCTGGACAGAGCGATTTGCAGCAAGACCAGGGCGCGGCTGGCGCGGCCGGCCTGGCGGCTATTGCCGCCGCGGCCATCGCGCAGCACGGCGGCCACATCGAGCGCCGAAGCCCGCCAGGCCGGCAGCCAGGCGGTCAGCAGGGCGACGGCCAAGCACAGGCCCAGGCCGCAGGCCACGGCGGCCGGGCTGAGCTGGATCTGGATCCAGAAGGGCATGCGGCCATCGGCCGTGGCGGACACGGCCTGCTGCGTCGCATTCAGCGCCCAGGCGGCGAAGAAGAGGCCGATCAAGCCCGCCGCAGCGCACAGCAGCAAGGCCTCCAGCAAGAGGCGCCAGATCAGCCGCGCCCTGGGGGCGCCCAGGGCGGCGCGCACGGCGATTTCCTGGCGGCGTTCATTGGCCCGGGCCAGCAGCAGATTGCCGGTGTTGATGCAGACCAGGCTCAGCAGCAGGGCCGCCGCCGTGCTCAGGCCCAGAGAGATGAGTTCCAGATCGGGCATGCCCCAGGCGGCATAGGGCAGGGCGATGGCGCCAACCGGCTTGTTATTGGCCGGAAAGCTCTGCGCCAGCCGGGCGGCGACCTGGTCCAAGCCGGCCTGTGCCTCGGCGGGGCTGACCCCGGCTTTCAGCCGCCCCAGCACCATCACATGCTGAGCTGTGCCCATGCTCAGGCCTGGGCCGCGGCTGAGCGTTCCGGTGGGTGGGCGAAAGGGCAGCCAGACCTGCTGAGTCATGGGGAAGCGCAGGGCCGCGGGCAGCACGCCGACGATCTCGGTGTCCACCCCGTTGACCAAGATGTGGCTGCCAATCACCTTGGGATCGGCGGCCAGGAAATTGCGCCAGACCTCGGCACCGATGACCACCACGGGCGCGGCGCCGGCCTGCTCGTCGCTGGCCTGCAGCTGGCGGCCGAGCTGGGGCCGGGCGGCCTCGCCCAGCCAGGGCCACAGGCCCGCAGGCAGATAGGCGGCGTTGAAATTGGCCGGGTAGTTGCGGCTGCCGCCCAGGGTGATGGTGGCGGTCTGCAAGGCGTGCAAGGCTTCCCAGCCGCGGTCGCTGGCCGTGCCGGCGTATTCCAGGTAGTCCAGGTAATGCACGCTATTGGCCTGGGTGCGCTCGGCCTCGCGGGTGGCCTCGACGGCGCGCAGGCGTTCCGGCTCGGGGAAGGGGATGTGGCCGTCCATGAAGCTGAAGTAGATGGCGGCGCTGTAGATGGCGAAGCCCAGGCCGCAGATCAGGCTCAGCAGGCTGAGCAAGCTGAAGCCGGGGGCGCGCAGCAGGGCGCGCAAGGCGTGTTGCAGGTCGTCGCGCATCAGATCACCTCGGCCGCCTGGCCGCTCATTTGCGGCGCGGCCCGGTCCGCCGTGGGCAGGTCGGCGACGATATGGCCGTCGTAGAGGCTGATGCTGCGCTGGGCCATGGCGGCAAAGCGCGGCTCGTGGGTGACCATGCAGAGCGTGGCGCCGGCGGCATGCACGTCCTTCAGCAGCTGCATCACCAGTTCGGCATTGCGGGAGTCCAGATTGCCGGTGGGCTCGTCGGCCAGGATCAGGCTGGGCCGGCCCACCAGGGCGCGGGCAATCGCCACCCGCTGCTGTTGGCCGCCGGAGAGCTGGTTGGGGTAGTGGCGGGCGCGGTGGCTCATGTCCACCTGGGCCAGCACCTCGGCCACGCGGCTGCGGCGCTGGGCGCGGCTCATCTCCTTGCGGTAGCTCAGCGGCAGGGCGACGTTCTCCTCCACCGTCAGCTCGGCAATCAGATTGAAGGCCTGGAACACAAAGCCGATGCTGCGATTGCGCAGCAGGGCGCGGGCGCGATTGTCCAGGCGCTCGACCCGCTGGCCGTCCAGCTCATAGCTGCCGGCGCTGGGGCTGTCCAGCAGGCCCAGAATGGCCAGCAGGCTGGACTTGCCGCAGCCCGAGGGGCCGCTGACGGCCAGGAACTCGCCGCGGCGTATCTGCAGCTGGATCTCGTCCAGCGCGCGGGTTTCCAGCTCATCGCTGAGAAAGCTTTTTTGTATGCCTTGCAGGCGGATCAGGATGGGGTCGCTGTTCTGGCTACTCATGCACATCTCCTCGGGTGGGTCAATATAGGTTGAAAGTTAGGGGGGTCGGGGGTTCAGCGCAGGCGCACACGCTGCGCTTCGCGCCAGGCGCTGGTGTCCGAGACCACCACCTGATCGCCCAGGCGCAGGCCCGACAGCAGGGCGATCCGGCCCACCGAGGCGGGGCCGAACTGCACCGGCACCCGCTCCAGCACGCCGTCCGCGCCCAGGCGGAAGACGCTGCCGCTGCTCAGGGCCTGGCTGAAGACGGGGCGTTGCAGCTGCAAGGTGTTGTCCAGGCGGCTGAGGGTGATGACGCCGTCCACGCCCAGATCGGGCCGGGCGCCGCGCGGCAGCGCGCCGCTGGGCTCGACGTCCACCAGCACCACGCCATTGCTGACCTTGGCCGCGACGCGGCTGACCCGGCCGCTGAGCTGGCCGTCGCTGCCGCCGCTGCGCAGATCGAGCCGGGCGGCCTGGCCCAGGGCGATATCGCGGGCCTGGGCCTCCTGCACCTGCAACTGGGCGTAGAGGGCGCCGGCCCGCGCCAGCTTGGCCAGATTGGCGCCGGCCGCCACGCTTTGGCCGGGCTGCAGATTGAGCTCCTGCACCACGCCTTCGTCCGGCGCCCGCACGCTGAGCGCGTCCAGCAAGTCCTGCGCTCTTTGCTGGCTTTGCTGCCAGCGGCTCAGGGCCGCGCGCTTGGCCTCCAGCTGGGCCTGCATGGCGGCGCGCTGCCGGCTCAGTTGCTCAAGTTCCAGCTGCAGGGTCTGGCGGGCTTGTTCAAGCGCGAAGCGGCTGCGCTCGAAGGCCAGCTTGGACACCATGCCGTCCTTCAGCAACTCCTGATCCGCCTCCCACTGCAGCTCGGCGCTGCGCAGGGCGAACTCGGCGCGCTGGGTGGCGGCGCGCTGGTTCAGGGCCTGGCTTTCCAGGCTCAGTTGGGTGGCACTCATCTCGGCCCGGGCCTGCACCCACTGGCCGTGGATTTCCTGCAAGGCCTGCTGCAGCTGCGGATTGCTGAGCTGTAGCAAGACCTGACCCTTGCGCACCGCCGTGCCCGCCTGCACCTCGACCCGCTCGACCCGGCCCTCGCTCTGCGCCGCAATCCAGCGCTGTTGGCTGGGCAGCAGCAGGCCGGCGGCGCGCACGTCCAGCTGCAGCGGCCCTTGTTCGACCGCGGCCAGCAGCACGCCTTGGCGGCTCACCGTCAACTCGCTAGGCCTGGCCTGCAGGCGCAGCGCGAGCAGGCCGGCCAGCAGGCCCAGCAGCAGGGCGGCCAGACCCAGGCGAGAGCCTTGCCGACGCAGGCGCTGCAGGGGTGTGAGGGCACGTTGAATGTCCATGGGAGGCGGGTTTGGCGGAGTCTTTGCCGCTTGCATTGCAGGACTCGTGCCAGCGGGCATGAATGCCACCAAGTGCTTGATTTCAGCGGGCGCTGACCCTGAGACGCGGGATTGATCCGGCGCAAGCAAGGGCCAGGAATTGCGGAATCGGGACCTGCGGGCGCAAATCGTCCCGATTTCGGAACGGAGGAGCAGGCGACAATGCCGGCCATGGACATCACTGCAAAACTGCCGCTGCTGGGCGGCCTCAGCCCCGAACAATTCATGCGCAGCCACTGGCAGAAAAAGCCCTTGCTGGTGCGCCAGGCCTTGCCGGGCATACGTCCGCCGGCCTCGCGCAGCGAGCTCGCTGCCCTGGCCGCCAGCGAGGACGCGGAGTCGCGCCTGGTCAGCGCTTTTGATGGCCGCTGGGCCTTGCGCAAAGGCCCGATTGCCAAACTGCCGCCTTTTTCAAAACCGGGCTGGACCCTGCTGGTCCAGGGCCTGGAGCAGCATGTGCCGGCGGCTTACGAGCTGCTCAGCCAGTTCCGCTTCGTGCCCGAGGCGCGGCTGGATGATTTGATGATTTCCTACGCCAGCGATGGCGGCGGCGTGGGCCCGCATTTCGATTCTTACGACGTCTTCCTGATCCAGGTCCATGGCCAGCGCCGCTGGCGCATCGGCCAGCAGAAGAACGCCCAGCTGCGCGACGATGTGCCGCTGAAGATCATCGCTAACTTCGAACCTGAGCGGGAGCATGTGCTGGAGCCGGGCGATATGTTGTATCTGCCGCCGGGCTGGGCGCACGACGGCGTGGCCATTGGCGAATGCATGACTTGCTCAGTGGGCTTCCGCACGCCCTGGCGCGCCGAGCTGGCCAAGGACTTGCTGAGCCGTCTGATGGACGACGAGGACAGGCATTACGTCAACAAAATGTATGCCGACCCCAGGCAGCCGGCCACCACCACGCCGGGCCTGATGCCGCAGCAATTGCTGGACTTTGCCCGCGATGCCGCCGAGCGCGCCCTGCGTGAGCCGCTGGCGCTGGAGCGGGCCCTGGGCGAGGCGATGACCGAGCCCAAGCCCCATGTCTGGTTCGACGCCGGCCTGCCGCTGCCGGCCGGCCGCGCGGCCGTGCTGGACCGCCGCAGCCGCATGCTGTACGACGCCGCCCATATCTTCATCAACGGCGAGTCCTTCCGCGCCGCCGGCCGCGATGCCAAGCTGATGCGCGAGTTCGCCGACCACAGGGCGCTGACGGCCAAGCAGGTGGCGCAACTGTCCGAAGGCGCGCGGGACTTGCTGGACCAGTGGGCCGAGGACGGCTGGGTCCGGCTGGCCGACTGAGGGCTTGAGGGGGCTTGCAGCCATGGCGCCAGAACCTGACGCATGCTGTCCGCCCGGCTTGAGCCTGGGCGTGTTTGAGGGCCGCCAGGCCTTTGCCGCTGCCATCGGCCAAGCCCTGGCCTGGGCCCTGGCGCAAGACTGCCGGGATCTGCGCTGCATGGATGCGAGCTTTGTCGACTGGCCCTTGTCCGAGCCCGCCTTGCTGGCCGATCTGCAGGCCTGGGCCAAGCCTGGCCGGCGCCTGCTCTTGCTGGCCCGGCAGTACGAGGACTTGCGCCGCCGCCACCCACGCTTTGTGCAGTGGCGCGGCCGCTACGGCCACTGCGTGCAAGCGCGTGCTTTTGACGAGGATTGGCAGCCCTTGGGCCAGGGCGCGCCCGAGGCCTTGCTGTGGGCCAAGGGGCGCTCGGCCACCCTCAGCCTGCGCCTGCTGGACAAACTGCATTGGCGTGGGGTTTTGTCCTTGAGCCCGCTCGATGCTGTGTCGCTGCGCGAACAGATTGATGCAAGCTTGCAACGGTCTTACGAATCATTTGCTAGCACGACATTGGGTCTATAAGGCTGGACAAAATCACCGGTTATACTTATTGACTAGGCGGTGGAAGCGCTCGAGGTTTCCTCGTCTTAAGACGTCGAGGTTCGCAAAAAGTCAGGTTTGGGGAGTTTCCCGGGATTTGAAACTGTTGTGATGCTTCAAAAAATTACCGGTAATTGCATCGTCGTTTAAACGAATTTTGAGGACAAGTATGAACAAGTCGATCCTGTTGGCTACCCTGTTGGCTGCTGTTGCCCTGACCGCTTGCGGCAAGAAGGAAGAAGCCGCTGTTGTGGCTCCCGTCGCTGAAGCCGCTTCGGCTGCCGCCAGCGCTGTTGACTCGGCTGCTTCGGCTGCCGCTTCCGCAGTGGCCACCGGCGCTGCCGACGCAGCTTCGGCTGTCGGCGCTGCTGCTGCTGACGCAGCTGCTTCGGCTGTTGACGCCATCAAGAAGTAATCGAATCTTTTCGATTCTCTGAAAGAACCGCCCGGTGCGAACCAGGCGGTTTTTTTACGTCTGCTGTTTTCTCGCCTGTGGTTTAGCGCAGTGAGAACCAGTCGGTTCCCAGGCTTTGGCTGGCCACCGGGATGTCCTCGATCCGGCGATCCAGGGCCGCGGCCAAGGCCTGTGCGGCCAGCTCGGGGCGGTTGTTGCGCTCGCTCAGATGGGCGGCCACCACCACACCCAATTCGGCATGCAGGCACTGGCGCAGCAAGTCGGCCGAGTGCTGGTTGCACAAATGGCCGTGGCTGCCCAGGATGCGGCGTTTGAGGCTGGCGGGATAGCTGGAGTTGCGCAGCAAGTCCTCGTCGTGATTGCATTCCAGCAGCAGGGCATGGCAGCCCTGCAGGGCTTCAATGACCGAGGGCGTGGCGCAGCCCAGATCGGTCAGCAGGCCCAGATGGTGCAGGCCATCGTGGCAGCGTAGATGCAGGGGTTCGCGGGCGTCGTGCGGCACGGCAAAGGGCTGCAGGGCCAGATCGCCCAGGTCGATGAAGTCGCCGTCGCGGACCAGGTGCAGCAGCCTGGGGTCGAAGTCCTCGTGGCCTATGGCCTTCCAGGTGCCGCGGCTGGTCCATAGCGGTATTTGAAAGCGCTGGCAGAGATTGAGCACGCAGCCCACATGGTCGCCATGCTCGTGCGTGATGAAGACGGCGCCGAGCTGCTCGGGCGAGCTGCCGGCGCGCTGCAGGCGCTTGCCGAGCTCGCGCAGGCTGAAGCCGCAGTCCAGCAGCAGCTGGGTGCTGGTGATGCCCTGGCTGGCCTCGATCAGCGTGGCATTGCCGCCACTGCCGCTGCCCAGGCTGCAAAAACGCATGGGGTTTTTCCGTCCGCTGTCTTGAATGAAAAACGCCACCGGCCCGGAGGCGGTGGCGTGTTCTTGCCTCTGAACGATTCAGATCAACGCAGATCGTCCATCAGCAGATTGAGAATGCGCTTGGCGATTTCGTTGGTTTGCTTCTGGCCCTTGTCGTCCAGCACCGAGACGGTGCTGCGCTCGCCTTCGGACTTGACCATCACCCGGTAGCGCACCTTGGTCGGGCCCTCATCCTTGCTGAAGAGCTTCTGGAAGAAATTGGGCTCTTCCTTGCCGGCCTGGTTGGGGTCGGCATAGCGCAGATAGAACAGGCCTTGCTTGCGGTCACGGTCTTCCACGGTGAAGCCATGGCGGTCCAGCGACTGGCCGACACGGCGCCAGGCACGCTCGAAGCCTTCGGCCACCTGCAATTCGTCCGGCACCTCGGCCAGGCTGCGGCTTTGCGGTTTGCTGGCCACGGCGGCCGCGCCGGCGGTGGCCACGGCCCCGCCTGTTGCGACAGCGGCCGGCTGGCTGGCGGCCGCCTGCAGCGCGGCCTTGGCGGCCTCTTCCTTGGCGCCCAGCTTGAGCATCAGGCGTGAGAGCATCTCACCTTCCAGCATGGGGTCGCTGGGGCGGGGCTGCCAGGCCGTGCTGTCTTTTTGCTGGCTGGTGTAAACCTCTTGCACGCCTTTGTGCGAGATATGGATCTCGGTGCCGCCGGCCACGCGCTCGATGCGGCTGCGGTACATATCGCGCTCGCCGCTGGAGTAGAGGCCGTCAAACACCCGGCCTATGGTGGAGCGGATGATGTCTTGCGGCAGCTTGGCGCGGTTCTCGTTCCAGTTGGTTTCGATCAGGCCGATATCGGCCTGCTCTTTGGCGATCTCGAAGCCGCGTTCGATCCAGAACTCGCGCACCTGTGGCCACAGTTGCTCGGGCGGCAGGTCCACGCGCAGAAAGCGCTCGCTGCCATTGCGCTCCAGGCGCACATTGCCGGCGGCGTTCAGGGCCACGGTATTGGCCGGAGCCGCGCTGCTGGCCTGGGCATTGGCCTTGGCTGCTGCATTGTTCTGCTGGAAGGTGGCGGCGCTGACCACGCCGCCTTGCTGCTGGGCGCGGCCGTCGCGGGCCAGTTGGCTCAGATCGGGCGGCACGTCCAGGCCGGTGGTCTGCTTGGCGCCGCTGCGGTAGTCCACCTTGTCGGTGGAGATCACATTGTCCAGCGAGGAGCAACCGGCGGCCAGCGCGCCCACCATCAGCAGACAGGCCAAGGACACCGGGCGGGTCTTGGAAGAAGCAATTGAGGAACGAGTCACGCTAGACATCTCCGGAGGTCAAGGTTGCGCCTGCATGTGAACTCATGGCTTGCACATGCGCGGCGGCTATCAAAATGGGGCGATTAGAGCAGGCCTGCGTCCGTCATCGCTTGTTCGACCAGGGCCTGGCCGGCAGGCGTCAGGCCGGTGATGGGCAGGCGCAGATGGGGTTCGATGCGGCCCAGGCGCGACAAGGCCCATTTGGCCGGTGCCGGGCTGGGTTCACAGAACAGATGCTTGTGCAGGCCCAGCAGTTGGAAGTGGATGCGGCGGGCCTCGGCGATATTGCCGGCCAGGGCCGCCTTGCACAGCTCGTGCATGGCGCGCGGGGCCACATTGGCCGTCACGCTGACATTGCCCGCGCCGCCCAGCAGCATCAGGGCGATGGCCGTGCCGTCGTCGCCGGAGTAGATCTTGAAGTGCTCGGGCGCATGCTTGATCAGGTAGGCCGCGCGCTCGATATTGCCGGTGGCTTCCTTGACGCCGAACACGCCGGGCAGGGCGGCGCAGCGCAGCGCCGTCTCGGGCAGCATATCGGCGACGGTGCGGCCGGGCACGTTGTAGAGCATCATGGGGATGTCTACCGCCTCGGCGATGGCCTTGTAATGCTGGTAAATGCCTTCTTGCGAGGGCTTGTTGTAATAGGGTACGACGGAGAGCGTGCAGTCCGCGCCGACTTCCTTGGCATAACGGCTCAGCTCGATGGCTTCGGCGGTGGAATTGGCGCCGGTGCCGGCCATGATGGGCACGCGGCCCTTGGCATGCAGCACGGCCGCGCGGATGATCTCGCGGTTTTCTTCCATGCTGACGGTGGGCGACTCACCGGTGGTGCCGACCACGCCGATGACATCGGTGCCTTCGGCGATATGCCAGTCGATCAGCTTGCGCAGGGTGGGGTAATCAACGCTGCCATCTTCAAGCATCGGGGTCACGAGAGCGACGATGCTGCCAACAAGTCCGTTCATTGAGCAATTCCTATTAATCGAGCGATTCTACTCAGCCGCACAGCGCTTTCTCAGCCGGGCAAGGCATAACGCTGGAAAACCCCGTTTTCGGTGGATGGGGAGCGAACAGCGGCAACGCGCTGGACATAGCGGCCGTTGACGCTGTCAAAACCATCCTCGTAGCCGATCACCCGCAGGCCCTGGCAGGCCTGCAGCAGCTCGCCCGGCTGCAGCAGGAATTCGGCCCGCGCCGGCCGGCCTATGCTTTGCTGGCCATCGGCAAAGGTTTCGTAGATCAGCCAGCCGCCCGGGGCGACCGCCGCCATGATCTGCGGCAGCAGGGGCCGCCAGAGGTAGTTGCTGACCAGCACCAGATCGAAAGCCCGCCCGGCCAGCGGCCAGGGCCCGGCCTCGATATCGGCCTGGATGATTTCGGCCTCTTTGAGCTCTTGGCGCAGCGGCGCGAGGGCGGCCGCGTCGCGGTCCACCCCCGTGACGCGCAGGCCCAGCCCGGCCAGATGGCGCAGATGGCGGCCGCTGCCGCAGGCCAGGTCCAGGGCCGTGGCACCGGGGCGGCAGGCTTGCTGCCAGCGCAGCAGCCAGGAGGAAACAACAAGATTTGTGTTCAGAAACAGGCCCAGATTTGTTCGGACAAGCCCTGCATCAAGCTGGGCTGGAAATAGGCCAGGAAGACCAGGCCCAGCGCCACCAGGGCCAGCAGCCGCAGCAATGCGGGGCGTATTTTCATGCCGCCACGGCGCCGCGCGGGATGGCGCTCTCGCGCACCGGCAGATTCACCAGCGCGGCCATCACGCCAAGCCCGACGGCCAGCCACCAGACCCCATCGTAGCTGCCGCTCAGGTCGTAGAGCTTGCCACCCAGCCAGACGCCCAGAAAGCTGCCGATCTGGTGGCTGAGGAAGACAAAACCGCCCAGCATGGACATGTGTTGCACGCCGAAGATCTGCGCCAGCACCGCATTGGTGGGCGGCACGGTGGACAGCCACAGCACGCCCATCACGGCCGAAAAGAGGTAGATGGAGGCCGGCGTCAGCGGCAGGCTCAGAAAGATCACGATGGCGATGGAGCGCAGGGCGTAGATGGCCGAGAGGATGTAGCGCTTGGGGAAGCGCTGGCCCAGCGAGCCGGCCGCGTAAGTGCCAAACACATTGAAGAGCCCGATCAGGGCCAGTGAATAGGTGGCGATCTGGGGGCTGAAGCCATGGTCCTTCAGATAACTGGGCATGTGCACGCCGATGAAGACGACCTGGAAGCCGCAGACGAAATAGCCCAGCATCAGCAGCTGGAAGCTGCGGTAGCCAAAGGCCTCGCGCAGCGCCTGGGCAATGCTTTGCTGCTGGCCGTGGGCGGCTTGCGCACCCTTGGGTTCGCGCAGGCCCAGGGCCAGCGGCAGGATGATGAGCGCTGCACAGGCCAGGATGAAAAGAGCGTTTTGCCAGCCCGTGTGGCCGATCAGCCAGTTCTCCACCGGCACCATCAGGAACTGCCCGAAGCTGCCCGCCGCCGCCGCCACGCCCATGGCCCAGGAGCGCTTCTCGGGCGCCACATTGCGGCCGATGACGCCGTAGATCACCGCGTAAGTCGTGCCCGACTGGGCGATGCCTATCAGCAGGCCGGCGCTGCCGGTGAAGGCCAGGCCCGAGGTCGACAGCGCCATCAGCACCAGGCCCAGGGCATAGAGCGCGCCACCGGCCAGCAGCACGCGGAAAGGGCCGTAGCGGTCGGCCAGCATGCCGGTGAAAGGCCCGGCCAGGCCCCAGGCCAGGTTCTGTATCGCCAGGGCGAAGGCAAAGGTCTCGCGGGTCCAGCCGCGTTCCAGGGTGATGGGCTGCAGCCACAGGCCGAAGCCGTGGCGTATGCCCATGGACAGGGTCACGATCAGGGCGCCGCAGAGCAGCACCTGGCGCATGGACAAGCGTGGGGGGAGGGCGGGGGCAGTCATGGGCGGACTCTAGCCAGAAATGCAAGACCCGGCTGTCCCGCAGGTGATCTAGGGTTTGATGGGGGATGCGGGCCCGCCTTGCGCTTGCACAATGCGGCCACCTCAAGCACCGCCCGTTCGAGACCGATGCCTCAAGAACTCAACCGCCCCGCCAGCGAGCTACCCACCCAATGCGAGTTTCTGGTCATCGGTGCAGGCCCTGCGGGCAGCGCCTGTGCGCGCATGCTGGCCCTGGCGGGTCGCGATGTGGTGTTGGTCGATGCCCAGGCTTTTCCGCGCGAGAAAACCTGCGGCGACGGCCTGGTGCCCGATGCCTTGGCCGCGCTCCAGCGCCTGGGCCTGCGGGAGACGGTTATGGCTCGGGCGCAGAAGGTCAGCCATGCGCGCTGCATAGGCCCCAGCGGCGGGGCCGTCGAGGTGCCGGGCGAGATGGCGGTGCTGCCGCGCCGGCTGCTGGACGAAATCCTCTGCCGCGCTGCCGTCAACGCCGGGGCGCGCATGTTCGCACCGCTGCGCTTCGTGTCGGTGCTGCAGGATGAGCAGGGTCGGGTGATGGGCGCCGAGCTCAGCAGCGGCGAGCAGCGCTGCGAGTTGCGCGCTCGCTGGGTGGTTTTGGCCACGGGGGCGGCCGCGCCGCCCCTGCAAGGCGCCGACCTGGCGCATCGGCGCTCACCCAGCAGCATTGCCTTGCGGGGCTATTTTGAGCTGCCGGGTCTGGAGGCCGAGCTGAGTCAGCTGAACTTTGTCTGGCACCCCCGCATCAGCCACGGCTATGGCTGGATATTCCCGGTGGGCGCGGGCGTTTTCAATGTGGGCGTGGCGATTCTCGATTCCCATAATGTGGAGGATGAGCGGGGGCAACGCGGCATGAAAAACCTCAATCTGCGCCATTTGTTCGCCGAGTTCTGTGCCATCCATCCTCTGGCCCGCAAGCTGGTCCAGGAGGGGCGCAGCCTGGGCGAGCTGAAGGGTGCGCCGCTGCGCTGCAATCTGGACGGCGCGGCCCTGGGTCGGCCCGGCCTGCTGGCCACCGGCGAGGCGATTGGCAGCACTTATGCCTTCACCGGCGAGGGCATAGGCAAGGCGATGGAGACGGGCATACATGCCGCCGAGGTCTTGCTGCAGGGCCAGCCGGACGCCGAGCTGCTGCAAGCCTACGCCGCCCGCCTGGAGCTGCTGCGCCCACGCTTTCAGATGTACCGCAAGGCGACCAGCTTCAACCGCTATCCCCGCCTGGTCGATCTGGTGATCTGGCGCGCCGGCAAGAGCCCGCGCCTGATCCAGTCCATGGCCGGTATCTTGAACGAGACCCGTATGCCGGGCTCCTTGCTGAGCTGGCGCGGTGTCAAGCGCCTGCTGCTGGGTTAAGGACTACTGGCTCAGCACCCGCCCTTGCTTGACCCGCAGCTGGATGCGCTCCAAGGCCTCCAGTCCTTGCAAGGGATTGCTCTTGAGCAGCAGAAAGCTGGCCTCGCAGCCATTGTCAAAACAGGCGATCTTGCGCTTGGGGAAGAGGGCGCGCGGCGTGTCCACCGTGGCCAGGCGCAGCAGCTGGCTGCGGTCCAGCAGGCCCAGGGCGTCCAAGGTGCGCAGCTCGCTCAGCGCCGTGCCGTTGTAGAGGTCGGAGCCCAGCAGCAGCGGCACCTTGGCCTCCAGCAGGCGGCGCAGATTCTCGGCCTGCAGCTGGCGCACGGCGGCCAGGGTCTCGGCCGGCATGGGGAAGAGCTTGCTGCCCGAGATGGCGGTGATGACGCTGAGCTTCTTTTTGGCCGCCTCGGCCGCCGCCTCGGGGCTGATGCGGTAGCGCTCGGCCGTCGTGCCCTCGAAGAAATGGAGGCCCGGCAGGCGGGCCACCCAGTCCACCCCGCTCTGGGTGGCCAGGGCGAAGTCGGCGGCGGTGTCGGCCTGGGCGATGACCTTGTAGCCATCCTGGTGGGCGCGCTTGACGATAGCCCCCACCAGCTCGGGCCTCAGCCCCAGGCGGCCGTGCTGCTTGGGCTCGCTGCGCAGCTCGGGGCTTTCCGAGCGGCTGATCATCAGCTTGATGGAGTCGCTTTTGCGCGGCCCGACCAGCGGCCACTTTTGATTGAGGTCCTGCAGCGTGTCCATCACCAGCACGGCCTTGTCGATGAAGTCCTCGGCGCGCAGCTTGGGGTCGTCGCCCAGCAACTGGGCCAGGGGCTGGCCTTCGCTGGCGGTGATGCAGGCGCTGTTGAACAAGACCTCGGGCGAGGCGGCCTGGGCGGCGATGGGCCGCATCTCGGCCACCGCCTTGGGCTCGCCGCATTGCTGGGCGGTGTAGAAGACGCCGTCGCGCAGATAGCTGGGCGCATAGCGCGCAAAGCCCCACAAGGTCTGCAGATTGTGGTTGTGGGCATCGGCCAGGGGCGGGATCAGGAACTGGCCCTTCAGGTCCATCTGACGCTGGGCTTTTTTGATGCGTTGGTCGGTGAAGCGGCCGTCCTTGACGTAGAGCGTGCCGCGCTGCAAGCCCTTGCCATCGAACCATTGGGCGTTTTTCAGCTCCATGCTCAGCGCGGCGCTGGCCTTGAAGTAAGGCGTCTCGGGTTCGGGATTGGCGGCGGCCGGGACCGTGGCGAGCAGCAGGCTCAGGCCGAGTGAGAAGGGAAGGATGCGGGGAACTTTCATAGCCTGCCCATGCTAGCCGGGTTTGCCGGGCGGCCCCCGTGCGAAGATGGTTCCGCCCCAGAACAGCGAGGAGCCAAGGCTTGAAAACGGTTTACAACGACAGGCACGGTCAGCACGCCGCCAGGCACGAGTTTTTTCGCGGGCAGTTGGTGCCGGCGTTTGAGATTCCGGCCCGCGCCTACTACGTTTTGCAGGCGCTGCAGGCCGCCGAGCTAGGCCCCATCCTGCCCCCCGAGGATCATGGCTTGGCGCCGCTGGCCCGGGTGCATAGCGCTGCTTATCTGGATTTTTTGAGCGGTGCTTGGGCCGAGTGGCAGGGCCTGGGCGGCGAGGGCGATGCCTTTCCCGCCGTCTGGCCGGTGCGCACGCTGCGCGCCGATGTGCTGCCGCGCAGCTTTGCGGCTCGCCTGGGCTTGTACTCGATGGACAGCGGCACGCCGCTGACGGCCGGTGCCTGGCCGGCCGCCTACTGGGGTGCGCAATGCAGCCTGACGGCTTTGGATCTCGTCCTGGCTGGTGAGCGCAGCGCCTATGTGCTGACGCGCCCGCCGGGCCATCATGCGGGCGCCGATTTCTTTGGGGGTTACTGCTTCGTCAACAACGCGGCCGTGGCGGCCCAGGCGGCGCTGGATCGCGGCTTGAAAAGAGTCGCCATCCTGGACGTGGACTACCACCACGGCAACGGCACGCAAGCTTGTTTTTACGAACGTGCCGATGTCTTTTTCGCCAGCATCCATGGCGACCCGCTGACCGAATACCCCTTCTTCCTGGGCCATGCGGACGAGACCGGCGCGGGCGCCGGCCTGGGTTTCAACGCCAATTTCCCCCTGCCCGCCGGCGCCAGCAATGAGGCCTGGTTCGCGTGCCTGGACGCCGCCCTGGCGCGCCTGCAAGCCTATGCGCCCGAGCTGCTGATCGTCTCCCTGGGCGTGGACACCTATGGCGGCGACCCGATCTCGCACTTCCAGCTGGACCGGCCGGAGTTCAGCTTGCTCGGCCAGCGCATCCGGCGCTTTGGCGCACCCACGCTCTGGCTGCAGGAGGGCGGCTACGCCACCGAGGCGATTGGCCACAATGTGCTGGCCGTGCTGCGAGGTTTTGAGAGCAGCACTTAGCGCCGCCTAGAATCCCGCCCCATGGCGACCAAGACAACGACAACTTCCAACTCCAGCAGCCCGTCCAGCTATGGCGAGGCCTCCATCCGCGTGCTCAAGGGCCTGGAGCCCGTCAAGCAGCGGCCCGGCATGTACACCCGCACGGACAACCCCCTGCACACCATCCAGGAGGTCATCGACAACGCGGCCGACGAGGCCTTGGCCGGTTTCGGCAAGCGCATCGACCTGACCCAGCACAGCGACGGCTCGGTCACCATTGCCGACGACGGCCGGGGCATCCCCTTCGGCCTGCACCCCGAAGAGGGCGTGCCGGTGGTGGAGATCGTGTTCACCCGCCTGCACGCGGGCGGCAAGTTCGACAAGGGCTCGGGCGGGGCTTACAGCTTCTCCGGCGGTCTGCACGGCGTGGGCGTCAGCGTCACCAATGCCCTGGCCAAGCGCCTGGAGGTGACGGTCTGGCGCGAGGGCCAGGTGGCCACGCTGGCGTTCGAGAACGGCGATGTGGTCGAGCCGGTGGCGGCCCGCAAGGCCGAGCGTGGCGACCGCAAGCAGGGCACGACGGTGCGCGTCTGGCCCGATGCCAAGTATTTTGAAAGCGCCGAACTGCCCAAGCACGAGCTGGTCCATCTGCTGCGCAGCAAGGCCGTGCTGATGCCCGGCGTCGTCGTCACGCTGACGAATGAGAAAACGGGGGATGTGCAGACCTGGACCTACAAAGGCGGCCTGCGCGACTATCTGCTGCAAACCCTCAATGCCGAGCCCCTGATCCCGCTCTACGAGGGCGAGCAATACGCCAGCAAGGCCGAGACCGAGAACTTTGCCGAGGGCGAGGGCGCCGGCTGGTGCGTGGCCTTCACCGAGGAAGGCGCGCCCATGCGCGAGAGCTATGTCAACCTGATCCCCACGGTGGCCGGCGGAACCCATGAGTCGGGCTTGAAGGACGGCCTCTTTGGCGCCATCAAGGGTTTTATCGAGCTGCACAGCCTCTTGCCCAAGGGCGTCAAGCTGATGCCGGACGATGTGTTCTCGCGCGCCAGCTTTGTGCTCTCGGCCAAGGTGCTGGACCCGCAGTTCCAGGGCCAGACCAAGGAGAGGCTGAACAGCCGCGACGCGCTGCGCCTGGTGTCCACCTACGTCAAGCCCGGCCTGGAGTTGTGGCTGAACCAGCATGTGGAGCAGGGCAAGAAGCTGGCCGAGCTGGTCATCAAGCAGGCGCAGACCCGCCAGCGCGCCTCGCAGAAGGTCGAGAAGCGCAAGGGCTCGGGCGTGGCCGTGCTGCCGGGCAAGCTGACCGATTGCGAGAGCCGCGACCTGCTGCACAACGAGGTCTTTCTGGTCGAGGGCGACTCGGCCGGCGGCAGTGCCAAGATGGGCCGCAACAAGGAGACGCAGGCCATCCTGCCGCTGCGCGGCAAGGTGCTCAACACCTGGGAGGTGGAGCGCGACCGCTTGTTTGCTAACAACGAAATCCATGACATCGCCGTCGCCCTGGGCGTGGACCCGCATGGCAAGAACGACTCGCCCGATCTGAGCGGCCTGCGCTATGGCAAGGTCTGCATCCTGTCGGACGCGGATGTGGATGGCTCCCACATCCAGGTGCTGCTGCTGACCCTGTTCTTCCGCCATTTCCCCAAGCTGGTCGAGGCCGGCCACATCTACGTGGCGCGGCCGCCGCTGTACCGGGTCGATGCGCCGGCGCGCGGCAAGAAGCCGGCCGCCAAGATCTATGCCCTGGACGAGGGCGAGCTGACGGCCACGCTGGACAAGCTGCGCAAGGAAGGCGCGCGCGAAGGCTCTTGGAGCATCAGCCGCTTCAAAGGCCTGGGCGAGATGAGTGCCGCCCAGCTCTGGGACACCACCTTGAACCCCGAGACCCGGCGCCTCTCGCCCGTCATCTACGGCCGCCTGGACCTGGGCCAGACCGAGATCGCCATCAACAAGCTGATGGGCAAGGGCGAGGCCGCCTCGCGGCGTGAGTTGATGGAGATCAACGGCGACTCCGTAGAGATCGATGTATGAGCCCACCCCCGAAGCGCGTCGCGCCTCCCCCTCAAGGGGGCAAGACCAGCAGCCCGGCAGAGCCGGTTCTGCGGTCTCTGCTGGGTGAAAGCAAACTCATTCCGTGATGTCGAAGATCCATCTGCGTCCCAGCATGCTGTCCGACCTGGACTATGTGGTTTCGGTCGAGCAGGACGGCGCCAACCGCCCCTTCATCACGCCCTGGGAGCGGGTGCAGCACGAGGGCGCGCTGCGCTTCCCGGACTCGCGCCACTTCATCATCGAGGCCGGGCCGGCGCTGGAGCGCGCCGGCTTTGTGATCTTCCAGGGCTGCCGCAACCCGCATGGCTCGGTGGAGCTCAAGCGCATCGTGCTGGCCCGCCAGGGCCAGGGCCTGGGCCTGGGCCGCGAGGCCTTGCGCCTGCTGAAGAAAATGGCCTTCACCCAGCTGCATGCCCACCGCTTCTGGCTGGATGTGAAGGCGCTCAATGTGCGCGCGCTCAAGCTCTACGAGAGCGAGGGCTTTGTCACCGAGGGCCGTTTGCGTGAGAGCGTGCGCATCACGGCCGAGGGCGCGGACGGTTACGACAGCCTGATCGTCATGTCCATGCTGGACCGCGAATACCAGGCCCGTGTGGCCCTGGGCGAGGAACAACAGCCATGATCGCCCGTGCCCTGTGCTTGGCCGCCTTGAGCTGGGCCGCTGCGGCCCACGCCGAGCTATGGGGTTATGTGGACGCGCAAGGCGTGGCCCATCTGGCCGGCAAGCCCTTGTCGGGGCAGTACAGCCTGGTCCTGGCCGGCAAGCAGGACAAGTCCGCGGAGCCAGGCCGCGTACCCGGCAAGACCGACGGCAGCCTGGGCCTGCTGACCTGGCTGGAGATCGCGCCCGAGGTCAAGGCGGTGCAGCCTTTTCTGCGCGAGGCGGCCCAGGCGCACGGCGTGGACATGGAGCTGCTCAAGGCCATCATCGCGGTGGAGTCGGGCTTCAAACGCGATGCCGTCTCGCCGCGCGGCGCCCTCGGCCTGATGCAGATCACCACGGTGGCGGGCGAGCGCTATGCCGGCATCGCCGCGCCCGAGCTGGCGCAGCGTCTGCTGGACCCGCGCACCAATGTGCTGACCGGGGCCCGCATGCTGGCCGATTTGATGCAACGCTTTGGCCGCATCGACGCGGCCCTGGCGGCCTGGAATGCCGGCGAGGGCGCGGTGCGCCGTGCCGGCGGGCGCATGCCGCCGATTCTCGAAACCCAGGCCCATGTCCATCTGGTGCTGGAGCTGTATTGGGCGCTCTTGCAGAAACGCCTGCCCGCCCAGGCCCAGCATCTGAAGATTCACTCCTCTCAACCATGAACCAGACTCCCATCGATTTCGATTCGCCGGATCAGCCGGCCCAGCCTCCCGTTCCACCCACTTCGCCCACCCCCGCTTTCGACGAGCCCGGCGACGCCCTGAGCCTGGGCGATTACGCCGAGCGTGCTTACCTCGAATATGCGCTGAGCGTGGTCAAGGGCCGGGCCCTGCCCGATGTCTGCGATGGCCAGAAGCCGGTGCAGCGCCGCATCCTCTACTCGATGGAGCGCATGGGCCTGAGCTTCAGCGGTGCCACCGGGGCCAAGCCGGTCAAGGGCGCGCGCGTGGTGGGCGATGTGCTGGGCCGTTTTCACCCGCATGGCGATCAGTCGGTCTACGACGCCCTGGTGCGCATGGCGCAAGACTTCTCGCAGCGCTACCCGCTGATCGACGGTCAGGGCAATTTCGGCAGCCGCGACGGCGACGGCGCCGCCGCCATGCGTTACACCGAGGCCCGCTTGGCCCCGATCTCGCGCCTGCTGCTGGACGAGATCGACGAAGGCACGGTGGACTTCGTGCCCAATTACGACGGCTCCACCCAGGAGCCGCGCCAGCTGCCGGCCCGCCTGCCCTTTGTGCTGCTGAACGGCGCCAGCGGCATTGCGGTCGGCATGGCTACCGAGGTGCCCAGCCACAATCTGCGCGAGGTGGCCAGCGCCGCCGTGGCCTTGCTGAAGAATGAGAAGCTGACGGACGATGAGCTCTTCACCCTGCTGCCCGGCCCGGACTACCCCGGCGGCGGCCAGCTGATCAGCTCGGCCGACGATATCCGCTCGGCCTACCAGTCAGGCCGCGGCAGCATGAAGCTGCGCGCGCGCTGGAAGATCGAGGATCTGGCCCGCGGCCAGTGGCAGCTGGTGGTAACCGAGCTGCCCCACGGCACCAGCTCGCAAAAAGTGTTGGAGGAGGTGGAGGAGCTCACCAACCCCAAGGTCAAGACCGGCAAGAAAACGCTCAGCCAGGAGCAGTTGCAACTCAAGGCCAGCCTGCTGGCCGTGCTGGACTGCGTGCGCGACGAGTCCAGCAAGGAGGCGGCCGTGCGCCTGGTCTTCGAGCCCAAGAGCCGCACGGTGGAGCAGCAAGACCTGATCACCACGCTCTTGGCCCACACCAGCCTGGAGACCTCGGCCTCCATCAATCTGACCATGATTGGCGCCGACGGCCGGCCCACGCAGAAGAGCTTGCGCCAGATGCTGGCCGAGTGGCTGGGCTTCCGCCAGGCCACCGTGCTGCGCCGCACCGAGCACCGCTTGAAGAAGGTGCTGGACCGCATCCATGTGCTGGAAGGCCGGCAGCTGGTGCTGCTGAATATCGACGAGGTCATCCGCATCATCCGCAATGCCGACGAGCCCAAGCCGGCGCTGATCGAGCGCTTCCGCCTGAGCGATCGACAGGCCGAGGACATTCTCGAAATCCGCCTGCGCCAGTTGGCGCGGCTGGAGGCGATCAAGATCGAGCAGGAGCTGAAGTCGCTGCGCGAAGAGCAGATCAAGCTGCAAGACATCGTCGCCAACCCCGGCGTCCTGAAGCGCACCCTGGTCAAGGAAATCGAGCTTGACGCCAAGCAGTACGGCGACGAGCGCCGCACCCTGATTCAGGCCGAGAAAAAGGCCACGGCCGAGGTCCGCATCGTCGATGAACCCGTCACCGTGGTGGTGAGCCTGAAGGGCTGGGTGCGCGCGCTCAAGGGCCACGAGGTGGACCCGGCGGCCCTGGCCTTCAAATCGGGCGACCAGCTCTACGGCACCTTCCCATGCCGCAGCGTGGACCCGCTGATCGTCTTCGGCAGCAATGGCCGGGTCTACTCGGTGCCGGTCTCGGTGCTGCCGGGTGGGCGGGGCGATGGCCAGCCCATCACCACCTTGATCGAGCTGGAATCGGGCACGCAGATTGCACATTACCTGGCCGGTGCCAGCGGCCAGCGCCTGGTGCTGGCGGGCACGGGCGGTTTTGGCCTGATCGCGGCCCTGGGTGATCTGGTCGGCCGCCAGAAGGCCGGCAAGACCTTCCTCAGCCTGGAAGGCGATGAGAAGCTGCTGCCGCCGGCCCTGGTGCCCACGGGCGAGGTGCTGGGCGTGCAACTGGCCTGCTTGTCGCTGCAAGGCCGCTTGCTGACCTATGCGCTGGATGAGTTGAAGCACCAGCCCAAGGGCGGCCGCGGCCTGACCCTGATGGATCTGGAGCCCAAGGACGCCTTGCTGAGCGTGGCTGCCTTCAGCCAAAGCCTGCTGGTCGTGGGCCTGGGCCGCGGTGCCAAGCCCAAGGAGGAGGTGCTGAAGGGCGTCGGATTGGCCAGTTATGCCGGCAAGCGCGCCCGCAAGGGCAAGGCGGTGGAGGCCTTCCAGAAGGTCTTGCGGGTGCTTACCAGCGCTTGAAGGGGTGGGCGGCCAGCTGTGAGTTGAAGTAGCGGGCGTCCTGGCTGACCTCTGCGCCCAGCCAGGCCGGGCGCTCAAAACCCTGCTCGGCGTGCCCCAACTCGATCTCGGCCACCACCAGGCCGGCGTTATCGCCCAGGAATTCGTCCACCTCCCAGAGCATGCCGGCATGTGCAATCTCGCGGCGTATCTTCTCGACCCGCGGGCCCTCGCACAGGGCCAGCAATTGCTTGGCATCTTCCAGCGGCAGGGGGTATTCAAACTCGGCCCGGGCCAGGCCTTCGTTCCGGCCCTTGATGGTCAACCAGGCGGACTCGCCCTTGATGCGCACCCGCACCGTGCGGGCCGGGTCGCGGTTCAGATAGCCCTGGCTGATGAACTCGCCCGGGCCGCCGTCCTTCCAGGCCTCACCCAGCACCAGGAATTTGCGCTCGATCTCCAGGCCCATGGCTTCAGACCCTGGCCATGGCGCGCGCGCATTCGCTGACCAGGGCCGGGCCCTTGTAGATCAGGCCGGTGTAGATCTGCACCAGATCGGCGCCGGCCTGCAGCTTGGCGCGGGCGTCCTCGCCGCTCAGCACGCCGCCCACGCCGATGATGGGAAAGTTGGCGCCCAGGGCCGCGCGCAGCAGGCGTATGACCTGGTTGCTGGCCTCGAACACCGGCTTGCCGGACAGGCCGCCGGCTTCTTCCGCATGGGGCAGGCCCTTGACGGCCTCGCGCGAGATGGTGGTGTTGGTGGCGATCACGCCGTCGATGCCATTGGCCTGCAAGGTGTGGGCGATGACGCTGACCTGGGCCTCGTCCAGATCGGGGGCGATCTTGACGAACATAGGCACCTGGCGCGAGGCCTGGGTTTGCAGCTTGAGCTTGCGCTCCTGCAGGGCGCCCAGCAGGGCGTCCAGCGCCGCATCGCTTTGCAGGGCGCGCAGATTCTTGGTGTTAGGGCTGGAGATATTGACGGTGATGTAGTCCGCATGCGGGAACACGCCGTCCAGGCCCAGCAGATAGTCGTCCACCGCGTTTTCTATCGGGGTGGCGGCGTTCTTGCCGATATTCAGGCCCACCAGGCCGCCGGCGGCGCGGAAGGAGCGGGCGCGCTGCACATTGGCCAGAAAGCTGGCCAGCCCCTCGTTATTGAAGCCCAGGCGGTTGATCAAGGCCTGGGCCTCGGGCAGGCGGAACATGCGGGGCTTGTCATTGCCCGGCTGGCCCTTGGGCGTGACCGTGCCCACCTCGATGAAGCCAAAACCCATGGCGCCCAGGCCGTCGATGCAGCGGCCGTTCTTGTCCAGGCCGGCGGCCAGGCCGATGCGGTTGGGGAATTTGAGGCCGGCCAGGGTCAGGGGGTCCTGGATCCGGGGCTGGGACCACAGGCATTGCGCCGGCGTGTTCTGCAGCTTGGCGATCGAGGCCAGGGTCAGCTCGTGAGCATGCTCGGGATCGAGGCCGAACAGAAAGGGGCGGGTGAGGGCGTAGGGGATCAAAGACATAGCGGCGGATTGTCGCATTGGCCCGGATGAGGCCTGGGTAGCCGATTTGGCCCTTACCGATCCCAGGGCGCCACCTCCCCCATTTTCTCCAGCATGAAGTCGATCAAGGCGCGCAGCTTGGGGGCGGGGAAGCGGCTGGGCAGATAGACGGCGTAGAGGGTGTCGGCCTCGGCCAGGCCGCCGACCGGGCGCCAATCTGGCAGCAGGGCTTGCAGGCGGCCGGCGCGCAGGTCGGGGCCGATGGCGTAGGTGGGCAGGATGGCCAAGCCCATGCCGGCCAGGGCGGCCACGCGCAGGGACTCGCTGCTGTTGACGGTGAGGCCGCTCTCGAAACGCAGCGCGCCCTGCACGGCCACGCTTTGCTCGCCCTGCCGGGCGTGGGCAAAGGTCCAGCGTTCGGGGCTGTGCAGATAGCCGAAGCGCAGGCAGCGGTGGGCGGCCAGCTCGGCCACGGTCTCGGGCCGGCCCATGCGGGCCAGGTAGTCGGGGGCGGCGCACAAGACGTAGCGGATCTCGGCCAGGCGCCGCGCCACCAGGCCGGGCGCAGGCTGGCTGGTCAGGCGCAGCACCAGGTCGAAGCCCTCTTCGGCCAGGTCCACATAGCGGTCGTTCAGGCCCAGCACGACTTGCAGCTGCGGGTAGCGCTGGCAGAACTCGGCCAGCAGGGCGGTGAACTGCAGATTGCCGAAAGCGGTGGAGGTGCTGAGGCGCAGGAGGCCGCGCGGCTGGCTGCTTTGCCCGGCGCTCTCGGCCTCCAGCGCCTGGGCGGCCTCGATGACGCGCAGGCCCTGGGCATGGACGGCATGGCCTGCCGCACTGAGGCTGAGGCTGCGGGTGCTGCGATGCAGCAGGCGCAGGCCTAACTCGGATTCCAGGCGGCCGATCTGCTTGCTGACGGCGGATTTGCTCGTGCCCAGGGCCCGTGCGGCGGCGGAAAAGCTGCCGCTGTCCACCACCTTGGCGAGGCATTGCAGGTCTTCCAGACGGCCCATGGCGGCACTCCAGTCATTGTTCTTGAATTGGAAACATTGCTGTGATTGTGAGCTGGATTGTGCGCCGGGCCACCGATTTCTACAGTCGAACCCTGTTCATCACAGGAGCTTGCCATGCCTCACTCGTCACCCACTCTGGCGTTGCCATCGGTTCGTTTGCCCGCAAGGCCGCGGGGCCTGGCCGCCTGGGCCGGCCTGAGCCTGCCCCTGCTCTTCATCCTGCTGTGGAGCAGCGGCTATGTGGCGGGCAAGCTGGCCCTGCCGTTTGCCGGGCCCTACACCTTGCTGAGCCTGCGCTTCGGCCTGGCCGCCTTGTTCTTGCTGGGCCTGAGCGTGCTCAGCAAGGCGCCCTGGCCGCGCGGCCGGGCCTGGCTGCATCTGGCGGTGGTGGGCCTGCTGGTGCAGGGCCTGCATTTCATCGGCGTCTACCAGGCCTTGCGCCTGGGCCTGCCGGCCGGGGTGGCGGCGCTGGCCATAGGCTTGATGCCGTTGGCCACGGCCTTTGCCGCGCGCCTGTGGCTGGGCGAGCGCCTGGGGCCGCGCCAGGGCCTGGCCTTGCTGGGCGGTTTGGGCGGCGTCTTGCTGGTGGTGGCGGCCAAGCCCATGGCGGGCGCGGCGGGCTGGGCGGCCTATGGCGCGGCGCTGCTGGGTTTGCTGGGCCTGGTGCTGGGCAGCTTGTACCAAAAGCAGT
This sequence comes from Roseateles oligotrophus, assembly GCF_014204525.1. Classification (GTDB taxonomy): domain Bacteria; phylum Pseudomonadota; class Gammaproteobacteria; order Burkholderiales; family Burkholderiaceae_C; genus Paucibacter_A; species Paucibacter_A oligotrophus_A. The sequence continues at coordinate 489,465 of NZ_JACHLP010000004.1, forward strand.
TTTGCGCGAATACCGATTTGCGCAGCGGCAGCTGCGTGCAACTGGCCGTGGCCGCGCTGCTGGTGGCGGGCCTGGCGGGCGCGCAAGAGGGCTTTGCCATGCGCTGGCATTGGCAGCTAGGCGTCGCCACGCTATGGCTGGCCCTGGTCAATTCCATCGGCGCCTTCAGCCTGATGTTTGTGATGCTCAGGCGGGGTTCGGCGGGCGCGGTGGCGCGGCTGTTCTTCCTGATCCCGGGCGTGTCGGCCTTGCTGGGCTGGCTGCTGCTAGGCGAGCACCTGAGCGGCTTGGCCCTGATGGGCTTCGCGCTCTCTGGCTTGAGCGTGGCCTGGGCAGCGCGGCGTTGATAATGAAGGCAATCCCTCAAGACTGCCGGAGCCCTGCATGACGCCCTTGGACGATCTCCATCACGACCACGAAGTGGGCTCGCGCGACGAGACCCGTGACACCACTCGCACCGATGACACCCGCATCGGCGCGGTGCGCCCGCTGATCTCGCCCGCCCTGCTGCTGGACGAGTTGCCCCTGCCCAGCGCCTCGCTGGAGCTGGTGGAGCGGGCCCGCCGCGAGATCGGCGATGTGCTGCACGGCCGCGACGATCGCCTGCTGGTGGTGGTGGGGCCTTGCTCCATCCACGACCACGACCAGGCCATGGACTATGCCCGCCTGCTGAAGGCCGCCGAGGAGGAGTTGCGCCAGGATCTGCTGCTGGTGATGCGCGTCTATTTCGAGAAGCCGCGCACCACCGTGGGCTGGAAGGGGTATATCAACGACCCCCGCATCGACGGCAGCTTCCATATGAACGAGGGCCTGCGCCTGGCGCGCAAGCTCCTGCTGGATGTGACGGCCCTGGGCCTGCCGGCCGGCACCGAATTCCTGGACCTGCTGTCGCCGCAATACATCTCGGACCTGATCGCCTGGGGCGCCATCGGCGCGCGCACGACGGAGAGCCAGAGCCATCGCCAGCTGGCCTCGGGCCTGAGCTGCCCGGTCGGCTTCAAGAACGGCACCGATGGCGGCATCAAGGTGGCCAGCGATGCGGTGCTGGCGGCCCAGGCCAGCCATGCCTTCATGGGCATGACCAAGATGGGCGCTGCCGCCATCTTCGAGACCCGCGGCAATGACGACTGCCACATCATCTTGCGCGGCGGCAAGGCGCCCAATTACGACGCGGCCTCGGTGGAGGCGGCCTGTGCGGCCATGCGCGGGGCCGGCCTGCGCGAGCAGGTGATGATCGATTTCTCGCATGCCAACTCCAGCAAGAAGTTCGAGCGCCAGATCGAGGTGGGCCGCGATGTGGGTGCCCAGATCGCGGGTGGCGACGCCCGCATCACCGGCGTGATGATCGAGTCCCATCTGCAGCCGGGCCGCCAGGACCTGGCCGCGGGCCAGACCAAGGCCGATCTCAAGCCGGGTGTCTCCATCACCGACGCCTGCCTGGGTTGGGGCCAGACCGAGCCCTTGCTGCGCGAACTGGCCGCGGCCGTGCGGCAGCGCCGCGTCGCGGGGCGCTGAAAACACCGGGCGCCCACCACTGGCGCCCTGATTCAGGGCTTTGGCGACTTGGCGGCCGCTTTGGTCGCAAGGCGGTGGAGGGCAGGGGGCGTGCCACCTAGAGTGCGCCCATCGCCAACCAGCCCTCGAGGTGCCGCCATGAAGACTCTGCCGTCCTTTCCCCTTGCCCTGCTCCTGACCGCCGGCCTGCTGCTGGCCCAGAGCAGCCCTGCCGCCGATATGGAGCTGGAGGTCCAGGGCGTGAGCGAGGAGCAGGGCCAGCTCCTGGTCAGCGTCTTTGCCGAGGCCAAGGACTGGCTGCGCAAGCCGGTGCTGGTGTTCAAGGCCCAGGCGGCCGAGCGCAAGGACGGCAAGGTCTTGATCCAGCTGCGCGAGCTGCCCGAGGGCAATCTGGCCCTCAACGTCAGCCACGACGTCAACGGCAATGGCCGCCTGGACATGAATGCCATGGGCATGCCGACCGAGCCCTACGGCTTTTCCAATAATGCCGCCGGCATGTTCGGCCCGCCGGCCTTTGACAAGGCCCAGTTCAGCGTCAAGCCCGGTACGCGCATCGTCGTGCAACTCAACTGAGGGGGCGCATCATGGTCATGCAAAGACGTGAACTCCTCAAGGCCGGGCTGGCCGGCCTGGGCCTGAACAGCCTGCAAGAAGCCTGGGCCCTGGGCGCCCCGCTGTCGAATTCCTTCGGCAGCGCCCCCGAGCTGCTGCCTTTTCAGGGCCTGAACGGCCAGGACCTGGCGGCCCAGGATCTGCAGATCGAAGGCCGCCTACCCAGGCAGTTGCGCGGCGTCTACTACAAGAACGGGCCCGCCCTGATGGCGCGCGGCGGGCAGCGCTATCAGCATTGGTTTGACGGTGATGGCCTGGTGCAGGCCTGGCGTTTTGGCGATGGCCGTGCCAGCCACCAGGCCCGTTTTGTGCAAACGGCCAAGTTCAAGGCCGAGAGCGCGGCCGGACGCTTTCTGCTGCCCGCTTTTGGCACGGCGATCGAGCCGCGCATGCCGACGCGGGGTTCGGACGGCATGAATGTCGCCAATACCAGCGTGCTGCTGCAGCAGGACAAGCTTTACGCCCTGTGGGAGGGCGGCAGCGCCCACGAACTGGATCCGCTAACGCTGAGTACCCGCGGGCTCAAGACCTGGGCGCCGGACTTGGCCGGCATGCCTTTTTCGGCCCACCCCAAGGTGGAGGCGGACGGTACGGTGTGGAACTTCGGCACCATGGCCGGGCGCATGGCGCTCTACCAGATCTCGGCCCGGGGTCAGGTCTTGCGCAGCGAGGTCTTTGCCGTGCCAGCCTCGACGGCTTTTGTGCACGACTTCGTGGTCTCGCAAAACTATCTGGTGTTCCTGCTGCCGCCCCTGCATCTGGATGTCGAGACCTTGCGCGCCGGTGCCAGCATGGCCGGGGCCTTGCGCTGGCAGGCGGCGGAGTCGTGCAAGGTCTTGGTGGTTGCCAAGGCCGACTTCAGCCACCGCCGCATTCTGGAGATTCCGGCCTGCATGGTGTTCCACTTCGGCAATGCCTGGGACGATGGCCAGACCCTGCAACTGGACTATGTGCAGTCGCGCGAGATGCCCTTGCTGACAGAGGATTTCAAGCAGCTGATGCAGGGCGAGCGGCCGCTCAGCAAGCAGGCCTCAAGCCCCCGTTTCATGAAGATAGATCTGGCCAGCGGCCGGGTCGAGCTGCAGTCGCGTGACGAGGAGGTGGAGTTCCCGGTGGTGGACCCGCGGGTGGTGGCGCAGCGCTACCGCCATGTCTACTACCCCACGGCGCTGGAGACCGGTGCGCGCTGGGGCTTCAACGGCCTGCTGCATCTGGACCTGCAGAGCGGCCGCCGCCAGCGCTACTGCTTTGGCAATGAGGTGGTGGTGGAAGAGCATGTGCTGGTGCCCAAGCCCGGCAGCGGCCGGGAAGGCGAGGGCTGGTTGCTGGGGCTTTGCTATGACAGCCGGCGCCAGCGCAGCTTTGCCAGCGTGTTTGATGCCCAAGCCCTGGATGCGGGCCCGCTGGCCAAGGTCTGGCTGCCCTATTGGGTGACTTACGGCTTCCACGGCAAGTTCTACGCGGCGGGATAATGCGCGGCATTTCATCCCTCTCCAGCATCAGCCATGACTCAAGACGAACTCAAGACCCTGGTGGGCCAAGCCGCCCTGCAATACGTACAGCCCGGCAGCATCATCGGTGTCGGCACCGGCTCCACGGTGGACAAATTTATCGACGCCCTGGCCGCCAGCGGCCTGCAGATCAAGGGCGCGGTCAGCAGCTCGCTGCGCTCCACCGAGCGCATGCAGGCGCTGGGCATCCCGGTGTTCGAGGCCAGCGAGGTGCAGTCCCTGGGCGTCTACATCGACGGCGCCGACGAGATCGACCATGCCGGCCACATGATCAAGGGCGGCGGCGCGGCGCTGACGCGCGAGAAGATCGTCGCCGACCTGGCCGAGCAATTCGTCTGCATCGCCGACGAGTCCAAGCTGGTCAAGGTGCTGGGCCAGTTCCCGCTGCCGGTGGAGGTAATCCCCATGGCCGCGGCCCAGATCGCCCGCCGCTTTGCAGCCCTGGGCGCGCAAGCAAGCCTGCGCGCCGGCGTGGTGACCGATAACGGCGGCCACATCCTCGATGTGCGCGGCTTGGCAGTCACCGACCCGCAAGCCTTCGAGGCCGATGTGAACCAGTGGCCCGGCGTGGTCACCGTGGGCGTGTTTGCCCGCAACCGTGCCTCGGTCTGCCTGCTGGGCACGGCCGAGGGCGTCAAGACCCTGGCCTTCTGATCAGGCCAGCCTGAACACCGCGATGGCCGAGGCCAGGCGACCGGACTGGTCGCGCAGGCTCTCGGCCGCGGCGGCCGATTCTTCCACCAGGGCGGCGTTCTGCTGGGTCATCTGATCCAGCTGGCCGACGGCCTTGTTGACCTGGTGGATGCCCTCGCTCTGCTCGCGCGAGGCGGCGCTGATCTCGGCGATGATGTCCGAGACCCGCTGCACGCTGGCGACGATATCGCTCATCGTGCTGCCGGCGTCCTGCACCAGCTGGGTGCCGGACTCGACCCGCTCGGCGCTGGCGCCTATCAAGGTCTTGATCTCCTTGGCGGCCTCGGCCGAGCGCTGGGCCAGGCTGCGCACCTCGGAGGCCACGACCGCAAAGCCACGCCCCTGCTCGCCCGCCCGGGCCGCTTCGACGGCGGCATTGAGGGCCAGGATATTGGTCTGGAAGGCGATGCCATCGATGGTGCCGATGATGTCGGTGATGCGGCGTGAGCTGGCGCTGATGTCCTCCATGGTGCTGACCACCTGGGCCACCACCGTGCCGCCGCGGCGTGCCACCTCGGCGGCCGAGTTGGCCAGCTGATTGGCGGTGACGGCCGACTCGGCCGTCTGGCGCACGGTGCCGGTCAGCTGGGCCATGGAGGCCGCCGCCTCTTGCAGATTGGAGGCCGTCTGCTCGGTGCGGGCCGAGAGGTCGTGGTTGCCGGTGGCGATCTCGGCGCTGGCCGTGCTGATGCTGTCGGTGGAGCTGCGCACCTCGCCGATCAGGCGGATCAGGGACTCCTGCATCACCTTCTGCGCCTGCTGCAGCTGGCCGGTCTCGTCGGCCGAGTTCACCACGATCTGGCGGCTGAGGTCGAAGCCGGCGATGGCATCGGCCGAGGCGGCTGCCTGGCTCAGCGGCCGCACGATGGAGCGGGTCAGGCGCAGGGCCAGGGCCGCTCCGGCGGCCAGGGCGCAGGCGGCGAAGACCAGCAAGGCGATGCGGGCCCGGCTATTGGTCTGGGCGACGCGCTGGGCGGCGGCGTCCAGCTCGTCGCGCTGCTCCTGCACGATCTGCTTGATGGTGTCCTGGAACTGGCCGGCCGCCGGCAGGTATTGCTGGTTGAAGATCTCGCTGGCGCGCTGGCCGTCCTCGCTTTTCTTGGCCTGGGTCATGGCATCGCGCGCGGCCAGATAGGCCTGCCGGCCCTGGCTCAGCTGCTCGAACATCTGCCGCTCATGGGGCGTCGTCAGCAAGGCGTCCAGGCGCTTTTGCAGTTCGCCGGACTGGCGGGTGGATTCGGCCGCAGAGGCGCTGAAGTAATCGGCCAGTTCCTTGTCCTTGCTGACCGCGATGGCGGTGGACCGGTAGATGCCGCCGACGATATTGCGCTGCCAGTCGCTGGCCAGGCGCTCGGAGAGCAGGGTCTCGCCATACATGCTGGCGGTCTCATCCGCCACTTTCTGCAGGGACCAGAAACCCATGGCCGAGCCGGCCAGGGCAATCAAGAGCACGAGGGAGAAGGAGAAATTCAAACGACGACCGATTGAGCGGCCGGACAGTTGGGAAGCAGGCATGCAAACTTTCTTCGGAAAACATCGGGGAGGACAGAGGTTTACATCGACGTTTTCGGGCGATTGCTGAGTCGCCAGGGGCGCAGTGCGCACGCTCGCGCCGGGAGTCGCCCAAAATTTGCCCCAAGAAGCAAGGGCCCCGCAGGGCCCTTGCATTCGTGCTTGCAGAAACTGCCTATCAGTTGACGCCCACCGCAGACCAGGCCGCCGCGACCTGGGCCGAGTAGTCGCTGCCCAGGGTGGCGGTCAGCTCGGCGGCGGCGGCCAGGGTGGCTGCACGGGCGCCGGCGTAGTTGGTGGCCGAGGTCATCTTGGTGGTCAGCGCGCGGTACCAGATCTTGGCCGCGGCCGTGCGGCCGATGCCGCTCAGGCTGGCATTGCCGGTGGCCACGCGGGTATTGCCGGCCACGCAGGTGGGGCTGGCGCCCAGCGGGCTGTTCGTGCCTTCGGCCAGGATGAAGAAGAGGTGGTTGGCCACGCCCGAGCTGTAGTGCACATCCAGATTGCCCACGCCGGCATACCAGCAGTCAGCCGAGGCGCCGTCGGCGCTGGGCTTGATCATGCTGCGCATAAAGCTGCGGCCGATCATGATCTTCTCGCCGATCAGATAGTCGCCGCTGTCGTTGGCATTGGCGGCGTAGAACTCGACCATGGTGCCGAAGATGTCGGAGGTGGCTTCGTTCAAGCCGCCGGACTCGCCCGAGTAGGTCAGATTGGCCGTGCGGCTGGTCACGCCATGGGTCATCTCGTGGCCGGCCACGTCCAGCGAGACCAGGGGGCGCAGGGACGTGCCGTCGCCATCGCCATAAGTCATGCAGAAGCAGCTGTCCGACCAATAGGCGTTGTTGTAGTTGCGGCTGTAGTGCACGCGGTTGTAGGCGCCCTTGCCGTCGTTGGCGATGCCCATGCGGCCATGCACATTCTTGTAGTAATCCCAGGTCACAGCGGTGCCGAACTGGGCGTCGGTGGCGGCGCTGGTGCTGTCGCTGGTGGCGTTATTGCCCCAGCTGTTATCGCTGTCTTTCAGGATGCTGCCGCCGCTGGTCCGGTTGGCCATATTGATGGTGTAGGTGTTGCCGCGGCTGGGGTCGCGCAACTCGTAGCCACCGCTGACGCTATTGGTGGTCAGCAGCACATTGCCGCTGTACAGGGTCTTGCCCGTGCCGTTGGCGGCCGCGGTGTGGATATCGTCCCAGGCTTCCAGCACGCGGCCGTTTTGCGCGTCCACGATGATGTGCATTTCCGAGGGCGTGCCATCGGCCTTGGTCTGGAAGCTGCGCACATCCCAGGCCAGGGCGGGCAGATCGCCGCGGGCGTAAATCATCAGCTCGGGCTGCTTGCTGAGCAGCTCACCGCCGTGTTGTTGCAGGGCGATCCGATTGGCTTCGGCCGCGCGCAGCTTGGGGCTGGTGTCGATCTGGAGTTGGCGGTTGAGCGTTTGGCGGAGCGACTGCAAAGCGCCTTGACGGCCGGAGTGCACGATCAGATCGCCGCCCAGCACCTTGAGGCCTTTGTAGCGGCGGTCAAAACGGGCGTGCTCGGCGCCGTCCTCGTCGACCACCAGGTCGCGGGCTTCAAAGCTGTGGTCGGCATCGCTGAGGCTGCGGCCACGGAAGGATTCGATATGGCCTTGGGCCTTGCTGAAGGCACTGGCCCGCTGGGCTTGGCTGTGTTCCTGTACCTGGGCTTGCGCGCCCAGGCTGAGGGCCGCGAGGCCGGTGGCGATGGACAGCGCCAGGCTGGCTTGGCGGAAGGTGTTGCGGGACATGGACCGTGTTGTCATTCGAGAATCTCCGGGTTTCGGGGGTTGGCTCGCCAACGGTCAACCCCCGGAGTAGAGGGGCCGCCTTGGCGAGGACTCGAATGTCCGCTGCTCGCACAAATTTCAGCATCCAGTGTTTCCCTGATTCACATCAAAGCAACGCCCATCCTGTAAGAGTTGACAGGTCGGCGGCTCATTCGCGCAGGAGAAAACGGGCCGGGTCGATGGCGTCCAGCAAGCTGGCTTCCAGCGGCATCGGGGTGCCGCTGATTTGCGCCGCCAGCACCTGGGCGCACAGCGCCGCCCAGGCAATGCCGCGCGAGCCCATGGCCGTGCACAAGGCCAGGCCGGGCCGACGGGGAATGAAGCGGGCCTGGTCCTGGCGGCCGCCATAGCCCGGCTGGGGCAGGCCGCCGACCAGGGGCAGGCGGTCCGGTGTGGCCAGGCGCCAGCCGACGCGGCCGCCCTGGATCGTGGCCCTGCTGTCGGCCTGTCCGCTCAGGCTCAGCCACTGGCCCAGATTGCGCTGATGATCGGCGTCACGCAGGCGGGGCTCGGTGTCGTCCAATTGGCTGGTGGCGCCGCACCACAGGCCTTGTGCGCGGTCCGCAATGGCATAACCCAGGCCGGCCACGGGCAGTTTGGGGCGTGGCTCGGCCGGGCTCAGGTGGCTGAGCTGGCCGCGCATCACCGACAGGCGCCTGGCCAGGCCCGGGTCCAGCTGGGCGAGCAAGACCTGAGCCTCATGCCCGCCGGCCAGCACCAGCAAGTCGGTCTCGGCGATCAGCCGACCGGCCTCGTCCCACAGCCGCCAGCGGCTTCCCAGCGAGTCGATGCGCGCGACCCGGCAGTTGAAGCGGGTGTCGACCGCCGGCCCGGCGGCATCGAGCAAGGCCTGGGCATAGGCCGGTGGCGGCAGGGCGCCGCCGGCGGGGTAGAACCAGGCCGGGCCGGGCAGGGCCAGGCCGGACAGGGCGGCGGCCTCGGCCTGGCTCAGGGCCTGCACATAGTCGGGCGGCAGGCCCAGGCGCTGCAGCAAGGCCTGCATCTGGGCCAGGTCGCGCGCTTGCTCCAGGCGCAGCAGGCCTTGCTGCCGCCAGGGCAGGGGCGGCAGGTCGCGCAAGGCCTGGGCGGTGGCCAGGGCGGCCGCGCGATTGAAGCGGGCGTGCAGACCGTCGTCCGGGTTGAGCGTGCCGTGGTAGAGCCCGCCGGGATTGCCCGAGGCCGCCTGGGCCGGGCCGGGGCGGGCATCGATCAGGGTGCTCTTGATGCCTTGCGCCGCCAGGGCCCAGGCGCAGGCGGCACCGGCCAGGCCGGCACCCAGGATCAGGGCATGCTGGGCCTGGGGCGCAAGCGCCTCGCGGCCGGCGGGCTTCTGGGCCTGGTGGCGCGGCTCGTAACGGGCCACGCACATGCCACCCTTGTTGGCAAAGCCGCGCTGTCTTTCCTGGCTGAAGCCGGCGGCCATCAGCCCCTCGCGCAGCTGCGGCGCCACGCTCCAGCTGGCGGCCGTGGCGCCCGGGGCGGCGCGCCGGGCCAGGGCCTTGAGCAGATGCTTGTCCCACATCTCGGCATTGCTGGCGGGCCTGAACCCGTCCAGATAAAAAGCGTCGACCTCGGCCACCAGCTCGCGCATCCACAGATGCACATCGCCCAGGCCCAGCAGCAGCTGCACCCGCCCGCCCTCGAAGCCGAGGCGGTGCAGATTGGGCGTTAGCGGCGGCCAGGCCTCGTGCAATTGCTGGGCCAGACCGGCCAGCTCGGGTGGCCGCTGGACCCGAGCCAGATCGTCCTTGCGCAGCGGGTGTTTTTCGATGCTGATGAAGACCAGGGTCTGGCAACGCTGCGGGTCTTGCCGCCAGGCCTGCCAGGTGGCCAGGAAGTTATTGCCCAGGCCAAAGCCGGTTTCCAGGATGACGAAGCGCGGCTTTTTTGCCCAGCGCCCGGGCAGGCTATTGCCGGCCAGAAAGACATGACGGGCCTGCTCCAGCGCCCCGGCGTGGCTGTGATAGACGTCTTGAAAGGCCGGCGCGCTGGGGGCGGCGGGGTCGGTGAAGTCGATCTCGGCAGGGGTGATGGGCTGGGTTTTCATGGCGGGCATCGTAGAAGCTCGGGCCGTGCAGAAAAAAAGCCCAGACCGGGAGGGCTGGGCTTTGGGCCATATTTGTCTTGTTCAGCGCTTGGGGCTGGTCAGGCGTGCGCCGCCGCCGTTGCCACCACCACCGCTGCGGCCACCGCCGGAGCGAGGCGCGGAGGAGCGATTGCCGCCACCACCGCCGCCGCCATTGCCGCCGCCGGCGCGCTGGCCTTGGCCGTTGCGCGGCTCGCCGCCACCCTGGCCGGGGCGGCCACCACCGGCCGGGCCGCGGCCCGCTGCCGGGCGGCCACCGCCGCCACCCGCGCCACCGCGCGAATTGCCTCGGCCACCGCTGCGGCTGCCATTGCCGTTCAGCACCATGCGGCCCAGCACGATGGGCTCGGCGCGCTCGTTCGGGTCGGGGGCGAAGCCGGCCACGATCTCCTTGGGGATTTCGCGCTTGATCAGCTTCTCGATCTCGCGCAGAAAGCCGTTCTCGTCCACGCAGACCAGGGACACCGCCTCGCCCTGGGCGCCGGCGCGGCCGGTACGGCCGATGCGGTGCACATAGTCCTCGGGCACATTGGGCAGCTCGTAGTTGACGACGTGGGGCAATTGGTCGATGTCGATGCCGCGGGCCGCGATATCGGTGGCCACCAGCACCTGCAACTCGCCGCTCTTGAACTCGGCCAGGGCCTTGGTGCGGGCACCCTGGCTCTTGTTGCCGTGGATGGCCATGGCGCTGATGCCCTGGTCATTCAGGTAATCCGTCAGGCGATTGGCGCCATGCTTCATGCGGGTGAAGACCAGCACCTGGTGCCAGTTGCCCTCTTTGATCAGATGGCAGAGCAGGTCTTTCTTGCGCTCGCGGCCGACGGGGTGGACCTTTTGCGCGATCGACTCATTGGTCTGGTTGCGGCGCGCCACCTCGATCAGGGCGGGCTGGTTCAGCAGACGGTCGGCCAGGTTCTTGATGTCGTCGCTGAAGGTGGCGCTGAACAAGAGCGACTGCTTCTTGGCCGGCAGCAGGGCCAGCACCTTCTTGATGTCGTGCACAAAGCCCATGTCCAGCATGCGGTCGGCTTCATCCAGCACCAGGATCTGCACCTGGCTCAGGTCCAGCGTGCCCTGCTGGGCGTGGTCCAGCAGGCGGCCGGGCGTGGCCACCAGGATGTCCACGCCATCGCGCAGGCGGTTGATCTGCGGCTGCATGCCCACGCCGCCGAACATGACCATGCTTTTCAGCGGCAGGTATTTGCCATAGGTCTTGACGCTTTCCTCGACCTGGGCGGCCAGCTCGCGGGTGGGCGTCAGCACCAGGGCACGGATGGCGGGCTTGCCTCGCTTGTTGATGACGGGCGCGCCCGCACTCAGCAGATGCAGCAGGGGCAGGGTGAAACCGGCGGTCTTGCCGGTGCCGGTCTGGGCACCCGCCATCAGATCGCCGCCCTTCAGGACGGCGGGAATGGCTTGCGCTTGGACAGGGGTGGGAGTGGTATAGCCGGCGTCGGCGATGGCCTTCAGCAAGGGCGCGGCAAGGCCCAGGGATTCAAATGTCATTGACTGCTTTATGAGCACGGCTCATGAGTGCAAGGCCGCGCAGCAGGAATGCTGGGCCAGTCTTAGCGCCTGCGAAGGAAACGTGCTTGAGGCTCAAAAAAATAAAAGCCGCGACAAGACTGGTAGTCGCAGCAATGCCGCAGATTATAGCCGTCATAGGGTGGCGCTCCCGAAGCTGCGACAATAGCGTTCTTTGCGTTCTGCCCGGCCCGGTGCTTTGCGGGGTCTAGCCCTGAACGCAAGGGGCGGCCGGTCCTTTGTTTGACGCGGCTGCTCGCAGCCTGCAAATCCAACGCTTTTCTCCAGGGTCTCATCCTCATGGCGCAATACGTCTATTCCATGAATCGTCTGAACAAGACGGTTCCCCCGAAACGCCACATCCTGAAGGACATCTCCCTGTCCTTCTTCCCCGGCGCCAAGATCGGCGTGCTGGGCGTCAACGGTTCGGGCAAGTCCACCGTGCTGAAAATCATGGCCGGCGTGGACAAGGAGTACGAGGGCGAGGCCATGGCCATGCCCGGCATCAAGATCGGCTATCTGCCGCAAGAGCCCCAGCTCAACCCCGAGCAGACCGTGCGCGAGGCGGTGGAAGAGGGCATTGGCGGCGTGCTGGCGGCCAAGAAGCGGCTGGACGAGGTCTACGCCGCCTACGCCGAGCCGGACGCCGATTTTGACGCCCTGGCCGCCGAGCAGGGCGAGCTGGAGGCCATCATTGCCGCCGCCGGCTCCGAGAACACCGATCTGCAATTGGAGTTGGCCGCCGACGCCCTCAATCTGCCGCCCTGGGACGCCGTGATCGGCGTGCTCTCCGGCGGCGAGAAGCGCCGCGTGGCCCTGTGCCGCCTGCTGCTGAGCAAGCCCGATATGCTGCTGCTGGACGAGCCCACCAACCACTTGGACGCTGAGTCGGTCGAGTGGCTGGAGCAGTTCCTGCAGCGCTTCCCCGGCACCGTGGTGGCCATCACCCACGACCGCTACTTCCTGGACAACGCGGCCGAGTGGATTCTGGAACTGGACCGCGGCCATGGCATCCCCTGGAAGGGCAATTACTCCGAATGGCTGGACCAGAAGGAGCGCCGCCTGGAGCAGGAGCAAAAGAGCGAGGACGCCCGTACCAAGGCCATGAAGGAGGAGCTGAAGTGGGTGCGCTCCAATGCCAAGGGCCGCCAGTCCAAGAGCAAGGCCCGCCTGGCCCGCTTCGAGGAGCTGAGTGACGTCGAATACCAGCAGCGCAATGTGACGAACGAGATCTTCATCCCCGTGGCCGAGCGCCTGGGCAATGAGGTGATCGAGTTCGAGAACGTCAGCAAGAGCTTTGGCGACCGCGTGCTGATCGACAACCTCAGCTTCAAGGTGCCGGCCGGCGCCATCGTCGGCATCATCGGCCCCAACGGCGCCGGCAAGTCCACGCTGTTCCGCATGCTGCAAGGCGTGGAGCAGCCCGATAGCGGCACGGTCAAGATCGGCAAGACGGCCAAGATGGCGTTTGTGGACCAGAGCCGCGAAAACCTCGAGGCCGACAAGACCGTCTGGCAAGACGTCTCCGGCGGCCTGGACAATATCACCGTGGGCAAGTTCGTCATGCCCAGCCGGGCCTATCTGGGCCGCTTCAACTTCAAGGGCAATGACCAGCAAAAGCTGGTCGGCAGCCTGTCGGGCGGTGAGCGTGGCCGCCTGCATCTGGCCAAGACCCTGGCCCAGGGCGGCAACGTCCTGATGCTGGACGAACCCTCGAACGACCTGGACGTCGAAACCCTGCGCGCGCTGGAAGAGGCGCTGCTGGAATTCGCCGGTAGCGCCATGGTGATCTCGCACGACCGTTGGTTCCTGGACCGCATCTGCACCCACATCCTGGCCTGCGAAGGCAATTCGCAGTGGTTCTTCTTCGACGGCAACTTCCACGAGTACGAGGCCGACAAGAAGAAACGCCTGGGCGAAGAGGGCGCAAGGCCCAAGCGCATGCGCTTCAAGCCGATCAAGTAATCGGTTCTTGCCGCAGCGAAACGAGGGAGCCCGAGGGCTCCCTTTTTTGTTCTGGCGGCTGTCCTTCACAGAACTTTACGGCCGCGGCATGGCTGATTTACCTGGCCTGGCGAGACTTCGGTCAGCCCCTCTCGGAGGTGCATAAATTCTGGAGTTCAAGCATGCGTCAACTGATTTCTACATCCCTGCTGAGCAAGGCCTTGTTGCTGGGTGCGCTGAGTTTGGGTGCTGCCATGGCCATGGCGCAAGGGCCGATGAACGGCCCGGGCGAGCACGGCGGCCGCGCTGGCCCCGGCATGATGATGGGTAGCGGGCATATGGCTCATATGCTGGACGCGGCCGACGCCAGCGAGGCCCAGCGCGCCCAGATCAAGCAGATCATGAGTGCCGCCCAGGCCGATCTCAAGGCCCAGCGCCTGGCGGCTCGCAAGCTGCATGAGCAGGGCATGGCCTTGTTCACCGCGCCGGTGATCGATGCCGCTGCCATCGAGGCCCATAGGCAGCAGATGCTGGCCCAGCACGATCAGATGAGCCGGCGCATGAGCCAGGCCATGACCGAGGCCGCCAAGGTGCTGACGCCCGAACAGCGTGCCAAGCTGGCCGAGAAGATGAAGAAGATGCAGGCCCGTCGCGGCGAGCGTGGCCAGGCGCCGGCCGCCAAGCCGGGTCAATGATTCCGCTTGCAGCAGGGCGCGCTCGTTTATGCTCAGCCCCCAGATTCACCCCGCTCATTTCGCGCAGCCGCATGCGTTGCGTTCCCCCACCTGCCTCCACTTTTCGCCCATGCCTGCAAGACTGTTGCTGATCGATGATGACGCCCGTTTGACCGCGATGCTGGGTGACTATCTGGGCGCCGCAGGCTTTGAGGTGGCGGTGGCGGGCTCGCTGGCGGAGGCGCGCTCGCAACTGGCTTCGGGGGCTTTTGATCTGCTGGTATTGGACCTGATGCTGGGCGACGGCGATGGCCTGGACTTTTGCCGCGAGCTGCGCGGCGACGCCCATACCCGCCGCCTGCCGGTGCTGATGCTGTCGGCCCGCGGCGAGCCCATGGATCGCATCCTGGGCCTGGAACTGGGTGCCGACGATTACCTGGCCAAGCCCTTCGAGCCGCGTGAGCTGCAGGCCCGCATCAAGGCCCTGCTGCGCCGGGCCGAACCACAGTCGCAGGACCAGGACGTGCTGCGCTTTGGCCGCCTGGAAATCGATCTGGCCGAACGCCTGGCGCGCCTGGACGGCAAGCCTTGCGACTTCACCAGCCACCAGTTCGACCTGCTGGTGGTGCTGGCCCAGAGCCCGGGCCGGGTGCTGTCGCGAGACCAGATCATGGATGCCTTGAAAGGCCATCCCCTGGATGCTTTTGACCGCTCCATCGATGTGCACATCTCCCGCATCCGGGCCCTGATCGAGGACGACCCCAAGAGTCCGCGCCGGGTCTTGACCGTGCGGGGTGCGGGTTATGTTTTTGCGCGCAAGCAAGATGCTGAGAATGCGGCCTGATTGTCTTGGCGGGTGCTTGGCATGAAGTCGCTCTATCTGCGCATCTATCTGACCCTGGTGGTCTTGCTGCTGGCCTTCGCCTTTGGTTCGGCCTGGCTGTTTCAGCGCCATATCGAGCAGGAGCGTGGCAGCGTGGAGGTGACGGCCAATGACCGGGCCCTGGCCATGGCCGAGCTGCTGCAACTCGCCTTGCCCTCGGCCGAGGCCTCGCGTGAGCAGCAGGCGGCCGCGCTGGAGGACTGGGGTCAGCGCCTGCGCATGGCGGTGGCCTTGATGGATGCCAAGGGGCAGCGCATTGCCGCGACGGAATTGTTCCGCCGCCGCGAGTCGGACGACAGCATGCCCATGCTGAGCCAGCAAGTGGCCTTGCGCGACGGGCGCAGCCTGTTGCTGCTGCGGCCCCGCCGCCTGCCGCCGGCCGTGCTGGCCCAGGCGCGGGAAGGTCGCGAGACGCGCGAGCTGCGTGAAGCCCGCGAAGGTGGGCGCGAGTTCGGGGAGGGCCGCGGCATCTTGGCCCCGCCGCGCGATGAGGTCTTGTGGCGCCTGCCTTTTCTTGGCCCCAGGCCTAATGGCCAGGCGCTGGTGATCCTGCTGGTGCTGCTGTTTTTCGGCGTTGCCCTGGGGGCGTATCCGGTGGTGCGGCGCCTGACCCGGCGCCTGGAAGCACTCAAGCAAGGCGTGGAGCAATTCGGCGCCGGCGAGCTGGCCCATCGGGTGGATGACCAGGGCACCGACGAGGTGGCCGCCCTGGCCAGCAGCTTCAACCGCGCGGCCGCGCAGTTGGAGACCTTGCTCCGCTCCCAGCAAACCCTGTTGGCCAATGCCAGCCATGAGCTGAGATCGCCGCTGGCGCGCCTGAAGATGGCCTTCTCCATGCTGGACGAGGCGGGCCCGGCACAGCGCGCCAAGCTGGCGAGCGAGATCCATACCAATATCGCGGAACTGGATGCCCTGGTCGAAGAGGTGTTGCTGGCCAGCCGCCTGGACTCCGGCCTGCCCCGGGACGCCAGCGAGACGGTGGATTTGATGGGCCTGGCCGCCGAGGAGGCGGCGCGGGTCGGGGCCGATTTCGAGCCGGCCGAGGGCCTGAGCAGCCTCAAGGTTAGCGGCGAAGACCGCTTGCTGCGGCGGGCCTTGCGCAATCTGCTGGAGAATGCGCGCCGCTACGGTGGCAGCGAGGTGCTGCTGGGTTTGGCCTGCCTTGAGGGCGTGGCCGAGCTGCGCGTGTCGGACCGCGGCCCGGGCGTGCCCGAGGCCATGCGCGAGCGCATCTTCGAGGCTTTTTTCCGCCTGCCCGGCCATGCCGAGCAGGCCGGTGGCGTGGGCCTGGGCCTGAGCCTGGTCAAGCAGATCGCCCAGCGCCATGGCGGCCAGGTGCGTTGCGAGGGGCGGCAGGGCGGGGGCAGCGTGTTTGTGCTGAGCCTGCCGGCCCTGCCGGGCTGATCAGGGCCGAGCAGGGCTTAGCGCGTCCGCCGAGCCTCTTGGGCATGGACCCAGGCCAGGAAGCCGCCCATGCCGGTGGCGGCCAGGGCCAGGCCCAGGGTCGCGGCCGCCCAGAAGCCGGGCGCGCCCTGCAGGCGGGCCGGGATCCAGGCCGCCTCGCCGAAGGCCAGCCAGTAGCCCCCGCCTATGCCCACACCCCAGATGGCCAGGGCATAGACCAGCATGGGCGCGGTGGCGATGCGGTGGGCCCGCAGCACAAAGGCGCCGACGGTCTGGCCGGCATCGCCCACATGGAAGTACCAGAGCCAGATCAGCAGAGGCATGGCCGCGGCGATGATGGCGGGGTCGTGGGTGTAGAGGCCGAGGATGTGCTCGCGCAATGCAAACACCAGGCCACCCATGCAAAAAGCCAGGGCCAGGCCGATTTCCAGGCTGTGCCAGCCCAGGCGGCGGGCCTCGGCCAGGCGCTGTGCGCCTATGCTTTGCGCCACCAGGGTCTGGGCGGCATTGCCCAGGGCCATCGGGGCCATGAACATCAGGGCCACCAGATTCATGGCCAGCTGGTGGCCGGCCACGGCCGTGGCGCCCAGGCGGGCGATGAAGATGGCCATGAAGGTGAAGCCCGTCACCTCGATCAGCATGCCCGCGCCCATGGGCAGGCCCAGCTTCAGCATGGACTTGATGGCGGCCCAGCGCGGCGCATGCAGACCGCCTGTGCACAGGCCGAAGGGGGCGTAGAAGGGGTCGCGCCGCAACAGGCGCCAGGCGATCAGGGCCTGGGCCCACATCACCAGGGCGGTGGCGGCCGCGCAGCCCACGGCGCCCAGGGCCGGCAGCTGCAGGCCGGCCAGGCCGAAGCCATGGATCAGCAGGACGCTCAGCGGCACTTTCAGCGCCAGGCCGGCGAGCTGGATGGCCATCACCACCTTGGGCCGGGAGACGGCCGTGTTGAAGCCGCGGTAGGCGGTGAACAGCAGGGCGGGCGGCAGGCCCAGGGCCAGGGTGGCGAGGTAGCCGCGCACCTTGGCTTCCACCTCCGGCGTCACCCGGGCAAGGCTCAGCATGGGGTCGGGGAAGAGCAGGGCCAGGCAGCCCAGCGAGGACAGGCCCAGGGCCAGCCACAGGGCCTGGTGCAGCTCGTCGCCCGCCTGAGTCAGTTTCTGCGCGCCGAACAGCTGGCCGGCGATGGGCGAGATGGCCAGCACCACGCCCATCAGGCCCAGAAAAACGGTGATGTAGATGGCCGCACCGACGGCCAGGGCGGCCAGGTCGATGGAGGAGTAACGCGCCATCAAGACGGTGTCCACCGTGCTATTGGCCAGCACGGCGATCTGGCCGATGAAGACCGGCCAGGCCAGCGGGGCGAGGCGGCGCAGGCTGCCCAGCCGGCCCGTGCCCGAGGCGCTCAAGACCTGGACCCCTGGTCCGGCCTTGCTGCCTGGTTCTGCGGGTGGTCAATGCCGTGGAACTCCCGCGCCCGTTCGGCATAGCGGTTGAAGCGCCAGGCGGTGGCCTCGATGGAGATGCGGCGCCAGGTGACGCGCTTCTCGGCCGGCGTCATCACCGGCCAGTTCTGCACCTCGTCAAAAGTGCGGCCGCAGCCCTTGCACAATTCGTCGCCCTGGCTGGTGGAGCAGATGGCGATGCAGGGGGCGTCGGGCGTGCTGTCGTACCAGCCCAGCCAGGCCTGGCGGGCGGCGGCGGGCATGCTGTCCTCGTCGCATTCGGTCTCGCGGTAATAGACCAACAGGGCGTAGACCTCGGCCAGGGCCAGCACCTCGGCGCAGGCGCGCAGGCCGTCGGCGGAGGGCTGGCGTTCGCGCCACCAGTTGATGGCGGATTCGATATCGGTGATGTGGATGCCGGCCATGTCAGTTATCCGTAGCGCTGCGCGCCACCCGCAGCCGATGAAACTGGGTATTCGGGCCGAGCGCCGGGCCGCCCCAAGCTGGCCCGCGCTGGCGACGCTGGGCGGTCGAACCGCCCCGCGTCGCCGTTCCCTCGGGGGACCGACTGGGCTTGCCCGCGTTCAGCGTGGCAAGACTGGGCGAGGGGTTTACTTTCATTTCAATAGGCTAGGCCCATGGCGGTGCGGACCTCGCGCAAGGTCTTGCGGGCGACGGCGCGGGCGCGTTCGGTGCCGACCTCGACGATCCACTGCACCTGCTTGGGGTTGGCCAGATAGCTCTCGGCGCGCTCGCGCCAAGGCTCTTGTTCCTTGTGTATGGCCTGGATCAGGGGCTGCTTGCAGTCCAGGCAGCCGATGCCGGCCGAGCGGCAGCCCTGGGCCGCCCAGGCCTGGGTGGCGGCGGTGGAGTAAAGCTCGTGCAGCGGCCAGACGGGGCAGCGCGTGGGCTCGCCCGGGTCGCCGAGGCGCACCCGCTGCGGGTCGGTCGGCATGGTGCGAACTTTTTCTTCCACCACGGCCGGCGCATCGCGCATGGCGATGGCGTTGCCGGCGCTCTTGCTCATCTTCTGGCCGTCCAGGCCGGGCAGGCGGGCGGTCTCGGTCAGCAGCTCCTGCGGCTCGGGCAGGATGGCGCGCTCCGGTGCGTAGATGCGGTTGAAGCGGCGCGCCACCTCGCGGGTCACTTCCACATGGGCGGTCTGGTCCTCGCCCACCGGCACATAGGCGGCCTTGTAGATCAGGATGTCGGCCGCCTGCAGCAGCGGGTAGCCGAGGAAGCCGTAGGTGGCGAGTTCACGGTTCTTCTCGACCTGATCCTTGTAGCTGGGGATGCGCTCCAGCCAGCTGGAGGGCGTGCTCATGGCCAGCAGGGTGAAGAGCTCGGCATGCTCGGGCATGCGGCTCTGGATGAAGAGGGTGGCCTGCTCGGGGTCGACGCCGGCGGCCAGCCAGTCGATCACCATGTCGTAGACATTGCGTTCGATCTCGCCGCGGTCCTGGTAATGGGTGGTCAGGGCATGCCAGTCGGCGACGAAGAAGAAGCAGTCGTGGCTGGACTGCAGGCGCACCCAGTTCTTCAGTGCGCCGTGGTAATGGCCCAGATGCAGGGCACCGGTGGGGCGCATGCCGGAGAGCACGCGCTGGCGTGCGGGAGGGTGATCGGGAAGGGCTTCAGACATGGGTGGCATTGTAGGGAGCTACACTCGCCGCCCATGAAAAGCATCGTGATCCTGATCTCCGGCCGTGGTTCGAATATGGAGGCCATCGTGCGTGCCTGCGCGGCCGAGGGCTGGCCGGCCCGCATCGCCGCCGTGATCAGCAACCGGCCCGATGCGGCCGGTCTGGCGTTCGCGCAATCGCATGGCATTGCGACGGCCGTGGTCGATCACAAGGCCTTCAGCGGCGAGAACCGGCGCGAGGCTTTTGACGCCGAGCTGCAGCGGGTGATCGATGGCTTTGCGCCCGATCTGCTGGTCTTGGCCGGCTTTATGCGCATCCTCACACCTGGCTTCACGGCGCATTACGCCCAGCGCATGCTGAACATCCACCCCTCGCTGCTGCCGGCCTTCACCGGCCTGCACACGCATGCGCGGGCGCTGGAGATGGGCTGCAAATTCGTCGGCGCCACGGTGCATTTCGTGACGGCCGAGCTGGACCACGGTGCCATCGTGGCCCAGGCCGTGGTGCCGGTGCAGGCGGGTGATGACGAGGCTTCCTTGTCGGCCCGGGTGCTGGCGCTTGAGCACCGCATGTATCCGGCCGCCGTGCGCTGGTTTGTGCAGGGCCAGCTTGCGATCGAGGGCGGCCTGGTGCGTCAGACGGCGGGCGAGAACCAGGCCTTCAGCTGACAGGCTGTGGCCGGGTTCAGTCGATTGGGCTGAATCGCCGGACGATCCGGCCCTCGACTTCCAGCTCGCCGAAGAACATCTCGTAGGGCCGCACCCATAGGCCGGTGGCGTTGTAAAGCGGGCGGTAGAGCACCAGCGGCTCCAGGGTTTCGCTGTGGCGGGCGACGCCTATCACCTCGTATTCACCGCCTTTGTAGTGGCGGTAGCGGCCGGTGGGGGCCGCGGGCAGGGGGCTCAGTTCTTCGCTCATGATGGTTTTTGTGCGGGCCTTGCCGCATTCGAATTCGGGCAGGGCGGCCGGTGCTGGGATAATCGGGGCATGCATCCTAATGCCCTTCTTGAAATGAGCTGCGAGCTCTTGCGCGCCGTCCTCAAACTCGACGCACCCGCTGACAGCGTGGTGTCCGCCTTCTTCCGCCAACACAAGGGCCTCGGCCAGCGTGAACGGCATGCTCTCGCGGAGACGACTTATGCCGTCCTGCGGCGCCGGCCTCTGCTGCAGCATCTGGCCCAGTCGGGCCGCGGCCCCACCGAGAGACGCCTGGCCATCCTGGCCTGGCAAGGTAACGACACCTTTCTGCGTGGTGCCCTGACGCCGCCGGAGCAGGAATGGCTGGCCCAGGTCCAGGCCCTGGATCAAACCGGCCTGCCGCCCAAGCTGCGCCACAATCTGCCGGAATGGCTGGCCGCGCCCCTGCTGGAGCGTCTGGGCGAAGAGCAGTTCTGGCTGCTGGCCGCCAGCATGAACGAGCCTGCACCGCTTGATCTGCGCGTTAACACCCTGAAGAACAAGCGCGAGGAAGCGCTGGCGGCCCTGGCGGCGGCCAATATCGCGGCCGAGCCCACGCCCTTCTCGCCCATGGGCCTGCGCATCCCCGGCAAACCGGCCTTGAACAAGTTGGAGCTGTTCACCGGCGGCGGCGTCGAGGTGCAGGACGAGGGCAGCCAGTTGCTGGCCTTGCTGTTGGATGCCAAGCGCAGCGAGATGGTGGTGGACTTCTGCGCCGGTGCCGGTGGCAAGACCCTGGCCCTGGGTGCGTCAATGCGCAATACCGGGCGCCTGTATGCCTTCGATGTGTCCGGCCACCGCCTGGCCGCCTTGAAGCCACGCCTGGCCCGCAGCGGCCTGTCCAATGTCTACCCGACCCAGATCGCGCACGAGCGCGACGATCGCATCAAGCGCCTGGCCGGCAAGATAGATCGCGTGCTGGTCGATGCACCTTGCTCGGGCCTGGGTACCTTGCGCCGCAACCCCGATCTGAAATGGCGCCAGACGCCGCAGGCGATTGCCGAGCTGCAAGTCAAGCAGGCCGCCATCCTGGCCAGCGCCGCCCGCATGCTCAAGCCGGGTGGCCGCCTGGTCTATGCCACTTGCAGCCTGCTGGACGCCGAAAACGAGCAGATCGCGCAAGCCTTTGAGTCCGCCCATCCCCAGTTCACCAAGCTCGACGCCGCCGAGGTCTTGGGCAAGGCCCATGTGGCCCAGGCCGAGAAGCTGGTGGAGAAGGGCTATCTGCGCCTGTGGCCACACCAGCATCAGACGGACGGCTTCTTTGCTGCCGTCTGGGAAAAGCGTTAAGTCTTGCGCCCTCTTGCTCGGGCCTGGGGCTTTGGCCCTGGGCGATTTGGGGTGGCCCACCTACAATTGAGCGGAAAATTTTTCGCAGGCTTGGGCTTTTGGCCTTGGATCACTGTTTAAGGATCGAATGAACTTCTTGATGACGATAGGTGACGGCCTGGTGGCGTGGCTCAGCAATGGCTTGCTGGACGCCAGCGCCTGGCAGATGGTGGCCTACACCCTGGTCGTGACGCATTTCACGATTCTCGGCGTGACCATCTTTCTGCATCGCGCCCAAGCCCACCGAGCCTTGGACCTAGGCCCCATCCCGGCGCATTTCTTCCGCTTCTGGCTGTGGCTGACGACCGGCATGGTGACCAAGGAGTTTGTGGCGGTGCACCGCAAGCACCACGCCAAGTGCGAGACCGAGGAAGACCCGCACAGCCCGCAGACGCGCGGCCTCAAGGCCTTGCTGCTGACCGGCGTGGAGCTGTATCGCGCCGAGGCCAAGAACCCTGAGACCCTCAAAAAATACGGCCTGGGCACGCCGGACGACTGGATCGAGCGCAATCTCTACACCCGCTATTCCTGGCAGGGCGTGGGCCTGATGCTGATCATCAATCTGACCCTGTTCGGCGCCATCGGCGCCACCATCTGGGCCATCCAGATGGCCTGGATTCCGGTCTGGGCGACGGGTGTCATCAATGGCATCGGCCATTTCTGGGGCTATCGCAATTTCGAGGCGCCCGATGCCTCGACCAATGTCTCGCCCTGGGGTATCCTGATCGGCGGTGAAGAGTTGCACAACAACCATCACACCTATCCGACCTCGGCCAAGTTCTCGGTCAAGCCTTTTGAGTTCGACATCGGCTGGGGCTATATCCGTGCCTTCGAGATGCTGGGCTGGGCCAAGGTCCGCAAGACGGCGCCCAAGCTGCGCCAGGGCGATATCAAGCCGGCCGACAAGCAGACGCTGGAGGCCATCATCGCCAATCGCTACGAGGTCATGGCCAGTTATGGCCGCGGCCTGAAGGCGGCTTGTGGCGAGGAGCTGGACAAGCTCAAGGCCCAGGGCAAGCAGCACAGCGCCCAGTGGGCGCAGTTCAAGGCCGCCAAGGCCTGGTTGCACCGCGATGCCGACCGCATCCCGGACGAGGCGCTGAGCCAGATTGCCGGTGCCCGCGCCGCCAGCCCGGCACTGGACAAGTTGCTGACCATGCGCGAGGAATTGCGCCAGCTCTGGACCCGCACCAATGTCTCGGCCGAGCAGTTGGTCAGCGATCTGCAAGCCTGGTGCCGTCGCGCCGAGGAGAGCGGCATTGCCGAGCTGCGCGCCTTCTCCATGAATCTGCGCATGGCGCGGGTCTAGGGCAACAAAGCCTTACAGAAGCGATACAGAAAGGGCACCCAAGGCGGTGCCCTTTTTTACGTCTGCGGACTAGACTTTGCTTGTGACTAGCCCAAGGAGAGACGAGATGAAAACAATCAGACTTGCTGTTCTGCCCCTGGCCTTGCTGCTGGCGGCGCTGACGACCCAGGCTGCGGTCGAGGTTCGCTTCGTGAATCCCGAGAAGTTTTCCGACGCCAACCGCTCGACGGTCGACCGTGATCGGGTCTTGCAGGCGCTGCAAGCGCATCTGCGCGAATTGGGTGATCAGCAACTGCCCGGCAAGGATTTGCTGATCGAGGTGAGCGATGTGGACCTCGCCGGTGAGTTGGAGCCCCATGGCCGCGCCATGGAAATGTATCGGGTGTTGCGCCCGGTGACGCGTCCGGCCATCGATCTGCGCTTTGTGTTGAGCGAGCAGGGCAAGGAGTTGCGCAAGGGCCAGGCTCAGCTGAGCGACCTTTCGTATATGGATCGCTTCAATCGCTATGACAGCAATGACTCGCTGCGCTTCGAGAAGCGCATGCTGGACGAGTGGTTCGCCAAGGAGTTTTCCGCCGAGATCAAGCCTGCTGCCAAGCCCTGATTTGCGGCCATAAAAAAACCCCGCCAGCTTGGTGCTGCGGGGTTTTTCTTTGGGCGAGACCTGGGTTCAGGCCTCAAGCACCGGGATGCCAGGCCGAATTACTTCAGCTTGATTTCCTTGTACAGAACATGCTTGCGAGCCTTGGGATCGAATTTCATGAATTCGAGCTTGCCGGTCGTGGTCTTCTTGTTCTTGTCGGTGGTGTAGAAGTGACCGGTTCCTGCGGTCGACTCCAGCTTGATCTTTTCGCGTGCGCCTTTAGCCATGGTGATGCTCCTTGGGTCTTGTTAATTAGAGCTCGCCTTTGGCGCGCAGGTCGGCGACGACTTGGTCGATGCCGACCTTGTCGATCAAACGCAGGGCAGCATTGCTGATGCGCAGACGAACCCAACGGTTCTCGGTCTCCAGGAAGAAGCGGCGGTACTGCAGATTGGGCAGAAAGCGACGCTTGGTTTTGTTATTGGCGTGGGAAACATTGTTTCCCACCATGGGCTTCTTGCCCGTGACTTGACAGACGCGTGCCATGACGCTTCTCCTGTTTTCAACTTTTTTGACCAGTTCCTCGACCGATTTGAATCGCGTGCCGAGCAACCACATGACCGCTTATTACCTGCCAAACCCGAATAGAGCGCGGCCCATACAGCAGGAAAGCCTGCGAGTATAGCGCAAATTTCGAGTGTGCCCGGTTCAGCCTTGTTCCTGCTCCAGGAAGCGCTGGGCATCCAGGGCCGCCATGCAGCCGGTGCCGGCGCTGGTGATGGCCTGGCGGTAGACGTGGTCCTGCACATCGCCGGCGGCAAAGATGCCGGGCACGCTGGTCATGGTGGCAAAGCCGTTAGAGCCGCTCCGGGTGAGGATGTAGCCGTCCTTCATCTCCAACTGGCCCTTGAAGATATCGGTATTGGGCTGGTGGCCGATGGCGATGAAGCAGCCTTGCAGGGCCAGGTCTTGCGTGCTGCCGTCCTGGCTGCTCTTGATGCGCACGCCGGTGACGCCGCTCTGGTCGCCCAGCACCTCGTCCAGGGTGTTCCACAGATGCAGCACCACATTGCCGGACTTGGCTTTCTCGTTCAGCTTGTCGATCAGGATGGGTTCGGCGCGGAACTTGTCGCGGCGGTGGATCACATGCACCTTGCTGGCGATATTGGAGAGGTAGAGCGCCTCTTCCACGGCCGTGTTGCCGCCGCCCACTACGCAGACCTCCTGGCCGCGGTAGAAGAAGCCGTCGCAGGTGGCGCAGGCGCTGACGCCGCGGCCGGCAAAGGCTTCTTCGGAGGGCAGGCCCAGATATTTGGCCGAGGCGCCGGTGGCGATGATCAGGGCATCGCAGGTGTAGCTGGCGCTGTCACCGATCAGGGTGAAGGGGCGCTTGCTGAAATCGACCGAGTTGATGTGGTCGAAGACGATCTGGGTCTGGAAGCGTTCGGCATGCTCCTGGAAGCGCTGCATCAGCTCCGGGCCTTGCACGCCCATCACATCGGCAGGCCAGTTGTCGACCTCGGTGGTCGTCATCAGCTGACCGCCCTGGGCCATGCCGGTCAACAGGGTGGGCTTGAGATTGGCGCGGGCGGCGTAGATGGCGGCGGTGTAGCCGGCAGGGCCGGAGCCGAGGATCAAAAGCGAGTGGTGCTGAGGTGCTGAGGTCATGACTTTGCTTCGGGGGTTGTTTCCAGCAGACACATGGGGCTGTCTTGGGTTTATTCCAGTGCCTGCCCAATGTGAACGCCAAAAGGTATTGGCACAATCGTTGAGTACATTCTAGGTAAGCTCGCCAAAGCTGCTGGGAACTTCTTGTTTGCCCTGGTTTCGCTGTAGGTGTTGGGCTTGCGTGCCGATATCAAATCATCATTTGTAGGAGACCATCTATGGCCATGTTGTCGAATCTGGACCTGATCCGCAGAGTGCCTCTGTTCTCTCTGCTGACCACCGACCAGGCGCAGTCCATTGCAGACAATGTCGTCAAGCGTCGCTTCAAGCGTGGTGAATTGATCGTGGAGCAGGGCACCAAGTCGAATGCCCTGTTCATCTTGCTGAATGGCCGGGCCCGGGTGCTGACCTCGGATACGCGTGGCCGCGAAGTTATCCTGGCCGTGCTGCAGCCCGGCGACTATGTGGGCGAGATGAGCTTGATCGACCACGAACCCCATTCCGCCACCGTGCGTGCCGAGGTGCAGACCGATATGTTGGTGCTGGGCCGCCTGGAGTTCGCGCGCTGCCTGCCCGAGACCTCCAGCCTGTCCTATGCCATCCTGCGCGGCCTGGTGGCGCGTCTGCGCAATGCCGACCGTCAGATCGAATCCCTGGCCTTGCTGGACGTTTATGGCCGTGTGGCGCGCACGCTGCTGGATATGTCCGAGGAAGAAAAGGGTTTGAAGATCATCCGCGGCAAGGTCTCGCGCCAGGACATGGCCAAGGTCGTCGGTGCTTCGCGCGAGATGGTCAGCCGGGTGATGAAGGATCTGGAGGAGCGCGGCGTGATCGAGACGCTGGAAAACGGCTCGGTGGTGATCAAGGAGCGCTTTCCCGATTGAGTGCCGCTGGCGGTGAGCGCCGCCTTGTTGGGCTTGGTCACACCCTCGGGTGACGCGGGCCCGAACAGCGCCAAATCCTGCGCCACAATGGCAGCATGAGTTTTCCCCTGGGTTCCCTGCTGCGTGGCGACGAAGCCGGCGCAAACGACAAAGTCTATAAACGCCAAGGCAAAAAAGGCCAGGCGCCCCTGCCCGTGCGCGGCAACCCCCTGAGCACGCCGGTCTGGCTGTTGCTGGGCGGGCTGCTGTGGTGCCTGGTGGTGCTGGCCTTGCTGAGCCACGACCCGGCCGATGCCGCGTTCAGTAGCTCGGGCACTCGGGCCCTGTACGGCAATCGCATGGGCGGCTTGGGGGCCTGGATTTCCGATCTGCTGCTCTTCGGCTTCGGCTTCTCGGCCTGGTGGCTGGTGCTGATCGGGCTGCGCCAATGGCTCAGCGGTCTGGCCGGACTCTTGCGGGCCGAGGCGCCCGAGGTTCATCCAAGTGCCGGCGGCCGCAAGGCCTTGTGGGTTCTGGGCCTGCTGCTGCTGATGTGCGCCAGCTGCTCGCTGGAATGGACCCGGCTCTACTCCTGGGAGTCCCATTTGCCCGGCCATGCCGGCGGCGTGCTGGGTTATGCCCTGGGGCCCTGGAGCATGCGGGCCCTGGGTTTTGCCGGTTCGGGCGTGGTCTGGATTGCCCTGGCCTTGCTGGGTTCGGGCCTGGCCCTGCGATTCTCCTGGCTGCGCCTGGCCGAGGCCCTGGGCACCCGCCTGGACCAGTTGCGCGAACGCCAGGCCGAGCGCCGCGAGCAGGCCGAGGACCAGCGTGTCGGCGAGCAAGCCGCCCAGGAGCGCGAATATGTCGTGGAGGTGGAGCGCCAGGTGGTCGAGGAGCACCATGTGCCCATCGTCATCGAGCCGCCGGTGGTGGAGGTGCCCAAGTCCAGCCGCGTGGCCAAGGAGCGCCAGACCACGCTCTTCGTCGACGCCAGCGACACCAAGCTGCCCCAGGTCGATCTGCTGGACAGCGCGCCGCAGCGGGTGGAGTCGGTGACGCCCGAGTCGCTGGAAATGACCTCGCGCATGATTGAGAAAAAGCTGCGCGACTTTGGCGTCGAGGTGCGTGTGGTGGCGGCCTCACCCGGCCCGGTGATCACGCGCTACGAGATCGAGCCGGCCACCGGCGTCAAGGGCTCGCAAATCGTCGGCCTGGCCAAGGACCTGGCGCGCTCGCTGAGCCTGGTGTCCATCCGTGTGGTGGAAACCATCCCGGGCAAAAACTATATGGCGCTGGAGCTGCCGAATGCGCGGCGCCAGACGATTCGTCTGTCTGAAATTCTGGGTTCGCAGGTTTATGCTGACGCCGCTTCTCAGCTGACCATGGGCCTGGGCAAGGACATCGTCGGCCTGCCCGTCGTCGCCGATCTGGCCAAGATGCCGCACTGCCTGGTGGCCGGTACTACCGGCTCGGGCAAGTCGGTCGGTATCAACGCGATGATTCTGAGCCTGCTCTACAAGGCCGAGGCGCGCGATGTGCGCCTGATCTTGATCGACCCCAAGATGCTGGAAATGAGTGTCTACGAAGGCATTCCCCATCTGCTGGCGCCCGTGGTCACCGATATGAAGCAGGCCAGCAATGCGCTGAACTGGTGCGTTGGGGAAATGGAGCGGCGCTACAAGCTGATGAGCAAGCTGGGCGTGCGCAATCTGGCTGGCTATAACAAAAAGATCGACGAGGCCAGCGAGCGCGGCGAGCACCTGCCCAACCCCTTCAGTCTGACGCCGGAAATGCCGGAACCGCTGGAGCGCCTGCCCTTCATCGTCGTCGTGATCGACGAATTGGCCGATCTGATGATGGTGGTGGGCAAGAAGATCGAGGAGTTGATCGCCCGCCTGGCGCAAAAAGCTCGCGCCGCCGGCATCCACCTGATCCTGGCCACCCAGCGCCCCTCGGTCGATGTGATCACCGGCCTGATCAAGGCCAATATCCCGACCCGCCTGTCCTTCCAGGTCAGCAGCAAGATCGACAGCCGCACCATCCTCGACCAGATGGGTGCCGAGGCCTTGCTGGGCATGGGCGATATGCTTTACATGCCCTCGGGCACGGGCCTGCCCATACGCGTGCACGGCGCCTTCGTCAGCGATGACGAGGTGCACCGCGTGGTCGAGTATCTGAAAAGCCAGGGCGAGCCCAATTACATCGAAGGCATTCTGGAAGGTGGCGTGCTGGAAGGCGAGGGCGGCGAGGCCGGCGGCGGCGGGGCAGGGGGCGAGGGCGAGGCCGACCCCATGTATGACCAGGCGGTCGCTATCGTCCTGCAGCACCGGCGCGCCTCCATCTCCCTGGTGCAGCGCCATCTGCGCATAGGCTATAACCGCGCCGCCCGGCTGCTGGAGCAGATGGAAAAATCCGGCCTGGTCACCAGCATGGGGACCAATGGCAACCGCGACCTGATCGTGCCCAAACGAGACGAATGAAGAAGACGACGATGAAACGAATCAAGGCCTTGATGGTGATAAGCGCAATGCTGCTGGCGGGCGGGGCCCAGGCCGACGCCGTGGCGGCGCTGAAGGACTTTGTGCGCGAGGTCAAGAGCGGCCGTGCCCAGTTCAGCCAGGTGGTCAGCTCGCCCGACGGCCAGCGCAAAAAAACCTCCTCGGGCAGCTTCGAGTTCCAGCGCCCCAATCAGTTCCGCTTTGCCTACACCAAGCCTTTTGAGCAAGTGATCGTCGGCGATGGGCAAAAGGTCTGGATCTTCGATCCCGACCTCAATCAAGCCAGTTCCCGCCGCATGAGCCAGGCCCTGGGTGCCACGCCAGCGGCCTTGCTGGCGGGCGGCAATCTGGAGCGCGATTTCAAGCTCAAGGCCCTGGCCTCGGAGGGCGGCCTGGACTGGGTGCAGGCCGAACCCAAGCAAGGCGATGGCGGCTTTCAGTCGCTCAAGATCGCCTTCAAGGGCAGCGAGCTGGCGGCGCTGGAAATCATTGACGGCTTCGGCCAGCGTTCGCGCCTGGACTTCACGGCGGTGACGGCGAACGCGCCCATCCCGGCCGAGCGTTTCCGCTTTGTGTTGCCCGCGGGTGCCGATCTGATCGAGCAGTGAGGGCCGGGCGTGGATTTGTTCAGCACCCCGCCCACGCCGCCGCTGGCCGAGGCCTTGCGGCCGCGCAGCCTGGATGAGGTCATAGGCCAGAGTCATTTGCTGGGCCCAGGCAAGCCTCTGCGCCTGGCCTTCGAGTCCGGCAAGCCTCATTCCATGATTTTGTGGGGCCCGCCCGGCGTGGGCAAAACCACCTTGGCCCGGCTCACCGCTGCGGCCTTCAAGTGCGAGTTCATCGCCCTGTCGGCCGTGCTCTCTGGCGTCAAGGACATACGCACGGCCATGGAGCAGGCCCAGCAATACCTGGCGCGGGGTCGACCCACGATTTTGTTCGTGGACGAGATTCATCGCTTCAACAAGTCCCAGCAAGACGCCCTGCTGCCGCATGTGGAGTCGGGCCTGTTCACCTTCATCGGTGCCACCACCGAGAACCCCTCCTTCGAGGTCAATTCGGCCCTGCTCTCGCGCGCCCAGGTCTATGTGCTCAAGTCCTTGAGCGATGAGGAGCTGCATCAGCTGTTCGCGCGCGCCCAGGCCAGCGCCTTGGCCCATCTGCAATTTGACCCGCCGGCCATGGACAGCCTGGTCGGCTATGCCGACGGCGATGCACGGCGCCTGCTCAATCTGCTGGAGCAGTGCCAAACGGCAGCGACGGCCGCAGGCCTCAGCCGCATCGATGCCGAGTTCATCGCCAATGCCTTGAGCCTGAACGCACGCCGTTTCGACAAGGGCGGGGACAATTTCTACGACCAGATCTCGGCCCTGCACAAATCGGTGCGCGGCTCCAACCCGGACGCAGCGCTCTACTGGTTTTGCCGCATGCTGGATGGCGGCGCCGATGCGCGCTATCTATCGCGCCGCATCGTGCGCATGGCCTGGGAGGACATAGGCCTGGCCGACCCGCGCGCCATGCAGCTTGCCAATGACGCAGCCGCCACCTTCGAGCGCCTGGGCTCGCCCGAGGGTGATCTGGCCCTGGCTCAGGCGGTGATCTACCTGGCCGTGGCCGCCAAGAGCAATGCGGGCTACAAGGCCTTCAACGAGGTGCGCGCCTTTGTCAAGCAGGACAAATCGCGCGAGGTGCCGGTTCATCTGCGCAACGCGCCCACCGCCTTGATGAAGGAGTTGGGGCACGGTCATGCTTACCGTTATGCCCACGATGAGCCGCATGCTTATGCGGCCGGTGAAAGTTATCTGCCGGCCGGCCTGGAGGCGCAGCGCTGGTATGAGCCCGTACCGCGCGGGCTGGAGAGCAAGATCGCCGAGAAGCTGGCTTTTCTGCGCCGTCTGGATGACGATGCCGGCGCCCCGCTCGGGCCCGACTCCGAATGAAGAGGCCACGCTGACCCCGTGTTTGTCCGGGGTGCCGGTACGGGTATTTACTATCGAAATGGGACGCTAGCCCACTCCTACAATCGTTCCGAGCCTGCAGTAATAGATGGCCAGCCAAGGCCCGCCGACTTTGCGGCGGGTTTTTTTTTGCTCGTCATGCGATGAACGGGCAAGGGCAGTACAAAGGCTGTACAAGGCCCAAGCCAAACCGGAGACGTTTTATGGAAACCCTTTTCCAGCAAATCATTAACGGGCTTGTGCTCGGCAGCATGTACGCCCTGGTGGCGCTGGGCTACACGATGGTGTACGGCATCATCAATCTGATCAATTTCGCGCATGGCGAGATCCTGAT
>NZ_JACHLP010000005.1:0-94231 GCF_014204525.1 Roseateles oligotrophus
AATCCTCACGTACAGGGAGTACGTTCCGGCATCCGCAGCTCCGTCCGCCTAGCCTGACGACCGCTCGCGACAAAAGTTCTCACCCTCTGAGTCGGCCCGCGGGAATGAAAAGAAAAGGCAGCCGGAGTGGCTGCCTTTTTACTTGCGCGGTGCCGGGAATCAGACAGGCTTGACCAGCTTGGATCGGGCCCAGGCATCGGCCACGCGGGCGGGCGTGGAGTCTTCGCGCTTGACGCGCTCCAGCAGCTCTGCGACGCGCTCACCGATGCGGCTGACCTCGGCCATCACGGCGGACTCTTCGCCCTCGTTGCGGTACTCGCGCGCCACGCTGACGATGCCGCCGGCATTGACCAGGTAGTCGGGCAGATAGCAGATGCCGCGCTGCTGCAGGGCGTCGCCGTCTTCCACGGTGGCCAGCTGGTTGTTGGCGGCACCGGCAATCAGCTGGGCGCGGATCTGGGGGATGGTCTGCGCATTCAGCGAGGCGCCCAGGGCGCAAGGGGCCAGCACGTCCACATCGGCCTTGAGGATTTCCAGCACACCGACGGCCTGGGCGCCCAGCTCGGCCTGAGCGCGCGCGACCTTGGCGGCGTCCACATCGGCCACCACCAGCTTGGCTCCTGCCTTGTGCAGGAACTCGGCCAGATGCCAGCCCACGGCGCCCAGGCCTTGCAGGGCGACGCGCACGCCTTCCAGCGACTCGCGGCCCAGCTGCAGGCGCACACCGGCCTGGATGCTGACGAACACGCCCCAGGCGGTCTTGGGGCTGGGGTCGCCACCGAAGGCGCCGGCGCGCGGGATGCCGCTGACGTATTGCGTTTGGGCCTGCATGCCCAGCATGTCGGCGGTGGTGGTGCCCACGTCTTCGGCGGTGATGTAAGCGCCTTGCAGGGACTCGACGGCGCGGCCGAAGGCGGCGAACAGGGCGGGGCGGTCAAAGTGGCCGGCCGGCTTGATGATGACGGCCTTGCCGCCGCCGAAGGGCAGGTCGGCCAAGGCGTTCTTCAGGCTCATGCCTTGCGACAGGCGCAGGGCGTCGTTCAGCGCGGCCAGCTCGTTGTCATAGGTCCAGAAGCGGCAGCCACCGAAGGCGGGGCCACGGGCGGTGCTGTGCACGGCCAGGATGGCTTTCAGGCCGGTCTGCTCGTCGGCTGCCAGCAGCACGCGCTCGTGGGCGGCTTGGCCTGGCAGGCCGAACAGGGAAGAGGGGATGGAGGCGGCGGGGGCGGCCGCGAGGGCCGTGGCGAGGTCGGTATGGGCGTTCATGATTTTCGGTGAAGCACTTGTGATGCGAGGAAGAAAGGGCGGCCCGGACGCTTGTGGAGCCCGGGAGTGCAAGTGTAAATGCGCCGCTCAGCTGGACTGGAAACCGCCGGCCCTGAGCGTGATCACCAGGGTGTCGCGGTGGCCGTGTTCGGCCATGGGTTGGATGGGTGTGGTTTCGTGGATCACCCGCTCATCGTCCAGCAGCAGCAGGGTCCAGGGTTGGCTCAGTGTGAAGCGCTGGCCTTGCGGGCCCTGAGCCTCGAAGACGCGCGATTCACCGCCCTTGACGCCTTGGCGGTCGACCAGGAACACCGCCACCAGGTCGACGCCATCGCGGTGCGCACCCTCGGGCGTGGGCCGGCCGATGCCGTCGGTGGTGTCGATGCGGAACTGGTGAGCCTCGATGAACCAGGCTTGCTCACCCTTGAGCCTGGACGTGATGCGGGCCAGGCCCAGCAGCAGCTGGGTCCAGGCCGGATGGGCCAGCAGGCGCTCGTCCAGGGGCTCGAACCAGCGTTCGATGCCGCCGTGCAAGGCGTTGTAGTCCAGCGGCTGCCAGTGGGCGCGGTGGGGTGCCAGGGTGAGCCGGCCCTGCTCGGCCACAAAGCAGGCGTGGCGGCGGAAGCGGTAGCGACCGCCGTCGCGCAGATAGGCATCGGGGGGCAGGTCTTGCCAGAGCGGCTTGAGCTCGTCCAGCACGGCCGGCTCGCAGCCCAGGGCCGCGGGCAGGCTGAGGGGGGCGATGACGCTATGCCCCAGGGCCTTCAACTGCGCCTGGAATTCTTCGGCCGTGGCGTACGGCGGTTCGAACATCATGATGGGGCTGGCCTTTGGAAGGGGCGGGAACTAGGCCGCGTGCTTGTCGGCTTCGGAGGTGAAGGAGTCGGCGAAGAACTCCTCGGGCGGCAGGCCGCAAAGGGCCGAGAAGTCGCGCTGCGCCGATGCGACCACGATGGGCGCACCGCAGGCATAGACCTGGTGGCCGCTCAGATCGGGCAGATCGGCCATCACCGCCTGATGGACAAAGCCGGTCCGGCCCGTCCAGCCCTCCTCGGCCTTGGGCTCGGACAGCACCGGCACATAGCGCAGCTGCGGCAGGCTGGCCGCGGCCTGCAGGGCCCAGTCCTGCAGATAGAGGTCGGCCTTGCTGCGGCAGCCCCAGAAGAGCGTGATCGGCCGGGTCGAGCCCAGGTGTTGGAGGCGTTCGATGATGGCCTTGATGGGTGCAAAGCCTGTGCCGCTGGCCAGCAGGACGATGGGCTTGCTGCTCTCCTCGCGCAGGAAGAAGCTGCCGAAGGGGCCTTCCATGCGCAGGATGTCTTTTTCTTTCATCGCACCGAAGACATGGTCGGTGAACTTGCCGCCGGGCATGTGGCGGATGTGCAGCTCGATGGCCGGCGGCGTGCCCAGATTGTGCGGGGCGTTGGCCATGCTGTAGCTGCGACGGGTGCCGTCGCGCAGGATGAACTCCACATACTGGCCGGCGCGGAACTGGAAGTTCTGCGTGGCGGGCAGCTGCAGCTTGACGATGGCCACATCGTGGCTGGGGCGCGCCAGGCTCAGCACGCGGCTGGGCAGCTTGAGCACCGGATGCTCGCCCGCGCCGGGCACCGTGCGGGCTTCCAGTACGCAGTCGGTCTGCGGGGTGGCGCAGCAGGTCAGCACAAAGCCTTCGGCCTCCTCGGCTTCGCTCAGGGTCTTGGCCTGATGGGCGCCATGAATCACGCGGCCCTCCAGCAGGCGGCTCTTGCAGGAACCGCAAGCCCCGTCCTTGCAGCCATAGGGTAGGCCGACGCCGGCGCGTATGGCTGCGCCCAGAATCGTTTCATCGCGCTCGACTTCGAAGACGCGGGCGCTGGGCTGCACGGTGATTTGAAAATTCATGGTGAACAACAGGGGGCAAAGAAGGGAGAAAGGGGCCCGGCAAAGAAAGCGGTCCGGCTTGTCGAGCAAGGCGGACCGTAAACTTGCGCGCTATTTTGCCTGAGCTTGTTCCATGTCTTTCTATTCCCCTTTTGAGTCAAAGCAAAGCACTGCACAACACCGGCCACGTTTATTGATTGTGGGCTGTGGCGATGTGGGGATGCGGGTGCTGCAGCGCTTGCCGCGGCATTGGCAGGTTTTGGCCTTGACCTCCAGCCCGGCCCGTTGCGCCGAGTTGCGGGCGGCCGGCGCCCGGACGCTGGTGGGCAATCTCGACCAGCCGGAAACCTTGCGTCGCCTGGCGGGCTGGGCCGATCGGGTCCTGCATCTGGCGCCGCCCCAGGGCAGCGGGGCCGAGGATTTGCGCACCCGCCATCTCCTGCAGGCGCTGAGCCGCGCGCGCACGCCACGGCAACTGGTGTACGCCAGCACAACCGGGGTCTACGGCAATTGCGAGGGGGCCAGGTTTGACGAGAGCCGCCCCACGGCCGCCGCCACCGACAGGGCCAGACGGCGGGTCGATGCGGAACGGCAGCTGCGGGTCTTTGGCAAGGAGAAGATCTGCCGGGTGACGATCTTGCGCGTGCCTGGCATTTATGCGGGCAACCGGATGGGCGGTCACCCACGCGAGCGTTTGCAGCGCGGTTCGGCGGTCTTGCGGGCGGTGGACGATGTGTTCACCAACCACATTCATGCGGATGATCTGGCGCGCGCCTGTGTGCTGGCTTTGATGCGCGGTCCGGCGCAGCGGGTGCTGCACGTCTGCGACGACAGCGAGCTCCTGATGGGGGACTACTTCGACTTGGCGGCCGATCTCTGCGGCCTGCCGCGTCCGCCCCGGGTCAGCCGAGCCGAGGCACAGCAACTGATGTCGCCCATGCAGCTGAGCTTCATGAGCGAGAGCCGGCGCCTGAGCAACCGGCGCCTGAAGACCGAGCTGCGCCTGCGTCTGCGCTACCCCCTGCCGCAGCAGGGCTTGCTGGCCTGATCAGCGGCGGCGCCCGGTGCGCCAGTAGCGGATCAGCAGATAGGCGCCCAGCATGCCGCCCAGATGGGCGAAGTGGGCCACGCCGCCGGTGTTGTTGATGCCCAGCAGCAGCTCCAGCGTGCCGAAGATGGCGACGAAGTACTTGGCCTTCATCGGGATGGGGGGGAACAGGGGCACGATGATGCGGTCCGGGAACAGCATGCCGAAGGACAGCAGCAGGCCGAACAGCGCGCCGGAAGCGCCAACCGTGGGCGCGTTGGAGCCCATCAGATAGGTGACCAGCAATTGCGCCAGGGCCGCGCTGACGGTGCTGGCGAGCAGGATCTGGGTGTAGCGCTTGGCGCCCCAGACGCGCTCCAGTTCCGAGCCAAACATCCACAGGCCCAGCATATTGAAGAAGAGATGCCACTCGCTGCCGTGCAAAAAAGCGTAGCTGACGGGTTGCCAGGGCAGGAAGTTGCCCGATTGCAGAGGCCAGAGCTCGAACCAGGGTTGCAAGCCCGGTGCCAGAAAGAAGACGCAGTAGAGGCCGACGCAGGCCAGCATGAACGCTTTGGTGACCGAAGGGATCGGGGGCATGAATGTTTTTTCTCTATGCGCCGCCAAGCCCTCCAGGCTCGGCCACGTCGTTGCAAAAGCGCAGTGTAAGCGCAAGCCGGACGTGTAAATTCCCGAGAAGGGCCGGGTTTCGCGCCCATGGCGTGGGCACAAAACTGGGCGCAAAAAAACCACCTCGGGGGTGGTTTCTTGCGGTCTCAGCGCGGTGAACTTCCATCTTGATGGTGCCCGAGGCCGGACTCGAACCGGCACACCTTGCGGCGGGGGATTTTGAGTCCCCTGCGTCTACCGATTCCGCCACCCGGGCATCTAGGTAAAAGCATCGCTGCTGAAGCCCACGATTATGCCATGCTTTTTTGCCTGGGCAAAGAAGTTTGTGTGTTTGACTGCCACAATATTCGCCATGAGCAAGCACAACAGCACCCCCCGATACCTCACCTTGGAAGACGTCATCGGCAACACGCCGCTGGTGCGTCTGCAGCGCCTGGTCAGCGCCGAGATTGCCGCGCGTGGCAATGTGGTCCTGGCCAAGCTGGAGGGCAATAACCCGGCCGGTTCGGTGAAGGACCGCCCGGCCATCAGCATGATCCGCCGGGCTGAGGAGCGCGGCGAGATCAAGCCGGGCGACACCTTGATCGAAGCCACCTCGGGCAATACCGGCATCGCCCTGGCCATGGCCGCGGCCATACGCGGCTACCGCATGGTGCTGATCATGCCGGAGGACCTCTCCATCGAGCGCGCCCAGACCATGAAGGCCTTTGGCGCCGAGCTGATCCTGACGCCGCGTTCGGGCGGCATGGAGTACGCCCGCGATCTGGCCGAACAGATGCAGCGCGACGGCAAGGGCCGGGTGCTGGATCAGTTTGCTAACGCCGACAATCCGCGCATTCATTACGAGACCACCGGCCCCGAGCTGTGGCGCGACACCGGCGGCCAGATCAGCCACTTTGTCAGCGCCATGGGCACGACCGGCACCATCACCGGCACCTCGCGCTATCTGAAGGAGCAGAACCCGGCCGTGCGCATCATCGGTGCCCAGCCCTCGGAGGGCTCGCGCATCCCCGGCATCCGCAAATGGCCGGAAGCCTATCTGCCCAAGATTTACAGCCCGCAGGCGGTGGACGAGCTGGTCCTGGTCAGCCAGGCTGACGCCGAGGACATGGCCAGGCAGCTGGCCCGCGAAGAAGGCTTGTTTGCCGGCATCTCGGCCGCCGGCGCCTGCTGGGTGGCTCTGCAGCTGGCGCGCACGCTGGAGAACGCGACGATTGTGTTCGTGGTCTGCGACCGTGGGGACCGTTATCTCTCCACCGGCGTGTTCCCGGCCTGAGCCATGAGCGCCGATCAGCCGGTCTATCGTTTCTGCCCGCAGTGCGCGGCCGAGCTTGCCTGGCTAACGCAAGCCGAGGACGGCGGTCCGAAGGCGCGCCTGCGCTGCCCTCGTTGCGACTTCACGCACTGGAACAATCCCACGCCGGTGCTGGCGGCGGTGATCGAATGCCTGGACCGCGAGGGTCAGGTCTTGCTGGCCCGCAACGCGGCCTGGCCGGGTCGCTTCTTTGGCCTGATCACCGGGTTTATGGAGGCCGGCGAGACGCCGGAAGAGGGCATTCGGCGCGAGATCGCGGAAGAGACCTCGCTGCAGGTGGAGGCCTTGCAACTGCTGGGCGTGTGGGACTTCCAGCGCAAGAATCAGCTCATCATTGCCTACCATGCGCGGGCGCGCGGCGAGATTGCGCTGTCGCCCGAATTGGCAGAGTACAAGCTGATCCCGCCGGAGCAAGTGCGCTGCTGGCCGCAGGGCACTGGCCAGGCCCTGGCGACTTGGCTGCGTTCGCGTGGCATTGAGCCGCAATGGCTGGATCCCGCTTAATTCAGGGCCTTGCCGGGGCCCTAGAATCGACGCTCAAAGGAAAGCCATGAACGTCCACAAAGAAATCGATACCCGCGGCCTCAACTGCCCCTTGCCCATTCTGAAGGCCAAGAAAGCCCTGGCCGAAATGGAAAGTGGCCAGTTGCTGAAGGTGGTCTCGACCGACCCTGGCTCGCTGCGCGACTTCAAGGCTTTTGCGCGCCAGACCGGCAATGAGTTGATGGAGCAAAGCAGCCAGGCGGATGAATTCGTTCACGTGCTCAAGCGCCGTTGAGTTCGATTCGTTGCCAATAAAAAGGGCCGTCAAACGACGGCCCTTTTTGCTGGGACTTGAGCCTTAGATTTCCAGGCCGCGCAGGAACTCGCGGAAGCCGGCGCCCAGCTGCGGGTGGGCCAGGGCCAGCTCCACATTGGCTTGCAGAAAGCCTTCCTTGCTGCCGCAGTCATAGCGCTTGCCGTCGTAGCGGTAGGCAAACACCTTCTCGCGGCGCAGCAGGCCGGCAATGCCGTCGGTCAATTGGATCTCGCCGCCCACGCCGCGTGGCTGGCTGGCGATCTCGTGGAAGACGCCGGGCGTCAGGATGTAGCGGCCGGCCACGGCCAGGCGCGAGGGGGCGGATTCTGGCGAGGGTTTTTCGACGATGCGGCTCACATCCATCAGCTTGTCGTTGACCGGGTTGCCGGCCACGATGCCATAACGCTTGGTTTGCTCGGCCGGCACTTCCTGCACGGCCAGGATGGAGGCCCGCCATTCGGCGAACTGCTCCACCATTTGCGCCAGCACCGGCCGGCCGTCTGCGGGGCCCACCATCAAGTCATCGGCCAGCAACACGGCGAAAGGCTCGTTGCCCACCAGGCGCTGGGCACACAGCACGGCATGGCCCAGGCCCAGGGCCTGAGCCTGGCGGACGTAGACGCATTCCATATCGTCGGGCTTCACGCTGCGGACAACTTCGAGCAATTCTTCCTTGCCGGCCTGTTCCAGTGCGACCTCGAGCTCGAAAGTCATGTCAAAGTGATCCTCGATCGGTCGCTTGTGGCGGCCGGTCACGAAAATCATCTCCCGCACACCGGCGGCATAGGCTTCCTCGACGGCGTACTGGATCAAAGGCTTGTCCACGACCGGGAGCATTTCCTTGGGTTGGGCCTTGGTGGCCGGCAGGAAACGCGTGCCCAGGCCGGCCACGGGGAAGATGGCCTTGCTGACGCCCGATGTGGATGCTGCTTTGATGGACATAACCGTACACTCTCCCTTTGAATTCAAGATACATGCCATTGTTGCATGTGCGCATTAGGCGGCAGGCGGATGACAAGACTGTGGATGAGACATGAGTTTGCTGATTCTTGAGCCGCTGGAAACCGAGGTGATGCAATGGCTGGCGGAGCGCCAGGATCTGCGCTTCGCCCCCGAGCTGGCGGCCCAGCCCGGCCAACTGCGCCAGGCTTTGCGCCAGGCCCGCGCCGTGATCCTGCCGCCCAGTGTGGCGGTGGACGCCAGCTTGCTGCGTTCGGCACCCAAGCTGCGCGTGCTCGGGCGCATGAGCGCGGGCGGTGAGAACATCGATCTGGACGCTTGCCGCAATGCCCAGGTCGAGGTGGTTCGCAGCGCCACGGCGACCGGCAATGCCGAGGCCGAATTTGTGATCGCCGCCCTCTTGTCCCTGCTGCGCCGGGTGCCGGTGCAGTCCAGCGACGGCATGTGGGTGGGGCGCGAGCTGGGCTGTTCTACCGTGGGCTTGATCGGCATGACGCCGGCCGCCCGCGTGCTGGCTCAGCTGCTGCCTATTTTTGGCACCCGGGTGGTGGGTTATGACCCCAGCCTGCACCAGAGCGACCCTTTGTGGGCGCAATGGGGGATTGAGCCCCTGTCGCTGCGCGAGCTGATGGAGCAGAGCGATGGCGTCAGCGTGCAACTGGCCTACTTCCCGCGCTACCGGGGCTTGATCGGCGAGCGGGTGCTGGGCTTTTCCAAGCCGGGCCAGGTGCTGGTGAGCATCGCCCACGCTGCCTTGTTGGACGACGCGGCGCTGGCTGAGGCCTTGCATTCGGGGCGGCTGCTGGCCGCCTGGCTGGACAGCCTGGAGCCCGGCATGCAGGAGCCGGGCCGGCCTTTGCACGGCCTGGCGGCCTTGCAGGTGACGCCCCGCCTGGCCGGCACCACCCGTGAGTCGCGGGCGCGTGCGGCCTGGGGGGTGGCGCGGCGCATCGATGAGCTGCTGGCCGCATCGCCCGAACCCACGGGCGAGCCCAGGGCCGGCGTCGTCAGCCCCTCAAACGGGCCGATGGACGCAAGCGCCTTGCGACGCTGGCGCTGA
This sequence comes from Roseateles oligotrophus, assembly GCF_014204525.1. GTDB lineage: Bacteria > Pseudomonadota > Gammaproteobacteria > Burkholderiales > Burkholderiaceae_C > Paucibacter_A > Paucibacter_A oligotrophus_A. Next base: position 8,921 of record NZ_JACHLP010000005.1, read on the forward strand.
GCCGCCTCAGCCGGCCTGCAGCTGATCCAGCTGCGCGCGAAGGCGCGTCACCGTGCTGCTGAAATCGCTGATGCGCTGACGCTCCTGCGCCACCACGGCCGCCGGCGCGCGCGCCACAAAGCCTTCATTGCCCAGCTTGGCCTCGGCCTTGGCGATCTCGCTTGTCAAGCGGGTGATCTCCTTGCTCAGACGAGCCGTTTCGGCCGCCACATCGATCTCCACATGCAGGGCCAGGCGGGCCTCGCCATGGACCAGCACCGGGGCGGCCCGGCTGGCGGCGTTGAAGGCCGCCTCGTCATTGATGATCTGAACCTCGCTGAGCTTGGCCAGCACCTTCAGAAACGGTGCGGCCTCGCTCAGGAAGCGGGTGTCGCCCCCCACCAGCAGGGGCACGCGCTCCGAGGCCGAGAGATTCATCTCGCTGCGCAGGCTGCGGCAGGTGCCCACCACGGTCTTGAGCGAGGCCACCCAGGCATCGGCGACCGGGTCAATGCGCTCGGGCTGTGCCTGCGGGTAGGCAGCGCTGACGATGTAACTCTCTACATCGGCGGCCTTGCGGCCGGCCACCGGCGCCACGGTCTGCCACAGCTCCTCGGTGATGAAGGGGGCGATGGGGTGCAGCAGGCGCAGCACGGTCTCCAGCACGCGGATCAGGGTGCGGCGGGTGGCGCGCTGCTGGGCCGCGTCGCCCTGCGCGATCTGCACCTTGGCGATTTCAAGATACCAGTCGCAATACTCGTCCCAGACGAAGGAGTAGGCCGCGTTGGCTACATTGTCCAGGCGGTACTCGGCAAAGCCCTGGGCCACGGCCGCTTCCACGCGCTGCAACTCGCCGGTGATCCAGCGGTCCGCCGGGCTGAGGCTCAGCTCGCCCTCGGCCACGCCGCAGTGGCTTTGACTAACTTGCTGCGCAAGTAAGTCGTCGCCGCAACTCCGTTCCACTCCGTTGTCCTGGCCCTCGCAATTCATCAGCACAAAGCGCGTGGCATTCCACAGCTTGTTGCAGAAGTTGCGATAGCCCTCGCAGCGCTTGGTGTCGAAATTGATATTGCGGCCCAGCGTGGCATAGCTGGCCATGGTGAAGCGCAGGGCGTCGGCGCCGTAGGCCGGCATGCCTTCGGGGAATTCCTTCTTCACCCGTGCGGCGACCTTGGGCGCGGTCTCGGGGCGGCGCAGGCCGGCGGTGGACTTGGCGACCAGGGTGTCCAGGTCCACGCCTTCGATCAGGTCCACCGGGTCCAGCACATTGCCCTCGCTCTTGCTCATCTTCTGGCCCTGCGAGTCGCGCACCAGACCGTGGATGTAGACATGCTTGAAGGGCACTTTGCCGGTGAAGTGCTTCGTCATCATGATCATCCGGGCGACCCAGAAGAAGATGATGTCGTAACCCGTGACCAGGACCGAGGAGGGCAGGAAGAGATCCTGCTCCAGCGTCTGCTCGGGCCAGCCCAGCGTCGAGAAGGGCACCAGGGCGGAGCTGTACCAGGTGTCCAGCACATCCTCGTCGCGCGTGAGCGCGCCGCTATAGCCGGCGGCCGTGGCCTTGGCGCGGGCTTCTTCTTCATCGCGGGCGACGAAGAGCTGGCCGGCCTCGCCATACCAGGCCGGGATCTGATGGCCCCACCAGAGCTGGCGCGAGATGCACCAGTCCTGGATATTGCCCATCCAGTGGTTGTAGGTGTTGATCCATTGCTCGGGGTAGAACTTGACCTCGCCGCTGGCCACCGCCTCGACGGCACCCTGGGCGATGCTGCGGCCGTTCTGGCCGGGCTTGTTCATGGCCATGAACCATTGGTCGGTCAGCATGGGCTCGATGATCTGGCCGGTGCGCTCGCAGCGCGGCACCATCAGCTTGTGCTTCTTGACCTCAACTAGCAGGCCTTGCGCCTCCAGGTCGGCGACGATCTTCTTGCGTGCCACAAAGCGGTCCAGGCCGCGGTAGGCCTCGGGGGCCTTGTCGTTGATCTTGGCGTCCAGGGTCAGCACGCCGATCAGGGGCAGGCCATGGCGCTGGCCGACGGCGTAGTCATTGGTGTCGTGCGCGGGCGTGACCTTGACGACGCCGGTGCCGAAGGCGCGGTCCACATAGTCATCGGCGATCACCGGGATGCTGCGGCCGCACAGGGGCAGGGTGACCTGCTTGCCGATCAGGGCGTTGTAGCGTTCGTCTTCCGGGTGCACCATCACGGCCACATCGCCCAGCATGGTCTCGGGCCGGGTGGTCGCCACGACCAGCTCGCCCGAACCGTCGACCAAGGGGTAGCGGATATGCCAGAGGAAGCCGTCTTCCTCTTCGCTATTGACTTCCAGATCGGAGACGGCGGACTTCAGCACCGGGTCCCAGTTGACCAGGCGATTGCCGCGGTAGATCAGGCCCTCGTCGAAGAGCTGGACAAAGGTCTCGGTCACCACCTTGGACAGCTTCTCGTCCATGGTGAAGTACTCGTGATCCCAGCTGACCGAGTCGCCCATGCGGCGCATCTGGCCGGTGATGGTGTTGCCGCTCTCCTGCTTCCATTCCCAGATGCGGGCGACGAAATTTTTGCGGCCCAGGCCATGGCGGTCCAGGCCCTGGGCCTGCAACTGGCGTTCCACCACGATCTGGGTGGCGATGCCGGCGTGGTCGGTGCCGGGCACCCACAGCGTGTTGTGGCCCAGCATGCGGTGGTAGCGCGTCAACGAGTCCATGATGGTCTGGTTGAAGGCATGGCCCATATGCAGGGTGCCGGTCACATTGGGCGGTGGCAGCTGGATGCTGAAGGACTCGCGGCCTGAGTCCAGTGTGGGCTTGTACAGGCCCTTGGCCTCCCACAAAGGGCCCCAGTGGGCTTCCAGGGCGGCGGGCTCAAACGATTTGGCGAGTTCGGTCATAGAGGCTTGAAGCGGCCGGGGCCGCGTGGCTGTTGCTTGGGCTAGGAGTCTGTCGGGCTTGGGAATCGCCGGTGAAAAATGGACCGCTGCGGTCGATTTCCCGCCGGCGATTCCCAAGTCCGACAGACTCCTAGAGATGCTGGGATTGTAGGCGGCGATACAAAACGAAACGCAGCGATACCGGCATGAAAACACCGGGCAGGCCAGGCGCCGGAGACTGCAGTCCTCATCAACGCAGACCGGAGTCTCTCCCCATGAAGTTCTATCAAAAACGTTTCTTCAAGCGCGGCTTGCTGGCATTGACCGGTGTGGGCCTGATCGCTTTTGCTGCCTCGGCCTTTGCCCACCGCATGGGCTCCTGCCGCCACGGCGGGGACGCCAACGAATGCCGGGCCCAGATCGTCGCCAAGGTCGGCGCCAAGCTGGATCTGGACGCCCATCAGAAGCAGCAGCTGGACAAGCTGGCCCAGACCCTGCAAGCCCAGCGCGAGGCCATGATGGGCGCCAAGGGCGAGTCCCGCCAGGCGGTGCAAGCCCTGCTGGCCGGCCCCAAATTCGACCAAGCGGCGGCTCAGGCCTTGCTGGACAGCAAGACGGCGGCCGTGCAGGACAAGGGGCCGGCGCTGATCGCCGCGGTGGCGGGTTTCTATGACTCGCTGCGGCCCGAGCAGCAGGAAAAGCTGCGCGGTTTCATGAATCGCCACCATGGCCGTGCCTGAGGCCAGAGGCCAGAGGCTTGGCGCGGCACAATGACTTGAAACAACCGCTGCCGCCGCAACACCATGCCCCATCTGCTCCTGATCGACGATGACCAAGCCCTGGGCCCGCCGCTGGCCCAGTATCTGGCGAGGTTTGACTTCAGCCTGGAGCAGGCCTGCAAACCCAGCCTGGGCCTGCAAAGCCTGCAGACCCGGGCTTTTGATGCGCTGATCCTGGACGGCATGCTGCCCGAGATGGACGGCTTCGAGTTGTGCAAGCGCATACGCGCGGGCGACTGGGTATTTCGCAACATCCCCATCCTGATGCTGACGGCGCGGGGCGATCTGACGGACAAGGTGGTGGGTCTGGAGCTGGGGGCGGACGACTATCTGGCCAAGCCTTTCGAGCCGCGCGAGCTGGCGGCGCGGCTGCAGACCATTTTGCGCCGGGTCCCGCCGGCCGTGCCGCTGGCGGCGAGCCCTGTGCAGCGTTTCGAGGGCTTGCAGATCGACAGCCTGCGTCGTGAGGCGCGCCGTGGCGACGTTTTGTTAGACCTGACCGGCACCGAGTTCGAGCTCTTGCTCCTGCTGGCCCGCGAACCCGGCCGGGTCTGGCACCGCGACGACATCCTCAACCAGCTGCGCGGCCAGGACGCCGATCTCTACACCCGCGCGGTGGACATCCTGATTAGCCGCCTGCGCCGCAAGCTGGAGCCGCTGGACGCCATCAAGACCCTGCGCAATGTGGGCTATAGCTTCGCCCTGGCGGCCTTGCCGGCATGAAAAACACAAGTCCTGCCTTGAAGAGCAAGCGCCTGCGCCACCGGCTCGGCGCCCGCATGGTGCTGGTCTTTGTGCTGCTGGCCGCGTTGAGCAGCCTGATCCTGGTCGGCGGCGTGCGTCAGCTGCTGGATCAGGGCTGGCGCTATTGGGTCCAGCCTCTGATGAGCGACTATGTCGACCGGGTGGTGCTGGACCTGGGCTCGCCGCCCCAGATCGAGCGGGCCCGCGCGCTGACGCAGCGTCTGCCGCTGGAGGTGTCGATTCGCGGGCCGGTGGTGAACTGGAGTTCGCGGCAAGAGCGTGCGGACGGGGGCGTGCAGCCGTCTGCCTTCGATCCCTGGCAGAGCCGGCATAAGGCCTGGGCCGAGCAGCTCAGCCGCCGCAGTGCGGACGGGCATGAGCTGCGCATCGGCCTGTCCGGCCTGGCCTGGCAGCAGCACCCCAGCCGCAAGGCCTGGTGGATGTTGGCGGGGCTTTTGCTGGTCACGGCCCTGGCCTACGCCAGCGTGCGCTGGATGTTGCGCCCCTTGCAAGCCATGGCCCTGGGCGCCGCAGCCTTTGGGCGGGGCGAGTTTGAGCACCGCATCCCGATCAGGGTGGGCTTGAAGGGCCCGCGTCACCTCGATGAACTGGGCGATCTGGCCCTGCGTTTCAACCAGATGGCGGCCGACATCCAGCAGATGCTGGACGGCAAGCGCGCCTTGCTGCTGGCCATCAGCCACGAGCTGCGCAGCCCGCTGACCCGTGCGCGCCTGCATGCCGAGCTGGTGGAGCCCGGCCCCGCCCAGCAGGCCTTGCTGAATGATTTGGGCTTGATGGGCGAGCTGATCAGCGATCTGCTGGAAAGCGAGCGCCTGGGCGCGGGCCACCAGGCCTTGCAGCTGCAGGCCGCCGATCTGAACGCGCTGGTGCGCGAGGCGGTCGGGCGCCAGACCAGCCCGGTGGAGCTGGACCTGGCCCAGGATCTGCCCGCCCTGCAGCTGGACCCCATGCGCATCCAGCTGCTGCTGCGCAATCTGCTGGACAACGCCGCCCGCCATCACCGGCCCGAGCTGGGGCCGCTGCAAATGAGTACGCGGCGCAGCGAGCAAGGCATTGAACTGCGGCTGCGCGACCGGGGGCTGGGCGTGCCGCCCGAGCAGCTGAGCCAGCTGGGCCAGCCCTTTTATCGCACCGACGCGGCGCGCAGCCGCAGCGAGGGTGGGGCCGGCCTGGGCCTGAGCCTGTGCCGTTTGATCGCCCTGGCCCATGGGGGGCGGCTGGACTTTGCCAACGCGCAACCCGGCCTGGTGGTGAGCCTGGTTTTGCCCGCCAGGCCGGCGCAAATTCGGCCGGCCTGAGCCTGCTGCTATACGCCTTTTTGGAGAGCCCCCGCCCGGCCCAAGGCCATCTCGGTGGGTGTTACCTTGCCTCGCCTTCTACCCATTCAAACGAAAGGTCTTGTCCATGTTGTTCAGCTCCTTGCAAGCCGGTGCCCTGACCCTGCCCAACCGTCTCCTGATGGCGCCGCTGACCCGCACCCGGGCCGATGCCGGCCATCTGCCCAATGCCTTGATGGCCGAGTACTACGCCCAGCGCGCCAGTGCCGGCCTCATCATCACCGAGTGCACGATGATTGCGCCGGGCACCTCGGCCTTCCATGCCGAGCCCGGCATTTATTCCGCCGAGCAGATAGCGGCCTGGAAGCAGGTCACGGCCGCCGTGCATGCCAAGGGCGGCCGCATCTTTCTGCAGATCTGGCACGCCGGCCGTGCCGCCCATCCGGCCATGAATGAAGGTGCCGAGAACGTAGCGCCCAGCGCCATCGCCATCGAGGGCGAGGTGCATACGCCCCAGGGCAAGCGGCCTAACGCCGTGCCGCGTGCATTGCGCATCGACGAAATCCCGACCATTGTCGAAGCCTATGCCCAGGCCGCCCGCAACGCCATCGCCGCGGGCTTTGACGGGGTGGAGGTGCATGGTGCCAACGGCTATCTGATCGACCAGTTCCTGCGCGACGGCGCCAACCAGCGCCAGGACGCCTACGGTGGCTCGTTGCCGAACCGGGCCCGCTTCCTCTTCGAGGTGCTGGAAGCGGTGACGGCCGCCATCGGCAGCGAACGCGTGGGCCTGCGCCTCTCGCCCCTGAATAGCTATAACAGCATGGTGGACAGCGACCCCGTGGGTTTGATCACTTATCTGGCCGAGCAGCTGAACCGCTTCAAGCTGGCCTATCTGCATCTGATGCGGGCCGACTTCTTCCAGGCCCAGAGCGGCGATGTGATCACGCCGGCCCGGGCCCATTACAAGGGCTTGCTGATCGGCAATATGGGCTATGGCCTGGAGGAGTCGCAGCAGGCCCTGGCCGCGGGCAAGCTGGACGCCGTGGCCTTTGGCACCGGCTTTCTGGCCAACCCCGATCTGCCGGCCCGCTTCAAGGCCGGCGCCGCGCTCAACGCGCCCGACGCCAGCACTTTTTACACGCCGGGGGCCAAGGGGTATACGGACTATCCGGTGCTTGGCTGACGGTGCTTGCTGTCCTCGCGCTAAACTTCAACTCTGGAGGCGTCTATGGACTCTGCACTTGTCAAGCGAGACCCGGAAATCATGAGTGGAGCGCTTTGCTTCACAGGCACTCGCGTCCCGGTGAAGAATCTGTTCGATTACCTTGAGGGCTCCTCATCGCTTGAGGACTTTCTTGAGGATTTTCCGGCGCTGTCCCGTGAGCGGGTCGTCGCAGTACTTGAGGCTGCTCGTGAGCGCCTCGCCGCCGATGCGCCTGCTGCTTGACGAATGTGTTCCAGCGCGCCTGAAGAGGTCGCTGCCCTTGCATCAGGTGTCAACGGTGGTCCAGCAGGGCTGGTCCGGCGTCAAGAATGGAAAACTGCTGGCTCTTGCGGCCGAAGGTTTCGACGCATTCATCACCGTCGACAAGAATCTTCCCTATCAACAGAATAGGTCGGCCTTGCCGGTGGCAGTGCTGGTATTGGACGCCGTGTCAAACGAATTGCCCTACTTGCTGCCACTGCTTCCTGTCCTTGAGACGGCGCTGGCGAAGCTTCAGCCGGGCACCTACGTTCTCTTGCAAGCCGAGACTTGAAGAGGTGTTCCCCCCGCGTTCTGGCTGCGCCGGAACGCGGGGCCAGCGCAGAGCAGCTACATGAAGAGATGTTCCCCCGCGTTCTCCCCCCCAAGAATTACGTAGTTGACCTTGCGCAGATCCGCCAGGCAGCGGCCGCCGGCGTAGGAGACCGAGCTTTGTACGTCTTCTTCCATCTCGCGCAAGGTGTCGGCTAACTTGCCTTTGACCGGCTCCAGGATGCGCTTGCCTTCCACATGCTTGTACTCGCCCTTGTTGAAGTCGCTGGCCGAGCCGTAGTACTCCTTGTAGAGCTTACCGTCGACTTCGACGGTATTGCCGGGTGACTCTTCATGGCCGGCGAAGAGCGAGCCCACCATGATCATGGCGGCGCCAAAGCGCACGCTCTTGGCGATGTCGCCGTGGTGGCGTATGCCCCCGTCGGCAATGATGGGCTTGGTCGCCACGCGGGCACACCATTTGAGGGCGGAGAGCTGCCAGCCGCCCGTGCCAAAGCCCGTCTTCAAGCGGGTGATGCAGACCTTGCCCGGGCCGATGCCGACCTTGGTGGCGTCGGCGCCCCAGTTCTCCAGATCGATCACGCCTTCGGGCGTGCCCACATTGCCGGCGATCACAAAGGCCTGGGGCAGCTTTTGCTTGATATGGGCAATCATGCGCTGCACGCTGTCGGCGTGGCCGTGGGCGATGTCGATGGTGATGTAGTCGGCGCCCACGCCCTCCAGCGCCAGGCGATCGATGACGGCGTAGTCGGCGGGCTTGACGCCCGAGCTGATCGAGACAAACAAACCCTTGTCACGCATGGACTTGGCATAGGCCACCGTGTCCAGATCGAAGCGGTGCATGACGTAGAAATAGCCGTTGGCGGCCAGGTACTCGGTGATGGGAACGTCCACCACCGTCTTCATATTGGCGGGCACGACAGGCAGCTTGAAGCGCTGCGGGCCAAAGGCCACCGAGGTGTCGCATTCGGCGCGGCTCTCGACGCGGCATTTGCGCGGCAGCAAGAGGATGTTGTCGTAGTCGAAGATTTCCATGGCAAGAGTCCAAGTTCGCATATTGGGGTGCGTTGCAAGCAGTGCACCACCTGGGCTGCGAGCGCTTGACTTGGGTCCGGCCAGAAAAAACCGGACGCCAAAATTTGGGCCCGGTGATTGATTCTACGCGTCGTTACCGCGCTATCCAGCCGCTAAACTGATCAAATTCATACCAATTCTTTGCCTCCCAGGATCTTCCATGCACTCTGTCGTTATCAGCGGCACCGGTCTCTACCAGCCCCCGCACACCATCAGCAATGCCGAATTGGTGCAAGCCTTCAATGCCTATGTCGATCTGCAAAACGCCCGGCATGCCGAGGCGATTGCGGCGGGGCAGCGGCAGCCCCTGGTGCATTCCAGCGTGGAGTTCATCGAGAAGGCCTCCGGCATCAAACAGCGTTATGTGCTGGAGAAGGACGGCGTGCTGGACCCCACGCGCATGTACCCGCGCTTCAAGGAGCGGCCGGACGATCAAATCTCGCTGATGGCCGAGATCGCGGTGGACGCGGCCCGCGAGGCCCTGGCCGCCGCCGGCAAGCAGGCCAGCGATATCGACGCCGTCTTCTGCGCCAGCGCCAATATGCAGCGCGCCTACCCGGCCATGGCGGTGGAGATCCAGCAAGCCCTGGGCGCGGGCGGTTATGGCTTTGATATGAATGTGGCCTGTTCCTCGGCCACGTTTGCGCTGGAGCAGGCCTTCAATGCCGTGCGCTCCGGTGCTTCCAAATGCGTGCTGGTGATCAACCCCGAGATCACCTCGGCCCATCTGGAATGGCGCGACCGCGACTGCCATTTCATCTTTGGCGACGTTTGCACAGCCTTGATCGTCGAGCGCGCCGATCTGGCCACGGGCCAGGACCAGTGGGAGATCCTGGGCACCCAACTGGCGACCCAGTTCTCCAACAATATCCGCAACAACTTCGGCTTCATGAACCGCGCCGAGGACAGTGACCCGCTGGCCCGCGACAAGACCTTCCGCCAGGAAGGCCGCAAGGTCTTCAAGGAGGTGGTGCCCATCGCTGCCGCCCACATCGAGGCGCATCTGGCCAAGCATGATTGCCAGCCCGCGGGCGTGCGGCGTTACTGGCTGCACCAGGCCAATCTGGGCATGAACCAGCTGATCATCAAGAAGCTGGTCGCTGGTGAGGCCGGTTCCGACGTGGCCCCGCTGATTCTGGACGAGTTTGCCAACACCGCCTCGGCCGGCTCCATCATCGCCTTCCACCGCCATCGCGCCGATCTGGCGGCGGGCGATCTGGGGGTGATCTGCTCCTTTGGCGCCGGCTACTCGGTCGGCAGCGTGATCGTCAAGAAGCGCTGAGCGGCCGGCCATGCGCTTGCTGGTCCTGGGGGGTACGCAGTTCGTCGGCCGCCATCTGGTCGAGGCGGCGCTGGCCCAGGGCCATGAGCTGACCCTGTTCAACCGTGGCCAGACGGGGGCCGCGCTGTTTGCTAGAGCGCCGCAGCTGCGGCGCGTGCTGGGGGACCGGCGCGGCGATCTGTCGGGCCTGGCCCGGGGCGAGTGGGATGCGGTCGTCGACTGCTGCGCCTATCTGCCGCGTGAGGTCGAGGCCATGGCCAGGCTGCTGCAGGGCAGGGTGGGGCGCTATGCCCTGGTGTCCAGCGTCTCGGCCTATGCCTCGTTTGCCGCACCCAATCGGGAGGACAGCGCCCTGGGTGTCCTGAGCGATCCGGCGATCGAAGAAGTTACGGGCGCCAGCTACGGCCCTTTGAAGGCCGCTTGCGAGGCCAGGCTGCGCGAGTATTTTCCGCAGGCCTGCAGCATCGTCAGGCCCAGCCTGGTGGTGGGGCCTCACGACCCGACTCAGCGCTTCAGCTACTGGCCGGCGCGCATAGGCCGGGCGCGCCCGGCCGAGCCGCTGCTGATGCCGATTGCCGACGAGGCGCAGCTGCAATTCATCGACGCCCGTGATCTGGCGCAATTCATCCTGCATCTGCTGGCGGCAAACCGCAGTGGTGTCTTCAACGCGGCCAGCACGCCGGGCAGCATTCGTGGCCGCGATCTGCTGCAGGCCTGCGTGCAAGCCACCGGCCTGGGTTTTGAGCCCCGCTGGCAGCGCGCCGAATTGGCCGCCCTGATGGCGCAAGGCCTCCAACCTTGGGTCGATCTGCCGCTGTGCCTGCCGGCCGAGCCCGACTACGCCGCCTTTATGCGCTGCGAAAACCAGGCCGCGCTGGACGCGGGCCTGCGCCTGCGCCCCTTGCTGGACACCGTGGCCGACACCTGGGCCTGGTGGCGGGGCCTGTCGGCGGCCGAGCAGGTTTTCAGCAAGGCCGGCCTGAGCCCCGCGCGCGAGGCCGAGGTCCTGCAGTCTCTGCTGAGTTAGCGCACCGGGAAGGTGGTGGCGCTGCCTGCAGTGGCGGCCGCCGGCGGCGCAAGGCCGGCCGCCGCAGCCGAGGCCGCCGAGGCGGCGGCAGCCACGGCCTCCGTATTGCTGCCCAGATAGCGCACGCCGGCTTCGCCCGCGAATTCCTCGAAGGACCAATCGCCATCGCTGTGCAGCAAGCCCTCGGCCGGCGGGGCGATCTCGCTGATCGGTACATTTTTCAGCGCCACCGCCATCAGGTCTATCCAGGCCGGCATGGCCAGGCCGCCGCCAAACTCGCGGTCGCCCAGGGAGCGCGGGTTGTCATAACCCACCCAGACCACGGCGGCCAGGTTTTTCTGATAACCCGCAAACCAGGCGTCCACCGAGTCATTGGTGGTGCCGGTCTTGCCGTAGATATCGCTGCGGCGCAGCGCCCCGGAGGCGCGCGCCGCCGTGCCGCTGCGGGTCACTTCCTGCAGCAGGCTGCTCATCACAAAAGCATTGCGCTCGGAGATGGCGCGCAGCTCCTCGGCCGGGGCTTGCGGCTTGGCCTCGAAGAGCACGGCGCCCTTGGCGTCCAGGATGCGGGTGATCAGCAGGGGCTTGAGCGCATAGCCGCCGTTGGCAAACACGGCATAGGCGCTGGCCATCTGCAGCGGCGTGGCGGCACCCGAGCCCAGGGCCAGGGTCAGGTCGGCGGGCTGCTTGTCCACCTCCAGGCCGAAACGGCCGGCCCAGGCGCGGGCGCGGGCCGGGCCGACCTGCTCCATCACCCGCAGCGTCACCATATTCTTGGAGCGGGCCAGGGCGGTACGCACCGTCATGGGGCCGTCGAACTGGCCGTCCGAGTTCTTGGGCTCCCAGCTGCCGAAGACCAGGGGCGCGTCTTCTACGAGTGTGGCCGGGCCTATGCCTTGCTCCAGCGCGGCCGAGTAGACGATGGGCTTGAAGCTGGAGCCCGGCTGGCGGTAGGCCTGGGTCACATGGTTGAACTTGTTGCGATGGAAGTCGAAGCCGCCGACCAGGGCGCGCACCAGGCCTGTGGCAGGCTCGACGGCCACGATGGCCCCTTCCGCCTCGGGCGATTGCGTCACCATCCAGGCCCCCTGGGGTTCGGCCTTGCTGGGGTTGCCGCGCAGCAAGCGGATGATGGCGCCGGGCCGGATGCGCAACTCCGGCCTGGCCTTGGCGGCGAGCGCGGCCTGGACCGAGCGCAGGCCTTCGCCCTGCACCAGGGCCTCGTCGCCGCTTTGCAGCACGGCCAGGATCTTGCTCGGGCTGGCGCTCAGCACGACGGCGGCGCGCAGATCGTCGTTGTCCGGGTGTTCGCTGAGGGCCTGGTCGATGGCATCGTCCTGCTCGGCCTCGTCCTTGGGCAGTTCGACAAAGCCCTCGGGGCCGCGATAGGGCTTGCGGCGCTCCAGCTCCAGCAGGGTGCGGCGCAGGCCTTTGTAGGCGGCGCCTTGCTGATCGGCGATCAGGCCGGTGTGGACCTGCAGGCCCAGGGTGTAGGCCTCGTCGCCATATTGGGCGTAGACGGCCTGACGGGCCATCTCGGCGGCGAACTCGGCATGCAGGCGGGGGTCCTGGGCGCTGCGTATGCGCAACTCTTCGACCTTGGCCTGGTCCAGTTCGGCCTGCTTGATGACGCCGAAGTCCTTCATGCTTTCCAGCACCACCAGTTGGCGGCGTTTGGCGCGCTGGAAATTGCTGATGGGGTTGGCATAAGCCGGATTCTTGGGCAGGCCGGCCAGCATGGCGGTTTCGGCCAGGCTCAAGTCCTTGAGCGACTTGCCAAAATAGGTCTCGGCCGCGGCCTCGAATCCGTAGGCTCGCTGGCCCAGATAGATCTGGTTCAGGTAGACCTCGAGGATTTTTTCCTTGCTCAGCTGGCTTTCGATCTTGTAGGCCAGCAGCGCCTCGATGAATTTGCGGCTGTAGAGCTTCTTTTTCGTCAGGTAGAGATCGCGTGCCAATTGCTGGGTGACGGTGGACCCGCCCTGGCTGCGTGAGGCCGTCAGATTGGCCAGCAGGGCACGCGCAACACCGCGGACATCGATGCCGCCGTGGCTGTAGAAATAGCGGTCCTCGGTGGCCAGCAAGGCGTCCTGCATGCGTTTGGGAATCTGCGCCAGCGGCAGGTAGTGGCGCCTCTCGGCGCCGAATTCGCCGATCAGCTGCCCGTCCGCCGTGTACACCCGCAGGGGTTGCTTGGGCTTGTAGTCGCTCAGATTGTCCAGGTCCGGCAGGGTGGGGTAGACAAAGGCCGCGGCGATGGCCAGCAGCAGCAGGATCAGCGCCAGGCCGGCGCCGGCCCAGACCAGCAGGCGGCGCCAGACGCGGCCGTCCTGGGCCCAGGCGAGGATGCGGGCCAGGGGTGTGGCGGTGTTCTTGTCAGCAGTCATCGAAGAGGTGTTGAAACGGAATCGGTGGCCGATTATCACGATCTCCGCGGGCACTGCTTAGAGGGCTGTGCCCAGCGAATGCGGTATCGTGCCGCCCATGCACGAGATGACTTTTTACTGGCACGACTACGAAACCTTTGGCCGCGTGCCGCGGCGCGACCGCCCGGCCCAGTTTGCCGGCATACGCACCGATGCCGAGCTGAACGAAATCGGCCAGCCCCTGATGGTGTATTGCCAGCCGCCGCTGGACAGCCTGCCCGACCCCGAGGCCTGTTTGCTGACCGGCATCCTGCCCCAGACCTGCGCCGAACAAGGCCTGTCCGAGCATGAGTTCGTCGCCGCCATCGAGGCCGAACTGGCCGCGCCCGGCACGGTGGGCCTGGGCTATAACAGCATTCGCTTCGACGACGAGGTCACCCGCTTTCTGCTCTGGCGCAATCTGCGCGAGCCCTATGCCCGCGAATGGCAGAACGGCTGCGGCCGCTGGGATCTGCTCGACGTCGTGCGCTGCGCCTACGCCTTGCGGCCCGAGGGCCTGACCTGGCCCCGGCATGAGGACGGCCGGCCCAGCTTCAAGCTGGAGCATCTGACCCAGGCCAACGGCCTGGCCCACGAGGCCGCGCACGATGCCTTGTCCGATGTGCGCGCCACCATCGCCCTGGCCCGCTTGATCAAGCAGGCCCAGCCCAAGCTCTGGGACTTCTGCTTCAAGCTGCACAAGAAAGACGCGGTCTGGGCGGAGATTGGCGTGGGCCGGCCCTTTCTGCACATCTCCGGCATGTATGCGCCCGAGCGCGGCTGCATCGCCCTGGTCTGGCCGCTGGCACCGCACCCGACGAACAAGAATGAACTGATCGTCTGGGACTGCAGCGAAGACCCCAGCGAGCTGCTAACGCTGAATGCCGCCGCCATCCGCGAGCGCCTCTTCGTCAAGCAGGCCGATCTGCCCGAGGGCGTGAGCCGCCTGCCCATCAAGAGCATCCACGTCAATAAATCGCCCATCGTCATCAGCGCCCTGAAGATTCTCTCGCCCGAGATGGCCCAGCGCTGGGGGCTGGACCTGGCCCAGGGCCTGCAACACGCCCAGCGCCTGGCCGAGCAAGGCCATCTGCTCAGCGGCCTGTGGGGCGAGGTCTATCAGCGTGCCGGCCTGGAGGGCGGCGGCGATGTGGACGAGGATTTGTACGGCGGCTTCGTCGGCCCGGAGGATCGCAAGGCCTTGAGCCGCCTGCTCGGCCTGACGCCCGCGGCCCTGGCCGAGCGGGCCGCCGAAGGCAGGCTGGTGTTCAAGGACGAGCGCCTGGAGGAATTGGTGTTCCGCTGGCGCGCGCGCAATTTCGCCGCCAGCCTGAGCGAGGCCGAGCAGCAGCGCTGGACCGCGCATTGCGCCGCCCGTCTGCACGAGGGTGCCGCTGGGGCGCAGACCCTGGCGGCTTTTTTCGATCAGATCGACAGCCTCAGCGAGGCGGCGGACGAGCGGGGCCAGGAGATTCTGGGCGCCTTGTACGAATGGGCGGAGCAGATCGCGCCAGCAGCCTGAGGGCTTGAAGCTTGAACTCGATATGCCGATGATGGCTCTTGCTTGACAACTCGTCAGCGGAGGTCGGCATGAACAAGCGGCAAGTCTTGCAAGCCCTGGCGGCCTGGTCCAGCGGGGCCAGTGCTTTTTGGGCGGCCCCCGGCCTGGCGGCCAAGCCCAGGGATGCCGCGGCGCCCGCCTTGCTGCTGGCCAGGAATGCGCCGCGCGATCTGGCGACGCTCCGGCTCGGCGACTATCTGGTCAGCGAAAAGCTCGACGGCGTGCGGGCCTTCTGGAACGGCCAGGCCATGATTTCCCGCCAGGGCCTGGCCTTGAATCTGCCCCAGGACTTCAGCCGGCGCCTGCCGGCGCGCCCGCTGGATGGCGAGTTATGGCTGGGCCGCGGCCAGTTCGAGGCCACCGCGGTGGCCTTGCGCCGCAGCCGGCCGGAGGCGGGGGAATGGGCGCGCATGCGCTATATGCTGTTTGAGCTGCCCGAGGCCGAGGGCAGCTTCGAGCAGCGCGCCGGTTTGTTGCGTGACCTGGCCAGGGAGCTGGCTTGGGACGCCGTGCAAGCCCTGCGGCAAAGCCCCGGCAGCGACGTAGCGGCCCTGCGCGCGCAGTTGGCCCAGGTGCTGCAAGACGGGGGCGAGGGCTTGATGCTGCACCGTGCCGATGCCCCGTATCTGAGTGGGCGCAGCGAAGTCCTGCTCAAGCTCAAGCCCCAAGATGACGATGAAGCGGTGGTGCTGGCGCATTTGCCTGGGACCGGGCGTCTGGCCGGCCTGATGGGAGCATTGCGAGTCAGGAATGGCCAGGGCCAGGAATTCTCGCTGGGTACGGGCTTCAGCGACGCCCAGCGCCGCCTGCCGCCCGCGGTGGGCAGCGTGGTGACTTACCGTTATCGTGGGCTGACCGCCACCGGCTTGCCGCGCTTCGCCAGCTTTGTGCGGGTGCAGCCGCTTTGATTGATCCCCTGCGGCTTTTGCGGGGCTGGGCAAGCTGCCGTGGAATATAGAGGTCATTGCTCAGGCAGTTCCGGGTTTTCTTCCAAGCGAAAAACGGTTACACCTACGGAAGCCAGCCCTCATTGGATGGCTTAGCGGACAAGGAGTGTTGTTGATGTCAAGCAAACCTGTTGTGGCCTCTGCCGGCGGCGAGCCCGAGTTGGCGGCCCGCATGAGCGCCCTGATGCAGCGCGCCCCCATGGCCATGGGCTTTGTCCGCGAGGGCCGTTTCGAGATGGTCAGCGAACAGTTCAACCAGCTCTTCGGCCATGGCGATGACAGCGAGCTGAGCGGCCAGCCGGTACGCCGGGTCCATGTCTCCGATGCGGCTCACCAAGCCATTCTGGAACGCATGGGCACGGCCTTCGGCGGCGGCCGCCCCTTCGACGAAGAGATCGAGTATGTGCGCCATGACGGCAGCCGCTTCTGGGGCCGCTTGCAGGCGACGCCGCTGTACTGGGATCAAAAAGGCTCGGAGTCGCTGTGGATCGTGCAAGACGTCACGGCCGCGCGGCAAGTCCGCCTGCAGCCGACCTGGACGGCCAAGCACGACCAGCTGACCGAGCTGGCCAATCGCCGCGAGTTCGAACGCCGCCTGGCCGAGCATGTGGGCAGCGCCCGCAAGCTGCCGGTCTCGGTGCTGTGGATCGATGTGGACCGCTTCACCGAGGTGATTGGCAGCATGGGCGTCGAGGTGGGCGACCATTTCCTCTACGGCCTGGGCCAGTTGCTGCTCAGCAAGGTGCGCGCTTCCGATCTGGTGGCGCGGCTGGAGGACGATCATTTCGCCGTCCTGCTGCCCAATTGCGATCAGCATTACGCCCAGATCGTGGCCGAGAAGATCCGCGCCGGCGTGGCCTCCTACCGCCTGCGCTGGGGCCTGCATCGCACCCGGGTCAAGGCCTGCCTGGGCGTGGTCCAGGTGCAGAACAGCCTGGAAACGGTGGACGCCGTGCTGGGCGCCGCGGCCCTGGCCTGCACCGAGGCCAAGGCGGCCGGGGGGGACAGCGTGCGGGTCTTCGTCTCGGCCGGCGGCTTTGAGGAGCTGGCTCTTTGAGGGCCCCGTGTGAGCAGGCAAGAAGGCAGAAATAAAAGGTTTTTTGCCTTTTATTTCTAAAGTTCCGAAAAAAGCGGCCGATAGGCCGGGAGCCATCCCGGTTTTTCGCCTGCTGCTCGGAGCGTTGCCATCATGTCTATCGGCCTGTCCACCACTTTGTCGGGTATTTCCGCGGCCAATGAACGCTTGCGCGCCAGTGCATCCGGTGCCAGCAGTGCGGCGGCCAAGGCCAGCTCGGCCGAGGCCCGTCAATTGCAGGCTCAGGCCCAGGCCGAAAACTCGCAAGCCGATGCGGCCCGTGCCCGGGTCTTGCAGCAGGTGCCCGCGGCCAGCCAGTCGGCCGAGGCCGATCTGAGCAGCCGCAAGCAGGACACTTACGCCTTTGTCGCCAATCTGCGTGTGCTGCAATCGCAGCTGGACAGCAGCGGCGCGCTGCTGAATATCAAGGCTTGAGCCCCTGGATCAGGGCAGCAACTCCAGCAGCAGCGAACCATCGCCGCGGGCCTCCAGCAGGCGCAGCTGCGGCCAGTCCGGCAGGTATTTCTGCGCGCCGGCGCCGGACTCGAAACGCAGGGACACACCCGGCACGGGCAGGATGCGCCAGGCGGCCTGGGGCGGCGGCTCCGCCTTGCCCGACATCTGCGCGAGGTAGCTCGCCAAGGCCTGGCGGTTCTCGTCCGGCGAGTCGATGACGATTTGGCTGGCGCCCAGGCCGGGGAAATTGCCGCCGCCGCTGGCGCGGTAATTATTGGTGGCGACCAGAAACTCCGCCTGCGCGTCCAGCGGCTGGCCGCGGAAGCGCAGATTCCTGATGCGCCAGGCCGTGCTCTCGCTGCGGCGGCCCTCGGCGTCATAACGCGCAGGCACGCTGACATCGATCTCGTAACTCAGCTCGGGCGCTTTCAGCTCCTGCCCGTTCAGCCGGTAGCTCTCGCGCCCGCGCAGGCTGTCGAAGTTGTAGGCGCGGAATTCGGGCGCCAGCAAGTCCTGCGCCGCGGGGCCTTGGGCGTCGATGTGGCGGAACTGCCCGGCCGACATCTCCAGCCATTCCCGGATCTGGCTGCCCCTGAGCTTGAGCACCTTGAGGGTGTTGGGGTAGACGTAGAGATCGGCCACATGCTTGATGGCCAGCGGGCCGGCCGGGATGTCGGTGTAGTGGCTCCAACCCTGGCGGCCGCCGGCCTTGAAGGGCGCGGCCGCGGCCAGCAGGGGCAGGCCTTCAAATGCCGTGCCTTGCACCGCCCGTTCAAGATAAGCCAACTGGGCGCGAGCCACGATGCGCACCGAGGCTTCGTCCAGCACCTGGGCGAAGTAGCTGTGAATCGGCGTCGGCGTCAGGCCCAGCTGGGCCCGCACATGGGCCAGGGTGTCGGCATGCTCCTGCGCGATCACATGGGCGACCAGCGGATCGGCCTCGACCAGGGCGCGGCGGGTCTGGCGGTCGAAGATGGGGCGCAGCTGGGCCTGGCTGTGGCTGAGCGTCCAGCGCCGGCTCTTGCCGGCCCGCTGCAGTTCCAGATCGATGATGCCCAGATGATCGCCCCAGCGGCCGGGCATGACGGCGGGCACGCCGTGGATGCGGCCGCGCTGGGCGTCGACGCCGGGGTAGTCGGCGAATTGCGGGCCGGGGAATTCGGCATGGGCATGGCCGAAGAGCAGGGCGTCGATGCCGGGCACTTGGGCCAGCTCGGCCACGGTGTTTTCGGCCAGCCGGCCTTGCGGGGTTTTCTCGAAACCCGAGTGGGCGATGGCGATGACCAGGTCCGCACCCTCGCGGCGCATGCGGGGCACAAGACGGCGGGCGGTTTCGACCATGTCTTCGGCTCGCACCCGGCCCGCCAGCAGCGGGCGGTCCCATTGCATGATTTGCGGTGGCACAAAGCCGATCACGCCTATCTTCAGGCGCTGGGTCTTTCCGGCCTCATCCTTGAACTGCCGCTCCAGCAGCACATAGGGCGTGAAGGCATGGCGGGCTTTGCCAGCCGCCTCGGCCCGCATCACATTGGCATTGACGTAGGGGAAGCCGGCGCCGCTGAGCGCCTGGCGCAAAAAAGGCAGGCCGTAATTGAATTCATGGTTGCCGATATTGGCAGCGTCCACCTGCAGCAGATTGAGCACCTTGTAGGCCGGATGCGTCTGGCCCGGTGCCAGCGGCTTGATGCGGGCCACCAGATCGCCCAGGGGATTGCCCTGCAGCAGATCGCCGTTATCGAACAAGAGGCTGTTGGCGACCTGGCCACGCGCCTGCTGGATCAGGGTGAGGGTCCTGGCCAGGCCGTACTCCTCGGTGGGCCTGTCCTGGTAGTAGTCGTAGTTCAGCAGATTCATATGCAGATCGCTGGTCTGCATCAGGCGCAGCTTGAGCCGGCTGTCCTGCGCTTGGGCCCCCGCCAACAAGCAGCCGGACAAGCCCAGGGCAAGCAGCAGAGCGCGGGGGAAAATGGCGTTAGGCATGGCAGGAAAGGCGGCTCAAGAGCTGGGAGATGGATCATCCTAATGCGGGCTTGCCTGGGTTTGCGCGGGTTTGGAACGCGCCGGTGTGCGGATTGGGGAAACTTCGGGGCCAGGTCTTGCCTGGGCAGGGTGTCGGGGCCTTGCGAATCGGCTACGCTCGGGTCATGCCGTGCCACACCCAGGCACGGCCAGCGAGTTGCTGCTGCGAGCCCGCCATCCGGGCCCGCATAAGCCGCTCAAGGATTGAACAATCTTGGCGCGAGACCCGCGCGGGAGTTTGTTGCATGAGTCAGAACCCTGTCCCCGATCCAGCGGCCGAGCGCCTGCGCCTGCATGTGCCGGAACCGAGTGCCCGACCCGGCAGCCCCGGCTGCCACACCGATTTTTCCTACCTCCGCCTCTCGCCCGCCGGTGCCGTGTCCATGCCGCCCATCGATGTGGCCGCGGCGGACACCGGCGAGCTGGCCTACCGGCTGATCCGGGTGCTGGACGAAGACGGCCGGGCCCAAGGCCCCTGGGCGCCGGGGCTCAGCCCCGAGCAGTTGCGCCGCGGCCTGCTGGCCATGCTGAAGACGCGCGTCTTCGACGCCCGCATGCTGATCGCCCAGCGCCAGAAAAAGCTCTCGTTCTATATGCAAAGCCTGGGCGAGGAGGCGATTGGCTCGGCCCACGCCATGGCGCTCAGGCAGGGCGAGCAGGGCGATATGTGCTTTCCCACCTATCGCCAGCAAAGCCTGCTGCTGTCACGCGAGGATGTGTCCCTGGTGGAGCTGATCTGCCAATTGCTCTCCAACGAGCGCGACCCCATGCGGGGCCGCCAGTTGCCGGTGATGTATTCCATCAAACGGGCGGGCTTCTTCAGCATCAGCGGCAATCTGGCCACCCAGTTCATCCAGGCCGTGGGTTGGGCCATGGCCAGCGCGATCAAGGGCGATAGCCGCATCGCCTCGGGCTGGATAGGCGACGGCGCCACGGCCGAGTCTGACTTCCATACCGCACTGACATTCGCCCATGTCTACCGCGCGCCGGTGATCCTGAACGTGGTCAACAACCAATGGGCCATCTCCACCTTCCAGGCCATCGCGGGCGGCGAGGGCACGACCTTTGCCGCGCGCGGCGTCGGTTGCGGCATCGCCTCGCTGCGGGTGGATGGCAATGATTTCCTGGCCGTCTACGCCGTCTCGCGCTGGGCGGCGGAGCGGGCGCGGCGCAATCTGGGGCCCACGCTGATCGAATGGGTCACCTACCGCGCCGGCCCGCACAGCACCTCGGACGACCCCAGCAAATACCGCCCGGCGGACGATTGGCAGCGCTTCCCCCTGGGCGACCCCATTGCCCGGCTGAAAACCCATTTGATAGGCCTGGGCGAATGGAGCGAGGCCCAGCACGAGGCGGCCCAGCAAAGTCTGGAGGCCGAGGTGATCGCCGCGCAAAAAGAGGCCGAGCAGTTCGGCACCCTGGCTAACGGCCATATTCCCAGCATCGCCTCCATGTTCGAGGATGTTTACAAAGACATGCCGGCCCATCTGCGCGAACAGATGGCCCAGGCCCGGCACTTCGGAGGGCGTGACTGATGAAAAACGAACAGCTTCCCCTGCAGGCGCAGGAAGGTGAGGGCACAGCGGCCGGCGTGCCCATGACCATGATCCAGGCCCTGCGCTCGGCCATGGATGTGATGCTGGCCCGCAACCCCGATGTGGTGGTGTTCGGCCAGGATGTGGGCTATTTCGGTGGCGTGTTCCGCTGCACCGACGGCCTGCAGAAGAAGTATGGCAATCAACGCGTCTTCGACGCCCCCATCTCCGAGGGCGGCATCGTCGGTGTGGCCGTGGGCATGGCGGCCTATGGCCTGCGGCCGGTGGCGGAGATCCAGTTCGCCGACTACTTCTACCCGGCCTCCGACCAGATCGTTTCCGAGGCCGCGCGCCTGCGTTACCGCTCGGCGGGCGACTTCACCTCGCCCATCACCCTGCGCATGCCTTGCGGCGGCGGCATCTACGGCGGCCAGACCCATAGCCAGAGCCCCGAGGCCTTGTTCACCCATGTCTGCGGCCTGCGCACGGTCATGCCTTCCAACCCCTATGACGCCAAGGGCCTGCTGATCGCCGCCATCGAATGCGATGACCCGGTGATCTTTCTGGAGCCCAAGCGCCTGTATAACGGCCCCTTCGATGGCCATCACGACCGGCCCTCCACGCCCTGGTCGGAGCATCCAAAAGGCCTGGTGCCCGAGGGTTATTACAGCCTGCCGCTGGAGCAGGCGGCGGTGCTCAAGCCCGGCCGTGACGTGACGGTGGTGACCTACGGCACCATGGTGTTTGTGGCCGAGGCCGCCGCCCGCGAGCTGGGGGTGGATGCCGAGATCATCGATCTGCGCAGCATCTGGCCGCTAGACCTGGCGGCCATCACCGCCTCGGTCAAGAAGACCGGCCGCTGCGTGGTGCTGCACGAGGCCACGCGGACCAGTGGCTTTGGCGCCGAACTGGTGGCCTTGATCCAGGAGCATTGCTTCTACCACCTGGAGGTGCCCATCACCCGCGTGACCGGCTGGGACACCCCCTATCCCCATGCCCAGGAATGGGACTACTTTCCCGGCCCGGCCCGCGTGGCCGCCGCCCTGCAACAAGCGATGGAAGCCTGAGGACGCGCCATGAGTCAAGAATATGTGATCAAGATGCCGGACATCGGCGAAGGCATTGTCGAGGTGGAGGTGGTGGCCTGGCGGGTGGCGGTGGGCGAGACCATCGCCGAGGACCAGATCGTTGCCGATGTGATGACGGACAAGGCCACGGTGGAGATCCCCTCGCCGGTGGCCGGCCAGGTCTTGCAGCTGGGCGGCGAGGCGGGCGAGCTGATGCGGGTGGGCGCGGCGCTGATTCGTATTGCGGTGGGGGAGGGGGTGAAGCCGAGTCCGGCCGCGCCCCTCGCTGCACCTGCCCCGGCGGCAAGCCGCGCCGAAGCCAGGGCCGAGCCGGTTCGGCGCCCCCATCAGCCCGAGCAAACCGCCTCGGCCCAGCAACTGGCCGAGCGCCCCATCGCCTCGCCCTCGCTGCGCCGCCGGGCCTGGGAGGCCGGGGTGGACTTGCAGGCCTTGCGACCCAGCGGCCCCGGCGGGCGCATCATGCAGGCCGATCTGGACGCCTTTCTGGCCCAGGGCGGGGCCAAGCTGCCGCCGCCCAGGCCGGTGGCAGCACCCGCACCGGCCCCCGCGCCGCGAGCCACCAGCCCGGACGACGAGACCCCGCTGCGCATCACCGGCCTGCGCCGGGTCATCGCCAAGAAGATGCAGGAATCCAAGCGCCGCATCCCCCACTTCAGCTATGTGGAAGAGGTGGACATGACGGAGCTGGAGGCCTTGCGCCAGCGCCTCAACAGCCAGCATGGGGCGGCCCGCGGCAAGCTGACCGTGCTGCCCTTTCTGGTGCGGGCCCTCAGCCGCGCCCTGGCCGACTTCCCCCAGATCAATGCCCGCCTGGACGACGAAGCCGGTGTGCTGACGCGTTATCGCCGCGTACACCTGGGCATCGCCACCCAGACCGATGCCGGCCTGATGGTGCCGGTGCTGCGCGACGCCGGCGAGCTGGACCTGTGGGCCTGCGCCGCCGAGATCGCCCGCCTGGCCGAGGTGGCCCGGCAGGGCCGCGCCACCCGCGACGAACTGAGCGGCTCCACCATCACCCTCAGCAGCCTGGGGGCGCTGGGCGGCATCGTCAGCACGCCCGTCATCAACCACCCCGAGGTGGCCATCGTGGGCGTCAACCGCATGGTCTTGCGGCCGATGATGGTGGGCGGCCAGGTCGTGGCGCGGCAGATGATGAATCTGTCTTCCTCCTTTGATCACCGCGTGGTGGACGGCCAGGATGCGGCCCGCTTCATCCAGGCCGTGCGCGCCTTGCTGGAGAGTCCGGCCCAGTTATTTATCGATTAGGGGCTGGCGGGCAGGCCTATGATGGCTGTCAAGTAACGTATGACTTGAGCGTGTATTGCGCGTATTTTGGCCGCGCGCTGCTGCTGCCCCCTGCTGATGTTTTTTGCCTTCCTCAAGCTCCGGCTGCCGCAGTGCTGTGCCGGTGTGGCCTTGTTTGCGGCCTTGCTGATCGTGCTGCCGGTGCAGGCCGGCCTGCCCGCCGGCCTGCCGGCCACGCGCAGCTTGCATTTCGAGCGCCTGAACGAAACCCAGGGCTTGCTGCGCGACAGCATCACCCGCATCGAGCAGGACAGCCATGGCTTTGTCTGGATTGCCGGCCAGGCCGGGCTGAGCCGCTTCGATGGCCGGCGCGTCCTCAATTACCGGCATGAGCCCGGCCGCGAGCGTGGTCTGGCCGACGGCTGGGTGCAGGCCTTGCAGGCCGATGAAATGGGGCGTTTGTGGGTGGGCACGCGCAAGGGTTTGCAGCGTTATCTGCCGGCCAGCGATGATTTTGAAACCCTGGCCATTCCGCATCCGGGGCCGGGCAGCCTGCAGGTGCATAGCTTGCTGGCCGATGGCCGTGCCGGCCTGTGGATAGGGACGGACCAGGGGCTTTACCGCTTGGATACGGCGAGCCGGCGCTTCCAGCGCTTTGCCGGCGCGGACGAGCAGCCCGGCGATGCGGTGACGGCCCTGTTCCAGGACCGGCAAGGCCTGCTCTGGGTCGGCCGCGAGACCGGCCTGGCCTTGCTGCGGCCCGGCAGCCAGCAGCTGCAAACCCTGCCCATGCCCGACGCCCGCCAAGCCCTGGGGGCGCGTGCCGCCAAGGGCTTGCTGCTGGATGAGCAGGGCTGTTTATGGGTCGCCGGCCAGGCCGGCTTGCAGGTCTGGCAGCTGGAGGGTCGGCAGCAGGTCGGCCGGCGCCTGCTGTTCAGCCCGCGGCATAGCAATGACAGCTTCATCCTGCCTTTTCTGGACCGCAGCGGCAGGGTCTGGGTCAGCACCGAGACCGAGGGCTTGTGGCTGTGGCAGCCCCAGCAGCAGCGTTTCCAGGTCTTCCCCCACCGGCCCGGTGACGAGCACAGCGTGCCGCGCCATATCTCCACCCTGATGCAGGACCGCAGCGGCACGCTGTGGCTGGGGACCTGGGCCTCGGGCAGCTACCGGGTCGATCTGGCCAGCGGGGGCTTCAAGCGGATCAGCAATCTGCGCAGCCAGAGCGGGGAGCTGATGGACAACCGCATCTTCAGCATCGCCAGCCTGCAGCCCGGCTGGCTGTGGCTGAGCGGTTATGACAATGCGGCCGAGCTGGAGCTGGCCAGTGGCCGCCTGCGCGTCCATCGCTTCGGGAGCAATGAGCTGGAGAGCCTGAATATCGCCGATGCCCGGGTGGCGGTGAATGATGCGAGCGCCCAGGCCTGGCTGCGCCGCTACACCGACACCCGGACCGGCCGGCTGCGTCTGCCGCGTTTTGGCGGCGGGAGCCTGGAGTCGGATGTGATACGCCACGTCAGCAGCGACGCCGCGGGCGGCATCTGGCTGTCGTCGCTGGCGGGCCTGCACCATCTGGCGCCGGATGGGCGCGGCAAGACCAGCTACCGCCACGACCCGGCGCGGCCGGGCAGCTTGTCCGACGACCTGGTCAAGATGGTGCTGGTGGCGCGCGACGGCCAGGTCTGGGTTGCCACCGATGGCGGGCTGGACCGCTTCAACCCGGCCAGCGGCGATTTCACGCATTTCCGCAGCCAGGCCGGGCGGGCCGGCAGCCTCAGCAGCGACCGCATCCACTATCTGCACGAGGACAGGCGTGGCCGCATCTGGGTGGGCACGGCCCAGGGCTTGAACCAGTTGCACCGGGAGGCGGGGGGTGTCGTCCGCTTCAGCCGCCCGGCGCTGGGCGAGGGCCTGGACACGGCCCCCATAGGCGGCATCCTGGAGGATGAACAAGGGCGTTTGTGGGTCAGCACGACCGCGGGCGTCAGCCGCTATTCGCCCGACAGCCAGGAGCTGCACAACTACACCTCGGTGGACGGTCTGATCGAGGGCTTCCATTTCGCCAGCTCGGCCTTCAAGGACGCCGAGGGCCGCATGTATTTCGGCGGCTTGAACGGGCTGACGGCCTTCCACCCCGGGGAGATCCGCGACAACCCCCACGCACCGCAGCTGGCCCTGACCGAGATCCGGCTCAATAACGAGGTTTTGCGGCCCGACGAGTGGGTGCAGGATGTGAAGCTGGCCAGCGGCCTGGCCGAACTGCGCGAGCTGCAGCTGAGCCATCTGCACGAGTCGCTGTCGCTGGAGTTCGCGGCCCTGCATTTCGCCGACCCGCAGCGCAATCGCTACGCCTATCAGCTGGAGGGCTTTGACAAGGACTGGGTGCAGGCCGGCCAGCCTCGCGCCAGCTACACCAATCTGCCGGCGGGCCGCTATGTGTTCCGCGTCAAGGCCGCCAACAAGGACGGGGTCTGGAACGAGCAAGGCCTCAGCCTGCACATCGAGGTGGCCGCGCCCTACTGGCAGACCTGGTGGTTCCGCCTGAGCCTGGGGTTGGTGCTGCTGTTTTCGGTGTTTGCGCTGATCCGTGCCCGGCTGGCCATGTTGACCGAGCAAAAACGCAGGCTGGAGGCCCAGGTGCTCTTGCGCACGGCCGAGTTGCGCGAGCAAAAGCAGGAGGTCGAGCGGCAGAAAGCCATCGTCGAACAGACCCAGGAGGAGTTGCTGAGGCAAAGAAAATTTGCTGCCCTGGGCGGCCTGGTGGCCGGCGTGGCGCATGAGCTGAACACCCCGCTGGGCAACTGCCTGATGGCGGCCAGCACGCTGGAAGACAGGGCCTCGGCCATGGACGGCCGGCTGAGCCAGGCGGGGGGCGGCTTGCGGCGTTCGGAGCTGAGCCAGTTCGTTGGCGATGTGCGTCTGGCGGCCCAATTGCTGATGCGGGGCCTGCAGCGCAGCGGCGAGCTGCTCAGCCGCTTCAAGCAGGTGGCCGTGGCCCGCCAAGGCCAGCCCAGGCAATGCTTCTCGCTGCGCGGCCTGGCCGAGGACTTGCGCGCCAGTCTGTACAAGGAGCTGCACAGCCTGGGCCATGAGCTGGTGCTGGACATTCCCGAGCACTTGCTGCTGGAGAGCTATCCCGAGCCCTTGATCGAGCTGCTGCAGCAGTTGATCAGCAACTCGCTGCTGCACGGCTTCGAGGGCCGGCGTGGCGGCCGCATGCTGCTGCAGGCCAGGCCGCATGGCGAACAGGCCCTGCGCCTGGTCTACCGGGACGACGGCCTGGGCATTGCGCCTGAGCTGATCGCGCGCATCTTCGATCCCTTCTTCACCACCAAGCTGGGCCAGGGTGGCAGCGGCCTGGGCCTGAGCATCTGCTACAACCTGCTGCACGCGGTGCTGGGCGGCGAGATCAGCGTTGAGAGCGAAGCGGGCCAGGGGGTGTGCTTCATCATTGAACTGCCCTTGCAGGCGCCTTGAGGGGTGGAAAACCTCGCCTTCATCGCCCCAGCCAGGGCGCCAGATCGAGTGCCAGGTCTGGCTTGGCCACCATCAGATAGAAGATGAGGGGCATGGCGCAGAAGGCGGCATAGCCCAGACCCTCCCACCAGCGTGCATAACGCCAGTAGAGAGCGGGTAGCTCCTGGCCCTGCCGGAGGGCTTGTTCGGCCATATCGGACATGCGCAGCTGCAGCCAGACGACGGGCAACCAGCATGCGCCCGCAAACAGATAGAGCGCCAGCCCGAGCGCCAGCCATGGTGTGTTCGGCAGCGACCAGCCGGCCTGCTGCGCCAGCCACAGGCCGCTGAGCGGCTGGATGATGATGGCCGGCGTGGTGAACCAGAGATCGGCCCGCTTGACCAGGCGGCAGACCACGGCCTGGGCCGCCAGATTGCCGCTGCGGTTGGCAAAGAAGAGATAAAAGGCCGAGCCAAAGCCGGTGCCGACCAAGAGCACGCTGGAGACGATGTGCAGGGTTTTGATCAGGAGATAGGTGTTCATGGTCGAGGGTTTGTTTTGGCGTCTTCAAACAGCAGCAGAAGCAGGGCGGCAATCGGCAGGTTCTTGCTCAATGGCCCCAGGGGATGCAGCCATAGCTCGGGCAGCAGCAGACTGCCCAGCAGCGTCATCAACAGCATGGCCCCGCCCACCGCGAGGTAGAGACCGGCGGCATGCCAGCGCCACAGGGCGGCGCCCAGCAACAGGTCCAGGCCGGCACCGGCTAGGATCAGCGTTTGGGACAGCGGCTGACTCAGGCCCGCGGCGTGCAGCAAGTCGGCCGACTGGCCGTGCAATTCCCACAGGCTGACCGCGCCCGTCCAAAGCCAGAGCAGGACCAAGCTCAGCCGGGCCCAGCGGCGGCTGCGCGCGCTCATCAGTGAAGCGCTCATGCGGCCTCCGGATTCAAAAAGCTGCAGACATGCCTGGGCGGCCGACCCAGCAGCGCCTGCATGGGCGCCGGGTCGGCGCAGTTGGGCTGTTGCAGCAGGGTCAGGGTTTCTCTGCCCCAGGGTTGGAAGGGCAGGCAATCTCCCAGGCGGGCGCTGAGCCGGCTGATCTTGCCCGGCAGCACCCCCACCCATGCGGGAGCCTGGCCGAGCTCTTGGCGCAGGCTGGCAATCAAATCGGCCAGGCTTTGCGCTTGCGGGCCCACGGCGGCCAGCCGGGCCGGGCCGGTCTGGCCGAGCAGGCGCTCGCAAGCCTCGGCCAGGTCGGCCACCGCCAGCGCTTGCACCTGGCATTGCAAGGCCTCGGCAGGCAGCAGCAGCACGGGCAGTCTGGCCAGGCGCAGGAATAACGCGCTGCTGGCACCTCCCGGACCGAAGACGATGCTGGGTTGGATCAGCGTGGCGTTCAAGCGCCCGGCCTGCTGCAAGGCCTGCAGCCTTGTCTCCGCGGCGCGCTTGCTGCAAGCGTAGCGGGTCTCGCTGTGGGCGATGCCGAGCGCGGAAATCTGCAGGACCCGGCCCACGCCGGCCTGGGCGCAGGCCTCGAACAAGGCCGCGGGCCCGAGATGGTGGATGGCCTCCATGGGGCGTTTGCGGCGGTCGCGCAGCACGCCCACCGCGTTGATGACGGCGTCGACGCCCTCCAGCCGGGGCCGCCAGACGGCGGGGTCCAGATCCCGCCGGAAGTCGGCCTGTATCCATTCAATGCCCGCGCTGGCCTGGGGGGGCGTGTTGCGGCTGCTGGTGGCCAGCACCTGGTGGCCTTGGGCCCGCAGCCTGGCCAGCAGATGCCGCCCGATAAAGCCTTGGGCACCGCAGAGCAGAACTTTCATGGGCAGACTCCTCCAAGCTTGCATGTTTGACTGATATTTCAGTAATAACAGAAATTAAGACCCCAAAAAAAGGCGGCGATAGCGGTTCGCCGCCCTCGAATCAGTCTTTGCTGTCGGCGCCGCGAACGAATTTCTGCACGCTGGCGCCCAGTTTCAAAACCTTCTCCAGGGTCGTGGGCGAGAGCCGCAGCATCTCTTCCGACCAGGCGCCCAGGGTGTCCATGAAGCGCTGGGCCTCGCGCACACGGTCCTGGGCGTCGGCGCTTTCCTTCGCGAAGCCCGGATCGGCCACCAAGTCCCCCAGCACCCGCAGCGTCGGGTCGAACTCGCGCTCCTTGCGCTCACGCACAATGGTGCGGAAGAGTTCCCAGACGTCGACGGAGGTCTCGAAGTAATCGCGCCGGTCGCCCAGCACATGGGCGATGCGGATCAGATTCCAGTTCTGCAACTCCTTCAGGCTGGTGCTGACGTTGGAGCGGGCGACGGCCAGGGTCTCCGCGATTTCTTCGGCATGCAGGGGGCGGCCGTGGAAGAAGAGCAGGGCATGAATCTGGGCCACCGTCCGGTTGACGCCCCAGGCACTGCCCATCTCGCCCCAGTGGACGACAAATTTTCTTGCGATATCGCTGAGTTCCATGGCGCGAAGTCTAGTGCGTCTGTAATTTCTGTCAATACAGAAATTTACATCGACGCGGCCCGCCGATGCTTGGGATGAGCGGGCCCGCCATGCTTTCGGCTTACCTGGTCAGGGCCGGGAAGGTGTAGCTCGCACCCACGCCCAGCGGGATGTCCAGCATCCAGAAGCCCAGCAGGAACAGGGTCCAGCTGAACATCAGCAGCAGGGCGTAGGGCAGCATCAAGGCCAGCAAGGTGCCGATGCCGCTGCCCTTCACATACTTCTGGCAGAACACCACGATCAGCGGGAAGTAGGGCATCAGGGGGGTGATGATATTGGTGGAGGAATCGCCCACGCGGTAGGCGGCCTGGATGAAGTCGGGTGACAGGCCTAACTCCATCAGCATGGGCACCATGATGGCGCCGATCAGCGCCCATTTGGCCGAGGCCGAGCCGATCAGCAGATTGACCGAGGCGGTCAGCAAAATCATGCCGATCAGGGTGGCGCCGACGGGGAAGTGCATGTCCTTGAGCCAGCCCGCGCCCTTGATGGCCAGCAGGGCGCCCAGATTGCTCTGGCCGAAGGCGTAGATGAACTGGGCGCAGAAGAAGGCCATCACGATGTAGTAGCCCATGCCGCTCATGGCCTTGCTCATGCCCTTGATGACATCGCCCGAATTCTTGACGCTGCCGCTGGCATAACCGTAAACCACACCGGGAATCAGGAAGAAGAGAAAGATCAGCGCGACGATGGATTTCATCAGCGGCGCGGCGGCCGCGGCCAACTGGCCGTCGGGCGCGCGCCAGGGCGAGTTGCCGGGCAGCAGGCTCAGGGCGAACAAGGCGCCGGCCACCAGCACCGACAGGCCGGCCAGCAGCAGGCCTTTCTTTTCCACCGCGCTCAGGGCCTCCATCTTGGGCAGCTCGGCCGGGTCGCCGTCGATCTTTGTCTGCTTGAGGCGGGGTTCGATCAGCAGGTCGGTGATGGCCCAGCCCACCAAGACGATCAGCAGGGCCGAGGCGGAGGTGAAGTAGAAGTTGTTGAGCGGGTTGATGACGATCTGGGCCGCCGCCGGGTCGGCCGAGAGGCGTGCCGCCGCCTGGGTCAGGCCGGCCAGCAGGGGGTCGAGGCTGGAGGGGATGAAGAAGGTGGCCGAGAAACCGCCCGACACGCCGGCGAATGCCGCCGCGATGCCGGCCAGCGGGTGGCGGCCGGCGGCGTAGAAGATCACCGCACCCAGCGGGATCACCAGCACATAACCCGCATCCACAGCGACATGGCTGAGGATGCCGACGGCGATCAGCACCGGCGTGAGCAGGCGCTGGGGCGTGACGGACAGGATGGCGCGCAGGCCGGCATTGATGAAGCCGGTGTACTCCGCCACGCCCAGGCCCAGCATGGCTACCAGCACCACGCCCAGGGGCGGGAAGTTGACAAAAGTGCCGACCAGATTGGCCGCGAAAGCGGTCAGGGCCGCGCCGGAAAGCAGGTTCCTGATCTCCAGGGCCTGGCCGGTGCGCGGGTCGAGCTCGCTGAACTGCATGCTGGACATGGCCCAGGAGGCCATGGCCACCGCGGCCAGCAGCAGGGCGAACAGGATGGCGGGGTCGGGCAGTTTGTTGCCAAGCCGCTCAATCGTGTTGAGCAGGCGTGCCAGGCCGCCGGGGCGGGGGGCTGTCGTGGGCTTGTTCATGGGCTTAGGCAGAGGTTTTGTACAGGGTCTGGAGTTGACCATGGCCGGCGCCCGGCGTGGGCGTCTTGCGCACGCTGGCCCGGTATCGGGTCGCCCAGATTTTGGTAAGGGTTTGTAGTTTGACGTCCGATATAGTGATTATTTTTTTGGCGCTGCGCCGTGTCACCAGGCCGCAGAACGTCCAGCCGGATCGAATGTGATGAGCCTCATTTCCCGCCGCAGTTTTTTGACCGTCAGCGTGGCCGGCCAAGCCCTGGGCCTGGCCGCTTGCGGGGGTGGCTCGGCGGGCAGCCCGCCAGCGCCTGCGCCCCTCCCTGCGCCTGCGCCAGCGCCGGTGCCGCCTGCGCCCATCCCGCCGCCCACCGCAACGCCAGCGCCCCCGCCAGCGGCCGCGGACTGGAATCTGGGTCCGGCGCTCTACCTGGTGGCCAATGGTCAGGTGTCTCTGGACCTGGCCACCAGCCTGCCCAGCGGCTATGCCAAAGGCGGGGTGTTCGGGGTCGACGCCAGCGGCACGCCCCTGCCGGCCGGTTTGACGCTGACGCCGGCGGGCTTGTTGAGCGCCGAACCGGGCGCCAGCCTGGGCAGCTTGGCCGGTCTGGTGTTTTCCTACCAAGAACCTTGAGACCTGATCGGGCTTGATCTTGACCCATTCACAAAACAAACAGGGCATGAGCCGGCGCAGCGTCGTCGGCGCTGCCGGAGCCGCCTTGGCCACCCTGGGTTTGCCGGCCTGCGGGGGCGCCGGACCCGGCGCCAGCCCGGCGCCTGGACCCGCCCCAGCCCCGGCACCTCTGCCTGCGCCAGCTCCGCCGCCAGCTCTGCCATCGCCGCCACCACCGCCGGCCCTGGGCACGGTCTTCAGCGAACTGAGCGTGCAGGCCGCTGCACTGGCGGGGCGCCTGCCCTATGTGGCCAGCCTGCTGCCCTTGCAAGGCCAGGTGCCGGCCGGGCTGACGGTTCAGTCGCCGGATGATGGCTCGCTGCAGGCCAGCGTGCTGTCCAGCTGGCCCGATGGTTCGGCGGCGGTGCTGCTGCTGGCGGGTGTGGTCGAGGTGGCCGCAAACCAGGCCAAAAGCCTGCGCCTACAGACGGCCAAGCCGCTTGATGCCAGCCCGCTGACGCCGGCGCGCATCGCCGCCTTGGTGAAGGATTTGTCGGTGAATTTCGGCGTTCTGGGTCAGGCCGGCATCGCCGATCTGGCCCGGCCCGAGCGCATCTGGTGGGCCAATGCGCAGACGATTTGCGCGCGCTACCGTCTCGCTGCGCCCCAGCATGCGGGGCTGGAGGCCGTCATCGACATCCAGGCCTTCGCGGCCAGCGAGCGCGCCCTGGTGGAGGTGGTGGTGGAGAACGGCAAGCTGGCCGCGGCCACAGCCACCAGCAGCAGCGGCCCGGCGCCGGCCGCTTACGCCACGGCCACGCTGACGCTCAACCAGGCGGTGGTGGCCACGGTCGGCACGGCGGGCGCGGTGGGCGGGGTCCACGGTGCGTTCCGCGCCTGGTATGCCAGTGCCTGGGTGGGCGGCGACCCGCAGCTGCGGGTCACGCAGCGCCACACAGACCTGCAAAAACACCCGCTGTTTTTCCAATGCGACCAGGCGGCCAGCTTCGATATGAGTGCCTATGCCCAGGACGCCTACCGCCCCTGGGGCACGGGCCGCCATCGCGCCGTGGGCATGGGCGGCGGTGGCGATCACCCCAGCATAGGCGCGCTGCCGCAGTGGGAGGCGCGCGCCCTGCAGTCGGGCGACGCCCGCGCCTGGGCCGCCACCGAGGCCAGCGCCCTGGCCATGCTGTCCTACAACATCAACCACCGCGATGTCAGCGGCGTCGTGCCGCACAGCGCCATCATGCCCTTGAAGACCCAGGGCTCCTGGTACAAGAACTGGCCCAGCAACAATGCCGAGCCCGCCTTCGAAGTGGCGCACCAGCCCGCCGCGGGCCTGATGGCTTTTGTGGCCCGACCCAGCCCGGTCTATATCGAGATTGCGCAGAAGATCGCCGTCTGGACCGGCACCATAGACGCCAGCAGCGACCTGCTCAAATACATGGATGGCGCGGCGGCCGGCATCAGCGACCCCACGGGCATCGTCGGCAATGTGCAGATGCGGGCCAAGGCCTGGGGGCCGCGCAATCTCTGCCATGCCACCTGGCTGTCGCCGCAAGACCATCCCTGGCGCGCCAGCGGCCTGCAGTGGCTGGACCGGAACAGCCGTTTCCTGGGCGCTTATGCCGCCAATACCCGCGCCGTGCTGCTGCCGCTGTACGAGGGCGAGCCGGAGTGGCCCATGGACCTGGAAAAGAATATGCCGGGCATCCAGGTCTCGCTGTGGATGTACCACTTCGTGGTGATGGAGTGGCACCGCATCGCCGCCAGCCAGCTGCTGCTGGGCTTGTCGGCCCAGCGCCAGGCGGCGGTGGACAAGGTGGCAGATGGCCTGGCCCTGGCCGTCGTCAAATGGGTCAACGAGCAGCCCGAGGGCGGCTGGCGCTTCCTGCCCTACCGCAGCCGCCTGGGCGATGAGGGCGGCAATCTGGCCGCCTACCCCGGCTGGGGCGCGCAGCGCGCCGCCGACCTCGGTGGCCGCCCCAGCGCGGTGGCGGGCCCTTGGGGCGGCGGCATCGGTGACGAGAAGAGCTGGGCCGCCGTCGAGGCGCTGGCTTATGAGTCCGTCGGCGGCGTCGGTTATCCGAGCAATTTCTGGGCCGCCCTGGTGGCCGCCCGCGAACGCGCCGTGCCTGGGGCCGCGCAGGCCTGGAACACGGTGCTTGCCAACATCACGAATCTGGCCGCCTGGCGGGCCGGCTTTGCCAATGACCCGCGCTGTGGCGCCTATCCGCGAAATCTGAGTTCATGACACGCAAGCTGCTTTCCGCCGCCATTTCCCTGCACATCCTGGCCCGGCCGGCCCTGGGCCGGGGCACGGACCCGGGCAGCGTCAAGGGCAGTCTGTGGACGCCGGGCCGCGATGCCCAGGGCGCCGTCAACGAGGTCTCCTGGGCCGCCGTGCCCACGGGTCAATGGCTGAACGTGGCCGACACCCGGCTGGACGCGCTGGATGCCGTGGTCAAGGCGGCCATCCCGGGCTGGAGCGACCCCGGCTCGCAGAAATGGGACGGCGTCACCAATGCCTGGAATGGCGTGGCCATGGACACCGAGGGCTGCCGCGCCTGGTGGGTCTGCGCGGGCGGCCATGCCGACAGCGCCAACAACGGCATCTACCGTTTCGACGCGCTCAGAATGGCCTATGCCGTCGAGTGCCTGCCCTCGGACACCGGCCCGTGGAAGACCCCGTTTGCCGCCTATGGCAAGGCCCAGAGCCTGTACCAGCGCATCGCCTCGGGCGGCTCGGTCGGCCCCTGCCTGGAGTCCGAGGCCAGGTACCAGGCCGATCTGGCGGCCGACATCAAGCCGCCCGAGGGCGGCTGGTTTGGCGATGAGCTGGTCTGGGACCGCAAGCCCATCGCCCGCCATGTCTACTCGGGCACGGTGTACCTGCCCGCCAGCAATGAGCTGGTGCTGGCGCGCGGGCGGCTGTGGCGTTATTCCCTGGCGGCCGGCCGCTGGACCTACCGCCGCCATGCCAAGGACAGCGCCAGCCGGGGTTTCGGCGAGGCCTCGATTGCCTATCAGGACCCGGCCAACGGCCAGCTCATCGTCGGCAGCTGCGGCTCGGACGGCCCTTTTGGCGCCACCTTCGACTTCAAGACCGAGTCCTGGACCGGCTATATGCCGCCCTGGGCCTCCTGGGACTGGGACGGTGCCGCCGACACCTGCTTCAACGAGGAGCTGACCCTGCTGCGGCCGCCCTCCAACCCCGATGTGGGCAGCGGCAGTCGCGGCTTCCCGGGCCGATATATGCGCTACAAGCTGCGCACGCGCCAGGCCAGCGAGGGCGTGTTGCAGTTCGAGGCCGGGCTGTCGCAAAGCGACTTTGCCAACCAGAGCAGCTTTTACGACGGCGCGGGTCTGGTCTATATCCCGCCGCTGAACCGCTACTGGCTCAGCACCCAGATGAAGGACGGGCGCCTGGCCTGGTTCGAGCTGGACCCCAGCACCACGCCCTGGACGCTCAGGCGCATGCCGCAGGCCACCGGCGACTGGCCGGCGCCCAGCGCGGGCAGCATCGTCAAGCGCCGCATGATGTGGCTGCCCAGCTTGTCGGCCCTCGTCTACCTCGGTTCGGCCAGCAAGAACATCAGCATCTACAAGGTCTGACGGACTAACGGGGCCATAGCAGCCGCAGCCAGGCTGGCCGCCAGGCCAGCAGCAAGGCGTTCAAGAGCACGCCGCCGGCCAGCAGCATCAGCCAGACCAGGGCCGCCATGGTGGCGTGGTCGGCCAGCAGGCACAGGGCCAGCGAGGCCAGTAGCAGCGAGCCGCCCAGCAGGCGCAGCAGTTTTTGCTGCCCGGCCGAGGGGCCGGTCTGGCCGTGCACCTGTTCCCAATGGCCGTCCATGGCCAGGGCCAGCCAGGCAAAACCCAGGGCGACGAGCAGGGCCGCGCCCGCCAGCAAGGAATAGTTGGATTCGGCCATGGCTCAGGCTTTCGTTGCGATGGCCATGCCATCCACAGAGGAGGTGGCAGCCGCCGCGCGCTGCCCCAGTTTGCTCGCCGCCCAGAGCGCCAGGCCCGCAGTCAGCAGCAGGCTCAGGTCCAGCCCGGCCACCGGCCAGTAGCCGGCCGCCAGGGTCTTGGCCAGATGGTCGCCGGTGCTGAGCCAGTTCATCAGCACGGCGCCCAGCGCCAGCAATGCGAAGCCCCAGCATTGCTCGCGCCAAGCCGGGTTGAGCCGGCCTTCCGCCACCGGCGCACCGCGCCACAGCGCATGGGCCAGGGCCAGCAGCCAGGCGCCCCAGAAGGCATAGCGCTCCCAATCGCCCTTGGCCGCCAGCTCGGCGGGCAGCAGGCGGTTGGCCAGCAGCATGCTGGCCGAGGCCGCCAGCATGCCGGTCACGGTGGTCACGGCGAAAGCGTCCACCAGGCGGCTGCCCTGGCTGCCGCTTTTGGCATGCTGCTTCTTGCGCTTCTCGACGAAGAAGATGAAGCCGGTGGCGATGCAGACGCAGCCCAGCAGGCCACCTAACACGTAGAGCCAGCGCAGCAGCCAATGGCGGAAATGCTGCAAATGCAGGCCGGTGAGGAACTCGTTGACGCTGTCCACCGCCGTGCGGGGCGGGTCTTCGCGCAGCAGCGTTCCGGTTGAGGCCTTGAAGTGCATGCCCTCGCCGGTCAGTGCCACTCGGTCGGTGCCGGCGCGGTAGATGCTGACATAGCTGTTGGCATCGCCCACATGCTGGACGCTCAAAAAGCCCACCTCGCCGGCCATGCCCTTGGCCGCCCAGTGCGCCTGGGCCTGGGCCACCATGGCATCCACCGAGGCCAGCGCTGCGGCCTTGCCGGCGCGCTCATGCGGCAGGCCGGTCTCGCGCGCTTCGATGCGCTCGTGCAACTCGTGCAGATCGTGCAACTGGCTGTGGCCGATGGGGAAGTAGATGCCGGCAAAGATCACCAGGCCGGTGAAGGCGAAGAAAAAGTGGAAGGGCAGGGCCGCCACACCGCTGAGGTTGTGCAGGTCCAGCGCGCTGCGCTGGGTGCTCTTGCGGGGCCGGAAGGTGAACAGCTCGCGGAAGATCTTGCGGTGCATCACCACGCCGCTGACCAGGGCCACCAACATCATCAGCGCGGCGAAGCCGACGATCCAGTAGCCCAGATTCAGCCAGTTCAGGTGCAGGCTGTAGTGCAGGGGGTAGAAGAAATCGCTGCCGATATTGAGCTGGCCCTCGGGCAGCAGCCGACCGTTGCGGGGGTCCAGATTGTGGCTGCTGAAGACGCTCTCTTCCGGGTCCTTGGCATTGGGCACCGGGAAGCCGGCAAACACCCGCAGCACCGGATCGCGGTGGGTGGTGTAGGCGCCCCAGTTGGACACGGTGTCAAAGCGCTGGGGCAGGGGGCCGTTGACCTTGCCCTCCAGTGCGGCCACATCCTCGGGCTTGGGCTGCATGGCCTCGAAGACCGGTCGCAACAGCGTGTCGAAGGAGGGCATGGGCTGGGGCGCAAAGCGCGTCTGCGGCAGGGCCCAGCGGTCGATCTCGCGGTCGAACACCGACAGCGAACCGAAGAAGAACACGACCATCAACACAAAGCCCAGCACCAGGCCGAACCAGGTGTGCAGCCAGGTCATGGTTTGGCGGAAATTCTGCAACATCAGTGGCCCTCCGCTGCGGCGATCAGCAGCTGTTGCACGAGTTGGGCCGCGGTCGCCATCAAGACGCCGCCCCCGGCCAGCAGCAGCCAGGCGCGCGCCAGGCTGCGGGTCACGAAGGCCCAGCAAAACACCGCCACAAACAGCAGGAATCCCAGGATGGCGGCCAGGTGCTCGGCATCATGGAAGGGCATCTTGGCGGCGTACAGGGCGGCCATGCTCAGGGCGATGAAGCCCCAGCAAAAGGCATAGCCTCCCAGCACGGCGGCAGCGATACGGCCCAGCAGATGGGCGCGAGAAAACTGGGTGGCGCGGCCTAGGCCGGGTGAGGGGGGTGCGTTCATGGGTTTCCAGGCAGGGAATCGGAAAGGCTAGGCCGCTTGTGATTGGCGGCCGAGTCATTGCCGTTCGAATAGACAGTTAGCAAATCCTGAAAATTATATTGATAATGATTCTTATTTGCAAAATATTGAT
Source organism: Roseateles oligotrophus (assembly GCF_014204525.1). Classification (GTDB taxonomy): domain Bacteria; phylum Pseudomonadota; class Gammaproteobacteria; order Burkholderiales; family Burkholderiaceae_C; genus Paucibacter_A; species Paucibacter_A oligotrophus_A. The sequence goes on from NZ_JACHLP010000005.1 coordinate 46,333, forward strand.
GAATTGAGCGCTGGGCATCGAGGGGGTGATTGGCGCTGCAGCGGGGGAGGCTCAGCGCCGAATCGGTATGAAAAAAGGCCCGCCGGATTTCTCCGGCGGGCCTGGTGGTCGAGCTCCCAGCCTCAGTTGATGGGCTGGGTGGGCTTCAGTTCACGGCAGTCTTGGCCACTTCCGCGTACTCTTCGATCTTGTCGAAGTTCATGTACTGGTAGATCTTGCCGCTGTCCTTGTTGATCACGCCCATATCGGCGTGGTACTCGGCCACGGTGGGGATGCGGCCCAGCTTGGAGGCGATGGCCGCCAACTCGGCCGAGGCCAGGAAGACTTGCGTGTTCTTGCCCAGGCGGTTGGGGAAGTTGCGGGTCGAGGTCGAAACCACGGTCGCACCCTCACGCACCTGGGCCTGATTGCCCATGCACAGCGAGCAGCCGGGCATTTCGGTGCGCGCACCGGCGGTGCCGAAGGCGGCGTAATGGCCTTCCTTGATCAGCTCGCTCTGGTCCATCTTGGTCGGCGGGGCTACCCACAGCTTGACGGGGATGTCGCGCTGGCCGCCCAGCAGCTTGGCCGCGGCGCGGAAGTGGCCGATATTGGTCATGCAGGAACCGATGAAGGCCTCATCGATCTTGGTGCCGGCCACGTCGCTCAGGGTCTTGGCATCGTCCGGATCGTTGGGGCAGCAGAGGATGGGCTCCTTGATGTCGGCCAGATCGATCTCGATGATGTGGGCGTATTCGGCGTCCTTGTCGGCTTCCAGCAGGCTCGGCTTGGCCAACCAGGCTTCGACCTTCTCGATGCGGCGCTGCAGGGTGCGGGCGTCGGCATAGCCGTCGGCGATCATGTTCTTCATCAGCACGATATTGCTCGTGAGGTATTCCTTGATCGGCTCGGGGTTGAGCTTGACGGTGCAGCCGGCGGCGCTGCGCTCGGCCGAGGCGTCGCTCAGCTCGAAGGCTTGCTCCACCTTCAGATCGGGCAGGCCTTCGATCTCCAGGATGCGGCCCGAGAAGGCATTGATCTTGCCGGCCTTGGCGACGGTCAGCAGGCCGGCCTTGATAGCGTACAGCGGGATCGCATGGACCAGATCACGCAAGGTGATGCCGGGCTGCATTTCGCCCTTGAAGCGCACCAGCACCGACTCCGGCATGTCCAGCGGCATCACGCCGGTGGCGGCGCCGAAGGCCACCAGGCCGGAGCCGGCGGGGAAGGAGATGCCGATGGGGAAGCGGGTGTGCGAGTCGCCGCCGGTGCCGACGGTGTCGGGCAGCAGCAGGCGGTTCAGCCAGCTGTGGATCACGCCGTCGCCTGGACGCAGGGCCACGCCGCCGCGGTTGGAGATGAAGGCGGGCAGCTCGCGATGGGTCTTGACGTCCACCGGCTTGGGGTAGGCCGCGGTGTGGCAGAAGCTCTGCATCACCAGGTCGGCGCTGAAGCCCAGGCAGGCCAGGTCCTTCAGCTCGTCGCGGGTCATGGGGCCGGTGGTGTCTTGCGAGCCGACGGTCGTCATCTTGGGCTCGCAGTAGGTGCCGGGGCGCACGCCCTGGCCCTCGGGCAGACCGACGGCGCGGCCCACCATCTTCTGCGCCAGCGTGAAGCCGGCCTGGGTGGCGGCCGGGGCTTGTGGCAGGCGGAACAGGGTGCTGGCGGGCAGGCCCAGGAATTCACGGGCCTTGGCGGTCAGCGAGCGGCCGATGATCAGGTTGATGCGGCCGCCGGCGCGCACCTCGTCAAACAGCACATCGCTCTTGAGCTTGAACTCGGTGACGGTGGCGCCGTCCTTCACGATCTTGCCCTCGTAGGGCAGGATGTCGATGACATCGCCCATCTCCAGCTTGCTGACGTCGACTTCAATCGGCAGCGAACCCGAGTCTTCCTGGGTGTTGAAGAAGATGGGGGCGATCTTGCCGCCCAGCGTGACGCCGCCGAAGCGCTTGTTGGGCACGAAGGGGATGTCCTGGCCGGTGGCCCAGATCACCGAGTTGGTGGCGGACTTGCGCGAAGAACCGGTGCCGACCACATCGCCGACGTAGGCGACCAGATGGCCCTTCTTCTTCAGGTCTTCGATGAACTGCATCGGGCCGCGCTTGCCGTCTTCTTCGGGCTTGAAGGCCGCGCCTTCGCGCGTGTTCTTCAGCATGGCCAGATAGTGCAGGGGGATGTCGGGGCGGCTCCAGGCATCGGGCGCGGGCGACAGGTCGTCGGTATTGGTTTCGCCGGGCACCTTGAAGACGGTGACGGTGATCTTCTTCTCGACCTCGGGGCGGCTGGTGAACCACTCGGCCTCGGCCCAGCTCTGGATCACCTCCTGGGCCTGGGCATTGCCGGCCTTGGCCTTCTCGGCCACGTCGTGGAAGAAGTCGAACATCAAGAGCGTCTTCTTCAGCGCGGCGGCGGCGCTGGCGGCGACTGCGGCATCGTCCAGCAGATCGATCAGGGGCTTGACGTTGTAGCCGCCGACCATGGTGCCCAGCAACTCGGTGGCGCGGGTCTTGGAGATCAGCGCGACGCTCAGGTCACCATGGGCCACGGCGGCCAGGAAGCTGGCCTTGACCTTGGCGGCATCGTCCACGCCCGGGGGCACGCGATGGGTCAGCAGGTCCAGCAGGAATTCACCCTCGCCCGCGGGCGGGTTCTTGATCAGTTCGATGAGCTCGGCGGTCTGCTCAGGCGAGAGGGCCAGGGGCGGGATGCCCAGGGCGGCGCGCTCGGCGACATGTTGGCGGTAGGCTTGCAGCATGGCTGTGACTCCAGGTGATGCGGTGAGTGGATTTTAAGGATTAGGGGGCGCCGGGCTTGATCAGCTTCAGGCCTTTGAAGTAGTCGCGGAAAAAGCCGTCGTCGTTGGTGATCAATGCGCTGCATTGCAGCAGGGCATGGGCGCCGACGATGAAGTCGGGAACGGTGCGTTGGCGAGTACCGCCGCGGCTGCGGTAGCGGCGCTGCATTTCGCCAGCACGGATGGCGGCTTTTTGTTCGATGGCGCTGTAGCTCAGGCCGATTTCTTCCAGGGCTTGCATGGCCTGGTCGCCGCCTTGCAGCGAGGAGCAGACCTCCGCCACCACCACGGCGCAGACCACCACCGGGCCCTGGCTGAGCGCCTCGCGCAAGGCGGCTTCAGCCATTGACGAGCGTGCGCTGCCACTGAGCAGGTCGATCAGGACGGAGGAGTCGATGGCAATCATGGGCGGGCCGGTCTCAGGTTTCTACCGGATCACCAGGTGCCCGGCCGCGAATGGCTCGCATGGCCTCATCCACAGAAGCAAAGCCATCTAACTTGAATTTGCCGCGGGCGCGGGAGATGGCGTCATCGACGTTCTTGCGCAGGATGATGCGCGAGCCGTCCAGTTCGACCTTGAGCGTCGTGCCCTTGCTCAGGCCCAGTGCATCACGCACGGCCTTGGGCAGGGTGATCTGGCCTCGTTCGGCAACGGTCGCTTCCATGCTGGCCTCCGCGGTATGGCGTAAAAAGTATGCATTGATTCTACATACTTTTCATATCAAAGCCAGTGCCCGGCGAGGCGGGCCCATGCGCCGGGCCTTGCCGAGGCTTACTTCTTGACGGGTGCAGCCGTCGCCGCAACTGCGGCGGCCGGGGCCGGGGCGATGCCCAGGCCGCCAGTGGCCTCGATGCCGGAGGCGGCGGCTTCGGCCGCGGCGGCGCGGGCCAGGTCGATCAGGGTGCGCTGCTCGGGGTTGATGCACTCGTCCACCAGGCGCTGGCCTACGTGGGTGTCCATCAGCATGGACTTGTTGGCGATCTGGATCATCAGGGTGCGGCCGGTCACGTCTTCCAGGCGCAGGGCGCCGGTGCTGGACAGCACGGGCTTCATGGTGAAGACCTGCTTCTGCCAGGCCACGTCCAGATAGCCCTCGGTCTTGGGGTGCTTGGTGATGTGGATGGTCTGCTTGAACTCGCAGTCATACTGGCCCATATAGGCGCGCGATGCGGCGTAGAGCTGTTCTTCGTTGGCTTCGGCCAGCACCACGTCGACCGGGGCGGGCTTGGCGGCCGGCTTGCCCTTGACGACCTTGGTGTTCTTGGGCGCCGGCTTGGCCGGGGCGGCAGCCTTGGCGGCGGGCTTGGCTGCGGCCTCGGGGGCCGCCAGCGCGGCGGTGGACAGGCTCAGCAGGCCGCTGCTGCACAGGCCGACGAGGGAGAGGTGCAGCAGGGATTGTTTCAAAGTGCTCATGGCGAAATGAAGAGTCAAAGGTTCAGAGGAAGACGAGGGCGCCTGGCCTGCTCCGCAGGAGTGTGGCCGCGCCGGCTTGGGGTCTTTGCTTGCTGACGAGGGCTGGGGCAGCTTGCCATGCTCGAAGAACTGCGGGTATTCGTGGCTGCACTGCTTGTGCCCTTGTCGGGTGCGGCATTCTCGCTTGCTCCGCGGCTGTGGAGGGGCGGCAGACTGTGTCAAGTCGTTGCCGCTGTCGCTTGAAACAAGCACAGGCCGCCGATTGAGCCTGGGGCGGGCTCAATCCGCCGCGAAATAGGCTTGGCGGATTTCGATCGGCAGGTGATGGCCGGTGCGATGGGCCCGCTCCAGCAACTGCCAGAAGAAGCGATAGCTGGCGCGGTCGTGCAAGGTGTCGCGGTACTGGATGGGTGCCCATTGCTCGGCCTGCGCCGCCTGGATGATCTCGATGGCCTCGTCCAGTTCGGCCACGCTGGGGGCGAAGGCGTCCAGGATCACCTGGATCTGGCCGGGGTGGATGCTCCACATGCGGGTGTAGGCGAATTCGCGTGCGGCGCGGGTGGCGGCGGCGTGCAGGGCCGAGGTGTTCTTGAATTCGGTGACCACGCAATGCGAGGGCGTTTTGGCCTGGCCGTGGGCGGCGGCGGAGATCTCCAGCTTGGCACGGGCAATCAGCGGGTGGCTGAACTGGCCTTCGGCGCTGAGGGCATAGCGCGGGATGGCGCCGCGGTGGGCCGAGACGAAATCCATCAGGCCGAAAGACAGGGATTCGATGCGCGGATGGGCGGCGATGGCCTGCACCTCGCGCAGCGCACCATGGGTTTCGATCAATACATGGATGGGCAGGGCTTTCTTGATGCCATGGCGCAGCAGGCAGGCGTCGATCTGCGCGCAAGCCGCCTGCACCTCGGCCAGGCTGTCCGGCTTGGGCAGCATCAGGAATGCCATGGCCTCGCCGGCCTTGCCGATCAGGGCGTCCACATCGGCCTCGAAGGCGGGGTGGCTCAGCGGATGCACGCGGGCGCCGACCCGGCCAAAGCGGTTGGCGGGGCTCAGCAGCTTCTCGGCCACCATCTCGCGATGCTCTTGCTCGCCGCCGACCGGCGCGCCGTCCTCGAGGTCCAGCGTGATGTCAAACACCGGCCCCAGCTGGGCCTGCAGTTCCAGGCTTTTGTCCATGCGGGCTTCGACGCCGCAGTAGTGGTCAACCACGGGCAGGGGGGAGCTCTGTTCGCTGTCGTCAAACAGGGCGAGCTTGGGGTGTAGAGAGGCGGTCACGATGGGCTGAGGGTGTTTGCAGGCTGGGGCGATATTGCCATACGGGCGTAAAAAAACCGGCCATGTTGCCATGCCCGGTTCTTGCTTGAGCACGTGATCAGATCAGGTGCTTGACGCCGTCTTGTTCGCCCAGCAGCTCGTCCAGGGTCTTCTTGATGCACTCTTGCGAGAAGGCATCGATTTCCAGGCCTTCGACGATTTTGTATTCGCCGTTTTCGCAGGTCACGGGATAGCCGAACATGACTTCCTTGGGGATGCCGTACTCGCCATTCGAGGGGATGCCCATGGTGACCCATTTGCCATTGGTGCCCAGGGCCCAGTCGCGCATATGGTCGATGGCGGCGTTGGCAGCCGAGGCGGCCGAGGACAGGCCGCGTGCGGCGATGATGGCCGCACCGCGCTTGCCCACGGTGGGCAGGAAGGTTTCGCGGTTCCAGGTCTCGTCGTTGATCATGGCCTTGACGGACTCACCACCGATGGTGGCGAAGCGGTAGTCGGCATACATGGTGGGCGAGTGGTTGCCCCAGACGGCCAGCTTTTCGATCTCGGCCACGGCCTTGCCGGTCTTGGCGGCGATCTGCGAAGCGGCGCGGTTATGGTCCAGGCGCAGCATGGCGGTGAAGTTCTTGGCCGGCAGGTCCGGGGCCGACTTCATCGCGATATAGGCATTGGTGTTGGCGGGGTTGCCGACCACCAGCACCTTGACATTGCGCGAGGCGACTTCGTTCAAGGCCTTGCCCTGGGCGGTGAAGATGGCGCCGTTGATGGCCAGCAGCTCCGAGCGCTCCATGCCGGGGCCACGGGGGCGCGAGCCGACCAGCAGGGCGTAGTCGGTATCCTTGAAGGCGGTCTTGGGGTCGCTGTGCGCTTCGATGCCGGCCAGCAGCGGGAAAGCGCAGTCTTCCAATTCCATGATCACGCCCTTCAGCGCGTTCTGGGCCTTCTCGTCGGGGATTTCCAGCAATTGCAGGATGACGGGCTGGTCCTTGCCCAGCATTTCGCCAGAGGCGATGCGAAACAGCAGGGCGTAGCCAATTTGGCCGGCAGCGCCGGTGACGGCAACGCGAACGGGTTTTTTGCTCATGAAAGTGCTCCGAGGGTGTTGAAAGCTTGCAATGAATTCGTGCCAGGACCACGGCAGATTTCGTCATCCGGCCTTGAACCGTGGGTCCTGACCGATTGCCGAGCTTGGCGCTTGCGCGACAAGTGTAGGTGAGTCCAAGGGATTTCCCGAGCATAGCCCGGCCGTCGTCTTGTTTTGGCGCTGAAGATTATCACCGCATGTTGCAAATTGTTTACTGTCTTATGTCTTATAGAAGACATTAGCTGTTTTGCAGGGGCTTTTCATGGACTTGAGGCCGGGCTTGTGCTGCAATATCGGCCATGTCTGCAGTCCCGTCCCGTTTCAGCACCACGAAAGCCGCCACCGAGCGAGAAGTGCGTGGAGCCGGCGGGGCCGCCAACCCTGGCAATCAGGGTGCGTCTGCCGGCCAGGCGGTGGGCTTGAGCCACGCCGGCGGCCCGTCCTTCAGTCCGCTTTACCGCCAGATCAAGGATTTGATCACCGCCAGCCTGCAGGGCGGCGAATGGAAGGCGGGCGAGGCCATCCCCAGCGAGTTGGATCTTGCGGCGAGATTCGGCGTCAGCCAGGGCACGGTGCGCAAGGCGGTCGATGAGATGGCGGCCGAGAATCTGCTGGTGCGCCGCCAGGGCAAGGGCACGTTCGTCGCCACCCATGCCGAGCAAAAAGTTCAGTACCGCTTTCTGCGCCTGATGCCCGACGAGGGCTCGCAAAGCCTGGAGCGCCAGTTGCTGGACTGCAAACGCCTGCGGGCGCCGGCGGCGATCGCCAAGCAGTTGCAGCTGCGGGCCGGCGATCAGATGGTGGAGGTGCGCCGTCTGCTCAAGGCGCAGGGGCGGCCGGTGGTGCTGGACGATATCTGGCTGCCGGGCAATTTGTTCAAGGGCCTGACGACGGAGCGGCTGAACCAGTACCGCGGCCCCTTTTACGGCCTGTTCGAGGCCGAGTTCGGCGTGCACATGATTCGTGCCCAGGAAAAAATTCGCGCGCTGGCGGCCGATGCCGAAGCGGCCGCGCTCTTGCAAGTGCCGCTGGGCGCGCCCTTGCTGAGCGTGGAGAGACTGTCATTCACCTATGGAGATAAGCCGGTAGAGCTGCGCCGAGGGCTCTATCACACCGAATCACACTTTTATCGCAACGAGCTTAACTGACGCTTGCAGCCACGGTTTGGCGTTGCTTCCCCGTGACTCAAAGCATTGCGGCTCGGATGCTGGTCTGCTGCATTGCAATAAACTCCACTAGTTTCATGTTGATTACACAAGGTCGGGTATGACAAACACCACCAAGAACCCCACGGCAAGGCGAGAATTTCGCAATGTCAATTTCTTTTCCGACCTGCCGGGCTACCGTTTGCCGCCCGCCGGCATCGTCTCCATCCTGCACCGCGTCAGCGGCTTGCTGATGTTTTTGCTCCTGCCCTTCATCATTTGGATGTTCGACACGAGCCTGACTTCGGAAATCTCTTACGACGTCTTCACCAATGCTTTCGTGGCTGGCATCGGCTTCCTGCCGGGCTGGTTCGTCAAGCTGGTGGTCTTGGGTCTGATCTGGGGCTATTTGCATCACTTCATCGCCGGCGTGCGCCATCTCTGGATGGATGCCACCCATAGCGTCAGCAAGGAGCAGGGCCATAGCTCGGCCGTCGTGACCTTGGCCCTCAGCGTGCTGCTGACGCTGCTGCTGGGCGCCAAGCTGTTCGGCCTGTATTGAGCTATTGGAGAGAGAAGAAAATGACTACCTATGGTTCCAAGCGTACCGTCGTTGGTGCGCACTATGGTTTGCGTGACTGGCTGGCTCAGCGGGTCACCGCCGTGCTGATGGCCTTGTTCACGGTCGCCCTGTTGGTGCAGGTGCTGCTGCCCGGCCCCTTGGGCTATGAGCGCTGGGCCGGCATCTTTGCCCAGCAGTGGATGAAGTTCCTGACCTTCGTCGTGATCATCTCCCTGGCCTATCACGCCTGGGTCGGTGTGCGTGACATCTGGATGGATTATGTGAAGCCTGTGGGCCTGCGTCTGGCTCTGCAGGTGTTCAGCTTGGTTTGGTTGTTGGGCTGCACCGGCTGGGCAGTCCAAGTGTTGTGGAGAATGTGATGACGGCGGCGACTACTAATTCGGTTCCTAAGCGCAAGTTCGATGTGGTCATCGTCGGCGCTGGCGGCTCGGGCATGCGTGCTTCCTTGCAGCTGTCGCTGGCCGGCCTGAATGTGGCCGTGCTGTCCAAGGTCTTCCCGACCCGCTCGCACACGGTGGCGGCGCAGGGCGGCGTGAGCGCCTCGCTGGGCAATATGTCCGAGGACAACTGGCATTACCACTTCTTCGACACCGTCAAGGGTTCGGACTGGCTGGGCGACCAGGACGCCATCGAGTTCATGTGTCGCGAAGCGCCCAAGGTCGTCTACGAGCTTGAGCATTTCGGCATGCCTTTCGACCGCAATGCCGATGGCACGATCTACCAGCGCCCCTTCGGCGGCCACACGGCCAACTACGGCGAGAAGCCCGTGCAGCGCGCCTGCGCCGCGGCCGACCGTACCGGCCACGCCATGTTGCACACCCTGTACCAGCAGAACGTCAAGGCCAAGACCCAGTTCTTCGTCGAGTGGATGGCGCTGGACCTGATCCGCAACGAGGCGGGCGATGTGGTCGGCGTGACAGCGCTGGAAATGGAAACCGGCGAAGTCCACATCATGGAAGCCAAGACCGTCTTGCTGGCCACCGGCGGTGCCGGCCGCATCTTCGGCGCTTCCACCAATGCCTTCATCAACACCGGCGACGGTCTGGGCATGGCGGCGCGCGCCGGCATCCCCTTGGAAGACATGGAGTTCTGGCAATTCCACCCCACCGGCGTGGCCGGCGCGGGCGTCTTGCTGACCGAAGGCTGCCGCGGTGAGGGCGCGATTTTGCGCAATTGCAACGGTGAGCGCTTCATGGAGCGCTATGCGCCCACGCTGAAGGATCTGGCGCCGCGTGACTTCGTCTCGCGCTGCATGGACCAGGAGATCAAGGAAGGTCGTGGCTGCGGTCCCAACAAGGACTATATCGAGCTGGACATGACCCACCTCGGCGCCGACACCATCATGAAGCGTCTGCCTTCGGTGTTCGAGATTGGCCATAACTTCGCCAACGTCGACATCACCAAGGAACCCATTCCCGTCGTCCCCACCATCCATTACCAGATGGGTGGCATCCCGACCAATATCTACGGTCAGGTCGTTGTGCCCAAGGACGGCAATCCCGATGCGGTGGTGAACGGCCTCTACGCCGTGGGCGAGTGCGCCTGCGTCAGCGTGCACGGCGCCAACCGCCTGGGCACCAACTCGCTGCTGGACCTGCTGGTGTTCGGCCGTGCGGCCGGCAACCACATCGTCGAGTCCGGCCTCAAGACCACCCAGCACAAGCCGCTGCCGGCCGATGCCGGTGCCGAGTCCCTGGCCCGCGTGGCCCGTCTGGACAATAGCAACTCCGGCGAATACGCGCAGGATGTGGCCAATGATCTGCGTCTGGCCATGCAGCGCCACGCCGGCGTGTTCCGCACCCAGGCCACGCTGGACGAAGGCGTGCTGCAGGTCGCCGAGATCGCCAAGCGCGTCAAGAACATCACGCTGAAGGACAAGTCCAAGGTCTTCAACACGGCGCGCATCGAAGCTCTGGAGGTCGAGAACCTGATCGAAGTGGCCCAGGCCACCATCATCTCGGCCGCGGCCCGCCGCGAAAGCCGTGGCGCCCACACCGTGGACGACTACGCGGACACGCCCGAGCATCCGAACGGCCGCAACGACGCCGAATGGATGAAGCACACCCTGTGGTACTCGGAAGGCAATCGCCTGGACTACAAGCCGGTCAAGCTGAAGCCGCTGACGGTGGACTCCATCCCGCCCAAGGTGCGCACGTTCTAAACGGACGTTTGCTCAGCCCAGAATTCAAGGAATAAGACAATGACCAAGCGTACCTTCCAGATCTACCGCTACGACCCGGACAAGGATGCCAAGCCCTATATGCAGACCCTGGAGGTCGAGCTGGACGGCTCCGAGCGCATGCTGCTGGACGCCCTGGGCAAGCTCAAGGCGGTGGACCCGACCCTGAGCTTCCGCCGCTCCTGCCGCGAAGGTGTTTGTGGCTCCGACGCCATGAATATCAATGGCAAGAACGGCCTGGCCTGCCTGACCAATATGCGCACGCTGCCCGGCGTGATCGTGCTCAAGCCCCTGCCTGGCCTGCCCGTCATCCGCGACCTGATCGTGGACATGACCCAGTTCTTCAAGCAGTACAACTCGATCAAGCCCTATCTGATCAACGAGACGCCGCTGCCCGACAAGGAGCGCCTGCAATCGCCCGAAGAGCGCGACGAGCTGAACGGCCTGTACGAGTGCATTCTGTGCGCCAGCTGCTCGACCAGCTGCCCCAGCTTCTGGTGGAATCCCGACAAATTCGTCGGCCCCGCCGGTCTGCTGCAGGCCTACCGTTTCATCGCCGACAGCCGCGACGATGCCACCGCAGCCCGCCTGGATAACCTGGAAGATCCCTACCGCCTGTTCCGCTGCCACACCATCATGAACTGCGTCGATGTCTGCCCCAAGGGCTTGAACCCGACCAAGGCGATTGGCAAGATCAAGGAAATGATGGTGCGCCGCGCCATCTAAGCTGGTCTGTCGCGTGATTCTCAATATGACCGAGTCGATGTCAGAAAATAACTTGATTGATGAGCGGGCTCTGTCCAAACTGCGTTGGCGCTGCCGGCGTGGTTTGCTTGAAAACGATCTCTTCATCGAGCGTTTTTTTGACAAGCACGCTGCCGCCTTGACCGAGAAACAGGCTCAGGGCCTGCGGGAACTGATGGATCTGTCCGATAACGATCTGTTAGACCTGCTGCTGCGCCGCAAGGAGCCCGAGGGTGAGTTGGTTCGTGCCGATGTCATCGAGGTCCTCGCCCTGCTGAGAACCACCGCGACTGCCGTTTAAGAAATACCCAAGAAGCAAAGGAAAAGCCCATGATTCCGTCAGACGTCAAAGCCACCCTGTCGTTCTCCGACGGCAGTCCGAATATGGACCTGCCCCTTTACAAGGGCACCATAGGCCCGGATGTGATCGACATCCGCAAGCTCTACGCCCAGACCGGCAAGTTCACCTACGACCCGGGCTTTCTGTCGACCGCCTCCTGCAACTCCACCATCACCTATATCGACGGTGACAAGGGCGAGCTGCTGTATCGCGGCTACCCGATCGAGCAGTTGGCCACCAGCTGCGACTACCTCGAAACCTGTTATCTGCTGCTGTACGGAGAGCTGCCCAACCCCGCGCAGAAGGAAGAGTTCGTGGCCCGTGTGACCAATCACACCATGGTCAACGAGCAGATGCAGTTCTTCCTGCGTGGCTTCCGCCGCGACGCTCACCCGATGGCGGTGATGACCGGCCTGGTTGGCGCGATGTCGGCCTTCTATCACGACAGCACCGACATCAATAACCCCGAGCACCGCGAGATCGCGGCGATCCGCCTGATCGCCAAGATGCCCACGCTGGTGGCCATGGCCTACAAATACACCGTCGGCCAGCCCTATATCTACCCCAAGAACGATCTGAGCTACGCCGGCAACTTCATGCGCATGATGTTTGCCACGCCTTGCGAGGACTACAAGCCTAACGACGTGCTGGTGCGGGCCATGGACCGCATCTTCATCCTGCACGCCGACCACGAGCAAAACGCCTCGACCTCGACCGTGCGCCTGTGCGGCTCCTCCGGCACCAACCCCTTCGCAGCCATCGCCGCCGGCGTGGCCTGCCTGTGGGGCCCGGCCCACGGTGGCGCCAACGAAGCCGCGCTGAATATGCTGGAAGACATCCAGCGCAACGGCGGTGTGGCCAAGATCGGCGAGTTCATCAAGCAGGTCAAGGACAAGAACAGCGGCGTCAAGCTGATGGGCTTCGGCCACCGGGTCTACAAGAATTACGACCCGCGTGCCAAGCTGATGCGCGAAACCTGCCACGAGGTGCTGGACGAGCTGGGCCTGCACAACGACCCCATGTTCAAGCTGGCCATGGAGCTGGAAAAGATTGCGCTGGAAGACGAGTACTTCGTCGCCCGCAAGCTCTACCCGAATGTGGACTTCTACTCGGGCATCGTGCAGCGCGCCATCGGCATCCCCGTGCCCTTGTTCACCGCCATCTTCTCGCTCGCCCGCACCGTTGGCTGGATCGCCCAGCTGAACGAGATGATCGGCGATCCGGAGTACAAGATCGGCCGTCCGCGCCAGCTCTACGTGGGCGCCACCGCCCGCAACGTCAAGCCCATCGGCGAGCGTTGATCCTCGCGGGCGCACGCCGCGCCCGCTTGGCCCAGGCCTTGCACAGGTCCCGTCCGGGGCTGGTGCAAGGTTTTTTTCTTATGGGTCAGGCCTCGCAATGCCCGGGCTTGGGCTATGCTGCGGGGCGCAAGCAAACGTTTGCCTAACGCCTCTCTTCCAAGACAAGCAGCAGAGTCCCTTCTTGAGCACGATCAAAGATGTGGCCACCCGCGCCGGGGTGTCCTTCACCACGGTTTCGCATGTATTGAACAATAGCCGGCCCGTCAGTGCCGAGGCGCGCCGTCGCGTGCTGGAGGCGGTGGACGAAATCGGTTACTTGCCCAGCGCCGTGGCCCGCTCCCTGCGCACCAGCGAGACCAAGATCGTCGGCGTGCTGGTGCCCAATGTGCAAAACCCCTTCTTCGCCGAACTGGTTTGCGGTGTGGAAGAGAGCTGCCGCCTGGCCGGCTACTCGGTCTTTCTGTGCAATTCCGACAACGACCCCAAGCGCCAGCAGCAATACATGCGCACCCTGCTGGAAAAGCGGGTGGACGGGCTCTTGCTGTCCTCGGCCGGCGACGACGAAGCCCTGGCCCGCATCTTCAAGATGGCGCGCGTGCCGGCCGTGACGGTGGACCGCCTGGTGCCGGGTGCGCGCGCCGACCGGGTCAGCGTCAACAACAGCCAGGGCGCGCATAACGCCGTCTCCCATCTGCTGGAGCTGGGTCATCAGCGCATCGCCTGCATCAGCGGTCCGGCCGAATTCGAGGTTTCGCGCGAGCGCCTGCAAGGTTGGCGCAGCGCCCTGCAAGCGCGTGGCCTGCCCGTAGACGAGAACCTGGTGATTGCCGGCGACTTCAGCAGCCAGGGCGGCTATGCCGCGGCCTGCCGGCTCTTGCAGGCGCAGCGCGAGCTGCCCGCCGCGGCGAAAATCAGCGCCATCTTCGCCAGCAATGACTTGATGGCCATCGGCGCCCTGCGCGCGGCCGCCGAGTTTGGCCTGGCCGTGCCCCAGCAACTCTCGGTGATCGGCTTCGATGACATCGAGCTGGGGTCCTATGTGTTCCCGGCCCTGACCAGCGTGGGCTGCTCCATCAAGGCCCTGGGCCAGCAGGCCGGGCAGATGCTGATCGAGCGCATCGACCAGCCCGAGGCCGAGCTGCGCGAGCTCTTGATGACGCCCAGCCTGGTGCTGCGCGAGAGCACCAGCGCGCCCAGCCTCGGCCTGGGTTCTTCTTTCAAAGCATAAAAAATGACTCAGCAGAATTCCGGCCTGTCCGACTCGACCGCCCTGCCTGCCCAGGTCCTGGTGGTCGGCAGCATCAATATGGATATGGTGGCCCATGCCCCGCGTCTGCCCGCAGCCGGTGAGACCTTGGTGGGCGAGGCTTTTGTGATGGCGCCGGGCGGCAAGGGCGCCAACCAGGCCGTGGCCGCGGCCCGCTTGGGCGCCTCGGTGGCCTTTGTCTCCCGCGTGGGCACGCGCCAGCATGGCGAGGCCTTGCTGCAGGCCTTGCAGGACGAGGGCGTGGACGGCTCCGCCGTGCTGCGCGATGCCCAGGCCTTGCCCGGCATCGCCGTCATCATGGTGGCGAGCGAAGGCGGCGAGAACTCCATCGTCTACGTGCCCGGCAGCAATGCCCAGCTGAGCCCGCAGGACGTGCTGGCGGGCGCGCGCAAATTCCAGGCGGGCACGGTCACCGTGGCCCAGCTGGAGGTGCCGCTGCCGGCCGTCCAGCAGGCTTTTGAGCTGAGTCGCGCCGCCGGTGGCCGCACGGTGCTGAACGCCGCGCCGGCCCTGGCGGTGACGCCCGCCTTGCTGGCCTTGACGGACTGGCTGGTCCTGAACGAGACCGAGGCATTCCAGCTGGCCGGTCTGCCGGCCTTGCCCGAGGAAACTCCGCCTGCGCAATTGCTGAGCCAGGTGGGCGTCGCCGCTCAAGCTTTGCGTCAGCGTGGGGCAGGGCAGGTGCTGGTGACGCTGGGCGGGACCGGTGTGCTGATGTGCGGGGCCGAGGGCCTGCAACATCTGCCGGCCCAGGCCGTCAAGGCGGTGGACACCGTCGGTGCCGGCGACACCTTTGTCGGCGGCTTCGCCACCGGCCTGGCCGAGGGCCTGAGCGCCGTGGACGCCGTGCGTCTGGGCATGGCGGCGGCGGCCATCGCCGTCAGCCGCAGCGGTGTGCAAAGCGCCATGCCCAGGCGGGCGGAGCTGGGCCCGGCTTTCGCGCCCCGCCAGGATTGAGAAAGGTCTGCGATGAAATCCGACACCCGTTTGCAGGTGATTTTTGATACCGACCCTGGCATCGACGATGCCATGGCCTTGTTCCTGCTGGCCCGCCATCCGGCCATCCATCTGCGCGCCATCACCACCGTGTTCGGCAATGCCTCGCTGGCCGTGACCACGCGCAATGCCCAGGCCTTGTGCGGGCTGTACGGCCTGCCGCCCGAGCAGGTCCTGGTGGCGGCCGGTGCGGCCGGCCCGCTGCAGGCCGGCGCCGAGCGCGAGCATTCCACCCATGTCCATGGCGAAGACGGCCTGGGCGGCGAGGCGCAGAGGGCGATCGA
The DNA here is from genome assembly GCF_014204525.1 of Roseateles oligotrophus. Taxonomy (GTDB): domain Bacteria; phylum Pseudomonadota; class Gammaproteobacteria; order Burkholderiales; family Burkholderiaceae_C; genus Paucibacter_A; species Paucibacter_A oligotrophus_A. Next base: position 61,724 of record NZ_JACHLP010000005.1, read on the forward strand.
TGCCCGCAGCGCGCTGCACCCCTTGGACCCGCGCCCGGCCTATCAATTGATCTGCGATCTGGTCAATGCCCAGCCCGGCCAGATCACGCTGATTGCCGTCGGCCCGATGACGAATCTGGCCCAGGCCCTGCGCCACGACCCCGGCATCGCGGCCAAGGTCAGGCAAGTCATCGTGATGGGCGGAGCCTTCGGCATCCAGGGCCGCAGCGGCAATGTGACGCCGGTGGCCGAGGCCAATATGATCAACGACCCCGAGGCGGCCGACATCGTGTTCGGCGCCGAATGGCCGGTGGTCATCGTCGGTCTGGACGTGACCCAGGCCGTGGTGATGGACGAGGACTACCTCGCCGGCCTGCAAGGCCGTGGTGGCGCGGTCGGTGATTTCCTCTGGCATGCCACGCGCCACTACCAGGACTTCTACCACTCGGTCGATGGCATTCGCGGCATCTACTCGCACGACGCCAGCGCGATCGCCTATGCCGTCGTCCCCGAGGCCTTCGAGCTGCGCGCCGGCCCGGTGCGCGTCGCCCTCGAAGGCATTGCGCGCGGCCAGACCATCCAGAAGCTGCGCCCGCCCGGCCCCGTGGCCGATGCCTGGACGGGCTGCCCCGCCCAGCAGGTCTGCATCGCTGTGGACAGCGCCCGTGTGCTGGCCTTGTTCGACCAGGTGTTTGACGCCTAACATCATGCCTCATGGCCTTCCGCCCCCCTCGGGAGGCCGTTCATTTTGGAGTTCCCCATGTCCGCACAAACCACCATCCTCAAGGCCCGCTGGCTGCTGCCCATGAGCCCGGGCAGCCAAGTGCTGAACGAGCATGCCCTGGTCATCCAGGGCGAGCGCATTGCCGCCATCCTGCCCTGGGCGCAGGCGGCCCAACAGTTCCCGGACGCGGCCACGGTGGAGTTGGGCGAGCATGTGCTGATCCCCGGTCTGATCAATGCGCACACGCACTCGGCCATGTCCTTGCTGCGCGGCGTGGCCGACGATGTGCCGCTGATGGACTGGCTCAACAACCATATCTGGCCGCTGGAGAAGAAATGGGTCAGCGAGGACTGGACCTACCAGGGCTCCCTGCTGAGCGCCTGCGAGGCCTTGCGCGGCGGCGTCACCTATCTGAACGATATGTATTTCTTCCCGACCGCGATGGCGCGGGCGGCGCTGGACAGCGGCCTGCGCGCCGGTGTCTCCATCAATGTGATCGACTTCCCCACCGGCTATGCCGCCAACGCCGGAGAGTACATCAGCAAAGGCCTGGAGGCTTACGAGCAGTACAAGGGCGAGAAGCTGCTGGACTGGACCTCGGCCCCGCACGCGCCCTACACGGTGTCCGATGAAACTTTCATCCAGCTGCGCGATCTGCGCGACCGCCTGGGCCTGCAGATGCACTGCCACATCCACGAGACCCAGTTCGAGGTGGATGAGAGCGTCAAGCAGCATGGCATGCGCCCGCTGGAGCGCTTGAACAAGCTGGGCCTGCTGGATTCGCGCATGATGGCCGTCCATATGGTGCATCTGAACGAGGCCGAGATCGCCATGCTGGGCCAGCAAGGCGTGCATGTGGTGCACAACCCCAACTCGAATATGAAGCTAGCCTCGGGTGTCTGCCCGGTGACGGCGCTGGAAGCCGCCGGTGTCAACACCGTGCTGGGCACCGATGGTGCTGCCTCCAACAACCGCCAGGATATGTTTGGCGAGATCCGCGCCGCCGCCTTGCTGGCCAAGGGCGTGACGCAGAACTCCACCACCGTCTCGGCCCGCACGGCGCTGGAGATGGCCACGCTGCGCGCCGCCAAGGCCATGGGCCGCGAGGCCGATCTGGGCTCGCTGGAAGTGGGTAAGCTGGCCGATGTGGTGGCCGTCAGCCTGGCCGCGCTGGAATGCCGGCCGGTCTACAACCCCGAGGCCCAGCTGGTCTATGTGGCCGGCCGCGAGCATGTGTCCGACGTCTGGGTGGGCGGCAAGCAGCTGCTCAAGAACCGCCTGCCGACCCAGCTCGATCAGGCCGCGGTGCTGGACCGCATCGAGGCCATCGTGGCCCAGATGAAGGCGCAGCGCTGATCGATTCAGCAAGGCCCGCATAGCGGGCCTCTTGCCGATGAGCTGGCCGGTGAAATCAACCCGGCATGAAGTGCAGTTTCACCGCCACCAGCACACCGCTGGCATTGAGGCTGCCCTTGATCTCGACCTTGGCGCCATTGGCCAGCTTGCCGGCATTGCCGTCGATGAAGACGAGGCCGCTGCCGCTGGCATCGACCTTCTGGCCCGCGACGCTGAAGCTGCTCGGGCTGAGGTAGTCGCTGATCAGGCCGGCCAGGTAGAGATAGCTATTGCCCGCACTGTCTTTCTCGGGCTTTTCGATCTCTATGCTCAGCGCCGTCAGCACCGGCTTGCCGTCGACCTGCGTCAGGCTGGCCTTCACATTCACCCGCGCACCATTGACCAGATCGGCCAGGCTGCTGCCGCTGGGCTGGACGCTGGTGTTGGGGCCGATCAGCACGGCGTTGCTGCCGACCGAGAAGCCGCCGGCACTGACGTTGAAGGCAATGCCCGAGAAGCCCACCGTCCGGCTCGTGTCGGGCTTGCTCTTGGGCGCGCTCGCCTGCAGGCTGCCGAGGGTGAAGACATTGCTGCTGGCGTCGTAGCTGCCCTCTACGCTGACCGTCATGCCATTGGCCAGGGTCGCCAGCGTCAGGCCGCCTTCAAAGCTGAATTTGCTGCTGTCGTTCCACTGCACCGTCACGCCCAGCACGGTGAGCTTTTTGGCCGCCAGGTCCAGATTGCTGATGGCGCCTTGCAGCTTGGCCGGCTTGTTGGCCGGCGGCGCCTGCACCTCGATGGTCTTGGCCTTGACGCCGCTGGCCGTCAGCTGGCCGCTGACCTTGAGCCAGGTGCCCACGGCGATATCGCTGGCCTGGCCCTTGCTGAAGGCGGCGCTGCTGCCGTCCACCGCCGTGCCGCGCAGGCTGAAGTTGGCCAGCGAGACATAGTCGGTGACCTGGCCGATCAGCAAGGCCTGGATGGCCGTGTCGGTCTTGAAGACCCTCAGACTGCTGGCCTTCAGCACGCCGGCCGTGATGGCGCCCTGGGCAAAGGCCTGGGCCCCATTGGCCACATCGGCGGCCACCGTGCCCTCTTTCAGCGTGGCGGTGCTGGCGTCCACCAGCACATCGCCGATGCGGAAGGCGGCCAGGGACTGGAAGTCGCTGACCAGGCCGCCGACGCTGAAGTCCTTGCTATCGCTCTGCTTCTTGGCCTTGACCTCCACCACGGTGGCCGTCAGGACGCCGCTGACTGGCGCCGTGACAGACACCAGGCTGACCAGCTTGCCGTTTTCGATCGCCGCGCCGGCGGGCAGGATCTTGGCCTGGCTGTAGTCGACCATGACGCTGCTATTGCCCGTCAGGCCAAAGCGTTTGGCCGTGCTGTCGAGGTTTTGCACCGCGCCGCTGAGGCGGAACAATTCGCTGCCGTCCTTGAGCCGGCGTTCGATCCGGCTGGCGCTGATGCTGCCGTCGCTGGCGACCGAGCCCGCGACCTTGATCAAATCGCCCAGCGCCAGCTGCGACAGGCTGCTGAAGCCCTCAAACACCGTGGGCATTTGCCCGCCGCTGACGATCTTGATGGTCTGGCCGAACACCGTCAGCGTGCCCGCCGCCGTGTTGATATTGGCCAGGGTGCCCACCAAGGCGAAGTTGACCGCCAGGTTCTGCAGCACACCGTCCTTCAGATCGGCCTGCACCCGCATGCCGGTGCGCAAATCACCGAGGCTGGCGGCGCTGCTGGATTCGGGGTTGTTGGCGAAAGCGACCTTGACCCCGCTATCGTCATAGCGCTGGCCGTCGATGATGACGCTGCCAAAGCCGGTGATCGTGCCCTCCACCAGGCTGGCCGCCGAGGCGGCGGGTGCGGCCGGTGCGGCCGGTGGGGGCGGGGTAGCGGCGGGCTCGCTGCTGGCCGGGCTGCCGCCGCCACCGCCGCCGCAAGCGACCAGGATGCCGGTGCTGAGGGCGGCCAGCGCTGGTCGCCAGGACGAGCGGGGCCAGAAAGAAGAGGACTTGCTCAAGATATTCATGGAAATGGACCCTTTGCTGCAATGGGGGACTGCTCTTGCAGAGCCTTCGGTCGAGCGCACCGGGCCTGGCCGGGGGGAGGATGGCCTGCCTGGTTGGCCATTTTTTGCCATTTGGGCGCTCTGCGTCCAATGTAGTGACGGCGCATTTCTACGGCCTGGCTTTTTGTGTCTGATCCTTGCGGCGGTCCGTGAAAAAAGTCACGAGCCGGGTGGCGGCCGAATGAACGGCTTTTTCTGAGTTCTGAACGGCGGCGCGCTCAAGAAGGGCGCCAGCATCGGTAAAATCCCGGGTTTTCCTTTTGAGCCGGGGCGTGAGCCCACGGCTTGGACGCTCTTCCTTGCAAACACCTGCGCTGCCCAGCAGCGCGCCAACCCAGCTCCGGGACCCCATGGCCAATCACAAGCATCTGCTTTCCTTCGAGGGCGGCAACGCTCTGTCAGCGTTTCGCGCCCAGGCCTTGCTGCCGCAATTGCAGGCCATCAACGAACGCGTCAGCGCTGTCCATGCCCGCCATGTGCACTGGGTCTGGAGCGATGCGGCCCTGGGTGAGGAAGAGGGCGCCAAGCTGGCCGCCTTGCTGAACTACGGCGATGCCTACGTGGGTGGCCAGGACGGCGGCCTGGTCGTCGTGGCCCCGCGCCTGGGCACGGTCAGCCCCTGGGCCTCCAAGGCCACCGACATCGCCCACAACTGCGGGCTGAACATCCACCGGGTGGAGCGCGTGACCGAGTACCGCATCCAGCTCAAGCCCGGCCTGCTGGGCGGCGTCAAGACGCTGAGCCCGGCCGAGCTGAGCGCCTGCGCCGATCTGCTGCACGACCGCATGACCGAAAGCGTGCTGCTGGCCCGCGAGGACGCCCAACACCTGTTCGACGAAAAAGCCGCCCAGGCGCTGGAGCATGTGGACGTGCTGGGCCGGGGCCGCGCGGCTCTGGAAGCCGCCAACAAGACCTTCGGCCTGGCCTTGTCGGTGGACGAGATCGACTATCTGGAAAACGCCTTCAAGACCCTGCAGCGCAACCCCAGCGATGTGGAGCTGATGATGTTTGCCCAGGCCAACTCCGAGCATTGCCGCCACAAGATCTTCAATGCCAAGTTCACGGTCGACGGGGTGGATCAGCCGCTGAGCCTGTTCGGCATGATTCGCAACACCGAGCGCTTAAGCCCCCAGCACACCGTCAAGGCCTATTCCGACAACGCCTCGGTGATGCAAGGCCATGCGATCGAGCGCTGGATGCCGGCCGGTGACCGCCGCGCCCCGCGCTACGAGGCGCGCGAGGAGCTGGCCCATGTCTTGATGAAGGTCGAGACCCACAATCACCCGACCGCCATCTCGCCTTACCCCGGTGCCTCCACCGGCGCCGGCGGCGAGATCCGCGACGAGGGCGCCACCGGCCGCGGCTCCAAGCCCAAGGCCGGGCTGACCGGCTTCTCGGTCTCCAATCTGCACCTGCCGGGCTTGAGCGAGCCCTGGGAGCAAAACCCCGTCGGCAAGCCCAGCCATATCGCCAGCGCCTTGCAAATCATGATCGAAGGCCCGCTCGGTGGTGCGGCCTTCAATAACGAGTTCGGCCGGCCCAATCTGAACGGCTACTTCCGCGTTTACGAGCAGATGGTGGACGGCGTGCAACGCGGCTACCACAAGCCCATCATGATCGCCGGCGGCCTGGGCGCCATCCGCGACGATCAGACGCAGAAGATCGAGTTCCCCGCCGGCTCCCTGCTGGTGCAGCTGGGCGGGCCCGGCATGCGCATCGGCATGGGTGGCAGCGCGGCCAGCTCGATGGCGGCCGGCACCAACACGGCCGATCTGGACTTCGACTCGGTGCAGCGCGGTAACCCCGAAATCGAGCGGCGCGTGCAAGAGGTGATCAACCATTGCTGGGGCCTGGGTGAGAAGAATCCCATCCTGGCCATCCACGATGTGGGCGCCGGCGGCATCTCCAACGCCTTCCCCGAGCTGGTCAACGACGCCCATCGCGGCGCGGTCTTCGATCTGCGCCAGGTGCCGCTGGAAGAGAGCGGCATGGCGCCCAAGGAAATCTGGTGCAACGAGAGCCAGGAGCGCTATGTGCTGGCCATCTCGCCCGACAGCCTGGCCCTGTTCCAGAGCATGTGCGAGCGCGAGCGCTGCCCCTTTGCCGTGGTCGGCGTCACCACCGAGCAACGTGAGCTGGTGCTGGAAGACGGCCCCGGCGGCCAGCGCGCCGTCGATATGCCCATGGACGTGCTGCTGGGCAAGCCGCCCAAGATGCACCGCGAGGTCGCCCGCCTGGCCCGCGACGCCGGCAAGCTGGACCTGAGCGGCGTCGGCCTGGACAAGGTCGCCTTCGACGTGCTGCGCCACCCCACGGTGGCCTCCAAGCGCTTTTTGATCAGCATCGGCGACCGCACGGTGGGCGGCTTGAACAGCCGCGACCAGATGGTCGGCCCCTGGCAGGTGCCGGTGGCCGATTGCGCCGTCACCCTGGCCGACTTCAAGGGCTTTGCCGGTGAGGCCATGAGCATGGGCGAGCGCACGCCGCTGGCCGCCGTCAACGGCCCGGCCTCGGGCCGCATGGCCGTGGCCGAGGCCATCACCAATTTGCTGGCCGCGCCCATCGAGCTGCCGCGCGTCAAGCTCAGCGCCAACTGGATGGCGGCCTGCGGCGAGGCCGGCGAGGACGCCGCCCTGTTCGACACCGTGCATGCCGTGGGCATGGAGCTATGCCCCGCACTGGGCGTCTCCATCCCGGTGGGCAAGGATTCGCTCTCCATGCGCACCCGCTGGACGAATGAGGCCGGCCAGGAGCGCCAAGTCACAGCCCCCGTCTCGCTGATCATCACCGCCTTCGCATCGATTGCCGATGTGCGCGGCACGCTGACGCCCCAGCTGCGCAGCGACGCTGGCGAGAGCAGCCTGATCCTGGTCGATCTGGGCCAGGGCCAGCAGCGCATGGGCGGCTCCATCCTGGCCCAGGCCCTGAACCAGTTTGGCGGCGCCGTGCCCGATCTGGACGATGCCGCCCTGCTGAAGAATCTGGTTAATGCCGTCAACGCCTTGCGCGCCGAGGGCAAGCTCCTGGCCTACCACGACCGTGGTGACGGCGGCCTCTGGGCCACCGCCTGCGAGATGGCTTTTGCCGGCCACCAGGGTGTGAGCCTGAATGTGGACATGCTGGTCACCGAGGCCGAGGGCCTGGCCGATGTGGGCGACGCCAAGAACTGGGCCGGCCAGGTGGCGGCCCGCCGTGAGGAGCTGACGCTCAAGGCCTTGTTCAGCGAGGAGCTGGGCGCCGTCCTGCAAGTGCGCCAGAGCGATCGCGACGCCGTGCTGCAAACCCTGCGCGAGCATGGCCTGGCCAAATGCAGCCATGTGGTGGGCAAGCCCAATACCACGGCGACGATGGAAGTCTGGCGCGACGCCAAGAAGGTCTTCGCCGCGCCGCTGGAGGCCTTGCACAAGAGCTGGGACGAGGTGTCCTGGCGCATCGCCAGCCTGCGCGACAACCCGGCCTGCGCCCAGAGCGAGCACGAGCAGGTCGGCCTGGCGGCCGACCCCGGCCGCCATGTGCATCTCAGCTTCGACGCGCAAGAGGATGTGGCCGCGCCCTTCCTCAATCTGGGCGCCAAACCCAAGCTGGCCATTCTGCGCGAGCAGGGCGTCAACTCCCATGTGGAGATGAGTTATGCCATGGCCAAGGCGGGCTTTGACACCTACGACGTGCACATGAGCGATCTGCAGTCCGGTGCCACCAGCCTGGCCGAGTTCAAGGGCTTTGTGGCCTGCGGCGGCTTCAGCTATGGCGACACCCTGGGCGCCGGCGAGGGCTGGGCCCGCTCCGTCATGTTCAACCCGGTGCTGGCCGAGCAGTTCAAGGCCTTCTTCGCCCGCCAAGACAGCTTCGCCCTGGGTGTCTGCAATGGTTGCCAGATGATGGCGGCGCTGTCGCCCATCATCCCCGGCGCGCAGGACTGGCCCAAGTTCACCCGCAACAAGAGCGAGCAGTTCGAGGCTAGGTTGGCCATGGTCGAGGTGCTGGAAAGCCCCAGCCTGTTCTTCCAGGGCATGGCCGGTTCGCGCCTGCCCATCGCCGTGGCCCATGGCGAGGGTTACGCCGACTTCTCGCAGCGCGGCGACGCCACCAAGGTGGCCCGCGCCATGCGCTATGTGGACCACAGCGGCCGGCCCACCGAGACCTATCCGCTCAACCCCAATGGCAGCCCGGACGGCCTGACCTCGGTGACCACGGCCGATGGCCGCTTCACCGTGCTGATGCCGCACCCGGAGCGCGTGTTCCGTAACCTGCAGCTGAGCTGGACTTCTGGCGACGCGAGCGCGCTGAGCCCGTGGATGCGCATGTTCCGCAACGCCCGCAAGTGGGTGGGCTGAAACGAAACGGAGCCCCTCGCCCAATCTCGCCCCGCTGAACGCGGGCGAGCCCGGTCGGTCTTGCAGACCGCGCTGCGGCCAAGGCCGCAGCCCTTCGGCAGGCACATCGCGCCCACTGGGCGCAATGTGTCCGGCCTCAGCCCCCGGGGGGGCGGCGATGCTTGGCGGATCGACCGCCAAGTACATCGCCAATTCGGGCCGGCTTGGGAGCGGCCCGGCGCTCGGCCCGAAATACCAGGGTGTGCCGCTACCTCTTTTGCATTCAGGGCAGGGGCGGCGGCAAAGGGGGCGCCGGCGCATGGGCTTGCGCCGGCAAGGCCGTGGGCGCCACATAGGGCAGGCGGAAGATGAACTCCGCGCCCTGGCCGGGTTCGCTCTTCAGTTCCACCTGGCCGCCCAGGATGCCGGTGCTGATGTTGTAGACGATATTGAGCCCCAGGCCCGTGCCGCCGCGGCCCATCTTGGTGGTGAAGAAGGGGTCGAAGGCGCGGCGCCTCACCTCGGCCCGCATGCCCTGGCCGTTATCGCTGACGCTCAGTTCGAAGTAGTGCTCGTCCACCGGCCAGGCGCGCAGGCGGATCAAGGCCTCGGCCGCGGTATCGCCGGCCGGTTCGGGAAAGGCGTGCAGCAAGGCATTCATCAGCAGATTGGTGATGAGCTGGCCCAGCGGGCCGGGGTAGCCGTCGATGGGGCGGGGCAGCTGGATGTCTTCCAGCGTGCGCACCCGGCTCTTGCGCAGGCTGGGGCGCAGCACGCTGAGCACATCGGCCACCACATCGCCGAGCTTGAAGACGCGCCGCTGGGCGCTGGTCTGGTCCACCGAGACTTGCTTGAAATGCGCCACCAGCTCATTGGCCGTGCCCATGCTGCTGAGCAGGATGCTGCAGGCGCTGCGGCCGTCGTCCAGAAAACGTGTCAGCTCGCTGCGCCGCATCTGGCCGCCGTCAAAGCTGCGGCGCAGCTCCCGCATGCGCTCGTCCAGGGTGGAGGCGGTGGTCAGGCAATTGCCCAGCGGGGTGTTGAGCTCGTGGGCCACGCCGGCCACCAGGGAGCCCAGGGCCGCCATCTTCTCGGAGCGCAGCAAATCGTCCTGCGCGCTGCGCAGGTGTTGCAGGGCGTCGCTGAGTTCATGGGTGCGGCGGGCCACGCGCTGTTCCAGCTCGGCATTGAGCGTACCCAGCGCGGTCTGCGAGTCCCGCAGCGCCTGCTCGGCCAGTTTGGCGGCGGTGATATTGCGGCCAATGCCACGGTAGCCGCAAAAGCGCCCCTCCTTGTCAAACACGGGTGCGCCCGAGATGCTGATATGCCGCACGCTGCCCTCGGGCGTGAGCTGGGCGTACTCAAAGTCACGGAAGCTTTCGTGCCGCTCCAGCATCGCGATATGGCGGGCCCAATCGGTGCCGGGCAGGAGCGAGGGGGATTCCCAGCGCTTGTGGTTCAGGATATTGGGCGAGGGCACTTGGGTGGCTTCCTCGGCAATGCGCGAGATGAAGGTGAAGCGCAGCTCTTCGTCCTGCTCCCAGACCCAGTCGGTGGCCATGGCGGTGAGGCTGCGAAAGCGCAGCTGGGTCTCCTCCAGCTCGGCCTGGGTGCGCTGGCCGTCCCTGAGCTGACTGGACAGGGCCAGATTGCGCTGCTGCAGCTGGCGCCGGCGGTAGACCAGCAAGGCCACCAGGGCGCTGATGGCTAGGCTGGCCAGCATGCCCACGCCCATCTCCAGGCTGACCCAGCTGGGCAGGGCGCGCGGGGCTTGAATCGGCCGGGCACTCAGCAACCAACGGGCGCCGGGCAGATCCAGCGCCAGATTGATGCTGCCGGCCGCCAGCGCCGGCGGAGGGCTCTGCCCATCCTGGGCCCAGATCAGCGGCCCGGGCAGCAATTGCTCGGGGGCGGCATCCACCGGCGGGGTTTGCAGCTCGTAGAGCGTCAGATGCAGATCGGCCTGCTGGTTCAGGCCGGCTGCGTCCATAAAGGCCTGCAGATCGGCCACGACCGAGACCGAGCCCCAGTAGCGGGCGGCTTGCTCGCCCTGCGAGACGAAGACCGGGCTGCGTTGAATCAGGCCGGTGCCGCCCTGGCGCAGGGCCAGCGGGCCCGACATCTGCGGCTGGCCCAGGCGGCGGGCTTTTTCGATCTGGCGGTATTGCTCGGGCAGCTGGCGCAGGTCCAGATTCAGCAGAGCCTGATTGCCGTCCAGGGGGTAGATGAAGCGCAGCACATCGTCCGGTGCCGCGCCGATGGAGCGCACATGCGGCAGCAAGGGCAGGGCCTGGGCCGCCAGGGCGTTGAAGCGCGCCTCGCTGATGTGGCCGTCCAGCTCGATCATGGCGACCAGATTGGCGGTCGGGGTGAAGGTGGCACGGCCCAGGGCTTCCACCCGCTCCCGCAGGTTCATCAGCTCGCCCTGCACACGGGCCCGCTCGTTGGCCTGGCGTTCCTGGTCATGCGACCTGGCCAGGCCCAGCACCAGGCTGCTACTCAGCAAGGCGGTCAGCAGCGCGGGCCAGTAGGCCGCCACGCGCAGCAGCCGGATATGGCGGGTGGGGGTGCCAGCGGGCGTTTGTTCGCTGCTACTCATCAAGGTCTTGCCGACTTCCCTGGACTCACAGACTTCACGGTAACACAGGGGGCTTGGCCGCAGCGGCCCGGCCCGCAGGCTGAAGGCAAAAATCAGTCAGAACTACCCAGCGTGAGGGCCTGCTTGCGGGTCTGGCCGGCGTTCCACAGCGTCAGCGTGATGCGCTCGCCCACCTGGCGCTGCTCCAGCCGGTTCAGCATATCGTCCAGGTCGGCCACCGGCTCGCCGTTGATGGCGGTGATCACATCGCCCTGGATCAGGCGCCCGTCGCGGCCACGGCCGAACACCTGCAAGCCGGCCTGGGCCGCCGGGCTGCCGGGGCTGATGCGTACCAGGGCCACGCCGGGCGGCAGCTTGAGGGCCTGGTTGACATTGGCCGCTGCCGCCGTCACGCCCAGGCTGGGGCGGATGATGCGGCCGTCGCGGATCAGGCGCGGCACCACGCGGTTGACCTCGTCCACCGGAATCGCGAAACCGATGCCCGCGCTGGCGCCGCTGGGGCTGTAGATGGAGGTGTTGACACCGATCAGGCGGCCGGCCGAGTCCAGCAGCGGGCCGCCGGAGTTGCCGGGGTTGATGGCCGCATCGGTCTGGATGGCGCCGCGTATGCTGCGCCGGGTCACCGACTCGATCTCGCGGTTCAGCGCGCTGACGATGCCGGTGGTCAGCGTCTGGTCCAGGCCAAAGGGGTTGCCGATGGCGTAGACCGCCTGGCCCACCTGCAGATCGGCGCTGCTGCCGATGGCGATGGCCGTGAGCTTGGCCTTGGGTGCGTCGATGCGCAGCACGGCCAGATCGCGGTCGGGGAAGACGCCCACCAGCTTGGCCGGGTAGCTGCTCTGGTCGGATAGCGTCACCGTGGCCGCATTGGCGCCCTGGATGACGTGGAAATTGGTCACCACATGGCCGCCCTCGTCCCAGATAAAGCCCGAGCCCGTGCCCGCCGGCTGCTCGGTGATATTCATCGAGAAAAAGTCGCGGCTGCGCGCCAGCGTGGTGATGTGCACCACCGAGGGCGAGACCTTTTTGAACACCTTGATATGGGTTTGCTCGGCCGGCTCCAGCGGTCCGCGCGGCTGCACCGCTCGCGGCTCGGCCTGGGGCTTGCTTTGCACCGCCGTGGGCCAGAACCCGCTGCCGGCCAGGGCCAGCAGGAGGCTGGCGGACAGGGCCAGGGGCAGCAAGGTCTTGAGTTTGGTGTTCGGCATGGCGTGAGACTGCGGTCAAGGAAAAAAGTTGGGCTTAGACTGCCGCCAGTTCATTCCTGTGCAAGCAAGGCCAAGCCATTGAGTTCCCCGATTTTGCCCATTCCTCAAGCAGCCCGGCAGGCGCGGCTGGACGCCTTGCGTGGCGCGGCCGTGGTCTGGATGGCCGGTTTCCATTTCGCCTTCGATTTGAATCATTTCGGCTGGATACGGCAGGACTTCTACCGCGACCCGGTCTGGACCGGCCAGCGCACCGTCATCGTCAGCCTGTTCCTGCTCTGCGCCGGCATGGGCCAGGCCCTGGCCCTGCAGCAAGGCCTGAGCTGGCCGCGCTTCTGGCGCCGCTGGGCCCAGGTGGCGGGTTGTGCCCTGGCCGTGTCGCTGGGCTCCTGGCTGATGTATCCGCGCAGCTTCATCAGCTTCGGGGTCCTGCACGGCATGGCGGTGATGCTGCTGGTCCTGCGCCTGGCCGGGCCGCGGCTGTCCAATCGATGGGTGCTGGTGCTCGGCGCCGTGGCCTTGCTTTTGCCCTGCTTGTTGGCCCATCCCTGGTTCGACTCCCGCTGGACCAACTGGTTAGGCCTGGTGACCCGCAAGCCCGTCACCGAGGACTATGTGCCCCTGCTGCCCTGGCTGGGTGTGATGCTTTGGGGCTTTGCGCTGGCGCGCTGGCTGCTGGCCAGCCGGCCTGGCGTTCTGGCCGGTGGTTTGCCCCGGTTCTTGCATCCGCTGGCTGTTTTGGGCCGATGGTCGCTGAGTTTTTACATGCTCCACCAACCGGTTTTGATCGGACTTCTCACGCTAGCCGCTACGATGCGCGCATGAGTTCCAACAAAATCCTTTTCGGCTTCCATGCCGTGACCGTGCGCCTGAAGACGCACCCGGCCTCGATCAGCGAGATCCATGTCGACGCCAGCCGGCGCGACCAGCGCATGAAGCAGTTCATCGAACGCGTCAAATCCTCCGGCACCAAGCTGGTGGAAAGCGACGACGATCGCCTGGCCAAGATCGCCGGCTCCACCCGCCACCAGGGTGTGGTGGCGCGTGTGCAGGCCGTGGCCCTGCCGCATAACTTCGACGACGTGATGGAGAACATCCAGGGCATGCCCATGCTGCTGGTGCTGGACGGCGTCACCGATCCGCACAATCTCGGCGCCTGCCTGCGGGTGGCCGATGGCGCCGGCGCGCAAGCCGTGTTCGCCCCCAAAGACCATGCCGTGGGCCTGAACGCCACGGTGGCCAAGGTGGCCAGCGGCGCGGCCGAGACCGTGCCCTATGTGATGGTGACCAATCTGGCGCGCACGCTGAACGAGCTGAAGGAGTTCGACGTCTGGGTGGTGGGCACCTCCGACCAGGCCGAGAAATCCATTTACGACCTGGACCTGAACCGCCCCGTGGCCCTGGTGCTGGGCGCCGAGGGTGACGGCCTGCGCCAGCTGACCGCCAAGACCTGCGATGAGCTGGTGCGCATCCCCATGGCCGGCGCGGTGGAAAGCCTGAACGTCTCGGTGGCGGCAGGTGTCTGTCTGTTCGAGGTGGCGCGCCAGCGTGCCGCCGCTGTCGCCAAACAAGGAGCCTGAACATGCCCGTCATCGAAGTCCAGCACCCGCTGGTCAAACACAAGATCGGCCTGATGCGCGAGGCCGATATCTCGACCAAGAAGTTCCGCGAGCTGACCGGTGAGGTGGCGCGTTTGCTGGCCTATGAGGCGACGGCCGATTTCCCGCTGGAGAAGACCACGATTGACTGCTGGAGTGGCCCCACCGAGGTGGACCAGATCGCCGGCCGCAAGGTCACGGTGGTGCCGATTCTGCGTGCCGGTCTGGGCATGCTGGACGGCGTGCTGGACATGGTGCCTAACGCCAAGATCAGCGTGGTCGGCCTGGCCCGCGACCATGAAACCCTGCAGCCGGTGCATTATTTCGAGCGCTTTGTCGGCCAGCTCGACGAGCGCACGGCCCTGATCGTCGACCCCATGCTGGCCACCGGCGGATCGATGGTGGCGACGATTGATCTGCTCAAGCGCCGTGGCTGCAAAGACATCCGCGCCCTGGTGTTGGTGGCCGCGCCCGAAGGCGTCAAGGCCTTGAACGATGCCCACCCCGATGTGCGCTGCTGGACGGCCACCATCGACAGCCACCTCGACGAGCATGGCTACATCATCCCGGGGCTGGGGGATGCGGGGGACAAGATTTTTGGCACCAAGGAGGGTTAGTTCTCCGGGCTTGGAGGCATTACAATTTACGTGAAAGTAAGGAGTTCTGCCATGAGCGAATCGACCCTCACCGCCAAGGGGCAGACCACGGTGCCGGCTGAAATCCGGGCGCTGGTGGATGCCAAGCCGGGGACGCGCCTGGTCTGGTCGGTGATGCCTGACGGCACCATCGTCGTCCGGGCCAAGACCAAGTCCATCCTCGATATGGCCGGCATGCTCAAGGCTCCCAAGGGCAAGCGCGTTGCCGTCGAAGACATGAACCCCTGGCGCTGATGCCGGCGCTGGATACCAATGTCCTGGTGCGCTACCTCGTCCAGGACGATGCGGCGCAGTTTGCGGCAGCGAAGCGGCTGATCCGGCAAAGCGTGAGCGAAGGCCGGGCCTTGTTTGTGCCCGTGACCGTGGTGCTGGAACTCGAATGGGTGCTGCGTGCATGCTTCAAGTTCGGGCGGGAGGAGGTTTCGCTGACCCTGTCCAGCCTGTTCTCTGCCGCTGAACTCGGCATTGAGTCAGAGCGTGCTCTCGAAGTCGCGCTGCAACTGTTTCGAGACGGTTCAGCGGATTTTGCGGACTGCCTGCATATCGCCCTCGCTGCACAGGCCGGCGAGCTGCCTCTATGGACCTTCGACAAGGGCGCTGCCAAGATGGAAGGTGCCCGTCTGCTGGGCTGAGGATAAGTTCTAAACCCAGCCCAGCGCCCCCAGCGCGCCGCCCGCCAGCACCATCCAGACCAGGCTCAAACGGGTCTTGAGCGTGAGGGCCACCGTGGCGCTCATCAAGGCCAAGATGGCCCAGCGTTGCGCGGGTTCGCGCAGATAGGGCTCGGCCAGCAGCCAGCCGGTGGCGATCAGCAGCCCCAGGGTGATGGGCGCCACGCCGGCCTTGAAGGCGCGCACGCCCAGGCTGGCCTGATTGCGCTGGGCCCAGCGGGTGGCGGCCAGCACCAGGGTGGTGGAGGGCAGCATGATGCCGGCCATGGCCGCGCAGGCGCCGGCCCAGCCGGCGATATTCCAGCCCAGCACGGCCACGAACAGGATGTTGGGCCCCGGCGCGGCCTGGGCCAGGGCGATGGAGCTGGTGAACTGGGTGTCGCTGAGCCAATGCCGCTCGCCGACCAGATAGCGGTGCATCTCCGGCGCCGTGGTGATGGCCCCGCCGATGGACAGCAGGGACAGCGTCAGAAAATGCAGAAACAGCGGCCATAGCTCGACCATCAGCGCAGCCTCCGCCAGGCCGCCCACATGCCTAGCGGCCCCAGCAGCGCCAGCACCCAGGGCAGGGGCAGGCGCAGCCAGGCGATGGCCAGCAGCGTCAGAACAGCCAGCAGCCAGGCCATGGCCCGGCCCATGGGGTTGGTTTGCAGCGTCGGGATGAGCTTGAAGCCGGTGGCCAGGATCAGGCCGGCCGACACCACGCCCATGCCGCGCAGGGCCTGGCCCACCACCGGGTGGCCGGCCATCTGGCCATAGGCGGCCGCCATGCTCAGCACGATGAGGGAGGGCAGCAGCAACATGCCGGCCAGGGCGGTGAAGGCGCCCCGCACGCCAAAGAAGCGGTCGCCAATCATCAGCGAGAGATTGACCACATTGGGCCCGGGCAGCACCTGGGCCACGGCCAGGGCCTCGACGAATTCCTCCGGCGTCAGCCAGCGCAGGCGCTCCACCAACTCACGCTGGGCCACGGCCAGCACGCCGCCAAAGCCTTGCAAGGCCAGGCGGTTGAAGGCCCAGTACAGCGCCCACAGCGAGGCGGGGCGGGGCGGGGACGGTGTTGGGGTGGCGGCCGTCAACGCAAGACCTTCAAGGCCTCGGGGTTGACGATATGGCTGGGCTCACCTCGGATATAGCTCAGCACATTGTCAAAGGCCGCGTTGAGGTAGAGCTCATAACTGTCTTGCTCCACATAGCCCAGATGCGGGGTGCAGACGGCGTTTTCCATGCGCAGCAAGGGGTGGCCTTGCAGCACGGGCTCGGTCTCGAAGACGTCGATGGCGGCCATGCCGGGGCGGCCCCGGTTCAGGGCCGAGACCAGGGCGCCCTCGCTGATCAGTTCGGCCCGTGAGGTGTTGACGAAGAGGGCGGTGGGCTTCATGCGGGCCAGGTCCTCGGGCGTCACCAGGGCGGTGGTGGCTTCGCACAGGCGCAGATGCAGGCTCAGCACATCGCTGCTGGCAAAGAATTCCTCGCGGCTGCTGGCTGCGGTATAGCCATCGGCCGTGGCGCGCAGGCGCGAGGCCTCGCTGCCCCAGACCAGCACCTGCATGCCAAAGGCCTTGCCATAGCCCGCCACCAACTGGCCGATGCGGCCATAACCCCACAGGCCCAGGGTCTTGCCCCTGAGCACCATGCCGAGGCCGAAATTGGACGGCATGGAGGCCGATTTGAGGCCCGACTGCTGCCAGGCCCCATGCTTGAGATTGCCGATGTACTGGGGCAGGCGGCGCATGGCGGCCATGATCAGGGCCCAGGTCAGCTCGGCCGGCGCGGCCGGCGAGCCTATGCCCTCGGCCACGGCAATGCCTAAGCGGGTGCAGGCCTCGACGTCGATATGGCTGCCGACCCGGCCGGTCTGGGCGATCAGCTTGAGCTTGGGCAGTTTTTCCAGCAGCTGGCGGGGGAAGGCCGTGCGTTCGCGTATCAGCACCAGCACCTCGGCGTCCCGCAGGCGCACCGACAACTGGCCTATGCCCTTGACGGTGTTGGTGAATACCTTGGCATTGAGATGCTCAAGCTTGGCGGCGCAACGGAGCTTGCGGACCGCATCCTGATAGTCGTCGAGGATGGTGATATTCATGGTGTGCCGAGCATTTTGCCCTGATCTGCAGGGCGGCTCGGCCGGGGACGCAAAAAGCGGCGCGCTATCGCTTCAGCCCGGGGTGTTTGCCGCCAGTGGCTTGCCCACCGGGTAGACGCTGGCCAGGGCGTGGCGAATGGCGGCCGCGTGGCCGCGGCCCGGCTCCTCGGGCAGGGCGGCCAACACTTGGGCCCGCAGCAGCCACAGCTCGATGGGCTCGCTGGACTGGCGGATGCGGCGCTGCAACTCCTGGCCGGTTTCGCCCGGGATGTCGGCGGCGGCGCGCAGGAACACCAGCTTGAGGGTCACAAAACCCTGTCTGGCCAGGTTGCGGCCACGCCTTTCCTCCGGCCGCCTGGCACTGGCATAGCCCCAGGGGGGCGGGAATGTGGGAATCTCGCGCAGGGTCAGCAGCATGGTGGTTCAGTGGCCGCTGCTGGCGCGGCCGGGCTTGGCCAGGGCCGCAGGGGCGCAGATGAAGAGGAGGTTGAGCTGCTGCAAGCGGCGCTCGGCCTCCTGCTGCGAGAAGGCGCGGGCCACCTCGGTGTAAAGCCAGGTGCGCAGATGCCAGAGATCGCGCAGGCTGCGGCTGCGCTGCACACTGCGCCGCAACTCGTCGATGCTGTCGCCGCTGAGGCCTTGCATGCTGGCCTGGAACTGGGCCCGTGCCGCCGCCAGATTGTTCTGCAGGCCCGGATTGCGCGCCGGGACGGGCTTGCCGGCCCAGGGGTCGGCATCACCGGGCATCCAGCGCAGCAGGCTTTGCCACAGCGTGTCGGCCGCCGCGCCGCGGGGCGGCGGGTAGCTGGAGCTGCGGCTTTGCAAAGAGGGCGGCAAGGTCGATGCCGCGCCGCGCGGCGAGTGGCCAGTCAGAGCTCCGCGAGTCCTGGCCCAACGAGTCAGAATTGCATTCAGCATTTGTTGCTCTACTTGTTGTCGGCCGCCTTGCGGCCCCGTCCCCCTCCAGAGGGCATGAAGGGATTCTCGGCAGGCGATCTGGCAACTGAAGTGCGAAATTGAGCGGCAGATTGCTAGCATTTTTCGCAGTCTTGGATGGGTCGCCCTGGTGTCGAGAAATGCTGGTTAATCCCGCGGCTAATCAGCCGATAAGCAAGGAGGGTGGCTTCTAACATCCAGCAAGCCTTCTGCCATCCCTTTGCCGGGATCGTCTTGCCATGGACTTTCCAACTTTGAACGCTCAGATGCCCCACGCCGCAGACTCACAGATGGCGAGTTTGCTGCGCCTGGCCGGCAGCGGCGAAATGGCTTTTGAAGCCCTGATCCAACATGCCAGCCTGCTGGAGCGCGCTGGCCTGGCCGAGGCCGCCGCCCTGCTGTACCAGACCTGGCTGATGCATAGCAAATCGGCCTATCTGCATGTGGCCTGTTACAACTGGGGCGCCTTGCTGGGCGGGCTGAACAAGCACAAGGAGGCCGAGCATGCCTACCGCCTGGCGCTGAGCCTGACGCCGGGCTTTGCCCAGGCCAAGCTCAATCTGGGCCATCAGCTGGAACACCAGGGCCGCATAGACGAGGCCCTGGCCGAATGGCTGGCCGTGGCCGACGCGGCCCAGCCGCCGTCCCTGGGCCAGAGCGGCCTGGAGCTGCGCCTGCACGGCCTCAACAACGCCGCCCGCATGCTGGAGACGGCCAAGCGCTATGCCGAGTCGCAGGCCTTGATGCAGCGCAGCCTGGCGCTGAACCCGGCCCAGGGCGATGTGATCCAGCACTACATCCACATCCGTCAGAAGCAATGCGACTGGCCCATCTATCAAACGGTGGGCGAGGTGACGCAAAACCAGTTGCTGGTCAACACTTCCTTGCTGGCCACGCTCAGCGCCACCGACGACCCGGCCGTGCAATTGCTGGTGGCCCAGCGCTTCGTCAACGAGAAGGTGCAGGCCCAGGCCCACAAGGGCGCACCCCTGCATGCTGAAGCCCCCGCACGCCAGGCCCGCCAGGGCCGCATCAAGATCGGTTATCTCTCGGGTGATCTGTGCATGCATGCCGTCGGCCTCTTGACTGCCGAGTTATTCGAGCTGCATGACAAGGCCCGCTTCGAGACCTACGCTTTTTGCTGGAGCCGCGAGGATGGTAGCCCCTTGCGGGCGCGCATCCTGCAGGCCATGGACCACCATGTGCGCCTCAAGGGCGTGGACGACCACACGGCGGCCCGCCTGATCGCCGAGGCCGGCATCGACATCCTGGTCGATCTGCAAGGCCTGACCAGCGGCGCCCGCCCCAATATCCTGACCTACCGCGCCGCGCCCATCCAGGTCAGCTATCTGGGCTTGCCGGCCACCTCAGCCGTGCCGGGGGTGGACTGGATGCTGGCGGACCGCTTTGTGATGCCGCCCGAATATCTGCCCTATTGCAGCGAAAAACCCATCTACCTGCCGCATTGCTACCAGGTCAGCGACCGCCAGCGCGTGGCCGGCGCCATGCCGACGCGGCAGGCTTGCGGCCTGCCGGAAGAAGGCTTTGTCTTCTGCTCCTTCAACAACAACCACAAGTTCAGCGAAGAGATGTTTGCCAGCTGGATGCGGGTGCTGGTGCAGGTGCCCGGCAGCGTGCTGTGGCTGCTGGCGGACAACGAGTGGGCGCAGGCCAATATGCTGCGCGTGGCGGCCGCACATGGTGTGGAGGCCGGGCGTTTGGTGTTTGCGCCGCGCGCCTTGCCGCCCGACTACCTGGCCCGTTTTGCGCTGGCCGATCTCTTCCTCGACACCTTCCCCTACAACGCCGGCACCACGGCCAGCGACTGCTTGTGGATGGGCACGCCCATCCTGACCCGGGCCGGGCGCAGCTATATCTCGCGCATGGCCGGCAGCTTGCTGAGCGCCGTGGGCCTGCCGGACCTGATTACCCACAGCCTGGCCGAGTACGAGCGCCTGGCCGTGCAGATCGGCCGCAACCCGGCCCGGGCTGCCTCTTACAAACGCTATCTGGCCGAGCAGGGGCGTGGGTCCGCCCTGTTTGACATGCCGGCCATCGTCAAGGCCATGGAGAGCGAGTTCGAGCGCCTGGCCATGGCACAGCGGGCCAGGGATGCGGTTTGATGGTTGATTTTTGACACGGGGCTGGCGTGCAATCACGACGGGATTCATTTTTTGGTGACGAGGCGCCCAGCGCCGGCCCCACCCTGCGCCTGGCCACTGCGCCCGAGCCGGTGGACCAGGCCGCGCCGGCGGCGGACGAGCCCGCTCTGGGCGACCCCTTGCTGCAGGCCCTGGCCTGGCTGACCCGCCACCATGGGCGGGCGCGCTCGACCGAGTCGCTGTGCGCCGGCATGCCGGTGGAAGGGGTTTTGTCGCCCGACCAGGCCTTGCGGGTGATGCGCGAGGCCGGCTACAACGCCGGCCTGCTGCGCAAACCCATCGACGAGATCAACCCCCTGTTATTCCCCGTTGTGCTGCTGCTCAAGGGCGGCGACGCCTGCGTGCTGGTGCGCCGCAAGGCCGGCGAGGGCGCTGGGCTGCACAGTTACGAGGTGGTGTTCCCGGGGGCGGATGCGAATGTCTGCCTGGCCACGACTGCCGAGCTGGAGGCGGAGTTCAGCGGCTTTGTGTTGCTGGCCACCCTGCCCGAGGCGGCCCAGGCCGGCAGCAGCGAGAGCCGCGCCGAACCCCTGCTGCGGGCGGAGGGCAGCCACTGGCTGTGGGGCACGCTCAAGCGCTTCATTCCCTATTACCGCGCGGCCATGGTGGCGGCCCTGCTGAGCAATGTCTTGATGATGGTGTCGGGTCTGGTCACCATGGTGATCTACGACAAGGTCATTCCCAACCAGAGCTTTGTGACGCTGTGGACCCTGGCCATCGGCGCCACCCTGGCCTTGCTGTTCGACCTGTTTGCCCGGCAATTGCGCGCCCACCTGATCGACATCGCCGGCCGCAAGGCCGACCTCATCATCGGCGCCAAGCTGTTCCGCCAGACCCTGGGCGTGCGCATGGAGCACAAGCCCGCTTCGGCCGGCTCCTACGCCCACACCCTGGCCCAGGTCGAGGTGGTGCGCGACTTCTTTGCCTCGGCCAGCATGTCGGTGGCCTCGGATCTGCCCTTCATCGTGCTCTTCGTGGCCATGGCCTTCATCGTCGGCGGGCCGCTGGGCTGGGTGCTGGTATTGGCCATTCCGCTGATCCTGGGCCTGAGCTGGGCCATGCAGGGCCAGATGCGCCGGGCCGTGCGCGCCAATATGGGCGAGATGGCCGATCTGCAGGGCACGCTGGTGGAGGCGGTGGAGGGGCTGGAGGACTTGAAGACCTCGGGCGCCGAAGGCCGCTTCCTGCGCCGCTACGAGGCCAGCAGCGCGATGGCGGCCGAGTCCGGCATGCGCACCCGCAGCCTGCACAGCTGGAGCAGCAATATTTCTTCCACCCTGCAGCAGGCCATCACGCTGGTGATGCTGGTCTGGGGGGTGTATCTGATCGAGGCCGGCCAGGTCACGGCCGGTTCGCTGATCGGCGCGGTGATGTTTGCCGGCCGGGCCATTGCGCCGCTGGGCAGCGTCGTCAGCCTGGCCTCGCGCTACCAGGGTGCGCGCGCGGCGCTGCTCTCGCTCAACGAGCTGATGGCCAAGCCCACCGAACGCACGGCGGATCGCAACTATGTGCCGCTCAAGAACGTCAGCGGCGGCATGGCCTTGCTGGATGTGGGCTTTGCCTATCCCACGCAAGGCGGGGCGGCCGCGCCCAAGGTCTTGCGGGGCGTGAACCTGCGCCTGCGGGCGGGCGAGCGCGTGGCCGTGCTGGGCCGCATCGGCAGCGGCAAGTCCACGGTGCTGCGTCTGCTGGCCGGCCTCTACCAGCCCACCGAGGGCATGGTGGAGGTGGACGGCATCGACCTGCGCCAGGTGGACCCGGCCGAGTTCCGCGCCCGCGTGGGCTTTGTCTCGCAAGAGCCGCGGCTCTTCCACGGCACGCTCCGAGACAACGTCTTGATGGGGCGGGCCCATGTGGACGCGGCCCGCCTGGTCGATGTGGCCCGGCTGACCGGCCTGGACCGGGTGATTGCCAACCACCCGCTGGGCTGGGATTTGCCGGTGGGCGAGATGGGGGCCTTGCTCTCCGGCGGCCAGCGGCAGCTGGTGGCGCTGGCGCGCAGCCTGGTCACCAAGCCGCAAGTGCTGCTGATGGACGAGCCCACCAGCTCCATGGACGCGCAGTCCGAGGTGGCGTTTCTGCGTCAATTGCGCGACGCAGCCGGTGATTGCACGCTGGTGATGGTGACGCACCGGCCGGCCGTGCTGGAGCTGGTGCAGCGCATCGCCGTGATGGACAGCGGCCGTCTGGTGATGGACGGCCCGCGCGACCAGGTGCTGGCCGCCTTGTCGGGCGTGCGTCCGGCACCTGCATCGAATCAAGCGGCTAACTCCGAATCCAATCTGCACATGCATCCATCCTCCCAGCCTGTGCAAAGACAGGCCTCGGTATGAGCGCGGGCCAAACCGTGCGCGACGAAGGCATGTTCATGAGCGCCCTGGCGGCCGCCCAGGTGGACGAACCCCTGCCGCGCGTGACCTGGGTGCTCTACCTGCTGCTGGCCGCCCTGGTGGTGGCGGTGGTCTGGGCCGGGCTGGCCCAGGTCGATCAGGTCAGCCGCAGCGAGGGCCGCATCGTGCCGGACGGGCGCGAGCAAGTCATCGCCAGCGCCGAGGTGGGCATCTTGCGCGAACTGCTGGTGCGCGAGGGCGAGCAGGTCAGCCAGGGCCAGGTGCTGGCGCGGCTGGACCCGACCCGGGTGGAGGCGCAGCAGAACGAGGGCCAGGTCAAGCGCCTGGCCTTGCTGGCCGGCATCGCCCGGCTGACGGCCGAGTCCCTGGGCAAGCCCATGCAGACGCCGCCCGAGCTGCGGGAGCATGAGGATTTGATGGCGACCGAGCGTGAGGCCTTCGAGGCCCGCCAGCGCCTGCTGGACGAGGGCGTGGCCAGCATCGGTCGCAGCGCCGCCCTGCTGGGGCGTGAACTCAAGATGGCCCAGACCATGGCGGCCAAGGGCTTGCTGTCCGATGTGGAGGTGATGCGCCTGACCCGCCAGGTCAACGAGCTGCAATTGCAGCGCAGCGAGCGCATCGCCCGCTTCCGCCAGGAGGCCAGTTCGGAGTTGGTCAAGCTGCGTAACGAGTTGGCCCAGCAGCAGGAGCAGATGGTGGTGCGCCAGGACGCGCTGACCCGCACGGTGCTCAGCTCGCCGGTGCGCGGCCTGGTCAAGAACATCCGCGCCAACACCCTGGGCGGCGTCATCACCACCGGCGCTCCCATCATGGAGATCGTGCCGCTGACCGATGCGGTGCTGGTGGAGACGCGCATCAAGCCCTCTGAAGTGGGTTATCTGCACGTGGGCCAGACTGCCCGCATCAAGCTGGGCGGCTTTGACTACAACGTCTTCGGCGGCCTGAGCGGCAAGGTCGAATACATCAGCCCCGACGCCCTGGGCGAGGCGGATGCCAAGAGCGGTGAGGGCCGCTACTACCGCGCCCTGATCCGCGCCGAGGGCAACACCTTGCGCTACCAGGGCAAGGCGCTGCAAGTCATTCCTGGCATGTCGGCCTCGGTGGAGATCCGGACCGGCGAGCGCTCGGTGCTGAGCTTTTTGCTGCGCCCCATGCTGAAGAGCCGGGAGGCTTTGCAGGAGCGTTGAGCGGGGCAATTGGGCCGGTTTGTGGCCTTTTGTTTGGCGCTTGCCAGGCCTCGCGCTGTGATGAAGTAGAGGGCATGAAATCCCCTCTCACTCATTGGCCGCAGCGTGCCCTGGGCATGGCGATGGTTCTGGCCCAGGGCCTGGCCGGGGCGGCACCCGGCAAGCTGCCCGCAGCCCCCGCAGCCCCCGCAGCGGCCGTTGCGCCCGCGCCCGTCGATGCCGAAACCCTGCCCGTGCCCGGCAGCTGCGGCGAGGGCGACAAGCTGCCCCCCGCAGCCCTGGCCCAGCTGCGCGCCCTGGAGCCCGGCACGGCCGACCCCAGGCAGCAATTGCAGGAGCTGGCGCAGCAGGCCTTGCAGCGCAGCCAGGCCCTGGGCGCGGCGAATTTGCTGGCGCAGGCGGCGCGTGCGGATTGGGAGGAGGCCAAGGCGGCCCGCCTGCCCCAGCTCAATCTGGGCGGCAGCCTGGTCCACGCGGGCAGCAAGACTCAGGACTACCCCTTGCAAAGCGGCCCCAAGGCCAGCGTCAACCTGAGCGTCAGCGCGCCCATCTTCGACGCCGGCCGCAACGTCCAACTGGCCAACTGGCGCGCCCAACTGGCCGAGGGCGCGCGCTTAGGGCTGCTCAGCACCGAGCAGCAACTGGTGTTGCAGACCGTCTCCCTGTCCATGGACCGAGGCCGTTATCAGTTGCAGGCCAAGGTTTATGTGCAGTATGTGGGCAAGATGCGCTGCCTGGTCGAGGCCCTGGGCACCATCGTCAAGGCCGACCGCGGCCGTGCCAGCGAATTGGTGCAGGCGCAAAAGACCCAGCAGCAGGCCGAGCTGGCCCTGCTGCAGACGCTCAGCACGCTGCGCCAGGTGGAAGGGCGCTTGCGCCGCCTGGTGGGGGATGATTTGCCGCCCGGTGCCAGCTATGGCGCACTGCTGACCCAGGTGCCCGAATTGAGCGAGATGCAGCGGGACGCCGAGCAGGCGCCCGACATCGTCGCGCTGGACGCCCAGGCCCGGGCCCAAAGCAGTTATGCCGCCTCGGTGGCGGCGGCCTACAAGCCCCAGGTCAGCCTGCTGCTGGGCAGCACGGCCAGCGCCATCCACCAGGCCGGTGATACCCGGCGCAGCGGCGAGTGGGTGGCGGGGGTGAGCCTGAACATGCCGCTGTACAACGCGGGTTCGGACCACAGCATTTCTGCCGCCCGCCTGCGCTCCGAGGCGGCCCGTTTGCAGCGCGACGAGCAGTTGGAAGTGCGCCGCTACCGCATGCTGGACATGCATGAGGCGGCCACCTCCTCCTTCGAGCGAGCCCGGCTCATCGTCGAGACCCTGCGCAATAGCGAGCGTGTGCGTGCCTCGACCCTGCAGCAATGGGCCCAGCTGGGCCGGCGTTCGCTGTTCGACGTGATGGGGGCCGAGGCCGACTACTATTCGCTGCGGGTCGCCCAGGTCAATGCCCTGGTCGATGGCCAGCAGTCGGTGGCCTTGCTGTGGTCCCTGGGCCGTGGCGTATTGACACCTTTGCAGTGATGAATCAAGGACAGTCATGGTGAGCAGCGGGTTAGCAGAGCAAGAGGTTTTCATCCATTCACATGCCCTGGTGGAGAGTCCGCACATCGGCGCCGGCAGCCGCATCTGGGCCTTTGCCCATGTGCTGCCGGGGGCGCGCATCGGCCGCGAGGCCAATATCTGCGACCATGTCTTCATCGAGAACGATGTGCTGATCGGTGATCGGGTCACGGTCAAATGCGGCGTGCAGTTATGGGACGGGCTGCGGGTGGAAGACGATGTCTTCATCGGCCCCAACGTCACCTTCGCCAACGACCCCCTGCCGCGCAGCAAGCAGCCGCCCGTCCAGACCTTGCAGACCCGCATCCGCGCGGGCGCCAGCATAGGCTCGGGGGCCACCATCCGGCCCGGTCTCACCATCGGCGCGGCGGCCTGGGTCAGCGACGGCGCGGTGGTCACCCGCGATGTGCCGCCCAATGCCATCGTGGCCGGCAACCCGGCTTACATCACGGGTTATGTGGATGCACCTGCGGATGCTTCCCGCAGCGCCGCCATCCCGGCCGCGCAGGCCGAGTCCCTGCCCGCGCTGCATGCGCGCGGCGCCCGCCTGCATGCCTTGCCCAAGATCGTGGACTTGCGCGGCGCGCTCTCGTTTGGCGAGATCGGCGCCCACCTGCCTTTTGATCCCAAGCGCTTCTTCATGGTTTATGACGTGCCCAGCCTGGAGGTCAGAGGCGAGCATGCGCACAAGGCCTGCCATCAGTTCCTGGTTTGCGTCAAGGGCTCGCTCAGCGTGGTGCTGGACGATGGCCGCGCGCGCGACCAGATCCGCTTGGACAGCGCCCGCGTGGGCCTGCACATCCCGCCTTGGGTCTGGGGCATCCAGTACCAGTTCTCGGCCGATGCCGTGCTGCTGGTGCTGGCCTCGCATTGCTACGAGGCCGAGGACTACATCCGCAATTACGACGACTTTTTGAGCGCCGTGCGCGCCCGCGATCATGCTTGAGCCCATCCCTTTCCTCGATCTGCAACCCGGCTACCAGGTCGCCCAGAGCGCCATCGACGCGGCCTTGCTGCGGGTGGCCGGCAGCGGCTGGTTTCTGCTGGGCCAGGAGTTGGCCGCGTTTGAAGCCGCTTGGGCGCTCCATTGCGGCACGGCCCATGCGGCCGGGGTCGCCAATGGGCTGGATGCCCTGCACTTAGGCCTTTTGGCCCTGGGCGTGGGGCCGGGAGACGAGGTCATCGTGCCCTCCAACACCTATATCGCCACCTGGCTGGCCGTCAGCCAATGCGGGGCCACGCCGGTGCCGGTGGAGCCCGATGCGCTGAGCTTCAATCTCGACGCCACCCGTATCCAGGCTGCCATCACCCCGCGCACCAAGGTCGTGCTACCCGTCCATCTCTACGGCCAGCCGGCCGATATGGATGCCATCCACGCCGTGGCCCGCCAGCATGGCCTGGCCGTGCTGGACGATTGCGCCCAAGCCCATGGGGCGCGTTACAAGGGCAGGGCGGTCGGGGGTCTGGCGGACCTGTCGGCCTGGAGCTTCTATCCCGGCAAGAATCTGGGTGCCATGGGCGACGGCGGGGCGGTCAGCGGCGGCGATGCGGCCTTGCTGGAGCGCGTCAAGGTCTTGCGCAATTACGGCTCGCGCATCAAGTATCACAACGAGGTCAAGGGCTTCAACTCGCGGCTGGACGAGATCCAGGCCGCCGTGCTGAGCGCCAAGCTGCCCCATCTGGAGGCCGCCACCGCCCAGCGCCGCGTTATCGCGGCTCAGTTGCTGGATGGGCTTGCGGGCGCCGATCTGGTGTTGCCCCAGGTGCCCACCTGGGCCGACCCGGCCTGGCATCTGTTCGTGATCCGCCACCCCGGGCGCGATGCCTTGCAGGCCAGGTTGGCTGCCTTGGGAGTCGGCACCCTGATCCACTACCCGGTGCCCCCGCATCTGCAGCCCGCTTATGCGGAGCTGGGCCATGCGGCGGGGGACTTCCCGGTGGCCGAGGCCATGCATCGCGAGGTACTGAGCCTGCCCCTGTGGCCGGGTATGAGCGAGGCCCAGGTGGCCCGCGTCATCGCTGCCGTCAAGGCTTCGGTTTAGGGTTCAGGGCCCAGGCACCGGCCCGCGCGAACGCGCCGGGTTGCCCAGCCACAGCTCGCCCGCCGGTACATCGCGGGTCACCACGCTGCCCGCGCCTATCATGGCGCCCGCGCCTATGCTCACGCCGCCCAGGATGGTGGCGTTCGCGCCTATCGAGGCGCCGCGCCCGAGATGGGTGCTCTGGAAGGCCTCGGGGTATTGCTTGGAGCGCGGGTATTTGTCATTGGCAAAGCTGACGTTGGGGCCGATGAAGACATCGTCTTCCACCCGCAGGCCGTCCCATAACTGAACGCCGCATTTGACCGTCACCCGGTCGCCCAGCACCACGTCGTTCTCGATGAAACATTGCGCGTTGATATTGCAATCGCGGCCGATGCGCGCGCCGGCCAGCACGACGCAGAACTGCCAGATGCGGGTATCGGCGCCGATGCTCTGGCTTTGCACATCGGCGCTGGGATGGATATGGGGATCAGTCATGGCGTCAGCATAGACGAGAGAGAGCGCGTGACCGCAAGGGTCACGCGCTCTCGGTGAGCTGCGTCAGATCAGCGGGTTCAGACGGTTGTCTTCATCGTCCGGGTTGCGGGGCTTGATCAGCAGGTGGTGGCTACTGCTGGTCTCTGCGGCGAGCGGTGCTGCGGCCTTGTCCACCGGGCCCAGCAGATGCTCGGCGGGCGCGGCCAGCACATCAGCGATGGACACCTGGGGCTCAGCGGCGCTGCGGTCCTGGGTGAACCAGACATCGGTCATATTGTGGGTGGCGCCGTCACTGGTCTTGTAGTCCGACACCAGGCCCAGCAGATTGCCGTTGTCCAGCGCCGTGCCGCGGCTGGCCTGCAGGTTCAGCTCGGTAATGCCCAGTTCGTCCAGGGTCTTGAGCTCGCCGGCATCGGTCTTGCCGTCGTGGTTGCCATCGACCCAGACGCGCAGGTCCTTGAAGTGCGCGTCCTGCGCACTGAGCTTGCCATCGTGGTTGCTGTCCTCGGCGGCCATGGCCTGGAAGCCGTCCGCCGCGCGGTGACCGTTGCCCAGCACGGTGGCCGAGCCGAACAACTCCTTGCCGCTGTTGATGATGCCGTCGTGGTTGCGATCCATCACCAGCAGGCCGTCGCCGCCGCCGGCCCAACCCCATTTCTGGGTCGAACCGGTGCCGTTGAGGTCGAAGTTGACGCCGTCCTTGGCGGCCAGGGTCTGGATGCCGTTGCCGTCCAGGTCCAGCATGATGGGCGAGGCGGCGATCAAGGCGTTGAGCTGGCCCGCATTCATGGCACCGGTTTGCGCCGTGCTGAAGGCCAGGGCCTGATCCATGCTCATGGCCGCCAGATCCTGGGTCTCCAGCCCGGCGATCTGCTGGGTCAGCAGGGCCTGGATATGGTCGGTCGTCAGGCCGTGGATGGAGGCGGTGGTGAGGGCCGCCAGGTCCTGGGTCTGGATGGCCTGGATGTGGTCGGTGCTCAGGCCCGCCAGCTGGTTGGAGCTGAGGGTGGCGAATTGCTGGGTATCCAGGGCCTGGATGGCGTCGGTCGTCAGCGCATGGATCTGGTTGCTGCTCAGCGTGTGGATCTGGGCCGTGCTCAGGGCCGCCACTTGCGCCGTGCCCAGGGCTTGCATGCTGTCGGTAGACAGGGCATTGATCTGCTCGCTGCCGAAGGCGCGCAGCTGGGTGCTGCTGAGGGCGCGCAAATCGTCGCTTTCCAGCGTGGCGATATCGCTGCTGCTGATGGCGGCGATCTGCGCCGTCGAGAGGGCCTTGAGCTGGTCGGTGCCCAGGGCGTTGAGGTCTTCGCTGGAGAGGCTGCGGATCTGGCTCGTCGTCAGGGCGTTGACCTGGCCCGTCGTCAGGGCGGCGAGCTGGTCGGAGCCCAGGGCGGCCAATTGATCGGTGCTGAGCGAGCGCAGCTCGGTCGTGCCCAGGGCGCGCAAATCATCGGTTTCCAGCACCGACATCTGCTGCGTCGTCAAGCCCTTCACCTCGGCCGTGCCAAAGGCGCCCAGCTGCTCGCTTCTCAGGGCCTGGATATTGTCGGTGCTGAGGGCGGCCACCTGCTCGGAGCCCAGGGCGCGCAGCTGGTTGCTGGTGAGGGCACGCAAATCGTCGCTTTCCAGCGTGGCGAACTGGGCCGTGGTCAGCGCGGCGATCTGGGCCGTGCCCATGGACTTGAACTGGTCGCTGCCCAGGGCATTGAGGTCGTCGCTGCCAAGGCTGCGCAGCTGGCTGCTGCTCAGGGCCGTGACCTGGTCGGTGCGCAGGGCGGCGAACTGGTCGGAGCCCATGGCGGCGAGCTGGCTGCTGGAGAGCGCGACGATTTGTGCCGAGCCCAGGGCGCGCAAATCATCGGTCTGCAGGGCGGCCATCTGGTCGCTGCCCAGGCCCTTGAGCTGGGTCGTGCCGAAGGCGGCCAGTTGCTCGCTGCGCAAGGCCTGGATGTTGTCGGTGCTGAGCGCGGCAATATGCTCGGAGCCGAGGGCGCGCAGCTGGCTGCTGGCGAGGCTGCGCAAGTCATCGCTTTCCAGCGTGGCCGCTTGGGACGTCGTCAGAGCCGTGACCTGGGCCGTGGTGAGGGCCTTGAACTGGTCGGTGCCCAGGGCGTTGAGGTCGTCGCTGGAGAGGCTGCGCAGCTGGGCCGTCGTCAGGGCGGCGACCTGGCTTGTCGTCAGGGCGGCGAACTGGTCTGAGCCCATGGCGCCCAGCTGGTTGCTGGAGAGGGCCGCAATCTGGGCCGTGCCCAGGGCGCGCAGGTCCTCGGTCTGCAAGGCCACCATCTGGTCGGTCGTCAAGGCCTTGATCTGCGCCGTCGTGAGGGCGCCGACCTGTTCGCTCTTCAGCGCCTGGATATTGTCGGTGCTGAGTGCGGCCATGTCCTGGGTGCTCAGGGCGCGGATCTGGTTGCTGGAGAGGCTGCGCAGGTCGTCGCTCTCCAGTGTGGTGGCCTGGGCGGTGGTGAGGGTGGCGATCTGGGCCGTGGAGAGGATCTTGAACTGGTCCGTCGTCAGGGCATTGAGATCGTCGCTGCTCAGGCTGCCCAGTTGGGTCGTGCTCAGGGCGGCGACCTGGGCGGTCGTCAGCGCGGCGAACTGGTCGGAGCCCATGGCACCCAGCTGGTTGCTGGAGAGACCCTGGATTTGCGCCGTGCCCAGGGCACGCAGGTCCTCGGTCTGCAAGGCCACCATCTGGTCGGTCGTCAAACCCTTGATCTGGGCGGTTCCCAGGGCAGCGACCTGCTCGCTCTTCAGTGCCTGGATGTTGTCGGTGCTGAGGGCGGCCATCTGCTCGGAGCCGAGCGCGCGGATCTGGTTGCTGGAGAGGGTGCGTAGGTCGTCGCTTTCCAGCGTGGCCACCTGGGCGCTGCTGAGGGCGGCGATGTGGGCGGTGTTCAAGGCCTTGAACTGGTCGGTGCCCAGGGCATTAAGGTCATCGCTGGCCAGGCTGCGGACCTGGGCCGTCGTGAGTGCGGCGACTTGCGCCGTCGTCAGCGCGGCGAACTGGTCGGAGCCCATGGCGCCCAGCTGGTTGCTGGACAGGCCTTGGATTTGCGCCGTGCCCAGGGCGCGCAGATCCTCGGTCTGCAGGGCCACCATCTGGTCGGTGCTCAGACCCTTGATCTGGGCGGTCGTGAGGGCGCCCATCTGCTCGCTCTTCAGAGCCTGGAAGTTGTCGGTCGTCAGGGCGGCGATGTGCTCGGAGCCCAGGGTGCGCAGGGCGGCGCTGCTGAGGGTGCGCAGGTCGTCGCTTTCCAGCGTGGCGACCTGGGCGGTGGTCAGCGCGGCAACCTGGGCCGTGGTGAGGGCCTTGAACTGGTCGGTGCCCAGGGCGTTGAGGTCCTCGCTGCTGAGGCTGCGGACCTGGGCCGTGGTCAAGGCGCCGACCTGGCCTGTCGTCAGCGCGGCGAACTGGTCGGAGCCCATGGCGCCCAACTGGTTGCTGGAGAGGGCCGCAATCTGGGCCGTGCCCAGGGCGCGCAGATCGTCGGTCTGCAAGGCCACCATCTGGTCGGTGCTCAAGGCCTTGATCTGCGCTGTCGTGAGGGCGCCGAACTGCTCGCTCTTCAGGGCCTGGATGTTGTCGGTGCTGAGGGCGGCGAGGTCTTCGCTGCCCAGGGCGCGGATTTGTCCGCTGGCCAGGGTGCGCAAGTCATCGCTCTCCAGCGTGGCGACCTGGGCCGTCGTGAGGGCGGCCACCTGGGCGGTGGAGAGGGTCTTGAACTGGTCGGTCGTCAGGGCATTGAGGTCGTCGCTGCTCAGGCTGCGGAGTTGGTTGCTGCTGAGAGCCGCGACCTGATCGGTGCGTAGGGCGGCGAATTGATCGGAGCCCATGGCGCCGAGCTGGTCGGTGCTGAGGCTCTGGATCTGCGCCGAGCCCAGGGCACGCAAGTCATCGGTCTGCAGGGCCACCATCTGGTCGGTGCTCAAGCCCTTGAGCTGTGCCGTCGTCAGGGCGGCGACCTGCTCGCTGCGCAAGGCCTGGATATTGTCGGTGCTGAGGGCGGTGAACTGGGCTGAGCCCAGGCTGCGCAGCTGGTTGCTGGAGAGGGTGCGCAAGTCATCGCTTTCCAGCGTGGCCACCTGGGCGGTCGTCAGCGCGCCGATCTGGGCCGTGCCCAGGGCCTTGAACTGGTCGGTGCCCAGGGCGTTGAGGTCATCGCTGGCAAGGCTGCGGATCTGGTTGCTGGAGAGGGCGGCCACCTGCTCGGTGCGCAGCGCAGCCATGTGTTCGGTGGAGAGGGCAGCGAGCTGGTTGGTCGTCAGGGCCTGGATCTGGGCCGAGCCCAGGGCGCGCAAATCGTCGCTCTGCAGGGCCACCATCTGGTCGGTCGTCAGGCCGCTGATCTGGGCGGTCGTGAGGGCGCCCACCTGCTCGCTTCTGAGCGCCTGGATATTGTCGGTCGAGAGGGCGGCCAGATGCGCGCTGCTGAGGGTGCGCAACTGACTGCTGCCGAGGGTGCGCAGGTCGTCGCTCTCCAGCGTGGCGAGCTGGGCCGTCGTCAGGGCCGCGACCTGGGCCGTGCTGAGGGCCTTGAACTGGTCGGTGCC
>NZ_JACHLP010000005.1:94325-485276 GCF_014204525.1 Roseateles oligotrophus
CGTCAGGGCGGCGATGTGCTCGGAGCCCAGGGTGCGGATCTGGTTGCTGCCCAGGGTGCGCAGGTCGTCGCTTTCCAGCGTGGCGACCTGGGCCGTGCTCAGCGCGGCGATCTGGGCCGTGCCCAGGGTCTTGAACTGGTCGGTGCCCAGGGCATTGAGGTCGTCGCTGGCGAGGCTGCGGACCTGGCTCGTGGTGAGCGCGGCGACTTGCGTTGTCGTCAGGGCGGCGAACTGGTCGGAGCCCATGGCGCCCAGCTGGTTGCTGGAGAGGCCGGCGATCTGGGCCGTGCCCAGGGCGCGCAGATCATCGGTTTGCAAGGCCACCATCTGGTCGGTCGTCAGGCCTTTGAGCTGGGCGCTGGCCAGGGCGGCGAACTGCTCGCTCTTCAAGGCCTGGATATTGTCGGTGCTGAGGGCGGCCACTTGGTCGCTGCCCAGGGCGCGGATCTGTTGGCTGGCGAGGGCGCGCACATCGTCGCTTTCCAGCGTGGCCACCTGGGCGCTGCCGAGGGCAGCGATCTGGGCCGTGGACAGGGCCTTGAACTGGTCGGTGCCCAGGGCATTGAGGTCGTCGCTGGCGAGGCTGCGCAGCTGGGCCGTGCTGAGGGTGGACACTTGGCTCGTCGTCAGGGCGGCGAACTGTGCCGAGCCCAGGGCGCCGAGCTGGTTGCTGGAGAGGCTATTGAGCTGGGCGCTGCCGAGGGCGCGCAAATCGTCGGTATCCAGGGCCACCATCTGGTCGGTGCTCAGGCCTTTGAGCTGGGCCGTCGAGAGGGCACCGGCCTGCTCCGTGCGCAGGGCCTGGATATTGTCGGTGGAGAGGGCGGCGATCTGGTCCGAACCCAGGGCGCGCAACTGGGCCGTGCTGAGGGTGCGCAGGTCGTCGCTTTCCAGCGTGGCGAGCTGGGCCGTGCCGAGGGCAGCGATCTGGGCCGTGGAGAGGGCCTTGAACTGGGCCGTGCCCAGGGCGTTGAGATCCTCGCTGGCGAGGCTGCGCAGCTGGGCGGTCGTCAGCGCGGCGGCCTGCTCGGTGCGCAGGGCGGCGAATTGGTCGGAACCCATGGCGCCCAGCTGGTTGCTGGAGAGGCCGGCGACCTGGGCTGTGCCCAGGGCGCGCAGATCATCGGTCTGCAAGGCCACCATCTGGTCGGTGCTCAGGCCCTTGATCTGGGCGGTCGTGAGGGCGCCGACCTGCTCGGAGCGCAGGGCCTGGACGTTGTCGGTGCTGAGGGCGGCGATGTGGTCCGAGTTCAGCGAGCGGATCTGCAGGGTGCCCAGGGCCCGCAAGTCATCGCTTTCCAAGGTGGCAGCCTGGGCGCTCGCGAGCGCGCCGATCTGGGCCGAGTTCAAGGCCTTGAACTGGTCGGTGCCCAGGGCGTTGAGATCCTCGCTGCTGAGGCTGCGGATCTGGGCCGTGGTGAGCGCGGCGACCTGGGTGGTCGTCAGGGCGGCGAACTGGTCGGAGCCCAGCGCGCCCAGCTGATTGCTGGAGAGGCCGGCGATCTGGGCCGTGCCCAGGGCGCGCAGATCATCGGTCTGCAAGGCCACCATCTGGTCGGTCGTCAGGCCCTTGGGTTGGGCGGTGGTCAGGGCGCCCAGCTGTTCGCTGCGCAAGGCCTGGACGTTGTCGGTGCTGAGGGCGGCGATGTGCTCGGAGCCCAGTGCGCGTATCTGGGCCGTGCCCAGGGTGCGCAGATCGTCGCTTTCCAGTGTCGAAACCTGGATGGTGCTGAGCGCGCCAACCTGGGCCGTGGAGAGGGCCTTGAACTGGTCGGTTCCCAGGGCGTTGAGGTCCTCGCTGCTGAGGCTGCGAATCTGGCTGGTGCTGAGGGCGGCGACCTGGCTGGTCGTCAGGCCGGCGAATTGGTCGGAGCCCATCGCGCCGAGCTGGTTGCTGGAGAGGCTCTGGATCTGTGCGCTGCCCAGGGCGCGCACATCCTCGGTCTGCATGGCTGCCATCTGGTCGGTGGTCAAACCCCTGATCTGCGCGGTGCCGAGGGTGGCCACCTGCTCGCTGCGCAGGGCCTGGATATTGTCGGTGGAGAGCGCGGCAATCTGCTCGGAGCCCAGGGCACGCACCTGGCTGCTGGAGAGGCTGCGCAGGTCGTCGCTTTCCAAGGTGTTGACCTGGGTGCTCGTCAGGGCGGCGATCTGGGCCGTCGTGAGGGCCTTGAACTGGTCGGTGCCCAGGGCGTTGAGGTCATCGCTGGCGAGGCCGCGCACCTGGGCGGTGGTCAGGGCCGCGATCTGCTGGGTGCGCAGGCTGCCGATCTGGTCGGAGCTGAGGGCGCCGAGCTGGTCGGTGTCGAGCGCGCGCAGGGCGGTCGTGCTGAGCGCGCGCAAATCATTGGTCTCGAAGAATGAGAGTTGCTGGCTGGACAGTGAGTGAATGGCAAACGTGCCCAGGCTGGCGACCTGCGAGGTGCTCAGGGCGGCAATCTGGTCCGAGTTGAATGCGGCCCAGTCCTCGGTGGTCAGCCCCGCCAGGGTGGCGGTGGACAGCAAGGCGATTTGTTGGCTGGGCAGATTGGTGATGAGAGATGCCATGTTTGACTCACTGTTGGATTGCTCGGTCACTCAGGCCCAAGCCGTGGTGATGTTGGGCTTGCCTGGGCAATACGCGATGTAAGAGCGATCCCTGAGGAGCAGCTATTGCGACCGCGCGATGGGCAAGTTGCATGGAAAACGTAGTTGTCGGTTCTGTCGGGATTTCGGCCCACCAGCCCGTAACTTGAGATTGCATTGGCACAATTCCCGTGGCAGTCAGGCTGCGGGGCACAGTGCCGAAGGCAAGTTGTGGGGATGCTAGGGCGGGCCCTGTTCGGCAATCCCGGCAAAAACTTGAGTTAGTGAGGCCTATTCATCGCTTGAGCCATTGCGGCAAGCCCTCTAATCCCTTCACGAGCCCAATCGGCAGCAGCGCCCGCACGCATGAAAATCACCACTCTCATCCCGGCCTACAAAACCAAGTACATCGTCGAGTTGCTGGTTTCCTTGCAGCGCCAGACGCGGCCCAGCAACCGCATCGTGTTCTCGGACGACAGCCCTGACGGCGCCTACACCGCCTTGCTCGACAGCGAGGCCTTGCGCGCGGTGCGCCAGCAACTGCCCATCGAGGTTTATGCCGGCCCGCGCAAAGGGGCGTATGAGAACTTCAAACATCTGGCGCGACTGTGGGGCGGGGGCTCCGAGCTGGTCCACCTGTTGCTGGACGACGACGTGATGTTCCCGGACTTCTACGAGCGCCATCTGCAAGCCCATGCCTCGGGCCGCTTCTCCTGCAGCATCAGCGGGCGCTGGACGGCCAATGAACAAGGCCAGCCCATCGGCGTGCAACCCCTGCCGGCAGGTGTGGCGGCCTCGCGCGAGCGCATGCTCTCGCTCAGCGATGAGGTGCTGTTCATGAGCACCGTGCCTCTGTGTACCAACTGGCTGGGCGAGTTTTCCAATTGCGTGATGCGGGCCGAAACCCTGCCGCTTCTGTTTGAGCCCCGCTTCGCCGATGTGTCTTATGCGGGGCTGTGGGATCTGGGTTATTTCCTGGCCGCCAGCACGCAGGCGCCGGTGGCCTATATCCAAGACCGCCTGGGTTATTTCCGTACCGGTGGCGACAATAATTCGTCTCAGTTGTTCGGCAAATTCATGAAGGCGGCGCACCTGGGTTATGTGGCCCTGGCCGTGGGCGGCGAGCGTATCGGCAAACTTAACAAGGAACAGGCGCGCCAATGCTATGCCGGCATCGCACCCGCGTTGCTGCAGCGTTATGCCAGTCAGGCCGATATGCAGCCCTTTTGTGTCATCCTGGCGCGCATGGCCGAGGGCGACGCGCAGGCGGTGCAGGCGTTCGAGCAGGCCTGGGCCCACTACCTTCGCGAGCAGGGCTTCTGAGATGAAACTGCCCCTCGCCCAATCTCGCCCCGCTGGACGCGGGCGAGCCTGGTCGGTCCCCCGAGGGGACGGCGATGCTTGGCGGATCGACCGCCAAGCACATCGCCAGCGCGGGCCGGCTCGGGAGCGGCCCAGCGCTCGGCCCGCAATACTCAGTTTCATGCGTCGCGGGTGCCGTGAACACAGAATGGACAACTGAAATGCAAAGACGTTATGAACGTTTGCTGGGCCTGATCTCACGCAGCAATCCGCTCGATCTGGACGCCTGGACCCGCATGCTGCTGGTGCAGTATTTCTTCCATGTCTCGGAGCGCCAGCGCCTGGAAATCGTCGAAGTGGCGGGTGCGCGGCGTCTGCTCAATCTGTTGACGCCCACGCATTTCAAGGGTCAGGGCCGCATCCGGGTGGCGGCCACCGCCGTGTTCGGCGTGCCGCGTTCGCCGGGCAGCTATGGGGCCAGCTATGTGGAGGCGCGCACGCCCGACTCCCTGATCGAGGTCGGCCCCGGCACGGTGTTCAACAACCGCTGTGTGCTGATCTCCGAAGGCGCCAGCATCCGCTTCGGCGCCGACTGCCTGATTGGCCCCGAGCTGCATGTGATGGACAGCAACTCGCATGACCTTGTGCTTGAGCGGCGCCGCCAGCCCGACCCGCGGCCGGCCGCGGTCGAGATCGGCAACCAGGTCTTTATCGGCTCGCGCGTCACCCTGCTCAAGGGCGTCAAGCTCGGTGCGGGCTGTGTGGTGGGGGCGGGCGCCGTGCTGCGCCCCGGTTTTGAGGCCCCGCCCAACTCGGTGGTGATGGGTAACCCCGCTGTTGTTCTTGGACAAACCCCCAATTCCTAAGCCAAGCCTGCCATGAGCATCCACCAAATCCCTATCGTCACCGTTTCCTACAACGCGCCTGAGTTGCTGCAAGGCCTGCTCGGCTCGCTGCGGCGCTTCTATCCCAACACCGTTCATGTGGTGGACGGTTCGGACGAGCAGCATCTGCCGCGCATCCGCGAGGTCGTGGCCCAGTTCGAGCGGGTGGAGCTGCATGCCATGGGCTACAACATCCACCATGGCCCGGGCATGGCCTGGGCCATCGACCATCTGGGTCTGCAGGGCCGGGTCTTGTTCATGGACACCGACGTTGCTGTGCTGCAGGCCGGCTTCATCGAGTCGCTGGACGAGGCCTTGCGCCCCGGCGACTATGGCGCCGGCGGCGTGGCCCATGTGAACCGCGAGGGTTTTGACATCGCCTACGGCTACGGTGCCGTGCCCTATCTGCACCCGCCCTGCATGCTGTGCAATATCGAGGTCATGCAGCAATGGCCGCGTCCCGTCAAGCATGGTGCGCCCATGGTGGCGCCCATGCTGGCCTTGCACGATGCGGGCCAATCAGGCTTGCTGCGCAAGGTGGATTGGGCCATGAACGATGTGCTGATGGGTACGCGCAAGGTCTATATCGACCACTTCGGCAAGGGCACCAGCAGCGCCACCGGCGGCTACCACCTCGAAGAGTGGATGGCCGAGGTGCAGGCCCGCCAGGCGCAAAAGCCTCAGTCCGCGCCGGCCCAGGGCTTTAACCCCGACCTGCTGGCCTTGATCCCCGCCCAGGCCAAGACCTTGATCGAGGTGGGCTGCAGCACCGGCTCCCTGGCCCATGCCTTCAAGACGACCCGGCCCGCGGCCCACTATCTGGGGCTGGAACTGGACCCTTTGGCCGCCGAGATGGCGGCCCGCCATTGCGACGGCATGGTCAGCCTGGACATCGAGGGCGCCGATGAATCGCTCTACCGCGACTACGCCGACCGCGACTGCTGGATCTTTGGTGATGTGCTGGAGCATCTGCGCGACCCCTGGCGCGTGCTCAGCCGCATCCGCAAGATTGCACCTGCCCATGCCTGTATCGTGGCCAGCGTGCCCAATGTGCAGCACTGGAGCATACAGGCGCGCCTGGCCGTGGGCGAGTTCCGTTATGAAGGCACGGGATTGCTGGATCGCACCCACCTGCGCTGGTTCACCCGTGTGACCTTGTTCGAGCTGTTCCAGGCCGCCGGCTGGCGCATTGAGGCCGGTGTGCCGCGCATCTTCAACGAGCCCGGCCGCGACAAGGTGCTGCCCGCCATCCGTGCCATGGCCATGGCCCAGGGCCGCGACCCCGATGGCGCCGAGCGCGATGCCTTGCCGCTGCAGTATGTGGTGAGGGCGGTGCCGGCTTGATCATTTGCCAGGGCTTGCCGCCGCCAAGCCATTCTCGAAATGCGCCCGCATCAAACGCTCAACCTCATCGGATTGGCGCGCGCTAATGGCTTGCATCAAAGTTCGGTGCTCGCCGAGTGATTCCTGCAAACGCCCTAGCTTGAACAGCGAGTGATGGCGATTGAGTTTCATCACCCGGCGCAGATCGGTGACGATTTGCTGGCGCCAGCGATTGCCTTCGATCTCCAGCAGGCGCAGATGAAAACGTTCGTTGGCGGCAAAAAAAGCGGCGTGCTCGTCGGTTTGCGCTTCCAGATCACGGTGCAAAGCCTGCAATTCCTGTAGCTGCGCCTCGCTGGCCAAGTGGCAGACCCGGGCGGCGGCGTCGCTTTCCAGCAGGGCCAGCAGTTGATAGGCTTCGCGCACATCTTGCTCGGACATCTCGGTCACATAGGCACCGCGCCTGACCTTCATCGTTACCAGGCCTTCGGCGGCCAGCACCTTGAGGGCCTCGCGCAAGGGCGTGCGGCTGATGCCCAGTTCCTGGCAGATCTTTAGCTCGTCGATCCAGCTGCCCGGCTCCAGTTCGCGATTGAAGATCTGCATGCGCAGGCGTTCCGCGACTTCTTGGTAAAGCGCGCGGGGGGCGAGGCTGGCTTTGGCGGCGGGGCTGCTCATCGGGGTGTCGGGCGGAACGGCTTGTCCGGGGTGTGTCAGAGTGACGTCATTATTGAATTTATAATTATGAATGATAGCTCGGCGGTATTTGCCGGGCGACCGGAGCCTTTCATGTCTGATTCCAATATCCCCGCATCTCCAGCGTCCCCGGCCAAGGCTGTGGCCGAGTTCCCCTCGGTGAGTCTTGAGCAATGGCAAAAGGCGGCCGCCAAGTCGGCGCCGGGCGGGGATGTATCGGCCCTGGATTGGCACACGCCCGAAGGCCTGATCGTCAAGCCGCTTTACACCGCGGCCGATACCGCGCATCTGCCCCATGCCGACACCTTGCCCGGTTTTGCGCCCTATCTGCGCGGCCCGCAAGCCACCATGTATGCGGTGCGGCCCTGGACGATTCGCCAGTACGCGGGCTTCTCGACCGCTGAGGACAGCAATGCCTTCTACCGCAAGGCCTTGGCCGCGGGCGGGCAGGGCGTGTCGGTGGCTTTCGATCTGGCCACCCACCGCGGTTATGACAGCGACCACCCGCGCGTCACCGGCGATGTGGGCAAGGCCGGCGTGGCGATCGACTCGGTGGAGGATATGAAGATCCTTTTCAACGAGATTCCGCTGGACAAGGTGTCGGTGTCCATGACGATGAATGGCGCCGTGCTGCCGGTCTTGGCCGGCTATGTGGTGGCGGCGGAGGAGCAGGGCGTCTCGCAAGACAAATTGAGCGGCACCATCCAGAACGACATCCTCAAGGAGTTCATGGTCCGCAACACCTATATCTACCCGCCCGAGCCGTCGATGAAGATCATCGGCGACATCATCGAGTACACGGCGCAGCACATGCCCAAGTTCAACTCGATCTCGATCTCGGGCTATCACATGCAAGAGGCCGGCGCCAACCAGGCGCTGGAGCTGGCCTTCACCCTGGCCGATGGCAAGGAGTATGTGAAGACCGCCATCGCCAAGGGCATGGATGTGGATGAGTTCGCCGGGCGCCTGAGCTTTTTCTGGGCCGTGGGCATGAACTTCTATCTGGAGATCGCCAAGATGCGGGCCGCCCGCCTGCTCTGGTGCCGCATCATGAAGGGCTTCGACGCCAAGAATCCCAAGAGCCTGATGCTGCGCACGCACAGCCAGACCTCGGGCTGGTCGCTGACCGAGCAGGATCCCTATAACAATGTGGTTAGAACCACCATCGAGGCCATGGCCGCCGTCTTCGGCGGCACGCAATCGCTGCACACCAATTCGCTGGACGAGGCGATTGCCCTGCCCACCGAGTTCTCATCCCGCATCGCCCGCAACACCCAGCTCATCATCCAGGAAGAGACCCACATCACGAATGTGATCGACCCCTGGGCCGGCAGCTACATGATGGAGTCGCTCACGCAAGACATGGCCGACAAGGCCTGGGCCATCATCGAGGAGGTGGAGGCCATGGGCGGCATGGTCAAGGCGGTCGATTCCGGCTGGGCCAAGCTCAAGATCGAGGCCAGCGCGGCCGAGAAGCAGGCCCGCATCGACTCGGGCAAGGACGTGATCGTCGGCGTCAACAAATACAAGCTGGCCAAGGAAGACCCGATCGAGATTCTGGACGTGGATAACGTCAAGGTGCGTGAGGGCCAGATCGCCCGCCTGAAGCAGATCCGCGCCACGCGTGACGGTGCAGCGGTGCAGGCGGCCCTGGCGGCCTTGACCGAGGCGGGCAAGTCCGGCCAGGGCAATCTGCTCGATCTGGCCATTCAGGCCACCCGCTTGCGCGCAACCGTGGGCGAGATCAGCGATGCGCTGGAAGTGGCTTTTGGCCGCCACCGCGCCGATACGCAAAAGGTCAGCGGCGTCTATGCCGCCGCCTACGATTCCGCCGAAGGCTGGGCCAAGCTGCAGCAAGAGATCCGCGATTTCGCCGCGGCCCAGGGGCGCCGCCCGCGCGTGATGGTGGCCAAGCTGGGCCAGGACGGCCATGACCGCGGCGCCAAGGTGGTGGCCACGGCCTATGCCGATCTGGGCTTTGATGTGGACATCGGCCCGCTGTTCCAGACCCCCGAGGAATGCGCCCGCCAGGCGATCGAGAACGATGTGCATGCGGTCGGCATCTCCACGCTGGCGGCCGGCCACAAGACCCTGGTGCCGGCCATCATCGCGGCGCTGAAGGCCCAGGGGGCGGAGGACATCATTGTCTTCGTCGGCGGTGTGATCCCGGCCCAGGACTATGAGTTTCTGTACGAGTCCGGCGTCAAAGGCATTTACGGCCCCGGCACCCCCATCCCGGCCAGCGCCAAGGATGTGCTGGAGCAGATCCGCCAGGCTTTGGAAATGGCCTGAAAATTCCGCCAAGTGTTACAGTATTTTTGTAATACAACCCACGGAGCGAAAAATGGCTGTTTCTGTTCGCATGGATCCCTTGCTTGAAAAAGAGCTAGAGCAAGCCGCCAAGCGGCAGGGCGTGACCAAGTCGCAATTCATCATCGACGCGGTCGAACGCGCCCTGGGCCGCAAGGACGCCCACCGGCTCTACCTGGCAGTGCAGGAAAAATATGCCGATTACCCGGTGCCTACCGAGCCGCTTGGCGACTCGGCCCTGAAGGCCAGGCTGCGTGCCAAACACGAGCAAAGCACGGCCGATTGGCTGGCCGCCCAGCCCTTGGCGCCCGCCCGCCCGCCAACTGCCAAGGCCAAGCCCGGCAAAAGCATGAAAAAGGCCGGCCGCTGATGCGCATTGCCCTGCTTGATGCCGGTCCGCTGATCGCCTTGTTCGATCCTCGCGAGCCCGCCCACGACCACTATTACGGGATGGTGTTTGACCCCGAGTTGGACTTGCGGCTCTACACCACCTGGCCCTGCGTGGTGGAGGCCAGCCATCTGCTGGCGGGGCGCCATCGCCTGGCCATGCTGGACTGGGTGGCCCAGGGCGCGGTGCAGGTCTACCCCTTTGATCAAGCGCATCTGCAAGACATGCTGCCCTGGATGCAACGCTATAGCGAATTGCACAAGCGTGAGATGAACCTGGCCGATGCCTCGCTGTACTGGCTGGCGCAGGAAAGCGGCGTGACGGCCGTGCTGACGCTGGATGTCGCCGATTTCACGCGTTACCGCCTGCCCGACGGGCGAGCGTTCGAGATTCTTTGAGACCCGAACCCATGTGGAAACTTGAGGCCGTCATCGCGCAGGATTTTGAGCCCATGCTGGCCCTGCGCATCGCCGCCGTGCAGGAGAGCCTGGAGCGCATCGGCCGCTTCGACCCCGAGAGGGCGCGGCTGCGTTTCCAGGAGGGTTTCGAGCCCGCTTTCATGCAGCACATCGTCACCGAGCAGGACGGCAGAGTCGGCTTTTTCACCCTCAAGCCGCGTAGCGAGGGCCAGGTCTTGCGCCTGGTCCATCTCTATCTGCAGCCCGGCTCGCAGAGCCAGGGTGCCGGCAGTTGGGTGATGGATCGCATCAAGCAGCAAGCCCGCGCGAGCGGCTGCGACATCACCCTGGCTGCGCTCAAGCTCAGCCGGGCTAACGATTTTTATCAGCGCCATGGATTCAGGCTGGTGGAGCAGCGGGAGTTTGATAACGAATACCGTTGGAGCCCCGCCATGGAGCAGCGAGCATGAATTTGTTCCTGGCGCTCCAATCGGCGGATGCCGCGCTCAAGCGCCGCGCCATGGCCAAGGCCATCACCTTGCTGGAATCGACCCGGCCCGACCACCGCCTGGCGGCCGACGATTTGCTGACCGAGCTCCTGCCGCTGAGCGGCCGCTCCTTGCGCCTGGGCATCTCCGGTGTGCCGGGT
This sequence comes from Roseateles oligotrophus, assembly GCF_014204525.1. Taxonomy (GTDB): domain Bacteria; phylum Pseudomonadota; class Gammaproteobacteria; order Burkholderiales; family Burkholderiaceae_C; genus Paucibacter_A; species Paucibacter_A oligotrophus_A. The sequence goes on from NZ_JACHLP010000005.1 coordinate 104,841, forward strand.
GTGGGCAAGAGCACCTTTATCGAGGCTCTGGGCCTCTACCTGATCGCGCGCGGCCACCGCGTGGCGGTGCTGGCGGTGGACCCGTCCAGCAGCGTCTCGGGCGGCTCCATCCTGGGTGACAAGACCCGTATGGAGCAACTCTCCATGGACGAGCGCGCCTATATCCGCCCCAGCCCCAGCAGCGGCACCCTGGGTGGCGTGGCCGAGAAAACGCGCGAGGCCATGCTGGTCTGCGAGGCGGCGGGCCATGACATCGTCATCGTCGAAACCGTCGGTGTGGGCCAGAGCGAGACCGCCGTGGCCGGCATGACGGATATGTATGTGCTCTTGCAACTGCCCAATGCGGGCGACGATTTGCAGGCCATCAAAAAAGGCGTGATGGAGCTGGCCGATCTGGTCGCCATCAACAAGGCCGATCTGGATGTGAACGCTGCGACCCGGGCGCAGGCCCAGATCACGTCCAGCCTGCGGCTGCTGGGCTTTCATGGCCATGAGGAGGCACAGGCCCAGTGGCATCCCCGCGTGCTGCAACTCAGCGCGCTGAAGGCCCAAGGCCTGGACGGTTTCTGGGCGGCGGTCAGCGAGTTCCGCGACTTGGGCCGGGCCAATGGCCGCTTTGCCGAGAAGCGCCGCCAGCAGGCCACGGCCTGGATGTGGGATCGCATACAGGCCGGGCTGAAACAGGAATTTGCCGCCGATGCGGCGGTACGGCAGGCCCTGGGCCCTACGATGGACCAGGTGCTGCAAGGCCAGCTCGCCGCCTCCACCGCGGCGCGCCGACTGCTCTCACTTTTTGCTCAAAGAAACTCTGGAGACAAGCATGCATGACATCCAACAACAGCTGGAAGAAAAGCGCGCCAAGGCGCGCCTGGGCGGCGGCGAGAAACGCATCGCCGCCCAGCATGCCAAGGGCAAGCTGACGGCCCGCGAGCGCCTGGAGCTGCTGTTCGACGAGGGCACGTTTGAAGAGTGGGATATGTTTGTCGAGCACCGCTGCGTGGACTTCGGCATGGCCGACAACAAGATCCCTGGCGACGGCGTGGTGACCGGCTACGGCATGATCAACGGCCGCCTGGCCTTCAGCTTCAGCCAGGACTTCACCGTCTTCGGCGGGGCGCTCAGCGAGTCGCACGCCGAGAAGATCTGCAAGGTGATGGACCAGGCCATGAAGGTCGGCGCTCCGGTCATAGGCTTGAACGATTCGGGCGGTGCGCGCATCCAGGAGGGTGTCGCTTCGCTGGGCGGTTATGCCGACGTGTTCCAGCGCAATGTGATGGCCTCGGGCGTGATCCCGCAGATCAGCATGATCATGGGCCCCTGCGCCGGCGGCGCGGTCTACTCACCGGCCATGACGGACTTCATCTTCATGGTCAAGGACAGCAGCTATATGTTCGTCACCGGTCCCGAGGTGGTGAAGACCGTCACCCACGAGGAGGTGACGGCCGAGGAGCTGGGCGGCGCTGCCACCCACACGGCCAAGAGCGGTGTGGCCGATCTGGCCTTTGACAACGATGTCGAAGCCATCCTGATGCTGCGCCGCTTCTTCAACTACCTGCCGCTGAACAACCGCGAGAAAGCCCCTTGCCGCCCCGGCTTCAACGGTGGCGACCCGGCCGGCCGACTGGACTATTCGCTGGACACCCTGGTGCCCGACAACGCCAACAAGCCCTACGACATGAAGGAGCTGTTGTTGAAGGTGGTGGACGACGGCGACTTCTTCGAGCTGCAGCCCGAGTACGCCAGGAACATCATCACCGGCTTTGCCCGCATGGAGGGCCAGACGGTGGGCATCGTCGCCAACCAGCCCCTGGTGCTGGCGGGCTGCCTGGACATCAAGAGCTCCATCAAGGCCGCGCGCTTTGTGCGCTTCTGCGATGCCTTCAACATCCCCGTTATCACCTTCGTCGACGTGCCCGGCTTCATGCCCGGCACCAGCCAGGAATACGGCGGCATCATCAAGCATGGCGCCAAGCTGCTCTACGCCTATGCCGAGTGCACCGTGCCCAAGGTCACCGTCATCACCCGCAAGGCCTATGGCGGCGCCTACGACGTGATGAGCTCCAAGCATCTGCGCGGCGACGTCAACTTCGCCTGGCCTAACGCCGAAATCGCCGTGATGGGGGCCAAGGGAGCGGTGGAAATCATCTTCCGCGAGGACAAGGGCGACCCGGCCAAGCTGGCCGCCAAGGAGGCCGAGTACAAAGCCCGCTTCGCCAACCCCTTTGTGGCCGGCGCTCGCGGCTTTATCGACGATGTGATCCAGCCGCACGAGACCCGCAAGCGCATCTGCCGCAGCCTGGCCATGCTGAAGGACAAAAAGCTGGAAAACCCCTGGCGCAAACACGGCAACGTGCCGCTGTGAGGCCTGTTTCCATGCACCCCAAGTCTTGGATCAAGCCCGCGCTTGTGTTGGGTCTGAGCGCCCTGGGCGCGCTGACCCATGTGCAGGCCCGGGCGCAGCCACCGCAATTCAGCCCGGCAGCGCCCAGTCCCTCGCGGGCCAAGCCCTGTGTGGCCATCCATGCCTTGCCGCTGGAGCAGTCCCTGCTGATCGCGCCCGCCGTGCTGGGTGATGCCGCGGCGCGCCAGGCCCTGGACCAGGCGGCGCAGCAGCATGGGGTGGACGGCGGCGATCTCGAATCGGCCTTGGCCGAGGCCAGGCTGCAGATCGGCGAGGCTAGCGACCCCGCCAAGAGCGAATGGACCGAGGCCAAAAGCCAGGCCGTGGCCGCCAAGGGCTTTGCGGCTTGCGCCCAGCGCATCTACGGCGAGGCCGCGCTGCCCCGGCTGGCGGCCTGCGAGTTCGATCTGGCGACCCTGCCTGTCGTCTTGCTCTACCGCGTAGACGGCCAAACTCGCAACGAAGCCTTGGCCGATCTGCGCCGCAATGACGGCTTGGGCGACGGCAGCGAACAAGCCCGCCGTGCGCCCTTGATGCTGGCTTTTGCCTACCAGGGCCCGGCACCCAAGACGGGCGAGAGCCGAGCCTGGATAGACAGGCGGGTGGCCGACTGGACCGAGCAATGCCTGGCCGGGCGACTGGTGTGGCCCAAGTGAATTCAAAAATTGAAATCTTGAAGCTGGAGACAAGTCATGTTTGACAAGATTCTGATCGCGAACCGGGGTGCTCGCGCCGCAGGCGCGGTCGCGCAAGCGACAAATTGCATGACGACCGGCGCAGCCGGGTGTGCAGGTGAATTCCCCGCGGAGGCTCAAAATGTTTAACAAGATACTCATCGCCAACCGCGGGGAAATCGCCTGCCGGGTGATCAAGACAGTGCAGAAGATGGGCATCAAGACGGTGGCCGTCTACTCCGAGGCCGACCGCGATGCCCGCCATGTGGAGCTGGCCGACGAGGCCGTGCTGCTGGGCGCAGCACCGTCGCGCGAGTCCTATCTGGTGGCCGACAAAATCATTGCCGCCGCCAAGAGCACGGGCGCCCAGGCCATCCACCCCGGCTACGGCTTCCTGAGCGAGAACGAGGAGTTCGCCCGCCGGGTCGAGGCCGAGGGTCTGGTCTTCATCGGCCCCAAGGCGCACTCCATCGCGGCCATGGGCGACAAGATCGCTTCCAAGAAGCTGGCGAGCGCGGCCCAGGTCAACACCATTCCCGGTCATAACGAGCCGATTCTGTCGCCCGAGGAGGCGGTCAAGATCGCGCAGGGCATAGGCTATCCGGTGATGATCAAGGCCAGCGCCGGCGGTGGCGGCAAGGGCTTGCGCGTGGCCTTCAATGACAAGGAATGTTTCGAGGGTTTCAGCAGCTGCCGTAACGAGGCTCGCAACAGCTTTGGCGACGACCGCGTCTTCATGGAGAAGTTTGTCGAGGAGCCGCGCCATATCGAGATCCAGGTGCTGGGCGACTCGCAAGGCAATGTGCTCTATCTGTGGGAGCGCGAATGCTCCATCCAGCGTCGCCACCAGAAGGTAATCGAAGAAGCGCCTTCGCCCTTCATCAGCGAGGCCACCCGCCAGGCCATGGGCGAACAGGCCGTGGCCCTGGCCAAAGCCGTCAAATACCAGAGCGCCGGCACGGTGGAGTTTGTGGTCGGCAAGGACCAGAGCTTTTACTTTCTGGAGATGAACACCCGCCTGCAGGTGGAACACCCGGTGACGGAATGCATCACCGGCCTGGACCTGGTGGAGCAGATGATTCGCGTGGCCGCCGGCGAGCCCCTGGCCTTCCAGCAGCAAGACCTCCGGCGCGAGGGCTGGGCCATCGAGTGCCGCATCAATGCCGAGGATCCCTTCCGCAACTTCCTGCCCTCCACCGGCCGCCTGGTGCGCTACCAGCCGCCCGCGGCCGTGCTGGAGCAGGGGCGCGAGACCCTGCAGGGCGAGGCTTACGCTCACGGCCAATTCGGCGGCGTGCGGGTGGACACCGGCGTCTACGAGGGCGGCGAGATCCCGATGTTCTACGACTCCATGATCGCCAAGCTGATCGTGCATGGACGCGACCGTGCCGAGGCGATTGCCCGCATGCGCGAGGCCCTGAACGGCTTTGTGATCCGCGGCATCTCCAGCAACATCCCCTTCCAATCGGCCCTGCTGGCGCACGCGGACTTTGTGTCCGGCAACTTCAATACCGGCTTTATCAATCAGCATTACGCCGAGGGTTTCCGCGCCGAGGATGTGCCGCACGAGGATCCGCTCTTCCTGGTGGCGCTGTCGGTGTTTGTGCGCCGCAAGACGCGTGAGCGCGCCGCCGGCATCAGCGGCCAGATGGCGGGCCACGAGGTGCAGCTGGACAGCGATTACGTCGCCCTGGTGCAGCAGGGCAAGGGTCAGGTCTTGCGCCATGCCGTCCATGTGTCGGAATATGCCGGCCAGAGCGGTCAGGCCACCATCCGCATCGGGGCGCGGGAGTACCGCATCGAATGCACCTCGCGCCTGGCCGACATCCGCCTGAGCGGCACGGTCAATGGCAAGCCCTTCTTCGCCCAGGCCGAGCGCGGCACGGCCAAGAATCCGCTGGCCTATCGCATCAACCACAACGGCTTGGGGCTGGAGGTCACGGTGCTCTCGCCCCGTGCCGCCGAACTGCAGGCCTTGATGCCTTACAAGGCGCCACCGGACACCAGCAAATTCCTGCTCTCGCCCATGCCCGGCCTGCTGGTGCAGATCGCGGCCCAGCCCGGCCAGACCGTGCAGGCCGGCGAGCGCCTGGCGGTGATCGAGGCGATGAAGATGGAGAACATCCTGCTCGCCGAACGCGACGTCAAGATCGCCGAGGTGCTGGCCAAGACGGGCGAAAGCCTGTCGGTGGATCAGCCCATCCTGCGATTTGAATAAGCGCATCGCGATTGTCGGTGCGGGCGTGGCGGGCTGCGCGGCGGCCCTGAGCCTGAGTCGATTGGGCTTGGACGTCGACCTGTTCGAGGCGGTGGCCGAGCCCCAGCCCATAGGCGCGGGCCTGCTTTTGCAGCCGACGGGGCAGCAGGTCTTGCAAGGCCTGGGCCTGCTGGAGCCGCTGCTGGGCCTGGGCGCGCAAGTCGACCGTTTGTTTGGCGACACCCCCAGCGGCCGCACTGTGCTGGACATGAGTTACCGCCGCTTCTCGCCCCAGGCCTATGGCCTTGGGCTGCAGCGGGGGGCTTTGATGGGCGTCTTGTGGCAGGCGGTGCGCGCCAGCGGCGTGGCTTGGCATTGCGGCGTGGCGCCCAGCCGGTTCGAGCAGCAGGCCGACGAGGTGCGCTTGTTTGCGGACGGCCAGCCGCTGGGCAGCTATGCCGCCTTGCTGCTGGCCAATGGCAGCTTCTCCAGGCTGCGGGAGCAGCTGCAGCTCAAGCAGAGCGCCCGCGTCTTCCCCTACGGCGCCTTGTGGACGGTGCTGCCCAGGCCGGCGCAATTTCCAGAGCTGGATCTGCGCCAGCGCTTTCGCGGCGCCCGGCAGATGCTGGGTCTGATGCCCGTCGGCCGAAATTTTGGCGACGCGCCGGAGGCAGCGCCCGGCATCAATCTGTTCTGGAGCCTGCCCCTGGCCGAGGTGCAGGCTTGGCATGCGGCTGCCGGCGCGCAAGGTCTGGAGCGACTCAAGCGGGAGATGGTGGATCTGCTGCCGCTGTGCGAGCCCCTCTTGGCCGGCTTGCAGGACCCGGCCCAGCTGCGCCAGGCGCGCTACGCGGATGTGCAGATGGCCCGCTGGCATCAGGGCCGGGTGCTGGCCATCGGCGACTGCGGCCATGGCATGAGCCCGCAACTGGGGCAGGGCGCCAATCTGGCCTTGATCGATGCCCATGTGCTGGCAAGGCTTTGTGCCAGCCAAGGGCAGGGCCGGCTCGACTGGCCTGCGCTGTTGGCCCGCTACAGCCATGAGCGCCGCGCCCATCTGCGTTTTTATTCCCAGGCCAGCCGCGGGCTGACGCCCATGTTCCAGTCCGATCAGCGCCTGGCGCCATGGCTGCGCGACCGGTTTTTTGGCTGGGGCGGGCGCCTGCCTTTTGTCCATCAGCAATCCGTCGCCACGCTCAGCGGGGTGAAGACGGGCTGGTTGTGGGGGCGCTTGAAGCTATGAGTCGCAGCCTTGTTTTCTAATCCTTGGAGCAAACCATGAGCCCAAAACCCTATCGCATCCTCGGCATCCAGCAAATCGCCATCGGCGGTCCAGACAAGACGGCCCTGCGCAAGCTCTGGGTCGATGTGCTGGGCCTGACCGTCACCGGCAACTTCGTCTCGGAGCGTGAGAACGTGGATGAGGACATCTGCACAGTAGGCCGCGGCCCGCACAAGGTCGAGGTCGACCTGATGCAGCCACTGGACCCGGAGAAGAAGCCGGCCGTGCACAGCACGCCGCTCAACCATGTGGGCCTGTGGGTGGACGATTTGCCGGCGGCGGTGGACTGGATGACGGCCCATGGCGTGCGCTTCGCGCCCGGCGGCATTCGCAAGGGGGCGGCGGGCTATGACATCTGCTTCATCCACCCCAAGAGCAGCGCCGAGTTCCCGATTGCCGGGGAGGGCGTGCTGATCGAGCTGGTGCAGGCACCGACCGAGGTGATCGCGGCCCTGGGCTGAGGATTCGTGAAAAGCGAATGCTTTATTTGTAAATCTCGCAGTTCCAATTAATCGGCGAAGGGTTATCCTTCGCCTGTGCGACTCGACCTGACCACCCTCAACCTCATCCTGGCGATAGAGCAGAACCGCTCCATCACCAAGGGGGCGGCGCGCGAGCATCTGGCCCTGGCGGCAGCCAGCAAGCGGGTGTCGGATCTGGAGTCGCGCCTGGGCGTGCAACTGTTTGAGCGCCGCGCCCGCGGCGTCGAGCCCACCGAGGCCTGCCGCGCCCTGGTGCGCCACATCCGCTCCCTGCACGCCTCCTTGCATGCGCTGGAGAGCGAGGTGATGGAGTTCGCGCGCGGCATCAAGGGCCATCTGCGCATCGCCGCCAATAGCGGGGCGATTGCCGAATGCCTGCCGGCCGATCTGGCGGCCTTCTCGCAAGCCCATCCGCAAATCCGCATCAGCCTGGAAGATTTGACCAGCGCCGAGGTGCAGGCCGCCGTGGCCGAGGGCCGGGCCGATGTGGGTGTGTTCACGCCCCCCTTGCTGGACAACCGCCTGCAGCACTGGTTTTACCGCGACGCCCGCCTGGCCGTGCTGGTGCCGGCCGGCCACGAGCTGGCCGCCCGCTCGGCCGTGTCTTTCAGCGATTTGCTGGACTACGACCTGATCGGCCTGCATGCCGGCGCCTCCGCCCAGGAGTTGATGCGCGAGCAGGCCCTGGCCCGTGGCCGCACGCTGAACGCCCGCCTGCAGGTGCGCGGCTTTGACGCCATCGCCCAGTTGGTCGAGGCCGGCCTGGGCGTGGCCGTGCTGCCCGAGGGGCCGGCCGAGCGCTTCTCCCGTATTTTTGCCGTCCGCCTCTTGCGCCTGGACGAGGCCTGGGGCGCGCGCGATTACTGCCTGGGCGTGGCCCGGCAGGAACGCCTGCCCACCGTCTTGCAACGCTTTGTCGAGGCCTTGTGCCCGCAATCCAAGACCATTGAACCCACCGAAAAAGCAAGGAAGCCAGCATGAGCGCTAGCCCACGTACCCTCTACGACAAGCTCTGGGACGAGCATATCGTCCATGTGGAAGAGGACGGCACGACCGTGCTCTACATCGACCGCCACCTCTTGCACGAGGTCACCAGCCCACAAGCCTTCGAGGGCCTGGACCTGGCCGGCCGCAAGCTCTGGCGCATCTCCGCCAATCTGGCGGTCAGCGACCACAATGTGCCCACCACCGAGCGCAGCGGCGGTATTGCCGACCCCATCTCCAAGCTGCAGGTCGACACCCTGGATCAGAACTGCGACCGCTTCGGCCTGACCCAGTTCAAGATGAGCGACCGGCGCCAGGGCATCGTCCACGTCATCGGCCCGGAGCAGGGCGCCACCTTGCCGGGCATGACGGTGGTCTGCGGCGACAGCCACACCTCCACCCACGGCGCTTTCGGCGCCCTGGCCCATGGCATCGGCACCTCCGAGGTCGAGCATGTGCTGGCCACCCAGACCTTGCTGGCCAAGAAGGCCAAAAACATGCTGATCAAGGTGGAAGGCCAATGCGCCCCGGGCGTGGGCGCCAAGGACATCGTGCTGGCCATCATCGGCAAGATAGGGACCGCAGGCGGCACGGGTTACACCATCGAGTTCGGCGGCTCGGCCATCCGCGCTCTTAGCATGGAAGGGCGCATGACGGTCTGCAATATGGCCATCGAGGCCGGCGCCCGCGCCGGCCTGATCGCGGTGGACGAGACCACGCTCAACTACGTCTTGGGCCGCCCCTTCACCCCCACCGGCGTGGAACTGGCGCAGGCCATGCAGTACTGGCGCGGCCTGCATTCCGACGCAGGCGCCAAGTTTGACGCGGTGGTCGAGTTGAACGCGGCCGATATTCGCCCCCAGGTCACCTGGGGCACCTCGCCCGAGATGGTGCTGGCCATCGACGAGCGCGTGCCCGACCCCGACAAGGAAAAAGACGATGTCAAGCGCGGCGCCATCGAGCGTGCCCTGCAATACATGGCCCTGGAGCCCAATAAGGCGCTGGCCGATATCCACATCGACAAGGTCTTCATCGGGTCCTGCACCAATAGCCGCATCGAGGACATGCGCGAGGCCGCAAGCGTGGTGCGCCGCATCGGCGGCCGCCTGGCCGCCAATGTCAAGCTGGCCCTGGTGGTGCCGGGCTCAGGTCTGGTCAAGGCGCAAGCAGAAGCCGAAGGCCTGGATCTGATCTTCAAGGGCGCGGGCTTCGAGTGGCGCGAGCCGGGTTGCTCCATGTGCCTGGCCATGAATGCCGACCGCCTGGAGCCGGGCGAGCGCTGCGCCTCCACCAGCAACCGCAATTTCGAAGGCCGTCAGGGCGCCGGCGGCCGCACCCATCTGGTCAGCCCCGCGATGGCGGCGGCGGCGGCCATGCAAGGGCATTTCGTCGACGTGCGCCGTCTCGTCTGAGGAGTCAAAGCATGAAGAAAAAGCTGCTGCTGTGCGTGCTGGGCCTGGCCTTGCTGGCGCCCTTGGTGGGTTGCAATACCGTCAACGGTTTTGGTCGCGACTTGCAAAAAGTGGGCGAGAAGATCGAAGACAGCACGAAGAAGAAATGACCGGGGGCGGCCCCGCCCCCCAAGGAGAATGCGATGGAAAAATTTACCGTGCTCAAGGGCCTTGTCGCGCCCATGGACCGCGAGAACGTCGACACCGACGCGATCATTCCCAAACAATTCCTGAAGTCGATCAAGCGCTCGGGCTTCGGCCCCAATCTCTTCGATGAATGGCGCTATCTGGACGCCGGCGAGCCCGGCCAGGATCCGGCCAGCCGCCGGCCTAACCCGGATTTTGTGCTGAACCAGCCGCGCTACCAGGGCGCCTCGGTGCTGTTGGCGCGCAGCAATTTCGGCTGCGGCTCCAGCCGCGAGCACGCGCCTTGGGCGCTGGCGCAGTACGGCTTCCGTGCCCTGATCGCGCCCAGCTTTGCCGACATCTTTTTCAACAACTGCTTCAAGAACGGCATCCTGCCCATCGTCCTGCCGGAGGCCCAGGTGGCGCGTCTGTTCGACGAGGTGCATGCCTTCCCGGCTTATCAATTGACCGTGGATCTGGAGCGTCAGGTGGTTGTCAAGCCGGATGGCACCGAGCTGCCTTTTGAGGTGCAGGCCTTTCGCAAATACTGCTTGCTGGGCGGCTATGACGATATCGGCCTGACCCTGCGCTATGCCGACAAGATCCGCAGTTACGAGGCCGAGCGCATCGCCGCCAAGCCCTGGTTGAACCATCGCCTCGCCGGCTAAAACAAGGAAATCAAGCCATGAAAATCGCAGTTCTGCCGGGTGACGGCATTGGCACCGAGATCGTCGCCGAGGCGGTCAAGGTTTTGCAGGTGCTGGACCTGCCGCTGGAGCTGGAGCAGGCGCCGGTGGGCGGCGCGGCCTACGAGGCTTCGGGCCACCCCTTGCCCGACTCGACGCTGCAGCTGGCCAAGGACGCCGACGCCATTTTGTTCGGCGCCGTGGGCGACTGGAAGTATGACAAGCTGGATCGCCCCCTGCGCCCCGAGCAAGCCATTCTGGGCTTGCGCAAGGAGCTGGGCCTGTTCGCCAACTTCCGCCCCGCCATCTGCTACCCGGAGCTGACGCACGCCTCCAGCCTCAAGCCCGAGTTGGTGGCGGGCCTGGACATTCTCATCATCCGCGAGCTCACCGGCGACATCTACTTCGGCCAGCCGCGCGGCCGCCGCACGGCGGTGGACGGGCATTTCCCCGGAAGCGAAGAGGCTTTCGACACCATGCGCTACTCGCGCCCGGAGATAGAGCGCATCGCGCATGTCGCCTTCCAGGCCGCCCGCAAGCGCGGCGGCCGCGTCACCAGCGTGGACAAGGCCAATGTGCTGGAGACCTTCCAGTTCTGGAAGGACGTGATGATCGAGGTTCACGCCGAATACCCGGACGTGGAGCTGGACCATATGTATGTGGACAACGCCGCCATGCAACTGGTCAAGGCGCCCAAGCGCTTTGACGTGATGGTGACGGGCAATATGTTCGGCGACATTCTTTCGGATGCGGCGGCCATGCTGACCGGCTCCATCGGCATGCTGCCCTCGGCCTCGTTGGACAAGCACAACAAAGGCCTGTACGAGCCCAGCCATGGCAGCGCACCCGATATCGCGGGCAAGGGGATCGCCAATCCTTTGGCTACAATCCTCTCCGCTGCCATGATGCTCAAATTCTCCCTCAACCAGCCCCAAGCTGCCGCTCGTATCGAGTCGGCTGTTGCCGCTGTATTGGCCCAAGGTCTGCGCACGCCAGACATTTGGAGCGAGGGCACCCAGAAGGTGGGCACGCGCGAGATGGGTGATGCGGTGGTTTCGGTTTTGAAGGCCACCACCACCATGACCAAAACCATTAAGGGCTAGTTCAGCTCCGGTTTGTCTCGCCCCTACACCCCCGGCGACACAGGCCGGGGAAGAAAGAAGTCCGCAGACTTTTCTTTTTTAGGGCGATAGAGGTAAAAAGCGATGACGACACTTGTTGGATTGGTGGGCTGGCGCGGCATGGTCGGTTCGGTCCTGATGGACCGCATGACGGCGGAAAAAGACTTTGACTTGATCGAGCCGCTGTTCTTCAGCACCTCGAACGCCGGCGGCGCCGCCCCGGCCCAGGCCAAGAACGAAAGCAAGCTGCAAAGCGCGTATGACATCGAGCAGCTCAAGCGCTGCGAGATCATCATCACCGCCCAGGGCGGCGACTACACCAGCGAGGTCTTCCCCAAGCTGCGCGCCGCCGGCTGGAAGGGCCACTGGATCGACGCCGCCTCCACGCTGCGTATGGAATCCGACGCCGTCATCATCCTGGATCCGGTCAATATGCCCGTGATCAAGGATGCCTTGGCCAAGGGCGGCAAGAACTGGGTGGGCGGCAACTGCACCGTCTCCTGCATGCTGATGGGCGTGGGCGCGCTCTACAAGGCCGGCCTGGTCGAGTGGATGAGCACCCAGACCTACCAGGCCGCCAGCGGCGGCGGCGCCCAGCATATGCGTGAGCTGCTGACCCAGTACGGCACGCTGAACGCCTCGGTGCGCGGCCTGCTGGACGACCCCAAGAGCGCCATCCTCGAGATCGACCGCCAGATCGCCGCCACCCAGCGTGGCCTGAGCGCGGCCGAAACGGCCAATTTCGGCGTGCCCCTGGGCGGCTCGCTGATCCCCTGGATCGACAAGGACCTGGGCAATGGTCAGTCCAAGGAAGAGTGGAAAGGCATGGCCGAGACCAACAAGATCCTCGGTCTGGGCGAGGGCTTTGGCTCCAGCGCTATTCCGGTGGACGGTTTCTGCGTGCGCGTGGGCGCCATGCGCTGCCACAGCCAGGCGCTGACATTCAAGCTGAAGACGGACGTGCCCCTGGCCGATATCGAGGCCATGATCGCGGCCGACAACGAGTGGGTGCGCGTCGTGCCCAATACCCGCGAAGCCACCATCAAGGATCTGACCCCGGTGGCCGTCACCGGCACCATGGGCATCCCGGTGGGTCGCATCCGCAAGCTGGCCATGGGCCCCGAGTATGTGGGCGCCTTCACCATCGGTGACCAGTTGCTGTGGGGCGCGGCCGAACCGCTGCGCCGCATGTTGCGCGTTCTGTTGGCGAACTGATCGGCCGAAAGCCTGGGTGGCGCAAGACCGGGTCCTGACTCGGCCTTGCGCCATGTGCGTTTGGGTGGCCGTTGTCCAATTGCGACATCCGGGTGGGCGGTGTTCAATCTGCTTGGCGTCAAGAGTGCTTATGCGGCTTTACCTGAGCTTCGTTGCGTATATGCTTGCCGCAGTTGAGAATTTCAGCTGCACGACGAATGCAGTATGCGCACCGGGAGGGGCTTGTGAGCGCTGTTGATAACCGAGAATTGATCAATGAAACGGGCGGTAACCCTTGGGGTTCCGCTTTGTTGCTTTGGGGGACGCCTTGAAAAAAAGTACCAGCGCAATGCCTGAGGTGTTAGGGAATTCGGGCCCGGGCCGCTCAATTGGCTCATTGGCCGCGCCCTTGGGGCCATGTTTCGGGCGTTTCGCCCTTTCTCATATCGCCGCTGCCGCGCTGCTGCTGGCCAGCACCGGTGCTGCCGCCCTGGGTCTGGGGCGTTTGACGGTTCAGTCGGCCCTGGGTGAAACGCTCAAGGCCGAGATCGATATCACCAGCCTCACGGCCGAAGAAGCCGGCAGCCTCAAGGTTCGCGTGGCACCGCCCGATGCTTATCGGGCCACCGGTGTGGAATACAACAGCGTCTTGGCCGGCACCCAGGTGCAGGTCACCCGGCGCGATGGCAAGTCTTATCTGCGCGTCAGCAGCGACCGTGCGGTGCAAGAGCCTTTTGTCGATGTGATTCTGGAGCTGACCTGGGCCAGCGGTCGTCTGGTGCGTGAGTACACCTTGTTGTTCGATCCGCCGGCCGCCAGCCGCCCGGCCAGCCCGGCGCCCGCTACGATTGCCTCGCCCGTGTTCGCCCAGGCGCCCGCGCCCGCGCCGCTGGCGCCGGTGGCCGCGTCCAGCGAGGCTGCGTCCCGCAGCAAGGCCGAGCCCAAGCCGCGCGTTGAAACCGCGCCGAAGCCTGCCCGTCCGGCTCCGGCCGCGGCCGAAAAAGCACCGGCCGCCAGCGAATACAAGGTCAAGCCCGGAGATGTGCTTTACCGCATCGCGGTCAAGACTCAGCCCGCCGGTGTCTCCCTGGACCAGATGCTGGTCGGCCTCTATCGCAATAATCCGGACGCCTTTGTCGACGGCAATATGAATCGCCTGAAGTCCGGTGCCGTTTTGCAGGTGCCGGCTGGCGACAGCCTGGCCGGCCTGACGCCCGCCGAGGCGCGCCAGGTGATACGCGCGCAGAGCACGGATTTCAGCGCCTACCGCCAGCGCCTGGGTGCGGCCGCACCCACGCTCAAGCAAGAACACAATGAACGCCAGGCCAAGGGCCAGGTGCAGACCGCGGTGGAGGATAAAAAGCCCGCCGCCAATACCGCGCCCGACAAGTTGACGCTCAGCAAGGCCGCCAGCGCGGCCGATGCCGCGGCGGCCAAGGTGGCCAAGGCCTCCAAGGAAACCGAGCAGAAGGACGCGGCCGCCCGGGTGGCCGAGTTGAGCCGCAATGTGGAGGAGTTGAAGAAGCTTTCCAGCGCGGCCAAGCCTGCCGCATCGGCAGTCCCTGCCACGGCAACAGCGGCCGCCAAACCCGCCGTGGACGCCTCGCCCACGACAGCGCCCGCCCTGGCTTTGCCGGCGGCCCAAGCGCCTTCGGCCCCAGCATCGGCCGCAAGCCGTGTCGCGGCGGCCAGCGCGGCCAAACCGGCCGCTTCGGCCGCCAGCGCTGCGCTCGCCCCCCCGCCTGAAACACCGGTGGCCGAGCCCGGCCTGATCGACCAGTTGCTGGACAACTCCTTGCTGCTGCCCCTGGGTGGTGCCTTGATTGCCGCCCTGGGCGCTCTGGGTCTTTATCGCTTGCGCGGTCGCAAGGACGCCAGCAAGCCCGACACCGGCTTCCATGAAAGCCGTGTGCAGCCCGACTCCTTCTTCGGTGCTACCGGCGGCGCAAGAGTGGACACGCGGGAGTCGGCCGGTGTCGGCTCATCGATGAATTACTCCCTGAGTCAGCTGGACGCCATCGGCGATGTGGATCCGGTGGCCGAGGCTGATGTCTATCTGGCCTATGGCCGCGATCTGCAGGCCGAGGAAATCCTCAAGGAAGCGCTGCGTGCCAACCCCGAGCGCCTGGCCATCCGCCTCAAGTTGCTGGAGGTCTACGCCAAGCGCCGCGACACCAAGGGCTTTGAGCAGTTGGCCATCCAGCTGTTTGCCGAAACCCAGGGCGCGGGCGAGGACTGGGCCAAGGCTCAGGAGCTGGGCCGCCAGATCGATCCGGACAATCCGCTCTACCAGCCGGGCGGTGCGCCTACGCAGCTGGATGGCAGCCATGAAGAGCGGCCCGAGCCCATGAATGCCAGCACCTTGCCCTACACGGCGAGCACCGGCACCCATCCCACCGAGGCCTTGAGCCGTCCGGTGGCTGACACCGGCCCGGCCAGTGGCTTCGATCTGGACCTCGATCTGGATCTGGGTGCGCCCACACCGGCCCCGGCCTCGCCCCTTGCCATGCAGGCCACCCAAGCCATGGCCACCAGTGTGGAGCAAGCGCCGCTGTCCATGGACTTTGATCTGTCCGAACCCGAAGCTCCCGCGGCCCGGGTGACGCCCGACAGCTCGGGCGATCTGGAATTCGACCTGGATCTGCCCCTGGACGCGGCTGACAAGCCGGCGCCGGAGCAGGGTGGCGCCCTGGACTTTGATCTGTCCTCCATCGACCTCTCCCTGCCCGACAGCCACGGCCCCGAAACGCTGGCGCATGCGCCGGAGCCCATCCCTGCCGCCGAGTCCTCGGCCTTTGATGGCGATTTGCCGCTGGAGTTCGAGGGCATGCTGAACCAGCAGGCCGCGGCCGAGCTGCAGGCGCCGGTCGATCATCTGGCCCAGGCCCAGGATGCTCTGGCCGATGACGAGGGCGACCCGCTGATGCGTCAGCTGGAGCTGGCCGACGAATTCCGCCAGATCGGCGACACCGAAGGGGCTCGCGAGGTGCTGCAGGAGTTGATCGCCAAGTCCGGTGGCGCCCTGCGTGACAAGGCGCAAGCCATGCTGGACGAGTTGCGATAATCGCGGCGATCAGCACTGCAAAAGGCGCTCGATGCACGAGCGCCTTTTTTCATTTGGGACCAGGCGACGATGAGTGACGGCAATCGCAAAGAGGAGGGCAGCGCATGCGCATCGCGCTGGGAGTGAGCTACCGCGGCCAGGGCTATCACGGCTGGCAGAGCCAAACGGATGGCCGGACCGTGCAGGACGTGCTGGAGCTGGCCCTGAGCCAGTTCGCCGCCCAGCCGCTGCGCACGGTATGCGCCGGCCGCACCGACACCGGCGTGCACGGGCTCAACCAGGTGGTGCATTTCGATACCGAGATCCAGCGCGAGGCCGCCTCCTGGGTGCGCGGAACCAATCGCTATCTGCCGCCCGATGTGGCGATCCAGTGGTGCGCCTTTCCCGGCGATGAGTTCCATGCCCGCTTTTCCGCTCAGGGGCGGCGTTACACCTTTCTGGTGCTGGAGTCGGTCGTGCGCCCGGCCATCGAGGCCGGCGGCGTGGGCTGGGTGTTCCGCCCCCTGGACCTGGAGGCCATGCGGGCCGCCGCCAGTCTGCTGATCGGCGAGCATGATTTCAGCGCCTTCCGGGCCGCCCAGTGCCAGGCCAAATCGCCGATCAAGACCTTGCGTGCCATAGCGATCACGCGCCGCGGCGCCTACTGGCGTTTCGACTTTGACGCCTCGGCTTTTCTGCACCATATGGTGCGCAACATCATGGGCTGCCTGATCGCCGTGGGCAACGGCACGCAAACGCTGGATTGGCTGGCCGAGGTGCTGGCCGCGCGCAATCGCGCCCAGGCCGCGCCCACCTTCCCGGCGGACGGGCTTTATTTCAAAGGCCCGTATTACGAGCCCAAGTTCGCCATTCCCGAACATACCGCAGCCATGGACTGGCTGCCCTGAAACCATGAGTCGTACCCGCATCAAGATTTGTGGCCTGACCCGCGAGGCCGATGTGCTGGCCGCCGTGCAGGCCGGCGCCGACGCGATCGGTTTTGTCTTCTACCCCAAGAGCCCGCGCTACGTAAGCCCGGCGCGTGCCGCCGAGTTGGCGCGTTTGCTGCCGCCCTTCGTCACGCCGGTGGGTTTGTTCGTCAATGCCAGCGCGGCGGAACTGGACGCCGCCTTGCAGGCCCTGCCGAATATGCTTTTGCAATTCCATGGCGACGAGACGCCGGCCGAATGCGAGCGGGCAGGGCGGCCCTATCTGCGTGCGGCTCGCATGGGTGAGGGTTTTGATTTGCTAAACTTCGCCGCACAGTATTCAAGTGCCCAAGCCATTCTGCTCGACGCCCATGTCGAGGGTTATGGTGGCGGCGGAAAGGTCTTCGATTGGTCACTCATTCCAAAAAACGTGCCCTCTCCAGTCGTTTTGTCTGGTGGGTTGCATGCCGGAAATGTGCTGACCGGGATTCTTCAGGTACGGCCGACGGCCGTTGACGTGAGTTCCGGCGTGGAAGAGGCCAAGGGCCTGAAGAGCGCCGTTCTGATTCGCCAGTTCTGTGCGGCCGTGCGCCAAGCCGATGCCCAGCCAGAACTGCCAGCCTGAAGAGAAAGAAGAGATCCCATGAATCGCTACGATCAACCCGATGCCCGCGGGCATTTCGGCCCCATCAAGGGCCAGACCTATGGCGGCAGCTTTGTCGCGGAGACCCTGGTCCACGCCTTGGACGAGCTCAAAGAGGCTTATGCCCACTACAGCCAGGACCCGGACTTCATCGCCGAATACAAAAAAGAACTGGCCCATTTCGTCGGCCGCCCCAGCCCCATCTACCACGCCGACCGCCTGAGCCGCGAGCTGGGCGGTGCGCAAATCTTCTTGAAGCGCGAGGACCTGAATCACACCGGCGCCCACAAGGTCAACAACACCATTGGTCAGGCCTTGCTGGCCAAGCGCATGGGCAAGAAGCGGGTGATTGCCGAGACCGGCGCCGGCCAGCATGGCGTGGCCACGGCCACCATCTGCGCCCGCTACGGCATGGAGTGCGTGGTCTATATGGGCAGCGAGGACGTCAAGCGCCAGGCGCCCAATGTCTATCGCATGAATCTGCTGGGCGCCCGCGTGGTGCCGGTGGAGTCGGGCTCCAAGACCTTGAAGGATGCGCTCAACGAAGCCATGCGCGACTGGGTGACGCATGTGGAATCCACCTTTTACATCATCGGCACCGTGGCCGGCCCGCATCCCTACCCGATGATGGTGCGCGACTTCCAGCGCGTCATCGGCGATGAATGCCTGCTGCAGATGCCCGAGATGACGGGCCGCCAGCCCGATGCCGTGATCGCCTGCGTGGGCGGCGGCAGCAATGCCATCGGCATCTTCTACCCCTATATCGACCATGCCGATGTGCGCCTGATCGGCGTGGAGGCGGCTGGCCTGGGCCTGGACACCGACAAGCATTCCGCCACCCTGACCCAGGGCAGCCCCGGTGTTTTGCACGGCAACCGCACCTATCTGCTGCAGGACGAAAACGGTCAGATCATCGAGACCCATTCCATCTCCGCCGGCCTGGACTACCCCGGCGTCGGCCCCGAGCATGCCTATCTGAAGGACAGCGGCCGGGCCGAGTATGTGTCGGTGACGGACGACGAGGCCTTGAGCGCCTTCCACCGCCTGTGCCGCACCGAGGGCATCATTCCCGCCCTGGAATCCAGCCATGCCCTGGCCTATGCGATCAAGCTGGCGCCTACGCTGCGACCCGATCAGCATCTGCTGGTCAATCTCTCGGGGCGAGGGGACAAAGACATCGGCACGGTTGCCGACCTGGCCATTCCGGGAGCCGCAGCATGAGCCGCATCCAAGCCACGTTTGAACGCCTGGCCGCCCAAGGCCGCAAGGCCTTGATCCCCTTCGTCCACACCGGCGATCCCTATCCCGATGTCACGGTCGAGCTGATGCTGGCCATGGCCCGGGCCGGCGCCGATGTGATCGAGTTGGGCGTGCCTTTCTCCGACCCCATGGCCGACGGCCCGGTGATACAGCGCGCCGCCGAGCGTGCCCTCAAGGCCGGCATCGGCATGCGCCAGGTCTTGGCCGATGTGCGGCGCTTCCGTGACAGCGACAACACCACGCCCGTGGTCTTGATGGGTTATGCCAATCCGATCGAGCGTTACGGCCAGGCCCGTTTTGTCGCCGATGCCAAGGCCGCCGGTGTGGACGGTGTGCTGGTGGTGGACTACCCGCCCGAGGAATGTGAGGCCTTCGCCGGCCTGCTGCATGCCCAGGACATGGATCCGATCTTCCTGCTGGCCCCTACGTCGACCGATGAGCGCATGGCGCGGGTCGGCAAGGTGGCGCGCGGCTATGTCTACTACGTCTCGCTCAAGGGTGTGACCGGGGCCGGGCATTTGAATACCGCGGCCGTGGCCGAGATGATTCCGCGCATCCGCCGCCATGTTGCCGTGCCGGTGGGTGTGGGCTTTGGCATCCGCGACGCGGCCACCGCACGCGCCGTGGCCGACCATTCGGACGCCGTGGTGATCGGTTCACGTCTTGTTGAGCTGCTGGAGACCCAGCCGCGCGATAATGTCGCCAACACGGCTGCGCAATTCATCCGTGAGATTCGTGCCGCGCTGGATGCCTGAGCCTCCGTGTGAGCATTCAGTCAGAGACATATTGAGAGGAGTCTGCTTGTGAGTTGGCTTGAAAAACTACTGCCGCCCAAGATGCAGCAAACCGATCCCAACGAGCGCCGCATGGTGCCCGAGGGTTTGTGGATCAAATGCCCGTCTTGCGAGACCGTTCTTTACAAGACCGATCTGGAGCAGAACGTCAATGTCTGCCCCAAGTGCAGCCACCACCACCGCATCGGTGCGCGCGAGCGCCTGAACGCCTTCCTGGACGGCGAAGGCCGCTACGAGATCGGCCAGGAAGTCTTGCCGGTGGACGCCTTGAAGTTCAAGGACAGCAAGAAGTACCCCGACCGTCTGAAGGAAGCCCTGGAGCACACCGGCGAGACCGATGCCCTGGTGGTCTTCGGCGGCGCGGTGATGACCGTGCCCGTGGTGGCGGCCTGCTTCGAGTTCAGCTTTATGGGCGGCTCCATGGGCTCCGTCGTGGGTGAGCGTTTTGTGCGCGGCGTGGAAACCGCCATCGAGCAGAAGACGCCCTTCATCTGCTTCACCGCCACCGGCGGCGCCCGCATGCAGGAGGGCTTGCTGAGCCTGATGCAGATGGCCAAGACCAATGCGGCCCTGACCCGCCTGGCCAAGGCCAAACTGCCTTATATCAGCGTGCTGACCGACCCCACCATGGGTGGCGTGTCGGCCAGCTTTGCCTTTGTTGGCGATGTGGTGATTGCCGAGCCCAAGGCCTTGATCGGCTTTGCCGGCCCGCGCGTGATCGAGAACACCGTGCGTGAGAAGCTGCCCGCCGGCTTCCAGCGCGCCGAGTTCCTGATGGAGAAGGGCGCCGTCGACATGATTGTGGATCGCCGCCAACTGCGCGAGACCATCGCCCGCCAACTGGCCATGCTGCAGCGCCAAAGCTCGGACGCGGTGGCCTGAGTCCGCTGCTAACTTATCAGTCCCACGGCCAGGCCCACAAGGTCTGGCCGTCCTTGTTTCTGCACAACTTTTTGACCCATGTCGCGCACACTTGATGATTGGCTTGCCCACTGCGAGCGCCTGCACCCCAAGACCATAGACATGACCTTGGCCCGGGTTGTTGAACTGCGCGACCGTCTGGGTCTGAAGTTCGAGACGCCGGTGGTGATGGTGGCGGGCACCAATGGCAAGGGCTCGACCTGCGCCATGCTGGAGTCCATCGCTCTG
Source organism: Roseateles oligotrophus (assembly GCF_014204525.1). Classification (GTDB taxonomy): domain Bacteria; phylum Pseudomonadota; class Gammaproteobacteria; order Burkholderiales; family Burkholderiaceae_C; genus Paucibacter_A; species Paucibacter_A oligotrophus_A. The sequence continues at coordinate 125,257 of NZ_JACHLP010000005.1, forward strand.
CAGGCCGGCTACCGGGTCGGGCTTTATATCAAGCCGCATCTGGTGCATTTCCAGGAGCGCTGCCGGGTTGGCGGCGCGCCGGTGGCGGCCGAATCCCTGCTGCCTTTCTTCGAGGCCGTCGAGGCTGCGCGCGGCGAGCTGACCCTGTCTTATTTCGAGTTCACCACCCTGGCCATCATGCTGCGTCTGGCGGCCGAGCCGCTGGATCTGGTGATCCTCGAAGTGGGCCTGGGCGGCCGCCTGGATGCGGTCAACGCTATCGATGCGGACTGCGCCGTCATCACCAGCATCGATCTTGATCACACCGAGTATCTGGGCCCGGACCGCGAGTCCGTGGGGCGTGAAAAGGCCGGCATCATGCGGGCAGGGCGGACCGTGGTCGTCAGCGACCCCGTGCCGCCGGACAGCCTGGCCGCGCGTGCGGCCGAGTTGGGCGCCGATCTGCGCCAGCTGGGTCGCGATTTCAGCTACAGCGGCGATCGCCAGCAATGGCAGTGGACGGGTCGCAGCAAGCGTTTCAGCGGCCTGGCCTATCCGGCCCTGCGCGGCGTGAACCAGTTGCTCAATGCGGCCGGTGTGCTGGCCGTGTTCGAGGCCTTGTACGAGCGCCTGCCCATCAGCGCCCAGGCCGTACGCAGCGGCCTGGCCCTGGTGGAGTTGCCGGGTCGCTTCCAGGTGCTGGCGGGCCAGCCGGCCCTGGTGCTGGATGTGGCGCACAACCCGCATGCGGTGGCCGCGCTGGCGCAGAATCTGGACCAGATGGGTTTCTTCCCGCGCACCCATGTGGTGTTCGGCGCCATGGCCGACAAGGACCTGGCCGCCATCTTCCAGCGCATGGCGCCCTTGGTCGATGCCTGGCATTTCTGCGATCTGCCCATCCCGCGTGCCGCGTCCGCCGAGGCTTTGCGTCAGCAGTTTGAATCGCTGCGTGAGCAGGGCCAGTTGAAGACGCCCGCGCCTTTGCTCCTGCAGACCCACGCGGACCCGCAGGCGGCCCTGGCCGCAGCGGCGGCCGCGGCAGACCCCGCTGATAGAATTCTGGTCTTCGGATCCTTCTTCACCGTGGGTGGAGTGCTCAAGAACGGTGTGCCCCGTTTGCAGGCGCATTGAGTTCCCGAGCAGGGCCCGAAAGCATCAATCGCAAGACCTTTTCCCGCCCCGGCCTGGCTTTGTTTTTTGAGCGAACAGCGGGCCGGAGCTGGCCTGCTTTCTACCCGGCTGACGAGGCCGAACAACGCGGCGATCACGCCTAACAACTGCCATGGGTTTGCTGTCATTTTTCAAACGCCTGTCCCAGCGCTCCGCGGCACCCGCCGCCAAGCCGGTTGCGGACTCGGCCGATGCGGTGCAGCAGCTGCGCGTGCGGGCCCGCCGCCGCTTGATCGGTGCGGCCGTGCTGGTGGGCCTGGGCGTGATCGGCTTCCCGCTGGTGTTTGAGACCCAGCCTCGTCCCATCCCCATCGATCTGCCCATCGCGATTCCCAATAAAGAGGGTAGCCCGGCCTTGCGTGCCCCCGTTTCAGGGCAGCTCAGCTTCCCGGCGCCCACGGCGGTGGTGAACGAGCCTGCGTCCGAGCCCATCGTGGCCGAGGCAGCTGCGAGAGTGGCCAGCGGTTCAAGCAGCGTGGTCGCCGCCGCGGCGGCCACCACGGCGCTTGCCGCCGCCCAGGCCTTGACGCCCAAGCCCAGCGAAAAGCCGGCTGAAAGAATTGTCGAGAAAGCCGTCGAAAAGGCGGTCGAGAAACCGGCCGACAAGCCCCAGGCCAAGCCCGCCGAGAAGACGGTGGAAAAGGTGGCCGAGAAGCATGTCGAGAAGCCTGCGGACAAGTCGGCCGAGAGGGCGGCAGAAAAGGCCGCCGAAAAAGCCGCTGCCGCCAAGGCCCATGCCCAAGAGGCTGCCCGTGTGCAGGCCTTGCTGGAAGGCAAGGCCGCGGCCAAGCCGGCCGAGCCGGCGGCAGGCGGCCGGGTGATCTTGCAGGTGGGCGCCTATGCCGACAGCAAGGCCGCTCACGAGGCTCGCCTCAAGGTGGAAAAATTGGGCCTCAAAACCTATACCCAGGAAGTCAATACAGCGGGCGGCCCGCGTATCCGCGTCCGCGTCGGCCCCTTCGCCAGCCGCGAGGAGGCCGACAAGGCGGCCGCCAAGGTGCGGGCCACGGGTTTGTCGACGGCGGTGCTGACGCTGTGATTTTTGCAAACCGGACGCGCGGCCCGCGGCGCCAGAGGGCGGGGGTCTGAGATGGTTTGGCTGGATCTGGTCATGCTGGGCGTGCTGGCCTTGTCGGTGCTGGTCGGCTTGTGGCGCGGCCTGGTGTTTGAGGTCTTGTCGGTGCTGGGCTGGCTGGTGGCTTATTTCGCCATGCCTTATGTGGCGCCGCTGATTCAGCCTTGGCTGCCGTTGGAACGTTTGGGCGAGAGCCTGGCTCATATGCTGAGCCTGGGTCTGGCCTTCTTGCTGGTTTTGCTGGTGTGGGGATTGAGTGCCAAGCTGCTGCGCGCACTGATTCATGCCACGCCGCTGAGTTTTGTCGATCGTCTGGGCGGTGCGGGCTTTGGGCTTTTGCGCGGCTTGCTGATTTGCGTGGCGGTGGTGACCGTGCTGGGCATGACGCCTTTTGTGCAGTCACCTGCCTGGCGTCAGTCGCAGCTGGTCCCGCATGGCCAGACGGTTTTGCAATGGCTGCGCCCGGCTTTGCCGGAGCCGGTCATGAAACTGATTCCGGCTTGAGCCCAGGCTCAAGCCCTTCTCGTGTCTTCTGTGTTTTTTTAACCTCACAGGCGTGGTGCCGGACGTCCCCGGCATCGCGTGTCTGCGCCCCACAAGGGCGGCTGCCTGGCAGCTTGGGGTGTCTGTTGAAATGAAGGAATAGCCATGTGTGGCATCGTCGGCGTGATCTCCCGCTCCCCCGTCAATCAGCTGATCTATGACGCGCTCCTGCTCTTGCAACATCGCGGCCAGGACGCGGCCGGCATCGTCACCATGCAAGGCAATAAGTGCTTTATGCACAAGGCGCGCGGCATGGTGCGGGACGTGTTCCGCACCCGCAATATGCGCGCGCTGCCGGGCAGCATAGGCCTGGGCCAGGTGCGCTACCCGACGGCCGGCAATGCCTATAACGAGGAAGAGGCCCAGCCCTTCTACGTCAACGCCCCCTTCGGCATGGTGCTGGTGCACAACGGCAATCTGACCAATGCCCAGGGCCTGAAGAGCGAGCTGTTCAACGTCGACCGCCGCCACATCAATACCGAGAGCGATTCGGAAGTGCTGCTCAATGTGCTGGCTCATGAGCTGGAGCTGGCCGCGCGCGATCTGCCCCTGACGCCGGACGAGGTGTTCAAGGCCGTGCGCGCCGTGCACAAGCGCATCAAGGGCTCGTATGCCGTGATCTGCCTGATCGCCGGCCATGGTCTGCTGGCCTTCCGCGACCCCTATGGCATCCGCCCCTTGTGCTTTGGCCAGGCGGCCGATGGCGAGATCATGGTGGCCAGCGAGAGCGTGGCCCTGGAGGGCACGGGCCATCAGCTGATTCGCGATGTGGCGCCCGGCGAGGCCTTGTTCATCGATATGAACGGCCAGATGCACAGCCAGCAATGCGCCGAGAACCCGACGCTCAACCCCTGCATGTTCGAGTTCGTCTACCTAGCCCGGCCGGACTCGGTGATGGACGGCATCTCGGTCTACCAGGCGCGCCTGAATATGGGCGAGACCCTGGCCCAGCGCCTGGTCTCCACCATGCCGCCCAGCGATATCGATGTGGTCATCCCCATCCCCGAATCCAGCCGCCCCTCGGCCATGCAGCTGGCGCACCGCATCGGCAAGCCCTATCGCGAGGGCTTTGTGAAGAACCGCTACGTCGGCCGCACCTTCATCATGCCGGGCCAGGGCGCGCGCAAGAAGTCGGTACGCCAGAAGCTCAATGCCATCGGCCTGGAATTCAAGGGCCGCAATGTGCTGCTGGTGGACGACTCCATCGTGCGCGGCACCACCTCCAAGGAGATCGTGCAGATGGCGCGTGAGGCCGGCGCCCGCAAGGTCTATCTGGCCTCGGCCGCGCCGCCGGTGCGCTTCCGCAATGTCTACGGCATCGACATGCCGACCAGCGAGGAGCTGGTGGCGCATAACCGCAGCATTGAAGAAATTCGCCAGTTCATCGGCGCCGACGCCTTGATCTACCAGGATGTGGATGCGATGAAGCGCGTGGTCGCCGCCCTGCAGCCGGCGCTGAAAGGCTTTGAGGCCTCCTGCTTCGACGGCGACTACATCACCGGCGATGTGACGGCCGAGGACTTTGCCAAGATGGAGGCTCAGCGCCTGAGCCAGGGCGACGAGGAAGATGGCCCGGCACGCAGCCGCCTGGCCTTGCAAAGCCGCCAGGAGCCCTGAGCATGAGCGAGATGACGGATGAGCAGCGCCGCCTCGCGCGCGCCCAGTTGCCCGCCGGCCTGCGCCCCGAGACCCTGGCCGTGCGCACGGCCCTGGCACCCAGCCAGCATGGCGAGAATTCCGAGGCCTTGTTCCTGACCAGCGGCTTTGTGCAGCCCGATGCGCAGACCTCGGCCGAGCGCTTCGCCAGCTCGGAAGACTTCACCTACGCCCGCACCAGCAACCCCACGGTGCGCAGCTTCGAGGCGCGGCTGGCGGCCATGGAGGGCACGGAGGCGGCCGTTGCCACGGCCACCGGCATGAGCGCCATCCTGCTGCTGATCATGGGCTTGCTGAAGGCGGGCGACCATGTGGTCTGCTCGCGCTCGGTGTTTGGCTCCACCCTCAATCTGTTCGCCAAGGAGTTCGGCAAGTTTGGCGTCGAGACCAGCTTTGTCTCGCAGACCGATCTGGCCGAGTGGCGCGCCGCCATCAAGCCCAACACCCGGCTCTTCTTCGCCGAGACGCCGACCAATCCGCTGACCGAGATCTGCGACATCCGCGCCCTGGCCGACTTGGCCCATGGCGCCGGTGCCCTGCTGGTGGTGGACAACAGCTTTTGCTCGCCCGCCCTGCAGCGGCCGGCCGAGCTGGGCGCCGATCTGGTGATGCATTCCGGCACCAAGTACCTGGACGGCCAGGGCCGCGTGATGGCCGGCGCGCTGTGCGGGCCCGAGCGCCTGATCAAGGACGTGTTCGGCCCGGTGATACGGACGGCTGGCATGACCTTGGCACCCTTCAACGCCTGGGTGGTGTTGAAAGGCCTGGAGACACTCGCCCTGCGCATGAAAGCCCATAGCGAGAACGCCTTAGCGGTGGCGCAGTGGCTGGAGCGCCAGCCGGCGGTGGCGCGAGTTTTCTACCCCGCGCTGGCCTCCCACCCCCAGCATGAATTGGCGATGCGCCAGCAAGGCGGGCAGGGCGGTGCCGTGGTGGCCTTTGAGCTGCGCGGCGACACGCCCGAAGCGGCGCGTGCCGCCGCCTTCCATCTGATCGACAGCACCCGTGTCCTGAGCGTGGCCACCAATCTGGGCGACACCAAGTCCATCATCACCCATCCTGCCACCACCTCGCATGGCCGCCTGAGCGAAGCCCAGCGCCAGGCCGCCGGCATCGGCCAGGGCCTGATCCGCCTGGCCGTGGGCCTGGAACATGTGGACGACATCAGCGATGACCTGCTGCGCGGCCTCTCTACCTTGAAGCATTCGAAATGAGCCAGACTAACCCTATTCGCACACGCATCGCACCTTCGCCCACCGGCTTTTTGCATCTGGGTACGGCGCGCACGGCGCTGTTCTCCTGGGCCTATGCCCGCCACTACGGCGGCCAGTTCGTACTGCGCATCGAGGACACCGATGTGGCCCGCTCCACCCAGGACTCGGTGGACCAGATCATCGCCTCGATGAAGTGGCTGGGCCTGGACTATGACGAGGGCCCGATCTACCAGATGCAGCGCCTGGATCGCTATCAGCAGGTGGTCGATCAGATGCTGGCCGAAGGCACGGCCTACCGTTGCTACTGCTCGCCCGAGGAGCTGGACGCCATGCGCGAGGGCCAACGTGCCCGTGGTGAGAAGACCGGTTACGACGGTCGTTGGCGCCCCGAGCCGGGCAAGGTCTTGCCGCCCGTGCCTGCCGGTGTGAACCCGGTGATTCGCTTCAAGAACCCGCCCGAGGGCGATGTCACCTGGAACGATCTGGTCAAGGGCCCCATCACCATCAATAACCGTGAGATCGATGACCTCATCATCGTCCGCCCCGATGGCGTGCCTACCTACAACTTCTGCGTGGTGGTGGACGACTGGGATATGAAGATCAGCCACGTCTTCCGCGGCGACGAGCATGTCAACAACACGCCCTGGCAGATCAATATCTTCAATGCCCTGGGCGCGCCCCTGCCGCAGTTCGGCCACTTCCCCGTCATCCTGGGCGACGATGGCCTGAAGCTGTCCAAGCGCCGCGGTGCCGTCAGCGTGACCAATTATGAAGACAAGGGCTATCTGCCCGAGGCCATGCTGAACTACCTCTCCCGTCTGGGCTGGAGCCATGGGGACGAGGAGCTTTACTCGCGCGAGCAACTGATTGCCTGGTTCGACGGCACGCATTGCAATAAGAGCCCGGCCCAGTGGGATCCCGCCAAGCTGGAGTGGGTCAATAGCCACTATATGAAGCTGGCCGACGACGGCCGCCTGGCCGAACTGGTCAAGGTGCAGCTGGCCAAGCGCGATATTCAAGCGGATAGCGCCCGGCTCAAGCCCATGGCCGCCTTGTTCAAGGACCGTTGCTCGACCACCCAGGCCCTGGCCGATTGGCTGCTGATGTATTTTGCGGAGGTGCAGCCCAGCGCCGACGATCTGGCTGCCCATGTCACGGACAGCGTCAAGCCGGCTCTGGCGACCCTGGCCGACAAGCTGAGCGCGATCGAATGGAACAAGGCCGCCATCTCCGCCGCCATCAAGGAAACCATCGCTGCGCATGGCCTGAAGATGCCTCAGCTGGCCATGCCCGTGCGCGCTTTGGTGTGTGGCCGGGTACAAACGCCCAGCGTGGATGCGGTGCTGGAACTGTTTGATAAAGAAATTGTCATCAAACGCTTGCGCAGTATCTAAAAAACGTTGTACACTCTATGTCTTGCTTGAACAGCGCGACGTTTGAATCGCAGCAGCAAAGCGAGGTAGAAAGGCCAGGCAGCAATGCAGGGCCCGGATACCAAGGCAAAGCTGGTGCACAAGGTTCGGGGGTATAGCTCAGCTGGGAGAGCGCTTGCATGGCATGCAAGAGGTCAGCGGTTCGATCCCGCTTACCTCCACCAAGAGTTTTAGTGGTATATAATTAAAACTCTGAATGGCGCACTGTTCAGGATATAGCGAAAATACTTGTGTATAATTGCTGTAGAATAAGAAAAGAAGGTTTAGTCCCCTTCGTCTAGAGGCCTAGGACACCACCCTTTCACGGTGACTACAGGGGTTCGAATCCCCTAGGGGACGCCAAGTTTGATAAGGCTTGGTAATTATCTAAAGATAATTGCAAACTTATCGATAATTTGATGTTATAATGACATCTTGTTATCTGGAGTGGTAGTTCAGTTGGTTAGAATACCGGCCTGTCACGCCGGGGGTCGCGGGTTCGAGTCCCGTCCACTCCGCCAACAAATAGTTTTGTGCAGCAATAAAATGCTGTATAATACAAAGATAGTTTAAATTGAAGCTTAATAACTTCGGTTTGAATTAATGAAATTTGACTTGAACGGCGCGGTTCCGCGGTCAGCAATGATTCGGGGGTATAGCTCAGCTGGGAGAGCGCTTGCATGGCATGCAAGAGGTCAGCGGTTCGATCCCGCTTACCTCCACCAAGATTTCAGCCGGCCGGGCTGGTTGAAATTGAGTGTGGCGCGCGGTTCAGGGAATAAGAAGGTTTAGTCCCCTTCGTCTAGAGGCCTAGGACACCACCCTTTCACGGTGACTACAGGGGTTCGAATCCCCTAGGGGACGCCAAGTTTGATAAGGCTTGGCAGCTGCGCGAGTAGCTGCAATAACTTATCGATGTTGTGAGCTTAGGCTTGCGCATCTGGAGTGGTAGTTCAGTTGGTTAGAATACCGGCCTGTCACGCCGGGGGTCGCGGGTTCGAGTCCCGTCCACTCCGCCAGCATTTGAAAGCCTCGATAGCGAAAGTTGTCGAGGCTTTTTCTTTGCTTGTTTGAATCTATGTTCAGAATCTATTCTGGAGTCTGCTGCTTGAATTAACCCATTCTGGCGCGAGCTCTTTGTCTTGGGCATACTCAATTCAGCATTGACTGGGGCGCTCCGATACCTGGTTATCGCACCAGCTGGATTCTCGGGTTGCAAGTGAATGCGCCGCGCGCCATCGGTTTCGGCGAGTATCTCGGAGTTGTTTAGCCTGCGATCCCGAACAATATTTATGGGTATTGGCCTGTGTTCGGATTGCGCCCGCTACCGTGCCTCGGCATTGACCGGCTTGAGCCGAAAGAAAGCCCCCGGCCATTGCTGGTACGGGGGCTTTTTCAATTTTTCCAGGCTCAGCTGAACATTTGTTTGCGGATCAAGCCGACCGCCAGACCTTCAATCGCAAAGCTCTCGTCGCCATTGCGGACCTGAATGACCTCGAAATCCGAGTTTTCCGGGATCAGTTCGATGCCCAGTCGCCCTCGTTTAAAGCGCTTGACCGTCACTTCATCGCCCAGGCGGGCCACCACGATCTGCCCGTTCTTGGCCTCGGTGGTTTTTTGCACGGCCAAAAGGTCGCCGTCCATGATGCCCACATCTTTCATGCTCATGCCGCTGACTTTCAAAAGGAAGTCGGGCTTGCGAGCAAAAAAGCTGGGGTCCACCGTATAACTTTGCTCGATATGCTCTTGAGCCAGAATCGGGTGGCCCGCGGCTACACGTCCCACCAGGGGCAGGCTTAGCTGCGCCAAACTGGCCAGGGGCAGGGAAAATTGCTCGGCGCTGCTTTGCGTCTTGCGTCCGCGGGCTGAATTTTGCATCTCTTGCGCATCACGGGCCTCGCGCGCTTCGTGGAGCGCACGCAATGTGCCAGACTTCAGGCGGATGCCGCGCGAAGTGCCTCCCACCAATTCGATGGCGCCCTTGCGGGCCAGGGCCTGAAGATGTTCCTCGGCGGCATTGGCGGAGCGGAAACCAAGTTCGGCGGCGATTTCTGCCCGGGTGGGTGGAGCGCCGGTGCGCTCGATGGCCTTGCGCACCAGATCGAGAATCTGTTGCTGGCGGGGGGTGAGTTTGGGGCTGTCGTCCACGGGCTTCCTCTGCAGGGTTGCCTGAATATATATCCAGTAGCTGTATTTTCATCCAGCTGAACAAAAATTGCAAAACTCTTATGAAATTAGAAAGAAGTTCTGTGGACATACATGATGCGAAAGCCAAGCGGGTGGTGATTTTGGGCACGGGTGGCACGATTGCAGGCACCGCGGCCGACCCGGGCGATAACGTCGGCTACCAAGCCGCCCAGCTTGGGGTGGCGCAGCTGGTGGCTGCGGTGCCGGCATTGGCGGCCGTTGCCCTCGAGTGCGAGCAGGTCGCCCAGTTGGACAGCAAGGACATGGATTTCGCCACCTGGAAGCTGTTGGCGCAGCGTGTGGCGGCTCAGTTGGCGCGTGAGGACGTGGCCGGCCTCGTGATCACGCATGGCACGGATACTTTGGAAGAGACGGCCTATTTTTTGCAGCGTGTGCTCGCGCCCAAAAAGCCCGTGGTCTTGACCGCCGCGATGCGCCCGGCAACCGCCTTGCAGACCGATGGACCGCAGAATTTGCTGGACGCGGTGGCGGTCGCGCAAGACGCCCAGGCCACGGGTGTCTTGCTGGTGTTTGCCGGCGTGATTCATGCGGCCGAGCAGGTACGCAAGGCGCATAGCTACCGGGTGGATGCTTTTGTCTCCAGCGACGGCGCTCGATTGGGTCTGGTCGAGGAGGGCTTGCTGCGCTGGGTGGCGGGCTTGGGTCCGGCTCGGCCCGGCCTGGGTTTGGAGATTCTGGCGCAGGCGGTGGAGGATTGGCCGCGCGTCGAGATTTTGTTCAACCATGTGGCCGCTGATGGCCGCCTGGTGCGGGCCCTGCTGGCCCAGGCGGGCGGCGATAGGCCGGCCGGCTTGGTCGTGGCGGGCACCGGCAATGGCAGCCTCTCGCAGAAGCTGGAAGCGGCCTTGCGGGAGGCGCAGGCTCAGGGGGTGCGCGTCTTGCGCAGCACCCGCTGCGATGCCGGCCCGGTCACGGCTTCGGGCGAGGCCTTGCCCAGCGCCGGCGCGCTGAGCCCAGTGAAGGCGCGCGTTGAACTGATCTTGCAGCTCTTGAGCGAGGCCAGGGCCTGAGGCCCGGGCTTGTTCCGATCAGCGGCCTGGCTGTTGGCGGCCGTGTGCGCCCAGGCCGATCAATAGGGCGAGACCGGCCAGCATCAGGGCATGGCTGCTGGGTTCCGGCACGCTGGCGGCGATGGCTTGCGGCACAAAATCGCTGCCCTCGTAGCTGAAGACGTAGAACTGGTTGTTGTACTGGCTGGCGGTGCCGCCACCGGCGGGCGTAATGGCGCCCAGGAAGTCGTTGTCATTGGCCAGGTACAAGGTGTGCTTGAGCACGCCGTTCACCATCACATCGGCGCCGAAAGCGATGCCTTCGAGCTTGGCGGGGATGTTGGCATCGCTGATTCCGGCCGCATTGAGCATGGCGCGGATGTCCAGAAACTGCGTGGTCTTCAGCGCCACGCCGCTTTGCTTGCGCAGATCGGCAATGCCCGACACCTCGGTGGCGCCGTTCAGGTCGACCAGGCGCAGCTGCTTGGTGGCGGCGCTGTTGTCGGCACCCAAGCCCTTGCCATCACGTTCCAGAACCAGGAACTGGTGCTCGTTCAGGGCGAGGATTTCGCTGCTATTGAAGTTCTTGCCGCCGATCTGGTTGTCGTAGGCGTACTGGCTGGTGGCGCCGCTGGCGATATCGATCTTGACGATGCGGTTGTAGCGGCCGCCGTCGCCGCCGTCCTGGGCCAGGGGGCTTTGCATAAAGCCGACCAGGGTCTTGCCGTCGGGCGTGATGGCCAGGCCTTCCATGCCCTTGTTGGTGATGCGGCCGCTGCCTGCATTACTGGCAATTTCAACGGTGCCTTGTGCGCTCAGATGATTGATGGCGAAGCTGGCGGGCAGCTCGAATACCCTTGTACGCTGGCCGCTGGCGCGGTCGAATTGATAGATGTAGGGGCCGTATTCATCGCTGATGAAGACGCTTTTGCCGTCGTTGGAGACGCGGATGGCCTCCGGGTCCAGGCGTGCGTTGAGTGCGTTGCTGGAGCTGCCCGGTGCAAAGTTGTCCGAACGGCCGCTGAAGTAGAACTTGTCCGCGGTGTTGACGATGGGTGCGCCATTGCCCAGGCTGTAGCTCTTGCCGGCCACGGTGCCGGTGCCCAGGGCGCCGCTGCCGTAGTTCAGCGCCGTGCTGTTGTAGAGCAGGGTGCTGGACTGCAAGGTGGGCGTCAGCACAAAGGGCAGGCCGGCGCCGGCGCTATTGGCCTTCAGCTCCATCGTCACCGTGTGAAAGCGGGGAATATAGGAGCTGGTGTCGTCGACCAGGGGATTGAAGGCGAGGGCATTGGGGCCGCGGTCGGGCAAGGCCAGAAAGGTGTTGCCGCCGGCCCAGGCCAGGCCCGAACCCATGCCGCCCAGCAGATTGGCGGCCGTGCCGTTTTCAAGCTGATAGCCGAGGCCGGATTTATCGGTGGCAGCGCCGGACAGCGAACCCATGGCAATCAACTCCACGGCCGCAAAAGCCTGGGGCATTGCGGAAGCGAAAACGGTGGCGATCAGAGTCGGCAGGAGACGGGGACGCAGCATGGGAAAAAAGCTCCAGGTTCGGCCATGCTTCGGGATGAAGGCAGGGCAAAAACCGGAGCTTCCTTTTTCCGCATGACCGCGCCGTGACATGGCGCGGCCTCCCCCATATTCAAGGGGTGAGCGTTCTCTTCGATCAGACCAGCGTCAGGCTGACATCGATATTGCCGCGCGTGGCATTCGAGTAGGGGCAGACCTGATGGGCTGCGGCGATCAAGGCCTCGGCGGCGGCGCGCTCCATGCCGGGCAGGCTGATGCGCATGGCCACCTGGATGCCGAAGCCGCCGGTGATGGGGCCAATGCCCACGTCCGAGCTGATGGATACATCGGCCGGCAGGCTCAGCTTCTGGCCGGCGGCCACGGCCTTCATGGCGCCAATGAAACAGGCGGAGTAGCCGGCCGCGAACAGCTGTTCCGGGTTGGTGCCGGGGCCGCCCGCGCCGCCCAGCTCGCGCGGGGTGCTCAGCTCGATCTTGAGGGCGCCGTCGCTGGATGAGGCCGTGCCTTGGCGGCCGCCGGTGGCGGTTGCGGTGGCGGTGTAGAGAACTTTGTCGAGTGCCATGGTGGATCGTCCTTTCGGCTGGCGTGTATGCAATCTGGGATTGCGGGGGAGGGAAGGGAAATCAGCGGCCGGTATCGCTGGCCTGCAACTCGCTCCGCAGACGGTGCAGGCGCTGGGTCAGCTCGCTCAATTCCTGCAGCGAGCAGGCGCTGGCACAGGCCAGCTGAGCGGGAATGGGTTTGGCGCGGCGTTTCAGGCTGCGGCCCTCGGGCTGTAGAAAAATTTCGACGCGGCGCTCGTCTTCGCTGGAGCGGCGGCGCTGGATCAGGCCGTTGCTCTCCAGCCGTTTGAGCAAGGGCGTCAAGGTGCCGGAGTCCAGTTGCAAGCGCTGGCCCAGGGTCGAGACGCTGGCGCCATCGCACTCCCACAGCGCCAGCATCACCAGATACTGGGGATAGGTCAGGCCCAGGGGCGCCAGCAGCGGTTTGTAGCGCTTGGTCATGGCCAGTGAGCTGGCGTAGAGTGCAAAACACAGCTGCTGGTCCAGCAGAAGCCAGTCCTGCTCAGGGCTGGGCCGGGCTTGGTCTTTCGATCTGGTTTGGCGGCTTGGCATGGACATAAATATAGATCGCAATTCAATTGCGCACAATTTAAATGGGTATTGCTCGATACGCGCTGGCGCCACCTGCCGGCAAAGAAAAAGAGGCCTGCATGGAGCAGGCCTCTTTTTCGTCTTGGCGGCCGAGTGGCGGCCCCTTGCGGGTTCGGTTCAGCCGGCCGCGTAGATCGCGTCCACCTCGGCGCTCAGTTCCAGCCAGCGCAGTTCGGCGGCCTCCAGCTCATCGTGAATGCCTTTCAGGCGCTTGCCCAGATCGGCGATCTGGGTCGGCGAGGCCTTGCCCGAAGCCAGCTCGGCCTCGATGTTGCTGCGCTCATCGGCCAGCTTGTTCAGCTTGGCGTCAATGCCCTCCATCTCGCGGCGCAGCGGCTTGGTCTGCTCCGCCAGCTTCTGGCGTGCCTGGCCGCTGAGCTTGCGGTCCTCGCGCACGGCGGGCTTGGCGGCCGGGGCCGCGGCGGCAACAGGGGCTGGCGTTGTGCTGGCCATGGCCGCGCCGGCCTTGCCGCCATTCTTGGCCGCTTGCTTGGCGGCGTCTTTGGCCGCCTTGGCCGCCTCTTTGGACTGATCCAGCAACCAGCGCTGGTAGTCGTCCAGGTCGCCGTCGAAGGGTGCGACCTCACCCTTGCTGACCAGCCAGAACTCGTCGCAGACCTCGCGCAATAACGCCCGGTCATGGCTGACCAGCATCACCGTGCCTTCAAACTCGTTCAGCGCCATCGACAGCGCCTCGCGGGTGTTCAGGTCCAGGTGGTTGGTGGGTTCGTCCAGCAGCAAGAGGTTGGGGCGCTGCCAGACCAGCATGGCCAGCACCAGGCGAGCCTTTTCTCCGCCCGAGAGACTGCCGACCTGCTGGTTGACCATATCGCCGACAAAGCGGAACTGGCCCAGGAAGTCGCGCAACTCCTGCTCGCGCGCATTCGGGCTGCATTCCTTGGCCAGGCGCACCATATGCGAGAGCGGGCCTTCGTCGGGCCGCAAGACATCCATTTCCTGCTGGGCGAAATAGCCGATGGTCAGGCCCTTGCCCTCGGTGATCTTGCCGCCCAGGGCGCGGTGCATGCGTGCCACCGTCTTGACCACGGTGGACTTGCCCTGGCCGTTGGCGCCCAGGATGCCGATGCGCTGGCCCGCCAGCACCGAGCGGTTGATGCCGCGCACGATGATGTTCTCCACCCCATCGACTTCGTAGCCGCAGGCCACCTCGTCGAACATCAGCATGGGGTTGGGCAGATTGAGCGGCTCGCGGAACTCGAAATTGAAATCCGCGCTGGCCAGCACGGGCGCCAGCTTTTCCATGCGCTCCAGCGCCTTGACCCGGCTTTGTGCCTGCTTGGCCTTGCTGGCCTTGGCCTTGAAGCGGTCGATGAATTTCTGCAGATGGGCGATGCGTTCCTGCTGCTTGCCAAAGGCCGCCTGCTGCTGCTCCATGCGCTCGGCGCGCATGGCTTCAAACGCCGTGTAGTTGCCGCCGTAGCGATGCAGCTTGGCTTCGTCCAGGTGTAGCGTTACCTTGGTGATGGCGTCGAGGAATTCGCGGTCGTGGCTGATGATGATCAGCGTGCCGTCGTAGCGCTGCAGCCAGGCCTCCAGCCAGACCAGGGCGTCCAGGTCCAGGTGGTTGGTGGGCTCGTCCAGCAGCATCAGCTCGGCCGGGCACATCAGCGCGCGGGCCAGTTGCAAGCGCATGCGCCAGCCGCCGGAGAAGCTGTTGACCGGCGCCTCGACCTGCTCGCCCTTGAAGCCCAGGCCCATCAGCAGGGCTTGGGCGCGCGGCTTGGCGTCGAAGGCGCCGGCGTCCATCAGCAGCGCGTGGGCATCGGCCATGGCGTGGCCGTCCTCAAGGACCTCGGCGTCTTCCAAGGCCTTGCGCGCGGCCATCAGGCGCACATCGCCCGCCAGCACGAAGTCGGTGGCGGATTCTGCAGTCTCGGGCATGTTCTGCGCGACCTCGCCCACCGCCCATTGGCGCGGGATGTCGACCTCGCCCTTATCGCTCTGCAGCCTGTCGGTCAGCAGGGCGAAGAGGCTGGACTTGCCGGCGCCGTTGCGTCCCACCAGGCCGATTTTCTCGCCCGGCTGCAGGGTGACGGAGGCATCGTCCAGAACGATCTTGGCGCCGCGGCGCAGCGTGATATTGCGCAGCGTGATCATTGATCCTGCGCCTTCGTGGTGTTCTTCAAAGCGTCTTTCAACAAGGCTTCACGGGTGACAAGCAATACGACATCCTCGCCGGCCGAGGTCTCCATCCAGGCCACTTCCAGCTGCGGGAATGCCGCTTCAAAAAATTCGCGTTCGTTGCCGATTTCCAGCACCAGCACGCCATGCTCCGTCAGGTGCTCGGGCGCTTGTTCGAGCAGATGGCGGACGAAGTCCATGCCGTCGTGGCCACCGGCCAGGGCCAGCGCGGGCTCGGCCCGGTACTCGGCCGGCAGGGCGGCCATGGACTGGCTGTTGACGTAAGGCGGGTTGCACAGAATCAGGTCGTAGACCCGGCCCACGGCGGGCGCCAGGCCGTCACCCTGCAGCAGGGTGATGCGGTCGGGCAGGCCATGGGTGTCCACATTGATGCGGGCGACGGCCAGGGCGTCGGCGCTGAGGTCGATGGCGTCCACCGTCACCTCGGGCCAGGCCAGGGCGGCCAGCACGGCCAGGCTGCCGTTGCCGGTGCACAGGTCCAGCACGTCTTGCGTCTCGTCGCTGAGCCAGGCGTCGATGCTGGCATCGGCGATCAGCTCGGCGATGAAGCTGCGCGGCACGATGACGCGCTCGTCCACGTAGAAGGGCACGCCTTGCAGCCAGGCCTCCTGGGTCAGATAGGCGGCGGGCTTGCGGGTGGCGATGCGCTCTTCGATCAGGGCGGCGACGTCGGCCAGGGTCTCGGCGTCCAGCTCCTCCTCGGCGTTCTCGTCCAGGCTGTCCAGCGGCAGCTCACAGCGCCACAACACCAGCCAGGCGGCTTCGTCGAAGGCATTGGTCGTGCCATGCCCAAAAGAAACGCCCGCCTCGGTCAGGCGGGCGGCGTGCATCTCGATGCAGGAGATCAGTTTCATATCAAATGTCCATGGTGCTAACTCGTCACTCACGAGGCATGAAACGGCAGTGTTCGGGCCGAGCGCCGGGCCGTTCCCAAGCCGGCCCGTCGGAGGCCGCTTGCGGCTCAATGCCGCATGTGGCCTCGTCCCCACGGGGGACCGACCAGGCTCGCCTGCGTTCAGCGGGGCGAGATTGGGCGAGGGGCAGTTTCACTTCAGCAGGTTCTCCAGCGTGCGTCGGTAGATATTCTTCAGGGGTTCGAGGCTGTCCACGGGCAGGTACTCGTCGATCTTGTGGATGCTGGCATTGATGGGGCCCAGCTCCACGACCTGGGGGCAGATCTTGGCGATGAAGCGGCCGTCCGAGGTACCGCCCGTGGTCGAGAGCTGGGTCTGCAGGCCGGTCTCGGCCAGGATGGCGGCGCCAACCGCCTCGCTCAAGCTGCCGATCGGGGTCAGAAAGGGCTCGCCGCCCAGGGTCCAGTCCAGCGCGTATTCCAGGCCATGGCGGGCCAGCAAGGCCTGTACCTTGGCCTTCAGGCCCTCGGGCGTGGACTCGGTGCAGAAGCGGAAATTGAAGTCCAGCAGCATCTCGCCGGGGATGACGTTGGTGGCGCCGGTGCCGGCGTTGATATTGGAGATCTGGAAGGTGGTGGCCGGGAAATAGGCGTTGCCATCGTCCCAGTGCGTGGCCACCAACTCGGCGATGGCGGCGGCCGCCTGGTGCACCGGGTTGCGGGCCAGCTGCGGGTAGGCCACATGGCCTTGCACGCCCTTGACGCGCAGCTTGCCGCTGAGCGTGCCACGGCGGCCGTTCTTGACCATATCGCCGACCTTCTCCACCGAGGTGGGCTCGCCGACGATGCAGAAGTCCAGGCGCTGGCCCTCGGCCTTGAGGATCTCGCAGCAGACCTTGCTGCCGTCGACCGAGGGGCCTTCCTCGTCGCTGGTCAGCAGGAAGGCGATGCTGCCGGCATGGTCCGGGTGGGCCTGCACAAACTCCTCCACCGCCACCACCATGGCGGCCAGCGAACCCTTCATATCGGCGGCACCGCGGCCGTAGATGCGGCCCTCGCGGTAGCTGGGCACAAAGGGGTCGGAGGTCCAGGCGTCCAGGCGGCCGGGCGGCACCACATCGGTGTGGCCGGCGAACAGCAACACGGGGCTGTCGGTGCCCAGGCTGCCGGGCTTGATGGCCCAGAGGTTCTGCACCCGAAAAGAGTCGGGGCCGCTGTCCATGGCGCGCAGCTCAAAGCCGAGGGCGGCCAGGCGCTCGCCGATCAGGGCCTGGCAGCCGGCGTCCAGCGGGGTGACGGAGGGGCGCGCGATCAGCGCTTCCAGCAGGGCAAGGGTTTGGCTCATGGCTCGCTCAGTCGTGGCGCACGTCCAGCGTGATCTCGGTGAAGCTGGCCTCGTCGCTGGCCGCTTCTTCTTTCTTGCTGCTTGGGCTGGCGCCGCTGCGGCCTTGGGCGGGGCCGTCGTTCTGCAAGCGCCACAGGAGATTGGTGGGCGAATCGGCGAAGGCCAGGCCTTCTTCGCGGGTGATGGTGCCGTCCTTGATCAGGCGGGCGAAATGTTCTTCATAGGTCTGCGAGCCTTCGGCGATGGACTTCTCCATCGCCTCCTTGACCGAGGCGAAATCGCCTTGCTCGATGAACTCGGCAATCAGCTTGGTGTTGAGCAGGATCTCGATCACCGGGATGCGGCCGCCCGCCGTCGCCTTGACCAGGCGTTGCGAGACGATGGACTTGAGCCCGGCGGCCAGGTCGTTCAGCAGCGCCGGGCGGGACTCCGGCGTGTAGAAGGACAGGATGCGGTTCAGCGCGTGATAACTGTTATTGCCATGCAAGGTGGCTAGCACCAGATGGCCGGACAGCGCGTAGGAAATCGCCGCCGTCATGGTTTCGCGGTCGCGGATCTCGCCGATCAGGATGCAGTCGGGCGACTGACGCAGCGCGTTCTTCAGCGCCACCTGCAGCGAGGCGGTGTCGCGCCCGACCTCGCGTTGGTTGACCACCGAGCGCTTGTTGGAGAACAGGTATTCCAGCGGGTCTTCGATGGTCAGGATATGGCCCGCCATATTCAGATTGCGCTCCTCCAGCATGGCGGCCAGAGTAGTGCTCTTGCCGGTGCCGGTGGCGCCCACCATCAGGACCAGGCCGCGCTTTTCCTTCACCAGCCGGCCCAGCACCGGCGGCAGATTGAGCTGCTCCAGCGAGGGGATCACATGCGGGATGTGGCGGAACACGCCGGCAATCGTGCCGCGCTGGCGAAAGCCCGAGAGCCGGAAGCTGCCCACCTTGCTGATGGACACGGCCATATTCAGTTCGCCGGTCTGTTCCAGCTCGGCCATATGCTCGGCGGACAACACCTCGGCAATCAACTGACGAGGTTGCGAGGGCTGCAAGAGCTGGTCGGACAGCTGCACGATCTGCCCGTTCAGGCGGATCAGCACCGGCATATTGGCCGACAGATAAACGTCGGACGCGCCCTTGTCCGCCATCAGGCGCAGGATGCGCTCCATGTTTCCGCTCATGCTTGCTCCTCGCGCATATTTTTATTTGCCCGCCGCTGCCGCTGAAAACCGCCTCAGGCGCGCAGCAGCTCGTTGATGCTGGTCTTGGCGCGGGTTTGTGCGTCCACGCGCTTGACGATGACCGCGCAGTACAGGCTGTACTTGCCGTCGGCGCTGGGCAGATTGCCGCTCACCACCACCGAGCCCGAGGGGATGCGGCCATACGTCACCTCGCCGGTGGCGCGGTCGTAGATCTTGGTGCTCTGGCCGATGTAGACGCCCATGGAGATGACCGAGTTCTCCTCCACGATCACGCCCTCCACCACCTCAGAGCGGGCGCCGATGAAGCAGTTGTCCTCGATGATGGTGGGGTTGGCCTGCAGCGGCTCCAGCACGCCGCCAATGCCGACGCCGCCGCTCAGGTGCACGTTCTTGCCGATCTGGGCGCAGGAGCCGACGGTGGCCCAGGTGTCCACCATCGCGCCTTCGTCCACATAGGCGCCGATGTTCACGTAGGAGGGCATCAGGATCACGTTCTTGGCCTGGAAGCTGCCGCGGCGCGCCACGGCCGGCGGCACCACGCGCACGCCCATGGCGCGGATGGCCTCTTCGCTCAAGTTGCCGTACTTGGTCGGCACCTTGTCGAAGAAGCTCAGATCGCCTTCGCCCATCAGCTTGTTGTCATTCAGGCGGAAGGACAGCAGCACGGCCTTCTTGACCCACTGGTGCACGGTCCACTGGCCCACGGCCTGGCGCTCGGCGACGCGCAGGCGGCCGGCGTCCAGCTCATTGATCACATGCTCCACGGCCTCGCGCACTTCGGGCGAATTGCCGGCGTTGATGGCGGCGCGGTTCTCCCAAGCCAGGTCGATGATGGATTGCAGTTGTTGGGTCATGGTGTGGGATTCAGGGTCAGAGGGATTGGGTGTAGGCGGCGATGCGTTCGGCCGCCTCCAGGCATTCGGCCGTTTCGGCCACCAGGGCCAGGCGGATGCGGCCGGCGCCCGGGTTGACTCCATGGGCCTCGCGCGCCAGCAGGCTACCGGGCAGGACGGCGACATTGTATTGAGCCAGCAGGCCCTGGGCGAAGGCGATGTCCTCGCCTCCGGGCACGGCGGCCCAGAGGTAGAAGCCGGCGTCCGGCAGGGCCAGGCCCAAGTGCGGGCTCAGCAGTGGCGTGACCTGGGCAAACTTGGTGCGGTACTGCTCGCGGTTGGCGATCACATGGGCCTCGTCGTTCCAGGCCGCGATGCTGGCCGCCTGCACCATCGGGTTCATGGCGCTGCCGTGGTAGGTGCGATAGAGCAGGAAGTTCTTCAGGATGGCCGCATCGCCGGCCACAAAGCCCGAGCGCAGGCCCGGCACATTGCTGCGCTTGGACAGGCTGGTGAAGGCGATCAGATTGCGGAAGTCGCTGCGGCCCAGGCGCGCGGCGGCCTCCAGCCCGCCCAGCGGTGCCTGCTCGCGGAAATAGATTTCCGAATAGCACTCGTCCGAGGCGATCACAAAGCCGTATTTGTCGCTCAGCGCGAACAAGGTTTGCCATTCCTCCAGCGGCATCACCGCGCCGGTGGGATTGCCGGGCGAGCAGACGTAGAGCAACTGGGTGCGGGCCCAGGTGGCGGCGGCTATCTGCGACCAGTCGGCCGCAAAGTTGCGGGCCGGATCGCTATTGGCAAAAGCCGTCTCGGCGCCGGCCAGCAGGGCCGCACCTTCGTAGATTTGGTAGAAGGGATTGGGGCAGACCACGGTGGCACCCGGCCGCGTCGGGTCGATCAGCGTCTGCGCCAGGGCAAACAAGGCCTCGCGCGAGCCATTGACCGGCAGCACCTGGGTGGCGGCGTCCAGTTGCAAGCCGTAGCGGCGGGCAATCCAGGCGCAGATGGCTTCGCGCAGCGCGGGCTCACCGGCGGTGGCCGGGTAGGCCGACAGGCCGCGCAAATTGGCCAGCAGCGCGTCTTCGATCAACTTCGGCGCCGGATGCTTGGGCTCGCCTATCCCCAGGCTGATGGGGCGCAAGGCCGGATTGGGCACGATGCCTTTGTTGAGTGCGCGCAGGCGCTCAAAAGGGTAGGGCTGGAGCCGGGCAAGCAGGGGGTTGCTGGGGGTGGACACCGTGGTCATGGATGGAGCTGGGATAGGAACAAGCGGCCCCGATTCAGGGGCCGCAGGGGCGAGGTCGAATCAAATCAGCGCAGCAGGCCAGACTCGAAGCTGTGGCTGGGCAGGTCCACGCGGGGCGCCGGCTTCCAGCCCTTTTTCTGGTGCTCGACCACCACATTGGTGTAGATGCCGCCGCGCACATACCACTTGGCAGTGATGCGGATGAAGCGTGGTTGGGTGACCTTGACGATGTCCTCCAGAATCGTGTTGGTGACCTTCTCGTGGAAGGCGCCTTCGTCGCGGTAGCTCCAGAAATACATCTTCAGGCTCTTCAGCTCGACGCAATGCTTGTCGGCAATCATGTCGATGGTGAAGTGGGCGAAGTCGGGCTGGCCGGTCAGCGGGCAGTGGCAGGTGAACTCGGGCACCTGGAACTGGATCACGTAGTCGCGCTCGGGTGCGGGGTTAGGGAAGACGTGCAGCTCCTTGCTGGGGCGCGAGGGCGGGTTGGGCGGCATCTCGCGCATCTTGGGCGTGGCGGCGGTCTTCTTGCTGGGCTTGCTCGCCGCTGCCTTGGCCGTGGTCTTGCCGGTTTGGGGGGCTGAGAAGGAGTTTGCCGGCTTGCTGCCGCTGCTGTTTTTCGTGGCCATGAGTCGCTGCGTCGCGCAGCGGCCCGCAAGAGCCGCTGCAAAAAATGAAGAGAGAGGCCCCGATGGTATCATCCAGCCCCGACAAAATGCCCCGAAAAGGCGTATTTGTTTCGGTAAATCAAGGGCTTAGCATGCGCTAGCCACCTCTTTTTGTCGTCAGCAGGATCACCAAGAACCCGCGCCCATGCGTCTGAACTCGATCAAGCTCTCGGGCTTCAAGTCCTTTGCCGATCCGACGGTGTTTCAGCTCCCGGGCCAGTTGGTCGGCGTGGTCGGGCCGAACGGCTGCGGCAAATCCAACATCATGGACGCCGTGCGTTGGGTGCTGGGGGAGAGCAAGGCCTCGGAGCTGCGCGGCGAGTCCATGCAGGACGTGATCTTCAACGGCTCGGGCAATCGCAAGCCGGCCAGCCGCTCCAGCGTGGAGCTGGTGTTTGCCAATGAGGACGGCCGCGCCGGCGGCCAGTGGAACCAGTTCACCGAGATCGCCGTCAAGCGGGTGCTGACCCGCGACGGCACCAGCAGCTACTTCATCAACAACCAGCCGGTGCGCCGCCGCGATGTGCAGGACGTGTTTCTGGGCACCGGTCTGGGGCCGCGCGCCTACGCCATCATTGGCCAGGGCACCATCAGCCGCATCATCGAGTCCAAGCCGGAGGAGATGCGCATGTTTCTGGAGGAGGCAGCCGGCGTCTCCAAATACAAGGAACGCCGCCGCGAGACCGAGAACCGGCTCAAGGACACGCGCGAGAACCTGACCCGGGTCGACGACATCCTGCGCGAGCTGAACAACAACCTCGACAAGCTGGAAAAGCAGGCCGAGGTCGCGGCCAGCTACCGGGGCCTGCAGGACAGCGGCACGCTCAAGCTGCATCAGCTCTGGTTCCTCAAGCACCGCGACGCCACCTCGGAGCAGGGCCGGGTCAAGAGCGAGCATCTGGAAGCCGTCAACGCTCTGGAGGCGCGGGTGGCCGAGCTGCGCCATGTCGAGGCCGAGCTGGAAACGGTGCGCCAGGCCCATTACGCGGCCGGCGACGAGCTGCACGCTTCACAAGGCCGTTATGCCGAGGCCCAGCTGGAGGTCAGCCGGCTGGAGGAGCGCATCCGCTATGTGGTCGAAGGCCGCCAGCGGGTGGAAGCCCGCCTGATCGAGCTGCAGTTGCAGACGAATCAATGGCTGGAGCGCTCCCAGCAGGCCCAGGACGAGCTGGAGACCATTGCCGAACAGATCGCCACGGCCGAGGAGCAAAGCGAGATCCTGGCCGCCCAGGCCGAGGAGCAGCAGGCCAATCTGCCCAATAGCGAAGACGCGCTGCGCGCCGCCCAGGCCAAGGCCAATGAGCAGCGCACGGCCGTGGTGCAGGTGCAGCAGCAGATCCAGGTGCTGGCGGCTGAGAGCCGCAATATCGAGGAACAGTCGCGCCAGCTGCGCGGCCGGCGCGAACGCCTGGCGACCGAGAGGCAGGGCCTGGCCGCGCCCGATGCGGAGCGTCTGGCCGAACTCAGGCGCCAGAGCGAGGCGGCGGACGAGGCCCGCGATACGGCCGATGCCCGCCTGCATGAGCTGCAGGAACTGGTGCCGGCCCTGGACGAGACGCGCCGCAGCGCCCAGCAAGACGCCAATCAGCAGCAAGGCCGGCAGAGCGAATTGGTGGCCCGGCTGGACGCCTTGCGCGCCCTGCAGGAAAAGGTGCAGACCGAGGGCAAGCTCAAGCCCTGGCTGGCCAAGCATGGCCTGGACGGGCTGGCCGGCCTGTGGACCCAACTGCATATCCAAGCGGGCTGGGAAAACGCCCTGGAAGCGGCCCTGCGCGAGCGCATGGGCGCGTTGCAAGTGGGGCGGCTGGAGACGGTGCGCGCCTTCGCGCAGGACGCGCCGCCGGCCCGCCTGGCGTTTTACTCGCCACCCACGGCCGCCATCAGCAACACCCACCAGACCCTGCCCAGGCTGAGCGAGCTGCTGCGCCTGGACGATGCCGGTCTGAAGGCCTTGTTGAATGACTGGCTGGAAGGCATTTACACCGCGGCCAGCCTGGACGAGGCCTTGGCCCAGCGCGACAAACTGGCGCATGGCGAGCTGATCATGACGGCGGCCGGCCATGCGGTCGGCCAGTTCGCCGTCAGCTTTTATGCGCCGGACTCCGAGCAGGCCGGCATGCTGGCGCGGGCGCAGGAGATCGAGCACCTGGTGCTGGAGCTGCGTGCCCAGGTGCTGATCGCCGAAGAGGCCAAGAGCGCCCTGGTGCGGGCCGAAGCCGCTTACACCGAAGGTTCGCAACGCTTGCTGATCCTGCGCCGCGAGGCGGGTGAGGCGCAGAACCGTGCCCATCAGCTGCATGTGGAGCTGCTGCGCCTCTCGCAACAGGCCGAGGCCGCCAGTTCGCGGCGCATGCAGCTGGAGGACGAGCTGTTCGAGATCGACGCCCAGATGGAGGAGCTGCAGGAGCGGCGCGTCACCGGCGAGGCCCGCTTCGAAGAGCTGGACATGCAATTGGCCACGACGCAGGAGCGCCATGCCGAGCTGGACGACGGCGTGATCACCGCCGAGCGCAAGCTGGCCGAGGCCCGCGAGCAGCTGCGCGCGCTGGAGCGCCGGGCCCAGGAGGCGCAGTTCAGCGCCCGCTCCCTGGCCTCGCGGCGCGGCGAGTTGCAGCGCTCGATCGAAACCGCGGTGGAGCAGCAAAAGACCAATGCGGCCTCGGCCGAGAGTCTGCAGCGCGAGCTGGGCACGCTCAACGATGCGGCCGCCCAGGCCGGCCTGCAGGACGCGCTGGCCCTGAAGATGGAGCGCGAGCAGGCCTTGGCGGCCGTGCGCAGCGGCTATGACGATCTGAGCCTGCGCCTGCGCCAGCATGATGAGCAGCGCCTGAGCTTCGAGCGCAGCCTGGACCCGCTGCGCGAGCGCATCACCAAGCTGCAGCTGGAGGAGCAGGCGGCTCAGCTGGGCGGCGCGCAGTATATGGAGCAGCTGGTGGCGGCCGCCGTCGATCTGGAGCATTTGGCCCAGACGGTGGAAGCGGGCCAGGTCAAGCTCTACGGCCTGCAGGGCGAGATCGACCGCATCAACCGCGAGATCGCGGCCCTGGGCGCCGTCAATCTGGCCGCCCTGGACGAGCTGACGGCGGCGCGTGAGCGCAAGACCTTTCTGGACTCGCAGTGCGCCGACCTGATGAGCGCGATGAAGACGCTGGAGGATGCGATCCACAAGATCGACCTGGAAACCCGCGATCTGCTCAGCGCCACTTTTGATCAGGTCAACCACCACTTCGGCCGCATGTTCCCGACCCTGTTCGGCGGCGGCCAGGCCCGGCTGGTGATGACGGGGGACGAGATCCTGGACGCCGGGGTGCAGGTGATGGCCCAGCCGCCGGGCAAGAAGAACAGCACCATCCACCTGCTCTCGGGCGGTGAAAAGGCGCTGACCGCGATTGCGCTGGTGTTTGCCATCTTCCAGCTCAACCCCGCGCCTTTCTGCCTGCTGGACGAGGTGGACGCGCCCTTGGATGACGCCAATACCGAGCGTTATGCCAAGCTGGTGGCCGAGATGAGCAGTGGCACGCAATTCCTCTTCATCTCGCACAACAAGATCGCAATGGAAATGGCTGAACAACTGATTGGGGTGACCATGCAGGAGCAGGGCGTGTCGCGCATCGTGGCGGTGGACATGGAAAAGGCCTTGGCGATGGCGGAGGCGGTATGACGATGAATCTGACCACCTTGCTGGCCATACTCGGCGGCCTGGTGCTGGTGGCCGTCGTGGCCCATGGCGCCTGGACCGCCCGCAAGGCCGGCCCGCGCCGGGCCGAGCAGCTGGAACCCTTGATGGACGGGCAGCCAAGGCAGGAGCCCGGCCTGCATCCGGCCGCCGAGCGCGCCGGCCTGGACAGCGGCCTGGGCGACCCGGCCGCCGGCCACGACGAGACGGTGCCGGTGATCGCGCGGCCCATGCGCAAGCCCTCGGCCCGCATCGACGCCTTGATCGACGCCATCGCCACGCTGACGCTGGAGGCGCCGATCAGCGGCGAGATGGCGCTCTCTCACCTGCCGGGCAGCCGCCGCGCCGGTACCAAGCCCTTCCATATCGAAGGCCTGAATGCCAGCACCGGCGAGTGGGAGCTGCCCATGGCCGGCCAGCGCTACGGCGAGTTCCAGTCGGGCGTGCAGATGGCCAACCGCAGCGGCGCGATGAACGAGATCGAGTACTCGGAATTTGTGCAGAAGCTGCAGGCCTTTGCCGAGGGCATAGGCGCCTTTGTGCAGTTCCCCGACATGCTGGACGTGGTGGCGCGGGCCCGTGAGCTGGACCATTTCGCCGGCGACCACGATGCCCAACTGGCCGTGGTGCTGCGTGCGCGCAATGCGGCCTGGACCCTGGGTTATGTGCAGCAGATGGCCTTGCGCCACGGCTTTGTGCCGGGAGCCATGCCGGGTCGGCTGGTGATGGCCTCGGCCGAGGAGGGCGCGCCGCCCATCCTGACGCTGGGCTTCGAGGCCCAGGCCGCCCTGGCCGAGAACCCGCAGCAATCGTCTCTGCGTGAACTGGCCTTGTCGCTGGATGTGCCGCAAACGCCCGAGGCGCTGGAGCCCTTTGCCTCCTGGCAGGAGGCCGCGCGCGGCCTGGCGCGCGATATCGACGCCGACGTCTGCGACGACCGGGGTCAGGTCTTGCCCTTGCAGGCCTTTGCTTCGATCGGGCAGGAGCTGGGCACCTTGTACCGGGCCCTGGCCTCGCGGGATCTGGCGGCGGGGTCGCTGGCGGCGCGGCGCTTGTTCAGCTGAGCGGGCCCGCCCCTACACTTGGGGGCATGACTTCCAGCCTTGTTCTGATTGCCCTGCTGATTGCGGGCAGCGCGTTTTTCTCCATGGCCGAGCTGTCGGTGGCGGCTTCGCGCCGCCTCAAGCTCAGGCAGATGGCCGATGAAGGCGATGGCCGAGCCGAGCGCGTGCTGGAGGTCCAGGAACAGCCCGGCCATTACTTCACCGTGGTGCAGATCGGTGTCAACACCGTGGCCATCCTGGGCGGCATTGTGGGTGAGGGCGCTTTGACGCCCCATTTCTCGGCGGCTCTGTCCTATTTCCTGGGCCCCGAGCAGTCACAGAGCCTGGGTTTTGCCCTGTCCTTCGTCAGCATCACGGCGCTCTTCATCGTGCTGGCCGACCTGGTGCCCAAGCGCCTGTCTATGAACGAGCCCGAGCGGGTGGCCCTGGCCTTGATCGGCCCCATGCTTTTGCTGTGTGCCTTGCTCAAACCCCTGTCCTGGACGTTCAGCAAGATCAGCGAGGCCTTGATCCGTCTGCTGGGCCTGCCCGCCACGCGCGACAACAGCATCACCCATGCCGACATCCTGGCCCTGGCCGAGGCCGGCAATCTGGCTGGTGTGGTGGCCGATGCCGAGCAGCAGATGATTGAAAACGTGTTCGAACTGGACACCCGCCGGGTGGAGAGCGCGATGACCACGCGGGAGCGCATCGTGTTCTTCTCGCTGGACGATGACGATGCCTTGATCCGCAACCGCATCGCCGAGGATCCCCATTCCACCTATCTGGTCTGCGATGGTGAGATCGATCAGGTGGTCGGTTATGTGGACTCCACCGATCTGTTCCAGCGCGTCTTGCGTGAGGAGACCATCAATCTGCGCAGCAGCCAGTCGGCCGGCCTGCTGAAGAAGGTCTTGATCGTGCCGGACCGGCTGACCCTGTCCGAGGTGCTGGGCCAGTTCCGCCAGGCGCACGAGGACTTTGCCGTCATCGTCAACGAGTACAGCCTGGTGGTGGGCATCATCACCCTCAACGATGTGATGAGCACGGTGATGGGCAGCCTGGTGGCCTCGCACGACGAGGAGCAGATCGTGCGGCGTGAGGATGGCTCCTTCCTGGCCGACGGCATCACGCCCATCCCCGATGTGCAGCGGGCGCTGGAGCTGGAGGCCTGGCCGCATGCCGGTCAGTACGACACCCTGGCCGGCTTCCTGATGGTGATGTTGCGCCGCATCCCCAGGCGCACCGATCAGGTGTTGTGGGAGGGTTGGCGCTTCGAGGTGGTGGACGTGGACAGCCACCGTGTCGACCAGGTGATGATCACCCGCGTGGGTTCGGCGGTCACAGCGAATTTGTGAATACTGCCTGGGTCCTGCGGTGGGCCATATTGCGGTGCAGCATCTTGCTAGAATGCAAATGCGTCTCAATAACCGATTACTTGATCGGACTTTCGCCGACTCGGCGACTTGAGACCCCACTCCACACCCAGCATCCCCAGTCGTCCTGAACCCGGCGTCTGCGCCAGGTCATTTCGCGAAGCAATCGCATCCGGCCACCATGGCCGCCAAGGGACGAACCCATGCAAGAAACCAAGCGCCGCCAGTTGCTGCGTTCCATCAATCTGAGCGCGCTGAGCGCCTGCGCGGCCGGCCTGCCCCTGCTGGCCACGGTCCAGGTGTCGGCCAGCGCTGCCAATGCCGGCAGCAACAATCTGGAACGGGTGATGGTGACGGGCACGGCCACCTCGGTCCGCAGCTTTCAGGTCGACCAGGCGCGCAGCGCCACCAAGACCGACACCGCCTTGCTGGACACGCCTCAGGCCATCGCCGTGGTGCCGCGCTCGGTGCTGGAGGACCAGGCGGCCGGCGACCTGTTTGAGGCCGCCCGCAATGTCTCCGGCGTCAGCCGGCAAAGTAGCTACTGGGGGCAGAACGGTGGCACTTTCCGGGTGCGCGGCTTTGATCTGGACGAGGGCACGGGCTATCTGCGCGATGGCTTCCGCTACAACGCCCGCGGCCGATTGATGATGAGCAATGTGCAGAGCGTTGAGGTGCTCAAGGGCCCGGCCTCGGTGCTGTATGGCCGTGCCGAACCGGGCGGCCTGGCCAATATCGTCAGCATGGAGCCGGGCCGTGAGCGCCAGCAGCAGCTCAAGCTCAAGCTGGGTTCCTACCAGACTTATGACCTGGACCTGATGGCGGGCGGTGCGCTGGATGAGGCCGCGCGCTTTCGCTATCGCGTTGATGTGGAGTTGGAAGACAACAAGAGCTTCCGCCAGCATGTCTATAGCAAGGCCCAGGCCGTGGCGCCGCAACTGCTCTGGCTGCCGGACGACAAGACCCGCATCAAGGCCTATTTCGAGTGGCAGCGTCAGAACGTGCTGGCGGACTACGGCATTCCCAGTTGGCAGGGCCGGCCGGCCGAGGTGCCACATGATCGCTACTACGGGGAGCTGGGCAATCAGCAGCGCAGCCAACAGGACCGGGCCAGTCTGAGCCTGGAGCGCAAACTGGCCCAAGACTGGACCTTGCGCCTGGGCGCCACGCAGTCGCGCTTCCGTTATGCGGACGGGTATAGCGAGGTTTATGGCAGCAATGTCGGCCCGGCCGAGGCCGGCAACGCCATGGACGCAGGCCTGGCACCGGGCACGCCACGCCTGACGCGCTACCAGGGCATTTCACCGGAGCGCAAACGCCAACGCAGCCTGCAGGCCGAGCTGACGGGCAAGGTCGAAGCCTTTGGCCGCCAGCACACCTTGCTGTTCGGGTTGGAGCGTTCGCGCGTCAATGCGCAGACCGACCCCTCTTACTGGGGGGCTTATCCGTCCATCGCCATCTTCGCGCCGGTGCTGAGCGGGCGGCCGGTGCTGCCGCAGGGCCTGGACATCAGCCACAGTCGCACGCAGGACGATATCAGCGCCGGTTTTGTGCAGCTGGAGGCCGAGTTGAGCGAGCCTTTGCGCCTGCTGCTGGGCCTGCGCCACGACCGCTATCAGCAGGACTATTTTTACCAGTCGGGGCAGGACAAGCCGGTCAGCACAGTCACCCATGATGCCGCCAATTCGCCGCGCCTGGGCCTGCTGTGGAAGCTGAGCAGCGATTGGTCGGCCTATCTGAGTGCCTCGCGTTCCTTTGCCCCGGCCGGCGCCTATCAGTCGGCAAGCCAGAACAAGAAGTTCAAGCCGCTGATCGGCGAGCAGCGCGAGTTGGGCTTCAAATGGGAGCGGGCGGACGGGCGCCTCACCGCCTCGGGCTCGGTGTTCGATCTGCGCAAGCGCAATGTGGTCACCAAGGATCCCAATGACGAGCGCCAGTCGATCCAGATCGGCATGGAGCGCAGCACAGGCTTGGAGCTGGACCTGGCGGCCGAACCGCTGCGCGGCTTGCAGCTGATCGCCAGCTATGCCCGCCTGCATGCGCGGGTGGCGGATTCCACCGACTACAAGCCCGGCCTGCTGCTGCCCTTCACGCCGCGCGACAGTGGCTCCCTTTGGCTGAGCTGGCGCCCGGGCAGCCAGGCCCTGGGCCTGCGCAACTGGATGTTGGGCAGCGGCTTGTTCGCCAGCGGCCAGCGCCAGGCTGACCTGGAGAACACCGTCAAGGCACCAGGTTATCTGCGCTGGGACGCCAGCCTGGCGGCCGATTGGGCCGACTGGCGCCTGCAACTCAATCTGGACAATCTCGGTGACACCCGCTACATCGACAGCGGCCCGGGTGGCGTGGCCGTGCTCAATCCGGGCAAGCCACGCAGCCTGAGCCTGAGCTTGAACCGGACCTTCCAATGAAGTTTCTGTTAGCAGTCGTTTTCTTGTTGGCCATGGCGCAGCCGGCCCAGGCCTTGTTGCTGCCGCGCTTGCAGGCGGCCGCGGCGGAGGCCGCCGGCTGGCCGCACGAGGCGTTTGCGCGCGAGGCCTTGTTGCTGAAGGACTTCCGCCTGGAGGGGGGCGCGGCGGCGCCAGTGCGCCGCAGCGAGCTGCGCCTGGCCTTGCAGGGTCAGGTCTTGCTGGCCGAGTTCCGCGCCTGGCACGCGCCGGACGAGCCGCCGGTGGCTCGGCAGATGCGGCGCGATGTCGAGGCCTTGCTGCAGGATGACCATATCGCCCTGGTGATCGATGTGGAGGGGCGGGCCCGCAACGGCCATGTCTTTGTGCTCAACTCCGCCGGTACGCAGTTCGACGCGCTGATCGTGGACGGGGTGCAGATGCGTCGCGATTGGGATGGCCTCTGGCAGGCCAGTGTCGAGCCTGGCTCCGAGGGCTGGACGGCGCGTTTCCTCATTCCTCTGGCCACTCTGGGGCACTCTCCCGCCGCCACCTCTGCACAGTGGCGCTTCAATGCCCAGCGTTGGAGCCAGGGTGGCCTGGAGCGCCAGCGCCTGGCCGGCTGGCAGGGCGGCAAGGAGCTGAGCTCGCTGGGCGATACCTTGCTGCTGCAACTGCCCGCGCTGGACGGGCAGGCGCAGGCGCAGGCCGAGGGCCTGGGCCTGCGCCTCAAGCCCTCGCTGCGCTGGACGGCGGCCTCGGCCAGGCCCGAAGGCCAGGTAAGGCAGCGCCTGGAGCCGGGTCTTGAACTCTTCCACCAGGCCGATAGCGGCCTGCGCAGCACTCTGGCCCTGAACCTCGATTTCGGCGAGGCCGAGGCCGATGAGCGTGAGCTGACGCTGGACCGGTTCGAGCTGCTGCGCGAGGAGAAGCGCGAGTTCTTTTTGCAGGATGCCGGCTTCTTCAGCTTCGGCGGCCTGCAGGACATGTCGCCCATGCCTTATTACTCGCGCCGGGTGGGCCTGGACGCCGAGGGGCGGGCGCGCAGCCTGCGTGCCGGGCTCAAGTTCAGCGGCACGGTGGTGGGGCTGGACTTTGGCGTGTTGGCGGCCGAGGTGGATGCGGGCGAGTCGCAGGGCGCCGGGCCGCGTGTCGGGGTGATGCGCGTGGCGCGGGCGCTGGGCCCGCTGCACCGCATCGGCCTGATCGCCACGCAAGGCCATCCGGCGGGCAAGGCGGGCAGCGCGCTGAGCGGGCTGGACTACCGTTTCCGCGACACCGCGCTGGCGGGCGACAAAACCCTGGAGTTCAACCTCTGGCAGCAGCGCTCCAGCAACGCCGGGCTGGGCGCGGGCGAGGCCACGGGCGGCAGCCTGGCCTATCCCAATCTGGGCCTGGGTGGCGAGATCAGCGTGCAGCGGGTGAGCGAGCATTTCGAGCCGGCCCTGGGTTATCTGGCGGAGGCGGGGGTCTGGCATAGCGAGGGCGCGCTGGCCTGGTGGCACCGCAACGCGGCGGGTGATGATTGGGTGCCCGGCGTGGACTGGAATCTGCGCCGCAAGCTGGACGGCAGCGAGGCCACCGTGAGCTGGAACCCCGAGCTGCGCTGGAGTCCGGCCTCCGGCGATATGTTGATGCTGGAGTGGTTTCTGGTGCGCGACCGCCTGGCTCACAGCTACGAACCCCTGCCCGGCGTGGCTCTGCGGCCCGGTCAGCACGACTACCAATATCTGAAGCTGATGGCGGAAAGCTCGCGGGCCCGCGTCTGGGGCGGCGGGGCGGAGTTGCGGGTGGGCCCGTATTTCGATGGCCGGCGCCAGGATATGGATCTGCACCTGTTCTGGCAACCCAGCACCACTTGGGCCTGGCAGGGCAGGGTGGGCGCCAAGCGTCTGCAGATGCCCGCGGCGGCCGGCCGCGCCTACACCGCCAGCCTGCGCCTGGACCATGCGCCCAGCATGGCCTGGGCGAACAGCTTGCTGGTGCAGTGGGACAGCGTGTCCGAGCAGTTAGGCCTGAGCGCGCGCCTGCGCTGGCGCATCCAGCCCGGCCGCGAGCTGCTGTTCAGCTTCGACCATCTGCAGGGCGGCCAGGCTATGTTTGCCCGCGAGTCGGGTGGGCCGGGTGGGGTCACGTCGCAGCAGGGGGCCCAGCTCAAACTGGTGTGGGGTCTGCAGCTTTGAGGGGCTGGGTCTCGGCCACAATACGGGCCTATGCCAGTTTCCATTCCATCCGCTCCGGCCGAGCGCGCCCAAGCCCTGCGCCAGACCCTGAACCACCATGCGCATCTGTACTATGTGCTGGACGCACCCACGCTGCCCGATGCCGAGTACGACCGGCTGTTCCAGGAGCTGCAGGCCCTGGAGGCCGCTCATCCCGAGCTGCTGACGCCGGACTCGCCCACCCAGCGCGTGATCGGCAAGGTGCTGGACGGTTTTGCCTCGGTGCGCCATGCCGTGCCCATGCTGAGCATACGCACCGAGACCGATACCGAGGCCAGCGGGGCCGAAAATTTCGATGCCCGTGTGCGCCGTGAATTGGAGTTAGCTCCCGAGGCGGCCGCCCTGGACTATGCGGCCGAGCTGAAGTTCGACGGCCTGGCCATCAATCTGCGCTACGAGGCGGGCGTGCTGGTGTGCGCGGCCACGCGAGGCGACGGTGAATCCGGCGAGGACGTGACGCAGAACATCCGCACCATTGGCCAGATCCCCCTGCGACTGGCCGGCGTGAATGCGCCGGTGCTGGAGGTGCGCGGCGAGGTCTATATGCGGCGCGATGATTTTGAACGCCTGAACGAACGCCAAAGGCAGGCGGGTGAAAAAACCTTTGTGAACCCGCGCAATGCGGCGGCCGGCGCGGTGCGCCAGCTCGACCCCGGCATCGCTGCCCAGCGTCCCTTGAGCTTTTTTGCTTACGGCTTGGGCGAGGTGCAGGGCTGGGAGGTGCCCGCTACCCATAGCGGCCTGCTGGATGCCCTGGCCACCATGGGCCTGCCGGTGTGCGCGGATCGTGCGCTCGTACAGGGTGCTGCGGGTCTGGTGGACTTTCATCAACGCATGGGGGCCAAGCGGGACGCCCTGCCGTTTGATATCGACGGCGTGGTCTACAAGGTCAACGAGCGCGCCTTGCAACAACGCCTGGGCTTCGTCAGCCGCGAGCCGCGCTGGGCCGTGGCGCACAAATACCCGGCCCAGGAACAGCTGACACTGTTGCTGGACATTGACATCCAGGTCGGCCGCACCGGCAAGCTGACGCCGGTGGCTAAGCTGGCCCCGGTGTTTGTGGGCGGCACCACGGTCAGCAACGCCACCCTGCATAACGAGGAAGAAACACGGCGCAAGGATGTGCGCATCGGCGACACGGTGATCGTGCGCCGGGCCGGTGATGTGATCCCCGAGGTGGTGGGTGTGGTGCTGGAACGCCGCCCGGCCGATGTGGGCGAGCCCTTCGATCTTTACAAACGCCTGGGCGGCCAATGCCCGGTCTGCCAGAGCGAGATCGCCCGCGAGGAGAACGAGGCCCGGGTCTCGGTGGAATGGCGCTGCACCGGCGGTCTGTTCTGCCCGGCCCAGCGCAAGCAGGCGATTCTGCATTTTGCCGGCCGGCGCGCCCTGGATATCGAAGGCCTGGGCGATAAATTGGTGGATCAACTGGTGGATGTCGGCATCGTGAGCAGCCTGCCCGGGCTCTACAAACTGGGTGTGGCCAAGCTGGCGGCCCTGGATCGCATGGCCGACAAGAGTGCCCAGAATATTGTGGAGGCGCTGGAGAAGAGCAAGCACACCACGTTGGCGCGCTTTTTGTTCGGGCTGGGCATACGCCAGGTGGGCGAGACCACGGCCAAGGATCTGGCTCGCCACTTTGGCGGCCTGGATGCGCTGATGGACGCCAGCACCGAGCAACTGCTGGAGGTCAAGGATGTGGGCCCCATCGTGGCGCGCAGCATTCATACTTTTTTCGCCCAGGCCCATAACCGCGAAGTTGTGGAGCAGTTGCGCGCCGCCGGCCTGAGCTGGGAGGAGGGTGAGGGCGCCGCAGCCGCACGCGGACCGCAGGTTTTGCTGGGCAAGACCTTGGTGTTGACCGGCAGCCTGCCCACTCTTTCGCGCGAGCAGGCCAAGGAAATGATCGAGGCGGCCGGTGGCAAGGTCAGCGGCTCGGTGTCCAAGAAGACTCATTTCCTTGTGGCCGGCGCAGAAGCCGGCAGCAAGCTTGCGAAGGCCGAGGAACTGGGCCTGGCGGTGCTTGATGAAGCAGGTTTATTGGCCTTGTTGCAAGGCGATACCTGATTCGCCGCCGCAATTCATCATTTGATCGACCGGGTCGAAACTCGTTTTGATCCGGCTTATTCCTGTCTGGATTCGGGATTTTTTGGGTGCCTGAATCCGACACGGTTTTGCAAGACGCACAAGCCTGTGTAAAACGCACGCTCACACAGGGGTTTCAGAGGGAAACCGCAACAATCCTGCGCTCTACTCTGGGCCACGGAAGTGCCTTGTTGCGCCGACGTTCAGGGATTGTCAAAAAACTGAGAATTTATACCTTGAGGCCCCCTTCAAACGGGGGGCTTTCAAGGGCGGCTTGTGCAGGCATCATCGCCCCGCGAGTCAAGCAAGTCTCAGCGAAAGACTTTAGCTAGGTTCTAGTTCGATCCGTGTGGAGTCGTCAGCCACGCAAACGTGACAACCTTGTTGCAGAACACTGCAGCTTTGGAGTTCATTGATCACGCGATCGAATGCAATTGGTCTTGATGTACAGGGGAAAGTCATGGTCCGGATATTCAGTCATTACCTGCATAGGCAGACCCTGCTACAGGTCTTTTTCGACTTGGGTTTGATTCTGTTCGCGGTGGTCGCTGTTGTGCTGAGCCAGGGGGATGCGGCATCCTCCGCCATTCCTTTTGTGGCATCGCACGGCCTGTCCTTGGCTGGCTGCATGTTCGTCATCAATTCCGCCAGCGGCTTGTACCAGCATGTGCATAACCGCTCGGTCACCGAGTCCTGTGCGCGAGCCTTGCTGGGCCTGATGTTCGGCCTGCCCCTGGCCTATGCCATCTTCAGCTTCTTGCCCGCCAATTCCAGTCATCGTGACTTGGTGACTTTGGTGGCCATGGCTGCTGTGGCGGCCGTGATGGTGCATCGGGTCTACGCGGCGCACTCCGGAGCGCAATCGCGTCTGCGTACCCGCATCCTGATTTTCGGATCCGGCCAAGCCGCTCGCTCTGTCGGCCAGACCCTCAAGGCTTCGGATCCGCATGCCCAGATCGTCGGCTATCTGCCGGGCCCTAACGAGGAAAGCTCTTGCATTCCCAGCAACGAGATTCTGGAAATGCGCGGCAGCCTCACCGAAACCGCACGTCAGTTGCAGGTCAATGAGATTGTGGTGGCTTTGTCAGAGCGCCGTGGCGGCAGCATGCCCTTGCGCCAATTGCTGGATTGCAAGATTTACGGGATTCGGGTGGTGGATATCGCCACCCATTTCGAAAAGACCCTGGCTCAAATCAAGATCAGCCATGTGAACGCGGGTTGGCTGATTTTCGGCGACGGCTTCAATCAAGGGGTGGTGCGCAGCTCCATCAAACGCGTCTTCGACGTGATCTGTGCGGCAGCGATCTTCGTCGCGGCCTTGCCCATCATGTTGGTCACGGCCGTGTTGATCAAGCTGGAATCCGCTGGTCCGGTGTTCTACCGCCAGGAGCGTGTGGGCTTGAATGGCAAGCCTTTCAATGTCATCAAGTTCCGCAGCATGCGTACCGATGCCGAAAAGGATGGCAAGCCCCGCTGGGCGACGGTCAATGACGACCGCGTCACCCGTGTCGGCCGTTTCATCCGCAAGGTGCGGATTGATGAGTTGCCGCAGCTGATCAATGTGCTGCAGGGCGATATGAGCATGGTGGGCCCACGCCCCGAACGTCAGTATTTTGTGGATGAGCTGGTCAGCAAGATTCCTTATTTTGCGGTCCGCCAGAGCGTCAAGCCCGGTGTTACCGGCTGGGCCCAGGTTCGTTACGAGTACGGTTCCACCGTCGAAGATTCGGTGGAGAAGCTGCAGTACGACCTGTACTACGTCAAGAACCACACCTTGTTTCTTGACCTCTTGATCATGCTTGAGACGGTTGCTGTTGTTCTGACGGGCAAAGGCGCCCGTTAATCCCGGATCCGAATTGGCGTTTGCGCCAATTCTGCGATCTGGCTTGCATGATTCAATCTCGCATGCTCAATGGATTGCTTGACCTCGGACTGATCGGTGATTTGCTGGCGGTGATCGCCTATGCAGGTTTCGCGCTGAGTTTTGGCTCCTGCATTTGGTGGAAGAAAAGTGCGGCCGCCAACCCCGTCTCCTTCGTCTTCATTGCCGCGCTGATCTGCAGCGCCGTCTGGGCTGGTCTGAGCTTGGCCGGGCAACAGTCCCGTTCGCCATTTTGGCTGGATCAATGGGCGATTCCTCTGGCCGACTGGGCTCGCTATTCCCTCTGGTTTCTATTTCTGCTCTTGCTGCTGCAACCTGCGGGTACGCGGCCCGAGCGCGCCAAATCCTTCCAGTTCTTGCCGCTACTCCTGCTGTGCCTGAGCCTGGCCTTGCTGCTCATCATCGGGCGCGGCCTGGACCGTTCATGGTCGAGTGAACTGGTCCGGCCTGCCGCTTTTGCGGCGCTGGCCTTGGCGGTCGTCGGTCTTTTGCTGGTGGAGCAGTTGCTGCGCAATGCCACCGAAGACGCGCGTTGGAACGCCAAACCGGCATGCCTGGGCTTGGGGACCATCTTTGTATTTGATATCTTCGTTTTTTCTCAGGCAGTTTTATTCGGAGAATTTGATGGTGACGCCTTGAGCGTACGAGCAGCGGTGCATGCCTCGGCCGTCCCTTTGCTCTTCGTCGCTTCGCGTCGGCATGTGGATTGGTTGGACAAGCTGCATGTTTCGCGGGCGGCGGTGTTTCATTCCGCCAGTTTGCTGCTGGTGGGGGCATATCTGCTGCTGGTCTCGGCCGTGGGTTACTACGTGCGCTACACGGGCGGGGAATGGGGCAGGGCGCTGCAGCTGGCGCTGGTCTCCTGTGCCTTGCTGGGCCTGGCCTTGCTGGTG
Source organism: Roseateles oligotrophus (assembly GCF_014204525.1). Classification (GTDB taxonomy): domain Bacteria; phylum Pseudomonadota; class Gammaproteobacteria; order Burkholderiales; family Burkholderiaceae_C; genus Paucibacter_A; species Paucibacter_A oligotrophus_A. Next base: position 162,051 of record NZ_JACHLP010000005.1, read on the forward strand.
TTGTCAGGCTCCTTGCGCTCGCAACTCAAGGTTTATATCGCCAAGAATTTCTTCAATTACCGCTACGACTACCGGGAGGAGTGGTTGCGGTTTACCGCGACGCTTTCTTCCAGCGGGGCACCTCAGGAGGTGGGTGAGACGGTGGTCAAAGCCCTCGCCAACCTGGTTGAAAGCCCTGCGGGCGCTTTGTGGCTGCAGCGCGGACCGGCGGGTGCCATTGTTCAAACGGCCCGGTGGAATTTGCCGCCTCAGACCGCGAGTGAATCCGCGCATTCACCGTTCTGTGAGTTTTTGCGTGAGCGGGCCTGGATCGTGGATCTGGACCAGGCGCGCAAGAGTCTGCCCGAGTACGAAGCGCTGGCGACGCCGAACTGGTTGATGGCGGACGCCAAGTATTGGCTGCTGATCCCCTTGCTGGTTGGGCAGGACCTGATTGGTTTTGTGCTGCTCGGCCGGGCCCGCGCCAATGTTGAGGTGAACTGGGAAGTGCGCGATCTGCTGAAGACGGCCAGCCGCCAGGCCTCCAGCTATCTGGCCCAGATGCAGGCGGCCGAAGCCTTGCTCGAAGCCAAGAAGTTCGACGCCTTCAACCGCATGTCGGCCTTTGTGGTTCATGATTTGAAGAATATCGTGACCCAGTTGTCCTTGATGATGAAAAACGCCAAGCGCTTGCGTGACAACCCTGAGTTCCAACAAGATATGTTGGACACGGTGGAGAACTCGCTGGAGAAGATGCGCCAGCTGATGCTGCAGTTGCGTGAGGGTGACAAGCCCCATGGCGTGGTCAGTGGCGTGGATCTGGAGCAAATTCTCAAACGTCTGGCGCAGTCGGTCGCCGCCAAAGGGCGTAAGCTCGATTTGCAGCTGAGCTCAGGAGTCAGCACTCGCGGGCATGATGAACGGATCGAGCGTGTGCTGGGCCATGTGGTGCAAAACGCATTGGATGCCACGCCGGTGAGCGGAGAAGTGAGAATCGCTCTGGACAAGACCGGCAGCCAGGCCCGTGTGCGGGTGCGGGACGACGGTTGTGGCATGAGTGAGGAATTTGTTCAGAACAAGCTCTTCAAACCCTTTCAGACAACCAAGGAAACCGGCATGGGTATCGGGGCGTACGAAAGCTATCAATATCTACAGGAACTGGGTGGGAAGATCGAAGTTGAAAGCAAGTTGGGGCAAGGTACCTTGGTGACGATTCTGTTGCCGCTGTTCCATGCCTCGTCCACCTCCAGCATGATTGAACCCCTCGCCCAATGAGCTCAGAACGACCCCAGCAACCGCTGCTAATCGTCGAAGATGATTTGGCTCTGCAAAAGCAACTCAAATGGTCGTTGGATCGATTTGATTCGGTGTTGGCTGACGATGTGGCTTCCGCGGTACTGCAGTTCCGGCGCAGCAATCCAGCCGTTGTCACCATGGATTTGGGCCTGCCGCCCGACCGTGATTCCGTTTCCGAGGGCTTCAAATGCCTGGAGAAACTGCTGGAGTTGGATCCCATGGTCAAGGTCATTGTCCTGACAGGCCAGAACGATCAGGAGAACGCCTTGCGTGCGATTCGAATGGGCGCGTATGACTTTCTGGCCAAACCCGTTGAACCCGAAGTCCTGAGCTTGAGTGTTGAGCGCGCCTATCGCCTGTATGAGTTGCAGCAAGAGAACCGGCGTCTGCAAAGCCTGCAGCACGCCGACGTGCTGAGTGGCTTGGTCACACGTGATGCGGGCATGCTGCGGGTCAGCCGCACGATTGAGAAGGTCGCCGGCAGCGACGCCACGGTCTTGCTGCTGGGCGAAAGCGGCACGGGCAAAGAACTGCTTGCGCAAGGCTTGCATGACGCCTCCAAGCGCAAGGGGCGCTTTGTCGCCATCAACTGCGCAGCCATCCCGGAGAATTTGCTTGAGAGTGAATTGTTCGGCTACGAAAAAGGCGCTTTCACCGGAGCGTCCAAAACCACGGTTGGCAAGATTGAAACTGCCAACGGCGGCACCTTGATGTTGGACGAAATTGGCGATTTGCCCATGTCCTTGCAAGCCAAGCTGTTGCGTTTCTTGCAAGAGCGCACCATCGAGCGCGTGGGCGGACGTCAGGAAATTGCCATCGATGTGCGGGTCCTCGGAGCGACCCACCAAAACCTGAAGGCTCAGATTGCCGAAGGCCGTTTTCGCGAGGACCTGTACTATCGCCTGGCTGAAATCGTGGTCGATATTCCTCCGCTGCGAGATCGGGTTGGCGACGCGGTGCTGCTCGCCAATGTCTTTTTGCGGCGCTTTGCCGCGGAACGTCGGCGCGTCGGCATGAGCTTTTCCGAAGACGCGGTGCGTGTGATTGAGGCGTACAACTGGCCGGGTAATGTGCGAGAACTGCAAAACGTCATCAAACGTGCTTCCATCATGGCGGACGGTGATCGGGTTGGTCTTGATGACCTGGATCTACCTGTTGAACTCGGGGCGGAGGGCGAGCCTTCGGACAGTTTGAATTTGCGCGCAGTGCGGGAGCGCGCCGAGCGCGAGGCCTTGGTGACCGCATTGGCCAGAACGAACGGAAATATCGGCAAGGCGGCGGGGCTATTAGGCGTAAGTCGCCCGACGCTCTACGACTTGATGAGTAAATTACAAATCGCTTGATTTAACGCTTGAGAGACAGGGATGACGCGCATGAAAACAAAGAATCGCGCTTTGACACCATTGCTTTTGGCCTTGCCCTTGCTGTTCGCAGCCTGCTCGGGTGATTCGCCCGAAAAGCTGCTGAGTTCGGCCAAGCAGCATATTGCGGAAAAAGATTCCAAAGCCGCCGTCATCCAGTTGAAAAATGTGCTCCAGAAGGCGCCGTCCAATGCGGAGGCGCGTTTTCTGCTCGGTAAATTGCTGCTGGACGGCGGGGATTTCGTGGGCGCCGAGGTCGAGTTGAGCAAAGCCCTGGAGCAGGGGCGGCCGGCCGACGATGTTGTTCCTCTGCTGGCGCAAGCTATGCTGGCCCAGAATAAGTTGGAGCCGTTGGTTGTCAAGTTTTCCGATACCAAACTGGGGGCGCCAATAGCCAACGCGGAGTTGCGGGCAAGCGTGGCTTACGCATTTGCTCAGTTGGGCAAGTCTGAGGAGGCTAGAGCCACCCTCGCCACGGCATTTGAATCGGATGCTAAGAATATATCTGCACAGATACTTAATATAAAGATGCTGATGCATCAACGGAATTTCGAGGAGGTCAGGATTGCAATTGACAAGCTTTTGGAGCAGGTGCCAAAAAATGCCGAAGCATGGCAACTAAAGGGCGATTTTCTATTGGAAAGCAGTGGTGCAACAGAGGCAGCATTGGCAGCCTACCGTGAATCTCTGAAGCAAGCAGACACCAGCGTACTCTCCCATGTTGCCATCATTTGGACTCTGCTAAGCAAAAAAGATAATGCCGAAGCGAAGCAGCAGTTGGAAGCGATGAAGAAGGCCTTGCCAAATCATCCGCAAACCAAATTCTTTATTGGTTTGATGGCGCTTGATGGCGGTGATTTGAAAACAGCACAAGAACAGTCTCAGTTTTTACTGAAAGTAGCTCCAGATAACCTGCGAACGTTACAGTTGGCGGGTGCAGTGGAGTTTCGTAAAGACTCCTGGGCGCAGGCCGAGAATTATTTAACAAAATTTCTCAAAGCAGCGCCTGCCTCAATGCAAGGCCAGAGTCGATTGATGCTGGCTCAAATTTATTTGCGCGGCAGTGAATCGGCCAAGGCGTTGGCAATATTGCAGCCTTTGCTGGACGATAAATCCCAAATACCGGCGGCCTTTTCTTTAGCCGCCGAGGCTGAACTTCAGCGTGGGGAGAGTAAGGCAGCTGAGTCATATTTTGAAAAGGCCGTCAAATTGAATCCGAAGGATTCGCGCAGTCGAACGGCATTGGCATTGGCGCAAGTCGCAAAGGGAGATGAACGCGGTTTCGACGAGTTGCGGACAATCTCTGGTTCTGAAAAAGAAATTACTGCAGATTTGGCCTTGGTGAGCGCTTTGGCTGGGCGCAAGCAGTGGGAAAAGTCTTTGTCTGCAATTGATGTGATTGAAAAGAAGCAGCCTACTCTGCCTACTGCTGACAATTTAAGAGGCCGAGTTGAATTGGGGCGAGGAAATCGTCAAGTCGCAGTCGAAGCGTTTGAACGAGCGCTCAAAAGGGATCCTAAATTTTACCCAGCGGTCGCAAGTCTGGCAAATATCGACTTGGCTGATAAAAAACCCGAGTTGGCGCTCAAGCGATTTCAGGAATTTTTGCAAGCCGATCCTAAAAGCATTCCGGCGCAGTTGAGTGTCATCGAACTGAAGGCCAGAACTGGTAGCGGCGATGCAGACATAATCGAGGCCTTGACTCAGCTGATTAAAAACAATCCAGATGAACTAAAACCTCGCCTTGGTTTGATTCGAAAGCAGTTGGATAGAGGTGAGTTGAAGCCAGCTCTATCTGCTGCACAAGATGGTGTTGCCGCATTGCCGGATCAGGCCGAAATGCTGGCTATATTGGCCCAAGTCGAGCAACTGAATGGCTTGTCAACGCAAGCCGCCGCAACCCTGAATAAATGGGCAAGCTTGCAGCCCAATTCGCCCTTGCCATATACAAAATTGGCCGAACTCTATATTGCGGAAAAAGACCAGGCAGCAGCGGCACAAAGTCTCAGACGTGCCCTCGCTATCAATGAGCAGTTTTTGCCAGCGCAGCGGCTTTCGATTTCATTGGACCTGGCCGCTGGCCGGATTGATGCGGCGCGGCAGACCGTCCGCGTTGTCCAGAAGCAGCATGCAAAGGATTCCCTAGGGTTGATGCTGGAAGGGGAGCTAGAAGAGAGTCAAAAGAATTGGGCTGCTGCTACAGCCGCCTATCGTGCAGCCTACACCAAAACGCCTTCTACGGATCTAGCCATCAAGTTGCATCATGCCTTGCTGGCGAGTCAAAAGAACGCTGAAGCTCAAGCTTTGGCGGCAGGCTTACTCAAGAAATCTCCGAATGATATGGCTTTTACATATTATTTGGGAGATACTGCTTTATCGCAAAAGAATTACGAAGCGGCGGAGGGATTTTACCGGGCTGTCTTGGCGATTCAGCCGAGTAATGCGGCCGCGATGAATAATATAGCTTGGCTATTGAATCGAGCCAAAAATCCGGAAGCTTTACAGTACGCAAAGAAGGCCGTGCAACTTCAGCCTAAACAAGCTGCGTTGCAGGATACTCTCGCGGATATCTACGCCACTCAGGGCAAATTTGACCAAGCGATTGAGGTACAGAAGCGGGCGCTTGAATTGGAGCCGTCAGCACATTTGCATCGCCTGCACTTGGCCAAGTTCTACTTGTCGGCAGGCCGAAAACCGGAAGCGAAAGTCGAGTTGCAAAAGCTTGCTGATCTCGGTAGCGCATTTCCTGCGCAAGACGAGGTTAGAGTACTTCTAGCAAAGTAGGGGTAAAAAGGCACGCATGATAGCGTGATTTTTTGCCGGCGTGGGGCCGTGGGCTTCTTGTTCAAGTATCGGGTTGTAGAGCATGACAAAAATTCGCGGATCAAGCCTGAAGAAAAGGTTTCATCTGGCTTTGCGAAGCCTGTTTGCGCTCATGCCGATAGGGTTTAAATTTTCTTTTTACAGGCGTATGGTTGAATGCGATCCGACCCCGGATAAACGCTTGCAACTAAAAATTGCTGATACCGAAGAAGAGTTGACTGCCTGCTTCAGCTTGTTGCACGATGCCTATGTCTCGAGTGGCTTCATGCAGCCGGATCCTGCTGGTATGCGTGTCACTATCTATCATGCGCTGCCCACAACTACGACCTTGTGTGCGAAGTACGATGGCAAAGTGGTTGGTACTATTTCGATGATTCGTGAGGGCGTTTTTGGATTTCCTTTGCAGTCGGTTTTTAATCTTGAAGCGGTGCGCGCAAAGGGTGGAAATATCGCTGAAATTTCCGCTTTGGCGGTGCATCCTGACTTTAGAAAGACGGGAGGGGCAATTCTGTTTCCGCTGATGAAGTTTATGCATCAGTATTGCACTGAGTACTTTGATACTCGCCATCTTGTTATTGCTGTAAATCCAGAAAAAATAGAGCTGTATGAGGCTTTGTTGTTCTTTGAGCGTTTGCAGCAGAATGTCGTGGATAAATATGATTTCGCGAATGGTGCGCCTGCTGTTGGCGCTACTCTGGATTTGAAGTTTGCGGCTGAAGTTTTCAAGGGCGGCTACAAGGGTCGGCCGATTCGCAAAAGCCTGCATCACTATTTCTTTTGCATGCAGTTGGCAAACATTCAATTGCCGCAGCGTCGTTATTTCACAACTAATGACCCGGTCATGACACCTGCCTTGCTTGATCATTTTTTTAATGTGAAAAGCAATGTATTCAGCCGTTTGGACGATAGAAAGAAGTCTTTGCTCTGGTCAATTTACGATTTAGTTGAATATCGACCCGTCTTGCCGATGCTGGGCGGGACGGCTTCGGAGTCGCATCCCCTGCGTAAGCATCAGCGCTATTCCATTCGTTGCCCGGCGCATATCAGCATTCCGGTCGATGGCAGAGATCGAGATTTTGTCCTGAACGTCATCGAAATGTCGTTGTCTGGCTTTCAGGCGGAGTGCGGCCTGGAGTTACCGTTGGAAACTTGGGGGCAAGCAAGTATTGTTCTTGGTGAGACGGAAACATCGATCGTACGGGCGTCTGCGTTGCGCCGAAAAGACACAAAAGATGGACACTTCTATGGGTTCAAGATTGATGAGCCGGACGCAATTTGGCGATCTTGTGTGACGGCTTTGGAAATGGGGCAAACTCACTCAGATTTGGCGGTTGCGTGAAAAAGGCAATTGTTCTCGTGGTAGTCGCTACGATTGTTGGATTGGCGGGGCAGTGCCATGCAGTCGCGGCCGACTTGAATGTGTTTGCGGAACAGGAAAATGCTCTTCATGATTTGCCCGGGCTTATTCAGCGGGCGAAGAAATCTGTTCTGCTGGTGGGAACTTATGGAGAGACCGATAGTCCACGGTTTTTATTCAGGGGAACGGGATTTGTCGCTGCTACGAACAATTTGATCGTGACCAACGCTCATGTGTTGCCTGATGTTGCTGATATTGGGGCTTCGCGGCGTTTAGTTGTTCAGGTGCCATCGGGTGATGGACGTTGGGCACTGAGAGAGGTCGCCATTTTGCAGCTTGATCGAGAGCGGGACTTGGCGCTGTTGAGGGTTGATGGGGCGGCTTTGCCTCCTCTAGTTTTAGCACTTGATGGCGAGGCACAAGAGGGGACTTCGATTGCCTTCATGGGTTTTCCGATTGGCGGGGCGTTAGGGTTTTCATTTGTTACACACCGCGGCATCGTTTCTTCGATTGCACCGATTGCCTTGCCCCAAGTGGGGGCACAGGTTCTCAGTGAAAAGTCAATTCGGAAGATTAGAGAGGGGAGTTTTAATATTTTGCAGTTGGATGCTACGGCTTACCCTGGCAATAGCGGTGGTCCTGTGTTTGACGTTGTTTCCGGCAAGGTGGTTGGCGTCATCAATATGGTGTTAACCAAAGGGTCAAGGGAATCTGCCCTGACTAGCCCAAGTGGTATTAGCTACGCAATACCAATTGAATTTGTACGTCGATTGATTACCGCGGAGCGCTAGTTACTCAGTTTCTGCAGTCTATGCTGTAATCGCAGCATAGAGGCCAGCTCAAAACGGCGGCCAAGAGCAACGAGATCGCCGCCATCCCCGGAGTTAATCGACGCGCTGCAAGTGCAAGGCGCGACCCTGAGTATCGACGAGGTGGGCTGCCAGCTCGCGGTGGTGGAGGCCATCGAGAAGCTGTTTGACGGCAGCCTTGAGGCACCGCAGGCTCAGGTCGTCGTGTCGGGCGCCGGGGCCGAGAGTTTCGCCATCCTGCGGCACATGAGCCTGAATCTGTTCAAGCAGGAGAGGTTCACCAAGACCTGTATGAACATCAAGCAGCAGAATGCCGTGGAGCACGGAGTACCTTGAAACGGTGCTGGGGCCTTAAGGGGGCAAATAACTGGAGAGGCCTTCATGCAATTGCCCTGCGCTCATCCCAGCCATCTGGGTCAAAACTGTGGTGAGCGTTTTTTTTGATTTTGTAAGCAGGACGCACAATAAAAAAGGCCCCGCAATGCGGGGCCTTTTGGTTTCTTGGGAGCTCCGCTTAGCGAATGGACTTTTGACGACGAGCAAAGCCCAGTGCGGTCAGTGCCAAGCCGACCAAGGCCAAGCTGGCTGGTTCCGGAATCGCATTCAGATTGCTGGTGCTGTTTTGGGCAATGGTCAGCTGATAGCTATGGCCGCTTGTCAGGATAACGTCGGGGGAGTCCAAGACGCCTTGGTCATGGAATTCCTTGGCCGAGCCGTTATTGGCCGTGCTAGTGGAAATGTTGCGATTCCACTGTGCCGGACGCCACACATCTTGACCCGCAAACTGCAGGAACACGCCGGCGGTTTCGTCGAAGACGCTCAGCGTGAACTGATTGGTAGCAGTCGCAGACGCGCTGCCAAAGCCACCGTAGTGTACCGCATCGATAAAGGTGCGGACATAAGCGTCATAGACGCCGAAGAAGTCAGCAGTGATCGTCGAATTTGCGGTAAAGATGGCTTGTGCAGAAATCTCGTTTTGCAGATTGCCGTTTGCGTTCGAGTAGTTGGTTGCCGTGGCAACTTGACCATTGGCACGCGTGAAGCCTGCTGCGCCACCAGAGATTGCACTGCCGGAGATGGAGCTATCGCCCAGGGCGTAGTTCACGCCAGGGACGATGGGGCTGCTGATATGGCTGGAATGATTCTCGGAAAGAACACCACCATAAGCAGCCAGCAGAGCAGCGTTGCCGCAGGCGCCCACACACTGCATCGCAGCGTCGGCGCTGCCGGTTGCGCTGGCAACTGAGTCTGCGCCATTGGCCTGCACGCCATTCAGGACAGCCTTGCTGTTGCTGACGCGGGAGCCGCCGGTGATGGTGATGTCGCTGCTAGACAGGAAGGTGATGTTGCTCGGATCGGTAACATTGCGAACAGCCAAGGTGCTGACGCTGAGTTCGGCCATGGCGATAACGCTGGCTTGGGTGCCGAATGAGGCTGCGGCAAGGGCAGCGACAGCGGCAACAGATGACAGTTTGAGTTTCATGTGCAATCCCCGGTTGAGATAAAGAGGCAGCTGAATCTAAGCAGAAAGGATGCCAGGGCTAAAAATCTTAATTAAATCAATAGCTTGCTGTAATTTCTGCCCGAGTTGGAAGGGGCGATGTAAAAAAACTCGACACTCGATCAACGAACAATTGGTGGTGTAATCCCTGCCTCGGAAAAGAATTTTTGCGACCAAGGCCGGGGCAAATTTTGGGGGTGGCAAATGGTGTCGAGCGACGTTCAGTCTGGGGGCTTGCGGTCTCGGGTGGTGCATAGGCCCGTATCCACGCAGGAAGTCCAGGCATTGATCCGGGATGCGAGATCGAGAAAGATCCCTCTCCATCCCCTGTCGACCGGGCTAAATTGGGGTTACGGGACTGCTGCGGACATCCCCAAGGGCGTCGAGCTTGTCGATCTGAGTGGCATGCGTCGCATTCTCAATGCGAATGAAATTTCACAGAAAAATCCTGTAGCCGTCGTGGAGCCAGGTGTAAGCCAGGGCCAGCTGGCCGAGTTTTTGCGAGTCCATCATCCAGGCTTGATGTTCAATGTGACGGGTTCAGCCCGGGATACAAGCTTGATTGGCAACGCACTCGATCGGGGGGTTGGGTATTTCGGCCCGCGGCGAGAGGACTTGTTTGGTCTGGAGGTGGTCACCGGTGCCGGGGCAATTGTGAGGACCGGTTTTCGTCGGCTGGGTGAGGAGTCGCCGTTGGCACATTGCCACCCTTTTGGTCTAGGTCCAATGTTGGACGGGCTGTTCTTTCAGGCGAATTTTGGCATTGTGACCAGCGCTTGCTTTAAGTTGCTTCCCAGGCCTGCACGGCAAATTGCGGTTTCTATTGCGCTTCGAAATGAGCGAGATTTGCCTCAATTCATTGAGATTCTGGCGGCCCTGAAGAGGGAACGCATCATGGGCACCGTGACCCACATTGGCAATCGGGCCCGGACGCGAGCCAGTCTTATGCATGGCATCGTCAATTATTTGGAGACGCATTGTTCGGTGAGGCCGGCAGATCTGATTCGCGAGGCTGAGGGCGTACTGGAGATAGTTGCTCCAGATCAGTGGACAAGTCTTGGGGGCATTGCCGGGACACGTGCTCAGGTTCGCGCGGCTTTTACCGAAGTGCGCTCCCGCCTGCGCGGAATTGCACGTGTGATGGACATCGATGATGGCAAGCTCAATTTTGGCTACGGCTTATTCAATGCCTTCAAGATCATCCGGTGGGCGAGGGCCAACGCTGCGGCTATCGCAGCCATTAGACCCCTCCACGGCTTGGCTTCGGGAGTGCCGACAGATGTGGCGATTGACAACCTGCTCTGGAAGTTTGGTCGGCCGGACCTCCCGGCGCAAGATCTGGATCAAACAAGATGCGGCATCTTGTTTATCAGTCCTGCGCTGCCCATGGACGGTCATTTTGTCGCAAAGACGGTCGAGGAAATGAGCGCTCGGGCCAAGGATTTTGGCCATCAACTCTTTGTAACCATCAATATTGAGACGGAGAACTCAATGGTGGCGGTTACGAATATCTTGTTTGATCGTTCCGATGTGTCAGCTTGTGCCAATGCAAAAGCTTGTGCAAATGCATTGCATGAATTGATCAGGAGCCGCAAGTTGGAGGTTTACAGGGCGCGTGTAGACATGATGGATAAAATTGTTTCTGCCGACAGCGAGTATTGGCGAACGATCCGTCAACTCAAGGAAGTGCTCGATCCTGACCATATCATTTCGCCGGGGCACTACAACCTTGCTTGAATGACTTTGGGTGCCAGCAAATGGTGATCGTAAGCGTGGTTCTGCATCGCCTGTGTTGCTGAAAAAACAGGCAATATGGGCTGCGTGACTTTTCCCCTTAGCCCCCGGGTTCAGGGGGGGCTGAAGGCGATCTAGGCACTGGATCACGGAAGACTTGTTGTCCTAGCGTATCGGAGACGTTTTTCGCGCCTGCGCCTGTGGTTCAATGGCGCTGCGACGGGTGGCTGCATCGCGGCTCAGGCTTGCCTATTGACGAGAGGAATTGTCTTGGAAACTAAAACAAACTTTCAATTGCGCGGTGTTTTTGCCTGCGTGTTTGCGGTGCTGGTGCTGGGTTTGGCCGCTTGCTCGACGAGTTCAGGGCGTTTGCAGCCCGCTCCGGCAATTGCCTCCAATGACGCTTATAGCTATATCGTGGGACCGGGCGATACCCTGAACGTTATCGCCTGGCGCAATCCCGAGCTTTCCATGGCCGTGCCGGTGCGGCCGGATGGGAAGATTTCGACACCCTTGATCGATGAGTTGGTGGCGCAGGGTAAGAATTCTGTCGAAATTGCCCGAGATATTGAAAAACAGCTGAGCAAATATGTGCGCGATCCGGTTGTGACCGTGATTGTGACCAGCTTTGTCGGGCTATATAGCGAACAAATTCGGGTGGTTGGCGAGGCCTCTAAGCCCCAGGCCCTGCCTTACAAGCAGAAGATGACCGTGCTGGATGTGATGATTGCGGTGGGTGGTTTGACCGACTTTGCTGCAGGCAATGACGCCACCATTGTTCGCTCATCAGATGGCAACAAGCAGTACTCCGTCCGTCTCAAGGACCTGATCAAGCGCGGTGACGTGTCGGCCAATGTCGAGATGCGGCCGGGCGACATTCTGATCATCCCGCAGAGCTTCTTCTGATCCCGCGGATTGCTTTCGCCCAGGGCGTGGCCGTGTGCCGCGCTCGGGCTCCGATTTTCCAGACGCTGCGGCCTGGCTCGCGCTGAACTCGAGAACCTGTCTCAATGGATTTGTTGATCGCTCAATTGCTCTCCATCGCCAAGTCGATGTGGAAGCATCGCTGGACCGGCGTTGCGGTGGCCTGGGTGGCCGGCGCCATTGGTGCGGTGGTCGTGTTGGTCCTGCCGGATCGCTATGAAGCCAGCGCGCGTATCTATGTGGATACGCAGTCCATCCTCAAGCCGCTGATGTCGGGTGTGGCCGTCACGCCCAATGTCGAGCAGCAGGTGATGATGCTCAGCCGTACCTTGATCAGCCGACCCAATGTGGAGAAGTTGGTCCGCATGGCGGACCTGGATCTGAAGAATCAGTCCAAGGCGCAGCAGGAGGCGACGATTGACACCGTCACCAAGAACCTGTCGATCCAGAGCACGGCGCGCGACAACCTCTACACCTTGGCTTACCGGGATACCGATCAGGACAGCGCCAAGCGTGCGGTGCAGGCTTTTGTATCCATCTTTCTGGATTCCAGCGTCGGTTCCAGCCGCAAGGACACGGCGACGGCCACGACCTTCATCAACGAGCAGATCAAGACCTACGAGGCCAAGCTGGAGGAAGCCGAGTCCCGGCTGAAGGAATTCCGCCTGCGCAATATCCAGACCATGTCGGGTGACGGCAAGGATTCCGCTGCCCGCCTGAGCGAGATGAGCACGCAGCTGGACCGCGCCCGCCTGGAGTACCGCGAGGCGGTGAATGCCCGCGACGCGGCCCGCCAGCAACTGGAAGGCGAGCGCTCGCGCGGCGGCAGCACTGGCACGGTGCAAAGCGTTTTGCAGGAATCGGCCACGGCGGTGTCGACACCCGAGATCGATGCCCGCCTGGACGCCCAGAATCGCAATCTCGACTCGCTGCTGCAGCGCTATACCGAGCAGCATCCCGACATCATCAGCACCCGCAAGCTGATCAAGGATCTGGAAGCGCAAAAACGCAAGGAAGTGCAAGAGCTGCGCAAGCAGGCCATGAACGCTCCCACCGTCGGTGGTGTGGGCGGCGGTGGCAGCATGGCCGCGCAGGAGATGGCGCGCTTGCTGGCCAATGCCGAGGTTCAGGTTGCCGGACTGAAGGCCCGGGTTGACGAGTATTCCAGTCGTTATGCCCAGGCCATGGCCGCGGTCAAGACAGCGCCCCAGCTGGAGGCCGAAGGTGCCCAGCTCAACCGCGATTACGCCATCCACAAGAAGAATTACGAAGACCTGGTGTCGCGCCGCGAGTCCGCCAATATCTCCGGCGAGCTGGATGTGGCCTCGGGCGTGGCGGACTTCCGCCTGATTGATCCGCCCCGTGTCTCGCCCAAGCCGGTGGCGCCGAATCGGCTGCTGCTGCTGGCCGGCGTGATGGCGGCTTCGATCTTGCTGGGCCTGTTCGCGGCCTTCGCGGCCAGCCAGTTGCGCCCGGTGTTTCACGATGTCAACGAGCTGCGCGCCAAGGTGGACCTGCCCATTCTGGGCGTTGTCACCCGCTTGGTGAGCGACGGCGACCGCCGCCGCCAGCGTGCGGACATCTTGCGCTTCGCCGCGGCATCGGCGAGTTTTGTGGCCTTGTTTGCGATCGGTCTGGCCGTTATGGCAATCTTGATAAACAGGCAGGTAGGTTGATATGAGTAGCCTGATCGAACAAGCCACCCAGCGCCTGGAGCAATTGCGCCAGGCCGGTGCCAGCATGCCCGAGCTTGCGGGCGCGCATCCCTCGGAAGCGCCGGCCTCAAGCCCGGGCACGCATCCGACACCGGCGCCGGCCCATTTCGGCAACACGCCGCAGCGCGAGGCGGAGGCGCCGCCGAGCCCGCCGCAAAGCCCTGCCCATCATCCGGCCAGCAAGCGGGTGGAACTGGACTTCAGCGCGCTGGCCGCGCAAGGCTTTCTGACGCCCAATGCCGGCCGCTCCCATATTGCCGACCAGTACCGGGTGATCAAGCGCCCCCTGATCAAGAATGCCATGGGCAAGGGCGCGGCCACGCTCAACCACGCCAATCTGATCATGGTGACCAGCGCGCTGCCCGGCGAGGGCAAGAGCTTCACCTCCTTGAATCTGGCCTTGAGCATTGCCGCCGAGATGGACAACACCGTCATGCTGGTCGATGCCGATGTGGCGCGCCCCTCGGTGCTGCGCATGCTGGGCCTGCCGCAGGGCCCGGGCTTGCTGGATGTGCTGGAGGATTCGGTGGACATGGCCAGTGTGATGCTGCGTACCAATATCGACAAGCTGACGCTCCTGCCCAGCGGCACGCCGCACCCCCGTGCCACCGAGTTGCTGGCCAGCGACGCGATGAGCCATCTGCTGGACGATATGGCGAACCGCTATCCCGACCGCATCATCATTTTTGATTCGCCGCCCTTGCTGCTGACCACCGAATCGCGCGTGCTGGCCTCGCATATGGGCCAGATCGTCGTGGTGGTGCAGGCGGAGCGGACGCCGCAAAGCGCGGTGCTGCAGGCCTTGTCGGCCATCGAGTCCTGCCCGCTGAAGATGATGCTGCTGAATCAGTCCAGCAATAACGCCATGGGTGGCTATGGTTATGGATATGGCTACGGCTATGGATATGCGAATGAAGCGCCGAAAAGCTGAGTCCATGCGTCCCCATCTGCTGTGCCTGGCTTTGACGGCGGCGGCTTCGGCCTCGCTGCAGGCGCAAAGCCTGGATCAGGCCGAGGCCTCCGGCCGCCAGGGCTTTCGCTTCACGCCCAGCCTCAATATCAGCCAGACCTGGACGGACAACAACACCCTGAGCTCGACGGCGCGTGACGCCGCCCTGATCACCATGGTGACGCCGGGCATCAGTATCGTCAGCAATACCGGCCGCCTCAAAGGTTCGCTGGACTACTCGCTCAGCGGCGTGCTCTACACCAAGAGCGTCGAGAAGAACCGGAACCAGCAGGCCATGGCGGCGCGCGGCGTGGCCGAGTTGATCGAGAACCTGTTCTACGTCGACGGCAATGCCTCGATCTCCCAGCAGGTGGCCTCGGCCTTTGCGCAGCAGACGCCGGGCAGCAATCTGAGCAATCCCAATCGGACCGAGGTGGCCACCGCCAATCTCTCGCCCTATCTGCGCGGGCGCCTGGGCGGCTTCGCCAGATTCGAATTGCGTGGCAATGCGGCGGAGAGCAATACCAAGGACTCCATCGTTGGCGACAGCAGCAGCCTGAGCGCCAACCTGCGCCTGGACAGCGAGGGCATGGCCAAGCTGGGCTGGTGGGCCAACGCATCCAGCCTCCAATCGCATTACCGGGCCGGGGCAGACAGCAAGCTGTCCACCGCCACTTTTGGCCTCAAGTACCGGCCCGATGTGGACCTGCTGTTCGGCGTCAACGGCGGTCTGGAGCGCAGCGACTATCTGACGGGCCAAATGCAGAACAGCAAGAACTACGGCCTGAGTGCAACTTGGTCGCCTTCGCCCATCACCAATCTGGCCCTGGACTGGCAGCACCATGCTTACGGCAACTCCCATCTGATCAGCTTTGACCATCGCTGGCCGCGGTCCAGCCTGCGGATTTCCGACACCCAGACGGCCTCCACCGGTGGCGGCAGCGCGCCCAGCGGCCAAAACACCAACTACGACCTGCTGTCGGCCCAGTACAGCTCCATCGAGCCCGATCCGGTCAAGCGCGACGCCCTGGTGCGTGAAATCTTGCGCAGCCGCGGCATGAGCCCGGATGCCATCGCCACGGCCAGCTTTCTGACCGGCGGCCCGACCCTGAGCCGCAGCCAGACCCTGTCCTTCACCACCCAGGGCGTGCGCAGCAGCCTGACCGGCTCGGTCACACAGACCTCCACCCAACGCCTGGGCAATAGCATGCCCAGCACCGGCGATCTGAGCCTGACCAGCAAGGTCGTGCAGCGCAGTTACTCGCTGACCGCGACCCACCAGCTGACGCCCATCTCGGGTGTCAGCCTGACGCTGACCCAGTCCGACGGCATGAGCGACCAAGCCGGCCTTGCCAGCACGCTGCGTTCGGCCACGGCCAACTGGACCTGGCGTTTGGGCCCACGCCTCTCGGGGCAGTTGGGGGCCAGGCATTCACGCTTCAGCAGCACCAGCTTCCCTTACCGCGAGTCCGCCGTATTCGCCAACATCCTTCAGCAGTTCTAGCCCATGTACGAGTCTTTTTATGGGCTGAGCAGCAAGCCTTTCCAGCTGAGCCCGGATCCGAATTTTTATTTCGGCAGCAAGCAGCACCGCCGCGCCAAGGCCTATCTGGACTATGGCGTGCTGCGCAACGACGGCTTCATCGTCATCACCGGCGAGATCGGCGCCGGCAAGACCACGCTCTTGCGCGGTCTGCTGGACAGCCTCAACCGCAGCAATGTGGTGATAGGCAATCTGGTCACCACGCAGTTGGATGCCGAGGACACCTTGCGCCTGGTCGGCGCGGCCTTTGGTGTGCGGGTCAAGGACCTGCCCAAGTCCGAGCTGCTGATGAGTCTGGAAGCCTTCTTCGTCAACCAGGCCAGCCAGGGCAAGCGCTGCCTGCTGATCGTCGACGAGGCCCAGAACCTCAGCGCCAAGGCGGTGGAGGAGTTGCGCATGCTGTCGAACTTCCAGTTCGGCAACCAGTCTCTGCTGCAGACCTTTCTGGTCGGCCAGCCCGAGTTTCGCGGCATTCTGCAAAAGCCCGAGATGGAGCAGTTTCGCCAGCGCGTGGCGGCCACCTGCCATATCGGCCCGCTGGACGAGGACGAGACCCAGCGCTATATCGAACACCGCCTGAAATGCGCCGGCAGCACCGGCAAACCCAGCTTCGAGGCCGAGGCCTTCCCGGCCATCTACAAGGCCAGCGGCGGCATCCCGCGCCGCATCAATTCCCTGTGCGACCGCTTGCTGCTGCTGGGTTTTATGTCGGGCAAGACCCATCTGGCTTTGGCCGATGTGGACGAGGCCCTGCTCGATATTGCGCAAGAAGTCGATGCGGGCCGGCCGGCCGCGGTTCAGGACGGGGCCAGCCTCCAACTGGCCGATTTGGATGCGTCGCTGGCGGCCGGGATCGACGGCAGCCGTCTGCGCCTGAGTGCGGCGGATGTGGCGGGACTGAGCGCGCAGTTCGCGGGTTTGGGGCAGGACGCGCAGGAGGATCGCTTGCAACGCTTCGAGAGCAGCCTGATCCGCCTGGAGCGGCTCAATCTGCAGACGCTCAGCTTGTTGCAAAAGCTGGTGGAGTCCGTCAAGGTCGGCTGAACGGGCAGGGCGCCTGTCGTGGCATCGCGGCGCCCCGCCATCTGGCCTCAGGCACAAGCTCTGGGGCCGCAAGAAAAGGAATTCAAGCGCTATGAAGACGAGGGTTCTATGCTGATGGCAACCCGCCCCCAGGTGATACGCAATGCCATGACCATAGACGTGGAAGATTACTTCCAGGTCTCGGCCTTTGCGCCCTATATCGCCCGCAGCGACTGGGATGCCCGCGAATGCCGGGTCGAGCGCAATATCGAGCGCATCCTGGCCCTGCTGGCCGCCAAGCAATGCAAGGCCACCTTCTTCACCCTGGGCTGGATCGCCCAGCGCTACCCGCAGATGCTGCGCGCCATCGTCGAGCAAGGCCATGAATTGGCCAGCCATGGCTGGGGCCACGAGCGCGTCAGCGACCTGACGCCAGCGGCCTTTGCCGAAGATATCGGCCGGGCCAAGAAGCTGCTGGAAGACCTGGGCGGCCAGGCCGTGCTGGGCTATCGCGCACCGAGCTTTTCGATTGGCGAGAACAATCTCTGGGCTTTTGATGTCTTGCTGGAGCAGGGCTACCGCTACAGCTCCAGCGTCTACCCCATTCGGCACGACCATTACGGCATGCCCGACTCGCCGCGCTTCGCCTACCCGGTGCGCCAGGGTCTGCTGGAAGTGCCCGTTACGACGCTGCGGGTGATGAATAAAAACCTGCCCTCCAGCGGCGGCGGCTACTTCCGCCTGCTGCCCTATGCCTTGTCGCGCTGGATGATCCGCCAGGTCAACACCCAGGACCAGCAGTCCGCCGTCTTCTACTTCCACCCCTGGGAGATCGATGCCGGGCAGCCGCGCATCGCGGGCATCGACGCCAAGACGCGTTTCCGCCATTACGTCAATATTCCGCGCACCCATGACCGCATCGCCCAGCTGCTGAGCGACTTCGCCTGGGGCCGTATGGACGAGATCTTTCTTGCCCCATCTGCCGTCGAGCAAAAGGCCCGCGTCGCATGAGTCTTGCTCTGCAGATCCACCGCCTGAAGGCGGGCGACCGAGTCACGGCGCAGCGCTGGGACGCTTTTGTGCTGGCCTGCCCGCAAGCCACCTTCTTCCACCGCGCCGGCTGGCTGCGCATGGTCGAAGAGGTGTTCCGTCACCAGGCCTTCTTCCTCTACGCTGAGCGTGCGGGCGAGATCGTCGGCGTGCTGCCCCTGGGTGAGGTGCGGAGCCGTTTGTTCGGCCATTCCCTGGTGGCCTTGCCCTTTGCCGTTTACGGCGGTGTGGCCGCCAGCGACGAGGCCGCCGCCCAGGCCCTGGAGCAGGAGGCGCAAGCCATCGCCCGCCGCCAGGACGTCGAGCATCTGGAGTTCCGCAATCTGCAGCCCCGCCATGCCGACTGGCCCCGGCAGGACCTCTACGTCACCTTCCGCAAGCAGATCCTGGCCGAGGAAGAGGCCAATATGCTGGCCATCCCGCGCAAGCAAAGAGCCATGGTGCGCAAAGGCATCAAGAACGGTCTGCAAAGCCAGTTGGACAGTCATGTCGACCGCTTCTTCGCGCTCTACGCCGACAACGTCCATCGCCACGGCACACCCGCCATGCCCAAGCGTTATTTCGCCGCCTTGCTGGACGAGTTCGGCGCCGACGCCGAGGTGCTGACCGTCAGCGATGCCCAGGGCAGGGCGCTGAGTTCGGTGCTGAGCTTTTACTTCCGCGACGAGGTGCTGCCCTATTACGCGGGCGACGATGAGTCGGCCCGCGACCTGGCCGCCAATGATTTCAAATACTGGGAGCTGATGCGCCGCGCCTGCGCGCGCGGGCTCAAGGTGTTCGACTACGGCCGCTCCAAGCAGGGCACGGGCTCTTATTCCTTCAAGAAGAATTGGGGCTTCGAGCCCACGCCCCTGCACTACGAGTACTGCCTGTACAAGCGCGAGGCCGTGCCGCAGAACAACCCCTCCAACGCCAAGTACCAGTTGCTGATCAAGACCTGGCGCCGCCTGCCTCTGGGGCTGGTGAACTGGCTGGGTCCGCACATCGTGCGCAATCTGGCTTGAATCGCATGGCGAATATCCTCTACCTCGTGCACCGCCTGCCTTACCCGCCCAATAAGGGCGATAAGGTGCGTTCCTTCCATCTGCTCAAGCATCTGGCCGCCCAGCATCGCGTCTTCCTCGGCACTTTTGTCGACGACGAGGAGGACTGGCAATACCTGGACAAGCTGCGCGGCCTCTGCGCCGAGGTTCATGCCAGCGCGCTGAAGCCGCGCCTGGCCAAGCTCAAGTCCTTGCGCGGCTTGTTGAGCGGCGAGGCCTTGAGCCTGCCTTTCTACCGCGACGCGGGCTTGGCGGCTTGGATCACCCGGCTCGTGGCCACGCAGAAAATCGACGCCGTGATCGTGTTCTCCTCACCCATGGCCCAGTATGTCGAGGGCGTGGAGGGCTTGCGTCAGCTGCCCATGTTGGTCGATTTCGTCGATGTGGATTCCGCCAAATGGCGCGACTACGGCCGTGCCCACGCCTGGCCCCTGTCCTGGCTTTACGGCCGGGAAGGGCGCGAGCTGCTGGCCTTCGAGCGCCGCAGCGCCGAGCGCGCCGCCTGCTCTTTCTTCGTCACCGACAAGGAGGTGCAGCTCTTCCGCGACTTGACGCCCGGCCTGCAGGCGGCCGTCGAGCCCCTGTGCAACGGCGTTGACGCCGAGTTCTTCAGTCCGCGTACGGACTGCGTCAGCCCGTTTGCGGCGGGCCAGATCCCGCTGGTCTTCACCGGCGCCATGGACTACTGGCCCAATGCCGATGCGGTGATCTGGTTTGTCGACCAGGTCTTGCCGCGCCTGCGCGAGCAGTGGCCGACGCTGCACTTCCATATCGTCGGCCGCAGCCCCACGGCCGCGGTGCAGGCCCTGGCGGGCGAGGCGGTCAGCGTCACCGGCACCGTGCCCGATGTGCGCCCCTATCTGCAGCATGCCGCCGCCGTGGTGGCACCGCTGCGCCTGGCGCGCGGCATTCAGAACAAGATTCTGGAGGCCATGGCCATGGGCCGGCCGGTGGTGGCCGCGGGCAGCTGTGTCCAAGCCATTGCCGCCACCGAAGGGCAGGAGCTGCTGGCGGCCGTCGAGGCCGAGGATTATGTGCGTCAGCTGGACGGCCTGCTGCAAGACGCTGCCCAGGCCGCCCGCATCGGCGCGGCCGGCCGTGCCCGCGTGCTGGCCAGCTATAGCTGGGCGGCGCATCTCTCCGGCATTGACCGCCATCTGGCCTCCTTGCTCCCCCAGCCAGAACAGGTGGCGGCATGAGCGCCGCGCAGGGCCGCCCCAAGCAAGCTCGCTCCCGCATGGCGGGACAGGCCGCAGGCCGAAGGGTGCACCAATGAGCGCGGCCTTGCGAGCCGCGCCCCTGCGCTTGTCGCCGGCCTGGCGCCAGGCCTTGCCGGGTTTTGCCCTGGCTTTGCTGGGCGTGCTGCTGCTGTTCCGCGGCACCGGCCTGGCCATGGTGGAGATCTGGCATCGCTCCGAGACCTTTGCCCATGCTTTTGTCGTGCCGCCGCTCTCGCTGTGGCTGATCTGGCGCCAGCGCGCCGCCCTGGCCCGGCTCGACCCGCGCCCGGCCTTGAGTGCGCTGCTGCCCCTGGCCCTGGCCGGCTTGCTGTGGCTGCTGGGTGAGTTGGCGAGTGTCAATGCGGCCACCCAGTTCGCCTTCACCGCCATGCTGATCCTGCTCGTGCCGGCGACCCTGGGCTGGGCGGTGGCGCGCAGCCTGGCTTTCCCGCTGGGCTTTCTGTTCTTCGCCGTGCCTTTCGGCGAATTCATCATGCCCCAGCTGATGGAGTGGACGGCGGACTTCACCGTCGCCGCCCTGCGCCTGAGCGGGGTGCCGGTGTTCCGCGAGGGCTTGCAGTTCGTCATCCCCACGGGCAGTTGGTCGGTGGTGGAGGCCTGCAGCGGTATCCGCTATCTGATGGCTTCGGTGATGGTGGGCACCTTGTTCGCCTACCTGAACTACCGCTCGCTGGCGCGGCGCTGGATCTTTGTCGGCGTGGCCATCGTCCTGCCCCTGGCCGCCAACTGGATGCGGGCCTATCTGATCGTCATGCTGGGCCATCTCTCGGGCAATAAGCTGGCGGCCGGGGCCGATCATCTGATCTATGGCTGGGCTTTTTTTGGCGTCGTGATGTTCGCCATGTTCATGATAGGCGCGCGCTGGTCCGAGTCCGATGCTGCGCCCGCTGTATCGGCCGAAGTGCCTGCTTCGAGCGGCCGCCCTCCGACACAAGCCCTGCCTGCCTGGCTGCCCTGGGCCAGCGCCTTGCTATTGCTCGGCCTGCTGGCCCTGCCGCAGCTGCTGGTGGCCCGCCTGGCGCACAGCAGCACAAGCCAGCCCCCCCAGCTCAGCGCAAGGGATCTGGTGGGCCCGGGCTGGCAGCAGCGCGCCGACGCGGCGCCGCAATTCAAGCCCGCCTTCGAGCAGCCCGCGGCCGCATTGCAGGCCAGCTACGCCCAGGCCGATGGCATGCAGGTCGGCCTCTATCTGGGCTATTACCGCCACCAAGGCTTCGAGAGCAAGCTGATCAGCTCCAACAATGTGCTGGTGCGCTCCAAGGACCCTGACTGGGCCCAGGTGTCCAGCGGTCATAGGGAGCTGGCGCTCGATGCCGGCCCGCTGCCGCTGCGCACGGCCGAGCTGCGCGGTAGCGCCCTGGGCCATGGTTCGAACGAGGCCGATCTGCAATCGCGCCTGCGGGTCTGGCAGCTTTACTGGGTCAACGGCCGGGTGCTGAGTCAGGACTGGCAGGCCAAGCTCTACGGCGCCCTCTACCGCCTGATGGGGCAGGGCGATGATGCTGCTGTGATTATTCTGTACGCCAACAAGGCGCAGGCCGGCCAGGACGACGCCCTGCTGCAGCGCTTTGTGCGGGACAACTGGACGCAGATCGAGGCGAGCCTGCGGGCCCAGCGTGACGCGGGCCTGGCCCAGGGGGCGCGATGAGCGGGTCGGTGAGGGACAGCCGCCCCCTGGTGCTGCATGTGATGTACCGCTTCGACACCGGCGGGCTGGAGAACGGCGTGGTCAATCTGATCAACCATATGCCGGCCCACGCCTACCGCCATGCCGTGCTGGCACTCACCGAGGTGACCGATTTCAGGCAACGCATCCAACGCCCGGATGTGGAGTTCATCTCCTTGCACAAAAAGCCGGGCCATGGCTTCTGGCTGTTCCCGCAACTGTTCCGCCTGTTCCGCCGCCTGCGGCCCACCATCGTGCACAGCCGCAATCTGGCCGCGTTGGAGGTGCAGCTGCCGGCCTGGGCCGCCGGTGTGCCGGTGCGCATCCACGGCGAGCATGGGCGCGACGTCACGGATCTGGACGGCAGCAATCTCAGCCATCAGCGGGTGCGGCGCTTCTACCGGCCGCTGGTGCAGCGCTATATCGCCTTGTCACGCGATCTGGCGGACTATCTGCAGCGCGCCGTCCATGTGGAGCCGGCCCGCATCACCCAAGCCTATAACGGCGTGGACACGCAGCGCTTTGCGCCGGCCGAGGGCGGCCCCCAGCCCATCCCCGGCTGTCCATTCGATCCGGCCCGGCATTGGCTGGTCGGCACTGTGGGCCGCATGGCGCCGGTGAAGGATCAGCTGATGCTGGCCCGCGCCTTTGTGCAGCTGCTGCAGCAAAGACCCGAGCTGCGCGAGCGCCTGCGCCTGGTGATGGTGGGCGAGGGGCCCTTGCGCGCCCAGGCCCAGGCCTTGCTGACGGAGGCCGGCGTGGCCGAGCTGGCCTGGCTGCCGGGTGAGCGCAGCGATGTGCCGGCCGTGATGCGCGGCCTGCATTGCTTTGCCTTGCCCTCCCTGGCCGAGGGCATATCGAATACGATTCTTGAAGCCATGGCCTGTGGCTTGGCCGTGGTGGCGACCCAGGTCGGCGGCAGTGCCGATCTGGTGCTGGAAGGCCAGACCGGCCTGCTGGTGCCGCCCGCGCAAGCGCAGGGCATGGCGGCCGCCTTGCAAGCCCTGGCCCTGGACCCGGCCCGGGCCCAGGCCCTGGGGCAGGCCGGCCGGGCGCGGGTGCTGGCCCAGTTCAGCATGCGGGCCATGATGAAGACCTATGCCTGCGTCTACGACCAGCTGTGCCAGCAGCAGGGCGTGGCCGGAGCAAAGACTTTTGATGTTTGAATTTTTCACAGGCCTTACGCAAAACCGCCGCAGCGGCGTTCGAGCACCTTGCCGTACCAGGTGTACTGTCTGCGGCGCTCTGCCTTGCTGCGACAATTTTGCGTAAGTCCTATTTCAATAGCGAAGCAGACTATGTGCGGCATCACCGGCTTTTTTGACACCCGCGGCAAGCGCGATATGAGCGCGGCGGTTTTGCAGCGCATGAACGATTCGCAGCATCACCGCGGCCCCGACGAGGGCAGCCTGCATCTGGAGCCCGGCTTGGGGTTCGGCCATCGCCGCCTGTCCATCATCGACATCGCCACCGGCCAGCAGCCCTTGTTCAACGAGGACGAGTCGGTGGTGGTGGTCTTCAACGGCGAGATCTACAACTACCAGAGCCTGATCCCCGAGCTGCAGGCCCTGGGCCACCAGTTCAAGACCAAGAGCGACACCGAGGTCATCGTGCACGCTTGGGAGTCCTGGGGCGTGGACTGCGTGCAGCGCTTTCGCGGCATGTTCGCCTTCGCGCTGTGGGACCGCAACAAGCAGACCCTGTTCATGGCGCGCGACCGCCTGGGCGTCAAGCCCTTGTACTACGCCTTGCTGGACGATGGCACTTTGCTCTTCGGCTCCGAGCTGAAGTCCCTGGTGGCCCATGGCGGCCTGCGCCGCGACATCGACCCGCTGGCGGTGGAAGAGTATTTCGCCCTGGGCTATGTGGCCGAGCCACGCACCATCTTCAAACAGGCCAAAAAGCTGCCACCGGCCCATAGCTTGCTGATACGTCGCGGCGAGCCGGTCGGTGAGCCGCGCCGCTTCTGGGATGTGCGCTTCTCGCTGGACGCCAAGATCGGCGAGGCCGAGGCCTGCGAGGAGCTGACGCGCCGCCTGCAGGAATCCATACGCCTGCGCATGATTGCCGAGGTGCCGCTGGGTGCCTTCCTCTCCGGCGGCGTGGACTCCAGCGCCGTCGTGGCCATGATGGCCCAGCAGTCCGGCGGCCCGGTCAACACCTGCTCCATCGCCTTCGAGGACCCGGCCTTCAACGAGGCCGCCTTCGCGCAGACGGTGGCGGATCGCTATCACACCAACCACCGGGTCGAGACGGTGCAGAGCGACGACTTCGACCTCATCGACACCCTGGCCCGGCTTTACGACGAGCCCTATGCCGACAGCTCGGCCATCCCCACCTACCGGGTCTGCCAACTGGCGCGCAAGCATGTGACCGTGGCCTTGTCGGGCGATGGCGGCGACGAGACCTTTGGCGGCTACCGCCGCTACAAGCTGCATCTGATGGAAGAGCGCATGCGCTCGGCCTTGCCGCTAGGCCTGCGCCGCCCGCTCTTCGGCACCCTGGGCCAGCTCTATCCCAAGGCCGACTGGGCGCCGCGCGTCTTCCGTGCCAAGACCACGTTCGAAGCGCTGGCACGCGACTCGGTGCAGGCTTATTTCCACAGCATGTCCCTGCTGCGCGATGCGGACCGATCGAAGCTCTACAGCAAGTCCTTCAAGGCCGAGTTGGGCGGCTACACGGCCCGCGAGGTCTTCAGCCGCCACGCCGCCCATGCCGGCACCGACGACCCGCTGGCCCTGATCCAGTACATCGATACCCAGACCTATCTGGTCGGCGATATCAACACCAAGGTGGACCGTGCCAGCATGGCCCATTCGCTGGAGGTGCGCGAGCCCTTGATGGACCACGAGATCGTCGAGTGGCTGGGCACCTTGCCCTCCTCGCTGAAGATACGCAATGGCGAGAGCAAATTCCTGCTGAAGAAGGCGATGGAGCCCTATCTGCCGAACGACATCATGTATCGCCCCAAGATGGGCTTCGCCGTGCCGCTGGCGCGCTGGTTCCGCGGCCCGCTGCGCCAGCGGGTGCGCGGGGCCTTGCTGGCCGGGCCGCTGGTCGAGTCCGGCATGTTCGATCAAGCAACGATTGCGCAGATGGTGGAGCAGCACGAGGGCGGCTCGCGCGACCACAGCACGCCCTTGTGGAGCTTGCTGATGTATGACGCCTTTCTGCGCAATGTGATGGACGGCAGCGCCGCCAGCGGCCTGCCCAAGCTCGCGGCTCGGAACGAATTGGTCGGGGTTTGATCGTTTGATGAAGATTCTCTACCACCACCGCACGGCCTCCAAAGACGGTCAGTCCACCCATATCACCGAGATGATTCTGGGCCTGCGCGCCCTGGGCACCGAGGTCATCGAATGCGCGCCCTCGGTCGGCTCCGACAGCCCGGCCGAGGCCGGTGGCGGCAGCCCCGGCTGGGTGGGGCGGCTCAAGGCCTTGCTGCCGCGCCAGCTCTACGAGTTGGCCGAATTGGCTTATTCCTGGATTGCCTATCGCCGCCTGAGTGCTGCCATCCGCCAGCACAGTCCGGAAGGCATTTACGAACGCTACAACCTCTATCTGCTGGCCGGCATCTGGGCCAAGAAGCGCTTCAAGCTGCCGCTGATTCTGGAGGTTAATGCGCCGATGGCGGTGGAGCGGCGCGAGTACGGCGGCCTGTCCTGGCCGCGCCTGGCCGACTGGGCCGAGCTCTATGTCTGGCGGCAGGCCGATCTGCTGCTGCCCGTGACCCAGGTGCTGGCCGACTATATGGTGGGCAAGGGCCTGGACCCCGCCCGCATCCAGGTCATTCCCAATGCCATCAATCTGGCGCATTACCAGCATCTGCCCAGCGTGGACGAGGCCAAGGCCGGCCAGGGCCTGCAGGGCAAGCTGGTGGTGGGTTTCACCGGCTTTGTGCGCGAGTGGGACAGGCTGGACCGCATCATGGCCTGGGTGGCCAAGCAGGCGCCGCGTTACCCCGTGCACCTGATGGTGATAGGCGACGGCCCGGCGCGCGCCGAGATCGAGGCCTGCGCCCGCCAGCTGGGCGTGGCCGAGCGCCTGAGCTTCACCGGTGCCGTGCCGCGCGAGCAGGTGCCCGCCTTGTCCATGGCCTTTGACATCGGCTTGCAGACCGCCCTGGTGCCCTATGCCTCGCCCTTGTGCTTGTTCGAGTACCTGGCCCTGGGCAAGGCCATCGTCGCGCCCGATCAGCCCAATCACCACGAGATCCTGAGCGCCGGCGTGGATGCCGTGCTCTACGATCCGCTGGACACCCAGGGCATCGAGAAAGCCCTGGATCAGCTGTGCGAGGACGCCGCCCTGCGCGAGCGGGTGGCCGCGGCCGCGGCCGGTGTGATCAAGGCCAAGCAACTGACCTGGGTGCAGCATGCGGCCCGGGTGCTGGGCCTGTTCCAAAGCCTGCAAAACAAGAACAAAGAGAAGTGAGCCCGCTGCCGTGACCGAGCCCCGAAAACTGCGTGTCCTGACCTTCTCCACGCTCTACCCCAGCAGCGTGCGGCCGGGCCATGGCATCTTTGTCGAAACCCGTTTGCGCGAGCTGATTGCCAGCGGCCAGATCGAATCCCGCGTCGTCGCCCCCGTGCCCTGGTTTCCCTCCACCGATGGCCGCTGGGGCGAGTACGCCCTGATGGCCAAGACCCCGGCGCGCGAGCATCGCAATGGCATCGAGGTCTTGCATCCGCGCTACGGCCTGCTGCCCAAGATAGGCATGAGCCTGGCGCCGCTGGGGCTTTATCTGGGCGCCAAGGCGGCCGTGCAGCAATTGCTGGATGAGGGCTTTGATTTCGATGTGATCGACGCTCATTACTACTACCCCGATGGCGTGGCCGCCGCCATGCTGGCCCGGCATTTCAACAAGCCGCTCACGATCACCGCCCGCGGCACCGACCTGAACCTGATCCCGGAATACACCTTGCCGCGCAAGATGATGCAGTGGGCGGCGCGCCGGGCGCAGGCCTCCATCGGCGTTTGCTCGGCCCTGGTCGATGTGCTGCGCGGCTGGCAGATCCCCGCGGAGCGCCTGCATGTGATGCGCAACGGCGTGGACCTGCAGCGCTTCCGGCCCGTGCCGCAGGCCCGGGTTCGCGAGGAACTGGGCTTGCAGGGCTCGCCCCTGCTGATGTCGGTGGGCTATCTGATTGAACGCAAGGGCCATCACCTGGCCATCGAGGCCCTGGCCCGGCTGCTGCCGCGTTATCCCGACGCCAGGCTGGTGATCGTGGGCGAGGGCCCGGAGCGCAAGAATCTGCAGTCCCTGGCCGAGCAGCTGGGTGTGGCCCAGCACTTGAGCATGCCCGGCGCCCAGCCGAATGCCGAGCTCTACCGCTGGTATAGCGCGGCCGACATCTTCATCCTCGCCTCCAGCCGCGAGGGCTGGGCCAATGTCTTGCTGGAGGCCATGGCCTGCGGCACGCCGGTGGTCGCCAGCGATATCTGGGGCACGCCCGAGGTGGTGTCGGAGCCGGTGGCCGGCCGCCTGGTCGGGCAGCGCAGCGGTCAGGCTTTTGCCCATGAGCTGGAGCAATTGCTGGCCGCCATGCCCGATCGCGCCGAGGTGCGCCGTTTCGCCGAAGGCTTCAGCTGGGCCGCGACGACCCAGGCCCAGCTGGACCTGTTCGGCCGGCTGAGCCGGGCCCGGACGCAGGGCGGGGGGCGCGATGCGTGACCTGATTCTGGGCGGGGTCCTGCTGTGGCTGATGATCAAGGCCTTGCGCCATCCCTGGATAGGCATCATGGGCTGGACCTGGGTCAGCATCATGAATCCGCACACCTATAGCTGGGTGCTGAACTCCCTGCCGGTGGCCGCCGCCATGGCCGGCTCGACCCTGGTCGGCATCTTCGCCACCAAGGACAAGATCCACTACTTCGTCAGCCGTGAGACCGGGGTCTTGATGCTGTTCATGCTGTGGATGTGCATCACCCTGCCTTTCTCCTTCTTCTTCGACCGCAGCTTTGACCTCTGGGTGCGGGTCATGAAGATCGACTTCATGATCCTGGTCGCCCTGGCCGTGCTCTACACCCGCCAGCACATCTTTGCCCTGACCTGGGTGCTGGTGGGCTCGCTGGGTTTTTACGGCGTCAAGGGCGGTTTGTTCACCTTTGCCACCGGTGGTAGCTACCGGGTCTGGGGGCCCGAGGGCAGTTATATCGAGGGCAATAACGAGGTCGCCCTGGCCCTGGTGATGACCATCCCCTTGATCCGCTTTCTGCAGCTCAATGCCAGCAATAAGTGGATGCGCCGCGGCCTCGGCCTGGCCATGCTGCTGTGCGCCGCCTCGGCCCTGGGCAGCCAGTCGCGCGGAGCCTTGCTGGCCATCGCCGCCATGACGCTGGTGCTGTGGTGGCGGGGCAAGAACAAGGCGCAGATGGGCTTGCTGCTGCTGGTGCTGGGGGCGGCCCTGGTCATCTTCATGCCGGACAGCTGGACCGAGCGCATGTCCACCATCAAGACCTATGAGCAGGACACCTCGGCCGGCGGGCGCATCAATGCCTGGTGGATGGCCTTCAACCTGGCCTCGCACAATTTTTTTGGCGGTGGCTTCATGGTCAGCGCCGGGACTTTGTTCGCGCTCTACGCCCCCGACCCGCTGGACGTGCATGCGGCCCACAGCATCTATTTCATGGTCTTGGGCGAGCATGGCTTTGTGGGCCTGTTCATCTTTTTGCTGCTGTGGTTTTTCGTCTGGCGTTCGGCCGGCCGGCTCTACCGGGAGGGGCGCAAAAAGCCCGAGACCCAGTGGTTCTCCGACCTGGGCGCCATGTGCCAGGTGAGCCTGGTGGGCTATCTGGTGGGCGGTGCCTTCCTGAGCCTGTCCTATTACGACCTGCCCTACAACATCATGATTCTGGTGGTGCTGGCCTGCCGGCTGATGGATGGCAAGGTCAAGGAGCCGCTGCCGTCCGCGCCGCAGAGGCCTCGTCTGGCTTGACACTCGGCCACGCTCTTCACTTCTTTACTTTTGCTCGCCAATGGATTTCATGCGTCTGGGTTTCAAGCTGCTCTCGGCCACTGCGGCCCGTGGGCGTTTGTCGATACTGATTTTTCACCGCGTGCTGCCGCGGCCGGACGAGATTTTTCCCGACGAGGTCCATGCCCAGCGCTTTGACCAGATCTGTGCCTGGCTGAAGGCCTGGTTCCAGGTCCTGCCCCTGGATCAGGCCGGGCACTTGCTGGCCCAAGGCCGGCTGCCCGCGCGCGCCTGCTGCATCAGCTTCGACGATGGCTATGCCGACAACCAGCAGATCGCCCTGCCGATTCTGCAAAAGCACGGCCTGACCGCCACCTTCTTCATCGCCACCGGCTTTTTGCAGGGCGGGCGCATGTGGAATGACACGGTGATCGAGTCTCTGCGCCACTGCCGCCTGGCCGAGCTGGATTTTGGCGAGCATGGCCGCTACCGCCTGAGTGACGCGGCATCCCGCCGCGCGGCCATTGAGGCCATCATCGGCAAGATCAAATATTTGGCCGTTGAGCAGCGCCTGGCCGCGACGGAAGACCTGCTGGCCCGCAGCGGCGCGCTGCTCAGCGAGCCCTTGATGATGGGCCCGGATGGCGTGCGGCGCTTGTCCGAGGCCGGCATGCAGATCGGCGCGCACACGGTCTCGCATCCCATTCTGGCCAGGACGGCGCCTGAGCTGGCACGCGAGGAAATCCTAGTCAGCAAGCGCTATCTGGAGGATTTGCTGGGCCAGCCCTGCACGCTGTTTGCCTACCCTAACGGCAAGCCCGGCCGGGACTATGCGCCCGAGCATGTGGCCATGGTGCGCGAGCTGGGCTTCCAGACCGCCGTGTCCACCGCCTGGGGCGCCTCCGGCCCCGGCGCCGACCCGCTGCAGCTGCAGCGCTTCACGCCCTGGGACGCCTCAAAGAGCGCTTTCGGCCTGCGCTTGATGCGCAATTTGATCGTTTAGACCTTGTAGCCCGGCGCGTGTTTTTGCAGCCACTGCGCCAGCATCATCAGGATCCACAGCATCTCGCCGTAATAGCCGGGGTGTTCGGCCAGGCGCTGGTCCAGCAGCTGGCGCACAAAACGCTGATTGACCAGGCCGCGTGCGACCAGGCTTTCCAGCGAGGCGGCGGCCAAGGCCTTCAGCTCCGCATGGCGGGTGGCCCAGACGCCGAAGGGCAGGCCGAAGCCCTGTTTCTTCTTGGTGATGATCTCGTCCGGCAGGAAGCCGCGCAGTGCTTCCTTGAAGAACCAGCGCAGCTTCAGACCTTTGAGCTTGTAGTCGCCCGGCAGCTTGAGGGCGATGGCCAGCATGCGTTCGTCCAGCATGGGGAAGCCCACGCTCAGACCGGCCAGCTGGGTGGTGCCGCGCACCTTGGGCAGATCGGCCTCGGCCAGGGTGTAGCGCCAGTCGAAGGCCAGCATGCGGTCGACCAGATGGGCGGTCTTGGGCGCGGCCCAGACCTGCGCCTGCTGGGCCTGCGGCCCGGCTTGATTGACCGAGGCCAGGAAGGCGGGCGACAGCACCTCGGCCACACCCAGGCGCTCCAGCAGGTTATAGGTCTGCAGGCGGTCGGGCATGGGCACCTTGGCCTGGCGCACATAGCTGCTGGCCTTGCGCAGCAAGGGGGTGGCCTCGGCCACGCCGTTCAGCAGCAAGGGGTCGACCAGGGCCGCGCGCAGGCCGGCCGGGATGTCCTCGTAGACGCCAAAGACTTTTTGCTTGGCATAGCGGGTATTGCCGCCGAAGAGCTCGTCGCCGCCGTCGCCCGCCAGAATCTTGGTGACCCCGTCCTGCTTGGCCATCTTGGCGCAGTAGTAGGCGGGCAGGGCGGAGGAGTTGCCAAAGGGCTGGTCGTAGAAGCCGGCCACCAGGGGGATGCTTTGTACCAGGTCCTGGGGCGTCACATAGTATTCGTGATGCTCGGTCTGGAAATGCTTGGCCGCCAGGCGGGCGTATGCCATCTCGTCATA
This sequence comes from Roseateles oligotrophus, assembly GCF_014204525.1. GTDB lineage: Bacteria > Pseudomonadota > Gammaproteobacteria > Burkholderiales > Burkholderiaceae_C > Paucibacter_A > Paucibacter_A oligotrophus_A. The sequence goes on from NZ_JACHLP010000005.1 coordinate 192,992, forward strand.
GCCCTCGGCCTCGAAGCCGATGGAGTAGCTGGCGGGCCTTTGTCCGCTTGGGCCGCTGACGCGGGCCAGCATGCCGGCGATGGTGGAGCTGTCGGTGCCGCCACTCAGGAAGCAGGCCGGCTTGCTGCCGTCCAGCTGGGACTGCACCGAGTCGGCCAGGGCCTGCAGGAACTCGCTCTTGAGCGTGCCGAAGTCGGGCTTGGCCAGGGGCTGGAAGTCCGGCGTCCAGAAGGGCTGGACGCTGAGCTTGCCTTCCGAGAAAACCGCGAAGTGCCCGGCCGGCAGGCGGAACACATCCTTGAAGATGGTGCGCGGCGCCGGGATGACGTGGAAGTAGAGGTAGTCGTAAATCGCCTGCGGGTCGATCTCGGCGCCCTCGGCCAATTCATCCGCCCGGCTGGCAAAGCGCAGCTCATTGCCGACCACCCGGTAGCACAGGGTTTCGATGGCGAAGCGGTCCACCGCCAGCACACTGCGGCCGTCGGCCAGGTCCAGGCCCAGGGCGAAGCTGCCTTGGATGCCGGCCAGGGCCTGGGCCGGGTTGGCTCCGCCTTCGAAGGCCTGCCGCCAGGCGCTCTCGCTGCCCTGGGCTTCCTGCATCTGTGCCAGCTGCGCTGCGCCAAAACGAGGGCTGCCGGTCAACAAGGTGCGGGAGAGTGCGGTCATTTGCGGTCTTGATCTGGAAACGGAAGGAGTTTTTGATACCGGCGCGGCAGTATCTGGAAGGCCGAGCGAATATACCCGATGGGCGCGGCCTGGATTTGGGCCAGAGTAAGCGCGGCGACCCTTTGTTTACGGGGGGCGGAACCAGGGGTTTGGCTCAAGTATCATGGCCCACGGATTTTGCGCGGAGCCCCATTGAATCGTCGAGTTCTCATGATTGCCTACCATTTCCCCCCCTTGGCGGGGAGCAGCGGCATCCAGAGAACCCTGCGTTTCGCGCAACAATTACCGGCGCATGGCTGGCAGCCCCTGGTCTTGAGCACCCATCCCCGGGCCTATCCCAGCACCAGCAGCGATTTGCTGGGCGAGATCCCCCCAGAGCTGGTGGTAGGGCGTGCCTTTGCCCTGGACACGGCCCGTGATCTCTCGCTCCTTGGCCGCTACCCCGGCTGGCTGGCGCGGCCCGACCGCTGGCTGAGCTGGCGCCTGGATGGCTTGCGCCTGGGCCTGCAGATGATCAGGCGGTACCGGCCGGCGCTGATCTGGTCGACCTTCCCGATTGCGAGCGCGCATTTGATCGCGGCCGATTTGCAGCGCTGCTCGGGCCTACCCTGGGTGGCGGATTTCCGCGACCCGATGGCGCACGATGAATATCCCCGCGATCCGAAAATCTGGGCCTCATACCGGCGCGTCGAGCAAATTGTTTTTGATCGCGCCCGCCATTGCACATTCACCACCCCGGGCGCCCTGGCTTATTACCGGCAACGGTATCCGCTGCGGGCGGCCGATATTTCCTTGCTGGAAAACGGTTATGACGAGGCGAGTTTTCTGGCCGCCGAGTGCAAACTCGGCCCCAGGCCGCCGGGCGGCCCGCTGATCTTGCTGCACAGCGGCATCGTCTACCCCTGGGAGCGCGATCCACGGCCCTTGTTTGCCGCGCTGGCCAGCCTCGCCGCCACGGGCCAGCTGAGCCCGGCCCAGCTGCGCCTGCGCTTCCGTGGCTCGGCCCATGACGATGAGCTGGCCCGCATGGCCGAGGCGGCGGGCGCCGCCGATTTCATCGAACTCTGCCCGCCCTTGCCCTATGAGGAGGCCTTGGCCGAGATGATGTCGGCCGATGCCTTGCTGCTGCTGCAGGCGGCCAATTGCAATACCCAGGTGCCGGCCAAGCTCTACGAGTATCTGCGCGCCGGCCGGCCGATTCTGGCCTTGACCGACGCGGCCGGTGATACCGCCGCCACCTTGCGGGCGGCCGGGCTGGGCGACATCCTGCCCCTGGACTCTGCGCCGGCCATCGCCGCGGCTGTGCCGGCCTGGCTGGCCCGGCTGCGGGTCGGTACGGCCTCGCTGCCCGCGGCCGAGGTGGTGGCCGCCGCGTCCAGAGCCAGGCGCTCGGCGGCGTTGGCGGGCTTGTTGGAGGGCTTGGTTTAGGCCGGCTTCGGAAACAGGGCCACGTCCGGCAGGCCCTCGAAGTGCGCATCACAGGTCAGCAGTTTCGCTCCCATGTGCCGGGCGGTCGCATAGACGATGGCATCTGCGGTAGCCAGCTTGTGCTCACGGTGCAGATCGGCCGCCAGCAGGGCGATGCTCGTGTCCAGCGGCACGACGACGCATTTCTGCGTGTAGGCAATCATCTGGTCGGCCTGATCCTCGCCCGCTTCGCGCAGCAGCCATTTCGACAGCTCAAGTTGCACGATGGTGGGCACGATGCATAGGTCTTTGTCCGGGAACTGTTTGCCAAGCTTGTGGCCCAGAGCGGTGGCGCATAGCCATTCGATCCAGGCCGAGGTATCGACCACGCAAGGGCCGGCCATCAGTAGCGGTCTTTGCGGTCGCGATAGCCCTCGCTGCGCGCGCCCTTGGCGATGCCGGCCAGTTGGCTCAGTTCGGGCACAGGCATCACCAGCACACCCTGGCCCTTGGGGATGAAGACGAACTCCTGCCCAGCCTCCCAACGCTGCTTCTCGCGCACGGCTTTGGGGATGGAGATCTGGAACTTGCTCGACAGCGTGGCAGTACTGTTCATGAACTTACCCTCGGTCATCGATCGGACTTTGGTAAGAATACATCGGTTTGCCGGCTTGGGCAGTTCTGAGTCACCAAGGAACTCAGCGAATCTCCAGCGCCGGCAAGCTCTTGACCAGATCGTCCAGGGCCTTGAGCTGGCTCAGGAAGGGCTCCAGCTGGTCCAGGGGCAGGGCGCTGGGGCCGTCGCATTTGGCCTGGTCGGGCTCGGGGTGAGCCTCCAGGAACAGGCCGGCCAGGCCGACGGCCAGGCCGGCGCGGGCCAGCTCGGCCACCTGCTGGCGGCGGCCACCGGAGGCGGCGCCGCCCGGGTCGCGCTGCTGCAAGGCGTGGGTGACGTCGAAGATCAGCGGCAGGTTCTGGCAGCTCTTTTTCATCACGCCAAAGCCCAGCATGTCCACCACCAGATTGTCGTAGCCGAAGCAGCTGCCGCGGTCGCAGAGGATCAGTTGCTCGTTGCCGGCTTCCTTGAACTTCTCGACGATGTTCTGCATCTGGGAGGGGCTGAGGAACTGCGGCTTCTTGATATTGATGACGCGGCCGGTCTGGGCCAGGGCCACGACCAGATCGGTCTGGCGGGCCAGAAAGGCGGGCAGTTGCAAGACATCCACCACCTCGGCCACGGGTTTGGCCTGCCAGGGTTCGTGCACATCGGTGATCAGGGGCACGCCGAACTCGGTCTTGACCGCCTCGAAGATCTTCAGCCCTTCTTCCAGGCCGGGGCCGCGGTAGGAGTGGATGGAGGAGCGGTTGGCCTTGTCGAAGCTGGCCTTGAAGACATAGGGAATGCCTAACTTCTGCGTCACGCGCACATATTCGGCAGCGGCGCGCAGGGCCAGCTCCTTGGATTCCAGCACATTGATGCCGCCGAACAGGACGAAGGGTTTGTCGTTGGCGACGGTGATTTGGGGGGCGATGGTGATCTGCATGAGCGCGAAGTCCTTGAGTTCTTGTCGGCAGGCCGGGCCTGCTCGGAATGGGCTCAAGTGTAGCGGCTGGGCCTCGGCAGAGGCCGTGCGCTCAGGGCTTGAAACGGCTCAGGATCGCGGCAATCTGGCGGGCGGCCGTGCCGTCGCCGTAGGGATTCTTGGCCTGGCTCATGGCCTGGTAGGCCTGGGGCTGGTTCAGCAGCTCCAGCACATTGGCGACGATTTTCTCGGCCGAGGTGCCCACCAGGCGCACCGAGCCCGCGAGCACGGCCTCGGGCCTTTCGGTCACATCGCGCATGACCAGCACCGGCTTGCCCAGGCTGGGGCCTTCTTCCTGGATGCCGCCGCTATCGGTCAGGATCAGGGTGGACTGCAGCATCAGATAGGCAAAGCTCTCGTACTCCAGCGGCGGGATCAGGTGGATATTGGCCTGGCCGGCTGTCATCTCCTCCACCACCAGCTTGACATTGGGGTTGAGGTGCAGGGGGTAGACCAGATCGATATCGGGGCGCTCTTGGGCGATCCGCAACAAGGCCTGGCAGACGTTTTTGAAGCCCTCGCCAAAGTTCTCGCGGCGGTGGCCGGTGATCAGCACAAAAGGCCGCTCGCCCACCGTGTAGCCGTTTTGAACCACCTGCTGATGCAGGCGTTCGCGCACCTCGGGCTGGTCCTGGAAACGCGCCACCGTCCACAGCAGAGCATCGATGACCGTGTTGCCGGTGACAAAAATATCGGCCGCGGGAATGCCTTCACGCAGCAGATTGTCCCGGCTGCTGGCCGTGGGGGCGAAGTGCAGGCTGGCCAGGCGGCCGCTCAGGCTGCGATTGAGTTCCTCGGGGAAGGGCGAGTAGCGCTCGTTCGTGCGCAGGCCCGCCTCCACATGGCCGACCGGAATCTGCTCGTAGAAAGCCGCCAGGGCGGCGGCGAAGCTGGTCGTCGTGTCGCCATGCACCAGGCAGATATCGGGCCTGGCCTGGCGCAGCACGGTGCGCAAGCCCAGCAGGCAGCGGGCCGTCAGGTCGAAGAGGTCCTGGCCGGCCTGCATGATGTCCAGATCGAAATCGGGCCCCAGATTGAAATGCAGCAAGGCCTGGTCCAGCATCTGGCGGTGCTGGGCGGTGACGCAGGTCTGCACCTCGAACTGCTCCGTGCGGCGCTGCAGTTCCAGCACCACCGGCGCCATCTTGATGGCCTCGGGGCGGGTGCCGAAGATGGCCAGGACTTTGAGTTTGCTCATGGTGCAACTGCTTTCTTGGACGGTTTGCCCGTCAACAAATTCCTTGCGCTCTTCAGCAGCGCCAGCAGGCCCGGCGCGCGATAGCTCAGCCACATGCGCAGCCACAGATTGCGGCTGATGCGGTGTTGCAGGCGCTGTTGTTCGGTGTATTCGGCGATGCGGGTTTGCAGCCCGGCGGTGTCGGCGGCCGGGCGCTTGCGGGCCGTGGCCAGGGCTTGCAGCAGGCTCGCGCCGGCGCCTTGCCAGTCGAAGTGCTGTTCGGCATGGGCGCGGGCGCGGGCCTTGCATGCGCCGAGTTGCTCCGGGTGGTCGACATACCACTGCAGGGCCTCGCGCAGACTGGCGATGTCCACAATGGCCTGCGGCCAGAGATAGCCATCGGCTCGCGCGATCTGGCGCGCCACCCGGACCAGACGGCCGTTCTGCTCGTGCTGGATGAACTCGTTCATGGGTGGCGCATCGCTCACGATGACGGGCAGGCCGCAGGCCGCCGCCTCCATGATGGTCAGGCCTATGCCCTCCAGCCGGGTGGGGTAGACGTAGACATCGCCCAGATGGAAGAGGCCGGGGGCGCTGACGGTGCGTTCCTCGGTCAGCAAGCGGCCCTCGGCGCGCAGCTTGTCGATCAGCGCGGCCTGCTCGGGCAAGGCTTTTTTCAGGTCACGCTGGATGTGGATCAAGAGCTTGGCCGGGCCCTTGACCTGCTCGAAAGCGCTCAGCAGCAGATCCGTGCCCTTGCGGCCGGGGCTGATGCCGGCCGAGTGGAAGAAGACGATCTCCTGCTTGTTCTGCGCGGCCGGCCGGGCTTGCGGCTTGAAGACCGAGATGTCCGTGCCCCAGGGCACGAAGACGGCGCCGGGATGCCAGTCAAACGCGCTCAGATGGCGCTGGGTATTGCAGATCAGCCGGTCGTAGAGGCCGAAGAAGGGCAGCGTGGTCTCGGTGTAGTAGTCGATATAGGCGCAGCTGATCACGCCCAGGGCATTGGCATGGGCCACGGCCGGCCACCACCACTGTTCGTTGAAGATCACGAGCTCGATCCGATGGACGCGAATCCACTGCTCGAAATCCTTCAAGCACATCTCGGTCGGCACTTTGGATGGCAGTTGGCGACCCCAGCTGACGTCGGGCGTGTCCCACACCGGGTCGCCCTGGGCATAGGACTCGCCGCCGCGGGCGTAGATGAAGACCTCGTGTTCCTTGGCCAGCACATCGCGGTACTGGCGCGAGACGTAGGCGGCGCCGCGTTCAAACCAGGTGGTGACGATTCCTATCTTCATGGCATTGCTTTTTTGCGGGCTTGTCTCTTGTTCCAGGCATCCAGCACCAGACGGCTGACTTCGGCATAGGCCGGATGATTGATCAGGCGGGCACAGAGCACCCAGCCCAGCACCGCGGCCAGGCCGGTGGCGATCAGGCTGATCAGGCCGGGCAGCTCCAGCAGCAGGCAGGTTTCGAAAGCCAGGGCCTGCAGAGCGATCGAGGCCAGCGCCACCCACAGGCTGGCCAGCGAGGGGCGCAGGATGTCGCGGATGCGGGTGTTCAGGATGATGCTGACCTGGCGCAGATAGAGGAAGACCATGATGGCATTGCTGAGCCCGAACACCGCCGCCATGGCCTTGAGGCTGATGGTGGAGGCCAGGGCGATCAGCACGATGTGGATGGGCGCGTAGACCAGGGTGATCTTGAGCCGGCGCTTGATATTGCCGGTGGCCGCCAGCAGATTGGGGGCCAGATTCATCATCGCGTTGGGCATGATGGTGATGGCAAGAATCGTCGCCACCGCCGCGGCCGCATCCCATTTGGGACCGAACAGGACGCGGATGATGGGGCCGGAGGCAATCGCCACAAAGCCGAAGAATGGCCAGGACAGCGAAGTCAGCACCGCCGTGCCGCGGGCATAGGACTCGACCAGGGAATTGCCGGCGCGGTGGTCCTTGGCAAAGGCCGGGGTGGCCACCCGCATGATGGCCGAGGCCACATTGTTGTGGAACAAATCCATCAGGCCGGCGGCCTTGCTGAAGATGCCTACCGAGGCAAAGCCGAACTGCTTGGCGATGAAGAACTCGTGGGTGTTATTGGTCAGGGTCTCGATGACACGCGAGCTGACGAACATGGAGCCAAAGCCCAGCACGCTGCGGGCATTCTTCAGACTGGGCCACAAAAAGGAGTCGCGCGGCCGCAGATAGCCCAGCAGCAAGGTCTGGCAGGCGATGCTGATCACCGGCGCCCAGGCCAGGCTCATATAGCTGAAGCCGTTCAGGGCCAGGGTGATGGCCGAGACGGTCTGGATGGCGTTGGCCACCGTCTGCACGATGAAGATCTTGCGGAAGGCCATCTCGCGATTGAGCAGGGCGAAGGCCGGCGAGGCAAAGGGCAGGATGAAGAAGTTCAGGCTCATCACCGCCAGCACCTTGGCCACGCCGGGCTCGGCGAAATAGCCGGCCACAAAGTAGCGGGAGCAAAACACCAGCAGGCCTATGGTCCAGGCCACGACGATGGCGATGCCGAAGGCGGCTTTGATCTTGTCCTGCGTCAGCTCTTTTTCCTGGATCAGGAATTCGCTGACGCCGAAATCGCGCAGGATGCCGGCCACGGCGGCAAAGGCCGCGCAGACCGAGAACACGCCCACCTCGGCCGGCGTCAGCAGGCGGGCCAGCACCATGGTGCTGATCACCGTGATGCCGAGGCTGAAATAGCGCTCGGCAAAAGACCAGAGCAAGGCCTTGCGGACGCTCATCGAGCCCCGCCGAACTTGGCCTTCAGGGCCCCGAACAAGTGGCCGAGCATGGCGCCGCCCGGCGGGTTTTCGCGGAAGAACAGCTTGACCGTCTGCCAGTTCACCGGCTTGCGGGCGCGCAGGCGGTGCAGCACGTCCTGCACCATGCTGGCCTGCAACTCGGCCAGGCGGGCGCGCAGGCTGGTCTTGGTGCGCTCGGCGCGGGCGTAGTTCTGCAGCACCTTGCGGCGGAAGCGCGCCTCGTCCACGATGCGCATGGCCAGGCCGTCGGTGCCCCAGCCGCTGCCGTACCACATATTGATGCCGCGGCCGCAGCGGACCTCGGCCTCGGTGGAGTAGACGAAGCGGGCGCCGTGGCTGATCAGGTCCATCCAGTAGAGGTAGTCGCCGCCGCCATGCCGGTGGGCTTGCGGGAAGCGCGCCCGGCCCAGGTCGGCGACCGAGATCACCAGCGAGGGCATGAAGATGATATTGGCCGTGGCGATCTGGTGGACCATATCGCCCTGGTAGACGCGCAGGCTGGCGTCGCCGTTCAGCGGTGGGTGATCCGCGTGATTGACGCGTTTGGCTTTGTCGAACTCGTTGGTGGTGTCGCCCAGATGGAAGAGATTGGCGAAGTAGGCATTGCCTGCGCCCGCGCCCAGGGCCAGCACGGCGCGCTGCAGATGCTGGCCAATCCATTCGTCGTCGGAGTCCAAGTAGGCGACCAGATCGGTGCCGGGCTCCAGATGGGCCAGGCCGGTGTTGCGGGCCTCGTTGGGGCCGGCATTGGCCTGCTTGATGACCCGCACTCGCAGCTGCTGGGCGATGGGATTGTTGGCCAGTTCCTGCTCGGCCGGGATGGGCGAGCCGTCATCGACCACCAGCACGTAGATCGCGTCGGCGGGGTAGCCCTGAGCCAGGATGGAGTTCAGCGAGCGCTCGAGAATGCCCGACTCCCTTTGGAAGAAGGGGATGATGACGGCGATCTTTGGACTTGTGTTCATGGACTGGGATCAACTTTTCTTGTTGAGTTGGGCCTCAAGGCAAGGCTGAACAAGCCCCTCGTGCGCTGCGCATCCTCGCTTCGGGCGTCCAACGGCGTTGCAAATCCTCACCATAGCTAGGGCTATGGCTGCGGTTTGCGCCTTGTTGGCCATCCCGAATCGAGGCGCGCCGCATCACGGGGACTTATTCAGCCTTGCCCTAAGCGCCAAGAGCTTGGGGATGAGACCGAAGCGGAAGAGATTGGCGTGGTAGAGCCCGCGCTGCGTGTCGGTCCAGCGGGTGTGCCATTCCATCACCTTGCCGTAGAACTCGATGCGCTTGAACTTCTGTTCGTCGAACAATTGCTGGAACTCGGTCTGCCGCATCAGGGTGGAGGGCGACACCGCCTTGTAGGACTCATCGTAGGTGGTCTTGAGGATGACGATGACGCTGTCGTCCTCGATGCACAGGTCCATGGCCACGACCTTGTCGCCAAACCAGTATTGATAGACCCGCGCCCGGCCCTGGGCCGCGAAGTTTTCCAGCATCTGGCGGTAAAAGCGCCCCTGCTCGTTGTCGGGGTGGATGGCCGTGCCGTCGGCGGTCTTCCAGCCGGCGCTTTCCAGCCGGCCGTATTGCGCGATGGCCGGGCCCATGTCGGCGACGGCCTGCAGGCATTCCAGCCGCGGTGCTATGTCCTCGCTTTGCAGCTTGTTGCGTTGCTTGCGGGTGTTCTGCTTGAGGTTCTTGCCGCGCGCCTCCCAGTAGGCATCGAAGGGGCCGGCGATATCGACCCAGGCGGTCTGGATGTAGTCCTTGCTCTGCAGCAGGCCGGAGTCGGCCGGGCGGCCGTCGAAATTGGGATCCAGCTGGGTCAGGCCCAGGCCCAGGGTCAGGCCGGGCAGCTGTGACCAAAGGCTGGCCGCGGCCTCGGCGATGTCGACCCTGCCATCGCTGACGAAGGCGCCCAGCGGAAGCTGCGAGGGCTGGAAGGTCTGCCACATGCCCTTGGCCTGCCTGCCCACAATCATCGCCATGCGCAGCTGGCCCTGGCTGCTGTAGAGGCAGAGCAGTTCGTCGCCGCGGGCGAAAGCAGTTAGCGCCGGTTGCAGAAAAGCCGCTTGCAAAAAGGGCGCGCCGACGCGGCCCCGGGCCAGCGCGTCCCAGGCCTGGCTGTGCTCCGCAAATGCCTTGATGGGGTGAATGGACCAACTCATGCTTCGCCCTTGCTTGTCGTTTTTGTGGTGGGGGAATAAATGTCCTGGACCAGGGCCAGCATGCGTTGCAACTCCTGCTGGCTCAGGTCTTGATGGCAGGCCAGTTGCAGGATGTGGTGCGACCATTGCTGGCCGTGGTCGCCGGCGATCTCGCCAACCTCGGGCCACAGCCTGTCCCAGCGGGAGACGGGCAGGCCCAGGCGGCGCAACTCAAAATAACCCGGGTCGGGGTCGTCCACCCAGAGCGGGAAGACATAGGGTGCGCAATGCTCGGGCAGCTGCGGCATCAGCGGCCTGAAGGCCTGGCTGCCGGCAAATGCCTGGGCAAAAAACCGGTATTGCTGGCGCCGGCCTTCGACGATGCGCTCGCGCGGCGCGTACTGCGCCATGCAGCGGCTGGCGGCGGTGAGGGCGCGGTGGGACTGGCCCAGATCGATGTCAAAGCTCTCGGCGTAATCGTCCGCTGCCGCCTGCGCCGGGGCCAGCGCTTCACCGCGACGCTTGAAGCGCTGCAGCAGGCTGAGCAGGCCGCTGAAGGGACGGTTCAGGCCCTTCAGCCGGCCATGGTTGACGCCGACGTGGACGATGTCAAAAGCCGCCTTCAGCTGGCTTTTGGCGCCGGGGCTGGCGAGGCTGGGGAAGGCCTGGCCGAGCAGGCGGTTATTGATCAGGCAGCCGCCCTCGGGCACGGGCAGGAACTTGGTCAGGCTGGCGATGGCCAGGTCGCCCCAGCTGCCCACGGCCTGGCCGTCCGAGACGCCGAACAAGGCGTGGGCGCAGTCTTCGATCAGGCGGATGCCGCGCTCGTCGCACCAGGCGCGCAGCGGCGCCAGATGCTGGGGGATGCCGAAGAAATGCGCCGCCAGGATGGCTCGCACGCCGCCGAGGTCCTGGCGCGCGATCCAGTCCAGATCGGGGGAGCCGTCGGCGCGCAAGGGGTAGAACAGGGCTTGCGCCTGGCGCTGGATCACCGGCGCGATCATCGTGGGGCAGTGATAGGTGGGCACCAGCACCCGGTCGCCGCGGCCCAGGCCCAGCATCTCCAGGGCCAGCAGGATGCTGGCGCGGCCGCTATGGGTCAGCTGCGCCTGCGGCAGGTCCAGCAGGCAGGGCGTGCTGGAATGCTTGGAGCCCGAGAAGGTGTGCCAGTCCAGCACCGGCAGGCGCGGAATGGAGGCGGTGGCGGGACGACTCAAGGCTTGTCCTGACTCGGGGCTGAAGCCGCTGAAGCTGAGGATGCTGCCGAAGCCGCCGCCTCCACCGGCGCGGGCTCCTGCCATTGGCCGACGCCGCGGAGTTTTTCCTGCAGATCGGGGCGCTCAAAGCCCAGGGCTTGGGCGCGGTGGGCGCTTTGCAGGGCGGCGGCAAACTCTTTCAGGTCAAAGTAGGCCAGGCCGATATTGAAATGGGTGAAGGGCTGATCGCCCGCCAGATCACTGGAAATCTGCAACTGCTTGATGGCATCGGCGCTGCGGCTCTTCTTCGTCAGATAGGTCGAGTAGATGATGCGCACGATCACATCGTCCGGCGCAAAGCGGATGGCGCGCTCGAAATAGCATTCCACCGGGTATTGCAGACCGGGCGGCGTCTCGGTCTTGAACTTCTCGCCGTAACGGATGACCGAGACCAGGGCGCGGTGGTTGTTGGGGAAGGCGCGCAAGGTATAGGACAGGTCCGGCCCCGGCGAACCTATCATGCCGCCCGACTGCGCGCCGATCAGGTTTTCGACCCGCGGCGTGAAGTGGGCGTGCTCGACCAGCTCGCGCTTCTCCGCATGCGACATGGGGTCGGAGGACTGCTTCTGGTGGTCGGGGCGATAGTCGTAAGGGCCGTAATGGCTGCCTTTGAGCGGGCCGCAGATGCTGAGGCTTAGCTGCGCGAAAGCGGGCAGGGCAGCACACAGACCCAGCAGCAAAGCCAGGGCCGAGGGCAAAGTTCGTATGTTTTTCAATTCACTTGCCTCGCGCTAAAGATGGGTCTGACGGGCAAAGGCCAGGGTGTGCTGCTGCACCGCCAGGCTGTCCGCCCGATTTGAAAACGTGTGGTCGGCCATGGCCAGGTCCACTCTTTGTACCTTGCCCTGGCTCAGCAGGCCACGCCAATGTGGGTCGGCGGCGGCGTGATCCAGGAATTCCTTGGCCGTCAGGTCATTGCCGCTGATGATCAGCTGGATCGCCCCGCCGAACTCGCGCCAGGCCTTGGCCATGCGCTGCAGGTAGGGGCGGCTGTCTGTCTGCTGCCCGGTCGAGGGCGCTGCTGGCACCTGTCCGGGCTTGCTGTGGCCGAGGGCCGCGCGGGCATTGGCCAGCAGATCCTGCATGGCCTTGCGGCCGACGCCGCCGCCCAGCAGTTTCTTCCAGAACTCGGGCTGGCTCAGGCGTTGCCAGTAGTAATGCTTGAGCTGGGTCTTGGCCAGGCTGTTGTCGGAGCGCGCCCAGGGGTTGAGCAGCACGAGGCCGCGCACCCGCGGGTCTTGCTGGGCCTCGCAATAAAGCAGGGCGGCGGAGGCGCCGTCGCACAGCCCCCACAGCAGCACGCTCTCCAGCCCGGCGGCCTGGACGAAGGCGTCGATGGCCGCGCCCACATCCTCGCCCACCGTCTCGAAATTGCGCAAATCGCCCTCGGCATCGCCCATGCCGCGGTAGTCCAGGCGCAGCGTCGGCACGCCTTCGCTGGCCAGGGCCCGACCCAGCAGCGTGAACTGGCGGTGGCTGCCCGCGCGGTACTGCGGGCCGCCCACGATCACCAGCACACCGGTCTTGCCGGCAGGCGCTTGCGCCGGCTCGCTCAACAGGGCCAGCATGCGCTCGCCCTGGCAAGGGATCAGCAGGGCTCGGTCGCGGTAGCTGCTGGTCTGGTTCATGCCGGTGCGCCTTCCAGCAGGGCTTGCAGGCTGGCGCTCAGCAGGGCCGGCGCGTCCTCGATCTCGCTGGTCTGCCAGAAGGAAGGGCCCTGGATTCTGCGCGCCTGCACCCGCAGGCCGGCGGCCTGCCAGCGCTGGGCGCTGCTCGCCAAGGCGGGCGAGACTTCCTCGCCCTGCTGGCTGGCCAGCTCGAAGAACAAGGCCCGGCCGCTGCCGCCCGCGGGCGGCGTCAGCACGGTTTTTTCAAGGCCGGCGGCCAAGGCGGGCGACAGGCCATAACCCGCAATCTCCACCACCTCGCCGGCCGCCATCTGGGCCTTCAAAGCCTCCATGGCGGCGGCGGCATTGCCTTCCAGCAGGCTGCCCGCCAGCTTGAGGCGCAGGAATTGCTGCAGCAGCAGGCGGCCATTGGCGGGGGGCTGCCAGAACAGGAAGTTGCAATCGCTGCCGTCGATCTGCGCCGCCAGCTCGCAGGCCAGCAGGCAGCCGGCACGCTGACCCCACAGCCATAGCGGGGCGGCCGGGCCGCATTCGCTGTCCAGCCAGGCCTTGGCCTGCCGCAGATCGGCCAGCCAATCCTGCCAGCCGGCCTCGCCAAAATCGCCGGCGCTGTCGCCGCAGCCAAACAAGTCCATCTGCAGCACGGCAAAGCCCGCCGCGGCCAGTTGGCGCGCTTGCAGGGCCGCCATGCGGCGGGACTTGTTCATCTCTTCGGCGAAGGCATGGATGTGCAGCACCCGGCCACGCTCGGGCCCGGCGCGCAGATCGGCCGGGTGATAAATGCAGAAGCGTTGGCCCTGGCTGGCGTCGAGAAAGAAAACCTGGGGTTCGCGCATGCCGGGCGGGTGGTTTGTTAGCCCAGTTTGGCCGCAACAAAATCGCTCAGCGAGCCCACGGTGGCGAAGGTGGCGCCCTCGATCTCATCGTCGGCCACGACGATGCCCAGCTGCTCTTCCAGAGCGGTCAGCAGGCTGACCACGGCCATCGAATCCAACTCGGGCAGGGCGCCCAGCAATTGGGTGTCACGGTCGAAAGTCGCGCTGCGTCCACCCAGGCTGAGAACTTCTTCAAGAATGCGCAGAACGTGCTTTTCGGTAGTCATGGATGCAAAGAGGCCCGTGGACATGGGCTGAATAGGGCTTGTTGAGAGACGCCGCATCTTACATGCGACATTTTTCATTTCTCCTCTGGCAAGCCCCCCGATCCGGGGCCTGCCGGGGTGATTTTTTAACGCTCAAATGGCCCCCGTTGCCAAGGGCTCCGCCGCCGGCCGCAAAGCGGCGGCTTTGCTGGCGCCCTATGCGATACTTTTTCGCGCTTTTCGATGGGGCTCGCCGCGAGCGCCTCCGCGCCCAAAATCCTAAGAAACAAGCCGATAGAAACTCTTACGCATGCCAGCCACCTTGACGCAAACCCCCAGCGACTCCGTCCTTCTGCACGAGCTGCCTCTGCGCCAGGCGCGCTTGCGCCCCGAGGCCCTGGCCTTGACTCATGGCGCTGAAGGCATGAGTTATCGCCAACTGGGGGCGGCCATCGAGGGCTTTGCGGCCGGCCTGATGGCTCTGGGCCTGCCGCGCGGCGCGCGGGTCGGCATCTATCTGGAAAAGCGCTTCGAGACCGTCATCGCCAGCTTTGGCGCGCCAGCGGCGGGCTGCGTCTTCGTGCCCATCAACCCCTTGCTCAAGCCCGAGCAGGTCGGCTTCATCCTGCGCGACTGCGATGTGCAGCTCTTGCTGACCTCGCCGGAGCGCCTCAGCGCGCTGCTGGACAGCCTGCCGCAAAGCCCGGCCCTGCGCCATCTGCTGATCACCGGCGATCAAGCGCCCGCTGCGCCGCCCGCGCCCCTGAGTCTGCAGCGCTGGGATGCTTTTGTCGCCACGCCGGCCCGGCCCGGCCACCGGCTGATCGACAGCGATATGGTGGCCATCCTCTACACCTCGGGCAGCACCGGCCGGCCCAAGGGGGTGGTGCTGTCCCACCGCAATATGGTGGCCGGCGCCAAGAGCGTGGCCAGCTATCTGGAGAACACGGCGCAAGATGTCTTGCTGGCGGCCTTGCCCCTGTCTTTCGACGCCGGTTTCAGCCAGCTGACGACCGCCTTCCATGTGGGCGCGCGGGTGGTGCTGCTGAACTATCTGCTGCCGCGCGACGTTCTGCGCGCCATCGAGAAGGAGGGCGTCACCGGCCTGACCGCCGTGCCGCCGCTCTACATCCAGCTCAGCCAGCTGGAATGGCCCGCCACCATTCAGCAAACGCTGCGCTACTTCGCCAATACCGGCGGCCGCATGCCGCGCGAGACCTTGGGGCTGTTGCGCCAGCGGGTGCCGGCGGCCAAGCCTTTTCTGATGTACGGCCTCACCGAGGCCTTCCGCTCCACCTATCTGCCGCCCGAGGAGGTGGACCGCCGGCCCGACTCCATCGGCAAGGCGATTCCTAACGCCGAAATTCTGGTGTTGCGCGAGGATGGCAGCGCTTGCGAGCCCGATGAGCCCGGCGAGCTGGTGCATCGCGGCGCCCTGGTCGGCCTGGGCTACTGGAACGATGCCGAGAAAACGGCCGAGCGCTACAAGCTCTTGCCGGCCGGCGCGCCCGGCCGCGAGGGCGGCTTGCAGCTGCCCGAGTACGCGGTGTTCTCCGGCGACAATGTGCGCCGCGATGCCGAGGGCTTTTTGTACTTCATCGGCCGGCGCGACGAGATGATGAAGACCTCGGGCTACCGCGTCAGCCCGACCGAGGTCGAGGAGATTCTCTACGCCACCCAGCTGGTCGGCGAATGCGTGGCCTTTGGCGTCGAGCACGCCACGCTGGGCCAGGCGATCCAGATCATCGCCACGCCGCCGGCCGGTGCTCATGAGCTTGATCTGGCGGCCCTGCAAGCCCAGTGCCGCCAGCGCATGCCGGCCTATATGGTGCCGGCCGGGTTTGAGGTCCAGGCCGGGCCGCTGCCGCGCAACCCTAACGGCAAGATCGACCGCAAGCTGCTGTCCAGCGCCTGGCTGGAACGCCAGGCCCAGCTTTGAACCTTTTTCTGAACGATTCAGCCATGTCCGATTTGCCCTCGCCGCCCGCCCTCAAGCGTCCGCCCCAGCATGTGCCGATGAGCCAGTTCGCCCAGCAGGATGGCGAGCTGCTGATCGGCGGCCAGCCCCTGACCCGCCTGGCGGCCCGGGTCGGCCAGACCCCGTTTTACGCCTACGACCGTCAGCTGCTGAAGGCCAGGGTGGCGCAGCTGCGCGCGGCCTTGCCGGCCAGCGTCAAGCTGCATTACGCGATGAAGGCCAACCCCATGCCGGCCGTGGTGGCCTGGATGGCGGGCCTGGTGGACGGCATCGATGTGGCCTCGGCCGGCGAGCTGAAGGTGGCGCTGGACGCCGGTGCCGATCCGGCCGAAGTGAGCTTTGCCGGGCCGGGCAAGCGCGATATCGAGCTGGCCCAGGCGGTCGCCGCGGGCGTGCTGATCAATGTGGAATCGGCCCGCGAGCTGGCCCCGCTGGCCGCGGCCAGCGCCCGGCTGGGCCTGCCCGCGCGGGTGGCCGTGCGGGTCAATCCGGACTTCGAGCTCAAGGGCTCGGGCATGCGTATGGGCGGCGGCCCCAAGCAGTTTGGCGTGGACGCCGAGGCGGTGCCTGAGCTGCTGCGCGAGATCGGCCGCCTGGGCCTGGCCTTCGAGGGCTTTCATCTCTTCGCCGGCTCGCAGAATCTGCGCGCCGAATCCATCTGCGAGGCCCAGCAAAAGTCTTACGAGCTGGCCCTGAGCCTGGCCGCCCATGCGCCGGCACCGGTCAAATTCCTGAACCTGGGCGGCGGCTTCGGCATCCCTTACTTCCCGGGCGAGGGCTTGCTGGATCTGGCTCCCATCGCGGCCAATCTTTTGCAGCTGGCCGACCGCGCGGCGCGCGAGCTGCCGCATGCGTCCCTGGTCATCGAACTGGGCCGTTATCTGGTCGGCGAGGCCGGGGTCTACGTCACCCGGGTGGTGGACCGCAAGCTCTCGCGCGGCCAGGTCTATCTGGTGACCGATGGCGGGCTCAACCACCATCTGTCGGCCTCGGGCAATTTCGGCCAGGTCTTGCGCAAGAACTACCCCGTCAGCTTGGTCAAGGCCAAGGGGCCGCAAGGCGGCCCGACCGAGCAGGCCACGGTGGTCGGGCCTCTGTGCACGCCGCTGGATCTGCTGGCCGATCGCATGGAGCTGCCGGTGGCGGCGGAGGGCGATCTGGTGGTGATTTTCCAGTCGGGCGCTTACGGTGCTTCGGCCAGCCCGGCCGGCTTTTTGAGCCACCCGAACTGCGTCGAAGTGTTGGTCTAGCCTTGCTTCATCCGGTCGTCCAGTTCGGCGATCTGGGCCGCCAGGGCGTTGCTGTGCTCGCGCATGTCCTGGCTCAGGGCTTGCTGGCTGGCCAGCAGCTTGGCGGCCAGGCCGGCCATCTCGGCCTGCAGCACGGTTTTGAGCTCGGTGAAACGGGAGGCTTCGGCCTGGTCGGCCAGCTCCCGCTGGGCTTGAATCTCCTTGGCATGGCGCCGGGTTTCCAGCAGCACCGTGCCTTGCCAGAAGGCCAGATAGAGGCTGAAGGCCAGCGTCAGCAGGCCCAGCAGGCCGAGCAGGACCAGGCCTAGCGGCGCCTGAATGCTGCCCAGGCCCAGATTCAGGCTGGCGGGGGCGATGAACAAGGCCCAGTTCATGGCCGCAAAGCCGGTGATGAGGGCGAGCAGGAGCAGCAGGGCAAGGGTGCGGAAGCGCATGAGTTGCTTTCAAGTGCGGGAGGAAGGATGCCGCCCTTCTACACCGGTGTGACGCCTGTGCCCATCCCCTGTGCGCAGCTCTCGCGGGCGCGCCGCTGCGTGGCCGAGGGCAGCTCGCCGAACTGCCCGGAAGCAGTACTCCAGCTTGCTGCAGACCTGCAGCATGGAGGGGAGCTTGCTCGGGCTGGCTTAAAACTAGATGTAGGAGGGCGGCGTGGGTGAGTGGGGGGGGGGGCGCAGCCTCTTGGCGGAAGTCGTGGGACTTTGCAGGCGCGCCCTGCCTGGGCGTGAACTGACCGGCGTCGGCGCCGAGGCGGCCGCCAACAAGGCCGATATGCCGCTCTACAGAATACGGACAAGCTCTCCGCGAGCCAGCTGCGGCTGATTCGACAGAACAAGAGCTACCGCATGGACACCCATCCCAGCCATCGCCGCTGCACTAACGCTAGCATCGTCCTGGGTCGCATGGCTTCTGCCTCCGAAATGGCCACTTGCTGTGCTTTTCTGGCCAGCGACGACGCCAGCTTTGTCAACGGCGCGGTGCTGGTGGCCGATGGCGGTGCGCGCAGCGCGGCGGCGGCCAGGGCTCAGTGAACAAGCTTTCAGTCGCCCAGATCCACCTGGGTCTGCAATAGCGCATCGGCCAGGCCGTCTGGCAATTGGTAGTCGGCCAGCAGCCAGGCCCGCTCGCGCTGGGCCGCGGCCTCCAGCAGCAATTCGCGCAGGACGCGGCTGGAGCGGCCGTCCAGTGCGGCAAAAGGCTGGTCCAGCAGGGTTAGCTCGGCAGCGCTGGCGGCGGCGGCAAGCAGGCCGATCTTGCGCCGGCTGCCGGTGGACAACATCCGCATGGACTTGCCCAGATGCTCGCACAGGGCAAAAGCCTCGGCCAGGGCTTCCTGGACGGGCATCTGCCAATCCGGAAATTGGCTGCGCTGCTGGTTCAACCAATCTTGCGCCAGGCAATCGTCATGTTCGGCCGCCTCTGGGCAGGCGTAGAAAATCCTGGGCGTGCCGAGTCCGTCGGGGCCGGGCAGGGTGATTTGCCCGCGGCTGGGCTTGAGCGTGCCCGCGATCAGCCTCAGCAAGCTGGTCTTGCCACGTCCTTCTCCGCCAAGCAGGAGATTCAAGCCCGGGTGCAAGGAAAAGTTCAATCCATTCAGCAAGGGCTTGCCGCCGAGATCAAGGCCTAGGCCCTGGGCCAACAGCAGGACCGATTCTTTTGGAAAGCGCTTGGGCATGTTCGCGATTCAGGCCGCCTTGCGGCCCCTGAAAAAGAAAGGCCGCATTGTCGCGCGCGCTTCAGGGTGGTATCGGCAGGCCTCGCCGTGGGATCGACGGGATGGCTACATCGCTCGGGGAAGCTGGGCAGCAAAAGATTTGCAGAAATCTTGCTGAACTTCCCTGGCACCCTGGAAAAGTACGCTATCATAGCGGGCTTCGGAGAGGTGGATGAGCGGTTTAAGTCGCACGCCTGGAAAGCGTGTGTGGGCTAATCCCCACCGCGGGTTCGAATCCCGCCCTCTCCGCCAGTGGATTAGAAGCCCTGAAATGCCTGTCAAATTAGTGACTTGGTGTTTCAGGGCTTTTTCTATTGCCCTCACGCAGTGCCCGCGCGCGGTAGGGGGCAGGCTGCGTCAAAGAAGCGGAGAAACGGCTTCCGCCAGGGATCGAGCAGCTCATCTCGTCGCCCTAACCAGCGGACTCGCGCCAAAGCGCGCTCGCGGCCGGTTTGAAGCGGGCGTAGACAGCTTTTTTGGCGGAAGGCAGGCTTGCCTTGCTCAGGATTCGGCAAGCTCCGCCCTGGGTTCCCAGTTCGGGAAGGGGTCGGCCAGTTCGCGCCAGCCGGCCATGCCTTTGCGAGTTTCGGTGAAGTTCAGCAGGCAGGCATCGAGCCGGGCCGTAATGGCCGCCTGGTCGAGGTTCTGGCCGATGAAGACCAGTTCCTGCTTGCGGTCACCATAGGGCTCGCTCCAGTTGGCCTGGATGGCGGCAAGGGTCTCGGGGTCGCTCGGCCAGCGGCTTCTGGGCGCGACGGCCCACCATTGCCCCACCGGCTCGACATCGGCCATCAACCCGGCGCCGGAGACCGAGACCACCCAGTTGGGTCGGCTGGCCAGCCAGAAATAGCCTTTGTAGCGGATCACGCCAGGGATGGGTTCGGCGAACAGGGCTTGCAGGCGTTGCGGGTGGAAGGGTTTGCAACTGCGGTAGACGAAGCTGCCGATGCCATAGGTGTCGCTCTCGGAGGCCTGCTCGCCCTCCAGCGCCTGCGCCCAGCGCGGCATCGCCGAGGCCTTTTCCAGATCAAAGCTGCCGGTGCCCAGCACCTGGTCCAGATCGACCGCACCCTGGCGCGCGTCGATGATCGCGGCCTCGGCATTCAGCGCCTGGATGAGCGCGTGAACCTGATCCAGCTGATCGACGCTGACCAGATCGGTCTTGCTGACCACGATCACATTGGCGAATTCGATCTGCTCAACCAGCAGATGCACCAGGCGGCGATTGTCTTCGTCGCCGGCCGCCAGCCCCCGGTCGGCCAGGAACTCCGCACTGCTGTAGTCCTTCAACAGATTGACGGCATCGACGACGGTCACCATGGTGTCGATATAGGCCACGTCGTTGAGGCAGTCGCCCGCTTCGGTGCTGAAGTCGAAGGTGGCGGCAATGGGCATAGGCTCCGAGATGCCGGTCGATTCGATCAGCAGATAGTCGAAGCGGCCCTCGGCGGCCAGCCGGCGCACCTCCAGCAGCAGGTCGTCGCGCAGGGTGCAGCAGATGCAGCCATTGCTCATCTCGACCATCTTTTCCTCGGTGCGCGAGAGGCCGACGCCGGCCGCATCGGTGGCGTCGCGTATCAGCGAGGCGTCGATATTGACCTCGCTCATGTCATTGACGATCACCGCCACCCGCTTGCCCTCGCGGTTGCGCAGGATGTGGTTGAGCAGCGTGGTCTTGCCGGCGCCGAGGAAGCCGGACAGGACGGTGGTGGGCAGGCGTTTGGGTTCAGACATGCAGGACTCCGGGTTGAATCAACAGGGGGCGGCGGGCCCGCTCAGAAATCGAACTTCGCCGACAGCTCGACCGAGCGCGGCGCGCCGAGGATGAGCTGCGAGGTGTTGGCGGCGGTCCAGCTCGCATAGAGCTTGTCGCCGGCATTGCGTACGCGCAGGCTCAGCAGCGCCGCCTGGGTGCGCCAGCTGGCGTAGAGGTCCAGCAAGGTGTGGCCATTGATGCGGGTCAGGTTGGCGTTGTCGGTGTACATCGCGCCGGTGTGCGCCAGGCTGGCGCCCACACTGAGCGGCAGGCCTGCCAGCCGGTAGTCCGCCCACAGCCGCGCGGTTTGCTTGGGCACATTGGTGGGCCGCTTGCCGACGCGGGAGACGCCACCGGTTTCGACCAGGGTGTCGAACTGCGCATCCACCAGGGCCAGATTGCCGGACAGGGTCAGGCCGGCCGTGGCGCGCCAGGCGGCCGACAGCTCGATGCCCTGGGAGGAAATCTGGCCGTTGTTGACGGTCAGTGCCGGCTTGGACGGGTCACGCGACAGCACATTGCGCTGCTCGATCCGGTACAGGGCCAGCGTCCAGTCCAGCAGGCTGTCCGGCAGGCTTTGCTTGATGCCCAGCTCATACTGCTGGCCGCGTGTCAGTGGGAATGCCGCGTTGGCGGCCGACTGCAGCAGCAGATTGGACGAGCCCACCGGCGCGGCTGCGTTGACCGCCTGGGCGTACAGCGCGCTGCGGGGCGACCAGTCGTAGACCGCGCCCAGGCGCAGCGAGTCGGGCCGGTAGCGGCCGCCGAAGCTGCCGACGGCGGCGGTATTGAGGTCCTCGACACGGCGCTCCAGCTTGATGCGCTCGCTGCGCAGTCCGGCCACCAGGGTCAGCGCTTCGCCGAGCTTGATCGAATCCTCGGCAAACAGCGCGGTGGTGGATACGTCGGTGCTGACGTCCGTGCGGTTGCCGGCGCCGGTGAACAGAGCCGGGTTGTCGAGGTAGACACCCGCTTGCGGCTGCAAGGCGCTGACCTGCAGCGCCGCGTTGGTGGCGGCGGAGTCGTCGGAGAAGCGGCGCTGGCTGGCGAAGTCGGTGCGGCTGAGTTCCATGCCTATCACGAAGCGGTTTGCCAGGCCGGCCAGCAGGCCCTGATGGCTCAGGTCCAGGCGATTGCTCAACACCTGGTGCGCGTGGCTGACCAGGCTCAGCGTGCGCTTGATGCGGTCCGGCGCGACAAAGGTGTAGCTCTCCGAGTTGCGCCACATGCGATCGGCCTTGTAGTGGCTCAGCTCGTTGCGCAGCAGCCATTGCGGCGTGATCTGCCAGGCCAGCCGGGCGCGCAGCCAGAGGCTGTCCGAGTCCATGCGGCCGTCGCTGACGTTGTAGTTCAGGCGCGTGAGGCGGCGGTCGATCACCCGGCCGGCACCGTCGCTGACCACGCCGGTCGGCTCCGTCGCGAAGGCGGCCGATACCAGTGGCACGCCGTAGTCGGCCTCCAGCGCGTCGCGCATCCAGTCGGCCGACAGGTCCAGCCTGAGGTCCGCTGCGGGCCTGAAGGCCAGGGCGCCGGTCAGATGATCCATGCGCGAGCCACTGCGGGGCCGCCAGCCATCGCTCTGGTTGCGGCTGTAGTCGACCCGGTAGGCACCGCTGTCACCCAGCGCGCCGCCCAAGCCCACGGCGGCGCGCAGCGCGCCATGGCTGCCGTAGGACAGCAGCGCCTGCGCTCCCGGCGCCTGGCGATCCGGCTGCTTGGGCACGAAGTTGACCGCCCCGCCGATGCCGCCTTCGCCGTAGAGCACCGAGGCCGGGCCTTTGAGCACCTCGATGCGCTCATAGTTCCAGCTGTCCTGCGGCCGGTTCGACATGGTCGGCGTGGAGACGCGCCCGCCGTCGAATAGATAGGTGATGAAGCCGCCGGTGAAGCCGCGCGTCGAGGCCACGCCGGGCGAGCCGGGGCTGCCGCCGACCGTCAGGCCGGCGGCGCCGCGCAGCGCCTCCTCCAGCGTGCGCGCGCCACGCCGCTCCATCTGCTCCTGGTCGATCACCTCGACCGAGGCCGGCGTCTCGCGCAGGCTCAGGCCCAGGCGCGAGCCGGTCTGCGAGGCGCCGTCCAGCCCGAGGCGGCGCTGCTCGGACTTGCCTTCGATCTTGACGGCCGGCAAGGCGTTATGTGCCGCCGGGGTGGATTGGGCTTGGGCCTGGGCCTGGGCGGCAAAGCCGGCGGCCATTGCAAGAATCAGGGGACGGAGTGCTTGAGCTTGTTGCATGAACGGCAATTGGGGGGAAACCGAGAAAGTCGGCCTGCCGGTGCTGGCGATGCAGCATCGGCACGGGGTTTGCGTCAGACCTTGGGGGCTGTTGTCTCGAGCTCCTGCCGGGCGTTCAGGCGGCGTTCCCGCAGGGTCAGCAGCGCCGCCGCCAGCAGCAGCCCGGCCCAGGCCGGCAGCGGCCAGGCGCTCAGATGCTGCGTCCGCTCAAGCCCGGCGGAGGGCACAAAACTCGGCACGGCATCGAAAGCGCTGAAGCCATAGCCGGCCAGACAGGTCTGCGCGCAGGCGCTCTGCTCGTCGCGCAGGGCGGCCTGCTGGATGCGTTCGTGGAAGAACTGGCGCAGCACGGTGTGATGGGCTTGCAACTCCTGCTCGAACAGGCGGTGGCGGGCGGCGTCGTTGCCGGCCAGGCGGGCAAAGCCCTCGCTGGCCAGGCTGGCCGGGCTCAGCCACAGCCAGCGCGCGAACAGGGCCTCCCGGCCGGCACGGGCGGCGTCGAAGCCTTGCTCCACCGGGGCCAGCAGCCGTTCCAGCTCCAGCATGCGCGGGATCCGGGCCACGCTGCTGGAGATCTTGTCCAGCCCGGTCTTGGTCGGCCGCCATTGCGGGTGCTCGTCGTAGAAGCGCATCAGCATCTGGCTGCGCTGGGCCTGCAACTGATCGCCGGCATCGCGCATGGCCTCGACGTAGAGCTCGCGGCTGGGCAGCGGCACGGCGGTGTTGACCCCTGCCACCAGCAGGGCCGGCAACAGAATCGTCAGGCCGACCCAGGCCCCAAAGCCGGCAAAGGCCGCCGTCATACGGCTTTGGCAGACGGAACAGATCAGCGCCGATACCGCGCCCCAAAACAGCGACCAGAGCAGCAGCAGGCCGGCCCATTGCGCCAGCGCCAGGGCGCCCGCGGCGTCGGGCGGCAGCGCCGCGCCGAGCAGGGCTGCCGCCGCCACGCCGCCGCCCAGCAGCAAGGTGGCGAGCAGGGTGCGCGCCAGGGTCTGGGCCAGCAGCAGGCGGCGTGGCGACAGGCCTTGCAGGCGCAGCGCCGGCAGGCGCCGGCTCTCGCGCTCCTGGGTCAGCACCGAGGCGCCGAGTGCCAGCAATAGCAGCGGCCACAGATAGACGAGGAAGAACATCAGGTCGAAACGGCCCACGGCCAGCCGGGCCGGATGCTCGATGTCGTAGGCGTTGCGCGCCGCTTCCAGGGTTTCTGCCTTGACCCGCACGACGGAGGGCAGAACGTCGGCCTGGCCCACGGCCAGCGCCGCGCCGGGCAGGGCGGGCTTGAGCGCGAAGCCGACATGCTCGTAAAAGGCGTAGCCGCGGATGTCGACCGGGCTGCGCCACCACTTCATGCCGGCGAACTCCGCCGCATCGGGGGCCGCAAAGTAGCGCCTTGCCAGGTCTTGCGCGGCCAGGCGGGCATCCGCCTGCCGAGTTGCCGCGGCTTGCGTGGCCCGCGCCGCGTCGGCCTGGAAACCCGCGCCCTGGAACAAGCCCCACAGGGCCAGCAACAGGGCCAGGGCCAGCAGCAGGACGAAGCCCCGCTCGCGGCGCAGTTGGCGCAGGTCATAGCGGATCAGCCAGAAGATTTGATGCATTGCGGCGCTCACTTGAGGGCTCCTTGCTTGAGACGGTGCAGCGAACGCTGGCAGGCCCAGCCGGCCAGGCCGAGCAGGCACAACAGCGGCAAGGCGTGCTGCCAGGCGCTGCCGGATTGCCGCCAGGGCTGGAACTGAAAGCGCAGCGGCGGCACCGTGGACCAGAGCTTGGCGTCGCCGTCAACGCGCTGGCCATCGCGGTCCGGCGTGGCCGTGATCGCGTCGTTCAGGGTCTGCTGGATCAAGCGCCGGTGCGCCTCGGCACCCCGCACAAACTGCAGGTGATGGGCGGTGTCGCTGGCCGCGGCGGCGGCGGACAGCCCCGCCACGGCCACCGTCGGCGACAGCCAGCCCAGCCAGGCGGCCGCATCGCTCTGCGCCTGCAGGGTGCGGAACAGCCGGCCGTAGTGCGCGTCGAAGACCTCGTTGCCATGTTCTTCGCCGCGCTGCAGGCTGATGCCGGACCAGTTGACCGGCAGGTCCTTCAGCTCGGTAACGCCGTACTTCAGCAGCAGGGCTTGTTTCTGCCGGGCCTCTTCAGCGGGGTCATGTGGTTCGCCCAGTGCCTGCTCCATCTGCTGGCGGAAGGCCGCGCCACTGGGCAAGGGGGCCAGGGCTTGCGCCAGATCCAGTGCGGCGCGCGGCAGCAGCAGGGTGGTGATAGCCCACAAGCCCATCAGGACGGCCAGGCTGCGCAGCAGCGTCGCCGAGGCGGCCGAAACCGCGACCACCAGAAGGCACCACAGGGCCAGGTAGGCCGCGTAGCCGAAGGCCATTGCCAGGGTACGCGTCATGCCATCTGCATAGGCTGGGGCAGCCGCATCGAACTGCGCTTGCGCGAGCAGCACCGCCGCGCAGGCCGGCAGCGCGATCAGCAGTGCCAGGCTGAACAAGACGCTGCCGCGCGCTGCGGCCACCGCGCCCAGCGGTGCCGCACTGATGCGCAGGGCGGCCAGGCTGCCGCGCTCGCGCTCGCCGGCCAGCACGCCGAAGCCGAGGAAGACGATGGCCAGCGGCACCAGCACCTGCAAGACAAAGGCGGGGCTCAGGCTGAACTGGCGCACCGCGCCGGGGGCGTCGTTGACCGGCCGATAGACGAACTCGTTCTGCTTGTGGGCTTCGAGCCAGACGCTGGAACCGACGTAGCGCTCCACGCCGGGATCGACGGCCGCCAGCGCGGCCACCGGCTTGAAGGCGTAAACACCGTAATGCGCGGCCGAGTGGGGATTTTTCTTGCCCTGGCCGAGCCAGCGCTGCTGCTCGGCCTGTGCCGCCACCGCGCGGCCTGCGGCCCGCTCACGCAGGTCCAGGGTGGTGAGCAGGGCCGCGGCCAGGGCCAGGCCTAGCCCCAGGCCCAGCACCAACCAGACCCGCCAGTCGCGCCGGCGCTCACGCCAGTCGGCCTGCCAGGCGGCGAAGAAGGCGGCACGCCAGTGCTGGCCTTTGGAGAGCTGCGGCGCGCTCATGCGGGCCGCCCCGCCAGCGTGGCCAGGTAGTTGCGTTCCAGCTCCCCCGCATGCAGTGCATCAACCACCCATTCGCCGACCAGATGCCCGGCCACCAGCATGCCGCAGCGATGGGCCAGTTCCTGGGCGCGGAACAGGTCGTGCGTGGCCATCAGCACGGCCGTGCCCTGGTTTGCCAGTTCACGGATCAGCCCGCCAAAGGCGACGCTGGCCTCGGGGTCCAGCCCCGAGGTCGGCTCGTCCAGCACCAGCAGCGAGGCTTGCTTGGCCAGCGCCATCACGATGCCCACCTTCTGCCGCATGCCTTTTGAGTAGCTGTGTGCCTGGCGGCCCCAGGCCTCCGGCGGCAGGCCGGCGCGCTCCAGCAAGGCCTCGATCTCCTGCCGGCGCGGCTTGCGGCCGGACAGGCGCATGAAGAACTCGACGTTCTCGACGCCGCTCAGCCGCTCGTACAGCGCCACGTTCTCGGAGATATAGGCCGCATGCCGGGTGGCCGCCTCGGCGATGGGTAGCTCGGAGTGGGCCAGCCGGATGCTGCCCGCGTCGGGCTGGGCAAAGCCCAGCACGCAGGCGAGGGTGCTGGACTTGCCTGCCCCGTTGGGGCCCAGCAAGGCATAGATCTCGCCGCCCGAGACCTGCAGATGCAGATGGTCGACGACGACGCGTTCGCCATAGCGTTTGACCAGACCGTCGATTTTCAACATGGGAGAGGCTCCGGTTCAGATGGCGTGGCGCAGTTCGGCGAACAGAGTGCGGCCGGGGAAGGGGTGGGATTGATAGGCGCGGTTATTGCCGAGGTTGTCGACACCGAAGGCCAGCTCGGTCTTGGCCAGCGCGCGCCACAGCACCCGGACGTCGAGCTGCTTCAGCCTCGATGTGCCGCCGTAGGTGTCGGGGAGGATGTCGCTGTTGTCGATCTCGTTGAACTGGCGGCCGCTGTAGCGGTAGGTGCTGGAGAAGGTCCAGGCGCGCTCCGGCTGGTAGCTCAGCGTGAGGGCCGAGCGCACGCGCGGGATGCGCACCCAGGTCTTGCCGACCGAAGCCGGCACGTTCGCGTTCTCCAGAATCCTGGCGTGATTGAAGGCGATATTGGCGTCTAGGCTCAGGCCCTTTAAGCCCAGGTCCTGCCAGTCGCCGGCCAGCTCGATGCCGCGTGTGCGCACCCGGCCGACGTTCTGCGTCGTCGTCACGTTGGGGAAGACCAGCGGGTTGTTCTGGCTCCAGATGGTGTCGCGCACATCGTCCTGGAACAGCGAGGCGCGCAGCGCGCCTTGTTCGAAGCGTTGCTCGGCGAAGAGTTCCAGCGCCTTGGATTTCTCGGGCCTCAGCTGCGGGTCGTTGACCTCGATCCGGCTGCCCGACTGCGTGCCCTGGAAGAGCTCGGTGACCGTGGCGAAGCGGGTGCCGCGGCCAATCGAGGCGCGCAGGGTCAGGTCTTGCTGGGCCTCCCAGGCCAGCGACAGCTTGGGCGAGAGCGCCGTGATGCTGCGCTCGGGGTAGGCCAGCGGCGCAATGCCGGCGACGCGCTGCGCACCCTGGAAGGCCGCCCAGGACTCGGCGCGCAGGCCCGAGGTGAGCTGCCAATCAGGCGCAAAGCGCCAGGCATCCTGAGCGTAGAGTGCCACCAGACGGGTCTTGCCGCCGACGAAATGGGTTTCGCCGCCGAATGCGCCGGTCTTCCAGTCGGCGAGGCTGGCGGTGGACTGCTTCAGCTCGTAGTCATTGGCATGCAGGCCCAGCACCAGCGCATGGGCGCCAGCGCCCCAGTCGCCCCGGCTGGGGGTGTAGGTCGATTGCACCTCAAAAGTGCGGAAACCCGTGCCGTCTCGCCGCACGCCGCTACCCGCGCCGCCGCCGGCAGCGACGGGATCGGGGTTGGCCGCGGTGCGCTGCTGATCGTCGAGGATTCGATAGGCGCTGGCCACCAGCGAGGCGTTCCAGCCGGTCTTGTGGCGGGTCTTCAGCGTCACGCCCGCTTGGGCATGGGTCTCGTCGCGGCTGGAGGGCGCGAAGGCCGACTTCGGGATGTCGAACACATTGCCTGCATGGCTGACACGGCCCGCCCAGACGGTGCTGCCGCTGGCGTTCTTGAGGAAGCTGACATTGCGGGTGGCCGTGTCATTGCGCCACCAGGCGACAAAGCCTTCGGCGCTGAAGCTGGGCGAAATATCCAGCCCGGCACTGAGCTTGGCGGTGTGCTGCAAGGTGTGGTCGATGGCGCCGGCATGGGCACCGAACACCGCACGGCGGCGGCCATTGGGTGCGATGTCATAGACCACCCCCTCGACCGGCGTGGCCGCGCCGGCCGTGCTGGGAGGGACGAACTCGCCGGACGCATTGGCGTTGAGCGCGAAATACTGCATGGGCTGGCTGGTCGAGTCCTGCCGGTTCAGCACCAGGCGGTACCAGCCGCCCGCAGCCAGCTTGTCGCCCAGCACGGCCGAGGCTTGGGTGTTGTTGTAGTTCTCTTTCAGGCCGTACAGGTCGGAGTTTTGGCTCTGTGCCGCCAGCCGTATCGAGCCCTCGAAGCCCTGTGGCTTGCGGGTGCTGATGGCCACCGTGGTGCCGATCGAATTGCCCGGATACAAGGCCGAGAAGGGGCCGTACAACATATCGACACGGGCAATTTCCTCGGGGGCCACCATATTCCAGCGCGGCGCGTCGAAGCGGCCGAGGAAGTTGGAGATCAGGTAGCCATCCATCAGCACCAGGCCGCGCGGTGCCTGCGAGCTGGCAAAGCTGCGGCCGGCGATCAAGGCATTGCGGTCGCCGCTGTAGCGCTTGCGCACCGTGGTGTTGGGCATATTGCGCAGGGCATCCTCCGGGTTGAAGATGTTCTGCTGCTCGCGCAGCTGCTCGGCCGTTTTGCTGGCCGTGGTCATGGGCAGGTTCGGGTCCAGGGTCGAGCGCAGGGCCGTGCCCTTGACGATCACCGTGCCGAGTTGCTGTTCGGTGCCGACGCCTTGGGCGCAAGCGTTTGACCCCTGAACAAGAACCATCAATGCCGCCGCATAGACGGGTGAAATGGAGGGTAGAAAGTCCGTCGCGTCACGCGATGCCATGGCTGCCTTTTATTGATAATGATAATGCGTTATCAATAATATAGCATGCAGACCTCCCCGGCAGCGTCCTGCCCGAGTCGCCTAGCTCCTGGAGCGATCCACCCCCCAAGGCGCCGCCGTCGAGGCCGCGGGGCGTCCGCTATCGCGACAGATGGTGCAGGTGGTGCAGAAGGTTAGGGGGGGCGTTGCCCAGCGCGGGGTGCAGGCCTTGTCGATGGCCGCGGTCCAAGCAGACTTTCGCGACATCAAGGCCTCGCACGATCTGGCGAGATCAGTGCCCTGCCATTGCCGGGCGGCAAGCCGCGCCATGAATCGGCCTGGCTTGCTGTGAGTGATGTGTCCGTGCCCGACGATCTGGCTCGGGCTTGCCCTGACTCTTTGTCAGCCGGTCTTGCCGCCTGCCCGCATCATGGCCATGGCGGTGCCGATCAGGCCGGAGACTTCGCTCATATTGCCGGGCACGATCATGGTGTTGTTCTTCTGGGCCAGCTGGGCGTAGGCATCGACGGCCTTTTCGGCCACCTTGAGTTGCACGGCCTGGTCGCCGCCCGGGCGCTGGATGGCGGCGGCGATCTTGCCGATGGCGTCGGCGGTGGCATCGGCCACGGCCGTGATGGCGGCGGCTTCGCCGGCGGCCTTGTTGATCTCGGCTTGTTTCTCGCCTTCGGAGCGGGCGATGGCGGCCTCGCGCTCGCCGGTGGCGATATTGATCTGCTCCTGGCGGCGGCCTTCGGAGGCGGCGATCAGGGCGCGCTTCTCGCGCTCGGCCGTGATCTGGGCCTGCATGGAGTGCAGGATGGCGGGCGGCGGGGTCAGGTCCTTGATCTCATAACGCAAGACCTTGACGCCCCAGTTCAGCGCGGCTTCGTCCAGGGCCTCGACCACCGAGGTGTTGATGAGGGCGCGCTCCTCGAAGGTGCGGTCCAGCTCCATGCGGCCGATCACGCTGCGCAGCGTGGTTTGCGCCAGCTGGGTGATGGCGACGATGTAGTTGCTGGAGCCATAGCTGGCGCGCATGGCGTCGGTGACCTGGAAGTAGAGGATGCCGTCCACCGTCAGCTGGGTGTTGTCCTTGGTGATGCAGACCTGGCTGGGCACGTCCAGCGGGATTTCTTTCAGCGAATGCTTGTAGGCCAGGCGGTCGACGAAGGGCACAAGAATATTGAGTCCGGGCGTCAGCGTGGCGTGGTACTTGCCCAGGCGCTCCACCACCCAGGCATTCTGTTGCGGCACGACCTTGATCGATTGCACGATGAAGACGATGGCGATGAGCAGCAAGACCAGTGCGATTTCCATGATGTTTTCCTATCCCTCTTGAGTTTGGCCTGTTGAATTGATGGTTTGCGTCCGCAATGCCTTGGCGTCAGCGGTCCAGCAGCAATTGGCTGCCTTCGATGGCCTGGATCACAAATGCGCCGGGCTCGGGCCTGCCTTGGCCCTGAAACCGGGCCTGCCAATCCGCGCCGCGGTAGCGCACCTGGGCACTGCCGTCGGCGCGCCAATGTTCGACAAACACTCTTTGACCAATGTCCAGGCTGACGTCGGGATTGCTTTGGGCGGGCGCAGGCCTGCCGCCGCGCTGACGCTTGAGGTGCCAAAGCGCAACGGCCGTGCCGCCCACCAAGGCGGCCGCAACGGTCTGGGCCGTGCCACCCAGGCCCAGATGGGCGGCCAGCGCACCGGCAGCGCAGCCCAGGGCCAGCATCAGCAGATAAAAGCTGCCGGTGCCCAATTCGACGGCGACCAGCAGGCCGCAGACAATCCACCAGGTGGTGGCGTGATTGATCTCCATTGCACGAGCTCCCGTCGCATCTGTATTGGCGCCGAGTGTACGGCGGGCCTTCGTGGGCTTTTGCTGTGTCGTTTTTGTAAAAAGGCCCGATGGCTTCGGGTTAAAACCGATGCTTGGCCCTACACTTCGCGCCTCTTGTTTTTCTGACCCGCCCGCTGGAGGCCCAAAGATGCTTCGCTTACGCTTTCCCATCGTCATCATCGACGAGGACTATCGCTCCGAGAACACCTCGGGTTTGGGTATCCGTGCCTTGGCTGATGCGATTCAGAAAGAGGGCTTCGAGGTGCTGGGGGCCACCAGCTACGGCGATCTGAGCCAGTTTGCCCAGCAGCAAAGCCGGGCCAGCGCCTTCATTCTCTCGATCGACGATGAGGAGTTCACCTCCGGCCCGGAGCTGGATCCGGCGGTGGTGAATCTGCGCAAATTCATTGAAGAGATCCGCTTCAAGAACGCTGACATTCCCATTTACATCTACGGTGAGACGCGCACCTCCCAGCATCTGCCTAACGACATCTTGCGTGAGCTGCACGGCTTCATCCATATGTTCGAGGACACGCCGGAGTTCGTGGCTCGCCACATCATCCGCGAGGCCAAGAGCTATCTGGACGGCCTGGCCCCGCCTTTCTTCAAGGCGCTGATGGACTATGCGCAAGATGGCTCCTACAGCTGGCACTGCCCCGGCCACTCCGGCGGCGTGGCCTTTCTGAAGAGCCCGGTGGGCCAGATGTTCCACCAGTTCTTTGGCGAGAACATGCTGCGGGCCGACGTCTGCAATGCCGTCGAGGAACTCGGTCAGCTGCTGGACCACACCGGCCCGGTGGCGGCCTCGGAGAAGAATGCCGCGCGCATCTTCAATGCCGACCATTGCTTCTTCGTCACCAACGGCACCAGCACCTCCAACAAAATGGTCTGGCACCACACGGTGGCGCCCGGCGACGTGGTGGTGGTGGACCGCAACTGCCACAAAAGCATTCTGCACAGCATCATCATGACGGGGGCCGTGCCCGTCTTCATGACGCCAACGCGTAATCACTACGGCATTATCGGCCCCATTCCCGAGAGCGAGTTCTCGCCCGAGGCGATCCGCAAGAAGATCGCCGCCAACCCGCTGTTGCAAGGCGTTGATGTGGCTTCGGTCAAACCGCGCATCATGACGCTGACGCAAAGCACTTACGACGGCGTGCTCTACAACACCGAGACCATCAAGGCCAAGCTGGACGGCTGGATCGACACCTTGCATTTCGACGAGGCCTGGTTGCCGCATGCGGCCTTCCATCCCTTCTACGGCTCCTACCACGCCATGGGCAAGAACCGCCCGCGGCCCAAGACGGCCATGGTTTACGCCACCCAGTCCACGCACAAGCTGCTGGCCGGCCTAAGCCAGGCCTCGCAGGTGCTGGTGCAGGACTCGCAAGACGTCAAGCTGGACAAGCATCTGTTCAACGAGGCCTATCTGATGCACACCTCCACCAGCCCGCAATACTCCATCATCGCCAGTTGCGATGTGGCGGCGGCCATGATGGAACCTCCCGGCGGCACGGCCCTGGTGGAGGAGAGCATCTCCGAGGCCATGGACTTCCGCCGCGCCATGCGCAAGGTGGACGCCGAGTACGAGGAGGACTGGTGGTTCAAGGTCTGGGGCCCGGACGGGCTGACCCCGCAGGGCTATGGCAAGCCCGCCGACTGGATGCTGGGCGCCGACGAACAGTGGCATGGCTTCGGCAATATCGCGCCCGGCTTCAATATGCTGGATCCGATCAAGTGCACCGTCATCACGCCGGGGCTGGACATGAGCGGCAAGTTTGCCGAGACCGGCATCCCGGCCTCCATCGTCACCAAATTCCTGGCCGAGCACGGGGTGGTGGTGGAGAAGACCGGCCTGTACTCCTTCTTCATCCTGTTCACCATCGGCATCACCAAGGGCCGCTGGAACACGCTGTTGACGGCCTTGCAGCAGTTCAAGGATGACTACGACAAGAATGCCCCGCTGTGGCGCATCCTGCCGGAGTTCTGCGCTGCCCATCCGCGTTACGAGCGCATGGGCCTGAAGGATCTGTGCCAAAGCATCCATGGCATGTATGCCAAGGGCGATATCGCGCGCCTGACCACGGATGTCTATCTCTCGGATCTGCATCCCGCCATGAAGCCCAGCGACGCCTACGCCCATATTGCGCAGCGCCGCACCGAGCGGGTGCCCATCGACGATCTGGAGGGCCGCGTCACCACCGTGCTGCTGACGCCTTATCCCCCGGGCATTCCCTTGCTGATCCCGGGTGAGCGCTTCAATAAGAAGATCGTGGACTATCTCAAGTTCACCCGTGACTTCAATGCGCTTTATCCCGGCTTTGCCACCGATGTGCATGGCCTGGTGGAAGAGAAGGGTGACGATGGCCGTTCGCGTTACTTCGTGGACTGCGTGGCGGCTTGACTCTTGCTTGCTGAGTTGAGCCAATGAAAAAGGGGTTCGCATCGCGCGAACCCCTTTTGCTTGAAGGCAGGGTGTTTTGTTCAGCCTTCGGACAGCGCAACGTGGCTGAAGCCGCCGTCCACATAGGTGATTTCGGCGCTGACGCCGCCGGCCAGGTCGGACAGCAAGAAGGCGGCCACATTGCCCACGTCTTCGATCGTCACATTGCGGCGAATCGGGGTCGATGCAGCGAACTGGGTCAGCAGCTTGCCGAAGTCCTTGATGCCCGAGGCGGCCAGGGTCTTGATGGGGCCGGCGGAAATGCCGTTCACCCGCACACCCTTGGCACCCAGGGACTGGGCCAGGTAGCGCACGCTGGCTTCCAGCGAGGCCTTGGCCAGGCCCATGGTGTTGTAGTTCGGCACGTAGCGGGCGGCACCCAGATAGGACAGGGTCAGCAGCGCCGCGCCGGGGCGCAGGCGCGGGGCGGCCAGCTTGGCCATGGCAGGAAAGCTGTAGGCCGAGATATCGTGGGCGATGCGGAAATTCTCGCGGCTCAGGCCGTCAAGGAAGTCGCCGGCAATCGCTTCGCGCGGCGCAAAGCCGATGGAATGCACAAAGCCGTCAAACTCGGGCCAGGCTTCGCCCAGGTTCGTGAACAGGGCTTCCAGCTGCGCGTCGTCCGACACATCGCAGTCAAACACCAGCTTGGAATCGAACTCGGCCGCAAATTCGGTGATACGGTCCTTGAAGCGTTCGCCCTGATAGCTGAAGGCCAGTTCCGCACCTTCCCGGTGGCAGGCTTTTGCAATGCCGTAAGCGATGGACCGGTTGGACAGAACGCCCGTGATCAGCAATCGCTTGCCTGCGAGAAATCCCATGGTGGCTCCTTTTGTATTGAATCAACCCGAGATTTTCGCATGGCTTGAGTGGAATGACGAGCGTCAAGCTTGCCGCTGCTGTGCTTGCATAGTACAATCCCGGCTTCGCTGAAGAGATGAGGCGAGCGTAATTTCAAATGCGTTCAAATGCATGGGTCGGATTGTTCAGCTTGTTCAATCGTCGATTCATTGTTTGATGTGTTTGTTTGAAGCCCGGGAGCGATCCTGGGTTTGCAAGTTGGGCGGATTCATCCAGCCCATTTTTTTTGCTCGATCGCTCTTTGCATAAAATTTGGTCACCCTTGGTTTGCGCCGGGCTGAAAAGCCGGGCCGTAGATCGAAACTTAGAAAAGTTGAATTGCACCACGCATGAATTGGCAAGAAGCTGTTGAAAAAACTGTGGCCGGATTGGGTTACGACCTGGTGGACTGCGAGCGCAGTCCGGCTGGCTTGCTGCGCGTGTACATCGACAAACTGCCCGAAGAAGCCCTGGCCGGCGCGCTGATCAATGTGGAAGACTGCGAGCGCGTGACGCGGCAGTTGCAATATCTGCTGGAAGTTGAGAACTGCGCATACGAGCGCCTCGAAGTTTCTTCCCCTGGCCTGGACAGGCCGCTGAAAAAAGCGTTCGACTACCAGCGCTTTGTGGGTGAAGAAATCGAGATCACCTTGCGCATGCCCTTCCAGGGTCGCAAGAGGTATCGGGGTTTGTTGTCCGCGCTGGATGTTGCGGCGGCAGCGGTCGAGCCTGTGGCTCCTGCTGCGCCCGCCGAAGTGGCGCCCGCGCCCGCCTGGCGCGTGGTCTTCAACGATGGCAAGGCCGACCAGGCCCTAGATTTTTCTCTTGAAGAAGTTCGCGAGGCCCGTTTGGTCCCCGTGGTCAATTTCAAGGGCCGTGGCGCCAAGCCTGCGGATGGCAAGAAGCCGTCCAAGGCCAAGGCTGCGAAAACAGATGACAAGGTTGACGGAGGTCCTGATCAATGAACCGCGAACTGTTGATGCTGGTGGACGCGATTTCGCGCGAAAAGAGCGTGGAGCTCGATGTGGTGTTTGGCGCTGTCGAGGCAGCGTTGGCTTCGGCCACCAAGAAGTTGTGTGGTGGCGAGGCTGATATTCGCGTGTCCGTGGATCGCGACTCCGGTGCTTACGAGACCTTCCGCCGCTGGCACGTCGTGCCCAACGAGGCCGGTCTGCAAAACCCGGATGCGGAAATTCTGCTGTTCGAAGCGCAGGAGCAAATTCCTGACATCGAGGTGGAAGACCATATCGAAGAGCCCATCGAGTCGGTGCCCATCGGTCGTATCGGTGCGCAAGCGGCCAAGCAGGTCATTCTGCAGAAAATCCGTGATGCCGAGCGTGAGCAGCTGCTCAACGACTTCCTGGCCCGCGGCGAGCAGATTTTCGTCGGCACCGTCAAGCGTCTGGACAAGGGCGACATCATTGCCGAGTCCGGTCGCATCGAAGGCCGGCTGAAGCGCTCGGAAATGATCCCCAAGGAAAACCTGCGCACCGGCGACCGCGTCCGCGCCGTGATCCTGGGTGTGGATCCGACCCAGCGTGGCCCGCAAATCATGCTGTCGCGCAGCGCGCCCCAGTTCATGACCGAGCTGTTCGCTCAGGAAGTGCCCGAGATCGAGCAAGGCCTGCTGGAAATCAAGAGCTGCGCGCGTGACGCCGGCTCGCGTGCCAAGCTGGCCGTGCTCTCGCACGATAAGCGGGTCGACCCCATCGGCACCTGCGTTGGCGTGCGGGGTTCGCGCGTCAACGGCGTGACCAATGAGCTGGCCGGCGAGCGTGTGGACATCGTGCTGTGGTCGGAAGACCCGGCTCAGTTTGTGATCGGTGCATTGGCGCCGGCCAATGTGCAGTCCATTGTTGTGGACGAAGAGCGTCATGCGATGGATGTCGTGGTGGATGAGGAAAACCTCGCCATCGCCATCGGTCGCGGCGGCCAGAACGTGCGGCTCGCTTCCGAGCTGACCGGCTGGCGTATCAACATCATGTCGGCCGAGGAATCGGCCGTGAAGCATGAGCAGGAATCGGAAACGGTGCGCAAGCTCTTCATCGAGAAACTCGATGTGGATGCCGAAGTCGCCGACATCCTGATCGCTGAAGGGTTCACCAGCTTGGAAGAAGTGGCCTACGTGCCTATGCAGGAAATGCTGGAAGTTGAGGCCTTCGACGAAGACACGGTCAATGAATTGCGCACCCGCGCCAAGGATGCGCTGTTGACCATGGAAATCGCACGGGAAGAAAAGGTTGAGGAAGTGTCCCAAGACCTGCGCGACCTGGAGGGCATGACGCCCGACCTGGTGGCCAAGCTTTCCGATGGCGATATCCATACCCGCGACGACCTGGCCGATCTGGCCGTCGACGAACTCGTTGAACTGTCTGGCATGGACGAGGCCGCGGCCCGCACCATGATCATGAAGGCTCGCGAACATTGGTTCACGGCTTGAGGCAGCGCAGCGCGCCACCCTCAGTCAAGCACCAAGAATCGCCCAGCAAAGTACGCATAAGTTAAGGATCCAACAATGGCTGTGACCACCGTCGCCCAGTTTGCCGCAGAGCTACAAAGGCCTGCGAGCACGCTGCTTGAGCAGCTTCAAGCTGCGGGCGTCAAAACGGCGTCTCCCGAAGACGCCCTCAACGAAGCCGACAAAGAACGTCTGCTGGACTATCTGCGCACCGCGCACGGTACCGGCGGCGCCGATCGCAAGAAGATCACGCTGACCCGCAAGTCGACCAGCGAGATCAAGCAGGCCGATGCCAGCGGCAAGGCGCGCACCATCCAGGTGGAAGTGCGCAAAAAGCGCACCTTCGTCAAGATGGACGAAAACAGCCCGGCCGACGAAGCCACGGTGGCCGCCGCCGCCGCGGCCGAAGAAGCCGAGCTGCAGCGCCGCGAGGTCGAGGCCCATGCCCAGGCCGAGGCCCTGCGCCGCCAGGAGGCCGAGCTGGCCGAGCGTGTGCGTGAGCGTGAGGAAGCCGAGAAGGCCGCCCGTGCCGCCGAAGAGCAGCGCCGCCAGGAAAAACTGGCTGCGGAAGCCAAGGCCGCGCTTGAGGCCGCCGCCCGCGCTGCCGAAGAAGCCGCCGCAGCCAAGGCCGCGAAGAAGCCGCGCCAAACGGCTGAAGCCGCGGCCCGCGAAGCCGCTGCCATCAACAAGGCCGCTGCTGCTGCACGGGCCCCGGCGCCTGCGCCCGTGGTGGCCGCGCCGGCTCCCGCCGCCCCGGTGGCTGCCGCGCCCGCTGCTGCACCCGTGGCCGCCGCTCCCGTGGCAGCCGCTGCCGCCGCCCCGGTGGCCGCCGCTCCTGCTGAAGCCGCCAAGCCCGCTCTGCGCGTGGTCAAGGCCGTGGATGTGGGTGCCGAAGAGAAGCAAAAACAAGTCGACCTGGAGCGCCGCCGCAAGGCCGCCGAGGCCGAGGCTGCGGCCATCCGCGCGATGATGAATGCACCGAAGAAGGTGATGGTCGCGAAAAAGGAAGAGCCCAAGCCGGTCGAAGCCGCCAAGGAAGGCATCAAGGGCACCATCCACAAAAAGGCCGGCACGCCGGGCGCCCCGGCCGCGCCGGGTGCTGCCACCGCGGCCAAGCCGGGTGACAAGAAGTCCGTCAAGTCCGAGAAGCTGTCCAGCAGCTGGGCCGACGATGCCAAGAAGCGCGGCGCCAAGCCCGGCACGACGGCAGCGCCTGGCGGTGCCCGACCGGCCGCCGGTGGCTGGCGCGCGCCCACCCGCGGTGGCGCGGGTGGACGCCGCGGCAATGACCGCAACGATCGTGGCAATACCCAGTCCACCTTCGTCGCTCCGGTGGAGCAGGTGGTGCAGGAGGTGCACATCCCCGAGACCATCTCGGTGGCGGACCTGGCCCACAAGATGTCGGTCAAGGCTTCCGAGGTCATCAAGCATCTGATGAAGCTGGGCCAGATGGTCACCATCAACCAGCAGCTGGACCAGGAAACCGCCATGATCTTGGTGGAAGAAATGGGCCACAAGGCCTTCGCTGCCAAGCTGGACGATCCCGATGCCTTCCTGGAAGAAGAAGGCGCCGGTGCCGAGCAGCACGAGGCTTTGCCGCGTGCGCCGGTGGTCACCGTCATGGGTCACGTCGACCACGGCAAGACCTCGCTGCTGGACTATGTCCGCCGTGCCCGTGTGGCCGCGGGCGAAGCCGGCGGCATTACGCAGCATATCGGCGCTTACCACGTCGAAACGCCGCGCGGCATGATCACCTTCCTGGACACCCCGGGTCACGCCGCCTTCACGGCCATGCGTGCCCGTGGCGCCACGGCCACCGACATCGTCATCCTGGTGGTGGCGGCGGACGACGGCGTGATGCCCCAGACCAAGGAAGCCATCCACCACGCCAAGGCGGCCGGTGTGCCCATGGTCGTGGCGATGAACAAGATCGACAAGCAGGGCGCCAATATCGAACGCCTGAAGGGCGAGTTGGTGGCCGAAGGCGTCGTGCCCGAGGACTTCGGTGGCGACACCCCCTTTGTGCCGGTCTCGGCCAAGACGGGCGAGGGCATGGACAACCTGCTGGAGCAAGTGCTGCTGCAGGCCGAAGTGCTGGAACTCAAGGCACCCGCCGCCTCCATGGCCAAGGGCCTGGTGATCGAAGCCAAGCTGGACAAGGGCCGCGGCCCCGTGGCCACGGTGCTGGTGCAGTCCGGCACCCTGAAACGCGGCGACGTCGTGCTGGCCGGTTCCACCTATGGCCGCGTGCGTGCCATGCTGGACGAAGACGGCAAGGCCTGTACCGAGGCCGGTCCTTCCATCCCGGTGGAAATCCAGGGCCTGACCGAGGTGCCGCAAGCCGGTGATGAGTTCATGGTGCTGGCCGACGAGCGCCGCGCCCGTGAAATCGCCACCTTCCGCTCCGGCAAGTACCGTGACGTCAAGCTCTCGCGCCAGCAGGCCGCCAAGCTGGAGAATATGTTCGAGAACATGGGTGCCGGCGATGTGCAGACCCTGGGCATCATCATCAAGAGCGATGTGCAAGGCTCGCAGGAAGCCCTGGCTTCTTCGCTGCTCAAGCTCTCGACCGCCGAAGTCAAGGTGCAGATCGTGCACGCGGCCGTCGGTGGCATCAGCGAGTCGGACGTCAATCTGGCGATCGCCTCCAAGGCCGTCATCATCGGCTTCAATGTGCGTGCCGATGCCGGCGCTCGCAAGCTTGCCGAAGGCAATGCGGTTGATCTGCGCTACTACAACATCATCTACGACGCCGTCGATGAGGTGAAGGCAGCGATGACCGGCATGCTGGCGCCCGAGCAGCGCGAGGAAGTCATCGGCATGGCCGAGATCCGCACCGTCTTCGTGGCGACCAAGATCGGCACCATTGCCGGCTGTATGGTCACCTCGGGCATCGTCAACCGCTCGGCCAAGTTCCGCCTGCTGCGTGACAATGTGGTGATCTACACCGGCGAGATCGACACCTTGAAGCGCATGAAGGACGATGTGCGCGAAGTCCGCGAAGGCTTCGAGTGCGGTATCAAGCTGAAGAACTACAGCGACATCGCCGAGGGCGATCAGCTCGAATTCTTCGAGGTCAAGGAAGTGGCTCGAAGCCTCTAAGGCGGCGTTGCCCTCCAGCAGCAAACCCCGCCCTCCCAGAGTGGCGGGGTTTGTTCTTGCTGAGGCGAGTAGCCCAGGAGAAACGAATATGCGACATAAACGAGTCATCCCCAACCGCAGCTTCCGCGTGGCCGACCAGATCCAGCGCGATCTGGCCGAGTTGATCCGCGAGCTCAAAGACCCGCGCATCGGCATGGCCACGGTCAATGCCGTCGAGGTCACGCCCGACTATGCCCACGCCAAGGTCTTTTTCTCGGTGTTGGTGGGCGACCCGACCGAGACGGGCGAAGCCTTGAACGAGGCCGCCGGCTTCTTGCGTAACGGCTTGTTCAAGCGTCTGCAGATTCACACCGTGCCCAGCCTGCACTTCCATTTCGACCGCACGATCGAACGTGCGGCCGAGATGAGCGCGCTGATCAGCAAAGCCAATGCCAGCCGCGCGCTGGATGACGAGCCGCCCGCCGCCGACGCGGCAGCGGCCGACGACAAGGCGGGCGAATAAGTTCGCCCCCGCCGCTAGCCCCAACAAGACTCGCATGACCGAACGTCCTCAACGCATCAAGACGGTGCGCCGTGCCATCCACGGTGTGCTGCTCTTGGACAAGCCTCTGGGCTGGTCCAGCAACGACGCCTTGCAAAAGGCGAAGTGGCTGCTGCGCGCCGAAAAAGCCGGCCATACCGGCACGCTCGATCCCCTGGCCACCGGCTTGCTACCCCTGTGTTTTGGCGCGGGCACCAAGTTCAGCCAGATCAGCCTGGACGCCGACAAAGCCTATACCGCCACCCTGCAAATGGGGGTGACGACGACGACCGGCGATCTGGAAGGCGAGGTGCTGGAGCGCCTGCCGGTGAACTTCAGCCCCGAGCAGCTGAATGCCGCCGTGGCCGCCTTGCGCGGTGAGATCAGCCAGGTGCCGCCGATGTATTCGGCGCTGAAGTTTGAGGGCCGGCCGCTGTACGAATACGCCCGTGCGGGCATTGCGATCGAGCGCCCCTCGCGCCAGGTGACGATTCACGCGCTTGAAATCATGGACTGGCAGGATGACAAGCTCACCCTGTCGGTGCGTTGCAGCAAGGGCACTTATGTGCGCACCCTGGCCGAAGACTTAGGCCGGGCGCTGGGCTGCGGCGCGCATCTGACGGCCTTGCGCCGCACGGCCTCGGGCCCGGTATCGGTCGAGAACGCCATCAGCCTGGACGCTTTGGCGGCCCTGACCGAGGCCGAGCGCGAAGCGCTGCTGCGCCCCCCCGACGCCTTGTTGGCGGATTGGCCCGCCGTCCGGCTGAGCCAGGACGAGGCCGCCCGCTTCCTCACCGGCCTGCGTCGCCGCTTGAATGCCCCGGACCAGCCCCATGTGCGGGTCTATGGCCAGCATCCGCGGGCCTTTCTCGGGGGCGCCCATATCCAGGGCGGCGAACTGATCCCGGACCGGTTATTGAGTCCTCAAGAGGTCGCAAGCCTTGTGAGCACTGAGCAGAAATCAGAATTTTTTGAAAGCGTCGTATGAGTAAGCAGATTCGCAACATCGCCATCATCGCCCACGTTGACCATGGCAAGACCACCATGGTTGACCAATTGCTGCGCCAGAGCGGCACCTTCGCCGACCACGAAAAAGTCGTCGACACCGTGATGGACAACAACGCCATCGAACGCGAGCGCGGCATCACCATCCTGGCCAAGAACTGCGCCGTGTCCTGGGAAGGCACCCACATCAATATCGTCGACACCCCCGGACACGCGGACTTCGGTGGTGAGGTCGAGCGCGCCCTGTCCATGGTGGACGGCGTGGTGCTGCTGATCGACGCGCAAGAAGGCCCGATGCCCCAGACCCGCTTCGTCACCAAGAAGGCCCTGGCCCTGGGTCTGAAGCCCATCGTCGTGGTCAACAAGGTGGACAAGCCCGGTGCCAAGCCCGATGCCGTCATCAACGCTGCTTTCGACCTGTTCGACAAGCTCGGTGCCACCGATGAGCAGCTGGACTTCCCCGTCGTCTACGCCTCGGGCATCAATGGCTGGACCTCGCTGGAAGAAGGCGCACCCGGCGCGCAGTGGGGCCCCGATATGTCGGCCCTGTTCAACACCGTGCTCAAGCATGTGCCCGCCCAATCCGGCGACGCCGCCGCGCCGCTGCAGCTGCAGATCTCGGCGCTGGACTTTTCCACCTTTGTCGGCCGCATCGGCGTGGGCCGCATCAGCCAGGGCACGATCAAGCCTGGCATGCAGGTGGCCGTGATGGAAGGCCCCGGCGGCAAGAGCGTCAACGGCCGCGTCAACCAGGTGCTGACCTTCCAGGGCCTGGATCGCGTGCAAGTGACCGAAGCCGGCCCCGGCAATATCGTGCTGATCAACGGCATCGAAGACATCGGCATCGGCGTCACCGTGACCGACCAGGCCAACCCCAGCCCTCTGCCCATGCTGAAGGTGGACGAGCCCACGCTGACCATGAACTTCTGCGTCAACACCAGCCCCCTGGCCGGCCGCGAAGGCAAGTTCGTCACCAGCCGCCAGATCTGGGACCGCCTGCAGAAAGAGCTGCAGCACAACGTCGCCCTGCGCGTCAAGGAAACCGACGAAGACGGCATCTTTGAAGTCTGCGGCCGCGGTGAATTGCACCTGACCATCCTGCTGGAAAACATGCGCCGCGAAGGCTATGAGCT
The DNA here is from genome assembly GCF_014204525.1 of Roseateles oligotrophus. GTDB lineage: Bacteria > Pseudomonadota > Gammaproteobacteria > Burkholderiales > Burkholderiaceae_C > Paucibacter_A > Paucibacter_A oligotrophus_A. Next base: position 235,084 of record NZ_JACHLP010000005.1, read on the forward strand.
GGCCGTCTCCAAGCCCCGCGTGATGTTCAAGGACATCGACGGTGTGAAGAGCGAGCCGATGGAGCTGGTGACCGCCGACGTCGAAGAAACCCACCAAGGCGGCGTCATGCAGGCCCTGGGCCTGCGCAAGGGCGAGATGCTGAATATGGAGCCGGACGGCCATGGCCGCGTGCGCCTGGAATACCGCATCCCGGCCCGTGGCCTGATCGGCTTCTCCAACGAGTTCATGAATTTGACCCGTGGCTCGGGCCTGATCTCCTCGATCTTCGACGGCTACGAAGCCCACAAGGGCGAGATCGGTGGCCGCAAGAACGGCGTGCTGATCTCCATGGACGAAGGCGAAATCTTCACCTACGCACTGGGCAAGCTGGACGACCGCGGCCGCATGTTCGTCAAGCCCAATGACCCGGTGTACGAGGGCATGATCGTCGGCATCCACAGCCGCGACAACGATCTGGTCGTCAACGCCACCCGTACCAAGCAGCTGACCAACTTCCGCGTCAGCGGCAAGGAAGACGCGATCAAGATCACCCCGCCCATCGACCTGACGCTGGAATACGGTGTGGACTTCATCGACGACGACGAGCTGGTCGAGATCACCCCCAAGAGCGTGCGCCTGCGCAAGCGTTTCCTGACCGAAAACGAACGCAAACGTAATGCCCGCAGCTGATCGCTGCAAGCATTACGCTGCGCGTTAAAGTTAGCTCCCCCAAGCCCCCTCCGTGAGGGGGCTCCAGTCAGATAGACGCCCGCGCCCCTTCCAGGGGCGCTCTACATTCATGACCCACCGTCGTGCTGTCTTGTTGATGCTGTTCGTGACCTTGCTGTGGAGCACAGCAGGGGTGGTGGCGCGGCAGCTGGAGGCCGCCAGGGGCTTTGAGCTGACTTTCTGGCGCAGCGGCTTCACGGTGCTGGCCTTGGCCCTGGCGCTGCGCTGGAGGCGCGGGCCGGGCTGGTGGCGGGCGGTGCTGGGCGCGCCGCGGCTGGTGTGGCTGTCGGGCCTGTGCTGGGCAGTGATGTTCACGGCCTTTATGGTGGCGCTAAGCCTCACCTCGGTGGCCAATGTGCTGGTCACCATGGCCCTGGGGCCCCTCATCACGGCCTTGCTGGCGCGCCTGGTCTTGCAGCACCGCCTGCCGCTGCGCACCTGGCTGGCCATTGCCGTGGCCAGTGCGGGCATTGCCTGGATGTTTGGCCATGAGATGCAGGGCGGCGCGGCAGCCTCGGGCGGGCTTGGCATTGCCGTGGCCCTGGCCGTGCCCCTGGCGGCGGCGGTGAACTGGTCGGTGCTGCAGCATGTGGGCCATAGCGATGCCAGTGAGGCGCCGGACATGCTGCCCGCCATCCTCATCGGTGCCCTGATCTCCAGCCTGGCGGTCCTGCCCCTGGCCTGGCCCATGCAGGCTTCCGGCCATGACCTCGCCTTGCTGGCCGGCCTCGGGGTGTTCCAGCTGGCCTTGCCCTGCTTGCTGGTGGTGGGCATCAGCCGCGTGCTGGCCGGGCCCGAGATCGCCTTGCTGGGCCAGCTGGAAGTGGTTTTCGGCGTGCTCTGGGCCTGGGTCTGGGCGGCTGAAGTACCATCCGCGGCTGCTTTATGGGGCGGGGCCATGGTGCTGTCCGCCTTGTTCGTCAACGAATTCGTGGCCTGGCGCAGCCGGCCTCAAAAAGGAGAGGCATGAACGCCACCCTTGACTCCATTCCCGTCCTGCAGTCCGAGGGCCAGATCCTGGCCGAGGTCAATGGTTGCCTGGGCCTGATCACCCTGAACCGCCCCGAGGCGCTGAACGCCCTTTCCCTGGCCATGATCCGGGACTTGACGACGCTGTTCCGTGCCTGGGCCCAAGCGCCCGAGATCGAGGCCGTGGTCTTGATGGCGGCCGGCCGCCCGGGCAAGCCCGCGGCCTTTTGCGCCGGCGGCGACATCCGTTTCTTCCACCGCGCCGCCCTGGAAGGCGACACCAGCCTGGAAGACTTCTTCACCGAAGAGTACGCGCTCAACCACCTGATCCACCAATTCCCCAAGCCCTCCATCGCGCTGATGGACGGCATCGTCATGGGCGGCGGCATGGGCATCAGCCAGGGTTGCAAATTACGTGTGCTGACCGAGCACAGCCGCCTGGCCATGCCCGAAACCAATATCGGCCTCTTCCCCGATGTGGGCGGCGGCTACTTCCTCAACCAATGCCCCGGGCAACTGGGCAAATGGCTGGCCCTGACCGGCCAGGCCCTGGCTGCGGGCGACGCCATCGAGCTTGGCCTGGGTGATGTGTTCGTGCAAAGCGCGGCCTTGCCGGCCATCGTCGAGGCCTTCAAGTTCAAGCCCCAGAGCAGCGCCGAGCATGTGGTTGCCACCGTGATGGAGCGGGTTGACCTGGCGCCCGCCGCCGATCTGCCGGCCCTGCGGGCCCGGGTGGATCAGCATTTCTCCCTGCCCGATGTGGCGGCCATCATGGCCTCGCTGGCCGCCAGCGAGGAGGCCTGGGCGCAGCAGACCCATGCCACCTTGCTCAAGCGTTCACCCCTGATGATGGCGGTGACGTTTGAACAGCTGACACGCGCCAAGACCCTGAGCCTGGCCGAGGACCTGCGCATGGAGCGCGATATGGTGCAGCGCTGCTTCCATCTGCGTCCGGGGGCGGGCAGCGAAACGGTCGAAGGCATACGCGCTCTGGCGGTGGACAAGGACCATGCGCCACGCTGGCAGCCGGCCCGCATCGAAGACGTCAGCCGCGAGGCCGTGCTGGCCTTTTTCGAGTCGCCCTGGTCTGCCGATCAACATCCCTTGCGCGATCTGAAATAGCCCCTGCCGGCATAGATAATCAAGGCGAATCCCCACCCGGGATCTCGCCTTTTTTTGTTCTCACCAGGACCCGCCCAGATGCCTACCGACATCGAGATCGCCCAAGCCGCCACCCTGCACAAAATCCTGCCCCTCGCGCATCAAAAACTCGGCCTGCCCGAAGATGCGCTCAGCCCCATCGGGCATTACAAGGCCAAGCTCAGCCTGGCCCAGGTCGAGGCCTTGCAGGGCGAAAAAAACGGTCATCTGGTGCTGGTAACGGCGATTTCGCCCACACCGCCCGGCGAGGGCAAGACCACCACCACGGTGGGCCTGGGCGACGCGCTGAACCACATCGGCAAACAAGCCATCATCTGCCTGCGCGAGCCTTCGCTAGGCCCCTGTTTTGGCATGAAGGGTGGCGCGGCCGGCGGCGGCCACGCCCAGGTCGTGCCGATGGAAGACATCAATCTGCACTTCACCGGCGACTTCCACGCCATCGCCCTGGCCAACAACTTGCTGGCCGCGTTGATCGACAACCATATCCATCACGGTAACGCATTAGGTCTTGATGTGCGCCGCATCAGCTGGCGCCGGGTGGTGGACATGAACGACCGTGCCCTGCGCGAGATCACCGTGGGCCTGGGTGGCCCGGCCAATGGCTATCCGCGCCAGGACGGCTTTGACATCGTCGTCGCCTCCGAGGTGATGGCGATCCTGTGCCTGGCCACCAATATGGCCGATCTGCAGCGCCGCCTGGGCAATATCGTCGTGGGCTTTACGGCGGCCAAACAGCCGGTCACGGCCCGCGAACTCAAGGCCGACGGCGCGATGACGGCCTTGTTGAAAGACGCGCTGGCGCCCAATCTGGTGCAGACCCTGGAGGGCAATCTGGCCTTCGTGCATGGCGGTCCCTTTGCCAATATCGCCCATGGCTGCAACTCGGTCATCGCCACCCAGACGGCGCTCAAGCTGGCCGACTATGTGGTCACCGAGGCCGGTTTTGGCGCCGATCTGGGGGCCGAAAAATTCATCGACATCAAATGCCGCAAGGCCGGCCTCAAGCCCGCTTGTGCCGTGCTGGTGGCCACGGTGCGTGCGCTCAAGTTCCACGGTGGCGGTGAGGGTTTGAACAGCCTGCAAGACGGCCTGGCCAATCTGCGTCGCCATGTGGAGAACATCCAGCAGCATTACGCGCTGCCGGTGGTGGTCTCCATCAACCGTTTTGATAGCGATACGGCGGAAGAGATTGCCATGATTCGCCAGGCCTGCGAGGCCCTGGGCGTGGCCTGCGTGCTGGCCACGCATTGGGCCGAGGGCGGGGCCGGTGCCGCGGCCCTGGCGCGCGAAGTGGTGGCCTTGTGCGAGGCGAGGGCGGCCAAACCCGCGGCCCAACTCTACCCGGACGAGGCGCCCCTGGCCGACAAGATCCGCGCCGTGGCCAGCAAGATTTACCGCGCCGTCGAAGTGCAATTCGAGCCCAAGGCCCAGGCCCAGTTGCAAGACTGGCAGGCCGCCGGCTGGGGCCATCTGCCGGTCTGCATCGCCAAGACACCTTACTCCTTCAGCAGCGATGCCAGCCTGCGTGGTGCCGCCAGCGGCCATGTGCTCAAGGTGCGCGAGCTGCGCCTGGCGGCCGGCGCCGAGTTTGTGGTGGCCATCTGCGGTGAGATCATGACCATGCCCGGCCTGCCCAAGCAGCCGGCCGCGGAGCGCATCGCGGTCGATGCGCAAGGCCGCATCACCGGCCTGTTCTAACCCCCCTCATGCTCAAAAGCCTGGACGCCAAAACTCGCAGCCTGGGCCTGCCCTTTCGAGGGCTGCTCCTCAGCGAGGCCATGACCATCCTGGCCATGATGGTGGGCCATGTGGCCCTGCCCTGGTGGATCGTCGGCCATGGCGGTGCCGCCCACCTGGCCTTGTACGGCGTGGTGGCGGCGATCTCGGCCCTGTGCTTCACGCCCTTGCTCTCGCCCCTGGGTGATCGCCTGCCCAAGCCGCGGCTGATCCGCCTGGGTTTGGGGCTGCAGCTCGGTCTGGCTTTGTGCCTGGCCTTGCTGGCGAGCAGCGGGCTGTATCAGCTGCACTGGATCTTGCTGGTGAGCGTGCTGGGCGCGCTGGGCGGGGCCTTGATGGCGCCGGCCTCGATGAGCATCGCCGCCGAGCTGGTGCCTGCGCCCGACTTGCCCCAGGCCCTGAGCCTGCAGCGCAGCGCCCAGAGCCTGGGTCGCATCCTGGGCCCGGCCCTGGCCGGCGCGGCCCTGAGCCTGGGGACGGCTTGGGCTCTGTGGCTGCAGTGCGGCCTGATCGCCGGCGCCATCTGGGCGGTCTCGGCCATCCCGGCTATTTCTGCGGAGCAGCACCGCGCTTCGCGCAAGAGTTGGCTGGGTGATTTGAGCCAGGGTCTGCGCGCTGCCTGGCAGATCCCGACCGAAAGAGCCTGGACCCTGGTGAGCCTGCTCTCCACCTGTTGTCTGCTGCCCGGCATCACCCTGCTGGTACCGCTGAAGATCAAGGCCATGGGCTTGTCCGGCGCCTGGCTGGGCGCGGCCGAAGCCGGCCTGGCCCTGGGCATGTTGCTCGGGGCCTTGGGCGTGGCGGCTTGGGTGAGCCGGCATATCGGGCGCTACACCATCCGTATTGCGGCCACGGTCGTGCAAGGCCTGGGCCTGCTGCTGGCGGGCTGGACGGAGCAGGGCCTGCTGCTGGTTGCGGCGCTCGCCCTGGTGGGCGTGGCCAATTCCTGCGGCGTGCTGGTCGGCCAGTCGCACCGCATGCTGGCCATTCCCCCAGAGTTTCGCTCCCGGCTCAATGCGGTCAGCATGATGAGCTTGCAACTGGCCGCCAGCTTGGGGCCGGCCTTGACCGGCCTGGCTCTGAGCAAGTACACGGTTAGCCAGGTGTATATGGGCATAGGCCTGGCGGCGGCACTCAGCAGCCTGGGCTTCTTCTGGGTGCCGGGCCTGCGCGAAATGTTTGCGCAAGATCATGAACAGGTGCGCGGCTGGTACGGGCACAAGCATCCGCATCTTTTTACCGACGCCATCCAGCGCTGAGCGCCCCTGCTTCTCTGGCAAACTGAAGCCGCGCGGCGCGCTCCGGCAAGGAGCCCGTGGCGGCCCCCAACCCGCACTTTTGCTTCCAAGGAGATCCGGAACCATGCGTCTTTCCCCTTCAGTCTTGCTCTTGTCCACCTGCTCGCTCCTGCTGATCGCAGGCTGCGCCACGCCGGAAGCCGGCGGGGCCAAACCGGGCACCGAGGAGCGTGTGGCTGACGCCGTCACCGCGCCCCTGCAAGACTTGAATCTGGTCAGGACCAAGATCCCCGAGATCCTGCAGCACGCCCACGAAGCGCCTTATCAATTGCCCGGTGATGGCGCTTGCGCTGCCTTGAACACCGAGTTGGCCGCGCTGGAGCAGGCCCTGGGCCCGGACATCGATTCGCCCAAGCGCAAGGAGCAGCTGGACCTGCTGGCCAAGGGCGGCGTGGCCGCCGGCGACGCGGCTTTCGGCGCCTTGCGCAGCGCCAGCGAAAACCTGCTGCCCTTCCGGGGCTGGGTGCGCAAGCTGACCGGTGCCGAGCGGCATTCGGGTGAGGTGGCGGCGGCCCTGGTGGCCGGCCAGTCGCGCCGGGCATTTTTGCGTGGCGTGCATCTGGGCAAGAGCTGTTCCTGAACCGCAGCGGACCCAGCGGCAGCCGACGTCTTTTCTGCCGCACGCGCTCCCAGGCCTGCCTGGCTAGAAACCCGCCAGCACGTCTTCCTTGATGCGTTGCAAGGTCCGCTCCTGCTCCATGTGCTTGAGGACCTCGCTGAGCTTGGGTACCAAGGCCGCGTGCTTTTTGTTGAGGTAGTGGTAGACAAAGAAGGAGGCCAGCGGCGGCAGCAGGACTTTGACGCCCTGGAACTGGTGCGCGCGCAAGGAGGCCAGGCCGGTGACGCGATTGGCCAGCACCAGCTCGCTGCGGCCGCGGTCCAGCTTGGTGAAGGCCTGGTGCATGGTCGCGACGGATTCGGCCTGCATGCCGAGCGTCTTTTCCTCGATGATCTTGATGCCTTTCACAAAGCCAATTTTGTAAGGCCTGAGGCTCTCCCAGCCCTCCACCTTGAAGGGTTCGAGCTTGGTGAAAACGACGATCTCATAGGTTTGCAGCGGGACCGGCACCCTGATCAGCTGCGGGTAGCTCTTGTCGATACCCATCTTGCGGTAAAGCTCGCCGTCCGTCTCGCCCGAGTTGGCGCTGATCAGGGAGCGCTCGCCCGGCATGGCCTGCACTTCAAGCGCTATGCCCAGCCGCAGATAGGCTTCGCGCATCACGCGCTCCGCGATCAAGGTCGCGGGATCGCCTTCGAGCAAGGTGGAGATGCGCATGAGGGGCTGCGCCCGGGCCGACTGCGGCAACAAGCCCAGCAGGCTGTATGCGCCCAAGAATGCCGTTTGTCTGCGATTCAGCATCGGTATTCGCTCCCAAGCCTGCTCAGCAGCATATGCCTTTTTCATGCGCTTGCTCGATGTCCATGGCGCGCTCGCAGATACCGCTTGCATGGCTGATTACTTGGGCTTGGCGGGCATCGTAAAACCTGCGCAGGGGTCCTCGCGACGAGGCGCGGGGCTGATCCACAGATAGTGATAGGGCGCCCCGGCCGTGGGGGCGCCCGGCTCGACGAAGCCGATGCTGAGCAGCCTGCTTTGCCGCTGCTGTTCAGCCAAGAGCTGGGGGACGCCGTAGTCCAGCCGCACATGCCCGTTGCCGGCCAGCAAGACGGCCGGCTTGGCGCCTTGCTCGGCGGCTTGCAGCATGCGCAAGGCCATGGCGGCGTCGCGTCCTCGCTGCGCCCAAACCATGCCGGCCAGCCTCGAGCCCGGCAGCTGGCCGCAGTGGCCCTGGATCAAGTCCGCCTCCAGCCTGGCTTGCGAGGAGCTGCCGAGCGGGGCCGGATCGCTCAGGGCCAGCAGCTCGGCCGGCATCGCAGGCCGGCCTTCGCGCGCCAGCCGGCGCGCCAGTTCCAGCGGGATATTGCCGCCCAGCAAAACCTGGTCCGCCTGTGCCAGGCCGGTGAAAAGAGGCTGGTGCATAGGCCATTGCCATTGTTTGGCGGCAAAGCCGGCCTGGCTGAGTTCGCTCAGCAGCTCGTCGCCGGGTTTGAGCCGCAGCTCGGCCGGGCTGGGCAGATGCTCCGCGACGACCCGGGCCGGCTGGCCCAGCTCGCGCAGCAGGGCGCCCCGTGCCCGGTGGTGATCGGGGTTGTCGTGCTGCTCGCCAAGCAGCACGAAGTCGCTGCGCCGCATCCGCTGCAGCAGCTCATCCCGGCTGATGCGCCGCCCGCTGGCGACCTCGACAATGTCTGCCGCCGGGCCCGACGCTTGCGCTGCGGGCTCAGGCGTCGCGCAGGCCTGCAGGCCAAGGCAGAGCAGGGCGGCCAGGGCCCCGCGAAAAGCGTTTTGTTTTTGCATGGATGTGTGGGCGTCAGCGGGCCTGGCACTCGGGCTTGGCGCAAATGCCGTAGAGCGCGAGTTCATGTGCTTGCAGCTGGAAGCCCCGGCCTTCGGCGACGGTTTTCTGGCGGCGCTCGATGTCCTCGTCGTAGAACTCCTCGACGCGGCCGCATTTGATGCAGACCAGATGGTCGTGGTGCTGGCCTTCATTGAGCTCGAAGACCGACCTGCCGCCTTCGAAATGATGCCGCTCAAGCAGCCCCGCTTGTTCCAGCTGCAGCAGCACGCGATAGACCGTGGCCAGGCCGATCTCGGACCCATTGCTCAACAGCAGTTTGAACAGGTCTTCGGCGGACAGATGGCGCTGCTCGGACTGCTGGAAGAGCTGCAGCACCTTGATGCGGGGAATGGTCGCTTTCAGACCATTGGTCTTGAGTTCCTGGATGTTGTCGGGAATGGTCTTGGACATGGGCTTGGCGCTGGGTCGGTGCAGGAGTCGGTGGTTTGGGTTCATGGTGGGCTGGCCTGCAAGGCGAAGCGTACGGGGTATTCCACCCAGCTGCTGACGGCTTGCTCGCCCAGCCGGGCGGGCGTGAAGCGGCAAGCCCTGGCCACCTTGTGGGCGGCCTCGTCGAAGAGCCGCAGGCCGCTGCCTTGCTTGAGCTTGATTTCCGCGGCACGGCCTTGTTCGTCGACCTGCACCAGCAGGGTCACCAAGGCCTGCAAGCCTCGCTCGCGCAGCAAGCTGGGGTAGAAGCGTTCGGTGATTTGCGCCAGGCAGGGCTGGTGTTCCGGTGGCAGCGAGGCCTGGATCAAAGTCGAACTCGGGCTGGGGGCCGCGCTGGCTCTTGGGGGCGCGGGCTCGCGGCCCTGGCTTGCGGCGGGAGGCGCGGGGCGGCTGGCCTGGGCAGATGCCTCGGCCTCAAGAGGCTCAGCCGGTCTGGCCGCCTCCTTGGCCTGCGCTCTGGCTTGTTCGCTTGGCAAGCCCGGAGGCTGGGGCGGGGCTGTTGGGCGGGCCGCGGCTTGCAGGGGCGGGGCTTGCAGGGGCAGGGCTTTTGCGTGCTTGGGCGCCACGGCCGCCGGTGGCGCCGGCAGGATGCTCAAGCTGATCAGGCGGCCCTTGGCAAGCGCGCTTGGCGTGTGCGGACTGCCCGTCCAATTCAGCAGCATGCCGAGGGCGGCGAGATGAAGCAGGGCGCTGCCGAACAGGGCGGCCGAGTGCTGCCGCTTCATCGGGCTTGCGCCATGGCCCGGGGCCGGCTGGCCAGCACCGCCAGCCCTTCAGCGTCCTGCAGCAGGCGCAAGCGCATGCCGTAGAGCTGCTCCAGCAAGGGCAGGACGGCGGGGATGGCATCGCAATCGGCCAGCAGGCCGCCGTCCTTGACCATGCAGAGGCGCTCGAAATGGTTCATGGCCAGGTTCAGGTCGTGCAGGACCGCCACCAGCGCATGCCCGCGTTCCTGGGCGAAATTGGCGATGGCCTGCATCAGGTCCAGGCTCAGGCCAGGGTCCATGGCCGCCAGCGGCTCGTCCACCAGCAGCAGGCCCCCGCCTTCGTCCCAGAGCTGGGCGAACACCCGTGCCAGCTGAACCCGAGCCTGCTCGCCGCCGGAGAGGGTGTCGAAGCGGCGCCCGAGGAGATGGCCCGCCTGTGCCTGCAGCAAGGCGCTCTGCACAATCCTGGCTTGCTCCTTGTCGGCGGGCCGGGCCACCCGCCCGAGCGCCACGACCAGTTCGACCGGCAGGCCGAAGGCCACCGCATGCTGCTGAGGCAGGACGGCACGCCGCCGCGCCAGATCGGCCGCCGTCCAGGCCTTGAGTTCGACACCGTCCAGCCGCAGGCTGCCCGAGCTGGGCGGCAGCTCGCGCGCCATCAGCTTGAGCAGGCTGGACTTGCCGGCGCCACTGGGCCCCAGGATGGCCATGCGCTCGCCGGCGGCCAGCCGCAGGCTGAAGGGCCCGAGGGAGCGGGCGCCGAGGCGAAGCGTGGCTTGCTGCAGATGAAGAAGCATGCTCAGGCGCTCCCCATGCGCCGAACGGAGCCACGCAGCAATAGCAGGAACCAGGGCGCGCCGATCAGGGCGGTGAAGATGCCCACCGGGATCTCGGCCGGCACGGCCAGGGTGCGCGCCAGCGTGTCGGCCAGCAGCAGCAGCAGGGCGCCGACCAGCATGGCGCAGGGCATCAGCTGCCGCTGGTCCGCACCCACCCATTGCCGCGCCAGATGCGGCGCCATCAGGCCGATAAAGCCTATGCTGCCGCACCAGGCGACGCAGAGCGCGCTGAGCAGGGCGACACAGGCAATCGCAATCCCGCGCAGCCGCTGCACATTGACCCCGACATGGCCGGCCGCCGACTCGCCCAGTGCCAGCGCATTGAGCTGGGGGGCCAGGCGCCGGGCCAGGCCAGCGATGCCAAGCAGGGCAAGGGCCGTGATGACGAACATGGTCCAGTTGGCGCCGGCCACTGAGCCCAGGGTCCAGAAGCTGAGCGAGCGCAGCTGCTCGTCGCTGGCCAGATGGCTGCACAGGCCCACCACGGCAAAGGCCAGGGCCTGGATGGCCAGGCCGCTGAGCAGCAGGGCGGCGATGGAGCCCGGCGCCAGCCAGCGCGCCAGCCGCTCCAGCCCGAAGCAGACCGAGAGCGCACCGGCAAAGCCGACCATGGGCAGCAACCACAGCCGCCATTCGGCCGGCAGGGCGAGCTGCAGGCCGGCGAACACGGTCAGGCTCAGCGCCACGGCGGCGGCGGCGCCGCTGGTGACGCCCAGCAGGGCCGGGTCGGCCATGGGGTTGCGGAACAAGGCCTGGCTGAGCGCCCCGGCCAGGCCCAGGGCCGCGCCGGCCGCGGCCGCCAGCAGCAGACGCGGCAGGCGCAGCTGCCACAGCACATGGGCGCCGGCGCTGCCGGCCTCGCCGCTCCAGGGGCCGGCCAGCCAGTCGGCGGCGGCGATCTGCACGGCGCCCAGCTGGCTGGTGAGCAGCAGCGTGGCCAGCAAGGCCAGCAGCAGCCAGGCCGAGGGCCGCCAGCGCCTGGCCGCCCGGCTGGGGTGCAGGCCCAAAGGGGGGTAGAGGCTGCTCATCGCGCTAACTCCTCAGCCGACCGGGTACAAGGCCTGGGCCAGGCGCAGCACGGCCTGCGGCAGGCGCGGGCCGAAGCCCAGCAGCTCCAGGGCCTCGAAGGACAGGACGCGCTGGGCGCGGCCGGCCGGGGTCTGTGCCAGGCCGGGCAGCTTGAGCAGCGCCTGGATGCCGCCGGCCGCCGCCACGCCCTGGTCGGTGAACAGCAGCACATCCGGGGCGGCGGCAATCGCCGCCTCGGGCGTCAGCAGCTTGTACCCGGTAAAGCCCTGGACGGCGTTGACGGCGCCGGCGTAGCCCAGCATGGCGTCGGCCGCCGTGTCCTGGCCGGCGATGCGCACCTGGTTCATGCCGTGCGAGAGCACAAACATCACCCGCGGCGGCTTGCGCTGCTGGCGTAACGCCTGGATCTGCGTCTGGCTTTGCTGCCACTGCGCCGTCAAGCGCTCCGCCAAGGCCTGGGCCGCGGCCTGGCGTTGCAGCAGCTGGCCCAATTGGCGGCAGCGCTCGATCAAGCCCTCGAAGCGGTGCTCGGCGCGCAGCACATGCAGGGGCACGCGCGCGGCCTCCAGCTGGCGCAGCACGGCCGGCGGGCCGGCGTCCTCGGTGGCGACGATCAGGCTGGGCTTGAGCGAGAGCAGACCCTCGGCGGCCAGGCTGCGGGCATAGCCGACCTGGGGCAGGCGGGTGGCGGCGGCGGGAAAGAGCGAGGTGCTGTCCACGCCGACCAGCAATTGCTGCAGACCCAGCTCGTAGACCAGCTCGGTCAGGGCACCGCCGATGCTGATGAGGCGGGGGGGCGTGGCCTGCGCCGTGGCCAGGCCGGGCAGGGCAGCGGCGCCGCCGGCCAGCAATAATTGGCGGCGTGAAAGCAGGCTCAGGCGCATGTGGCCACCTCCCGAGGGGTCTCGGCCAGGCTGTCCAGCAGCGAGCGCCAGTCGCAGCGCTCGGCCTGGCCGGGCTTGCGTTCGCCGAACAGCATGGCGATGGTGCGGCCCTGGGCGTCGAACAGCTCCAGCGAGCTGACCAGACCGTCCACCGTGGGCTTGCGTACCAGCCAGGCGCTGGCGATCTGGTCTTCGCGCAGATGCAGATTGAAGGCGGCATCCATGATGTTGAGCCAGGGCCCCATCACGACCACCTTCTGCACCGGCCCGCTGTGGATCTGGATCATGCCGGGGTTGCCGACGAAGACCATGATGGAGACCCCGTCCTGGGCCGCCCGGCTGATCAATTCATGGGCGCTGCCGGCGGGCAGGGCCTGGGCATAGCCGGGGGCGGCCAGGCGCAGGGCCTGGCTGCGGCTGACGCCGAAGCGCTTGAGCAGGCCGAAGAATTCATGGGTGTCGCGCAGCGAAGCCCAGGCGCTGCGCAGGCCGGCCACGTCGATCAGCGCATCGGCTTGTTCCTGCGGCTCGGCCGGGCCTTCGGCCAGGATGAGGCCCGGCGTCTGGTCCTCGGCGCGGAACTGCACCAGCAATTGCTCGTAGGCGGCGAGCTGGCTTTGTGGCCGCAGAAACACCTTGTGGATGGCGACGCCGGCGGCATCGAAGAACTGCAGGCTGCGCTGCAGCGCGCCGTCGGCCAGGCGTTCGCACACCGCATAACCGTGCGCCCAGGCGGCATAGAACAGGCGCAGGTCGATGGCCCCGCCCAGCACCAGGCCGATGCCGCGCTGGTGGCTGCTGGCGCGGTAAGTGCCAATCTTCTCGTGCACGCAGGACTCGTTGCGGGTCAGCGCCATCACATCGCCCAGGCTCTCCAGGGCGGTGATGATCTCGGGCCATTCGGCCCGCAGGCGCTGGGCCTGCAAGGGCGATTCCTGCTCGGCGACCGGCCCCAGATGGGCGGCGATCAGCTCGCCTTCGCTCAAGGCCAGGGCCTGGGCGATGTCGCGGTGGCGGCGGCCCTGCTGGCGGGCGGTGGCGAAGGCCTGGCGTGTTGGGCTGTGACGGGCTTGCATAAGGCTTGTCCTTTCAGGCGGGCTCAGAAATCGGCGCGCAGCGACAGCTGCAGGGCGCGGCCGGGGGCGGTGTAGGCGTCCACCAGGGCGTTGTCGGCGATGCCGCGCATATCGGACCAGCGCCAGTACTTCTGGTCGCTCAGATTGGTGACGAAGGCGGCGATCTGCCAGACCGGGTTGATGCGGTAGCCGGCGCCGAGGTCGATCACGTCGTAGCGCGGTGGCAGGAATTTGCTGGGGTCTTCTGCGGCGCTGGCCTTCTTGGCCTCGCTGTGCAGCCAGCTCATCTGCAGGTTCCAGGGCCCCGTTTCGTAACGGGCGCTGAGGCTGGCGCGGGTGGGTTGCACCGTGTCCAGCGGGGTCTGTTTGCCGTTCAGCAAGCTGTGGCCGCGGGCATGGGCCAGCGCCGCGCTGAGGTCCAGGCCGGGCAGGGCCTGCCACATCAGCCGAGCTTCCAGGCCGCGGATGCGGGCCTGGTTCAGATTGATGGACTGGAACACCAGCGGGTCCTTGGGTGCACCCGTGCCGCCGACCAGCTCTTGCTTGATGAAGTCCTTGTAGCGGTTGTCGTAGGCGCTCAGCTGCCAGCGCCAGTGCTGGCCCGGCTTGCCGCGCAGGCCGATCTCGATGCTGTTGGCATGCTCGGGCTTCAGCTCGGGATTGCCAATGCTGGTATAGCCCTGGGCCGGGTTGGCGAAGCCGTTATTGACTTGGTCGGGCGTGGGCGCGCGGAAGCCCAGCGCCCATTGGGCATAGGGTTGCAAGAACTCGCTGGCGCGCCAGACCAGGCCCAGGCGCGGGGTGAAGGCCTGGTCGCTCAGCTCGACGGTACGGCCGCTATAGCCCTCGGCCCTGGGCTTGAGCTGGTAACGCTCGTAGCGCAGGCCGGGGATCAGGCTGAAGCTGCCGCCCTCGATCTCGCTTTGCACAAAGGCGCCGATCTGGCTGTAGTCGGTGTCGGGGAAGGGCTTGCTGGGGAAGGTCTCGCCGGCCGGCGGCACGCTGCCGTCGCGCAGGCCGGAGATGCGGTTGCGGCTCAGCTCCAGGCCATAGCTCAGGCGCTGGCCGTCCAGCTGGGTCTGCGCCTGGCTGCTCAGGCCGATCAAGGCCTCTTTGTAGCGGCCCTCGCGTGTGCGGTCCGGCGAGATGTGACGGTCTTCGGCCGCGTACTGGCGGGTGTCGCTGTTCTGCAGATAGATTTGCGTGCGCAGCGACTGCAACCAGGGGGCGTTCAAGTCTTCGTAGCGATGCTCCAGCGACAGGCGCTGGCGTTGCAGCTTGTCTTCGGCGTCCAGATCGATGACGGCGTTAGGCGTCTTGTCGGACACCGTCACGGCGCGGGCCGACAGCACTTCGGTATCGACCCGGCGCTGCCGGCCTTCCAGGGCCAGCTGCAGGCGGTGCTCGGCATTGAGCCTGAGGCCGACCTTGGCCAGCAAGGTCTGGCTGCGGGTGTCGCTGGGGTTGGCGGCGGTGCGGCTGGCGTTGCTTGAGGTGTTCTCGCCCTGGCTCTTGGTCTCGTGCCCGCTGCGGGCGCTCAGCAGCAGCAAACCCTCCCAGTCGCCGCTGCGGCCGGCCAGGGCGGCGGCCAGTCTTTTCGAGTTGTCGGCCGACAGCAGGCTGGATTTCAGGAAACCGGCCCTGGTCTTGCCATCGACCAGCAAGTCCTCGGGCGAGAGGGTGCGCAGGCTCAGCGCGCCGGCCAGGCCCTCACTGCCAAACTGGGCGGAGGCCGGCCCGCGCAAGACCTCGGCGCTGGCCAGGGTGTCCACATCCAGATAGTCGAGCCGGCCGCTGGCGAAGGCGCCGAAGCTGAAGCTCTGGGGCAGGCGGATGCCGTCCACCATCATCAGCACCTGATTGCCTTCCAGGCCGCGGATATTGACGCCTTCGTTGCCGCCGCGGCCGGTCGAGGCGCCGGCCGCCGTGAAGCGGGGCGCCACCGCCCGGACGGCGATGTCCACCTCACCCTCCAGCAGGTCTTTCAGGTCGCGGGCATCGCGCTGGGCCAGCTTTTTCTTGCCGTAGACCGTGACGGTATTGGGCACGGCCTCGGTGCTGCGCTCGGTGCGGGTGCTGCTGACCGTGATCTCGGCCAGGCGGGTCGCGGGCTCGGCGGAGGCGGCGGGGCCGAGCGCCGCTTGCGGGGCCTGCGCCTGGGCGCTGGGCATGGAGAGGCAAAGGCCGAGCGCGGAAAGCGCCAGTGCGACAGGGGTCTTGCGCAGCATGAGGTGAGAGTCCTGAGAGGAACTGGCACGGGCTGGCAAGAGCAAGCTGGCTGGTGCTTGGGGTCTGGGTGGAGGACCTGGCAAACAGGTCGACGGGAATAAGGCCGTGCTGGAGGGCCAGCACTTGCGAAGAATTTTAAATGAGATTCATTCGCAATAGCAAGCGATGGCGCTGCGCTTGCGCCGGTGCATGGCTTGGGCAGGTCTTGATGGCGATCACTTGCCCTTGGGGCCGGGGCGCGCGGCGGCCCGGCCGGCCGCCCGCTCAAACCTTCTGCAACAAGGCCTTCATGCCGGGCGAGGCCCAGCGGCTCTGGTCGGGCCTGAGCACCAGCAGATCCAGGCCGGCATGGGTCGAGGCCAGTTGCTGGGCCAGGGGCAGGCCGGCAAGCATGATGGCCGAGCCCAGGCCGTTGACGGTTTCGACATCGCGGGCCAGCAGATGAACGCTGATCGGCCCCTGACTGGAGCGGCCGGTTCGGGGGTCCAGGATGTGGTGATGGCGCTCGCCGTTCTGCAGGAAGAAACGCTCGTAGTCGCCGCTGGCCGCCAGCACGCCCTGGCCGCTGAGGGGCAGCACGGCCAGCAGGCGATCGGCCCGCCGAGGGTCGCGCAAACCGATGCGCCAGGGCCGGCCCTGCCAGCTGCCGCAGTACAGCACGTCGCCGCCGCCGTTGATCAGCGCATGGCGGACGCCCTCGTCCTGCAGGCGGCGCAGGCCGGCCGCCAAGATGGGGAGTTTGGCCACGCCACCCAGATCGAGCGCCGCGCCTTGCTTCAAGAGTTGCGCGCTGCCCGCGGCTGGGTCGAGCCTCAGGCCCTGGCTCCCCACCTGGCTCAACTCATGAGCCAGCTGCTCCGGCAGCGGGACCCGGGCTTGCGAGCCCGCTTCGAAATGCCAGCTCTTGAGGCCGCCGACCGTCATATCGAACAGGCCGCCCGTCTGCCTGTGCAGGGCCTTGCCGGTTTGCAGCACCGTCATCAGCTCGGGCGGGACCGCCACCGCGTGCTGGCCGGCTGCGCGGTTGATGGCGCTGAGCGCGCTGGCCGGCTCGTAGCGGCTCATCATCGCGCTGAGGCGGCCCATCTCCGCAAAAGCCAGTTCGACCGCGTGGACCAATTGCCCGGCATCCGGGCCCTCGACCAGCATATCGACGCGGGTGCCCAGCAGCAGGCGCGAGTCGCGCCGGTGAGCCGCCATCCCGGGGCCGGCCCGGCTGCTCCCCAGGGCGCACAAGCCCAGCAATGGAACGAGCGAGGCCAGGCGGCGTCGGGTCAGGCCTGCGGCATGGGATGGCTTTGTGCTCACGGTCTTGCTTTTACTTGGAGAGTGACACCATATGGTCGACGGCGGCCTTGACCTCGTCGTCCTTCAAAGTGCTGCCGCCACCTCGCGCGGGCATCATGCCCTTGGCGCCGGTGAAGCCTTCGATCGCGTGCTTGTACAAGGTCTCATTGCCTTGCGCGATGCGCGGACCCCAGTCGGCCTTGTCGCCCGGCTTGGGGGCGCCGGCCACGCCAGCGCCATGGCACAGGGCGCAGGTCTTGCCATACACCGATTTGCCAAGCGCGTTCTCGGGCGCGGCGGGGGCGGGCGCGGGTGCGGCGGCCACCGTCGTGCTGGCGGCGGGCGCCGTGCTGTTGGCGGGGGCTTCGCCGTCTTTTTTTCCGCAGGCCGACAAGGCCAGCAGGGCGCCGACGCTGAGGCTGAGTGCCAGTGATTTGTAGGCGAGTCGCATGGTTTTCATATCGCTTTCCAGCAGTTGTTTTCGGCGCGATTCTAGGAAGCGGATAGCGGCTCTGATAGAGGCAAATCTGCATATTTGCGATCTTCGCGGGCTTATTTGATTTCCTTGATTTGGTTCAAGGCGGGGGGCGCGGCGAGTGGAAAGAATCCGGCAACTTCTCCACAGCCTCCGCTCCTTCTGCTCCCCATGCCTAACTACCCATTCAGTCGCTGCCTGCGAGCCTGGGTGCTGGCATGGCTGCTGGCGGCCCTGGGCATTGCCAGCGCGGCGCCCCTGATGCATGCGGGCCAATTCGATTGGGTTTGCTCCGCCAGCGGCAAGCCCGCAAGCCTGCAGGCCGAGGGCAGTGCCGATGGGTCATCCGGCGCGGCGCGGCATGCCTCCGGCACCCTGGAGTGCCCCGACTGCCTGCTGAGCGGAGCGCCGCCAAGCTGCGCGGCGGCCTCGCCCCAAGCTCCCCCGATAGCCGCTCGCCTGCCTCTGCGCGGCAGCGATGCCAACCCAGCCCAGTTCACCACCGTGCCGCCTCCGGCGCGCGGTCCACCTACGTCCATCCCAGCCTGAAGAGGAACATCATGAGTGAGCAAGACAAGAAGAATGAAAGCAATGGCGGAGGCGTGTTGGCACGTCGCCGCTTCATGAACAGCGCCGCCCTGGCCGGTCTGAGCCTTGGGGCGATTGCCTGTACCGACAAGTCCGCCAGCAGTGCCGCGGCCCCGGCGGCCTCCGGCGCCGCTCCCGCCCATGGCGCTGCTGCCGCCAATGCCAGCCATCTGAAGCCGGGCGAGCTGGACACCTATTACGGCCTGTGGAGCGGCGGCCATACCGGCGATATGCGCGTGCTGGGCCTGCCTTCCGGCCGCGAAATCACCCGCATCCCCTGCTTTGTGCCCGACGCCCTGGTCGGCTGGGGCATCACCAATGAATCGAAGAAGGTGATGGGCACCAAGGCCGACGGCAGCCTCAAGTACACCGTCGCCGACACCCACCACACCCATGCCTCCTACAAGGACGGCAATTACGACGGCCGCTACGCCTGGATCAACGACAAGATCAACAGCCGCATCGCCCGCATCCGCCTCGACTACTTCGTCTGCGACAAGATCACCGAGCTGCCCAATGTGCAGGGCTTCCACGGCATCTTCCCGGACAAGGCCGACCCGGTGGACCCCAAGATCAATTACACGACGCGGGTGTTCTGCGGCGGCGAGTTCGCCGTGCCCCTGCCCAATACCGTGGGCACCGAAGACAGCACGAAATACCACTCGCTGTTCACCTGCGTGGACGCCGAGAGCATGGAGGTGCGCTGGCAGGTGCTGATCGACGGTAACTGCGACCTTACCGCCACCTCGTATGACGGCAAGCTGGCCGCCACCAACCAGTACAACACCGAGATGGGCGCGCACTACGAGGACATGATGTCCGCCGAGCGCGATGCTTGCCTGTTCTTCAACATCGCCCGCATCGAGGAGGCCGTCAAGGCCGGCAAGTTCAAGACCTATGGCGACTCCAAGGTGCCGGTGGTGGACGGCACGCACGCCGCCAACAAAGACCCCAAGACCGCGCTGACCGCCTATGTCTCGGTGCCCAAGAACCCGCACGGCGTCAACGCCAGCCCGGATGCCAAGTACTTCATCTGCGCCGGCAAGCTCTCGCCCACCGGCACCGTGATCGAACTCGCCAAGGTGCTGGATTACTTCGACGGCAAGCTGGATTCGCCCGACAAGGCCATCGTCGCCGAGGTCGAGCTGGGCCTGGGCCCCTTGCACACCGCCTTCGACGGCCGTGGCAATGCCTACACCACCTTGTTCCTGGACAGTCAGGTGGTGAAGTGGAACGTCGAGGCCGCCATCAAGTTCCATGCCGGCGACAAGAGCGCCAAATACGTGGTCGACCGCATCGATGTGCAGTACCAGCCGGGCCACCTGAACGCCAGCCAGTCGGAGACGCGCGCCGCCGACGGCAAATACCTGGCCGTGGGTTGCAAGTTCTCCAAGGACCGCTTCCTGCCGGTGGGCCCGCTGCACCCGGAGAACGAGCAGTTCATCGACATCTCGGGCGACAAGATGGTCTTGCTGGCCGACCACCCGGTGCGCGGCGAGCCGCATGACTTCATCATCTTCAAGCGCGATCTGCTCAAGCCCAAGCAGGTCTACAACCTCGACGAGTTCCCGCTCGCCACCAAGGACCCCAAGGACTCCGGCGTGGTACGCAATGGCAAGAAGGTGACCGTGCGCCTGACCTCGCAGGCCCCGTCCTTCAGCCTGCGCGAGTTCAAGGTGAAGAAGGGCGACGAGGTCACCCTGATCCTGACCAATCTGGACAAGATCGAAGACCTGACGCACGGCTTTGCCATCCCCAAGTACAACGTCAACTTCATCGTCAATCCGCTGGAAACCGCCTCGGTGACCTTTATTGCCGACAAGCCGGGCGTTTACTGGTGCTATTGCACCCACTTCTGCCATGCGCTGCATCTGGAAATGCGCACGCGGATGATTGTGGAAGCTTAAGTTCCAGGCTCAAAAAGCCTCCGGTGGCCTGCGGACTCGAGCCCCGCTGCCACCTTGCGGACGGGCGCCATGCGGCGCTCGTCCGGCCGACAGGAAGAGTAGATGAAATTGCATTGCCAACGATTGGCGGCCAAGCTGGA
Organism: Roseateles oligotrophus; assembly: GCF_014204525.1. GTDB lineage: Bacteria > Pseudomonadota > Gammaproteobacteria > Burkholderiales > Burkholderiaceae_C > Paucibacter_A > Paucibacter_A oligotrophus_A. The sequence continues at coordinate 254,968 of NZ_JACHLP010000005.1, forward strand.
GAGGTTTCTCCAGCTGGCCGCATTTTTTCTGCTGCTGAGCCTTGGCATGCACAGCGCATGGGCCGCCAGCGGCGCTTACGAGGCCGCCTTGCCGGCCGAGTTGGCCACGGCCAAGGATATGTGCGCCTTGCTGCCCTGCAAGGAGGTTTTTCCCGGCGCCGAGCGCTTCTCCGAGCGGCTGGGCTCGCCGCCCTATGTGAAGGCGCTGGGCGCGGCCGATCAAGTGCTCGGTTATGTGATGCTGTCCACCGACATCACCGACACGCCGGCCTATTCCGGCAAGCCGGTCGTGACCCTGATAGGCATGGACCTGAAGGGCCATTTCGTCGGCATCAAGGTGCTCAAGCATTCGGAGCCCATCCTGCTGCTGGGCATCCCGGAATCGGCCTTGCTGAACTTCAATGCCCAATACATTGGCAAGTCGGTGGCCGACAAGATCGAGGTCGGCCAGACGCGGCCGGAGGAGAACGTGCTGGGCGTCGACGCCATCTCCGGCGCCACCGTCACCGTGATCGCGCAGAACCAGGTCTTGATGGCCTCGGGCCAGGCGGTGGCCAAGCAGGTCGGCATCCTGGCGCCGACGCTGCGCGAGCCGGCTCGTTATGCCCAGACCGAGCGGCGCTTCGACTGGGCGCAGATGGTCAAGCTGGGTGCCGTGCAGCGCCTGCGGGTGCAGCCCGAACAGGTCGGGCTGGAGCGTGGCCCCGAGCCTTTTATCGAGCTCTGGTTTGGCGACTTGAACCACCCCGCGCTCGGCGCCAGCCTGATGGGGGAGGGCAACTGGGCCAATCTGCGTTCGCGCATGAAGGAGGGCGAGCATGCCTTCTTCGTCATCCGCACGGCCGGCAGCGAATCCTTCAAGGGCTCGGGCTTTGTGCGCGGCGGCATTTACGACCGGGTGCAGGTCAAGCAGGGGGCCGACTCCTTCACCTTCCGCGATCTGGACTATCTGAACCTCTACGGCCTGGCGGCGCCCGGCGCGCCGGAGTTCAATGAGTCGGCCATCTTCATCATCCGCTCGCCGTCCTTCTCGGCCGCCTACCCCTGGCAATTGGCCTTTCTGGGCAACCGGGTGGACCGCGCCACCGGCACGCGCAGCTTCGCCAACTTCGACCGCAAATACTGGCTGGCCGATGAGTTGCTGGAAGGCGGGCGCCCGGTGGTGCCGGAGGCCGACGCGCCCTGGCTGCGGGTGTGGAAGACGCGCGCCGTCGAGATCGCGCTCTTCGTCGCCCTGCTTGTTGGCGTCACCGTGGTCTACGCCTTGCGCGAGAAGCTGACGCGTCTTTCGACCCACAAGAACAAATGGCCGGTCAATGCCTTCAAGTACACGGCCTGGGCGCTGAGCATTGGCTTTGTCGGCTTCGGCGCCATGGCCCAGCCCTCCATCACCCAGGTGCTGACCTGGTTCCATGCCCTGCTGTTCCAGTGGACCTGGTCGCTCTTCCTGTCCGACCCCTTCATCTTCGTGTTCTGGATCTTCATCATCGCCACCGTCTTCCTGTTCGGACGCGGCCTGTTCTGCGGCTGGATGTGCCCGTTTGGCTCGCTGTCCGAGGCGATTTACAAGCTCGGCGAGAAGATCGGCCTGAAGCGCTTCCAGGGCCATCTGCCGCTGGCCTGGCACCATCGCCTGAAGTGGCTCAAGTACGCGATCTTCTTCGGCCTGCTGGCGATCTCGATGTTTTCCATGGGCCTGGCCGAGAAGCTGGCCGAGGTGGAGCCCTTCAAGACCACCTTCCTGGTCGGGATCACGAACCGGGCCTGGCCTTACGGCCTTTTTGTGGCCACGCTGCTGGGCCTGTCGCTCTTCATCGAGAGGCCTTATTGCAAATACATCTGCCCGCTGGGCGCGGCCCTGGCCATGCCCAGCACCTTCCGCTGGTTCGGCCTCAAGCGCAAGCAGGACTGCAATAGTTGCAAGGCCTGTGCGGTCGGCTGCGGCTCGCTGGCCATCGACGCGGCCGGCCGCATCGACCACCGCGAATGCCTGCACTGCCTGGACTGCATGATTCTCTACACCGATGTGAAGGGCTGTCCGCCCCTGGCCAAGGAGCGCAAGCGGCGCGAGCGCGATGGCTTGCTTGTCACGCCTATCGGAGGCGACGGCTACTTCATTCCCATCGAACCCAGCACCGAGCCCCCGATGAGCGCCAAGGTCGCTAACGGCCCCGACCCTCGCATGCCGAGCGATCCGGTCGCCCCCGCCCACAAGGCCGGCGCCCAAGGCCTGGGCTGGCTGTGGCGGGAGCTGGTCGACCACCTCTGGCCCTGGAACCACAGCAATTGGAAGAGCCAGAAGGCGCTGCAGATCGCCGGCTTCTCCCTGGCCATCGCCGCCAGCCTGGCCTGGGTGCTGGCCGGCAGCGGCCGCTTGTCGCAAAGCGCCATCATTGCCTGGTGGTTCGGCTGGAGCGTCTACGAGGTCTTGATCCGCCTGGCCGGCAAGCGCTACGTCAAGGACGGCCCCTGGTGGCAGGCCCGCTACCGCCGCGCCAGCGTGATGGACATGCTCAGCTATGTCGGCTTCAAAAACCTGCTGATAGGCGCGGCGCTGTTCCTGAGCTTGAAGTCATTGGGCCTGCTGCTGTGAGTATCCCAGCCCCCTGGCGGCGTCCGGCGTTCGCGGAGAAACATGGAATTCAAATTCAACCACAGAGACACAGAGACACAGAGGTCATTCCATTGAGTTCCTGGTATTCCTCTGTGTTTTTCTCTGTGTCTCCGTGTCTCTGTGGTCGTCTTTCGGAGTTTTGTTTCTCATGAGGTGCTTGCTTTTTCTTGTGCTCGGCGTCGCGCTGGGCGCGCAGGCCGCCACCCTGCGGGTGCGGCCGGGCGAATCGCTGCAGGCGGCCATCGCCAAGGCGCAGCCGGGCGACCGGATCGAGATCGAGCGCGGCCTCTACACCGGCAACTTCCTGATCGACAAGGCGCTGACGCTGAGCGGCATCAATCGCCCGACGCTGAGCGGCGCGGGGCAGGGCGACACCCTGCGCGTGACGGCCGCCGATGTGACGATCGAGGGCCTGATCGTGCGCGACTCCGGCAGCAGCCTGAAAGAGCAGAACGCCGGCATCTATATCCGCCCCGGCGCCCACCGGGCCCGGGTGCAGCGCTGCGACCTGACGTACAACCTGTTCGGCCTGTGGATAGAGAAGGCCAACGATGTGCGCATCGAGCACAACCTGATCACCGGCAAGCGCGACCTGAACAGCTCGCAGCGCGGCAACGGCGTCCAGCTCTACAACACCCAGGGTGCCCGCATCATCGGCAACAACATCGGCTTTGTCCGTGATGCGCTTTATGTGGACGTTAGCCATCACGCCATCTTCAGGGGCAATAAGCTGCACCACAGCCGCTACGGCAGCCACTATATGAACTCCTACTACAACCTGTGGGAGGACAACGAGAGCTATTACAACCGCGGCGGCCTGGCCTTGATGGAGGTGCGCAACCAGGTAGTGCGGGGCAACCGCACCTGGGGCAATAGCGATCACGGCATCATGCTGCGCACGCTGCAGGACTCGCTGATCGAGAACAACATCATCGCCGGCAATGCGCGTGGCCTCTTCATCTACGACGTCGAATACGCCACGCTGAAGAGCAATCTGGTGGTCGACAACCAGGTCGGCGTGCACCTCTCGGCCGGCTCCACCCGCAATGTGGTGGAGGGCAATGACTTCATCGCCAACCGCGAGCAGGTGCGCTATGTCGGCGCGCGTGATGAGGTCTGGGGCGGCAAGGACAAAAAGTCTGGCGGCAATCAAGCGCCGGGCCGCCCCAAGCTTGATTGTTCCCCCTCGGGGGGGCGGGCGCCACTTTGTGGCGACCTTGGGGGCCAGGGAAACCATTGGAGCAATTACCTGGGCTGGGACCGCAACGGCGATGGTGTCGGTGACGTGGCCTATGAGGCCAATGACATGGTGGACCGGCTGAGCTGGCGCCACCCCGAAGTCAAGCTGCTGCTGGCCAGCCCCGCCGTGCAGGCACTGCGCCTGGTCGGCCAACAATTTCCGGTGCTGCGAGTGCCCAGCGTGGTCGATCCGGCCCCGCGCATGCAGCCCGCCAACAAGCAATGGAGTGAATGGCGTGACAAGCACTATCCCGGCCCATAAGGGCCCAACGCCCGCCATCGAGGTGCGCGGCGTGAGCAAGCATTACGGGGCCGTCCACGCGGTGGATGGCGTCGATCTGCGGGTCGAAGGCGGTGAAATCTTCGGCCTGATCGGCCATAACGGCGCCGGCAAGAGCACCTTGTTCAAGCTGATGCTGGGGCTAACGCCGCTCGGCAGCGGCGAGATCCTGATCGCCGGTGGCTCGGTGCGCGGCAGCGGCTTTCGCGCCACCCGGCGCCGCCTGGGCTATCTGCCCGAAAACGTGGTGCTCTACGACAACCTCAGCGGCCTGGAGACGCTGCGCTTTTTTGCCAAGCTGAAGGGCGCCGATCTGCGCCAATGCGCGCCCACGCTGGAGCGGGTGGGGCTGGCCCATGCCGGCGCGCGCCCGCTGCGCGAGTACTCCAAGGGTATGCGGCAAAGGCTGGGTTTCGCGCAGGCGCTGCTGGGCGAGCCGCGGGTGCTGTTCCTGGACGAGCCCACCAATGGCCTGGACCCACAGGCCATCCGCGACTTCTACAGCGTGCTGCAAGAGCTGCAGGCCAAGGGCGTGACGGTGCTGATCACCTCGCACATCCTGGCCGAGTTGCAGCAGCGGGTGGACCGCCTGGCCATCATGGCGGCCGGCCGCATCCAGGCCCTGGGCACCGTGCAAGCGCTACGCGAGCAGCAGCAGGCGCCGCTGCGCATCGAGCTGCATCTGAGCGAGCAGGATGTGGGCGCGGCCCGGCAGGCGCTGAGCCTGCTGGGCACCGAGGCCATCGTCTGCCGTGGCACGCCGCAAGGCCTCAGCCTGAGCTGCCCGCGCGAGGCCAAGATGGCCGTGCTGGGCCTGGCCGCCGGCCTGGGCTCGCGCCTGCGCGACCTGAGCCTGCACGAGAGTTCGCTGGAAGACGTGTTCTTTGGCGTCGGCCAGCCGGCGAATGAAGCCGCGGCGGGAGGCCGTTGAATATGGAACTGCAACAAATCCTCACGCTGGCCGGCAAGGAGTTCCGCGACCGCATGCGCAACCGCTGGGTGCTGGCCGTGGCCCTGGTGTTCACCGCCTTCTCGCTGAGCATCACCTATTTCGGCGGCGCCAGCAGCGGCCAGCTCGGGCCGCGCTCGATCGAGTTCATCATCGCCAGCCTGGTCAGCCTGGTGATCTATCTGATCCCGCTGATCGCCTTGCTGCTGGGCTTTGATGCCATCGTCGGCGAGCGCGAACGTGGCTCGCTCGACCTGCTGCTGGCCCTGCCCATCACCAGGCTGGAGCTGCTGCTGGGCAAATACCTGGGCCTGGCCGCCGCGCTGACCCTGTCCACGCTGGGCGGTTTTGCCCTGGTGGCGGCCTTGCTGTTCCGGCAGTTCGGCTGGGCCGGCCTCTACCACTACCTGGGCTTCATGCTCAGCAGCACGCTGCTGGGCCTGGCCTTTCTGAGCCTGGCCCTGCTGCTGTCGGTGCTGAGCCGCGAACGCACGCGGGCCTCGGGCCTGGCCATCGCCCTGTGGTTCTTTTTCGTGCTGGTCTTTGACCTGCTGCTGCTCGGCGCCCTGGTGGCCGGCAGCGCGGAATTCGGGGGTGAGGCGCTGGCCTATCTGCTGCTGCTCAATCCGGCCGATGTGTTCCGCATCCTCAATATTTTTTCACTCGACGATATGCGCACGCTCTACGGCCTGACCAGCATCGTGCCGCCGGCCCTGGCCAAACCGGGCTTGATGGCCCTGGTCATGGGCGCCTGGATTCTTGTGCCCCTACTAATTGCCCGCTGGAGATTCAAATGATGAGGCGCACTCTCAACGCTAACCCCTCGGCCCTGCGCAACGCCTTGCTGTGCGCGCTGTTCACGCTAGGCCTGTTGGCCTGCGGCCGCCCGGACGAGGCCAAGGTCGCTGCGGCGGCCGAGATCGACGGCGCCACGAGCTGCGAGCTCGACGGCATGCTGCTGGCCGATTACCCCGGCCCCAAGGCGCAGATCCACTATGCCGGCCAGGCCGCGCCCAGCTTCTTCTGCGACACGGTGGAGCTGCTCAACACCTTGCTGGCCCCCGAGCAGGTCAGGGCCGTCAAGATCGCCTATGTGCAGGACATGGGCAGCGCCGACTGGGATCAGCCGCGCGGCAACTGGATCGATGCCAAGACCGCCATCTATGTGCTGGGCAGCTCGCGCCATGGCTCGATGGGCCCCACCGTCGCCTCCTTCTCCAAGGAGGCCGATGCCAAGGCCTTTGCCGCCAAATGGGGCGGCAAGCCGCTGCGCTTTGCCGAGATCACGCGCGATATGGTGGACCTGAGCGGCGGCGCGTTGCACGACAGCAAGATGTAGGCGCAGCGCCGCGATGCTGCCCATCTCTGTTCCGCTGCACGGGCCACTGAGCCGGGCGAGCCGCTGGGCCTGGGCGGCATTCGTCGGCCTGGCCTTGGCCGGCAGCCTGCAATGGCTGCCGGGCAGCGACGCGAGCCCCCCCTTGGACCCGCTGGCCGAGGTCTGCCTGGTGGCGCCGCCTAGCCCCTACGATCCCGCCTCGGGCCTGGCCCTGCTGGCCCCACGCCCGGTGCCGGCCGACGCGCGCTGCCCGGTTTGCGGCATGTTCCCGGCGCGCACGCCCGAGGCCAGGCGCTGGGCGGCCCAGCTGATCTTTGCCAACGGCGACGCCCAGTTCTTCGACTCGCCGCTATCGCTCTTCCTCTATCAGCAAGACGTCGGCCGCTACAGCCGCGGCCGCGACGCCGGCGAGATCGCCGCCCGCTATGTGACCGAGCTCGACGGCGGCGCCTGGCTGGCGGCCGAGGCCGCCGTCTATGTGCAGGGCTCCAGGCTCGGCGGCCCCATGCGCGCCGGCAATCTGCCCGCCTTCGCCACGGCCGAGGCGGCCCAGCGCTTCATGCACGCGCACGGTGGCCGCTTGCTGCGGGCGGCCGACATCGGCCCCGACTTGCTGCGGCGGCTGGATACGCGGGCGCATGCGGGGCATTGAGGGCTAGGCCGGTCTGCCTTCGCAGCTTAGAGAGGCTTCACAAATTCGATGAGGGTTCAATAGACCTCAGACACGGAGATTCTGACAGTCTCCCCCGAAGTTTGGCTAGGAACGCTCTTTCCAATCCTTCTGCATCCTTTCCATAGTGCGCCTCCCGATGGTGCTCGGGACATAACGCGATTACGTTCTCCACAGTGTCCGGCCCCTCGGCTGATAACGCGATGACGTGGTGCGCCTCTAAGTAGTACGTCCCGTCGACCATTTCGAAACCACGTGCACCACAGTGCTCGCAGTGCCCTTGAGCACGGCGGACAACATAGTCCCTAACCGCGTTGTCGCGCCGGTACCCCGAGCCGACATTTTTGGCTGTTCTACTGGGTACAGCATTGCCACTCGGGGGCGCGCCGAGATCATCAATCGCGCTCTGGAACGGCACCATAGGCCCGCGTCGGTTCGCCACGACGTCAGCAGCCGGGGTTTCGCCTTCCACCTTGGCTAATACGTTCGAGGCTTCTTCTGAGAGGGTTAGCACTAGGAGATGTTCATCGTCGAAGTAGCCACGCTCGCGCGGCGTCGCGTTCGCGTCGTGGGGCTCGCAACGTATGCCGTAGGCGGCGTGTCCGGCGGCAATCACCTGACGAAGCACTCGACTCATTTCGATCGCGCCGACGCGCCGATCATTGATCCGCAGGGCTGCATCCCATAGGACATAACGATCTCCCCGTAGGCGGTCAGCCCAAATCGTGAAGACAGCAAAGCCTCGTTCTTGGTTGTATCCGCACCATCGGTCCGCGCGGTTAGCTAGTGGCGCTCCTAATGAGGCGCAGAAGTCAGAGAATGATCGAGTGTTTTTCCGGCGCGACGATCGCATGAGGTCTTGAGGTTTTGGTTTCTGTTCCGCTGCTGACGTGACTGCGCTCGCCGGCGCCTGGGTTGTGCCGTCTGCCGATGATGGGTCGTTGAACGGAGAGAAACGGTACTTGGACTGTGTCAGCAGGCGTTCTGCATGCTGTACCAGGATTGGATCGACGAACAGACGCCACTTCGTTTCGACGACAAGTGCTTCAACAGTCAGATCCAGGCGACCCAACTCCCACAGACGCGTGAAGCCCTCTGAAGGCTTACCCTTTGCAAGCAGTTGCCGCACTGTGGCCTCGCCACCTTGCGCACCGAGCATCTGCTTGAATAGCTTGGGCCGATAGCCCAAAGTCTCAGCCTCTGCAGTTTTCTGCCTTAGAAATTCAGTGAAGGCTACGTCCTCGTTTGGCGTCATGGCGACAGTTCTCCCATATGCGTTTACGTCAGTATCGCCATGAGTTTGAACTGACTCCAAGAAATTGGACGAATTTCAAGAGATCCGTTCAGATTTGAGGAACTCAGTTGGTTTTAGTGCTTACGCCATCGTGACCAGCTGCTTGGCGAGTTGACTATTGAGCTGCCGGGGCTACGTGCGCGAGTAGGGGCACGGTGGAACTGGGTTTCTGTCCGACGTTGCTCGGGCAAACGGCGTGAATTCTCGCGCGGTAGGCCCCCCTCGATCCCAGGCAAGACCTGACCCCGTACAGCCTGCGCCCGCACACTCGCACGCCAGTGTCAGCAGACACATGAAAATAGCCTCGGCCTTCTTCGCCCGGGAGATGAAGTGACCCATCATTTGACGGAGAGCGCCATCAACGCGAAGAAGGCCACGGTGAGTCAATGGTGCCGGGTGCTGGGCGTGAGTCGATCAGGCTTCTACGCGGCGCGCCAACGTCTGCGCAAGCCCGAGCAAGTGAGTCCCTAGGCCGTTCACGCCAAGGCGGCGTTCGAGGCCAGCGGACGCAACTACGGCAGCCGTCGATTGAGTGCCGCCTTGAGAGCCCAGGGCTTGAAGGTGGGCCGCTATCGGGCGCGTCAGTTGATTCGCAGCAACGGGCTGCAAACGCGTTGGCGGCGCAAGTTCGTTCACACCACGGACAGCCGTCATGGCTTGCCCATTGCAGGCAATGTGCTGGCCCGCCGGTTCAAGCCCGCTCGCGCCAATGAAGCCTGGGTGTGCGACATGACCTATATCCGCACGCGCAGCGGCTGGCTGTACCTGGCGGTGGTGCTGGATTTGTCCTCGCGCAAGATTGTGGGCTGGGCGATGGCGCCGAGCATGCCCGCCGAGTTGGTGTGTGCTGCGCTGAATCTGGCCATCGCCAGTCGCAGGCCCGCTGCGGGCTTGCTGGTGCACTCGGACCGGGGTAGCCAGTCAAGCCCACACAGAACTGCTTGCGCGCCATGGCTTGGTGTGCAGCATGAGCCGCAAGGGCAACTGCTGGGATAACGCGGTCATGGAGCGCTTTTTCCTGAACCTGAAGATGGAGCGCGTCTGGCAACGCGACTATGCCAATCACGCCGAAGCGCAGGCCGACATCGCCGACTACATCACCAACTTCTACAACCCCGTGCGGCTGCATTCGACGCTGGGCTATCAGTCCCTCAGCCAATTCGAGCAACAGCAAGCCGCTGCCCTTTGAATTTCATATTCCCCTCATCAGGTTGTCCGAAAAGACTTGACCACGACAAGTTGGGCGCGGCCCGGCAAAGACGAGTGCTGCAGCGGACCCCGCAAGGGCCAGGCATTCGGGGCGGTATCTTTGCCTCTTTTCTTGGGCGCCCAAGAAAACGAAGTTTCGGCGTAGCCAAAGGAGGTCGTCTGCCGTGGCGAACTTCCGGCTGGGCCTAGGCAGAGGGTGAGGCTGCAAACAATCAGCGTCACCCACTCCAAGAACGAGGCGCCGATAAGTTCACGCAAGAATAAAACACTGCACTAGCCTGATGACGCAGCCGACCGCCTGGAAGCCAGCGCGCCGACAAACGCCTGACTGAAAACTTCATCAGCCGCAGCTAGGAGCCTGTCGGACTTGGGAATCGCCGGCGGAAAATCGGCCGCAGCCGTCCATTTTTGGCTTCGCGTCACTTCGTGTTCACCGGCTTTTTGCCTCATAGCCGGGCTATGGGGCTGCAAATCCGGCAAAAACTGGCCTGGCAGGGGCCGATTCCGCTATCGGCGACCCAAGCCCGACAGGCTCCTATGCCCAGCATGGCACAGGAATTTTGTCTTAATTAAAAGACAAAATAACAAGAAGTACGTAATATGTCCTTTATGAAAGACGTAATTCGCTTGCCAAGTGATTTGGGTCGTGCCCTCATGCTGGAGCGCAAAGCCCGCAAGATGAAGGCGACCGACATTGCGCTGCGCGCGGGCCGAGCGCGTGACGTGCTCTATCGGCTGGAGCAGGGTGAGGATGTCACCCTCAGCTCGCTGATGGCCATCCTGGGGGCCATGGGCCTGACTATTCGTCTTGAACGCGCAGGCATGCCCACGCTCGAAGAAGTTCAGCGGCGTTTTGGCTCAGTCGACGAGGACGGGGACGATGCAGCCCCTCCCTGAAAAAATCAAGCAGTTGGAGGTCGAGATTGGCGGCGCTCTGCGCGGCCAACTTCTCAAGCACTCGATTTACGAGTTCCGCTATCTTGACGGGGCTTTGGAAGATCAGCCGGCCCTTGGCCTGCTGATGCCGCCCAGCACCCCGACCTATCGAGACGGCGATCTGTTTGCTGTGATGGATCAGCATCTGCCGGAGGGCGATCTGTTCATGCGGCTGCGCGCACTGTTTCCCAAACAGCCGCTGACGCCTATGCATTTATTGGCGCTGGTGGGCTCCAACGGCATTGGTCGCCTTGGTTACCAGTTGCCTGATAGACCGGCAGCGGCTCGGGCAACGGTGATGGACCGCAAGGCCTTGCTGAGCACAAGCTACACCCCCGAGGTGTTTGATCAACTTGTGCGAGCCTACCTCAGCACGGGTGCAGGCATTGCCGGCATGCAGCCCAAGATCATGGTGCCGGATCGGCCAACGATTCCAATTCCTACGCTGATCATCAAGACGGCATCAAACGCCTACCCTGGCTTGGCAGCCAATGAGTTCATGTGCCTGACTGCTGCTTCGAAGGCGGGCATTCTGACGCCTGGATTCGACTTGTCATATGACGGTCAGATGCTGGTGCTGGATCGCTTTGATGTCGAGCCTGACGGCACGCGGCTAGGCTTTGAGGATGTGGCCGCTTTGCTGGGTCTGCGTGTCCGTGATGTCCTGTCTGATCGGAAGTACCGTGGCAGCTATCAGATGGTCGCAGACTTGTTCAAGTACCTCCAACTGAGCAGCGAGAACCTTCGCCGCTTCTTCGAGCAAGTCGCCTTCACGGTGATGGTGCGCAATGGTGATGGCCATCTGAAGAATTTTGGCCTGCTCTACCGTTCGGCAGCTGATGCTTGGCTGGCGCCCATGTTTGACGTGGTGACCACCTCCATCTACCGCTATCAGCAATATATGGGCGGGCCGGATCTGGAAGATCGCACGCTCGCACTCAAGCTTTTTGCGGGGCGAGGGCAGACCAAGGCCTATCCGAGCCCGCAGGACTTGCAAAAGTTTGGACGAGAGGTTTGCGGGGTCAAGCGGCCGGAGCAGGTACTGCAGCGAATCGCCGAGGCGATGACGCAAACACTGCGGGAAGCCGAGTCCGATGAACGCATACCGAGGGCGCTGCTGGCCCAAATGCGAGGGGCCTGGGAGGGCGGGTTGACGCAGAGATAGGCCCTAGGCATCGCCAGCCCCATCCGGGCGATTAGCGGTTTTCCTTATTCCTGTTCAAGGAAGTGGTGCGCACTTTTCCCTAGTCTTGCGGCATCTCCAACAGACTCCGAGGACCATCATGAGCCGAGGCTTCACCAGCCAGATGGCGCGCAATATCTTCTACGGCGGCACGGCTTTTTTCGTGCTGCTGTTTGCCGCGCTGATTTTTGATACCGAGCAACGCATCCCCGAACGTTCCAAGGCCGCCGAGATCACGCCCGCCGTGGTGCGCGGCAAGCACATCTGGGAAACCCGCAACTGCATCGGCTGCCACACCTTGCTGGGCGAGGGCGCTTATTTCGCGCCCGAGCTGGGCAATGTCTACACCCGCCGCGGCCCCGATTTCATCAAGGCCTGGATCAAGTCGCAGCCGACCGGCATCCCCGGGCGCCGCCAGATGCCCAATTTCCATCTGAACGATCAGCAGCTCGACGATATGGTCGAGTTCCTCAAGTGGACCAACGGCGTCGACGCCGAAAAATGGCCCCCGAATGTGGAAGGCTGAGGAGGAGAAGACGCTATGAAACCCATCACCCTCAAATACAAATCGCAGGCCGTCGCCAAGCTCTACTTCATTGGCGCACTGGTGCTGTTTGTCGGCCAGATCGTGTTCGGCATCACGCTGGGCCTGCAATACCTGATCGGCGATCTGGTGTTCCCGGCCATTCCCTTCAATATCGCCCGCATGGTGCACACCAATCTGCTGATTGTGTGGCTGCTGATGGGCTTTATGGGCAGTGCCTACTATCTGGTGCCGGAAGAGACCGAGACCGAGCTCTTCAGCCCGCTGCTGGCCAAGATCCTGTTCTGGGTCTTTCTGGCCGCCGGCGGTGCCACCATCCTGGGCTATCTGCTGGTGCCCTATGCCACGCTGGCCGAGATGACGGGCAATAATCTGCTCGCCACCATGGGGCGCGAGTTCCTGGAGCAGCCCCTGCCCACCAAGGTCGGCATCGTCATCGTCGCGCTGGCCTTCCTCTTCAACATCAGCATGACGGTGTTGAAGGGCCGCAAGACGGCCATCACCCTGGTGCTGCTGATGGGCTTGTGGGGCCTGGCCCTGATGTTTCTGTTCAGCTTCGTCAACCCGAGCAATCTGGTGCGCGACAAGATGTACTGGTGGTTCGTCGTCCACCTCTGGGTGGAGGGCACTTGGGAGCTGATCCTCGGCGCGCTGCTGGCCTTTGTGCTGATCAAGACCACCGGCGTCGACCGCGAGGTGATCGACAAATGGCTCTACCTGATCGTCACCATGGCCCTGGTCACCGGCATCCTGGGCACCGGCCACCACTTCTTCTTCATTGGCCTGCCGGGCTACTGGCACTGGGTGGGCAGCGTGTTCAGCGCGCTGGAGCCCATCCCCTTCTTCATGATGACGCTGTTCGCCTTCAATATGGTGCAGCGCCGCCGTCGCGAGCATCCGAATCAGGCCGCCGTGCTGTGGGCCGTCGGTTGCGCGGTGATGGGCTTTCTGGGCGCCGGCCTGTGGGGCTTCATCCACACGCTGAGCCCGGTCAACTACTACACCCACGGCAGCCAGATCACCGCGGCCCACGGCCATCTGGCCTTCTACGGCGCTTATGTGCTGGTGGTGATCGCGATGATCAGCTACGCCATGCCCATTCTGCGCGGCCGTGAGGCCAACCCGCGCCGTGCCCAGAGCGTGGAGATGTGGAGCTTCTGGATCATGACCATAGGCATGGGCGTGATGGTGCTGGCCCTGACCGGCGCCGGCATCCTGCAGATCTGGCTGCAGCGCATGCCCAGCGAAGGCGCGATGGGCTTTATGGCCACACAAGACCAGCTGCGCTTCTTCTACTGGCTGCGTGTGGCCGGCGGCGTCGGCTTCCTGGTCGGTCTGCTGACCTATCTGAGCAGCTTCTTCATCGGCGCCGGCCGGGCCGAGGAAGCCTTGCCGGCGGGCGCCTTGAGCCGGGCGGTCTGATGGAAATGCACAGCGCACGGCGGCTTGAGGCCTTGGGCGAGCCGCCTTTTTATGCCGAGCAGGGCGAGGAATGCCGCCTGTTCGAGCATGCCCATGCCAGCCGCCTGCCCTTGCTGATCAAGGGCCCCACCGGCTGCGGCAAGACCCGCCTGGTCGAGCATATGGCGGCGCGCCTTGCGCGGCCGCTGATCACGGTCAGCTGCCACGACGATCTCAGCGCCGCCGACCTGGTGGGGCGGCATCTGATCCAGGGCGGCGACACCCGCTGGCTGGACGGGCCGCTCACCCGCGCGGTGCGCGAGGGCGCCATCTGCTATCTGGACGAGGTGGTGGAGGCCCGCAAGGACACCACCGTGGTGCTGCACCCGCTGGCCGACGACCGGCGCGTGCTGCCGATCGAGCGTACCGGCGAGCTGCTGGCGGCGGCGCCCGGCTTCATGCTGGTGATCAGCTACAACCCCGGCTACCAGAACCTGCTCAAGGGGCTCAAGCCCAGCACCCGGCAGCGCTTCGTCGCCCTGGGCCTGGACTACCCGGCGCCGGCGGTGGAGCAGGCCATCGTCACGACCGAGAGCGGCTGCACGCCGGCCGTGGCGGCCCAGCTGGTGCGCCTGGCGCAAGCCTTACGTCGCCTGACCGAGCAGGACCTGGAGGAAACCGCCAGCACCCGCTTGCTGGTGATGGCCGCCCGCCTGCATGTGGCCGGCCTGCCTCTGCTGGCCAGCTGCCGCGCCGCCATCGTGGACGCCTTGACCGACGATGCCGACACCGGCGCCGCCCTGCACGAGGTGCTGCGCGCGGTGATCGGCGATGGCTGAACCCGCCGCCCCCACGGCCCACGCGCGCAGCCAGGGCCTGCAGCGGCGGCGGCGTGCCACGCAGCTAGGCTTCTTCGCGCTCTTTCTGCTGGCGCCGGCGCTCAATCTGCTGCGCTTCGATCTGAACGAAACCCAGCTCTGGGTGCTGGGCATGCGCTGGAGCCTGGGGATAGACGCACTGGCCCAGGGCCAGGTCAGCGCCAATGCCGCCGCGCTAACGCTGATCTTGCGTGGCATTCTGCCGGCTTTACTGCTGGTGCTCTTGTTCCTGGGCGTGGCCTGGCGCTGGGGGCGGCTTTACTGCGGCTGGCTGTGCCCGCATTTCTCCCTGGTGGAGGGGCTCAATGCCTTGCTGCACAGGGCTTGCGGCAAGTTCAGCCTGTGGGACGAGCGGCCGAGCCTGCGCCCCGGCCAGCAGGCGCAGCGGCACTGGTGGCCGGTGTTCGCGCTCAGCTGCGCGCTGTTCGGTTTTCTGTGGGCCATCACCTTGCTGAGCTATCTGCTGCCGCCGCGCCAGATCTGGGCCGGCCTGCTGAGCGGCAACCTGACGCCCAACCAGGCCCGCTTCATCCTGATCGGCAGCAGCGTGTTCACGCTGGAGCTGCTGTTCGCCCGCCATCTGTTTTGCCGCTTCGGCTGCGCCGTGGGCCTGTTCCAAAGCCTGGCCTGGATGGCCAATCCGCGTGCCCTGGTCGTCGCCTTCAAGCGCGAGCGCGCCAGCGACTGCCGCCAATGCAGCACCGCCCGCGCGCCCGAGGGCAGCGCTTGCGACAGCGTCTGCCCGATGCGGCTGCGGCCGCGCCAGATCAAGCGGCAGATGTTCTCCTGCGTGCAATGCGGCCGCTGCCTGGACGAATGCGCCGAGTCCAAGGAACAGCAGCCGCAGTTACCGCAGCCGCAACTGGAATGGACCGTGGGCGTCGAGGCCCTGCGTGAGACCTTGAGGCAGCAGCAACAACAACAGCAGCAGCAATCTCAAACCCAGCGAAAGAACTAGTTATGGAAGAGTGGGTCGGCGAACGCTGGCATCGATTCATCAAGGGCGCGGCGGACCGCAGCTTTGCCGCGGCCGCTGTCGCGCTGCCCGAGGTCAGCGAGGCCGTGGCCTTGCTCTACCGCGCTGCGGGCGGTGCCGCGGGCACACGCGTCGTGCCGGCGGCCGATATGCGCATCGGCGGCCCGCGCAGCTGGCTGCAGCGTCTGGCGGGCAGTGGCTTGCGCGCCGCCTTGCCCAGGTTGGACGAGGAGACCCTGGCCCTGCCGCCGCGCATCGCCCTGTTCGCCGACCGTGCGCTGAACCGCGACCTCTATCTCTGGCTGGCCGCCCTGGCCGCCGCCTTCGTGCCCAGCGGCCACTGGGCGGCCGACAATCTGGCCGCCACGCGCCTGGCCTTGCAGCGTTGCCCGGGCCTGCGGCCTCGCTGGGAGCGCCTGCGCGAGGCCCATCTGGCGCAGCGCCGCGCCGATGCGCTGAAGTTGCCCATGCAGCAACAGGCGGCCGAGCAGCGGCTGCAAGCCTTGTTGCTGGCGGGCGATGAGGCTGCTGAGTCAGCCCTGTCGGCACAAGAGGCCGCCGGCCTCGCGCCCGTCTGGCTGTGGTTGCAGGCCTTGCCACCCGAGTTGGCGGTGGCGGCCCATTCGGCCAAGCACCAACCCCGCGCCGGTCACGCGGCGCCGCCGCAGCCGCCGGATGCCGATCTGGCGCAGGCTCAAAAGCGCCGCCGTACCCGGCAGGCCAAGCCCGCCAGCGAACGCGCGCCGCTGCTGCTGTCCTCCAAGGCCGAGTCCCTGCAGAGCTGGAGCGAGCACATCCCGCTGGACCGCGGCCAGGACGATGAGCCCGATGACGAGCAGGCCCAGGCGGCGGCCGACGATATGGAGCAGCTGACCCTGTCGCGCGACGGCAGCGCCGTGGCCGCGCGGGTCAAGTTCGATCTGGACCTGCCCAGCGCCAGCGCCGACGACCTGCCGCTGGGCGAGGGCGAGTTGCTGCCGGAATGGGACTGGAAGCGACAGCGCCTGCTGCCCGGGCATTGCCAGGTGCAGACCCTGGTCACGCGGCCCGGGGCCAGCCCGCTGCAGCCGAGCGCGGCCCTGCGCCGCACGGCGCGCCAGGTCAGGCGCCGGCTGGAGCTCTTGCGCGCGGCGCCCAAATGGCAGCGCGGCTGCAGCGAGGGCGAGACCCTGGACCTCGACGCCTGGGTGCGCCATCTGGGCGCCGTCCAGGCGGGCGGCGAGCCCGAGCCCCAGGTCTACGCACGCCGGCAGCGCGGCGAGCGCAGCCTGGCCACCTTGCTGCTGGCCGATCTGTCCCTGTCCACCGATGCCTATGCCAATAACGACGCGCGGGTGATCGAGGTGATCCGCGATGCCTTGTTCGTCTTTGGCGAGGCCTTGCATGCCTGTGGCGACCCCTTCGCCATGCTGGGCTTCAGCTCGGTGCGGCGCAGCCAGGTCCGCATCCAGCATCTGAAGAGCTTTGAGGAAAACTGGTCGGGCCCGGTGACGGCCCGGCTGGGCGCGATCAAGCCGGGTTACTACACCCGCATGGGGGCGGCCATACGCCTGGCCAGCAAGCGCCTCGAACAAAGGCCGGAGCGGCAGCGCCTGCTCCTGCTGCTGACCGATGGCAAGCCCAATGACCTGGATGTGTACGAAGGCCGCTGGGGCGTGGAGGACACGCGCGAGGCCGTGCTGGAGGCCCGCCGCGCCGGCCTCCAGCCTTTTTGCCTGAGCATAGACGCCGAGGCCCCCGACTATCTGCCGCATATCTTCGGCCGCCAGGGTTGGGCGCGCGTCGTGCGCCCGAGCGAGTTGCCCATGCGCCTGGCCGGCGTCTACGCCCAGCTGACCCGCTGATCCGCTGATCCGCTGATCCGTTCAGCGGCTGTCGCTTTATTGGCGCCCTTGCCGCGGACTTGAGGCATATCAAGGAGGGCTGTTCGCGCGCTCTCGACAATGCAGCCCGCACACACCGACATCATCAGGGAGACCGCCATGGACATGCGCGCATTTGATTTACCCCGCTACCTCTCGGTGCTGCCCCTGTTCACCGATCTGAGCGCGGCCGAGCTGGAGCGCCTGGCCATGGGCTGCAGCCTGCGCCGTCTGAGCCGCGGGGACACCGTCTTTCGGGTCGGCCAGCCCTGCGAAGAGTTTCATGTGACGGTGACGGGCCAGGTCAAACTCTTCGCCATCTCGCCCTCCGGGCAGGAGAAGGTGATCGAGCTGGTCGGCCCCGGCCACAGCTTTGCCGAGGCGCTGATGTTCACCGGCAAGCCCTACATCATCAATGCCCAGGCCTTGTCGGACAGCTTGCTGCTGTCCGTTTCCAAGCAGGCCGTGCTGACCGAAATCGAGCAGGACAGCCGCTTCGCCCTGCGCATGCTGGCGGGCATCTCGCGCCGCCTGCACGGCCTGGTGCACGACGTCCAGGCCTATGCACTGCACAGCGGCGTGCAGCGGGTGATCGGCTATCTGCTGCGCGACCAGGTGGCGGAAGACTGTGTGAATGGCGAGGTCATCACGGTGTCGCTGCCGGTCAGCAAGGCCACCATCGCCTCCCGCTTGAGCCTCACCCCCGAGTACTTCTCGCGCGTGCTGCACGAGCTGGAGGCGGCCGGGCTGATCGAGGTGGACCGGCGCGACATCCGTATCCGCGATGCCGCCAGCCTGGCGAATTACACCGGGGTCTGATCACGGGGGGGGCTTGTGGCCAGCCTGTTCGGGCCCACTTGGAGCCGGCTGCACGATCCTTCGATCGCGCAGCCGGGTGGTGGTACCGCCAAGAGTTTGCGTCAGTCGCTATTGCCCCTTGGGCTGCGATGCCCGCAGCATCTCATCGATATTGAACTCCGCGCTCTGCATGCGCGGTGGGTAGTCCTTGAGCGACTTGGCGTACTCGGCAATAGCGCCTGCAGCAAGCGGCAGAATGAATGAGCGGTCCTCCATCCAGGTCATATAACCGTCGGACTCGAGGAAGCGCTCGAAGGGGTCGAGCTTGAGGTTGATGATGTAGGGGATCACCAGATTTTGCTGCGTGCCCTGGAACCATTTGTCCTGCTTCTTGAACAAGAACTTGTAGTCACCGATGCGCACGCCGTGCATGACGGACTCGGTCATGTAGAAGAACTCTTTGCGTTGGCTCTTGCCCTTGCCGGTGATGGCCTGGGTCTGGTCATAACCGTCCAGGTGGATCTTGTCGTAGCTGCGCTTGCCGGCCTTGTAGCTGCTCAGCAACTGCTTTTTCACATCGGGCTGGCCCAGTTGCGCCATGATGGTGGGCAGCCAATCCTCCATGGCCATCATCTCGCCCGAGGTGCTGCCGGCGGGAACGACGCCCGGCCACTTGACCATGGCGGGTACGCGAAATCCTCCTTCCCAGCCGCCCACGCCTTTTTCTCCGTGGAAGGGGTGGTTGCCGCCGTCGGGCCAAGTGCGGACATAGGCGCCGTTATCGGTGGAAAAAAGAATCATGGTGTTGTCTGCCACGCCCAAATCGTCGATGAGCTTGAGCAACTCTCCCACCACATCGTCCATTTCCTTCACACCGTCGGCATAGAGGCCGTAGCCGGTCGCACCGTCGTATTTCTTGCTCAGATGGGTGTGCATATGGGTGCGGGTCAAGTTGTGCCATACGAAGAAGGGCTTGTCTGCCTTTGCTGCGTCGGTGATGAAGCGTTTGGACTCCTTGAGCACCTCCCACTCCAGGTTACGCTGGCGTTCCTTGCCGAAGGGGCCGGTGTCCACGATTTTTTGCTTGCCGTCGTTTTGTGCCCAGGAATGGATCACCCCGCGTTGCTTGAGCCCTAATTTTTCGACCATGGCCGGGTCTTTGGGGTAGTCATACAGCTCCACGTACTCACCGGCATTCAGGTGGTAGAGGATGCCGAAGAATTCGTCAAAGCCATTGTTGGTGGGCAGGTGTTCATCGCGATCGCCCAGATGGTTCTTGCCGAACTGGCCGGTGGCGTAGCCCATCGGTTTGAGCAGGGATGCGATGGTGGGGTCCTTGGTGCTCAGGCCCTGGGCGGCGCCTGGCAAGCCTACCGAGGCCAGGCCCACACGGATGGGGTTCTGGCCGGTGATGAAGGCGGCTCGACCCGCCGTGCAGGAGGCCTGCGCGTAATGGTCCATGAACATCATGCCTTCCTTGGCAATCCGGTCGATATGGGGCGTGCTGCCGCCCATCATGCCGCGATGGTAGGCGCTGAGATTCCACATGCCGACGTCATCGCCCCAGATGACCAAGATATTGGGTGGTTTCTTGTTTTGTGCCGCCGCGGAGGCGACGAGCCACAGACATGCCATGACCATGATGGCCAAGTCTCGCAAGAAATTCTTCTTCGTCACCATCATCACTACCTCCTGGAATATGAATAGTCGATGTAAACGGTCCGGGTCAGCGCAGGCCCATCCTGTCGGAATATCCACTTGCCAGCACAGAACCGGCTAGGGAAGGTAGCCGGTAAGAGCCGGATCACTTGAGCCAGATCTTCAAACGACAAGTTTTGGGCCGTCGCCGAGCAACCATTTTGTTCTTGCCCCTGCAACGGTGGGGCTAGGGTTCGTCTGTCGCTCTTTTGCGTTAGCGGGATAGTTCCAAAGAACTACTGCCGCGCTTGGCTTGATGTTCGTCAAACCGTGCGATGGGCGGCCGAACAGAATCGCGCCCGCAGCGCCTTCTGACTCCCGCCCCGCAACAAGGATCCCCACCCGATGAACATCCCCAGGAATTTCATGTCCACTGAAATAGTTCGTTACATGATTGTGCAGCCGCTATTCCGTGACGTCAGCGACGAGGACCTGGCGCACATTGTTGAGCAGGGCTGCAGCCTTGTGCGCCTGCCTCGTGGCGGCAAGCTGTACAGCGCGGGCGATCGCTGCGAGGCCCTGCACATCGTCGTCACCGGCCGCATCAAGGTGTTCGCCCTGGCCGCCAATGGCGGCGAGAAGGTGCTGGAGCTGGTCGGGCCGGGGCAAAGCCTGGGTGAGTCGGCCGTCTTCAACGAGCAGCGCCATGGCTTCAGCGCGCTCGCCCTCAGCGAGGCCTTGTTGCTGCGCATCCCCAAGGCGGCCTTGCTCGCGCAGATCGGCCGCGACCCCGGCTTCTCGCTGCGCCTGCTGGCCCAGGCCTCGCAGCGCATCCAGAGTCTGCTGCACGATGTGGAGAGTTACTGCCTGCACAGCGGCCTGCAAAGAGTGGTGGGCTTTTTGCTCAATGCCCAGGCGGAGCAGAGCCCTGCGCCGGCACGGCCCCATACGATTTCGCTGCCGGTCAGCAAGGCCACCATCGCCTCGCGGCTGAGCCTGACTCCGGAGTACTTCTCCCGCGTGCTGCGCGAGCTGGAGGACGAGGGCCTGATTCAGATCTCGCGGCGCGACATCCACATCCTGCAACCCCGCGAGCTGGCCAGCTACACCTTGCAGTGATCGCCGGCCTGCGCCAGCTCCGCTTGCTGGTACAGAGCCGGGCCCAGCCGCTCGTGCAGGGCAGTCACCTCGCCAATCATCAGCAGGGTGGGTGACTTGAGGCCGTGGCTGAGGGCCAGTTGCGGCAGCTCGGCCAGGCTGCCGCGCACGCAGCGCTGCTGCGGCAGGCTGGCGTTTTCGATCAGCGCGGCCGGGGTCTCGGCGGGCAGGCCGTGCAGGATCAGCTGGCGGCTGATCAGGGGCAGGCTGTTCAGCCCCATATAGATCACCAGGGTTTGATGCGGACGGGCCAGCATGGGCCAGTCCAGGGGCAGGGCCTGCTCGTCGCCAGCGCCTGCGCCCTGGGCGGCACGCAGATGGCCGGTGGTGTAGATCAAGCTGCCGGCATGGGCGCGGTGCGTCAGCGGGATGCCTGCCGCGGCGCCGGCCGCCTGCGCGGCGCTGATGCCAGGGATGGTTTCAAACGCGATGCCCGCCGCCGCCAGGGCCTCGGCCTCTTCGCCGCCGCGGCCGAAGATATAGGGGTCGCCGCCCTTGAGGCGCAGCACGCGGCGCCCGCCGCGCACCAGCTCGATCATCAAGGCGATGATGCCTTCCTGGCTGAGGGCGTGCTGCCCGCATTTCTTGCCAACGAAGATCTTCTCCGCCGCGGGATTGGCCATGGCCATCACCTCGGCCGAGACCAGATTGTCGTAAAGCAGCAGCTCGGCCTCGGCCAGCGCACGCGCGGCCTTGAGCGTCAGCAGTTCGGGGTCGCCGGGGCCGGCGCCGACCAGGGTCACGGGCGCCCACTGCGGGCGGCCCTGGGGCCGGGAGAAGTGGCGGGGCTCGATACGTGGACTCATTTTTTGGGGCTCCTGCCTGCGGTGCATGGCCCGATTGTGAAGACCGCGCTCTCTCTTCGTCCTTGATGCAGTTCAAGGACAGCCAGGGGCTTGCGGAGGAGCATGGCGGCATGTTGATTCGCAATCACTTCCTTGTGCTAACTGTGTTGTTGAGCGGCTTCTGCGGCCTCGGCGCGGCGGCGCAAAACCAGCCGGCGGATACCTCGCTCGCCGCCACCCAGCCCGCGCCGGCCCGCCAGCAGCAGCTGCGGCGCATGCTTGAGCATGATTGCGGCTCCTGCCACGGCCTGCGTTTGACCGGCGGGCTGGGCCCCGCCATTCATGCCGAGGCCATGCAGCAGCTGCCGCAGGCGGCGATTGCCGCGACGATTTTTCACGGCCGGCCGGGCACCCCCATGCCGGCCTGGAAAAGCATGATCAGCGAGGCCGAAGCCGATTGGCTGGCGGCCTATATGCAGCGGCCCTCCGCAACAAAACCAGCGCTTGTTTCGCAAGACCCCAGGCCATGAAAATTTTCACCCGCTCTTCATTCAAGATCCTGGCCGCGTCGGGCCTGTGCCTCTCGCTGGCCGCTTGCGTCAGCGCGCCGCCCGCGCCAGCGCTTGCCGCCGGCACCGGCGATCTGGGCCTGGTGGTGGAGCGGGCCAGCGGCAGCCTGCAAGTGCTCAACACCAGCCGCCGCGAGCTGCTGGGGCCTATCCAGGGTCTGGGGGACTTGTCACATGCCTCCCTGGTCTACTCCCGCGATGGCGCTTACGCCTTTGTGTTCGGCCGCGACGGCGCGCTCAGCAAGGTCCATCTGCCCAGCCGCAGCCTGGTGGGCCGGGTGCAGCAAAGCGGCAATTCGATAGGCGGCGCCATCTCCCAGGACGGCACTCTGGTGGCGGCGCAGAACTACCAGCCCGGCGGCATCCGCGTGTTTGATGCGCAGACGCTGCGCCTGGTGGCCGATATTCCCGCCGAGTACGAGCCGGGCAAGCTGTCGCGCGTCGTTGGCCTGGTGGAGCTGCCGGGCCAGCGTTTCATGTATGCCTTGTTCGATGCCAACGAGATCTGGATCGCCGATGTGTCCGGCGTGGCCGCGGGCCAGCCACCCCAGCTGCAGAAGTTCAAGAACGTGGGGCTGCAGCCTTATGACGCCTTGCTGACCCCCGATGGCCGCTACTACATCGCCGGCCTCTTCGGCGAGGACGGCCTGGTCAAGATCGACCTCTGGGCCGCCCAGCCCAAGGCCGAGCGCATCCTGGCCGGCTATGGCCGCGGCCAGCAGCCCTTGCCGGTGTTCAAGATGCCGCATCTGCGCGGCTGGGCCATCGCGGGCCGTCAGGCCTATCTGCCCGCCATCGGCCGGCACGAGGTGCTGGTGGTGGACATGGACAGCTGGCAGGAGTTGGGCCGCATCGCGGTGGCCGGCCAGCCGGTCTTCGTCATGGCCAGGCCGGACGGGCGCCAGGTCTGGGTGAATTTCGCCGTGCCCGACTACAACCAGGTGCAGGTCATCGACACCCAGAGCCGGCAGGTGATCCAGACCCTCAGCCCCGGCAAGGCGGTGCTGCATATGGAGTTCACCCCGCGGGGCGAATCGGTCTGGATTTCGAGCCGGGACGATGACACCGTCAATGTCTTTGACACCCGCAGCTTCGCCCGCCAGGCCACGCTCAAGGCGGCGGCGCCCAGCGGCATCTTCTTCACCAGCCGCGCCCAGCGCAGCGGGTTCTGATCGCCATGCCAAGCCTGCTCGGCCGCGCCCAGGACCAGGACCTGCTGAACCCCTGGCAGCAGCGCTTTCCGCTCTGCGAGCAGCCGTTTGCTGAGCTGGCCAAGGCCTGGGGCCATGGCGATGCCGAGGCCGTGATGGCGCGGCTGCAGCGCCTGCGTGAGCAGGGCGCGCTGTCGCGCATCGGCGGTGTCTGGGGCGCGCGGGCGGCAGGGGCGGCCCTGCTTTGCGCGATGGCGGTGCCGCCGCGGCAACTGGAGGCGCTGGCCCAGCGGGTCAACGCCATGCCGGGCGTCAACCATAACTACGAACGCGAGCATCATTTCAATCTGTGGTTCGTCATCACCGGCCCGGACATGGACTGCCTGGCGCAGGAGCTGACGGCGCTGGAGCAGCACTGCGGCCTTGCAACGCTGCGCCTGCCCATGGAGCGGGCCTACCGCATCAATCTGGGCTTCGACCTGAAGGATCCGCATGGCCAGGGCTGCGCGGCGCGCGGCGCGGGCCTGCCTGCGCAGCAGCCAAGCCCCGTGGCGGCCGAGGAGCGCGGCCTGGCGGCCTGTGTCGAGCAAGGCCTGCCTCTGCTGGCCCGGCCTTATGCGGCTTGGGCCCAGGCGCTGGGCTGGCCCGAGCCGCGCGTCATGGACTGCCTGCGCAGCTGGCTGGAGCAGGGCGTGCTGCGTCGCTTCGGCCTGATTGTTCGGCATCACGAGCTGGGCTTTGCGGCCAATGCCATGTGCGTGTTCGATGTGCCCGACGAAGGGGTGGACGCGCACGCCGCCCTGCTGGCCCGCCAGCCTGGCGTCACGCTTTGCTACCGCCGATCTCGTGCGGAGCAATGGCCTTACAAGCTCTACTGCATGGTGCATGGGCGCAGCCGGGCCGAGGTGCTGCAGTGGCTGGGCCAGGCGCGCGACGCGGCGGGCTTGCAGGCCTTCCCGCAAGCCGTGCTGTTCAGCCGACGGCGCTTCAAGCAATGCGGTCCCAGCTACTTCCGCCAGCCGGCGGCGGCGCTTTACAGCGAGGCAGCTCAGCATGCATGAGCCAAGCATCGACTCACCTTCGCAGCGGCCGCGCCAGGATGTGGCCAGCATCGACGCGCTCGACGCCGCCCTGATCAATCGCCTGCAGACCGCCTTGCCGCTGCTGCCGCGCCCCTTCGAGCAGCTCGGCCGGGAGCTGGGCTGCAGCGAGTCCCTGGTCTTGCTGCGCCTGCGCCGGCTCTTGTCCGAGGGCGTGCTGACCCGCGTCGGCCCCTTGTTCCAGATCGAGCGCGCGGGTGGGCTTTTTGTGCTGGCGGCCATGCAGGTGCCCGAGTCGCAGTACGCGGCGGTAACGGCCCAGCTGAACGCCATCCCCGCCGTGGCGCACAACTATCGCCGCGAACACGCGCTGAATATGTGGTTTGTGCTGGCGACCGAAAAGCCGGAAGAAAGCGCCGCAGTGTGCGCGCAGATCGAGGCCTTGACGGGGCTGCAGGTGCTGGCCTTCCCCAAGGAGCGCGAGTACTTTGTCGGCCTGCGCCTTGAGGCCAGGCCCGACGCCGAAGCCTATGAGCCGCAGGGAGGGCAGGGCGATGACTGACAGCACGACACCGCCGGCACCCGCGGCGGCACTGAGCCCGCTGCAGCGCGCGCTGATGCTGGCCACGCAGAGCGGCCTGCCCCTGCTGGAGCGGCCCTTCGAGGCACTGGGCGCCATGCTGGGCATCAGCGAGGCGCAGGTGTGCGAGGAATTGGCGCAGATGCAGGCCTCGGGCCTGATACGCCGCATCGCGGCCGTGCCCAATCACTACCGCCTGGGTTATGTGGCCAATGGCATGACGGTGTGGGATGTCGACGATGCGCAGATCGACACCCTGGGCCCGCGGGTGGCCGCCTTCGAGGGCGTCAGCCACTGCTACCGCCGGCCGCGCCGCCTGCCGCAATGGCCTTACAACCTGTTCGCCATGTTGCATGGCCGCAGCCGCGCGGAGGTCGAGGCGCAAGCCGGGGCCTTGCGCGAGTTGCTGGGCCCCGCCTGCCGGGCCCATGACATTCTTTACAGCAGTGCCATCCTCAAAAAGACCGGCCTGCGCTTGCAGCCCGAATGAGACCCAAGAAGAGAAAGGCCGCAGCATGTTGCGTATCAGCCAATACCTGCGCGAAGTCGCGCGGGCCGAGCAAGACGGCCACTACCCCAGCCCGCCAGGGCGCCGCCGGGCCCAGGCCCCTGGCCCGGTGCTGATCTGGAACCTGACCCGGCGCTGCAATCTGACCTGCAAACATTGCTACGCCTTGTCGGCCGACCATGACTACCCGGGCGAGCTGAGCTTTGCCGAGGTCTGCACCGTCATGGATGACCTCAAACTGGCGGGCGTGCCGGTGCTGATCCTCTCCGGCGGCGAGCCCCTGCTGCGGCCGGACCTGTTCGAGATCGCCTCGCGCGCCCAGGCCATGGGCTTTTACACCGCGCTGTCCACCAACGGCACCTTGATCGACGCCGCCATGGCCGAGCGCATCGCGCAGCAGAACTTCGACTATGTGGGCATCAGCATCGACGGCTTGCGCGAGACGCATGACCGCTTCCGCCGCCTGGCCGGTGCCTTCGATGCCTCCCTGGCCGCGCTGCGACTGCTGCGTGAAAATGGAGTTAGGACCGGGCTGCGCTACACCTTCACCGACTTGAACCAGCAGGACTTCCCGGCCCTGCTGGAACTGATGCATGCGGAGCGGGTCGACAAGTTCTACTTCTCCCACCTCAATTACGCCGGCCGCGGCAATATCCACCGCGGCCGCGACGCGCATTTCAAGGCGACGCGCGCCGCGCTGGAACTGCTGTTCGAAACCGC
Organism: Roseateles oligotrophus; assembly: GCF_014204525.1. GTDB lineage: Bacteria > Pseudomonadota > Gammaproteobacteria > Burkholderiales > Burkholderiaceae_C > Paucibacter_A > Paucibacter_A oligotrophus_A. The sequence continues at coordinate 281,289 of NZ_JACHLP010000005.1, forward strand.
CTGGCGCGACGCGCAGGAGGATGTGCGCACGGGCACGCCGCAGCCGCGCGACTACGTCACCGGCAATAACGATGCCGACGCCGCCTATCTGCTGGCCTGGGTCGGTGCGCGCTGGCCGCAGTGGGCGGGCGATTTGCGCCGGCGCCTGGTGGCCTGGGGCGGCAATGCCTCCGGCGTGGGGGTGGCCAATATCGACAATCTGGGCGAGGTCCACCCCGACACCATGTGGTGGCATTACCGCCTGGGCAATGTGCGCCAGCGCCCCTTCTCGGCCATCTGGCAAGACCGCAGCGACCCGCTGATGGACGGCCTGAAGGCCAGGCCGCGGCCGGTGAAGGGCCGCTGCGCCGAGTGCCTGCACCTGGCCCTGTGTGGCGGCAACACCCGCGTGCGCGCCCAGCAGACCCGCGGCGACCTCTGGGCCGAGGACCCGGGCTGCTATCTGGAGGATCTTGAAATCGGCCTGTCCGCCGAGGCCAGTGCCCGCCTCAACCCCGAGGGACGGGACGGGCAGGCCCAGCCCTTTCGCGCGCAGCGCCGCAGCATCCCTATCGCCGAGAAGCAAGAGCCATGATGAAAGAATCGCTGAAGACCTTGTGCAAGCTCGCCCTGGCGCTGGGCCTGTTCGGCCTGGCCTGGGACTACGCCCGCGCGCAGACCGTGGACGCCCGCGCCCTGTACCAGCAGCATTGCGCCGCCTGCCATGGCGAGCAGCGGCTGGGCTCGATGGGCCCGGCCCTGCTGCCGGAAAGCCTGGAGCGCCTGCGCCGCCCCGAGGCCCTGAAGCTGATCCGCGAGGGCCGGCCCGCCACCCAGATGCCGGGCTTTGGCACCCAGCTCGGCGAGGCCGAGATCCAGGCCCTGGCCGCCTATATCTACCAGCCGCAGCTGCCCGCCCCGCAATGGACGGCGGCCGATATCCGGCGCTCGCGCAGCTTTGATGCGGGCAGCCGCCAATGGCCGGCCCGCCCGCAGTGGCAGGCCGACCCCATGAATCTCTTCGTGGTGGTGGAGGGCGGCGATCATCACATCAGCCTGCTCGACGGCGACCGCTTCGAAGTCATCCACCGCTTCCCCAGCCGCTACGCCCTGCACGGTGGCCCCAAGTTCACGCCGGATGGCCGTTATGTCTACTTCGGTTCACGCGACGGCTGGATCAGCAAATACGACCTCTGGAACCTCAAGCAGGTGGCCGAGGTGCGGGCCGGCCTGAATATGCGCAACGTCGCCGTCAGCAGCGACGGCCGCTGGGTCATGGCGGCCAACTACCTGCCGCAGGAGCTGCTGCTGTTTGATGCCGACCTGAACCTGGTCAAGCAGTTCGAGGCCAGGAGCCTGGACGGCAAGCAGGGCTCGCGCGTCTCGGCCGTCTACGACGCCGCGCCGCGCAAGAGCTTTGTTGTGGCACTCAAGGACATGGCCGAGCTGTGGGAGATCTCCTACGACCCCAAGGCCGAGCCCATCCACGACGGCCTGGTGCATGACTACCGCATGGGCGAGGCCATTGCGCGCCCCGGCTATCTGAATGCGCGCCGCACGCCGCTGGAGGAGCCGCTGGACGACTTCTTCTTCGACGACAGCTACAGACATGTGCTGGGCTCGGCCCGGCCGGGTACTGCCAGCGCGTCCAACCTGGGCCAGGTGGTCAATCTGGATGCCCGGCGCAAGGTCAGCAGCCTGCCCATTGCCGGCATGCCCCATCTGGGCTCGGGCATCAGCTTCGACTGGCAGGGCCGCCGCGTGATGGCCAGCCCTAACCTCAAGGACGGGCGTATCAGCGTGATCGACCTCAAGAGCTGGGAGCTGGTCCGCGAGATCGCCACGCCCGGTCCGGGCTTCTTCATGCGCAGCCATGCCAGGAGCCGCTATGCCTGGACCGACTCCATGATGGGCGGCAAAGAGGCCAAAGACACCCTGAGCATCATCGACAAGCAAAGCCTGGAGGTGGTGGCCCAGGTCAGGGAGCCGGGCAAGACCCTGGCCCATATCGAATTCACAAAGGATGGCCGTTATGCCCTGGCCAGCGTCTGGGAGCTCGATGGCGCCTTGGTCGTCTACGACGCCGCCAGCTTCAAGGAAGTGAAGCGCCTCCCCATGAGCAAGCCGGTCGGCAAATACAACGTCTGGAACAAGATCAGCAGGGAGGAGGGGACGTCGCATTGAGGGGGCTGGCCGCGGGATGGCCTGGACTCCGCCCCAACCAGGCAGTTGAGGAACCTGAATCTGTCACTCCCAGCGCTTGGCGCGCTATCAAATTGCGGTCGTTCAATATTGCAATTCAACGTCGCCGTTGATAATCCGCTGTAATAACAGGTTAGAAATCAGAGTCGCTGCTCGTCCTCGGGCCGAAGCGGTGAGTGGGACCAATTCATGCTGTTCAGTAGCGCGCTGGCGTCAGCGTCGCACTCGTGCCGATAGTGGTGCTGATGCGCGAACGAAATGCTTGCATCGCCGTGAACAAAGCCGAGCGCTCGAAGTTCCGATGAGTACCGGTCGATCGGGCCGTAGGCGAAGATCTGGTTATGGCGATCCCATACCACCGTGGCTTGATCGCTCGAAGAATGAGCCCAAATGTCAAACCTGGCGTCTGACGATAGGAAATTGCCAAACCGCTGCACGAATTCATGAAATTGTTGCTGCGACATCGCCGGACTTTGGTAGCGACCTGGTTCGCCTTCGCCCCGAGGCGTATGCAGCACGTAGAGCAAGAAGTAGGGAGGCTCTAGGCATGAGACCAGATGGACAAACGGAGTCGGGTCACCGCCTGGAACGCCGGCCAGAATTCGTTCGCTCAGGTCGTTCGCGGAAACGCTGAAGACTGCTTTGTGGGAGTACGGAACCCAGCTATCGGCGATGGCGTGAGACAACTTCTGCATATGAGGTCTACCGTTGAAGTCGAGCCGACTCGCGGCGGCCTGCCGACGCGAGTCGGCTCGGGCGAGAGGGTAGGCCTCTTGCGGGCATCGCTCCGGCGATCAAGCGCAGCCTTCCACGTACTGGATGCTCTCATCGCCGGCGTAGATCTCGGTCACTCGGTCCCCGCCAATCTCGAACTTCACGCCGAAGCGCTTGCCCTGTTCCCAGACGAAGTAATAGAAGCCGTGGTCGTCGTACTTGTGCTGTTCGATCTCCAGTCGGCTGCCAAATACCTGTTTGAGTCGGGCGGTCGAATCTCCGACCTTGATGCCCGAGAGCGTCTGGATATTTGGGTTTGAAATCACAATGCGAGTGATCTTGCCGTTCTGGACCATGAGGCTCAGGCCTTCGAAGCCCTTCTCCGGGTACAGGTGGTCGCAGGAGGGGTCGAGCGCTCGGCCCTCGAAGGTCCTCAAGCGTGTGCCCATCAGGCCGGTTGCTTCGGACGGCGTCATCCCAGCCCGGATCGGCCCGTATCCACGCGTCGTGATCCGCCAAGCGTCGTCTGCGGAACTGATCAAGGGACAGAGGAGCAAGACAGCGAGCGCTGCGGCGGTGTGTTTCATGAGGAAGAAGGAGGCTGGGAAATAACTTGTTTTCTGCATGGCATGCAGAACGAGTTGTTTGGTCGTGTGGGTAGTTTTTCCATCGCAGACTTGACGGTGCCGTCTGTGTCCTTTCGACCCATTCTGACCGATTTGCAGCGTGGCTTTGCGACTCCGACCTCAATCACGCCAGCCACCCGCTGTTCGCTCCAAGCCCGCGCCCATGCAGGGCGCACAAGGAAAAGCGGCGCCCGCAGGCGCCTCTTGCTCTGATTCGGCTTGCTACTTCGCTATTGCTTGAGGATCCACTCCACCCCGCTCTTGAGCTCCGCATCGCCGATTTTCTCGGCTGGGTTGGGCGGCATCGGGATGGGGCCGTAGACGCCCTTGCCGCCGCTGCGGACTTTCTGCATCAGGGCCACGGTGGCGTCCTGGCCTTTGTACTTGGCGGCGATGTCCTTGAAGGACGGGCCGACCAGTTTCTTGTCCTTGGTGTGGCAGGCCATGCAGCCGGCCTTGTTCAAGGCTTCTTCATTGGCTTGAGCGGCGGGGGCGGCCAGCAAGGCAGTCGCGGCCAGCAAAAATGGAAGTGCGCGCATCTGTCATTTCTCCTTTGAAAAACAGGGGGCGGGTAGGCCGCCCCCCGAGCGATCAATACACGTCGTGCTGGGTGTTGTAGACGTTGAACTTGCCGGTCGGCGTGATCAGGCGCGGGTCCTTGATCACGGCCTTGAGCTTGAGCGTCTTGTCGTCCACCACGACGATGGCGCTTTCCTTGTCCTTGGCGGACCAGACGGAGAACCAGACTTCGTCGCCGGCCTTGTTGTACTCCGGTTGAACCACGCGTTTGGCGCCGTCATCCTTCAGGCCGGCCCATTCGGCGATGGGCAGGACCTTGTAGCCCTTGTCCAGGGCATTGATGTCAAACACGGCGACCGACTGGGAGATGGCGGCGTCGGGGTTGAGCGGTGTGTCGGAGTACAGATGGTTGGATTTCGGGTGCGTCTTGATGAACAAGGCGCCGCCGCCCTGGCCCTTGATCTGCGCCACTTCCTTGAAGGCGTATTGCTTGTGCTTGATGGGGTCGGTCGCCACCAGGGAGATGGCCTCGTCACCCAGGTGGCCGGTGCTCCAGACCGGGCCGAACTTGGGGTGCACAAAGTTGGCGCCGCGACCTGGGTGGGGGATCTTGCTGACGTCCACCAGCTTGACCAGCTTGTCTTCCTTGGCGTCCACCACGGCGATCTTGTTGCTCTGGTTGGCGGCCACCATGAAGTAGCGCTTGCTGCTGTCCCAGCCGCCGTCGTGCAGGAAGCGGGCGGTGCCGATCTCGGTGGTCTTGAGCGCGTTGAGGTCCGAGTAGTCGACCATCAAGGTCTTGCCGGTTTCCTTGACGTTGACGATGAACTCGGGCCGGAAGTGGCTGGCCACGATGGAGGCGACACGCGGCTCGGGGTGGTATTCCTGCTTGTCCACCGTGTTGCCGCGGGTGGAGACGATCTTCAGCGGCTCCAGCGTGTCGCCCTTCATGATGACGTATTGCGGCGGCCAGTAGGAGCCGGCGATCACCAGCTTGTCCTCGAAGCCCTTGTACTTGCTGGCCTCGACCGAGCGGGCCTCCAGGCCCATGCGGATCTCGGCCACGTTGTCGGGCTTCTCCATCCACAGATCGATCATATTGATCTTGGCATCGCGGCCGATCACGAAGAGATAGCGGCCCGAGGCCGAGGTGCGCGAGATGTGCACCGCGTAGCCGGTCTTGACGATATTGATGATCTGCTTGGTGTCGCCGTCGATCAGCGCCACTTCGCCGGTGTCGCGCAAGGTGGTGGAGAAGATGTTCTCGATGTTGTACTTGTTCATCTTCTTGGTCGGCCGCTTCTCGGGCGGTATCACGACCTTCCAGGTTGCCTTCATATCGGCCATGCCGAATTCGGGCGGCGTCGGCGCGTCGTGCTGGATGTAGCGCGCCATCAGGTCCACCTGCTGCTCGCTCATCTCGCCCGAGGTCTGCCAATTGGGCATGCCGGCGGGCGAGCCGTAGGCGATGAAGACCTTCAGATAGTCGGTGCCCTTGCCCAGCGTGATGTCGGGGGTCAACGGCTTGCCGGTGGCACCTTTGCGCAGCACGCCGTGGCAGCCGGCGCAGCGCTCGAAGTAGATCTTGCGGGCGACGTCGAACTCGGCCTGCGTCATCGGCGGCGCCTTGGGGTTGCTGCTTTGCACCATGGGCACATCGGTCAGGGCGGAGGGGGCGGCGTGGTACTTCACATCCCCCGCACTGACGTCCTTCTTGCCTTCCTGGGCCACGGCGCTCAGGGGCAATGCGGCCAACAAGGCCAGCTGGCCCATCAGGCTGAGCCGCAGCATGGCGCTGCGAGTCGGGTGTTTATGGGCTGTTCTGTCTTGCTTCATGTCATACCTCTTTTCTTCTGAATGAAACTCGGAGTGCGGGTTGAAAGTCCTGAGAACTGCGGTGATCCTCCCGCTGCACCCCGGCCGCGTCCTTGAACTGGGTTAAGGACGCGGCATGCCGCTCGGCATAGACGCCACGCTTGAGCCAGCGCAAGTCAAAGCCTTGTGGCAACACAAGCCATGGCGCCGGCCGGCGCGCTAGGCCGCGCTTCTCGGGCCTCGCCTGCACCGGGCCGCAGAGGCATAGCGCGGAATTTGACCGGATCTCAGCGAAGCCCTGGCTGGCCTTTTGCCCGACAGAAATGCTCGGATTCTTATGCCAGGTCAATGTCGAGCGCAGGCCTTCGATGGTCGACTACGGATTCAGGAATTGACGCCCGCATCCACACAGAAAGCAGCGCCTCATGAATGCTTCGATTCACACAGAAACCAGCCCCTACAGCGGCCCGCAACTCAGCCCGGCCCAGTTGCAAGCCCGGCAGGTGCGTCAGGCGCTTGAGCAGGCCTGGCCGGCGCTGGCCGATGTGCCTCAGACCCTGAACGAGCTTGCCGGCCTGGGCCGCACGCATCGCGTGCGCGCCCGCGGCCGGGTGTTGAATGAAGGCCTCGCCAACAAGGGCAGCCTGTGGTTGCTGCTGCGCGGCAAGGTCAGCATGGGCAAACGTTCGGACAAGGGCAAATGGTGGCAGAGCCACTCGCTGGCCGCCGGCCAATGGCTGGACTTGTCGAGTGCCTGGAGCCAGTCGCTCTACCCGGAGACCGCCATCGCCACGACGGCGGTGCTGGCGCATGAGTTCCCCGCCAACGAGGTGCTGCGACTGAGTCGTGAGGAGCCGGTGCTGTTGGGCGCTTTGCTGGCCAGCCTGGCCCGTTGCAGCTGCGAGGCCATCGCGGCCCGCCAGGCGCTGACGACCAAGGACTTCCCGGTGCGCCTGGCCGAGTGGCTGCTGGAGCAGTTGCAGCTGTCGGACAGCCCCGACCACCTGCTCATCAAGGAGCTCAAACGCGATCTCGCCGCACAGCTGGGCGCCACACCCGAGACCTTGTCACGCACCTTGCGCCAGTTTCAGGAGAGTGGCTTGATCACGATGCAGCACAGCGAGGTCTGGATCCCCGATGCCCAGCGCTTGCGCAGTTTTTGCCGGGCCGGCAGCGCCGCTTGAACCTCGGCTTTGCACAAGCCGGCGGCGATCCGCGCAAAGCTGATTGGCCCAGTAGCACCCGGGCCGGATCGACGGCCATCATCTGCAGTGATAACTGCCTATCGCACAGACAATGCGCCGCCCCCTGATTCACGGGATAGGCGCCAATCATCGGCGCCATGACACTCAATTTGTTAGTTATGTTTATCGACATGGGCTGACCAAATTTCAACCCGATACCTATCAAATTCAGATGAAATTCAAGACAACGCTGCTGGCCCCGATCGCAATGGCCGCCTCCCTCCTTGCTGCCTCGATGGGCGCACAGGCCGAGGTGAAGGTCTATACCAACGAAGCCGAATTCCTGGCGGCCATCAGCAACAAGGGGGTCGATCACTTCGAAGGGCTTCCCAACTGGACCAATCTTGGCTCACCCCTGAATCGCACGGCGGGTGTTCATAGCTACAACGCCAGTACGTTTGGGTCCGGCTCCGAACTGTATGTCGCGAATGGCTTTCAGAATGCTACTTGGCTGGTCGGTTGGGGCAATGGCAACAGCATTCCCTGGCTATCGTTGGATAAATTCTCTTCTGGCGTACAGGCTGTTGGAGGAAATTTCTTCTCTCAACCATCCGACAATAAACCGACAACCAAGACGGATTTGGTTGTTTGGGGCAAGGATGGCAGCTTCGCCCAACTGAGACTCGCCAACGAAACTAACACCTTCCTGGGCTTTGTTTCCACTAGCGGCCTGAGCGAACTAAAGCTGCAAATTCAACAAGATGCTGGCATTCCTCTGGGGGCCATTGGCGTCAGCAATCTGACCCTCGGCAGCGTCACCGCCGTCCCCGAACCCCAGACCTACGCCCTGATGCTGGGCGGTCTCGGCCTGGTGGGCTGGATGGCCAGCCGCCGCAAGAAGGGCGAAGCGGATCAGCAGGCCTGATAAGGCCTTGCACACAAACACCTGCAGGTGTTTGTGGCTGGCGACGCGTCGGCTGGGCCACGGATATCGTGGCCCAGCCGATTGTTTTTGGGCCGCCTCGGCGGCACAGCGTTCGCGTCTTTTTTATTTCATGCGTTTGCCCTTGGCTCGGGCCGCAGCAACCAAGCCATCGTCAAAGCAAACAACAGCAAGGCCAGCCCATGGCCCACGCCGGCCAGGGCCAGCCCATCGGCCCAGCCGCCCAGCCAGGCCAGGGTGCGCAAGAGCAGGCTGGCGCCCATCAGGGCCAGCGGCACAAGCGCCCAGCGGCTGGGGCGTGGCCGCAGGCCGGCCAAGGGCGGCAGCATCAGCGGCGCATGGCCGAACACCATGGCGAACACAAAACCCAGCCACAGCAGATGCCAGGCCACGCCGCCGGCAGCGCCCTGGCCCAGCAGCCCGGCCACCGCCGCCGCCAAAAGCCAGACATAGCCCAGCAGCAGGCAGATCGCCGTGTGGCCGGCCCAGCCGGGCAGGCGCCACTGCAAGCGCGCCAGATCGAAGCGCAAAAGCCACAGGGCCAGCAGGCCCAGCACCGCCCAGCCCAAACGCGCCGCCTGCTCGGGCCAGACGCCCATCAACAGCGCCACCGCCACCAGCAAGGCCCAGGCGCACAGAAAGGCCTGGGCGGCCCAGCGCGGCAGGGGCCGCAAGCGCATCAGCTCGCGCCGCTCGCCCACGATGGTCAGCACCAGAAACAGGCTCCAGCCCCAGCGCGCCTGGCCGGCCGCACCCAGCGCAAAAGCCAGCGCCGCCCACAGCAGGGCCAGGGCGCCCGTGGCCTCCACAGCCAAGGGCAGCGAGACGGCGCGATAACGCCCCGCCCACAGGTACAGGCCCAGCAGACCCAGGGCGCTGAACACCCACAGCCCGGCCGCCCAGGGCCACAGGCCAGCCCAAGCCAGCAGGCCGGCCGCCCCCGAAGCCAGCGGCACCCAGACGCCGCGCCGCAAGGCGACGGCTCGCTCCAGGCTGATCAGCGTGGCGAAGAAGCCGGCCATCATGAACACGCCATGGCCGGCCAGGGTTTGGCTGCCCGCGGCGAGGGGCAGCCCCAGACGCTGCAGGCCGCCGGAGAGGCCGGCCAGCAGGTTCAGCATCGCCAGCAGCAGGCTCAACAGCAGCCAGTGGCGGGCCAGGGCCGCCGGCTGGCTCGGTCTCATGGCGCCTCACTCCAGCCCAGGCGGGCGCGCAAGGCCGGCGTCATGCGTGCGGGCGACCAGGGCAGGCCCCAGTCCATATCGACCTCGACCCGCCAATCGGGCGGGCACTGGGCTTCGATGGCGCGGCCGGCTTCTTCCATCAGCTGGTCCGCCATCGGGCAGGTGGCGCTGGTGGGGATGAGCAGCAACTCGGCCAGACCGGGGCTCAAGCTCAGCGACTCCAGCAGGCCCAGGGCGACGATGCTCTCGCCGATCTCGGGGTCCATGACCTGGGCCAAGGCGTCCATGATGCGCTGGCGCAGGGCGGCCATATCGGATTCGTTCATCGATTGCTTTCTTTTGGTTGAGGCGGGTTCAGCAGCCAGGGGCCATAGCGCCCCGCCCAGCACAGGGCCAGCAGCGCAAAAACGGCGCCGGCCAGGGCCAGCAGCGGGCCGCGTTGGGCACCGACATCGGCCGCCAGGCGGATCAGGATGGTGGCTTGCAGAAGTGCTTGCATGGCCCAGAGCGGGCGGTCCACCGCCACACTGCGGCCCTGCTGCACGGCGCTGACCCGGCTGGCCATGGCCAGCAAGGTCGTGCACATAAAGCCCAGGCTCATCGCGTGCAGGGGCGCCAGGCCGAGCAGGCCGGGCCGGCCGCTGGCCGCGGCGGCCAGGGCCGCGGCTTCGAGCAAAAAGCTCAGGCCCAGCCAGAGATAGCCCAGATGCAGCTGGGCCACCAGCGGCGTGCGCCTGGCCGCCGCCAGCTCCGGCGCCCAGGCATCACGCCAGAGCCAGAGGCCCAGGCCCAGCAAGGCCGCCGCAGCGGGCCAGGCCAAAAGCATAGGCGGCGGGTAGCCTAGCAGGGCGGCCAAGCCCAGTGCCGCGCGCAAGCCCAGGCCACTCAGCAGGGCCAGCAGGAGCAGGGGCTGGCGGCGCCCGTCCTGGTGCAAAAAGGGCGTGAGCCGCTGCAAGGCCAGGGCAAATACGCCGGCCACGCCCAGGCTCAGGCCGGCATGGATGGCCAGGCGCAGCGGCAGGCGTTGCTCGGCAAGCAAGGCCAGGGCCGCCAGGGCCTGGCACAGGGCCAGCACGAGCAAGCCCAGGGCCAGGCCCCGCGCATGGCCCGAGCGCCTGGCGCCGGGCTGGCGGCAGGCGGCCCAGATGAGCAGGCTGGCATTGCCAAGCACCAGGGCCGGCAGGGCCGCGCCCAGCACGGCCATGCCGCGTTCGCCCAGCGCCGCACCTGCCAGCAGCAAGGCCCAGCCCAACACGGCAAGCCATGCCCTGGGCCAAAAAGAAGGCCAGGCCGGCGGCGCGGCCAAGCCCAGCCAGCGCGGCACCGTGGTCAAGGCAAAGCCGGCGATGAAGAGCGGCATAAAGCCCAGGCCCATGCTCCAGCCATGCAGCAGGTTTGCGGGCAGCAGCAGCTCGGTATGAGGTGCAGCGGGCAGCAGCTGCCAGGCCCAGAAGCCAGCGGCGCCCAGCCAGACCGCGGCTGCGGCGCTGAAGAAGGGGCGGTGTGGCGAGGCCAAGACCAGGGCCCAATCTAGCGTGGCACGAAGAACACGGCCTTGGCCGTGAAGATCCTGCCGCCGCCCAGTTCCTGGGCCTCGATCTGCACGGGGTGGGCGCCGGCCGGCAAGCCGGCGGCGGGCTGCAAGCGCAATTGCATGGGCAGGGTGGCGATGCCGGAGGCCGGCACCTTGAAGCTCTGCGCGCCCTGGGCCAGCAGGCGCAGGCCGGGCAGGCCCTCGGCCCGCAGGCGCAGTTGCAGCGGCGCTTCGCTGCGGTTGATCAGCTGCAGGCGGTAGACGTTTTCAATTTCGCCGTCCTCCACCTGGCGCGCCATGAGCTGGCGGTCCTTGATCACATCGATCAAGAGCGCTTTGCGCTGAGACACGCTGAGGACGAAGGCCAGGCTGAGTGCCGCCAAGGCCGTGCCGTAGAGCAGCACCCGTGGCCGCAGCACGCGCGCCAGCATCTGCCGGCGGCTCCAGTGGCCGCGGATGCCGTTCTCGGTGGCATAGCGGATCAGGCCGCGCGGGGCGCCAACCTTGTCCATCACCTGGTCGCAGACGTCGATGCAGGCGGCGCAGCCTATGCACTCGTTCTGCAGGCCGTTGCGGATGTCGATGCCGGTGGGGCAGACCTGCACGCACAGGGTGCAGTCCACGCAGTCCGCGGCGCCGCTGACCTGTGACGTTAAGGCCTGCTTGCGCGAGCGTGCGCCGCGCGGTTCGCCGCGCTGGGCGTCGTAGCTGATGATGAGCGAGTCGGCATCGATCAGGGCGCTCTGAAAGCGCGCATAGGGGCAGATGTATTTGCACATCTGCTCGCGCAGAAAGCCGGCATTGCCATAGGTGGCGCCGGCGTAAAACAGCACCCAGAACAGCGGCCAGGCCTGCAGCTCCAGGCTCAGCACCTGGTCGGCCAGTTCACGCACCGGGATGAAATAGGCCACAAAGCTGAAGCCGGTCAGCAGCGACAGGGCCAGCCAGCCGCCGTGCTTGGCGGCTTTGCGCGCCAGCTTGTGCCAGGACCAGGGTTCGCGGTCCAGGCGCATACGGGCCTGGCGATCGCCCTCGGTGTGGCGCTCGATCCAGAGGAACATCTCGGTGTACACCGTTTGCGGGCAGCTATAGCCGCACCACAGGCGCCCGGCCACGGCCGTGAAGAAGAACAGCGCCAGAGCGCTGAGCACCAGCAGGGCCGCCAGATAGATGAAGTCCTGCGGGTAGAGCAGCAGGCCCAGCACGTAGAAGCGGCCGGCCTCCAGATCGAACAACAGGGCCTGGCGGCCGTTCCACTGCAGCCAGGGCATGCCGTAGAAGAAGAGCTGGGTCAGCGCCACCATCAGCCAACGCCAGTTGGCAAAGCGACCGCTGACCGAGCGGGGGTAGACCTTGGCTTCGGCCACGTAGAGCGGGATCACCCGCTGCGGCGCAGCCGGCTTGTCAGACGGGCTCATGCTTGCCCTTTTTGTGCAGCTTGATTTCCAGCAGCCCTTGCTTGGCCCTGGCCGGCAGGGGGCTGAGCAGATCGGCCAGGCTGTGGCGGTCCAGTTGCTCCAGAAAGGCCGCCAGGGCCTCGTTGAAGATGCCGGTCAGCCGGCAGCGGCCGGTGAGATTGCAGGCATTGCCCGTGCCCAGGCATTCGACCAGGTAGAAGTCCGTCTCGATGGCCCGCACCAGCTCGCCCAGCATGATCTCGCTCGGGGCCAGTGCCAGACGCATGCCGCCGCCCTTGCCGCGCACCGTGCTGATCCAGCCGCCCAGGCCCAGCTGGTGGGTGATCTTGGTCAGATGGGCTTCGGAGATGCCATAGGCCTGCGCGATTTCCGCGGTGGTGCAGAGCCGCTCCGGGTGTTGGCCCAGATAGAGCAGCATGCGCAGGGCATAGTCGGTCATGGTGGTCAGGCGCATATCGAGTCCTTCTCAGCCAGGCAGGCCGTCCACCCGGGGGCGCATCAGCATGGGGACGTAACGCCACAGGTAGAGGGCAAAAGCCAGGGCCCAGAGCGCCGACGACAGCCACACCGCCTCCAGCAAGGCGGCCGGCCACAGCAGGGGCACAAACACCCGCAGCAGGGCGGCGGCCAGCACGGCCAGGTAGGCGGCGGTCTCGATGGGGCCGGCCTTGAGCGGCCGGCCGGTATGGCCCAGGGCCGTGCGGGTGATCATGCCCAGGGTGATGAGGCCGATCAAACCCACCGTTAGCGCGTGGGTGGCCAGCGAGGGCGGCACCCATCCCAGGGCCGATGCTGCACGCAAGGCCAGGTGAATCAGCAGCCAGGCATAGGCCGCGTGCAGCACCCAGACCAGCGGATTGCCCCGCGTCTTCCAGGGCTGCCAGAGGGCGAAGCGCCAACTGTGTGCCAGCAGGGCCGGCAGCAGCACCAGCAGCGTCAGCGAGCCGCTCAGGCCCAGGCCGTCGCAGGCAGCCAGCAGCAAGACGCTGCCGAGTGCGGCCTGCTCCACCCGGGGTTCGCGCCGCGCATTCATGCCCGGCACGCCGTTGTTGGAGAACATGGGCACGACGCGGCCGGCCATCACGGCAATCATGAACAGCAAAACGTCGAGCGCCAGCGGCAGGCCCAGGCCGCTGGCCAGGGCGCCGGGCAGGGGCAGCCGGCCCGCCTGGTTCAGATGCAGGGCCGCCGTGGCCAGGCCCATGGCCAGCAAGAGGCCGACGAAGAAGTAGTTGCGCCGGTTGCCGCCGGCGTGCAAGGCCCGCCACAAGCCCCAGGCGGCCAGCCAGGGCACGGCCAGATTGACGATCAGCGAGGCCCAAAGCCAGGGCGACAGCACCAGCACGCGGGCCAGCAGCCAGAGGGCGGCCAAGGCCATCAGCGGCCGGCCGGTGGGCGTGGGCTGGCCCGACCAATTGCGCCCGGCCGTGAAAAGAAAGCCGATGACGATGGCCAGGGCGTAGCCGAACACCATTTCATGAGCATGCCAGGCCGGGCCGCGCAGGCCGCCGCTGCCCAGCAGGCCGCTGAATTGCAGCGCCCACAAGGGCACGGACAGCAGGGCCAGCAAGGCCGCCAGCAGATAGAAGGGGCGAAAGCCCAAGTCCCACAGCGCCAGGCCTTCGCCAGGCCGGCGCCGCACAGGGGGCTCTTGCAATTGCACGAAAACTTGACTCATCGCGACCTCTCTGCCTGGCTGGGCTCAGTTCCCGCTGCAGCAGCCGCAGCAGCTCTTGCCCGCCGGGCGGCGGCCGATGCGCAAGCGCCACTGCTGCGGCCCGGCCTCCAGCACCTCCCAATCAAACTGCCCCGGCCAAAGCGATTGGAATTGCTGCTTCAGCGGCAGCGGCTCGTGGTCGCTGTGCAACTCAAACCATGCACCGACGGGCAGGCTCTCAAAGTGCTGAAAGATCAGGCCGTGACGCTGGGCGGGCGGAATCTGGCGCACATCGATGGTGGCGGCCACAGTGCCGGCGGGGACGGTATTCATGCGGGCTCCTATAAGTTGCATTTTGGATGCAGCTATTGTCCCGAGAACTCTCGCCAAAAGCAATATTTTAAATATAGATTAAAGAAAAAGACGCCGCGTCTGGCCCCCACAGTGCGGGCGCATCAGTCCTTGCTGGGGCGATGCCAGTGCCAGGCGGCGAGGATGAGCAGGCCCAGGCCCGTGTGGAACAGGCCGAAACCGGCGTGCAGGGATTCCGGCACCAGGTAGTACAGCCCATAGGCCGTCAGCACGGTGCAGGCCGCCAGGCCGCTGAGGACCAGGCCGGTTTTTCGCTGGGTGGCACGGCTGGGCTCCCGCGTCATGCGCCAACCCGGCGGGATGTGTTGGCCGGCCACCGCGCCCAGGCCCAGCAGGGCGGCAAAGCTGCCCAGGCCGTGCAAGCGCATGGCCCAGGGCTCCCAGGGCGAGGGTAGGCCTTCCAGGCCATCGGCGCTGCCGCCGGGGCCGTAGTGCAGCCACAACCAAGCGCCGCCGCTGAGCAGGAGCAGCAGGGCCGAGGAGTAGATCCAGCGCTTCAGCCAGGGGCTCAGCTTCAGGCGGGGGCGGTGATGTCTCATGCGGAAAATTGTGTGTGCAGGAAAGCACGGGCGCCGAAGCGTAGCAGCAAAGGATGCTGCGGATTGCCGCTGCAGGCGACCAGCTTGGTCAGGGCATCGGCCCAGAGGCAGCGTGGGGCCGCCACACTCACATGGCCCGCCTGGGCGGCCGCGGCCGGGTAGGCGGCGCTGCGGCTGTGGGCGGCGAAATAGCTGGTGGCAAAGCTGCCCTCGGCCAATTGGCCGAACTCGCGCACGCCACCGGTCTCCTCATCGCGCAGCTGCAGGCGCAGGCTCAGCGCACCGAAGACCCGCAGATCGCCGCCCGCATTGACGCTGCCCAGCGCGCAGCCGGCGCGTCGCAGCGCGGCCACCGCTCGGTCCACCGCAAAGCCTTTGGCGATGCCGCCCAGGTCCAGGCGGACCGTGTCGCCCAGCTTGTGCAAGCGTCGGCCTTGCAGGCGCCAGGCTTGCGGGCCCGTGCCCTGGCTGATGTCGAAACGGCCTTCGCTCGCCAGCTGCAGCAGGGCCGCCGCGCGCAGCAAGCGGGCGCTCAAGGGCGCCAGCACCAGGCTGTGGCCGGCGGGCAGGGCGTTGAAGCGGGCGATATCGCTGCCGGCCTCGAAGCGCGACAAGCAGGCCTGCACCGCCTGCACCGCCGCAAAGCCGGCCTCGAACTGGACCGGCACGGCCTGCTCGGGTAGGGCGATCTCCAGCAAGGTGCCCAGCAGGGGGCGGGCACGGCGCAGCAAGGTGGGGCTCATATCAGTTATCCATAGCGCTGCGCGCCACCCGCAAGGCATGAAACCAAGTACAAAAAGTCAACCACAGAGTCACAGAGACACAGAGAAAGCAAGCTTTGAATTCCTCTGTGTCTCTGTGACTCTGTGGTCGCATTTGAATTTGGGGTTTTGTCTCAGCTCAGCAGGCCGGCCTTCTGGGCAAGCTCCAACGTGGCCAGCAGGCGTTTGACGCCCTCCGTCACATGGCTGCAGCTGAGTGTGGCGCCGGAGATATTGGCGATGTCCTCGCCCACCTGCAGGGGCGCGGCGCTGTTCTTGCCGATGAATTGCTTGCGCCAGGCCGGCAGGCGGATCTCGGCCCCATGGCTCTCGCGGTAGCTGAGGATTTCCACGCCCCGGATGCGCCCGTCCAGCCCGACGGCGGTGGCATAGCCGATTTGCTCAAACTTGCCCAGCACCTGGTCGCTGGCCAGCACGCCCAGCAAGTCCTTGCCGCGCCAGGCCAGGCGCAGCTGCAGATGGGCGCTGCGCGGCTTGAAGCCTTTCTCGGCCAGCTTTTGCAGCAGGGCCGGCTCCAGCAAGAGGTCGCGCGCCTCGAAGCGGTCGGCCTCCTGGAACAGCAGCTTGGCGGCTTGCTCGGCACTCAGATAGTCCACCGCAAAGCTGCTGACCGGGGCCAGCGCGGCCAGACCCAGGGCCGCGCTGAGCTGCAAGCGCATCAGAAGCTCCAGCCGACGCCGAGGTTGAAGCGATCCATGTCCTTGTTCTCGCGGAAGCGCTGCAGATCGGCCTTGAACACCACGCCATCCGTCAGGCGGAAGTTGGCGCCGACGGTGAAGATGCGTTCGGTGGGCGCGGCGGCCGGGGTCAGGCCCTGGCCCAGATCGGCATAGCTGCGCGCGGTGTTGACCTGCTCCCAGCGGGCAAAGGGCGACAGGCGGTAGCTGCCCTGTTCCCACAGCTTGTAGGCGGCCTGGGCATACCAGCCGTCGAAGCTGGCCGGGATCAGGTTGTCACCACCCACCAGCGGGGCGTTGAGGGCGGCGGTATTGGAGATGGTGCCCTTGGCGTAGACGGCGCTCAGGTCCCAGCGGCCCGGCGTCCAGCGGGCGTGCACGTCCCACAGGCTGATGCGGGACTCCAGCTCGGTCTGGCGCTGCGTGGCCTTGCCGCTGAAGACGCTGGCGCCCAGCAGGAGGCCGGGCAGGCCGCGCCAGTTGGCGGCGCCGAACAGGGCCAGATCGTGGGCCTTGGCCTGGGCCATTTCCTGGTGGATGGCGCCCAGGGGCGACTCGCGGCCCTCGCTGCTGGCGGCGTCCCATTTGTTCAGATTGAAGCCGGTGCTGATGCCGGCCTGCAGGCTCAGGCCACTGCCCAGATTGCTGACCAGTTGGAAGCCGCCTTCGCGCCAGGTGCTGGGGATGATGGCGGTCTCGACGAAATTGCGCTCGACGCCGTAGTAATTGGGCGGCTCGTGGTTCTCGTTGAGCAAGCCCACAGGCATCAGGAACAGGCCGCCGCGCAGCGTGAACAAGGGGTTGATCTGGTGTTCGATATAGGCCTGCTCGATGGCGACTTCGCCGCCGTCGCTGGCCGACGCGATGCCGTGTTCGATCTCGATCTCGGTGACCACCTTGGTCTTCTCGTCGAAGCGATGCTGGTAGCCCAGCACGACCCGGCGCAGATCGGCCTGGGCGTCCTTGCTATTGCTGGGGCGGTTGTAATTGATCTCGGCATAGCCGCTGATGACGGTGCTGGGTTCGCCATTGCCGCGTGTGGCGGCTTCGGCCGCGGCGCTGCTGGTGGCCGGCGCGGCGGCCGGTGCCGGTGCCGGCGCGGCGGCCTGCTTTTGCTGCAGGGTCTGCAACTCGGTTTTGAGCTTGGCGAGCTCGGTGCTGAGCTGGTCGAGCCGGCGCATCAGTTCCAGCTCGGTGCTGGTTTGAGCCTGGCTGGCGCTAGCGCCCAGGGCCAGTGAAAGGGCCAGGGCCAGCGGAGAGAGACGGGGAGAGAGGAGGGACATGGACTGCTCTTTGTTTTGATTTGCGGATGGATGGTGGGCGTCGCTTACTTCTTGAAGCCGTCGCTGAGCGTGGCCAGGAAGGCCAGCACATCGTCGATTTCCTGCTCGCTCAGCGCCGGGGCCTCACCGGGCTTGCGGTTGTAAGGGCCTTCGCTGGTGTTGACGTTTTTGTGCAGCTCGGCGGGCAGGTCGTCGAACTTGTTGACCCGGCCGTCGGCCGTCAGCGAGTACCACTTCTGCGGGTCGGTATCACGCTGCACATAAAACTGCAGCACTTCGCGCAGGCTGGTGAAACGGCCGTTATGGAAGTAGCTCAGGCGCTGCGTCACATTGCGCAGGCTGGGCACCTTGAAGGCGCCGCAGAGCTCTTGGCGCGCCGTCAGATCGCCGCCTTCCCGGGCGCACAGGCCCAGGTCGAAGAAGGCGGGGTCGGCGTTCTGGCTCAGCTTGGCGTTGCGGGGCACGCCCAGATTGTCGTAGCTGAAGTCGGTGAACAGCGGGTGGCTGCCGTCGGCGCCCTTGGCGGAGGGGTGGCAGGCGGCGCAATTGCCCTTGTCCTTGGCGTTGAAGAGCGCCAGGCCGCGCAGTTCCTGCGGATTCAGGGCTAGCTTACCGCGCAGGAACTCGTCGTACTTGCTGTCGAAGGGCTGGAACTCCGGGCTCTGCTCATAGGCTTGCAAGACCAGGGTCATGCGGTTCAAAGCGTCTTGCGGCCGGCTGAAGATGTCGGCACCGAACATGGCGGCGAACTCCGCCGCGTAGCTGGCGCGCGCCAGCTTGGCGATCAGCGCCTCGACGCTCTCATTGGCCATCTCCTTGGGATTGAAGAAGGGCTTGCCGGCCTGGTCCTGCAAGGATGTGGCGCGGCCGTCCCAGAAGAAGCCGCCGGCCGCCTTGCCCTCGGCGTCGAAGTGGAAGGGGGTGTTGCTGGCCAGATAGCGTATGCCCGGCGAGTTGCGCCCGCCTTGCTGATCCAGCGAGGGCCCGCCCAGCTGCGTCGGCAAATCGTTGGGGCCGGCATGGCCGGTGGCCGTTGCATGGCAGCTGGCGCAAGCCTGCTGGCCGGAGGCCGACAAGGAGATGTCGTTGAAGATTTTTTCGCCCAACTCCGCGCGGCTGATTGTGGCGGCGGGCGGGTTGCTGCCTTGGTCGCTGCTGCCGCCGCCGCAGGCCGTCAAGGCCAGGCTCAGGCCGAGCACGAGAGCGGCAGGCAGGGGGCGGAAGATGGACCGTTGGGGCTTGGGGCAGGGCGAAACGCGGGGGAGGACGTACAGCTGCTGGTTCAAGATCGGACTTCTTTTTTGGAAAAATTCTTGGTGTTTGCTAACTCCTTAAGATGATAACTATTCGCACTTAGATTTAGGTTTGAGTTGATGAATTAGCAACACAAGACGTTTTTGCTCGCGCCTGATTTGATCTGGCGCAAGGTTCAAGCGTCTCGTGGCTGCCCAACGGTTGCGGGCCGCCAAAGCCCGCCGATCAGGCCTGCTGAAGCCGCGGATGCTGGAGCGCCAGATCGACGTGATTGGCCTGGGCGACCACGCTGCCCAGCACCAGGATGGCGGGGCTGCGCAGGCCTTGCGTGCGGATGCTGTGGCCCAGGTTTTCGAGCGTGCAGATCAGGGACTGCTGCTGCGGGGTGTGGGCCGAGGCGATGGCCGCGGCCTGGGTCTGGGGCGCCATGCCTGCCTCGATCAAGGTTTGAACCAATTGGTCTACTTGGCGCAAGCCCATGTAAATGACCAGGGTCAAGCCACTCTGAACCAGGGCCGGCCAGTTGGGCCCGCTAGGCCCGCCGTCCTGATCGGCATTGTTTCGGCATTGCCCGGTCACAAAGGCGACACCCGGCGCGTGGCGGCGGTCCGTCACCGGGATGCCCAGGCTGGCGGGTGCGGCGATGCCGGCGGTGATGCCGCTGAGGACCTCGACCGCAATGCCCGCGGCGCGCAGCGCGTCCACCTCCTCGCCACCGCGGCCGAACACAAAGGGATCGCCGCCTTTGAGCCGGACGACCCGCAGCCCGGCCCGTGCCTCCCGGATCATCAACTCATGGATGAAGCGCTGCTCGGTCGAGGGCCGGCCGCCGCGCTTGCCCACAAAGATCCGCCGGGCGCGGGGATTGGCCAGGGCCAGCACCCGCGCGTCCACCAACTCGTCGCAGAGCAGGACATCGGCTTGTTGCAGGCGGCGCAAGGCCCCCAGGGTCAGCAAGTCGGGATCACCGGGGCCGGCGCCGACAAGGCTGAGGGGAAACAGGCTCGGGCTGCTGCTGTTCATGCTTTCATCTCCTCGCGATAAGGGTGTTGGGTTTCGAGCCGGCGCAGGGCCGGCAGGCAGGAACCGCATTGGCCACCACAGCCCAGCGTGCCCTGCAGGGCTTGCAGACGCGCCGTGCTTGAGCCCGGCAGGCGGGTCAGGGCCTGGCAGATGGCGGCCTCGGAGACGCCCAGGCAGTTGCAGACCTGGGGGCTGCGATCGCTGGCCGGGCCGGCGCCTGCCTCGTTCTGCGGCCGCGGCGAGAGCAGGCGGGCGCCCAGGCCGGCCAGCCCGCTGCGCAGCCGCCACAGATCGAGCAGATAGGCCCAGGCCTCTTGCTCGCCTGCTTGAGCCGGCTCGCCCATCAGCAGCAGGGCGCGCAGCCTTGCCGTCTCGCCGGGCTGGCTCAGAGCCAGCAGGCGGCTGCGGCCTTTCTGGCCGTCGGCATAACGCAGCACTTGGGCGCTGTTGAGCGCCAGCAGGGTTTTCAGGTGCTGCAATACCTCGGCGCGCGGCGCCAGGGCCGCGGCGGCGTCAAAGCGCCAGCCCAGCTCCGGCACATCGCCGGCCGCGGCCACCGGCAGGCATTGGGCAAAGCTGAACTCGCGCATCAAGCCGCGCAGCGCGGCGCGCAGGGACTGGCCTTGCTCCGGCGGGCACCAGACCGCCGCGCACAGCCGCCAGGGCAGCTGGGCCGCCTGCACCTGCACGGCGGCGAACTTCAGCTCGGGCTGCTGCGAGCTGGGGCAAAAAGCGCGGTTGCTCAAGGCGTTGACGCCGCTGAAGGGCGCGGCCTCGGCCTCCTGCCCGGACACAAACTCCTCGCCCCAGTGCATGGGCAGATAGGCCTGGGCGGGGCGCAGGCTGGCGTCGGCCAGCACGGGCAGGATCAGCTCGCCGTGGCGGGAGCTGATGCGCGCCAGCTCGCCCGTTCTGAGCCCGCGCGAGTGCAGGTCCTGCGCATGCATATGCAGGGCCGGCTGCGCCGTGTGGCCAAACAGGCGCGGCACCAGGCCGCTGCGGCTCATGCCATGCCATTGCTCGCGCAAACGGCCGCTCGTCAGGGCCAGGGGGTAGCGGGCGTCCAGGCGGTCGTGGGGGGGCTGGTAGGGCTGGGCGATGAAGCGGGCACGGCCATCGGCGGTGGCGAAGCGCCGGTCCTGGTAGAGGCGCGCCTGGCCCTGGCTGGCGCCCGCCGGGAAGGGCCATTGCTGCGGGCCCAAGCTGTCCAGCAAGGCATAGCTGAGGCCGCTGATGTCCAGGTCGCGGCCGGCCGTGGCGGCGCGGTGCTCCAGCCAAAGCGCCTCGGGCGTGGCCGCCGCCAGCAGCGCGGGCCCGGGGCCCGACTTGAGCAGGGGCAGCAGGGCCAGGCCCACATCGCGCACGATGCGCCAGTCGGCCCGCGCCTCGCCGGGCGGCGCGATGGCCGCGCGGACGCGGCTGATGCAGCGTTCGGAGTTCGTCACCGTGCCCTCTTTTTCGCCCCAGCTGGCGGCCGGCAGCAGCACGTCGGCAAAGGCCGCCGTGGCGGTGTCGGCAAAGGCTTCCTGCAGGATGACCAGCTCGCAGCGCGCCAGGGCGCGGCGCACCAGGGCCTGGTCGGGCATGGACTGGGCCGGGTTGGTGCAGGCTATCCACAAGACCTTGATCTCGCCGCGGGCCGCGGCCTCGAACATCTCCACCGCCGTCTTGGCCGGCGCCTCGGGCAGCTCGGCCTGGCCCCAGAGCGCGGCCACCTCGGCGCGGTCCTGGGCCGAGCCCGGGTCGCGGTGGCCGGGCAGCAGCGTGGCCATGCCGCCCACCTCGCGCCCGCCCATGGCATTGGGCTGGCCGGTGAGCGAAAAAGGCCCGGCGCCGGGCCGGGCGATCTGGCCGCAAGCCAGGTGCAGATTGATCAGGGCGCTGTTCTTGGCCGTGCCGCTGCTGCTCTGGTTGAGGCCCTGGCAGTACAGCGACAGGCTGGCCGGCGACTGCGCAAACCAGCGCGCCGCCTGCAGCAGATCGGCCTCCTTGATGCCGCACAGCCGCGCCGCTTCTGGCGGCGGCAGCTCGCGCACAAGGTTTTTGAGCTCGGCAAAGCCCTGGGTGTGCTCGGCGATGAAACGGGCGTCCAGCCAGCCCTCCCAGATGCAGGCGTGCAAAAGCCCGTGGCAAAGAATGACATCGGTGCCGGGCAGGATCTGCAGATGCAGATCGGCCAGCTCGGCCGTCTCGGTGCGGCGCGGGTCGACGACGATGAGCTTCTGCTCGGGCCTGCGCTGCCTGGCCGCCTCCAGGCGCCGGAACAGGATGGGGTGGGCCCAGGCCGGGTTGGCGCCGGTGATGAGGATGCAGTCGGCCAGGTCCAGGTCTTCGTAGCAGGTCGGCGGCGCGTCGGCGCCCAGGCTTTGCTTGTAGCCGGCCACGGCGGAGCTCATGCAGAGCCGGGAGTTGCTGTCGATATTGTTCGTGCCCAGCACGCCGCGGGCGAATTTATTGAAGGCGTGGTAGTCCTCGCTCAGCAATTGGCCGGAGATGTAGAGGCCGAAGGCTTGCGGGCCATGCTGGGCATGCAGCGCGGCCAGGCGCTCGGCCAGGCGCTGGTTCATCGTGGGCCAGTCCAGCGCCTGCGGCGGCTCGGCGCGCGAGGGCCGCCAGGCGGGCTGCAAGAGGCGCTGCGTGCGGCGGATCAGCGGCGTGGCGGTCAGATGCAGGGTCTGGCCCTTGCTGCACAGCCGGCCCCGGTTGGCCGGATGGGCGGGGTCGCCGCGCACGCCGCAGATCTCGCCGGCCTCGCTTTCGATGATCACGCCGCAGCCCACCCCGCAGTAAGGGCAGGTCGACGCCGTTTCCTTACGCATGGCAGGGCCCGGCGCGCAGGGGCTGGAACTCTAGGCCCTGGCTGTCCAGCTGGGCCTGGTCCAGATAGACCTCGCCGGCCTCGACCCTGACCTCGAAGCGGGCCGCACAGCCCTCGTCGGGCGCCAGGGCCTGGCCGCTGTCCAGCGCGATGGTCCAACCATGCAGGGGGCAGGCCACGGCCTCGCCAAACACCAGGCCCTGGCTCAAGGGCCCGCCCTTGTGCGGGCAGCGGTCCAGCAGGGCGTAGACCCGATCGCCGGCGACGCGGAACAGGGCCACATCGGGGCCGCGGGCGCGCTGGACGCGGCGGGCGCCCAGCAAGGGGATGTCGGCGAGGGCGCAGATATGGCGCCAGTTGCTCTTGCTCATGGGGCACCTTTGCTTCAGACGGGGACAAACTGGCGCAGATCCAGCTGCGCCTTGGCGTGCTCGAACCAGGGATCGGGCTCGCCGGAGAGGGCGAACTGCAGTTCGGCCCAGAGGGCGCGGCGGCCTTCCAGGTCGTCCAGCACGCGCGCCTTCACATGGTCCATGCCCACGCGCGCCAGATAGTGCACGGTGCGTTCCAGATACCAGCCCTCGCTTCGATAGAGCTGCATGAAGGCGCCGGTGATTTCCATCACCTCCTCGGCCGTCTTGACCTTGCAGAAGAACTGCGCCACCTCGGTCTTGATGCCGCCGTTGCCGCCGATGTAAAGCTCCCAGCCGCTGTCCACGCCGATGATGCCCACGTCCTTGATGCCGGCCTCGGCGCAGTTGCGCGGGCAGCCGCTGACGGCGAACTTGACCTTGTGCGGGGCATACATGCGCCACATGGCGCGCTCCAGGTCCTTGCCCATGCGGGTGCTGTCCTGGGTGCCCATGCGACACCACTCCGAACCCACGCAGGTCTTCACCGTGCGCAAGGCCTTGGCATAGGCATGGCCCGAGGGCATGCCGATATCGGCCCAGACCTGGGGCAGGTCTTGCTTCTTGACGCCCAGCAGGTCGATGCGCTGGCCGCCGGTGACCTTGACGGTGGGAATCTTGTATTTGTCCACCGCATTGGCGATGCGGCGCAGCTCGTCGGCCGTGGTCTCGCCGCCCCACATGCGCGGGATCACCGAGTACGTGCCGTCCTTCTGGATATTGGCGTGGGCCCGCTCGTTGATGGGGCGGGACTGCGGGTCGTCCACCGCCTCCTTGGGCCAGGTGGAGAGCAGGTAGTAGTTGAGGGCAGGGCGGCAGCTGGGGCAGCCATTGGGCGTGCGCCAGCTCAGGGCCTCGTAGAGCTGGGGCAGGCGGGTCAGATGCTCTTTGCGTATGGCCTCGCGCACATCCTGGTGGCTCAGCTCGGTGCAGGCGCACAAAGCCTTTTTCTTCGGGCTGGCGGAGTAGTCGCCGCCGGCCGTGAACATCAGCAACTGCTCGACCAGGCCGGTGCAGGAGCCGCAAGAGGCGCTGGCCTTGGTGTGCTTGCGCACCTCTTCCAGCGTGAACAAGCCCTTGTCCTTGATGGCCTTGCAGATGCTGCCCTTGCTGACCCCGTTGCAGCCGCAGACCTCGTCGCTATCGGCCATGGCGGCCGCCTTGCTATGGCCTTGGTGGCCGACATCGCCGATATTCGATTCGCCGAACATCAGCTTGTCGCGGATATCGCTGAGCTTGCGCCCTTCGCGCAGCAGCTTGAAATACCAGCTGCCGTCCACCGTGTCGCCGTAGAGGCAGGCGCCGATCAGCCTGTCATCGCGCAGCACCAGCTTTTTGTAGACGCCGCCGCTCTTGGAGAAGGGGTCGCTGAGCACGATCTCCTCGGTGCCCTCGCCGCCCATGAAATTACCCGCCGAGAACAGGTCGATGCCGGTCACCTTGAGCTTGGTCGAGGTCTGCGAGCCGCCGTAGCGGCCGATGCCGAACTGCGCCAGATGGGTGGCGCAGACCTTGGCCTGCTCGAACAGCGGCGCCACCAGGCCGTAGGCCACGCCGCGGTGGGCGGCGCATTCGCCCACCGAGTAGATGCGCGGATCGGTGACGGTCTGCAAGGTGTCGCTGACGACGATGCCGCGGCTGCAGTGCAGGCCGGCGCTTTCGGCCAGCGCGGTATTGGGGCGTATGCCGGCGGCCATCACGACCAGGTCGGCGGGGATCTCCTGGCCGTCCTTGAAGCGGACGGCCATCACGCGGCCTTGCGGGTCGGGGATCAGGGCCTCGGTCTGCGCGCCCAGCAGGAAGCGCAGGCCGCGCGCCTGCAGGGATTGGCGCAGCATATCGCCGGCCACATCGTCCAGCTGGCGCTCCATCAGCCAGCCCGCGATATGCACCACCGTCACCTGCATGCCCCGCAGCATCAGGCCGTTAGCGGCCTCCAGGCCCAGCAGGCCGCCGCCTATCACCACCGCGTGCTGGTAGCGCGCGGCGGCGGCCAGCATGGCCTGGGTGTCGGCGATGTCGCGGTAGGCCACCACGCCGTCCAGCTCCTTGCCCGGCACGGGCAGGATGAAGGGGCTGGAGCCGGTGGCGATCAGCAGGCGGTCGTAGTCGGCCTTTGTGCCGTCCTCGGCCACGACGCGGCGCTTGATGCGGTCGATCTGCTGCACTTTCTTGCCCAGGTGCAGGGTGATGCCGTGGCCGGCATACCAGTCCAGGGGGTTGAGGATGATGTCCTCGATCTGCATCTCGCCGGCCAGCACGGGGCTGAGCAGGATGCGGTTGTAATTGGGGTGCGGCTCGGCGCCGAAGACGGTGATGTCGTAGAGCTCGGGCGCGATCTTCAGCAATTCCTCCAGGGCGCGGACCCCGGCCATGCCATTGCCGATCAGCACCAGCTTTTGTTTGGGCTTTGCGTCTGTGTTCATGCGGCCAGCTCCGTCCGCGCATGGCGGGTGTAGAGGAAATCGATCACCGCCTTGCGGGCGGCGATATAGCCCGGGTCTTCCGCCAGGGCCACCCGCTCGCGCGGGCGCGGCAGGTTGACCTTGAGGATCTCGCCAATCGTCGCGGCGGGGCCATTGCTCATCATCACGATGCGGTCGCTCAGCAGCACGGCCTCGTCCACATCGTGGGTCACCATCACCACCGTGCTCTGGGTGCGCGCCACGATCTGCAGCAACGCATCCTGCAGATGGGCGCGCGTCAGCGCGTCGAGCGCGCCAAAAGGCTCGTCCATCAGCAAGACCTTGGGCTCCATGGCCAGGGCGCGGGCAATGCCCACGCGCTGCTTCATGCCGCCCGAGATCTCGCCCGGCTTCTTGTTCAAGGCATGCGCCATGCCCACCAAGTGCAGGGCCTGCTCGGTGCGGGCCCGCAGCTGCGACCTGCTTTCCTGCGCGCCGAACACCGACTCCACGCCCAGATAGACGTTGTCGAAACAGCTCAACCAGGGCAACAGGGAGTGGTTCTGGAACACCACGGCGCGCTCCGGGCCGGGGGCATGGATCTCGCGCTCCTCGCACAGCAGCACGCCGCTGCTGGCCTGCAGCAGGCCCGCCATCAGATTGAGCAAGGTGGACTTGCCGCAGCCCGAGTGGCCGATCAAGGTGATGAACTCGCCGCGCTCGACCTGCAGATGAATATCGCGCAGGGCGTGGAAGCTGGCTTTGCGGGTCTTGAACTCCATCTCGACCGCCTGCACATCGATGAAGGCTTTGTGCTTTTGCATCAGCTCACTCCGTAAAAGAAAAGCGTTCGGCCAGGCTCACCAGGGCCTGCTCCAGCGCCATGCCGACGATGCCGATGACGAAGATGGCGATGATGATGTGGGCGACATTGAGGTTGTTCCACTCGTCCCAGACCCAGAAACCTATGCCTACGCCGCCGGTCAGCATCTCGGCCGCCACGATCACCAGCCAAGCCGTGCCCACGCTCAGGCGCACGCCGGTCAGCACATAGGGCAGGATGGCGGGCAGATAGATCTGGGTGATCAGCTTCCACTCGCTCAGGCGCAGCACCCGGGCCACATTGAGATAGTCCTGCGGCACCCGCTGCACGCCCACGGCGGTGTTGACGACCATGGGCCAGATGGAGCAGATGAAGAGCGTCCAGATGGCGGCCGGATTGGCGCTCTTGAACACCAGCAGCCCGATCGGCAGCCAGGCCAGCGGCGAGACCGGTTTGAGCAGGCTGATCAGGGGCGAGAGCATGCGGCCGATGAACTCGAAGCGCCCGATCACAAAGCCCAGCGGGATGCCCACGGCCGCCGCCAGGCCAAAACCCAGGGCCACGCGCTGCAGCGAGGCCAGGATGTTCCAGCCTATGCCCTGGTCATTGGGCCCCTTGCTGTAGAAGGGCTCGGCGAAGAGCTGCAGGGCCGAGGCCCAGGTCTGCCCCGGCGTCGGGAAGGCGCCGCCTTTCTGCGTGAACAGGCCCCACAAACCTATCGCCAAGGCCAGGCCGAGCAGCGGAGGCAGCAGGCGCATCCACAGGCCTTGCCAGTCGAAGCGTGCGGCGGCCGGGCCGGCATTCGCCGCGGGCTGCGCGGGCGCCGTGGCTGAGGGAGGAGAGAGCGGGGAGAGCGAGGAAGAGGGGGCCTCTGCCTCGCCGCGGGGGGAGTGGAACACGGCACTGACCATTACAGCTCCTTGTTGTTCAAGCCTTGAGTTTGAAAGCGTCGGCATAGGCGGCGGGGGCCTTGCCGTCCCATAGCGTGCCGTCGACCAGCCTGGCGCTGCGCATGGGATCCTTGGGCACGGCGATCTTGAGTTGGGCGGCGGCCTGTTTGTAGAGCTCGATCTGGTTGATCTGCTGGGCCAGGGCCAGATAGTCCGGGTGGCTCTTCAGCAAGCCCCAGCGCTTGTGCTGGGTCAGGAACCACATGCCATCGCTCAGATAGGGGAAGTTGACCGCGCCATCGGCGAAGAACTTCATGGCATGGGGCTCGTCCCAGGTCTTGCCCAGGCCGTTCTGGTAGCGGCCCAGAATGCGCTGGCTGATGGCGTCGACGCTGGTGTTGACATAGGCCTTGTCGGCGATCACCTCGGCCATCTTCAGCTTGTTCTGCAGGCTGGCGTCTATCCAGCGGCCGGCTTCCAGCACGGCCATGATGACGGCGCGGGCCGTGTTGGGGTATTTCTTGGCGAAATCGCCGCTGCTGGCCAGCACTTTCTCGGGGTGGTCCCTCCAGATGTCTTGCGTGGTCGTCGCGGTGATGCCGATGCCGTCCATGATGGCGCGGTGGTTCCAGGGCTCGCCGACGCAATAGCCGTCCATATTGCCCACCCGCATATTGGCCACCATCTGGGGCGGGGGCACGGTGATGACCTTGCTGTCCTGCAAGGGATGGATGCCCTGGGCCGCCAGCCAGTAGTAAAGCCACATGGCGTGGGTGCCGGTCGGAAAGGTCTGCGCGAATACATATTCCCGCTTTTCCTTGCTCATCAGCTTGGCCAGGCTGGGGCCATCCACGGCCCCCTTGTCTGCCAGCTTTTTTGACAAGGTGATGGCCTGACCGTTCTGGTTCAGCGTCATCAGGACGGCCATGTCTTTCTTGGGGCCGGCGATGCCCAGATGCACGCCATACACCATGCCGTACAAGGCATGGGCCATGTCCAGTTCGCCATTGACCAGCTTGTCGCGCACACCGGCCCAGGAGGCCTCCTTGCTGGCGACGATCTTGATGCCGTACTTCTTGTCAAAGCCCAGCACCGAGGCCATCACCAGCGAGGCGCAATCGGTCAGTGGAATAAAGCCGATACGGACCTCGTCCTTCTCCGGCTTGTCCGAGCCGGCGGCCCAGGCGCCGCCCGGCAGCGCGGCCCCCAGTGCGGCGCTCGCCGCGCCAGCCACCCATTGGCGTCTTTGCTCACTCATCAAACCTCTATTGATCTCGGCAACCTTGCGCATGGAAGCGACTCCTCAATCTGTGATTTCAGCGGCAGAAATGAAAAAAGGCGTCTCGACGCTTCCCCAGGCCGATCGGCAATCCATGCCGGCCGGCCTGCGAAAAGAGTCGGACGCCTTTGCCCGATCCAACAATCCCTAACCCACGCCTTTGTGGGTCCTGCTCAGGTATCAGCACAATGCGTGCCAGCTTGTTCAGGCCTTGTTTGCCCGCCGCCTGCACGCTTTGCGCGCAATTCCTCTCGGCTGAGCGCCATCTTGGTGCGGCGGCGGAGTCATGTGGGGCGAAGCAGGGACTGCGCTTCAATGATGCGTTCGGCCACCTCCGCCAGCGCCGCGCCGCGGTCCATGGCCAGGCGGCGCAGGCGTTGGTAGGCGGCGTCTTCGTCCAGGCCCAGTTCGGCCATCAGAATGCCTTTGGCGCGCTCGATGCGCTTGCGGGCCGCCAACTGGGCCTCGCTGCGGTCCAGCTTCTGCCGCAGGGCCAGGTCTTGCTCGAAGCGGGCAATGGCAAGCTGCATCACCGCGGCCAGCCGCTGCGGCTGCAGTCCGGCGACCACATAGGCGCTGACGCCTGCCTTCAAGGCCCCACGCATGGGTGCGTCGCTGCCGTCCTCGGCAAACACCACCACCGGTTTGGGGCTTGCTTCATTCAGCGCGGCGAGATTCTCCAGCGTGTCGCGGGAGGGCGAGTTGCTGTCCACGATGACCACATCGGGCCGCAGGCGCAGCACGCAATCGTGGATCAGCGTGGCCTGCTCGATCACGCCCACTACCTCGCAGCCTTGGCGGGCCAGCTCCTGCTGGATCAGCTGGAGGTGGTGGGCGCCATCATTGATCAGCAGAACGCGCAAGGGTGAAGGTGGTGGTTTGGGCATGGCAGGGCGAGGCCCGCAATTTCCGTGCCGCCACGGGCGACCCGCCGCTATTCGACGCTGCGATCTGGCACCGACTTGGGCGCATAGCCGAAATAGCGCCGGAATGCCGCGCTGAAGTTGGACGGATGCTGGAAGCCCGTCCGGTAAGCGACGCTGGACACACGCTCGCCTGCAGCCAGCAGGTCCAGCGCGGCTTGCATGCGCACCTCCGTCAGCATGCGATACGGTGTGCTGCCGAACAGCTCGCGAAAGCCTTGTTTCAATGTGAACTCGTTGCTGCCGACTTGCGCGCACAGCCAAGCCACCGTCAGCGCCTGGTCGAAATGCTGGTGAATGAGCTCGCGGGCCGCGCAGATGCGGCGGTACTCGTCCGGCCGCCAGGCCGCTGGCTTGGCGGGCGGCGCCATGCAGCGGCCTTGCTCCGCCAGCAGGCTGAGCGCGGCGATCTGAATCTCCAGCAAAGAAGCGTCTGGCCTGGCATGGCCTTGCAGCAGCCTCTGCGCGAGACGGCTGAGCACCGGCTTGCTGGCGCCATGAAACACCTGGCAAGCGCTTCCGGCGCTCTGTGCGGGCGCAAGAGCCAGCGCTTCCAGCGAATACCGCCTTAGTGCCACGGTGTCCACAATCAGCCGCAGCTGGCATACATCGTCCCCGGCCCGGTAACGCCGCAGGCCGCGCGTCGCGCGCGCGGCGGTCACCGTGGTGTGGCCCGCCAGGAAGTCGAGCACGGCGCCGGCCGAGCTTTGGTAGCTGGAGGCGCCGGCCAGCGCGATCGTGACGGTCAGCGAAGGCGTGTCGCGTTCGATCACACTTTCCTCCAGCAGATCCCGTTGCGGCCGGTAGCGGGAGATGGCCAGGGTCAGGCCCTCGTCCAGGCGCAGGCGGTCGGCATATCCGATGCCGAGTTCGGCGGGGATGCGGGAGCGCTCCCAAGCCAAGCCGCCGTGCTCCTTCGTGCTGATGAGGTCGGTGCTCGAGAGTCGATAGCTCATGGAATCCTCCCAACCGGAATGCATACGAAACAATCCGGAATGCATAAATATCAAATGATAATCATTCTCATACAGGAATTAGAGTGCTCGTCAATCGGCAGCAAAGCTGCTTCATCGACGGCAAATTCCTATGAACGATGCAATATGTGGCGAGCAGCGCCTCGCCTTACGGACACCTGCGCGGCGGCTGTGGCTGGGGCTGCTACGGCGCCATCTGCTGGCCGGCGCCTGCGGCGCTGCCTTGGGTGTGTGCAGCTCGGCCGGGGCTGCGGAGGCGGGGCCGCCAACGGCCGCGCTGCCGGCGGTGACGGTGCGTGCCGAGAAGCTGGTGCAAGCCTTGGAGAAGGTGCCGGCCAGTCTCACCGTACTTGAGGGCCAGGAGAGCGAGCGGGCGGGCTTCTCCAGCCTGGCGCAGCTGGAGGGGCGCGTTCCCGGCTTGTCCTTCCAACCCTTTGGGCAGGCCGGCCTGAACGCACCGGTGATGCGCGGCCTGACGGCCAATTTCAGCAGCTTCTCGACCGCCGCCCTGCTATTGGTGGACGGTGTGCCGATGTTGACGGCGCAGGGCTTTGAATACGACTTTCTCGACCTCGACCGGATCGAGGTCTTGCGCGGGCCGCAGTCGACGCTGTATGGGCGCAATGCGGAGGCGGGCGTGATTGCGGTCCATAGCCTGCCGATGGACGGTGCGCCGCGAGCCAGCATGTCCGCGGAGGCCGGCAGCCGTAACAAGCGATGGCTGCGCTTCTCGCTCGGCCGCGCACTGCTTCCGGACACGCTGGCGGCCAGCATCGCCGGAGGCTGGTCCGGGCAACAGGGCTTTATCGACAATCTGTATACCGGGCGGCGGGAGGACGAGCGCGAGCAGCTGCACCTCAATCTGGGCCTGCGCTGGACACCAACGGCGGCGACCGAGCTGGTACTGCGCTACACGCGGCAGCAGTACGACGACGGTGCAGCACTCTGGGGCAGCCCTGCGTCGTCGCGGGCCCAGGTCGCCTCGGGCACGCCGAGCTGGAATCGCTCGCGCGGCCAGACCTTGTCGCTCAATGCCACGCAGGGCTTGGCTGCGGGCTTGCGCTTGCAGGCGATCACCGCCTACAGCGCCTTGCTTGACCGCGTGCAACAAGACACCGACTTCAGGCCGGCCGACCTGCTGCATATCGGCCGCGACCATCATCTGCGCAATCTATCGCAGGAGCTGAGGCTGGAAGGGCGGCTTGGCACGGCCGACTGGCTGGCCGGCATCTACGCCGATCGGCAGGACGACGCTTTACACAATCTGGCGAAGTCACCGATGGGCGCCAGCGATCTGCGGGTGGCCAGGCAGGGGAATACCTTCGCCTTGTTCACGAACTGGAACCAGCCTTTGAGCTCGGCGTGGTCCCTGTCGGCCGGCGCCCGCGTCGAACGCAACACGGTGGAGATCCTGCCAGAGGGCGATGCGCGGCGGCAGGCCGGCTGGACCCAGGTCTCGCCCAGGCTCGCGCTGCAGTCCCGCTTCGCCCGCGATCAGCAGTGGTATCTCAGCGCAAGCCGTGGCGTGCGCGCCGGGGGCTTCAACGTGCTTTCGCCGGCCGTGCATTACCTGCCTTACGAGCCCGAGAAGGTCTGGTCCTACGAGGTGGGCATCAAGGGCAGGGCGGCCGACCGACGGTTGCGCCACTCCCTCGCGGCTTACCTGATGGAGGTCCGTGATATGCAGGTCATGCAGATGCCCGCGCCCGGCCTGGCCTATATCACCAGCGCCGCGGCGGCACGGTCCAAGGGCCTGGAGCTGGAGCTTGACTATCTGCCCGGCGGCGGCTGGCAGATCAAGAGCGGGCTGAGCTGGAACCACACCCGTTTCGAGCGCTTCCGCGACGCTGCCGCCGACTATGCCGGCAAACACAATCCCTTCGCTCCCGATTGGAGTGGCCACATCGGCCTGCGCTACGAGGCGCCTTCGGGCTGGTATGCGCAGGCGGGCTTGGTGGGCATGGGCAAGGTCTATCTCGACGCCGCGAACCGCTACGCACGCCAGGGCCATGGTTTGCTGAACCTTCTCGGCGGCTATGCGCGAGGCGCATGGGAGTTCGCGGCCTACGCGAACAACGCTGCCAACAAACGCTACGACGCCGTGGGCTACCAGAACGGTTTCGTGACGGTATTCAGCCCGCCGCGTGAGTTGGGCGCACGGCTGAGCTGGCGCCAGTGAGGGCGAGCCTGAAACAAGGACAAGGAACATTCTGATGACGATGAACTTCAAAGAAGACCATGCGCTGCAGCCATTCTGGCAATTGGTTGCAGCCCCCATCCAGACGCAGGCCTTGGAGCTGGCACTCGCGAAGGGTTTGCTGAATGCGCTGGAACATCACGCAACGATCGACGAGGTGGCCGAAAGATTTGCATTGCATCCGCGTAACACCGCCGTTTGGCTGGAGCTGCTGTGGAGCATGGGCATGCTCTCGC
Source organism: Roseateles oligotrophus (assembly GCF_014204525.1). Taxonomy (GTDB): domain Bacteria; phylum Pseudomonadota; class Gammaproteobacteria; order Burkholderiales; family Burkholderiaceae_C; genus Paucibacter_A; species Paucibacter_A oligotrophus_A. The sequence goes on from NZ_JACHLP010000005.1 coordinate 313,949, forward strand.
GCATTCGGCCCATGGGCGCTTACGCCACGATGTACGTCGCTTCGCCCCTGGCGCGGCGGTTTTTTTCACCGGCCTCCGCCGAGGACTGCTCGCAGGCCTGGCTGTACCGTGCCGGCTTTCTGCGCGGCTTTGCCGGGCAGATGGGCGATTTCATTGCGCAAGCCGAGGCGGCGCCGCCGGCCGAGCCGGCGAATCCAGCGGCCTGGGCCCGCGCCGCCCAGGCGCAGATTGCCCAGGAGCAACGCGCCGTGACCGTGCCGGCCGCTTTGCAACTGCTGCGCAATCTGCCCGCTCTTCCGGCATGCTGCCGTTTTCTCGATCTTGGCGGCGGCCCCGGCCTCGTGGCCATTGCCCTGGCCACGACCTATGCCGCCTGGCAGGGCACGGTCTGCGATCTGCCAGAGGCGGCCCAGATCGCGCAAGCGAATATCGATGAAGCAGGGCTGTCGTCCCGCATCGCCACGCTGGGCGCCAATCTTGACCGGGACCCGATAGGCAGTGGCTACGATCTGATCTGGTGCTCATCCGTGCTGCACTTCGTGCAAGACATCGACGCCGTGTTGCGCAAGATGTTCCAGGCATTGAAGCCGGGCGGGCGACTGCTTCTGGCGCATGCCGAGCAGCGCGAGGATGCCGAAATATGCGCACGGGTGCTGCCTTTTTACACGCCGATGCGGATGCGAGGTCGGTATCTGCCGGAGCAGGGCGAGCTCGCAAGCGCCATGATCGATGCAGGCTTTGAGCCGGTCGATGCGCTGGAGCCGGCGTGCTTCCCGATGGCGCCAGCCTGGGTCTATATCGGCAGGCGCCCATGAGCGTCAGCGCACAGCGCGGGGCTGCATCGTGGTGGCCGCAGCACTTGGTTCTGGCTTGGCTCCACCTGGCGTTGTCGGCGCCGCTCATCTATCTGTACCTCGGGCTGCCGCTGCTGCTGCGCCAGCAGGGTTGGAGTGGCACCTCGATCGGCTTGCTGCAGTTGGCCGGCTTGCCGGCCATGCTGAAATTCGTGCTGGCCCTGCCCATCGAACGCCTCCGTCTGGGCCAGGCCAATTACCGCAACTGGGCCGCCCTGCTGGGCTTGGCCTATGCCGCAGCGCTGGCTTTGCTCGCGCTCCATGATCTGGCGCACAGCCCGCGCTGGCTGCTGTTTGGCCTGGCCATGGCGGTCAATCTGCTGGGAACCTGGGTCGATGTGCCGACCAATGCGCTCGCCATTGAAATCCTGCCGGAATCTGAGCGTGTTCGCGCCGGCGCCATTCGGTCGGCCGCGACCTCGCTGGGCGCCATCGTGGGCGGCGGCCTCGCACTCTTGATCCATGGGCGTTTTGGCTGGGCCGGCACCTTCATGGCGCTGACCGCCCCCGTGGTGTTGGGCGCTGCACTGATATTTGCCTTGCCGGCGAAGCGGGCAGGGCGGGCACCCGTCCCCGTGGCAGTGAAAGCAGGGTGGCGGGAGTGGATCGGCTACTTTGGCCTGCCGCAGCGTCGGCGCTGGTGCTTGCTGATGCTGTGCTACTTCCCCTTTGTGGGGGCCGCCTGGGTCTATCTGAAGCCCTTGCTGCTCGATCAGGGCTTCGAGCCGCAGCGGATCGCGATGCTCGTGGGCCTTGCCGGCGGTTTGGTCGGGGCGGTCTCCAGCCTAGCGGGTGCCTACCTGACGCGCGTCCTGGGGCTGGCCAGGACCTTGCCGGGCTTTGCCGTGTTCAATGTGATCGCATTGAGCGTCTTGCTCGCGGCCACGGTCTTGGCGACGTCAGCGCCTGTCTTCATGCTGGCCGCACTGATGGTTGCGGTGGCGATGGGCGCAAGCGCCGGGCTGGTGTTCGGCGCCATGATGTTCCATATTCGTCCGGGACTTGCCGCGCTGGACTACGGCCTGCAATCCAGCCTCTTTGTTCTTGCGCGTACGCTGGTGCCGTTTGCCGCCGGCGTATTGCTGGACCGTTTCGGTTATGCCGGGATGTTGGTCGGGTTGCTTGCCGGAACAGGATTTGCGTTGCTGCTGGCCTCGGGGATGGGGACTTCGGGCAAGCCGAGCGGGGCTCATCGCTGAGCTTAGGAGGCGGTTTTCTCCGTCTCCTTGAAAGTTCGACAATGTGTATTATGTAAAATCACAGAAAAACAAAAGAAGGCGCCGTCACCGCCCACAAGAGTTCGAACGCATCACCGTCATCACTCAGCGTCAAGCCTGCCCGCGTTTGGTTCTGCCGGACTTGGGACTGGGTGCAGGCGCTGGAACGGGCTTGAACTGCTCCAGCAAGGCGCGCAGGGTTTGCGCTTCGCTCTTGAACTGCGTGGCTTGCTCCTGGGACAGCAGCAATTGCTGGGTTTGCTCCGCAAAGTTGGCCTGTAGCCGGCCGAGGCTGAGTTGCGCGGCCTCAAACTCGGTGCTGATGCGGGAATGCTGGGCGGCCAGGTCCAGAGCCCTGGCCTGGGTGTGTCGTTCAGCCTCAAGCTGTTTGGCACGCAAGGCTTCCAGCTGTTTTTCGGCGTTGGCGCGGGCGACGCGCTCGCGGTCTATCTCCAGCAAGGCGCGGCGCTCGGAGCCCAGGGCGCGTTCTTCGCTGGCTTGGACGGCTGTACGGCTTTTTTCCAGTTCGGCCGCGAAATCGGCGCGAACGCGCTCTTGCTGGAACAGCAACTCATTCACCTGACGCTGCAACTCATCGGCGCGCGCCAGGCTGGCGGCGTGCGAGCGCCTTTCGCTCTGCAACTCATCATTGAGCTGCCTATGTTCCGCCCGCAAATCTGACGCGGCGGTACGCGACTCAAGGATCTGGGCTTGCAGACCTTGATTGCTGGCCTCTTGCCGCGCCAAGTCCGCCAGGGCCTGATCGGCGCTGGCCTGCGCCTCCAGCCGCAACGCCGCCAATTCCTCGCGGGCCAAGTCCGTCGCCTGGGTCCAGAGCGTCTGCACCGCATCGGCTGCGGCTTGCTTGAGGGCCTCCGGCAGATCGGGATGGTCGATCTGCACCTTGGCCTTGCCCCTCAACTCCTCCCAAAACCTGGCCAGGGCCTCGGCCGGCACGCTCATCGAGCCTTTGCGCACGTACTGGTAGAGCTTGGAGGCCGTGGGTGCGATGCCGTGGCGAAAGAACAGCAAGGCGCAAACCTCGCGGTACAGGGCCTTGGTTTCGCTGAATCGGGCTTTCAGGGCCTCGACCTCGGCCTGGATCTCTGTTTCTGTGCTCATTGATAAATATTACAACGTAAAAAGTATAATTCAAAGATATTCAGATTAGTCTTTGGACATAATTATCATAATGTCCAGAATCGGCAAAAAGTCCTCTTTGGAATCCATCCAGTGTCAGAAATCGTCTCTCTCGAAGCCCTGAAGCCCTCTTCCGCCCTGGACGGCAGCCAGGGCCTGAACCGCGGCAGCGGCCCCATGCAAATCGATGCGCGGGACGACCGATCGGCCATCCTGGCCTGGCTGGCCCGGTTTGCCGATTCGCCGGCAACGCTGAGCAGCTATCGCAAGGAGTCCGAGCGCCTGCTGCTGTGGTGCGTGATGCAGCGCGAGACCGCCCTCTCCAGCCTGCGGCATGAAGACATGCTGGCCTACCAGCACTTTCTGGCCGACCCCTACCCTGCGCATATCTGGGTGATGGCGCCCGGGCAGAAGCCGGCGCGCAGCTCGCCGCTGTGGCGCCCTTTTGCCGGACCCTTGAGCCCGCAAAGCGTGCGCCAGGCGCTCTCCATCATCAATAGCTTGTTCAGCTGGCTGGTGGCCGCCGGCTATCTGGCGGGCAATCCCCTCGCCCTGGCACGGCGCAAGACCAAGCAGCGCTCGCCGCGTGTCACCCGTTTTCTGTCCATGGACCAATGGGCGCAGGTGCGCATCACCATCGAGTCCCTGCCCCAGGAAACCGAGAGACAGCGCGCCCATGCGGCGCGGGTGCGCTGGTTGTTTTCCCTGCTCTATATCGGCGGGCTGCGGGTCAGCGAGGTTTGCGATGGGCGGATGGCGGGTTTTTTCTGCCGCCCCGGCGCCGATGGCAAGGACCGCTGGTGGATGGAGGTGACCGGCAAGGGCGAAAAAACCCGGCTGATCCCGGCCACCACCGAATTGGTCAAGGAGTTGATGGACTACCGCCGCTCCAGAGGCCTGAGCCCCCTCGCCGCCCACGATGAAACCACGCCTCTGCTGCTGCCCTTGATCGGCCCGCCCAAGGCCATGGCCAGGACGGCCGTGCACGAGATCGTCAAATCCGTCATGGAAGCCACGGCGGCACGGCTGCGCCTCAGCGGTACACCCGAGGCCGCGGCGGCCGCCGCCCATATCGAGCAAGCCTCGACCCACTGGATGCGCCACACGGCGGGCAGCCACCTGAGCAATCAGGTGGACCTGAAAGTGGTGCGCGACAACCTGGGCCACGCCAATATTTCGACCACCAACACCTATGTGCACGCCGAGGACGACAGCCGCCACGATGCCACCGCCGGCGCCCACAAGGCCGGCTGGACGCCGCGATAAGCCGCCTGCCTACAATGAGTGTTTGCTCCGCACAAGCCAGGATTTGGGCGCAGCAAATACCGGAAAACAGCCATGCCCGACTCAGCCGACAGCGCCTTGCACGTCAAACCCTATGTGTACGAGGCCCATGGGCTCAAGGCCTTGCACTTCTCCATCCACGAGATCCAGAGCCGCATGCAGACGGCGCGGCCTTTTGCGCTGGAACTGGAGTACACGCGGGCCATGATGGCCTTCCTGCTGCTGAAGCCGGCGCCCGCCACACTGGCGATGATTGGCCTGGGCGGCGGCTCCATGGCCAAGTTTTGCCACCGCTTTCTGCCGCAGACGCGGATCCAGGTGCTGGAGATCAATCCCCATGTCATCGCCCTGCGCGAGGCATTTGAGGTGCCCGCGGATGACGAGCGCTTCACCGTCCATCAGGCCGATGGCGCCGAGTTCGTCCGCCAGCCACCCTGCCCCCAAGATGTCTTGTTGGTGGATGGTTTCGATGATCAGGGCCAGCCACCGGCCCTGTGTTCGCAGCGTTTTTACGATGATTGCCTTGCGGCGCTGGACGATGAAGGCCTGATGGTGGCCAATCTCCACGCCGGCCACCGCCACTTCGACGCCCATCTGGCTCGCATCGAGCGCAGCTTTGGCGCCGACAAGGTCTTGTCCCTCAAGGACAGCGAGGGCTCCAATGCGGTGGTCCTGGCTTGCAAGGGCGTGGAGTTGCAGGCCTTCAAACCCGCGCCGCTGTGCCAAGCGCCCAGCTTTGATGCCCAGACCTGGGCCGACATGATGCCCGCCTTCGCCAAGCTCGCTGCCGCCATCAGGAATAAGCAGGCCGAAGCTCAATAAGATGCCTGCACTTCGCAAAAAGGAGCGCGCATGAGCACGGACAAGCTGAGGGTGATGATTTCCAGCCGCTGCAAGCCTTATCAGACCGAGGCGGGCGAGACCTTCCCCCTGGATCGGCTGCGCCAGAGCATCAAAGACGAATTGGACGCCGCCCATTTATTGGGCCAGCCCTTGTTCGAATGCTGGATCAATGAGCAAGAGCCTGCCAAGCCGGCCACCCTGGACGTCTGGGACGAATGCATGAAGGCTGTGCGCCAAGCCCAGATCGTCATCGCGCTATACAACGGCGACGCCGGCTGGTGCGCCGAGGGCGGCGACGGGGGCGAGTTGGGTATCTGCCATGCCGAACTCAGCACCGCCTTGCAAACGGGGCGCGACCGGGTCTTCATGCTGAACCTGCCGCTAGCAGCCGAATGCGGCGAGGCCACCGACCGGCGTTTTCAGGAATTCGTTCGACAGGAGCTGAGCTTCAACGGCCCAGCCGCCACAGACGATACCAACGCCTTGGCCAAGTTGAAACAGACCGTGGCCGAAGCGGTAGCCCTGCTGGCACGCGAGGGCAGCAGCCAATTGCGCAAAAGCAGCTATGCCCTGGGCCAGGCCCTGGCCTGGAGTCGGATGAGCTTTGCAGAGCGCAAGCGGGAAATGGAAAAAACGGTCGGCCAGGCCTTGCTGGAGCGCTTTGCGTCGACCAGCCCCCGCTCGCTAGGCGAGTTCAATGCCGGTGGGCTCAGGCTGCTCCTGCAGTTCGAGACTCAGGTCTTGCTGATGACGGTGCATGCCATCCCTGCGCCGATGACGACGGCGGCCGCGCGCGAGATGGTGGGCCGGCCTTTTTTGAGCGACCACAAGGTCCTGCAGGTGGACGAGGCCGAGCGGCCAAAGACCCCGCTCGGCAAGGCGCTGAAATTCCATGGCCCGGTGCATCTGATCGCCTGCCACCGCGGCGTGACCGAGAAGCAGGCCACCGATATGCTGGGCTTCCCCGATGCCACGGTGGTCAGCACCGGCTTTGGTGTCTATGTGCTGGACCCGGTGCAGCGGGTTCAGCTGATCTTGCTGGCCAATTGCCGCGATGCCAGCTCCAGCCGCTACGCGGTGCAACGCTTCTTCGACTGGCTCAAACGCTCGGCGCAGGCGCCCGAGTTCATCGCCCACGCCAAGGCCAGATCGCGCATCGTGCGGGCCATTCAGAAAGAGCAGGCCTGATTCAGCAGACCAGGGGCGCGTCGCCCTCGGCAGCGTCCTCGTCCAGGGCCTCCAGCAGCTCGACGGCCTCGTCCACCAGATGGTCGAACTCGGCCAGATCCACCGCCAAGCCCTTGGGGATCAGGGGCTTGTCCAGCGGGCGGTAGACGCGGCTGTGCAGATGGGCCAGGCGCTCCGAATGCACCATGGCTTGAATCACGCTCTCGGGGTTCAAGAGCATGGCGAAGGGACTGACTAGTGCCGGGCTCAACATATTCACTCTCCTCAGGGGTTTACAAAACAAGATGTAAACAATGTAGGCAGGGCGATGGCCTTGGCGTAGTCGGCCCGCTGCCAAAGGCTTTGTCAGGCAAAGTCCTAGGCGATTGCTGTTGCTGGCGCAGGTTTTTGTCAGCGTGCGGCGGCTTCGGCCAGCTGTTTTTGCGGCCGCTCGCGACCAGCGCGGCGGGCGAAATCTTCGGCACTCAGGCCCTGGGCATTGCGGGGCGTGAGCAGCGCACCGGCCTTGATCAGCAGCGGCGTCAGGTCCAGGGCGCCGTAGCCGGCGGCCATCATCAACGGCGTCGTGCCATTGGGCGCGCGGGCCTCGATGTCGGCGCCTTGTGAGATCAGCCACTGGGCCACGCCGTTGTCGGGCCCGCTGCAGGCGTAGTGCAGCGGGGTCCAGCCGCTTTGATTGATCTCGGCGCCCTTGGCCACCAGCTTCTTGACCCAGTCCAGCCGGCCCTTGATGGCGGCCAGCATCAGCGGTGTCTCGCCCTTGGCATTGCGGGCCTTGATCTCCAGGCCGGGATGGCTCAGCAAGGCATCGAAGGCACGCTCCGAATCTTCCTTCATCGCCGTGGCCAGGGCCTGGCGGCCGCGCGCGTCGAGGGCATTCGGGTCGACGCCGCGCAGCAGCAGCTTGAGCACGCTGCGGCCGTCGTCCATCTCGGCCGCCATCAGCAGATCGTCGATGTCCGCCGCCCGCCCGCTCAGAGGCAGGGCCGTCAACGTCAGCAAAAGCAGGACATAACGACGCGACTGCATGGCAAGGCCCTCCGTACTCAGCTCAGGCCGAACAAGCGCCGGCAATTGGCCGTGGTCTGGGCGGCCAACTCTTCCACGCTGACACCCTTGACCTGGGCCAGGGCCGTGGCCACATGGGGCACATAGGCGGGGCTGTTGGTCCGGCCGCGATGGGGCACGGGGGCCAGATAGGGGCTGTCGGTCTCGATCAGCAGGCGCTCCAGCGGCAGGGCCGCGGCCACATCGCGCAAGTCCTGCGCATTGCGAAAACTCAGGATGCCGGAGAAGGAGACGTAAAAGCCCCGCTCGATCGCGGCCAGCGCGATCTCCACCGTCTCGGTGAAGCAATGGAAGACGCCGCCGGCCTGCTCACCGCCCTCCTCGTCCAGCACCCTCAAGGTGTCGGCCGCGCTGCTGCGGGTATGGATGACCAGGGGCTTGGCCACCCGCTTGGCGGCGCGGATATGGCTGCGGAAGCGCTCGCGCTGCCATTCCATATCGGCCATGCTGCGGCCATTCAGCCGGTAATAGTCCAGGCCGGTCTCGCCGATGGCGACGATTTTTTCGCCCTGGGCCGCCTGCACCAACTCTTCGACCGTGGGTTCGTGGACGTCCTCGTTGTCGGGGTGTACGCCGACCGAGGCCCAGAGCTGCGGGTGAGCCAGGGCCAGGCCATGGACCTCGGGGAACTCCTCCATCGTGGTGCAGATGCAGATGGCCTGCTCCACCTGGGCCTGGCTCATCTCGGCCAGGATTTGCGGCAAGCGGGCTTTGAGCTCGGGAAAGCTCAGATGGCAATGGGAATCAATGAACATGCAAGAGGCCTGGGGCGCCAATGTGGCGGCGCCGGTCAAATGGTCTGGGTGGGCTTGGACGAGGCGATCAGGGTGCCCAGAATTTCTTCTATCCTCAGCTTGATCAGGCGGCTCTTCTCGTCGGCCGGGAAACGCACGCCTATGCCCTGGGTGCGGCCACCCGAGGCATTGGGTGGCGTCAGCCAAGCCACCTTGCCGGCCACCGGGTAGCGCTGGGTGTCCTCGGGCAAGGCCAGCAGCAGATAGACGTCCTCGCCCAGGCGGTAATCCCTTGTGGTGGGCACAAACAGGCCGCCATCGGCAAACACCGGCATATAGGCCGCGTAGAGCGCGCCCTTTTCGCGGAACACCAGTTGGATCACGCTGGGCCGCGCGCCCCCGACAAGGGCGGGCGCGGGAGGAGTGGTCGGAGCAATAGGAGGTTTGGATTCGCTCATGGGTCCGAGTGTAGCCAGGCTGGGCAAGCCCATTTGCTTCCGCGCTCGGCAGCAGCAAGCCGCCTTGCGCAATTTTCCGATTCGCTGGAGACTCTCTCGCCAGGCAAAAATTGCTAGGTTAAGATTTTCTGATAAAAAAGATAACTCGGAAGAGAATGAATAAATTATTAAATTCGTTTGTCTGCAGTCTGTGCTTTTTTCTGCCCCTGAGCGGGGTCGCACAACCCAGCAAACCCAATAAACTCAGCATGCAGGTGGTGATCGACCCGCCTAGAAATGCTGAAGACAAGGCCGCCCTGCAGGCCATGAAAGACGCTCGCACGATCGATCAATTTGCGCAGCATGTAAAAGATAACTTTGTATTGGAGCGGGCGCTAACGCTGCACTTTGGCGGCGAGGATGGCCCGCACTACGACCCTGAGGCCAGCACGATCCACATGCCTTATGGCTTCATCCAAGAAGTCGACGACAATTTTTCCAAAGCACGCTATCAGCGCCCAGGCGTGAGTCGTAAAGAGGCGATCCAGCATGCGATCACCGCCGTCTTATTCCATGAACTGGCTCATGCCCTCATTGACGCCTACGGTTTGCCCATTGTGGGCAAGGAAGAAGACGCTGCCGATGGCTTGGCCGTCGTCGCCTTGATCCGCCTGTACCCCAAAGGGCGCGAGTTGGCCATCAGCGCGGCCGACTTGTATGAAATCGAGAGCCGTGACACCACGCCGGAAAAAGAAGACTACTTCGATGCCCACAGCCTAGACATTCAACGTCACTACAGCATGCTGTGCCAAGTCTATGGCAGCGATCCTGGGCCTTATGCCTGGCTCGCTAAAAAAGCTGGCTTCACACAAGACCGGCGCGAGGGCTGCGAAGAAGAATTCGTCATTCTGGACGATAGCTGGCTGGCCCTGCTTGAGCCCTTTCTCAAAAAAGGCGCGCCGCTGCTCAAGCAATAACTATCCGTTTCGACGCTGAACTTCCTGGCTCTGCCGATTGGAAGCCTCGCGCAAGGCTTGCTGGCCTTGCGCGAACAAGGACTCCATCAGCAAGCCGGCATTCAAGGGGTGTTCGGCATGGCGGGCGGCGCGGCGCAAGGCGGCCTCCCAGGCCTGCAAGGGCGCGGCCAGTTTCGGAGCCGGCAGGCTGGCCGCCGGGAAGAAACTGGGTGCAGCGCCGTGCGCCACGCGCAACAAATCATGGCAAAGGCGCTGCAAGGCGTCGATGGCGCGGGGCTGCGACCAGTCCGACAAGGCCGCCGCCTCGCCACGCGCCAGGCGTTGCGGCAGTTGCTGCCAGGCGGCCGCGCGCAGACCGGCCTCAAACCAGTCACGCGCTTCTTGTGGCCGGCCACCGGCAGCGGCCAGCAAGACCTCGGCACCTTCCACGCCCTGCTCCTTCAGCCACTGCAGGCTGGGCGCATGCGCGGGCAGGCCCAGGGGCAAAGGCTGGCAGCGGCTGCGTATGGTGGGCAGCAAGGCGGCGGGCTCGCTGCTGGCCAGCACAAAGCGCAAGAGCCCGGCCGGTTCCTCCAGGGTCTTGAGCAGGGCGTTGGCCGCCACCGTGTTGAGCGCCTCGGCCGGGTAAACCACCACCACCTTGGCCCGGCCCCGCGCCGAAGTCGCCTGAGCAAAGCCCAGCATGCCGCGCACCGCCTCGATCTTGATCTCACGGCTGGGCTTGCTCTTGCTTTCCTTGGCCGGCGTCTCGCTCTCCTGCGCCCAGCCCAGGGGTTCGCGCAAGGCATCGGGCAAGAGCAGCAGAAAGTCGGGGTGGGTGTGGGACTGGAAGAGATGGCAGCTGGCGCAATTGCCGCAGGCCCAGCGCGGGCGCTCGGGGTCTTGCAGCGGCGCTTCGCACAAATAAGCCTGGGCCAGCAGCAGGGCCAGATCGAACTGGCCCACACCGGCCGGCCCCTGCACGACCAGGGCGTGGGAGCGCGCCGTCGCCAGCGCCTGGCTCAGGGGCTGAGCCAGCCAGGGCAGGGGTAGCTTTTGATCGGGGCCTAGCATCCGCGCGCCTCCAGATGGGCGGCGATCTGGGCCGCCACCTCGGCCACGCTGAGGCTGGCATCGATGCGGGCAAAGCGCTGCGGGGCGGCGGCGGCGCGGGCGGCATAGCCGGCGCGCACGCGCTCGAAGAATTCCAGGTCTTGCTGCTCGAAACGGTCGGCCTCGCGGGCGGCGGCGCGGCGCTGGGCGGCCACTTCGGCGGGCAGGTCGAACCAGAAGGTCAGGTCGGGTTGGCGGCCTTCCTGTACCCATTGCTCCAGCGTCGCGAGCACGGCCAGGTCCATACCACGCCCGGCGCCCTGGTAGGCAAAGCTGGCATCGGTGAAGCGGTCGCAGACCACGGTCTTGCCGGCCGCCAGCGCCGGCACAATCACCTGGCGCAGATGGTCACGGCGGCCAGCGAAAACCAGCAAGGCCTCGGTCAGCCCGTCCATGCTGCTGTGCAGGAACAGGGCGCGCAGGGACTCGGCCAGCGGCGTGCCGCCGGGCTCGCGGGTGTTCAGGACCTCGGCGCCGCGCTCGCGCAGGCGTTGGCTCACGCTGGCGATATGGGTGGACTTGCCGGCTCCGTCTATGCCTTCAAAGGTGATGAATCTGCTGCTACTGCTCACTGGCCACCGCGCTGGTATTTGTTGACCGCGCGATTATGCGCGGCGAGATCTTCGCTGAACTGGCTGCTGCCATCGCCACGCGCCACAAAGTACAGGGCCTTGCTGCGCGCCGGATGCAGGGCCGCCTGCAAAGAGGCCTTGCCCGGCATGGCGATGGGCGTGGGCGGCAAGCCGCCGCGGGTATAGGTGTTGAAGGGGGTGTCGGCCTGCAGATCGCGCTTGCGCAGATTGCCGTCGAAACTGGCGCCCAGGCCGTAGATGACGGTCGGGTCGGTCTGCAAAGGCATGCCGATCTTGAGCCGGTTGATGAAGACCGAGGCCACCAGACCGCGGTCGGCCGCCGTGCCGGTTTCCTTCTCGATGATGGAGGCGAGGATCAGCGCCTCCTCGGGCGACTTCAGCGGCAGGCCCTCGCTGCGGCCTTGCCAGGCAATGTCCAGCTGGGTATTCATGGCCTTGAAGGCGCGCCTGAGCACGGTCACATCGCTAACGCCCTTGCTGTACGCATAGGTGTCGGGGAAGAAGCGGCCCTCGGGCGCCAGGCCCGGTGCGCCGATGGCGGCCATCAACTCGGCATCGCTCATCGCAGCCGTGCTGGGCTTGAGCGCGGGCTGCCTGGCCAGGGCGGCGCGCACCTGGCGGAAGCTCCAGCCCTCGATCAGGCGCAGCTGCTCCAGCACCTCGTCGCCACGCACCATCTTGGCCAGCAGATCGCGTGGCGTGGCACCCTGATGGATCTCATAGCTGCCGGCGCGGATCTGGCGCGACTGGCCGGACCAGCGGAACCATTGGTAGAGCAGGCGGGCGTCCTCCTGCACCCCGGCGTTGACCCAGGCCTGGGCCACCTCGCGCGGCGGCGTGCCGGCCTCCACCGACAACTCCACCGCCGACGCGCCCAGGCGCAGCGGCGCCTGCAACCACCACCAGGCAGCACCTGCCGCGGCGGCCGCCGCCAGGACCGCCAACACCAAGACCCACAGCAGCAAGCCGCCGAGCAGGGATCTGCCGCGCTGTTTCTTCATTCCCAATCCTCAAAGCCCTCAAATCCCAATTCTTTGCCCTTCCGAGTCCGGGTGGAATCGGGCGCTGATGATAATCAGGTCATGAGCACTTCAACTCCCAACACCACGACTATTTCCGGCGCCCTGCGTCTGACGGACTGGGGCCTGATCCGCGCCGAAGGGCCGGAGGCCGCCAAATTCCTGCACGGCCAGCTGACCCAGGACTTTGAGCTGCTGGGCCCGGGCCAGGCCCGCCTGGCCGGTTTCTGCACCGCCAAGGGCCGCTTGCTGGCCACGCTGATCGCCTGGAAAAACGGCCCCGAGAGCATCGATCTGGCCCTGCCGCTGGAGCTGCTGCCCGGCATTCTGAAGCGCCTGTCCATGTTTGTGCTGCGCGCCAAATGCAAGCTGCGCGACGCCACGGCCGAGCAAAGCCTGTGGGGCTTGAGCGGCGCGGCCGCCCAGGCCTGGCTGGCCGAGGCCGCACCCGCCCAGCGCTGGGGCCGCCAGGTCACGGCCGCCGGCGCCACCGTTGTGCGCCTGCCGGACGGCACGAGCGAGGCCGGCGCCCTGCCGCGCTTTTTGCTGGCCCAAGCCCCCGAGGCCGCCGCCCCGGCCCTGCCCGAGTTGTCGGCCGCCGACTGGCAATGGCAGGAGGTGCAGGCCGGCCTGGCCTGGGTGCGCGCCGCCACCAGCGAGGCCTTTGTGCCGCAGATGCTGAATCTGGAACTGCTGGAGGGCGTGAACTTCAAAAAAGGCTGCTACCCCGGCCAGGAGATCGTCGCCCGCAGCCAGTACCGCGGCACGCTGAAGCGCCGCACCCATCTGTTTGAGCTGGCGGGTGCGGCCCAGATCGGCCAGGAAATCTTCCACAGCGAGGACCCCGAGCAACCCGCCGGCCTGGTCGCCGCCGCGGCCCAGCGCGAGGGCCAGGGCCTCTTGCTGGCCGAGGTCAAGATCGCCGCGCTGGAGTCCGGCAGCCTGCATCTGGGCGCGGCCGACGGCCCGGCCCTGCAGGCCCGCGCCCTGCCCTACGCCATCCCGCTCAATTCCGAGGTTTGAGCGAGCCGGCCGAGGTGGAGCTCTACGTCTACTACAAGCTCGCCGGCGCGCAGCGGCAGGCGGCCCTGGCCGCGTTTGCAGCCGCCTGCCAAGGCCTGAGCGAGCCCCGGCCACGCCTGCTGCTGCGGCAGGATGAGGATCCGGCAACAGCCCTGGAGACCTGGATGGAGATCCACACGGGGCCGCGGGCCGAGCAGACCGAGGCCGCCTTGGCCACGGCCCTGGCGCCCTTTGTTCAGGGTGGTCAGCGGCATATCGAAAGATTTGTGCCGCTGAGCCCGCTCACAAGCGCCTGACCATCTCCACATGGCCGATGCCGGCCTCTTCAAAGACGGGGCCGCGCTGCACAAAACCGGCGCGGGTGTAAAAGCCCGCGGCCGAGATCTGCGCGTGCAGGATGATCTCGCGATAGCCCATCTCGCGGCCGCGCTGCAGCAAGGCCTCCAGCACCTCGCGGCCCACCCGGCTGCCGCGCATATTGCGCAGCACGGCCATGCGGCCGACCTTGGCGACGCCGGGCACATGTTCCAGCAAACGACCGGTAGCCAGGGCCTTGCCAAAACGGTTGAAGGCGACGGCGTGCAAGCAGCTTTCATCGGCGGCGTCCCATTCCATCTCGGCGGGGATCTGCTGCTCTTGCACAAAGACTTCCTGACGGATGGCGCGGGCATGCGGACCCAGATCGCTCCACGGGCCCAGCCGGACCTCGACGACAGACTCGCCCGCCTCAAAACCCTCCAGCAGCTTGCGCAGTTCCAGCGGCACCGGCTTGGGGCTCTGAGTCTTGCCATCGGCAAAAACATAAATCAGCTCGCCATGCACCAGCAACTGCTCGCCGCGGAAGACGGCGGCCCTCATCTGGATGGAGCTGTTGCCGATGCGCTCGCAGCGGATGGCGACGTCCAGCAACTCGTCATAACGCGCCGAACCCAGGTACTCCAGCGTGGACTTGCGCACGAATAGATCGCCGCCCAGCTCCGCCATGGTCTCGGCATAAGGCATGGCCATGGCGCGCCAGTAGGCGCTGGCGGCGGTGTCGAAATAACTCAGGTAATGGCCGTTGAAGACGATTTGCTGGGCATCGACCTCGACCCAGCGCACGCGCAGGCGCTCGGCAAAGCGGAAGTCCTGCCGGCGCAGGCCTTTTTTCTCGGTCATGGTTTGAGAGCCTCCTTGAGGGCCTTTGCGCAATCGTCCAAGGCAGTCAAAGCCTCGGGAATGGCGCGGCCCATTTTGATGAAATCGTGCGTGACGCCACGCACCAGTTCCAGGCTCACAGTATTACCGCTGGCGCGCAGGGTATCGGCGTAAACAATACCCTCGTCCACCAGCGGATCGCATTCGGCCAGCAGCAAGAAGGCGGGCGCCAGATCGCTGTGCTCGGCCGCCTCCTGCGGGGCGAAACGCCAGTCACGCCGGTGGTTTCTGGGAATGTAGTGGTTGAAGAACCAGGCTATAGACGCCGCCTCCAGCAAGAAGCCGTTGGCAAACAGCTTGTGCGAGGGCGTGTCGGCATGGGCGCCGGTGCCGGGGGTGATCAGCAATTGCAGGGCCAGGGGCAGCTGGATATCGCGCGCATGCAGGGCCGCCACCGCCGCCAGCGTGCCGCCCGCGCTATCGCCACCCACGGCCAGGCGGCTAGCGTCCAGCCCCCACTGACCGCCCTGCTCGGCCAGCCAGCGCATGGCGGCCCAGCTATCGTCCACCGCCGCCGGGAAGGGGTGCTCGGGCGCCAGCCGGTAATCCAGCGACACCACCGCCACGCCGCTGCGCAAGGCCAGTTGCCGGCACAGGCTGTCGTGGGTCTCGATGCTGCCTATGGTGAAGCCTCCGCCGTGCAGATAAAGCAGCACCGGCAGGCGCTCTGCCGAACTGGCGTAGAGGCGCGCCGGCAGCGGGCCGGCCGGGCCGGGGATCTGCACATCCTCCACCCGGGCCAGGGGGGCGCGCGGCAGGTCCAGGATCTCGGCACCCATCAAATAGGCGATGCGCGCCTCGCTGGGGCTCAGGCTGTGGAAGGGGCGGCGATGCGCCCGCTGTATCCGTTCCAACACACCGGCCATGCGCGGTGTCAACAAGCTGCTACCCAAGAATGCTCTCCATCCACTACGCTCGCACAGGTCGGCAAGCCAGCCCGGCAGTTTGCCAGAGCCTTGAAAGCACAAAGCATGGCCATGATCCAGTACCTGACCCAGATCCATTTGGACTTCGGCGCCAGCGCCCTGCTGCCCCAGGAATGCCTGCGTCTGGGCATGTTGCGGCCGCTGATCATCAGCGACGCCGGCGTGCGCGCCGCCGGTGTGCTGGACCAAGCCATGGCCGGCTGGCTGACGCCGCGCCCGCCGGTCTTCGACGCCACACCCGCCAACCCCACCGAGGCGGCCGTGCGCGAGGCGGTGGCGCTATGCCAGCGCGAGCACTGCGATGGCCTGGTGGCCATAGGCGGCGGCTCCAGCATGGACCTGGCCAAGGGCGTGGCCCTGGCCGCCACCCACGAAGGCCCGTTGCGGCGCTATGCCACCATCGAGGGCGGCAGCGGCCTGATCAGCTCCAACGTGCTGCCCATGGTGGCCGTGCCCACCACGGCCGGCACCGGCAGCGAGGTAGCGCGCGGCGCCATCCTGATCGTCGACGATGGCCGCAAGCTGGGCTTCCACAGCTGGGAGCTGATGCCCAAGCTGGCCCTCTGCGACCCCGCCCTGACCCTGGGCCTGCCACCCGGCCTGACGGCGGCCACCGGCATGGACGCCATCGCCCATTGCATGGAGACCTTTATGTCGGCCGCCGTGAACCCACCCGCCGACGGCATCGCCCTGGACGGCCTGCGCCGCGGCTGGGCCCATATCCTGCGCGCCACCCGCGATGGCCAGGACCGCGAGGCCCGCTGGCAGATGATGAGTTGCAGCATGCAGGGCGCCATGGCTTTTCAGAAAGGCCTGGGCTGCGTGCATTCGCTCAGCCACAGCCTGGGCGGCCTCAACCCGCGCCTGCATCACGGCACGCTGAACGCCCTCTTCCTGCCGGCCGTCGTGCGCTTCAATGCCGCCGCGCCCAGCATGGCGGCCGAAGACCGCCTGGCCCGCATGGCCCATGCCATGGGCCTGAGCGGCTGCGGCGCCGACGGCGAGGCGATTGCACAGGCCATTCGCACGCTGAACGCCGCACTGGGCCTGCCCAGCGGCCTGGCCGCCCTGGGCGTGGGGCCAGAGCTGTTCGAGCGCATCATCGACGGCGCCATGGCCGACCACTGCCACAAGAGCAATCCGCGCCTGGCGACGCGGGCGGACTACCAAACCTTGCTCGAACAGTCGCTCTGATCGCTCCGCTTGAGCTGCGGGATTTTCCTAGGATTCAAACGTGGGGGGGCCATGAGCCGAGCGCAAGCTGGGCCGATAAATTCAAGTCGTCGAAGATGAAAGTCAATGTCGGCGATCGCTTCGCAACCGATGGGAGTTTTGTTATGGCATTGCGTACACCATTTCGTCTGCTCGCGGCTACGGCGACTTTCAGCCTGCTGGCGATCACCGGCCATGTCCAGGCGGCCACCTATACGATGACCGGCGACACCACCGGCGCCCCCACCTTCAACCGGCCCGTGCAGGGGCTCGGCTCCTTGTCGGGCGTGGGCACGGCCGTGCATTACCAGACCTTTTCCTTCAGCGTCGACACCTCAGGCAGCTACAGCTTCACCAGCCTGGCCTCGCCCACCTGGGACAACTTCCTGATCCTGTACCACACCAGCTTCAATCCCGCTGCGGCCTTGTCCAATGCGGTCATCGCCAACGATGATTCGCCGAGTGTTGGTTCGTCCGCGTTCACGACCAACCTGAGCTCAGGGACGCAGTACATCCTGGTGACCACCGGCTTTGGCAATAATCATTTTGGCGCCTACACCGACACCATCACCGGCCCCGGCAATGTAGTCGCCGTGCCCGAGCCCGAAAGCTATGCCTTGATGGGCGCCGGCCTGGGCTTGCTGGCCTGGGTTTCGCGCCGCCGCCAAGCCAAGGCTTGATGGCCCGCTGACCGCCAATGAAAAGAGCCCGGTGATGCCGGGCTCTTCGGTTTCCGACGGGGTCCGCTTAGATGCAGCGTTATAGTGAGAATTATTCTCATTTGCTCCTTGCCCAGCCCGCTGCATCTTCCCGTGACCACCCATACCGCCCCGCTTCACGGCCAAATTCATCTCCTTTGCAGCGAGCACCACGGCTGGTTGTTGGGCTTCCTGCGCAGGAAGCTGGGCTGCAGCCACCGGGCGGCCGATCTGGCACAGGATACTTTTGTTCGCCTGCTCGCAACGGGTACCCCGGCCATCATCGAAGAGCCGCGCGCCTATCTGAGCACGGTCGCCAAGGGCTTGCTGATCAACTGGTACCGGCGCCAGGCGCTGGAGCGTGCCTATCTGGAGGCGCTGGCCCTGCTGCCCGAGCCGCTGGCCCCGTCGGAAGAGCAGCGCGCCCTCATCCTCGAAACCCTGCATGCGGTAGACGCCATGCTGGACGCGCTGCCGGCACAGGTCCGGCGCACCTTCCTGCTCTCGCAGATCGAGGGCCTGGGCTATGAAGACATCGCGCAGCAGCTGGGCGTCTCGCTATCCACCGTCAAGCGCCATATGAAGCTGGCCTTCCGGCAATGCCTGGAGCTGGTCGAAACATGAGCGGCAATGCCATCCCGCCCCGCATCCTCGATGAAGCCGCCGATTGGCTGAGCCGCCTGGCTGCCGATGACGCCAGCGATGCCGACCGCGCCGCCTGCGAGCGCTGGCGCCAGCGCAGCCCCGAGCATGCCCGCGCCTGGGCGCGCGCCCAGGCCCTGCTCGACAAGCTGGGCTCCCTGCCCCCCGGCCTGGCCATGCCTGCGCTGAACCGGCCAGCCAAGGTGGGCCGCCGCGCTGCGCTGGCCAAGCTCGCCGCGCTGCTGCTGGTGCTGCCCGGCGGCTGGGCCGGCTGGCGGCTGGCCGAGGACCATGGCTGGGCGGCCGAGCACCGCAGCGCCGCTGGCGAAGGCCGCGAGCTGCTGCTGGCCGATGGCAGCCGCCTCAGGCTGGACACGGCCACCGCCGTCGATGTGCGTTATGACGCCACCCAGCGCCTGCTGCAACTGCGTGCCGGCCAGATTCTGGTGGAAACCGCAACACAAACCGCACCCTTTCGCGTTGCCACGTCGCAGGGCCGCATGCAGGCCCTGGGCACGCGCTTTGGCGTGCGCATCGCCAATGGCCGCACACAGCTGACGGTGCTGGAAGGCATGGTGCGCATCGAACCCTTGAGCGGCGCCCCGCAGTTGCTGAAAGCGGGCGAACAGGCGACGTTCAGCGCCCAGGCCGTCGGCCCCGTCAGCCACCTCGACGCGGCCAGCACGGCCTGGACACGCGGCATGCTGCTGGCCGACAAGATGCCGCTGGCCGTGCTGGCCGCCGAGCTGGCGCGTTACCGCCGCGGCATCATCCACTGCGAGCCAGCCATCGCCGGCCTGCCCGTCTCGGGCGCCTTCCCCGTCGGCGACAGCCAGGCCACCGACCGCGCGCTAACCATGCTGGTCTCCACCTACCCGGTCGAGGCCAAGCTGCGGCTGCGCGGGCTGTGGGTGAGCTTGGCGGCGCGCTAGTGGCGCAGCCGCTAAACGACGATCGCCAGACCTCGTTCCTGGACCAGCCGCAGCAGCTTCAAGGCCGTGCCCGTGGGTCGCTTTTGTCCGATCTCCCACTTCTGGACGGTAGACAGGCTGGTGTTCAGAAGCCGGGCAAAAACAGCCTGGCTGACCTGCGAGGCCTCGCGAATCTTCTTGATCTCCTCCGGCCGCAGCGGCTCGATTGGCGGCAGGCACAGCCGGTCAAACTCGCGCAGCGTGATCCTGTCCATCGCACCCGCCTCATGCAGGCCCCGCGCCGTCTCGTGCATGGCTTCGAGAATGGCAGATTTGGTCTTACGCATCACAGAACACCTCAATCAATTCACCCGCCTGTTCGGCCTTCGCAAGCGCTGGCCCGGTCAGCGACAGCAGATGTGCCGCCATCGCCTTCAACGCGGCCTCCTCGTCCTTGTCGATATTGCTGCGCTCATTTTTCGCGAAGCCATAAACAAAGACCCAGCGATCACCCTTGTTGGTGGCGACCAAGGTGCGGAAACCACTGCTCTTCCCTTGTCCAGGGCGCGCCACCCGCTTCTTGAACAGACCGCCGCCGAGGTCTGCATCGAACAAACCGTCCAGCATTTCACGCACAGCCGCACAGAGGCTTGAGGGCGCCAAGCCCTGCTTGCGCGACCAGCGGTCGAACCAGCGGGTTTTGTAAATCGCCATGCCCTGCATTTTATAGCACTAAGTGCTATTAATTTAAGCCTTCCACAGGCCCCTATTTAGCTACCCGGCCAGGATTGATCGCAAAGGCTGACACTTTTTTCGTTCTCGGCTGGCAAGGGGATGAGACCTCTCATTCATTCCCTTCTTCCTTGACCGAAAGCAGCCATCCCATGCCTTTTGCCTCTTCGCGGCCCCAGCCCCCTGCCCTTTATGCCGCCCCTGTCTTGAACCCCCTCGCCCAGGCCGTGCAACTGGCACTGCTGGGCATGGCCTTGGTCGCCGCCCTGGGCGCCAGCCCGGCCGCCCGGGCGGCCAGTCCGCAGCCCCTGGATGCCGTGGCGGTGCAAAGTTATGAACTGCCCGCCGGCCCGTTGGGGCGCACGCTGGCCGGCTTTGCCGTCCAGGCGGGCATTGCCCTGTCCTTCGAGCCCGCGCTCACCGAAGGCCTGCGCAGCCCGCCTCTGCAGGGCCGTTTCAGCGCTCGCGAAGCCGCCACCCGGCTGCTGGCCGGCAGCGGCCTCAGCCTGGTGCTGCGTAGCGACGGCAGCTACACGCTGCAAAAAGCAGCCCTGACTCTGGAAGAGGCCACGCTGCCGGTGGTGCGGGCCAAGGCCAAGGTGGAGCGCGAGACGGCGACCGGGCCGGTGCTGGGCTTTGTGGCCACGCGCAGCGCCACGGCAACCAAGACGGACAGCACGCTGCTGGAAATTCCCCAATCGCTGTCGGTCATAGGCCGCGATGAGATCGAATCGCATGGCTTTCTTAGCACGCGCGAGGCCTTGCGCTACACGGCCGGGGTGCAGACCGAACCCTGGGGTATCGACGACCGTCCCTACCAGTACGCCACAATCCGCGGGTTCGACCCAGCCTCCTACCTCGACGGGCTGCGCCTGCCGAGTTCCCCGAGTGGCTGGACATTCGGCTCAAGCGAATCCTACGGCCTGGAGCGGGTCGAGGTGCTGCGTGGGCCGTCCTCGGTGCTGTTCGGCCAAGGCGATGTTGGCGGCTTGGTCAACTGGGTCAGCAAGCTACCCCGGCAGCAGGCGGTGAACGAGGTGGAACTGCAGCTTGGCGGCAATGCCTTGCGCCAGCTTGGCATCGACCTCGGTGGCAGCGCCGATGCCGAGGGGCGCCTGCTGTGGCGATTTGTCGGCCTCAGCCAGGAGCGCAATTCTCAACACGATTTCCCTGGTTTCAAGCCCTTGGGTGCCAGTCGCCAATACCTGGCGCCGTCGCTGACCTGGCTGCTCTCCCCGGCCACCCGCCTGACCCTGCACGGCAGCTATTTGCAACACCGCAGTCCAGGGAACTTTGCTGAGTATGTCTACGATCAAGGAGGCCGTAGCGGCGTGCTGACCGACGAACCCGGCTACACCCATTTCGAACAAAAACAATGGGGCATCGGCTACAAACTCGAGCACCGCTTCGATTCCGGCTGGCGCTTGCAACAGGATCTGCGCACCGCCTCCCAAGCCATCCCGGATCACACCACCCTGTCCGCCTACGGCCGGGCCGACCCGGTCAGCGGCATATTGCCCCGCACCAATGTACTGGTTGATGAGTTGCTACGCTCCACCGCAGTGGACACGCGTTTGCTAGGCAGCTTTGTCACCGGCGCCGTCGAGCATCACCTGCTCGTCGGTGTCGATGGGCTGCGCAGCCACTCCGACGTGGAGAATACCTACTCGCCCAAGGCGCCCAGCCTCGATATTCACAAACCGGTCTATGGCGTCGGCGTCAGCCGGCCGGGTGCCGCGGAGCGCAGCAGTGATTACAGCGAGATCCAACATCTGGCCGGTCTCTACCTGCAAGACCAGATCAAATTCGGCCCGCATTGGCAGCTTACCTTGGGTGGCAGGCAAGACTGGGTGAAGAGCCGGCAAAACAACCGCCTGAACGGCGAAAAGACCGGTGCCAACGATCAGGCCTTCACCGGCCGCGCCGGGCTGAGCTACCTCGCCAGCTCGGGGCTGGCGCCGTATCTCAGCTATTCCGAGTCCTTCCTGCCCACGACCGGAAAGGACGGCCAGGGCGAGCCCTTCAAGCCCACCCGGGGGCAGCAGGTCGAGCTGGGCGTCAAATACCAGCCATCCGGCGCCCGCACTCTGCTGACGGCGGCGGTGTACGAGCTGAGCAAGACCCATGTCGTCAGCTACGACCCGGTAACCTTTGCGGGCCACCAGCGCGGCGAGATATGCACGCGCGGCCTGGAACTGGAGGCCAAGGCTTCGCTGGTTAACGGGCTTGATCTGACGGCCCAGTATTCGTTCAACAATGTAGCGACCACCCGCGACAGCAACCCTGGCCTGATCGGCAAGCGCCCGGTCGGCGTGTCCCGGCACCTGGCATCGGTCTGGCTGGATTACACAATCCAGAGCGGTGAGCTGAGCGGCCTGGGCTTCGGTGCCGGCGCGCGCTACCGGGAGGGCTTCTATGGCGACGACAAGAACTCGGTGAGCAATCGCAGCATCACCCTGGTCGATGCCACGCTGCATTACACGAGCGGCCCCTGGCGCTTGGCGCTGAACGGCAGCAATCTGTTCGACCAGGAACAAGGCAGCTACGCATGGGGCGTGTACTGGCCCGGCGTCAAACGTGCGCTAACGGCCAGCCTGCGCTACCAGTTCTGAGCGGCACGCGAGGCGGGCGCCGCCCGCCTCTCCATCACCCAGCTCGCCGATGCGCTGGGCCAGCGGTACCAGGATCTGATTCCGCTGCTGTGAATAGTTTGGGGTCGGAGTCAATTAATTGACTCCGACCCCATTTTTTCACATGGCTTGGCACCATGCATGCACAGTGCACAAAATGTGCCTACCAACCGCCTGCCTTCGGGAGTGACCCATGGACACCACGGCCTTCGCGGAAGTGCTTGAAGCGGCACGCGAAGCGGGCACCTCCCGCTTCTCAGCCACCTACCTCGCCGATGCGCTCGGCCTGCAGTACCAGGATCTGGCCTCGCTGGCCGGGGTGCATCGCAACACCTTGCGCACCCACCCCGAATTGCCGCGGCTGCAGGCGGCGCTGCGAGATCTGGTGCGGGTGCTGTCGGCCGCCAGGACGCTGCAGCCGGATACCGCACGAGCCTTCTTCATGGTCAAGAACGAGCCCATCCCGGTGTTTCGCCACAAGACCTTGTTGCAGTTGGTGCAGGAAGGTCGCACGGATGATGCGGTGGACTATCTGGAGTCCGTCAGCGCCGGTTTCACCGGATGATTCTTTGCGACCTGCCTCCCGGCACGCCGCTGTTTCGCGCGCATGTGCCGCAGTGGGCGAGCCGACCCACCAGTGGCGCCGGTGCTGCACGCAAGGGCGGACGCTTCAACCGCGAAGGTGTCGCCGCGCTGTATCTGTCGCTGGACGAATTGAACCGCCCACCTGGGTGCTTGGCGATATGGTGCTGGCCCAGGGACACAAGGGCATCTTGTTTCCCAGCCAGGTTCATGCCGGCGGGAGCAATGTGGTGGTGTATGTGGACAGGCTCAAGGACGGCGCTTCGGTCGAAGCCAACGATCCCAATGGCGATCTCCCCAGGGACCGCTCCAGTTGGCGGCGCTGAGCAAGGCCTGCAGCAAGGGCCGATGAACCTGGCACTGAGCTTGTCCAGGGTCCACAACTCGGCGCCCGGTGTCATCAGGGTGGAGGCGAGCAGTTGCATGTCCATCCGTCCGCAACCCAGGCCGTACAGGCGCTCGCTGTGTCGCCGGAAGTGGTCAACCCACACCGAGGTGTCAACCAGCACCTCTTTCATCGATCGCGGCATGTCATCTCGGCGGCGGGGAATCTCCGGCATATCAGCTGCGGCCCCGCCCAATGCGGCCAAGCGTTTCGCCGTCTGGATGCGCACAAAGGTCTTGACGGCTTCACGGTCCTGACAACACGCCATGAACCCATGGCCGTCATGGAGGGCACAACAAAACCGGCCTCTGGTGGAGGCCGGCTCTGCTCACAAGCCCGGGCAGCCCGGGTCCACGTCCTCAACCATGCTTGGCGTCAAAGAACTGCTCGTCCTCGGTCGAGCCCTTCAGCGCGGCGGTGGAGGCTTCGCGCTCGATGGTGGTGGTGACGGCGTCGAAGTAACCCGTACCCACCTCGCGCTGGTGCTTGACGGCCGTGAAGCCACGCTCGGCGGCGGCGAACTCGGCTTCCTGCAGCTCCACGAAGGCGCTCATATTGTTGCGGGCATAGCCGTAGGCCAGGTTGAACATCGAGTAGTTCAGGCTGTGGAAGCCGGCCAGGGTGATGAACTGGAATTTGTAGCCCATGGCGCCCAGCTCGCGCTGGAACTTGGCGATCGTCGCGTCATCCAGGTTCTTCTTCCAGTTGAAGGAGGGCGAGCAGTTGTAAGCCAGCAGCTTGCCGGGGAACTTGGCATGGATGGCGTCGGCAAAGGCCTTGGCGAAGGCCAGGTCGGGCTTGCCGGTTTCGCACCAGATCATGTCGGCGTACTCGGCATAGGCCAGGCCGCGGCTGATGGCTTGCTCCAGGCCGTTGCGGGTGCGGAAGAAGCCTTCGACGGTGCGCTCGCCGGTGCAGAAGGGCTTGTCGTTGTCGTCGATATCGCTGGTGACCAGGTCGCCGGCCTCGGCATCGGTGCGGGCCAGCAAGACGGTGGGCGTGCCCATCACATCGGCCGCCAGACGGGCCGCCACCAGCTTGGCCACGGCCTCGCGGGTGGGCACCAGCACCTTGCCACCCATATGGCCGCACTTCTTGGCGGCGGCCAGTTGGTCCTCGAAGTGGACGCCGGCGGCGCCGGCTTCGATCATGGCCTTCATCAGCTCGAAGGCGTTCAGCACGCCGCCGAAACCGGCTTCGGCATCGGCCACGATGGGGGCGAAGTAGTCGATGTCGTTCTTGCCCTCGCTCCACTGGATCTGGTCGGCACGGGCGAAGGTGGCGTTGATCTTTTTGACGACCTTGGGCACCGAGTCCACCGAGTACAGGGACTGGTCGGGGTACATCTCGCCATTGCTATTGGCGTCGCCCGCCACCTGCCAGCCGGACAGATAGATGGCCTTCAGGCCGGCCTTGACCTGCTGCATGGCCTGGTTGCCGGTCAGCGCGCCCAGAGAGTTGACGAAGGGCTCGGTGTTGACCAGGTTCCACAGCTTCTCGGCGCCGCGCTGGGCCAGGGTGTGCTCGACCTTCAGCGAGCCGCGCAGGCGCACCACGTCGGCGGCCGTGTAGCCGCGCTTGATGCCCTTCCAACGGGGGTTCTCGGCCCAGTCTTTCTCGAGGGCGGCGATTTGCTGTTCACGGCTCAGATTCGTTGTCATGGTGTGTACTCCTGCAAGGGTAGAGAGAGGAAAGGAAAGAAGCGATCAATCAATCAATCAATCAATCAGGCAATCAAAAAACGGCAAGCAAACTTTCTGCAAAACAGGCGCGCCGGCTGGGGCGAACTCCGGGCTGTTGAAACAGCGCGTCTGGGCTTGTTTCTACGGCTTCCGTGTTCCGGCGCTGTGACTCAAGATTAGCCCTCTCTCCAAGTCTTGTGAAGACTTATGTCTTATATAAGACTCAATTTAATATTCATGCAAATCAACAACTTAAAAACAAAATTTCTGATCATGAAATGTCATTCACCATAATGAGAAAAAATGTCGCAGCGCAGCATCAGATGAAATCACGATGTGGAATCACCGTTTCGTATCGTGGAATTTTGCTGGCAAGGCCAAAAATCCAGCCGCTGCCCTCCTCTTGATCGGTGCTCTTGCAGCGGAATCGCGCGGCGCACAGACGAAAAAAAGCCCACCGAGGTGGGCCGAGGCAAGGTGGAAGTGGGTGGATAAGTTTTCCAGCCCGCGCAAGCTCAAAGCCCGCCGATGAAGTAGCGCTTCAGGCCGGCTAGGCACATCTCCACCGCGATGGCGGTCAGCACCAGGCCCATCAGCTTCTCCAGCGCGGAGATCACCGAGTCGCCCAGCAAGCGGCGGATGCGGTCGGCCATCAACAGCATCAGGCCGGAGACCAGCATGGCGGCCGTCAGCGCGGCAATCCACTCCAGGATGCGCTCGGGCTGGCGCGAGGCCAGCAGCAACACCGTGGCCATGGCCGAGGGCCCCGCCAGCAAGGGCACGGCCAGCGGGAAGATCAGCGGCTCGCGGCCCGGCTCCAGGCCGTAGGCCGACTCGCTGGAGGTGCCGAAGATCATGCGGATGGCGATGATCAGCAGGATCACGCCGCCGGCCACCTCCAGCGAGCGCTCGGACAGATGCATGACGCGCAAAAAGCTGTCGCCCAGGAACATAAAGGCAAACAGCACGACAAAGGCGATGCCCACCTCGCGGAAAGCCACCCAGCGGCGGCGCTTCTCGGGCACGGCGCGCATGATGGGGATGAAGATGGGGAGGCTGCCCAGCGGGTCCAAAACCAGCAAAAGCAGGATGAAGGCGGAGAGAAAGCTATGGTCCATGGGGCGCGATTGTCGCGCGCCCGCCCCCACTTGGTCCGGAAAACAAGGCCGAAAACTCAGGCACGGGGGTGGTGAGCCGCGTGGATGGCCTTGAGACGCTCGCGCGCCACATGGGTGTAGATCTGGGTGGTGGACAGATCGGCATGCCCCAACAGCAGCTGCACCACCCGCAGATCGGCGCCATGGTTGAGCAGATGGGTGGCAAAAGCATGGCGCAAGGTATGGGGCGAGAGCGGGCTGCTGATGCCGGCCGCCAGCGCATGCTTTTTCACCAGGGTCCAGAACATCTGGCGCGTCATGCACTCGCCACGCACCGTGACGAAGAGCTCATCGCAGCGCATGCCTTTGAGCAACTCGCCGCGCGCCTGCTGCAAATAGCGCATCAGCCAGCCATGGGCGATCTCGCCAAAGGGCACGAGCCGCTCTTTCGAGCCCTTGCCGGTGATGCGCAAGACCGTTTCCTTGAAGCCCACATGCACGCTTTTGAGGGTCACCAGCTCCGTCACCCGCAAGCCGCTGGCATACATCAGCTCCAGCATGGCGCGGTCGCGCAGGCCCAGGGCAGTGTCGGTATCGGGTGCATTCAGCAAGGCCTCGACCTGGGCCTGACTGAGCAGCTTGATATTGCGCGGCTGGGCTTTGGAGTTCGCCAGCCGCAGGCTCGGGTCTTGCTGGATGCGCTGCTCCCGCAAGGCCCAGCGGAAAAAGCGCTTGAACACGCTCAGGCGGCGGTTGGCGCTGGTGGTCTTGCCGCCCTCAAAGCGGCTGCACGCGTAGGCCTCCAGATCGTCCTCGCTGCATTGGTCCAGATTGCGCTCGGCCTCAAGCGCCAGCCAATCGGCCAGCAAGCCTAGATCGCGCCCATAGGCCTCCAGGGTGTTGCGGGCCAAGCCATCTTCCAGCCACAGCGCCTCGACAAATTGGTCGATCAGCTGCTGGCTTTGCTGGCGTGGCTGCGAGTGGGCCAGGCGCTCCGCCGCATCAATCGAGCTTGAGTTTTTGTTGTTGGACGACGGATTTGTAGACATCGAATTCGGCCTTGATCTGGGCCGCAAACTGTTCCGGGCTGTTGGCAACGATCAGGGAGCCGGTGTCCTCGATGCGTTTTTTGACCTCGGGGATTTCCAAGGTCTTGCGCGCCGCATTGTGGATCTTGTCCACCACCTCCCTGGGCAAGCCCTTGGGGCCGTAGAGGCCGTAGTAAGCCATGCGGTTGACCGGCGCCAGCCCGACTTCCTTGAAGGTCGGCACATTGGGCAGCTGGGCCAGGCGCTGCGGCGCGGCCACGACGATGGGGATCAGGCGGCCGTCCTTGATGAAAGGCAGGGCCGAGGGCAGATTGTCAAAAATCATCGGCACCTGGCCGGCCACCGTGTCGTTCAGCGCCGGGCCGGCGCCGCGGTAAGGGATGTGCAGCACGAAGACCCCGGCCAGGCTTTTGTACAGCTCCATCTGCAGATGGCCGATGCCGCCGGTGCCCGAGCTGGCGTAGCTGTACTTGCCCGGGTTTTTCTTCAGCTCGGCCACAAAGCCCTTGTAATCGCGCGCCGGAAACGAGGGGTGGACCGCGATCACATTGGGCGTGGCCGCCAGATTGATGATGGGGGTGAAATCGGTGATGGGGTTGTAGGGGATCTTGGCATTGATGGCCGGATTGGCTGCCGTGGTCGAGACCGTGGCCATGCCCAGGGAATAGCCATCGGGCGCGGACTTGGCCGTGTCATTGGCGCCGATCAGGCCGCCGCCACCGGCCTTGTTCTCCACCACCACCGTCTGGCCCAGGGCCAGATGCATGCGCTCGGCCAGCACCCGGGCCACGATGTCCGTCGTGCCACCCGGCGCAAAAGGCACGACCAGACGAACCGGCTTGCTCGGATAGGGCTGCTGCGCCCAGGCCCCGGCGGGGCCCCAAGCCACCAAGCCCAACAGCAGGGTTTTGATCATGCAGATGCGTCCGTAGGCCATGGCAAGACTCCAGGGTGAAAGTGCAAGCAACGATAAGGCCTTCAGGGCGGCTCCGGGGAGCGGGCTAACGCCCAGTCGATGTGCTCGGCCAGCAGCTCCGAGGCGCCCGCGCGCTGGGCTTGCAGGGCGGCACGGATCTCGGCCGAGTCTTGCACCCGCAAGGCATTGCCCAGGGCCACGGCCAGATTGCGCTGCCAGCGCGCGTGGCCGATGCGGCGTATCGCCGAGCCCTCGGTCTGGCGCAGAAACGTCGCCTCGTCCCAGGCCCAGAGCTGCATCAGGCTGGCGGCGGCCAGTGCTGGCCTGACGTCGAAATCGGGCAGCAAAGCCTTTTTCGCAAACTTGTTCCAGGGGCAGATCAGCTGGCAGTCGTCACAGCCATAGATGCGATTGCCCATCAGCGGCCGCAGCTCCAGCGGAATAGGGCCCTCATGCTCGATGGTCAGATAGGACACGCAGCGCCGTGCATCCACCCGATAGGGCGCGACGATGGCCTGGGTGGGGCAGATGTCCAGGCAGGCGCGGCACTGGCCGCAATGCGCCGTGACGGGCTCGCTCAGCGGCAAGGGCAGGTCCAGATAGATTTCGCCCAGGAAGAACATCGAGCCGGCCTCGCGGTGCAGCGTCAACGTGTGCCTGCCGCGCCAGCCCAGGCCCGAGCGCGAGGCCAGCTCCACCTCCAGCACCGGGGCGGAATCGGTGAAGGCGCGGTAACCCAGCGGCCCGACGGCCTCGGCCAGGCGCTCGGCCAGTTTTTGCAAACGGGCGCGCAAGACCTTGTGATAGTCGCGGCCGCGGGCATAAATCGATAGCTGTGCGTGCTGCGGATTCTTCAGCCCGGCCCATTCAATCGCCTGCCAATCGCCGCTGCTGGCGCGTGGCAGATAGTCCATGCGCGCCGTCAGCACCCTGACGGTGCCAGGCACCAGCTCGGCCGGCCGGGCACGCTTGAGGCCATGCGCCGCCATATAGTGCATGGAGCCGTGGAAACCAGCCTCCAGCCAGGCCAGCAAACCAGGCTCGGCGCGGGACAAATCGATATCGGCCACGCCAATCTGTGAGAATCCCAACTCAAGCGCCCAAGCGCGCAACTGGTCCAGCAGGGCCAGGCCTTGGTCTTCCTTCAATTCCTTCGGAGCTTGCGTCATTTGCGCATTCTAGAAACCCGCGTTCTGCAGTGGCCCGATGAGGCCGCCACCCAGGCTTTTTGCGCAAGGCTGGCGCTCGTCCTGCAAACCCATCCCTCGCTGATGAATGCCAGCATCGAACTGCATGGCAGCCTGGGCGCCGGCAAGACCAGCTGGGTCCGCCATCTGCTGCGCGCCCTGGGCGTAGAGGGCCGCATCAAAAGCCCCAGCTACGCGGTGATGGAGAGTTATGAGCTGCCGCTGGGCCTCGTCAGCCATTTTGATTTCTACCGCTTTGACGACCCGCGCGAGTGGGAGGACGCCGGCTTTCGCGATGTGTTCGCCGCCTCCGGCCTCAAGCTCAGCGAATGGCCCGAGAAGGCCGCGGGCATGCTGCCCACGCCCGATCTGCAAATCTGGATAGCAACGCAGGCGGACGAGAGCCGCAGCGTCAAACTCGTGGCCGGCACCGAAGGGGGTGTCGCCTTGCTTCAAATTCTGGAAGGGGTCAGGTCTTGACAGTCGAGCGCCGCTTGCCGCATCAGTTCAGATTGCAACGCCGCCAGGCCTTGCGCGCCATGGGCGCCCTGGCCCTGGTATTGAAAGCCCCCCAGGTCGTCGCCGCCCCGGCCCCCGTGGGCAAAAGCAGCAAGTCAGTGGGCGACGGCTCGGGCGCCTTGCAGCCCCTGCCTGCGCAGAAAAAACCCGCGGCCGCCGCAAGCCCGGCGCCAGCCCCGACGGCCCAGACCAATAGCAATATCGTCGCCGTGCGCGTCTGGCCGGCCGATGAATACACCCGGGTCACGCTGGAGTCCGACAAGCCCCTGGCCGCCCAGCACTTTCTGGTCGAGGGCCCGGACCGGCTGGTGATCGATATCGAGGGCCTGGAACTCAGCCCCGGCCTGCGCGAGCTGCTAGGCAAGGTGCATGCCGACGACCCCTTCATCGCCGGCGTGCGTGTGGGCCAGAACCGGCCCCGCGTGGTGCGCCTGGTGCTGGACCTGAAGCAGCCGGTGGCGCCGCAGATCTTCACGCTGGCGCCGGTGGCGGCCTATCAGAACCGCCTGGTGTTCGACCTCTACCCCAAGGTCGAGGTCGACCCCTTGCTGACCCTGATCCGCGAGAAGGAAAAAGCCGAGACCGAGGCCGCCAAATCGGTGCAGGACGCGCTGGGCGAGATGATTGCCCGCATCGACAAGCCCGCCCTGCCAGCGACCTCCATGCCGCCGCCCGCCCGCAAACTGCCCGTGCCCGCGCCAGTGCCTATTCCACCAGCACCGGGCCCAGCCGCCGCCTCGGCGGTGCAGACCCCCGTGCCGCCGCCCCCACTCCCCCCGCTATCCCGCCCTGCCCCGACCCCATCCGAGGCCGGCCTGGCCCAGGCCAAGCTGGACCGCCTGATCGTCATCGCCCTGGACCCCGGCCATGGCGGCGAAGACCCCGGCGCCATCGGCCCCAGCGGGCTGAAGGAAAAAGACGTGGTCTTGGCCGTGGCCCTGCAATTGCGCGACCGGCTCAACAGCAACCCCAATATCCGCGTGATGATGACCCGCGACGCCGACTTCTTCGTGCCCCTGCACGAGCGGGTGCGCAAGGCGCGCCGGGTGCAGGCCGATCTGTTCGTCTCCATCCATGCCGATGCCTTCATCACCCCCAAGGCCCGCGGCGCCTCGGTGTTTGCGCTCAGCGACGGTGCGGCCAGCAGCCAGACCGCCCGCTGGATCGCCAACAAGGAAAACGCCGCCGACCTGGTGGGCGGGGTCAACAAGGACATCGCCGTCAAGGACGCCAATGTGCTCAAAGCCATGCTGGACATGAGCACCACGGCCCAGATCCGCGACAGCCTCAAGCTGGGCTCCGAGGTGCTGGGTCAGATCGGCCGCGTCGGCAATCTGCACAAGCGCGGCGTGGAGCAGGCCGGCTTTGCCGTGCTCAAGGCTCCCGACGTGCCCTCCATCCTGGTGGAAACAGCCTTCATCTCCAACCCCGAGGAAGAAGCCAAGCTGCGCGACCCTGACTACCAGGCCAAGCTGGTCGCCGCACTCGCCACCGGGATTGCGCGTTACTTCGCCAAGAACCCGCCGTTGGCGAGGCATAGGCCGCTGTCTTGAGCCGGGGCGCTTGGCGTACTGCGGGAAGTCCCCTGCCTTTGCGGCCATCACGGCAAACCGCCTTGCGGTGATGGCAGCAAGGCCAGCGAATCCAGTGGGCTGCGCACAGCTGCGCCGCCGAGTTTCAAGACATGCGTGTAAATCATGGTGGTTGCGAGGTCGGCATGCCCCAGCAACTCTTGAACTGTTCGAATGTCACTGCCGTTTTGTAGCAAATGAGTGGCAAAACAATGCCGCAGCGTGTGGGGTGTAGCGGGCTTGGCAATGCCGGCGCGCCCCAATGCTCGCTTGAACGCCCGCTGAAAAGTTTGGTCATACAGATGATGGCGCCGGATCACGCCGCTGCGCGGGTCCGTGGACAAATGATCTTGCGGAAAGAGCCAGAACCAGGCCCAAGACTGACCTGCGCGAGGGTATTTGTGCTCCAAGGCATGCGGCATCTCGACACCCGCCTGACTCGTCTCAATGTCTGCCGCCCAAACCAAGCGGCATCGCCCCAATTGGGACCGCAGATCCGCATGCAAGGATTGCGGCAGCATTACAACGCGGTCCTTGCCGCCCTTCCCCACCCGCACGATCAGCGCCTGATGAGCGAAGTCAACATCCTTGACTCGCAACTGCAGCGCTTCGGAGATGCGCAAGCCGGTGCCATATAGCAGCCTGCCTAAAAGCGACGCGTCGCCCTCAAGATGGGGAAAAATTGCGGCAACCTCCTCCTGCGACAGCACAACCGGCAAACGCCGTGGCGCCTGTGGCCGCCCGATGTCCGTCATCCAAGGCAAGTCATGGCCCAGCACCTTGCCGTAAAGAAATAGCAAGGCCGACAGGGCTTGCCGGTGGCTGGAAGGTGCCAAGCCCCGGTCAGCCGCCAGGTAGGACAAAAACGCTTCCACCTCTGGCCCGCCCATCTCTGCCGGATGGCGCAAACCATGCCAGCGCACAAAAGCTCGATACCAAAACACATAGGCCTCCTCGGTGCGCAGGCTGTAATGCAGGTAGCGAATGCGCTCGCGGAGCTGATCCAACAACTTGACCGACTGCAAGGCAGGTAGGGCCACTGAGCCTCGCGGACGCAGGGTGTTGCGGTTGGAAGAAGTGCCGGCCGGGTGTGGCAACATAGAGCCTCCTGAGCCCCGGCAAGACGCAGAAGTCGATGTAACAAGCTGCCGGGTTTGGCAGCAAATTTAATACTGTATGGAAATACAGTCAAGCGAGCGAAACGCCCTATGCACCAGGCACTTAAAGTCCGATCCGCGTCCGATGGTAGGGCGCACGCTCCGATGGTAGGGCGCATGGGTTGTCGCCCTACAACACGTTAGGTATCAAGGACAACATGGCCAAGTACGACGATGCCAGCTGGCACTACGGCGGAAACTTCCCGCAGGGGCAACCTGATGAGCATGGCGGTACGCACATTGCGCTTTTCTTGAAGTGGTGCTTTTCCAAGGGATGGGCAGGCCATCTTCACCTTGACGAAGAACCAAGCGCCGTGGAAGCAGTGATTTCTGGGGCGATGCCGGCGACAGAGTTCTTCTTCAGGTATTGCGACGGCAAGCTTACTGACGAATCATTTAACGATGCCGGCAATGCATTCGCGGAGCGCTACTACGGCGACGACGGTCTGTACTTGAGTGACTACGCAGAAGGTTTCGAGTCACTGATGTACGTGGCTCCAGAATCTTCACATGACTTTTCAAAGTTCTCGGCCATTTTGGACTCACGCCTCGCGAGCGGCATCCTGACCAAGAGCCAGGCCAAAGCAAGGCCGTGGTGGAGGGGCTGGTGATACCTAACCAGTCGCTCGAGCCGACTCGCGTCGGCAAGCCGCCGCTCGCGGCTCAGCTTCAACGTTGAACAGCATCGTCACGGCACTGCCATGCAATCGATCGTCCAGGAAATCGCTAGTGCCGCCGAGCGGCTGTGCCTTGATCGTTCTGCGGTTGTCGTTCTTGCGCAAGAAGACAGTGAGCGCATCTACTGGTCTGCGCTCCAACGGTTCGTCGGGCCCGAAGACCGACGATGGTGGTGGGAGGCATTCCGCGAGCCTGGAGTTTCGCTGACCTTCGTTGATGGGGATGGTTGGCGCAAGTTGCCGAGCATTGTCCCGAGCGCGTCAGACCCTGTATGGTTCATCGCTGAAGACGATCAATTGCCCCAATATCCGGTGTTCGAAATGTCAGCGGAGGTCGCTGCAAAAATCATCGGCGAGTGCTATGGTTTCGAGTACTACCTTGTCGCGAAGGATCTGAGTTGGCTGGTTTGCGAAACGCATCACAACGTCGTCTGTGCCATCGGCGCTGCCGTGGAGGGCAGGCTGCTTGAGCATGCGGTTCAACCCTTCGCTCCAGCGGACGGCTTCGCCGTCCGCCGAGCTTGCACGTTAGGTGTCTTGAATGCTCGTCGTCCAGGTCGTCGAAATCCTCTGGTCCAAGGCCAGCCGCGGCGCACCGGAGTCGACTACACGCGCTCAGCTCCCGCGAGCCTTCGCTGTTGAGCTGCTGGATGCCCAATATGTCTTTCACCATGTCCGTATGGCAGAGTGGGAAAGCTTCAGTCCTCGCCGTGTCAAGTCTGAGTCGAAGGCGTCGCCCCCACGGGTCGAAGGCGGCCTTGCCATTCGCTCAGCCGAGTCAGGAGCCTTTCGTCTTGGGTTAGTTGGGAACCCTTCTGGTGGTCAGCCACATCGCCATCCGGTCAGTGAGGCCCTCACTCTTGCGCCGGGGGAGTTCGCCCGTCTCGTTATCAATGGGCGCCATACTTCGTATTCAGGTCAGTGGTACAGCGAATACATCTACAACGTAGCCAGCGGCACCTCTGTGCCAGCTGATCGCTTTCTCTGCGAGCCACCTACACATGAGTGTGCTGGTCAAGTTTTTTCGGACACAGCGATAGGTTGTTTGATTGCCGATTGCTGCTCGAAGGCATTGGGTGGCAAGTTGCCCAGTTTGGAATGCAGTCGCGTGCTGTTGTAGAAGCCCACGATGTAGTCGGCGATGTCCGTCATGGCCTCGGCATGGTTAGCGTAGTCGCGCTGCCAAACGCGCTCCGTCTTGAGGCTCAGGAAGAATCGTTCCATCACCGCGTTGTCCCAGCAGTTGCCCTTGCGACTCATGCTACCGACCAGGCCGTGGCGCGCCAGCAGCTCCTGGTGCAGCGTGCTGGCGTACTGGCTGCCTCTGTCGGAATGAACTATCAGCCCCGGCGGCGGCTGGCGCTGCGCGATGGCCAATTGCAGCGCCGAGCACACCAGCTCGGCGTGCATGGTCGGTGCCATCGCCCAGCCCACGACTTTGCGGGCGTACAGGTCCAGTACCACCGCCAAGTACAGCCAGCCGCTGCGCGTGCGGATATAGGTGATGTCGCTCACCCAGGCTTGGTTGGGGCCATTCGGGTTGAAGCGCCGCGCCAGCACGTTGTCTGAGACCGGCAGCGCATGCCCGCTGTCAGTGGTGTGGATGAACTTGCGCCGCCACAAGGCTCGCAGCCTATTTTCGCGCATCAAACGTCGCACTCGGTGGCGCCCGATGCGCAGCCCCTGAGCTCGCAGCACCGCACCAAGGCGACGGCTGCCATAGACGCGGCCGCTGGCTGCGAACTCGGCCTTCAATTGCGTGCTGACCAAACAGGCCTTGGGCGTGCGCTTGGTGCGCTGACGGGCACCGTAGTAGCCCGAACGGCTGACGCCCAGCACGCGGCAGAGCCGCTCGACGGTGACGGCCTTCTTGTGCAACTGCTCGACGAACTGGTAGCTCATCGAAGCTCGCGGGCAAAGAAGGCCGATGCTTTTTTTAGGATATCGACGTCGCCGCGCAATTGCTTGTTCTCGGCTTCAAGCTGGCGGATGCGTTGCTGCTCGGCGGTCAGCGGTTTGCCGATACCGGGGCGGCCTGCAGCCTCTTCATCGGCCTGCGTCAGCCATCGCCGCACGGCCGTCTCGCCGAGCTTCATGTCGCGGCAGACTTCGCCCACGCTCAAGCCTTGCTCACGAATCATCTGCACAACTTGCAGCTTGAACTCCGCCGTGAATGTCCTTCGTTCTCTCTTGCTCATGGTTCCCGTCCAGGTGGATTCCACCTATCGAGGTGTCCGGGGAAATTAGACCAGCACATTTCCGCTTCGCGCGACCAGCCGGTTTCGGCCGCTCAGCTCAAACGTTGAAGCTGTAAAATAACCTCCCAATCGGGTCAGCCCCGATTCATTGTTAGGCCCCCGACGCATCAAATCCACCCACGCGTTGAGGAGGCCACAATGCCACGCTACAAACCCAGTGATTGCCACGCGCTGATGCTGCCGGTGGTGCTGTCGGGGCAGATCGTGCCGGGCAGCTTCGCCTTTGCGTTGAACTACCTGATCGATCACGAGTTGGACTTGAACGCCTTGGATGCGCGCTTCAAGAACGACGAGGTGGGGGGCCAGCGCCTATGACCCGCGTGTGATGCTCAAGATTGTCTTGCTGGCCTACAGCCAAGGCTTGATCTCCAGCCGAAGCATCGCTGCCGCCTGCACGCGCAACGTCCAGTTCATCGCCCTCAGTGGCGACAGCCAGCCCAGTACACCGATGAGCCGCTGGGCGAGGTCAAGGTTGTCAGCGATTTTCTCCCCCCCTCCCGAGCAACTGGCTTTTCGTCAAGAGGGGGTCAAGGTCACGCTGGTCCTGAGCAAGAAAAGCGTCGAGCTCTTCAAGTCCGAGGCGGCAAAACACAACACCCAATATCAGCGCATGATCCGCCGCCTTGTGGATTTACGACACAGCGCCTGCTTCCCGGTCAGCGCGAACCGCCCGCAAACGGGTTCCCGGGTGACTTTTGCTCAAGCTGAGTCAGGCCTGCAAGACGAGGCCGGGCCCGCTGTTTTGAAGACTGAACAATCGCGTCAGGAGAAAGAGCGCCAAAGCTGTGTGTCAACAAACCAGGGATTGAGCCGGCTGGTGTGAAGCGTGACGGTGACTCCGTCTGGCAAGTCTTCAACCTCGACCAGCAGCTTGTGCTTGGAGCCCGAGTTGTCAAAGATGTAGGCACGGTGGGCGACCTCGCAAGCTTCCGTCATCAACTGGATCGATTCACGATAGCGCTTCCTGACCTTCTCTTCCGGGACGGGATGGCCGCCCAGCATGACCCGGCGCTGCACACGGTCCAAGTTGATCTCCGGGTCGTCCGTGGCCACAAAGTAGAGATAGACGCGGTAACCTCGTTCCCTCGCTTCTCGCATGAAATCAATCTTGTCCCGGGAGGACATCACCGTCTCGAAGGTGAAGGTTTTCCCCTCGTCCAGCAACTCTCGGCGAATGGCATCCGCCAGCACCGAGGCCAGGTAGGAGTCAAATGGGCCCGGCAGCCTCAGGGTCAGCGAGCTGTCGACGCTCATGGTCCCGAGCAGTGAATGCAGCCCCAGCCCTTCGGCGAACTTGGATTGCCGGATGTATTTTTCGAGCCGACGCCGCACAACCACAGGTTTTGCCTTGATACCGAGCTTCGCCAAACTCAGCTCACCCGCTGAGCTTCTTAGCGCACGTTCGATTTCATCCGCGTTGACGAAGGCACCCAGCCACTCTGGCTTGAGTTCACCCTGAATGGTGCTTTTCCCCGATCCATTGGGGCCGGCCAGCACCCGCAGCCGTGGCCGGGCGGCCTGGGCAGGTTTGACAGGCTTTGCGTCGGCCGGATCGTCGTCAGACGCCTGACTTTGCACGCTTGAGAACGGCACCGAGTTTCACGCGCTTGCCCACGGGCAGATGCTTGATGAGGACGGTCGTGCCATCGGAGCGTCGCTCCACCATCTGGCCCTCGCTCGTCTTCACAACGACCGCGCCGGTGCGGCTGAGCGTGGACTTGTAGGCCTCCCGCCCAGACCTGGCTGCAAGCTCAGGGAAGGTCTGTTCGGCGATCAGCATCGCGCGTTCAGACAAAGGCTGGCTGGTTCGGGACGACATGACAGTTCCAATCGGCTGCGGGGCCTTGATTCTACCCATCGCCGGGATAGCCGGGGTCGCCTGCACCCCAGCCTCGCGCCCATGCGAAACTTTGCCAGAAGAGTTGCAAGATCCGACGATGATTACGGCCACACACGGAGCGACCATGCCCACACAAACCCTGATAGCCGCCCTGCTCGCCCTGCTGAGCCTGCCGCCGCTGCGGCCGACCCCGATCTGGCCTGGTTGCAAGGCAGCTGGTGCGGCACGGGCCAGGACGGCGCGCAGGAAGAAGAGCTGTGGCAGGCGCCGCGTGGCGGTCTGATGCTGGGCCTGCATCGCGACACCCGCCCTACTTCCCAAGCTCCGTCGGCATCGCCGGCGCCGTCTTGCGCTGCACCGGCTTGTAGGTCTTCAGCCGCTCCAGCACGTTTGCAATCGCGGCGTCGAGCTGGCTGTCGCGGCCCTGGTTGACCTGCAGCGGGTCCAGTTCGACCTCGATGTCCGGGGCCACGCCTTCGTTTTCCACCCGCCACTCGCCCTCAGGCGTGAAGAAGCGGAAGAAGGGCACGACCAACTGGCCGCCATCGATCAGCGAGGGGTTGGCCGAGATGCCGATCAGCCCGCCCCAGGTGCGCTTGCCGATCAGCGGGCCCAGGCCCAGGCGCTTGAAGCCATAGGGCAGGAAGTCGCCGCCGGAGCCGGCGTCCTGGTCGATCAGCATGGCCTTGGGGCCGTAGATGGCGCCACCGGGGGTGTCGTAGATCAGGCCGTCGCGGTCCTTCCAACTGGACAGATAGGGCCGGCTCAGCACGTCCAGCACATAGTTGGCGGCCTGGCCGCCGCCGTTGCGGCGGTCGTCCACGATCAGGCCATCGCGGCCGATCTGGGCAAAGAACATGCGGTTGAAGAAGGTGAAGCCCTCGTCCGCCGTGTCGGGCAGATAGACATAGGCCAGGCGGCCGCCACTCTGGCGCTCCACATACTGGCGGTTGCCTTCGATCCAGTCCCAGCGGCGCAAGCCCGCTTCATTGGCCACCGGCACCACCACGGCCTGGCGCGGCGCCTTGGCGGCCGGGTCGCTGGCAATGCTCAGGCTCAGCTGCTTGCCCACCGTGTTCTCCAACAGGGCAAACAGGTTTTGCCGGGCGTCCAGCGGCCGGCCGTTGATGGCCATCAGGTAGTCGCCCACCTTCACACCCAGGCCGGGCGCGGCCAGCGGCGCCTTCATAAAGGGGCTCCAACGGTCGCCGCCGTAGATCTTGGCGATGCGGTAGTAGCCGCCTTCGACACGGAAGTCGGCGCCCAGCAGGCCGACCGCCACCTTGGCCTCCTGGTGCACGTCACCACCGGAGACGCGGTTATGTCCGACCTGCAGCTCGGCAATCATCTCGACCAGCAACTCGTTCAGGTCCTCGCGCGTCTGCACATGGTCCAGCAGGGGCAGGTAGCGGGCGTAAACAGCATCCCAGTCCAGGCCGTGCAGCTTGGGGTCGTAGAAGTACTCCTTCTGCATCCACCAGGTTTCGTCAAAGATCTGGCGCCATTCCTCGCGCGGATTGACCCGCATGCGCAGGGCCGCCGTGTCCACGGGCTTGGCGTCGAGCTTGGGCCCTGCATCGGCAATCTCCAGGCTGGCCTTGGCGCCGCGCAGCAAGAGCTTTTTGCCGTCGGGGCTGATCTCATAGCCCTCCAGGCCCTGGCGCAGGGACTTGGCCTCACGCTCCTCGAAATCAAAGCGGTAGAGCTCGGCACCCTCCTGGCCGCGCTTGTCCGGCGCGTCCAGGCTGGCACCGGCCTGGCGGCGGTCCAGATAGAACAGGGCGCCATCGGCCGCCACGCTCAGGGCCGCGTAATTGCGCTCCGGCACCGGCAGGCCGACGATGCGCTCATTCAGGCCGCTAGCATCGACGCGAGTCGGCTTGATGGGGGGCTTGACCTCGTCTTTCTTGTCCTGCGCCTTCTTGGGCTCGCCCTCATCGCCGTTCTTGGGCAGCAAGGGCGATTTGCCGTCGGCCGCCAGCACGGCGGCATAGATGCCCAGACGTTGCGGGCGCTCGCGGGTGGACATGTCCAGGCCGACCTGGGTGATGCCGGAGTTGGTGGAGGCGGTGAAATACAAGGCCTCACCATTGCTGGAGAAGACCGGGTTGCCGGCATGGGCCAGGCCGTCGCCCACCGCCACTTCCTTGCCGCTGGCGAATTCATGCAGGCGGATCTGGCTGAAGTGGTTCTCGCCCCGCAGGGTGTAGGCCAGCCAGCGGCTGTCGGGCGAGAAGGCCACATCGAAAGGCCCGCGCCTGGGGCTGCTGGCGATGCGCTGGGCCGTGCCGAAGCCGCTGGCGCCCACGGCGGGGCTGAGGCTCAGGCTGTAG
This sequence comes from Roseateles oligotrophus, assembly GCF_014204525.1. Classification (GTDB taxonomy): domain Bacteria; phylum Pseudomonadota; class Gammaproteobacteria; order Burkholderiales; family Burkholderiaceae_C; genus Paucibacter_A; species Paucibacter_A oligotrophus_A. The sequence goes on from NZ_JACHLP010000005.1 coordinate 353,619, forward strand.
AGATTGAGGTGGTTGTCCTGGTAGATCAGGCGTTGGCCATCGGGCGACCAGGCCAGCAGCGTGAAGTAGCCGCTCTTGCCCAGGGCGAAGCGCTTGGGTTTTTCCAGGCCGGCCTGGTCGCGCAGCACGATGTGGTGCTGGCGGCCGGCGCCGTCGGCTGGGTTTTGCTTGCGCTCGGCTTCGTCGGAGATATAGGCCACGCGCAGGCCGTCGGGGCTGCCCAGCGCGTCCTTTTCACGCACGCCCGAGCTCTCGGTCAGATTGCGCAGCGAGCCGTCCTTGACCGGCAACATGAAAACATCGCCACGCGCGCCGACGATCACCCGTTTGCCGGTGGCCGAGAGCTGGGCCGAGTCGATCTGGCGCGACACCTCCTTCCACTGCGTGCGCGCTTGCGGGGCGTTAGGGCTGAGCTGGATGTTGAGCCTGCGGCTCTGGCCGCTGGCCAGGTCCAGCTCATGCAAGAGGCCGGCGGATTCGTAAACGATCTGGCTGCCATGGGCGGCGGCACTCCTGACGTCCCACTGCGTCTGGGGAGTCAGCTGGCGCAGGGCCTGGGTGGCGCTGTTGTAGGCGAAGAGATTGGCGGCGCCGTCGGCCCGGTCGGAGATGAAGACCAGCTCCTGCCCCACCCACAGCGGGTTGATGTCGCTGGCATTGACATGGGGCACGGCCTCCAGCTTTTGCGTGGCCGGGTCAATGATCCAGATCGGCGGCGTGGTGCCGCCGCGGTGCTGGCGCCAGCCCGAGGGGCCGTTATAGGCCTGCTTATAGGGCCGGTAAGCCAGGCGCTTGCCGTCGGGCGACCAGGCGCCCTCGTAGGCCACGGCCTCCATCACCTTCTGCTCGAACACCGAGGCCGCGCCCGCTTCGGCGCTCACCTCGTAGAGCTGGTTGCTGCGGTTATTGGCCACCTCGCGGTTGGAGGCGAACAGGATCTTCTTGCCGTCCGGGCTCCAGCCATTGACCACATCGGCGGCCGGATGCCAGGTCAGGCGACGCGCCTGGCCGCCGTTGATGGGCATCAGATACACATCGGTATTGCCCTCGTAGGCGGCGGAGAAGGCGATCCAGCGCCCGTCCGGCGAGATGGCCGGGGCGAACTCGGCCGCGGCGTGCTGGGTCAGTTGGCGCGCGTTCTGGCCATTACGGTCGCTGACCCAGATATCGCCGCCGTAGACAAAAGCCAGGTGCTGGGCCGAGACCGAGGGCTGGCGCAGCAACTGGCTGCCGGCTGCCGGCTGGGCCCAGGCGCCCACCGTGGCCAGGCCAAGCCCGGTGGCCAGGCCCAATAATTTCTTGTACTTGCTCATCTCGAATCGTCTCCCTTATTCCTTCTTGTGCGCACAAAACCCAGCAGCAGCAAAAGGCCGGGGATGGCGATCATGGTCCAGAAAATCAGCGGCAAATGCGTTTTGACGACATTGGCATTGCCGAACACATAACCCGTCAGCGTCACGCTGCCTATCCACAGCAAGGCGCCGCTGACATCGTAGAAGGTGAATTTGCGCCGGGTCATGGCCGTCACCCCCGCCACAAAAGGCGCGAACGTGCGGGCAAAGGGGATGAAGCGGGCCAGCACCAGGGCGATGCCGCCGCGCCGCTCGTAAAAGTCATGGGCGCGGTCAAAGGCCGCGCGGTTGAACCAGCGCGAGCTCTCCCACTGAAAGACCTTGGGGCCGAAGAAGCGGCCGATGGCGTAATTGGTCTGGTTGCCTGCCACCGCCGCCAGCAGCATCACCGTCAGCGCCGTGCCCAGGTGCAAAAGCCCCGTGCCACACAGCGTGCCGACGATGAAAAGCAGGGAGTCACCCGGCAGGAAGGGCATCAGCACCAGGCCGGTTTCGATGAAGATGATCAGGAACAGCAGGGCGTAGATGGCATTGCCATAGAGCGCCACGAAGTCGGCCAGATGCCGGTCCGCGTGCAAGATGATCTCGAAGAAGCTGGCCAGATATTCCATGCGGGCTGCGAGTTAGCTGAACAACAAGGCCCGACTGTAGACCAGGCTCAGCGTGCCTGCTGCTGCTCTGCCCGCTTGGCCTGCTGCCGCCCGGCCCGCCAGCCGCCGATGATGGCGATCAGGCCCGGGACGATGATCATGGCCCAGATGATCTTCTCCAGATTGTCCTTCACCCAGGGCAGATTGCCGAAGGCATAACCTATCACCGTGATGCCCACCACCCACAGCAGGGCGCCGACGATGTTGTAGGTGGTGAACTTCTTGCGGTCCATCTCCGCCACCCCGGCCACAAAGGGGGCGAAGGTGCGCACAAAGGGCATGAAGCGGGCAATGATGATGGTGACGGCGCCGTTGCGCTCGTAGAACTCATGGGCGGTGTAGAAGGCGCGGCGGTTGAAAAAGCGCGACTGCTCCCACTGGAAGACCTTGGGCCCGAAATAGCGACCGATGCCGTAATTGCACTGGTCGCCCAGGATGGCGGCCACCAGCAGCACGGCAATCGCCAGCGGCAGATTCATCAGCCCGGCGCCGCACAGCGTGCCGACGACGAAGAGCAGAGAGTCGCCCGGCAAAAAAGGCATGACCACCAGGCCGGTCTCCACAAACACGATCAGGAACAGCAGGGCATAGACCCACATGCCATAGGCCTGCACAAAATCGGCGATATGCCGGTCGACGTGGACGATGAAGTCGATGAAGAAGCTGATGAGTTCCATGGCGGTGGATTATGGCCGCTGTGCGCAGCGGCTGATGAGCTTTTGAACTCTTGCTTGGCTACCCGTAAGCCGCCTGTAACGACTTGTCCACACGTATCAGGCAAGAGACGACCATCCTCTGCCCGTCGCCCCACCCGTCCAAGCGCCCAGGAACACTCGCTCGGTGTCTGAGTCCAGCGCTTGCCGATTAGACTGAATCTGACAAGAAAGACAGAGGTAGAAATGCTAGGTTCCGCAGACATCAAAGTCCGGCCGCTCAAGCTGGCGCTCATGGTTGACCCGAGCAGTGCGTCACAGGTGCGCGAGGCCATCCGCTTGGCCTGCACGCAGTGGGGCGGTATGTTCTTCCCGATCATTCCCGTGCATAAGCGCATGCCTGCCAGTTGGCGAAAGGGGTCGTTGAAAGCTCCTCCAGCACACGACGTGGTGAAGGGTTACCTCGACGGATTTGATCCAGACATCTTGGTCCAATTCGGGAAGGAGCTACCCAAGTACGTCCTCGACTCGAAGCTGAAGGTTCTCAAACCAGAAAGTTTCTGGAGCGGCGGTCGAGACCAAGATGCGAACGAACCCACCTACGGTATCGGCGTACTCGATGTCCTGCTGGACATCTTTCGGGAGCATTTCAAGTTCAAGCCGAGATACCCGCTCAAGGCTATCGTCCCCGTCATACCCAAGGGGTTGGGCCTGTTCTGGGCCAGCGTCTTCGGTGAGTACCCCGAGCACATTGCCGAGGCTATCGACAAGGAGTTTGCAGACGCCTTGGATCTTTCGAAGCCTGAAGTGCGCCCGACCAATTTTCGCGAGCTGACAGAAGAGGACGTGCTCTTTCCAAGACGAATCACTCAATGGGCGACACGCGTGCAAGGCGGGGGCGGCTTTCTCCGGAAAGCATCGGTCTTCTTTATGGACGCCTCGAAAATCGAGGATGTCATCGACTTTTGGAACCTCAGGGCGTCGGGACGTCCAGTGCTCCCGCTGCCGAAGCAGTTCCTGGATGAGGCCTCCTTCAGACAGGTCGTCGTTGAATTTCTTGATGAGCATCGTCGTCCTTGGGGGAAGGACGGCAGTAGCTTCGATCTCGCCAGCTTGATTCCAAGTCGCCACAGCACGATGGACGAGATGCAAGCCTTTGCGAAGTCCCTGGCTCTTTCATCACTGGACGATAAGCCGGGCTCCACGACTCAGCGAATGTCTCTTCAGCATTGGTACCCAAGGCTATGGGACGAATGGGCACGCGGCAACGGTGACGGCATAGCGGATGTATACGGTGAGGATGAGGAAATAACCGACATCGAGGGCGAGGAGCATCTGTCGATGCGACTGAAATCCCTCGTCCCTTCGTTTGGCCGCGAGAACTGGTACAGGAGCAAAGGTCGATGCGTGAACGAGTTCGACTTACGCTTGTATGGCGCCGATGAGCACCTGGCCGAGGTCTATCCGAAGGTCGAAGGAAACCACCTACTGCAAGCCATTACCGGCAACATCGGCGGCTACGGCGAGTGGCGTGTAGGACACCATGGCTTGGTCCGGATCGTTCGCCGCTTGTCGGGCGAGTCGCGCAAGGCTCCCAAGTCAGAGGAGATCTTATTCGCTTGGCTGAAGGATCGCGGCTGGGAGGCGAAGCTCTCGAGTCCTGGCATTTTGGCCAAGCAGATTTACAAGCGGCTTGGCGGTATGGTCAGCATGCTTGCAGACAAGGATGTCCTCGCCTTGATCGAGCACATGAATGGCGGAATGGTCACCAGGGGCGGTGCGCAGAAAGATGACAGGGTGATTGTCGAGAGGGAAGCCTCCGTTGCCGAGGTCAAGAGAAAGTTGAACGCCCATCGCTACGAATGGTTCATTCAAAAAGGTATTTTCAAACTCGGACTGCAGACGAAGTGTCCCAGTTGCCAGCGGAACAGCTGGTTTGCCATGGCGACGCTAAAAGAAGAGCTTGACTGCCCGAAGTGCTTGAACACGTTCCCTGCCGCAGGCAATATTGACCAGGGTCGAAGCGGCTGGTTCTATCGGACGGCCGGTCCATTCAGCGTGCCGAACTTTGCGGACGGCGCGTTCTCGGTCCTACTGACGCTGGAGGCCCTTGCCGGACGCATTACCTCTGGGCGCCGGAGTACGTCAGTCCCGAGTTTTGAGGCGACGGCGCCGGGCAAGGTGAACCTCGAGGCAGATCTCGCCATGTTCTGGCGTGACGGAAGCTATGGCGATGACACCGCGGGGATCTTGTTCGGTGAATGCAAGAGCTATGGGCTCTTCAAAACCAAGGACTTTCAGCGCATGCGTTACCTGGCCGAGACGTTTCCCGGGGCGGTCCTGGTCTTCAGTACGTTGCGCGAGAGTTTCACCAAGGAGGAGATCGCGGCACTTACGCGCCTCGCAAAGTTCGGACGCAAGTACTGGAAGGCGAATCGCCCCAGGAATCCCGTGCTGATCCTCACTGGCGCAGAGCTACTGACCTGGGAACACCCGCCTCATTGCTGGAATGAAGAGCTGCAAAAGCGATTCCAGAACGTGGATTCACTGATGGAGCACTGCAATGCCAGCCAGCAGATATACCTCGGGTTGTCGTCGTGGCAAGAGGACTGGCACGCAGCGTTCGAGCGTCGCAGACGAGCGCGCGAGAAAAGGAGCTAGGGCGAGTCGCCCGCCTGAAACGGCTCCGCCGGCCTTCTTACAATACGCACATGGACCTTTCCTCTGCGGCGAATTCCGCGCCGATTTCCCCCAGCCCCGCCGTGCCGTCGCCCGGGCGCCGCGCCATCCGCGAGCTGCCCGATGAGTTGATCAGTCAGATCGCCGCCGGCGAGGTGGTGGAGCGCCCGGCCTCGGTGGTGCGTGAGTTGGTGGACAACGCCCTGGACGCCGGTGCCACGCAGATCCAGCTCAAGCTGATGGCCGGCGGCGTGCGCGCCATCGTGGTGGAGGACGACGGCCTGGGCATCCCGCTGGAAGAGCTGCCCCTGGCCCTGAAGCGCCATGCCACCAGCAAGATCCGCTCGCTGGACGAGTTGGAGTCGGTCGCCACCATGGGTTTCCGGGGCGAGGCCCTGGCCGCCATCTCCTCGGTGGCCGAGATGGCCGTGCTCAGCCGCTTCGACGGAGCCCCCCACGCCCACCGCCTGGACGCCCGCTCCGGCGAGCTGCAGCCCGCCGCCCGTGCGCGCGGCACCAGCGTGGAGGTGCGCGAGCTCTTCTTCAGCACCCCGGCCCGGCGCAAATTCTTGAAGACCGACGCCACCGAGCTGGCCCATTGCGTCGAGGCCGTGCGCCGCCACGCCCTGGCCCGGCCCGATGTGGGTTTCACCATCTGGCACGAGGGCAAGCTGGTCGAGCAATGGCGCGCCGCCAGCTCCGAAGCCCGCCTCAAGGACGTGCTGGGCGAGGACTTCATGGCCGAGAGCCGCCCGGTCTTTGCCGAGAGCGGCCCGCTGCGCATCTACGGCCGCGCCGGCCTGCCCGAGGCGGCGCGCAGCCGCGCGGACATGCAATATGTCTACGTCAACGGCCGTTATGTGCGCGACAAGCTGATCGCCCACGGCATACGCTCGGCTTATGAAGACGTGCTGCACGGCCACCGCCAGCCCTGCTATGTGCTCTTCATCGAGATCGCGCCCGACCGGGTGGACGTGAATGTGCACCCGACCAAGATCGAGGTGCGCTTCCGCGACGGCCGCGAGATCCACCAGAAAGTGCGTTATGCGGTGCAGGACGCGCTGGCCCTGTCGCGCTCCGCGGCGGCCGAGGCCCCGGCGCCAAGCGGGCTGACGCCCCTGCAGGAGGCCCAGCAAGCCGCCGCCCAGGTGGCCGGCAGCCGCCCCTCGCCCGGCAATCCACCGGCCTGGTTCCAGGCCGGCACCGTGGCCGAGCGCACTGCGCCGAGCTATGCCGCCAGCAATAACTGGCAAGCCCCCATCCCCAACACTCAGCAGGCCTCGCTAGGCCTGGCCGAGGTGGCCACGCTTTACGGCGGACGCGACTACAGCGGCAGCCTGCTGAGCAGCGCGCAGGCCCAGGCAGAGCAAAGCGCCCCGGCGCTGCCGAACCAGACCCTGCCCCAGCACGACTGGCCGCTGGGCCGCGCCATCGCCCAGATCCAGGGTGTTTATGTGCTGGCCGAGAACGCCCTGGGCCTGATCATTGTGGACATGCATGCCGCCCACGAGCGCGTGGTCTACGAGCGTCTGAAGGCCAATCTGGCCGCCAAGGCCATCGAGTCCCAGCCCCTGCTGATCCCGGTCACCTTCGCCGCCACGGCGCAGGAGATCGCCGCGGCCGAGGCCCATGCCGAGACCCTGGCCCGCCTGGGCCTGGACGTGGCGCCGCTGTCGGCCAAGGTGCTGGCCGTGCGCGCCCGGCCCGCTGCCTTGGCCGGTGGCGATGTGGTGGAGTTGGCCCGCCAGGTGCTGGCCGAGCTCTCGCAGTTCGAGGCCAGCCAGGCCATCGAGCGGGCCCAGCACGAGATCCTGGCCACCATGGCCTGCCACGGCGCCGTGCGGGCCAACCGCCAGCTGAGCCTGGATGAAATGAATGCGCTCTTGCGCGATATGGAGCGCACCGAACGCGCCGACCAATGCAATCATGGTCGGCCGACCTGGCGCCAGCTCAGCATGCGTGAGCTGGACGCGCTGTTTTTGCGTGGGCGTTGAGGCTTTTTACTCAGCGTCCCACGGCTTGTTTTTTGATCTTGGTGAATGGAATCCCCGGAGGCACGATGGCCACTTTGAAATTGAACAAAAAGAAGAATGCAGGCCCGCCCGCCTCCAGCAATCGCAATGCCGAGGGTGAGCGCCGCGCGCCCATCCGCGGCAAGGGGGTGTCGCGCCCCCGCCAGAGCCTGGAAGCGGCCAAGGCCGAGCGCGAGCAACGCCAGGCCCAGTACGAGCAGCGCCGCCCGGCGCGTGGTGCTGCCGCGGGGGAACGCGGTCCAGGCCGTATTGATGAGCGTGGCGATGGCCGCGGCCCTGGCTTTGCCGGCGGCCCTCGCGGCGATGCGCGCGGCGCGCGCCCGGATTCACGCGGCCCGCGGCCGGCCTATGGTCGCGATGGGGGTCGTGAGGGCTGGCGCCAGGATGGCCCGCGCTACGAAGGTCGGCAAGACGGCCGCCCGGACGGTCGCCATCAAGAGCCTCGCTTCGAGGGGCGCAATGAAGGCCGTGGTGGCTACGAGCCCCGTCGCGATCAAGAGGGCTATCCAGCCCGATCGCATGCACAGCAACCCACGCGAGACCCTCGCGACCCTCGCTTTGCGCGTGATTCCCGCGGCCCCGGCCACGGTGGCCCCGCAGGCTATGGCCCGCGCGGAGAGGATCGCCGCCCGGCCCATGGCCAGCAGCAAGGCCCGCGCCGCGCGCCCGATGAGCGCGGCGGCCAGGAACGTTGGCAAGGCCAGGGCCAGCCACGCCAGGACGCCTACCGCGACCAGCGCCAGGATCAGCGCCGCGCCTCCTCCCCCCGCCCCTACCCGAATCAAGGCCCGCGCGATGCGCGCGGCCCGGCCTTCAATCGTGCCGCCGAACAAGCCGGCCAGAACCTGCCGGCCCATCTGCGTGAAGCCGCCGCCAAGCTGGCCCGTCAACTGGGCGACGAGCACGATGATGACGAAGACGATGTGAAGCACGGTTATGGCCACGGCTTCGGCAGCAATGCCAATGCCGAGGGCGTGCGTCTGTCCAAGCAAATGGGCGTGCTGGGCCTGGCCTCGCGGCGCGAAGCCGACGAGTGGATCGCGGCCGGCTGGGTGCGTGTGGACGGCAAATTAGCCGTACTGGGCCAGCGCGTCTCGCCCGAGGCCCGGATCGAGGTCGATCCCCTGGCCCACAAGGAGCAGGCCAAGCGCGTCACCATCTTGCTCAACAAGCCCATAGGCTATGTCTCCGGCCAGGCCGAGGACGGCTATGAGCCCGCCTCCGTGCTGATCCGCAGTGACAACCATTGGGCCGAAGACACGTCCGGCATCAAGTACCACATCGGCCACAGCCGCGGCCTGGCGCCCGCCGGGCGCCTGGACATCGACTCCACCGGCCTGCTGGTGCTGACCCAGGACGGCCGCATCGCCAAGGTCTTGATCGGCGAGGACTCTGCGGTCGAGAAGGAATACCTGGTGCGGGTCGAGTACCACGGCCGCGAGGGCCAGGGCCCCGCGCCCGAGCTGAAAGACGGCCCGACCAGCGCCCAGCTGCCGGCCGCCGATCTGGCCCTGCTCAACCACGGCCTGGCCCTGGACGGCGTGCAGCTCAAGCCCGCCAAGGTGGGCTGGCAGAACGACGACCAACTGCGCTTTGTGCTGCGCGAGGGCCGCAAGCGCCAGATCCGCCGCATGTGCGAGCAGGTCGGCCTGAAGGTCGTGGGCCTGAAGCGCGTGCGCATAGGCCGCATCAATCTGGGCAATCTGCCGGTCGGCCAATGGCGCTTCCTGACGCCTTGGGAGCGCTTTGATTGAGCCCAAAAGAATTGACTCTGACCCCATTGTTTCGCGGGCCGATCTGCCTGGCCGGGCCGACCGGCACGGGCAAGACGGCGGCGGCCCTGGCCTTGGCCGAGTTGCTGCCGGTGGAGATCATCAGCGTGGATTCGGCCCTGGTCTACCGGGGCATGGACATCGGCACGGCCAAGCCCACGGCGGCGGAGCTGGCCGCCGTGCCCCACCACCTGATCGACATCATCGACCCGCTTGAGGCCTACTCGGCCGCGCAGTTCGTGGCCTCGGCCCGCCGGCTGGCGGCGGAGATCCTGGCGCGTGGCCGCCTGCCCCTGCTGGTGGGCGGCACCATGCTTTATTTCAAGGCCTTGTTTGAAGGCCTGAGCGAGATGCCCCAGGCCGACGAGGCCTTGCGCGACAAGCTCGATGCTCAGGCCGCCGAGATCGGTTGGCCCGCCATGCATGCCGAGCTGGCAAGACTTGACCCCCTGACCGCGGCCCGTTTGGCGCCCGGCGATTCGCAGCGCATCCAGCGCGCCTTGGAGGTCTGCCTGCTGAGCGGCCGGCCCATGAGCGAGCTGCACCAAAGCCGCAGCGAGGGTGTGGACTGGCCCCTGCTCTCGCTGGAGCCGCAGGACCGCGCCTGGCTGCACGACCGGCTGGATCAGCGTTTTGCGCAGATGCTGACGGCCGGCCTGCTCGAAGAAGTCCAAGGCTTGCGCGCCCGCGGCGATTTGCACCCGGACCTGCCCTCCATGCGCTGCGTCGGTTATCGCCAGGCCTGGGAGGCGCTGGACAGCGGTGATTTAAAGCCCCTGCAGGCACGCGGTGCCGCCGCCACCCGCCAGTTGGCCAAACGCCAGCTGACTTGGTTGCGCAGCATGCCGCAGCGCCGGGTGATCGCCTGCGACCACCCCCAGGCCCAGCTGCATCTGCTGGCCGCCGTGCAAAGGCTGCTGCAGGCATGACTGTGCTGCTGCGGGCGCGCGATCTGAGCAAGGCCTACGGCGAGACGCCCGTGTTCCAGGGCGTCGATCTTGAGCTGAGGCCTGGCGAGCTGGTCGCCTTGCTGGGCGAGTCGGGCAGCGGCAAGTCCACCTTGCTCAACTGCCTGGCCGGCCTGGACGAGGCCGACAGCGGCACGGTCGAGATCGCAGGCCAGGCCTTGCGTGGCCTGCCGGAGGCCGGCCGCGCCAGACTGCGGCGGGCCAAGCTGGGCTTTGTCTTCCAGGCCTTCCACGTGCTGCCGCATCTGAGCGTGGCGCAAAACGTCGCCCTGCCCTTGCTGCTGTTGCAGCGACCCGATCCGGCTCGCGTGCAAGCCATGCTGGACGCCGTCGGTCTGGGGAGTTTGGGAGAACGCATGCCGCGCCAGCTTTCGGGCGGCCAGCTGCAGCGCGTGGCCATCGCCCGCGCCCTGGTGCACCGCCCCGCCCTGATCCTGGCCGACGAGCCCACCGGCAATCTGGACGCCCGCCATGCCCGCGAGGTGCTCGATCTGCTGCTGGCCCAGGTGCGCGCCGAGGGCACGGCCTGCCTGCTGGTCACCCATTCCGAACTGGCCGCGGCCCGCGCCGACCGCGCCCTGCGCCTGGACGAGCAAGGCCTGCGGCCGTGGCAGTTGCACGCTCACTGAGCTGGTTTGCCCAGCTGTCCTGGCCGGCCCTGCGCCACCAGGCCGGGCGCCAGCTGCTGGCCTTGTTGGCGATTGTGCTGGGCGTGGCGCTGGGCTTTGCCGTCCATCTGCTCAATAGCACGGCCCTGGCCGAGTTCGGCAGCGCGGCGGCCAGCCTGCAAGGCAAGCCCGATCTGGTCTTGCGCGGCGATACGGCCGAGAGTGTGCCGGAGGCGCTTTATTTCAAAGTGGCCGCCGACCCTGGCGTGGCCTTGGCCTCGCCCATCGTCGAGGGCCAGGCCCTGGCGCAAGACGCCCAGGGCAAGCCCTTCAGCCTGCGCCTGATCGGCTGGGATCTGCTGCAGGGCGCGGCCCTCAATCCCGCCCTGCTGCCGCAGGCGGCCGGTTCCAGCCTGCTGGCCGGTCTGGACCCGGCCCAGCTCTCGCTCAACCCGGCGGCGCAGCAAAAACTGGCCGGCCCGGCGAGCCAGCTTCGCCTGCGCGCCGCCAGCGCGGGCTCGGGCCAGGCGCAAAGCCAGCTCTTTCAGATCGGCCCCGGCAATGCGGCGGCCGGCACGCCGCTGGCGGTGCTGGACGTGGCGGCGGCCCAGGCCTTGCTCGGCAAGCTGGGGCGGCTGGACCGGGTGGACATCCGCCTGGCCGCCGGGCTTCAAGCCAAGCAGTGGCTGGCCGGCCAGGCCCTGCCACCGGGTTTCGGCGCCGCCCCGCCGCCCGATGAGGGCCAGCGCCTGAGCCAGATCAGCCAGGCTTACCGCGTCAATCTGGGCGTGCTCTCGCTGATGGCCTTGTTCACCGGCAGCTTGCTGGTGTTCGCGGTGATGTCCTTGTCGGTGGCCCAGCGCCTGCCGCAATGGGCTTTGCTGGGCGTGCTGGGCATGACGGCGGCCGAGCGCGCCCGCCTGCTGCTGCTGGAGGCCGCCTTGCTGGGCGCCCTGGGCAGCCTGCTGGGCCTGGCCCTGGGCTGGGGCCTGGCGCAAGCCGCCCTGCATTGGCTGGGCGCCAATCTGGGCCTGGGGCAGCTGAGCGCCGGCCTGGCTTTGCAGCCCCTGCCCTGGGGCGCGGCCTTGGTGTTTGGCGGCCTGGGCCTGCTGCTCAGTCTGGCCAGCGCCGTCCTGCCCGCCCTGACCCTGCGGCGCATGCCGGTGGCCCAGGTGCTCAAGGGTCTGGGGGCCGATAGCGGCTTGCAGCTCCCGGCCTGGCTGGGGCCGGTGCTGCTATTGGCCGGCCTGGGTCTGGCCTTGCTGCCGCCGCTGCCGCCGGGCTGGCCGGGTGCGGAGCTGCCGCTGGCGGCCTATGCCGGCATGCTCTGCCTGCTGCTGGGCGGCATTGCCTGCGTGCCCCAGCTGCTGCGGGCTTGCCTGGGCCTGCTGCGCCTGTGGCCGGGTGCGCATCGCCAGGCACTCATTGTGCTGGTGGATGAGCGCGCCCGCGACCAGGCCGGCGAGGCCAGCCGCGCCCTGGCCGGCGTGCTGGTCAGCCTGGCCTTGTCGGTGGCCATGCTGGTGATGGTGGGCAGCTTCCGGGACTCGCTCAATCTCTGGTTGACGCAGATGCTGCCGGCCGATCTCTATCTGCGCTCCAGCCTGCGGGTCAGCAGCGCGGGCGGCGTGGACGGCCTGTCCGCGCCGCTGCCACCCGCCTTCCTCCGGGCCGTGCAGGCCAGCGGCCTGGCCCAGCGCATCGCGCCTCAGCGCAGCGACGAGGTTTGGATGCAGGGCCAGCGCTATGCCTTGCTGGCCCGCGCCGTGGACGAGGCCCAGCTGCCCCTGGCCGAGCCCCTGAGCGCAGCGAGCCACAGGCAAGACCTGACCCCCATCTACATCAGCGAGGCCTTGCGCGATGCCTTGCGGCTCAAGCCGGGCGACACCAGCGAGCTGCGCCTGCGCGCCGCGGCGCCGCCGCTCAAGGTCCTCGTGCGCGGCGTCTGGCGCGACTACGCCCGCCAAAGCGGCGCCGTCCTGATGCCACTGGCGGCTTATCAGGCCTGGACCCAGGACGAGCGCGTCACCGAATTGCAGCTCTGGCTGGCCCCCGGCCAGAGCAGCGATGCCGCCAACCGTGCCCTGCGCGCCCTGGCGGTCCAGGGGGACGATGTGGAGATCGCCGCCAGCGAAGACTTGCGTGCCCTGTCCATGAAGATTTTCGACCGCAGCTTTGCCGTCACCGTCTGGCTGCAGGGTGTGACCCTGGCCATCGGCCTGTTCGGCATCGCGGCCAGCCAGTCGGCCCAGGTGCTGGCGCGCCGGCGCGAGTTCGGCCTGCTGCTGCATCTGGGTTTTAGCCGCGCCGGCGTGTTGCGCCTGCTGACGCTGGAGGCCGCCCTGCTCTGCGGCGTGGGCTGCCTGGCCGGCCTGGGCCTGGGCCTGGGTTTGAGCGCCGTGCTGATCTGGGTGGTAAACCCGCAGAGCTTTCACTGGAGCATGGACATGAGCCTGCCCTGGCCGCGTTTGCTGGCCCTGCTGCTGGCCGTGTTTGCCGCCGGTGTGCTGGCGGCCTTGCTGGCCGGGCGCCGCGCCGCCGGCTTTGCCGCCGTGCAATCGGTGAAGGAGGACTGGTGATGCGTCGCCGCAGCCTGTTAGCCCTGGCGGCCCTGCCCGCAAGTCCGGCCCTCGCCGCCGACCCCGCGCGCCTGCGCTTCCCGCGCGATTTCGGCGCCCATCCGCAAAGCAAGCTGGAGTGGTGGTATCTGACCGGGATCTTGTTTGCCGAGGCCAGGCCGGCAGAACCCTTGTTCGGCTACCAGCTGACCTTCTTCCGCCTCAAGGGCCCGGCCGCCAGCGATCACCCCAGCACCCTGGCCGCCCGGCAAGTGATGATTGGCCATGTGGCGCTGAGCGATCTGCGCCAAGGCCGGCTCTTGCACGAGCAACGCCTGGCGCGCGTGCTGCCGGGCCTGGCCGAGGCCGGCGAGAACGATTGCCGCTTGCAGCTGCGCGACTGGTGGCTGCGGCGCGAGCCGGGCGACCCGGCCCGGGCCAGCCGCTACCAGGCTCGCTTCAATGCCCCGTCGTTTGCCCTGGATTTGCAGCTGCAAAGCCAGCAGCCGCCGCTCTTGCAAGGCGACGGCGGCCTGTCGAAAAAAGGCCCGGGCGCCGCCCAGTACAGCCATTACTACAGCCAGGTGCAAATGCTGACCCAGGCCAGGCTGCGGCGGGACAGGCAGGAGCTGCGCCTGCGCGGCCTGTCCTGGCTGGACCAGGAGTGGAGCGAGCAGTTGCTGGGCAGCCCGGCCGCGCCGCAGGATCAGGCCGTGGGCTGGGACTGGGCCGGCATCAACTGGCAGGACGGTAGCGCGCTGACCCTGTTCCGCCTGCGCCGCGCGGACGGCTCGGTGCTGTGGAGCGGCGGCAGCTGGCGCTCCCCCCAGGGCGGCACGCGCAACTTTGCGTCGCATGAGCTGCAGATGCAGCCCCTGCGCCTGTGGCAGAGCCCGGCCAGCCAGGCCCGCTATCCGGTGGTCTGGTTGCTCAGCACGCCGGTGGGCGAGTTCAAGCTGCAGGCCTTGATGGACGCCCAGGAGGTGGACGCCCGCCTGAGCACCGGCATGCGCTACTGGGAGGGCGCGGCCGAGCTGCGTTCGACGGACCCTGTGGCGCCAAGGCTGGGCTTGGGTTATCTGGAAATGACGGGTTATGCCGGCGCCATGCGCCTGGCTTGAGCCGCCACGGCGGCCACTTCAAAGATTGAAGTGCCTGGGTTTGCCGGGCTCCGAACTCTCGGCCGCGCGCACACAGTTGCGGCCGGCCTTGCGGGCCTTGTCCAGGGCGATCTCGGCCTGTTTGATGAGCTGATTCAGGCTCAGCTCGACCGGGCGCAAAGCCGCCACGCCCAGGCTGCAGCTGACCGGGATGAAGAAACCGTTCCAGGCGAAATTCAGGCCTTCCACCCGCTCGCGGATGCGATCCGCCACATCGAGAGCACCCAGCGGGTCGGTGTGAGGCAGGAAGAGGATGAATTCCTGACCGCCATAACGCGCCAGCACATCGGCCTGGCGCAGGGTTTCGGCAATCGCCTCGGCGACCTGGCGCAGCAGCAGCTCGGCACAGGAACGGCCAAAGGCCTGGCCGACCCGGCGGAAATGGTCGACATCGATCAGCACCAGGGCGCAGTCCATCTCGTAGCGGCGGGCCAGCGAGCATTCGCGCTCCACCAGGCTCAGAAAATGGCGTTGGTTGAAGACGCCGGTGGCTTCGTCCTGGGTGCCGTAGCGGCTCAGGCTGCGCTGCAGACGCTGGGCATAGTCCAGCGCGCTGAGACTGAGTTGTCCCAGGGTAATGCCAAAAGCCAGGGCGCAGACGGTGGCACAGGCGGCAGCCACCCAGCGATTGCCCTGCCCCAGCAGGGAAATCACAAACTGCGACAAGGCCAGCGAGATCAATAGATTGGCCAGGCAGAACAGCAGCAGGGTCGGCTTGGCCCCCAGTTTCTGCACCCATTCATTCGCACGCTGCAGCCAGCGCGGCGGATCCAACTCTTCACGCATTCGGCAACAACCCCAAGACTTATTCCGGGCCTATTGCACCATGCAGGGAGCCGGCTTGGCGGCATCCCCCCCAAAGCGGGGACAGCAAGTTCAGACCAAGCTGCGCCGGCGCAACAGCAGGGCCGCCAGCCCGCCGAGCAGCAAGAGATATTGGCCAGGCTCCGGCACGGCCGAGGGGATGCTGACCACGAAGGAGACCTGGTTGCCAGTCAGATTGTCCGCCGCGATGCCGGTGAAGGTGTGGCCGTCGGCGCTCATGCCCACGACGGACTTGAAGTCGTAGTGGTTGGCCGTGTCGATGCCGTAGCCGGCCAGATAGTCGTCCAGCGTCTGCACGCTGCCGCCCAGCTGATTGCCGTTGACCGTGCCATCGCCACGCCAGATGAAGGCGTAGGAGCCGCTCAACAAAGCGCCTTGCGGGCTGTGGATGCCGACCATGGTGAGGCCGTCGTCGGAGATCGCCGAGGTCGAGGCCGTGCCCCGGCCGGTGGGGCTCAGAAAGGGCAGCTTGTCGTAGTACAGCACCTGGCCAGTCGCCACGTCGTAGCGGTAGGGCAGCGCGTTGTTGAAACTGGTGCCGGCCGCCCAGCTGCCGTTGCTGGACATGGCCGAGAGCTGGTAGAGGCCCAGCGTGGGCGACTCCGGCCGGCCGGGCGTCGTCATATCGTACTCACCGCTGGCGTTGCGGGTCCAGACGGCGGCGCGGCGCGAGTTGGTGGTGTAGCCCACCAGCACGCTGGCGTCCAGGTTCATGGCCTCGACGCGGGCCTCGGTGCTGCCCAGGCTGACCACGGTGCCGCTCAGGCGGTCGGTCACGAAGCCGCGTGACACCGTGCTGCCCGGAACGTAGGAGCTGCCGCCCACGTAGCGGCCATCGCCGCTCATGGCCCAGACGACCGAGCCCGTCGTGCCCGCCGAGTTCAGGCCGCCGAGGGCCGGCACCTGGCTCCAGGCGCCGGTGTCGCGGCTGTAGACGGCGGCCTGGAACTTGCCCTGGGCGTCCTGGATCTGGCCGGCGACGTAGCGGCCGTCGCGGCTGATCTCCAGGGCGCCGGCGGTGCCCGCGAAGCCGCCGATATCGGTCAGCGTGTGGGTGGCGGCCGACCACAGATAGGCATGGGTGCCGCCGCCGGGCCCGGCGCTGCCGAACACGGCGTAACGGCCGTCCGCCGACACGCCGTACCCCACACCGGGCGAGTTGAAAACATCCAGTTGCTGGGCCCAGCCCGTGCCGGCCAGGCAGAGGCTGGCGGCGCCGGCCAGTGCGGCGTGGCGGAAAAATGCTGCGGTCTTCATGCCAGCTCCTTGCTTGCCAGAGCGCGCTTGCGCAGCAGGCCGCCGACGGCCAGCAAGCCCAGGCCCAGCTGGGCCCAGGTGGCGGGCTCGGGCACGGCCAGGGTCGGGTGCAGCACAAAGGCCGAAGAGACGCCGGTGGCGGTGTCGTAATACATGCCCGAGATGGCGCTGCCATCGGCCGACATGGCGTTGAGCTGCCAGACATGCTGGGTCGCCGTGAGCGGCTGGCCCATGCTGGCCAGATAGCTGTCGAAGCTCATGGTCGCACCATCGCCGTAGGCGTTGTAGATCCAGGTGTCCTGGCTCAGGGTGCCGACGGTGGCGCCGGTCACCGGGCCGTTGTACATGCCGATCACGACGCCGCTATTGGAGACGCCGACCACCGTGCCCTTGACATTGCGCACCGGGTCGAGGCTGCCGGGCGTGGGGTCGATGACATGGTCGTAGGGGATGACGATGGCGGTATTGGTCTGGGTGTTCCACAGCGTGGTGGGGAAGTAGACGACGTCACCGGGGAAGCTGCCGTATTGCACGGCCATGGCGTTGACCGAGCTGCCGGCGGCCCAGATGCCGTTCTCGCTCAGCTTGTCGGCCGCGACGGCCACAAGAGCATTGCTCTTGGGGTTGTGGGCGGTCGGTGCCACGGTCTCTGCATAGCTGCTGCCATTCCATTTCCAGATCGTGCCCACGGCCGAGCTGGACTTGTAGCCCGACACCACCGAGCCATCGCCGCTGACCGAGATGGCGCGGCCATTGCCCGCCACGGTGGGCGCCAGATCCACCATCTGGCCGTTGCGATAGACGAAGGGATGGAGGCGGGAGACGCCGTTCACCGTCGCCCAGGACTGGCCGACCACGGCATTGCCGCTGGCCGAGATGCCCCAGGCCTGGCTCAGCTCCACCGTCTGCTGACCGTTGACCGACAGCGTCGTCGTGCCGCCCAGGTTGCCCAGCGTGGTCCAGCTGCCGGTATGGCGGTCGTACAGCGCCGCCTGGCTGACATTGCAGATCTTGTTGCCACTGGTGCAGGCGGCCGTGGCGCCAGGCACCGTGCTGCCGCCCGAGATATAGCGGCCGTCGCCCGAGAGGCTCAGCGTATTGCCATAGCCCAGGCGCAGGGCATTGGCGCCCGGCAAGGTCTGGGCGCTCTGGTTCGAGCCATCGAGGATGTACTCGCCGCTGCTGCGGCTGGTGACGCCCCAGGCCCCTTGATTGCTCAGGCCGGTGATGGGGGCGTTATTCGGCGGGGCATAAACATCCAGTTGGTAGCTGCTGGCCAGCACCGAGCTCGAGACACCCGCGGCCAGCAAGGCCGCGAGCTTGGGCAGATGAAAGGGTTGGGACATGAAGGGGCTCCAGGTAGTCATGCCCTCAGCGTAGGCAAACCGGCGCCAGGCCTTGCTGGGGCAAGCCCCGAGCCGGCCGCAGATTGGCGTTGGTGGAGCCGCCATGGCCAGATCGGGCAGGGTTTGCACCCCTCACCCCCCATGAATCGGGTGCCACTGGTTCGGCTACCATTCTTGCAAGGCTGCGCAGTGAAGAGACCTCGCCCCATGCCCTTGCCGCAAACCGCCCCCTCACCCATGGCCAGTTTTTCCAGGCCGGACTTCCTGCTGGCCAGCCCCGGCCTGTGCCTGCAGGGCCCGGCGGCCATCCACGAGCATTTCGAGCGCCTGAATGCGCACACGCGCGCGGCCCGGCGCCAGCTCGGCGCCACTCCTTTGCGTGCGGGCGATGCCCTGCCGGTGGCGGCCCTGGCCATGCCCGAGCATGCGCGTGCGGGCGGCGCGACCTTTCTGGTCGAGGCCTATTTCCCGATGGCGCTCGATGTGCACACCCTGGACGCCTCCACGGCCCCCGAGGCCCTCTCGATCTGCATGCCGCTGAGCGGCGAGTTCCGCCTGCGCCTGCACTCGGGCGAGTACCAGGCCGTGGCCGGCGAGGCCCTGATCATCGACCCGGCCGGCGTGGAGCTGACCCAGGTCGGTGCCGCCACCCACTTCATCGAATTCAATCTGCCCAAGGCCGGTTTTCTGAGCCTGGGCGCCGAACTGGCGCCGGGCCGCTGGGGCGGCGCGCCCCTGTTCGAGCCCTTGCTGCGCGGCCCGCTGGCCGAGCGCCTGCGCCTGATGGCCGTGGAGGCCGGCAAATGCCTGCTGCCCGGCCGCGCCGATGCGGCCCGGCAGGTGATGTTCAAGCGCTGGGCCGAGCTGATCAGCCTGACCCTGCTGGATGAGCATCTGCTCGCCGACAGCGGCCGGGCCATGGGCAGCCCACCGCCCGGTCTGAAGCGAGCGCTGGACTTCATCGCCGCCCATGCCCGCGAAGACATCTTGCTGGCCGATATCGCGGCCGCCGCCTGCGTCAGCGCGCGCAGCCTGTTGCGCCTGTTCCGCGAGCATCTGGGCCAGTCGCCCGGCGCCTATCTGCGCCAGGTCCGGCTGGACCAGGCCCGCGCCGAACTGAAGCGCGGCGACGCCCCGACGGTGCGGGCGCTGGCGCAGCGCTGGGGCTTCCAGAACCCCGGCAAATTCAGCCAGGCCTATCGAGCACGCTTCGGCGAGTCACCGGGGGAAACGCGCTCGCCAAGGATCCGCTAGCCCGTCAATGCGCGTCGACGCTGACGCTGGCCCCCACCGCGGCCGGCCGGCGGGTCAGCCAGATCGTGGCGATCAGCAGGAGGAAGATACAGGCCGAGGCCAGAAAGATATCGTCCGCCGCGCGGGTGAAGGCCTGCTGGTCGATCAGGCGGTTGATCTGGGCCCAGGCCTGCTCCTGGCTAAAGCCCGCCGCCCTGAGCCCGGCCACGGTTTCGCCGGCCACCGGATTGCCCAGGCTCAGCTGCTCCGCCATATGCTGGTGATGCAGGGTGGCGCGGCTCTCCCACAGCGTGGTGGCGATGGAGGTGCCCATGGCCCCGGCGGTGATGCGCACGAAGTTGGACAGGCCGGCCGCCGCCGGCAAACGCTCGGGCGTGATGCCGCTGAGCGTCAAGGTGGTCAGTGGGATGAAGAAAAAGGCCAGGGCCGCGCCTTGCAGAATCGTCGGGACCATGATGGTCGCGAAGTCGGTCTGGGTCGTGAAGTTGGCCCGCATGCCCAGCACGACGGCGAACATCACAAAGGCGAAGCTGGCCATCATGCGCGGGTCAAAACGGCTGACGTTCTTGCCCACCACGGGTGACAGCAGAATCGCCAGCAGGCCGACCGGCGCCAGCGCCATGCCCGCATCGGTGGCGGTATAGCCCATGTACTGCTGCAACCACAGCGGCAGCAAGACCACATTGCCGAAGAACAGGCCGTAGGCCAGCGATAGCGTGGCCGCGCCGAAGACGAAGTTGCGGCGCGCGAACAAGCGCAGGTCCACCACCGGATGCTCGTCGGTCAGCTCCCAGGCCAGGAAGAAGGCGAAGCCCACGGCCGCCGTCAGGGCCAGGAGCTGGATCTCGCCGCTGGCAAACCAGTCCAGCTCCTTGCCCTTGTCCAGCATGATTTGCAGGGCACCCACCCAGATCACCAGCAAGGCCAGGCCCACGCCGTCGATGGGCAGCTTGCGGATGGCCGTCTCGCGTTCGCGGTAGATGCTCCAGGTCAGCAAGGCGGCGAACAAGCCCACCGGCACATTGATGTAGAAGATCCAGGGCCAGGACACGTTGTCGGTGATCCAGCCGCCCAGCAGCGGCCCCACCACCGGCGCCACCAGCGTGGTCATGCCCCACAGCGCCAAGGCCGTGCCCGCCTTGGCGCGCGAATAACTGGCCAGCAACAGGGTCTGCGAAAGCGGAATCATGGGCCCCGCCACCAGGCCTTGCAGCACCCGGCAGGCCACCAGCATCTCCAGCGAATGGGCGAAGCCGCACAGCCAGGAGGCCAGCACGAAGAGCAGCACGCTGGTGGTGAACAGGCGCACCGCGCCGAAGCGCTGGGTCAGCCAGCCGGTCAGCGGCACCGAGATGGCATTGGCCACGCCAAAACTGGTGATGACCCAGGTGCCCTGCACCGGGCTCACGCCCAGATCGCCCGAGATGGCCGGCAGCGACACATTGGCGATGGAGGAGTCCAGCACATTCATGAAGGTGGCCAGGGACAGGGCCACCGTGCCCAGCACCAGTTGGCCGCCCTGCAAGGGGGCGGGCAACTCGGGCGGGGCGAAGTTTTTCGACGCGGCGCTCACGGCGGGGCTCAGGCGCGCGGCTTGGTCGCAGCCTTGCTCATGGCCTTGGCCTGGCTGCCCAGATTGGCGCGGATGATGCGCGCCACATCGGCGTCCGCGGCCGCATTGGCCTGGTCATAGACCGCGGTCTGGGCGGCCGGCTCCTTGCGCTGGGCCTCCACCAGGCTCTTGCCGCTCTGGTCCTGCACATCGACCGTGACATTCATGGACAGGCCCACGCGCAGCGGATGCGCGGCCACCTGGCCTGCGTCCAGCGCGATGCGCACCGGCACGCGCTGCACCACCTTGATCCAGTTGCCGGTGGCGTTCTGCGCCGGCAGCAGCGCAAAGGCCGCGCCCGTGCCGGCCGACAGGCCGACGATCTGGCCCTGGAACTCGACCTTGTTGCCGTAGACATCGGCCACCAGCTTGGCCTTTTGACCGATGCGGAGCTTGGCGACCTGGCCTTCCTTGAAATTGGCATCCACCCAGGCCTGCTGCAGGCCCACCACCGCCATCAGGGGCGCGCCGGCCGCGACGCGCTGGCCTAACTGCACGCTGCGGCGGGCCACCCAGCCGTCCACCGGCGCGGGCAGCTCGGTGCGCTGCTGGGCCAGAAAGGCCTCGCGCACGCGGGCGGCGGCGCGCTGCACATTCGGGTGCTCGGCCACGCTGGTGCCATCGGTCAGGACCTGGTTGGACGAGAGCTGCTGCTGCGCCGCCTGCAGGGTGGATTGCGCGGCGCCGAGGGCCGACTTGGCCGCCGTGGCCTGGGCATTGGCGTGATCGAACTCCTCGCGGCCGACGGCGCCACTGGCCAGCAGGGGTGAGCGGCGTTGCACATCGGCGTTCAGCCGGGCCAACTCGCTTTGGACGCGCTGCACATCGGCCTCGCGGCTGCGGATCTGGGCGGCCAGGGTGGCGTTGTTGGCGTACAGGGTGCGCACCTCACGCACGGTCTGGGCCAGCTGGCTCTCGGCCTGCTCCAGGGCCACGCGGGCGTCGGCCGGGTCCAGGCTCACCAGGGGCTGGCCGGCCTTGACGAAGTCGGTGTCGTCCACATGGATGGCGCGCACCGTGCCGCCCACCAGGGGCGTGATCTGCACGACATTGGCGTTGACGTAGGCGTTGTCGGTCTGCTCGACCCGGCTGCTCACCGCCCACTGGTAGACACCGTAAGCACCCAGGCCTAGCAAGACGGCCAGGCTGATCAGGCTCAGGGCTTTTTTACGGGGGGGACGGCTCTTGGCGGCGGTCGGGGCATTGGTTTCAGAAGCGCTCATGGCCTGCTTTCGTCGAGAGTGTTTTTGAATGATTTTTTGAGGGCTGGGCTCAGCGGGCCGCCGTGGCTTCCTGCCAGCCACCGCCCAGGGCGCGGATCAAGCCGACTTGCGCCTCCAGGGCCTGGCCGCGCAGCTCCAGGCTTTGGCGCTCCTGCTGCAGGACGCCGCCTTGCGCATTCAGCCAGGCCAGCTTGGAGCCCAGGCCGGCGCCGAAGCGCTGGGCCGCCAGATCGCGCGAGGCACGGGCATTGCCCAGCAAGGCCTCTTGCTCCTGCTGCTGGCGCTGCAGGGACTGCAGGCTGCTGAGCTGGCCGCTGGCCTCGCGCACGGCCTCCAGCAGCGTGCCGTTATAGGCCGCGACCGAGGCATCCAGGTCGGCCGCCGAGCCCTTGAGCTGTGCCCGCAGGCGGCCGGTGTCGAACAAAGGCAGGCGCAGCGAAGGGCCGAAGCCGTACTGCAGGCTGCCCGCCTTGAGCAACTGATCCAGACCAATCGAGCCGAAACCGGCAAAGGCCGTGAGGTTCAGGTTCGGATAGAACTGCGAGCGCGCCAGGGCCAAATGCTGGGTGCTGGCCTCCACCCGCCAGCGGGCGGCCACCACGTCCGGGCGCCGGCCCAGCAGGTCCAGGCCCAGGGCCGTAGCCTCGTTCGAGGGGGTTTGCAAGGGCAAGACCTGGGGCAGCTGGGGCCGCAAGCCCGCCAGTTGCTCGGCGCTCTGGGCGCTCAGGCTGGCCAGTTGCTGGCGCAGCAAGGCGGCCTGCTCGTCCAGCACCCAGGCCTGGCGGCGCAGCTCGGGCAGCGGGGCCTCGGCCGTGCGCTGCTCCAGGCTGCTGTCCAGACCGGCGGCGACGCGCTGGCGCACCAGGGCCAGGCTTTGCTCGCGCTGGCTCAGCTGCTGAGCCAGCAATTCCTGCTGGGCCAGCACGCGGGCCAGGGACAGATAGCTGCGCGTCAGCTGGGCCGCCAGCATCAGCTGGGCTGCCTCGCCCTCGGCCTCGGCGGCACGGGCCTGGCCCAGGGCGGCCTTCAGCTCGGCCTCGTGGCGGCCAAAAAAGTCCCAGTCATAGCTGATGCCGGCCTGCAGCGTGGCCATGGTGCGCAGGCTGCCGGCGATGGGCGGCGGGTAGAGGCTGTGCTCGGGATAGCGTTGGTAAGTGGCGTCCACGCCGGCGCCGACCAGGGGCTTGTCGCTGGCGCGGGCGTTCTCCACCAGGGCGCTGGCGCGCTCCACCCGGGCCCGCACCTGGGCCAGACCGGGGGATTGCGCCAGCGCGCGGTCGATCAAGGCGTCCAGCTGCGGATCATTGAAACGGGTCCACCAGCTCTTGCCCGCCGCGGCGGCAAACGGCGGGTACTCGCCTTGCGCCCGCTGCAGGCCCACTTGCTCGGGCGGCAAGAGGCTGGCGGCCGGCTTGAGCGTGGGCACCGGCGCGCAGGCCGACAGCCCCAGCAGGCCGAGCAGCAGCATCAGCAGGGGCAGTTTGAGAAGGGGTCGTGGTGCGGCGGTGGTGGTCATGGCTGGGTTCATCAGGGATGGCAGGTGTTTTGTTCGGGAGGCATGGCCGGGCTGGCCGCTTCAATCCTCGCAATCGTCCTCACACAGGGGATCGCTGCGCGGGCCGCTGGCGCCGCCCGAGGCCTCCAGCAAGGCCTCGCCGTTGTCAATCATTCTTTGCAGCAGGCTCAGCAAAAGCCGCCATTCGGCGTGGCTGAATCCGCTCAAATGGGCATTTAACACATCGGACAAGACGGTGTGCAGCTCGGCGGTGACCTGCAGGCCCGGCTCGCTCAGATCGACCATCACGACGCGGCGGTCCTGCGCCGAGCGTTCGCGCCGGATCAGGCCCTTGGCCTCCAGCCGGTCCAGCAAGCGGGTGAAGGCGCCGGCGTCGACATCGAGTTCGCGCACCAGCTGGGCCGTGCTGCTGGCACCGCTATGGCGCAGGGTGATCAGGGTGCCCCACTGCGCATGGGTCAGGCCGGCGTCCTGCAGGCGCAGATCGACCTGGCGGGTGATGGTCTGCTTGAGCTTGCGCAGCATCCAGCCCACGCTCTCGCTGCGCTGGTAGCTTTCCGGGCGGTAGAACTGGATGTCGCCATCGGCCGCGCCGGGCGGCTGGGCTGGGGGCGTGGAAGACTTGGCGGATTTGGACTGGGGCACGGCGGCTTCACTCGCGAAGATGGGCGGCCGACCCTCGCACTTTCGGGCGAAGGCCGTCGTTTTTCGGAACAGGCAATTTATTTGCCTAGGCAATGATTGTCAAGGCAATAAATAATTGACCCGCTCGCGAGCCTTGGCAAAGGCTTGGTTTTTGCGCTCCCGACCACAGCTAACTCAACCCTATGCAAGCAAACACGAGACCCGCGCCCGCACTCAATCCCCTGCCCACCGGCGCAGCCGCCCCGGCGTCCAGCGGCAAGGAGCCGGCCAAGGGCCATCCGCGCTCGCTCAGCGGGCTCTGGCCTTTTCTGCGGCCCTACCGCCTGCGCGTCGCCGCCGCCCTCGTCTTCCTGACCCTGGCGGCCCTGGCCACGCTGGCCTTCCCCCAGGCCTTGCGCGGCCTGGTGGATCAGGGCCTGGCCGGCGGCCAGGCGGGGGAGAGGCTGATGGCCATGCGCGAGCATTTCCTAGCCCTGTTTGCCGTCGGTGCGGCCCTGGGGCTGTTCTCGGCCCTGCGCTTTTACATGGTGACCTGGCTGGGCGAGCGGGTCACGGCGGACTTGCGCAACGCGGTCTACCGCCATGTGCTGAGGCAAAGCCCCGAATTTTTTGAGACCACCCAGACCGGCGAGGTGCTCAGCCGCATCACCACCGACACCACGGTGGTGCAGGGCGTCGTCGGCTCCAGCCTCAGCATGGGTTTGCGCAGCGCGGTGATGGGCTTGGGCGCGATGTTGATGCTGATCGCCACCAACCCGCTGGTGATGACCCAGGTGCTGGGCGTGCTGATCGTCGTGGTCTCGCCGGCCATCTACTTTGGCCGCCGGGTGCGCAAGCTCAGCCGGGCCAGCCAGGACCGGGTGGCCGACACCAGCGCCATCGCAGCCGAGGTGCTGAATGCCGTGCCGGTGGTGCAGAGTTATACGCAGGAAGCGGGTGAGACCCGCCGCTTCGCCCAGGCCAGCGAAAGCGCTTTTGAGACCGCCCGCAAGCGCAGCAAGCTGCGGGCCGGCCTGGTGGCCTTCATCATCACCGCCACCTTTGGCGCCCTGCTCTGGGGCTTGTACCAGGGCACGCAGGCGGTGCTGGCCGGGCATATCACGGCCGGCCATCTGGGCCAGACCGTGGTCTACGTGATCCTGCTGGTCAGCAGCGTGACGGTGTTGGCCGAGGTCTACGGCGATGTCTTGCGCGCCGCCGGTGCGACCGAGCGTTTGATGGAGTTGCTGGCCAGCCGCTCACCGGTGGCCGAAGCGGCGCAGCCCCAGGCCTTGCCCCGCGTGGCGGGTGGCAGCGCCCTGAGCTTGCAGGGCTTGCAGTTCAACTACCCCTCGCGCCCCTCGCAGGCGGCCCTGAGCGATTTCAATCTGGTGATCAAGGCCGGCGAGACCGTCGCCCTGGTCGGCCCCAGCGGTGCGGGCAAGAGCACGGTATTCCAGCTGCTGCTGCGCTTTTACGACCCGCAGTCGGGCAGCATCCTGCTGAACGGGGTGAACACGCGGGACTTAAGCCTGCACGATTTGCGCGCCAGCATCGGCCTGGTGCCGCAGGACAGCGTGATCTTCTCCAGCAGCGCCCTGGAGAATATTCGTTACGGCCGGCCCGAAGCGAGCGACGCGGAGGTGGTGGCCGCGGCCAAGGCGGCCTTTGCCGACGACTTCATTCGCGCCCTGCCCGAGGGCTATCAGACCTTTCTGGGCGAGCGCGGTGTGCGGCTCTCGGGCGGACAGCGGCAGCGCATCAGCATCGCCCGCGCCATGCTGAAGAACCCGCCCCTGCTCTTGCTGGACGAGGCCACCAGCGCGCTGGACGCCGAGAGCGAGCGCATGGTGCAGGCGGCGCTGGAAGCGGCCATGCAGGACCGCACGACCCTGGTCATCGCCCACCGTCTGGCCACGGTGCAGCGCGCCGACCGCATCGTGGTGATGGAGCATGGCCGCATCGCCGAGATGGGCACGCACGCGGAACTGGCCGCGCAGAACGGGCTCTACGCCCGCTTGGCGGCCCTGCAGTTCGAGCTGAAGAGCTGATCAATAGCCCGGCTGGGAAGCCGGGGCCGAGGCCGGCGCGTCCGCGCCCGGCCCGGTCTGCACGACGACGCCGGGGGTCAGCGAGACCTCGCTGGTCTGCGTGACCTTGGTGACGTAGTAGCGGGTCTCGCCAAAACAGGAGGTGGGCAGGCCGACCTTTTGCTCGTAATGCAGGCTGACGCGCTTGCCCATCAGCTGGGTCAGCTGTTCGGCCACCTGGTCATCGAGCACGGTGAAATTGAACTTCTCCACCGTCGAGGTGCCGGGCAGGGACACCAGGGCCACCTCGCCCTCCCAGGTCTTGCAGACCCAGCCCTTGCGCGAGAGCTTCTGGATCCAGCCGGCCCGCTCGCCGGTGGAATAGCTCCAGTTCAGCGCGGCGGCGAAATAGGCCCAGATCAGGAGCAGCAGGATCAGCAGGGCCAGGAAGATGCGTTTGAAGGTCATAGAGGGGCTTGAAGGCAGTCGGGAACTGTGCGCATTGGAACCGAGTTTTCCCTTGGCGCCCGCCCCGTCATGGCGCGACAGGCGAAAAAAAGCGGCCCGAGGGCCGCGGCGCGAGCAGGGTTTTATTTTGCGGGCTTGGCGGCGGGGGCCGGCAAGGGGAATTTGGCAAAGGCCGCGGCAATCGCCGCATCGATGCCGGGTCTGGCCTGCTCGATCTCCTTGGGTGTGACCGAGTCGGAGACCACCGCCTCCCAGACCATCTGCCGGCGCGCCGCATCGATGACGTCGATGTTCAGCGTGCCCTCCTTGTACTGGGTGACCGTGGTCTGGTCGCGGTACAGCGGCCAGGTGCTGTACATGCCGACGCGGTAGCCGTAGTAGCCGACACCCATGGTCGGCACCGAGTTGGTGGTGACGCGGGTCTTGTCGTTCAAGGCCGCATTGAAATTGATCAGCAGATCGGGCTTGGCGGCATCCAGCTTGAGGCCGCGCGCTTCCAGCTCGCGCTGGGTCGCCGCCTTCAGGTACTGGGAAACCATGCTTTGGTAGCCGTTCCGGTCGGTGCCCAGGGGGCTGGCGAAGGCAAAGCTCTTGTAGGCGCTGAAATTGGTGGCCTGGTCGTAATCGGTCCGTACATCGGGGCCGGTGGCGCAGGCCGCCAGGCCAGCCAACAAGCCCAGGGACAGGCTCAGGCGTAGCAAGGACTTGGAAGGCAAGAAACGCTGGCTCATGGTCAATCTCCAATCATTGAATGAGGTGGTGCGAGGGGGCCGATTTATTTGCGGGCGCGCTGCTCGACGCTGACGGCCGCAGCCTCCACAAACACCGCACGCACTTCCTGGCCGACCTTGATCTTGGCCAGATCCACATTGTCGGGCGCCGCAACGATAAAGCTGCGCTTGACGCCGCGCAGCTTGACGGTACGCGCCTTGCGGTCAATCGCCTCGACCACGGCCAGGGCCTGCACCTTGCGACCCGAGGTCGCCGAGGGCAGGCCGCCCACCGTGCCGCTGCTATTGCTGACCGACTCCACCTTTTCGCGGATGCCGCTCTCCTTGGCCACCGGCTCCAGCTCCAGGGCCACGGCGGCGGCGTAGCGGATGGCCAGCTCGTCGCCCAC
The DNA here is from genome assembly GCF_014204525.1 of Roseateles oligotrophus. GTDB lineage: Bacteria > Pseudomonadota > Gammaproteobacteria > Burkholderiales > Burkholderiaceae_C > Paucibacter_A > Paucibacter_A oligotrophus_A. The sequence continues at coordinate 381,327 of NZ_JACHLP010000005.1, forward strand.
CCGCACCTGGTCGAAGTTGCCGATGCTGGCCGGCACATCCACCGTCACCAACTGCCCCTTGGCATTGCGCAGCACCGCCACGCGATTGACCGGGTCCAGCTCCACCACCTTGGCATGCAGCACGACCTCGGCCGCCTTCACGCGGGCATTGGACGCGCTGGCGCTCAGCACGGCCGTGCTGGGCGGCTGCTGGGCCAAGGCCAGCGCGGGTGCCAACACCAGACCAGAGGCCAGCAGCACGGACTTGAGCGAACCTGGAAACTTTCTCATCGCGAACTCCCTTTTTCGACGGGTCAATAAAGCCAATAAACGATAGAAAAAATAGCTACGCCGAGGTGTATCAGCGCAGATAGACGGACTCAAACCTGGCCAGCACGCGCCGGCCGGACAGCAAGACCAAATGCTCGCCTTCGATGCGGTAGGCGCTGGTGGCGGCCAGCATGGCATGCACTTTCTGCTCGGTGTCCATGGCCTGCGGGCTGCAAGCCATCATGGTGCCGGCCATGCGGGAAAAGCTCAGCCCGGCCGCGCCTTCCTGCTTGAAGCTGCCCATCAGGCGATTGCAGCCGGAGCTGCCGCTGACCCGCTGGTTCTGCTTGTGCAGGGTGATCTGCACCTCGCGCTGCTGGGCCGCCGGCGCGGGCGGTTTTTGCCCGTCCAGCTCGATCAGTTTCCAATAGGTCTCGGTCAGGCTGGCCTGGCCGGCCGCGGCGCCAGGCCTGGGCTCGGCCCCGGGCTTGAGGGCCTCGCAGCGTGCGCCGCTGGCCTCGGCGGCCATGAATTTGTCGACCTGCAACTGCTCCTGCGCCTTGCCGTCCGGGCCAGGGCTTGTGAGCAAGCGCCCTTGCAGCTTGACCAGGACCGGCGCGCCCGGCGCCTTGGCGAACTGGCCATGGCTGCGCTGCAGATTGGCCAGATCCCCACCCATGGCCAGGGGCCAGGACAGGCCGCTGACACAGTCGCTGAAACGGGCCGCCCCGGCCTGGAGCACAAACTCGCCCTGCCAGTTCAGCGGCTCGCTGATTTCGTCCACCTGGGCGGTGCGACGCAGCTCGTAATTGAGTCGGGACACGATGGGCTTGCCCGCCAGGTCCAGCAGGCGCAGGGCGGCCCCGGACTTGTCCTGCTTGTCTGGGCCGACGGCCCACATCTGCTGCGTGCTCGCGCCTTGCAAGACCAGCTTGCCGCCACCGGCCTCGGCCATCCAGCGGCCCTGCTCGGACCGGGGCGCGCCGTCCTTGCCCAGGTAGACGCTGCGCATGCGGTAGAGGCCGTCGGCGCGCAGGGTCAGGGTTTGCGCAATGCCTGCGCAATCGGCACAGGGCAGGACGCCGGTGAAGCTGGCCGGCAGGGCGAAGGAAGGCTGGGTCGGTATCAGCGCTGGTGGGGTGCGATCGGCCTTGGCTTGGGCGGGGGCGGGCTTGGCGACCTCGGGCGCCGCGCCCACGGCCTGCAGCATCAGATCGGTCTTGTTGCCATAACCCTGGGTCAACACGGCATGGTGCTCGGTGCTGATGAAGGCCAGGCGATCGCCCATCATGATGCGGGCGCTGACGGCGTAGCGGTGGCGCTCGTCGATCGCGCTCCTGGGCACTTGCAGGCTGAAGCGCAGGGGCACTTGGCGGCCCGCGAATTCCTCCCGGCTCTCGGCCAGCACCTTGGCGGGCGCGTCCATCAAGGAGACATCGGCGACCTGCACCTGCAAGACCGCCTGGGGTGGCATGGCGATGCGCTGGCGATAGGCCACCGTGCCTTCCACCGTCAGCATGCCCTGGTCACTGGATTGCTTGGCAGCGGGCGCCGTGCCCTGGGCCTGGGCCTGGGCCTGAGCCTGGCCGGCAAGGCCAAGCAGCAGCGCGCCCACCAAGCCCAGGCCCAAGCAGGACGGGATACCGGCCCAAGGTGCCAGGGCGAAGCGGTGATGGGGCGTTTGAGTCATGGTGAGCCTTCCTCTTGGCAAGAGTTTCCTGTTTATAGCCCAAGTTCAAGACGGGGCAGGAACAGCCAGCGATGCTGTGTCAAGACCCCCCTAGATTCTTGGATATGGAACCTTCTCGGTTTCTCAAACAGGAAGGATCGCAGGCCTTAGGCTTGCCGACAAACCCGCCGCCGGGCCGTCGGGGGTCAGGTCTTGCCACCCAAGGGTTTTGCAGCAGACAAACATTCCGAAAAAAAACATATGGTGTCGCCATCCTGGTTTTCACGCCGATTCGGTTTTGATGTGTTTTCTCGGCGCCATGCTCATGATGGGTGAATGGCGCGGCGCCGTACTTGCCGTGGGTCAAGCCGCTGTCGGGCCGGCCCATTCGCACCTTGTCGGGGTGCGCGATTACCTCAGAAAGAATGGATACCAGCCATGTCGCAGCCATCCAGCCCCAGGGCGTCTTCGACTCTGACGATGCACCCGCCCAGCCGCCCGGGCTGGTTCTTGTGGTGCAGCTTGAGCCTCTTGCTCGCGGCCTGCCAGAAGCAGGCGGCAGCGCCGGCCGCGGCGCCGCCGCCGGTGCCGGTCAAGGTGGTCGCCTCGCACGCCGAGACGGTGCCGGTCGTTAACGAGTTTGTTGGCCGGGTCGCGGCCTACCGTTCGGTGGAGGTCAGGGCCCGGGTCGAAGGCATTCTGGAGCAGCGCCATTTCGTCGAAGGTGCCGAGGTCAAGAAAGGCCAGCTGCTCTACACCATCGACGCCACGCCCTACCGTATCGCCCTCAACGATGCCCAGGCCGATCTGGCCCGGGCCAAGGCCAATCTGGCCAGCGCCAGATCGCGCGAGTCCAGGCTCGCCCCCTTGGTGAAAGAGAACGCCATCAGCCAGCAGGACTACGACGATGCACTGACGGCGGTCAAGCAAAATGAGGCCTTGCTGGCGGTCTCGCAAGCCAAGCTCGAACGCAGCCAGACCGATCTGGGTTACACCCGCGTGCAAGCCACCGAGAGTGGCAAGATCGGTGCCACCCTGGTACCCGAGGGCCGCTTGGTCGGCAAGGGCGAGGCCACCCACTTGAGCACCATCGACCGCCTGGACCCGATCTACGTCAGCTTCTCGGTCGCCGACCGAGACGCCCTGATCCTGCGCCGGGAGCTGAGCAGCGGCGCCGTCAAGGCGGGTGCGGGCGGCTCGCAGGCCCGCGTCTACCTGCCCGATGGCAGCGAGTTCGAGCGCAGCGGCAAGCTGGACTTCGCCGAGTCCCAGGTCAACCCCGGCACCGGCACCATCGCGCTGCGCGTCGTCATGCCCAATGCCGGTCAGAAGCTGCTGCCCGGCATGTATGTGCGGGTGGTCTATACCGCGGGCTCCCGGCCGAACACGGTGCTGATCCCGCAGAAAGCCGTCAGCAAGACACCGACCGGCCATGTGGCCTGGGTGCTGGGCAAGGACAACAAGGTGGAGCGGCGCGACCTGGTGGTGGGCGAGTGGTTCAAGAACGACTGGATCATCGAGCGCGGCCTGGGCAGCGGCGAGACCGTGGTGGTCGAGGGCCTGCAACGCCTGCAGCAGGGCATGACGGTGGCACCCAGCCCCTGGCAGAGTGGCGCGGCGCAGGCGCCGGCCTCCGCCGCTTCACACTGAGGCGAGGAGTTCAAGATGGGATTCTTCGTCAAGCGCCCGGTCCTCGCGACCGTCATCGCCCTGCTCTTCGTCCTGATCGGCGTGCTGGCCAGCTCCAAGCTGGCGGTGGAGCAGTACCCCAGTGTCGCCCCGCCCCAGGTGCAGATCACCGCCGTCTACCCCGGTGCCAGCCCCGAAACGCTGGAGACCACCGTGGCCGCGCCGCTGGAGCGCGAGATGAATGGCATTGCCGGCCTGCTCTATATGCAGTCCACCAGCTCGGCCAGCGGCCTGATGCAGTTGCAGGTCTATTTCGAACCAGGCACCGATCTGGACCTGGCCGCCGTCGAGGTGAACAACCGCAGCAAGCGGGTCGAGTCCCTGCTGCCGCAAGAGGTTTTGCGCAACGGCCTGCGGGTGGACAAGACCAATCCGCAGATCCTGCAGGTGCTGGTGATGCGCTCGGACGACCCGCGTTTCGACCGCACCTATATCGCCAATCTGGCCAATAGCCAGGTCATCAACGAGCTCAAGCGCCTGCCCGGCGCCGGCGATGTAACCCTGTTCGCCGCCCCCTATGCCATGCGCTTGTGGCTGGATCCCGACCGCCTGGCCAAGTACCGGTTGACGGTCACCGATGTGGCCAATGCGGTGCGTGAGCAGAACCAGAATTTCGCGGTCGGCGAGATCGGCCAGGCGCCGGCCGACCGGGGCCAGACCCTGACCTTTCCGGTGCAGACCGGCGGCGGCCTGACCGAGGTGGAGGAGTTCCGCAACATCGTCATCCGCGCCCTGGCCGATGGCTCGGTGCTGCGGGTGCGCGATGTGGCGCGGGTGGAGCTGGGGGCGGACGACTACCAGTTCGAATCCCGCCTCAATGGCAAGGACGCCGTGGCCCTGGGCGTCTATCTGCGGCCGGGCGCCAACGCCCTGGTGCTGGCCGATGCGCTCAAAAAACGCATGAATGAGCTGACGGCCGCCTTCCCGCGCGAGATCAAATGGTCGGTCACCTATGACACGACCAAATTCGTCCACGCCTCGGTGGAACTGGTCAAGCACACCTTCATCGAAGCCTTTGTGCTGGTGCTGATCGTGGTCTACCTCTTTCTGGGCAGCATGCGGGCCACCCTGATCCCGCTGCTGGCCATACCGGTGTCCATCATCGGCACCATGGCCGGCCTGCTGCTGGCGGGCTTTTCGATCAATATGCTGACGCTGTTCGGCCTGGTGCTGGCAATAGGCATCGTGGTGGACGACGCCATCGTGGTGGTGGAGGCGGTCGAGAAAATCATGCACGAGGAGCATCTGGACGCCACCTCGGCCGCCATCAAGGCCATGCAGGGCATAGGCGGCGCCATCGTCGGCGTGACGGCGGTGATCTGCGCCGTCTTCGTGCCCATCGCCTTTCTGGGCGGCGTCACCGGCACGCTGTACAAGCAGTTCGCCATCACCATCACCTTCGCCACCCTGCTCTCGGCCATCACCGCCCTGACGCTGACGCCGGCCCTGTGCGCCCTCATCCTCAAGCCGGGCATGCAGAAGATCCGCCCCATCCAGGCCTTTGACCGCTGGTTCGAAAAAGTGGTGGGGGGTTATGTGGGCGGCGTCAAACTGCTGCTGGGCCGCAAGATCGTGGCGGCCCTGGCCTACGCCCTGCTGATCGCGGGCATGGCATTTTTGTTCAAGATCATCCCCGGCGGCTTTGTGCCGGAGGAGGACAAGGGCACCATCTATGTGGTGGTGGACCTGCCGGCCGGCGCCTCGGCCGAACGCACCCGCGAGGCGCTCAAAAAAGCCGAGGCGATTCTGGCCAAGGAAGACACGGTGCAAGACGCCACCGCCATCCTGGGCTTCTCCATCTTCTACCGCTATGCCAACCAGGCCTTCATCTTCGCCACCCTCAAGCCCTGGGACGAACGCGCAACGCCCGAGACCCATGTCTTTGGCGTGCTCAAGCGGCTCAACCAGCAACTCGCCAGCATCGGTGAGGCCCGGGTGTTTGCCCTGAACGAGCCGCCCATCTCGGGCATGGGGGCCACCGCGGGCTTTGATTACCGCCTGCTGTCCCTGGACGGCGACCGTGCCACGCTGGCGACAGCGGCGCGCGCCGTCATCGGCGAGGCCGCCAAAGACCCGGTGCTGCAAGGTGTGCGCAGCGTGGCCGCACCCGAGGTGCAGACCCTCTTCCTCGATGTGGATCGCAACAAGGCCAAGTCCCTGGGCGTGCCGCTGCAGGAGCTGTATGCCACCGTGGGCAGCTTGCTGGGCTCCAGCTTCGTCAATCAGTTCACCGCCTTCGGCACCAATCTCAAGGTCAAGATGCAGGCCGAGCAAAGCTACCGTTCCGACCCGGCCGCCCTGCAGCGCTTTCAGATCCGCAATGCCCAGAACGAGCTGGTGCCACTGGCCGCCCTGGTACGCAGCGAATGGCGTTCCGCCCCGATCGCGCTGACCCGCTACAACGGCTACCCCTCCATCCAGCTCAACGGCGCCGCGGCCGCCGGCCGCAGCTCGGGCGAGGCCCTGGACGCGATGGAAGCCATCTCGGCCCAGCACCTGCCTCAGGGCACCTCATTTGAATGGTCGGGCCAGTCGCTGCAAGAACGGGTGGGCGGCTCGCAGGCGGGGGGCATCTTCCTGCTGTCCCTGGTCTTTGTCTTCCTCTTCCTGGCCGCTTTGTACGAGAGCTGGTCCCTGCCCGTGGCCGTGTTCCTGATCGTGCCCATCGCCATCCTGGGCGCCTTGATTGCGCTCCTGCTGCGCGGCTCGCCCAACGATGTGTTCTTCCAGGTCAGCCTGATCACCCTGGTGGGCCTGGCGGGCAAGAACGGCATCCTGATCGTGGAGTTTGCCAAGCAGCAGTACGAGGCCGGCATGGGGGTGCTGGAGGCGGCGATCGAGGCCGGCCGTCAGCGCCTGCGGCCCATCGTGATGACCTCGCTGGCCTTCATCCTGGGCGTGATGCCCTTGGTCAAGGCCTCGGGGGCAGGTGCGGCCACCCAGCATTCGGTGGGCACCGGCATCCTGGGCGGCATGCTGGCCGCCACCTTGATCGGCGTCTTCTTCACCCCGCTGTTCTATGTGCTGATGATGAGTTTGTTCAGCAAAAAGAAGAAGGACAAGCCCGCGCCGCCAGCAGCGCCCTCGGCAAACCAGGAGGTGCAGCCATGATGCCCGCCCGCCTCAGTCTGCTGGCCGCCGCCCTGCTGCTGGCCGCCTGCGCAGGACCGCAGCCGGCCACGCTGCAGGAAGCGGCCGAACTGCCCGCCCTGCCCTCGCATTGGCTGGCGCCGGCGCGCACCGATGGCAATCTGGCCGAGCAGCGCCACGCCGATCTGTTCAAGGATGCCGAGCTGGAGCAACTGATCCAGGAAGGCTTGCGCAATAACCGCGAGCTGCGCACGGCGGCCCGGCGCGTCCAGCTGGCGCAGGCTCAGCTAGGCCTGCAGGACTCGGCCCGCTGGCCGCATCTGGGCCTGGGCGCGGGCGGCACGCGGCAAAGAGCGCCTTCGGGCCTGAGCGCCAGCGAGAACACCACGTCCACGGTCTACAACACCGGCCTGGCCCTGCCGGCCTGGGAGATCGATCTGTGGGGGCGCCTGGGCGATCTGTCCGCGGCCGCCCAGCTCAGCGTGGAGGCCAGCGCGGCCCTGCGGCAATTCGTGCAGGTGGGCTTGATCAGCCGCATCACGGCCGGCTGGTTGACGCTGCTGGAGATCGACCAATCGCTGGCCATCTCGACCCGCACCGAACAGTCCCGCGCCGACTCCCTGCGCATCATGAATCTACGCTTCAAGGCGGGTGTGGTGTCCATGGTCGATGTCAGCCAGGCCGAGACCTCGCTGGCCCAGGCCCAGGCTGCCAAGGCCCAGCTGCTGCAGCGCCGTGGCTTGCAGGAGAACGCCTTGTCGCTGCTGGTGGGCCGCAACCCGGGCCCGATACGCCCCAGCCGCGGCCTGGCCTCCTTCACCTTGCCCGAGGCGCTGCCGGCCGGCCTGCCCAGCGACTTGCTGCTGCGCCGCCCCGATGTGCGCGCCGCCGAGATGAGCGTGGCGGCCAGCCGGGCCAGCGTCAGCGCGGCTCGCAAGGCCTATCTGCCCAGCATCTCGCTGAGCGGCTTTCTGGGCTTTGTCAGCCCGCAGCTGAGCGCCTTGCTGCAGAGCGAGCGCTCGGCCTACACCGTCTCACCCAGCCTGAGCCTGCCCCTGTTCACCGGCGGCGCCCTGCAAAGCGGGCTGGCGGTCGCCGAGGCCCAGCAAGGCCTGGCCCTGGAAGACTATGCCCGCACCGCCCAGACGGCGCTGCGTGAGGTGGAAGACGCCTTGCTCAGCTTCCAGCAACTGCGCCAGCAAGGCCTGGCCATGGAGCGCATCGTCGCCGCCAGCCGTGAGCGTCTGCGCCTGGTGGAGCTGCGCTACAAAAACGGCATCTCCAGCTACTTTGAGGTGCTGGACTCGCAACGCCAGCTCTTCGACGCCGAGCTGCAGCAAGCCCAGCTCAGCAGCGGCACCTATGCCAGCGTGATCGAGCTCTACCGCGCCCTGGGCGGCGGTTGGGAGGCCGCGCCCAAGTCCTGAATCTAATCCCGGTCCAGGTCCGGGCCCACCAGCTTCCACTGGCCGGCCGGTTTCTCGCAGAATTTGTAGTCCGCCTGGTCCATGCGCTTGCCGAACTCGTTACGGATGCGCAGCTTGCGGCAGGCCAGGCCGGCGGCCTCGTAGCGCGCCAGAGCCGTGACCTGGCCGGCGGCGCGGGTTTTTTCATTGCTCCAGCTGATGACGGCACCGTCTTGCTCGGCGGCCAAGGCCTGGTCGACGGCTTTTTTCAGCAAGGCGTTGTCGGCCGCGTTGAAGCGGGTCACCACGGTGTTCTTCAGGATCGCCATCTCACCGGCGGCCAGGGCGGAGCCCGCAGCCAGGCTCAGGAACAAGGCCATGAGCTGAAACAAGGGCAGGCGCAGGGCCGCAGGGAGGATTTGCGTTTTATTCATGAGGTGTTTGAGAAAAAACAGTTAGGGGCAAAGACACGAACCGGCATGGCATTAAACCAAGACTTCGCTCAGGGCTGCCAGGCGTCATAGGGCAGGTGGACCTTTCTGTACAGGGCCTGCAGCCGGCCGCTGCGTTGCAAGTTCTCGACGGCGGCCGAGATGATCTTGTCGACGAAATCGCCGCGTGGCCCGCGTGGCAGCATCATGACGTCTTCGTAGTCGGTATACAGCTCCCGCCGTATGCTCTTCAGACCCAGCCGGCGCAACTCCAGGTCGGCCTCTTCCTGCGCCCAAAGCAAGGCATCGAGTCGCCCGGCATCCACCTTGCGAAGCGCGCTTTCGAAATTGGTGAAATGCTGCACCGGGAAATCCCAGGCCAGCCTGGGTGCCTCGATGCGGTACTTGAAGTCCCCGGATTTATGCTCTCTTTGCGCCTGCTCCAGCATCGCTTTGGTCAGCGGCCGCGCCTTATTGCTGTACAGCACAAAATTGACGCGGCCAAATGCGGCGGTGGTCAGGCGGTAAGGCAAGGCCGCATCCTTGGCCGGATTCATCCGCAGCGTTGGGAAGCCCAGGTCCACGATGCCGCGCGTGACGTTGTCGGTGACTCTTGCCACTGGCGCCACGCTGATGCTGAACTTGCCCCCTTTGTAGACGCTGGCGACGGCCTTGATCAAGTCGATGAAAGTGCCCTCATCGGCCGAATTCACCAAGCCGGGCAGCAGCATGGCGTTGACCGAAATATCGGGCGCATCGACCGCCACCGGCCCCACCGCGGCGGCGGTCCGCGGTGTGGAGGCGGCGCTGGCTGCAAGCTCCGCAGCCCCCTGCCCCTCGTCCTTGGCCGAGGGTGGCGACTCCGGGGAGCAGGCTTCAAGCCCTAGCCCAAGGGCCAGGGCGGTGAGCAGAAGTTCTCGCCGCTGCTGAACCGGCTCTTGCGAGCCGGCTGGCAAAGCTGTCCTGGACATATCGGCTTCCTTTCACGGTTTGGCGTCACGCCGGAGTTCGGGGCTGCAAGCCCATCATGGCCTTGCCAGCACCGCCATGCTGGGCTTTGTCAGCCGCTCTTGCTCAGCTGAATCGTAAATTTCACGCCCTCGCCCATTGCGGTCACGAGCCGGATTTGGCCGTGCAGCTTCTGCACAACCAGGTTGTAGACGATGTGCATGCCCAGCCCGCTTCCGCCGGCTTGACGATTGGTGGTGAAGAAGGGGTCATAGATTTTTTTTGCCGTCTCTTCCGACATGCCCTGGCCATTGTCTTGATACACCAGCGTCAGTTCCTGCGCCGTCTCGCAAACCGAGATTTCAATGCGGGGATCGGCCTGCTCTGGCGTCAGACCATGGTTGATTGAATTGCTGATGAGGTTGGAGAGGATTTGCGACCATGCGCCCGCATAGCTCCGCACCGTGAGCGAGGCCTCGCAATCTATCGCTACGCTGACGCGTGCGCGCTTCAGCAGTTGTTGATGGGTCAGCAGCACATCCTCGATGTACTCGCGTGGCTCAAACTCCCGAATTTCGTCATTGACCTGGTCGACGGCCAGCAGCTTGAAGCTGCCGACCAGGGCCGCCGCCTTTTCCAGGCTGGCACAGATGGTGCGGGCCAGCTCCTTGGCGTCTTGCAGAAAGCTGGCCAAGTCGGTTTCGCTCAGCTGACCGGCGTTCAGCTGCTCCTCCAGCTGTTCCACCATGTATTTGAAATGAGACGAACCCGTCAGGCTCAGGCCCACCGGGGTATTGATTTCGTGGGCAACGCCAGCCACAAGCGCACCCAAGGCGGCCATCTTCCCCGCCTCCACCAGGCTTTGCTGAGCCAGTTGCAGCTTGTCCAGCGATTCGGCCAGGCTGCTGTTGACATGCTGAAGATCCAGCTCTTTTTGCCGGCGCAAACTCACCTCGGAGCGCAGATCCTCCTGCTGTCTGGCCAATTCCACATTCGCACTTTGCAGCTTGGCGGTGCGGTCGGCCACCTGTGCCTCCAGCCCCTTGTTCAGCTGGTCCAAAGCCCCCACCGTGTTGCCGACCTCGGTCAGCAAGCCGTTGATTGCGATGCTGATGACGTCCAACTCGTCGGGCGTGCCCGGCTTGACGGGCAGGGCTTGCAGCCGGGCATCCTTGGGGTCGATCTCACTGGCCAGGCGGGCGATGGTGAACAAGGGGCGAGACAGGATGCGGCTGAAAAACAGCCGCACCAGAAAAATCAAGATAAGGGTCTTCAGGGCCGCCGCCAGCAAGGCCGTCGCAATCCAGGGCCGCAAGCGGCTCAGAATCACCCCCCCGTTCGACTGGATCTCCAGACGGCCGAGCAAGACCTCGGTGCTGCGGCTGTCCCGATACCGTATCGCCCCCAGGCTTCTGAAGATTCGCGAGGAGCCCAGCCCGGCCGTTTTTTCCTTGTCCTTGGCCGCCGCATCGCGAAACACATCGCCATTGGGCAAGGAAATGATGACCCGGCTGACGCTGGGCATCTGCAACAAGCCGGCCACGGTGGCATCCACCTCCTGGGGGTCCATATGCCACATGCCATGGCTGATATTGCCGTGAAAGATGTTCTGAAACATCCCCAGCTCCTCGGCAATGCCGGCCCTTCCATGATTGAACTGCAGGGCGATCTCAAAACCGAAGATGGCGAAGGTGGACAGCAGATAGATCGACATCACCCGTCGCAGCAAACTGTTAGAGATGGATTTCATCGTTCCAGAGTCGCTTCATGGCTCGCATATGGAGGGGAAAGTGACAAACAGCCGGGCGCTTCCTACGAGCGATTCAGTTAGCCTTTCGCCCGGTCTCTCGCAAACTTGAGCGGAAAAGCACCAGGAGCGCCACGCCCGATCGTACGTTCTCCGCGCCCCGGCGTGGCCAACAAAGCTGCCGGCGCGCGAGGGCATCTACAGATCGGCCCCGCTGAAGTTCGCAACTAAAATCCCCGCCATGAGCAGCCCCCTCCTCCCGCCCCATCCGCGCCCTGTGCGCAGCCAGTTCGAAGACCTGATGCGCCATGTGCACAGCCACGGCGTCGCCAAGACCGACCGCACCGGCACCGGCACCCGCTCGGTGTTTGGCCACCAGATGCGCTTCGACCTGAACGAAGGCTTTCCCCTGGTGACCACCAAGAAGGTGCACCTCAAGTCCATCATCCTGGAACTGCTGTGGTTTTTGCGCGGCGACAGCAATGTGGCCTGGCTGCAAGAGCGCGGCTGCACGATCTGGGACGAATGGGCGCGCGCGGACGGCAGCCTCGGCCCCGTCTACGGCGTGCAATGGCGCTCCTGGCCCAAGGCCGACGGCGGCCATGTGGACCAGATCGCCGAGGTGGTGAAACAACTCAAACATAACCCAGACTCACGCCGCATCATCGTCAGCGCCTGGAATGTGGCCGAGCTGGACCAGATGGCCTTGATGCCCTGCCATGCCTTCTTCCAGTTCTATGTGGCCGAGGGCCGGCTGTCCTGCCAGCTCTACCAGCGCAGCGCCGACATCTTTCTCGGCGTGCCCTTCAATATCGCCAGCTATGCCTTGCTGACCCAGATGCTGGCCCAGCAATGCGGGCTGGCCCTGGGCGACTTCATCTGGACCGGCGGCGACTGCCACCTCTACAGCAATCACACCGAGCAGGTCAAAACCCAGCTGGCCCGCCAGCCTTTTGCCTACCCGACGATGCATATCAAGCGCAGGCCGCCCTCCATCTTCGACTACGAGTACGAGGATTTCGAGCTGCAAGACTATCAACACCACCCCGCCATCAAGGCGCCGGTGGCCGTATGAGCACGCCCCTGACCCAGCCGCAAATCAGCCTGGTGGCCGGCGTGGCCAGCAACCGGGCAATCGGCCTCAACAACGAGCTGCTTTGGCGCTTGCCCGCAGACATGGCCCGCTTCAAGGCCCTGACCCTGGGCGCACCCGTCATCATGGGCCGCAAGACCTGGGACTCGCTGCCGGCCAGGTTCCGCCCCCTGCCCGGCCGCCGTAATCTGGTGCTGTCGCGCCAAAGCGGCTTGCAGCTGGCGGGGGCCGAGTGCTTCACGACGCTGGAATCTGCGCTGGCGGCCTGCGCAGACGCGCCCCGTGTCAGCGTCATCGGCGGTGCCGAGATCTATGCCCTGGCCCTGCCCTTTGCCCAGCGCCTGGAGCTGACCGAGGTGATGGCCGACTATGCGGCCGACAGCTTTTTCCCGGCCTGGCCCCGCGAGCAGTTCAGCGAGATCAGCCGCGAGGCACACAGCAGCCCCGAGGGCCTGCGCTTTGACTTCGTCAGCTACCAGCGTCGCTGAGCCCCTTCCCCCTTCTTTTCCCCAACACAGGAACACACAATGTCCGGAGCTGGATTTCACGTTCACGGCCCCCATGATCACGAACTGGAGCATGCGGCTCAGCACGAGCCCCAGGGCCTGGCCGGCCGCCTGGCCGTGGTGACGGCCGTGCTGGCCACCTTCGGCGCCATGTTTGGCTATATGGGCGGCGCCACGCAGGCCAATGCCGGCCTGTACAAGAACGAGGCGGCGATCAAGAAGACCGAGGCCTCCAACCAATGGGCCTTCTACCAGTCCAAGAGCGGCAAGCAGAATCTGGCCGAGCTGGCCGCGGTGCTGGTGAGCGACGAAGCCAAGAAGAGCAAGTACCAGGACGAGATCGAACGCTACAAGACCGAGAAGGCGGAGATCAAGCACAAGGCCGAGGCCCTGGAGGCCGAGTCGCTGGCCTGGGACCGAAAGAGTGAAGCGCAGATGCATGAGCATCACCGCTGGGCCCAGGCCACGACGGCCTTGCAGGTCTCCATCGCCCTGGCGGCGATCGCCCTGCTGACCAAGAAGAAGTGGATGGCCTGGGGCACGCTGGCGGTGGGCTCGGTCGGTATTGCCGTGGGCGTGGCCGCCTGGTTCCATCTGTGATGGACCGAACAGATATTGAGAACATGACCATGAAACTCGCCACCTGCAATGCCTACTGCAACATCAACACGTATCAAGGCATCCCAGTCGACAACTAGATAAGCCGTTGTCACCGCATAACTTTTTGCCACTACGTACCACTCCGTTTCAGGGCATGTCGGACTGGATTTGTAGCCAGGTTTGTAGCTAGAATCTGTAGCCAGAGACGTAGCTAGGAAATTGATGTTGCGCCTCCGCTCGAAGTAGATGAGCTGTCGTAGACATGGCCTCGGTCGATCGTCACCAGAGGTTCTGTACGGAGGACTTCAAGGTGGCAAAGAGAGGCAAGAACCTTCTGACACCAGTGCAGATCCAGCACTGGATTCGCGCTCGCCAACCCATCGCGCGAACTGACGGCGACGGACTCACCTTCACGCTCTCGGCAGCAGGCACCGCCACCTGGGTTCTCCGCTATCAGTTCGGCGGACGGGCTCGCGAGCTAACGCTCGGTAACTATCCCGACATCAGCCTTCCAACCGCCCGTCAATTGGCGCGGGAGAAGCGCGTCGAAATCGACAAGGGCGGCGACCCAGCCATCACCAAGAAACAGGAGAAGGTCCGCGTTCGGGCGACTTGGAGCGTTCGCGAGTTGGCTGTGGACTACCGGGAAAAGATCGTTGCAGCATTGGCGGAGAGCACCCAAGAGGCCCGCAACGCAGATCTCGACCAAGTCATCATCCCGAAACTCGGTGCGATGCTGGTTACCAGCGTGACGTCAGCAGACATCGTGGGCTTGATCGCCGACTCGGGGCGCACCTGGACGATGTGCAAACGGCTACGCTCGACCTGCAATCGGCTGTTCGCTCATGCACTAGGGAAGCGGCTGATTCACATCAACCCTACAGTAGGCATCGATTTGGTCTCCGTCATTGGTCAGCGCCCGCCCGTGCGCCGCAGGCTGATGTTGTCCGAAACCGAGTTGAGAACCCTGCTGCCCGACATCAAGTCGATTGGCGCAGAGAACGCTCTGGCCTTCAGAATCTTGCTTGCGACGTGCGTACGGACGATCGAGCTCGTCAAAGCGCAGTGGGTCAACGTGGACCTGGAAAAGGGCATCTGGATTGTCACTGAGGACACGGTAAAGACTCGGCGCGGCTACGTGGTTCCCCTTTGCCCGACGGTGGTGTCGTGGTTCCGCGAATTGAAGACGTGCGCGGGAGACTCGCGCTGGGTACTCCCCGCTCGTCGTGGTCACCGACGAGCCAGGCTCGGTGGCGATACGCACGTCGGCAACAGCACTCTCTGGGCGGCCTTGACCCGCAGATTCGAAAGAGGCGGACTGGACATACGCCGGTTTACGCCGCACGACACCCGGAGCACCGCGAAATCGCACATGAAGGCGATGGGGGTGTCCAACGAGGTCTCCGAGAGAGCACTGAACCATGTGCTGAAGGGCATGGAAGAGATCTATGACCAGTACGACTACCTCCCAGAACGGCAGGCTGCGCTCGAGTTGTGGGCTGCGTTCCTTGTGGCATGCGAACAAGGTCTACCCTGGACAGTTGTCCCCCTTCGGCGCGTTGCTTGATTGGATCGTAAACCGCCCCTCCTCGCGGGGAAAGCCACATCCTCACATCCATTGGGCTCCGACATGATCAACCGCTACCGATCGCCCTATCCCAACTACATCCATCAGCTTTTCATAACGCCATCCAAGCATCTCTACGCCCTAAAAGATCGGCGGCTGAAGTGGCAGGACAAAGCGATGGAGGTAAAGCTCGACAAGATCGAGGGGGCAGACAAAGAACATGTCGTCCACTACATCGTGGCCGACCATACCTCTGCGGCGTTCTATGCGGAAATGAGGACCAACAAGACGCTGATGACGCCCATTGAGTTTCTGATGCGTGCGTGGAAAAAGAAATCCGACTTCTTCTTCCATGGCGTACCAGAGCACGTAATCGTACCGACTGCTGTGTCTAGCAAGTACCCCGAGGTGCGAGGCTGGCTGGAACAATTAGGCGTCGGCCTCATTCCGCCGTCCAGCGGCTTCCAGGCTGGCATTCACCAGGTCAGGACTTGGGAAAATGACGTGGCGAACAGCATCAGCCTCCACAGCTATCTTGAGAAGACGCCTTGTACGCTGGACAACATCTCGGTGAACCTCGCCAAGGCACTGCGGATGGCCAACGACGGCGAGATCAACCGCCCCGGCGTTCGCATGTCACGGAAGCAACTATGGGGAATGCAGGTAGAAAATAGGCCGCCCATTCGATACATGGAATGAGAATCTCACGGCACCGGAGACGGCCGCGCCCCAGGACAGCCATCACTGCACATTGCATGGCGCATGCAGCACGGCAGCGTTGACGCGCCTGATCAAGCCACCTCCCGCCAAAGCCCACAAGGTCAGTACATCGTCAAAAGCCTGAACATGCCGCGGACACTTGGCGAGCCACTCGACAAGATCCTGCGCCGTCGAGCTTGAAGGGGCGTCATGCATCGCCGTGAAGAGACGCCACGCGTCGTCGAAGTCCGGATCGCAAGACTTGCGAGCAATGTCTGGCATGTCTGAGTCCAATCCTGTAGTCGTCATCACTTTTTGACGTGCTCCCTGCCCACTAAGACGATTCAGGTTGTCCAGCGTTTATACGCTTGGTTACCCTCTACTCGGCGACTCGTGCACTTTTTCTCGAATCCGCACTGATTGCAGAGCTTTGAGGCGCATGCAAGCCGGGGCTGGATGCTCCCATCCAGGATCGCGGCTCGACGATCAATCAGCGCGTCAACCTCGGCCGGACTCAACAAGCTCACCCTGTGCGCCGTACGATTGCCGTCCTCGGTTCGCACGACCACGTACCCATGCAGCGCCACCTCATCCCCGGTCTGCCTCATGAGGGCGACGCGTTGTGCGGACAACTCAATCACATCCGAATGGTAAGGACGATTGGATCGGCGGGTTTTCAGCTCAACCAGGATGAGCGTCTTGCCTTCGACGCGGTATGCGCGGTCAACCTTTGCCGTCAAGGCAACCGGACCGACACCGCGAAACAACTTCTCGGCGTACGCAAGCGTGGCGCGTCGAAGTTCCAAGGGCATCCATGCCTTCTCCCCTCGGCGCCGCCACTGCAGTAGCAACCAGCCCAGAAAGGCCGCCAAGACCAGGACGGCCAAGGCAGATTCAATCACCGCCCCGCCCTCCCCCGGCTTGCGAGCACCCTCGCCGCCATCCACACCACCGGCCTGAGCAGCGCCCGCGTGATTCGCAACAGATGCAGGTGCCCCTGAAGCAAGCGACACACGCCCGGCGCCATCCGGTAGTAGCCGAAGATAAACGCACGCCCGATGAGTGTGGCGCGCAGCACCCGATCGCGGAACGACCTGAGCACGGCCACCTCTGCTCCCTCCCCGTAGACCAAGGTGGCGATGAAGCAACGCCCCTTGCGCTCCATCCTGCCCTCCAGGAAGAAACGGCGATGCTCGCGGTCACCGCGCATCATGTCGGCATGCTGCTGCGGCGAGTGGCGCCAACCGTATCGGTGCTCGAACTGCACCAGTTGTTCGCAGACGCCCATCTGGGCGAGCTCGGACGCACTGACGCTGGGACGTCCGCCGCAATGGGCTCGGGAGCGACCGCGAGTCATCGCACGGCTCCTTCACGGCTGTGACCCGCACGCCAGCGGCAGTACTCGCGGTCCATCAGATAGTCGACCACCGCAGCCATCCGATGGCGCCGCGTTTGCGGCAGCTTGGCGGTCACCAGCCAGAACAGCAGCGCGAACACCAGGGTGGTCGGCACAGCGCCCCACCCGAGTGGGACCGCAAACGACCCCACCGTTGCCGCGATGATGAGGACATCCGATTCGGCCGGCCAGCGGCGTCCTTCCCGACGCAGGACGTTCGTGCCCTCCCCCGTGGTGTGATCCATGAGGACCAGCGCACGGCCATGGCGAGCACGCTCGACGACGACGCTGACCTCGTCGCCGAGCCTGACCGGGCTTTCGATTCGCCCGAGGGAAAGATCCTCGATCCGCCCATCCGCCAGCCGCAACCGAATGCGATGAGCTTCCGGGACGGTGGCATCCCTCACCACATCGTCCACCCAGCCGTGGATGAACAGGTAGTTCGATTCGTTCATCGACGTTCTCCAGCCCGAGTTCACTTCTCAAGGGGCGCGCCAAAGACGTCGGCCGCCGCCGGCATCTCGAAGGCGGCTCCGGACGGTCCGCCTGCGACAGCACTCACGACTGGTGGCACAGACGCCAGCCGCGCGACCACCGCGCCTGCGCCCGCGCTGAACTGCCCAAGCACCGCCTCATGCGCCAACAGGCGCAGGCGGTTAATGCGCTTGGTGCCTTTCTTGAAGCGGATCAGGTCGTCGTAAAGCCGCGGATCGTCTTCCCGATCCAGCTCGAACAGCATCCGGATCGTCTCCAGCTTGGGGCTCACGGCATCGTCCATCACACACCTCCTTGAGAAGCAGTGGCGGCGACCCCGAAGAGTTTGGGCGCGTGATTCATGCCGGCAATCTGGAACCCGCGAACGTTGGCATGCAAGGGATCCTTGACCTCCAGGATCTTGTGCTTCGGGAAGGCTTCCTTCACCGCCTTCTTGAACAAGTAGGCGCCCCCGCCCACCAGGATGATGTTCTGGAAGCTGTAGCTCGCGTCGATCCAACGCAGCATCGATGCGACGGCCTGCTGGGCGATCGAGTGGGCCATGGGCATGGCCCGGGAGATGTCGTACGGCTTCTGGTAGATCACCGGATTCTTCCCCGTGCGCAGGGCCAGGTCGATGGCTTCGATGTCGCTGTAGGGCGTACCGATGTCGTGGCCGATCTCCGCGGCAATCGCCTGCAGGATGTCGAAGACGCCCCGGTTCACCGAGTGGCTCTTGGCTTGCACCAGGCGCATGCCCCGCGCGACCAGCCAGTCGAAGGTCCGCGACCCCGGATCGAGGATCAGGCTCTGCTCCCGCTCGATGGCGCCGCTCTTCCCGTGCTGGACGGCGAAGTCCACCAGGGCACCCTGCGGTTGCGCGACCGCCAGGGCCTTGCGGACCACCACGGTCTTGCCATTGCCGATGTCGTGCGTTCCGGTCACCGCCTTCTCGAGCGCAGCCTTCTTGGCGGTCAGCGCCGCCACCGGCAGCCCCACGACCAGCAGGTCGATCGATGGCTGCTTCATCAGCGCGAGCGCTCCTCGCAGAAGCGCCATGTACTCGGGCGTTTCCGTGTAGCGGTCATGCATCTGGGTCGCACGAAAGGTGTCTGCCGCCAGTTCGACTTCCGGCCCCACCTCGTAGAAGAGGCCATTGATCGGGACCGCCACCGTCTTGCGCCGTTCGTAGCCCGGCTGGACGGATGGCTCGCGCATGCTCGGATAGGCGACCGACGGGAAGCTGGCGCAGCGAATTTCGTTGCCGGACACGCTGGTGACGTACTTGGTGTTACCGAAGCCGACGTCGACGGCTCTGACGACAAAGTCCATGAAGAGCTCCTATGTGGGTTCGAGACTGGCCAGCATCGGTTCAGCGATGCCGGCGTTCCACACGGAAATCGCGGGGGAAAGCTCCGTTCTCGCAATCAGCTCGGACTGTGCTCGCAACCGGTTCGGGTTGAGCCTCAGCCCCAGTCGAACGCATCCGACCGTGCAGTCCCACGGGCTCCGTGTCGGACTACGGTCTCATTGGAGTTGTCGTGGTCAAGACCGCATTTTCAGCGGCGAGGCGGCCACGTCCGGCCGCAGAGCCTCGAAACCCTCACGGTGGCAACCAGAGGCCAGGCAAAGCGATGTCAAGCCCTTGCGCCACCTTGATCAGGCGGTCTTTCGAAAAATAAGCGCCCCTCACGTTGCAATTTCAAGCGCCACCCGCAAACCCGGCTGTTTCGGCGCGAAGTGGGTGGTTGGGAAGTGGCCGCCGTTGACGCGAGCGGGGCCAGGGTGTGAACTACAGGCTCCCGAGGCCTCCTGGCCTGCTCCATCGCGGAGCGAAAGGCGTTGCGGTCGTTACCCGCCTCTTCAAGTCCCGACCTCCGAGTCGGGCTCGGCATGGTCCCTTGAGTCCACGCCCGAAGCAGTTCAACCCGTAGAGCAACGCATGGCATTGCTGGCAGTCGTCTGCCAGACGTTCCCCGAGAACGAGCCCTGCATTCGAGCAGTTCACCCGGCCGGCACCCGATGCCGCGCCACTGTTCCCGTCATCCCTTCGAGCATGCGCACTTCGCGCAGCACACGGCTGTGTTGATCCCTCGTTGGATTCCCCGTGTGCCCCCGCTCGTGAACCTGACACCGCCCTGGACTTTCGGTCAGGGGTGGACCTCATGCAGGTGGATGGCGCTACGTACCGAGGACTGATCCCCCAGTGGCGCTCAAGGCAAGACCTTCGCGCTGATGTTGCCCGTGCCCCCTGAGGCCGGACCTCATCCCAACCCCCGACGAACGCAGAAATGCGGATGCGGGACGGATCACCGTGTTCATTTTTAAGACTGACCGAGCCGGAGCGCCGATTGCGCTGACCGGCAAACCCTTGAGGTAGGCGTGGCGTGCTCGTGGCCGCACATCCCGCCCATGGCAGTTGACCACGCATCGCCAGCGCAACGGAATCCGCGCGGGCGATGAGCGAACGGATTCCTCCCCATTTGCGCTGTGCGCCGCCGGGACGGCACACGGCTCCTTCACCGGAGAATTGCCATGTCCAGTTTCAATGCACACCACGCCCCCCGCCGCGTTCAGGGTTCCCCCGGCGCGTGGCGCGATGCCCACCACCAGCCGCCACGCCGCCAGGAACAGGCCGCGCGAACGCCCGCCGAGATCCTCCAACGCCATCGGCCGGGACGGACCGACCCGCTGCGGGTGCTCGATCTGCTGATCGAGTTGTTCAACGCGGAACACACGGCGCTGGAAAAAACCGTGTCGCACAAGACGCGGCAGGAACGCGCCGACTTCCTGCGCCGCTTCTTCCGCGACCTCAGGAACAAGGCCAACTTCGCCACCGTGCCCGATCCACGCAACCTGGGTGACCGCCATGTCCGGGCGATGGTCGAGGTCTGGCAGCGGGAAAGGCTCGCCCCCGCCACCATCCAGACCTACCTCAGCTTCCTGCGTGGCCTTGCCCGCTGGCTGGGCAAGCCGGGTTTCATCCGCAAGCCGGCCTACTACGGCCTGGCGCCGGCCGAGTATCAGCGCCATGAGTATGCGCAACGTGACAGGAGCTGGACCGCTGCCGGGATCGACATCGACGCACTGGTCGAGCGGGTCAGCGCGTATGACCGCTACGTCGGTGCGTCGCTGCGCCTGATCCGCGCATTCGGCCTGCGCCGCAAGGAATCGGTGATGTTCCGCCCCCACCTTGGCGTGGTGCCGTTCGAAGCCACCGGGCTCCCGACCGAAGAAAGACAGGCCGAGCACTATGTGCGGATCAAGGAAGGAGCGAAGGGGGGAAGGCTGCGTTTCGTTCCGGTGGACACCGAGCAGCGCATTGCGGCACTGGCGTTCGCCCAGGCGGTCGTCCAGAGCAGCGATGCGCACCTGGGCGACCCTCGGCACAGTCTTAAACGCAATCTGCGGCGTTTCGACTACGTGATGGCTCGATTCGGCATCACGGCGGAAGGACTGGGAGCGACGGCGCATGGGCTGCGCCATGAAGCGATGATCGATCACTACAGCGGCAAGGCCGGCGTCGAGCCGCCGGTGCGCGGTGGCGGTGACGCATCTGACGAGGTGGACGCGGCTGCGCGCCTCTCGGTCGCCCGCCTGGCCGGGCACAACCGGGTCAGGGCGTCTGGCGCCTATTTAGGTGGGCTACTGGCGCAGCGAGCGGCGCCGAGGTCACAGACGCAGGGCAAGATGCCCGGCGCATCCGGTGACGAAGGGCTGCCCGAGGAGCGTTGAGTCAGGTCGGTATGGTCCGCCCACAACGAAGACGGGGCTTCGCGGCCCTGTCTTTTTCGCTACGGATCACCGGGCCCCATCCGTGCGGCGGCGTAGTCCCTCGCGGTAGAGGATCGCACCGATGCGGCAGAGCAGCGCTTCATCGTCCTCGGAGAGTTCGAAACTGTCCATCCAGATGGCCAGTTGAACGATGGCATCGTCAATCGCTTCGGCACTGCCGACGATGTCCAGCAACTCGGCGTGCGCCTCGAATTGCTTGATGATGGGGTGGTCTTGCGTCAATCTGCCACCCGCAGTGCGGCCAACTCGGGCGCTTCGGCGCCGCACGCCACGTCCCGAGCCCGTGAGGCGGCATACTCGCGAATACCCGACAGGACATCCCGCTCGATGCCTTCCAGCAAATGCTGCGGGATGGTACCTGCCGAGAGGTCTTTCAAACGGCCCATAGCCTCCCCCTTCTTCGAGGTTAATGCGATACCGATTCAGCATACCCCTGAATGCGAGGGTGAGGAAGTGACGCTATCCGCTTCCTTCACGTTCCAGGTCCTCATGCCGTGCCCTCCCCTTCGGCCTCCTCCGGTTCCTGCCCCGCTTCTCCGGCCCCGTGTGCATCGGCCATCACGCAACCGAAACGCGCCCAGGTCTTCGGATCGACCTCGATGGGACCGGCCCGCTTGCTGTCCAGATTGACCACCACGCCGTGCTGGCCGAGCCGCCCTTTGGAGAACAGTTCGTAGAGCAACTGCGCGGCGAAACGCACGGCCACGTCGTTGATGAACAGCCCTTGAGAAGCGAGCGACATGCGGACAGAGCAGGAGGGGCGGTTGTCGTCGGGGACGCTGGCGTCCAGCAATTCCGGGAACAGTTCGGTGACACAAGGCAGGCGCGGGGCATTTTCGCCTTTCGTCCGGTGCAGTCCTTGCCCGAGCACCACCTGGGCACTGGCCTCCGTGTTGCCAAGGTCGAGCCAGTAGCGGTAGCGGCCGCCCCCATCGAACACCGCTTCGTGCAACGTCCGCCGTGCCGACCGGCTGTCGACGCAACTCACCAGGATGTCGGCGCTCGGCGGCGAATAGCGATTCGGCCGGAATACCTCGTAGCGCATCGGATGCGCGATCCAGTCCAGTCCGTAGAACTGGTTGAGGCGATGGATGGTCACGATAGCCTTGTGGCGCCCGATGTCGGCACGGCTGTAGAGTTGCCGGCCCACGTTGGCCTCGCTCACCCGGTCGTCGTCGAAGGCGGCGACGTGCAGGCCGTGGGGGTGGCCGAGGGCCTTTATCGCAATGTCGAGGCGGGCGAGACAGGCTGCCATCTGGGCGCCGTTGCCGCCCACGCCCACCAGATGAACGCCGACACGACGGTCGAGCAGTTCGGGATCGATCAGGTGTTCCACGGTCCGAGCCTCCTTTCCTGGCAGAAAGCCAGTATCCGGCGCAGGAAGCCCGGTTCAAGGTCGGGATCGTTACCCGTTGGCGCGACAGCGGCCTGCCACGGATGGGGCAAGGCACGGAAGCGGCCATTGACCACCAGCCGGAACTCGGCGCGGGGCGCGGGGTGATGCAGGTAGCCAAAGACACCGGCCACCTTGATGCCCACATCGTCGCGGTCGTCCACAGCGGACCAGAAGGGCCTGCCGTAGCCGTGGGTGTGCAGGTCGACGGCCAGCGTCTCGTCGGCTTCCATCGCCGGGACGCGGTAGTCGATGCGGTCGGGTGACGCGGCGGCAGGTTCGCACAGCGCCATCCGCAGGCGCCGGGTGCGCCGCGAGTAGATGAGCGCCCCCGCGACTTCGTTGGGCAGGCCACGCCGCCCTGCTTCGATGAAGTCCTCGATCAGCTTGATCGGCAACACGCCGAAGCCGAACGTGAGCCGCTCGTCGACAGCCCCGTAAGGCAAGGGAATCGGCAAGGCGGGCGACAGCCGCTGGATGCAATCCAGCCAGTCGAGCTTGGCCTGCACGAACACGCCGTTGGCCGCGAGGATGATCCGCTGCCCGTTCGCCATGTCGGGCAAAGGGCCGAAGCGCGGGGCGGCGAGTACTGGGCAGGCCGCTTGCAGGGCGAGGTCGCGCACGTCCATCACGCGCCCTCCTTCATGCCCAGCAGCCCGCCCAGGGTGGTTTTCACGTCCACCAGCACCCGCTCGGGAAAGCGCCGGAACCGTCCATCGAGCATGTCCTTCCAGAAGGCGTAGGCGCCGCCCCGGTAGCGGACCAGCTTTCCTGCGCCGTTCGGGTGGGTGAAGTAGGAGCGCATGAAGGCATCGTTCCAGGTGGCGATCTTCTCCACGGTGGTGCCCTCGGGCACCGGCGCGTTCCCTTGGCAAATACTGCCTTGCGCGTTCACGTTGAAGTACGGGGCCTGAAATAGCGCGGTCGTCGGGGTTGGACGGCGGGCGCCCTTGACGGCCCACACCTTCCAGACCCGGCTCGACGCCGCGAAGACCAGCCCTGGATGGGCGACGGTTTCGCCGCGCTCAAGACCGCCAAAGCCCTCGGCATGCTCCCTGTCGACGCGGAATGCGATGTGGCGACGGGCTGGCGGCACCCACCAGACGATCAGGTCGCCCTCCATGTAGAGCACGGTTTCGGGAAGCAAGCCGCCATGGGCGGCGCGCTTCAGCAGGGCGCGGGCCAGTTCCATCGCCGCGCGGGGCGTCATGGCCTGACCGGCACCGATGACCGGCTCGCCGTCGACTTCCTCGATGTCGTGGACCGTAGCCAGCGCACTGCCCTGCTGGCCGTCGTAGATCAGGACCGCTCGGCGCAGATGGACGGTGCCGGTAGTGGGCGCCTGGATGAAAAACTCGGCTTCGTTCATGGTCGTTGCCTCCATCACCAGTCTCCCGCCGAGAGCCGATGAATCAAGGCGTCGATGCGCCGGATGGCCTCGAAGCGACCCGCCATCGCCCGCTGCCATGCGGCGAAGGCGCCGGGGTCGCCCAGCTGCACCTGGAACTCCCCCATCGTCTCGCAGTATTCGCCCTGGTGGGCGAGGTTCAGGAGGTCGTCGTAGATGCGTGTCGTCACGTCGCCCTCGGTCCAGGACAGCACCGCGCCGAAGCCGACGAACTCGCCATCGGTGTCCGGCCGGAAGGTGTCGTCGAGGTCCAGGCTCGCCAGCGCCAGCGCGTCCTCGGCCACCGCCCTGACGGTCTGGTCGCCGGGGGCGCGCAAACGCTTGACCGCCCGGCGCAGGAAGCGGGCGCACAGCGGCAGTTCCAGCCCGCGCGGCCAGCGCCGCGCCCAAGCCGGGTAAGCAGCTTCGAGGCTGGCCTTGCTGACCATCTCCTCGCGCATCGCTGCGCGGGCCTCCTCGTCCTCACCGCAGTTCATATCGAGGGCAGTTTCCTCGTCGTCCTCGCCGCACCAGTAGAGGTAGGTCACTACGTCGCAGGCGATGTCCGGGGTGAAGAGCGGATAGACCCAGGCACTCTGGCGGCGCAGCACATGCAGGACCACGGGGCCAAGGCCCGGCACCCGCCGGCTCAGCGCCGCCAGCCCCTCGCCCACCACCCACTCCTGCTCGTGGTACTCGCCCCAGGAAGCCTCGACGGCCCCCACGTCGAATTGGCGTTTCGGGTGGTTGGTGAAGGTGCTGTAGCAGTCGCCATCGCGGGAGAGCAGATGCAGGCCGAAGCGGGGGTTCAGGCAGTGCAGCGGCCCGATCTGGCGCTTGATCCAGCGGTCGAGGGCCTGCTGGCAGGCACTGAGGGAATCCGACCACGTGGCCGGGATGTCCGCTTCGTCGAAGGCCTCGGCCTCGATCAGGAAGCGCGACACGGTCGCATTGGCCGCGAGCAGCGGCCCCGGCGCGATAGTACGGGGCACAAGGGCGCCGATGCGCGGCAGGGCAAGCGCCGTCATGGCAGCGGCGCCAGCATGTCGCTGTCCGGCAGCACGCGGGCCGCTTGGCGTTCGCCCCTATGGCGCATGGATTGCAGCACGAAGGCGCCCCACGCGCCGCCGCGCTGCTGCGAGCCGGGGCGGGCAAGCGCACGGGCGAGCTTGCCGCGCACGTCGGTCGCGCCTTTGGCCTCGGCCTCGACATCGGCCTTGAGGGCAGCAAGGCGGCTTCCCTCGCCGCTGGTGCAGCCCTTGGTGCCCACGGCCTTGCGGAAGGTGTATTCCTGCACACCGCCCGCCACCTCGCCGGCCTCGATCTCGGCGCTGATGAGTTCGGGGTACTGGGCGCTGTAGAGGTCGCGGACCTCGCGGGGCGTCATGCCCGGCACGTCCGGCAACGCCACGCCGTTGTAGCGGAAGACCCGCTGGATTTCGTTGATCGCAATCGTCATGATTCGGCTCCTGTCGTCTGGTGCCTCCCACCGGAAGGCCCCTTGCGATCAGTCTCTCGCCACCCTGCCCGCTTTCAAGGCCACGCCTTAGCCGAACAGGTCGTAGGAGCCGCCGCCGGCCGCTGCCGAGGCGGCTGGCTGTGCCGCGCCGGCAGCGCCATCCCCGCCCTCCTCGCCCTCGTCGGCGGGTTCCGGCATCGCGGCCTTCGCCACGCTCGGAGCCTTGGCCGGGGTGGCGGCGGCAGCGGGTTTCGCCGCCTTCGTCATCGCTTCGCCGGCCTTCTTGGCGGAGGCCGCCTTGGCTGCCTGCAGCACTTCCTGGGTGGCCTCAGCCTGCGCCGAGAGGCTCTGGCGAACCTCCCGGTAGCCCTTCAACACCCCCACGAACTCGGCATCGAACTCTTCCGGCGTCGCGGTGAGGCTCAAGGCCTTGGTCAGGGCCGGTTCGTCCACGTCCTTCTTGGGCTTGGGGATCACATTGATCGTCATGCGTCCGCTCTTGTTGTCGGCGCTGATCACCATCGTCAGGGTGGCGCTGGCGGCCAGCGCATAGAGTTCCTCGAACATCGTCATGTCACGCTCCTTCAAAGAGAAATGCCTTCGAGACCATGCTACGAAGGCATTGGGGGTTTTCCAGTGGGCGCGGCTCAGGCTGCGAGGAGCTCGTCCTCGACGCTGTCGTCGGATGCTTCGACGGCGGGGCTGACGGATGCCTCGCTCGTCTCGGCGATCAGCCCGGAGGCGGTGGGCTTCCTGGGGTACTGCATGACGGCAGGCACGGTGCCGTCGTACGCGAAGCCCGGCACGGCGAGCAGCGATTGGATGAAGTCGCCCTTCTTCTTCGCCCGTGCCAGCTTGAAGGCGGCGCCCATCTTCTGTTTCAGCCCCACCTCCCCGGCCAGCGACTCCAACTCGCTCATGGTGAAGAGTTCGAGGAACTCGGCGTTCCATTTGAAGTGCTTTCGCTCGTCAACGTCGAGATAGCTCAGCATGGCTTCCAGGTCGCGCGGATTCACTCCGAAGGCCGCCGAGGCGGTGACCGCGAGCATCAGTTGCTCTACGTGCTGTGCGCCGATGGCGTCCGCCTCGGGCAGGGCCGCCGCGAAGTCCAGCCGTTCGAGCACCCACGGCCCGGCGATGCGTTTGGCGGCTGCACCGAACTCGCGGGTACGCACGTCGCCGGTACGGCCGCAGCGGGCCAGCGCGATCATCACGCGCCGGTTGCGCTCGGGTTGGGCCATCAGTTCCCTCGCCGCCCACTTGCGCCATTGGGCTACCCGGAAGTCCTTCACCCGCTGCGGCGTCTGGTTGCTGGGCGCCGGCGCGGTCCTGGCCGGCGCTGGCGCAGCCGCTTTGCGGGCCGATGCCTTGCCGATCGTCTTGGGCGCCTTCTCCGGCGCTTGCGGCATGTCGTCGCGCCGTGCCTTGCGCCAGGCAGCGACCTTCTGGCTGTTGCACCCGGCATCGAAGCACAGAGAGGCGGTGACCTCCCCCAGGCTGCCCGGCAGGGCCGATACCGCGCAACCGAACGCGGCGCACCCCTTGCACGATCCATACTGCTGCGGGCCGACGCCGAGCGCGCCGTCTTCGGTCACGGGCAGCGGGGTGAAGCCGTCGGAGGCCCTGACGATGCGCACCATGGGGTACTGTTCGCGCAGCCCCTGCGCCTTCGCCTCGATGGCCTGCGTGGTGAGTTCGTCGTAGTGCGTGGGATGCTGGCAATAGCCTTCGCCCAGGCTTTCGTCGAAGAGGCCGGATTGGCGGGCCGAGTTATGCGGACAGGCCGAGCACTGGGCGGTGTCGAAGATGGCATCGGCCAGACGCCGGGCGAAGCGGCCCAACTGTTCCTTGAGGGCGCCTACCGGCACCTTGTGCGCCAGTACGCCCGCCAGCACCGTGTCTTGTTTGTCGGGGGGCACACCAGCCAGCAACTCGGCGTGGCCGAGTTGAATCTGGCGGTGGGTCAGCGCCTCCAGGACGGCCGGGGTGCAGGTCAGCAGCGCCAGCCGCCGTTCCAATAGATCGGGCTTCCAGCCCAGTGTCGCCGCCGCTTCGTCCTTGTCGCCCTTGTAACGGATCAGCATGCGCCTGGCCGCGTGGGCTTCCTCGGCATGCGACATGGGCGCCCGGTGGTGGTTCTCGATGACGGCGATGGCCTCGGCCTCCTCGTCGTTCAGGGCCTCGATCACGACGGGCATGTCGTAGTCTTCGCCGAAGACCTCCTTGGCTGCGCGCCAGCGGCGTTCGCCCGCCACGATCTCGAAGAGGTTGGAGTTGGGGATAGGGCGAACGATGATGGGTTGAACGACGCGCCCGGCGGCTTTCAGGCCGGCCCTGAGGTCGGCCATTTCGGCCGGGTCGAAGTAGGTGCGAGGGTTCCTGCCCTGCACGATGCGGCGCAGGGGCAAGGTGGGGTTGGCGGGTGCGTCCATGAAGACCTCCTGATGGGATGTCTCCATGCTCTCGCAGGGCGGGTCTTCTTCAAGGGCGTGCGTCGGGCCGGAGGGGCTGCCCGCACTTGGCCGGTCCGCCGGCCACCGCGTTACCGATTGTCCGCGCCCTCGCTCGCTTCGATCAACTCGTCCGCCGCCTGCATGGCCCGGCGCAGACAGAGCGCGAGCGAACCGCCGTCGTGGTGCTGGGCGTTGAGTTCGCACTGCTTCCCCCCATCGATCCGGTTCCAGGCATGTTCGGCCTTGCGCAGGAAATGGGCGACCTCGACCAAGGCCTCCCGGTCGTCCGGCGTGATCCGCTCCAGTAGCCGTGGATCGAGCAGCATGGTCAGGCCCTCATCGAGTGAGCACGGCCCATGAAGCGCTTCAGGCGCGCCATGAGCTGCCGGTGGTGATCGGGGAAACGGATGAGGTTCGGGTCGCTGGCGTCCTGCTTCCACCAGATGCTGGCGTAGTCGGAGACGAGCGCGTTATAACCGCACGCCGGCCCGTCCTCGTCGAACTCCGCGCACAGCCGCTGGATCGCCTCGCGGTGGCTGAGCCGGCGCAGCGAAACCAGCACGCCTGGGCTCCAGACCACCCACACGTTGCCGCCGAAGGCGCGTATGGCATCCATGCCCGAACAGACAAAGAAGTCGTCCCAGGCATCCTTGCCGTTCGCCTTGTCATCGAACCGATCCGTCCAGCGGGCCGTCGGCGACAACCTTGCCTCCAGGATGCAGCCTCCGGCCTCGTACATCCCGTACTCGTAGGCGACGGTCAGCGACTCGCTCAGGCAGATTCCGGTGCCGGTGTAGCTGCGGGAACGGGAACGCCGGAAACCCTCGCGCAGGATGGCGCGGGCGGCGGCATCGCGGGTGCCGTGATAGAGGGGGCGGTTGGCGGGTGTCGTCGGGGCATCCATGCGAACAAGCGTCGCACCCGCCCCTTTTGATTCAAGACCGATCGCTTGCCACACCGCGCCCTCTCAGCGGCATGAAGCCTGCCCAGGGTGCTGTGCATACTCCGAGATGGTGTCGCCGAAATTCATCGCATGGCACACTTTCAATAATCGATAACACCAAAAGGCATAACAGTGGCATGAGCAAAGGCATCAAGATGCGTTCGGCGAGGGATCGCCACGGACGCTCCTACACAGTGGAGGAACTGCAACAGCTGACCGATGGAGGCGGCACCGCGCCCGACCTGGCTTGCGACGATCCCTCGTGCGGGTGCAGTGTCAGGTTCGTCCCGCGCTACCAGCAGAACCGAGCCAACCGCATCGAGCCCGTCGATGTCCCGGCCTACATCGGCCTGACCCGAGGATCGGAACATGCTGCCGGCTGCCGCTACGACGCATCGGGCCGCTTGAAGATCATTGCAGCCCAATCCGACCCACAGTTCCTGAACGCCTTGGAAGATGGGAGGCGGGAACTGCGCTTGCTCGCGTTGCACAATGGACTGCGCAAGCACGGACTGTCGGGAAATGCGCCAACGGTCAATGGCAGCGCCTCCGCCGCCGGAACGACCAAGATGGCAACCGAGGTGATCGCCTCGGACAAGAGGCTCGACAGCTATCTGCGCACCACGGCCGACCTCCTGGTCCTGCGCGCGATGTGCGAATCCGATTCATTGCTTGCCGCCGAACTGGTGTTGCGCTTGGGCCCCAAGCGACTCCCCTGGAAACAGTTCTTCTTCGAGCATGACCGCTTCGATGAAGCTTGGGAACTGGTCACCAAGAGCGGCAACAACCCCTACCCGGTTGCCCTGGTCGGCTCGGTGCGGTCTTTCCATCAGCCCCCCGCCGGCGCCAAGTACAAGAGCAGTTTCCTCAACTGCCGGCCGCTGTATCGCAAGACAGACGATCCCCAACGTATTGAGTCGTTCGAGGTCAGCATCGCGCACCCCGATGCTTCCTGGCTCGGCGGCTTCCCGCCCGATGCCGAGATCGTCATGTTCGGTCTCTGGAAGGCAAGCGGCCCCATCGAGAACTCCGCCCCCGACAAGCGCGACCGGACGCGGACCATCACCTACGAGGCCCACAATCTGACGCTCACTCCGAAGTTCAAGAAGCAGATCGTCATCGTCTCCTGACGATCAAGGGCCTCGCTTGAGCGATGTTGAGTGGTAAGGTGAGAGGCTTTTCGCCTCTCGCCTCTCGCCTCTCGCCTGTCCCGCTGTTCTGATGTCGTTGCTGCGCTATACCGTCTTGAAACTCTTCGAATCACCGCGCGGCCACCTCGCCGAGATTTCCCGGATGGTGCGCCCCGACCGCGGGACCTGGGTGGACGAATGGGTATGGATCGAAGAGCGTCATGTCATGACCCTTCAGTCGCTTCCTGAACGCGGCGGCCTCGATTTTGAGGAAGGCGAGTTGCACCTCGCGGGATATGCTGGTGAACTGCGCTGGTCGAACGGCCGGATCGACACGCTGAGCCGCGTTCACGTTGGCAAACTTCCGCAACCATCGCGCAGCTTCCTGGAACTACACCTCAGCTGACCCTTCACCAGCCTCCTGCCCGAAGGCTGGAGAGCGGCGCGGCCTGTCCACGACCTGCGATGTCGTCGCCCTGTGAGGCTGGCACCCAGACGCCGGACAACAGAGTTGATGCACTGCCACTACCCCCCGGAATGGCGGCATGCGCGACCTACGCTTTCAGCGCGCGCACCGGGCATGGCTGGATCACAACGCCATCACCCTGGCGAGCCACATGGATCGCTCGATGCTCGTCGATGAGAATGCACGGTTTGCCCGTGCGGCGGCAGTGATCCTGCACCCGCCAGTAATCACCGTGGCTGATGCAACCGGTGCGACAGATCAGGAGTTCAACCTCCTGCTCACTGTGGCTCGCGGCTTCGCCGTCACACACGGACTCAGGCTCGACCACGGTAATGCGACCAGCGGAACCACTTGGCGCCGAGGAAGAAGTCGGCGAAATGTAGCACGGGGGACGGCGTTGCTTACAGTAAAGGGCTACACGTTATTGCTCAGGGACACCCTCCTTGGCGCGCGTCCCCTGGCGCGCAGTGTTGGAGCCTCCCCACAGTCCCAGCAGACCGACAGGCAGCAGCAAGATCCACTGCGGCAGCTTGAAGAGCCAAGCGCTCTCGGGCTGAATGGCAGCAAGTCCAAGAAAAACCAGGCCGAAAGCGCACCACAGGGCTGAAACGAACAGTACGAGATAGCGGGCTGGGCGCGCATGGCGGGGCAAACTGCCAACGATCAATGCCGGCACGGAGATGGCTAGCACCACCGACGCCATGTGCCAGACCGCATAAAGCGTGAGCTTCGGTTCTACGGCCATGGACGATGCCAATAGTGGAGCGGCAACATCCGGGCCGCCAGCTAGGGCAACGCTGAACAACCCCTCGAAAATCGCAGCGTCTGCTCCCCCTTCTCGTCATGCGGGATGAGTTGACGTTTTCGACGGCAATTGAGGCCCTGCGGCCCTGAAATCACCCTCCGCGGCGCCGCTTTGGCGCCCGGCGGACGCACCTATGCCACCAGGCGCTTGCGCGCCAGGTAGATGTTGGCCAGGCCCAGCGCCACGAATGCCCGGTTGGCGTTCTTCTCCAGGCCCCGGTAGCGCACCTTGGCGAAGCCCCACAGTTTCTTGATCACGGCGAAGACACGCTCGACCTTGGGGCGCACCTTCGACTTGATGCGGTTGACGATCCTTTCGAGATCGGCCGTCGGGCTGCTCGGCCGCACACGCTGATTCGTACAGTCCTGGGCCCGCGGCGCCTTCTTGGCGATCAGCGCCTGCTGGGATACATACGCGCTGTCGCCCCAGACCTTGTCCTCGCCCCCGTGCAGCAGATCGGGCATCGGGTGCTTGTCGTGCACGTTCGCGGCCGTCACCACCGCGCTGTGCGCAAGCCCCGTCTGGCTGTCCACGCCGATGTGCAGTTTCATCCCGAAGTACCACTGATTGCCCTTCTGGGTCTGGTGCATCTCGGGGTCACGGGCCTTGTCCTCGTTCTTGGTCGAACTCGGCGCGCTGATGATCGTCGCATCGACGATGGTGCCCGTGCCCACCTTCATGCCCTTGGCCTGCAGCAACTCGCCGACCTTGGAGAACAGCGCCGCGCCCAGCTTCTTCTCTTCCAGCAGGTGCCTGAACTTCAACAGCGTCGTGCCGTCCGGCACGCGCTCGCGTCCCAGGTCGATTCCCACAAAGCGCCGCAGCGACGTGCTGTCCAGCAGCGCCTCCTCGCACGCCTGGTCGGCCAGGTTGAACCAGTGCTGCACGAAGTACATCCGCAGCATCGACGGCAGCGGCACCGGCGGCCGACCATTGCCGGCCTTCGGGTAGTACGGCTCGACCACCGCGCACAGTTCCTGCCAAGGCACGATCTGTTCCATCGTCGCCAGGAACTCGTCTCGCCTCGTCGCCTTGCGGTAGCGCTCGAATCCTTCGCCTTGATCGGCCGCCATTGCCAGGGTCTGCTGCTTCATCGTTGTGCGCCTCGCTTGCTCGTTGCATTAGCAAGCAAGCGCCGCGCCTCGTGGGGACTTAATCAGCGTTGCCCTAGCACATGGACCGCAGTGGTGACAGCGGCAAGAATGGCGGCGGTGACAAGCAGTCGGTTCATGTCATGTTCGCTCCATTGGATCGGAGTCGAGCCAGCCTTCCCGGGCGGCAGCTTCGAGCAGGGCGCGGCACCGGCACGCTCCGGCGGGAGGCAATTTGGAAATCCATAAGTCACCCTCCCATGTGATCGCATTCCGTGCAGGCGTCGGCTGCAAATCGGTTCGGACGGCCGAGCGCCCAGGCGATGGCCTCGCGCAGCCGGGCCAGCGCATCGCGGCTCTCCGGCAGATAGTCCCCATAGCCGTGGAACTCATGCACCATGTGCTCCCAGACATCCAGCCGCACCTGGCCGCACTGGGCGGCAACCGTCGTCGCGAAATCGCGGATCATGTCGACGAGGATCTCCTTGCCGCCAGCCTGCAGGTAAATCGGCCCCAGGTCGCTGAAATCCTGGCAGATCGGCGACAGCTCGGCATCGCTCAGGGCTTGGCCTCCCTTGAGCCAGGCCGCGAACTGCAGGGTCATGTAGCCCTGGACGAGATCGTAGGGGTCGTTGCCGAACTGACTCCTGCCGCGGCGGCCGATATCGGTCCACGGGCTCAGGCCCAGTGTCAGGGCGGGTTTCGGCAAACCGGCCTGCCTCAGCCTGGCCAGGGTCATCAGGGCCAGGTGGCCTCCGGCCGAATCGCCGCAGAGCACCAGGGTCGCCGGGTCGACGCCGCATTCGAGCACATGGGCGTAGGCCGCCAGCCCGTCTTCGAGTTGTGCCGGATGGGGGTGCTCCGGCGTCAATCGATAGTCCGGCGCGAATACCGCAACCCCCAGCGTGTTGGCAAGGCAGGCGGCGAAATGATGCGAGACACCGGCATAGAAGGTGTAGCCACCGCCGTGGAAATGAAGCAAGGTGGCGTCACTGTGGCGCACCCGGGGCAGGAACCAGTGGCCGCGCGGCTCGCCTTGGCCGGTGGGGCGGATATCGACATCGGGATAGGTCTCGAGCAGCGCATAGACGCTGTCGAAATAGGCCCGGCTTTCCGCGATATCGCTGCTCAGACGAAAGGCGTGGTTGAACTGGGCACGGATATACAGCGTCCCGTATTCGACCAGGAAGGGCCATTCCGCCACGAGCGGCCGGCTCAGCGCCCGTCGGACCAGGACCCTGGTCGCGATCCACCCGGAAATCGCCATGCTGCGCAGCTTGTGTGAAAAACGGCCCTGAATTATTGTTTTCTTCATTTCACGTTCCGACGTTGGTACAACTGCCATGATGCTGACGTCGTGTTTTCGCCGCTAGAACGGAAACGACATCGAATGTCCCGCCCCGCCGCGATCATGCATATCCCATCGCCCGCCCTCGGAGCTTGCCTGATGGCCGGCGTCGAGCGCGATACGCGCGGCTGCGTCCTGACCGATACGGAACGCTTCAACTACTACCCGGCAACACCGATGGCGGTGATCTCCTGGATCTTCGAGGGAACACTGCACATGGTGGAAGAAGGCGGGCCGAGCACGCGACCGACGCTCGGTCCGGCCTTGCCACGGCTCGTTTTTTCCGGGCCGCAGCGCTACCCTTCCGTCAGTTGGTCTCCGGGACCCGTGCATGCGCTTTCGGTCGGTTTCTATCCCGAAGCCCTCAGCCGCCTTGTCGGCCGGCCCATCGAACCCTACCTCGACCAGAACGTGCCGCTGGAGGCGGTCGCACCCCCGGCTCTCCTGCAGGCTTGCCTGGCCGTTCTCAACGCCAGTGGCGATGAACCATTCGCAGTGCTGGAGACGCAGTTTCGGCCTCTATGGCCCGGACCGGGCCAAGCCAGCCCGGCACCATATCTCAGCGACTGGGTGCGGTCCGTCGCCACACGCGCCGCGCATTCGGCCGCCGGGCGGAGTCTGCGCCAGCTGCAGCGCCGAATCCGCGAGTGGACCGGCCAGAGCTACCGCGACCTGCAGCTTTTTATCCGTGCCGAGGAGGCGTTTCTTCGCCGCATCGAGGCGCGGGACAGCAGGACCCCGGACCTCGCCGCCATCGCCGCCGACGCTGGCTTTGCCGACCAGTCGCACATGGGGCGCGAAATCCGCCGGGTCACCGGCCTGTCGCCAGCGTGCCTGGGCGAACGGCTGGAGAAGGACGAGGCTTTCTGGTACTACCGCTTGATGGCCGGAGAACTTGGGCGCCGGGGCTGACCGAGCTTCGGGACAGTTCGTGTTGCTCCTGTCGAGAAGGCCAGCCGGGATGGCGCCGGTGGCGAAATCACCCCGATTACCCCGGAATTTGCGCTCGCCGGAACTTCCTGGCCAACCTATGGTGACTGTCCATCCAACTCGACTGCGCTTTGCATAGTGACATTGCCCGGACTGTTTCGCCGCCGCCGTCGTGCCCAACTCGTATGCTGCATCGTCGAACTGCAGCATCCCCTGGCCCCGTGGGTTTTCAAGGTGGCACGCCGCGTTCCGGACCACGCGCCCATGCTTTCCTGCCCGGTGGAGGCCCCGGCGTTGCGCTCGCGCAGGTTGATGCATCAACGAAGCTACGGCAAGTTGCCTGGCCTCATCGGCGTGCGGTCGATGTGCATCTCTCCCACGTGCGATGGCGCTGTTCAATCGGTACCATAGTCGCACGGGTCAGCCGCGACCTTGCGCCCCATGCTTGGTGAGGGGCTACGGCCGGTTCCACGAACAGGCATGGGGCGAACCCAACCAAAAGGGACACGCATGAATCTCGACCTTTCGTTTTGGCGCTCCTATGCTCACTGAAACCTTGCAGCGGATGGCGCAAACGCTGCCATTCCGGTCCTACTCCGACGACGAGCAGCGCTGGGCCTCCGTCACGGCAGAGTTTTCCGGGCGAATCCATACGCTGGCGGATGAACTCCTGGCATCGCTTCCCGGCGATCTCACCCGCCGTGTCATGGCAGAGTCCAAGCGCGAGGTACTTTGCAGCAGGAAGCCGACTGTCTCGGTGGCCGAGTTCCGCTTGCGCCCGGCGAACGGTTACTACGCCAAGCTCAACCGCCGACTGCCACGTCCCGAGGATCCACACGGCTTCGACGCCACAGGCCTTGCCGTCTCGATGGCACTGTGCCGGGGGTTCGCCGGACAAGACAGCGGCACCCCACCGTTCGTGGCCCTGGACTTCGAAGTCTGGGGCGCGCACGAACGCGCCTGCTTCGCCAGGCTGCTGCGCGATCACCGCTATCTGATCGAGATGCTTGTCACCCGCTCCGGTGCGGCGCTGTTCACCTCCTGCCCCTTCAAGAACGTCGAGGCGGCCGAGTACGTTTCGACGTTCGAGGAACTTGAGCTCTATTTCGCGAACGAGGTGGACCCTGAAAACCAGTTCGCGCTCCAGTGCAAGTTCGGTCGCCATGCGCGTGCAACGGACATCAAGCACTCATTGCAGATCGCACTCGCCCTGTACGACGCGACGATGGGCTATTGCCTTCCTCAGCCCCAGCGGGAGCGCATACTGGAACACGGCTGCTTCGCCGCGCGCGCCCTGGGCAACGGCGGCTGAAGGATCTTGCCGCCCGGGAAAAACCGCCGTCAGAGACTGCGCACGGGACACGCCTGAATCACGATGCCGTCACCCTGACGCATGGCGTGAATGGCCTGATGTTCGTCGATGAGGATGCAGGGCTTGCCGGTTCGGCGACATTGATCCTGCACGCGCCAATAATCTCCGTGGCTGATGCAGCCGGTGCGGCAGATCAACAGTTCTGCCTCCTGCTCTGCCGGCCCTGTCGATGCCTCCTCCTGGGGGGCGAACGCGCCGCCTTCAACCATCCCGCCGCCGCCGTCGCATGTCGGAGACTCGACTTTCGGCGATGAGGACGGACGCGCTTCGCGCCGGGGCTCCCGCCCCCAACGCCAGCGGGTTTGCTCCCGCAGCAGCGCCTCGATTCGTCCCATCAGGTATTCGATCTGGCGCGCGAGCACAGCCCGGCGGGGCAACCCAGGCGCCATGGCTTCCAGGCGCATCCGATCCTCACGCTCGAACTGCAAGGCGGTCACCCGGATCACCAGTTCGGCACGCAGGCACACCTGCTCGGCCTGCAAGGCATCAATCAGCGCAGCCTGCTCGGCGATCACGCTGCTGCAGCGTATCTGCGCCTTGCCGTACTGGGACACCAGCACGGCCAACTCTGACCGAGCCGGTTTGCGATCGAGCGCACACCACAAACTCGCCATGCCTTCACCTCCAGGCACAAAGGACATCCACGCCCAAATCCAGGACCTTCTTTCTGAAGACGGATGAAGCGCAGGGATGTTTAGTCGGCGAACCGCAGGACTGTGAGCGACTGCAACACCCCGCCGATGTGGAAAACGACTTGTTCCGCCGCGAATTGCTCCTCGCCCACGATGGGTGGAGAACCTACGGTGATGGTTCGCCCACTCCGCCCGCCTCCAACCCGTGTTGCCAGCCCTGTTTCGCCGTCGTCGCCGCGCCAAGCTCACGAACCGCATCGTCGAGCTGCAAATGGCGCTTGCAGAAGCGCAGCGGGCTCTTCACCATGACGATCTGACGGCGCTACTCAACCGCCGAGGACTCCGACGCGCCTGTGATCTGCCCCGTGATTGCCCCTCGTCGGCGCTCTCCTGCGCGATGATCGATCTGGATGACTTCAAAGGGATCAACGACACCCATGGCCACGCCGCCGGAGACGCGGTATTGCGGTACTTTGCGGCCGCACTGCGTCAGGGCCTTCGACCCGTCGACACAGTGGCGCGCCTGGGCGGCGATGAGTTCGCGGTCATGCTGGCCGGGGCGGCCGACGTGGACATGGAACACATCCTGCTGCGCATCCAGCACACCCTTCGATCCAGCGCTTGCACAACAATGCCGGCCCAGGCGTGGTCGCTGAAATTCTCGGCCGGCATCGCTGAGCGAACCCCGGGCGAATCGCTGGCACGGGCACTTGCACGCGCCGATGAGGCCCTGTTGGAAGCCAAGCGCCGCGGCAAGGGTTGCATCGTCCGCGCGAGCACTTCTCGGGCAGATCAGCCAGGCGCGGTTGATTCCGGCTCTGGATCGATTGAAAACTCGAGCAGGCGTGCGGGAGGAAGCTGAAGGGTCTGCGCGAGGATGCAGATATTCATCAGTGACAGGTTACGCACGCCGCGTTCGATTCCGCTCAAGTAGCTGCGCGCCAGGCCGCTTTCCAGCGCGAGACGCTCCTGCGATATGCCTTTGGCGCGTCGCAGCGCAGCGAGATGTCCGCCGAAGCGTTTGAGGGGGTCGTAGTCCAGTTCCATGGTTTTTTTGCTCTGAACTGGACACTAACGGCGCACGCCCCATGAATCTACGCTTTATACGAGCACGCTCTATGAGTAACATACACACAAGCCCGCTTGCTTGACCTTGAACACAAGAATGAAAGCGCCCGCACCAGACAAACCATTGCGCTGTCTCGATCCGCAGACGTTCCGAGTCCTCGATGGCCTCAAGAAGACGCCTTTGGGCTCTCCCGCCAACCGGCTCAGCATCGGCTGCTTCAGAATCGCCTTCCACGATGGCGTCCTGCTCATTGAGAACGGCGCCATGACCCAACTCAGTTCAGCCCTGACGCCCGAAGCGCTGCAGATTGTCATCGGCGATCACAAGCTGGTGATCGACATGTGGCAAAGCACGGCCAGCACCGTCATCCTGTCCGCAACCAAGGAGGAACTGGCAGCGGCACGGACCTACTTTCAGGAACATGGCTTTGCCATCAGCTTCTCGTGATGCAAGCTGCCCGCCCCTGGGCTGCACACCTGCAGCCGAACATATCCACAGTTTCTGTGGACAACCTTGGGGACATTACATCCCGGTGACACCGGGAGGCCCACGGCCACCGAACCAGGCGCGCCCAGTTTCGGTACCGCACAAAAAATAGGCAACCTCCGTCTGAACAAGAGCTTGCAGGACAAAGTCAGGTGCGACTCAACACGGCTGGCTGAGCCCAAGGCGCAGGATGGAGCGCACGCCGAGTACGTGGAACCGCCCCGAAGATATCAATCGCCCCATCGCTTTCCAGGCACACCGGACGCAGCAGACCTTTCAGGGTTTTGGCTGCGGCCATGGCGTAGGGCTTAAGGGGATCCGCCCCATCCCAATCCTCTGGCGAGCGGGGAAGGCGTGATCCCGAATAGGCTGCAGCGGCCACTCCCACCGCCTTCGGAGCATGGAAGCCGAACACCTCAGTCGCCGTGCCGTTGAGGCGCGGCTCGATGACCAGAAACATATCGGCACAAGGGGTTGCGAGGACGTATCGCGCCAGCCGACCGGCATCCCACGGCGCATTCGGAAACCCAAAGCGCCGAAACAGGTAGGCAAACAAGGCGCCGTAATCCAGTTCATCGCCAACCAGCGGGCCGAGCACCCGATCGACACGGCGCACCACCTGCCCGTGTGGCTCGACGCCATCAACGTGGAACCGCAAAGCCTCGTATGTGGCCGCATCGGCTGGCAGCGAAGCGAGTTTCATGCGAAAGGACATAGGTCGATACCTCCAAGACAATGATCGTCTCGGAGCCGACGCATGCAACCCACCCCCACTCACCGGAGTGCCCAGACGTGATCTTCACGTTCAGCCCCCAGAGCAAGGCCACGAGCCATCAACGTCCAACGCGAGCGACATTGGATTGTGGAGAGCATTCCATGAAATCCGGAAGCAATGTCGGACAGGTATCCAACTCTTCTGGGTACGTGGTGTGGCCCTGAATGAAGTCGTCACAGTCTGAGCGGGGCTGCGGCGGAGCGGCTCCAGCGTTTTCGGCGGAACCATGCCACTTGGTTGACTCCATGCCACATTCCAGCAGCAAAATGTGGGCTTTGTGCTCGTGCCACCAGGAGTCGTACGCGGCGCGCGCAGCCCCCCCCACCGGGAGATTCTCATGGCCACCAGTCCACGGTATCGCGCAGGAATACACGCACTGCTCTTCGTGCTGCTGTCAACTTCGCTCGCCCAAGGCTTCGCGCAGGAAGTCTGCACCTTACCCGCGTCTGTCGAAGCGGCGCCTCCCAAGCCTGTCGACTACGTCAACAAAGATCTTCCAACGGATTACCTGGTACTGGTCCTCTCCTGGTCGCCAGAGCACTGTGAAGCGCAGCGGAACAAGCCCAAGGATCAGCGAAAGAAGCACGCGTTTCAGTGCTTCTCCGACAATAGGTTCGAATGGGTGGTTCACGGCCTCTGGGCCCAGAACGGTCGGGCCCGATCCAGCCGAGACCATCCGCGCAACTGCCAGACCGTCGGATCGCTTTCCGTCCCTTTGATCAAGCAGCACCTCTGCATGGTGCCGGGAGAGGATTTGATGCAGAACGAGTGGCAAGCCCACGGCACATGCGGATGGTCTTCACCGGAGCGCTATTTCTCTGACATCCAGAGCGTCTACATGTCGCTGCGACGCCCCACCATGCGCGAAATGATGACCAGCGGCATCAGCCCCGGCTCCGGGCAACTGGTGGACGTCCAGGCGATCGACGTCAAGCGAGCGTTTCTGAAACTCAACCCTGCACTGCCAGACGCCAGCCTGCGCGTCAACGTGGCTTCCGGCAACCGGCTCAAGGAACTATGGGTGTGCCTGACCAAGGACTTGAAACCCATGTCCTGCCCAGCAGGCGGAACACCGGACACACAGCAAATCCGAATCCGAACACCCCATCAATAGCCAACTCGGGAGGAGCATGTTCATGCGAGCATCCATCAACGGAGAATACCTGCGCCTGCGTGCCATCGCGGGAACCCATGTCGTCGTCTTGGCCTGGGATTTCGCGAAACCGCCAAACCTTGCCGACTTCACCGACGACAACAACCTTCTCGGTTTCGCGATACACCGCAAGAAATTCAACACCTCCGGGCAGATCGAAACCAGCTACTACCTGCGGGGTATCAAGCGCTTCGAAAGCAAAGACAAAGGGCTGCCCCCGGGAACGCTGGTGCCGACCAGCGAGCATCCTGTTCAGAGCTTTCTGTGGGCAGACTACACGGCTACGGCCGGCGTGGAATACGAATACGCGGTTAGCCCCGTCTTCGGCGAGCCCAAGAAGCTCCGGCTCGACGAAGCCAAGGGGGTTTCGGTCCGCGTTCGCTGCGAAACGACCGCAGCACCTCACGGGAAAGGCTCCCGGCATGACATTCACTTCAACCGGGGCGTGATCGGCTCCCAGGCATACGCGCGGGAGTTCGGCAACGTCGAACCCGATCCGGATGCCCCCTCATCCAAGCCGATGAAGTGGCTCTCGCGCGGCCTGTACGAGGCCCTGCTCGCGTTCATCAAGCGCGGCGCCAAGAAGGGCATGGGATTGCGGGCGGCCTTCTACGAATTTCACTACCTGCCTGTCGCCCAGGCACTGCGCAAGGCCGCGGACAAAGGCGATGTGCAGATCGTCTATGACGCGGAGAGCAGCTACAAGGCGGAGAACGAAGCCACGATCGAAAAAGCAGGCCTTGGCGACTTTGTCCATCCCCGAACCGTCACGGCGGGCATCCGGCACAACAAGTTCATCGTTCTCTTGAAGGACGACAAGCCGATCAGCGTGTGGACGGGCTCGACCAATATCTCGGCCGGCGGAATCTTCGGCCACTCGAACGTCGGCCACGTGGTTCATGACCCGGAAATCGCCCGCCAGTATCTTGCCTACTGGGAGCGCCTCCAGCGCAATCTCACGGCGACCAAGTTGCGCGAGCCCAATGCCCAGGAAAGCCCGGTTCCGCCGCTACCGCTACAGCCCGGCACCTACCCTCTGTTCAGTCCTCGTGAGGCAAAGGAGACGCCACAGGCGCAGAAGACGCTGCAGTGGTATGCGAACCTGGCCGATGCCGCGGAGCAACTGGTGTGCTTCACCGCCGCGTTCGATATCGCGCCGGAGTTCCAGGCGGTCTTTCAGAAGCAGAACGACGTGTTGCGCTACATCGTCAAGGACGATCCCCTCAAGAAGACCGAGAACATCGGCACCGACGGCGACGTCATCTTCGCCGCGGGCAGCTATCTCGAGGAAGAAAGCACTCTGGTGAACGCGCTCAAGGAGCGCGACAACCCGCTCAACAGCAACGACTACATCCACACCAAGTACATGCTGGTCGATCCGCTGAGCGACACGCCCACCGTCGTGACCGGCTCGGCAAACTTCAGCAGCTCATCCCAGGTCCAGAACGACGAGAACATGCTCGTGATCCGCGGTGACACCCGCGTGGCGGACATCTATTTCGGCGAGTTCATGCGCCTGTTCGACCATCACTACGCGCGCTACCTGGCGGCCAAGTACCAGCGCAAGCCCAAGAGCTCCGGCAACTATCTGAAGGAGCGAGCCGATCAATGGCTGCCGCCACACCTCGACCCGTCGAACTATCGCGCGAAGCGGCGCAGTTACTTTGCGGGCTGACAGGAGCAGCCCGGGCCAGCCTCCCATCGCCTGAGCCAATCCCGGCACCAAAGAAGCGCAACTACAGCCAACGCGGAACCGATCGCTGGTACTCGATGTACTTGTCCCCGAACTTCAATGTCATCGCCTCTTCTTCGCTGCGTATGTACCAGAATTGCGCGAGTGCGAAGAACGCAACTGGCCCTGCAAGTGCGGAAGTCGAGCCCAATACACACGCGACTCCGAAAAGGGAGATAAACATCCCGAGATACATGGGATTCCTGGTTCGACGAAAGAGTCCTTCCATCGTCAGTTCGCCCGGCTCGCCGAACGTGTTGATGTTTGTGCCGAGACGACGAAAGAGACGAGCATGCCAATTGGCGATTCCGAGACCGGCCATGATCAGCGCGAGCCCAAGCCAGTTGTATGGCTGTGGCAGCCACACCGCGATGGGGCTCTTCCAATGGAGGACCAACATGCAGACAACGGACACAAGCCAAACAACGGGCGGGAGCAAGAGAGGTTTCATGATGGCTGCTGATCGAAGAGACCAATCCAGTATCTCCGCTTCGGCGAGCGACATCGATAACCCTGGTTAATGACATGCGCAGAACTCGCTCTTCCACAAGCGATGCGTTTCAGCGCCTCGCCGGGTCGGCTCTCCCGGAGTGGTCCGTCGTCGAAGGCGCGGCGTGCGAACGGCGACTCCGGCCCGGGGAAGCGCTATTCCTTGCTGGCGAGAGAAAGCCGTTCGTCTTCGTCGTCAATGAGGGGATCGTGAAGATGGTTTACGAAACGCCCAACGGTGATTCGTGGGTAAAGGGCTTTGCGGAGTCCGGCGTTTGCTTCGCAAGCGTCGCCGCGCTCGAAGAAGATGGACTGACAAGTTTCTCCAGTTACGCCGTTGTCGAATCGTGCATTCATCAAATCGACTATCGTGTGTTACTTCGTCTGGCAGGCCAGCATATTGCTTGGCAGCGTGCCATCGCCAACGCTCTGAAGTTCTACGGACAGCGCAAGGAGCGGCGGGAAATGGAACTTCTCACGCTCTCACCCGAAGACCGCTACATACGGTTCATGCACGACAACCCCGAATTGGTCGCCGCCTTGCGACAAAGCGATATTGCAAGCTACATCCGGGTGACACCCGTGGCGCTGAGTCGCATCAAGTCAAGGCTCGGCAAGCAAGGCGATCAGTGATGTTGTCACTGAAAAAGGACTTCGTTGCCCAGTCGGCAAGCGGGACCAAGGACACCAGGAGCGCAACAGGCACTTGAAACGCCCCACGCCCCTTGGGCAAGTGTGACCGCCACCTTTCAAGGCGCAATGCACAAGAGCCGTCATCAGCAGGGAGTTGGGGGTGGCGTGCATTCGAAGGGCTTTACTCGCCCTTGAAGACGATCATTTCCCGGATCACACTGAGTGTGCTTCCTGCGGACATCGTGTCTGCGCAGCCTTCAACACCGCCCATCGCGGGTGGCTTGAAGTCCAGCTTCGCTGGCGTCGCGGTCGTTACCCGCCCTCTGGTCGCCAGGTCTTCCTGGTCGGTCCGCCGCTTCGACGGCTGACCCAGTAGCTGGGCTTCATGCCCTGCATCCGGCCCGCCGGATGCGTGTCCTTCGCATCGCATCGATGCCGAGCTTTTGCCGCCAGGCAGGAGCGCTGGTCCCCGTGCGCAAGCACGGTGGACCACCACCCCGGCGCACCGCAAGGTGCCGCCACCGAGCCGCTTCGCCCTTTCCGGGCAGAGCACACCCGAACGGGAACACTGTTTCCCGTCCGGGGATGGGTGTTCCCTTTACCCGAAGGAGAACACCATGTTCGCATCGATCGCAACCCGATCCGTCGCACGCACCTGCGTGCTGTTGGGCGGTTCCGGCCACAGCCGGCCGCCCACCGTGCAGTCGCGTCCTGTGGCCGCACTGCTGCGT
This sequence comes from Roseateles oligotrophus, assembly GCF_014204525.1. Lineage (GTDB taxonomy): Bacteria > Pseudomonadota > Gammaproteobacteria > Burkholderiales > Burkholderiaceae_C > Paucibacter_A > Paucibacter_A oligotrophus_A. The sequence continues at coordinate 425,163 of NZ_JACHLP010000005.1, forward strand.
CCCCAGCCGTCTCCTTCGGGAGCGGCCAGCGGCGCCGTCGAACCGCGCTTTGACAGGAGCTGAGCATGCTCGGCAACTACCGCAAGCGCATTGCAGCCATGGCGATCCAACTCGCCAAGGATGACCCGCAACTGGTCAAGGAGGTCATCGCCCGTCTTCGCGAAGCGGGCGACATCGAAGCCGACGATCTCGTCTATCTGGACAGGATCGCCGACCGCTGGATCAGGATTGCTCAGGAGAATCAGGTGCGGGGCCAACGACGCTGAGTCGCGGGGGTAGCGACACCTCCTTGGCCTTTGCCATTTCCAAGGCAATCTTCTCCAGCAGATCCGGCCGTTCTTCGCCGAGCACGTGGGTCCATCTGGCCAGCGCCGCCTCGACATCGGCCTGTGTTCGCACGCCGTCAAAATCGATTCCGAGCGATCGGAACTCCTCGATTTCGGCGGCTGTGAACCGGAGTGAATCGCCTGCGCGCAGCATGTTCGTCGCTCTCCTCGATAGGGGTTGTCGACCAGCATAGCCACGCCGCACAGCCATGCAACCCCGGGGAGACTCAGTCGTCTCCCGGCCGGGGACGGTGCCTCCCTGTTTTCCGAGGAGAAACCATGTCCCCTGAGAAACGTCCCCGCCCGAAGCGTTCGGGCATCGAAACCGAGGAAGAACGGACCTGGGTCGAGTTCTACCGGCGCGTGCGCAGCGATCCTGCGCTGGCCGCCGAAGTGCTCGCCCAACTCGAACGTGATGTCGAGATGAAGCGCAGCCACCTGGCGCTGTACCTGTCCTGCAAGGAAGCCTTGCGGCGCGATAAGGCGCGACAGGCCCGCCACAAGCGCATCGGCTTCTTCGTTCGCTGGCTGGCGTACACCCTGTTCGTCATGCCGTGGCAGGCCCTGCGGGAGTTCGGCAGCGAAGGCCGCGACATCGCGATCGAGATGCTGCCCGAAGCCGACCGTTCGCCCCGGCAGACACCGCGCGCCCTTGAAACGGCCGCCGCCCTGCCCCCTTCCCCGTCCGGCATCACCACGCCACCCCGCCGCAGCCGCAAGGCCCGGCCCGATGCCACTGCACCCGCAGAGGCAGGCGCGGAGAAAGCCGACCCGGCTTCCTCCTGAGCTGCGATGTGCCCACGCGACCTGGCGTCCTCCGACGCCGGTCCGTGCGGCGCGCATCGCCGCTCCGCGCCCTCCCCTCGCGTATTTCCCCAATTTCCCGGCCCCGGCTCCCGCCGCGGGCTTTCACCCCCCATCGCCGTGCCCGCACGGTGACCTCCACAAATTTCGCTCACTCGAAAGGAGCCCACCACCATGAGTACCGCCACAGACATCCTGCGTTCGATCGAACAGCGCGCCGAACGCGCCATTGCCCAGGAGCTGCATCAGATGATTCAGCAGGTGCTGGGCCTGCGGACGGCCCTGATCCTGGACGATCGCGCCCATGCCGATGCCTTGCTGCTCAAGCTCGACCGCCTGATCGACGATCAGGTTGTCCGGCCAATCGACACCGGCACGATGCCACCCATGCCGCCGCTGCCGGACCTGGACGGCCTGTGGCCGCCCGGCCCGAGCGACTACGAAGTCCGCTTCTTCGACCGCGACTATGGCGACCTCGAGGACGTGACTGTCGTCGAGAGCTTCCCACTGGCCGTCCAGGTAGCCGCCGATCGGCATAAGGCCGATCCGGCCGATCTGACCGAAGCCGGCTGGGCCGATGGCCGGGGCACGCTCACCGTGCGCTCGCACTACGGCACGGTGCTGCTGCGCATCGAGGCCATCGAGAAACCGATGCCTGTCGTGCAAGCGCACGTCGCCCGCGCCTGCCAGGCCCTCGAGAACGGGGAGCCGGCGCCGGCACAGCAACTCTTCACCGCGCTGCGGCAGGTCGCCTGAGTCCCTGAGCCGCTCGTCACTGATCCCAGACCACCCGGTCTTTTCATCCACCCGACGGGGGAGCCTTCCCCCTACGGGCGAGGGCATCTCACGTCTTCATCAGGAGTTGAGCATGCCCTCCACATTCTGGGCCGACGCGCCCACCCCGGTCCTCGCGACCGAGCAGTTCCCGCGCATCCTCGCCGGCGTGATCGCGGCGGAGCCCCACGACCGCAGTGTCCTGAGGATCTTCGGCATCCCCGAGTCCGCCGGGTCCGATGCCACCCACAAGCCAAGTCCCCGGCCGCAGATCGCCCTGAAGCTCTATGAGCGGCTGATCGAGGCAGTTCTCGCGAGCGGGGTGGTCTATTCGCTGCGCACTGTTCGGGTCGCCGACGATTTCTACATCGAGTACCTCCCGGCGCAGCGCTGCCTGTGGCTGAAGTATCAGCAGATCCTCGGTTCGCGCCTGCTGATCCAGATGACCGAGGAGCAAGCCGCGCTGTTCGAGAAGACGGCCCGGCAACTGCGAGCGCCCGAACCGGACAAGGACGCCGACTCGGAAGCCGAGATCGACACCTCGTCGCTGCAAGGCGAGATGGCCCTGCTGCGCGCGAAGGGGCAACGCATCGAGCTGCCCGCCCGGCGGCTTCAGCACTACGCCCGCATCAAGGCACTGATCCTGGCGGCTGGAGGCGTCTACAGCCGCAACGGCTTCCAGTTCGGCGCGGCCATCGACGTCAAGGAGGTGCTGACCCGATTACGGGGTGGCGAGAAGCCCAACCCTAAGAAGGCGCGGCAAGCCTTCTTCACCCCAGAGGATCTGGCCGCCGAGACGGTGGCCTGGGCCGCTGAATACCTGGGTGACCTCGCTGGCAAGCGGATGCTCGAACCCTCGGCCGGAGAAGGTGCCCTGGCCGAGCCCGCCCGCGCCGCCGGCGCCAAGGTGCTCACCGTGGAAAACCATGGCCCGAGCGCGCAGATCCTGCGCAACAAGGGCTTCGAGGTGGTGGAGCGGGATTTTCTGTCCCTGAGCCTGGCCGACATCGGCCTCTTCGATGTGGTCATCGCCAATCCGCCGTTCACCAAGGACCAGGACATCGCCCACGTGATCCACATGTGGCGTTTCCTGCGTCCAGGGGGCGTGCTGGTGAGCCTGACCTCGCCGGGCTGGCGTACCGGACGCACGAAAGCACAACGCAATTTCCGCGCCTTCGTGGACAACATCGGCGCCGAGGTCGAAGCCCTGCCGGCCGGGACCTTCAAGGCGGCGGGAACGAATGTCTCCGTCCTGCGCCTGCGGGCCGTGAAACCGGTCGAGGGTGCCCCCTCGGGTCGCCGAGCCGGGCGGAAGGGGTGAGGTGTGCCATGGTCAACGTCACCCTCAATACCGAGCAGCAGCTCTACGTGCTCGATCATGGCCGCGGCTACTCGTGCTTCGGCTTCGCCAACGCGCATGATCACGCAAACCAGATGGCCGAGCGCCTGAAGCGTCCGGATCTCGCCTTCGGTGAAGCGGACTTCGGCACCCTCAGTGGCTACCAGAAATACCTGGCCGCGGTGGAGGCCTGGGGGAAGTCCCTCTTGAGCCGCAAGACCTACTTCGACCCGGCAACCGATCCCAAGGCCGCCCGGGTCCTGGAACGGTGCCGGGAAGCAAACGCGAAGGTCCGCCTGATCCTGGGCGACACCGCGACAGCCCGGACCTGGCTCGACGAGCATGACGTCGTCGGCCGGATCGGCCGATCGACGGGAACGCTCAAGGTGCCGCTGCTGATCGAGCCGGGCGCCGACGGTGGCATCGCCATCCTCACGGCTTACCTGCTGGCGATCATCGATTGGGAGAGCGGGGAATTCCTCTTCCGCCATCCCCGGTACCGCGCGCCGGACCTGCTGATCCGGCCGGGCGAGGACGCGGACCGTCCCTGGGAGGTGCTCCATGACGAACAGGTCGTGGCGTGCTTCCCGGACATTGGCAAGGCCGGCGCCTACGTCGCCTTCATGCGCGGCGAGACGGTCGAGCCGCGCATCTTCCAGTAGCTGCCCTCACTTTACACGGGTGGTCGGGGCCGCTTTTTGTGCGGAAAGATGAGGCTCCTGAAAACGATGGTCACGTCAGCCGCAAGCGTCTTCACTTGCCACGCATTGCGGATGGCGTTTCGCCCTCCCCCATCACGAACCCACCCTCGCCGCGAGACAATGCCTCACCACTCGCGCTCCATCGCGGAGCCATTCCGGGTACGCCCGGCGTCGCAGTCGTCACCTGCCCTTTCGCACCGGCCGCACACGCGGCTGGTTCCTCCCATCCATTCGGGACACCGATCCCGAGGGAGGTCTGGTGTTCCGTCCATCAGGAGAACACCATGAGCACCTTTCGCATGGATCGTTGGACCGTGCTGGCCGCATCGATCCGCAACGCCATCAAGGCGGTGATCGGCCGAACCGCGCCGAAACCCGCAGCAACAGCCTGCGTCGCCACACCGACAGACGCACCCACCGCAGGCACCGGCTTCGACCCACGACAACTCAGCCGCGCCAGGCTGCTGGGCGAACTCCTCGCCCCCATGCCTCCCATCGGATCAGGTGAGCTGAGCCAAGCCTGCGACGCAAGTCTCCCACTGGCCTTGCCGGCCGCCCTGGAAGCCGGGATCGCCCGGCGCCTGCTCGCTGCACGGGAACTGCTGTGCCGCGACATGCTGACTGACCTGCAGGGACGTCCGGTGATGGATTCACCCAAGCGACTGGCCGAATGGTTGCGCCTGCATTGCGCCGGGTTGGACTACGAGGTCTTCCTCGTCATTTACCTGGATTCCCAAAATCGGCTGATCACCGTCGAACAGCTCTTTCGGGGGACGCTCACCCAGGTCAGCGTGTATCCCCGAGAGGTCCTGAAACAGGCACTTGCCCACGGGGCTGCGGCCCTGGCCCTGGCGCACAACCACCCCAGCGGCGGCCTGGAACCCAGCATGGCGGATCAGCGGATCACCCAGCAGTTGAAGACCAGCTTGGCGCTCATCGACGTCCGCGTCATCGACCACTTCATCGTGGCCGCTGAGGGGCACTACTCGTTTGCCGAACACGGGTTGATCTGAGCGATGAGCACACGCCTTCCTCCCTCCTGCCCTATGTGCGCAGGCCCCGGCGTCGCGCTGGGCCAGCTCGGCAACCTGCGCTGGTTCCGCTGCCGGGATTGCGGCATGGACTTCAGCAAGACCGCTCGGTGCAAACCCAGGCGAGCCGAGGTTCATCACCCCCCTCCTCTGACACGCACGGAGCATCAACCATGATGCCCCCACGACAAGGGACTCCCAGTCTGTGCGTCGCGGAATCAAGGTGATAATTCGACGGCTAGGTCTGCACCTCCCTGCTATCTCCTCCCTGTAGCAAGCAGACCTTTCACCGCCTTGGTTCGCCAAGGCGGTTTTCTTTTTCCGTTCAACAGCGATGTCCGGGAATCAACGAGAAGTAGAGAGGGCCTGCGCCCTGGCATGAAAGGCTGCGCTATCCGCAATGGACATGGTGCCAACGGGACTCCAGCCAGCCGGACGATCAACGCCGGTCGGCCTTGGACATGGCTCGGCTCATTTCAAACGCTTGGTACTTCTGCATGACACGCACGTCGGTGTACTCGCCATCGACCGCGTCCTCGATACTCCGCCCATCCAGCCCTCGGATGCCGTCGATGGCCCCACCCCACAGTTGGCGTTCGCGTGCGGCACCGACAAAGCTCAACAGGTAACCGTCCAAGAGGCCTTGCCCGGGGGATGCGATCTCCGCGCTCAGCGCCGCAAGGTACTCCGTTTTGCGAGTGCGCTGCCACTCAATGCAAAAACCAGCTCGATGGCAGAGTTCGCTGTGGATGATCAGCATCGTCCGACCATTGCCATCGAGAAAGGGGTGACCGAAGGCGAACCATCCCATGACCTCGCCCGGGTGCTGCCGCAAGGCAGCCTTGTCTTGCCCGATGCGCAATCCTTCCTCAACCGCTCGTCGAGCATCAAGAGGATGGGCAAACACGGTGTTGCCTTTGGAAACCGCGATGTTGGGCACAGTCGCAGCACGATCCTGCCCGGCCCAAGGATAAAACGCCGAAAACAGGATTCGATGAACGGCAAGGAAGTCTGCGTATCCGAGCGTCCGGCGCTTCGCAACATGGGCGAGCGCCTCGTCCAACCCAGTTCGAAACAAGGTGTGCTCCAGTTCCCGCACGATCTGAGGATCCTTCTCGCCATACAGGTTTCGAAGGTAGCCGGCCCGGTCAAAGTCCTTAAACGGGTCGAACATGCTGTTTACGCTCCCGAAGGTGCCTGATCGTCAGCGCTGCCACCTCCTCCTTGGACAACTTTCCAGCCCGCTTGAGTGCAACGAGCAAATCCTGAGTACTGTCTGACCTGACCTCATCGCCAGCCAGATGCGTGACTGTCTCCGCCCACTGATCCATCGAGCTCGGGACGTAGGCCACCTTGAGTCGACGCGCGAGGTCTTGAACGAAGCGCGCGACGCCCGACGCCGGGATCGCCAGCGACCGATGCGCCTCGACATCACGATGCTTTCGACGACGGCTTCGGAATTTGACGAGCTGTCCATCAATCACCAGCCTGCGCGAGATCCTCGGCGAATCGGTCTCCGCCAAGAGAGCCACTGCACCATCTTCGGTTCCGCCAGCTTCATTGCAGGACACCATCCCTCGCAGAACCAATCCCCACTTCTGGGCCGTCTCGCGAACGATTTCCTCCAGATTTCCAAGGGGACGTACTCGCCCGCTCGGGCTTTCGCGCTTTGCCTTGGCATAGACGCCATTTGCAAGACGGAGCAACTCCCCATCGCGCAACAGAGCTCCCAGAGCATGCGTCACCTGCGTCCGACTCCCTAGAGCAGCAACTTCCGAGCGAAGCACGACGGAGCCTGATCGACGCCTGATCGACTGGCGCATCCGATCCTCCAGCTTCATACGAACACCCCTTGCAAGGTCACAAATTCAATTTTAACACTCACCCATAGAAATTCCATTTTTCCACGCAGTGACAATAACTTACATGTTCACAATTTGCCGGAAAACCGGCATCAGTTGTCCATTCTGTAACCAGCCGTGACGCCCATCATGCCCCTTGATACTCCGGCTCAGCTGGCGGGGCCGACGCTTTCATCGTGGGAGGCCCCCAGGCGTCCAGATTGATCACCGCGTCGGCCATGGACGTCAGTTCCGGCGTCTGGGAGATGAAGATCTCCCGCGCATACCCACCCAGGCGCAGCACCTCGCGCTTCATCGCCATGAACATGCGCTTGCGCGCCGGGTCCAGAGCGCCATCGACCTCGTCGCTGAAGAGCGTGCCGTAACAGCGGCCACTGTTCTGCGACAGGTACAGGGCGACCGCACGCACCAGGCACTCGTTCACCCAGATCCTCTCCCCACCGCTCATCTGCTCGACCCGCTTGCTCTGCCCGGACTCCCCGTCGTGGACTTCGATGACGAAGCCCTCTCGCTGCTCGCCCTTGCGGTTCTCCACCTGGGTCAGCAGTGAGACCGTGAACCTCGGGCCGTAGCTCGCCAACAGCAGGTCGTTGGCAAGGCCCGCGAGGGCGGGCCCCGCATCGTCGATCGCCAGCGCGATCAGGCCATCGTTGCCCAGGCACTTGACCAGCAGGCTCCAGTTGCCCAGCTGCGCCTCCACCTGGGCGATGCGTGCCGCTGCATCCGCCCGCTCCCGCTTCCTGTCCCGGAGCTGGCGGTCCAGGGCGGTCCGCCTTTCGGCATCCCGCACCGCTTGCAGGTGGGCGCGCTCGGCCTCGGCGAATGCAGCCTGCGCTGCGGCCAGGGTTCGCTCCGCCTCGGACAGAACCCGTCCGTCGAAGGCCGGCGGCAAGGCTGCCAGTGCCTCATCCAGCCGATCGAGCCCCTGTCGGTAGTGCTTGGCCTGCTGCTCGTGCTGTGCTTCCAGCGCCTTTAGCGTCGCCCTGATGTCGAGGCGCTCGGCATGTTCCTCATCGGTCTCGCCGTCCTGGCTTCCGGCTTGCGTCAGCGCTGCCAGTTCCCGCTCGATGTCGTTGCGTCGGGTCAGTGTCTGCTGAATCTCGCCCATCCGGGCGGCCAACCTGCCGTTTCGGGTTGCCCGATCGCGGGCGATGGCTTCCCGCCGCTCGGCATGCGCCAACACCTGGGGCGCCTGCGTCAGGGCCCGACGCTGCGTCTCGTGCTCGCTCAGTTGCCGCTGGACATCCGCCTTGTCGGCGGACAAGCGCCGGATCGCCTCCTGGGCGCTGGGCATCAACCCCTGCGCCTCGCGGGCGTCGCCCAGGAGCTTGCACCGCCCCTGCAGGTCGGTCCCGGCGCAAGGCACCTCCCGTGCGAGCCCGAACCGGCGCGCCAGATCCTCCGCCCTCAGAGCGGCCTGCCCCGCCTCACGCTCGATCGCCTTCAGGCACTGCCTGGCCGACTCCCATGCGGCCGTGCATCGGCTGAGTTCCTGCACCTGATGGCGTGCAGACTGCAACCGCTCGGCGCGGCGGGCCGCCACGGATTCTGCCAGCGACAGCCGACGGCCTGCGCGCCGCACTGCCGCCTCGCCCAGCAGCACCGTGTCGCATTGCCGACGCTGGCGGTCGAGGGTCTGGAGTTGTGCCGACCGTTGCGCCTTGCGGTGGGCGATGCGCTGTTCGAGGCGCACCAAGCGTTGTCGCTGAGCTTGCGCCTGGTCGGCGATGACCTCGATCACCTGTTTGCCCGTGCCGATCAGGGCACTGCGCTCGCCATTCAACTGGGTGCGCCGGGCTTCGAGGCCCCGCGCCTGCTCGAAGACCGCTTGCTGGCGGGCCAGATGCGTGTGGGCAGCTTCCTGCACACGCAGGGCCTCCACCCGGGCACGCGCCTGTGTGGCGATGCGCGTGCCGGTGTCTCCCAAGGACTGGTACTCATCCTGCAGGCGCAGGAGCTGTTCGTCCAGGCTCGCCTGTTGCTGGCGCATGGCGACCAGACCAGCCTTCAGCAGGTCGACCACCTGCGCAGCCTTCTTCCCTTCGTTCCGGATGTGCTCCTGCCCCAGCAGGTCGGCGAGCAGGGTTTTGATCTCGCTGTTCTGGTAGGCGCTCAGCTGGCGCTTGCCCTGGGCACTGAAGGCAGAGGTGAAGAAGGTCTCGGCGCTACCCAGCAAGTGTTCGACACAGCGGTTGTAGGTGCCGGTCTTGCCATCGGACAGGGTGCCATCCGGCAGCACCACCGGACGCCAACGCCCCTCTGCATCGGCCTCGAAGAGGAAGGCATCGGTCGCCCGCCGGCCGTTGTTGCGGATCACGATCTGCGAGCGAAAGCGCCGCCCCTCGTGCAGCCATACCAGGTCCTTCTCGCTTTCCGGCAGCACCACGTGATCGTAGTAGGAGAAGCCGCCCGGCCCCGCCAGGCTCGCGCGGGACGGCAGGGTCTGGAAAGGCTGCAGGTTGTCGAGGATGGTGCTCTTGCCGCGGCCGTTAGCCCCGGAAAGCGCCACCAGTTCGGCATCGCCCGCCAGCCGCTCCAGGTCGAGGGTCAGGACGTCGAGTCCAAGGCCATCGCGGATGCCGCGAAAGCCCTTCAAGGTGAGCGAGAGGGGATACATCGCATCGGGCTCCAAAGGTCAGAGCCTTCAGCTTCCCACCGGCGCGCACCGCTTCAAGGGGCGAGCGAGTGGCGCCTTGTCGAGAAACGTCCACACGGCACCCGGAAATCACGCGCCTTCGAACCTGTGCGCATCGCCTTGCCGCGCACCCCGTTGCCCGATTCACCCAGCCCCAGCAGACCTCCCTCATCCTTTGCGATCGGATGATCGCCCCCCCCTTCCAGCCCCGGACGGGGAACCCGGCCGCGTGCCGGGCGGCGCAGCCGTTACCTGCCTTTGATTTCCGCACCTCGCGGACCCCGCAATCCCGGGAACACGTTCCCGGCGCGGGGAGGTGTTCCCGTTCTTCTTGGAGACACCTCGATGCCCAGCCAGATCATGAACATCGGCCCCGTACCATGCGAAGAAAACGCGGCCCAGGTGGGCCGCCCCGACTACGAAGAACGCTCCCGGCGCGAATGCCAGGTGTTCAAGCGCATGCTGGAACGCCTGCATCCCGTCCCGGCCGACTGCCAGGCCGGCCTGGTCATCAAGTCCTTCCCGCACGACTTCGGCAGTTACCGCGAGGTGTGCGTGCGCTATGAGGACACCGACCCGATCGCCACCGGTTACGCCTTCGACCTGGAGAGCAATACGCCGGCCGAATGGGACGCCATCGCGCGCTACGAGCTGATCTGGCTCGAACGCCTGGAGGTTCTGAACTGCGCCGTGCGCAAGGGCGAGATGAGCCAGGACGACATTCCGGCGGCCTTCCGTACCGGGCAATTGCCCGCACTGCCTGCCGAGCACACGTTCAGCCAGCTCCTCGCGGCCTTCCCGCTTTGGTTTTCCGCGTAGGCCGGGTCTGCCGTTCCAGGTCAAGCCTCGTCAGGTTATTTCCCGTCTCTGGAGACAACCCCATGAACCGCAAAGCTCAGTCCCTCGCCAAGGCAACCAAGTGCCCCTCGAAGCCGCCCGCATCACTGGCGGCATTCACATGGTCAAAGTAGTTGTACCAGCCGCTAGCCAAAATTCCCCCCAAAAGTACATTTCGCGCCTGCTGATCTGGAAAGCGCCAGATTCCCACGAAGCGGTGCTCGCTAGCCTGCGCAATGCTGCGATCATTTTCGCCCAGTGCCAGCACTTCAATTCCCAGCTTAGACAGCTCACTCATGGCAGATTGAATACCATCCAAGAATTTTTTGCGCTGATCGGCTGACAATACCTGCCACGCGGCATTGGGAGTGTAGAGTTCGATGAGATAGTGCGACATAAGTTGTTCCTTTCATTTCAAATTACGCAGAGCCCGCTGGCATATTCGGCGTGTGGCATCGGCGGGCTTGCCTTGAAGCCACTGTGCGCAAAGGCTGCGCACCCAGTCGGGTTGATCCTTGGCGACATCGTTAAGCCAGTTGGCTACGGAGTCCTGCACATACGCAGACGGATCGGCACGCAACGGCGACAGAATGGGCAAGCCACGGTTCGGTTCGTCCTTGAACAAAGAGATGTGCGCGCACCACACGCCACGCGGCCGCAAAGCTTCGCTGGCGAAGCGTCGCAGACGGCAGGAAGAGGAGGCTGTCCAGACCGACAGTTGCTGGACAGACACTTCCAACTGCTCTGTCAGGTGTGGTCGTAGTGCCATCCAGGCCCACTCGCGAACACCAAAATGCGCGTCGTCAGCAAGCGGTTGGATGGCGGTGAGACGCGCCAATAGATCCAGCTGAACCTGCGCACCAATCATGAAACAGGCCCAGCCACGCACTGTGTCCGATTCGCTAGTACGGCAGCGATCGATACCTGCCGCCCCCAGAGCATTCAGCAGCACAGCGCCGATCCCCGCCATCCGCTTCAGGATGCCAAGTCGGCACACCTCGTCTGCCTCAGCCAGTAACCGCTGAGGCAATTCAGGAAAGGTTGCACGCAGCAGGCGAGCCTGATCTACTGCGAGGCACTCTACGAGCGTCGCGCTCTGCAACACGCCGCGCGACAATCCGTCAAGGATGTCAGGAGGGATGTCGGTCCCACGCGTAGCCCCCTTGTGAGCGGCAGACCGACTCACCTGCATGTCTTTACGCCACCAACGCAAAGGTTGCCAGCAGCCTTATCGAGCAGCAGCGCAAGGTGGCCACGCTCATGGATAGTCAGGTTGCTGAACAAGCCTGCAATCCAACGCCCATGCGAATCAAAAACCCTCACTGCCACCTGTTTGCCTTTACGGGTCAAATAGATGCGCAAAGCCCGGCGATCATGGCTATCGACCCGACGCTCGATCAACGCCTCACGTTCCAGGCCATCAAGGAGTCCCGTGACCGTAGCACGTGTTACGCCTGCCTGTTTGGCGAGTTCATTGGGAGCCAATCCATCGCTGGCGGCTTCTAGAAGGAACATCAGCACAAAGCGGCCCTCAGAGAGGCCGTGGGGCGCCAGCAAGCGCGCACAGTCACGATCAATAGAAGACGCGAGCGACAGCACTTGAAAGCACAGCCGGATTCCCTCCACATCAGGGAGCCCCCGCCGCTGCGCCTCTTGAAGTAGGGCTTGATATTTTTGATCGAACTTCACATTAGCCACCATATCATATGGTGCCTAATTATATAGGCATTCCGCCTTCCACGATTCAAACAAACACGCGCGCACATGTCGAGGCATATTCCTTCACCAGCGCTCTCATCCCAATCGATTGGAGCAGATGCTCCACGATCTCAGTCGGCCCCTCTTCGCTCAGTGCTTCCAGGCACTTCAGCACACAAGCAGGCTCCACGCCAGTGAGCTCCGCCCAGCGCCGCACCTTGTCGGCCAGGGTGCCAAGCTGGCTGATGCCCGGCGCCCGGGTCCGCACGACTGGGACGATCCGCCCTTCCAGCTTGGCCTGCGCAGCGCCTGCCAGCAATCGGCTGATTGCGGCGCGATCGACCGCGTGGCGATCCTCGTCCGCGACTGTCCAGCGTACGCGCACATGCGCCCCCTCCACCCCGTGACTGGCGATGGCCTCGCGCAGCGCCTCCAGATCCGGTTGCCCTTCGAACACGATGTCGATAGTGCGCCGCGCCGGCGTCGGCACCAGCATGCACGCCCCGGCATCGGCGCTCACCTCCCAAAGCAGAAAACCCTTCTCGCCCTCTTCCCCGAAGTGGAAGCGCCCGATGGAGCCGGCATAGGCGATGCACTGGCGGCCAGCCGGCCCGTTCTGTTCCCAGGATTGATGGCGGTGGATGTGGCCCAGCATCACGGCCTGGGTTTCGGCGCTGAACAGCACGCCGGTGCTGAATTCGTGGTCGAAACCCGCCATCGGCACGCCATGCTCGGAGAGGCTGCCGAACACCGTTCCATGCGAAACGGCGACAGTCGGAGTGCCTTGTGCCTTCGCCCGCCGGTTGGTGGGCGCAAAGCCCGCGAGCAGCAGCGCCAGGTGCTCTCCCACCGCCTGGGGCGCATCGACCGCGCCGACGGTGGCTGCGACTACGGCCTTGTTGATGGTCGGCACGCATGACAGCAGCAGCCGCGCGCCCATCGGCACGTCCTCGAAGCGCCAGCTGCTGGAGGCCTGCCAAAAGCCCTCCCGCGTCAGCGCAACCTGCTCGATGCGGTCGGCGACATGCACCGGATGGCGCGCTCCCAGCAGCCGGAACACCGAAAGCGTCCCCGGCGGCTCGTGCGAAAACGTCCCCTGCAGCATCAGCACCGGGCAATGGTCGGCCAGCCGGCGCACCTGCGCCAGAAGCTTGAGGGTGGCCGGCTCATGCAGGTCCAGGCCGTGGTCGGTGGCATCCCCCGAGAGGATCGCCGCCTCGACCCGTTCGGCGATCGCCCGATCGACCGCAGCCCCAAAGCACCGATCCGCCTCCTCCAGCGTCGCAGCGCCGTAGTGCAGATCGGAAAAGTGAGCGATGCGCATGGTCAAGCCCTCCCTGCCATCGCGCCCAGGACACAGTCGACCTTGTCGGCGTAGCCTTCCGGATCATTGGCGTAGCGCTCCAACTCGTCCCAGGCGCGGCCGCGGCCATGGGGGTTGATCTTCCAGCCCCGACCCCAGCGCCGGTCGGCGTACTGCTGGAAGCGCCCAGCATCCAGACCCATCGCCTCGGCGCGCCCCAGCAACTGTTCAAGCGTGGGATGGCCTGGGCGCATGGGCGCGGCCACGTCCACCGGCTTCGCATCGCCCTCAATGGCCTTGTCGGCTGCAGCCGGATGCCCCGCCGGCACGCCTTCGAGCACCTGCTCGGCCATGCTCGCCTGCATGATGGCTGCCTCCGTATCCTCGCCGTCGCGCAAGAGCGCGGTCACGTCGATAGGTGCCTCCAGTTCGATGATCCACTGCGGCACGCGCACGGCGCGCCCGTTCTCGTCGATGTGCGGCACCTCGCGCAGCACCTTGGTGAGATAGAAGGTCTCGCGCGCCCGGCCAAGGAAGCCTGAGATCCGGCCACCCCGCATGTGGCCGATGGCCTGGAAGCGCTGGATCGCATTGCTCATCGCATAGAAGCTCGTCGTCGGCAGCTCCAGCGCGCTGATGGTGCGGATGCCCGGTATGAAGAAAAGAAAGCGGCCGGTCAGGTTGCACTCACGCGCTTGGTATTCCGGGCAGGATTCAGGATCGCAGACCCCGCCGTTGTCCTCGCGCAGCATGGTCTTGCGTCCACCGAAGATGCGGATCGTGCGCCGGCCGGTATGATCCATCGGAACCGGCGCGTGGCACATGCAATGGCGCGTCACGCCATCGGCCGAATACTGCGACCAGAAGCGCTTATCGTGGGTACCCCAGGCGGCCAGCTCGTGGGGCATGACGCTCTGCCAGTGATCGGCCGGGAACACCACGGGGAAGCGGTAGAGGCGATGCCCCTGGCCCCGCTCCTCGCCGTAGGCGTCGAGGATCTGTTGCGCGACCTCCGGGTTGGGGAAGTCCTGTGCCCGAACAGTGAACCATGGCAGGTTCCGCGGCACCAGTGGCGACTTCAACTGCGGCAAGGCCTCCTTCAGGGCCCGCTCGATCTGCTCGAACGAATGGCCGTCGGCCACGCCCTGCTTGTAGATTTCCTTCGCTTGCGGCACCTCGGCCGCGCGCTTGGTGAGCACCATGATGCCCGGACGAATCTTGCCGCCGGTCGGGATGCGTGCAGGCCCCTGGCCCAGCAGTGTCGGCTGCGCGACGGAACCGTCCTGAATGGTGACGATGGCGTTCGCCATGTTTCGCTCCTTCATGAACCTCGGCAGATGCCGACAATTCATGCTCTCAGCGCGCCGCCACCTTTCAAGTCCGCAAACGTCCTCGCCTCCCGACCGGAACAAGCGTCTGCCCGTCCCTGCCCTCGCGATTTCCCCCTGCGTGAAATGCAAGGTCAACCGAACGCCGAGGCTGAAGCGCCGCTCATGGCATCTCAGCACGACCGTGCGCGTCGTCTGACCTCGCTGGCGCTGGCGAGCGCTGGCGGGATGGACGGGTTCCCGGTGGACCGGAAAGCCACTATTCGGTCGAAGCTGCCTGCCGGACATGCCAGGCCTTGGCAAGCAGCTGCGCTGCCCACATCGCGCGGTAACGCCCTTCCTGGGCAAGGAGTTCGTCGTGCCGGCCTTGCTGCACGAGCCGGCCGCCATCGATGACCAGAATCCGGTCGGCCGCCGCGATGGTGGAAAGCCGGTGGGCGATGACGATGACGGTGCGGCTCTCCACCAGCGCGTCGATGGCCCGCTGCACGGCCAGCTCGCTCTCGGTGTCGAGCGCCGCGGTCGGCTCGTCGAGGATGACGATGGGTGCGTCCTTGAGCAGGGCGCGGGCGATGGAGATGCGCTGGCGTTCGCCGCCGGACAGGCGCGCGCCGATGTCGCCCAGGCGCGTGTCCCAGCCCTGCGGCAGGCGTTCGATGAAGTCCAGGCACTGCGCGGCGCGGGCGGCCTCGCGCACTGCCTCGTCGCCCGCATCGGGGCGGGCCATGCGGATGTTGGCGATGACCGTGTCGTCGAACAGGTAGACGTCCTGGAACACGGTGGAGACGAGGCCATTGAGTACATCGGGCGTCATCTCGCGCAGGTCGATGCCGCCGATCAGGATGCGGCCCGCCTGCGGATCGGCGTGGCGCATCAGCAGGCGGGTGATGGTGGTCTTGCCCGAGCCCGAGGGGCCGACCAGCGCCGTCATGCCGCGCTCGGGCAGATCAACGCTGAAGTCGGCGAGCACCGGCGCGTCGCGCGCCGCGTCCTGACCCGCGTAATGGAAGCACACGTCTTCGAAGCGTACGCTAAACGCCGCGGGCATGTGCGCCGGCTCGCGCTGCGGCAACGGCGGCACGGCCAGCAGTGCCTCGATACGGTCCAGGGCCGCCTCGACCAGCTCGACGATGTTGGTGTAGCTGAGGAAGTTGGCCAGCGGCTCGGAGAACCGCACCAGTACGACCAGCCACGCGGCCAGCAGGGCCGGCTCCAGCGTGCCCGCTGCCACCCAACCGGCGCCCGCTGCGGCCGTGGCGAGCAGGCCCAGCTCGACCACGCTGGCGAAGATGATCTTCGGCCCGGCGGCCTTGCGCTGGCCGATGGTCTGCACGCGCTCGACCTGCGCGAACGAGGCTTGCAGCGCAACGGCCTTTTCGCCCTCGCAGCGCGCGGCGCGCAGAACCGGCAGGCCCTGCGCGTATTCGACGATGTCGGCGTTGGCGCGTCGATGGGCGTCTTCCAGCGCGCGCATGCCGCGTGCCTGGTAGGGGCGGCGCCAGCGATACAACGCGACGACGGGCGGGTAGACCAGCAGCAGCGCGAGCCCCAGGCGCCAGTCCACGGCCAAGAGCGCCAGCGCCAGCACCGGCGGCATCACGACGACCTGCGCGATCAGGTTGGCGACGGTCAGGGTGTAGTTGAAGTTCTCGTCCACGTTGCCCAGCAGTGCGGCGTTCATTTCGCCGGCGCGCTTGTCCTGGATGGCTTCCAGCGGCATGCGGCGCAACTGCTCGCCCAGCCGCGTGCGCAGGGCATGGGTGGCGCGCGCCATGTGGCCATGGAAGTCGAAGCCCTGGGCGCGCCAGCGCAGCGCGGAGGCAATCAGCGCCAGCGCCACGAAGGCGAGCAGCCAGCGCGATGCGGCGGAGCCATCGGGTTCGCGGTTCGCGGTGCCCACCAGCGCGGCAAGCATCGGAAACACGCAGGCCAAGGCCAAGCCCTGCACGGCGGCGGCGGCCGCCAGACCGGCGAGGCTGGCGCGCAACGCCTGCGCCTCGCCGCCGGTGCTGCGCAGCAGGCGCTGCAGCAGTTGGCGCCAGGTGGCGAGGGGGGCGACGTGGGCAATGGTTGCGGTACTCATGGCAGGGCTCGGGCCGGTGTGGCGGTGAAGGCTCGGCTGGCGCGCTCGTCCACCGCGGCGTGGACATCCACGCGCGGAAGTGCCCGCCAGGCCCAGGCGATGTAGGTGGCGTAGGCCGCACCGGCCAGAGCGAAATGTGCCGCGTAGCCCAGGCGCGCCGTCGAGACGCCGGCCAGCGCGCCGAGCGCGAGGCCCCCGAGGCTCTCGGCGCACATCACCAGCGTGAGGTCGGTGCCTGGCTGGCGGCCGATGACAGCACGGGTGAATACGGTGAAGAAGCCCATCGACGCCACGCCGTCGGCCACCGCCTGCAGCGCTGGCAGCAGTACGTAGACCCAATCCCACTCGATGCCCGATGTCGGCAGCCAGGTGATGCCAAGGCCGCCGTGGATGCATGCGGCCAGCAGACCCAGCAGCAGCGCCACACACAGACCCGCCCCGGCTGCCACACCGCGCGCGGACAGCCCCTTGCGGCCAAGCAGCCAGGCGCCCAGCGGAGCACCCACCAGTCCCCACAACCCCAGGTTCACCGCGGTCATGATGCCCACCTGCTCCAGCGTGACGCCGTGGTCCACCCAGAAGCTCTTGACCATGGATTCGCTGGCGGCGCTGGCGCTCTTGAACAGCAGGGCCAGCGCGAGCAGCGTCCACGGATGGGCACGCTCGAAGAAGCCGCGCAGCCGCACCCGCGCCGCGTCGTCCCGGGCTCGAGGTTCGAGTGCACCGCTGGGTGTCCGCGCCGCCGGCATCATCCGAATCGCCATGGCGGCCGCGACGATCATGGCCGACGCGCAGGCGAGCATGAAGGCGGCCCAGCCCGCCGTGGC
The DNA here is from genome assembly GCF_014204525.1 of Roseateles oligotrophus. Taxonomy (GTDB): domain Bacteria; phylum Pseudomonadota; class Gammaproteobacteria; order Burkholderiales; family Burkholderiaceae_C; genus Paucibacter_A; species Paucibacter_A oligotrophus_A. The sequence goes on from NZ_JACHLP010000005.1 coordinate 442,711, forward strand.
ACCGGCCAGCAGCAGACCGGCGCCGCCAGCCAACATGCCGCCCGTGAAACCGGCGAAACGCAGGGTGTTGATGCGTGCAGCGCCGATGGCCCCTCGGCGGACGATGGCATGGCGATCGGTGGCGACATCCTGCGTCGCGCAGGCGGCGGCCAGCAGGGTCAGCAACGCCAGCCCGGGCAGGAAGTGCGTGCGCAGGTCCACCGCCGCCAGGACGGCGTAGGCCAGGGCCGCGGCGAGTTGCGTGGCGGCGATGACGCGGCCGCAACCCAGCCGTACCGCCAGGCGCTCGACCGGCGCGGCCCACAGGAATTTCAACGCCCAGGGCAGGAAGGTCAGGCTCACCAAGCCGATGGTGTCCAGCGCGGCGCCATGGCTGCGCAGCCACGCCGGCAAGCCGAGCCAGGCCAGCCCGGTGGGCAGGCCCTGGGCGAAGAACAGAACGGCCAGCAATGCGTCGTCGCGGCGATTGGTCTGAGGGGCGGGAGTGGTCATACGGGGGTCTTTGTGCCGGGAGTGGTGTGCAAGGTCCAGTGCTGGGCGCGCTCGTAGCCGGCCCACAGGCGCGCATAAACGCCTTGTGCTGCGCCTTGGCCTGCCAGCAGCGCCTCGTGCGTGCCGAACTCGGTCAGGTGGCCGCGGTCGAACACCAAGATCTGGTCAGCGTCGCGGATGGTGGCCAGGCGGTGTGCGACCATGAGCACCGTCTTGCCTCGCATCAGGGCCGACAGCGCCTGCACCAGTGCGGCCTCGTTCTCCGGGTCGGCGAAGGCGGTGGCCTCATCGAGCACGAGGATGGGCCGGTTCTGCAGGATGGCGCGGGCGATGGTGATGCGCTGGCGCTGCCCGCCCGAGAGGAACACGCCGCGCTCGCCGGCCGGGGTGTCATAGCCTCGCGGCAGCGCGCTGATGAACTCGTGCGCCTGCGCCGCGGTGGCCGCGGCGACCACCTCGTCCATCGTCGCCTCGGGCAGGCCCAGGCGGATGTTGTCGGCGATGCTGCTGGCGAACAGGAAGGTGTCCTGGAAGACGAAGGCCACGTGCCGCATCAAGGTGTCGGCGCTCATCTCGCGCACGTCCACGCCGCCGACGAGCACGCGGCCGGCGTTCACGTCCCAGAAGCGCGGGATCAGGCGCGCCACGGTCGTCTTGCCCGCCCCCGATGGCCCCACCAGCGCGGTGACGGTGCCCGGCGCCGCGCAAAAGCTCACGTTGCTCAACGCGGGCTCGGCGGCATCGGCACCGTAGCTGAAGCAGACGTGTTCGAAGCGCACGCTGGCGTCGGCAGGCGCGCGCTCTTGCGCCGCCGCGGGCTGCGGCAGCACGGGCAACTCCAGCACCTGCTGGATGCGACGCACCGACAACATGGTCTTGTCCACCAGATGCATCAGCGTCATCAACGGCAGCATGGCCTCGGCCACGCCGGCGCCCAGCAGCAGCACGGCCAGCCAGGTGCCGAAGTCGAGCCGGCCGGCCTGGAACTGCCAGCCGCCCATCGCCAGCAGCACGGCCAGCGTGGGTAGCGCACTCATGGCCGCCATGCCGAAACGCGCGCTGAACGCTGCGCCCGCGTACCAGCGCAGGAGCACGTCCAGGTAACTGTCGAGTGCGCGCTGGTAGCGGCCGAAGGTGGACTGACCGGTGTCGAAGGTGCGGACCACCGGCATGGCCTGGACGAACTCCACCACAGCGGCGCTGACCTGTTCGCGCGCCTCGTTGTACCGACGCACCATCACGGTCCGGTCGCGCATGGCCAGGCTCAGCACGGCCAGGCCTGCCAGCACCACACCCAGCGCGGCCAGCGCCAGACGCCAGTCAAGCGCGAACATCAGCGCCAGGCTTGCGAGAGGCGCCACGGCGGCGCGAGCAAACAGCGGTGTGCTGTCGGCCACGAAGACATGCAGCGCATTCACGTCGTCCTGCATGACCTTGGCCAGCGCCCCCGAGCCCAGGCGCTGGACCTCACCCATGGACACGCGGGCCGCATGCTCGGCCACCCGCGTGCGCAGGATCGTCTCCAGCCGGAAGGCAGCGTAGTGGGACTGGTTGAAGGCCGTGATGCGCAGCACGAGGAACAGCACCGTGCCGAGCGCAGCCAGCGCCAGCCAAGGCCATGGATCTGGGGCGGTCTCTGTGAGCAGCGCGCGCACCATCCAGGCCAGCGCCCCGAGCACGACGAATTGGCACAGTGTGGCCAGCGCAGACAGGGCCATAGCGAACTGGATGCGCCTGCGCACCGGTTGCATGATCCGCCACGGGGAGGCATGCACCGATCGAGGCGTTGGTGCTGCGGTATCACCCGCCTGCGGATCGGCTGGGGGAGGCAGTGCCGAGCGATCGGCTGTCGCGGTGTTGGACGTGTTCATGACGGACGGGCCGGTGTGGGGGGCGTTGCGGGAGCCGGCGGGGTCGACAGGCGGGGGCGCCAGGCCAGCACCACCGACGCGAGGGCGGCGAGCGCGCCGACGAGCAGCGTGTCGCGCATGCCCAGCGCGTCGATCAGCAGCGGCGCCAGCGTGGCCGAGCCCATGCTGGACAGCATGAACACGCTGAACTGCAGGCTGTAGTCGGTTCCCGCGCTGGCGGGGTGGACGCGGTCCATCATCAGCGTGGCCAGCACCACGTGCAGCGGCGTGTAGCACAGGAAGTAGAGGCACACGGCCAGCGTCAGGGCGGCGTCGCTCCCGCCAGCGCCGCCCCAGCCGGCCCAGGGGGCCAGCAGCGCCGCACTGCCGAAGAGATTGATGGCCGCGGCCATGATCAGTGCGCGCCGCCGCCCCCAGCGCGGCAGCAGCCAGCCGACCGCCAGCGCCGAGGCCGCCGAGAGCAGCGAACCAGCGACGTTGGTCACCAGGCCGATGCGCTCCATGCTCCAGCCCGCCGTCACCAGCAGCGGCGTCACCAGGCCGTAGGCCAGTCCGGCCGCGAAGGGAAACAGGAGCAGCACGAACAGCCAGCCGACGCCCCCGGCATCGGGCCAGAAGGTGCGCAGGCGCCCGTACAGGGTGCGCGCGGACAGGGGCGTCAGGCGCTGTCCGGGCTCGCGCAGCCAGACAAGCTGTACGAGCGACACGGCCGTGCCTGCGGCGAGCCACCCCATGCAGGCGCCCCAGCCGATGCTCGGATAGGCCATCACCAGCACGCCGCCGCCGAGCAGATTCCCCAGCAGGCCGCCGGCCGTCTGGATGCCGTTGCCCAGGCCCCGTTCGGCCTCGGGCAGCGTGCGGCAGGCAATGGCGTCGGTGGCCACGTCCTGCGTCGCCGACAGCACGGCGACGAGCACGGCCAGCGCATAGACGGCGGCAAAGTCCGCGACCGGATCGAACGCCATCATGGCCAGCGGCGCGACCACCAAGCCGGCCTGCGTGAGCAGCAGCCAGCCGCGGTAATGTCCCAGCCGGGCCCAGCTGAAATGGTCGAGCAGCGGCGCCCACAGCAGCTTGAAGGCCCACACCGTGCCGAGCAGGTAGATCAGGCTCAGGCGCGACATGGAGGCGCCCTGCTCCTGCAACAGCGCGACCAGCGCCACCGACAGGAAGCCGAGGGCGAGGAACTGGGTGGTGTAGAGGCTACCCAGTAGCCACCAGGTGCCGGCCGGAGTGCGCAGGCGTGTCGTCGTCGCAACTTCGGTCATGGCGACTCCGCCCCATGGGGACTCGGGCAATGGCGGCAGGCATGGATCTCGACCAGCGGGTGATGGATGCCGGGCAGGCCGGCGAGCGCGGCCTTGTACGCATCGGGTGCGGCGGGGCCGTGACTGACCACCGAGGCTGCGAGTGTCCAGGCGCCCTGGCCCACCGACCACAAGTGCAGATCGGTCACGCGGCTGTCCGCCACCGCTTCGAGCCGAGCGCGCACCTGGCGCCGCAATTCGGCCGGGCCCTCGGCATCGAGCAGCACAGCACCGGTCTGGCGCAGCAGCCCGACGGCCCAGCGCGCCACCACGCCCAGCGCCAGCAATGCGATCAGAGGGTCCAGCCAGGTCCAGCCCCAGGCCCAGGCTGCGAGCAGACCGGCGATGGCGGCCACCGACGTGGCGGCATCGGCAAGCACATGCGCCAGTGCGGCACCGAGGTTGTGGTCATGCACGTGGCCGGGGCGATCTTGAGGATCGTCGTGTCCGTGGTCGTGTTCATGAGCATGATCGTGCGCACCACCCAGGAGCCAAGCGGACAGCAGGTTCACCGCCAACCCCAGCACGGCCACGACCAGGGCTTCCGTCGGGCGCAGCGGTTCGGGACTCAGCAGGCGCTGCGCTGACTCGATGGCGGTCCACACCGTGGATGCCGCCAGGATCAGGGCGCTGGTGTAGGCCGCCAGATCGTTGATCTTGCCGCTGCCCAGGCTCAGGCGCCGGTCCCGGGCGTAGCGCCGCGACATGGCATAGGCGCCAGCCGCAAGGCCCAGTGCAACGGCGTGTCCCCCCATGTGCACCCCGTCGGCCAGCAGCGCCATGGAGCCCGTCCACCACCCGGCGGCGATCTCCAGGCCCATCACCGCGACGGTCAGCATGGCCACCGTGGTGACCCGGCGCTCGGCCGGGCGTATGCCCTCCTGGCCGAAGTCATGGGTATGCGCCGAGGCATCGGCTTGCGGGCAGGTACGGGTCCCGACGGGCAGAGTACTCATGATGGCGTCGCGCATCAGAAGAACTGCCAGGTGAAGCCCAGCCCCACCGTCCGGCCGCGCGTCGGCATGCCCACGTTGGCATTCGGGGTGAAGTAGTAGACGTACTGGTCGTAACGCTTGTCCTGCAGGTTGTCCACCCAGAGGTAAAGCTCTCCGGCACCCGAGGCGATGCCGATGCGCGCGTCGATCTTCTGCAAGCGCGGCAGGAAGATGTGGTTCTGCGGATCGTTGGCACGCGTGCTCATGACCCGGTAGGCCAGCAGCGTTGTGAGCTGCGGCGAGGCCAGCCCCATGAAACCGGGCAGCGGCCGGGTGTAGTTCACGGACAGCTTGCCGCTCCAGCGTGGCACGTCCGGCACGCGGTTGCCGGCGGCCACATCGCCGCCCGATACGCCCATCACCGACTGGGTGATGGTGGCGTCCGTGTAGACGGCGCCGCCCTTGAGGGTGAGGCCGGGCGCCGCGCGCCACTGGCCTTCGACTTCCAGGCCCCGGGCTCGCGTGTCGGCGTTGATCGCCTTGGTCGCGAAGGTGGTGTAGTCGTAGCCCAGCATGTGATCGTCGCGCACGCGATTGAAGAAGGCGGCAGTGGTCCATGCGAGACGGCGGTCGGCGCTCTCGAACTTGAGGCCCAGTTCCAGGCTGTCGACCTTGGCGGCCTTGAAGGGATCGCCGTCGGCGACCTGCGAGGTCTCGTCCTGGAAGCCCTTGGCCTTGTGCCCGTGGGCGAGCACGCCGTACAGGTTGGTCTGGGTGTCCAGCGCCCAGGACAGCGCCACCCGCCCGGTCGCATACCGGTCGTCGAGCGAGCGGCTGTCCTGAGTAGCCGGATAGCCGGTGGTGACGAAGCTGGCGTCGTATTTCTTGCGCTCTTGCGTGTAGCGCAGGCCGCCGGTGAGCTTGAGCGCGGCCGCGAGCGGCACCGTGACTTCGCCGTAGGCCGCCTCGCTGCGCGTCTCGAAGTCGCGCAGGTTGTCGGTCATCCCGCCGACGGTGGTGTCGTACTCGCGCTTGGAGCCGTACAGATTGACGCCCGCCACCCAGAACGTCGCGGCACCGGGCAGCGAGGACAAGCGCAGATCCTGGTTCCACGCGGATTCGTCGCGGTGATATTGCTTGAGGTACTCGGTGGGCATCCCGAACACGGTGGCCGCCACGATGCGATCGGCCCCCGAGGTCTGGTCTTCGCGGCGCTGCTGGAATGAAGTGTGAGACGTGAGGCGTGCATTGGCCAGGTCGTGATTGACTTCCAGCGCGTGCCGATGGCTCTTCACGTCGGCACCGAAAAGGCCGGGCGTGGCATCCAGGCTGGGCGGGTCGCCGTAGGGCCGCAGCAGCATCAGGCCGACCTTGTCCTTCTGGTCCTGATGCTCGGTGGTCAGCAGCACCGACGTCGCCGCCCGCGGCTGCCACAGCACGCTGGCGCGCAAGCCGAGTTCCTTGGCTTTCATGATCGGCTCGCCGGTCTGGATGTTGTGGACCACGTCATCCGACTGCTGGCTGCGCAGCGCGATGCGCGCGCTCCAGTCCTCAGCGAGGGCGCCGCCCACGGCGCCCTCGATCAGCCGCTGTCCTTCCTGTCCGGCCTCGATGCGCGCATAGCCATCGGGCTCGCGGCTGGGCCTGCGTGTGACGATGTTGATGGCGCCAGCCTCGCTGTTGCGGCCGAAGAGCGTGCCCTGCGGCCCCTTGAGCACCTCGACGCGTTCCACGTCCAGCATGGGCAGCGAGGCGTTGCGTGCCGACAGCGGCGTGCCGTCCAGGTTGACGACCACCGAGCTGTCCTCGCTGCTGACTTGGTACAGCGATCCCACGCCGCGCATGCGCACATTGGCGTCGCCGAAGCCGCCCCAGGCGTTGACCTCGACTCCTGGGGTGTCGCGCAGGGCTTCTTCGAGCGTGGTGAGGCGCCGCTGCTCCAGCTCAAACCCCTGAACCGTGCTGACGCTGAACGGCACGTCCTTGGCGCGCTCGGCGCCGCGCCGGGCAGTGACCGTCACCGCGGGCAAGGTCTTGTCTGGCTCGGTGGCGGGCTGGGCTTGCTCGACCACCGCGATCACGAAGCGTCCATCGCGTTCCGCGATCTGGAGCGGATGTCCCGCAAGCAGGCGATGCAGCGCCCGCACTGGCTCGAAGCGGCCGCTCAGTGCAGAGGCCGGGGTTTCAGCCAGCCCTTGGGGCCACTGCAGCGGACGCTGAACCGCAACGCCGGCCTGTGCTTCGAACAGCCTCAGCGCGGCCTCGAGCGGCTGGGTTGGGATGTCGAAAGGCAGCTCGGCGGCCAGGCAGGTCCAATGAAACGATGCGAGTGCGACAAGTGCTGCGATGCGGTGGGCTTTGTTCGGGCGGGCTTGAAAGGATGTCATGAGGAAAGATGGGAGGCGGGCATGGATGAACAGGAGCTTGTGGCGGACGCCGGAGGGCGGTCATTCACGGGCGAAGCGCACGCGCACGATCGCGGGGAGGAATTTGGCAAGTGGCGGTATGTGCGCCATCCAGAGCCCCAGCCGCGCAGGGAAGGTTCTGAAACGGCGGTAGGGCTCGTGCTGCACCGAGGCGATGTGTGGACTCCACGCCCGCAACGCGGCCTCGATTTCGTCGCGATTGATGCCCCAGGGCATGGGCGGGGCGCGGTAGTGGCGCGTGACATCGAAGCCGTCCATGGTCTTGCGCGAGAACCAGCGCGGGATGGTGTCGAACATGAGTTCCCCCCCTTCGAAGCGCTTCGCCATCGCCGAGATCAGACGCCCAACCTCGTCTTCGGGGAAATACATGAACAGGCCCTGGGCGGTGACGAAGACACCCTTGCTCGCCTCGACCTCGTCCATCCAGCTCAAGTCGAGCGCGGAGCGCACAATATGGCGGCATCGCTCGCTGGGTGCCAGGTAGCGCTCGCGCACGGCAATTGCGTCTGGCACATCCACGCACAACCAGCGCACACGTCCATCGTCGCAGCGCTGGAACTGCGTCTCCAGCCCGCAGCCGAGCTCGACCACCATGCCGCCGGGATGCGCAGCAAGCCACGGACGCAGTGCCTCATCAAACATCTGCGAGCGGGTGGCATGCGAACTGTCGGGACGACCGAAATGGGCCCGGTAGTCAAAAGCGATGGATTGGAAGATGCGCTCGGCCTCCGGATCACGAAACCAAGCATCGGGGCGCAGGGATTCGGTGGCGCGGTTGTGCAGCGTCCACAGCATGGTCTGCGGTACGCCGCACAGCACCGGCGCGGCGTCAACTGTGGAAACGGGATTGAGCGGTGCTGGGGACATGAATTGATCAAGGAGATTCGATGGATCCGTGGTGGTGCGAAGGCAAACGCCCAGCCCCTAGGACCCACGCAAGGAACAGTTGCAAACTCTGTTCAATAATAATGATTCGTATTACGATTGCTACCCGGAACGGGCTCATTGCTGCTCGCATCGGATCAACAAAGGCAAGAGGAAGCGATGCATTGATGCCCAGGTCGGACGCAGCCACATCGGTACCCCATCTCCTGGCTACGGAGATGATCAGAGACCCCAGCGAAGCCTTGGGGCTGGACCTTGTCTCGTCCAGTCATCGGCGGGTGGCGACCCGAGAGGGTGTGCAGCTGATGCACTGGTCCACGCGTCTGGCCAACCCGATCGAGCTCAGCGTGCTCGATGACAGCGGGTTCATCCATTTCAGCTACGTATTGCTGGGCGAATCCCTCGCGGTGCTGAACGGCAGGAAAGGACACGGTGTCGGTCGGAAGATCGACGAGCGCCAAGTGCACGCAGCCAGCGGCAACATCGCGTTTGGCCCCGGTCAGTGCTGGCGATTTCACCAGCACGGCGTTTACGAGAGCGTTGGCGTCATGCTGCGACATGACGCATTCGAGCAGTTGGTGGGCGACGCCGAGCCGACGCTGCGCCGTGCGCTGTCAAATGGACTGTGTTTTGAGACTGGGCACCGCGGCACGGAATTGCATGCCACGGCCCAAGCATTGGCGCATGCGATGCGACACCGTCCGGGCGACAGCGAAGCTTCAGGAGAGCGGCACCCTTTATGGCTGCAGGCGCAAGGACTGACGCTGGTGAGCCTGCTTCTGGAGGCGCGGGCCGATACGGGTGGCGCAGGCGGATTGGACCGAGCAGATCAAATGCGTCTGGCCCGTGCGCGCACGCATCTCCTGTCCGATCTGTCGCAGCCTCCGCTGATCCTGGATGTGGCGCGCGAGAACGGGCTGAGCCCGGCGAAACTGAAGCGCGGGTTTCGCGCGCTGTACGGCTTCAGTGTGTACGGCCTGTTCCAGCACGAGCGCATGAACGAGGCCCGGCGCCGCCTGCTGCGGGAGGACACCAGTGTGTCGGCAGTGGCGTGCGATCTGGGCTACTCGAACATGAGCCACTTCTCAGCGGCATTTCGCAAGCAGTTCGGCGTCAATCCGGGAGAGGCCAGACGGCGCGGCCGATGATCCGGCTGGCAATGGGCTCCTATGCGGATTTCTGCTTCCGAGTGGTAGTCGGATAGCCGAATGCGAAGAAGAAATGAGATACGCGAATCGTCCCGTGCGTGGGAGCAAGCGCGGCATCCCGCTCGTGTTCCGTATCGAAATCCGCCCCAGTGAACATCGCAGAAGGCCGGGCATAAGGGAGGCCCGAAGGCAAGCGCCGCAAACGCAGAAACGTGGCAAGCGCGGCGTCCTGGAGTGCCTCCCTGATGGGTGGCACCACCTCAGGCTCCGGATCCAGCAGAACTCCCACCATGGCCGCAACGGCCTCCTTTCGGCTATAGATGCCCGTGACGAATCGCCCCAATCCCTGGTCTTGTAAATAGTGGTCACGGTGTTTCTTCTGGCGACCCAGGCGTTTGAACTCGAAGACCAGCTTCATGCCGCGGACGTCATCGTTCCAGCCGTAGACAATATCGGTCCGCCGCTCCTCAAGCATCGCGCCAGTGTTCGGATCAACGTCCCCGATGATGTCTTCGGCAGCCCACATACCGAGCAAGCCGCGTTCCCGTGCGACGTGGTTCTCAACGTACACCTTCAGCCGTTTGGTCAGCCCATCTTCCTTCGTCTTGGGATTGAAATCCGGGCGCGGCCGTCCCGCCAATTCTGTCCAGCCCTGACGCAGCGCCTCCACGGCCTCCGTGGCCGGCTGGATCGGAAAGGCAGCAAACCAGTCGACTGGAGACATCATGCTGTCGCCTCCCCCTTCTCGACGGATTGGCGCACTTGCACACCACGGACGATATGCTCGGCATCTCGAAGAGCCTTTCGCACTGTCCAGTTGCGCTTGGTAAGCGGCCGCACAAGGTACAGCGCGCCATCAACCCAGAGATGCACATCCGGCACTAGGCAGAGGAAGTCTCCCGATGGAATCGCGCAAAGCCCCGCATTTCTCAACTCGGCGAGTGTCGCAAGCACCAACTCGTCATTCATCGACGCGCTGACCTCGGGCCTGTCAGTGGAATCTCCCAGATACGAAATCCGCACGATGCCTGACGGCCCGGCGCGACTCGGGTCGTTCGCAACCACATCGACACGGAATCGGCCTTGGCCGCGTGCCTTCGTTCTCCACGCGGTCAAGGCATTGGCGAGGGTCTGGGCATAAATGCCGAAGTCCTCGGAGCTGGCCCTATGCTGAGCTGGGGTATCCAAACTTTTGAAACTGCGCGGCCGCACAGAGGGCATGAGGACGCGAACCGATTCACGGATCAGCGTCTGCTCTTCACCGGAGAGTCCGAAATAGGAAAAAACCGCCTCGTCCAACTCGTCACGCAACTCATCGTAGCGGGATGCTTGCTCAAGTTCGGGCAAGGCCATCAGTTCCGCCATGCAAGCCTGAACCGTCAAGAGCGCGTCCCGTGCCGCCGCCGGATCCGGCGCATCCTCTGGCACAAAGAACGGGAAGGTTTCGACGTCTGCCAGATGCACGCCGTTGCGCTCGCACAGCATCTTCCAGCCACGCATCATGAGAAAGTAGCGGGCGAGCGTCGAGCGCAGATACGCCGCAGTGAACTGAAGCAGGGCAGCGTCCTCCTCGCGGCCAGCGATCACGCCGATGCTGTGGGTGAAGGAGGCCTGCCCATCGTAGTAGACCGCGCGAATGTTCTGCTCACCCTTGGAGAAACCATCCGGAAAAAGCACCCGCGGTCCATCGAAAACGGCACGCACACCTTCGTTCAAACCCACGACAGTGTCCTGAGCCTCAGGCCACTTGGCCAGCAGTTCGGGATGAAGAACAGGCGAGCCCGCACGCAGCGCCGCAATGGGCACGAATGGCATCTGGCGCAGCTCGCCGGGATCGACCGCCTCACGGCTCTTGTCATGGAGATGGATCCCCTTGCGATATACCCAGCGCCGAAACTCGCGGGGCCCACGCCAGAAATCGGCAAACGTACCGCGCAAGGTCAACCGCGTCCAGATGGACAGGTCACTGGCATCTCCCCACATCATGGCGACAAGCAGTTGCGGATCCTCGGCAACCGAGCGGGTCTGCAGCGTGTGGCGATCGGCGGACTGCATGGTCAGCCGACCGAGGGCAAGACTAAGGTCGGCTTTCGGCACCAAATAGTCGAACGTCTCCCCAAACGGAATGTGACTCAACAAGCCATCCGGACGCCTCTCCCCCAGGAAGACATGGCACGTGTTTTCAGCCGTAGGAAACAGCAGCCCCTGCAGATCGCCAAAGTTGATCAGGCGTGACGGTCGGTATCCCTTGAGAAGGTGAGCGACAAAGTCCGCGCTGGAAGCGCCGAGAAATTGGCCGATGGGAAGGATCAGGCAAGCTCGACCGCCCTCCGAGAGAAATTCAAGCGCGCGCAGCGCGTAGGCACCGGCGATCTGCCGCCGTGCGAAAGGAACACCAGCGCGATCCGCCCAGTCATCCGCCGACGTTCGGCTCTCACCCTCAGGTTCTGCCCAGGGAGGATTGGAGATAACCAATGAAAATCGGCGGGTGTGGAACGTGTGGGAAGTCCGGAAGAAGTCGGCCCGTTGGCTGCCATGGGCAAGGTTGCTCCCGTTGAGGGAGGGCAGCTTCGTTCCATCGCGCTCCTGTGCCGCCAAGATGTCCGCTGGGGCCAGCCCCTCAAGGAGTGACAGGTACAGGCTGAAGGCCGTCACGCGGCACGCCATGAAATTGATGTCGCCGCCAAAGATGCTGCGCTTGAGGAGCTCGCCCCGCTCGGCGAATCCGAGTTGCCTCCCCTGCCGCGCCTCGCACAGTGCAATCAGGCGACGATAGGCTGTGGTCAGCAGGATGCCTGAACCGCAGGCCCCATCAAAAATCGTCTCCGCCAACGGATCGGGCGAGGCCATGAGCGCCTGTTCAACCGCCAGCATTGCCAGGTTGCGGGGCGTGTAGTAGGCGCCATCCTTGGCCTGCTGCTCTGGCGTCAGAAACTTCTCATACAGACCGGAGAGCAGTTCGACGGGTATGTAGCTGAAATCGTAATTCCAGAAATCGCCCTGCCCCGTCTCCATGTCGGTTCGACGCAGAAACTGGTTCAGGAAATCGAATCCGTCATCTGTGAGGGCAGTCCAGGGATCGTGCCGGTCGTCACCCAGGAAATCGCCATTGAAATCTCCCCGCAGACGATCGACCAGCACGCGCACGCCCTCGCGGTCCATTCGCGCAACGAGGTCATGAAGCTCACCGACGTCGCGACGCCCGCGATAGGTCACTCCAACAATCTCCCGATGCTCCAGATAGGAGACGAAGAGCACCTGCCCCATGAGCAGCTCTGCCCATCGCTTGCGGTCACTGGTCTTTGCTGCGCCACGAAAACCAGTACCCGCAAGTTTCGACACTGTCACCGACAAGTTCGCAAGCAGCTTGCTGTCCACCCGAGCCTTGACGTCGAACCAAGCCGGCAGCCTTCGCGACAGATTCGCAGTGGCGACATCGAGGGCGGAAAACGGACCATCCGGCCTGGCTTCTTGCAAACTGAAACGCTGCTCAGCCTTCTGGAGCTTTCGGACCGGAAGCGCAACCGCTTCGCGGTCGCGCAGCTCGATCACCACCGTTGCCAGGTTCTGATTCCAAATGCGTTTGCGGACATCGTCGAGCGCAGAAGCCGACAAAGGCTGGTCATCCGCCATGAAGACAACGGTTGGCACGCCTTCCACCACGAAGACCGCCTGAGCCCGAACGGCCCCGTCCGGCTTGAGCAGCGACTTGATCTCCAACGCATAAGGGTGCGCTTCGGAGATCGCCGCACCGCGGACGTGAAGCGCCGCAGGCTCGGCGGCATAGCCGAGCCTGTCCAGCCACTGCTTCAGCACTGCGTCCGCCACGCTACACCCCTCTGCGCATCAAACCGTGCCTACCACGCACTGCGACGCTCCAAGCTTGGCGGCTCATGCCGATCTCCTCTGGCGGGGGCGACTCACCGCCTTGACCGTCGGGGTATCGCGCGTGGCAGGCAAGGAGAAAAGATCAAGTTGACCAGCAGCCACATCAGGCAAGGCAAAGCCGTCCCGCAGGACAGCAAGGTGCGGATCGAGACGAACAACGATGGCATCGGCTTCGGACGGCAGCGACCCATCATCCAGAAAGAACCATGTGCCTCCGGGAGCCAACGCCAAGCGCCGGCCCCAAAGCGCAATGAAAGAGGTTGATCGCAGTGCCTTGCGCAACTGGGCGAACGCGCCTTGATGCGTCTGCAGCTCAACAGCAAACTGGTCGCGAAGAAGCACGGCCAGCCGAAGGACGAGGATGGTTTGCCAACTGAACTGTGCAGGCGATCCCTTCGTCTTCGGACGCACGTCCGCCGACACCAGCGCACGTCGACTGGTCCACTCGCGAAGCTTCTCTATCGAAAGGCCCGTCAGCTTCGATGCCACCGGGGTCGGAACCAGTCGCATAGCCATCCTTTCAACAGAGTTCGCCAACGTCGGGTATGGTACCCGATTTCCTCCAAAGGTAGGGTACCGTACCCGAACTTTTCCTCCCTCGGAGGACACCGTGTTCAGCACACCGCACAAGCAGGCAATGTCGGCATCGGCTGATCGGTCCACCAGGTCCAGAGCGGCGGCGATATCCGCGCAATCACCTGCATTTTGGCCGCACGTTCCTTTGCCTCGGCGAACGCGCTGACCACGTGAAGGGCGACTGGCTCGGCGCCGGTGTCAGTCAGCAGTGCGTTCGGAAATCCCGCCGTGCTCTTCGCGTCGTAGCGCAAGGGCTTGATGAAACGCCGCTGTTGTTCCACCAGGGCGTGGATGAGTTCAATCTCGTGCGCGCCCTCCACCGGAATCCAGTGTTCGGTCGTCAACATCAAGCTCAACGCGTCCACTTCATAGACGTGCTCACGCTTGGCGCGAATCAAGGCCGTCAACACCAGGCGCGGCCGGTAGGCCGCATCGGCGTCCTGAACCTCGAAGTAGGCCGCATAGGTCCTGCGCGCTCGTTCCCAGGTCTTGTCAGCGATGAGCAGCGGCGCATCGGGCATGTGCTTGATCCACAAGCGGCGCCCAAACGCCGTCGCCTCGCAGGTCTTGAACTCACCCAGAACCACCGCCAGCGGCGACTGACCGTCACGTGGTTGCAGGATCGCGAGCTTGTCGCGGCGGCGCTGGGCGGCCGCAGCTTTCGAAGCCTCGCTGAAGGGCTCGGGGACATGGAGGCGTTGAGCCAGTGGCTGTCCCTTGACGATCATCTCCGCCGCGGCCTCCAGCAAGTGCTTGCAGATGACACCCTGGTTGCGCTTGCCCGCCATGGCGGGCAACCAGCGATTGAAGCCCGCCCGTTCGAAAAGGAAGTGCGTCAAGGCGCGCAGGCTCATCCGGCGACGCGGGACGTTGATCTCACCCGGATCATGGGGCTCGCCCGGCGCGACACCCCGGCCGAGGACGCGCACCCACGGAAAATCCACGCGCAACTCGACGCTGCCCGCCAGGGTCTCGATGATGGCCTCCCCCATCAGTTCGCCGAGCCCGGACTGCTGGGCATCCGGCTCATAGGACGGGCACTGCGGATGATGCTGCCCACCAGTGCCCGGCATGCGCTTGACGACGTACTGCCGGTGGCGCGCCACGTACATCTCGACTCCGTCAGGCACGCACAGGCAACGCGGCCGATCCACCCCCTCGCGCACGCGCGCCAGAACCTCCTGCAAGCGAGGATCCAGAGCGTCATACACCTGTCCGGCGATGGAATAGCGCTGAGCGTCCATGGAGGTCTCGAAAAGCCCATCGTGCTGGCGGCTAGACCGGAACGCCATCCAAAATCACCGCCCAATCGGCCCGATTTCGATGTCGGCCTCCATGTGCTCGGTGCAACCAGATGAAGGTCGACGGAGTCGAATACCATGTAGCAAGTCGAGGGTTCACCATGACCATCAGAACGTTCCGTGCGCTGTGCTGTGTCGCAGCCATGTCGGCGCCCGTGCTGCATGCTGCAGCCGACGTCGCGGTGCAATTCATCCATCCCGAGCACTATGCCGACGCGGGCGACTACGGCGTGCGCTCCCAGCGCAACCTCGAGTCCATCAAGCGGCACCTGCAGGCCCTGGGAGATCGCTGCCTGCCGGCGGGCCATACGCTGGACATCCGAATCATCGACCTCGACCTGGCGGGCCGACACGAGTGGTGGCGCCCTGGCACGTACGATGTGCGCATCATGCGCGGTGTCACGTGGCCGCGGGCGGACCTCGAGTACCTCTGGAAGGACGCACAGGGCAAGGTACTCGCCGAACGGCAGGAGCGTGTTTCGGACATGGACTACCTGTCTCGCAGTGCGTTTGTCCGCTCCGACGGCGATCCGCTGGTGTACGACAAGGCCATGCTCACCGAGTGGTTCGAGCGGCGATTCTGTCCGCAACACCGTGGCTGAGCACCCGCGAAAAGGCACGGTCAGACGGCCCGCCCATCCAGGCGAACCCGAGCCTTGTTGAGCCGGCGAGAAGCGCCTACATCGGGTTGAACTCCACGCGCCGAAGGACTGGCGCACAGCCCGCCAACGCCTCGTCCAACGTCAGCACCTCCTCGATGTGATGGGCGCCCGGTGCCAGACGGCCAACCAGCAACGTGCGCGCCACCCAGACTGCCACTGCAGCCGTGCATGCCGCCTCCCCATCCCCGGCAACGACCCAACTCGCGCGATCGCCAGACTGGCTGAGGGCATCGACCTGGACCATGAATCCATTTCCGCCGATCGGCGCATGGGCCGCTGTCCATGCCAGCGACTTCGCCAAACCGTCCGGCGGCAGCCACTGCCGGACGCGCCAGCGCGCCATCCAGGCAAATGCCTGTGTCACCAGCCGCGAATCGAAACACAGCCAGGTGGCCGCCGACTGCAGCGCCAGGGTACGCGGCAACGTGTGCTGCTCCGAGAAGTCGAAGCGGTAGGCGGTTCTTCGGCCGTAGGGCTCCGCGAGCCGCACCGGCCGCGACTCGCCAAAGGCGCGAACCTCCCTTGCCCCGGCAGGGGTCTGCAGCGTGAACGTGGCACCCAAACGGTCCAGCGTCCAGCGGATGGCAGCCAGTCCATGGACCTCACCTGCGCCCAGCAGCACCGTGATGTCGGCATGCTGCAGCGGCCCCAGTTGATCGCAGGCCTTGCGCACCAGCAAATTGGTGAGCCCCGGCGCGACGCCGACGCTCAGGACCGCGCTGGAACGCTGACTTTCACCTGACGCCCATCGGGTCCGCACAGCGTCCAACACCGAGGCCGTGGCCGAGACGTCGACGTAGTGAATGCCCGCGGCCTGGCACTGCAGGGCAATCCACAGGCTCGCTTCCTCGACGCAGTTGACCACCACGGTGATCCGGTGCGGCAACTCCTCGATCACCGGGAGATACCCGTCACCCAAGGCAACCGCCGTCACCCGGGGGCCCTGGACCTGGCAGAACGCGCGAGCCCGCTCCAGGCTGCGCCCGGCAACCAGCACATGACAGGGACTGTCGCGCAAAAGGGCGCGGACGATGCCGCCTCCCACCGCACCATAGCCGCCGACAACCAGCACCGCCTGGTCGGCACTCACCATCGCCTCAGGTCTCGCGTTCGTCATGGCGTGGGCTCCCCCCGCCGCAGACAGCGCCCGCCCAGCACCGTGCACAGGGCGAACGCCGCCAGTGTTCCCAACATCGCCGCGTCCCCAAAGCGGTCAAGCAGCAGGCCCGCCACAGGCGGCACCAGCACACGGCTCAGCGCGAACAGCCCGGCCTGCAGGCCGTAGTCGGCGGCCCGGCAGGCATCGCGGGAGAACTCCATCATCAAGGCGAAGGCGAGCGATGACGCCAGCCCCATCGCCAGGGCCAGCGCGGCGCTGCCCGCCAACAGCCCCCAACGCGCCTCCACCCCAAGCTGAAAACCCAGGACAGCGGCAAACACCCCGAGGGCCAGCACATTGGCCCACGCCGACCGCCACGCCACCGCCATCAGGCGCTCGCGCCGCACCCAGCCTGCAGCCAGGCTGGCGCCTGCCCCCAGGGCCCCGCCCCCCACACCGGCGACCAGCGCCACCTGCGCGGCGGGCAGTCCGTGGTCCAGCAGCAGCGGCTTGAGGAACACCCAGGCGGCCGCAACAAAGGGAAACTGCCCGATCAGCAACAGCGTCCAGGCCGGCGCCCCCGGTTGCTGAAAAAAGCCTCTCCAGACACGCCAGGGCGCCTGCCGCGACACGACGGCCCCTGAAAACATCGCCTGTTGCAATGGAGCGGATCCGCGGCCCAGCACGGCGACGATCACCAAGGTGCTCAACACACCCATGGCCAGAATCAGGAAAGGAAGCGTCCAACCCCTGGCCTGCTGGACCAACAACATGAGCCCCCCGCCCACGACCGCGCCCGCAAACGTGGCCGCCGCGCGGATGCCGCCGGCCAGCGGCCTGGCCTGCGGTGGCAGCAGCCCGATGGCCAGTGCCTGCACCGGGATGTCGGCCCAGGTGGACAGCAGGGCCGCCAGCAAGGCCAGCGCAAAGAGCATGCCCTTGCCGGCACCCTCACCCACTGCCGCCAGAGCCAGCAGGCACAGCGCAAAGCCGCCGCCCGTCAGCCACGCCCAGCGCTGCGCGGCCAAGACCCTGGACGACGGGCTGAACGCCGGATCCGGCAACACGGCAGAGCGCCGCTGCAACGGCCAGCGTTCCACCGGAATCGCCAGCAGCGCCTTGAAGACCGCAGGCAGGCCGGCAAGTTGAAAGACGCCGATCTCCGTGCCCGACCACCCTTGTTGCCGCATGACCAGCGGCAGCCCCAGCCAGAGGTAGATGGCCGGGGCCGTCAACGCGAAGTTCACCCAGCCGAACAGCAGCTGCTGGACGCCGGGACGCAGCGCGCCGTTCATGGCACGTCCCGCCGCGCCACGACGACCTGCTGCACCGCCATCGGGAACTGGCCGCAGGCGAACTGCTCGATGCGCACGAAGCCGGCACGCGCCATGGCCGCAGCCAGTTCCCCCTCATGGGTCACGTGCCGCCCGAGCATGCGCAGCGGCAGGTACCACGGCACCACGCTGCATGCCTCACCCTGCTCCCTGGGCAGTTCCGCGTGCACCGCCACCAGCACGCCACCCGGCCGCAGGGCGGCGAGGATCTTGCGCAGGGCGGCTTCGATGTCCGGCACGAAGTGCAGCACCGACGAACACCAGATCAGGTCGTGGTCCGACCCGATGTCGTCCGTGGCCAGGCTGCCGCCCCGCGTGGACAGG
Source organism: Roseateles oligotrophus (assembly GCF_014204525.1). Lineage (GTDB taxonomy): Bacteria > Pseudomonadota > Gammaproteobacteria > Burkholderiales > Burkholderiaceae_C > Paucibacter_A > Paucibacter_A oligotrophus_A. The sequence continues at coordinate 460,959 of NZ_JACHLP010000005.1, forward strand.
CGGGCGCCGAGCCCCCGCGCCAGGATGTTCTCGGCCGCCACTTCGACCGTCTCGGGGAAGTCGAACACGACGCCCTGAAGCTGGGGGCGCTGCTGGGCCAGCGCGATGGCCACCAGGCCCGGGCCGCCCCCCAGGTCCAGCAGCCGCTGCGCCTGCTGGAACTCCGGCAGGCGCCTCATCACCTCGACGGCGGCCGGCGCGGTCACCGCACGCTGCTCCTGCGCGATCTGCACCCGCGCCGCGGCCGCCCACTGCGCTGCGCCACCGGAGGGGCCGTGGTCAGCCGAAAGCGGGGGCTTCGACACGCCCGGACCATGGCGGACATGCTCCCCCAGGCTGTCGACGAACCCGCGCATGGACCGCAGCCGGAACAACCAGGCCTTGGCGCAGGACAGCTCGGCCCCCTGCGTGAGGTAGGCGCGCGCACCTGCGTCGAGACGATAGATCCCGTCGGCGTCGGCATCGCCGTCATGGCGGCCATGGCCCTGGCGCTCCAGCACACCCATGCTCCACAGCAGCTCCAGCAGATGGGCGGTGCCGACGGGGTGCAGTTGCAGGCGCTGTGCCAGCGCCGCGGCGCCGGCCGGCTCGACGAGCGCATCCAGCACGCCGAGTTCGACGGCAAGCCGCAGGCCCTCGGCCTGCACGGGCGCGGCCGCCAGATCCCACCAGCGGCGCAACTCATGTGTTTGTTCGAGATTCATGGCGTCGGCGTCCTGTCGATCAGAGACGGAAGCTCAGGCGCAGCCCGGCTTCGCGAGGTGGGCTGTAGATCGTGATCGTGCTGGCGGGAAAGCCGATCACGTCATAGTGCTTGTTGGCAGCGTTGTTGACGTAGGCCGTCAGTTCGGTGCGGCCCCACGCATAACCAGCCGACAGGTTGATGACGGCATAGCCCGACCGCTTGTTCGCCGCCGTGTTGGCCGCATCGACGTAGACCTTGCCGGCACCGACCGCCTGGGCCTGCGCAAACCAGCCCGTGGGCGCGTCGTAGCGCACGCCGAGATGGCCGTTGATGTCGGGCGCAAAGGGGTTGCGCTTGCCGGTGTGGTCGTTGGCGCCGTCACGAAACTCGCGGAAACGCGTGTGGTTGAGCCCGAACCCCGTCTGCACCTGCCAGCCGGTGCCGATCAGCCAGCGCAGTTCGGCCTCGGCGCCGGTCGAGCGGGCCGACGCCGCGTTGGTCATGAACACCTGCCCGGCGGCCGAGCCCATCTGCTGCACCTGCATGTCGTCGATGTCCATGCGGTAGACGGCCGCGCTGTAGCGCAGGCGGCGGTTCAAGAGGTGGCCCTTGGCGCCCAGCTCGAAGGCGCGCACCTTCTCGGGCTCGTAGCGGCGATGCGTTTCCGGCGCGAAGGTGTTGAATCCCCCCGCACGGAAGCCGTCGGACACGCTGGCGTAGAGCTGCGCCGCAGGCTGCCATTGGTATTGCAGCGCGAGCTTGGGGCTGGCATGGGTCCAGCTGCGCGACTGCTCGCTGCCGCCGGCCAGTGCAAAGCGCATCTCGTCGCGTTCGACGCGCAGGCCGGCCTGGATGGACCAAAGTGCCGACCCAAACGCCGACCCCAGCACCGTCAGCGGCACGTCCCAGTGGGTGAACGCGGCCGTGGAATTCCCTTGCTGCGTCGAGCGCGTGCGCGCCAGCGCAAACGGCGTCTTCTGCTCGAAGTTCAAGGCGTTGTCTTCGCGGTCGAGATAGACACCGGCGACCCAGCGCGCCTCGCCGGCCTTGCCCTCCAGGCGCAGCTCCTGCGACACGGTCTTGAAGTGGTAGTCGCGCCCCAGGTGCACGAGGTCGGCCGGCTGGAAATCGGTATCCTGAAGAATGCGGTCGAAGTACTCGTTGCGCGCCGTGATCGAGCGCAGGCGCAGGTCGTCGGCCAGTTCATGGGAGACATCCAGCGACGCCGAACGGGCCTTGGATCGGTTCCAGCTCTCGGTGCCGGAACGCACGGTCTCGCGTGGACCTCCCGTCGGCCCCCACAGGGAGCCGCCGTCGTCGTGCTCGCGCTGGTTCAGCCGCAGCGTGGCATCGGTGCGGGCACTCGGCGTCCAGCGCAGGGCCACACGGCCGCCCTTGCGCTGCCGGTCGTCCTCCTTGCGGCCGGTGGTGGTGTTGTCGATGAACCCGTCCTGCCGGGCGAATTCGCCGGCCACGCCCAGGAAGAGCGTGTTGTCCACCAGGGCCCGGCTCGCATCGAAGCGCAGTGCCTGCTTGTTGCGGCTGCCCAGGTCGAGCGAGACGGCGGCGTACGGTTCATTGCCCGGGCGGCGGGTGACGATGTTCACCACACCGGCCTCGGCATTGCGTCCATAAAGGGTGGATTGCGGGCCGCGCAGCACCTCCACGCGTTCCACCCCCAGCAAGGCATCGTCGAAGCCCAGCCCGCGCAGCGTCGCCACGCCATCCACCACCAGCGCCGTCGAAGACGAGAACGACGTGACGTTGGCCGACAGCCCCCGCATCACCGGCGGCTGCGCGCCCGACTGCCCAAAGGTCTGGAACACGAAACCCGGCGTCATCGCTGCCACGCCCTCCAGGCCACGCACACCGTCGACTTCGAGCTGCTCGCCATCGAAGACGGTCACGCTGGCGGGCACACGCTCAAGCGCTTGGGCCTGTTTGTTCGCTGTGACCGTGACGGCCGGCAGCATAGGCTCCTGGGTCTGCTGGGCCAGCGCCGACAGGGCGGTTGCCAGCATCGGCAACACCCCGATTGCCCGCAAGGGAGGAATGGGCATGGATCGTTCTCCTTGAGTATCAGATGACATCCATGCTAAGAAAGAATGAGAATTGTTCTCACAGTATTTCGGTAGCAATCGGGAGGGTTTCGTATGCAAACGGGAGCGAGGCTGGGCACGAGGGTTGAAGAGGTGCGCGCCGTGGGGACGACAGGCCGCCTTCCTGTCTCTGGCCACGGCTGCTGGATTGAACGCGCCGCGCTGGACGACGGGCTGACGGTGGTTCGCTCGCACTATCAACCGGCGCGGGACCTCGCCGAGGCATCCACCCAGAGCGACACGGGGCCGACGCTGGTGATCACCTACGGCCTGTCCGGCGAGTCCGGCTTCGTGGCCGAGGACGGCTCCAGCCTGCGCTTCGGTGCCGGACGCACCACCCTCGCGGCCTTTGCGCACACGCGCGGCGAGCGGCACTTCCGCGCGGAGACGTCCGTTCGCCAGCTCAGGCTGGTGCTCAACGGCAACGCGCTGTCGCGCTATCTGGGTGAAGCGGCCGCTGCCCGCCTGGCCAGTCGCAGGGGAATCCGCCTGCTGGGTGAACACGCGACGACGGCCTGGTGCCGCACCCTGCTCCATCCCCTGCTGTCGCCCGAGGTGGCAACGCCCGTGGATCGGCACATCGCTGCGCTGACCCTGGCGGCCGAACACCTGCGCCTGCTCATGCCGGCGCAGGTGCCGAGCGCCTCATCCCTGCGCCTGAGCGCGGCCGACGTGGAAAAACTCGCCCGAGCCCGCGATCTGATGCACACCCAGATGGATCGCGCACTGACGATTCCGTACCTCAGCGCCACCGTCGGGCTCAACGAATGTAAATTCAAGCAGGGGTTTCGTGAGCTTTACGGCACCACGCCGCACCAGTTCCTGCTCGATCTGCGCATGCGGCGCGCACGTGCATTGCTGCAGTCCGGATGTCAGGTGGCTCAGGCGGCCTACGCGGTCGGGTACCGGCACCCGGCCAGCTTCAGCGCGGCCTTCAGCCGCTACTTCGGGCAGGTGCCCAAGTCGCTGAACACACCGGTCTGACGGCACACGTCCGGCACTACGGGGAGCGCACCCTCGTCTTCCTTCTCGGGCCGAGCGCACCGGATGCAGCCGCCTGCAGGATGCGGCGGAAGGTGGGACATTCCATATGGGACGGCGCCGGACAGACGGCTGCATGGCGCAGTCCGTCGCGCATGGCGCTCAGTTGGCGGATCGTCCGGTCCAGCTCGTCCGCCTTGGCCGTGAGCATCTGCCGGTCGATGCTGGGCTGGCCGTCCGGCGAGAACATGCGCGCGATGTCGTCGAGCGAAAAGCCGGCGGCACGCCCCAAGGCGATCAACGCCAGCCGCTCCAGCACGCTCGCGCCGAAAAGACGATGCAGTCCGCGTCGGCCGATCGAGGCGATCAGCCCCTTTTCTTCGTAGAAGCGCAGCGTCGACGCGGGGACGCCAGCGCGCCGCGCCACCTCGGTGATGTCCAGGCTTTCCATCCTCTTGACCTCAAGTTGACTTCAAGTTGCACAGTATGACTCCCGCCTCATTCAGGCAAGCAAAAGGAGATCGACATGGAAATCACCCAACCTACAGATGACGGGCAGGCTGCCCTCTGGAACGGCGCTGCCGGCCGGGCCTGGGTCGAAGCGCAGGAGGAGCTCGACCGGATGTTCAAACCGTTCGAGAATCTCCTCGCCACGGCGGCATCCACCGCGTCCGGCGGCCGGGTGCTTGACGTCGGCTGCGGCACGGGCGGCACGACGCTCGCGATCGCCAGGCGGCTAGGCGATGGGGGCCACTGCACCGGCATCGACATTTCGGAGCCGATGATCGCCGCAGCCCGGGTCCGCGCAGAAAGCGAACTTGTGCCAGCAAGCTTCATCCTTGCGGACGCGCAGGTTCATGCTTTCGAGCCGGCGGGCTTCGACATGATCGTCTCGCGTTTCGGCGTCATGTTCTTCGAGGATCCCGTACAGGCCTTCGCCAATCTGCGGCACGCCGCGAAGGACGATGGCGAACTCCGCTTCATCGCCTGGCGCAGCCCTGCGGAAAACCCCTTCATGACGACAGCCGAACGGGCCGCGGCCCCTCTCCTGCCGAACATCCCCGCCCGTCGGCCGGATGCACCAGGGCAGTTCGCCTTTGCCAACGCGCAGCGGGTTCTAAACATCCTGGAGAACAGCGGCTGGAGTGGGATCGATATCCAACCAATCGACGTCAGCTGCACCCTTCCCGAGAAAGAACTGGTCCCCTACCTGAGCCGACTCGGACCTGTCGGCCGGGTGCTCCAAGAGGTGGACGAAGGTGGCCGCAAAGAGGTCATCGAAACCGTCCGTGCGGCCTTCGATTCCTACGTGACGGGCTCTGCGGTCCACTTCGTTGCCGCATGCTGGATGGTCAATGCACGAGCAACATCCACTCCGCAGCGCCGATAGAGGCCGTTCGCGCCTGAGACGGTGGAATGTCCGGTCGAACAGTCCGCCTGCGCGGCCTATGCACTCGCCTTGGCGGAGCCGCTGCGTCGACTTCCTCCTGGGGATCGCTCCTGGCACCCTCGGCAACGCCCGTAGAGTGCCAGCGCATGGCCCTTGACGGTAAACCCAGGAGGCGCAACTTCAGAGAAGTCGCAAGGGCACCATTCCATGTCGCACGCCCCCGGACCGGGATGGGGCCAGGGCGCGGATTGGGCAGAACTCACAGACTGGCTTCGGGGTCACCGAGCCAGGGTCACTTGACCTGGGCCAGCGCCTTGTCGAAGCGGTCCTTGCCCATGGCGAAAGCCGCCTGCTCCTTCGCCGCCGCTGCCTTCGCATCGGCCAGGTTGCCCGGCTTGCCAGCCTGGATCACCCCGACCATGCCCATCATCTTGTGCGGCTGGCAGGCGTAGAGGTAGACACCTTCCTTCTCGACCTTGACCTTGAACTCCTTGTCCGGGTCGCTCTTCCAGCCGTTCGCGCCCGGCGGCACCAGCAGGGAGGCGCTGTTGTGGGCGGCTTTTTCGGTTGGCGTGAACACGACCGTGTCCCCCACGGCCACCTTGACGAAAGCGGGCTCGAACACCATGGATCCGTCCTTGCCGGTGCTGAGCATCTTCACGGTGTGGTCCGCGGCTTGCGCCGATGACGCGACAGCCAGCAGCAGAAGCCCACCCAGGACGACATCCGGGCAAGGCATGGTGGAGAAGCGGCGAAAAACGGCAAACGACATGGCAAAACTCCTTCAAGAGTGAATCGAAATCGATGGGACGTCATCGGCCCGCTGGGTGCCCTGGGGTGCAGTCTGGGCAGTAGCCGTAGAGCGCCAGTCGGTGGCGCGTGAGTTGGTAGCGGTGGGCCACCGCCACGTCCTGCCGCAAGGCCTCGACGGCCTGGTTGCGGAACTCGTCCACCCGCCCGCACCCGAGACAGATCAGGTGGTCGTGATCGCCACCCTCATTGAGTTCGAAAAGCGCCTTACCCGCCTCGAAGACGTTGCGAGACAACAGGCCCGCCGATTCCAGTTGCGACAGCACCCGGTACACCGTAGCCAGCCCCACGTCATGCCCATGCGCGAGCAGACGCCGATAAACATCTTCGGCGGACAGGTGGCGCTCGCTGCTGGAGCGGATGATCTCCAGCACGAGACGACGCGGCAGCGTCGCCTTCAGCCCGGTTCGTTTCAGATCCTGGTTGTCCAACTCTTGGAGGTTTTTCATGCGCAGATATTGATACGTTCAACACCACAACCGCCGTGGCCATCCCCCCGGCAGTCGTCTCCCAATGCAGCGCGCCGCCACCGTCAACCAAGACGAGTTGCCCGTGCGTTTGTTTAGATCGAAGCTCTCATTCGGCCCCACCACTCCGGCTGACCGAATGACGGATCACACGCTGCGTGTGGCGTGCAACTTCTCATCAACCATGCCACCCGGTTCGCCGTTACCGCTCAAGATTCCACACCAGCTTGAGCATGGCGCGGGTCTGATTGGGCAGCAGGTCGCGCTGTTCGCCCGTGTAGCCCAGGCGATCGAGCGAGAAAATCACTTCCCGGTCCGGCCTCCATAGCCATCGCAAGCGGGCACTGACGCCCAGTTCCTTCGAGACGTTGTCCCACTGCAGCAGCAGGCTTTGAGCCAGACGTGTGCTGGGGGTGTGATCCAGGCGCAAGGAGGCGGTGCGGACGGTGAAACTGCCCGACGGCAGGCGAATGGCATTACGCGCGAGGCCCACCCGCCAGCCCCAGTACGGGCCGGGTTTCCAGGCCAGCTGCAAGGTCTGGTCATCACGATGCCCGTCGTAGTACCCGCCGCTGCGCAACTCCGCTGTCGCCGAAACCGGTCGGGACGGCGCAGTTTCCAGGTACCCGAACAGGTAATGCCAGCCATAGCGGCCCGGCTGAACGGTCACGCCAGGCACAGGGGTGTAGGCAGAGGCCAGGCGATCCCCTTCGAAGAACACCTCGACCATCACCGTATCGCCGGCCGCATTGGTGTAGCCGATCTCCGGGTTGAGCAACCAAGAGCGCTCGCTGCCGTCCTGCTTGCGACGGAAATTCCAATCGACGCCCGGGATGATGTCCTCACCGGTTCGGGTGCGATGCCACCAGCCCAGTTCTCCCTTCCCACGCGTCACGCCCGCTTCGGCGAGGTAGCCCAGGGCGGGATTGAAGTGCGCATCGATGCGCTGCACCTCGGCGTTGCCCGTGAGGCCGACGTTAGGATACTTCACGCTCGCCCCCCATGACCGGCCATTGCCCAACCCGGCGTTGCTCGATTCCAGCACCCAGGCATGCGTCTCCAGGGTCTTGCCCCCCGCCCCACCCGGTGGCGCCCAGTTGGTGTCCCGGAACTGGTAGTCCACGCCCCACAGGCTGCTGCCGGACGTGCCTTCCGGATTGCCGCGGGTGGCCGTCAGCCCGACGCGGCTGCGATGGCCCAGCGGACGCGCGACCCGCAGGACGGCCACATCGGCGGCGCGCTGATCAGGCTCGCCCGGCTCGGTCGGCCCGCCAGCCACGCGAGCGCCAAAAAGGCCGAAATCAGTGCCAGCGAGTTGTCCCGAGAACTTGAGGCCGGCATCCAGGCTGCGCCCACGCCCGGTCGCATCCAGCCCGACCCGGCGCGAGTAGTACGGAATGACGGCGCTCTCCACCAGGCCGCCGAACGTGAAGCGCCCCGCATCCTGCAGGAAGAACTCGCGCTTCTCCGGGCGGAAGAGTTCAAAGCGCGTGAGATTGACGGTGCGCTCATCCGCCTCCGCCTCACCAAAATCGATGTTCAGCGCTGCCGTGGTCCGCAACCCGGAAGGGCTCTCGTGGAACACCTCCAGGCCGGGCTCCAGGCGCTGCCGCGCCCGACCTGCGCCCGAGGCGGCCGACGACTCGCTGGTGGCGCGCAGCGAGGCCTTCAGGCGCAGCCCCCAGCCGTCCTGATCGGCGACGATGGCCGGCATGGGCAGCGCATCACCCAGGGAGTACACCTCCTTGTCGGGCTGGATGCCGGCCAGCCGCACACGCTCGCTGCCGCGCGGCATCCAACGTTCGGCATTGACGCGCCAGGTGCGCACCTCGTCCTCGCCGACCGGACGCCCGCGCCCGAAGACCGACAGCGGAATGGTGATGTCGGCACGCCAGCCGTCGGCCTCGATGCGCGCTTCGCTGCGCCACAACGCGTCCCAGTCGAAACGCATCTGCCCGCCGTCGAAAATCAGCGCGTCGAACTGGGCGCCGTTGGCATTGACCGCGAAAAGGTAGCCGTTACGGCCATCGCCATCGGGATCGAACACCAGCGTCACCTGATCCTCCTTGAGCATGCCCTCCACGTCCCGACGCATCTGCTGCGCCACGATGGCCGACGGCTCGGGGTCGTAGGCTCGCACCTGGATGTGCAAGGCCCTGCCGTCGTGGGCCATGCGCAACTCAGTGCGGCGTGTGGGCGCCGATCCGGCCACGGGAGCCACCTGCACAAAACCGCCGATGGGTGCGGCATCGACCAGAGAGGGCACAGCCCCAGCGAAATCAGTTGTCGCGGGCAGCCGCAAGGCAGCCATGAGGGTCGGCGACGCAGGCGCTGCATCCGGAGCGGCCGTCGCGAAAGACGCCATCATTGCCACGGTGAGCCCCACCGCCTGGCGGACATGGCCCACGCCCTTTCCATACAGGTGTGCAAGACGTAAAAAACTGCTGCGGCAACGCGCGCAGCCATGCCCAAGGCCATACAGCCCTGTCATCCACATCGGCAAGCGCCAGCCGCCGGCGATTCCAGACCGACCAACCGTCATGCCGCAGCGGTCAGTTTGCCGAACGGCGGTCTACCCGCAGCAAACCCAGAAGGGGTCTTAGTGATCCGAGTACCCTGAACACGGATCAGGCCATCGGCGAACAAAAAATGGCGATGGCCGTCCGGGGCGGTCGACTCGGGCGTGTCCCCATCGACCTCGGCCACCGCCACCGCCGCGTTGCCCCGGGTGACGAGCGACGCCAGGCGGTGCGCGCCGCTCGCGATGTCGGTCAGCACCTCGGCAAGGGACAAGCGGCACAGCTGCAGGTGAGGATGGGCAAGCATGGACGGTTCGAATCCGATGAAAACGGCAGAAAGTATCTCAATTCGATCCTTTGCTGCCAGGGTGGGTGCGCGACGCGGATGGAACCGCTCCATTGAAGACGGGCGATCCACCGATTTGTTTAAACGCTGCGGTCGCCCATGCGTCTTGGGTGTGTGACCCTCACCACATCGACCCTGCCAGGCGCTCTCCCGGCCGGCGAATGCCATCCCCTTGTTGAAGAGAACCCACGGTGATTCCTCTGCTCACCCCCTTGTTCCAGGGCGAGTGGGCGCCCCTTGGAGAGGCGCTCGCCTGCTCCCCGCGCTGGCCGCCCGATGCCATCCAGGTTTCGCACCTGATTCGGGACGATCGGCTGCTGGCCAGCGCGATCCGGCAACATGCACGCCGCCGTGGCGTCACTGGCGACGATCTGCGGGCTGCAGCCTCCGCCTGGAGCATGGACTATCTGTGGGCCCTGCTGCCGCCGGTCGCCGCCGCAGCGAGCGTGCTGCAGCACGGTTTTCCGATGCGCGCCGAGCAGGTCGCGGTCGAGCTGGACGGCTCCGGCACGCCGACGCGCTTCCACATCGCACTGGAAGGTCGTTCAATGGCGGGCGAACCGACGGCAGTTCGCTATGGTCCCCTGCTGTGGCATCACCTCGAACCGCTGTTTGCAGCCATCGCCCGGCAAACGCGCCTGCCGCAGAAAATCCTGTGGGCCAATGCCGCACGGTATCTGCAGACCATCCTTGAGCAAGCGCTGGCCTTGACCGGAGACGCCCCCCATGTCGCCGCAGACCTGCACGCGCTGCTGCACGAACCGCACTGGCCGGACCAGCACCGCAACCCGCTGTATGCCCGACAACGGGAAGCCAGTCGGATCGAGGACGGCACCCCTGTCACCATCCGGCTGCACCGGCATTGCTGCCTGTACTACCGGCTCCCCGGCCACGGCTACTGCGGCGCCTGCCCACTCGACCCGCAGCACCGCAATCATCTTCGGGCGGGCGACGATATGCTGCTGGAGATATGCGATGGCGACTGGGACCCCGGTCTGTAGCCGCATGACGAGCTCGAGCCCGAAGGGCGGCCGTCGGCAGGCCGCGAACTCGCTACGCGCCGGTGCGAAAGTCCAGCAGTTCCGAGGGCTGCATGTCGAGGGCCTGCGCGAGGATGCAAATATTGACCAGGGCGATGTTGCGCAAGCCCCGCTCCACACCGCTCAGGTAGCTGCGAGCCAGCCCGCTTTCCAGCGCAAGGCGCTCCTGCGAAATACCCCTCTTGCGCCGAAGGGCGGCAAGATGGGCACCAAAGCGCTTGCGGGGATCGTAGTCGAGTTCCATAGCATTTCCAAAACAGTAGGAAAGCTATAGGGACACGCTCTATGAATCCACGCCCTTTCAGTGCACGCTTTATGAGTCACATTTGGTTTCCCACAACCAGATGCGCCGGGATGTATCACCTCGCTCATTGCCTGCGGCCCGGTCACTGTCATCGGGCCAACCCGACTCCCTCGCTCAAGTAAGCCTGGAGCACGTTGGCGGTGTTGATGCCGATGTCGTCCACCGCGTAGCCGCCTTCGAACACCAGGACCGTCGGCATGGCCAATCGGCCCAACCGGCTGCCAACCCTCAGGAAGTCGTCGTGGGTCAGCCGGAAGCCCGAGATCGGATCGCCTTCATAGGTATCCACCCCAAGCGACACCACCAATGCGTCCGCCTTGAATGCCTGGATTCTCTGCAGGGCCATCTCAAGAGCCCGGCACCAGGCCGCCCCATCGGTCCCCCGCGGTAGCGGCAGGTTCACGTTGAACCCTTCGCCGAGACCGGCACCGGTTTCTTCGGGGTAGCCGATGTAGTACGGGTAATCGGTCCGCGGATCGGCGTGGATGCTCACGAACAACACGTCAGGACGGTCGTAGAAGATCGTCTGTGTCCCGTTGCCATGGTGGTAATCCACGTCGAGGATCGCCACGCGCTGCGCTCCGCCGTCACGCAAGGCCTGCGCTGCAAGCGCCGCGTTGTTCAGGAAGCAATAGCCGCCGAAATAGTCCCGTCCCGCATGGTGCCCGGGCGGCCGCGTCAGTGCGAAAGCCGCCGGCTCGCCAGCGAGAACGCGCCGGGCTGCCGTGATCGCGCAGTTGGCGCCCTCGCAGGCCGCGTCCCAGCTGCCGGCGGTCAGCGGCGTGCCCGCATCGAAAGTGTATTGGCCCAGGCGCGCCACGAAACTGTCGGGAACCACATCGGAGCGAAAGGCGCGGATCGGCCAGTACGACGGCAGGGCATCCCGCCCTGCATTGCCCGGATCGAGCGCGACCCACTCCTCCCAGGCACCGCGCAGGAAGGCCACGAAGGACGGCGCATGGACCTTGTTCAACAAGGCCAGATCCATTTCACCCGGCAGCTCGAAGCGCCCCATCCCGCGACGCACTAGTTCCTGTCGCACACGTTCGACCCGCGCGGGCACCTCCACACCCTCGACCAGCGCACCCCGAAACATCTCCACACGCCCATGATGGCGCGGATGAACATTGTTGTAGACGATCAGCACCGGCCAATTCCTTGCACCCACCGAGGAATCATGCGCCCGCCAATCCTGCTGCCAACACCGGCCCTGCCTCGTCCGCACCGGTCTTTCGGTCCTCGACGATGCGCCCGTTGGCCATGCGCACCACCCGATCGGCCACGTGGAAGTAGCGATCATCGTGGGAAATGACGACGACGAGATGGCCCCGATCCCGCAGTTCCGGCAGCAGTTCCGTGTAGAAGAGGTGCCGGAACGTCGGGTCCTGATCTGCGGCCCACTCGTCGAACACCAGCACCTGCCGGCCCTCCAGATAGGCGTGCACCAAGGCCAACCGCTTGCGTTGCCCGGTGGACAGATCCAGGGTGTTGAATGCCCCCTCCTTGACGCTCACCTTGTGGGCGATCTCGAGACGCTCCAGGTATTTCAGGGCCGCTTGCGTCACGCCCTGCTCACGCCCCTCCACCTTGCCTCCGGCCAGCAGATCCTCGAACAGGTAGAAGTCCGCGAAAACGGTCGTGAACAGTTGCCGGTAGTCGTCCCGGGTTTCCACCGTCACCGGCTCCCCGTCCAGCAGGATCTCACCGGCCTTTGGCGGGTACAGCCCCAGCAAAACCTTGATGAGGGTGGTCTTGCCCGACCCGTTGTCGCCGACGACGAAGACCAGTTCTCCGCTGTCCAGCCGCAAGTCCAGCGGCCCCAGGACGAACCCTTCGGTCGCGCCGTCGGGCGCCTGGAAGGCGTACTCCACGTTCCTCAGCTCGATGGCCTGCTCCAGGGCCACCCGGCTCTCGGGTCGATCCAGGTGCAGGTGCGGCTCCGGATTGGCGAAGTGGGCCGACAGGTCGGCGATTCGCTGAAACGCCACCTTGGCCCGCCCGACCTCTGGCAGCACCCCCAGGATCTGGTCCATCGGCCCTTTCAGGAACAGCAGCACCAGCACGAACCCGCTGAGCACGGCGGGCTCCGTGGACCGGAAAGCCGCCCAGCCCAGGATCCAGGCGATCAAGAGGAAGTAAAGCGCGGACCCGAACGCAGTCGCCAGCACATAGGTGTTGATCGCCTTGCTGTTGACGTCACGGATCGCCCCGATGATGCGTTCGATCTGACCGTTGTACATCCGGCTGCGCCGCTCCCGGTGCATGCGAAGTTCCTTGGCCCCGGCACTGATGTCACGGTAAGTCTTGTGCAGTTGCTCCTCGTGGTCCCGCGCCTTCCAGAAACCCGACACCCCGCGCGCCTGCGCAAACAGTTGGGCCACCGTCCCCCCGACCAGCGCCACGATCAGAAAGCCGAACAACGGCAGCGACAGATAGGCCAGGTAGCCCAGGCAGCCCAGGACCGTGGCCACCGAGACCAGGGTCGTGGCGAGGGCGAAGATCACGTCGCTGATCATGTCCACGTCCTGAGACAGCACAGGCATCAGTCGGTGCGTTCGGTACCGCTCCAGTGCATCGATCGGGGCCGACAGGATCTTGCGCGCCAGGCTCTTGCGCACTTCGGCCACCAGGCGCTGGCCGACCCAGTTGGTGGACACGTGCGAGACGGCGCGCCCCAGCAAGGCCGCCAGGCACAACGCCACGAAGGACAGCAGCACGTCGCCGGCCATGCCGCTGCCGCCGGCAAGCACCTGATTGACCACTCCCAGCAAGGCCACCGTGGCGGCACCCGCGCCAACGCCGGTGATGGCCGACAGCAGGATCCATGGAAAAAACGGCCGCAGCAGCTGCAACAGCTCGCGTGCCTGATTGCGTTCGCTCATCGAATACGCCATGCGCAGACCTCTTCCTATCTGGGTTTCACGGCCGCAAGACCGCGCGCGTCAACTGCGGATCGCGCTGGATGTCCGCCTCGTTGAACGGAAAACGCAGCCATGCCTTGCGCGAGTAGCGCGCAACCGGCGCGCTGCCCCGGCCGTTGCTCACGGCGAGTTCGTCCTGTCCATGGGCCAGCAGCGTGTGCGCCTCGACCCCCGTCTCGCCGAAGCGCACCACCTGCAAGTAGCTGTTGGAGACCGCATTCGCGTCCAGAACGTCCTTCCCGTCCTCAGGGCAGGCCACGGTGAAGTAGCCTGCACCACCGCAGCCACCGTAGATCGGCCAGCGTCGACCGCCGCTGCGCACGTAGCGCTGACTTCCCGTCGCCGCGTCCAGCGGTATCCCTTTGGCACTCAGCGCAACGATCGCCGAGGTCAGCGCCTTGCCCGCCCCACCGTCGTTCGGCATGGGCACCGCCGGCGTAGACAGCGGCGCATCGATGGAAAAAGACGTCCGGTAGAGGTTCCCTTCCGGGATCTTCTCCAGTTCGTCCCAGAACGCATCCCACAGCAGCGCCCCACGGTCGCCCGCCTCTCCGGTATTCCCCCAGGCGCGCAGAACGCCGCAGGCCTTCGTGTAGGCGTCACGCCCTGCGCTTGCCGGCACGCCCACCCGAGAGCAGGCCTGATCGAGCAAGGTCAGCTTGAACTGCTCCGCGGAATAGGCGCGTGAGCGCAGCGCTTCCTGCATCGCCCAGCGCCCGAGTTCCTCGGACGACCGCGCACCCCGTTGCAACAGGTCGATCGCAATCTGATGCCCCAGACGGCCGCGGTGATGCAGCGCGGATTGAGCCGCCCCCAGCAAAGAGGGAAATCCGTCGAGCGGCTGGTCGACGTTGGCGAGCCAGTAGCTGTCGTTCATGTTGGCCACATAGTCTTCGCGCAGAAGACTGGGAAGCCGCTCGGCCGGCATGGCACCCGACTGCACCGCCTCTCGATCGACATGCCAGATGCAGGCGGATCGGCTGCCATCCAGGAACGGGGTGCGCGGATCGAACTTGGCGAAGGCGCCGGCAAGAGGCGCATTGCAGGCCTGACGGTGATCATCGGGCACATCGGGTACCGCACCGATGTCCGCATACCAGACCCGCCCATCTCCCTTGCCAATGGCCACGGTATTCACCCATGGCATGGCCGCCTCCTTGCGCTGGATGGCGATGAACTCGTCGAGCGAGCCCGCCAGATTCCACCGCAGGAAATTCCGGTAGACGCGCTGGTTGTCCGCGTTGACATCGCGCACCGCCAGGGCACGTTGGGCAGACCAGCCCAGGGCGGAGTCCATCCGGCCCAGATCCACCACGGGACCGAACCGCGATGTGTACAGCGTCCTGCTCACCTGGCGAGCCTGCCCGCCCTCGTCCGCCACGTCCACGGTGACGGTGCGCGACTGCATGGGCTCGGACACGCCATCGACCAGATAGCGCCTGGGATCCGAAGGATCGAGCTCCAACTGGAACAAGCCAAAGCGGCGCGCGCTGGAAACCGTATGACTCCACGCTACATGCTCGTTGAAGCCGATCATCACCAGCGGCACCCCCAGGAACCCCACCCCCGCCACGTTCAATTTCCCGGGAATGGTCAGGTGCATCTGGTAAAAGCGGTCAGGGCCACCCCAATACCAATGCGGGTTGCCGAGCAGCACGGCCCCGTCGCCGCCAGTGGCACGCTGTCCCCAGGCGATCACGTTGCTTCCCAACTCGGCACGCGGGCCGAGATTGTTGGCCAGACGCACCCGCAGCTCACCCGAAACCGCAGCATCGGTCGCCCGCACCCTGTCGGGCGAGGCGTTGACGATGTCGGGGAGAAACTGCAGATAGCCCGCCGTCAGATGCGAGGCGTACATCCGGCGGTGGATGTCCTGCGCCGAGATCTCGCGAACCCATTTCTTGCCCAGGCAGGCACGGTGGGCGTGGCGGCGCGGGTGGGCTTGGGCCTCCCGCAGCCAGCGGTTGTAGCCCTGAGCAAAACCCTCGGCGAGGTCGTTCAACTCACGGGGCTGCTCGGCCTGGAAACGCGCCACCGCCGCGTCATCGACAAAGGCCCGGAAGAAGAAGTCCGAGTCGATGTTCTTCGATCGCCCCACATTGGAATCAACCGAGGGACGCTGCTCCGCGCCAAAAAAAAGGGAACGTCGCCCCTCATTGGTCACGAACGACTCCGCCAGGGTGCACAGCGCGTCCTGCGCCTGCACATACCCGATGCCAATGCCCAAGTCGCGCCATCCGTTCGCCCGAATGTGCGGGATGTCATCGGTGGTGCGCCGTATCTCGATGGATCGCGCGACTGCGGTCATGGCTTCGTCCGACACCCCACGGGCGCGCGCCGGATGGGGCATCAGCAGAGAAAGCGCGGCGATCAGCACCGCGCCCGAGGCACACCACCGCCCCCACGCCCGCGCGATCGCGGGTTCAGCAGGCATGGGCCACTCCCAGCTCGACGCCCACGACCTTGGCGAGGCCCTGTTCCAGCGCCGGGAAAAGACTTCGATGGAAGTTGTTCCAGCGCAGTTCCAGAATCGTGTCCTCGGGGTCGATGTCGGTGGCCAAGACGTCGGCCACGACTTCTCCGGAGTCGATGCCGTTGTCAACGTAGTGGAAAGACGCGCCGGTCTGACGAACCACGGGCACGTCGATGTCCTCCATCGTCTGCCAGTTCACGACCTTCTTGCCCCGTGCGCCATGCAGGGCGTCGAGCGTGGCATAGGCGCCGCGCCGCTGGTGGGGCGAGCCATCCCGCGTGATGCCGGGATGGATGTTGTAGATGCGCCGGGCGAATGGCGCCCCCGGACGCACCAACTCGTCCAGGATGACCAGCAAGCCATCCAGAACGACGACATCGGCCTGCACGCCGCTCAGCGCCGCCAGCAGGCGCTCCTCGAAATCATGCTTGCCACTGGCACGCCGAGGATCGTTCAGCGGCAATCGCCGGTAGGTCGAGGGCACGGGCGTGAGCAGATCGTTGAGCGCACGCCCTTGGACGGCCAACCCCGGCGGGTAGAACCACGTTCCCCCTGGTCGGGGCGCGAAGCCGTAGTCGGCCAACCTGGCTCGGTCCGCGGGAGACCCCTCGTCGTCATCGAAGATCACCCGGTCAAGCACCAGATGCTCGCCCAGGGGACCCTCGTTGAGCAGGGTCACCAGATGCTCGAGTGGCGAGGGCATGTACCGCGCCTCGGCCTTGTAGTTGATGTGCTGGCCGGCCTTGTCCGCGGCGGCGTTCCTGAGGGACCAGATGTAAACAAGACGTTTCTGAGCCATGGTCGGTATGTAGGGGCATGTTCTGGAGAAGACGCCTGCCAACCGGCACGCATCCTGGTGTCCACACCCTGATCCGATACACGCAGCCAGCCACTTTGCGCTCGCGGTCAGGTGTGTTGCCTCATAAGACGCATCAGCCCCTCATCTGTTTAGCCGCGCTCGCGGAACCCGGCGGACTAAACAAACAAAACTCTCCCCCGTCTTGTTGGCATGGGACCGCCATCACGCCACGACCTCCTTTGCGCCGGACATCCCCGGTGCGGTGCCATGGCGCAGCCCGTCCGGACCGCGATGGCCCCCTCACGACCGATCTGCGGCCGTGCGTCATCGGCGTCTTCATCGATGTCATGTGCATCGACGATCACAGATGCCCCATCCATCAGCACCACCTCGTGAGGACCACCGCATGCACATCCATGACCTGATCGGAATCGGCTTCGGGCCATCCAACATCGCTCTCGCCATTGCCCTCCAGGAAGAACGGCAGGCAGGGCACCGCCCCATCGACGCGTTCTTCATCGAAAAGCAAGCCGGCTTCTCCTGGCACCCAGGCATGCTGCTCGGCCATGCCCACATGCAGATCTCTTATCTGAAGGATCTGGCGACGCTGCGCAACCCGCGCAGTCGCTTCACTTTCGTGAACTACCTGCACGAACAAGGCCGGCTGCCCGACTTCATCAACCTCAAGTCCTTCTTCCCGAGTCGCCACGAGTTCAGCGACTACCTCGGGTGGGCTGCACGCCAGTTCGACGACATCTGCGCATACGCCGAAGAGGTCATCGAGGTGCTGCCTGAGCAAAAGGACGGCCACGTCCCCCTGCTGCGGGTGCGATCCCGTGACCAACGGGGCGCCGTGCGGGATCGCCTGGCCCGCAATCTCGTGGTCAGCGTCGGCGGGACGCCCAAGGTACCGGACTGCTTCAAGAAGCTGGCGGGCGAGGCCCGCGTCTTCCATTCAAACGGCTACCTCACCGGCATCGCGGCCAACCGCCAGGCGCGCAAGGTTGCCGTCATCGGAGGCGGCCAGAGCGCGGCGGAGATCTTCGTCGACCTGCACAACCGAGCGGAGCCCACCGACGTCGACCTGATCATGCGCGGCCGGGCCCTGCACCCGTCCGACGACAGCCCGTTCGTCAACGGCATCTTCAACGCGGATTTCACCGATCACATGTTCCAGCAGGACGAAGCCACCCGCGCCAAACTGCTGCAGGAGTTTCACCGTACCAACTACGCGGCCCCGGATCTCGAACTCATTCAGCAGATCTACAAGATCTTGTACGAACAACGGGTCGTGCGCGGCGATCGCCATCACCTGCTGCGGCGGCACGAGGTACTGAGCGCAAATGCGCGCGCAGACGGAGTTGAACTCGTGCTGCGCGATCTGGACCAGAACATGGAACTCACGCGGCGTTACGACGCTGTGGTGCTGGCAACGGGGTACGAGCGCGAGAACCACAAGCCCCTGCTCACCCCGCTCGCCAAGCACCTGGGCGATCTACAGGTGGACCGCAACTACCGTCTCAGGTCTGCCACCGAGTTCCAGCCGGCCATCTTCCTGCAGGGGGCATGCGAGGGCAGCCATGGGCTGAGCGACACCCTGCTCTCCGTAACGGCCGTGCGCGTGAAGGAGATCATCGAAGCGCTCGGATCATCCACCGCGCGCAAGCCTGGCGCCAGCACGGAGAAATTCGCTGCTGCCGCCACCTGAGCGTCACGCCCCAAGGAAGGATCGATGGATCCCTTCCTTGGCGCAGCAAGCCCACCGAACACGGGACACGAACACAGGCACTCATAGTGGTCAGATGACGGGCATTCGAGTAGAATGGAATGATTGTCATTCCGAATGATGCTACAGAGGCCTCGCTGCCAGGGATTGGAATCCCCCCGATCCCCTGGAGAGACCCGCCCCTCGTAAGCGCCGAGCCCTGCTTCGCTTGGCCTACGCCAGCCATATAGCCACGCCGTGCGTCCGGGAATGGCCTCGAGCCCTGGCGGCGCGGCGTCGGTGATCCACCACAGCCAGCTTGACGCATGCCCTTGCCAGGAAACGTCGTCACTTTGGGACGCTGGCTGGACTGTGATCACTCGCTACTACCGGGAACTCCTGAACTTCTGCCTGCGCAAGGTCAAGGACCGCGACACCGCGGCCGACCTGGCGCAGGAGAGCTGCGCGCGCGTCCTGGCCATGCAGCAGGCCGGGCAAGCGGTGCTTGAGCCCCGGGCCCTGCTGCGCCAAGTGGCCCTGAACGCCAAGATCGACATGGATCGGCGCGCGGAGGTCCGGCAGCACGACAACATCGATGAACTCGACGAGGCCGTCCTGCCGACCCAGCCGCAACATCTTCAACCCGAGGAAATCTACGCCTCCTCGCAGGCAGCCGAGGCCTATCTCAAGGCCATCGAGGCCTTGCCGACCCGATGCCGCGAAGCGTTCTGCCTCTACGCTTTCGATGAACTCCCGAACAAGGAGATCGCGCAGCGCATGGGCATCTCGCTCAGCATGGTCAACCAGTACATCAGCCGCGGCAAACTGGCTTGCGCCGCATGCCAGCAGCCGCAGAAGGGCAGCCATGCCAAGGAATAGAGAACCCTTGCGTGCCGGATTGATCCTGCGGGGGTGTAGTTTTGCGCGGCCTCGTGCGTCTATACAAATAAGATGATCCGAACGACAGCCCCCACGGGCTCTTCTTGTTGCTCACCGTCCGCGGATGCCTCTCTCGATGAAGTGGCCTCGCGGGAACTCGAGGCGTTCGTCCGCGGCCAGGATCCGGTCGACGTCGCCGCGACGGACTGGCACACGCGCCGGGAGCAAGGGCTCAGCGCCATCGAGGAGGCCGAGTTCCAGGCCTGGCGTGCTGCCCACCCTGCCCACGCAAGAGCCTGGGCACAGGTGGACGACAGCATTCGCCTGCTTCGCAGCATGCCGGCAGAGCGGGTGGCGCATCTGCGCACGCCCCGTCGCGGGTCTCCCCCACACCAGACAGAGAGGCCGCCCCAGGCAAGCATCGACACCCCAGCCATCGGGCAAAAGCGGCGCACGCGCAATGACCCGTGGCGCTCACCCGCGCCGAGCGCCCGCTCATGGTGGCCGCGCGGTTTCGGCGCCGGGGTTGCAGCGCTTTGTGGCGTTTGCACCATGGCCGCCGGCATTGCCTGGTATCAGTGGACACAGCCGACCTTTGCCAACACCTACGCAGCGGAGCAAGGTCAGCGGCTGGACGTGCCGCTGCCCGATGGCAGCCATCTGACGCTCGACGCGGACACCCACCTGGAGGTCTCGCTCTACCGCAATCGCCGTGAAGTCCGCCTGGCGCATGGCCAGGCCATGTTCAACGTGGCGCCGGACACCGCCAGGCCCTTTGACGTTCTGGCTGGCCCCGCCCGCGTCACGGTGGTAGGCACGCGCTTTGCGGTCCGCTACATGAGGGACGGCGCCGATGCCGGAACCGTGAACGTTGCGGTGGAGGACGGGCGCGTCAAGGTAGCCGACGCGACCATCGACGCCCGCGAACAGTCCAGTCGCCAACTCGTAGAACTGTCTGCAGGCCAAGGCGTCCAGGTCTCGCTTTCTGGTCAGATGAGCCAGGTCTCCTCCATCTCCCCTGCCGGCATTGCCCCCTGGCGGCAAGGGTTGGTGCGCTTCACGAACACCCCGCTATCCGATGCGGTGCACGAACTGGAGCGATACCACGCCACCCGCCTGGTGATCCGGGATCCGGAAGTGGCCGCGTTGCGCATCGGTGGCAGCTACCAGATCGGCCGCCCGGACATCTTCGCACGTGTGCTGCCGCAGATTCTCCCGGTACGCCTGGTCGCGCGGGACGACGGCAGCACCGAGGTCGTCAAGGCGCGCTGACCGCAAGACCACCCGGCCCCTGTAAGAAAAAGTTGCGGAAAGGGGTGTACATCTGGACTGGTCGCGCGTCTTTAAGAGTAGTGAGACTTATTTTCATTCACACTACTGCTTAAGGAATAGACCTCGATGCGCCACCCGCACCTCCGCCTCAACCCCGCACCACTCACCCTCGCCATCGCCCTGGCCATCAGCGCTCCCGGGCTTGTTCATGCCCAAGCCGCCGCCACAGACAAGCCGGTGGCCATCTCCATTGCGGCGCAACCACTTGACGCCGCACTGAACGAACTGGCCGCGGCCACGGGTGTTCCCGTGGCCTTCTCCCCTACCCTGGTCGCAGGCAAGAAGGCGCCAGCGGTCAAAGGCAACCTGACACCGCGCGAGGCCGTCAATCAACTCCTCTCCGGTAGCGGACTTGTGGCCACGCAGGAGGGAGGGTCCATGGTGATCAAGGCCGCCCGGTCACCTGGCGAGCAAGGCGCAACGCTGCCGGCGGTGACGGTGAAGGCCTCTGCTATGCCTCACCCTGACGGCAGCGCAGCCAGCGGCTACCGCGTAGAGAACGCAAGCGTCGGCGCGTTGGGCGAAAAGTCGCTCAAGGACACGCCCTACAGCATTGAGGTTTACTCCCGGGAATTGATGGACAACAAGCAGGCCCGGTCGCTAGCTGACCTCACCAAGGGTGATGCATCCATTGGCCTCTTGCCAGACAAGACCTTCGCGCGGCACCAAGTCAACATCCGCGGACTGCAACAAGACAGCAATAGCGGCAACAAACTTGACGGCATGAATTACAGCATGCCGTTTGGTCCTAATGAGTTGCCCCTCGAACTCATGGAGCACGTCGAGGTCCTGAAGGGCGCAGGCGGCTTTCTTTACGGTTTCGGTGCCCCAGGGGGAATAATAAATTACGTGTTGAAGCGACCGACCGACGATCCTTTACGCAGCCTGAGCACACAGGTCACCGATAGTGGCTTGGCGCTTATTCATGGCGATGTGGGTGGGCGCTTTGGAACCGATAAGGCATTCGGCTACCGCGTCAATCTGGCTCATGAGGATGGAGAATCCTACGTCAAAGACAACAACTCCCGTCGCACCGCAGGCTCGATCGCGTTGGACTGGCGCATCACGCCCGATCTGGTCTGGCGGATCGATGCCCTCGCGGAGCATCATTTGCGGACCGCAGGCTATTTCGGGGTGACTCCAAGTGCGGCGGGTGCCAGCGATTGGTCAGGTAACGCCGAACCACCCGCGCCGATCGATGGCAGCGAGCGTATTGCACCAAAGTGGGGGCGCGCGTACACGGAATACGAAACCTACGGTACCGACCTGTCCTGGCGAATCACGCCCGACTGGAAACTCTCGTTGGCCTATCGCACCACCGAGTTCGGCCAGGAAGTCAAGCACCCCGCCTACTTCTTTGCAAATGCCCAGGGCAATTACGAGATCTTTGCAGAGAACTTTTCGCGACGATTCGAGGATCAACATGCGCAGGCCCTGCTCAGCGGCAAGTTATCAACGGGCCCGGTGCATCACGATCTGACATTCGGCGTATCGCGCACAAAGAGTGACGACTTGATTAGCTCAAGGTATGAGACGACCTTTCTGGGGCCCGGTAATCTCGCCAGCCCCGCAGACTTTGCCGACCCCTTCGCGAACAACGTATCGCTCGGCGAAGCAAGGAGTCCTTTCAACCTCGCGCGCCGGCACGAGATTTTTGCATCTGACACACTGCACCTCGGTGCAGATTGGGATCTGATCATTGGCCTGCGACGCGCCCATTTGCAACAAAGCTCTTCCTGGGATACAGCTTTCGACAAGAGCGCGACCACACCGACGCTGGCAGCCATCTTCCGCCCGATGCAGGGTTTGTCGCTCTACGGCAGCTATATCGAGGCACTCGAAAAAGGTGCCACCGCGCCGACCACTGCCGCCAATGCCGGCGAGTTGTTCCCGCCACTGGTGAGCAAGCAGTACGAAGTGGGTGCCAAGGCCGAAGGCCGTGAGTGGGCAGCCACAGCAGCGTTGTTCCAACTGAAGAAGGGACTGACGTACACTACGCCCGACAACGTATTCACTCAAAATGGCGAGGCACGCTATCAAGGGCTGGAGCTCAACGGAAAATTCCGCCTGAGCCAGCAGTGGCTGGTCAACGCCAGCGCCATGTGGCTGGATGCCACCAACCAGAAAACCGACGGCGGCGCGCTGGATGGCAAGCGCATTCGTGGAACAGCACGCGAGCAGGCGAGTGTTTACGGCGAATACCGCGTGACCGGCCTGCCGCTCACCCTGACGGCGGGGACGCGCTATGTGGGTAAACGACCAGTAGACGATAACGGCCGATGGCAGGTCGGGTCGGTCACCCTGTTTGATGCTGGCGCACGTTACGAAACCAAGTGGGGGAACAACCCGGTCACGTTGCGGCTCAATATCGATAACCTAGCTGACAAGGCCTACTGGATCACATGGCCTGCTCAAACGACATTGATTCAGGGAGCGCCGCGCACCATCAAAATCGGTGCGCAAGTATATTTCTGACAACATTGCATACGCAAGGATGAACCGCCCCGGGTTTCGGGGCGGTTCAGATGCACGCATTTTTAACTCCCTGAAAAAGTGAGTCCAGAAGTTCGGTACTATTGATAATAGATTCGTGGTCAGCATCAACAAACCAGTGATGGATCCGACTTGCCCCCAACTGATTTGAGATCGTCTCAATCTCGACCGAAGACCGATCCTTTACCCACCAGCAATTCACGTTAACATTCACGGAACGCAATGAATTTGCTGAGCGCTCGATCGCCAGATCTAGTGCCCGCTCTATCAGGCATCTTCTGGTCAAATCTTCAGCTGTCAGTCCCTCATACGCCCCACTCGGAATTATCCAACCGCAATCCATCTGTGACCGTACCCATTCAAGTAAGGGTTGCTCGGTCTCCAATGGGTCAGTGAGGCGAAGAGGCACCGACGGCAAATTGCCGGTCGTTTCGCAAACTTTTTGCAGCAGGCCCGCAAAACCGACCTGCCAATTCGTCACATTAGCATTCTTCCGGAGAAGACTTGGCACAGGAGGATCGACTAAGCCCAAGAAAGCCACCTCATGCCCAACTTCTTCGAGCTTTGCCGCCACCAAGGCGGCAAGCATCCCTCCAAGCGACCAACCCACAAAATGATAAGGGCCATGAGGCTGGAACGTTTGAATCAGCTGTGCGTAATCGTTAGCCATCGTCTCCAAAGTGTCGTCGCGATGACGAGGATCGGCCAATGTTCTGCAAGCAATTCCATAAACGGACCGAACTCCATTGAACCGCTTGGCCAGAGACAGGTAACCCAGCACGGTTCCAATACCAGAATGAATGCAAAATAATGGAGGGGGTTTCGCAAGGTTGCGATTGAGCAAGATCATCGGACTCACTGCAGTCCCCGCCAAAGCGTGCAAGGTTGGCTTAGCGAGTATATCCTTGAGGCTTAAATGCAGGCGTGGGATGTCTTGGGTCCGCGCCATGGTTACGACACGTAGCGCCGAGATCGAATGTCCGCCGAGTTCGAAGAAGTTGTCGTGGCGGCCCACGCGCTCCACGCCCAGCACTTCGGCCCAGATCTTGGCCAGCGCCTTTTCCACCTCGCCCTG
>NZ_JACHLP010000006.1:0-166261 GCF_014204525.1 Roseateles oligotrophus
TCGCTCCGATCGCCATGGAAACCGGTCTGCGCTTCGCTATCCGCGAAGGTGGCCGTACCGTCGGCTCCGGCGTGGTTGCTACCATCCTGGCCTAAGTCTTTTGCGTGACCAGTCTGGCTGCTGAATCATCGGTGGTCAGGCTTCACCAACCTCGCGGCAACCGGCCTTTGGTCGAGCCGCTCGTTCTTTGAAGGAATCGTCATGCAAAAGCAAAAGATCCGCATCCGCCTGAAGGCATTTGATTACAAGCTGATCGACCAATCGGCCGCGGAAATCGTTGAAACCGCCAAGCGCACCGGCGCGATCGTCAAGGGCCCCGTGCCCCTGCCGACCCGTATGCAGCGTTTCGACATTCTGCGTTCGCCGCACGTCAACAAGACCTCGCGCGACCAGTTCGAAATCCGTACCCACCAGCGTCTGATGGACATCGTTGACCCGACCGACAAGACGGTTGATGCCCTGATGAAGCTGGACCTGCCGGCCGGCGTGGACGTCGAAATCAAGTTGCAGTAAACGCAACACGATGAGGCCCTCGCACCGATTTCGTCGTTGAAAGAGTTCTCATCCGCTGACTGCTCGAAAGAGCCATAAGCGACAAGGGTAGCCGAAAGGTTGCCCTTTTTTCTTGCAGTCTCGGCTTGCGCTTGCGTAAAAGCCCTGGTGCACGCTATACTCGCAAGCTTTCCCGCGTTGGTCTATTCCAGTGCGGGATTTTTCGCATCGGTAAGAAGCTGAGGAGTCGGGTGCAGGCCTGGGTTCGAGGTGGAATTTCCGGTGTCGAGGTCGCCCCGGCCAATCGTTGTCGGGTGTTTGTAAATGGCTTCCAGGGAAATCCTGTGGGGCTGGAGAAAACCATGAGTCTAAGCAATCGTCTCGGATTGCTGGGTCGCAAGGTGGGCATGATGCGCATCTTCACGGACGACGGCGATGCCGTGCCTGTGACGGTGCTCGATGTGTCCGACAACCGCGTGTCCCAGATCAAGACCGTAGAAAACGACGGCTACACCGCCATTCAGGTGGTGTTCGGTTCGCGCAAAGCATCGCGCGTGACCAAGCCGGAAGCCGGCCACCTCGCCAAGGCAGGTGTTGAAGCCGGTCGTGTGATGAGCGAATTCCGCGTTGCCGCTGAAGTCGCCGCCGAATACAAGCTGGGCGCGCAAGTGCCGGTCTCGCTGTTTGCAGCGGGTCAGCTGGTGGATGTGCAGGGCACCTCCATCGGTAAGGGCTTCGAGGGCACCATCAAGCGTCATAACTTCGCGTCGCAGCGTGCGTCCCACGGTAACAGTCGTTCGCACAATGTGCCTGGTTCCATCTCGATGGCCCAGGATCCCGGTCGTGTGTTTCCTGGCAAGAAGATGTCGGGTCACCTGGGTGACGTGACTGTGAGCGTGCAGAACCTGGACATCGTGCGCGTTGACGAAGCTCGTCAGCTGCTGCTGGTTCGCGGTGCTGTTCCGGGCGCCAAGAACGGCCACGTGGTCGTGCGTCCCGCAGTCAAGGTCAAGGTCAAGAAGGGAGCCAACTGATGCAGCTCGAGCTCCTGAATGAGCAAGGTCAGGCCACTGCCAAGGTGGACGCTCCTGATACGCTGTTTGCTCGCGATTACAACGAAGCCCTGGTGCACCAGGTGGTCGTGGCCTTCCAGGCCAACGCCCGCCAAGGCACTCGCGCCCAGAAGGATCGCGAACAAGTCAAGCACTCGACCAAGAAGCCTTTCCGTCAAAAGGGAACGGGTCGTGCACGTGCCGGTATGACGTCTTCGCCGCTGTGGCGCGGGGGCGGTCGGATTTTCCCGAACATGCCGGATGAGAACTTCACGCACAAGCTGAACAAGAAGATGTATCGCGCCGGTATGGCCGCCATCTTGTCGCAGCTGGCTCGCGAAGGCCGCCTGGCCGTGGTGGATTCCATCTCTTTGGAAGCCCCCAAGACCAAGCTGCTGGCTGCCAAGTTCAAAGCCATGGGTCTGGAGTCGGTGATGTTGATCGCCGACCAAGTGGACGACAACCTGGCGCTGGCATCGCGCAATCTGGCCAATGTGCTGGTTTGCGAGCCGCGCTACGCTGATCCGCTGTCGCTGGTCTTCTACAAGAAGGTGCTGGTGACCAAGGCCGCAATGGAGCAACTCCAGGAGATGCTGGCATGAGCGCCCCTAAATATTCAGAAGGCCGTCTGGCCTCGGTGCTGTTGGCGCCTATCGTGTCCGAAAAGGCCACGGCAGTTGCCGAAAAGCACAACCAAGTGTTGTTCAAGGTCTTGCGCGACGCCACCAAGCCCGAAATCAAGGCCGCTGTTGAACTGATGTTCAAGGTCGAGGTTGAGGCTGTGAACGTTGTTCAGGTCAAGGGCAAGGTCAAGCGCTTTGGTCGTTCCTTCGGTCGTCGCGATCACGTCAAGAAGGCGTACGTGTCGCTGAAGGCGGGCCAAGAGCTCAACTTCTCCGGGGAGGCTGCGTAATGGCCGTCGTTAAAGTCAAGCCAACGTCACCCGGCCGTCGTGCCGTTGTGAAGGTGGTGCACTCGCATCTGCACAAGGGCGCGCCCCATGCAGCTTTGCTTGAGCCGCAAATCCAGAATTCTGGCCGTAACAACAACGGTCACATCACGATTCGCCACAAGGGCGGTGGTCACAAGCACCACTACCGTGTGGTCGACTTCAAGCGCAACAAGGACGGCATTCCCGCCAAGGTTGAGCGCATCGAGTACGACCCCAACCGTACGGCCCACATCGCTCTGGTGTGCTATGCCGACGGCGAGCGTCGCTACATCATCGCTCCGCGTGGTCTGGAAGTCGGTTCGACGATCTTGAGCGGTGCGGAAGCCCCGATCAAGGCCGGCAACACCTTGCCCATCCGCAACATTCCCGTGGGTTCGACGATCCATTGCGTGGAAATGCTGCCGGGTAAGGGTGCTCAGATCGCTCGTTCCGCTGGTGTGTCCGTGGTGCTGATGGCTCGTGAAGGCGTTTACGCTCAGCTGCGTCTGCGCTCGGGCGAAGTCCGTCGCATCCACATCGATTGCCGCGCCACGATTGGCGAAGTGTCGAACGAAGAGCATCAGCTGCGCCAGTACGGCAAGGCCGGTGCCATCCGTTGGAAGGGTATCCGCCCGACCGTTCGTGGTACCGCCATGAACCCGGTGGATCACCCGCACGGTGGTGGTGAAGGTCGTACCGGCGAGGGCCAGGCGCCTGTGTCGCCGTGGAACACCCTCACGAAGGGCTTCCGCACTCGTAACAACAAGCGCACGCAGACGTTCATCGTTTCGCGTCGCAAGAAGTAAAGGGTAGGCCATGACTCGTTCATTGAAGAAGGGCCCGTTCATTGACCATCACCTCTTGGCCAAGGTCGAGAAGGCAGTGGCCAACAAGGACAAAAAGCCTATCAAGACTTGGTCGCGTCGCTCGACGATCCTGCCCGAATTCATCGGCCTGACGATCGCGGTGCACAACGGCAAGCAACACGTGCCAGTTTATGTGTCGGACCAGATGGTCGGCCACAAGCTGGGTGAATTCGCACTGACCCGTACCTTCAAAGGCCATCCGGCCGACAAGAAGGCTGGGAAGAAGTAAGGATGCCAACGATGGAAACCAAAGCAATCGTTCGCGGTGTCCGCCTGTCGTGTGACAAGGGCCGCCTGGTGGCGGACCTGATCCGCGGCAAGAAGGTGGACCACGCGCTGAACATCCTGGAATTCACCCAGAAGAAGGCTGCCGTCATCATCAAGAAGGCGCTGGAAAGCGCCATCGCCAACGCCGAGCACAACGACGGCGCTGATATTGATGAACTGAAGGTCACCACTATTTATGTGGAACAAGGTGCCACGCTGAAGCGCTTCTCTGCCCGTGCTAAAGGCCGTGGCAACCGCATCAGCAAGCCCACGTGCCACATCTTCGTGTCGGTCGGCAACTGAAGGCTGAAGGAAGACTATGGGACAGAAAATCCATCCGACTGGCTTTCGCCTGCCAGTCACCCGTAACTGGGCTTCGCGTTGGTACGCGTCGAACAAGAACTTCGCCACCATGCTGGCCGAAGATCTGCAGGTTCGCGACTACCTGAAGACCAAGCTGAAGAATGCCGCCGTTTCGCGCATTCTGATCGAGCGTCCTGCCAAGAACGCTCGTATCACCATCTTCTCGGCACGTCCGGGCGTGGTGATCGGCAAGAAGGGCGAAGACATCGAAAACCTGAAGGCCGAGCTGACCAAGCGTCTGGGCGTGCCGGTGGCCGTGAACATCGAAGAAGTGCGTAAGCCCGAAATCGATGCTCAGCTGATCGCCGACTCGATCACCCAGCAGCTGGAAAAGCGCATCATGTTCCGTCGCGCCATGAAGCGTGCGATGCAGAACGCCATGCGCCTGGGTGCTCAGGGCATCAAGATCATGTCTTCGGGTCGTCTGAACGGTATCGAAATCGCTCGCTGCGAGTGGTACCGCGAAGGCCGTGTGCCCCTGCACACCCTGAAGGCTGACATCGACTACGGCTTCTCTGAAGCCAGCACGACCTACGGCATCATCGGTGTCAAGGTCTGGGTCTATCGCGGTGACCGTCTTGCCAATGGCGAGGCTCCCGTGATCAAGAGCGAAGCTGGTGAAGACGATCGTCGTCCGCGTCGCAACACCCGTCCTGGCGCACCGAGCGGCCGTGGCCGTCCCGGTGGTGATCGTGGCCCGCGTGGTGAAGGTGGCGACAAGCCGGCCTCCGCCGGTGACGCAGCTCAGCCCGCGCCCAAGCGAGTGGTCCGCAAGGCCGCTCCCGCTGGCGGCGAGGCCAAAGGAGAATAAACATGCTGCAACCAGCTCGTCGCAAATATCGCAAGGAGCAAAAGGGTCGTAACACGGGTGTTGCTACCCGTGGTGCTGCGGTGTCTTTTGGCGAATTCGGCCTGAAGGCAACCGAGCGCGGCCGTTTGACGGCTCGTCAGATCGAAGCTGCACGTCGTGCAATCTCGCGCCACATCAAGCGCGGTGGTCGTATCTTCATCCGCATCTTCCCGGACAAGCCGATCTCCCAAAAGCCCGCCGAAGTCCGTATGGGTAACGGCAAGGGCAACCCAGAGTACTACGTCGCTGAGATTCAGCCTGGCAAGGTGCTCTACGAGATCAACGGTGTGCCGGAAGCCCTGGCTCGCGAAGCGTTCACTCTGGCTGCTGCAAAGCTGCCGCTGAGCTGCACCTTCGTGACGCGCCAGGTCGGCACCTGAAGCGGAGAACACCATGAAAGCATCTGAACTGCGTGGCAAGGATGTCGCTGCCTTGGAAAAGGAAGTGACCGATCTGCTCAAGGCCCATTTCGGCCTGCGCATGCAAAAAGCCACTCAACAGTTGAGCAATCACACTGTTCTGGGCAACACGCGCCGTGACATCGCTCGCGTCAAGACCATCTTGAACGAGAAGAAGAAGGGAGCCGCGAAATGACGCAAGCTCAAGAAAAGAACACACGTACCTTGATCGGTCGTGTGGTCAGCGACAAGCGCGCCAAGACGGTGACCGTGCTGATCGAGCGTCGTGCCAAGCACGAGCTCTACGGCAAGATCGTGGCCCGTTCCCGCAAGTACCACGCCCATGACGAAAAGGGCGAGTACAAGATGGGTGATGTGGTCGAGATCGCCGAAGGCCGTCCTCTGTCCAAGACCAAGAGCTGGGTTGTGACCCGCCTGGTCGAGAAGGCTGAAGTCGTCTGATAAGCCTTTGAAGACGTTGGCTTTGTACGGTCTTGTACCGTACTCAGCATGAAACGGTCGGAACGCTGGAATACTGGCGTCCGGCCGTTTTTTTTACCTCCAAGAAACCGCAGCACGCTTCCGGGCTGTGGGCGCAAACCCAAGGATTCTTTATGTTGAAAGTTGGCGATCAGCTGCCTGGCGGCACGCTGTATGAATTCATCGAAGTCGAGGGCAATGGCTGCTCGCTGGGCCCGAATGCGGTCGATATCGCTGCCGCGGTGGCAGGCAAGAAGATCGCTGTTTTTGCCCTGCCTGGCGCCTTCACGCCGACTTGTTCGGCGCAGCACGTGCCCGGCTACAAGGCCCAGGCCGAAGCCTTGGCCGCGGCGGGCGTGGACGAGATCTGGTGTGTCTCCGTCAACGACGCATTCGTGATGGGCGCCTGGGCCCGCGAGCAGCAAACCGCCGGCAAGATCCGCATGCTGGCCGATGGTAGTGCCGAATTCACCAAGGCCACCGGCCTGACGCTGGACCTGGGTTCGCGTGGCATGGGTCTGCGCTCGCAGCGCTACTCGATGCTGCTGGTGAATGGCCAGGTCAAAACGTTGAATATCGAGGCTCCGGCCAAGTTCGAAGTCAGCGATGCGGCCACCATGCTGCAGCAAGCGCAAACCAATTGATGGCGTGAAGGCCTGGGGGCTTCGTGCATTGCCGCGGCGCCCCAAATACTTCAGCGAAAGTGCTTGACGCACGAGGTGCGTTCAGTGCACAATCTAAAGCTTCGCCGAACGCAACGCGCATCAAGTGGTGCGCCGTGGCCTCGGATCCGCCCTCAACTGCTGAGTGCAAGACCCTCACGGAAGTGAATTCTGGTCTTGTGTTTGGTCAACGGGCCCAAGACTGACCGATGACTTTGATGCGCTGATGTGCGTTGGATGATTTGGGAAAAGTTGGGGATAACATGATTCAAATGCAATCGCGACTCGACGTCGCGGACAACACTGGCGCCAAGTCCGTCATGTGTATCAAGGTGCTTGGTGGTTCCAAGCGTCGGTACGCAGGCATTGGCGACATCATCAAGGTCAGCATCAAAGAGGCTGCTCCTCGTGCCCGAGTGAAAAAGGGCGAGGTTTACAGCGCTGTGGTCGTTCGTACCGCCAAGGGTGTTCGTCGTCAAGACGGCTCGCTGGTGAAGTTCGACGGCAACGCCGCCGTGCTGCTGAATGCCAAGCTGGAGCCCATCGGTACCCGTATCTTCGGCCCCGTGACGCGTGAACTGCGTACCGAGCGCTTCATGAAGATCGTGTCGCTGGCGCCAGAGGTTCTCTGAGCTCGGTCACAGTCAAAGGTAAGCCATGAACAAGATTCGTACAGGCGACCAAGTCATTGTTTTGACCGGTCGCGACAAGGGCAAGCGCGGCGCCGTTGCGCAGCGCATTGATGCCGATCACATCGTTGTAGAAGGTGTGAATGTCGTCAAGAAGCACGTCAAGCCGAACCCCATGAAGGGTACGACTGGCGGCGTCGTCGACAAGACAATGCCTATTCATCAATCCAACGTGGCGATTTTTAACGCTGCATCCGGCAAGGCCGATCGCGTGGGCATCAAGCTCGCCGCCGATGGCAAGAAGGTGCGCGTCTACAAGTCGACCGGCGAAGAGATCAAGGCTTAAGGGGTTCGACATGGCTCGTTTGCAAGCGTTTTATCGCGAAAAAGTTGTGCCAAGCCTCACTGAGAAGTTTGGTTACACGTCGGTCATGGAAGTGCCTCGCATCACCAAGATCACTCTGAATATGGGTGTCAGCGAAGCAGTTGCCGACAAGAAGGTCATGGATCACGCCGTCGGCGATCTGACCAAGATTGCAGGTCAGAAGCCTGTTGTGACGAAGTCGAAGAAGGCGATTGCCGGCTTCAAGATTCGTGACGGCGTGCCCATCGGCTGCATGGTGACTCTGCGCGGTGTGCAGATGTACGAATTCCTGGATCGCTTTGTCACCATCGCCCTGCCGCGTGTGCGTGACTTCCGTGGTATCTCGGGTCGTTCGTTTGACGGCCGTGGTAACTACAACATTGGCGTCAAAGAACAGATCATCTTCCCTGAGATCGACTACGACAAGGTGGATGCGCTGCGTGGGCTGAACATCAGCATCACCACTTCCGCCAAGACGGATGACGAGTGCAAGGCCTTGCTGGCTGCATTCAAGTTTCCGTTCAAGAACTGAGGTGACCCGTGGCAAAAACATCACTGAAGCAACGTGAGCTCAAGCGCGACGCGCTGGTAGCCAAGTATGCAAAGAAGTATGCGGAACTGAAGGGCATCGCTAACGATGCCAAGAAGACTGACGAAGAGCGTTATGTTGCTCGTCTGGAGCTGCAAAAGCTGCCCCGCAATGCCTACCCGACCCGTCTGCGCAATCGTTGCGCATTGACTGGACGTCCTCGCGGTACCTTCCGCAAGTTCGGTTTGGGCCGTAACAAGATTCGCGAGCTGGCCTTCAAGGGCGACATCCCCGGTGTCGTCAAGGCCAGCTGGTAACGGCGAAGATTAGGAGATATCGCAAATGAGCATGAGTGATCCTATCGCCGACATGCTGACCCGTATTCGCAACGCCCAGAGCGTTGAGAAGGTCAGCGTCGTGATGCCGTCCTCGAAGTTGAAAGTGGCGATCGCCAAGGTCCTGAAGGACGAAGGCTATATCGACAGTTTCGCGGTGCGTGGCGAAGCCGCCCGCCCTGAGCTGGAGATTTCGCTGAAGTATTACGGCGGTAAGCCGGTGATCGAGCGCATTGAGCGCGTGAGCCGTCCCGGCCTGCGCATTTACAAGGGCCGCCACGACATTCCTCAGGTCATGAATGGCCTGGGTGTGGCGATTGTCACCACGCCGCAAGGTGTGATGACGGACCGCAAAGCACGTCAAGCCGGCATCGGCGGCGAAGTGCTCTGCTACGTCGCCTAAGCGCAAGGAGATATACAGATGTCCCGCGTTGGAAAAATGCCGGTCGCCATCCCGCAAGGTGTGGACGTTACCGTTACCGCTGAGCAAATCAGCGTCAAGGGCTCGCTCGGCACGCTGGTGCGTCCGATCAACAGCCTGGTGTCGATCAAGAACGAAGGCGGCAAGCTGAGCTTCGCTCCTAACGACGAGTCGGCAGCTGCCGGCGCCATGAGCGGCACCACCCGCGCTCTGGTTGCCAATATGGTCAGCGGCGTCAGCAAGGGTTTCGAGCGCAAGCTGAACCTGGTTGGTGTGGGCTTCCGTGCCCAGGCTCAAGGTCAGAAGCTCAATCTGCAGATCGGTTTCTCTCACCCCGTGGTGAAAGACATGCCGGCTGGCATCAAGGTTGAGTGCCCGACCCAGACCGAAATTCTGATCAAGGGCGCGGACGCCCAAGTGGTCGGCCAGGTTGCTGCCGAAGTGCGCGCCTTCCGTCCGCCCGAGCCTTATAAGGGCAAGGGCATCCGCTATTCCGACGAGAAGGTCTCTCTCAAAGAGACCAAGAAGAAGTAAGGAGCAGCGCAATGTTGACCAAAAAAGAACAGCGCATCCGTCGCTCGCGTCAGACCCGTGCTCGCATCGCCATCCAGCGCGTTGTGCGTTTGACGGTGTTCCGCTCCAACCTGCACATTTACGCCTCCGTCATTTCCGACGATGGCACCCGTGTGCTGGCCAGCGCTTCGACGGCCGAGAAGGCCGTCCGCGCCCAACTCGGTGGTTCGGGCAAGGGCGGCAACGTCGCTGCCGCTACCCTGATTGGCAAGCTGATCGCCGAGAAGGCCAAGGCTGTTGGCGTGGAAAAGGTTGCATTCGACCGCGCAGGCTTTGCTTACCACGGCCGTATCAAGGCCTTGGCCGAAGCAGCCCGTGAAGCCGGCCTGCAGTTCTGACGCAAAAAGGAATTCGAAATGGCAAAGTTTCAACCCCGCGTTCAGACCGAAGGCAATGACGACGGCCTGAAGGAAAAGATGATCGCGATCAACCGCGTCACCAAAGTTGTGAAGGGCGGCCGTACGCTGTCTTTCGCAGCTCTGACGGTGGTCGGTGATGGCGCTGGTCGTATCGGCATGGGCAAGGGCAAGGCGAAGGAAGTTCCCGTCGCCGTGCAAAAGGCGATGGAATCCGCTCGCCGTAATATGTTCAAGGTCGATCTGCGCAACGGTTCGATTCACCACAATGTGGTGGGCGAGCACGGCGCGTCCCGCGTGATGATGGTGCCCGCTTCGTCTGGTACCGGCGTCATCGCCGGTGGCCCGATGCGTGCGGTCTTCGAAGTGATGGGCGTGACCGACATCGTGACCAAGAGCCACGGTTCGACCAACCCGTACAACATGGTTCGTGCCACCCTGGATGCGCTGAAGCGTTCCACGACGGCGACGGAAGTCGCAGCCAAGCGCGGCAAGTCGGTCGAAGAAATTCTCGGCTGAATCGGCTGTACTGGAGAGACACATGTCTGACAAGAAAACTGTAACTGTCAAGCTGGTTCGCAGCCCCATCGGCACCCGTGCTTCGCACCGTGCCACCGTGGTTGGCCTTGGCTTGCGCAAGCTGAACAGCACCAGCGTGT
Source organism: Roseateles oligotrophus (assembly GCF_014204525.1). Classification (GTDB taxonomy): domain Bacteria; phylum Pseudomonadota; class Gammaproteobacteria; order Burkholderiales; family Burkholderiaceae_C; genus Paucibacter_A; species Paucibacter_A oligotrophus_A. The sequence continues at coordinate 10,228 of NZ_JACHLP010000006.1, forward strand.
TGGAAGACACGCCTGCGGTTCGCGGCATGATCAATAAGATCGCCTACCTCGTGCAGGTGCTCTAAGCGCCGTCACGAACTGAGGACAAGAAGATGCAACTCAATACCATTCAACCCGCAGCTGGCGCCAAGCATGCTAAGCGCCGCGTGGGCCGTGGCATCGGCTCCGGTCTGGGCAAGACCTGCGGCCGCGGTCACAAGGGTCAAAAGTCGCGTGCTGGCGGCTACCACAAGGTGGGCTTCGAAGGCGGTCAAATGCCTCTGCAGCGCCGTCTGCCCAAGCGCGGCTTCAAGTCGACCACGCTGAAGTTCAACGCCGAGATCAATCTCGACGACCTGCAAGCATTGGTGGCCGATGAGATCGACCTGCTGACGCTGAAGGCCGTGGGTCTGGTGCCTGAGCTGGCCCGCAATGCCAAGGTCATTCTGTCTGGCGCCATCAGCCGCAAGGTCACGCTGAAGGGCGTGTCCGCGACGGCCGGCGCCAAGGCTGCGATCGAAGCCGCTGGCGGCTCCATCATCTAAGTAGAACGGAACGGGGCACAGTGGCTACCAACGCAAACCAACTGGCCAAGAGCGGCAAGTTCGGCGACTTGCGTCGCCGCCTTGTGTTTCTTCTGCTGGCGCTCGTCGTTTACCGCATCGGGGCGCATATCCCCGTGCCCGGTATCGATCCTGGCCAGCTGAAGCAGTTCTTCAAGGGTCAGGAAGGTGGCATCCTGTCCCTGTTCAATATGTTTTCGGGCGGTGCGCTGTCGCGCTTTACCGTCTTCGCGCTGGGCATCACGCCCTATATCTCGGCTTCCATCGTCATTCAGTTGATGACGTATGTGGTGCCGGCTTTGGAAGCGCTGAAGAAGGAAGGCGAAGCAGGGCGTCGCAAGATTACGCAGTACACGCGCTACGGCACTTTGGGCCTGGCAATTTTCCAATCGCTGAGCATCGCTCTGGCGCTGGAAAGCTCGGCTGGTCTGGTGATCAGCCCCGGATTTGGATTCCGCCTTACCGCAGTCTCCAGTCTGGTTGCCGGCACGATGTTCCTGATGTGGCTGGGTGAGCAGATTACCGAGCGTGGCTTGGGCAACGGGATTTCGATCCTGATCTTTGGCGGCATCGCCGCAGGTTTGCCGGGCGCGATTGGTGGTTTGTTGGGCCTGGTGCAGACCGGCGCCATGGGTCCTGTGTCTTCGCTGTTCATTGTGGCTGTTGTGGTCGCGGTGACGTATCTGGTGGTGTTTGTCGAGCGCGGTCAGCGCAAGATCTTGGTGAATTACGCCAAGCGCCAGGTGGGGAACAAGGTCTACGGTGGTCAGAGCTCGCACCTGCCGCTGAAGCTGAACATGTCGGGCGTGATCCCGCCGATCTTCGCATCGTCGATCATCCTGCTGCCAACCACCATGGTGAGTTGGTTCGCAACCGGTGACAGCATGCGTTGGTTGAAGAACATCGCAGATATGTTGCATCCAGGCCAGCCCATTTATGTGCTCCTGTACGCTTCTGCCATCGTGTTCTTCTGCTTCTTCTACACGGCTCTGGTGTTCAACAGCCGCGAGACTGCAGACAACCTGAAGAAGAGTGGCGCGTTCATTCCAGGCATTCGCCCGGGTGAGCAAACTGCGAAGCATATTGACAAGATCCTGTCCCGTTTGACTCTGGCCGGCGCCATCTACATTACCGGTGTGTGCTTGTTGCCTGAGTTCTTGACCTTGAAGTACAACGTGCCTTTCTATTTCGGTGGCACCTCCTTGCTGATCATTGTTGTGGTCACCATGGACTTCTGGGCTCAAGTGCAGTCTTACGTGATGAGTCAGCAGTACGAATCTCTGCTGAAGAAGTCGAATTTCAAGGCCAGCTGAAAAGCTGAGTCAACGTTTAACCAAAATCCATCAGAACAGAAACGAAGGCATGGCGAAAGACGACGTCATTCAGATGCAAGGCGAGATTCTTGAGAATCTTCCTAATGCTACGTTTCGTGTGAAGCTGGAGAACGGGCATGTCGTTCTCGGCCACATCTCGGGCAAGATGCGTATGCATTACATCCGTATCCTGCCCGGTGACAAGGTCACCGTAGAACTAACCCCGTACGATTTGAGTCGTGCTCGCATCGTGTTCCGGGCGAAGTGAGCTTATCTTTTCCCCGGTTATGCGCTGTGAGCGCTTTTGAGTAGGTCAAGGAGCAGACCATGAAAGTTTCGGCATCCGTCAAGCAGATGTGCCGCAATTGCAAGATCATCCGTCGCAAGGGCGTGGTGCGTGTGATCTGTACCGATCCGCGCCACAAACAGCGTCAAGGCTGATTGCTGCACGACACGAGCGAATTAGAGGACGCAAATGGCACGTATTGCTGGTATTAATATTCCGCCGCAAAAGCACACTGAGATCGGTCTGACCTCGATCTACGGCATTGGCCGTACGACCGCCCAGAAGATCTGCACGACTTGCGGTATCCCGTTCGACAAGAAGGTCAAGGACCTCACCGACGCTGATCTGGAAAAGATCCGTGACGAAGTGGGCCGCATGACCATCGAAGGCGATCTGCGCCGCGAGATGTCGATCAACATCAAGCGCTTGATGGACCTCGGTTGCTACCGCGGCTTCCGTCATCGCCGCGGTCTGCCGATGCGCGGTCAGCGCACCCGCACGAACGCTCGCACTCGTAAGGGCCCGCGCAAGTCGGCCGCTACGGGCAAGAAGTGATCTGCGCTAAGCATTGAAAGAAGGTCAAGATGGCAAAAGCACCCAATAACTCGGCTGCGCAGCGCGTTCGCAAGAAGGTTCGCAAGAACGTCGCCGACGGCATTGCACACGTTCACGCGTCGTTCAATAACACGATCATCACGATCACCGATCGCCAAGGCGGCGCTCTGTCCTGGGCTTCCAGCGGCGGACAAGGCTTCAAGGGCTCGCGCAAGTCGACGCCTTTTGCTGCGCAGGTCGCTGCTGAAGTGGCCGGCCGTGCCGCTCAAGATCAGGGTATCAAGAACCTGGACGTCAAGATCAAGGGCCCCGGCCCGGGTCGTGAGTCCTCGGTCCGCGCCCTGGGCGCACTGGGCATCCGGATCAACTCGATCTCCGATGTGACGCCCGTGCCGCACAACGGCTGCCGTCCGCAAAAGCGTCGTCGTATCTAAGGGCCTTGTCCCTTTGATGCGAAAGATGCGATAATCGCTGTTTTTCCCGCGCCGGCGGGCACGCAAGTGCCGCGCCGGCCGTTTCGTTGAAGCTTTGTTGCTCTGTTTGAGCTGTGATCAGTTTTTTGGGGTCACGGATCCGCAGATCGCTGAGTTTTTAAGACCACCGTCCGAGCCGATAAAAACACAGGCCGGACTCGCGTATTTCTTGCCAGCTTTTCAAGGCCAGGCGGGAGTGCGTCAGATTGAACAAGGACACGCAAAGTGGCACGTTATCTCGGCCCCAAGGCCAAACTTTCCCGCCGTGAAGGCACCGATCTGTTCCTGAAGAGCGCTCGTCGCCCGATCAGCGACAAGGCCAAGTTCGACTCCAAGCCCGGCCAGCACGGCCGCACCTCGGGTCAGCGCACCTCCGACTTCGGTCTGCAACTGCGTGAAAAGCAGAAGGTCAAGCGCATGTACGGCGTGTTGGAGCGTCAGTTCCGTCGCTACTTCGCTGAAGCCGAGCGCCGCAAGGGCTCGACCGGCAGCAACTTGCTGTCGCTGCTGGAATCGCGTCTGGACAACGTCGTCTATCGCATGGGCTTCGGTTCGACCCGTGCTGAAGCACGCCAGCTCGTGTCGCACAAGGGCATCACCGTGAACGGTGAAGTCGTCAACATCGCTTCTTACTCGGTCAAGGCCGGCGACACCGTTGCCGTTCGTGAAAAGGCCAAGAAGCAGCTGCGCGTCACCGAAGCACTGAAGCTGGCCGAGTCTATCGGCCTGCCGGCTTGGGTTGCAGTTGACGCCACCAAGCTGGAAGGTGTGTTCAAGAAGGCACCCGACCGTGATGAGTTCGGTGCTGAGATCAACGAATCGCTGATCGTTGAGTTGTACTCGCGTTAATCGTTTCGCTGTTGCCGGCGGCGCCCAAAAACGAAAGTTCAAGGGCTCTGTCGGCGTTCCCTCGTCTGGGCTAGGCCACCCTGCGGCTCTGCCCGGTTGGTCCCTCAGCCTTATCGGTGTAACGAACCGAGGGTATTGAAAGAAAGACCTCATGCAAACCAATCTGCTCAAACCCAAATCCATCAATGTGGAGCCCCTCGGCGGTCATCGCGCGAAGGTAACGCTGGAACCGTTCGAACGCGGCTATGGTCACACGCTGGGCAATGCCCTGCGCCGTGTGCTGCTGTCTTCGATGGTGGGTTATGCGCCGACGGAAGTGACCATTGCCGGCGTCTTGCACGAGTACTCGGCCATCGATGGCGTGCAAGAAGACGTGGTTCACATCATGTTGAATCTCAAGGGCGTGGTGTTCCGTCTGCACAATCGTGAAGAAGTGACCCTGGTCCTGCGCAAGGAAGGTGAAGGCCCGGTGACGGCTGCCGACATCCAGACGCCGCATGACGTCGAGATCATCAACCCCGAGCACGTCATCGCCCATCTGTCGCAAGGCGGCAAGCTGGACATGCAGATCAAGGTTGAAAAGGGCCGTGGCTATGTGCCCGGCACGATGCGCCGCTACGGCGATGAGCCGACCAAGTCGATTGGCCGCATCGTTCTGGACGCCTCCTTCTCGCCCGTGCGTCGCGTCAGCTACGCCGTCGAGAACGCCCGCGTTGAGCAGCGTACCGATCTGGACAAGCTGGTCATGGAAATCGAAACCAACGGCGCTATTTCGCCCGAGGAAGCGATCCGTGCTTCGGCCAAGATCCTGGTTGAACAACTGGCCGTGTTTGCACAGCTGCAAGGTACCGACCTGGTCGATGCCTTCGACCAGCCCGCACAACGCTCTAGCAGCTTCGACCCGATCCTGCTGCGTCCTGTGGATGAGCTTGAGTTGACCGTTAGGTCGGCCAACTGCCTGAAGGCAGAGAACATCTATTACATCGGCGACCTGATCCAGCGTACCGAGACCGAGCTGCTGAAGACCCCGAATCTGGGTCGCAAGTCGCTCAATGAAATCAAGGAAGTGCTGGCTTCGCGCGGCCTGACTCTGGGCGCACGCCTGGAAAACTGGCCTCCGCAAGGTTTGGACAAGCGTTGATCGTTCAACGTCTGTTCCTGCATTGAATTTGTAGTGAAGAAGTAAGAGAAGAAAGTGGATCAGGCCCTGACAAGCCTGATCCGGTGCACCCGGCAGTACCTGATACGGCTGCTGGCGATTAATCAAGGAAAGGATAAGCACCATGCGTCACCGTAACGGCCTCCGTAAGCTCAACCGCACGAGCGAGCACCGCAAAGCAATGTTGCGCAATATGTGCAACTCGCTGCTGCAACACGAAGCCATCAAGACCACGCTGCCCAAGGCCAAGGAACTGCGCCGCGTTGTCGAGCCCCTGATCACCCTGGCCAAGGAACCCACGCTGGCAAACCGCCGCCTGGCTTTCGACCGTCTGCGCGATCGCGATATGGTCACCAAGCTCTTTAACGAGCTGGGCCCCCGTTTCAAGGCTCGTCCCGGCGGCTACACCCGCATCCTGAAGATGGGCTTCCGTGTTGGCGACAACGCGCCCATGGCCTATGTTGAACTGGTGGATCGCGCCGAAGGCGAGACCGAAGGCGTTGCCGCCGAATAAGAAATAGAACTCTGAGGTCGACAGCTCATGCTGCAGGCCGGATGGGTTGATATGAAAGGCCAGCGTTTCGCTGGCCTTTTTTTTTGCTCGCTTGGCTCTCGGTCCAATAATTTGGGCGAGCGGCGCAAGGGCGATAACTTTGTGCACGTCAAAACTGGGCGGAATCCGTTTAAGCTCTCGGCCCAAACCTCACGCCTATAGCTCCACGCCTGTTTCTAGCGCAGAGCCCGCTCCATGACTCTCCAATTTCACAAGTTCAAGACGCTGGCCCTGATGGGCATTTTGGGCCTTCTGCCCCTATTGGGTTTGGCCGGCTGGGCCCAGGCCGACGATTTCTTGGAGCCCGAGCAGGCCTTCAAGCTGAGCGTCAAGGCGCTGGACGGTCACAAGGTCGCCATCAATTTCGAGATTGCGCCTGGCTACTATATGTACCGCGAGCAGTTCAAGCTCGAGGCCACCGGCGCCACCATGGGGGAGCCTGCGCTGCCCGCGGGCAAGACCAAGTTCGACGAGACCTTTCAGAAGACCGTCGAGGTCTATCGTGAGGCTTTGAATGTGCCGGTACCGGTGACCCAGGCCAATGGCAAGTTCAAGCTGGCGGTGACGGGCCAGGGCTGTGCCGACAAGGGCTTGTGCTATCCGCCGATGACCGCGCATTTCGAACTCAGCCTGGCCGATTTTGGCGGCGATGGTCAGGTCAAGCGGATCGAGGGCGGTGATGCCATTACCGGCGCGTTGAGCTCAGCAGCGGAGCAAAGCACTCCCCCGGCAACGCCCGAGCCCGCTGCGAAGGCAGATGGCAATCAAACCCTGCCTGCATCCGAATCCAGTCGACTCGATGCAGCCCTGCAATCGGGCCGCTTCTGGACGGTTGTGGGGGTGTTCTTTGTCGCCGGCCTGCTGTTGTCGCTGACGCCTTGCGTGCTGCCCATGTTGCCCATTCTGTCCTCCATCATCGTGGGATCGGGGGGCAAGACGACGCGCAGCCGCGGGCTGCTCCTGGCCATCAGCTACTCCCTGGGCATGGCCCTGGTCTATACCGCCCTGGGCGTGGCGGCCGGCCTGGCCGGTGAAGGCCTGGCCGCCACGCTGCAAAAGCCTTGGGTGCTGGCCGCCTTCGCGGCGGCCTTGGTGCTGTTCTCCTTGTCCATGTTCGGCGCCTACGAGTTGCAACTTCCTGCCGGTCTGACGGGAGGCTTGTCGCAAGCCTCGCAGCGCCTGCCCGCCGGCCGATTCTTCGGCGTGTTTGTGATGGGCGGCGTGTCCGCCTTGATTGTCAGCCCTTGCGTGGCCGCGCCCCTGGCCGGCGCCCTGCTATACCTGAGCCAAACCCGCGATGTGCTGCTGGGCGGTAGTGCGCTGTTTGCCCTGGCTTGCGGTATGAGCGTGCCCTTACTTTTGCTGGGTGCCTCGGCGGGCAGCTTGCTGCCCCGTGCCGGCGCCTGGATGGACGGCGTCAAGCATTTCTTCGGCATGCTTTTGCTGGCCGTGGCCCTGTGGACCGTGCAGCCCGTGTTGGCACCCGCGTTGGCGCAAGCCCTGTGGGGGGCATTGCTGATCGGCAGCTCGGCCATGCTGGGCATCTTCCAGCCCGCCCATGCGGTCCATCGCCCGCGCACCTGGTTGCGCAAGACGGTGGCGGTGATCGCCATGGTTTACGGCCTGCTGCAGTTGGTGGGCGCCGCTGCGGGTGGCACTGATACCCTCAAGCCTCTGGCCGGCCTGGGCCGGGTGGAGGCCAAGACCTTGGCGGCAGGTGGCGAGTTGCGCTTCCAAAAGGTCCACAGCGTGGCCGAGCTGGACGAGGCCGTGGCCAAGGCCGGCCGTCCGGTGATGCTGGATTTTTATGCCGACTGGTGCGTGTCCTGCAAGGAGATGGAGCGCTTCACCTTCAGTGACCCGGCCGTGCGCCAGCGCCTGGCCGGCACCTTGCTGCTGAAGGCCGATGTGACGGCCAATAGTCCGGCCGACCGCGAGCTGCTCAAGCGTTTCAAGCTCTTCGGCCCGCCCGGCATCATTTTCTTTGACGCCCAGGGCCAGGAACAGGCGGGCGTGCGCGTGATTGGCTTCCAGAATGCCGAACACTTTCTTTCTTCACTAAATGCGGCCGGCATCTAATGCTTTGCATAAAAGTGCGCTATACTGCTAGCTTCAGTCGCGGGGTGGAGCAGTCTGGTAGCTCGTTGGGCTCATAACCCAAAGGTCGTAGGTTCAAATCCTGCCCCCGCAACCAAAATTCAATCAAGCCGATGGACCAGAAAGTCGGCTTGTGTCAACGATCAGTCGCGGGGTGGAGCAGTCTGGTAGCTCGTTGGGCTCATAACCCAAAGGTCGTAGGTTCAAATCCTGCCCCCGCAACCAAGCAATGTCCGCGCAAAACGCCAACCGTGAGGTTGGCGTTTTGCTTTGTGCGCTTTGAAAAGATCTAAAACCGGCGCGATTCAGTCAAGTGGAGCATTCACCTAATCTTTGCTCCGCTCGGCTTGCCCGCCCCGCGCCTTGTTGATAACGTCGAAGCTACACGCACTCGATGATCCTGTGATGTGTACCGAGCACCTCCCTCCTCGGGCTGCGGCCACATGATTTCGCTGTCTTTCGTTCGCATCTGGCATTGCTGTAGGAGTGCATGCTGTGGGAACTCCGGCAAGAAACGCGGTGAGCAAGACGTGGCTTCGCACGGTGTGGCCGCGGCGATTGCTGCTTGCCGGTTTGGGTCTGGCGCTCGCCTTGGGCCTGGTCTTGGGTTATTCGGCCTGGCGGAAGCCCTCGCCGGCGCTGCCCTTGGAGCGGCTCAGCATCGCGGTTCCGAACACGCCTCATGCGACGTTGCTTCATCTGGCCCGTGCCAGAGGCTTCTTCGCCGCTGCCGGACTGGAGATCCAAACGGTGCAGGTCACGCATGGCAAGCTGGCGCTTGAGCAACTGGTTCGAGGCGGGGTCGATCTGGCGGCGGCGGCCGAGCTGCCCTTTGTGATTCAGGTCATGAAGGGTCAGCCCCTGGCGATGCTGGCCGCCATCTCCAGCTCCAGCAACGATATGGCGGTGGTGGCCAGGCGTGACCGGCGTATCCAGGGGCCAGCCGATCTGGTCGGCAAGCGGATTGGGCTAACCCTGGGGACCAGCGGAGAGTATTTCCTGTCGGCCTTTCTGACCCGCTATCAGCTGGAGCCAGGCGCCATGCATCTGGTCGATCTGCCGCCCGACAGGCTTGTTCAAAACCTGGTCACGGGCGAACTCGATGCGATCGCTGCCTGGCAGCCGTCCCGCGCACTCGCTCAGCAAGCCTTGAACAGCAATGGTTTGAGCCTGCTGGAGCCCAATGCCTACACCTCGACCTATGTTTTGGCGGGCGGTAAGGCTTTGCTGCAGCAGCGGCCGCGGGCGATGGAAAAGCTGATGCGGGCGCTCTTGCTGGCCGAGGAGTTTTTGCGGGAGCAGCCTGCGCAAGCGCGGCTCTTGGTGGCGCAGCAACTAGGGGTCGAGCCCGCCACGCTGGAGCTGGGCTGGCGGGAGCAGGTGTTCCGTGTGGATCTCTTGCAGCCTCAGCTGATCACGCTGGAGGACGAGGCTCGCTGGGCGCAGGCCAAGGGCTATGCCGAGCCCCAGCCGCAGCCCAATTTCCTCGCCCACCTGTATCTCGATGCCTTGCTGGCCGTTGAGCCCGAGCGTGTCACCGTGGTCCATTGATCGCCTTGCCCGCTATGCAAATCAGCACCAAGGTCAAACTCGCCACCACGGTCGCGCTGCTGACCGTTGGGGCGATTGCCCTGATGATCTGGCGCGCGGACATCGAGGTTGACGAGGCGCAGGCGCAGCGGCACCAGGTCGGCGAGATCTCGCATGCGCTGAGCGATCTTCGCCTGGTGACCTTCGAATACATCTTGCATAGGCAGGAGCGCGCCCGCCAGCAAGAGGCCCAAGTCGCGCAAAGGCTGGCGCGCTCATTGGAGGTGGCGTCTTTTCCCTCCACCGAAGCTGCCGAATGCCTGGCCGCCTTGCGCAAGCGCAGCGAGACCACGCACCAGCTGTTTGCCGAGTTAGGCCCCGCGCGGCAGGATTTGCAGGATGGTTTGGTGGGCAGTGACTTGACCCGCCGCTTCGAGGCTCAGTTGGCCAGCCGCCTGCTGATCGGGCAGCAGGAGAGCGTGATGGACGCCATGCGCCTGGGCGACTTTGCCACCGAACGTATCAACCAGGCGCAGGAACGCGTTGTGCTGGTCATCGCCATCGGCCTCAGCCTGCTGGCCGGCCTGGCCCTGGCGGCGGCCTGGCTGATCAGCCGCGGCCTGCTGCTGCCCTTGAGCCAATTGGAGCAGGCCACACGCGAGGTGGCCGAAGGCAATTGGGACTACCAGTTGAAGATCTCCGCTCACAACGAAGTCGGTCGCATGGCGGCCTATTTCGATGCGATGACCCGGGCCTTGCGGGAGTCGTTTGGGCGGGTCGAACGCAGCAACCACGAGCTGGCCGCCTTGAACCGGGAGATGGAGGCCTTCAGCTATTCGGTCTCGCATGATTTGCGCGGGCCTTTGCGCAGCATGGACGGCTTCTCGCTGGCCCTACTGGAGGATTACGGCGAAAAATTTGACGCCGAGGGTCGCGACTATCTGCAGCGCATACGCGCGGCCAGCCAGCGCATGGGCCGTTTGATCGACGAACTGCTGGGCCTGTCGCGGGTGACGCGTGCCGAGTTGTCGCTGCGCAAGGTCAGCCTGAGCGAGATCGCGCAGGAGATCGCCGACTCGCTGAGTCAGCAGGAGCCGCAGCGTCAGGTGCGCTGGGAAATCGAAGACGGCATCTGCCTGCATGCCGACAGGGCCTTGATTCAGATCGCCATGCAGAACCTGCTGCAGAACGCCTGGAAGTTCACCGGCAAGGCCGCGCAAGCCCTCATCCGGGTGGGCGTGCGGCAGCAGGCCGAGGGCATGGTCTGCTATGTGGCCGACAACGGCGTGGGCTTCGACATGAATTATGCGGACCGGCTCTTTGGTGCCTTCCAGCGCCTGCATCACGAGAACGACTTTGCCGGCACCGGCATCGGGCTGGCCATCGTCCAGCGCATTTTTGCCCGCCATGGCGGCCGGATCTGGGCCCAGGCCCGTCCCGGGCTTGGCGCCACGTTCTTTTTCACCCTAACGACTGCCGTGGACGCACACAATGGACAAGAACATCTTGCTGGTTGAAGACAACCCCGATGACGTGGCCCTGACCCTGCGCGCTTTCAAGCGCAGCCATTTGTTCAATCCGGTGGTAGTGGCCCGCGATGGGGTGGAGGCCTTGGATTTTCTGCTTGCCCGGGGCGAGCATGCCGGCAGGGCCGAGGCGCCTCTACCCACCCTGGTCATCCTGGACCTTAAGCTGCCCAAGCTGGACGGGCTCGGTGTCTTGAAGGCGATCCGCGCGGACCCGCGCACCCAGCTGCTGCCGGTGGTGATTCTGACCTCGTCCAAGGAGGAGCAGGATCTGCTGTCCGGCTATTCCCTGGGGGCCAATAGTTATGTGCGCAAGCCGGTGGACTTCACCGAGTTTGTCGAGGCGGTCAAGGTCTTGGGCATTTACTGGATGGCGATCAACCAGCAGCCCGAACGAGGAGGACTGCTGTGAGCCGCGACCTCAAAATATTGCTGGTGGAGGACAGCGAGGACGATGCGCGCCTGTCCATCCTGGCCTTGCGCCGGGGCGGGTTTGCCCCGCGTTTTCGGCGTGTGCAAGATGCATCGGGCTTGCGTGCCGCCCTGGAACTGGAGCGCTGGGACGCCTTGCTGGCCGATTTCAGCATGCCGCATTTCAGCGGGATCGAAGCGCTGAATATTTTCCGCACCGCGGACCTGGACATCCCCTTCATCTTTGTTTCCGGCCTCATCGGTGAGGAAACCGCGGTCGCCGCGATGAAGGCAGGCGCGAGCGACTATGTGATGAAGCAGAACCTGACCCGCCTGGCGCCCGCCATGGAGCGCGAGCTCGAACAGGCCGCGATACGCGCCAAGCATCGCCAGGCCTTGAATGATCTCAAGCTGTCGCGCGACCGCTATATGGACCTCTATAACTTCGCGCCGGTTGGTTACCTAACGCTGGATCAAGACGGCTGCATTGCCCAGCTGAACCTGACCTGCGCCACCTTGCTGGGTAATCGGCGCGAACGCCTGAGAGGCGCGCAGTTTGCCGAATTTGTGGCGCCCGCCAGCCGGGCCCAATGGGCGACGCAGTTCGCGCAAGTGCTGGGGCGGGGCGAGCGCCTGCGGCTTGAGCTGCAGCTGCTGGTGGACGGCGGCAGCATGTTTTACGCGCAGTTGGACTGCGTGCATGTGACGGCGGCTCAGGGCAAATCCATGGTGCGGGCCGTCATGACCGATATCTCGGCGCGCAAGGAGACCGAGGCCGAGTTGCAGCGCTACGAACAGCAGCTGCGCCAGGTGCAGAAAATGGAATCCATAGGCACGCTTGCCGGTGGCATCGCGCACGACTTCAACAACATCCTGGGCTCCATGCTGGGCAATATCGAGCTGGCAAGGCTGGAGCTGGCGATGGAGCCGCCAACGTCGCCCCTGCCAAGCACCGCCGCACCGGAGCCGGCCTGGAACGGGCGCCGCAAGCAGTCCTTGCAGTATCTGGAGGAGATCCACAAGTCCGGGGTGCGGGCCCGTGATCTGGTGCGCCAGATCCTGACCTTCAGCCGGCACGAGCCCCAGCATCTGGCGACCCAGGCCCTGCACCTTGTGGTGGAAGAAACATACCGGATGCTGCGCGCCACCGTCCCGGCCGGGGTGGAGATCCATCTGGCACTCCAGGACCGCGCCCTGTTTGTGCACGCCGATGCCACCCAGCTGCAGCAGGTGCTGATGAATTTGTGCACCAATGCCTGGCACGCGCTGCGCGAGGGCAGTGGCTTGATCAAGATTGGCCTGGCGCGCGCCTTGCTCAGCGATGCCGATGCCAAACGCTTGAATCTCGCGGCGTCGGGGCCTTACGCCCATCTCTGGGTCGAGGACAACGGCCAAGGCATGGAGGCCGCTGTGCGGGAGCGAATCTTCGAGCCCTTCTTCACCACCAAACCGGTGGGCAAGGGGACGGGCTTGGGCCTGGCCGTCGCGCATGGCATCGCCATTGCGCACAAGGGGGCGATCACGGTGGACAGCGCACCGGGCCAGGGCAGCACCTTCCATCTCTATCTGCCTGGGGTTGAACAAAAGCTCAGCCTGCCCATCGCGGCCGAGGCGCCGGAGAGCTCGCGTGGCCATGGCGAGCATGTGATCTATGTCGATGACGACGAGACCATGATTCTGATGGTCGAGCGCATGCTGGAGCGCGCGGGTTTCCGCGTCAGTGTCTTTCAGGACGCCTTGCGAGCGATTGCCACCGTGCGTGAGCATCCCAACGACTTCGATTTCGTTGTCACCGACTTCAATATGCCCGATTGTTCCGGGCTGGATCTGGCCCAGGAAATGGCGCGCATCCGGCCCGATATGCCGGTGGTGATCAGCTCGGGCTTCATCACCGACGAACTGCGCCAGCATGCCAAGGACTCGGGCGTGCGCGAGCTGCTGGAAAAGCAAAACACCTCGCAGGAGCTGGGCAAGCTGGTCAGCAGCATCCTGTCCCGCGAGCCGGGCCGCAAGACCTGATGCGCCCCGGGCTGACTCAGTACTTGTCCCCGAAGGCGAAGATGGGCTTGCGGCTCTTCCACAGGCCTTCGGTGAAGTCGGGGAAGGGCAGGGTCTTGAAGCCCTCGGCGATGGACTGCTCCGACAGCGGCGTGATGGCGCTCCAGGCCACGGCGTCGTAGACGTCGATGGGCATGGGGGCCTCGGCCTTCAAGGCCTCGACAAAGGCGTGGATGACGAAATAGTCCATGCCGCCATGGCCGGCGCCCTCCGCTGCCGAGGCGTATTTCTTCCACAAGGGGTGGTCGAATTTGTCCTGATAGCGCTTGAAGTCCTCCCATTCGTGGGGCTTGCTGAGGCCCTCGATATGCACCGAGTGGTTCAGGTCCATCCACAGCCCGTCCGTGCCCTGCACCCGGAAGCCCAGGGAGTAAGGCCGGGGCAGCGAGGTGTCGTGCTGCAGCAGAATGGTCTCGCCGTTCTCGCAGGCCAGGGTGGTGGTGACCACATCGCCCAGCTTGTACTTCAGCTTGGCATTGGGGTGGTCCTTGGCGCTCATCTTCCTGCCCACATAGTCCTGCAGGCCGCGTGCCTTGCTGGCGAAGGCATTGATGTGGGTGAAGCGATTGCCGCGGTGGATATTGGTGAACATCGCGCAGGGGCCGATGCCATGGCTGGGGTAGAGCTCGCCATTGCGCTGCACCGAATGCTCGGTGCGCCAGCGGGCTTCCGACCAGGCCTTGTCGCCGATCTCCACGCCGCCGCCGTAAGGCTTGCTCGGATCGCCCGAGTTGAACTTCACCGCGCGCAGATCATGCTGGTAGCCGCCTTGCAGATGGACCAGCTCACCGAACAGGCCGGCCCGCACCATCTGCAGCACGGCCATCACATCGCGGCGGTAGCAGACGTTCTCCAGCAGCATATAAGGCGTGCCGCTGCGCTGCTGAGTGCGCAGCACATCCCAGTGGTCTTGCAGGGTGATGCCGGCCACCACCTCGCAGCCCACCGCCACCTTGGCATTCATCGCGTCGATCGCCATGGGCGCATGCAGCTCCCAGGGGGTGGCGATGATGACGCCGTCCAGGCCTTTTTGCTCCAGCAGCTTGCGGTAGGCCAGCTTGTCGCCGGACTGGCCATAGCTTTGCGGCCTGGGCTTGTCGGCTTTTTCGGTCATGGCCAGGGCCCGGCCCAGCATGATGGGCTCGATATCGCACAGGGCCACCACCTCGACGTCCTCGCGGCGCAGCAGCTCGCGTAGCAAGACCTGACCCCGCATGCCCGTGCCTATCAGGCCCAGGCGCAGGCGGTCGCGGCCGGCCGCGAGGGCGGGGCGGCTCAGGCCCCCGGCCGTCAGCGATGCAAGCGTGCCCAGCGCGGCACCGGAGGAAAGAAAGCTTCTACGTTTCATCATCTCGATTCAAAAGTACAAGTCCGGTGGACTTGGGTTGGCGTCTGGCGAACGCGGGGGCTGAGCCGCCGAGGGCGGACGCAAGCAGGAGCTGGCCTTGCGTCCGGCCCTGGATTCTCAGCCCTGGACTGCGCCCGCGAAAGAGCATTCGCCCACGAGCGTGCGCGCTCAGTCCTTGCGTGCCTGGCGTTGCTGCAAGCCCAGGAGCAGCAACAGGCCCAGGCCCATCAAACCGTAGCTGGCGGGCTCGGGCACGGCGGCGGCATAGTCCAGGTGGAGATGGCCGGACTTCCAGATGCCGTCGGGGGTCAGGCCGTCCGCGGCGGCCTCGCTGAACTCCAGGCGCAGCACGCCGTCGGTGCCGACCCTGAAGTCCAGGCCCTGCGCCGTCCAACTGGACTGCCCGCTGAACTGCGCGCTTCCCGATTGATCGCTGCCCAGGCCGGGTGTGAAGAGCACGCCGGGGCCGGACGCGTCCGAGCCCGAGAAGCTCAGCTGCATCTCGGACAGCCAGCTCGGGGCCAGCGCCTGCAGCGTCACATCCCAGCTCAGGCCCGTCACATGGCTGCCGGCGCCGATATTGAAGCTCAGCACGGTGTTGGCGCTGGAGCCCAGCAGGTCCCGGCTGGCGATGCCCGTGACGTCGACCACCAGGCTGTCGGCCCGGGCGCTGGCGCTGGCCATGGCCAGGAGTAAGGCCAGGCCGCCAAGCAGTGCGCCGGTGCGTGTGTTCGGAATAGCTTTCATATTGACCTCAGAAAAGCAGGAGTTGTGTGGGGCCGGCTCAGGGCAGGGTGTTCAGATCCAGCGCGGGCCTGCGGCCGGTCAGTGGGCGTATGAAGTTCTGGCGCGCGGGCACGGTTTCGTTGAAGAAGCCACCCATGCGCAAGAAGAACTGCCCGCTGCCAGCATCCAGGCCGCCGGCAAAGTCCAGGCGTTGCTTGTTGTCGCCGGTGGGGTCGGTGTCGTACCAGGCCTTGTTGAGCTCGGTCCAGACGCCGCTGCTGCTGACCGCCCATTGCTGGCCAAACAGCGCGCGGCGGCCCAGATAGCCCTTGTCCACATTGAAGTTCTCCACAAAGGAGTAGACGCCCTTCATCCAGGTCGTGGTGTTCTCCCGGTGCCAGGTGGCGATGAAGTGCCAGCGGCCGTCTTCCGGCGCGAAGAACCAGGCGGAGTAGTTGGTGGCGCCCAGGCCATCGGGCCGCACGCGGGTGATGAATTTATAGGTATTGCCCGCCACCCAGGGGTAGACCAGATGGGACTGCCCGCCCGTGCCTTCCCCGCCAAAATTGTTGACGATGACATTGGGGCCCTTGCTGAGCAGACGGGTGGCACCGGTGGCAGGATCCCAGACCGAGAACAGCACCCAGCGCTCATCCGGCGCAACGACCTGGATGCCCATATAGCTTTCGGAGTTGCCATTGCTCATGAAGTAGGAGCCCAGCGCATCCTCGCCCTGCGGCACGGTCAGCTCGCTGTAGAAGTACTCGGTATTGGCCGGCACATTGAAGCCCAGATGCACCGAAGGCCCGCGCCGCGACCAGTAGAAATTGCTGGGGTCATTGGCGAAGACCAGGCCCGGCGTGGCCGTGCCGTTCAAGACGATGTCGCTCAGGGTGCCGAACTGCGGGCCGGTCCGGTTGATGCCTTGCACATCGATGCGTACATAGCCCGGGGCGGCGACGTCCACCGTGGCCAGGCTGCTGAACTGTTTGGCGCCCGAGTTCATCCGGATCGTGAAGCTCTTGCCCAATGCCGTGACCTTCACATCGCTGATGCTGCCCGGAGGCGGGCTGCCGCGCAGCGTGATATTGAACTTGCCGGCTTGAGCCACGCGCACATAGCTGCTGATGACGGTCTGCGGGTCGCTCCAGTCCATCAAGCCCCGGGCATCGTCAATCCACTCCGGTGCGTCGGCCCCGGCGCGGGTGATGAAGGCATTGCCCGAGAGGGCGACGACGGGCGCAGTGGCCTTGGTCACTGCTGCTGCTGCTGCAGGTGCAGCTTGTGCACCGCTGATGCTCAAAAGGCATAACGAACCGCTTAGGGTCAAGCCCCAGGCAAGGCGTTTGAGCTGGAGTCGAAATTGAAAATCATGCATGACTATCTCCTTCCTTTTCCTTGACAAGCCTCGGGCAACCCCGGCGGGCATGAGGCGATGAGGGCTTGGGGAAACCGGGCCCCGGTACAGATTCAGAGCAGTTGTTGGGCATTGGCGCAAATCGAGGAGTCGCATGACGCTGTTGGTGCTTGTGACACCGGAGCTTGTGCTTGAACTTGACCAGGGTCTGGACTGCAGTTTGAAACTGCGAGCACGGCCAGATTCAGACGAACGAAAGGTTTTGCAGGAGGGGGCTTGAAAGCGCCCCTCATGCGCTGGATACAAGAGGCTTGTGGCTTACCAGAACTTGTAGCTTGCCGACAAGCTGTAGCTGCGGCCGAACAGGTTCTGGCTGTGGTCATAGCCCTCCCAGCCGTTCGGGTCGTAGTAGGGCTTGCGGTTGAGCAGGTTTTTGATGTTCAGGCCCAGGTCGAGGTGCTTCATCGGCTTCCAGTTGAAGCCGAGGTTGACCGTGTAGTAGGCCGGCACGCCGCCGCACAGATTGGCCGGCAAGGCCACATCGGCCGCCGTGCAGGTCTCGGGGTTGTTGTTTTCCTCGTCGGCCTTGTCATTCGCCCATTTGGTCTTGCCGGTGTAGTTGACGAACAGATTGCTGACAAGATTGCCGTAGCTCCAGTCGGCATTCAGCGTTGCGCGCAGCTTGGGCGAGCCGTGATAGCCCACATAGTTGTGGGTGAAGCCCTCGCCGTCCTCGTAGTTGTAGATCTCCCGCTTGCGGATGGACAGGGTGGCGCCCAGGCCCAGCTTGCCCCACTCGCCCAGCGAATGCTTGCTGCGCGCGTCGATGTCGAAGCCATCGACCAGGGTGCGGCCGCGGTTGAGGTAGCTGGTCCGCAGGCCGGCGATATTGCCCACCGAATAGCCCGGTAGCACGGCCGGGCAGATGCCGGCATTGGCCGGGTTGGCGCACATCGCGGCCAGTGCGGCGAGGTTGCCGCGGTCGCTGTCGGAGACGGGGAAGCGCGTGACCTGGGCGGCACCGCTCAGCGTCGGGCCGTAGATTTCCGCCAGCTTGCGCAGCAGCTCGCTGGGGTCCTGGCGGATGATCTCGTCGCGGCGGTAGATGAACCAGTAGTCCAGCGACAGGCTCACGTCCTTCCAGGGTTCGAACACCAGGCCCAGGGTGGAGATCTTGGCCGTCTCGGGTGTGAGCTTGGGGTTGGGGGGCGTCAGGCCGCCGATGGTGCGGTTGCAGTCGGAGTTGCTCAGGGTCTTGCCGAGGTCCACATCGGTAGCCGTCTTGGATCGCTTGAGCAGGTCTGCGATGGCATTGGTTTCGTCGCAGCGCAGCTTGTCCTGGATGCCGCCGAACTGGGCGTAGATGCCGCCCTGGCCGGCCTCCGCCAAGCTGGGCGCACGGAAGCCCTCGGAGTAGGTGCCGCGCAGCAGCAGCTCGGGGAGGGCGCGCCACTTCAGGCCGAGCTTGGGCGCCAGATTGGCCTTGAAGTCGGGGTATTTGTCCAGGCGTGCGGCGGCGTTCAGTTCCAGCGTCCTGGTGATGGGCACGATGGTTTCGCCGAACAGGGCGGCCACGGTGCGTTTGCCGTCAAACCAGGAGCCGCCCTGCTGGGTGATGAGTCCGTTGGCAGCGTCGGCATTGCCCGGCGTGTAAAAGCTCTCGTGCTGCAGGTTCACACCGAAGGCGGCGCGCACCTCGCCGCCGGGCAGCCGGCCCAGTGCGCCCTCGACCTTGGCGTCCCAGCTGACGAGCTGGGTCCAGGACTGGATGTCGAAAGTCGGGTAGGCCTCGCGGATCAGGGCCGCATTGGCCTCGTTGATGACGCCGAACTGGTAGGCCGGCTTGTCGGCGATATAGCTGCGGCCCGTGACCGGGTCCTTGGTGAAGGGGCCGAAGGCCTTCTCGAAGCCCTTCAGATTGACATTGATGGTCTGGTACAGCGTGGAGTGGCTGCCGGCCACGCTGAGTGCGCTCTCGAAGTCCCAGTCGCCGAAGAGGCTGCCACGCACGCCGGCCAGGGCGCGGTAGTTGTCATCGGTATTGCGCTGGCCGAAGTGGTCGCCGGCGTCCTGCAGCAGATAGCTCAGGCCGGCCGCACCGCCCATTTGGGCGGCCATGTCGGCGTCCAGATTCGCCTTCACATAGACGTTGTTGGGCCCGAGGAAGGGAATCTTGAAGGTGTTCAGCGTCGCGCCGGTGTTGCGCGAGTACCAGCTCGACGGGTTGCCGGTGGTGGAGCTGAAACTGCGCGGGCCGTTCTTGCCGCGCATATCGATATGGGTGTAGGTGAGCTCGGCAAAGCCCTCCCAGTCGCCGCCCAGTTTCAGGCGGCCATTCAGATAACCGGTGCTGCGCGTGGAGCTGGGGCCGGTGTCCAGCGCATAAGGCAGGGTGTTCCAGACGCAGCTCGTGCCGCCCGAGGTGGGGATGGCGCTGGTGCAGCCGGCCACGGCGCGGCGCGTGATCGCATTCTTGTTGGCCGCGTCGATGACGAACAGCGTGCCCGGGTTCAGCACGGCCGGCTCGCTGCCGACGCCGATGCGCATATTGGTGATGTAGTTCGGGTTGTTGGCGTAAAACTGCTCGGGCCGCTTGTCATAGGTGTCGGCCAGGGAGATGCGGTCGCGCTTGTAGTGGTTGAGCGAGCCGTAGACGCTCCAGCCATCGCGCGCCAGATCACCCTTGCCGAACAGCAGGCTGGCCTGGTGTTCGCCGTAGGACTTCAGCTGGGACGAGCGGTCTGTGCTGGCGCGCAGCTCCAGGCCCTCGTAGCCCTTTTTGGTGATGACGTTGATGACGCCGGCCACCGCGTCCGAGCCATAGACGGCCGAGGCGCCGTCGGTCAGCACCTCCATGCGCTCGATGGCGGCGGTCGGAATGGCGTCGATGTTGACGAACATGGTCTGGAAGCCCATGGGCGCGCCATAGTAGGACAGGCGGCGGCCGTTCAGCAGCACCAGCGTGCCCTGTGCACCCAGGCCGCGCAGATTGGCCGAGGAGGCGCCGTCGGAGCCGGTGAACATGGAGCGGAAGTCCTGCTGCTGGGCCGGGCGGGCCGCGGGCAGGTTGTCCAGCACCTGCAGCAGGGTGCGCGCGCCCATGTTCTCGATCTGCTTGGCGTCAATGATCTGCACCGGCGAGGCCGTCTCCGCATTGATGCGCTTGATGCTGGAGCCGGTGACTTCCACCCGGTCCAGCTTCTCGGCCTCGGCCGCATGGATGCCGCTGCTCAGGCCCGCCAGCGTCAGCAGGGTGGCCAGCTTGTTCAGTTTTCTTTTCATCGCGTTGATCTCCTGTTGGGGGAAGTTTTTTGGGGGACTTAGCGTTGGCGGCTGGGACTCAGGCGAGCACCCATAGCGCCCAGCAGCGAGGCATTGGCCCAGTTGCCGCAGGCAGCGCTGGCCCGGCCGGGGCCGGCACCCAGGCTGCGCAGCTCCAGCAATTGCAGGCCGCGCACATCGAGCTCGGGTTTGACGACGGCCGGGGCTTGCACCAGGCCGCTGCTGTAGAGCAGGCGGCCATCGCCCCAGACCTGGAACTCCATGCCGCGCTTGTCGCCGCGGCAGCTGTCGTCGATGCCCACATCGGCGCGGAAGCGGCTCCAGCCACCGCTCAGCTGCAGCATTAGCTTGGCGCCGGGCTTGCTGCCCAGGCCTTTGCGGAACTGCAGGCCGTTCATGCGCATTTCGGCTTGGGATCCGGGGCCGGCGCTGGCCGGCCTGTCCTTGGCAAAGCCGGCGGGCAGGGCGGGCAGGTCGGAGAGGTAGTGCTGCTGCTCTTCGGCCTGGGCCGGCTGGCGCTGCTCCAGCACGCGGAACTCGCTCAGCACGATGGGCGGCACCTCGGCCGGTGTGAAGGCGTTGAAGGCCTTGGCCACCGGGGCCTCATCGCCCTTCTCGCCCTTTTGATTGGCCGTGACCATGGGGTCTTGCGCCGCTGCGTCAGCTTCTTCGTCGGGCTTGTGCACACTCAGCACGCGGAAGCGCAGCAGGCGGCCGGCCGCGGCCTTGAAGGCGATCTGCTGCAAGCCCTGCTGCAGCTTGAGTTGGCCGCGATGCACGGGCGCGCCCCAGTCGCCCATATTGTCGGCAAGAAAGATCTCGTAATCGCGGATCTGGCCGTGCTTCCAGTGCTGGTCATTGCGCGGCGCCAGCTCGATGCCATCGATCATGCGGCGCTCGCCCAGGCCCAGCACCCATTCATGCGGCCCGGTCTTCTGGGCCTGGTTGCGGCTGCTGCGGAACCAGGTGTCGGGCTTGCCGTCGAAGGCGTTCTCCAGCGGATGGCCGGGCTCTTCTGCCGGGCGGGCAACAACCAGCAGGCTGTCCGCCGCCACCTCGCGGCCCAGCAGCGGCGCGGCCGGGAAGCCCGCGCCCTCGGCCAGCACCGCGTCGGCCGCGATGCGGATCACAAAAGACAGGGCTTGGCGGATGTCCTGCTTGGCGATCTTCACCTGCACCGTGCCGTAGCGGTCCGCCGCATCAAAGAACCAGCCGCTCTCGGCCGCGGCGAAAGCCGCTGAATCTTTCAGTTCTGACAGGACCTGGCCCCCCAACTCCACCGCCTGCGGCCGCGTACGGGCATGCACTTGCAGGGCATAGCTGCGCCTGGTCTCCTGGCCGGCATAACTTCCATTCACGGCAGCAATCTCCACCCGCACATCGCCCGCGCCCTGGGCGGGCGCCTGCATGCGGATCTCCTGCTGGCTGAATTCCCCCTCCTTGTAGCGGCGGCTGCTGCCGTCGTCCTCGTAAAGCGTGTACTGCGATATGCCGCTGGGGTAGAGGTCCAGGGTCAGCGTGTCCTTGGGCTTCTCGCCGTCGTACAGCACCTCGGGGTACAGGGGCAGGATGGCGCCGGCGCGCACAAACACCGGCAGCTTGTCCAGCGTCACCTGCAGATCCAGGCGCTGGCCGTCCTTGCCGGCGCGCAGCTGGCGGCCGTCCCAGTAGTCGAACCACAGGCCCTCGGGCAGATGGATGTCCTTGCGCCAGCCCTGGCTGGCCGCCTGGCTGCGGTAGACCGGGGCCACCAGCAGATCGCGGCCCAGCAGGAACTGGTATTTGTGCGCCTCGCTCAGGGCGCTGGCGTCGCCGGCGTGGTCCCACATCAGGCCGCGCACCAGGGGCGCGCCGCTTTGCTCGGCCTCGCGTGCCAGTCCGTACATATACGGTGTCAGGCGCAGCTTCAGCTTCAGGTATTTGCGGTTGATGCTGCGATAGGGCTCCTCATAAGCCCAGGGGTGTTTGCGCGCCTGCGCCGCCCAGCCGGACATGCCCATCAGCACGGGGGTGAACGTCTTCCACTGCAGATCGCGGGTGAAGGTCTCGGGGCTGCCGCCGAAGATGGCGTCCACATCGCCGGTGGCATAGGCCTGGCCCGACAGGCCCGAACCTATCAGGGTGGGGATGTGCCAGCGGATGTAGTCCCAGCTGCTGCTCTGGTCGCCCGTCCAGGTCACGGCATAGCGCTGGGTGCCGGCCCAGCCCATCACGGTCCACAAAAAGGGGCGGGCGTCGGAGTTGTCCAGAATGCCCTGGTAGGCGGCCTGGTTGGCGTCCAGCGAGTGCTGGTAGCCCGCGCCCGTCCAGGCCACGTCCAGCTTTTGCGCGCGGCTGCCGGCCGTGCCGACCTCCCACTTGATCTTGTCGACGCCGTTCTCGGTCCACAGCCCGGTCTTGAAGCCGTACTTGGCCAGGCCTTGCACCACCTCGGGCAGATTCGTGTAGCCGCAGCCATAGCCGTCATTGGGCAGGATCCAGCCGCCGGGCATATCGTGCTCGCGGTACTTCTTGGCCACGGACTCGATCACATCGGGCGTCTTGCCCGTCGGGCCGTCGCTCCAGTCCGGCGGCACGGTGCCGGGCTTCTTGGCGTTATCGCCATCGTTGTAGCAGTCGGCGTCGCCGTACTCATAGGCCCAGCGCGGCAGCAGGCGGGCGCGGCCGGTCAGCAAGGTGTAGCCGGCCAGCACCTCGCGTATCGTGGGGCCCACAAAGTAGTAGGCGTCGAAGCGGCCCTCCTGGTGGGCCAGGGTGATCTGGCGCTCGTCGCGCAAGTCGTAGCTGCCGTCGGCCCAGCTATTGCGCAAGACGCCCCAGCCGCGCGAGCTCATCAAAAAGGGCGCGGGGCTGGGCCGGTCGCCTTCCTCCCAGCCGCCGGAGTAGGACACCTCCAGCTGCTTGCCCTTGAACTCGAAGGCACCGTTCTGCTGGCCGCCGCCGAAGAAGCGCTCGGCCTTGTCGCTGGCCAGGGTCTGCACGCTGAGCTTGGCCGTCAGGTCCAGGCCCTGGGTCTCTTGCCACAGGGGCTGGCGGTTGTCGGCCCTGTAAAGCTCGAAGCGCAGCGGCTTTTTGTAGATGCGCAGGGCGAATTCCTCGGTGCGCAGCAGGTGGTGGTCGCCCGCATCGCTCATCTGGTGATCCACCCAGCCGCTGGGCTCCTGCTCCACGATGGCGGCGGCCTTGTTGCCGGGCTCGCTGAGCTTGCCCTTGGCGCCGGCCCAGATGCGGAACATGGACTTGTTCAGCAAGCGGATGCGTATCAGGGTCTGCGCATCGCTGCGCAGCTCCCACTGGGGCGAGGCCGCCGGCTTGCCCGGGCTGGCCGCCTCGCCCACGGCCTTGAGTTCGCGCAGATTGCCCACGGCCGCCGCCTGGGCCGTGCCGCCGCTCAGGGCCAGGCTGCCCGCCAGGAGCAGCAGGCTCCCCAAACCCAGCGGCCGGCCTTGCTTGCGTTTCTTGCTCATGTCTTGAAGTCCTCTCCAGTCCGGGCCGGACGCATGGCGCGCGCCGGCCCTGCTTGTCTGGGTTTGTGTCGCCGGAATTTCTTTCGTTTCTCGGCGATTACAGAAAATATCTTTCGATTTAGCCGATTTACGAGCGAAATCAAGGAGATTCATGCTTGTTTTACGAAAATTCATTGTGCATACGAAACAAAGAAAAAAGTATTTAGTGAAAACACTGAGAGAAAAAATCAAAAGAATGGAAAACGAAAGTTCGCTTGTCTTTCGTTGCCTTGTGTTGTTAGACTTGCCCTCGCTGAAGTCATTTCATTTCCCGAGAGCAAGCCCTGGCTGTGCTTTTGAACCGAATGCGCGAGCTAAAAACACCCAAGAGGAGACATGCGATGCGGCGCTTTTTCATCAAGACAGCGGTTTCGGCTTCCCTGGCGGCCGGCCTGGGCGCTTGGCTGGGCCTGGCGGCCACGCCGGCCTGGGCGGCCCCCGAGATCAAGATCGGCTTTGTGATCAAGCAGGCGGAGGAGGCCTGGTTCCAGGACGAGTGGCGCTTTGCCGAGGCCGCTGCCAAAGAGCATGGCTTCAAGCTGATCAAGATCGCCGCGCCCGATGGCGACCGCCTGCTGGCCGCCATCGACAATCTGGCCGCTCAGCGCGCCCAGGGCCTGGTGGTCTGCGTGCCCGATGTGAAGCTGGGCCCGGCCCTGGTGGCGCGGGCCCGCCAGGCGGGGCTCAAGCTGCTGACGGTGGACGACCGCCTCGTCAACGGCGCCGGCCAGGTGATGGAACAAGTGCCTTATGTGGGCGTGTCGGCCCGCGCCATCGGCGAGCAGGTCGGCCAGGCCTTGCTGGCCGAGATCAAGAAGCGCGGCTGGGCGCTGAAGGATGTGGCCGCCCTGCGCGTCAGCTACGACCAACTCGCCACCGCCAAGGAACGCACCGATGGCGCCAGCGCCGTGCTGAGCCAGGCCGGCCTGCCGGCCGCGCAGATCTTCAGCGCGCCCGCGCCCAAGGCCGATGTGGAGAACGCCTTCAACGCCAGCGCCATCGTGTTGACGCAAAAGCCCCAGTTCAAGCACTGGATCGCCTTTGGCCCTAACGACGAGTTGGTGCTGGGGGCGGTGCGGGCCGCCGAGGGCAAGGGCTTGCGTGCCGCCAATTTTGTCGGCGTTGGCATCGGCGGCAGCACGGCGGCGGCGAATGAGTTCGCCAAGGCCGAGCCCACCGGCTTCGTCGCCACCGTGATGCTGAGCCCGCGCCGCCATGGCTATGACACGGCCCTGGCCATGTACCGCTGGATCAAGGACGGCCAGGCCCCCGCGCCGCTGACGCTGACCAGCGGCGAGGTGGCGGAGCGCAGCAATCTGCAGCAGGTGCGCGCCCGCCTGGGCCTTTGACTATGGGCATCCAAAGCCCCTGGCGGCGCCCGGCGTTCGCGGAGAAGCATGGAATTCAATTTCAACCACAGAGACACAGAGACACAGAGGTCATTCAATTGAGTTCCTTGCATTCCTCTGTGTTTTTCTCTGTGTCTCCGTGTCTCTGTGGTCGTCTTTCGGAGTTTTGTTTCTCATGAGCGCTTTGCTGGAGTTCCGCGGCATCAGCAAGTCCTTCCCCGGCGTGCGCGCGCTGGCGGGGGTGGACTTGCAGCTGCGCCCCGGCCGCGTCCACGCCTTGATGGGCGAGAACGGTGCGGGCAAGAGCACCTTGCTGAAAATCCTCAGCGGCGATCTGGCGCCCGATGGCGGCGAGCTGCGGCTAGGGGGCCAGGTCTTGCGCCTGGGTAGCGCGGCCGACGCGCTGGAACGCGGCATCGCCGTGATCCACCAGGAGCTGCAATACGTGCCCGAGATGTCGGTGCTGGAAAACCTCTTGCTGGGCCGCATGCCCAGCCGCTGGGGTTTTGTGCAGCCCGCTCGGGCGGCGGCCGAGCTGAGTCAACGCCTGCAGGCCATGGGCATCACGCTGGACCTGAATGCCAAGCTGCGCGACTTGTCCACCGGCCAGCGCCAGATGGTGGAGATCTGCAAGGCCTTGCTGCGCGAGGCGCAGGTGATCGCGCTGGACGAGCCCACCAGCTCGCTCTCGCACCGCGAGGCCGACCAGCTATTCCGCCTGGTGTGTGAGCTGCGTGAGGCGGGCAAGGTGCTGATCTATGTCTCGCACCGCATGGACGAGATCTTCAGCCTCTGCGACAGCGCCAGCGTCCTGCGCGATGGCCGGGTGGTGGCCGAGTTTGAGCGCCTGGCGCAAGTGAGTCGGGCCGACCTGGTGCACGCCATGGTGGGGCGCGAGATCGATGACGTCTACGGCTGGCGGCCGCGCGCGATCGGCGCTGTTCGCCTGGAGGTACAGGGCTTGTGCAGCGCGCGGCTGCCGCAGCCCGCCACATTTGCCCTGCGGCGCGGCGAGATCCTGGGCTTTTTCGGCCTGGTGGGCGCTGGCCGCAGCGAGCTGATGCGGGCCATCTTCGGTGCCGATGCCGCCACGGCCGGCAGCCTGCGCCTGGACGGCCAGGCCTTGCGGCCCGAGATCGGCGCCTGCATCCGGGCGGGTTTGATGTTATGCCCCGAGGACCGCAAGGAGGACGGCATCATCACCGGCCGCTCGGTGGAAGAGAACATCAATATCAGCTGCCGCCGCCAAGGTGGCTGGCTGGGCGGCTTCATCACCGCGCCTTCGCAGGAGCGCGCCCTGGCCCAGGGCTTCATCCAGCGGCTGGCCATACGCACGACCGGGCCGCAGCAAGAGGTGCAGCGCCTCTCGGGCGGCAATCAGCAAAAAGTGATTCTGGCGCGCTGGCTGGCCGAGCGGGACTTGCGGGTGCTCATCATCGACGAGCCCACCCGCGGCATCGATGTGGGCGCCAAGCGCGAGATCTACGAGCTGCTGCAGGAGTTGGCCGAGAGCGGCGTCGGCATCATCATGGTTTCCAGCGAACTCAGCGAGGTGCTGGGCCTGGCGGACCGGGTGCTGGTGATGCGCGAGGGCGCCATCGTCGGCGAGCTGGCCCGTGCCGAAGCCAGCGAGACGGCGGTGCTGCAGCTGGCCTTTCCAGATGCCCAGGCGGCATAACAATAAATATCAACAGACAAGCATGGCGAACTCGCAAACCTCTAGGCTCCACCTCCTGCTGCAGGAGCACAGCCTGACCCTGGTCTTTCTGGCCCTGTTCACCGCCCTGAGCCTGAGCGTGGACTACTTCCTCAGCGTGCCGAACATGATTGGCCTGGCGCTCTCGGTCTCGCAGATCGGCATGGTGGCCTGCGCCATGACTTTCTGTCTGGCCTCGCGTGATTTCGACCTCTCCATCGGCTCCACCGTGGCCCTGGCCGGCGTGCTCTGCGCCGTGGTCATCAACAGCACGAACAGCATCGCCCTGGGCGTGGCGGCGGCGCTGGGCGTGGGTGCGTTGATCGGTCTGGCCAACGGCTTGCTGATCGC
Organism: Roseateles oligotrophus; assembly: GCF_014204525.1. GTDB lineage: Bacteria > Pseudomonadota > Gammaproteobacteria > Burkholderiales > Burkholderiaceae_C > Paucibacter_A > Paucibacter_A oligotrophus_A. The sequence continues at coordinate 37,195 of NZ_JACHLP010000006.1, forward strand.
CAAGCTGCGCATCAATGCCTTGATCGCCACGCTGGCCAGCATGGAGATCGTGCGCGGCCTGGCCTTCATCACATCGGGCGGCCAGGCCGTGGGCATAGGCCGCGACGACTTCTTTGTGCTGGGCAGCGAGTTCCTGCTCGGCGTGCCCCTGCCGGTGTGGATCATGGGCGCCTGCGTTGTGGTCTTCGGCCTGCTGCTCAATCGCACGAGCTATGGCCGCAACACCCTGGCCATAGGCGGCAACCCCGAGGCCGCGCGCCTGGCCGGCATTCCGGTGGCGCGGCTGCGCATCACCATCTTTCTGGTGCAAGGCCTGCTGGCGGCCGCGGCCGGCATCATCCTGGCCTCGCGCATCACCAGCGGCCAGCCCAATGCGGCCCAGGGCTTCGAGCTCAACGTCATCTCGGCCTGCGTGCTGGGCGGCGTCTCGCTGATGGGCGGGCGCGCCTCCATCTTCGGCATGCTGATCGGCGTGCTCATCATGGGCACGGTGCAGAACGCGATGAATCTGCTCAATATCGATGCCTTCTACCAATACGTGGTGCGCGGCGGCATCTTGCTGATCGCCGTCGCGCTCGACCAACTCAAGCAAGGCCAGGGCCAGCACTGAAGCAGCCCGGCCCGCCCTCCGCATGCCTTCTTCCTCGATTTCTTTTTCTTCTGACCCCATCATGAGCCTCCCTCTCCTGACCCGCAGCCCCGCGCAATGGCAGGCCCTCAGCGGCCTGCACACCGCCGCGGAGATCGTCCAGCAGCCGCGCATCTGGCGCGAGCTGGCCGCGAGCCTGGCCGCGCAGCAGGGCGAGATCGGCCGCTGCCTGCAGCATTGGCTGCATGCGGCGGACAGCCTCGTCATCTTCACCGGCGCGGGCAGCTCGGCCTTCATCGGCGAGGTGCTGGCGGACGAGGTCAATCACCAGTGGCCTTGCGAGGTGCGCGCCATCGCCACCACCAGCTTGCTGAGCCATCCCAGGCTTTATCTGCGGCGCGAGCGGCCCACGCTGCTGGTGTCCTTCGCGCGCAGCGGCAACAGCCCCGAGAGCCTGGCCGCCGTGCAGCTGCTGCGCGAGCAGGTCAGCGGCTGCGGTTTTCTCAACATCACCTGCAATGAGCAGGGCGCGCTCTACCGCGAAGGCCGGGAACAGGCCGACACGCTGAACCTGCTGATGCCCGTGGGCAGCTGCGATCAAGGCTTCGCCATGACCAGCAGCTTCAGCGCCATGCTGCTGGCCGCCTTGACCGTGTTTGCTAGCGAGCCCTGGCCGCAGCGCGAGCAGCGCCTGCTGGCGCTGGCCGAGCAAGGCGAGCAAGTGCTGCAGGCCACGGCCGAGCGCCTGGCGGGCCTGGCTTTGGCGGAACGGCCGCGGGTGGTCTTCCTGGGTGACGGCCCCATGGCCGCCATCGCCAAGGAAAGCGCGCTCAAGCTGCTGGAGCTGACGGCCGGCCGCGTCGTCGCCTTTGCCGACAGCTCGCTGGGCTTCCGCCATGGCCCCAAGTCCCTGCTCAATGCCGACACCCTGGTGTTGCTCTACGCCAGCAGCGACGCGCATGCTCGCCGTTATCAGCAGGATCTGCTGGACGAGTTGCGGCGCGACGGCGTGGCCGGCGAGGTGCTGGCCCTGGGCCCGGCGCTGCCGCCTTTTGGCGAGCCTGATATCGGCCTGCCCGCGCAAGCCGGCGGCGATGCCTGGCAGGGCTTGCTGGGCCTGCTGCTGGCCCAGCAATATGCGCTGCAGCGCGCCGTCGCCCTGGGCGGCACGCCGGACAATCCCTTCCCTGGCGGCACCGTCAACCGGGTCGTGCAGGGCGTGAGCATCTACCCCTTCAAGAGCGCTTGAGATGAGCCAGGAAACCCTGCTGGGCATCGACGTCGGCGGCAGCAAGATCGAGCTGGTGGCCTACCGCTTGGCGGCGTCCGCGCCGCAGGCGATGGAGGCCGTGTTCCGCAAGCGCGTGGCCACGCCCACCCAGCAGCTGCCGGCCTTTGTGCAGGCGCTGGCCGAGCTGGTGCAGGAGGCCGAGGACGCGCTGGGCCTGCAGGCCTGCCCCCTCGGCATCGGCCTGCCCGGCCTGCGCGACGGCCAGACCGGCTTGCAGATCAGCAGCAATGTGCCCTGCCTGCACAAGCAGCCGGTGGTCGAGCTGCTGGAAAAGCGCCTGGGCCGAGGCGGGCGCCGGCTGGCCTTTGGCAATGACTGCCAGTGCTTCGCCTTGTCCGAGGCCTATGGCGGCGCGGCGGCGCAGGCGCGCAGCATGTTCGGCGCCATCCTGGGCACCGGCGCGGGCGGCGGCTTCTGTGCCGACGGGCGCCTGCTGCGCGGCGCCCAGGGCCTGGCGGGCGAGTGGGGCCATATGGCCGTGCCGGCCCGCCTGGCCCTGCACTACCAGCTGCCCCTGGTGGCCTGCGGCTGCGGCCTGCAAGGCTGCTTGGAAACCTATGTCTCGGGCAGCGGCATGCGGCGCCTGCATCAGTTCTTCAGCGGCCGGGTCAGCGAGCCCGCGGCCATTGCCGCCGCGGCCGAGGCCGGCGACGCCGCCGCCCGCCATACCCTGGACTGCTACTTCGACCTGCTGGGCTATGGCCTGGCCCAGCTGGTGCTGCTGCTGGACCCCGAGGTCCTGGTGCTGGGCGGCGGGCTCTCGCAGATGCCGCTGATGTACCAGCGCCTGCCGGCCGCCATGCGGCCGCATCTGTTTGCCCAGGTCCGGCCGCCGCGGGTGCTGCCGCCGCGCTTCGGCGATGCCGGCGGCAGCCGCGGCGCGGCCCTGCTGGCCCTGCCTTCCTAACCTTCCAAAGACCCTCACCGCCATGTCCTGGATCCTGCAACAACTCGCCGCTCACCGTGCCGGCCAAGCCCTGGGTATTTACAGCGTCTGCTCGGCCAATGAGCAGGTCTTGCTGGCCGCGCTCAAGCACGCGCAGCGCCGGGCCGGCCATGTGCTGATCGAAGCCACCTCCAACCAGGTCGATCAGTTCGGCGGCTATACCGGCATGCGGCCGCCGCAGTTCCGCGCCCATGTGCTGGCGCTGGCGGCCTCGGTGGGGCTGGCGCCCGAGCAAGTCGTCCTGGGCGGCGACCATCTGGGCCCGAACGCCTGGCAGCATCTGCCCGCCGACCAAGCCATGGGCCATGCGCGCGAGCTGATCGCGGCCTATGTGGACGCCGGCTTCGAGAAGATCCATCTGGACTGCAGCATGCGCTGCGCCGACGACCCCGCCGTTCTGTCGGACGAGCTGATCGCCGCCCGCTCGGCCGAGCTCTGCGAGGTGGCCGAGCAAGCTCATGCTCGCCGCAAGCAGGCTGGCCCCGCGCCCGTCTACGTCATCGGCACCGAGGTGCCGGTGCCCGGCGGCGAGCTGGGCGAACCCGATGTGATCGCCGTCACCCGCGCGGCCGCGGCCCGGCGCACGGTGGCCGTGCACCGCGAGGCTTTCGAGGCCCGAGCCTTGAGCAAGACCTGGCCCCGCGTCATCGCCCTGGTGGTGCAGCCGGGGGTGGACTTTGACCACAGCCGCATCTTCCATTACCAGCCCGAGGCCGCCCGCGAGCTGGCCGGTCTGGCGGAGCAGGGCCTGGGCGGCCTGCTGTTCGAAGCCCATTCCACCGACTACCAGACCGAGGCCGCGCTGAGCCAGCTGGTGCGCGACCATTTCGCCATCCTCAAGGTCGGGCCGGCCCTGAGCTTTGCGCTGCGCGAGGCCTTGTTCGCCCTGTCCGCCATCGAGCGCGAGCTGCTGCCGCCCGAGTGTTGCGCCGACCTGCCCGGCGTGCTCGAACGCTGCATGCTGGCCAAGCCCAGGCATTGGCAGAAGTACTACACGGGGCAGCCGGCCCAGCAGGCCTTGCTGCGCCGCTACTCGCTCAGCGACCGTTGTCGCTACTACTGGGGCCTGCCCGAGTTGCTGGCCGCCCAGGCCGCGCTGCTGGCCAATCTGGATGCCTGCGGCATCCCGCTGCCGCTGCTCAGCCAGCACATGCCGGTGCAGTACGAGGCCGTGCTGCAAGGCGCGCTGCCCCTGCAGGCGCAGGCCCTGCTGCTGCATCCGGTGGAGCGGCTCATCGCCCGCTACGCCAGCGCTTGCGGAGAGCGAAAACCATGAGCGCCCAGCCGCCGAAAGCCGGGGGAATCGGGGCTACAGTGCAGGCTCAGGTCGTCAACCAGAGCAGCATGAGGAATACCAATCAACGCAGGGAACAATTGCTCAAACTCCTGATGGAGCAAGGCAGCGTGCAGGTCTCGGACCTGGTGCCGCTATTGGGCGTCTCGGCCGTGACCATCCGTCACGACCTCGACCATTTTGAGCAACAGGGTTTGCTAACGCGTAATTACGGCGGTGCATTTTTCAACCCGCGCGGCACGCCCGAGCAGGACATCCGCGAAAAAGACCATCTCAATCCCACGCTGAAGGAGCGCATCGGCGTGCGCGCGGCCGAGATGGTCTCGGCCGGCGAGAACATCCTGATCGACTCCGGCACCACCACCCACAAGCTGGCGCGTTATCTGCGCACGGCCCAGGACCTGACGGTGATGAGCAACGGGCTCAATATCGTGGAGGAGCTGGCGCAGGCGGAGGGCGTGCAGGTGATGAGCACCGGCGGCGTGCTGCGCCGCGCCTCGCAGTCCTTCCAGGGCGTGCAGGCAGAGGCCAGCCTGGCCACCTATAACTTCGACAAATTATTCCTGGGGGTGGACGGCTTCGATCTGCACTTCGGCATCACCACCCATAGCGAGCGCGAGGCCAGCCTGAACCGCAAGATGGTGGAGCGTTCGCGCCGCACCATTGTGCTGACCGACTCCAGCAAGTTCGGCCGCGTCAGCCTGCATCGCATCATCGGCCTGGAGCGGGTGCAGACACTCATCACCGACGCCGGCATCAGCGCCGAGTACCGCGACGGCCTGCAGCGCCTGGGTATCGAGCTGATCGTGGTCGACTGATGAACATCCCAGGCCCCTGGCGGCGCCCTGCGTTCGCGGAGAAACATGGAATTCAATTTCAACCACAGAGACACAGAGTTCATTCAATTGAGTTCCTGGTATTCCTCTGTGTTTTTCTCTGTGTCTCCGTGTCTCTGTGGTCGTCTTTTGGAGTTTTGTTTCTCATGAATCAGACCCAGGTATTGCAAGGCCGCATCCTGACGGCCGCTGGCTGGCTGCGCGGGCGGCTGTACGTCGAGCACGGCCGCATCCAGCGCCTGCAAGAAGACGCGAGCGTGGCCGCCGACACGCTCATCCTGCCCGGCTTCATCGATCTGCATGTGCATGGCGGCGAGGGCGTGGACATCATGCGTGGCGGCGACGCGGCCCAGCATGTGGCGCGCGCCCATGCCCGCCACGGCACGACCGCCATGCTGGGCACGACCATGACGGCCCATGCACCCGAGATCGAGCGCGCTCTGCAGGGTCTGGCCGGCGCCATTGCCCGGCGCGACCCGGCCGGCGCGCGGGTGCTGGGCGTGCATCTGGAAGGGCCTTTTTTGAACCATCGCCGCCTGGGTGCGCAGCCGCCCCTGGTCGTGGAGGCCACGCTGGCAGGCGTGCAGCGCCTGCATGCCATCGCCCCCATCAAGGTGCTGACCCTGGCGCCCGAGGTCGGCGGCCATCTGGCCCTGATCCCCGCGCTGTGCGAGCTGGGCATACGGGTGCAACTGGGCCATAGCGCGGGCACCTATGAAGACGGCCTGGCCGCGCTGCAGGCCGGTGCGGCGGGCTTCACGCATTTGTTCAACGGCATGACGCCGCTCAATCACCGCGACCCCGGCATGGTGGGCGCGGCCCTGGCCCATGCGGAGTTTGCCGAGCTGATCCCCGATCTGCACCATGTGCATGCCGGGGCCTTGCGGGCGGCTTTTCGCAGCATCCCAAAAGCCTACGGCGTGAGCGATGCAACGGCCGCCACCGGCATGCCCGATGGCGAATACGCCCTGGGTTCGCAGCGGGTGATGAAGTGCTTTGGCTGCGTGCGCCTGGTGCTGGGTGACTCCTTGGCCGGCAGCGCCCTCACCATGGACCAGGCCTTGCGCAATCTGGTCAGCATCGGCCTGGACCTGGCCGACGCCTCGCGTCGTTTGTCCCAGTATCCGGCGGAGTATCTGGGTATTCAAGCGGAGCGCGGCGTGCTGCAGGCCGGCGCTTGGGCTGACCTGGTGGTGATGGATGCTGAGTTGCTAGTGCGACAGGTTTTTGTCGAAGGGGCTGAGGTTGACTTGGCCGGGTAAGGCGGGCCCTGGGTGCGTGCTCCGAGTTGCTTTGCTTAAGCTGCAATGCCAGCTCGCCAAAGTGACTGTGACAGCCGTGGAACCTCTCCAGCTTCAACGGCTGGGTTCACTCCCACGGCAACAGGTTGGTCTTTAGTCGTCAGTGAAGTTGGTTGAACTTTGGCAACAGGCTGAAAGGAAACGTTTTGTAGTGGGCACAATGTGCGCGCCGACTTGAGCCTGCTACGCGCGTCCCAGGGCGTAGGTAGCGGCAGTACGTCGCCCGCACTTAGCCAACATCTGACTCAGAAGCATGGAATCCGTCCGCACCGTTGCCAAGTACCACGCCGACCGCATACGCAACACCATCAAGGGCTCTGATCCACGTAATCACCGGTATGAATACGGCGGTATCGACGATCCGCAAGCAACAAAGCTGATGCTCGCGCTTGAGGTCCGTCGATTGGCTGAGTTGCTTGTCGTGGCAGATGCCTGGGAGAAGTTATACGACGGTGACGAGAAAAAGTTTATCAATGTTGGCATGAACGACCTCCTCGATGTCATGGGCCGAGCAAAGCGGTGGGGCATGAAACTGGACGACATTGAAGGAGGCGGTGGGTTGCTCGCCAAGATTCCACAGGGACGTTTCAAACTGAGGTACATGACGGCCGGCGGTAAGACGAACGAGCAATTGCGGCGTAATGCTGACAGCGTGTTTCAGTTCATCTTCGCGATGTCAAGTAAGGTCCTGCATGCAGATGAATATAGCGTGCAGAACCACTGCACTGATGATCCGCATGCTTGGACAAGTCTTGTCATGGTTGCGGACCTAGTTCTTGGCAGGTACGACGACTGGGTGACCACTCACCAGCCGTCAGAATCGGCCTCTGCCCATTGCGCCGGCAGCGGCTCCGTCAGTAATTGAAGTTCGGAAGGCGCGGGTAAACTTGGCGAACCACTGACCGGTCGTTCACCACGGTTGGGTCATGGTCGTCAGCAGCCTCAAAACATGCACATCATCCAGGCAGACAACCAACGCAACCCTTACGCGAACCCCAGCTGGGATCAACCTCTGCGGCTGTACTACGATGAGACCAATAACATCAGGCGGCTCACGCTGTCGGAGGTCGGGTTGAACAATGACCCGAACAGGATGTTCGCGCTTGCTGGAATCGCGTTGAAGCCTGGTAAAGAGATCGTTGGCTGGGATGCGTTGCGCAAGGAGATGGGAATCCAGGTCAGCGCAACCGAGATCAAGTACAAGCATGTGGCACCGCCGGAGTACGAGGGTGCGCTGGCCTCAGAGAGGTTGACGTCGTTCCTTGAGTGGCTGACCGAGTCGGAGACGCTCATCCACTACTCCGTTCTCGATGTGCTGTTCTGGTCGGTACTGGACATTATCGAGTCCTTGATGAATGACGAACGCGTCAACATCAACGAAGTGCACATGGAGCTTAAGAACGAACTCGTCTTCGCCGTCAAGGTCGCCCCCAGCGCTTTCATGACCCTGCTTCATGGATTCGGATATCCGAACCTCAAGCGCGCAGACGTCCCAGCGTTTCTGAAGTGCGTCTTGGCATTTGTCGAACGAAGGCTCCCGAAAAACCGCAACTTTGCCACTCAAGCGCTCAAGAAGCTGCTGCGTAATGCTGCAAAGTTGCCGCGACTAGAGCTGATCGTTCTCCACGACAACGAGCCCGGCGAGCTGATCGGCGACTTCTCTACGCATTTCACGCATGTGCTGTGCATGTTCAAGCAAGCGTCTCACGTCTTGGATCGTGAAACGAACATTGAGCGGATCTTGCAAAGGGTTGAGATCAGGAATGGGGAACGCCGCCTTGACTATCGCTTTTCTGATTCGAAGAGCGAGATCGGCATTCAAGCCTCCGATGTGATTGCGGGGTTGATCGGGCGGCACTTCACATACGTTCTTGGCCACTCGCTGCCGGAACTTCAGCAAGCTCTTGATCGATTCTCCGCGCGCCAGCACAAGAATCTCAGCCTGTTGCGCGGACTAATCGACGCCTCTGATGCATACAGCAACGGCCTTCTACACGCTGTTCAGCCATTGGACACCTGGTTGAAGAACGGCATGTTTCTGTATGGCCGGCCGGCCCCTGATTTTCTGCGCTGATAGCGGCGCCGTGGCGGACTCGCTGGTGGCGGAAGGTCCGTAGCCGCTGCAGAACCACCCTTGATCCGCGACATGGCCCTCCTATTACGCGGGAAGCCTTCGTAGAACTGTTGCGCGAGGCGCACTTGACCCTGCGCCTCACACCGATCTCGATCCGCCTTACGGCCTTTGCAACCGGGTCACAACAAACACGCCCTCAATGCGAGCCGCATCAAAGCGAATCTTGTCGCCCACCTTGAGCGCGTTCAGCTGCGCCTCGTCCTTCAGCACAAACACCATGGTCATGCCGGGCATGGCCAGGCTTTTGATGGGGCCGTGCTTGATGGTGATTTTTTTGTTCTCCACATCGATGCGGCGGATCTCGCCCTCGGCCAGCTCGGGCGCTTGTGCTTGCGCTTCGCTGGCTGCCGCTGCGGCGGCAGGCTGAGGTGTGGGCATGGTCGCGTGGGCCGCGCCCACCAGAGACAAGAGAAGGCTCAGGGCCAGGGCATGCTTGTTCATGGGATCAGTCCTTTTCGATTTCAAGGGTAGCTTTGGTAGACGCTGCTGCTGCCATTCTTGGCCAGCAAGAGCACCTCATAAGGATCTTTTCGCGTGCCGTATTCGGGGCCGTCCATGCCGGGCGAGCCGATAGGCATGGCGGGCACGGCCAGGCCTATGGCCTTGGGGCGCTCTTTCAGCAGGCGATGGATCTCGCGCGCCGGCACATGGCCCTCGATGGCATAACCCCCTACCAGGCCGGTGTGGCAGGAGCCGTATTGCAGGCTCACGCCCAGGCGGGCGCGGGCATCGGTATTGCCGTCGTCGTGGCTCTGCACCCGGAAGCCGTTCGCTTCCAGATGTTTGATCCAGTCATTGCAGCAGCCGCAGCTGGGGCCTTTCCAGACCTGGATCAGCGGGGCCGGGGCTTTTTTTTCCTTTGAATCGCTGGCCAGGGCTGGTGCGGCGAGCAAAAAGGCGCTGCCGGCCAGCAGCAGGCGGCGCCGGGTGGGTGGGCGTTTGAACATGGTTTTTCCTTTCGCTTGCTGATGTGGCAAGGCATCAATGGCTGTGTTTTTTGGTCTGGGCTTTGACGATCACCTTGCCCACCATGCCCGCCTGGTAGTGGCCGGCGATCAGGCAGGCGAAGTCGAACTCGCCGGCGCGGTTGAAGGTCCAGACGATCTCGCCCGTGTGGCCCGGCGCCACATGGGCCATATAGGGCTCATCGTGGGCCATGCCGGGGTGCTTGAGCATCATGGCCGCGTGCGCGTCCAGCTGGGCCTTGTTGCCCAGCACGAACTCGTGCATCACCGCGCCCTCGTTCCTGATGCGCAGGCGCAGGGTCTCGCCCTGCTTGACCTCGACTTTTTGCGGGCTGAAGCGCATCTGGTCGTTCATGCTGAAGTTCAGCGTGCGGGTGGCGGCCTGGGCCGGGGCGGCAATGCCCCAGGCCGTCTGCTCCGGGCGCAGGGGCTGGTCTTGCGGGTGTGCGTCGCCATGGGCTTGCGCGAGCGAGCTCATGCTCAGCAGGGCGATCGCCGCCAGGCGCTTGATTCCGAAGATGGGTTTCATGGTCGGCTCCTTTGCATCAAATCAATGGTGGTCGTGGCCGCCGGGCTTGCGCACCTTCAACTCGGTGCTGCTGGCCGGCGGGTTCTGCTGGGGCATGGATTGCCTGGACTGGCTCTTGGCGCCGCCACGGCTGGCCTCGGGCAGGGCGCCGCTCCATTCATAAGCCACCTCGCCCTTGGGGTGACGGTACCAGCCGGGGTCGCTGTAGTCGCCGGGCTTTTGCTCCTTGCGCACCTTGAGCACCGAGAACATGCCGCCCATCTCCACCCCGCCAAACGGGCCCTGGCCCGTCATCATCGGCAGGGTGTTGTCGGGCAGGGGCATGCTCATCTCGCCCATATCGGCCATGCCGCGCTCGCCCATCACCATATAGTCGGGCACCAGCTTGCTGATCTTCTGGGCCAGGCCGCTGTGGTCCACGCCAATCATGGTGGGCAGGCCGTGGCCCATGGCATTCATGGTGTGGTGGCTTTTGTGGCAGTGCAGGGCCCAGTCGCCCGGCTCGTCGGCCACAAAATCCAGCTGCCGCATCTGGCCCACCGCCACATCGGTCGTCACCTCGGGCCAGCGCGCGCTGCGAGGCACGGGGCCGCCGTCGGTGCCGGTGACCATGAACTCGTGGCCGTGCAGATGGATGGGGTGGTTGGTCATGGTCAGATTGCCCACGCGCAGCCTCACCTTGTCGCCCAGGCGCACATGGAGCGAGTCAATGCCGGGGAAGACGCGGCTGTTCCAGGTCCAGAGATTGAAGTCCGTCATCGTCGAGATCCTGGGCGTGGCCGCACCCGGCTCGACGTCGTAGGCGCTGAGCAGAAAGCAGAAGTCGCGGTCCACCGCGTCGATCAGCGGATGGCGGCTCTTGGGGTGGGTGACCCAGAAGCCCATCATGCCCATAGCCATCTGCGTCATCTCGTCCGCATGTGGGTGGTACATAAATGTGCCGGGCCGGCGCGCCGTGAACTCGTAGACAAAGGTCTTGCCCGGCTGGATGGAAGGCTGGGTCAGGCCCGAGACCCCGTCCATGCCATTGGGCAGGCGCTGGCCATGCCAGTGCACGCTGGTGTGCTCGGGCAGCTTGTTGGTGACGAAGATGCGCAGCCGGTCTCCCTCCACCACCTCGATGGTGGGCCCGGGAGATTGGCCGTTATAGCCCCAGAGATGGGCCTTCATGCCCGGTGCCAGCTCGCGCACAACGGGCTCGGCCACCAGATGGAACTCCTTCACGCCCTGGTTCATGCGCCAGGGCAGGGTCCAGCCGTTCAGCGTCACCACCGGGTTGTAGGGCCGGCCATTGGGCGGCAGCAGGGGAGGCTGGGTGTCGGGCGAGCTTTGCAGCACCGGCTCGGGCAGGGCGGCCAGGGCCACGGTGGAGACGGCCGTGGCCGACACGGCCGCGCCTTTCAAAAGATTGCGTCGGTTCAACATCGCGGATTCCTAACTATTTTTCTCAGTGGCCCGCGGGCGCGGCGGCAGGGGCCGTGCCCGCTGCTTCGCCGGGGCCGCTCAGGCTGGGCTTGCCGATCAAGGCCATGTCCAGATCGGCGCGCGCCGTCCAGAAATCGCGCTGGGCGGCGATGGCGCCCATCACGCTGGCCATCTGGCTGCGCGAGTCGGCCAGCAGCTCGAACACGCTGATGAACATGCCGTTGTAGCGCAGCAGGTATTCTTCCGAGATGCGCTTGGCCGTGGGCACGATGTCGTCGCGGTAATGGCGGGCGATGTCGTAGCTGCTGCGCAGGCCCAGATAGGCTTCGCGCACCTCGGAGCGCGCCGCGATGGCCACCTCGGCCGCCTGGTGCAGGCTTTGCATATACAGGCGCTCGGCCCGCGCGACGCGGGCATCGCCCCAGTCGAACAGGGGCAGCTCTATGCTCAGCTCGTAGCCGGTCTGCTTGGGTGCATCGTTAGAGCTGTTGTTGATCAGGCCCAGCTCCAGCACATTGACGAAGCGGGTGATCTTGTTCAGCCCCAGATTGCGCGCCATCTGCTCGCTCTGCAGCTTGGCGGCCTGCACGTCCAGGCGCTGGGCAAAAGCCTGCTGCTCGATCTCCGGTTGCTCCTGGATCTCGCTCGGCAGCTCGGGCAGGCGCTCGGGCAGCTTGAGCGCCTGGGCCTGCGCACCCCACAGGCCCAGCAGGCGGATCAGGCGTTCGCGCGCCGCGACCTCGGCTTGCTGGCCGCGCGCCAAATTCAGCACCGCCTCGGCGTAGAAGCCGTGCTCGCGCGCCTGCTCCAGCTTGTTGAGATTGCCGGCCCGGGCCAGGCGCCGGGCCATCTCGGCGCCGGCATCGGCGGCCTCCTTGACCTGCTCCAGATAACGCAAGGTCTGCGCGGCAGCCACCGAGCGGTAGAAGGCCTTGCGGGTCTCGGCCGCCAAGGCCAGCATCTGCTGCGAGGTCTGCAGCTGCTGGGCGGCAAAACGGCGCTGCTCCAACTGCCGGTTCAGCGGCAGCGTGATCAGATGGCCGAGGTCGAAGGACAGCGAGCGCTCGATCTCGCGCTCATCCCCCTTCTTGCTGCGGCCAAACGAGAAGCCCGGATTGGGCAGGCGGCTGGCCTGCACCAGTTCCGCCTCGGCCAGGCCCAGGGCCTGGAACCTGGCTTGCAGGCCGGGGTTGTTGAGCAGGGCGATCTGCAGGGCGCTGTCGGCCGTCAGCGGCTGTTCCAGCAACTCGGCCACGCGCTGGGCGACGCCGTCCTGGGCGAGGGGCAGCTCCTGGCCCAGATGCTGGCGGGCGGCTTGCTGCACCGGGCCCATGCCGCGGTCTGGGCTGAGGCTGGCGCAGGCGCCCAGCAGCAGGGGCAGGGCGGCGATCAGCAGCAGGCGGGGCGCACGGCGCAGGGGCTTGATGTGGGTGCTGAGGCGCATGGGGGCGGGGCTCCTCATGGCTGCACCTGCGCGGCAGGCAGGGGCTGATGGTGCTGATGGTGCTGATGGTGCTGATGGTGCGCCTGGCCAGGCGCCACGTCGCCCTGGCCGGCATAGGCCCGCCAGCCACCGGCGCGCCTCACCTCCTCGTTGACGAGGGGCCAGGCGGCGAGGCTTTGCTCACGGTGGGGGCGGTAGGCCTTGAAGGCCGAGCGGTAATGCAGGGCCGGCACGGCGGCCTGCGGGTTCAGGGCTTGAAGCTGTGGCGGGGCGCTAGGCGGGCAGGCGCTGGCCAGCGCCGGGCTCGCCAGGGTGGCGGCGACGACGCAAAGCACAGCTAGCAGCGCCCGGCCCGGATGCTCCAGGATGGCGGATGACATGGCAAGACTCGCAAAAAAGAGTGGCAAGGCCGCGCAGCTCGAGATTCGGTTGCGTGGCAGGGCTTCAGAGCGAGCCGGGCTCGCTCAGAGGCGAGCCAGCCGGGGCGGTCGTTCGATGCCGCCTGTCATCACCCGCTCCAGGCCGCGCAAAGGGCTGGAGCTGAGGGCTTGGTCCAAGGGCGGAGCCGCCAGCTCGGGCTGCTCCGTCGTCAGAGCGGCCGCGCTGCAGCAGGAGGCGCAGGCACTGCATTTGCCGTGGGCCTTGTCCGAGGATTGCTGTGCATCACCCGGCTGCGCGTGATGCGCCTCGGCCGCTTGCGCGTGGTGCTCGTGCGAGCCTGCCTGGGTGTGCGAAACCGGAGCGCAGAAAAGCATGGCTTGCGCCGCGAATCCCTGCACGGGAAGCGCCAGCGCCAACAAGCAGGCCAAGGCAAATTGCACGAATCGGTTCGTCATGACGGGCAAAGTGTACGTCAGAAGACCTTGGCCCAGCCGGGCCTGCCGGTCTTGCGCTTACACTGCCGGCCATGCGCCGCCTGCTGCTCATTCTGTTGATGCTGATCATGACCACCCAATGGACTTGGGCGGCCGTGGCGAGCGCCTGCCAGCATGAGTCCGGCCAGGCCTCGCGCCATATCGGCCATCACGAGCACAAGCACGAAGGGGCCGCCAGCGGCCTGCTTGAGCTGGGCGATGCCGACGCCGATCCCTCCCTGCCCGATGCCCAAAGCCTTTTTGTGCTCGACGCCGACTGCGCCACCTGCCATGTCGGTGCTTTGGCCTTGCTGGCGCCGGGCGATGCGCTGGCGCCGGGGCAGATGCAGGACGCGGCCCTGACGCCTTATCTGCGCTCCATCACCCACGGCGTGCCCGAACGCCTGATACGCCCCCCGCACCTCCAACTCCGCTGAAGCGGCGAGTTTGAACTCGCCTTCGCTGGCCGGCTCATGCCTTGAGCCGGCCGTGCCGGACCTCGTCAGCAGGTCCGCTGCAAGCCGGAGTTTTTTGGATGTTCACGACGAATTTGAAATCCCGCTGGGCGCGCTGGCGCCCCGGGAGGCAGGCGCTTGCCTGCGGCACGCTGCTGATGCTGGCCATCAGCCCGAGTCATGCCGAACCCCAGCCCATAGGCCTGGCCCAGCTCTTCGAGCAGGCCTGGGCCTTGCAAGCCGAGGCCGCCGCCGCACCCGCCCGGCAGCAGGCCGTGGCGGCCCGCCGCCAGCAGGCACAGGCCTGGACGGCCGACGCCCTCAGCCTGGAGCTGGCGGCCAAGACCGACCGCTTCGGAGGCCAGAACCAAGGCAGCCGCGAGTACGAGCTGGGCCTGCAGATCCCGCTGTGGCTGCCGGGTGAACGCGGCCGCAGCCAGGCCCTGGCCGAGGCCGAGCAGGGCGCGCTCGACAGCCGCCTGGCGGCGGCGCGCTGGCGCCTGGCCGCCCAGGTGCGCGAGGCCTGGTGGCAGTGGCAGCTGCAGCAGCAAGACCTGGCCCTGGCGGCCGAGCGCCTGCAGGCCGCCACGCAGCTGAGCCGCGACGTGGCCCGCCGCGTCGCGGCCGGCGAGCTGGCCCGGGCCGATCAGCACCAGGCCGAGTCGACCCGCCTGGCCGCCGAGCTGGAGTCGCAGCAAGCGCAGCTCGCTTCGCAACAGGCGCGGCAGAAACTGCTGGCCCTGGGCCTGCAGCCGGCGCAGCGCCTGGCGGAGCAGGGCGAGGCGCTGCCCGAGCCGAGGCCGGATGAGGCCGTCCCGCCCGAGCACCCGGCCCTGCAGGAGTTGCGCGACAGGCTGGGCCTGAGCGAGCGCGCCCACGCCCTGCTGCAAACCCAGGACCGCGCCAACCCGGCCCTGCGCCTGAGCAGCAGCCGCGAGCGTGGCGGCTTTGGCGAGCCCTTCACGCAGACGCTGACGCTGGGCCTGAGCATCCCGCTGGGCGCGGCGCCGGCCCAGCGCTCGCGCCTGGCCAATGCCCAGGCCGAGCAGCTGGAGGCACGCGCCCTGCTGCAGCAGCAGGAGCTGCAGCTGCGCGGCGAGATCGCGCAGGCCCGCCTGGCCCTGCAAAGCGCTCAGAGCCAGGCCGAGCTGGCAGCGCACAGAGCCGCGCTGGCCCAGCAGACGCGCGGCTTCTTCGCCAAGTCCTTCGCCCTGGGCCAGAGCGATCTGCCCCAGCTGCTGCGGGTGGAGCAAGACGCCTTCGAGGCTCAGCGCCAGAGCCAGCGCGCGGGCCTGCGCCTGCAGCAGGCGCGGTCGGAGCTGCGCCAGGCCCTGGGCCTGCTGCCGATTTGATCGGCCCACAGCCAGCCCCCCATATTTTGAAAGTGATGCCATGAAGTTTTATTCATCTCTTGTTTGCTCGGCGCCGCAGCAGCTGCTGCTATGCCTGAGCCTGTTGCTGCCCGCCGCCGCGGCCTGGGCCCACGAAGGCCATGAGGCCGCGCCCAAGCCGGTGGCGGCTGGCCCCGCGGACCAAGGCGCGCCGCAGCGCTTTGCCCTCAGCTCCGCCAACTACGAGCTGGTGGGCGTCCTGAAGGGTCAGGAACTGAGGCTTTATCTGGACCACGCCGCCGACAACCGCCCGGTGCAGGACGCCCAGCTGAGCCTGGAGTTAGGCGGGCAGCAGCTCAAGCCCGAGCCGCATGGCGAGGCCGGTGAGTTCGAGCTGGCGCTGGCCGCGCCACCCAAGCCCGGCATTTGGCCTATCCAGGCCCTGGTGCAAAGCCAGGGTCGGAGCGAGCTCCTCAAGGGCAAGCTGGAAATCACCTCGCCCAGCCCGGCCGCCGCGCCCGCTGGCCACAAATTCGGCCCCGGCCTGGCCGCGGCCCTGCTGGGCGCCATCGCCCTGGCCGCCCTGGCCTGGCGCGGCAGCCGCCGCCTGGTGGCACGCAAGAACGGAGTTAGCGCATGAAGCCCCTGATCGAATTGCATCCCCGCCTGCGGGCCTTGGCCGCCCTCTTGCTGCTGAGCGGCCTGGCCTGGCCGCTGGCGTCCGCCTTGGCGGGGCCGGGCCATGACCACGAGGAACCCGCCGCCAGCCTGCCCGGCCAGGGGCCGCAGCGCCAGGCCGATGGCGCCGTCTTTCTGCCCAAGCCGGCCCAGCGCCAGATGGGCTTGCGCACCCAGCCGGTCCATATGGCCGCGCTGCCGCGCAGCGTGGAGTTGAATGCCCGCGTCGTGCTGGACCCCAATGCCGGCGGCCGGGTGCAAGCCATGGCGGCGGGCCGGCTGGTGGCGGGGCCGCAGGGCTTGCCCAGCCTGGGCCAGGCGGTGCAGAAAGGCCAGATCCTGGCCTGGCTGGAACCGGCCACCGGGGCGCTGGAGCGCGCCAGCCAGGCCGCCCAGCTGGCCGAGCTGAAGGCCGCGGCCGAGCTGGCGCAAAAGCGCCTGAAGCGCCTGCGCGAGCTGGCCGACACCGTGCCGCGCAAGGAGATCGAGGCCCTGGAGGCTGAAGCGCAAAGCCTGCAATCGCGCGGCCTCGCCCTCAGCGGCGGCCTGCAGGCGCGCGAGGCCTTGCGGGCGCCGGCCAGCGGCGTGATCGCCTCCGCCAATGCCTACGCCGGCCAGGTGGTGGAGGCACGCGAGCTGCTGTTCGAGGTGCTGGACCCGCAGCGCCTGCGCATCGAGGCCCTGGCCTTTGACGCGGCCCTGGCCGCCGATGTGGCCGGCGCCACCCTGGCCCTGGGCGGTCAGCGCCTGGCGCTGGACTTCGTCGGCGCGGGCCTGAGCCTGCGCGAGCAGGCCCTGCCCCTGGTCTTCAAACCCCGTGCGGGCGAGTCGGCCCCGCCCCTGCTGCTGGGCCAGACGCTCAAGCTCTGGGTGCAGACGCGCAGCCAGGTCCAGGGCCTGGCCCTGCCCGCGGCCGCCTTGCTGCGCAACCCGGCCAACCAGGCCATGGTCTGGGTCAAGACGGCGCCGGAGCGCTTCGAGCCCCGGGTGGTGCAGGTGCAGGCCCTGGACGGCGCCTCGGTCGCCGTGACGGCCGGCCTGCGGGACGGCGACCGGGTGGTGAGCGAGGCCGCCGGCCTGCTCAACCAGATCCGCTGAAGGGAGCCGCCATGTTCAAGTGGATTCTTGATAACAGCCTGGGCAACCGCCTGCTGGTGCTGATCGCCGCAGCGCTGCTGATGGCCTACGGCGCCTTCACGCTGACGCGCACGCCGGTCGACGTCTTCCCCGATCTCAACAAGCCCACGGTCACGCTGATGACCGAGGCCGGCGGCATGGCCGCCGAGGAGGTGGAGCAGTTGATCAGCATGCCGCTGGAGACGGTGATGAACGGCCTGCCCGGCGTGGAGTCCGTACGCTCCACTTCCAGCGCCGGCCTGTCCTTTGTCTACCTCACCTTTGACTGGCGCACCGAGATCTTCCGCGCCCGCCAGATGGTGACGGAGCGCCTGGGCAGCCTGGACGAGGGCAGCCTGCCACCGGGCATCACGCCGCGCATGGGGCCGGTCAGCTCCATCATGGGCGAGATCATGCAGATCGCCATCCCCATCGACGCCGCGGCCAGCGCCCCGGGTGGCGTGAGCCCGGCCATGGCCGTGCGCGAGTACGCCGACTGGGCCCTGCGCCCGCGCCTGTTGGCCATTCCCGGCGTGGCCCAGGTCATCCCCATCGGCGGGGAGCTGCGCCAGTTCCGGGTGCAGCCGGACACGGCCCGCATGGCGCAGATGGGCATCACGGTGGAGCAGCTGGCCGCTGCGTTGAGGGGTTATGCAGCCAATAGCTCGGGCGGCTTTCTGGCCCAGAACGGGCGCGAGTACCTGATCCGCCATCTGGGCCGCAGCAGCGATCTGGCCGATCTGCAGCAGCTGGCCGTGGGCGCCCGCGAGGGCCGGCCCATTCTGCTGCGCCAGGTGGCCGAGGTCAGCTTCGCCGCGGCGCTCAAGCGCGGGGACGCGGGCTTCGAGGGCGCGCCGGCCGTCATCCTGGGCATCCAGAAACAGCCGACGGCGGACACCTTGGTGCTGACGCGGGCCATCGAGGAAGCGCTGGCGCAGATGAAGGCCGGCCTGCCCGCCGGCATGGCCCAGCCGCGCGTCACCTTCCGCCAGGCCAGCTTCATCGAGGCCTCCATCAACACCTTGCAAGGCAAGCTGATCGGCGCCTCGGTGTTTGTGGCCCTGATCCTGCTGCTCTTCCTGGGCAATCTGCGCATCACGGTGATCGCGCTGGTGGCGATTCCCGTCTCCATCTTCATCACCGCCCTGGTGTTCAAGTACTTCGGGCTCTCGATCAACACCATGACCCTGGGCGGCCTGGCCATCGCCATCGGCGGCCTGGTGGACGATGCGGTGGTTGACATCGAGAACATCCTGCGCCGCCTCAAGCAGGACCGCTTGCTGCCGCCCGAGCAGCGCACGCCGGCCCTGCGCCTGGTGGCCCAGGCCAGCCTGGAGGTGCGCTCGGCGATTCTCTACGCCACCCTCATCATCGTGCTGGTCTTCCTGCCCCTGTTCGCCCTGCCGGGCATGGAGGGCCGCTTGTTCGTGCCCTTGGGCATTGCCTTCATCGTCTCCACCCTGGCCAGCCTGCTGGTCTCGGTGACGGTGACGCCGGTGCTCAGCCTCTATCTGCTGCCGCGCATGAAGTCGCTGGACCATGGCGACACCCGCCTGCTGGCCTGGCTGAAATCGCGCTACCGCGTGGCCCTGCAGGCCACGCTGGCGCGGCCGCGCGCGGCCATCGCGGCGGCGCTGCTGGCCGTGCTGGCGGCCGTGGCGGCCGTGCCCTTCTTCGCCACCACCTTTTTGCCGCCCTTCAACGAAGGCAGCCTGCTGGTGGGCCTGCGGCTCAACCCCGGGGTGACGCTGGAGGCCAGCTCGACGGTCGCCCGCCAGGCCGAGCAGTTGCTGGCCCAGGTGCCCGAGGTCACGCATGTGGGCCGGCGCAGCGGCCGGGCCGAGCTGGACGAGCATGCCGAGGGCGTGCATGTCAGCGAGCTGGATGTGGGCCTGCTGCCGCAGGCCGAGATCAGCCGCAGCATGGACGAGATCAAGGCCGATATGCGAGCCCGCCTGAGCCTGCTGCCGGTGGCCGTCAGCCTGGGCCAGCCGATCTCGCACCGCATCGACCACATGCTCTCGGGCGTGCGCTCGCAGATCGCCATCAAGATCTTCGGCGAGGACCTGGACCAGCTGCGCGGCCAGGCCGAAGCCCTGCGCGAGCGCCTGGCCAAGATCCCCGGCCTGGCCGATCTGGAGGTGGAGAAGATGGTGCTGGCGCCGCAGATCAAGGTGCGCATCGACTACGCTGCGGCGGCGCGTTATGGCGTGCCGGTTCCGCATCTGCTGGCGACGCTGCAGACCCTGGTGCAGGGCGAGCAGATGGCCCAGATCATCGAGGGCGGCCGCCGCTTCCCCCTGGTGCTGCGCCTGCCCGAGGGTCAGCGCGCGATGGATGGCCTGGCCGGCCTGATGATGGACACGCCCACGGGCCGCGTGCCCCTGTCCCTGCTGGCCAGCATCGAGGAGGGCGATGGCCCCAACCAGATCAGCCGCGACGAGGGCAAGCGCCGCATCGTGCTCTCGGCCAATGCGCAGGGGCGGGCCTTGTCGGACATCGTGGTGGACATCCGCGCGGCCGTGGCGGCCACACCCCTGCCCGAGGGCTTCTTCATCACCCTGGGCGGCCAGTTCAAGGCGCAGGAGGAGGCCTCGCGTCTGGTCGGCCTGCTGTCCCTGGTGTCGGCGGCACTGATGTTTGTGGTCTTGTTCAGCCGCTACAAAAGCACGCGCCTGGCCTTGATGATCATGGTCAATATTCCCCTCGCCCTGGTGGGGGCGGTGCTGGGCCTGTGGATCTCGGGCCAGCCGCTGTCGGTGGCGGCCCTGGTGGGCTTCATCACGCTGGCGGGCATCTCGGTGCGCAACGGCATTCTGAAGGTCAGCCACTACATCAATCTGATGCGCTTCGAGGGCGAGCGCTTTGATCTGCAGATGATTCTGCGCGGCTCGGTGGAGCGGCTCAGCCCGGTCTTGATGACGGCCTTGGTGACGGCGTTTGCGCTGGCGCCGCTGCTGTTCGAGGCCGAGCGGCCGGGCACCGAGATCCTGCATCCGGTGGCGGTGGTGATCTTCTCGGGCCTGATCAGCTCGACCTTGCTGGACACCTTTCTGACCCCGGTCTTGTTCTGGCTGTTCGGCCGCCGCGAGGCCGAGCGGCTCTTGCAGGAGGGCGCGCCGGGCGAGGCGATCTGAGCGTTTGAAGCGTTTGGCAAGGGGCGGCCTTGGCAGGCTGCCCCTTGTCGTTTTTGCGGCACGGTGCTGACAGAACAGCGCGGCAGCTAAGAGTGGCTAACTCTCAAAATATTGGCATAAGTACCCGACGGCGCAGCGAAAGCCTTTGCTGAATTCGCCAGCTAGTCTCTAAACTAAGCGCAGCCCCTGAACCCTTGGTGTGCCAGCCCGGCACGGGATCTGCGATGCAAGCTGACGACCGGAAGGAATCGGAGAAGCGGCGAACGCCGCTGGCGTCTTGGCCCATGCCGTGGGGGTGGCGGCCCTTGCGGCCCAGGCTGCCGATGGACGCTTGATGGTCTCGCTGCCCCTGCTCGCCCTGCTTGTCCTGGGCTTGTTGCTGCCCCTGGCGCTACTGGGGCTGTGGCGGCGCCATCGGGACATCTCCGCCAGCAAGCAGCTGCAGCTGGAGCTGGCCCGCTCCATGGGCGTCAGCAAGTCCTTGCTGGACACCATCCACCGTCATGCCATTGTCTCGGTGGCCGATGCGGCCGGCACTATCATCGACGCCAACGAGGCCTTCAGCCGCATCAGCGGCTACAGCCGCGAGGAGCTGCTGGGCCGCAACCACCGCATCGTCAACTCCGGCCAGCATCCGCCGGAGTTCTGGCGCGAGCTGTGGGCGGCGATCTCGGTCGGCAAGTCCTGGCAGGGCGAGATCTGCAACCGCAGCAAGAGCGGTGAGATCTACTGGGTCAACAGCATCATCGCGCCCATCCTGGATGAAAACGGGCGGGTGCAGCAATACATCTCCATCCGCACCGACGTCACGGCGGCGCGGCGGGCCCGCAGCGATCTGGCCGAGCAGCGTGAGCGCCTGGCTCGCATCATCGACGGCACCCATGTCGGCACCTGGGAGTGGAACGAGCAGACCGGCGAGGCGCGCTTCAACGAGCGCTGGGCCAGCATCACCGGCCGCAAGCTGGCCGAGATGGTGCCGCTGAATTCCCGCACCTGGCTGCGCTACATCCACCCCGACGATATGGTGATGGCCTCCGATATGCTGGCCCGCCATTGCCGGGGCGATACCGAGTTCTTTGAATGCGAGCTGCGCCTGCTGCATAGCTCCGGGGCCTGGATCTGGTGCCTGATGCGGGGCAAGCTGTACGAGCGGGACGCCGCTGCCGCGCCGCGCTGGATCGCCGGCACGCTGATGGACATCAATGCCCGCAAGCGCAGCGAGGAAGAGCTGCTGCGCAAGCAGGCGGCCCTGGACCGCTCGGAGCTGCTGGCCGGCCTCGGCGGCTGGGAGTACGACCTGCAGACGCGCGAGCTGATCTGGTCAGAGCAGACTTGCCGTTTGCACGATATTCCGCCCGGCACGCCGGTGACGATGGAGCAGGCCCTGTCCTACTTCTCGGCCGAGGACAGGGCGCGGCTGCAGCAGGCGATGGAGAAGGCCAAGGACCCCAGCGAGTCCTGGGATATGGAGCTGGCGCTGCACACCGATCTGGGCCGCTTTCTGTGGGTGCGTTCGGTGGGCGAGGCCTCCTTCGACGACAACGGCGCCATGCGCATCGTCGGCACCTACCAGGACATCAGCGCGCAGCGCGAGCTGGAGGTGCAAAGCAAGCGCAACCACCAGGTCTTGCTGAGCGTGATGGAGAGCCTGCCCTGCGCGCTGAGCGTGTTCGACAGCGAGCTCAATCTGCGCGCCTACAACCGCAAATTCGTCGAGATGTTCGAGTTCCCGGCGGCGCTGTTCGAGGAGATGCCGCCGCGCTTCGAGTCCTTCATCCGCTACAACGCCAGCCTGGGCGACTATGGCGAGGGCGAGGCGATGGAGAGCCATATCCAGGCCCTGATCCAGCGCGGCCTCAACCCCCGGCCGCATCATTTCGAGCAGCATCAGCGCAGCGGCAAGGTGATCGAGGTGCGCGGCGCGCCCATGCTGGGCGGCGGCTTTGTCAGCACCTATTACGACATCAGCGAGGCCAAGCGCCTGGCCGAGGAGCAGCGCCGCAGCAACGAGCTTTTGCGGGTGGTGCTGGACAGCCTGCCTTGCGGCCTGACCTTTGTCGACGCCGACTTCCGCCTGGCCCTGCACAACCGCATGTTCATGGACCTCTACGGCCTGCACGAGGGCGAGGTGCAGGACAAGATCTCGCCGATCGAAGAGGTCTTGCGCCTGATCTGGACGCGCGGCGAGAACGGCACACTGGACCTGGAAGTGGCGATGAAGCACAGCATGGATGTGGCCCGCGCCAGCATGCTGGCGCCGCACCAATGGGAGCGCGAGCGGCCCGACGGCCTGGTGATGGAGATGCGCAGCAAGCCGGTGCCCAGCGGCGGCTTTGTCACCACCTATACCGATATCGGCGTGCGCAAGCGGGCGGAGGCCGAGGTGCGCCGGGCCGAGGCCTTGCTGCGCGGCTCCATCGACGCGGTCAACGAGGCCTTTGTGCTGTTCGACCCGCAGGACCGCCTGGTGTTCTGCAACGAGAAATACCGCCAGGTCTATGCGATCTCGGCCGATCTGATCGTGCCGGGGGCGCGCTTCGAGGACATCATCCGCGTCGGCGCCTCGCGCGGCCAGTTCGACGAGGCTGTCGGCCGCGAGGAGGCCTGGGTGCAGGAGCGCCTGCAAGCGCACCAGCGCGGCGAGACCCAGCTGGTGCAGAAACTGGGCAATGGGCGCTGGAACCGGGTGATCGAACGCCGCATGGACGACGGCCATATCGTCGGCTTCCGCATCGACATCACCGAGATGATGGAGGCCATGGAAGCGGCGGAGGAGGCGGCGCGCTCCAAGGGCCAGTTCCTGGCCAATATGAGCCACGAGATCCGCACGCCCATGAATGCCATCCTGGGCCTGCTGCGCCTGCTGCAGAAAACCGAGCTGACGCCGCGCCAGCAGGACTACGCCAGCAAGACCGAGGGCGCGGCGCGCTCCCTGCTGGGCTTGCTGAACGACATCCTGGACTTCTCCAAGGTCGAGGCCGGCAAGATGGCGCTGGACCTGCAGCCCTTCCGGGTCGACCAGCTCTTCCGCGATCTCTCCGTCATCCTGTCGGCCAATGTGGGGCCGAAGAATGTGGACATCCTGTTCGATCTGGACCCCGCGCTGCCACCCCTGCTGGTGGCCGACTCCATGCGCTTGCAGCAGGTCCTGATCAATCTGGGCGGCAATGCCAGCAAGTTCACCCAGGCGGGCCAGGTGGTGCTGGCCCTGCGCCTGGCGCGGCCGCTGCAGCCGGGCGACCGGGTGGCGGAGCTGGAATTCTCGGTCAGCGACTCCGGCATCGGCATCGCGCCCGAGCACCAGGAAAAAATCTTCACCGGCTTCTCCCAGGCCGAGGCCTCCACCACCCGCCGCTACGGCGGCACCGGCCTGGGTCTGGCCATCAGCCAGCGCCTGGTGCATCTGATGGGCGGCAGCCTGCAGCTGGACAGCGAGCTGGGCCGCGGCAGCCGCTTCTACTTCACACTCAGCCTGGGCCTGGACGCCCCCGCCCAGGCCGGCGATGCCCGCCTGGTGCAGGCCTTGCTGCCGGCCTTGCGCACCTTGGTGGTGGATGACAACCCGGCGGCGCGCGAACTGCTGGGCCATTGCGGCCAGGCCCTGGGCCTGCGGATGGAGCCGGTGGACTCGGGCGAGCAGGCCTTGCTTCGCTTGCAAGAGCGTGCCGCCCAAGGCGAGGCCTATGAGCTGCTGCTGGTCGATTGGCGCATGGGCTCGGGCATGGATGGTTTCGAGCTGGTCCAGCGTCTGCGCGGCCTGGCGCCCGGCCTGCCCCAGCCCCACATCATCATGGTGACGGCACAGGGGCGCGAAGAGTTGCTGCGTCGCAGCGAGGCCGAGCAGGGCTTGCTCGACGGCTATCTGGTCAAGCCGGTCACGCCGCAGATGCTGCTGGACGCGGTGCAGGAGGCGCGCCGCACCGGGCAGGGCGGCGCCGCTTCGGTCGCGCTGCAGCCCGGTGCCGGCAAGCCCTTGCACAAGCTGCGCATCCTGGTGGTGGAAGATAACCTCAACAACCAGCAGGTCGCCCAGGAGTTGCTGGAGGACGCCGGCGCCACGGTGCAGCTGGCCGGCAACGGCCAGGTGGCGGTTGACATCCTGCGCGCCAGCCCCGAAGCTTTTGATCTGGTGCTGATGGATGTGCAAATGCCGGTGATGGACGGTTACAGTGCAAGCCGGGCCATCCGGCAAGAGCTGCGGCTGGCCCAGCTTCCTATCATTGCCATGACCGCCAATGTGATGGCCTCGGACCGGGATGAATGCCTGGCCGCGGGCATGAACGAACATGTGGGGAAACCGTTTGACATGGATAAATTGGTGGACGTGATATTGCACAGCCAGGAGCGTCCCGAGCCGGCAGTCCAGGAGCGCCGTTTTGCCACGCTGGCGGTGCCTGAGGACTTGCAAGCCAGGGCCTTGGCACAGGGTTTTGATGCCCAGTCCGCCATGGACCGCTTCATGGGCAAGGCCGAGCTGTTCCAGCGCATGGCCCAGTCCTTTGCGAAATCTGCCCTGGAACTGCCCCAGCAGTTGAGCGTCAAGATGGCGGCCCATGAGCTCGACGAGGCGGTGCTGCTGGCGCATAGCTTCAAGGGCTTGGCCGCTACGCTGGGCGCGCAGCGCCTGGCCGAGCTGGGCGCCGAGGGCGAGGCCACACTCAAGCGCGGCGAAACGCTGGGCGCCGACTGGCTGGCCGCGCTGGAACAGCAGCTCGTGCCCGCCTGTGCCGCGCTGCTGCAGCTGGCGCAGGCGCTGATGGCGCTCAAGTCCGGTGACAGGCCCAAGGCCACCGCCGCCGGCCTTGGCGACGCGGCCGAGTTCAAGGCCGCGATGGCGAGCTTGCTGACGCTGTTGCAGGACTGGGATATGGGGGCCACCGAGGCCTTCAGCGCCTTGCGCGAGCGGCATGCCGAGCGGCTTCAGCCCGAAATGCCGGCCATCGAGCAGGCGATCTCCATTCTCAACTTCGAGCAGGCGCTCGGCTTGTGCCGGGCCTGCCTGGCGCGGGTATCCGCATGATGATGAATTCAAGCTACCGACCCTCTGGCGGCCCCGATCTGAGCCTGCTGGGCCCGCCCAAGCGGCGCTCGCGCCTGCTGATCGTGGACGACCAGCCCATCAATATCCAGGTGCTCTACCAGGTCTTCGCCTCGGAGTACCAGGTGATGGTGGCGACCTCCGGCCCGCAGGCCCTGGAGATGTGCCGGGACAAGAGCCCCGACCTGGTCCTGCTGGACGTGCAGATGCCGGGCATGAATGGCTACGAGGTCTGCCGCCAGATCAAGGCCGACGCCAATCTGCGCGATCTGCCGGTGATTTTTGTCACCGTGCACAGCGATGCCAAGGAAGAGACCTTTGGCCTGGAGCTGGGGGCGGTGGACTATATCGCCAAGCCCTTCAATCCGGCCGTGGTGCGGGCGCGGGTCAAGGCCCATCTGCAGCTCAAGCTGCAGGGCGATCTGCTGCGCCACCTGTCCTTCATCGATGGCCTGACCGGCGTCTACAACCGGCGCTATTTCGACGAGTGCTGCGAGCAGGAGTTCCAGCGCGCTCTGCGCAATGCCAACGAGATCGGCCTGCTGATCATCGATGTCGATTTCTTCAAGCGCTACAACGACCACTACGGCCATCTGGCCGGCGACGAGGCCTTGCGCCAGGTGGCGGCGATCCTGAATATGCAGCTGAAGCGCCCGGGCGATTTCGTCAGCCGTTTTGGCGGCGAGGAGTTTGCCTGTGTGCTGCCCGAGACCGATCTGGAGGGCGCGCGCGGCCTGGCCCAGGAGGTGCTGGACGCCGTGCGCATGGCCCATATCGCCCATGCCAGCTCCGATGTCGGCCCCTTTCTGACCATCAGCGTGGGCTGTGCCGTGATGCGGCCGCAAAGCGGGCGGGCGGCGGCCGAGCTGATCAGCGCGGCCGACGAGCAGCTCTATCTGGCCAAGTCCAAGGGCCGCGGCTGCGTCAGCTGCGTGCAGCTCTGACGGGCCGAGCGCCGAGCGAGGGGCTCACATCTCCACGCCGGGTTCGGCCACCAGCAGGCCGCGGCCGGCGTGCTTGGCCTCGTAGAGGGCGATCTCGGCGCGGCGCATCAAATCGTCCACGCTGCGGTCTCCGTGGCGCAGCTTGGCCCAGCCGGCGCTGAAGTTCAGCCCAAAACCTAACTCGTTCCTGGCGCGTGCCGCCAGCGCCGTGCGCAGGCGCTGGTCCAGGGCTTGCGGGCCCAGGGCCTCGCAGCGCGCCATCAGCACGCCGAACTCCTCGCCGCCGACCCGGCCGGCCAGATCGCCCAAGCGCATCTGCGCCTGCAGGCAGCTGCCAAACAAGGCCAGCGCGCGGTCGCCGCCTTCGGTGCCGTGCAGGGCGTTGATTTCCTTCAGGCGGTCGATGTCCAGCACCATCAGGGCCAGCGGCTCCTGGTGGCGGCGGGCCATGGAGATCATGTCCACCGAGCGCGCCAGAAAGGCGCGGGCGTCGATCAGGCCGGTCAGTCCATCGGTCTGGGCCAGGCGGGCCAGCTCGGTCTCGATCTCGTTGCGCCAGGCCAGCACCAGGGCCAGCAGGCCGGCCAGCAAGGCCCAGTGCAGGGACAGGGCGAGGGCGCTGTTGATGGTGGCCGGGCCCAGCGGGCTGAGCAGCCGCGGGTCCAGCAAGCCCTGGCCGGCGCGCAGCAGGCTGAGCAGGAAGACCGGCAGCAGGGCGGCCAGCAGCAGCAGGCGCCAGCGACGGTTGTCCAGGCCCGGCGCCACATCGGGCCGCCGCTGCAGCAGCATGCCGGGCTCCAGCGTGCTGCGCTCGGGCCGGGCCAGCACCAGGCCTAGCATCACCAGCTGCAGGGCCAGCCAGCCATGGGCCCAGGCGACGCGAAACGTGCTGTCCTCGAACTGCAGGGCGTAGACCAGGGGCATCAGCAGCGGCGCCAGCAGCAGCAGGGCGCGGCCGGGCATGGGGCGCAGCCACAGGCACAGGGCCCACCAGAGCAGGCTCAGGCTGGCGCTGAAGCCCAGCATGGCCAGGCTCAGCAAGAGGCGTTCATGGCCGAACTCCGAGCCGGCCAGCAGCAGCCAGGAGACGGCTTGCAAGAGCCAGAACAGCAGGGCGCGACGGCTGCCCGCACTGGTCTGCCAGCCGGTCAGGGCCAGCATCAGGCCGGCCGAGGCCAGGGCCTGGATCAGCAGCAGATTGAACAGGGTGGGGTTGTCGAAGCTCATGGTGGTGCGGCAGAGTGACAGGCTGATTCTCGGCTACTGGAAGGCGACCTCGGCAAAGCTTCTGAGCTTGCGGCTGTGCAGCTGGCCCAGGGGATTGGCGCGCAGCAGCTCCAGCGCGCGCAGGCCGATGCGCAGATGCTGGTCGACCCGGGCGCGGTAGAACTGGTCGGCCATGCCGGGCAGCTT
Source organism: Roseateles oligotrophus (assembly GCF_014204525.1). Lineage (GTDB taxonomy): Bacteria > Pseudomonadota > Gammaproteobacteria > Burkholderiales > Burkholderiaceae_C > Paucibacter_A > Paucibacter_A oligotrophus_A. The sequence goes on from NZ_JACHLP010000006.1 coordinate 64,915, forward strand.
GATTTCGCCGTGCAGGGGCTTGTCGCTCACACACAGCAGAGTGCCGTAGGGCACGCGGAAGCGGAAGCCGTTGGCGGCGATGGTGGCGCTCTCCATGTCCAGGGCGATGGCGCGGCTCTGGCTGAAGCGGCGCTCGGGCCCGCCCTGGCGGTCATTGGGCAGCAGCTCCCAGTTGCGGTTGTCGGTCGAGGCCACGGTGCCGGTGCGCAGGATGCGCTTGAGCTCGAAGCCGCTGAGCTGGGTCACCTCGGCCACCGCCTGTTCCAGCGCCTGCTGCACCTCGGCCAGGGCCGGGACGGGCACCCACAGCGGCAATTCCTCGTCCAGCACATGGTCCTCGCGCACATAGGCATGGGCCAGCACGTAATCGCCCAATTGCTGGGTATTGCGCAGGCCGGCGCAATGGCCCAGCATCAGCCAGGCATGGGGGCGCAGCACGGCGACGTGGTCGCTCATGGTCTTGGCATTGGCGGGGCCGACGCCGATATTGATCATCGTGACGCCGCTGCGGTCGCGCCGCAGCAGGTGGTAGGCCGGCATCTGCGGCAGGCGCGGCGGCGGCTGGCCCGTGGCGCCCAGCAGGGCGAGCTCGGCCGCGCCGAGGCCGGCTCTTGGGGTGATGACGTTGCCGGGCTCGACAAAGGCGATGCAGTCGTCCATCGCGTCGGGTCGGGCCGGGTCGGCGGCTTGCTGCATCAGGGCGCGGCCCATGCTGATGAACTCGTCGATATAGAACTGGTAGTTGGTGAAGAGCACGAAGTTCTGGAAGTGCTCGGCCGCCGTGCCGGTGTAGTGGCGCAGGCGGTGCAGGGAGTAGTCCACCCGCGGCGCGGTGAACAGGGCCAGGGGCTGGGGCTCGCCGGGCCGGGGCTCGTGGGTGCCGTTGGCGATGCCGTCGTCCATGGCGGCGAGGTCGGGCAGGTCGAAGACGTCGCGCAGCCGGCGGCGGCGCTCGGGCGTCAGATGGCCCTCGATATGCTCATGCTCGCAGAGCGCGAAGTGCAGGGGGATGGGCTGGTGGCTGCTGCCGATTTCCAGCGTCACGCCGTGGTTGCGCATCAGCAGCTCGAACTGGGTCTTGAAGTAATCTGCAAACAGATCGGGGCGGGTGAGGGTGGTCTCGAAAGTGCCCGGTCCGGCCACAAAGCCGTAGGCCAGGCGCGAGTCGCCGTGCGTGCCGACGGGGCTGCGCAGGCGCACAAAGGGGTAGCAGGCGCGCACTCTTTGCGCGCCGAAGTCCTCGCCGTCGACAAAGCGCTGCAAGGACTGGCGCAGATGCAGCAAGCTGGCGGCATAGATTTGTCGGGCCTGCTCCAGGGCCGCTTCGGGCGCGCTGAAATGCTGGGGGGCGAAGAAGGGCGGGGTCAAAAAACTCATGCGCAGAGTCTCCTCGGTTTGCCCTCATTGTGGCGTGCCAAAGACGGGACTTTTTCGCCGTACTTTGTCCTAGGATGAGAGCTCACCCATCCTTGCACAGGAATGCCATGGCCACGACCGAATCCGTGCCGCTCGCGCCGACCTTGGTGCGCCGCATGCATCAAATCCTGCTGTGGCCGCTGCGCCTGATGCCGGTGGGTGATGAGCCTGGCGCGCCGCGCCGCCCCTGGGAGTTGCTGCCCCCCTTCGGCCCGGCCAGCCCCTGGCGGGAGCTGGCCGATGAGTACACCGGCGACCCTCGGCATTTCCACGAGCGCCACTACCAGGAGTTCGTCACCTTCCTGCCATTTGTGCAGCGCTTTCTCTATGGCGATGGCAGTGCCGCGTCGGCCCGGGCCAGTGAGGGGGTCGGCCTGAAGGTGTTTCGTCGCCACGATGTGGCGAGCCTGCGCTTGCGCCTTGACCTGGAGGCCGAGCCGCTGACGCTGGAGGTGGTGCACGTCGATCTGTACTTCTTCTTTGACGTGGATGTGGTGATGCTCAATGTCGAGCTGGCCTGCAGCGAGCTGGACTTGGCCCAGGCGCAGGAGCTGCTGTACCGCCTGGGCCGTGCCTACCCTTCCGGCTGGGATGCTCGCGGCCTGCCCTTGCACAGCCTGGCAAGCGCCGAATGGCTGGATGCGCAAGGCCGGGTGCTGGCGGCCTCTGATGCCTTCGAGCGCGAGCGTTTCTTGTCGCATGTGCATGAGCACCGGGCGCCGCGCATTGCCGAGCACTGGGACTTCATGCTGCGGCCCTTGGTGCCGGACCGCAGCGAGCGCTCGGGCCCGCTGCGCTACCGCCAGATCGAGTACTACCGCATGCCCTTGATGGCCTGGCTGGCGCTGGACGATCCCGGCGCTCTGTCGCGTGCCGACTTCGTGCGCCTGGGGCTGGTGACGGGGCCGGGCGAGTCAGGCGGCTGCGGCGCAGCCGCCGAGCTGCCCTTCAGCGAGGCCTATCTGCAGGACTTTGAGCGCAGGCATTGCTATGACCGCTTCTGGCGCCGGGGCGGTGCGGCGCCGCAGACGCGCTATCTGTGTACCGGTCATTCCCTGATCGTGCTGGGGCGCGCCGATGCGCCCTTTTTTGTCTGCCGCGATCGTGGGGTGCTGGCGCAGTTCAGGCATCAGCACTTCCTGCTTTTTTTGATCGCCCATTTTCAGAAGGCCTCGCTGCTGATGTTCTCCGACCGCCTGGTGGAAGCCTTGCGGCGCTTGAATGTGCAGGACCCGGACAATGTGCGCCGCTTCAAACGCGCCATCCGCAGCGCTTTCGAGGGCTTTTTGCGCTTCACCCATCGCTACTGGTTTCATGAGGTGGCCGAGCAGGCGCAGGCGCGCGCGCTGTTTCGCATGTGTGCCGACCATCTGGGCCTGGACGGCCTGCACAACGAAGTGAAGTCGCGCGTCACCGATATGAGCGCCTATCTGGAAACCGACAGCATACGCCGCCAGGCTAACACCGTGGTCAGGCTGACCGTGGTCACCATCTTCGGCCTGGTCGGCACCATCACCACCGGCTTTCTGGGCATGAATCTATTGGCCGAGGCCGAGGCGCCGCTGAGCCGTCGGGTCTGGATCTTTTCGCTGGCCTTGCTGGCGACCCTGGTCTTGACGGTTTACACCATGGTCAAGTCAAAACGCCTGTCTGATTTTCTGGATGCGCTGTCGGACGAGCGCCTGTCGGCCTGGGGCAAGTGCAAGGCCTTGCTGGCGGTGTGGAAGCCGGGGCCTTGAGCCGGCCACTATCGTCGCGGCAGCCGCACGCTGACGCACAGGCCGGGCGCCGCCGCATCGGCCCGGGCCGCTGCCAGGTTTAGCGTGGCCTGATGGCGGGCCGCCGCCCGCTCCACGATGGCCAGGCCCAGGCCGCTGCCCGGCTGGTTGAGCCCGGGCAGGCGGAAGAAGCGCTCGAACACCTTGGCATGCATGTCCGCGGCAATGCCCGGCCCCTGGTCGCGCACGCTCAGCGTGACGCTGTCCGGCAGGGCGCTGATGCTCACCTGCACCAGGCTGCCGGGCGGCGAGTATTTGACGGCGTTGTCGACCAGATTGTCGATCAGGGCCCCCAGGCTTTCGCGGTGCATGGGCAGCTCGCATTGCTCGGGCGCCAGCAACTCCAGCTCGATGCCGCGCGCCAGCGCCAGCTCGCTGGCCAGCACGATGCGATCACGCGTTAGGCTGACCAGGTCGTGGCGGCGCAGCTCGCTGCTCTCGGTGTCGGCGCCGCTGCGGGCCAGGGCCAGCAATTGCTGCACGGTGTGGTTGGCGCGCTGCACGCCCTCGCCCAGGCGGCGCAGGGATTCCTCGCGGCGCTGCGGGCTGGCCTGGCTTTGCAGCGTCTCGGCATTGAGCTGGATCACGGCCAGCGGGGTCTTCAACTCGTGCGCGGCGTCGAGCAGGAATTCGCGCTCGCGTTCCAGGCGCTGCTGCAGGCGGGCCATCAGCTGATTGACGGCCGTGACCACCGGCGCCAGCTCGGTGAAGGGCGAGGGCGGCAGGGCATTCAGCTCGGTGGCCGAGCGCCGCGCGATCTGCGCGCCGATGCGGCGCAGCGGCGCGAAGCCCGCGCGCAAGAGGAACCAGGCGATCAGCAGCATCAGCGGCAGGCTGTAGAACAGCGGGCGGGCGTAGTAGCTCAGGCCATCGGCGCTGAAATGCCAGTCGCCCGGCACCTCCTGCCAGCGCCTGACGATCAGGCCTTGCTCGGGCGCGCGCGCCTCGATATAGAGCCAGCGCGCGTCGCTGGCGTAGTGTTGCTCGTCCGGGGTCAGGCGATCGCCCATCTCGGGCGGGCCCTGGCGGTGCAGCAGGCGCTCGCCCTGCCACACATGCTGGGCGATGATGGGGGGCTCGTAGCCGATCTCCTGCCACTCCTGCTCGCGCAAATGCTCCAGCTCGGCCAGCGCGGCGCTCAGGCCTTCGGGTTGCTCGGCCCACTGCCGGGCCTGCACGCGGGCCAGCTCGGCCCACAGGCGGTTGGCGGCCTGGCCGTTGCGGGCGTGCACCACGCTGACCTCGTGGAACTCGCGCAGCATCAGCCCGCACCAGCTCAGCAAGGCCACGGCGGCAAAGGCACCGAAGGTACGGCGGAACAGCGATTTGCGCGCCGCTCCCATCAGGCCCGCTCCAGCACGAAGCCGACACCGCGCACGGTGCGCACATAGCCTTCGCCGATCTTTTTGCGCAGATTGAAGATGTGCACATCGAGCGCATGGCTGTCGGCATTGGGCATGGCGCGCGCCTCCAGCTCGCGCCTTGTCACCACGCGGTCGGGCAGCTTGAGCAGGGTCAGCAGGATGGAGAACTCGGTGGGCGACAGATTGATGGCCTGGCCATGCCGGCTCAGCACCATGCGGCGCTCGTCCAGGGCCAGGTCCTTGAAGCGCCATTCCTGCCCCTCGCCCTCGCTGCTCAACAGGCCGGCGCGCCGCGCCACCGCGCGCAAGCGGGCCAGCAGCTCCGGGCCGGCGAAGGGCTTGACCAGATAGTCGTCGGCGCCGCTGTCCAGGCCGTGCAGCCGGTCTTCGATGCCGCTGCGGGCGGTGATCACCACGATGGGCAGCTGCGGCCTGGCTTGGCGCATCAGGCGCAGCAGATCCAGGCCATTGCCATCGGGCAGGCCCAGGTCCAGCACCAGGGCGTCAAAGCCTTGCTGCTGCTCCAGCCAGTAGCGGGCCTCGGTCAGGCGTCGCACCCAGACCACTTCATGGCCACCGTCCTGCAACAGCGCCTGCACCGAATGACCCAGCTCCAGGTCGTCTTCCACCAGACAGATTCGCATAGCTAGGGACTCTACCAAGTTCGGCGTTAATGCGGTCTTAATACGGTATTAGGGAAGATGCGTTAAACGGCCCGGGAATTTAAAGCCAGTTTGATACCAATAGCCGCCCGATCCCGCAGGAAAGGTCTTATGTCGCGCTCCACGCACTGCCGCCATGGGCGGGTTTTCACTCTGCCCTTGCTGCTGGCCCTGCTGTTGGGGGCTTGTGCCCAGCCCCATGTGGCAGCGAAGACCGAGACGGCCGAGGCCGCCGGGGAAGGGCAGCAGTTCCTGCCCAGCGAGGCGCAGTTCGAACAGCTATTCCCGCAGCGTTTACCCTTCTACAGCTATGCGGGCTTTGTGGCGGCGGCGCGCTCGTTCAGCGGCTTTGCCGCGCAAGGCCCGGCCGAGCTGAGGCGGCAGGAGATGGCGGCCTTTCTGGCCAATATCGCCCATGAGTCCGATTCGCTGAAGGCCGTGCGCGAATATAACCAAGCCAACTACGACCATTACTGCAGCCTGGCCGAGGGCCGGAGCTGTGCGCCCGGCCAGCAGTATTACGGCCGTGGCCCGATTCAGCTCAGCTGGAACTACCAATACCTGGCCGCCGGCCAGGCTCTGGGCGAAGACCTCTGGGCCGAGCCCGACCGGGTGGCGCGCGAGCCCAAGCTGGCCTGGCAGACCGCCATCTGGTACTGGATGAGCCAGCCCGGCCCGGCCAGCGTCCCGGCCCACCAGGCCATGGTGGCGGGCGCCGGCTTTGGCGCCAGCATTCGCGCCATCAACGGCGCGCTGGAGTGCGACCAGGCCGCCGACTCCGCGGCCGCCCGGCAGATCGCCCGCCGCATCGATTTCTACCGCCGCGCCGCGGCCCTGTTCAACGTCCCGCCAGGCCCGCGCCTGGGCTGCTGAATTCGCCCACAAAAACCAGGAGACCATCGACCATGAATGCATCTTCCCGACGCGCTTGCCGCATGCGCCCCGGCGCCATCGCTTTGGCCATCAGCAGCTGGCTGGCCATGGCCCCGTCCGCCTGGGCACAGCAGCAGGCGCCAGCGCCGGCCGATAAAGTGGACAAGACCGAGCTGCCCACCGTCACCGTCACGGCCACCCGCATGAGTTCGGGCCTGCTGCAAACGCCGGTGTCGGTGACGGCCATTACGCAGGACAAGCTGAGCCGCGAGGGCGTCACCGATGTGCGCGGCCTGGCCGGCACGGTGCCCAATCTGCAGATCGCCACCGGCGCCGATTCGGGGGTGCAGATCGCCATCCGCGGCATCAGCTCCAATAACTTCACCGAGATCGGCGACCCCGCCGTGGGCCTGCATGTGGGCGGGCTTTACTCGCCGCGGCCGCAGGGCGCGATGGCCCTGATGTTCGATCTGGATCAGGTGGAGGTCTTGCGCGGCCCGCAGGGCACGCTGTTCGGCCGCAACTCCACCGCCGGCAGCATCAACATCATTCCGGCCAAGCCCGAGTTCGGGCAGAGCTATGGCAGCGCCGAGCTGGACCTGGGCAAGTACAACAAGCGCCAGCTCAATCTGATCCAGAACATCGGCCTGAGCGACAACTTCGCCCTGCGCGCCACCGTGATGCTGCTCAAGCGCGACAGCTGGCTGAACCAGTCGCAGGACTTCACCGACGTCCATATGCCCGAGCACGGCTTTGTGGCCGATGGCATCCCCGATGTGGACCAGCGCTACAACAGCAAGGTCAGCAAGGCCGATGCCTATAACAACAAGAACGAGTGGGCCGCGCGCCTGAGCGGGCGCTGGAAGATCAGCGCCGACCTGGAGGCGATGCTGAGCTATGAGAAGTTCAAGAACAATGGTGCCGGCGACATCGGCTTGAAGGACTGCGCCCAGGCCGCCGGCACGCGCTTCGCCTGCGCGGGCGGCCAATGGGATGTCAGCATCAATGTGCCGGGCAAGATCGATATGTCCATCGACACGCTGCGTGGCGGTATGAACTGGAACCTCGGCAAGCACAGCAGCCTGGAATACAACTTTGCCTACGCCGACCAGCGCCGCTCGCAGCAGGGCGATGACGACTCCGGCTATCACCGCCTCTCCAGCCAGGTCACGGCGCAGTGGCCGGTGGGCCCGGACGGCGACTGGGGCAGCTGGCCGCTGCGGGACGACACCTCGCGCACGCTGAGCTCAAAATACCTCTCGCTGGTGCAGGAGCTGCAGTTCAAGCAAAAGAGCGACAAGCTGCAGTACGTGCTGGGTGCTTTCTGGATGCGCGAGAAGAATGCCATCGACTATGCGCAGGAGCAGCTGGTCAACGCACCTTACGGTTATCCGATCAGCCAGTACTACCAGCAGCCCAACCGGCAGATCGACGCCAAGGCCCTCTTCGGCCAGATGGACCTGAAATTCGCCAATAGCTGGACCGCCACGCTGGGCGGGCGCTACAGCTATGACAGCAAGACCGACAAGGGCGGCAAGGTCTATGGCGGCGAATGGGACAGCACCTCGCCGGCCTACTTCAACGGCCTGTTCGATCCGGGCCTGCCCGGCACGCCGGGCTTCAAACCGCCGAGCAGCAGCCATCTGACGACCGGCATGGGGCCTCTGGCCGGCACCGGCGCCTATGCCAAATATCGGCCGCCGGCGCAGAACGACAACGCCATGTCCTGGGGCAAGTTCACCTATCGCCTGGGCCTGATGAATCAGCTCACGCCGCAGGACATGGTCTTCACCTCGCTGTCGACCGGCTACAAGGCGGGCGGCTTTGGCGACAAGGACGACCGCTGCGGCGGCTTCCAATGCGCCGAGGGTCCATCGCCGCAACTCACCTTCTTTGCCTACAAGCCCGAGACGGTCAGCAATCTGGAGTTCGGCTACAAGGGCTTGATGCTGAACAAGCGCCTGTCGCTGTCGGCCACGGCCTTCTTCAGCCGCTACAAGGATATGCAGGTCACCGACACCTTCTTCGCCGCCAAGGTCAAGCCCGAGCGCGACTGCACGGCCAATACCGTGGGCTGCGACATCGTGCAGAAGTGGCAGACCATCAATGTCGGCACGGTCGAGATCCCGGGCCTGGAGCTGGAGCTGGACTACAAGCCCTGGGCCGGCGCGCGCCTGGGCGGCTTCTTCACCTATATCAACTCCAAGATCAAGGACTACCCCGCCTTCAGCGACACCTGGAACTGCGACTACCGGCGCGAGAACGGTGCGCCCGCCTGCCCGCCGGCCTATAGCGGCAGCGACCCCACGCTGGTGGGGCGCAATGTCTACGACATCACCGGCAACCATTTGCCGATGTCGCCCAAGTACAGCCTAGGCCTGAACTTTTCGCAGAGCTTCAACTTCGACGGCGGCTATGTGCTGACGCCCTGGGTCGCGCTGAAGTGGCAGGACAAGATGTACTTCAGCCTGCGCAATCTGGACAACCCGCATATCTCCGACGCGCAAAAAGCCTTCACCAAGATCGATGCCTCGATCAAGCTGGTCTCGCCCAAGAACTGGCATCTGGAAGCCTATGTCTACAACCTCACTGACCAGTGGACCAAGAACGCCGCGGCCGATGGCGGCGGCTTTGTGAAGGCAATGTGGAGCGAGCCGCGCATGTACGGCTTGCGCGTGGGCATCGACTACTGATGTTCGGACTCCAGCTGCGCGCCGGCCGCATCGCCAGCATCGACATTTTTCGCGCCCTGACGGTGCTGGTGATGATCACCGTCAATGAGTGGCACCGGGTCGGCGATCTGCCGGCCTGGATGCGGCATATGCCGGCCGATGCCGATGCGATGAGCTTTGTCGACGGGGTCTTCCCGGCCTTTTTATTCATCGTCGGCATGTCCATCCCCTTCGCCTTGCAGCAGCGCCTGCAGGCGGGCGATACGCCGCGCCAGCTCTTGCTGCATGTGCTGCAACGCGGTCTGGGCCTGGTCTTGATCGGTGTCTTCATGGTCAATGCGGAAGAGGGCTTCCATGCCGCCTCCATGCCGCTGCCAATCGCCTTGTGGGCGCTGCTGAGCTATTTGGCCGCCTTCGCGTTGTGGGGCTCGCTGCGCGGCGGGCCGGCGCTGGCGGGCGGCTGGCGCCTGGCCGGCGTGGCGCTGTTTGCTTTGCTGGCCTGGCTTTACCGCGGCGGGCCCGACGGCAGCGGCGGCATGAGGACGCAGTGGTGGGGCATTCTGGGTCTGATCGGCTGGGCCTATCTGCTGGGCTGCGCGGCGCTGCTGCTGTGCCGCGCCCGTGTCGCCGGCCTCTTGCTGGCCCTGGGCCTGTGCCTGGCCTACTTCGCCCTGCAGCGCCAGCCCCTGGTGCAGGGCAGTGGCTGGCTGCGTCTGCTGTTCAGCCAGGACGGCCATGCCGTGCACGGCGCGCTGGTGATCAGCGGCAGCATCACGGCCCTGCTCTTCTTCGACCAGGGCCGCGCCCGCAGCCTAGGAGTCTGTCGGGCTTGGGTCGCCGACAGTGGGAATCGGCCCCAGCGAGGCCAGTTTTTGCCGGATTTGCAGCCCCATAGCCCAGCTATGGGGCAAGAAGCCGGTGAAAAATGGACCGCTGCGGTCGATTTCCCGCCGGCGATTCCCAAGTCCGACAGACTCCTAGTGCAGCGCCTGGGCCTGGCCCTGCTGTTTGCCGCCGCGCTGGCCTTGCTGGCGGCGCTGCTGCGGCCGGCCTTCAAGATCTCCAAGATCTACGCCACGCCCAGCTGGGCGCTTTACAGTGCGGCGGCCTGTGTGCTGATCTTTGCCGCTTTGTCTCTGTGGCTGGCCTGGCGGCAGCGTGTCGGTGCCGGCGCGGCGGCCGCGCCACGGCGCTCCGGCTTGCTGGACGCGGTGGCTGCCAACCCCTTGCTGGCCTATCTGACGCCTTTTGTCGTCGAGGCGCTGATGCAGCTGCTGCAATGGCCCTGGCCCGCCTTCACACGCAGCGCGCCCTGGGGCGTCGTGTTCGGCATGGCCTATGCCGTGGCGGTGGCGGCCTTCGTCAAATTCATCGCGGCGCGCGGGGTGCGCTTGCGTATCTAGACTTCCTTTCTGTTCAATTTCCAGCCCTTTCTGATCGTGAATCTTCTGCCAGCCAGTGCCAGGCCTTGCCATGCTTATGTGGGTAGTTATGCTCCCCATGGCCAGGGCATCTACCGTTTCGCCCTGAGTGGCGCCGAGGCCGATCTGCAAAGCCTGGGTGGGCCGGACCTGGCGCCCAACCCCAGCTTTCTGCGCTTCAATGCCGATCACTCCATGCTTTATGTGGCCAACGAGCATGAGGACTTCCAGGGCCGCTTGTCCGGCTCGGTGAGCGTCTACCGGCGCGATGCCGCCAGCGGCGCGCTGAGCCTGGCCGGCTGCGTGGCCTCGGGCGGGGCGCGGCCGGTGCATCTGAGCCTGGACGCGCAAGAGCGCCATCTCTTCGTCGCCAACTACGGCTGCGGCACCCTGGCCGTGCTGGCCCTGGACGCGGCGGGCGGCCTGGGCCAGCAGCTCGATCAGCAAAGCCCGGCCCAGTTCAAGACCCTGCAGCCCTACACCGCGTTGGCGCGGCAAGCGCCGCCCGGCAGCTTTGCGCTGAGCGACCACGACGGGCCGCATGCCCACCAGGCCGGGCTGGATCCGACCGGCCAGTTCCTGCTGAGCACCGAGCTGGGGCTGGACCAGATCATCAGCTGGCGCTTCGACGCGCGCAGCGGCCGCCTGTCGGCGCCGCGCTGCCATGCCAGCTCGCTCGGCGCCGGGCCGCGCCAGCTGTGTTTTCATCCGCGCGACGCAGGGCTGTGCTATGTGCTCAACGAGGCCTCGTCCACCCTGAGCTGGTGGCGTTTCGACGCGGCGGCGGGTGGCGTGCTGCGGCTGCTGGGTGAGCTCAGCACCTTGCCGGCCGGTTTTGCCGGCACCAGCTTCGCCTCCGAGCTGCAGTTCAGCCCCGACGGCCGCTGGCTGCTGTGCCTGAACCGCCTGCACGACTCTATTGCTGTCTTTGCGCTCGACGCCGCCGGCCGCCCGCAGCTGCTGGGCCATGAGTGGACGCGCGGCAGCTACCCACGCAGCGGCACCTTTGACCCGAGCGGCCGCTACTTCTTCGTCTGCAATCAGCGCAGCGACCACCTGGCCGTGTTCCGCCTCGGCGAGCGCGGCAGCGGCCTGCAGTTCAGCGGCCGCTATCTCGCCGTCCCAAGCCCGGCGCAGCTGGTGTTTGCCGGCCACTGAGTCCGGCGGCCCAGGCGGGGGGAGGACGCAAGAAAACAAATACCGGCTTTGCTAAAGCTGGGGACTCTGACAAGCGCGCTACATATGCGCTGCCTACAGTGGGGCAAGTTTCAACCCCTTCAGAGACCTTTCCCCATGAACAACAAGACTCTTGTTTCGACCGCGGCCTTGCTGATGTCGGCCGGCCTGGCCCAGGCCCAGCAATCCAGCGTGACCGTCTACGGCCTGATCGACGCCGCCCTGCAGACCACCAATGCGGCGGCCGTGTCCCCCGGCGTCAGCGGCACGCAGCATCGCCTCAGCTCGGGCGGCATCCAGGGCAGCCGTTATGGCTTCAAGGGCAGCGAGGACCTGGGCGGCGGCCTCAAGGCCGTGTTCGATCTGGAGAACCAGTTCGACGTCAGCACAGGCCAGAACAAGAGCAGCTCGCAAGCCTTCTCCCGCAAGGCCGATGTGGGCATCAGCGGCGACTTCGGCCGCCTGACCGCGGGCCGCCACACCATTTTTTCCTACGATGTGCAGGACGAACTGGACCCCGTGCAATTCGCCAACTTCACGCCGCTGGGCAATAGCGGCGATGCGCCGGTCGCCAAGTTCGCCGACTACCAGGTGCTCAACGCCCGCCGCGACAACTCCGTCAAATACAGCTTCAGTGCCGGCGGCCTGAGCGCCGGCCTGATGTATGCCTTTGGCGAAGTGGCTGGCAATAGCAGTGCCAACAGCAGCCTGGGCGGCAAGCTGGGCTATGCGGGCGCGGGCTTCAAGGTCTTGGCCTCGGTCGACCAGGTCAAGGATGCCAAGGGCGCCAAGGCTCTGGGCAGCACCCTCGGCGCCACCTATACCTACGGCGATGTCACCGGTTTTGTGGGTTATGTGCAGGTCAAGAACGACTTCCAGGCCGCCGGCGGCTATGGCCAGACCAACTCGGTGTGGTGGTTGGGCGCGCGTTATGCCCCGCTGCCGGCCCTGGCCCTGCACCTGGGTTATTACGATCAGAAGCAGAGTGACACGACGACCGCCGCCGGCCTTGCCCAGCCCACGGCCGATGGCAAGGCGCAGACCCTGTCCTTGCTGGCCGACTACACCTTGTCCAAGCGCAGCGACGTCTACTTCTCGCTGCAGAACAGCTGGCTCAAGGACGGCATGGTCGCCGCCATGTCCCCCAGCGGCCGCCGCGACCAGGTGGCATCGGCCTTGTTGGGGATTCGGCATAAGTTCTAAGGCCTGAGCGGGCAGCGGGTTTAGGGCGGCGAACAAAACTCTCCTGGCGTTGTTTCGCCGTCTTGCCCTACCCGGCGGCCTCCTTGGCCGCCTGTCTCGAATTCACAAATTGTTCTAGCGCTTCAAGCTGCTCAAGTCGGCGTTTGAGCGCGTGGCTAGGTGTCATTTGCACTGGCGTTGCCAATGCTTCCCGCCTTCCTGTGCCGATGGTGCTCAGCCAGCGCCTTCGCGAGTTCAGTAAACGGAACCGAGAAGACAAGCGTCCAGCGGCGTCGGTGCAGTTGAAGGGGTCTTGGAGGCATGAAGGAGCGGGGTGTGAAGACTAAGGTTCGAATTCGGCGTCCGTCGAAGGCAATCCGCTTGAATGATGGGCTAGCTTGCTCACAGGTCAACAAGATTGAAATTTGAATATGCGAGACACAGCCGCAGTGGGATTTGATATGCGCTCACCTACCGAGCGCTGAGTAAATGACGAACGCTCCTGCTGCAAAGCCGACGACGCCTGCAGGACGAAAGACGGTCTTAAACGATGCGGATCGAACCGCAAAATCGCGATGGCGGGAGGAGCCAGCCAATAGCAAGAACGCGCCGACAGCGACAAGGACATAGCCGGCGAAAACGAACACTGGCGGATGCAGAGTCTGCTCCGCGAAGAAGACAAGCGCACCGCCTGCGAGAACTCGGGTAATGATTTCGGCGGCGTGAAAGTAGGGCTTCTGCGCGAAAGCCAGGATTCCGGCCGCCCATGCATCCGGGCTAGCCATCATCAAGCAGCTAAGGGATATCGTCAGCAAGCCGATGGCAGCGATGACATACATGTGAATTCCCGAGGCCTAGCAACGAATGAGGTAAGCGGCGCTGACCGGCTTCATCGCGCAGCGTCCGTGTTGACCGATGGGTTGGGCATATGACGCATGGCTACTGACACCAATTGTCCTTTTGCGCTGGATCAGCTGCGTCGCAATAGAGGGAGATTTCGTTCAAGAAATAAGCCCTTTTGGACGGAAGCCTCTTCCAAGAAACCTCAGGCTTGAAGTCCCTAAAGTCATTCAGTCCTGTCGTTATCTTTCTTTTGCCCGTCAGATAATTGGTGCTGTACTCGGATCTGTCACCCGTGCTACGGGAGGACTCAGAGCGGTCATAACCAATAAGTTGAAACCGAGTGCCCTGAGTGCGGAAAGTGAACTTTTCGTTCACCACGCCATAGCTACCGCAGCTTCGCCAATCTTGCAGTTCGATGACGAGATTGCCTTTCGCAATCGAGACACCACCGTTCTCTAGTGGATCCGCCAAGCAGTCCATGTCTTCAGCACTTTCGCTCGGGAGCAGATCATCCCTGCGCAGGACTTCTTTCAAGCCACTGGATGACCGCAGGAGAATGATGAGACGGCGTGGATTCAAATTTAGGATGTTCGGCCCAAGGGACCCCTCTGGCTTCTTCTTGAAATTGGCAGGATTGGTTTCTTCAATGACAAGCACCACGTCATCAATTCCGTCGCGGTTCAGGTCTCCTATGTTTTTGGTGTTGACCTTCCAGCCACTTGGCACCCACTGGGCAAGCTCGTCAGGGGGCGCTGCGAAAGACGGTGCTGCCAGGAAGGCCAGCAGCAGAAGATACTGGGATTTCAACATCAGAGAACCTCAGAGAGCCTACGGCGGGATATTTCAGCTGCCCAACGTTTAAATTGAGCGGACCAGCCAACAGAGCTGGCGCAGATCCGCTTGAATGCAAGGTTGGGGCGCAGTTCACGAAAACTCATGCATCTCTCCTGCCGGGTACTTCGACCACCTAGCAAAGTCTTCATCGGAGTGCGTCGCAAGTGCAGCATCAGACTCGTCGCGAATGTTCCAGGCGTAGTTGAGGTGGTGATACGCATGCTCCAAATCGATCTGGAGCTCGCACTCTTCGTACTCCGGATTGAGCAGGGACTTCTCAATTTCCTCGAGCTGCTCTCTCGCTTCGGCAATGTTCTGAAGGATGATCTCGCGCTGCCTCACCTTGCGCTCCAACGAGGCTGTCCAATAGTCCCAAATCCACCGCCACCCTCACCCCGGAGGGCGACTGAAGCCTTGCAAAGGCGAGTTTCTGGGTTCATCGGTGAATTTGATTTTGTGCGCCGCAGGTTCGGCTCCTGAGTGATTGTGCAGGCTCTTGCCTGCCTTACTGAAACCCGGTTTGCCCGTAGCTCGTTCTTTGCAGCTTCTCGATGTTGTGCACCATGCAGTACAAGCTCCACGGCGTCCTGACCTTGGCTTGCCCGCGCAGGTTCAGACGATTCATCCGCTTGTTGTGCCGCAGGTTCGCAAACACCGGCTCGACGGTACCGATGCGCTGGCTGTACAGCTGCCGGCCTCGGGGTGAGTCGATGGCCTGGCGCATGCGTTCGCTGGGGTGACTGAGGTCTTTGGGCCTGGGGAAGAAGCGGGTGACTTGTCGGCCTCGCTCGTCGTTGGCACCCTTTTTGGATCGCCTTCTCTTCAGGCATTGCCCGCGTAGCGGACAAGCTGCGCAGTCGCTGGCTTGGGCGATGTAGGTCTGATACGGGTGCCCGCTGGCCGAGACATGCACACGGCCTTTTCGGCTCAATCTCAATACTTGGCCTGCCGGGCAGGTGGCGGTGTTGTCTTCATCATTGAAGCTGAAGTCCTTGGGTCTGAAGAACTTGATCTCTGGGGGCTCGCCGCTGGCCTTCTTCTCCGACAAGGGGTCAGGTTTTTCCCTGTGTTTATCTCGGCTTTCAAAGCGCTCATCGCGTTTGCGCATCTTGACCTGCACTGAACGGAAATCAGCTGTCATTTTCTTGGAAAAACATCGCGAAGCCGTTTGAGCCCCTTGAGGTTGAATTGACGAAGTACTTTGGGAGCTGAAATCACGGTCGCGATTATGAAAGCCAAGAATGCCAGCCACACAACATTGCCCAGTCCACTGTCAGGAATGAAAACAAAGGCAGCGATAGTCGCAACTGCAACGAACTTCACGATTCCATTCAGCGATGGCATGGCGGGCGAATGAGGGGTTAGGCCGCTGGCGCACGAAAGGGGAACGGATAGGGTACAGCCAGTTCTTCATAGGTTTGACCAATGATCGGCGAATGATCATCGCTTACGTGAACTAGGCAGAAGAAGCGGCGGCCCACAGCCAGCTGACGGAGGCTGTGCTCCGAAGCGATTGCCAGGAAGCCGGTGGACCAAGCCTTGTCTTCTTGAATCGCCTTGTCAAATGCGACCAAGTCTAGAACGAGCCCACCAGTCGGCTGGATCTCAAAGTGAAAACCGTCATGCAAGGCAGCGAGATTACGAGAGCTTCCTTGAAGAGAGTACCCAAACTCCTGCTCCCAGGCTAGCAATCGGCCCAACTCAGCGACTACCGGTGAGATGCCTTCGTGAAAGCTCAGATGAATACGTTGATAGGCATTTTTCTCCAGCCACGAAGCGGCGCCTGCCAGACTTTTATGCTCAACGGACGCCAGTCCGCGGCCAAAAATGATGGCGAAGGTATCGAGGCGGCTCCAGTCGAGTTCAGTAAACGACGCCATGACAATGTCTTAAGAGACCTATGAGGCCTAACGAATGAAAGGGACTACCCCGTCCCGAACTAGCCGCGTTGCGTCAAACGGCAACTGAGTGCCACGATGAGAAGTACGGTGTCTCATCAACTTACTCGGAAGGGGAAATCATGGCCATTCTGACTGTTGGTATCGACCTCGCCAAGAACGTGTTTGGAGCCTGTCCGAATTTCCGTGGATCTCAGCTCGGAGGCCGTCGTTGAGCGACCTTCAGCGCAGCCATAGCGATCTGAGGCTGATTTGCTGGGCGATGTCTTCGCACATAAAGCTCAGCTTGTTGCCCGTATCCAAGACAGGCCAGTCGTTACTCGAACAAAAGCCTTCGGTGCGGAAGACCTGCGGCTGCAAAGCACTCAAGGGGCGACCGTCCAGCGAGTAAATCAAAACTTCGGCCGAGCCAATCTGGCTTTCGCTCGGGGTCAAATTGATGTTGCTAGCGCGGCTCAGCACGAGGTGCTCGGCGCCTGCCAGCCTCAACTGGTAGTCGTCGGCGGCAAGGTAGAGGGGCGGGCCTGCTTGCTTTATCGTCTCGCCGCTGGCCAGTTTGGGTAGGCCTTGTGAGTCCAGCTGGAACAAAAATTTGCCTGGGTTTCCCGTGGGCTTGTAGATGGCGCCGATGAACAAGGGGCCGCCTCGCATGGCCGTGAATTTGAGATTTGGATCGGCATAGTTGCTGACCAGGGTGCGCGTTAGCAAGCCGCTCGGCCCCAGCGCGGGATTCAGCACGGAAACCTGCAAATCACTGACCACGCCCGCCGAACTGGGCTTTTGCCAAACGACGTAGGGGCGCCCTTCGAAGACCGCCAGGCGGGCAAAGAAGCCCTGGGCGTTAATGCCTGGCTCAATGTAGAGCTGGACCGCCTCTCCCAGCGGCTGGCCGGTCACGCGATCGAAACCGCGTAGCCACAAACGAGACTCATAGCGGAAGTCACCAGGTTTGCTGTCGGCCGTTCTGCTGATGAGCGTCCAAACCAACCACAGCTGCCGGCCGTCGATTGCCTTCTCAAGCTTGTCGCCCTCGATGGCAGTGGGGTCACCCAGGCGAAGGTCTATGGTCTGCGGAGCTGTGCTGTCGGCGGAGCGCCCTTGCAGGTCAAAGTTGCGAAGTTGGATGGGATCGAATCCACCCTCTCGAATGCTCAGCAAGCCCTCCGCGTGCCCCAGCAATGTGCCGCCTGCTTGCTGTAGTTCATTTGATAGGAGCGCAGCGTCCAATGCACCTTGTGGGCTCAGGTGAATCAGCAGTGCCTTTTCATAGGAGTAGTTCCCATTGACGAGGAATGCACCGCCGCCTGCCCGCAGGGCTAAATTCGACGTCGAACTCAGGGTTTGGCCGGGCGTGCCCGGGAAGTCAGCAGGTAAGCGCAGCGGAACCAGGTCGGTAAACCCCAGGCCGCGGTCCTTGGCCTGGAAGCTACTGAGTTGCTCGGTGTAGACGCGCCGCAGCCCATTGGTGTCGGGCACTTCTTCGATGGTCTGGCGCACGATGCCCAGGCTCTGCACATACCAGACCTTGGCCCTGGCCTCGACCACCGGTGCCTCGATCTTGCTCAGGGTGAGCTTGGCGCGGGCGCGGATGAAGGTGTCAACGCGCACGCTGTCGAGGGGGCCGAAACGTTGCGACGGCAGAACTTCTGATCCGACCACACGGGCATAGACGGCCACTTCCACTGCGTCGTTCTTGCCGTCGCCGTCCAGGTCTTTGGGGAGCTCGATCAGGGTTGAGTCCAGCAAGGTGTACTGATCGCCAGCGCGAACGGGCGAGCGCAGCTCGGGCCATTGAATCGATTGCGGTTTGCCATTGCCCGCCAGGTCCAGCAACTCGATGCTGCGAATCTCCTGGCCGCTGAGCAGCAGTTCTTTGCTGCTGCTGCCTTTGTTGCCGGCATTGCTGGCCTGTTCGACCACCCCGTCGCCGCTGCGCAGCAGGTGCTTGACCGTGTTCTGGTAACTCTCGATAGGGCCGAAGCTGCTGCCGTCGGCGCGTACCCGAGTGCTTTCCCCCTGGTACAGCCAGGCGGCATCGACCTGCAAAGGCCGCAGCTGGATGGCCGCCGTGGACAAGACTTCGGCTGGTGTTGGCGCCGGCGGAATCAGGCTGGCTGGAGCTGGAGCTGGGGGTGCCGGAGCCGGCGTGCTGCTGGAGTTGCCACCTCCGCCTCCGCATGCCGCCAGCAGCAGGGCGAGTGCAATCGCGGTCGGAGGGCCTAAAACGCCGGCTGGCTTTTTTGAGCTTGTTGTGCGTGCCCCGCTTGTCGCCTCAGCGAGGGGGCTGAGGCTCGATGGGCTTATGGTTGTCGTCTGCATTTTTGGCTCCGCTCTCCTCGAAGCGGATAGCATAGCCAGCGAATGCAAGGGAAGCGGTGGGCGACTCGACCGGCCCGCGTGACTATTCACCTGCTGGGGCTCGGCGCCGATTCAAGCGCGTCGAGCCTCAGGCCGACGGCAGCCTGCGCATCGATGTGCAGACCGGCGGGCGCCGGGTGCTGCGCCTGCGCAGAGGCGGCGACTGCCGCTGATCTCAGCGCACCGTGTAGCTGAGGCGCTGGCCAGGCAGGCCGGAGGCCGTGCCCAGAGTGGCTTCGTAGCGGCCGGCGGGCTGGGCGGGCAGGTCGACCCGGATGCGGCCGTTGTCCAGCAGTTTGATCGCCGTCGGTGTCAGCGTGCCGAAGCTCAGCAGCTGGGGCAGGGCCCTGCCGATCTCGCCGAAGCCGGTACCCAGCAGGATCAGGCTGCCGGCCCGGCCGGCCTGCAGCGCGCTGTCGTCCACCGTGTCGATTTGCGTCAGGCGCTTGATCAGCCGGAAGCTGACCGTGCGGGCCGGAACGCCATGGCTGAACTCGAAGTTCACCGCGGCCAGATGGCTCTCCTGGTTGGCCAGCTTGTCGAAGGCTTCGGGCACCAGGCGCCAGATCAGGGCGGTCCGGGAGGCCTGCTCCAGGCGCAGCCAGGGGGTGCTGGTGCTGGCCGTCCAGCTCAGGCCCTCGGGCGTCTTGGCGGTCGGCATGATGCGCATGCTGGCGCCGGGCGTTTCCGACAGGCTGCGCAGCGCGAAGCTGGGCGTGTACAGCACGACGACCTGGGATTCGACCGTGGCCTTGACGCGCAGGAAGTGGGCGGGGCGCTCGACCCCGACCGGGCTGATCTTGACCTCAGCCCGGTATTCGCCGCGCGTCAGCCCGGCAGCCGGCTGCAGCAGCAGCGTGTCGCCCTGGGCGCGGTGTTGTAGCCAGTCGGTCCCGCCGGGCTGCTCAAGGAGCTGGTAAATCCAGCCGCTGGCCCGGGTGGGCAGACCGATCTTCACGCTGGTGGCGGCCGCCTGATCCTCGGTGCTGCTGCTGAATTCGACCCTATCCTCGCTCACCTCGAAGCCCGGCGTGACGCTGTGCTGGTAGCGCAGGGTTTGCGGCGAGCCGGCCAGGTGGCGCTGGCACAGCGGGTCGTGGCAGGCGCTGAGCGTCCAAGTGCCGCTGTACTGGCCGGGCGCGAGGTCGCTGCGCAGTCGCAGCTTGGCTCGGGCCTGGCTGCTGCCGCTTTGCCAGCTCACCGGCGAGGCGGTCTCGACCGCTTCGCCTTCGGCGACGGCCGTGAAATGGACGCTGGCATTGCTGGCCAGGCCGCTGAGGCCCAGGCTCAGTTCGTGATCCACCGGCGCTGCCTGTGGGCTGCGCTCGGTCTCGCTGTTGATGGCGCTGGCCGCGATGCTCAGCCGGGCTTCGGCCGGCGACGGCGTGACCGGTGCGGGCGGGGTGGTGGGCGTGGCGGTGTCGCTCCCGCCACCACCGCCGCAGGCCTGCAACAGGCCCGCCAGTAGCAGACCCAGGGCCGTGCCCATCCAGTTTCGATCTGCCGATGATTTCATCCCGCCCCCCTCTGCCATTGAATCTCGCGCCAGGCCTCGTAGCCTTGCTAGGGTGCGGATCCTATGCTGGCCCCGCAGTGCGCAGATGAAGCGCTCATTAAAGTTGGGCGGGGCGTGCGGCGTGTAAACGGGAAGCCCCCCCAAGGGGCAATGCCCGGCAGGGGCCTGGCAGTGAATGCGAGGAGGTTTACATGCTGCGCCGGTACTGCCCGCCCACTTCGAACAGCGCCGAGGTGATCTGGCCCAGGGAGCAGACGCGTACCGCGTCCATCAACACCTCGAACACGTTTTTGTTGTCAATGACGGCCTGCTGCAGCCGCGCCAGCATGGGGCCGCTGGTGGCTTTGTTGCGGCTGTGGAAATCGGCCAGGCGGCTGAGCTGGGACTGCTTTTCCTCGTCGGTGGAGCGGGCCAGCTCGATGCTCTCGGGCACGGTGTCGCCATGCGGGTTGCGGAAGGTGTTGACGCCGATGATGGGGTACTCGCCGGTGTGCTTGAGCATCTCGTAGTGCATGCTCTCTTCCTGGATCTTGCTGCGCTGGTAGCCGGTCTCCATGGCGCCCAGCACGCCGCCGCGCTCGGCGATTTTCTCGAACTCAGCGAGCACCGCTTCTTCCACCAGCTCGGTCAGTTCCTCGATGATGAAAGCGCCTTGCGAGGGGTTCTCATTCTTGGCCAGGCCCCATTCGCGGTTGATGATGAGCTGGATGGCCATGGCGCGCCTAACGCTTTCTTCGGTCGGCGTGGTGATGGCCTCGTCAAAGGCATTGGTGTGCAGGCTGTTGCAGTTGTCGTAGATGGCGATCAAGGCCTGCAGCGTGGTGCGGATGTCGTTGAACTGGATCTCCTGGGCATGCAGGCTGCGGCCCGAGGTCTGGATGTGGTACTTGAGCTTTTGGGACCGTTCGTTGGCGCCGTATTTGTCGCGCATGGCCACGGCCCAGATGCGGCGGGCCACGCGGCCCAGCACGGTGTATTCCGGGTCCATGCCGTTGGAGAAAAAGAAGCTCAGATTGGGCGCGAAGTCATCGATGTGCATGCCGCGCGCCAAGTACGCTTCCACAAAGGTGAAGCCGTTGGAGAGCGTCAGCGCCAGTTGCGAGAGCGGGTTGGCGCCGGCCTCGGCGATGTGATAACCGCTGATCGAGACGGAGTAGAAATTGCGCACATTGTGGTGGACGAAATACTCGGCGATATCGCCCATCACCTTGAGTGAGAACTCGGTGGAGAAGATGCAGGTGTTCTGGCCCTGGTCTTCCTTCAGGATGTCGGCCTGCACCGTGCCGCGCACATTGGCCAGCACCCAGTCCTTGATCTTGGCTGCCTCATCAAACGTGGGTTCGCGGCCGTTGTCTGCCTTGAACTTGGCCAGGTTCTGGTCGATGGCCGTGTTCATGAACATGGCGAGGATCGAGGGCGCCGGCCCATTGATGGTCATGCTGACCGAGGTCGTCGGGCTGCAGAGGTCGAAGCCCTCGTACAGCACCTTCATATCGTCCAGCGTGGCGATGCTGACGCCGGAGTTGCCGACCTTGCCGTAGATGTCAGGCCGCGGCGCGGGGTCGGCGCCGTAGAGCGTGACCGAGTCGAAGGCGGTGGACAGGCGCTTGGCCGGCATGCCTTCGCTGACCAGCTTGAAGCGGCGGTTGGTGCGGAAGGCGTCGCCCTCGCCGGCGAACATGCGGGTGGGGTCCTCGCCCTCGCGCTTGAAGGCGAACACGCCCGCGGTGTAGGGGAAGCTGCCGGGCACGTTCTCCAGCAGCAGCCATTTCAGCAATTCGCCATGGCATTCGTAGCCGGGCAAGACCACCTTCTTGATCTTGGTGCCGGAGAGGCTGGTGTGGACGAGGTTGGTGCGTATCTCCTTGTCGCGGATCTTCACCACATACTCGTCGCCGGCATAGGCTTTCTGCATGTCCGGCCATTGCTTGAGCAGTTGGCGGGCGGCGCCGTCCATGCGGGCCTCGCGTTCGGTGGCCAGCTCGCCCAGGGCCTCGCGGGCCCGGTGTTTTTCTGCGTTAGCTTCCGCCAGCATGCGCGCGCTGGCGCTCAGTTGCTGGATCTCGCGCGCCAGCGTTGCTTGCTGGCGGGCACGCTTTTTGTAGCCGCGCACGGTGTCGGAAATCTCGGCCAGATAACGCGCTCGTGCGGCGGGCACCACCGGGGTCTGGTGGGTGCTGTGGCGGGTGTTGACCAGGGGCAGGCGGCCCTCGCCCAGATGCAGGCCCAGCTGGGCCAGGCGCGGCTTGAGGGCCTGGTAGAGGGCGGTGACGCCGTCGTCGTTGAAGCGGCTGGCCATGGTGCCGAAGACGGGCATTTCTTCCGGCCGGGTGGTGAAGGCTTCTTTATTGCGCTGCACCTGCTTGGCCACATCGCGCAAGGCGTCGAGCGAACCCTTGCGATCGAATTTGTTGATGGCGACGAATTCGGCGAAGTCCAGCATATCGATTTTCTCGAGCTGGCTGGCGGCGCCGAACTCGGGCGTCATCACATACATGGGCACGTCCACATGCGGGACGATGGCGGCATCGCCCTGGCCTATGCCCGAGGTTTCCACCACGATCAGATCGAAGCCCGCCAGCTTGGCGGCGGCGATCACATCGGGCAAGGCCTTGGAGATTTCGCTGCCGAAGTCGCGGGTGGCGAGGCTGCGCATGAACACCCGGGCGCCTTGCGCCCAGGGGCCGATGGCATTCATGCGGATGCGGTCGCCCAAGAGCGCGCCGCCGCTCTTGCGGCGCGAGGGGTCAATGGAAATAAGGGCCACTCGCAGCGCATCGCCCTGGTCCAGGCGCAGGCGGCGGATCAGCTCGTCGGTCAGGCTGCTCTTGCCCGCGCCGCCGGTGCCGGTGATGCCCAGCACGGGGGTCTGGATGGTTTTGGCGGCTTCTTGCAGCTGTGTCAGCAGGGCGGTGTCGGCTTTCCCGTTCTCCAGCGCCGTGATCAGCTGGGCCAGGGCGCGCCAGGCGGCCTCGCCATGGCCTTGGATCGCGTCCAGGCTCTTGGGGGCGAGGCTGCTGAAGTCCTGGTCGGCCTTCATCACCATCTCGCCAATCATGCCGGCCAAGCCCATGCGCTGGCCGTCCTCGGGGCTGAAGATGCGCACGCCATGCTCGCGCAGATCGCGGATCTCGGCCGGCACGATCACGCCGCCGCCGCCGCCAAAGACCTGGATCTGCTCGCCGCCGCGCGCCTTCAGCAGGTCCACCATGTATTTGAAGTACTCCACATGGCCGCCCTGGTAGGAGCTGATGGCGATGCCCTGGGCGTCTTCCTGCAGCGCGGCGGTGACGACCTCATCCACCGAGCGGTTATGGCCCAGGTGGATCACCTCGGCCCCCATGCCTTGCAGGATGCGCCGCATGATGTTGATGGCCGCGTCATGCCCGTCGAACAAGCTGGCGGCGGTGACAAAACGCACTTTGTGCGTGGGGCGGTACTCGGCCAGGGCTTTGTACTCGGCGGACAGATCGGTCATGGCTTGTCTCCAGGAAGGGCGCGGCTGCGGTGCTCTGTGTTGTTTGCGCAAACAAAGGGGGCAGGCGTGCTCCGCAACTTTGTAGCAGCAAGACGGGCCCGATTCTAGGGCTTGATTGACGTTAACGTAAACGTCAATCAAGCGTCAATTGTGCGCGGCAGGCGGGGCTGCGCAGCGCGGGGTCGGCTTGTCACATGCATGCAACCCTGGGCGTGCAAGATCCGGCGATGGAGACATTGCTCAAACCCCAGAAAACCGAGGTCGCCCGTCATGTCCTGCTGCACGAGCGCAGCCGCCTCACGCCGGCTCTGCGCGCCCTGCTGATCACCGTGGACGGGCGGCGCGATGTGCAGGCCTTGTCCAGCCTGGCCCAGGGCCTGGGCCTGCCGCCGGATGCCCCCCAGCAATTGCGCGCCGCCGGTCTCATCACCTGGCGCTGCGAGCGCGAACTGGCCGAGGCCGCCCGCCGCGCCCAAGCCCTGGTGCGGGCCAAATTCTTCGCCATGGACCTGGCGGAACGCTTTCTGCTCGGCAAGGACGAGGCCTTGCGCGCCAGCGTGCGCGAGGTGGATAGCGAGGCCAGCTTGCAAGCCTGGCTGGACATGGCGGCTGGGCAGATCGCCCTGACGGACGCCGGGGTGGCGCGCGCGGCGCAGTTTTTGCAGCTGGTGCGGGCCTGCATGGACGGAGCGGCTGCGGGCGACTGAGCCGGGCCAGCGCCCGCGCGAAAACCAGCTTGGCGGCGCCCGCGGCAAGGCCCAGAATCGGCCGGCACTGTCTTCTCATCAGCCTGGAGTGTTCAAGCCATGAAGCCCGCCAAAAACACCATCTGCCTCTGGTTCGACGGCGAGGCCGAAGCGGCGGCGAACTTTTACGCCAAGACCTTTCCCGACTCCTCCGTCGATGCGATTCACCGCGCGCCGAGTGACTACCCCGCGGGCAAGCAGGGCGATGTGCTGACGGTGGAGTTCAGCGTCATGGGGCTGCGCTGTCTGGGGCTCAACGGCGGCCCTGGCATCCGGCACAGCGAGGCCTTTTCATTCCAGGTGTCGACCGAGACCCAGGCGGAAACCGATAGCCTGTGGGCCGCCATCATTGGCGGTGGCGGCGTGGCCAGCGCCTGCGGCTGGTGCAAGGACAAATGGGGCATCTCCTGGCAGATCACCCCGCGGGCCTTGATCGAGGCCATCACCGATCCCGACCCCGCCGCCGCCAAACGGGCCTTCGAAGCCATGATGCAGATGGGCAAGATCGATATCGCGGTGCTTGAAGCGGCGCGCCGGGGCTAGCGCCGCCCCGCGGTTGATGGGGCGCATCAGGTTTTCTGATTGGCCTTGGCGGCCGCGCTCATGCAGGATGCCGGGACTCCCGCAACTCCAACCAGACCGCCGCCCGTGAACAACGCCAGCACCCAGATCCTTGCCCTGCGCCATGGCGAAACCGAGTGGAACAGCCTGGGCCGCTATCAGGGCCAGACCGATATTCCCCTGAATGAGCAGGGCCTGCTGCAAGCCCGGCAGGCCGCACAGGCCCTGGCTTCGACGCCGCTACATGCCATCTACAGCAGCGACCTGGCCCGCGCCCTGCAAACCGCCCAGGTACTGGCCGAGTGCCAGCGGCTGCCGCTGCAGATCGAGCCGGGTTTGCGCGAGCAGCATTTCGGGGTGTTCCAGGGCCTGAGTTCCGACGAGATCCTGCGGCGCTGGCCGCAGGCGCATGCGCGCTGGCATGCGCGCGAAGCCGATTTCGGGCCCGAGGGCGGCGAGAGCCGCAGCGCCTTCAACACCCGCTGCATGGCGGCCATCGAAGGCCTGGCCCGGCGCCATCGCGGGCAAACCATCGCCCTGGTCTGCCATGGCGGCGTGCTGGACTGCCTGTACCGCGCCGCCGCCGGCCTGGGCCTGAGCGCACCGCGCGCCTGGCCGCTGGAGAACGCCGCGCTCAGCCGCCTCCAGCATGGCCCGCAGGGCTTCACCCTGCTGGACTGGGGCAGTACCGCGCACCTGAGCGCCAGCGCACGCGACGAACTGCCCGAGAAATTCCCCGCGCCCTGAATCAGCGGCCCTCCCGTCAAGAATGGGGTCAGAGTCAATTAATCAATTAATTGACTCTGACCCCATTTTTCTGCTGACCCCATTTTTCTGGAAGCAGGAAATTCAAAGCAAGCCATCAATTGGCAGCAGGGACAGCAGGCCCAGGCCCAGGCCTTGCAGCAGGCCCATGCCGGGTTCTTTGTCATGCACGATCAAGCCTTGCTCGGTCTGCTCCAGCCATTGCAGGGTCTGGCCATCGTCGGCCAGGCGCAGGCGGTAGGCTTGCCGGCTCAGTTCCTGGTCGAAGAAGCCGCTCAGCCGGCCGGCCAGGGCAGGGCTGTCCAGCACCAGACCCAGTTCGGTATTGAGCAGGGCCGAGCGGGGGTCGAAATTGAAGGAGCCGACGAATAGGCGCCGACCATCCACCGCAAAAGTCTTGGCATGCAGGCTGGCCGAGGATGAGCCGGTGATGCCGCCGCTGCCGCGGGCGGCCCGCTCGGCCTGGCCGGCATGGGGCTTGAGTTCGAACAGCTGCACGCCGGCGCGCAACAGCGTTTGCCGCCACTTCATATAGCCGGCGTGGACGGCGGCCACATCGCTGGCCGCCAGGGCATTGGTCAGCACCCGCACGCGGATGCCGCGCCGGCTCAGCGCCGTCAGGGCCGCCGTGCCCGCCTGGCCGGGCACGAAATAGGGCGAGACCAGGTCCAAGCCCTGCACGGGCTCACCCAGGGTCTTGAGCAGGGCGGGCAGCAGCAAGGTTTCGTGGTTCAGCGCATCGGGCGCGGCCAGGGTCTTGGCCGGGTCGTCTTGCAGCAAGGTGGCGGCCACCCAGTCCAGTGGCAGCTGGCCGTCCTCCAACTGGCGCAGCAGCGGGGTGGCTTGCAGGGCGGCGAGATAGGCTTGCGTGCGCGCTTGCGCATGCAGGCTGGCGAAGCGGTCCGGCAGGGTCTGGCTATCCTGGGCCGCGGCGGCGGGCAGGAGCTGGCTGGCCGGGTAGGCCGAGGCGCTGTGCCAATAACGTTCAAACGAAGCGGTGATCTGCGGCACGGCCGCGCCCACGGCCAGCACATCCAGGTCGGCGAAGGCGAGGTGCTCGCCGGCGCCAAAGTACTCGTCGCCGATATTGCGGCCGCCGACGATGCTGGCCTGGCCATCCGCCGTCATGGACTTGTTGTGCATGCGGCGGTTGCTGCGCTGGAAGTCCAGCAGGTAGTTGAGCACCCGCGCCTGCCGGTACAGCATGGGGTTGTAGAGGCGCAGCTCGATCTGGGGGTGGGCGTCCAGGGCGGCCAGCAGCGTGTCCAGGCCGGCGGTATTGTTGTCGTCCAGCAGCAGGCGCACATGCACGCCGCGCTCGGCCGCCTGCCACAGGGCTTGCAGCAGCAGGGTGCCGGCGGCGTCGGCGCGCCAGATGTAGTACTGCAGGTCCAGTGTGTGCTGGGCCTGGGCGGCCAGCAGGGCGCGCGCCACCAGGGCCTCGTGCTCGCCGGCCAGGGCCAGCACGCCGGTCTTGCCGGGGTGGGCGGCGGCCAGGGGGCCCAGCAGCTGGCCCAAGCGGGACTCGGCACCGCTGCGCGGGGCCGGCGGGCCGATGCCGGTTTCGCGCAGCGGGGGCAGCTGCCTGCAGGCCGACAGCCCCAGCAGGCACAGGAGCAGCAGGATCAAGATCAGGATCAGCGGCGAGGGGCAGGTCGTCCTGGGCATGCAAAAAAGAATAGCACGCAGCCCGCCGCAAGAGCGCTTGTGCGGCAGGCGAGCCAGCGGCCGAGTCCGGGACAACCCTTGGCTCTGATGAGCCGCATCATGTTTTCTGATTGGCGGGCCCGGGCCGGCTGGGGCACCATGCAGCCTCGGATTCAGACCCTCGATGAGGAGACACAAGAGATGAAGATCTGCACAAGCAAACTGAGCCTGTCCGCCCTGGTGGCGGCCACCCTGGCCACCGGCAGCGCCCTGGCCGGCACGGTCACCGTGGTGACCTCCTTCCCCAAGGAGTTGACCCAGGCCTACAAGACGGCCTTCGAGAAGGCCAACCCCGAGATCAAGCTGGAGATTCTCAACAAGAGCACGGTGCAGGGCCTGGCTTATGTGCGCGAGCTGCCCCTGGGCCAGCGGCCCGACATCTTCTGGGCCTCGGCGCCCGATGCCTTCGAGGTGCTGTCCGGCCAGAAGCTGCTGGAAAACGTCAGCGCCCAGGCCAACAAGACCGTGCCCGCCAAGGTGGGCAACTACCCCATCAACGACCCCGATGGCCAGTACCTGGGCCAGGCCCTGGCCGGCTATGGCCTGATGTGGAACACCCGCTATATGGCCGCCAACAAGCTGCCCGCGCCCAAGCAGTGGTCCGACCTGATGAAACCGGTGTACTTTGGCCATGCCGCCATGAGCTCGCCCTCGCGCTCGGGCACCACCCATCTGACCGTCGAGACCATGTTGCAGGGCGAGGGCTGGGAGAAGGGCTGGAACCAGCTGCTGCAGATCTCGGGCAATAGCGCCGCCATCACCGAGCGCAGCTTCGGCGTGCCCGATGGGGTCAACAACGGCCAGTTCGGCATCGGCCTGGTGATCGACTTCTTCGGCCTGGCCGGCAAGTACTCGGGCTTCCCGGTGGAATTTGTCTATCCCGATGTGACCTCGGTGGTGCCGGCCAATATCGGCCTGATCAAGGGCAGCAAGAACCCGGACGAGGCGCGCAAGTTCATCGCCTACAGCGTCTCGCTGGAAGGCCAGCAGCTGCTGCTGGACCCCAAGATCTCGCGCCTGCCCGTGCTGCCGCCGGCGCAGATGGGCGGCAAGGTGCCGGCCGGCTACCCCGACCCCTTCGAGATCGCCAAGCGTGCCAAGGTGCACTTCGACTCCGACCTCTCCGAGGCGCGCTACAACGTCGTGTCCTCGCTGTTCGACCAGACCATCACCTTCCGCCACAAGGAGCTGAAGGCGGCCACCCAGGCCATCCATGCCGCCGCGGCCGCCCTGGCCAAGAAGCCCAACCCGCGCGGCCAAGCCTTGTTGCAGCAGGCGCGCGACCTGGCCTTCACCCCCATCGTCGGCGCCGATATGGCGGCCGACAAAAACTTCCTGCTGCTGTTCACGGCGAATAAAAAGGATGCAGCCGTCAACAAGCAGGTGACCGGCCTGGAAGATCGCTGGAGCACCAAGGCGCGCGAGAACTATGCCCGCGCCAAGGACTTTGCCGAGCAGGCCATAACGGCACGTTAATACGGCATCGGCGGGGCGCAGAAGCCCCGCTTCGATCCGCCCCTCCCTCCTTCATTTTTTGCGGCGGCCCGCCCGGGCCGTGCGTAAGGATCCGCCATGTCCACTGCAAGTGTCGGCAGCGCGCCCTCCAAAGGCCTGCGCCTGCCATCTTTTGACCAAGTCCGGCCCGGCGCCTGGATCGCCGGCGGCCTGGTGCTGGCCTTCTTGCTGCTCTTTCTGGTGTTGCCCGTGGGCAAGGTGTTCTACACCGCCTTCGTCGACGCCGATGGCGGCCTGACCCTGGGTCATTTCGGCAACTTCTTCGAGCAAGGCCTGATGCGCGAGGCCTTCTTCAACAGCCTTTACGTGGCCAGCATGTCGGCCGTGTTCGCGGCCCTGATCGCCGTGCCCCTGGCCTATTTCACGGTGCGCTTCCAGTTCCGCGGCGCACTGATGATCCAGACCCTGGGTGTGCTGCCGCTGATCATGCCGCCCTTTGTGGGCGCGGCCGCCATGCAGCTGATCTTCGGCCGCTCGGGCACGATCAACCTGCTGCTGCAAGAGCACTTCGGCATCAGCATTCCCATCATGGAAGGCTTGAACGGCGTCATCTTCGTCGAGGCCATTCATTACTTCCCCTTCATCCTGATGAACCTCACCGTGGCCCTGCGCAATATCGACGGCGCCATGGAAGAGGCCGCGCTCAACCTCGGTTGCACCGGCATGCGCTTGTTCTGGCGCGTGATCTTCCCGTTAGCTATGCCGGGTTTTGTGGCCGGCGCCTCGCTGGTCTTCGTCAAGGTGTTTGACGACCTGGGCACGCCCCTGGTGCTGGGTCAGACCAATATGCTGGCGCCGCAAGCCTATCTGCGCATCACCCAGGTGGGCCTGGAGGATCCGATGGGTTATGTGATCAGCGTCATCATGATCGTGTTCTCCATCACGGCCATGGCGCTCTCGGCCAAGGCCCTGGCCGGCAAGGACTACTCCACCATCCAGAAGGGTGGCGCCAGCATCGCCAAGCGCGAGCTGACCACCTGGGGCTCCATCGCCGCCTACGGCTGGATCTTCCTGGTGCTGCTGATCGTGCTCAGCCCCCATCTGGGCGTGCTGCTGCTGTCCTTCGCCAAGGTCTGGAGCTTCTCGCCCCTGCCGGACGCCTACACCGTCGAGCATTACCAGACCGTGTTCGCCGACGCCAGCGGCATGATGGGCAATACCTTGCTGTACTGCGGCCTGGCGGCAACGCTGGACGTGGTGCTGGGCGTGACCATCGCCTATCTGATGCTGCGCACCACGCTGCCGGCGCGCAAATGGCTGGACTGGATCGCCACCGCCTCGCTGGCCGTGCCCGGCATCGTGCTGGCCATCGGCTATCTGCGCCTGTTCAAGGGCGTCACCGTGCCCGGCACCGACACGCTCGTCACCAGCACCTGGATCGTCATCATGCTGGCCTACGCCGTGCGTCGCCTGCCCTATGCCTTGCGCTCCTGCGTGGCGGCCTTGCAGCAGGTGCATGTGTCGCTGGAGGAGGCGGCCGAGAGCCTGGGGGCCACCAAGCTGCGCACCATCCAGCGCGTGGTCGTGCCGCTGATGGCCGGTGGCATTCTGGCCGGCTTCGTCACCAGCTTCATCACGGCGGCGGTGGAGCTGTCGGCCACCATCCTGCTGTCCTCGGCCGAGTCGCAAGCACCCATGAGCTACGGCATCTATCTGTATATGCAGAGCATTGCCGGCCGCGGCCCCGGCGCCGCCCTGGGCGTGCTGGCCATCGTGGTGGTGGCCCTGGGCACCTATCTCTCGCATCTGGTGGTGGAGCGCACGGCCAAGCGCTTCGAGTCCCGCCCGGTGGACGAGGTCTTGCCACCTTTGCCTGACGCCGCCAAGCCCGCGAACACAATCTGACACGAGTGAGTCAAGCCATGAAAAAAGTTCCCGTTCAATGCCGCAATATCCGCCTCTCCTACGGCGAGACCGAGGTGCTCAAGGACGTCAATCTGGACATCGAGCCCGGTGAGTTCTTCGCCCTCTTGGGCCCCTCGGGCTCGGGCAAATCCACCTTGCTGCGCCTGATCGCCGGTTTCAACCGCCACCAGCAGGGCCAGCTCTTGATCGACGGCCAGGACGTCAGCGCCAAGGCGCCCTGGGAGCGCAATGTGGGCATGGTGTTTCAGAGTTATGCCCTGTGGCCGCATCTGTCGGTGTGGGACAACGTGGCCTTCGGCCTGGTCGAGCGCAAGGCGCCCAAGCAGGTCATCAAGGAGAAGGTGGGCGCGGCGCTGGAGCTGGTCAGCCTGTCGCAATACGCGGAGCGCCGGCCCAGCCAGCTCTCCGGCGGCCAGCAGCAGCGCGTGGCCCTGGCCCGCACCCTGGTGATCGAACCCCAGGTGCTGCTGCTGGACGAGCCCCTGTCCAATCTGGACAAGACCCTGCGCGTGCAGATGCGCCAGGAGTTGCTGGCCATGCAGCGCCGCCTGGGCCTGACCACCATCTTCGTCACCCACGACCAGGAAGAGGCGATGACGACCGCAGATCGCATGGCCGTGCTGGACAAGGGCGGGGTCCAGCAGGTGGGCGCGCCCGCCACCCTGTACGATTACCCGGTGAACCCCTTCGTCGCCAATTTCGTCGGAACCATGAATCTGCTCTCGGGCAAGGTGCGCTCGCGCCGTGGCGACAAGCTAACTTTGGATGTGGACGGTGTTGGCGAGCTGGCCTTCCCCCTGCACACCGACGCCCCGGAGTCCGACACCATCCAGGTCAGCTTCCGCCCGCACTCGCTGCGCGTGGAGGTGGCTGATGCGGCACAGGACGCGCGTTATGTCTGGGTGCCAGGCACGGTGGAGGCCAGCGAGTTCCTGGGCGAATTCACCCGCTACCGCGTGCAGGTGGGCAAGCAAAGCCTGTCGGTGGATCACCCCCACCATGTGGGCCTGTCCAAGTTCCCGGTGGGTGGGGCGGTCAATCTGGGCATCGAGCCCTCCCAGGTTCGCCTGTTCGGCGCCTGAGGCCGCCGGGCCGCGCTCGCCATGGAGTTGCATCAGATCCGCGCCTTTGTCGCCGTGGCCCGGGTGGGCCACGTCACCAAGGCTGCCGAAGTGCTGTGCGTGACCCAGCCCGCCGTCACCGCCCAGATCAAGGGTTTGGAGTCCAGCCTGGGCGTGGCCTTGTTTGACCGCGGGGCGGGCCGCATGAGCCTGACCCGTGCCGGCGAGAAGCTGCTGCCCCAGGCCGAAACCCTGCTGGCCGCCGCGGCCGAGCTGAAGGGCTCGGCCCGCAGCATGCAGGGCGAGCTGAGCGGCCGGGTGGACCTGGGCCTGCCGGCCGAGTCGGCCGAGTTCCTGCGCACCGGCGCGCTGTCGGTGCTGGTGCAGCGCGACCTGCCCTTGATCGAGTTGCACACCCATACCCAGGCCGTCGGCCATTTGCTGGACCAGGTGCGCGGCGGCGGCCTGGCGGCGGCCTTCACCATCAGCGTCCATCCGCCGCGCGATCTGCAATGGCTGGCCCTGCGCTCGGTCAGCTACCGCATCGCCATCCCGCTGCGCCTGGCCGCCGAGATGCAGCGCGGCGGCTGGCGGGTGCTGGCCGGCCTGCCCTGGGTGGACGGCAGCGTGGACTCGCATGTGCACCAGTTGCTGCGCGGCCTGTTCGAGCAGCAAGGCCTGGCCCCCAATGTGGTGATGCGCAGCGACGACAGCGGCCATCTGGACAGCTTTGTGCGCGCCGGCAGCGCCTGCGCCCTGCTGCGCGAGGAGGTGGCCGTGCCCGGCGTGGAGCGCGGCGACTGGATGGTCTGGGGCCATGCACGGGTGGACGCCAAGCTCTACTTCAGCAGCGCCGCCGAGCGCGCCAGCGACCCCCTGGTGGTGGCGCTGAACTCGGCGGTGCAGGCGGTGTGGGCTTGAGGATCAGGCTCGCCGCAACTCCTCGCGAATGGTCTTGCGCACCAGCACTTCAATCGACTCGGCCTGGATGGCCTGCTTCAGCGCCTCGTTGATCAGGGTTTGATACGCGCGCCAAGCGCACGCAGCGACAGCTGCGGCGCTATCGAGGCGACGCGCAGCGAGCCGTGTGGGCTTCGCATTCCCCGTGTTGCCTGGGCTGCGGTGCTTGGCTTTGGCGGGCGTCGCGAAGCGACTTCGTGAACTGACTTCGCGCCCCCTGTTTGAACGGAGCGTAGCGGAGAGAGTTGGGCGCGGCCCGGCAAAGGCGAGTGCCGCAGCGGACCCCGAAGGGGCCAGGCATTCGGGGCGGTTTCTTTGCCTTCTTTCTTGGGCGCCCAAGAAAGAAGGTCGCCTGCCGGGGCGAACTCCCGGCTGGGCCTAGGCAGAGGGTGAGGCTGCAAACAATCAGCACCTCCCACTCCAAGAACGAGACACTGATAAGTTCACACAAAAATCAACCACTGCACTAGCCTGAAGTTTTATCTTCACGAGGCCTTGTGGTCAGGTTGAGCGCGGCAAGCTCAGGCAACGGTATGCCTAAGCGATGGTCTGAGGACAGCCAGCTTGGCTGAAGGCTAGGGGTTCAGCCTGTCGCCCATCCTGCAGCCCATCGGGCCGTCTTGCCAACAAGGAAAATGGCGACCAACGCAATCAGGCTCGTAAAGAAGATCGTGAAGAATGACCGCGTCTTGTTGCCTGGCGACTGGCTTGATCTGCTTTGCAGTTCGACGCTCAGGAAACTCACCAGCCATACGCCGCCGACGATCATGATGGGCGTTACTTCAATCGATCTGTCAGAGAACGGCATGGCGATTGCTGAAATCATCGCAAGAAACATGAATGGGGAATGCGGCTTCACTTGATGGGTTCCAGGTTTGACTTTTCCGGCAAGCCCAGTAGCGTCGCCAGCTCAACCGCAGATCGTACCAATAACTTCTAAAATACCCGGTCTCGATGAGTCTCGATGCTGCGCGCCGAGACATGCAATTCGTCGGCAGTCACTTTGTTGAGCTTGCCGGCGGAGACGCGAGCGCAAGGCAAGCATGGGCAGACGGGACGTGGGTCCGCTTGCCCAAGGTACTGGCAGAATTTTGTTGGCAAGAGCCAGCAACTGGCGTTGACCCATGCGGCGGTCCACCAGCGGAAGGAACACCCTGACCACCGTGCAAATCACCTTGCCTGATCAACTGGCCCAGGAGGCGCAACGCGCCGGGCTGCTGGCACCGGCGCGCTGGGAAAAATGGTTGCGCGATCAGCTCAGGGAGAGACAGGTCGATGAGTTGTTCTCTGCCCTGGATCGCATGGCTGGAGTTGACGAGCCGGCTGAGATGTCGCCTGAGAACGTGGCCCGAGACATCGCCGCCATGCGCGCCGAGCGGCGACTGAAGAGTGCGAGGTGATGGTTCACGCCCCGCGTCTGGTGCTGGATACGAATGTGCTCGCCTCAGCCTTTTTATGGGGCGGTGTGCGCATTGTCAGCGTCAGCGAGGCCTTGCGAATCATTGATTCCGTCTGACCAGGGCGGCATGCCGGCTGCCCTCATCCCTGCGCCAGCAGCGTCGCCACCTCCGCCGCCGAGCGCACGCCTAACTTGGCAAATACGCGGGCTCGATGAACCTCGATGGTGCGCACCGAGACATGCAGCTCGTCGGCGATCACCTTGTTGAGTTTGCCGGCGGCCACGCGCTGCATGACCTCGGTCTCGCGCTCGGTCAGGCTGGCCAGGCGGGCCTGGCGTTCGGCCGCCTGGGCGCCGCCCTCCTGCATGGCCGCGTCCACCGCCAGGGCTTGCTCGATGCGGTCGGCCAGGGCGTTGTCGCTGTAAGGCTTTTCGAGAAAGTCGAAAGCGCCTTTCTTCAGCGCCTCCACCACCATGGGGATGTCACCATGGCCGGTCAGGAAAAGCACCGGGTTGCGCAGGCGCCGCGCCAGTAACTCGTCATGCAAACGGGTGCCGGACATGGGCTCCATGCGCACGTCCAGCATGAAGACGCCGCGCGGCGCGGCGGCGCCGGCAGGCCTGGCGTCCAGCATGGCCAGCAGGGCAGGGCCGCTGTCAAAGGCTTGCACGGCCAGGCCGCGCGAGCCGAGCAGAAAGCTCAGGGCATCGCGCACATCGGGGTCGTCGTCGACCAAAAAAATCGGGCTGGTATTCATGGCAGTGTTTCTGCGGGGGGCTGCAGCGGGCGCAGCGGCAGGCTGAAGGAGAAGATGGCCCCGCCCTCGGCGGCGTCTTGCGCGTCCAGCACGCCCTGGTGGGCTTCGATGATGGAGCGGCAGATGGCCAGGCCCATGCCCATGCCATCGCCCTTGGTGCTGAAGAAGGGGGCGCACAGGGTCTCGGCCTTGCGGCCTTGCAGGCCCGGGCCGTTGTCGATCACGTCCACCCGCAGGAAGTCGGGGCCGCCGGCCTCCAGGCGGGCGATCAGGCGGCTGCGCACCTGGATGCGCCGCTGCTGCGCGCGGGCCTGCAGCGAATCACCGGCATTGCGCACCAGATTGATCACCACCTGCTCCACCAGCACCGCGTCGGCCAGCAGCGGGGGCAGGTCGGGCGCCAGCTGCAGGCTCAGCTCGATCTGGCTGCGCCGCTGCTCCTTGCGCAGCAGGGCCACGGCGTCGCTGACGATCTGGTTGAGCGAGCAGGCCTCGTGCTGGGGTTCGCGCCGGGTCAGGAATTCGCGGATGCGCTGCACCACCCGGCCGGCTTGCGCCGCCTGCGCGCCCAGGCGCTTGAGCGCACCCAAGACCAGGGCATCGTCCACGCCCAGCTTGGCGAGTGAGTTGATGATGCCGGCGTTGTAGCTGGCAATCGCCGTCAGCGGCTGGTTCAGCTCGTGCGCCAGGGTGGAGGCCACCTCGCCCAGCATGGTCAGGCGGGCGTGGTGGGCCAGGGTGTCGATCTGCCGGCGCTCGCGCTCCTCCAGCCGCTTCTTGGCGCTGATGTCGATGATGGAGCCCATCCAGCCGATCTGCAGGCCGCGCGCATCCACCAGGGGCGACTCGAACACCATCACGTCCAGCACCCGGCCGTCCTGGTGGCGCCAGCGCGCCTCATAGCCTTCGCGCGGGGCGTGGCCGGCCAGGTTGCGGCGGTTGCGCTGCATCACCTCGTCCAGGGCCTCGGGCGGCCAGTAAGGCATGGGCGGGCTCAGGCCCACCAGCTGTTCGGCGCTCAGGCCCACCATCTCGCAGAAGGTGCGGTTGACGTAGAGCAAGCGGCCTTGCGCATTGCGGGCGCGCAGGCCGACCAGGGCCGAGTCTTCCATGGCCTGCCGCCAGGCGGCCTGCTCGCGCCAGGCGGTCTCGGCGCGCGAGGTCTGGCGCAGCTGGCGGCGCAAAAGCCAGCTGGCCACGCCGATCAGGGGCAGGAAGCCGGCGATCAGGATCAGGGCCAGGGGCTTGATGGTGGTGGGCTGGGGGTCGCGCAGGGTCAGCTCAAGTGCGGCGTCACTGAGGGCGGCCTCGGTGTTCTCGGGCCGCTCGGTCAGCGGGCTGGCGCGGAAGGGGCCGGCAAAGTTGACCCGGTAGCTGGGCTGCTCGCCCTGGGCCGCGCGCAGCGGGGTTTCGGTGATGGAGGCGATCACCTGGTCGGCGCTGTCCACCATCTGCACATCGTATTTGCGCGCCAGCCACCAGGGCACGCCGCGTTTGAGCAGCAGGGCCGGTGCATAGCGCAGCACCAGGGTGCCGCCGGCACCCTGCGGCCCCACCGTTGCGCTGAGGTGCAGGGACAGGCCCTCGTCATCGCCCTCCACCCTGTGCTCGTGCGGTTCCGGCACCTGGGCCAGCACGCGGTTGTGCTTGTCCAGCCAGGTGACCGACAGCCACAGCCGGCGCAGGCCGGCATTCATCTCCGGGTGGCGGGCCAGGGACTCGGCCGTGGCGGGCAGCTCGTGCAAGGCCTCGGCCAGATCGCGCAGATGTTCGCTCTCCTCCTTCAGCTTGGCGCGCAGCTGGGCCTCGGTGCTGAGGGCGTCGGAGATCAGGGTCTGGCGCTGCAGCTCACGCTCCTCGATCTCGTTGCTGCGGGCCCAGGCCAGCACCCCGGCGACGAAGATCAGGGAAAGCACCAGGGGCAGGCTCCACAGCACGCGCCGCCACCAGGCCTCGGGGCGGTGCACCGGGCTGGGCGCCTGATTCAGCGGGGGCGGGGGCAGGGACATGGCTTCAGTCTAGCGGCGGGCTCGGGCGGCCGACCCCGCGCCTGGGGGTGTATGTGGAAGTCCACAACTACCGCCGCGGGGAGGGCGCTTCCAAAATGCGGCCGACAAGACCTTCCCCACAAGACCGGAGACAAGACCATGAGCAAGAACGTTTCGACATCGGCCCGCCGCCTGAGCCTGTCCGCCCTGGTGGCCGCGGCCACCGGCTCCCTGCTGATGCTGGCCGCGCCGCTGACGGCCCAGGCCCAGGCCCCCATCGTCATCAAGTTCAGCCATGTGGTGGCGCCCGACACGCCCAAGGGCAAGGGCGCGCAGCGCTTCAAGGAACTGGCCGAGCAGCGCACGGCCGGCAAGGTCAAGGTCGAGGTCTACCCGAACAGCCAGCTCTACAAGGACAAGGAAGAGCTGGAGGCGCTGCAGCTGGGCTCGGTGCAGATGCTGGCGCCCTCGCTGGCCAAGTTCGGCCCGCTGGGCGCCAAGGAATTCGAGGTCTTCGACCTGCCCTTCATCTTCAAGGACGAGGCCTCCTTCCGCGCCGTCACCGAGGGCGCGGTGGGCGCCGAGCTGTTCAAGAAGCTGGAGCCCAAGGGCATCAAGGGCCTGGCCTACTGGGACAACGGCTTCCACATCATGAGCGCCAACAAGCCCCTGCACTCGGTGGCCGACTTCAAGGGCATGAAGATGCGCATCCAGTCCAGCAAGGTGCTGGACGCGCAGATGCGCGCACTGGGCGCCATCCCGCAGGTGATGGCCTTCAGCGAGCTCTACCAGGCCCTGCAATCCGGCGTGGTGGACGGCACCGAGGGCGTGCCGAGCAATTTCTACACCCAGCGCGTCTACGAGGTGCAGAAGCACATCACGTTGTCCAACCACGGCCATCTGGCCTACGCCCTGATCGTCAACAAGAAGTTCTGGGACGGCCTGCCGGCCGACATCCGCGCCCAGCTGGAGAGCGCCATCAAGGACTCCACCACCTACGCCAACGCCATCGCC
Organism: Roseateles oligotrophus; assembly: GCF_014204525.1. Classification (GTDB taxonomy): domain Bacteria; phylum Pseudomonadota; class Gammaproteobacteria; order Burkholderiales; family Burkholderiaceae_C; genus Paucibacter_A; species Paucibacter_A oligotrophus_A. Next base: position 102,726 of record NZ_JACHLP010000006.1, read on the forward strand.
CAGACCGAGAACGCCACCGCCCTGGACAAGATCAAGGCCAGCGGCAAGACCACCATCTACACCCCGACGGCGGCCGAGCTGGCCGAGTGGAAGAAGGCCCTGATCCCCGTGCACAAGGAGATGGAGTCGCGCGTGGGCAAGGCCACCATTGAGGCCACCTACAAGGCGGCCGGCTTCAGCCTGCCGAAGTAAACGGCCAGGCCAGCAGTGCCCGGGCCGCGGCCCGGGCATCACAACAACAAAAACAGGACGGGCCCTCGGCCTGAGCCCCATCATGATCAATCGCATCCTCGACCACCTGGAGGAATGGCTCATCGCCTTCCTCATCGGTGCGGCCACTTTTGTGATCTTTCTGGCCGTCGTGCACCGCTACCTCTCCGGCGTGCCGCTGATTCAGGACTACACCGTCCGCATCAATATGAGCTGGGCGCAAGAGCTGTGCATCTTCATGTTCGTCTGGATGGCCAAGTTCGGCGCCGCCTACGGCGTGCGCACCGGCATCCACGTCGGCGTGGACGTGGTGCTGCGCAAACTCAAGGGCAGGTCCTACAAGGCTCTGGTGCTGTTCGGCCTCCTGGCCGGCGCCTTGTTCACCGGCACGGTGGCGGCCCTGGGCGGCAACTTCGTCTGGCATATCGCGCAGACCGACCAGACCTCGGCCGATCTGGAAGTGCCGATGTGGTGGGTCTATGCCTGCGTGCCCCTGGGCTCCTCGCTGATGAGCTACCGCTTCCTGCAGGTGGCCTGGCATTTCTACCAGACCGGTGAGCTGCCCCACCACGACCATGCCCATGTGGAAGGCATAGAAGAAGAACCCGCAGCCGCAGCCCCAGGAGCCAAAGCATGAATGCCTCCATCATTTTCATCTTGCTGATCCTGCTGATGCTGACCGGCATGCCGATCAGCATCTCGCTGGGCCTGACCGTCCTGACCTTTCTCTTCACCATGACCCAGGTGCCCATCGAATCGGTGGCCCTGAAGCTGTTCACCGGCATCGAGAAGTTCGAGATCATGGCGATCCCCTTCTTCATCCTGGCCGGCAACTTCCTGACCCACGGCGGGGTGGCGCGGCGCATGATCCGCTTCGCCTCCAGCATGATTGGCCACTGGCATGGGGGCTTGGGCCTGGCCGGCGTGATGGCCTGCGCCCTGTTCGCCGCCGTGTCGGGCTCCTCGCCCGCCACCGTCGTGGCCATCGGCTCGGTGATCCTGCCGGCCATGGTCAAGCAGGGCTTCCCGAACAAGTTCGGCGCCGGCATCCTGACCACCTCGGGCTCGCTAGGCATCCTGATCCCGCCCTCCATCGCCATGGTGATGTATTCGGTCTCCACCAACACCTCGGTGGGTGCCATGTTCATCGCCGGCGTGGTGCCGGGCCTGATGCTGGCCGCGGCCCTGGGTTTCACCACCTGGTTCATCGCCCGCAAGAACAGCTACCCCCGCCTGCCCAAGGCCAGTTGGGGCGAGCGCTGGACGGCCTTCCGCGAAAGCGTCTGGGGTTTGCTGCTGATCGTCGTCGTGATGGGCGGCATCTACAGCGGTGTCTTCACGCCCACCGAGGCGGCGGCGATGGCGGCGGTCTATGCCTTCATCGTGGCCGTCTTCATCTACAAAGACCTGCCACTCAAGCGCCTGCCCAAGGTGCTGCTGGACTCCGCCAGCATGAGCGCCATGCTGCTCTACATCATCACCAATGCCGTGCTGTTCAGCTTCCTGATGACCAGCGAGGGCGTGCCCCAGGCCATGGCGGACTGGATGATCAACCAGGGCTTTGGCCCGGTCGCCTTCCTCTTGGTGGTCAATGTGCTCTTGCTGCTGGCTGGCAATGTGATGGAGCCCTCCAGCATCATCCTGATCCTGGCCCCCATCCTGTTCCCGGTGGCGGTGAAGTTAGGCATCGACCCCATCCACTTCGGTATCCTGATCGTGGTGAATATGGAAGTGGGCATGTGCCATCCGCCGGTGGGCCTGAATCTCTACGTGGCCTCGGGCATCACCAAGATGGGCATCTCCGAGCTGACCGTGGCCGTCATGCCCTGGCTGCTGACCATGCTGGGCTTCCTGCTGCTGGTCACCTATGTGCCTGCGATCTCGCTGTGGCTGCCGAATCTGTTGATGAAGTGAGGCTCAGCCGCGCAGGCTGAAGTCCGAAAAACCTGGGGCTTGCTCCGGGTTTTTTGCGGAAGGATTGGTGCGAATAGCGCCGGGGTCGGTTCTTGTTGAATAGGAAATCGCACTATTCTTCGCGTGGAGAGAGGTCGATCACCAGACCAAAAGTCCGGCCATTCCGGTCAGCGGGCATGTCCGTTGTGAACAAGGCAGCAGCCTGCTCCGCGCTCTGAGGTCGTGCCCCTGAAGGATGGTTCTTCACCGCATACCCAAACCACAGCACAAGGTATATCCCGATCCCGGCCGCAGCTGGATTTTTTGTGTAGCGTGCCTCAAGTTGGTCCCACCAGGCGGACCAGACGGTTGTGTGATTTTCCTTTTTGATCTCAACCGGCACGACCACAAGTTCCCCTCGAATCAATGTGCTGCCCTGAAGATCTGCCCGCTTGTCTGCAGCGCTTGGAACCTCTTTCTCAAGGGTAACGTTCTGAAGTTGCAACTGCGGGCGAATCAGCCCCAGTAGCACATCGCGGCATTCGTTCTCACCGCGTGGCTTTCTGCCGCCCCGGCCGTCTGGTTCCCAGAACAGGTCCAACTGATTGGGGTTGGAGTCTCGGATGCGCTGAGCTAGACGCGTCATCTGATCCAGTATCAGGATGGCCATATCACGAGCATTTGCCGGAGCCCGATTCGCCAGAACTTCCGCCACTTGTGGGAGTGGTGGAGCAAAAAATGTACAAGCTCTGCGCAAAAGGCGTTGCTCGCCAATGCACCAGTCAAGTTCAGAGGCCCAAGGTGACATGCAGGCCAGTTGTCGAAGCCGGCCAAGCTCGGTGGCCGCTTGTTTGCTCGATATGCGAGCCAACACCATTAGCGAGTTGTAAATAGTTCGGTGCTCTCGCTCAGATGGGGCGTTCGGTTCGTGATAGAGAGGATCTCCACAAGCAACGGCGCAGTCGGCGAGCAATTCAGCAAGCCATCCGAGCACTTCAGGTCGTCGCTGTGCCAAGCCCGTCCAATCTGCCTCTTGCGTCTGTATTGCTTTTCTGATGGTCAGGGCAATGTCTGCGTCGACGTCTGCGAGTGTGCGCAGCGCTATGAGGTGCAGTTCGGGATCAAATTCGATGGACGCTGTATGCAGGGCAATGCAGAACTCCACCGATATGGTCCTGCCTGCAAGGAGTTTGCTGAGAATGTTTGACCAATCACTGAGAGCCAGATGCCGGCGAGCTGCGCTTACCAAGGCCTCATTGAAAAGGCGCATTTGGTCCGGCGATGGGGTGTTTGGAATGGCATTGAGCAGGACGGGCAAGAGCTCGCGGACGAATGCTTGTGGAGCTTCTTGTTTGCGCAGAAAGTAGTAGGTGCTGAGCTGCGGCGTCGGATGCGCAATATCCCTCTCCGCCAGGGGACGAAGAATGCGCAATACATCCGCTGACCGATGTGCATACAGTGCCGTCAACCAATTGGCCTGTCTGCCATGCGCGTCAACCAGCTGACAGCCGATCAAGGCCTCAAGCGTCGGCTCAGACCAGGCCCTGATGACTTCCGGATTGGCTTCAAAAAGAAGTTCTGCGGCGAGCAAACAGACATAGCTCAACCAGAGGCGCTTCCCTTCGGCGTGTGTGACTTTGATTTCGTCTAAGGTCGGGAGATCATCTCTCGATAGTGCAGCGCATATGCCCTTGATCGCACGCCAGGCTTCTTCCGGTGTGCCACCCAGGTAGTTGCTGACTCGCGCAATGGCGTCGTTGCCGGCGACGCCGTGCAGTTCTTTCTTGTAGGCCAGGGAAATTTCCCCCATCAACCAGAGTTCACCTGCCCCATCAAAAACAGCTGGAAGCAAGGGCAGGATCCTTGCACGGTGTTCTGATAGTCGGAGTGAGCTTGCTCTGGCGACTCTTTGCGTTCGAAGATGATCCCTTCCTCGCCAATCGTCAAGCCGGCAAGAGGTAGATTCTTCGACCCAGGACGTCGCTTCAGGCCACCGTGTCGAGTTCGCCTCTACCCAACTCCAGACATCGTCCAGATCAATGGCAAAGGTATCGAGCGGGTGCGTTGCCACATGTGCGGCCTGTACAACCCAGTGTCGTGCCAGTTCTAGGTCATCGGTTCTGGAGGCCTGCAGCAGCAGCCATCGATACCAGTTTCTCGGGCGCCTAGCTCTGTGTAGGCGTGAGTCAATCTCCCATATGCGACGCATGGCCGCGTCTAAACTCTTTGACCCATTTGCGCTGCTTAACAACAGGGCTTTCATGCGCCGCGGCCGGGCAGTCAACCATTCGTCAATACTTTGTTGTTTAGCATCGTCCGTTTCGACACTGCCGTAGCGACTCAGCCTCAGCCCGAACCATTCATGTAACTGCTTGTCGCTGGCATCGTCACCAATCCCCTGCAAAGCCCGCAATAGCAACTTGCATGCGATCTCTGCCAAGGTGTCGGAAAACCGGGAACTGCTTTGGTCGCTGTTGACTTCGGGCAACTTGATCAAAGCTAGAGCTGTCGCCATGGCCTCCGGTATCTGGTCGTCAGGCATTTTTTCGACGTAGTCGTCGGCCCAGAACATGTGATAGTTACCAATCAGATTGGTAGCCTTCGCGGCGTGCAGGTGGCGCAGTGCGATGGGTGCAGGAATGCTGTTGGGATAGGCCTCGGCAAGGATGTGACCGACCAGTTCGTCGTCTTCATCAGCGAACTTTCCCACGCGGAAATCTTCAAGGACAGATGCCGTCTCCTCGGCGTTGTAGTTTATGCACCTGAGCCATGCCGATGCAGCCATACGGCGTGTGCGAGAAAAATGGGTGGCATCCTCCAGAGCGGCCCGCATATCTTGTGCCAAATCGGGCAGAGCGTCACCATGAATGACGGCATCAATCACACATTCTAGAAGCGCTTCATGAGCCAAGTCTCGATCAGGGCGTTGGAGCAGATGTCTCAATTCCGGAACCATATCGCTGGTTCCCAAGGCACCAAAAGGATGAGCTAGCCAGAGCCCATTTCGGAACCATGGGAAGCGGATGGCCTCTCGTCCTAGCGCTCCAAGAATCAGTGTCTTTTCAGCGGTGCTGAAGTCTCTTACGTCCCCGTATAGCACCAGACCTACCGGGTCAGTCTGGATGAGAAGTTCGCGCTCGGTCAGGCAATGTACGGTAAGCCAGCCATGCAGGCCACGCAAGGAGTCAACGACACCTCCATCTTCCCCGGTCATGAGGGCAAGAAGCCGACGAATTGGCAGCCCGCGTTCCATTACGAGTTTTGCGAGGGCTTTGCCGCCCAAATACTCGGCGATGGTTCTGTGCCAGGGGGCGTAGCGCTCGCCTTCTGCACCAAACAGCTTTGTCCCCAGTGTCGCTGACAGGAGTTTGGCGTCGAGTTCCAGAGAGATCGGAATATCGGCAACCAAAGCGCCTCCTTCACCACAATCGCCGGGGTCTTTTGTGATGTAGGAAATGTCTGCAAGTAGCAGCAACGCGGACAGCTTGCCTGCTGCCTCTTGAAGCAGGTCTTCGGCTATCAGTCCATGCTGACAGGAGTCTCTGTGTCGTGTGTTGTGCTCCTGAGCCATTTGTTTGCACGCAAGTGCATAAACGGCTGAGCGGCTTTTCGGCCATTGGCCTCGGCAAACGACGCTGGACAGTAGTTTGAGCAGCAGTGGGCTTCCCAGCAATGCTCCTAGATCGTGCCGGTGGGCTTCTTCAAAGAATTCGTTGATCGCGTTGTCGCCGGACTGCAGCCATGTGCCGAGCAAAGTACGAATATCGGATTCGCTCAGTCGATCCAATCGAAGCTCACGTACATTGCCGGAGGGGGCAACCAAGGATAAATCTTGAGCCCCTCCCTGGAGCCAATCCGCTTCACGGCATGACAGGCGAAAGCGAGGTTTGCCGAGTTCCGCCAGCCTGGTGCGTATTTCATCCAGTGGGGCCGAACTGTTACCAAGAACAGCGCGTCGTTCGTCCAGCGCATCTATAAAAAGAGTCTTCCCCGCGCACATGGCGCTTGTCGAAACACACAAGAAGTCTCTGGCAGTGAAGTACAACGCGCTATTCCCCAGCGCTTCCGCCTCTTGCCGGAAGACAGAAGTCTTGCCGGAGCCCGGTTCACCCAACAGAACATAGGAATCAAGGTCGCGAAACGAGGCCATCGGGGCGGACTCGCTCCCCTGATCCTCGATTTTGAAAGTGGCTGTGCGAAACAGTGGAATGAGGTCAAGCATCGGAAATGGCGAGTGATTCTGGCGTTATGCAAAGCCAAGAGCAGCGAGACCCCCTAGTGTCATCGACCATGGATAGGCTGGAAGCAGTCTAAAGCGTAGGCTCAGTTGAGCGGCGGCCTGCGCCACCTGCCCAGGTGCAACTGGGCACAACCTGCATGAGTGCCGCGCGCCTCCCCGTTGATGGCCAATATGCTCTTGCTACCTGTGTGTCGGCGATCTCGCTGTGGCTGTCCAATCTGCCAATGAAGCAGGGTAGGGCGGCGGCGCAGCAGAAAGGTTTCAGCGCTCGTACAGCAGCATCTCGGGGCTGGCCTTGTTGCAGGGCTGCTGGCATTGCCAGCGCTGCTGCTCGCTTTTCTCCGTCCAGACGCTGCCCTGGGTTTTGACCAGGAGGTAGCGGCTGCCGTAGAGCGGCGACTCGCGATTGCCGTCGCACCAGATCGCCCGTGGGAAGTCGCTGCGGCGGTGGCAGACCTCTTTGACCCAGCGCGCCGTGCCGGCCCCGGTCGGCAACTGCACCTGGCCCAACAGGTCTTGCACCTTGGGGTCGGTCTTGCTGGGCCGCATCTCGTCCACGATCAGGCTGGTGACAGCCTGGCCCTGTGCGTTCAGCCCGTTGAAGGAACCCCAGCGTGGGGCGAGTTCGGCCGCTGTCACTGCGCTGGCCAGCAGGGCCAGCGCCAGGCCGCCCATCCATGGGTTTGCCCTGCGCATCAAAAGGGCTCGCTGCCTTCACGAATCTCCACACCCAGCAGCTCGCTGCATTGCTGCACCGTGGCGGCGCTGTCGCTGCGGGTGATCCAGCCGGCGTAGCAATCGCCCTCGGTGTCCCAGTTCCACAGCGTCAGGCCCTGGGCGGCCAGCTCGGCGTGAGCGCGCTGCATCAGCTCGGGCACATCGTGCTCGTCCAGAAAATCCTCGTCCAGCGCGTCCTCGACGCCAAAGCTCAGGCTGGCGCCCCAGCCCTGGGCCAGCTGCTGCAGGCATTGCACAAAGGACTCGCTGTCCTTCCAGTCGACAAAAAAGCCGCTCTGCCAGTCGATCGCTTCCTTGAGGGTCCAGAGCGCGCCCTCCTCGTCTTCCTCCGTCGCCGCCTCGGCATAGGCGCTGCGGTGGGCTTGGGCCAGGGCGGGCTGGGCCGCGATGACGGCGATGAGCCGCTCAATGGCTGCCGGGATGGCGGGGCTGTCTTGCTGCGTGGCCGTGCTGCTGCTCATGCTTGAATCTTTGCTCCATGTAATTTGCAAGTTAATGCAGTATCCGCTGCCCGTCTCTGGGGCGGCAGCTCCGCCGGCTTGAAAAGTCCTGCCAGCGCACACCGTTCGCCAATCGCCCAATTTCCCGCGCCCGCGCAGGGGATTAATCAATCGATTGATTAAATTCCCTAAGATGGCGCGATGCCAGACACCAAGCCTCTTCAAGACACCGGCCCAAGCCGCAAGACCCGTCTCTTGCGCGCGGCCGCCAGCGTCTTTGCCGCCAAGGGTTTTGAGCGCGCCAGCACGCGCGAGATCTGCCAGGCCGCCGGCGTCAATATCGGCCTGATCGCCTATTACTTCGGCGACAAGCTGGGGCTTTACCGTGCGCTGATGGAGCAGCCGGTGGCCGATGTCATGGCCCGCATGCCGCCGCCCGATGCGGCGCTGCCGCTGCAGCCCTGGCTGCGCGGCTTTTACACCGCTTTTCTGACGCCGCTGCGCGATGGCGACGAGGCCATGTCCCAGCTGATGCGCTTGTGCGCGCGCGAGACCCTGGAGCCCAGCGCCGTCTATCTGGAGATCTGCCAGCAAAGCATCGCGCCGCACCACCATGCCCTGGTCGCCATGCTGGCGCAGCGCTGCGGCGTGGCCGAGGTGGACGCGGAGCTACACCAGCTCGGCTTCGCCCTGGTGGCCCTGGTTTTTGACTACTGGATGTCGGCCGACTATATGGAGGCCGTGGTGCCCGGCCTGGTTTACGGGCCCGAAGCCTTTGAGCGCATCCTGCACCGCCTGGTCGGCTATGGCCAGGCCCTGATCGAACACGAGATCGCCCTGCGCCAGGGCAAGGAGAAAAAGCATGGCTGAACAACCGGGGCGGCGGCGCATTATTGCGCTGTTCAAAATTACTGCCGCTTGTTTAACTGGTTATTTGAGCGGATGTGCGTTGAGCCCGATGCCGGCCAGTGCGGCCCGCGCGGCCGCAGCGCCGGCGGCTTGGGTCGCGCCCCTGCCGGCGCCGGTCGCGGCGGCTGAGGCCCCCGCCGCAGTGCCGGCCTGGTGGGGCCGCTTCGACGACCCGGCACTGGCCGCCCTGGTCGAGCAGACCCTGGCCGCCAACCCCGGCCTGCAGCAGGCGCAGGCGCGCATCCAGCAGGCGCGCGCCCTGGCCCAGCAGGCCGGCAGCGCCCGCAGCCCCGACCTGCAGCTGAACGGCCTGGCCCAGACCCAGCGCCTGGCCCTGGCCGAGGGCGTGCCCCGCCAGCGCCTGGCCCAGCTGAACCTGGAGGCGGGCTGGGAGATCGATCTGTTCTCCCGCGTGCGCCTTGGGGCCGAGGCCGCCGGTGCGCGCCTGCAGGTCAGCGCCTTCGACGCCCAGGCCATGCGCCTGGCCCTGGCGGCCGAACTGGCGCGCCAGTTCATCGCCCTGCGCGCCTGTGAACGCCAGACCCAGATCGCGGCCGAGGACGCCCAGGCCGCCATCCGCCTGGCTGCCTGGAGCGCCGACAAGCAGGCCGTGGGCCTGGAGAGCGCCGCCGCCAGCACCCTGCTGCGTGCCGCAGCCGCCGAAGGCCAGAGCCGCCAGTTGGCCCAGCAGGCCGAGTGTGAGGTGCAGATCAAGGCCCTGGTGGCCCTGAGCGATCGGCCCGAGCCGGCGCTGCGCGCCCTGCTGGCCGCTGGTCATGCGCGCCTGCCGGTGCTCAGCGGCGGCGGCCTGAGCGTCCACGCCCTGCCGGCCCAGACCCTGGCCCAGCGCCCCGACCTGGCCGCCGGCGAGGCCCAGCTGCGTGCCGCCTGGGCCGAGCGTGGTGCCGCCGAGGCTGGGCGTTACCCCCAGCTGCGCCTGGGCGGCTCCATCACCCTGGCGGCCTTGCAGCTGGCGGGTGGCCCGCGCGCGGAGGGCAGCGGCTGGAGCTTTGGCCCCAGCCTGACGCTGCCGCTGTTTGACGGCGGCGCCCGCCGCGCCGAGGCCCAGGCCGCCCAAGCCCGTTTCGACGAGGCCCAGGCCGGCTATCGAGGCCTGGTCTTGCAGGCCGTGCGCGAGGTGGAGGAGGCGCTGGTGCGCCTGGACGCCGCCGGGGCGCGCAGCCAGCACGCCCAGGCCAGCGCGGCCGGCTACACGGCCGCCGCCCAGGCCAGCCAGGAAAGCTGGCGCGCCGGCCTGAGCGGCGCGCCCGAGCTGGAACAGTTGCGCCGCCAGGCCTTGGCCGCCCAGGCCGCCCTGGTGGCCCTACAGGCCGAGCGCCTGAGTGCCTGGATCGCCCTCTACAAGGCCGCGGGCGGCGGCTGGCAAGCCGACGCCGCCGCCATCGATTGAACCCATTCATCTGAGACTCACCATGACGCTAACTGTTTATCAACGCGGCATAGCACTCTTTGCCGCAAGCCTGCTCGTCGGCCCAGCCGCCGCCGACCCCGCGCCCAAGGCCAAGCCGGCCCTGACGGTGCAAGTCATCAGCCCGCAGAGCGCCGAGTGGGCGCAGACCCTGGCCGCCAAGGGTTCGGTGGCGGCCTGGGCCGAGGCGCAGGTGGGGGCCGAGCTGGCCGGCCTGCGCCTGGCCGAGCTGCGCGCCCAGGTGGGCGATGCGGTCAAGCGCGGCCAGCTGCTGGCGCGCCTGAACAGCGAGAGCGTGCAGGCCGAGCTGGCCCAGTCGCAAGCCGCCCTGGCCGAGGCTCGCGCGCAGCTGGCCGGTGCGGCCAGCGATGCCACGGCCGCGCGAGCCCTGCAGGCCAGCGGCAGCACGGCGCTGAGCGCCCAGCAGCTGCAGCAGCTGCTGACCCAGGAGGCGACGGCGCAAGCCCGCTTGGCGGCCGCCAAGGCCCGGGTGGATAACGATCAACTCAGGCTGAGCCAGACCCGCATCCTGGCGCCGGATGACGGCGTCATCACGGCGCGCGCGGCCCAGCTGGGCATGGTGGTGCAGCCGGGCCAGGAGCTGTTCCGCTTGCAGCGCCAGAACCGCCTGGAGTGGCGCGCCGAACTGCCGGCCGAGAGCCTGGGCCAGCTGCGCCCCGGCCAGCCGGTGCTGGTGCAGGGCGCCCAGGGTCAGAGCATTGCGGCCCGGCTGCGCGTGGTGGCGCCCAGCGTGGACCCGCAGACCCGGCTGGGCCTGGTCTATGTGGACCTGCCGCCCAGCGCTGCCGCTGCCGGCCTGCGCGCGGGCAGCTTTGCGCGCGGCGAGTTCAAGCTGGGGGCCAGCGCGGCTTTGAGCCTGCCGCAGAGCGCGGTGCTGCAGCGCGATGGCTTCAGCTATGTGTTCCGCGTCGGCGCCGACCAGCGGGTGCAGCAGCTCAAGGTCAGCACCGGCCGCCGCCTGGGCGAGCGCATCGAGCTGGCCGCCGGCTTGGGTGCCGACGCCCGCGTGGTCGCCAGCGGCGTGGGTTTTTTGCGTGATGGCGACAGCGTCAAGGTGGTGGCTGCTGCGGCCGCTCCGGCCACCGCGCCTGCCAAGCCCTGAGCCGAGGTGATGCCATGCTGAACGTCTCGTCCGCCTCCATCCGCAACCCCATCCCCGCCATCCTGCTCTTCATGCTGCTGAGCCTGGGGGGCTTGCTGGGCTTTCACTGGATGAAGATCCAAAACTTCCCCGACATCGACCTGCCCACCATCGTCGTCACCGCGACCCTGCCCGGTGCCGGCCCGGCCCAGCTGGAAAGCCAGGTGGCGCGCAAGATCGAGAATCAGATCGCCACGCTGCAAGGCGTCAAGCATGTCTACACCACGCTGCAGGACGGCGTGGTCAGCATGATGGTGGAGTTCCGCCTGGAAAAAACCACCCAGCAGGCGCTGGACGAGGTGCGCGATGCCGTGGCCCGCGTGCGCTCCGACCTGCCCGCCGAGCTGCGCGACCCGGTGATCGCCAAGCTGGAGCTGGCCGGCTTGCCCATGCTGACCTATACCGTCGCGTCTGCACGTTTGGATGAGGAGGCCTTGAGCTGGCAGGTGGATAACAAGATAGCCAAGCGCATGCTGGCCGTGCAGGGCGTGGGCGCCGTGACCCGGGTGGGCGGCGTCAGCCGCGAGCTGCGGGTGGAGCTGGACCCGGCCCGCCTGCTGGCCCTGAACATCAGTGCCGCCGCCGTGTCCCAGCAGCTGCGCCTGGTGCAGCAGGAGGCTTCGGGCGGCCGGTCCGATATCGGCGGCGCCGAGCAGTCGCTGCGCATCCTGGCCACCGTGCAGACGGCGCAGGAGCTGGCCGCCATGGACGTGGCCCTGCCCGACGGCCGCAGCGTGCGCCTGGACCAGCTCGCCAGCGTGCAGGACACGGTGGCCGAGCCGCGCTCCGCCGCCTTGCTGAATGGTCGGCCGGTGGTGGGCTTCGAGATCAGCCGTACCCGCGGTGCCGGCGAGGTGGAGGTGGCCCGTGGCGTGCGCGCCGCGCTGGAAGAGCTGCGCGCCAGCCACCCCGAGCTGCAGTTCGAGGAGGCCTTCAGTTTCGTTGAGCCGGTGCAGGAGAACTACGACGGCTCGATGATCCTGCTCTACGAGGGCGCCGTGCTGGCCATCATCGTCGTGTGGTTCTTTCTGCGCGACTGGCGCGCCACGCTGGTGGCGGCCACGGCCCTGCCGCTGTCCGTCATCCCGACCTTTGGCCTGATGTATCTGCTGGGCTTCTCGCTCAATATCGTCACCCTGCTGTCGCTGTCCCTGGTGGTGGGCATTCTGGTGGACGATGCCATCGTCGAGATCGAGAACATCATGCGCCATCTGGCCATGGGCAAGACGCCTTACCAGGCCGCCATGGAGGCGGCCGACGAGATCGGCCTGGCCGTCATCGCCACCACCTTCACGCTGATCGCCGTCTTCCTGCCCACCGCTTTTATGAGTGGGGTGCCGGGCAAGTTCTTCGTGCAATTCGGCTGGACGGCGGCGTTGGCCGTGTTCTTCTCCCTGGTGGTGGCGCGCATGCTCACGCCCATGATGGCCGCCTATATTTTGAAGCCCTCCGCCAAGCCCCATGCCGAGCCGCGCTGGTTGGGCGTCTATATGGGCTGGGCGCGCTGGTGCCTGCGCCACCGGCTGGCCACGCTGGCCGCGACGGCGGCCTTCACCGCAGGCTCGCTGGGCCTGGTGGGCCTGCTGCCCACCGGCTTTTTGCCGCCCGATGATTTGAGCCAGACCCAGGTCACCGTCACCCTGGCGCCCGGCGCCACCTTGCAGGAGAGCAGCGCCTTGGCCGAGCAGGCGCGCCGCATCGTGGCCGCCCACCCCCATGTCAAACGGGTTTACACGACGATAGGCGGTGGCAACTCGGGCGGCGACCCCTTCGCCCTGGGCGGCGGCGCCTCGGTGGGCACGGCCACGCTGACGCTGGCCATGACGCCCAGGACCGAGCGCAGCGGCATCAGCAAGCAGCGCATCGAGAGCGAGCTGCGCGAGGCGCTGGAGCAATTGCCAGGTGCCCGCGTCAAGGTGGGCTTCGGCGGCTCGGCCGAGAAATATGTGCTGGTGCTGGCCGGCGAGGACGGCGAGGTGCTGGCCCAGCACGCGACCCTGGTGGAGCGCGAGCTGCGCGCCATCCCGGGCATAGGCGGTGTGTCATCCAGCGCCGCGCTGACTCGGCCCGAGCTGATCGTGCGGCCCGATTTCGCCCGCGCCGCCGACCTGGGCGTCAGCGCCGCGGCCATCGCCGAGACCTTGCGCGTGGCCACGGCCGGCGACTATGAGCAAGGCCTGGCCAAGCTCAATCTGAGCCAGCGCCAGGTGCCCATCGTCGTGCGCCTGCCGGCCGCCGCGCGTGCCGACCTGGCCCTGCTCGGCCAACTGCCGGTGCCGGGCCGCGCCGGGTTGGTGCCGCTGGCCAGCGTGGCAAGCCTGGAAATCAATAACGGGCCTGCGCAGATCAACCGTTATGACCGCCTGCGCAACGTCAACTTCGAGATCGAGCTGAACCAGCAGCCCCTGGGCGAGGTGGCCAAACAGGCCCAAGCCCTGCCCAGTCTGCAAAACCTGCCGCCCGGCGTGATCCAGACGGCGGTGGGCGATGCCGAGGCCATGGCCGAGCTGTCCGCCAGCTTCGGCCTGGCCATGCTGACCGGCGTGCTCTGCATCTACATCGTGCTGGTGCTGCTGTTCAAGGACTTTGTGCAGCCGGTGACCATCCTGGCGGCCCTGGTGCTGTCGGTGCCCGGCGCCTTTGTGGCGCTCTACATCACGCAGACGGCGCTCTCCATGCCTTCGATGATAGGCCTCATCATGCTGATGGGCATCGCCACCAAGAACTCCATCCTGCTGGTCGATTACGTGGTGATGGCGCGGCGCGACCATGGCATGGGCCGCTTTGACGCCATCCTCGACGCCTGCCACAAGCGCGCCCGCCCCATCGTCATGACCACCATCGCCATGGGCGCTGGCATGTTGCCCATCGCGCTGGGCATAGGCGTGGACCCGAGCTTCCGCGCCCCCATGGCCATCGTCGTCATCGGCGGCCTGATCACCTCCACCTTTTTGAGCCTGCTGGTGATCCCGGTGTTGTTCAGCTATGTGGACGATGCGATTGCCTGGGTCGCGCGCCGCGGCCGTGCTGCGATGATGGGCGGCGATCAACCAGAGACCACGAGCCCATCATGAGCAAACTCACACGCGGCGCCGCCGCCCTTCTCAGCTACCTGGCCCTGCTGGGCGCGGCCCCGGCCTTGCAGGCCGCGCCTCTCACCACGGCTTCCGGCCTGGTCTACGAGGAGCTGAAGGCCGGCAAGGGTGCCCACCCGACGGCGGCCGACAAGGTCAAGGTCCATTACGTGGGCCGTTTCCTCGACGGGCGCGAGTTCGACAGCTCGCTCAAGCGCGGCCAGCCGGCCGAGTTCCCGCTGGGCAAAGTCATCAAATGCTGGACCGAGGGCGTGCAGCTGATGCAGGTCGGCAGCAAGGCCCGCCTGCATTGCCCGGCCGCCCTGGCCTATGGCGAGCGCGGCGCGGGTGGCGGCGAGATCCCGCCCAACACGCCTCTTGTGTTCGAGGTGGAACTGCTGGGCATCAGCAAGCCTTGAGGCATGGAGCGGCTAACAAAGCTCAGCGCAGCTGATCCTGGCTTGTGCAGTGTTCGACGCTGTTTGAAACTTAAGAGCATGTTGCTGAATTCGGTCGGACGGCGAATGTCAGTTAGGTTTAACGCCCTGTCGAGGCGGTGCGTAGCGCCATCACCTAATTTTCTTTCTCGACGGCCCAGCCGGGAGTTCGCCCCGGCAGGCGACCTCCTTTCTTTGCTTCGCCAAAGAAAGGAGGCAAAGAAAGGCGACCCGAAGCCTGGCCCCTGACGGGGTGCGTTGCGGTGCTCAGCTTCGCTGGGCCGCGCCCAACTCACTGCGCTACGCTCCGTTCAGACAAGGGGCGCGAGTCAGACAACGAAGTCGCTGCGCGACGCCCAGCGAAGCTTGCGCTCCTCACCCAGGCTCAACGGGACCGAGCCCCGTCACGCCTCGCTACGCATCGGCTTGAGGGGCTGCGCGCGCCAAGCGCCTGCAGCGTTAGCTGCGGCGCTTGTCGAGGCGACGCGCAGCGAGCCGTGTGGCCTCCGAGTTCCCCGTGTTGCCTGGGCTGCGGTGCTTGGCTTTGTCGGGCGGCGCGAAGCGCCATCGTGCACTGACTTCGCGCCCCCTGTTTGAACGGAGCGTAGCGGAGAGAGTTGGGCGCGGCCCGGCAAAGACGAGTGCCGCAGCGGACCCCGCAGGGGCCAGGCATTCGGGGCGGTTTCTTTGCCTCCTTTCTTGGGCGCCCAAGAAAGGAGGTCGCCTGCCGGGGCGAACTCCCGGCTGGGCCTAGGCAGAGGGTGAGGCTGCAAACAATCAGCACCACCTACTCCAAGAACGAGGCACTGATAAGTTCACACAAGAATCAAACACTGCACTAGGCGCGCCGTCGAAGACAGTACAGCTGGTGCGGCGAGACGGCGTAACGACGCCAGGAGAGTTTTGTTAGTCGCGCTTATTTGAAGAGCCTGCTCAGCCAGGACTTCTTGCGTTTGTAGTGGCCGCGCTGGGAAGCGTAGGGCCGCTGCAGCTTGTTCAAGGCCAGCTTGAGCAAGCGCTCCAGCACCCATCCGGCCAGGCCTTTGCCGGCGCTGCCCTGCCGGCCTTGGCCTGGGTAGGGGCCATAGCCGCCCGGCCCCGCTTGCGGCCGGCCCGCCAGCAAGCGTTCCAACTCCCCCTTGGCCAGCCAATGGCCACCGCATTGGATGCATGAGTTCAGGCGGGCGCCTTGGCGTTCGAAGAAGCGCAGGGAGACGTGGTAGCAGTTGGGGCAGTTCATGGGCAGGCGTGATGGGTCTGGGCTTGAGGGTTTTGGCCTTGCATAGCTTGGCAGGGCGCAGATGGGGTTTGGCTCGGGCCCTGCAAGTGCCGCAGCGCCAGGGCTGGGCGAGCAGCGTGCGGTGAGCGTTTTTGGCTGCGCTCCTTGGCGGACTCAATGGTTTTGCACCAGCGTTTTGCGGCATTGCCCGGCCCGCGTTTGGCCGGTATTTGGGGGTCTCAATGGTTTTGCCGGCGTTTTTGGGCCCGGCCTCGTTTTTTCAGGGACGGTCTCGATGGTTTTGAACGCGTTTTTGGGCCTGTTCTGCCCTGTTTTTGAGCCGGTTTTTCCAATGCCAAAGGCCCACCGGATTTGCAGCCGGCGGGCCTTTGTTTGCGGGCATTTGTCGCGCAGTCGGAAAGCCGCTTTTTCTGAAAGTCAGCAGCCCTTACTTTCCGCCTGCCTTGTTGTCTGCCAAGTCGTCAGCGCAGCTCGACCTTGACCAGGTTGTCGTCCGAGTTGCGGTCCAGCACCAGGTTGTAGGGGTCGGCGCCGACAAAGGCCGGGGCCCGGTCCAGCAGCAGGCGGATCTCCTGCCGGCCGGTCTTCAGCGCCTGCCTTTCCATGCGCAGCACGGCGGCCTGGCTGAAGCCCTTCTTGCCCGGCTCCGCGCTGAAGGCGCCGATGTCCAGGGCCTCGCTTTGCAGCGGCACTTCGGTCTCGTGGCCCTTGCCATCGGCGTAGAACTTTTTTGCCTCGACCGTGAAGCCCACCTCGAACCTGCCGTCGGCACGCTTCTGGGCCCAGGCCTGGCTGGCCTTGATGTCGTAGAGCGTGATGCGCTCGAACAGGTCGGCGATCAGCTGCTCATGCTGGGGGCCGGCCTCGGCGCGCAGCAGGCGCAGGAAGTCGCGGCTGTCGGCATAGGGCGCGGGCTTGAAGGCGAACTCGGCCAGCAGCTTGCGCAGGGCGCGGTTGACGACGTCTTCACCCACCGCCTCCTTCAGCGCATACATGGCCACGGCGCCCTTGCGGTAGTGGATATAGGGCTGGTTCTCCACCCGGGCCAGGGGCAGCTCCTCCACCAGTTCGCTGGCGCGCGAGCGCAGATAGCTGTCCAGCTCGTACTTCAGGAATTTGCGGATCTGCGCACGGCCGTAAAGCTTCTCCATCACCAGCAGGGCGGAGTACTGGGCAAAGGTTTCGCTGAGCAGGGTCATGCCCTGCTTGTTGGCGCCGTTGATCTGGTGGGCCCACCACTGGTGCGCGATCTCGTGGGCCGTCACCATCGTGACGAGATCCACTTTTTCCTCGCTGTCCTCGTCCTTGAAGTCCTGGATGAAGCCGATGGCCTCGGAGTAAGGCATGGTGCCGGAGAAGGCCTGGGCAAAGCGCTCGTAGGCGGGGAACTCCAGGATGCGCGCATGGCTGAATTGGTAGGGGCCGAAGGCGCGGCTATAGACCTCCAGAGAAGCCTTCATCGCAGCCAGCATGCGGCCCACATTGTGCGCATGCGGCGGGTGGTAGAAGACCTGCAGGGCCACGGGCTTGCCCTGCGGGCTTACCCAGTTTTCCTGTTGGATCTGGTAGCGCGCCGATTGCAGGGAGAAGAAGTTGGCCACCGGCGCCTCGCTGCGCGTTTCCAGCGTGCGGCGTGCGCCCGGGCCGCTGCCGCTGATGCGGTCGCTGATGATGCGGCCGGGCGCCACCGGGGTCTGGTCGGCATCGGTCGTCAGAGTGATGTGGGCGCTGACCCAGTCGCTGTCGCGGCGCAGATAGTTGTGGGCGCGAGCGCTCTCGTCCTCCAGCTTGGCCACCCGCTGTTCGGGCGGCAGGCCGTACTTTCTGCGCTTGGCCCGGTCGTCCAAAAAGTAGCGGCGCTGCACGCCCAGACCTGGGGTGAGCATGGCGTGATTGACGAAGCTGCCATTGGCCACGATCTGCGTCAGTGGGCGGTCGTTCACAAAGCCCTTTTCTTCCAGCAGGGTGCGAAAGCGCAGGCTGCGGCGTTCGCCCGGCTGCATGGGCGTGGCCAGGCGGTAGATGCGGTAGTCAAAGCGCTTCAGGTCTTGCTCCAGCCTGGCACCGTCCAGTTCCAGGGCCTGCATCTGCAGGCCCCGCATCCAGGCGATATGCACCTGGCTGATGGGCTGGCCGCTGCGGTTCTCCAGCACATAGCTGCCCTGGGTCTCGGCACGGGTCTGGCGGGGGAAGAGATCCACCTGCAACTCCAGCTCGGCGATGGTGGGCTGGGGCAGCTCGGCGTAGGGCAGCAGGGTTTTTTCGTAATCGGCCTGTCTTTGTTCGGCGGCCGGGGCGGGCTCGTACTCGTTCAGCACATGGGTGTTGTAGAACACCCAGGCGCCGCAGCCCAGCCAGGCCAGGCTGCTCGCCCCCAGCAGCAGGCCGGCGCGGCCCCTGAGGCGGTGGCGCAGGGCTTGCAGGCGGGGGCGCAAGCGGGTCTCCGCACCGCGCCGCCACAGCAGATGCGTCAGCGCCAGCAGCACGGCGCCAAAGGCCAGCCAATAGGCTTGCAGCCAGGCGCGGCCTATCCAGAAGCGGCCCATGGCATTCATGTCCGACAAGGGCACGGCGGGCGCTTCGCCAAAGGTGTAGAGCTTGTCTTCAAAACCCAGCGTGGCCATCACCATGGTGGCGACCGTGAAGACCAGCATCAGGGCCCAGCCCACATATTTGTGGGGTGACAGGGCTTGAACAAAGACCGACAGAATCGCCAGCAACAAGGCCGCGATCAGGCCCGGCAGCACAAGCCATAGCAGATAGCCCAGGGGCTGCAGATCGAAGTAGCCTTTGGCCAATTGCAAAGCCATGCCGGCGGCCGAGGCCACCAGATAGCAGCCCAGCAGCACGCCGCTGATGGCCAGGACCTTGGGCGCCAGAAAAGCCCAGTTGGGCGCGGCGCTGGCGTCGACGATCTCGTGCATGCGGCGCTCGCGGTCACGCCAGACCAACTCGCCCGCATAGTAGACGGCGATCAGTACGAGGATGAAGCTGAAGCCGCCTTCCAGCACCGTCACCACCGAGCGGGTGACGGGGAAGTAGCTGACGCCACGCTCCGTGGCGCTGATCAGCAAGGAAGCCAGCGCATTGAAAAGGCCTATGGCCAGCAAGACGAAGAAGGCCGGGCTGCGAAACACAAAAGCCATGTCGAAGCGAGCCAGGGCCAGGAATTGGGCCAGGCCGGTGCCGCGCCCTCGCTTGGGTGCTGCCAGGGGCTTGAGTTGAGGCGGCGGCTCGTTCGTGGTCTTTGCCTTCTTTGGGTGAGACCGCGTACGTTTGGGCTCGAAGCTGAACAGGCGGTAGGCCAGGGCAAAGAGGGCCGCGGCGGCGGCCAGCCAGATCAATCGGTTTTGCAGCAGCAGGCCTTGCAGCGGGGGCAGCAGGCTGTTGCGCTCGACCGTGGTCCAGTACTTGGTGGCCTGGCCCAGGGCACCGATGCCGAAGGGGTCGCTGAGCGCCGCCAAGGTGTTGAAGGCCGGGTCGCGCAGCAGGGCGCGCGAGGCGCCGAACAGCACCAAAAAGGCCACGGTGCCCACATAGCTCCACATCATCGAACGGGTCACGGTGGCCAGGGCGAAAAAGCCTGCGCCCAGCACCAAGAGCGTGGGCAAGCCCATCACCAGGCTGGCGTAGAGGTAGTGGCTGAGCACCAGGGGGCCGATCTGCTCGGCATCCTGCCAAGGCATCAGGGAGCCGATGGCAAAAGCCAGGGGCACGGCCAAGGTCACGAGAAAGGCCACGGCCATGGCGCCGATGAAGCGGCCCAAAAGATAGTCGAACTTGCGGATGCGGGTGGCACGCAAGAGCGGGGCGAAGCCGCTTTCTTCATCGCGCAGCACCACATTGGCGACAAAGGCGGTGACGATGAAGATGGCCATCACATGCATGGTGGCCATGGTCTGCAGCAAGGCGTAGGGTGCGTTCAGATGGGTGCTGCCCCTGGGGCCGCCGATCTGGATATTGGGCGAGGTGACGGCGCCAAAAGTCAGCAGGAAAAAGATCAGAAAGCTCAATACAAAGAGTGGCGAGCGCAGTTGGTAGCGCGCCTCGAAGGCGGCGATTTTCCTCAGCATGTTTCGCTCCTCAGGCCTGGGCTGGTGCCTGCGCCCTGGCCTTGCGTGCCTGGGTCAGGGTGGCGAAGTAGAGGTCCTCCAGATCAGCGCTCACGGCTTCGAAACCGTCGCCGGGCGACTGATCGGCCAGCACATGGATGCGGGTCTGGCCGCCGCGCAGGCGGTTGGAAATCACCTGGTGATCTTGCTGATAACGCGGCAAGTCAGCGCTGCGAATATTGCGCCGCCAGACGCGCCCGGCCAGGCCGAGGGTCAGGTCTTGCGGGGCGCCGGTCTGCAGAATGCGGCCGCCGGCCAGGATGGCCATGCGCGGGCAGAGGTCGGCCACGTCCTCGACGATATGGGTGGACAGAATCACCACCACCTGCTCGCCGATGGCGACCAGCAGATTGTTGAAGCGGTTGCGCTCCTCGGGGTCCAGGCCGGCGGTGGGCTCATCGACGATGATGAGCTGGGGCTGGCCGATCAAGGCCTGGGCCACGCCAAAGCGCTGGCGCATGCCGCCCGAGTAGCCGGCCACGGCCTTGTTGCGCACCTCCCAGAGATTGACCTGGGCCAGCAAGGTCTCCACCGTGTCCTTCCGCACACCCCGGTCGACCACGCCCTTGAGCACGGCCAGATGGTCCAGCAACTCATAGGCCGAGACGCGCGGGTAGACGCCGAAGTCCTGCGGCAGATAGCCCAGCGTGGCGCGCAGGCGCTCGGGGGCTTTCAGCACATCGATATCGCCAAACTGGATGCTGCCCTGGCTGGGCGTCTGCAGGCTGGCGATGCAGCGCATCAGGCTGGACTTGCCCGCGCCGTTCGGCCCCAAGAGGCCGAACATGCCTTTGGGGATTTGCAGATTGACGTCGGCGAGGGCTTGGGTGCCGTTGGCATAGGTGTGGCTCAGGGCCTGGATGGTGAGCATGGCGTCCGTTTCTTTGGGTGCAGAAGACGGGGCGCAGTGTGCTCAGCCAGCCGCCGCCAGGCCAGGCGCATGCGAGCAACGGTAGAAAGGCTGGGATGAGCTGCAGCGGGGGCTAGCGCAAGACCCTGTTTTGCAGCCCTTGCCGCAGCGCCTGCTCAAAGGCCCGCACCACGGCCACATCCTGGTCGGCCCGAGGCGCTGCCGCGGCCAGGGCCTGGCGGCGGGCTTGGCTGGCCGCGGCCGGCTCCTGGGCCAGGGCCAGGGCCTTGGCGATGTAGTCGGCCCGGCTGTTCACCACGCCGTCCGCCATGTCCACCTTGCGCAGCAGGCCGGCGGCCAGGCGCTGGCGCATCTGGGGGCCTTCCCAAGTGACGATGGGAATGCCTTCGCGCAAGGCCTTCCAGGCCGTGGTGTAGCCAGAGAAGGCGGGGCAGTCGAGGAAGACGTTGCAGCGCTGCAAGGCCAGCCTGAACTGGCCCTCGTCCAGCCGGGGCAGGAAGCGCACAAAGTCCTGCGCATCCAGGCCTTGCTGGGCAAAGGCGGCGGCCAGGCGCTCGCGCAAGATTTCGGTGGCTTCGTCCTGCCCGGCGTCCACCGGAATCGCGAAGCGGCAGGCGCCCAGGCGGCGGGCGATCTCGGGGTAGAGCGTGTCGTGCTCCGGGTCGAACTTGAGCAGGCTTTGCGGGATCAGAAAAACCGGCGCGCCCGCGGCATCGGCCAGCAGCGCGTCCAGGGCCGCGCTGGGCCGGGCCTGCACCTCGTAGGCCTGGGTGCAGCAGCCGCTGCCGGGCAGCTGGATCAGGGTCTCGCTGTAATGGCTTTGGGCGTCCGCGGGCTCGATCAGCTCACCCGAGAAGAACAGGTCGATTGCGGCGATGCCGGTCGTGATGGGGTGGCCCCAGCCGGCCGCCTGCAGCGGCGCCAGCCTTTGCTGGGCCAGGCGGTAGCAGAGCGTGTCCATGCCCAGCTCGGGGTAGAAAAGAACGTCTTGCGCGTCCTGCGCGATCAGGCCGGCCCAGCCGGCGCCCTCGGTCAGCGAGGCGGCATCGCGCCAATGCGGAACGGCGGCTTTGGCGAAGCGGGTTTCGGCATCCTCAAGAGCGCCGAGGTGGTAGATCGTGACTTCAAACATCTGCGGGTCCAGATGCTGGATCAAGCTCTTGAGCACGATGTCCCAGACGGAGTGGCGGCGGATATGGGCCGAAACAATGCCCAGGCGCAGGGGGGCGCTTGGATTGCGGGGCGGCAGGGCCCTGGCCTCGGGGGCGCTCAGCGCGGCAAAGCGCTGTAGGCGCTCCCGGTGATTGCCCGGCCGGTAGGCCAGGGCAAAGGGCAGGGTGAGCAGGTTGAACGGCCCCGGCCTGGCCGCGCGCCAGGGTTCTAGCATGGCCAGGCCGGCGTCGAAATTTGTCAGTGCTTGTGCGGCGTCAGCAGCGCTGCCCACCATTTTGGGCAGGGCGAACACCAGCTCGGCCAGGCGGTAGGCGGCGCTGTTCGGGGCCGCGGCGCTGCAGCGGCCCAGCAGGGGCTGCATCGCCTTGAACTTGCTTTGCCTGTGCAGCACCAGCAGCAGATTGCACAAGGCGTCGGCCGACTGGGGTTGTAGTGTGAGGGCGCGCTCGAAGGCTTGCTCGGCCTCGGCCAGGCGCTGCTGGCTGTGCAGCAGGCTGCCCAGGGCGTTGTGGGCCTCGGCCAGCTTGGGGGCCCGCTGCAGCAGCTGGCGCAGCAACTGCTCGGCCTGCGCCAACTGGCCCAGATCGCTGAGGGCGAGGGCGTAGTTGTAGAGCACGTCCAAACGCTGCGGTTCAGCGGCAAGAACTTCCTGGTAGAGCGGTATGGCCTCCTTCAAGCGCCCCAGCTCGCGCCAGACATTGGCCAGATTGCTGCGGGTGGAGAGGCTGGCCGGGCGCAGGCGCAGCGAGGTTTGCAGCGCGGCCGCCGCCTCTTCCAGGCGGCCGGCGCGCCGCAGGGCCACGCCGAGGAAATCGTGGGCGCCGGGTTTTTGGGGGGCCAGATCCACGCAGCGCTGGCAGGCGGCCAGGGCGTCTTTTTGCTGGATCAGCAGCACCCGGGCCAGCGAGAGCCAGGCCGGCAGAAAGCGCGGTAGCTTCTCGATCTGCGCGCGCGCCGCCGCTTCCAGCTCGGCCTGCGCGCCGCCGGCCTCCAGCGCGCCCAGCAGGCCGCGGTTGGCATCCTCGCGCAGCGGGAACTGCTGCAGCAGTTCGCGGTAGAGGGCGGCGGCTTCGGTGGGCCGACCTTGTTGTTCCAGTTGGGCGGCTTTGCGCAGCAGGGAGGCGGGGTTCATGCGGGCATGCTAACCCGCAGCTAGCCACCTCTCGATCTTGGCCTCCAGCAGGTCCAGCGGCAGGGCGCCGTCCTCCAGCAGCTGGGCATGGAAGTCGGCGTGGCTGAAGCGCTCGCCCAGGCGTTTCTGGGCCTGTTCGCGCAGCGCCAGCATCTTCAGCTGACCGATCTTGTAGGCCAGGGCCTGGCCGGGCCAGGCCATATAGCGCTCGGTGGCGCGGCGCGCCTCGGCCGCGTCTATGCCTTCGGTCTGCTGCATGTACTGCATGCTTTGCTCGCGCGTCCAGCCCAGGGCATGCAGGCCGGTGTCGGTGACCAGGCGCACGGCGCGGTGCAGATCGGCGCTCAGATGGCCCAGCCGCGTCATCGGGTCTTCGTACAAGCCCATCTGATAACCCAGGGTCTCGGCGTACAGGGCCCAGCCCTCGACAAAGGCGTCGTTATAGATGTAGCGGCGCCAGTCGGGCAGGGGCAGCTCCTGCTGCAGCGCGATCTGGAAGTGGTGGCCGGGCTGGCCCTCGTGCAGGAACAAGCTCGTCATGCCCGGGGTGGCGATCTCGCGCGGGTCCATGATGACCTCGAAGAAGACGCCGGGGCGCGAGCCGTCGACGGCCGGGCTCATATAGTGCGCGCTGGCCGTGGCCTTGCTGATTTCGGGCTCGGCCCGTATCTCCAGCGCGGCCTTGGGGCCGCGGTGGAACAGCCGGGGCAGGGCGGCCACGACTTGCTCGTTGATGCGGGCGTAAGCGTCCAGCACCTCCTGCTCGGTCCTGAAGGGGCGGTACTCGGGCCGCATGGGCTGCTCGCGCAGAAACTCGCTCAGCGAGCCCTGGCCGCCGAAGAGCGCGTGGATCTTGGCCATCTCGGCGTGGATGCGCGCCACCTCGCTGAGGCCCAGCGCATGGATGCTGTGCGCGTCCATGCGGGTGCTGGTGGCTTCATGGATGCGCTGGGCATACCAGGCCGCGCCATTGGGCAGGCCGCTCAGGCCGGCGCTGGCGCGTGTGTGGGGCAGATAGTCCTGGTGCAGAAAGCGCAGCAGGGCCTGCATCGAGGGCAGCAGGCGGCTGCGGATTTCCTGCTCGTAGCGGCGGCTCAGGTCCGCCCGCTCGGCCGGGCTGAAGCTGGCCGGGAACTGGCGCAGCGGTTGGGCGTAAGGGTGTTGATCCAGCGCCGCGGAGGCCAGCGGCTGCAGGGTCAGCAAGGCCTGTTCGATCAAGGCGCGCGGCTGCACGATGCCGCTGCGCAAGCCCTGCCGCATATTGGCCATGGCCTGGCGGTTCCATTCCGGCAGGCGGGCCAGGCGCCGCAGAAAGTGCCGGTACTGGCGGGGCGTGTCCAAGGCCTGTGTGCCCTGGCCCGAGGCCATCTGCGCCAGCGTGACGGGCATGCCGCCGTAGTGGTCGATGGGCAGCAGGGCGGCGGGGAAGGCCAAGTCCTCCAGCCTCAGCTGGGCCTGGCGCCGCAGCAGCTGCAGCGAGAGCTGTTGCCGGGGATCGAGCTGGGCCTGGGGCAGGCTGGCCAGCTCGCGCAGCAGGCGTTGCTGCAAGGCTTTTTGCTGGCGCTGGTGGGCCGGGGCGATGGCGATTTCCAGCTTGTCCTCGAAGCGCTCGCCGCCCATCAGCTCGCTGCCCATCAAGGGGCTGAGCGCGAGGCTGTTCGCCAGATAGCGGGCGCCGATCGCGTCGAGGCGGGCGCCTGCGGCCTTGTCGTCCTGCGGCTTGGCCGGGGCGGCCCAGGCTTGGGTGCCCAGGCCAAGGCCACCAGCGGCCTGCAGCAAGCGGCGGCGTGAGAGGGGTTTGTGCATGGCTGGGATCTCCCTGTCGTTCTTGGTGGCGGCACCGCGGTGTCGGTTTGCGCGCGCTCGGGCGGGCAGCCAATGTAGGGCGCCGCTCCGCCGCCCCGTCCTAGGATTTACCCAGCAGCCGGCGGCCCATAATGGCGCAGCTTCGCGCGAGCGAGCCGGTGTTTGATTGAACCTAGATTCGGCAGTTGGCCGCTCGCTCTGACCTGGAAATATCGATGTCTACTGTGTTCTTGCCTGTTAACAGCGATCAAATTTTGGGTGACAGCGCTACACGCCCGCCTGTCTCGCCAAACGGCGCGCTGGCTGCGTTGCTTCTCCTTGTGGGCAAGAGCCCACCGCGTCGGCGCGCCTTGCCAACACACCGCCTGGCGAGCCCTTCGGGCGCGCCCAACCGCCGAATCTAGGTTGAAGGGACGGAGGCCATGGCATTGGGTGAGGACATGGCAAGCCAGGCGCCTGGCTTGCCGGCAGGCATGCAGCAGGGCTTGCGCTTGCTGCGCTGGAGCTTGGTTTCGGTGTGGTTGCTGACTTCGGTGTTCAGCGTGCTGGAGCTGAACGGGCAGAGCAGCGCCTTGCTGGTGCAGGCCGGCGTGCGGGACGCGCAGCTGCGCACCGTGCTGGTCCTGGGCGGCGCCGGCGTGGACCTCTTGCTGGGCCTGGCCATGCTGCTCTTCCCGGGCCGCCGCAGCTATGCCGCGGCCTTTGCCGGCATGGTTTTGATGACCGTGCTGGCCGGCGTCTTGCTGCCCGATCTCTGGCTCCATCCCCTGGGGCCCTTGATGAAAAACCTGCCCATTGCCGCGGCCCTGTGGCTGTTGTGGCGGCAGGGTGCTTAGGCAAACACAGGCATGGATGCGGTCGAGGCCCTTCTTCAATTCAACAAGGGGCGCGAACCCGAGCGCCTGGCGCTCAAATACCAGCGCATGCGGGCCGACGCCCACGCCTTCGATGCCGCGTTTGACGCCGGAGCATTCGCCCATGTTCGGTCTGTTTGACAACTTGCCGCAGCGCGCCGTCGTGCCGCGCCCGGTGCGCGCGGGCGACTGGGTGGCCGGCCTGTGCGTGGCCGGCATCCTGCTGCCCGAGGCCGTGGCCTATGCGGGCCTGGCCCGCCTGCCGGTCGGCTATGCCTTGACGGCGATGCTGGTCGGCCTGGCGGTCTATGCCTTGTTCGGCGGCAGCCGCTTCGCGATTGTTTCGCCCACCTCGTCCACCGCCACCCTGTCGGCGGCGGCGGTGCTGAGCCTGCCGGGGGCCGGTGCCGGGCTGTTCTACGGCCAGGCCTTGCTGGCCCTGGTGCTGCTGGCCGGCGCCCTGCTGTGCCTGCTGGCCTGGGGCCGGCAAGGGGCTTTGTCGGCCTTTGTCTCGCGGCCGGTGCTGCGCGGCTTTGCCTTTGCCCTGGCCCTGTCCATCGTCATCAAGCAGCTGCCCGATGCCCTGGGCCTGGCCTTGCCGCCCGAGGTGGCGCACGAGCCCCTGCCCCTGCTGCTCTACGCCCTCGGCCACCCCCAGCTCTGGCATGGGCCCAGCGTGGCCGTGGCGTTGCTGGCGGGGCTGTGCATCGGCTGCTTGCGGCGCTGGCCGCGGGTGCCGGCGGCCATGGTGGCGATCGTCTTGGCCATCGCGGCGGCGGCGCTGCTGGACCTGGCCGGGCATGGCGTGGCCGAGGTCGGGGCCTTGCCGCCGCTGCGCTTCGCGCCGGGCTGGCCCCAGCTGCCCCTGGCCGATTGGCTGCAGCTGGCCGAGCTGGCTTTTGGCCTGGTGGTGCTGATCTTTGCTGAGTCCTGGGGCAGCATGCGCACCCTGGCCCTGGCCCATGGCGACCGCCTCGACCCCAATCGCGAGCTGCTGGTGCTGGGCGCCTGCAATCTGGCCTCAGGGCTTTTGCAAGGCATGCCGGTGGGGGCGGGCTTCTCGGCCAGCGCGGCCAATGCGGCGGCGGGTGCGCTCAGCCGGGCCGCCGGTGCGGTGGCCCTGGGCGTGATCGTGCTGGTCCTGCTGCTGGCCCTGCCGGCCCTGCATCTGCTGCCGCGGCCGGTGCTGGCCGTGGCCGTCATCGGCGCCCTGGCCCATGCCCTGCACCCCAAACCCCTGTTGGCGCTGTGGCGCATGAACCGGGACCGCCTGCTCTTGCTGGGGGCCATCGCGGCCGTGCTCTTGCTTGGCGTGCTGCACGGCATGCTGGCGGCGATTGCGCTGTCCCTGGTGGCCGCCCTCAAGCGCTTCAGCCAGCCGGTGGTGCATGAGCTGGGCGAGCTGGGCCAGAGCCGCAACTTCGTCGTCATCAACAACGGCAATGGCGCCCAGGCGGTGCCGGGCCTGCTGGTGCTGCGGCCCGAGGAGCCCTTGTTCTTTGCCAGTGCCGAGCGGGTGGTGGCCGATGTGCTGGCCCAGGTGGCCCAGCGGCCGGGCCTGCAATGCCTGGTGCTGAGCCTGGAGGAAAGCTCGGACCTGGACAGCACGGCCGTGGAATGCCTGCAGGAGCTGGCCCAGCGCCTGCGCGAATCCGGCCAGACCCTGCTGCTTTCGCGGGTCAAGGAGCGGGTGCGGGAGCTGCTGCAGGCCTGGGACCCGCAAGGCCTGGGCGCGCCGGAGCGCATGTTCTGGAGCGTGGCGGATGCCGTGCAAGCCAGCCGTTCGCTCCGGACTTAGAAGGTCTCCCAATCGCCATCGTCGGCCGCCGGCTTGGGGGCTGGGGCGGGCTTGGCCGCGGCGGGGGCTTTGGCCGTAACGGGCGCAGCCAGCGGGATGGGCGCGCTGCTGGCGGCCTTGCTCGGTGGGCTGGCCTTGTTGAGCTTGGGCCGGCTGGCAGGGCTGGGCGCCGCGCCGGGCTTGACGCTGGCGGGAGCCCGAGCCGGCGCGGCCGGGCGGCTCGCGCGGGCCTCGCCGCCTTGCAGCTTGAAGCCGCTGACCAGCTCGGCCAGCTTGCCGGCCTGCTCGCGCAGGGACTCGGCCGCGGCGGCGCTTTGCTCCACCAGGGCGGCGTTCTGCTGGGTCATATGGTCCAGCTGGCCGACCGAGCCGTTGACGGCGCCTATGCCCTCGCTCTGCTCCACCGTGCTGGCGCGGATCTCGCCGATGATGTCGCTGACCTTGCCCACGCTGCTGACGATCTCGGTCATGGTGCTGCCCGCGTCCTGCACCAGGCGGGCGCCGGCCTCGACCCGGTCCACGCTGGCGCCGATCAGGGTCTTGATCTCGCGCGCGGCCTCGGCGCTGCGCTGGGCCAGGCTGCGCACCTCGCTGGCCACGACGGCAAAGCCGCGGCCCTGCTCACCGGCCCGGGCGGCTTCCACGGCCGCGTTCAGGGCCAGGATATTGGTCTGGAAGGCGATGCCGTCGATGACGCCGATGATGTCGTTGATGCGCTTGGAGCTGCTATTGATCTCGTCCATGGTGGAGACCACCTGGCCCACCACCTCGCCGCCGCGCTGGGCCACCTGGGCGGCGCTGCCGGCCAGCTGGTTGGCGGTGGCGGCGCTGTCGGCGCTTTGCTTGACCGTGCCGGTCAGCTCGCTCATGGCGGTGGCGGCCTGCTGCAGATTGGAGGCGGTCTGCTCGGTGCGCTGGCTCAGGTCCAGATTGCCGCTGGCGATCTCGCTGCTGGCGGTCTGGATGCTGTCGGCGCTGTGACGCACCTCGCTGACGATGCGGTTGAGCGAGTCCTGCATGGCGCTGAGGGCGCGCTGCACCTCGCCGATCTCGTCGCCGCGGTCCACCTCGATCACACCGCTCAGATCATTGCGGCCTATGCGCTCGGCCTGCCGCACCAGGCGGGCCAGCGGGCTGGTGATGGAGCGGGTCAGGAAAAAGGTCGAGATCGCCAGGCAGCCGACGATGCCGAACATCACGCCGGCCGCCGCCCAGACGGTGCGCATGCGTTCGGCACCGGCGGCCTCGCGGGCCGCCTGGGCCCGCTCATGCTCGAGATTGACGAAGTCCTGCTGGGCGACCAGATAAGCCTTCAGGGCCGGCTGGGCCTGCTCTTTCAGCGCCGTCACCGCGGCGGCCGAATTGCCGGCTTCCTTCAGCTTGATGGCCGCGCTGCGCGCCGCGATATAGGCTTCGCGCAGTCCGGCGATCTTGGCCATGGTGTTCTTCTCGCCCTCGCTGAGGGCCAGGGTCTCCAGGCGCTGCTGGATCTCGGCCACCTGGGCCGAGGCGGCCGCGATCTCCGGCTTGAAGGTCTCGGCCACCACCGGGTCGCTGCTGAGCACGCCGGCGATGGCGCGGGCCGCATTGGCCTCGGTCAGGCCGCGCCAGCGCAGGGCCAGCTCGTAGATGTCTTGCTGCCCTTGCTGGGCCACCATGCTCTTGGCCAGCAAGGCCTGGGTGCGGAAGTAGGTGCCCCCCGCCATCAGGATGACAAAAAATGCCAGCACGATGATGGGGAGCCATAGCTTGGTCGCGATGGAGATGGATTTCATGGGGGCTCCTGCCGTGTTTTTGAGGGGGGCTGCCCGCGCCGAGTGGAGGGGGAATTCCAAGCATAACGAGCCAAGTGCACGCCTTTGGTCCGAAAACCGCTGCATTTAGCCACCGCTTCGCGCCTTTGCCCCTGCCGCGCCTGTCCCTGCTTCTCGGCTTGGGCAGGCCTGCCGAGCTGTTAGGCTAGGTGACTTTTGCCAAATTTTTGCCGCCGCACCATGAGCTTCTTGGCCATAGACATCGGAAACACCCGCCTGAAATGGGCGCTTTATGCCTCGCCGCAACCCGGCTCGGCCCTGTTGGCCCACGGGGCGGTGTTTCTGGAAAACATTGAAACCCTGGCCGATGGGGATTGGCGCGCCCTGCCCGTGCCGCACAGCGTGCTGGGTTGCAATGTGGCGGGGGACGCGATGCGCCGCCGGGTCGAGGAGCAGCTGGAGATCTGGGAGGTGGAGCCGCGCTGGGTGGTGGCGAGCAGCCATGCCGGAGGGGTCACCAACGGTTATGACGTGCCCGGCCGCCTGGGCGTGGACCGCTTTGTGGCCCAGATCGGGGCGCGCTGGCATGTGCTGAACCGCTTTGGCGCCAAGGCCGGGGCCGCCCCCTGCGCCGCCCTGGTGGTGATGGTGGGCACGGCGGTGACGGTGGACGCGCTGGACGCCGGCGGGCGCTTTCTGGGCGGCCTGATCCTGCCCGGCCACGGCATCATGCTGCGCGCCCTGGAGGGCGGCACGGCCGGCCTGCGCGTGCCCACCGGCGAGGTCAGCGAGTTCCCCACCAATACCTCGGACGCGCTGACCAGCGGCGGCACCTATGCCATCACCGGCGCCATCGAACGCATGCACCGCCACCTGGAGAAGCGCGCCGGCCACAGGCCGCTAACGCTGATGACGGGCGGTGCGGGCTGGAAGGTGTCACCGACGCTGGAGATCCCGCACGAGCTGGTCGAGTCCTTGATCTTCGACGGCATGCTGGCCCTGCAGTCGCACCGGCTGGCGCTGTAGCGCTAGCGAGACTCCCTTCGCAGCGCGCGATTGACCGGGTTGCGCTGCACAAAGCTGTCCAGAAAGGCCTCGGGCACCTGCTCGGCGGCGCAGTGGGCCAGCCAGGCCCGGCCATCGTTGTGCAGGGCCCGGGCGGCCTCCGCCTGGCCGCTCAGGGCCAGGGCCTGGGCGCAGGCCAGCCAGTACTCGCCCTTGTAGATGATCTCGGTGTCGAATTGCTGGGCCAGGCTGCGTGCCGCCTCGACATGGCCCAGCGCTCGCGCGGGCTGGCCGGCGCGTACCGCGCAATCGGCGCCCCGCACATGGGCGGCCAGCGCCAGGCCGAAGCGCTCATGCGCGGCCGCCCAGGCCGCCAGGCCGCTGGCCATGGCCTCGCCCGCCTCGGCGGGCAGCAGCGGGCAGGCTTGCAGGCAAACCACGCGGTAGGGGATGTCCTCGCGCTGCGGTGCCAGCAGGGCCAGGGCCTCGTCCGCCTGCCGCCGGGCCAGCGCCAGCTCGCCGGCCAGGCGGGCCAGCTCGGCGCTGTGCGATAGCCACAGCCCGCGCCGCGCCGGCAAGCCGACGGGAGGCGGCTCGTGCCGCTGCAGCAGCTGGCGCGCCCGCCCATGCTGGCCCAACTGGGCGTAGGCCAGCGCCAGGCGGTGCGAGACGCTGAAGGCCGCCGCTGCATCGGGCCCGACATCGGCCATGCCGGCCAGCGCATCCTCCATCAAGGCCAGCGCGGCCCGGTACTCGCCCAGGTCGCGGCGGCGCCAGCCCAGCGTGGCCTGGCGATGCAGCAGCAGGCCGGCCAGCGCTTGCTGCGAGCGCATCAGCTGCAGGCCGCGGTCCATGGATTCGGCGGCGCGGCGCAGCCAGCCGCGCTTGGCCTGGGTCTGGCCCAGGCTGAACAAGGCCGTGGCGGTGGCCTCGTGCAGGCCCTGGGTGCGTGCCAGCTCGCATTGGCGCTCATGCACCTGGGCGGCCTCGACCAGGCGGTTGCCGTAGTCCAGCGCCAGGCCCAGGCTGTTGTAGTAGGCGCATAGCAGGGTCGGTGGCGCCGCTTGCTGAGCCCAGTCGCGCAGCGGCTCCAGCAGGGCCAGCGCGGCGCCGATTTCGCGTGCGTTCAGCAAGCCCTCGGCCAGCGGCAAGGCCAGGCCCAGGGCCAGCTCGGGGCGGCCCTCGCGCTGTGCCAGTGCAATGCCTTGTTCGCAGGCGGCGCGGCGCGGCCCGAAGTCGTCCACCCGCTGCGCCAGCGCATGGGCCAGCACGGCCAGCGCGCGCAGTTGCTGGCCATCGTCGCGGGCCAGCTGCAGGGCTTGCTGGGCCAGCTCCAGCACCTGGGGCCCCAGGCTTTCGCACAGGGCCGCCTGGGCCAGGGCCAGGCCGGCTTCGAACTGGGCCTGGCCGTCGCCGGCCGCGCGCGCGCATTCGGCGGCCTGGCGCAGCAGCTGGCCTTCTTCCAGCCGGCGCAGGGTCTGGCGGGCCTGCACGGCGGCCTGGCTATAGGCGGCGGCCGCGCGCGGCCAGTCCTGGGCGGCGCGCCAATGCCCGGCCAGGCGCACCGCCGGCGTGCGGCCCTGGCGCTCCAGAAAGGCCGCGACCTGGCCATGCAGGGCGCGCGCCACCGGCAGCGGCACCGAGGCGCGCGCGGCCTCGAAGATCAGGTCGTGGGCAAAGCCGCCCTCGCGCAGCAGCTGGGCTGCCTCCAGCTCGGCCCAGGGTTCGGCCAGTTCAAGCAAACGCAGGCCCAGGACCTCGGCGGCCAGCTCGGCCGAGAAGTCCTGGCCGGCGATGGCGGCGCAACGCGTCAGTTGCACGGCCGGCGCCGAGAGCCGGCCGATGCGGCGCATGATCAGCTCGCCAATCCGCGGCGGCGCGGCCAGTGCCAGGCCGGGCTGGCTCAGCCAGGCTTTCACGCTTTCCAGCACGAATAGCGGGTTGCCGCCGCTGTGGCGGTACAGCGCCTGGGCGTCGATCGCGCCGGGTTCGGCCAGGCCCAGCGAGGCCAGCAGTTCAGCCACCTGGGCCAGGCTCAGCGGCGCCAGCGGCATTTGCGCCAGCGTGCCGCCCAGCTCTTGCAGCAAGGCCAGCGTGGCCGGCGCCAGCTCGGCCGGCCGGGCCGCGGCCAGCCAGCGCAGGCCCGCGCTTTGGGCCAGCACGGGCAGGGCGGCCAGGCTGGCTGCATCGGCATGGTGCAGATCGTCCAGCAGCAGGGCGCTGAGGCCTGTGTCGCGGCTCTGCTCGATCAGGGCCAGCACGGCGTTGAGAAAGCGCGCACGCTGGGCTTCGTTGGCCAGGGGCCTGGCCTCGCCCAGCTCGGGCAGCAGGCGCGCCAGCTCATGCCGCAGGGCCGGCGGCGGCGGCTCGGGCCGGCGCGCCAGCAGGGCCCGCAGCAGGCGGCTCAGCAAGGCATAGGGCAGCTGTTCATCGCCGGCGCGGGCCGCCAGCGGCAGGCAGCCCTCGCGCACCAGCGCCAGGTCGGCCAGCAGCCGGCTCTTGCCCAGCCCGGCCTCGCCCAGCAATAGCAGGGCCTCGCCCTGGTCCCAGGCCTGCAGCAGGCGGGCCCACTCGGCGTCGCGGCCGATCAGGCGGGGCGGGCGCAGCACGCTGGCCGGCACCGGCCGTGGCCCGGGCGGCAGCGGCTCGGTTTGTTGCTCGATCTGGTGCAGCAAGGCCAGGGTTTCGGCCCCGGGGCGTACGCTCAGCTCGTCTTTCAGCAGGCGTTCGCAGTCGTCAAAGGCGGCCAGGGCGGCGGCCCGATCGCCGCGCAGATAGTGCAGGCGCATCAGGCGGCGATGCGCATGTTCTGAGCCGGGTTGCAGCGCGAGCAGGCGCTGGGCCAGTTGCAGCGCTTGGGCCAGATGGCCTTCCCGCTCGGCCAAGCTGGCGGTTTGGGCCAGGGTTTCGGCCTGCTGTTGGCCCAGTTGCTGGCGTTGTAGCTGCAGCCATTGCTGCAGCGCCGGCTGTTTGTCAAAGCGCTGCGTGCCCAGCAGCGGCGCTGGCGCCGGCCCGTGCAACACGTCCACCCACACGGCCGCATGCAGCGCCAGATCATCCGGCCCATTGCTCTGCAGCAGCGGGGCCAGCAGCGCGCGTTGCGCCCACAGCAGCTGGCGCAGATTGCGGCGGGCGGCGGCTTCGTCCTGGGCGGGGTAGAGCAGG
This sequence comes from Roseateles oligotrophus, assembly GCF_014204525.1. Classification (GTDB taxonomy): domain Bacteria; phylum Pseudomonadota; class Gammaproteobacteria; order Burkholderiales; family Burkholderiaceae_C; genus Paucibacter_A; species Paucibacter_A oligotrophus_A. The sequence continues at coordinate 136,168 of NZ_JACHLP010000006.1, forward strand.
GCGGCAGCCTGGCCCCGTGTTTGCGTACCTTCCAAGGCCAGCAAGGCCAGCAGCACGGCGATGCGCGGCCCCAGGGCTTGCGGCATTGCGTTGGCCACGGCCAGACGCGGGGCGCCGCACAGGTGCAGGCGCACAGCGGGTTCGGCGCAGGCGGGAGCGTCGGGCATGGCTCAGTGTCGCATGCGCCCCAAGCGCAGTGCCGGTGCTCAGTGCCGCCGCCGCAGGCCCGCCAGCAAGGCCAGCCCGCCCAGCAGCAGCAGGCCGCTGGCGGGCTCGGGTACCACCGCAGCCACGCCGTAGTTCAGGCCCGAGTCGGCGCTGAGGCTGTAGTCGCCGACGGCGCGGCCGTCTTGCAGATAGACCCCGCTCATGCCGCCCCATAGCAGGGTGTGGGACATATCGGCCGTGCCGGCAGACTGGCCGCTGCCCGCCATCTTGTAGTAGGCGATGGTGGCGTTGGCACTGCTGAAGCTGCGCAAATGGTAGGCCATCGTGGTGGCGTTGCCGAAGATGAAGTCCACCCGGATCGGCAGCGCGGTGATCGCGCCGGCCTGGTAGTTGCGGTTGCTGCCGGGGTCGGAGCTGGCGGCGGCGCAGGCCAGGTGGCCGGCCATGCCGACCGCCGTGCAGGCATCGTCCCAGGACTGGGTGGTCCAGTTCAGTCCCGTGCCAGCGACGACGACCGAGGCCGTGCTGCTCATCTGCATGTACAGCGAGGAGCCGTCGGGGTTGCGGATATTGACGGAGGGGCCGCTGACCATCGCGCCGACATTGCCCGTGAGCTGCAGGCTGGCCTCGAAATAGCCGCGCTGGCCGGCCAGGCCGGCGGCGTTGAGAGTCAGCCGGTCCTGCCAACTGGCATTGGCCTCGGCGCTGAGTCCGGCGGTAGCGATGCGTTCGTAGAGATTGCCCTGGCTGTCATGGTTGTGGGCATAGACCTGGGTGGCGCTGGAGGCGCTGACCGCCAGGTGGCCGGCGCTGGCGTAACCCGACACGCTCAGTGCGCCGGCCGCCGAGGGTCCGGTGACATGACCATCGGCGCTGCCGGACGAACTGGTGTGGCCCGGCTTGATGTCGTTGAAGTTGATGGTTTGCTGGGCGTCCAGGCCGCGGCCATACAGCGTTACCGAGGTGCTGGCCATCGCGGGGGCGGCCAGCAGCGAGGCCAGCAGGCCCAGCAGCGGGGTGAGGGGGGTGCGAGAGGGGTGCATGTGGGGCTCCTGACAAAGGGAGCCTCATGCTGGCAGGCCTGGCGTTAGTTGGGCGTTAGGCCACAAGCGCGTTCAGCGCATGAGGCGCGACAGGTCTTCATTCCCGGCCAGCTTTGCGCACGGCCGCCAGCTCCTCTTTGATGCTGGCCAGTTCCTCGTGCACGCTGCGCAGCTGGGTGTGCATATCGCGCAGGATGTCCTGCTCCAGATGGCGCTCGGCGCTCTCCACCCACATGGCGGCGATGGCCGCCGTGACCAGGGACAGCACGGCATAACCGAGCAGCACGACGAATACGGCAAAGATCTTGGCCGCCGGCGTGGTGGGCACGATATCGCCATAACCCACGGTGGCCGCGGTGGTGAAGGCCAGCCAGAGCCCGTCGCTCAGGCTGTGGGCGCGCGGCTCCAGGGCCCAGAAGCCCACGCCGCAGAAACCCAGCACTAGCAAGGCCAGCGTGAGCAGATAGCCCAGGCCGCCGCGCGTCACCCAGGACTTGATGGCCCAGACCATGCGCAGCAGGGTCAGCATGGACACGAACAGGCGAATCGCCAGCGAGGCCGGCGAGGCGGCGCTGGGCGGGATCAAGGCCGCCGTCAACAAGCCCAGCACCAGGATCAGGTCCAGCGCATTGCTGCGCAGGTATTGGCGCGGGTGGCTGAGCTTGCGGGCCACCCGCCACAGCGAGGCCGCCGTCATGGCCGCGGCGATCAGGTAGATGGCGACCGCCAGCGGCGTGGGCAGGTTCTCCAGCAGCTCGATATAAAAGGCCGGGATGGTGCACAGCAGGGCGATCAGCACCGGCCAGCGCCAGGCTTTCTCGGCCCGGCCGGCCGCGCTATTCAGCGCCGGCGGCAGGGCCAGCCCCCAGCTGCGGGTGGTGAGGTGGGGGGCTTTGCGTTGCTGCGGCATGAGGCCCAGCTTAAGCGCTCGGCGGCCTTGCGCTCTTGAGATGAATCAAGCGCGCGAGACCGCCCTCGGCAATCAAAGAATGAAGCGCGACAGGTCTTCGTTCCTGGCCAGCTCGCCCAGCTTGGCATTGACCTCTGCGGCGCCGAGCTTGACGGTCTGGCCGCTCAGCTTGGGGGCGTCGAAGCTGATCTCGTCCAGCAATCGCTCCATCACCGTGGCCAGGCGGCGGGCGCCGATGTTCTCGGTGCGCTCGTTCACCTCGTAGGCGATCTCGGCCAGGCGGCGGATGCCGGATGCGTCCAGTTCCAGCGTCACGCCCTCGGTGGCCAGCAAGGCCTGGTACTGCTTGACCAGGCTGGCATGGGTGCTGCTGAGTATGGCCTCGAAGTCGTCCACCGACAGCGAGCCCAGCTCGACCCGGATCGGGAAGCGGCCCTGCAGCTCGGGGATCAGATCGCTGGGCTTGCTGAGGTGGAAGGCGCCGGAGGCGATGAAGAGGATGTGGTCGGTCTTCACCAGGCCGTACTTGGTGCTGACCGTCGTGCCCTCCACCAGGGGCAGCAGATCGCGCTGCACGCCCTGACGCGACACTTCAGCGGAGCCGGTGTCGCTGCGCGAGCAGACCTTGTCGATCTCGTCGATGAAGACGATGCCCATCTCCTGCGCGGCGGCGAGGGCGGCGGTCTTGATCTCGTCCTCGTTGAGCAGCTTGGCGGCTTCTTCCTCCACCAGATGCGTCAAGGCTTCCTGGATCTTGAGCTTGCGGGCCTTGCGTTTGCCGGCACCGAGCTGGGAGAACATGCTCTTGAGTTGCTCGGCCATCTCCTCCATGCCTTGCGGGCCCAGGATCTCCATGCTGGGCTTGGCTTCCAGCAGTTCGACCTCGATTTCCTTGTCGTTCAGCGCGCCCTCGCGCAGGCGCTTGCGCATGATCTGGCGGGTGCTGTTGTCGGCCTCGCTGCCGGGCAGCAGGATGTCCAGCACCCGGTCCTCGGCGGCGTCCTCGGCGCGCAGGCGCTGGCGCTTCAGCTGTGTTTCGCGCTCCTGCTTGATGGCCATCTCGACCAGGTCGCGGATGATGGAGTCCACGTCCTTGCCCACATAACCCACCTCGGTGAATTTGGTGGCCTCGACCTTGATGAAGGGGGCGCCGGCCAGCCGGGCCAGGCGGCGCGCGATCTCGGTCTTGCCCACGCCGGTGGGGCCAATCATCAGGATGTTCTTGGGCGTGATCTCGCCGCGTAACTTCTCATCCACCTGGCTGCGGCGCCAGCGGTTGCGCATGGCGATGGCGACGGCGCGCTTGGCCGGGTGCTGGCCGACGATGTGGCGGTCCAGCTCGGACACGATCTCCTGCGGTGTCATGGCACTCATTCCAAAATCTCGAGGGTGTGGTTTTGATTGGTGTAGATGCACAGATCGCCGGCAATCTCCAGCGACTGCTTGACGATGTCGGCCGCGCTCAGCTCGCTGTGCTTGAGCAGGGCGCGCGCGGCGGCTTGCGCGTAGGCACCGCCCGAGCCGATGGCGATGATGCCTTGCTCGGGTTCCAGCACATCGCCGTTGCCGGTGATGATGAGGGAGGCCGTGCGGTCGGCCACGGCCAGCATGGCCTCCAGGTGGCGCAAGACGCGGTCGGTACGCCAATCGCGCGTCAGCTCGACGGCGGCGCGCACCAGATGGCCCTGGTGCTTCTCCAGCTTGGCTTCAAAGCGTTCGAACAGGGTGAAGGCGTCGGCGGTGGCGCCGGCAAAACCGGCCAGCACCTGGTCGCGGTGCAGCTTGCGCACCTTGCGCGCGCTGGCCTTGACGACGATATGGCCCAGGGTCACCTGGCCGTCGCCGCCGATGGCGACCTGCATGCGGCCGTCTGGCAGGGCACGGCGCACGCTGACGATGGTGGTGCCGTGGAAGAGGGGGGAGGATTGTTGGGCTGAGTCCATGGCTGCACAGATGGATGTGGAAGCCATATTTTCAAGCACCCGCCAGGGCCGGCTGACTTCAGGTCTGCCGCACCTTGATCTTGGCGTGTTCGTTGATGCCCATGGCGGCGAAGAACAGGGCGACCAGGCGGTGGGTGTCGGTGAAGCTGACGCTGCGGTTCTCGCTCTGGCGGGCCAGCACCCAGTTGAGCAGGTCGCCGGCGGCCATGAAGTCCAGACGGATCAGCTTGCCGCAGATCACCTTGGCCTGGGGCGCGCTGCCCAGGGCTTCGGTCATCTGGTTCAGCAGGACGGAGATGTCGCCGCTGAGTTGGCCGCACAGTTCCAGCTCGACATTGCCGGGTTGGCCGCCCAGCTCGGAGACCTGGGAATCCAGGAAGCTGCTGGCGACCTCGCTGGGCGCGATATGGGTGGCCGGCCCCTGGGTGCTGGCGCTGCCGCCGCTGACGCGCACGCGGCAGCTGCAGCGCTCCCAGGATGGGGGCGAGACTTCGTAGGTGACGCAGTAGTCGATGGCGGCTTCGTCGAACTGGTCGGGCCGGTTGGCCAGGCGCAAGGCTTCCAGGCGCAGCATCCACAGCGAGCTGTCGACCTCGCGGGCCGAGACCGGGGTCAGGCTGCGCAGCAGCTGCAGCAGGTGGTCGCCGGAGCGCCAGCGCATGTCCAGGGCCTGGTTCGCCCATTCGCGGAACAGCTCGCGCAAAGCCTGGCAGGCATCGAGGTCCAGGCGGTTCAGGGCGGCCCAGTCCATCACCCAGGGCATGGGCATCAGCAGGCTGCGGCTGCGCAGCGCTTGCACAGCCTCCAGCGTCAGCAGCTCGGGCGCGGTCCAGCTGCCGCCGCCGGCCTTGGCCATGGGGGGGCGCACCTTGCGCTGGGTCTCGGCCACCAGCTTGGGCAGGGAGAACCACTGCGGTGCGGAGCGGCCGAAGATGTGTGCAAACTCCAGCGCCAGGGTCTCGAACTTGGCTTGCTGGCCGGTGGCGCGGTAGAGGTCGAACAGCACCAGCCAGGTATTGCCCTGCAGATTGCGGGCGCCACCCGGGCGGATCAGCTCGGCCAGGATGCGTTCGCAGCTTTCGTTGTCGGCGTTGGCAAAGGCGATGACGGCCTCGTCCAGCTCGGCATCGTGGGCCAGCTCCTGGGACTCGGCCGGGGCGGCTTCGCTGAAGGAGAGGTTCAGCGGCAGGTCCAGCAGGGGCAGTTCGGGCAGGCCGGTCAGCGGGCTGGACTTGGCGTCCGACAGCGGCGAGAGCGCCGCACCCATGACCACGGCCGCGTGAGGCGGCTGCAGCTCCAGGCGTTCTTTCTCGTCCGCGCTGGCGTGTTCACTGACCCGGGCAAAGCCAGGCGCCAGGCCCAGGGCGGCATGGGCTTGCTCGGCGGCCGCGGCGACGGTGGGGGCGAATTGCAGCGGCCGGGTGGCGGTCTCCATATAAGCCGGTGGCTGGATCACCGTGGCCTGCAGCGGTTGGTTCAGGGTGGGGGCGAAGTTCTCGCCCACCATCTGTTGTTCGATCTGGTCGATCTTGGCCTTGACGCCCAGATCGATCTTGGAATTGATCTCGCTATTGCGATCGATCTCGTCGATGCGCGAGGAGGAGGCTGAGCCCAGGGCCGCCAGTTGTTCGGGGCTCAAGCCCTCGCGGCGGATGCGGCGCAGCATGTCCAGCTCGCGCTTGCGCACAAAGTCATTGCGGCGCTTGCGATCCACCATGGCCCGCAACTCGGCCTTGGCCTGGTCGCCCTCGGGGTCGTCCTGGCGTGAGTTGATCTCGGCCCAGTCCGTGGCGGGGTGGGCCACAAAGCGCGCAACCTTGCGGAAGAAGCTCTCGCCGTCTTTCGGTTCTGTCATGCGCCTTGGACCTATTCTTTTCGGTGGCTGGGGCGGCCGGTGGGCCGCCACATAACGGGGGATTCGTTCTACGCGATGCCGGTAAGAAATTCGCGTGGCCTTGTCATCTTTTTTACAAGCCTGTGGACTGCTTGCTCTTGCCCTGGGTCAATCTCCGAACATCTTCTGCTTCATCTCGCGGCGCTGCTGGGCCTCCAGCGACAGCGAGGCGGTGGGGCGGGCGATCAAGCGGCCCAAACCGATAGGCTCACCGGTCTCGTCGCAGTAGCCGTACTCGCCGGTGTCCAGGCGGGCCAGGGACTGGATGATCTTCTTCAGCAGCTTGCGCTCGCGGTCGCGGGTGCGCAGTTCCAGGGCATGCTCTTCCTCGATGGTGGCGCGGTCGGCCGGATCGGGGACGATGGAGGTGTCTTCACGCAGATGCTCGGTGGTCTCGCCGGCATTGGACAGCACGCCGTCCTTCAGCGCGGTCAGCTTGGCGCGGAAGAACTCGATTTGCTTGGCCCCCATGTACTCGTCTTCGGGCATGGCCAGCACTTCGGCGTCGCTCAGCTCGGCGCCGGATTTGGTCTTCCAGGCATTGGCCAGCTTGGGGTCGGCCTTGGCGTTGCGGTTGGTGTTCAGGGGGCTTTCGATCACAGGTGAACTCATTTGTCGCGTGGGCGGCTTGGGTGGGGCGAATCGGTCGGCGAAACGGCTGTTGCCGGTCGGCGGCGGGCTGGGTTCTAGCAAGGCCACAGCGGGCGAGCCCGTGCCCTCGGATGCAGCGGCCTTGGCCTGCGCCTTGCTGGGCGGCTTGGTTGTGGCCGACTTGGCTGTTTTGGCAGCGGGTCGGCTGGCAGCTTCTGCGACCGCGGCCCTTGCGCTGGCAAGGGGGGCGGTGGTTTTCGGGGCCTGGGTCTTGCTCACGTTTCTCTCCTCGCTCTGACAAGCATCCATGCGCTGTCAGGCTAGATATCAATCGGGACCAGCTTTGCTTTCTTCTTGGCGCTCAATCTTCAGCATTTTGGGCGCCGCGGATTGTAGCCATGCTAAGGCGGCGTTCGAAATGCGGAATTTTTCGTTGATTTCGCTCCGTGCATCAGACCAGGCAACCCTCCATGCCCTGCAAGAGGATTTCCTTGGGCAGATCGATGCCGATGAAAACCATTTTGCTCGCCTTTTTCTCGCCCGGCATCCATTTCGGGCCCAGGTCCGAACCCATCAGCTGGTGCACGCCCTGGAAGATGACTTTCTTGTCCGAACCCTTCATATAGAGCACGCCCTTGTAACGCAGCATTTTGGGGCCATAAACCTGCACGATGGCGCCCAGAAAGTCTTCCAGCTTGGCGGGGTTGAAGGCGCGTTCCGAGCGGAACACAAAGGACTTCACATCGTCGTCGTGCGAGTGGTGATGGGGGTGATCGCAGTGCTCACCATGCTCATGGTCATGATCGTGGTGGTGATCGTGATGCTCATGTTCATCGGCCTTCAGGAAGTCGGGGTCGATTTCCAGCTTGGCATTCAGGTTGAAGCCGCGCAGGTCGAAGATCTGGCTCAGTGGCGCCTCGCCGAAATGGGCTTTTTGCACCGGCGCGCGGGGGTTCATATGCTTGATGCGGTGCGTCAGGGCCTCGACCGCGGCGGCATCCACCAGATCGCTCTTGCTGATGAAGATCTGGTCGGCAAAGCCGATCTGGCGGCGCGCTTCCTGGCGGCTGTCCAGCTGCGTTTCGGCGTGCTTGGCGTCGACCAGGGTCAGGATGGAGTCCAGCAGATAGCTCTCGGCGATCTCGTCGTCCATGAAGAAGGTCTGCGCCACCGGGCCGGGGTCGGCCAGGCCGGTGGTCTCGATGATGACGCGGTCGAACTGCAGTTCGCCCTTGCGGCGCTTGGCGGCCAGTTCGGACAAGGTGGTGCGCAGGTCTTCACGGATGGTGCAGCAGACGCAGCCGTTATTCATCTGGATGATTTGCTCTTCGGAATCGACCCGCAGGATGTCGGTGTCTATGGTTTCCTCGCCGAACTCGTTCTCGATCACGGCGATCTTCTGGCCATGGGCCTCGGACAGCACGCGCTTGAGCAGCGTGGTTTTTCCGGAACCCAAAAAGCCGGTCAGGATGGTGGCGGGGATCAGCCCCTTGCTGGTAGTCGTCATGGTGGCGGGCGCTTGTCTTTAAAAAAATTCCAGGCCGGAATATGGGGGCGAGCGACTGTGTTGCAAGTGCCTCGTCATGTCAATGGGTTATTCTGTGAGCCCATTGCAAAACGGCACACAGTCATCCAGTGTCTGATCCCCAGTCTAGTCGGCCCTCTCATCGAGGGGGCCAAAAAAACATCGCCGAGCCCCGTGGCGTCCTCGAACGCCTGCTGGAATTCCTCCACCCGGGCCCCGACTCCAAGAGCGAGCTCATGGCGTCCCTGGCTGACGCCGAGAAGCGCGAGCTGATCGAGCCCGAGTCGCGCCAGATGCTGGAAGGCGTGCTGCGCATGGCCGAGCTGAGCGCCGGCGATGTGCTGGTGGCTTCGCCGCATATGGACTTGCTGGATATTGACGCGCCCTACGACGATTTGCTGCGTGTGGTGATCTCCACCGGCCATTCGCGCTTCCCGGTATTCGAGGACAGCCGCGACAACATCATCGGCATCCTGCTGGCCAAGGACTTGCTGAAGATCCAGCGCGCGCCCGAGCTGAGCCTGCGCGCCTTGCTGCGCCCCTGCGTCTTCGTGCCCGAGAGCAAGGGCCTGAACGAGTTGCTGCGCGACTTCCGTTCCAACCGCAACCATCTGGCCATCGTGATCGACGAGTTCGGCAATACCGCCGGCCTGATCACCATCGAGGATGTGCTGGAGGAAATCGTCGGCGAGATCGAGGACGAGTTCGACGACAAGAACGGCGAGTCCAGCATCTACACCCTGGCCGATGGCAGCCAGCGGGTGGCGGGTGATACCGAGATCGCGGCCGTCAACGCCTCCTTCGGCCTGGACCTGCCCGAGGACGATTTCGACACCATAGGCGGCCTGGTGGCGCAGGCGCATGGCCGGGTGCCGCGCCGCGGTGAATCGGTGGAACTGGGCGGCTTGCTGTTCTCGGTGATGCTGACCCGTGGCGGCTCGGTGCGCTGGTTCAAGGTGACCCGCCTGACCGAGGCCGCCAAGCCCGCCAAAGCCTGATGCAGGGTCGCGGCTCCAGGTTTTTTGCCCTGCTGGCCGCCCTGGCCCTGGGCCTGGCGCACACGGCCTCGTTCGCGCCGAGCTATGCCTGGTGGCTGCAAATCCTGGCCCTGGCCGGCCTGGCCCGTCTGAGCTGGGCCGCCACGCCGCGCCGCGCCGCCGCCCTGGGCGCCGCCTTCGGCATCGCCTGGCTGAGTTCGGGCCTGTGGTGGTTGCACATCAGCATGCATCAGTTCGGCCACATCCCCTGGTTGCTGGCCGCCCTGGCCGTGCTGCTGCTGGCCGCTTTTCTGGCCAGTTACTACGCCGCTGCCCTGGCCCTGGCCGCCTGCTTGAGCCGAGGGGCGGGCTGGGCCTGGCGCGGCCTGATCTGGAGCGCCTGCTGGGCCCTGGCCGAGCTGGCGCGGGCGACTTTATTTGGCGGCTTCCCCTGGATCGCCAGCGGCTACGCCCACAGCAGCGGGCCCTTGGCCGCCTGGGCGCCCTGGATCGGCGTCTACGGCATCGGCGCCTTGGCGGCCGCCGCCGCCTTCGCCCTGGCCGCCGCCAGCCGCCGGCATTGGCAGCCCGCTCTGGCTTTGAGTTTGCTGCTAGGTCTGGCGGCTATCGGCCTGCCGCAGGACTTCAGCCGCAGCACGGGGGCTATCAGCGTTAGCCTGTTGCAGCCCAATGTGCCGCAGGATCAGAAATTCGACCGCAGCTTGATAGACGCCAATCTGGACGGGCTGGCCCAGCAGATCGAGTCCGCGCGGGGGCAGCTGGTGCTGACGCCGGAATCGGTGGCGCCTGTGCCGCTGGCCTATCTGGACGGCGACTATCTGCAGCGCCTGCAGGCAGCCGCCGCCGAGCGCCCGCTGCTGCTGGGCACGTTTCTGGGCGATGAGGAGCGGGGCTATACCAACTCTCTGCTGAGCTTCGGCGCGCACCCGCGCTACGACTACGGCAAGCGCCATCTGCTGCCGTTTGGCGAGTTCATCCCCTTTGGCTTTCGCTGGTTCGTCAAGCTGATGGGCATCCCCATGGACGACCAGCAGCGCGGCCAGCACCAGCGTGCCTTCGAGGTGGCGGGCCAGCGGCTGCGCCCGCTGATCTGTTACGAGGATTTGTTCGGCGAGGACTTTGTGGACAGCATGGTGGGCGAGGGCGCGGCCACGGTGCTGGCCAATGTCAGCAATCTGGCCTGGTTCGGCACGCTGATGGTGCAGGACCAGCATCTGCAGTTCTCGCAGATGCGGGCGCTGGAGTTTCAGCGCCCGTTTGTGCGCGCCACCAATACCGGCGCCACCGCCGCGCTGAACCACCGCGGCGAGGTGATCGCCCGCCTGCCCGCCGCCCAGCGCGGCGTGCTGGAGGTGAGGGTCGAGGGCCGCAGCGGCAGCACGCCGTATGCGCGCTGGCTCAAGGCCTGGGGCCTGGCGCCTTTGTGGCTGCTGTGCACGGCGATTCTCGGCCTGGCCGCCTGGCGGCTGAAGAGGCGCGGACCGGCCTCGTAGAATCGGCTCCAATTTCGAGCGCCGGACGGCGCTCGCCATCTTTTGTTTCTTAACCGGCCCCGCGCCACGACAACACATGCTGAGCTTCCAGCAAATCATTCTGACCCTGCAGGACTACTGGTCCAAACAGGGTTGCGCGCTACTCCAGCCCTATGACATGGAAGTCGGCGCCGGCACCAGCCACACCGCCACCTTTCTGCGTGCCTTAGGGCCCGAGCCCTGGAAGGCCGCCTACGTCCAGCCCAGCCGCCGCCCCAAGGACGGCCGCTACGGCGAGAACCCCAACCGCCTGCAGCATTACTACCAGTACCAGGTCGTGCTCAAGCCGGCGCCGGCCAATATCCTGGAGCTCTACCTCGGTTCGCTGGAGGCCCTGGGCTTCGACCTGAAGAAGAACGATGTGCGCTTCGTCGAGGACGATTGGGAAAACCCCACGCTGGGCTGCTGGGGCCTGGGCTGGGAGGTCTGGCTGAACGGCATGGAAGTGACCCAGTTCACCTATTTCCAGCAGGTCGGCGGCATCGACTGCAAGCCCATCACCGGCGAGATCACCTACGGCCTGGAGCGCCTGGCCATGTATCTGCAGGGCGTGGAGTCGGTCTACGACCTGGTCTATGTCGAAGGCCGGGACGGCGCGCCCGACATCAAGTACGGCGATGTCTTCCACCAGAACGAGGTCGAACAGTCGACCTATAACTTCGAGCACAGTGACGTCGAATTCCTGCTGACCGCATTCGCGGCCCATGAGAAGCAGAGCAAGCATCTGATGGAGCAGGCCCTGGCCCTGCCGGCCTACGAGCAATTGCTCAAGGCCGGCCACAGCTTCAATCTGCTGGACGCGCGCGGCGCCATCAGCGTCACCGAGCGCGCCGCCTATATCGGCCGCATCCGCAACCTGGCCCGCGCCGTGGCGCAGAGCTATCTGGACAGCCGCGCCCGCCTGGGCTTCCCCATGGCCCCCAAGGCCTGGGGTGAGGAAGTGCTGGCCCAGATCGAAAAGAAAACCAAGGCCGCCTGAACACCATGACCGCCAATCACAAAAACCTGCTGATCGAACTCTTTGTCGAAGAGCTGCCGCCCAAGGCCTTGAAGAAGCTGGGCGAGGCCTTTGCCGAAGCGCTGGTGGACAGCCTCAAGGCGCAAGGCCTGGCCGCTGCCGATGCGGCCGCCACCGCTTTTGCCTCGCCGCGCCGCCTGGGCCTGCACCTGACGGAGGTGGCGCCCAAGGCCGCCGACCGCGCCCTGCAGCAAAAGCTGATGCCCGTGACCGTCGCCCTGGACAAGGAGGGCAATGCCACGCCGGCCCTGCTGAAGAAGCTGGCCGCCCTGGGTTTCGACGCCAGCGCCGTGGCCCAGCTCAAGCGCGCCCCGGACGGCAAGGCCGAGGCCTTGTTCCTGGACACCGTGCAGGCCGGCGCCACGCTGGAGCAGGGCTTGCAAAAAGCCCTGGACGAGGCCCTGGCCAAGCTGCCCATCCCCAAGCTCATGACTTACCAACTGGCCGACGGCTGGAGCGATGTGAAGTTTGTGCGCCCCGCCCATGGCCTGCTGGCCTTGCATGGCCATGAGCTCGTGCCCCTGCGCGCCCTGGGCCTGACGGCCGGCCGCGAGACCCGCGGCCATCGCTTTGAAGCGCAGGTCGAGCGCATTGCCATCGACAGCGCCGACAGCTACGCCAGCCAGCTGCGCGAGCAGGGCGCCGTGATCGCCAGTTTTGACGAGCGCCGCGCCGAGATCCTGCGCCAGCTGGAGGCGGCCGCCGCCAAGCTGGGCCTCAAGCCCATTGAGGACGCGGCCTTGCTGGACGAGGTGACGGCCCTGGTGGAGCGGCCCAATGTGCTGAGCTGCCAGTTCGAGCCCGAGTTCCTGGCCGTGCCGCAGGAATGCCTGATCCTGACCATGAAGGCCAACCAGAAGTACTTCCCCCTGCTGGATGGCGACGGAAAACTAACGCATCACTTCCTGGTGGTCAGCAATATCAGTCCCATCGACGCCTCGGCCGTCATCGGCGGCAATGAGCGGGTGGTGCGCCCGCGTTTGTCGGACGCCAAATTCTTCTTCGACCAGGACCGCAAGAAGAGCCTGGCCGAGCGGGTGTCAGGTCTTGCCAAGGTGGTTTACCACGGCAAGCTGGGCACGCAGGGCGAGCGGGTGGAGCGGGTGCGGGCAATCGCGCGTGCCATCGCCGGCCTGCTGGGCGGGCCTGAGCTGAGCGCCCAGGTGGATCAGGCGGCCCATTTGGCCAAGGCCGATCTGCTGACCGATATGGTGGGCGAGTTCCCCGAACTGCAAGGCGTCATGGGCGGCTATTACGCCCGCCACGATGGCTTGTCCGACGATGTGGCCGTCGCCATCGAAGACCATTACAAGCCCCGCTTTGCCGGTGACGAGTTGCCACGCAACGAGGTCGGCCTGGTCGTGGCCATGGCCGACAAGCTGGAGACCCTGGTGGGCCTGTTCGGCATCGGCCAGCTGCCCACCGGCGACAAAGACCCCTTCGCCCTGCGCCGCCATGCCCTGGGCCTGGTGCGCATGCTCAGCGAACGCGCCGGCACGCTGAGCCTGGACGCCTTGATCGCCGCGGCCGTGCCGGCCTTCGGCGACCTGATCCAGAACCCGGCCGCGCCGCTGGCCGATTTCGTCTACGACCGCCTCTCCGGCGCCCTGCGCGAACAAGGCTTCAGCGCCCAGGAAGTGGATGCCGTGCTGGCCCTGCGCCCGCAGCGCCTGGGCGATGTCGGCCAGCGCCTGGCAGCGGTGCGCGCCTTTGCAAGCCTGCCCGAAGCCGCCTCGCTGGCCGCCGCCAACAAGCGCATCGCCAATATCTTGAAGAAGAGCGAGGCAGCGGTGCAGGCCGGTGTCAACCAGGCTTTGCTGCAAGAGCCCGCCGAACAGCAGCTGGCCGCCGCGCTGCAAGCGGTGCAGCCGCTGGCCGACGGCCTGTTCGCCCGCGGCGAGTACGCCGCCTCGCTGCGCGAGCTGGCCTCGCTGAAGAGCCCGGTCGATGCCTTCTTCGACGGCGTGATGGTCAATGCCGAGGATCCGGCCCTGCGCGCCAACCGCCTGGGCCTGCTGAAGAGCTTGTACGAGGCGATGAACCGGGTGGCCGAGCTGGCCCGCCTGGCCTCCTAACAGCGAACGCCCACTCACCAGCGAGCCTCCAGCCACCATGCCCATCCGTAGTGATCACAACACCGGCCATCCGATGAAGCTGGTCATCCTCGGCCGGGATGGCACGCTGAACCAGTACCGCGACGACCACGTCAAGTCCATCGACGAGCTGCAGCCCCTGCCCGGTGCGCTGGAGGCCGTCGCACGGCTCAACCATGCAGGCTGGAGCACGGTGATGGCCACCAACCAGCCCGGCATCGGCCGCGGCTTGCTGGACATGGCCTCGCTGAACGCCATCCACATCCGGCTCAACCAGATGCTGGCCGAGAAGGGTGGGCGCCTGGCCGCCGCCTTCTTCTGCCCGCACACGCCGGACGAGGGCTGCGACTGCCGCAAACCCCTGCCCGGCCTGGTGCACCAGATCGGCGAGCGCTTTGGCGTGGACCTGTCCACCGTGCATATGGTGGGCGCCAGCCTGGGGGATTTGCAGACGGCGCAGGCGGCAGGCTGCATCCCGCATCTGGTGCGTAGCGAGCGCCTGGGCCATCTGGACGAGGCGCAGCTGGCGGCGGTGGCGGCCCAGGTGCCGGGCAGCAAAGTGCATGCCAGCCTGAGCGCTTTTGCCGAAACCCTGATTCAAAAAGACCGCCGCGTCAAAGCGGACGCGCGCGGTGAAAACCTGGGCCCCGACTCCGGGGCTGGAGACCTGACTTGATTGCCACTCTTTTTGCCGCCCTGCGATCCTTTCTCTACGTGCTGTTCCTGATCGTCACCGTCATCCCCTGGGGCATTGCGGTGCAGCTGATCGGCCTGGTGGCGCGCGGCAACCCGGTCTACTGGGCTTGCGCCAACTGGTTGCATGTGTCCATCCTGGGTGCGCGTTATATCTGCGGCGTGCGCTGGCGTATCCAGGGCATGGAAAACCTGCCCAAGAACGAGCAGGGCAAGTATGTCGGCGCCGTGCTGCTGTCCAAGCACCAGAGCACCTGGGAGGCCCTGGCCTACCCGGCCCTGATGCCCAACCCGCTGGCCTATGTGTTCAAGCGCGAGCTGCTCTACATCCCCTTCTTCGGCTGGTCCATGGCCCGCATGGACATGATCCACATCAACCGCGCCAAGCGCAGCGAGGCCTGGCGCCAGGTGGCGGCCCAGGGCAAGCGCCTGGCCGAACAAGGCCACTGGATCATCATGTTCCCCGAGGGCACCCGCGTGGCGCGCGGCGCCAAGGGCGAGTACAAGACCGGCGGCACCCGTCTGGCGATTGGCAGCGGCGTGCCCGTCGTGCCCATCGCCGCCACGGCGGCGCGCTGCTGGCCGCGCAAGAGCTTTTTGCTGCGCCCCGGCGTGGTGGACATCTCCATCGGCAAGCCCATCCCCTCGGTCGGCCGCGAGCCGGGCGAGCTGATGAGCGAGGTCGAGGCCTGGATCGAGGCCGAGATGCGCCGCCTGGACCCGCAAGCCTATCCGCCGGCCGCCGGGGCCTGAGGCGCACCGGT
This sequence comes from Roseateles oligotrophus, assembly GCF_014204525.1. Classification (GTDB taxonomy): domain Bacteria; phylum Pseudomonadota; class Gammaproteobacteria; order Burkholderiales; family Burkholderiaceae_C; genus Paucibacter_A; species Paucibacter_A oligotrophus_A. The sequence continues at coordinate 151,340 of NZ_JACHLP010000006.1, forward strand.
TTTGGCCAAGACACCCATGGGCAAGCGGCTCGCCAATCTGTTGCAGGAGGCGCAGCTGTCCTTGTTCGGGCCCGAGCAGTCCTTGCTGCAAAGCGTGGCGGGCGCTGCCCTGCCGCTGCCGCCGCCCGCGGCCAGCCCTGTGGTTCAGCCGCCGCCCGCGCAGCCACTCGCGCCGCTGGCCAATCCACGCGCCCAGCGCGAGATGAGCTTGGGTGGCCATGCGGTCGCCTATGAATTGAAGCGGGCGCGGCGGCGCAGCATAGGCTTTGTCGTGGGCGCCGAGGGCCTGCGGGTCAGCGCGCCGCGCTGGCTGCCGCAAGCCGATATCGAGCGCGCCCTGCAGCAGAAGTCCGACTGGATATTGCGCAAGCTGGTGGAGCAGACCGAGCGCGCCCGCCGCGTGCAAGCCGCCCGCATCGAGTGGCGCGACGGTGCCAGCCTGGCCTTTCTGGGTCAGCCTCTGCGCCTGCGCCTGGACCCGGCGCTGGCCGGCCTGCACTGGGACGAGGCGGGCCGCGTGCTGAGCCTGGGCCTGCCCAGCGATGCCGAGGAAGAGCAGGTGCGCGAGCCGGTGCAGCTCTGGCTGCAGCAACAGGCGCGGGCCTTTTTCGAGCCGCGCTGCCAGCACTTTGCCGCCGCCCTGGGCGTGCAGATGAAGCAGCTGCGCCTGAGCTCGGCCCAGACCCGCTGGGGCAGCGCCAGTGCCGATGGCAGCATCCGCCTGAACTGGCGCCTGATCCATTTCGGCCCCGCCATCATCGACTATGTGGTGGCTCATGAGCTGGCCCATCTGCGCGAGATGAACCACAGCCCACGCTTCTGGGCCGTGGTGCGCTCGGTGCTGCCCGAGTTCGAGGCCGCCCGCGAGCAGCTGCGGGCCGAATCCATCATCGCCCAGTGAGCGGCCCCGGCAGGGCTGGCACGAAATTCCTTGATCCGTGTTGATTAAAGGTTATGTGTGTGCGCAAACCCCGTCCTACCAAAGAGGGGTTTGCCCCGGAGCCGCAAGACGGGCAGACTATGCGTCGACGCTGTCATCGCGCAGATTCCGAGATTGCCCGGCCTGGCCGGCTGTTTCACTCAAGGATTTTCAGGCCCGGCAGTCAAGCCTGCTTTGAGATGGATCCCAAAAGAAAGGCTGCAATGCCACCGTCCGCATCTTGCGGCGGTGGCATTTTTTGGGACTCATCGTCTTGGACGAGTCACCCACCAGGCCGAGAACGTGATGAGCAATCCACCCGCCCAACCCAGCGGCGTCAGACTGTCACCCATCCACAGGACGGCGATGAGCGCACCCCACAGCGGCTCACTACCCATGAGCAGCGCGACCCGCGAAGGACTGGCGCGAGAGCCTACATGGTTCTGCACAAAAAAAGCCAGCAAGGTACACGCGAGCACCAGGTAAGCCATGGCGCCCCAGAATGATTCGCTGGTGGGCAGCGATTGCCAAGCCGGTCCCGGCATGGTGAGCGTCAATGTAAGCGCGCCCAGGGTCATGACTCCCATTTGCACGGCCGTCATCGTCAGGGCAGGCAAGCCATGGCGTTGACCATGGCTCCGAGTCAAGCAGACCATCACTCCGCGCAGGAACGCTGCGATCAGCATCAGACCATCGCCCAAGGCCAGCGACGAGACCGACCCACCATGCTGGAAGGCAAGCAAACCTGCCCCCAGCAATGAAAGGCAGGCGGCCCCGACCACGGCATTGCTCGGCTTTTCACCCAGCAGCCACCATTCGCAAAGAGGCGTGAATGCCACGCACAGGCTGATCAAGAAGGCCGCATTGGATGCCGTGGTCAGGGAGACCCCAAACGTCTCGCAAATGAAGATGGCCAGCAGGTTGGCACCCAGCACAGAGGCGCCTGACAGTGCAGCCGGCCATGCCGGTATGGCAAGGCCGCGCAAGGCGGGCAATAGCAATAAAAAGGTCAAGCCAAATCGCAGTACCAAGAATTGCAGCACCGGCATCTGCGCCGTCGCCAGCTTGGCAGCGCTGTAACTACCGCCCCAAACGATGGCGACCAAAAGCAGCAGCATCTCGTCCGTTCCGAAAGACCTGTGGGAATCAAGGTGACTTGCAGCTGGGCTTGTGCTGGGCTTGAGTGTTGGCGTTGTCAAGGTGAGGCTTTTGTCAATGCGATCATCCGCATTGTCTGGAGACCATCACTTGCCGACTAGCTTGGCCCGCAGAACAGGAACTTTGCACCGTGAGAACAAATGACTTTCTTGATGTGATGCATGAGCTGGTCACTTTTGTTCGGGTTGCCGAGTTGGGCAGTTTCTCCGCCGCAGGTCGCCAGCAGGGTGTCACACCCTCTGCCCTCAGCCGCCAAGTGACGAGGCTGGAAAAATACATGGGTGTGACCTTGCTGCAGCGATCAACGCGCCAGCACCGCCTCACCGATGCAGGATTGGCCGTTCTTGAACATGGGCGCTCCATGGTTGCCGCTGCGCAAGCAACATTGCCGGTTGCGGAGGCTTATGTTGGCATGCCCAAGGGCCGGGTTAGGATCAGTGCGCCAAAGGCTTTTTCGCGCCATGTCTTGCAGCCTGTTTTGCTGGACTTCCTCGCCAAGTACCCCGCCGTGGACGTACACCTGCTGGTGGCTGACCGCTGGGTTGATCCCTTCCGGGAAGGTGTGGACCTGGTGATCCGCCTCACCGACGACCCTCCGCAAGGATTGGTCGCCAGGGCCTTGATGCCGGTGCGGCAAATTGTGCTTGCCAGTCCCGCGTATCTAACGGCCCATTCGCCCGTCTACATGCCCCAGGATTTATTGGGGCACAGCTGTCTGGCTATCGGTGAACAAGAGCGGGACAGCCGCTGGCGCTTTGTACGGGGCGACGACAACGTTGAAGTCGCAGTCACCGGCCGGTACACCGTGAACCACAGTGAAATGCGCTTGGCGGCCGTTGAAGCCGGTCTGGGCATTGGCTGCGTTCCAGATTTCGTTGCCGGAGAAGCATTGGCCGCCGGCCGCGTTGTGCGGCTCCTGTCTGACTGGTCCGTTGACACCAATTACCAGGGTATGGCCTATTTGCTGTTTGCTGGCTCCCGCTATACCGCACCCAAGGTTCGCATCCTCATCGATCACCTGGTGGCAGGCTGCATGCCGACAGCAGCCTGACCGTTTAAGCCAGGGGGTCAAGCGTACTAAAGCGGTAAACGCCGTCCGCATCCCGCTTGCGGCTCAGCCGGCCGGCCAGCCACAAGGCGTTCAGATGGGCGACCGATTCGCCCATGGCGAAGGTGGTCTGGTGCAGGTCCAGCTTGCGCTTGAACAGCAGCTCCAGCAGCTCAGCCGCGTGGCAGGGCTTGGCGCGGCAGGCGGCCAGCACCTCGGCCAGGCGCTCGCGGTGGTGTTCTTGCAGCTGATCGACCCGGGCGTGCAGGCCGCTGAAGGGCTTGCCATGTGAGGGCAGGACCAGGGTCTCGGCCGGCAAGGCCAGCAGCCGGGCGATGGAGTCCAGGTATAGCGTTAGCGGGTCGGCCTCGGGCTCCACATCGACCACACTGACATTGGTGGAGATGCGCGGCAGCAGCATATCGCCGGAGATCAAGACGCCCAGGCCGGCGCAGTGCAAGCTCATATGTTCGGGCGCATGGCCGTAGCCGGCGATGCAGGCCCAGTCCCGCCCGCCTATGCGCAGCTTGCCGCCCTCCATCAGGCGCTGAAAACTGGCGGGCACGGCCGGCACCATGCTGGGGTAATAGCTGCTGCGGGCGCGGATCTTGGCCAGTGATTCCTCGTCGCTCAGGCCATGGCTGGCGAAGAAGGCTGCCGCCGTCTGCCCGCCCATGCCCACGGTGGAGGTGCTGGCCAGGCGGGCCAGATGGAAGTCGGTGGCGCTGATGGCAAAGCGGCATTGCCATTTGTCCACCAGCCAGGCGGCCAGGCCGATATGGTCGGGGTGGAAATGGGTGACGATGACGCGCAGCACCGGCAGGCCGTCCAGATGCTGTGCAAACACCTGCTCCCACAGCGCCCGGGTGGCCTCGTTGGCGACGCCGCAGTCGACGATGCTCCAACCGGGCCGGCCGTCGATTTCATCGCGCAATAGCCAGAGGTTGATGTGGTCCAGCGCAAACGGCAGGCCCATGCGAACCCAGCGCAGGCCGGGGGCGATCTCCAGCACGCCGCCGGGGGCGGGCAGGGCGTCGCCCAGGGGGTAGTGAAGTTCGTGTTCGCGCAGATTGGCCATGGTCGTGAGAGCGGGTGCGGCAGGTAAACTGCCGTTTACGTTAACGTCAGTCCAGCCAGTTTAGCCATCCTCCTCATGAGCGCCAAAGCTTCCCCCCTCGCAGCAGCTGCCGAAAGCCAGGCGCGCCTGTTCACGATCACCGAGTTGGCGGCCGAGTTTGACATCACCCCGCGCGCCATCCGCTTCTACGAGGACATGGGCTTGCTGGAGCCGGCCCGGGCCGGCCGCAACCGGGTCTACACCCACCGCGACCGCACCCGGCTGAAGCTGACCCTGCGCGGCAAGCGCCTGGGCCTGACGCTGCAGGAGATCAAGCAGCTGGTCGATATGTACGACGCCAAGACCGGCGCCGCGCCTCAGCTGAAGGCCTTTCTGGAGGTGCTGCGCCAGCACCGCCGCCAGCTGGAGCAGCAGCTCGACGACATCGAGGTCACGCTGGCCGAGATCGCCCAGCATGAGGAGCGCTGCGTGGGGCTGTTGAAGGACGGCGAAGCTGGCTGATTAAGCCAGTGCCGCCCACCAATCCTGCTCCTGCACCGGCTTGCACAGCCAGAAGGGGGCGGGGTAGGGCGGCAGGCGGCGGCTGCAGCAGAGGATGCGCATGCGGCCATGGCGGCCGCGCAGCTCGCCCAGGGCCTGTAGCGAGGCGCCGGGCAGGGCCTCGGGCTCGACGATCAGCAGGTCCAGCGGCGCCTCGATGGCCAGGGCCTCTGGCAGGTCGGCCGCCTGCAGGCAGTCGTAGCCGCTCAGGCTCAGACGCTCCATCAGGGCCTCGCGGGCGCTCGCGCAGGGGTCGAGCACCAGGGCGAGCCGCGCCTCCCCGAGCTGGGGCTGGCGCAGCAGCGGCGGCCACAGCACCTCGTCCTCGCTGGCCAGCTGCAGCGGCATGTCAAAGCTGAACTCGCTGCCTTCGCCTAACTGGCTGCGCACGCGGATGTCGCCGCCCATGGCCTGCACCATCTGGCGCGCGATGCTCAGGCCCAGGCCCAGGCCGGGCAGATGGGCGCTGCTGCTGGCGCGCACAAAGGGTTCGAACAGCCAGGGCAGCTCGTCCGGCGCGATGCCGCGGCCCTGGTCGCTGACGCGGATCTGCAGTCGCGCCGGCGCCCGGCACTCGGCCTGCAGGACGATCGTGCCCTCGCGGCTGAATTTGGCGGCATTGGACAGCAGATTGAACAAGACCTGGCGCAGGCGTTTGGCATCCAGCTCGACCACGCAGGGCAGATCCGCGGCCAGGCGCAGCTCGATGCGGCAGCCGGCGCTGCGCGCCAGGCCCTGGGCCTGCTCCACCGTCTCGTGCAAAAGCCCATGCAGGTAGACGGGGGCCGGCAGGATCTCCAGCGCGGCGCTGCTCTCCGGCGCCTTGGCGAAGCGCTGCAGCTCGTCGATCATGTCCAGCAGCAGCAGGCCGCTGCGCTCGATGGCGCGGCGGTCGGCCTCCAGGCTCTCGCCGGCCCGCAGCTCGCGTGCCACATGCACCACCGAGGCCAGGGGCGCGCGCAAATCGTGCCCGATATAGCCCAGCAGCCGGCCCTTGGCGGCGTCGCTGGCCTGGGCGTGGCGGGTGGCCTGGGCCAGGGCCTGGGTGCGCTCGGCCACGGCGGCTTCGAGGCCGCGCTCGTAGCGCTGGTGCTGGGCGTGGAAGCGGCGCATCAGCGCGATCAGCACCAGCAGGCAGCCCAGCTCCGTCATCAGCGGCGGCGCGTAGTCGCTCAACAGCCCATGCGGCGTCAGGCCCAGCAGGCCCAGATAGCGAGGCAGCATCCCCAAGGCCTGGGCACCCAAGGCCGCCAGCCAGGCCCAGGCCAGGCGCTGGCCGGAGCGGGCCGCCCGCACGCAGGCCAGCAGCATGCCCAGCAAGAGGGCGCTGTTGAGCAGGGAGTTGCCGAGCGTGCCCAGGCGGTAGTCGCCGAACAGGCACAGACCCAGGCTGAGCAGGCCCAAGCCGGCGAGCAGGCTCAGGCTCCGGTGCAGGCGCGGCTGGCGCCGGCGCAGGCGCAGCAGGCGGCGCACCGCCAGCCATTGGCCGAGCACGGCCAGGCCGCCCAGGATGGCCAGGCTGCGGGTGGCCCAGTCGGTGGCGTTCGGCCACAGAATCATGAAGCTGGTGCCGCGCATGCCGGACTCGTACAGGATGGCCAGCAGCAGATGCGCGGCGATGTAGAGGGCGGCCGGCTCGCGCAGCACCCGGCTCATCATCAAGCTCAGCAGCATCAGGATCAGGGCGATGCCGACCAGCAGCCCGTCCAGCCACAGGCCGCCGGGTTGCCGGTTTTGCAGCGTGCGCGGCTCCCAGAGCGTGGCCTCCAACGCCACCGAGCTGCGGCTGGCCACGCGCAGCAGCAGGGTCTGCGTCTGGCCCGGGGCCAGCTCGATGATGAAGGCACTTTCCCGCAAGGCCAGCTCGCGTTCGCCAAAGGGGCGGCTGGTGCCGGCGCGGGCCGGCTGCCAGCGGCCGTCGGCCAGCGGGCGGTAGAGCGCCACCTCCTCCAGCCGGGCCGGCTCCATCAGCAGATGGCGGTAGACGGTCTGGCTGCCGGGGTTGTGCAGGCGCAGGCGCAGCCAGAAGGCCGCGGCGCTATAGCCCGGGCGCTTGTCGGCCACTTGCATGGGCCGAAAGGCCTGGCGTTCGGCCTCTTGCGGGCCCTGGCGCGCGCCGGCGTCCACCCAGATCTGCAGATAGGGCAGCAGGTCCAGGCGCTCCTGCCCCGGGGCTTGCAGCGGCAGCGGGGCTTGGGCTGCTGCTTGCGCCTGGGCCTTGCCGCCGAACAGCGTCGCGATCGGCAGCAGGCCGAGGGCGAGGATCAGGAGGAGGTAGCGAAAAAGGCCGCTCAAGGTTGAGTCGCTTCGCGCAGGCCTTGCCGATAGGCCTGGGGGCTCATGCCGGTGCGCTCACGAAACGAGGTGGCGAAGTTGCCGGGGTTGCCAAAGCCCACGGTGAAGGCGATGTCCTGTACCGACATGGCGGTGTCGGCCAGCAGGCGTTGGCCGGTGCTGACCCGTTCGTCGCGGATAAAGCCCGAGACGGTCTGGCCCAGATGTTCGCGGAACAGGGCCAGCAGGCGTTTCTCGTGCAGGCCGACCTGGCGGGCGATCTGGGCCACCGTGGGGGTTGTGCTCAGATGGGCGCGTATGTATTGGGTGGCCGCCTGCACCAGCAACTCGTCCGGGTTGCGGTCGGGCGGGGGGGCGGCCGTTGCGCTGGCCCTGGGCTGGCGAATCTGCTCGGCCAGGCGCAGATGCACATGCACCCGGGCCAGCACCTCCTCGGGGTGGAAGGGCTTGGCGATGAAGTCCACCGCACCCAGCGCCAGGCCCTGGATGCGGCGCTCCGGCGTGTTGTGCGCGCTCAGAAACAGCAGCGGGATGTCGCAGGTCAGCGGATCGGACTTGAGCAGGCGGCACAGGGCGTAGCCGTCCATATCCGGCAGGCCGATGTCCAGCAGCACCAGATCCGGCTGCAGGGCCTGGGCGCGTTGCAGGCCGGCCTGGCCGTTATGGGCCAGGCTGAGGCGGAAGTCGGGCTGCAGCAGCTGGTTGAGCCAGCGCAGCTCGTCGGGCTTGTCGTCCACCAGCAGGATCAGGGGCGGCAAGGGGGTCGGGGCGACCCGATCGGCGGCCTGCGCGGCATGCGGAGGCTCGGGCGTGCTGGCGGTGCTGATGGGCTCGTACATATGGGTCGGATTGTCCGGCAAGGGGTCAGGTCTTGCCAGCCCGCGAGCAGGTGGTATGGCCTGTGGTTTGTGCGCTAGGCGGATTGATTCCTTGCTTGAGAGCCGCTTTCCCGCCGCTATTCCTTTTGCCAAGGGCGATGGGCAATTTGCCAAAGGTCGGGACAGAAGCTCGCGCCGATAAAGCGGACTGCTAACACCGCGATGGAGGAAATCCGATGAAGACCACGAAGACCCAAAAACGCTGGAACGCCAGCCTGGGCGCCACTTTGGGCGCCACCCTGGGGTTGTTGGCCGCAGCGCCGCTGGCGCTGGCCGCGCCCGACGCCGGCCAGCTGCTGAACGAGCAGCAACGCCTGAACAAGCCCGGCCAGCAGCCCGTCAACAAGCCGGCGTTGCTGGACGCCGAGGCCGCCCAGGCGGCCCAGTCCGGCGGTTTCAAGGCGCAAATCAAGCAGGTGCGCTTCACCGGCGCCGAGGGCCTGGCCAGCGAGACCGAGCTGCAAGCCTGGGTGGCGGACCGCCTGGGCCGCTCCCTCAACCATGCCGAGCTGCAGGCGCTTGCCGCTCGGGTAACGGCCCAGTTGCAGGCCCGCGGCTATATGCTGGCGCGGGCCTATCTGCCGCCGCAAGACCTGAGCGAAGGTGTGCTGGAGGTGGCCGTGCTGGTGGGGCGTTTGGAATCGGGCGCTGGCCGGGTGCAGCTGCTGGGCAAGGATGGCGGCCTGAACACCCGCTTGAATACTAGGTTGGCGGCGATTGCCAACGCCGCCCTGCCGCCCGGCGCGGTGCGCGGCGAGCAGATCGAGCGCGCCATTTTGCTGATCAACGATGTGCCCGGCGTCAGCGCCCGTGCCAGCCTGGACAAGGGGGCCGAGCCCGGCAGCAGCCGGATCATCGTCACGGCCGAAGAGCTGCCGGCCCTGGGCGGCAGCGTGTTTGCCGACAATTTCAGCAACCGCTACACCGGCGCCCTGCGCGTGGGTGCGCAAGGCTTCTGGAATCGCCCCCTGGGCCTGGAAGACGTGGCGGGCCTGAGCCTGAGCGCCAGCGAGGGCACGAAGCAAGCGGCCCTCAGCTATGCCTTCGCCCTCAATCCGGCCGGCCTGCGCGCCAATCTGGCGGCCTCCTATCTGCGCTACGAGGTCGGCCAGGAGCTCAAGCGCCTGGACCTGAGTGGCTCCGCCCAATCCCTGGTGGCCGGCCTGAGCTACCCCTTGCTGCGCGGCCGTGAACAGAATCTGTGGCTGAGCCTGGACGCCGAGCGCAAGCAGCTGAGCGACCAGGCCCTGGGCCTGTCGCTGCGCGAGCGCCGCCTGCACCGCCTGGGCGCGGGCCTGAGCGGCTCGGGCTGGGACACGCTGCTGGGCGGTGGCCTGAATGAGTTCAGCGCCGGCCTCAGCGTCGGCCAGCTCAATCTGGCCGGCAATGCCGGTGACCAGGCGGCCGACGCTCTGAGCGCCCGCACCCAGGGTGGCTTCCACAAGCTGAGCTGGCGCCTGGCGCGCAGCCAGAGCGTGGCGGCGGATTGGGCGCCCAACGGCCTGAGCCTGTATCTGGCCGCCAATGGCCAGCAGGCTTCGCGCAATCTGGACTCCTCGGAGAAGTTCATGCTGGGCGGCCCCAACGGTGTGCGCTCCTATGCCGTGGGCGAGGCGGTGGGCGATAGCGGCTGGGTCTTCAACGGCGAGTTGCGCCAGGACTTCATGCTGGGCGGCGGCCTGCGTGCCCAGGCCCTGGGCTTTGTGGACAGCGGCTCGGTCACCCAGCATGCCAGCCCCTGGGCCGGCGCCCTGCAAGGCCAGCCCAATCGCTACACCCTGCACGGCGTGGGCCTGGGCCTGAATCTGTTTGCGCAGTCCTGGAGCGTGCGCAGCGGCGTGGCCCGTGCCCTGGGCGAGAACGAGGGTCGCAACCCCGCCACCGGCCTGGAAGCCGACGGACGCCAAGACCGCTACCGCCTGTGGCTGCAGCTGCAGGCCCGCTTCTGAATTTGGACGCTCACGTCAAAGCCAATCAAAACAAAGAATTCTGAGGAAACCAAGCAATGAAAAAAGCCTCCATGAACCACGCCTATCGCCTGGTTTGGAATGAAGTCACCGGCACTTATGTGGCCGTCGCCGAAACCTGCAAGGGCCGCGGCAAGCGCGCCAGCACCGGCTTGCTGGCCAGCGTTCTGCTGGCCGGTGCCGCCCATCTTGCACACGCCGCCGGCGGGGCCTTGATAGCGCCCGACCCGAGCCTGCTGTCCAGCGCCCTGCCCAAGGGTGCGCAAGTGGCCGGTGGCCAGGCCACGGTGACGCAGAACGGCAATCAGCTGACGGTGCAGCAGCAAAGCCAGCGCGCCATCCTGAACTGGCAGGAGTTCAATATCGGTGACAAGTCCAAGGTCACGTTCGCCCAGCCGAATGCCGAGGCCATCGCGCTGAACCGCATCACCGGCGGCGCGCCGACGCAGATCCAGGGCGAGCTGACGGCCAACGGCCAGGTCTGGCTGATCAATGCCAGCGGCGTGGTCTTTGGCAAGGGCGCCCAAGTCAATGTGGGTGGCCTGGTGGCCAGCACGCTGAACATCAAGGATGCCGACTTCATGGGCGGCAAGGCCAACTTTGCCGCCGACGGCGCGGCGGGCGGCGTGCTCAACCAGGGCCAGATCCGGGCCCAGGGCGGCGTGGTCGCCCTGCTGGCGCCGGTGGTGCATAACGAAGGCAGCATCAGGGCCGGCCAGGTCCTGCTGGGTGCCGGTGACAAGCTGGCGCTGGACTTCGGCCGCGACGGCCTGGTGTCGCTGAACATTGACCGTGCCGCCCTGGATGCCTTGGTGGACAACAGCGGCCAGATCGAGGCCGGTGCCGTGGTCTTGAGCGCCCGCAGCGCCAACGCCTTGCAGGCCAGCGTGGTCAATCACAGCGGCGTGATCGAGGCGAACAGCCTGGTCGAGCGTGGCGGCCGCATTCTGCTGGACGGTGGCACGCAGGGCGAGGTGCATGTGAGCGGCAAGTTAGATGCCGGTTCGGCCACGGCCCAGGGCGGCAAGATCACGGTGCAGGGCGAGCAGATCCGCCTGGACGGCGGTGCCCGGCTGGATGCCAGCGGCGCCACCGGCGGTGGCCAGATCCAGGTCGGCGGCGGCTGGCAGGGTCAGGACGCCGGTGTGCACAACGCAAAGATCTTGAAGGCCGATGCCAGCGTGCAGGCCAGGGCCGATGCCGGCGCGCAGGGCAAGGGCGGCGAGGTGGTGTTCTGGTCCGACGACAAGACCCAGTTCGCCGGCCAGATCTCGGTGCGCGGCGGCGCGCAGGGCGGCGACGGTGGCCGGGCCGAGGTCTCGGGCAAGCAGCAGCTGCAGTACAGCGGTGTGACCGATGCGCGGGCGCCCAAGGGTCGGACGGGGGATTTGCTGCTGGATCCGGCTACGCTGGAGATTAGCGGAGGCGGCAGTGGCTCGGGCTCGCTGACGGGCTCGCAGGTGTTCGAGAAGGACATCGAGGCGCAGAACGCCAATGTGCTGCTGCAGGCCACCGGGGATATCCGTGTCAATGACCTGTCACTCAACGGCGGTGACGGCAAGATCACCATGCAGCCGAATGTCAGCCTGCGCATCGAGGCCGGCACCAGCAGTGGCGGGAATTTGAGCGCGCCGGCCGGAATGGCGGGCGGTTCGGACGCGGCGCAGTATTTTGATCTGATGTTTGCCAATGCGGGCAATACCCTGGAGGTCTCGGGTACGGGCAGCCTGATGTTGGTGGCGGGCGGGACCAATAGCGGCCGCGTCTTGAATACGCCCAATCTGATTGCCCATGGCCCGGGCAGCAATGTGGCCAGCTTGCCCAACCACAATGTGTCGCTGCCCGGCAGTGGCGCACCGGCCGATGCCTCGGTCACCATCTACGGTGCCGATGGGGCCACGGTGGGGGGAACCATCCAGACTCAGGGCGGCTATGTCCGCATCTGGGCCGACTCCGACAATATGGGCGGCGGCTTTTTCACCTTGAACGCACCCGTCAGCACTCAAGGCGGCAACCTTTACGTTTCCACCGGCAGCGGCGATGTCACGCTGAACTCCAGCATGGTGCTGGGTTCTGGGCGCATCGTCTTCAGGGGTGATGGCAGCTATACCAGTGGCAATAAGATCTTGGGCGGTTTGCTCTCGGTCAGTGGGGATGTCAATGTAGACACGCCCTTCATCTTCCGCGGCGGCGCCAGCATCCATACCGACGGAGATATCAAGTTCGGCGCGGTGAACGTCAATCTGGACACCGGCACCGGCGTGCTGACCCTGCGCGCCAACAAGATCGACTGGGGCACGGCCACGCTGAGCAATCTCAGCACCGCCTCGCTGCGCCTGGAGCCGGCCACGGCCAGCACCAATATGGTCTTGGGCGATGCCAATGGTTTTGCCTCCTCGGCCACCCTGGCCAAGCTGCCCGGCATCAAGAACCTGACCATAGGCCGCGAGGACGGCACCGGCACCATCAGCGTGCCCAGCGATTTCGACGGCAAGGCCAGCGGCCACTTCGAGATGGTCAATAAAACGGTGGAAGTGACCGCGGGCAAGCTGATCAACTCGATGGGCGACATCACGCTCACCGGCGACACCATCAATATCAGCCAGACGGTGGATGCCAAGGCCGGCGCGGGCAAGGTCACCATCCGCCAGATGACGGCCTCCAACGAGCTGCATCTGGGCACGGGCCTGAACAACGCAACGATTGGTCAGGTGCGTGCGGCCACCCTGGCCGTGGGCCGCGAGGACGGTGGCAATCTGGTGTTCGACAGCGATATCAGCACCACGGCCACCAGTGTTCATCTGCTCAGCGGCCAGCAGGTGATCGGGCGCGACGGCGGCGTGGCGGCGGCCAATCTGGCCGTCACGGCCGGTGACGGCGTGGAGCTGAGCAATAGCCGCTTCAATTTCAGCAAGCTGGCGCTGAAGGTCGGTGGCGATAGCGAGGTTCGCAGCAGCACGGCCGATTGGGGCCTGGGCACGGTCGACGGCCTGCAGGGCCTGAGCATCAATGCGGGCAAGAACGTCACGGTCATCTTGAATGCCAATGGCCAGCTGGATATGAAGGCGCCTATCGCCTTCAACGACAGTGCCAGCACCCTCAAGCTGCAGGCGTCCAATGGCGTCAGCGCGGCGGATCCCCTGGCTCCGGCCAACAAGGCCACGCTCAGCGGGCAGTCCAAAGCGACGGTGGAGTTCAGCTTGCCGGGCGCGGACCAGCATTTTGGTTTGGGTGGCACTGGGGCTGAGCTCAGCGAGAAGAGCGCACAGGCTTTCAACGGGGTCAAGGTGATGCGCGTCAATGCCGCGGACGACGCGGTGGAGATGGGCAGCCTGGCTGTGACTGTGGGCGAGCGTCTGGAGGTGAGCGGCCGTACGGTGGAGCAAACCGGCGCGCAGCGCGTCAATACCGGTAGCTTCTACCTGACGGCCGAGCAAGGCGGTTTGTTGCTGAACGAGGCGGTGAGCGCCAGCGCCACCGTGTCCTTGCATGACAAGGCCAGCGCGGGCATCTCGGGCAACACCTTGATCAGCGCCAGCCAACTGGCCCTGCGCAGCGGTGGCGACGTCGTCTTGGGCGGCAGTGCGCACCAGGTGGGCGAGCTCGCTGCCGCGGTGGGCAATCTGCAGTTCAAGACCGAGCGCAGCCTGACCGTGGGCAGTGTCGATGGCTTGGACGGCATTCACGCGGCGGGCACGGTGGATGTGCGGGCCCAGGGCGCCGGCTCTGACCTCCTGCTCAAGCAGGTGGTGAAGGCGGACAACGTCGACGCGGAGCTCACGCCCCTGCTGCTGGCGGCCGGCCGCAACTTCCGCAACGAGGCGGGGGCCCAGGCCTTGGAGGCACGGGCAGGCGACTGGCAGGTTTACTCCAGCACGCCCGGCGCCGACGAGCGCGGCGGCCTGGTCTCTCAGTTCAAGCAGTACCAGGCCACGCCCGGTACGGTGGTGCAGGGCGACGGCAATGGCTTCCTCTATTCGGTGGCACCCAAGATCAGCGTCAGCCTGCAGGGTCAGGTGAGCAAGGTCTACGACGGCAAGACCGACGCAAGTCTGGGGGCGAACAACTTTGTCGCCAGCGGAGCCATCGACGGTGACCAGGTCCAGTTCAGCGTGGGGGGCCAGGCGCACTACGCCGACAAGAATGCGGGGCGTGGCAAGCAGGTCAGCGCGGACGGCATTGTGCTGGACTCGGCCAGCAAGGGCGCGGTCGCCGTGTATGGCTACAGCTTGCAGAACGACACGGCCACGGGCGCCATCGGCGAGATCACGCCCAAGAGCGTGGGCGCCGCGCTCGGCTCGGTCAAGGACAAGGTCTATGACGGCAAGCTGTCGGCCGAGCTGGCCAGCGTGAGCCTGGCAGGCCTGGTGGCAGGCGACGAGGTCCAAGCCAGCGGCGGCAGCGCCAGCTTTGCCGACAAGAATGTGGGCAAGGACAAGTCGGTCAGCATCAGCGGCCTGAGCCTGAGTGGTGCCGACGCCGGTAACTACAGCTTTGACGGCACGGCCCAGGCCAGCATCACGCCCAAAACCTTGTCGGTGGCCGAGCTGTCGGTGGCCAGCAAGGTCTATGACGGCAAGACGGATGCACAGGTCAGCGGAGCCAAGCTGCAAGGCGGCGTGGCCGGTGAGGAGCTGGGCCTGAGCCTGAGCGCTGCGTTTGTCGACAAGAACGCCGGCAAGGCCAAGGACGTCAAGGTCAATCTGGTCTTGGGGGGGGCCGATGCTGGCAACTACCAACTGGCCAGCGATTCCTTGATCGCCAAGGGCGATATCACGCCCAAGACCGTGACGGCCGGTGAGGTGGCCGTGGTGGCCAAGGTCTACGACGGCAATCGCAAGGCCGAGGTGTCGGGCGGCAAGGTCCAAGGTTTGATCGAAGGCGACCAGGTCGACACCACCCGCGCAGGCGAGTTCGCCGACAAGAACGCCGGCAAGGCCAAGGACGTGGCGGTGACGCTGGGTCTGAGCGGCGCCGATGCGGGCAACTACCAGCTGGATGCGACCCAGCGCCAGGCCAAGGGCGATATCACGCCCAAG
>NZ_JACHLP010000006.1:166359-484592 GCF_014204525.1 Roseateles oligotrophus
AGACTGTGACGGCCGGTGAGGTGGCCGTGGCGGCCAAGGTCTACGACGGCAATCGCAAGGCCGAAGTCAGCGGCGGCAAGCTGAACGGCTTGATCGAAGGCGACCAGGTCGACACCACCCGCGCAGGCGAGTTCGCCGACAAGAACGCCGGCAAAGGCAAGGACGTGGCGGTGATGCTGGGCCTGAGCGGTGCCGATGCGGGCAACTACCAGCTGGACGGCGCCCAGCGTCAGGCCAAGGGCGATATCACGCCCAAGACTGTGACGGCCGGTGAGGTGGCCGTGGCGGCCAAGGTCTACGACGGCAATCGCAAGGCCGAAGTCAGCGGCGGCAAGCTGAACGGCTTGATCGCTGGCGACCAGGTCGACACCACCCGCGCAGGCGAGTTCGCCGACAAGAACGCCGGCAAAGGCAAGGACGTGGCGGTGACGCTGGGTCTGAGCGGTGCCGATGCGGGCAACTACCAGTTGGACGGCGCCCAGCGTCAGGCCAAGGGCGATATCACGCCCAAGACCGTGACGGCCGGTGAGGTGGCCGTGGCGGCCAAGGTCTACGACGGCAATCGCAAGGCCGAAGTCAGCGGCGGCAAGCTGAACGGCTTGATCGCTGGCGACCAGGTCGACACCACCCGCGCAGGCGAGTTCGCCGACAAGAACGCCGGCAAGGCCAAGGACGTGGCGGTGACGCTGGGTCTGAGCGGTGCCGACGCCGGCAACTACCAGCTGGACGGCGCCCAGCGCCAGGTCAAGGGTGATATCACGCCCAAGACCTTGCAGACCACGCCCCTGGTGGTGAAGGACAAGTACTTCGACGGTTCGCGCGAAGCGCAGCTGGAGTCGCCTGGTCTGATCGGTGTGGTGGCGGGAGACAGCGTGCAAGCCCAGGCCAAGGGTCAGTTCGATGATTTGCTGGCCGGTGAGGGCAAGCAGGTCAGCGTCAAGCTGAACCTGGACGGCGTCGATGCCGGCAATTACCAGCTGGCGCAGAACCCGGTCGAGGCTCGCGGCCGTATCCAGGGTCTGGATACGCAAGGCCAGACGGCCGGACTGGTGCTGAAGCCGCAGGGCGGCAATGGCACCGGTGGCGCGGGCCATGGCAATGCGGGCGGGAATGGCGGTGGCAATGGCGGTGGCAATGGCGGCGCCAACGCGGGCGGCACCGTGGCCGGCTTGCAGGGCGCGAATGCCTTGCCGGCGACGGGGCCGGCATCGTCCTTGCTGGCGCTGGCCGACGGCGCGGGCGCGGGTGCGGCGGTGGCCGTTGACGGCAGCCAGCAACTGTTGCGCAACGGCGGCCAACTGAGCATGAGCCTGGCGGGCCATGCGCCGAGCGAAACGGTGCAGAACGTGTTGCCCCTGTTCCGCGACGCTGGCGCCAACGGTGGCCTGGATCGCCTGGGCCACTATCTGGTGCAAGACCAGGGTGACAGCCTGAGCCTGGTGCCGCGCAGCTTGGCCGAGGCCGAGCTGCCCCAGCTGGACAGCCAGGCCGTCAGCGCCCGCGCCGAGACCCTGCTCGATCTGGGCCGGGGCGAGACGGCCAGCATGACGCTGGAGCTGCTGGCCAATGGCACCTTGCGTGCCGCCATGCCGCCGCAGGCCGCGCAGCTGGGTACCGAGCTGCTCAGCGCCCATGGCTTGAGCGCGCTCAAGCGCAAGGCCGGCGTGTCGGTGGACCAGGTGCGCAGCATCGTGCTGCGCTTCGACGCCAAGCGCTAAGACGGCGCTGAGCCGCCCTCCTCACGCAGCCGGGTTGCAAGCGAGGCTGCCGCAGGAGGGCCCAGGCCCGGCCGCTCTTGCCTGTGTGAGCAGGTGAGGGCGGCCGGTTTTTCGTTGGGGCTAGTCGGCCGATGCGTTTGGCCTGGACTTTTCGGCGGGCGACGAGAGGTTATCGTGGCGCCGCAAACCTTTCCGCCACCCATCGAGCCGCCATGACGCAAGCCGACACCGAACTCACCCACCTGCTGCCGCAATTGCAAGCGCTCGAATGCGAGCTGCATCTGGACAAGACGGCGGCGGATTTGCCCCGCCTCCAAGCCCTGCTGCATCCAGACTTCCGCGAGATCGGCTACTCGGGCCGCAGCTACCAGCGCGAGGAGATGCTGGCCTTGCTGATCGCCGCGGGCGCGGCGCCCGCGCCCAGCCTGCACCAGGTTCAGGCACGCAACTTCCAAGCTCAGCTGCTCGTGCCCGGCCTGGTTTTGTTGAACTACGAGTCCGCCCACTGCGACGCTCAGGGCCGCCTGCACCGGCATAGCCGTCGCAGCTCCCTCTGGCGCTTGGGAACCCAGGGCTGGCAGATGCAGTTCCATCAGGGCACGCCTTGTGCGGACTGGGCGGCGGCGAATGGCAGTCCGGCAGAGTGAAAATTGCCGCAATTTGTGCGAGGCGTGGCAATTTTGCACGTCGGGCTCATCACCCCCAATTTTGATGTTGACTTTTTTGTAAGCCACCCGGATTTCCTAGGGTTGACCCGAGCATCGCAACAGGGGCTTCCATTCATACACTGCGAACCTTCCATCGCCCAGAGGGAGTCGCGGCAGGGAGGGCAAAAGTCAAAGAACTTCAGGTCCGCTGGCGCTTGGCCGACCGGTGGCGCCGCGTCAAAGCAGCGTTTGCGGGTCCAAGGTTCAGTCGCCAAGATCTACAGCCTAGCGATTCGGGGTGTTGGTTCAAGACCTGAGGGGGAGTGCTTGACCATGCGCTTGTGTGCCGGCTCATCGCCGTTGAAATTTTTCTTTGCTTCATCTGCAGCGTCGTCGGCCCTGGCCCTGAGCCTGCTGATGGGCGCCAGCCTGGGGGTCTATGCGCAGGCGCCGGGCGCCACCAAGGCCAAGGCCGACACCGATGCCGACGCCGACAGCGCCGAGGAGCGCGCGAAAAAGACCGCCGACCGCGTGTTCACCTGGATTCGCTTCCATAACGAGGCCACGGCCAAGAAGCAGAGTGCTGCCGCCGCCGCAGCCGCTCCGGCGGCGACCGCCACGGCTACGGCGAGCGATAAAGACAAGGACAAAGACAAGGCGGGCGCTTCGGCCCAGGGCAAGTCAGCCAGCAATAGCAAGACGGCCCCCGGCAATGCCTCGCGCAGCGAAGCCGAGCGGCTGGCCCAGGCGCATCGGGCCGCGCAGCAAGAAGGTGGCAGTGCAGCGGCCACGGCCGTCGCGGAGGTGCCAGCCGCGCGTGGCAACGGCAGCGGTAGCGGCAATGCGCAGGCGGCCACAACCGCCCCCGCGGCCCCTGCTGCGCCCGGCAGCAACGGCAGCGCCTTGGCCGCGGCCGAACCGGGCAAGGCCGCGCCTGCGACCCAGCTGGCCCTGGCTCCGGCCTCGGCCCGCCCGGCCGAGGCCAAGCCCTCCGCGGCCGCGCAGGCCGTCGCCGCGGTGGCGGACGAGGAGCCGGTGCTCAAGCTGATCCACCGCATCGAACCCCAGATCCCGCGCCGCTTGATGAAGGACTTCAACGGCGGCACCGTGCTCTTGCGTTTCATGGTGCAGACGGACGGCAGCGTCAAGCAGGCCGAGGCCATGCGCTCGACCAGCAGCCGCCTCAGTGCGGTCGCCATCGAAGCCATTTCGCAATGGCGTTTCGAGCCCATTGCTCGGCCGCGCGAAGGCCGGGTCGAGGTGGGCTTCCGCCCGGCGGAGTAAGCAGCGGCTCTTAGCCGCGCGGCTGAGCCCCTCTGCGCGCCCGCCCTTGCCGCCAGGCCTCCTCGAAGGCGGCCAGGCCTTGGCCCGCGCCGGCCTCGGCGTCCAGCGCCCGCACCAGGCAGGCCGCCGCCGCACCCGCGGCGGCGCAGTCGGCCACCTGGGCCGGCGCCAGCAAGCCGCCGATGGCCACCACCGGCCGGCCCGCCATCCGCACCCACCAGGCCAGATTGCGCAGGCCTTGCGGCTGCCAGGGCATGTCCTTGGTCGTGGTGGCGCAGACCGGGCCGCAGGCGATGTAGTGCGGCGCCAGGCCGCGTGCCCGCGCCAGCTCCCACAGGCTGTGGCTGGAGAGGCCCAGCTTGGCGCCGCTGCGCAGGATCTGCGTGCGCTCGCCGGGCTTAAGCGCGGCCCAATCCTCCTGGCCCAGATGCAGGGCCGTGGCACCGGCGTCCAGGGCCAGGCGCCAGTGGTCATTGATCCAGAGCTGGCTGGCGCCGCGTCGATAGCCCAGGGTGGATTCCAGCGCGGTCTGGATGCCGTACTGCAGCGCCAGTTCCGAATGCGTGTGCTGGGCCTTGATGCGCAGCTGGATCTGGCGCAGGCCCAGGCCCACCAGTTCGGCCACGCGCTCGGCCTTGTCGGTGATGGCGTACAGGCCCAGATCGAACTCCTCCTCTTGCTCGCCGCCCTCGCCGCGCAAGACCTGGGTCCAGCGCGCCAGGGTGCTGGCCTCGGGCGCCCACTCGTCATTGAAGCCCATCACCGGCATGCTGCGGGCGTCCTCGGCGAAGCCGCAGCTGGCCCTGACCGGCCCGGCCCCGGCGCCGGCGGCGGCACTGTTTTGCAGCGCCGACCAGCTCAGCATCTTGGCTAGCACCACGGCATCTGGCACCGGGTAGCCCAGGGCCAGGGCCCCGGCGGCCGCGCTGGCAAAAGTGCAGCCACTGCCGTGGTGATGGGGATTCCGCAGGCGCGGCAGGGCCAACCAGCCTTGCACGGGGGCGTTCAGCAGCTGTGCGTCCAGCCAGTCCAGTGACAGGCCTTCGGCGCCCGGCGTGCTGGCGATATCGTCGCCGCCGGTGATGCAGACCGCCTGTGCGCCCAGCTCGCGCAGGGCTTGCGCTAGCAGCGGCGTGGCCTGGCCTTGCTCCTCCCATTGCAGCAGGCGCAAGGCCTCGCGGCGATTGGGGGTGATCAGCGTGGCGCGGGGCAGCAAATGCTCGCGGTAGGCCTGGAGCAGATTGGCATCGGCGAAGGCCGCGCCACCGGCCGTGGCGCCCAGCACCGGGTCGATAACCAGGGCCACCGGCTCTTGCTGACGCAAATCATCGACGCACTGGGCCACGCAGGCGAGCGCCGCCGCGCTGGCCAGCAGGCCGCACTTGATGACGCGGGGGCGCAGGTCTTGGGCCAGGGCCTGCAGCTGCGCCCGCAACTGCTCGGGCGGCAGCGGGAAGACGGCGGCGACGCCCAGCGAGTTCTGCGCCGTCACCGCCGCCACGACGGGGCAGAGATGCACGCCCAGGGCGGCCGCCGCGCGCGTGTCGGCGGCCAGGCCGGCGCCGCCACCGCTGTCGGTGCCGGCGATGGCCCAGACGATGGGCGGTCTATCGTCCGGCGCTTCCGGCCAGGCCGGGGGCAGGCAGGGGCTGGGTAAATCATGAGTTATTTTTGTCATGCCGACCCCAGCAGAAAGGCGTGGCCGCTGACCGGGGTGGAGGCCACGGCAAAGCTCTGCGGCGCCATCAGCCCGGCCAGAAAGCCTTGGCGGCCGCCACGCACCGCGTCGCGGAAGGCGGCGGCCATGGCCACCGGTTCGCGCGCCTGGGCGACGGCGGAGTTGAGCAGCACGGCGTCAAAGCCCAGCTCCAGGGCCTGGGCCGCATGCGAGGGTGCGCCGAGGCCGGCGTCGACGATCAGCAGCGCCTGCGGCAGGCGCTCGCGCAGAGTGCGCAGGGCTTGCAAATGGATCAGGCCCTGGCCCGAGCCTATCGGCGCGCCCCAGGGCATCAGCACGGCGCAGCCGGCCTCGTCCAGCAGCCGGCGGCAAAGCACCAGATCGTCGGTGCAGTAGGGGAAGACGGTGAAGCCGGCGCGGCCGAGTTCGGTGGCGGCGGCCAGCAGCTCGAAGGGATCGGGCTGCAAGGTGTGCTCGTCGCCCACCACCTCCAGCTTGATCCAGTGCGTGCCGTAGAGCTCGCGCGCCATCTGCGCCACTTGCACCGCCTCGCGGGCCGTGCGGCAGCCGGCGGTATTGGGCAGCAGGCGCACGCCGCGGGCCTGGGCCGCTTGCAAGGCCTGGGCGACAAAGCCGTTGTCGCCCGCCAGCAGGGTGCGCTTCAGGCCCAGCGTCAGCACCGAGCATTGCGAGGCCTCGATTGCCTCTACCAAGGTTTGCGGGCTGGGATAGCCGGCCGTGCCGAGGAAGAGGCGGCTGCTCAGGCTGTGGCCATCGATGATGAGAGCGTCTTGCATGGCTTCAGCCTCCGACGATGGGTTTGAAGAGCAGGACCGAGTCACCTTCATGCAGTGGGGTGCCAGGTCTTGCCTCACGCGGTACAAAGCGGCCGTTCAGCGCCGTGGCCACGCTCTCGGGGGCGCGCTGTGCGTGCGCCAGCAGCTGGGCCAGCGTGCTGCCGGCGGGCAGGGTCAGGGCTTGCTCGTCGAGTTGCAGGGTGATGGTGTTCATCTTTCAGTTCTCCAGATTGCCCAGCGCCGTTTGCACGAGCAGCTGCTGCACCAGGGCCGGCGCTAACAGCCAGCCATGGCGGTACAGGCCGTTCAGGTGGATCAGGCCGGGCTCTGCTCGGGCCAGCGGCTTGTTATCGGGCAGGGCGGGGCGCAGATTGCGGTCCAGGCGCAGGATGCGGGCCTCGCTGAGCGCGGGCATGATGCTGTGCGCCGCCGCCATCAGCTCCACCGCCGATTGCAGGCTGACGGGCGAGCGGTCCTCGCTCTCGATCTCGCTGGCGCCCAGCACCAGCTCGTTTTGCGTGCGCGGCACCAGGTAGACGCGGTGGCGCGGGTGCAGCAGGCGCACCGGCCGGCGCAGGCCATGGGCCGGCAGTTCCAGGCCGATCACCTCACCGCGGACACCGCGCAGATTGCTCGTCAGCGCAGCGTTGCGGGCGCCCAAGCCGCGGCAATCGATGACCCAGTCGAAGTCCAGCGCCTGGCCGTTTTGCAAGAGCAGGCGGCCGGCTTGCAGCTCGCGCACCGGGGTTTGCCAATGCCATTGCACGCCATGGGCCGCGGCCTGCAGCGCGGCCATGGCCTGGGGCGGGTGGATCAGGCCCTCGCCGGCCAGCAACCAGGCCTGCAGGCCGGTGTGCAGCAGGGCGGGCTCCAGCTCGCGCAGGGCGGCGGCGTCCAGCCGTTCGAGGCCCGCGCTATCCGCGCCCAGCCTGGCCAGCACGCGCTGGGCGGCCGCCAGGTCGGGGCGGTGGGCGATCAGCAGGCTGCCTTCGCATTGCAGGCGAACGGGCGCGCTCAGGCGCGCAACGATCTGCGGCCACAGGCGCAGCGAGTCCCAGCCCAGCCGGGCGACCTCTTGCTCGGCCTTTTCCAGCTCCGCCAGCGGGCTCAGCATGCCGGCGGCCGTGAAGGCGGCCGCGCCCTGGCCGTCGAACAGCGGCGCCGGGCCGGGCCCGGCCTCGAAGACCTGCACCGCGTGGCCGGCCTGGCCGAGCGCCCAGGCAAACAGGCGGCCGGCCAGGCCGGCGCCCGCAATCGCAATGCGGGCCATGCTCAAGCCTTGTGGATGGGGATGTAAAGCTCGCCGCCCTGGGCCTTGAACTCGGCGCTCTTGTCGGCCATGCCTTCCTGCTGGGCTTCCAGGCTGGCGGCGTAGTCGCGCACGTCTTGGGTGATCTTCATGGAGCAGAACTTGGGTCCGCACATGGAGCAGAAATGCGCCACCTTGGCGCTGTCCTTGGGCAGGGTTTCGTCGTGGTAGGCGCGGGCGGTGTCGGGGTCCAGGCCGAGGTTGAACTGGTCTTCCCAGCGGAACTCGAAGCGCGCCTTGGACAAGGCGTCGTCACGCGCGCGGGCGCCGGGGTGGCCCTTGGCGATGTCGGCGGCGTGGGCGGCGATCTTGTAAGCCATCAGGCCTTGCTTCACATCGTCGCGGTCGGGCAGGCCCAGGTGCTCCTTGGGCGTCACGTAGCACAGCATGGCGCAGCCAAACCAGCCGATCATGGCCGCGCCGATGCCGCTGGTGAAATGGTCATAACCGGGCGCGATATCGGTGGTCAGCGGGCCCAGGGTGTAGAAGGGCGCTTCGTCGCAGTGCTTCAACTGCTCGGTCATATTCACCTGGATCATGTGCATGGGCACATGGCCGGGGCCCTCGATCATGGTTTGCACATCGTGCTTCCAGGCCGTCTTGGTCAGCTCGCCCAGGGTGCGCAGCTCGGCGAACTGGGCCTCGTCATTGGCGTCGGACAAGCTGCCCGGCCGCAGGCCATCGCCCAGCGAGAAGCTGACGTCATAGGCCTTCATGATCTCGCAGATGTCCTCGAAGTGGGTGTAGAGGAAGTTCTCCTTGTGGTGGGCGATGCACCATTTGGCCAGGATGGAGCCACCGCGCGAGACGATGCCGGTGCGGCGCTTGACCGTCATCGGCACATAACGCAGCAGCACGCCGGCGTGGATGGTGAAGTAATCCACGCCTTGCTCGGCCTGTTCGATCAGCGTGTCTCGGAAGATCGCCCAGGTCAAGTCCTCGGCCACGCCGCCCACCTTTTCCAGCGCCTGATAAATCGGCACGGTGCCGATGGGCACGGGGCTGTTGCGCACGATCCAGTCGCGGGTGGTGTGGATATTGCGGCCGGTGCTCAGGTCCATCACCGTGTCCGCGCCCCAACGGGTGGACCAGACCAGCTTCTCCACTTCCTCCTCGATGCTGGACGTGACGGCCGAGTTGCCGATATTGGCATTCACCTTGACCAGGAAGTTACGCCCTATGGCCATGGGCTCCAGCTCGGGGTGGTTGATATTGGCCGGGATGATGGCGCGGCCGCGCGCCACCTCCTCGCGCACAAACTCGGGCGTGATGATCTTGGGGATGCTGGCGCCAAAGGGGTTGCCCAGCAGTCGGGCTTCGCGCTCGGCGTCCGCCTCGTACTCGCGCATCCACTCGTGGCGCTGGTTCTCGCGGATGGCCACGTATTCCATCTCGGGCGTGATGATGCCTTTGCGGGCGTAGTGCATCTGGGTGACGTTGGCGCCCGACTTGGCGCGGCGCGGCTGGCGGCGCAGGCCGGCGCTCATCTCGAGCAGGCGCTGCTGCTGGGCTTCTTCGCGCAGGCCGTCGTCCACCAGCTTGATGGGGCGGCCGCTGTAGAGCTCGGTGTCGCCGCGCGCTTGCACCCAGTCGGCGCGCGGGGCGGGCAGGCCTTTGTGAACGTCGATGTCGGCCGCGCGGTCCGTGTAGGGGCCGGAGGCGTCGTACACCGTCACCAGCTCGCCATTGGTGAGCGTGATGGCGCGCTGCGGCACGCGCAGCTCGGGGTGGATCTGGCCGTGCAGGTATTGCTTGGCTGAGGCCGGCAAGGGCTCGCGGCTTTGCTGCAGGCGGGCTTGGAAATCGATCTCGGCTTCGGCCAGCTTGGGGGTGGTGAGGGTGTTCATGCGCGCAGGCTCCGGTGGGTGGGTGCTCCGGAGTGCCAGCCTTGATGAGGCTGAGGCGCAGGGCTTGCTCGGGGCCGCCGGCCGGCCAGGGGTGGCGGGCAGCAGGATCTGAGCGGGCTCTTCTTACGCCGGTATCAACCGGATCAAGTTCAGCGGGTCCGTGGCTTCCACCACATCTCAGCCCGGCACATCTTGGATGTGCGGCAGGGCTCCCCGGAGCGAAGCGCGAGTATAGGGCAGCGGCGCCGACCTCGGCCTCAAATGCCCGCAGGCTTGTTGAACCAAGTCGCCAGCTCCTGCGCCGACACGGCGGGGCTGTACAGCCAGCCCTGCGCCTCCTGCACGCCCATGGCCAGCAGGAGCTCGCGTTGCTCGGCGCTTTCCACACCTTCGGCCGTCACGGCCAGGTCCATGGTGCCGGCCAGGGCGGCGATGGCGCGGGCGATGGCCAGGTCATTGGGGTCGCGGGCCAGGTCGCGGACAAAGCTGCGGTCGATCTTGAGCCGGTTGATGGGCAGCATCTTGAGCATGGACAGCGATGAAAAGCCGGTGCCGAAATCGTCCAGCGCGAGTTGGACGCCCAGGGCGCGCAAGCCATGCAGGGCGCGCAGCACCGAGTCGCCGTTTTGCAAGCAGGACTCGGTCAGCTCCAGCTCCAGCTTCTCGGGCGCCAGCCGGGCCTGCCGCAGGGCGGCGTCCACCCGCTGGGCAAAGCCTTCGTGCTGCAGCTGGCGTGGCGAGACGTTGACGGCCACGCGCTCAAAGTGGCAGCCGGCCTGGAGCCAGCGCGCGGCCTGGCCGCAGGCTTGTTGCAGCACCCAGTCGCCGATGGCGTCGATCAGCCCGCTCTCCTCGGCCACCGGGATGAAGCGCTCGGGCGCGATGGGGCCATGCTCGGCATGGGTCCAGCGCAGCAAGGCCTCGGCGGCGCGGAGGCGGCCGTCGCGCATCGAGACCAGTGGCTGCCAGTGCAGCCGCAGCTCCTGCGCCGCCAGGGCACGGCGCAGGCCTTGCTCGATCTGCAGGCGCTCCACCGCGCGGGCCGAGAGGGCGGCGCTGTAGAAGGCGTAGCGGTCACGGCCGGCGGCCTTGGCGGCATACATGGCGCTGTCGGCGGCCTTGATCAAATCGTCCACGCTGGCGGCGTGGTCGGGGAAGAGGGCGATGCCCATGCTGGCCGAGACCTGCACCGCCTCGCCCATGCCCACATCGACCGGCTGGCGGACGGCGCCGAGCAGCTTGTCGGCCACGCCGGCCAGGTCATCGGGCCGCTGGATGGCGTGCAGCAGCAGCACGAACTCGTCGCCGCCCAGGCGTATGGGCACATCGCTGCTGCGCAGCTGGCGGCTCAGCCGGGCGGCGATCTCGATCAGCAGCAGATCGCCGGCCGCGTGGCCCAGGGTGTCGTTGATGGTCTTGAAGCCATCCAGGTCGATGAAGACCAGGGCGAAACTCTCGGGCGCCCCGCCGCCGGGGCCGCGGTTCATGCATTCGCGCAGGCAGTGGTTGAGGTGGTGGCGATTGCCCAGGCCCGTCAGCGCGTCGTGGAAGGCGAGGTGGTGGATCTTCATCTCGGCATCGCGCAGGGCCGAGGTGTCGCTGAAGCTCAGCACATAGTGCGAGACCTGCTGTTCCTTGCCCAGCACCGGCGCCACATGCTCCCAGGCCGGGAAGATGCCGCCGTCGCGGCGCTGGCAGTAGACATCGCCCTGCCAGGGCGTGCCGGCCGCGCCCGCGGCCAGGCTTTCGCGCGCGGCCACGCGGTCGCTGGAGCGCTTGGCGTGCAGGAATTCGTCCGGGTGGCGGCCCTGCACCTCCGCCTGGCTCCAGCCGGTGAGGGCGCTGAAGGCGGGGTTGGCGGCCCGCACCCGGTAGGCCGCGTCCAGGATCATGATGGCCTCGGCGGCGGACTCGAACACGACGGCCGCCTGCTGCAGGCGCTCCTCGTTATGGACCTGGGCGCTGACGTCACGGAACACGCCGATGACCTTGTCTTCGTCGGCGAAGTGGCTGGCATGGATCTCCAGCCAGATCAACTCATCGTCATCACGCTGCCACAGGGCCAGGGTGTGGACCACGCCGCCCGGCTGCAGCAGGGAGCCGAGGCGCTCGCGCACCGCAGGTTCGACCAGGCGAGCCAGAAACTCCTGGCGCGAGAATTTGAAGCCCAGCGGGCTGCCGCGCATCAGGTGGGCGATGTGGCCGTCCAGCTCCAGGGTGTCGGTGTTGCGGTGGAACTCCAGCACGCCTAGGCTGGCGGCGTCCAGGGCCAGGCGGAAGCGCTGCTCCAGGCGTTCGGTCTTTTGCTCCACCTCGCGCCGGGCCAGGGCCATGCGCAGCGTGGCATTGAGTTCGCGCAGCTCAAAAGGCTTGAGCAGATAGCCATAGGGCGCGCTCAGGCCGGC
The DNA here is from genome assembly GCF_014204525.1 of Roseateles oligotrophus. Lineage (GTDB taxonomy): Bacteria > Pseudomonadota > Gammaproteobacteria > Burkholderiales > Burkholderiaceae_C > Paucibacter_A > Paucibacter_A oligotrophus_A. The sequence goes on from NZ_JACHLP010000006.1 coordinate 178,045, forward strand.
GCGTTCCAGCGTCTCCGGCTCGGCGTAGGCGGTCAGGAAGATCACCGGCAGGCCGAACTCCTGCTTGAGCTGGTGGGCGGCCTGGATGCCGTCGCCGCCGCGGCCCAGATTGATGTCCATCAGCACCACATCGGGCCGCTCGCGCCGCACCTGGGCCAGGGCCTCGCTTTCGCTATTGGCCATGCCGGTGACGACAAAGCCCAGCTGCTGCAGATTGAATTTGATATCGAGCGCGACGATGCGTTCGTCCTCGACGATCTGCACCCGCAGCGGCTTGCTCTGCGGCTTGTTTTCGATCAGTGCATTCATGCGGAGAGGCCCTCATGGCGGGGGACTTGCAGGCGCACCCGAGTCCCCGGGCCGGGCAGCAGGGCCAGGCTGGCCCCCATCTGATCGGCCAGCAGGGGGAGCAGTTGGAAGCCCAGGGAATTGGCGCTGGCCAGGCCCATGCCTTCGGGCAGGCCGATGCCGTCGTCGCTGACCTCGAGGGTCAGGGTCTTGCCCGGCGCCGCCGGGTCGTCGGCCGCGCAGACGCGGATCAGGCCGGCGCGGCCGCCGGGAAAGGCGTGCTTGAGCGCATTGACCACCAGCTCGTTCACCACCAGGCCGCAGGGCACGGCGGTTTGCAGATCGATGTGCAGGCCCTGCTCGGGGGCTTGTACCTCCACCCGCACGCGCGAGGGCTGGCCCAGATAGGACTCGCACAGCAAGGTGGTCAGCTGATGCAGATATGGCCCCAGCTCCATGCCGGCGAAGTCCTTGCGCTCGTAGAGCAGCTGATGGGTCAGGGCCATGGCGCGCACCCGGGACTGGCTGTCCTGCAGGGCGGGGCGGGCCGCCTCGGGGGCATTGGCGGACTGCAGGCGCAAAAGGCTGGAGATGATTTGCAGATTGTTCTTGACCCGGTGATGCACCTCGCCCAGCAGGGCGGTCTTTTCTTCCAAGGCCTGCTGGATCTTGGTCTGCGCCGCGACGCGCTCGCTGACGTCGGAGACGGTGGCCAGCACCTCGGGCGGGTCGCTGCCGGGAATCGGGCTCAGGCCGACCTCCAGCGGGAACAGGCTGCCGTCCAGCCTCTGCCCATGCAGGGGCTTGCGCGCGGCCATGGGCCGCACCTGGGGCGTGGCGAAGAAGCGGCCCACATGGCCGACATGGGCCTGGCGCATGGCGGCCGGCAGCAGCTCGTCGATGCAGCGCCCGGTCAGCTCGCCCGCCGCGTAGCCGAACAGGCGGTTCATGCTTGCATTGGCCAGCAGGATGCGGCGCTCGGCGTCCACCAGGGTCATGCCATCGGGCGCGGCCTCGAAGGCGCTGCGAAAGCGTGCCTCGCTGGCGCGCAGGGCACGCTCGCTGGCCACGCGGTCGGAGATGTCGATGGCCGAGGGAATCAGATGGGTGACGCGGCCCGCCTCGTCGCGCAGCGGGGCCAGCATGAAGTCGATGGTGACCAGCTTGCCGCCGGCCATGCAGACCTTGACCTCCTTGCGCACCAGGCCGCCGGCGGCCACTTCCTTGACGGCCTGTTTGAGCCAGGCTTGCTGCCCGGCGTCGTGGCGCCACCAGTAGGTGTCCCAGACATACTGGCCCTGCACCTCTTCCAGGCTGATGCCGGCCGCCTCCAGCGGCGCGCGGTTGGCCTCCTGCAGCACGCCCTCGGGGCTCAGCACGCCCACCAGCACAAACAGGCTGTCCAGCACCCGGCGCACCCGCTCCTCGCTCTCGCGCTCGCGGCGCAGGGCCAGCTCCTGCACGGTGATGTTGACGGCCTGGACCAGGATGCCACAGGTGTGGCCCAAGTCATTCTTGACCGGCAGATAACTCGCTTCCCACTCGGAGAGTTCGCCGGGAAAGCTGGGAACCTCGGCCTGGACGCGAAAGCCCTGCAGGCCGACGCCGCTGTCCAGCACCTGCTGCAGCAAGGGGCCCAGGGTGGCATAGGCCTCGGGCAGCACGGCTTTGACGCTGCGGCCCAGGGCCTGCTGGGCGGGCACGCCGTTGAAGTCCGCCAGCGTCTTGTTGATGCGGACGTAGCGGAACTCGGTGTCCAGCAGGGCCAGGCCCACGGGCAGCTCGGTGTTGAACAGCAGGTCCAGGCCCTGGCTGAGCAGGCTGGGGAAGGCAGTTGTCGCGTCCATCCATTCTCCCGATCCTTGCATGAGCATGGTTCTAACAGAGAAAGCCAGCGCAGCATACCGCTCTTCGTCCGCCCAGGCTCGCTGCTGCGCGGACGGATTTGGCGGGCCGCCGGGCCGTCAATCGCCGCGGCGCAGGCCCAGCCTGGCCAGCATGGACTCCAGCAGGCACCAGCGGCTGAAGCCGCTTTGCAGCAGATTGAAGCCCACAAAGGCGGTCAAGGCCAGCCACCCGCTGGAGTGGAAGATCGGGCTGCCGGGCAGGCCCAGCGCCAGTGACAGCAGGATGAAGCTGCCCGCGATGACGCGGACGATTTGCCAGGTGCTCATGAGTTTATCCGTTTCACTTGAAAGTTATGTTGCCGTCTTGTTCCGGTAGGCCAGGTAGTACAGCAGCGGGATCACCACCAGGGTCAGCAGCGTCGAGAGGGCGATGCCGAAGATCAGGGAGATGGCCAGGCCGTTGAAGATGGGGTCGTCGAGGATGAAGAAGGCCCCCAGCATGGCGGCCAGGCCGGTCAGCAGGATGGGCTGGGCGCGGGTCGTGGCGGCGCTGACGATGGCTTGCTCGATCGCCATGCCGCCGCGCTGCTGCAGACGGATGAAGTCCACCAGCAGGATGGAGTTGCGCACGATGATGCCGGCCAGGGCGATCATGCCAATCATGCTGGTGGCCGTGTACGGCGCGCCCAGCAGGGCGTGGCCGGGCATCACGCCGACGAGGGTCAGCGGGATGGGGGCCATGATGATCAGCGGCGTCAGGTAGGAGCCGAACTGGGCCACCACCAGCAGATAGATCAGGATCAGGCCCACGCCATAGGCCAGGCCCATATCGCGGAAGGTTTCATACGTGATCTGCCACTCGCCATCCCATTTGAGGCTGTAGTCGCGCAGGGCGTCGGAGGGGGGGCGGATGAAGAACTCCTGCAGCGTTCCGCCGCCCGGCGTCTGGATTTTCTGCAGCTCGGCACGCATGGCGAAGAGGCCGTACAAAGGGCTGTCGAGCCCGCTCTTGGCATCGGCCATATCGGCCGTCACATAGACCACCGGCAGCAGGTCCTTGTGGTAGACCGGCTGCTCGCGCACGGTGTCCGAGACCGTCAGCAGCTCGCGCAGCGGCAACAGGGTACCCGCGCGGCCGCGCACGCCCAGGGCCAGCAAGGCGTCCAGATCGCCCTGCGACTCGGGCGGCAGCTGCAGCACGGCCGGCACCGGGTATTTGCTCTGCTCGTGCAGATAGGTGACGGCTTCGCCGGCCAGGCCGGCGCGCAGGGTGCTGACGATCAGTTCCTGCGGCACGCCCAGCATGGCGGCCTTGCGGCGGTCTATCAGCAGCAGCTGGCGCGGGGCGGCGGCGATCAAGCTGTCGTCCACATCGACGACGCCGGGCTGGCGCTCGAACACCGCGCGCACCTGGCGGGCCAGGGCCGCGCGGCCGGCCGCCTCGGGGCCGTAGATCTCGGCCACGATGGGGGCGAGCACCGGCGGGCCGGGCGGCACCTCCACCACCTTGATATTGGCCTCGAAGCGCTTGCCGATTCTTTGCAGCTCGGGGCGCAAGCGCATGGCGATGGCATGGCTTTGTTCCTTGCGCGCATGCTTGTCCACCAGATTGACCTGGATGTCGCCCTGATTCGGGTCGCTGCGCAGATCGTACTGACGCAGCAGGCCGTTGAAGTTGATCGGCGAGGCGCTGCCGGCATAGGCCTGGTAATGCCTCACCTCGGGCACGCTGGCGAGGTAGGCGCCCAGCTCGCGCAGGGCGGCGGCGGTTTTCTCCAGCGGCGTGCCGGCGGGCAGGTCTACCACCAGCTGCAGCTCGGACTTGTTGTCGAAGGGCAGCATCTTCAAGAGCAGCAAGCCAGTGGCGGGCAGGGCCAGCGAGACCGCGATCAGGCCGGCCAGCCCCAGGCCCAGCAGGCCGCGATTGCGGCGGCCGCGCCGCGCGTCCAGCAAGGGCTGGAAGATGCGCTCGAACAGCGGTGCCAGCCGGGCACTGAGCCCGTGGACTTGCTGCGTTTGGGGCGACTCGGCGCTGGGCGGCAGGGGCTTCATCAAGAGCCGGGCCAACCAAGGCGTCACGGCGAAAGCGATGGCGAGCGACAGCAGCATGCCCAGGCTGGCGTTGATGGGGATGGGGCTCATATACGGGCCCATCAGGCCGGACACAAAAGCCATGGGCAGCAGGGCGGCGATCACCGTCAGCGTGGCCAGAATGGTGGGGCCGCCCACTTCGTCGACGGCGCCGGGGATGATGTCCTTCAGGCTGCGGCCGGGGTAGAGCTGCTGGTGGCGGTGGATGTTCTCCACCACCACGATGGCGTCGTCCACCAGGATGCCGATGGAGAAGATCAGCGCGAACAGCGAGACCCGGTTGAGCGTGAAGCCCCAGGCCCAGGAGGCAAACAAGGTGGCGGCCAGGGTCAGGATCACCGCCGTGCCCACGATGGCGGCCTCGCGGCGGCCCAGGGCGAGGAAGACCAGGGCCACCACCGAGGCGGTGGCGAAGAGCAGCTTGTGGATCAGCTTTTGGGCCTTCTCGTCGGCGCTGGCGCCGTAGTTGCGTGTCTCGCTGACTTCGACATCGGCCGGGATCAAGGTATTGCGCAGCTCATCCACCCGCTGCATCAAGGCATTGGCCACGTCGATGGCGTTCTCGCCCGCCTTCTTGGTGATGGCCAGGGTGATGGCCGGGTAGTTCTGCCCGCCCTCGCCGTGCCAGACATAACGCGTGGGCCGCAGGGGGCCGTCGCGCACCCGGGCCACGTCGCGCAGAAAGATGGGCTTGCCCTCCTGCACGCCGACGATCAGTTCTTCGAGCTCGCGCGCCGAGCCCAGCAAGGCGCCCGCCTCCAGCGCGATCGCCTGGTTGGCGCGCAGCAAGTCGCCGATGGGCGCACCGGCATTGGCCGACTGCAGGGCGCGGCGCAGATGGTCCACGCTCAGGCCGGTGCTGGCCATGCGGCCGGCGTCCATCTCGACGGTCACGCCGCGGCCCGGCCCGCCTATGCTGCGGACCTCGCGGCTGCCGGGCACGCGCTTGAGTTCGGCCTCCATGCTGTGGGCCACGCGCTCCAGATCGGCCGCGCCGATCTCCTCATTCGTCTTGCTGAACAGGGTCAGGCTGAGGATGGGCACGTCATCAATGCCCTTGGGCTTGATGATGGGGGGCAGGGCGCCCAGCTGGGCCGGCAGCCAGTCGGCATTGGCATCGACCGTGTCGTAGAGCCGGACCAGGGCCTCGGTGCGCGGCACGCCGACCTTGAACTGCACCGTCAGCACGGCCAGGCCGGGGCGCGAAAGCGACATCACATGCTCCACCCCGGCCATCTGCGCGAGCAGCTGCTCGGCCGGGCCGGCAATCATCTGCTCCACCTCGCCCACGCCGGCGCCGGGGAAGGGCAGCAGCACATTGGCCATGGTGACCTTGATCTGCGGCTCTTCCTCGCGCGGCGTCACCAGCACGGCGAACAGGCCCAGCAGCAGGGCGACGAGGGCGAGCAAGGGCGTGATCTGGGCGCTCTGGAAGAAGGCGGCGATGCGGCCGCTGGCGCCCAGCCGGCTTGGGGTCTCAGGGGAATTCATGGCTTGGGGCTGTGGAGGACACGGGCGGCGGCGGCCGGGTCGGTGGCAACGCGCTCGCCGGCGCTCAGGCCGCTCAGCACCTCCACCCACTCGCCCTGGGCCGCGCCCAGGCGCAGCTGGCGCAGGAGCGGTCGGCCCTGCTCGTTCAGCACATAGGCTGCTTGCAGCTCGGCACGGCGCAGCACCGCGCTGCGTGGCAGCAGCAGCTGCTGACCGGCCGGGGCGCTGCCGCTGTCGCTGAGCCAGACACGGGCGAACAGGCCGGGCGCATAAGCCTGGCTCAGGCCGGTGCTGCCGGTCCTGGGCAGGTCCAGGCGCAGCTGCACCGTGTGGGTGTTGGCGTCCACCCTGGGCAGGATCTGCACCTGGCTGGGCTGCACGCCGCTCTGGCCGTTCAAGTCCAGACTGAAGCTGGGTTTGGCGCTCAGGCCCGCCACCACGCTTTGCGGCAGATGGACCGTCACCCGCAAGGCGCTGGGGTCGTAGAGCGTCAGCAGGGGGCGGCCGGGTAAGGCCATATCGCCCAGGGCCACGGGCAGCTCGGAGACGATGCCCTCGTAAGGGCTGCGCAGCACATGCAAGTGGGTCTGGGTGCGCGCGCCGCCCGCCTGGGCCAACTGGGCATTGAGCTGGGCCTGGGTGGCTTTGAACTGGCTCTCGGCCTGCTCCAGCGCCGCCTGGCTGATATAGCGCTGCTTGAAGAGTTGCTGCTGGCGCTCGAAGTCGCGCGTGGCCAGTTGCAGGCTCGCGCGCGCGGCCTGCGCCTGGGCCTCGCTGGCCTGGGCGGCCTCCTGCGCGGCGCGGGCGTCCACCCGCAGCAAGACCTGACCCTTGGCGACACGGTCACCCACCTTGACATCGATCTGCACGATGGCGCCCGCCACCTGGGCGGCCAGCACGGTCTGGCGCACGGCTTCCACCACCCCGTCAAAGCTGCTGCTGCGCTGCAGCCCGCCAGCCTTCAGCTGATAGCTGGCCAGCGGCGCTGCCGCCTGCGACTGGGCCCGGACGGGCAGGGCGGGGGCGACAAGCCAGGCGAGCCAGCCACTGCCCATCAACAGGCCTAGCGCCACGGCCGAACGGCGGGCGAAGGAGGGAGGTGTTCTATTCATGGCAATCGTTGATGACGCGAGTGTGACGATGTATTTCGTTAAATCATTATTTGCACAATCATGCAAATAGTCAAGCAAGCAGGAGTGCAAGCACTCATCTAAACTGCGCTCCTCCAATGAAGAAGACCCCGCTCTGGCGGGTTGAGAGCCGCCCATGAAAGATCTACCTCCGGCCGCCCTGGTTCAGATCGCCGCCTATTTCCAGGCCCTGGCGGAGCCCACGCGTCTGCACATCCTCAATCTGCTGCGCCAGCAGGAGCGCAAGGTCGGCGAACTGGCCGAGCTGTGCGGTTTCAGTGCCGCCAATGTCTCGCGCCATCTGACCCTGCTGCAGCAGCATGGCCTGGTCTCGCGCGAGAGCCGTGGCACCAGCGCCTTCTACAAAATCGCCGACCCCGCCGTTTACAAAATCTGCGATCTGGTCTGTGGGAATATTGCCCGGCAGAACGAGCGGGTGGCGCAGGAGCGTGCGGCCTTCTTCCCTCTCAAACCCGCTGCCGGCAGCAAGCGCTGAGGCGCCGGGCCGATCACAAATCGACGGGCCGGGCAGGCCGTCCCGGTTGACAGTGATCGACCCCTTGCGCGATGCTGCGCCCGCATGAGCCGAGAGGCTCTGTCGGGTTGTCTTTCGACTTTTTGTGTTACGGGTCCACAGCGATCAAACGACCCGAGACCTTTTTCCTAGCGAGCACCCATGACACATTTTTCTCATCGATTGGCTCTCACCGGCCTGCTGCTGTCTCTGTCGATGGCCGCTCAGGCCGCCAGCTTCTCCCAACTGGTCATTTTTGGCGACAGCCTGTCCGATGCGGGCAATAACGCCACCCTGGTTGGCAATAGCGGCCTGGCGCCGCTCACCGATCAGGACTTCTCCAAGATTCCCTATTTCTCCGGCCGCTACAGCAATGGCCCGGTGTGGAGCGAGTACTTCGCGGCCAAGCTGGGCCTGTCGGCCCAGGCCTCCTTGCTGGGCGGTACCAACTACGCCTTCGGCGGCGCCCAGACCGGCATCGATGGCAACGACGGCCCCGGCGGCTTCCCCTTCAGCCTGCGGACCCAGCTGAATATGTTTCTGGGCGACCCCAGCAAGGCGGTGACGGGCAGCCAGCTCTTCATCATCTCCGGCGGCGGCAACAATGTGCGCGCGGCCCTGGACGCGATCGCCGCCGACCCAGGTGCGGCGGCCGGCATCATAGGCTCGACGGCCACGGCCTATGCCCAGGACGTGGGCGCCATGGTGGATGCCTTGCAGGCCCGCGGTGCCCAGCACATCCTGGTCTTGAACACCCCCAATTTCGGCCTGACGCCGGCGGCGGCCGGTGGCGGCCCGCTGGGCCAGGCGACGGCCTCCATCGCCTCGGCGGCGATGGACGCGGCCCTGGCCGCCCGCCTGAACGGCGAGGCCGGCGTGCAAACCTTTGATTTCTACGGCTTCCTGACCCATACGGTGAACTCGGCCAGCAGTCTGGGCCTGACGAACGTCAGCAATGCCTGTGGCCGCACGGACAATATCTGCGACCCCGCCACCTCGCTGTTCTGGGACTCCATCCACCCCACCACCAACGGCCACCGGCTGCTGGCCGATGCGGTCTTCGCCCAGGCCGTGCCCGAGCCCGCCAGCTACGGCCTGATGGCCCTGGGCCTGGTCGGCCTGGGCCTGCTGCGGCGCAAGCAGATGGCGACGGCAGCGGCCTGATTCTCAGGCCGCCAGCCCGTCCAGAATCGGGCAGTCCGGCCGCTCATCACCCTGGCAGCAACAGACCAGTTGCTCCAGGGTTTTTTTCATCGCGCTCATCTCGGCCAGGCGGCGCTCCAGGTCCTCGATATGGTTTTGCGCGATGCGTTTGACATCGGCGCTGCTGCGGCGCCGGTTCTGCCAGAGCTTGAGCAGGTCGGCAATCTCGGCCATAGCGAAGCCCAGGTCGCGCGCCCGGCGTATGAAGCGCAGGGTGTGGACCTCGCGCTCGGAGTAGAGCCGGTAGCCCGCCTCGGTGCGCGCCACCTTGGGCAGCAGGCCCAGCGACTCGTAATGCCTCAGCATCTTGGCCGAGACGCCGGAGCGCGCCGCCGCCTCGCCGATATTGAAGAGTTCAGCCGCTGATTTCATGGTTTGGCCTTCCAGCGCTTGAGCAGCAGCGCATTGCTGACGACCGAGACGCTGGACAGCGCCATGGCCGCACCCGCCAGCATGGGGTTGAGCAGGCCCAGCGCCGCCAGCGGGATGCCGACCACGTTGTAGGCAAAGGCCCAGAACAGGTTCTGGCGAATCTTGCCTACGGTGCGGCGGCTCAGGTCTATGGCTTGCGCGACCAGGCGCACATCGCCGCGCATCAGGGTCACGCCGGCCGCGGCCATGGCCACATCGGTGCCGGTGGCCATGGCAAAGCCCACATCGGCGGCGGCCAGGGCGGGGGCGTCGTTGATGCCGTCGCCCACCATGGCCACGCGCAGATGCGGGCCCTGGCCCGCCAGTTCTTGCTTCAGCTCCGCCACGATGCGGGCCTTGTCGGCCGGCAAGACCTCGGCGCGCACCTCGTCCAGGCCTAGCTGCCGGCCCACAGCCTGGGCGGCTGCCTCGTTATCGCCGCTGACCAACAGGCTGCGCACCTCCAGCCCATGCAAGGCCTGGATGGCCGGGGCGGCGCTGGGCTTGAGCGCATCGCCAAAGGCCAGCGCCGCCAGCAGGCGGGGCGCGCCGCCCTCGCTGGGCGCCGCCTCGGCCAGCCAGGAGATGCTGTGGCCCTGGCTTTGCGCCAGATCGGCGGCCGCTTGCAGGGGCGCGAGATCGGCGCCTAACTCCTTGAGATAGCGGCTGCTGCCCAGCAGATAGGCTCGGCCCCCCAGCTGGGCACCGAGGCCGCGGCCGGGCAGGGCGCGCAGCTGCGTGGCCTCGGGCACGGCCAGACTCAGCTGCTGCGCGCGCTCGCGCACGGCCTGGGCCAGCGGGTGTTCGCTGCCTTGCTGCAGGGCGGCGGCCAGGGCCAGGGCGGTGTTGTCCTCCAAGCCTTCGACGGCTTGCAGATGCATCAGCTTGGGCGCTCCCTGCGTCAGCGTGCCGGTCTTGTCAAAAGCCACCAGGCGGATCTCGGCGGCCAGCTCCAGGGCCTCGGCGTCCTTGACCAGAATGCCTTGGCGCGCCGCCACCCCGGTGCCGACCATGATGGCCGTGGGCGTGGCCAGGCCCAGGGCGCAGGGGCAGGCGATCACCAGCACGGCCACGGCGTTGAGGATGGCGTGCTCCCAGTCGCCGCTGGCCAGGCCCCAGGCCAGCAGGGTCAGCAGGGCGATGCCCATCACCACCGGCACAAAGATGGCGCTGACCCGGTCCACCTGGCGCTGGATGGGTGCCTTCTTGGCCTGGGCCGACTCCACCAGGCGCACGATGCGGGCGAGCGTGGATTCCGCCCCCAGGGCCGTGGTGCGCAGCATCAGCAAGCCCTCGCCATTGACGGCGCCGCCCACCACCGTGTCGCCGGGGTGTTTGTCCACGGGCAGGCTCTCGCCGGTGATCAGCGACTCGTCGACCGGGCTTTCGCCGCTGATCACCTCGCCGTCCACCGGGATGCGTTCGCCCGGCCGCACGATCACCTCGTCGCCCAGGCGCAGGGCGGCCAGGGGCAGCAAGGTCTCGACCCCTTCGCGGCGCACTCGGGCGGTCTCGGGGCGTAACTTCTTGAGTGCGCGGATCGCCGCCGTGGTCTGGCGCTTGGCGCGCGCCTCCAGCCACTTGCCCAGCAAGACCAGGGTGATGACGACGGCGGCGGATTCGAAGTAGAGATTCATGCTCAGCGGCCCGCGCAGCCAGAGCTCGTAGACCGAGAGCCCAAACGCGGCCGAGGTGCCCAGGGCCACCAGCAGGTCCATATTGCCGCTGCCCGCCCGCAGCGCGGCCCAGCCGGCCTTGTAGAAGCGCGCACCCAGCAGGAACTGCACGGGCGTGGCCAGCAGCAGCTGCCACCAGCCGCTGAGCATCCAATGCCGGCCGAACAGATCGCCCAGCATGGGGACGAGCAGGGGCGCCGACAGCAGGGCGGCCAGGGCCACCGGCCCGGCGCTATGCGACCAACTGGCGGGGGCGTTCTGTTCGCCGGGCGAGTGGGCGTCCAGGCGCTGCGCCGTGTAGCCGGCCTTGATGATGGCGCCCAGCAGCGCGTCCGGCTCCACCGTGGACAGGACGCGGACCACGGCCGTCTCGGTCGCCAGATTGACCTCGGCCTCCAGCACGCCGGGCAGCTTCAATAGCGCCTTTTCGACCCGGCCCACGCAGGAGGCGCAAGTCATCTCGCCCACCTGTAGCCTGTGGGTTTGTTCGCGCAGCGCGTAGCCGGCCTTCTTCACGCCGGCCTGCAGGGCCGCCAGCGTCAGCTCGGGCCCACCCTCGACGCTGGCCGTCTCGGTCGCCAGATTGACCTGGACCGAGCGCACGCCGGGCAAGGCCTTGAGGGCTTTTTCCACCCGGCCCACGCAGGAGGCACAAGTCATGCCCTCGACGGGCAGGGTCCAGGCGCTGTTTGCTTTGTTGATCATCATGGCGACAGTATCAAGCTTGCCATGATGGCAAGGTCAAGCCCGCCCCCGGATGAGCAGAGATTTTTCTGTCGCTTGACCTTGCCATCGTGGCAAGGTCTATGCTCCTGCCAATCCCAAAACTCAGGAGAGCCTTTGATGAGCAATACCCTTCAAGCCCATGATTTCAAGCTGCCCGATATGAGCTGCGGCCACTGCGTGGCGGCCATCACCGCCGCGCTGGGCGAGCTGGACCCGGCCGCCCGGCTGGACTTCAAGCGCGACAGCCGCGAGCTGCAGGTGCAGAGCGGCTTGTCGCGTGAGGAGCTGGCGGCCGCCTTGGCCGAGGCCGGCTACCCGCCAGCGGCTTGACGCAGCTTCAGCCTTGCCGGCGCTTGCGCGCCAGGCCGGCCAGCAGGGCCAGGCCGCTCAGCGCCAGCGCGTAGCTGGCCGGTTCTGGCACGGCGGCGGTGGGGGCAATGGTGACGACGCCGCCGCCAAAGCTCAGGCCGTTGTGGCCCACGGGCAGATCGGGGTCGCCGATCTGCGGCGGCAGGGGGTTGACGATGATGCTGTCGCTGCCCATGCGGGTGATCAGGGTCCAGGCCGTCTGGTCCGGGCCCAGCATCTTGCCGGCCTGGGCCTGGAAGCCGAAGCCCAGGCCCGCGCAACCCTCGTTCCACAGCATCAGCCCGCACTGGGTGCCGCCGAACTTGGCTTGCGCCTGAGGGTCGGCCATCGCTTCGCTCAGGGAGGTACGCGTCAGCCATTCGGAGGGATGGATGGCGTGGTTGGCGATGTGCTCGATGGCATTGCTCGCGTTGGCGCTGTCCACATACCACTGCAGCAGGCGGTAAGGCTTGTCAAAACGTGCGTCGCCGGTGGTGTTGACCCAGGCGCCGGGCTCCTGGCTGAGGTCGATGAAGCGGTAAGACCAGCCCTCGGGCTGGAAGATGCTGCCCGGTTGGATGGCGTTCAGCGCAAACTCGCTCATGATGGGCGCCTCGTAGGTCCGCATCATGGGCGTGTCCGTGCGCCAATCGCGCTGCCAGCTGTTCGGGCCGGTCTGGGTCGTGCGCTCCTGATAGGCCACCGTGCCCAGATTGATCACCGCGTACTGGAACAGCTTGTTGCCCGCCCCCAGGTCTTCGGTGAACCAGGCGGTGGCGTAGTCCTGGGTATAGGGGCCGGGGTTGGGGAAGAGTGTTTGCGGGTCTGCCATGGCAGCGGCACTGCAAACGCTCAGGCCCAGCAGGGATGTCTTCAGAAGGCTTTTGGTCATGATGGGAGGCAAGAGTTGAGCCCGCATTCTGGCCAAACATTGCCCCCGCATAACCCCCTCTCTTTGGGGAGTTTTGCCTTCAAACTAGGGGTGATGCGGGCGGGCCCGGGCCCGCGCGGCATCAGGATTTTTTCAGCAAGCCTGGTTCGATCGGTAGCTTGCGTATGCGCACCCCCGTGGCCGCAAAAATGGCATTGGTGAGCGCAGGCGCGATCGGCGGGGTGCCGGGTTCGCCCACGCCGCCGGGGGCGGCCGTGCTGGGGAGGATGTGAACCTCGACCTTGGGCATCTCGCTCATGCGCAACACCGGGTAGTCGTGGAAATTGCTTTGCTCCACCCGGCCGTCCTTCAGCGTGATCTGGCCGTAGAGTGCGGCGCTGAGGCCGTAGACGATGGCGCCTTCGATCTGGCGGGCAATGGTCTGCGGGTTGACGGTCTGGCCGCAGTCCACGGCGGCGACCACGCGGTGGACCTTGGGCCTGCCATCGCTTGAGACCGACACCTCGGCCACCTCGGCCACAAAGCTGCCAAAGCTCTCGGCAAAGGCAATGCCGCGCTTGACGCCCGCTGGCAAGACCTGACCCCAGCCGGCCTTGGCCGCGGCGGCCTCCAGCACGGCGCGGGCGCGCGGCTGCTTGTCCAGCATCTGCAGGCGGTATTGCAGGGGGTCGGCCTTGGCGGCGGCGGCCAGCTCGTCGATGAAGCTTTCGATGAAGAAGGCGTTCTGCGAGTGGCCCACCGAGCGCCAGAACCAGACCTGCGGGCCGGGCTCGGCGCGGCCGTAGGCGATGCGCTGGTTGGGGATGTCGTAGAGATGATCCGCCAGGCCCTCGACGGCCTGAGCGTCCACGCCACTCTCGGGCAGCTGCATGAAGCCGGAGCCGGCCATGATGGAGGGCGAGGCCACATCGGCGCGCAGCGAGCTGGCACGGCCGGCCTCGTCCAGCGCGGCCTCGAACTTGACCAGGGCCGCCGGGCGGTAATAGGCCGCCGCCATATCGTCCTCGCGGCTGTAGATCAGCTTGACCGGTCTGCCGCTGAGTTTGGACAGCAGGGTGGCGTCGACGGTGAAGTCGGGTGCGAAGCGGCGGCCAAAGCCCCCGCCCAGCAGCAAGGTGTTGACCTTGACCTTGGCCGGCGTGACCTGGGCGATCTGGCCCAGAATGCCTTGCGCGGGGCCTTGGCTTTGGGTGCCGGCCCAGATCGTCACTTCATCGTTCTTGACCCAGGCCAGGCAGTTCAGCGGCTCCATGCAGGCATGGGCCAGATAGGGCACCTCGTAGCTGGCGCTCAGGCGCTGGGCCGAGTTGGCCGCGGCGTCCTTCAGATTGCCCTTGTCCACCGCGATGGCGCCGGCCGTATTGGCCGCGTCGTTCAGCATCTCGCTGATCTTGGCGGTGTTGAGCTGCGCTTTCTCGCCCAGCTCCCATTGCACGGCCAAGGCGTCCCGGCCCTGCTTGGCCGCCCAGTAGCCCTCGGCCAGCACGGCCACGCCCTGCGGGATGCTGATGATTTTCTGCACGCCCTTGATGGCGCGGGCCGCGCTCTCGTCCATGGACTTGAGCTTGGCCTCGGCAAAGGGGGCGCGCGCCATCACGGCGACCAGCATGCCCTCGATCTGCGCGTCGATGCCGAACCTGGCCTTGCCATTGACCTTGGCCGGCGTGTCCAGGCGGGCGGTGGGCTTGCCCAGGATCTTGAAATCGGCCCGGCTCTTCAGCAAGGGCTTGTCGGGCACAGGCTGGCGGCTGGCGGCTTCCACCAGGGCGCCGTAGCTGAGCTTTTTGCCGCCGGGCGCGATCACATGGCTGCGCTCGCTACGCAGGTGGCTAACGTCGATTTTGAGCTGCTCGGCCGCGGCGGCCAACAGCATCTCGCGCGCCGCCGCGCCGGCCTGGCGCAGCGGCGTCCAGTGCGCCCGTATGGTGGTGCTGCCGCCGGTGGCTTGCATGCCGAATAGGGGGTTGTTATAGGCCGTGTGGGCGGGGGCTTGTTCGACGGCCACCAGTTTCCAGTCGGCATCCAGCTCCTCGGCCACCAGCATGGGGATGGCGGTCAGCACGCCCTGGCCCATCTCGGCCGCGCCGCACAGCACGGTGATGCGGTTGTCCGGCGTGATGCGCAGCCAGGCATTGGGGGCAAAGGTATTGGTTTGCGGCGCGCTGGCGGTGGCGGCCTGGACCTTGGCGGCCAAGCCGCCGGCCAGGGGCAGGCTGAAGCCGACGACCAGGGCCGAGCCGGCGCTACGTTGCATGAAGCCGCGGCGGGTGGTGCTCAAAGCGGTGTGGTCCTTCATCTCATGCTCCCACGGTCTTGACGGCTTTGCCGGACTTCAGCGTGTCGGCCGCCACATGGATGGCCTCGCGGATCTGGTTATAGGTACCGCAGCGGCAGAGATTGCCGCTCATGGCGGCGTCGATGTCAGCGTCGTTGGGTGACTTTTTGCTGGCCAGCAGGGCACAGGCGCTCATGATCTGGCCGCTCTGGCAATAGCCGCATTGCGGGACATCGATCTTGACCCAGGCCGCTTGCACGGCCCGTCCGGTCTTGCTGCTAGCCACGCCTTCGATGGTGGTGATTCTTTTACCGGCCGCGGCCGACAAGGGGGTGGCACAGGCGCGCACCGGCTGGCCGTCGAGATGCACGGTGCAGGCGCCGCACAAGGCCATGCCACAGCCGAACTTGGTGCCGGTGAGTTGCAGGTCTTCACGCAAGGCCCACAGCAGGGGTTCATTCGCGTCGGCATCCAGCGCGACGGCGCGGCCGTTGACGGTCAGTTTGATCATGGCTGGGGCTCCGTGATTGAGGTTGTGGGCGGCGGCTGCGTCGGGCCTTGCTCGACAATGGCCGCAATTCGAGACGGGGAAGGCGGGCTAGAGCGTAACGCCTTCTGAGCAAATCTGCTGGGGCGTGGGTGGTTGGCGGGACGATGAATCTGGGGGGGCGAAGACTGTGGATCGCGTTGGCGCTGGGGGCGGCCCTGGCTGCGGGCTGGGCTTGCTTGCGCCCGCCGGCCGCCCTGGCCCTGAGCCAGGAGGCCTATATCTGGCAGATGCTCTGGCAAGAGCCCTTGCGCGCGGCCCTGCGTGAGGCTTCGCAGGCCGGGCAGGGTGCGCCGCTACGCCGCTGGCGGGTGCTGATGAGCCATATCGCCGCCGATGGCAGCCAGCGTTTTGCGGCCGTGGATGCCGCCGCCCTGCAGGCCACGGGCGGGGGCGTGGTGGCCGTCGTGCGCATCGAGGGCCAGTTGCAGCGCCTGGACCCGGCCCGCGTGCGCGCCGCCGTGCTGGCGACGCTGGCGCGTGCCCGCGCCCAGGGCCTGGCGCTGGAGGCGCTGGAGATCGACCATGATTGCGCCACCGCCCGCCTGCCCCAGTACCGCGAGTTCCTGCAAAGCCTGCGCGCCGAAGCGGCGCTGGCGGGCCTGCCGCTCTTCATCACCGCCTTGCCGGCCTGGCTGGGTTCGCGCGAGCTGCCGGCGCTGTGGCGGCAGGTGGATGAGTTGACCTTGCAGCTGCATGCGGTGCAGAACCCGGGCCAGGGCCTGTTCGACCCGCTGCTCGCCCTGCGCTGGGCGCAGCAGATCGAGGCCATCGCCGCGGCAAGCCCCGGCCCGCTGCGCTATCGGCTGGCCTTGCCCACCTACTCGGCCCAGCTGCGCTTCGATGACTTCGGCAATCTGCTGGCGGTGGAGAGCGAGACGCCCTTGCTGGGCGGCGCCGCCGGCAGCGCCGAATGGGCGGTGGACCCGCAGCAGCTGCAGGACTTTGTGCACCAGGCCTTGCCGCGCGCCCGGCCGCGCCTGGCCCATCTGCAAGGCATCGTCTGGTTCCGCCTGCCCACGCTGGCCGACCAGCGCGCCTGGCATCCCGCCACCTGGCGCATGGTGATCAGCGGCGCGCCGCTGCGGCCCGGGCTGCGTGCGCAAGCCCAGGCGGATGTGAGCGCGCCGGGCCTGTATCGCCTGCAACTCGTCAACACCGGCACCAGCGATGCCTTGTGGCCCAGCCGTCTGGACCTGCCCGCCGATTGCGGCACGGTGCAAGGCCGCCTGGGCTATCGCAGCGTGATCGGCGAGCGCGGCGCCTGGCAGTTGCAGCGCTCAGGCAGCCGTTTGCTCAAACCGGGGGCGAGCAGCGAGGTGGCATGGCTAAGATGCTCGCGCTTTCCAGTGATAGAGATCCATGAAAACCGCTAAGAACAAAGAGAATAGACGCGCCGCATCCCCCTTGACCCGAGCCGCTTCCGACTTTATCCGCCGCCCCCTGTGGCTGGCTTTGGCCGCCAGCAGCGTGCTCGGTGTGGCCCTGGCTTGCGGGCCGGACTTCCAGGTCTACCTGAATTCGCGCGCCGTATTTTTGAAGGCCGCCATCCCCGGCAACTTCTTCCGCGATGCCGCCCAGCTGCACCCGGCGCCGGCCAAGAAGTTTCCCAGTGGACAGGGGCAGGACACGGCCGATGGCAAGGACGGCGAGCAGGACCCCGAAGGCCAGGGCCTGAGCGCGGCCCAGCGCAAACTGGTGCGCGAGATGCGTGCCGCCGAGCAAGGCGACCAGGCCTATGCCCTGGGTGCGGCCCTGCCCGCGGCCCTGCGGCTCTACACCGCCGCAGCGGTGGACTATCGCCGTGTCGTGCCCCTGTCCGGCGACGCTGAGGGCGAGCCCGAGGAAAGCAGTTGCGAGCTGGAGGCCGAGGCCGCGGAGACGCCCGCCTCGGCGGCTTCCCAGGCCGCCAGCCCGGATCAGGCCTGCCCCAGGCCCTGGCCCCACGCCCCGGGCCTGAGCGAGGCCGATAGCAAGCCCTTGCTGGCCAAGGTGCGCCAGCGTTTTGAGGCCGTCCTGATGCTGCCCGAGAAGGAGCGGGCGATACGGGCGACCTGGGCCGCCTATTCCCTGGGCCTGGTCGACATCGCCGAGGCGGGCGAGGGCTATCTGGCCAAGGCTGACGCCCATTTTGAGCTGACCCGCAAGCTGGCCGCCGCCGGCGCGCCCGACCCCGAGTTCCTGGGCCTGGACAGCTTCGGTGCCCAGGCCCGCGCCCATCTGCAGGCCGGCAACTACAGCCGCGCCACCGAGCTGTATGCCGAGCAGGCCGCGCACGAGAGCTGGAAGCCGGGCGAGTCCTTGCTGATCGTCGCCCAGCGCCTGCTCAAGGACGAGGCCGGCCTGCAAGCCCATATCCAATCGGCCCTGGTGCAGCGCCTGCTGGTGGGCTATGTGCTGTCCTACGGCGCGGATGAACCCCATCTCGAGGGCGGTGACGGTGCCAAGCTGCGCCCGGCCTCGCCGCTGAATCGCCTGGTCAAGGCCTTGGACGCCGCCGGCATCCAGCAACCCGCCGCCGCCGACAAGCTGGCCGCCGCCGCCTACGCCAGTGCCCGCTACGATCTGGCGCGGCGTTATGTGGGCAATCTGCAGACGCCCACCGCGCATTGGCTGCGTGCCAAGCTGGCCCTGATGGCGGGCGACAGGAAAGCCGCCGCGGCCGCCTTCGCCAAGGCCTTGGAGGCCGAGCGGGCCGAGAAGGCTGAGGACAAAAAGCTGGCGGCCGAGGACGTGCAACTGCTGTCCGCCCAGTTCGCCGCGCTCAAGCTGGGCAGCGATGAATTCGTGCAGGCCCTGGACCTGCTCTACGGCCAAGGCCCCGAGTACTGGATTGATGCGGCCTATGTGGCCGAGCGCTTGCTGACGCTGGACGAGCTGAAGGCCTTTGTGGACCGGCGTGCCGCCAAGGCGGTGCCCGCCGCCGAGACGGGCTATGCCCAACTCAACAATGCCGGTTCCCTGCGTGATTTGCTGGCCCGTCGCCTGGTGCGCGAGCAGCGTTTTGACGAGGCCCTGGATTACTTCCAGGAGCGCGAATTGCAGGCCGTGGACGGCGGCGCCAAGCCCGAGCAGGCGCGCGTGCATGCCAAGGCCTATGCCAAGGCCTTGCGCGCCGCGGCCAAGGCCTGGACCCAGGTGGGCCGGGCCCAGTCCCTGTACGAGGCGGCCGAGATCGCCCGCTGGCATGGCATGGAAATCATGGGCTATGAAGTCAACCCCGACTTCGCCATGGTCGGTGGCAACCACGACCTGGCCGGCATGGGGCCGGAGTCGGACAAGACGCGCACGCCCGCCGAGCGCCAACGCTTCCAGGCCACGCGGGGCGAGTTTGGCGACAAGCGCTTCCACTACCGCTTTGAAGCCGTCAAGCTGGCCAGCCAGGCGGCCGATCTGCTGCCCGCGCGTTCACGCACCTATGCCGATGTGCTCAGCAATGCCACGTCCTGGGTGATCCATCTGGACCCGGAACTGAGCCAAAGCCTGTACCGGCGTTACCTCAAGACGGGCGCCTATATCGCGCCCCAGGGGGATGAGCTGGACTTTCTGTTCGGCCAGCTCCAGCAAGAGCCCAATTTCTGGCAGGCCCGCCGCTTTGTCGCCCGCCAGTCCCTGCAAGAAGCCCGGCTGTGGGCGCGTGAACATCGGCCCCTGGCCTGGGGGCTGATTGCGCTGGGCGGCTTTGGGCTGCTGGGTGCCTTGGCCTTGCTCAGGGGCTGCGTGAGGAAGTGCCGGGGCCTCGGGGCCAGGGCCGGCGCGACCAGGGAGACGCTGGCCTAACGCAATAGGGCCACAGATGCTCTGCATGTGGATACCGATGGTGATGGGCTTGGCTTCGGGGCGAGGGCTTGCGGATCGAGCTCGGGGATGTGAACTGCCGCCTGTTGGCGCGCCCGCATCGCATCAACCGCTACGCCCGTTGGCAGGCCTGGCCGCTGCTGCGCGACTTGAGTGGGCGGGCTCGCAGGATGAGGCATTCGGCGACGGCCAGATTGAGGGCCCAGCCGGCCCCCATGCAAACCGTACGGGCCAGCTCCCCTTGGATGCCGGGAAATAAAAACCAGGGGATATGGGTGAAGACCTGGCTGCCCGCGCCGAGGCCTAGCGCGTAGGCCCGCATCATCCAGGCACGATGATCTTGGATGTCTCGCTGCCGGATGGCCCAGAACCCCCGGCCCAGGGCCAGCAGCATGGCGAGGCCAACCAGCAGCCTGATGACGAAGAGCCAGGGGCCATCGAAACTGGCCGGGGGCGATTCGACGCGGGGGTAGAACAGCGTCATCCACAGGCCTGAAGCGGCGCAGCCGCAGCCACCCAACAGCACCAGGCGGCCGGCGCTTCGGTGCAGCTTGGGGGCTTGGCTGCGCAGCCAGGGACTGAACTGAAATGCGCCCAGAAAAGCAAAGACGCTGCTCGCCACGATGTGCACGACGATGGGCAGCGGGGCGGCCATGAAGCGCGCATTGGTGGCGCTGAGGTCGGTGCCGCTGGCCAATTGGGCCAGGCGCAGGGCGCCGACCAGCAGCGGCAAGGCCGCGAGCATCAGCAAGGCCAGCGGGACCAGATAGTCCGATTTTTTGAGGGCGTTTTCCTGGCGATTCGCAGCCGGCTTTTTGTTCGAGGAGTCCATCGGGGGCTTGCTCAGCGGCGCTCACGGATCAAGGCCAGCGCGGCTTGAATGGCGGCGATGACGGCGTCGGGGTTTTCGATCGGAATGGCGTGGCCGCCCTCGACCCAGATCTGCCTGGCCCCGGGGTAGAGCGTGGCAAGCTCGGCCCGCTTTTGGCGGGCAAATTGCGCGGCTTCCGAGTTGTCGCTGGGGTCCGCCTTGGCGCTCAGGATGAAGACCGGGATGCCCGTCACGGTGGGCAGGCCGAGCACCTGCTCACCGCTACGCTTCAGCAACTCAAGCTCTTGCCTGGCCGTGCCGGTGATCAGCAGCTTGAGTGCGCTGCGCACAAACAGAGACTGGTTTTCAAGCGCTCCCGCGCCCTCCAATTGTTGGGGATGGGTCGAGTCCACAAGAACCAGCGCGGCAACGTCCTGTGGATACTTTCTGGCGAATAGCTGCATATAAAGCCCGCCCAGCGAATGCCCGACCAGGACATAAGGCGGCTGCAGGCCTTGGCTTTGCAGCAGCTGGCGCAACTCGTCCACGATGGATTGCCCGTCGCGGGGCGTTTGCACCGGGCTGCTATTGCCATAGCCCGGCCGGTTGTAGGCAAACACGGCGGTTTCTTCGGCAATCCTGGGCAGGACCTTGCTCCACCACTCCATGCGCCCGCCCAAGCCGTTTTCAAACACCACCACCGGGCCTTCCGCCATCTGTGCGACGAGTTCGATCTCGCGCTCGGCGAGCTGCGTCGTTTGCGCCGCCGGCAGGCTGGCGCAGCCCGATAGCGCGGCCAGCAGCGCCATGGCTAGCGTGGCAAGAAGAATGCGAAAAAGCATTGCAAATGACTCCTCTTGAGGCTCGTCCCGGAGCGCTGAGCGCAAGTCTTGGAACCCGGGCTTACAATGTAAGCTTACGGCGTAAGCTCGTCAAGCATCGAGGTTTGGGATGTGGATTTGAGGGGAGGGGGGCTTAGAGCGGCCGCCGCGCGACGATGAAGGCGCGCCAGTCGCGGCGCTTGCTGCCATGCCGCTCCAGCGCTTCGATCGCAAAACCTTGCTGCTCCATGCGCTGGCAGAGTTGCTGGGCGTCGAAGCATTGCACCAGGGGGGCCTTGCCCAGCATGCGCATCAGCGGCAGGGCAAGACGGGGGATCAGCGGGTTCATCTCGTTCAGGCAAGCCGTCTTGCTGATCAGCAGGCCGCCGGGCTTCAAGAGCCGCAGCAGGGATTGCAAGGTCTTGTCCAGATCGTGCATGAGGTGCAGCAGATTGAAGGCCAGGACGATGTCATAGCCCGGTTCTTTGGCGGGCAGAGTCTCGGCATCCGCCTGCGCGAAGCGCAGGGGCGCCGGAGGCAGGGCAAGCTGTTTGGCTTGGGCGATGGCGATCATTTCTGCGGAGACATCGGTGGCCAGATAGCTGGCCGTGCCTGAGGCCAAACGCAGGGCCGTGCTGCCGGTTCCACAGCCCAGTTCGAGTACGTGAAGGTGGGGCGCCAACAGGCCTTGCACCCGGGCCAAGGTTTTTTCATAGCCAGGCAAGTCGCAGATGGGGCTGGCGGCGTATTTGCGCGCGGCGCGGTCCCAGAACAGGGCTTTGTCGCTGGCGCTCAATTGCGGGCTGGAGGGCATGGGGCGAGATGGGTTTGGATACGCTGCGCGAAGAGGCAGGGGGATGCTAATAATTCGTCCACAAATCGTCTTCACCCAGATTTGGATGTGCCCCATGCGAAATTGCATTGACGACCTGGACTGGAACCAGCTCAAAGCCTTTTTGGAAACGGCGGAGTTGGGATCGCTGTCTGCGGCCGCGCGCAAGCTGGGCCTGGCCCAGGCCACGCTCAGTCGCCAGGTTGCCGCCATCGAGGCACAGCTGGGCCTGACCCTGTTTGAGCGGGTGGGCAAGGCCATGGCGATCACCGGCCCGGGCCTGGCCCTGCTGGAGCATGCGCGCGCCATGGGCGCGGCTGCCGAGGAATTGCGCTTGGCGGCCAGCGGCCAGTCGCAGACGGTGGAGGGCGTCGTACAGGTTTCGGCCACCGGGCCGGTCGCGGCCTATTTGCTGCCGCCGGTGTTGCATCGGCTGGCAGAGCTGGCGCCCAAGCTGCTCGTCGAGGTGATCAGTTCGGACGCCATCAGCGACCTGATGCGCCGCGAGGCCGATATCGCCGTTCGCCATGTGCGGCCGGAGCAGGCGGATTTGATAGGCCGCTTTGTCCGGCAGGCCAGTGCCGGCTTTTACGCCTCGCGCAGCTGGGTCAAAGCGCATGGCCGGCCGCGCACCGCGGCCGATGCCAGGCGCTGCGCCTTCGTCGGCGCGGAGCGCGATGGGCGCTACCTGGCCTATTTGCGCGGCCATGGCCTGGACCTGCAGGAAGCCAATTTCAGCTGCTATGGCGCGGACGCCGCGACCGGCCTGGCTTTGCTGCGGGCAGGCATGGGCATAGGCGCGATGATGGAGGAGATCGCCGCTGAGATGCCCGATTTGCAGCGGGTGCTGGACGAGGTGGCGCCGATCCAATTTCCGATCTGGCTGGTGACGCATCGGGAGCTGCGCACCTCGCGTCGTATACGGCTGGTGTTTGACGTCCTGGCCGAGGTGCTGGGAGATCCTGGGCAGGCGCGCTGGAATTCGGTTGAAAATGGCGCTTGAACTGCCCAGCGCCCCGTTAGGGCAGTGGGTCTGTCAGCCAGGCTCAGGAAGGCGGTCGCGAGTTGCCCACAAAACATGACGCAGAAGAAATCTAGTCCGGACGGCTCGTTGCCGGCCCGGGTCCCGCTGTCCAAGGAAAGAATTCTCCAGGTCGCGCTGGACTTGGCGGATCAGGAAGGCCTGGATGCGCTGTCCATGCGCCAAATTGCCCAGGGCCTGGGCGTCGAGGCCATGTCGCTTTACAAGCATGTGGCCAATAAGGAGGCCTTGCTGGATGAGATGGTGGAATGGGTCGTTGCGGAAATGGGTGCCGCCGACCCGGCTGCGGAGTGGCAGGCGGCGCTGTTTGAGCGCGCGAGGACTTTGCGCCGCGTTTTGAATCTGCATCCCTGGGCGGCCAGCTTGATTGAATCAAGAAGCTCGATAGGCCCGGAACGGCTGCGCCATAACGACCGCATGATAGGGATTCTCAGAAGTGCGGGCTTCTCCATCGAACTGGCCTTTCACGCCATGATTGCGCTGACCAGCTATGTCTATGGTTTTGTGATTCTCGAAGAAGGGAATCGACGCAAAGGCCGGCCCAAGGCCGTGGATCATTTGCAGTCCGCCATTTCCCCCAGCGACTACCCCTATCTCTTCGAAATGATCAAGTTCGCCTACTCGAAGAAGAGCGCGGATGCCGCTGCGGGGCAGGCGCAGACTGGCCCTCAATTCGCCGACTTCGAGTTTGGGCTGCGGCATCTGGTCGCCGGGTTCGAGGCCGTATTGCGGGAGATGCAGAATCCGCCCAGCAAGGCTTGCGACAGGCCTGCTTAGCGCTGCCCTCGCTGGCTCCACAAGACCCCCGCCGCGATCAGCAGCATGCCGATGATGGTGGCCAGATCGGGCCGCTCGCCGAACAGCGGCAGGGCCAGCAAGGTGGCCAGCACGGGCGTCAGCGCGCCGGCGGTGGCGCTGCGCTGCGCCCCCAGCCTGGCCACGGCAAAGCTATAACTCAGCGTGGACACCAGGCCCACGCCTATGCTTTGAATGCCCAGTTGCAGCAGCAATTGTTCTGTTGCGATGCCGGGCAAGGCCAGGCTGCCCAGGCCTTGCTGGCCGACCTGCCACAGCAGCCAGGGCAGGAGCAAGGCCAGGGATACGCTTGAAATCAGGGCGGCGGCTTCAATCGGCGCCAGCCTGGCTTCACGCAAGGCCAGGGTGTAGGCCGACCACATCAGGCTGCCCAGCAGGAACAGGGCATAACCCTGGGCCAGATCGGCATGACCGGCCTTCAGGGCCAGCAAGGTGGCGATGCCCGCGGCGATGCAGAGCAGGGCGGGCCAGCGCGCCAGCGCCGCGCGGCCATGCAGGGCCGCCGCCAGCAAGGCGGTGAACAGGGGCAGGGTGCCGGGGATCAGGGTGGCGCCATCGGCCACCGGCGCATGGCGCATGCCCCAGCCGGCGATCAGAAAGTAAGGCAGGCCGGCGCCGGCGACGATCAGCAGCCAGAGCCTGGCCGGCACGGCCGCCAGGCGCGCCCGGCGCCGCCACAGCAGGGGTGCCAGCAAAAGGCCGGCCGGCCCGAAGCGCAGCAGGGCCAGCTCGGCCGGCGGCAGGGCCGCGCGGGCGCCGGCGCGCAGGGAGATGAAGAAGGCGGCCCAGATGCATAGCGTCAGGGCCAGGGCGGCCCAGCCGGCCAGTTCGGCCCGCTGGAGCCGTGGCGCAGTTGCGAGCGAAGGGGTGGCGGGAGCAGAGGAAACCGTCGAGACAACTGGCGTGGGCATGGGAAGGAAAGAGAGGGGGCGCTCAGACTGCGGAAAAGGATGCCGCGGCCCTTGAGGGCCAGGGCGGCGGTCGGCAGAATTTTCCGGCGCAAGCTCGGGTGATATTGGGCGTGTGCTGCGTTGCCGCGCCGGGAATTGAGTGCTTATCGCCAATAGAATTTGGAAAATTGGTGAAAACAAGCGTATGGACCGAATCGATATTCAATTGCTGGAGCTGCTGCAGCGCGAGGGACGCCTCAGCGTGGCCGAGCTGGCCGAGCGGGTCGCCCTGTCGCAAAGTCCTTGCGCGCGCCGCCTCAAGCGCCTGGAGGAGGACGGCTTCATTGCCGGCTACCGTGCGGTGCTGGATCGCAAGGCGGTGCAACTGGCCACCACGGTGTTTGTCAATGTGCGCCTGATGCACCACCGGGAAGACGCCGTGCTGCAGTTCGAGGCGGCGATGCAGGCCATGGCCGAGGTGGTGGCCTGCCATGTGGTGTCGGGCGCGCACGACTATCTGCTGGAGGTGGTGGTGAACGAGCTGAGCAGCTACGAACACATCGTGCGCCGTCTGCAAGTCCTGCCCATGGTGCAGGACATCACCAGCAACTTCGCCATCCGCTGCGTCAAGAGCGGGGCGCCACTGCCTTTGAAAATGGGCGGCTAAGAAATTAATGGGGTCAGAAGAAATTAATGGGGTCAGAGTCATTTAATTGAAGTAATTAAATGACTCTGACCCCATTAAATCCAGGGCGGCGGGCGCGGGAGCAGCGGGGCCTTCAGGCCCCGCCTTCCAGCAGGGCCCTGAGCCCCGCCTTCATTTGCCGCAACTCGCCCAGCTCCTGTTCGGGTGCCTGCAGGGCGGGCCAGAGCAGGGCGACCAGATCGCGGGCGCTGCTGGCGATGTCGATCTGCCGGCCGGTGGCGATCACCTCCCACAGCATATGCTCCATCGGGCCGAAGACCAGGGAGCGCATCAGGCGTAACGGGATGTCCTGTCGCACGGCGCCACTGGCCTGGCCGCGCACCAGCAGGTCCATCAGCGGGGCGGTGTAGTGGCGCTGCAGCTCGACCAGGGTCTGGCCCAGCTCCAGGCCCTGGCCCTTGGTGCGGCCTTCGGACAGAACCAGGGCGCACAAGCCCGTGCCCTGGATCAGGAACAGGCGCAGATGGGTCTGCACCACAAACTCCAGCTGCTCGCGCACGCCGGCCTGGCGGGGCAGGCCGGTTTCTATCGTGTCGATGATCTCGTCGTACCAGTCGCCGATGACCCGCATGCACAGATCGCGCTTGCTGTGGAAATAGGTGAAGACGGTGGCCTCCGAGATGCCCAGGCGCTGGGCGATCTCGATGGTGGTGGCGCGCTCGAAGCCGCGCTCGGCAAACACCTCACGGCCCACGCGCAAGATGTCGCGCACCCGCTGCTCGGCCTTGGCGCTGGCCGGCGAGCGGCGTTGCGGGGCGGCGGCCGCGCGTGGCTTGGCCGCCTTGCTGGCGGCACTGCCTGCGGATTTGGGTTTGCTGGCGATCAGGGTGGGTGCGTTCACGGCCGCATTCTGCGCAATAATTGAGTAAAGCTCAAGTAGTGGCTTGTGCGTCGATTCCGCTTGGAATATCCTTCGCCACTCGATTTGCTTAGAAATAGCCGCTGGCTACTCAATAAATATTGAGCTGCACTCAAAATGGAGTGCGATGCTCTGGATGGAGACCCCATGGCCGCTCTCACGACCAAGCTCAACGCCCGTTCCGCCGACTTCAAGGCCAATGCCCAGGCCATGCAAGGCCTGCTGGATGATTTGAACCAGCGCCTGGAGCGCATCGCCCAGGGCGGCGGCGAGGCCGCGCGGGCCAAGCATACGGCACGCGGCAAGCTGCTGCCGCGCGAGCGGGTGGAGATGCTGCTGGACCCCGGCACGCCTTTTCTGGAGCTGGCACCGCTGGCCGGGCTGAATATGTATCTGGATAAAGATGGGGTCGGCGCGGCCCCCGGCGGCGGCCTGATCGCTGGCATCGGCCGGGTCAATGGTGTGGACTGCATGATTGTGTGCAATGACGCCACCGTGAAGGGCGGCACCTACTACCCCATCACCGTCAAAAAGCATTTGCGTGCGCAAGAGGTGGCCCAGCAAAACCGCCTGCCCTGCGTCTATCTGGTGGACTCGGGCGGCGCCAATCTGCCCAATCAGGACGAGGTCTTCCCGGACCGCGACCACTTCGGCCGCATCTTCTACAACCAGGCCAATCTGAGCGCCCAGGGCGTGCCGCAGATCGCCGTCGTGATGGGATCCTGCACGGCCGGCGGGGCCTATGTGCCGGCCATGAGCGACGAGACCATCATCGTCAAGAACCAGGGCACCATCTTTCTGGGTGGCCCGCCCCTGGTGAAGGCCGCCACCGGCGAGGTGGTGACGGCCGAAGACTTAGGGGGCGGCGATGTCCACACCCGCCTCTCCGGCGTGGCCGACCATCTGGCCGACAACGACACCCACGCGCTGGCCCTGGCCCGCCAAAGCATCGCCGGCCTGAACTGGCGCAAGCTGGGGGTGGATCAGCTGCTGAGCCAGGCGCCGCGCCCACCGCTGTTTGACGCGGCCGAGCTGCACGGCGTGATCCCCACCGACACGCGCAAGCCCTTCGATGTGCGCGAGGTGATTGCCCGCGTGGTCGATGGCTCGGACTTCGACGAATTCAAGGCCCGCTACGGCGCCACTTTGGTCTGCGGCTTTGCCCATATCGAGGGCATGCCGGTGGGCATCGTCGCCAATAACGGCATCCTGTTTGCCGAGAGCGCCAACAAGGGCGCCCACTTCATCGAGCTGTGCTGCCAGCGCAAGATCCCGCTGGTGTTCTTGCAGAACATCACCGGCTTCATGGTCGGCCGCAAGTACGAGAACGAGGGCATTGCCCGCGCCGGCGCCAAGATGGTGACGGCCGTGGCCTGCGCCCAGGTGCCCAAATTCACCATCATCATCGGCGGCAGTTTTGGCGCCGGCAATTACGGCATGTGCGGCCGCGCCTACTCGCCGCGCTTCCTGTGGATGTGGCCGAACGCCCGCATCTCGGTGATGGGTGGCGAGCAGGCCGCCTCGGTGCTGGCCACCGTCAAGCGCGACGGCATCGAGGCCAAGGGTGGGGCCTGGAGCGCCGCGGAGGAAGAGGCCTTCAAGGCCCCGATCCGCCAGCAGTACGAGGATCAGGGCCACCCCTATTACGCCTCGGCCCGGCTGTGGGACGATGGTGTCATCGACCCGGCCGATACCCGCCGCGTGCTGGCCCTGGGTCTGAGCGCCGCGCTGAATGCGCCGCTGGCGGAGACCAAGTTCGGCGTCTTCCGTATGTAAGCACGTGGCGAAGAGCGGTCTTGTCACGCATGCAGTACTTGCTTTTGAGCTGGAAGAAAGTCGCCGGATCGCGAGCTCTTGTCAGCATCGGCCTAACCCTGGCCGCGAGCGGCTTGCTGGCCCAGACCGCGACCTTGCAAAAAGACGTGAATGAAGAAGTCATCCAGGTGCCGGCCAGCGTCAAGGACGCGTTCGGACGCGAAATCAGCGGCGACTTGACGGTCACCGTGTTCCACCCCGAGGGCCCCGGCCCGCACCCGCTGGCCATCATCAGCCATGGCCGCAGCAGCGATGCCCGCAAGCAGTACGGGCGCCAGCGCTATGAATCGGCCGCGCGCTTCTTGCTGCGCAAGGGCTTTGTGGTGGCCGTGCCCCTGCGCCTGGGCTATGGCGAGACGGCGGCCCTGGGCGACCCGGAGGACAGCGTCTCCTGCGCTGCGCCACGCTACGGCGCCGCCGCGGCCGCCGCGGCCCAGCAAATCCTGCGGGTGGCCCAGTATCTGGCGGCCGAGCACTCGGTGGACCCGACCCGGCTTTTGTTGATGGGCCAGTCGGTGGGCGGCTTTGCCACCATCGCGGCGGCGGCCCTGCGGCCGCCCGGCCTGGTGGCCGCCGTCAACTTCGCCGGTGGCCATGGCGGCAGCCCCACGGCGCACCGGGGCGAGCCCTGCCAGGTCAGCTTGCTGACCAAGTTCTATGCCCGCCTGGGCGAGATGAATGCCAGAAGGCCGGCAGGCGCTGCATCGGCCGGTGCAGCTGCGGGCCAGGAGTTCGATTCCGCCTTGATCAGCGGCCTCAACCCCCAGGGGCCGACGCCCACCTTGTGGGTCTATACCGAGAACGACCAGTACTTCGCGCCGCACTACTCGCGCGCCTGGGCCGAGGCCTATGCCGCCAGCGGCGGCCAGGTGGACTATCGCCTGCTGCCCGCGATTGGCGACGATGGCCACCGCCTCTTCATCGCCGGCAACGAGGTCTGGCAGCCGCTGGTGGATGAGTTCCTGATCAAGCAAGGCTTCAGCCAGCCCGGCGCGCTCAAGCCTCCGGCAGCCAGTGGTTTTGCCGCCCTGCGGGATGAGGATGCGCTGCCCGCCAAATCGCCCGCCCTGATCGAGGGTTACCGCAAATTCCTGCAGTCCAAGCCGCCGCGCGCCTTTGTGCTCAATGACCAAGGGCAGTGGGGCTATTCCTCGGGCGACGACTACCTCTCGCGGGCGCTCAGCAACTGCCAGCGCCGCAGCGGTGAGCCCTGTTTTTTTTACGCCGTCAATGACGACGTGGTCTGGAAAGCCAAGCAATGACAAGCATGATGCCTAGCGCAGAGGCGTCCTTCGAGACGATCGCACTCACCACCCTGGCCGGTGTGGCCCGCGTCACCCTCCGGCGGCCCGAGGTCCGCAATGCCTTCAACGAGGCGGTGATCGCCGAGCTGACGGCCGCCTTCGCCCGGCTCGGCGCCGACCCCGAGGTGCGCGTCATCGTGCTGGCGGCCGAGGGCAAGGCTTTTTGTGCCGGGGCCGACCTGAACTGGATGAAGGCCATGGCCGGCTATAGCTGGGCCGAAAACAAGCTTGACGCCGAGCGCCTGGCCCAGATGCTGTGGACGATTTACAGCTGCCCCCAGCCGGTGATCGCCCGCGTGCAGGGCGATGCCTACGCCGGTGGCGTGGGGCTGCTCGCGGTGTGCGACATCGTGGTGGCGGTGGAGACGGCGGGCTTCTGCCTGTCCGAAGCCAAGCTGGGCCTCTTGCCCGCCACCATCGCGCCCTACGTCGTGCGTGCCCTGGGCGAGCAGGCCTCGCGCCGCTACTTCCTCACGGCCGAGCGTTTCAGCGCGCAAGAGGCCTATCGCCTGGGCCTGGTCCATGAGCTGGCCGATGCCGAGGCCCTCGATGCGAAAATAGCCGCCCTGGCCGGCGCCATCAGCGCCAACGGCCCGGCCGCCGTGCGGGCCTGCAAGCGGCTGGTGCAGGACGTGGCTCACCAAGCCATCACAGCCGAATTGCGCGATGACACGGCCCGCCGCATCGCCGACATCCGGGCCAGCTCCGAAGGGCGCGAAGGCGTGCAGAGCTTTCTGGGCAAGCGCGCGCCGAACTGGTTGATGCCCACTAACGACTGAATCCGACGAGCCCCAGCGCTCACACCATGAACCTGCCATCCCTGCCCTTTGACCTGCCGCACGCCTGGTCCAGCCTGACATCCGCTCAGCTGCTGGCCTTGGCCGCGGCCGTGGGCTGGGCCAGCGGGCTGCGTCTGTATCTGGTGGTGTTCCTGCTGGGCTTCAGCGGTTTCATGGGCTGGCTGCCGCTGCCGCCGGGCTTGCAAGTGCTGGCCTCGCCCTGGGTGATGGGGGCCGCGGGCCT
Organism: Roseateles oligotrophus; assembly: GCF_014204525.1. GTDB lineage: Bacteria > Pseudomonadota > Gammaproteobacteria > Burkholderiales > Burkholderiaceae_C > Paucibacter_A > Paucibacter_A oligotrophus_A. The sequence goes on from NZ_JACHLP010000006.1 coordinate 208,201, forward strand.
GATGCTCTTCATCGAGTTTTTTGCCGACAAGATCCCGGGCCTGGACTCGCTCTGGGACGCCGTCCACACCTTCATCCGCATCCCTGCCGGCGCGGCCCTGGCCGCCGGCATGCTGGGCACCGACTCGCAGACCTGGGGCCTGATGGCCGCGCTGATGGGCGGCACCCTGGCCGCCACCGCTCATGCGGCCAAGGCCAGCACGCGGGCGGTGGCCAATACCTCGCCCGAGCCTTTTTCCAATATCGCCCTGTCCCTGGGCGGCGACGCCCTGGTGCCCAGCATGCTGTGGCTGGCTTACACCAGCCCGCTGTACTTCTTTGGCGCGCTGGCCGTGCTGCTGCTCGTGATGGGGGTTTTGATCGTCGTGCTGTTCCGTTTTCTATCCGCTGGGTTTCGCCGTTTGACCGGCCGCCGCCTCTCGCCCTCTCCATGAGCCAATCTCCCCATTTTTCACCCGCCGGCGCCGACTGGCAGCAGCGCAGCCTCGCCGCCGTCTGGCACCCCTGCACCCAGATGGCCCGCGCGGCCCAGCTGCCGCCCCTGGCCATCGCGCGCGGCGCCGGCCCCTGGCTGTATGACTACGAGGGCCGGCGCTATTTCGACGCCAACAGCTCCTGGTGGGTCAATCTCTTCGGCCATGCCGATGCCGGCATCAACGCCGCCATCAAGCAGCAGCTCGACACCTTGCCCCATGTGATGCTGGCAGGCTGCACCCATGCGCCCGCCGTGCGCCTGGCCGAGCGTTTGAGCGCGCTGACCGGCGGCGCCCTGGGCCATGTCTTCTACGGCAGCGACGGCGCCAGCGCGGTCGAGATCGCGCTCAAGCAAAGCTTCCACAGCTGGCGCAACCGCGGCCGTTCCGACAAGCGCGAGTTCGTCTGCCTGAAGAATGGCTATCACGGCGAAACCATAGGTGCCCTGGCCGTCACCGACGTCAAGGTCTTCCGCGATGCCTACGACCCGCTGCTGATGCGGGCGCATATCGCTCCGTCTCCCGACGCCCGCCTGGGCAACGAGGCCCAGGCCCTGGCCGCCATGCGTGACTTGTTCGTTCAGCGGCATCAGCAGCTCGCCGCCCTCATCATCGAGCCCCTGGTGCAAGGCGCCGCCGGCATGGTGATGTATGGGCCCGAGTATCTGCGCGGCCTGCGGGCGCTGTGCAGCGAGTTCGAGGTGCATCTGATCGTCGACGAGATCGCCATGGGCTGTGGCCGCACCGGCACCTTCTTTGCATGGGAGCAGGCCCAAGCCCCTTGGCCCGACTTCATCACGCTTTCCAAAGGCATCACCGGCGGGACGTTGCCGCTGTCCCTGGTGCTGACGACCGAGGCCGTCTACCAGGCCTTCTGGAGCGAGGATGTGGCGCGCGGTTTTCTGCACTCGCATTCCTACACCGGCAATGCCCTGGCTTGCGCGGCGGCCAATGCGGTGCTGGACCGTTTCGAGGCCGGCCAGCTGCAGGCGATTGCCGCGCAGGCCGAGCTGCTGCGTGCCGCTTTTGCGCCGCTGGCGGCGCACGCCCGGGTCAGGCATCTGCGCCAGCAAGGCATGGTGCTGGCCTTTGATGTGCAGGACGGCGGCCTCCGCTTCGCCGAGCGCTTCCATCTCACCGCCCGCACTCACGAGCTGCTGATTCGCCCCATCGGCAACACCGTCTACCTGATGCCGCCCTATGTGATCGACGCCGAGGCGGCAGCCTTCCTGGCGCGTGCCGTCACATTGACCCTGGACGAAGTCCTGTCCCAATCCATAGCGTCCGATTGCCCGGACCAGCCCCATGTTGCTTGAACACCTGAGCGCCAAGCTGCGCACCATCGAGGCCCAGAGCCTCACCCGTTTTCTGCGCCAGGCCGAGAGCGTCACCGCCCCGCGCCAGCAGGTGCGCGCTAACGACGGCCGCACGCGCGAGCTGCTGATGTTCTGCTCCAACGACTATCTGGGTCTGGCCGCCGAGCCGCAGATCCACGCCGCGCTGATCGAAGGCGTCAGGCTGTACGGCGGCGGCTCCGGCGCCTCGCCCCTGGTCAGCGGCCACAGCCGCGCCCACGAGCAGGTGGCCGAGACCCTGGCCACCATGCTCTCGCCCCACATCCCCCAGGCCCGCGCCCTGGGCTTTTGCACCGGATACATGGCCAATCTGGCCGTGGTGACGGCGCTGGGCGAGGAGGGCGCGGAGATTTTTTCCGAGTCCTGGAACCATGCCTCGCTGATCGACGGCACCCGTCTGGCACGCGCCGAGGTCAAACGTTACGGCCATGCCGATGTTGCCGGCTTGCGCGAGCTGCTGGCCGCCAGCCGAGCCAAGATCAAGCTCATCGTCACTGACGCTGTCTTCAGCATGGACGGCGATCTGGCGCCCCTGCCCGAGCTGCTGGCCCTGGCCGAGGAATTCGACGCCTGGCTGATCGTGGACGACGCCCATGGCTTCGGCGTGCTGGGCGAGCAGGGCCGCGGCTCGCTGGAGCATTTCAATCTGCGTAGCGAGCGCCTGATCCTGGTCGGCACCCTGGGCAAGGCCGCGGGCCTGGCCGGCGCCTTTGTGCTGGCCCATGCCACCATCACCGAATACCTCTTGCAGGCGGCGCGCAACTACATCTTCTCCACCGCCTCGCCGCCGGCCGTGGAGCATGCGCTGCTGACCAGCTTCGCCCTGATCAGCGGCGAGCTGGGGCAATCAAGACGCGCCCGGCTGCGCCTGCTGCAAGCGCGCTTGCGTCAAGGCATTGAGGCGCTGCTGCAGCGCCACCCGGCCCTGGGCTGGCGCCTGAGCCCCTCGGATAGCCCCGTCCAGCCCCTGATCATCGGCGGCAATGCCGAGGTCATGGCCCTGGCCGCGCGCCTGGAGGCCGGCGGCATCCGCGTGCCCGGCATACGCCCGCCCACCGTGCCCAAGGGCGAGGCACGCCTGCGCATCACCCTGTGCGCCACGCATACCGAGGCCGATGTGGATGAGCTGGTCGCTGCCCTGGCCGCTGCCGCGCGCGACATGGACAAGGCCGCCGCATGAGCATCCGAAGCCCCTGGCGGCACCCCCCGTTCGCGGAGAAATTTTCAATTCAATTTCAACCACAGAGACACAGAGACACAGAGGTGGATCGGATTTTTGGCTTGCATTGCTATTTCTCTGTGTCTCTGTGTCTCTGTGGTCGTATTTCGGAGTTTTGTTTCTCATGAAGGGCTTGTTCATCACCGGCACCGACACCGAGATCGGCAAGACCTGCATCACCGCTGCCCTGACGCACAAGCTCTCGCAGCAAGGCCTGCTCGTCACCCCCATCAAGCCCCTGGCCGCCGGCCAGGACTTGGTGGAGGGCGTTTGGATCAACGAGGATGTGCAGCAGCTGCACGCCGCGCAGAACATCGGCATGCACCCGGATCAAGTCGGCCCGCTGCAGTTCCGTGCCGCCTGTGCCCCGCATATCGCCGCCGCGCTGGAAGGGCGCTCGATTGAGCGCGCGCCCCTGCTGGCCGCCATCCGCACCAGCGCCGCCCTGGGCGACTTCGCCCTGGTGGAAGGCGTGGGCGGCTTCCGCGTGCCCTTGTGCGCCGGCTTTGATACCGCCGATCTGGCGGCCGAGCTGGCCCTGCCCGTGCTGCTGGTCGTGGGCCTGCGCCTGGGCTGCATCAACCACGCCCTGCTCACGGCCGAGGCCATACGCGCCCGCGGCCTGAGCCTGGCCGGCTGGGTGGCGAACACGATTGACGCCGGCATGCCCCATGTCGCCGACAATCTGGCCGCGCTGGAGGCCGCGCTGGCCGCGCCTTGCTGGGGCCATGTGCCTCGCTTACCTCTCCCCTCAGCGGCGGCCGTGGCCGCCCATCTGACTACACCGTCTTTCTCGCCCGTCCTGGAATCATCGCTATGAGCCACCCTCTGCACAGCCAAACCGCCAATCAAATTCAGTCCTTGACGCCCACGCGCGACGAAGACCGCCGCAACGCCAAGCCCTGGACGGTGAACGAGGTGGCCGCCCTGTACGACCTGCCCTTCAACGACCTGATGTTCAAGGCCCAGAGCGTGCACCGCCAGTACTTCGATGCCAATGCGGTGCAGCTCTCCACCCTGCTGTCCATCAAGACCGGTGGCTGCGAGGAGGACTGCAAGTACTGCCCGCAGTCGGCTCATTTCGACACCGGCCTCAAGGCCGAGAAGCTGATCCCCCTGCAAGAGGTGCTGGAGGCCGCCCGCGCGGCAAAAGACAACGGCGCCACCCGCTTCTGCATGGGCGCGGCCTGGCGCGCGCCCAAGGAGCGCCATCTGGAAGCCATCGGCGAGATGGTCAGAGAGGTCAAGGCCATGGGCCTGGAGACCTGCCTAACGGCCGGCATGCTCGGTGACGGCCAGGCCGAGCAGCTGCGCGAGGCCGGCCTGGATTACTACAACCACAACCTCGACACCTCGCCCGAGTTCTACGGCCAGATCATCACCACCCGCACCTACCAGGACCGGCTGGACACCCTGGACCGTGTGCGCAATGTGGGCCTCAAGGTCTGCTCCGGCGGCATCGTGGGCATGGGCGAGACCCGCCGCCAGCGCGCCGGCCTGATCGTGCAACTGGCCAATCTGAACCCTTACCCCGAGTCGGTGCCCATCAACAATCTGGTGCAGGTCGAAGGCACGCCCTTGAGCGGCACCGAGGCCCTGGACCCCTTCGAGTTCATCCGTTCCATCGCCGTGGCCCGCATCACCATGCCGCGCGCCATGGTGCGCCTGTCGGCCGGCCGTGAAGAGATGCCCGAGAGCATGCAAGCCCTGTGTTTCCTGGCCGGTGCCAACTCCATGTTCTACGGCGACAAGCTGCTGACCACCAGCAACCCGCAGGCCGAGAAGGACCGTGCCTTGCTCAAACGCCTGGGCATGCACTGCGCGACCGAGGCCGATCTGGCCGCCGAGGGCAAGATCGATTTGTGCCGCAACAAGGTGGACTCTGCCGAGCAGGGCCAAGCCTGCGCCTCGCACTGATGGCCGCCGCGCCCGGGATGAAAACCCGCCTCGCCACGCTCGCCGATCTGGACGCCCTGGCGCCCTTGTTCGACGCCTATCGCCAGTTCTACGAGCAGGCGCCGGATCTGGACTCGGCGCGCGAGTTTCTGCGTGCCCGCATGGCCGCGGCCGAGTCGGGGCTGATCGTGCTGGAGGCTGGGAATGAGCTGCTGGGTTTCTGTCAGCTCTATCCCAGCTTCTGCTCGGTGCTGGCCCGGCCCATCTTCGTGCTCTACGACCTCTTCGTGAGCCCTTCCGCGCGGCGCGGTGGTGGGGCCAGCGCCTTGCTGCAAGCCGCCGTAGACCTGGCGCGGCAGCGCGGCAAGGCTCGCATGGATCTGACGACGGCCCGCACCAATCACCAGGCGCAGGCGCTGTATGAGCGCATGGGCTGGCGCTTGGATGAGGTGTTTTTGGCTTATCAGCGGGAACTGAGCTAAAGCGGGGCTAGACCCGCCAACCCAAGCCTCGCGCATCCATCGAATCCAACCATGCTCTTCATCGTGCACTTCGTCGACCACCCTCAGCGGCAGGCGCTTCGCCAGTTGCAGATGGCGGCGCATTTACTCTGGTTGAACGAACATCAAGAGACTGTTCTGCAGGCTGGCTCATTGCGTGAGCGAGTGGATGAGCCGGCAAAGGGCGGCCTTTGGATTGTTGATGCCGCCGACAAAGAAACGGTGCTAAGCCTGCTCAAGACGGACCCGTTTTGGATTCATGGGTTGCGGGCGTCGGTAGAGGTTTTGCATTGGTCCAAGGCGTTTGAGGATCGAAAGGTCTTGATATGAGTTTTGACCCTGTTTGTGTCAGTTGTTTTGGTGGCAAGGCCCAGCCGGGTGTTCGGCCCGGCGGCCGACCTACTTTCTTTGCTTCGCCAAAGAAAGTAGGCAAAGAAAGGCGACCCGAATGCCTGGCCCCTGCGGGGTCCGCTGCGGTGCTCGAATTCGCCGGCCCGCGCCGAACTCACTGCGCTACGCTCCGTTCAGACATGCGGCGCGAGCTAGAAGTTGAGGGCGCTGCGCGCCGCCCGTCGAATTCTGTGCTCCTCGCCCAGGCAACACGGGGAATGCGAACCCCACTCGGCTCGCTGCGCGTCGCCTCGATGACGCGGCAGCTAACGCTGCATGCTCCTGGCGCATGCAGCCCTTCAAGCCGATGCGTAGCGAGGCGTGTCGGTATTCAAATCCCGTTGAGACTGGGTGAGGAGCGGAAGCTTCGCTGGGCGTCGCGAAGCGACCTCAAGGACTGGCTTCGCGCCCCTTGTCTGAACGGAGCGTAGCGCAGTGAGTTGGGCGCGGCCCAGTGAAGCTGAGCACCGCAACGAACCCCGAAGGGGCCAGGCGTCGGGTCGCCTTCTTTTGCTTACTTTTCTTGGCGAAGCAAGAAAAGTGAGTCGCCCGCCGGGGCGAACTCCCGGCATGGGCCTTGGCAACACCGCATCCAGGTGCGAAGCCCAGGCGGAACTGGTTGATTGAATGCATGTCAGTCTGGGATGAATTCCAGGCCCTGAAGGAGACAAACAAAATGTTCAAAAAAATTCTGATTGCGAATCGCGGCGAAATCGCCTGCCGCGTCGCCGCCACCGCCCACCGCATGGGTGTCAAGACCGTGGCCGTCTACTCCGAGGCGGATGCAAAAGCCAAGCATGTGCAAGCCTGCGACGAGGCCGTCCTGATCGGCGGCGCCGCGCCCAAGGACTCCTATCTGCAGTGGCAGCGCATCATCGATGCCGCCAAGGCCACCGGCGCCCAGGCCGTGCATCCGGGCTATGGCTTCTTGAGCGAGAACGAGGACTTTGCCAATGCCTGCGCGACGAACGGCCTGGTCTTCATCGGCCCGCCGGCCGCGGCCATTCTGGCCATGGGCCTGAAGGCCGAGTCCAAGCGCCTGATGGAAAAAGCCGGCGTGCCCCTGGTGCCCGGCTACCACGGCGCCGATCAGGATGCCACCCTGCTCAAGCGCGAGGCGGAGCGCATCGGCTTCCCGGTGCTGATCAAGGCGAGTGCGGGCGGCGGCGGCAAGGGCATGCGAGCGGTGTTCGCGGCCGAGGAATTCGACGCCGCCCTGGCTTCCTGCAAGCGCGAGGCCATCAATAGCTTTGGCGACGATGCGGTGCTGATCGAGCGTTATGTGCAGCGCCCCCGTCATGTGGAGATCCAGGTCTTTGGCGACAACTTCGGCGACTGCGTCTACCTCTTCGAGCGCGACTGCTCGGTGCAGCGCCGCCACCAGAAGGTGCTGGAAGAAGCGCCCGCCCCCGGCATGAGCGAGGCTCGCCGCCAGGCCATGGGCGAGGCGGCGGTGGCCGCGGCCAAGGCCGTGGGCTATAGCGGCGCGGGCACGGTGGAATTCATCTGCGAGCACGACTTTGTTGAGTCTGGCCGCTTCTACTTCATGGAGATGAACACCCGCTTGCAGGTCGAGCATCCGGTGACGGAAGCCATCACCGGCCAGGACCTGGTGGAGTGGCAGTTGCGCGTGGCCGCCGGTGAGCCCTTGCCGCTCAAGCAGGGCGAGCTGAAGATGCAGGGCCACGCCATCGAGGCCCGCATCTGTGCCGAGAACCCCGAGGCCGGCTTCCTGCCCGCCACCGGCGCCTTGGCGGTGGCGCGCTGGCCCGAGCATGTGAAGTTCGAGCGTGGCCATGTCCGCATTGACGCCGGTGTGGGTGAGGGCGATGAGATCAGCCCCTTCTACGATTCCATGGTGGCCAAGCTCATCGTCTGGGGCGAGGATCGCGCCCAGGCCCTGGCCCGGCTGGACGCGGCCTTGCGCGACACCCATATCGTCGGCCTGCAGACCAATGTGGCCTTTCTGCGCCGCTGTGCCGCCACCGCTTCTTTCTCTCAGGCCGATCTGGACACGGCCTTGATCGAGCGAGAAAAAGAGGCCTTGTTCGGCCAGGCCGGCCTGGCGACGGACATCACGGCCGCCGCCGTCGTCGCCCACAAGCTGGCCCAGGAGGCGCAAGCGCAAGACAGTGACCCCTGGAGCCGCCGCGACGGCTGGCGCCTGTACGGTGCCTCGGTGCGCCGCTTCGATCTGCGCGTCGGCGAGGCCAAGCTGCAGGTCAGCCTGTCTCGTCACCATCAAGGCGGCATGCAACTCGAGGTAGAGGGTCAGGTCTTGCCCTTCGCCGTCAATTCGCGTAGCCTGGAGTCGCATGAGCTGCTCTTGGGTGAAGGTTTGGCCCAGCGCCGCGTGGTGGTCAATAGCTATGCCCAAGGCGAGACGATTGCCGTCTTCGCGCCGCAAGGCTCGGCCCTGGTGACCGAGATCGACCCGATTGCCCATGCGGGTGACGGTGCCGCTGAAACCGGCCGTTTGACGGCGCCCATGCCCGGCAAGCTGGTGTCCTTCCTGGCCCAGGTGGGCGATAAGGTGGCCAAGGGCCAGGCCCTGGCGGTGATGGAGGCGATGAAGATGGAGCACACCATCCTGGCGCCGCGTGACGGTGTCGTCAGCGAGCTGCTGTTCGCCGTCGGCGACCAGATCGGCGACGGCGCCGAGTTGCTGAAACTGCAGGAGGCTTGAACATGACACTCCCTACCCGAGTCAGCCTCGTCGATGTCGGCCCGCGCGACGGCCTGCAGAACGAGAAAGAACCCGTCTCCACGGCGCACAAGGCTCAGCTGGTTGCCATGCTGCAGGCCGCCGGCCTGAAGGAGATCGAGGTCACCAGCTTTGTCTCGCCCAAATGGGTGCCGCAGATGGCGGACAACGTGGCGGTGATGGCCGCCATCGAGCGGCGTGCCGACGTCAGGTACTCGGTGCTGACGCCCAATCTCAAGGGACTGGAGGCGGCGTTGCCCACCCGGCCCGATGAGATCGTCGTCTTCGCCGCTGCGTCCGAGGCCTTCAGCCAGAAGAACATCAATTGCAGCATTGCCGAGAGCATTGAGCGCTTCGCTCCCGTGGTGCAGGCGGCGCATGCGGCCGGCATCAAGGTGCGCGGGGCCCTGTCCTGCGCTCTGGGCTGCCCGTACGAGGGCGAGATCAGCCCCGACAAGGTCGAGCGCGTGGCGGGCCTGATGCGCGCCATCGGCGTCGATCATCTGGGCGTGGCCGACACGATTGGCGTGGGCACGCCGCGCAAGGTGCAGGCTGCGCTGGAGCGTGCCCTCAAGCACTTCCCCCTGCAGGAGCTGAGCGGTCATTTCCACGACACCTACGGCCAGGCCCTGGCGAATATCTACGCCAGCCTGGAGCTGGGCGTTCACACCTTCGACGCCAGCGTGGCCGGCCTGGGCGGCTGCCCCTACGCCAAGGGCGCCACGGGCAATGTGGCGACCGAAGATGTGGTCTTCATGCTGAACGGACTCGGGATTGAGACGGGTGTTGACCTCGACAAGCTGGTCGATGCCGGTGCCTTCATCAGCGGCGTGCTGGGCCGCCCGCCGGTCTCGCGCGTGGCGCGGGCGGTCTTGGCCAAGCGGGTGGGCTAACGCACTAGCCGAACGGCCGCGATGGCCAGCCAGCCCAGGGCGAAGTTGAGCATGACTAACTTCTGGATCAGGGCGGCCGATTGCGCGGCCTGAGTCCATTCAGCCGCGGCCACGCGCCGCTTGAACCTGGCAAAGCCGGCGAAGTAGATGTGGCCGAAGACGGCGAACATTAGCAGGCCGATGCCCAGCATCAGGTTCCAACCCAGCGGCACGCTGCCCGCGCCGGTGGCGGCCTTGACGGCGCGGAAGGCCGTCGTGTACAGATTCATGCCGCTGAAGAACAAGACCAGCACCGAGACCGCTGCGGCGGCGAAGAAGCGCTGCCACACGGCCACCATCAGCCGCGCGCGCGGCTGGCCTTCCAGGGCCAGGGCGGCGGCGGGCCGCAGCGCGAAGAGCATGAAAGTCATGCCACCCAGCCAGACGATGGCGGCGGCCAAGTGCAGCAGTTTGACGAGTTCGTACATGGTGGTCTTTCAATCAGTTGTCCATGGCAATGTGAGTCACCCCCAGCCGATGAAACAAGGGTATTGCGGGCCGAGCGCCGGGCCGCTCCCAAGCCGGTCCGCGCTGGCGATGTGCTTGGCGGTCGATCCGCCAAGCATCGCCGTCCCCCCGGGGGACCGACCAGTCTTGCCCGCGTTCAGCGGGGCAAGACTGGGCGAGGGGTAGTTTCACGTCAGGACTTGCGTAGGCAGTCTTCCAGCGTCAGCCCGGTCAGGCGGCGGATATTGCGGGCCAGGTAGAACAGCACGCCGAGGGTCAGCAGGGTGGAGGGGATGACGATAACGGGCCAGCTGAGCAGATTCATGCGGCCCAGCTCGGCATTGAAGGCCTCGCTGCCGGCCGGGCTCTGCACGATCCAGCGTGCCAGGCCGTAATTCATCAGGCTTGAAAAAGCAAAGCTGCCGGCCAGCATCAGCGTGCCCAGGCGCAGGCTGCGCTCAAAGGCGGCGCTGGCCCCTCGCTCGGCCAGGGCGGCTTCAATACGCGGCACATCCATCAGCTGTGGGCTGAATACCAGCAGATGGACCAGCGGTCGTTTGGTCAAGGCCGAGGCGGCCACCACCAAGCCGATCACGCCCGGCACGGCGGCCTCCTTGACGGCCAGCCACTGCGGGTCCAGGGCCAGCAAGCCGATGCCGCCGGTCAGCAAGGTGCTGAGCACGCCCAGGCCCGCCATCCAGCTGAAGCGGCGCTCGCGCCAGGCGGTGTAAGCGGCCCAGCCCAGGGGCAGGGCCAGGGCCAGCAGCAAGGCGCCCACGGCGCCCAGGCGGGCGGGGCTGCTGAGTTGCATCAAGACCAGGGAGGGCGCCAGCAGCGTCACCATCAGCTCGGTCATGGTATTGGGCTGGCTGGGCGCGGGGCGGGAAGCGTGGGGGTGAGGGACAGACATGCCTGCAATGTAAGGGCTTGCCCACTGCGTTCAAGCCGGCATTCGCCCGCTGGCGTGTGGGCGAAAGGATTGGTGCGAATGCCGGAGTTGGGGGAGGGCTCGGCGAATGCTCTTGGGCCCCCTTGATAATCAAGACCTTTCCCCGCTTGTTCGAGACGCTTGCCTTTCATCATGGATAAATTCTTGCTGCAGCAGCAGGTGCTGGAACGGCTGGCCGTTGACCTGCTGCAAGTCGAACAGGCAGCACGGGCGGCCCATGAAACGGCGACTCACGAAGAAAACATCGCCGAGAACAAGTACGACACCCTGGGTCTCGAAGCCGCCTATCTGGCCAGCGGCCAAGCCCGTCGCGCCGAAGCCATCCGCCAGGTCATGGTCGATTGGCGCCAATTCCGCCCGCGCCCCTACGAGGCCAGCAAAGGGATACAACTCGGCGCCCTGGTCTGCCTGCTTGATGCCGACAACAACAAGCAGCAACAGCTCTTTCTAGGCCCAGCCGGTGGCAGCATGAAGCTGCTCGGCGGCACTCAACCCGTTCAGGTCATCAGCAGCGAGGCGCCCTTGGGCAGGGCCTTGCTGGGTAAGTGCGAGGGCGATGAAGTGGCGATTCAGGTCGCTGCAAACCGGCAGCAGTTTGAGGTGCTGCGGGTTTGTTGAGTTGCGGGTGAGTTCATGCCGAATTGATTTGCAATGAGCCGCCCCAATCCCTTTAGGGACGTGCTGCGCAAGGCCTGGCCAGCGTACGGCGCTTGTCAGTGCTTTCGGCCTCGGGTATATCAACTCACTGCGGGGGGAGGGGGTGTTGACGGCGAGGTTGAGCGGTGCCCACATCTGAATTTCGAGGCGCTCTAAGGATGGCGTTGAAGCATTCATGTTTGCATTCCTATAAAATGCACTGAACTATTCACAAGGGAATGCGGGTGAGCGCCAAAAAGAGTCAATCGAACGTCGAACTGTCTCAGGAGATTGAGCGGCAGCTTCGGTACGGGAGTCGTACTGCTGCGCAACTCATTTCCGCGCTCGGAATCAGTCAATCAACACTCTCTCGAACTATTCATGGGCTATCTCTCACGGTGACGAGCTTTCGTGTGACGGGGGTTCGTACGCCGATGTACGGCCTTCTGCGTCAACTTCCCATGGGCCTGAGTGCGCGCCAGCGAATTTACCGGCATATGCGCAAAGGCAATATTGAGCCGTTTGCCGACGTCGAGTTCCTGGCTGGTGGCGCCACTGTCGAGCGTATCGGCGACGTGACACGCCTCTATGAAGGCTTGCCGCCATACATGCTCTTCGCAGCACCCTCTGGCTTCCTGGGGCGGCAACTGGTACATGAGGTGGCGAGAAATCAGCCGTTCCCGATCAGCCTCAAGGACTGGAACGACGACCACCGGGTTGCATACCTCTTCACGCAGGGCCTGAACCTGCCCGGCAACCTGATCTTCGGTGATGCCCCTCTTGCAAGGGAGCTGGACTTCCGGGCCGTCGATCCAACGTCAGCCGAGGACAAGATCGACTATTACGTCGGCATGGCCACCGCTTTGCGGGGTGCTGCCTATGGTTCCAGTGCAGGCGGCGAGCAGCCAAAGTTCCTCTGGCTGACGGAGGGCATCGGGCATGTCATCGTCAAGTTCGCCAAGGTCGGTAGCCGCATGGCTGAGCTTTTGCCGCTTGAGTACCTGGCCCTGCGGTCTCTGACCGAGGTCGGCGTTCCCGCGAGCAGCACTCAGTTGCTTGCAGGAGGCGACTATGTTTTCCTGGAAGTGCAGCGTTTCGACCGCATCGACTTGAATGGCCGAGTCGGCATGCTTTCAGCCGGCTCCGTCGACGACGAGTTCTTCGGGATGAGGGATACCTGGTCCGAGTTCGCAGCACGCTGCGAGCAAAAGCGCTACCTCACCGCCGAAGATGCGAGGAACATCGATGTCATGGCCGCCTTCAGCGAGCTCATTGGCAACAATGACCGGCACTTCGAGAACATCTCGTTGCTCATCCGCGAGGATGGTGAATACCAAGGCGTCGCGCCGGCCTACGACATCCTCCCGATGCGCTACGCCTCGTTAGGCGGCGGGGTGGACCCGGACCTGACTCCCATCGAGCCGAAGGTCGGCGCCATCGGTGCCCAGCCCGAGGTGTGGGCACGCGCGGCCGCAGCGGCTGAACGGTTCTGGATGGCTGCAATGCAGGAGGATCTGCCGGTCCCTCTGTCGCAGGAGATGCGTCAGCTGGCTCACGAGAATCTGAGGGCCGCCTTGGCGTTTGTGGCGCCACTCCTTCCGCGCTGAAATGGACGGGGCGCTGTCGCCAGTAGCGAACCGCTTGCTTCCCGCCTGTGCCGAAGGGATTGCGCCATGAAACCCAGTCGACACGGTTTCTGGCCGCGCCTTTGGTCATGCTGACCGTCAGCCCTGGAGATGTACTTCGGCTTTTGGCGCAAAGCCACCGAATCATGCCTCCGTATTCAAACTGGCCACTTAGCACCAAAACCAGCTCTCACCCAGCCCTCAAGCCGGATCCCGCACCCTCTGCGTGAACCACCACATATGTCCGTCCGGGTCTTTGGCGCCGTAGCTGCGGTCGGCCCAGTACTCGGGGCCGTAGTCGTGCAGCGTGGGCTCGGCGATGATTTCGGCGCCCGCGGCGCGGGCTTGTTCGCAGTGGGCGTCGACATCGTCAACAAACAGCATCAGGCATTGGCTGTTGGCGCCGCCCAGCTGCAGGGGGCTGCGGCAGGGGATGCCGAACTTGGGCTCGCGGTGGGCGCCGCCTTCGCCCACCATGATCAGCGCCTCGCCGAACATCAGCTGGCTGTGCAGCACATGGCTGCCGTCGGGGCTCATCACCTTCAGGGCGATCTCGAAGCCGAAGGCCTCGACCAACCAGTCAATCGCGGTTTCGGCCTTGTCGTAGAACAGGGTGCTGCTCAGGCGCGGCCAGCCGGCCGGTGGGTTTTTCATCGACATGGTGGGTGCTCCGGTGGGTGAATCTGCGAGCAGGCATGCTACAGCTGGAATACTTCAACCGGCGCCTCGCGCCCGCGCACATGGACCTCGCCCAGGCTTTCGCAGGGGCGGCTCAGCGGCCAGTGGCTGGAATCTTTGGCGATGGCGGTCTGGGTGCTGGCACCGATCAGGATGCCAGCGCCGCGCTCGGCGCACAGGGCTTGCAGGCGGGCGGCGAGGTTGACGGCGTCGCCCAGCACCGTGTAGGCGCGGCGTTGGCGCGAGCCCAGATCGCCCACCACCATATGGCCGGTGTTGATGCCGATGCTGATGGCCAGGCGGGGCCAGCCGCGGGCGGCGAAGCGCAGGTTCAGCTCGCTCAGGCGTTCATGCATGGCCAGGGCCGCCTCCACGGCGTGGCGGGCGTGCTGGGCGTCGGCCAGGGGGGCGCCCCAGAAGGCCATCACCGCGTCGCCCATGAATTTGTCCAGCGTGCCGCGATGGCGGCCGATGACGCCGGCCATCGCCGTGAAGTATTCATTCATCAGCTCGGCCAGCTCGCTGGGCTTGAGGTGTTCGGACAAGCCGGTAAAGCCTTTGACGTCGACGAACATGACGGTCAGCTGGGCGCTGCGGCTGGCCATGGTGTAGCGCTCGGGGCTGCGGCTCATCTCCTCGACCAGGGCGGGGGGCAGGTAGTGGCCGAACAAGCGCGTCAGTTGCCGGCGCGCACCGCGGGCGCCGAAGTTGGCGATGACCAGTTGCAAGGTGGCCATGCCCGCCAGCAGGCACAAGGGTCCGGCCAGGGGCCAGGCCTCGTGCCAGCCTTGCCAGGCCCAGAGATTGAGCGCCAGCAGGCCCAGCAACAGGCCGGCCAGCAGGGCCGCGCTTTGCGCCAGGCTCATGCGCGGCGAGGCCAGCAGCAGGGGCAGGCCGATCAGCAGCAGCAAGGCCACTTCCATCAGGGGCGCATGGTCGGGCGTGTGGGCCAGGCGGCCGTCCAGGATGCCGCTGAGCATGCTGGCATGCACGGCCACGCCAGCGTAGGAGGGTTGCAAGGGCGTGGCGCGCTGGTCCAGCAGGCCGGGTGCGCTGCTGCCCAGCAGCACGATGCGGCCGCGCAGGGCGTCCGGTGGCAGGCGGCCGGCCAGCACATCGGCGGCGGAGTAGTGCGCGTAGTCGCCGCTGGCGGCGCGGAAGGGGATCAGGGCCGCACCCTCGGCGTCGCTGCGCAGGGCCAGGGGGCCGCGCGGCGTGTTGAGTTGCAGGCCCAGCCAGTGGCCGTCTGCGGCGTACAGGGCTTGCATGGGGGGCTGCATGCTGCTGGTGCCCAGCAGGGTCTGGGCCAGCACCAGGGGCAGGGAGGCGTAGACGCCACCGTCCTGGCGCGCCAGCAGCAGGCTGCGGCGGGTGATGCCGTCTTCGTCCGCCACCGCGTTCAGAAAGCCGGCTTGGCCGGCGGCGGCCTGCAGCCGGGCCAGGTTGCCGCCATGGCCTTCCCAGCCGGGCAGGGCCTGCAGGGCGGGGCTGGAGGCGGCCATGGCCGGGGCGGGCAGGGCGGCGCTGCGGGCGGAGTCGCTGCCGGCCGAGAAATAAAAGCCCAGCACCACCGGATGCGCTTGCATCACCTGGGCCAGGCGACCGTCTTCGTCCAGCTTGGGGCGCAGCAGGGCGAGCTGATCGGCGAAGGCGGCGTTGGCGCGCAAGGGGCCGGCCTCCAGGCGTTCGAGCGCCAGCAGGCCGGAGCTTTCGTCGGCCTCGGCCAGGATCAGGTCCAGGCCCAGCAGCAGGGCGCCCTGGTCCTTGAAGCTGGTCTCGATCAGCTCGGCGATCAGGCCGCGGCGCCAGGGCCAGCGCCCATGCTCGGCCAGGGCGCGCTCGTCGATGTCGACGATGACGATGCGCGGGTCGGGCTTGGTGGGCGCCAGCAGGGCCAGGCGGGCGTCGTAGAGGTAACGGTCCAGTGCCTGTACCGGCGCCAGCGTCAGGTAGTGGGTGGCATGCGCCAGCAGCAGCAGCAGCAGGGCGCTGCCGCCCAGCCAGCGCAGCCAGGCCAGGACTTTGTAGGATCGGCTGCGCGCCTTGTTAGCGGAGCTTGATTTCGACACGTCGGTTGCGCGCCTCGGCCACCTCATCGGCGGTGGCCACCAGGGGCTCGCGCTCGCCGCGGCCGACCACGGTGATCTTTTCGCGCGGGATGCCTTGGCGCACCAGCAACTCGCGCACCGTTTCGGCACGCACCAGGGAGAGCTTGTCGTTGGCCTCCAAGCTGCCGACCCGGTCGGTGTGGCCGATGACGACCAGCTCGCCGCCCTGGAGCGCCGTCAGGGCCTCGCGCACCAGGGCCACGATGGGCGCGGTCTCCACCGTCAGCTCGTTGGAGTTGCTGCTGAAGTTAACGACAAAACTGCGCGGCTTGGCGGGCTGCATGGCGAGCAGGCTGCCGTACTCTTTTTGCACCGTCTCGGCATTGCTCTGGCCGGGCTTGAGTTCACCGGCCGTGCCCGCATCCACCTGGGCATAGCTTTGGTCCAGGCGCAGGCTGGCGCCGGTCTTGGACTGCACCGTCACCACGCCGCTGGGGCTGCCATCGGCCTTGGGCAGGAGGATCACCCGCTCGCGCGGGGTCTGGCAGCCCAGCAGGCCCAGCAGCAGGGCCGCGGCCAGGGCGGACTTGAGAGAAAAGGTCAAGGCGGGCATCAGCTCTCGTCTCCGGGGGCGTCGATGATGAATTCGGTACCGCGCACGCCCAGCACCACGCTGCGGGCCTTGAACGTTACCTTGTCGGGCGCCTTTTTGGTGATCAGGCCGCTGACCACGTGCAGGCTGCCGTGCGCGAGGGTGGCGTTCATACCGCCCTCGTGGGTGGTGGGGTTGAAGCTGAAGGCGCTCAGCAGCAGGCTGCTGTTAGGCCCGGCGGTCAGCAAGGTGTCGTCGTTGAGCGTGAGCCCGGCCGCGCCGTCGGCGCCGGTGCGCAGGCGGTCGCCCTGCTGCAGCACCATGCCCACCTGCACGGGCAGGGTCTGGCCGGCACGGTCCAGGCTGACCTGGCCGCTGAGGCGTTTGACACGGCCTATGCCTTCGTCGGCCTGGGCCACACCGCAGGCCAGCAAGGCCAGGGCGCAGGCGGCCAGGCCACGGGCAAAAAATGGCGTATTGAAATTTTTCATGGCAATCCCTGAGGGAGTGAGGGGCTCAGTCTAATTCCTCCTCGTGCCTCTGCAGGCCCTTGTTTGGGATGATGGCTTTGTCAAACGCCAGCGGGGTGCAGGATCTTGGCCACCGGATTGGGCCGCAGGCGGAAGGCGTCGGGCATGCCCGAACCCAGCAGGGGGCGCAGATAAAGCCGGAAGGCATCGGTCACATCGGTGCCACTGGCGGCGATGAAGGCGTCCTCCATCACCCGGGTTTTGCCGGCCACGGCGGCCAGGGGTAACAGTTCGTAATCGACCGAGTAATTGCCCACCCGCTTGATGGCCACCGAGCCGTCGCGATGGCCGTGGAAGGCGAACTGCACCGCCTTCTCGCCCACCTCGCGGGCCTCGCGCTGGTCCACGTCCGACACGCAACCGATGAAGCTGCGCTGCAGATAGCCAAAGGTGTCGCCGCGCACCCGCTTGATCTTGAGGCGGGACTTGATCTGTTCGCAGAGCAGATCGGCCAGGGCGCCGGTGCCGGAAAGCTGCACATTGCCGTGGGCATCGCGCTCCAACTGGGGCGCCAGCTGGGCCAGGATGGGCTCGCCGGCGGCATCGTGTATGCCCTCGGAGACGGCGATGACGCAGCGGCCGTGGCGCTCGTACATCAGCTTCACATCGGCCAGAAAGCGCTCCAGCTCGAACACCCGCTCGGGCAGATAGATCAGGTGCGGGCCATCGTCGGGGAACTTCTTGCCCAGGGCCGCGGCCGCCGTCAGAAAGCCCGCGTGCCGGCCCATCACCACGCCCAGGTAGACGCCGGGCAGGGCGGCGTTGTCGAGGTTGGCACCGGCAAAGGCCTGGGCGACGAAGCGGGCGGCCGAGGGAAAGCCGGGCGTGTGGTCGTTTTCCACCAGATCGTTGTCTATCGTCTTGGGAATATGGATGCAGCGCAATGGGTAGTTAGCGGCGACTGCCTCCTCGCTGACGATGCGCACGCTGTCGGAGGAGTCGTTGCCGCCGATATTGAAGAAGTGGCTGATGCCGTGGGCCTGCAGCACCTGGAAGATCTGGCGGCAGTAGGCGGCGTCGGGCTTGTCGCGGGTGGAGCCCAGGGCGGAGGAGGGCGTGCCGGCCACCAGTTCCAGGTTGTGGCTGGTTTCCTGCCCCAGGTCGACGAAGTCCTCGTTGAGGATGCCGCGCATGCCGTGCCAGGCGCCGTAGACGGCCTCGACCCGGGCCTGGCGGCGCGCCTCCAGCACCACGCCCACCAGGGACTGGTTGATGACGGCGGTGGGGCCTCCCCCCTGGGCGACGAGGATCTTGGCTGGTTTCATGAGCAGACTCCTTGGCTGATGGCGCCAGTGTGCATGCCACGTCGGGCCGGCCGCACATCAGTTTCCCTTATGCCGCTGAAGCGGTGCAGATGCTGCTTCACATAATTGGGCGCTAGTCGTACAAATCAGCCTCCTAACAAGCAAGGGCCGCAGCGCCAAGGAGACAAGCATGCAGATAGGTTGCCCCAAGGAAATCAAGAACCATGAGTACCGCGTGGGCCTGACGCCCGCCAGCGTGCGCGAGCTGACGGCGCGCGGGCACTCGGTGCTGGTGCAGACGGGGGCGGGTGCCGCCATCGGCTTGCTGGACGAGCACTATGCGGCGGCCGGCGCCACGCTGGCGCCCGACGCGGCCACGGTGTTTGCCCAGGCCGAGATGATCGTCAAGGTCAAGGAGCCGCAGCCGCAGGAATGCGCCATGCTGCGCCCGGGCCAGATCCTCTACACCTATCTGCACCTGGCTCCCGACCCCGAGCAGACGGCGGCCCTGGTCAAGAGCGGTGCCATCTGCATCGCTTACGAGACCGTCACCGGCCCCGGCGGCGGCCTGCCCCTGCTGGCGCCGATGAGCGAGGTGGCGGGGCGCATGTCCATCCAGGCCGGTGCGGCCCATTTGGAAAAAAGCAAGGGCGGCATGGGCGTGCTGCTGGGCGGCGTGCCCGGCGTCGCCCCGGCCCATGTGGTGATTCTGGGCGGCGGCGTGGTCGGCACCCATGCCTTGCAGATGGCGGTGGGCATGGGCGCCCGCGTTACCGTGCTGGACAAAAACGTGGACCGTCTGCGCCAGCTGGATCTGGTGTTCGGCAACCGCATCGCCACCCAGTACTCCAATGTGGCGAGCGTGGAGGAGGCGGTGCTGGCGGCCGATCTGGTGATTGGCGGTGTGCTGATCCCGGGCGCGGCCGCGCCCAAGCTGGTCAGCCGTGCCCTGATCGCGCGCATGAAGAAGGGCGCGGTGGTGGTGGACGTGGCGATCGACCAGGGGGGCTGCTTCGAGACTTCGCATGCCACCACCCATGCCGAGCCGACCTTTGTGGTCGACGGCGTCGTGCACTACTGCGTGGCCAATATGCCCGGCGCCGTGGCGCGCACTTCCACCTTCGCCCTCAATAACGCGACCATAGGCCATGCAGTGGCCCTGGCCGACAAGGGCTGGCGGCAGGCGCTCAAGGACAACCCCCATCTGCGCGCCGGCCTGAACGTGGCCCAGGGCCATATCACGTATGAAGCCGTGGCGCGGGACTTGGGATATGCCTATCTGCCCCCAGATAGTCTTTTGGCCTGAGCTGGGTTATGGTCGGCTCGGCGCATGCATCCTGGCCGGCCCGCAAGGCGCCGGGCTTTGCCCTGGGCCGGCTTTCTTCAACAAGAGCTCAAGGAGTGATCCCCATGAATGAAATCAACACCGTTTCCAAGGACCGTTTGATGGCCGATCTGCATGCCGTGGTGGCCGAGGCCGAAAGCCTTTTGCGTGCCACGGCGGGCTCGGCGGGCGAGGGGGCCTCCGAGCTGCGCGCCAAGGTGCAGGCCAGCCTGGACCGGGCCAAGCACAATCTGGCCGAGCTGCAGGATGCGGCCGTCGAAAGAGCCAAGGCCGCCGGCCGCGCCACCGATGCCTATGTGCATGAGAACCCTTGGCAGTCCATCGGCGTCGCCGCCGGTGTGGGCCTGCTGCTGGGCATGCTGATCGCCCGGCGCTAAGTTCCATGATGCGGGGCAGCGCCCCGGATCCTGGAGCACTTCCACATCAAGCCTGGCTCAAGCGCCTGCGCCACTGCCCGCGGGCAGACGCAGGCGCAGGCCGATGCCGCGGCCGCCCAGGCCGGCCACAAAGTCCAGTTCGGCCTGCATGCGGTCGGCCACGCGCTTGACGATGGCCAGGCCCAGGCCCGTGCCCTGCTCGCTATTGCCAGGGATGCGGTAGAAGCGCTCGAACACCTGTTCGCGCTGGGCCTCGGGAATGCCGCGCCCGTCATCGCGAACGCTGAAAATCAGCGCATCACCATCGGCCTCCAGGCTCACCTCGACCCGGCCGCCCGGGGCGGTGTAGCGGATGGCGTTGTCGATCAGGTTGTCGACGATGGAGCAGAACCCCTCGCGCTCCAGGCAGAACAGCAACTGCTCGGGCGCTTGTAGCGACAGCTCGATGCCGCGCGGCCTGGCCAGGCCGGCCAGCAGGGCAACGCGGGCGCGCAGCAGGTCGGCGGCGTCCAGCCGGCTGGGGGTCCAGGGGCTTTGCTGGGCCTCGGCACGGGCCAGGCTCAGCAACTGGCTCAGCAGATGGGAAACCCGTGCAATGCCCTGCCTGAGGGCGGTGGCGGCACCCTGCCTGGCCTGCCCATCCTGTTCGCTGAGCAGCAAATGGGCCTGGGCGTTGACGGCGGCCAGCGGTGTGCGCAGCTCATGCGCGGCGTCGGCCAGGAAGCGGCGTTCGGCCTCCAGGCGCTGGGCTTCGTGGGCCAGCAGCTCGTTGAGTTCCTTCAGCACCGGCGCCGTCTCGGCATACAGGCGGTCCACTCGCAGAGGTGCCAGGTCGCCGGAGCGGCGTTGCGAGATGCGCTGCGCCAGCTGGCGCAGCGGCGCCAGGCCGCTGCGCACCGAAAACCAGATCACCAGGCCGTGCCAGAGGAAGACGCCCAGCTGGCCCGTTAGCACATTGGCCAGCACCGGCAGCACGGCGGCCAGGCTCAGCGTCTCGGCCTCGGCCACCTGCAACCACAGCCGGCCCTGGCTGTCCGCCAGGCTGAGTACCCGCCAGGCCTGGCCATCATGGTGGCTCTGGCTTTCGGCCTCGGCCAGGGCGGCCAGGGCCTGCTCAGGCGCACCGGCGCTGCGGTAAAGCAGGCGGCCCTCGCGGCTCCAGACCTGATAGATGGGCGCACCGGCGGCGCCCAGCAGATCGCGGCTGCTGGCCTGCAGCAGGGCTTGCTCCGTCAGGCGCAAGCTGTTGTGCAGCGCCGGCCCGGCCGCGGCATTGGCGCTGGCGGCCTCGGCCAGGATGCGGGCCTGCTGCTGCAGGCGCGCCTGTACCGTGCTGCGGTCGCCCTGCAAGGCCTGCCAGCTGATGAGGGCCGCGAGCACCAGCCAGGCCAGCACCAGGGCCAGGGCCTGCCAGGCGATCAGCCGCGAGATCAGCGAGGGATGCGGGCCCGGCCGCTGCCCGGCCTTCATACCGGCTGCACCGGGCATTCTTCGGCGGCCGGCAGATCCAGCACATAGCCCACGCCGCGCACCGTGCCTATCCAGGCATTGCCGAGTTTTTTGCGCAGCTTGCAGACATGCACATCGGTGGCATTGCTGTCCAGAGTGTCGGCAATGCTGTGGCTGGCTTCGATCTGGGCGCGCGTCAGCACACGGCCGGGCTCGGCGGCCAGGGCCAGCAGGATTTCGTACTCGCGCACCGAGAGCTTGACCTCCTGCCCACTCAAGCAAACGCGGCGCCGGCTGGTGTCTATGCTCAGCGGACCCAACTGCCAGACATTGCTGGCCTGGCCGCTATTGCGGCGCAGCAGGGCGCGTACGCGGGACAGCAGCTCCTCCATCGCAAAAGGCTTGCCCAGATAGTCGTCGGCACCCGCGTCCAGGCCCAGCACCCGCTCGCCCACGCTGTCGCGCGCGGTGATCATCATCACCGGCATGGCCCGCCCGAGCTGGCGGAACCAGGCCAGCAGATCCAGGCCCAGCTCGTCGGGCAGGCCGATGTCCAGCAGCAGCAGGGCGTAGTCGGTGGTGATCAGAAAGCGCCTGGCGTCGCCGCCATTGCGCAGCCAGACCACCTGGTAGCCGGCCATGGTGAGCACCCGCTGCAGCGAGGTGCCCAGGGGAATATCGTCTTCAACAAGAAGGATGTTGGGCATGCGGGGCCGTGTTCGTGGATGCGTCTAGAAACGCTGTTACTGATTGCAGCGGCGGATTCTAGAAGTGTGTGCTGGCCATTGGGCGAGCGGGCCGGAGCAGGCTTCATCAAGCCTTCATTTGGGCCTCGTGGCCGCTTCATGCAGCCTTCATTTGCCCGGCCGCAGACTGCGCACCGTTCTTCCACTCCCTGTGTTTGCCATGAAACGATTTTTATCCGGCCGCCGTCGCCTGGTGTCGCTGAGTCTGATCTGCATGCTGGGTCTGCTCAGCGCCTGTGGCGGCAGTTCCGAAGAGGACGGGCGCTACCTGATCGATGGCCTGGGCTTGAGCGTCAATATCGACAAGACCGGCCTCTACGACGTCGAGATCAGCGGCGCCCGCAACGAGGTCTCCGTCGCCGCCAACAACACGGTGGCCAAGCTGCTGATCACGGGCTTCAACAACACCATACGCGTCAAGCCCGGCGCCAGCATCCAGCACATCGATTTCAGCGGCAGCGGCAACACCGTCTATGTGCCGCGCGGTTTCAAGACCCGGGTCAGCAAGGCCGGCGCCAACAACGATGTGATCGAAGTTTGAGCCGCCCTGTGCGCGCCATATTGACCTTTCTCCAATTCCCGAGAGTGACCCCATGAAAATTCTTGCCATCGTCGGCCTGATGTTACTGAGTGCCTGCCAGCTGAGTGCGCAAGCCCAGACTGCGCCCCCATCAAAGACCTCCAACGAGCTCGCATCCAAGGAGGCGGGCGAGAGCTCCTGGACCCATCGCTGGGGCGTGGGTTTCGCGGCCTTCCCCAAATACCCCGGCTCGGATCGATTCTGGGCCCTGCCGGTGCCGCTGCTGGAGTCGCGCTACCGCGAGCGTTTCTTCATCAGCACGGTACATGGCCTTGGGGTGGAGGGTCAGGTCTTGCCTGGTCTGCGTCTGGGCGCCTCGCTCCTGCCTGATCTGTATCTGCGCCGCAGCCAGGACTTGCCGGAGCGCTTTGCCAAGCTCGATGAGATCAAGCTGGCGCCCGCACTGCGCATCAGTGCCGAACTCAGTCACGGCCCCTGGGTGATGCAGTGGATCAGCAGCACCCGGCTGGGGCGTTTGAATTCATGGGGCAAGCCGGCGGAGCAGGGCAGTTCCTTGCAGATGGAGGCCGGCTACGGCCTGGTCGCCGCGCCGGGCCTGGCCTTGGCGGCGGGGGTGTCGGCGCAATGGATGGATGCCAAGCTGGCCAATACCTTGCTGGGCATCAATGCCGCACAAGCGCAGGCCACGGGCCAGTCGATCTACACCCTGGGCTCGGGCGTCAAGAATCTGGGCCTGTTTGCGCGGGCTCACTACCAATGGGACGCCGACTGGCAGTTGCAAGGTCGCTTGGCCGTGCAGCAGCTGCGCGGCGATGCCGCCAACAGCCCGCTGGTCCAGCGGCGCCTGCAGCCCGAGCTGTTCCTGAGCCTCAGTCGCGGGTTTTAAGACCAGGGCTCAGCGCCGCTCAGCTCAGCCGGGCTGGGTCTGCTGCTCCATCCACTGCTCCAGCTGATCGGCAGCCATGGGGCGGGCGAAGAGATAACCCTGGCCTTCGTGGCAACCCAGCGCCAGCAGTTGCTGGCGCTGCTCTTCGCCTTCGATGCCTTCGGCGATCACGGTCAGGCCCAGGCCGCGGCCCAGATTGATGACCATTTGCGCGATGGTGGAGCCGGCCGTCGAGCTTTGGGCCTCGCGCACAAAGGCACGGTCGATCTTGAGCCGGTCCACGTCCAACTGGCGCAGATGGCTGAGCGAGGAGAAGCCGGTGCCGAAGTCGTCGATGGCCACGGTGATGCCGCAGCGCTTGATCTCGGCCAGCACATGCATCACCAGCTCGGTGTCCTCCATGGCCATGGATTCGGTGATTTCCAGTTCCAGATTGTGGCCGTTGATGCCGATGTCGCGCAGAGCGCGCTGCAAGGTGGCGATGAAATCAGGGTGACGGAACTGTGCCAGTGAGACGTTCACGCACATGCGGAAGTCGGGGTAGCCCAGCTCCAGCATGCGTTTGACCTGGTGGCAGGCGGTGCGCAGCACGAATTCGCCGATGCTGATGATGAGGCCGGATTTTTCGGCCAGCGGGATGAACTGATCGGGCGGGACGAAATTGCCCTCCTCGGTGCGCCAGCGCAGCAAGGCCTCGGCGCCGATGCTGCGGCCGCTCTCCAGTTCCACCTGGGGTTGGTAGACCACGAAGAGGCGGTTCTCCTCGAAGCCGGCCCGCAAGCCCTTGAGCAGCTTGAAGCGCTCGCGCGCGTCGGTGCCCATGGCCGAAGAGAAGTATTGTGAGGAGCCGCGGTGCTGCGCCTTGGCCTGCTTGAGCGCAATCTGCGCATCCAGCAGCAGCTCCGAGCCGACGGCGGTCGAGTCTTGCAGGCGCACCAGGCCGGTGGTGGCCGAGAGCTGCAGGCGCTCGCCAGCCACCGAAAACTGTTCGCTGAAAACGGCGTGAATGGCGTCTGCACAGACCTGTTGGCTGGGGCCCAGCAGGCCGAAGGTATCGGCGCCGACCCGCGCCATGGCGGTGTTGAAGCCCAGCCTGCCACCCAAGCGCACGACCACGGCCTGCAGGACTTGATCGCCGAAATGATGGCCGAAGGCATCGTTGATGTCGGAGAAATCGTCGATATCGATCAAGGCCAGGGTGATGCCGTCCGGATCCTTGAGGTTTTTGTCCAGCAGCTCGACAAAGCGGTTGCGGTTGGGCAGGCGCAGCAACTGGTCGTTATAGGCCTGGTCCAGCAACTGGCTGTAGAGCACGACGTTTTCCAGGCCCACCGAGATATTGGCGCAGAAGGCACGCAGCAGGCGCTGATCCAGCTCACCCAGCTTGCGACCCACATCCACCAGGGCCGCCATGGGCCGGCCGTTGGAGAGGCCGAAGTAGAGGCAGGTGCCGTCTTCGTAAATACTCTCGCGTGCCTCCAGACAGCGCTGCAGGGGTTCACGCACCGAGGCAATCGGCACGCTGGCCAGGGGGCAGTCTGTGAGGCCGCTGTACTGGCCGGCCGCGGCGACGATACGCATATCGCTGCTGGCCTCATTGCCGACCTGGGCGCAGACCAGGCCCTCGGGCAGGATGCCCAGCATGGCGCAGATCTGCGTGACCACGCCTTCGGAGAAGCGCTGCAGGCCGCGCAAGCGGCTCAGCTCGGTGCTGGCCTCGACAATCATTTCCAGGCCGCGCCGGTTGGCTTCCAGCGAGCAGATCTGGCGGTAGGAGCGGATGGCGGCGGTCAGCACCGTGTAGAGCCGGGTGCGGGTCAGCTCGGATTTGGTCTTGTAGTCGTTGATGTCATAGGCCTGCACCGTCTCGATCTCGGGGGCATAGCCGGGTTGGCCGGTGCGCAGCACGATGCGGATGGAGGCCAGCTGCAGATCGTCGCGGATATAACGCACCAGTTGCAGGCCCGAGTCCTCCGACTCCATCACCACATCCAGCAGCACGACGGCGAGGTCGGTCTCGTGGGCCAGCACATAACGGGCTTCGGTGGCGGAGCTGGCATGCAGAAAACTCAGCGGCAAGCCTTCCACCAAAAGGCCTTGCATGGCCAGCTCGGTGGCCTTGTGAACGTCACTATCGTCATCGACGATCAGGATGCGCCAGGGCTTGCCGAGAGCGGCAAGATCCTGTTCGCTCGGTTCCGGGCCATCCAGGAATTCCAGCAAATCGTCATCACCCTGGGTCTCAGAGCGCATCGGACTGTGTGTCTCTTGCATGGGGGGGGCTATGCTCCAGCCGATAGATTGACAATGGTGCAAGGGTATTCGATTCTTTCCGACATCGCCATGCTCGCGGTGGCGTCTTCGCCGCATTCAAGCGACGGAGTGCTCGGTTATAAACGATTTGCCGCTCGCTTGATCCGTACAAGAGCGCAACAGTTTTCAATTTTTGGGGGTGGGCATGGGCGAAGAGCAAAGATCAAGTCAGGCGCAGCAGACGGAGCCGGGTCTGTGCGCCAGCCTGCGGCGCTTGGGGCAGCATGGCCTGGAGCTGTTGCAGAACCGGGTGGAGCTGGTTTCCATCGAGCTGGAGGCCGAGAAGCTGCGCCTGTTTGCCGCGCTGGCCCAGACCTTGATGGCCTTGCTGCTGGCGATTGCCGGCCTGGGCCTGCTGAGCGCCGGCCTGCTGCTGCTGAGCCCCGAGGCCTGGCGCTGGTTGTGCGCCTTGCTGATGGCCGCCGCTTATTTTGCTTTGGCCTGGTATTGCTGGAACAAAGCCAGCCGCAGCCTGAGCCAGAAGGGTGGAGCCTTCGCGGGCAGCATGGCCGAATTGGCGCGTGACCGTGCAGCGCTGGGGGACTGAACCATGTTCAAACAAGAATTGGCCGAACTCAAGCAGCGCGAACTGGCCCTGCGCCTGCGCAATATCGAGTTACGTGGAGAGATCCGCCGCGAGGCGCAAGTCTTCCGCCAGCCCCTGGGCTGGTGGGGTTTGGCCGGCGGTGCGGCAGGGGCCGGCCTGTTGCTGCGGGGCCTCAAAAAAGGTCCGGGCGCCGCATCCGGCCGCCTGGCGCGCTGGCTGGGTTTTGCCCAGCTGGGCCTGCGGCTGGCCGGCTTGCTGCGCGAGCTGACGCAGGCCAAGGGCGGCGATCCCGGGTCGGACTCGCAAGCCCCGCCCCAAAACCCTGTTTAGCGTTTGCCGCTGGGCTTGCTGCGCAGGCCGGCGGTCGCCTTGTTGGCGCTGTGCACGCTGCTGCGTGGGCCGGCAGATGAGGCGGCGCGTGGCGCTCCCACGGGCATGGCGCGCTCGGCGCGGGCCGGGCGTGAGCCGTTGTCGCGTGGCGGCAGGCCGGTGTGCTGGGTCAGGATCTGGCCCCTGAGCGGCTGGCCACGCTGGGCCAGCGAGGTCTTGGCGCCGGTGGGCGTGGAGTTTTTGCGGCGAGCGCTTTCGTAGCTGCCGTCGGTGATGGGCTGGTAGCTCGGGATCAGATGGTGTTTGCCGTTACCGATCAGGTCGGCACGGCCCAGGGTTTTGAGCGCCTCGCGCAGCACGGGCCAGTTATTGGCATCGTGGTAGCGCAAAAAGGCCTTGTGCAGGCGGCGCCGGCGCTCGCCGCGCACGATGTCCACGCTCTCGCTGTCGCGGGTGACTTTCTTCAGCGGGTTCTTGTTGGAGTGGTACATGGCCGTGGCCGTGGCCATGGGGCTGGGGTAGAAGGTCTGCACCTGGTCGGCGCGGAAACCGTTGCTCTTCAGCCAGACGGCCAGATTCATCATGTCCTCGTCCGAGGTGCCGGGGTGGGCGGCGATGAAGTAGGGGATCAGGTACTGCTTCTTGCCGGCTTCCTCGCTGGCGGCGTCGAACATCTTCTTGAAGCGGTCGTAAGTGCCGATGCCGGGCTTCATCATCTTGGTCAGCGGCCCGTCCTCGGTGTGCTCGGGGGCGATCTTGAGGTAACCGCCTACGTGATGGGTGACCAGCTCCTTCACATACTCGGGCGATTGCACGGCCAGGTCGTAGCGCAGGCCCGAGCTGATCAGGATCTTCTTGACGCCCTTCAAGGCCCGCGCGCGGCGGTACATCTTGATCAGCGGGTCGTGGCTGGTGCTGAGGTTCTGGCAGATGCCGGGGTAGACGCAGCTGGGCTTGCGGCAGGCGGCTTCGATCTCGGGGCTTTTGCAGCCGATGCGGTACATATTGGCCGTGGGGCCGCCGAGGTCGGAGATGACACCGGTGAAGCCCTTGACCTTGTCGCGCATCTCCTCGATTTCGCGGATCACCGAGTCCTCGCTGCGGCTCTGGATGATGCGGCCCTCATGCTCGGTGATGGAGCAGAAGGTGCAGCCGCCGAAGCAGCCGCGCATGATGTTGACGCTGAAGCGGATCATCTCCCAGGCCGGGATCTTGGTCTCGCCGTCGTGGCTGCCGTTCGCGTCGGCATAGCTGGGATGCGGGGCGCGGGCGTAGTTGAGGTCGAAGACATGGTCCATCTCCGGCGTCGTCAGCGGGATGGGCGGCGGGTTGATCCAGACATCGCGGTCCGCATGGCGCTGCACCAGGGCGCGCGCATTGCCGGGGTTGGTTTCGAGGTGCAGGACGCGGTTGGCGTGGGCGTAGAGCACGGCGTCGCTCTTGACCTGCTCGTAGGCGGGCAGGCGGATCACGGTGCGCTCGCGCGGCGGCATCTGGATCTTGCCTTCCAGCGGGGCTTTGGCTGCGGTGCGGTGGATGGTGATGGGCTTGCTTCCGTCGCCAGCCTTGACTTGGCCGGTCACGCAGCCGGCGGCCTTGTCCTCGGCGGTCTGCTCAATCGTCTGGTAAGGGCTGATGTGCTCGTCCACGCGGCCGGGCAGGTCCACCTCGGTGGAATCCAGCTCGAACCAGCCCTCGGCCGTGGGGTCATTCGTGCGCCGCATGAAGGCGGTGCCGCGCACATCGGTGATGCTCTCGACGGGCTGGCGGGCGGCCAGGCGGTGGGCGATCTCGACGATGGCGCGCTCGGCATTGCCATAGAGCAGCAGATCGGCCTTGGAATCGACCAGCACCGAGCGCCGCACCTTGTCCTGCCAGTAGTCGTAGTGCGCGATGCGGCGCAGCGAGGCCTCGATGCCGCCGATGATGATGGGCACCTCGTTCCAGGCTTCCTTACAGCGCTGGGTGTAGACCAGGGTGGCGCGGTCCGGCCGCTTGCCGCCCTGACCGCCGGGGGTGTAGACGTCGTCGCTGCGGATCTTGCGATCGGCCGTGTAGCGGTTGATCATCGAATCCATATTGCCGGCGGCCACGCCGAAGAACAGATTCGGCTTGCCCAGCACCTTGAAGGCCTCGGCGCTCTGCCAGTCGGGCTGGGCGATGATGCCGACGCGGAAGCCCTGCGCCTCCAGCGTGCGGCCGATCACGGCCATGCCGAAGCTGGGGTGGTCGACGTAGGCGTCGCCGGTGACGATGATGATGTCGCAGCTATCCCAGCCCAGCTGCTCCATCTCGGCCCGGCTCATGGGCAGGAAAGGTGCCGGCCCGAAGCGCTTGGCCCAGAACGGCCGGTAGGCCGTCAGGGCTTTGGCATGGCCTGGCCCAGGCTTGGCGGTCTTGGCGGATTTCGATGGGGTCAGGGCTTGCATGGCTTGGGCTGGCTGCGCCGGCCCTATGCGTTCGCAATGGGTCGGCTTGAATCGGGGGAGCGGGCGATTGTCCCCTGTCTGGGACAAACCCGTGCATGGCCTGGTCAAAGCCAAGGCCTTGTGCAGGCCTTGCCTGTGGCTTTTTCAGGCTTTGCCCTCGTTTTTTGGGAAACGTCGGCCGATGATTCGCTTGCCGCCGCCGCGGCGCTGGCAAATCCCTTCCTGGCCCAGGCGGGCGATTTCCTCGGCACCCATGGGCGGCAGCAGGGCCGGGCCTTGCAGGCTCAAGGCCTTCAGGAAGTTCTCGACCGCCGCCTGGCCCACATCCACCAGGTCAAAGGAGCAGGGGTCCATGATCCATTGGTAAAGCAGGCCATCCACCAGGGCCACCAGGGTGACGGCGGCCTTGCGGGTGTCCAGCGAGGCGGGCAGCTGGCCCCCTTGAATGGCGTGGTCGAACACGGCCTGGTTGAGGTCGCGCCACTCGCGGTGGTTGGCCAGCTTGCGTTCCTGCAAGGCCTGCATCTCGCCGCTGAATTCCACTTTTTGCATGGCGATCTCGAACACCCGGCGGGTGCGCGCGTTATGCATGGTGGTGTAGAAGGCATTGACCAGGCCCCAGCGCAGCTCGACCAGGCTCAGCGGCATGGCTTCCTGTTCCTCGCCGGATTCCGGCGGGGCCATGCCTTCTTCCAGCGGCATGGTGGCGCGTTCCATCATGGCGTGGAAAAGCTCGGCCTTGTCCTGGAAATGCCAGTAGATGGCGCCCCGGGTGACGCCGGCGGCCGCCGCAATATCTTGCAGCGAACAGCGGGACACCCCGCGCTGGTGGAAGAGCTGTTCCGCCGCGTCGAGGATGCTCATCCGGGTTTCTTGTGCTTCCTGTTTGGTTTTTCTGACCATGGTGGTTCATTTTACCCAGCCTTAACATACATACAAGAATGTATGTATATACTGCCGGGCAGATTCATTCGCAACATCCCCCCATATTCAAAGCTTTCGCCGGCTTGCGGTGAGGGCTTGAGCCAAAGCAAGATGCCCGAGAGCCTCTCTCATTCCAAAGAATCGACCCACTCCAGCCCAGCGAGCGCGTTCAGCATGAAATCGAAACCCAATTCCACCTCTCCTTCTCTGGGTGCGGGCGCGCGTGCGCTCTATCTCGTCCCCTTGGTGATCGCCGTGGCAGCGGCCCTGACGGCCTGCGGCGGCGGCGACAAGGCCGGTGCCGGCGGCGGGGCCCCGGGCGGCATGCCGCCCCCGCCCCAGGTGGGCGTGCTCAAGGCCGAGTTGCAGCCGGTCGGCCTGCAGACCGAGTTGCCTGGCCGGGTGGAGGCCCAGCGCACGGCCCAGGTGCGCGCGCGGGTCAATGGCGTGGTGCTCAAGCGCTTGTTCACCGAAGGTGCCGAGGTCAAGGCCGGCCAGCTGCTGTTCCAGATCGATCCGGCGCCCTACCAGGCCGCGCTGGACAGCGCCCAGGCCACGCTGATCAAGGCCCAGGCCAATCTGGCCCAGGCCTCGGCCCAGGCCGAACGCAACAAGCCCCTGGTCGATGGCAAGGCCATCAGCCAGCAGGAATACATTGCCTCCGTGGCGGCGGCCAAGGCGGCCGAAGCCGATGTGGCCGCCGCCAAGGCGGCCATCAAGACGGCCAAGCTGAGCCTGGATTACGCGGCGGTCAGCGCGCCGATCTCCGGCCGCATCGGCCGCGCCCTGGTGACCGAGGGCGCCCTGGTCAGCGCCGCCGAGGCCACCCAGCTGGCCCTGATCCAGCAGACCGGCAGCGTCTACGTCAACTTCACCCAGAGCGCCAACGAGGTGCAACAGCTGCGCCGTGCCCTGAACTCCGGCAAGCTGCGCTCGGCCGGCGAGCAGGCCGCCCAGGTCCGCATCGTGCTGGACGATGGCAGCGAGCTGGCCAAGCCCGGCAAGCTCTTGTTCACCGATCTGAGCGTGGATGCCAGCTCCGGCCAGGTCACGCTGCGCGCCGAGCTGCCCAACCCCGGCCAGCAATTGCTGCCCGGCCAGTATGTGCGGGTGCGCTTGAGCCAGGGCGAGCTGCCCGCGGGCATCTTGCTGCCGCAGCAAGCCGTCAAGCGCAGCAATCAGGGTGATTCCGTCCTGTTGGTGGGGCCGGACAACAAGCCGGTGCCGCGCATGGTCAAGGTCGATCACGCCCAGGGCAATCAATGGGTGGTGCTGGACGGCCTGAAGCCGGGTGAGCAAGTCATCGTGGACGGTTTCCAGAAAATGTTTGTGCCCGGTGCGCCGGTATCGCCGGTGCCTTGGTCGCCGGCCGCGGCCGCTGCTCCCGCCCCCGTCGCGTCGGCCGCCAGCGGCGCCGCTCGTTAACAGAGGCCTGACACCATGTCGCGTTTCTTTATCGACCGACCCATCTTCGCCTGGGTCATCGCCCTGTTCATCCTGGTCTTCGGTGCCGTCGCGGTCGCCAATCTGCCGGTCTCGCAATACCCCAAGGTGGCGCCGCCCTCCCTGGTCTTGAGCGTGGCCTATCCCGGTGCCTCGGCCAAGACCCTGGATGAAAGCGTCATCTCGGTCATCGAACAGGAGCTCAATGGCTCGCCCGGCCTGGCCTATATGGAGTCCGTCTCCCAGGCCAATGGCACGGGCGCCATCACCGTCACCTTCGAGCCCGGCACGAATATCGAGTTGGCCCAGGTGGATGTGCAGAACCGCCTGTCCCGCGCCACGCCGCGCCTGCCCGCTGCGGTGACGCAGCAGGGTGTGCGGGTGGACAAGGCGCAGAACAACTTCCTCTTGTTCGTGACCCTGTCCAGCAAGGACGGCTCCAAGGACCCGG
This sequence comes from Roseateles oligotrophus, assembly GCF_014204525.1. Classification (GTDB taxonomy): domain Bacteria; phylum Pseudomonadota; class Gammaproteobacteria; order Burkholderiales; family Burkholderiaceae_C; genus Paucibacter_A; species Paucibacter_A oligotrophus_A. The sequence continues at coordinate 240,199 of NZ_JACHLP010000006.1, forward strand.
TGGCCCTGGGTGACTACGCCGCCCGCGCCATCGTGCCCGAGTTGCAGCGCATCCCCGGCATCGGCCAGGCCCAGCTCTTCGGCACCGAGCGTGCCATGCGCATCTGGCTGGATCCGGCCAAGCTCTTGAGCTTTCAGCTGAGCCCGGCCGAGGTGAATGCGGCCATCCGCAATCAGAATGCCTTGACGCCGGCCGGCGTGATCGGCGACCTGCCCAATCTGAGCAGCCAGACCATGTCGGCCACCGTGGTGGTCAACGGCCAGCTGGAGAGCACCGAGCAGTTCAAGAACATCGTGCTGCGCGCCCATGCCGACGGCTCCACCGTGCGCCTGAAGGATGTGGCCCGCGTCGAGCTGGGCGGCCAGAGCTACGGCACCTACTCGCGCCTGAACGGCCAACCCTCTACCGGCATCGGCATCCAGCTCTCGCCCAGCGGCAATGCGCTGGCGGCGGCCGGCGCCGTCAAGGCCCGCATGGCCGAGCTGCAGCGTTTCTTCCCGGAAGGCGTGGTCTACCAGATCCCTTACGACTCCTCCAAGTTCGTCAAGGTCTCCATCACCCAGGTGGTGGAGACGCTGATCGAGGCCATCGTGCTGGTGTTCCTGGTGATGTTCCTGTTCCTGCAGAACTGGCGCTACACCCTGATCCCCACCCTGGTCGTGCCCATCGCCTTGCTGGGCACGTTTGCGGCCATGCTGGCTCTGGGCTTTTCGATCAATGTGCTGACGCTGTTCGGCATGGTGCTGGCCATCGGCATCCTGGTGGACGACGCCATCGTGGTGGTGGAGAACGTCGAGCGCATCATGAGCGAGGAGGGCTTGTCGCCGCTGGAAGCCACCCGCAAGGCGATGACGCAGATCTCCGGCGCCATCATCGGCATCACCGTGGTGCTGGTCTCGGTCTTCGTGCCCATGGCCTTCTTCGCCGGCTCGGTGGGCAATATCTATCGCCAGTTCTCGCTGGCCATGGTGGCGTCCATGCTGCTGTCGGCCCTGATGGCGCTGACCCTGACCCCGGCCCTGTGCGCCACCCTGCTCAAGCCCGTCGAGGCCGGCCACCATGTCGAGAAGAAGGGCTTCTTCGGCTGGTTCAACCGCGGCTTTGCCCGCACCGCCAAGGGGTATGAAGGCTGGGTCGCCAAGCTGCTGCGTCGCAGCGGCCGCATGCTGCTGGTCTACGGCGTGGTGCTGGCCGTGGTGGGCCTGCTGTATGTGCGCATGCCCACCTCCTTCCTGCCCAATGAAGACCAGGGTTATCTGATCGTCAATGTGCAGCTGCCGCCGGGTGCCACGGCCAACCGCACCGAGGCCGCCGTCAAGCATGTGGAAGACTTCATGCTCAAGCAACCCGAGGTCGAGGCCACCATCGGCGTGATCGGTTTCTCCTTCTCCGGCCAAGGCCAGAATGCCGCCCTGGTGTTCGTGCCCCTGAAGCCCTGGGAGGAGCGGGTCGGCCCGCAGCACAGCGCCAGCGCCCTGGCCGGCCGCGCCTTCGGCGCCATGATGGGCCAGGTGCGCGACGCCTTCATCTACCCGCTGAGCCCGCCGCCCATCCCCGAACTGGGCAATGCCACCGGCTTCGCCCTGCGCCTGCAGGACCGCGCCAATCTGGGCCATGAGGCCTTGCTGAACGCCCGCAATCAGATGATGGGCATGGCCAGCCAGAACAAGAAGATCGTGGGCATGCGCCCCGATGGCCTGGAGGACGCTCCGCAGCTGCAGATCGACATCGACCGCGACAAGGCCAATGCCCTGGGCGTGTCTTACGAGACGATCGCCAATGTGATTGGCACCTCGCTGGGTTCGGCCTATGTCAATGACTTCCCTAACGGCGGCCGTCTGCAGCGCGTGATGGTGCAGGCCGATGCCGCGGCGCGCATGCAGCCCGAGGACATACTGCGCCTGAACGCCGTCAATGCCCAGGGCAAGAACGTGCCGCTGTCGGCCTTTGCCAGCACCCATTGGATCACCGGCCAGACCCAGGCCGTGCGCTACAACGGCTACCCGGCCATGCGTCTGGCGGGCGACGCCGCCCCCGGCGCGTCCACCGGTGACGTGATGAAGGAGCTGGAACAGATGGCCAAGCAGCTGCCTGCCGGCATTGGCTTTGAATGGACCGGCTTGTCGCGCGAAGAAAAGCTCTCGGGCTCGCAGGCGATGATTCTGCTGGCCTTCTCGCTGCTGGCCGTCTTCCTGTGCCTGGCCGCGCTGTACGAGAGCTGGTCCATCCCGTTGTCGGTGCTGCTGGTGGTGCCGCTGGGCATCCTGGGTGCCTTGCTGGGCATGACCTTGCGCGGCATGCCCAACGATGTGTACTTCAAGGTGGGCCTGATCACGGTGATCGGCTTGTCGGCCAAGAACGCGATTCTGATCATCGAGTTCGCCAAAGACCTGCAGCAAGAGGGCAAGGGCTTGGTGGAGTCCATTCTCGAGGCCTGTCATCTGCGCTTCCGCCCCATCATCATGACCTCGATGGCCTTCATTCTGGGCGTGCTGCCGCTGTACTTCTCCACCGGCGCCGGCTCGGCCAGCCAGCGCGCCATCGGCACCGGCGTGCTGTCGGGCATGTTGTCCGCGACCGTGCTGGCCGTCTTGTTTGTGCCGGTGTTCTTCTACGTGGTCCGGCGTATCTTCAAGGGCGCGCCTGGCAAGGCCAGTCACCGACAAATCGGCAGCCCCGCTCCGACAGCGCCTCGTCCGGAGGCTCATTGATATGAAACAGCGATTCCCTTTGCAAGCCCTGGCCGCTGCGGCCTCACTATTGCTGCTGAGTGCCTGTGGCGCCCTGGCGCCCAAGAACGAGCGGCCCGCCGCGCCGGTGGCGCAGGCTTGGCCGGTCAGCCCTGCCGTGGCTGCCGGCGCCCAAGGCCAGGCGGCAGCCGAGCTGCCCTGGCAGAGTTTCTACGGCCAGGATGCCCGCCTGCGCGAGCTGATCAAGCTGGCGCTGGAGAACAACCGCGACCTGCGCGTGGCTCTGCTCAATGTGGAGCAGGCGCGTGCCCTGGCGCGGGTGGCCGATGCTGCCCGTCTGCCCACGGTCGGTGTCGGCCTGGCCGCCAGCCGCCAGCCCGATAGCACGGGCAAGTCGGTGAACAACTACCAGGCCGGCTTGCAGATCACGTCTTACGAGATCGATCTGTTCGGCCGCGTGAAGAACCAGAGCGATGCGGCCATGGCCCGCTACCTGGCCACGGCCGAGGGCGGGCGCGCGGCGCAGATCTCGCTGGTCTCGGGCCTGGCCTCGGCCTATCTGGCCTGGGTGGCCGATGGCGAGATGGTCAAGCTCGGCGAGGGCACGCTGGCCACGCGCGCCGAGAGCCTGCGCCTGATCCGCCTGAAATACGAGGCAGGTGCGGCGTCCGCCCTGGATCTGGCGGCGGCCGAATCTGCCCATGCCGCCGGCTTGGCCGCCCTGGCCCAGGCCAGGCGCGCACAGGCCCAGGATGAAAACGCGCTGGCCTTGCTGCTGGGCCAGCCCCTGCCTGCGGCTTTGCCGGCCGGCCGGAATCTGGCGGCGCAAAGCCTGGCCGATGTGCCGGCCGGCCTGCCTTCCGAAGTGCTGGTGAACCGCCCCGACGTCCTGCAGGCCGAAGCCCAGCTGATGGCGGCCAATGCCAATATCGGCGCGGCGCGCGCGGCCTTCTTCCCCAGCATCTTGCTGACCAGCAATTTCGGCACGGCCAGCTCGGCTTTGTCGGACTTGTTCAAGAACTCGGTCTGGACGCTGTCGGGCCAGGCGCTGCTGCCCATCTTTGACGCGGGTCGCAATCGGGCCAATCTGGACGCGGCCAAGGCGGCGCAAGGCATTGCCCTGGCCCAGTACGAGAAGGCGGTGCAGCAGGCCTTCCGCGAGGTGGCCGATGGTCTGGCCGGCCGCGCCACCTTCACCGAGCAGTTGCAGGCGCAAGCCGCCCAGACCCGGGCCGAGAACGAGCGCCTGCGCCTGGTCGATCTGCGCTACAACAACGGCGCGTCCAGCAGCCTGGAGTTGCTGGATGCCCAACGCGCCAGCTTTGCGGCCGAGCAGGCCTTGGTGCAGGTCCGCCTGGCGGCCCTGCTCAACGGCGTTAATCTCTACAAGGCCTTGGGTGGCGGTGTGGAGCTCAAGGCTGCGGACGGCAAGAGCTGAGGCAGAGTATTTGATGGAATGTGAAAAGGGCGCCTCTGGCGCCCTTCTTCTTGGGTGATGGCCGGGCGATCGATCAGTGCAGCGCGTTGATCCAGGCCAGGCCTTGGTCCGTGGCATAGCGCAGGGCGGCACGCTGGGTCGGGAAGCGGCGGGTGAAGCGCATCACGCGGTCGTGACTGGCCTGGCCGATGCCTGAGCGTATGGAAACCGCGGCCGCAAAGCTGCCGTCGTCTTGGGTTTTGATGATGGGTGAGACAAGATATTTGCCCACCTCAATGCTTGTTTTCTTATGCATTTGTAGAGAGAGGTGTGCACCCGAACCGAGGGTTCCGATGCGAATTGGCGAAGGGATTGGCAGCATGGCGGCTGCAGCGGTCCGTGAGTCTTCGAGGCCTCGAACGGACGGGACATGGCTTGGGGGGCCAGTGCTTTCAATACTTCCTAGCTTGCCTTTGTTCTTGGGGGTCTGGGCAGGGCAAGGAAGTCAAACAAAGCACCCCGGAGGGTGCTTCTCGCCGAAGGCCGGCCAACGCTCACGCGTCAGCTGAGGCTTCGGGTTTGGGCAGAGCGCTCTTGCGACCGCGCTGCCCGGCGCAAATTACAGTGCGCGGATGTTCGAAGCTTGCAGACCCTTGGGGCCTTGCTTGACTTCGAATTCAACCTTTTGGTTTTCGGCCAGGGTGCGGAAGCCGCCGTTGTTGCGGATTTCGCTGTGGTGGGCGAACAGGTCCTTGGAGCCGTCTTCAGGCGTGATGAAGCCGAAGCCCTTGCCGTCGTCGAACCATTTCACGGTGCCGGTTTGCAATGTCGTCATGATTGTTCCTTTTTGAACGAATAAAAAAACCACCTCGCGGCCAAAGACCAGCGAGGACAGAAACACTCAAGAACAGTCAAACGGGGAGTTGAAACTGAAGCGAGCCCTGGTGCGGCAATGGATGCGCCGAGGGGCTGCAGATCGAAGACCTTGAAGAAACGGTCTTGTGCGTATCTATGCGGCCAAGTCTAACACAGGCGGGTGATGCCGCCTAATTCATTCCTTGTCTTGGGTCAAGAGCTGAGCGCGTCGAGTTTTACAAGGGCCGAACGCTAACGGCCACGCCCGACAGCACCGAATTGCCCGAGAGCGGGTCGCGGGCCCTGTCGTCCAGCAAGGCATTCAGGTTGGCGCCCGGCCGCTGCCTGGCCAGAGCCAGCTGCACACCCGGCAGATCATGGCCCCAGCCATGCGGCAGGCTGAGGACGCCGCGCATCAGATCGGCACTCAGGCCGACCTCGACGCTCAGCTCGCCCTGCGCCGTGCTGACGCAGGCCCGCCCGCCCTCACGCAGGCCCAGGCCTGCGGCGTCATCGGGGTGGACGAGCAGGGTGCAGCGCACCGGCCCTTTGGCCAAGACCGGCAGGTTGTGCATCCAGCTATTGCCCGAGCGCATATCGCGCCGGCCGATCAGGCTCATCGCGGGCAGGGGCAGGGCGAGTGCCGCATCGACGGCCGGCAAATCATCCAGCAGCTGTTGCGGGGCCAGCTCGATCTGGCCCGAGGGCGTGCGCAGCAGCTCGGGGATGCGTGGCTGCAACTCGCCCAGATCGATGCCCGCTGCCGCGGCCTTCACCTTGGCCAGATTCAAGCCCTCGGGCCGGCGGCCGAACTGGTCGCCGTAAGGGCCGCTGCGCAAGGCCAGATCGAGCAGGCGCTCGGGCCCGCGCAGCGGGGCCAGGGCGGCCAGCACGGCGCCTGCCTGCTCGGCCATGCGGACTTGCAGGTCGCTGGCGATGGCCTCGTCGTCCAAGGCGTTCACATCCCCGCGCCAGTCCCTGCCTTCGAGCAGGGCGGCCAGGCGCAGCAAGGTCTGCCATTCCTCCGGCTGGCCGGCGGGCTTGTCGAACACCGGGCCGGAGTAGCGGGCCTGATTGCGCCAGGACAGCTGGGGGAAGGCGAGGTCGTAATGCAGCTCCTCCAGCGGCGAGAGGCCGGGCAGGATCACATCGGCGTGGCGGCTGGTCTCGTTGAGATAGATGTCCAGGCTGAGCATGAAGTCCAGCGAATCCAGGGCGCGGGCGATGCGCGGCCCATTGGGTGCGGACAGCACCGGATTGCTGGCGATGGCGATCAGGGCGCGGACCTGGCCGGGGCCGGGGGTTTCTATCTCTTCTGCCAGGCAGGAGATGGGCAGCTCGCCAAACACCTCGGGCGCCTGGCTGACCCGGCTGCGGCGCCGGCCGGTGCTGATGCCCTTGCCCACGCCCGGCCGCCCCTGGGTATTGGCTGCAAAGGCCGCCGCCTTGGGGAACATGGCGCCGCCGATGGCGTCCAGATGGCCCGTCAGGATATTGATCACATCGACCAGCCAGCTATTGAGCGTACCAAAGCGCTGGGTGCAGCTGCCGATGCGGGCGTAGAGGCTGGCGCGTTCGGTGGCCGCTAACTCTCTGGCCAGGCGGCGCTGCGTCTCGGCGGGGATGGCGCAGCCGGAGGCCATGCGTTCGGGCGGGTAGGCCAGCACGGCCTCGCGCAGAGTTTCCAATCCCTTCACATGCCCTGCCAGATGTTTGAGCCGGACCAGGCCTTCATCGAACAAGGTGTGCACCATGCCCAGCAGCAGGAAGACATCGCCGCCCGGGCGTATTGGCAGATGCTCGTCGGCCGCATGGGCGGTTTCGGTCTTGCGCGGGTCGATGACGATGATGCGGCCGCCGCGCTCCCGCATCGCGCGGGCCTTGCCGCGGTAGTCGGGCACGGTCCATAAGCTGCCGTTGCTGACCAGCGGATTGGCGCCCAGGATGATGAGCAGATCACTGCGCGGCAGATCGGGCACGGCGATGCTCAGCCAATGGCCATACATCAGGCCCGAGCTGAGCTGCTTGGGCATCTGGTCCAGGGTGGAGGCGGAAAAGATATTGCGTGTGCCCAGGGCGCGCGCCAGCTTGGGGAAATAGGCCAGCAGGCCGATCTTGTGGGCCGCGGGGTTGCCGATGCAGGCGGCCACGGCGTCCGGCCCCTGCTCGCGCAAGATGGGCAGCAGGCGGCGTTCGACTTCCTCAAAGGCTTCATCCCAGCTGGCGGGCACAAACTTGCCTGCGCGCTTGATCAGGGGCTGGCGCAGGCGGTCGGGGTCCTCGTGCAAATCCTTCAGGCTGATGCCCTTGGGGCAGATGAAACCCGTGCTGAAAACATCGTTCTCGGCGCCGCGTATGCTGAGTACCCGCTGGCCCTCGCTGCGGATTTCCAGCCCGCAGCAGGCTTCGCACAGAGGGCAGATGCGGTAATGGCTTTGCTGGCTCATCGGGCTTGTCTCCGGCGCTGGCTGTCCTGCCGCGGATTGTGTGGGGCCGGCCGCGGCCCGCGGGTCATCTAGGCGACAGCGTGGGCATACTGCGGGCCTGATCCTCAATCAAGAAGGCTGGAGTGGCTGATGCGTATCGATATTGGTGGCGGCGTGCGTTTATTCGTCGATGTGGAGGGCCCGGGCCTGGTGCCCGATGGCGCCCTGATGCGCGAGAAGCCCACGCTGATCTGCATGCACGGTGGGCCGGGCTTTGACCATGCGGCCTTCAAGCCGGGCTTCTCCTGCCTGGCCGATATCGCGCAAATCGTCTACTACGACCATCGCGGCCATGGGCGCAGCGATGAGCGGCCATCCAGCGAATGGACGCTGGACACCTGGGCCGACGATGTGGTGAGGCTCAGCGATGCCTTGGGCCTGGTCAAGCCCATCGTGCTGGGCCAGTCCTTCGGCGGTTTTGTGGCCCAGCGCTACATTGCCCGCCATCCCGGTCATGCGGCCAAGGTGATTCTGTCCAGCACCTCGCATCACATGGGCATGGAGCGCAAGCTGGCCGCTTTTGAACGCCGGGGTGGCGCAAAAGCGCGCGAACTGGCCGAGGCCTTCTGGAGCACGCCCAATCCGGCCACTTGGGCGGCCTACTGGGCGGGCTGCCGCAAGCTCTACAACAGCACCGAGCCGGCCGATCCGAATGCGGCCGCGCGCACCCGGGTGCGGGAAGAGATCCTTTTGCACTTTGTGGCGGGTGAAAAGCAGCGGCTGCAACTGCTGCCCGGCCTGGCGCGCGCGCAATGCCCGGTGCTGGTGCTGGCGGGGGAGGAGGATCCGGTCTGCCCGCCCGAGGATGCGCGCGAAATCTTCGCAGCCTTGCCGCCCGAGTGGGCGCAGTTCAAGAGCTTCCCCGGCGTGGGCCATGGCGCTTGGCGCGATGACCCCAAGGCCGCTTATGCGACCTTGCGGGAATTCATCTTGAGCTGAGCCAATTCAGTTGTTCGGGGCGCTAACGCGCTATCCACAGCGCACGCAAGCAGGGAATCGGGCCGAGCGCCGGGCCGTCCCAAGCCGGCCCGCCTGAGGCCATATGCGGCTCAATGCCGCATATGGTCACGTCCCCTTGGGGGACCGACCAGGCTTCGCCCGCGTTCAGCGGGGCAAGACTGGGCGAGGGGCAGGTGTACTTCAGGCGCCGATCAGCGTAGCGAGTTCGCGCTCGACCAGGCTGGCGTCGCCCAGATTCATCTCGATCAGGCGGCGTAGATGGGTGATGCTTTCGATGTCGATGCTGCGGCACAAAAGCCCGGCGTTCTCGCCCTCGATATGGGCCAGCTCGCCGGCCAGGGAGATGCAGGTCTCTTTATCGGCCAGGATGATCTTGAGCAAGCAGGGGGTGCCCACGCTGGCACCGTGCGGAGCCGGCAGGCGCAGCAAAGCGCCTTTCAGGGAGAGGTCAAGCACATGCGCCTTGATCTGCTCCTGGGTGGTGATCAGCTCGGCCTCGACGTCGAAGGGGACGCGGGTGAAATGGCGGCGTTCGGTATTGATGGCACGCTCCTGAAGCTTGGGTTTGATGCTAGCAGAGGCCTGCGCGATCAGCGACTCGAATAGCCGCTTAAATCAGAGGTAAATCGTGCTGTGGTCCACGGCTTTTTGCAGGCGCTGCGGGATCACCGCTTCCAGGCCCATGGCCTCCAGCGTGTACCAGGCGGCGCGCAGATAGCTGGCGGTGGCGCTGCGCACCTGCGAGCGGCGCTGCTCGGCGTAGTCCTTGTAGTCCTCGTCCAGCAGGCCCAGCTGGGAGGGGCGCACGCCTGAGGCCATGCGGGTGTCCAGCGGCGGCGCCTGGTAGCGCAGGGCCACGCGGGCCAGCAAGGTTTGCACCTCATCGGAATGCGCATGCGGGCCCAGCAGCTTGGCCAGGTCGCCCAGCACTTCTTCGGCGGCCGCGGCCAAGAGGCGGGCGGCATGATCGCTGCCGCCGGCCAGATACAGGGCGGCGCCCAGGTCAGCATATTCCAGGGCCATGGCCAGATTGGGCAGATCGGCTTGCGAGTTCATGAACGGCGTCGGGGGAGGCGAGGAGTCTGAGTGTAGGCAGAGTTAGCGCTTGGACTGAAGCATCCCTCCGATGGCTGTGTACGGCTTGCGACGCGCTGCCGAGCCGGCTCAGGCCTGCAGCCAGCCCAGGGCCGCTGCGTTGAAGGCCTGCGCCTGCTCGCGCATCACCCAGTGGCCGCAGTCAAAACCCTGCACCCGGTGCTGGGCCTGGGCTTGCAAGCCCTCCAGCCAGGCCTGGCTGTGGAACATAAAGGGTTTTTTGCGGCCGTAGGCAAAAAAGAGCGGGCAGGGCAAATGGAGCGGCCGCATCTTGCCCTTGAAGCCGCCGAAGCTGCCGGTCCATTGCATATCGTAGGGATAGTTCATGGCCGCGCCTATGTGTTGCGGTTCGGCCGGGCATTTGAGGGCGCGGGCCATGGCGCGGGTGATGCGGTCGCCCAGGCCGCCGCCCAGGCGCCAGGCGGCGACCAGGCTCAGCTGGTAGCCGGCAATCATCAGCTTGGCCTTGCCGCTCAGGCTTTGCAGGAACGCGGGCGAGCTGGCATCGCCCACATCGATGGCGACGACCCGGCGCACCAGCTGCGGGTGGCGCAGCAGGGTTTGCAAGCCGAACACACAGCCCCAGTCGTGCAGCATCAGCGTCACCGGGGCCTGGGGCGAGACCTGCTCGATCAGGCGGCGGATCTGCTCGGTCAGCTGCTCCAGGCTATGGCCCTGGCGGGGCTGGCGGATGTCAAAGCCGGGCAGGGTGAAGCGCACGCAGCGGAAGTGGGGGCGGAAGAACTCGACTTGCGCGTCCCAGATGCGGTAGGTGTCGGGCCAGCCGTGAATCATCACCAGGGTTTCGGCCCGCTCGCCGCAGGCGGAGTCGTCGATCAAGACCTCAAACCCATCAAGGATTATGGTTTTTTCACTCATGCCCGGACTTTGCTTCAAATTGCGACCCGGCCCATCTATCGTTATCCCAGGCTGCGGCCCGGGCCTGGTCTTTCTCCCGGTGAGTGGGTGCTTACGGTGCTGGCTTTGGCAGGCCGACGGCCGAAAATTGCAAGCGCGCAAGCCCTGACCCGCGTCAATTTCGGATGGCTAAGATGGGTCCATCATGGCGCTCCCATCAGATCCTCAACCGCTTCAGTCCCCCGCCTTCCGAAAGACCCGCATGACGCCTCCCACCCCCACCCAGACCAGCTTTGACACCCTAGATTCGGACCTGGCCGGCGGTCTGTCGCCGCGCTCTCCTATCGCCTCGCTCGCGGCTCTGCCGCCGCAGGACATCAGTGCTGAGGTGCTGTTGGAGAAGTACGCCAAGGGGGATGAGCAAACCCTGGATGAGTTGCGCCAGCGGGTGGCGCGGGCCCTGGCCCAGGCCGAGGCGCCCGAGGCGCGGGGGGAGTGGGAGCGCAAGTTCCTGGACGCCCAGCGGCGTGGCTTTGTGCCGGCCGGGCGCATCAATTCGGCGGCGGGCACCGAACTCAGCGCCACCTTGATCAACTGCTTTGTGCAGCCGGTGGGCGACTCGATTGCCTCGGTCGAAGACGGCCACCCCGGCATCTACACCGCCCTGACCGAGGCGGCCGAGACCATGCGGCGCGGCGGTGGCGTGGGCTATGACTTCTCCCGCATCCGCCCGCGCGGCGCCTGGGTGGGCTCCACGCAAAGCAATGCCTCGGGCCCGGTCAGCTATATGCGGGTGTTCGATCGCAGCTGCGAAACGGTGGAAAGCGCCGGCAGCCGGCGCGGCGCGCAAATGGGCGTGCTGCGCTGCGACCACCCCGATGTGGAGGAATTCATCCACGCCAAGGACAAGGGCGATCTGAAGAACTTCAATATCTCGGTGGGCGTGACCGATGTATTCATGCAGGCCGTCGAGGCGGACGGCGAGATCGAGCTCTTCCACAAGGCCGAGCCCGGCCCCAAGCAGCGCGAGGCCGGTGCCTACCAGCGCGCCGACGGCCAGTGGGTCTACCGCAAGCTCAAGGCCCGCGCGCTCTGGGACCAGGTGATGCGCTCCACCTACGATCATGCCGAGCCCGGCGTGCTCTTCCTCGACCGCATCAATGCCGACAACAATCTGCATTACTGCGAGTCGATTGCGGCGACCAATCCTTGCGCTGAACAACCCCTGCCCGCCTACGGCTGCTGCTGCCTGGGCTCCGTCAACCTGACGAATTTTGTGCATGCACCCTTCAGCGATGAAGCCAGCTTCGACGAGCAAGGCTTTGCCGAGGTCTGCCGGGTCGCCACCCGCATGCTGGACAATGTGCTGGACGTGACGCCCTGGCCGCTGCCGGCGCAGCAGCAGGAGGCACGCAACAAGCGTCGCGTCGGCCTCGGTTTCACCGGCCTGGGCGACACCCTGGTGATGCTGGGCTTGCGCTACGACAGCGAAGCCGCCCGCGAGGCCGCCCGCCACATCAGCGAGTTGATGCGCAATGCCGCTTACGAGGCCTCGGCCGATTTGGCCCTGGAGCGCGGCGCCTTCCCGCTCTTCAATGCCGATCTCTACCTCTCGGGCGGCAATTTCGCCTCGCGCCTGCCGCAGGGGCTGAAGGACAAGATCCGCGCGCAAGGCCTGCGCAACTCGCACCTGCTGTCCATCGCGCCCACCGGCACCATCAGCCTGGCCTTTGCCGACAACGCCTCCAACGGCATCGAACCCGCCTTCAGCTGGAGCTATACCCGCAAGAAGCGCATGCCCGACGGCAGCTACAAGGAATATGCCGTCGAGGACCATGCCTGGCGCCTCTACCGCCATCTCTTCGGCACGGACGCGCCGCTGAGCCCGGCCTTCGTCACCGCCCTGGAGCTGAGCGCCTCCGACCACGCCCTGATGGTGGCTGCGGTGGCGCCCTTTGTGGACACCGCGATCTCCAAGACCGTCAATGTGCCGGCCGACTACCCCTACGCCGACTTCCAGGACCTCTACAACCAGGCCTGGAAGGCCGGGCTCAAGGGCCTGGCCACCTACCGGCCCAATAGCGTGCTGGGCTCGGTGCTCAGCGTGGCGGCCCCCGCCGTGCAGGCGCCCGAGCCGCTGAAGCCCGTGCCCGGCGATGGCAGCAACCAGCGCATGCTGGTGACCCGCCTGCCCAATGCGGTGCTGGCCTCGCTGCGCTGGCCCAGCCGGCCCGAGCTGCCCGGCGGCAACCCGGCCTGGAGCTATATGATCCGCCACCCCCACGGCGACTTCGCCCTCTTCGTGGGCGAGTTGCCGGCCGTGGGCCCGGACGCCGGCCTGTTCGGCAAGAACCTGCCCTTCGAGGTCTGGGTCAATGGCGCCGAGCAGCCGCGCGGCTTGGCCGCCGTGGCCAAGACTCTGTCCATGGACCTGCGCAGCAATGACGCCGCCTGGCTGCGCCTCAAGCTCGACGCCCTGGCCACCGTGGCCGAGGAACGCGCCTTCGAAATGCCCATGCCCCCGGGCGGCGAGCTGCGCCTGTTCCCCGGCGTGGTGGCGGCCACCGCTGCCGTCATCCGCTGGCGCTGCGAACAGCTGGGCGCCTTGGCAGACGGCGGCCCCACGCCCGTGCTGGACGCCATGTTCAGCCGCGAGGAGCCGCGCACCGGCACCATGGGCACGCTGGCCTGGGCGGTCGACGTGGACAACCCGGCGACGAACGAGCAATTCACGCTGACGCTGAAAGAGGTCAGCCTGCCCACGCCCGAGGGCGGCGTCGTGACCCGGCCTTGCGCCATGGGCTTCTCGGGCAACTACCCCAAGGCCCTGGACGGCATGGCCCGTTTGCTGAGCCTGGACATGCGGGTGATGGACCCGGCCTGGATAGGCATGAAGCTGCGCAAGCTGCTCAATGTGGGCGAGCCCCTGGGCCATTTCATGGCGCCCGTGCCCACGCTCACGGGCGAGCGTCGCCAGCAGATCTGGCCCTCCACCGTGGCCTATGTGGCCCGCCTCATCATCCACCGCTACGCCATGCTGGGCGTGCTGGACGAGCAAGGCCTGCCCCTGGTCGAGATGGGCTTGCTGCAAGCCCCGACGGCGGCCAAGGCCACGCCCGGCGCCTCGGTGCAAGCCATGGCCGGCAAGCCCTGCCCGGAATGTGGCAACACCACCATGATCCACAAGGACGGCTGCGACTTCTGCACCGCTTGTGGCTATGTGGGGCAATGTGGCTGAGGTTGATCGCGGTCAATAAAACATGCCTGGCCAGGACCGCTGCGCTGAGTTTTGTGAGCCGTTTCCATGATCTCAGAGTCATATAATGCGAATTATTCGCATTTATGATTTTGAGAAAAATGTCGCACACTGCTCCTGGTCCGCGCTTCAAGTCCCATCCCGTCTCGATCGCATCGCTTGCCCTGCTGACATCGATCACCGCCACCGCCCAGAATGCTCCGCCGGCCGAGGATCCGGCCGCACTCCAGCGTGTCGTCGTCACCGCGACGCGGGGCAATAAGGCCGTCGAGAAGATCCCGGGTGCCGTCACGGTCATCACCAAGCAGGAGCTCCAGGCCCAGACCCTGGTCGCCGAAGACCTGAGCCAGGTTCTGGCCGTGCTCGCACCTTCCTACGCGCCCTCGCGCCAGAAGCTGACGAGCTTCGGCGAATCGATGCGGGGCCGCACGGCCCTGCTGCTGTTTGACGGCGTGCCGCAAAGCAACCCCTTGCGCAATGGCGCGCGTGAAGGCTATTTCGCCGATCCCTCGCTGATCGAGCGCATCGAGGTGATCAGCGGCGCCTCGGCCGTGCAAGGCCTGGGTGCCACCGGCGGCATCATCAACTTCATCTCGCGCACGCCGCGTGAGGTGGGCACGCACCATCGTGTCGAACTCAAATACGGCAGCCAAGGCCATGGCGGCGACGCGCTGTGGAAGGCCGGCTACACGCTGGAGCACAAGGGCGATTTCGATGCCTTGCTGCATCTGGGCGGTACTGTGCGCGGCGTTGGCGTTGATGGCAGCGGCCAGCGGCTGGGCCTGGAGGCGATCCAGGGCGATACGCAGGATTCGCGTGCCGGTGATGTTTTCCTCAAGCTCGGCCGCGATTTCGGCGCGCAGCGCCTGCAGTTCTCGCTGAACAAGTTCCGCATCGAGGGCGAGGGGGACTGGATGCCGGTCGCGGGCGACCGCAAGACCGGCCTGCCGACCGGGGCTGCACCGGGTACGCCGCCGGGCCAGCCACCGCGCAACGAGGTGCGCACGCTCTCGCTCGACTGGACCCATGCCGATCTCGCCGGCGGCCAGGCGCGTGCCCAGGTTTACAAGCAGGACTTCAGCGCGCTGTATGGGGCGACCGCCGCGACGACCTTCCAGGACGTTCGGCTGGCGCCGCAGGGCAAGCTGTTCGACCAGTCCGAGGTCGTGGCCGACAAGGCCGGTGTCAAGCTGAGCTGGGTGCGGCCCGATCTGTTCACCGAGGGGCTGGAGCTGACGACCGGCCTGGACTGGCTCAGCGACACCTCGCAGCAGCGCCTCGCGCTGAGCGATCGCAGCTGGGTGCCGCCCTTGAAGTTCCGCAGCACGGCGCCGTTCGCGCAGCTCGAGTATGAAATGGGCGCCTTCACGGTGCGCGGCGGCGCCCGCTTTGAGAGCGCCACGCTGGCCGTCGACAACTACCAGACCCTGGCCTTCTACAAGAACACGGCCGTGCAGGGCGGCCAGCGCAGCTTCGACCAATGGGTCAAGAGCCTGGGCATGGTCTGGCGCTTGGGCGGCGGCTGGTCGAGCTTTGTGTCCTATAACGAGGGCTTCGGCCTGCCGGACGTCGGCCTGGTGCTGCGCGCGGTCAGCACGCCCAATCAGTCGGTCGACAAGCTGATCTCGCTGGAGCCCGTCATCACCGACAACCGCGAGATTGGCCTGGCCTGGCGCGGCACGCTCGGCAGTTTCTCGGCCTCGGTCTATCGCTCGCATTCCGATCTGGGCTCGCAGATCCGCGTCGATGCGGCGACCGGCGTCGGCTCGGTGCTGCGCGTGCCGGTCGATGTCGAGGGCTTCGAGTTCAGCGGCGAGCTGAAGCCGGCGCGCGACTGGACGCTGTCGGCCAGCTATGCGCGCACGCGCGGCACGACGGCCGCGCAGGCCGGTGCACCGCTCGACGTTACGCTCGGCGCGCGTTCGCAAGGGCCCGACAAGCTGGTGCTGGCCGCCACCTGGCAGTTCGCCGCCACCGGTCAGGCCAGGCTGCAGGCCACAAGGCTGCAGTCGCGCGACATCAATGTGGGCCGCACGGTCGGCACGGCCAAGCTCGAGGAGCATTTCGAGGGCTATACCCTGGCCGACTTCAGCGCGAGCTATGGCACACGCTGGGGCGAGTTCGGCCTTGGCGTCGAGAATCTGTTGAACCGTCAGTACATCGGCTATTACGCGCAGTCCAACCCGGCCGGCAGCAATGACGATCTGTTCGCCGGCCGCGGCCGTACGCTGACCTTGAGCTGGCGCCGCAGTTTCTGAGGATCGCCATGGGCAGCAGACTTCGCCGCGGATGGTTGCGGCTGCACCGCTGGCTGGCGCTCACGCTGGGCCTGCCGCTGGCCGTGGTGGCCTTGCTCGGTGCGGTGTTGCTGGTGCTGAAACCGATCGATCACTGGCGCCACGCCGAGCTCTTCAGCGTTGCGCCGGGCCCGGCCGCCAGCGATCTGCTTGAGCGGGTGCGGCAGCGGCTCGGTGCCGAGTTCGGTCCGGGTGCCGCGCTGACCTTCAGGCTGCCGCGCCTGGCCGACGAAAGCCTGCGCGTCGCGGTGCGCGGCCCCTGGGATGGCACCATTTATCTCGACCCCCGCGATGCAAGCGAACTCGGGCGGCGCGGTGAACATGAGGGCGCGTTCAACCTGCTGTTCGAGATCCACAGCGCCTTGCTGCTGAACGAGACGGGCAAGCCGCTGCTGGCGCTGCTGGCACTCGCCTACCTCGTGCTGCTGATCGGCGGCCTGGTGCTTTGGTGGCCCAAGCGCTGGCGCCGGGCCCTGGTGCTGACGCTGGATCGCGGCGCGCTGCGTGCGCTGTTCGATCTGCACCGCGGCGGCGGCGCCCTGCTTGGCCTGCTGATCGGCGTGCCGGTGCTGAGCGGCGCCTATATGGCCTGGCGCCCCTTGTCGCAGGCCGTCACCACGCTGTCGGGCCAGCCAAGCACGGCGCCGCCGCGGCTGCCTGGCCTGGCGGCGGATGTGCAGGGCCCGCCGCTGGAGCTGGACGCCATGGTCAAGCTCGCGCGCGCAGGCTTCGCGGGCGCGCCGGTCGGCTATGTGCAACTGCCGGCCCACCCGGGCAAGCCGATCCGCGTGCGCCTGCGCCTGGCCGACGACCCTCATCCGAACGGTCTGAGCTCGGTATGGCTCCACCCGCACAGCGGCAGGGTGCTGGCCGCGCATCGCTGGAGCGAGCTCGATCCCGGCGCCCGTGCCTATAGCGTGATCTACCCGCTGCACACCGGCGAATTGGGCGGCCTTGGGACGACCGTGCTGAACGGCCTGCTCGGGCTGGCGCTGGCCGGGCTGGGCGGCAGCGGGATTTACCTGTGGTGGAAGCGCCGCGGCTGATCGGCTCCGCGGTGCAAGGGCTTTGTCCGGCGTCAAAGGCCGCGGCTTCATCCGCCGTCACACTGGCGGTGCGCGCTCGGGGCCAATCCTCGCCCAGGGCTGGCGAAATTCGGTGTGCCGAGATGCTCGCAGTCAAACGTTTCCCCCTCAACCCCGCACGCCCCGAGCGCAATTGCTGGGGCTGCGACAGGTATTGCGCCTCGAATGCCATGGCCTGTGGCAATGGCTCGGATCGCACCCAGCATCCGGCCGAATTGTTTGGTCCCGACTGGAATGAATGGCAGCCTCCCTCGGCCATGCCGGCGGCCGAGAGCGACGCCCTGACCGCCTCCAGGTTCGATAGCCCGGGGCTTGCCGAGGCCGGCTGAGGGCGATTGACCCTGGGCCTGCAGGGCTGCCTCGCCCTGGTCACAATGCGGGGCCGTAGCCGTCCTGCCATCGGCATCGCAGAGTGCAAAGCAGGCGGCGCTTGTCCACCCTGCGTCGGCCCGGCGACGTGAACTCCCTTCGCGACTTCCATGGCTTTTTTGACGGCACGTTATTCACCCGAGCTGGTGACCGCCTCCTTATTGATTGCCAGCCTGGCTTCTTATGTGACCCTGGATCTGGCCAAGCGTGTGCGCTCGGTCGACGCCACCGCCGCCCGTACCTGGTGGCTGGGCGGTTCGGTGGCCATGGGCACAGGCATCTGGTCCATGCATTTCGTTGGCATGTTTGCCTACACCCTGCCGATCGAGCTGGGCTACCGGGGCTTGCAGACCCTGCTGTCCTGGTTGGCCGCCGTGCTGGTCTCGGCCGTCGCCCTGGGCCTGGCCAGCCGTGGCCGGCTCAGCCTGGGCCGCCTGGCCGCCGGGGCTTTGAGCATGGGCCTGGGCATCTGTGCCATGCATTACATCGGCATGGCGGCCCTGGACCTGTCCCCCGGCATTGTCTGGAACTGGCACTGGGTCGGGATCTCGGCCCTGATCGCCGTCGGTGCTTCGGCCGTGGCCTTGCTGATCTTTTTCTGGCTGCGCCAGGTCAGCAGCCGGCGCAGCGGGCTCTACCAAGGCCTGGCCGCCGTCGTGATGGGTCTGGCCATCAGCGGCATGCACTACTCGGGCATGGCGGCCGCCCAGTTCCCCGAGGGCACGGTCTGCCTCAGCGCCGATGAATTGCGGGGCGATGAACTCGGCGGCCTGGTGATGGCCGCAACCCTGCTGATGCTGGGCCTGACCCTGTTCACCTCGACCCTGGATGCGCGCGCGCAGAGCAAGGCGGTGCGCCTGAGCACCTCCTTGCAGGACGCCAACAAGCAGTTGCAATCGGCCAATGCCGAGCTGCGCCGGCGCGCTTTTCTGGACCCGCTGACCGATCTGCCCAACCGCCTGCTGTTTGAAGACAGGTTGCAACATGCCTTGAACCGCAGCGGGCGTGAGGAGCAGCGCGCCGGCCCGCCCAATCGCATGGACCGGGTGGCCGTGCTGTGCATCGATCTGGACGGCTTCAAGCCGGTCAACGATTCCTTTGGTCATGCGGCCGGCGACGAGGTCTTGCGCCAGGTGGCGCAGCGCCTGGCGGCCACGGCGCGCGAGCGCGACACGGTGGCGCGCATCGGCGGCGACGAGTTCGTGCTGCTGATGGAGGACGTGCCCAGCATGGCCGATTGCGCGGCCCTGGCCCTGCGCTTGCTGGCGGCCCTGGCCGAACCTATCGTGGTGCAGGGCCAGCCGCTGCAGATCTCGGGCTCGGTGGGCATTGCGGTCTTTCCCGACCATGGCGAGGCCCATAAGCTGATGGTGCAGGCCGATGCCGCCATGTACTCGGCCAAGCGCGCGGGTGGCAATACCTATGCGGTGTTCGAGTCGCATATGGACGCCAATGCCCAGGAGCAGCTGAGCCTGCAACTGGCCTTGCGCCAGGCCATCGCGGGCGATGCGAGCGAGCAACTGGCGCTTTACTACCAGCCCAAGTTCGATGCCGCGCGCGGCCAGATCCGCGGCGCCGAGGCCTTGCTGCGCTGGCGCCACCCGGAGCGCGGCATGGTGGCGCCGGATGTGTTCATTCCCATCGCCGAGCGTTTCGGCCTGATCAATGAGCTGGGCAATTGGGTGATCGACGAGTCCTGCCGCCAGTTGCAGGCCTGGGAGTCGCAAGGCCTGCACATGCGCCTGTCCATCAATCTCTCGGTGCACCAGCTGCGCCAGCCTGATCTGGTGCAGCGCATAGGCCGGGCCTTGCAAAGCCATGGCATCGCGCCGGATCGCCTGCTGTGCGAGATCACCGAGTCGGTGGCGATGGAGGACATCAAGACCACGCAGCGGGCGTTCGAAGGCCTCGGTCGCCTGGGCGTCTTTTTGTCCATCGACGACTTCGGCACCGGCTATTCCAGCCTGAGCTATCTGCGCCAGCTGCCGGCCCGCCAGCTCAAGATCGACCGCAGCTTCATCCAGGACCTGGAACTGAGCCTGGATGCCCGGGCGGTGGTGGACGGCGTCATCAAGCTGGCCCATGCCCTGGGTCTCAATGTGGTGGCCGAGGGCGTGGAAACCGAGGCCCAGCGCGACATCCTGGTCGGCCTCAGCTGCAATGAGTTGCAGGGTTATTTATTCGCCAAGCCCATGCCCGCCGACGATTTGTCGGATTGGGCGCGCGGCCAGGGGCCGGTCGGCGGGGCCGAGTTCTCGCCCTCGATCTACGAGGGCCGGATTTGATCTAGGGCCCATTGCCGTAGCGCTAACAGGCCCCAGGGTCGGGTGAGTGGCCAAGGCGTTGGAAAAAAACATCAAATTCCAGGCTTTGCGGATATTCAATAATGAGAACCATTATCATTCGCGCTCCATAAGCTGCCAAGGTCGTCCCCAGGCGTGAGCTTTGTTTCGCTCATATGGCTTGAACAAATCCCCTGGAGAAAACCGTGTCCTTTATCAAGAGCCGCAAGCATGCGGCAGCCCAAACTCGTTCCACCGCCAGCGCCGCCACGGCTCTGGGCAGCCTGCTGGCGCTGAGCCTGCCCATGGCCGCCCTGGCCCAGCAAGAGGCCGCGCCCAAGGCCGCCGAGGCCTTGCCCGTGGTGAAGGCCAAGGCCAGCGCCGTGCAGGACAACGCCTTCAAGGCCGAGACCCTGTCCAGCCCCAAGTTCGTCAAGCCCTTGGTGGACACGCCCCAGACCATCACCGTGATCAACAAGGAGTTGATCCAGCAGCAGGCCACCACCACGCTCAGCGAGGCCATGCGCAACACCCCCGGCGTGACCTTCACCCTGGGTGAGAACGGCAATACCTCCACCGGCGACACGATTTATATGCGCGGCTTCGATGCCAGCACCAGCATCTTTGTGGACGGTGTGCGCGATCTGGGTGGCATCACCCGCGACACCTTCAACACCGAGGCGGTGGAAGTGGTGAAGGGCCCGTCCGGCGCCGACAACGGCCGCGGCAACCCCAATGGCTATGTGAACCTGGCCAGCAAGAAGGCCCAGCTGCGCAATTTCTCCGACGCCAGCCTGCTGGTGGCCAGCGCCAGCCGCGTGCGCGCCAGCGTTGACCTGAACCAGAAGCTGGACATCGGCCTGCCCGGCGCCGCCCTGCGTTTCAACGCCTTCACCGACCGCGGCGACGTGGTGGGCCGCGACGTGGTGAACAACAGGCGCTGGGGTATCGCCCCCACGCTGACCCTGGGCCTGGGCACGGCCACCCGCGCCACCCTGAGCTACCAGCACGTCGAGCAGGACAGCCTGCCCGACGGCGGCTTGCCCGCCATCGGCCGCATGGGCTGGAACAGCTATCCCGTCTACGCCACGGTGGCCGATGCCAGCGCCAATCCCGCCAAAAACCCGGTGCTGGTGAGCAATATCCGGCCCGTGGACACCAGCCGTTTCTACGGCAGCAAGACGGACTACGACCGCGTGCAGGCCGATATGTTCAGCGTCTTCCTGGAGCATGATTTCGCGCCCGGCATCACTGTGCGCAACACCAGCCGCTTCGGCCTGAACCGCCAGCAACTGGAGAACAGCAATGTGGTGATCGGCACCGGCACCTCGGCCATCGTTGGCGACGCCAGCAAGCCCGAGACCTGGACCGTGCGCCGCAACCGCTTCGGCAAGGACCAGCGCAACCAGATCCTCGTCAACCAGACCAATCTGAGCGCCGCCTTCGGCCTGTTCGGCCTGCGCCACAGCCTCAGCACCGGCCTGGAGCTGGCGCATGAGGAGCAGGACAACCGTGCCTTCACGCATACCGCCGCCGATCAGCAGCGCGCCAATCTGTATGCGCCAAGCACGGGCGACAAGTTCGCCGCCATCACCGCCACCGGTGCCAGCACCAGCGGCAACACCACGACGGCGGCGGTCTATGCCTTCGACACCATCGACATCAACAAGAGCCTGCAGCTCAGCGCCGGCCTGCGCTACGAGCGCTACCGCACCGAAGCCACCAGCATCCCGGTGACGGCCGTGCCGCCCGCCACGCAGGCGGTGGCCACCCTGCTGAGCAAGTCCGACAGCCTGCTCAGCGGCAAGCTGGGCCTGCTCTACAAGCCCACCGAGGCCGGCAGCGTCTACATCTCCTACGCCACCTCGCAAAAGCCGCCGGGCAGCGACAACTTCGTCCTCAACGCTGGCGCCCCCGGCAGCAATGGCGCACTCAATATCAACAGCAGCAGCCTGGACCCGCAGCAAGCCCAGACGATGGAACTGGGCACCAAGTGGCAGTTGTTCGACAACCAGATGCTGGTCAGCGCCGCCGTCTTCAACTCGGTCAACAAGAACGAGCTGGCGCGCCAGGACCCCAGCACCGGTGAGGTGACCCAGTACGGCAAGAAGACCGTCAAGGGTCTGGAGCTGGCCGCCGCCGGTGCCATCAGCAACGATCTGCAGCTCAATGCCGGCCTGCTGTGGATGGACAGCGAGTTCACCCAGGCCGCCTTCGTGGCCCCTGGTGGCGTGGACAGCCAGACCGGTGCCAGCCTGGTCTTCTCGCCCCGCCTGAGCTTCAGCTCCTGGATCAATTACAAGCTGAGCGAAGGTCCGCTCAAGGGCTTGGGTCTGGGCTTCGGTGCCCGCTACATCGCCAGCCAGACCACCCAGGTCAATAACGGCGCCGTGGCCTACACCGGCGGCATGCCCGAGCTGCCCAGCTACTGGGTGATGGACGCGATGGCCTCGTACGAGATCAACAAGAACGTCGGCCTGCAGTTCAATGCCAACAATCTGGCGGACCAGTTCTACATCGCCAGCTCCAACGGCAAGGGCGGCCGCTACACCGTGGGCCAGGGTCGCAATCTGAGCCTGTCTTTGAACCTGAAGTTCTAATTTTCAATACCCACTGACCTAGAGAAGCCCCGGCCCCGCTCGCAAGACCGGGGCCTTCCATCATCATGTTGCTCCATGTACCGGGCATCCTCAGCCCCGATGAGGTCCAGACCTTCCGCCAGCGCCTGCAAGACGAGGGCGAATGGGGCGATGGCCGTGCCACCGTGGGCTCGCAAGGCGCCCAGGTCAAGCGCAACCGCCAGCTGCGGCCCGACTCGCCGCTGTCCGCGGAGCTGGGCGCGCTGATCCAGCAAAAGCTGCGTGCCAACCCCCTGTTCTTCTCCGCCGCCCTGCCGCTGCGCATCCTGCCGCCCTTGTTCAACTGCTATGCCGGTGGCGAGCATTACGGCCTGCATGTGGACGGCGCGGTGATGAGCCAGCGCGGCAGCGAGCAGCCGCTGCGCAGCGACGTCTCCAGCACGCTCTTTCTGTGCGAGCCCGAGGACTACGAGGGCGGCGAGCTGGTGGTCAAGGACACCTATGGCGAGCACGAGGTCAAGCTGCCCGCCGGCGACCTCGTGCTCTACCCCTCTTCCAGCCTGCACCAGGTCATGCCGGTGACGGCGGGTGTGCGCGTCTGCGCCTTCTTCTGGAGCCAGAGCATGGTGCGCGACGACGGCCGCCGCGCCATGTTGTTCGAGCTGGACCAGACCATCCAGCGCCTGCGCGCCAGCCTGGGCGAGACGCCCGACACCGTGGCCCTGGCCGGCCACTACCACAACCTCCTGCGCCAATGGGCGGAGCTCTGAGCCCGGCCGAGGCCGCGCTCAAGCGCTCGGCCTGGCTCAAGACCCTGCTGCAATGGCATTGGATCAGCTCGGCCATCTGCCTGGTGGCCCTGGTCTTGTTCAGCCTCACCGGCATCACGCTCAATAACGCCGGCCTGTTCGAGTCCAAGGCCAAGGTCCAGCGCCTCGATGCCCAGCTGCCCGAGCGCCTGCGCGCCCAGCTGCAGGCCGCCGGCCCCGCAGGCCCACCCAGCCTGCCCGCCGAGGTGGCGGCTTGGCTGGAAGACCTCTGGGCCCTGGAACTGGCCGGCCGCGTGGTGGAGTGGTCCGGCGACGAAGCCTATCTGGCCATGCCCCGGCCCGGTGGCGACGCCTGGCTGCGCATCGACCTGGCCAGCGGCGCCGCCGAGGCCGAGCTGAGCGACCGTGGCTGGGTGGCGTATTTCAACGACCTGCACAAGGGCCGCCATGCCGGCCGCGTGTGGAGCTGGTTCCTGGACCTCTTTGCCGGCGCCTGCCTGCTGTTTGCGCTGACCGGTTTGTGGATCCTGAAGCTGCATGCCCTCAAGCGCCCCAGCACCTGGCCCATGGTGGCCCTGGGCCTGCTGCTGCCTTTGCTGCTGCTTCTTTTGTTTGTGCACTGATTTGTTTGTGAGGAATTGATTGCCGTGAAAGTGACTCATTACGCCATCACCCTGGCCGGCCTCGGCCTGGCTCTGCCCGCCTGTGCCGCCGAAGTCCAGCTCAGCCTGGAGCTGCCCCGCCTGGACGTGGCCGAATATCACAAGCCCTATGTGGCCGTCTGGCTGGAGCGCGCCGGCGCTCCGGCCACCAGCCTGGCCGTCTGGTACGACCTGAAAAAGCCCAACCAGGGCGGCGCCAAATGGCTGGCCGATATGCGCCAGTGGTGGCGCAAGAGCGGCCGCGACCTGACGCTGCCCATCGACGGCGTCAGCGGCGCCACCCGCGCCCCCGGCGAGCACAAGCTGAAGTTGGGCGACCACAAGGCACTGGCCGGCCTGGCCCCGGGCAAGTACGAGCTGGTGGTGGAAGCGGCGCGCGAAGGCGGTGGCCGCGAGGTCCAGCGCCTGCCCCTGCAATGGCCCATCAGCCAGGCCGCCCAGGCCGGCGCGCAAGGCGAGCATGAGCTGGGCCGTTTGAATCTGGCCGTCAAACCTTGAACTGGAGTATTGAGATGAAAGCCTTGAAAATCTCCCTGCTGTCCCTGGCCTTGCTGAGCCTGGCGCCCAGCGCCCAAGCCCATCGCAGCTGGCTGCTGCCCAATCTGGGCCATGTGACCGGCAAGGAAGTCTGGGTGTCGGTGGACGCCGCGGTTTCCGAAGACCTGTTCGAGTTCGGCAACGCCCTGGCCGTGGACGCCCTGAGCATCCAGGGCCCCGACGGCAAGCCCTTGAGCGCCGAGCCGCGCATCGCCGCCCGCCACCGCAATAGCTTCGAGGTCAAGCTGGTGGCGCCCGGCAGCTACCGCTTCAGTGCCACGCAAGACTCGGTGATGGCCAGTTACAAGCAGGGCAGCGAGAGCAAGCGCTGGCGCGGCAGCCTGGCCGAGCTGGCCAAGAACGTGCCGGCCGATGCGGCCGAGCTGAAGGTCACGCAGATGCTGACCCGCCTGGATACCTTCGTCAGCAAGGACCGCGCCGGCCAGCCCAATTTCAGCGTCCAAGGCCAGGGCCTGGAGTTGCAAGCCCTGGGCCCGGTCACCGAGCTCAGCGACGGCGATGAAACCCGTGTGCGCCTGC
The DNA here is from genome assembly GCF_014204525.1 of Roseateles oligotrophus. Taxonomy (GTDB): domain Bacteria; phylum Pseudomonadota; class Gammaproteobacteria; order Burkholderiales; family Burkholderiaceae_C; genus Paucibacter_A; species Paucibacter_A oligotrophus_A. Next base: position 264,937 of record NZ_JACHLP010000006.1, read on the forward strand.
TGCTGGACGGCAAGCCCCTGCCCGAGGCCAGCGTGACGCTGATCCGCGACGGCAACAAGTACCGCTACAAAATGGGCGAGCAAACGCTCAAGAGCGATGCCCAGGGCGAGCTGACCCTACGCTGGGCGGAGGCCGGCCGCTACTGGCTGGGCTTCAATCACAGCGTGGGCGCGGCCGGCGGCGGCTCGCTGGAGCAGCCACTCAAGCGCTACCGCTACAGCGCCACCTTCGAAGTGCTGCCCAAGTAAGCATGGGCGAAGTGCTGGACCGGCAGGTCTTCGTCCCCGCCCAGCTGCAGGCGCTCGCGCCGCCCCAGCCGGGCGAGCGCGTGCACGAGCTGGCCGGCCAGAGCATGGGCACCAGCTGGTGCGTCAAGTTCGTCGCACCGGCCGAGCTGCGGGCGGCCGTGATCCTGCGCGGCATCGAGGCCCAGCTGCAGCAGGTCGTGGGGCAGATGAGCCCCTGGGAAGCGGCCGCCGATGTCCAGCGTTATGCCCAGGCACCGGCGCAGAGCTGGGTGCCGCTGCCGCAGGCCTGCTTCTCGGTGCTGAGCTGCGCCCTGGCCGTGGCCGAGGCCAGCGGCGGCGCCTTCGACCCCACGGCCGCGCCCCTGGTGCAGGCCTGGGGTTTTGGCCCGGCGGCCAGGCTGGACCAGCGCCCCGCGGCGCAAGCCCTGGCCCGGCTGAACCTGGGCTACCAGCGCATCCAGCTGGACGCCGCCCGCCGCCTTGCCTGGCAGCCCGGCGGCCTGGCCCTGGACTTCTGCGGCGTGGCCAAGGGCTTTGCCGTCGACCTGGTGGCCGCCTATCTGCGCGCCTGCGGCCTGCCGCACTTCCTGGTGGAAATCGGCGGCGAGCTGCGCGGCGAGGGCCTGCGCCCGGACGGCCAGCCCTGGTGGGTGGCGCTGGAGCAGCCGCCCGATCTGAGTGGCAATCCTGACTGCCCCCAGGGCCGGGCTGTGCCCAGCCCGGCGCTTGCTTGCGAAGCCTTGCTGGCCCTGCACGGCCTGGCCGTGGCCACATCGGGCGACTACCGCAACTGCTACTGGCTGGACGGCCAGCCGCTCTCCCACACCCTGGACCCGCGCAGCCGCCAGCCCATCGCCCATGGCCTGGCGGCCGTCAGCGTGCTGCACGAGAGCTGTATGTGGGCCGATGCCTGGGCCACCGCCCTGATGGTGCTGGGCCTCGACGCCGGCATGGCCTTGGCCCGTCAGCAAGGCCTGGCCGTGCGCTTTGTGCCGCGCGGGCAGGCCGCGCAGCTGAGTCCGGCCCTGCTGGCCTTGTTGGACTGAAACCATGGCCATCACCCCTCAAACCCTGCTGACCTCGGCCGCCTTGGTCGGCGCCTACGGTGGCCTTTGCTGGACCATGTGGCGCCGTCACCGCCGCCTGCATGGCGCTAAACCCGCAGCGCCCGGCCAGACCCTGTTGCTGCATGCCAGCCAGACCGGCCTGGCCCTGGACCTGGCCCAGCAAAGCGCGGCCGCGCTGCAGGCCGCCGGCCTGCCCGTGCAATTGCTCAGCCTGGGCGAGCTGAGCATCGAGTGTTTGCGCCAGGCCCGCCAGGCCTTGTTCCTGGTCAGCACGGCGGGCGAGGGCGCGGCGCCCGATCTGGCCAGCGCCTTTGTGCGCGGCCCCATGCAAACCCAGCCCGATCTGGCCGGCCTCAGCTACGGCCTGCTGGCCCTGGGTGATCGCAGTTATGCCGATTTCTGCGCTTTTGGCCGCCGGCTCGATGGCTGGTTGCAGGGCTGCGGAGCGAACGCGCTGTTCGAGCGCATCGAGATGGACCGCGGCGCGCCCGCCGCGCTGGCGGCCTGGCGCGAGCGCCTGGGCGACTTGGGGGCCGATGCCGCGCCGGCCTTCGAGCAGCCGCTCTGGCAGGACTGGGTTTTGCAGGAGCGTGAACTGCTCAACCCCGGCAGCCTGGGTGCGCCCTTGTACCGCCTGCGCTTTGTGCCGCCCCAGGGCCGGGCCTTGCCGGACTGGCAGGCCGGCGATCTGGTGCAGGTGCAGGCTCCGGGCGAGCCCTCGGCCTTGCGCGACTACTCGATTGCCAGCCTGCCCAGCTGCGGCGGCCTGGAGCTGCTGGTGCGCCGCCAGCTGCGCGCCGACGGCAGCCCCGGCCTGTGCTCGGGCTGGTTGTGCGAGCGCTTGAGGCCGGGCGAGGGCCTGCGCATGCGCTGCCGCGAGCACCCCAGCTTCCGCCTGAGTGAGGAGGACGCCGAACGCCCGCTGATCCTGATCGGCAGCGGCAGCGGCCTGGCCGGCCTGCGCGCCCATCTGCGCAGCCGCGACCGCCAGGGCGCCTGCGCCGGGCGCAAGGCCTGGCTGATCTATGGCGAGCGCCAGTCGGAGGTGGATCGGCCCTGCTTCGACGAGCTGGCCGCCTGGCAGGACAGCGGCCTGCTCCACCATCTGGACCTGGTCTACTCGCGCGACCCGGTGGCCGAGCAGGTGCCGCGTTATGTTCAGCAACAGCTGCTGGCCCAGGGCCAGCGCCTGCGCGACTGGGTGGCCGGCGGCGCGGCCGTGCTCATCTGCGGCAGCCTGCAAGGCATGGCCGAGGGCGTGGACCGGGCCCTGCGCGAGCTGCTCGGCGACGAAGGGGTGGAGCAGCTGCTGGGCAGCGGACGGCTGCGGCGCGACGTGTATTGAGGCTTGGCGGATCGACCGCCAAGCACATCGCCAACGCGGGCCGGCTTGGGGCGGCCCGGCGCTCGGCCCGAAATCGTCAACGCCCGCCCGGCGTGTATATCTGGTCGAACAGGCCGCCGTCGTCGAAGTGCTGCTTTTGCGCCGTGCGCCAGCCGCCGAACAACTCGTCGATGGTGAAGAGCTTGAGCGGCGCGAACTGCTTGCTGTACTTGGCCGCCACCTTGGCGTCGCGCGGGCGGTAGAAATGCTTGGCGGCAATCTCCTGGCCCTCGGGGCTGTAGAGATGGTTCAGATAGGCCTCGGCCTGCTTGCGGGTGCCGCGCTTGTCCACATTCTTGTCCACCATGGCCACCGGCGGCTCGGCCAGGATAGAGAGGCTGGGGGTGACGATCTCGAACTTGCTGGCGCCCAGCTCCTTGACGGCCAGATAGGCCTCGTTCTCCCAGGTGATCAGTACATCGCCGATGCCGCGCTCGACAAAGCTGGTGGTGGAGCCGCGGGCGCCGGAGTCCAGCACCTTGGCATTGGCGTAAACGGTCTTGACGAAGGCCTTGGCCGAGTCGGTGTTGCCGCCGGGCTGCTTGAGGGCGAAGCCCCAGGCGGCCAGATAGTTCCAGCGCGCGCCGCCCGAGGTCTTGGGATTGGGCGTGACCACGTCCACACCGGGGCGGGCCAGGTCGGGCCAGTTGCGGATGTTCTTGGGGTTGCCCTTGCGCACCAGGAAGACGATGGTGGAGGTGTAGGGGCTGGCGTTCTGCGGCAGGCGCTTTTGCCAGTCCGCCGGCAGCAGCTTGGCCTGGGTCTGCAGGGCGTCGACGTCGTAGGCCAGGGCCAGCGTGACGATATCGGCCTGCAGGCCGTCGATCACCGAGCGGGCCTGCTTGCCCGAGCCGCCATGCGATTGCTTGATCGTGACGGTCTCGCCGGTCTTGGCCTTCCAGCTCTTGGCGAAGGCGGTATTGAATTCCTGGTAGAGCTCGCGCGTCGGGTCGTAGGAGACATTGAGCAGATTGACCTGGGCCTGGGCCAGGCCGGCGCTGCCCAGCAGGGCGGCGGCGATGGCGAGGGTGGAGAAGCCACGGCGGGAGAAGAGGGTGCGCATAGATCTGTTTGTCTGGGTGTTGTGGGCTTAGGGGTTTAGGGCCACTGTAGAAAAATCACCCGCCACCGGGAAACAAGAATTTCTGCTTTGCTTTGCACGGGTGGCGGGTGTTTGGGGGGCTCAGCCACAAGCCCCTTCCGAGCCTTGTGCGCGGGCTCAGTCGCCGAAGCGGTGCGTCAGCTCCAGCCAGGCCTGCCGGCCATAAGGCAGGTAGTAACTGGTTTTCCGGGCGCCCGTGTTGCGGTCGTAGCGGATGTCGCCGAGCAGGTTGTTGATGCTCAGGCCGATGCGGGTGGCGCGGCTCAGCTCGACGCCGGTGCTGAGATTGAAATGCCAGAAGGGGCCGAACCAGTCGCTGTCGTTGCTGGGGCTGGAGACCCGGCCATTGCGCTGCGCCGCCAGCGTGTGGGACCAGGCACCCAGCTTCCAGTTGACCGAGGCGTTGAGACGGTTGCTCCAGCCCTCGTAGTCGTGGCTGCCGATCTGGTTGATGCTGGGGTCGCCCGGATTGGCCTGGTAGACATAGCTGAGCACGCGGCTGAACTTGGCCCTCAGGCCGAGCTGGCCCCAGCGCTCGCTGCGGTAGTTGTAGCTGCCGCTCAGGTCAAAGCCATGGGTGCGGGTGTCGGCGATATTGACCGGGTTGGTGATGATCTCGGTGACGGCATTGGGCCTGACGGCGGCGTCCGGGGCATTGCGCTTGACGCGTTGCAGCGCGTCCACGCACAGCGGCGAGCCGATGTCCTTCTTGCCCTGGCGGCAGGCCGACTCGTTGCGCAGGATCTGGTCGGCCGAGAGGTCGTCGATCTGGTCGCTGATGGCCAGTTTCCAGAAATCGAGCGACAGATCCAGCTCGCGGCTGGGCGCCCACACCAGGCCCAGGTTCCAGGACTTGCCCTTCTCGGCCTTCAGGTTCTTGCTGGCATAGCTGGCGTAGTTGAAGCCCGGGGCGAGATCGGCGAACTCGCATTTGCTGTCGAACTCCAGGCCTTGCTGGGCGCAGCGGTAATAGTCCGTCGAAGCGGGGTAATAGCCCTTGCTGACCTCGGAGTAGATGTAGTTCAGGTCGGGCGCGCGGAAGCTGGTGGCGTACTGGCCGCGCAGCAGCAAGCTGGCGCTGGGGCGCGCTTCCAGGCCCAGCTTGACGCTGGTGTTGCTATCGCTGCGCTGGCTGAATTTGTAGTGGTCGTAGCGGGCGGCGGCGGTGCTGGTCAGCCAGCGGGTCAGCGGTGCGCTCAGCTCCGCCCCCAGGGCCGCGCGCTTGCGGTCGCCGCCCACATCGGGCGTGGGGGTGTCGCTGTAGAAGTAGTTCTGGCCCAGGCGCGGGTCGGCCTGGTTGAGGTAGCCCTGGCGGCCCAGCTCGGCCACGAAGGCGCTCTTCAGGCTGCCGCCGGGCAGGGGCAGCAGCTCGCCGTTCAGCTGGACCGTGAGGTTGTGGCTGTACGAGCTGTTGTGGCGTTTGGAGCTGCCGACAAAGCTGTTGAACTCATCGGCCGTCAGGGCCCGGTACAGGCGCTGGGTGTCGGGGGCGTACTGCGCCACGCCCTTGCCATCGACGCCCAGGCGCTCGCCCAGGAAGAAGCTGTCGGCCTGGGCCAGAAAGGTCGGTGTCGCGGTATTGGAGACATAACGCGAGCTGTTGACGGCGGCCTCGTAGTTCCAGTTCGGGCCGATCTCGCCGCGGGCACCCAGGGCCAGGTTGTAGGAGCGGTCGTACCAGTTGCGGTTGTAGCGCTCGGCGCCGCCGATTTCCTCGGGCGAGATGCGGCGCGACCAGGTTTCCAGCGCGCCGCTATTGGCGTTGCGGAAATAGCCTTTCTGGCCCACGCGGCTCTCCGACGTCCAGTTCGGGCCGCGGGTGTTCTGGAAGGTCTGGGTCTGGCCCAGCAAGGCTTCGGCGACGAGGCTGTGACCCTCGCTCAGGTCCAAGCTGAGCACGGCCGAGGCATTGGCGCTGCGCTTGCCGGTCTGGTTGGTCCAGAAGGACGAGCGTGCGCGGCCGCTGCCGCAGTAGACGCCGTTCTTGCTCGTGAAGGCGCTGACCGAGCCCTGGAACAGGCCGCCCAGGTCTTGGCAGGCCTCGGCGGGCGGGGCGATCCATTTCTGCGTGCTGGCATTGCGGCGCCCGAACACGGGGGTGGGGTCGGCGCCAAAGGCGGTCGAGTCGTCAAAGGGCTTGCGCTGGTGGTCCCAGATCGGCTCGCGCCCCGACAGCTCCAGGCCGAACACCGCGTTCAGGCGCTGCGTGTTCAGCCCGCTGACGAATTGCAGGCGGGCGTTCTCGCCGCCGCCCAACTGGCTGCCGCCGGCGCGCAGGTTCAGGCTGTGGCCCTGCACATTCTTTTTCAGGATCACATTGACCACGCCGGCGATGGCGTCCGAGCCGTAGATGGCCGAGGCACCGCCGCTGAGCACGTCGATGCGCTCCACCATGGCGGAGGGGATGCTGGAGGTGTCGACAAAATTCACCTGGCCGCCGTAGGCGGTGGGGTAGTCGGCGATGCGGCGGCCGTTGAGCAGGAACAGGGTCCGGTTGGGCCCCAGGCCGCGCAGGCTGATGGCGTTGGCGGCGGGCTGCCAGGTGTTGCCGTAGTCCTCGCCCTGGGTGAAGCCGCTGTTCTCGGTCAGTGCTGCCAGGGCCTCGGCGACGTTGCGGTAGCCCAGGCGGTCCAGGTCGGCGGACTTGAGGATGGTGACGGCGCTGGGCCCCTCGGCCTGCAGGCGCGAGATGCGCGAACCCGTCACCAGCACCGGGGCGAGAGTTGCGGTCTTGGCCTGGGCGGCCGTGGCGGCCTCGCTGGCTTGGGCGTGGGCGGCGTGTTGCGGCAAGGCATGGGCGAGCAGCAAGGCCAGGGCCAAAGGCGCGGGCCTGCTCGGCAGCAGGTGGTACATGGTGAAGGAACTCCCTTGGAATAAACGGATCCCGGCGCGGGCCGCCGCGTTTGGATGCGCGGCGCTGCAGCCGTCGCAGCAATGCGGCCGGGTCGGCTCGCTGCTGTCTTGCTGCCAACTTTAGGCTCGTCCCCCAGGCCCGGTGAACCAAGAACTTCTGCAATGCTTTGCAAAACCGGCGCGTTGAATTTGGCGATTAGGGGCCTGGTTTGCCCGGGGGTAGCGCTCGCGCATGCCCCTGGGCAAGCGACGACCCCGACACCCGCCTGGGCCTGCTGCAGGTGCTGACCACCACCTACAACGCCCTGAACCGCTTTGACTACGCCCTGCCCCTGGCCGAGGAATGGGTGCAGCTGGCCAGCCAGCATCTGGGCCCCGATGCGCCGGCCACCTTGCTGGCGCGGCTGGAGCAGGGCCATGGCCTGCAGATCAACGGCATGGAGGGCCGCGCCATCGCCGTGCTGGAGCCGCTGCGCCAACCCTTGCGTCGCCAGTTCGGCGAACGCTCCGCCCCTTACCGCGATGCCTTGATGATGTTGGCCGCCTGCTATATGCACAGCCAGCGTCTGCCCGAGGCCGAGCAGGCCCTGGCCCAGGCCTGGGCCTTGACGCAAAAACTGGGGCCGCTGAGCGCGCTGGACCGGGCCGACTACCTCAACAATCTGCAGGTGCTGCGCAGCAAGCAGGGGCGGCAGCGCGAGGCGCTGAAGATCCTGCGCGAGTCCCAGCCCTTCTGGCAGAGCCGCGAGCCGGCCCATGCCATGCAGATCCTGGTGATGCGGCGCAACTTCCTCAACCACCAGATCGGCCTGGCGGAGTTCGACGACATCGAGGCGCGCAGCCGCCAGCTGCTGCGCGATATGGACCGGGTGCTGGGCCCGGGCAGCGATCTGGCCCTGCTGCAATACGCCATGCTGGCGCGTTATTTCAGCCACACCGGCCAGTACGCGGCGGCCGCGGCCGAGTACGCGGCCTTGCTGGCCCAGGCCCAGGCGCAGGGCATCGCCCCGCATTCCGAGGTCTTGCTGCGCCTGCGCGCCGAAGCGCTGCTGGTGCGCAGCCGCGCCCGGCTGGACGCCGAACGCCCGCGCTGGCGCGGCGAGGCCAGGCAGTTGCTGGCCGATATCGAGGCCAGCGGCCCCCTGGTCAAGGGCAATGCCTTGAACCTAGATTCGGCAGTTGACCGCTCGCTCTGACCTGGAAACATCGATGCCTACTGTGTTCTCGTCCGTTAACGGCGATCACCCTTGGGGTGACAGCGCTACACGCCCGCCTGTCTCGCCAAACGGCACGCTGGCTGCGTTGCTCCTCCTTGTGGGCAGTAGCCCACTGCGTCGTCGCGTCTTGCCATCGCACCGCCTGGCGAGCCCTTCGGGCGCGTCCAACTGCCGAATCTAGGTTGAATGCGCTGCAGCTGCTGGCCGATCTGGCCCTGGTGCATGAGGACGCCGGCCTGGCCGCCGAATGGCTGGCCCGCGTCCTGCAGGTCCATGGCGAGGCCGCGCCCGGCAGCCGCCTGGCCCAGCTGCAAGGCCAGCTGGCCCGCCTGCAAGACGATGGGCCGCGCAGCCAAAGCCTGTTGCAAGGCCGGGCCGATTACTTCAAACAGCTCGACGAGGCCGCCACCGACTACGCCTGGTCGGCCCAGCTGGACCTGGCCTACAGCCAGGTCTTGATGGGCGAGACGGCGGCCGCCCAGGCCAGCTTGGGGCTGGCCGAACAGCGCCGCCCCAAGGCCATGCCCGATGGCCACCCGCTGGACGCCTTGACGGCTCTTTTACGTGCCCGCTTGCAGGCCAAGCGCGCCGACGATCCCGCCGTGCTCGCCGCCTGGGCCGCGCTGCGGCGCGCGCAAGGCCGCAGCGTGGCCGGGCCGCCGGCGCTGGCCCCCCAGGCGCCCAGCGCCTCCCTGGGGGGATTGTTTTTCTGAGCGCGGGGCGTCTTTGTCACAATGCTTCGGCGCCGATCCAGTTCGGCCGCCCACCTCCTTCTTCGTCGTCAACAGGAAGCCGTTATGAGCCGTCAGACCGAATACCCCATCCATCCCCAGTTCACCGCCCGCTGGAGCCCGCGCGCCCTGAGCGGCGAGGCGATTGAGCCGGCCGTGCTGATGAGCTTCTTCGAGGCGGCCCGCTGGGCGCCCTCGGCCTCCAATGTCCAGCCCTGGCGCTTTGTCTACGGCCTCAAGGGCACGCCGGGTTTCGAGGCCATCTTTGCCAGCCTGGTGGACTTCAACAAGGGCTGGGCCAAGAACGCCTCGGCCCTGGTGGCGGTGATCTCGGCCAAGACCTGGCTGCCCCACGGCACGAGCGAGGCCCTCCCCTTCGTGACCCATGCTTTTGACGCCGGCACCGCCTGGGGCCATCTGGCCCTGCAAGCGCATGCCGCCGGCTGGGTCACCCATGCCATGGGCGGTTTTGACGCCGATGTGCTGCGCCAAGGCCTGGCCGTGCCCGAGGACTTCCATCTCAATTGCGTGGTGGCGATCGGCAAGCAGGGTGACAAGAGCCAGCTGCCCGAGGCCTTGCAGGCGCGTGAGCAACCCAGCCCGCGCAAGCCCCTGGCCGAGATCGTGGCCGAAGGCCGCTTCAGCTTCTGATGCAGGGGCTTGTTCTGCTCGACCAGAGCCTGCCGCGCAGCCTCGACGTACTGCTGGACTGGGCCCGTCAGGCGCGGCCCAGCCGCCTGCAAGCCTGGGTGTTCGAGGGCCAGGCCGCCCGCCGCGCGGCCGAGCAGGCCTTGGCGGCCCTGGGCATCGGCGCGCAGATCCGCAGCGCCTACAAGCCCATACTGCACGCCTTTCTGGAGGAGCTGGGTCTGGAGCGCGCGGGCGAGCTGCAGCTGCACCTACCCACCCCCCTGGCCCAGCGCCTGCGCATGGAGACCTACCCACTGGCCGGGCTCTTGCGCGGGGCGAGGCTGAGCTTTGTCGAAGACCCCGACCTGGCGCCCGACGAGGTGTGGCCGCGCTGGGATGGGCAAGACCTGCCCCCCATCTTTGTGCCCCTGCAAGCCAGCGCCGCCGGGGCTTCCGCCACGGCCTGGTTGCGGGCCTGGCAGGGCGATGAATTGCTGACCGATGGCCCGCTGCCAGGCGACGACTACCAGGCCGCGGCCGAGGCCGTGTTCGCCGCCGTGGCCGCGCATGACTGGGGGGCGAGCGAGCCCTTCTTCGAGCGCCTCTTGATCGACATCGAGATCGGCGGCATCGAGCAAGACCTGGACTTTGGCGACGAGCTGATGAGCACGCGCGAGGCCTTGCACGAGGAGCTGTACTTCGGCCTGCTGGAGTTCTTCCAGCAACGCTCGGGCCGGCCCGCGGGCGACCGCCTGCTGCGGCCGGGCCAGATCGTGCCCATGATCCATGCGGCCGAGGCGGGGCCGACCCGGGTGCGCGTGCAGATCGCACCCCATCCCGTCCTGGTCCAGCTGCCGCCCCAGGCCGACGCGGCCTTGCTGCAAGGCCTGGCCGACTGCGCGGCCCCGCTGACGCCCGAGCAAAGCTGGGCCGCGCTGGAGGCCCTGGCCCAGCAGACCGCTGAGGTTGAGCGTTTTGGCCTGCGCTCGGTGCAAGGCCGGCCCGTGCCCGGCCTCTACCGCCGCGGCAGCAGGCCCGGCGTGGTGATCAGCGCCGGCCAGCATGCCAATGAATGTTCGGGCGTGGTCGGTGCCCTGCGTGGAGCGGCGCAGTTATTGCAGCAGCACGCCGACGCCCATCTGGCCCTGCTGCCGCTGGAGAACCCCGACGGCGCGGCCCTGCACCAGGCCTTGTGCCGGCAGCAGCCCCAGCATATGCACCACGCGGCCCGCTTCACGGCCCTGGGGGACGATCTGGAGGTCCGCCAGCCGCCCGCCCCCTTGTTTGAAAAAGCCGCCCGGCTGGAGGCCATTGCGCGCTGCGCGGCCGGCCTGCACCTCAGCCTGCACGGCTACCCCGCGCATGAGTGGACGCGGCCGCTGTCCGGTTATCTGCCGCCGGGCTATGCCAGCTGGGCCATCCCGCGTGGCTTCTTCCTGATCCTGCGCCACCACCCCGGCCGCGAGCCCTGGCCATTTCTGCAGGCCTTGACGGCCGGCCTGGCCGAGGACCAGCGCCTGGTCGATTTCAACGCCCGCCAGTACCGGCTGTGGCAGGCGCATTGGGGCGAGCTGCCCATGAGGGTGCTGAACGGCATCGGCTGCATGGTCATGGAAGACAGCCGCTCCGCTGTGCCCTATACCTTGATCAGCGAGTACCCGGACGAGACGGTCTACGGCGAGGTTTTTCAACTGGCCCACCAGACCCAGATGCGGGCGGTTCTGTTGGCTTGTGAGCTGTATTGGCGGGGGGTGTTGGCTGTGTAGGGCGGGTCAAGACCCGCCTTGGGCCTTGTTGAATGAAGATGTGGCGGGTCTTGGCCCGCCCTACGGGCCAATCTTGGGCCCCATCCAAATCACCCAAAGCACAAACACGCCAGCGCCGAGAAACAGCGCGCAGCAAGCCAGGTTGGCACACCACAGCGCAAACCAGCCGCCCTGGACGCGAAAGCGCGCGCGCATGGCGGGCAGGCAGAGCAGGGCGGTGCTGGGCAGCAGCAGCAGGGCCGCGAAGCCCAGCAAGGGCAGGACGATGAAGACGAGGGCCAGCCCCAGGGCGGAGGCCGAGTAAGTGGCCATATCGGGCTGGATCTTCTGCAGCAGAAATGCGGCCCCGCCCAGCCCCGCCATCGCCAGCAGACTCCCCAGCACCTGCAGCAGGCGCAGGGTCCAGGTGAAGGGGGCGGGGTGGCTTGCTGTGCGCATGGAGCCGTGTTCCTGAGCTTTGCGGAGATTGCGCTATTTCACCACCACCCAGCGCCACTCCAACCAGTTGTCCGGCCGGTGCACCACCGTCACATGGTTGCGCGCCGCCCAGGGGATGAACTGGCGGTGCAGGGGGATGTAGTGGATCTGCTCGGCCTCGCGCTTGAAGATCTGGCGTATCAAGGCCTCGCGCTTGGCCGGGTCGGCCTCCTTGCTGCTGGCGGCCACCAGGGCGTCCAGCGTGTCGTCGCGGAAATTGCCGCGGTTGTACTCGCCCACCCCCTTCTCGCCGCGGTTGCGGTAGTGGGAGCTGAAGATGCTCTCCGGGTCGGTGATGGAGCCGCCCCAGCCGAATAGATAGGCATTGGTGTCCAGCTTCTCCAGCTTGTTGAAGATGATGGCCTTGGGCTGGGCATTGACCCGGGTCTTCAGGCCGATCTTGGCCCATTGCGAGGCCAGGGTGATGCAGATGCGCTCGTCGTTGACGTAGCGGTTATTGGTGCAGTCCAGCGTGAACTCAAAGCCGCCGGCATAGCCGGCCTCGGCCAGCAGCCTCTTGGCGGCGGCCGGGTCGTAGGGCAGGCGGGCCTCGATGGCCGGGTCGTTGAAGGCGCCCAGCGGCGAGGGCACGAGGGCGCCGGTGGGCGCCGACTGGCCGTTCATCAGCTTGCTCTTGATGGTCTCGATATCGATGGCCTGGTAGAGCGCGCGCCGCACCCGCACATCCTTGAAGGGGTTCTTGCCCTTGATATTGCTGCCCTGCAATTCACTGCGGCCCTGGTCCAGGCCCAGGAAGATGATGCGGTTCTCGGGGCCGTTGACGATCTTGACGCCGGGCGTGGCGGCGAGCTTGTCGATATCGCGCGGTGCCGGGTCCAGCACAAAGTCCAGCTCGCCCGAGACCAGGGCGGCGGTGCGGGTGGCATCGCTCTTGATGGGGGTGTAGACCACCTCTTGCAGATTGCCCTCGATCTGGCCCCAGTAATTGGGGTTGCGCTTGAACACGGTCTTGCTGTCCGGCGCGCGGCTCATCAGTTGGAAGGGCCCCGTGCCATTGGCGTTGAAGGCGGCATAACTCTCTTCCTTATTGGCAAAGTCCTGGGTCTTGGTCGCCTTATTGGCCTCGGCCCAGCCCTTGCTCATGATGTAGAGCGTGTTGAGATGCTGCAAGAAAATCGGGTTGACCTGGCTCAGCGTGAACTCCACCGTCAGCTTGTCCAGCGCGCGCGCACGGCCCAGGGCATTGGCGTAGACGGCGATCTGTGAGCTGGGCTGCTGGGCGCGCTCCAGCGAGAACACCACGTCCTCGGCGCTGAAGGGCCGGCCGTCATGGAACTTGACGCCGGGGCGCAGTTTGAAGGTCCATTTCAGCGGCCCGTTCTGCTTCCACTCGGTGGCCAGCAGAGGCACCAGATTGAGCTTTTTATCGCGCGCCACCAGGAACTCGTAGACCTGGGCATTGACCACATTGGTCAGGGTCTCGTTCTGGGCATAGGGGTCCAGGGTCAGCGGATCGCCGCTGGCGGCCCAGCGCAGGGTCTGGGCCGAGGCGGCGCCACCGGCCAAGAGCGTGAGGCAGGCCAGCAGGCGCAAGCGTTGCGGGTGCAAAAAATACTTCTTCATCAAATCTCCAACAAGGCCGGCAGCCTAGCTTCTGAGTGCCTCAGAGGGAAGGCAGGAATTTTGCTAAGCTTATTCCCTCGGCCGTGGCCAGATCGGTACAACAGGGTTCTAGGGGGCTTGGCAAGCATTTCTTGAATGGATATGCTGTACGAATAAACAGTGGTTATTTATACAGTTTCCTGCCCTTCTTTTTTTGCAGGACTGACGCAAAGCCGGTGCAGCAAGGCAGAGCGCCGAAGACAGTACAGCTGGTACGGCGAGGCGCTCGAACGCAGCTGCGACGGTTTTGCGTAAGTCCCATTTTTGAAAGCACGCTCATCATGCCTAGCTCCATCTACCGCCAGACCTACACCCCCGCGCCTGCAAGACATGTGCCGCTGTGGCTGTTGCGGGTGTGGCGCTGGCTGTGAGGCGGCCATGAGCTGGTTGTTCAGGCCCTGGCGCCGTGCCAGCGGCAGCTACCGTTTTCAGCTCGGGGTCCAGCAGGTGCTGGTGCAGCGGGTGGGCTCGCGCTGGCAGGCCGTGCTGCAGGGGCAAGACGGCCAACAACAGCCGGCCGACTTCAGCATCCCTGACTTCATCGCCGCCGATGAGCTGGGGCCTTTTCTGGCCGAGCTGCTGATGGAGCGGGCCAAGGCTTTGGAGCCGTCCTAGTTCTTGCCCAGCAATGCAGGCAGGCCGGTGGCCAGCATCGGCAGGGCTGCAATCAATAGCGTGCCGATGAAGATGGCCAGCAGGGCCGGCAAAACCGAGACCGCCACATGGCGCAGGGGCTTGCCGAACATGGCTGAGGCGAAGTAGATATTCATGCCGGCCGGTGGGCATAAAAAGCCCATCTCCATCGCGGCCAGAAAGATGATGCCGAAGTGCACCGGGTCTATGCCATAGCTCAGTGCCACCGGCAGCAGCAGGGGCACCAGCACCACCAGGGCGGCGTAGATTTCCATCAGGGCAGCGGCCAGGAATAGAAAGGCGCACAGGGCCAGCAGGAAGGCGAATTTGTTGGGGATGGCACCTTGCACCCACTCAATCGCCGCATCCGGGATGCCGGCATCGACCAGATAGTTGCTCAAGCCCAGCGCCATGCCCAGGATCAGCATCACGCCGCCGATGATTTGCGCGCAGTCCGACAAGATCGTTCCCAGCTTGCGCCAGCCCAGTTCGCGGTGTGCCAGGGTCTGGGTCAGCAGCGCGTAGACGGCCGTCAGGGCCGCGCTCTCGGTCGGCGTGGCCAGGCCGCTGATCAGCGAGCCCAGGGCCACCAGCGGGGCCAGTAACTCCCATTTGGCCGTCCACAAGGTCTTGCCCAGAGGCGGGCGGCTGCCGCTTGTGGGTGGCGTCAGTCCACCCCGCCGCAGATAGCCCCCGAACACCAGCAAGCAGATCACCATCACCACGGCCGGCAGCAGCCCGGCCAGAAACATGGTGTTGATGGGCACGCGGGCGATGATGGCGACCATGATCAGCGGCACCGAAGGCGCCAGCAAGACGCCCAGTGCGCTGGCGCTGGTCACCAGGCTGATGCCGCGCTGCTCCGGGAAGCCGGCCTTGCGCAGCAGGGGCAAAAGCAGGCCGCCCAGGGCCAGAATCGTCACCCCGCTGCCGCCGGTGAAGGCGGTGAACAGGGAGCAGAGCACGGCCGAGGCCGCCACCGTGCCGCCCACGCCCGCGCCGAACAGGGCCAGAAACACCTCACCCAGGCGCTGTGCCGCGCCGCTGCGCGCCAGCAGCAGGCCGGCCAGGGTGAACAGCGGCAGGGCGGGCAGGGAGGGGTTGACGGTGATCTGGTAATGCGAGAGCGGCACCGAGGCCAGGGGGGCGCCGTCCTGCCAGAACAAGGCCAGGGCCAGGCCGCCCAGCACGGCAAAGATCGGCGCGCCCAGCAAGAGCATGGCCAGCAGCCAGAGCGCGGCCGGCCACAGGGGCAAGACCTGGGCCTCGAAACTTCGTGCGAGTGCCATGCCCAGCAGCGGGAAGAGCAGGGCGACCGTCCATTTGAGCGCCTGGTTTGAAGCGGCAAAGCAACGCGCCCCCAGCTTCAGCCCCAGCAGGGCAAAGCCCAGCGGCATCACCAGCTGCAGCCACCAGGCCGGCATGCCGTAGGCCAGATCGTGGCTGACCTGCATCTCGCTGAGCACAAAGCGCCAGCTGGCCTCGGCCAGCATGCCGCAGACGATTGCCGCGCTGCCCTCGGCAAACAGGCGCCGGCCCGCATGGCCCGTGAGCTGATTGCCGCCGGCCAGCGTGCTCAAGTGCCCGTTGCGCTCGGCCGCCACCGCGCCCAGCATGGCCAGCACCAGGCCCAGATGCTGGACCAGCACCGGCGCGTTCGCTATGCCGCGGCCCAGCAGCGGCCGGGCCATGATCTCCAGCAAGGGGATCAAGGCCATCAGGCACAGGGCCAGGCCGGCCAGGGCCTCGTCAAAGCGCAGCAGTCGGCCCAAGAGCTTGCTCACTTGCTTGCCTGACTGCTTACTTTTTGCTTGCGCGGTAAGCCTTCACATGCGCAAAGACCTCGTCAAAGGTCTCGGCCGGCACCATCACGCCGCGGATGCGGGGGTAGAGCTTGTCGGCCAGCTCGGTCCATTCCTTCAGCTCGGCGGGCGAGGGCTTGTTGATGACGAGGCCGCGTTTTTTCATCGCCTCCACCGCATCAATCACCTCCTGCCTGGCCTTGGCGCGGATCTGCACCCCCGCCTTGTCGCTGGCCGCGCGCAGCTGCTCCTGCACGGCGGGCGCCATCTCATCCCAGCTCTTTTTGGTGATCACCAGGGCGCCGACGATGGGGGCCCAGTTGATCTCCAGCATGTTTGGCGCCGTCATATAGACCTGGCTGGCCAGGGCGAAGTAGGGCGTGGCGGGCACGACATTGATCATGCCGGTCTGGATGCTGGGCAGGATGTCGGCCGTCTCCAGCGGGATGGGCGTGTAGCCCAGGCTTTTCATGATGTCTTGCTGCTCGGACTCCGCACCCCAGGCGAAGAACTTCATCTTTTTGTAGTCCTCCGGCCGGGTGGCCGGGCTCTTGGAGAAGAAGCGTACCCAGCCCGCATCGCCCCAGGCCAGCACGACAAAGCCCTTGTCCTGGAACTTCTTCTCCATCGCCGGGCGCATTTTCTCGCGCACATAGTCCAGTTCCTCCCAGCTGCGGAACAGCAGGGGCAGGTTCTGCAGGGCCGCCACCGTGGGCTCGATCTCGCGCAGGCCCACGACGGACAGCAACGCCCCCTGCAACTGGCCGATGCGCATGCGCCGCGCCATCTCGGCCTCGCCGCCTTGGCTGCCGTCGGGGTAGATCAGGTATTTGGGCTTGGCCCCGCCCTGGGCCTGCTGGGCCTGGGCCCAGGCCTCGCCGATCTCCATCAGCTGGCGGTGGTAGAGCGAGTTCTTGGGCACCAGGCTGGCGATGCGCAGGGGCTTGGGCGCCTGGGCCTGAGCGGCCAAGCTGGTGCACAGGGCAAGGAACAAGGCTGCGGCGGTTCTACGCATGGGGCTGGCTTTCATGGGCTCAGAACAAATCGTCGGCCTGGCCCAGCAGCCAGAGCGCGCGCTCCCGCATCAGCTCGTTGGCCAGACTGGGGTGGGCTTGGGCCGCGCTCACGGCGGCTTGCAGCAGGGCGATGAAGGCGGCCTTGTCCTGCGCCGGCAGGGCGATGCCCTCGGCTTGAGCGAGCAAGGGGCCGGCTTGCCGGCCTTGGCCCAGGCTGATGGCCTGGTCGAAGAAAGGTCTGGCCTGCACGCTGCTGCCGCCCGGGCGGGCCAGCTCGAACGTGCCCATCAGGCTGGCCAGATCACCCGCGCCAAACTCGGGCCGCAAGGCGTAGGCCTGGCTGGCCCAGGCCATGGCGCTGGGCAGATCGGCCACCGCCTCGGGCGAGTCTTTGGACAGCGAGATATGGCCGCCCCAGGCCGCCGCGGCCCAGTAGGCCAGGCCGACTTGCTCGGGCCGCAGGCCCTGGGGCCGGGCGGGCAGGGCGCGCAAGGCGTGGTCGCGGGCGCGCAGATACATGCGGGCCGCCCGCTCGCGCAGGGCTTGCGCGGCACGGGCATCGCGCGACTCGATCTTGTCGGCCTCGAAAGCCAGAAAGGCGTAGGCGTACTGGGTGAAGCCCGCCGCCACGCTTTCCGCCAGCCTGGCGTTGCCGGGGTCCTGGCGCAACAGCGACTCGGACAGCTTCAGGTAGAAGGCGCTGGCGTCCTTGGCCAGGCCCAGATCGGTCTCGGCCTTAGCGGCCTGCTCTTGGCTGGCCAGCTCGTCCGCCATCCCGCGCAGCAAGAGCAGGCGGGGCGAGCAGGCGCTCAGAAGCAGCAGCAGGGCGCAGACGCTGGAGCAGCGAAGGAAGAGAAAAAAAGCGGGCGCTCGTCGGGGCATGTGACGAATCTAGCCAGCTTCCGTGACGAGGCCATGTCAAGCCGGTCACCGGGTATCGGTTTAGAGCGGCTAACAAAACTCAGCGCAGCGGTCCTGGCTAGGCGCGCCGTCGAAGACAGTACACCCGGTACGGCGAGACGGCGTAACAACGCCAGGAGAGTTTTGTTAGCCGCTCTTACTCCAGCGCCATCGCCGCCCGCACCGTTTCCTCATCCAGCCCGGTCGCGCATTCCTGCAGGAAGCGGTAGGCATAACCGCGCAGATAGTGGCCACGCTTGAGCGCGATGTGGGTGGTGTTGGCCTTGAAGAGATGGGCGGCGTTCAGCAGCTGCAGGCCTTGTTCGCCCCCGTCGCGATTGGGCTCAAAAGCCATGCTGGCCACAATGCCCACGCCCAGGCCGACCTGCACATAGGTCTTGATCACATCGGCATCCAGGGCCGACATGACGATGTCGGGCGCCAGGCCGGCCGCCGCAAAGGTGGCGTCGATGCGGGCCCGGCCCGTGTAACCTTGGTGATAGGTGATCAGCGGATGCTCGGCCAGGGCTTCCAGGCTCAGCAGCGGCAACTGGCTCAGCGCATGGCCTTGTGGCACGACCACGGCGTGATGCCATTCGTAGAAGGGGAAGGTCACAAAGGCCGGGTCGCGATCCAGCGCCTCGGTGGCGATGCCGATATCGGCCTCGCCGGACTGCAAGAGGGTGACGATCTCCGCCGGGTTGGCCTGATGCAGCACCAGATGCACGCGCGGGAAGGCGGCCTTGAAGCGGGCCACGATCTGCGGCAGGGCGTAGCGGGCCTGGGTGTGGGTGGTGGCGATGGTCAGCTGGCCTTGCTCGGCATCGGCGAACTGATCGGCCAGGCGCTTGATATTGCGCGCGTCCAGCAGCATGCGCTCGACGATCACCGCCAGCTCCTTGCCCGGCGCCGTCAGGCCTAACAGCCGTTTGCCACGGCGCACGAACAGCTCCACGCCCAGCTCATCTTCCAGGTCCTTGATGTGCTTGCTGACGCCCGACTGCGAGGTGAACAGCGCCGCCGCCACCTCGGTCAGATTGAAGTTCTGCTGGACCGCTTCGCGGATGATGCGCAGTTGCTGGAAGTTCATGCAGCCTCGAACAGGCTCAGGCGCGAGGCATTCAGGCGCACCTTCTGCCCGCCTTGCAGGTTCAGGGCCAAGGCTTGTTCGCGGCTCAGCTCGGCTTCCAGATGCTGGCCATTGGGGCCCAGCAGCTCGACCCTGGCGGCGGCGCCGAAGCTCAGCACGCGGTCCACCGTGGCGGGCAGGCCTGCCGCATTGGCGTCGGTCAGGATCTTGAGCTCGTGCGGGCGGGCATAGGCTTGCACATGGCCGGTCTGGATCAGGCTGTCGCCATGGCTCAGCTGATGCTCGCCGATATGCACGGCGCCACCGGCGGCCTGGCCCTCGAAGCGGTTGACCGCGCCGAGGAAGCCGTAGACAAAAGGCGTGGCCGGGCGCTCGTAGACCTCTTGCGGCGTGCCCACCTGCTCGACGCGGCCGTGGTCCATCAGCACCACGCGGTCGGCCACTTCCAGCGCTTCTTCCTGGTCGTGGGTGACGAAGACGCTGGTGATGTGCAAATCGTCGTGCAGGCGGCGCAGCCAGCGGCGCAGCTCCTTGCGCACCTTGGCGTCCAGGGCGCCGAAGGGCTCGTCCAGCAGCAGCACGCGCGGCTCCACGGCCAGGGCGCGGGCCAGGGCGATGCGCTGGCGCTGGCCGCCGCTGAGCTGGGGCGGGAAGCGGTCCGAGAGCCAGTCCAGCTGCACCAGATTCAGCAGCTCATGCACCTTCTTCTTGATGACGGCCTCGCTGGGCCGCTCCTTGCGCGGCTTGACGCGCAGACCGAAGGCCACGTTGTCGAACACCGTCATATGGCGGAACAGAGCGTAGTGCTGGAACACAAAGCCGACCTGGCGCTCGCGCACATGGGTGTCGGAGGCGTCCTCGCCATCGAGCAAGACCTGACCCCGGTCGGCCGTCTCCAGGCCGGCGATGATGCGCAATAGCGTGGTCTTGCCGCAGCCCGAGGGGCCCAGCAAGGCCACCAGCTCGCCGGTGGGGAAGTCCAGGCTGACGTCGCCCAGAGCGGTGAAGGCACCAAAGCTCTTGTTGATATGTCTAACTTGAATGCTCATGAGAACCAAAACTCCGAAATACGACCACAGAGACACAGAGACACAGAGAAATGCAAAGCAAAAGCTGTTTCAGCTCTGTGACTCTGTGTCTCTGTGGTTGATTTTTTTTAGCGATTGACCATCACAGCCGTATGGGCACGCCACTCGACGAATTGCTTCAGAACCAGGGTCACCAGGGCCAGCAAGGCCAGGATGGAGGCGACGGCAAAGGCCGCGGCGAACTGGTATTCGTTGTACAAAATTTCCACATGCAGGGGCAGGGTGTTGGTCAGGCCGCGGATATGGCCGGACACCACCGACACCGCACCGAACTCACCCATGGCGCGGGCGTTACACAGGATCACGCCGTAGAGCAGGCCCCACTTCACATTCGGCAGCGTGACCAGCCAGAAGGTCTTCCAGCCCGAGGCGCCCAGCACGGTGGCGGCTTCTTCCTCGTCGCGGCCTTGTGCCTGCATCAGCGGGATCAGCTCGCGCGCCACAAAGGGGAAGGTGACGAAGATGGTGGCCAGCACAATGCCCGGCACGGCGAAGATGATCTTCACATCGTGTTCCGCCAGCCAGGGGCCGAACCAGCCCTGCGCGCCGAACAGCAGCACATAGATCAGGCCGGCCACGACGGGCGAGACCGAGAAGGGCAGGTCGATCAGCGTGATCAGCAACTGCTTGCCGCGGAAATCATGCTTGGCGATGGCCCAGGCCGCGCTGACGCCAAACACCAGATTCAGCGGCACCGAGATCAGCGCGGCGATCAGGGTCAGCTTGATGGCGGAGACCGCATCGGCTTCGATGATGGAGGCCAGGTAGACATCCAAGCCCTTGCGCAAGGCCTCGGTGAACACCGCCACCAGGGGTAGCACCAGGAAGAGGGCGAAGAAGCCCAGGCCCAGGCCCAGCAAGGTGTAGCGAACCCAGGGCGCCTCGCGGGTGGCGGGGTTGCTCTGGTAGCGGCCCTGGGCGGCGCTCTGAGTGGCGCCCAGTGAGGAAATGACGGCGGCCATTATTTGCGACCTTCCTGGCCGTTACGTTTGGTGCTCCAGGCCTGCAGGCCATTGATGGCCAGCAGCAGCACAAAGGAGAAGATCAGCATCACGGTGGCGATGGCCGTGGCGCCCACATAGTCGTACTGCTCCAGCTTGGAGATGATCATCAGCGGCGTGATCTCGCTGACCATGGGCAGATTGCCGGCGATGAAGATCACCGAACCGTACTCACCCACGGCGCGGGCAAAGGCCAGCGCAAAGCCGGTCAGCAAGGCCGGGGTCAACGTGGGCAGCACCACCAGGCGGAAGGTCTGCCAGCGATGCGCACCCAGCGAGGCGGCGGCTTCTTCCAGCTCGGTCTCCATATCTTCCAGCACCGGCTGCACCGTGCGCACGATGAAGGGCAGGCCGATGAAGATCAGCGCCACCAGCACGCCCAGAGGCTTGAAGGCCACCTGGATTCCCCAGGGCGCCAGCAGCTGGCCTAACCAGCCATTCGGTGCGTAAAGCGCCGTCAGGGCGATGCCGGCCACGGCCGTGGGCAGGGCAAAGGGCAGGTCGATCAGCGCATCGACGATCTTCTTGCCCGGGAACTCGTAGCGCACCAGCGACCAGGCCAGGATCAGGCCGAAGACCAGATTGATGGAGGCCGCCAGCAGCGAAGCGCCAAAGCTCAGTTTGTAGGAGGCCAGCACCCGCGGCGCGGTGGCCGCGGCCCAGAAGGCCTCGAAGCCATGGCCGGCCGATTTGATGAACACCGCCGAGAGCGGGATCAGGATGATCAGCGAGAGATAAAAGAGCGTGAAGCCCATGGTGGGCGCGAAGCCGGGCAGCACGCGGCGCGGCTTGCGCTTCTTGGCCTGGGCCGGCGCCTCGGCGGGCGCTTGATTCATAACAGCGGTGTTCATCGGGTCCGGAGATCAGGCTTCAGCGTTTTTGGGCGGCGACGATCTGGTCGTAAGTGCCGCCGTCGGCAAAGTGGGTCTTGCTGACCTTGGGCCAGCCGCCCAGGGTCTGCTCCACCGAGAACAGCTTGATATTGCTGAAGCGCTTGGCATTGGCCTTGAAGATGGCCGCGTCACGCGGGCGGAAGTTGTGGCGGGCGATGATTTCCTGCGCGGCCGGGGTGAACAAAAAGTCCAGATAAGCCTTGGCCAGCTCGCTCGTGCCCTTCTTGGCCGCGACCTTGTCCACGATCGCCACCGGCGCCTCGGCCTCGATGGAGACGCTGGGGCTGACCACCTCGAACTGGCCCTTGCCGAATTCGTTCTCGATCAGCTCGGCCTCGGATTCAAAAGTCAGCAGCACGTCACCAATGCCGCGCTGCGTGAAGGTGGTGGTGGCGCCGCGGCCGCCGCCGTCCAGCACCGGCACATTGGCGAAGATCTTGGACACCAGCTCCTTGGCCTGGGCCTCGCTGCCGCCCTTGGCGATCACGCTGCCCCAGGCGGCCAGATAGCTGTAGCGCCCATTGCCCGTGACCTTGGGGTTAGGGATGATGACTTGCACGCCGGCCCGGCTCAGATCGGCCCAGTCCTTGATGCCCTTGGGATTGCCCTTGCGCACCAGGAACAGGATGGTCGAGCTATAGGGCGCGGCATTGCTGGGGAAGCGCTTGCGCCAGTCGGCCGGGGTCAGGCCCTTCTCGGCCAGCACGTCCACATCGGTGGCCTGGTTCATGGTCACCACATCGGCCTCCAGGCCGCCGATCACCGAGCCGATCTGCTTGCTGGAGCCGCCATGCGACTGGTTCAGTGTGACGCTCTTGCCGGTCTTGGCCTTCCAGGCGGCGGCGAAGGCGGGGTTGATCTCCTTGTACAGCTCGCGGCTGACGTCGTAGGACACATTCAGCAGCGTCTGCTCGCCGGCCTGTGCACGAGCCAGGCCGGCGCTGGCCAGCAGGGTGGCCGACAGCAAAGCCAGCGTCAAAACGCTGCGACGCGAGGACGGGTTGGAGCGGGTGTCTGTGGACATGGTGGCAAGCGCGAGAAGCGAGGCTGTGGATCAAGGCTTCGCAGGATGCCTGCAAGTTCTTATTCAAGGAACAACTGTTTTGATATTTGCTTATCCGAATAAAGCAAATAGAAAAAAGAGCAAAGCCAGGGCTTGATGGCGACTTCCGCCCTGCAGCACAAGGTGTTGCCTGTCACATTGCTTGGGCCTTAGGCACCCGAATGAGTGCTCTTCGAGTGATCAGCGCTTGGGATCCGAGCTGCTTGCCGCGCCCTGGCGCAGGCCGTCGACTACCTCTTTGGCCTCTTTGAGGCCCAGGCCGGTCTGCTCGCGGTAGGCCTTGATGGTCTCGATCTGGGTCTTGGGGTCGCGGGCCAGGGCCTTGACCTGCTCGGAGGGCTCTTCAAAGCGGCCCTCGGCCGCCACCTTGAAATGCCGTAGCAAGGCGTCGAGCTGGGTTTCCAGCCGCCCTATGCGGCTGTGCAGGCGGCTCAGCTGGAAGATGCAAAAAATCAGCAACAGGGCCAGCAGCCAGGGTTCGATGCTCTTCATGGGTGTGTCCTCGCCGCTTGGGTTGGCCTTTTTACCTGCCTATTCCCACTGTCCGCAAGGCCTTCAGCTCGGTGCTGAGCCAAATAGCGCTTTCCTGCGGCAGCGCCCGACTCCAGCAGCTTGACCAGATGCGGCCTTGACACATTGAACAGATCGGTGGCTTCCTGCGTGCTCACCACCCGCGTCGCCCCGATTGATCGAGGTTCAGATGCGTATCAGCAAAAAGGGAGTGTTGAAGATCATGGCAAGTCTATTGGGCCTTGGGGCCGTGGGGGGAGCGTTGTGGTGGTCGCTGTTCGGGCTCAAGCCCTACGACATCAGGCCGGAGCAGATGCGCGCCCGCTACACCCATGGCGCGATCACGCCGCCGCAGGCGGAGCTGACGCCGCTGAAGGAGCAGGGCGCCACGGTGCATGGCGTCGACCTGCAACTGAGCAGCTTCGATGGCAGCCCGCTGTCCGGTCGGCTGATCTACCCCGGCGACCCGGCCAAGGCCGACAAGCGTCATCTCCGCTTCCCAAAGGGGCCACTTGCTGCCGGCTGCATATCCTGAATCCCTGGGGGAGTGGTTCTAGGCATGGTTCAGGCCTCAGCAAAAACGTTCGATCTGCGCATGTGCGGAAGCCGGGGTTGCGTACTTCGGCGAAACTGACCGCCTTCTCCGACTGCCCAACCACCCGCCAGCGATCCATCGCCACCGCGCATGCATATCCTTCTGATCGAAGACGACCTGTCCCTGGGTTCGGCCCTGCTGGGCGCCCTGCAGCTGGACGCCTTCAGCGTGCAGTGGCTGCGGCGTGCCGGCGATGCCCCGCGCTGCCTGGACGACGCGAGCTGCAGCGCCGTGATCCTGGACCTTGGCCTGCCCGACGGCAGCGGGCTGGACCTGCTGCGGCGCTGGCGCGCCCGGGATGTGCGGACGCCGATCCTACTGATCACCGTCCAGGGCAGCCTGGATGCCCGCCTGACCGGGCTGGACGCCGGCGCGGATGACTACCTGGTCAAGCCCTTTGAAACACCCGAGCTGCTCGCCCGCCTGCGCGCGGTGCTGCGGCGGCAGGCGGCCCAGGCCGGCGACACGTGGCGCTTCGGCGCGCTGAGCCTGCTGCCGCGGCAGTCACTGGCCCAGCTGGAGGGCCGCACGCTCGATCTCACGCCGCGCGAGTTCCAGCTCCTGCTGGCGCTGGCCGAAGGCCGCGGCGAGGTGGTCGGCAAGCGCACGCTGGCTCAGCGGCTGGAGCCGCTGGGTGAGGCGCTGGACACCACCGCGCTGCAGGTGCATCTGAGCAATCTGCGGCGCAAGATCGGCGCGCAGCGCATCGGCACGCTGCGCGGCGTCGGCTACTGGCTGGAGTCACTGTGAGGCGCAGCCTGTCAATGCGTCTGGTCGGCACCCTGCTGCTGGCCTTCGCCCTGGTCTCGCTGCTGATCTTGTTCCAGAACTTCTGGAGCCTGCGCCAGCAGCAGACCGGGCAATCGCAGGCGGCGCAGCTGGGCGGCCTGCTCGCCCCGACCCTGGCCGGGCTCGACGATGAGGACTCGGCACGCCGGGCGCTGCAGGGCTTCATGGGCGAGTACGCCAAGCTGCGTCGCGACGCGGAAGCCGCAGTGGGCCCGGTGACGGTACTGCTATTGCGCGCCGACGGCCAGCCGCTGTTTCGCAGCGGCCCGCAGCAGGCCGATGCCGCCTGGCCCGCCGGGCTGAGCCGACAGGTGCAGGACGGGCGCGCGCTGATGGTCTATATCGCCACCGGCTCGCGCTGGACCCTGCAGGTCCTGGAGCCGCTGGCCGGTGATGCGCAGCTGGCGCGCTGGCTGGCGGTGCAGATCGGGCCCAGCCTGCTGATGGCCCTGCCCCTGCTGGCGCTGCCGATCTGGCTGGCCGTGCGCAGCGGCCTGCGCCCGCTGCGCGACTTCACCTCACGCGTCGGCGCGCTGGACACGCGGCGCGACCTGCAGGCACTGGATCTCGACCTGCGCTATGCCGAGCTGCAGCCGCTGGCGCGGGTCCTGGACGAGCTGCTCGCCCGGCTGCGCGAGCGGCTGGCCCATGAGCGCGCCTTCGTCCACGATGCCGCCCATGAGCTACGCACGCCACTGGCCGCGCTGGGCGCGCAGGCCCATCTGCTGCTGCGCAGCCTCGACGAGCCCGGCCGCCGATCCGCCGCCCAGGCCTTGCAGCAGGACCTGCAGCGCACCGCCCATCTCTCACAGCAATTGCTGGACCTGGCCGCACTGGACCCGGCACATGGCGGCGCGAGCACCGAGGCCTTAGAGCTGAGCGAGCTGTGCGGCCTGGTGCTGCGGCAGGCCAACCCGCAGGCCAGGCAGCGCGGGGTCCAGCTGTCGCTGGAGGGGCTGGATCAGCTGCGCTGGCAGGGCGACCGCCGGGCGCTGTATTCCCTGCTGCAGAACCTGGTGGACAACGCGCTGCGCTACGGTGCCCGCGCGGTGGTGCTGCAACTGCACGACACCCCCACGGGCCCGCTGTTGGCTGTGCGCGACGACGGCCCCGGTATCGCCCCCGAACACCAGGCGCTGATGTTCGAGCGTTTCTGGCGCGGTCCGCAGCGCGATGAGCCCGGCACCGGCCTCGGCCTGGCCATTGTCCGGCAGGCGGCCGAGCGCCTGGACGCCGGGGTGCGCTGCGGCCCCGGCCTCGAGGGGCGCGGTATCGGCTTCGAGCTGAGCTTGCCCCGGCCTCGGCTTTAGCGATTCTTTAGGGTCGGACCTCAAGAATGCGCGGCATCACAACCACGACCTGTCGCCGCATATGCACTTCGTCACCCCGGGCCGCCGCGCCCTGCTCCGCCTTTCCCCGCTGATCCTGTCGTTGACCCTGCTGGGCGGCTGTGGCGGTGGCGAGGACTTTGAGGAGATCCGCCATCCTGAGCTGCGCCAGGAGCGCCAGCGCTTGGGCGAGACGGCGCGCGCCAGCCAGGCTGGCGGCCTGGTGGGCGTGCTCTACGGCAGCCAGCATGAGGCCCTGCAGAACGTCTACCTCGGCAAGGCCGGGCTGGACCGCCAGGGCGGAGCTGCACTGCAAGAGGATGCCGTCTTCCAGATCGGCTCGCTGGCCAAGTCCATGACGGCGGCGCTGGCGGCCGAACAGGTGCGGCAGGGCAAGCTGCGCTGGGACAGCCGCCCGGCGGACTGCTTGCCCGAGCTGGCGGGCCGGCAGCGCCCCGCCTATGCCGGCCTCACCCTGGCCCATCTGCTGGACCATCGCGGCGGCCTGCCCGCGCTGCAGGATCCGGCCGAGCTGGAGCAGCTGGCCGTCTTCCTGGCCGCACAGCCCGAGCCGCTGCCCGACACCGACCGCGGCCGCCGCCGTCTGATGAGCCGCTGGCTGCTGGAGACCGAGCCGGCCAGTCCGCCGGGCCAGCAGGTCAGCTACTCCAACGCGGGCTATGTCATCGCGGGGGCTATGCTGGAGGCGGCGACGGGGCAGGACTTCGATGTGCTGCTGCGCCACTGGGCACAGGGCCTGGGCCTCGAACTTCGGCAGGCCTCGGCGGTTCAGGGGCATCAGGGCGCGAGTCCGGCCGCGCTGGCGCCCTACCAGCCCCTGCCTCCGCCCTGGCATGCCTGGGTCGACGGCGCGATGAAGCCGGCCGGCAATGTCTGGCTTGGCGCGGGCGACTATGGCCGATGGTTGGCGGAGCACCAGCGGGCGCTGCAGGGCAAGCGCCATGGCCTGGCCCCGGACTATGTGCAGCGGCTGCGCGAGCTGCCCGAGGGCGGCTATGCGCTGGGCTGGACGGCCGGCCAGGTGCAGGGCCGGCGCGCCCTGGTCCACACCGGCGCCTATGCCGGCTTCATGGGCATGGCCTGGCTGCAGCAGGATGGCAAGAAGAGCTTCTTCGCGCTCAGCAACACTGAGGGCGCTTGGGTGCTGGAGACGCTGGGCCAGGGCCTGATGCAACTGGCACTGCGCTGACCGTCGGTACGGGCCAGGCGGTCCTGGCTGTCATCGACCAAACAGCGGAGGCGCACGCGATGACGGTGCGAATCTGCAGCAGTTTCTTTCCTGCGCGCTTGGGCCTACCGGCTCTGGCGGCTTGGACCCTGGTGGCCTTCTTTTTGGAGGCCGTGGAGGCGGCCGCCCTGCAGGCCGGGCGTGGCATTGTGGCCGTCGCCAGCCTGGTGGCGCAGGACCGCCGGCGTCTGCTGGCGCATGCCAATTCAGGCCCGGCGAGCTACCGTCTTTTTGAGCTGCTGCCTACGACGCCGCGCTTCATCATCGAGATGGTGCGCCAGCGCCTGGACACCAGCTTCCCGACCGCCACTGCCGCCGTGAAGCTGCTGCAAGAGCTGGGCATCGTGAACGAGTTGACGGGGCAGAAAAAGAACCGCAGCTACAGCTACTCGCGCTATATCGAGCTGCTGGCGCAAGAGAGCAAGATTGGCGGCCCCCCAAGCTCAAAAGCTATACCGCGCCCTGGCGTAGTAAAACGCGCCGTTGAAACCCACCGGTGACAGCACGTCGTAGGGGAAGTTGCCGAAGTAACTGATGTCGTCCACGGAGCGGCTGGGGTAGCGGTCGGTGACGTTGACGCCGCCCAGGCTGAGGCTGAATTGGCGCGTCAGCTTCACCTCCGCCTCCAGGTCCAGCTGCCAGACGGCGGCATAGGTCTGGCTGGGGGTGTAGCCGCCGCCGAAGTCGAACACCCGGGTGGTCTGGCCGTGGCGGGTGGCGCGGGCCAGCAGCTTCCATTGGCTGTTGTGCCAGTTGGCGCCGATGACGTGGCGGTCGCGCGGCGCGGCGGCGGTCAGGGTATTGCTTTCCTCCAGGCCGACCAGGGGCTTGTCTATGCCCAGCGCTTTCAAGGCAGCGCCCGTGTTGCGGACATGGCTGAGCGTGGTCTTGTTATAGCTGGAGGCCAGGGTCCAGCGCAGCTCGCCGCCCAGGATGCCCTGCTGTGTCCACTGGCCGACCAGGTCGATGCCGCGGGTATGGGTGTCCACCGCATTGGTGAAGAAGTTGACGCCATTCACGCCGGCCACATTGAAGCGGGTCTGGACCAACTGGGTCAGTGCCTCGTTGGACAGGCGCTCCGACAGGGTGATGCGGTCCTTGACCCGCACATCAAAGGCGTCGATGGACAGCGAGGCGCTCTTGCTCGGTTGCCAGCTCAGGCCCAGGCTGGCGTTGCGGGCGTTCTCGGCCTTGAGCTGCTCGGCCCCCAGGGCCTGGGCGATGGCGCTGCCCACCGGCAGGGTGCGCACCTGACTCAGGCTGCCGCCCTCGCCACGGTCGGTGACGGTGAAGGAGAAGCCGGTCTGCGCCAGCGAGGGCGCGCGGAAATTGCTGGAGGCGGCGCCGCGCAAGGCCAGGCCCTGGGCCAGCACATAACGGCCGGAGAGCTTGGCGGTCAGAGCGCTGCCGAAGTCGGAATAACGGTCGGCACGCAGGGCCAGGTTGGCGAACAGGTCTTGGCTGAGATCGGCGCTCAGGTCGGCATAGGCACCGATCAGCTGACGCGACAGGTCGACGGCATCGCCCGCCTGCAAGCCCGGGCCGGCCTGGGCGCCGGGTGTGCCATCGAAGGGGCCGACGCTGTAGGAGGCCGCATCACCCGCCCGGGTGCGGAAGGACTCGCGCCGCGCCTCCAGGCCCAGCGCCAGCGTGGCGGGTTTGGCCAGGCCCAGGGCCAGCTCGCGCCTGAAGTCGGCGCTCAAGCCCAAATGCTGCGTACCGAAGTCGCCCAACTGGAATTGGCTGGGGCTGGCCGCGCCCAGCGAGACATTGAGCGAGTTGCGCAGGCCGTAGCTGAAGTCGTTGCGGCCCAGGTTGAAGGAGAGGTCGTAGTCCCAGGCCTTGTCCGCGCCCAGGCTGCCGCGCAGGCCGGCGGCGATTTGCAGATCGCGGCTCTTGCCCGTGGTCTCGGGGCGGTAGCCCTGGGGGTAGAGGGCTTTGACGTTGGCCGAGCTGTCGGGGTAGCGGAAGTAGGCGGCGCCCAGGCTCTCGCGCTGCTGCCAGGTGGCGAAGGCATAGGCTTGCGCGTCCGCGCCGAGGGCATAGGCGCTGTTCAGCCACAGGGCCAGCTGATCCGACTCGGGCTCGCCCGGCGCGTAATTGCGCTTGCCCTGGAAGGCCAGATTGGCCGGGCTCTGATCCTCCCAGGGCGGGAGCTGGTCGGCACCGGCGCGGTTGGTGTGATCGCGGTGTGCGGCTTCGGCACCCAAGCGCACAAAGCCGGCCTCGCCGAGTTTGAAGCCCAGCTTGCCGCGCAGTTCGCGGCTGGCGCCGTCCTGGATGGTTTCGTGGGTGGGCTCGAAGCGGGTGTGGAAGCCGCCCACCTGGCCCTGGATCTCGCCGCCGCTGCGCGCCTCGTCCAGGATGATGTTGATGACGCCGGCAATCGCGTCGCTGCCGTACTGGGCGCCGGCGCCGTCGCGCAAGACCTCGATGCGCTGGATGGCCGAGAAGGGGATGGCGTTGAAGTCCACCGGATTCGTGCCCTTGCCGGTCTTGGACTCCAGATTGACGATGGCGGAGTTGTGGCGGCGCTTGCCGTTCACCAGCACCAACACCTGGTCGGGCGAGAGCCCGCGCAGCTGGGCCGCGCGCACATGGTCGCCGCCGCCCGAATTGCTCTGGCGCGGGAAGTTGAAGGAGGGCAGCAGGGTCTGCAGGGCGGCGGCCAGATTGCCGTCACCGGCCACGGCGCGCTGCAAGTCCTCCTGGCTCAGCACATCGACGGGCACGGCCGAGTTCAGCAAGCTGCGGTCCTTGGCGCGGCTGCCCGTCACCAGCACCTGCTCCAGCTGCGCGGGAGGCGGGGTCTGTGCCTGCACCGTCAGCTGGCTCAGGGCCAGCAAGAGCAGGGCGGCTTGGGTGGTGGGCTTGAGCTTGAGCTTGGGCATGGCGGGGCAGGCTTTGATTTTTTGATGAGGGGCCGAGGCTAAAGCAAAGTCGGCGGCTCTCGCTAGAACTTTGCGCGATGCTCATGCCCATCAACTGCTTTAGCATGGCGCGCCCTTCGCTGCTTCATCCCTGTTGTCTGTCCATGTCCCAGCCCTCCCCGCAAGACCTGAGCCCCACGCCCATCGCTCTGCCGCAGCGCCAGCTGGATGTGCGGCATGCCGTGGCCCTGTGCGTGGGCATGGTGGTCGGCGCCGGCATCTTCAAGACCTCGCCCATGGTGGCGGGGGCGCTCAGCAGCTCTACCGAGCTCTACCTCGCCTGGGCCTTCGGCGGCCTGCTGTCCTTTGTCGGTGCCCTGTGTTTTGCCGAGATGGCCTCCAGCTTCCCCGACACCGGCGGCGACTATTTTTTCCTGCGCCGCGCCTACGGCCAGCGCCTGGGCTTTCTGTTCGCCTGGTCCCGTTTCGCGGTGATACACACCGGCTCCATGGCCTTGCTGGCCTTTGTGTTCGGCGACTATCTGGCCCAGGTGGTGGACCTGCGGTCCTATTTGGGCGAGTACGCCAGCGCCGTGCTGGGCGCCGGGCTGATCCTGCTGCTGACCGGCCTGAACCTGCTGGGCTTGCGCGTGGGCATGGGCACGCAAGTGGGCCTGACCAGCATCGTGCTGGGTGGGTTGATGCTTTTGGGCCTGGGCGCGGCGGTCCATGTGGGCGGCGGCCAGCCGCCGCAGACGGCCCTGGCCGTGGCGGATGCCGGCAGGCAGAGCTGGGGCCTGGCCCTGGTCTTCGTTTTTCTGGCCTATGGGGGCTGGAGCGATGCGGCCACCTTGTCGGCCGAGATGCGTGATCAGAAAAACGGCATCAAGCGCGCCCTGTGGTGGGGGCTGCTGCTGGTGTCCGGCCTCTACTTGCTGGCCAACTGGGCCTATCTGCAGGTCTTGGGCCTGGACGGCCTGGCCCGTGCCCAAGCCCCGGCGGCCGAGCTGATGCGGGCCGTGTTTGGCCGGCCGGGCGAGTTGCTGATGGTGGCCATCGTCAGCCTGACCGCGCTGTCGGTGATGAACGCCATCCTGATCGCCGGGCCGCGCACCACCTACGCCGCCAGCCGCGATGTGGCCGGCGCCTTGCGGCTGGCACGCTGGGACGCCAAGCGCGGCACGCCCACCGCCGCCGTGCTGGCCACCAGCGGCGTGGCCCTGGGCCTGGTCGTGTTTGGCGCGCTGACGCGCGGCGGCTTTGCCACCATGGTGGACTATCTCTCGCCGGTCTACTGGTTCTTTCTGACGCTCAGCGCCCTGGCCCTCATCGTGCTGCGCCGGCGCGAACCCGCCGTGCACCGCCCCTACAAAGTGCCCCTCTATCCCGTTCTGCCGCTGGCTTTTGCGGGTTGCTGCCTGTACCTGCTGTGGTCCAGCCTGGTCTATGTGCGGGCCGGGGCCATGGTGGGTGTGGCCGTGCTGGCCTTGGGGGCCTTGTTGCTGCTGCCCTTGCGTAAGCTGGCTTCGCCCCCAGATCAGGCCGCATGAGCAAGAGCAACAGCAATCTCCCCATGCTGCCCGAGCAGGCCGACGGCGGCTTCGCGGCCAAGGTCTCGGCCGCCTTGCTGGACCTGGTCTCGACCCGGCCCGACTCCACGCGCCAGCCCGCGCTCAAGCCCGGCGATCTCGCCCATGCCGCCGGCCAGGAGGCGGCCCGCAAGGCCGCGCTGGCGGCCGGCTCCCTGGCTCTGCCGCCGGGGCCGCTGGGCTGGCTGACCATCCTGCCGGAGCTGCTGACGGTCTGGCGCATCCAGCGCCAGGTGGTGGCGGACATCGCCGCGCTCTACGGCCGCACGGCCGATCTGGGCCGCGAGCAGATGCTGTACTGCCTGTTCCGCCACACGGCGGCGCAGGCGGTGCGCGATCTGGCCGTGCGGGTGGGCGAGCGCCTGGTGATCCAGCCGGTCTCGGCCAAGGTCTTGCAAATCATGGCCAACAAGATCGGCCTCAAGCTGAGCGAGAAGTTGCTGCAGAAAACCGTGGCCCGCTGGGTGCCGCTGGCCGGCGCGGCGGCGGTGAGCGCCTACGCTTTTTACGACACGCAAAAAGTGGCGCGCACGGCCATCGAGCTGTTTGAAGCCATGCCCCAAGCCCCGCATCAACCCTGAGCCCGGGGCCAAAGCTGACGCGTAAACTCGACAGCATCGTTGCCGAACGGGACCGCGCCCATGACCCTGCCTGCCATCCTGGACCTGGAAGCCTCGGGCTTCGGCCGTGGCAGCTATCCCATCGAAGTGGGTTTTGTGGACGCCGGTGGCGGCCTGTTCTGCTCCCTGATCCAGCCCGAGCCCGAGTGGCAGCATTGGGACGCCTCGGCCGAGGCCTTGCACGGCATCAGCCGTGCCACCTTGCTGCGCCACGGCAAGCCGCCCGCCTGGGTGGCGCAGCAAATCAATCAACGCCTGGGCGGACAGACCGTCGTCAGCGATGCCTGGGGCTATGACTACCCCTGGCTGGCGCGGCTCTTCGATGCGGCCGATCTGCTGCCGCAGTTCAAGCTGGTCGATCTGCGCAGCCTGCTCAGCGAGGACGAAGCCTTGCGCTGGCATGCGGTGCTGAGCCAGGTGCGGGCCGAGAGCCCGCACAGCCGCCACCGCGCCAGCAGCGATGCCCAGGATCTGCGCCAGGCCTTGCAGCGCCTGCGCCAGAACGTGCTGACGCAGCCGGATTGAACAGGTATCAGGCCGCTGTCTTGCTGCCGGCCTTGAGCTTGGTGGGCAGGCGCGAGGTCTGACGCTGCACCAGCTCGGTGGGCAGCAGGGTGGGCAGCACGCGCTCGCCCCCCAGCTGGGCCAGCAAGGCCTGGACCAGGGCCTGTCCGGCCGCTTCGATGGGCTGGCGTATGGTGCTCAGCGGCGGCTGGTAATGCACGGCCAGGGCGATGTCGTCATAACCGACCACGGCCACGTCCTCCGGCACCCGCCGGCCGTGGCGGCGCAGGGTGCTGATGGCCGTCATCGCCACCAGATCGCTGGCGGCAAAGAGGGCGTCCAGGGCCTGGCCGCTTTGCAGCAAGGCATCCATATCGCTGGCGATGGCGGTGCTGATGAAGGGCACGGGCCGGCACAGCTCGGGCGCGGGCCTGAGGCCGCGGCGCTCGTGCGCCTGCAGATAGCCTTCGTAGCGCTGCGAGATCTCGGGCAGGCTGGGGTCGCCCAGGAAGGCGATATGGCGCGCGCCCTGCGCCAGCAGATGCTCGGTGGCCAGGCGGCCGCCTGCCAGGTTGTCGCTGCCCACGGTGCAGTAGAGCTGCTGGGGCAGCTTGGCGCCCCAGACCACCAGGGGCACGCGGCGCAGGGCCAGGGCATTGAGCTGGTCGTGGTGATGCCACTGGCCGATCAGGATGATGCCCAGGGCCCGGCCGGTCTGGTAGGGCAGGCCGGCGCGGTCCAGATGCTCGGCATCCACCCGCGAGAGCAGCATGTCAAAACCCTGGGCGGTGCAGGCGTCGGCGATGCTGCCGATCAAGGACAGGAAGAAGGGGTCCGACAGGCTTTGCCCGGTGGCGGCCTCGTGCGGCACGATCACGGCGATGGTCTTGCTTTGCTTGAGGCGCAGGTTCTGCGCGCCCACATTGACCGAGTAATTCAGCGAGGCGGCCAGCTCGGCCACGCGGGCGCGGGTTTTCTCGTTGACCAGGGGGCTGCCGGCCAGGGCGCGTGAAACCGTGGAGACCGCCACGCCCGCCAGGCGGGCAATATCGGCCATCTGCGCGCGGCCTGGGGCGGGGTTGTGCTGGGGTTTGCTCGTCACTCGGGGGCTGCGCCCGCAGCCGCGGGCGGGTATCGCTCAAATCAGTTTTTCAGTATAGGGCTGGGCTCTTTGCCCGAAGGGGGCGGCGCGGGTAAGTCCGGGGTGCAAACGGTTGTGTTTGGGCGATGTCCAGCGAATTGCCGCGAACCGCGGGTGTTTTCCCGAGGGAGTTTGGGCTCAGCAAGCGGCAATGAAAAAGCGCTCTTCGGTGACCCGAAGAGCGCTTTGGCGCAGCGGCCGAACCTGGCTCAGCTCAGGGCCTGGCGATCACAGCTCCGCCACACCCTTGATGCGGCTGGCGCCGGCCTGGGGCATGGCCACCGGCTTGCTCTCCACGGCGCGGCCGTGGAAACGGTCCAGCAAGTCCTTGCACTGTGCCCGGGCGCTGACGACATTGGCCAGCTTGACGTGGCCATAACCGCGAATCGTCTCGGGCAGGCGGGCCAGCTTGAGGGCCAGCTCCAATCTGTCCTTGGCGTTCTGGGCCGTCAGGTTTTGCAGCAGCTCCTCGATCAGGGCTTCGTAGTCGCGGATCAGGCCGCGTTCCATGCGGCGCTCCTCGGTCTTGCCGAAGATATCGAAGGCGCCGCCGCGCAGGCCCTTGAACTTGGCCATCAGCTTGAGCGCCTGGAAGGTCCAGGAGCCCAGCTCGATTTTCTTGACCCGGCCGTCCTGGCCCGGTTTGGCCAGCAGGGGTGGGGCCATGTGGAAGCTCAAAGATTCCCAGTTGTCGAACTGGGCCTTCATGCTGGCCTCGAACTTGCCGTCGGTGTAGAGGCGGGCGACCTCCCACTCGTCCTTGATGGCCAGCAGCTTGGCGTAGTAGCG
Organism: Roseateles oligotrophus; assembly: GCF_014204525.1. GTDB lineage: Bacteria > Pseudomonadota > Gammaproteobacteria > Burkholderiales > Burkholderiaceae_C > Paucibacter_A > Paucibacter_A oligotrophus_A. The sequence goes on from NZ_JACHLP010000006.1 coordinate 299,505, forward strand.
GGCCACGGCCTTGCTCAGGCGCTCGGCCTTGCCGGCTTCGCCCAGCTGAGCCTCAGCCGCGCGCACCTTTTGCACCAGATCGGCATAACGCTTTGCGTAGGCGGCGTCCTGGTAGGCCGTCAGATGCTGGACGCGGCGGGCGATCAAGCCCTCGGGGCCGTCCAGCTTGTCCTGGCCCAAGAGCAGCTGCACCTTCTGCGGCTGGGGGCCGCTCAACCGGGCCAGGGCCTCGGGCGCGCCCATCGCCAGCCGACCCAGGGCAAAGGCGGTCTTATTGCCTTCGACCGCCACGCCGTTCAGCTCGATGGCGCGCATCAGCGCCGCCTCGCTCAGCGGGATCAGGCCGCGCTGCCAGCAAGCACCCAGCATGATGATGTTGCTGGGCATGGTGTCGCCCATCATGGTTTGCGCAATCGCCTGGGCGTCGATGGTGGACAGCAAGCTGGCCTCATTACCCACCGCATGCAGCATCTTGGCCAGCAGGGATTCGCCCTGCAGATTGGCGTCGGGGTTGCGCACGAAGGCGGCGGTAGGCAGCTCGTGCGTATTGGCCAGGATGACGGTGCGGCCGGGCTTGACGGTGCCCAGGGCATCGGGCGAGGCCCCCACCACCTTGTCGCAGGCCAAGAGCACATCGGCCTGCTGGGTGTCGATGCGCACCTGGTTGAGCAGCTCCTTGCTCGGGGCCAGGCGCACAAAGCTCAAGACCGAACCGCCTTTTTGCGCAAAGCCCATGAAGTCCAGCACCGAGGCCTGCTTGCCTTCCAGATGGGCCGCCATCGAGACCAGCGCCCCCACGGTGACCACGCCGGTGCCGCCCACGCCGGTGACCAGCAAATCAAACGGGCCCGTCCAGTCCCAGGTGGCGGGCGCCGTCAGCGCCGCCACTTCACGGCTCAGGTCCTGGGCCGTGAAGGCCGCACCCTCGCGCTTCTTCAGCTGAGCACCGTGCACCGAGACAAAGCTGGGGCAGAAGCCGTTGATGCAGGAGAAGTCTTTGTTGCAGCTGCTTTGCTCGATGGCGCGCTTGCGGCCGAAGTCGGTTTCCACCGGCACGACGGACAGGCAGTTGCTGGCCTGGCCGCAGTCGCCACAGCCCTCGCAGACCTGCTCGTTGATGAAGATGCGCTTGGGCGGGTCGACAAATTCCTTCTTCTTGCGGCGGCGGCGCTTTTCGGCGGCACAGGTCTGGTCGTAGATCAGGACGGTCACGCCCTCGATCTCGCGCAAGTCGCGCTGCACCGCATCCAGCTCGCTGCGATCGTGAAAAGTGGTGCCGGCCGGGAAGAGGCCGTGATGATCCGCATACTTTTCAATCTCATCGGACACCACCACCAGCTTCTTCACGCCCTCCGCCTCCACCTGGCGGGCGATCTGGGGCACGCTGGTGGATCCGTCCACCGGCTGGCCGCCGGTCATGGCGACGGCGTCGTTGTAGAGAATCTTGTAGGTGATATTGGTCTTGGCCGCGATGGCCTGGCGGATCGCCAAGTAACCCGAGTGGTAGTAAGTGCCGTCGCCCAGGTTCTGGAACACATGCTTCTCGGTCGTGAAGCGCGAGGCGGCGGCCCAGTCCACGCCCTCGGCGCCCATCTGGATCAGCCCCGAGGTGCCGCGCTCCATCCAACTGGCCATGAAGTGGCAGCCGATGCCGGCCAGGGCGCGCGAGCCCTCGGGCAGCTTGGTCGAGGTGTTGTGCGGGCAGCCCGAGCAGAAATAAGGCTGGCGGCGCACGCCGTCGGCGGCGTTGCTGAGCAGGCAGGGGGTGAGGAAGTCGCGCACCAGCTCCTGGCGGTCCAGCGCGGGCGAGAGCCGCGCCAGCCAGCGGGCCACCGTGCTCATGATGCGCGAGGGGCGCAGCTCGCCGATGGCGCTGAGCACCGGCTGGCCCAGCTCATCGGTCTTGCCGATGACGTGGGGGCGCTGGGCGTCGGGCAGGTGGTAGAGCAGTTCCTTGATCTGGCGCTCCACCACCGGGGCTTTTTCTTCGATCACCAGGATGTCGCTCAGGCCCTGGGCGAAGGCGGCCATGCGCGTCGCCTCCAGCGGGAACACCAGGCCCACCTTGTAGACCCGCACGCCGGCGCGGGCCAGGTCCTCGGTGCTGAGGTCCAGGCGGCGCAGCACTTCCATGAAGTCGTAATGCGCTTTGCCGACGGTCACGATGCCCAGCTTGGCCTGGGGGCTGGTGACGATGTGCTTGTCGATGCTGGCGTTGAGCTGGGCGAAGGCGCGCACGGCGGCGAACTTGTGCTCCAGGCGCGACTCCAGCTCCAGCGAGGGCAGGTCCACGGCGCGGATGTGCAGGTCCACCGGCGGTGTGTGATCGGGCGTCAGGAACTCGGTCTGGATGGTGTCCAGATCCACCGTCATGCCCGACTCCACCACTTCCGAGATGGCCTTGAAGCCCACCCAGGTGGAGGAGAAGCGGCTCAGCGCCCAGCCGTAGAGGCCGAACTCCAGATACTCCGCCACATTGCCCGGATGCACGATGGGCATATGCCAGGCCTGCAGGGCCAGATCGCTCTGGTGCGGTGTGCTGCTGGAGACGCAGCCATGGTCATCGCCGCACACCACCAGCACACCGCCTAACTTCGAGCTGCCGTAGACATTGCCATGTTTGAGCGCGTCGCCCGAGCGGTCCACACCCGGGCCCTTGCCGTACCACATGGCAAACACGCCCTCGGCCGTGCGCTTGGGGTCCAGGGCCACGCGCTGCACGCCCAGGCAGGCGGTGGCGGCCAGGTCTTCGTTGATGGCGGGCAGGAAGTTGACCTTTGCAGCGGCTAGGAACTTCTTGGCCTTCCACAGCTGCTGGTCCACCATGCCCAGTGGCGAGCCGCGATAGCCCGAGACGAAACCGGCGGTGTTCAGCCCGGCTTTCTCGTCCTGCGCTTTTTGCGCCAGCAGCAGGCGCACGATGGCCTGCGTGCCGGTCAGGAAGACCGCGCCGCTGGTGGCGGCCAGGTTGTCGGAGAGCTTGTAGGGACGCAGCTCGGGCGGGGTCGGCTGGCTTGTGGAAGCGTTGCTGGCTGACATGGACGGTCTCCGTCTAATTTTTTCGAAAGTAGCCGGGGATTTTTGTGCAGATGCGGCGGAGATACTTACTCCGTTTACCCAAAATCCGGCAGTCAATGAGAGAATTTCTCTCAAAGGTGGACTTAATGGATAGTGAACGTTTCGACCGCGCGACGCGCCAGATTCTGGAGGCCTTGCAGGCCGACAGCCGGCAGAGCACCCAGGCCCTGGCCGACAAGGTCGGCCTCTCGGCCACGCCGGTGTGGCGGCGCATCAAGGAGCTGGAAGAAAGCGGCGTCATCCGCCGCCATGTGGCCCTGGTGGACCGCGAAAAGCTGGGCCTCAATATCTGCGTGATGGCTAACGTCAGCCTGGTGCGGCATAGCGAGGGCGCGGTCGAGCAATTCGAACGCCTGGCCCTGGCCAGCCGCGAGATCATCGAGTGCTATGGCATCACCGGCGAGGCCGACTACGTTATCAAGGTCGTGGTGCCGGATATGAAGGCCTACGACCTTTTTCTGCAGTCTCAGATCTTCAAAATCCCCGGCGTGTCCAGCGTGCGCAGCAATGTGGTGCTGAGGGAGGTGAAGTATGAGACGGCCTTGCCGGTGGGGTGACCGTTGGGTCTTGGCGTGGAAATCGGTGGGTGTCAAGGCCGCTGGTTCTTGGTGTCACGACTTCATGCTCTTTGTAACGCGATTGGTAGGTGCCCCTCCCGCATTCAGGTGTGCCTGTTTGACAGGCTGGGGAGCAATGCAGTCCGTCAACAGACGGCTGACTGAGACCCCTCAAGTAGCAAAACATCTCAAAAAAGCCAGTCAGGGTTACCTGACTGGCTTTGTGTGCGGGACTTCTGAATGGGCTTAAGCCCACCTCAAGGTCAAGCAGCTTTCTTCAGCTTTGTCGACGGAGATTTCCGCGCCGGCATTTTCTGTATGGCCTCTTGCTCCGCTACGCGCTGTTTGAGTAGATTTTTCATCTCACATTCTACGAAGCGGGTGAGTATTTGCCGCACCAGCGGTTGGTAGCCAATGCCATTGAGTTGCCCTAGAGCCTTGAGGTTTTCGATCAGACTTTTTTGCAGCCGGATAGAGATTGGCTGCAGTTCCAGCGCAGCGTCAATTTCGTCTTCGTGGTCAGTGGCGATCTTGGCGTGGGCGGCGTCGGCGCCCAATTGTTCGGTTTCCCAAGCCTCAACGGTGCCTGCTATTTTGGCAGCGTGTTGCATAGTCTCTCCTGAGTGGGTAGCGGGGTACAGTTCTTTCAAAACGCCTTCTTGTTATACAGGTCAATGGCCTGCTGGCTCGGGCGAAAAGCCGTCTTAATATCGATTATTTTCGTTGCCGGATCATAGACAAAGCACACTTTAAGAATGATCCCGTAGTCAGTCTGCGCGATGAACCACCGAGTCACCGGATTCGTTTTGTGCTCCTCGCGATCATCTATCAAGTAGCGGCCTTCACGATTGGCGAAGCACTGCATGATCTGAACTTCAGTCACACCGTGTTTGACCTTCAGCTTCTGTCGAACCTCGGGTGAAACGAAGAACATCCTTGCCTACCTTCCTTCCGTTGAGGATATGCATTGTATATACACAATGCTATCCCGTGGGCATGATGCCCTGTAGGGGACTACCTCTATTTGACGAAGGACGTCGACGATTTCAAGGAACTGCGAAGTCACAAACGATTTTTTTGGAGCTAGTCCGAACAGTCGGTGCATCAGATGACGGACAGCGAGACCAAAGTTATCCGCTCGCCCGCCATTGAGGCCAGGGAGCGCAACGGCCTACAGCAGTCACAGTTCGCGGCGCTGCTCGAAATGTCGTTAGGTCCCCGCAGGACTGGAAAAGGGCCGCCAAGAGCCAAGTGGCGCAGCGCGCACATTGCTTGCCAAGTGCTTCGGCATCGGCCGCAGCATTCGATCACTTTCGGCGCGGTCGAGGAAATCTGCTACGTAGTTGCGGAGTTCATCGCCCTTGCGCTTCGGCAGGTTTTTCATGCTTGACCCTCACTCATTCACTCACTCGCCCAGTAAGCAAGCAGCTGTGAGGGCCAGAGGCGGCGAATGCAAGGCTGCGACGACCTGCTTCGCATAGCTATTCCAGAGGGCATATTGACCGAGCCAGGGTCGACTCGCCCTCAATCACTCCCTCGCCACCGCCTCCACCTGAATCCGCAGCTTCACCTCCATCTTGAAGCCCCAGTCCTTGCCCGCGCTCAGGCCGAACTCGTCGCGCTGGAAGCTGCCGGAAGCGTCGGCGCCGCAGAACTCGCGTTTAAGCATGGGGTGGGGCATGTACTTGAGTTGGCGGATCGTCAGGGTCAGGGGCCGGGTCTGGCCGTTCAGGCTCAGCTCGCCGCGTTCAACAGCCATGCCCATGCCTGGAAGGGCATTGGCAGCCGAGATGAACAAGGTCAATGCGCATTTTGTGAGTAGTCTTATAAATTAGACAAAGAATTATATTTTGGCTATTATTTTAGACAAATGATCAACCAAATCACCACCACCAGCGTTTTGGAGCGGCAGCTGCTGCTCCAGTTGGGGGATCGCCTCAAGCAGCACCGGAAGGCGAGGCGCATGGGCACGGTTGAAATGTGCGAGCGCGCTGGGATCTCGCGCATGACGCTGGCTGCCATTGAAGGCGGTAGCCCGAGCCCTTCGCTGGGCAACTATGTGCGCGTGATGTCGGTTTTGGGCCTCAGCGCTGAGCTGGCGCTGTTGGCTGGCGACACACTCCAACCTGCGCCGGCAGGCTCTGCTGCAGCCAGATCCACTCGTGAGCGCCCCGAGGTGAGCATCCAGGTTCGCGCCGGGCACGGTGGACGCAGCATTCAGGAGTTGCAGAGCTTGGTCTTGCACGAGGCCGCGGTGCAGGCGATTGAGCGCGACCCCGCCTTGCTCGGCAAGGCAAAAGCCACCCTGGATGTTTGGATGGGCCAGGCCCCGGAGTCGCGCTCGATGTCGCTGTGGATGGAGTGGCAAACGATCCTGGATCACCGTCGGTTTAAACGGGTACTTGGCTGGACGCAGCGTGCCAAGGAATTGCGCCAGGCCTCGCCGCTCGTCACCATCCTCACTGACAGTGAGCGCCAGAGCGTGCTCAGCCAGGTGCGCGGCTTGAAGGCGGGCGTGGTTCTGGGCAACCCGGGGGGCTTCGGCGATGAGCCGATGGCAGGCCAGCCATGACAAGAGAACAGCTCGAGCACATCATCCGCGCAGCTGGGCGGATCACGAACGAGTACGAGTTCGTCATTGTTGGCAGCCAGTCTTTGCTGGGTGCGAAGCCCAATCCCGGCAGCGAGTTCACGGCCTCCATGGAGGCCGACATCTACCCACTTCATGCACCGGAAAAGTCCCACGACATTGACGTGCATATCGGGGAAGGCTCCAGATTCCAGGAGGTCTATGGCTACTACGCCGAAGGCGTGGATCCCTCGACCGCAAAGCTGCCATCCGGCTGGATGGATCGCGTGCACAAGGTGCAGAACGAGAACACCGACCTCTTCATCGGGTATTGCATTGACCCTCTCGACCTCTTTTTGGCCAAGGCCTATGCGAGTCGGCCTAAGGATCGAGACTTCTGCATTGCGATGCTGAAGCACGGCTTCGTGCAACTCGGCAAGGCGCTTGAGCATGCCGACGCGATGCCTCTTGATGCTGAAGAAATGCGCCGGCTGCGTGCGACGGTCCGGCGGTGGGCGAAGGAAGTCCCTGCCGCTTCGGGTTGAGCGTGCCGCTGGCTGCGCTAACCTGACGACTCACCCCCATTCGTTCACTCCCTCGCCACCGCCTCCACCTGTATCCGCAGCTTCACCTCCATCTTGAAGCCCCAGTCCTTGCCCGCGCTCAGGCCGAACTCGTCGCGCTGGAAGCTGCCGGAAGCGTCGGCGCCGCAGAACTCGCGTTTGAGCATGGGGTGGGGCATGCACTTGAGTTGGTGAATCGTCAGGCTCATCGGCCGGGTCTGGCCGTTCAGGCTTAGTTCGCCGACGAGCTGGGTGGGCACCTTGTCTTTGCCGCCGCCTTCAAAGCGGCCTTTGAAGTTCGCGCTCGCGTCCTTCTTTTCCGCCAGATTGAAGAAGTCCTTGCCGGTGGCCCAGGTGTTCATCGCGGGCAGGCCGAAGTCTATGCTGCTCAGGTTCATCGTTACCTCGACGCTGCCGCCGCCGCTGGCCTTGTCATAAACGATGCTGCCGGCGTTCTTGTTCAGCTTGCCGCGCCAGAAGGACATGCCCATATGGTCGGCCTCGAAGCTGGGGTAGGTGTGGGTGGGGTCGATCTCGTAAGTCACCGGCGCGGCCAGCGCGGTCTGCGAGGCGGTGGCCAAGGCGAGCAGGGCAGGGGCGAGGTGGCGGGATTTCATCGTGTTCCTTTGTGGGTGAAGAGTTTTGGCAGTATCGCCAAACCCTCGACGATCAAGCGGGCTGGTTTTCGACAATTGCTCAATCGACTCCACGTAAAGTCTCGGCTGTTTGCCGCCTCTCGCTCCGCCCAGACCTCAGGGACTTTTGCATGTTTTTTGCCCGCTTCTCGTTTGACCCGTCGCCACCGCGCTCGCGCCCTGGGCTGCTCATAGGCCTGAGTCTGCTGACGGCTATTTTTGCCTCGTCCAGCGCGCTGGCCCAGAAGAGCAAGCCGGCCCCGCCGGTCTATGGCTACCAGGTCGTTCACAGCTACCCGCACGACCCGGAGGCCTTCACCCAGGGCCTGGTCTACAAGAGCGGTTATCTGTACGAGAGCACGGGGCTGCAAGGCCAGTCCACGGTGCGCAAGGTGGACTTGCAAACCGGCCGCGTTCTGCAGCAGGCGGGCCTGCCCGATGCCTTGTTCGGCGAGGGCATCACGGTGTGGGAGGAGCGCCTGATCGGCATCACCTGGCAGTCACAGTTTGGCTATGTGCTGGATGTGCAGAGCTTCAAGCCGCTGGCCCGCTTCAGCTACCCCGGCGAGGGCTGGGGCCTGACGCATAACGGCCAGGAAATCATCATGAGCGACGGCACGGCGGAGCTGCGCTTTCTGGACCCGAACAATCTGCGCGAGCTGCGCCGCCTGCGCGTTAGCGCGGCGGGCAAGCCGGTCACGCAGATCAATGAGCTGGAATGGGTGGAGGGCGAGGTCTGGGCCAATATCTGGCAGACCGACCGCATCGCCCGCATCGATCCCAAGAGCGGCCAGGTCACCGGCTGGATCGATCTGAGCGGGCTCTTGAGCGCGGCCGAGCGGCGGCAGAGCAATGCCGATGTGCTCAACGGCATCGCCTACGACCCGCAGACCCGGCGCATCTTCGTCACCGGCAAGCTGTGGCCCAAGCTGTTCGAGATCAAGCTGCGGCCAAAGCCCTGAATTCAAGTCTTTTTGATGAACTCGGCCTTGAGCAGATAGCCCTGGCCATCGATCTTGCAGTCCACCGGATGGTCGCCGGGCACCAGGCGGATGCTCTTGATTTTTGTGCCTTGCTTGAGCACGCTGCCGCGCACCTTCAGGTCCTTGATCAGGATGGCGGAGTCGCCGTCGGCCAGGAGCTGGCCGTTGGCGTCTTTCAGCACCGGGGCGGTTTCTTCGTCCGCTTCGCCGGCTGCGCCATCGGCCGCCCATTCATGGCCGCAGTCCGGGCAGATGAAGAGGGCGCCGTCCTGGTAGGTGTTTTCAAGCGTGCAGACGGGGCAGGCGGATGGGGTGGACATGCGGGGTACTCCTTGGGCTGGGCCGACAATGTAACGCATGCCTTTCGTCAGGGCCTGGCGGCAGCGGCCATACTCCGGCCTTCGTTTCCCAACAGAGGATTGCAGATGCGAACCAGCTTTTTTCTGAGCGGCCTGTTCTTGGCCGCCGGTCTTTCCTCCGCTGCCGCCATGGCCCAGCAAGCGCCCGTGGTGGTCGATGCGGCCTTGCAGGCGGCAATCGCCGGTGCCCAGCGCACGCCCGCCTTTGTGGCCCGCGACGGCTGGCGCCACCCCGGCGAGACCCTGAGCTTTTTCGGCATCAAGCCCACGCAGACGGTGATCGAGCTCGCGCCCGGCGGCGGCTGGTATACCGAGATCCTGGCGCCCTATCTGCGCGAGCGCGGCCGCCTGATCCTGGGCGGTGACGACCCCGAGTCCAGCCAGGCCTATTACCAGCGCAGCGCAGCCCGCATGAAGGAAAAGTTAGCCGCCACGCCCGCCGTCTACGACCGGGTGCAGCTGGGCGTGTTCAACCCCGCCGCGGGCAAGCTGGCCTTGGCGCCGGCCGGCTCGGTCGATCTGGTGCTGACCTTCCGCAATATCCACAACTGGGTGAGCCTGGGCGATGCGCCCACGGCGGCCGTGTTCAAGAGCGTGTTTGACACGCTCAAGCCCGGCGGCGTGTTCGGCGTGGTGGACCACCGCCGCCCGGCCGCCCAGGAGCAGGACGCCAAGGCCAGCAGCGGCTATCTGCACCAGGCTTATGTGATCCGCCTGGCCGAGCAGGCCGGCTTCAAGCTGGCGGCCAGCAGCGAGATCAATGCCAACCCCAGGGACAAGGCCGATCACGAGGGCGGCGTCTGGGCTCTGCCGCCCACCTTGGGCAATAAGGAAAAGGACAAGGAGCGCTATCAAGCCATCGGCGAGAGCGACCGCATGACGCTCAAATTCGTCAAGCCCTGATCGACGGGAGCGCAGTCCCGATGGCCTATCCAAGCATCGCCTTCATCGGCGCCGGCCGCCTGGGCCAGACCTTGGCCCTGGCCCTGGCCCGGCGTGGCGAGCCCTTGCGGGCGATTGCCTCGCGCCGGCCGGCCTCGGCCCAGGCCCTGGCGGCGCAGATCCCGGGCTGCCAGGCCCTGAGTGCCGAGCAGGCGGTGGCCGCGGCGGAGCTGGTGTTTCTGAGCGTGCCCGATGACGAGATCGCCGGCCTGGCGCAAGCGCTGCCCTGGCGCGCCGGCCAGGCGGTGCTGCATTGCAGCGGTGCCACCGAGCTGGCCGCGCTGGGGCCGGCCTTGGCGGCGGGCGCGGCGGTGGGCGGCTTTCATCCGCTGCAGATATTTTCCGACCCGCAGCAGGCCCTGGGCCTGCTGGCCGGCAGCACGGTGGCGATCGAGAGCGCCGATGCGGGCCTGCAGGCCGAGCTCTTGCGCCTGGCCGGGCGGCTGGAAATGCGGCCGCTGAGCCTGCCGCCGGGTGCGCGGGCGGCCTATCACGGGGCGGCCAGTTTTGCGGCCAGTTTCATCTTGTCTTTGCTGGACGAGGCGGCCGAGGTCTGGGCCCGCCTGGGCCTGCCGCGCGAGCAGGCCTTGCCGGCCCTGCTGCCGTTGGCGCAAGGCACTTTGCAGGCGGCGCAATCGCGCGGCCTGGCCGGCGCCTTGTCCGGCCCCATCTCGCGCGGGGACTGCGGCGTGGTCGCCGCCCATCTGCAGGCCTTTGATGGCCTGGGCGAGGCGCATGGCCGCTTCTACCGCGAGCTGGCGCGGCGCCAGCTCGATCTTGCCGCTCAGGCTGGGCGTTTGGATGCCGCCACATTGGCGGCCTTGCGGGCCTTGTTGAGCTGAGCCAGCTGCGCCCGGTTTTAGAATGGGGCATGAAACTTGACGTGCCGACACTGTTTGTCGCGGTCACCCTGCTGTCCCTGCTGACGGCCGTCTGGGTGTGCGTCATGGCCTGGGGCCAGCCCTCGCGCGAGGCTTTGTGGGCCTGGGGCGCCGCGCTGCTGAGCTTTTTTGCCGGCAATCTGCTGTTTGCCCTGCAGGGCCATGCGCCCGATCCCTTGCCGCTGATCAGCGGCAATCTGGCTTGCGCGGCCTCCCTGGCCTTGATGCAGCTGGCGCTGTGGCGCTTTCAGCTGCGCAAAGGCCTGGGCTTGCGGGGACTGCTGCCCTTGGCCCTGGTGCCGCTCTTTGGGCTCTTGTTTGCCAACCAGCAACGGGTCTTGCTGGGCTTGTTCACGCTGCTCTTCGTTGTGCAGATCGGCCTGATCCTCGGTGCCCTGCTGGACCCCGCGCAGAAACAGCATGGGCGCGGCCGCTACATCCTGCTGATCACCTTTGGCGCCGTCGAGCTGATGCTGCTGGCGCGCCTGCTCGCCGTCGTGCTGGGCTGGGAGCGGGTCGGCAGCGGGGTGGAGCTGGACCAGTGGCAGGCCATGGTGTTCATCGCGACGCTGGCGGCCGTCATCAGCGTGACCCTGGGCTTTGTGTACATGATCATGGAGCGGGCCGAGCTGCGCAATTTCGAGCTGGCGATGAAGGACATGCTCACCGGCCTCTCCAACCGCCGCGCCATCAGCGACCAGTTGCATGCGGCGGTGGCGCGGGCGCAGCGCCAGGGGCAGTTGCTCTCGGTCTTGATGATGGACATCGACCACTTCAAGCGCATCAACGACAGCTACGGCCATCAGGCCGGCGACCGGGTGCTGCACGGCATCGCCCAGACCCTGAGCAGCCGCCTGCGTGCCCAGGACCAGATCGGCCGCTTCGGCGGCGAGGAGTTCCTGGTCGTGCTGCCCGATACCGGGCTGGACGGCGCCCTGATCCTGGCCGAGGCCTTGCGCGCCGCGGTGGAGGCCACGCCCACCCAGTGGGGCGTGCATAGCATCGCGGCCACCATCAGCATCGGCGTGCGCGGCGGGGTTGTCACCGGTGCCGACACGGCCGATGGCCTGGTCGGCGCGGCCGATGCGGCCATGTACCAGGCCAAGGCGGCCGGGCGCAACCGGGTTGAACAATCAAGCCGCTAGGGCTGAGCAGGAGGCGCAGGCTATGTTCACGGTATACGGTCTCAACGGGCGGGTTTATAGCGGGCCGCTGGAGGGCTTGCGGGCGCTGGAGCCGGTGCAGGCGGTGGCCCGGGTGCGGGCGCTGGCGCCGCTGTCTTCGACGCTGGAAACGGAGGCGCAGGCCGAGGCCGGCGTGCTGCGTGCCGAGCCTAACCCTGAATCCCATCTGATGGCGCTGGGCAGCCCGGAGCCGCGCCCGCGCGACGCCCTGGCCGCCTATGCCAAGGCCCAGGCCCGGGTGCTGCCCGACGAGAAACGGCAGCCGCTGCGCCTGGTGGAGGAGTTGATGAGCCGCAGCCTGGTCACCGTGCCCGCCGCGGCCTCGGTGGCGCAAGGCCTGCGGCTGCTGAGTCAGGCCAGGGTGGGGCAGGCGCCGGTGCTGAATCTGCATGGCCGCCTGGTCGGGCTTTTGCTGCGCGGCGATCTGCTGCCGGTGCCCGACGAGGTGGAGGACGCCCAGGCCTGGTCGGCCTGGTTCGCCCGGCCGGTAGGCGATGTGATGTGGTCGCCCGTGCCCAGCGCCCATGTCGACACACCCTTGCGCGAGGTCGCCCAGGCCTTGCTGGACTTCCGCCTGCCGGGCATGCCGGTCTCCGACGAGAAGGGCGAGCTGCTGGGCTTCATCTCGCGCAGCGATATGCTGCGCGCGCTGACCCGCGAGCCGCCGCTGGAGCTGTGGAGCTAGCAGCTTATGCGCCCGGCAGCCATAGCTTGCGGAAATCCATCCACCCGCAGCGGGCCAGCGCCACGCCGCCGAGTTCGGGGGCATGCGTGAGCTGTTGCAGCACATGCCGCATGGGTAGGAACGCGCCGGCCAATGCCAAGCGCCGGAAGGCTGACTCCATCGCGGCAAGGCGTTGAGCCGGCAGGGCCTCGGCCGCCGTGGCTCGGCATATCGTTGCCAGTGATTTGCGCAAGGCTGGCGGCAGCCAGGCATGGAAGCCGGCTTCACCCGACAGGGCGCTGTATTGGCCGAACTCCATATCGTCCCCCAGCACCTCGCCCGCCACGACCAGATCGGCCGGTCCATGCCAGACACCGGCCGCAAACTCGGGCGCTGACACCACTTCGAGGCGGACCGAGCTACCCGCCGCCTCGCAGGCCTCGATCACGCGGCGCGCCAGGGCGATGTGCTCGTCCAGCTCATAGGTGAACATCAGCAGCTGCCGGGGCAAGGGGGGCGCTGCCGGCGGACGCGGGTCGGGCCTGAGCAAATGCTGCCAGGCAGGCAGCCAGGCCCGGGCCGGCCGAAAGCGTGTGCCTGGCGTCGTGCCAGCCACATGGCTGCGCAGCCAATGGCCGATGGCGCAGCGGGCCGCTGCCGTGGCAAAGGCGGGCCTGGAGGGCTTGAGCAGCACAAAGTCGCAGCCTTGCTCGGCCTGCTGCAAGACCTGCCAGCGCTTTTGTTGGCCGGGGTGGGCTTGGGTCGATTGCTGGCCCAGCTTGATGTCAACGGCAGGCATGGCGCTGCCCGCCGGCACCACCCACAGATCAATCTGATCCAGCAAGGGCCGTATGCCCCAATAACCCTCAAAAGCCTGTAGCGTCGCGCGATGCTCGTTATTGCGCAGCAGGCGAAAAGCGCCCGCCCCTATGGGCAGCTGGGTAAAGTCTGGCCTTGCCCAGTCGCCCTCGGGCAGGATGGCGCAGGCATGGTGGGCCAGGCGGTGTGGCAGCAGATGATCCGGACTGAGCAACTGCAGATCCAGCCTTTGTCCCTTGCAGGCAATGTCTTGCAAATGGCTCATCAGCGCGCGATGCGGGCCGGCCGTGTCGCGCAGCCGCAGCAAGGAGGCCGCCGCATCCCGTGCGCGCAGCGGCCGCCCGTCTTGAAAGCGCAGCCCCGGCCGCAGCCACAGGCGCCAGCAACGCCCATCCTCGCGGCTTTCCCAGTGGTGGGCCAGCGCCGGGACTATGGATTCGCTGGTCAGGTCATAAGCGCTCAGGCGTTCGCAAAGCTGGCTCACCATATGGGCCTCGGTGCGCCGGGTGACGTGGATGGGATCCAGGGCATGCAGGGGCCGGTAAAAAGGCATGCGCAAGCCGCCCCCAGGGCTTGCCCCCAAGAAGGCCGGCAAGGCTTGCTTGACACGCGAACGCGCCGCCGGCGGCAGGCCCCGGAATGCGGCCTCGACCCGCCCGTCCTCCAGCAACTGCTGCAATTGCAGAACACGCAGCGCGCCGGGATCCTGGTGCAGCGTCAAGGTGGACAGCCGGCCGCGCCCGCGGCTCGGTGTCCAGCTGAGCCAGGTTTGCGCCTGCATGCGGGCCAGCAGCAGGCGGGCATTGCGCTCACCGCAGCAAAGGCGTTCCGCCACGGCGCCCAAGCTCAGCGAGGCTGGCGAGGGCAGGCCTTCGGCCAGGCGGATGTATTGCTCCCGCAGCAGTGATGGGGCGGCCGGCGGCGCGGGCTTGGGCTTGCTGGCGGTCATGCGCATGGGTGTCGATGAAAACCGGAAATTTTGCCGTCATTGTGTCCGCTTATGCCTTCCGCTTTAAGGGCAAACTCGGCGCCGTCACAGGCTTTGATCGCGATGCAATGTCCACCTCCTCTCTTTGGCAGCACCTGGGTTTTCGCCGCTTGTATCTGTCCTCCATCAGTTTTGCGCTGGGGACGCAGATCTACCAGCTGGCGTTGCCGCTGATCTTCTATGAGCTGACGCGCTCGCCCACGGTGATGACGGGCCTGCGCGCGGTGGAGTTGCTGCCCAATCTATTGCTGGCCATGTTCATCGGGGTCTGGGTGGACCGTGTCGACCGCGGGCGCTGGGCCCGGCGCGCCATGAGCGGCATGGTTGTGTTGATGGGCTTGCAGGCCTTGCTCCTGCCGCAGGGCGCGGCCATGCTGCCGCTGTTCTTCGTCAGTGCCTTCGCGCTGATGAGCTTGAACTATCTCTACGCCATCTGCCGCATGGGCCTGGTCAAGGAGATGCTGCCTGAGCCCTTGCTGCTGCCCGCGACCGGCCAGCTGACCGTGATCTCCCAGGTCGCGGCGGTGCTGGGGCCCGCGCTGGCCGGTGCCTTGGTGGCATGGCAGATGGCCCTGGGGCTTTGGCTGCCCATGGCCGCGCTGCTCCTGGCCGCGGCCTTGCTGCGCGGCATCGATTTGCCCGCGCGCCCCTTCGTCAGCGCCGGCTACTGGCAAGACTGGCGCGAAGGTTGGCGGGTGCTGCGCGCCAACCGGCCCTTGTGGCAGCTGTCCTGGTGGGTGGTGCTGATCAATGGCAGCGCCGGGGTGGTGGAGGTCTTGTTCCTGTTCCGGGCCCGCGACGAGTTGCAGATTCCTCCCGCCACCCTGGGTCTGCTCTACGGTCTGGCAGGACTGGGCGGTATTTGCGGCGGGCTGCTTTGCAGCCGCTTGCGCGGCCGGCTGGGCCTGGGGCGGCTGCTGATGTCTGCCCTGGCTTTGGAGGCCGCCAGCATCTTGATGCTGGCCTGGGGTGAGGCCCTGGCGCTGCTGGTCTGCGGGATGGCTCTCAACAGCTTCGCCATGGTGCTGGGCAATGTGTGCGTCTGGGGCTATCGGCAGGAGAGCACGGCCAGTGCCCATATCGGGCGGGTATCGGGCTTGACGGGCTCGCTGTTCAAGCTCCTGATGCCCCTGGCCTTGCTGGCTTCGGGTCAGCTGGCTTCACACCAAGCCCTGGGTGCCTTGCTGGCAGGCTGCGCCGGGCTTCATCTGCTGGCCTGCCTGGGCCTGCGTTGTTCGGCGATTTACCGGGTGCCTTGAGAGGCTGTGAGTCGGGCGCGCCGGTCTATTGCCAGCTCAGCGGTTGAATCCGGTAGTAACGACTCAGCTGCTCGTACAGCGCCGGATGCAGCTGGGCCAGCTCCGCCGGGCGCTCGAAGAACAGCTCGCTGCAGACGGCGAAGAACTCCGCCGGGTCGGTGGCGGCATAGGGGGCTATCAGGCCGACCGTGGTTTGCAGGCCCTGGGCGGCATCGCGCTCGGCCTGGGCCAGCCGGGCCCGCAAGGCGTCGAACTCGGCCTGCATCACGCCGGACCAGCGGCGATAGGCCAGGGCCGTGGCGAGCGGCGGTGCGCCGTTGGCAAAGCCCTTGACCTGATCGAGCTGATGGGCGAATTCGTGGATGACGACGTTGTGGCCATCGGTCGGGTCGGCCGCGCCCTGCAGCACGTCCTGCCAGGACAGCAAGACCTGACCCTGCACCCAGCTCTCCCCGCTGAGGGCGCGGCGCTGCTCCAGCTGCACGCCGGCCATGCCGGTGTGCGGGCGCTCGACGACAAAGGCCCCGGGGTAGAGCAGGATCTGCTTGAGCTTGGGGTAGTAACCGCGCCGCGCGCCCAGCAGGGGCAGGCAGGCCTGGGCGGCCAGGGTGACGCGCATCTCGTCCGTCACCTTGAGACCGGCGCAGCCGATGATGGGTTTCTCGGCCAGCAAGACCTGGATATCGCCCTTGAGCCGCAGCTGCAGATCGGCCGGCAGGCGCTGCACGGCGGGCACCCGCTTGCGCAGAATGCGGCGCCAGGCCAGCGGAAAGGGCTGCTCGCGCAATTTCTGCCGCTTGCGCGCCAGCAGCCAGGGGGCCGCGGCCAGCCATAGCGCCAGGCCCAGACCGAAGGCCAGCACGATGAGGAGGGTGATGAGGCCGGTCTTGTCCATGCTGTGCTGGCACTTGGGCCCGCCCGGCGCGATTGCAAGAGCGGGCGGCAAAATCCCCGCTGCACAGCCGGGGCCTGGGCTTGGGCTAAGCTGGGGCCCCATGCACACAGCCCATGCCGCGCACAGCCCCCGCCCCCTGCAAGCCTGGCAGGTGATTCTGGGCGGCATCAGCGGCCTGCTGCTGACCATAGGGCTGGCGCGTTTTGCCTATACGCCCTTGCTGCCGCTGATGCAGGCGCAGGCCGGCCTGTCGGATGTGACGGGCGGCTGGCTGGCCGCCATCAATTACCTGGGCTATATGAGCGGTGCCCTGCTGGCCTCCTGGCTGGAGGATCCCAGGCTGCGCCAGCGCCTCTACAGCCTGGGCCTGCCGCTCAGCCTGCTGATCACCGCCTTGATGAGCTTGGGGGAGGGGCAGCTGTGGGTCTGGGTCTTGTCGCGTTATCTGGGCGGCTTGTGCGGCGCGGCCGGCATGTTGCTGGGTTCGGGCCTGGTGCTGGGCTGGCTGATGCGGGCCGGCCATAGGCCCGAGCTGGGCCTGCACTTCACCGGCCTGGGCCTGGGCATCGCCGTCTCGGCCCTGGGCGCCATGGCGATGACGGCCCTGCACTGGAACTGGGCCCGGCAATGGCAGGGCTTTGCCCTGCTGGGCCTGCTCTTTTTGCTGCCGGCCTGGGCCTGGCGGCCGCCCGTACCGCCGGCCTTGCCGGCCAGCCATGCGGCCGAGCCCGGCTCGCGCACGCCCAGCCGCGCCTGGACGGCCTTGATGACGGCCATTTACTTCTGTGCCGGCTGGGGCTTTGTCATCAGCGCCACCTTCACCGTCACCATCGTCGAGCGCCAGCCTGTGCTGGCCGGTCTGGGCCCGCTGGCCTGGTTGCTGGTGGGTCTGGCCGCGACACCGGCCGTGTTTTTGTGGGACCGGGTCGCGCGCCGGGTTGGCGAGCTGCAGGCCTTGTTGATCGCCTTCGGCCTGCAATGCCTGGCCGTGCTGGTGCCGGCTTTGTCGGACAGCCTGGCGGCGGCCCTGTGCGGGGCCTTGCTTTACGGCGCCACCTTCATCGGCATCGTCAGCATGACGCTGGCCCTGGTGGGCCGGCGCTCGCCCGCCAACCCCGGCAAGGCGATGGCGCGGCTGACGCTCAGCTATGGCGTGGCGCAAGTCTGCGCGCCCGCGCTCAGCGGCGCCATGGCCCAGGCCAGCGGCAATTACCGCGCGGCCCTGCTGCTGACGGCGGCCGTGCTGCTGCTGGGCATGGTGGGTCTGGCGCTGCTGCTGCGGCTGGAAGGGCGCGACCCCGCTGGGATCGCAAACAAGTTCTGAGGTGGGCTGCTTTTAAACTGCGGCCCCAACCATCAGCGGAGCCTGTCTTGACGTCCTCTCCATTCAATCGCCTTGTCTGCGGCCTGAGCCTGGCGGCCATGCTGGCACCCAGCGCCCCGGCCCAGGCGGCCGAGCAAACCGTGGAGCTGCGTTCGCGCGGCGGCTACGAGTCCATGCCCCTGGCCGCCGGCACGCGGGATGTGGAACTGCTCGAACAGCTGAGCGGCGCCTGCCGCTTCAACCGCAGCTGGGGCTTTGACCTCAGCAATAAGGAGCTATGGGTCAACCAGGGCTGTGCGGCGCGCTTCAAGATCGTGGGCAAGCCCTTGGACAAGGGCCAGGAAGGCGGCCAGGACGAAGCCAAGGAGGGCAGCGGCGTCAACCCCGCCATCGCCCTGGCGGCCTTGGCGGCGATTGCCGGTGTGGCCGTGCTGGCCAGCCGCGACCGCGACCGCGATGAGGGCAATCACAATAACCAAGACCCGGTGGGCCCCAGCAATCCCGACGCGCGCGAGCGCCCGCTGCGCGCCTACGGCGGTTTGTGTGTGGACGTCGAGGGCGATGCCCGCCAGGGCGCGGGCGCCATCCTGTTCCGCTGCCATGGCGGCAGCAACCAGCGCTTCAGCCTGGGCCGTGGCGGCGAGCTGCGGGTGGGCGGCAATCTATGCCTGGATGTGGAAGGTGGCAATGGGGCGGACGGCACTCGCCTGATCGCCTGGCGCTGTAACGGCCAAAGCAATCAGCGCTGGAACTTCTACGGCGATCAGATCCGCAGCCAACTCAATGGCAAGTGCATGGATGTGCGGGACGGCCGTTTCCGGCCCGGCCAGGCGGTTCAGCTCTACCGCTGCAATGGCAGCGACGCGCAGCGCTGGAGTTGGTGAACTGCGGGGCCTGCCGGGTTCCTGGCGTCTCACCCTCTCAGACCCGCCAGTTGCTGGCGGACGGAAGCATTGATCATGCGCAGCTCGGCCAGGGTGGCCTCGATCTGCGCGCGCTTTTCTTCCAGCGCCTCGATCGCCTGGTTGCTGCGCTCCAGGGTGAATTGCAGCTGCTTGGTCCGGCCCTCGCCGCGGCTGCCGTAGAGGTCGAGGAACTGCTTGATCTCGGCCAGCGAGGAGCCCAGGCCCTTGGCCCGCTGGATCAGGCTCAGGCGCACCCGGTCGCGCTGGGTGTAGACCCGCGCGCCGTTGACGCGGCGCGGCGCCAGCAAGCCCTTGTCCTCGTAGAAGCGGATGGCGCGTGGCGAGAGCCCGAACTCCCGGCACAGCTCGGTGATGCCGAACAAGGCTTCGGCCGGCGCTGCCGCGCCGAGGTCTTCCACCGTGCGGGCCGCGGCGCGGGCTGGGCTGGCCTTGCGGCGGCTCTTGTCGTTCAGAACGGCTGACATTCTTGGGCCAGGGTTCAGGCCAGGCCTTGCCGGATGGCGTTCAGGCCGGCGGTGATGGCTTGCATATCCATGGCTGGCTTCTTTCTTGTCGGGATCAGGGGCTATGCAGCTTACGCATTTGGTATCACCTCGGCTTCATGGTAATCACTGAGGTGAAAGGGTGCTGACGTTTACGGCAGCTATACGCCTGGCGAGGCATGCTCGGCCGAGGCCAGGCGGGCGCATCGCCGAAGTAGGGAGGCGCGGCCCGGGCCCAGGACCTATGCTTGGCAGGCATTCCTCGGGAGGTCACCATGCGCACCGTGCCAAAGCTTGTTGCCGTCTTGCTCCTGCTGGCGAGCAGTTCAAGTGCCCAGGCTTTTGGGCCGCTAGGCCATCAGACGGTGGGAGGCATCGCCGACCAGCTCTTGCGCGGCAGCGCGGCGGCCGCACGGGTGCGCAGCATTCTGGGCTCGAATCTGCAGACGGCGGCCGTCTGGGCCGATTGCGCCAAGGGCGTGGGCCAGGCCAGGTCGGGCGCGCCCTTTGTCTACGATGGCTCCGGCCCTTACCCCGAATGCACGTATTACGAGAACCCGGCCAGCCAAAGGGCCATGGAAGCCTTTGTGCGCCGCAATGCCACGCGTTGCTATGCCAATTCCAGCGACGAGGTCTGCCGCCACAAGTCCTACCACTACACCGATGTGGCGACGACCCAGCCCCGCTATGCCCGCGGCCTGGTCGGCACCAGCGACCATGATCTGGTCGCCGCCATCCAGGCCTGTGTGGCGGTGCTGCGCGGCCAGCCCGCGCCCGCGCCCTTCAATCTGGCCAGCAAAAAGGAAGCGCTGCGCCTGCTGAGCCACTATCTGGGCGATCTGCACCAGCCCATGCATGTGCTGTCGGTGTATCTGGACGCGGCCGGTCAGGTGGTGGATCCAGACGCCGGGGTGTTTGATCCCAAGACCAGCACCAAGGGCGCCAACACCATTTGGCTCAAGGGTGCCAAGCTGCATGCCTTGTGGGACGGCGTGCCGGGCCGCCTGGCCACGCGCTTGCTGGCGGGGGAGGGCGCGGCGGCCGCTGCCCAGGTGCCGGTCACCTCGGGCGGCCCGGAGGGCTGGCCCGAGGCCTGGGCCACCGATACCTTGCTGGCCGGCCGGGCTGCCCTCAGCGTCTTGAGTTTTGCGCCGCGCGATGCGTCAGGTGTGTGGAAGGCGAGCGCCCCGGCCGATTACAAGGCCAGCCGCGAGGCCTTGCAGCGCGAGCAGATGATCAAGGCCGGCGCCCGCCTGGCGGCCCTGCTGCAGGATATCTGGCCCTGAGCGACTAGAGCCGGCGGCCTGCTCAGTCGCTTGGGTCCGCGGCCGGGTCTTCGCTGGCTGAGGCCGCAGGCGCGGGCGCTGCTTCGGCCAGGGGCTGGGTCTTTTTCTTTTTGCCCTTGCCGGCCTTGGCCTTGCGCTCGGCCTCGATCAGATCGGCCGCGGCCTGCCAGCGCAGAAACTCTTCCGGTGTTTCCAGCGTGATGCGGCCGAGGATGTTCTGGCGGAATTCGTAGATCAGCACTTCGGCTGCTTTTTGCAGATTGACCCGGCCGCCGCTGAGCATGGCGCCGCGCTTCTTGCCGATGGCGCTCAGCAAGGCCTCGTCGCCCAGGCCGGCGACCTCGCTGAGCTTGTAGCGGGCCTCGATCAGGCCGGCATAGTTGTCGCGCAGATAGGCGATCAGCTCCAGCGCCACTTCTTCCTCGTCAAAGGCATTGCGGCCGATGGCGCCGCTGGCGGCCAGGTTGTAGCCGCTTTCCTCGACGCTGATGCGCGGCCACAGCATGCCGGGGGTGTCGAAGAGGTAGAAGTCGTTCTCCAGCACCAGTTTTTGCTCCACCTTGGTGATGCCGGGCTCGTCGCCGGTCTTGGCGGCGCGTTTGGACAGCAAGGTGTTGATCAGCGTGGACTTGCCCACATTGGGGATGCCGCAGATCAGCACCCGCACCGGCTTGACCATGCCGCCGCGCAGGGGGGCCAGTTCGCGGCAGGCCTTGATCAGCGCCTGGGCGGGGGCTTTGACGCTGGCGTCCAGGCCGATGGCGTGGGTGTCGGGCTGGGCCTTGTAATGCGCCAGCCACAGAGCGGTGCGCTCGGGGTCGGCAAGGTCTTGCTTGTTCAGCAGCTTGAGCGTGGGTTTGCCCTGGGTCAGCTGGGCCAGCAGGGGGTTGGCGCTGGAGCCCGGGCAGCGGGCATCCAGCATCTCGATCACCACATCGAGCCCGGCCTTCATGCGATCGTTGATCGCGTTCCGGGTGGAATTCATATGCCCGGGGAACCAGTGGATGGCCATCGTCTTGTGCTCTCTCGTGCGGCGGGGGCCGCGCTGCAAAAAATAGCTATTGTCCCCGACCCGGGCAGGGCCGGCTTCAGCCGCTCTGCCCAGCGCGGCCCGGGCGGCCTGCGACTTTGTAATCAGCTGTGCGCCGCATCCCCATGAATTAGGGGGTGGGCGGCTTACAGCTTGTTGCATGATTCCTGATGGCCTGGGGCAAGATGATGGCGCCTGTTGGCGAAATCCGCTGCGTGTTGGCCTCTTTTGCAAACGCCGCCGTCTTTCGCCGCTGGGCAAGCCATATCAGGGATGGCAGCAGACGGGCTTGGGCAGCGAGCGGCTTCATATCTCCAACAAAGGTCGCGCCGGTTTTGGCCAGGCAAGAGGGAATCATGCGCTTCGAGGGCACGCTACAGGATTGGAACTATGAACGGGGTTTCGGCGCCATCGCGCCGGCCCAGGGCGGGCAGGCCTTGTTTGTCCATGTCTCGGCCTTTCCTGCCGATGGCGTGGCGCCGGCCTTGGGCGAGGCCTTGAGCTTCGAGATGACGGTGGACGCCAAGGGGCAGAAAAAAGCGGTGCATGTGCTGCGCAGCAAGGGCAAGCAGCTGCCGCCCACCCACACCCTGCTGGTGCCCGCTCCAAAACGCGGGCGTGGCCGCGCCGGTAGGCGGCGCTGGAAGAGTTATTTATTGCTTGCGCTGGTTCTGCTGGTGGCCGTGCTGTCGCTGCAAGCCTGGTTCAGCAGCATTCGGCCGCGTGACCATGGCCAGAATGTGGCCGGCGCGCCGGTGCCGCAGCAGGCGCCCAAGCCGGGCAAGACTCATCAGGTTCAGGGCGTCCCGGGGCGCTGAGCTGGCCTCATTCTTTCGCCCATGGAATGGCGGCGGCCTTGCGCTCGCCATTCTTGCGGGTGCGCAAAATGGCGTCAAAAGCCTGGTTACCGCCGTTGACGATGCTGACCAACAGGCTTTTCACGTCCTCGGGGCTGAGCGGCTCGGTGTCTTTGCGGAACTGCTTGACGGCCATGGCCAACATATCGCGTGAGACGGCGGGGTGGGTGGCGACGATGACCAGCATGGCGCTGTAGAGATCGGGGAAGCGGCCGCAGATGGCCTTGATGCGGCGCAGGGCCTGGGCCGGCGTCGGGCGGGCGGCCGGGGCGATCCAGGCGACCTCGTCATTGGCCGCGCTGAGCGAGGCCTCCAGGCAGCGGATGCGGGTTTGCAGATACTCGAAGTCCTGGGCCGCCAGGGCCATGCCGTCGGCTTCCACATCGCTTTCCGCCTGGTTGTAGCGCTCCTGCACCATGGCATCGAGGGCAGCCTCCAGTTCGAGCAGAGTCATAGCGGGAACATCGGCCATGGTGGAGCGCACTCCTTGCTGCGGCGGTCTTTGGGACTTCGGCCTGGCGAGCCCAAACTTGAGGCCTCGGGAAGTTACTCTTGATCGGCCCGGCGGCTTGCGTCAGCATGGGCCAGTTCAGGAGACCGCCATGCCCCAAACCCTCGCCCATTTGAAGACCCGCCACAAGCTGATGCTGGCCGTCGTCCTGCTGATGGCCGCAGCGGGTGCGGTGGTCGTTTTCTGAGCGGGGCGGCGGCTCGGCTTTCCACCACCACCCGGCTCAGGACAGCAAGGTCTTGAGCGCATCCCGCATCACGCTGGGCTGGGCCTGGCCCTTGTAGACCGCCGGCGGCGTTTTCTGCAGGCCCAGCAAGGTGTAGACGGCGGTCTGCGCCGCCCGCACCGAGTATTCCACCGTGAACACCACGTCCTTGGGCTGCTCGCAGAATTGGCTGACGAAGGCGAAGTTGCTCGAGCCCTGGGGCACGACGGCCGGGCGGTCTGTGCCATCGCGCAGCAGGAATTCGGCCGTGATATAGGGCAGCTTGACCGGCACGCAGCGGCAATGTTCCAGCACCGCGGCCTCGTGCTGGCGCAGGCGCAGATGGCCCAGCAGCTCCTGCAGGATCTCGGCGCCCGAGCATTCGCTCATGGGCTTGGCGACGAAATTGCCCACCCGGTCGGGGAACAGGCCGTAGCCCCAGAACACCTCCACCCCGGCGGGCTGCTTGAGGAAGTGGGGCTGCTTGGCGACGACAAAACTCATCAGCCAGTTGGAGTCGGCCAGGGTCACCAGGGCGCCGGTGCCGGCCGGGTTGCCGCTGAAGCCCTCGATCAGCTGCAGCAGCAAGGGATCGCGGCAGGTGACGGTGAAGGACTCCCAGAAGGACTCGTCCACATGGTTGCAGAAATTGCCCGGGTTGCCGAAGTCGCGCCGGTTGCGGGCAATGGTTTCCCACAGTGCCCATTCCGGTGTCTTGGCCACGGACAGCGGCGGGGCCTGCTCGTGCGAGCCCAGGGTGGCGGCGGCCGTCATCGAGCCATTGGTCAGGAAGACCAGATCGCCCGCTGCCACGCGGACGGTCTTGGCCTCGCCCTGTTCCAGCAGCTGCAAGGCCTGGGCGGTGATTTCGCCGCGGCCGGGCTTGAAGGCGATGTCTTGCACCACGCAGCCGTTGCGGAAGTTCACGCCCTGGGCACGCAGCCAGGTTTCGATCGGCAGGATGACCGAGTCGTACTGGTTGTAGGGTGACCGGTCCACGCCGGCCAGGGTGTTGATGCGGGGGAACTCGTGCACAAAGCGGTGCAGATAACGCTTGAACTCCACCGCGCTATGCCAGGGCTGGAAGGCAAACATGGTGCACCACATCAGCCAGAAATTGCTCTCGAAGAAATGCGGCTGGAAGCACTCGTCGATGCGTTTGCGGCCCAGCGCCTCCTCGCTGCCGCTGACGATCTGGGTCAGGTCCAGGCGGTCGCGGGCGTCAAAACCCATGCGATGGCTGTCGGCCACGATCTCGCCGCCGCGCACCAGGCGCGCCCGCGCATGGGTCTTGTTCGCGGCATTGAAGTCCTGGAATTCCTGCAGCACCGTCTTGCCGGGATCGCTGAGCGAGGGGATGAAGCCCAGCAGCTCATAGGTGCAGAGGTAGGAGAAATTGAACATGCGGCCGCCGCGGATCACATAACCCTCTTGCGCATTGCCGCTGCCGTCCATGCTGCCGCCCTGGATGCCGCTGGCTTCCAGGATGTGGATCTCGCTGCCCTTGAAGCCGCCGTCGCGGATCAGGTGGGCGGCGCTGGCCAGGGCGGCGATGCCGCCGCCGATCAAATAGGCTTGTCGTGTCATGGCTGGATGTCCTTGTTGAGTGGAGAGTTCTGGGCATGGGCCAGCAGCTGGGCGCGCAAGCTGGTTCCAAGCAAGGTCAGCAGTTGCTCCAGCAGGGCCGGGCTCAGGCGCTTCTGCGCCAGATGTTGCAAAAGCACCGGCTCGGCCAGGCGGAAATAAAGCAGCTGGTGCAGCAGGCTGAAGCTGAGGCTGCGGGTGACGAAGTCCTGCGGCGAGCGCTGCAGGATGCGGCCCACCAGGTCCCGGCACAGGCGCCGGCTGGGCCCCAGCACCGCGTCAAAAGCCGGGGCGGCCGGGTTGCCTGCCTCGGACTGGCTGCGCAGAAAGAACTGCAGCCAGCTCTGCGGCACCGCGCCCGACAGCAGGGCGCGGGCCTGGGCCAGCAGGAAGTCGCTGAGCAGATCGATCAGGCGATCCCGGTCCTGGCAGCCAGCGCTGGCCGCTTGCAAGGCCAGCAGGGGTTGATGCAGCAAGGCCTCCATGCGCGCGGCCAGGAACTCCGCGGCGCTGCGGCACAAGGCTTCCTTGGTGTCGAAGTGGTAGGGGATGGCCGCCAGATTCACCCCGGCCTGGGCGGCCAGAGTGCGGGTGGTGGCCAATTCATAGCCATGGCGGCCTATCAGGTCCAGCGCGGCCAGGATCAACTGGTGGCGGGTGTGCTCGCTGCGGGAGGCCGGCTCGGACCGGGCGGGCTTGGGGCTGTTCTGCTTGGGCATGGGCCCATGGTCCGAGCCCGTGGAAATTCAGTCAAGCGTATGAATTGATGTGGCGCAAGAAAAGCATGAACAGGGCGCGGGCATGAAAAAACCCACCGGCGCCTGGGGCGGGGTGGGTCGGGGCGGGAATATCCCGCGCTGTGGCCGAGGCCGCTTGCAGCGCGGCCCGGCTCTCTCAATCCTCGTTCTTGAAGACGAGTTTGACTTCGTGGGTCTGCTTTTCCCCGGATGCTTCAAAGCGCCAGTCCATCAGGGCGCGGGTGACGGCCTTGTCGAAGACGCGGCGTGGTTCGGCTTCCAGGATGTCGACGCCGGTGACCTTGCCCTCGGCATCGATGGACATCTTGGCCTTGACGACACCGCTGGAAATGGATTGCTGGGCGGCTTCGCGCGGGAACTCCGGCGGCACCTTCTTGATCACCTTGGGCGAGGCCTGGGCCGCCAGGGCGAGAGTCATGGCGGCGCAGAACAGGCCGGCCGCGCGCAGCAGGGAGGAGGGGGTGAAAGTCTGGGTTTGCATTTTGGCCTCCTGGGGAGTGAGGGGTGGCTGAATCATTGAGAAAGAAGTGGCCAGCGGCTCAATAGGCCTTGCTGGGCGAGCGGAAGAAGCCCACCGCATCCAGCAGGCGGGAGGAGCTGGACTTCAGCGCGTCGGTGGAGCGGCCCAGCTCGTCGACCAGGGTGGTGTTCTGCTGCGTGGTGCGATCCAGCTCATTCATGGCGTTATTGACCACGCCCACGCCGGCGGCCTGTTCCTGCGCCGAGTGCGAAATCTCTTCGATCAGCTGGCCCATATTGTTGACCTCGTCGACCACGCTGCGGATGGTGACGCCGGCGTTATTGACCAGGGAGGTGCCGTTCTCGACCTTGACCGAGGACTCCTGGATCAGCACCTTGATCTCCTTGGCGGCGGCGGCCGAGCGCGAGGCCAGGGCGCGCACCTCGGAGGCCACGACGGCGAAGCCGCGGCCATGTTCACCGGCGCGGGCCGCTTCGACGGCGGCGTTCAGGGCCAGGATATTGGTCTGGAAGGCGATGCCGTCGATGACGCCGATGATGTCGCCGATCTTGCGCGAGCTGGCGCTGATCTCTTCCATGGTGTCCACCACCTTGGCCACCACCGTGCCGCCGGCCGAGGCCGACTGGCGGGCCTTGGCCGCGATGCCGGCGGCGCGGCGGGTCAGGTCGCTGGCGCCGTGCAGATTGGCGGCGATCTGCTCCACCGAGGCGGCGGTGTTCTGCAGGCTGGCGGCCGAGCGCGAGGTGCGGTCCGACAGATTGACATTGCTCTGCGCGATGGCGGAGGAGTTCTGCGCCACCTCGCCGGCCGCATTGCTGACGCTGCTGACCACGCCGGAGAGGGCGTTCTGCATCTCCTGCATGGCGCGCAGCATTTGGCTCAACTCGTCCGTGCCCTCGGCCTGGATGGCCAGGGTCAGGTCGCCGGCGCTGATGGACTCGGCGGCCTCGCGGGCGCGGCGGGCGGGCAGCACGATGGAGCGCGAGATCACATAGCCGCCGCCCACGCCGATGACCGCCGCCACCAGCACCAGGCCGGCGGTCAGCAGCACCGAGTTGCGGGCCAGTTCGCCGCCGGAGACGGCCAGTTCGCGGGCGCTGTCGAATTGCAGATCGACCAGGCTTTTGAGCCCGTCCTGATAGGCTTGCTGGGCCGGGCGCACATCGGTGATCAGGCTCTCGCGGGCCTCATCCGGGCTGCCGTCCTGCTGGATCTTCTGGAACTTGGCGACGGCGGCGAGGAACTTGGCCTCGCGTTCGCGCACCTGGGTGATCAGCTCTTTTTCCTTGGGCGTGTCGAGGGCGGCTTCCAGGCTGCTGAGCTGCTTCTCGCTGTCCTGGCCGGCCGCGGCGATGGCCGCATTCTGTTTCTTGATCTGGCGCGCTTCGTCCAGCAGCAGCAGGTCACGGGAGGCGCGGGCAATGATGTTGACATTGCCTTCCAGGGCATTGGCCGCGGCGATCTTGACCAGGCTGGAGTTGGCCGTACGGTCCAGGCCTTTGGCGAGGTGGCTGGCCGTTAGGGCGCCGTAGCTGCCGATCGCGATCAGCAACACAATCATCAGGCCGAAGCTCACGGCCAATCGGTGGCCAATGCGCAAGTCTGTCAAAAGCTTCATGGGTAAGGGTTCTCCTCAGCAATCCATCTTGTGTTCACTCTCGGGACCGAGCCGACCCTGCGCGGCCCGAGGTGAGTTTGAGCCCGGACGTGGTACGGGGCTTGCAACGATTTCGGTCCGGGTCCGACCGAACTTGAGTGAGAACAAACCGCTTTTTGGGGCGGTTATTTCGCCATGCTTGCGAGCGGTCTGCATGAGCGCTTGTTTCCACCTGGACCCACTTGAATCGGCGAGCAAGTGTCTGGGCTAAGCGCGGGTTTGGGCGGACCGGACGAGCCGGGAGCGTGAACAATTACGCATGAAGCCGGGCGCAAATCCCCCTGTTCATGGGGAAGGAAGGCCTTGCGCATTGGCCGCAAATAGCGGCGTAGCGCTCGACCAATGGTTTACCCGGATATTGGCCCTCAATCCACCCGCTGGCTCTTCAGTTGCAACACATCCATGGGGCGCACATCGCTGGCGCCCTGTGCCTGGTTGCCCCAGGCGCTGCGCAGATAACTGGCCAGGGCGGCGAGTTCGCCATCGTCCAGCACGCCGGCGAAAGGCGGCATGCCATAGGGCCGTGGGTTGCCGGCCGTGGCCGGCGCAAAGCCGCCGCGCTGGATCACGCGCAGCAGATTGGCCGGCGTGGCCATGGTCACGACGCGATTGCCGGCCAGGGCCGGGTAGGCGCCGGGCGCCCCCTGGCCCTTGTCACCGTGGCAGCTGGCGCAATGCCTGTCGTAGAGCCGGGCGCCTTGCGCGCGCAGGGTCGGCTCGGCCGGGCGGGCTTGGCTTGGGCGGGCAGGATGCTGGGGCAGGGTTTGCAGATAGAGCAGCATCGCGTCCAGATCGGGCTCGCTCAGATACTGGGTGCTGCCCAGAATCACCTCGCCCATGGGCCCCAGGGCGCTGGCGTGTTCGTTGCGGCCGCTCTTCAGCCATTGGCGCAGGGCTTGCGGGCTCCAGCCGGCCACGCTGCCCTCCTGCGGGTCGTGCAGCGAGGGGGCGTACCAGCCCAGGGCGTCCAGCATGCCGCCGGAGAAGTCATCGGCGCTCGCGACGGCCCCCAGACTGTTGCGGGGCGCGTGGCAGGCATTGCAATGGGCCAGGCCCTGGCTCAGATAGGCGCCGCGATTCCACTGCGCGGACTGGTTGGCATCGGCCCGATAAACCGCCGGGCGGAAGTACAGCGCCCGCCAGGCCGCCAGCGCGAGCTGGGTGTTGTAGGGGAAGCGCAGTTCGTGGGCGCGATTGGGCTGCTCCGATGCCGGCAGTGTGCGCAGATAGGCATACAGCGCATCGGCATCGGCGCGGCTGAGCAGGCTGTAGTTGTTGTAGGGAAAGGCGGGGCTGAGCAGGCGGCCGTCCCGGCTGCGGCCATTGTGCAGGGCACGCCAGAAATCATCGGCGCTCCAACTGCCCAGGCCCTGGTTTTTGTCCGGCGTCAGATTGGGGGCGAACACGCTGCCAAAAGGCGTGGCAATGGCGCGGCCGCCGGCATAGGGCGTGCCGCCGCGCTGGGTGTGGCAGCCCATGCAATTGCCGACGCGGGCCAGGTAGGCGCCGCGCGCCAGGGCTTGATCCGGGGCGGGGGCCGGCGCCGCTGGGGCGGGCGGGCCTTCGTCCAGGCGATTGAGCGCGAACAAGGCGGCCGCGGCGCCCAGCAGGCCCGCGCCCAGCAGCAGGCCTAGCTTGAACCGGCGGCTCATGGCTGGAGCCCGCCGCAGTCCAGGGGCAGGGGCGTGGGCAGGGCCTGGGCCGGCTTGGCGCCCGGTGGCAGGGCCTGGGCGGCCAGCCATTGGCTGATGGCGTTGATCTCGTCTTCCTTCAGCGTCTTGGCGATCTGTGCCATGCAGTCCGGTGCCAGGGCCCGACGCTGGCCGCTGCGCCAGGCCCCCAGCTGGCCGTTCAGATAGTCGCGCGGCAGGCTCAGCAAGCCGGGGATGAAGGGCTGCACCCCGCTCAGCTGTTCGCCATGGCATTGCACGCAGGCCGGCAGCTTGCGCGCCGCGTCACCGTGCAAGACCAGCTGGCGTCCACGCGCCAGGGCCTCGGGCGGCAGGCTGGGGGTTTGCGGCGGCGGGTAGGGCAGCGCCAGCGCGGCGAAGTAGCCGGCCAGCTCGTGCAGATAGGCGTCGCTCAAGGGGGCTAGCAGATCGCTCATCAAGCCGTAGTGGCGACGGCCGTCGCGGAAATTGAGCAACTGCTTGTAGAGATAGCCCTGCGGCTTGCCGGCCAGGCGCGGGTAATAGCCGTCGGCCGCGGCCCGGCCTTGCTTGCCGTGGCAGAGGGTGCAGGCCTGGGCGCGCTGGGCAATGCTGTCCTCGACCTTGACGGGGGCTGCAGGGGTTGCAAGCGCGGCCGGGCTCAGCAGCAGCAAGCTCAGGGCATACAGGGCGGGCCAGGGCGTCATGCGGCCATTATGCGCAAGGGCTTTCGGCGGGACCGGTGCAGGCCGGCGCAATTCCGACCCGAGCAGATCCGCGTTTCAGGTTGCTAGACCTGTGGATAAGTGCGGGCACCGAAGATGGCGGAACCCACTCTGACCATGCTGGCCCCTTCGGCAATCGCGGCCTCCAGATCGGCGCTCATGCCCATGGACAAGGTGTCGAGGCTCAGGTCTTGGCCCTTGTGCTGCTGGCCGAGCTGCCGGCGCAGCTGCGCCAGCAAGGCGGCCAGGGCGCGGTGCGGCTGGCGCTGAGTTTCGAAGTCAGCGGCCGGCTCGGGCACGGCCATCAGGCCGCGCAGGCGCAGGCGCGGCAGGCCCGCCACGGCCTGGGCCAGGGCGGGCAGATCGGCCGCGCTGACGCCGCTCTTGCTGGCCTCGCCGCTGATATTGACCTGCAGGCAGATGTTCAGCGGCGGCAGCTCCGGCGGGCGCTGTTCCGAGAGGCGCTGGGCGATCTTCAGCCGGTCCACGCTATGCACCCAATCGAAGTGCTGCGCCACCGGCTTGGTCTTATTGCTTTGCAGGGGGCCGATCAAATGCCATTCCAGCTCAGCGCGCAGCTCGGCCAGCTCTGTGATCTTGTCCAGGCCCTCCTGCACATAGTTCTCGCCAAAGCGGCGCTCGCCGGCCGCATGGGCGGCGCGCACCGCGCTGGCGGGGAAGGTCTTGCTCACCACCAGCAAGCTGATGTCTTGCACGGGCCGTCCGGCAGCTTTGCAAGCGGATGCAATGCGCTGCCGCTGTTCTTGTATCTTGTCTGCGATCGTCGCCATAATGGCCCGCCTGTTTCTTCCTACAAAGATGATTGCCCCCATCCATGGACATCACCCAACTGCTCGCATTCTCGGTTAAGAACAAGGCCTCGGACCTGCACCTCTCGGCCGGTCTGCCCCCGATGATCCGGGTCAACGGCGATGTGCGCCGCATCAATGTGGACGCGCTGGAGCACCGCCAGGTGCATGACATGGTGTACGACATCATGAACGACTCGCAGCGCAAGATTTACGAAGAGGCGCTGGAGGTGGACTTCTCCTTCGAGATCCAGGGCCTGGCGCGCTTCCGGGTCAATGCCTTCAACCAGAATCGCGGCGCGGGCGCGGTGTTCCGTACCATCCCGAGCAAGATCCTCTCGCTGGAGCAACTGAACGCGCCCAAGATCTTTGCCGAGTTGGCCCTGCGCCCGCGCGGCCTGGTGCTGGTGACCGGCCCCACGGGCTCGGGCAAGTCCACCACCTTGGCGGGCATGGTCAACCATCTGAACGAAAACGAGTACGGCCACATCCTGACCATCGAGGACCCGATCGAGTTCGTCCACGAATCCAAGAAGAGCCTGATCAATCAGCGCGAGGTGGGTCCGCACACCATGAGTTTCGCCAATGCGCTGAAGTCCGCCCTGCGCGAGGACCCGGACGCGGTGCTGGTGGGCGAAATGCGCGACCTCGAAACCATTCGCCTGGCCCTGACGGCGGCCGAGACCGGCCACCTGGTCTTCGGCACCCTGCACACCTCCTCGGCCGCCAAGACGGTGGACCGTATCGTCGACGTCTTCCCCGCGGCCGAAAAAGAAATGGTGCGGGCCATGGTGTCGGAGTCCCTGGTGGCGGTGATCTCGCAGACCCTGTGCAAGCTCAAGGACGGCTCGGGCCGGGTGGCGGCGCATGAAATCATGCTGGGCAGCTCAGCCATCCGCAATCTGATCCGCGAGAACAAGGTGGCGCAGATGTACTCGGCCATTCAGACGGGCAATAACCAGGGCATGCAGACCCTGGACCAGAACCTCACCGACCTGGTCCGCCGCAACCTCATTTCCCCGGCGGAGGCGCGCGCCAAGGCCAAGTTTCCTGAGAATTTCCCAGGCTAGCCTGGGAAATTCGACGTCACTCATGTGGCGCAGCCACGTGAGTGACGGCAAAATTTCTCAGGATGGCGCGCCGCCCTTCCGCCCTCAAAACCTCAGACCAGGAATTCCATGGAACGTGATCAGGCCACCAAGTTCATCAACGACCTCTTGCGTTTGATGGTGTCGCGCAAGGGCTCGGACTTGTTCCTGACCGCGGAGTTCCCGCCCGCCATCAAGGTGGACGGCAAGGTGACCAAGGTCTCGCCCCAGCCTCTCTCCGGTCAGCACACCTTGCAGCTGGCGCGGGCCATCATGAACGACAAGCAGGCGGCCGAATT
This sequence comes from Roseateles oligotrophus, assembly GCF_014204525.1. Taxonomy (GTDB): domain Bacteria; phylum Pseudomonadota; class Gammaproteobacteria; order Burkholderiales; family Burkholderiaceae_C; genus Paucibacter_A; species Paucibacter_A oligotrophus_A. Next base: position 331,552 of record NZ_JACHLP010000006.1, read on the forward strand.
CGAACGCCACAAGGAATGCAATTTCGCCATCTCGCCCCAGGGCGTGGGGCGCTTCCGTGTCAATGCCTATCTGCAGCAGGGCTGCGTGGGCCTGGTGCTGCGGACCATTCCCGCCACCCTGCCCAGCATCGCCTCGCTGGAGCTGCCGCCCATTCTGCGTGAGGTCGTGCAGTTCAAGCGTGGCCTGATCATCGTCGTGGGCGCCACCGGTTCGGGCAAGAGCACCTCGCTGGCGGCCATGATCGATGAGCGCAACGAGACCACCTTCGGCCACATCATCACCATCGAAGACCCGGTGGAGTTCGTCCATCCGCACAAGAACTGCATCGTCAGCCAGCGGGAGGTGGGCATAGACACCGATAACTGGGAGATCGCGCTGAAGAACTCCCTGCGCCAGGCGCCGGACGTGATCCTGATGGGCGAGCTGCGCGACCGCGAGACCATGGAGCATGCCGTGGCCTTTGCCGAGACCGGCCACCTCTGCATGGCCACCCTGCACGCCAACAGCGCCAACCAGGCCCTGGACCGCATCATCAACTTCTTCCCCGAGGAGCGCCGCACCCAGCTGCTGATGGACCTGTCCCTCAATCTGCGCGCCCTGGTCTCGCAGCGCCTCTTGCCGCGCCGCGAGGGCAAGGGCCGGGTGGCGGCGGTGGAGATCCTGCTCAACACGCCCTTGATTTCCGACCTGATCTTCAAGGGTGAGGTGGGCGAGATCAAGGAAATCATGAAGCGCTCGCGCGAGCAAGGCATGCAGACCTTTGACCAGGCCTTGTTCGACCTTTACGAGATGGGCAAGGTCACTTACGAAGACGCTTTGCGCAATGCCGACTCGGTCAACGATCTGCGCCTGCAGATCAAGCTCAATAGCGAGCGGGCCCGCGCGGGGGATCTATCCTCGGGCACCGAACATTTCACCATTGTCTGAGGTCCATCCATGAGCCAAACCCCGGCCGCCACCGTCGCGGAACGTCGTTACGAGGCCATTCCCCAGCGCCGGCTCGCCTTCCTGGGCCTGGGCGTGATGGGCCACCCCATGGCCGGCCACCTGGCCCGCGCCGGCCATGCGCTGACGGTCTACAACCGCACTTCGGCCAAGGCCCAGGCCTGGGCCCAGGAGTTTGGTGGCCAGGTGGCCGCGACGCCGGCGGCCGCCGCGGCCGGTGCCGACATCGTGTTCGCCTGCGTGGGCAATGACGATGATTTGCGCTCCGTCGTGCTGGGCGAGCAGGGCGCTTTTGCCGGCATGCGGGCCGGCGCGGTTTTCGTGGACCACACCACCGCCTCGGCCGAGGTGGCGCGCGAGCTGTTTGCGCAAGCCAAAGCGCGCGGTCTGCACTTTGTCGACGCCCCGGTGTCCGGCGGCCAGGCCGGTGCGGTGAATGGCGCGCTCACGGTGATGTGCGGCGGCGACGCGGCGCCGTTCGAAACGATTCGGCCGCTGGCCCTGGCCTTCGCCAAGGCGGTGACCCGGGTGGGTGAATCGGGCGCCGGCCAGCTGGCCAAGATGGTCAATCAGATCTGCATCGCCGGCCTGGTGCAAGGCCTGGCCGAGGCCATCGCCTTCGGGCAGAAAGCCGGCTTGGACATGCCGCAGGTGCTGGACGTTATCGGCAAGGGCGCGGCCCAGAGCTGGCAGATGGACAACCGCGGCAAGACCATGGTCGAGGGCCGCTTCGACTTCGGCTTCGCCGTCGACTGGATGCGCAAGGATCTGGGCCTGGTGCTGGACGAAGCCCGCCGCAACGGCGCCCGCCTGCCGGTGACGGCCCTGGTGGACCAGTTCTATGCCGATGTGCAGGCCCTGGGCGGGCAGCGCTGGGATACCTCCAGCCTGATCAAGCGATTGAAGTAGCACCCCTCGTCCGGCCTCGCCGCGCTGAACGCGGGCGAGTCCAACCGGTCCCCCGAGGGGACGGTGCTGCTTGCCGGATTGACCGGCAAGCAGCACCCACGCGGGCCGGCTTGGGACGGCCCGGCGCTCGGCCCGAAAAACCTTGGCGCGCGATCACTTTTTGGCTTGAGGTGTGATCCGCGCCAGCTCTTCCTCGCTGATGATCTCGAAGGCGCGCACCACCTTCTTCACGCCGCTGACGCCACGCGCCAGCTCGCTGGCGCGGCCGGCCTCGCGTTCGGTGACGCGGCCCATCAGGTAGACGGCCTCGCGCTCCACCACCACGTAGAAGGCATTGGACAGCAGGTCCTTGGCGTCAACGAACTGGGCCTTGACCTTGGTGGCGATCAGCACATCGTTGGAGCGGCTGCTGAAGGAGCTGGTGGGCAGGACCGCCGTCTCATTGAGCACGCTGCGCACGTTTTCGACGCCGGCGACCAAGCTCTCCAGCTTGTTGCGGTCGGCCTCGCTGGCCACCTCGCCGGTGATCAGCACCAGGCGGTTATAGCTATTGATATTGACGTGGGCGTTGTTGCCGAAGTGCTCGCGCACCCGGGCGGCGGCCTTGAACTCGACGCCCTCGTCCTCGACCTGGCTGCCCGAGGTGCGGCGGTCCGTCGCCACCATCGCGCCGCCCACCATGGCACCGCCTATCACCAGGGGCGCACAAGCCGTGTTCAGCAGGCCGGCCATCAGCACGGCGCCGAGCAAGGCCAGGCGGGGCAGGGCAGGGAAGGAGGCGGAAGTCGACTGACGGCGGTTCAAAGCTGGCTTGCTCATGCGTGTCCTGTGGGTGGAATCGTTCTTCATGCAAAGAAAAATCAAACGTTCGGTTTACTCGTCGGCCTCGCCCAGCAACTGCAAATCGATCGCATCGCAAAGGCAATGGGCCAAGAGGCGCTGGGCCTCGGCCACGCGGGCGCTGCGGCCATGGGGGACGCGGATCTGCACATCGGTGTCGCGCATCAGGCCGCGCAATTCGTCGTTGATGCTGCCGGTGATGGCGATCACGCTCATGTCCTGGCCATGCGCCGCTTCCAGCACCGGGGCCCAGTGCGAGAGATGGGCGGCCAGGGACTCGAACACGATCAGCAGATCGCCGGGGTGGCCAAAAGCCTGCACCTGGCGGCTCAGCGCCGCTTCCTGGCTATAGCCATGGGTCTGGCCGTCCAGGGCCATGGCCGCGAGGCCGGGCCGGTCCTGTTCGAAACGGCCCACCAGCAGGGCCGCCATGTATTGCGCATCCAGGGACGAGAGACCCAGGCCGCAACACAGCACGCGGCCACCGCCGGTGATGCCGTCGATCAGCATCTGCGCGGCGCTGGACAAAGGACGTGAAAGGTTCTCGGCCACCTGGTACAGCAGGTCGGCGCTCTCAAAGAATTGTTGTTGGATGCGTTGCTCTAGCATGGGCGGGGATCATAAGGCTTGCAGGCAAACCCTCGATCGACGCGCTGCAGCAGCCTGTAACGGTTTACTCGGCATTGAATGCGGCTTGTAGCCATTCAATCTGCTCCCCTTCGATCGCGATGACGTCGAAACGGCAGGGCGGTGGCGTGGCCTGGTTCAGCAAAAAGTGCTGGGCCGCGTAGATCAGCCGGCGCTGCTTGGCGGCGCCCACGCTGGCCGCCGCGCCGCCGTGTGAGGCGTCGGCGCGGGCGCGTACCTCGACGAAGACCAGGGTGCCCTCGGCGTCGCGCATGATCAGGTCCACCTCGCCGGCCCGCGCTCGCGGGCCGGCGGCGACCCGATAATTGCGCTCCACGAGGCGCAGGCCGTGCTGCTGCAGAAATTGCAGGGCATGTTCTTCGGCCGCCTCGCCAAAGGTCTTGGATGAAGCACGGGAAACCCTCCACTTGAACAACATCGTCGGCAATGCCTCCTCCTTGATGCTGCAGGCCGCGGCGGCGGCCGCGGGCTCGCAGCAGTATCCCGCAGCCACGCTGTATGTGCTGGCCACGCCCATCGGCAATCTGGCCGATCTGAGCTACCGCGCCGTTCATGTGCTGAGCCTGGTCGATGCCGTGGCCTGCGAGGACACCCGGGTCAGCGGCGGCCTGTTGCGCCATCTGGGCCTGCACAAACCCTTGATCGCCCTGCACCAGCACAACGAGCACGAGGCCAGCGCCGGCCTGATCCGGCGCCTGCAGCAGGGCGAGCGCATCGCCTACATCAGCGACGCCGGCACGCCGGCCATCTCCGACCCCGGCGCCGTGCTGGTGGCGGCGGTGGCGGCGGCCGGCCTGCGTGTCTTCCCGGTGCCCGGCGTCAGCAGCACCGTCACCGCCTTGAGCGTGGCGGGCGATGCCCAGGCCCAGGGCTTTGAGTTTGCCGGCTTCTTGCCGACCAAGGCGGCCGAGCGCCGCACGGCGCTCTCGGCCCTGTGCAAGAGCCCGCGCAGCCAGGTCTTGTTCGAGGCCCCGCACCGCATCCAGGCCTTGATCGAGTTGCTGGCCGATGTGTGCCCGCGGCAGAAAGTGACGGTCTGCCGCGAGCTGACCAAGCAGTTCGAGACCGTCTACACCGCCCCCGCCGCCGAGCTGCCGGCCTGGCTGGCGGCCGACAGCCAGCGCGAGCGCGGCGAGTTCGTGCTGGTGCTGCATGCCTTGAAGCCCGAATCGGCGGCGGACAGCGATCTGCCCATCGAGGCCTTGCGGACCCTGCAGATTCTGGCGGCCGAGTTGCCGCTCAAGCAGGCCGTGGCGCTGGCCGCCGAAATCAGCGGCGCGCCGCGCAACAAGCTTTACGAGCTGGCGCTGGCGCAGAAGAAGGCGCGTGAGTCTCAGGACGATTGAGGCTCTGAATCGCTGGCCTGCAGCCGCCCGGCCGCCGATTTGCGCAGCCCGCTGGCCGGCTGCAAATGGCCGGCGCGGCCCAGGCCGAAGGCCGGCATATTGAGGTAGACATTTTCATAACGGCCCGGCGAGACGGCATAGCTCTCGTGCCAGATGCCTACCGTGCCGTCCGTGCCCACCGCCTGGTTGAAAGCGGCCCAGGCAGGCAGATGCTCGCTTTCGCGGTTTCTGGCATAGGCCAGCAACTGGTCCATGGAGCGCCAGTACTGCACGAGCAGGATGGTGCGTGAAAACCAGAGATCGGCATGCAGCAGGCCCAGCTCGGGCTTGGCTTGCAACTCCTTCAGCATGCGTGGCATGGCCTGGGCGACCGGCCACCATTTGTGCAGCAGCCAGGGTTTGTTGATGCGCATGCCGATCAGGAAGACGACGAAGTCGCCGTCCAGACTGGCGCATAGGCGTTCGCGGTGAATCATCATGGGCTGAGCTTGGTGTTGAGCTTGGGGGCCTTGGCGGGAGTCAGCAGGGCCGGGATGCTGTCACGCAAGGCCTGCGCTAGCGCTGTGTGGGACGGCGCGCCGATCAGGGCAAGCAGCTCGGTGTCCACCAGGCGATGGGGCCGCTCCCAGAGGTAACGCATTTCGGTCACGGCGCGCCAGCTGGGGACCAGCAGCCCGCCCAGCTTCATCAAGCCCCAGGGCAGACGGCGGGGCTTCAGCTTGCGGCCGTGGAGCCGCTCCAGCGTCGAGAGCAAGACCTGACCCTCGATCGCATGGCCGGCGAAGTGATAGCGGTGGTGGCCGCGCAACTGGGCCCGTCGCTCGGCCACCCGCACAAAGACCTGGGCCAGATCGGGCAGATAGGCCCAGGCATGGACGAGGTTCAGCGGGCCGGGGTAGACGAAGACGCCCCGGTCCAGCTTGCTCGCGATCGCCAGGTCCAACCAACTGCCGCTGCCGGTGCCGCCGAAAAAATCACCGGCGCGCAGCACCACCGAGTCCAGGCCCTGGGCCGCCGCCGCGGCCATCCGCGCCTCCAGCGCGATGCGCAGCCGGGCCTTGGATGTGTCGGGCCGCTCGGCTGTGGACAAGTCCAGCCGTTCCGGCAGATCGCGGCCAAAGTTATACACATTGCCGGGCAGCATCAGCAGGGCGCCCAGGGCCTGGGCCGTGGCCTGCGCGCTCGCGGCCAGGGGCGGCAGCATGGCCTCCCAGCGGTGATAGGGCGGGTTCAGCGCATTGATCACGACGGGGATCTCGGCCGCCGCCTGCCTGGCCTGCTGCAGCAGCGCGCCGCTGTCCAGCGCGTCGCAGCGCAGGGCCTGGATCAGGGGCTGGCCCAGCAGCGGCGCGGGCAAGGGCTTGCGCGCCTGGGCCAGCACCTGCCAGCCGGCTTGGGCAAAGGCCGGGCCTAGCGCCTGGCCCAGGCGGCCGGCGGCGCCGAGGATGAGAACCGTTTTTTGCATGGCATGTCTTGTTGAGCTGGCGATGCTTGCAGTGTGTCCATCCACGGAGTTATGCGGAAGCCATGTTTCTGAATCGCAGCTATGCATCAATGAATTAATAATCGGCGCATGAATCAAGACTTGGATTGGTCCTTGCTGCAGGTCTTTCTGGCCCTGGCCGAGGCCGGTTCGCTCAACCGGGCGGCTCCCCGGCTGGGCCAGAGCCAGCCCACGCTGAGCCGCCAGCTGGCGGCGCTGGAGGCGGATTTGGGCCAGACCCTGTTCGAGCGCCATGCCCGCGGCCTGCGCCTGACGGCCGCCGGTCAGGCCCTGCTGCCGGCCGCCCAGCGCATGTTTGATGCCGCGCGCGAGCTGAGCCTGGCGCTGGCCGCGCGCGACCAGTCCCTGGCCGGCACGGTGCGGCTGACGGCCAGCGAGGTGGTCAGCCATCACTTTTTGCCGCCGGTGCTGCTGGACCTGCGGCGCCAGCACCCCGAGATCCAGATCGAGCTGGTGGCCAGCGACCAGGTGGCCAATCTGCAGGAGCGCAGCGCCGACATCGCCCTGCGCATGTTCCGCCCCGAGCAGCCCACCCTGGTGGCGCGCAAGCTGGGCGACTGGGCGCTGGGCTTTTACGTCCACCGCGACTACCTCGCCCGCCATGGCCGGCCCGAGATGGGCAATCTGCTGCAGCACCAGTGGCTGGGTTATGACCAGTCCGAGCTGATGCTGCGCGGTTTTGCCCGGGCGGGATTCCAGATCGGGCGCGAGTTCTTCGGCTTTCGCTGCGACAACCAGTTGGTGGCCTGGGAATGCATGCGCGCCGGCATGGGCATCGCGGTCGGGCCGCAGGTGCTGGCGGCCAGGGACGCGGCCCTGCTGCGCGTGCTGCCCGAGATCCCCATCCCGCCCCTGCCTCTGTGGCTGACCGCCCACCGCGAGTTGCGCGACACGCCGCGCCTGCGCCTGGTCTTCGACGCCCTGGCCCAGGCCTTTGCCGCCCCTCCTACAATGCCCCCATGATTTCGCGCGAACCCACACTTGCCCGCCTGGTAGCAGCCCGTAGCCAATTGCTGGAGCCCTATGGTCTCAGCGAAGCGGTGCTCAACAAAGCCTTGCGGCTGATCACCGAGCATCGCGTCGATGATGCCGACCTCTACTTCCAGACCACCCGTGCCGAGGGCTGGAGCCTGGAGGAGGGCATCGTCAAGAGCGGCAGCTTCAGCATCGACCAGGGCGTGGGCGTGCGCGCCGTGACGGGCGAGAAGACGGCCTTTGCTTATTCCGACGACATCTCCGAGGCCGCCATCCTGGACGCCGCGCTGACCGTGCGCAGCATTGCCGCCGCCGGCCAGAGCCGTCGCGTCAAGGTGCCCAGCACGGGCACCGTGGCGGCCAGCCGCGCGCTCTACGGCATGGACGACCCCATCGCCAGCCTGGACAGCACCGAGAAAGTGGCCTTGCTGGAGCGCACCGAGCGCATGGCCCGCGCCAAGGACCCGCGCGTGGCCCAGGTCATGGCCGGCTTGGCCGCCGAGCATGAGGTGATTCTGGTGGCCCGTGCGGATGGAACATTAGCCGCCGATGTGCGCCCTCTGGTGCGCCTGAGCGTGACCGTGATCGCCGAGAGCAATGGCCGCCGCGAGGTGGGCTCGGGCGGCGGCGGCGGCCGCTTCGGCCTGGCCTATTTCAGCGACGAGATGATTGCCAGTTATGTGGAGCAGGCCGTCACGGCGGCCCTGACCAATTTGGAATCGCGCCCGGCCCCGGCCGGCGAGATGACCGTGGTGCTGGGCCCGGGCTGGCCCGGTGTGCTCTTGCACGAAGCCATAGGCCATGGCCTGGAGGGTGACTTCAACCGCAAGGGCTCCAGCGCCTTTGCCGGCCGCATCGGCCAGCGCGTGGCCGCCAAGGGCGTGACGGTGCTGGACGACGGCACCCTGCCGGACCGCCGCGGCTCCATGAATGTGGACGACGAGGGCTGTGCCTCGCAGCGCAATGTGTTGATCGAGGACGGCATTCTGAAGGGCTATATCCAGGACGCGATGAATGCGCGCCTGATGAAGGTGGCGCCCACCGGCAACGGTCGACGTGAGAGTTATGCCCATGTGCCCATGCCGCGCATGACCAACACCTATATGCTGGGTGGCGACAAAGATCCGAAGGAAATCATCGCCAGCATCAAGAAAGGCCTCTACGCCAGCAACTTCGGCGGCGGCCAGGTGGACATCACCTCGGGCAAATTCGTGTTCTCCGCCAGCGAGGCCTTCTGGGTCGAGAACGGCCAGATCCAATACCCCGTCAAGGGCGCCACCATCATCGGTAACGGCCCAGACGCACTGACCCGGGTCAGCATGATTGGCAACGATATGCAGCTGGACACCGGCGTCGGCGTCTGCGGCAAGGAGGGCCAGAGCGTGCCGGTGGGCGTGGGCCAGCCAACGCTGCGCATCGACGGTTTGACGGTGGGCGGTACCGCCTGAAAGCTTGGCGTCAAAAGAGCGTGCTACATTCCAGCCCATGATTTCGCGCCCGGTGTGTTTCTTTTTTGCGTATTTTTGGTTCTCTGGCCCAAGGCGGCTGAGAGGCGATGACGCGAACACGCGATAGCGCAGCAGATCTCAGAAAACCGCCCGGCCCCCAGCCAGGCGGTTTTTTTTTGCCTCATTCCTTTTTTCTTTTCAGCCGAGAGACGTCACACATGAATGCCAAGAATGCCAAGCATGAGAAAGCGGAACACCAGGCCGAACGCTGGTACTCCCCGCAGGACAAGACCAGCCAGACGGATGACCAGCGCATCCGTGACGTCACTCCGCTGCCCCCGCCCGAGCACCTGATCCGCTTCTTCCCCATCAGCGGCACGCCGATGGAAAAGCTGATCAGCGGCACGCGCGAGAACATCCGCAAGATCATGGAGCGCAAGGACGATCGCCTGCTGCTCATCATCGGCCCCTGCTCCATCCACGACCCGGCCGCCGCCGTCGAGTACGCCCGCCGCCTGCAGGTGCAGCGCGAGAAGTACGCCGACACGCTGGAGATCGTCATGCGCGTCTACTTCGAGAAGCCGCGCACCACGGTGGGCTGGAAGGGCTTGATCAACGACCCCTATCTGGACGAGAGCTACCGCATCGACGAGGGTCTGCGCATCGCCCGCCAGCTGCTGCTGGAGATCAACCGCCTGGGCATGCCGGCGGGTTCGGAGTTCCTGGACGTGATCTCGCCGCAATACATCGGCGACCTGATCTCCTGGGGCGCCATCGGCGCGCGCACCACCGAGAGCCAGGTGCACCGCGAGCTGGCCTCGGGCCTGTCCGCCCCCATCGGCTTCAAGAACGGCACCGACGGCAATATCAAGATCGCCACCGACGCCATCCAGGCCGCCGCCCGCCCGCACCACTTCCTGTCGGTGCACAAAAACGGCCAGGTCGCCATCGTCGAGACCAAGGGCAATAAGGACTGCCACGTCATCCTGCGCGGCGGCAACAAGGCCCCCAATTACGATGCCGACAGCGTGGCCGCCGCCTGCAAGGAGCTGGCCGCGGCCAAGCTGGACACGACGCTGATGGTGGACTGCTCGCATGCCAATAGCTCCAAGCAGCACAAGCGCCAGCTCGATGTGGCGCGCGATGTGGCGGCCCAGCTCAAGGCGGGCAGCCGGCATATCTTCGGCCTGATGGTGGAAAGCCATTTGTTCGACGGCGCGCAGAAGTTCAGCCCCGGCAAGGATGACCCGGCCCAGCTGGAGTACGGCAAGAGCATCACCGATGCCTGCCTGGGCTGGGACGACTCCCTGGCCGTGCTGGAGGTGCTGAGCGAGGCGGTCAAGAGCGCCCGCGGCTGAGCGAAGCAGCCCGGCTCCCCGGCGCTTGCCGCAAAATAGGGCTGGGCCTCGCTCACAGGGCTCGCATCCGGTGGTTCATTTGAAGGAGTCAGGAATGCACAGCACAGTCAAGGTCGTGTTCGGCCCAGCGCATGAATTTGATCTGCAGGTCGATGGCAGCGAGGTTCTGTCCTTCGAGGCCGCACGGGCATGGCTGGATGAGCAGTTCGTTCTGCATGGCTGTGTGCCCATGCGTGGTTCGGGCAAGGTCTTGATCGCCGACAAGATCGTGGCCGTGGCCGCCGCCTTGGGGCCGGCCGCCTTTGCCGATCCGGCCCTGGCCCTGGACTATGCTCGCGCCGCCAGCGGTGCCCTGAGCAAGGCCTTGCTGCGCGTGGACGTGGCCAAGCACGCCATCTCTTATTGACGCGGCCTTCGGCAGGCGAAAATCAAGCCTTGAAATGCAAGCCGGCGACCCCAGGTGCGGGGCGCTGGCTGCTGTTTCTTGCCTGCCTGCGCGCAAGCAGGACCAAGCGGCACTCTCATTTGAATTTTTCTCTTTCAAGAACAAGCTCAGACAAGCCATGACCAAGCAAACCCATTCCTTCCAGGCCGAGGTCAAGCAGATCCTGCACCTCGTCACCCACTCGCTCTACTCCAACAAGGAAATCTTCCTGCGCGAGCTGGTCTCCAACGCTTCTGATGCCTGCGACAAGCTGCGCTTTGAGGCTCTGGACAACGCCGCCCTGTTCGAGGACACGCCGAATCTGGAAGTTCGGGTCTCCTTCGACGAAGCCGCCCGCACCGTCACCATCAGCGACAACGGCATCGGCATGAGCGCCGAGGAAGCGATTGCTCATCTGGGCACCATCGCCAAGAGCGGTACGCGCGAATTCATGGCCAAGCTGGAAGGCGATCAGAAGAAGGACGCCAATCTGATCGGCCAGTTCGGCGTGGGCTTTTACTCGGGCTTTATCGTCGCCGACCGCATCACGGTGGAAACCCGCCGCGCCGGCTTGGCCGCCGAGCAGGGTGTGCGCTGGAGCAGCGAGGGCACGGGCGACTACGAGGTCGAGAGCATCAACAAACCCGGCCGCGGCACCGATGTGATCCTGCATCTGCGCGAGGGCGAGGAGGAGTTCCTCAAGACCTGGCGCCTGAAGTCCATCATCAGCAAATACTCCGACCACATCTCCCTGCCCATCCTGATGCGCAAGGAAGAGTGGGACGCCGAGAAGAGCGAGCAGGTGCTGAAGGACGAGTGGGAGCCGGTCAACAAGGCCTCGGCCCTGTGGTCGCGCAGCAAGAGCGAGGTCACGCAGGAGCAGTACGAGGAGTTTTACAAGCAGATCAGCTACGACAGCGAAGCGCCGCTGGCTCACACGCATAACCGCGTGGAAGGACGCAGCGAATACACCCAGCTGCTCTACATTCCCAAGACGGCGCCGTTTGACCTGTGGAACCGCGACAAGCGTGGCGGCGTCAAGCTCTACGTCAAGCGCGTCTTCATCATGGACGATGCCGAGGCGCTGATGCCGGTCTATCTGCGCTTCGTCAAGGGCGTGATCGATTCGGCCGATCTGCCACTCAACGTCAGCCGCGAACTGCTGCAGGAAAGCCGCGATGTGAAGGCCATCCGCGAGGGTTCGACCAAGCGCGTGCTCTCCATACTGGAGACCCTGGCCGATAGCGAGGACGCCGCCGAACGCGCCAAATACGCGGACTTCTGGAAGGACTTCGGCTCGGTGCTGAAGGAGGGTGTGGGCGAGGACCATGCCAACCAGGAACGCCTGGCCAAGCTCTTGCGCTTTGCCTCCACCCATGCCGACGAGGGCGTCTCCCTGGCCGACTACCTGAAGCGCGCCAAGGAAGACCAGGACGCGATCTACTACATCACCGCCGACAGCCTCAGCGCCGCCAAGAACAGCCCGCAGCTGGAGATCTTCCGCAAAAAAGGCATCGAGGTGCTGCTGCTGACCGACCGGGTGGACGAGTGGATGCTGTCCCATCTCTACGAATTCGAGGGCAAGCCCCTGCAGTCGGTGGCCAAGGGCGCGATGGATCTGGGCAAGCTGCAGGACGAGGAAGAGAAGAAGAAGGCCGAAGAGGTTGCTGAAAACCTCAAGCCCCTGCTGGACCGTCTGAAGGAGGCGCTGAAGAGCCGCGCCAAGGATGTGCGCGTCTCCACCCGCCTGGTCGATTCCCCCGCCTGCATCGTGGTGGAAGAGGGCGATATGAGCGGCCATCTGGCCCGCCTGCTCAAGCAGGCCGGCCAGGCCGCGCCGGCCTCCCTGCCCACGCTGGAAATCAATGCCGAGCATGCCCTGGTTAAGAAGCTGGACGGCAGCGCCCAGTTCGATGAGCTGGCCCAGGTGATCTTCGACCAGGCCGTGCTGGCCGAGGGCGGGCATCTGGAAGATCCTGCCGCCTATGTGCGTCGGGTCAACGCGATGTTGCTGGCCTGAACTGATGTTCTGACCGCGCCGTCTCGACGGCGCTCAATGGCATTCGGTGCCGAGTTCGGTCTTGCTTCGTTCGAGCGGGCGCACTCCCGCCGAACGCAGCCTGTTGAGGATGTCCGACCGAAATGCCGCCAGCGCAGCGGGGGTGTCGGCACCTTTCTTCGACACCTCGAGAAAGATGGCAGTCTCTCCGGCAAGCTTCCAGGACTCTATCGTGACGGTTTCGTCGGCGGACTCGCGCCGTGTCATGGTTGCGGTGCAGCCGCGCTGAGGGCCCACCATGGCTGCTGGCAATGCGCTTCCCAGGCTTGCCTTGGTGGTGCAGCTGCGTGAGTAAACCCGGCGAACCGTTTCCTCATCCAGCACGGTGAGGTCGATCTCGTCCTTGTGCTTGGTTTTGCCGATCAGCGGGCACCAGGCACCGTCGGGGATGTCCGCCCAGCCGACCGTGCTGCGGTATTTCCAGCTCACGTCGGTCTTCTTCTTGCTCTGGCGCTCGCGAAGAATCGGGCCGGCCGCCGTCGCGTCTGCCGTCTTGTTGCTTGAGAAGTAGCGAATCGAGTACACGGTGGGTGGCCCATCGACCTTCAACAGCTCGGCGGCCTCGTCAAGCGTGGCCGGCCCACCCTCCGTGGATTTCCACCGAACCGCATATTCGGCATCGGGCTCCGCCGCCGCAGTGGAAGCCATGGCAAGCGCCGCAGCCAAAGCCATCAGCCAAGGATCAGCGCGCATTCCGGTTTTAAGCGACATAGATGCCTCCAAAGGCCTGGGATCACATCACAGTGCAAGAGCATGCGCTTCCAGCGCTTGAGGGATTCCCAGATGACGCGGGATTGCTAGGCTGACTCGCCCGGGTCGGCGCATCGCGTCTGCCGGAGCGTCACCGAGCGCAAGGAGGTCTCATGAAGATCGTCAACTTCTCTCTCGAACAAGGCAATAAGTACTTTGGCAAAGTGGACGGCCGGCGCTTCTTCATCGGCCGGCGCGTTTCCTACGAGGGTGGCAAGGGCTTGATGAACATCGAGGGGCAGTCCGGGCAAAGCTACGACCGCAAGACCTTCCGGCCGCGCTTTGGCTTCTGGGCCGACTTCATCCACCCCACCGCGATGGCCGAGGGCGCACTCTTTCACACCTTGAACACCTATGACCGCGCTCTGTTCACCTTCTCCTTTCTTCAGTTTGCTGCCCACGTTCCCGATGGCGACTTCGTCCTGTACTTCCGCAAACTGCTGTCGCTACCGCTCGCCGCAGAGTACTTTCCCGACCTGCAGTTGATTGAAGGGCGGATTTGTCGGCAAGCGGGCGATGGCAGTTCCGTGCCTCTTGAGACCTCATCCTCCACAGCAGGTCTGCTCGACTACCTCAATCCGACGCGCAACGAGGTCGAAGACACCGAGGTCATCCAGTCGGCCAAGTTCATCCACTGGGTGCAGAACGACCCTTTGCACCGTGATGTGCAGGTGGCTGTCGGCATCGACAACTTCAAGTCCAAGATGGTGGGCTACGCCGCCCAATACAAGCTGAATGGGGCGGAGGATACGGTCTGCGCAGTGATCGCAGACATCCGTCACCAGGGGCGCGCGAAAAGCGTGGATATCTTGATGGCCTTGTCCTCATCGAGCCCCTTGGCTTCCTTGCTCAAGCTCGGTGAGCCTAAGTACCACGAGCGACTGCTGACACTGAGGCGCGAGATCGACAAGTTGAGAGCCGATGGAACCCTTGGTCATCGCCACTACGATCTGGCAGCTAGAGATTTCGTTTGAAGGTCTGGGGCCTGGCTGGCCTTATTTGAAGTTTGAATCGTCGATCTCGTAGTTGTCGCTGGGCGCGCCGACGTCGAGATCGTCTTTTCTGGGCTGCATCAAGTCCAGCTGCTCGCGCAGCTTGGCCACTTGGTCGTGCCAGTAATTGCTGCTGCCGAACCAGGGGAAGGCGAGCGGGAAGGCCGGGTCGCCCCAGCGCTTGGCCAGCCAGGCGCTGTGGTGGATCATGCGCAGGGTGCGCAGCGGTTCGATCAGGCGCAGCTCGCGGCGGTCAAAAGGGGCGATGGTCTCATAACCCTCCAACACACAGGCCAGTTGCTGGCGGGCGGCGGCCTCGTCGCCGGGCAGCAGCATCCACAAGTCCTGCACGGCCGGGCCCATCACCGCATCGTCCAGATCGACAAAATGAGGGCCGTGGTCGGGTGTCCACAGAATATTGCCGGGGTGGCAGTCGCCGTGCAGACGCAGCAATTGCAGCTCGGGCAGGCCGTCAAACGCGGCCTGGATGGCTTGCAGGCAGGCATCGACGACGGCGCGCCAGTCGCTCACGATGTCCAAGGGCACGCAGTCCTGCGCCAGCAGCCAGTCGCGCGCCACGCGGCCCGGCTCGGCGCTGGCCCACAGCTGGCGGTGCTGAAAAGGCTGGCGCCGGCCGACCTCGTGCAGGCGTGCCAGCAGGCGGCCTATCCAGGTGAGCACCTCGGGGTCTTCCAGCTCGGGCGAGCGCCCGCCTTGGCGGGGTGTGACGGCAAAGCGCTGGGAGCCGATATGGGCCAGCGTCGGCGGATCGCCGGCCAGGGCCAGCAGGCCCCGCGCATCGTTGAGCGCCCAGGGCGCGGCCACCGGTACCTCGGCCTCGGCCAGCTCGCGGGCGAAGGCGTGTTCCTCGAGGATTTGCGCGTCGCTCCAGCGCTCGGGGCGGTAGAACTTGGCCACGGCCACGCGGCCGTCTTCCAGATGCAGTTGCAGCACCCGGTTTTCGTATGAGTTCAGCTGCAGCATGCGGCCATCGCCGTAGAGGCCGGCGGCGTCCAGGGCGTCCAGCATGAACTCGGGCGTGAGCGTGCCGAAGGCGAGATCTTGTTCAGGATTCATCAATGAAAAACGGCGCCGACCGTTGGGGTGGGCGCCGCCTGCAGTATCGCAGGCCTGGAATCTCAGTTGTCCATGGTGCTGATGCGCCACCCGCAACGCATGAAACCGGGTATTTCGGGCCGAGCGCCGGCCCGCCTGAGGCCGCTTGCGGCTCAATGCCGCATGTGGCCTCGTCCCCGCGGGGGCTGAGGCCGGACACATTGCGCCCAGTGGGCGTGATGTGCCTGCCGAAGGGCTGCGGCCTTGGCCGCAGCGCGGTCTGCAAGACCGACCAGGCTCGCCCGCGTTCAGCGGGGCGAGATTGGGCGAGGGGCAGTTTTACTTCAGCGCGGCAGGCGCGTGCCGTAGCGGGGTGACTCCACCACCATGCCGACGATGTCATTGGGCGCTTCGTCGGGGTATTGCGACTCGGCATTCAACGCTTCGGCAAAGGGGCGGGAGTTCTGGAAGCCGCGCGGGCCGCCGCTGGCGGGGTCGAAGCGGCTGTCAGGTGCGAAGAAGGAGTCGTTGAAGATGGAGGAGTCCTGCCACAGGGCCTGGCTGCGGCCAGCGTGGCCGGCCGCATGGCGGCGTGGCGTGTTGCTGTTGATGCTGGACCGGGCCGCGCCCAGAGTACTGGGCACGGGAGCGGGTTGGGGGCCGCGCGACTGGCTGTTGCTGAAGGGCACCAGCAGCTGCAACTCGGCGGCGCTGGGCAGATTGTCGATGGGGCAGCGCAGATAGCGCACCCGGCAGGCGCCCAGCACTTGCTGCTTGATCTGCAGGCTGCGGCCGGACATGCCGCGGTCGCTGTCCAGATCCACGGCGGCCAGCACCCGGCCGTTGGGGCTGCAGACGGCGAAGCTGACGTGGATGGCCCCCAGCAGCTCATACCAGTAGCGCACTTCCTTGGCCTCGGTGGGCTGGCAAAAGCGCACCAGGGGCAGCTTGGACAGGATGATGTGGTGGGGCAGGGCTTCTTTGAGCAGGCGGTAGACGCGGCGTTCGTCGGCGCTGAAGACGGGGCGGGCGGTCAGTGACCAGTCTGCCGGCAAGGGCTTGCCTGAGTTGGCGGGTCGCCGCAAAGCCCAGATGAGGGCAAGTGCCAGAGTGACGAAGCATGCGGCCAACGCAGTCGTCCACAAAATGGTGGTTTGCATTTCCCTCGACAGCCTAAATTTTTGATTTTGCGCATCAAATTTAGCGCTTCTCTAGCGAATGTAGCGGATATTTGTGACGCCTACCCCCGTGGCAACCCAGGCCAAATCCCCCTAGTTCAGGGGATGAAAAAGCTTTGCGGCGCAGCTTGTTCAGAGCTTGGCGGCCTTGCCGCCGGAATCGAATTTGGACTTGACCTCGGCCACGCCCTCGATGATTTCACCGAAGACGCGGGCATGGCGCTTGAACTGAAAGTCCAGTTCGGCCATATGGCGTTCGATCGCCTCGCCCACATGGGAGGAGACGGTGTCGGGTGGCAGGCGCAGCCAGGCTTCGGACTCGGAGCCATCGCGCTCCACCGTGGCGCCGGCATTGCGGGCGATCTTCAGCATGGCGCCGTTCTCGCTCAGGGCGTGGATGAATAAGGTGTCGATGCCGCGATTGCGGGCGTGCAGGGCGGCGCGCTCAAACAAGCGGGCGCCAAAGCCCCGGCCACGCACCTGTTTGAGCACCGAGACGCCAAACTCCGCCATCGCCGCCTGGCCTGCGCGCTGCGGGCTGGGGGCATAGGCCAGATGAGCCATGGAGACCAGTTCCAACCGGCGGTTGAAGATGCCCAGGACCTCATCGCGGGCGAAGTCCAGGGACATGGCGTAGCGGCTGATCTGCTCGTCCGACGCTGGGTAGCCGAAGCGCAGATAGCGATCCCGCTCATCCAGCTGCAGCAGGTGCTGAGCAATGCGATGGCGGTGGCGGCGGGCCAGCGAACGGATGGGCACCCAGGACGACAGGCGCTTCAAGGCCGACGTCGGCCCCCAGCCGGACATTTCTTCGGCGACGCTGCCGCCCTGGCCGGGCGTGCCGGTCTGGGTCTGCGAGGGCTCGACTTTTGCTGCTTCGGGGCTGGATTTCATGCTGAGGCCTGCGGAGGGCTCCTGGTAGTAACCCTGATACTAACCTGGGAAGTCCCTGGATGCTCGCCCGACAAACGATGGATCGAACAAAAGACTTCTCAAAAATCACGCTTCGCTGCTAGAATGGCGGGCTTTCCCCGATCTTGGTTGCGGGGAGAGAAGTCTTTTCGCTCGTGTGTGAGAGGTCGCGAGAGTCGGTTCTTTCTAGAGCCACTCCCAATAAGCGGCACCGAACAACAGCGATCAGTAGTGAAAAGACTCCAATCAACCATCCGACCGTTTGCCTTATTTTGAGGCAAACATTCGAAAGAAACTCATGAAGACCTTCAGCGCCAAGCCGGCCGAAGTGACGCACGAGTGGTTTGTGATTGACGCCACCGACAAGGTGCTCGGACGTGTTGCCAGCGAAGTGGCACTCCGTTTGCGCGGCAAGCACAAGGCCATTTATACGCCTCACGTGGATACCGGCGATTTCATCGTCATCATCAACGCAGAAAAGCTGCGCGTCACTGGCAACAAGGCCAATGACAAGGTGTATTACCGTCACTCGGGTTTCCCGGGCGGCATCTACGCCACCAAGTTCAAGGACATGCAAGCCAAGCACCCGGGCCGCGCCCTGGAAAAGGCTGTCAAGGGCATGCTGCCCAAGGGTCCTCTGGGCTATGCCATGGTGAAGAAGCTGAAGGTCTATGCAGGTCCTAGCCACCCGCACGCCGCTCAGCAGCCCAAGGCTCTGGAAATCTAAGGAACGATGATGATCGGAAACTGGAACTACGGTACAGGCCGCCGCAAGTCGTCGGTCGCTCGTGTCTTCATCAAGAAGGGCACCGGCCAAATCGTCGTCAATGGCAAGGCCATCGGCGAGTATTTCGGCCGTCAGACCTCGATCATGATCGCCAAGCAGCCCCTGCTGCTGACGAACCATGGCGAGACCTTCGACATCAAGGTGAATGTGCACGGTGGTGGTGAGTCGGGTCAAGCCGGTGCTCTGCGCCACGGCATCACCCGCGCCCTGATCGACTATGACGCGACCCTGAAGCCCGAACTGAGCCGCGCCGGCTTCGTCACGCGTGATGCGCGTGAAGTCGAGCGTAAGAAGGTCGGTCTGCACGGCGCTCGTCGCCGGAAGCAGTTCAGCAAGCGCTGATCGAACTTCCGTCCTGTGGCTGGGTCTTTGCGATCCGGCTCAGGCCAACAACAAGGCCGCTTTCAGCGGCCTTGTTTGTTTCTGCGGAGGGATTTTCCGCAATAACCTTATGGGGAGCCCGCCTGTATCGGCGCCGATACGGCTTCTCCCAGCAAAAGCGTCGACAATAGGCGCAGTTGAAAAAACCGAGGAATGACCATGAGCGCAGTGCTTGAAACAACCGTCCCCCAGGCCGACGATATGCCTGCACCGCTGGTCTTCACCGACAGCGCTGCGGACAAGGTGCGTGATCTGGTGGCCGAAGAAGGCAATCCCGAACTGAAGCTGCGTGTCTTTGTGCAAGGTGGCGGCTGCTCGGGCTTCCAGTATGGTTTCACCTTCGATGAGGCCGTCAACGAAGACGACACCGCCATGGTCAAGAATGGCGTGACCCTGCTGATCGATGCAATGAGCTTGCAGTATCTGATGGGTGCCGAGATCGACTACAAGGAAGACCTGCAAGGCGCCCAGTTCGTCATCAAGAACCCGAATGCCACGACCACCTGCGGTTGTGGCTCCAGCTTCTCGGCCTGATCACCGGTCGAAGATTCGCTGCCTGAACTGGAAAGCCGCCCACGGGCGGCTTTCTTGTGTCCGCTTGGGATTCAGGCGGGATAGAGCGCACCCAAGATCCTCGGTCCGGCCGCGCCGGTCACCTGGGGCAGATTGCCGGGCAGGCCGTGGACAAAGCGCTGGGCCAGCCAGGCAAAGGCTGCGGCCTCCACCTGCATCACCGGCACGCCGCGTGCGTTGCTTGTTAGCACCTGCATCTGTGGCAGCAAGGCCTGCAGGCGGTGCATCAACTGGCCGTTCAGCGCACCGCCACCGCAGACCAGTAACTCGCCGCTACGCTGGCTTGGGGTCAGGCTGCCGACAATGCTTTGTGCCGTCAGCTCCAGCAGCGTGGCTTGCACATCCGCCGCGGCCTCATCGCCGCGCAAGGCGCGCGCCAGCCAGGCGCTGTTGAAGAGATCGCGCCCGGTGCTGCGCGGTGGCGGCTGCTGGAAGTAGGGCTCGGCCAGCAGGCGGGCCAGCAGCTCGGGCAGAACCCGGCCGCTGGCGGCCCAGGCACCATCGGCGTCGAAGTCTTTTTGAAAGTGGAGGGCGATCCAGCCGTCCATCAGGCAGTTGCCGGGGCCGCAGTCAAAGCCCAGGCTCTTGCCGTCCTGTGAGAGCAGGCTGAGATTGCTGATGCCGCCGATATTGAGCACGGCTACATCGGCGTCGCTGCGGCCGAACACGGCGCGGTGGAAGGCCGGCACCAGGGGCGCACCCTGGCCGCCCGCTGCCAGATCGCGGCTGCGCAGATCACAGACAACGGCGACCCCGCTTTGCTCGGCCAGCAGGCTGCCGTTGAGCAACTGGCTGGTGTAGCCGCAGCCATCGAACTCGGTCGGCCGGTGGCGCACGGTCTGGCCATGGGCGCCCAGGGCGCGGATGTCTTGCTTGCGCTGGCCAGATTTTTCCAAGAGCTTGGTGACGCTGTCGGCATAGCTGCGGGCCAGGGCATTGGCCGCCAGGGCGGCGCGGTGGAGTTCGTTGTCACCTGGGCTGTTGAGACTCAGCAATTCCTCGCGCAGGGCGGCGGGAAAGGGGTCGTGCTGATGGGCCAGCAGGCGCACGGCGCCATCGCCCAGATCAACCAACACGGCATCGACGCCGTCCAGCGAGGTGCCCGACATCAGGCCGATAAAAAGCTCGCTCATGGCCGGATGGCGGCTGGCCGCTGTGCTCTTCTTTCTTTCAGTCGGCGCTGGTCGAGCCATCCACCGTCTGCGCCACGCTCAGCTGGGTCTTCACCTGGGCGACGACTTGCTGGAACTGGCCGCGGGCGTAATTGGGCAGCACGACGGCTTCGGCGGCACGGGCAATGGCGCGCGGATCCTGGTGGGCGCCCTTGACGCGGAACTCGAAGTGCAGATGCGGGCCGGTGGCCCAGCCGGTGGCGCCAACGGCGCCGACGCGCTGGGCCTGCTCGATCTTCTGGCCCTTTTTCACATCGATGCGGCTCAGGTGGGCGTAAACCGTTGTGCGCTCGCCGCTGTGGCGGATGTGGACCACATTGCCGAAGCCGTTCTGCCAGCCGGCGAACTCCACCGTGCCATCGCCCACGCTGCGCACCGGCGTGCCGGTGGGCGCGCCGTAGTCAACGCCCAGATGCTTGCGCCAGGTCTGGTGGATGGGGTGGAAGCGCATGGCGAAGCCCGAGGTCACGCGCGAAAACTCCATCGGGCTGGCCAGGAAGGCGCGGCGTTTGCTGCTGCCATCAAAGCCGTAGAAATTGCTCTTGCCGGTGACGCTGTCCTTGAACCAGACCGAGGTATAGGTCTTGCCGTTGTTGACGAATTCGCCCGCCACCAGGCGGCCGCCCGCACCTTCCCAGTTGATCGGCTCGCCGTCGGCGGTGAGGCTCTCGAACACGATGGAGAAGCGGTCGCCCTTTTTGAGCTCGCGGTGGAAGTCGATATCGCCGGAGAACATCTCGGCCATCTGCGAGGCCACGGCATCGGGGATGCGGGCCTCATCGGTGGCGGCGAACAGGGAGCTGCGGATGCTGCCGCTGGCCAGGCGGACCTGGGCCTGCAGAGGCAGGGTTTCGAACTTGGCGCTGAAGCCCTGGCCCTGGCGGCTGATGCTCAGGCGGCTGAAATGGCTGGACTGCTGTTCGGGCCTCTCGGCCTGGAAGCGGGCCACCAGGCTTTGCACCGTGCCCGAGGCATCGGCCGTCAGCTGCACCATCTTGCCGGCGCGGCCTTGCAGCAGGCGGCGGGCGTCGGGGTCATTGCGCAGGAACTGGGCGGCGGCCGGGTCGAAAGCGCCCATGCGCTTGAGCAGGCTGTCGGCGGTGTCGCTGCTGCGGGTCAGCTCATTGCGCGAGAGGCCGATCTGGTGCTCGGCCAAGGCGGCCAGCTGAGCGTCCAGGTCCGGATGCGGAATGCTTTGCTCGACCAGGGTCTGGGGCAATTCCTTGGCATCCGGAGCCAGGGGGGCGATACCGAAAGCGGTGACGGCAAAACCGGTGAGCAGGGTGACGACGGTGCCAGTGAGGGCGCGCGGATGCCGAGCGGCAAAGGCCTCGGCGCCTGTCAGCTGTAGCTTTAGCTTTTGTGTCAGCGATTCTTTGATGGCAATGATTCGATCAGTCACGCTCAGGAAGTCCCAACGATCTTGTTGTTCTGACGCCGGGCGTTCCGCAGTGGCAAGACTGCTGTGGCCCGAGGCATCCGAAAAAATGGCCTCAACCCCATCGTTCAAGGCCTGCAACGTCGCCGCGAATCGGTTCCCGGCAAGCGTCCACTAGAATTGTCTGAAACGCGCAACAAGCATGCCTTTGTGGGCTTGCCGTTGCGGGCTGCGTCGGAGTATACCGACCCGCCCCCGGCGCCAATGCCGCGAAAACCCGATAAATCCAAGCTTTACCTAGGCCCTGCTGCTGTTATGTCCGAATTGCGAACACCTGAGAACGACGCCCCCAAGCCCTCTGTGACGGCCTCTGCCAAGCCCAGCTACCCGGTGACCGAGAGCGTGCAGCAAGCCCTGACCATCAGCTTGCGCGGTGTGGACGAGCTGCTGCCCCAGGCCGATTGGTTGCAAAAGCTGGCCAGGTCCGAGGCCACGGGCGTGCCCCTGCGCATCAAGCTGGGCCTGGACCCGACGGCGCCGGACATCCATATCGGTCACACCGTGGTGCTGAACAAGATGCGCCAGTTGCAGGACCTGGGCCATCAGGTGATCTTTCTGATCGGCGACTTCACCTCCATGATCGGCGATCCCTCGGGCCGCAATGCCACCCGCCCGCCGCTCACACCCGAGCAGATCAAGCACAACGCCGAGACCTATTACGCCCAGGCCAGCCTGGTGCTGGACCCCGCACGCACCGAGATCCGCTACAACTCCGAGTGGAGCGATCCGCTGGGCGCGCGCGGCATGATCCAACTGGCGGCCAAGTACACGGTGGCCCGCATGATGGAGCGCGACGACTTCACCAAGCGCTTTGCCGCGCAGACCCCCATCTCGGTGCATGAGTTCCTGTACCCGCTGATGCAGGGTTATGACTCGGTGGCCTTGAAGAGCGATCTGGAGCTGGGCGGCACCGATCAGAAGTTCAATCTCCTGATGGGCCGCCACCTGCAGCAGGAATACGGCCAGGAGCCGCAGTGCATCCTGACCATGCCCTTGCTGGAGGGTCTGGACGGCGTCGAGAAGATGAGCAAGTCCAAGAACAACTACATCGCCATCACCGAGCCGCCCAACAGCATGTTCGCCAAGGTCCTGTCCATCAGCGACATCTTGATGTGGAAGTGGTTCACCCTCTTGAGCTTCAAGAGCCTGGACGAGATCGCCGCGCTCAAGCGTGAGGTGGAGGCGGGCCGCAATCCCAAGGACGCCAAGGTCATGCTGGCCAAGGAGATCACCACGCGCTTCCACAGCGCGGCTGCGGCCGAGGCCGCCGAGGCCGATTTCAACAACCGCGCTCGCGGCGGTATTCCTGACGAGATGCCCGAGCTGAGCGTCGGCGGCGCGCCGATGGGCATAGGCGGCCTGCTGAAGGTGGCCGGCCTGGTGGCCTCTAACGGCGAAGGCCTGCGCATGGTGGAGCAGGGCGGGGTCCGGATCGACGGCGTGGCCATCAGCGACAAAGGGCTCAAGGTCGAGGCCGGCACTTATGTCCTGCAAGTGGGCAAGCGCAAGTTTGCACGGGTGACGCTGAGCTGATTGGCTCGTCGCATAAAAAACGGGAGGCCTGGGCCTCCCGTTTTACTTTGCGTCTCGCAAATCCCTAACTCAAGGTTTCACCGGCCGCAGATAGGGGCCGGGCTTGACCTGGGGCAGGGGCTTGTCGGCCATGGCCTTCTTCAGCAGGGCGATGGCGGCATCCAACTGGGCGTCGGCACCCCCGAAGGTGGCACGCGGCGGGTTGTCCACCTCGATGTCGGGCGTGACGCCCTTGCCTTCGACGATGAATTTGCCGTCCGGCGACATCTGGCCGGTCTCGGCCGCGCGCATGATGCCGTTGTCCAGTAAACGGTTCTGGTCCGACAGCCAGACGCCCGCACCCGAGGTGGTCTTGCCTATGGTGGGGCCCAGGCCCAGACGCTTGATGCCTTCGGAGAAGGTTTCGCCGTCCGAGTAGGTCTCCTCGTTGATCAGCACCGCCAGATGGCCGCGGAAGCTCTGCTGCATATTCGAGAAGGTGGCCGAGCCTTCCGGCGAGCGGCGCTGCCAGTAGGCCCAGGCACGGCGCAGCAGCTTTTCCAAAATCCAGCTGTCGATATTGCCGCCGCCGTTGAAGCGCACGTCGATGATCAGGCCTTCGCGGTCGGTCTGGGCATAGAACTCGCGCACAAAGTCGGCGATATCGTCGCGGCCCATGGCGCGCAGATGCAGATATCCGATGCGGCCGCCCGAGGCCGCGGCCACGGCCTGGGCGCGTGAGTAGCGCCAGTCGGCATAACGCAGCTGGCCCTCGCGCTTGCCGTCCACCGGGGTGACGATGCGCTGCACGTCCTTGCCCTCGGCCGTGCGGACCTGCAGCAAGACCTGGCGGCCGGCCTGGCCGCGCAGCAGCTCGGACTCATGTGTTGCCTCGCTGATCTTGCGGCCGTTGATGGCGGTGATCACATCGCCCACCTTCAGATCCAGGCCGGCGGCGGCCAGGGGTGCTTGCTCGGCGGGCAGTTCCGGATCGCTGCGGTAGATCTGCTCGATGCGCAAGCCCTGTTCGCCCGCCTTGCCGCTGCGGCTGAAGCGCGCGCCCAGGCCAGCCAGGCCGGGGCCTTCCTCGCCCTTGCGTACATCGCCGGCGTTCACCTGGCTGTGCAAGGCGCCCAACTCGCCCACCAGCTGGGCCATCAGCTCGGCCAGCTCGGCACGGTCCCTAACCCGCTCCACCAGCGGCTCGTACTTGGCGCGCATGGCCGGCCAATCGACGCCATGCATCTGCTTGTCGTAGAAGTAGTCGCGGTGCATGCGCCAGCCGTCCTGGAACATCTGGCGCCATTCCTGCCTGGGTTCGGTGGCGATCTGCCAGTCGCTCCAGCGGACCTGGAATTTGGGCAACTCGGCCGGCAGCTTGGGCGCGGCGTCCACCAGCAGGATCTCCGGCGTGCTGCCGCCATTGCCCCGCAACAGCATCAGCTTCTTGCCGTCGGCGCTGAGCTCGAAGCTGCGCACATCGGCGCTGACGGTCTCGGCGCTGCCGCCCAGATTGTCGATGGACAGGGTCTTCAAGCTGGTCTTGCGCTCGGCCCCGCCCTCGGCATCGAGGAACCACAGGCGCTTGCCATCGGTCTTGAGATGGCTGTAGTTGCCGGCGGCCAGGGGCACTTCGAACAAGCGATCTTTTAGGCCTTCCCACTGGATGGCGGGCTTGGCCTTGGCCTCCGGCTTGTTGTCGCTCTTGCCCTCGGCCTTTTCTTCGGCCTTGGCCTCGGCCCCGTCCAGCTCGGTCTTGGCCGCGAAGGGGAAGCGCTGGCCGGACTGCAGGGCGAGGGCATAAAGCCGGGTGCGGCGGTCGAAGAAGGGGCCCATATTGCGGTCGCCCCAGGGCCCGCTGGTATTGCTGACGGCGAAATGGCGCTGCGACGTGAAGTAGAGCCAGCGGCCGTCGGGCGTGAAGGCCGGGGCCTCGTTGTCGTAGCGCTCCGAGCTCAGCTGATGCGTGCGGCCATCCTTCAGATTGAAGAGCATCAGCTGGGCGCGGTTGGCATTGCTGAGGGTTTGGGTGAAGGCCAGGGCCTGGCCGTCGGGCGACCAGGCCAGATGCTCGAAATTACCTTCCACCTGGTTGTGGGCGATCTGCTTCGTTGCCCCCACAGCGTCTTTGCCGCTGGCTTTCAAGTCGGTCAGGAAGAGGTGGCCTTCCTTGTCCTGGTGGGCCAGGTAGCGGCCGTCCGGTGAGGGCAGCAGCTTGCTGCGCATGGCTTGCGCGCCCTGGGTCAGTTGCTCGGGCTTGCCTAGGCCATTGGCGGCGAAGCGCCAGATCTCGCGCTCGCCGCTGAAGTCGCACAGGGCGAACACGCTCTTGCTGTCGGCGCTGAACTCGCCCGTGCGGCAGCGGCCGTAGTCCGGCTGGGGCAGCTCGGCGCGGCGCAGCGTGCCCAGGCCCTGGGTGGCCAGGTGGCCGCGGCTGGCCAGCAGCACGCGCTCGCCATTCGGGGCCAGGTGGGTGTCGGTGAGGAAGTCCTGCGGCTTGGTGATCCAGCGCTGGCGCTGTTGTTCAAAGTCGCCGCCGAGCTGGATGTCCAGCTTCTGGCTGCTGCCGGCGGCGGCGTTCAGGTCCAGGCTGTAGAGATCGGCGCCCAGGGCGTAGACGGCGCGGCCCTCGCTGACCGAGGCGTGGCGGATGTCCCAGCCCTTGTGCTGGCTGTGCTGGCGCAGGTCCTGACCTTTCAGATCGACGGACCAGAGATTGACCGTGCCGTCACGGTCCGACAAAAAGGCGATGCGCTCGCTGCCATCGGCCGCCTTGTAAGGCATGGGGCGCTTGTCGTTGGCGCCCTCGGCCAGCAGGGGGCGGGCTTCCGCCTGGCTGGCCAGGTCCAGGGTCCACAGGCGCGCGATGGCGCCGCCACGGTACTGGCGGGCGTTGTCGCCGCGCAGGCCGTTGCGGGTGAAGAAGAGCTGCCGGCCGTCGGCGCTCAGCGCGCCGTCGCTGGCCTGGCCCACCGGCAGGGTTCGGCGCGCCAGGGTCTTGGGGTCCACGGCATAGAGTTGGGTGATGGGCCGACCGTCTTGCGCCGGACCGGTGAACAGCACCTCGCCCTGGGCGCTGAAGCCCCAGACGCGCAGGGCCGCGCCGTCCCAGCTCAGGCGCTTGGGCAGGCCGCCTTGCACCGGCAGCAGGTAGACGTCGCCGGGGCCGTCGTACTGGCCCACAAAGGCCAGGTACTGGCCGTCGGGCGAGACGGCGGGCAGGGTCTCCTGGCCGCCATGGGTGCTGAGGCGCTCGGCCCGGCCGCCCGTCAGGCCCACGCGCCAGAGATCGCCCTCGGCCACCAGATAGACGTTCTGGCCATGGACGGCTGGCTGGCGGTAAAAGCCGGGGCCGGGCAGGGAATTCGCCTGGGCAAGTGCGGCGCCCGAACCCGCGATGAGGGTGGCGGCAAGTGCTTGGACCAGCGGATGGGCCGGATGGGCCGGACGGCGGTGCACGGGATGCATGGCAGCTTCCTTATGGGAATGACGGAAAGAAAGGCGCGGATTGTCCGGCCTACGGCCGGTGCCGCCAATGGTCATGGGCGGATGGCGCCTGGGGCAAACCCGGGCTCAGGGATTGGCAATGCCCGCGGCCACATGGCCCGAGGGCACGTGGGCGGCCGCGCTGGCGATATGGCCGGCCTGGTCGTCGAAGAAAAAATCGGGCTCGAACTCGCGCAGGAATTCGCCCTTGGCCAGGCCGCCCAGGAACATGGCTTCATCGACCTCGATGCGCCAGTCCATCAGTGTGCGGATGGCGCGTTCATGGGCCGGTGCGCTGCGCGCCGTGACCAGGGCGGTGCGCACCCGCATCGGGCCGGCCGGCTCTTGCTGCAGGCGGTGCAAGGCTTCCAGAACCGGCTTGAAGGGCCCGGCCGGCAGGGGCGTGTTGGCGTGGGCAATCTCGTGGTTCTGGAAGGCGTTCAGGCCCTCGCGCTGGTAGACCTGTTCGGCCTCGTCGGAGAACAGCACGGCGTCGCCGTCGAAGGCGATGCGCAACTCATGCGGATGCTCGGCGCTGGCATGGGCCGAGAGCGGGTACACCCGTGCCGCCGCCACGCCAGCGTTCAGGGCCTGGCGCACATCGGCCTCGTTGACCGAGAGAAAGAGCTGGGCCTTGAGCGGGCGCAGATAGCGCCAGGGCGATTCGCCCCGGGTGAACACGCCGCGCTGGATGGGCAGGCCGTAGTGCTTGGCCGAGCGAAACACCCGCATGCCCGAGATGGGGTCGTTGCGCGACAGCACCACCACCTCCACCCGCGGCGGGGCCGCATCGGCGTTGAAGGCCAGCAGCTTTTGCACCAGCGAAAACGCCACGCCGGGTTTGGCCGGCAGCTCCAGCCGCTCTTGCTGCAAGGCCATATAGGCGCGGTCGTCGCCGGCCTCGAAGAACTGGTTTTCTTCCTCGAAATCGAACAGGGCGCGAGAGGAGATGGCGACGACCAGCTGTCCGTCCAGATTGGCAGGCATGCGTGTTTATTTCACCCAAGTGTTGAGCTGGATGATGGGCAGCAGCACGGCCAGCACAATCATCAGCACGATGGCGCCCATGGCCACGATCAGCAAGGGCTCCAGCAAGGTGGCGGCGGCCATGGAGCGGCGCTGCACCTCCACGCTGAGCTGGCGGGCGGCGCGGTCCAGCATCTGCGGCAGCTGGCCGGTCTGCTCGCCCAGGCGGGCGAACATGGCCAGGATGCCGGGGAAGCGCTTCTTGCCCGCCAGGGCCGCACCCAGGGGCGCACCCTCGCGCACCTGCACCAGGGCGTCCAGCGCGTCGGCCCGCATGGCGTGGTTGGACAAGGTCTCGGCGGCGGCCTGCAAGGCCTTCAGAATGGGCACGCCCGAGCCCGCCAGCATGGCCAGCGTGCCGGCAAAGCGGGCCGCGTTATAGCCGCGCGCCAGTCGGCCGATGACGGGCAGGCCCAGCATGGCGGAATCAAAGCGGCGGCGGAAGGCCGCGCGCTGGAGCGCCGCGTGCAGCGCGAAGCCGCCGCCCGCCAGGGCCAGCAGCATGGCCCAGCCCCATTCGCGCACAAAGGCGCTGAGCGCCAGCATGGCGACGGTGATGGCGGGCAGGGCGCGCTTGGAGCTGGTGAAGACGGTGGCGATCTGCGGCACCACATAGGTGACCAGAAAGATCACGATGAACACCGAGATCAGGGACACGATGGCCGGGTAGGCCATGGCGCCGACCAGCTTGCCCTTGAGGTCTTGGCGCTCCTCCAGATCGTCGGCCAGCTTTTCCAGCACCGGGCCCAGGGCGCCGCTCTGCTCGCCGGCCGCGACCACGCCGCGGAAGACCTCGTCGAACTCGCGCGGCGCGCTGGCCAGGGCGCGGGCGAAGGGCGAGCCCGCGTTGACCTCGGCCTTCAGCTGGGACAGCAGCTCGCGCTGCTTCTCGTCCTCGCTCTCGTCGGCCAGGGCGGTCAGGGCGCGCTCCAGCGGCAGGCCGGCGCCGACCAGGCCGGCCAGCTGGCGGGTCCAGACGGCCAGGGCCGTGGGGCTGAAGATGCGGCGGGCAAAGCGGCTGCCGCCGGTCTGGCCATGCTGCTGCACCGGCGTGATGCTCAGCGGCACCAGGCCCAGGGTGCGCAGCTGGGCGCGGGCCACGCGCGGGTTGTCGGCTTCGAGCAGGCCGCTGCTGTTGCGGCCGGCTGCGTTGAGGGCTTCGTACTTATAGGCTGGCATCGCGCTAGTCTCGCGTGACCCGCAGCACTTCCTCTTCCGAGGTGATGCCTTGCGCGATCAGGCGCGCACCGTCCTCGCGCATGGAGCGCAGGCCCACTTTTTGCGCGGCGGCCAGCAGCTCGCTCTCGGCCGCCTGCTGGTGGATCAGGCCGCGTACATGTTCGTCCGCCACCATCAGTTCGTAAACGCCGGTGCGGCCCTTGTAGCCGGTCTTGGAGCAGGCCTCGCAGCCCACCGGGTGGTAGTGGCCATGCTCGTCCTGGCGCCTGCAGACCGGGCAGAGCTTGCGCACCAGGCGCTGGGCCAGCACGCCCAGCAGGCTGGAGCTGAGCAGAAAGGGCTCGACGCCCATATCGGTCAGCCGAGTCACGGCGCTAGGCGCGTCATTGGTGTGCAGCGTGGCCAGCACCAGGTGGCCGGTCAGCGAGGCCTGGATGGCGATCTGCGCGGTCTCGTAGTCGCGGATCTCGCCGATCATGATGACGTCCGGGTCCTGGCGCAGGATGGCGCGCAAGGCCTTGGCGAAGCTCAGGTCGATCTTGGCATTGACCTGCGTCTGGCCCACGCCCGACAGCTCGTACTCGATCGGGTCTTCCACCGTCAGCACATTGGTGGTGCTGGTGTCCACGGTTTGCAGCGAGGCGTAGAGGCTGGTGGTCTTGCCCGAGCCGGTCGGGCCGGTCACCAGCACGATGCCGTGCGGCTGCTGCACCAGCTTCTTGAAGGCCGACAGCACATCGCCGCTCATGCCCAGGCCTTCCAGCGTGAACTTGGACTCGGTCTTGTCCAGCAGGCGCAGCACGGCGCGCTCGCCGTGGGCCGAGGGCAGGGTGGAGACGCGCACATCGATGGCTCGCCCGCCGATGCGCAAGGAGATGCGGCCGTCCTGCGGCAGGCGCTTCTCGGCGATGTCCAGCTCGGCCATGATCTTCAGGCGCGAGATCAGGGCGGCATGCAGGCCGCGGTTGGGCTGCACCACCTCGCGCAAGGTGCCGTCGACGCGGAAGCGCACCGAGCTGGCGCGCTCGTAGGGCTCGATGTGGATGTCGCTGGCGCCGTCCTTGGCCGCCTGCGTCAGTAACGCGTTCAGCATGCGGATGATGGGGGCGTCGTTGGCGGCCTCCAGCAGGTCTTCCACGGCGGGCAGGTCCTGCATCATGCGGCTCAGGTCGACGGCGCTCTCCACCTCGCCGATCACCACGGCCGCGCTGGACTCGCTGCCCGCGTAGGCCGCATTGATGCGCTCGGCCAGGGTGTTACGGGGTTCTTTCTCGAAGCGGTCGATCTGGTAGAGGCGCTGCACCTCGGCCAGGCTGGCCAGGCTGACCTCGGACGGCGCCCACAGCACCAGGGCTGCGCCATCGTCTTCCAGCAAAACCATATGCGCTTTGGCGAAGGCATAGGGCAGGGGGTGGCGTGTGGCCATGCGTGTATTCCTGCTCGGGCTGGGGTTCAAGGCTTGGATTGCTTTTGCGCTTGCGGCTGCGGCGGCACCTGGCTCGCGCCACCGGCCGGCGTGGCCGGGCCCGCCGGCAAGACCGGGGCGCCGGTGTCGGGCAGGATCATGCTGGGCTTGGGTTGCGTGTTCTGCTGCAGGCTGCGGATGGACTCGTAGCGGTCCAGGGTCAGCTGATCCGCGGCGTTCTGGTTGCGCATCACCACCGGGCGCAGAAAGACCATCAGATTGGTCTTGATGCGCTTGCGGTTCTGGCTCTTGAACAGATTGCCCAGCAAGGGGATCTGGGACAGGCCGGGCACGCCGTCCTCGCCGTCGGCGTACTCGTCCTTCATCAGGCCGCCCAGCACCAGGATCTGGCCATCGTCCACCGAGACCGTGGTCTCCACCGAGCTCTTGTCGGTGGTGGGGCCGCTGCTTCTTGAACTGGTGGCTTCGATCACCGAGGAGTTCTCCTGGTAGACCGTCATGCGCACCGTGCCGCCCTCGCCGATCTGGCTGCGGATGCGCAGGGTCAGGCCCACGTCCTTGCGGTCAATCGTCTGGAAGGGGTTGGCCGCGCCGCTATTGCCGCCGGTATTGGCATAGGAGCCGGTCAGGAAGGGCACGTTCTGGCCGATGACGATCTTGGCTTCCTCATTGTCCATGGCCACCAGATTGGGCGTGGACAGCACATTGCCGCCGGTCTCGGACTCCAGGAAGTTGGCGATCGCACCCAGGGTGTAGAAATTCCCCACCTGCTTGAGCAGGCCGATATTGAAGCCCTGCGGCGCGGCCCCGCTGGACAGGGCCGTGCCCACGCCGGTGCGGCCGCCCGCCACGGCCACCGTGCCGTTGATGATATTGCTCAGGCCGGTGCCGAAATTGGTGCCGGCGCCGGTGATGGTGGCGTCGCCCTTGTTGCCGAACAGGTTCTGCCACTGCACGCCGAACTGGGCGGCCTTGCTGGCGTCGACCTTGACGATCATGGTCTCCACATAGACCTGGGCGCGGCGCACGTCCAGCTGGTCGATGACGCCGCGGATCTGGCGGTACAGGGGCTCGGGGGCGGTGATGATGAGCGCGTTGATGGAGGGGTCGGCCTGCACAAAGCCGCCGGTCGAGGGGGCTTGCGAGGCCGCCACCGGCGTGGTGGACGCGGCCGAGTTGCCGCCGCCCGTGCTCGAGCTGTTCTGGCCCACGCCGCTGAGCGGCGTGCTGCTCACGGCCGCTCCGCCCGTGCTGCTGCCGCTGCCAAACGCGCTGCCGCTGGCGCTACTGCCCGTGCTGCTGCCGGAGGCGCCGCTGCCGCCGGCAAAGGCGGCACGCAGCACGGTGGCCAGCTTGGTGGCGTCGGCGTTTTTCAGATAGACCACGCGGATATTGCCGCTGGCATTGCCTTCGCTGCCGGGTTGGTCCAGCTTCTCGATCATGGCGCGGGCCTGGGCCAGGCGGGCCGGGTTGGAGGCGCGCAGGATCAGGGCATTGCTGCGCGCGTCGGCCAGCACGCTGAGCGCGCCACCGGCTTGACCGGGGGCCGCGGCGGCGGTGCTGCCGTCGGCCAGCTTCTGCACCAGGGCCGCCAGATCGGAGGCGATGGCATGCTTGAGCGGCACCACCTCCAGATCGGTCGAGCCGGGCGTGTCCATGGTCGCGATGATGCGACCCAGGCGTTGCAGGTTGTCGGCGTAGTCGGTGATCACCAGGCTGTTATTGCCCGGGTTGGCATTGATGGTGTTGTTGGGGCTGATCAGGGGGCGCAACACGGCCACCAGATTGTTGGCGTTCTCGTGGCTGAGCTTGAAGATCTGGGTGATGATCTGGTCGCCCCGCATATTGCTGGCGCCCACCGCCACCGAGCCGGCCTGCAGCTTGGCATCGGCCTCGGGCACGACCTTGAGCAGGCCGGAGTTTTCCACCACGGTGAAACCGAGGCCGCGCAAGGCGGCCAGATAGTTCAGATAGGCCTCGCGCACCGACACCGGCTGCTCGCTGTAGACGGTGATCAAGCCCTTGACGCGCGGGTCGATGATGAACTGGCGGTCCAGCATCACGCCCATGGCGCGGGTCACACCCTCCAGATCGGCATTGACGAAGTTCAGCGTCACCGGCGTGCGCGACTTCAGCGCCGGGCTGTGGATGCGGGTGGCGGGGTCGGCTGCGGTTTCAGGCTGGGCCAGGGCCGGACCGGTGTTCAGGCTCAGCAGGGCGGCGGCCAGCAGGGTCAGGGAGCCCCGGCGGGGGGTAGACGTCATGCGCAGACGCTTCTTGTTCATGCTCATCCAATCGAAAAGACGGAACGGGCGCCTTGGCGGCGGCCGATGATATTCAGGAGATTGTTCAGTGCCGCCTCGCGGCCCGGGGCCGCCGTGGCCTCCAGCGTGAAGCGGGGCTTGCCCAGGCCGAAGCTGCCTTGGCCGTTGAGGATCAGGGCGCCGTCCAGGGTGCTCAGGCGCAGCTGGCTGATGCCGTCCTGGCCTTGGCCGGCCGAGCCGCCCAGCACGCTGAAGCGGTAGCTGCCCAGCGGCGCCAGCGTGGAGACGCGGGAGGAGACATTGAGCAGGTCCAGGTCCAGCTGGCCGAACTGGCGCCAGCGGCCCTGCACCCATTCGAGCCGGAAGTCGCGCGCGCTCATGCGCACCGAGCCGCCCAGCTGCAAGGTGTTCCAGGGTGTGCCCAGGCCGGCCAGCCAGGCGCTGGGCCAGCGCGCCAGCCAGTCGGCATGGCTGGCCACGGCGATCTCGAAACGGCCCCAGCCGGGGCTCAGGCGCAGCTGCAGCTCGCCGTTGATGCAGCAGGCCTGGCGCGCCCGCAGGGCCAGGCCCCAGCCCTGCACGGCCATGGACCAGCTGATGCGGCCCGGCAGCACGCTGGCGTCGCGGCTGCCCTCGCCGCCGGTCAGCACCAGCAGGCCGCTGCCGTTCCAGATGCTGCCGCGGGTGTCGGTGATCAGCAGATGGCCGTTGCTGGCGCTGGCCAGGCCACGCGCCAGCCAGCTGGCCGGCGCGAACAGCAGCAGGGCCAGCAGCAGGCCCAGCAGCGCGCCGGCCAGGGCCCAGCGCCGCGAGGCGGTGTTGCGGTTGCGCCAGGCGGGTTCCAGCTGGCGGGTGTCCTGCCATTGCGAGGGCTCACCGGCGGGCCCGCTCAGGCTGGGCTCGAAGGCGCGCTGAGCGCCACGGCGGCCGCGGCCGAAGGGGAAGGCAAAGCGCTTGCTCATCCGTTCATCCCCGCGATGCTGAGGGTGATGCTGCCGGCATAGCCCTTGGGCCCGCGTTGCAGCTGAGCCTCCACCGGGCGGGCGCGGGCGGCGCTGCGCACCTCGCCCAGCCAGGCTTGCAAGGCCTCGCTGCTAACGCCGTTGATGCTCAGCACGGCGCGGTCGCCGGTGATGCTCAGGCGGGCATCCTTGCCCAGGTGTTCGCTGGCCGCCTGCAGGGCTTGCGCCGCTTGCGCGGCGGGCACGGGGGCGATGCCGCGCAGCTCGGCCGCTTCCTGGGCCAGGGCCTGCATCTCCTGCAGCTGCAGGTCAACGGCTTCCAGCTGGGCCGGGCTCTGGCGCAGCACCCGCAGGGCCGGCTGTACCGCGATCAGCCAGAGCAGCAGCAGGCCCAGGGCGGCGGCGGCCAGCTTGAGCATGAAGCGCTCGCGCTCGCCCAGGGTTTGCCAATGGGCTTTCAGAGGGGCGGCTGTTTGCTGCCAGGACTTCAAGGGGGCGCTCATCATGTCTTGTTCATTACCTGTGCTTATCGGCCTTGGCGGGGCTGAGGCTGAGCTTGCCCTCGCTGGCGTCCAAGGCCCAGCCTTCGCTTTTCAGCTGGCTGCGGAATTGCTGGATCTGCGCCTCGCTCCAGCCGGCCGAGGCCATGCTCAGGCGGCCGGGCTCGAAGCTCAGGCTGTCCACCGGCGCGCGGTCGGCCGGCCAGGCGGTGGCGGCGGCGGCCAGCAGGGCTTCCAGATCCTGGCTGCCGCTGCGGCCGGCATTGGCACGCAAGGCATCGGTCTCGCGCTGCATCTGCACCGGCGCGTCGAGGATGGCGCGGATATGCGGGTAGCTGGCCAGCAGGGTCGCATCCAACTGGGCGCGGCGGTTTTGCAGCTGTCGGTGTTCCTGCCAGGCCAGCAGGTTCAGGCCCAGCACTTGCACCAGCACGAGGCCGATCAAGCCGTAACGCGCGGCCCGCCATTCGCGCCGCATCAGGCCGCGGTAGAACTGGCGCAGGGCGCGCACGCCGCGGGTGCGTTGGGCCAGCTCGAACTGACGCAGATTCCAGGGGCTGGTGATCACCCGCAGGGCGCGCTGGGCCGGGCTTTGCACCGGCACCGCTGTGCCCAGCCAGCGCTCGGCGGCGGAGACCACCTCGGCCGTGGCCGTCCATTCGGTGGCTTGCACCAGGCCGGGGGGAAAGAGCTGGCGCGAGAGGCCGCCGTCCAGGGGCAGATTGCTGACACCCTCGGGGTGGCTCCAGCGCAGGGCGACGGGGCTGTTCTCCTGGCCGGTGGCGTAGAAATGGCCGCGCGGCGGGGCCTCGGGCCAGCTCAGGGGGCAGACGCGGTCCACAAAGACCTGGGCCGCCTCCAGCGTGGCCAGTTGCTGCTGCAGCCAGCTGCGCGAGGTGATGGCCACCCAGGCGGTGTCGCCGCCCAGGGCCTCGGGCTCGACGGCGAAGTGCAGGCTGTCGGGCTCGTCCAGCAGGGTTTCTTCCAGCATGCCGGCCAGGGCCGAGCGCATTTGCCGGCCGGCCTTGGGCAGGGTGACGCGCTGCCAGGCCACATCGGACTCGGCGGGGATGGCGATCACCGTGTCGGCCGGCGGCAGATGGCTGGCGCTCTGGCTGCCTTGCTGGCTGATGTTGAGGCCGTCCGTCGTCAGCAGGAAGTCGAAGTCCTTGTTCAGTGCGCCGGCGGCCGTGTGCCCCAGGCCCTCGTTGGACTGCACGGCGCGGCCCTGCGCGCGCAAGCGGCTGCGCGGCGGTAGAAAGACAAGCAGAGTACTCATGGGCGCGTGAGGGCGAGCTCCGGGTAAGGATGGGCGTGGCGCATTCTAGGAGCGTTGTGTCGCGGTGCCGGGGCTGTGGCGCCCGCTCAGGGTTTTTTCTGAGCCGGCTCCAGCACCCGGTTGATGCGCTGGCGCTCCAGCACCAGCACGTCCAGATTGCGGCGCCACAGCAGGGAGCGTTCTTCCAGCACCCGTTCATCCAGGCGCATGCGGCCGCTGACGTTGAAGTAAGAGCTTAGGACCTCGGCCCGGTCCGAGCTGACGGTGACCGAGCTGGGCAGGAAGTTCTTGGCGTCCTGGGCTTTTTTCAGCGGCTGGGCCTGGCGCACCTGCACCAGGCGTTCGGCCGAGGCCAGGTCCATGCCGTCGAACAGGGCGGCGATGACCTCGCGCGGGGCGGTGTTGAGATTGACCGGCGTGGGCGTGGGCAGCAGGGTGACAAAGGGCCGCAGGCGTTCGATGGTGTCCTGGCTCAGGCCCAGCCAGACCAGTTGCTCCAGATTGCGCGGCTGCAGCGGGATGTCGGCGGCATTGCCCGTGCCGGCCTGGCTGTTCTGGCTGGCATAGGCCAGGCGCAGGCGCTCGATGATGAGGGCGGCGGTGCCGGGCGGGGTCTGGGCGCTTTGGCAGATGCGTTCCAGCACCCGCTGTTCCAGCTCCGGCACCTGGGCGCCACCCAGCAGATTGCGCAGGTTGTACTGGGCTTGGGCGTCCTTGATGGTGCCGGACAGAAAGGCTTCGGGCCCGTCCTTGTCGGCATTGCCGCCTTCGATCGCCAGAAAGGTGGAGACCCGGCTCTCGGCCACCGGCACGGCCCAGAAGTCGTTCAGGCTGTCGACCGGGTCTTTCTGGTTGTCGATGGCGTCCTGGCGCAGGATCAGGCGCGCCCAGTCCAGCGCGCCCTGCAGAATCAGCGAGGACTGGCTGCGCGAGCGCTCGGCCGCCTCGATCTGCACCGCGCGGTACTGCCGCCACACCATGGCCGCGGCCAGGCTGGCCACCAGGGTGACGATGATCATGGCCGTCAGCAGGGCGGCGCCGCGCTGGCGCTGGTTTGCGGGGTGGGCTTGCAAAGGACTCATTGTCCGATCGCGATCTGCCGCGTCAGCGGCCCAGAGAAACCACTGCCGGGGTCGAACAGGATCACCATGCGCACGCCGGTGGGCAGGTCCGGGCGAACGGGGCCTTGCCTGTTGGCGCCGTTGTTGTTGGAGCTATTTCCGCTGCTCCCTGCCTCGTTATTCTCTGCCTTTGTTTTGTCATCTTCGGACTTCTGCGGGGCCTGTGGAGGCTGTGTATTGCTGCTGGAGCCGCCGCTGGACTGCGCATTGCTCCAGCTATTGCCCCGGTAGAAGTACATCTGCCAGCCGCTGACGCCATCCAGGGCACGCAGCTGGGTGGCGTCCTGATTGACTTGCAGCTGGCTGCGCTGGAAGCTGTCGTGCAGGGCCGCCACGGTCTTCACCACCGGACCTTCCCAGCGGAACAAGGCGTTATTGCGCGCCGTCCAGACCACCACTTGCAAGCCCTCGGGCACTTGGCGGGTCATGCGCAGGCTGGCGCCGTCGAAGGCCAGGGGCTCCTCGATGCCGCTGTCCTGGATGGCGCGCAGGTCCTGCTCCCATTGCGCGACCACGGTTTGCAGGCGGCTGCTTTGCTCCAGATGGGCCTGGGCGATGTCGCGGCTTTTCAGCAAGGCATCCAGGCCGCGCCAGGCGATCATGGCCATGGTGGCCATGATCGCCAGGGCGACCAGCACCTCGACCAGGGTGAAGCCGCGCTCGGGCTGCGGGGAGCGGACCGAATTCATGCTCAATTGCGGCCGGCTATGCCGCTGAGCAGCAGTTTGTGCTCGCCGGCCTCGTCGGTGACCACGGCGTCCACCCGTCGCAAGCCGGCGTTGGGCGTGGCGCGCACGATCAATTGGCCGCGAAAGGTCTGGCCCAGTTGCTCGCAGCTGAACTCGCTCTCACCCAGGCTGGGGAATTGCTTGGACAGGCGCAGCTCGGTCAGCTGGTTCTCGGCGCACCACTGGGCCGAGCTGATGTTGCGCAGGCGGGACGCGTTATCGCTCAGCGCGCCGGCGGCCTTGATGCCGGCGGCCAGGCTGATGGCGACGATGACCAGGGCCACCAGCACCTCGATCAGGGTGAAGCCTGCTTGTGCAGGCCGCTTCAGTTCAGGAGCCATCAGCGGGCTTGAGTTCGAAGGGGGAGAGGCCGTCGGTGGCCAGGATCAGGCGCTGCGAGCCCAGGCTCAGGCGCAACTGCTGTGCGCCGATCAGAGGCTCGGGGCCCAGGCGGATCATATTGGCCCGTGCGATTTCCACACTGACGGGCTGGCCCAACCAGCGGCGTGGCAGCTGTAGGGTGTTGGGCAGGCCCTGGAAGTGGAAATGATCCTCGCTGCCGTCGCCCGCCCGTACGGGCTGCCAGCTCACGCTGAGGCCGGCGGCCCGGCTTTCCGCCCGGGCGGTTTCAAACAGGGCCGACAGGCGCTCGGCCTCGCGCTCCAGCTGGGCGGCCGCCGGGTCGCGCAGGGACAGGCTGACCGTGGCGCTGGCGATGGCGATCATGGCCACCACCACCAGCAACTCGATCAGGGTGAAGCCGGCCTGGCCGCCTTCACCCAAGCCTGCCCGACCGGGAGCGAGGAGGCGCATCGTGTTTATTGCCAGGAGCCGATGTCGGCGTCATTGCCTTCGCCGCCGGTGCGGCCATCGGCGCCAAAGCTGTAGACATCGATCTCGCCCTTGATGCCGGGGTTGGCGTATTGGTAGGGGCGGCCCCAGGGATCGTTGGGCAGCTTGTCGATATAAGGCTTCCAGTTCGGCGGCGGGTTGCCGGCCGTGGGCTTGCGCACCAGAGCGTCCAGACCTTGATCGGCGCTGGGGAAGCGCTGGTTGTCCAGCTTGTAGAGCTTGAGGGCCTGCATCAGATTGTTGACGTCGGTGCGGGCGGCGGTGACGCGGGCGTCGTCGGCGCGGTTCAAGACATTGGGCACGACCAGGGCAGCCAGCACGCCGATGATGACCAGCACCACCAGCAGCTCGATCAGGGTGAAGCCCCGGGCCTGCTTGCGGCGGGGGTGGGCAGGGGCCGCAGCGCTCGCGGGCAGGGCTGGCGCGGCAGTGAAGACTTGAGTTTGCATAGTGGCGAGCGGATGCTGGGTTTTGTTGAGGCGCTGCTTGGGCTGATGTGGGCGGCCCCGGGAAAGCAATTGCCTGGGGCCGCAAGCGCATGAATCATAATCCGCCCATGCTTGCACGAATGACGGCTTTTCTGGTCTGGGGCGCCCTGGCCTGCAGCGGCGGTTTCTGGGCGATCCAGTTGCTGGCCAAACCCTTGTTGACCCCCGCTCAGGCTTCGACCGCGAGCGAGCGCGGCGCCACGGCCGCGGACCTGAGCCGCTTGTTCGGCGCGCCCGCGCCGCAGCAGGTCGAGGCCGCGCCGGTGGCCGAGAGCCGCTTCAAGCTGCTGGGCGTGGTGGCGCCCAAGCGCGCGCAGTCCGGCGCCCATGCCGGTGAGGGCCTGGCCCTGATCTCGGTGGATGGCGTGCCGCGCACGGTGCGCGTCGGTGCCGTGCTGGAAGGCGAGTTGCGCCTGATCGCGGTGGACAAGCAGACGGCCAGCCTGGGCCAGGGCGGCGTGGTCAGCATGAGTCTGCAGATGGCGCCGCCCGCGCCGGCTGCCACCGGGGCCTTGCCGCCGGCGCAGCCCTCGGCCACGGTGCTGGGCGGCAATCCCAACGGTCTGCCGCCCAGCCCGCCGGGCCAGATGTCTCAGCCCCAGCCTTTGCAGGTGGAGCAGAACGGCGGCTTGCCGATTCGCTGAAACCGGCAAAAGAGCGTCAGGAGTTCAGCGCCCGGCCGGCGTCTTGCGGCTGGGAGTGCAGCGCGGCATTGCCGCTATTGACTTTGTTCAAGCCCGTGGCGCGTGGGTCGGTGGCCTCGTGCAGATCGGTCAGCAGGGCCGCGGCGCTGCGTATCATGGGCCAAGCCAGGGCGGCACCGGTGCCGTCGGCGCTGTCCATGCCCAATTCCAGCAGGGCCGAGGCGTGGAACAAGGCCAGGGCTTCGTCCAGGCCGCGATGCGCATGGCTGCGGCAGAACACGGCGTAGTCGGTCACCGGGGCGGCGATGCGCGAGGCCAGCTTGAGGGCGGCGCAGGCCGTCATGCCGTCGATGATGATGAGGCTGCGCTTGGAGGCCGCCACCAGCATGGCGCCCACCATCACCGCGATCTCGAAGCCACCAAAGGCGGCCAGCACCTCCATCGGATCGACCACCTCGCGATGCCGGGCCTGCGCGCCGTGCAGCAGGCCCAGCAGGCGGGCCAGATCGTCCTGGCGCATATCGGGGCCGGAGACGACAAAGTCCTGCACCGGGCAGTCCATCAACCGGGCCAGCACCAGGGCGGCGCTCTCGGCCGAACCCTGGCCCATGCCGGCACAGGCCAGCACATTGCCGGGCAGCTTGTCGGCGATCTCCATGCCCACGCGCACGCCGGCATGGGCTTGCTCCAGGCTCATGGCCGCGCCGACCCGGGTGTTGCGGCTGCCGTGGGCAATCTTGCGGGACAGCAGCTTGGCATGCGGCGGCAAGGGCTCGGCGATGCCACAGTCCACCAGGCTCAGCTGCAAGCCTTGCAGGCGGGCGAAGACGGACAGGGGCAGGCGATTTTGCAGCGCCATCAGCGCCTGCTCGCGGGTGCTGCGGCCCCAGAGATTGGCGATGCCGTCGACGGCCAGGCCATGGTCGGCGGCAAAAACCGCCAGCACCGGGTCGCGAAAACGTGGCGTCAAGCTGTTCTGCACCAGGCCCAGGCGCACGGCCAGGGGCTCCAGCTCACCCAAGCCCCCGGCGATGGCGGCATGCCTCTCCACCCTTTCGCGCAGCGACTTTTCCAGCTCCGGGTTGGCGGTGGGTGAGATCAGCGACTGTTGGATGGGCATGGCTTGCGGGGCTTGGAACGTCGTCTCAGCGCAGGAAGAACTGGTAGACCGGGTTGTTCGTCTCGTCCTCGTAAGGATAGTTGAGCGAGGCCAGAAAGCTCTTCAGTGCCGCATTGTCGCTCTTGGGAACTTGCAGGCCCACCAGGATTCGACCGTAGTCCGCGCCCTGGTTGCGGTAGTGGAAGAGGCTGATATTCCACTCCGGCCGCATGCTGGAGAGGAAGCGCATCAGGGCGCCCGGCCGCTCGGGGAAGATGAAGCGGTAGAGACGCTCGTTCTGCGCCAGCTCGCTGCGGCCGCCCACCATATGGCGCACATGCTGCTTGGCTAACTCGTTATCGGTCAGGTCGGTGCTGGCGAAGCCGGCCTTGCTGAAGGTCTTGAGAAGTTTTTGCGACTCCTCGCGCTTTTGCGTGGCGATGCCGACGAAGACATGGGCCTGGGCGGCATCCGAGATGCGGTAGTTGAACTCGGTCACGCTGCGTGGGCCCAGCAGCTCGCACAGGCGCTTGAAGCTGCCCTGCTGCTCGGGGATGGTGACGGCGAACAAGGCCTCGCGATGTTCACCGACCTCGGCCCGCTCGGCCACAAAGCGCAGGCGGTCGAAGTTCATATTGGCTCCGCAGGTGATGGCGACAAAGGTCTTGCCCTTGCAGCCCTGTTCGGCCACGTATTGCTTGATGGCCGCCACGCCCAGGGCGCCGGCCGGCTCCAGGATGCTGCGGGTGTCCTCGAACACGTCCTTGATGGCGGCGCAAACGGCGTCGGTATCGACCCGCACGAAGTCGTCCACCAGGGCGCGGGTGACGCGGAAGGTTTCTTCGCCCACCAGCTTGACCGCGGTGCCGTCGGAAAACAGGCCCACATCGGCCAGTTGCACCCGCTTGCCGGCGCGCACCGAGCGCAACATGGCGTCGGAGTCCTTGGTCTGCACGCCGATGATTTTGATCTCGGGCCGCACGGCCTTGATGTAGGCGGCGACGCCTGAGATCAAGCCGCCGCCACCGATGGCCACGAAGATGGCGTCGATGGGGCCGGGGTGCTGGCGCAGCAATTCCATGGCGATGGTGCCTTGGCCGGCGATGACGTCGGGGTCGTCAAAAGGGTGGACAAAGCTCAGGCCCTGGGCTTGTTCCAGCTCCAGGGCATGGCCGTAGGCATCGGTATAGCTGTCGCCGAACAAGACGACCTCGCCGCCCAGGGCTTGGACGGCGTCGATCTTGACCTTGGGTGTGGTGACCGGCATCACGATGACGGCGCGGCAAGACAGCTTCTTGGCCGAAAGGGCCACGCCTTGCGCATGGTTGCCGGCCGAGGCGCAGATGACGCCTTTGCCGAGTTGCTCGGCGCTGAGGTGGGCCATCTTGTTGTAGGCACCGCGCAGCTTGAAGCTGAACACGGCTTGCTCGTCCTCGCGCTTCAGGAAAATCTTGTTGCCCAGGCGCTTGCCCAGGTTTTTGGCCGGTGTCAGCGAGGTCTCGCGGGCGATTTCGTAGACGCGGGCGTTCAGAATTCGTTGCAGATAACTGTCGCCGCTGGGAATCAGGCTGGGCTGAGCCGAGGCTGTACTTTTGATCTTCGTCGTCGTTTTGCGTGCGCGGGCCGTGGCTGCCATGAAGTCTCCATTGCAATCTATTGCAGTGCAGCATGATAAGTCAGGGTGCCCAAGGGCTTGCCGGCGCTTGCTTGCAAGGCTTTGTGGGCTGTTTTGGGACGAAAAAAAGCCCGAACTTTTGCAAGTCCGGGCTGAATCCACCATGGAGGCGGTGGAGGAGACAAACGGTGCGAAACGAAAGCCGAGCGCCTTTCAAAGTTTCAAAGTCTTGCGCAAAGACTCGAGGAAAGCGCGGGGAGTTCGATCGCTTGGATAGAATTTTAGCTGCAAGCTATGCTGCGCTGCAATATTTTTGCGTGAAATTTGTCGGGTCTTCAGTCTAGAACTGAGCCTGTTGCCGTGATCAATCGGAGGGTTTTATGGAATGCACAATCAATTGGATGGGCACGGATGGCATGGCTTTTTCGGCCCAGACCGGCAGCGGCCATCTGCTCGCGATGGACGGCGCGCCCGAAGGCGGTGGCCACAATCTGGCGCCGCGGCCCATGGAAACCGTCTTGGCCGGCACCGGTGGCTGCACCGCCTACGATGTGGTGCTGATTCTGAAGCGGGGTCGCCACGATGTGCGCGGCTGCCAAGTCAAGCTGCGCGCCGAGCGGGCCGAGACCGAGCCCAAGGTGTTCACCGCCATCCATATGCATTTTGTTGTGACGGGTCGAGGCCTCAAGCAGGACGTGGTGGAGCGGGCGGTGGCCTTGTCCCATGAAAAATACTGCTCGGCTAGCATCATGCTGGGCAAGACTGCGGCCATCACCACCTCGGTAGAGCTGGTGGAGGGGTGATTGCACGGCCTTGGCAGGATCTAACTAATTAGATGTAGTGTGCCGTGCGCGTCATGACCTTGGCGCTCAAACGCATGGCCGACTTGATGGGCGCCGGCAGCAGTTGGGCGCCCGCGGCCAATGCCTCATCCGCGTGGCGGGCTTCCTCCTCCTTCATCTGAGCCACCACCGCGCGGGAGGCGTGATCCTCGGCCGGCAGCCGCTCCATATGACTGGCAAGGTGTTGCTCGACCTGTCTTTCGGTTTCCACCACAAAGCCAAGGCTGATGCGGTCGCCGGCCAGACCCGCCAGGCAGCCGATGCCGAAGGCGCCGCCATACCACAAGGGCGTCAGATAGCTGCGGCGACCGCCCAGATCATCCAGGCGTTGCTGCGTCCAGGCCAGATGGTCTAGCTCGTCCCGAGCCGCTTGTTCGAAGTGGCGGCGCAGCTTGGGATCGCGGCATACCAGGCTTTGCGATTGGTAGAGCGCCTGCGCGCAGATCTCGCCAACGTGGTTGACCCGCATCAAGGCCGAGGAGAGCTGGGCATCTTGCGGGCTCAGGGCTGGTGCATCGGGCTTGGTCTGCTGGTTTGCCGGTGAGGCCCGGCCTGCGCTGGGGCGGCCAAAAAGAGTCCGCAATCCATGATCAAGGCTGGAAAGTACGCGATCGAGGCCGCTCAAGGCTTGGCGAGGGGGCATGGGCTCGGACAGGAAGCAAGGTTGGGTGGAAGTTTACGGGGGAGCGCTAATTCACGGGGATGGAAATGGAAAGTCCTATTAGCAACATGACGTATTTGTGATAAAGCGTGTCCGTTGTTCCATCACAACGTAAACCCTATATTTACAGTGTCAAGCGGCGGAATCGATGCATTCGTCTGGTGAAATACGGCAACTTCCACTGAGGGGGTTGGTCCGGTGGGCTTTCGCAGAGCCTTGCAGATCGGGACCTCGTTGAATACTTAGGAGTTTCTAATGAAGAAATCTATCGTTGCATTGGCCGTTCTCGGCTCGTTCGCTGGCGTCGCCGCCGCTCAATCGTCGGTGACTCTGTTCGGCGTGGTTGACGTCGCAGCTCGTTACACCAAGGCCAATGGTCAAGACGTGTACAGCCTGGCTTCCGGTGGCAACGCCACCAGCCGCCTGGGCGTGCGTGGTGTTGAAGACCTGGGTGGCGGCCTGAAGGCTGG
The DNA here is from genome assembly GCF_014204525.1 of Roseateles oligotrophus. GTDB lineage: Bacteria > Pseudomonadota > Gammaproteobacteria > Burkholderiales > Burkholderiaceae_C > Paucibacter_A > Paucibacter_A oligotrophus_A. Next base: position 375,402 of record NZ_JACHLP010000006.1, read on the forward strand.
CTTCTGGCTGGAAAGCCGCATCAACGCCGACGCCGGCACGACCGACAGCGCCTTCTGGGCCCGCCGTTCGACCATCAGCGTCTGGGGTGATTTCGGTGAAGTGCGCCTGGGCCGCTTCAAGAACTCGACCAAGCTGGCTTACGAAGACTTCGACCCCGTCACCGCCACCGGTCTGGGCAGCGTTGAAAACCTGTACAGCGACCTGGGCACCAAGGCTGGCCTGGGCCGTTATGACAACCAAGTGACCTATGTGCTGCCCGCAAACCTGGGTGGTTTCTACGGTTCGGTTGACGTTGCTGCTGGCGAAGGCTCCACCTTCGGCAAGTCCTACAGCGGCCGCGTGGGCTACAAGGCTAACGCCATCAACGTCAGCGCTGCTTATATGGAGTCCGGCGTGGACACCAAGTACAAGCTGCTGACCCTGGGTGCTTCGTATGACTTCGGCGTCGCCAAGCCTTCGCTGATCTACACGACGACCGAATTCGGTGCTCTGAAGCAAGAAGTCTGGACCGCCGCTGTGACCGCTCCTCTGGGTTCGGGTTCGGTGTGGGCCTCGTACAGCGACGCTGCTGACAAGAGCACCGTGGCTTCGACCAAGTACAAGGCTAGCCAATTCGCCGCAGGTTACGTCTACAACCTGTCCAAGCGTACCGCTCTGTACACCACCGTGTCCCTGATCGACAACGGCGAGAAGGCAACCTTCAACCTGAACGGTAATGTTCCTGCTGTTGCTCCTGCAGGCGACGGCCGTGTTGGCGGTTTCGACCTGGGCGTGCGCCACAACTTCTGATCGAGCCTTCAAGCGCTTGCTTGATGTCTCCAAAAGCCGCCTTCGGGCGGCTTTTTTTGTTTGTTGAATGCAACGAGTCCCCGGGGAGACAGGGTTAGCTCTTGTTGGACTGGCACAACGGCTTGCCCCGCTGTCCATGCACTTACTACAGAATGGCTCAGCTGCACCTATTTCAAACAGGAGACATCGATATGAAAAAGACCGCCCTGATCTTGAGCCTTCTGGCTGCGAGCACCTCGGGTGCTTGGGCTCAGTCCAGCGTGACCATGTATGGCATTGTCGATGCCGGCGTGCGTTACATCAGCAACTCTGGCACCGCACCCGGTACGGGTGCTTTGTGGCAGGTGGTGCCGGGCGGCATGTCGCAAAGCCGTCTGGGCTTCAACATCACCGAAGATATGGGCGGCGGTTTGAAGGCCATTGCGAATCTGGAGCACCGTTTGAATTCGGATACCGGCACCGTTGCCGCCGCGGATTTCTGGCGTCAGTCCTGGGTCGGCCTGCAGTCCAGCGATTTCGGCCGCATCACGGTGGGTCGCCAGTACAACGTCTTGTTCGATATCTACACCTCGACCTACGCTTCCTTCAAGTACTCGCCTTATATCGAGGCGTACAAGCCGGAAATCGGCCTGTCCATGGGTGCTCGCCAGGACAATATGGTCAAGTACCTGTTTGAAGCCAATGGCTTCCGTGGCTCGGTGCAGGTGAGCGCCGGGGAAGGCAATTCCAATAACAAGTCCATGGGCGGCTTGTTGCGTTATCAGGCCGGTGAATTCTCGGTGGGCGGCGCCTATCTGGAAGTGACAGATCTCGCTAGCCTGAAGGTCAAGGGCGCGACGGTGGGTGCGGCCTGGACCAGCGGCCCCTGGTATGTGAACGCGTCCTGGGCACAGAACAAGTTTGACAAGGGTACCGTTTTGGCGGGCGCCTACACGGCGGGCCTGGTTGGTTCGGGCGTGCTGAATGCTTCGGCCAATGATGTGGATACTCGCGATATGTTCGCCGTCGGTCTGACTTATCAGCTGACACCGCAGATCAATCTGGGTACGCATTACTGGCGCGCCAGCCAGACCCACTATGTCTCGGGTCCGAACAAGAGCAATGGCGACTATTTTGCCGCTGTGGCCGACTACGCTTTCTCCAAGCGCACCGATGCCTACGCCGAGTTCGACTACACCAAGTTCTCCGATGGCTATGTGAAGTTCGCCAACGGTGCCGAGCACCGCTATGGCGCAACCGTGGGTATTCGTCACCGCTTCTGATACCAATGGCCGGGCCGTTTGAACGGTCGGGCCGCTGTTTGCTAAAGTCACGAAGGGCCGCTTGTCGGCCCTTTTTGTTTTTGATCTGGGAGAAGGTGATGCTGTGGCGCGGAAATTGATGGGTCGGCAGACCCTGCTTGCTCTTGCGGCCTCTTTTTTGCTGCTGGCTTGTGCTCAGAAAGGCGGGCCCCCTGCTGCGGCCGTCCTGGCGGATTGGTCTGTGCGGGAGCTGCCTGGCAAGCAGTCCACCCGCTACGAAGTGCAGCAGCGCGCCGGCCGGGCCTGCGTGCTGGCCCAGGCGAATGAGTCGGCCAGCCTTTGGCGGCGCGGCATGAATCTGCCGGCCGAGCAGGTCGCCAGCCTTCAATTTGATTGGTGGATAGGCGCGTTTTCCAAGGCGGCCAGCGTGGTGGAGGCGGACACCGACGACGCGCCGGCGCGCTTGCTGATTGGCTTTGACGGCGATGCCAGCAAGCTTTCCATGCGCAATCGCCTGCAGTTCGATTTGGTGCGTACGCTGACCGGCGAATCGCCACCCTATGCCTTGCTGATGTATGTCTGGGACGCCAACGCGCCGGTCGATACTCTGGTGACCAGCACGCGCAGCGATCGCATTCGCAAGATCGTGCTGGGCTCCGGGCCGCGTGACCCGGCACATCAGGGTTGGGCCAGCTTCAAACGCGATTTGCTTGCGGACTTCACGCGCGCCTTTGGTGAGACGCCGGGTCCTGTGATCAGCATGGCTTTGATGACCGATGGCGACAATACCCGTAGCCGTTCGGACGCTTGCTATGGCGATATCCTGCTGCTGGATGCGCAGGGTCAGGTCTTGCCAGGTAGCTTGAAGATGTGACGCGCACGCGCGGGTGCCCTGGCTAGGGCTTACCCCTTTGTCCCTCGCGGGGGACTTGGTCATCATGGCGGCTCGCCCGCTGGGCAGTTTTCGGGATCCTCATCTGCCGCCTCGGCTGCTTGCCAGTACACATGCTAGTTTTCGTCCTTCGCCGCCTGGCTCAAGCCGTCATCGTGATGCTCACGGTGGCCTTTATCGCCTTCATGCTGTTCCAGTATGTGGGCGATCCAGTGACCAATCTGCTCGGACAAGATGCAACGCAGGAGCAGCGTGAAGCCTTGCGCCGTGATCTCGGGCTGGATGCTCCCTTTCCTGTGCAGTTTGCGCGCTTTGTCGGCAATGCGTTGCAGGGCGAGTTCGGCCTCAGCCTGCGCCAGGGGCGCAAGGTGTCCAGCTTGATCGTGGAGCGCTTTCCTGCCACCCTGGAGCTGTCCATGATGGCGGGCTTGATCGCGCTGGGCCTGGGCATTCCCCTCGGTGTGTTCGCGGCCTTGCGGCGTGGCAAGGCCAGCTCGCAGCTGCTGATGATGCTGTCTTTGCTGGGTGTTTCCCTACCGACCTTTCTGATCGGCATCCTGCTGATCCTGGTCTTCTCGGTATGGCTGAAATGGCTGCCCAGTTTTGGCCGGGGCGATGTGCTGGCCTTCGGCAACTGGACGACCGGCTTGCTCAGCGCCGATGGCCTGCGGCATCTGCTTTTGCCCGCCATCACCTTGTCGGTGTTCCAGCTGACCTTGATCATGCGCCTGGTGCGTGCGGAGATGTTGGAGGTTTTGCGCACCGACTACATCAAGTTCGCCCGCGCCCGCGGCCTCAGCAATCAGGCGGTCTACTTTGGCCATGCATTGAAGAACACCTTGGTGCCGGTGATCACCATCACCGGTTTGCAACTGGGCTCCTTGATCGCTTTCGCCATCATCACCGAGACCGTATTCCAGTGGCCGGGCATGGGCCTGCTCTTCATCCAGGCCGTGCAGTTCGCGGACATTCCGGTGATGGCGGCCTATCTATGCCTGATTTCCTTCATCTTCGTCAGCATCAATCTATTGGTGGACCTGCTTTATTTCGCGGTGGACCCGCGCTTGCGTGTCGAGGGCAAGGCGCATTGAGCGCCACCCCAGGCCATTCGCCTAAGGTCCTGATGCTGCGGAGATTCTGTTACCCATGAGTTCCACACCCCCTCTTGTTCCCGCTTCGGCGGCTCCGGCCGGCGCGCTGCGCCGCTTTCTTGACGGTGATGTCTGGTATTCCTTCAAGTCTTCGCCGGTGGCCATGGGCGCGGCCGTGGTCGCCCTGGTCTGCGTGTTCTGCGCTCTGTTCGCCGAGTTCGTCGCACCGCACAACCCTTTTGACCTGGCCTCGCTGGAGTTGATGGACTCGCGCCTGCCACCCGCCTGGATGGAAGGTGGCAGCAGCAAGTATTTGCTGGGCACCGACGACCAAGGCCGCGACCTGCTTTCTGCCCTGATGTATGGCGCGCGCATCTCCCTGTTTGTGGGCCTGGCTTCGGTCTTGCTGTCCATGGTGATAGGCGTTGGCTTGGGCCTGCTGGCCGGTTTCGTGGGTGGCAAGGTGGACGCCTTCATCATGCGCATCTGCGATGTGATGCTGTCCTTCCCCTCCATCCTCGTGGCCTTGCTGATCGACGGTGTGGGGCGGGCGCTGTTCCCTAACGCCCACGATGCACTGGCTTTTCTGGTGCTGATTCTGGCTATCTCCCTGACCGGCTGGGTGCAGTACGCGCGCACGGTGCGCGGCTCGACCCTGGTGGAGCGCAATAAGGAGTATGTGCAGGCGGCCCGTGTCATCGGCGTGAGTTCGGCCCGCATCATGCGCCGCCATGTACTGCCCAATGTGCTGGGCCCGGTGATGGTGCTGGCCACCATCCAGGTGGCCTCGGCCATCATCACCGAGGCCACCTTGTCATTTCTGGGCGTGGGCGTGCCGCCCACCAGCCCCTCGCTGGGCACCTTGATCCGGGTGGGCAATGACTTTTTGTTCTCCGGCGAGTGGTGGATCACCATCTGGCCCGGCGCCATGCTGGTGCTGATCGCGCTGAGCGTCAACCTGCTGGGTGATTGGTTGCGCGATGCGCTCAACCCGCGCCTGCGCTGACTGATTCCTTGAGCTGACCATGACCACAGCCCCTCTTCTTGAAGTCCGCCATCTGCGGGTCGAGTTCCCGACCCGGCGCGGCACCTTGCTGGCCCTGGACGACATCAGTTTCGAGATCGCGCCCGGCGAGATCCTCGGCGTGGTGGGTGAGTCCGGCGCCGGCAAATCGCTGACCGGTGCGGCCATCATCGGCCTGCTGGATCCGCCGGGCCGCATCGCCTCGGGCGAGATCTTGCTGGAAGGCCGGCGCATCGATCATTTGCCTTACGAGGCCATGCGCAAGATTCGCGGCCGCCAGATCGGCGCGATCTTTCAGGACCCGCTGACCTCGCTGAACCCGCTCTACACCGTGGGCCAGCAACTCATCGAGACCATCACAACCCACCTGGAGCTGAGCCAGTCCCAGGCGCGTGCACGCGCGATCGAGCTGCTGGCGCAGACCGGCATTCCTGCACCCGAAGCGCGCATCGATCAGTACCCGCACCAGTTCTCCGGCGGCATGCGGCAGCGGGTGGTGATCGCCCTGGCCCTGGCGGCCGCTCCCAAGCTGATCGTGGCGGATGAGCCGACCACGGCCCTGGATGTGTCCATTCAGGCGCAAATCATTTCCCTGCTCAAACGGGTGTGCAAGGAGCAGGGAGCGGCGGTGATGCTGGTGACCCACGATATGGGCGTGATCGCCGAGACCTGCGACCGGGTGGCCGTGCTCTACGCCGGCCGGGTCGCCGAGATCGGGCCGGTGCATCAGGTCATTCACCAGCCCGCTCATCCCTACACGGCGGGCCTGATGGGTTCGATCCCCGCGATGGACGAGGACAGGGAGCGCCTGCTGCAGATCGACGGCGCCATGCCGCGCCTGAATGCCATCCCTCAGGGCTGCGCTTACAACCCGCGTTGCCCTCAGGTGTTGGAGCGCTGCCGCCGCGAGCGGCCGGACTTGCAGACCAGGGGTCAGACCCGTGCGGCTTGCTGGTTAGCCCCGGCGCCCGGTGCCTCAGCGGAGGTGGCGGTATGAGGGCCCATATCGACAGCCGGCCAGACACGGCGGCCGAGGCTGCTGCGCCCAAGGCCTTGGTCGAGGTGCGGGATCTGGCCAAGGTTTTTGATGTTTCTGCGCCCTGGCTGAACCGGGTGGTGGAGCGCAAGCCGCGCCAGTTCGTCCATGCGGTGGACGGCGTGAGCTTCAGCATCGAGCGTGGCAAGACCCTGGCCCTGGTGGGCGAGTCCGGCTGCGGCAAGAGCACGGTGGCGCGCCTGCTGGTGGGGCTGTATCCGCCCACACGGGGCACGGTGAGCTTCGATGGCGTGGACATGGCCCGGACCTTGGCCTCGCCCGCGGCGCTGGCCCTGCGCCGTCGCATGCAGATGATTTTTCAGGACCCTTATGCCTCGCTGAACCCGCGCTGGCGGGTGCAGGACATCATTGCCGAGCCCTTGCGCGAGCATGGCCTGATCGCCAATCAAGACGAGCAGCGCGCCAGGGTGGCCGAGCTATTGCAGTCGGTGGGTTTGGCGGCGGTGGATCGGGAGAAGTTCCCCCACCAGTTCTCCGGCGGCCAACGCCAGCGCATCTCCATCGCGCGGGCCCTGGCCACCCAGCCCGAGTTTCTGGTCTGTGATGAGCCGACCTCGGCCCTGGACGTTTCCGTGCAGGCCCAGGTCTTGAACATCATGAAAGACCTGCAACGCCAGCGGCAGCTGAGCTATCTCTTCATCTCGCACAACCTGGCGGTCGTGCGTCATGTGGCGGACCGGGTGGGGGTGATGTATCTGGGCCGCCTGGTCGAGGTGGCCGACAAGGCCGAACTGTTCGCTCGCCCGCGCCATCCTTACACCCGCATGCTGCTGGATGCGATCCCCGACATCCATATGACGGGGCGCGCCCGTACGCCGGTACAGGGCGAGGTGCCCAATCCGCTCAATCCGCCCAGCGGTTGCAGCTTTCACCCGCGCTGCCCTCATGCCAATGAACGCTGCCAACGCGAGCGCCCGGCCATGCTGGATCTGGCCGGCATCCAGGTGGCTTGCCATGCGGTGCAAGAGGGGCGGCTGGACGCCTGAGCTGATCAGCCTGGCTTGACGGCACTGGCCGCCGGGGCCGGGGCTTGGCTGGGTTTGGTGGCCGTGGCGGGCAGGTTCAGCGGCCCTTTTTGCCCGCAGGCCGCGATGCCGGTCAGCAAGACGGCCGCAGCAAAGGCCAGCAAGGCGGCCCGGCCGGCCGGTCGGCCGGTGATTGACCCTGGCTGGTACGAGGGATCGCTGCCGAGGCCTACACTGTGGGCTGAGATTTTCTTGTCGTTCATTGCCGGAAGTTTAGCCCCCATGTCAGCAGCCGCTCCCATCACACCCGCCGCCACCGTACTCAGCGACGCGGAATACCAGGCCCGTACCCGTGCGGTGCTGGACGGTATCGAGTCCCTGGTGGATCAATGGCTGGACAGCGACTGGATCGATATCGACACCCATCGCTCCGGTGGCTTGCTGGAGTTGAGCTTTCCCGACCGCAGCAAAATCATCATCAACACCCAGGCCCCATTGCAAGAGCTGTGGCTGGCGGCCAAGGCCGGTGGCTACCACTACCGCTTTGTCGCCGGCCAGTGGTTGGATACCCGCGACGGCAGCGAGTTCCACGCCCACCTGTCCCAGCTGGCCTCGGCGCAGGCGGGCAAGGCCCTGGATTTCGCGGCGGCCTGATGCGCGCCGAGCCTTGAGAGTGGGCGGCAGGCCGCCCACCTTGGCAGCGCATCCGGCTCAGCGCTTGAAGAGGTCGAGGATGCTTTTCTTCTCTTCCGCGGTACCGGCGGCCGGCATCTTGGCCTCGTCATTGCTCAGGGCCTGCACGCCGGAGTTGCCGGTGTATTCCTCGTAATACCACTCGCCGTTCAGATTGACCACGCCCTCGGGCACGCTGGGCTCGGCCACCGGCTTGCCGCGCAGGGCAAAGTTCATGTATTCGATCCAGACCGGCAGGGAGAGGCCGCCGCCGGTTTCCCTGTCCCCCAGCTTCTTGGGCTGGTCATAGCCGATCCAGACGACGGCCACCAGCTCCTGTTGGTAACCAGCGAACCAGGCATCCATGGAGTCGTTGGTGGTGCCGGTCTTGCCGTAGATATCGGGCCGTTTCAGCTGAGCCTGGGCCTTGGCCGCCGTGCCGCTGCGGGTCACCTCCTGCAACAGGCTGCTCATCAGGAAGGCGTTGCGGGCCTCGATCACCCGGCTGTCTTCGCCCAGCGGTGTCTGCGGGGCTTCGTACAGCAGTCGGCCGTTATTGTCCGTCAGGCGGGCAATCAGCTGGGGTGCCACCCGGTAGCCGCCATTGGCAAACACCGCAAAGCCCTGGGCCATCTGCATGGGGGTGACGGAACCGGCGCCCAGGGCCATGGTCAGATAGGCGGGGTGCTTCTCGGCTTCAAAGCCGAAGCGGGTCAGCCATTGCTGGGCGTAGGGCGCACCGATCGAGTTCAAGACCCGGATGGAGACCATATTCTTGGACTTGGCCAAGGCCTTGCGCAGCGGCATGGGCCCCTCGAACTTGCCGTCGTAGTTTTTGGGCTCCCAGGGTTGGCTGCCGGTGCTGCTGGCGTCGAAGAACAGCGGGCCGTCGTTGACGATGGTGCTGGGGGTGAAGCCTTTTTCCAGGGCGGCCGAGTAGATGAAGGGCTTGAAGCTGGAGCCCGGCTGGCGCCAGGCCTGGGTGACGTGGTTGAACTTGTTCTTGGCGTAGTCAAAGCCCCCCACCAGGGCGCGCACGCTGCCGTTGCGAGGGTCCAGCGATACAAAAGCGCCTTCCACCTCGGGCAGTTGGGTGATGGTCCATTCCTCCTTGCCGGCCCGGGCTACCTTGACGACGCGGATGATGGCGCCGCGGCGAATCCGGGTTTTGGGATTGCCCTTGTCGGCCAGGCCTGAGGTGGCCGGCTTGAGGCCCTCGCCGGTGATGTTGATCAGCTCACCGCTTTGCAGGGCGGCCTGCACCTTTTTGGGTTCGGCATCCAGCACCACTGCGGCCAGTAACTCGTCGTTGGCGGGGTGCTCGGCCAGGGCTTCGGCGATGCGGCTGTCCAGCTCCTTGGGGTCGGCCGGCAGGTCGGCGTAGGCCTCGGGGCCGCGGTAGATCTGGCGACGCTCGTAGTCCATGATGCCGCGGCGCAGGGCGCGATAGGCGGCGTTCTGCTCGTCGGCGCGCAGGGTCAGGTAGACGTTCAGGCCACGGGTGTAGGCGTCCTCGCCGTACTGGCTGAAGATCAGCTGACGTGCGGCCTCGGCCACAAACTCGGCGTGTGGCATCGATTCATTCACCTTGCGGTAGCGCAGGGTCTCGGCCTTGGCGGCGTCGCGTTGCTCGGCGGTGATGAAGCCGTTTTCCAGCATGCGCTCGATGATGTATTGCTGGCGGATATTGGCCCGACGCGGGTTGTTGATCGGGTTGTAGGCGGACGGGGCTTTGGGCAGGCCCGCCAGCATGGCGGCTTCGGCCACGCTGATGTCTTTCAGGGGTTTGCCGAAATAGACCTCGCTGGCCGCCGCAAAGCCGTAGGCGCGGTGACCCAGAAAGATCTGGTTCATATAGATCTCGAGGATCTTTTCCTTGCTCAGCGCGTTCTCGATCTTGAGCGCCAGCAAGATCTCGTAAATCTTGCGGGTGAAGGTCTTCTCGGTCGACAGATAGAAGTTGCGCGCCACCTGCATGGTGATGGTGGAGGCGCCCTGGCTGCGGGTTTCGCCCACATTGGCCATGGCGGCGCGCACGATGCCCAGGTAGTCCACGCCGCCGTGTTGGTAGAAGCGCGCGTCTTCGATTGCCAGCACGGCGTTTTGCATCACCGCCGGAATTTCCTTGATCGACAGGTAGTTGCGGCGTTCTTCGCCGAACTCGCCCAGCAACTGGCCGTCGGCCGACAGGATGCGCATGGGCAGCTTGGGCCGGTAGTCCGTCAGGCCGCTGATGTCTGGCAAATTGGGGTAGGCCATGGCAAAGGCCAGGGCCAGCAGCAGGGCAATGCTGAAGATGCCAGCCAGAACCAGGCCGATCAGCCACAAAAGCGTGCGTCCCAGCAGTGTTGAGGCGCTGCGATGAGGGGCAGGGCGGGGCTCGGCATTTGAATGCTGAGGGGATTTCTTCTGGTTGTCGCTCATGGGCCTCCGAATGAGTCTGGGCATTATAGGAAAGCCCTGAAAACCCTAGTCTCCCTCACATGCGTCCGAATGCGCAGGCCCCTGTTGAGAGGCGAGAATGCTGCGTTTGCAGTTGGCACGGGCGGTCTGCGCCGAACGGGGGGGCTTTCCCCGTGTATTTCAAAGTTTCAAGTTGTTGCATGTCGTGTATGTTTCGCAACGTGGTGTTGGCTGCCCACGTCCCGCTTCCTTGGGGGATCAAGGACTTTGCTGCTAGCATTCAAGTAACTTATTAATAGTCCGAGCCAAAAAACGTTGGGGGATTCAGGGCGTGGGAATACTTGACGTACTGTTGGGGCGAAAGCATCCGCCGATGATTGGCTTGGATATCAGTTCAAGCAGCGTCAAGTTGGTGGAATTGAGTCAGGCGGCCAATGGCGAAATGGTGTTGGAGCGCTTCGCTTCCGAGTCATTTGAAAAAGGCTGGATTGCCGACGGCCAGATCGAGAAATTCGACGAGGTGGCCGATGCCGTGCGTCGCGTCGTGGCCCGTAGCGGTTGCAAAACGCGTGATGCCGTTTTGGCCATGCCGCAATCGGCCGTCATCACCAAGAAAATCATGCTGCCCGCCGGCTTGCGTGACGAAGAGTTGGAAATTCAGGTGGAAGCGGAGGCGAATCAATACATTCCCTTCTCTTTGGACGAAGTCAGCCTGGATTTCTGCGTCATCGGCCCCAGCCCCACCTCGGTGGGGGATGTGGAGGTACTGATCGCTGCCTCCCGCAAGGACCGGGTGCAGGATCGCCAGGGCTTGGCTGAGGCGGCCGGCTTGCGGCCGGTGATCCTGGACATCGAGTCCCATGCTTCGCGCATGGCCATGGGTCGCTTGATCGCCAGCCTGCCCGGCGCCGGCAAAGACGCCTTGGTGGCCTTGTTTGAAATTGGTGCGGACACCACCAGCCTCAAGGTGCTGCGCGATGACGAAATGCTGTACGACCGGGACCAGGCCTTTGGTGGTTCGCAGCTGACTCAGCTGATTTCCCGCCAGTACGGTTTTTCTTTTGAAGAAGCCGAGCAGAAGAAACTCGGTAACGATTTGCCCGAGGATTTTGAAACCGCGGTTCTGCATTCATTTGTGGACAGTCTCTCGCAGGAAATTGGCCGTGCCCTGCAGTATTTTTTCACCAGCACACCCCATCACAAGGTGCATTACGTGATGCTGGCCGGTGGCACCGCCACCCTGGCAGGGCTGAAGGAGCGGGTCACCGAGCTGACCGGCTTTGCCTGCATGGTGGTGAATCCTTTTGAAAACATGGCCTTGGGATCGGCTGTACGTGAGCCCAAGCTGCGCCGCGAGGCGCCGGCCTATTTGACGGCCTGCGGCTTGGCGATGCGGAGGTTCTTCCAGTGATTTTGATCAATCTGCTGCCCTATCGCGAAGAAAAGCGTAAGCGGCGCAAGACGGCATTTTTTGCCGGTTTGGGGCTGGCCGCCTTGGTCGGCTTGGGCTTGGCGTTTGCCATCTATGTGTTGCTGCAGCACCTGAGCTCCGAGCAGCAGCGGCGCAATCAATACCTCAGCACCGAGATCGAGCGGCTGGACAACCAGATCAAGGACATTGCCAATCTGCGCTCAGAAATCGACGCCTTGAATTCGCGCCAACGTGCGGTGGAAGATTTGCAGACCGACCGCAATACGCCGGTGCAATTGCTCAATGCCTTGGCCCAGCACACGCCCGAAGGTGTTTACCTGACCGCGATTCGCCAGACCGACAAGGTGGTGACCATCAACGGCATTGCCCAGACCAATGAGCGGGTGGCCGAGTTTTTGCGCAATATCTCGCGCAATTCAGAGTGGTTGGATAAACCGGAGTTGGTCGAGGTCAAGGTGGCCAATCTCAGCACCAGCAACCGGGATCAAAAGCGCTTGTTCGACTTCTCCATGCGGGTGTCGATCAAGGAGCCCGTGCGTGAGAGCTCTGGTGCGGCCAGTGCGCCTGCGGCCAAGAAATCCTAAGCCTGGCACAGAGCATCATGGCAAGCAAGTCAATCAATCTGAAGTTCGACCTCAACGCAGCGTTTGAGGACGTGGCCGAGCAGTTTCGTGGCCTCAATTTCAACGAACCCGGCCAATGGCCGCTGCTGCCCAAGCTGGCAGCTTTTTTTGTGACCGTTGTGGCGGTATGCGCCATGAGCTGGTTTTTGGTGCTGGCCGATGTGCAGAGCGTCCTGGACGGCGAGCGCGAGCGTGAGCCGACCTTGAAGGAAGATTACCGCAGCAAGCTGGCCCAGGCCGTCAATCTGCCGGAGCTGCGCAAGCAAAAAAGTCAGGTCGAAGAATATGTGACCCAGTTGGAAAAGCAGTTGCCCGGCAAGGCCGAAATGGATGCGCTCCTTTCGGACATCAACCAGGCGGGCCTGGGCCGTGGTCTGCAGTTTGAGCTGTTCCGGCCCGGCCAAGTGGTGGTCAAGGACTTTTATGCCGAGCAGCCGATTTCCTTGCGGGTCTCCGGGCGTTACCACGATATCGGGGCGTTTGCCGCCGATGTTTCCAACCTCTCTCGCATCGTGACCTTGCACAATCTGGTTGTGCTGGCGCCCACGGGCAAGGACGCGACGACCAGCGGTGGCCTCAGCATGGAAGCCACGGCGCGCACCTACCGCTACCTGGACGCCAATGAGGTGATGGAGCAGAAGAAGGCCGCGGCCAAGAGCAAGACGGGAGCGAAGACGTGAGCCTGCAAAAGCATGAATCGATGCGCTGGGCCGCCGCTTGCCTGAGCCTGTTATTTTTGTCGGGGTGTTCGGCCGATATGGACGAGCTCTCCCAATGGATGGAGCAGCAGCGCCGCGAGGCCCGTGCCACCATCAAGCCGCTGATTCCGCCCAAGAAGTTCATTCCTCAACCCTATGAGGCCAGCGCCGGGGTTGAGCCCTTCAGCGCGCAAAAACTCAGCGTGGCCATCAAGCAAGAGGCTTCTCAGCCCAACTCGCTATTGACGACCGAAATGAACCGGCGGCGTGAGCCGCTGGAGTCCTTCCCGCTGGACAGCATGTCCATGGTGGGCAGCATCACCCGCAGCAACACGCGCTATGCCTTGTTGCGCGTCGACAATCTGCTCTACCAAGTCAAGAGCGGCGACTATCTGGGCTTGAATTTTGGACGGGTCATGAAGATCAGCGAAACGGATATCAGCCTGCGCGAAGTGGTTCAGGACGCGGCAGGCGAATGGGTTGAACGCAGCAGCACCCTCCAGCTTCAGGAGCAGGGACGATGAAAAAGTATCAGGAGACTTCGAGGATGATGAGCCTTTGGCGCACTTTGGCATTGGCCGCAACCTTGGGTCTGATGGCTGCATCACCGGCCTTGGCGCAGACCGCCATCCGTTCGATCAACAGCCTGCAACAGGCCGGCGTGGAGGTGGTGCGCATCGAGTTGTCACAACCCCTGACCGAGTTGCCCAAGGGCTTCACGGTGCAGACCCCGCCACGCATCGCCATCGACCTGCCCGGTGTGGTGAACGGCATCGGCCGCTCCTTGGTGGAGATCAATCAAGGCAATCTGCGCTCGGCCAATGTGGCCCAGGCCGGTGAGCGGACGCGCGTGGTGCTCAATCTGCGTCAGGCCTCGAGCTACCGCGCCGAGTTGCAAGACAGCGCCTTGCTATTGGTGCTGGACAGTGGCTCCGCGGCGCCCGCCGGCGCGAACGAGCCGCTGCACTTCGCGCAAAGCCTGAATGCCGAGTCGCAAGCACTCCGTGACATCGATTTTCGCCGCGGCCAGGATGGCGCCGGCCGGGTGGTGGTGAATCTGCCCAGCAATCAGGTGGGGGTGGACATCCAGCAGCAGGGACAAAAATTGGTGGTGGAGTTTTTGCGCTCCAACGCCCCCGAGGCGCTGCGTCGCCGCCTGGATGTGAGCGATTTTGGCAGCCCGGTGCAAAGCATCGTCACCACCCAGGTGGGTGATCGGGTGCGCATGGTGGTCGAGCCCAAGGGTGCTTGGGAGCACAGTGCTTACCAGAGCGACAACCAGTTCGTGTTGGAGGTGCGGCCGCAGAAGGTGGACCCCAACAAGCTGACGACGGGCCCGGGTTATGCCGGTGACAAGCTGTCCTTGAATTTCCAGAATATCGAAGTGCGGGCCTTGCTGCAGGTGATCGCCGACTTCACCAACTTCAATGTGGTGACCAGCGATACCGTGACCGGCAACGTCACCCTGCGCCTGAAAGATGTGCCCTGGGACCAGGCCCTGGACATCATCATGCAGGCCAAGGGCCTGGGGCTGCGCAAGTCCGGCAATGTCTTGTGGATCGCGCCCAAGGACGAATTGGCCAGCAAGGAAAAGCTGGACCTGGAATCCAAGGCGCAGATCTCCAGCCTGGAGCCGGTGCGCACCCAGTCCATCCAGCTGAACTACACCAAGGCCGAAGAAGTGGCCAAGGGCCTGACCGGACAAAACGCCGGCGGCGGTGGTGGCGGGAGCAGCGGAGCGACGGCCCGTATCCTGTCGCCCCGTGGCAGCGTGATCTCGGAGAGCCGCACCAACCAGCTTTTCGTCACCGACATTCCTTCCAAGCTGGAAGAAATCACCGCCATGATCGCCAAGATCGACATCCCGGTGCGCCAGGTCTTGATCGAGGCGCGGATTGTCGAGGCCGATGACAAGTTTGGCCGCTCCCTGGGCGTCAAGCTGGGGGCCAGTGATCTGCGCGCCCAGCAAGGCGGCATTCCTGGTTACAACGTCGGCGGCTCCAATTACGTGACCGTAGGCGGCAATTACAAAGGCGTTGGCTCCCAAACCAACCAAGGTGTCGCAACCGATTACGCCAACACCCAGTTCGTCAACCTGCCGGCCAATGTCACCTCGGACAGCTTCGGTGCCACTGCCAGTGCCGCCACCTTCGCCCTGTCCCTGTTCAGCGCGACCGCCAACCGCTTCTTGAACCTGGAAATTTCTGCTTTGGAGGCCGACGGCAAGGGCAAGATCGTGTCCAGCCCACGTGTCATCACGGCCGACCAGGTCAAGGCCTTGATCGAGCAGGGTGAAGAGCTGCCCTACCAGGTGGCGACCTCAAGCGGCGCCACCTCCATCCAGTTCAAGAAAGCGGTTCTGAAGTTGGAAGTGACACCGCAAATCACCCCCGAAGGCAGCGTGATCCTGGATGTGGATGTCAACAAGGACAGCCGCGGCACGCTGACCCCCCAGGGCTATGCGATCAATAACAAGCATGTGAAGACCCAGGTCCTGGTCGAGAACGGCGGCACGGTGGTGATCGGCGGTATCTTTACCCAGGACGAGGGCGAGCAAGAGTCCAAGGTGCCCTTGCTGGGCGATATTCCCGGGCTAGGATATTTGTTCAAGAACAAGTCCCGCACCACGTCGAAGACCGAATTGCTGATCTTCCTGACGCCCAAGGTGGTGAGTGAGCGGGCGACGGTGCGTTGATCGAGGGATCGGCCACTTCAAAAATTGCTTCAATACCTTCGTTGATTGGCATGCTGGCGAAATCATGGCGTGACTACGTAAGTGGGCGTCGGAGATGCAGGAGAGTGTGAGAAATGAGTAAAAAAAGATTCGAATGGGGCCGCGGAATCACGCGCGTCTTGTGCGCAGGGGCGGTCGCCGTGCTGATGGCTGCATGCGGGGGAGGGTCCGCGGGAACTTCGGTGTTTGATCCCAAAGATCCCAGCAATCCGACGACTCCCGGGGCATTGACCGATGTGGCCGTGGTTGCCGACAAGGTCTCGATTCCTAACTCAGGCACCGAAGTGGTGACCCTCACGGTCACGGCTTTGACCACGGGCAATGCTGCCTTGATCGGCGTTGCGACCCCGGTCTCGGTGGAGGTGAGTGCGGGTGCCATTGTGACGGCCTCCGGCAAGGTGACCGATACCAAGGATGGCAAGCTCTCGGCCATCGTCTCCCTGGTTGACAAGACCAGCCGTACCGTGACGGTGACCGCCAAGAGCGGCAGCATCAGCAAGACGGTGAGCTTCACCGTGGTCGACAGCGTGACCGGCAGCTCGGTGGCCGATCTGTCCGTGGTGGTGGATAAGGCCACCCTGCCAAATACTGGGCTTGAGCAAGCCAAAATCACCGTTACCTCGCTCGACGCTTCGCGCTCGGCCATTGGCGGGGCGGCGGTCAGCCTGCAAGTGGTTGACGTGGGTGATGCCGTGCTGCTTGACCCAGGCCAGACGACGACGGATCCGGCGACAGGCCAGTTGTCTCGCCGCCTGAGCCTGCAGAATATCAAGTCCAAGCGCACGATCGCGATCAAGGCCAGCAGCGGCACCGTTTCGAGAACCATCACGGTGGACGTGGTTGATCCCCCTGCCGGCACGGTGTTGGTCGCCAACGATTTGACGATGACGCTCAGCAAGGCCAGCATCAATAACTCGGGCAGCGAGTCGGTGGATGTCGTGGCCAAGGCCGTGGATGCCAATCGGAACGCTTTGGCGGGCATCGACGTGATTTTTGCGGTCGACAACGACGGGGTGTTCATTCCTGTCAGCACCAAGACCGATGCGCGCGGCGAGGCCAAGGGCAAGGTCGAGATCGGCTCTAACCGGACTGTCAGAACCATTCTGATCACCGCCCAAAGCGTGGGCGCTGCCGGCACTTTGAAAGTGGTGCGGCCACTCTCGGTGACGGGGGCCAAACTGGTCGCGACCGTGAACCAGCCCAACCGACTGGTTGGTGAGCCGGGTTCGGTCGATTACACCTTGGTGGACGTGAACGGCAGCCCAATTCCGGATGTCGCCATCGTGGTTACGGGTCCCGGTTCGGCCAGCGGTCGCGGAACGACGTCGGCACAAGGACGTTGGACCTATAACTACACGGCCGAGGGCTCGGGTCGCATGTCCATCAAGGCGGTGGGCGGTGCGGGTGATACACCTGTCGAGTCCTTTGTCAACGTTGCTGCCGTACCAGGCCCCTTGCCGGATACGACCAAGATCCTGTCGGCGACCATGACCATGGACCCCATCGTGGTCAAAGTCAATCAGCCGGGTAGCGATGTCAATCGCGCCGAGATCCGCCTGCTCTTCCGCGGCGAGAAGAACGCGCCGATCGAGAATGTCCGGGTCAAGGTCGGCTTGGGCCCGAACAATAGTTCGACCGATGGCCGCTTGAGTGTCAGCGAGAACGATGCGCCCTTGCTCTCCGACAAGAACGGTATCGTAACCTTGAGCTTCATCCCCGGACAACGAAGCAGTCCAACCGATCAAGTCAAGATCTATGCCTGCTACGGCCGTACCGACAATTTGGGTCGTACTTCGGACGCAACGCCTTGTTCCAATGGGTTCGCCATCAGTCCGGTGTCGCTCACCATTGTGGAATCGCCTATTTCGATCTCCATCGGTAGTGACGATGTGCTCGTGGTGGGTGACACCGGCTTGACTTATATAGCCAAGTTCACTGTCTTGGTGGTCGATGCGGCCGGCAATCCGAAGTCAGGCGTGCAAATTTCACCGATGATTGATCTGTTGGGATATGCCAAAGGTGAGTACAGCTGGGATGCGACAGAGAAGAGGTGGTACATCCCTGGGCTCGATATCAATGGTACGCCGGCGAATTTGAAGGATGATTTTCCGAAGTACTTGAAGTGCCCGAACGAGGATCGTTTGGAGCCTGACGGCATACGCAATGGAACCATAGAGACCATTGGTAACGTTACAGAGGACATCAACGGCAACGGACAGTTGGATCCCCGCAAGTCCGACGTCTCCGTCAGCATGGTCGGGTCAACTACAACGGACGCCAACGGCTTGGCCACCCTGCGGATCGAGTACCCGAAGAGTGCTGCTTCTTGGGTGCGGTACATGCTCAAGGTGAGCGCACCAGGTGTGCTCAGCCCGCCCGCTTGGTTTGGTCGGTATGAGGAGCGTTGGTTGCCGACCTTGTTGGACGCGATCAAGAGCGAAGCTTCCCCTGCATTTGTCACCAGTCCTTATGGGACAAATATCGAAGGCTACTATCTGCTGCCGACCGATTCGCTCTTTGGCACAGACCCCTTTGTCGTGGCGCGGCCCGGGTGCAAGGTGCCTCGTTGACCGAATAAGGCGCATCGGCTTGATCATCTCCCTCATCGGAATGCCCGGCAGTGGTAAATCCACGGTCGGGCGGCAAATGGCGCGCCAGATGGGCGTGCCATTTGTCGATTCGGATAGCGAAATTGAGTCACGTCTGGGTGAGCCTATCCGCAGCTATTTCGATCGGGAGGGCGAGCAGCCCTTTCGCGATATCGAGAGCTCGGTGATCGCCGAGATCCTGCAGCGCGACTCGGAGTTTGTCTTGGCAACCGGTGGCGGTGCTGTTCTGCGAGAGCCGAATCGACAACTCCTGCACAAGCATTCGACCGTGCTCTACCTGCGCTCCACGCCGGAGGAGCTGTTCAGGCGTTTGCGCCATGACACCCAGCGGCCGCTGCTGCAGGTGCAAGACCCGTTGCAAAAGCTGCGCGAGCTCTATGCCCTGCGCAACCCGCTGTATCGGCGCTGTGCCCATTTTGTGCTGGAGACGGGCCGGCCTTCGGTTCATGGCCTCGTCAATATGGCTTTGATGCAGTTGGAATTGGCCGGCATCCTGGATCCGGCCCGGGTCGCCGCGACCGTGGGTGCGGAGAAGAGTGCCTGATTCGGTCCGGCCCGGTCGGGGTAAGCGCAGCGCCGGCAATGCCGCTGGCTTGGTGCGGAGTTCAGGCCGCCCCGTACACTTGGGCATATGACTGCTTCAGCCCAAGCCCCCAACACCCAGCTTCCCGCTTCCTCGGCAAACCTCGACACGAGTCACAAGGTGTCCATCGCCTTGGATCAGCGAGGCTACGACATCTTGATCGGCCCCGGTCTTTTGGATGAGCCCGCCACCTGGCTGGGTTTGCCCAAGGCCCAGGTTGCCGTCATCGTGACCAACGAAACGGTGGCGCCGCTTTATCTGGAGCGCCTCAGCCACCAACTGCGGGCGCATTACACGCGGGTGGAAGCCGTGGTGTTGCCCGATGGCGAGGCCTACAAGGACTGGGCTTCGCTCAACAAGATCTTCGACCATTTGCTGGCCCAGGCCTGCGACCGCAAGACGGTGCTGTTCGCTCTGGGTGGCGGCGTGATCGGCGATATGACCGGCTTTGCGGCCTCGGTCTATATGCGCGGCGTGCCCTTTGTCCAGGTGCCGACGACCTTGCTCGCGCAGGTGGACTCCTCGGTCGGAGGCAAGACCGCCATCAACCATCCGCTGGGCAAGAACATGATTGGCGCCTTTTACCAGCCCGAACGTGTCGTCGCCGATCTGGATGGGCTGGATAGCTTGCCCCCGCGTGAGCTGTCTGCAGGCCTGGCCGAGGTGATCAAGTACGGCCCGATCGCGGACGCCGAGTTTCTGGCCTGGATTGAAGACCATCTCGATGCCTTGCTGGCGCGCGACAAGGCGGCTATGGCCTATGCCGTCAAGCGTTGCTGCGAAATCAAGGCCTGGGTGGTAGGGCAGGACGAGCGCGAGCAAGGCTTGCGTGCCATTCTCAATTTCGGCCACACCTTTGGCCATGCTATCGAAACCGGCCTTGGCTACGGCGAGTGGTTGCATGGCGAGGCCGTGGGCTGCGGCATGGTGATGGCGTCTGATTTGTCGGTTAGGCTGGGCTTGATGCCGGCCGAATTCTTGCCCCGCATGCACCGCCTGATCGAGCGTGCGGGCCTGCCCGTGCTGGGGCCGGCGCTGGGTATCGAGCGCTATCTGGAACTGATGCGGGTGGACAAAAAGGCCGAGAGCGGAGAGATCCGTTTTGTGCTGATCGAGGGCTTGGGGCGGGCCACCATGCGCGCGGCGCCCGATCCCTTGGTCGCCGAGGTGATTCAAAGCCACTGCCGCTGAAGGCCCGGCCGGACACTGAAGAGACCCAAGCCCAGATTCGATCGATGCCCAAGGCAAGGACAAGAAAGAAGGCTCAGCATCTATGGTTCTCGCGGTCTACGCCAGTCAGTCAAACCGGAGCCGGGGTCGGCGCTTCTCCGAGCCTCCGGCCCCCACGCGCAGCGAGTTCCAGCGCGACCGCGACCGCATCATCCACAGCACGGCTTTCCGGCGCTTGGTTTACAAAACCCAGGTCTTCCTGAACCATGAGGGTGATCTGTTTCGCACCCGGCTGACCCACTCGCTGGAGGTCGCGCAATTGGGTCGTTCGGTGGGCCGCAGCTTGCGCCTGGATGAAGACTTGGTCGAGGCCATCGCCCTGGCCCACGATCTGGGCCATACGCCCTTCGGCCATGCGGGCCAGGATGTGCTCGACGCCTGCATGCGGGCCCATGGTGGTTTTGAACATAACCTACAGTCCCTGCGGGTGGTGGACAAGCTGGAGCAGCGCTACCCGGCTTTTGACGGGCTCAATCTGAGCTTCGAGGCGCGGGAGGGCATTCTCAAACACTGCGCCAAACGCAATGCCTTGCTGCTGGAGGCGGCGGAGCCCGGTGGGGTGGCTGCGCGCTTCCTACGGGGCGGCCAGCCGAGCTTGGAGGCGCAACTCTGCAATCTGGCCGACGAGGTGGCCTATAACGCCCACGACATCGACGACGGTGTGCGCTCCGGCCTGCTGGAACTAGAGCAGTTGGAGGAGGTGCCCCTGGTGCGCCGCTATCTGCGCGAGGCCTTGGGCGAGTATCCGGCCCTGCAGGGCAAGCGCCTGCTGTTCGAGACCATACGCCGCATGCTCTCGGCTCAGGTCTACGATTTGATAGCCGCCAGTGGCACGGCGCTGCAAGAAGCCGCGCCTGCCGATGCCGATGCAGTGCGCGCTGCTCCGCCCCTGATCCGCTTCAGCCCCGAGATGCGTGCCGCCAGCACCGAGCTCAAACGCTTTCTGTTTGCCAAGCTCTACCGCCACCCCCAGGTGCAGGAAACCCGCCAGCGCGCCGAACAAGTCCTGCGCGACTTGTTCGAACTCTACACCGCCGATCCCCAGCAACTGCCCGAGGACTTTTCCGGTGCCGCCGACACGCCTCGCGCCTGCGCCGACTACATCGCTGGGATGACCGACCGTTACGCCCTGCGCGAGCACCAGCGCCTGACCGGTAAAACCCTGTTCTAGTTCGAAGTAATGGGGTCAGAGTGAATTTTCTTGGATAATTCAGGCCATCTCATGCCCGAATCGTCCGCGAAGAATCATGGCCAGACCTCCCCGACTCGTTCTCGCCCAGCAGGCGCATCATCTGATCCAGCGCGGCAATAACCGCCAAGCCATTGTTCAGAGCGATGCGGACCGGCAGCAGTTCCTGGACATCTTGCGTGACTGCGCAGCCACCCACAAGGTCGCCATCCACGCCTATGTCTTGATGGACAACCACATCCATCTGCTCGCTACCCCTGCGGAAGAGCAAGGCTTGAGCCGGATGATGCAGTCGCTTGGCCGGCGCTATGTGGCTTGGTACAACTTCAAATACCAGCGCAGCGGCACGCTGTGGGAAGGGCGCTTCCGTGCGGCCTTGATCGAGGGCGAGCACCATTTCATGGCCTGCATGCGCTATATCGAACTCAATCCGCTGCGGGCCGGCATCTGTGCCCAAGCCGCTGACTTCCCCTGGTCCAGCTGTGCTCATCACCTGGGGCGGCGGGGTGACGCCTTGGTTACGGACCATATGCTCTTCTGGTCACTGGGCAATACGCCTTTTGAGCGCGAGTTGGCCTATCGGGAGCTGCTGGACCAAGGCCTGGCCGAGGTCGAGCGCCGCCAGTTGACGGAGGCCGTGTTCAAAGGCCTGCCGCTGTGCAGGCCCGAATTTCTCCAGCAACTGAGTGAGCAAACGACCCGCCCCCTGCTGGCCAGGCCGCGGGGCCGCCCATTGGGTTCGGTCAAGTTGGGTAAGGAAATTGACTCTGACCCCATTTAATTAAGAGTTCTGCGTTGTGCTAAAAATAAATTGACTCTGACCCTATTTATTTCGGCTTGATGCATTTGCTGCGGCGCAGTAATCTTTAGTTCATCGATGAATGAACTGGAGTGCGCCATGAGCAAGGCAGCGGATTTTCAAGCCGAGATTCAAGACCTGAGCGAGCAGGGCCTGTACCGGCCGCAGAACGAGAAGGACGCTTGCGGCCTGGGTTTTGTGGCCCATATCAAGGGCCTGAAGGCGCATAGCATCGTGCAGCAGGGTCTGAAGATTCTGGAGAATCTCGATCACCGCGGCGCCGTGGGTGCCGACAAGCTGATGGGGGACGGCGCCGGCATCCTGATCCAGATTCCGGACGACTACTACCGCGCCGAAATGGCCAAGCAGGGTGTGGACTTGCCGCCGCCCGGCGAGTACGGCGTGGGCATGATCTTCCTGCCCAAGGAGCATGCCTCCCGCCTGGCCTGCGAGCAGGAGCTGGCGCGTGCCATCAAGGCCGAGGGTCAGGTCTTGCTGGGCTGGCGCGATGTGCCGGTGGACTCCGAGATGCCCATGTCGCCCATGGTGCGCGAGAAGGAACCCATCATCCGGCAGATCTTCATCGGCCGCGGCCCGGACATCATTGTTCCCGATGCCCTGGAGCGCAAGCTCTACGTCATCCGCAAGACCGCTTCCAGCGCCATCCAGGCCCTGCAGCTGACGCACAGCCGCGAGTACTACGTGCCCAGCATGAGCTGCCGCACCGTCATCTACAAAGGCCTGCTGCTGGCCGACCAGGTGGGCAGCTACTACAAGGACCTGGCCGACCCACGCGTGGTCTCGGCCATCGCCCTGGTGCACCAGCGCTTCTCCACCAACACCTTCCCCGAGTGGCCGCTGGCCCACCCCTACCGCATGGTGGCTCACAACGGTGAGATCAACACCGTCAAGGGCAATTTCAACTGGATGCGTGCCCGCGAGGGCGTGATGAAGTCGCCGGTGCTGGGCGAGGACCTGAACAAGCTCTACCCCATCAGCTTCGAACACCAGTCCGACACGGCGACTTTTGATAACGCCATCGAACTGCTGACCATGGCCGGCTACCCGCTGGCCCATGCCGCCATGATGATGATCCCGGAGGCCTGGGAGCAGCATGAGCAGATGGACGCGCGCCGCCGCGCCTTCTACGAGTACCACGCCGCCATGATGGAGCCCTGGGACGGCCCGGCCGCCATGGTCTTCACCGATGGCCGCCAGGTCTGCGCGGCGCTGGACCGCAATGGCCTGCGGCCGGCGCGTTACTGCATCACCGACGACGATCTGGTCGTGCTGGCCTCTGAGAGTGGCGTGCTGCCCATCCCCGAAAACAAGATCGTCAAGAAGTGGCGCTTGCAGCCGGGCAAGATGTTCCTGATCGATCTGGAACAGGGCCGCATCATCGATGACGAAGAGCTGAAGAACCAGTACGCCAACGCCCGCCCCTATCGCCAGTGGATCGAGAACGTGCGGGTGCGTCTGGACGATATCGAGCTGGCCGAGGTGCTCAGCCCCGCCACTTTCGAGGCCAGCTTGCTGGACCGCCAGCAGGCTTTTGGCTTCACCCAGGAAGACCTCAAATTCCTGCTCGCCCCCATGGCCAGCCAGGGTGAGGAGGCGCTGGGCTCCATGGGCAATGACTCGCCCCTGGCCGTGCTCTCCGGCAAGAACAAGCCGCTGTTCAACTACTTCAAGCAGCTGTTCGCCCAGGTCACCAATCCGCCGATCGATCCGATTCGCGAGAGCATCGTGATGTCGCTCAACAGCTTCATCGGCCCCAAGCCGAACCTGTTGGACATCAACGCGGTCAACCCGCCCATGCGCCTGGAAGTGGCCCAGCCCGTGCTGGACTTCAAGGACATGGCCCGCCTGCGTCAGATCGAGTCGCACAGCAACGGCAAGTTCAAGAGCTACGAGCTGGACATCACCTACCCCCTGGCCTGGGGCAATGAGGGGGTTGAAGCCCAGTTGGCCTCGCTGTGCGCCGAGAGCGTGGATGCGATCAAGAGCGGCCACAACATCCTCATCATCACCGACCGGCGTTTGAGCGCCGGCCGGGTTGCCATCCCCGCGCTGCTGGCCCTGTCCGCCATCCACCACCATCTGGTGCGTGAAGGCCGCCGCACCACGGCCGGCCTGGTGGTGGAAACCGGCTGTGCCCGCGAGGTGCACCACTTCGCCGTGCTGGCCGGCTTCGGCGCCGAGGCGGTCCACCCCTATCTGGCGCTGGAAACGCTGGCCGATCTGGCGGCCGAGTTGCCCGGTGAGCTGAGCGCCGACAAAGCCATCTACAACTACATCAAGGCGGTGGGCAAGGGCCTGTCCAAGATCATGTCCAAGATGGGCATCTCCACCTATATGTCTTACTGCGGCGCGCAGATCTTCGAGGCCATAGGCTTGAAGAGCGACTTTGTGGAGAAGTACTTCCGCGGCACGCCCACCCAGGTCGGCGGCATCGGCGTGTTCGAGGTGGCCGAGGAAGCCATCCGCCTGCATGCGGCCGCTTTTGGCAGCGACCCCGTGCTGGCCGACATGTTGGACGCCGGCGGCGAATACGCCTGGCGCGCGCGCGGCGAAGAGCATATGTGGACGCCGGACGCCATCGCCAAGCTGCAGCACAGCGCACGCAGCGGCAAGTTCGACACCTACAAGGAATACGCGCAAATCATCAACGACCAGAGCAAGCGCCACATGACCTTGCGCGGCCTGTTCGAGTTCAAGTTCGACCCGAGCAAGGCCATTCCGCTGGACGAAGTCGAGCCTGCCAAGGAAATCGTCAAGCGTTTCGCCACCGGCGCCATGTCCCTGGGCTCCATCAGCACCGAGGCCCATGCCACGCTGGCCGTGGCCATGAACCGCATCGGCGGCAAGAGCAATACCGGCGAAGGTGGCGAGGACCCGGCGCGTTATCGCAATGAGTTGAAGGGCATCAAGATCACGGCCGGCACCAAGGTGTCGGATGTGATTGGTGGCAAGGTCATCGCGGTCGACTACGAGTTGCAGGACGGCGACTCCCTGCGCTCCAAGATCAAGCAGGTGGCCTCCGGCCGCTTCGGCGTGACGACCGAGTACCTGGTCAGTGCCGACCAGATCCAGATCAAGATGGCCCAGGGCGCCAAGCCCGGCGAGGGTGGCCAGCTGCCCGGCGGCAAGGTCAGCGAGTACATCGGTTTCCTGCGTTACTCGGTGCCGGGCGTAGGCCTGATCTCGCCGCCGCCGCATCACGACATCTACTCCATCGAGGACCTGGCCCAGCTGATCCACGATCTGAAGAACGTCAACCCCAAGGCCGATGTCTCGGTCAAGCTGGTCTCCGAAGTGGGCGTGGGCACCATTGCCGCCGGCGTCACCAAGGCCAAGGCCGACCACCTGGTGATCGCCGGCCACGACGGCGGCACCGGCGCCTCGCCCTGGTCCTCCATCAAGCATGCGGGCACGCCCTGGGAGCTGGGCCTGGCCGAGGCCCAGCAGACCCTGGTGCTGAACCGCCTGCGCGGCCGCGTGCGCGTGCAGGCCGACGGCCAGATGAAGACCGGCCGCGACGTCGTCATCGGCGCTCTGCTGGGGGCCGATGAGTTCGGCTTCGCCACCGCCCCCCTGGTGGCCGAGGGCTGCATCATGATGCGCAAATGCCACCTCAACACCTGCCCGGTGGGCGTGGCCACACAAGACCCGGTGCTGCGCGCCAAGTTCACCGGCAAGCCCGAGCATGTGGTGAACTTCTTCTTCTTCATCGCCGAAGAAGCGCGCCAGATCATGGCCCAGCTGGGCATACGCAGGTTTGAAGACTTGGTCGGCCGCAGCGACCTGCTGGACACCCGCAAGGGCATCTCGCACTGGAAGGCCAAGGGCCTGGACTTCGCTCGCGTCTTCCATCGCCCGACCGTTCCCGCCGATGTGGCCCGCATCCACAACGATGTGCAGGATCACGGCCTGGACCGTGCCCTCGACGTCAAGCTGATCGAGAAGTGTCTGCCCGCCTTCGAGCGCGGCGAGAAGGTGCAGTTCATGCAGGAGGTGACGAATGTGCGCCGCACCGTGGGCGCCATGCTCTCGGGCGAGCTGATCCGTCGCCGCCCCGAGGGCCTGCCCGACCACACCATCTTTATCCAGATGGAAGGCACGGGCGGCCAGAGTTATGCCGCCTTCCTGGCCCAGGGCATTACCTTCTATCTGATCGGTGATGCCAACGATTACACCGGCAAGGGTCTGTCCGGCGGCCGGGTGGTGGTGCGCCCCTCGATCGAGTTCCGCGGCGACGCGACCAAGAACATCATCGTCGGAAACACCGTTTTGTACGGTGCAACGCGCGGCGAGGCCTTCTTCCGCGGCGTGGCGGGCGAGCGCTTTGCGGTGCGCCTGTCCGGCGCCTCGGCGGTGGTGGAAGGCACCGGCGACCATGGCTGCGAATACATGACCGGCGGCACCGTGGCCGTGCTGGGCAAGACCGGCCGCAACTTCGCCGCCGGCATGAGCGGCGGCATCGCCTACGTCTTCGACGAGGACGGCCAGTTCGCCAAGCGCAGCAACACCAGCATGGTGGCGCTGGACAAGCTGCTGCCCACGCACGAGCAGGAGGCCACGGTCGACCGCGCCATCTGGCACCACCTGGGTGATTCGGAAGCGCAGACCGACGAGGCCATCCTGAAGAAGATGCTGGAAGACCACCATCGCTGGACCGGCAGCCAGCGCGCCCGCGACATCCTCGACCACTGGGCCGATTCGCGTGCCAAGTTCGTCAAGGTGTTCCCGCACGAGTACCGCCGCGCCCTGGGCGAGATCCATGCGGCCAAGGAAGCGGCACAGACCATTGCTCAGGCCGCCAAGCCTGACGCTGTGCTCAAGGCCTGAGCCCCGCCGCCGACGCGCTGAATCAAAAGAATCGAAGGACCAAGATCATGGGAAAAGTCACTGGCTTCATGGAGTACGAGCGTCTGGACGAGGGCTATGAGCCCGTCCCCGCCCGGCTGAAGAACTACAAGGAATTCGTCATCGGCCTGAACGCCGATCAAGCCAAGCAGCAGGGCGCACGCTGCATGGACTGCGGCACGCCCTTTTGCAACAACGGCTGCCCGGTCAACAACATCATCCCGGACTTCAACGACCTCGTGTACCGCGGCCGCGGCGAAGACTGGGCCAAGGCCATCACCCTGCTGCACAGCACCAACAACTTCCCCGAGTTCACCGGCCGCATCTGCCCCGCCCCCTGCGAGGCGGCCTGCACCTTGAATGTGAATGACGAGGCGGTGGGCATCAAGTCCATCGAGCACGCCATCATCGACCGCGCTTGGGAGCAGGGCTGGGTCAAGCCGCAAGTGCCGGAAGCGAAGACCGGCAAGACGGTGGCCATCGTCGGCTCCGGCCCCGCCGGTCTGGCAGCAGCCCAGCAGCTGGCGCGCGCCGGCCACAGCGTGACGGTGTTCGAGAAGAACGACCGCGTCGGTGGTTTGCTGCGTTATGGCATTCCCGACTTCAAGATGGAGAAAAGCCATATCGACCGCCGCGTGGCGCAGATGGAGGCCGAGGGTGTGGTCTTCCGTACCGGCGTGCTGGTGGGTGCGCTGCCCGAAGGCTCCAAGGTCACCAACTGGGCCAAGCAGAGCATCAGCGCGGATGAGTTGAAGGCTCAGTTCGACGCCGTGCTGCTCAGCGGCGGCAGCGAGGACTCGCGTGATCTGCCCGCCCCCGGCCGGGAGCTCTCGGGCATCCATTTCGCGATGGAGTTCCTGCCTCAGCAGAACAAGGTCAATGCGGGTGACAAGTTAAAAGCCCAGATCCGTGCCGAGGGCAAGCATGTCATCGTCATCGGTGGTGGCGATACCGGCAGCGACTGCGTGGGCACCAGCAACCGCCACGGTGCCAAGAGCGTGACCCAGTTCGAGCTGATGCCCCAGCCGCCCGAGGAGGAAGACCGGCCGCTGACCTGGCCTTACTGGCCGCTCAAGCTGCGCACCTCCAGCAGCCACGAGGAAGGCTGCGAGCGCGAGTTCGCCATCTCCACCAAGGAATTCATTGGGGAAAAGGGCAAGCTCACCGGCGTCAAGACCGTGCGGGTCGAATGGCAGGCGGGCAAGGCGGTCGAGGTGCCCGGCTCCGAGCAGATCCTGAAGGCCGATCTGGTCTTCCTGGCCATGGGTTTTGTGGCCCCGGTGGCCACGGTGCTGGAGGCCTTTGGCGTTAGCAAAGACGCCCGAGGCAATGCCAAAGCCTCGGTGGATTTCATCGGCGGCTACCAGACCAATGTGGCCAAGGTTTTTGCCGCCGGCGATATGCGTCGCGGCCAAAGCCTGGTTGTCTGGGCCATCCGCGAAGGCCGCCAGGCGGCGCGGGCGGTGGATGAGTTCCTGATGGGGGCGAGCGAGCTGCCGCGCTGAGCAAAAAAATGGCGATGCAAGCGCATCGCCAGGAGTCTTTTGATGCGGCCACGGTAGTGGCCGCTTTCAATTCTCAGTGCCGCCAGCCTATTGGGGTGGCATTGTTTTGGATCTTGGTGTCGATGGGCGGGGTCGGAGCACCTGGATCGCCCTTGGTCTTGGTGTAGAGGCCCAAGCCCTTGTCGGTGAGCGTCCAACTGGGCGTGAAGGCCGGGCCCGCACCAATCAAGATCCGTGTGCTGATGATGTTGCCGGCGTAGGTGATGCCTATCGAGGGGAATTTGCCGGTGCTGAGGTCGAAAAAGTCGTAGTAACCCTTGCCTGCGCCACAGCTGTCTGCCGGCGGCGCGAACATGGGCACGGTCATGATATTGCCATCGACTCGAATCATGTCGGAGACGACGCCGCCCGGGGTCAGGGTGGAGATGTCGGCGGAGCTGGCAAACAAGCCGCTGCTATAGCGATAGCCCGCCGAGGGGGTGCTGGCCCAGATGGGAGTCCAACCCGTCTGTGACACACCAAACATGGTCAGCATGGAGGCATTGGCGGCATACATATAGGGGATGCCCTTGTATTCGGTGTAGCCGACATACAGGATGGGCGCAACCAGGGCGCCGCTATTGCTGGGGTTCAAGGTCGAGGCCGCCTTGACTGTGTTCAGGGCGTCGGACAGGGCGTTGCCGGTCAGGGTCGTGGTCCAGATATCGCCTGAGCTGCTGCCCATCCAGAGCTGCTTGTTTTGCGGGTCCACGTACAAGGAGCTGCTGACATTCATCCCCAGGGGTTTGCTGGTGGAGGCGCCGGTCGCCACATTGACTTCATAAAGCGTGCTGGTTCCGCCCAGGTTGACGATGTAGATGTAGTAGAGGGACCCCTTGATTTCGACAATCTGCGGAATCTGCCGCAATGGCGAGGCACCGGTCGCCGCCGACTTATCGCCTGGCGCCGTGCCGCCGGCAACGGTTTGGCCGAAAACCACCTTGCTGGGCATGCCGGTCGCATTCAGCCGCAGGCTGAAATGCTCGGCTCCGGAGCCAAGGCTGCCCACCACATAGCTGGCCCAGTTGCCGCCGTCGGGTGCGTCCACCACGGTGAAGTTGCCGTCCATCTGGGTGGTGGCCGTGAAGGTGCTGTAGTTTTGCATCCTGGCCAGCACAGAGCGCGGGGTCCAGGCCCACAGCAATGTGCCGGCGCTGGCATCGACGGCATAGAGGAAGCCGTCATTGTTGGTGAACAACAGCATGCTGGGGCGGCTCTGTGTGCTGACAAAGTTGGCGTAGCCGCTCAGGCCCAGAAGTGTGCTGGAGCCGGGAGGCGGCACAAAGGTGCCGGTGTTCTGGGTGCTGAAGGTGCCCAGGAAGGAGCCCGGTAACCGATTGCCGATATAACTGCAGGGGCCGCCGGTATAGGAGGGTTCGGCGGTGTAGTTCAGTATGGTGTCGACGTCGGGGACGCAGCTGGTCGGGCTCAGCTGATAGGCGGCGGCGTCGATGCTGCTCAGCGGGACGACGTCGCCATTGGTCGCGGTAGAGCGCAAGGCCAACAGACGTTGTGCCTTGCTCATCAAGGCTCCGGCTTCCCAGGATTGGGTCGCCGAGGGCGTTCCATCGGCACCGACGGCGAAGGCCTTGACGGTGCCTGCCTGTTGCTGGGCCTGGGGATTGCTGGTTAGGGTGTAGAGCAGGGCATTGCCGCTTTGCACCGTCAGGGGCGCAACAGGCGCCGATACCGAGGAGGCCTGGAAGATTTGTTCGGCGATCTTCAGGAAGGCCGTGTTCAGGGCCGGCGCGTCGGAGGCCGGATAAAAAGTGGTGGTGCCACCGGCCACGGCCATGGCTTGCAAGGTCTGGGCGGCCATGGGATTGGAGGCGGTGTTGACGCCGGCACCCAGGCCGATCACATAGGTGTTGATGCCTGCCGAGGCCAGGTTCTTGATCGAATTGATGGCGTCGGTGAGCGCTTGGTTATTGGTCGTGTCCAGGGAACCATCGGCCTTGAAGGTAGCGGTGACTCCATAGCTATTGCCGGACAGGCTGCCCAAGGGTGGCCAGGCCTTGCCATTGAGATCCAGGGTTGGCAGTCCGTCGGTCAGCAAGACCACATACTGTTTTTGGCAGGCCGCTTTGCTGAGTCCATTCAGGTAGCTGAGAGCGCCCTTCAGCAGTCCGCCGATGGCCGATTGGCCGGCCACCGCCTTGACTTCGGCGGAGGACGCGTTATTGGTCTCCGGTGCCAGGGCGTTGGCGAAATTGCTGACATCGCCCGTCATGGCGACGGCTGTTTTCCCCGTGGTGGCGTTCTGGCTGGCCCCATAGCCGAAGCCACGCTTGACGTACATCACCTGGGGTGAATAGGGCACGTAGCCTGCATTGGTCGGCCCGGTCTGCCTGATGCCATTGGTGGGCAGGACCTTGCCGTAGGTGATGGTGACCCCGCCATTGTTGTAGTTGCTCAGCGCGAAATTGGGCGGGAAGGGGGTGGCGGGCGAGACACCGTTGTAGTCAACAAATACGCTTGGATAGCTGCTACCTGCATACAGGACGTCGTTGACGGTCGGGCTGTCGCTGCTCAGGCTCATATTCATATACGGCGAGGTCTTGAAGTTGGTGCCGTAGATTGCCGCCATGGCCGTGCAATTGCTCTTCACCGTGGCGCTGGCCACGTCGTATGCGTAGCATGGGTTGGCCGGTGTGCTGGCCTCGTCCACATAGGTGTTGGTGAAGGTGAAGGGCCCGCCGTTCGGGCTCATTTGGTAGACCCAGGTGGTGTAGAGCGTGGGGGTGCCGGTCTGGTAGGTGTAGAGGCCGAAATTCAGGGCGTCGCCATAGTTGGCCAGGACCTGCTGAATGGCGCTCTTGGCCAGATTCAAGCGGCTGGGGCCGTTGTCGCACAGGGACGAGCCGCAGCTGACGGTATAGGGGGCCTGGCCACCGGAGCCGGCATTCAGCGGGGGGGTGAATCCCGGCGGGATGGTGTAGTTGGCGGGGGAGGCCGAGTTGAGCAGGGAGCTATCGCCGACGGCACTGAGCTTGCCGCTGCCCACCATGATGGCGCCCGAGGTGGTGCCATCCATGGACTGGGAGTTGGTGATGGTCAGCAGCACCTGCGGCGCCGAGGTCGCCGCTGCGGCCTGTGTCGGCATACTCGCCCAGGGGCCCAGCAATAGCGAGAGAGCCGTGTAGCAGGCGATGGATTTGCGGGAGGACGGAGAGGGGCTCATTTTTGTACGCATAGCTTGATCACCGTTTCAGTGGTTGCCGAGGTCGCCGCCGAGCTCTCCTGGATGTTGAGGAAAACGTCGTAGTAATTGGCAGCGAGCGCGATATTGCCCAAGGGGCAGGCATAGAGGTCACGGCGGTCCGTGGGTTGAACGACGGCCCGGGCGGTGAAGGGCAGGACGGTGTTGCCGATCTTGACCTCCACCGTGCCGCAACGCGCATTGCTGGAAGCGTTGCCCAGGCAGTTCCGCCAGTAAGCGGCATCGGGTGCGGCGGTGCCAGGGGCCACCGTGCGATACCAGGCTTGCCCTGTCGCGCTGAACTCGAGCGCAACGAGGTTGGAGGCCTGAAGAACCATGGTCTGCAGACGGCGCAGGGCGATGTCCGCCGACTGGGTGTTTTTTTGCTGGGCCAGGTTGTTGCCGGCCATCTGGGCGTCCGTCATGACGTAGCGCATGGTGTAGAGAAAACCCAGATAGAGGACGACCAGCACCAGCAGGGTCAGGATCAAGGCCTCACCCGACTGCCGGGCCCTTGGCTTCATTGCCATAACGGATTCCTCACGGCGATTTCGGTTTGCTGAGCCACGAAGCGATGATTGAGTTCGGCGGCGCCAATGGTGTAGTTCTGGAAGCCCGCGCCGAACATGGTGCTCAGCGGGATCACATTCGTTGGGTAGAGCTGTGTGTTGCTGAAATCTTTGTCGCGATAGAGAGCGCGTGTCAGGATCAGCAGCCTGACGCTGCGCACCCAGCCCGAGCTATTGGCCGCCAGCATTTGCGGGCCGGTCTGGTAGGCTGTGACTCCGCCGGTGTTGCCTGGGTCGATGCCGAACAGCACTTGCAGTGACACCACACCCGCCCCGACGTCTTGCCGCTCCGCCGGAATTTCCAGATCGTTCAGGGGGTTGATGCTGGCGCGAACCAGGGTTGGCCATTGGTAGCGTGCGGGGTCGGTGTCGATGAAGTAGACGTAGGTCCGTTGATTGCTGGCTGCGGCCGTTCCAAGACTGGTCAGCTTGCCCTGTTTGATCAGGGCGTCAGTCAGGGCGGTGGCGGAGGCGACACCCAGGGCCGTCACCTGGCTAGAAAAGCCGTTGTAGGCGATGGCCGGCATCTGGGGTCCCACGCTGCTGATGTTGTCGTTGCCGGCCAGTGGGCCGGGGACGGTGCTGATGGGCACGCGAATGCACAGGCGTTTTTGCGGCGCGGCAGGGGTGCCGGGCGGCCCCAGGGGAATCTGCAGCAAGCCCATCTGCCCGGGCACGAATCCATTGTTGGAGGCGATGGGCAGCACGCCGTTCGACATGGGGGTGTAGGTGTTGTTGACCGCGATCGAGGTGATGGGTGTCTTGCTGGGTGTGAATTGGGTGCCATCCAGCGCCAAGCGTATGACCAGGGCGTCGGAGCGGTTGGCCGAGCCGGGCGGGGGATAGTTCAAATTCAGCCCGGGGGGCGCGACAAAGGGCAGGCTCGTGCCGCTGCTTGCGAGCAGGGATGAGACCGAATAAGAGGTGAAGTAGTTGGGCGCGGGGACGGCCGTGTTGTAGTTGAGCGTGGCAAAACAACTGAGATGCGTGGCGCCCGACAGAAATCCGGCACTGCCCAGGTCGCGGGAGACCAGATCCATCGTGGCCCTGGCCTCGTTGTCACGCATGCTCACATCGGCGGTGCGCGCGTTCTGCGCGCTGAGCTTGAGCTGCACCATCAGCACGGCCACGGACAGGATCAGCCCGATCGCCACGGCGACCAGCAGCTCGATCAGGGAAAATCCCCGCTCAGTCGAGGCCGAACTGGTAGGTGAAGGTCTGCGAGCGTGTGACGCTAGAACTATCGGCATTGACGCTGCCATTTTGTGTCCATTGAATCGTTAGGGTGACCGTGCATCCCGTAGCAACCGCACAGGCCGTGCCCTTGACGGCATCGGGCCCGGTGGCGATCACGACGGTGGCGTCGGCAATCGCATTGCGGGAGGTGTTGGGGTCCAGTATTTGCGTGAGCCAGGGGCGCAAGGCTGCGGGCGCACTGGGGATGGAGGCGAGCTGATAAGTGCCGGCCATCGTGCCCAGGGTGCTGCCCGGATTGGCTTGAACCACGCCCCAGAAGGCATTGCTCCAGGGCGCCAGCAGGGCGATGTTCTGATTGGTCGTGCTGGCGGTGGTGAAGCGTGAGTACAGCCCGGCCAGCCCGAGCAGACCAAAGGAGAAGATCAGGATCGCGACCATGATATTGATCAGCGAGAAGCCCGCCTCTCGCCTGCCGTGACTCTTGTTCATTGCACACCTTGGGTGAGTACGACCGTCCCTGAAGTCAGGATCTGCACCGGCCAGTTCTGGTTGTTGGGGCCGTTGAAGACAAAGGTGGCCGCGGGGGCCACAAAACCCTGCCCGCTGAAATTGAAGGTAACCGGCAGCACCGTGGCATTGCTGGCGGTGCAGGCGATATTGCTGGACGCATTGCCGAGTTCCGTCGCCGACATCGAGTGGCTGGCGTTGGCGACCCCGTCGATCAGGGACTGCCAGCTGCAATCCGCATTCAGCGTCAGGCTGACGACCCGGTTGCCGGTGACGGCCTGATTTCTCAGCCAGTTGAAGTCCTGCCTGAATTGGCTGACCACATTGCGCGCGCGGGCGTTGCCGATGGCCGTGCTCAGATACGGGGCGACCAGCGCAAGCAGGATCCCGACCAGACTGATGGCGACCATCAATTCGATCAGGGTAAAGCCGCGCGCCCAGGTCTTCAATTGCAGCTCCCTGACTTGCTGCGCACCCAGCAGCTGGCATTGCTGGTCCAGCCGCTCGGCACACTGGTCGTGGCACGGGCGCCGTTCTGGTCCAGGGTGAAGGTGAAGCCTTCGACGGCCGACCCGGTGACGCCGGTGGCATTGACCAGGAAGGTGGTGGCGGTCTTGGTCGGGCAGTCGTAGACGAAGTTCCCATCGGCGGGGGGCTTGGCGGCAAGGCCGGTAACCGCGCAGGCATTGGTGTAGTTGCGGTTGTCCTGGTAGTACTGCTGCATGCTCACCCCGAGGCCGGCCAAGGTGCTATAGGCCTGGGTCAGCTTGCCGCGTGTGGTGTAGTCGCGATAAGAGGGCAGGGCGACGGCAGCAAGAATCGCAATGATGGCGACCGTGATCATGGCTTCGACCAGGGTGAAGCCGGCGTTTGCGGGGGGGCGACGGGTGGACGAATTGATGCGCATGGGAAGGGCTCCGTATTGGGCAGAATTGTTTAATTTTTTTGCAAAGACCACTGACCGTCTGTCGCCGGGCTCCATCCACTGGTCTGATGGCGGCAAAAAACAGCAAGAGATAGCAGGGTTGCAAGGCCGGCCCGGGCCGGCCTCTTACGCCTCCTCTCATTTCGGGCCGCCAGACGGAAAGCTGAGCGGCGGGCCAGCCAAGCCTGCAAGAGCTGTGATTTATTGGGGGTCTGCGCGCATTCGTGCTTTCCCCTATGATGCGGACTTTCTTTTCTGGGCCCAGGCCCAAGCCCCATCGCTTCATGGCCCCATCCGATTCACCCTCGTCTCTCAGGCAAGTCCCCCTGGTCGAACTGCGCGATGTCAGCTGCGGCTATGGCGAGCGGGTGATTTTGGAGTCGGTCAATCTGAAGTTGCAGCGCGGCAAGGTGCTGGCCTTGATTGGCACCTCGGGAGGAGGCAAGACCACGGTGCTGCGCTTGCTGGGCCGCCAGCTTCAGCCCTTCAAGGGGCAGGTCTTGTTCGATGGCCAGGATCTGGCGCCGCTGGGCGGCGATCAGCTCTACGCCGTGCGTCGGCGCATGGGCATGCTGTTCCAGTTCGGCGCGCTGTTCACCGATCTCTCGGTGTTCGAGAACGTGGCCTTCCCTCTGCGCGAGCACACCCAATTGCCCGAGGCCATGATCCGCGACCTGGTGCTGATGAAGCTCAATGCGGTGGGCTTGCGCGGCGCGCGCGATCTGATGCCTTCCGAGGTGTCGGGCGGCATGGCGCGGCGGGTGGCGCTGGCGCGCGCCATTGCCCTGGACCCCGATCTGGTCTTGTACGACGAGCCTTTTGCCGGCCTGGACCCGATTTCGCTCGGTGTGGCGGCGCGGCTGATCCGAGATTTGAACGATGCCCTGGGCCTGACCAGCATCATTGTTTCGCATGATTTGCATGAGACCTTTGCCATCGCCGACGAGGTGGCCATGATTGCCAACGGCCGTGTGGTGGCCCAGGGCACGCCGGACGAGTTGCGGCATAGCGAGGATCCGCTGGTGAAGCAGTTTGTGGGCGCCCATGCCGATGGTCCGGTGCGTTTCCATCAGCCGGCCGCGCCGGTGATGCAGGACTTCGGCTTGGAGGCGCGGGCATGAGCGGCTTCTTGGCCAAGCTGGGCCGGACCACGCGCATGCAACTGGCCAGCATCGGCGCCGGTGCGCGTTTGCTGGCGCAGATCCTGGCGCGCTCCCCCCAGGCCTTGCTGCGTTTTGGCCTGGTGCGCGACCAGGTCTATTTTCTGGGCAACCGCTCGCTGTCCATCATCGGTGTGTCGGGCTTGTTCGTCGGCTTTGTGCTGGCGCTGCAAGGCTATTACACCTTGCAGCGCTATGGCTCGGCCGAGGCCGTGGGTCTGCTGGTGGCCTTGAGCCTGGTGCGCGAGCTGGGGCCGGTGGTGGCGGCCCTGCTGTTTGCCGGCCGGGCCGGCACCTCGCTGACGGCCGAGATCGGCCTGATGAAGGCGGGCGAGCAATTGACCGCCATGGAGATGATGGCCGTGGACCCGCTGACCCGGGTGCTGGCGCCGCGCTTCTGGGGCGGGGTGATCGCCATGCCCTTGCTGGCGGCCTTGTTCTCGGCGATTGGCGTGATCGGCGGCTGGCTGGTGGCGGTGGTCTTGATCGGCATCGATGCCGGTGCCTTCTGGTCGCAGATGCAGGGCGGGGTGGATGTGTTGGCAGACGTCGGCAACGGCGTGGTCAAAAGCCTGGTGTTCGGCGTGACCGTGACCTTTGTGGCCTTGTTGCAAGGCTATGCCTGCAAGCCCACGCCCGAGGGCGTGGCCCAGGCCACGACGCGGACCGTGGTGGTTTCATCACTGGCGGTGTTGGCACTGGACTTTGTGCTGACGGCCATGATGTTTTCCATCTGAGCGGCCTGCGCCTTTCTTTTTATTCGGATTAGCTAGTTTTTGGAGTACGGCATGCAAGCCTCTCGACATGATGCGGCGGTCGGTTTTTTTGTCCTGCTGGGCGGCGCTGCCTTGCTGTTCCTGGCGCTCAAGGCCGGCAATCTGCTGAGCCTGAATTTTGACGAGACCTATCAGGTGACGGCCAAGTTCGACAATATCGGTGGCCTCAAGGCCAATGCCGCGGTGAAGAGCGCGGGCGTGGTCATAGGCCGGGTGGAGTCCATCAATTTCGATGACAAGAGCTTCCAGGCCAAGGTCACGCTGAATCTGCAGAAGAAGATGGCCTTCCCCAAGGACAGCTCGGCCAAGATCCTGACGGCCGGCCTGCTGGGCGAGCAGTACATAGGCCTGGAGCCGGGGGCCGATGAAAAGAATCTGGTGGCCGGTGACAGCATCAAGCAGACCCAGTCCGCCGTGGTGCTGGAGAACCTGATCGGCCAGTTCCTCTACAACAAGGCGGCCGATAGCGGCTCCAGCGCGGCCGGGCCCAAGCCATGAGATCGCGCCTCGCCCCCGTTCTGCGCGCCTTCGCGCTGCTGTGCATGGCCTTGCTGCTGAGTGCCTGCGCCAATCTGCGCGGCCCCGGTGCGCCAGGCCAGAAGCTGGACCCCTGGGAGTCCTGGAACCGCAAGGTCTTCAGCTTCAACGACGCCCTGGACGAGCATGTGCTGGTGCCGGTTGCCAAGGCTTATAGCGAGATCGTGCCCGCGCCCATCCGTCTGTCCATCGACAACTTCTTTGGCAATGTCAACGACGCCTGGTCCACCATCAATCTCTTTTTGCAAGGGCGCTTGAAGGCCGGGGTGGAGCAGGGCATGCGCTTCGCGGTCAATACCGTGCTGGGCTTTGGCGGGCTGATCGATGTCTCCACCGAGGTAGGCCTGGAAAAAAAGAGTGAAGACCTGGGCAAGACCTTTGGCCGCTGGGGCCTGGGTACCGGCGCCTACATCGTCTGGCCGGTGTTCGGGCCCTCTTCGGTGCGCGACAGCCTGGCCCTGCCCTGGGACTATGCGGCCTCGCCCTCGCTGGTGTTCAAGGACGGCTCGGCCAAGGTGGCGATCTACAGCCTGCAGACCATCAATGCGCGCGCCAACTTCCTGCGCGCCAGCCAGATGCTGGAAGGCATTGCGCTGGACAAATACACCTTCTACCGCGACGCCTATTTGCAGCGCCGCGGCAGTTTCAGCGATGACGATGAGTTCGAGGTGCTGACGCCCGAGAAACCGCCGGCAGAAAATCCCCAGGCCGGTCATTGACCCGTTTGTGAACCGAAGCAAGGCCTGTGGCGTTCTAGTCTGGGCCTTCCCCATGATTGAATGAAAGAGCAGACAGCAATGATTGCGACGAAACGAGCTTTGTTGAAGCGTGGCCTCTTTTCCGCCACCCTGGCCGCCGGCCTGATCTGGGCTGCGGCCCTGCCGGCGCAAGCCGCCGATGCCAATGCCGCACCGGATCAGCTGATCCGCCAGCTCTCGCTGGAGACCCTGGAAGCGGTCAAGTCCGACAAGGCGATCCAAGCCGGTGATATTCAGAAAATCATCAGCCTGGTCGACACCAAGGTCATGCCGCATGTGAACTTCCAGCGCATGACTTCCTCGGCCGTGGGTCGCTTCTGGCGCCAGGCCACGCCGGTCCAGCAGCAACGTCTGCAGGAAGAATTCAAGGCCTTGCTGGTGCGCACCTATGCTGGTGCGCTGACCCAGGTGAAGGATCAGACCATTGCGCTCAAGCCCCTGCGTGCTGGCGCCGACGACACCGAGGTGGTGGTGAAGACGGAGATCCGCGGCAAGGGTGACCCCATCCAGCTGGACTACCGCCTGGAGAAGTCCGCCGGCCTGTGGAAGATCTACGACGTCAATGTGCTGGGCATCTGGCTGGCCGACCAGTACCGCAACAGCTTTGCGCAAGAGATCGGCGCCAATGGCATCGACGGCCTGATCAAGACCCTGGCCGACAAAAACCAGAAGGCCGCGGCCGGCGGCAAGGCCTGAGGCCCGGGGCGATGCTCAAGCTGCCCGCCTCCGTCCGCCTGCATGAGCTGCCCACGTTGTGGACGGCCTTGCAAGCCAGCCTGCGGGTCGAGGCCGCGCAGGTGCGCAGCGCCGCCGGCGCGCAGCTGCGCATCAGCGCGGCGGACCTGCAAGACTTTGATTCCGGCGTGCTAACGCTCTTGATCAGCGCCGCCCGCCTGTGCGCCCGGGAGGGCGTGCAGCTGCAGCTGCACGAGGTGCCGGCCAAGCTGCAGGAGCTGGCCCGGGTTTACGGCGTGGCCGAGCTGCTGCCCTCGGGTGGGTAGCGCCCCGTCCGTGCTCAACTCGCGTAACGCTTGCTGCGCAGATTGCGCTTGATCTCCTGCAGCATGGGCCTCAGGGTCTGGCCCAGGCGCAGGGCCACGCCGGTGGTCAGGATGTCCACTGCCGTCAAGTGCAAAAGCCTTGAGACCATGGGGCTGTAGCGGTCATAGTCTTCCGGGTGGTCCACCGCCAGCAGGATCTGACCCTGGCTCTGGCCCAGGGCCGCCAGCGGCGAGCCGCTGGCCGTGATGATGATGGTGGTGGCGCCTTTTTTACGTGCTATTTCAGCGGCATCCAGCAGGTCGCGGCTGCGGCCGGAATTGCTGATGACGACGGCGCAATCCCCGCTTTGCAACATGGTGGCGCTCATCAGCTGCACATGGCCGTCGCTGCAGGCTGCGGTGTTGATGCCCAAGCGGAAGAATTTGTGCTGCGCGTCCTGCGCCACGATGCCTGAGTTGCCGACGCCAAAAAACTCGATGCGCCGGTTGTTGCGCGCGCTCTCGGCCAGGGCGTTGATGGCGCGCTCAAAAGCATGGCTGG
This sequence comes from Roseateles oligotrophus, assembly GCF_014204525.1. Taxonomy (GTDB): domain Bacteria; phylum Pseudomonadota; class Gammaproteobacteria; order Burkholderiales; family Burkholderiaceae_C; genus Paucibacter_A; species Paucibacter_A oligotrophus_A. Next base: position 415,014 of record NZ_JACHLP010000006.1, read on the forward strand.
CGGCGTCGTTGCGGTAGTGCAGCAGGGCGGCCACGGCGTTGTCCACCACCTTGACGATCAGGTCGCCGGGCTTGTCGTCCTCGTCCACCGCGCGGTGCACAAAGGGCACACCCTCGTTGACGCTGCCGGCCAGCTTGCGTTTGAAATCGGCCAGGCCGTCATAACCCACGCTGCGGCAAAAGCGCACCACCGTGGGTTTGGAGACATGGGCGCGGTCGGCCAGCTCGCTGACCGGCAGATTGGCGAAGGCGCGGGCGTCGTTCAGCAAGAGTTTGGCGACGCGCTGCTCGGCCGGCGGCAGGGCCGGCATGGCGGCTTTCACGCGCTCGAGAATGCTCACTCTTCTTCCCCCCAGGCAAAGCCATCGCGTGCCACCAGGGCGCTGGCCGCGGCCGGTCCCCAGGAGCCGGCGGTATAGGGGCGCGGGCCGGCATCGTCCTGGGCCCAGGCGTCCAGCACCGGCTCCACCCAGCGCCAGGCCTGCTCTTGCTCGTCGCTGCGCACAAAGAGGTTCAGGCGGCCGGCGATGGCATCCAGCAGCAGGCGCTCGTAAGCGCCGACGCGGTTGGCCGCGAAGGCCTTGTCGAAGTCCAGGTCCAGCGAGACCGGCGTCAGCGCCTCGCCGTGGGCGCCGCCCTTGGCCGCCAGCAACTGCAGCTCCAGCCCGTCCTCGGGCTGCAGCTTGATCACCAGGCGATTGGCCTGATTGGTGCCGGGGAAGATGGGGTGGGGCACGGGGCGGAAGTTGATGACGATCTGCGCATCGCGCTCGGCCAGGCGCTTGCCGGTGCGCAGGTAAAAAGGCACGCCGGCCCAGCGCCAGTTCTGCACCTCGGTGCGCAGGGCCACAAAGGTTTCACAATGGCTGTCGGCCGGCACCTTGGCCTCGTCCAGATAGCCGGGCACGGCCTGGCCCTCGATGGCGCCGGCCCGGTATTGGCCGCGCACCACATCGCGGGCCACGCTCTCGGCCGTGAAGGGCTTGAGCGAGCGCAGCACCTTGAGCTTTTCGTCGCGGATGGCGTCGGCATCGTTGCTGGAGGGCGGCTCCATGGCAATCATGGTCAGCAGCTGCAGGGCATGGTTCTGGATCATGTCGCGCAGCGCGCCGGTGCCGTCGTAAAAGCCGCCGCGCGTGCCCACGCCCAGGCGCTCGGCCAGCGTGATCTGGATATTGGCGATGCTCTCGCGCCGCCACAGCGGTTCGAACAAGGCATTGCCGAAGCGCAGGGCCATCAGGTTCTGCACCGAGGGCTTGCCCAGGTAATGGTCGATGCGGAAGGCCTGCTCCTCCTTGAACACCGAGCGCACCACCTGGTTGATTTCCTGCGCGCTGGCCAGGTCATGGCCCAGGGGTTTTTCCAGCACCACGCGGACGCGCTCGTGGTTCAGGCCGGCGCTGCCCAGCTGCTGGCAGATCTGGGTGAACAGATGCGGGCTGGTGGCCAGATAGAGCACGACGGTGTCAGCGGCGCGCTCGGCCAGCCAGTCCTTCAGGCGCTGGTAATGCTCGGGCTGGGACAGGTCCATGCGGCGGTAGTGCAGCAGGGCGGCGAAGCTCTCGAACTCCTCATCGCTGGGGCGCTTGGAGCCGTCCACCTCCCGGAAGCGGGCCTTCAGCCATTCGCGATAGGCCTCGTCCGTCATCTCGTCGCGGGCCACCGCCAGGATGCGGCCGTTGGCGGGCAGCTTACCGTGGCGGAAGGCCTGGAACAGCGCGGGCATCAGCTTTCTCCAGGTGAGATCACCGGTGCCGCCGAAGAAAACGAGATCAAAAGACATGGAGCTGGGCCTTGATGGAAATGTTCGGGTGTCTGCCGCGGCAGACGGGGATGAGCAAAATGAGTTTGCGATGTAACAAAGTTTCTGGAATCATGATGCCGGAGTTTCTTGATTCGGTCAATCCGAGGCCTCATCCACCACAGATTCATGGGAGATTTTTGACAAGCAGAGCTGTAACCCACCTCCTCTCGACAGCCCATGGCCGGCCCTGCCGCCGCCAGGCCGCTGCAGGGAAACGGTTCTAATACGGGTTTGCCTTTTTCTCTTTCTTTGTCATCGCGCCTGCCATGAACCAACTCGAGCAACTCAAATCCCTCACCACCGTGGTCGCCGACACCGGCAACTTCCTGCAACTGGCCCAGTTCGCGCCGCGCGATGCCACCACCAACCCCTCGTTGATCCTGAAGGCCGTGCAGTCGCCCGACTACGCGCCCTTGCTGAAGGACACGGTGGCCGCCCACAGCGCCAAGCCTTTGGACGAGATCGTCGACCAGGTGCTGGTGCGCTTCGGTCTGGAGATCCTCAAGGTCGTGCCCGGCCGCGTCTCCACCGAGGTCGATGCGCGCCTGAGCTTTGACAAGGCCGGCACCGTCGCCCGCGCCCGCCGCATCATGGCCTTGTACGAGGCTGCCGGCGTGGGCCGTGAGCGCGTGCTGATCAAGATCGCCTCCACCTGGGAAGGCATCCAGGCCGCCGCCGAGCTGGAGCGCGAGGGCATCCACTGCAATCTGACCCTGCTGTTCTCCTTCTGCCAGGCCGTGGCCTGCGGCGAGGCCGGCATCCAGCTGATCTCGCCCTTTGTCGGCCGCATCTACGACTGGTACAAAAAGAGCGCCGGCGCGGCCTGGGACGAGGCGGCCCAGTCGGGCGCCAATGATCCGGGCGTCAAGTCGGTCACGCAGATCTACAACTACTACAAGAAGCATGGCATCAAGACCGAGGTCATGGGTGCGAGCTTCCGCAATGTGGGCCAGATCCAGGCCCTGGCCGGCTGCGATCTGCTGACCATCAGCCCCGATCTGCTCAGCCAGCTGCAGGCCCTGGACGCCGCCCTGCCGCGCGCCCTGGACGCTGCGGCCGCGGCCCAGGCCGATATCGCCCACGTTTCTTTCGACGAAGCGGGCTTCCGCTTCGCCCTCAACCAGGATGCCATGGCCACCGAGAAGCTGGCCGAAGGCATCCGCCTGTTTGCCATCGACTCGGCCAAACTGGATCAGATGATTGCGAGTTAAGCACCATGGGAGTTTCGCGTTGTGATCAAAGCCCGCACTGGGCACTGTTGCAAGCGCATTTCAATGCCAGCGGCCGCGACTTTGATGTGCGGCAGGCCTTCGCGACCGAGGCCGATCGCTTCGCGCAATGGAGCGTGGCGGCGCCCGAGCTGTTTCTGGACCTGTCCAAGAACCGCATCGACGCGCCGACGCTGGACCTGCTCTTGCAACTGGCCCGCGACTGCGGGCTGGAATCACAACGCGATGCCTTGCTGGCCGGCGCCCCCGTCAATCTGACCGAGGGTCGCGCCGTCCTGCACACGGCTCTGCGCGCGCCGGCGGGCGCCGGCTTGCACAGCGAGGCCGTGCAAGCCTCTCTGAGCGCCATGCTGGCCTATGCCGAGAGCGTGCGCGACACGGCCCGCAGCGGCATCACCGATGTGGTCCATATCGGCATCGGCGGCAGCGATCTGGGCCCGGCCATGGTGGTGGGGGCTTTGCAGGCCTATACCCAGCCGGGGCTCAGGCTGCACTTTGTCTCCAATGTGGACGGCCATGATCTGGCCGGCGTGCTGCGTGATCTGCAAGCGCCGACGACGCTGTTCGTGGTCGCCTCCAAGACCTTCACGACGCAGGAAACCCTGGCCAATGCCCTGTCGGCCAAGGCCTGGTTCCTGGCCGCCGGCATGAGGCAAGCCGATGTGGCCCGCCACTTCGTCGCCACCAGCAGCAATACCGCGGCGGCGGCGGCCTTCGGCATCGAAACCACCTTCGGCTTCTGGGACTGGGTGGGGGGCCGTTACTCGCTGTGGTCGGTCATCGGCCTGCCCATCGCCATCGCCATCGGGGCGGAGAACTTCCGCAGCCTGCTGGCCGGCGCCCATGCCATGGACGAGCATTTCGCCCACACGCCGTTGGCGCGCAATGCGCCGGTGCTGCTGGGCCTGCTGGACGTCTGGTACCGCAATTTCCACGGCTTCACGAGCCGCAGCGTGGCGCCCTATCACCAAGGGCTGAAGCGCCTGCCGGCCTATCTGCAGCAGCTGGAGATGGAGAGCAATGGCAAGCGCGTGGACTTGCAGGGTCAGGTCTTGCCCTATGCCACCAGCCCGGTGGTCTGGGGCGAGGCGGGCAGCAATGGCCAGCATGCCTATTTCCAGATGCTGCATCAGGGCACGGATGTGATCCCGGTGGAATTCATCGCCGTCAAAAAACCTAACTTCGGCCCCCATGTACAGGGCGAGCTGGCCCGCGGCCTGGCGGACCAGCATCAAAAGCTCTTGGCCAACTGCCTAGCGCAGTCGCAGGCCCTGATGCAGGGCAAGAGCTATGAAGAAGCCTTGACGGAGCAGGCGCCCACGGCCTCCAAGACCTTGGCGCCCGAGGTGTTGGCCCGCCATCGCAGTTTTCCGGGCAATCGCCCCAGCACGACGATGCTGCTGGACGCGCTGAGCCCGCGTTCCCTGGGCGCCCTGATCGCGCTTTACGAGCATCGGGTGTTTGTCTGCGGCGCGCTCTGGGGCATCAACAGCTTTGACCAATGGGGGGTGGAGCTGGGCAAGGCCTTGTGCAACAAGCTGCTGCCGCGTTTGAGCAATGGTGATGCCGGTGGCCTCGATGGTTCGACGGCCGGCTTGCTGCAAAAAATCCTATGAGCATCCCAAGCCTCTGGCGGCGTCCGGCGTTCGCGGAGAAAAGATGCAACCACAGAGTCACGGAGTTGAAGCTGATCTGCAAGCTGCATTCCTCAGTGTCTCTGTGCCTCTGTGGTTGCATTTCGGAGTTTTGTTTCCCATGAGCTTGAATATCGTTTTTGACTTTGGTGGCGTGCTGTTCCGCTGGCACCCGCCCAGCTTCCTCGCCCGTGTCTGGCCTCATCGGGTGGCCAACGAGACCGAGGGCGCGGCCGTGGCGGCCGAGTTCTTCACCGCTTACGGCGGCGATTGGGGTGCCTTCGACCAGGGTTTGATCGACGCGCCCACGGTGACGGCTCGCATCGCCGCACGCAGCGGCTGGCCGCTGGCCGAGGTGGCCCAGGTGGTGGCGGCCGTGCCGGATGAGTTGCAGCTTCTGCCCGACACCGTGGCCCTGATCCAGCAGCTCAAGCAGGCGGGCCACCGGCTCTTCTTCCTGTCGAATATGCCCGAGCCCTATGCCGAGCATCTGGAACAGAGTTTTCCGCTGCACGAGTGGTTCGAGGACGGCGTGTTCTCGGGCCGGGTCAAGCAGTCCAAGCCCCGTGCCGAGGTGTTCGAACTGGCTTGCCGGCAGTTTGGCGTCACGCCGCAGAGCTGCGTCTTTCTGGACGATCACCCGGCCAATATCGAAGCCGCCAAGGCCTTGGGATGGCAGGCGATTTTGTTCAGCGATGCCGCTGAGGCAAGACGGCAGCTGGCCAGCTTACTGGCGTAGTTCGGGAGGCAGGGCGTCGGGGTCCAGGTCTTCCAGCGGCGGCGTGGTCTCGACGCGGAAACTCTCGCTGGCCCAGGCGCCCAGATCGATCTGGCGGCAGCGCTCGCTGCAAAAAGGCCGCCACTGATTGCTGGGGGCAAAAACACTGTCGCCACCGCAGGTGGGGCAGCGCACGATACGGGGGCTGTTCATCGTTGGCTCTTTCAGGCGCACAGGGTCAGCTCGAAACCGGCGTCCTGCTGGGCCGGCTTGAGGCGGCCGTCTTCGTCCTGCCGCATCAAGCGGATGGACACCATCAGGCGGTGTCCGCTGATTTCGGGGATCAGCCCCAGGCTGGGGTCGATGCGCATGCGCAGCAGCTGGTAGACGCGGCCGGCGGGCAGGCTTTGCTGGAACTGGCCGTTGCTGGCCGCCACCTTGTGCGGTGCGCCGGAGTCACGCAGCAGGCCCAAGAGCACTTGCAGCGCCTCGGCCAGCGGCATCAGGCTTTCGGTCCATTGCATCAGGTCTTTGCGGCGGCGCACCGGCAGGAATTGCTGCCAGGTGTAGTAGGCCGGCAGATCGAATTCGCAAGTGCCGCCGGGGATGCTGATGCGGCTGCGTATGCTCATCAGCCACTCGTTGGCGGTGAGGGCGTGGCCCGCCTTGCCCGACAGCTTGTTGAGGCCGTCGAAAGCATGGTCGATGCGGCGGATGACCTCGTCCAGCGCCTCGTCCGAGACGCCGGGCTTGCCGCGGTAGCTGGCCAGCTGGGCCTTGTGACGCTCCAGCTCCTTGAGCAGGTCGGACTTCAGGTCGGCGCGCGAGGCCACATCCATGATCTCGAAAATCGTCACCAGGGCGAAGTGGTGGTCGAGCGGGGTTTCGCGCTCCATCAGCTGACCCAGTCGGTCGAACAGATGCTCCAGTCGCAGCATCGTGCGGATGCTTTCGTTGAAGGGGTATTCGTAGAGGACCAAGGCGGTCATTCCTGTCGGTCAGCATTGATGGGGCCAAGTGCTGCGTCCCTGGCCGGTTGTCAGCCGGGGTGCTGCGCGATGTGGTCCGATTGTTTCACAGCCAGAGCCTGTGCTTGCCGCAGCGGGAGCGAGATTTGCAGCGACGGGCCCTGAAATCGATCAAGTCCAATGCCGTGCGAGGGTCAGGACTTGCTGTTTCAGCTCGTCCGGCGTGACGGCCTCGTTGTAAAGCACGGCGTCGGCACAGGCGCGGCGCTGGCTGCGCGAGGCTTGCTGCTGCAACACGGCCAAGGTGGCCTCACGGGTCCAGGCATTGCGTGCGATGACCCGGGCGATCTGGGTCTCGGGCTCGCAGTCCACCACCAGCACCTTGTCCACCCGCTGGCGCCAGCGGCCGGACTCCACCAGCAGGGGCACGTCGAAGACGATGACGGCGGCCGTGGAGGCCATGGCCTGTTCCTGCGTCAGCGCGCCGATCAGGGGGTGGAGTATGGCCTCCAGCCTGCGCTTTACATCGGAGTTGGCACCGGGGGCGGCAAAGGCCTGCTGACGCATCCAGGCGCGGTCGAGGGCGCCGTTTTCATCCAGGGCCTGCGGGCCGAATTCCTTGGCGATGGCCGGCATGGCCGCCCCCTGTGCCAGGGTCAGGCTGCGGGCGATCGCATCGGTGTCGATCAGGCAGGCGCCCAGCTCGGCCCAGCAGCGGGCCACCGTGCTCTTGCCGCTGCCGATGCCGCCGGTCAGGCCAATCTTCATGCCCAGCCCAGCCAGCCCAGCACTCGCTCCGGCCCGGCGAACAGCACGACAAAGCCGCCGCCGGCCAGAAAGGGGCCGAAGGGCACGTAGCGGCCTTCACGCAGCTGGGCGTTCATCTTCATGGCGATGCCGACGATGGCGCCGATCAGCGAAGCACCCAGTACGATGGGCAGAATCATCTGCCAGCCCAGCCAGGCACCTAGCGCGGCCAGCAGCTTGAAGTCGCCATAGCCCATGCCCTCCTTGCCGGTCAGCAGCTTGAACAGCCAGTAGATGGACCAGAGGGATAGATAGCCGACCAGGGCGCCGGTGAGCGAAGCAGTTAGCGGGATCGTCAGGCCCAGCAGGGCGGCGGCCAGGCCGGCCCAGAGCAGGGGCTGGTTGATGGCGTCGGGCAGCAGGGTGGTGTCCCAATCGATGGCGGCCAGGGCCAGCAGGGCGGCGGCAAAACCGCACCAGAGCAGGGTCGTGGGCTGGGGGCCGAAATGCCAGGACAGGGCCGCAAACATTAGGCCGGTGGCCAGCTCGATCAGCGGGTAGCGTTTGGCGATGGGGGCCTTGCAGGCCGAGCATTTGCCACCCAGGCGCAGCCAGCCCAGCAGGGGCAGATTCTCATGCCAGGCCAGCGCATGGGCGCAGTGCGGGCAGCGCGAGCGCGGCATGGCGATGCCCAGCGCGGGGAGTTTCTCCAACTGCTCGCCCAGCTTGCTGGCGGACTGGGCCAGCTTGTCGGCCTCGGTCATGGGCAGCTGGGCCACGCGGCCCAGGGCCTCGGCATCGCCCAGGGTCTGGGCCGCGTCCTGCAGCCACTGGCGCTCCATCATCAGGGGCAGGCGGTGTACCACCACATTGAGAAAGCTGCCCACGCACAGGCCCAGCAGGCCCAGCACATAGGGCGAGAGAAGAAATTCGAATTCCGCAGACGACATAGATTTTCTTGTGCAGGCTCAGACCACTTGGCCCAGCTTGAAGATGGGCAGATACATGGCGACCACGATGCCGCCGATGACGGTGCCCAGGATGACGATGATGAAGGGCTCCATCAGGCTGGACAGGGCCTTGACCGCCTCGTCGACCTCGTCCTCGTAGAACTCGGCGGACTTGGACAGCATATGGTCCAGCGAGCCCGACTCTTCGCCGATGGCCGCCATCTGCAAGACCATGGTGGGGAAGATGCCGGTGCTGGTCATGGAGGTGGTCAGGGCCGTGCCGGTGGAGACATCGCGCTGGATCTTCTCGGTGGCCTCGGCGAACACCGCATTGCCGGAGGCGCCGCCCACCGAGTCCAGCGCTTCCACCAGGGGCACGCCGGCGGCGAACATGGTGGACAGGGTGCGGGTCCAGCGTGCCACGGCAGACTTGTAGAGCAGATCGCCAAAGATGGGCACCTTCAGCAACAGGCGGTCCATGGTGTGCTGCATCTTGACCGAGCGCTTCCAGCTCTGGAAGAAGAAGTAGATGGCGCCGAAGATGCTGGGGAAGATGATCCACCAATAGCCCACAAAGAACTTGGACATGGCGATCACCATCAAGGTGGGCGCGGGCAGTTCGGCACCGAAGGACTTGAACACATCCTCGAAGGCGGGCACCACGAAGATCATGATCACCGCCACCACGATGAAGGCGACGACCAAGACGCCCACCGGATAGGTCAGGGCGGATTTGATCTTGTTCTTCAGCGCGACCGTCTTCTCCTGGTAGATCGCCAGGCGATCCAGCAAGGCTTCCAGGATACCTGCGGCCTCGCCCGCCTCGACCAGATTGCAGTAGAGCGCGTCGAAGTACATGGGGTGTTTGCGCAGCGAGGTGGACAGGCTGGTGCCGGTCTCCACGTCCTGGCGGATATCGTTCAGCAGCCGGGTCAGGCGTGGGTTGGTGCTGCCGCGGCCGACGATCTCGAAGGACTGCAGCAGGGGCACGCCGGCCCGCATCATGGTGGCCAGCTGGCGGGTGAAGACGGCGATGTCTTTTTGTGTGATGGACTTGCCACCGCTGACACGGCGCTTCTTGACCTTGCCCACCAGAATGCCCTGGCGACGCAGGGTGGCACTGACCACGGCCTCGCCACCGGCGCGCAGCTCGCCCCGCACCAGCTTGCCATTGCGGTCCTTGCCCTCCCACTCGTATGTGTACTCGGTCACACGCTTGGCCGTGGCCGCGCTGCTTGTTGCCATATCACCTCCATGGGGCACGCGTCGTGGCGCGGCCCGGATTATTCATTGGTCGCGGCCAGGACTTCTTCCAGCGTGGTCACCCCGAGCTTGACCTTGACCAGGCCAAACTGGCGCAAATCGCGTACGCCGTCCAGCCGGGCCTGCACCGCGATGTCCATGGCCGAACCTTCGGCCAGGATGATGCGCTGTATGGCCTCGGTGATGGGCATGACCTGGTAGAGCCCGACGCGACCGCGGTAACCGTTATTGCAGCTGGAGCAGCCCACGGCACGGTACTGCTTCCAGCTCCCATCCAGCTCTTCTTCGGCAAAACCGGCACGAAGTAAAGCCTCGCGGGGGTAGTCGGCCGGCGCCTTGCAGTTCTCGCACAGGCGGCGCACCAGGCGCTGGGCGGTGATGAGCAAGACGCTGGACGCGATATTGAAGGGCGCCACACCCATATTCAGCAGGCGGCTGAGCGTCTTGGGCGCGTCATTGGTGTGCAAGGTGGACATCACCATATGGCCGGTCTGGGCGGCCTTGATGGCGATATCGGCCGTCTCCAGATCGCGGATCTCGCCCACCATGATGATGTCGGGATCCTGGCGCAGAAAGGACTTCAGCGCGGCCGAGAAACCCAGGCCCGCCTTGTCATTCACATTCACCTGGTTGATGCCGGGCAGATTGATTTCGGCCGGATCCTCGACGGTGGAGATATTGACGCCCGGCTGGTTCAGGATGTTCAAGCAGGTGTAGAGCGACACCGTCTTGCCCGAGCCGGTGGGCCCGGTCACCAGCACCATGCCGTAGGGCCGGGAGATGGCGGCCAGCAGGCGTTCCTTCTCGATCTTCTCGTAACCCAGGGCGTCGATGCCCAGCTTGGCCGAGGAGGGGTCGAGGATACGGATGACGATCTTCTCGCCGAACAAGGTGGGCAAGGTGCTGATGCGGAAATCGATGGCCTTGGCCCCGAACTTGAGCTTCATGCGGCCGTCCTGCGGCACACGGCGCTCGGCGATGTCCAGGCGCGACAAGACCTTGATGCGCGAGGCCAGCTTGTCCTTGATGGCGATGGGCGGCTGGGTGATCTCACGCAGTTCGCCGTCGACCCGGAAGCGCACCCGGTAGTGGTATTCGTAGGGCTCGAAATGCAGGTCGGAGGCGCGCATATTGATGGCGTCCACCAGCATTTTTTGCAGGAAGCGCACCACCGGCGCGTCTTCCACATCGCCCAGTTCGGCGGCTTCTTGCTGCGGGGCGGCGTCTTCTTCGGCGATGTCGAAGTCGAAGTCCTCGCCGGACATGGACTCCAGCGCCTCGGCCGCACTGGCCGCCGAGCCTTGCAGCATGCGGCTGAGCTTGTCGTACTCGACGATCACCCATTCCGGCGTCAGCTGGGTGGCGAATTTGATGCGTTCCACCACGTCCTGGTCGGTGGGGTCGGCGCCGCCGATGAAGAGGCGGCTGCCGCGCCGCCCCAGAACCACGATCTGATACTGATTGGCCAGCTTGGCATCGACGATGTCGTGCGGCATGCGCTGGGCATCCATGGCCGCTAGATCCAGCAGGGGCACGGCCAGGGCGGTAGACAGGGTGTGGGCCAGATCGGCCGAGCTCACCAGACCCGCGCCGACGACGGCGTTGACGAAGCTGATCTTCTTCTCGCGCGCCTGGCGCATCAGATCCTCGGCCTGCTTGGGCTGCATCCTGCCTGCATGGACGAGCATGCGGGCGACGCCGGACAGGGCGGACTGAGATGGCTCGGCCAAGGTGGGTTCCACAGGGTCTCTCGGGCTTGCGATGGTTTGAGGGCAGCTCCAGCGGGCGGGCGGCTTGACACCAATCTCAAATCATCGCGGGCGACAAGATTCCGAATTGAAAAGATAGTGCACAAAGCGCCCAGCCATGCCGAGCCTCAGCCCGGCACTTTAAACCGAGCGCCGAATATTTTTCCCCTTCAAGACTCGGTGAAGTCCCTGCTTTTTCACGCTAAATGCGCTTCGTCGCAGTGGCGATACATTGTGTAAAAAAGTGTTCCAGGGGCGCAGTACGCCATTTCAGAAGAAGTCGATATTGGAGCCGCCGCCGGCTTCGCTCGCGGCCGAGACGCTGCGGGACGCCATCTGGGCACGTGCCTGGGCGGCGGCCTCGACGGCGGAGCGGGCCGATTTGAGGAACTCGGTCACCGCCGAATCGTCGCCCAGGCGGAAGGTGCTGAGCACCTCGGCCAAGGCCACCGACTGGCCCAGCAACTCATGGGCGATCTCGCCGGAGCGCTCCGCCACATGGACGTTCTGCCGCGTCACCTCGTCCAGCTCCTTGACCGAGGCGGCCACCACTTCCAGGCCTTGAGCGTGCTCGGAGTTGTCGGCCGTCAGATTGTCGAAGACCTCGCCGACGCGTTTGACCGAGCTGACCAGCTCGACCATGGTGCCACCGGCCACATCGGCCAGTTTGGCACCGCGCTCCACCGTTTCCAGCGAGGCGGCGATCAGGGTCTTGATTTCCTTGGCGGCCTCGGCCGAGCGGCCGGCCAGGCGGCGCACCTCGCCGGCCACCACCGCAAAGCCGCGGCCTTGCTCGCCGGCGCGGGCCGCTTCCACCGCTGCGTTCAGGGCCAGGATATTGGTCTGGAAGGCGATCATGTCGATCACCGAGATGATGTCGGTGATGCGGCGCGAGGATTGATCGATCTCCTGCATGGCGCTGACCATCTGCGACACCACATCCCCGCCCTTGATGGCCATGGCCGAGGACGCGTGCGACATGTCCAGCGCTTCCTTGGAGGCGCGTGCGCTGGCCTGCACGATCATGGTGATCTGCTCCAGGCTCATGGCCGCGTCCTTCAGACCGTTGGCGGTCTTGTCGGTGCGTGACAGCAGCTCGGTGCTGGTGGCGCCGACCTCTTCGGCCGCGCCATGCACGCTGAAGGTCGCCTCGCGCACCAGGCGCAGGGCCGAGGACATGCGGCCTTGCACATCCTTCAGGCGGCCGCCGACCTTGGAGCCGGTGCGGATCGAGTCCAGATTGAGGCGTATGGGGCCATCCTTACCCATGGCATTGACCAGGAATTCCAGCTCGAAACGCTCGTTCGCCCGCTGCTGCATCTGGCGGGCGCCCTGGATCAGGAAGGTGCTGAGCACCGCCAGGAAGCCCAGATCGGCCACCTGGCCCCAGCGCCCCTCGGTGCCGTGCACGTACAAGGGCAGTTGCGCGGAGCTGAGAGCCTGGAAGCCCAGCTGATGCAGGCCCAGCAGGCCGCCCATGAAGGCGATCACCCGCCAGTCGCCGTAGAACAGCATCAGGCACAGGCTCACATAGACATTGGCGTGGATATTGGTCGCACCCTGGGTCAGCTGCAGCTGCAAGGCGACCAAGGCCACCAGCACCGTCGCCAACACCAGACGGCTGCTGATGCGCCCGCCGACATAGCGGTAGCTCAAGCCCGCCAGCAATAGGCAGGGCAGGGCGACCTTGAGCGCGAGCGGCAGGGCCTGGGTGTAGTAGCCCAGGCCGAGCGCCAGGATGGCGTTGAGCAATACCACCAGCAGGATGGTGATGTCCTGACTCTTGTTGCTGTTGAGCAGAGCGGGATGGGTATTCATGCGACGGAGCATCCTCTAGGTTCAGCGAATTCATCGTCGGCACTCGGCGCTGTGGGCTATGCAAATCGACGTTATGTCTTGGCAAGAGGTGTAGCAAGATGCCGAGTGCTCACATCGTTACTTCGGAGTAATCATCGCGTTCTTGATGCATAAACGCCAGGTAAATTCGCCTGTATTTATGTGCATGGAATTCGTTTTCCTGGTGCAAATTTGTACACCGTGCGCCTGTGCTGAGGCATCATGGCGCAGCGTTATCAAATGCCTTCAGGGGTCGCCATCGTGAAGAAAATTCTCATCGTTGAAGATCAAGAGGAAATTCGGGAACTTATCCGCGTAACGCTGGAGTTCGACGACTACGAAATCGAGGAGTCGCCCAATGGCGACGAGGGCCTGCGCAAGGCCGGCAGCTTCCGGCCCGACCTGATCTTGCTGGACGTGATGATGCCCGGCGGCCTCAATGGCTTGCAGGTCTGCCAGCGCGTGAAGGCCGACCCCGCACTCAAGCGCACCAAGGTGATTCTGCTGACCGCGCGCGGCCAGGACGGCGACCGCCAAGCCGGCCTGAAGGCCGGTGCCGACGAGTATTTGATCAAGCCCTTCAGCCCGCTGGAGTTGATGAAGGTGATTGGCAAGGTCATCCGCTGAAGTGAAAGTGAGCCCCTCGCCCAATCTCGCCCCGCTGAACGCGGGCGAGCCTGGTCGGTCCCCAAGGGGACGGCGATGCTTGGCGGATCGACCGCCAAGCACATCGCCAGCTCGGGCCGGCTTGGGAACGGCCCGGCGCTCGGCCCGTACGTCAGCGCTGTGGATAAAGAAGTGCGCGCCAATCAGCCCGCCAGGCCGCTGAGCTTGATCAGGGCGGCCGGTGCGGCCGTCAATGACACGATGTGCTGGGCCGCGCCCAGATCCGCCGCGGCCTTGGGCATGCCGTAGACCACGCAGCTGGCCTCGTCCTGGGCCAGGGTGCTGGCGCCGGCCTTGCGCATCTCCAGCAGGCCGCGTGCCCCGTCATCCCCCATGCCGGTGAAGATGGCGCCGATGGCGTTGCGGCCCGCGCATTGCGCCACCGATTTGAACAGCACGTCCACCGAGGGCTTGTGGTGGTTGACCAGGGGGCCGTCGCGCACCTCCACCACATATTGGGCGCCGCTGCGCTTGAGCTGCATATGCCGGCCGCCGGGAGCCACCAGCACGCGGCCGTTGATGACGCGGTCGCCGTCCTTGGCCTCCAGCACCTCCAGATCGCTCATGGTGTTCAGCCGGGCGGCAAAGGACTGGGTGAATTTCTCTGGCATATGCTGGACCAGCACGATGCCCGGCATGGTGCGCGGCAGCTGGCGCAGCACCGCCTCGATGGTCTGCACGCCGCCGGTGGAGCTGCCGAAGGCGATGACGCGGTCGGTGGTCTCGGCCATGGCCAGATTGCTGGCGAAGGCGGCGGGGTTGCCGGCGTTGTAGCTGGCTTGAGACCCGCCGGCGATGGGCAGGGCCCGCACATTGGCCTTGGCCGCCGCGCGCACCATGCCGACCAGGCCATTGCCCGGGTCTTCCAGAAAATCGCGCAGGCCGATCTTGGGCTTGGTGACAAAGCCCACGGCGCCGGCGGCCAGGGCCTGCATGGTGGTTTCGCAGCCGGCTTCGGTTAGGGTCGAGCACATCACCACCGGCATGGGGTGCTCGCGCATCAGCTGGCGCAGAAAGCTGATGCCGTCCATGCGCGGCATCTCGACATCGAGCACGATGACGTCCGGCCAGTTGGCTTGCAGCTTGGGCCAGGCGAACAGCGGGTCGCTGGCGGTCATGAGGACCTGGATGCCGGCCGCCTCCAGCAGGCCGCTCAGGTGTTTGCGGACCACGGCCGAGTCGTCGATCACGGCAACACGCAGGGCTTGACTCATGGCGCTCACTCCGGGCTCATTTGCTGGCTTGGCCGCGCTTGACCTCGACCTTGCCGCTGGGCAGGTCCAGGGAGACGGTTCGGGGTACGTTGTCGCCGACGTCGACGTCTTGCAGCTGGAAGCCGTGTTGGTCGATCAAGGCCCAGCCCTGTTCGATATTGCGCTGGCCCACATTGAATTTGACGTTCATGCCGTCGGGCATGGTGTCGGCGCCGCCGTAGAGGTGGGCCAGATAGTCGGCGGGTTTGCTGCCCGTCCGTTTGAGCGCCTGCACCAGCAGCTCGATCGCCTCGTCGCCATAACGGCCATCCAGGGCGGCCTGGCCTCGATTGATGCGCGAGGGCAGCAGGTAGTGACACATGCCGCCCCATTGCTTGCCCGGATGCCAGAGCGTGATGGCGACACAGGAGCCCAGCAAGGTGCGCAGCAGCGCCCCCTGGCCGAAATGCCATTGGCCGGGCATCAGATTCATGATTTGCTGGCTGCTGTTCAAGGCCGGCAGGCGCGGCGGCGGGAGATTGCTGAAGGGCCTGTTCATGGGGCTCACCCTGCATTCATGCGTGTTGGTAGATCGCCGGCGCGATGGCCTTGAGCGGCAGGTCCAGGGCCGCCAGGGATTCGGCATGGCCGGGGTAGAGCACGCCGCCCGGCTTCAGCCTTTCGATCACACGCTCCACGATGGCGCGCTTGGCGGAGGCATCGAAGTAGATCAGCACATTGCGCAAAAAAATAACGTCAAACAAGGGCAGGGCCGGCAGCGGCTGCATCAGGTTGGCGCACTGGAACTTCACCCGCGCGCGCAGCTCCTTCATGATCAGCAGCTGGCCCTCGTAAGGGCCTTCGCCGCGCAGGCAGAAGCGGCGCAGATAGTCCTTGCTGGTGTCGCGCGCCCGCTCCATGGGGTAGAGGCCTTGGCGGGCGCTGTCCACCACGGTGGTGGAGAGGTCGGTGCCGTGGATGGTCCAGGGGGCCGTGCCCAGCTTGTCGGCCAGCACCATGGCGATGCTGTAAGCCTCCTCGCCGGAGGAGGAGGCACCGCTCCAGACCAGGAACTCGCCGGCACCGCCAGCACCGCCAGTAGCGCGGTGGGCGCCGGCGCGCCGGGCCAGGTCCTCGAAATGGGCCGGCTCGCGGAAGAAGTAGGTTTCATTGGTGGTGAGCTTGTCCACCACGCTGACCAGCATGTCCTCGGACAGCTGGCCGCGCACCATCTTCTGCACAAAAACGTTCAGATCGGACTCGCCCGAGTCGGCCGCCAGCTTTTGCAGCCGGCTTTGCACCAGGGCGCGCTTGGCCTCGGTGAGGCGGATGCCGGAGATGCGGTGGAACAGGTCGGTGATGGCTGTGAATGACTGGGGCGAGAGTGAACTCATGGCGAGCGTCAGGCGGGTTGAGGTGCGGCCATCAGGGCCGACAGGGCGGCGGGCGACAGCACCTGGTCCAGATTCAGCAAGGCCGCATAACTGCCCCGCACATTGACCATGCCGGCCAGGAACTCCGGCGCGATGGCCACGCCCAGATTGGGCGCCGCTTCGATGCGCTTGCTGTCCACCTCCAGCACCTCGTAGACGGCGTCGACCAGCACGCCCGCGATCAGGCGGTCGTAGTCCTCATCGCCCTTGGCCTCGACCACGATGATGGCGGTGCGCCGGCCCAGCTCGGTCAGCCCCAGGCCGAAGCGGGCGCCCAGGTCCACCACCGGCACCACCGCGCCGCGCAGATTCATCACCCCGCGGACAAAGGGCGGGGTTTGCGGCAGCGGGGTCATGCGGCCGACCTCCAGAATCTCCCGCACCACCTCGATGGGGATGACCAGGGTCTCGCGGCCCACGGCCAGGCGCAGCAGTTGCTGCATCGGGCCGTCCTTGGCATGCTCGGCGATTGCGCTGAGCAGGATGTCCGCCGGTGCGCCATGTCCTGTGCTCATGGCTGCTCCTTAAAAGCGTTTGAAATAGGATTCATCGATTTCGCCGGCCGCGCTGCTGTTGCCGCTGCCGCGCGGCTTGGCGCTCGCGGCGGCGGGCTTGAATTGCTGGCTGCTGCTGCTGCTGCCGCTGCTGCGTTGCTGCTGCTGGGCCTCGTAACTCGCCCGGGTCGCGTTGACGCTGCCGCCGCCTGTTCCGCCGGTGCTGCCGGGGGGGGCCGCCGCGCGGGTTTGGCCGTTCAAGGAGGCGCCCTTGCCGCGCGGGGCACCGGAGGCCTTGTCATCGACCAGTTGGAAGAAGGCCATCTGCTCCTGCAATTGCGCGGCCTGGGCCGACAGTTGCTCGGCCGTGGCCGAGAGTTGTTCGGAGGCCGAGGCGGTTTGTTGGGTGGTGGTGGAGAGATGGTTCATCGCCGCCGTGATCTGGCCAACTCCTTGCGATTGCTCGCCCGAGGCGGCGGAGATCTCCTGCACCAGCTCCGAGGTCTTCTGGATGGAGGGCACCATATTGCCCAGCAGCACGCCGGCCTTCTCGGCCATCTGCACGCTGGAGCCGGCCAGGGCGCCGATCTCCTGGGCCGCCACCTGGCTGCGCTCGGCCAGCTTGCGCACCTCGGCGGCCACCACGGCAAAGCCCTTGCCATGTTCGCCGGCGCGCGCCGCCTCGATGGCGGCGTTGAGGGCCAGCAGATTGGTCTGGTAGGCGATGTCGTCGATGATGGAAATCTTGGTGGCGATGGACTTCATCGCATCGGCCGTTTGGCTGACCGCCTCGCCGCCGTCCTGGGCCTCCTTGGCCGCCTTGGTGGCCATGCCGTCGGTGAGGTTGGCGCTGTCGGCGTTTTGCTTGACCGAGGAGGCCATCTCCTGCAGCGAGGCCGTCGTCTGCTCGACGCTGGCGGCCTGCTGCGAGGCCGAGTGCGAGAGCGATTGCGAGGTCTGCGAGACCTGGTCCGAGGCGCTGCTGAGCTGCTCGGCCGCGGCGCGTACCTCGCGGATGGTGCCGCTGACGGTCTCGATCAGCTCATTGAATTTGTCGCCAATCTGCTTGAAGAAGCCCGTCTTGTCCGCCGTGGGGATGCGCTGGCTCAGATCGCCCGCGTTGGCGGCCGTCGCCAGGGCGTCGAATTCCTGCTCGGCCGCCAGCTGCTCGGTGCGGTCCTGCCACTGGCCGACGGTGCCGATCAGACGGCCCGTTTTGTCGCGTATCGGTGAGGTGGTGACGTCGTAGTTGCGTCCGCCCAGCACCATGGCGGCCTGGGTGGTCTCCTGCAGACTGAGCATGCGCTGCACCGCAGCCGCCGCATCTTTGTAGAACATGCCGATGGAGCCGCCTATCACCTGGCGAGCGTCGAAGCTGGGCAAGTCGGCGCGGAAGGCCGCCTCGTCGCGGCGCAAGATGTTCAGCAAGGCCTCGTTGGCATAGGCGATCAGGCCTTGATCGTCGGAGATGCGCACCGGCATCGCCGCCACATCGAGCGCGCTGCGTATGCGTGCGTTCTCGGCCGCCATCTTCTGCTCGCGCTCGGCCGCGGCCAGCTCGGCCGTCATGTCCTTCCATTCCACCACCGTGCCCAGGCGTTTACCGCCCACCAGCACGGGGTTGACGATCAGGTCGAAGCGGCGGCCGCCCAGCGTCAGGCGGGTGGTATGCGCGCTGCTCAGGCGGTCCAGCAGGCCGCGCTGGTGGGCAGGGTTTTTGTGGAAGACATCGATATTGCTGCCGATCACGCTGGCGGCGCCGAAGCGCGGCAGATCCTTGCGGATATCGTCCTCGGCATGGCTCAGCATGGCCTTGAGCGAGGCATTGCCGTAGATGATGTTGTAGCCGGTGTCGGCCACCATGATGTTGGTGGCCGCCACGTCCAGGGCCTGGCGTATGCGTTCGGCTTCTTCCGCCCGCTTGCGGGTGTCGGCGAACTCGAAGCTCAGGCGGGTCTGCACCCGCTTGAGGGCAAGCATCATGCGCGCCAGCTCGTCCCGGCCTTCGGTTTGCACCACGCCGTCAAAACAGCCCTGGCCAAACATCTCGAATTGGGCGCCGGCCAGCGCCAGGGTGCGGCGCAAGCGCTGGGTGATGAACCCCAGGCTGCAGGCGCCGGTCAGGGCCAGCAGCAGGCCTGCGCCCGCCAGCAGCCAGTCGGACGCGGGCAGGGCATAACCCGTTAGCAGAGCGCCTGCGGTCAGCAGCGAGGCGGCCATGCCGGTCTTGCCGGCCTGGCCCAGGCCGGCGGAGAACTGGCGCAGGCTGTCCAGCAGCCCGGTCTTGACGCCCTGGCCGTCCCGGATGATCCAGCCGCCGGCCCGGCCCTCCTTGAAGCGGCGGTACAAGGCCTCGGCCGCGGCCACCTGCTCGCGCGTCGGCCGGGTGCGTACCGACATATAGGCCACCACCGAGTCGCCCTCCTTGACCGGCGTGGCATTGGCCACCACCCAATAGTGGTCGCCGTTCTTGCAGCGGTTCTTGACGATGCCCGTCCAGGGGCGGCCGCTTTTCAGTGCCGACCACATATCCGCATAAGCCTCTTCCGGCATATCCGGGTGGCGGACGATGTTGTGGGGCTGGCCGATCAACTCGGCTTCGGTGAAGCCGCTGGCTTCGAGGAAGTCGTCGTTGATATAGGCGATGCGGCCTTTCAGGTCGGTGCGTGACACGATGGTCATGCCATCCCTGAGCAGGAATTCCTGTTGGGTGACGGGCAGATTTGTACGCATGGCAGGCTTTCGATGCGGAGCAGCTGGGTCCAGGCCTTGATCGCTTCAACGATGCTTGGATGCGCGCGCGCGCGCGCCGCCGGAGTCGTGGTCATCGGCCAGGCGGAAGAAGGCCATCTGCTCCTGCAATTGCGCGGCCTGGGCCGACAGCTGTTCGGCCGTGGCCGAGAGCTGTTCGGAGGCCGAGGCGGTCTGCTGGGTCGCGGTGGAGAGGTGGTTCATGGCCGCGGTGATCTGGCTCACGCCCTCGGACTGTTCGCCCGAGGCGGCCGAGATCTCCTGCACCAGCTCCGAGGTCTTCTGGATCGAGGGCACCATATTGTTGAGCAGCTGGCCGGCCTTCTCGGCCATCTGCACGCTGGAGCCGGCCAGGGTGCCGATCTCCTGCGCCGCCACCTGGCTGCGCTCGGCCAGCTTGCGCACCTCGGCGGCCACCACGGCAAAGCCCTTGCCATGCTCGCCGGCGCGGGCCGCCTCGATGGCGGCATTGAGGGCCAGCAGATTGGTCTGGTAGGCGATGTCGTCGATGATGGAAATCTTGGTGGCGATGGACTTCATGGCGTTGACCGTGGTGCCCACGGCCGTGCCGCCATCCATGGCCTCCTTGGCCGCCTTGGTGGCCATGCCGTCGGTGACATTGGCGCTGTCGGCGTTTTGCTTGACCGAGGAGGCCATCTCCTGCAGCGAGGCCGTCGTCTGCTCGACGCTGGCGGCCTGCTGCGAGGCCGAGTGCGAGAGCGATTGCGAGGTCTGCGAGACCTGGTCCGAGGCGCTGCTCAGCTGGCCGGCGGCGGCCCGCACCTCGCGGATGGTGCCGCTGACGGTGTCGACCAGGGCATTGAACTTCTCGCCCAGCATGCGGAAGAAGGGCTCCTTGCCCTCCAGCGCGATGCGGTTGGCGAAGTCCCCTTGCGTGGCGCCGTCCACCATGGTGCTGACTTCCTGTTCCGCCGCCACCTCGGCGCTGCGGTCCTTCCATTCCACCACCGTGCCCAGGCGTTGTTGCTGGGCATCGAAGATGGGGTTGGCGATCAGCGAGAAGGTCAGGGAGCTGACCTTGATCTCGGTCCGGTACTCGCTCTTCAGTCCGCCCAGCAGATTGCGCTGGTGACTGGGGTTACGGTGGAACTGGTCGAAGTTGGCGCCGACGATGCGGCGAGCATCGAATTGCGGCAGCACCTTGCGCAGCTCGGCCTCGTTGCGTTGCATCATCTGCGCCACCGAGCCGTTGTTGTAGATGATGTTGCCGTCCGGGTCGGCAATCATGACGTTGGTGGAGCAGATGTCCAGCGCCTGCTTGATGCGCGACATCTCGGAGGCCAGCTGCAGCTCGCGTTCGCGCGCCGCCAACTCGGCCGTGATGTCTTTCCACTCCACCACGGTGCCCAGGCGCTGGCCCTGGGCGTCGATGATGGGGTTGGCGATCAGCGAGAAGCTCAGCCCGCCGACCTTGATCTGGGTCTTGTACTCGCCCGTCATGCCGGCCAGCAGATTGCGCTGGTGCGAGGGGTTTTTGTGGAAGATGTCGATGTTCTGGCCCATCAAGCGCTTGGCGTCGAACTGGGGCAGGGTCTTGCGCAACTCGTCCTCGTTGCGCTGCATCATGCTTTGCACCGAGCTATTCATATAGACGATATGGGCGTCTGCGCCGGCGATCATCACATTGGTCGAGCAGCGATCCAGGGCCTGTTTGACCCGGCTGGATTCGGCCAGGGTGGCCGCATCGCTGGCCACGCGCTCACGCAGATTCCCCTGCATGACGCCCAGCTTCTGCAGCAGCGCGGCGACCTCGTCCTGGCCCTTGTCTTCGATGCGGTAGTTCAGGTCGCCCTGTGCCACGGCCTCGGCGGCCGACATGGCATTGGCCAACGGGCGCGTGATCGAACGCACGATGGCGATCATCAGAACGACGGCGAGCGCCAACAGCAGCAGGAAGGCCCCTGCATTGGTCCAGAGGCTGCGTTGCACCAGGCTGGCGCGCTGATTCAGGGACGTGGTGAGGGCATCGACGGTCTGGTCCATCAGCTTGAACTGGATGTCAATCATCCGGCTGGCTTGCGCGAGGAATTCGCTCACCGGCAGCGTGTTCTTGTCACCGCTCAGCACCTGGGAGCGGAGCAGTTTTTCGAAAGCCAGCAGGCTTTGCCGGCCTTCCTTGACGCCCGAGCCCAGGGGCTCCTGCAGCGCCGGATTGTTTGCGATCGCGTTCTCGATTTGCCCGGCACCGCGTGAGAACTGGTGCATGGCGGCCGCCAGGTTGGCGGCCAGCAGGGTGCGGGATTCGGATTCGGTGGCCTTGTCAAAGTACAGGGCCGCACCCAGGGAGCGGATGTGCGCCAGGTTCTCCATGGCCGAGGGCATGAAGTCGGTGCCGACCGTCACCAGGTAATAGATGGCGACATCCGGTTCGAAAATCAGGCCGGAGGCGTCGGCGACGTCCAGCGTGGCCTCGTTGACCTGATCGATCAGCGTGGTGTGGCGGTGCAGATTGTCTGACAGGCCCGACCCCGCTCCTGCGCCCTCCGGCTTGCTCGGCAATTGCTCGAACTCGGCCTTGACCGACTTGATGCGTGCCGCCGCTTTGCTGAACTGCGGGTCCTCCAGGGACTGGCCGGCCTTGAGCAGGGCTTGCTGGACCCGCTCACGCGCCTGCGCGCGTTCGATCGCGCTGATGTTCTGCCCGCTGAGCACCAGCGAGCTGAGGGTGCGGTGGAGCTGGAGCGCGCGTGCCAGTTGCTGGGTTTCCTTGATCGGCGCCAGGCCCGTGATCTCTTTTTTGATGAACTGCTGATCGGCGATCAGGGTCCTCAGCTGCTGGGTGGCCGGAATGATGGCCAGCACAAGGCCCACCAAACCGATCAGCACAAATTTTTGCCAGAGCTTGATATTGCGGAGAAGACTGTTCATGGCGTTTGACCCTGTGAAGTTTTCTGCGTTCAGGATTTGAGGACGGCGTGAGCAAAGGCGGCGGTGCCCGTCTGCCTGATTTGCTGGCCATTGCGTATGGCCGCATTCAGCAGGCCGGATACATCGAGCAGCAAGGCGACGTCACCGGAGCCGAGGATGGTGGAGCCCGCCAAGGCCTTGAGGTGCTGGAAGATGGCCGACAGCGGCTTGATCACGGTCTGGTGCTCGCCCATCAGGCGGTCGACGATCAGGCCCACGCGGGTCTGGCCGTCGCGCACCACGACCACGCTGCGCCTTCGCGAGGTGTCCGGGCTGATGCCGTAAAAGCGCGCCAGGTCCAGCCAGGGCAGCACCTCGCCGCGCAGGTCGAAAGTGCCGCTGATGCGCTCGTTCTGGGCCGCGCATTCGGCCGGCACGTCGATGCATTCGGCCACGGCCGACAGCGGCAGCACATAGTTGACCCCGCCCACCATGGTCAGGAAGCCGTCGATCATGGCCAGGGTCAGGGGCAGGCGGATCTGCGTCAGCGTGCCGCGGCCGACCTCGCTGCTCAGCGCGATGCTGCCGCGCAAGGCCTCGATATTGCGTTTGACCACGTCCATGCCGACGCCGCGCCCCGACAGATCGGTGACCTGCTCGGCGGTGGAGAAGCCGGCGTGGAAGATCAGCTGCCAGACCTCGTGGTCGGGCAAGACCTGACCCTCGGCGATCAGGCCGCGCTCGACCGCCTTGGCCAGGATGCGTTCGCGCGCCAGGCCGCGGCCGTCGTCGCTGACCTCGATCACCACCGCGCCGGCGTCGTGATAGGCGTTCAGCGCCAGGCGCCCCATGGGCGGCTTGCCGGCGGCGATGCGGCCCTCCTGGGTTTCCAGGCCATGGTCCATGCTGTTGCGCACCAGATGCATTAGCGGGTCGGCGATGGAGTCCACCATGGACTTGTCCAGCTCGGTATCGCCGCCGGTGACCACCAGATCGACCTCCTTGCCCAGCTGCTTGGAAACATCGCGCACCACGCGCTGGAAGCGGCCGAAGGTCTCGCCAATCGGCACCATGCGCAGGGCCAGGGTGCCGTCGCGGGTCTCCTGTACCAGGTCCATGACCCGCTGGGTGGCCTCGACCAGCAGGGGCGAGGCCTCCTGGTGGGCCATCATCTGGGCGCCCGAGCCGGCGATCACCAGTTCGCCGATCA
This sequence comes from Roseateles oligotrophus, assembly GCF_014204525.1. GTDB lineage: Bacteria > Pseudomonadota > Gammaproteobacteria > Burkholderiales > Burkholderiaceae_C > Paucibacter_A > Paucibacter_A oligotrophus_A. Next base: position 438,525 of record NZ_JACHLP010000006.1, read on the forward strand.
GGTCGATCAGCTTGTCCAGCTTGTCGGCCCGCACCCGCACAAAGCGGGTCTCGTCACCGGCCCGGCGGTCGCGCCCGCCCTCGCGGCGCTCGCCTTCGCCGCTGCGCCTGTCGCTGCGTTTCTGGGTCTTGCCTTCTTCGGCCGGGCCGACCCGGCGCTCGATGTGGGGGATGGCTTGCGGGGTTTCGGCTTCGGTTTCGGCCGCGGTGACGGCGGCCACCTCAAGCCGAACTTTGAAGCGCATGCCCATCTCATGCCAGCATTGGAACAGGGCGGCGCGAGCCTTGGGGTCCTCGCCACAGCGGCGGGTGGCGAGTTCTTCAAAAGCCGCGGGCGCGGTGCCGGGCTCGAAGATCTGCACATCGCTGTCTTCCAGGGCGAACTCGAACACGCGCTCGATATCTTCGCGCTTGGCCTTGGAGTCGAAGCGCAGCTCAAAGCCCAGATAGCAGGCCTCGGCATCCAGCTCATCCAGATTGGGAATGGCCTCGGTCTGACAGCGCAAGGCCCGGGTCTCGCCCAGCGTGGCCAGGTAGCGCAGAAAGGCCAGCGGGTCCAGGCCGTTGCGCAAGGCCTCATGGCCGAAGCGCAGGGACAGATGCCAGCAGCCATCGCCGCCGCCGTCCTCCGGCTCGCCCAGGGCGCCAGTGGCGGGGGCCTGGCTGGGCGCCGTGGCGGCCGGTGCATGGGCGGCCGCCGCCGTCGCACCCAGCAGGGCGCGCAGACGGGCCGCCAGCGCTTCGCTGCTGGCCTTGACGCCCGGGTCTTCCTCGCCGCTTTGAACCTCGCCCAGCAGCAGCTCGATCTGGTCGCGGCTCTCCAGCAAGGCGGCCACCACGTCTTCATCGAGCTGGCGGCTGCCGGAGCGCAGGGCTTCCAGCAAGGTCTCGGCTTCGTGGGTGAAGCTCACCACCGCATCGCAGCCGAACATGCCGGCCGTGCCCTTGATGGTGTGGGCGGCGCGGAAGGCGGCGTTGAGGCTTTCCGAATCGCTGGGGTCTTCTTCCAGCACCAGCAGGCCTTGCTCGAATTGGCGCAGCATTTCCTGCGCCTCGTCCAGGAAGCCGGCCCGAGCGACCGCCAGGATCTCTGCATCATCGTCATTCATGGACATGGCTCAACCCTCGCTCGCGGCGGCCCGGCCCTGGGGCTGCAGATCCGCCGCCAGGCCATAGCAGCGCAGCGCCGCCAGCACCACCTGGCTGGGCTCATGCAGCCGCAGCACGGCGCCGCGTTCCTGCAAGGTCTTGTGCGCGGCCAGCAGCAGTTGGATGCCTGTGCTGTCGAAGTCGCTGACGGCGCTCAGATCCAGGCTGAGGCCGCCGTCCAGCCGCCCCACGGTTTCCAGCAACAAGCCGTGGACATCGGCGGCCTGGGCAATCGTCATCTCCGGCCCCAGGGCCAGGGAGAACAGACTGGCATTCGTTTCGGTCATCGAGACCTCCAGGAATTTGTGGCGCCAGACGCTGGCGCAGGACTAATGAGTTAGCCGAGTGCTCTGGGCGTCGGGCTTGCGTGGCAAGCCCGACCCAGGCTTCAGACGCAGAGTCGGTTGACGGCGTCCACCAGCTGCGAGGGCTGGAAGGGTTTGGTGATCCAGGCCTTGGCGCCGGCGGCGCGGCCCTCGGCTTTCTTGGCCTCCTGCGACTCGGTGGTCAGCATGATCACCGGGGTGAATTTATAGGCCGCCATCGTCTTCACATGGCGCAAAAAGGTCAGGCCGTCCATATTGGGCATATTGACGTCGCAGACGATCAGATTGATCTTGGCGCCGCTCAGCTTGCCAATGGCGTCCTGGCCGTCAACGGCCTCGATGACGGTGTAGCCGGCCTTTTGCAGCGCCAGTTTGACCACGGTGCGGAAGCTCCCCGAGTCGTCGATGACCAGAATGGTTTTGCTCATGGTGTCCTCTTGCTGTTCTAAGGGTCAGAGATAAAGCAGGGCCTAAAAGAACTCGACGTTGTCCTGCGCCGGCTTGGTGTCCTCACCCCGGTGGAACTGGCGTTGTTCGTCGGTGGTGTAGCGGGTCTCCAAGGCGTCCAGCCAGGCTTGGGCGTCGGCGGCCGTGGCTTGCGCCATGCCGGGCAGTTGCTGGCAGAAGCGTTCGGTGTCCTGGTAGAGGATGTCTATCATCTGCACCACGCGGTCGCTGAATTGCAGCGCCCGCAAGGCTTGCTCGCATTGCTGCTGGAATTCCTCGTTGAGCTGCTGCAAGGCCCGCGTTGCAGGGGAATCGGGTGGCAGGTTCTTGAGCTCGGCGCTGAGCTGGTCCTGCAGGCCCAGAATGCTGGCCACACTGCTCAGCAATTCCACGGTACCGCCTTGCACGCTGTGCTGGATGGCCGCCAGCTGCCGGCCCCAGATGGGGATCACGGCCTCGCTCATCAACGCGGCACCGAGGGGGAGGGCTGCCGCCTCCTTCTTCGCCTTGCGGGCTTGCGGGCTCATGGCTGCGGGCTCGCTGTCTGCTGGCGAAGGGCGGCCCTGCGCAAACCGAGAAACCGCGCCGCTTCGAGCGCGATGGACGGGCTGCAGGGCCCAAAATCTCCTCCCGTTTGGCGACTCATCCACTGCCTTTCTAAGACAGGCCCCGCAGCAAGCTGCTGGCTGGGCATGGGTATCAGGACTTGAGAAGACCAGTTTCACTAACCGCACAGTCAGTGATGCTTGGATAAGGGCCTAATTTAGCAAGCTAACGCCGAAAATGGTGGATTTTCAAGAACCAAAAAATACCGCTAACCGTCAGCAGGGTGGCTGCGTTAGGGCTTTGTTGTTTGTAGGCGATAGCGGCCGGGTCATATTTGCTTTTACGGCCTTGACCGGCTGCTTCGCAGCTTCTGGTCCTGACAATGGCGGGCTTGGCCGCTTGTGACGATGCCGCCTTGCACGGCACCCCTCGGGCTGGCCTTGCGCCAGCCCGTGTTTATGCTCAGTTATTGCTGGCCGAGGCGGCGCTGGGGGCCGTGATGGCGGGAGCGCGGCTGACGCGGGTCTTGCCGCCGGTGCTCACCAGAATGACGGCCTCGCCGGGGCTGAGGTTCTCATTGCCCTTGGCCTGGACGACGGAGCGGCGCTCGCCGTTGCGCAACTGCACGATGACCTCGACCGCCTCTTCGCGGGTGGTATTGCGCTCGACCGCATTGCCCACGACGGCACCGGCCACCGCACCCAGCACACCGACGATCTGGCCTTCGCGGCGGCCACCGACCGAGGCACCGGCCACCGCGCCCACCACGCCGCCGGCGACGGCGCCGACGCCGCTCTGGCTGCCATCCACCGTCACCGGGCGGACGGACAGCACGGTGGCGTCCTGGATTTGCGACATGCGCTGCGCGTCTTCACGCTTGATCACATCGGGACTGCTGGTCGAGCAGGCGCTCAGGGCGGCAAGGGCTGCGACACAGCTGCCGAGCACGAGTTTCTTCATCAAGATGGGCATTCGATTTCTCCTTGGGCAGACCGCTGCCCAACGGGGCTCATTGTGCCGAGGTTGACAGCCCAAGGATTCTTTACCAGGACTTACGCAAAACCGCCGCAGCTGCGTTCGCGCGCCACGCCGTACCAGGTGTACTGTCTTCGGCGCTCTGCCTTGCTGCACCGGCTTTGCGTAAGTCCTATTTACAAGCTCTCAGGCGTACAGGCGGCTGGAGCGCGGCACGCTGGCCAGCAAGAACTCCATCTGGTCGGCCAGAATGCGGCGCCCGCGCAGAATCATGTCCTCGTGCAGATTCGGCACATAGGGCAGGTAGAGCAGGCTCATATGGGCCTCCTCGGGCAGGCGGTTGCCCTTGCGGCCGTTGCAGCCGCGGCAGGCGGTGATGCAGTTCATCCAGTTGTCGCGCCCGCCGCGCGAGCTGGGCTGGATGTGCTCGCGGGTCAGCTCGTCGGCATGGAAGCGATGGCCGCAGTAGGCGCAGACATAGCGGTCGCGGGCAAACAGCTTGGGGTTGGAGAGGGCAGGTGACTGGCGCCAGGCCCGGCTGGGCACCGAGCCGCGCACCGCGATGATGGGATGCACTTCGATGCGCGATTGCGAGCCGGTGCGGCGCTGCATGCCGCCGCGCAACACATGGCAGGGCTCGCCCAGGGTCCAGGCGATGCCGTCGCTGGCGTAGATGACGGCCGCTTCGCGGGTCGTGATCCAGGCCTGCGGCCGGCCAGAGACATCCAGTTGAAGCACGTCCACGGCGTTGACCTCCAAGCAGGAGCGTACTGCAAGAGTGCGTGCTGACTCAAGTTTTGCTGCCGGCCCTGCGTGGCTTCGGCACCCGCTGTGCCTTGGCCGCCACGCGGCGGGCGGGGCGAGGTTGTGGGGTCAAGGACTTGTCACCGTCCGTGCAGAAACTGAAAGGTCTTGCTCAGGTTCCGGCGCTGACGCCGAGGCTGCACGGTGCGCACGGCGAACGTCTCTTAGGCAGGCATCTCTAGAAAGCCGGCAAAAAAGCATGCGGGCTCGACAAAGCTGGCAAAGTTTCTGCAAAATAGAACGACCGTTCGTTTTATTATTCGCCGCCTCGAATTCATTCGCTCCTAACTCCGCCCTTTGCCAGCCAGCTCCGGATCCACCCTGTGTCAGCGACCTTGCCCCCCAAATCTTCTGCGAATACAGCCGCTGCGGTGACGCCCAAGCCGGCGCGCAGCGTGCGGTCTTTGCAGAAAGGTCAGCACACCCGGGCCGTGATCCTGGAGGCCGCCTTGGGCCTGGCCTCGCATATGGGCCTGGAAGGCCTGTCCATCGGTGCCCTGGCCGATGTGACCAAGATGAGCAAGTCCGGCGTGTTCGCCCATTTCGGCTCGCGCGAGGAGCTGCAGATCGCCGTGGTGATGGAGTACCACGCCAAGTTCGAGGAGGAGGTGTTCTTCAACGCCATCCGCGAGCCGCGCGGCCTGCCGCGCCTGCGGGCCTTGTACGAGCGCTGGGTGCGGCGGGTCTCGCTGGAGCTGGACTCCGGCTGCATCTACATCAGCGGCGCGGTCGAATTCGATGACCGAACCGGCCCCGTGCGCGACGCCTTGGTGGCCATGGTGCGGGCTTGGCATGCTGCGTTGCACAAGGCGATTGTGCTGGCGCAAAAGGCCGGACACCTGCATGCTGACGCCGATGTTGAGCAGATTCTGTTTGAGCTGCATGGGCTGATCCTGTCCCTTCACCATGACGCCCGTTTCCTGCGTAATCCTGGCGCCCTGGCTCGCGCCGGCCTGGGCTTCGAGCGCGCCGTGCAGTCCTACGCCACGCCGGAAGGCCTGGCCGCGGATGCCCGGGCACGCCAAGCCGCCGCCAAGAAGCGGCGCTGATTTTTTTTCCTTATTTTTTCGTCACCCAACCATCCCGGAGTCAAACATGCCCCAATACAACCCACCGCTGCGCGATATGCAGTTTGTGATGCACGAGGTGCTCAATGTGGTGGACCAGCTGAAGGCCTTGCCTCCCCATGCCGACATCGATGCCGACACCATCAATGCCGTGCTGGAAGAGGGTGGCAAGTTCGCGGCCGAGGTCTTGGCGCCGCTGAATCTGAGCGGTGATGCCGAGGGTTGCACGCTGGACAAGAGCACGCACGAAGTGCGTCCACCCAAGGGCTTCAAGGAAGCCTATGCCAAGTATGTGGAAGGTGGCTGGCCCTCGCTGGGTTGCGACCCCGAGTTTGGCGGCCAAGGCCTGCCCCTGGTGCTGAACCAGGCCTTTTACGAGATGATGAACTCGGCCAACCAGGCCTGGACCATGTACCCCGGCCTGAGCCACGGCGCTTACGAGGCCCTGCATGCCCATGGCACGCCGGAGCAGAAGGCGACCTATCTGCCCAAGCTGACCAGCGGCGAGTGGACCGGCACCATGTGCCTGACCGAGCCGCATTGCGGCACCGATCTGGGCCTGCTGCGCAGCAAGGCTGAGCCCTTGGGCGATGGCACTTACAAGATCAACGGCGCCAAGATCTTCATCTCCGCCGGCGAGCACGATATGGTCGCCAATATCGTCCACCTGGTGCTGGCCCGCCTGCCGGACGCGCCCGAAGGCTCCAAAGGCATCTCGCTCTTCGTCGTGCCCAAGTTCATGGTCAATGCCGACGGCACGCTGGGTGCGCGCAATGGCATCTTCTGCGCCGGTCTGGAGCACAAGATGGGCATCCACGCCAACTCCACCTGCCAGATGGTCTTGGAAGACGCCGTCGGCACCCTGGTGGGTCAGCCCAATAAGGGCCTGGCCGCCATGTTTGTGATGATGAATGCGGCCCGCCTGGGCGTGGGTAACCAGTCACTGGGACTGACCGAGGTGGCCTACCAGAACGCCGCTGCCTACGCCAAGGACCGCATCCAGATGCGCGCTCTCTCCGGCCCCAAGGCGCCCGAGAAGGCCGCCGACCCCATCATCGTCCACCCCGATGTGCGCAAGATGCTGCTGACCGCGCGCGCCTATGCCGAGGGTGGCCGTGCCCTGTCCACCTATGTGGCCGTGACCCTGGACCGTGCGCTGAGCTCGGATGATGAAGACGAGCGCAAGGCCGCCGACGACGAAGTCGCGCTGCTGACGCCCATCATCAAGGCCTTCATCACCGACAACGGCTGGATCGCCACCTCGCACTGCATGCAGGTCTTCGGCGGCCACGGCTTCATCCACGAGTGGGGCATGGAGCAGTTCGTCCGCGACGCCCGCATCAATATGATTTACGAGGGCACCAACACCATCCAGTCCCTGGACCTGCTGGGCCGCAAGGTGCTGATGGACAACGGCGCCAAGCTGAAGAAATTCGGCAAGAAGATCGCCGCCTTCGTCGAGGAAGAGGGCACCAATGAAGCCATGCAGGAGTTCATCAACCCGCTGGCCGATCTGGGCGACAAGGTCACCAAGCTGACCACCGAGATCGGCATGAAGGCCTTCCAGAACCCCGACGAAGTGGGCGCCGCCGCGGTGGACTATCTGCGCGTCGTCGGTCACCTGACCTTTGCCTACTTCTGGGCCCGCATGGCCAAGGTGGCTTTGGAGAAGCAGGCCGGTGGCGACAAGTTCTACAGCGCCAAGCTCTCGACGGCACGCTTCTATTTTGCGAAGCTGTTGCCCGAGACCGCATCGCTGATCCGCACCGCGCGGGCCGGCCTGCAGCCTTTGATGGAAATGGACGAAGCGCTGTTCTAAGCTCGCGTCGGGATTCAAACCAAAGCCACACAGGAGACACCCATGAAGACTTTTTTTGCCGCTGCCGCCCTGAGCCTCATTGCCAACCTCGCCTCGGCGCAAGCCACGCCGGTCGGCCTGTGGAAGACGATTGACGACGATGGCAAGACCGAGAAGTCCCTGGTTCGCATCAGCGACAACGGCGGCGTCTTCACGGGTGTGATCGAGAAGATCTTCGATCCAGCCAAGCAAGACGCCAAGTGCGACAAGTGCAGCGACGATCGCAAGGACAAGCCCGTTGTGGGCATGACCATCCTGAAGGGCATCAAGCAAGACAGCGATGACAAGGGCTTGTGGGGCGGTGGCGAGATCCTCGACCCCAATAACGGCAAGACCTACAAGGCGCGCCTGAAGCCCATCGACGGTGGCAAGAAGCTGGAGATGCGCGGCTATGTCGGCGCACCCATGTTTGGCCGCACCCAGACCTGGGTGCGTGCCGAGTGAAAGGGTGAGAACTTTTTACTGCGCGGTCGCCATGCGTCGTTGGGCGGTGCTCGGAATCCTCACGTACAGGAAGTACGTTCCGGTTCCTGTGCTCCGTCCGCCTAGCCTGACAGCCGCTCGCTACAAAAGTTCACACCCCTAGGTATTTTTTCACCGGCAAGGCCTGGCCTTGCCTGCAAGCAATGTTTATCGGGAGAAGTTCGTGAGTCGATTCCAAGTTCGCAAAGTCGCCGTGCTCGGCGCTGGCGTGATGGGCGCGCAGATCGCTGCGCATCTGGTCAACGTCAAGGTGCCCGTGGTCTTGTTCGACCTGCCGGCCAAGGAAGGCCCCAAGAACGGCATCGTCGCCAAAGCCATCGACGGCCTGAAAAAACTCAAGCCCGCGCCCCTGGGCGATGTGGCCGATGCGGCCCTGATCCAGCAGGCCAATTACGAAGAGCATCTGGAGCTGCTGAAGGACTGCGACCTCATCATCGAGGCCATCGCCGAGCGCATGGACTGGAAGCTCGATCTCTACAAGAAGATCGCGCCCTTCGTTTCGCCAAACGCCATCGTGGCCTCCAACACCTCGGGCCTGTCCATCACCAAGCTGGCCGAGGTGCTGCCCGAAGAGCTGAAGCCGCGCTTCTGCGGCATCCACTTCTTCAACCCGCCGCGCTATATGTATCTGGTGGAGTTGATCAACACCCCCACCACCCGTCCGGAAGTGATTGATCAGCTGGAAAGCTTCGTCACCAGCGCCGTGGGCAAGGGCGTCGTGCGCGCCAATGACACGCCTAACTTCGTGGCCAATCGGGTCGGCATCGCCGGCATGATGGCCACCATGATCGAGGCCGAGAAGTTCGGCCTCAGCGTGGACCTGGTGGACGATCTGACCGGCAAGAAGCTGGGCCGTGCCTCCAGTGGCACCTTCCGCACCGCCGACGTCGTGGGCCTGGACACCATGGCCCATGTGATGAAGACCATGCAGGACAATCTGCAGTCCGACCCCTTCTACTCGATGTATGCCACGCCCAAGGTGCTGGCAACGCTGATCGAAAAGGGCGCCCTGGGCCAGAAGAGCGGCGGTGGCTTCTACAAAAAGGTCGGCAAGGACATCCAGCGCCTTGATTTCGCCACCGGCGAATACGTGGCCGGCGGCAAAAAGGCCGACGAGATCGTCGCCCGCATGCTCAAGAAACCCGCGGCCGAACGCATCAAACTGCTGCGCGAGTCGACCAACCCGCAAGCCCAGTTCCTCTGGTCCATCCTGCGCGACAGCTTCCACTACGTGGCCGTGCATCTGGACACCGTGGCCGACACCGCGCGCGAAATCGACTTCGCCATGCGCTGGGGCTTTGGCTCATCGCAAGGCCCCTTCGAGCTGTGGCAACAAGCCGGCTGGAAGCAGGTGGCCGAGTGGGTCAAGGAGGACATCGCGGCCGGCAAGACCCTGTCGAGTGCCGTTCTGCCCGCCTGGGTGTTTGAAGGCCCGGTCGCCGACAACGGCGGCGTGCACAGCGCGGCCGGCTCCTGGAGCGCGGCGGAAGGCAAGTTCAAGGCCCGCGCCGAACTGCCCGTCTACCAGCGCCAGGCCTTCCCGGAAAGCCTGTTCGGCGAAGGCGCTGCCGAGCCGCTCAAGGCCGGCACCGAGCTGTTCAAGAACGAGGAAGTGCGAGTTTGGACCCTGGACGGTGAGGTCCTCATCGCCTCCATCACCGCCAAGCTGCACCTGATCAGCCCCACCGTGACCGAGGGCCTGCTGAAGGCCGTCGAGATCGCCGAAGCGGGCTACAAGGGCCTGGTGATCTGGTCGCCGGACGATGTGTTCTCGGCCGGCGCCAATCTGGAAGCTCTGATGCCCGTCTTCATGACGAAGGGCGCCAAGGGCATTGCCCCCGAAGAGAAGAAGCTGCAGGACATGATGCTGCGCCTGCGCTACGCCAATGTGCCGGTGGTCGCCGCCATGCGCGGCCTGGCCCTGGGCGGTGGCGCCGAGCTGGCCGTGCATTGCGCCCGCCGTGTCGCGCATATGGAAAGTTATGTTGGCCTGGTGGAAGTGGGCGTCGGCCTCATCCCCGGTGGTGGTGGCCTGACCTATATCGCCCGCCGCGCGGCCGAGATGGCCGCGGCCGGCAATGCGAATGCCGACATCTTCATGTTCCTGAAGGACGGCTTCACCACCGCGGCCACGGCCAAGGTGGCGACCTCGGCCCTGGAAGCGCGCAAGAACGGCTTCTTGCTGGACAGCGACGTCGTCGTGCCCAATAAGGACGAGCTGCTGTTCGTCGCCACGGCCCAGGCCAAGGCCATGTTCGACTCCGGCTATCGCGCGCCCCTGCGTGCCAAGTTCCCTGTGGCCGGCCGTTCGGGCATCGCCACCATCAAGGGTCAGCTGGCCAATATGCGTGACGGCGGCTTCATCAGCGCCCATGACTTCCACCTCGCCAGCCTGATCGCCGACGTGGTCTGCGGCGGCGCCGTCGAAGCCGGCTCGCTGGTGGATGAGGAATACCTGATGGCCTTGGAGCGCAAGCACTTCTGCAGTCTTCTTGAGCACCCGAAAACACAAGAGCGAATCATGGGAATGCTGCAAACGGGCAAGCCGGTGCGTAACTAAGGATTTAAGTCATGAGCAAGCAAATTCAAGAAGCCTATATCTGCGCCGCCACCCGCCTGCCCATCGGCAAGTCGGGCCGTGGTTATTACAAGAACACCCGCCCGGACGAGCTGCTGGTGCGGGCCATCCAGGCGGCGCTGGCGCAAGTGCCAGGTCTTGACCCCAAGGCCATCGAGGACGCCATCATCGGCTGCTCCTTCCCCGAAGGCGAGCAGGGCATGAATATCGCCCGCGTCGGCGCCGTGCTGTCCGGCCTGCCTAACACCGTGGGTGGTGTGACGGTGAACCGCTACTGCGCATCCGGCATCACCGCCTTGCAGATGGCCGCCGACCGCATCCGCGTGGGCGAGGCCGAGGTGATGATCGCCGGCGGCGTCGAGTCCATGAGCATGGTGCCCATGGGCGGCAACAAGCCCTCGCTGTCGCCGCTGATTTTCGAGCGTGACGAGAACATCGGCATCGCCTACGGCATGGGCCTGACGGCCGAGAAGGTCGCCAGCCAGTGGAAGATCAGCCGCGAAGCGCAGGACGAGTTCGCCGTTGAATCGCATCGCCGCGCCCAGGCCGCCATCGCCGCCGGCCACTTCAAGGCCGAGATGACGCCCTTCGAGGTGATCGAGCGCTCGCCCAATCTGCAGGACGGCTCCATCGCCGAGCGCCGCCGCGTCGTCGAGATCGACGAGGGCCCGCGCGCCGACACCTCGATGGAAGGCCTGGCCCGGCTGAAGCCGGTGTTCGCCGCCAAGGGCTCGGTGACGGCGGGCAATAGCTCGCAGACCTCGGACGGCGCCGGCGCCCTGATCGTGGCCTCGGAAGCCGCGGTCAAGCGCTTCGGCCTGACCCCGCTGGCCCGTTTCGTCAGCTTTGCCGTGCGCGGCGTGCCGCCCGAAATCATGGGCATAGGCCCCATCGAAGCCATCCCCGCGGCCCTGAAGCTGGCCGGCATCACGGCCGCCGATCTGGACTGGGTGGAGTTGAACGAAGCCTTCGCCGCCCAGTCCCTGGCCGTTTTGAACGACCTGGACAGCAAGGGCATCGTGTTGGACCGCAGCAAGGTCAACCCCAATGGCGGCGCCATCGCCCTGGGCCACCCCCTGGGTGCTACCGGCGCCATCCGTGCCGCTTCGGTCATCCACGGCCTGCGCCGCACCGGCGGCAAGTACGGCATGGTGACCATGTGCGTGGGCGCCGGCCAGGGTGCCGCGGGCATCATCGAACGCCTGTAATCTACCGTCTTGGCTAACGCCTGGCTTGAAGGCCTGATGCCTGTGCGTCAGGCCTTTGTTCCATCCGGGACAATCGCATCCAGAATTTGCATTCCGCAGGAGATATTTTCATGAGCATCAAGACCGCAATCGTCAACGGCGTGGCCAGCATCGAGATCGCCCGCCCCGAGAAGAAGAATGCACTGACCCGCGTGATGTACCAGGCCATGGCCGATGCCCTGGTCGCCGCCAATGGCGACAAGAGCGTGCGCGCCGTGCTGATCCAGGGTCAGCCCGGCATCTTCACCTCGGGCAATGACATCGAGGACTTCATGAGCAGCCCGCCGCGGGACGAGGACGCCCCGGTGTTCCAGTTCATGCGTGCGCTGCTGAACTGCGAGAAGCCGGTGATCGCCGCCGTCAATGGCGCCGCCATCGGCATCGGCACCACCTTGCTCTTGCACTGCGACTTCGTTTATGTGGCCGACGACGCCCGCCTGGCCATGCCTTTTGTGGGCTTAGGGCTGGTGCCCGAGTTCGGCTCCAGCATCGTCGTGCCTCGTCTGATGGGCCATGCCAAGGCGGCCGAGAAGCTGCTGCTGGGCGACCCCTTCACCGGGGCCGATGCGGTGGAATGCGGCATCGCCAATGCCGTGCTGCCCGCCGGCGAGGTGGTCAACCACGCCCGCCGCGTGGCCGAGCGCTTCAACACCCTGGCGCCCAGCGCCGTGCGTGAGAGCAAGCGCCTGATGCGCCGCCACAGCCAGGAGCAGGTGCTGGAGACCATCCGGCACGAGGCCGAGATCTTCGGTGCCCGCCTGCGTTCGCCCGAGGCCATGGAGGCCTTCCAGGCCTTCTTCCAGAAGCGTGCGCCGGACTTCTCCAAGTTCGACTGAAGGCGCTCAGCCTGCGCTCTGTTCATCGGGCGGCTGCTGCGGCCCCTTGACGGGGATCCAGACCTTGAACTCCGTGCCCTGGCCGGGCTCGGATTCCAGTTCGATGCGGCCGCCGTGTTTTTTGACGATGGAGAAGGACAGCGACAGGCCCAGGCCCGTGCCCTTGCCCACCGGCTTGGTGGTGAAAAAGGGTTCGAAGATGCGCCGCGCCACCTCCGGGCTCATGCCGCTGCCCGTGTCGCGCACCGAGACGCAGACCCAGTCGTCCGCATGCCGGGTGCTCAGCGTGATCAGGCCGCGCTCGGGGATGGCGTGGGCGGCATTGACGATCAGATTCATGAAGACTTGGTTGAGCTGGGCCGCCAGGCAGCGCACCAGGGGCAGGGCCGCATAGTCCTTGCGCACCTCGGCCTTGTACTTGACCTCGTTCATGACCACATTGAGCGTGGAGTCCAGGCCGGCGTTGATGTCGGCGTCCTGCCAGTCGGCCTGATCGACGCGCGAGAAGTCTTTCAGGTCCTGCACGATCTTCTTGACCCGCACCAGGCCGTCGTCGCTCTCGCTCAGCAGCAGCGGCAGGTCTTCGGCCAGGAAGTCCATGTCCAGCTCCTCGCGCTGGCGCCGGATCTCCTCGCGCAGCGCGGGGGCCGGCGGCTCCAGGCCGGCCCGCTCGTAGCTTTGCAGCAGCTTGAGCATGCCTTCCACATAGCGGCGCAGCGTGCCCAGATTGGAGCTGACGAAGCCGATGGGGTTGTTGATCTCGTGGGCCACGCCGGCGGCCAGCTGGCCGATGGAGGCCATTTTTTCCGATTGCAGCAGCTGGTTCTGGGCGTCTTCCAACTGGGCGTTGGTCTCCTGGATGCGCTCGAAATTCTGCTGCAGCTCGGCCTGCACGCGCCGCACCTCGCTGCGGTCCTGCAGCAGCCACCAGGTGCCCGCCGTGGGGTTGTTGATGTCGGCCACGTAGGCAATCATCTGCACCCACAGGCAGCCGCTCTGCTGGGTGCGCATCTCCATCTCGTGCATCAGGGACTGGCCCTGGGACAGCACCGGATAGGCGACCCGGCCCAGGCCCTCGAAGGCCGCATCGTCGCGGAACAATTCGCGGGTGCTGCGGCCCACCGGCGACTGCTCGCCGAACTCGAACATCTCGGCGAATTTTTTGTTGCTGAAGGTGATATGACCCTTGGCCGTGGAGATGATGCCCACCGAGGCGTTCTCCAGAAAGGCGCCCAGCTCCTGGTGCATATTCAGCAACTCGGCGCTGCGCTGCGCGACGGTGGCTTCCAGCTCATTGCGGTGGCGCTTGATCTCCTCCTCGGCCAGGCGCCGCGCCGTCACGTCTTGCAAGGTCTCGATGGCGCCCACCACCTTGCCCTGGCCATCGGTCAGCGGTGCGGCGGTCAGGTAGAGCCAGCGCCCGCCCTCGCCCACGGCGGGGAAGAACTCCTCGGCCTCGTAGGCGTTGCGGATCAGCGCCGAGGGCCGGTAGGGGCGGCTGCCCTGGCCGCCGTCGCCGCTCAGCAAGCCGTCCACCAGCAGGTCGGCCAGCAAGGGCTGGCGCTCGGGGTAGAAGGCCTGCCAGGCCTCGCGCAGGCCCAGCGTCAAATCGGTCGCGTCCAGGCCGGTCAGCGTGGCGCAGGCCACATTCCATTGCGTGACCCGGTGCTCGGCGTCGATGACGAAGGTGGCGACCGGGTTGTTCTCGATGATCTGGTGCAGCACCCGGCTCAGGTCCAGCAAGCTGGTCTGCACATGGCGGATGTCGCTGAGGTCCTGGCAGGTCATGACCACCAGCGCGCTGCCCTCAAAGCAGACTTTGCGGGCGTTCAGCTCCAGGTAGCGCACGGCGCCGCTGGCGGTCTGGGCGGCCGCCTCGGCGGCCGGCAGCTCATCGCTCTCACTGAGGCAGCGCAGGCCGTAGTGGTGCAGGGCCTGACGGCTTTCCGGCGTGGCCCAGGCATCGAATCGCATGGCCTGCAGGGCCGGCAAGTCATAGCCCAACAGGCGCTGCATGGCGGCGTTGGCGAACAATACCTCCGTACCCGCATGGACCAGGGTGGGGGCGCTGACGGCGGCAATGGCCGCGACAAAGTCTGCGGGCAGCATCGGACTCACCAGCGCACCTCCCCCGGGTCTTCCAGCAGGATGGCGCCGTCCTCACTCCATTGCACCTGGGTGATGCCGGGCTCCAGTTGCTCCAGCCTGCGCAACTCCAGATCCTGTGCGCTCAGCTGGCCTTGCTGTTGGCGAAGGAGATCGGCCAGGCGCCTGTTTTCGAGGTCGAGTTCGCGGATGCGCAGCAGCTCGCGCACGCCGCACAGCAGCTCGTGGTCGTTCCAGGGTTTGGAGATGAAGCGTTGGATGGCCGCTTCGTTGATGGCCGCGGTCAGACCATTGAGATCGGTATAGCCCGACAAGATGACGCGTGCGCAGTCGGGCTGCAGCGCGCGCAGGCCGCAGAGCAGCTGCACGCCATTCATCTGCGGCATGCGGTAGTCGGAGATCGCCAGCGCGAAGCTGCATTCCTCGGCCCGCCGCAAGGCCTGCAGCGGGTCGCTGAAGCTCTCCACCTTGTAGGGCTGCTGTTGTGCGTCCTGCAGGCCCAGGCGCAAGAGGCGCTTGAGCGCGTAGAGGATGTTGGGCTCATCGTCCACCAGCAGAATGGTTTGCGTCATGGCTTCTCCGGGCTTTAGAGGCGTGGAATGGCGTCGGAAGCAGCTGGCTGCCTGGCGTCGCTGCGGCGGATGTAGAGCTGCAGCTTGGCGCCCTCGCGCTGGGCGAATTCACGCACCTGGCGCACGACGCGGGCGTCGAAGACGAAACCGGCCGCCAGCAGCAAGGTGCCTTGCGGGCTGGTCAGATCACGGGCCAGCACCATGCCTTCTTCCAGCTCGGTGGCATTGAGCAAGCGGTCGTCGCTGACGGTTTCGGCTTTTTCCTTCAGGGCTTCGCCAAAGGCTTCGACCACCTGCTCCTCGTAGCGCGTGCCCGCGCCACCTCGGATCAGTGCCAGGGCTTCGGCGGCGCTGTAGCGCCGTTCGGCCAGGCGCCCGCTTTGCAGACCCATATAGTCGGCCGCGACGGCCAGAGCCTGCGTGGCCTGGGGCAGGTCGGGGCCTTTCAGCCCGTCGGGAAAGCCTTTGCCGTCCAGCCTCTCATGCTGGGAGCGCACATGGCGCGCCGCTTTTTGCAACTGCGCCAGCGGCATCAAGGCGGCCTCGGCACTGAGCGTGTGGCGCTTGAAGCGGAGCAACTCCTCGCCCACCAGCACCGACATGGGTTTGCGCAGCATGGCATCGGGGAAACCGATCTTGCCCACCTCGTGCAGCAGGCCGGCGATGTAGACATCCTGCTCGACCGAGCGGCCCAGCTTGAGCCGCCGGGCGGTCAGCTGCGCCAGCTGGGCCACCTGGCGCGAGTAGCCGGCCAGGCTGCCATCGCGCAACTCCGTCAGACCGGCAAACACATTGATGGAGAGCAGGAAATTGTCTTGCAGCTGGGCATAGGCCTGCTCCAGCATGGCGTTGATCTGCTCGATCTCCTGGGTGCGTGCCTTGACCCGCGCCTCCAGGCCGGCGTTGAGCGATTGCAGCTCCTCGTTCTGTCGTTGCGTGAGGCTGAGCAGGGCGGCATTCTCTTGCTCCAGGCGGCGCCGGTTGAGGCCGTCAGCGACCGTCAGCAGCATGTTCTGATCGTCCCAGGGCTTGGCGACGTAGCGGTGGATCTCGCCCCGGTTGATGGCGGCAATCGTCGATCCCACATCGGCGTAACCGGTGAGCAGGATGCGTATCGTCCCGGGCCAGCGCAGGCGCACCTGTTCCAGGAACTGCGCGCCGTCCATCACCGGCATGCGCATATCGGAGATCACCAGCGCCACCGCCTCCTGTTCCAGCAGAGCCAGGCCGGCCGCGCCGCTCTCGGCCATCAAGACCTTGTAGCCCTGCGGCCGCAGCAGGCGGCGCAGGGCGCTGAGGATGGACGGTTCGTCATCCACACATAAGATCACGGCTTGTTCGATGGCGGACTCGGTCATGACTTGGGGGCTCAGCAGATCGCCAGGGCTTGGCAAAGAGACTCGTGGCGGGTTTCGGTCTGCTTGCAAACAGCCAGCAATTGGGCGTTGGACAGCCCGAGGCGCTGCCAGCCGGCCAGGCTGAAAACGGGCACGGCGTCACCCGGATCACCACCCAGATCCAGTGCATGGCAGAGGTTGTCGGCCAGATGGATCAGATCCACCAGCAGGTCCGGTTCCCTCAGCTCGGTCTGATGGTGCAGGGCGATGCAGCGAATCAGTTGTGGTGGTAGCAGCCATTGCTCGGCCAATTGGGCGCCGGCCTCGCAGTGCGTCAAACCCAGCCGCGACTGTTCTGCCTCCAACAGGGGCAGGTCTTGTTCCTGCTGCCACTGCAGCAGTTCGGAATAGGTTTCGGGCAGGGCCAGGGCCAGAGCCAGGCGGCCGATATCGTGCAGCAGCCCGGCGCTGAAGGCCGTCGCTGCTTCGAGCTCGCACAGAGGGGCCATGGCTTCTGCCGCCAAGGCCACGCCGATGGCGTGGCGCCAGAAGGGGCGTAGTGCAAAAGCCGGGCAGCGCTGCGGATCGAAGGCGTCCACCAGCGCCGCCGCGACGGCGATATTGCGCAGCGAGCGCAGGCCGACGATGGCGGCGGCGTCGTTCACCGAGGTGATCTGCCGCGACAGGCCGAAGAAGGGCGAGTTGGCCAGGCGCAGCAGCTTGGCCGTGATGGCCTGGTCCAGCGCGACTTTGGCCGACACCGATTCGACATCGGCCTGTGGGTCGTTGAGCGAGCCCAGCAGGTCCAGTACCACGCCGCGCAGGGACGGCAGTTCGCGCACCCGCTGTAGCGACTCGGCCGCCTCTTTGACTTTCATCGGGGCGGCTCCCCCGTGTCGCCACGTCGGTGACGCAGCAGCAGGTAGAGCAGGGGATTGATATCGCCTTGCCGCAAGCTGTGGCGGAACAGCTGCGTCAGGCGCAACTGGGCCGCTGATGGCTTGGCGGCCGGTGCCGGCGGCTCCTGCTCGGGGCTGTTGGTATTTCTCATGCCTCAAACCCTTTCCATGCTCTGTTGCTCGGGCATCAACAACAGCAACCAGCCGCGTGAAGTGCTCCGGCCCGCTGGGTCCACGGCGCCACCCTTCAAGCTGCGGTAGAGCGCATGAAAGCCTTGTTCGCGCAGTTGGACATGGGCGGCGTTACCGTTTTGCCCTCGCCAAAGGGTCTGCAGGCCTTCGGGTAACACATCCTCTGCCTGCTGGCCCAGAGGTGATTGATGAGGGAATATAGATTCCGCTTGTTCGTTGATATAACTAATTAAGCCATCGTTATCGCCGCCAATCATCGGGATCGGGATGCATTCCAGCAGCTCGCGCAATAGCTGGAGGCTGGCCCCCTCGCGCCCTATCTGTTCGGCCTGGGACTGCAGCAGCTGCTGCAGGCGCCGATTGACCTCGGCCAGCTCTTGATTCATTTCGCTGACGGCGGTGCTGAGACGCTGGTTCTCATCACTCAGCTCCTTGCGGCGAAAGGCCTCCTCCACATGGGCGCGCAGGCGCTCGTCATCCCAGGGTTTGGTCAGGAATTTGTAGATGGCACCTTCGTTGATCGCGTCGGTGACGGACTGCAATTCGGTATAGCCCGACAGCACCATGCGCACGGTGGCCGGGTAAAGCTCCTTGGCTCGGCGCAGGAATTCGACCCCGGTCATGCCGGGCATGCGCTGGTCCGAGATGATCACGTCCACATTGTGCTCGGCCAGCTTTTGCAAGCCCTCGGCGCCGTTGCTGGCCGTGACGATGTGGTAGCCATCGCGGCGCAGCAGGCGGCGCAGCGAAGAGACGATATTGTCTTCATCGTCCACCAGCAGCAGGGTACGTTCGCGTTCGCGCCTGAACAATTGCTCGGGCAGGCAGCGACCTTCCCTGAGCAAGGCGGCAAAGTCCTCGGCCGCCAGCGGCCGGCTGAAATAAAAGCCCTGCATCTGGTTACAGCTGTGCGCCATCAGCAGGGCCAATTGCCCCTCGGTCTCCACCCCTTCGGCCAGCACGCGCATCTGCAGGCTGTGTGCCATATTGATGACGGCCCGGGTCATGGAGACATCGTGGGCGGCGGCCGCCACGTCATGGACGATGCTGCGGTCAATCTTCACCACGTCAATGGGCAGCTTGCGCAGATAGCCGAGATTGGAATAGCCGGTGCCGAAATCGTCCAGCGAGATCTCCACCCCCAGGGCTTTCAAGGCACCCAGGGCGCGCACGAGGTGGGGGCTTTCATCGACGAAGATGCTTTCGGTGATTTCCAGCCCCAGATAGCGCGGGTCCATGCCGGTTTCGCGCAAGACGTTCTGAATGCGCCAGGCGATGTCGGGCTGCTGCAACTGCCGGGCCGACAGATTGACGGCCAGGCGCACACCGGGCAGGCCCTGGTCTTGCCAGGCCATGTGCTGGATGCAGGCCTGGCGCAACACCCATTCGCCCAGCTCCAGGATCAGGCCGCTTTCCTCGGCGATGGGAATGAACTCGACCGGCGATATCGGGCCCCGCACCGGATCGACCCAGCGCAGCAGCACCTCGGCGCCGCAGACCTTGCCCCGGGACAGCTCCAGCTGGGGCTGGAAGGCCAGGCTGAGGCCCTCGGTGGCCAGCGCCCGCCGCAGGCCAGCCTCCAGCCCAAGGCGGGAGACCGCGCGCACATGGTGCTCGGGGTCGTAAATGCAGACCTGATGATCATCCAGTTCGCGCGCACGCTTGAGCGCTGCCTGGGCCTGGTGCAGCAGGCGTTGTGGCGCATCGTTCTCGCCGCTGCTCAGGCAGAGGCCGGCGGCGCAGCTGGGTTGCAGTTGGGCCTCGCCCAGCTCCAGCGGACGCGCCAACCGTTCGCACAGGTCTTTTGCCTGTTGCAAGGCCTGTTCCTGCTGCTCCGGTCCGACGGCGGGCGTCTCCAGCAGCAGCACGAATTCGCCCAGCCCCAGGTGGGCCAGCACGCCGCGGTTGCCGGCCTGCTCGCTCAGGCGCTGGCTGATGATTTGCAGCAAACGGTCGCCACCCTCGTAGCCCAGCGAATCCATCACCATGCCCAGTTGCTCCAACTGCAGGGCCAGCACGGCCAGGCCCCGCTGCTCGGCCTGGCAGCGGGACTGGACGGCTTGCAGCCTTTCCAGCAGGGCCGAGCGGTTGAACAGGCCGGTGACGGGGCAGCAATTGGCCAGCAGCTGGACGCGTTGCTCCACGTCACGCTGTTGGGTGATGTCTTGCAGCAGGGTCAGGCTGCGACGCGGCCAGCCCTTGTCGTCGACTTCGATGATGGCCCGGTGCAAGACGGTGCGCAGACTGCCATCGGCGCGGATGATGCGATGCTGGAACTCGCAGGGCTGTTGCGGCGTCACCGCCCGGCAATGGCGGTCGACCCGTTCGCGCTCGCCGCGCGGTACACGCAGATACAGCCAGTCCGGGTCCAGCGGGGCGTCCGTCCAGGGTTCGCCGAACAAGCGGGCCATGCCGGCCGTCCAGCGCACCGTGTCGCTCATCAAATCCGTCTCGGCGCAGCCCAGCTGGGCCAGTTCCTCGGCGTGATCGAGCAAGCGCGCACGGTGCACCAGAGCGCGCCGGCCTTGCCCTAGATCCTGCACGATCAATCTGGCCATGAGCAACAAGGCCAGCAGCAGCAGGCCGGTCAGCAGCAGCACCTGGTGGGACTCTTCCAGCAGGTTTTGCTGGCGAGCGTTGTGCAATTGCTGATAGCTAGGCAGGCCCACGGCCATTGCGGCCAGCAACAAGGAAATCAGCAGCTTGCGCTGCAGGCTCAGCCTAACAAGACTCTGCCAAGCCGCGCTCAACAAGCTGGCTTGTGTGCTGCCAAAGGACTCTGGGCCTGGCGATCCCCGGGTATCCATGCGCTTTGACGAGGCGTCAGTGAATGCCTAGTTCAGAATGCTCGCAGCTGCTTTGGCTAGGTCTCATCGCGGTCCCCTTTTTTCGGTATTTTTCAATCCGATAAAAAACACGGTTAGCTTTGTTCGAACCATATCGAACAAGTAGACGGCTGTGTGAAGGGGAATTGGTAATTTTTCTTATCCTTTGGCAAACTCCCGCGGCTTGCCCTCGCGGTCAATCGCCACATAGGTCAGATTGGCCTCGGTGACCTTGACCAGCTCGGGCTGGGCCGGGTTGCGCTCGGCTTCCACGTCCACGTGCACGGTGATGGAGGTGCGGCCGATGCGGGTGACCTTGGCGTAAAAAGACAGCAGGTCGCCGACCGACACCGGCTGCTTGAAGATGAACTCGTTCACCGCCACGGTGGCGATGCGGCCGCGCGAAACCCGCGCCGGCAGCACCGAGCCGGCCAGGTCCACCTGGGCCATGATCCAGCCGCCGAAGATGTCGCCATTGGCATTGGCGTCGGCCGGCATGGGCATGACGCGAAGAACGAGCACGCGTTCATCTGCGGCGGCGGGGTTGGGGGTATTCGAGGTATTGGCGTCGGACATGGGGGAACCCTGAGAGAATTGCCGCCCATTTTCCCGCAAGCCAAGCCGCCGCCACTGCCCATGCGAAGAAACCCTGCAGTTCCTCTGCCCAGCCACCCCGCCGAGGATGCGGCAGCGGCGCCCAAAACCCAGCGCAGCGACTGGGCCACCATCGCCAAGCTGCTGCCCTATCTGTGGCGCTACCGCTGGCGGGTGGGCATCGCCCTGGCCTTCATGCTGTGTGCCAAGTTCGCCAATGTCGGCGTGCCGCTGCTGCTCAAGTCCTTGGTGGACAGCCTGGCCATCAAGCCCGGCTCGGTGCAAAGCATGGCCGTCGTGCCCCTGGGCCTGCTGCTGGCCTACGGTGCGCTGCGCCTGTCGACCTCGCTGTTTACCGAGTTACGTGAGCTGATCTTCGCCAAGGCCACCGAAGGGACGGCGCGCTCCATTTCCTTGCAGGTGTTCCGCCATCTGCATGATCTGAGCCTGCGCTTCCATCTGGAGCGCCAGACCGGCGGCATGACCCGCGATATCGAGCGCGGCACCCGCGCCGTGCATTCGCTGATCTCCTACTCGCTCTACAGCATCGTGCCGACGCTGATCGAGGTGTTGCTGGTGCTGGGCCTGCTGGCCATCAAGTTCGACGCCTGGTTTGCCTGGATCACGCTGGCGGCCCTGGCGCTCTACATCAGCTTCACCATCACGGTGACCGAGTGGCGCACCAAGTTCCGCAAGCAGCTCAATGAGCTGGACTCGGTGGCGCATAGCAAGGCGATCGACTCCTTGTTGAACTTCGAGACCGTCAAATACTTCAATAACGAGGACTTCGAGGCCCGCCGCTACGACGAGAGCCTGGAGAAGCTGCGCCGTGCCCAGCTGAAGACGCAGAGCACCTTGTCCCTGCTCAACACCGGCCAGCAGCTCATCATCGCCTCGGCCCTGGTGCTGATGCTGTGGCGGGCCACCGAGGGTGTGGTGGCGGGGCGCATGAGCTTGGGCGATCTGGTGATGGTCAATGCCTTCATGATCCAGCTCTACATCCCGCTCAACTTCCTGGGCGTGATCTACCGCGAGATCAAGCAAAGCCTGACCGATCTGGACAAGATGTTCGGCCTGCTGGAGCGCGAGCGCGAGGTGGCCGATGCTCCGGATGCCAAGGTCTTGCAGGTGCAGGGCGCGGCCGTGCGCTTCGAGCATGTGAGCTTTGCCTACGACAAGGCGCGGCCCATCCTGCACGATGTGTCCTTCGAGATCCCCGCCGGCAAGAAGGTGGCGGTGGTGGGGCCCAGCGGTTCGGGCAAGAGCACGCTGGCGCGCCTCTTGTTCCGCTTCTACGACATCGACAGCGGCCGCATCAGCATCGACGGCCAGGAGCTGCGCAGCCTCACCCAATCCAGCCTGCGCCGTGCCATCGGCATCGTGCCGCAGGACACGGTGCTGTTCAACGACACGGTGGCCTACAACATCGCCTACGGCCAGCCCGGCGCCACGCAGGCCCAGGTGGAGGCGGCGGCACGGGCGGCCCATATCCACGGTTTTATCGCCGCCACGCCCAAGGGTTACGAGACCATGGTGGGCGAGCGCGGGCTCAAGCTCAGCGGTGGCGAGAAGCAGCGGGTGGCGATCGCCCGCACCTTGCTGAAGAACCCGCCGCTGATGATTTTTGACGAGGCCACCTCGGCGCTGGACTCCAGCAACGAACGCGCCATTCAAGCGGAGCTGGACGCCGCCGGCCAGAACAAGACGGTGCTGGTGATTGCCCACCGCCTGTCCACCGTTGTGGACGCGCATGAGATCCTGGTGCTGGAGGCAGGCCGCATCGTCGAGCGCGGCGATCACGAGGCCTTGCTGGCCCGCCAAGGCGTGTACGCCCGCATGTGGCGCTTGCAGCAAAGCGGCGCGGCGGGCTGAGTAACTCAGGGCTTGCGCGACCTGGCTCGCCAAGCCATCAGGCCCAGGGCAGCCAGGCTGAGCGCCATGCTGCCGGGTTCGGGCAGGGTGCCGCCACCGGCCTGGCCGAGTTGGACATCGTCGAGGAAGAAGGCCGCATTGCTGCCGAAGATGCGCACCGAATGCGCCGTGCCGCTGAAGTTGATCTCGGCCTTGCCCCAGTTGCAGACGAAGTCGGACAAGAGGGCGCCGGTTTTCGGATCGATGCAGGGGGCGGTGCCCGAGATGTCTCGCCCTCCCAGCAACTGGCCCTGGCCATCCAGGCCGTCAAAAACCTGCACCGTGCCGCTGGCCACGAGCGCACCGTACAGCATGGAAAACTGAGCGCTGAAGCCTCCTGCCACATTGAATACCAGGGAGGTATTGCCCTGGCCATCGTCATCCCCCCACATCAACATGGCGCCGCGCGTGCCGGAGCCGTAGACCGTTGGGTCACGGAAGAACAAGCCGCTGCCGGCCCCGCCGCCGGGCGAGCCGGGCCAGGCGCTGGTCACGCTATAGGCGCTGCGGAGGAATTGCACCTCCGCGGCATAGGGGTTGCTGCCGCTGACCAGATGATTGGTCGCGGTGGGGACGCTCTCGAAATCCATCAAGAGGGGCGCAGCCTTTGCCGCCAAGCCTCCACCCAGGCAAATGCTTGCGATCAGGGTTCTCATTGCCAACATAGGTCAGCTCCGTGGTTAACGGGTTTGAGGGATGCGTCCCGCTGAATGTAGCCAGAGAGCTTGTGAAATGGTGTGTGGCTCATCCTTCAATCAAGGGGGGCCGAGGCCGGATCCGGCGGGCACGAGGTGCGCGGGTGTTGGCGCCGGGCGTGGGCGAGGTTCGGCTGCGGCAGCTTGAGGCCGGGCCGGCCGGTCCGGGGAGCCCGGCTACACTGCGGGCGTGGAGACCAAATGGTTTGAAGATTTTGTGAGCCTGGCCGAGACGCGCAGCTTTTCGCGCTCGGCGCAGCTGAGGCATGTCACTCAGCCGGCTTTTTCGCGTCGCATCCAGGCCTTGGAGGCCTGGGCGGGCACCGATCTGGTGGACCGCTCCTCCTATCCCACCCGCCTCACCGGCGCCGGCGAAACCCTGTTGGCCCAGGCGGTGGAGATCCTCGGCAATCTGCAGGCCACCCGCAATATGTTGCGCAGCCACCAGGCCGCCGGGCAGGACATGATCGAGTTCGCCGTGCCGCATTCGCTGGCCTTCAGCTTCTTCCCGCATTGGCTGATGGACCTGCGTCAGCGCTTCGGCGCCCTGAAGAGCCGGCTCAATGCGCTCAATGTGCATGACGCCATGCTTCAGCTGAGCGAGGGCAATTGCGACCTGCTGATCGTCTACCACCACGCCAGCCAGCCTCTGCAGCTGGACCCCGAACGCTACGAGATGGCCTCCCTGGGCCAGGAGACCCTGGCCGCCTATGCCAAGGCCGATGCCAAGGGCCGGCCGCTGTTTCGGCTGCCCTCGCAAGCCCGGGCCAAGGGGGCGGTCAGCCAGGGCGGGCCCAAGATTCCTTTTCTCAGCTATGCCTCGGGCGCCTATCTGGGTCGCTTGGTCGAATTGATCGCCAAGGACTCGGCCGTGCCGCTGAATCTCGACGCTATTTACGAAACCGATATGGCCGAGGGTCTCAAGGCCATGGCGCTGGAAGGCCATGGCCTGAGCTTTTTGCCGGCCAGCTCGGTGCAGCAGGAATTGCGTGCCGGCCGCCTGGTGCAGGCGGCGGCGCCGGGCGAGTTCGAGCTGACCATGGAGTTGCGCATCTACCGCGAGCGGCCCGAGCTCTCGCGCCGCAACAAGCCTTCGGCCCTGGCGCTATGGGATTTCCTCACTGCGCCCTGATGTGCGCGCTGCGCCCCGTGGCGGCGCGGGTTTGGCCTTGTTCGACCGACGAATTCGTGTAATCACTTATGTGGATCGTGCCCTCCGCATGTTCTCCTTCGGTATCTGCAGCAGCTCGTGCTGACAAGCCTGCGCATACCTTTTTCCAGCGGCTTACCGCGCTTCTTTTTTGCGCTCATCCGCGCCTCTTTTTTCTGGAGTGTTTATGAAGAAATCTCTGCTCGCCAATACCCTCGCTCTGGCCTTGGCCGCCGCTGCCGTCGGCGCAGTGCATGCCGAAGATACGCTCAAAAAGATCAAGGACTCCGGCGCGGTGACCATGGGTGTGCGTGAGTCTTCCGGCGCCCTGTCCTACACCCTGGGTGACGGCAAGTACGTGGGCTACCACGTCGAGATCTGCCAACGCGTGCTGGCCGATGTGCAGAAGAGCCTGGGCCTGGCCAAGCTGGACGTGAAGTACCAGCCCGTCACCTCGCAGAACCGCATCCCCCTGGTGCAGAACGGCACCGTGGACATCGAATGCGGCTCCACCACCAATAACAAGGCGCGCGAGAAGGATGTGTCTTTCGCCGTGACGACCTTTGTTGAAGAAGTGCGCATGGTCACCAAGGCCAATTCGGGCATCAGCTCCATCAACCAGCTGGCCGGCCGCACCGTGGCCACCACCACCGGCACGACCTCGGTGCAGACCCTGCGCAAGCACGAGCGCGCCAGCGGCCTGGACTTCAAGGAAGTGTTTGGCAAGGACCACGCCGACAGCTTCCTGCTGCTGGAGTCCGGCCGCGCCGACGCCTTTGTGATGGACGGCTCGCTCTTGGCCGGCCTGGTGTCCAAGTCCAAGAACCCGGCCGACTTCAAAATCGTCGGCGAAGTGCTGTCGGTGGAACCCATCGCCATCATGTTCCGCAAGGATGACCCCGCCTTCAAGAAGGCCGTGGACGACAGCATCAAGGCCATGATGAAGTCCGGCGAAATCAACAAGCTCTACGACAAGTGGTTGCTGCAAGCCATTCCCCCGGCCAACACCAAGGTGGGCCTGGCCATGAGCGACAACCTGAAGGCCGCCATTGCCAACCCCAATGACAAGCCGGCCGAAGACTACGCCAAGAAGTAAACAGGTTCTAGAGCAGTCTGGGAAGGTCGCCGCAACGCGGCTTTCTTTTTTTGAGAGGAGAGAGCCGTGTCTACATGGGATTGGCAGGTGTTCTGCAAGAACACCATCGATGGGGAGGTGATTCCAAGCTGCTTTGGCAGCGGTGGCGACATCACCTACCTGAACTGGATGATGTCGGCCTGGGGCTGGACGCTCAGCGTCTCGGGCCTGGCCCTGCTGGTGGCCCTGGCCGTGGGCGCCCTGATGGGCATCTTGCGCACCACGCCCAATAAGGGCCTGGTTTTTGTTGGCGATGCCTGGACGGAGACCTTCCGCAACATCCCCTTGCTGGTGCAGATCTTCCTCTGGTACCACGTGCTGCCTTCGCTGATCCCGGCGCTGCGCCAGGTGCCCAGCTTCATCCTGGTGGTGCTGGCCCTGGGCTTCTTCACCTCGGCCCGCGTGTCCGAGCAGGTCAGGGCCGGCATCCAGAGCCTGCCCAAGGGCCAGCGCTACGCCGGCCTGGCCATGGGCTTCACGCTGCCGCAGACCTACCGCTATGTGCTGCTGCCCATGGCCTTGCGCATCGTCATCCCGCCGCTGACCAGCGAGAGCATGAACATCGTCAAGAACTCCTCGGTGGCCTTTGCGGTCAGCATTGCCGAGCTGACCATGTTCGCCATGCAGGCCTCGGAAGAAACCGCGCGCAGCGTGGAGATCTATCTGGCCGTCACGGCGCTGTACTTCGTCTCGGCCTTCATCGTCAACCGGGTGGCCCTGTTTATCGAACACCGCATCCAGATCCCGGGCATGGTGGGGGTGGACAAATGAATTTAGATTTTTCCTTCCTCAACTGGGGTGTTGCCTCCAGCTTCATCCTCAAGGGCCTGATCTTCAGCATCCAGCTGACCCTGATCGCCACGCTGGGCGGCATCGTCCTGGGCACCGTGCTGGCGCTGATGCGCTTGTCGGGCAAGAAGTGGTTGATCGCCCCGGCCGCCTTCTACGTCAACACCTTGCGCTCCATCCCGCTGGTGATGGTGATTCTGTGGTTCTTCCTGCTCATCCCCATGCTGATCGGCAAACCCATGGGCGCGGAGATGTCGGCCATCATCACCTTCACGGTGTTCGAGGCGGCCTATTTCTCCGAGATCATGCGGGCCGGCATCCAGTCCGTGCCGCGTGGCCAGGTGGCTGCGGGTTATGCCATGGGCATGAGCTATGGCCAGACCATGCAGCTGGTGGTGCTGCCCCAGGCCTTCCGCAATATGTTGCCGGTGCTGATGGCCCAGACCATCATCCTGTTCCAGGACACCTCCCTGGTCTACGCCATCGGCGCCTATGACTTGCTGAAGGGCTTCGAGATCGCCGGCAAGAACTTCAACCGCCCGGTCGAGACCTATCTGGTGGCGGCCGTCGTCTACTTCGTGATCTGTTTCAGCCTGTCGATGCTGGTGCGTCGCTTGCAGAAAAAAATCGCCATCATCCGCTAGAGAGCAAAGCCATGATTGAAATCAAAAACGTCTCCAAGTGGTACGGCCCCTTCCAGGTGCTGACCGACTGCAGCACCAAGATCGAAAAAGGTGAGGTGGTGGTGGTGTGCGGCCCCTCGGGTTCGGGCAAGTCCACGCTGATCAAGACCGTCAATGCGCTGGAGCCCTTCCAGAAGGGCGATATCGTCGTGGACGGCGTCTCGCTGGCCGACCCCAAGACCCATCTGCCGCGCCTGCGTTCGCGTGTGGGCATGGTGTTCCAGCACTTTGAGCTTTTTCCCCATTTGAGCGTCACCGAGAACCTGACCATCGCCCAGATCAAGGTGCTGGGCCGCACACCCGAGGACGCCAAGGCCCGTGGCCTGAAGATGCTGGACCGCGTCGGCCTGTCGGCCCACAAGGACAAATTCCCCGGCCAGCTCTCCGGCGGCCAGCAGCAGCGCGTGGCGATTGCCCGCGCCTTGAGCATGGACCCCATCGTCATGCTCTTCGACGAGCCCACCTCGGCCCTGGACCCGGAAATGGTCGGCGAAGTGCTGGACGTGATGGTCAAGCTGGCCCAGGAGGGCATGACCATGATGTGCGTGACCCACGAAATGGGCTTCGCCAAAAAGGTCAGCAGCCGCGTCATCTTCATGGACGCCGGCAAGATCATCGAGGACTGCAAGCGCGAGGAATTCTTCGGCAATCCGGAGGCCCGCTCGCCGCGCGCCAAGGATTTCTTGAACAAGATCTTGCAACATTGATGGCGTGTGGCGGGTTTCTTCAATACAAACCCCGCCCGCCTGGCCTACCCTTCAGTTTCCGCGCAACTTTGAAGGGTATGTCCCATGCAACTCGCCTACACCATCCTCTACGTCGAAGACGTTCCCGCCAGCCTGAAGTTCTACCAGGCCGCTTTCGGCTTCGAGACCAAATTCCTGGATGACACCGGCGCGTTTGGCGAATTGAAAACGGGCAGCACCAGCCTGTCTTTTTGCTCCCGCAAGCTCTTGCGGGACATGGGCAAAACGCCGCAGCCCGCCGACCCCGACCGCGCCTGCTTCGAGATCGCCCTCAGCACGCCCGATGTGCCCGCCGCCCTGGCACGCGCCCTGGCGGCCGGGGCGGTCTTGAAGCAGGAGCCTGAGCTGATGCCCTGGGGGCAGACCGTCGCCTATGTGGCCGACGGCGATGGCTTTTTGGTGGAGCTTTGTACGCCCATGGCCTAACCCTCAAAGCCAGGTGCGCAGGCCTGCGCCAGCCAGTCCGGCCGGGCCCGGAACTGCTGGGGTGTGCAGCCCAACCAGCGCCGGAACTCGCGGCACAGATGGGCTTGGTCCGCATAGCCCTGCTGCGCCGCCAGCTCGGACCAGGGCAGCAAGGCCTGGCCCTGCAGGGCCCGGGCGCTGCGGCGCAGGCGCGCCAGGCTGCGCCAGTAGCTGGGCGTGCGCCCTGTTTGGCCGCTGACCAGGCGTTGCAGGCTGCGCTCGGCAACCCCCAGGTCGCGGCAAGCCTGGCTCACCGAGGGCGCCTGGGCCAGGGCCTGCAAAGCCTCGGCCAGGCGGTGGTCGAGGCGCAGCCCGGAAACAATCAAGGCCTTGGCTTCGGCCGGATCGGGGCAGGAACGCTGTTGCAAGGCGTTCACGATGGCGGTCTTGTCCACCTGCGCCCAGGGCATCAGCCTGAAGCCGAGGAATTGCTCGCCCGCCTGGCTGTGAACCCATTCCGCGCGATCCATCAGCGCCACCGCCAGCCAATGCGGCCGGCCCGCCGCAGGCACACGCAGGATCAGGTCGTGGCAGCCGTCGGGCAGCACCAGGGTTTTGCCGGCCTGCGGGCTTGTGGCGCTCCATTGGAGGAAGGCGGAGTCCATGCGTATGCTGTGTTATTGCTTGGCAGACCTGCGCCCCAGCCCCCAGATGCTCAGCAAGAGCAGCACGCCACCGATCCACTGCCAGGCGCTCAGTCGCTCGCCGAGCAAGAGCGCGGCCAGCGCCGTGGCGGTGAGGGGTTCGATCAAGGTGGCCACGGTCAGGGCGGTCGGGCTCAGCCTGGCCGCGCCCCAGCTGAAGGCCAGCAGGGCCAGCGCCGCCGTCACCACGCCCAGATAGAGGAACCAGGCCTGCGGTGGGATGCCGCTGGGCCATTGCAGCGGCCGGTAGATCGAGGCCAGCGCCATGGCCAGGGCGGCCACCAGGGTCAGGCAGGCCGCGGCCTGGCCCGAGCCCAGTTGGATTGAAATTCTGCCGCTGACCAAGGTGAAGCCGGCGTAGAGCAAGGCCGAGGCGAGGGCGTAGGCGATGCCGACGATCAGGTCCTGCTGATCCTTGGCGCTGCTGCCCGTGGCGTGGCTGGAGACGATCAGCAGCGTGCCAGCCAAGGCGGCGGCCAGGACGAGGATGAGTTGCGCGTCGGCCTTTTCCTGGCCCCGCAAGAGCGCCGCCAGCGTCACGATGACGGGCGGCAGGCAGAGCGCGATCAAGGTGGGGATGGCGGCGCCCATGCGCTCAATGCCGAGAAACCAGCACAGCACATAGCCGGCCATGGCCATGCCGGCCAGCAGCACGGTCGGCAGCAGGGGGCGTAAAGCCTGCCACCGTAGCTGCCTGCCAAAGACGGCCAGCAACACGGCCGCGCCCAGGGCAAAGCGCCAGAACGAGATGTTCTCGGGCCTGAAGCCATGCTGGCTGATCAGCACATTCACCACCAAAGCCCCGGTGCCCCACAGGAATCCGGCCGAGCAGGCGGCGGCCAGGGCCAGCGCTGCCTGTGACGGCCTGGCTTCAGAGGGGGCGCTGATGTTGTGCATGGTGGGCGGCAAGGGCAGATGCGCAAGGGGATGGGCTGGGAGGATATGTCACAGACGCCCGCTTCCGAACCCTGCTGCAAACCCTCTGCGACAATCCCAGCCCATGAACACGCCTCATGCTCAGCCCCAAACCCTCACCCTCACCCGGCCCGACGACTGGCATCTGCATCTGCGCGATGAAGCGGCCTTGCGCAGCGTCCTGCCCTACACGGCGGCGCAGTTTGCCCGTGCCATCGTGATGCCCAATCTGCGCCCGCCCGTCACCACGGCGGCCCAGGCCCAGGCCTATCGCGAGCGCATCCTGGCGGCCTTGCCGGTGGATGCTAACTTCGAGCCCCTGATGACGCTGTACCTGACCGATCTGACCCCGGTCGAGGAGATCGCGCGGGCCAAGGCCGCGGGCGTGGTGGCCTTGAAGCTCTACCCGGCCGGTGCCACGACCAATAGCGATGCCGGCGTGACCGATATCCGCAAGTGCTACAAGACCCTGGAGGCCATGCAGCGCGCCGGCCTGCCCCTGCTGGTGCATGGCGAGGTGACCGACCCCGAGATTGATGTGTTCGACCGCGAGGCCGTCTTTATCGACCGGGTGATGACGCCGCTGCGCCGCGATATGCCCGAGCTGAAAGTGGTGTTCGAGCACATCACCACGCAGGAAGCGGCCGAGTATGTGACGGGGGCCGACGACTTCACCGCCGCCACGCTGACGCCCCAGCATCTGCTCTACAACCGCAATGCCATCTTCATGGGCGGCCTGCGCCCGCATTACTACTGCCTGCCCGTGCTCAAGCGCGAGCAGCACCGCCTGGCCTTGTTGAAGGCCGCCACCTCGGGTTCGCACAAATTCTTCCTGGGCACGGACAGCGCCCCCCATGCCTCGCAGCTGAAGGAGAACTCGGTCTGCGGCGCGGGCTGCTTCACGGCATTGTCGGCGCTGGAGCTGTATGCCGAGGCGTTTGAATCCGTGGGCGCGCTGGACAAGCTGGAGGCCTTCGCCAGCTTCAACGGCCCGGACTTCTACAACTTGCCGCGCAACACCGGCCAAGTGACCCTGCTCAAGGAAAGCTGGACCCTGCCCAGCACCGTGCCCTTCGGCGAGGCCCAGCTCAAGCCCTTGCGCGGCGGCGAAACCCTGGCTTGGAAGCTGCGCTGACCGACGGCGCTTTGCTCGCCAGCTTCGAGCAAAGCCTGGGCCAGCCCTGGTTGGCGCCCTATCGTCGCCAGGCCCAGGTCTTGCTGCAGGCCCTGGGCCAGAGCGCTTCGGTGGCCGAGGCCCTGAACCGCACGCTTGCGCAGCGCCCACCCATCGCCTTGCCCGGCGGCTTGTTGCGCTTTGTGCCGCAGGCGGCCTTGCCGGCGGGCGAGGCCTACGAGTGCTTTGTACAGCGGGCGGCCAGCGTGCCCACGCGGGACAACGCCCATGATCTGCTCAACGGCCTGATCTGGCTGCTGTGGCCCCAGCTCAAGGCCAGGCTCAATGCCTTGCATATGAGCCAGCGCGGTGACGATCTGCGCGGCAGCACCCGTGGCCCCTTGCGCGACGCCTTGACGGTGCTGGATGAAAACGCGGCCTTGCTCAGCGCGCCCCAGCCCTTGTGCGAGGCCTTGCGGGCGCGCGACTGGCAGCGTCTGTTTGTGAGCCTGAGGCCGCTGTGGCAGCAAGCCCGGCTGCTGCCTTTTGGCCATGCCTTGCTGGAAAAGCTGATGCAGCCGCGCAAGCCCATCTGCGCCCATGTCTTGATCCTGCCGGCGCTGGACGAGGCCGCGGTCTGCGCCGCGCTCGACGATGTCGATTGGCTGGCGCGCAAGCCTTTTGTGCCCCTGCCGGTGCTGGGCGTGCCGGGCTGGTGGCCGGCCAATGAGTCGGCCGAGTTTTATGCCGACCTGCAGGTGTTCAGACCGCCGCGCAACTGAGGCTTCAGCCTGCGCTAGCATGGCGCGCTACAGAAATCACGGGAGCGCTTCTTGCACAGCCTCATCGGAAGTACCCAAGCCAGGCCGGCGGGGACGGTCATGGTTCTTGTTTTGCAAGCCTTGATGGCCTTGTTTTTAAGCCTGCCACTCCCGGCCTCGGCACAGCCTGTGGTGCCGGCTGCCGCCTCGACGGTGGCGCAGCCGCCACCTGCCGCCGTGTCGGCCACCGCCCGCCGGGTTTACGAAGCTGCCCGCGCTCAACTGCTGCAGATCCGTACCTTGCTGAAAAGCCAGGACAGCCAGGCCTCGGTGGGCTCGGGCTTTCTGGTCAGCGAGGACGGCCATGTGCTGACGAACTACCACGTTATCAGCCAGCTCGCGCTGGAGCCCGAGCGCTACCGCCTGCGCTATGCCAGCACCGACGGCCAGGAAGGTCAGCTGGAGCTGCTGGACTTCGATGTGCGCCGCGATCTGGCCTTGCTGCGGGTGGTGGCGGCCAAAGGTGCTGGGCCGGGGCTGAAGAATCGTGCTGCCCTGGGCTTCCGCTCGCCCGCCCAGCCGCTGGCCAAGGGCGACCGCATCTACAGCATGGGCAATCCGCACGACGTGGCTTTTGCCGTGGTGGAGGGCAATTACAACGGCCTGGTGGAGCGCAGCTTCGATGCGCTGATCTACTACTCCGGCAGCCTCAATGCCGGCATGAGCGGCGGGCCGGTGCTGGACGAAGCGGGCCGGGTCGTGGGCGTCAATGTCTCGGCCATGTTCTTCGCCCAGCAGATGAGTTTTCTGGTGCCGGGCGAGTATGCCCAGGCCTTGCTGGAGCGCAGCCGCCATGCCAAGCCCATCACCCAGCCGGCCTGGGCGCGCTTGCGTGAGCAGTTGCTGGCCTACCAGGAAGAACTGAGCGCGCGCTTCATCGCCCAGCCCTGGCAGGAGCCGGTGCTGGGCAGCGCCGACCGCTACCGCCTGCCGGTGCCGCAGGAGCTGTTCATGCGCTGCTGGGGCCGGGGCACGCCGGCCGACGCCAAGGGCCTGGACTTCCAGCGTTCGCAATGCCGTATGGAGCATGCGCTCTTCATCAACGGCGGCCTGCAGACCGGCTATCTGTCCATGAGCCATGAGGTTTATGAGGGCGAGAAGCTGGGGGTTTTGCGCTTTGCCAAGCAGTACTCGGCCAGCTTCCGCAATGAACGCATGGGCCGCGACGACAAGGTCCGCACCGCCCCGTTTTGCAAGGAGGAATTTGTCTCGCGCGAGGGCCTGCCCCTGCGCGCCGTGATCTGCCTGCGGGCCTACCGCAAGCTGCCCGGCCTGCATGATTTGAGCGTGCTGGTGACGACGGTGGATGCGTCCACCCAGGGCGCCCTGGGCCGCTTCAATGCCGCGGGCCTGAGTTTTGACAATGCGCTGAAATTGAGCGCCCACTATCTTGAGGGCTTTGGATGGACGGCCAAGAACAAGCAGCAGAACAGCGGCGGCGGAGCGAAGTGATGGAGCAGCCGCGCATCGCCGTGTTGGAGTTGCTGGGCCGCGAGGCCCAGGTCTTGCGGGTGCAGCGCGTCACGCAGTGGCCGCTGCGCATCGGCCGCTCGGCCGCCTGCGAACTGGTGCTGGACGACCCTCATCTGGCCGCCGAGCATGCCCGGCTGGACTGGACGGAAGCCGGCCCCCAATTGACGCTGCTGCCCAGCCTGAACGGCGGCTGGCTGGGCGAGCGCCGCCTGCAGGCGGGTGAGGTGGTCGGTCTGGAGGAGTCCGGTCAATTCCAGCTGGGTGCCAGCCAGCTGCGCTGGCGCAGCCTGGGCGCGAGCCTGGCGCCCGAACAGCCGCTGGAGCCCCACCAGCATCGCCTGCAGGCCGCCCAGCAGCCGCGGACCGGCTTCGTGCCGGTCCTGGCTTTGCTGCTGTTTTGGCTGGCCTTGCTGGCGGGCCGGCAGTGGTCACAGCTCAATCCGGGTGGACCCTGGATGGATTACAGCGTGGCCTTGCTGGGCCCGCTGGCGGGCTTGCTGGCCTGGGCGGGCTTTTGCGCCTTGCTGACCCAGTTGTTCCGACACCGCTTCCCCTTTGCCGCCCATCTGCGCATCGCCCTGCGGCTGCTGATTCTGCGGCTGCTGCTGGGCCTGGCATTGCCGGCCCTGGCCTATGCTTTTTCATGGCCCCGCCTGATGGTGCTGGAGGACTTGGCCGATATGTTTGGCCTGGCCCTGTTGCTGAGCTGGCATGCCAGCCTGATTTGGCCGGTCCGGCGAACGCAGGCCCGCATCGCCATCGGTCTGACGGCGCTGGCCTGCCTGGCTCTGGGCCTGGAGCTGGCCCATCGCCAGCAGCAGCAATACTGGCTGGGCCCGGCCTATCTGAGCGCCTTGCCGCCGCCGGCCCTGCGCCTGGTGGAGCCCAAGCCGGTGAGCGAGCTGATCGCGTCCCTGCGGCCCCTGGAGGCCGAGCTGGCCCGCCAGGCCAAGAAGGAGAGCGAGCAGGTGGGCGTGAGCGTCGAGCTGGAGGATTGAGCCCTCAAGCGGGCAGGAAGCCTTCGATCGAGAGATAGCGCTCGCCGGTGTCGTAGTTGAAGCCCAGCACGCGGGCATTGGGGCTGAGCTCGGGCAGCTTCTGTGCGATGGCGGCCAGGGTGGCGCCGCTGGAGATGCCGACCAGCAGGCCTTCCTCGCGCGCGCAACGGCGGGCGTATTCGCGCGCCGGCTCGGCGTCGACCTGGATCACGCCGTTCAGCAGATCGGTGTGCAGATTGGCCGGGATGAAGCCCGCGCCTATGCCCTGGATGGGGTGGGGGCTGGGTGCGCCGCCGCTGATGACGGGCGAGGCGCTGGGCTCCACCGCGAACACCTGCAGGTTTGACCAGGCCTTTTTCAGCACCTGGGCGCAGCCGCTGATATGGCCGCCCGTGCCCACGCCGGTGATCAGCACGTCCAGGCCCTCGGGGAAGTCGTTCAGGATTTCCTGGGCGGTCGTGCGCACATGGACGGCGACGTTAGCCGGGTTCTCGAACTGCTGGGGAATCCAGGCGCCGGGGTTTTGCGCCTGCAACTCCTGGGCGCGGGCGATGGCGCCCTTCATGCCCTTCTCGCGCGGGGTCAGGTCAAACGTGGCGCCATAGGCCAGCATCAAACGCCGACGCTCGACGGACATGCTGTCCGGCATCACCAGGATCAGTTTGTAGCCCTTGACGGCGGCCACCATGGCCAGGCCCACGCCGGTATTGCCCGAGGTCGGCTCGATGATGGTGCCGCCGGGCTGCAGCAGGCCGCGGGCTTCGGCGTCCTCCACCATCGCCAGGGCGATGCGGTCCTTGATCGAACCGCCGGGATTGCTGCGCTCCGACTTGACCCAGACCTGCTGGCCGGCGCTCGCGATGCCGTTGAACAGGCGCTGCAGACGGATATGGGGGGTGTTGCCAATGGTGGCGAGGACGTTGTTGGCTTTCATGAGGCGGGTTCTCCTGCGGGTGGTTTGCGAATGCAAACACGGATGCGCGGAATGGTAGCGCGGCGCCCGCGGCCCCGCGATGGCGGCCCGATGTATTGTTCGCTCGGAGTAGGGCCGGACTTGTGCCGGGCCCGGCCCGCCCCTTACGCGCGCTCCCGCCCCTACCGGCCGCACCGGGCGTTTGCCCATGAACGGCCAGGATCAATGGGCGTGCCCGTGCTCGCCGCCAGGCTCGTCGGCAGGCTTGTGCGCATGGATCACGCCCGCCAGGCTCAGGCTGCGGGCGGCAGTCGCCAGGCACAGGTCGGAGGTTGCGCAACTCAGTTTGTCCGGGCTCTGTGCCTGCGTCTGTGCCTTCAGTTGGTAAACCTGCTGGTCCTGCTTGATGGCGCCGGTCACGACAAGATCGGCCAGTTGCTCACGCGGAATCTTCAGCGGGTTCTTGTCCAGCAAGGTGAAGTCCGCCAGCTTGCCGACCTCGATCGAGCCCTTGTCCTTTTCCTCGAAGTACTGGTAGGCGGCCCACAAGGTCAGGGCTTTCAACCCCACCAGCGGTGTCACACGGTGCTCGGCGCCTAGCACCTTGCCCGTGCGGCTCGTCCGGTTGACGGTGGCCGACAGCACACGGATCGAGCTGGGCAGGGCCACCGGGGCGTCGTGGTGCGAGCTGAAAATCATGCCGCGCTCCATCGCCCAACCGGTCGGTGAGATGTTCTGGGCGCGTTCATTGCCGAGCACCGAGTCACGGTGCCAGTCGCCCCAGTAAAAGGTATGCATGGGGAAGAAGGACGGCATGATGCCCAAGTCCTGGAAGGCCTGCACCTGATCCAGCCGCGCGGTCTGGGCGTGAATGGCCACCGGGCGCCGATCGGAACGCCCCAGCTTTTCCTCGGCCTTGCGCACCGCGCCGATGTATTGGTCGATGGCGGCATCCCCATTGACATGGGCCAGCACCTGCCAGCCCTTGCTGAAGGCGCGCGCCACCAGGTCGTCCAGCTGGCTGTCTTGCTTGAATGTGGGGTAGCCCGCGTAATCGGCCGTCTGGCCCTCGGGCGCCTTGAAATAGGGCTTGCTCAGCCAGGCCGTCTTGCCTTGGGGGGAGCCGTCCAGATTGAGCTTGACGCCGCCGATGCGAAAGTGATTCTTGTAGGCTCTGGACACCCAGGGGCTGTCCATCGAGGCTTCTGACGAGGCCATGTCCGTGTAGGCAACCACATCGATCTTCAAGTCGCCCTTTTGGGCGGATTGCCCGAAGGTCTTGATGGCGGCGGCCGTCGCTCGCCCCTCTTGCGCGGTCGTGTAGCCGAACTTCAGGTACAGATCCTGGCCCGCTTTGACCATGGCCTGGTTTTCGGCATCACCCAGTTTTCCCATCAGGGAGAAGAGCGCGCCGAAGAAGGCGTTCTCTTCCAGCACGCCATTGGGCTCTTGTGAACCCTCGCGGCGGCGGATGGTGCCACCGGCCGGGTTCTTGCTGTCTTTGTTGAGATTGAACAGGGCCAGCGCCTTGCTGTTGACGGCGCCCAGATGTCCGCTTTGATGAATGATTAGCACCGGCACCTCCTTGGAGATCAGGTCCAGTTCATCACGGGTCGGATGGCGCTGCTCGGCCAATTGCGAATCGTCATAGCCAAAGCCGATGATGAACCCCAGCTTTTTTGTGACGGGGTTGCTTTGCGTCTCGCGCAAGATCTTCACCAGCGTCGGAATATCGTTGACCGTGCCATCGGGGGCCGGCAGGATATTGGCAGATGCCGCCTGAAAACCGACATTGAATATATGACCGTGGCCGTCGATGAAACCGGGCAGCATGGTCTGCCCCTTCAGGTCCACCACGCGCGTCTTGCTGCCCTTGAGCTTGAGGACTTCGTCCTTGTCGCCGACCTTGAGGATGCGCCCCTTGCTCACGGCAACGGCCTGCGCTGCGGGCTGCAACTCGTTGATGGTGATGATGTCTCCGCCCAGATAAATCGTGTCTGCCGCTGGCGTGGCCGCGCAAGCGGCTCCGGTGCAAATCAAACTCACTGCGATCGTCATCGAACTGAATGCGACTTTCATAGATTTCTTTCGTAGATTGCAACTGGACGGTTGCGAGGTTTGCCATGGGGACTCGGCGGGAGCAGGGGGGATGAGACTGTCTGTGTGGCTGAGGAATTCTGGGTTGGCTCCCTTCATGGTAGGGCTCGAAGCTCGGTGAAGTGATGTTTTCCAACACATTTGACGGGCTATTGGCTTGTAAATTACTTGATCTTCCCTTGGCGTGAAACACGCTGCAGACCGGTCAAGTAGTGGGTTATGCAGTGGTTCTGCCGCTGGGGAAGTCCGGCTGCGAAGGCCGTAAGGGCCTGAAAAGACTGGGTGGGGGAGGGGCGGGAAAACGGCGTGGGCTGAGCGACTGATTCTCCAAAGCTGGTGAAATCAGTGGACTGCTGCGCATCAGGCTT
Source organism: Roseateles oligotrophus (assembly GCF_014204525.1). Taxonomy (GTDB): domain Bacteria; phylum Pseudomonadota; class Gammaproteobacteria; order Burkholderiales; family Burkholderiaceae_C; genus Paucibacter_A; species Paucibacter_A oligotrophus_A. Next base: position 476,282 of record NZ_JACHLP010000006.1, read on the forward strand.
GCAACCTTTTTGCCGGGCTTGCGTCTATACCGAGGCATCGGCTTCGATGCGCATCAAGAGGACCTCGCCATGAAACGCTTTCATGTTCATCTCGCCGTTCAGAGCCTGGACGCCAGCATCGCCTTCTACAGCCGGCTTTTCGGCCAGGCCCCCGCCAAGCAGCGGGACGATTACGCCAAATGGATGCTGGACGATCCCGGCCTGAACTTCGCCATCTCCTCGCGCGGCCATGCCGCGGGCCTGAACCACTTTGGCTTCCAGGTCGATTCCAGCGAGGAGTTGGCGGGCTTGAAGCGCCTGGCCCAGGCCGCTGCCGGTGCGGCCCAGGTGCTCGACCAGGACGCCGCCGCCTGCTGCTACGCCCGCAGCGAAAAGCATTGGACGCTGGACCCGCAAGGCCTGGCCTGGGAGCATTTCCATACGCTCGACGATGCGCCCGAGTTCGGCCAGGACGGGGCCGATCAAAGCGGCGCCTGCTGCATCCCCTTGCGGGCCTCGGCAGACGATGGGCCGCAGGCCAGGGGCCAATGCTGCCTGCCGCGGAGCGCTGTGGCGCCGACCCAGGGGGCTTGCTGTGGCTGAGGCGCCGCCGCCCGCGATGGATCTGGCCGCCGCCTTTGCCGAGCTGCGCGAGGGCATGCGGGCCTATGTGCGCAGGCGGGGGGCCGAGCCGGCCCTGGCGGACGATCTGGTGCAGGATGTTTTCCTCAAAGCCAGCGTGGCGCTCCGGGGCGCGCACGCGCCGCGCCATCTGCCGGCCTGGCTGTACGCCGCCCTGCGCAGCGCGCTGGCCGATCACTACCGGGCGGCCCGTCCGCAGCCGCTGGCGCTGGACGAGGTAGAGGCCGAGCTGGGGGCCGGCTTGAGCGCAGCGGCCCTGCAGGAGCAGCCGGCGCTGGCGCATCAGCAACTGGCCCAGTGCCTGCGCCCCTTGCTCGGGCAACTGCCCGCCATTTACGGCGCGGCCCTGATCGCCACCGATCTCGAGGGCCTCCGTCTGGCCGAGGCGGCCGCCCGTCAAGGCCTCAGCCTGGCGGCGATGAAGAGCCGGGTGAGCCGGGCGCGTGCATTGTTGAGAGCGCGGCTGCTGGCCTGTTGCGAGCCGCAGTTCTCGCAAGGCCTGGTCGACGACTACCGGCGCAAGCAGGCCAAGGCCGCGGGCTGCGCGGGCGCTGGCTGTGCAAGCGGCGGCAAGACCGGCGCCTGAGCCGCGGGGCCCGCTTTTGGTGGTGGAATAGCGGGCGCGATCTTGATCCGATGGCAGGGGCGAGGCATCCGCGCCCCCAAAAAAACAAACTTTGAAGAGGACCCCCGCGATGCAGCAGCGCAAGAGCAGTGTCTGGCTGGGCCAGATGGAGCGCGCCGTGGACGAGATCCTGGCCCGCGTCCAGGGCGAGATCGTGCTGGCCATTCCGCTCGGCATCGGCAAGCCCAACCCGCTGGTGAATGCGCTTTACCAAAGGGTCAAGGCCATGCCGGGGCGCCGCCTGCGCCTGATGACGGCCTTGTCGCTGGAACGGCCGGTGGGCAAGTCCGAGCTGGAACGCAATTTTCTGAAACCTCTGCTGGACCGGGTGTTTGAGGACTATCCCGATCTGGACTACGTCAAGGACGCGCGCGCCGGCCGCCTGCCGCCCAATATCGCCGTGCACGAGTTCTTTTTCAAGACCGGCGACTACCTCGGTAACGCCCAGGCTCAGCAGCACTATGTCTGCAGCAATTACAGCTTGGTCGTGCGGGACATGATGATCCAGGGCGTGAACCTGGTCATGCAGGCGGTGGCGCCGGCCGCGCCGCTGCGGGCGGGTGGACCCAAGCGCCTGTCCCTGTCCTGCAATCCGGAGCTGAGCTTCGATCTGGTCGAGGGCTTGCGGGCGCAGGGGCGGCCGCTGCTGGCCGTGGCCATGGTCAACGAGCGGCTGCCCTTTTTTGGCGGCGCGGCCGAGGCGGGCGAGGGCTTCTTCGACCTGGTGCTGGAGGCGCCCGGCTGCAGCCATGCGGTGTTTGCGCCGCCCAATGCGGCCGTGGGCGGGGCGGACTACGCCATCGGCCTGCACGCCTCCAGTCTGGTGCCCGACGGCGGCACCTTGCAGATCGGCATCGGCTCGCTGGGCGACGCGATCGCCCAGGCCTTGATCCTGCGTGATCGCCAGCCCGAGGCCTATGGCCAGATGCTGCGCGGCCTGTGCCCGGCGGGCGTGCAGGGGCGCGAGCTCGCGCCCTTCAGGCAAGGCCTGTATGGCTGCTCCGAGATGTTCGTCAACGGCTTGCTGCGCCTGATCGACGCGGGCATCCTGCGCCGTCTGGTCTTCGATGACCTCGATCTGCAGGCGCTGGCCGGCGCGGGCCTGCTGGGCGAGGCGCCCGACTTGGGCGCCTTGCTGGGCCTGCTGCAGCGCGGCCGTGTGGGCGCCGTGCTGTCGGCGCAAGACCTGGCCTATCTGCAGGAGCAGGGCTTGTTCCGGCCCGATGTGGGTTTGCAGGCGGGCGAACTCTGCCGCGCTGAGGTCCGCTGCGCCAATGATTTGCAGGACCCGGCCAGCCAGGCCTGCATCGCCCAGCATCTGCTGGGCGAGCGCTGGCGGCGGGCGGCCGTGCTGCATGGCGGCTTCTTCCTCGGGCCGCGCGATTTTTACCAGCGCCTGCGCGAGATGCCCGAGGCCTTGCGCGAGCGCATCGCCATGACGCGCATCTCCCACGTCAACGAGATCTTCGACGAGGGCCTGGGGCGCGAGGCGCTCAAGCGCGCCCAGCGCCTCAAGGCCCGCTTCATCAACACCACCATGAAGATGACGCTGCTGGGTGCGGCCGCCTCGGATGCGCTGGAGTCCGCCCAGCTGGTCTCCGGCGTGGGCGGGCAGTACAACTTTGTGGCCCAGGCCCATGCGCTGCCGGATGCGCGCTCCATCCTGCTGCTGCGGGCCTGCTATACCAGCCATGGTCAGCTGCGCAGCAATATCGTCTGGAACTACGGCCATGTGACCATCCCGCGCCATCTGCGCGACATCGTCATCACCGAGTACGGCGTGGCCGATCTGCGCGGCCAATGCGATAGCGAGGTCATCAAGCGCCTGCTGGCGATTGCCGACAGCCGCTTCCAGGACGAGCTGATCCGCGCCGCCCAGGCCCATGGCAAGCTGGAGCCGGGCTACCAGCTGCCCGCGCATTCCCGCCGCAATCTGCCGCAGCGGCTGAGCGAGCTGTTAGGCCCCTGGCGCCGCTCGGGCCAGCTGCCCGACTACCCCTTCGGCAGCGACCTCGATGCCGACGAGCTGAAGATGGCCCGCGCCCTCAAGCAGCTCAAGGCCTTGGGCGACAAGCCCCTGGCCTCGCTAGGCCCCATCCTGCGCGGCCTGTTGAGCCGGCGGCAGGCGCCCGCCGCCTATCTGCAGCGCCTGGGCCTGGACGGCAGGCTGGGGTTCAGGAACTGGCTGATCAAAAAGCTGTTCGCGGCCCAGCTCTGAGCGCCATAACTAGGCCGGCCGATGGCAGACCGCCTCGATATTATTGCCCTCGGGGTCGATCACGAAGGCGCCGTAGTAATTGGGGTGGTAGTCCGGGCGCGGGCCGGGGGCGCCGTTGTCCTTGCCGCCGGCGGCGATGGCGGCGCGGTAGAAGGCATCGACCTGGGCGCGGCTCTCGGCCCGCCAGGCCAGATGGCAGCCCGTCGTCGTGGGCGCGCCGCCGTAGGGCGAGGGACCGTCGATGAACCAGACATCGGTCTTCTTGCCCTCGGGCTCGCTGGCGTCGGGGTGTGAAAAGCCCAGGATGTTGGCGCCGTAATTGCCTTCAAAAGCCAGGCTATAGCCCAGCGGCGCCAGGGTCGGCTGGTAAAAAGCCTTGGCGCGGGCAATATCGCTCACGCGGAAAGTCATGTGGTCAAGCATGGGGTGTCGCTCCTCGGTGGATGGGGGTGTACCGCCGCGGCAACTGTATGTTTGTACAGTTTTATTTGCAAGAGCCCTGACCGGTCAGCGCAGGGCTTTCATCAAGGCGTCATGGGCTGCTTAGCGCAACAAACTCCACAATATGCGCGTACCCAGCAGCAGGAGCAGCAGGGCGAACAGGCGCTTGAGCCGGGCCACCGGCAGGGCATGGGCCAGGCGGGCGCCCAGCGGGGCAGTGAGCACCGAGCCCAGGGCGATGGCGGCCAGGGCGGGCAGATAGACATAACCCAGGCTCAGCGGGGGCAAGACCTGACCCCCGGCCTGGGCCAGCAAGCCGTTGACGATGAAGCCCAGGGCGCCGGCCAGGGCGATGGGGAAGCCCATGGCGGCCGAGCTGGCGATGGCGCGGTGCAGCGGCACATTGCACCAGCTCATCAAGGGCACGGCCAGCGAGCCGCCGCCTATGCCCACCAGGGCCGAGAACACACCAATGCCGCCGCCCGCCGCATGCAGGCCCAGGGGGCCGGGCAGCTCGCGGCCCGGGGCCGGGCGGTAGTTCAGCAGCATCTGGATGCCGACGTAAAAGGCGAAGGCCACGAACAGGCTTTTCAACCAGGGCGTGGACAGCTGGCCGGCCAGCCAGCTGCCGGCCAGCGTGCCCAGGACCAGGCCGGGGCTCATGCGCCTGACCAGGGGCCAGTCCACCGCGCCACGGCGGTGGTGGGCGCGCACGCTGGCGACCGAGGTGAAGACGATGCTGGCCAGCGAAGTGCCCAAGGCCATGTGGGCAATAGGGGCCAGGCTGGCCGCCTGCGCCTCGCCCCAGGGCAGGCCGCCGAAGATCAGCAGCAGCAGCGGCACGATGACGATGCCGCCGCCCACGCCCAGCAGGCCGGCCAGCACGCCGGCCAAAGCGCCCAGCGCCAGATAGCTGGCGATCTCCAGCATCAAGGCGCCGGCTCCTGCTGGGTGGTGCAGTGGATGCCGCCGCCGCCCGCCGCCACCGCGTCGATATTGAGCTGCACGATCTCGCGCTTGGGGAAGAGCTCGCGCAAGAGGCTGCGGGCGTTGGCGTCGGCGCGCCGGTCGCCAAATTCCGGGGCGATGACGGCGCCGTTGCAGACGTAGAAATTGATGTAGCCGGCCGCGAAGCTGTCGCTGCTGAAGGTCTGGCGCACATCCGTCGGCCCTTGCAGCACCACGACCTTGAGCTTGCGTCCGCGCGCATCGGTGGCGGCACGCAGGATCTGCAAGTGCTTTTGCGTCACCGCATGGTCGTAGGACTGCGGATCGAGGTCCAAGCCCGCCACCACCACGCCGGGGCTGGCAAAGCGGGCGTAGAAATCGGTGTGGCCGTCGGTGATGTCGCGCCCGGCAATGCCAGGCAGCCAGATCACCTTGTTGATGCCCAGCAAACGCTTCAGCTCGGCCTCGCAGGCGGCCTTGCCCAGGCCGGGGTTGCGGTTCGCGTTGAGCACGCAGCTCTCGGTGATGATGGCCGTGCCTTGGCCATCGACCTCGATGCCGCCACCCTCCAGCACCAGGCGGGTCGTCAGCCTGGGCACGCCGTTTTGCTGGGTGACAAAAGAGGCCACCAGGGCGTCGTGCGCATGGGCCTGCTTGCCGCCCCAGCCGTTGAAGTTGAAGTCCACGCCGGCACGCTGGCCCTTGGAGTTATGCACAAAGACCGGGCCGGTGTCGCGCATCCACAAATCGTCGATCTCGCATGTGTGCAGCTCGACCTTGGGGCCGCACAACTCGTAGGCCAGGTCCTGCTCTTCCTCGCGCACCAGCAGGTGCACGGGCTCGAAGGCCGCGATGGCGCGGGCGATGCTGGCCAGATTGAGCTGCACGGCTTTTTGCAGACGCCGGCCCCAGATCTCCTCCTGCGGGCCGAAGGACATCCAGGTCGCGCTGTGCGGTTCGCCCTCGTCGGGCATCAGCCAGGCCTCGGCGCCGGTAGCGGCCTGGGCGGCCGGGCTCAGGCCCAGCAGGCCCAGGCCGGCGGCCAGGCCTTGTTGCAGGAATTCGCGTCGTGCTTGCATGGTTGAGACTCCAGAATCGTGCGTGGGCCGACTGTAGATGTTCAGGCGGGTTCTTGCTGGGTGCAGCAATGGATGCCCCCGCCGCCGGCGGCGATGGCGTCGATATTGAGCTGCACCACCTGGCGCTGCGGGAACACCTCGGCCAGGCGCTGGCGGGCCAGGGTGTCGGCAGCCACGTCGCCGAATTCGGGCACGAAGACCGTGCCCTGGGCCAGGTAGAAGTTGATATAGCCGGCGGCGAAATCGCCTTGCCTGGCGTAGGGGGCGCGGACCTGGCTGGGCGGCTCCAGCGTGACGATCTGCAGGGGCTTGCCCTCGGCGTCGGTGGCGGCGCGCAGGATCTCCAGATGGCGGCGGGTCACCGCATGGTCGTAGGAGTTGGGGTCCAGATCGTTGTTGGCGATCACCACGCCGGGGCCGGCGAAACGGGCGTAGAAATCGGTATGGCCGTCGGTGATGTCGCGCCCGGCGATGCCCGGCAGCCAGATGATTTTGCGCAGGCCCAGCAAGCGCATCAGCTCGGCCTCGCAGGCGGCCTTGCCGAGGCCGGGGTTGCGGTTCGCGTTGAGCACGCAGCTCTCGGTGATGATGGCCGTGCCGCGGCCGTCGACCTCGATGGCCCCGCCCTCGATCACCAGCCCGCCGTTCAGCGGCGTGGCCTGGGTCTGGCGGGCCATGGCGGCGGCCAGCAAGGCGTCCTTGGCATGGGCTTGCTTATGGCCCCAGCCATTGAAGTGGAAGTCGCAGGCGCCGAGCTGGCCCTGGGCGTTCTTGACGAAGACGGCGCCGCTGTCGCGCAGCCAGAGGTCGTCGCAGTCCTGCTCGATCAGCTGAATGCGCGGGTCCAGCAGGCCGCGGGCCAGGGCCAGGTCCTGCGGCGCCACCAGCATCTTGAGCGGCTCCACCTGCACGATGGCGGCGGCGATGCGGGCCAGGGCGGCCCGCACGGCAGGGGCTTGGCCGCCCCAGACCGCGGGGGCGGCGGCAAACGCCATCCAGGTCGCGCGATGCGGCTCGCCTTCATCGGGCATGCGCCAGAGGCTGGCCGGGGTGGTCGGTGGGTTAGGTGGGGGCGGGCTTGGCGTTTCGCCGGCCCCGCCGCCTCCGCCGCAGGCGCCGAGCAAGGCGGGCAGGCCCAGGCTGCTGCCCAGCAGGACGGGGGTTTTGAGGAAGTTGCGGCGGCTGCGAATCATGGCTGGGAACGAGGGGGTGGATGGGATTGCCCGCATTGTGTGGGCCTTGAGTCTTTATGAAAATTGCGATTTATTCCGTTAATCAATCAATTTTTCTCATATGTCAGCCCAGAGAATTCCTTCGCTCAAACTGTTGATGGGATTTGAGGCCGCCGCCCGGCACGGCAATTTCTCCCGCGCGGCGGACGAGTTATGCCTGTCGCAGTCGGCCGTCAGCCACCAGATCCAGCAGCTGGAGGAACAGCTGGGCCAGCCCCTGTTCCGGCGCGTTGGCCGGGGCGTGGAGCTGACGGTGGCGGGCGAGGTCTTGCAGCGCAGCGTGCAGCGCTCGGTGGGCACCTTGCGCAGCGGCCTGGGCCGCATCTCTACCTATCTGGACCCCGGCCTGGTCGCGATGGTGGCGCCGGCCCTGCTGCTGCAGGGCTGGTTGCAGCCGCGCCTGTCGGCCCTGCTGGCCGCCGTGCCAGGCCTGTGTCCGGTGCTTTCAACCGATGAGACGGCGCGTTATGTCGATGAGATCGATGTGGACATCGTCATCAGCGACCGGCCGGTGCAGCAGGCCAATCTGGCCCAGCTGCCCCTGCTGAAGGACGAGTGGGTGATGGTGGCGCGCAGCGAGTTGGCCCAGCGCCTGGATGCCTTGCCGCTGGCCGAGCATGCCCTGCACATCGAGCTTTTGTGCCTGGAGGAGGACCTGACCAGCGAGCCCACGGCCGCCATCTTCCGCGAGCAGCTGTCCGGCCTGCGCAAGCGCGCCATCTACGACGACCGCCGCCTCTTGCTGGACGGTGTGCTGCTGGGCCAGGGCATCGCCTGCATGTCGCGCCTGCTGGCCGACGGCGGTCTGCGCACGGGCAGCTTGCAGGTGCTGGCCGCCTACCCGCGCCTGCCCGGCAATACCTGGTGGCTGGCGCGGGTGGCGGGCGAGGCCCGCTCGCCTTTTGTCGAGCAGATGTTCGACTGGCTGGTGGCGCAGGGCCAGGATCATTGAACCTTGAGCAGTGTTCGACTCTTGAGTGAACTTGTCGGGGCCTTGTTCTCGGAGTGGGTGGCGCTGCTTGTTTGCTGCTTTTCCCTTTTGCCAAGGCCCGGCCGGGAGTTCGCCCCGGCAGGCGACCTACTTTTTTGCTTCGCCAAAAAAGTAGGCAAAAAAGGCGACCCGAATGCCTGGCCCCTGCGGGGTCCG
>NZ_JACHLP010000007.1 GCF_014204525.1 Roseateles oligotrophus
ACGGTGCTGGACTACGGCAAGCAGATCGCCGAGGGCACACCGCAGGAAGTGCAGCGCAACGAGAAGGTCATCGAAGCCTATCTGGGCGCGGGCCACAGCCACCATTAAACGGACAGGACAAAACTATGTCGAACAATATCCTGCTGGAAGTCAAAGGCCTGAAAGTGGCCTACGGCGGCATCCAGGCCGTCAAGGGCGTGAGCTTTGAAGTACGGCAAGGCGAGCTGGTCAGCCTGATCGGCGCCAACGGCGCGGGCAAGACCACCACGCTCAAAGCCGTCACCGGCCTGCAGCCGGTGGCCGACGGCGACATCCTCTTCATGGGCCAATCGCTCAAAGGCCAGGGGGCCTGGGACCTGGTCAAGCAAGGCCTGGTGATGGTGCCCGAGGGGCGCGGCACCTTCACCCGCATGACCATCACCGAGAACCTGCAGATGGGCGCCTACATCCGCAGCGACAAGGCGCAGATCCTGGCCGATATCGACAAGGTCTTCGGCATCTTCCCGCGGCTGAAAGAGCGCAAAGACCAGCTGGCCGGCACCATGAGCGGCGGCGAGCAGCAGATGCTGGCCATGGGGCGGGCGCTGATGGCCCAACCCAAGGTCCTGCTGCTGGACGAGCCCAGCATGGGCCTCTCTCCCATCATGGTGGACAAGATCTTCGAGGTGGTGAACGACATCCACAAACAGGGCGTGACGGTCTTGCTGGTGGAGCAAAACGCCAGCCGCGCGCTGGCGATTGCCAACCGGGGCTATGTGATGGAGTCCGGCCTGATCACGATGACGGGCGAGGGCCAGGCCTTGCTGAATGATCCCAAGGTCAGGGCGGCTTATCTGGGCGAGTGAGAGGGGGAGAACTTTTTACTGCGCGGTCGCCATGCGTCGTTGGGCGGTGCTCGGAATCCTCACGTACAGGGAGTACGTTCCGGCATCCGCAGCTCCGTCCGCCTAGCCTGACGACCGCTCGCGACAAAAGTTCTCACCCTCTGAGTCGGTCCAGGGGAATGAAAAGAAAAGGCAGCCAGAGTGGCTGCCTTTTTGTTTTTCAAGACGGCCCGCTGTAACCGCCTTGTACCTGGATATGCCGGAAACACTGGGGGCGCTTTCCTCTGATCGTGTAATATGGTTACCAGTTTTCAATCGGCCGAGTTACATCGGCAGCTGAGCCCATGAACAAGACCCTTCTTGCCGTTACCGAGCGCATCCGCCAGCGCAGTGCCACCACCCGTGGCCAATATCTGGAGGGCCTGGATCGGTTGGCGGGGCGCAAGCGCGGGGTGGACCGCATGGGTTGCGCCAATGTGGCCCACGCGTTTGCGGCCATGCCCGGCAATGACAAGCTGCGCATCGTGGCCGAGAAGGCGCCGCATCTGGCCATCGTTACGGCCTATAACGATATGTTGTCGGCCCACCAGCCCTACGAGGCCTATCCGGCCCTGATCCGCCAGGAGGCCCATGCCCAGGGTGCCACGGTGCAGGTGGCGGGCGGCGTGCCGGCCATGTGCGACGGCGTCACCCAAGGCCTGCCGGGCATGGAGCTGAGCCTGTTCTCGCGCGACACCATCGCCATGGGCGCGGCCATCGCGCTGAGCCACGATGTGTTCGACGCCGCCCTGTTGCTGGGCATCTGCGACAAGATCGTGCCCGGCCTCTTGATCGGCGCCCTGCATTTCGGCCATCTGCCCTGCGTCTTCGTGCCGGCCGGGCCCATGAGCAGTGGCCTGTCGAATAACGAGAAAGCCAAGGTGCGCGAGCTTTACGCCCAGGGCAAGGTGGGGCGCGAGGAGTTGCTGAAGGCCGAGTCCGCCGCCTACCACGGCGCCGGCACCTGCACCTTCTACGGCACGGCCAATAGCAATCAGATGCTGCTCGAAGCCATGGGTCTGCATGTGCCCGGCGCGGCCTTTGTCCACCCGCATGATCCGCTGCGCGAGGTCTTGACCCGCCAGGCCGTGCGCCAGGCCCTGAGCATCACCCACAAGCAGGCTTACGCCCCCATAGGCCGGGTGGTGGACGAGGCCTGCATCGTCAACGCCATGGTGGCCTTGCTGGCCACCGGCGGCTCCACCAACCATCTGATCCACTGGGTGGCGGTGGCGCGTTCGGCCGGCATCCTGATCGACTGGAGCGATTTCTCCGAGCTCTCGGGCGTTGTGCCCCTGCTGTCGCGCGTCTACCCTAACGGCGCGGCCGATGTGAACCAGTTCCAGGCGGCGGGCGGCCCGGCGTTCGTGATCCGCGAGCTGCTCAAGGTCGGCCTGATGCACGAGCAGGTGCTGACCGTGGCCGGCCCCTCGCTGCAGGCCTTTGGCAAGCTGCCGGTGCTGGAGCAGGGCGGCCGCGTGGCCTGGCAAGACCTGGCCCCCGAGAGCGGCGACGAGAGTGTGGTGCGCACAGCCGAGCAGCCCTTCAGCGCCACCGGCGGCCTCAAGCTGCTGGACGGCAATCTGGGCCGCGCCGTCATCAAGGTTTCGGCCGTGCCCGAGGAGCGCCACATCGTCGAGGCCCCGGCTCGCATTTTCAGCGATCAGGAATCCATGCTGGCCGCCTTCAAGGCCGGCGAGCTGGAGCGCGATGTGATTGTGGTCGTGCGCTTCCAGGGCCCGCAGGCTAACGGCATGCCCGAGCTGCACAAGCTGACCCCGCCGCTGGCCGTGCTGCAAGGCAAGGGCTTCAAGGTCGCCCTGGTGACCGATGGCCGCATGAGCGGCGCCTCGGGCAAGGTGCCGGCCGCCATCCACGTCAGCCCCGAGGCCCTGGCCGGCGGCCCGCTGGGCCGCTTGCGCGATGGCGATGTGGTTCGCCTGGACGCCGTGAGCGGCGAGTTGCAAGCCCTGGTGCCGGCCGAGGAATGGGCGGCCCGCGAGCCGGCCCGGATCACCGAGGCTCAAGCCCTGGAGAACGGCCACGGCCTGGGCCGCGATCTGTTCGCCGGCATGCGACGCAATGTGCGCACGGCGGAAGAAGGCGCGGTCAGCTGGCTGTAAATTCAATTTTCAGAATCAAGACACCATGAGCATCCCCAACACCCTCAGCCTGGCCAGCCACGGCCCAGTCATTCCCGTCATCGTGATCCAGCGTCTGCAAGACGCCGTGCCCCTGGCGCAAGCCCTGGTGGCCGGCGGCGTGCGGGTGCTGGAGGTGACGCTGCGCACCCCGGTGGCTCTGCAAGCCATGGAGGCGATGGCGCGCGCCGTGCCCGAGGCCATCGTCGGCGCCGGCACCCTGCGCACGGTGGCCGATGTGCGGGCCGCCCGCGACGCCGGCTGCCAGTTCGGCGTCAGCCCCGGCTATACCGAGGCTATCGGTGCGGCCTGCCATGAGCAAGGCCTGCCCCTGCTGCCCGGCGTGTCCACCGCCAGCGAAGTGATGCAGGCGAATGCCGCCGGCTATCAATTTCTGAAGCTGTTCCCGGCCGTGGCCGTGGGCGGCATCAATCTGCTCAAGGCCTTGAGCGGGCCCTTCCCGGACGTGGCCTTCTGCCCCACCGGCGGCATCACGTTGGAGACGGCGCCGCAGTTTCTGAAGCTTGCCAATGTCAAGGTCTGCGGCGGTTCCTGGCTGACTCCGCAAGACGCGATCGACGCGGGCGACTGGGCCCGCATCACCCGCCTGGCGGCCGAGGCGGCGGCGCTGCGCGCTCAGGTCTGATCGGGCATCTCAAACACCAGGCAAGTCGTGCTGGCGTGGGCGTACAAGCGCCCGTCATGCCCCAGCAGGCTGGCCTCGGCCGTCGCCACCTGGCGGCCCGAGTGGACGACCTTGCCGATGGCTCGCACCACGGGCACTTTGTCGGTCAAGGCACGCACCAGGTTAACCTTGAATTCCAGCGTCGTGTAGGCCCGGCCCACCGGCATGGTGGTGTGGACGGCGCAGCCCAGGGCCGAGTCCAGCAGCGTGGCGAACCAGCCGCCGTGCACCGTGCCCAGCGGGTTGTAGTGGCGGCGCAGCGGTTTGCCCTGGAACACCGCCTCGCCCTGGGCCACGCTGAGCAGGCAGAAGTCCAGGGTCTCGGCAATCGGCGGGGGCGGCAGTTCGCCGGCCAGCATGGCCTGCATCACGGCCAGTCCGCTGCGGCCCTGAACCTGTTCGCGGGTGGCCAGGCCCGTCTGGGGTTGGACGCGTGCGCGCACCGCGGCTTCTTCGGCCAACCACTGGGCCAGCACTTGATCGTCAGACGCTTTCATCGGAGCTTTCCCTTGGAGAGGAGAGAATAAGGCTTAGAGGCTGGATTCTTCTGCGATCTGGCGCAGGGCCTGCACAAACACCTCGGGCGGCTGACCGCCCTGGATCAGGTGCTTGTCGTTGATGATGATGGCCGGCACCGAGTGGATGCCCTGGGCCTGCCAGAAGGCCTCGGCCTGGCGCACCTCTTGCGCGTAGCGCTCGCTGGCCAGGATGGCGCGTACCTCGTCGGCGTCCAGGCCTTGGGCCTCGGCCACGCTTTGCAGCAGGGCGTGCGAGCCGGGGTTCTGGCCCTCGGTGAAATAGGCCTTCAACAGGGCTAACTTCAGTTTCAGCTGGGTATCGCCGCCCAGCTCGCCCGCCCAGTGCAAGAGGCGGTGCGCATCAAAAGTGTTGTAGATGCGGTCGCGCGCGCCCTTGGTGAAGGTGAAGCCCAAGGCCTCGCCGCGCTGGCGTATGGCCTCGCGGGTCTGCTCCAGCTGGGCCGGGCCGGCGCCGTATTTGCGCGCCAGGTGGGCGTTGATCTCCTCGCCCTCGGGCGGCATCTGCGGGTTCAGCTCAAAGGGCTGGAAGTGCAGCTCCGCCGCCAGCTCAGGTGCCTGGGCCAGGGCTTGTTGCAGGGATTTGAGCCCGATGGCGCACCAGGGGCAGGAGACGTCGGAGACGAAATCGATTTTCATGGGCACCGACTCTAGCCCAGGCTGCGATCGCTTGCCCGCGCCAGGTAAAACCACTCCTGGCCGGGCAGGGCCTTGTTATTGGGGAAGACGATGCGGCCGCTGGAAGGGGCCAGCACCGGCCGGCCATCAAAGCGCGTGCCTATGCGCTGGCCCAGTTCTACCGCGTCGAAGCTGGCCCATTCGCGCTCAAACTGATCGTCGGCATGCTCGCGGTCTATCACCTCGTAGAGCTGCAGGACCTCGGCGGGCGTGGCCGGCTGATGCAATTCCACCGCCTCGGGCGCCACCATGCCCAGCTGGACCAGGCTGCGCAGAATCGCCAGCCTGGCCACTTCGGGGGCCTTGGGGTCCTGGTGCTGGCCGCATTCCAGCGTCAGGCCCCAGCCGCCTTGCGAGCGCATGTACTCGGTCGTGCCCACGCCGTAATGCGGGTCCTGTACCAGGGCGCCGGCGCGGCTGCCGTCGGCGCCCTTGGCCGCGCGTCGCTGCAGGCCCAGCTCGTAGGTGGAGAGCCAGCCCTCGACGACACGGTTCACACCCAGGCAGGCGGCCAGCGCGGACTCCTTGTCCGCATGGGCAAAAGGCTCCAGCTCGCCCTGGTTGTCGCGCGGGCCCAGCATCGCAAAGGCCTGGCCATGGCCCTGGAAGGAGTGCAGGTCCAGCAAGACCTCGTGCGCCGCCAGCAGGGGGCAGAGCTGGCGGGCGATGCGGTCCTCAAAATCCTGCGGCACGACGGGCGGGCGCAGATTGCGGTTCAGATTGCGCTCGCCCTCGCGGCGCTGCAGCCTGTGGGCCAGCGGGTTGACGATGGGGACGAAGGTCAGCGTGCCACGCAGCAGCGCCAGCGTGCCGGCATCCAGCTGGGCCATCACGGCCTGGATGGCGGCCACGCCGCAGACCTCGTTGCCATGGACGGCGGCGGTGACCAGCAGCTTGGGGCCGGGCTGCAGGCCGGCGAATTGATGGATGCGGAGATGGCGGGGTTGGGGAAGGTGATTCATGGTGTGGGATGTTAGGTCAAGCGCGGGCCTTGGCCGGCCAGGTGGCCAGCACCACGCCGCCCAGGGCCAGGGCATAGGCCATCAACTGGCTCGCGCTGGGCCGCTCGCCCAGGCACCAGCCCACCAGGCCGGTGGCGACGGGCAGAAAGACCATGAAGACCCCCGCCTTGGCGGCGGGCACCTGGCGCAGGCCCGTCATCCATAGCCACACCGTCACCACGCTGGCGGCGGCCGCGTAAAACAGCAGCAGGCCCCAGAGGCCGGGCGTGGGCGCCGCGAAATCAAAGCTCAGCGCCTGCCACAGCCCCAGCGGCGTCACCAGGGCCAGGCCCCAGAGATTGATCAGGGCGCTGATGCGCTTGGGCGAGACCTGGGCCGTGAGCTTTTTGCCGATGACCACATAAGCCGCCTCGCAGAACACGGCGGCAATCAGCAGCAGGGCGCCCAGCCAGCTGGTGGCTTGTTGGCCGGCCGCGGCCTGGCCGCGCTCCAGCGCCACCAGGGCGATGCCGGCCACGCCCAGGCCTATGCCTATCAGCACCCGGCGGCTGATGGCTTCGCCCAGCAAGAGTCGGCTCAGCAAGGCCACGGCCGCGGGAATGGCGGCCATGATGACGCCGGCGGCCATGGCCGAGGCCTGCTTGAGCCCGAACAGCAGGCAGATGGAGAAGAGGAAGTTGCCGATGAAGGACTCCCAGAACAAGAGCCGACGCGTGCGCGCATCCAGCGGCGGCTCGGTCGGCCCCCGCTTGAGCCAGGGCAGCATCAGCAGCGCCGCGATGCCGAAGCGCATCCAGGCCAGCAGAAAGACCGGGAAGCTCAGCACCAGCAGCTTGCTCAAGCCCACATAACTGCCCACCAGGCTGGTGCTCAGGGCCAGGCAGGCCAGGGCGGCCCAGGGGAGGTGGGGGGCGGATGGGTTGCCGGCAGGGCTGTGGGTTCGCGTCATGCAGCCATCATGCCTCGGTGGCCGGGTTGGCCGACTTTTGCACTGGCAGGGCCATGCCGACCGAGCGTGGCGCTGTCTCTTTGAAACCGTATTGGGTATACAGCTCCTTGGCCTGGCCATCGGCGATCAGGCTGACGTAGCCGCTGGGCGGCACGGCCTCCCGCAGATAGCTCATGATCTCGGCCATGATGCGTTTGCCCAGGCCTTGGCCTTGATGGGCGGGTAGCACGGCGATGTCCACCACCTGAAAGAAGCAGCCGCCGTCACCGATGACACGGCCCATGCCCACGGGCGTTTCGCCTTGAAGTATCTGCACCGAGAACAAGCTATTGGGCAAGCCCATTGCCGCTGCTTCATGGCTTTTGGGGCTGAGCCCGGCTTGCTGGCGCAGAGCTTGGTAGGTGGCAATGTCCGGGGTCTGGTGGATGCTGCGGTAGGCGGAGTTCATGCTGTGGAATTTTGGGGTTTGGGTTTTTGGGCCAGGCTGGGCGACGAATTTTGCGTCAACCCCAAGGCTAAACTTGAACGAGCATTTTTTGCTTCTGGTCCTTTCTTCTCAAACATTTCATGACGATTGCCTGGCATCTTTTCACCCCCTGGAGCGCCCTCATCGGCGGCGCCCTGATCGGCCTGGCCGCAGCGCTCTATCTGCTGGGCAATGGCCGCATCGCCGGCATCTCGGGCATTTTGTTCAGCCCCCTGCGTGCGCTTGCGCAGCGCCAGTCTCTGCGGCCCGAATGGATACGCATCGCCTTTCTGTTCGGCCTGCTGGCCGCACCTTGGGCCTGGCAGGCCTTCGCAGCCTTGCCCGCGGCGCGGGCGGTGGCGGGGCCCGGCTTGTTGATCGCGGCGGGCCTGCTGGTCGGCGTCGGCGTGCGCATGGCCAATGGCTGCACCAGCGGGCATGGGGTCTGCGGCTTGGCCCGCTTGTCCTTGCGTTCGCTGCTCAATGTGGGGGTGTTCATGGGCGCGGGTTTTGTCAGCGTGGCCCTGCTGCGCTGGGTGGCTTGAAATGGCTTTGTTGCTGGCGGCCCTGAGCGGCCTGATCTTCGGCCTGGGCCTTTTGCTCAGCGGTATGACGAACCCGGCCAAGGTGCAGGGTTTTCTGGACCTGGGCGGCGCCTGGGACCCCAGCCTGGGCTTGGTGATGGTGGGGGCCATCGCGGTGGCCGCCGTGGCTTTTGCAAGAGCACGCGGCCGCTCCCGCGCTTGGACGGGCGTGGCCATGGAGATCCCGCAGCGCAAGACCCTAGACAAAGGCCTGATCGTGGGCGGCCTGCTCTTCGGCACCGGCTGGGGCCTGGCCGGCTTTTGCCCGGGCCCGGCCCTGGTGGCCTTGAGCAGCGGCATGGTCGAGGCCTGGATCTTTGTACCGGCCATGTTGCTGGGCATGTTTTTGCCTGATGGGCTGTTCAAGCCCCGCCCTTGATTGACAGGAGTTCTTCCCCATGACCTCAGCGCTTGTTTTTCGCCAGCTCTTCGACGCTACCTCCTCCACCTACACCTATCTGCTGGGCGACGGGGCGAGCAGCGAGGCGCTGCTGATCGACCCGGTGTTCGAGCACGAGCGCCGCGATCTGGCCCTGCTGCGCGAGCTGGGCCTGCGCCTGGTCGCCACGCTGGACACCCATGTGCATGCCGACCACGTCACCGGCGCCTGGTTGCTCAAGCAGCGCTGTGGCAGCGAGATTCTCTTGTCCGAGGCCGCCGGTGCGGCCCATTGCGACCGCTTGCTCAGGCATGGCGAGCGTGTTGCCTTCGGTTCACGTTATTTGGAGGTCAGGGCCACGCCCGGCCACACCAATGGCTGCCTGAGCTTTGTGCTGGACGACCTGAGCCGCGCCTTCACCGGCGACTGCCTGCTGATACGCGGCTGCGGCCGCACCGACTTCCAGCAAGGCAGCCCCGGCTTGCTGTACCGCTCGGTGCATGAGCAGATCCTCAGCCTGCCGGACGACTGCCTGCTCTACCCCGGCCACGACTACCGCGGCCTGACGGTGAGCAGCGTTGCCGAGGAGCGGCGCTACAACCCACGCCTGGGCGGCGATATCGACGCGGCCGACTTTGCCGGCTATATGCAGCATCTGGGCCTGCCCCATCCCAAGCTGATGGACATCGCCGTGCCGGCCAATCTGCGCTGCGGCCGACCGGAAGGCGATGCCGGTGAGGCGATGGCCGACCAGCAATGGGCGGCGCTGACTTACAGCTTCAGCGGCATCTGGGAGATCACGCCGCATGCGCTGGAGGAGGGTCTGGCCGGTGCTGCGGCCATCCAGCTGATCGATGTGCGCGAGCCGCAGGAGTTCGTCGATGTGCTGGGCCATATCCCTGGCGCGAGCCTGCTGCCGCTGTCGCAGCTGGCGGCCCGCATGGACGAGCTGGATGCGCGGCGCCCCGTGGTGGCCGTGTGCCGCTCGGGCGCCCGTTCGGCCCAGGCGACCGTGCTGCTGCAGAAGTCCGGCTTCAGCCAGGTCGCCAATCTGAACGGCGGCATGCTGCGCTGGCGGGCCGAGGCGCTGGCGGTGGAGGGCGGGGGGGACTGATCGAGGATCGTCCCCAAGCCGGAGGACGGCGCCCGAGACGGTGTGGCTTGCACGCCCGCCCCGCCTTGCCAAGCCGCAGGCAAGGGCGATACTCGCCCCTGGAGACGCTGGCTTCAGGGGTGGGCCCATGAGTTTTCTGCCGCAGTACCAGAACGATCTGTTTGTCAGTTATCGACGTGCCGCGAATGATTCGCCGGACCGCTGGGTCGATAGCTTTTGCAGCCATCTGCGCTCCGAGCTGCGCGACCGGGTCGGCGATGTGGCGATCTGGCGCGATACCGCCGAGCTGCGCGCCGGCGAGACCTGGCGTCAGGAGATCGCCGATGCCCTGGAGTCCACCGGTATTTTTCTGGCCCTGATCTCGCGCACCTATTTCGACAGCGACGAGTGCCGCAAGGAGCTGGACCGTTTTTTGGGCCGGCTGAAAGCGGTGGGCGGGCGGGATAACTGCAAGCTCGTGCCGATCTACAAACACCCCAGCCGCAGCCAGGACGAGTTGCCGGCCGAGCTGCGCGAGATCGGCCACCACGAGTTCTTCATCCAGGAGGCCGATAGCTGGCGCGAGCTGGACCCCAAGCGCGACTCCGACGACTACTGGGAACGCATGAGCCGCATGGTGCAGGACCTGACCGTGGCGCTGGAGGAGCTGCTGGGCCGCCAGCAGCGCCGGGCCCTGGGCCGGGTGTTTGTGGCCAGGGTGGGGCCCGAGCTCTCGCAGGCCCGCGAACGCCTGCGCAGCGATCTGCGCCAGCGCGGCTATCTGGTCCTGCCCGAAAAGGAATATCTGTGGAATGCCGATGATTGCCAGCAGCGCATCACGGCCGATCTGGACCAGGCCTTGCTGGCCGTGCATCTGGTGGCGCGCGGCGAGTCGGTGGAGCCGCTGACGGCCCAGCGCGACCGCCAGCAGCTGGAGCTGGCGCATGCGCGCATGCGGGCCCGGGGTGTCAGCCCGCCCCTGGTCTGGATACAGCCCGCCAGCAGCACCGCGCCCGACAAGCAAGCCTTGGTGGACTTTATCGAGCAGGAGCTGGCCAACGAGGGGGCGGACTATCTGCAAGGCAGCCTGGAAGAGCTCAAGACGCAGCTGCTGGACATGCTGCCCAAGCCGCAGCAGCCGGCGCCGCTCAAGCCCCTGGATATGGCCGTGCTGGTGGAGGCCGGCGATCTGCCGGCCTTGGCCGCGCTGAAAAGCCGGCTGGTCGATAGTCTGGGCGTGGAGCCCCGGCCCATCAAGTTCAGCGGCAGCAGCGCGCAAGACGCGGCCCGCCTGCAGCGCACGCTGCAAGCCTGCCCGCAAGCCCTGATCTTCTGGGGGAGTCAGCCCGAGGAATGGGTTTACGACCTGCTCGATCTGCCCGAGCTGGCCGGGCATCTGGGCAAGGACTCGCTGGGCGTCTACATCGCGGGCGCGGCCAGCGAGGAGAAGGCCGGTTTCCTCAGCGCCAAGGCCTCGGTGCTGCGCGAAGGGCCCCAAGCCTCCGAGCTGCAGGGCTTTGTGCAAAGCGGCCGTCGCCGGGCTGAGGCATGAGCCCGGCAGCGGAAGAGGCGCTGCAGCGCCTGCTGGCGGCCAACCCCTTTCCCGGCCTGCGCAGCTTTGAGCCGGCCGAGGCCGACCGCTTTTTTGGCCGCGAGGGTCAGATCCAGGCCTTGCTGGAGCGCCTGGCCCAGTGGCCTCTGGTGGCGGTCTCGGGGGCCTCGGGCTGCGGTAAATCCTCCCTGGTCAAGGCCGGCTTGTTGAACGAGCTGCGGCGCCGCCATCTGGAGGAGGACGAGGCCGAGTGGCTGGCCGTGCTGATGCGGCCGGGCATACAGCCGATTGCCGCCCTGGCCGCGGCCCTGCTGCCGGTGCTGGAACCCGCGCCTGAGCCTGACCCGGCCGCCGCTGCCGCGGATTTGAGCCCGGCCGAGCGCCGCCTGGCCTCGCTCCACGGTCAGCTGCGCCTGGGCGGCATGGCCTTGGTGGAGCTGGTGCGGCGGGCCAATCTGCCGCCGGGCTTGCGGGTGCTGGTGGTGGTCGACCAGTTCGAGGAGATCTTCCGCTTCAAGCGCATGGCCGATGCCGACGAGGCCAGCGCCTTCGTCAAGCTCTTGCTGCAGGCGGTAGAGGACGCCGGCTCGCGCATCCGTGTGGTGCTGACCCTGCGCTCCGACACCTTGGGCGGCTGTGCCGACTTCCCCGGCCTGGCCGAGGCCGTCAGTGCGGGCGGCTATCTGGTGCCGCGCCTGAACCGCCAGCAGCGCAAGGACGCCATCATCAAGCCGGTGGCTCTGCGTGGCGCCGAGATCGCGCCCCGCCTGGTGCAGCGCCTGCTGAGCGATGTCAGCTCGGACTTCGACGATCTGCCGGTGATGCAGCACGCGCTGTCGCGCAGCTGGCAGCACTGGGCACGCGATTGCGGGGGCAGCCGCCCCATCGATCTGCAGGATTACGAGGCCGTGGGCGGGGCGCTGGATGCGCTGTCCCGCCATGCCGACGAGGCGCTGGATTCGCTGGGCGTGCTGGGCGAGCCGGGCGGGGCGGTGGAGCGGGTGTTCCGTGCCCTGACCGAGCGCATGGCCGAGGGGGTCGAGGTGCGCCGGCCTATCGAGTTAGCCCAGCTGTGCGCCATCTGCGCCGACCCCGGGCCGGCACCGGCCCGCGGCCGCCTGCTGCGCAAGGCCGCCGCGCCGCTGATCGGCGAGGCCGAGGTGCTGGCGGTGCTGGAGCGTTACCGCCGCAGCGACACGGCTTTTTTGCTGCCCGCCCCCGGCCAGGCCTTGCAGGCCAGCTCGGTGATCGATATCTCGCATGAGAGCCTGATCCGTCAATGGACGCGCTTGCGCGGCTGGGTGCTGGCCGAGGCCGAGGCCAAGGCCGCCTTGCTGCGCCTGGTGGCCGATGCCCGCGCCCAGCAGGCGGCGGCGGGCGAACTCTGGCGCGGCCGCAGCCTGGAGCGTGCGCGTGACTGGCAGCAGCGCAAGCGGCCCAACCCGGCCTGGGTGCGCCTTTGCACCGGGGGCAGCGAGGCGCAGGCGGAGCAGGACTTCCAACTGGTCAAGGCCTTTCTGGACCAGAGCGCCGAGGCCCAGGACAAGGAGCAGGGCCGGCGCCGGGCCATGCTGTGGAGCTTGCGCGGCCTGGGCCTGCTGGTGACGGTGGTGTCGCTGGGGGCCGCGCTCAACGGCATGAGCCAGCACGAGCGGGCCTTGTCGCGCGAGTGGGGGGCCAAGGCCTTGCTGCAGATCGCCCGCGACCCCGCGCGCAGCGCCGCCCTGGCGCTGGCGGCGGTGAACAAGGACGAGGCCAATGAGCGCGGCGAGTTCGCGCTGCGCCGCGCCATGGCGGCGCTGGAGCTGAGCTCGGCGGAGCGCATCCTCAACTTCCCTGAGCCTTTGCTGGAGGCGCGCTACAGCCCCGACCAACGCCGCCTGCTGGTGGCGGGCGAGCACAGCCTGTGGGTGTTCGAGGACGAACGCTTGACCGCCGGCCCACCCGCCGCAGGCGAGGGCAGCCGGCCCGAGGATTTGCAGGTTCTGCACGTCAAGCTGCCGGAGCGCCTGGGCAAGCTCAGCCGGGCCTGGCTGCTGGACGATGGCCGCATGCTCGTGATCAACGAGCGCGGCGAGGTGGTCTTGCTGGACGCCCAGGGGGCCGTGCAAAGCCTGGCGCTGTGTGCCGCCGGCTCGGTGGCCTGGGGCGTGGCCCTGCACCCCCTGCAGCCCGAGTTGGCGCTGAGCTGTGTCGATGCCTGGGGTGCCGGCAGCCTGTCGCGCTGGCAGCTGGGTGAGGCTGGGGGCGAGGCCGGGGCGGCGCCGCGCCAGATCCGCCTGCTGTCGGACAGCGCGGCGCCGGTGACGGCCCTGGCCTACACGCCGGACGGGCAGTACCTGGCCTCGGGCGATAGCGCCGGCCGGCTGGCGGTGTGGCGGGGCGGGCAGGCTGCGGGTGCGGCCTGGATAGAGGGCCGGGCGAACAGGCGCTTCGGCCATGCGGCGGCCATCAACGAGCTGGTCTTCAGCCCCAGCCAGCCCGGCCTGCTGGCCAGCGCGGGTGACGATGGCTTTGCCCGCGTCTGGCATCTGGACCTGGCGGCCGGCCGGCTGGCGACGGGGGCGGACGGCGAACATCAGATGCACCATGACCGCAGCGTCAGCAAACTGCGCTTTCTGGACCGGGCGGATGACAAGAATCTGCTGCTCACCGTCTCGGACTGGCGCGTCAATCTCTGGAGCCATGAGCAGCGCCACGAGGAGCGCCGGCACGATGATTGGGTCAATGCCCTCGATGTCTCCCGCCTGGACGGCGAGCTGCTGGTGGCGGCCAGCCAAGACGGCACGGCGCGGGTCTGGTCCAGCCGCTCCACCGTGGCCCTGGCCCAGCTGCGCGGCCACACCAATCTGATCTCCCGCGTCTTGCTGAACGAGCGCGCGGGCCAGCGCCGCGTCATTACCAGCAGCCTGGACGGCAGCCTGCGGGTCTGGCGCCTGCAGCTGCCGCATCTGCTGCTGGCCAGCAAGCGGCCCCAGCTCTCCTTCGCCCTGGCGCCAGCGGGCATGAAGGACTGGGGCCAGGACCGGCTGATCATGCTGTGTGGCGAGGCCGGCAGCGAGGCCGGCAGCGATAGCGCGGCCTGTGCCTTCAGCGCCCTGTCGCGCCGGGTCGGCGAAGGCCTGGATGAGGGCGTGGCCTCCGAACATTTCGCCATCAAGCGTTCGGCGCGCCAGCAGGCGGCCCAGGCCCGGGCCGAGACCGGCAATATCAGCCACAGCACCGATACCGCCAGCTTCTCGGCCGACGGCATGTTGGCCATGGTGTTCTCGCGCCGCTACAACATCTATTCCGAGCGCCAGCTCTGGAGCTTTTCCCTGGAGGGCGACGGGCTGAGCCGGCTGGCGCCGGCCTGGATGCAGGGCAGCCAGATGGCCTTGTTCGACCCCAAACAGGCCCAGCTGGCCCTGCAGGACAAGGAGGGTGGGGTGAAGTTCTGGCCTGTTAGCGCCCTGGCTGCCAGCGCGCCGCCGGGCCAGCCCTTGCTGGCCTTCAAATGCGGGGACGCCAGCTGCCTGGGCCTGGCCCTGAGCGCCGACGGACGCTGGATCGCCACGGCCGAGGGCGGCGTGGCGCGCCTGTGGGACCGCCGCCAGGGCGGGCGCGAGCTGGCGCGGCTAGATGGGCACCAGGGCGATCTGCGCGACATCGCTTTCAGCCCCGACAGCCAAATGCTGGTGACGGCCAGCGCCGACAGCACGGCCAGGGTCTGGGAGCTGGCCCCTCTGCTCAAGCAGGGGCCGGCCGCGGCGCCGCTGCAAGAGCTGCCCTCGCGCCAGCTGGGCGGCGGCCACAGCAGCTCGCTCAGCTCGGCCGCCTTCAGCCCCGACAGCCACTGGGTGGTGACCGCCGGGGCGGATGGCAGCATCCGCGTCTGGGACAGCCTCAACGGCCAGGAAAAGGCCGCCCTGCTGGGCCGCCATCGCGGCAAGGTCAACCAGGCCGCTTTCCACCCCGATGGCCGCAGCATCATCTCGGTCGGCGACGATGGCACGGCCCTGGTCAGCCCCTGCGAGGCCTGTGTGCTGCCCCTGGCCGAACTCAAGGCCAGGGCGGCCCGGCAGCTGCAGCTGAGCGAGGACGACAAAGCCTGGCTGGAGGAGATGAAGGCTGCGCCTTCACGCCGCCAGGCTTACTGATTGATGCGCAGCCAGGTGGTCTTCAACTCGGTGTACTTGTCAAAGGCATGCAGGGACTTGTCGCGCCCGTTGCCGCTTTGCTTGTAGCCGCCGAAGGGCACGGTCATATCGTCCTCGTCGTACTGGTTGACGTGGACCGTGCCGGCGCGCAGGGCGCGGGCCACGCGGTGGGCGCGGTCGATATGGCTGCTCCAGACGCTGGCCTGCAGGCCGTAGGGGCTGGCATTGGCCATCGCCACGGCCTCGGCCTCGTCCTTGAAGCGCAGCACACTCATCACCGGGCCGAAGATTTCCTCGCGGGCGATCTTCATCGCCGGGGCCACGCCCTCGAACACCGTCGGTTCGACGAAGAAGCCGCCGCTCTCGCTGCGCGTCTGTTTGCCGCCGACCCGGGCACGGGCGCCCTCAAGCAGGCCAGCCTCGATATAGCTCATCACCGTGCGCAGCTGGCCCTCGTCCACCAGGGCACCCATCACGGTTCTGGGGTCCAGCGGGTCGCCGGCCTGGTATTTGGGCGCCTCGGCCGCGACCAAACTCACAAACTCATCGGCAATGCTCTCATGCACCAGCACGCGGGAGGGCGCGTTGCAGCTCTCGCCTTGATTGAAGAACATGCTGCCGGCCACCGTGGCGGCGGCGCGGGGCAGGTCGTCGAAATCGGGGAAGACCAGAAAGGCCGATTTGCCGCCCAGCTCGTTGTAGACCCGCTTCAAGTTGCTGCGGCCGGCGTACTCCAGCATCTTGCGGCCGACCCGGGTGCTGCCGGTGAAGCCGATGGCGTCCACATCCAGATGCAGGGCCAGGGCCTCGCCGGCTTCGTGGCCAAAGCCGGGCACGACGTTGAAGACGCCCTCGGGCAGGCCCGCCTCCAGGGCCAGCTCGGCCAGGCGCAGCGCGGTCAGCGGAGACTTTTCGCTAGGTTTCAGAACCACCGAATTGCCGGCGGCCAGGGCCGGGCCCAGCTTCCAGGCCGACATGATCATCGGGTAGTTCCAGGGCACGATGGCGCCGATCACGCCCATGGGCTCGCGCTGGATCAGGGCCAGGGCATTGGGGCCGGTGGGGGCGATCTCGTCGTAGATCTTGTCCACCGCCTCGGCATACCAGGCGATGCAGCGGGCCGCCGCCGGCACGTCCACGCTCAGCGAGTACTGGATGGGCTTGCCCATGTCCAGGGTCTCCAGCAGGGCCAGTTCCTCCTTGGCCGCCAGGATCTTGTCGGCGAATTTGAGCAGCACTTTTTTGCGTGCCGCCGGTGGGCGCGCCGCCCAGCGGCCGTCGTCAAAGGCGCTGCGCGCGGCTTGCACGGCGCGGTCGATATCGCCGGCCTGGCCGCGCGCGATCTGGCCCAGATTGCGACCGTCTATGGGCGAGATGCAGTCGAATGTGAGGCCGTCGACGCTGCTCACTCTTTGGCCGCCGATGAAGGGGCGGCCGTCCAGGGCCAGCGCTGCGGCGCGGGCGTGCCAGTCGATGGCGGGGGATTTTGAGTTCATAGGATTTTTAGAAACTGACGACGACGGAGGTGCCCAGCAGATGGTTGGTCTTGGTGTAGCCGCCGCTGCTGACGTCGAAAAACACCGGCAGGTCGGCCTGGTCCAGGCGGTACTCGGCCTTGATGGTGGTATTGCTATTGAACAGATAGTTCAGCCCCAAGGCCAGGGCCCAGCGCTTGGCGCCGCGGGCGCAGTCGGCGCTGTAGCCGGCGCCGCAGTTCAGCGCCGGGTCGGGGCCCAGGCCGTTGCGGCCATCGGCGCTGGAGTAGCCCAAGAGGCCGCCGCCGTTCTTGTGGTTGTCGATATAGTCGGCGCGGGCCACGGCCTCCCAGCGCGGGATGAATTTATAGGCCAGCAGGCCCGAGATCCCCCACCACTGGGCGTCTTGCAGGCTGCCGTCCTCGGCGGTGCTGATGGCGGCATTCTTCTGACGGCCAAAGCCGATCTGGCCCTGGGCCGTGAAGTCGCCGCGGATGAAGTAGCCGTCCACCTCGAACAGGTCCAGATGCGAGTTGGGCTGGTTGATCACATTGCCATTGCCGTCCAGCACATTGCCCGTGAAATTGGCCACCTTGCCATGCACGCCGGCGAAGCCGAAGCCGTTGAACTCGCCCTTGGCATAGTCCACCCGGTAGGCCAGCATGGGCGAGCGCGAGCCCTGTGGCGTGCGGGTGCTGTTCATATTGCCCAGCACGGCCTTCATCTGCCACTTGCCGCGGGTGATGTCGAAGCCGGCCGCCGTGTAGGCGCTGGGTTCGGTGAAGTCCAAGAGCAGGCCACGGGTGACCAGCTTGGTGGTGGTGGGCTGCACGTACTCATAGCCCGACCAGTCGGGGATCTGGCCGGCGATGAAGCGGGTCTGCAGATCGCCCAGGGGGATGCTGACCGAGGCCTCATGGACGAGGGAGAAGCCACCGCTGTCCGAGATGCTGCCGGCGCCGCGGTTGGGCATCAGGGTCAGGCGCCATTTCGTGCCGCCGTCCATCTCCTTCTGGAAGTCCAGGCTGGCCACGCCCATATAGCCGTTGTCGTAGTTGTAGCCGTCGTCGGAGACGCGGTTCAGGAACTGCACGCCGGCGCGGTTCTGGGCCTTGTTGTAGATGAAGCTGGGGTCGGCATAGCCGCTGATCTTGAGCTGCTTCAAACCCTGGAACTCGACGGCATCTTCCAGCGCCTCGGTCTTGACGGCGATGCGGTTGAAGTCCTGCACCTGCTGCTGGCTCATGCCCCATTGCGGCGTGGCGGCGGGTTTGGCCTCGGCGGCCTTGAGTTTTTCTTCCAGCTGGGTGACGCGGTCGCGCAGGGCGCGCAGCTCTTTGAGCAGTTCTTCATTGCTTTGGGCCAGGACCGGGGGGCCGTAAGCCAGGGCCAGGGCCAGGGGGAGGGCAGCGAGGGCGTTCTTCATCTGTCGTTTCTCCACGTTAGGTTTCTGTGCTTGCAAGCCGTCTCAACTCTTTTGGGCCTCCAGCATCTCCCGCAGGCGCTGGCGTTCTCTGTGGGCGATCCACCAGCTGGCGGCGATCACGCCGATGGACACGATGACGATGATGACCGTGGCCACCGCATTGATGCTGGGGCTGACCCCCAGGCGGGCGCGCGAGAAGATCACCAGGGGCAGGGTGGTGGAGCCCGGGCCGCTTAAGAAAGCCGACAGCACCACATCGTCCAGCGAGAGCGTGAAGGTCAGCAGCCAGGCCGAGAGCATGGACTGCGCAATCATCGGCAGGGTCACCAGGCGGAACACCTGCCAGGGCTTGGCGCCCAGGTCCATGGCGGCTTCTTCCAGCTGCGGGTTGAGCTCGCTCAGCCGGGCCTGGATCATCACCGTGGCATAGGCCATGCCCAGCAGCAGATGGCCCAGCCAGATGGTCATGGCGCCGCGTTCCGGGAAGCCCAGGGCCCGCTGCATGGACACCAGCATCAGCAGCAGGGACAGGCCGATGATGACCTCGGGCATCACCAGCGGCGCATTGACCATGCCGGTGAACAGGGTGCGGCCCTTGAAACGCTTGTACTTGACCAGGGCGAAGGCGGCAAAGCAGCCCAGCAGCACCGAGGCGCAGGCGGTCATGAAGGCGATCTCCAGCGACAGCCGCAGGCCGCTCAGCACCTCGCGGTCCTCCATCAGCGCGCCATACCATTTGAGGGTGAAGCCGCCCCAGACCGCCGGGATCTTGGAGTCGTTGAAGGAGTAAAGAATCAGGGCAAGAATGGGCAGATAGAGGAAGGCAAAGCCCAGGCCCAGCCAGGTCCGCCCCACCGCTTGCGCCGTCTTGGGGCCGAAGATTGCGCGCTTCATCAAACGCCCTCCCGGCTCTCGGCCTGGTATTTGCTGAACAAGGCCAGGGGCACGAGGATCAGCAAGACCATCACCACGGCCACGCTGGAGGCCATGGGCCAGTCGTTATTGCTGAAGAACTCGTCCCACAGCACGCGGCCAATCATCAAGGTCTGCGGGCCGCCCAGCAGTTCGGGGATGACGAACTCGCCGACGCAGGGGATGAAGACCAGCATGGAGCCGGCGATGATGCCGGCCTTGGACAGCGGCACGGTGATGCGCCAGAAGGCCGTCCAGGGCGTGGCGCCCAGATCGCTGGCGGCCTCCAGCAGGCGCAGATCCATCTTGGACAGATTGGCGTAGAGCGGCAGGATCATGAAGGGCAGATAGGTGTAGACCATGCCCACCACCAGGGAGAAGGGTGTGTGCAGCAGATTGCCCAGGGCCGGGATCAGGCCAGCGGCCAGCAGCAGCCGGTCCAGGCCCAGGGCCTCGATGGCGTTGGCCACCCAGCCATGCTCGCCCAGCAAGCCCTTCCAGGCATAGACGCGCAGCAGAAAGCTGGTCCAGAAGGGCAGCATCACCAGCATCAGCAGGGCCGGCTGCAGCGTGAGGCGGGCGCGCGCCATGAAGTAGGCGAAGGGGTAGCCGATCAGCAGGCAGCCCAGGGTGGTGATGGCTGCGTACTTCAGGCTGGCCAGATAGGCCAGCACATAGAGATCGTCCTGGGTGATGAAGAGGTAGTTGCTGGTCTTGATGGCGATGCGGAGCACGCCGTCGGCATAACTGATCAGATCCTTGAAGTGCACCGTCTCCATCTCGGAGACGCTGATCTTCAGCACGATCAGAAAAGGCAGGGCGAAGAAGAGCAGCAGCCAGGCATAGGGCAGGGCGATGACGGCCGTGCGCCCGCGCGCCAGCCAGGCTGTGAAGCGTCGCAGTGCCTTCATTGCGTCAGCACCACTTGGGCCGTGGGCGACCAGGAGGCCCAGACCTCCTGGCCCCAGCTCAGCGGGTCATTGCGGTAGCGGGCCAGATTGCTCTCGCTGACCTTGATGACCTGGCCGCTGGGCAGTTGCAGGTGGTAGACGGTGAAGGCGCCGAAATAGGCCAGATCGCGCACCTTGCCCTGGACCTGATTGAATTCGCCCTCGGGCTTTTCACAAGTCAGCCGGATTTTTTCGGGCCGCAAGGCCACGGCCACGGCCATGCCTTCCACGCCGGTGATGCCATGGCCCACATAATGCTGGCAGTCGGCGCATTGGATGACGACGTGGTCGGGCTGGTCGACGCTGAGCGAGCCCTCCATCATGTTCACATTGCCGATGAAGTCGGCCACAAAGCGACTGGCCGGGGTCTCGTAAATGTCCACCGGCGCACCGATCTGCAGGATGCGGCCCTCGCTCATCACGGCGATGCGGCTGGCCATGGTCATGGCCTCCTCCTGGTCATGGGTCACCATCACACAGGTCACGCCCACGTCCTCGATGATGCCCACCAGCTCCAGCTGGGTTTCCTCGCGCAGCTTTTTGTCCAAGGCGCCCAGGGGCTCGTCCAGCAGCAGCAGCTGGGGTTTCTTGGCCAGGCTGCGCGCCAGGGCCACGCGCTGCTGTTGGCCGCCGGAGAGCTGGTGGGGCTTGCGCTTGGCGAACTTGCCCAGCTGCACCAGCTTGAGCATGGCCTCGACCCGGGCGGCGATCTCGTCCTTGGCCATGCCGTCGCGGCGCAGGCCGAAGGCGATGTTGTCCCACACCGTCAGGTGCGGGAATAGCGCATAGCTCTGGAACATCATATTGATGGGCCGCTCATACGGCGCCAGGCCCGCCAGGTCCTGACCGTTCAGGATGATGCGGCCGCTGCTGGGCGTCTCGAAGCCGCCCAGCATGCGCAGCAAGGTGGTCTTGCCGCAGCCCGAGCTGCCCAGCAGGGCGAAGATCTCGCCCTTGGCGATGTCGATGGAGACGTGGTTGACGGCGATGGAGCCGCCGCCAAAGTCCTTCACCACATTCTCGATGCGCAGATAGGCGGGGGCTGCTGTGCTCATCAATGATCCCTTGTCAAGGCTCACAGGCCGGTCTTGAAGGAGGTGTACATGCGCGTCATCTGGCGACGGATGTCGTTATTGATGGCGTCGGGTGCGGCCATGCGCTTCATATCGGCGTCGCTGAGGAAGACGCTGGGGTTGTTGACCACCTCGGGCTTGACGAATTTGCGCGACTCCTTGTTGGGGTTGGCGTAGAAGACCTTGTTGGTCAGGCTGGCGTGGACCTCGGGGCGCAGGATGTAGTTGATGAATTTATAGGCATTGCCGGGGTGGGCGGCGTCGGCCGGGATCACCATGGTGTCCATAAAGATGATGCCGCCGGTCTTGGGGATCAGGGCCTCGATTTTCTGGCCCGTCTTGCCGTCGATGGCGCGCTGGCGGGCGATATTGATGTCGCCCGACCAACCCAGGGCCAGGCAGATCGAGCCATTGGCCATGTCGTTGATATAGCCCGAGGAGCTGAACAGGGTCACATGCGGGCGTATGGGCTTGAGCAGGGCCGGCACGCCCGCATAGTCGCCCAGGCTCTTGCTATAGGCCGGCTTGCCGAGGTAGTGCAGGGCGGCCGGGATGACTTCGGTGGCCGAGTCCAGAAAGCTGACGCCGCAGCTCTTCAGCTTGGAGATGTACTCGGGCTTGAAGATCAGGTCCCAGGCGTTGTCGGGCATGGGCAGGCTGCCTAGGGCGGCTTTGACCTTGTCCACATTGATGCCCACGGTGGTGAAGCCCCACAGCCAGTTCACCATGTACTCATTGCCCGGATCCAGCTTGGCCAACTGGGTCTGCAGATCGGGATCGAGGTTTTTGTAATTGGGGATTTGCGATTTGTCGATCTTGCGCAGCAGGCCGCCATCGGCCTGCAGCTTGGCCCAGTAGCTGGAGGGCACGACGATGTCATAGCCCGTCTTGCCCGCCACCAGCTTGGCGTGGACGATTTCGTTATTGTCGAAATTGTCGTAGCGGACCTTGATGCCGGTTTCTTTCTCGAAGTTCTTGATCGTGTCGTCGGAGATGTAGTCCGACCAGTTGTAGACGTTCAGGACCTTCTCTTCTTCCTGCGCGCGGGCGCTGCCGCAAGCCAAGGCAGAGGCGGCGAGGGTCACGAGCGCGAATCGGGCCAGGCTGCGGCGCAAGGGAGTCGTGGGCATGGTCAAGTCTCCTGTAGCTATTGGGGGCAAAAGAGGGGGAGGCCGGGTTGGGCAGCGGGCCAGTCTAGGATGAGGGGAGTTGGGCCCCCATCCGACCAAACCCCTAGCCCTGTCAAAGCTGGCCCAGCTCCTTGAGCTGGGCCAGAGTGAGGTCCAGGCAGCGTTTGATCAAGGCCATCATTTCGTCGATCTGGGCGCGCGTCATCACCAGCGGCGGGGCGACGATCATGCGGTCACCCACGGCCCGCATGATCAGGCCGTTAGCGAAGCAATGGGCCCGGCACATCATGCCCACTTCCAGTGCGCCGTCGAAGCATTGGCGTGCGGCCTTGTCCTTCACCAGTTGCACGGCGGCCATCATTCCGCAGCTCTGGGTCTCGCCCACCAGGGGGTGCTCGTTCAGCTCGGCAAAGCGCTGGGCCAGATAAGGCCCCAAGTCCTCGCGCACCTTGCGCACCACGTCCTGCTCGCGCAGCAGCTTGATATTGGCCAGGGCCACGGCGCAGGCCGTGGGGTGGCCGGAGTAGGTGAAGCCGTGGTTGAACTCGCCGCCTTGCTCGATCAGCACCTTGGCCACGCGCTCGCCCACCATCACCCCGCCCAGCGGGATGTAGCCGGAGCTGACGCCCTTGGCGAAGGTCATCAGATCGGGTTTGCTGCCCAGGGTCTCGCAGCCGAACCAGTTGCCGGTGCGGCCAAAGCCGCAGATCACCTCGTCGCTGACCAGCAGAACACCGTACTTGTCGCAGATGCGCTGGATCTCGGGCCAGTAGGTCGAGGGCGGCACGATCACCCCGCCCGCGCCCTGCACCGGCTCGCCGATGAAGGCGGCCACCCGCTCGGGGCCCAGGGCCAGGATCTTGTCCTCCAGCCAGCGCGCGGCCGTGATGCCGAATTCCTCGCGGCTTTGCGTGCCGCCCAGTTCGAACCAGTGCGGCTGCTCGATATGGCTGATGTTTGGAATCGGCAGGCCGCCCTGGGCATGCATGCCGCTCATGCCGCCCAGCGAGGCGCCGGCCATGGTGGAGCCGTGGTAGCCGTTGTTGCGGCCGATGATGATTTGCCGCGCCGGCTGGCCCAGCACGTCCCAGTAGCGCCGCACCATGCGCACCACGGTGTCATTGCCCTCGGAGCCCGAGCTGGTGAAGAAGACATGCTGGAACTGCGGCGGCGAGATCTCGGCCAGCACCTCGGCCAGCTCGATGGCCGGCGGGGTAGCGGTCTGGAAGAAGGCGTTGTAGAAGGGCAGCTCCTGCATCTGCCGGGTGGCCGCATCGATCAGGCTTTGCTGACCATAGCCCACATTGACGCACCACAGGCCGCTCATGGCGTCGAGGATTTTGTGGCCCTCGCTGTCCCAGAGGTAGATGTTCTCGGCCCGCTCGATGATGCGGGCGCCCTTTTTGGCCAGGCCTTTGAAGTCGGTGAAGGGGTGGAGGAAATGCCGGCTGTCGGCGCTCTGCCATTCGGCGGTGGAACGGGTGGCGGTTGTCATGGGAATCTCCGGTTAGTATTTTTTAGACATGCAGCAGCAGGTGCTCGCGTTCCCAGGGTGAGATCACCTTCATGAACTCGGCGTACTCGATCTCCTTGATCTCGGTGTACACGCTCACGAAAGACTCGCCCAGCACGGCCGCCAGTTCCTTTTCCTCGCGCAGCAGGGTCAGCGCCTCGCCCAGGCTGCGGGGCAGCTGGAAGTCGCCCAGATAGGCGTCGCCCTTGCACTCGGGCGTGGGCTCGATCTGGTTCTTGATGCCGAGGTAGCCGCAGGCCAGGGTGGCGGCCAGGGCCACATAGGGGTTGGCATCGGCGCCGATGACGCGGTTCTCGATGCGGCGGGCATTGGGCTCGGCCAGGGGCGAGCGTATGCCCACGGTGCGGTTGTCCGTGCCCCACTGGATATTGATGGGCGCGGCCGTGTGGCGGGCCAGGCGGCGGTAGCTGTTCACATAGGGCGCGAACAAGGCCATGGCGGCGGGGATGTATTTCTGCAGGCCGCCGATATACCAGAAGAACTCCTTGGAGGGCGAGCCATCGGTATTGCTGAAGAGGTTGCGGCCGGTCTTCTGATTGACCACGCTCTGGTGCACATGCATGGCGCTGCCGGGCTCACCGGCGATGGGCTTGGCCATGAAGGTGGCGAACATATCGTGGCGCAGCGCCGCCTCGCGCACCGTGCGCTTGAAGAAGAAGACTTCGTCCGCCAGCCCCAGGGGCGCGGCGTGGAAGAAGTTGATCTCCATCTGGCCCGCGCCGACCTCGTGGATCAAGGTGTCCACGTTCAGCTCCATCTTTTCGCAGTACTCGTAGACGTCCTCGAACAGCGGGTCGAACTCGTTGACGGCGTCGATGGAATAGGCCTGGCGCGAGGTCTCGGCCCGGCCCGAGCGGCCCACCGGCGGCTTCAGCGGCATATCGGGGTCGGAGTTGCGCGCCACCAGATAGAACTCCAGCTCCGGCGCCACCACGGGCGACCAGCCCTCGGCCTCGAACAGGCCGCAGACCCGGCGCAGCACCGAGCGCGGCGCAAACGGCACCAGCTCGCCATCGCGGTCAAAGCAGTCGTGGATGATTTGCGCCGTGGGGTCGACGGCCCAGGGCACGAGGCGGGCCGTCGTCGGGTCGGCGCGCAGATGCATATCGCGGTCATTCGGGCTGATGACGTCGTAGTACGGGCCCTCCTCGGGGAACTCGCCCGTCACGCCCATGGCCACCACGGCCTCGGGCAGGCGCATGCCGCGGTCTTCGGTGAATTTCTGCCGGGGCAGGATCTTGCCGCGGGCGACGCCGGTCAAGTCGGGGACCAGGCATTCGATCTCGGTGACGCGCTGTGCTTGCAGCCAGCTCTCCAGCTCGCTGAAGGTGAAATTGTTTCTATCGACCATGAGTGACCTTTGTTCGTTGCAGACGGGCCGGGCGAGGGCGGATGCCTCGGCGCGCAGCCCCCAAATCGGGACAGGGTTCAGCTCGCAGGCACTAGGTCTCGGGGTCGCGCACCGAGTCGTGGCGGATGGCGGCGACTTCATCGCGGTAGTCGCGGCAGGCCTGGCCAAAGGCCTGCAGCAAGGCCATGGAGACGGGGTTGCCGGCCGCCTGCCATTCCGGGTGCCATTGCAGGCAGAGCGAGAAGCCGGGGCTGCGCGCGATGCTGAAGGCCTCCACCAGGCCGTCGGGCGCCAGGGCCTCGACGCGCAGGCCCTCGGCCAGTTGCTTGATGCCCTGGCCGTGCAGGGAATTGACCTGCACGGGCGCCAGGCCTAACAAGCTCTCCAAGCGGCCACCGGGCAGGATGTTGAGCGCATGCTGGGCCGCGTAGGCGATCTCGGGCGGCTGGCCGGGCGGGGCGCGGTGGTCCAGCAGGCCGGGCTGTTCCTGCACCGCCTGGTGCAGGCTGCCGCCCAGGGCCACATTGGTTTCCTGAAAGCCGCGGCAGATGGCGAACAGCGGCATGCCCTGTGCCACCACCTTGCGAATCAGGGGCAGGGTCCAGGCATCGCGCTCGGGGTCCAGCGGCAGCTCGGCGTCATAGACCTCTTCCTCGAAATGGCTGGGGTGGACATTGGAGGGCGAACCGGTCAGCAAGACGCCGTGGGCCAGGGCCAGCAACTCGTCCAGCTCCGCCACCGAGGAGTTGGGCACGACCAGGGGCAGGCAGCCGGCCAGGCGCACGGCGTCCACATACTTCTTGCCGACGATGTGGAAGGGGTGATCGCCTACCTTGGAGTTGCAGGCCGGCACCAGCACGACTGGTTTTGCATTGCGCATCACAGCAGGTCCTTCAGTCGGTAATACAGCATGCCCAGCACCAGGGCGGGCGTGCGGAACAGTTTGCCACCCGGGAAGGGCTGGTGGCGTAGCTTGGCGAACACATCGAAGCGTTCGGAATCACCCTGCATGGCCTCGGCCGTGACCCGCCCGGCCAGGCCGGTCAAGGCCAGGCCATGGCCCGAGAAGCCTTGCAGGTAATAAATGTTCCGGGCCGCCCCGATGCGGCCGAAATCGGGGGCGCGATTCATGCTGATGTCCACAAAACCACCCCATGCAAACTGCATGCCCACGTCAAGCAGCTGGGGGAAGCTGCGCAGCAGCTTAGCGTGCATGCTGGCCTTGACCGAGCGGGGCGAACGCGTGCTGTAGCTGACCCGGCCGCCGTAGAGCAGGCGCTGGTCGGCCGTGGGGCGGAAGTAGTCGAGGATGAAATTGGTGTCGCAGACGGCCGAGCGGCTGGGGATCAGGGCCTGGCAGCGCGCCGCGTCCATGGCCTCGCTGCAGACGATATAGGTGCCCACCGGCATGATGCGGCTGGCCAGCCGGGGTGCCAGCTGCGGGGCGATCTCGGGCAGATAGATATTTCCGGCCAGCAGGGCCTGGGCCGCGCGCACTTGGCCGCCGGCCGTGTGCAGGGTCAAGACCTGACCCTCGTCGAGTTTTGTGACCGCGCTGTGCTCACAGATGCGCACGCCCAGGCGCTGAGCCGCGGCCGCCAGGCCCTGGCAGTATTTGAGCGGGTGCAGATGGCCGGAGCGCGGGTCGTGCACGCCGGCCTTGAAGCGCGGGCTGGCGATCCAGCCGCCGATCTCTTGCGGCGCGATCCACTGCATGGGGTAGTCGTAGACCTCGGCCATGCGCTGCTGCCATTGCCGCAGCTCGGCGGCCTTTTTCTCGTTGGTGGCCAGGCTCATGAAACCGGCCTGCCAGTCGGCGGCTATCCGGTGTTCGTGCATGCGCTGCTGCAGGATGTCCAGCGCCTCCAGGCTCATGGCCCAGACGCGGCGGGCGTCCGCCAGGCCCAGCTGGCGCTCGATCTCGCCTTGCTCGCAGGCCAGGCCGTGGATGGCCTGGCCGCCGTTGCGGCCCGAGGCCCCGCCGCCCACCTGGCCGGCCTCCAGCAGCACGACCTTGCGCCCCTTTTCAGCCAGCTCGATGGCGGCCGAGAGGCCGGCCAGGCCGGCACCCACGATGGCCACATCGGCGACCCAGTTCTCCTGCAAGGGCGCATAAGCCTCCTGGCGAGGGGCTGTTGCGACATAGTAGGAATCGCGGCTCAGTTCACGGTCGATGCTCAGCAGGCTCATAAGCGCTAGGCAAGTCCTTGGTTCAGAGGGTGAGAACTTTTGTAGCGAGCGGCTGTCAGGCTAGGCGGACGGAGCACAGGAACCGGAACGTACTTCCTGTACGTGAGGATTCCGAGCACCGCCCAACGACGCATGACAGCCGCGTAGTAAAAAGTTCCCACCTTCTCAGGCAGCGCGGCGCAGGGCGGCGCGCACGGTGGCGATGATGTGCTCGATGTGCTGGGGCTCGATGATCAGCGGCGGGCTCATGGCGATGGTGTCGCCGGTCGTGCGTATCAGCACGCCCTTGTCCCAGCAGTCGAGGAAGATGTTGAAGGCCCGCTTGGCCGGCTCACCGGGCAGGCCGGCCAGCTCGATGCCGCCCACCAGGCCGATATTGCGCACATCGATCACGTGAGGCTCGCCCCGCAGCGAATGCAGGGCCTCGGCAAACATGGCTTGCATCTGCGTGGCCCGGGTCAGCAGGCCGTCTTCGGCATAGGTGTCCAGCGTGCCCAGCGCGGCGGCGCAGGCCAGCGGGTGGGCCGAGTAGGTGTAGCCGTGGAAGAACTCGATCAGATGCTCGGGCCCGTTCATAAAGGTGTCGTAAATGCCTTGCTTGGCGAACACGGCGCCCATGGGCACGCTGCCATTGGTCAGGCCTTTGGCGACGGTCATCAGATCGGGCGTCACGCCAAAGGTCTGGGCGGCGAAGGGCTGGCCGGTGCGGCCGAAGCCGGTGATGACCTCGTCAAAGATCAGCAAGATGCCGTGCTTGTCGCAGATCTCGCGCAGGCGCTGCAGATAGCCTTGCGGCGGGATCAGCACGCCGGTGGAGCCGGCGACGGGCTCGACGATGACGGCGGCGATGGTGGAGGCGTCGTGCAGGGCGATCAGGCGCTCGAGGTCCTCGGCGAACTCGGCACCGTGGGCGGGTTGGCCCACGGTGAATGCATTGCGCGCCGGATCATGGGTGTGGCGGATATGGTCCACCCCGCCCAGCATGCTGCCGAACATCTTGCGATTGGCCACCATGCCGCCCACCGAGATGCCACCGAAATTGACGCCGTGGTAGCCGCGCTCGCGGCCGATCAAGCGGGTGCGGGCGCCTTCGCCGCGCACGCGGTGGTAGGCGATCGCCATCTTCAGCGCCGTCTCCACCGACTCCGAACCCGAGTTGGTGAAGAAGACCTTGTTCAGCCCCTCAGGCGCAATCGCGGCCAGGCGGGTGGCCAGCTCGAAGGCCTTAGGATGGGCCATCTGGAAGGGTGGTGCGAAGTCCAGCTCGGCCGCCTGGTTCTGGATGGCCTGCACGATCCGGGGCCGGTTGTGGCCGGCGTTGACGCACCACAGGCCGGCGATGCTGTCCAGCACCTGGCGGCCCTTGTCGTCGGTGAAATACATGCCGTCGGCGCCGGTGATCAGTCGCGGTGATTTCTTGAACTGGCGGTTGGCCGTGAAAGGCATCCAGTAGGCGTCGAGTTTCGGGTCTGACATGAGGGCTCCTTGATGGGCGGGCCGGGGCGCTTTCAGCCTGTGCTTGCGACCCAGCGATTGAGCTCAGTCTAGACAGTTGTGCGCGCAATGTGCTTGCGCTCTGGCCTCGGTGCTTTCCCGAGTTCTTGCAATTCTGTGCGAACATCAGGGCCTGATTTGCTTGAATCTGCGAAAAATGAGTTCAGAAGTGCAACTGGATGCGATCGACCGCAATATCCTGAACGAGCTGCAAAAAGACGGCCGGCTCTCCAATGTGGAGCTGGCGAGGGCCGTCCACCTCTCGCCCTCGGCCTGTTTGCGGCGGGTCAAGCAGTTGGAAGACAGCGGCGTCATCGCCGGCTATGTGGCCCTGGTCAACCCCAAGGCGGTGGGCCAGCCTGGTATCAGCTACACCATCATCAATCTGGAGCGCATGACGCCCCAGGCCTTGGGCGCCTTCGAGCAGGCGGTGCGGGACATCCCCGAAATCCTCGACTGCTTCTACGTGGCCGGCACCAATGACTATCTGCTGCGTTTTGCCTACCGCGATGCCGAGGACCTGGAGCGCCTGCACAGCAATGTGTTGATGCATTTGCCGGGCGTCGCCCGCTCCAACTCCATGCTGGTGCTGCGCACGGTCAAGAAGACGACGGCGTTCGAGCTTTGAACCGCATTGCTGGCCCCCGATGCCACAATCCCTGCCATGCAAGCACAGCAGCTATTTTTCGACGGGCGGTGGAGAACAGCGGTGGCAGCAGCGGTGGCAAGGGGCGAGCTCGGCCTGTGGGATCTGAGGCATGAGTCGGAAACGGTTCAGCACTCGCCGCAGTGGAAGTCTCGCCTGGGCTTTCCCGAGCCGCAGCGTGCGGACAGCACGCATTTCTGGCGCTGCCGGGTCCATCCCGAAGACCTCGACGCCATGACGGCGGCCATGCTTGCGCATGCGCGCGGCGAGCTAGGCTGCTACGAAGCGTGCTTCCGGCTGCGCAGCAATGGCTCGGGCTACCGCCTGATCCATTCCCGCGGC
This sequence comes from Roseateles oligotrophus, assembly GCF_014204525.1. GTDB lineage: Bacteria > Pseudomonadota > Gammaproteobacteria > Burkholderiales > Burkholderiaceae_C > Paucibacter_A > Paucibacter_A oligotrophus_A. The sequence continues at coordinate 29,551 of NZ_JACHLP010000007.1, forward strand.
CGGGTCGTGCTGCGCAATGCCGATGGGCGAGCGCTTCGCATGGTCGGGGCCATGATCGATCTGACCGACCGCCCGCTGACGCCGCGCGCGGGCCTGCCCGACGGCCTGCGTGATCAGATGGGCGCTGCGCCCCTGGACTTGCCCTTTCACCAGTTGCTGAGCGATGAGTCGGCCGGCGTGGACCCGGCCCGCTTGCTGCGGGAACGGGCGCAGGTGCTGGGCCAGGTGGAGGACCTGCTGCAGGCCGCGATGGCGCAACTCGGCAGGGCCTGAGTCTCAGTCTCAGCTCAGCAGGAAAATACCCAGGCCGACGCTGGCGATGTAAATCAGCAAGGCGAGATGGGCGGCGTCTTCGATCAGGTCCATCCAGTGGGCCGGCCAATGGGTTTTGCGCTGGCGCAGGCCGGGGAAGCCGTCCTCATCGTCGCGCGGCATGGGCGGCACAAAGCAAAGCCTGGGGGCCAGCAGCGCGGCCGCGCGGTGGCAGAGGTGGCGAACGGGGTTGCAGCTGAGGTAGGCATTCATGGCAAGCTCGATACGCAAAGCCAGGGGGGCCTCGGCCCAGACCATGTGCATCGTGGCGGGCCATCGGCAGCCACAAGCCCCTTCCGGGCCTTGTGTGCGGCCTCAGTATGGATCTTGCCGGCACTTTCTGCCAGGCAAATATGAGTGGCGATTGGGCGTTATTCCTGCAATTCAGCTGGCCTGGTTGCCGCGCGCCAGCCAGCTGCTGTGCAAGCTGCCCAGCATGGGCAAAAGCTGCACGGCCATCATGCTGGCGAAGATCAGGCCGCAGCCCAGCAGCCCGGCCGGGCTGAGGCGGTCGCCCATCAGCACAAAGCCGAAGCCGGCGGCGAACAGGGTCTCGCTGGAGAGGATGATGGCGGCATCCGCCGCATGGGCATAGCGTTGGGCCACGACCTGGGCGGTGAAGGCAATGCCCACCGACATCACCCCGGTGTAGAGAATCGGCCAGCTGGCGGCCTGCAGGCCGGCCCAGGAATAGTCTTCAAATATCAGGCCCCAGGCCAGGGCCACCAGGCCGCAGAACAGGAACTGGCCGCAGGCCACGGTGAAGGGCGCGGCCATGCGGTCGGCCACCCGGCCCACCATCAGCACATGCAGGGCCCAGGGCAGGGCGGAGACCATCACCCAGAGGTCGCCCACGCCGATGTTCAGCTCTTTCGCCCCCGAGAGCAGGAAGGCGCCGACCAGGCAGGCCAGCGCGCCCGGCCAGACCGACCAGTGCGGCAGCTGGCGCAGCAGCAGATAGCCCAGCACGGGCACCAGGGGCACGTAGAGCGCGGTGAGGAAGCCGGCGTTGGTGACGGTGGTGTGGACGATGCCGATTTGCTGCATGGCCGCGCCCAGCAGCAGCAGGCTGCCGAGGCCGATGATTTTGAGCCCGTCCCCTTGCACCAGGCCGCGCTGCTCGGCCTGCAGGCGGCGCGACTCCAGCCAGGCCAGGGGCAGCACCACCAGGGCGCCGATCAGGAAGCGCACGCCGGTGAAAAGCATGGGCCCGATATGCTCCATGCCCCGGCTTTGCGCCACAAAGGCCGAACCCCAGATCAGGGCGATGAGGACGAGCAGAAGATTGGCGCGTATGCGGGACATGAGGGGTAACTTGGGCCGGCGTAAGCGCGCATTATCCGCCGCCCCATCCAGGGGCTCTCAGCCGCGCAGATAGGCCAGCTCCTGCTCGCTGAAGCCCGCCGCCTCGCGGGCGCTGAAGTTGAAGGGCGGGCGCAGGCGCGGTGCCTCGTAACGGGCCACCAGATCGGGGTAGAGCGCGATCGGGTCCAGGCCGCGCTCGCGGCAGCAGTGGCGGTACCAGTGGTTGCCGATCTGCACATGGCCGATCTCGTCGCGCAAGATGATGTCCAGGATCTCCACCGCCCGCGTGTCGCCGGCCTTGGCCAGCTTGGCCTGCAGGGGTGGCGTGGCGTCCAGGCCGCGTGCCTCCAGGGTGCGGGGCACCAGGGCCATGCGGGCCAGCACATCGCCGGCGGTGCGCTCGGCCATGGTCCACAAGCCGTCGTGGGCGTCGAAGTCGCCGTAGCGACGGCCCAGGGTCTGCAGATGGCCGTGCAGCAGATTGAAGTGCAAGGCCTCTTCGGCCGCCACCTGCAGCCAGTCCAGATAGAACTGCTGAGGCATATCGGCAAAACGCCAGACCGCGTCCAGGCCCAGATTGATGGCATTGAACTCGATGTGGGCGATGGCGTGGATCAGGGCGGCCCGCCCCTCCCGCGTGAAGGGCGAGCGGTTCGGCACCTGCAGGGCCGAGAGCAGGCGGGGGTGCTCGGGCCTGCCGGGCAGCTCGGCCGGGCGTTCGAACTGGGCCTGGGGGTCAAGAGGCAGGGCAAGTCCCTGGGCCTTGGTTTCCTGCAAGTCTTGATAAAGCCGGGTGATGGCCTCAGCTTTGTGGGCGGGGTCGCGGATGCAGAGGATTTGCAGCGCTTGTTGGCGGATTTCCATGCCTTTGATTATCGAGCGTGGGCCAACGCCGCCAGGCGCGTCTGGTCACGGGCATTTGGCGCTCGGGCCTCCGGCCGGGCCTGCCTCGTTAAAATCACGCGTTTTTCGCTTAAATACAAAGCCATGCTTGCCGCTCCGCTGCGGCCATGGCCCGCCCAGGAGTTTGGAAATGGCTGTTTATCAATTGGACGAGGATGTGCCCGCGCTGCACCCCAAGGCCTGGGTGGCGGAAAGCGCCGAGGTCATCGGCCGCGTCAGCCTGGGTGAGGACGTCAGCGTCTGGTTCAATGCCGTGCTGCGTGGCGATACCGAGAGCCTGACGATAGGCGCGCGCAGCAATATCCAGGACGCCTCGGTGCTGCACGCCGACCATGGCTGTCCCTTGGTCCTGGGCGAGGGCGTGACGGTGGGCCACAAGGTCATGCTGCATGGCTGCACGGTGGGCGACTACTCGCTGATCGGCATAGGTGCCATCGTGCTCAACGGCGCCAAGATCGGCAAACACTGCCTGGTCGGCGCCGGCGCTCTGGTGACCGAGGGCAAGGAGTTCCCCGATGGCTCGCTGATCGTCGGCAGCCCGGCGCGGGTGATCCGCGAGTTGAGCCCGCAGCAGATCGAGGGGCTGAAGCTGAGCGCCGCCCACTACATCGAGAACGCCCGCCAGTACGCCAGGGGTCTGAAGAAGATCGCCTGAGCGCTGAGCAGCAAATCAAGAACACAAGCACAAATCAAAGAAAAGAGCGTCCATGAGTGAGCTGCATAAATTCCTGTTTGAAGGCCTGCCGGTGCGCGGCATCTTGGTGAGGCTGACCGAGAGCTGGCGCGAGGTGCTCAAGCGCCGCGAGGCCATCGGCGCCCATCCGCCCGAACTGCGCGCCCTGCTGGGCGAGATGGCGGCGGCCGGTGTGCTGATGCAGTCCAATATCAAGTTCAACGGCGCCCTGGTGTTGCAGGTGTTTGGCGACGGCCCGGTCAAGCTGGCCGTGGCCGAGGTGCAGCCGGACCTGAGCTTCCGCGCCACCGCCAAGCAGGTGGGCGAGGTGCCGGCCGGCGCGCAGCTGGAGGCCATGCTCAATGTGCAGGGCCAGGGCCGCTGCGCCATCACCCTGGACCCCAAGGACAAATTCCCGGGCCAGCAACCCTACCAGGGCGTCGTGCCCCTGCACGGCGACCAGCGCGAGCCCCTGCAAAAGCTCTCCGAGGTGCTGGAGCATTACATGCTGCAGTCTGAGCAGCTGGACACCAAGCTGATCCTGGCCGCCAACGACGAGATCGCGGCCGGCCTCTTGATCCAGCGCCTGCCCATCCAGGGCGAGGGCAATCTGCAGGGCGCGCGCAACGAGGACGATATCGGCCTCAGCGATGCCTACAACCGCATCAGCATGCTGGCCTCCACGCTGACGTCCGAAGAGCTGCTGGGCCTGGATGCCGACACCATTTTGCGCCGCCTGTTCTGGGAGGAGACGGTGCGCCGCTTCGAGCCGCTAACGCCCAAGTTCGCCTGCAGCTGCTCGCGCGAGCGGGTCGGCCAGATGCTCAAGGGCTTGGGTACCGAAGAGGTGGAGGGCATCCTGGCCGAACGCGGCACTGTGGAGATAGGCTGCGAGTTCTGCGGCCTGCAATACCACTTCGATGCGGTCGATGTGGGCGGCCTGTTCGCCGGTGGCCAGGCTCAGCCGGATGTCAGCGGAACCATTCAGTAAGCGCTATCGCCGCAGGCTCTGGTGCTCGCACTCGGGCACATCGCATTTCTCGCATACCCAGGTCCAGCTCGGCAGTTGGGCCTGGCGTTGTGCCAGCCGGGTGAATAGGCCGGTGCCTGGCCCGCGCTGGCTGCGCTTGAGCAGCAGCGGCGTCAGCGCATTCAGGGCCGATTCCAGCCTTGCGCCTCCGCGACCCGCCACCACCGACCAGGCCAGGCCGCCTTGCAGCAAGGCCTGGCGCAAGGCTGTATCGACGGGAGCGCGGACCTGCGGACCATCGCGCTGCAGGCCGTCGGCCACCCAGGGCAGATCCAGGGCGCTCAGCAGATTCAAATCGAAGCCGCGTTGAAACTGCAGGGCGCCGGGCAGCAGCGCATCGTCCTGGAACAGGTATTGGCTGTAGACGGCCGTCATCAGCGGCGTGGTGTCGCAGATCAGCACATCGCAAGTTTCGCTGGCCGCCTCGATCTGCGCGGCATGGGTGGCGGCAATCGCTGCCTGCTCGTCGGGGCGAGGCGTGCGCGCCCGCTCATCGCACCACTGCCGCAGATACTCCGGCAGCCAGCTGCAGCGCAGGCCCGTGGCCTCGGCCAAGGCCTGGCTCAGGGCTTGAGCCAGGGTGGACTTGCCGCTGCTCTCCGCCCCCAGCAGGGCAATCCGCAGGGTCGGGCTCATGCCGGCGCGGTCTGGGGGGCGAGTTGCCGCTGCCAAGCCCGCCAGCCCGCCACCGACATGGGGATGAAGCAGGCGTAGAGCACAACCGTCAGCCAATAACCCTTGTAAGCGAACAAGGCCACGCTGACGATATTGACCAGCACCCAGACCGACCAGTTCTCCTGGTATTTGCGGCCCAGCAACCATTGGCCCAGCACGCTGGCGACGGTGGGCAGGGCGTCCCAGAAGGGGACGGTGGAATCGGTCTGGTGATGCAGGAAGAGGCCAAGCACCGGCCAGGCCAGCAGGGTCAGCAAGACGGCCGCGCCCAGGCCTCGGGGGCTCAGGCGGCGCACGCGCAGGCTCTGGCCGTCATCGCCCTTGCCGTGCAGCCACTGCCACCAGCCCCAGACGGCCAGGGCCGCGAACAGCAGTTGCAGCGAGGCCTCGCCGTAGAGCTTGCCGTTCCAGAACAGCAGGAAGTAAAGCAGGGAGCTGGCGATGGCCAGTGGCCAGGCCAGCACATGGACCCGCATATTGCAGATCACCATCCAGACCGCCATCACAAAGGCCAGCACCTCGGTCCAGGTGATGGGGCTGCCCAGCAGGGTGAAAGCGGGGCGCAGCAGGGGTTGCAGCGTTTGCAGCAAATCGTCCATCGGAAAGGCAGGGATTGGGAAGCGGCAGGTTCAGCGGCGAACCTGCACATAGATCTCGTCGGGCTTGATCATGCCCAGCTCGTTGCGAGCTTTTTCTTCCACCATCTCCAGGCCCTCGCGTAGATCGCGCAACTCGGCCTCGATCTGGGCATTGCGGGCGCGGGCTTCGTCGTTGGCATGCTGGGCCGTGGCCAGTTGCTCGCGCAACTGCGCCCCGCGCGGCAGGCTGCCCTTGCCCATCCAGAGCTGAGCCTGGATGAGGAGCAGAAAAGCAGCGAGGAGGATGCTGATGGTTTTCACGCGCGCAGTGTAACCAAAGCCGTGGAGGCTAAAAAAACAGCCCCTTGGCAAGGGGCTGTCTTCAATCAGCGCAGATTGTAGAAAGCTTTGCGGCCGGGGTAGGAGGCCACATCACCCAGGTCCTCTTCGATGCGCAGGAGCTGGTTGTACTTGGCCATGCGGTCCGAGCGGCTCAGCGAACCGGTCTTGATCTGGCCGGCATTGGTGCCGACGGCGATGTCGGCAATGGTGGAGTCCTCGGTCTCGCCCGAGCGGTGCGAGATCACGGCGGTGTAGCCGGCGCGCTTGGCCATCTCGATGGCGGCGAAGGTCTCGGTCAGGGTGCCGATCTGGTTGATCTTGATCAGGATGGAATTGCCGATGCCCTTGTCGATGCCTTCTTGCAGGATCTTGGTGTTGGTGACGAAGAGGTCGTCGCCCACCAGCTGGACCTTTTTGCCCAGGGTTTCGGTCAGGTGCTTCCAGCCATCCCAATCGCCCTCGGCCATGCCGTCTTCGATGGAGATGATGGGGTATTTGTCCACCCAGGTGGCCAGCATGGAGGTCCACTCCTGGGCCGTCAGGCTCAGGCCTTCGGCGCCCAGCACGTATTTGCCGTCCTTATAGAACTCGCTGGCGGCGCAGTCCAGGCCCAGGGCGATCTGCTCGCCGGCGACGAAGCCGGCCTTGTCGATGGCTTCCAGAATCATCTGGATGGCGGCCTCATGGCTGGCCACGCTGGGGGCGAAGCCGCCCTCGTCGCCGACGGCCGTGCTCATGCCCTTGTCATGGATGATTTTCTTCAGCGCGTGGAAGACCTCGGCGCCGTAGCGCACGGCCTCGCGGAAGCTGGGGGCGCCCACGGGGATGATCATCAGCTCTTGCAGGTCCAGGCTGTTGTTGGCGTGGGCGCCGCCGTTGATGACGTTCATCATCGGCACCGGCAGCTGCATGCCGCCCATGCCGCCGAAGTAACGGTACAGGGGCAGGCCCGATTCTTCGGCCGCGGCGCGGGCCACGGCCATGGAGACGGCCAGCATGGCGTTGGCGCCCAGGCGGCCCTTGTTGTCGGTGCCGTCCAGCTCGATCAGGGTGCGGTCCAGAAAGGCTTGCTCGGAAGCATCCAGGCCCAGCACGGCCTCGGAGATTTCGGTATTGATGTGCTCGACGGCCTTCAGCACGCCCTTGCCCAGGTAGCGGCTCTTGTCGCCGTCGCGCAGTTCGATGGCTTCACGCGAACCGGTCGAAGCGCCCGAGGGCACGGCGGCGCGGCCCATCACGCCCGATTCCAGCAGCACATCGCATTCCACGGTGGGATTGCCGCGGCTGTCGAGGATTTCGCGGCCGACGATATCAACAATGGCACTCATTCTTCAGTCTCCAAAAGGTCAAAATCTCAATGCAAGCCGTGCATGGTGCCCGTTTTGCGTTACCAGCGCAGAACAAGATGCCTGCGCCTTCAAACGCCTTCGATCAGCACCATGCGCATCAGGGCCGCGCCGGCGCGAGCCTGCCGGGCCTGGCTGTATTCGGGGGATTCGTAAAAGGCCCTGGCCGCGGCCAGGGTGGGGAATTTGAGCAGTACCACCCGCTCGGGCGCCCAGTCGCCTTCCAGCACCTCCACCTTGCCGCCACGCACGCAGACCTCGGCGCCATGGGCCGCGATGGCCTGGCTGGAGAACTGGCGGTAGGCCTCGTACTGGACGGGGTTCGTCACCTGGACGTTGGCAAGAATGTAGGCGCTGCTGCTCATGCGTTCAGGCGAGGTTCAGGCGGCCGCCTTGTGCTCCAGCGCTGCCTTGATGAAGGCGGTGAACAGCGGGTGGCCGTCCCAGGGCGTGGACTTGAATTCCGGGTGGAATTGCACGCCCACATACCAGGGGTGGACGGTGCGCGGCAGCTCGACCATTTCGGTCAGCTTCTCGCGCTGGGTGATGGCGGAGATCACCAGGCCGGCGTTCTGCAGGCGCTCCAGATATTTCTCGTTGGCCTCGTAGCGGTGGCGGTGGCGCTCGGTGACGACCGGGCCGTAGATGTCGTGCGCCAGCGTGCCGGGGGCCACGTCCGAGCTTTGCGCGCCCAGGCGCATGGTGCCGCCCAGATCGCTCTTCTCATCGCGCTTCTGGATGCTGCCGTCGGCGTCCTGCCACTCGTCGATCAAGGCGATGACGGGATGCGGTGTCTCGGGATCGAACTCGGTGGAGTTGGCGCCCGTCAGACCTGCCAGATGGCGGGCGTACTCGATGGTGGCGACCTGCATGCCCAGGCAGATGCCCAGATAGGGCAGCTTGTGCTCGCGGGCGTATTGGGCGGCCAGGATCTTGCCTTCCACGCCGCGCTTGCCGAAGCCGCCGGGCACCAGCACGGCATCGAACTGCGCCAGCTGCGAGATGTTCTCTGCCGTCAGCAGCTCGGAGTCCACATACTCGATATTGACACGGGCATGGTTGTGGATGCCGGCGTGGCGCAAGGCCTCGTTGAGCGACTTGTAGCTGTCCGACAGATCGGTGTACTTGCCGCACATGGCGATGGTGATGTCGCGGGCGGGATTCTCGACCTCGTGCACCAAGGTGTCCCAACGCTTCAAGTCCGTGGAGCGGGTGTTCAGCTGCAGCTTGGTGCAGATCAGCTGGTCCAGACCCTGCTCGTGCAGCATGCGCGGCACCTTGTAGATGGTGTTGACGTCCCACATGGAGATCACACCGTACTCGGGCACATTGGTGAAGAGCGAGATCTTCTCGCGCTCGTCGTCGGGGATGCGGCGGTCGGCGCGGCACAGCAGGGCGTCGGGCTGGATGCCGATCTCGCGCAGCTTCTGCACCGTGTGCTGGGTGGGCTTGGTCTTCAGCTCGCCGGCGGCGGCGATCCAGGGCACATAGGTCAGGTGGACGAAGGCGACATTGTTGGGGCCGGCCTTCAAGCTCATCTGGCGGGCCGCTTCCAGGAAGGGCAGGGACTCGATATCGCCCACCGTGCCGCCGATCTCGACGATGGCCACATCGACGGCCTCGGGCGTGCCGGCGCCGGCGCCGCGGCGCACGAAGTCCTGGATCTCATTGGTGATGTGGGGGATGACCTGGACGGTCTTGCCCAGATAGTCGCCGCGGCGTTCCTTCTCCAGCACCGACATATAGATCTGCCCGGTGGTGAAGTTATTGGCCCGCTTCATGCGGGTGGTGATGAAGCGCTCGTAGTGGCCCAGATCGAGGTCGGTTTCCGCACCGTCTTCGGTCACGAAGACTTCACCGTGCTGGAAGGGCGACATGGTGCCCGGGTCCACATTGATGTAGGGATCGAGCTTGATGAGGGTGACTTTGAGGCCGCGCGATTCGAGGATGGCAGCCAGTGAGGCTGATGCGATGCCCTTGCCGAGTGAGGACACCACACCGCCCGTGACGTAGACGTACTTGGTCATGTCTTGCAGCGCCTATTTAAAACGCTGTGGTGGTAAAAAGCGATTATAGCGAGGTGGCGGCCCGACGGGCGCGCCGGGGCTCAGGTCTTGGTCTCGGACTGCATCTCCGCCAGTATTTTCAGCACCAATTCGGCGGTCGCCTCGGGTTGCTCGAAGGGGAAGAGATGCGCGCCCTCTACCCAGTGGAAATGCCGGCCGGCCAATTGTTTGGAGGCGGTGGCGCCGGCCTGGCGCAATTCCTCGGAGCGCTTGCCCGCGATAAAACCCACCGGGCATTTGGGCGGGTGCTTTTGCAGCAGCCGGCCCAGGTGGTGGGGCAGGGTGTCGTAGATGCGGGTCTCGATCTCGCGGCGGAATTTCAGATGCGTCTTGCCACCGCGCTCCTCGAAGCCCGTGTCCACATAGTCCTGCAGCACGCGCGGGTCCCAGCGGGCGAATTTGCTCTTGGCGGCAAAGTGTTCCAGCACGGCCTGGCGGCTGGGCCATTCATGCCGGCGTTGGCGCGAGATCTTGCCCGGCGAGACCCGGTGCATCAGGCGCGTGGCCTTGACCACCTGCAGGCTGTGGGCACGCCAGCCGCTGACCACCGGGGAGTCCAGCATCAGCAGGCCCTGGGCCAGATCTGGCCGGCGGCAGGCCGCCAGCAGGCTCAGCATGCCGCCCAGGGAATGGCCCATCAGCGTCACCGGCCCGGCCTCGGCCATCTGGGGCTGTACCTCCTGTTCGATGAACTGGATCAGCTGATCGCGCAGATGCGGCCAGTTGCTGGTGACGGGGAAGGCCGGCTCGTGGCCGAACTGGGGCAGGGCAAAGACCTGCCAGCCCGCAGCGCGCCAGGCCTCGAACAGCACGCGGTAGCAGCCGGCACCAAAGCCATTGGCATGCGAGAAAACAATCGTCTTGCTGGGGCTGGCGCTTGGCGGCTTCATGCGGGGCTGAGTTTTTTGAGCGCGTAGATCAGATCCAGGGCCTCGCGCGGGGTGAGGGTGTCGGGGTCTACATTCTTCATGGCTTCGCTCAAGGCGCTTGTCTCTTCGATGACAGGCGAGGGCGTTTCGGGCGGGGCGGCGAACAAATCGATCTGTGCCTCGCCCGCCGTGGCCTTGGCCTCCAGCGCCTCCAGCGTGGCACGGGCCTGTCTCACCAGGCTGGCCGGCATGCCGGCCAAACGCGCCACCTGCACGCCATAGCTGCGGCTGGCGGGGCCGGGCTGGATCTCGTGCAGGAAGACGATGTCGTCCCCGCTCTCCACCGCGCCCACATGGCAGTTGATGGCTTGTGGGTGCTTGGCCGGGAACTCGGTCAGCTCGAAATAATGGGTAGCAAACAGCGTGAAGGCGCGGGTCTTGTCGTGCAGATGGCTGGCAATCGCGCCGGCCAGGGCCAGGCCGTCGAAGGTGGAGGTGCCGCGGCCGATCTCGTCCATCAGCACCAGGGACTGCTCGCTGGCACTGTGCAGAATGGCCGCGCCCTCGGTCATCTCCAGCATGAAGGTGGACTGGGCATTGGCCAGGTCATCAGCCGCGCCGATGCGGGTGTGGATGGCGTCCAGCGGCCCGAGTCGGCAGGCCGTGGCCGGTACGAAGGAGCCCATGCTGGCCAGCAGGCAGATCAAGGCCACCTGGCGCATAAAGGTGCTCTTGCCGCCCATATTCGGGCCGGTGATCATCAACATCCGGGTGCGGGCGTCGAGCTTGCAGTCATTGGCCATGAATTCACCAGCACCCGTCTCGCGCAGACGCGCCTCCACCACCGGGTGGCGGCCTGCCGTGATGCTGATGCAGGGCTGGCCGACGAACTCGGGCCGGCACCAGCCCAGGGTGCTGGCGCGTTCGGCCAGGGCGGCCAGCACGTCCAGGCTGGCCAGCGCGCGGCCCAGCAGGGTCAGGGGCTGCAGTTCTTCGATCAGCTGGTCCAGCAGCAGCTCGTAGAGCAGCTTCTCGCGGGCCAGCGAACGTTCCTGGGCCGACAAGGCCTTGTCCTCGAAGGCCTTCAGCTCGGGCGTGATGTAGCGTTCGGCATTCTTGAGGGTCTGGCGGCGCTGGTAGTCCAGCGGCACTTTGTCCACCTGGCCCTGGGTGACCTCGATGTAGAAGCCATGCACCCGGTTGTACTGCACGCGCAGATTGCCGATGCCGGTGCGGGCGCGCTCGCGGGTTTCCAGGTCCAGCAAAAAGGCGTCGCAGTTCTGGCTGATGCCGCGCAACTCGTCCAGCTCGGCATCGAAGCCCGGGGCGATCACACCGCCGTCGCGCACCAGCACGGCGGGTTCCTCGGCGATGGCGCGAGTCAGCAATTCCTCGATATGGGGCGAGGCCAGCAGGCCCTGGGCCAGCTCCTCAATCAGCGGGCTGCCGGCCGGCAAGGTGCCCTGCAGATCGGGCAGGACTTGCAGGGTGGCGCGCAAGCCGGTCAGCTCGCGCGGGCGCACCTGGCGCAGCGCGATGCGGGCGGCGATGCGCTCGACGTCGGAGACATGGCGCAAGGCCTCGCGCAAGGGTTCGGGGCTGGCCTGCTGCAGCAGGGCGATGGCCTCGTGGCGGGCCAGGGCCTGGCTGCGCTCGCGCTTAGGATGCAGCAACCAATGCCGCAGGGCGCGGCTGCCCATGCCGGTGCGGCAGCTGTCCAGCAGGGACAAGAGCGTGGGCGAGGTCTCGCCGCGCAGGGTCAGCACCAGCTCCAGATTGCGCTGGGTGGCGGGCGGCATGTCCAGCAGCTCGCCGCTGCGCTGCACCGTGAGTGTCTTGACATGGGCCAGGGCGCGGCCCTGGGTGTGCTCGGCATAACTGAGCAGGGCAGCGGCAGCGGCCTGGGCGGCCTTCATCTCCTGGGCATTGAAGCCGGCCAGGCTGGCCACGCCCAGTTGCTCGCAGAGCTTGCGGGCGCCCAGGGCGGTGTCGAACTGCCAGCTGGGCCGGTTGGTGATGGGGGCGCGGGCGGCCAGCACGGCGGCGGGCTGGCGTTCGCGGTCCACCAGCACCTCGGCCGGGCTCAGGCGCGCCAGCCAGGAGGGCAGCTCTTTGTCCGTGCATTCGGCCAGGCCCAGCTGGCCCTGGGTCATGGACAGCCAGGCCAGGCCATAAGTCTTGCCCTGGGTGACGACGGCCATCAAGACCGAGTCCTGCTTGTCGGCCAGCAGCTCGCTGTCGGTGACGGTGCCGGGCGTGACCACGCGCACCACCTTGCGCTCCACCGGGCCCTTGGAGGTGGCGACATCGCCCACCTGCTCGGCAATCGCTACCGGCTCGCCCAGCTTGATCAGCTTGGCCAGATAGGACTCCAGCGCGCTGACCGGCACGCCCGCCATCACGACCGGCTGGCCGGCGCTCTGGCCGCGGGTGGTCAGCGTGATGTCCAGCAAGGCATTGGCCTTGCGGGCGTCGTCAAAGAAGACTTCGTAAAAGTCCCCCATGCGGAAAAAAACCAGCGCGTCCGGATGCTCGGCCTTGAGGCGCAGGTATTGGGCCATCACGGGCGTGTGGGCGGAGAAGTCCGGGGCTTGGCTCATCTGGCTTGGGTGTTCTGGAAATGAACAAAGCCCTCATCGGAGGGCTTTGCATTGGTTTTGCGTAGAAGCTTGCGGCCTAGTTTAATTCGTCTCGCCGCCCTCGGACTTCTTGATGCGCACCGCGGCGCGCTTCTTGGGGGCGGCAGGAGCCTGGGTAGCCGCGGCAGCGGCCACCACGGCGGCGGCATCCTTGCCTTCGCCGGTGGCGTCGGCGGCCAGCTCTTCTTCCTTGATCACACGGGTGTAGGGGGCCAGCAATTGCACCAGCTGGCCGTAGATCTTGGGGCTGCCGGCCACCACCTCGCGCTGCATCAGGAAGTCGGACTCGCCGGTGAAGTTGCCGATCAGGCCACCGGCTTCGGTGATGATCAGCGAACCTGCGGCCACGTCCCAGGGTTGCAGGCCGGTCTCGAAGAAGGCGTCGTAGTAACCGGCGGCCACATAGCAGAGATCCAAGGCGGCGGCACCCGGGCGGCGCAGGCCGGCGCATTCGGTCATGACGGTTTCAAACATCTTCAGATAGCGCTTGAAGTTGTCGCCGCGGCGGAAGGGGAAGCCGGTGCCGATCAGGGCGTCGCTCATGCGGGTGCGCTTGGAGACGCGCAGGCGGCGGTCGTTCATGAAGGCGCCACGGCCCTTGGTGGCGTAGAACAAATCGTTGCGGGTGGGGTCGTAGACGACGGCTTGCTGGACCACGCCGCGGTGCGCCAGGGCGATGGACACGCAGTACATGGGCAGGCCGTGGATGAAATTGGTCGTGCCATCGAGCGGGTCGATGATCCAGACGAATTCGGAATGCTTGGCGCCATGCTCGCGGCCCGACTCTTCGGCCAGGATGCCGTGTTCGGGGTAGGCCTGCAGCAGGGTTTCGATGATGATCTGTTCAGCGGCCTGGTCCACCTCGGTCACGAAGTCATTGGGCGACTTGGTGTTGATGCGCAGGATGTCGAGATCCATGGAGGCCCGGTTGATGATGGCGCCGGCTGCACGCGCCGCCTTGATGGCGACATTGAGCATGGGGTGGAGCGAAGCTTGCTGCGTCATTCGTGAAACCTTGGAAAAATGGAAAACGGCACCGATGACCCGGGGGTCTGCGGCGAAAGAGGGGACTGGCGAAGAGAAAGAACGGATCCGGTTCAGGATACGGATAATCCCCGATTTTAACCAAATTCCTCCGGAAGCGGCCAGCCCCGGGCTGCGCCCGCGTTGATATGACACGATTCGTCCTGATCCAGACCAGCCATCCCGGCAATGTGGGCTCCGCCGCCCGTGCCATGAAGGTGATGGGCTTTTCCGAACTGGTGCTGGTGGCGCCGCGCTTTGCCGATGTCTTGTGCCAGGAGGAGACCGTGGCCATGGCCAGCGGCGCGGCCGATATCCTGGCCCGCGCCCGCATCGTCGCCACGCTGGAAGAGGCGCTGGACGGCTGCACCTTTGCCTGCGCCACCGCCATGACGCCGCGCGATTTCGGCCCGCCCGTGCGTGAGCCGCGCGCGCTGTTTGCCGACTTGGCCGCGGCACCCGCCGAGAGCGCGCACAAGCTCGCCCTGGTGTTTGGCTCCGAGCGTTACGGCATGAGCAATGAGGATGTCTACCGCTGCCACGCCGTGCTGTCGATTCCTACCCATCCGGATTACGGCTCGCTCAACCTCGCCCAGGCCGTGCAATTGCTGGCCTATGACTGGCGCCAAGCCCTGGGCGGCTTCCCGGTGCAGGCCCGCACGGCCGACCCGCGCCTGGCCGATGCACCGGCCGTGCAGGGCCTGCTGCGCCATCTGGAAGAGGCGCTGGTGGCGGTGGAATATCTGGACCCGGCCGCGCCCAAAAAGCTGCTGCCGCGCCTGAACCAGCTCTTCAACCGCGCCCAGCTGACGGTGGAAGAGCTGCACATCTGGCGCGGTATTGCGCGCGCCATGCTCAAGCAAAGCGCGGCGCTTGCCGGCACGTCGGCTACGGGTAAATCGGGCGCCCGGGACGAGGCTTGATGCGGGCCGCTAAACTGGCCGCCCCCTCCCGTCCCTTTATGAAGTAGCCCCTCATGTTTCAGCGCATACGCGAAGACATTGCCTGCATTCTTGAACGCGATCCTGCGGCACGCAGTCGTTGGGAGGTGCTGACCTGTTACCCGGGCCTGCATGCGCTGATGTTTCACCGTCTGGCCCATGGCTGCTGGGTCCGTGGCTGGAAGTGGTTAGGCCGCTTCATCTCCCACCTGGCGCGCTTTTTCACCGGCATCGAGATTCACCCGGGCGCCAAGATCGCACGCCGAGTCTTCATCGACCACGGTATGGGCATCGTCATCGGTGAGATGGCCGAGATCGGCGAGGGCTGCACCATTTACCAGGGCGTGACCCTGGGCGGCACGGCCCTGGTCAAGGGCGCCAAGCGCCATCCCACGCTGGAGGCCGGCGTCATCATCGGCGCCAATGCCTGTGTGCTGGGCGGCTTCACCGTGGGCGCCGGGGCCCGTGTGGGCTCGGGTGCGGTGGTGACCAAGCCGGTGCCGGCCGGCGCCACGGCCGTGGGCAACCCGGCCCGCATCATCGAGGCCAAGGCGGATGCCAAGCGCGAGGAAGTGGCGGCCCGCATGGGCTTCTCGGCCTACGGCGTGTCGCAGGGTGATGACCCGGTGGCCCAGGCCATGCGCGGCCTGATCGATAACGCGGCCGGCCATGAGCATCAGATTGCCCTGCTGTGGCAGGCGGTGTGCAAGCTCTCGGCCGCCTCGGGCGAGAAGGTGGGCAATTGCGTGCCGCAAGACGCCCAGCAGGCCGAGGCCTTTGACGCTGCGGAGCTGAGCCGCCTGGTCAAGTAGCCGGCCGCTGGGCCGATTTGGGGCGGAAGGCCTTGAGTACCGCCTCGACGGTTTCCAGATAGGGGCCGCCGATCAGGTCGATGCAGTAAGGCACGGCCGCGAAGATGCCGGGCACCAGGGTTTCGCCGTCCGAGCTTTTCAGGCCTTCCAGCGTTTCCGCGATCGCCTTGGGCTGGCCCGGCAGATTGATGATCAGGCTTTTGCCGCGTATCACCGCCACCTGGCGCGACAGGATCGCCGTGGGCACGAAGCGCAGCGAGATCTGCCGCATCTGCTCGCCAAAACCAGGCATTTCCCTGTCGGCCACATCCAGCGTGGCTTCGGGCGTTACATCGCGCAGGGCCGGACCGGTGCCGCCGGTGCTCAGCACCAGATCGCAGCGAGCCTCATCCACCAGCTCGCGCAAGGTCTGGGCGATCAGCGCGCGCTCATCGGGAATCAGGCGGGGCTCGAAGTGGATGGGGTTGCGCAGGGCGCGGCTCAGCCAGTCTTGCAGGGCGGGCAGGCCTTTGTCTTCGTAGACGCCGCTGGAGGCGCGGTCGCTGACGGAGACGATGCCAATGCGAACGGCTTCACTCATCGCTGTCTTCCTCATCCTGCTTGTCTTCGCTGGGATTGATGCGCAGCTGCTCGGCCTTGATGAACTGGAATAGATCGCGGTAGGCGCGGCCGCTGCGCTTCTCGGGCTCCAGCGCGGCGTCCTTGCGAGCGGCGCGCAGCAGGCTGCGCAGCTGCTGTACATCCACCCCTTCATGAGCCTGGATGAAGGCTTGCAGGGCGTTGTCGTCCTTGAGCAGGCGCTCGCGCCAGGCTTCGCTCTGGTGCAGGGCCAGGCTGTCCTTGGCATGGCCCAGCTTGAAGTCGGCCACGGCCTGGCGCAGGGGCTCGGGGTCGACCCGGCGCATCAGCTTGCCGATGTACTGCATTTGGCGGCGGCGGCCCTCGTGGGCGGCGATCTTCTTGGCGGCCTTGATGGCGTCGGCCAGGATTTCCGGCAGGCCCAGGGGTTCGATCCGGCTGGCGGGCAAGGTCAGCATGTCTTCGCCCAGGGCTTGCAGATCATGCATCTCGCGCTTGAGCTGGCTTTTGCTGGGGCGGTTGTCGAAATCATCGTCTTCCGGGGCGGTGAATTCTTCTTGTGTTCTCATGATGAAGGTGCTGCGGGTTGATGTGCGCTCCGGCGGGCGCCTGCGACCTTATGATTGTCCCCTACTTCCAGGCCCAGCCTTTTGCGCTGGGCTGGCATCAAAACACGAGTCCTCTATTCATGCCCAAGCCAGTTTCGCCCGCCATCACCAACTCCGCCGCGCCCGAGGCCGGCAGCGGCTTTGCCTACCGGGTCGAGCAGTTCCAGCAGTTGATCGAAGACGTGTTGCAGGAGGCCCAGCGCATCGGCGCCAGTGACGCCGGTGCCGAGGTGTCGGAGGGCTGCGGCCTGTCGGTCTCCACCCGCATGGGCGAGTTGGAGAATGTGGAACGCAATCGCGACAAGTCCCTGGGCATCTCGGTCTATGTGGGCCAGCGCCGCGGCAATGCCAGTACCTCCGACTTCTCGCCCAGGGCCTTGCGCGACACGGTGCGCGCGGCTTTTGACATCGCCCGTTTCACCGCCGAAGACCCGGTGGCCGGCCTGCCCGATGTGGAAGACCTGTCGCTGGATGCCGGCAGCCGCCCCGAGCTGGATCTCTTCCACCCCTGGGCCATCGACGCCCAAGCCGCCGCCGAACTGGCCCTGCGCTGCGAGGCCGCGGCCTTCGCCACCGACCCGCGCATCCGCAATAGCGAAGGCGCGGCCGTCTCGGCCCAGACTTCGCATTTCTACACCGGCAATAGCCGCGGCTTCCGTGGCGGCTATGCCAGCTCGCGCCATTCCATCTCGGTGGCGCCCATCGCCGGTCGCGGCGCCGATATGCAGCGCGATGCCTGGTACAGCTCCATGCGCGATGCCAAGGATCTGGCCTCGCCCGAGGCCGTCGGCCGCTATGCGGCGGAGCGCGCCCTGGCGCGCCTGAAGTCGCGCCGCGTGGCCACGGCCGAGGTGCCGGTGCTGTTCGAGAACTCGGCCGCCGCCGGCCTGCTGGGCTCGCTGGTGCAGGCCACCAGCGGCGGTGCGCTGTATCGCCGCGCCAGCTTTTTGCTGGACAGCCTGGGCAAGCCGGTGCTGGCCTCGCATATCGATGTGGACGAGAACCCGCATGAACTCAAGGGCAAGGGCAGTTCGCCTTTTGACGACGAGGGCGTCACGACCCGCGCCCGCAAGGTGGTGGAAGCCGGTCAGCTGCAGGGTTATTTCCTGTCCACCTATACCGCGCGCAAGCTCGGCATGCGGACCACGGGCAATGCCGGCGGTTCGCACAATCTGCGCATGACGAGCCGGCTCACCGCGCCCGGCGATGATCTGCCCACCATGTTGCGTCGCTTGGGGACAGGCCTCTTCGTCACCGAGCTGATGGGGCAGGGCGTCAACTATGTGACCGGCGACTATTCGCGCGGCGCCAGCGGCTACTGGGTGGAGAACGGCGTGATCGCCTACCCGGTGCATGAGGTGACTATTGCCGACACGCTGCCGGAAATGTTCCAGAACATCATCGGCATCGGCCGCGACACCTACACCATGGGCGGCAAGACCGTGGGTTCGCTGCTGATCTCGCGCATGAAGCTGGCGGGTCGCTGACAGGGGTTTGCCCCGGGGTACATTCGGCCGGCCTGGACGTCGGCCCAACCCTAGAATCGTGCGGCGGTCCGGCCGGGTCCGGGCCTTCCCAAACCATTCCAGGAGACCTCGATGCAACGTCGTTCCTTTGTTCGTCATACGGGCCTGGCCGGTGTGCTGGCCGCGGGTGCAGCGCCCGCCCTCGTGCACGCGCAGGCCAATCTCCGTTGGCGCCTGGCCTCCAGCTTTCCGAAGGCGCTGGACACTCTATTTGGAGCCTCCGAGCTGTTCGCCAAAAAAGTGGGCGAGATGAGTGGCGGCAAGTTCCAGATCTCGCTGCATGCCGCCGGCGAGCTGATGCCGCCGGGCCAGGTGGTGGACGGGGTGCAGAGCGGCGCCGTCGAGATTGCGCATACGGCCCCTTACTACTTCTTCGGCAAGGACGAGACCTTTGCCCTGGGCTGCGCCATCCCCTTTGGTCTGAACAGCCGCCAGATGACGGCCTGGATGGTGGAGGGCAATGGCCTGAAGCTGATGCGGGAGTTCTACCGCCAGTACAACATCATCAACTTCCTGGGCGGCAATACCGGTGCGCAGATGGGCGGCTGGTTCCGCAAGGAGATCAAGTCGGTGGGCGAGATGAAGGGGCTGAAGTTCCGCGTGGGTGGCTTCGCCGGTCGAATCTTGGAGCGCATGGGCTCGGTGCCGCTCAATATTCCGGGCGGTGAAATTTATTCGGCGCTGGAAAAAGGCACGGTCGATGCCGCCGAATGGGTGGGGCCTTACGACGACCAGAAGCTAGGCTTCAACAAGGTGGCACCCTTCTACGCCTACCCGGCCTGGTGGGAGGGCGGCCCGCAGGTGGACTTCTTCATCAACAGCAAGTCCTTTGAGGGCCTGACGGCCGAGTACAAGGCCATCGTCGAGTGCGCGGCCTTTGCCGCCCATGTGGACATGCAGGCCAAGTACGATGCCAAGAACCCGGCCGCGCTCAAGCAGTTGGTGGGCTCGGGCACCAAGCTGTTCCGCTTCCCCAAGGAGGTGATGGACATCGCCTTCAAGGAATCGCAGGCCGTCTACAGCGAGCTCTCGGCCAAGAACTCGCATTGGAAAAAGGTTTACGAAGACTTCAGCAGCTTCCGGCGTGACCAGAACCTGTGGTTCCGCTTCACCGAGGCCGGCTTCGACGACTTCATGCAGTCGCAAAAACTCTAACGCTGATTCTTGGCGGCGCTGGCGGGCGGCTCGGCCGCCATCTGGCGCAAGGCCTCGTCGGCGTTGTCCTGCGATTTGTCGGGCGCATGTTCAAGGCCTTGCAGCAACTCGGTGGCCTGATTCAGGTCCACCGCCTTCTCCTTGTCGAGAAACATCGTCACCGACTGCGGGACGAAGATCACGATGGCCACCAGGATCAGCTGCATCAAGACCCAGGGGATGGCGCCCAGATAGATGTCCGAGGAGGCCACCTTGCGCGGGATGGCGCCGCTCTTGAACAAGCTGTCGGAGATGCCGCGCAGATAGAACAGGGCAAAGCCAAAAGGCGGGTGCATAAAGCTGGTCTGCATATTCACGCACAGCATCACGCCGAACCAGACCAGGTCTATGCCCATCTTGTCCGCCACCGGGCCCAGCAGGGGCAGGATGATGAAGGCGATCTCGAAGAAGTCGAGGAAGAAGGCCAGGAAGAAGATGAAGAGGTTGACGGCGATCAGAAAGCCGGTCTGGCCGCCGGGCAGATGGCTGAGCATGTGCTCGATCCAGGCGCCGCCCTCCACGCCCTGGAAGACCAGGGAGAAGGTGCGCGAGCCGATCAGGATGAAGACCACCATGGCCGTGATGCGCATGGTGCCGGCCATGGCGCCTTGCAGCAGCGGCCAATTCAAGCGCCCATGCAGGGCGGCCAGGATGCCGGCACCCACGGCGCCCATGGCGCCCGCCTCGGTGGGGGTACAGATGGCGGTGTCGATACCAGGCAGGCCGCCCATGCTGCCCAGCACGGCAAAGATCAGGATGGCCGAGGGGATGATGCCGCGCAGGCATTTTTTCCACAGCGCCCAGCCCTGCAGCGAGCGCTCGGTCTTGGGGATGCCGGGCAGGTAGTGCGGCTTGAGCCGGGTGAGGGCAAAGGTGTAGAGCGTGAAAATCAAAACCTGCAAAATCGACGGACCCCAGGCGGCCTTGTACATATCGCCGACCGAGCGGCCCAGCTGATCGGCCAGCACCACAAGCACCAGCGAAGGCGGCACCAGCTGGGTGATGGTGCCCGAGGCCGCCAGCACGCCGGTGGCGTAACGCATGTTGTAGCCGTAGCGCATCATCACCGGCAGCGAGATCATGGCCATGGCGATCACCTGGCCCGCCACCGTGCCCGTGATGGCGCCCAGGATGAAGCCCACGATGATGACCGAATAGCCCAGGCCGCCGCGCACCGGGCCGAAGAGCTGGCCCATGGAGTCCAGCATGTCCTCGGCCAGGCCGCAGCGCTCCAGCAGGGCGCCCATCAGGGTGAAGAAGGGAATGGCCAGCAGCAGGTCATTGGACAGGATGCCGAACACGTTCTGCGGCAGATTGGCCATGAACTCGGGCGGGAACCAGCCCTGCGACACGGCGTAGAAGCCGCAGGCCAGGCCCAGGGCCGCCAGCGAGAAGGCGACCGGGAAGCCGATCAGCATGATGAGGATCAGCCCCGCAAACATCAGGGGCGGAAAGTTCTCCATGGCCATCATTGCAGCGGCCTCTCGTACTGCACATCCATCTCCAGCCGGTGATTCAGCCAGGCGATGCGCTTGATCACCTCGGCCAGCGCCTGCAGGCAGAGCAGACCGAAGCCCAGCGGCAGCAATAAGGCCGCCGGCCAGCGAATCAGGCCGCCGGCGTTGGCCGACATCTCGCCGCTGCTGAGCAGCTTGCAGAGATAGGGCAGGGCGCCCAGGCTGGCCATGCTGTCGGCGGGGTTCATGCCTGTGTTCAGCTTGAGCCAGAACATCTGGCCCGACAGCCAGGTCAGATAAGCCATCACCGGCAGCAAAAAGACCAGCAGGCCCAACAGGTCGACGCCAACCTTGCCGCGCCCGCTCAGCCGGCTGTAGCAGAGATCGACCCGCACATGCTCGTTGAGCTTGAGCACCTGGGGTGCGCCCAGCATCACGCAGGCGGCGAAGAGATACCACTGAATTTCTGTGAAGGCGTTGGAGCTGTAGTCAAAGGCATAACGCAGCACCGCATTGGCAGCGCTGATCAGACAGGACAGCAGCACCGCCCAGCTGGCGATGAGGCCAAAGCGGGCGCTGATCTGATCGACGGCCCGGGCCAGGGCGAGAAGGGCATTCATGGCGCTCCCAAAAGCAAACGGACCCGCTGCTTGCGCAGCGAGCCCGTCACTTTAGCGAGGCCTGTCGCCCCCGCCGCTCAATTGGGCCTGAAATTGCCCCTCTTCAGGGAAAGCACCGAGGGTCAGGCTGGTGCCTCGATCTCAAAGTGCCGAGGCGGCCATGAATAGCCGGGTCGAGCGAGCGCCCGAACGGCAGAAGGCCAGCACGGGTTTGGGCAAGCTGTCCAGCAGGGCACGGAAGGCCGCGATCTCTTCCGGCGACTGATAGCCGCCCTGCACCGGCAGGTGCTGGTAGGCCAAGCCTGCGGCCGCAGCGGCCGCGGCCATCTGCGCGCTGGTGGGTTGATCGGGGCCGCCTTCGAAATCGGGGCGGTTATTGATCACGCTGCGAAAGCCGGCCGCAGCCGCTGCCTGCATCGCTTCCGGCAGGAGCTGGGGAGCGACGCAGAACTCGGGTGCGACGGTTTGGATGGGCAACAAGCTCATGCGAGGCTCCCTCTGTTTGTATCAGTTGCTCAGGGCTTTTTTGACCGCGGCAGACACCAGGCCCATATCGGCCTTGCCCGCCAATTGCGCCTTGACCGCGCCCATCACCTTGCCCATATCGGCGGCACCCTTGGCGCCCAGTTCGGTGACGATGGCGGCGACGGCGGCAGCAATTTCTTCGGCCGACATGCGCTGAGGCAGATAGGCCTCCAGCACGGTCAGCTCGATGGCCTCCTTGTCGGCCAGATCCTGGCGGCCACCGGCGATGAATTGGGTGATGGAATCCTTGCGCTGCTTGACCAGCTTGTCGACGATGGCGATCAAGGCCACATCGTCCACCACCACACGCTCATCCACTTCCTTTTGCTTGACGGCTGCCAGCAGGCCACGGATGGTGGTCAGCTTGTCGGCTTCCTTGGCACGCATGGCGGCTTTCATGTCTTCGGTGATGCGGTCTTTCAAGCTCATGGTGATTCCTCGTGTTGGGTTTGGATTTGAATGTCGGATGAGAAGGGAGGCAAGCGCAAAACAGGCGCAAAAAGAAAAAGCCCGCGACAGCGTCCTGTGCGGGCTTCTTCTGGAGAGCTGTGCAAGCTCAAGGAGGCTTGTTGCCGTGGGGCTTCAAGCTCCCGCTGACTCTTGCGAGATCAGTACAGCTTCTTGGGCAGCTGCATGCTGCGAACGCGCTTGTAGTGACGCTTGACGGCGGCTGCCTTCTTGCGCTTGCGCTCTGCAGTGGGCTTCTCGTAAAACTCGCGGGCGCGCAGGTCGGTCAGCAGGCCCAGTTTTTCGATAGTGCGCTTAAAGCGGCGCAGTGCCACATCAAACGGCTCGTTCTCTTTGACGCGAATCGTGGTCATGAAAAGGTAGTTCCTTCAATATGCGCTCGGTGTCCGCCGTCCACTTCTCAAAACATCGAAACTAGTTTTGAGAAATGTCTGAAACAGCGAAAGAATCGAAAGGTTCCGGATTTCGCTTCAGTCGTGTTGCGAATCGACGCGCAGGGTTTGCCAGCAAAGAGGAAGATTGTAGCCTGAAAATCATTGGTTTGACAAATTCATGGGCAATGAATTTGCACAGGCTGCGGCGCTGGCCCAGGCCCACTGAAAGTTGTAACCGCCCAGCCAGCCGGTGACGTCCATTACTTCGCCGATGAAGAAGAGGCCGGGCACGCGTTTGCTCTCCATGGTCTGGGAGCTGAGCTCGCGGGTATCGACGCCGCCGCGCATCACTTCGGCCTTGCGCCAGCCTTCGCTGCCATTCGGCGTGAGTTGCCAGGCCTGCAACTGCTGGGCCAGGTTTTGCAGGTCTTTGTCCTTGCATTCGGGCATGCTGCGTTGGCTGTTCAGGCCCAGGCGCTCGATCCAGGCCTGCGCCAGGCGCTGCGGAAACAGGGCGGCCAGCACATTGCCCAGCTGGCGTTTGGAGTCGCTTTTGGCACCCATCAGCTGTTCTTGCAGGTTCTGCTCGGGCGCCAGGTCGATCTGCAAGGCCTGCCCCTCTTGCCAGAAGCTGGAGATCTGCAGAATCGCCGGGCCGCTGAGGCCGCGGTGGGTGAAGAGCAAATCCTCCAGGAAACGGCCTTTTTCCTTGCCTTTGCCGGTGCTCACCACCACGGGCAGGGACAAGCCGGACAAGGCCGAGAAGGGCGCCCACTGCTGCGCATCAAAGGTCAGCGGCACCAGGGCCGGGCGGGGCTCGACGATGGCGTGGCCAAAGCGTTGTGCCAAACGCAGGCCCCAATCGCTGGCGCCAATCTTGGGGATGGACAGGCCGCCGGTCGCGATCACCAGCCGGGCGGTCAAGACCCGGCCGCGGCTGGTGTCGAGCTCGAATGCGGGCTCGGCATCGGTGGCGGTTTCCATTCGGCGCACATCGGCCACCGTGCAGGGCTGCCAGCGCTGTACCCCACCGGCCTCGCACTCGTCCAGCAGCATGCGAATGATTTGCTCGGCGGAGTCGTCGCAAAAGAGCTGGCCCTTGTGCTTTTCGTGAAAGGCGATGCCATGCTTTTGCACCAGGGCGATGAAGTCTTGCGAGCTGTAGCGGGCCAGGGCCGAGCGGCAAAAAGCCGGGTTGTTGGAGATGAAGTTGGCCGGGCCTGCGTCGCGATTGGTGAAGTTGCAGCGGCCGCCGCCCGAGATGCGGATCTTCTCCGCCACTTTTTCCGCATGGTCAATCACCAGCACGCGCAGGCCGCGCTGACCGGCCAGGCCGGCACAAAACAAACCGGCGGCACCGGCGCCAACAACCACCAAATCAAACTGCATGGGTTTTCTTTTTGCTCGCGGAAGAAAGAGCCGCGAAAAGGCTTCGCGGGATGGCGCTATTGTCCGGTGGAACTTGCGCTGGCAATTCGGGCCTGAAACAGTGGATGTTCTTTTGATTGCCTGGGGGGCTTGGCGCGCATGATGTGCCCTGGCATTCGCGGCTGGCATTTCGCACCTGAATGCAACACCCACGCAAAGTTTTTTCTGTATTCGCCTGTAAACCCGCAGGGGCTTGGATACCATGCCGCGACACTGCCAATCTAGGGGGAGCCAGCCGGCCCAAGCTCTGGCCCTCTTGATCATGCGATGCCATGCCATCTACATTCGATGCATCGCTGCTAAGTTCTGCGGCAAGGCTTGTTTGTCGGCCCCGGTTTTATTGAGGATTCATGGACATTTCAGCCGCTTCGCACGATGAGGAAACACCCCAGCCGGGCAGCCTTGCTCTGTGGTTGCGGACGCATGCTGAATTGGCCCAGGGCTTGGCTGTCAAACTGCTGAGTTTGACCGAGCCGCTCAACACTTTTGCCGCCATCAAAGCCGTCTCGAATGGGCGTTATGTTTTCGCCAGCGGAGGTCTGGATCAGCTTTTTGCCAACAAGCCCGTGGTGGGTAGTAATGACAATGACTTGATGCGCAGCGAAGACGTGGTGGCCATGCGACGGGTCGAGCAGGCGGTGATGGCCCAGGACTCGGTGGTGGTGAGCGAGCATCGCTTGGAGCTGGCAGGGCGCCGACGTGAGTTCACCGTCACCCGCACCCCGGTTGGCAAGGAATTCTTGCTGTCCGTCTGGCATGAGCGCACCGAAGAGCGCCATCGCGAATCCCATCTGCAAAGAGCGTTATTGCAGATCGAGCAGCAGCAAAAGGCGCTGGAGCAGATTCGGCGCGAATTGCAGCAGGGCAGTGGCCGGGACGATATGTCGGGCCTTTACCTGCGCCCGCAGTTTGACGACCAGCTCTTGCGCGAGATCGATTTGTCCACCCGCGAGCACCGGGAGTTTGCCCTGGTCATCATCGCCTTGGATCCCTTGCCCGCCACGATGGAGGCCTTGGGCGAGGCGGCGCAGGAGCGTTTGCTGGAAGGCATGGGCCGCATGCTGCGGGCCAATACCCGCGCCATGGACGCGGCCTGCCGCATCGGCGAATCGCAGTTTGCGGTGCTGCTGTCGGGCGTGGGCCTGGCGACTGCTCATGCCCGCATGGAGCAGTTGCGCCGCCAGTGCACGGCGCAAATCATCGTGATGAATGGCCAGGACATGGGCCTGTCTCTGTCCATGGGCGTCTCCAGCTTTCCGCATACCGCCTCCAAGCAAGACGAGTTGCAAGCCGCCAGCGAGGCCGCGGTGCGTGAGGCCCAGCGGCGGGGCGGCAATCAGGTGGTGCTGGCGTCCATCCCTTTTGAGCTCTGACGCTGGCGGCCCTAGTCGGCCAGCAGCTCTTGCAGGGCCCGCCATTCCTCGGTGCTAACGGGGGTGATCGACAGACGGTTGCCCGCTTGCAGCACCCGCATGCTTTGCAGCCTGGGTTCGGCGCGCATCTCGGCCAAGCTAAGCAAGCGCGTCTTGCGGCCAAAGCGGACATCCACATGCAGCCAGCGCGGCGCCTCGGGCTTTGATTTGGGGTCGTGGTAAGGGCTGTTCGCGTCGAATTGCGTGGCGTCCACATAGGCGGCACTGGCGACTTCAGCAAGGCCGGCGATGCCGGGTTGTGGGCAGGACGAGTGGTAGAACAGCACGCCATCGCCCAAGGCAAAGGCGTCGCGCATGAAGTTGCGCGCCTGGTAGTTGCGCACGCCCACCCAGGGCACGGTTTGATTGGGCGCGCGGGCCAAATCATCGATCGAGCACTCTTCGGGCTCGGACTTCATCAACCAGTAGTTCAAGGGCTTGGCCTTTGACCGATGGGGTGGGCAGAAAGTGGGGGGTGTCCACCGCGAGCCGTGAGCCGCATTCCTGAACCGGGGGTTCAGGGGGGCGAGGTCAGCCAAGCTTCGGGTTCATCTGACGCGAGATGATCACACCTGCAGAGGACATATTCCAAGCCCAAGCTCGTAGAGCATTGGTTCAAGGAAATATAAGACTCACGCAAACGCAGTGGACAAGGGCGATTCTAAGGCCTGGCGTTAGCGTCGCCGGCAAGATCAGAGCAAATGCCCGTCATGCTCCAGGGCCTCGTCGAGGCGGCGCATCAGGCCGTCCAGATCGGGCAGGCGGCCGAGGTCTGGTGCGGCGGCTTGAGCGCTGGCCTCGGCTTGTGCCGCAGGCGCGGCCGTGCCGCCGTCTTCGGCCAATTGATAGGCCAGATTCAAAGCAGCCAGCACGGCGATGCGTTCGCGGGCCTTGACCTTGCCGCCGTCGCGGATGGCGCACATCTCGCGATCCACCTGGCTGACCGCTTCGGCCAGTGCGGCCTCACCGCCTTCGGGGCAGCCCAGCAGATAGCTCTGGCCCATGATGGTGACTTCCATCTGCTTCATGAGTTGGGGTTCTTTCCGGCTTCGTTGTCGACGGGCAGGCGCTCCAGCAAGGCGTCGATGCGCCCGCGTGCCGCGTTCAGGCGGGAGCGCAAGCTGTCGCGCTCCTGGCTCAAATGCAATACCTGCTCTTGCAGCAAGGCATTGGTGCGTTTCAGTTCATCGTGTCGCAGCAGCAAACGCTCAACGCGTTCCAGCAGATCGGTGAGGCTTGGCATGGCTTCCCGTGGCTTTCTAGTCAAGGACTGATTGTAGGCGGCGGCCATGATCGCACTGGCTTGAAACCGTGCAGGCGCTGCACAAAGGCTGGCGTGCCTTGCAGACATAGCGGCCGTGCAGAATCAGCCAGTGATGGGCATCCACCATGAACTCGGCCGGGATGCGCTTGAGCAAGCCCATCTCCACGGCCAGCGGTGTCTTGCCGGGGGCCAGGCCCGTGCGGTTGCTGACTCGGAATAGATGCGTGTCCACGGCCATGGTGGGTTCGCCAAAGGCGACGTTCAGCACCACATTGGCGGTCTTGCGGCCCACGCCGGGCAAGGCCTCCAGGGCCTCACGGCTGCGCGGCACTTGGCCGCCATGCTGTTCGACCAGGATCTGGCATGTGGCCATCAGGTGTTTGGCCTTGCTGCGGTACAAGCCTATGGTGCGGATGTATTCGCTCAGGCCCTCCAGGCCCAGGGTGAGGATTTTTTGCGGTGTGTTGGCCACCGGGAAAAGCCGCCGCGTCGCCTTGTTGACCCCCACATCGGTGGCCTGGGCGGACAGCAGCACGGCGCTGAGGAGCTCGAACACGCTGGCGTATTCCAGTTCGGTCTGGGGCGAGGGATTGGCCGCTCTCAGGGTGGCGAAGAAGGTTTGGATCTGCTGGGCGTTCATGGTCGGCTATTGTCCTCTGCGGCCGAGCTTGCAAGCTCAGGCATGATGGCGCCCCTTGCTGCTTGCAAAACAAGATTGATTTTTTCGCTCGTTCCATGAATCTTTCCAAAGACATGCGTCTGTCCGTCCGGCCCTGGCTCTGGGTGCTGGCCCTGATCCTGCTGCTGCGCCTGCTGAGCCTGGCCACCATGCCGCTGACGGATCACACCGAGGCGCGCTACGCCGAGATTGCCCGCCTGATGGTTCAGCTGGGTGACTGGGTCAGCCCGCACATCACGCCCGCCGAGGTCTTCTGGGCCAAGCC
Organism: Roseateles oligotrophus; assembly: GCF_014204525.1. Lineage (GTDB taxonomy): Bacteria > Pseudomonadota > Gammaproteobacteria > Burkholderiales > Burkholderiaceae_C > Paucibacter_A > Paucibacter_A oligotrophus_A. Next base: position 57,464 of record NZ_JACHLP010000007.1, read on the forward strand.
CCCTTTATCAACCTGGAGCCAGGCCCTGAGCATGCAGGCCTTCGGCATCAGCGAGTGGGCGGCGCGTCTGCCGGCTGTTGGTTGGAGCCTGATGAGCCTGGCCGCCCTGGCCTGGATGTTGCGCGGCAGCCTGAGCCGCTTGCAGATCGCCGCCGTCCTGACCCTGCTGAGCCTGAGTCCCTTGTTCTTCATCAGCGCCGGCGCGGTGATGACCGATGCCACGCTGGGTGCTTGCGTGATGCTGGTGCAGGCGGCCTGGTGGCGGGTCTTGAACAGCGAGGGCAGGGCGCGCCAGCAGGCCGCCCGCATTCTGGGTCTGGGCATGGCTCTGGCCTTGCTGACCAAGGGGCCGGCCGCGGCCGTGCTGGCCTTGCTGCCCATTCTGATCCATGCTGCTTGGCGCAGGCATTGGGCGGTGGTGCTGACCGTGCTGCGCGACCCTTCGGTGTGGCTGATCTGCCTGGGCCTGTCCCTGCCCTGGTACATCGTTGCCGAAATCAAGACGCCGGGTTTCTTGCAGTACTTTGTGCTGGGCGAGCATGTGATGCGCTTTCTGCAGCCCGGCTGGAAGGGCGACCGCTATGGCTTCGCCCATGCCCAGCCGCTGGGCATGATCTGGGCCTTCACCCTGGTCGCGGCCTTGCCGGCCGTGCTGCTCCTGCTGGCGCGCCTGCCCTTGTTGCGCTGGCGCCAGGGGGCGGGCAGCCTCAAGCGGCAGTTGCAGGCCTCGGGTGGCGTGGAGCTGGCTTGTTATGCCCTGTGCATCGTGCTGGCGCCGCTGCTGATCTTCAGCGCCTCGCGCAATCTGATCTTCACCTATGCCATGACGGCCTTGCCCGGCCTGGCCTTGCTGGCGGTGACGGTGTTGCCGGAGCGGGCCTTGAGCGGAGCCAAGGCCTGGGGCCTGGCCCTGCTGTGGACGGCGCTTTACGCCTGGGCTTTCTTCGTCAAGCTGCCCGAGGTGGGCCAACAGCATTCGGACAAGCCCCTGATCGATGCCTACCGCGCCGCCTGCCCGGCCGAGGACTGCGCGCTGCGCTACGAAAGCAAGCCGCCGTACTCGGCCTTTTTCTACACCCAGGGCCGCTTGTACGCCGGCCTGCCCGGTCGGCCGGGTGCGCCGGCCTTCAAGGTGCTGCCGGTCGAGAAAAAATCTTCACGCCCCAGCGATGCGCTGGTCTGTAACAAGGAACAATGTCTGCTGCGCGACGAGGGTGTCGCGGCTGGTCCACGCTGATGCAACAAGCTATTTCTACCTCCCCCACCATTGCTCCGCCTGTAAGCTCTTCCGCGCTGACACGCGGGCGCGGCCTGCCCGGGCTTTTGTCCGTGGTTTTGCCGGCCTTCAACGAGGCGAAGAATCTGGCCTGGTTTCTGCCGGAGTTGGCTGCCAAGCTGCAAGGCCAGGCGCGCCGCTTGGAATTGCTGGTGGTCGACGATGGCAGCAAGGACGAAACCGCGCTGGTGGTCCATGGCCTGATCCAGCAAGGTTTGCCGGTGCGCTTGCTGCGCCTGTCACGCAATTTCGGCAAGGAGGCGGCGCTGTCGGCCGGCCTGGACGCGGCCGAGGGCGATGTGGTGCTGACCATGGATTCCGACGGCCAGCATCCCATTGCCACGGCGCTGGAGATGCTGCCCGCCTGGCGCGAGGGTTTTGACGTGGTCTACGGCGTGCAGACCGGGCGGCGCGCTTCCCAGTCCGCTTCCCGGCGCGGTTACACCAAGTTTTTCTACTGGTTGATGCAGCGCGATTCGCGCTTTGAGCTGCCCTCGGACGCCGGCGATTTCCGCCTGCTGGACCGGCGCGTGGTGCTGGCCTTGCGCAGCCTGCCCGAGCGGGCCCGCTATATGAAGGGCTTGTTCGCCTGGGTGGGTTTCAAATCGCGCGCAATCGACTTCGTGCCCGATGCCCGCGCCCATGGCGAGACCAGCTTCAACTTCATGCGCCTGCTGTCCCTGGCCGTCGTGGGGCTGACGGCCTTCAGCAAGGTGCCGCTGCGCATGGTGTCCCTGCTGGGCTTTGTGGTGTCGGCGGTGTCGGTGTTCTTCGGCTTCTGGATCATTCTGGAGAAGACCTTGTTCGGCAACCCGGTCTCCGGCTTTGCCACGCTGGCCGCCTCCATCACCTTTCTGGCCGGTGTGCAACTGCTGTGCCTGGGCATCATTGCCGAGTATCTGGGCCGGGTGTTCGACGAGGTCAAGCAGCGCCCGCTCTATCTGGTGCAGGAGTTGACACCCCCGCTGGACGCGCCGGAGGAGTTGTGAAGTCTCTGCTCTGGTTTGGCGTGGTGGGCGCCTCGGCCGCGGCCGTGCATTTCGGCGTGGTCTGGATCTTGGTCGAGAACTGGGCCTTACCGGCCCTGGCGGCCAATGTGGCCGGCTTTCTCCTGGCTTTTGGCATTAGCTTTGCGGGCCACCATCGCCTGAGTTTCGCCGCGCAGCAGGCCACGGTGCGCGAGTCCCTGCCCCGTTTTGCGGCCGTGGCCGTGCTGGGTTTTGCCAGCAATGAGTTGCTCTACGCCTTGCTGCTAGGCCTGGGCATGGAGTACCGCCTGGCCCTGTTGCTGGTGCTGGTCGGTGTGGCCGCCATGACCTGGATGCTCAGCCGCTTCTGGGCCTTCCGCACGAGGGCGGCATGAAGGGGGCGGCCTTGAAGCGCATACAGATCTGCGCCGATGACTTTGCTTTTGACGATGCGATCAGCCAGGGCATTCTGGAGTGCCTGGATGCCGGTCGCATCAGCGCCACCAGCTGCATGGTCTTGTCGCCGCTCTGGTCGGCCTGGGCGCCGGCCTTGCGTGAACGGGTCGGCGGCGCCGACTTTGGCCTGCATCTGGACCTGAACGAGTTTGCCGACTATGCGCCCGGCCGAGCCCTGTCGGGCTGGATTGGCCAGGCCTACGCACGTCGCCTGGATGCGCAGCAGGTACAGGCCTGGGTGAATACCCAGTTGGATGCTTATGAGGCCGCCATGCAGCGGGCGCCGGATTATCTGGATGGTCATCAACATGTGCACCAGCTGCCCCAGGTCCGGCAGGCGGTGCTGTCCGCCCTGAGTTCGCGTTATGGCGAGCGCTGCGCCTTGCGCTGCACCGGCAATCAAAGCTGGCGCGGAAGCAAGGCCGCCGTCATCGCGGCCCTGGGTTCGGCCGCGCTGCGCCGCGGGGCCCGGCAGGGTGGGCTGCGCTGCAATCGCGACTTCGCCGGCGTCTATGACTTCGGTCCCGAGGCCCAGTTTCCGCAGCTGGCCGAGGCCTGGCTGGCCTCGTTGCCGGATGGTGGCCTGATGATGACGCACCCGGGCCGGGCCGCCGCCACCCAGACGCGGGCCGACCTGATACGGGGCGCACGCGCGAGCGAGCGAGCCTTCTGGCTCAGTGCCGAGGCGGGCGAGATGCTGGCCCGTCTGTCGGTTCAGTTAGGGCTTTCCGAAGACTGGCCCAAGGCCTGAGTGCCTGAGCTTGGGGTTCAGGCCTGCGCTTCGCGCTTGGCCCGGGCGCGGGCCAGGGCTGCCGCTATGGTGGCTTTCTTGCGCGCCACTTCATCGGGCTCGGCATTCTTGGTGACTTCGGCGGGATTGCTGCTCAGGCCTTCCAGCTTGTGCTGGGCCTTGAGCAGCAGGCGGGCCTCGTTCTCCGCCGGCGCGCGGGCCGTGCGGATCTGATGGAATTCGTAGCGCTGCCGCGCCTGATCCGCCAGCAAGGGGCTCCAGGCGTCCCAGCCGGTCTGTTCACCGCTGATATTGAGCAGGCTGATGCAATCCACCGGGCAGGCCGGCAGGCAGAGCTCGCAGCCGGTGCATTGCTCGGCCACGATCAGATGCATGGCCTTGGGCGCGCCGACGATGCAGTCCACCGGGCAGGCCTTGATGCATAGGGTGCAGCCTATGCACCAGTCCTCGTCGATCACGGCCAGCAGGCGGGGCGCCTCCAGGCCGTGCTCGGCACTGAGCGCGGGCACGGGGTTCACGCCGGTGATGGCGGCTAAACGCCCCACGCCGACGGCGCCACCTGGCGGGCATTGGTTGATGGCGGCCTCGCCCCGGGCGATGGCCTGGGCGTAGCTGTGGCAGTCTGGGTAGCCGCAACGCGTGCACTGCGTTTGCGGCAGCGCGGCGTTGAGGCGTTCGATCAGCCTGAGTTGTGGGCCGGCAGCGGCGCCAAGCTCAGGCTGGACAGGGGCGGGGAGGGGGGTCGGGAGAGTCAAGCCGTACTTTTCTTGGCACGAGCCGGGCGCTTGGGCGCCTCGATCTGGCGGGTGCTGGCTGCGCTGCCCGTTGCCGCCTTGGGCTGAGCGGCCGCGGTTTTCTTGGTGGCAGCGCCCACGGCATTGGGGTGGTCGTATTTGAGAATGAAGTTCTTCACCTCGGGGTAGATGTTTTCGCGCCAACGGCGGCCCGCAAAGATGCCGTAATGGCCGGCACCGAGGGCGTCGTAATGGAATTGGTGTTCGCTTGCGACGCCCGAGCACAAATCATGGGCCGCGCGGGTCTGGCCGGTGCCGGAGATGTCGTCCAACTCGCCTTCTATGGTCAGCAAGGCGGTCTGGCTGATGTCTTGCGGACGCACCAGCTGGCCATTGACCATCCAGGTGCCGTTGACCAGGGAGAAATCCTGGAACACGACACGAATGGTTTCCAGGTAGTACTCGGCCGGCATGTCCAGCACCGCGTTGTACTCGTCATAGAACTGGCGGTGCGAATCGGCGCTGTCGTCGTCGCCCCGCACCAGGTCGAGGAAGTAGTCGTAATGCGAGCTCAGATGGCGATCCGGGTTCATGGCCACAAAACCGGTGTGCTGCAAAAAGCCTGGGTAGACCGCACGGCCCGCGCCCGGAAAATTGGTCGGCACGCGGTAGATCACATTGTTCTCGAACCAGCTGTGGCTGCGGTTCATGGCCAGATTGTTGACGGCCGTGGGGCTCTTGCGGGCGTCGATGGGTCCGCCCATCATGGTCATGCTGCGTGGGGTCGGCTCGCCGTTCGAGGCCATCAAGGAGATGGCGGCCAGCACCGGCACGGTGGGCTGGCAGACCGAGATCACATGGCAGTCCGCGCCGATGTGGCGGATGAACTCCTGCACGTAGGCGATGTAGTCGTCCAGATGGAAGGGGCCGACTTCCAGCGGCACCATGCGGGCATCGGTCCAGTCGGTGATGAAGACCTTGTGATCCTTCAGCAGCTGGCGCACGGTGTCGCGCAGCAAGGTGCTGTGGTGGCCGGACAAGGGAGCGACGACCAGCACGGTGGGCTGGTCCTTCATCTTGCTCAGCACGCCCGGATCGTCGGTATAGCGCTTGAAGCGCAGCAGGCGGCAAAAGGGCTTGCTCACCGGCACCAGTTCCTGCACGGCCACTTCAACGCCGTCGACCTCCACGCCACGGATGCCGAACTCGGGTTTTTCGTAGTCTTTGGCCAGGCGGTGCATCAGGTCCAGGCCGGCGGAAACTCGCTGCGACATGGGCGTATGAGCAAACGGGGACAGCGGGTGGCTGTAGAGCTTGGCCGAGGCGCTGGCGAACTCCGAGAAGGGGCTCATCAGCGCGCGCTGGGTTTCAAAAAGTTGATACAGCATGGGATGGACTCTGGCTTTCGGGGTGGGCAATTCTGGCCATGATGCCAGAATTTGTGCGCTGCAGCATTTTATCAAAATCCTGCGGTGAAACTGACAACTCGCTGACGCCAAAATGGCGAATCTGCTTGTGTTCTAGGCTAACCGGCAAAACTGATTTAGTCATCCCCGCAATGGCCCGAACTCCGGCGGAGTTGCCGCCTTGTTTTGAAAAGAAGAGTCTGGGGGCCCGCCGCAGCGGGCCCTGTCTCGGCCAGGGCCCGAACTCAGCCGCGCATCACCGCGGCCATGGCCTGCGCCACCTGGGGCAGGTTCTGCTCGTTCAGCGCGGCCACGCAGATGCGGCCCGAGTCCACGCCGTAGACGCCGAACTCGCTGCGCAAACGCTGCATCTGAGCGGCGTTCAGGCCCGAGTAGCTGAACATGCCTTTTTGGCGAGTGACGAAGCTGAGGTCTTGATCCACGCCAGCGGTCTTCAGTGCCTCGACCAGGGCGCTGCGCATGGCGCGTATGCGCAAGCGCATGCCGGCCAGCTCTTCCTCCCACAGCTGGCGCAGGGCGGGCGTGCCCAGCACCAGGGCCACCACCTGGGCGCCATGGGTGGGCGGGTTGGAGTAATTGGTGCGGATGACGATCTTCAATTGGCTGAGCACGCGGCCGGCTTCCTCGGCCGAGGCGCAGACCACGCTCAGCGCGCCCACGCGCTCGCCGTAGAGCGAGAAGCTCTTGGAGAAGCTGGTGGAGACGAAGAAATCCAGACCCGCGGCCAGGAATTGCTGGATCACCGCGCCGTCCTCGGCAATGCCTTCGCCAAAGCCCTGGTAGGCCATGTCCAGGAAGGGCACCAGTTGGCGGGCCTTGACCGTGGCCACCACCTGCTCCCACTGCGCGGGGCTGAGGTCATAGCCGGTCGGGTTGTGGCAGCAGGCATGCAGCACGATCACGGTGCCGGCGGTGGCGGTGTTGAGCGACGCCAGCATGCCGTCGAAGTTGATGCCTAGCTTGGCGGCATCGTAATAGGGGTAGCTGCCGACCTGGAAGCCGGCATTGCTGAACAGGGCGCGGTGATTTTCCCAGCTGGGGTCGGAGATCAGCACCTGGGCGTCGGGGTTCAGACGCTTGAGGAAGTCGGCGCCTATCTTCAGGCCGCCGGTGCCGCCAATGGCCTGCACGGTGGCTACGCGCTTGGCCTGCAGCACGGCGCTGTCGGCGCCAAACACCAGGCCCTGCACGGCCTTGTCATAGGCCGCGATGCCGTCGATGGGCAGGTAGCCGCGCGCCTTGGGATCGGCCTGCATGGCGGCCTCGGCCTGGGCCACACAGCGCAGCAGGGGCAGCTTGCCGTTTGCGTCGAAATAGACGCCGACGCCCAGATTGACTTTGGCAGGGTTGGGATCGGCGTTGAATTGCTCGTTCAGACCCAGGATGGGGTCGCGGGGGGCCATTTCGACGGCGGCGAACAAAGACATGGGAAGGCTTCCTGACAGGACGTTGGCAATAGCGGAGGGAGTCGGCGTGACTGCGGCTGGCAATATCTGGCCAGGCAGCCGACGCAAGGGCTTGGCCTGCGCTAACCTGTCGGGTTGCGCGGCGCCGAGATTTTAGGCCTTGCCGGGCCGTGTTTTGTTCCCGGCCCGCGAATGCCGTGATAGTCAAGACCCAGGAAAACGACGTATGCAGGACTCATCATCAGTCAGCCTCAGTGACGAAACCAAGGAATCCGCCGAAGGGCCGAAGGGTGAGTTCGTTTCTTTCGAAGGCTCGCCCTTCGAGCTGTTTCAGCCCTTTCCGCCGGCCGGCGATCAGCCCACGGCGATTGCGCAGCTGTGTGAGGGCATCAACGATGGCCTGAGCTTCCAGACCCTGCTGGGCGTGACCGGCTCGGGCAAGACCTACACCATGGCCAATGTGATCGCCCGCCTGGGCCGGCCGGCCATCATCTTCGCGCCCAATAAAACGCTGGCGGCCCAGCTCTACAGCGAGTTCAGGGACTTCTTCCCGAACAATGCGGTCGAGTACTTTGTTAGCTACTACGACTACTACCAGCCCGAGGCCTATGTGCCGCAGCGCGATCTTTTCATCGAGAAGGACAGCGCCATCAACGAGCACATCGAGCAGCTGCGCCTGTCGGCCACCAAGAGCCTGATGGAGCGGCGCGATGTGGTGATCGTGGCCTCGGTCTCGGCCATCTACGGCATCGGCAACCCGGCCGACTATCACCAGATGGTGATGACGCTGCGCAATGGTGACAAGCTGGGTCAGCGCGACGTGATCGCTCAGCTGATCCGCATGCAGTACACCCGCAACGAGGTGGAGTTCAGTCGCGGCGCTTTCCGGGTGCGGGGCGACACCATCGACGTCTTCCCGGCCGAGCACTCAGAACTGGCCCTGCGCATCGAGCTGTTCGATGACGAGGTCGAGACCTTGCAGCTCTTCGATCCCCTGACCGGCAAGGTGCGGCAGAAGATCCCTCGTTTCACCGTCTACCCCAGCAGCCATTACGTGACCCCACGCGAGCGGGTGCTGGCCGCCATGGAGGGCATCAAGGAGGAGTTGCGCGTGCGCCTGGGCGAGTTTGTGCGCGACGGCAAGCTGGTGGAGGCCCAGCGCCTGGAGCAGCGCAGCCGCTTCGATCTGGAGATGCTGCAGGAGGTGGGTCATTGCAAGGGCATCGAGAATTACACCCGACATCTCAGCGGCGCCCAGCCGGGTGAGGCGCCGCCCACCTTGATTGACTATCTGCCGCCCGACGCCCTGATGTTTCTGGACGAAAGCCATGTGCTGATCGGCCAGTTCGGCGGCATGTACAACGGCGACCGGGCGCGCAAGACCACGCTGGTGGAGTATGGCTTCCGCCTGCCCTCGGCCCTGGACAACCGCCCGCTCAAGTTCGCCGAATTCGAGCGCAAGATGCGCCAGGCCGTTTTCGTCACCGCCACGCCGGCAACGTATGAGCAGGAGAACTCGGGCCAGATCGTCGAGCAAGTGGTGCGGCCCACCGGCCTGGTGGACCCGGAGGTGGAGGTGCGCCCCGCCACCCATCAGGTGGACGATGTGCTGCAGGAGATCCGCGAGCGGGTGGAACGCAGTGAGCGCGTCCTGATCACCACGCTGACCAAGCGCATGGCCGAACAGCTGACCGATTACCTGAGCGATAACGGCGTCAAGGTGCGCTATCTGCACTCCGATGTGGACACGGTGGAGCGGGTGGAGATTCTGCGCGATCTGCGCCTGGGTGCCTTCGATGTGCTGGTGGGCATCAATCTCTTGCGCGAGGGCCTGGATATTCCCGAGGTCTCGCTGGTGGCCATTCTGGACGCCGACAAGGAAGGCTTTTTGCGCTCCGAGCGCAGCCTGATCCAGACCATAGGCCGTTCGGCCCGCAATCTGCGCGGCAAGGCGATTCTGTATGCCGACCGCATCACCGATTCCATGCGCCGTGCTATCGACGAGACCGAGAGGCGTAGAGCCAAACAGTTAGCCTTCAATGCCGAGCATGGCATCACGCCGCGCTCGGTCGTCAAGCGCATCAAGGACATGATTGACGGCGTCTACTCCGAGAAGTCCGGGCGCGACGATCAGAAGCTCTTGCAGATGGCAGCGGTGGAGGACTTGTCGGAGAAAGACCTCAGCAAGCGCATGGCCTTGCTGGAGAAGCAGATGCTGGAGCATGCCCGCAATCTGGAGTTCGAAAAAGCGGCCCGGGTGCGCGATCAGCTGGCCCAGCTGCGCGAACAGGCCTTTGGCGCCGTGGTGCACGACCATGTGCCGCCCGCGGCGCGTGCCTGAGAACACCCCGTTTCCTGAGCGGGCAAAGGCTGTGCCCGGCAAGCCTGCCAGTAATTGAGTAAAATGGTCGGAAATAAGCCAGGGTATACCCGGCGCCGCCTTTGCGGGTGGCCGCCGGCCCTGGCGGGCTTCACCCACGCTTGCCTGTGCTGCCCCATGGTCTTGTGGACCGAAGGAGAGTTCGATGCGCCTTACCACCAAAGGTCGTTTTGCCGTCACCGCGATGATTGATCTGGCCCTGCGTGAAAACGGCGGGCCGGTGGCGCTCGCGGCCATCAGCCAGCGCCAGCAAATCTCTTTGTCCTATCTGGAGCAGCTGTTCGGCAAGCTGCGCCGCCACGAGCTGGTGGAAAGCACGCGCGGCCCCGGTGGTGGCTATTCCCTGGGCCGCAAGTCCAGCGAGATCACCGTGGCCGACATCATCGTCGCCGTGGACGAGCCCCTGGACGCCACCGGCTGCGGCGGGCACGAAAACTGCATGGGCGAGAACACCGGCAAATGCATCACCCATGAACTCTGGACCAATTTGAACGCCAAGATGATCGAGTATCTGGACTCGGTGTCGCTGCGCAAGCTGGTCGAGGATCAGCTGGCCAAGGGCGTCACCATCGAGGAGGCCTCGATCAAACGCGCCATCTCGACGCAACCCGTGCTCAAGCCCATCCGCGTCACCGCTCCCAACTCGGTCTTTGCCCTGGGCAATGTCCTGAGCAAGTAATTCTTTCCTCTTTGTTGGCACAAGAAAAAATGACACCGCATTTCCCCATCTATATGGACTACGGCGCGACGACGCCGGTCGACCCGCGCGTTGTGAGCGCCATGGTGCCTTGGCTCAGCGAGCATTTCGGCAATCCGTCCTCGCGCAGCCATGCCTGGGGCTGGGAGGCGGAGGCGATTGTGGAGAAGTCCCGCGAGCAGGTGGCGGCCTTGATCGGCGCCGATCCGCGCGAGATCGTCTGGACCTCGGGCGCCACCGAGTCCATCAATCTGGCCATCAAGGGCGCGGCGCAGTTCTACAAGACCCGCGGCAAGCACATCATCACCCTGAAGACCGAGCACAAGGCCGTGCTGGACACCTGCCGCGAGCTGGAGCGCCAGGGCTTTGAGCTGACTTATCTCGATGTGGAAGAGAACGGCCTGCTGGACCTCGATAAGTTCAAGGCCGCCGTACGGCCGGACACGATCCTGGCCTCGGTGCTCTACGTCAATAACGAGATCGGCGTGATCCAGGACGTGGTGTCCATCGGCAATTTCTGCCGCGAGAAAGGCATCATCTTCCACGTCGACGCCGCCCAGGCCACCGGCAAGATCGAGATCAATGTGGCCGAGCTGCCCATCGATCTGATGAGCCTGGCCTCGCACAAGACCTATGGCCCCAAGGGCATTGGTGCCCTGTTTGTGCGCCGCAAGCCTCGCGTGCGCCTGGAGGCCCAGATGCATGGCGGCGGCCATGAGCGCGGCATGCGCTCCGGCACCCTGGCCACCCACCAGATCGTCGGCATGGGCGAGGCCTACCGCATCGCGCGCGAGGACATGGCGGCCGACAACGAGCGCATCCGCCGCCTGCACACCCGCTTGCTGGACGGTCTGCAGGACATCGAACAGGTGTTCGTCAACGGCGACCTGGAGAAGCGCGTGCCGCACAACCTGAACATCTCCTTCAACTATGTGGAAGGCGAGTCCCTGATCATGGGCGTCAAGGGTCTGGCCCTGTCCTCGGGTTCGGCCTGTACCTCGGCCAGCCTGGAACCCAGCTATGTCTTGCGCGCCCTGGGTCGCAGCGATGAGCTGGCGCACAGCAGCCTGCGCATGACCATAGGCCGCTTCACCACCGAGCAAGAAATCGATTACGCCATCGCCACGCTGAAGGACCGTGTGGCCAAGCTGCGCGAGCTGTCGCCGCTGTGGGATATGTACAAGGACGGCATCGACATCAGCACCATCCAGTGGGCCGCCCACTGACGGATCGCAGCAGCAAATAACAGGAGAACATCATGGCTTATAGCGACAAGGTCGTTGACCACTACGAAAACCCCCGCAATGTCGGCGCTTTTGAAAAAGGCGACGACTCGGTCGGCACCGGCATGGTCGGTGCTCCGGCCTGCGGCGATGTGATGAAGCTGCAGATCAAGGTCAACCCGGCTACCGGCTTGATCGAAGACGCCAAGTTCAAGACCTATGGCTGCGGCTCGGCGATTGCCTCGAGCTCGCTGGTGACCGAATGGGTCAAGGGCAAGTCCCTGGACCAGGCCCTGGACATCAAGAACACCCAGATCGCCGAAGAACTGGCCCTGCCGCCGGTCAAGATCCACTGCTCCATCCTGGCCGAAGACGCCATCAAGGCGGCGGTGGATGACTACCGCGCCAAGCACGCCCCGGTGGCGCAGTAAGGAGTTTGCATGTCTGTGACCTTGACCGAAGCGGCGGCCCGCCATGTGACGCGCTATATCGCCAAGCGCGGGCGCGGCGTGGGCGTGCGCCTGGGCGTGAAGACCACCGGCTGCTCAGGCCTGGCCTACAAGCTGGAGTACGCCGATGAGGTGGCGCCCGAGGACGTGGTGTTTGAAGGTCATGGCGTGAAGGTTTTGATCGACCCCAAGAGCCTGCCCTATCTGGACGGCACCGAGCTGGACTTTGTGCGCGAAGGCCTGAACGAAGGCTTCAAGTTCCGCAATCCGCGCGAGAAGGATCGCTGCGGCTGTGGTGAGTCTTTCCGCGTGTAAAGTGCCGCCTTCTTGTGAATGAGGCGCGGCGAATGACCGCGCCTTTTTCTTGCCAATCACTCAGCATCCCTTGGCCCTCCATGCAACTCAGTGACGACGATTTCAGCCTGTTCGGTTTGCCCCAGCGCTACGCGCAGGACAGGGCCGAGGTCGATGCGCGCTGGAAGGCCTTGCAGGCCCGGGTGCATCCAGACAAATTCGCCGCCGAGGGGGCCGCCTCGCAGCGCCTGGCCATGCAATGGGCCGTGCGCGTCAACGAGGCGCATCAACGCCTGCGCGATCCGCTCAAGCGCGCCGCCTATCTTTGCGAGTTGCGCGGCGCGGCCCTGCAGGCCCATAGCAATACCCGCATGCCGGCGAGTTTTTTGATGGAGCAGATGAGCTGGCGCGAGAGCCTGGACGAGGCGCGGACGGCCGCCGAGGTCGAGGCCATAGACGCCGAGGTGGCGGCCCGCGAAGCCGCTCTGCTGAACGAGGTCCAGCGCCTGCTGGACGATGAGTGTGACGCCGCGGCAGCCGCGGAGCAGGTGAGGGCGCTGATGTTCATCCATCGTTTCCGCGCCGATATCGATCAACGGCTGGACGCCCTGGAACAATAAGTTATGGCTCTTTTGCAAATTTCCGAACCCGGCCAATCGCCCAATCCGCACGAGCGCCGCATCGCGGTAGGCATCGATCTGGGCACCACCCATTCCCTGGTGGCGGCCGTGCGGCATGGCGTGGCCGAATGCCTGCCCGACGAACAGGGGCGGGTGATCCTGCCCTCGGCCGTGCGCTATCTGAGCGAGGACCGGCGCCAGATCGGCGCCGAGGCCCTGGCCGCCCAGGCCGAGGACCCGGAGAACACCGTGGTCTCGGTCAAGCGCTTCATGGGCCGCAGCCTCAGCGATATCCGCGAGGCCGGCAAGCTGCCCTATCGCTTCGAAGACACGCCGGGCATGGTCAGCTTGAATACGCGTCATGGCCTGAAGTCGCCGGTGGAAATCTCGGCCGAGATCCTGGCCACCTTGCGCTTTCGTGCCGAGGACTCGTTTGCCGACGATGTGTTCGGCGCGGTCATCACCGTGCCGGCCTATTTCGACGATGCCCAGCGCCAGGCCACCAAGGACGCCGCTCAAATGGCGGGTTTGAATGTGCTGCGCCTGATCAACGAGCCCACGGCGGCGGCCATCGCCTACGGCCTGGACAATGCCAGCGAGGGCTTGTACGCCGTCTACGACCTGGGCGGCGGCACCTTCGACATCTCCCTGCTGCGTCTGAGCCAGGGCGTTTTTGAGGTGGTGGCCACGGGCGGCGATGCGGCCCTGGGTGGCGATGATTTCGACCGTGCCCTGGCCGACTGGGCCCTGGCGCAAGCGGGCCTGCAAGCCGAGAGCAGCCACGACAAACGTGCCGTGCTGGTGGCTGCGCGCGCGGCCAAGGAGCAGTTGTCCGATGCGCAGGAGGTGTTGCTGGCCGCCGAGCTGAATGCCGGCCGCCTCAGCGTCACGGTCAGCCGCGTCAAGTTTGATGAGCTGGCCCAGCCCTTGCTGGACAAGACCCTGGCCGCCGTTCGCCGCGTGTTGCGCGATGCCCGGGTCAAGGCCGATGAGGTGCAGGGCACGGTGATGGTGGGCGGCTCGACCCGCATGCCCTGCGTGCGCCGGGCCGTCAGTGCGCTGTTCGGCCGCGAAGTGCTGGTCAATCTCAACCCCGACGAGGTGGTGGCCCAGGGCGCGGCGATTCAAGCCAATCAGCTGGCCGGCAATGCGGCCGATGGTGAGATTTTGCTGCTGGACGTGATCCCCTTGTCGCTGGGTCTGGAGACCATGGGCGGCCTGGTGGAGCGCGTCATCGAGCGCAATGCCACCATCCCGGTGGCCCAGGCCCAGGACTTCACCACCTTCAAGGACGGGCAGACGGCCATGGCCGTCCATGTGTTGCAGGGCGAGCGCGAGCTGGTCAGCGAATGCAGATCCTTAGCGCGCTTCGAGCTGCGCGGCATCCCGCCCATGGTGGCCGGTGCTGCGCGCATACGCGTCACATTCCAGGTCGATGCCGATGGCTTGCTGAGCGTCTCGGCCAAGGAGCTGGCCTCTGGCGTGGAGGCGGCCATCACGGTCAAGCCCAGCTATGGTCTTTCTGACGAGCAGATCGCCCGCATGCTGAAGGACGGCTTTGCCAGCGCCGAGACCGATATGGCCGCCCGCAAGCTGCGCGAGGCCAGGGTTGAGGCCGAGCGCATGACGCTGGCCACCCAAAGTGCCCTGGCGGCCGATGGCGATCTGCTTGGCGAGGCCGAGCGAGCCGACTTGGCGGCTTTGCTCCAGGCCCTGGCCTTGAGTGCCGAGGCCGATGACGCCGATGCGATCGATGCCGCCGTTGAGGCGCTGGCCAAGGGCACCGAGAGCTTCGCCGCCGCCCGCATGAATCGTGGCATCCACAAGGCCCTGACCGGCCGCAGCGTCGACCAAATTTGAGTGCTTGAGATCCGGCTTGCGCCGCTCCAGGAGAACCCCATGCCCATCATCAAGATTCTTCCCCACGCCGAGTACTGCCCCGAGGGGGCGACGGTTTCCGCGCCCTCCGGCACCTCCATCTGCGAGGCCTTGCTGGACAACAAAATCGCCATCGAGCATGCCTGCGATATGGTCTGCGCCTGCACGACCTGCCACGTCATCGTGCGCGAGGGCATGCGCTCGCTGTCCGAGATGGAGGAGGGCGAGGAAGACATGCTGGACCGTGCCTGGGGCCTGGAACCCGATTCGCGCCTGAGCTGCCAGGCCATTCTGGGCCAGCAGGACGTGACCATCGAGATCCCCAAGTACTCGATCAATCACGCCAAAGAGAATCATTGAGAGGGCGGGGTCGCGATGCTGGTCCTGGGTTTTGAATCCTCTTGCGACGAGACGGGCGTGGCCCTGGTGCGCGTGCCCGAGCAGGGCGCGCCTCAGTTGCTGGCCCAGGCCTTGCACAGCCAGATCAGCATGCATCAGGCCTATGGCGGCGTCGTGCCCGAGTTAGCCTCGCGCGACCATATCCGCCGCGTGTTGCCGCTGGCTCGCGAGGTTTTGGCTAACTCAAATACCGCGTTGGCCGAGATCGATGTCGTGGCCTACACCCAGGGGCCCGGCCTGGCCGGCGCCTTGCTGGTGGGGGCGGGTGTGGCGGTGGCTCTGGCGGCGGCCTTGGAAAAACCCACGCTGGGCATCCACCATCTGGAAGGGCATTTGCTCTCGCCCTTTCTGTCGGCCGATGCGCCGGAGTTTCCCTTCGTGGCCTTGCTGGTCTCGGGCGGCCACACCCAGCTGATGCGGGTCACCGAGGTGGGGCAGTACGAGATTCTCGGCGAGACGATTGACGACGCCGCCGGTGAAGCCTTTGACAAGAGTGCCAAGCTGCTGGGCCTGCCTTATCCGGGTGGGCCGCATCTGGCCCGCCTGGCCGAGGGCGGCGATGCGGCGGCTTTCGAGTTGCCGCGTCCCTTGCTGCACAGCGGCAAGCCTGACTTCAGCTTTGCCGGCCTGAAGACGGCCGTGCTGACCCAGGTCAAGCGCTTGGGTGAGGCGCCGACGGAGCAGCAAAAAGCCGATCTGGCGGCCGCCACGCAGGCGGCCATCGTCGAGGTGTTGGTGAAGAAGTCTTTGCTGGCCTTGAAAACTACCGGCTTGAAGCGCCTGGTGGTGGCCGGCGGCGTGGGTGCCAACCGCCTGCTGCGCGAGCAGCTCAACGCCGCTTGCGCCCGGCGCGGCGTGCGTGTGCACTACCCCGAGCTGAGTCTGTGCACCGACAACGGCGCCATGATTGCCATGGCCGCCGCCATGCGCTTGCAGCGCGGCATGGCCGTCTTGCAAACCGGGCCGGACGCGGGCGGTTTCGAGGTGCGCCCGCGCTGGCCCCTGGGCTCGGCTTGATCAGCTCACCGTCAGATGGCTGGGCCCTGTGGCCTGGCGTTTGACCAGGGTCAGGGTCAGCACGCCGGACTCCAGCCGGGCCGTCGAATCGCCCTGGTTCACCTCCTGGGGCAGGGCGATGCTGCGCGAGAAGCGCGTCAGGGCGCGTTCGCGGTAGAGCTGGCGGGGGCTGGCCACAGCCTCCGTCTCGGCGGGGTCAGCCTGTTCGGCATCGATATTGACGCGCCGGCCCTCGATGCTGATCTTGACGGCCGTCTTGTCCACGCCCGGCATGTCCAGCTGCAGGATGTAGGCCGTGTCGGTCTCGCTCACATCCAGAGCGGGGCTGCGCAGCGCCAGGGCGGATTCCGCACCCTGGAAAATGCGTTCGATGCGCTGGGCAATATCGCTGGCCTGGCGGGCTTGGGCTTGGCGGGCGCTGGCGTGGACGGGGAAGACAAACATGGTGAGGGCTCCTGTGAGGCTAGAGTTACGGGGCCTGCTGCGGCCCCATGCTTGCAAAAATTGGCCTCATGCGCCCGGCTTCAAGCCCCGGAAAAATATCTTCAAACCCGGGCTTGGAAGCGCGGCAAGTGGCGCCAGATGCTTTGGCTGGCCGGTGAGGCGGCCGCGACCCTCGGGCCGGCTTCCCAATCTGGTCTATAATCGACAAGTTTTGTGGTTTGAGCCACAGGATTAAGAGCACGGCTCGGGTCGGTTTCACCCGTGACCGCAAGTTGAAACCTTTGGAAACCGTTTGTGTGCTGCCGCTTTTAAGCGCAGCCCGGCGGCTTCCATCATGCAAGGAACGCAAACATGTCAGTCGCCGACATCAACAAGGCAGAAATCGTCAAGTCCAACGCACGCAGCGCCAACGACACCGGCTCGCCGGAAGTCCAGGTCGCTCTGCTGACCGCACGTATCAATGGCCTGATGCCTCACTTCAAGGCCAATATGAAGGATCACCACAGCCGTCGTGGTCTGCTGAAGATGGTCAACACTCGCAAGAGCCTGCTGGCCTATCTGAAGTCCAAGGACGCGACGCGTTACACCGACCTGATTCAAAAGCTGGGTCTGCGTAAGTAATTCACGCGTGCAAGCAAGGAGCCTGTCTGGGTATTGACGCCTGCACAGGCTCTTTGTTTTTTCAGCGATCGGATTTGCTGTCGCTGAAGCTGAAGTTTGTTTATCCGTTGTTGTACTGAGTTGAGTTTTCGGAGTTGAGCTGACGTGGCGCTGCTGTGTCATTCCAAAGCTTCTGCGGCTTGTTGTTTTACCGAATGCAGACGCACTGGAATGGCATCCCGCCAAACCCAGACTCACTCCCGGTCAAGAGGCGGGCCGCAAGCCGCTTCGCCAAAAGGAGAGAGCCATGAGCTTGTTCAATAAAGTCACCAAGACCTTCCAGTGGGGCCCCCATTCCGTCACGATGGAAACCGGCGAGATCGCTCGCCAGTCCAGCGGTGCGGTGCTCGTCAACATCGAAGGCACCGTGGTCCTGGCGACCGTGGTGGCCAAGACCGAGGCCAAGGCCGGCCAGGACTTCTTCCCGCTGACCGTGGACTATCTGGAGAAGACCTATGCCGCCGGCAAGATCCCTGGCAGCTTCTTCAAGCGTGAAGGCCGCCCCAGCGAGTTGGAGACCCTGACCAGCCGCCTGATCGACCGCCCCATCCGCCCCCTGTTCCCCGAAGGCTTCTACAACGAAGTCCAGGTCGTCGTGCATGTGCTGTCGCTGAACCCCGAGGTCCAGGCCGACATCGCCGCCCTGATCGCCTCCAGCGCCGCGCTGGCCGTCTCCGGCATCCCCTTCAACGGCCCCATCGGTGCGGCGCGCGTGGGCTATGTCAATGGCGAGTACATCCTCAACCCCGGCAAGACCGAGCTGGTGAACAGCAAGATGGACCTGGTCGTCGCCGGCACGCAAGCCGCCGTGCTGATGGTGGAGTCCGAAGCCGACGCGCTGTCCGAAGAAGTCATGCTGGGCGCCGTGGTGTTCGGCCATGAGCAAGGCAATATCGCCATCGCCGCCATCAATGAGTTGGTGCGCGATGCCGGCAAGCCGGTCTGGGACTGGCAGGCTCCTGCCAAGAACGAGCCCCTGATCGCCAAGGTCGGCGCCCTGGCCAACGAGGCCCTGGCCGCCGCCTATCAGATCCGCAACAAGCAAGCCCGCACCCAAGCTTGCCGTACTGCGGCTGCTAACGTCTTCAAGGCGCTGACCGACGAAGGCGTGGAATTCGACAAGGTCGAGGTGGAAAGCCTGCTGTTCGAGATCGAAGCCCGTATCGTGCGTGGCCAGATCCTGGCCGGCGAGCCCCGCATCGACGGCCGCGACACCCGCACCGTGCGCCCCATCGAGATCAGCAACAGCATCTTGCCGCGCACCCACGGCTCGGCCCTGTTCACCCGTGGTGAGACGCAGGCCCTGGTCGTCGCCACCCTGGGCACGGACCGCGACGCCCAGCGCATCGACGCCCTGGCCGGCGAGTTCGAAGACCGCTTCATGCTGCACTACAACATGCCTCCTTTCGCCACCGGCGAAACCGGCCGTGTGGGCAGCCCCAAGCGCCGCGAAATCGGCCACGGCCGCCTGGCCAAGCGCGCGCTGATCGCCGCCCTGCCCAGCAAGGAAGACTTCCCCTACACCATGCGCGTGGTGTCGGAAATCACCGAGAGCAACGGCTCCTCGTCGATGGCCTCGGTCTGCGGCGGCTGCCTGGCCTTGATGGATGCCGGCGTGCCGATGAAGGCCCATGTGGCCGGCATCGCCATGGGCTTGATCAAGGACGGTAACCGTTTCGCCGTGCTGACCGACATCCTGGGTGACGAAGATCATCTGGGCGATATGGACTTCAAGGTGGCCGGCACGACCGGCGGCATCACCGCTCTGCAGATGGACATCAAGATCCAGGGCATCACCAAGGAAATCATGCAGGTCGCCCTGGCGCAAGCCAAGGAAGCTCGTCTGCACATCCTGAGCAAGATGGTGGAAGCCATGGGCACGGCCAATACCGAGGTGTCGCAATTCGCGCCGCGTCTGTACACCATGAAGATCAACCCCGAGAAGATCCGAGACGTGATCGGCAAGGGCGGCGCCACCATCCGTGCGCTGACCGAAGAGACCGGCACCACCATCGACATCGGCGAAGACGGCACCATCACCATCGCCTCCACCGATGCCGACAAGGCCGCGCACGCCAAGAAGCGCATCGAGGAGATCACGGCCGAGGTCGAGATCGGCAAGGTCTACGAAGGCCCCATCACCAAGATCCTGGACTTCGGTGCCCTGGTCAATCTGCTGCCCGGCAAGGACGGCCTGCTGCACATCAGCCAGATCGCCCACCAGCGCGTCGAGAAGGTGACCGACTTCCTGAAGGAAGGCCAGATCATCAAGGTCAAGGTCATGGAGACCGACGAGAAGGGCCGCATCAAGCTGTCGATGAAGGCCTTGATCGACCGCGACGCCGCTCCCGTGGCTGCGCCGGCCGACGAAGTTCAGCCCTAAGCAGCCAACCGCGCGCATGCAAGCTATCGCCATCAGCCGCCCCGGCGGCCCCGAGGTGCTGCAGCTCATCGAGCGCCCCGACCCCCGGCCGGGGGCAGGGGAGTGCTTGATCGCGGTTGAGGCCTATGGCATCAACCGCCCCGATGTGCTGCAGCGCAAGGGTGTGTATCCGCCCCCGCCCGGCGCCAGCGACCTGCCTGGCCTGGAGGTGGCGGGCCGCATTCTTGCGGGCGATGCCGAGGCCCTGGCCGCGGCGGGTTTCAAGCTGGGTGACGCGGTCTGTGCCCTGGTGCCGGGCGGTGGCTATGCCCAGCTGTGCGTGGCGCCGGTGGGACATTGCCTGCCGGTCCCGGCGGGCTGGAGCATGGCCGAGGCCGCCAGCCTGCCCGAGACCTGCTTCACCGTCTGGTCGAATGTGTTCGAGCGGGCGGGCCTGCAGCCGGGCGAGACCTTGCTGGTGCATGGCGGCAGCAGCGGCATCGGGGTAACGGCCATCCAACTGGCCAAGGCCCTGGGCTCACGGGTCATCGTGACCGTGGGCAGCGAGGCCAAGGCTCAGGCCTGCCTGGCCTTGGGCGCCGATGTGGCGATCAATTACAAGCAGCAGGACTTTGTGGCCGAGGTGAAGGCCGCCACGGGTCAGCGCGGTGTGGACGTTGTTCTGGACATGGTGGCCGGCTCCTATGTGGAGCGCGGTGTGCAATGCCTGGCCGACGATGGCCGCATGGTCATCATCGCGGTGCAGGGCGGTGTGGAGGCCAAGTTGGATGCCGGTGCCGTGCTGCGCCGGCGTTTGACGATCAGCGGCTCGACCTTGCGGCCGCGCTCGCTGGCCTTCAAGGCTTCCATTGCCCGCGCGCTGCGTGAGCGAGTCTGGCCCTTGCTGGAGGCGCGTCAGGTGGTGCCGGTGGTCTACCGCCAGCTGCCCGCCGAAGAGGCGGCGGCAGCGCACGCCTTGATGGAGTCCGGCGAGCATGTCGGCAAGATTGTTTTGAGTTGGTGATAAAGAGATTTGGGGGATAGGGCAATGCGTAAGAAATTGGTCGTCGGCAACTGGAAGATGCATGGCAATCGCAGCGCCAATGCGGCCTTGTTGGCTGGGCTGAAGGAGGCTGGGCCATGGAATGCTGATGTGGCGGTTTGCGTGCCTTTCCCTTACATCGCCGAAACCGCCTTGGCGCTGACCAGCCAGGCCATCGCCTTTGGTGCGCAAGACTGCTCGGCGCAAGAGCAGGGCGCGTTCACGGGTGAGGTGTCCTCGGCCATGTTGGCCGATCTGGGTTGCCGTTATGTGATCGTCGGCCACTCCGAGCGCCGCGCATATCACCATGAGAGTGATCAATTGGTGGCCGACAAGGCCAAGGCCGCGCTGGCGCATGGCGTGACGCCGATTGTGTGCGTGGGCGAGACGCTGGTCGAGCGCGAGGCGGGTCAAACCGAGTTGGTGGTCAAGCGTCAACTGGCGGCTGTGATCCACACGCTGACGCATTGCATCGGTGAGATCGTGCTGGCCTATGAGCCGGTGTGGGCGATTGGTACCGGTCTGACGGCCTCGCCCGAGCAGGCCCAGGCGGTGCACGCGGTGCTGCGCAAGCAATTGCAGGCAGCGACGCAAAAGGCCGATGCCATGCGCATTCTGTACGGCGGCAGCGTCAAGCCCGATAACGCGGCTCAGCTGTTTGCCTGTGCCGATATCGATGGTGGCCTGATTGGCGGGGCGGCTTTGAAGACGGCGGACTTCAGCGTGATCTGCCGCGCCGCGAGCTGAATTTATTGAGCCTGTTCGCCCGGTGGCGAAGAGCTGATTTCTGAGATTTTTTGGAGTTTTTGAGATGCAATTCTGGATGAATTTGGTGTTGGTGGTTCAGCTGCTGAGCGCCCTGGTGATGATTGGCCTGGTCTTGGTCCAGCATGGCAAGGGGGCCGATATGGGGGCCTCTTTTGGCAGCGGCGCCTCGGGCAGTTTGTTCGGCGCTACTGGCAGTGCCAACTTCCTGTCGCGCAGCACGGCCGTCTGCGCCACGGTCTTCTTTGTCTGCACCCTGGCCCTGGCCTATATGTCCAATAGCCGCAGCGGCCAGACTGGCAATGAAACGATTCTCGACAAGGCTGCTCCCGCTGCGGCTGCCGCCTCTGGCGCCGCCGCCATCCCCGGCGCCGCGCCTGCGGTGATTGCTCCGGCAGTTGCTCCCGCTGCCTCGAAGTAAGCGGCGCCGTCTGCCGCAGGCGCAGGAGCTGCTTGCTTCGGGTGCCTGCTGCAGTGGCCTGCATGCGCAAGCTCAAAAAACGCTGAGAATTTGTTGCGAATTAGCCGAAAGGGCAGGATTTTCGGTATAGAATTTGAGGCTGGCTAGATAGCAAGACGCGAGTCAATCCTCAGGTAAATCTAGTCGAAATCGAGAGTTAATAAATAGCCGTCGTGGTGAAATTGGTAGACACGCTATCTTGAGGGGGTAGTGGCGAAAGCTGTGCGAGTTCGAGTCTCGCCGACGGCACCAGATCATCGGTTAGTATTCTTGGGTTGGAGCCCGTGAACTACTTGCCAAAGCGCCTCGTCGCAGAGTTTGCTTGAACCTAGTTTGAGTCTGTTCTGCAGGGGACCCGAGCGGGCGCAGTCCGTAAGCGAGAATTCGCTGGCGGCGCGCCCGTTGCTTTTTGTGGTAACTGCTGTGAATCGCCTGGAGGCGTAAGGCAGCTTTAGAGAGCGTCACCCATGAACTTGGATCAGTACCTGCCCGTCATCCTCTTCATCCTGGTCGGCGCAGGCGTCGGCGTGGCGCCTCAAGTGCTCGGCGCATTGCTCGGGCCCCATCGGCCGGATCAGGCCAAAAACTCCCCCTATGAATGTGGCTTCGAGGCCTTTGAAGACGCGCGAATGAAATTCGACGTCCGCTATTACCTCGTGGCCATTTTGTTTATTTTGTTTGACCTGGAAATTGCGTTCCTGTTTCCCTGGGCGGTTTCGCTCAAGGAAATCGGTGCAACTGGTTTCTGGGCCATGATGATTTTCCTGGGCATTCTGGTCGTGGGTTTCGCCTACGAGTGGAAAAAGGGCGCCCTGGACTGGGAGTGATTGTTGGTCTCTCGTCCTGGGGCTGCTTCGGGCGCGCCCTGGCGAGGACGCCGGCCTTGGTGCCGGCATTGCGGGCAAGCTGAGGAGCGGCCCGGCGCTCGGCCCGCGTGGCCTAGTCAGATTGGAAGCTCGATATGGGTATCGAAGGCGTTTTGAAAGAAGGCTTTGTCACCACCTCGGTTGACAAGCTGATCAACTGGTCCAAGACCGGTTCCCTGTGGCCGATGACTTTCGGTCTCGCCTGCTGTGCGGTCGAAATGATGCACGCAGGCGCTGCGCGTTATGACATCGACCGTTTTGGCATGTTGTTCCGCCCCAGCCCGCGTCAGAGTGACCTGATGATCGTGGCCGGCACCCTGTGCAACAAGATGGCTCCCGCGCTGCGCAAGGTCTATGACCAGATGGCCGAGCCGCGCTGGGTCTTGTCCATGGGTTCCTGTGCCAACGGTGGTGGCTACTACCACTACAGCTATTCGGTTGTGCGTGGCTGCGACCGCATCGTGCCGGTCGACGTTTATGTGCCGGGCTGTCCGCCCACGGCCGAGGCCTTGCTCTACGGCATCTTGCAGCTGCAAGCCAAGATCCGGCGCGAAAACACCATCGCGCGTTGAGCTGAACCTCAAGGCTGAAAAGGTCCCTCACAGATGAGCAAACTTGACACCCTCAAAGCAGCGCTCGAAGCAGCGCTTGGCGAGAAGATTCAAAACCTGAAGACCGAGTTTGGCGAGATCACCGTCCAGGTGAGCGCCGCCGACTACGCGGCCGCAGCCAAGATCCTGCGCGACCACTCGGAGCTGCGTTTCGATCAGCTGATCGATCTTTGCGGCCTGGATTACAGCAGCTACAAAGACGGCGCTGTTGAGGGCCCGCGTTATGCCGTGGCCGTGCATCTGCTGTCGGTCAACAAGAACTGGCGCGTGCGGCTGAAGGTTTTCTGCCCCGATGATGATTTCCCCTGCGTCGCTGCGCTGACGCCGCTGTGGACCTCGGCCAACTGGTTCGAGCGCGAGGCCTTTGACCTGTTCGGCATCATCTTCGAGGGCCACGAGGACCTGCGCCGCATCCTGACCGACTACGGTTTCATCGGCCACCCGATGCGCAAGGACTTTCCCACCACGGGCAATGTGGAAATGCGTTACGACGCCGAGGCGCGTCGCGTGATCTACCAAGCGGTCACGATCGAGCAGCGTGAGATCACGCCGCGCGTCATTCGCGAAGACAACTACGGCGGACACTGAGCATGGCCGAGATCAAAAACTACACCCTGAACTTCGGTCCCCAGCACCCCGCCGCCCACGGCGTTTTGCGTCTGGTGCTGGAGTTGGATGGCGAAGTCATCCAGCGCGCCGACCCGCATATCGGTCTGCTGCACCGCGCCACCGAGAAGCTGGCCGAGAGCAAGACCTATATCCAGTCGCTGCCCTATATGGACCGCCTGGACTATGTGTCCATGATGTCCAACGAGCATGCCTACTGCCTGGCCATCGAGAAGATACTGGGCGTGCAGGTGCCGCTGCGCGCGCAATACATCCGCGTGATGTTTGCCGAGATCACACGTCTGCTCAACCACCTGCTGTGGCTGGGCGCGCACGGCATCGACTGCGGCGCGATGAACATCCTGATCTACGCCTTCCGCGAGCGTGAAGATCTGTTCGATATGTACGAGGCCGTCTCCGGCGCGCGCATGCATGCGGCTTACTTCCGTCCGGGTGGCGTCTACCGCGACCTGCCGGATTCGATGCCTCAGTACCAGGTCAGCAAGATCAAGAACGCCAAGACCATTGCGATGCTCAATGAGAATCGCTCGGGCTCTTTGCTGGACTTCATCGATGACTTCTGCAAGCGCTTCCCCAAGAACGTCGACGACTACGAAACCCTGCTGACCGACAACCGCATCTGGAAGCAGCGTACCGTGGGCATCGGCGTCATCTCGCCCGACCGCGCCCTGAATCTGGGCTTCACCGGCGCCATGTTGCGCGGCAGCGGCGTGGCCTGGGACCTGCGCAAGAAGCAGCCCTACGACGTCTACGACAAGATGGACTTCGATGTGCCCGTCGGCACGAATGGCGACACCTACGACCGCTATCTGGTGCGCGTCGAGGAAATGCGTCAGAGCAATCGCATCATCAAGCAATGCGTGGACTGGCTGCGTGCCAATCCTGGCGCTGTCATCACCGATGACCACAAGGTGGCGCCGCCCTCGCGTGTCGACATGAAGTCGAATATGGAGGAGCTGATCCACCACTTCAAGCTCTTCACCGAAGGCTTCCATGTGCCCGAAGGTGAGGCCTATGCCGCCGTCGAGCATCCCAAGGGCGAGTTCGGCATCTACATCGTCAGCGATGGTGCCAACAAGCCTTACCGCCTGAAGATCCGCGCCCCGGGCTTCTCGCATCTGGCTGCGCTGGACGAGATGTCGCGCGGCCACATGATTGCCGACGCGGTGGCCGTGATCGGCACCATGGACATTGTTTTCGGCGAGATTGATCGTTGATTTGGACACCTTGCTATGAGCACTGACACCTATCATTTGAGTGAAGCGACCGCCGCGCGTTTTGCTCGCGAAGTCGCCAAGTACCCGGCCGACCAGAAGCAGTCGGCCGTGATGGCTTGCCTGGCCATCGTGCAGCAGGAGATTGGCTTTGTCTCGCGCGCCAGCGAGGACGCCATTGCCGACTACCTCGGCATGCCGGCCATCGCCGTGTACGAGGTCACGACCTTCTACAACATGTACAACCAGCGCAAGCTGGGCAAGTTCAAGTTGAACGTCTGCACCAATCTGCCCTGCCTTTTGCGTGACGGCCAATCTGCACTGAACCATCTGTGCAGCAAGCTGGGCGTGGAAGAGGGCGGCACCACGGCCGACGGCCTGTTCACCGTGCAGAAGAGCGAGTGTCTGGGTGCCTGCGCCGACTCGCCGGTGATGCTGGTGAACGATAGGCAGATGTGCAGTTTCATGAGCCCTCAGCGTCTCGACGAATTGGTCGACACCCTGCGCGCGCATGCGGCCAAGAACTGAAGGACAGGCACACCATGTTGGATCTCTCCAAATTTCAGTCCACGGGCCAAGAAACCTGCTTCCATGACCGTCATATCGGCGCGCAAATCTACGCCGGTCTGGATGGCAAGAACTGGGGCCTGAAGGACTACGAAGCACGCGGTGGCTATGCGGCCCTGCGCAAGATCTTGAAGGGCGAGGGCGCGCCCGAAGGCAGCCCCCTGACTCAGGACCAGGTGATTGCCGAGGTCAAGGCCTCCGGCCTGCGCGGCCGTGGCGGTGCGGGCTTCCCCACCGGCCTGAAGTGGAGCTTCATGCCCCGCCAATTCCCCGGCCACAAGTATCTGGTTTGCAACTCGGACGAGGGCGAGCCCGGCACTTGCAAGGACCGCGACATCCTGATGTTCAACCCGCACATCGTCATCGAAGGCATGATCATTGCCGCCTTCGCGATGGGCATTCGGGTGGGCTACAACTACATCCACGGCGAGATCTTCGAGGTCTATGACCGCTTCGAAGCCGCCTTGGAAGAGGCGCGTGCCGCCGGCTATTTGGGCGACGACATCCTGGGCTCGGGCTTCAGCTTCCAGCTGCATGCCCACCACGGTTTTGGTGCCTATATCTGCGGCGAGGAAACCGCCTTGCTGGAGTCGCTGGAAGGCAAGAAGGGCCAGCCGCGCTTCAAGCCGCCGTTCCCGGCCAGCTTCGGCCTCTACGGCCGCCCGACCACCATCAACAACACCGAGACCTTTGCCGCGGTGCCCTGGATCATCCGCAACGGTGGCCAGCCTTACCTCGAGATCGGCAAGCCCAATAACGGTGGCACCAAGATCTTCTCGGTCTCCGGCGATGTGGAGCGGCCCGGCAATTACGAGATCCCGCTGGGCACGCCCTTCAGCAAGCTGCTGGAACTGGCCG
This sequence comes from Roseateles oligotrophus, assembly GCF_014204525.1. Classification (GTDB taxonomy): domain Bacteria; phylum Pseudomonadota; class Gammaproteobacteria; order Burkholderiales; family Burkholderiaceae_C; genus Paucibacter_A; species Paucibacter_A oligotrophus_A. The sequence continues at coordinate 83,915 of NZ_JACHLP010000007.1, forward strand.
GCGGCGTGCGCAAGGGCCGCCAGCTGAAGGCGGTGATCCCTGGCGGTTCGTCCTCGCCCGTGCTGACGGCCGGGGTCATCATGGACTGCACCATGGACTACGACTCCATCGCCAAGGCCGGCTCCATGCTGGGCTCGGGCGCGGTGATCGTGATGGACGACAGCCGCTGCATGGTCAAGAGCCTCTTGCGCCTGACCTATTTCTACTCCCACGAGTCTTGTGGCCAGTGCACGCCTTGCCGCGAAGGCACGGGTTGGATGCACCGCGTGGTCGAGCGCATCGCCACCGGCCATGGCAAACCGGAAGACATTGATCTGCTGAATTCCGTGGCGGACAACATCCAGGGCCGCACCATTTGCGCCCTCGGTGACGCGGCGGCCATGCCGGTGCGCGCCATGATCAAGAATTTCAAACAGGAGTTCGTTCAACTGATCGAACAGCCCCAGAAGGCTGCGGCCTAACTTAACGCTAGGCCGCAGGACTGGACAGGACAGGACATGATTGAAATCGAACTCGACGGGCAGAAGCTAGAGGTCAAGGAAGGCAGCATGGTCATGCATGCCGCCGAACAGGCCGGTACCTACATCCCGCATTTCTGCTATCACAAAAAGCTCTCCATCGCCGCCAACTGCCGCATGTGCCTGGTCGATGTGGAGAAGGCGCCCAAGCCCATGCCGGCCTGCGCCACGCCGGTCACGCAAGGCATGATCGTGCGCACCAAGAGCGAGAAGGCCTTGAAGGCCCAGCAGGGCGTGATGGAATTCCTGCTGATCAACCACCCGCTGGATTGCCCCATCTGCGACCAGGGCGGTGAATGTCAGCTGCAAGATCTGGCCGTGGGCTATGGCGGCAGCAAGTCGCGCTACACCGAAGAAAAGCGCGTGGTGTTCCAGAAGAATGTGGGCCCGTTGATTTCCATGCAGGAAATGAGCCGCTGCATCCACTGCACCCGCTGCGTGCGCTTCGGCCAGGAAATCGCCGGCGTGATGGAGCTGGGCATGGCCCACCGCGGTGAGCATGCAGAGATCCAGACCTTTGTCGGCCGCTCGGTGGACTCCGAGTTGTCGGGCAATATGATTGACATCTGCCCGGTCGGCGCCCTGACCAGCAAGCCCTTCCGCTACAGCGCCCGCACCTGGGAGCTGTCGCGCCGCAAGAGCGTCAGCCCGCATGATTCGACCGGTGCCAATCTGATCGTCCAGGTCAAGAACAACCAGGTGATGCGTGTCGTTCCGCTGGAGAACGATGCCGTCAACGAATGCTGGATCTCCGACCGCGACCGCTTCTCCTACGAGGCCCTGAACAGCGACGCCCGCCTGACCCAGCCCATGATCAAGCAGGGTGGGGCTTGGAAGACCGTCGACTGGACCACGGCCCTGGAATACGTGGCCAATGGCATCAAGGTCATCAAGGCCGAGCACGGTGCCGCCGGTTTCGGCGCCCTGGCCTCGGCGCAGAGCACGGTGGAAGAGTTGCACCTGCTGGCCGCCCTGGTGCGTGGCATCGGCAGCGAGAACATCGACCACCGCCTGCGCCACGCCGACTTCGCCAACACGGCGCCCGCCGGCCAGGCCCAATGGCTGGGCAGCTCGATTGCCGCGCTGTCCGAGCTGGACCGTGCCCTGGTCGTCGGCTCCTTCCTGCGCAAGGATCATCCGCTGTTTGCCCAGCGCCTGCGCCAAGCCGCGCGTCGCGGTGCCCAGATCAGCCGCATCGGCGCCAGCGCCGATGACTGGCTGCTGCCCATTGCCACCGAAGTCACCAGCGCGCCCAGCGCCTGGCTGCAAGAACTGGCGGCGGTCGCTGCATCGATTGCAGGGGCGAATAGCGTGAGCGCGCCGGTCGTCGCTCAGGCCAGCGAGGCTTCGAACGCCATCGCCGCTTCGCTGCTGTCCGGCCAGCGCAAAGCCATTTTGCTCGGTAACGCCGCCGCTCAACATCCTCAGGCCGGCGCCTTGCTGAGCCTGGCTAACTGGATTGCTGCGCAGACCGGCGCCACGGTCGGCTATCTGAGCGAAGCCGCCAACACGGTGGGTGCGCAACTGGCCGGCGCGCTGCCCCGCGCAGGCGGCCTGAACGCCGCGCAAATGCTGAGTGGGGAAGGTCAGGCCCTGAAGGGCTTGCTGCTCTTGAACACCGACCCGGTGCTGGACAGCGCCAATGCGGCCGCTGCCGCCAAGGCCCTGGCCGCCACCGATATGGTGGTGGTGATGAGCCCCTTCAAGACCGGCCTGGAATACGCCGACGTGTTGCTGCCGACCGCGCCCTTCACCGAGACCTCGGGCACCTTCGTCAATGCCGAAGGCCGTGCGCAGAGCTTTGTGGGCGTGGCCAAGGCCCTGGGCGAAACCCGCCCGGGCTGGAAGATTCTGCGCGTGCTGGCCAATCTGCTGGCACTCGATGGCTTCCAGCAGGAAAGCTCGGAGCAAGTCCGCGCCGAAGCACTGGGTGTGGACACCGATCTGTCGGCCAAGCTGAGCAATGCCTCCAGCGCCGCGATCGAGCTGCGCACCGCAGGCGAAGGCCTGGAGCGCCTGGCCGATTTGCCCATCTACGCGGCCGATCTGCTGGTGCGCCACGCCGGATCGCTGCAGCTGACGGCCGACGCCCGCCAGGCTGCCGTGGCCAGCCTGCCGCAAGCGCTATGGACCCAGCTGGGCCTGAACGCTGGCGACAGCGTGCGGATCAGCCAGGACGGCGCCGGCTCGGTGCAAATCCCGGCCAAGCTGGATGCCAAGCTGCCGGCCCATGTCGTGCGCGTGCCGCAAGGCCTGCCCGAGACGGCGGCCCTGGGCGCGGCGTTTGCCGGCCTGAACGTGACCAAGGTGTGAGGCGAGAACAGCAATGATTGATACCCTCTACCAAACTGGTGCCGGCCTGCTGGGCGGCGCATGGCCCGTGGTGTGGACCCTGATCAAGATCATCGCGGTCGTCGCACCGCTGATGATTTGCGTGGCCTACCTGACCTTGTGGGAACGCAAGGCCATCGGCTGGACCCAGATCCGTCCGGGCCCCAACCGCGTGGGCCCCTACGGCCTGCTGACCCCCATCGCCGACGCGGTGAAGCTGATCTTCAAGGAAATCATTCTTCCCTCGGCCGCCAACAAGGGCCTGTTCTTCCTGGGCCCCATCATGACCATCATGCCGGCCCTGGCCGCCTGGGCCGTGATCCCCTTCGGCCCCGAGGTGGCGCTGGCCAATGTCAATGCCGGCCTGCTGCTCTTGATGGCCATCACCTCGATCGAGGTCTACGGCGTCATCATCGCGGGCTGGGCCTCCAACTCCAAGTACGCCTTCCTGGGCGCGCTGCGTGCTTCCGCACAGATGGTCAGTTACGAAATCGCCATGGGCTTCTGCCTGGTGGTGGTGCTGATGGTCAGCGGCACGATGAATATGAGTGCCATCGTGCTGCAGCAAGGGCAGGGCATGTTTGCCGATATGGGTCTGGGCTTCCTGTCCTGGAACTGGCTGCCCCTGCTGCCCATTTTCGTGGTCTTCTTCATCTCGGGCCTGGCCGAAACCAACCGCCACCCCTTCGACGTGGTGGAAGGCGAATCGGAAATCGTGGCCGGCCATATGGTCGAGTACTCGGGCATGTCCTTCGCCATGTTCTTCCTGGCCGAGTACGCCAATATGATTCTGGTCTCCATCCTGACCGTGACCCTGTTCCTGGGTGGTTGGATGTCGCCGGTGGCCTTCCTGGACTTCATCCCCGGCTGGATCTGGCTTGGCATCAAGACCTTCGTGGTTGTGACTCTGTTCCTGTGGGTGCGCGCCACCTTCCCGCGCTACCGCTATGACCAGATCATGCGCCTGGGCTGGAAGATCTTCATCCCCGTGACCCTGGTCTGGCTGGTCGTCGTCGGCCTGTGGATCCAGTCCCCGTTCAATATCTGGCAGTGAGGAGGAAACCCATGTCTGCAGTGAGTTCCTTCATCGACACGCTCAAGAGCTTCATGCTGCTTGAGCTGTTCAAAGGCATGGCCCTGACCGGCCGGCATTTTTTCTCGCGCAATATCACCGTGCAGTTCCCGGAAGAGAAGACGCCTCTGAGCCCTCGCTTCCGTGGCCTGCATGCACTGCGCCGCTATGAGAACGGCGAAGAGCGTTGCATCGCCTGCAAGCTCTGCGAGGCCGTGTGCCCGGCCATGGCCATCACCATCGAGTCCGATGTGCGGGACGACGGTTCGCGCCGCACCACCCGCTACGACATCGACCTGACCAAGTGCATCTTCTGCGGCTTCTGCGAGGAGAGCTGCCCGGTGGACTCCATCGTCGAGACCAGTATTTTTGAGTACCACGGCGAAAAGCGCGGCGACCTCTACTTCACCAAGGACATGCTCCTGGCGGTGGGTGACAGGTACGAGCCCCAGATCGCTGCCCAGAAGGAGGCCGACGCCAAGTACCGCTGAGGCTGGCAAGACCTGACCCCGGCGGGCAGGTCTTGATGAGTCCCAAGTGTTGTTCTTGCAGGAATCGCATGGAAATCACTACCGTTCTGTTCTACCTGTTCTCGGCCGTGTTGCTGGGTTCGGCCTTCCGGGTCATCACGGCGCAAAGCACCGTGCATGCCGCCCTGTTCCTGATCCTGGGCTTCTTCAATGCAGCCTGCATCTGGATGCTGCTGAAGGCCGAGTTCCTGGCCATCACCCTGGTGCTGGTCTATATCGGCGCCGTCATGGTGCTCTTCCTCTTCGTCGTGATGATGCTGGACATCAATAGCGACAAGGTCCGCCAGGGCTTCTGGCGCCATCTGCCGCTGGCCGGCCTGGTGGGTGCCTTCGCTGCGCTGGAAATGTCCTTTGTGCTGATGGGCGGTTTCCGCCTGAATGCAGCGCCTGAGGCCAGCGCCGTCGCCCTGCAACTGGGCAATAGCAAGCTGCTGGGCATCGCGATCTACACCCAGTATCTGTATCCGCTGGAAATCGCGGCCGTGCTGCTGCTGGTGGCCATCATCGCCGCCATCGCCCTGACCTTGCGTGAGCGCAAGGACTCGCGCAGCCAGAACGCCGGCGTGCAAGTCCGCACCAAGAAGGCCGACCGCCTGCGCATCATCAAGATGGCGCCTAGCGTCGAAGCGCCGGCTGCTGATGCAGCGGCCGCCGAGAACAATAAGGGAGCCGCATGATGGCTGCAATTACTCTGGGCCATTTCCTGACCCTGGGCGCGATTTTGTTCGCCCTGTCGGTGGTCGGCATCTTCATGAACCGCAAGAACCTGATCGTGCTGCTGATGGCGATCGAGCTGATGCTCTTGGCGGTGAACCTGAACTTCGTCGCCTTCTCCCACTATCTGGGCGATATGGCAGGTCAGGTGTTTGTGTTCTTCATCCTGACCGTGGCCGCGGCGGAATCGGCGATTGGCCTGGCCATTCTCGTCGTGCTATTCCGTAACCGCGCCACCATCAATGTCGATGAACTTGACGCGCTGAAGGGCTGATCGCCATATGTCTGCACAACTCTCTCAAAACATGCTGCTGGCGGTGCCCATGGCGCCGCTGGTCGGCGCGGTGGTGGCCGGCTTCTTCGGCAAGCAAGTGGGCCGCCGTGGCGCCCACAGCGTGACCATTCTCGGCGTGCTGATCTCCTTCATCCTCTCGGTGATGACGCTCAAGGCCGTCATCAACGACGGTGCCCACTTCAACCAGACCATTTATGAGTGGATGGTGGTGGGTGGCCTGAAGATGGAAGTCGGCTTCCTGGTCGATGGCCTGACGGCCATGATGATGTGCGTGGTGACCTTTGTGTCCCTGATGGTGCACATCTACACCATCGGCTATATGGAGGAAGATCCGGGCTACCAGCGCTTCTTCAGCTATATCTCGCTGTTCACCTTCTCCATGTTGATGCTCGTCATGAGCAACAATATGCTGCAGCTTTTCTTCGGCTGGGAGGCCGTGGGCTTGGTCAGTTATCTGCTGATCGGCTTCTGGTATACCAAGCCGACCGCCATCTTCGCCAATATGAAGGCCTTTCTGGTCAACCGTGTGGGTGACTTCGGCTTCATCCTGGGCATCGGCCTGCTGGTCGCGTACAGCGGCTCGCTGAACTACGGCGAGGTGTTCGCCAAGAAGGACGAGCTGGCCCAGGTCGCCTTCACCGCTCCGCTATGGGGTGGTGACTGGATGATGTTGACGGTGGCCTGCATCTGCTTGTTCATCGGCGCCATGGGCAAGAGCGCGCAGTTCCCCCTGCACGTCTGGCTGCCCGACTCGATGGAAGGCCCGACCCCCATCTCCGCGCTGATCCACGCCGCCACCATGGTGACGGCCGGCATCTTCATGGTCTCGCGCATGAGCCCCTTGTTCGAGCTCTCGGACACGGCGCTGAACTTCGTGCTGGTCATCGGTGCCATCACCGCGCTGTTCATGGGTTTCATGGGCATCATCCAGAACGACATCAAGCGCGTCGTGGCCTACTCGACGCTGTCGCAGCTGGGCTATATGACGGTGGCCCTGGGTGTGTCGGCCTATTCGGTCGCCGTCTTCCACCTGATGACGCACGCCTTCTTCAAGGCCTTGCTCTTCCTCGGTGCGGGCTCGGTCATCATCGGCATGCACCATGACCAGGACATCCGCAATATGGGCGGCCTGCGCAAGTACATGCCCATCACCTGGATCACCTCGCTGCTGGGTTCGCTGGCCTTGATCGGCACGCCCCTGTTCTCGGGTTTCTACTCCAAGGACAGCATCATTCTGTCGGTCCATGCCAGCAATCTGCCGGCCGCGGGCTTTGCCTACTTTGCCGTGGTGGCGGGCGTGTTCGTCACGGCCTTCTACAGCTTCCGCATGTATTTCCTGGTCTTCCATGGCAAGGAGAACTTCCGTCACAAGCCCTTCCCGGGCGAGCATGACCATCACGATGACCACGGCCACCATGAGCCCCATGTGCCGCATGAGTCGCCCTGGGTGGTGACGGCGCCCCTGGTGTTGCTGGCGATTCCTTCGGTGGCCATCGGTTATCTGACGATAGACGGGATGCTGTTCGGCGACTTCTTCAAGTCTTCGATCTTCGTCAACGAGACCCTGCACCCCGCGATGCATGAGCTGGAGCATCACTTCCACGGTGCCTGGGCGATGGCCTTGCACGGCTTGCAGACCCTGCCTTTCTGGCTGGCTGTGGGCGGTGTGGCGACGGCCTATATCTTCTATATGGTCGCTCCCGCCATCCCCGCGACCCTGGGCCGCGTGCTGCGTCCCCTGGCCGTGGTGCTGGAGAACAAGTACTACATGGACTGGTTCAACGAGAACGTGTTGGCCCGCCTGGCCCGCGGCCTGGGCCTGGCCTTCTGGAAGGGCGGCGACGTCGCCCTGATCGACGGCGTGTTGGTGAACGGTTCGGCCCGCACCGTGGGTGGTATCGCCAGCCTGGTCCGGCTGGTGCAGACCGGCCATCTCTACTGGTATGCCCTGGTGATGATGCTGGGTGTGATTGGCTTGATGACTTGGCAGTTGTGGCCCTTCATCGGCCCCCAACTCAAGGCCTTGTTTGGCCTGGGCCTGTGACACGCGGCGGAGAAAAGAAATATGTTGCTTAGTCTTTCGATTTTTCTGCCCATCGTTTGCGGACTGGTGCTGCTGGCACTGGGCCGTGACGATCAGGCCCGCGCCGTGCGCTGGCTGGCTCTGCTGGCCGCGCTGGCCAGCTTTGCCGTCACGCTGCCCCTGATCTGCGGTTTTGACACCTCCAGCGCTGCCATGCAGTTCGTCGAGAACCAGCCCTGGATCGAGCGCTTCAATGTGCGCTACCACCTGGGCGTAGACGGCATCTCGATGTGGTTCGTGCCGCTGACGGCCTTCATCACCGTGATCGTGGTGATCGCCGCCTGGGAGGTCATCGAGAAGCGCGTCAACCAGTACATGGGCGCCTTCCTGGTGCTGTCGGGCCTGATGATCGGCGTGTTCTCGGCCCTGGACGGCCTGCTGTTCTACGTCTTCTTCGAAGCGACCCTGATCCCGATGTACATCATCATCGGCGTCTGGGGTGGCCCGCGCCGGGTCTACGCCGCCTTCAAGTTCTTCCTCTACACCCTGGCCGGCTCGCTCCTGATGCTGATCGCCTTGCTCTACCTGTACTTCAGTTCAGGTGGCAGCTTCGACATCCAGACCTGGCACAAGCTGCCCTTGCCGCTGAACACCCAGACCCTGCTGTTCTTCGCCTTCCTGGCCGCCTTCTCGGTCAAGGTGCCGATGTGGCCGGTGCACACCTGGCTGCCGGATGCCCACGTGGAAGCGCCCACCGGCGGCTCCGTCGTGCTGGCCGCCATCATGCTGAAGCTGGGTGCCTATGGCTTCCTGCGTTTCTCCCTGCCCATCGCTCCCGATGCCGCGCATCACTGGTCCTGGCTGATCATCGCCATGTCCTTGATCGGCGTGGTCTATATCGGCCTGGTGGCCCTGGTGCAGCAGGACATGAAGAAGCTGGTGGCTTATTCCTCCATCGCCCATATGGGTTTTGTGACCCTGGGCTTCTTCATCTTCAACGAGCTGGGCGTGTCCGGCGGCCTGGTGCAGATGATCTCGCACGGCTTTGTCTCGGGCGCCATGTTCCTGTCCATCGGCGTGCTCTACGACCGCGTTCACTCGCGTGAGATCGCGGCCTATGGCGGCGTCGTCAACACCATGCCCAAGTTCGCGGCCTTCGCGCTCTTCTTCACCATGGCCAATTGCGGCCTGCCCGCCACCGCCGGTTTCGTCGGTGAGTGGATGGTGATCCTGGGCACGGTCAAGTACAGCTTCTGGCTGGGCGCCATCGCGGCCACGGCCCTGATCTTCGGCGCTGCCTACTCGCTGTGGATGTACAAGCGCGTCTACTTCGGCCCGGTGACGAATGAGAACGTCAAGTCCCTGACCGACCTCAATGCACGCGAGTTCCTGATGATGGCGGTGCTGGCGATCGCCGTGCTGTGGATGGGCGTCTACCCCAAGCCCTTCACCGATGTGATGGATAAATCGGTCAGCCATCTGCTCCAGCATGTGGGCAGCTCCAAGCTGCCGCTGCCTGTCCAAGCTACGGCCCCCGCCGTGTCTGAAATGCCGGCCCAGCCGGCTGCCAACTGAGAGGGGCCAGGAACAAATGAATACTATGAATTGGCTCGCGGTCTATCCCGAAATCATTCTTCTGGCCATGACCTGCGTGGTGGCCATGGTGGATCTGTGGGTCACCGACCCGCAGCGCCGCCCGACTTACTGGCTGACTCAGCTGACCCTGGCCGTGGTGGGCGCCATCCACCTGAGCTATTTCCATGACGGCCTGACCGTCTACGCCATGCAAGGCATGGTGGTGGCCGACCCCATGGGTCATCTGCTGGCCTTCTTCGCCTGCGTCGCCACCATCGTGACCCTGGTCTATGCACGCCCCTACGCCGCCTCGCGTGAGATGCTCAAGGGCGAGTTGTTCACCTTGACGCTGTTCTCCATGCTGGGCGTCAGCGTGATGGTCTCGGCCAATAACTTCCTGGTGGTGTATCTGGGTCTGGAGCTGATGAGCTTGTCGCTCTATGCCCTGGTGGCTCTGCGCCGCGACAACGCCAACGCGACCGAAGCGGCGATGAAGTATTTTGTGCTGGGTGCCCTGGCCAGCGGCTTCCTGCTCTACGGCCTGTCCATGATGTATGGGGCCACCGGTTCGCTGTCGATTCCGCGTGTGTTCGAGGTCATCAGCCTGGGTGAGGCCAACAAGTCCGTGCTGGTGTTTGGCGTGGTCTTTGTGGTGGCCGGCCTGGCCTTCAAGCTGGGTGCCGCTCCCTTCCATATGTGGGTGCCCGACGTCTACCACGGCGCGCCCACGGCCACGACTCTGCTGATCGGCGCTGCGCCCAAGCTGGCCGCTTTTGCCATCACCGTGCGCCTGCTGGTGGAGGGCATGATTGGCCTGGCCGTGGACTGGCAGCAGATGCTGATCGTGCTGTCCATCGCCTCGCTGCTGGTCGGCAATCTGGCCGCCATCGCCCAGAGCAATCTGAAGCGCATGCTGGCCTACTCGACCATCGCGCAGATGGGCTTTATGCTGCTGGGCCTGGCCTCGGGCGTGGTCAATGACAACACCTTGTCGGCCGCCAATGCCTATAGCTCGGCAATGTTCTATGCCGTCACCTATGTGATGACGACGCTGGGCAGCTTCGGCATGATTCTGCTGCTCTCGCGCCAGGGTCACGAAGCCGAAGAGATCAAGGACATGGCCGGCCTGGCCAAGCGCAGCCCCTGGTATGCGGCGGTCATGACCATCTTCATGCTGTCCCTGGCCGGTATTCCTCCCACGGCGGGCTTCTACGCCAAGCTGTCGGTGCTGCAGGCCATGATCTCGACCAATAACCCGCTCTATCTGGGCCTGGCCATCGCGGCCGTGGTGGTTTCCCTGATCGGTGCCTACTACTATCTGCGCGTCATCAAGGTCATGTTCTTTGACGAGCCCACCGACCACACGCCCCTGGGCGCGCCCACCGATGTGCGCGTGGTGATGAGCTTGAACGGCGTGGCCGTGCTGGCCTTCGGCCTGCTGCCTGGCGGCCTGATGGCCTGGTGCGCGCAAGCCATCGTCAAGACCCTGGCGACCTGAAGACCGACGATGGATCAGAGCGCAGCCGTTTGGCTGGTCTTGTTGGCTGCCGTGGCGGCGGCCAATCTGCCTTATTTCAGCGAGCGGGTGCTGTTCTTCGGCCCCTTGCAAAAGCCCAAATCGGTGGCTTGGCGCCTGCTTGAGCTTGTGCTGCTGGCCCTGGCTTGCCTGGGCCTGGGTTTTGCGCTGGAGGCCCGCATCGGCCAACGCCAGCCCCAGGGCTGGGAGTTTTACGCCGCGGCCGCCTGCCTCTTCGTCACCCTGGGCTTCCCCGGTTTTGTGTGGCGCTATCTGCGCCGAGGCCGGCATGCCGATTGAGCCAGTGGCCGGTTGCGCCGACCTGCATCTGCGTGAGCAGGGCTTGCAGCAAGAGACCGTGTTCAGCGGCAACTTTCTGAAGGTGCAGCGCGACACGGTCCGCCTGCCCGACGGCAAGACGGCGACGCGCGAGTTCATCCGCCATCCCGGCGCGGTGATGATCGTGCCCTTGCTGGACGACGGTCGCCTGTTGCTGGAGCGCCAGTTCCGCTATCCCATGGGTCGGGTGATGCTGGAGTTCCCCGCCGGCAAGCTGGACGCCGGCGAGGCTGCCCTGCATTGCGCCCAGCGCGAGTTGCTGGAGGAAACCGGCTATCAGGCCCGCGAATGGGCCCATGCCGGCGTCTTGCACAATGCCATCGCCTATTCGGACGAAGGCATAGAGATCTTCTTCGCCCGCGGCCTCAAGCCCGGCCAGCAGGCGCTGGACGAGGGCGAGTTCCTGGATCTGGTGACGCATAGCGTCGGGGAGCTGGACCAGCTCGCGGCCCAGGGCCAGCTGACCGATGCCAAGACCCTGATCGGCCTGCTGTGGCTGAGCCGCTGGCAAGGCGGTGCCTGGGCGCTGGACTGGCAAGCGGCCGCTTGAAGCCGCGCCGCAACCATCATGCTGGTTCTCAATCTGGCTTGCAGCTCCGACCATCGCTTTGAGGGCTGGTTTGGCTCCAACGCCGATTTCCAATCCCAGACCGAGCGCGGCCTGCTGAGCTGCCCGGTGTGTGCTGACGCCAAGGTCAAGCGCATGCCCAGCGCGCCCCATCTGAATGTCTCGCATCTGCGCCAGCAGACGCCGCCGCCGGCCCGCCCCGATGCCGGGCAGGCCCGGCAGGCAGGGCAGGGCGCGGCAGCGGCCGTCCAGCCCGCCTTATCCAAGCCCGCGCCGCCGGCCGCATCGCAGCCCATCGCCGCCGGGCCGGACCCGCGTGAGTCCATGCAGGTCTTGCAGGCCAAGCTGATGCAGGCGCTGCAGCAGGTGGTGCAGCAAGTGGAGGCCCATACCGAGGACGTGGGCACGCAGTTCGCGGAAGAAGCCCGCCGCATCCACTACGGCGAGTCGCCCGAGCGCGGCATCCGTGGCCAGGCCACGAGGGATGAGGCCGCTGCGCTGGAGGACGAAGGCATCTCCATCCTCGCCTTGCCCCTGCCCGTGGGGCGCCGCTTGCAATAAGTGGCCCATTTGCTCCCGCAGCAGTCTCGGCGGCAGAGCGTGAACATGACCAACGGCAGGGGTGTTGTTTCAGGATAAGCTGGCGCGCTTCCCAAAAGACCGTCCAGTTCCGGAGTTCCTTCGATGTCGCGTGCCTCTTCGCCGTCTGCCCCCTCTCGATTTCCGCAAGGCCCGCTGCGCTTGGCCCTCGCAACAGCCATAGTCTGTGCGCTTGCCCTGAGTCTGACGGCCTGTAGCAAGGACAAGGCCAAGACCGAGGCCGCCGTCGCCAGCGAGCCGCTGCAGATCGCGCCCGAAGACTTGCGCAGCATGAGCGTCGGCGCCTATGCCGTGGGCCCGGTGATCACCGGCTCCATCCAGCCCGAGCGGCGGGCCGATCTGCGCGCCGAGGTCTCGGCCGTGGTGCAGCAGGTGCTGAAGGAAAACGGGCAACTGGTCAAAAAGGGCGAGCTGCTGGTGCGCCTGGACGACACGGCCATCCGCGACGGCCTGGCTTCGGCCGATGAGGCCGCCCGCGCCTCGGCCCAGACCTTCGAGCAGGCGGAGCGCCAGGTCCAACGCCTCAAGACCTTGCAGGCTCAGGGCATGAGCTCGCTGCAGGCGCTGGAAGATGCCGAGCTGCGCCGCAACGGCGCGCAAAGCGATCTGGTGGCGGCCAAGGCCCGCGTGGTCAGCGCGCGCCAGCTGCTGCAACGCACCGAGGTGCGTGCGCCTTTTGACGGCGTGCTCAGCGAGCGCAAGGTCTCCATCGGCGACACGGCCCAGGTCGGCAAGGAGTTGCTCAAGGTGATAGACCCGCGCAGCATGCGTTTCGAGGGCCTGGTCTCGGCCGACCGCCGGCACGAGTTGCAGCTGGGCCAGCAGGTCATGTTCCGCGTCAACGGCTATTCGCAAAGCGATTTCGTCGGCAAGATCCGCCGCATCGACGTGGCGGCCAATGCCACTACCCGCCAGGTCGAGGTGCTGGTGGACTTTGCCGATGGCAAGAGCCCCGATGTGGCCGGGCTGTACGCCGAGGGGCGGGTCGAATCGGGCGCGGTGCGCAGCCTGATGCTGGCCGAGGGCTCGCTGCTGCGTGCGGGCGATGAGGCCTATGCCTGGCGGGTCAAGGACGGCAAGCTGGCCAAGGTCAGGCTGGAGCTGGGCGAGCGCGATGCCCGCCGCGGCGAGTACGCGGTGCGCAAGGGCTTGAACGAGGGCGACCAGGTGCTGCGCAGCCCCGGCTCCAATCTCAAGGACGGCCAGGCGGTCAAGCTGGTGGCCACGCCGCCGCTGAACGCATCGGCGGCCAAGCCGGCGGCCTCGGCAGGGAAGTAAGCCATGTTCCTGTCCGACTTCGCCATCAAAAAGCCTATCGCGGCCATCGTCATCATCATCTCGCTGATGTGCTTGGGCCTGTTGGCGCTCAAGAAGCTGCGCGTCAACCAGATTCCCGATGTGCAGGAACCCTTGCTGGTCGTCAGCATCAACTACCCCGGCGCCTCGCCCGAGACGGTGGAGCGCGAAGTTGTCAACCGGGTCGAGAAGTCCTTGCAAAGCATCTCGGGCATTGACCGGGTGCGCGCCACGGCCGCCGAGGGCCATGCCAGCATCCTGCTGATCTTCAACTTCAACAAGAACATGATCGAGGCCTCGGAAGAGGTGCGTAACGCCATCTCCACCGTGCGCTACAAGCTGCCGACCGAGATCCGCGAGCCGGTGATCGAACGCGTGGACCCCAGCGCCGAGCCCATCATGCAACTGGCCCTGTCCAGCACCTCGCTGAGCCATGCCGAGATCTCGCGCCTGGCCGAGGACAAGCTGGCCGACAAATTCCGCGGCATCCCCGGGGTCTCGGTCGTCAATGTCAACGGTGCGCTCAAGCGCGAGCTGAGCGTGCTGTTGCGGGCCGAGAAGCTGCGCGAGTACAAGGTCTCGGTGACCGAGGTGGTGGCGGCCCTGCGCAGCCAGAACGTGACGGCGCCGGTGGGCAAGGTGCGCGGCGGCCTGGAGGATCAAAGCATCCGCCTGCTGGGCCGCATCGAGAACCCTTCCGAGTTCCAGCAAATCGTCATCAAGCGCAGCGGCAGCGAGCTGGTCCGGCTCGGCCAGGTCGCGACCATCGCCGACGGCTTTGCCGAGGTGACGGGCTTCAGCGTGCGCAACGGCCACCCGAATGTGGGCCTGTCCATCAACCGCGCGCGCGATGCCTCCACCGTCACGGTGGCCAATAAGGTGCGCAAGCTCAGGGAGGAAATCAGCGCCGAACTGCCGCCCGGCACCTCGCTGGAGGTGACCCGCGACGGCGGCAAGGAGGCCGAGGACAACCTCAACAACGTCATCCACGCCCTGGTCTTCGGGGCGGGCCTGACGATTTTCGTGGTCTATGTCTTCCTCAACTCCTGGCGCTCGACCCTGATCACCGCGCTCAGCCTGCCGACCTCGGTGATCGCCGCCTTCATCGCCGTCTGGCTGTGCGGCTTCACGCTCAATTTCATGAGCTTGCTGGGCTTGTCGCTGGCCATCGGTGTGCTGATCGACGATGCCATCGTGGTGCGCGAGAACATCGTGCGCCATATGGAGCGCGGCTCGGACCGCCGTACCGCCGCGCTGGAGGGCACGGCCGAGATCGGCCTGGCCGTCGCGGCCACCACCTTCTCCATCGTCGCGGTGTTCGTGCCCGTGGCCTTTATGCCCGGCGTCTCGGGCGAGTGGTTCCGGCCCTTTGCCCTGACCGTGGTGGCCTCGGTGTTGGTCAGCTTATTCATCTCCTTCACCCTGGACCCCATGCTCTCGGCTTATTGGGGCGACCCACCGGGCCATCACGAAGCGCCCAAGACCGGCATCAGCAAACAGCTGGCCCGCTTCAACAGCTGGTTTGACCACCAGAGCGACCGCTACGGCCATGTGATCGCCTGGGCCTTGCACCACCGCCGCTGGATGGCGCTGTTCGCGGTGGCCAGCCTGGTGGCGGCGATTGCCTTGCAGGCCAAGCTGGGCGGCTCCAGCTTCCTGCCTTCATCGGACAACGGCATGCTGGCCATCGATGTGCGCACGCCCGCCAGCAGCAATCTGGAGTATTCACGCCGCAAGCTGGAGGCCGCCGCCCTGCTGGCGCGCAGCATTCCCGAAACCGAGGCGACCAATAGTTATGTGAACCCGGGCGGCGGCCGCATCTATGTGGACATCGGCAAGAGCAGCAAGCGCCAGCGTTCGGCCATCGAGATCGGGGTCGAGCTGCGCAAAAAGGTCGCCACCCTGGTGGGCGCCGAGTACACGGTGCTGGACGACTTCAATAACGGCGCGCAAAAGCCGGTGCAGATCCGCTTCTCCGGCCCCGATTCGCGCAAGCTGCTGGCCATCACCAACGACTTCATGGTCAAGCTGCGCAATGTGCCGGGTGCGGTGGATGTGGGCCTGTCCGAGCAAGACCCGCAGAACGAGTTGCAGATCGAGCTGAACCGCGGCCTAGCCAATTCCATGGGGCTTTCGGTCGGCGACGCCGCCAATTCCCTGCGCGTGGCCTTTGCCGGCGTGGAGGTGGGCGATTGGGTGGACCCCACCGGCGAGGCCCGCGATGTGGCCGTGCGCCTGCATCCCGACGACCGGGTGGACCTCGGCAATATCGAGCGCCTGCCCATCGCCATCAACGGCGCCAACCAGATGGTGCCGCTGGAGCAGATCGCCACCATTCGCATGGGCCGCGGCCCCTCCAAGATCCAGCATGCCGATGGCAAGCGCACCATCACCGTGGCCGCCAACGCCCAGGGTCGCTCCGACGGCGAGGTGACGGCCGATGCGATGAAAATCGCCAAGGCCATGAACTTCCCGCCCGGCTATGGCATCGACCTGGAGGGCGCCTCGCGCGACCAGCAAGAGGTGTTTGGCGAGATGGGGCTGGCCCTGGTCAGCGGCATCGGCCTGATGTATCTGATCCTGGTGATGCAGTTCGGCTCCTTCACCGCGCCGCTGGCGGTCATGCTGTCGCTGCCGCTGTCCCTGATCGGCGTGGTGCTGGCCTTGCTGATGACCAAGGGCACGCTGAACCTGATGAGCTTTATCGGCGTCATCATGCTGATGGGCCTGGTGGCCAAGAACGCCATTCTTTTGCTGGACGCCGCCCGCCAACTGGAAAAGGAAGGCGTGGATCGCGAAGAGGCCTTGATGCAGGCCGGCCGCAAGCGCCTGCGCCCCATCTTGATGACCACCTTCGCCCTGATCGCCGGCATGTTGCCGGTGGCCATAGGCGTGGGTGAGGGCGGCGAGTTCTACCGCCCCATGGCCGTGGCCATCATCGGCGGCACCATCACCTCGACCCTGCTGACCCTGCTGGTTGTGCCCAGCTTTTACGACAGCATCGAGCAGGCCCGCGACCGCGCCATCGCCAAATTCCACCGGCGTGAAACGCGCTGGGGTGGTTTCCTGGCCTTTGTGCTGACCTTGGGCGAAGCCGTCCTGGCCTTGTTGATGCTGCGTTTGGTGTGGCGTTTGCTGGCCCGCTTGCTGCCCCGCTCTCAGGTTTCGGCAAAGCAGGCCTGAGGCGGGCGCAGCGGCAGGCTGAGCCCGACCTCCAGCCCGCCCCCGGCCAGATTGTGCAGGCTGAGCTGGCCGCCCAGGGCCTCGTCCACCAAGGCCTTGGCGATGGCCAGGCCCAGGCCGCTGCCGCCGCTCTCAAGATTGCGTGAACCCTCGACGCGGTAGAAGGCCTGCATGACCTTGGCCAGCTCCTGCTCGGGGATGCCCGGCCCGCCGTCGCGCAGGCGGATCAGCACCTGGCCCGCTGTTTGCTCCAGCTCAAGCTCGGCCCGCCCGCCGAACTTCAGCGCGTTGTCGATCAGATTGCCCAGCACGCGGCGCAGGGCTTGGGGCCGGGTCAGCAGGGGCGCGGGGCAGGCCCCCGTCCAACTGGCTGCCTGGCCGGCATCGACGGCGTCGCAAACCATGCCGTCCAGCAAGGCCTCCAGGTCCACCGGCCGGGGTGTTTCCAGCTGGGCCTGGCGGGTGCGGGCATAGGCCAGCCCCTGTTCCACCAGGGCTTGCATGCCGTCCAGATCGGCCAGCAGGCGCTCGCGCTGGGCGGGTTCCAGATCCGTGGCTTCCAGGCGCAGCTTGAGGCGGGTGATGGGGGTTTGCAAATCGTGCGAGATGGAGGCCAGCAGATGCAGGCGCTCCGTCACATGGGCGGCGATGCGGGTCTGCAAGGTGTTGAAGGCGCGGGCGGCCTGGGCCACCTCCAGCGGGCCGCTCTCCGTCAAAGGCTTGACGGGCTGGCGGCGACCCATGCCGTCCACGGCCTCGGCCAGTTCACGCAAGGGTCGCACGGCCAGGCTGACGCCCCACCAGGTGGCCAGGGCCAGCAGGCCCAGCTGCAGGGCCAGCAGGCGCTTGGCGCTGTCTGACACGGCCAGCGGCGGCAAGGCCAGTTGCAGGCTGAGCCATTGGCCGTCCTGCAGGCGCAGGGCGAAGCTGGACGGCCGATCCGCCGCTCGGAGTTGCTCGCTCAAGCCCGCGGCCAAGGCCTGCTCCCGGCCTTCGAGTCGGTAGGCCTGGGCGGGCGGGCCGTCCAGCAGCGCATAGCGGTAATTGGGCCGCTCCAGCAGGGCCAGCCAGGGCGGCCGCTCCGCCGCGGGCAGGCGCTCCAGCATGGCCACGGCCGAGGCCACATCGCGGCCCAGATAGGCCAGCATCATGGTTTGCGAGAGCTGGCTGCGCTCCCGCAGCAGGGCCAGAAAGGTCAGGCCATGGGCCAGCACCAGGGCCGAGAACACCAGCAGGGCGACCCGGCCGTACAGGCTGGCGGGCCACAGTCGCAGCCTCATCGCGGTGCCGGCGCGGCCAGGCTGCGCACTTCCATGCAGAACACATAACCCTCGGAGCGGACGGTCTTGATATAGCGCGGCTCGCGCGAGTCCTCGCGCAGGCGGCGGCGCAGGCGGCTGATCAAGAGGTCGATGGAGCGGTCAAAGGGATCGGCGTCGCGGCCCTGGGTCAGGCTCAGCAGCTGGTCGCGGTTCAGCACGCATTGCGGCCGCTCCAGCAAGACCTGCAGCAGCCGGTATTCGGCGCCGGTCAGTGGCACCAGCGTGCCCTGGCCGTCCAGCAGCTGGCGGCCCACGGTGTCCAGGCGCCAGTCGCCAAAGCACAGCTCGCGCGCCGGCCGCTGGGGCCGCAGATTGGGCGGCAGCATCTGGCTGCGGCGCAGCACGGCGCGCACGCGGGCCAACAGCTCGCGCGGCGCAAACGGCTTGCTGAGGTAGTCGTCGGCCCCCATCTCCAGGCCCAGGATGCGGTCCGCCTCCTCGCCGCGGGCGCTGAGCATCAGCACCGGCAGCGGCGCCGCGCCGGAGGCCCGCAGATCGCGGCAGAGCGACAGCCCGTCCTCGCCCGGCAGCATCAGGTCGAGGATGAGCAGGTCCACATCGCCCTGGCGCAGCAGCTCGCGCGCCTGCGCCGCATGGCTGGCCGTGCTGATGCGGTAGCCGGCCTGGCTCAGGTAGTCGCGCAGCAGGGCCAGGATGTGGCGCTCGTCATCGACCAGCAGCAGATGTTCGACACGTGGGTTCATATGGCAACGATAGCCGCAAACCGGGCCGGGGATTTGTATCGGAGTTTGTCTGCCGGCGCCGCCGACACAGGCGGCGACAAATACGGCGGCCTTCGCAAACACGGGCAGGGCCGGGCGGGTTTGCAATCAAGCCTCGGTCTTCAAACCCTGTTCAGGAGCTGCACGATGCTACTTACTCATCTGAAATTCCGCCGGCCGGCCTTGCTGGCCCTGCTGCTCTCGCCCCTGCTGGCTGCGGCGGCTGGCGACACGCCGGCCGATGATCCACGCGGCCGCTGGGTCACGGCCAACGGCAATCTGGAGGTGGAAATCAGCGCCTGCGGCAAGGCCTTGTGTGGCAAGGCGGTGAAGCTGCTGGGCAATCGCTCGATGACGCCGGGCGGCGGCGAGATGAAACCCGTGGATGGCCGCCCGGTGCTGGGGATGCAGATCCTCAGCGACTTCCTGCCCCTGCATGAGCCGGCGACCGACGCAGCGGCGCCGGCCGAGCGCGAGTGGCGAGGCCAGATCTACAACCGCGAAAACGGCAAGAGCTATGCCTGCCAGATGCGCGTCAGCACCGAGAACCAGGCCCGCGGCGAACTGGTTCTGCACGCCTATGTGGGCCTGCCCCTGTTCGGCAAGACGCAGCGCTGGCAGCGTGCGCTGGAGGCGGATGTGGTCAGCCCGGCCTCCGGACCCTTGTCCGGTCAGCCGAAGTAAGAGGTTTGACATGCTGCAAGCCATGCTGACTTTTGGCGCAGGGGTGGCGACCGTGGCCAGCCCCTGCATCCTGCCCATGCTGCCCCTGATCCTGGGGGCATCGCTCACGCCGGCGCGCCAGCAGGGTCGTGCCGGGGCCCAGTTGCGCCCGCTGTTCATCGTGCTGGGCTTTGTGCTGGCCTTTGCGGCGGCCGCGGTTTTGTTGGGCGCGGCGACGCGGGTGCTGGGCTTGTCGCCGCAGAGCTTGCGCCTTGTCAGCGTGCTGGTGCTGGGGGGCTTTGGCCTGATGCTGGCCTGGCCGGCGCTGGATCGCCTGCTCGGCCGCCTGCTGCAAACTCCCAGTGCCGGCCTGGCCGGCTGGGGCCAGCGCCTGGGTGAGCGCGCCACCGCCCGCCAGGGCGGGGCGCTGCTGCTGGGCGCCAGCCTGGGCCTGGTCTGGACGCCTTGCGCCGGGCCGGTGCTGGCCTCCGTGCTGGCCCTGGTGGCCAGCGAGGCGCAGCCGGCCAAGGCCGCTGCCTTGCTGCTGCTCTACGCCCTGGGGGCCGGTCTGCCCATGTTGTTGATCGCCTACGGCGGCCAGTTCTTCATGCACCGGCTGGCGGCCCTGAAGCGCCGTGCCGAGGCCTTGCGGCGCCTGTTCGGCCTGTTGATGCTGCTGACGGCCGCCGCCATTCACTGGCAACTGGACACGCAGATCTCGGCCTGGCTGGCCGAGCGCCTGAGCTGGCAACAAGCCGCCCGCAGCGAGGCCTTGCAGCCCGCCGCAGCGCCCGAGTTGCAGGAGCTAACGCGTTGGTTCAACAGCCCGCCGCTGAGCCTGGCCCAGCTGCGCGGCCAGGTCGTGCTGCTGGACTTCTGGACCTTTGCCTGCGTCAACTGCGTGCGCAGCGTGCCGCATTTACAGGCCTGGCATCGGCGCTATGCGGCCCAGGGCCTGGTGGTGATAGGCCTGCACACGCCCGAACTCGGCTTCGAGAAAGACCCGGCCCAGCTGCAGGCCGCCATCCAGCGCCTGGGCCTCGGCTACCCCGTGGCCCAGGACAACCAATACCGCAACTGGCGCAACTGGCAGGTGCAGGCCTGGCCCACGCTTTTTCTGCTGGACCGCCAGGGCCGCGTGCGCTTGCGCCATGTGGGGGAGGGCGATGAGGCGCTGATCGAGGCGGAGATACAGAAGCTGCTGGCGCAAGCGCCTTGAGCGAGCTACAGCAGCCGCCCCGGATTGAGCAAGCCCTGCGGATCCAGCGCCGCCTTGATGGCCCGCATCAGGTTGAGGGCCACCGGGCTTTTGCGGGCGGCCAAGTCCTCGCGCTTCAGCTGGCCTATGCCATGCTCGGCCGAGATCGAGCCCTCATAACGCTGCACCGCGTCGTACACGAGCCGGTTGATGGCGGCCTCGTGCTGGGTCAGGAACTCCTGCGGTGGTACGCCCTCGGCTGCCTGCACGTTGTAGTGCAGATTGCCGTCGCCCAGATGGCCGAAGCAGACCATGCGCACACCCGGGAAGGCCTGGGCCAGGGCGGCATCGGTCTCCAGCACAAAGGCGGGGATGCGGGACAGGGGCAGGGCGATATCGTGCTTGATATTGAGCCCCTCCTTGCTCTGCGCCAGCGGGATGGATTCGCGCAGCTGCCACATGGCTTGCGACTGCGCCAGGCTTTGCGCCACGGCCGCATCGCTGACAAGGCCCTGGCTCAGGGCCTCGCTCAGAATGGCCTCGAACTGGCTTTGCGCGTGGGCTTCGCTTTCGCTGTCCGACAGCTCGAGCAGCACCGTCCAGGCACAGGGGGCGAGGGGTTGGTGCAACGGCGGGAAGTGGCGGCCCAGCAGGGCCAGCGAGAAGGCATTCATCAGCTCAAAGCCGGTCAGCGCCGCCGCGGCCTGGTGGCGCGCCAGGCTCAGCAGGCCCAGGGCCGAATCCAGGTCCGGGCAGGCGGCCAGGGCCGTCATCTGGGCGCGCGGCCGGGCAAACAGCTTGAGGGTGGCGGCGGTGATCACGCCCAGCGTGCCTTCGCTGCCGATGAAGAGATCGCGCAGGTCGTAGCCGGTGTTGTCCTTGCGCAGGCCGCTCAGGCCCTGCCAGATCTCGCCCTGGGCAGTCACCACCTCCAGGCCCAGGCAAAGCTCGCGGGCATTGCCATAACGCAGTACCTGCGTGCCGCCGGCATTGCTGGCCAGATTGCCGCCTAGGGTGCACGAGCCCTGCGAGGCCAGGCTGAGGGGGAAGAGCAGACCTTGGGCCGCGGCCGCGTCCTGCACGGCTTGCAGCGTGCAGCCGGCTTCCACCGTCAGCGTGAGGTTGTGGGCATCGAGGGCGCGCACGGCCTGCATGCGCTGCAGGCTCAGCAGGATTTGCCGGCCGCTGCCATCGGGCACACCGCCGCCGACCAGGCCGGTATTGCCGCCCTGCGGCACGACTGCGATGCCGTGGCGGGCGCAGCAGCGCAGCACTTGCGCCACCTGCTCGGTGCTGGCCGGCCGGGCCACGGCCAGGGCGCGGCCCCGGTAACGGCCGCGCCAGTCCTTTTCATAGGCCGCCAGATCGTGGGTGGGGGCTTGCAGCAGGCCGCCCTCGCCGAGCAGGGCTTGCAGCTCGCTCAGGGCTGTCATCATGCCTGGGTGTGGGCCTTGGCGGCGGCCAGGCGCTGGCGCACATGCAGGGCGCAGGCCGTGAAGATGAGGATGCTCAGCAAGACCTCCAAACTCGCCAGCCAGACGGACAGGCCTTGCTCGCTGGTGGCGCGCACGGCGCCTTCGGCGAAATAGAGCCAGATCATCAGGCTCAACCAGCGGAAGGTGTAGAGCCGGTAGCGCCACAGGCCGGCCATGGGGATCAGCAGGGGCAAGGCCTTGATGGCCAGGGTGCCGCGGCCGGTGGGGGCCAGCCACAGCTCCCAGGCCAGGCAGAGCACAAAGAGGGCGATCAGTCCGCCCAGGGCCAGCCAGCGGCTGAGGGCCTCGCGGGCATCGGCCTGCGTTCTTTGGGCCGGGGCGGCGGGCGAGGTGAGGGGGCTTGTGGGGGCGTTCATGGGGGAGGGTGCGGACATGCTGGCATCATAGCCAGCATGAGAAATTCCCCTGTTATCGATCCGAATGCCGCCGCTCCGGCGCCGAGGAAGTTCAGCCAAATCCGCCAAAGCCGTTTGTGGCTGGTGCTGGTCAATCTGCATGCCCGTTTCAAGGAAGAGCATCTGGGCCTGACGGCCGGCAGTCTGACCTTCACGACGCTGATCTCCCTGGTGCCCTTGCTGACGGTGATGCTGGCCTTGTTCACCGTCTTCCCCATGTTCTCGTCCTTCCAGGTGGCGCTGGAGAAGTACTTTCTGCAGAACCTGATCCCGGCCAATATCGCCCGGCCGGTGCTGACCGGCCTGACCCAGTTTGCCGCCAAGGCCAAGGGCCTGGGCAGCATGGGCGTGGCCTTGCTGGGCTTCACCGCCCTGGCCCTGATGCTGACGATAGACCGCACGCTGAATCTGATCTGGCGGGTCAAGCGGCCACGGCCCATCGCCCAGCGGGTGCTGGTTTACTGGTTTGCGATGACGCTGGGTCCGCTGATCCTGGGCGGCAGCATCGTGTTGACCAGCTATGCCATCACCACCGGCCAGGACTGGCTGGGCGATCTGCCCGGCAACTGGTCTTTCTTTCTGTCCCTGGTGCAGGTGCTGATCATGGCGGCCGCGGTATCGGGCCTGTTCCACTATGTGCCCAACACCCATGTGCGCTGGCGCCATGCCGCTTTTGGCGGGCTGTTCGTGGCCCTGGCCTTCAGCGCGGCCAAATGGGCGCTGGCCTGGTATCTGAAACATGTGCCGACCTATTCGACGCTTTACGGCGCCTTTGCCGTGGTGCCGGTGTTCCTGATCTGGCTTTATCTGGGCTGGGTGATCATGCTGATCGGCGCCGTGCTCGCGGCCAATGCGCCCAGCCTGGCCGGCGGCATGCCGCGCCGGGCCGAGGCGCCGGGGCTGCAGCTGGAGCTGGCCCTGGACGTCTTGCGGGCCTTGTGGCGCGCGCAGCGCGAGGGACGTGGGGGCTTGAGCAGCTCGACCCTGGCGCTGACGCTGCGGGTGGACCCGCTGCAGCTGGAGGCGGTGCTGGACGGCCTGGTCGGGCTGGACTGGGTGGGCCGGCTGGAGGAGGGCGGCGTGCAGCGCCTGGTGCTGCTGTGCGCGCCGGAGCAGGTGCCGGCCCAGGCCTTGCTGCAAGCCACCGTGGCCCAGCGCACGCCGGGCCTGCAGCTGCTGTGGGCGCGCAGCGACTGGGAGCGCCTGCGCCTGGTCGATCTGCTGCCGCCCGAGGCGGCCCCTGGCTCAGCTGTGTAAGACCACTAGCAGGGCCATGGCGGGCTGCTGGCCCGGGTTGCGGATGGCGTGGGGCCCGTCCACCGCGTAGCGGGCCGTCTCGCCCGCCGACAGGGTCTGCGAGGCACCGCCGGCGTTCACCACCAGGCTGCCGCTGAGCACGCTCAGATGCTCGCGCGAGCCGGGCTCATGGGCGGCCGACTCCAGCGCGCCGCCGGGCTGCACGCTCAGCTCATACCACTCGAACTGCCCGGCCAGATCGATAGGGCCCAGGATGCGCAGCTGGCACAGGCCGTCGGGGCTGCTCATGGCCGGCGTGCCATGGGCCGGCACGGTCTCGATGGCGGGCGGGCTTGTGCGCTCGCCGCCCAGCAGTTCGGCCAGCTCCACCCGCAAGGCATTGGCCAGGCGCCAGACCACGGCCACGGTCGGATTGGCCTGATTGCGCTCGATCTGCGACAACATGGACTTGGAAACCCCGGCGCGGCGGGACAACTCGTCCAGCGACAGACCTTGGGCCTGCCGCAAGGCTTGCAGGGTTGCACCTACCTTGGGAGGTTCTAGGGTGTCGAGATTCGCTGCAGACATGCTTGACCTTGAAAATGAAATCCTAGATACTGCACACAAATTCGATATATCGAACTGCGTTCAATTTAGTGAATTGTGCATCAGGAGACAGACCATGGCTACAGCGCAAGACTTCTACGCCCACATCAATGCCGAACTCGCCGGCATTCGCGAGGCCGGCCTTTACAAGAGCGAGCGCATCATCACCGGCGCCCAGAGTGCCGTGGTGCACACCAATGATGGCCGCGAGGTCATCAATCTCTGCGCAAATAACTACTTAGGTCTGTCCTCTCACCCCGAGGTGATAGAGGCCGCGCACGAGGCCCTGCGGACTCATGGTTATGGCCTGTCCTCGGTGCGTTTCATCTGCGGCACGCAAGACCTGCACAAGACCCTGGAGGCCCGGCTGTCCAAATTCCTGGGCACCGAGGACACCATCCTCTACGCCGCGGCCTTCGACGCCAACGGCGGCCTGTTCGAGCCCCTGCTGGGCGAGCAGGACGCCATCATCAGCGACGAGCTGAACCACGCCTCCATCATCGACGGCATCCGCCTGTGCAAGGCCAAGCGCTTGCGCTACAAGCACAACGACCTGGCCGATCTGCAAGCCCAGCTGGAGGCCGCCAAGGCGGCCGGCGCCCGCCACACCCTGGTGTTCACCGACGGCGTGTTCTCCATGGACGGCACCATCGCCCAGCTGGACAAGATCCGCGCCCTGTGCGACCAGTACGGCGCCTTGCTGGGCATCGATGAATGCCATGCCAGCGGCTTCCTGGGCCAGACCGGCCGCGGCACGCATGAGTACCGTGGCGTGTTCGGCAAGATCGACCTCATCACCGGCACCCTGGGCAAGGCCCTGGGCGGCGCCTCGGGCGGCTTCACCAGCGGCCGCAAGGAAGTGATCGAATTGCTGCGCCAGCGCTCGCGCCCCTATTTGTTCAGCAACACCGTGGCGCCCAGCATCGTTGGCGCCTCCATCAAGGTGCTGGACCTGCTGGAAGCCTCCACCGCCTTGCGCGACAAGCTGGAAGCCAATACCGCCTATTTCCGCCAGGCCATCCAGGCCGCCGGTTTCGAGATCAAGCCCGGCAGCCACCCCATCGTGCCCATCATGGTTTATGACGCCGTGACGGCGCAAAAACTCAGCGCCCGCATCCTGGAACTGGGCATTTACGCCGTGGGCTTCTTCTTCCCCGTCGTGCCCAAGGGCCAGGCCCGCATCCGTGTGCAGGTCTCGGCCGGCCATGAGCGCGAACACCTGGAAAAAGCCGTGGCCGCCTTCACCCAGGCGGGCCGTGAACTGGGCCTGATCAAGTCCTAATTTCTTTTTTACTATGACCACCAAGATCCTCATCATCGGCGCCAACGGCCAGATTGGCTCCGAGCTGGCCGCCGAGCTGGCCCTGCGCCACGGCAATGCCAATATCATCACCAGCGATCTGGCCCCGCAAGGCCGCGTGCCCCAGCTGGTGCACGAGATGCTGGACGTGACCGATGCCGCCGCCCTGGCCGCCGTCGTCAAGCGCCATGGCATCACCCAGATCTACCATCTGGCCGCCGCCCTCTCGGCCACCGGCGAGAAGCACCCCATGTGGGCCTGGGACCTGAATATGAAGGGTCTGCTGAATGTGCTGGAACTGGCCCGGGTGCAGAAGCTGGAACGCATCTTCTGGCCCAGCTCCATCGCCGCCTTCGGCCCCTCGACGCCGACGCTGGACACGCCCCAGACCACGGTGATGGACCCGACCACCATCTACGGCATCTCGAAGTTAGCGGGCGAGCGCTGGTGCGCCTGGTACCACGCCAACCATGGCGTGGACGTGCGCAGCATCCGCTACCCCGGCCTGATCAGCCACAAGACCCCGCCCGGCGGCGGCACCACCGACTACGCGGTCGACATCTTCTACCACGCACTGAAGACCGGCAGCTACAACTGCTTCCTCGAAGAGAAGCAGGGCCTGCCCATGATGTATATGCCCGACGCCTTGCGTGCCACCATCGAGCTGATGGAAGCGCCGGCGGAATCCGTCAAGCAGCGCGGTTCCTACAATCTGGGCGGTGTCAGCTTCACCCCGGCCGAGATCGCCGCGGCCATCCGCGCCCATCTGCCCGATTTCAAGATCGCCTACGCGCCCGATTTCCGCCAGGCCATCGCCGCCAGCTGGCCGCAGCGTATCGACGATAGCGAGGCCCAGCGCGACTGGGGCTGGAAGCTGGAGTACGACCTGCGCGCCATCGTGGCCGATATGTTGAAGGAAATAGCCCGCAAAGAGCCGGTTTAAGCGGCCTTGCTTTGCGGGGCTGCTGCTAAGCTGGGCTCATCATGCCCAGCAAGCTTCTTGCCCCCGCCTTTTTTTGCCTGAGCTTGTGGGCCGCCGCCAACTCGGTGGTGGCCGCAGAAGCCGGGGCCGAGGGCGGCCAGCCGCAGCCGGCCGAGCCCTCCTGGTTCGATCTGCCCGGCGATGATTTG
The DNA here is from genome assembly GCF_014204525.1 of Roseateles oligotrophus. GTDB lineage: Bacteria > Pseudomonadota > Gammaproteobacteria > Burkholderiales > Burkholderiaceae_C > Paucibacter_A > Paucibacter_A oligotrophus_A. The sequence goes on from NZ_JACHLP010000007.1 coordinate 110,544, forward strand.
CGTTATCTGCTGGGCGCCAGCCTGAGTTACGCGCCGTCCTACCCCGGCGCGCGCAGCATGGAAACCTCGATCAAACCCATGTGGGCGGCGCGCTGGGGCAAATGGCGCTTGTCCAGTTCCGGCGGCGCCGGCCTGATGGGTTTTGGTGCGGAGTCCATAGGCCCGGGTTCGGGCGCCAGCCGCGATCTGTATCGCTCGGCAACGCTGCGCCTGGGCCTGACCCTGCGCCTGGACAGCGGCCGCCGCAGCAGCGATGCCGCTTACACCGAAGGCCTGCCCGATATCGGCCGCACCCTGCGCCTGCGGCTCTACGCCAGCAAGACCCTGGCGCCGCAATGGCAGCTCTCCGCCGCATGGAGCCAGGACGCGCTGGGCCGCAAGGGCGGGGCGATCTGGAATATGGATCTGGCCCACCGGTTCTACCGTTCCAGCGACGGCGCCAGCGAGTTGATGGCGGGCGCGGGCCTGAGCGGCGGCGATGGCCGCTATATGCTCAGTTACTTCGGCGTGCCCGCCGACAGCCAGGCCGCCCAGCGCCTGGGCCGCAGCTACACGCCGGGCGCCAGTTTCAGCGAGGCCAATCTGGGCCTGAGCTATACCCGCGCCCTGAGCCCGCACTGGGTTTTCAATAGCAGCCTGGGCTGGAGCCATTTGCTCGGGGCGGCAGCGGCCAGCCCCTTGAGCGAGCGTGCCGGCGGCTACAGCCTGGGCCTCAGCCTGGGTTATCGCAACTGACCCCGGGCCGGCAGCTTGACGGCCAGCAAGACCAGCAAGGCCCCCAGCAACAAGCTGGCCGCCAGCATCAGCATGCCCCAGCTGGTCTGGCCGGTGGCGTCCTTGATGGCGCCCACCATAAAGGGGCTGACAAAGCCGGCCAGATTGCCGACCGAGTTGATGATGGCGATGCCGGCCGCCGCCGCCGTGCCGCCCAGAAAGGCGGTCGGCAGGGTCCAGAATAGCGGCAGGCAGCTCAGGATGCCCATGGTGGCCAGGCTCAGGGCGGCCATGGCCAGCACCGTGTTGCTGCCGTAAACCGTGCTCAGCAGCAGGCCCAGGCAGCCCGCGAGGGCGGCCAGGGCGATATGCCAGCGGCGCTCGCCCGAGCGGTCCGAGCTGCGCGCCGCCAGCACCATGGCCAGGGCGGCGCAGCCGTAGGGAATGGCCGTCAGCAGGCCGACGCTCAGCACATCTTTCACCCCGGTGGACTTGATCAGCTGGGGCAGCCAGAAGCTGACGCCGTACAAGCCCATGATGAAGCAGAAATAGATGGCGCTCATCAACCAGACCCGGCCATTGGCAAACACCTGGCCGGTGGACAGGCTGGCCTTGCCCACGGCGTCCTGGGCGATATTGGCCTTGAGGAGCGCCTTTTCCTCAGCTGTCAGCCATTTGGCGGCGTCGATGGAATCGTCCAGATAGAACAGCACCCAGATGCCGACCGCAGCCGAGGGCAGGCCTTGCAGCAGGAACATCCACTGCCAGCCATGCCAGCCGTTGACGCCCTCGAAGTGCGACATCATCCAGCCCGACAGCGGCCCGCCCAGCACGCCCGACAGCGCGATGGCGGTCATGAACAAGGCCACCACCCGGGCGCGGCGCGCGGCGGGGAACCAGTAGGTCAGGTAGAGGATGATGCCGGGGAAGAAGCCCGCCTCGGCCACGCCCAGCAGAAAGCGCATGGTGTAGAACATGGCGGGCGTGCTGACCCACAGCATGGCGGCCGAGAGCAGGCCCCAGGTGACCATGATGCGGGCGATCCAGACCCTTGCGCCCATGCGGTGCAGGATGATGTTGCTGGGCACCTCGAACAGAAAGTAGCCGATGAAGAAGATGCCCGCGCCCAGGCCGTAGACGGTGTCGCTGAACTTCAGGTCGCTGAGCATCTGCAGCTTGGCAAAGCCCACATTGACCCGGTCCAGATAGGCCAGCACATAGCAGAGGAAGAGAAAGGGGATGAGACGCCAGGCCACCTTGCGGTAGCTGCGTTCCTCCAGAATCTTGGCGTCGAGCGTGGGAACTTGCATGGGCTTGACCTTGCTTGGGAATTTGCTGAGGCGCCCAGCCTAAACAGCTGCAGCAAACCATGCCATGGAGAATATTTCATGCAGGTCTTGCGATGCAGGCATGCCCAGTATTGCCGCGGCTTTGCGCGGCGGTAGCCCGGCGAGCCTAGGGGTAAACACATGTTTCCTGCAGGGAATGGGGGGCTTGCCTGATTGCCATTGGCCGCCCGCTCCGGCAGTCGTTAGAGTCGGGTGCCATGAGCAGCCTGACTTCCTCCCACCGCGCCGAGCGCCAGCTCCTGCGCCAATTGTTCGACGCCGCCGTCCATGCGGTGGACCCGCTGGTCTGTGTGGGCCCGGCTCTGCCGGATCGGCCCGCACAGGGCCGCGTGATCGTGCTGGGTGCGGGCAAGGCGGCGGCGCGTATGGCCCTGGCCGTCGAGCAGGCCTGGGGTACCGACGCGCCGGGTGCGGCGGTCTCGGGTCTGGTGGTGACGCGTTACGGCCACGGTGAGGCCACCGAACGCATCCGGGTACTCGAGGCCGGCCACCCGCACAGCGATGCGGCCAGCACCGAGGCGGCCCGCCAGATGCTGGCCCTGGCGCGCAGCGCCGGGCCCGAGGATTTGCTGCTGTGCCTGATCTCCGGCGGCGGCTCGGCCTTGCTGAGCCTGCCGGCCGAGGGCGTCAGCGCGGCGGACAAACGCGCCGTCTGCGCCCAGCTGCTGCAATGCGGCGCCCCCATTGCCGAGATCAACTGCGTGCGCCGCCAGCTCTCCGCCATCAAGGGCGGCCGCCTGGGCGAGGCCTGCGGCGCGGCGCGCGTGCTGACCCTGGTGATCTCCGATGTACCGGGCGACGACCCCGCCGTGGTCGCCTCCGGTCCTACCATGGCCGATGCCAGCAGCGCCGCGCAGGCCTTGGCGGTTCTGCACAGGCATGGCATTACGCCGCCAGCCTCGGTGCATCGTTACCTGACGCGGCCGGCCGCCCGTCCCGTGGTGGCCACAGGCCCGCGTGAGGTCAAGCTGCTGGCCACCGCCCAGCAAAGCCTGGAGGCCGCCGCTGCCCTGGCTCGCCACTTTGGTTTGCAGCCGCTGATGCTGGGCGGCAGCCTGGAGGGCGAGTCGCGCGATGTGGCCGCCGTGCATGCCGGCATCGCGCGCCAGATCCGCAGCCATGGCCAGCCGCTGGCGGCGCCCTGCGTGATCCTGAGCGGCGGCGAGACCACGGTGACGGTGCGCGGCGATGGGCGGGGCGGGCGCAACGCCGAGTTCCTGCTGGCCCTGGCCCAGGCCGGCGCCGATGTGCCGGGCCTGTATGCCCTGGCCTGCGATACCGACGGCATCGACGGCGTGGAAGACAATGCCGGCGCCCTGCTGGACCCCAGCAGCCTGGCCCGCGCCGCCGCGCTGGGCCTGTCGGCACGCGAGCATCTGCAGCGCAACGATGCCTACCACTTCTTTGCGGCCCTGGACGACCTGGTCCTCACCGGCCCCACGCGCACCAATGTGAACGACTTCCGCGCCATTTTGCTGCGCTGAAGCCGGCGGGCGCGGCAGAATCCCCGCATGGAGTTCTATCAACTGCGCAGCTTTGTGGCGGTGGCCCGCAGCGGCCATCTGACCCGCGCGGCCGAGCAATTGCATCTGACCCAGTCGGCGGTGTCCAAGCAGCTGCGCGCGCTGGAGGAGGAGCTGGGCCTGGCCTTGTTCGAGCGCTCGGCCAGCGGCATGAGTTTGACCGGGGCTGGCCGGCGCCTGCTGCCGGCGGCCTTGCGGGCGGTGGATTCGGTGCAGGACCTGCAAGGTCTGGCGCGCTCCCTGCATGCCCAGGTCGGCGGTCGCCTGCGCCTGGGCACCATCATCGACCCCGAGTCCATCCAGCTGGGCGGTTTGCTGGGGCATTTGCTGCAGTCCTATCCCCTCATCGACGTGCAATTGCAGCACGGCATTTCGGGCACGGTGCTGGCCCAGTTGCAGCGTGGCGAGATCGATGCCTGCTTCTATCTGGGCGAGTTGCAGGAAGCTGAGTTGCTGGTTCTGCCGCTGCGCCAGGAGGCTTATGTGGTGGTCGGCCCGACGGCCTGGGCCAGCGCCCTGGCGCAGGCCGATTGGGCGGCCCTGGCCCGCATGCCCTGGGTGGGCACACCGCCGGGCAGCTCCCAGCACATCTTGCTGGGCGAGGTGTTTGCCCGCCAGGGCCTGACGCATCGCTGCGTGGTGGAGGCCGACCAGGAGGCCTCGATGATCGAGCTGATGCGCTCGGGCGTGGCGCTATGTCTGATGCGCACGCGCCTGGCCCGGCAGCTGCAAGCCCAGGGCCAGGCCGTCATCTGGGCAGGCACCGTCATCCCTTGCCCGCTCTCCATGCTGATGCCAAGAAAGCAGCAGCACGCGCCCGTGCTGAGCGCGCTGCGCGAATGCCTGGGCCGGCTTTGGCCGCAATCAGGCGAGGGCCTGGCGTAGCGCGGCCAGCAGCTGTTCCGGCGCCTCGGCCATCAGGGAATGACCGGCGGGCAAGAGATAGGTCTTGGCCTTGAGGGCGGCGGCCAGGGCCTGGCTTTGCTTGGGCGCCGTCATCTGGTCGTGCTGGCCCAGCAGCAGGCTGACGGGGCATTGCAGCTTGGCGGCCGCCTCCAGGCCTTGGTCGTAGGCATCGCAGACACGGAAGTCGTGTTCAAACAGATTCAAGCCCGTCTGCCCGGCCTGGATGCGCTGCATCAGCGCCCGGTTGCCACCGTGCAGCCAGGCCCCGGGGCCGGGGTAGCCGGGCTTGCTGGCCCAGCTGGAGATGGAGAAGTTGTTGACCATATCGATGGCCTTCAGCGGCTCGTGGCGGGCCATGCTCAGCAAGGCCTCGGACACCTTCATCGGATAGGCCGTGCCCACCATCGCCAGCCGCCGCACCCGCTCCGGCGCCTGGGCCGCGGCCTCCAGCGCGATCAGCGAGCCCATGCTGTGGCCGACCAGGCTGGCCTGCTGCACGCCGGCGGCGCTCAGCAGGTCCAGCAGCCAGGCGCCCAGGGACTGCACATCGGTCGGCAGCGGCCCCGCGCTGCGGCCATGGCCGGGCAGGTCGACGGCCAACACGCTGTGGCCATGGTGGGCGAACCAGCGCGCCAGCAGGGTCCAGACGCTGTGGTCGTGCAGGGCGCCATGCACGAAGACCAGGCAGGGCAGGGCGGGATCGAAGGGCTTGCCCCCCGTGTAGGCATAGGCTTGCGCGCCTTTGACATTGAATTCCATCGCTTTGTTCTCCCGGCTTATTTGGCGGCGCGCTTGAGCGCTTGTTTCAGATCGGCGATCAGATCGTCGGCGTCTTCCAGGCCTATGGACAGGCGCAAGGTGCCGGCCGTGATGCCGGCCTGGGCCAGCGCGCCATCGTCCATGCGGCTGTGGGTGGTCGACGCGGGGTGGATGACCAGCGAGCGGCAGTCGCCCACATTGGCCAGGTGGGAGAAGATCTTCAAGGCCTCGACAAAGGCGCGGCCTTGCTCGCGCGAGCCCTTCAGATCGAAGCTGAAGACCGAGCCGCAGCCGCGCGGCAAGAGCTTTTGCGCCAGCGCATGACTGGCGTGGCCGGCCAGGCCCGGGTAGCCGACCTGGGCCACCTGGGGCTGGGCGGCCAGGAACTCGGCCACCTGCTGCGCGTTCTGCACATGGCGCTGCATGCGCAGGGACAGGGTTTCGATGCCTTGCAGAATCAGCCAGGCCGTGTGCGGGCTCATGCAGGCGCCGAAGTCGCGCAAGCCCTCGCGGCGGGCGCGCAGCAGGAAGGCGCCCACCGTGCTCTCCTCGCTGAAGACCATGTCGTGGAAGCCGGCATAGGGCTCGCACAGCTCGGGGAAGCGGCCGTGCTGGGCATGGGCCGCTTGCCAGTCGAAGCGGCCGCTGTCCACCAGCACGCCGCCCACCACCGTGCCGTGGCCGCTGAGGAATTTGGTGGCCGAGTGGTAGACCAGATCGGCACCATGCTCGAAGGGCCGCAAGAGATAGGGTGTGGTGAGGGTGGAGTCCACCAGCAAGGGCAGCCTGGCCCGATGGGCGATCTCGGCCACCTGGGGAATGTCCAGCACATCGAGTCCCGGATTGCCGAGGGTCTCACCAAAAAGTAATCGGGTATTTGGGCGGATGGCGGCGCGCCAGCCGGCCAGATCGCCGGGGCGGACAAACGTCGTTTCAATGCCGAAGCGTCTGAGCGTGTAATGCAGCAGATTGTGTGAGCCGCCGTAGAGCGCCCCGCTGGCCACGATGTGCGAGCCGGCCCCGGCCAGGGTGGCGATGGCCAGGTGCAGGGCGGCCTGGCCGCTGGCGGTAGCGATGGCGCCGACGCCGCCTTCCAGGGCCGCCACCCGCTCCTCGAACACCGCCGTGGTGGGGTTGGACAGGCGCGAGTAGACATGGCCCGCGCGTTCCATATTGAACAGCGAGGCGGCGTGCTCGGAGCTTTCGAACACAAAGGAGGTGCTCAGGTGCAAGGGCGTGACCCGCGCGCCCGTGCTGGGGTCGGGGGCCGCGCCGGCATGCAGGGCCAGGGTGTCGAAAGAGGGGTCGGCATAGCCAGCCATGGTGTCTCCCAGGTGTTTGATGCGCGAATTGTGTGCTATGTTTAAACGCAGTCGTATCACGCGGGGCCTCCATCTCACTTCAGGCCCCGTTTCAAGAGGAGAGAATCATGAAAGTCGTCGACATCCTGCGCGTCAAAGGCGGTACCTTGTTCACCGTCACGCCCGACGAAACCCTGGCCCAGGCCGTGGCCACCATGTCGGAGCGCGATATCGGCTCCCTGGTGGTGATGGAGCATGGTGACCTGGTCGGCATGTTGACCTTTCGCGAGGTGATTGCCGCCATCGCCCGCAACGGCGGCTCGGTCGGGACCTCGCTGGTGCGCAGCGTGATGGACGACCACCCCCTGACCTGCACGCCCGAGACCGAGATCGACGAGGTCCGCCGCATGATGCTGGGCCGTCACGCCCGCTATATGCCGGCCCTGAACGGCCGCACGCTGATGGGCGTGATCTCTTTCTACGACGTGGCCAAGGCCGTGGTCGACGGTCAGGACTTCGAGAACCGCATGCTCAAGGCCTATATCCGCGACTGGCCGGTGGAAGAAAACGCCGGCGCCGCGGACGAGTCCAAACTTTGAGTTTGAGCGGCTCGCGGCCGGGCCCCGGCCAGGTATCCAGCGAAAGCGGCCGTCTGGCCGCTTTTTTTTCGCAGGCCGTGCCAATGCAGCTCGGGCCCGCCTCACGCCGCCAGACCTTGCGCTTGGCAGCCTGCCTGCTTCTCAGCCCCCCGGCCATGACTTTGTTCAACGCCGCCCTGGCCGCCAGCCCCGGCGGCCCGCAAATCCAGCGCCTCAGCCTGGCCGCCGGCCAGGCGCAGCAAGACCTTGTTTTCGAGCTCTCGGCCGAGCTGGGTGGGGGCGAAAGCCGGGTGGTGTTTGCCGCCTTGCGCAGCACCGTGCCCTTGAGCGCGATCGAGCTGCTGGACCCCCTGCAGCGCCGGGTCTGGCGCAAGACGCCGGCCCAGCTGGGCCTGACGCCGCGGGCCCTGGCACAGCATCCGGAACTGGGGGAGGCCATCGTCTTGCCCGAATTGCGCCTGCCCCAGGCCGGCCGCTGGCGCCTGCGGCTTGAGCGGGCCCAGCCGCTCAAGCCGGGCGGCCAGGTCTTGTTTTCATTTCGGCATTTGCCGCGCTATGAGCTGAGCCTCACCGCCCTGAGCACCGAGCCGGCCTCGGGCCAGGTGCAGAACTATGTGCTGCGCCCCGCCGACTTTGGCGCGCCGGTTCTTGGCCTGGGCGAACTTGCCCTTGTCCTGCAAGATGCCAGTGGCCAGACCGTCCCCGTACCGGCCGCGCGCGAGCGCCTGCGCACGCCGGCCGGGCTCTTGATCAGCGACGAGCCCGGCGCCTATATCAGCCGTTTTGCCCTGCCGGCCGCGGGCGCGTACCGCTTGCGGGCGCGCCAGCAATTCCAGGGCGGCCGGTTCGCGGAGGCCGAGCTCAAGCTGGAGGCCGGGGGCGGGGTGCTCGCGGCCGGCGCCCCCCTGCGCTTGGAGCGCATTCGCCTGGAGCGCCAGGGCGAGTGCGCGCAAGCCGCCGTGCTGGAGATAGGCCTGGAAGTTGCCAGCCCCGGGCTGTATGCCGTCACCGTGCTGCTGCTGGCCGGCCCCAGCTCGCGCCAGCTGAGTCGCTCGGCCCAGCTGCCCGCGGGCAAGGCCAGCCTGCCTATTTCGGTGCCCGCCAGCGTCTTGCGTGAGCTGGGCGGCCCGCCCAGCCGCATCGCCAGGCTGGGCCTTGTCCGTTTCGGGCCCGACCAGGCCGGGCCGGTGGCGGAGCTGCTGGATCTGGCCCTGAGCGCCGAGCAGCAGGCCATGTTCAAGGCCTTGTGCCCGGGCTGATCGGGTCTCAGTTTTTGGGGCAGTTCGGTGCGGCGCAGGCTTTCAGAATCAGCAGGCGAGCATCCTGCAGATCGATCTTGCCGTCGCCATTGAGGTCGCGCCTATCGCCCGGGATCAGCGGACTCTGGCCACGGAATTGCAGCAGCAGATCGCGGTCGGCGGTGTTGACGCTGCCGTCGCCGTTCAGGTCCCCGCTGATGGTGGGGAAGATCTGCCACCGCGACAGGCTGCTGCCACCGACCGGAATCCGCGAGGCTTGCGCCGTGCTGCCGCCGCCTACCACCAGGACCGATTCGATCCGGTAGGGCCCGTCGCTGCGCTGCAGCTTGTCGGCCATCACCGTGGCGCTCACCCGGTTGTCGCCGGCGTTGAGGAAGTTGTTGAGGCCGAACTGGCCCACCTCCAGGCCTTGCGCGTCCAGGACCTTGAAGGAGATCTGGTAGCTGTCCGAGACATTGACGCGCACCGGCAGGCTGAATTCCAGCTGGCCGATGAATCCGTTGCGCAGCACCGGGTTGACCGAGGCCGCATTGGCCAATTCGATGGGGGCGGAGCAGAACTGCGCCAGCGTCAGGCCGCTGAAGCTGGTGGCGGATGGCTTGCGCATTTCCAGTCGCGGTGATTGGCCCGAGAAGGCCAGCACGTCCAGCGGGTCGACGATGAAATCGCCGTCGGCGGCAAAGCTCTTGCGGATCTCGCTGGCGGTATAGGACAGCTTGGCATTGAGGGCGCCCGGGCCGCTCAACACCACATTGCTGCGCTTGAGCAGGCTGCCCGGGCCGCCGCTGCTGAGCAAGGTGCCGGCGGTGGAATAGGTGCCGGCGCTGGCCACCGTGCCGCTCAAATTGACGTCCAGCTGGCGCACACAGCCCGAGGCATCGCGTATCACCGTGCCGCTGACCGAGCCGAAGACGAAGTTGGCGGGCACGATGTCCACAAAGGCCGTGGCGCTGCGCTGGATGCTGCCGCCGCCCGGCGCGGGAATGCTGACCTTGCCATCGATCTGGTAGCGGCCTGTCTGGCCGAAGCGATAGCCCTGGCTGTAGATGCCATCGTCGGCCAGGCCGTCGAAATCGGCCGCCTGGCCGTTGTCCACGGCATTCAGCGTGGCCAGGGGATTGCCGTCCTTGCTGATGCTCAGGCTGGGCGCCAGATGGGTCATGGGCAGGCCCTGGTGCAGCACCAGCATGCCCAGCGGTACCGGTTGGCCGACGCGGAAGCTCTGGCCGCTGATCACCATGCCGACCTGGTAGGGCGACTGGGCATAGCTGCTCAGAATCGCCACCGTGGGCACGGGCGCGGCCGGGAAGTTGGCCTGCAGCGTCCACACGCCATCGGCTGGGTTGGCGATGCTGGGCGTGATGAAGACGCCGCCGGGCAGGGGTGGGCTCAGCTGGGCGCCGTCCAGAAAGCTGATGCGAGGGTCATTGGCCGCGATCACCTCCTGGCCTTGCGGGTCCAGCAGGCTGATGTGGGCGCCGCTTACCGGCAGGACCAGCTGCAGGCGCAAATCGCTGAGGGCCGCGACCGGAATCTGCAGGCGCAGCTGGGTGCTGCCGGCCGTGATGGGCTGGGCCCAGGTATGGGTCGGCGAGGTGTTGATCAGGCCGGAGTTCTGCGCCTGGGCGAGGGGCAGGGGGCCGGCAAAGCCCAGGGCGATCCCCAGGGCCAGGGCGCTCAGGCGCAGGGTTTGGTGGAGTCGAACAAAGCTCATGATGCGGGCTCCTGGCTCAGCGAAGTTTGATCGATTGGTCAAGCAGCTTGCGCACGTTGTCGCCGTTCTTGACCGTCGAATGATTGGTATTGCTTTGATTGCCCAGGGGCGTGCCCCAGCCCGGATTGGCGCTGTTCAGGCCCACCACCACATCGTTGGGGTTGAGCTGGGCGTTGAGCACCGTTTTGTAAGTCAGCACGGTGATGGGCGGAGCCTGTGGGTCCAGGCTGGGGATGACTTCGAAGCTCAGCTGTACCGCCGAGCTGAAGTTGCAGATGCCCATATAGGCCAGGCGCAGCGCGCTATAGGTGTAGCTGCCGACGAAAGGCACGCTGGAGACGGGATTCATGGGGTCGATCTCGCCATCGGTGGGCTCGCGGCTGCAGTTGGGGCCGGCGTCCGCACCGATGGTGAAGGTGTTGGCCACATTGCCGCGCAGGCCGGCGGGAATCGCTTCGTTGGCGACCTGGGTCGTCAGGTCGATCAGGCCCGGGGGCTGGGGGCCGGCGCCAAAGCCGCTGGCGATGCCGGCCACGGTGCTGTCGATGAATCTGCGCGCATAGCCGTTAGGGTCCTGGCCATTGCCCTCGTAAATCGTCGCCAGGCTGCGTTGCAAGAGGGTCAGGTCCGCCACCACCGAGCCCCGGTGCGGGGTCGACAAAGTGCCCAGGGACAGCACCTCGAAATCCGGCGGGCTCAGCACGGCCAGGGCCTGGGAGTCCAGGCCGCCCTTGCTGTGCACGATCAGATTGACCTTGCTGGCCTTGACGGTGTCGAGGAAGCCCTTGATCTTGGTCTTCAGGTCTTGCGCGTTCGTCATCACCGCGCCGTTCTTGTTGGCGGTGGAGAAACGGTCGAAGAGCACGCCGCTCTCGTTCATGGTCTTGAGCACGCCGGGGGCGGCGCCGTCTTCCCAGGTGCTGCGGTCGGCCGCGATGCCGTGCGCCAGCACATAGGGGAAGGCCGCGTCGAACTCGATGCCCACCCAGTCCACCGCCATGCACCAGTACTCGCCATTGCCGACATTGCCGGTGTCGATATCGACCTTGAATTCATTGACCACGCCGGGGTTGCCGGGGCTGGCGAACTTGACCTGGCTGATGTCGACCTCGAAGGAGTCGTTCACCCAGGTGTTGTTGAAGCCGGACAGGGTCTTGATGAAGGTTCCGTTCCAGGACAGACGGTCGATCTCGGGCGCGTAAGTACCGTCGGTGATGGCCTTGTCGTCGATGTCATAGACCGGGAAGGAGATCTTGGCCTTGGCTCCCACCACCTTGTCGGCGATCAGCTTGCCCGGGTCCTTCAGCGTGCCATCGGGGTTGAGCTGGGTTTCGTTGACGGGGGCAGGCACCTTGAAGCGCACCAGCAGCGGGCCGCCGCTGCGGTAGGTGCAGCCGGTGTCCAGGCCGCCGCCCGAATTCATCACATATTTGCCCATATCCTCCTTGGGCGGAGGGAAGGGCGAACTGGTCTGGGCTTGGCTCCAGAGGCTGCAAACGCCCAGAGCCAAGCCAACGCCGAAGCGAAGCAAGGGTGTCTTCATGATGGTTTCCTTTTGACTCAGGAGTCGGCCAAGGCTTTGGCCGCTGAAGAAGGGGTGGGGCCCGGCTGCCTGGACCCGCGGACTTTGCTCAAGCCTTGTGCGTCAAGGTTTGCTGAAGCTGGGCGAGCCGATGTGGATGCTGTCGCCCCGTGCCTGCGCCAGGCCCTGGATGCGTTGGCCCACCTTGTCGGCGCCCAGGGTATTGGAGGTGGTGACCCAGAACACCCGGCCGTCATCCACCGCTTTCAGCTTGGCGCGGCTGCCCGCCACCTCCAGGACCAGCGCGTCTATCGGCGTGCCCTTGCTGGCGACCACCGGGCTGCTGTTACTGGATGTGGTCTGGGCCTGGGCTGGGCCGCTGAAGCTGAGGGCGCCCAGCAGCAAGGCCAGCGCCGCCGTGGCACTGCGCAGCAAGGCGCCGTTCTTGCCCAGGCTCAAACCCATGGCCGCCAAGGCCAGCAAGGCCAGGGCGAGGACGCCTGGCTCGGGAACCTGGCCGTTATTGGGGGTGATTTCGACGAATGCAGAGGCCGGGTTGTAGCTCATTTGGAGCCCGTTCGAGCCGCTGTCCAGGAACAGCAGAGAAGGGTCGCCCAGATCGAGCCTGAACTCCGCCGCACTGCTGGGCGCCAGGGCGGTGAACATCAGGCTCAGGAATCGGAAGCCGTCGGCCTGATTGGCGTCCAGGGCCGCCGCGCTATTGCCCGACAGGCCGTATGCATCGATGACGCCGCCGCCTGCGCTGGCATTGCCCGTGAAGCCAAAAGAGCCGGCCTCGGGCAGGTCCAGCTGATTGGCGCCGCTGCTGGGGTCGACAAAGCTGAAGCCGCTGAGGCTGGCCAGCGCCGGGTTGATCAGCACATCGATATCAAAGCCGCTCAAGGAGTCTTGCGAGCCGGCACTCAGGCCTGCAATCGCGAAGTTGATGGAAAAGCTCTCGCCCACATGCACGCTGGACTGCGAGGCGCTGACGATCACCACCGGGGCGGCCTGGGTGGCCGCCGGGCCCAGCAAGCCAAGGGCCAAGCTGCTCGCGCACAGCGCTTGTTTGCACAAGAGACCTAGATTCATAAAACACTCTCCCTGAACATCAATGATTCGACAGACAAACCTAAGACCGAGGCCGCATGGCCCTGGCTCTTGGTGACGAGGGTTGGAACCGCGCCTCCGGCAGGTGTGCGAGCCGACGGCGCATTGCGACGCGGCTACACGGCCAGCTTGTTTTTGTTTCTTGTTATTGGCGCTTTGGGCGCTTGGGGCTGGGCCTTGTGGGCAAGCCCTTGTTCTGAGCTGTAGGCCAGTCTAGAGATGCGTCACTAGCTGTGCAATTTGGAAGCTAGGGGGGCGCTTGTTTTTCCGGGCATGCCGTGTTGACATCAAAGCCTGTTAGCCCCGGGACTGCTCCGGTCGGGCCGCGAGCAGGGTGGCCGCGCCGATAGAATCAAGCCCGGGCCTCGGCCCCTTCTTCAGATCAACCGGATTCCCCATGTCAGGCAGCACCTTCGGCGACTTGTTCCGCGTTACCAATTTCGGCGAGAGCCACGGCCCCGCCATCGGCTGCGTGATCGACGGCTGCCCGCCCGGCCTGGCCCTCAGCGAGGCCGACATCCAGCCCGAGCTGGACCGCCGCCGCCCCGGCACCTCCCGCCATGTGACCCAGCGCAACGAGCCCGACACGGTGGAAATCCTCTCCGGCGTCTACCAGGGCCTGACTACCGGCACGCCCATCTGCCTGTTGATCAAGAACACCGATCAGCGCAGCAAGGACTACGGCAATATCCTCGACACCTTCCGCCCCGGCCATGCCGACTACAGCTACTGGCGCAAATACGGCTTGCGCGACCCGCGCGGCGGCGGCCGCAGCTCGGCCCGACTGACCGCTCCCATGGTGGGCGCCGGTGCGGTGGCGCGCAAATGGCTGAAGGAAAAGTTCGGCACCGAATTCCGCGGCTGCATGACCCAGCTGGGCGAGCTGGCGATTCCCTTCGAGGGCTGGCAGCATGTGGGCCAGAACCCCTTCTTCGCCGCCAACAGCAGCAAGATTGCCGAGCTGGAGGCCTATATGGACGAGCTGCGCCGTGCAGGTGACTCGGTAGGCGCGCGCATCCGGGTCGAGGCCACCGGCGTGCCGGTCGGCCTGGGCGAGCCCTTGTTCGACAAGCTGGATGCCGACATCGCCTACGCCCTGATGGGCATCAACGCCGTCAAGGGCGTGGAGATCGGTTCGGGCTTTGACGTCGTGGCCCAGCGCGGCAGCCAGCATGGCGATGAACTGACGCCGCTGGGCTTTGCCAGCAATAACGCCGGCGGCGTGCTGGGCGGCATCTCCACCGGCCAGGACATCGTGGCCTCCATCGCCATCAAGCCGACCAGCTCCATCCGCACGCCCAAGGCCTCGATCAACCGGGCCGGCGAGCCGGCCGTGGTCGAGACCTTTGGCCGCCACGACCCCTGCGTGGGCATACGCGCCACGCCCATTGCCGAGGCCATGCTGGCCCTGGTGCTGATGGACCATGCCCTGCGCCACCGCGCCCAATGCGGCGATGTGGCCTTGGACCAGCCAGCCATCGCGGGCGCCGCGCCCCAGGCTTGAGCGCCGCCCCGGGCGTCGCCGCCCCGGACAAGACCCTGGGCGCCTGCGCCGTCCTGTCCTGCGCCTACTTCGCCGCCATCGGCGGCTTCAACCCCTTTGCGCCGCTTTGGTACAAGGAGCTGGGCCTGCCGGTGGTGGCCATCGGCCTGCTGGTCTCGCTGCAGAGCTGGACGCGCTTGTTCGCGCCCTATGCCTGGGGCGCCTTGGCCGATCGAAGCGGCAAGCGGGTGAGCATCATCCGCTATGCCGCCCTGGCCAGTTTCGTCGCGGCCCTGGGCTTTTTGCTGCCGCTGCATTTCGCCAGCCTGGCGGCGGCCATCTTGCTGATGTTCTGCTTTAACGCGGCCATCGTGCCGCTGACCGAAACCGTGGTGGCGGCCCAGCTCAGCACCGCCAGCGGTGGCATGGACGCCAAGCGTTATGGGCGGGTGCGGGTCTGGGGTTCGGTGGGTTTTCTGGCCTCGGTGGTGCTGATGGGCTGGTGGTTCCAGCATTTCGGCATGCGGGCTTTTGCCTTGACGACCTTGCTGCTCTTGGGCGGCGTGGTCTGGGCGGCCTGGCGCCTGCCTTTGCAGCCGCCCGCCGTCCATCCGCACAGCGAGCAGCCCAGCCCCGCCATACGCGCGGTGCTGCGGGAGGCGCGCGTGCGCTGGTTTTTTGCCGGCATTTTTCTGACCGTGCTGGCGCATTCTGCGCTGTACGCCTTCTACAGCCTCTATCTCGATTCCCTGGGCTATGGCAAGCAGACGGTGGGCTTGCTGTGGGCCGTCTCGGTGATGGCGGAGATCCTCTGGTTTGCCTTCCAGGGTCGCATGCTGGAGCGCGGCAGCCTGCATCACTGGCTTTTGGCCGCGGCCCTGCTATCGGCCCTGCGCTTCGGGCTGACGGCGGCGTTTGGCGCCAGCTTGACGATTCTGCTGCTGGCGCAGCTCAGCCACGCGCTGACCTTCGCGGCCCAGCATACGGCCTGCATCGCCCTGGTCAGCCGCTACTTCCCGGGCCGCTTGCGCGGCCGTGGCCAGGCCTTGTATTCGGTGCTGGGCTATGGCTTTTCGGGCGTGCTGGGCGGCATTGGCGGCGCCTGGCTGGTCTCGCACCGGGGTTATCCGGCGGTGTTCTGGGCGGCCGCCGTGGCGGCCCTGGGCGGGGCGTTTTGCGCCTGGCGCAGCTTGCATCTGGACCGCAAGGCTTGAGGCCGCGGGCGCGGCCGCCCGCCACCAATCGTGGGCCCGTGCATCCCAGCCCGGGCTTTCCGCAGTTCGTCGCAGCGGCACTGGCAATGCCAAATGCCGTCCCTACACTGCGCCCAATTTCAGACCACAGGAATTGGGAGACAAGCGATGGCTGCAATCCGACTGACGAATTCCCGGCGCAAGCTTTGGATCATGGGCGCCGTGGCGGCCGCGGTGCTGGCCGCCGGCGCCGGCGTGACGGTGCTGGCCAGCAAGGGTGATGAGGGCAAGAAGCCCGAGGAAAAAAAGGCCGAAACCGTGCTGGAGTTTGTGCCTACCGAGGTGGTGGCGCCCAAGCGGGTCAGCATGCCGGGCCTGATCGAGTTCTCCGGCCCCCTGGTGGCGCCGGGCACGGTGATCGTGCGGGCCAAGAGCGCGGGCAGCTTGTTGAACCTGTCGGTGGCCGAGGGCAGCCGGGTCAAGGCCGGCCAGGTGCTGGGCCAGATCGATCTGGAAGAGCTGCGTTACCGCATCGCCGAACGCAGCGCGGCGCTGGAGTCCGCCCGCGCCCAGCTGGATCAGACCGAGCGCCACTACAAGGCCAGCCAGGGCCTGGCGGCGCAGAACTTCATCGCCGCCACGGCGCTGGACAGCTCGCGCGCAGCGATGGAAGCGGCGCGCGCCCAGATGCTGGCCGCCCGGGCCCAGCTGGACACCAGCCAGGTCAGCCTGCGGCAGGCCGCGCTGATCGCCCCGATCAGCGGCATCGTCGCCAAACGCCATGCCCTGCCCGGCGAGAAGCTGGCGCCGGAGCAGCAAATCCTCAGCATCGTGGACCTGAGCCGGCTGGAGCTGGCCGGTCTGGTGGGCACGCACGAGGTCGGCCGCCTCAAGCCCGGCATGGTTGTGCAGGTGCGGGTGGAGGGCGTGGAAGCCCCGGTCGAGGCCCGCATCGCCCGCATCGCCCCGGCCGCCGAGCCCGGCACCCGTTCCATCGGTGTGACCCTGGAACTGAGCAACCGCGAAGAAAGCCTGCGCGCCGGCCAGTACGCCCTGGCCCGGGTGCAACTGCCCGACGAAACCCAGCGCCTGAGCCTGCCCGAGACGGCGCTCAGCAGCAGCGGCGGCCAGGAGCAGGTCTGGATGATTGAGAACGGGGCTCTGGTGCGCCGCATCGTCACCACCGGTCGCCGCGACGTGCGCGAAGGGCGGGTGGAGATTCTGCAAGGCCTGAACGAGCAGGCCCAGGTGCTGGGCGCGCGTTTCGACAATCTGCGTGACGGCGCCAAGGCCACGGTCGTGCAGGCCAAGAGCAAGCCGGCCAAGCTGGCCAGCGCGGCCGACCAGGCCGGCGCCTCCAAGCACAAGAGCAACTGAGGCCAGCACCATGTGGATGACCAAAGTCTCGATTCAAAACCCGGTCTTCGCCACCATGGTGATGGTGGCCTTGTGCGTGCTGGGCCTGTTCTCCTACGCCAAGCTGGGCGTGGAGAATATGCCCGACATCTCCATCCCCGTCGCCTCGGTGGACGTGCGCTACCCCGGCGCCTCGCCCGAGGCGGTGGAGCGCGAGGTGGCCAAGCCGCTGGAAGAAGCGCTGAACACCGTGGCCGGCGTGGAGAAAGTCTCCTCGCGCAGCTTCGAAGGCCGGGTCCAGGCCCAGGTTGAATTCAGCCTGAACGCCGATATGAACCGCGCCATGCAGGATGTGCGCGACCGCGTCGCCGCCGTGCAAGCCGTCTTCCCCAAGGATGTGAAGGCGCCCGCCATCGCCCGCGCCGAGATGGACAATGCCCAGCCCGTGGTGGTGATGGCCTTGATGAGCAAGACGCGGCCGGCGCGCGAGCTGTCCATGATCAGCGAACTCATCGTCGCCAAGCGCCTGGCCCGGGTCGAGGGTGTGGCCCGGGTCGATGTGGGCGGCATGGTGTCGCGCGAGGTGCGCATCGATCTGGACCCGCTGCGCCTGCGCGCCTATGGCGTGACGCCGGCCGAGATCGCCAGCGCCCTGCGCGAGGCCAATGCCGACCAGCCGGTGGGTCTGTTGTCCGACCGTTATGCCGACGCCGTGCTGCGCGTCGAGGGCCGGGTGCGCGACCCCAAGCAGTTCACCAGCGTCGTGGTGGCGCGGCGCGGCAGCCTGGTGCTGACCCTGGGCGATCTGGGGACGCTGGTCGAGCGCGAGCGCGAACCCGACAGCATCGCCCGCATCAACGGCGCCCAGGCCGTCACCTTCAATGTCTTCAAGCAGCAGGACGCCAATGTGGTGAAGAGCGGCGAGGCCGTCAAGGAGGCCATGGCCGAGCTGAAGAAGACCTTGCCGGGCGATGTGGAGCTGAACCTGATCTATGCCAGCAGCGACTTCGTCAAGAGCTCGCTGGACGGCCTGACCCACACCTTGATCGAAGGCGCTTTGCTGACCGTGGCCATCGTCTTCCTGTTCCTGCACAGCTGGCGTTCCACCATCATCACCGGCCTCACGCTGCCCATCTCGGTGATCTCCAGCTTCATCGCCGTCCACGCCTTCGGCTTCACGCTCAACTTCATGACCATGATGGCGCTGAGCCTGTGCATAGGCCTGCTGATCGACGATGCCATCGTCGTGCGCGAGAACATCGTGCGCCATGTGGGCATGGGCAAGAGCCACGCCCAAGCGGCATTTGACGGCACCAACGAGATCGGCCTGGCCGTGATGGCCACCACCTTCGCCATCTGCGCCGTGTTCGTGCCGGTGGCCTTTATGGGCGGCATCATCGGCAAATTCTTCTACCCCTTCGGCATCACGGTGGCGGTGGCGGTGCTGGTGAGCCTGTTCGTCAGCTTCACGCTGGACCCCATGCTGTCCTCGATCTGGAAAGACCCTCCAAGCGAGCATTTGAAACGCGTGCCGGTGATTGGCCACCTGATCCGCGCCACCGACCGCGCCATGGATGCACTGCATCGAGCTTATGAGCGCCTGATCCGCTGGGCCTTCTCGGGCCGGCGCTACCGCGTCTTCGTGCCGCCGCTGCCGGCCTTTGGCCGCCCCTTTGACGCCCAGGGTCGGCGCGACAAGACGCAGCAGCGCCGCCTGCGCTGGGCCACCATCACGCCGCGCGGCCTGGTGATGGCCGCCGGTGGCCTGAGCTTTGTGCTCGCCCTCGGCCTGGTTCCTTTTGTGGGCAGCGAGTTCGCCCCCGAGACCGATCAAAGCTTCACCCAGGTCAATCTGCGCCTGCCGGTGGCCTCCAGCCTGCAGCGCTCCAATGCCAAGGTGGCGCAGGTGGAGGAGCTGCTGGCCAAATACCCCGAGATCAAGACCCTGTCCACCGTGGTGGGCAGCACCGGCGAGGGCATGGCCACCGGGCGCAACCAGGCGGCCTTGAGCATTTCGCTGGTCGATAGAAAGCAGCGCAAGCGCACGCAAAAACAGATCGAGGATGCCATCCGCGCCGACATTGCCAAGATCCCGGGGATTGAAGTCAGCGTGGGCAATAACCGGCCGATCTGGATCACCATCCTGGGCTCGGACCCCGAGGTGCTGACCCGCGTGACCCAGGAGTTCGCCGCCAAGCTGAAGAAGATCAAGGGCACGGTCGATGTGGACACCACGGTCAAGCCCGGCCTGCCGGCCTATGCGGTGCGGCTGAAGGAGTCCGCCATTCGCGAGCTGGGCCTGACGCCGCCCCAGATAGCCGCTTCGCTAAGAGCTTATGTCAACGGTGAGGTCGCCACCTACTGGACCACGCCGGACGGCAATCAGGTGGAGGTGCTGCTGCGCCTGCCGCGCGAGCAGCGCGAACGCATCGAGCAGATGAACAAGCTGCCCGTGGCCTTCGCCAAGGACGGCTCGCCCATCGCCCTCGATCAGGTGGCCACGGTGGAGTCCGTCTTCAACCCCGAGGTGATACGGCGCCAGAATCTGCAACGCCGCGAGGCCGTGTTCGCCGGGGTGGAGGGGCGGGCCTCGGGCGATGTCAATGCCGAGGTGCAAAAACTGATTAAGGCCACCGAGCTGCCTCCAGGCATCAGCTTCAATGTGGACGGTGCCGGCAAGCAGCAGGCCGATGCCTTCAAGGGCTTGCTGGCGGCCATGGGCCTGGCGGTGATCTTCATCTACATCGTGCTGGCCAGCCAGTTCGGCAGCTTTGTCCAGCCCATCGCCATCATGGCCTCGCTGCCGCTGGCCTTGATCGGTGTGATGCTGGCCTTGCTGCTGTGGGGTTCGACGCTGAACGTCTTCTCCATGATTGGCCTGGTGATGCTGATGGGCCTGGTGACCAAGAACGCCATCCTGCTGGTGGACTTTGCCAACCATGCCCGCAAGGCCGGGGCGACGGTGGCCGAGGCCTTGCTGCAGGCCGGGCTGACGCGCATGCGGCCCATCATCATGACGACGGCGGCCATGGTCTTCGGCATGCTGCCGATGGCGATTGCGCTGAACGACGGTGGCGAGATCCAGGCCCCCATGGGCCGGGCCATCATCGGCGGGGTCATCACCTCGACCCTGCTGACCCTGGTGGTGGTGCCGGTGCTGTACTCGTATCTGGTGCGGGAGCGCAAGCCGCAGGTCAGCCCGGCTAAGCCGCTGGGGGGTGATTTCGATGCGGCTTTGCCGGCCAAGTGAGGTGTTTGCTGGTACTTGCTTGGGTAGAGGGGATGCGGCGCGTAGCGCCGTAGCCCGCTTGATGTTTTCGATGGCCCAGCCGGGAGTTCGGCCCGGCGGCCGACCTACTTTTTTGCTTCGCCAAAAAAGTAGGCAAAAAAGGCGACCCGAATGCCTGGCCCCTGCGGGGTCCGCTGCGGCACTTGGCTTTGGCGGGCCGCGCCCAACTCACTGCGCTACGCTCCGTTCAGACAAGGGGCGCGAGTCAGTTGTTGATGGCGCTGCGCGCCGCCCGCCAAAGCCAAGCGCCGCAGCCCAGGCAACACGGGACATGCGAAAACCACACGGCTCGCTGCGCGTCGCCTCGGCCAAATACCAACAACCGCTGCCTGCGCTTGCGCAGCAGCTCTTCAAGCCGATGCGTAGCGAGGCGTGTCGGTATTCAAGTCCCGTCGAGCCTGGGTGAGGAGCGCAAGCTTCGCTGGGCGTCGCGAAGCGACTTTGTTGACTGACTCGCGCCCCTTGTCTGAACGGAGCGTAGCGGAGAGAGTTGGGCGCGGCCCAGCGAAGCTGAGCACCGCAACGCACCCCGAAGGGGCCAGGCGTCGGGTCGCCTTCTTTTGCTTACTTTTCTTGGCGAAGCAAGAAAAGTGAGTCGCCCGCCGGGGCGAACTCCCGGCTGGGCCGTCGAACAAGACAAAAGAGTGACGGCGCTACGCGCCGCGTCGAGCGTCGAGCATCACAAGAGGCTCAAGCCGCCCCCTGCTCCAGCAAGGCCAAGGCCCGCCCCAGCTCATAGCTCTCCAGCGCCTGCCGAAAAGCGGCGAAGTCCTGGCCCAGCAGACGCTGGAAGCGCTCGCCCTGGCCCTGTAGCAGCTCGCCCGCAAAGGCATCGTCCTGGCGCAGCAAGGCCAGCATGCGGGCTCGCAAGGCTTCGTCGTCGCCAGGCTCCGCAGCGGCTTGCGGCGGCGGGTCTTGGTGCTGGAAATAGTCTTGCAGCGCCCGCAGCAACTGGGCCTGCAACTGCTCGGCACGCTGCAGCGGGGCCTCGAAGCCGGCCAGCGGGCTGGCGGCCGCGGCCAGACTCTCCAGCGTCTGCGCCGCATCCTGCAAGGCCAGCGCACCGACGCTGCCGGCCACCGCCTTGAAGCTGTGCGCCAGGCGCTCGGCCTTGGCAAGATCGCCCTGGGCCAGGGCGACGCGCAACTCGGCAAAGACTCCAGCCTGGCCGCTCAGCAGGCGGCGCAGCAAATCCTCCAGCAGCGCGACCTTGCCCAGGGTGTGGCCCAGGCCCTTGGCCAGGTCCAGGCCGCAGTCCCGGGCCAAGGCCTGCAGCCGGGGCGGCGGCGGGGCCAGGGCCGGCTGGGGCGGTGGGGGCGCAGGCCCGGTGACGCTGCGCGGCGGCAGGTGGCGCAGCAGCGTCAACCACAGCTCCTGCGGTTGGATGGGCTTGGCGACAAAGTCCACCATGCCGGCGTCCAGGCAGCGGGCGCGGTCGGCCGGCATGGCATTGGCCGTCATGGCGACCACGGGCAACTCGGCCCAGGCCGGGTCCTGGCGCAGCTGGCGGGTGGCGCTGATGCCGTCCATCACCGGCATTTGCATATCCATCAAGACCAGCTCGTAAGGCCGGCCCTCGCTCAGGCTGGCGGCCAGGCGATCCAGGGCTTGCTGGCCATGTTCGGCCAGGTCCACGGCCAGGCCGGCGTCGCGCAGCAGCTCCAGCGCGATCTGCTGGTTGAACTCGTTATCTTCCACCAGCAGCACGCGGGCGCCGCGGCGCTCGGCCAGGCGCTCCAAGGTCTTGCTGTCACTGGACGCCAGCGGGCCCGGCTGGCCTTGCCCGGCGGCCTCGTCGCGGCCGAAGCGGGCCGTGAACCAGAAGCAGGAGCCCCGGCCCAGCTCGCTTTCGACCCCGACCTCCCCCCCCATCAAGGTGACCAAGGCCTTGCAGATGGCCAGGCCCAGGCCGGTGCCGCCGAACTTGCGGGTAATGGAGGCGTCGGCCTGGCTGAAGCTCTGGAACAGGCGCTCTTGCTGCTCGGGGCTCAGGCCTATGCCTGTGTCCTCCACCTCGAAGCGCAGCAAGACCTCTTGCTCGTCTTCCTGCAGGGCGCGCACCCGCAGGCTGACGCCGCCTTGCTCGGTGAACTTGACCGCATTGCTGGCGTAGTTGATCAGCACCTGGCCCAGGCGCAAGGGGTCGCCCAGCAACAGCACGGGCAGCTCGGGCGGCAGCTCGAACACCAGCTTGAGCCGCTTGGCCTCGGCTCGCTCCTTGATGACCGACAGCACATGGTTGGTGACGGCATGGAGGTTGAAGCCGACCCGCTCCACATCCAGCCGGCCGGCCTCGATCTTGGAGAAGTCCAGGATGTCGTTCAGCAGGCCCAGCAGATGCTGGCTGGCCTGGGAGATCTTCTGCACATAGTCGCGCTGCTGCGGGTCCAGCTCGGTGCGCAGGGCCAGATAGGCCATGCCGATGATGGCGTTCATGGGTGTGCGGATCTCGTGGCTCATATTGGCGAGGAACTCGCTTTTGAGCTGGCTGGCGTTCTGGGCCGCGATTTCGGCGCGGCGCCGCTCCAGATTCTCTAACTGCAAGGCTTGGCGGAAGCGGGCGATCCTGAGCTGGGTGAGGATGCGGGCCAGCAGCACCTCGGCCTGGAAGGGCTTGCTGACGAAGTCGGCTCCGCCGCAGGAAAAGCCCTTCAGCACATCGCTGCCATCGCTCAGGGCGCTGAGGAAGATGACCGGAATCTCGGCGCAAGCCACCTCGCGTTTGAGCCGCAAGCAGGTCTCAAAGCCGTCGATGCCGGGCATTTGGATGTCCAGCAGGATCAGCTGGGGCGGGCGGGCCAGGGCGGATTTGAGCGCCATCTCGCCGCTGGTGGCCAGGCGCACGCGCACGCCTTGCTCCTGCAGCACCGAGCGCAGCAGCTTGAGGTTGTTGGGGTTGTCGTCCACCACCAGGATGTCTGCACCGTCCAGCAATTGCTCGGGCTCGGCCGGCAAGGCCGGGCCCGGCGAAGCGGGAAGGGGCGCGGTTGCAGACACGCTGGCACTCAGGCGGGAGAGGGGGCTTGCAGCTGGGCTTGTGTTTCGGCAAAGACCGCCAGCCGGTCCAGCTGCAAATCATCGAGCAGGGCTTGCAGGCGCAGGCCCAGGTCCGCGTGGCTGGCCGGCAGTGCTTGGATCTGTGCCTGGATCAGCTGGGTGTCGCCGCTCAGGACCGCGGCCTGGAAGGGCGGCAACCAATCCTCGGGCAAGGCCGGCAGCGCCGCCTGGCCGGACGCCAGATCGGGTTGCTGGCTCGGTGACCGCGCCAGGGCCTCGCCGTCGGCCTCGTCGTAGATGAATTCCAGGCCCAGCAAGTCCTGCATCAGGCCGAAGATCTGCGGCTCGCGCAGGGGTTTGAACAGCACTTCGTCGCAGCCGCTGGCCAGGATGCGGCTGCGGTCCTCCAGCAAGGCGCTGGCGGTGACGCAGACGATGCGCACCTGCTGGCCGCCGGGCAAGGTGCGGATACGCCGGGCTGCTTCGTCGCCATTCATCACCGGCATGACCAGATCGATCCAGATGAAGTCGGGCTTGTAGCGCTCGAACATCTGCACCGCTTCCTCGCCATTGACCGCGCTGCACACCTCGAAGCCGACGGCCGCCATCATGCGCTCCAGCAGCAGGCGGTTGAGCAGGATGTCATCCACCACCAGCACCTTGACCGGGCGCTGGCCTGGCGCCAGGCCGCTGACCCGGCGCAGCGGATCGGCGGCCAGGCCGCTGGCGGCCACGCTGAGCCTGACGCTGAAGGCAAAGCTGCTGCCCACCCCCAGCTGGGAGCGCACCGAGATGCTGCCGCCCATCAGCTCCACAAAGCGCTTGCTCAGCACCAGGCCCAGGCCGGTACCTTCTTGCGAGCTGCGGCCCGCATGGCCTTGCTGGAAGGGGGTGAAGAGGCCGGCCAGCTCCTCGGCGCCCATGCCGGGGCCGGTGTCGCTGATCTCGCAGTGCAGCTCGCCCTGGCCGGCCTCGGCCAGAGGGGCGTAGCGCACCCGCAGGCGTACCTCGCCGTGCTGGGTGAACTTGACCGCATTGCTGAGCAGATTGAGCAGCACCTGGCGCAGCTTGAGCTCGTCGGTGCGCACAAAACGGGGCAGCTCGGGCGCGAACTCGCGCACCAGGCGCAGGTCTTTCTTCTCCGCCCGCACCGCGATCATGGCGGCCACCGTGTCCAGGAAGCTGGGCAGGTCGATATCGTGTTCCAGCAGTTCGACCCGGCCGGACTCCACCTTGGCCATGTCCAGCACCTCGTTGATCAGGGCCAGCAGGTGGTTGCCGCTCTGGTTGATGATGCCGACGTAATGGGCATTGTCGGCGGACAGCGCGGGGTCGTGCCGCATGATCTCGGCAAAGCCGATGATGGCGTTCAGCGGCGTGCGCAGCTCATGGCTCATGCTGGCGAGGAAGCTGCTCTTGGCCCGCTCGGCCGCCTCGGCCGCGTTCTTGGCCTCCAGCAAGGCCTCGCTGGCGCGGCGTTCTTCGGTGACGTCCCAGTTGGTGCCCAGCAGCCGGTAGGGCTGGCCTTGTTCGTTCTTGTAGACCTGGGCCAGGCTGCGCAGATAACGTACCTCGCCATGGGCCAGCAAGACGCGGAACTCGCTCTCGAAGGCGGTCTTGCCGCTGACCGAGGCCTGCCAGGAGGCCTGTACCCGCTCGCGATCCTCGGGGTGGATCAAGGCCAGCCAGGCCTGCGGCGTGGTTTCGAAGCTGCCGCTCTGGCAACCGTAGAGGGCATGCATCTGTTCATCCCAATCAAAACGGCCGAGGGCCAGGTCCAGGCCCCAGACCCCTACCCGGCCCGCCCGCACCGCCAGTTGCAGGCGCTCGCGGGCCTGCGCCACCTGCTGGCCTAACTGGTCGATCTGGCGGGCCGCCAGGCGGACCTCCATCTGGTCCATCACCATCTGGGCCAGGCATTGGAGGTCGTCCATTTCCTCGGGCGTGACCTCGCGCGGCTGCTGGTCCAGGCAGCACAACATGCCCAGGTTGTAGTTGTCATGCGTGCGCAGGGGCACGCCGGCATAGAAGCGCAAGCCCATGGCCCCGGCCACCAGGGGGTTGGTCATGGAGCGCGGATCGGCCATGGCGTTGGTCAGCACATAGGGCAGATCGCCCAGGATGCCGGAGGCGCACAGGCCGGGTTCACGGTCGATCTGGCTGGCGTCCACACCGTGGTGGGACTTGAACCAGATGCGGTCCGAATCCACCAGGCTGACGATGGCGATGGGCACCTTGAACAGCCGCGCCGCCAGCTTGGTGACGTTGTCAAAAGCACCGTCGGGCGGGGTGTCAAGAATGTCGTAGCGCCGCAGGGCCGCCAGGCGCTGTTCTTCATTGCCAGGGACGATAGCCGGATCGACGGGCATGCTGAACTCCTCAAGGCCGGTACATCTGGATCATAGGCAGGATGGCAGGATCCTGAGCCAGAAGTAGAACCCTGCCGCCCCGGCTTGTCTATGCCAGTAACCGCCTAACTGGACGGGAAAGCCCCAACATCGGGGCTTTCCCGCCACAGCTCAGGCCTCGCCCCTCTTAGAACTCGTATGAAGCGCTCAGCGACAGGTAGCGGCCATAGGCATTGGCGATGCCGCCGTCGACGCCGACCGTGGTTTCGTTGGGGTCCAGGGCCGGCCGGGTGTCGGCCAGATTGCGCAGCGTGACACCCAGGCGTATGCCCGAGAAGCCCCGGTAGCTGAGCGCCAGGTCGGCCGTGTTCCAGGCCCGCATGCGACACAGGTCCTGACGGCCAGCGCTGAGCAGGGTGGCGTCGCAGCTGCCGCCCGCGGCATAACTCTGGAAGCCGCTCTGGAAATTGCCGGTCAGTGTTGTCGACCAGTTGCCGATACTCCAGTTGCCGCTGAGGGCCAGCTTATTGGCCGGCACCTTGTAAAAGCCCACGGTCTCGTAAATCGGCTGGCTGGCATCGCGTTGCAGCTTGCGCGACAGCATGCGTGTGCCCTTGAGGCTGAGCTTCAGGCGGCCCCAGTCGTTCAGGCTGATGCGCTGGTTCAGTTCGTAGTCGATGCCATAGGTGCGCGACATCGCCAGATTCATATAAGGGCGGCGCACCTGGTAGACCTGGCCCAGTTCGCCGGGCGTCGAGGGCGGTAGGCGCAGCACCGAGCCGGGGAATTCGTCCTCACGGTTGAGCATTTCCTGGGTGCCCAGGCGATCCACTTCGCCGCGGCGCTCGATATACCAGGCGTCCAGCACGGCGTCCGTCGTCGACGCCAGATCGAACAAGAGGCCCAGCGTGTAGGAGTCGGACTTCTCGGGGCGCAATTCTGGGTTGGCCAGCGTGACTGAGGACAAGCTCATGGAGCAGTTACCGTTGCTGCTATCAAATACCGGGCACAGCTTGGGGTCGCGAGTGCCGGAGCTGTTGGCAAACAGGGCCGATTTGCTGATCTGGGACTGCGAGGGCGCGCGGAAGCCGTTGGCCCAGCTGCCGCGCAGGGCCAGCATATTGTTGACCTTGTATTTGGCGCCCAGCTTGCCGGTGATGGCGCTGCCGAAATCGGTGTAATGCTCGGCGCGCAAGGCGGTTTGGGTTTCCAAGCCCTTCAGCAAGGGCAGTTGCAGCTCGGCATAGGCGGCCGTGATATTGCGCGAGCCGCTGGCCTCGCCGATGCCGCGGCCGATGATGTCGCCGGCCGCGGTGAGCGGGTCGGCATCGACCCTGAAGGTCTCGTGGCGCAGCTCGGCCCCCAGACCCAGCATGGCGGCACCGCCCGTCATGCGGCCCAGCTCACGCGAACCGCGCAGGTCCAAGGAGGTGGTGCCGGACTCGCCTCTATCGTTCAGCTCGGGCGCCAGCCTGGCCAGTACCTCGGGGCTGTTGCTGCCGCCGAAGCGGTAGCTGCCGTCGGCCAGGGCCTGGTTCAGGCCCGACAGGCTGAGCCGGCCGACTTGGGTCTTGCGATTGCGCTGCTCGTGGTGCAGCAGGCCGCCCTCCACATCCCAGGCCCCCCAGATCGTGCTGCCGCTGAGCACCAGGCGAATATTGTCCGCCTCGGGGCGGTAGACATAGGGCAGATCGGCAAAACGGTAGCGCAGGCCCAGCACCGTGGGCTTGGTGTAGCTGACCGTGCCGCCGCTGCTATTGGGCAGCAGCACCGGATTGCTGCTGCTGGCCAGGCGGGTGGGGTTGTCCGGGTGGTTGACGGGCAGGGCCAGGCCTGCGAATTGGACGGTATTGCCTTGGGCATCGCCCCAGGTGGTCAGGGATTCGTTGCGGCTGGTCGGGGCGTCCAAATAGTCGTTGCGCACCCGCGAGGCGATCAGCTCGGCATTGAGGATGGTGTCCTTGCCCACGCGCAGGCCGCCGCGCAAAAAGATCGAGGCGCGCTTCTGGTCGCCAACGTATTGCTGGTACTGGCTGGAGTCCCACAGGCAGCGCGGGGTGGAGACGGTGGCCGAGACCGGGCCCTGGGTTGCGCAGTTATTGGACAGCATGCCGCGGAAGCTGCCCGACAGGCCTTTGTTATAGGTGTAGAGATTGCCCGGGTAGGAGGAGGTGGAGTTGGGAATCAGGCGGCTGTAGAGCTGGCTCAGCAGCTCGCCTTCGACCCGGTTGGGGGCTTCGGTGATGCCCACGCCGTCGCGCACGAACAACTCGATCCCCGCCATCACGTTATAGCCCTGCACGTCCAGGTCGCCGGTGCCGGCCATCAGGTTGACGGTCTGGTTCTTGAACAAGCCATCAAAGCGCTGCTTGGCGTTGAGCTCGATCAGCCGCCCCTGGTAGTCGTTGCGCAGGATGATGTTGACCACGCCGGCCAAGGCGTCCGATCCGTACAGCGAGGAGGCGCCGGACTTCAGGATTTCCACCCGCTCGATCGCCGAAACCGGGATGGAATTGACGTTGAAGATGGTGGACTGTCCGGTCCCGGGATCTATGACGGCCGAGGGTGAGAGGCGGCGGCCATTGATCAGCACCAGGGTGGCGGCCGAACCCATGCCGCGCAAGGAGATGGAGGCCGAGCCGGCGGAAAAGCCGTTGCCGCTGCCCATATCGTCCAGGCCGCCGGCGCCGGTTGAGGGGTCCATGCGCATCAGCTCGTCCAGCGTGGCCGCGCCGGCGCGCAGGATGTCCTCCCGCTTGATCACGCTGACCGGCGTTGGTGTTTCGACGTCCGTGCGCTTGATCATCGAACCGGTGACTTCCACACGTTCCAGCTTGGCAGCCGTACTGGCTGGCGGGGCTGCGGGAGTCTGGGCACGGGCGGACAGCGACAGCGCCAGGCAGGCGAGCGCCAGGGCATGGGGGCGGTATTTCATACGGCTACTCCTGTTTTCGGGGACGAGTTCGCTCCTCTCGCGCAGCCGGAGCTGGCGGGATGGCGGACGGTGAGGGTGGGTCGGGCGGAGGGAGGTGATCAGCGCAGGGCGGCCAGTTCGGCGCGCGCCCGTTGCAGATCCTGCTGAAACTCGGGGTTGGAATCCAGCTGCACCAGCACGGCGTTGGCGATCTGCCGGCCGGCCTCGACATCAGAGGGGAAATGCATGCCGCAGATCACACGGCTTTCGGCATAGGCTTGGGCGCGGCCCAGCAAGGCCTCGGCCCGCTCGGCTTGCAGCCGGGCCAGCACACCCGCGACGGCCCAGCCATAGGCCGCGTGGCCCGAGGGGTAGGAGGTGCGTTGCTGGCTGTCGGGATCGGCGGGGGCGGTGGCCGCATTGCGGCCGCAGACCTGGGGCAGATCCAGGCGCTGGTAGGGCCGTTTGCGGGCGAAATGGCTTTTGGCCGCAAAGGTCGGCCCACCCACCTGTTTGAGCGTGCGGTTGAGCAGCTGGACCAATATGGGCAGGCGCTGGCGTTGCAGCGGGCCTTGGCCGAAGCTGGTCTCAAAACGGTCGTAGAGCCAGCGGGCGTCTTCTTCCGCCATCTGGCGGCGTGCGCTGTCGACCGCCTGGTAGAGCTGGGCGGCGGCAACATCCTGGCGGTCCGCCAGCGAGCCCTCCGCGGGCGGCGCAGGCAGCAAGAGCTTGTACTGCTCGGACGCCTGGAAATAGGGCCGCAGGTCTTTGTGGCTGATGGGCGGACTCTCCCATTCGGGCGAAGCGGCGCCTGCCCAGGGCTGGGCCAGCGCCAGGCCGGCCAGCAGGAAATGACGAAGCAAGAAATGGCGGGGCAGTAGCGAGGGGAATTTCATGATGGGAAAATCACGGGCACGTTCACGATGCCTTGCATTGTGCAATTTGCGAAATAATCGCAAATTGTGATTTACCCTAGGAGCCTGTCGGGCTTGGGTCGCCGATAGCGGAAATCGGCCCCAGCCAGGCCAGTTTTCCGCCGGCGATTCCCAAGTCCGACAGGCTCCTAGCTACAACAGTTTTGCCACCCTCGCAAGCCATGAGTCTCAACAAGCAAGGACAGATCCTCCAGATAGCGGCCCAGCTTCTGCGCCCCCTGATACGCCTGGCCGTGCGCGAGGGCGTGGGGCTGAACGAGATGAACGAGCTGCTCAAGCGCGTCTACATCGAGCAGGCGGCCCGGCAGCTGCAGGCCGAAGGCCAAAAGCAAAGCGATGCGGCCCTGAGCACCCTAACGGGCGTACATCGCAAGGACGTCAAGCGCATCGGCGCGGTGGCGCCGCTGGCACAGCTGGAGGGCTGGCGCAAAAGCCTGTTGGAGCTGGTGCAGGAGCGTTGGAGCGGCGATGTGCGCTTCATCAACGAGCAAGGTGCCGAGCGGCCGCTGGAGCGGCGCAGCTCGCTGCGCCAGGCCCAGGGCGGGACTTTTGATGATTTGATCGAAGAGGTCAGCAAGGGCGTGCCCACCCGCGCCTTGCTGGACGCCTGGCTGGCCCAGGGCGCGGTCCATCTGGATGAACAGGGCCGCGTCTGCCTGGGCGATATCAAACGGGTGGCCGGCGAAGAATTTCAGAGCCTGGGCAGTACGGCGGCCATTGCCGCCGATCGTATGGAGGCGGCCTGGGAAAATCAGCGGCCCGGTTCCCGCAGGGACAATGTCCTGTTCTCGGTGCGCGGGCAGGGGCTGGTGGCCGAGGATTTACCGCGCCTGCATGAGATGACCCAGCAGTGGGGGCGGCAATTCGGTGATCGCCTGAACCGCGAAGTGACCTTGGCGGAGGTGCGTGGCCAGGCCGCTGGTGGGCGTTACCGCTTCAGCTTTGGCGTGCAGAGCTATGCGGTGGAAATCTCTGAGCCCTCGCCAGAGGCCGCCAATCCAGCGAGTGCGAACCTCAATTCATGACTTCTCGGCCACGGCCTTGAGCTGGGCCAGGCCTTTCTCGAAGTCCTTGCCCACCATGCTGTCCATGCTGGCGAACACGCTCATCAGCTTGGTCATGAAATTGGCCGGGCCATACATGGCCCAAGTCATGCGCGTGCCGCCGGGGATGGCTTGCAAGCGGTACTCGGCGGTGTTGTGGGCCTCGAAGGGGGTGATGAAGTCCAGTTGTATCGTCAGCTTGGCCGCCGGCTCGGCGGCCAGAATTTCCATGCGACCCTGGCCCACATCGCGGTTGCCCTTCCAGCCGTAGACGGCTCCCACGCCGCGCTCGGCGCCGCTGAATTCGCGCTGCATGGCCGGGTCTATGCCCTCCCAGGGCGACCAGCGGCCGAACTGCTTGAAGTCGTCCAGCAAGGCGTAGACCTTCTCGGGCGAGGCCTGGATGTCTATGCTGCGCTCGACGCGGAAGCTGTCGGGGCGGCTGCTGGCGTAAAGCGCCAGGCCGGCGATCAGCAGGACCAGGGCAAGCAGGATTTTCTTCAGCATGGGCAATCTCCTGTTGGGATAGGGCCCATGCTAATTCAACATTCGACGATATTCACCGCCAGGCCACCGCGGGCCGTCTCCTTGTACTTGCTCATCATGTCGGCGCCGGTGTCGCGCATGGTCTTGATGACCTTGTCCAGGCTGACGAAATGGGTGCCGTCGCCGCGCAGAGCCATGCGGGCGGCGTTGATGGCCTTGACCGAGGCGATGGCATTGCGCTCGATGCAGGGGATCTGCACCAGGCCGCCCACCGGGTCGCAGGTCAGGCCCAGATGGTGTTCCATGCCGATCTCGGCGGCGTTCTCCACCTGCTGGGGCGTGCCGCCCATCACCTGGCAGAGCGCGCCGGCGGCCATCGAGCAGGCCACGCCCACCTCGCCCTGGCAGCCCACCTCGGCGCCGGAGATGCTGGCGTTTTCCTTGTACAGGATGCCGATGGCGGCGGCCGTTAGCAGGAAGTCGACCACGCCGTCCTCATTGGCGTGGTGAACGAAGCGGCTGTAGTAATGCAGCACGGCGGGCACGATGCCGGCCGCGCCATTGGTCGGCGCCGTCACCACGCGGCCGCCGGCGGCGTTTTCCTCGTTGACCGCCAGGGCGTAGAGATTGACCCAGTCCATCACCTGCAGCGGGTCGCGCAGGGCGGCCTCGGGGTTGGCGGTGAGGTCGGCATGCAGCTGCGCGGCGCGGCGCTTGACCTTGAAGCCGCCGGGCAGAATGCCCTCGGTGCGGCAGCCGCGGGACACGCAGTCCTGCATCACCTGCCAGATCTTCAAGAGGCCGGCGCGGGTTTCCTCGTCGCTGCGCCAGTGGCGCTCGTTGCGGCGCATGATCTCGGCGATGCTGATGTCATGCTGCTTGCAGATCTGCAGCAAGTCGTCGCCGGTCTTGAAGGGGTAGGGCAGCACCGTGGCATCGGGGGCGAGGACTTTTTGCTTGGCTCCGTCGGCGGCGATCTCCTCGCTGACCACAAAGCCGCCGCCCACCGAGTAGAAGGTGCGCTCGGCGATTTGCTGCTCGTTGGCATCGAAGGCGATGAAGCGCATGCCGTTGGCATGGAAGGGCAGGCTCTGGCGGCGGAACATCACCAGATCCTTCAACTCGTTGAAGGCGATCTTGTGCTCGCCCAGCAGGCTGATGTGCTTGCCCTCGCGGATGTCGGCCAGCATGGCCGGCACCTGCTCCACATCCACCGTGTCCGGCTCATGGCCGGCCAGGCCCAAGAGAACGGCCTTGTCCGTGCCATGGCCCTTGCCGGTGGCGCCCAGCGAGCCATACATCTGCGAAACCACGCGCGTGGTGCTGGCCAGCAAGCCCTCGTGTTTCAGGCGCAGCGCAAACAGGCGGGCCGCCCGCATGGGTCCTACGGTATGGGAGCTGGAGGGGCCGATACCAATCTTGAACAGGTCAAATACTGAAACGGCCATGGGCAGTCCTCCGTGGATTTTGTGGGGCGGGTCAAGACCCGCCAATGGGTCTTGTTGTGAGGGTAGAAATGGCGGGTCAAGACCCGCCCTAGGCCGCTCAGGCGTAGTCGCTCATCGGCGGGCAGGAGCAGCTCAGATTGCGGTCGCCGTAGACATTGTCCACCCGGCCCACCGGCACCCAGTACTTCTGGCGACGCAGCGAGGCCAGCGGATAGGCCGCCACTTCGCGGCTATAGCCATGGGTCCAGTCGGCGCTCAGCAGGCTTTCGGCCGTGTGCGGGGCGTTGACCAGGGGGTTGTCGGTCGCCGTCCAGCTGCCGGCCGCCACCTGGGCGATCTCGGCGCGGATGGCCAGCATGGCCTCGCAGAAGCGGTCCAGCTCGTGCTTGGACTCGCTCTCGGTCGGCTCCACCATCAGCGTGCCGGCCACCGGGAAGGACAGGGTGGGCGCGTGGAAGCCGTAGTCGATCAGGCGCTTGGCCACGTCCTCGGCGCCGATGCCGGTGGCGTCCTTCAGCGGGCGGATGTCCAGGATGCACTCATGGGCCACGCCGCCGCCCTTGACGCCGGCGATATTGCCGCTGAAGTGGATGTCATAGGCATCGGCCAGGCGGGCGGCCACATAGTTGGCCGACAGAATGGCCGTCTCGGTGGCGGCGGTCAGGCCGTCGGCGCCCATCATGCGCATATACATCCAGCTGATGGGCAGCACGGCGGCATTGCCCAGTGGCGCGGCGCTGACAGCACCAATGGCGGTCTCGCTCACATAACCCGCAGCGCGGTGGGTGGGCAGATAGGGCACCAGATCGGCCACCACGCAGACGGGGCCGACGCCGGGGCCGCCACCGCCGTGCGGGATGCAGAAGGTCTTGTGCAGGTTCAGATGGCTCACATCGCCGCCGAACTCGCCGGGTGCTGCCACGCCGACCAGGGCGTTCATATTGGCGCCGTCCACATAGACGCGGCCACCAAAGCTCTTCACCAGCTCGCAGATCTCCTTCACATGGGTGTCGAACACGCCATAGGTGGAGGGGTAGGTGATCATGATGGCGGCCAGATTGGCGGCATGCTGCTCGCACTTGGCGCGCAGATCGACCAGATCGATATTGCCTTCCTTGTCGCACTTGGTCACCACCACCTGCATGCCCACCATCTGGGCCGAGGCGGGGTTGGTGCCGTGGGCGGACTCGGGGATCAGGCAGATCTTGCGTTGGGCGTCGCCGCGCGACTCATGCCAGGCCTTGATGGCCAGCAGGCCGGCGTACTCGCCCTGCGAGCCGGCATTGGGCTGCAGGCTGATGCCGGCATAGCCGGTGGCCTGGCACAGCCAGCCGGTCAGCTGCTCGTTCAGCAAGGCATAACCCTGCAGCTGATCGTGCGGGGCAAAGGGGTGGATGCCGGCGAACTCGGGCCAGGTGATGGGGATCATCTCGCTGGTCGCGTTCAGCTTCATCGTGCAGGAGCCCAGCGGGATCATGCTGCGGTCCAGGGCCAGGTCCTTGTCGGCCAGGGCGCGTAGATAGCGCAGCATTTCCGTCTCGGAGTGGTAGCGGTTGAAGACCGGGTGGCTCAGATAGGCGCTCGTGCGCTGCAGCTCGGCCGGGATCAGCGTAGCGACGCCCTTCTCGAAGGCCTCGAAGCCGGCGGCCGTGGCGCCGAACAGGCCCAGCAGGGTCTGCAGATGGGCGCGGGTGGTGGTTTCGTCCAGCGAGATACCGACCGAATCTTTGCCGGCGTGGCGCAGGTTCAGGCCGGCCTTGAGGGCGGCGGCGTGAATCTCGGCCGTCTTGGCGCCGGTCTGCACATGCAAGGTGTCAAAAGCCGTGGCGTTGAGGACGGCAAAGCCCTGGGCCTTCAGGCCCTGGGCCAGGATGGCGGCGAAGCTGGCCACGCGCAGGGCGATGCGCTGCAGGCCTTGCGGGCCGTGGTAGACGGCATACATGCTGGCCACGACGGCCGGCAGCACTTGGGCGGTACAGATGTTCGAGGTGGCCTTCTCGCGGCGGATGTGCTGCTCGCGGGTCTGCAGGGCCAGGCGGTAGGCCGGCTTGCCGTGCACGTCCACGCTGACGCCGACCAGGCGGCCGGGCAGATTGCGTTTGTACTCGTCCTTGCAAGCCATATAGGCGGCGTGCGGGCCGCCATTGCACAGCGGCATGCCGAAGCGCTGGGTGGTGCCGATGGCGATGTCGGCGCCCATCTCGGCCGGGGCCTTGATCAGGGTCAGGGCCAGCAGGTCAGCGGCGGCGATCAAGAGCGCACCCTGGGCGTGCAGGGCGTCGGCGGCGGGTTGCAGATCGCGCACATCGCCGTTGACGCCGGGGTATTGCAGCAGGGCGGCAAAGCACTCGCTCTTGCCCGCCTCGGTGGCGGGGCCGACCTGCACACTGAAGCCCAGGGGCTCGGCGCGGGTGCGCACCACTTCCAGGGTCTGGGGCAGCACATCGTCGGCGACGAAGAAGACCTGGCTCTTGCTCCTGCCCACGCGGGCGGCCAGGGTCATGGCTTCGGCGGCGGCGGTGGCCTCGTCCAGCATGGAGGCGTTGGCGATGGCCATGCCGGTCAGGTCGGTGACCATGGTCTGGAAGTTGACCAGGGCCTCCATACGGCCTTGCGAGATCTCGGCCTGGTAGGGCGTGTAAGCGGTGTACCAGGCGGGGTTTTCAAGGATGTTGCGCAGGATGACGCCGGGGGTCAGGGTGTCGTAATAGCCCTGGCCGATATAGCTCTTCAGCACCTTGTTCTTGCTGGCCACGCTCTTCAGCTCGGCCAGGGCCTGGGCTTCGGTGAGGGCGGCTGGCAGGTCCATGCCGACGGCGCGCTTGATGCTGCCGGGCACGACGGCGTCGATCAGGGCGCGGCGCGAGGCCAGGCCGATGACCGACAACATCCCCGCCTCGTCGGCGGCGTCGGGGCCGATGTGGCGGGCATGAAATTCGTGGCTGTTTTCCAGCGCGGCAAGGGTGGGCAGGGCAGACATCAACATGGCAAATCCTTGGGGGTCAAACGGCCGCTTTTGGCGGCCGGACCCGGTTTATCAATCGGCCAGCCGGGGCGGCTGGCGTTTCATCAGCTGTTCTTGACCAGCTCGTCGTAGGCGGTGCTATCCATCAGGCCGTCCAACTCAGCGGCGGCGCTCAGCTTGACCTTGAAGAACCAGCCGGCGCGCAAAGGGTCGCTATTGGCCAGCGAGGGGTCGTCGCGCAGGGCTTCGTTGACTTCGACGATCTCGCCCGAGACGGGCATGTAAACGTCGGCTGCGGCCTTCACCGACTCGACCACGCCGGCCACATCCTTGGCGGCAAAGCTGGCGCCGATGGCGGGCAGGTCAACAAAGACCACATCGCCCAGCGCGTCTTGTGCGTGGACGGTGATGCCCACGGTGACGACGCCGTCGGCTTCGATCTGGACCCACTCGTGGTCGGGGGTGTACTTGATAGTGCTCATGGCTGGCTCCGTTGGGTTGTTTGCTTATGGGTTGCTGGGTTCAGCCGCGGTAGTAACCGTTGGGCGTGAAGGGGGTGCTGCTGACCGTCATGGGCGTGCGCTTGTCACGCACGATGGCGAAGATCTCGGTGCCGAGCGCCGCGTGTTCGCGCGCCACATAGCCCAGGGCCACCGGCTTGCCCACGGTGGGGCCGACGGTGCCGCTGGTGACGACGCCGATCTCGACGCCCTCGACCGTGACCAGCTTGGCGCCCTCGCGCACAGGCATGCGCTCGGCGCTGACCAGGCCCACGCGCTTGCGTGCTGCCCCTTCGGCCAATTGCTGGTCCACCACGGCGGCGCCGGGATAGCCACCGGCGCGGGCACCGCCGGCGCGGCGCACCTTCTGGATGGCCCAGGTCAGCGAGGCTTCGACGGGGTTGGTGCCGGTGTTGATGTCGTGGCCGTAGAGGCACAGGCCGGCTTCCAGGCGCAGCGAGTCGCGCGCGCCCAGGCCGATGGGCTTGACTTCCGGCTGTGCCAGCAGCTTGCGGGCCAGGGCCACGGCCTGATCGGCGTGGACGGAGATCTCGAAGCCGTCTTCACCGGTATAGCCTGAGCGGGTCAGGAAGGTCTCGATGCCGTCCAGATTGAAGAATCCGCCGGTCATAAAGGTCAGCTTGGCGACCTCGGGGTTCAGGCGCGACAGCGCCGTCACGGCTTGCGGGCCCTGCAAGGCCAGCAGGGCTTGCTCGGGCAGGGGGATGACCTCGCACTGGCCGCCGATCTTGGCCTGCATATGGGCGATGTCCTGCACCTTGCAGCCGGCGTTGACGACGACGAAGAGGTCGTCCGGGCGGCGTGCAATCATCAAATCGTCGAGGATGCCGCCGGCCTCATTGGTGAACAAGGCATAGCGCTGCTTGAACAGGCCCAGGTCGATCACGTCGACCGGCACGATGGTTTCCAGCGCGGCGGCGGCACCGGCGCCCTTCAGCAGCACCTGGCCCATGTGCGAGACGTCGAACAAGCCGGCCGCGGCGCGGGTGTGCTTGTGCTCGGCCATCACGCCCATGGGGTATTGCACGGGCATGTCGTAGCCACCGAAGGGCACCATCTTGGCGCCGAGTTCGATGTGCAGAGCGTGCAGGGGGGTCTTGAGGAGTTCGGCGGAGGACATGGCGCGGCTTTCGGGTCGAGGGCAAGAGGGGGCCCACCCATTTCGGGTGGGGTTATGCCCTCGCTGTCCGCTTTACCTGAGAGATTGGCCGCCGGCATATGGCCCGCAGCTTGCCCCTTCGGTGGACGAGCTCAATGACTCGTCTCTCTCCAGTGAGGAACGCTCGGTTCTGAGCGTTTTGTCAGTCCTTTTGCCTGAGCGTTTGCAGCGTGGGATCACCAGTGCCACTGCGCCTTCGGCGGCTTTGCAATGAAAGCTCTCTCCTGACGGGTGCGGATTGTAGCCACGGAATGGGCGGGCGAGAACGGATTTAAGCGGGGTCCAGCGAGGCGTGGAGAATCCTGGCTTTGGCAAGGAGGTCTGAACATGCGCTTGCTGCTGGTGGAAGACGACAAGATGATTGGCGAGCAGTTGCTCGATCTGCTGCGCGCCGAGGGCTATGCGGTGGACTGGGTGCGCGACGGCGAACTGGCCGAGGCCGCCTTGCTGGCGCAGGCCTACGACTTGCTGATCCTGGACCTGGGTCTGCCCAAGCGCGATGGCATGCAGCTGCTGCGCTCGCTGCGCGCCCGCAAGGCTCAGCTGCCGGTCTTGATTGCCACCGCGCGTGACGCGCTCGAGCAGCGCGTCGCCGGCCTGGACGCCGGGGCCGACGACTATCTGCTCAAGCCCTTCGAGCTGGACGAATTGCTGGCCCGGGTGCGTGCGCTGCTGCGCCGGGCCCAGGGCCGGGCCGAGCCGGTGTACGAGCACATGGGCGTCAGCATCCGGCCGGCCAGCCGTGAGGCCTGGGACGCGCAAGGCCAGGCGGTGCAGCTCTCGGCCAAGGAATGGGCGGTGCTGGAGCCGCTGCTGGCGCGGCCGGGCCTGGTCCTGTCGCGCCAGCAACTGGAGGAAAAACTGTATGGCTGGAAGGACGAGATCTCCAGCAACGCGGTCGAGGTCTATATCCACGGCCTGCGCAAAAAGCTGGGGGCGGCCCTGATCCAGAATGTGCGCGGCGTCGGCTACCGGGTGCCAAAAGAATGAGCAAGAAGGCCTTGTTTGAATTGGAGGGGCTGCCGCGCTCGCTGCGCAATCGCCTGATCGTCTTTCTGCTGGCCGGCATGAGCCTGGCCGGCCTCGTGCAAGGCCTGAGCGCCTATCACACGGCCTTGCACGAGGCCGATCAGATTTTTGATTACCAGATGCAGCAGATGGCGATCTCGCTGCGCGGCGGCGTCGGCCGCGGCACGGTCTCGCTGCCGCTGGCCCAGGACCAGAGCTTTGACTTCCTGGTCCAGGTCTGGGGCGTGGACGGCGCCTCGCTATTCCGCTCGCCCGGCGAGTTACTGCTGCCGCAACAGGCCTTGCTGGGCTTCACCGAGCTGAGCCAGGGCGGCAAGCGCTTCCGGGTGTTTTCTCTGCAAACGCCTTACCAGCTGGTGCAGGTGGCGCAGGACCTGGCGGTGCGTCAGCGCATGGCCGGCCAGCTGGCCTGGCGCACGGTGCTGCCCATCGCGTTGATGTGGCCTTTTCTGGCCCTGCTGGTCTGGTGGGTGGTGGGCCAGGCCCTGGCGCCGGTGCAGCGCATCAGCGCGCAATTGACCCAGCGCGGTGCCGACGATCTGGCCCCGCTGCCGGCGCAGGACCTGCCCAGCGAGCTGCAGCCCTTGCTGCAGGCCTTCAACAAGCTGCTGGGCCGGGTGAGCCAGGCCTTTGCCGCTCAGCAAAGCTTTGTGGCGAATGCCGCACATGAATTGCGTTCGCCCCTGGCGGCCCTGAGCTTGCAGTGGCAAGGCCTCAAACGGGCCGGCAGCGACGAGGCGGCCCGCGCGCTGGCGCAGGAGCGCCTGGGCCAGGGCATTGCCCGCGCCAGCCGTCTGACCGAGCAGATGCTGCAGCTGGCGCGCCAGGAGGCGCAGGGCCAGGGGCCGGCAATGCAGGCCGTCGACCTGGCCGCGCTCTGCCGCGAGGCGGTGGTGGAGGCCAGCGTGGCGGCCGAGCAGGCCGGGGGCGATCTGGGCCTGAGCCATGCCGATGAGATTCAGATCCAGGGCAGGCCCGAGGCCTTGCGGGTGCTGATGCGCAATCTGCTGGACAACGCCATCAAATACAGCCCGCCTGGCGGCCGGGTGGATCTGAGCCTGCAGCGCGACGGTGGCCTGGCCTTGCTGCGGGTGGAGGACGGCGGCCCCGGCATCCCGCCCGAGCAGCGGGAGCGGGTGTTCGAACGCTTCTACCGCGGTGACAGCCACGAGCCGGTGCAGGGCAGCGGCCTGGGCCTGGCCATTGTGCAAAGCATTGCACGGGCCCATGGGGCGACGATAGGCTTGGCTCAGTCAGCGCAGCTGGGAGGTTTGCGGCTGGAGGTGAAGTTCCCGCTGGCTTAAGTGAGCCCTAAGTTTTGGTCGGCAAAGTGCCTCCATCGCAAACCTCTTTGCATGAAGGAGCACATCGATGGACTCGAACAACCAGAACGGCAAAAAGACCGAAATCCTGTTGCCGCTGCGCCGCCTGGTGTGGGCGCTGGTGGCGACCGGCGTGTTGGCGGCGGGCGGCACGTCCGCTGCCTTGCAGATGGCGGCCTCCAGCAAGACGGATGGCGCGCCTGCCACCCCGGTGGCCGGCCTGGCGGCGCCGGTGCCGGCCGCTGGCCTGCCCGACTTCGCCCAGATCGCCACCACCCAGGGCGTGGCCGTGGTCAATATCAGCGTCAGCGGCAGCGTCAAGACGGCCGGCCGCGCGGCCGGCCCGCAGCTGGACCCCCATGACCCCATGTTCCAGTTCTTCCGGCGCTTCCAGATCCCCGGCATGAGCGAAGGGCGGGAGACGCCTGTGCGTGGCCAAGGCTCTGGCTTCATCGTCAGCAGCGATGGGGTGATCCTGACCAATGCCCATGTGCTGCGTGGCGCGCAAGAAGTGACGGTCAAACTGAGCGACAAGCGCGAGTTCCAGGCCGAGGTCTTGGGCAGTGATGCCAAGACCGATGTGGCCGTGCTCAAGATCGAGGCCAAGAACCTGCCCGTGGTGACCCTGGGCAGCAGCAGCACGACGCGGGTGGGCGAATGGGTGCTGGCCATAGGCTCGCCCTTTGGCTTTGAGAACAGCGTCAGCGCCGGGGTGATCAGCGCCAAGGGCCGGGCCCTGCCAGATGAGAGTTATGTGCCCTTCATCCAGACCGATGTGGCCGTCAACCCTGGCAACTCGGGCGGCCCGCTGTTCAATAGCCGCGGCGAGGTGGTGGGCATCAATTCGCAGATCTTCAGCCAGACGGGCGGCTACCAGGGCCTGTCCTTCGCCATCCCCATCGAGCTGGCCAACAAGGTCAGGCTGCAGATCGAGAAAACCGGCCAGGCCCAGCATGCCAGGCTGGGCCTCAGCATCCAGGACCTCAACCAGGCGTTTGCCGACTCCTTCAAGCTGGACAAGCCCGAGGGCGCCCTGGTGGCCAGCGTGGAGGAGGGCGGCCCTGCCGCCAAGGCCGGCCTGCGCCCGGGCGATGTGATCCTCAAGTTCAATGGCCAGGCGATTGTGGCCAGCAGCGATCTGCCCGCCTTGGTGGGCCAGTCGCAGGCGGGCGATACGGTGAAGCTGGACGTTTGGCGCCAGGGCCGAAGCGAGACCTTCAGCGCCAAGCTGGGCGATGCTGCGGCCATGAATCCGCGTGTTGCCAGCGAGGATGGGGCCGCCGCAGTTGCACCGCAAGGCCGGCTGGGCCTGGCCTTGCGGCCCTTGCAGCCGCAGGAAATGCAGCAGTCCGGCATCCGCGCCGGCCTGCTGGTCGAACAAGCCAGCGGCCCGGCCGCCAAGGCGGGCCTGCGCCCCGGCGATGTGCTCTTGGCCGTCAACGGCTCGGCCCTGAGCTCGGTGCAAGAGCTGCGCGCGGCGGTGGCTGGCACCGAGAAGTCGCTGGCCTTGCTGGTGCAGCGCGGGGCGGACAGGATTTTTGTGCCGCTGAGCTTAAGCTGAGAGCGCGTCGGCCAAGGTCTCGGTCAGCGCCCGCCCCAGCAATTCAAGGCCCTGATCGATTTCCTCCTCGGTGATGTTCAGGGCCGGCATCAAGCGCAGCAGATTGGGGCGTGGCGCGTTGAGCAGCAGGCCTGTGGGCGCCAGATTGCGGGCGCTGCTGACGATTTGCTCCGCATGATTGCCGGGCAGGACCAAGGCCCTGAGCAGCCCGGCACCGCGTTCGCCGACCAGGCCGTGCTCACGGGCCAGCTTCTGCAGGCCCGCGGCGAGGTAGTGGCCGCGCTGGCGCACGCGGGCCAGAAACTCGTCCCGGCAGACCTCGTTCAAGACGGCCAGGCCCAAGGCCGCCATCAAGGGGTTGCCGCAGAAAGTGCCGCCCTGGTCGCCGGGCTCAAAGCAGTTGTAGCGCTCCTTGCAAAGAAGGGCGGACAAGGGGGCGCCGCCGCCAATACCTTTGGCGAGGGTGAGCAGATCGGGCTCGATGCCATACATCTCGTAGGCAAAAGCATGGCCGCAGCGGCCGACGCCGGTCTGCACCTCGTCGGCGATCAGCAGCAGTTGGCGCTCCGTGCTCAGGGCGCGCAGCTCTCGCACAAAGCCCGGGTCGGCCAGATTAACGCCGGCCTCGCCCTGCACGAACTCGATCATGACGGCGACGCTGCTCGGCTGGATCGCCCGCGCGACGGACTCGATATCGTTCAGCCTAGCCTTGGGAAAGCCCGTGGGCATGGGCGGGTAGATGCGCTCCCAGCCGGGCTTGCCGGAGGCGCTCATCATGGCCAGCGTGCGGCCATGAAAGCCGCCCTCGAAGCCGATGATTTCAAACGCCCCCTGGCGCATTTTCTGGCCCCAGCGCCGCGCCAGCTTGATCGCGGCCTCGTTGGCCTCGGCGCCCGAGCTGGCGAGGAAGACACGGTCCATGCAAGTCAGCTCCACCAGCCGTTGGGCCAGCTCCAGCATGGGCCGGTTGTAGAAAGCCGGGCTCGGGTTCAGCAGCTGTTGTGCCTGCTGCGTCAGGGCTTGCGCCAGCAGGGCGGGGCTGTGTCCGAGGCTGTTGACGGCCCAGCCCTGGATCAGGTCGAGATAGCGCTTGCCGCCTTCGTCGACCAGCCAGGCACCCTGGCCTTGCGCAAACACAAGCTCGGGCCGCTGGGTGATGGTGATGAGATGCTTGCCGTAGTCGTTTGCGTCGTCGTTCATGCGGCCTCCTGCCGGCGATGGATCTGGGAGCCGGCAGTTTGCGCAAGCGCGCGGCTGTCAGCAATGACGCTGTTCCCACTTTTTCTGCCATGACTCGGCGGCCCGTCGGCTGTCAGAATGAGGCATGGCCTGTCGCATTGTTTTTGTCCTGTTCCCCGGTTTCCAGCAGCTGGATCTGGCCGGGCCCATGGCCGTGTTCGAGCTGGCTCGCCTGCAGCAGCCGGGCAGCTACAGCTGGCGGCTGGCGGCCAGCGTGGCGGGCAGCGTTCGCAGCTCGGCGGGCCTCGACTGGCCGGTGCAGGCGCTGCCGCGCAGCGTGGGTGAGGGCGATCTGCTGATGGTGATCGGTGGCGATGGCGTCGACGCGGCCTGCCGGGATCCCCGCCTGTGTCGCTGGCTGCAGCGCGCCAGCCGCAGCGGCGCGCGCCTGGCCAGCATCTGCAGCGGCAGCCTGCTGCTCGCGGCGGCGGGCCTGCTCGAGCAGCGGGCTGCCACCACGCATTGGTCCAGAAGCCGGCAGTTCGCGAGCGAGTTTCCTGCCGTCAAGCTCCAGCCCGAGCGCATTTTTGTGCGAGAAACCGCGGCCGGCGAAGGCAGCGGCAGGCGGCCCGAAATCTGGACCAGCGCGGGCATGACGGCCGGCATCGACCTGTGCCTGGCCCTGGTCGCGCAGGATTGCGGCGAGGGCGTGGCGGGCGCGGCGGCTCGCCAACTGGTGGTGGAGCGGCGGCGCCCGGGCGGGCAGTCCCAGTTCTCGCCCCTGTTGGAGCTGCAGCGGCCCGAGGGGCGTTTTGGCGACTTGCTGGACTATGTGCGCCAGCATCTGGGCCTGGATCACCGGGTCGAGGCGCTGGCCGCGCGGGCCTGCATGAGCCCCAGGCATTTCGCCCGCTGCTTCCGGGCCGAGACGGGGGCCACGCCCGCCCAGGTCATCGAGCGCCTGCGGGTGGATGCCGCACGCGCCGCTTTGGAGGGCGGGCAGCCCTCGGTCCAGCGCATTGCCCAGGACTGCGGCTTTGGCAACGCCGAGCGCATGCGGCGATCTTTTCAGAGGCTGTTGGGCCAGCCGCCGGCGGCCTTCCGCAAGGCTTAGGGATTGGCCGGCTCGGTCCTGTTTCAGACCGGCCGCTTGTCGCGCGGCCCGTCCTCAGTCCTCTCCATGCCCGTGGCCCAGCATGGTTTCGTCGATGGCGACGTCGGCATTGACCCCTTCAAAGAAAAAGGGCTTGCGCGCCTTGTTGCGGGACAGCACCTCGTTCATGGTCGGCA
The DNA here is from genome assembly GCF_014204525.1 of Roseateles oligotrophus. GTDB lineage: Bacteria > Pseudomonadota > Gammaproteobacteria > Burkholderiales > Burkholderiaceae_C > Paucibacter_A > Paucibacter_A oligotrophus_A. The sequence continues at coordinate 153,818 of NZ_JACHLP010000007.1, forward strand.
GCTCGTAGAGGCGGCCGTTTTGCATCACATGGCTGATGCGGTCGCTCTGGCGGATATCGGCCAGCACATCGCCGTCGATGATGAGCAGATCGGCCAGCTTGCCCACTTCCAGCGAACCGAGGTCCTTGTCCAGGCCCAGATAACGCGCCGGATTGGCGGTGGCCGTGCGCAGGGCTTCCAGCGGCTTCATGCCGCCCAGGCCAAACATCCACATCTCCCAATGCGCGCCCAGGCCCTCGCGCTGGCCGTGGGCGCCGATATTGGCGGGCACGCCGGCGCGCTGCAAGGCGGTGGCGGTCTTGGCGACGCGCAGCACGTTGAAGTCCTCCTCGGGCGCGGTGAGGCGGCGCACGCTGCGTGATTCCAGCAGCGTGCGGGGCACGAATCTGGACAGGATGGGGTGCTTCCACACCTCCGTGCGGGCATACCAGTAATGCTCGCCGTCCAGGCCGCCGTAGGCCACGTTCAGCGTGGGCGTGTAGCCCACTTGCGTCTGCGTCCAAAGCTGGTTCACATCGTCGTAGACCTCGGCCACGGGCAGGGCGTGCTCGATGCCGGTGTGGCCGTCGATGATCATGCTCATATTCAGCTGGAACATGGAGCCGCCCTCGGGCACCACCATCATGCCCGTCTGGCGCGCGGCCTCCAGCAGCTGCTGGCGTTGCTCGCGGCGCGGCTGCTGATAGCTCTTGACGCTGATGGCACCGGCGGCCTTCTGGCGCTTCAGATGGGTCAGCGCATCATCGAAGTGATTCACCACGGCCGTGACGCCGGCCTTGGCGCCGTAAAGAATGCTGCCGGTGGAGTAGATGCGCGGGCCCACGACCCGGCCGGCGCGCTGCAGCTCGGCCTGGCTGAAGATGTCGCCGTTGCGGTTGCTGGGGTCGTGGATGGTGGTCAGGCCAAAGGCCAGCGAGGCGTAGTTGACCCAACTTTGCTGCGGGATGATTTCGCTCTCGCCCATGCCGCCATGCCAGTGGGCATCGATCAGGCCGGGGATGATGGTCTTGCCGCTGGCGTCCAGGTGCTTGGCATCCGGCGGAATCTGCACCTGGGCCGGCAGGCCGATCGCCGCGATGCGATTGCCGTCCACCAGGATCACGCCGTTCTCTATCACCTCGTCGCCCTTCATCGTGGCGATGCGGGCGCCGGTGATGGCGATCTTGCCAGCGGGCTTGTCGCTGGCCTGGCTGAAGCCGATCTTCTGGCCGACCTGCGCGGGCTTGGCGCCGGCCGCCAGCGGGGCGCTGAACAGTTCGTCGCCGTAGGAGAAATGCACTTGCCGGCTGTCGCCGCTCCAGTGCATGAATTCGCCCGCCACGCCGTCCAGCTTGGTGAGCGGCAGGCCGTCCATCTTGGGGCCCACGCTGATGGGCTTGCCGACCCGGGGCAGGGGCGTCACATAAGCATGGGCGCGCTCGACAAAGCCCAGCCACTGGCCGTCCGGCGAGACGCTGAACTGGCTGACGAACTCGCCCTTGGCGACCTCGGTTTCACTGCGATCCGTCAAGTCGATGCGGACCAGCTTTTGCTGCGAATCCACCTCGCTCGTCATGCTGGAGCGGCTCAGGTAGAGGGCGTCGTTGCGCTCGGCGAATTGTGGCGAGTCGCCGCTCTTGGCGATGCGCTTGGGCGCCGTCTTGCCGTCCGCCGCCACTACGTAGACGCCGCTGTCCAGGCCATGCCAGGGCGTGGTCAGATAGCCGCCTTTTTCCTTTTTGAACACGACGGTCTTGCCATCGGGCGAGAACTGGGGCGAGAGGTATTTGCCGGGCGCCTGGCTCAGCACGGTCTCGCGGCCGCTGGCGAGGTCGAGCTTGCGCACGCTGCCCAGCTTCTCGTCGTTCCAACTGGTGTAGACCAGCTCGCGGCCATCGCGCGAGAAGCTGGGGAAGAACTCAAACGCGTCTTTTTGCTGGGTGATGCGCTTGGGCACGCCATCGGGCAGGTCTTTGAGATAGAGCTGGCCCAGGGCCGAATAGACTACCCGTTTGCCCTCGGGCGAGACATGGACCCAGCGCAGCTGTTTGACGCTGAATTGATCGGGCGCCACCTCTTGCGCAAAGCGCAAGGCCTCGCGCAACTCGCGCGTGTCCTTCATATGGAAGGGGATCTCGCTGGCCTGTTTGGTTTTGTCCGTGGCAAAGGGGTCGACCCGCCACAGCTTGCCCTTGGCCCAGACGACGATGGCCTTGGCGTCGGGCGTCCAGGCAAAGCTGGGGTAGACGCCGTAGACCGACCAGGACTCCTGCAGATCGCGCTCCAGCTCGGCCCAGACCGGGGTCTCGCGGCCCGTCTGCAGGTCTTTCAGGAACAAGCTGCTCTGGTTGCGCACACGGCGCACAAAGGCCAGGGTTTGGCCATCGGGCGAGGGCGTGGGCCGGATCGCGCCGCCGGGGCCTTGGACGAAGGGCTCCACCGAGCCGTCGCTCAGGTCCTGGCGGAAGATCTTGAAGATCTCCTTATTGCTGTCCTTGTTGTACTCGAAGGTCCTGCCCGGCGTCGTGTCTTGCGAGTAGTAGAGGTATTTGCCGTCGGGCGAGAGGGCGGGCTCGCCCAGGTCTTTCTGCCAGTTGGGCTTTTCGTTCAGCTGCACGCCCTTGTTGCCGGCGGCCTGGCCGTCCACGTGGTAGAGCCAGATCTCGCCCGAACCGGCCGAACGGGTGCCGGTGAAATGCTTGCGGGCGGCGATGTATTTGCCGCTCGGATGCCAGACCGGGTTGTTGAGCAAGCGGTAGTCTTCCTTGGTGATGGCGCGCGCCTGGCTGCCGTCGGCATTCATCAGCCAGATATTGTCGCCACCACCGGCATCGCTGACGAAGGCGATCTGCTTGCCATCGGGCGAGAAGCGGGCCTGCTGCTCCCAGGCGATGGAGTGGGTCAGGGCCTTGGCCTCGCCACCGGCGATGGGCAGTAGGTAGAGATCGCCCAGCAGGTCGAAGACGAGTTGCTTGCCGTCGGGGCTGATGTCCACGCTCATCCAGGTGCCGCTGCGGGTGTCGATGGGGATCGTCCTGGCTTCGCCGGGCGGCTTGTTGACGTCCCAGGTCTTGGTGGCCTGGGCCTGGGCTTCTGCCGCCAAGCTGTGTTGCAGAGGGGCGGCGCTGGCCAGCAAGAGCGCCAGGCTGGCCGTCCAAACAGGGGAGGGGAGGAGGTTTTGCATGGGCGCCGAGCTTAGGCGTTGCGGGGCAGTCATGCTGAACGAGAGTGAGATATCCAAAGAAGGAACGGCGCGATATTTCAGGATTTATGAGGATGGTGGCGGATTTATCGCCATGAAATCCTGAAAGACACTTTAGCGCCAGGAAAATGGCGCCAGCTTGATTCAAATGGACGCCGGGACAAGGAAAGTGCCCAGGATATCCAGCACCGCCTGCTCGTCATCCGGCGCCAACGTTCCGGCGTCAGGGTCAGCCATCAACAGGCCACGGCGCGGCATGTGCTCGGTGCTCCACTCGTGATAAACCGCGTAGGCGTCCTTCCCCTTCTTCGATGAAACAGCGCCAAAGCCGACGCGCACGCTGGTCTTGTCAGGCCGACTGTTCAGGCTGCGCAGCATATCGCCATAGCGATCCAGGATGCGGTGGTTGCCGTCCTTTGGGTAGCTTTCCTTGGTGGACTCCGCCCAGGGTGCCCAAGGATGTCCGAGCGGATCAGTTTCGGTCTCAAAGCGGCCGCTGACTCGGCTTTCCAATTCCTGGCCGATGCTGGCCATGGCCGGCGTCAAATCATCCAAACGGCCCAGCAGCTTGGAAAGCACTTCGGCGACGGGTGCGCTATCAACGGTGACAGTCAGCAAGCTGTGCTCCTAGAATATGCGTCGAGCGGTAGTTTCCAATGGGAAGGGTTGGGGGCCTGAGAAGGTCGCCATTATCCGGTTCGAGTCCGGCGCCGCTCACTTCTACTTCATCCGCACATAGCGTGCCGCCAGCAAATCGCTGGCCTGGATGATCCCCGCTGTCGCCACATGATTGGCCGTGATCTTCATGCGCTCAGCGCCCAGGCGGCCTTTCTCCGAATAGTTGACGCGCACTACGACTTTGCCAACCTGGCCAGGCAGCGACATGGCGTAAACCAATGTGTTGTTGACGGTATCCAGATAGACCGCAGCACCAGGCAGATGGTTCGGCAAGTCGGCCAGCACGTTTTCGGGCACGGCCGCACCACGTGCTACCTTGCTGTCACGCAGCGCATGCATCACCTCGGTATCGCGCAGCAGCACGGCAGCGTTGTCCAGCCGCACGCCCTGTGCTGCAAGGGCTTGCTGGGTCTGCGCGTCCACCGTATGCACCAGCAGCATCTGTCCATTTGCTCGTTTGTCAGAACTGACCCGGGCCACCATGGCCTGGCATTCAGCCAACTGTGTGGCAGCCAATTCGGCCTGAACGCTCTGCCACAAGGCCGCGCCCAGCGGCGCATCCAGCGTGGTCAGCTTGTTCTGTACCAGGCGCTGCAAGGCCGCCTCACGAGCTCGGCCCGCGTTGTACCCGAACCCAGGATCGATGCCAGCAGGCACCCGCTGGACCTCGCCGGTGCGACGGTTCAGCCAGTCGCGCCAAATGATATCGGGAGCGTCCTTCTTCATAGGCGCGCCAGTCGGCGTCAGACCGCGCTCATATTCTGCTTTGCTGACCAGCACAATCCTGCAGCGGCACTTCCATCCGTTCGGACACCAGTGCGTCAGCCAGAACACGTGATCCAGCGGCAACGTGATGTTGTGCCAAGCGCGATGTTCCGGCCGAACACGACCATCGTCCTTGGAGATGATGCGTCCATAGGGATGCGTGAACTTGGTCCGCTGGGCCCGCTCCCACTGTCCCGCCGCATAAGCGTTGCGCGTGTTGGTGTCGAAGATCAGCTTCAGGCGCTGGGCATCGAAGCGGGTCTTGAGAATCTCGCCCGTTGCTGGGTCGATGACCTCCTTGGTGCCCCACCAGCCTGCATCTGTCAGCAGCTTCTGGGCATCCCGCTCGAAATCACGGCGGCCCAAATTGCCATCCACGCTCTTGGTGATCATCTCCTGCAGGCTTGACAGCAAATCAGCACGGGTCAGCCGGCTGATCGTGAACTGGCGTGCATGCTCTTCGTGCCAGAGGTCCTGCCAGCCATAGGTGACGGCCAGTTGCCCACGCTTTTGCAGATAGGCAACGGCATCTGCCGGGGTCAGTTTGTGCAGTTGAGCAAAGATTTGTGCGTCTGTCATGGTTGTCGGCATTGGGGGTCTAGACAATGGCCAACAACTTGCCCGCAGCATCAATGCCGACAGATATCGGTGAGCCCATCAGGGCGACCAATGAGCCGTTTGAGCTGAGCGCAACTCGCCCACCGGCAAGCATGGTCAGCGTCACGAGCTCTCCCGATGCGCTGACGCCTATTCGTGACCTGCCCGCCGTGATAGCAGCGGGAGCTGTGACGGTGACCGCCGTCATGCCAAACGCTTCAAGGCTCGGAATACCCCCTGCCCCCGTGATGCCCGCCTGCGCGCCACCGCTTGCGGTCACCTGGGGCGCACCGATCATTTCAGCGCTGGCGATGCCGCCGACATCGTTGAGCGACGCTACGACCACCGCACCCACAGTCAGGGCGACGCTAGCCAGGCCGAGATCAACACCATCGACATAGAGGCGATAGCTGAATGAATATGCGCCGTCTGGCGCACCAGAGAATGTGAAGCTGCCATCCTCCGCAGCGAGCAGCGTGCCCAGCGCCGGCGCGGTCTCAATGACGCCACGGAATTCCTTGGCATCGTCAGCCACGCCGTCCCAGTCGTTGTAGAGATAGCCTGGTCCGTGGGCGCCTGAGCCCGTGCTGGCGCGAATGACGGCACCCAGAACACCCAGGCCACCACTGCCAAAGGTTTGGGCGCCAGGCAGCAACGATGTACCGTAGACCTGCGTCATACAGCAGTGAAGGCCTTGCAGCCCACGTTAGCGCCCGTGCCGTCGGCCAACACACGCAGATAGACAACGCCAGCCGTCAAGGCAGCCGAGGTGACCGGGACAAAGCCTTGCGCATTGGTCGTTTGATTGCTCAGCGATAGGGCCACGCTCATGTCCGCCAGCCGCAAAAACGCAATCTTGGGAATCAAAGTCGAGGCCAACACTGAACCGCTAGGCGTCTTGATCGCATCGCCTTGAATAGTCGCGCTGGTGCCGCCTGATGCAGTGACGGTCGGCACCCCAAATGCCTCAGCGCTGGATATGCCGCCAGATCCTGCTATTGATGCGCCGGTTGCGGCTTTGAATTCCCATGCCCCAACTGTTGGCGTGCTGGCGTGTCGGCTCATTCCCACGACGTCGATGCCACCCGTTTCGGCGTCGGGCACGCCCGCGTTGACGAGCGAGGCACTTGGCTTGACTCGCAAGTCAAGACTAGCCAGCGTGGCATTCGTGAACTGGTTAGCCGCGACTAAGCCACCAAGGTTTCCGACTCCCGAGGGTGCAGCCAGATTGGTGACCGTGTAGGTGAACGACGTTGAGCCCGACTGCAAAGGGCTGGTGAGATTGCCCGCGCCAAACACGGCGCAGTTTTTCACAGCCGCGGCCGTGTAGCGCGCATAGAACAAATCGACAGCCGCCTGCAAGACTCCACAGAATGCCGTGACGTTGTCAGCCCTTGCATTGGCGCCGCTGAGAACCACCCCGATTTTCGAATAGTCGGCGTCCCGGATGACCAGCACACTATTGGTGAGGCGATTTACCCAAATGGCGCCCTCACCATCGGCCTGGGCAGTCATCGCGCAGTCGAGCACGCAGCGATCAATCTGAGCGCCAACAACCCCGTCCATTCGCAAGGTTATCGACGGGCTGGCGGCTTGCGCCTTGATCTGCAGCCGCTGTACGAGCTGAACACTGCGGAAGTCAAGCGCTGTACCCCAGCCGCCAGCCGTAGTCCGAATTGCCGCGCCGTTCGCTGGGTTGTACGCCAATGGGTTGCTGAGCTTGTTGGCGTTGTCGGCCATGCCCTGGCCAGCTTTGGCCCGAACTGTGATCTTGCGCGTTGCGTCTACCGTCTTGCCTGCAATCGCCTGGGGCGTGGAGAGAACCAGTTCGGCAGCATTGCCAATCTCAAGAATCCACTCTTGATCAGCTGCGACAAGGTCGGCGGGCATCGCTGCGGCTGCAGCGTTGAAGTCCGCATAGTCGCCGCCGGAACCGACTGTTTTGATGATCGTCGTGGTCATAGCTTCACCGCAATCCAGTTGGAATTGGCTCTGGGCAGCATCAAGATGCAGCCCGTAGCCGGGTTGAAATACATGCGGTTGATCTGGGTGACCGGTGCCGCTGGGCGAGAGCCGGCAATCGGGATGCGAACCTGGGCAAACTGATAGGGGTTGCCTGCGCTGCCGTTGCCGCCGAGGGGGGCGCCGCTCACATTCACCTCGTAGAGGGCATCCATATCGAAGTTGCCACCCCAGCGCACAATGCTGCCGCGCCCAGAGTGGTAGTTGGCGATCAACGTCTCCATGAGCGGTACCGAGCCGTCCACATAGCTCATCGGGTCACCGGTGAAGACCAGATATTCCACCGCCCACGTATCCAGATTGAAACGCCAGCCCTTGTTTGGCGCCGCCACATCGTGCATCAGGCCATAGGCATACCGGCCGCCCTTGAAGAAGTTCATAGAGCTGCGCGTAGGCACATTGGCGATCTTGTTGCCGTCCAACTGCCGAGTCACGGGGTTGAAGGCAATGAAGCCGCCGCGCCAGTTGTAGCCGGCGTCGCCAGGCACCAGGGTGACGTAGTGCCTGTCGGTCACATCGTCATACAAAGCCATGGTCCCTTGCCCCAGCACACCGTTCTTGTAGTTGGGGTTGATTGCGTTCAGCTGAGCGCCCAGGTCGACGCCGCCGATATGACTCCACCTGGCAGCCCGAACATCGGCCTCTTTGTACTGGTTGTAGAAATAGGTGATGCGCCCCTGTCGAATGGCCATGCCCCCGTATTGATGGGTCACCATGGGGGTGTCTATCAACTGGTTGTAGGGCGTGTCCCTCGGGTCGGTCAGCGTTGAGCTGTAGTACTCCGGCGTGGCGCCGCTGGGATATTGCAGCGTGCCGTGCCGGTCGGTCGTGGTGGCCACATAGATGGGCGGCCACTTCGCGGGGTCGCAGGGCGGAATGGCCAGCGTATGTGCGAGGGTGGTGAGATCAACCTTGACTACGGCATTGTTCAAGCCATCGGTATGCCCGCCGCCATGGCAGTAAACCGCCATCTCATTGGGATCGAAGCATGGCTCGCCAAAGGCATCGACCAGCGCAGCTACTGGGTCTGAACCAGGATAGTTGCCATAGGGCATCAAGGCCGCGGCCAAGGTCTTGAAGTTTGTGCCCGGGACGCTATACCACTGGCGCAAGGGAACGGCGTCATGCCACTGGGGTCGCTCGCGGCCCCCATAGATCACCCCGCCAGCGGCAGCGGTATACGCATCTGCGCGTGGTGTCGCCATGATTTCTACAGTTTGAAAATCTTGTTGGCACCGGTGTTCCAGGCCAAATTGACCTGCGTATTGCCGGGCGAAGTGGGCAGACCCAAGGCGGTGTCGATGTAGGCAATCAGCGCACTTGTCGCCGCGTTGCCGGTGTCTTTGAACAAAACCACCGCTTCGATGGTGGGGGCGCTGACCAGTCCTGTGAACGCAACATCAGCCGCGCCCATGACGCCCGCCACGTTGGTCTTGCCGGTGAGGGCGACCGCCGAGCCGATACGGGCTGGTGACGGGATGCTGGAGAGGAATTGGTCCGTAGCAGCATTGACCGTGTAGGCACTCGCATCGATCAGCATCACTGAAATCGTGTCGCTCAACCAATTGATGCCTGCGTTGCCAAACGCTTCACGGGCTTTGTCATAAAGAAAATTTGCCATTGCTAAAACTCCTTCGGTTAACCAGCGACAACAGACGCAATGCGACCGTTGCTGTCGAGATTGATGGTTTGCGTTCCGCCAGTACTTGCTGTGACCTGAATTTTTCCGGGGGGATAGGTCACGGTGTAAGTCACGCCATCGGTGGCATAGCTGGTGACTCGGTTGCTGGCGTCATAAGTTGCGCTGGACAGGCCTGCCGAGCCATTCCCACCTCCTGACGCCGCAGACGCCGGTATGTCCAGAAACCGAATTTCGGCAAGCTTCCCGGCCGTGGCTGCCTCCATCACCCGCCCACAGCAGTCGCCCGCTGCACCCTTCACAGCACGGCCACTACCATCTGCCGCCGGCTTCACCAGATCGCCCACAGCCAGGGCTTCGGCCGTCTCCACGGGCGCCGAGTAGTACGTCACGACAGTGAACGCCTCGCCAGCGCCGGCTGCTTGTTCGCTGATCCCAATCGCCGCCGCAGCGCTCGCCGTGTGAGCGCTCGTGACGTCGACAAAGCGGCAGGCCGATATGGGGGTGCGGGCAATACGGGTGATGGAATGCGTCGAAAGCGGCATGTCATTGCTCCTCGGGGGATGGGTCGGTGCTCAGACCGGCAGCGGCGCCGAGCCGTGCTGTAAATGCGGAGTTCGTGAGGGCTTGATGCAGGGCCATGGCGTCCATCTCGGCCAGCAGCGCAGGCAGGCGAGCAATCAATTCCGCCGCTGTCTCGCCGCGGTTCACGCTTTCGTCGATGGCGGCCTGCAGCGGCGTAACCATGGGTGCCAGCAGCGGCTGCCAGTCGTCCATGGAGGCATCGACCAGGTCGTCGATGGCATCGCGTGAGTCCTGGTCGCTCGCCGCCTCGGCAAAGTTCGGCCGCTGTCCGCGCTGCAGCGCGGGTGCCGGGGCTGGCGCCACCGTCGGAGCGACCTTCTTCTGCCAGCCCTCGCCATACTTGGCACGAACGGCATCCAGCGACAACTCGAAGCCCATATCCGAGATGATCTTGTCCGTCTCGGCCGAGGCCTTCAAGTCGTCTTCTTGCTTGATCTGCCGCCAAACATGGCAGGGCTCCAGCCCATTCAGCTCACAGATCCAAGTCAACAGCGTCGAGTTCAGCGTCTCGCTCAGCAGATCACTGTCGGCCTGCGTCAGATCCTCGCGCACGTCGGCGCGTTCTTTGCTCGCCGCGGCCAGCGCACCGCCGCCGGATGAGCGCGCTTCCTGGCCCGTCAGCACAGCGCCGATCCAGTCGTCCATGTACTCGCACAGCGTCTGCTGCAGCGTCGTATTGCCCTGCAGCTTGCTCTCGATCAGAGCGACCTTCATGCCATCGGGTGTGATGACGAAGCCATCGCTACTGAAGGCGCGCAGCGCGTCGGCCAGCGTTTCCTTTTCCTTCTTGGTAGCGTTGCGCGGATACTCACCATGAAGCGTCGGGCCACCGACACGATCGTTGAGCTTGTTCCAGCTCACCACGCCCTTGCGCTTGAAGTAGACCGCCCACCATAGCTGCAGGCCCAGCCCAGTGCCGTAAGGGTTGTCGTCTTCGGGGTTGACGCGGTGAACGATGAACTTGCGCTCTGGTACCGGAACGCCCCTCAGCATGTTTTCGCGGGTCAGCATGTGCAGTTGCGGCGGGCTGTTCTCCTCGACCTGGATGAACTTGAAGCGCCGCTGCGCCCGTTTGACCACACGCTCAGGCACGACCTGGCCGTCGCGGACTGTCCAGACCACCTCGGCCGGCACGAAGCCTGCGATCAACGCCTCCAGCAGATCGGCGCACAGCTTGTCGAAGTTGCTGGCCTTCAGAATCGTTGTCACGGTCTCGGCGTCCTGGGTACCCTTGGCCGACTTCACGCGGGGCTCGACTTGCCAGGGCTTGCCGATCAGCGCGAGCTGGCGTTTCTGCAAGCCGTCGAACACCTTGCCATCGCGCTTCAGGTCTCGATAGATCTCGGGCCCGGCACCGCGCTCGATCAGCAGCGGATCATTGGGCTGAATCACGCCCATGAACAGCGTTTCGAACGGATCTCGCAGCCGGTTGGCGAACTCGGCGTTCATCTCGGGCGGGGTGATTTTGGTGCTGGTCTCAGCCATGGACAAACTCCGACATCAAGCCGGCCGAGTCCCTTCGGCCGCTACTCATGAATTCAATGGGTGCCGTGGGGTTGCTGCCCGCGTGCAAGGCCAGCGCCAGTGCCCAGAAGCGGTCAGCGTGGCCATCCGGTGTGCTCTCGGCCACAAAGCGGATGTTCCCGGCCGAGCTGGTCACCTTCTGCACCTTGCGCAAGTCGGCGCGAATCTTGGCCTCGTCGGGGATGCGCACCTTGCGGTCCTCCATGGCGCCCTTGAGCGGGTAGGCCAGCGCCTCCTTGACCTGGGCGCTGAAGTTCACGGCCTCGACACGGTGCTCGCCGAACTTGTCCTGCGCGTCATCGGCCCACCCAATGCCCAGGCCGGTGGCGTCAATGCAGATGCGGTCACAGATCTCGAACCAAGGCCACAGGACCTTTTCCTGATCGCTCTTGCGCATCTTCTCCATCGTCTCGACATGGCGGGTGTAGGACACATCACCCAGCTGCTCGACCACCCACAGCACGGTCAAGTCCTTCTTGCGGCCGATGTCCACACCCGCGAAGAGCCGCCCCTGGAAAGGCCCCTCCAGGCCGCGCTGCCAGCGCTCGCCGCCGCTGTACTCGCAAGCCGTGATCAGCCCGTATTCCAAAAACTTGGCGTCGTCATCGGCTGGAACGCACTGGTATTCCTGGTCGAATGATTCCTCGTCCGCCGCCCCATGCTTGGTGAAGTCGAAATAGGCGGCCTCATCCATGTCCTGCTGCTCGGCGTCTGCCGGTAGCGCCTGCTGCAGCTTGAACAAGAAGCCCTGCTCCAACGCATCCTGCAGCGTCACGCGGTGCAGGCTGATGCGCTTGGAGTTGCCGCCATGCCGGGCCTCGCGCACCAGGCCATTGAAGAAGCTGTGCGAGCCGCGATGGGTGCTCACGATCTCCATGCTGCCGCCCCAGGTGATGCCCGGGTAGGCAATGGCCCACATCTTGCGCTGGTCACGGTGCAGGGCGAACTCGTCCAGGATGCGGCTGCCGCGCTTGCCTGCCTGGGCGTCCGGGTTGCTGCTCATGCTGTGGATGCGCCGCCCGCTGGCGAACTGCAGCACATAGGCGCTGATCTTCTTCTCAGCGTCCAGCACCTGCTCGCCCAGATCCTTGGCCGCCATGCCCATGACGCCGGCCCACAGCTTGCAGTCCTCAATGAAGAGCCGGGCCTGGATGTCGTCGCGGCTGCTCACCCATTCATCGAAGCGCGCGCCCTGGGCTGCGGCCCGCTCATCGGCGCCGTAGGCGGTCGACCAGCTGATGCCGATCTGCCGGCTCTTTTCCATCAGCTTGATGCGCGAGCTGTCCTTGATCCATTTGGACTGGAACGGCAAAAAGATCGCGTCGCGATCCTTCGGGATGCACTTGGCTCGACCCTTCAGTTTGGCCATCAGACGATCCCCAGCGCCTCGCGGATCGCCCGCTTTGTGTCTTCGGTCACGCCGCCCTTGCTGCCCAGGGCGTCCAGCTTGGCGCGCTGCTCTTCCAACAGCCGCTTGCGCGTGTCCTCTTCCACCTTGGCCTGGAACTGCTTTAGGTTCACCGAGCTGCGCGTCAGCGTGGCGATATTCTTGGCCGCGGCCGACAGCATCGAAACCCTGTCGCTTGGGTCGGCCTTTGGATCGTCCGCCTCCTGCAGGGCCAGGATGGCCTCGAACAGCTCCGTCTGCACCAAGGCCGTCAGCGCCTCGCTACGGGCGTCCTTGTCATCGCCGGCCTGGGCCTGAATGATCTTGGCCGCCTCGGTGCTGGCGCGAATGGCGGCCAGGCGCCGCTCCAGCTTCTGGCCATAACGATGCACCGCCGTGCGGCTGGGCAGCTCGCCAGCCTGGTCAGCGGCCGGCCAGCGCTCGCGCAGCTGGGCGATCAGCTCGTCCAGCGTGCAGCGGCCCTCGGCCAGGCGGCCTTCGATGAAAGCCTTTTGCTCCAGCGGCAAGCGAGAGATGGTGCTCTTGCGGCCCATGGCCTCAGCCCCCAGCCGCCGGCCGCGCAATGCCCGGCTCGCAGTCAATCGTGTACTCCACGATGTCGATGCCGTAGCGCTCCAGCTTGGCCCGCACCTGGCCCAGCGGGTCGGTGCGCAGCGACACCAGCTCGCGCCCCTGCAGATAGTCCAGCTCGCGCCGGATCTCGTTGTCCGTCGCATCGGCATACACCGCCGCCGCCACGCCGCGCAGCATCGCCAACGTGGCCTCGCTCGGGCGCGCCGTGTTCATCGTCATCAGCAGCACCCAGCGCAAGGTCTCGCGGCGGGCGCGCTGCGCCACCCGCATCAGGTCGTCAGGATTCACGGTTGCCCCCCTTGAGCAAAATGTTTTCAAAGCGAATGGCCATCGCATCCAGCTTGGCCCCTATGGTGGCCACCGCCTGCACATAGTCCTCACGCCGCACGTAGTGCAGCGGCAGCTCGGCCTTCAGGTTCAGCAGCTCGCGTTCAATGCGTTGCCACTGCCCCGACTCCTCGCGGTGGTTTCTCTCCAGGCCGTCCAGCCGCGCCTGCAGCTGACGGTGGTTCTCGTTCAGGTCCCGCAGCAGCATCTTGGCCACAGCGCCACAAGCGCCAAAGAAAGACAGCAGCAACAGCACCAGGTGCCAGAGTTCGATGGTCATGATCGCTTTCAAGGAATCGCTTCGGGATGGGTTGGCATACGGTGCCAGTCGATCAGCGCGTCGAGCCGCTCGCGGCAGCGCTCGTACTGGGCGCCGGCGTCGAGGGCCCATTGGCCGAGGTCGGAATCTGTGGCAACGCGGGCATCGGCTGCAGCAGCGCCGCCGGTGGTCGGGGGCAGATCGGCAACTCGTAGGCCGGCCGCGCCGTCGAGCACGCGCAGAGCAGCAGGGCCGAGGCAAGCACGGCCAGACGTGGTGTTCTTGAGCGCATCGCGCTTCTCCTTGGTCAAAGTCTGGATCTGCAGCTCGTGCTGAGCGACCTGCTGGGTCAGCACATCGCCGCGCGCCTGCGCGGCTTGCAGGCGCTGCGCCGCCCCACGGGTCGCCAGGCGCTGGTCCTCGGCGACCTGGGCGCGAAATTCCGTCAACTCGGCATGCCCCAGCCACTGGCCGGCCAGCATCCCAGAGCCGAACACCAAGAAGGCGACGATGGCGCTTTGGCGAGCCCTCATGCCTGCGGCCCCCAGCTCACGTAGAGCAGCTGCAGCCGGTCGAGAATGCGGGCGGGGTAGCCCAGGTTTTCAGCGCAGTGGCTGATGTGGCGTTTGGCCTGGCCGCAGGCGGCATCTACCGCCTCGCGTGAGCTGTTAGCGGCCCGCCGTGCCTCGGCTTGCCAATGGCCCAGCCCGCCGTTGTAACCACGCAGCGCCACCCACATCCGGTCCCGCGCGCTGTAGCGCTGTGGCGTGCGCTCATACAGCCATTTGTCGTAACCCACCATCGCGCGCAGCGCCCAAGTCGGGTTTGTTGGCTGGCAGGCCGCGGCATCCAAGCCCTGCAGCGCACACCACCACTTGGCGGTGCTGGGCATGAACTGCGCCAGGCCCTGGGCACCCACGCGGCTCACCGCAGTCGGCCGCCAAGCGCTTTCCTGATGCACCTGGGCGGCCAGCGCTGCCACCGGCGCCTCCAAGCCCCACTGGCTGTGTGCAGCGCGGACCAACATGGCGCGATAGGGGGCCGCCGCATTCGGCGCTTGAACTGGCAACTGATCCGCAGCATGCGCGGCATCCAACGCCAACAACGCGACCAAGACGGTGACCAAGACCGCCAGAAACCAGCGCGCGGCCCGCTGCAGGGTGGTGTGCAAAGTGCGCATGGCTCAGGCCCCCAGGCCCATCGCCAGCATCGTGGCGGCCACAATCAAGGCGCGGCGCAACATGGCCGTGCCGGCCAGGCGGAGCTGCGATTCTTCGGGCGCCACCAGCAGCGTGCAGGCCGTCTCGCCCGGCGGCAGCTGCAAGAAGTCCCCGGCCTCCCGGGTGTCCGGCAAAAAGGCGTCCGGCCGCGCATAGGGAAACATGCTGCGGTCCAGCCAATAGCCCACCACGCCGGCCAGGGTGACCAAGCTCAACTTGTAGAGGCTAACCGGCAGCTGCTGCGGCGCGATAGCCCACACCAGCACAGCCAGCAACAAAGTGATGAGGGCCCAGCCGCTCAGCCGCGGCGGGCGCTTCAGCCTTGCGGCACAGCGTTGGACAAAAGGCCGGGAGGGGGTGGTTTGGGTTTGCATGCAGCCACTGTGCCCAGTGGGGTGCATGCAGATTCAATAAAGTGCTTTAAAACAGACCGAGCCCAAGACCACCCGACTCACGCTCCTGCCTTCGTGACTACCCGCATCGCGCCGTTGACACAGCGTTTTCAAATTCTGGGATCAGCTTGGGCTTATCGACAATTTCGTAGACCATGTTCTTGATTTCCTGCTTACCCATGAACTCGATGATGGCCTCTGTGCTCTTGGTGATGAGAGTGGTCAGCGCTTTGCTGGCAGGGAAAAGGCATTCTGGGACCACGACAGCCTCAGCCTCCCGCTGCAGGCTTTGCAAGTTGGCTACCGGCCCAGCCAGTGCGATACGGCCCGTCGTGCGAGCCAGTCTGTCGGCATCTGCCCAACGACGGTAGAGGTCCAGCAGGCCTTTGGCCTGAGCTGGGCCTGCCAGTTTGAGGTTGGGCGCGACGTCCCGGCTACTCCGACTGCGAGCACCAGGTTCTATCCCGTTCGACACCCAGGTCTTCACCGCCTCGGTGGACTTTACTTCGTTGCCGCAAGACGCATCTTGGTAAACCACTCGGCCGTCCGCCAAGGTGCATTTATTGACGGCCCAGCTCGGCGCTGCGGCAAGAAACACGACCAAGCTTATGGCCCAACTAATGAACCTCGTGTTGTTTCTTCTCATCGTCCTGCCCTCTCCACCCGGCGCTTCGTGTCGCCTTTGCTTGAACCGTCTCTGCATAACGCCGTGCCCGCTTGAGCTGCAAGTCATTTAGGTCGATCACCATGCGCGTGCCGAACTCCCGTTCCATGAAATCGAACACGCCTCGATCATGTGGCCGTATTGACACCAGCAGCCTCAAAACCTCGCGCTGCTGTTCGTTGGCAAATCTAGGCCGCGCCTGTACGGGCGCAGGCGTCGGCAATGCCTGATAAATGTGGTTGAGGGTGACGTTGACATGGGTCACCTTGTTGTCCCGCATCTGCCCGATGTTGACTGCGTTCTTTCCACTGCTATGTTGGCTAGGCCTGAGTTTTACAACCCAGTCGCGCACCCACTTCGGAATTACTCCCAATCTCGCTCACTCCCTGCTACTTACGCCGCTTCGATGGCGGCGTTTCTCCAATAGACCCAATGTTCACTGCGTTAGCGCCAGTGCTGTGCTGGCTGTTTGAGCCGCCGATCCGCACCGTTGGCCCCGGGCCAGACGCCGCGCCCAAGAGTGCGCCCAAAGCGGCACGCCGCACTTCCTTGCTGGCCTCTCTGAAATAGTCCAGCATGGTTTGTTCTTCGGCGGTCAGGTTCGGTGAACACGGGTCGCGGCGCTTGCCCGTTAGGACAAACATCACATCGAAGTCTGCGGCCGCGAGAGCAGCCAAGACCTCTCCGCCAGGAATCGACGAGCCGCGTTCGCAGCGGCCCCAGTACTCGCGGGACACCCCTCCGACTTCGGCGGCTTCCGCCTGACTCCAACCGCGTTCTTTCCGGGCCTCCTTTAGACGCTCGAAAAAAAGTAATCCATTGATCACAAATACTCCTTGCAAAAGAGATCAATAAGTCCCACAATCAACCCCACACCACGGCGAACACCAACCAACAGCCACGCGCCAAGCCAAAAAAATGACCTCTAGCGAATCCCAGGTTTTTCAGCCACGTCAGGCGGGCGAACTCCCAGCGGCACAGGGCACGCCTGTTCCAGCACAGTCAGTGCCGCATCCATACCTTCAGCGGCAGCTGAGCCGTCTGGCTGCGCTTGGTTTTGCGAGCCAAGCCCTTGCCATTGCGTTCGGAACACCTGTGCAAATGCCCTGGCGTCTGGATGTGTCGCCACCAAAGCGCTTATCGCGCAGAGCAGTACCGACGCCTGCCCTAGTTGGTATTCGAGTTCGCCGCCTTGCACGCCAACTGCGGCAGCGAGCGCTCTGACTTGTTCTTCCGCCACGCCGTCCCCTGACCTTTGATTTGTTTCAAACCGCAATCTACCACTGACCACCACACATGAAGCGCCACCCCGCCACCGCCAGCACGCCCGCCGCACCCTTGCGCGTGCCATTTCCACAGACGCCGCAGTCCGCCGCCGCCTGGTGCAAGGCCCAGGGCATCACGGTGGCTGGCCTGGCCCGTGCCCATGACCTGCCGCGCCCCATCCTGGTGGACCTGCTGCGCGGCAAGCTGGTCGGCAACTATGGCCAGGCCCACCGCGCTGCCATCGTGCTGGGCCTGAAGCCCCAGCCGCAGGATGCCGCTGAGCTGGAGCTGGCAGCATGAAGCCGCGTTTCAAGCTCCGCCTGGACGGCACTCTGGTCTTCGTGGGGAAGTCGCCCGAACAGGTTCGCAGCGAGATGCTGTTCAGAGGGATCACCATCGCCCAATGGTCGCGCGAGAACAACGTGCACCACAGCCTGGTGCGGGAGATCCTGGCCGGCCGCAAGAAATGCATGCGCGGCATGAGCCGCAACATCGCCGTGCTGCTAGGCATGAAAGAAGGCCTCATCACCACGCGCCCCGGCCGCGTGGCTCCTGCAGGCCGCCTGATTGAGCCCCGCCTGGTCGGAGCGCAGGCATGAGCGCGCTCACCCGCCTCCAAGCCCAGGCCTTGGCCGCCCAGCTCATGGCCGCCCACCGAGCGCAAGTAGCTCGTCTGCAAGGGCTTCAAGCGCTGCTCGCGGCGCCTCAGCGTCCGGCGACTTCAGCACCGAGGCCAGCATGAGCAAGTCCGCCCGTACCTCCTGCGCCGCACCCAGCCGCTTGAGCAGCAGCTTGAAGGCATTGCGCAAGGCCAGCCGCTCGGCCTCCATGAGCTGCAGCTGCTTGTGGACTTCCGCCAGCGCTTGCGCCAGGGCTTCTTCCTTGGTCATGGTGGGGGTCTCCTTGGGTGGCTGGTTGCCGTGTGTTTTGCGAGTCATGTCGCCACTGTGGCAGCAGGCCTGCGCCACAACCAGATGCAGCCAGGCGATTTGTTTGGACGCCCTGTTGCTGCCCGCCCGGAGGGCTTTCCAATGAGCCGCCGCAATTGGAAGACCTACCAACCCGCCAGCCTGCGCGATGCGCTCAAGGCCTGCAAAGACTTTGCGCTGGAGCGCCAGCAACTCAGCGTGGAGCGCATCGCCGAACGCATGGGCCTGGAGGATCACTGGGCGCTCTACAAATGGATTGCCAACGGCCGCATGCCCCTGGTGAATGTGCATGCCTATGAGCATGCCTGCGGCTGCTGCTTCGTCACGCGCTGGCTGGCGGCCACGGGCAACAAGCTGCTGGTGGACATCCCGCGCGGCAAGGCCCCGCAAGCGGGCGAGCTGATGGCGCTCAACGCCGGCTGCGCCCAGGCCTTGCAGCTGCTCACCAACTTCTACGCCGCCAACGGCCAGGCCGACCCGGCCGCCACGCTGGAGGCGCTTCGCACCCACCTGGAGCAGGTGGCCTATCACCACAAGAACGTGGCCGCCTACGCCGCGCCTGAACTGGAGTTTTGAACGCCATGCCCGACATCTACAAGCCCCTGCCGCCGGCCTTCGTGCCCGTGGCGGTTGATACCACCGAGATGTTCAATGCCGGCCGCACCGTGGGCGTGACCCATCACCAGCGCAGCGGCGATGTGAACCTGTGCAACTACTCGGATGGCAGCTACATCTCACTGAAGTTCACCCGCGACGAGGCCCAGGCCCTGCTCGCCGAACTGCAGCGCGTGCTGGCTTTGCCGACGAAAGCCGCCGCATGAGCGCCTCCAGCGACAAGGCCCTGTCCGCCCCCATCCGCAAGAGCTGCGATCTGTTCCGCTTGCTGGCCGGCCATGTGGTGCTGGGCCTGGCCCCGGGCGAGATCGCCAAGGGGCTGGACGTGTCACCCAGCTGGGTCTCGGTCAACCTGCCCGCCCTGGCCGCTGAAACCGGCTTCGTCGAGCAAGTGCCCGGCACCAATCGCTGGCGCCTGGGCCCGGCCCTGGCCCGCATCGGCATCACCGTGGCTACAGAACTCAACGCCGCCCGCCAGAACCTCGACGAGCTGAGCCGTCGCTACGCAACCCCACTTTGACTGACAACACACACAACATCATGGCCCGCAAACCCACACCCGCCCCCGAGATCACCGAAACCGCCATCGTGCCCGGCACCCTGGAGGCTGACACGGCCGCCGCCAACACGCTGGCGCTGGCACGCCTCGAACAGGGCAAGCGCGTTATCGCGATGGCTCAGCACCTGAACTATGAGGGCGGCGTTGACGCGGCCGTGCTGGAGAACTCGGCAAGGGATGCGATCAAGCGCATTGGCGCAGGCATCTTCGAACTAGGCGGCTACTTGCTGCTGCTCAAAGAGGCGTGCGGGCATGGTCAATTCCTGCCTGCTCTGGAGCGGCTCAACCTCGCGCCACGAGCAGCTCAGCAGTACATGGCCGTAGTACGGCGGTTCGCCACAAATACGAAGTTGACTTCGCATTTGGGTGGCGGGAACTCGACCCGACTGGTCGAACTCCTGCCCCTCGACGATGAGCAGCTCGAAGACCTGACCGAGCTAGGTCAGACCGGTGAACTGGCCCTGGACGACGTGGCCACCATGTCCGTGAAGCAACTGCGCGCCGCAGTCCGCGAAGCCAAGGCCGACAAAGACGCCGACGCTGCCTTGCTGGAAAAAAAGAACGCCCGCATTGACAAGCTGGAGCGCGATCTGCAGCGCGTCAACAAGCTGGCACCCGACGATCAACTGGCCCTGGTGAAGAAAGAAGCCACCGCCATCGCGGCCGATGCCGAGGGCGCCATCCTCGGCGGCCTGCGCCAGGCGCTGATCAAGCTCAGCAATCACGGCGACAGCGCCCCGCAACACGTCTTCATGGCCGGCCTGGTCGGCCAGGTGCAGGCGCAGCTCACCGCGCTGCGCGCTGAGTTCAACCTGCCCGATGCCTCCAGCCTGGCCCAGCAGGAGCTCGCCGCCGAAGTGGCCGAGTGGGCCTTCCCCAAGGACAAGGACTGAGCGATCCATGGCTCTGAACGCCGTCACCACGCAGCGCCTGGTCGCGGTGGCCCAGGCCGCTGCTGCGGCGGGGCCCGGCGGCAAGGGTCACATCTACGCCGCCGCCTGCGCCGAGCTGGGCATCAGCCTGGCCACGCTGCACCGCCACCTCAACAAGGTCACCATGAAGCCCGAACGCAAGCAACGATCCGACGCCGGCGCCGTCTCGCTCACCCGGGATGAGGCCAAGGCCATCAGCGCCTTGCTGATCACCAGCCAGCGCAAGAACAACAAGCGCCTGCTCTCCATCGGCCAGGCCGTGGAGATCCTGCGCGCCAACAGCGAAGTCCGCGCTGAGTTCCTGGACGAGGCGACAGGCGAGCTGCGCCCCTTGTCCGACTCGGCAATAGCCCGTGCGCTGCGCGTGCATGGCATGCACCCAGACCAGCTCAATCGCCCCACGCCCGCCGTCGAACTCAAAAGCCTGCATCCCAACCATGTCTGGCAGATCGACGCCAGCCTGTGCGTGCTGTACTACCTGCATGCCGAGACCGAGCGCGAAGCCGGCCTGCAGGTGATGGAGCGCGAGCGCTTCTACAAGAACAAGCCTGCCAACCTCAAGGCCATCGAGCGCGACCGGGTTTGGAGTTATGAGGGCACCGACCACAACAGCGGCGGCCTGATGCTGAACTATGTGCTGGGCGCCGAGAGCGGCACCAACCTGGCCGAGAGCTTCATCGAGTTCATCCAGCAGCGCCAGGTCATTCACGGCGTGCCGCTGATCCTGATGATGGACATGGGCTCGGCCAACACCAGCGGCTTGTTCAAGAACCTGGCGCGCCGCCTGCAGGTCAAGCTCATCCCACACATGCCGGGCAATGCGCGCGCCACCGGCCAGGTCGAGAACGCCCGCAACATCATCGAGCGTAGCTTCGAGCCCGCGCTGCGCTTGATGCCGGTGGCCGACCTGGCCGAGCTGAACGCCCAGGCCCGCCGCTGGTCCGATTGGTACAACGCCCACAAGGTTCACAGCCGCCATGGCCGCACCCGGGCCGAACAGTGGATGACGATTCAGCCCGCCCAGCTGCGCCTGGCGCCGGCGCCCGAGCTGTGCCGCGAGCTGCTGACGCATGAGCCCGAGTCGCGCAAGGTCAGCGACACCCTGACCGTGCAGTTCAAGGGTCGCGAGTTCGATGTGCGCGGTGTGCCCGGTGCCATGGTGGGCGAGAAGGTGCTGATCACCTTCAGCCCCTACGCCTCCGACACCGCCGCCATCGTGAACGTGGATGCCGAGGGCAATGAGCTGCTGCACACCATTCCGCTGGTGGCCCGCGACGACGCCGGCTTCCGCGAGGACGGCAATGTGATCGGCGAGGACTACCGCCGCCCGGCCGACACCCAGCTCGACACTAACCGCAAGGAGGTGGAGCGTTTCGCCTGGGACGCCCAGACCGACGCCGAGGCCGAAGCCAAGAAGAAGGCCAGGGCCGTGCCCTTTGGTGGCCGCATCGACCCCTACAAGCCCATCGAGCAGGCGCCCGAACGCACCTTCTTGCCGCGCCGCGGCACCGAGCTGCGGCCGGCCGTGGTCACCCAGGCCGCCCCAGCCCGCGTGCTCAGCCACTTCGAGGTGGCCGCCGAGCTGGCGCGCCGTGGCACCCAGCTGAGCGCAGAGCGCCATGCGTTGATCCGCGCCTGGCACCCCGACGGCGTGCCCGAAGACCAGCTTGACGCCCTGGCTGATCGGCTCACCGTGCGCGCCGGCCTGCGCGTGGTGGCAGGAGGTGGGGCATGAGCCGGCCGATAAAGATCACGCCGACGGTGTTGGAACGGGCGCGCCAACTGCGTGAGCAGGGACTCACGCATCGTCAAGTTGCCACCGAACTGGGCATTTCCTACGACGCCGTCAGGAAGGCTGCGGGCGACCGCTACCGCAATGCCTTTTTACCGGTGGGAAAAACCCCCTGCAAGCCCGCAAAAGCCGCCGCCCATACCGAGGTCGCACCCAAGCAAAAAAACGGCTCTATGGCCGCCCTGAAAGAAGTTGGCCCCGACGTGGTGGAACACGCCGAGGCCGATCCATCCGCTGAACCCAATCAACAAGAGGACGCAACCATGCTACTGCAGAATCAATCACTCACTCCCGAGGCCCGCGAGCACTTCCGTTTGCCGCGCAGCCCTTTCGTTGATGACGTGCAAACGCCCGACGATGTGTTCCAGAGCCCCAGCGTGCGCTATGTCCGCGCCGCGCTGATGGACGCAGCCAACCACCACGGCTTCATCGCCGTGGTGGGCGAGAGCGGCGCGGGCAAGTCCACGCTGGCCGAGGATCTGGAAGAACGCATCAAGGCTGCTGGCCGCGAGGTGCTGGTGATCCGCCCCTATGTGTTGGCGATGGAGCAGAACGACGCCAAGGGCAAGACGCTCAAGAGCAGTCACATTGCCGAGGCCATCGCCGCCGCGCTGGATCCGCAGCTCAAGGTCAAGAGCAGCCCGGAGGCCCGCTTCGCCCAGGTGCATGCCTTGCTCAAGGCCAGCCGCCGCGCGGGCCGCCGCCACCTGCTGCTGATCGAGGAGGCTCATTGCCTGCCCACCGCCACGCTCAAGCACCTGAAGCGTTTTCTGGAATTGAAGGATGGCATGCAGCGCTTGCTGGGCGTGGCCCTGATCGCCCAGCCTGAGCTGCGCGACCGGCTGGGCAGCCAGAACGCCGAGGTGCGCGAGGTGATGCAGCGCTGCGAGATCGTTGAGCTCAGCCCCCTGGATGCCGACCTCGAAGGCTACCTGCGTCACAAGTTCGCGCGCTTCGACTTGAAGTTCGAAGACGTGTTCGCGGCCGATGCGGCCGATGCGATCCGTGCCCGCCTGGTGCACATGCCGCGCGGCGGCAAGCTCGGTGATGCGCGCAGCATCTGCCACCCGCTGGTGGTCAACAACCTAGTGTCCCGCGCCATGAATGCCGCCGCCCGCGCCGCCTGGCCCCAGGTGGACGCCCAGGTGATCGCGGGGTGCTGAGCCATGGTCCTCTACCTGATCACCTTCACTCTGCGCGACGGCTCGCAACGCGAGCACCAGGGCTTGTATGCCTGCGGCATCGACGCCGTGATCGGTGTCATGGAAGTTTTCCCCGATGCAAAGCGCATCAGCGCCAGAAGGATCTCTCAATGAACCCTGCAGCCAAGCGCCACCCCTTCGCCCCGGGCGTCATCGTCTGTTGTGCTCGCCGCTCTGCCCGGCGGCGTGTGCAAGCCTGGTGCTGCAGTCTCGTGCTGCTGGCTCTGACGCTGGGCCTGGCCCTGCTGGCCGCGGGCGGTCACCTGGCGCTGCTGAACCTGGGAGTGCCGGCGTGAGCGGTGATTTGTCTTGCCCGGTCTGCGGCACGGAGTTGAGCCTGGGCGTGCTGTTTGCCGAGGCCGATGCCCAGCAGGCTTTTGCCCGCCTGGCCGCCGTGAGCATTCCGCTGGGCGCCCGGGTCATGCAATACCTGACCCTGTTCACGCCGCCCAAGTCCCGGCTCACCGTGGCCAAGCAGGTCAAGCTGGTGCTGAGCCTGCTGCCCGACCTGGAGCGCCAGGCCATTGCATCCAAGGGTCGGGAGTGGACCGTGCCGCACGCGCTCTGGGCCCAGGGCATCGACCAGATGCTGGCCGCCCGCGATGCCGCTCGCCTGGACCTGCCGATGAAGGGTCATGCCTATCTCTACGCCATCCTGGCCGGTCTGGCCGACCGCCATGAAGGCGAGGCTGAGAGCAAACGCGAAGCCGCACGCAAAGCGCAGACCCGGCCGGGTCAGGCCGAGGGCGCGGCCAGCCTGGCCTCCTTGCTGCCCACCATGCCCACAGCGAGCAGTGGCCCGGTGCCGCTGTGCAGCGACGAGCAGATCAAGAAAGCCGTGCCCATGCCCGAGGCCCTGCGCGCCCAGTTGCTCAAGCGCCGACCTGGTTGACGCCCCCACGAATACCGACTGAAACCCTGATTTCTCTACCCAATCACCACCAACCCAAGGAGCAAAACTCATGGCAACCCGCATCAAAGCCAAAGCCGCCGTTCAGGTGCCCCAAACCAAGACCGACTGCGCGGCTGACATCAAGCTGATCGGCGACCTGCAGCGTGATTTCGAACGCCAACGCGCCGAGATGAACGATCAGATCGCCGAGATCACCAAGCAGTACCAGCCCGGTCTGGAAGCCCTGCAGGGCCGACTGCTGGTGCTGCAAGAGGGCGTGCAGTCCTTCTGCGAAGCCCACCGCGAGACGCTTTGCGGCAAGGGCAAGACCGCCAACCTGGTCACCGGCGAGGTGTGCTGGCGCCAGCGCCCGCCCAGCGTCAGCATTCGCGGTGCCGACTCTGTGATGGATACCCTGCTGCGCATGGGCCTGGGCCGCTTTGTGCGTGTGAAGAACGAGCCCAACAAGGAAGCCATGCTGAATGAGCCCGACGCTGTGAAGGGCATCGCCGGCATCGCCATCGTGTCGGGCGTTGAGGACTTCGTCATCACCCCCTTCGAGGCTGGGACCGAGGTGGCGGCGTGAGCGGCCACTACGAAGACGAAGCTGCCGTCATTGAACCCCGGGTGACGGGCGCTTACGGCCCCTTGCGCTGCGAGCACGGCGCCCTGTTGGCCTTCCGCTGCGAACTCTGCTGGCCCGTGGCGCCGCCCGCGCCGGAGCCCAAGAAGATCCAGATCGGGCCGCTGGACGTTTAACCCCCAACTTGCACCCGAACGCAAACCGAACTCCCTGATCGAGTGGCCAGCCAGCCCTCGGTTTTTCCCGGCGCAGTACGGCTGGGGTTTTTTCAAGCTGCTCTCGCCCGGTGGGCAGTTTGAACAAGCTGCAAAGGTAAAGAACATGGAACGCAAGCCCCTCACCCAAGCCACGGACGCCCGCGCACGCCTGGTCAAGATCATCCACGTGGCCCGCCGCGAGTTGCAGCTGGAGGAAGGCACCTACCGCGAGCTGCTGGTCTGCGCGGGCGGCGCCAGCTCCACCAGCGAGATGGACATTCCAGCCCTGGATGCGGTGCTGGCTCACCTCAAGAGCAAGGGCTTCAAGGTGCGAGCGACGGCCAAGGCCGGTGCGAAAGGTAGGCCCGACCGCCGCCAAGACAGCAGCGTGAGCGCCCGCAAGGTCCGTGCGCTGTGGCTGTTCCTGGCCGACCTGGGCGTCGTGCGCGACCCGTCTGAGCGGGCGCTGGCGGCCTACTGCAAACGCATCGCCAAGGTCGATGACTTGCACTGGGCCCGGCCCGACCAAATGCATGACTTGATCGAGACTTTGAAAAAATGGGCCATGCGTTTCCTGCCAGCCGCCATTGAGGCGTTGAAGGTTCAGGCCGCCGCAGAACATCGCCGCCAACCCTTCGACCCAGAGCTGGCCCTGGGCCTGCAGCGCGCCGTCCAGCGCGCTCTGGACGGCAGCTTTGATGCCAATAGGGCTGCGTGGGCGGCTCTGACCGAAGCCTTGAACGATGCGCAAGAAAAGGCACAGGCGCTGGTGCAGGTGCTGACGCAGGTGCAGGACCTAGGAGACCAGCCATGAATGCCCAGCGCCGTTTTGTTTCCGCAGCCGAGATGGCTGTGCTGGAAGCCCAGCTCCCCGCCGGCATGGCCGAGGGCATGCGCGACCTGGCGCTGTGCCTGTATGAGGCGTTGGTGCTGGTCGATGTGCGCGCGGGCCAACCCGCACCGACCGACACCTGGCTGGCCCAACTCGGCACCTGGACGCAGCAGGTGCTGGCTCAGATGCAGCACCTGGCGCAGGAAATGGGTGGCCGTGGCGGCATCTACATTGCCAAAGGCCTGATTGCCCAGCTGTCGGTGCGCGATCGCGAGATGTGCGGCAAGTTCCGCGGCAACAACTACCGCGAACTGGCACACGAATACAGCCTGACCGAGATGCGCGTCCGTCAGATCGTTGACGCCTGGCAGCGCGAACAGTTCGCCGCGCGCCAGGCCCGCCTGCCTGGCTTGGAGGAGAACTGAATATGGACTTGACGCTGCCTCTCAAAGCGGAGTACTTCGACGCCATCAAGAACGGGACCAAGGTCGAGGAATATCGCCTTTGCTCGCCACACTGGCGCCGCCGCCTTGAGCACCGAACATTTGACCGTGTGGTGCTGACCCTGGGCTACCCACGCAAGGGCGATGAATCGCGCCGTCTTGTCCTACCTTGGCGCGGCATGCGGGTGACGACAATCACGCACTCGCATTTTGGCCCCGCCCCGGTGCTGGTCTACGCAATCCGCGTAGCCCCCGAGACCCCGCTAAATCCGGATGATGACTACAGCCACGCCGCCGAGGATTCGGCCAATAAGCGATCGCTGGAAGTCAGGCGTGCACGCGGTCAGGCTTGGCCATTCCCGTTCTAGGACTGCTGCGCAGCGGCCTATTCCTTTGCGCCCGGCTGTGAAGCCCAGCGCCCAAAAACACTAAAGCGTTTTACTCGGCCCCGGCGCCCGCCCGGCACGACATTGGGGGCATGCAAGCCGCCAAGCCCAACCCCACACTGCCCGACGGCATCGAGATCTTCCGCTCCGGCACCCGCACCGCTGAGAACGGACAGGTCTACACCATCACCGATGCCGACGTAGCCGCCACCGCTGCGGCTTACGACCCCTCCCTGCACGAAGCGCCGCTGACCGTCGGCCACCCCGAAGGCGACCATCCCGCCTATGGCTGGGTGCGCCGCCTGGTCGCCGAAGACGGTGTACTCAAGATCGCCGAGCACGACCAGGTCGAACCGCAGTTCGCCGAGATGGTGCAGGCCGGCCGCTTCAAGAAGCGCAGCGCCGCCTTCTATCACCCCACCGACACCACCAACCCCAAGCCGGGCATCTGGTATCCGCGCCATGTGGCCTGGCTCGGCGCGCAGCCGCCGGCGGTCAAGGGGCTCAAGGACGTTCAGTTTTCCGAGGCGGCCCCGGCAGTCTCGTTCTCCGAACCCATCGCTCAATCTACTCAACCCACCCCAACCACTCAGGAGCAAGACGATATGACCACGGAACTCCAGGCCCAGCTCGACGCGGCAAACGCCAAGCTCGCTCAGGCCCAGGCCGACGCCGAGGCGGCCAAGAAGAAGGCGGCCGACGCCGAGGCACAAGCCGTCCAGTTTGCCGAGAAGGCCCGGGCCGACCGCAAGGCGCAGCTGGTGAGCTTTGCCGAGGCCCAGGTGCAGGCCGGCCGGCTGTTGCCCAAGGACAAGGACATGGCCGTGGCCACGCTGGTGGCGCTGGACGCAGCCGCGCCCGTCGAGTTCAGCGAAGGCAATACCACGCGCAAGCTCAGCCCGGGCCAATGGCTGCAAGACCTGATCACGGCCGCCGCGCCCAAGGTGCAGTTCGGCGAGTTCGCGCCCGGCAATGCCACGGCCCAGGCCGGCGGCGCCAAGGGCAAGAGCGATGCCGAAATCGACCAGGCCGCACGCGCCTATGCCGCCCAGCACAAGGTCAATTACTCGGAAGCCCTGCGCGCCGTGACCTCGTTCGCCGCCTGAGCACCTGACCCACCTCTATACCCACACAAAAGGAGTGCATCGCCATGATGACGCCCGCCGAGATTCGCCTGAAACAAAACCCCATCCTGACCAACCTGCTGCTGGGTCTGGGCCAAGGCACCTTCATTGCCGAGGCGCTGTTCCCGCGCCTGCCGCAAACGCTGTCGGCCGTGACGCTGGCCCAGGCTGGCGATGAGCGCTTGCGCCGCTACAACCTGCGCCGCGCGCCCGGTAGCGCAACCAAGCGCGTGGACATTCGCTACGACGACAAGACCTACACCGTCAACCAGTACAGCGTGGAGGTGCCGATCCCGCGTGAGCTGCTGCGCGAAGCCGACGAAAGCCGCAAGCTCAACGTGGGCAACTATCTGGATGTGAGCCGTATCGCGATGGCCACGGCCAACGACATCCTGCTGCTGGACTACGAGCTGGAAGTGGCGGGCCTGGCCACCACCGTGGGCAGCTACGCGGCGGGCCATGTGCTGGCCCTGGCCGGCGCCACCAAATGGAGTGCCGCGACCGGCACGCCGGTGACCGACATTCGTGCGGCTTCCGAGACCATCCGCAAGAAGATCGGCAAGCGCCCCAACACGCTCACCTTGAGCGCTGATGCTGCCCAGGCGCTGCAGACCAACGCCGAGGTGAAGAGCTACCTGCCCAGCACGCAAATGGGCCCGGCCACGCTGGATCAGCTCAAGACCATTCTGAATGTGCAGACCATCCAGGTCGGCGATGCGGTGGTGATTGGCAGCGATGGCGTGGGCTCCGACGTCTGGGGCAATAACGCCGTGCTGGCCTATGTGCCCAAGATCGGTGCTGGCGGCAGCAGCGACATCAGCCTGGCCGAACCGGCCTTTGGCTTCACCAACGTGCTGGAAGGCCACCCATTCGCCGAGACGCCGTACTACGACCCTGGCGCCAAGAGCTGGATCTACGGCGCCACCTATGAGCGCCAGGCCAACGTGGCTTACAACAACGCCGCCTTCTTGTTCGCCAATCCGAAGTAACACCTCGCCGCCGCCGCAAGGCCCTCACGGGCCTGCTGGCACCCCGTGGGCCCGGTTGCCCACGGGGTGGCCCAGCGAAGCGATTGACCCATAGAAAGGACTTTGCAATGACGCTATTGATTGCCCTGGTCGCCACGGCCGTAGTCGTGAATGGTGCCCGAGTCGTCATCCAGCCTGGCCAGCCCCTGCCTGATTTGAGCGAGCACGATGCCCAGGCCCTGAAAGCCAGCGGCGCGGCCGCTGATCCGACGCGGGACGATCTGGACAAGCAGGCCGCCGCCGACGCGGCCCAGCGCCACGCTGCCGCCTTCCAGGCCGAGCGTGAGCGCGTGCAGGCCGAGCTTGCGTCCACCGCCACCGAGCCCGCGCAGGAGCAAGTGCAAGAGCCACAGACGCCCGCGCAGGAGCAAGTGCAAGAGCCACAGACGCCCGCGCAGGAGCAAGTGCAAGAGCCACAGACGCCCAGCACGCCGCCTGCCGACAAGCCCACCAAGAAGCGCTGATCCCACGCCCACGTTAGGAGCCCCACACCATGCCTTCTCAAAACAACAGCGGCCGCCAGTACGACAAGAGCCATGCCATCACCATCGTGGCCATGGTGGCCATTGCCGCAAACCGATTCGTCGCCTACGACGGTGGCTATGCCACGGCCGCTGGCGGTGTCAAAGACAGCCAAGGCATCAGTGAGAGCGCAGCGGCGGTCAACGAAGCCTTCCAGGCCGTCACTCGCTACAGCTTCCCGGTCGAAGTGTCCGAGGCCGTGGCCTTTGGCGACTACCTCAAGCCAGCGGCGGACGGCTCTGGCCGCGCTGCAGTGGGAACCGCCACGGTGCACTGCGCCCGTGCCTTGGGTGCTGCTGCGGCCGGCCAACTGGTCGAGGCGCAGATCGTCACTCACCGCAACGCCTAAGCGCAGGGCACCCGCGATGAACTACGCCACCGTTCAGGACATGATCGACCGTTTTGGTGAACTGGAGCTGATCCAGCTCACCGCCGGCGCGGGCGCTGTGGTGGTTGATGCCACCAAGCTGGAGCGCATGCTGGCCGACGCCCAGGCGCATATCGACGGCTACGTCGGCCTGGTCTATGCATTGCCGCTGCTCGGCTGCGTAAAGCCGGCGCCCACGCCACAGCAACCCACCGCGACCGAGCTGGTGCCGCCGCCACTGCTGGTGCGCATGGCCTGCGACGTGGCGCGCTACTACCTGTATGACCAGGTGGCGCCCGAGCATGAGGTGTTCGTGCGCTTCAAGACCGCCCAGCGAGATCTGGAAGCCATCGCTGCGGGCAAGGCCGTGCTGGCCTGCCCCTGGGGTGGCGAGCCGGGCCCGCAGATCACCGGCGCGGTGTCGGGCGAATGCGAGGTGATGCATTCGTTTTCACCGCGCTACATCACCGACGACAGCCTCGCCGGCTACCGCTGAGCATGAGCGCAGTCCACCCGAACAACTTCCTGGCGCCGGAGCCTCACATCGTGGCCCGGCTCCAGGCCGCGCTGGCCGGCCTGCAGCCAGCCGTCCATGTGCTGACCGAGGCCGAGCTGGCCGACGTGAAGGAACAAAGCCAGCTCGTGCCCGCCGTGCATGTGATCTGGAACGGCTTTCGGGTGCTGGAGGCTGGGGCCCTGGGCCGCAAGGCTCGGCTGGAGCACAGCTGGCTGTGCGTGGTCGCGGTGCGTAACGTCGCCGGGGCCCGCCACGGCGCGGCGGCGCGCCAGGAAGCCGGGGAACTGATCGCGCGGGCAGGCGCCGCGCTGGCTGGCTTCAAGCCGCCCAATGCCGCCACGCCCATGCAACTGGCCCCTGGCCCGCGCGGCAGCGCAGGCAAGGGCTTTATGTATGTGCCGCTGGCTTTCACGGTCGAGACGATCTTCAGCAGCGGCCAGTAACCCAACTGTCTTACTTCAAACCAAGGAATTCTCCATGCCAACTCCGCAAGTGATCACCCGCAAGGTTTACAAACCTGCCCTGACCGTGGGCCAGCTCTATGCCCGTGCCTACGGCAGCACCGGCCTGATGCTGCCGCTGGGCAATGTGCTGAACCTGGAGCTGGCCCATGCCGAAGACGTGCAGAAGCAACCGGACTTGACACGCCTGGGCGGCGGTACCTACGCCGAGGTGCGCCGCGTCAGCGATGTCACGATCAGCGCCGCCCTGGCCGATTTGAACGTCGTCAATCTGGCGCGTGCCACCTTGTCCACTGTTGCTGAAACCGATGCGGGCACTGCGGCGGATCAACCAATCACGCTTTACCGCGGTGGCCTGATCCCGCTGCCTCATGTTCTGCTGTCGTCCGTGGTGATCACCAAGGACACAGCGCCTGGCACACCGCTGGCTGCGGCTGGCAATTACGAGGTGCGGCCCGAGGGCATCTGGGTCTACGACAACGCGCCTGGCGTGACGGATGGCGACGCCGCCAAGCTGAGTTACAGCTTTGCCGGTCAGGCCGTGCTGGAGGCGCTGACCACCAAGGCCGCCGAGTTGCAACTGCGCTTCGGCGGCCTGAATGAGGCCGACGAAGGCAAGCCGGTGGTGGTGGACATCTGGCGCGCCAGCCAGGGCGTGACCAAGAGCCTGGGCCTGCTGACCGGCAAGTTCGGACAGCTGGATGTGACCGGCACCCTGATGGCCGACCAGACCAAGATCGGCGCGGGCATCAGCCGCTTTTATCGGACCACGATGGTTTGATGAAACCACACCGGGTCACACGACCCGGCTTTTAGCGGCGCAGGGTGCGCCGTGGCAACTGAGCGGGTTGGACTGTGACGATCTGCCCCAGCAGCCAAATCACATAACCCGCTGTCAGTACGACGGCCATTCCCATCAATGCGGCGCCCAGCCAGAACGACCCTGCAAACGACAGGACCGACAGGCATAACACGAAGGCGATGAGGCGGGGCATGGGCAGATTCTAAACAAGGCCCCGCCCATCGTCCAGGCACAGCATGAGCAGCAACCACTCCATCGGTATCGACATCAAGGCCGGCGTGCAGGGCCAGGAGTCCGTGGCCGCACTGACCGTTCGCCTGGACGATATGGCCAAGGTGTTGAAGGGCGACCTTCAGCTGCAGGCCCAGCAAGCGGCACAGAAGCTGCGTGAGCTGGCCCAGCAGCAAGAGGCGCTGAACACCTTCGAGCGGCTCAAACGCGAGTCAGTCGCCGCAGCGGCAGCACTCAAATCTGCCGAGAAAGAAGTCGAGGCGTTTGGCCGGCAGATTGCCGCTGCTGGCCCACCAACGGCCCAAGAGGCCGCTGCCTTGCAAAAGCTGCAGACTGCCGCTGATACCGCGCGTCAGGCGGTGCAGCGGCAAAACGCTGCGCTGACCGAGGCTACCGCTGAATTACAGCGTCATGGGGTGGCAGCTACCAGCACCCAGGCCGCTCAACAGCGTCTGGCCGCCGAATTGGCCCAAACTCGTGCGAACGCGGCCGCCCTGGCGCCGGCTTACCAGAGTGCTGCGGCCAGCTCTGTAGCAGCGGGTGAGACCATGGTGCGCACCCACCGCGCGGTGGGCGAGGGTGTCAGCTCCATCAGCGAGCAGTTGCAACGCGTGCAGAACGGCTACCTGGCACTGCAAGGCCTGGGTGGCCTGGGCGCCATGATTGGTGACGTCGCCCGCACGGCGGACGCCTACAACAGCCTGGCGGGCCGCATCAAGCTCGTTACGGGTGAGGGAAAAGCATTCGAGCAGGCCCTGGCAGGCGTGCAGCAGGTGGCGATAGAAACGCGCTCTGATCTGGACGCCACGGCTCAGCTTTTCACCAAGATCCTGGAGATCGGTAAGGCCTCTGGCATGAGCCAGGAAATGGCTTTGTCTCTGACCCAGACCATCAACCAGGCGATCCAGATCACTGGCGGCAGCGCCGCTTCGGCCAGCGCAGCCATCACCCAGCTGGTGCAAGGTCTGCAGTTGGGTGTGGTGCGCGGTGATGAGTTCAACAGCATCATGGAGCAGGCGCCGCGCCTGGCTCAAGCCATGGCCGACGGCCTGGGTGTCACCAAGGGCGAGCTGCGTGGCATGGCCGAGCAAGGCCAGCTCAGCGCCGAGGCTGTGCTGCGGGCGATGCGCATGCAAAGCGAAGGCGTGGCGGCCGAGTTCGCCAAGCTACCGCCCACCATTGGTGGCGCACTGCAAAACCTGTCCACGGCCTGGATGGTTTATGTCGGCGAAACCGACAAGGCCTCGGGTGCTAGCAAGACCGCTGCGCAGGCGATCAATTTGCTGGCGAAGAATCTGGATGGGCTGATCGGATTGTTGGGCGATGTTGCACAAGCCGGCGCCGGGTTCATTGCCTTGCGTCTCGCACAGCACTTCATGGGTGTCAGCACGGCAGCGCAGGCGGCCGCCGTACAGGTAGCTGCCAGTGCGACAGCCATGAAAGGCGCCGAAGCAGCGGCTGTCGGTGCGGGCGCTGGCGTGAGCCGCTTTGCCGGTTTGTTGGCGGGTCTGCGAGCCTTTACCTTGGTTGGCCTGGTCACGAACTTCAAGGACATCGGCACCTGGATAGGCGAGAGCGCCGCCAAGCTGATGGGATACAAAGATCGCACCGCCGAGCTGGCCGCGCAGGAAGCCGCGCTGAACAAGGAACTGGCAGAACGTCAGGCTTTGCGTCAGCGGGAAATGGATTTGGCTAAGGCCCATGAGAACGCGCTGTTTGGCGTATCCAAGGCCGGCGCCGGGCTGATTGCCCAGTTTGACGAGCTCACAAAAAAGGGCACAAACGTCGATGAGGCCATCAGCCAGATCGGCAAGAAGTTCGACCTGGCCAGTCTGCCTGGAATCCAGAACGCTGCGGCCGTGCTGGACAAGCTGAAGGCCGATGGCAAGCTGTCGGCCGAGCAGTTCCAGCAGGCCTGGGCGGATGCACTCAAAGGCCAGGACCTGCTGGCCTTTGAAACCAAGTTTCGCGCCAGCATGCTGGTGCTGGAACAACAGGCCGAGGAAGCGGCTGCCAAACTCAAAAGCGCGATCGAGCGCGGTGTGGCCGGTGCGGAGCTGAAGGCACTGGAGACTGCCGCTCGCGAAGCGCTCAGTGCTGTCGGGCGCGAGACGGAACGCACCGCCCAGGTCATGGATGCAACATTGCGCGAAGCCATCCAGCGCGCCGGCCTGGACTTTGCTGTAATCAGCGGCGGCATGTCCAAGGCCTCAGTCAGCGCGCTCAACGACATCGAGGCGGTTGTGGCTGGCCTGGATCGCATGAAGGCCCAGGGCATTGACACCGGCACTGTACTCAGCGCCAGCATCAGCAAGGCCATCAATAGCGCTGACTCGCAAAAGTCCATAGACGCGGTGATAGCCCGCATCGAATCGCTGCGCAGCAAGCTCGGCGACAAAGTGACAGACGGGTTGCTGGACGATGCTCGCATGCGCGCCAAGGCGCTTAATGACGAACTCGACCGGGCCAAGCCGGGCATCAACAGCTTGGCCGAAGCCATGAAGGTGTTGGGCGTAACCAGCCAGAAGTCCCTGGATGAGACGGCAACCAAGTTCCGAACTGCTTACGAGACCATGCGCAGCTCTGGTACCGCGACTGCTCGCGAGCTGCAAGACGGTTTTCTTAAGTACGCCGAGGCCGCCATCAAGGCCAATGGCGGCGTGGCCAGCGAGTCGCTGAAGACAGAGGCGGCATTGCGCGGTGTCGAACTCTCGGCCGAAAACGCCGGCCGGGCCATCGTCAATGGCATGACCGAAGGCGCCAAGGCCGCCGCTTCCTTGACCGGGTCGATTGAAAGCCAGACCGCCGCCCTGGAGCGTCAGAACGCCACCATCAAGCGGGCCAATGCTGCACGTGAAGAGGCTCTGGCGCTGGAGCGAAAGCGCCTCAACGTCGACAAGGACGGCTTCACCTTGGACTCCAATGGCAACCGCCAGACCATGGGGGGCCAGCTCAAGATTCCAGAGGGCTACTACTTTGACCATGTGGCAGCCAACCAGAATGCGCGCTTCCGGGCTGGCCTGTCCGATGGCTCTGAGTTCATCAAGAAGACCCCGGAGCTGGAAGAAGAAGAGCGGCAGCAGCAGGCCGAGCACCAGGCCAGCTTGAGGGCCCGCGACCCGGCGGAGCGAAACGGCAATGCCGGCTACTCCCTTTTCGGGCCCAAGCCCCCACCGGCACCCGGCCCGCCACGGCCAGATCCTGCGCCGACGCCCAGCCCACGCCCGGTGCCGGCGCCGGCGCCGGCGCCCGCGCCCCGTGTCGTGCATGTCAACGTGACCCTGACGCTCAACGGCAGCTATCACGGCACCGTGCCCACCGACGACCAGGGCGCAGGCGCCATCCAGAGCTTTGTCGAACACCTTTCCACGCTGGCCAAGCGTAGCAACCCGAACTGATCATGAGCAGCCCTATCACCCTGACTGTCGGCACCACCTCGGTGGCCCTGCCTGGCGACCTCTACTGGTCAGACGAAACCGCCTGGCATCCGGTGGCGCAGTCGGTCGAGCGCTCGCTGACGGGCGCCGCCATCATCAGTATCCAGGCGCGCAGCGGCGGCCGGCCGATCACGCTGGAGCCACCCGTGGCGCTGGCCAGTTGGATGCCGCGCTTCACCATCGAGCTTCTCAAGGCCTGGGCCGATCAACCTGGCCAGCAAATGACGCTGACCCTACGCGGCATGGCGCGCACCGTGATCTGGCGCCACCAGGACGGCGAAGTCATGGTGGCCAGGCCAGTGCAGCACTTCGACGATGTGCAGCCCGACGACGCCCATACCGCCACCCTCAAATTCATGGAGATCTGACGTGCCCATTCTCGACAACGACATCAAGATCCTGGCAAGCCAGGTCTTAGCCGACGTGCCTGAAGGGGGCGGCGCGGCCACCGGCATCGTGGTGGCCGATGGTGTCAGCAACAACCTGTTCCCCGACGTCTCGGAGCTCGATCATGTCTACGGCCGTGTTGCTCTCCGCAAGGTGTTTGCCAGCGTGCAAACAGCGAGCCGCGATGTGTTCATGGGCGCGCACGCCATCATTGCCGACGAGCCAGACGATCCCGGCGTGTCGTGCCTGCTGTTCTCGACGAACGATGCGTTTGATACTCGAAACGCCGCCAAAAACCGGATCGAGTCCTACCTGATCCAAGGCCCGGCCTATGCCGGCCAGCTCTTCGGCGACCACATCGCCGGCCAGATGACCGTTGCCGTGGTGCAGCGCGTCGAGGCCCCCGTTCCATCGGTCGGTGAGACCTTGCTTGTGCGCTCGAATGAAGGCCTTCCTACCCAGTTCGAGCAGTACCTGCGCGTGCTGGACAGGACGGCAACGAAGCGGACATTCACCGACGACAAAGGCGATTTTGAACGCGCCATCGTCACAATGTCGGTCAGCGATCAGCTGCGCGCCGACCACCGGGGCTACCAAGCAAGTCGGACGGACTCTGGCGACGCCGCCGGCAAGGCCAAGGTCTACGGGACCACGGTGGCCGATGCAGCCCGCTACTACGGCGTCAAGCCTTTGCTGACCCCGGTGGGCGCAGGCGACCGGACGATCTCCGCCGACGGCATCTTCGTGCCCCTCGTGCCGTCCAGCCGTACCGAAGTCGGCATCGCTGACGCCCGAATGAACCAGCAGTCGGCGGCCCTGCAGGCGGGCACGGTCGAGCCGATCACCATCACTGCCGCAGCGGTGGTCTTCACGGCGGCCAGCGCCCTCTACATCGGCGGCGGCATCTTGCCCGGCTCGCTGCGCCTCACCGTCTCTGGCTCGGTGCTGACGGACTCGGGCGGTAAGCTGATGAGCGGGGCCGTTAGTGTCGGCATCGTCGACTACGCCAACGGCATCGCCTCCCTGGCTACCAACCTGTTCGGCACGGGTGCGGTCAATGTGTCGGCGACCTACTCGCCCTGCGCGCCGGTTCAGATTGCTTCCGAGTCGGTCGGCATCCCCGTGACGGACGCGACCCGCCGGCTGACCTGGGTGCTGCCCGTTACGCCTGCGCCAGCGCCCGGCAGCCTGCAGGTCAGCTATCGCTCGCAGGGGCGGTGGTATGTGCTCTCTGAAGACGGGTCTGGCGCCGTGCGAGGCGCCGACGCTTCCTTCGGCGCGGGCTCGCTGAACTTCAGCACCGGCACGCTGAGCCTGACCTTGGGGTCGCTACCGGATGTCCCTAGCGCGATCCTGCTGGCCTGGGCGCCCGCTGCCGCCGTGGCTGCCGCGCCGCTGCAGAGTCCTGGCGCGACGGCCACCGCCAACGGCGAGCCGCTCCCGACCGCGCCAACTGCGGTCACGTCATCCAGCGCCGAGGTGTTGCTTGCGGTTGCCAGCCCCGGGGCCGGCATCTCGCCCGGCACGCTGACGGTGACCTGGGCCGGGAAGACCGCCACGGACACCGGCGCGGCCGGGGTATTGAGCGGCGACGCGGACGGGGGTGTTAGCTACTCCGACGGCATCGTGAGGTTCTTGCCCAAGGTCTTGCCGCCCAAAGGCACCCAGATCACGCTGAACTTCATAACGTCCCCCCGAGGCACGCCCGCCGACTACACGCTCGGGGCCTTCACCGACGCCGGTGCGGAGTACAGCACGACTCTGGTCGGCACCCTGCCGGTCAAGCAGCGCTCGTTCAAGGCCTCGATCAGCGTGCGCGGCACGCAACGCGTCCACCCCGGCGTCGACTCGACATTCGACACGGGAATTTGGGTCGCAGACGATGGCGCCGGCAAGATCATGTACGCCGGCATCCAGGTCGGCACGATCAACTACGCGACCGGCGCGCTGACGTTCGTCAAGGCGTTCTCGCAATCGCAGCGCGACTCGGTGTTCGCCGAGGTGTCGATCGACGGCACCCCGTCCGGCCCCAAGCGCACCGCGATCACCGGCGTCGAAACGCGCACCGTGACCGTGCCGGTCCTCAATGCCGGCAGCCCATTCCAGCAGGGCTTCGCCATGGTGGCGAGCTGGGTCTCGGGCACCAGCGCCCCCGCGTCCAAGACCGTCTCGCTCGACACGCTGTCTATCGGCTGCCGGCCCGGCACGGGCAAGACGCTCTCGCCGGTCGTCGCGTTCAAGATCGGCGGCACCCGCATGTGCTCTGGCGCGGACGGCCTGCTGGGCGAGAACCCCTCGCTCGCCGCCGGCGGAGGCACGCCCCGGGGCCGCGTTGTTGTCGACCCTGGCTATGTGCGTCTGGACTCCTGGGCGCCTGGCCTGCAGAACGCGGTGACGGACTGGGTTGCGTCGGCGGCCCCGGCAGAGACTGCGCGCGTCGGCGCGAGCCTGGTCGACGTGATCACTTTCCGCATCGCTGCGGCCCCGGTCGCCCCCAGCGGGTTCTCGATCCTGGGGAAGACCGCCGGCGGCAGCAACGTCTCGGGGGTAGCGAACGCAGCTGGGGAAGTCACCGGAACGGGCATCGCCTCCGGCTCGATCAACTACGAGACCGGCGTGGTGTCGCTGAGGTTCACGGGGCAGGTTCGCGCGGACTCGCTGCGCTACAACGCGGTCGCCTACAGTTATGTCCCACTGGATTCGACGGTGCTCGGCCTGGACCCTGTGCGGCTGCCCAGCGATGGCCGCGTCCCTGTGTTTCGCAACGGCGGCGTGGCTGTCATCCACCACACCCAGACCTCGGCACCTATGACCGTGGGCAGCGGGCAGACCGTGAACCTGGGGCGCCCGAACGTCGGCCAGGTCACGGTCATCGGCGCCAACGGGGCGGCGGTCGTGGGCGGGTACACCGTGGACCGGGTAGCAGGTACCGTCACCTTCACCGCCGCGCCGGCCTCGCAACCGATCAAGATCCGCGACCGCATCGAGGAGGCCGCGTTGATGACCGACGTGCAGGTCTCAGGCCTGGTGAAGCTCAATCGCCCGTTGTCCCGCGCCTATCCGGCGGGCTCGAAGGTCAGCTCAGCCCTGCTGGTGGGCGACATGGCCGCCCGCGTGTCGCTTTTCTTCGACCAGGAGACGTGGACGGGAGCCTGGTCCGACAACCAGATCGGCAATGCGGCAGGCCCGACGTTCGACACGATCAATTACCCGGTCGAGGTGCAGAACGCCGGGGCGGTGACGGAGCGCTGGGCGCTGAGGTTCAACGGCTCGACCTCCTTCACGATCATCGGCGAGCACCTGGGCCAAATCGGCGTGGGCAACACCGCCAGCGATTGCAACCCCATCAACCCCGCCACCGGCACGCCCTATTTCAAGCTCGACAAAAGGGGCTTCAACGCCGGCTGGAGCGTGGACAACGTGCTCCGCCTCAACACAGTTGGGGCAGCCGCACCGCTGTGGCTCGCCCGCGTGGTTCAACAGGGCACCCCGGTGCTCGCTTCCGATAGCTTTACCCTCGCCGTGCGCGGCGATGTGGACACCCCATAAGGACCAAAGATATGCCAGCACCCACCTCCGTCGTCTACTTCGACTCCACCGACGCCGGCGCGCCGACGCTCAACAACGCGGCAGGCTCCCTTATCGGCGTGCTCGACGCATGCCTGATCAACGGCTACAACCTGAAGACCGTCCAGAGCATCACGGTTAGCGGCGGCCTCGCCACTGCGAGCTGCGCGGGACACGGTCTGCCGGACGACTCGGTCAACCTGATCGCCGGCGTGACCGACAAGGCTGCGTTGAACGGTCGCCAGCGCATCACCGTTGTCAATGCGAACACGTTCACGTTCGACGCGACTGGCGTGCCCAACGGCTCGGCCGCAGGAACGCTCTCGGTCAAGCGGGCGCCGCTGGGCTGGGCCAAGCAGTTCGCGAATGGGAACACCAAGGCCGTCTATCAGCGCATGGATCCGGCTGCGACGGCGATGGTGCTGCGGATTGACGATGCGGGGGCAGCGATGCCGGGCAACAATATCGCCCGAGCGGATATGTACGAGTCGATGACCGATGTGGACTTTGGTTCGGGGCGTGCGGTCGGGCCTGCTGGCGGTCAGTATTGGGGCAAGGGCGGCAACTCGACAAAGGTATACCGCTGGATCCTGGTCGGCGATTCTCGGACGTTCTACCTTTTCACAGACTCGTTCCCGGGAGGTGACGTAAGCACCTTTACCAGCTACGGCACCCTGGCCGGCCTGGGGTTTGGGGACATCGCGTCGTACCGAGCAGGTGACCCGTTCGGGTGCATCCTCACTGGAGGGTATGACCTCAGCCTGAACGCGGCCGGCCTGGGAGGCACCCGACAACTGGGGGCGGCCCCGTCTCAGGACGGATCTGCGCTGCTCGCCCGCTCAAGCAACGGGATCGGTGGGTCGACATATTTCGCTCTGATCGGGGAGAACGGTTCGACCTCCGGCGGCGGCAACTCGCCGGGATACCCGAGCCCGGTCGATAACGGCTTGGTCGTTCGGATGCCGGTCTTCCTGTCAGAACTCAATGCCCCGTTCCAGAACCCCATCCGCGGCGAAGTACGAGGTTTTGCCGCGGCCCTTGGGAACATCGCGGTCATGATGAGACTGCGGAAGCTGACAAACCTCGCGGGGTCGGATCGCACGTTTCTCGTAGTGCCCTGCAGCCCGGGCGGGGTCTACGCCAGCCCTGCGGGATTGCTGATCGATATTTCGGGCCCGTGGGCGTAAACAATGGGCGCATACAGATACTGGAGAGTCAACCTCCTCACCGGTAACCCGAACGG
Organism: Roseateles oligotrophus; assembly: GCF_014204525.1. Classification (GTDB taxonomy): domain Bacteria; phylum Pseudomonadota; class Gammaproteobacteria; order Burkholderiales; family Burkholderiaceae_C; genus Paucibacter_A; species Paucibacter_A oligotrophus_A. The sequence continues at coordinate 193,966 of NZ_JACHLP010000007.1, forward strand.
GCGCACCTGGCTGCGGGATCTTGAGCTGCGCGGGGTTCCGGGCGGGCCCGATCTGACCGTGCCGGGCGGCACGTTCACCGTCAATAGTCAAGACGTGACCGAGGTGGGCCTGCGTGCGATTGATGGGGACCCGGCGACTGCCTGGAACTCTGGTTCTCCTGGGCCTGCAGGGCGAGTCGCGGAGGGTACATACGACTTCGGCGTGCCGACCGTCGTTGCTGAGGTCGCCCTGCTTTTTGGCAGCATTGAGTACACGGGGCCGCTGGCAGGTTCGTGGGTGTCTGCTTCCAATGACCTGCAGCAATGGACCGTGTTCGGCCCAACGTTCGGGGCAGGGCAGGGTTTGGTGGGCAACACGCTCTCCGCGGTGGCCCTCACCGTCGAGTCTCCGCTTACGCCAGCAATACGGGCAGCCGGCCGGTCTGCTCGTTTGCCGACATCCTGGCCTGCAGGAGGCCCGGGGCGGGCCCGCTACGGCCAGGCCCGCTACGGCTTCGATGTTGGCCCGTACAGAATTGCCGGCACCGTGTTCATCGACGGCACGCCCGACGTGCCAGTGTCGCGCCGCGTGCGGCTGTTCGACCGGCAGAGCGCGCGCATGGTGCGCGAGGGGTGGTCCGACCCCGTGACGGGCGCCTATGCCTTCGAGAACCTGCCCGCTGCGCCCGACGGCTATTTCGTGCTGTCCCACGATCACACGGGTGTTTTCAATGCCGAAGTGAAAGACCGGATTCAGCCAATCCCATGAGCTTCTACCCGACCCTCGCCTGGAAGTCTGCGCGGCTGGCCGCGACACTGGCCGCCATCGATGGCGGAGGGTCGCCTGGCGAGTTCTGGCTGTACTCGGGGCAGTGGCCGGCGACACCTGGCGACGTGACCGTCGAGGCCTTGCAGGTCGTGATCGTTCTGCCGAACCCCTCTGGCACGGTCTCGGGCTCTACGCTCACGCTGGAGCCAAACGTCCAGGGCGCTCGGATCGGCGGCGGGCAGATCACATGGGGCCGCCTTGTCAATGGCGCGGGCCTGGTGCTGCTCGATTTCATCGCCGGCCCGGGCGGCCTGGTGCTGGACTCCTATGTAGGAGCGCCCGGCTCCTTGGTTCGGATCAAGTCGGCAGTGTTCAGCGAGTAGGCCATGGCCGACAACGACCTCAAATTTAGGCGGCTGCTCGACACGTCGCACCCGGTTAATCTGGTGTTCGGCCAGCCTGACGACGGGCTCAGCCCAGGCGACGCCTCGGGTTCGATCGCCATCATGTTCTCCCCGCCCGTGATCGCCCTGCAGGGCGACACCGCGCCGGGCCCGAGCTGGCGCAAGGTCGTCGCGCAGACCAGCAACCCATGGCAGCCCGGCCAGCAGCGCAGCCAGGGCGCCTCGCTGCCCACCGCCGAGTCCACGCCTTACCGCACGTCTGCAGGCCTGCCCTGGGCGCCCGGGCGCCCGAATCCCGCAGGCTTGCGAGCGGATTGGGACCGGCCTGGCCGTGCCTCCCCACAGGCTGCGGGCGCTTGGGGTATCGGCCAGGGCCGCGGTGCAGCCTCGGGGCCGGGGTGGCAGGCCTCGGCCAGGGCGGGAGCTGCAAAGTCGACCGCATGGGCCCTGGCCGAGCAGCGCTCAGCCCTGACACTCAGCCGCTGGCAGGAGCTGGCCCGTATCGCCGAGGACCAGCTGGGCACCTGGGGGCAGGGCGATCGCCGGTCGCTGGCGACCCGGGCACTGTGGGGTGAAGGCAGCGGCCTAGGCTTGGACGAACGCAGCCCGTGGCAGCTGGGCAAGCTGCCCGATCCCGGCGCCTCGGTCATCGTGCCTTGGGTTCCGCCTGGCCCCGAGCCTCATGTCTGCTACCGCCCGCCACCGGGCGGTGCGGTCGTGGTGGAGTTCAAAACCCCGGCCTCGACCGACACGCTGATCGAGTTCAAGTGCGGCGGCAAGGCAACCCAGATCGTCGTCCCGGTTCGGAGGACCTACATCGTGCAGAACAACGTTTCCCTTACCCTGGTGGACGGCACACCCGTGCCAGTCGACGGCATGGCACTGAGCCTGGACGCTGACTCGTGGACCTGGGGTTTCTCGGCCTCGCTGCCGGGCTCCTCCCTGGCCCTGGTGACGCCAGCGGCCGGCGGCGACCCGGTGGAGCTTCTGGCCCACATCAACGGCGAGATCTACCGCGTGATGGCCGACAGCCTGAGCCGCGCTCGGGCCCACGGTAAGAGCGGCTTGACCCTGCGCGGCCGTGGCCGGTCTGCCGAGCTTGACGCGCCTTACAGCCCGCCGATCAACCTGGGCACACCCGCCGACCGTACGGCCCGGCAACTGGCCGAGGATGCGCTGGCGACGACCGGCTGGACCGTGGACTGGGGCATCGACAACTGGCTGGTGCCCGCCGGGGCCTGGTCGTTCCAGGGCTCGCGCATGGGCGCCCTGAACTCGATTGCTGCAGCTGTCGGCGCCTACGTGCAGCCGCACGCCCAGGACCGCACGCTCTACATCAAGCCGCGCTATCCGGTGGCCGCTTGGAAGTGGGGCGATCTGGCCGGCGGCGTGGCCTTGCCCAGCGCCGTCGTGACCCAGGAGGGCCTCGACTGGATCAGCAAGCCCGCGTTCAACCGGATCTTCGTGCAGGGCGCGCGCGCTGGCGTGCGGGGCCGGGTAACGATCGGCGGGACTGCAGGCGATCAGCTGGCGCCCATGGTCACGGATCCGCTGATCGTCCACGCTACTGCGGCCCGAATGCGGGGCATTGCCGAACTCTCCGCCGGCGGCCGGTCGGTGCTGGCCTCGCTCAAGCTGCCGGTGCTGGCTCAGACCGGCATCCTCCGTCCCGGCAAGGTCGTCCAGTATTCGGACGGCCCCGACGTTCGCACCGGCATCGTCCGAAGCGTGGCAGTCGACGCCGGCTTCCCCGAAGTCTGGCAAACCCTGGGAGTCGAAACCCGTGTCTAACTTATTTGCGGCGTTCCGGCGCCTACTTCCGAATCCGGCCCTGCAGGTCGGCAAAGTGATCGCAATCGTTGACGGCGTGGCGACGCTGGAACTTCCCGGCGGCGGGCGGGTCCAGGCGCGCGGTACCGGCACGGTGGGCGGCTCGGTGTTCTTCCGCGACGGCGTGATCGAGGGCGATGCCCCGACGCTGACTGACGTCGACATCACGGTCTGAACGCCACCGTTTACAGTTGGCGCAATTCTCTTGCATGCTGAGCAAGTCTCAGCCCAACTGTTTATCGCGCTTCACGCGCTCGGTTTATCGCGGCGCGCTTCATCATGCGAAAAGTCATACCGATATTCATAACCACTCGACCAGGGAGACGCCCAGGCCCAAACGCGTCTGGCGGAAGTTGTAGTCGATCAGGCTGTCGCCATAGCCGCTGAAGAGTTGCACATAGCCGAAGAGCTGGCCGGCCAGGGGGTAGGCCCATTCCAGCTGCAGCGAGCCGCGCGATTTGGCGCCGCCGCGCAGGGAGTGGCGGGCCTGCAGGGTCAGCACCTTGCCGCCGGCGCCATAGCTCAGCAGCATTTCGCCGCGGCCGATGTAGTCGCTGATGGCGGGGTTGTCGTCCGTTCCGCTGCTTTCCGGGATGCGCCACCAGGGGCGGATCTGCAGGGTCCAGTCGCCTTTTTCGAGGCCGAACTCGGCGATCACCCGGTTCCAGCTGCGCGACAGTGGGTCGGCCCGGCCATTGGACTGGTGGGTCAGCGAAAGATGGCTCATGCGCCCCTTCCAGCCGAAGATTTCATACGGGGTCTTGAAGGCGAAGATGGCCTCGGGCTCGTAATTGGTCTCGCGAAAAGGGCGCGACATGGCGCCGTTATAGACCTGCCAGCGCGAGCTCTGGGTGTAGCCAAACCAGAGATCGCCGTGCGAGCCGATCAGGCCATGCCAGACGCGGGTCTTCAGGCTGAGCTGGAACTTGCTCTCCAGGCCTTGCAGCCGTGCCGGCTCCTGGTTGGTGTTGACACCGCCCGCGACCAGGCCTTGTTCACGGAAGGGTGCTTCGTTGACGCGGTCGGTGAAGGACAGCGGCAACACATAGACGGGTTTGTGGGTGCGCGGGATGAAGTCGTGCGGGCGCAAGTCATCCGTCATATCCCAGCGTTCCAGCATGCTGCGGTGGCGGGAGGATTCCAGCGCGGCGACGGGGCCTTCCTTGGGCGGCGCAAGGCTGGGCGCGGGAGCCGGCGCCGCGGCCGCGGGCTTGGCGTTGCGGCCGCTGGCCTGGTCAAAACAAGCCAGACGGGCGCGGTCCTCGTCGATGTCGCGGCAGTCTTGTGCCGTTTGGGCCTGCGCCGGCCAGCTCAGGGCCAGACCCAGCGCCGAGGCCAGGCGGAGGCTGTGCTTTTTGTTCATAAGCCTATGTTCCGTGATGCTTGAGGCCCCACCAGCTGGGCAGGAGTTGCTGCACCTGGGGGCTGAGGTAGCGATCATCCATCAAATGGATCACCCCCTCGTCGTCCACCGTGCGTATCACCCGGCCGGCCGCTTGCACCACCTTCTGCAGGCCCGGGAAGACATAGGTGTAGTCGTAGCCCTGGCCCAGCAAATCGTCCAGGCGCTGGCGGAATTGCTCGTTGACCTCGTTGACCTGGGGCAGGCCCAGGGTGGCGATGAAGGCGCCGATCAGGCGGGCCCCGGGCAGGTCCACGCCCTCGGAGAAGGAGCCGCCCAGCACGGCGAAGGCAATGCCCTGGCTGGTGGCGCTGAAGCGATCCAGAAACTGCTGCTGCGCGCCCTCCGACATGCGGCGCGATTGCGTCCAGGTGGGCAGTTCGGGATGCTGACGCTGCAGGGCTTGCAAGGCCTGCTCCAGATAGCTGTAGCTGCTGAAAAAGGCCAGGTAATTGCCCGGCCGTGCCCGGTACTGGGCCGCCATCAGCTGCACCAGGGCTTGCAGCGAGGCCTCACGGTCGCGGTAGCGGGTGGAGAGATGGCCGGCGATGCGGACCTGTAACTGCTCGGCCCGGAAGGGCGAGGCCACATCCACCCAGGCGGCGTTGTCGGGCAGGCCCAGCAGGTCCCGATAGAACTGGCTGGGTTGCAGGGTGGCGGAGAACAGGGTGATGGCGTGCGCCGTCTCGAAGCGCTCCTTCAGAAAGGCGGCCGGCACCACATTGCGCAGATGCAGGCGCAGGTTCTTCTTGTTGCGCGCGAAAGCGCCGGGCTCAGGCGCCTCCAGCGTTGTATCGCACAAGGCATGGGGGCCGAAGGACTCGGCCATGCGGGTGAAGTGCAAGGCCTCGAAGTAAAAGCCCTGCAAGGCCTCGTCGTTATCGGCCGGGTGTTCGACCCAGTATTCGGTGATGCTGCTGACGGCTTGCTGCAGGGCCGTCAACAGCTGGGCCGGGATCTCGGCATGGACCTGGTAGGGCTGGCTCTGCGCCTTGGCCAGCTGGGCCCAGGCCTTTTTGACCCGCTCCAGCGGCTTCTTCAGCGCGGCGGGGGCGCTCTTGCCGAGCCAGGCCAGGGCTTGCTGATCCAGCTCGGCCGAATACATCTTGCGCGCCCGCTCCACCAGATTGTGGGCCTCGTCCACCAGCACGGCCAGCTTCCAGCCATAGGCCTGAGCCATGCCGTGCAGCAAGGCCGTTTGGTCGAAGTAGTAGTTGTAGTCGCCGACGATCACATCGGCCCAGCGCGCCAGCTCCTGGCTCAGGTAGTAGGGGCAGACCGCGTGCTCGCGCGCGCAGTCGCGCAAGGCCTGGCGGTCCAGGGTGCTCAGGCGGATGGCGGCCAGGCGGGCGGCGGGCAGGCGATCGTAAAAGCCCTGGGCCAGCGGGCAGGACTCGCCGTGGCAGGCCTTGTCGGGGTGTTCGCAGGCCTTGTCCTTGGCGATCAGTTCCAGCACGCGCAGCCGGGCCGGGGTTTGCAGGCTGGCCAGGCTGTCCAGGGCCAGGCCGCGGCCCGAGGTCTTGGCGGTGAGGAAGACGATTTTGTCCAGGCCCTGGGCGGGTGCGGCCTTGAGCAGGGGGAAGAGGGTGGCGATGGTCTTGCCGATGCCGGTGGGCGCCTGGGCCAGCAGGCAGCGGCCGGCCACCGCGCCCTTGTAGACGGCCTCGGCCAGAGCGCGCTGGCCGGCGCGGAACTCGCCATGCGGGAAGCGCAAGCCCAGCAAGGCCTCGTCGCGGGCTTCTCGGTGGGCCGACTCCAGCCGCGCCCAGCCCAGAAAGAACTCGCATTGCTGTTGGAAGAAGGCCTGCAGATCGTCGGCCGCGGCGCGCTCGGTGAACACCGTCTCGGTCTGGTGCTTGACGTCGAAATACACCAGGGCCAGTTCTATGCTTTCCAGCCCCAGGGCCTGGCATTGCAGGGCGCCGTAGACCTTGAGCTGGGCCCAGTGCAGGGCGCGGTGGTTGGCCGGCATGGCCTCCAGCCGGCCCTTGAAGGTCTTGATCTCCTCCAGGCGCAGGCGCTCGGGGTCGTAACCATCGGCGCGGCCGCGCACCCGCAAGTCCTCAAACTCTCCACTCAGGCTGACTTCGGATTGGTAGCCCGCCGCCCGCCGGCCCACCACCAGGGCATGGCCTTCTATGCCTTCCAGCGCGCTGGGGGCGGGGGTGAAGCGCAGGTCCAGGTCGCCGCGCTTGGCGCTGAACTCGCACAGGGCGCGCACCGCCACGGTATAGGGCTTCACCGCGGGCTCTCGTCCTGCAGGCCGGCTTGTTCGGGGTCGGCGGCTTGCGCCTGCGGACCTTGGCTGGGCGTGGCCTTGGCCAGGGCCATCCACACGGGGAAGGGCAGCTCGCAAGGCCGGTGGCGGGCCGGACGCAGCAGTTCCAACTGCCCGTCTTCGGGTTTGCCGTGCAGCAGCCAGATGCCGAAGGCGGCCGGGATCTCCTTGGGCTCGGCCGTGCCGGCCGGGAAGACGTAGTAAAGCTCGCTGCACAGCCATTGGTAGGACTCGTGCTTGGCCTTGTTGCGCAGGTCGGAGAAGAGATCGGCGCGGCTGACCTTGATCTCGTGGATGACCGGGTGCAGATAGCGGGCCACCGAGGTATTGCGCAGCGAGAACACATCGGGCCGCGCCATGCGCCAATGCTTGGGCGGGGCCGCGGGCGGCGGGTCGGCCAGCAAGGCAAATGTCTGTTGCGGGGCCAGGGTTTCGGCGGCCTCGGCTTCCTCGCCAAATTGGGCCCGCAGCGACAGCTCTTGCCAGACGATGCGGCCCGCGTCCATCAACTGCTGTGCGACCAGGCCGGCCAGCTTGTCATGGGCGCTGTTGGCACGTTTGCCCTGCTGGCGGGCCTCGGCCAGCAAGCGGATGCCGCTGGGCGTCAGGCGCAAGGTCTGCTGGCCTTCGCAGCTCGCCCATTCCACCCACTGGGCCGCCAGCAGATCGATTTCCACGGCGTCCTGGCTGGGCCAGCCGGCCGAGCGCCAGATCTGCATCAAGCGATTCAGATGGACGCGGCTGGGCTTGAGATTCAGAGGGGGAAGATCGGCTTGCATGACTGTATAAGTGTACAGTTGTTGCGCGCGCCGTTCTCTGTCAGATGCGGTGGTGGTCGGACTTCAGATACCACTCGTGGATGCCCTGACCGTTCCAGCGCAGCGTGACATGCTCGGCCTGCCGCGCCGGGGGCTGGGTGGCTTGCGGGTTGAACAGGCCCAGGCATTGGCCGCCGGCATGGCGCACGCTGTCATAGACCAGGCCCAGGCTGCCCGAGCCGCGCAGCCGGGCGCCCAGAAGACGGGCGGCCGCGTAGTTGTCGGAGTCGAACAGGGCTTGGTACTGGCTGTGTGCCTGCAGGCCACGCAAATCGTGCAGCCGGGCGCGTACGCCGACCCGGTAGCAGCGCATGTCCACATCGATGGCGGCCTCCTGGGTGCGGGCCAGGAAGCGGGCCTGGTGGTAGCTGACCTCGGCCACCGCGGTTTCCAGCGAGGCGGCGGCGTAGTACAGCCCATAGCTGCCGTCCGAGAAGCGGCTGCCCTCGGGGTTCAGATGGGTGAAGGCCGCCATGATGGGGCTGCAGCCCGGGCCGCTGATGCGCTGCTCCGGCGGCACCAGCATCAGCTCGCCGGCCTCGTCGCGCAGGCGTGGGTTGCCCAGCGACTCGATGGCGAACACGATCTCCAGATCGGCCGGATCGCCCACGCGTTCAAACAGGGAGATGGGCGGAAAGCGGCTGGGCACCAGGCGGCAGGAGTCGGCCCAGAACAGCTCGCACAGCGCGAGATCAGCCATCAGGCCACACCGCCGCGCTGGGCATCCAGGTATTGGCGCACGACGAAGAGGTCGGACACCTGGCCCGCCAGCATGCGCTCCAGCGCGCTGCGGCCGCCGAAGAGCGGCGCGGTATTGGGCTTTTTGATCCAGGCATCGGCCCGCTCGGGGATGGGCAGCAGGATTTGCAGGCCGGCGTAGATGCCGAACAAATGGGACAGCCGCTCCAGCGTGGCGGCGTCCAGGCCGGCCTTGATGCGGCCGGCCTTCCAGTCGAAGAAGGTGCTGCGCCCGCAGCCCAGCAGCTTTTGCTGTTCCTCATTGCTCAGGCCCCAGGCCTGGGCGATGCGGAAAAATGTGCGCAGCGCCGCCTCAGCGGCCACAGGGCTGTGCAGATCGCCGGGAGACGCTCCCGCCTTGCCGGGCTTGCCGGTTTTGCTGGGCTTGAGGGCCTGGGCGCCGAGAGACATGGGAACTCCTGAAGCGGATCGGATGCCGGGTGGGCATGGCTTGCAGTATAAGTTCGCCAGTGGATCAAATCAATAAATTAGTTTGTTATTGGACTTTTGCCGCCTGGCCCGAGGCCAGATAGCTGCTGTGCAGTATCTCGGGTTGGGCCAGCAAGGCGGTCGAAGTGCCGCTGAAGGCCAGGCGGCCCCGCTCCAGCACATAGGCTTGTGTCGACAGGTCCAGGGCCAGGCTGGTGAACTGCTCGATCAGCAGCACGCCCACCCCTTGGGCCGCCACCTCGCGCACCACATCGGCCAGGCGTTTGACGATCAGGGGCGAGAGGCCCAGGGACAGCTCGTCGATGAGCAGATAGCGCGGCATCACGACCAGGGCCTGGGCGATGCAGACCATCTGCTTTTGCCCGCCGGACAGGGATTTGGCCGCCAGCCCCAGCTTGGCATGCAGCTCTGGGAAGATGGCCAGCACGCGCTCGATCTGCGCCGCCACCGCCGCGGCGGGCAGGGCGGCGGCGGCGACGCGCAGATTGTCCAGCACCGACAGATCGCCCAGCACCTTGTGCCCCTCGGGCACGACGGCCACGCCGGCGGCACGCAGCCGCTCGGGGCGCTGGTTATGCATGGGCTGCTCGTCCACCAGAATGGCGCCGTCGCTGATGGGCAGCACGCCGGCAACAGCCATCACCGTGCTGGACTTGCCCGCGCCGTTGGCGCCCACCAGGGCGCTGATCTGGCCGGGGCGCAGGCATAGGTCGATGCCGTGCAGCACCGGCTTGCCGCCGCGCTGCAAACGCAGATTCTTGACTTTCAACATGATTCGATCCTGGCTCAGCCGCCGAGATAGGCGCGGCGCACCGCGGGGTCGTCCAGCACCTGGGCGGTCGGCCCCAGGGCCAGGCATTGGCCGAAGTCCATCACCAGGGTCTGGCTGCAGGTTGCCTTGATCAGGTCCACATCGTGGTCTATCAGCAGCACCTGGGCGCCGAAGCGCTGCGGTATGGCCAGGATGGCGGCGCGCAGCAGCAGCGATTCCTGTTCGGTCAGGCCGGCGCCGGGCTCGTCGAAGAGCAGGAGTCTGGGCGTGCCGACCAAGGCCTTGGCCACCTCCACCATGCGGCGCTGGAATAGATTGAGCTGCCGGCCCAGCCGGGTGGCCACAGCGCTCAGCTCGGTGAACTCCAGCACCTCGGTCAATTGCGCTTTGACGCTGCCGCGTTCGTGGGGCACATGGTCCAGCATGGCGCGGACGTTGTCCCAGACGCTCAGATCCTCCACCACCTGCTCGGTCTGGAAGGAGCGGCGCAGCCCCAGCCGCACTCTTTGGATGGGGGTCTTGCCGAGCAGGGCCTGGCCGTTCAGCAAGACCTGACCCTCGGCCGCCGGCACCAGGCCGCTGAGCAGATTGACCAGGGTGGTCTTGCCCGCGCCGTTCGGCCCGATCAGGCCGCACACCGGTGCGCTGAGCTGGGCCGTCAGGCCGTCGATGGCCTTGACGCCCCAGAAGGCGACGCTGAGATTTTGAATATCAATCATGCTGCTCCGCCTCTGTGGTCTTGCGCCCCGGCCGCAAGCGCTGGCGCAAGGCGGCGAGCGCCGCCAGCAACTGGCCGGCAATGCCTTGCGGCGCGGTGATCAGGGCGTGCAGCAGGGCGGCGCCGAAAAAGATGTCGGCCAGAAAACCGTTGACATTGAAATCGCTCAGCAAGGAGGGCACGGCACGCATCAGCAGGCCCGAGATGATGGGCCCCAGCCAGTGGTAGACGCCGCCCACCACGGTCAGGGCCAGCATCATCACCGACTCGCCCGCGCCGAAAGCCCGCCCATCCAGCTGGCCCACGCCCCCGGCCAGCAGGGCGCCGCCGACGCCGGCGCAAAAACCCGCCAGCCCAAAGGCCCAGGTCTGGTAGAGCAGGATGTTGACGCCCGCGGCGGTGGCGGCCGCTTCGCCGCGCCGTATCAGGGCCCAGGAGCGGCCGGCGCGGCTGTGCCGGTGCAGCTCGATCAGGCTCAGCACGCCGGCCAGGCAGGCGGCGACGTAGCGGAAATAGGCCTCGTCCGACAAGGCCAGGGCGGGGCGGGCCATCATCAGGCGCTCGCTGCCCACCACCCGGCCCAGCCAGCCCCCGCCCCCATCGGGAAAGCCGGTGGCGCTGACCAGCACCTGGAAAGCCCCCGCCATCATCAGCGTGACCAGGGCCAGGTAAAGGCCTTTGAGCCGCAGCGCCGGCAGGCCGGCCAGCATGCCGATGACGCAGGAGCTCAGGCCCGCCGCCAGCAGGCAGAGCTCAAACGGCAGGCCGAAGCCATGGCTCAAGCGCAGAGCCACCCAGCCACCCGCGCCCAGCAAGGCCTGCTGGCACAGGCTGAGCAGGCCCAGCTGGCCGTAGAGCAGGGCCAGGCCGGCCACCGCGACCGACAAGGCCAGCGAGGAGATCAGGCTCTTCATCCAGAAGGCATTGGCCAGCCCGGGCAGGGCCAGCGCCAGCAGGGCCAGGCCGGCCAGCATCAGCAGCCAGGAGCGCCGGGCCCGCTGGGCCGCGGCGCTCAGGTCTTGCTGCAATTGCAAGCGCGCCTGGGCGCTGGCGGGGGGCAGGAGGGCGGGATCGTTCATGTAGCTGGGGGGCGAGAAAGAAGGGGCTCGGGTATTCATGCTGGCGGCTCTCAGGCCTTGCGCACATCGTTGCGGAAGAAGGGCAGGGCGATCAGCGCCACCAGGAAGGGCACCGAGCTGCGGAAGGGGGCAAAGCCCGGCACGGTGATGGCCAGGGCCTCCAGCACGCCGATGCCAAGCCCTGCCGCGACGGTGATGGGCAGGGAGTTGAGCCGGCCCAGCATGGCCGCAGCAAAGGCGGGGATGACCAGAAAGGTCAGCAAGGTGGCTTGCAGGCGCACGATATTGGCCAGCAGCAGGCCGCAGACGCCGGCAAAGGCGCCCGACAGCACCCAGGCCACCGTGTCCACCTGCAAAACCCGCAGGCCCAGCAGGGCGCTGAGCTCGCGGTCATTGGCCAGGGCGCGCATCTTCAGACCGGTCCGGGTCTTGCTGAGCAGCAGGCCGATGCCGGCCATCATGGCCAGGGCCAGGGCCAGGCCCAGCACGCGGGTATAGGTCAGGCGCACATCGCCGAACTCCAGGCCATCGGCATCGGTGGGCAGCACCAGGCGGCGGGGCTGCTCGCCCCAGAACCACTCGGTGAAGCCCATCACGATCAGGGCAAAGCCCAGGGTGGCGATGCTGCGTATCGTGGGGTCGCGCAGAGCCAGGCGCGGCGCCAGCAGGCGGCCATAGGCCAGGGACAGGCCCATGGCAGTGGCCAGGGCCGCGGCCCAGGCCAGGGCCTGGGGCCGCCCGGCGTCGAGCAGGGACCAGGCCACATAGGCGCCGATGGCGCCCAGCGCGCCGAAGGCAAAGTTCAGCACGCCGGAGGAGCGGTAGAGCACGACCAGGCCGACGCCCGAGAGTGCATAGACCGCGCCCAGGCCCAGGCCCGAGACCAGAAAGGGCAGATAGTCAGACATCGCGCTCGGCCTCGCGTTCTCAGCGGACGCCCATCTTGGCTTCGTCGGCGCGGATATCGGCCAGCTCCGGGTCCTCCGCCGTCAGGCAGCCGCCGGCGGCCACGCTCCAGCCGCTGCCATTGCTGCTGGCCATCGGTCCGCTGTTATTGGCGTTATGGCGCTGGCCCTCGCCGACGTAGAAAGGCTTGCAGAGGATGTCGCTCTGGAAACCCTTGACGGCACGCAAGGCCTTGCTGACGCTGGCGCGGTCCATCTTCTTCGGGTCCATCTTGAGCAAGGCCTCGGTCAGCAGGCGGGCGGCCAGATAGCCGGACTGGGCGAAGCTGTCGCGCGGGTCGGACTTGGCGGCGTATTTGTCCATCAAGGCCAGCCAGTTCCTGTTGTCCGCGCCCTGCGAGTCCAGGGGCTGGAACTCCAGATTGGTGTCGAAGCGGCCCTTCCAGTAAGGGCCTATGGCCTTGGGCACATCGACGTTATAGGCCGGGGCGGAGGAGACGAAGTGGATCTTTTTGCCCAGGTTCTGCTGCTCGGCGGCGGCCAGCATGGGCACCAGAATGCCCTTCGGCACATTCATGATGATGACGTCGGGCTTCATCGCCGCGGCCTGCAGCATCACCGAGGTGGCGTCGGCCGAGCCGGGGTCGATGGCGATGGTCTCCGACACCACGCCATGCCTGGCACCCCATTCCTTGGGGCCTTCGCAAGCCCAGTTGCCCAGGCTGGGGATGTTGGGGATGATGCAGACCATTTTTTTGGCCTGGTATTTCTGCACCGCATACATGGCGGCGATGGTGGCCGAGACGCGCGGGCCGGAGTTGATGGGCGCGTAATTCCTGGCATTGAAGCATTCGCGCGGCACGCCCACGCCGGCGATCACCATCACGTCTTCCTGCGCATACATCTTGGCGTTGGCGCCGCATTCCACAAAGCTGGTGCTGCCGGCCATGGCCAGCACCTTGCGGTCCTTGACCAGCTTGGAGGCGACCTGGGTGGCCGTCTCGGGGTTCCACTGGTCGTCGGCCACGATGTAGTCCACCGGCCGGCCATGGATGCCGCCGTTCTGGTTGACGCACTTGAAGTAGGCCGCCGCCGCGCTGGCCGCGGAGCTGAAGTCGTCCGGCCCGGTCTTGCCCACCACCGCGCCGATCGCCAGCGGCTCGCCCGTGGCCGGCTTGCCATTGCCGAGGCCGCAGCTCGGGTTGGCCTGGGCGGCCGCGGCCAGGCCCAGCAGGGCGAAGCCGCCCAGCAGGCGCAGAGGCAGGGAGGTTTGGGGACGCAGATGCTTGGTACTCATGGTGTTGTCTCCGTTCGTTTTTTTGCTCGTCAACAGGGCGGCTCAGACCGCCATACAAACGCTCTTCAACTCGGTGAAGCTCTCCACCGAGGCTCGGCCCAGGTCCTGGCCGTAGCCGGACTGCTTGATGCCGCCCAGGGGCAGGCCCATGTCCAGCATGTTGTGGGTGTTGACCCAGACGGTGCCGGCCTTGAGGCGCGGGATCAGGCGGTGCACGGCCGAGAGGTTGTGCGACCAGATGCTGGCCGCCAGGCCGTAGGGGCTGTCATTGGCCATGGCCACCGCCTCGTCGATCTCGTCAAAAGGCAGGGCGACGACGACGGGGCCGAACACCTCCTCGCGCAGGATGGCCATCTGCGGCGTGGCGTCCACCACCACGGTGGGCTGGACGAAATAGCCGCCCGGCAAGGCGCGCTCGCCGCCGGTGAGGATGCGGGCGCCGGCCTGGCGGGCCGCGTCGATATGGCTCATCACCCGCTCGAAATGGCGTTTGGACACCAGGGGCCCCAGCTGGGTGCTGGCATCGAAGCCCGAGCCTATCTTCATGCCCTGGGCGATGGCCACCAGGGCTTGCAGCACCGGCTCGAAGATGGAGCGATGGATGTAGAGCCGCGAGGCCGCCGTGCAGACCTGGCCCTGGTTGAAGAAGATGCCCATGGCCGCGCCCTGGGCCGCGGCTTGCGGGTCGGCGTCGGCCAGCACAATCATCGGCGACTTGCCGCCTAACTCCAACGTCATGCGGGTCATATTGTCGACGGCGGCGCGGCCTATGCTCTTGCCCACGGCGGTCGAGCCGGTGAAGCTGATCTTGTTGATGCCGGGGTGCTGGGTCAGGGCCGCGCCGGCCGTGTGGCCGCGCCCGCAGAGCACGTTCAGCACGCCCGGCGGGAAGCCGGCCTGCATCACCAGCTCGGCCAGGCGCAGCGCCGTCAGCGGGGTCTCTTCCGAGGGCTTGAGCACCACGGTGCAGCCGGCCGCCAGCGCCGGCGCCACCTTCCACAAGGCGATGGCCAGGGGAAAGTTCCAGGGCACGACGGCGGCCACCACGCCCACCGGCTCGCGCTGGGTATGGCTGCGGTACTGCAGGCCCGGCGGGCCGGGGATGGAGGGCTGCAGGGTCTGGCCCTCCAGCTTGGTGGCCCAGCCCGCCATATACCTGACCAAGGCCGCGCCGCTGCCCACATCGACCATGCGGGCGATGCCTTGCAGCTTGCCGCTTTGCAGGGTCTCCAGGGCGCTGAGCTCGTCGGCATGCTCCTCGATCAGCAGCGAGAGCTTGTAGAGCAGGCGCTCCCGCTCGGCGGGCAGCATGCCGGCCCAGGCCGGGCTCTCAAAGGTCCGGCGGGCGCTGGCGACGGCGGCGTCCACATCGTCGGCATCGCTGTCGGGTGTCTCGGCCACCACCATCTCGGTGGCCGGGTCCACCACGGGGATGCTGCGGCCGCTGCGGCTGGGCCAGGGCCGGCCGTCGATGAAGTTGTCGTGCTTGAGCCGGGCCAGAAAGCCCAGCTTGGCCAGAAATTCTTGTGAGAGTTCGCGCGGACGCATGGTGAAGTGACTCCTTGGATGGGCGGGTTCACTGTAGGGAGGGCGGGCCGCCCGTGCTTGACTGGCAGCGCAGCCGGGCTTGCGCGCAGACGCACCGCCGCTGCGGGCGCCCGGCCCTCCGGGGCAGCCGGAATCAGAAGGGGATGGAGAACTTCAGCCGCAGGCCGCCGCCTTCGGCGCGGTTCCTCACATTGAAGTCCTGCTGCCATTTGGCGGTGATGAAAAAGCCCTTGCCGTTGTCGTACTTGATCGAGGGCCCGAAGCCCATGGCCTGGCCCTTGCTTTCCGCCACGCTCGCGCCCTCCAGCTTGTCCGCCGTGATTTGCCGGTAGACATAGCCCCCCACGCCGGCCACCCAGCCATTGCCAAACCCCCAGCCCAGGGCGTAGTCGAAATGGAATTCCTGGCCGGATTTGTACTTGGTGGCCGAGTTCTCGGCATTGAGGTCGTACATGAACTTGATGTCGGCATTGACGCCGCTGGGCTGCACATAGCTGGCGGTGAACAGCGGTTCCAGATTCCAGTAGTGGCGGCTCAGATTGGCCATGCGGTTCTTGTCGTAGCTGCCGGTCGGGGCATTGATGTCCAGCGCGAACACATAGTGCAGATTGCCATCGTGGTAGCCGATGCCGGGGCCGAAGACGATGTCGCCCAGGCCGAATTTGCTTTCCCTATTGCCGGCCACATCGACGTTCAGATTGACCAGCGGGAAGATGACATGCCAGGCCAGCTGGCCGCCGAAGACCTGGGTGTCGGTGACGCGCACGATGCGGGTGGCCAGAAAGGTGGCCTTGACGTCAAAGGGCAGGTCGATCTTGTTGCCGCTGTTGTCGCGCAAGCTGGTCAGATGGTCATGGCCGGCGTAGGCCAGCACATAGCTGCCGGGTGGCGGCATGGCGCCGACCAGAAAGTTCTCATTGCCATTGGGGTAGATGCCGCCACCGCCTTCGGTGGCCTGTGCGCCCAGGCTCAGCAGCGCGAGGCTCAGGGCCAGCAAGGGCTTGTGCTGGGGCTTGGAATTCTTCATGGCTTTGTCTCCTCTTGGATGAATGGAAGGGGGGAGGGTGATGCCCGCGGCGAGCGCTGTTCGGCGGCATGCCGTGGCGCTGCATCGCTGGCAACAATTCATCCTAGGAGTGGGCTGGTGCCCCGGTTTGACTGTGGACGCACTGCCAAAGAGCCCTCGGTGCACCGTGCCGGTGGCCGGCAATAAAGAGCACTGTGGGTCAAGAGCCGGTAGCGCCTGCCGTGGGCATGCAGCAAGCACAAGGCCGCCCGAAGGCGGCCTTGATCCAGGCAGAAGGGCCGGAGCGGGCGGGGCTTTATCGCATCGCCTGCGCCACCAGCAAGGTGTCGGTGAACTGCTCGAAGGCGCGCACCTTGCCGCCCTCCAGCCGCCAGACATGGGCGACGCGGGCCTGCATGGCCTTGCCGGTCTGCCGGTAGCGGCCGCTGTAAGTGCCGATGCCGACCTGCACCTCGCCGGCGTCGAACAGGGCTTCGAGCTTGAACTGATAGCCCTCCCATTCGCTGCCCAGCACCTTGAAGACCTTGTCAATGACCTGGGCCGGGCCGATATGGGTGCCGGCGCAGGGGAAGCCGGCGGCCTCGGTCCAGCGCACGTCCTCGGCCACATCGGCCATCATGGCCGCCACGTCCTTGCGGTCGGAGGCGGCGTAATGTTCTTGAATGATCTGGTGATTGCTGCGCATGGGCTGAACCTTGTTTCAGACGGGGGCCGCATCGGCCGGGTATTCGGTTCTGGAGGCCAGGCGCATGAAGGCGCCGGCGGGGTTGTTGGCGATCTCGCCGGCGCCGGTCAGGCCCAGGAATTTGCCGGTGGAGCGGCCGCTGGCGAAGTTGAAGAAGAACACCGAGGCGACCGGGATGATGAATTCGCGGAACGTGAAGATGTACTGATCCTCGTCGAACTTGTAATAGCTGGCCAGGTCCACATCGCCATGGCCGCGCTGCACGCCCACCAGGCATTGCCAGGCATAGCGGGTGGAGCTGAGATAGCTGTGTTCATAGGTGTGCTCGGGGCTGTAGGTCTGGAAGGTGCGCAGGCCTATCAGGTCGCGGCTGGGGGCCGGGACGGGGCCGCTGAGCAGGGCCGGATCATCGCCCAGGCTGCCGACCCAGAAGTCCTGCGGCACGCGCGGCTGGCCGGCGGCCTCGTCGGCGCTGATCACCCGGCAGCGCACGGCCAGCACCCGGTGGCTGCGCAGATTGACGATCAGCGTCAGCGCCTCCTGCGGCCGCGCGGCCTGCAGCAGGTCGATGAAAAAGGTGTCGGGTGCGACCTCGACGGCCTCGTAGACATCCTCCCCACTGCCGCCGCGCGCGCCTTGCTCCTGCCATTGCAGGCGGTGCAGGCTGAGGGCTTTGAGGCTCAGCCTGAAGTCGGGCAGGTTCAGCTGCAGGGTCTGGCCTATCAGGGCGGGGCTGGCCGGCAGGCGGTTGGTGGCGATGCCGCTGGCAAAGTCCTCGTAGTTCTTCCACTCGGCCGGGGCGGCTTGATTCTGTTGCATGCGGGTCTCCCGATTCAGTCTGCAAAGGCGATGGTGGGCAGGTCGACGGCGGAGGCGCCGCCGTCGACCATCAAGGAGCTGCCGGTGATCATGGCCGCGCGCCCGGATGCCAGGAAGAGCACGGCATCGGCCACCTCGGCCGCTTCGGCCGGCCGGCGCATCGGGACGTGGCGGCTGACCAGGCGGTAGGCGGCCTCGGTGTCCCTCAGCCCATGCTTTTGAATCAGCACCTGCATCTGTTCGTCCGCCATGGCGGTGCGCACCCAGCCGGGGCAGACGGCATTGACCCGCACACCGAGCGGGCCGTAGTCGCGCGCCAGCGAGCGCGTCAGGCCTAGCAGCGCATGCTTCATCGTCACATAGCCCAGCACCTCGGGGCCGGCGAAATGCCCGGCCAGGGAGGAGAGGATGACGATATTGCCGCGCCGCTTCAGCAGCTCCGGCATCAGCTCGCGGGCGCAGACGAAGGCGGTGTCCAGGTTCAGGCGCGTGGCTTGCGCCCAGCTGGCATCGTCGGTGTCCGTCAGCTTGCCCAGGCCATGGCCGCCGGCATTGGCCACCAGCACGTCGATGCCGCCGAATCGCTCGCTCGCCTGGGCCACCGCCTGACGCACATCGGCGGCGTTAGCGGCATCGCCGCTGAGCAGCAGCACATCGGCCGGAGCCAAGGCGGCCGCCATTTGCTGCAGCGGGGCTGTGCGCCGCCCCATCAGCACCAGCTTGGCGCCGGCCTCGGCCATCTGCCGGGCCACCGCCGCGCCGATGCCGGTACCGCCGCCGCTGATGAATACCACCTGGTTTTTGAAGCAGTCCTTGTCCGCTTCGTTCGTATGCTTATGCATGGGTCTTCCTCCTGTTGAGACTGGAAATTCAGGGCCTGCCCAACACGAACTCGGCGCAGCGCTCGGCGATCATGATGGCCGGCGCATTGGTGTTGGCGCTGTTGAGCGTGGGCATGACGGAGGCGTCGCAGACGCGCAGCCGCCCCACGCCGTGCACCCGCAGCTGGGGGTCGACGACGGCCATGGGGTCCACGCCCATCTTGCAGGTGCCGGCCGGGTGGTAGACGGTCTTGGCATGGCTGCGCACATGGCGCTCCAGCGTGGCGTCGTCGATCAAGGCCTCTTTGGCGGGCGCCAATTCCTCGCTGATCAGCGCCTGCAGCGCCGGTGCGCGCAGGATCTGCCGCGCCAGCTTCAGGCCCCGCATCAGGGTCTGCACATCGGCCTCGGCGCTGAGTGAGCGGGGGTCGAACAGCATCGGCGCCAGCGGATCGGGGCTGCGCAGGCGCACCGTGCCGCGCGACTGCGGCCTCAGCACGCAGGGGTTGAGCGAGATGCCGTGGCCGGCCAGGGGTTCGCGGCCCACATCGCCCACCAGCGTGGGCAGCACATGGAATTGCACATCCGGCCGGCCCGCGCCGCTGGTGTCGAAAAAGCCGCCGCTCTCCACCACGGTGGAGCTCAGCAGGCCCTGGCGGAACAGCGCGTACTGCAGGCCATGGCGCATGGCCGCCAAGCCGCGGTCCTGGCCCAGCAGGCTGATGGGATCGCGGCAGCGGCCGTAGACCGAGACCTCCAGATGATCCTGGAAGTTCTCGCCCACGCCGGGCAGATCGCGCTCGGTCGTGATGCCTAGTTTCTGCAATTGCTCGCCCGGGCCCAGGCCCGAGAGCAGCAGGATCTTGGGCGAGGCCAGGGCGCCGGCGCTGAGCAGCACCTCGCGCTGGGCCCGCAGTTCGTGGACCTGGCCTTGGGCGTCGCGGTAGCGCAGGCCGCAGGCCTGGCCGTCCTGCAGCAGGATTTTCAGCACCTGGGCGCCGGTGCGCACCGAGAGCAGCGGATTGCCCAGCACCTCGGCCAGATAGGTGGCGGCCGTGCTGCCGCGTTTGCCGTCCATGGTGGTGCTTTGGTAGAAGCCCACGCCGGCCTGGGTCTCGCCGTTGAAGTCGTCGTTATAGCTGTGGCCGACTTGCTGGGCGGCGCGCACAAAAGCCAGGCTCAGGGGGTGGCGGCAGCGCGGATCGCTGACCCGCAGCGGGCCCTCCGTGCCGTGCAGCCGGCCTGCCAGGCGTTGGTTGTTCTCGGCCTTTTTGAAGGCGGGCAGCACCTCGTCCCAGCCCCAGCCCTGCGCGCCCTGGGCGGCCCAGTCCTCGTAGTCGGCGGGCGTGCCGCGGGTGTAGACCATGGCATTGACCGAGCTGCCGCCGCCCAGGGTGCGGCCCTGGGGCACGACCATCTTGCGGCCCTGCGCAGCGGCCTGTGCTTCGCTTTCGTACAGCCAGGTGCGCTCCGTGCCTATCACCTTCACAAAGGTGGCGGGCATATGCACAAAAGGCGTGTCGTCCTTGGGGCCGGCCTCCAGCAGGCAGACCGAGCGCCCCGCCTTCACCAGCCGATGTGCCAGCACGCAACCGGCCGAGCCGGCACCTATCACCAGGTATTCAAAAGCTTGCTGCGCTTGTCTTGTCTCCATGCCTGTCCTCAGCTTTGTCTGAGGCGCAGTGTTGCTGGATCGGACCCTGCGTGTTTGCTTGAAGGGGAACGGCTGCTTGATCCTCGGTGCTCAGCGCTCTGGGTCCGTGCCGCCGTCCCCCTCGGGCGGGCTGAGCTTGTCAAGCATCTGGTCCAGCAGGCGGTAGAAGTCATCGACCAGGGGCTTGCCCACCTGGGCCTCGATGCCGGCGTAAATGGCTTCGATGGTGGGGGCCATGGCCAGGGCCTGAGCCTGGGCCTTGGGCGAGATGGACACCATCACCCGGCGCTGGTCGCTGTCGACCCGCTCGCGCAGCACCAGGCCCAGATCGTCCATGCGCGCCAGCACGCCCGCCAGGCTGGGGCTGGAGATGCCGCACAGGCGCACGATCTCGCGCGGCTCCAGCGGGCCGCGCTCCAGCAGGGCGCGCAGGATGCGCCATTGCTGCTCCGTCAGGCCTTGCTCATTGAGCAGGGGGCGGAAGCGCCCGATGACGGCTTCCCGCGCCTGCAGCAGGAGCAGGGGCAGATTGCGATGGGCGATGCCGGTCCTGGGGTTCTTTGGCGCTTGGGCGGCCTTGGGCCTGGCGCTTGCAAGAGGGGTTTGGGCGCGCTTGCCCGGTGGGATTTTTTGGCTTGACATGCTCACATCTTAGCAATTACATTGAATACTAATATGTTAGCAACTAACTCGGGGTCCGGGGCCGCCCTTGCAAGGCCCGCTCGCACGCCTTTGGCCGATTTCGGCTTTGCACCCGGCAGCTTTTCCGGCCAGGTCTACGGCGCTTTATTGAACCCCAGGCAGGCCCTGGCGGACTTGGGGGAGGCGGTGTTCGCGCCGCCGTACAAGGCGCCGCCACGGGCACCGGCGCTGTATTTCAAGCCCGTCCACACGCATTTGGCGGCGGGCCAGGCACCGCGTATCGCGCTCGGTGTCAACGGTGCCGAGGGCATGAGCCTGGGCGCCAGTCTTGGCATCGTGATCGGGCGCAGCTGCCGGCATGTCTCGGCGGACGATGCGCTCGACCATGTCGCCGGCTATGCCGCGGTGGCCGATCTCTTCGTGCCGCACCGGGACTTTTATCGGCCCTCGGTGCGATTGCGGGCGCGCGACGCGACGCTGGCCGTGGGGCGGCCCAGCCCGGCCGCACAGATTGCTGATCCGGATGCGCTGGGCTTGCGCGTCAGCATTGCGGGCCAGATCGTGTGCGAGTCCAGCACCGGCGGCATGCAGCGCGGCGTGGCGGCCTTGCTGGCCGACGTCAGCGAGTTCATGACTTTGCAGCCGGGCGATCTGCTCTTGCTGGGGACGCTGGCGCGGCCGCCGCTGCTGCGGGTGGGCCAGACCGCGCGAATCGAGATCGAGGGCCTGGCGCCGCTGGACTTGCCCGCCGCGCTGGCGGAGGAGGCGGTATGAAGGCCGCGCAGCGAAGCGGCCGTGTGGTCTATGCCGGTGCCGTCCACGCCTGCGTCCCGCATGCGCGGGGCCTGCAGCTGGAGGACGGCCGGGTGCTGGCCGAGGACGAGGTGCAGTGGCTGCCGCCTTTCGAGGTCGGCAACATCATCGCCCTGGGCCTGAACTACGCCGATCATCTGAAGGAGCTGTCGGCCGAGCTGACGGTGGGGGTCAAGGACGAACCCCTGGTCTTTTTCAAAAGCCCGGGCAGTCTGCTCGGCCACCGCGGCCGGACGGAGCGGCCCGCCGCCGTGGCCATGATGCATTACGAGTGCGAGCTGGCCGTGGTGATCGGCAAACCGGCGCGCCAGGTCAAGGCGAAGGACGCGATGGCCTGTGTGGCGGGCTACACGGTCTGCAACGACTACGCGGTGCGCGACTATCTGGAGAACTGGTACCGGCCCAATCTGCGCGTCAAGAACCGCGACGCCGCCACGGTGCTCGGCCCCTGGCTGGTGGCGGCCGAGGCCGTCGCCGATCCGCATGCCCTGGGCTTGCGCACCTTGGTCAACGGTCAGCTCAAGCAGCTCGGTACGACGGCAAATATGGTGCACCGCATCCCTGAGCTGATCGAGTACCTGTCCGCCTTCATGACCCTCTCGCCGGGCGATGTGATCCTGACCGGCACGCCCGAGGGCGTGGTGAATGTGCAGGCCGGCGACCAGGTGCTGTGCGAGATCGAGCAGATCGGCCGCCTGGCCAACACCCTTTCTCTGGAGACGACGAGATGCCCCACATAAGCCATCTGATCAACGGCCGCAGCGTCGCGAGCGAACGCACTTTTGAGACCCTCAATCCCGCCACCCAGGAGGTACTGGCCGAGGTGGCGCGTGGCGGCGAGGCCGAGGTGCAGGCCGCGGTGGCGGCGGCCAAGGCCGCCTTTCCGGCCTGGGCCGGCCTGGCCCCCAGCGAGCGCGCCCGCCTGCTACGCCGCCTGGGCGAGCTGATCGCCCAGCATGTGCCCGAGATCGCCGCCACCGAGACCCGCGACGCCGGCCAGGTCATCAGCCAGACGGCCAAGCAGCTGATCCCACGCGCGGCCGACAACTTCCATTTCTTCGCCGAGATGTGCAGCCGGGTCGACGGCCACACCTATCCCACGCCCAGCCATCTGAACTACACCTTATTCCATCCGGTGGGCGTCTGCGCCCTGATCAGCCCCTGGAACGTGCCCTTCATGACCGCCACCTGGAAGGTCGCACCCTGCCTGGCTTTCGGCAATACGGCGGTGCTGAAGATGAGCGAGCTCTCGCCCCTGAGCGCCGCCCGCCTGGGCGAGCTGGCCCTGGAGGCGGGCATCCCGCCCGGCGTGCTGAACATCGTCCATGGCTATGGCCAGGAGGCCGGCGAGCCCCTGGTGCGCCATCCTGACGTGCGGGCCATCTCGTTCACCGGCTCGACGCTGACGGGCCAACGCATCGTGCAGGCGGCCGGGCTGAAGAAGTTCAGCATGGAGCTGGGCGGCAAAAGCCCCTTCGTCATCTTCGAGGACGCCGATTTCGAGCGCGCCCTGGACGCGGCGATCTTCATGATCTTCTCCAATAACGGCGAGCGCTGCACCGCCGGCAGCCGCATCCTGGTGCAGCAGTCCCTCTACGCCCGCTTTGTCGAGCGCTTTGCCGAGCGGGCCCAGGCCCTGGCGCTGGGCGACCCCCTGGACGAGAAAACCATCATCGGCCCCATGATCAGCGCCGCCCACCTGGCCAAGGTCAGGCATTACATCGAGCTGGGCCAGCAGGAGGGCGCGCGCCTGGTCTGCGGCGGCAGCGAGGCGCCGGAACTGGGCGGCGCCCTGGCACGCGGCAATTTCGTCAAGCCCACCGTGTTTGCCGATGTGGACAACCGCATGGCCATCGCCCAGGAGGAGATCTTCGGCCCGGTCGCCTGCCTGATCCCTTTCCGGGACGAGGCCCATGCGGTGGCGCTCAGCAATGACACTGCCTACGGCCTGTCCAGCTATGTCTGGACCGAGAACATCGGCCGCGCCCACCGCGTGGCGGCCCAGATCGAGGCCGGCATGTGCTTCGTCAACAGCCAGAACGTGCGCGATCTGCGCCAGCCCTTTGGCGGCACCAAGGCCAGCGGCACCGGCCGCGAGGGCGGCAGCTGGAGTTACGAGGTTTTTCTGGAGCCCAAAAACATCTGCGTGTCCCTGGGCGCGCACCACATCCCGCACTGGTAAGCAAGGAGGAAAAGCAAATGGGCACGCTATCACTCGCCGCCAAGATCACCCATGTGCCGTCCATGTATCTGTCGGAGCTGGACGGCCCGCACAAGGGCTGCCGCGCCGCCGCCATCGAGGGCCACCGCATCATCGGCCAGCGCTGCCGCGCGCTGGGGGTGGACACCCTGGTCGTGTTCGACACCCACTGGCTGGTCAACTCGGGCTATCACATCAATAACGCGGCGCATTTCAAGGGGCTGTACACCAGCAATGAGCTGCCGCACTTCATCAAGAACCTGCCCTATGAATACCCGGGCAACCCGGCCCTGGGCGAGCTGCTGGCGGCCGCCGCCAGCGCGGCCGGCGTGCGCACCCGCGCCCATGCCGACACCAGCCTGAGCCTGGAGTACGGCACCCTGGTGCCCATGCGCTATATGAACGAGGACCAGCACTTCAAGGTGCTCTCGGTCTCGGCCCTGTGCACCGTGCACTCCCTGGCCGATAGCGCCCGCCTGGGCCGCGCCATGCGCGAGGCGGTGGAGCGGGACTACGCCGGCCGGGTGGCCTTTCTGGCCAGCGGCTCGCTGAGCCATCGCTTTGCCCAGAACGGCGTGTCCGAGCAGTTCCTGCACAAATGCTGGAGCCCGTTTCTGGAGCAGATGGACCACGAGGTGGTCGCGATGTGGCAGCGCGGCGACTGGGCCACCTTCTGCGCCATGCTGCCGGAGTACGCCGAGAAGTGCCATGGCGAGGGCTTTATGCACGACACCGCCATGCTGCTGGGCGCGCTGGGCTGGGAGCAGTACCGCGGCCATGCCGAGGTGGTGACGCCTTACTTCCCCAGCTCGGGCACGGGCCAGATCAATGCCTTGCTGCCGGTCCAGCCCTTGCAGGCGCGGCCTGCCGGCGCGGCGCTCGATGCGGGAGCCTGAGCCATGCCCCATCTGCACATCCTCTACAGCCCCGCCCTGGGGCAGGCTTGCGAGCTGCAGCAGCTCTGCAAGGAGCTGGCCCTGGCCATGCAAGCGCAAAGCGATGAGGCGGGCCAAGCCGTCTTTCCCTTGGGCGGCATCCGCGTGTTCGCCTTGGCCGCCAGCCATGCGGCGGTGGCCGATGCCCAGCCCGGGCGCGACTTCGCCTATCTGCATCTGCGCATGGGCCGGGGCCGCAGCGCCGCCGTCCACGCCCAGGTGGGCGAGGCCCTGGCGGCCGTTGCCAAAGCCTTTTTCGCCCCCTTGCTGGCCAGCCGGCCGTTGGGCCTGACGCTGCAGATCGACGAGGGCGCCGAGGTCTTCGACGCCAAGTTCGGCAATCTGCACGATTTGTTCAAGAAAGCCCCCCATGCTTGACGCCGCCGCCATTCAAGCCCTGGCCCTGGAGCTGCAGACCGCCCGCCGCGAGCGCCGCCAGCTGCGCCATTTCTCCCTGCGTTTTCCGCAGATGAGCATCGAGGACGGCTATGCCATCCAGCGCGCCTGGGTGGGCTTGGAGCTGAAGGCCGGCCGGCGCATCAGGGGCCGCAAGATCGGCCTGACCTCACGCGCCATGCAGCAAGCCAGCCAGATCAGCGAGCCGGACTACGCGCCGCTGATGGACGATATGTTTTTTGAATCGGGCGGCGATATCGAGCTCAAGCACTTCATCGCGCCGCGGGTCGAGGTGGAGCTGGCTTTTGTGCTGGGCAAGCCCGTTCAGGGCCCGGGCGCCACGCTGTGCGAGGTGCTGGCGGCCACCGATTACGTCTGCCCGGCGCTGGAGATCATCGACGCCCGCATCGAGCAGTTCGACCGCGAGAGCAAGGCGCCGCGCAAGGTCTTCGACACCATCAGCGACTTTGCCGCCAACGCCGGCATCGTGCTGGGCGGCCGACCGGTCAAGCCCGATGCACTGGACCTGCGCTGGGTGGGCGCTCTGCTGTTCAAGAACGGCGTGATCGAAGAGACCGGCCTGGCCGCCGGCGTGCTGGGCCATCCGGCCCATGGCGTGGCCTGGCTGGCCAACAAGATCGCGCCCTACGAGGAAGGGCTGAACGCCGGCGATGTGGTGCTGGCGGGCTCTTTTACCCGGCCGGTGACGGGGGCGGCGGGCGATGTTTTCCATGCCGACTACGGGCCGCTGGGCAGTATTGCCTTTCGTTTTGTCTGAACCAGGAGCCCTCTGCATGGAGATGCCAACAAACCGGTTCTTGCGGGCCCTGCGCGCCGGCCAGACCCAGATCGGCCTCTGGGTGGGCCTGGCCGATGCCAATGCGGCCGAGCTGCTGGCCGGCTGCGGCTTCGACTGGCTGCTGCTGGACGGCGAGCATGCGCCCAATGACCCGCGCTCGGTGCTGAGCCAGCTGCGCGCGCTGGCGCCTTACCCGGTCTCGCCCATCGTGCGGCCGGTGCAGGGCGATGTGGCCTTGATCAAGCAATACCTGGATCTGGGCGCGCAGACCTTGCTGATCCCCATGGTGGACACGGCCGAGCAGGCGGCGCTGATGGTGCGCGCCATGCTTTACCCGCCGCAGGGCCTGCGCGGCCTGGGTGCGGCGCTGGCGCGGGCCTCGCGCTGGAACCAGGTCGAGGGCTATCTGGACCAGGCCAATCAGCAGATGTGCCTGCTGGTGCAGGCCGAGACGGTGCAGGCCATGGCCAATCTCGCCGCGATCGCGGCCGTGCCTGGCGTGGACGGCGTGTTCTTCGGCCCCGCCGATCTCTCGGCCTCCATGGGCCATCGCGGCCGGCCCGGCCATCCGGAGGTGCAGCGCGCCTTGCTGGACGGCATCGCCACGGTGCGCGCGGCCGGCAAGGCGGCCGGCATCCTGAGCGCCGACCCGGCCCAGGCACAAAGCTATCTGGACGCCGGCGCCTCCTTCGTCGCCGTGGGCGTGGACACCAGCCTGCTGGTCAAGGCGGCCACGGCCCTGGCGGGCCAGTTCAAGCCGGCCGGGCCGAACGCGGCGCCGGCCCGCTCTTCCCACAGCCCTTACTGATCGTTTCACGATGAATCCTCTGCAATTGCAAGACCCCGGCCTGCTCAAGACCGGCCTGTTCATTGACGGCCAATGGTTGGCGGCCGATAGCGGCCAGACCCAGAGCGTGAACAATCCCGCCACGCGGGCCGCCATCGCCCAAGTGCCATATGCCGGCGCGGCCGAGACCGAAAAAGCCATCCAGGCCGCCGCCAAAGCCCTGCCGGCCTGGCGCGCGCAGACCGCCGAAGCGCGCGCCCAGCTGCTGCAACGCTGGCATGCCCTGATGCTGCAGCACCAGGAGGACCTGGCCCTGTTGATGAGCGCCGAGCAGGGCAAGCCGCTGGCCGAGGCGCGTGGCGAGATCGCCTATGCCGCCAGCTATATCGAGTGGTTTGCCGAGGAGGCGAGGCGGGTCTACGGCGACATCATCCCCAGCCCCTGGGGCGATAAACGCATCCTGGTCACGCGCGAGCCGGTGGGCGTGTGCGCCGCCATCACGCCCTGGAACTTCCCCTCGGCCATGATCACCCGCAAGGCCGCTCCGGCGCTGGCCGCGGGCTGCACCCTCATCATCAAGCCCGCCCTGCAGACGCCGCTATCGGCCCTGGCCATGGCGGAGCTGGCCCAGCGCGCGGGCCTGCCCGCCGGTGTGCTGAATGTGGTCTGCGGCGCTGCGCGCGAGATCGGGGCGGCGCTTTGCGCCAGCCCGGTGGTGCGCAAGCTCAGCTTCACCGGTTCCACCGAGGTGGGCCGCAGCCTGGCCGCCCAATGCGCGCCGAGCTTGAAAAAGCTGTCACTGGAATTGGGTGGTAATGCGCCCTTCATCGTCTTCGACGACGCCGATTTGGATGCCGCCGTGCAGGGCGCCATGGCCAGCAAGTTCCGCAACAGCGGCCAGACCTGTGTCTGCGCCAATCGCCTGCTGGTGCAGGCCGGCGTCTACGAGGCCTTTGCCGCCAAGCTGGCCCAGGCCATGGCCCAGTTGCAGGTCGGCGAAGGCCGGCAAGCGGGCGTCACCCAGGGCCCGCTGATCGACGAGCCTGCCTTGCTCAAGGTCGAAGCCCTGGTGGCCGATGCCCTGGCGCGGGGCGCAAGCCTGCTGCTGGGCGGCAAGCGGCATGCGCTGGGTGGAAGCTTTTATCAGCCGACCCTGCTCACCGGCGTCACCCCGCAGATGCGCCTGGCCAAGGAGGAAATCTTCGGCCCGGTGGCGCCGCTGTTCCGCTTCGAGACCGAGGTCGAGGCCATCGCCATGGCCAATGACAGCGAGTTCGGCCTGGCCGCCTACTTTTTCTCGCGCGATATCGGCCGGGTCTGGCGGGTGGCGGGCGCCATCCAGGCGGGCATGGTGGGGATCAATACCGGCCTGATTTCAACGGCGGTCGCGCCCTTTGGCGGCGTCAAGCAATCCGGCATGGGGCGCGAAGGTTCCTTCCTGGGCATTCAGGAATATGTGGACAGCAAATACCTGTGCATCAGCGAATCCTGAAACCGGCTCGGACATGATGCGCTGCCCGGTCTTGGCGAGAACGCGGGGTAGCTCGCGTATTCCCTCATGAGCCGGCCGGGGTGCCTGCACTAGTATTGCTAATATCTGAGTGTTTTGCCGCGCCCGGCGCGTGCAAAGTGTGTGTGGCCCTTGGCGCAGGCAAAACGGCCATGGAGCAAGGCAGCGATGGATCATTCTGACTTCACAACGCGGGGCGAACACCGTGCGGACCGCGCCGCGGCCTGGGGCCGCATCAATGCCCATTACTTTGGCAATCTGGCCGTGGATCGTCTGGAAGATCCGGAGTTGGAGGCCGATATCTCGGCCTTTGATGTGGGCCCCTTGCGCATGTTGCGCATCCATGCGCCGGCGCATCGGGTCCGGCGTTGCGGCAGCGTCACCGAGCTGCCCATGGATTCGCTCTACAAACTGGTGCTGCAATTGCAAGGCCATGCCGAGATCCAGCAGGGCGAGCGCGCCTTCACGCTGCACCCGGGCGACTGGAGTTTTTACGACCCGCGCGTGCCCTATTCGGTGACCAATTTCGAGCGCATGGACCTGCTGGTGGTGCAGGTGCCGCGCGAGCAGTTGCGCGGCTTCAAGGTGCCCAGCCTGCATACCTGCGAGGCGAGCAGCAGCAATGCCCAAGGTCTGTACGCTGTATTGAGCTCATTCCTTCGCTCACTGGCCGGTCAGCTGCCGGCGCTGCCCAATGGTGTGGGCCAGCCGCTCAGCGAGACCGTTATCGGCCTGCTGGCCTCCACCATGGCCGCCCACCAAAGCGAGGCCAGCGAACATGCCACTTTGCCCAGCGTGCTGCGGGCGCGGGTCAAGCAGTATGTGCATGCTCATCTGGCCGAGGTCGACCTCAGCATCGACCGCATCGCCCTGGCCATGCGCTGCTCCAAGCGCTATCTGCACCGGGTCTTTGAGGACGAGAGCATTTCCATCGACCGCTATATCTGGCAGGCCCGGCTGGAACGCTGCCATCAGGAGCTGAGTGAGCGGGCCGCTGCCAAACCGATGATTTCCCAGGTCGCATTTGCCTGGGGTTTCAATAGCAGCGCGCATTTCTGCCGCATGTACAAAAAGCATTTTGGCGAGGCGCCCAGCGAGTTTCAGCGCCGCCGCGTGCAAGCCGAGCTTTGACGCGCAGTCCGGCGGGCCCGCTCCAGCAGGGGCGGCTCTTGCAGTGCCCGCATGCGAGAATCGGCCCCATAGATCGGTGCAATATCTGTGTTTTGTTGCACCGATTATTGCGTCCAGGTCCCGCTAAGGGCAGTAAAGCGAGCAAATGAGCGAGAACGAGACAGGCGCGAACGGCGCGGATTCCATCGATAAACAGGCCTCTCACGGGCGCTGGCGTCTGAGCGTCGCGCCGATGCTGGACTGGACGGACAAGCACTGCAGAACCTTTCACCGACTCCTGACCCGCCAAACCCTGCTCTATACCGAGATGGTGACGACCGGGGCCTTGCTGCATGGCGACAAGCCGCGCCATCTGGATTTCAACGAGGTCGAGCACCCGGTGGCCTTGCAGTTGGGGGGCTCGGAGCCGGCCGATCTGGCGGCTTGCGCCAAGCTGGCCGAGCAATGGGGTTATGACGAGGTCAATCTGAACTGCGGCTGCCCCAGCGAGCGGGTGCAGCGCGGCGCGTTTGGCGCCTGCCTGATGGCCGAGCCCGGCCTGGTGGCCGATGGCGTCAAGGCCATGCGCGATGCGGTCAGCATTCCGATCACGGTCAAGCATCGCATCGGCATCGACAAGATCGAGAGCTACGGCTTTGTGCGGGACTTCGTCGGCCAGATCGCCGCGGCCGGCTGCGAGGTCTTTATCGTCCATGCCCGCAACGCCTGGCTGCAAGGGCTCTCGCCCAAGGAGAACCGCGAGGTGCCGCCGCTGCGCTATGAGCTGGTCCATCAGCTCAAGCGCGAGTTCCCGCAGCTGACCATCGTGCTCAACGGTGGCATCAAGAGCGATGACGAAATCGCCGAGCAGCTTCAGCATGTGGACGGCGTGATGGTGGGCCGCCAGGCCTATCACGAGCCCTGGCAGATGGCGGGCTGGGATCAGCGCTTCTTCGGCACGGCGGGGCCGGCGCAGAGCCGCGAACAGGTGGAGGCCGATTGGTTGCTGTATCTGGAGCAGCAGGTCGCCTCGGGCCGGCCCTGGACCCAGGCCATGCGCCATGCCCTGGGCCTGTGGAATGGCCAGGCGGGTTCGCGGCGCTGGCGGCAGATCTGGTCCGATCATCAGTACAAGGCCATGGATGTGCGGGCGGTGGCGCGCCTGGCCAGCCAGTCGCGCAGCGGCATCGCGGCCCAGGTGGAGGCGCATGAGGCCCGGCACCAGGCCGCGGCCTTGCTCTGAAAGAGTCAACACCCATCCAAGCAGAGGCTCGCGCGCATGAATCCCAACGAGTCGGTCTTCTTCCATTGCTACAGCACGGCCTTGGGCGTTTGCGCGATTGCCTGGGGGCCGCGCGGCATTTGCGGCTCGCAGCTACCGGAAGAAAGTGAAGGCGCGACGCGCGACCGCATGCGAGTGCGCTTCCCCGCGGCGCGCGAGAGCGAGCAATTGCCGGCGGATGTCTTGCATGCGATCCGCGGTGTGCGCCGCTTGCTGGCCGGCGAGACGGCCGATGCGGGCGAGTTGCTCAGCCTGGTGCTGGACGAACGCGGCCTGGCCGAGTTTGATGCCCAGGTCTTGGCCCTGACGCGGCGCATCCCCGTCGGCCAGACCTTGAGCTACGGCGAGATCGCCAGCCGTTTGGGCCGGCCCGCTGCGGCCCGCGCCGTCGGCCGGGCCGAGGGCCACAACCCGTTTGCGCCCATCGTGCCCTGCCACCGCGTGCTGGCCGCGCGAGGCGGTTTCAACCAGGGGCAGGGCGGCTTCTCCGCCTTTGGTGGGGTGCAGACCAAGCAGCGCCTGCTGGCCATCGAGGCGCGCGCCAGCGGCCAGGCCGTGGCCGAGCAGCAGGGCTTGTTCGATTGAATCCGGCCTGGATCCATGGCCGCGGCCACGGCGGGCCGTAAAATCGCCCCCTCACTTTTAGGCCTTGCATGTCATTCGCTACCCTGGGCCTGTCGCCCGCCTTGCTGCGCGCCGTGCGCGAACAAGGCTACCACGCTCCCACCGCCATTCAGAGCGCCGCCATTCCGCTGATTCTTGAGGGGCGCGATGTGCTGGGCCTGGCTCAGACCGGTTCGGGCAAGACGGCGGCCTACACCTTGCCCTTGCTGCAAAACGTCTTGCGGCAGCGCTTCGAGCAAAAAGCGCCGCAGCGCCTGGCCTTGGCCCTGATCCTGGTGCCCACGCGCGAGTTGGCGCTGCAGGTGGGTGAAAGCCTGAGTGAGCTGGCCCGTGCACTGGCCCAGCCGCTGAAGATCTCGGTCGCTTTTGGCGGCGTCTCCATCAATCCGCAGATGATGGCGCTGCGGGGCGGCACCGATGTGGTGGTGGCCACGCCGGGCCGCCTGCTCGACCTGCTGGAACACCGTGCCTTGAGCTTGGGCGCCGTCAACCATCTGGTGCTGGACGAGGCCGACCGTCTGCTGGATCTGGGCTTTAGCGAGGAGTTGCAGGCCGTGTTGGCCAAGCTGCCCGCGCGGCGGCAAAACCTGTTCTTCTCGGCCACCTTCCCGCTAGCGGTGGAGCGCCTGGCGGCGGGCTTGTTGCGCAATCCCGCGCGGGTCGAGCTCGCCGCGGAGCCGCAGCGCGCGGCCGCCATCACCCAGCGCGCCCTGGTGGTGGACGAGAGTCGCCGCACGCCCTTGCTGCGCCATCTGCTGGCCCAGGAGGGCTGGCCCCGTGTGCTGGTGTTTGTGGCGAGCAGATACGCGACCGAACATGTGTCGGACAAGCTCTGGAAGGCCGGCATCAAGGCCGCCGCCCTGCATGGCGAGCTGAGTCAGGGCGGGCGTACGCGGGTGCTGGAAGCCCTGAAGAACTCCGAAGTGCAGGTGCTGGTGGCCACCGATGTGGCGGCGCGCGGCCTGGACATTCCCAATCTGCCGGTGGTGCTCAATTACGATCTGCCGCGCTCGGCCACCGACTACACCCACCGCATCGGCCGCACCGGCCGGGCCGGTGAGTCGGGCCTGGCCCTGAGCTTCATCAGCGGCCAGCTGAGCAATGGCGAGGCGCATTTCCGCCTGATCGAAAAGCGCCAGGGCCAGCGCGTGCCGCGCGAGCAAATTGCCGGCTTCGAGCCCAGCAGTCTTGCCTTGGCCGAGGCCGAAAGAAGCGGCAATGGCGGCGTGAAGGGCCGGCGCAAGAGCAAGAAGGACAAGCTGCGGGAGGCCGCCGCGCTTGCGGCGGTGTCAGCCCCGGATATTCAGCGGTAGCGCGACCAGAGCAGGGTGACTGCGGCGGGAATATGGATGTCCTGGCCGCCACCCGGGGTGTAGCTGGCGGGGAGGTTGTTCATATCGAGGCGGGTGCTGGCACCCAGCTTGCTGCCGCCGATATAAGTGCCCAGATCAGCGGCGGCGATATAGCCGTGGATGACGGTGCTGCCGCTGCTCTCCAGCACGTCGCCGGCCAGCACGTCTCCAAAGACCTCGACATTGGCCCCCAGGCTGATCTTGCCGCCGCGGAAGCTGCCGTTCAGCAAGCCCCCCGAACCCAAGCAGATATTGCCCACGCTCTGGGGCTTCAATGTGGCCTGGCCCGGGACGCAGAAATTGCTGGGCAGGGTGCGGGCATAACGGCTGCCGTTGCAGATCCGGGCGTAGTCCGCAAAATTGACCGCGTAGCTGCGGTGGTTGCCCTGGGTGCTGATATTGCCCGTAGCGATCCAGGAGTTGTAGTAGACGCCGTTGCCTGCCACCAGATTGCCGTCGAACCAGAGCACGCCTGGCGCCATGGCGCCGTCGCTGATATTGCTGCTGATGCTCCATGTGTTGCTGCCGTTGTCATAGGCAAAGCAGGAGTTGTTGGCCGAACTGCCGGTGCAGATTTTGGCCACGCAGCTGTTGGCGTTGTAGCTATTGCTTTTGCACAAATAGTCTTGATTGCTGCCCTCGCCGACGAGGAAGTAGGCCCCGTCAGGGATGCCGGTGACCGAGCGCACGCTGACCTTGGTGGCGCCGTTGACACGCTCGAACACATAGTTGGCCACGGCCTTGTAGGGGTAGGCATCGAAGGTGGGCGCCGTGATGGTTTCTGCCGTCAGCAAGGGGAGATTGACTTGCAGGCCGGGGCTGCGCGTCATGTTCACCATGGCGCCGCCGGTGCCGGTCAGCGCTCCGCCATAGTTGCCGCTGGCCACGCTGCCCCAGCCGTTTTTCTGGTAGTCGCCTTGGACCTGGGCGTTGCCACTGATTTCGGCGCCTTTGTGATCCACATAGGCCTTGGTCATCAGATTTGTGACCCTGGCGGCACCGGCCAGGGTGACGGGACCGATGGACTTGAGATCGATGACGGTATTGCTGCTCAGCGAGGTCGCCGCATTGCTGTAACTGGCTTTGACGCTCACGCCACCGGACAGCTTGATATCCCCCATGGCCTGCAGCTTGTTGTAGTCCCCGCTGCCCGAGAGGGCGATGGAACTTTCGGAGAACAGCGTGCCGTTGGAGGTGCTGCCCTGCAACTCAATCGCGCCTTTGGCGTACAGGAATTCGATGCCGCTGATGCTGCCGCCACCCGTGACCTTGCCGTCCACGACCACACGGGCTCGGCCATCGCCGCCCACCACCTCGATATTGCCGCCCAGCCCCAGATCTCCTTTGATATTGATGGCCGCCTTGGGCCCTGGGTTGTGAGCCTTGCCGGGCTTGACGCAGTAGCTGGTGGCCAGCAGGGCGCTGGCGCCGGCGCTGCTGCCGACGATGTCGAAGGCCAGCATCTTGCCCCCCGGGCAGTTGAGCGCATCATCACTGGGGGCCTGGCTCAGGGTCGCGGTGACATCGTCCAGACCGGTGAATGTGGCGGGCGAGTTCAGGGCCAGCTTGCTGAGATCGTTGGCATTGACTTGCAACAGGTACTGGCGCAGGACTTCGGCGCCGTTCCAGGCCTTCAGCTGGGCCTGTGTCAAGGCGTGCACGGTGGTGGATTGCGACTGCAGGCCGCGCACATAAGAGATCGCGCCGAACACCATGCCGCCCAGGGACAGGCCGGTCAGCAGAATGAAGAGCAGGGTAGAGACGCCGCGCTGCTGCGCGCGCGTGGAGGGCAGGGGTCGGTGCATGGTTCAGGCTGGGAAGTTGGCCAGGCAGCTGGTATAGGTATTGCTGCTGCCCGGCACGCTGCCGGCATAGCTCAGTTGCACGCTGAGCGAGGCGGCGGGCGGGCTGTAAGTGCTGATGGCTTCGGGCAGGCCGCCAAAGGGCCAGCAATTGCTGCCGGACTGGGCGCTCAGGCCTATGGCCTGTTGCATGACGGACGCTTCAACCAAGGTGTGCCGCTCCCAGGCGATCTTGCCCCACTGGGTGGCCAGGGGTTCGCAGGCGGTGCTCGACCTCAGGAGGTAGAAGGCCTTGCTGACCGCGTCGGAGTAGAGCGCCTGGCAGCGCGGGCTGCTCAGCGCTGGCGAGGGATTGTCGTCGTAGATCCAGACCAGGGCATTGCCCGACTGCAGCACATTGCCAATCGCCGTCGGCGTTCCGCGCAGGCTCTTGCCGTCCTGGCTGAGACTGGCGTCTTTCAGGAGCAGCAAATGGCTGCCGGCGCTTGGGGCGCTGATGCCGTAGCCGGCGGCTTGCAAAGCCATCTGCGCGCTCATCAAGCCGGAGGCCAGTTGGCCGTCTTGCACGGCGCTCTTGAGCAAACCCTGCTCGCCAAAGACCGTCTTGACGGTGCTGCGATACAGCGTGCTTGCCGCCAGGATGGTCAGCATGGAAATGAGCAAGCCCACCATCAGCCCGATCAGGCTGAGGCCTTGTTGGTGGTGTTGGGGGTGTGTTCTCTTCGGTATCGGGTGGCTGCGCATCATCAGTTCTTCAACAGCAGGGTGCCGGGACCGAAAAGGGTCTGGGCCTCGAGTTCGTAGCGCACCTGGGCCATGGTGGTGGTCTTGCTGATGCCGGCCATATCCACGGTGACGGTCTTGATGGTGCAGGCTTTGCTCAGGCCGCTGAGGTCGACGCTTTCGACGATGGGCTCGGCGTTGCGGGTGAGCTTGTTGCTGCCGCTGCTCGGGCAGCCATCGGCCAAGCCCCGGCCTTGCAAGTCGGCCCGGATGGTTTGCACGGCGAGGCTTTGTGCCTTCTGGTACTTCTGCGCCACCAGGCTGCGGCCCAGGGCGTAGACCAGACCCAGGCCCACGATGGCCAGCAAGACCATGGACACGAGGGCTTCGATCAGGGCGATGCCGCGCTGTGCTTGCGGCCTGCGCAGGGGGGCTTGATAGTGCTGCCGGGTCTTTGCCATAGGGTGTTCAATCAAAAATGAGCTGGCTTGTTTCGTCGCCACGGCTGATCACAAAAGTCGGCTGCCTGGCGCAGGCACGGTTGCCCACATTGGCCGCAAGCGGCAAGCCATTGCTGTCCAGCGCCACGCAGCTGCTGCTGGCGCCCGCCACCGTCACGCTGGCAGGCACTCGGGATTGCCACAGGGCGGCCGTGCAATTCAGCTCCGTGGGCAGCCCGGCATGCAGGCATAACTGGCCGGCCTGGGTGACCAGGGTGGCCGAGGTATCGGGCGAGCGCGCCGCGACCGGGTTGCGCAAAGCCGTGGCCTTGAGCTGGCTGAGGCCCTGGCGCAACTGGGCATGGGTCTGGCGCACGGAGGACTGGTGCGACCAGGACAGCGCAAACGGTGTCGCGGCCGCGGCCAGCAGCATGGCGATGGTGATGCACACCATCAGCTCGATCAGGGTGAGGCCTTGCTGCCGCCGAGCGAGCCGGGCGCGTGCCCTCACCATGTGCTGAAGCCGCAGGCCGGGGTGGCCGTCCGGGTATTGGCCTGATTGATGCTCAGCCTGCAATCGGCCATCGAGCCCTTGCCCCTGGCCGACAAGGTGTAGCTATTGGCATCGCTGCGCACGGCGTAGCTGAAGTAATCGGCCTGCGTCGGTGCCCAGGCGCTGAATTGCCGGGTGGAGTTGGCGGCGCCTTCCTCGATGACCGGGTAGCTCAGCTGCAACTGGTATTTGTTTTCCAGGTTCAGGGCCAGGGCGGCCAGGTCGGCGCTGGCGCCCTTGGCCCGGCTTTTGCTGATGTACTGGGTATAGGCCGGCAGGGCCAGGGCCGCGAGGATGCCTGCGACGACGACGGCAATCATCAACTCCACCAGGGTGAAGCCCGCGGCGTTAGGGGGGCAGGGAGGCTTGAGTCTGGACTTTTTATTCAGCACGGTGTGTAAGCGGATCTTGGACGGGACAACTTTGCTGGCTTGGCACGAGCGCTCAGCACCAAAGTAACCACAAAATTACCAAATTAATACCAATTGTAAATTTGGTATTAAAAAGAATACGTGTAGCGATGGGCATGGGCAAGGGGGCGCCGTCCTTTTTGATCAAATTTGCCCTGGCAGGCGTGCGTATTGCGATCAGGCTGATGGAAGGGCGCAGGACGCCATCAACAGGGCTTGACCTGAGTCAGGCTGGTACGCAGTGGCGCTACCATCCGGACTCCCTAAAAATTCCCCGGAGATTTCCATGCCCCAGTCCACCCAAGCCCCTGTCCTTGCCCGGCGTCAGATCTTGGCCGGCAGCGCCACCGCGCTGGCTGCCGTGGGTCTGGGTTCTTTCAGCCAGGCCGCAGGTGCCCAGGCCGCGGCTCCGGCGGCTTCTGCTGCGCCGGCGGCGGCCGGCGCCAAGCCTTTGCCCGCTTATGCGGCCTGGAAGGATGCCAGCGCCCTGATCCAGCACAGCAGCAGCACGCTGGAAACCAAGCGCTCGGTGTTCGGCATGGGTTTGATCACGCCGTCCGAGCAGCTTTATGTGCGCAACAATCTGCCCGCGCCCAATGCCAGCATCCTGGACGACCGCGAGGCCTGGCAGCTCGAGGTGGAAGGCGTCAAATCAGCTCGCAGCCTGAGCTTGCGCGAACTCAAGACCCTGGGGGTCGAGACCCTCACCATGGTCTTGCAATGCTCGGGCAATGGTCGCGGCTTCTTCCCCAGCAAACCCAGCGGCACGCCTTGGACGGTGGGCGCCGCCGGCTGCGTGGTCTGGACCGGCGTGCCGGTTCGCCAGGTGGTGGACTTGCTGGGCGGTGTGCTGCCCGGCCATGGCTTCATGACCGGCACCGGTGGTGAGGCACTGCCTGCCGGGCTGGACCCCAAGTCCATTGTGGTGGAACGCTCGGTGCCCGCCCAGGCCATGGGCGAGGCCTTGCTGGCCTGGGAAATGAACGGTCAACCCATCTCCCTGGCCCATGGCGGCCCGCTGCGCCTGATCGTGCCGGGCTACCAGGGCGTCAACCAGATCAAGTACATCAAGCGCCTGGCTTTCACCGCGCAAGAGTCCGACGCCAAGATCATGGCCCACGGCTATCGCATCTCGCCACCGGGCAGCAAGGCCGATCCCAGCCAGCCTTCGGTGCTGGAGATGGTCGTCAAGTCCTGGATCAACAGCCCCTTGGCCGAGCGCCCCGGCGTGGCCGGCCCGGTGCAGATCCAGGGCGTGGCCTTTGGCGGCTTGCATGGCATCAAGCGGGTCGAGGTCTCCATTGACGGGGGCAAAACCTGGCGCGATGCCCGCTTGGTGGGCCCGGATCTGGGCAAGTACGCCTGGCGCCAGTTTGCCCTGGCCGCCAAGCTGGCCCCAGGCAGCCACACCTTGGTCAGCCGCGCCACCGACACCGCCGGCAATGTGCAGCCCGAGCAGCGCATGGAAAACGTGGGCGGCTACAACAACAATAGCTGGGCCGATCACGCTGTCAGCGTGACGCTGGCTTGATCCTTCTCAGACAGGTCTCGGCCATGTTGATTGCAGCAATCAAGACGAACCCCCACGGGCGCACCGCGGGTCTTGCCCTGGCCGCAGTCAGCGCGTTGAGCCTGCTGCAAGCCAAGCCGGCCAGCGCGCAGGCGCCCGCCAATGAGGCCAGGCAAGTAGAGGCCCAAATGGCCTTGGGCAAGCGCTTGTTCATCAAGGACGCCGCGCCCGCCTGCGCCCTCTGCCACACGCTGAAAGACGCGCAAAGCGAGGGTGCGGTCGGCCCGGTGCTGGATGAAATCAAGCCCGATGCCGATCGTGTGACTCGCGCCTTGCGCAACGGCCTGGGCAATATGCCGGCCTTCCCGCAGCTCAGCGAGGCCGAGATCAAGGCCCTGGCCCTCTACGTGTCCCGCGCGTCAAAGTAAGACGGGGC
The DNA here is from genome assembly GCF_014204525.1 of Roseateles oligotrophus. Taxonomy (GTDB): domain Bacteria; phylum Pseudomonadota; class Gammaproteobacteria; order Burkholderiales; family Burkholderiaceae_C; genus Paucibacter_A; species Paucibacter_A oligotrophus_A. The sequence continues at coordinate 232,283 of NZ_JACHLP010000007.1, forward strand.
TCGGCCCGCCTTACGGTGCCAGTTCCACCAGCACCGGGGCGTGGTCGCTGGGCCGCTCATTCTTGCGCGGCAGCTTGTCGATCACGCAAGACCTGACCCCACTCCTGAGCGCCTGGCTGACCAGGATGTGGTCGATGCGCAGACCCTGATTCTTGCGGAAGGCGAGGTTGCGGTAGTCCCACCAGCTCCAGCTCTTGGGTGCTTGCTCGAAGAGGCGGAAGGCGTCCACCAGGCCTAGATCGAGCAGGCCCTGGAAATGGGCGCGCTCCTCTGGTGTGCAGTGGATCTGACCGGCCCAGGCCACGGGGTCGTAGACGTCCCGGTCATCGGGCGTGATATTGAAGTCGCCCATCAGCACCAGCTTCTCGTGCCGCTTGAGCTCATCGGCCACCCAGACGCGCAAGGCCTCCAGCCAGCCCATTTTGTAGGCAAATTTATCGCTGCCGGGTGCCTGGCCGTTGGGGAAGTAGGCGCCGATGCAGCGCACGCCCGCGACCGTGCCGGCGATCACCCGGGCCTGCTCATCCGCCAGGCCGGGAATGTTTTTCACCACATCCAGGGCCGGCTCACGGCTGATCAAGGCCACGCCGTTATAGGTTTTCTGGCCAAACCACTGCACCTGGTAGCCGGCCGCGCCGATGTCCAGGGTAGGGAATTTATCGTCCGTCAGCTTGGTTTCCTGCAGCACCAGCACGTCGACCGGATTGGCCGCCAGCCAGTCCAGCAGCTGCGGCAGGCGCACGGCCAGGGAGTTGACGTTCCAGGTGGCAAGTTTCATATGTTTCGTAGCCTATTGATTTTGTTCGTGTTTTTTGTAGATCATTGACGTCAATCTGTGCTGGCTACAAGTCTAGCTACAAATCTTGGGCGAGATGGTGTGACCTGCTGGGACATGATCGCCAAGTCACCTGTTTTGTAGCTGGGTGGCAGCCTATCCGTGATCGGCGCGGACCCGTGCGCCCTCGTGGACAACTGGAGGTGGGCTCCGCCAGCGGGATGACGGGAGGAACGGGATTCCGTGCTGTGCGTGCTGTTGTGGAGCCGTCCTTGGTTGCAAGAAACATGTCGCCGCCCAACCGGAACGAAGTCGGCCAGATCGCTCTGCAACGTGTCGACAGCGCGCGCGGGTGTGTGGCACGGGATAGGCTGGGGCTGGGCAATCATCATGTGCTTATGGACCTGAAGCTGCATATTTATCCACGACTCTTTGGATGATGCAACGTGCGGCAACCAAGGCCGGAATTAAGGAACTGCCTGAGGCGATGCCGGGTGCTCACGAGTGGCAGTTGTGGACCTACAGCCCGGCCCTGATTCCAGACCAGGCGACGGTGGATCCGTTGTCGTTGATCCTCAGCATGCGGGACATTGGATGATCGCGTCCAGATCGCGTTGGGCGAAATGAATGGGCAACTTCCATGGTGAGTAGCCTGAGGTGGCTTGACGGACACTCATCGCAGTCGGTTGCTCAAGATTTTGTGTCCCGAGGGCTACATTATTGGCCTTGTGAGGTTAATTTGATGCTTGGGGGCTACAGTGACGACGCTGTCCGATGTTGCCGGAATGCTCAGAGGTGCTCGCCGAGAAGCGGGGCTGAGCCAAGATGAACTTGCCCAGCGGGCGGGCGTCGCGCGTACGACCGTGGCGCGGATGGAAAACCTGGCCAACGGTGACATGAGCGTGTCCGCGCTGGTGAGCTTGCTCGAAGCCGCCGGCTACGACCTGAAGCTGGTGAAGGCTGGACACGCGCGCACGGTCGAGGACATCCTCGCCGAGCAGCGTCGAGGTGATTCTGCATGAAGCTCGATGTTCAGGTTAGCGGCAAGACCGTCGCTCAACTCTATCGCGAGCGTGACGAGTACGTCCTGAAGTATCTGCCTGACGCCGATCCGGCCGATTTCGTCAGCCTGACCATGCCGGTGCGTGATGAACCATGGCGCTGGCAGCGTGATCTGCACCCGTTCTTCCGCCAGAACTTGCCCGAGGGCTATCTGCTGAACATCATTCGCGAGGAGTTCGGGCCACTGCTCGATGGCACAGATCTGTCCCTGCTGGCAGTTGTCGGGGGCAGCGGCATCGGTGGTGTCGCGGTCACGCCCGAGGGGGGCAAGCCCGGCGTGGACATGGCGCCCCTGCAGATCGAGAGCCTGCTGACGGCCGAGAACACCGCCGGGCATTTCGCAGTGCTGGTGCGCCGCTATGCCCGCGCATCGATTTCGGGCGTGGTGCCCATTCATCGCGCCGGAAGAAACGCACGACGAGCCACTGGGACCGCTGGGACCGCTGGGCAAGCCCGCGCTACGCACCAGTCGCCACATCATCAAGGGCTCGGACGACAGCACGCCTTACCTCGGCTTCAACGTGTTCTACAGCATGCGGGTGCTGGAGCGCCTGAATGTCGTGCCGGTGGTCCGAACCCGCATGTCCGAGGATCGCCGGGTGCTGGTGGCCGAACGCTTCGACGTGGACGAGCATGGCACGCCGACGCACGGACTCGAAGATGCCTGCGGGCTGCTCGGCCTGCCGCCCCACGAAAAATACGCGACCACCACAGAGAAGGTGCTGAACGCCACGCGCGCCTACCTGCCGTCCGCCCAGCTACGTGTTCAGTTGGAGCAATTCGGCTGGCATGTGTTGACCAACTATGTGGTGCGCAACGCGGATTGCCACGCCAAGAGCATTGCTCTGCCCTACACCCGGCTCGGCGACGTGGGTTTCACGCCGGTCTACGATATCGTAACGACACAGACTTACCCGCCCTTCGCGAACGATCCGCCGGGGCTGTCCATCGACGGCCGCCAGACCTGGGTGGCGGGCAAGGCGCTGCAGCGCTTCTTCAATGCGCGGCTCGGCATCGCGCCACGGCACTACGCTGAGATGGTCGAGCGCTTGTGCGGATCGGCGGTTCAGATCGGCGAGGAAGTGATCGAAGCGGCCAGGAACGAGCCGCGCTGGCGTCCGGTTGCCAAGCAGATGGTGCATGCGTGGAATGAAGGCATGACATCGCGACGGGACCCGAAGAAATCCGTAGCGCTCCGAGGCCTGGATACCGCGATTGCTGCGGACGGCTTCTCCGACCCAGAGCCACCCGAGCAGCTCCGCGTGACGATAGGCCACTCCGAACCGCTGGCACCGCCACGGCGGAGACGCTGATTTTGCGGAAACTCCCATCACTTCAGATTGGTCCAGCCAACATGACAGAAAAAAGCATCGAGGTCTTCCAAGACCTGCATTTGAAAGGCCGTTCATCGGCAAGCTCCATCCGAGCCGGCATCCTGGCCCAGGTTCAGGAACCCTGGCACCACGATCAGGAGCGGGAAGAAGACATCCGGGGTCACGCAAGCGATGGCGAGGACGTGATCGTTCTCGTGCGAGATGCACTCGATGACGTTGACGAATCCGGCCTGGTGCTCTGGCAGGAGGGAGAAGGCTACAAAGTCTCCAACATCGTTCCACGCAATGTCGGTGAACTTGGTATCACCAAGTACAACATCATCCTGCGAGACTTCGTCGCCAGGATTGCAGCGCCTGCCGCCAGCGTCAGCGGCTTCGATGTTGAACTGACTTCTCCCCATCAATCACTGGATGATTGGCTCGACGCAGAACCCGCGGCAGCATTGCGGCGTTTTTCGCGCTTGGCCAACAAGTCCTCAGGTGCTGCGCATCCCATGGATAGGGAGCGGTGGTATGCCTTCCTGATCGCGACACACCACACATCGAAGCGCCTGGATACCGATCAACTCGTTCGCTGGCTCGTCGAGGTGGAACATTGGTCCGAAGACAAAGCCCACGAATTGGCGATCGATTATGAATTCGCCCTCGGTCTTCTCGAGCAATATGACCAGTCGCGCTCATGAGCTTGAGTTCGCAGGAGGTTTCCCGCCTGGTGGGGCTGGGTTCGCCGGTGCTTTGCGTCGACACATGCACCGTGCTTGATGTGGTTCGCGACATCACGCGCGAGACAGTCACGACCGGCGACGTCAATGCCGGGCTTGCCTTGCTCTCGATGGCCGAAGCGGGTTCCGACCTGATCGTCCTCATGGCGGAACAGGTCACTCTGGAAATCGCAGGCAACGTCGCGAGCGTGGAACAAGAGGCGCAAGCCGCCTTGCAGAAATTCCTGGCTCAGGCCCAGCGCATCCACGATGTGGCCACGGCCTTTGGTGCCCAAGGAAATCTCCAGATCTACCATCTCGACGGACATGTCAGCCGGGCCAAGCCGGTGCTCGATCGTTGGAAGCAAGTCGCCCAGGTTGTGCCGCACAACGACGGGGTTGCCAGTCGAGCGTTCAGGCGCGTCAATGAGCCGCGTACCCCCGCTCGGCGCGGCAAGGAGTCGATGAAGGACTGCGTGATCGTCGAGGCCTACATCGAAGCTGCGAGCCAATTGCGTGCAGCCGGCATGACGGTGCCCATCGTCTTCGCGTCGTCGAATACCAAGGAGTATTTCGCGCCGAACACCAGACACCTCCAAAACGACATCTCTGGTGATCTTGCAGCGGTTGGCATGGAGTACGCCCCGAACTTCGGGGCTGCGAAGCACAGTCTCGGTCTGTAGTCGCAAGGACGGCACATTTGGTGGAGTGGTTTGTCCGTCAGGTACGGGCGCTTTGCGCCTGGACATTGGCCCGCAGCGATAGCGCTGCACTTGCAAACTGATCGGCTCTGGATAAGCTGGGGCCAGGAGGTGACCTGTATGCGAAAGTTCTTTGCCTTGTTGATCTTGGCTATCGGCATTGGGGGTGGTGTGTTCTTCACCATCGCCAGCAAGGGTGACTGGCTCTTGGGGACTGTCGCCGTAGGGGTAGGGCTTCTGTTCACCGCTCCGATTGCGGCAACTGTGGCTGGAGTCGGTGGGCGTAGCCGTCGCAGTCGATCTGCTTCCCGGTGGGTCGGCCTGTCAGGTGGGGTCTCGTCTGGCGGACTGTTCAAAGGGGATGTGCCGATACGGCGATGGGATCGGTGATCAAGCCGTACTACTTGCGGTTGAACAGATCCTTCGCCGCGTCGGTTACTTCTTGAGCTGTGGTGCTGGCATCGTTTCTGATCTGCTTTATCGACTGTCCCAGTAGGGACTTCTTCGATTCCAGCGTCCCATCCTCTGTTTTGACGATCCCTGCCTTGTTGTCGAACTCGCCGCCCTTGGCCGCAGTCGTGCCCTGAATCTCGCTGGCTCGCTGCTGAACCTCTCGGCGAATCGGTGAGGGTGGATCGGCGGGGCGGTCAAGCGGACGGCTGGGGTTGCTGCCAAAGCGCGACGTCGCCCCGGTGTGGGCGCGATGGGCGTTCTGGATATCCGGCGAGAGGGCTGTTTCACTCCGCTGCTGCCGATGAAGCTCACGAATACCCTCGAAGGAAGCGGGAAGGCTGCTTCCATCCGACAGGATCCGTGTGGGTCCCAGTGACTGGCGGGCCAACTCCGCTGACATCATGGCATGGGCCGCAGCACTGTTGCCACCGTACGTTTGGGCGTAGCGCAGGAACATCTCCATGTTGTGTGGGTCCTGGGCGATATCGATCGAGATAGCTTCACCCTTGGAGTAGGCGGTTGATACCTGGTTGGCGAAACTGATTCGATCGGAAAGCGTCGCATCCGCTCGTTCCGAACGGGCCTGCGTCGTGCTGAGGCGGGACGACATTTCCCGTACCTCACTGGCATCGTTCGAGACCGCCTGCAGGAAGCTGGTGTCCCTGGAGACGCGGTCTCCGAATTGCTTGAAGGCCACCAATTGATCTCCGCTCAGGCTGGCCAGGGCTTTCTGATCCTGAGCGGAAAGGCCAGACAGGTATGACTTGTCGCCGCTGGCCTGGAACTTCCCGCCGATGAACTTGGCGTCGGCGCCGATATGAGCGGCAGCGCCGAATGCAAGCCGTGCTACCTGAGCCTGGCTGAGCCCGGTGCTCTGTGAGACCGTCTGGACGATCTGATCCAGTTTGTTCAGCGTTTCCCCCATCTGCTCGAAGCTGGCGGAACTGTTGCCGGCGCTGTTGCGCGTGGAGCGCAGCTTGCTGAGCCCACGCGAGAACACTTCCGACAGCGCTGCAGACCGTTCCGTGCTTGCGGCGACGGCTTCACCGCGTGCAGCATCAACTTGTCGGCTGGCCTGTTCGACATCCTGCTCGGACACGCGCATCGATACGACCCGTGAGGTAAAACCCTGGTTGCGCAACAGGCTCACCGCCGTGCGTCCGGTCAACGCGTTCGAGGAGAACGTGTCCCCCGAGAGATCGTTCTGCCAACTGCTCATGAACGCCGAAGTGCGGTTGGGCGCCAGCCGCATCTGATCCATGGAAACGTTGCCCAGGCTGGTGTTGCCCAAGGCTGCGGAACCTGTTGCGGAGCCCAGCATGGCCTGCAGCCCGGAGAGTCCGCCCACCATGGCCGTCCCGAAGTTCTCCATGCGCTTCAATGCTGCCCAGGCGATGAAGGGAATGCTGATCGACAGGTAGCCGACGATCGCTTCACCAGATATCGCTCGGGAGTAGATGCTGGACGCGGTCTGCAACGCCAGCATCTTCGTTCCCGTGCCAAGGTCGGCGGCTGAGCCGATGTCGTAGGCCGCGTAGATCGATGCCATGTAGTTCAGCACCGCGTAGAGGGGCGGCCAGAGCTGGATCCAGATCAGGATCGCTGCGTATCCCTTGAAGGCGATCAGGCTCTCCTGGCCGCTGGTGAGCAGGAGCAGCAGCACGAAGAGCGGAAAGAGGGCGTAGGTCACCGCCTCGATCACGTTCCGGAACACGGGCAGCGCCTGCTCGGCGGTCTTGCCCGCATTGATCCAGGCGGCATTCTGCTGGGCGACGCCTTGGGCACGGCCGACGGCGAGCACCATGGCGGCCGGGTCATTCACCTTCTGCCCGACGATCTGACCGGTGTCAGCGATGGCATTCAGTACGGCGTTCTGGCGGATCAGATCCGCCGCGGTGGCGGATGCCGAGGCAATGTTGTTCTTGATGTAGGCCTGCTGGATCTGGCCGGCGATCACGCTGGCGGCGGCCGTGCCAGGCAGCGTGGGGTTCAGCCGGAAGGCGAGTTGCCCCTGGATGCGGCTGATCTGGGCGGGGATCCGGGCGCTCAAATTGACGTAGGCGTTGGGGCAGGTGTCCACCGTCGTACCGGTCGTGTTGGTGAGCGGTGTGAAGCGTGCCGGGTTGGGCGTAGACATCAGGGCCCAGACATCGTCCGATGTGGAGAACGTGGCCGGCGAGATCGTCCCGTCGAGGAGGTCGTAGGTCGTGCAGTTGTGGATGAAGTTGATCAGGTCGGTGCGGAAGTTCGGATCCTGGAAGACCGCGCCGCCGGTTTCCCGGATCAGACGGTTGCCGAACATCAGGCCGTTCTGTTCGTAACGAAGCTCGCTGGGCAGGGCGCCGGGGCCGGGGATGACCTGAAATGCCGTCTCGAAGAGGCTGGTCAGTGTGTGCCCGATGGTGCTGGTGAGGCTGCCGAGCACGGCTGCGCCGAAGGGGACGTTGTCGACCACCTGCACTGGCGTGCCGCCGGTCTTGTCGACGATGCCGACCGTGACCTTGGGGACGATCAGGATCGAGAAGACGAGAACGACCGTCCCCAGCCACTTCCAACCCTGGAGCTTGTCGGGAGCGAATGCATAGGCGATGAGGGCGGCGACGAAGCCACAAAAGGCCACCGCTGCAACTGCGGATGCATAGTCGCCGGAGGCATGGATGGCAGCCGCGGCGTTGAAGACCCCGAACAGGCTGGCCGCGTTCTGGTAAGCATAGATTTCCCACATGGTGGCGCTCCCCGGTCAGCGTCGGATCAGCGCGCCATGTAGGCGGCTTGTTGCCCGAGCATGTCCATGACGTGCTGGGGCATGCTGGAACGCAGTTGGCGCTCGAGTTCTTCCAGATGGCTCGATACCGCGCGGAACGAACCGACCTTCTGGTAGAGGAGATTTTTCTCCTGGGATATCTGGGAGAGCATGGCCATGGCGCGCTGGCGGATGTAGATGGCTTGCTCCCGTTGGGTTTGCTGCAGCGTGAAGTCCTTCTCCAGGGCCGCGAGCCCTACGCGCAAGTTGCGATCGAGGAAGACGTAGGCATAGTCGGCGGCGATCAGGTCGCGGTACTGGGCGATCAGGCTGTCCGCGAGACCTGAGCCGGGGATGCTGGTGCCGATCGACAGCATCTTGTAGACCGGCTCGGTGGTCTGATTGACGAAGCCGACCTCCGCCGAGTTGTTGGGGATGGCGGTTCGCGTGGCGATCTTATCCGCGATGGAGCGCATCAGCGTCTCCACCTTGGCGGTGAACGGGGTGTGGTTGTAGGCCGTGTTGAGGGAGACGACGTCGCAGTCGCTGTAGTTGTTGCAGCTCAGCATGTGCTGGACCACGTTGGTGCCGCTGCCGGCCGCCTGCCCGTAGAGCAGCTGGCTGATCGAGGTCAGCGTCGGCGCGACGGGTTCGGGATCACGGGCATCTTCCTCGGGATAGTAGATGACGGTGCCGACCATGCTCATGATCAGCTCGCGCTCGGCGTCGTCCAGGTAGCTGCCTGTGCGCTGCAGGGCCTTCCAGGTCAGGTTCCCGACGAAGGGTGCCTTGTTGCGGACATTGGCGTCGCCGGAACCGCGAGCCGAAGCGAGGATGCTGGGGCGGTCACTGGAGCAGCGGCGCCGGGCCGCATCGCGGTCGCTCTCCATGCCCATCTCGATGGCGAGGTCGGCGCAGGTCTCCTGCGAGCTGTAGCCCAGGGATTCGGCCGCTGTGCTGACGATGGCCTTGGCCGTTTCGCAGGAGTTGATGCGGGCGTTGTTGATCCAGGTTTCCAGGCCCTTCGCCCATTTGGTGAGACCGCCCAGCAGGGGAGAGACGGCCTCGAGCGCGAGTTGGAAGGCGATGCCAGGGAGTGCGGCCGTGATGTTCTTCAGCATGTTCTTGAACTCGTCGGCCGAGATGTGGCTGAAGCTGCCACCGAAGACGTCGATCCCGCCGCAGCCCGCCTTGGCGCTCGGGAACTGGATGGCCGCGAGTTGGTAGACCTTGCTCGGCGTGCGCATCATCAGGTTGCCGCCGGTGTAGGTGTTGTAGGCCTGCCCACGGAAGGCACCGGGGGCGGTGTAATTGCCGATGGCGCCCAGGCTGTTGAACATGTTGTTGACCTCGGTATTGAGGTCTCCCGCACGGAGCGGGGCGGAGGTGGTCGCGACGGCGATGGACAGCGCGATGGCGATCACTCGGCGGGCTGCGGGTTGGATTCGGGGCATGGGCGGCTCCTAGGGCAAGGCGATCTGACGTGTAGCGCTGGGGAGCATGGCCTGGCCCTCGGGGCTGCTCACGATGGCGATGCGCTCCAGCAATTGCGATTCCGAGAGCACGCCGAAACCGATGGGCGTGATCTGGCCGGTGAAGGGCTGCGCGAGGAAGACCGCAGGCACCTGGGCGACTTGCAGGGCATTGGCAATGCCGTTGTCGCGCCGGGCCCCCGGAAAGCTGGGCATGGGACCGCCATCGATGCTGACGGCGACCACCTGGATGCCATGCCGCGCCTGGAAGGCTTTCAGCACTGGCGCGAAGGCGTGGCAGTAGGGGCAGTCCGACCTGTAGAAAAAGAACAGCACATGGTCTTTGCCCAAGTGGGCCACGGCCCGGGAGCGTTCGGCGCGCTGGGTTTCGTCAAAGACTTCCAGGGCCTTGGCGTTGACGGGGCGACCTTGAAGTGTCGGGTCCAGTTCCGGCGTCGCCCATGCAACGCGCTTGGCCATGTCGGCGAAGGCGGAGGCTTGGCCCACCACCTTGGATTCGAGTTCCATGTAACGTCGCACGTTGGCCTCGGTCGGGCGGATGATGGCGATGTTGCGGTACTCCTCCAGGGTCTTCTGCAGGCGGGCAAACTCTTCCAACTCGGGTATGCGTGCCTTCTGCGGCTGCGCTGTTGCAGTTGATGGCGCTGGAGTCGGCTGCGGAATTTGCTCGTCTTCCTGGGCCGGGTCTTCGTAGAAGTGCCAGCCGCGCCAGCGGTCCCTCCAATAGGTAGAGGGTGGCGTGGCGCGCGCCGTGGCTTGGGATGGTCCGGCCTCTTGAGCGGGCAGGGAGGCCGTCGCCAACAACATGGCGAAGCCGAGGGCCATTCCGGCAATGAATCGGCGGTGCTCCACGAAACCCCCTACGAGAGTGAGCCGGGCGGACGCCCGTCGAGGCAGTAGTTGATGCCGAATTCGACGGTCTGGCGCCGGGGTGCCGCTGCTCCGGGCAGGTTCACGCCGTCCTGCCAGAAAGACACCTTCAGGCGTGCGCATCCGGGCTGGGCGTAGCGCTTCTCCGTGGAGACATCGATGTAGATGGGCGAGGACGCGCTGAAGCGTTTGGTGATGGCTTCGGCAACGTCGCCGATGAGCACGCCATGGGCTTGCCCGTCGCTGGCCTGCAGGGCGGCGAACATCAATGGACGAGGATCGGTGACGGGAGTGCGGGCCACATCGTCGGCGCGTGCGCATGGCGCGAAGGCTGCGATCACCAGTGCAAAACGGATGAGAGCGGTGCGGTTCATTGGCATTTCCCTTGACCGTAGTAGCAGGAAGTCACGCGGGCGGCGTTGTTGCTCTGGAGGCTGCCCACGTTCGGCAGCGTGGGCACGATGGAGGCGTAGAACTCGGTCAGGTCCATCGCCGAGAAATTCAGGCTTTGCAGTTCGGCGACCGTGAAGCCCGAGCAGTCGGGACTCCTGGCGGCTCCCCAGCCTCTTCCGACCTGCATTCGCCCTTGCTCGTTGATGAGCCGGGCGAGCTTGCTGTTGAAGCAGCACTTGCTGGTGGTGTGTTCGATGCACGAGACGCACTTGCCGAGAATGCGGATGCATGACGAGCACCAGGTGCCGACCGTGTGGCACAGGCCGGCCCCTTCCTTCATAGCCAGCTTCCCCTCCTCTTCGTTGCAGGACATCATTGACATCACGATGTAGATGACGACCGCGATGGCCAGTGTCCAGGGGTCAAAGGCGATGACCAGGCTGTCTCCCGCGTAGAGCACAGCGGAGCCTGCAGGCAAGGCCGCGCCGTTCACGGCCACGGTGACGCCGTAGGTGGTGAACGTGCCGGAGAAACCGCCACTCATGAGCAGCGCCTGCATGCCCTGATAGAGGAACTGTCGGTTCTCAGCATTCATGAGCACATCGAAGACGAGTCTCGATCCGGTACCGAAAAGGCTCTGGTTGGTCATGCCTGCGCCGGCCGAGTCCGAATGGCAGCAGTTCTTCAGCAGCCGGTCGCGGCAGCGGTTGTCTTCGCCCTTGAAGACCCGCATGTTCGTCGTGTCGAGATAGACACCGGCCTCCCGTACGGCCTCCATGTAGGTCATGGACCGAGCGAAGTCGGCGTCATTGGTGTAGCTGGTGTTGAAGCAGTTCGAACCCAGGCAGAAGACGTTCGACGGGCAGCTTGAAGCTGCGCACCCGGAGTAGTAGTCGGCAAGGCTGCCGAGCACGCTGTTTGGGCTGTCGGCGATGTTGCGGGCTGTCGTTACCGAGGGGTCGTAGGGCGAGATGGCGGTACGCGGGGTATTGGCGGAGATCGCCGCAGTGCTTTGCGCCTGGCACACCGGGTCGGTGGAATTGCCCGAGCAAGCGGCAAGGCGAGCGTTGGCGGCACCGGATAGGCTGGGCTGGCCGTAGTACGCCGTCTCCGCAGGCGTCGTCGTATAGCCCGGCACGACACTCGAAGCGCTCGATGTCCCGACCGCGCCTCGGGCGACCGGGTTGGTCGCCTGCCCGGCAGCCGTGCCCTCTTCGAATGGCCCGGCAATGGCTGCGGTCTGCGTTGTGACGAAGCAGGCGAGGGTGAAGTAGACGATGAAGCGGCGCATGGTGGTCACTCCGTCCTGGGCTCAGGGTCTGAGGCGCGCGAGGAAGATGCCGGCGTCGGAATCGAAGCGGGGCGCCGCACGGCGCAACTGATTGAGGGCGTAGTCGAGGCTCACGTCTCCCGCTGCGCTGACATAGTCGGTCGGGGGCGGGCAGGTGCTGCCAGCACAACCGGCGGGCCGGCTGCCATCCCGGGCAAGCACGAAGGTGGGCACCCGCTTGACCGCGTAGCGGTCGAAGGCCTGCGGATCGATGAGGATGGCGATCTCGCGCGTGCCGATGAGTTTCTGGATACGCATGACCGTATCGCGCAGCGAGCCATTGGCGAAGCCCCGGATGAGGATCGCTGCCTTTGCGCGTGCCGCCTGATCCACGAGACGCGCCAGGGTGGACTCGGGCATGGCCAGGCTTACGAACACGAAGAGGCCTGGGTCGGAACCGAGTGCGGGAGGTGTTCCCTGCGCATATCCTTGGGCGATGTCGCCGATGTTGGGCAACGCATTCGTCAGGGGCTTGGGCAGTGCATCGATGCGCGGCGTGGTGACCGCCCCGGCTTGGGGTACCGGGACCGAGTGCTGTCGCTGGATGCGGCGGACATCGTCTTCCGTGACGGTCGGCGTCTCGCGCCGGACCCTCGCGAGGTCTTCGTCGGTGATCACCGGCGCAGGCTGCGCCGCAGCCCCGAGGGGAAACAGCAGAGCGGCCAGTACGGCAGAGGGGCGGATCACGGAACCGCCTGGAAAAAGATCAGTAGCCCACACAGCAGTTCCTTTTCCTGAAAAGCATGAAGGCGAAGTCCTCGCCCTTGACCGGGTATTCCTTGCCTGCGCCCCAGATGATCGTGGTGCGGCCGAAGGGCTGGCAGCAGCGGCCGCCTTCCTTTGCGGTGTTGGGGATGGGGTAGGTGAGTTGGGTCTTGTAGGCCGTCTTGTCCATGACGGGTTCGAAGTAGGGACCGCACAGGCCGGGGGTTCCATGCCAGCCCCAGGCGATCAGTTCGCGGTGCATCTTGGCAGTGAGCCGCTGGGCCAGCAGCGAGGCGGTGCGCACACCGCCCATGTGGTAGGGCACATGGCCGTCCATGGGGTAGATCGCGCCCTGGCAGCCCGCACACCAGAACATCTCCTTGATGCCGAAGCCCATGGTCGCGGCCACGCAGTCGGCAGCGCAGGCCGCGACTGCGATGGGATTGGCGAAGAGCACCGCGTCCGGGTTCAGGATCAGGGTCAGTTCGTCATCCGCCCACAGGGGATCGACTTCGGTCAGGTAGGCGAGATCGAAGGAGCCTCTTTCCAGGCAAGGGAAGTCGGTGACAACCTCCAGCCAGTACATCACCGGGTTGATGTAGAAGTGCGCTTGGTAGAAGCTGCCGCCGTCGCCATCGCCTTCCGGGCGTGTGAAGCGGGCGGCCTCGGGTGCCGGGATGCCAGGATCGAGATCGATGCCGCCCAGGGAGACGAGGCAGTAGGGCTTCCTGACCACCTCGACGTGCCGGGCCGGCTCCCAGAAGCCGATCGAGAGTCCGATGATCGGATTCACCCCGCAACTGCAGATCGGGCTGGACGGGTTGTCGGTGTCTTCCTGGTTGCCGTAGTTGCCGATGCGTGCGCTACCGACGCTGATGGGCAGGATGCAACTCCAGCAGATGTCGGTGATGGGGTTCGGGAACTTGCCGGTGCAGGTGGCGGCACCGGCCGCAAGCGCCTGGGCCCACGCGATGCAGGCCAGGAACGGCAGCACCACGGATCGAATGAACCGGGCGGATGTCATGGCTTGACCTCCAGTTCGTCGATGCGCAGCTGCTTGCCTTCCTGGGACACCAGGGCGGGCACCTGCCGGATGCCCAGGCGCCTGGTCAGGAGGCCGTGCTGGTCGTAATAGACGGGCGAGTGCCAGGCTTGCATGAGGTCAAGGTAGGAACCCGCCGTGAGGATGGGTTTCACCTTGCCGTCGTAATGCAGCATCAGGCTGCGGGCCTGGGCAACCTGGCGCGGGTCGCGGGCGTCGAAGAAGAACAGGCGGCGCGACAGGGAGACGACGTCTAGAGGATTGGCGCGCGTGCCGGCGGCGAACATGAGCCGTCCCCGGGCATCGCTCACGTTGCGATCGAGGACGTAGGTCGGATCGAAGTAGAAGGTGCGTTTCGCCTGGGTGGTCACGAGGTCGGCTACGGGCTGGGGGTTGCGCACGGAATCGACGCCACGGGCGCGCGCTTCCTGTTCCAGGCGCTGCAGCTCGCCACTCGCGGCCTTGTCGCGCAGGCGTTGCTCGATGAAGCGCAGGAGATGCGGTTCGGCAATCTCGTAAGTCGGGCCGATCACTCCGGCATCCGCTGCATGGGCCGGCGTGGTTCCAGTCAGCAGGGCGAACGTAGATAGCGCAAGGAGCGGGCGCATGCGCGGGTTCATCGCGTCCCTCCTGCGGTGCAGCGGATCTGCCGGATGAGCTGGGCGCGCTGGGAAGCGTCCTGTTCCTTGGTGGCACGGATCAGCCCCATCAGCACGGGATCTCCGCCTTCCTTGGAAACGGCCTGGCGCAGTTCGGCGGTGGTCAGCATGCGGCCGCATTGGAGGCGGTAGGCGGCCAGATAGACCTTGGCGCCGTCCGCGGCAGCCGGCGCGAGTTGCTGTAGCAGACCCAGGTAGTCCGCCAAGGGCATGTCATTGGTTGCCGAGGCAGGGCCTCGTGCAGGGCTGGTTTGTGCCCGAGCCGTGACCACTGTTCCCAAGGCGATGAGCGTTGCCAGAATCGCGATCACCAGTAGCCGCGTGAAGCGTACGAGCCGGGCAATGCTCAGAGGATGGTCAGGAGGATGGCGAAGGGGGAAGGGCATGGCGGCTCCTTCAGAACAGCGGGTCGACGACGCCGATCACCTGCTCGATTTGCACGAGGCCGCTTTCGCGGTAGCGGGAATCGAAGGAGTCGGGGCTCAGACCCTGGACGTAGTAGCGGCCGGGCGGAATGACGCCGGGCGCGATCGGCTCAAGCGGTTGGCGATCGAACGCATGGGACTTGGCGATGCCGACCAGTTGGCCATTGATCCGCACCTCGCGGCCGGCGACGCTGATCGTGTCGCCCGGCAGGCCACGCACGACCTTGAAGAAGGGCTGCCCGGCAAGGCCTGGGTAGCGGCGGCTGCCTTCGCCCGCGAAGGCAAAGACGATGAAGTCTCCGCGGTGCAGCGCCGAGGTGCCTTTGTGAAGTATGGCGACCTTGTACGGCAGGCTGGGTGTCCAGTTGAACAACACCGGCACCCGCGGCGTGGCGTCGACGAACAGGCGCAGGTAGGCCAAGCCCCAGATTGCGAAGATGGGCAGGTAGAGGTACCAGCGCTGACGCATGTGCCGCAGGAAATCCATGGCCGCATGCCGTGTGCGGATGGGCCAGGATGGCTGCCCCCGCGGCTGGCTGCGGATCGGGGTCGTGTTCATGGCGTTTCCACCTTCTGGCGCAGACGCGCCGTGAGATCGACGGTGTAGGGCGTGGGACCGGCGACGGAAGCCTTGAGAACCACGAGGCAGCCGCATTCGGCTGGCAGGCTCTCCAGGGCGACGGGCAGCCGCTGCGCGAAGGCCCTGGCCATCTGCAAGGTGGCTTGGCGCTCTTCTTCCGTATGCGCGGCGGTGAGCCGCCGGGTGAACTCGTCTTCCTTGGTGCGATAGACGTCGGCGAGATCCACGACGCCGATGGTCCGGGCCGGAAGGATGACCAGGCGGTTGTAGGCGAGCAGCGCGCTGCCGACTGCGATCAGGCTCACCAGCAAATTGGCGACAAACAGGACGCGCGGGCTCATAACGCATGCCCCCGCTGGCGCAGCAACTCGGCAATGGCTTCGTCGATGGAGTAGCCCCGGGCGCGCAGTTCGTCGATGGGCGCGTTGTCCTCGAGTTTGTTGCTGAAAAGCAGATGCGTTGCCGGGTCGAGGATGTTGCGGGCCACGCCTTCGCCCACCGGGGAAGAGATGTAGAGTTCGGAGAAGGCGCCGGCCTCCGTGCGCAGGGAGTTGAGCAGCCGCTTCTTGGGTTCGTCCATCGTGAGCCGGCCCTTGCGGTCCAGCATCTCGATCGATTCCGGCTTCTGCCGCAGCAGGAAGACCCAGTCCGAGCAGTTGAAGGCGGCTTCCATTTGGGCGGAGCCGTAGTAGTCGTCGGCGCTCTGGGTCGCGGTGCCGAGCGCGCCACCATACTTGCGAGCGCGGCGGGCCGCTTCCTCGACTACGGCAGCTTTCACGGGATCGTCGGCGCCGATGTCGCCCAACTGCTGCTTCAGTTCGTCGATGAAGAGTACCTTGCGCCGGTTGCGCGTGAGGTACATCTCGCCCGTGATTTGGTGCAGCAGCAGGATGTTCACCACGGCGTGCAGATCGGGCCGCCGTTTCAGTTCCTCGTTCTCGATGACGATGAAGTCGTTCGAGAAATCGACGTTGGCTCGGCCTTCGAAGAAGCGTTCGTACTGCCCACCCTTGGCGTAAGGGTTGAGCATGATCGCGAGATCCTTGATGCGCTGATCATTGACTGCCCCCAGCTCTTCCAGGGAGCCAGTGCGGAAGGCATCTCGCAGACCGGTGATCGTGAGGTCCTGGCCGTACTCGCGCCACAGCTTCAGGACCATGGCCGAGATGGCCTTGTACTGGACTTCCTCCAGGGCGTGCTGCATCGAGCACATCTTCGAGATGCCCGGCACCAGCATGTCGATGTCTTCGTTGATGTCCTGGACGATGGAGAAGGGATTGAGGCAGAGGTCCACGTCGGGCCTGAACTCGATGTATGTGCCCCGCGCCTTGCGGCACAGCTTCTCGAAGGAGCGGCCCAGATCCAGCATCCAGACCTTGGCGCCGATGGCGCGGTAGGACCAGGCCATCTCGTTCATCAGCACGGACTTCCCGGAACCGGGGGCGCCGATGATGGCGAAGTTGTAGTTGCCCAGGTCGTTGTCGAAGAGATCCAGCGTCATGAGCTGACCACGCCGGCCGCCGAAGACCAGGGCCGGTGTGCGGGTGCCGCGCCATTCAGCGATCAGCGGGGCCATGTGGATGGCGTTGGACATCGTCTTGCGCGTGACGCGGCGCATCTTCACGAGGTCCTTGTGGAAGCGCTCGGTCAGCGTCATGGGCAGGCTCGCCAGCAGCGCCTGGCGGTGCATGTAGGCGTCGGCGTTGAGCTGAAAGCCCCGGCTGCGCCAGATCGCACTGGCCGCCTCATGGGCAGCCGCGGCCTTTTCCGGCGTCGAAAAGATGGCGAGCTGGTGGTACATGCTCACCAGATTCCCGCCGTTGTCTATGGCATCGGCGGCGGCTGTCCAGTCGTCGAGCTTCTTCCGGACGTCCGGCATCACGTCGGCCATCTTCGACTTGGCGTTCTGGGTGGCGCGGACGTGGTTGGCGGTGACCACCGACTTGGTGACGTTGGGGTCGAGGATCTGAACGCCCAGGGTGAGCAGGAAGGGGGCGCTGTACTGCAGCGCCGGCTGCATCAGGTCGCCGATGAGCGAACCCATCTGCCAGAGGGCGAAGCGCTCCGGAAAGCTCTTGATCGAGTAGAAGCGGGCCTCCAGGGCATCCGGGCCGGATTCTTTCCAGAAGGTGAGGCCGGTCGGGTGCGGGTCCTGGATGGTGTCGAAGTCGACGATCTGATCGCGCAGTTCCCGGCCGTCGTCGTAGTTGAGGTCTGGGGCGTCCGTGCCGGACATCCGGTCCGGGTTGGTGAAGATCGCGCACCAGTTGATGAGGTCGGAGGCGTCGCAGACGCGGTTCGGCAGCGACGCCGAGCGCAGCGTCGACGCCATCGAATCGCGCAGTGCCAGCAGTTCCTCGCGTTTGTTCAAGTTGTCCGGGTCGGCCGGGAAGGCGACCGACAGCATCAGGCGGAAGTCGCGGATGGTGTAGTGAAAGCCCGCCGTGAGGGACTTCTGCGCCCCTTCGAGCAGGTGGCCCACGCGCTGGCGTGCCAGGGCACGGAACAGGTTCTCGTTGCGCGCGGGGCGGCCCCAGTGCTGGGCCTTCTCGAATTGATCCTCGTCCTCGACGCGCAGGTTGGCGTAGCGACGCAATTGGGATCGGATATGAGGCGAGGCGAATAGGTGGAACTGCAGGCCCGTGCCGGCGGGGCAGTTGGCATAGAGGGAGACCAGAACCTCCGTCATCCGATCGTCCGCGCCGGACTGGGGCATCAGCTCCAGCATGAAGCCCATGCCGTCGCGGTTCGCAAAGATGCGCTCGGTGTCCAGGTATCCCATGTAGGGGAGCCAGCTGGCGAACTGCTCGGCCGGGGTGTCCGGCGAGAAGCCCAGGCCGAACGGGAGGTGCAGCGGCCGCCAATCGCTGCGGCCCCGTTGCTCGGGCCGTGGGGTGTCGGTGGCGATGCTCATTGCGACTCCTCGCTGGGGCTGTTCAAGAGGCGAGCCGGCGCCGGGAGAATGGGCCTTGTAGCGGGCTGTGCCGGGGAACTGGTGCCTTCGCTTGCGTTCGAGGGCGCGGAGGTCGATGGCGGCGGACGCAGGGGCGCGTTGGCATCGCGTATGCGCTGCTGCACATGGTCGATCAGCCAGCGGCCTTGGTCGATCTGGACGTAGACGTGGGCCTGGTCATAGAGGTCGCCGTCGATGTCCTCCCAGGGCTTGATCCACAGGCGCAGGTAGCGCGATTGCGCGCGCAGCGGCGCTCCATCCTCCTGCGGGGACGAACTGCCGGCAGCCGGCAGTCCCGTGCGCGTCGGGGCCGAGGTGCGAGGCGTAGAGGGCTCCGGCTTCCGGGGGGCGGCCGGAGACTCGCGCTTGCGCTGGCCCGGCAGGTTGTTCGCCACCGCGTTCGCATAGGTGCCCGAAACAGATTCGCACGCCACCCCTTCGGGGGCCTGGCATGCGTACTTGGAGTCGCCGCCCAGGCCGGACATGGAGACGCAGCCGCCCAAGGTGAGCGCGGACAGGAGCGGGAGGAGTCGGAGCGCGGGATGGATCAGGGGGAAACGAACGAAAGCGCTCATGGACGGCCTCCCATGGCGGTCGCCGCGAGTCGGGATTCGATGGCGGCCCGGTCGATGAAGCCTTCTGTGCGCTCCCCATCGGCCCAGATGAGGGTGGGCGTGCCCTGAATGCCGAAGCTGCGGGCCAGCGCGAGGTTGCGCGCGATGGGGTGGGTGCAGGGTGTGCCGGTGTGCTGCCGGCTCGCATCGCCCCTGCTCATCCAGTCGTGCCAAGCAGCCACCCGATCCGCCGCGCACCAGATGGCGATTGGACGCGCTTCGCCCAGGAAGGGGACGAGGAAGGTGTAGACGGTGACGTTGTCGATGGCGGCAAGCTCCGCTTCCAGCTGCTTGCAGTACGGGCAGGCGGGGTCGCTGACCACGGCGAGCTTGCGGGCACCGTCACCACGGACAGCCTTGATGGCGTCCTGAAGCGGCAGTTGATCGAAGGCGATCGGCTTGGCAGCGGCCATGCCCGGATCGGACGGGGCTCGCTGGGCGAGCCTGGGGCCGGTGAGATCCTTCATCGCCTGCGTGTCGAAGAGCCGCCCGAAGAGGAAGTAGCGGGGATCCTGGGCGAGCACGTAGGCCACGTTCCCGTCCATCCAGACTTCGTACAGACCCTTGACGGGGGCCGGGGCGATGTCGGTGAAGCGGGTACCCGGGTGGGCTTTCTCAAGCGCGGCGCGCAAGCGGCTGGCTTCGTCGGGCGCCGCGTGGGCGGTGGGCGCGATCCCCGATGCCACCAGCAGGGCGAGCAGCGCCCCGCTGACGAGCGTGCGTTTGCGCATGGACACGTGCGGGGGTATGGGCCCGCCATCAGTAATTCGGGTCATCGGAAGCCTCCAGGTAACGGTTGGCGGGGGACAGGGCGCTGCGGCCGGTGGTCGCCGCAGCGGCCATCGGGATATCGATGCGCACGCCTTTGGTGATCACCACGTCGATCTCGCGGCCGGCATCGACCTCGATGACCGGGAAGGTGTTCTCGGCCAACTTGATGTAGTACTGGGCAAGGCGGTCGAGGGCCTTGCCCACACCGGAGCCCAGGCCGGCGCGGTAGGCGTCCGAACCGTTGGCGGTGGCCACCGTCCCCAGCGCCGAGGTGCTGTACTCGGTGGATGAGGTGGCAAGGCCCTGGCCGATGCCGCTGACGACACCGGCAAGCAGCGCGTTGGCGAGCATCTGGCCCTGCTTCGTCACGAGCCGCCCGCGCAGACCGACCTTGCCGTCTTCCCCGTAGATCGAGCCCTGGATGCGCACTTCCAGCGTCGCGCCGTCAGGGCGCACGCAGGAGAGGGACTCGGTGCGCAGATAGGCCCGCTCGGAGCTGATGTCGCCGTAACCCGCGGCGATCACGAAGCACTCCCGGTACTCGCCACGCATGCGGTTGGGCAGGACGGAGGTGTCGGACAGCCGGATCAGGACCGGGTGCGGGTTGCTCTGGGACTGGCCGCCGGTGGGTGCATCCAGGCCACCGAGCAAGGTGCCGCGGGTGAAGCTCACGGGCAGGAAGGTCGAGACGGTGCGGGTCTCTGCGGCCTTTGTGCCATCGGCGCGCACTGGTGTTTCGGTGTTGGCAGGCTGTGCGGGGTGGTTTGCGGCGTTGTCGCGCGGGGTGATCGTGATCCGCATGATGCGAGGTGTTTCCGGCAAAGCAGGGGCAATGGGCATCGCCGGCGTGCCGGGAGGCATGCCCAGTTGGGCGCTGTCATGGCCGGCGGGCCTTTGCGGGAGCGCCTCGGCCGGCGGCATTGCCGTCGTCGGCGCTGTGGGTGCGGGTGCGGCGGGCGGCTGCGCCGAAGCGGCAGCCTGGCTCGCCGAGGTCAGCTTCTGCTCCAATTCGGCAAAGCGCTGCATCGTGCGCTGCTCGAACGCCGAGCGCTCCTTGTTCAGCCGGTTTTGTTCGTCGCGTTCGGATTCGTACTGGGCGAGCTTGCGGCCGGCGGTGCCGACCCACTGGTCCACCGGATTGACCTGGGCGCCGGGCGGCAGGACGCCGATGTTGGTGACCCCACTGGCTCGGTCCGCGGGCTTGGGTGTGCCGCCGGGGTGCGGTGGCGACGCGGTGAGCGTGAGAATCATCCAGAGGAGTCCGACGCCGGCGACCAGGATCAGGCCCAGCAAGGCGTATTGGCGCTGGCGCGGCGACAAGCGTTCGGCGATGCCGCGCAGTGCGCTGCCCGCGCGCTCGCGCAGGGGAGGAATCTGCCCATTCATGGCTGAACCTCCTTGCGGATCACGAAGACCACGGTGCGCTCACCCGGACGCAGGTTGTGGTGTTCGATGGCGATGCCTGCCACGCTGCCGGACTCGCCGTCCTCCCGGTCGAACTCGGCTTCGGTCAGCACCATGGGGGCGTCGCTGACGTTCTGCATCACATAGCGCTCACCGAGCAGGCCCCGCCCGCGGTAGGTGCGTTCGAGCGTGAACCGGGCCTCGCGCCACAAGGTCACCGGCTGGCCAACGGTCTCGACCTGGATGTCGGAGGGCACGCGCTCGGAGGCCATAGCTACCAGCAAGGCCTTCAGAGCCCGCACATGGCTGGCGGCGGCGCCTGGAGCAGGGCGGGCTGCCGCGGTTTCGGCACGGCGCTGCAGGGCAGCCTTGTCCCGGATGACGATGGTGTCGGCCGCCGTGTCGGCTCGGCGCAGCACGAGCGTGTAGGTTCCGCGTGCCGACGACACGAAGAGGTTGATGGGCTTCTTGCTCTCGCCCACGGGCCGGACGTAGATCTCGCCCTTGTCCCGATCGCACTCGAGCACGATCTCGCCGGCTGGGTTGATCGACGAAGCGGCCGGTGCGGCCGTGGGCATGCCCGTTGCGGGCGACGCGCCGATGGGGAGGGCCGATGGCGTCGGCAAGGCAACACACCCGCTGCTGTAGATGTTGCCGAAGACATCCGTGATGGCGCTGCCCTCGATGCGGATGCGGGTCGGCTCCTGGATCGACACAATGGCTTCCACCGATGCGCCGTCGCTGGCATCGACGACCTGCAGCGCATGGGCGCTGCCCATGGCGAAGAGGAGTGCCAGGGCGCACGCCAGACGGGTGGGCAGGGCGCGCGTTTCAGTGGCTTGCATAGGGCACCTCCTGGAATGTTTTCAGGTGCATGCGCGCGCCGGCGAAGCCGAACCCGACCAGATAGGCCTTGGGTTCGTTGGCGGTTTCGATCCCATTCACCAGGGTGCGCAGGCGGCCCCGGATCACGACGCTGCGGCCGTTTTCGCTGGGCACGAGTTGATCGAGGGCGAATGCCGTGGTGGCGTTGATGCGCTTTAGGCGCTCGGCCTCCACCTCCTGCCGGGACTTGAGCGCGCCGTGCTGAGCCGGCTCCACGTAGGTCAGCAGGACGTCTTTCTTCCAGTCGATCGTGGCGGGCGTGACGTCGAGGATCAGCCAGGCGATGAAGGTGCCCATCTGTTCCAGATAGGCGCCGCTGGCCTTCTCGTCGGTGACCCAGAAGGACTTGTTGAGGGTCGGCGGCACGACCACCGTGCGCTCCGACCCGAGTACGTTGAGGAGGGCTACCAGCGTGAGGATCTGGCCGATGGCGAGGGCGCCGACCGCAAGGCTCAGGCCGCGATTTCGGCGCTGGAGTTCCTTGCGGTCGACGTTGAGGCGTTCGAAGTCCATGAATGTCCTCCCCGCTTTAGCCGACCATGCGGCGGATGTGAGAGGGGGGCGTGGCCCGCAGCGCCGTCAGGGGCGTGGCGGGCAGGTTCCACCACAGCCAATGCACGGCGAAGGCCGGGTGCTTGTCCGCCTTGAGCTTCGAAACCCAGCGCGAGAGCGCAATGCCCACGGTCATGCAGACCGCGAAGGAGAGCTTCGTGCCGGACAGGTAGCCGATGAAGAAGGCGAACAAGGCGGGCGCCGCGACATCGACGTCCCAGAAGCCGATCTTCCAGCTGTCGTCGAGACGGCGCGGGATGTAGGTGTCGGTGCGCATGCCGGACTCCCTGGACCAGAGGCCGGTTCAGATCACGGCGCCCATGATCGCCCCGGCGATCACGAGACCCACGGCGCCGAAGATGGCGAGGCCCACGTAGAACAGCACCGGGCCGAAGTTGCGCAGCGCGGCCAGCGAGATCAGGGCGACGACGAAGCCCACAAAACCTACCAGGGCCTTGATGCCCGGACCGAGGGACGCGATCTGCGTCAGGGCCGACGTGAGCGGACCCGTAATGCCGGTGAAACCCACCAGATCGAGCGCGAAGCTCGGGAAAGCCGCGAACAGGCCGAGCAATGCGATGGCCAGCAGCGTGAGAAAGGCGAGGGGACGGCGCGCGTCGATGGACGACGGCGCCAGCGTTGCAATGCTCATGAAGACCTCCGTTGAGATGAGCGTCGGAAGACGGGTCGCGGACGGGTCGGAGCGGGTGGCGGACGCAGGTGAAAGGCGGGTGGATGCGGGTGAAGGCGGGTAGATTGATTCGGGGCGATGGGGAAACGGCTTGGCTCAGGGCGGTGCAGCCTGGTACCCCACCGCGATCTCGACCCGCCGATTGCGGGCTTGGCCGGCTGGTGTGTCGTTGGGCGCGGCGAAGCAGCACTTGCCGGCGGCCTCGACCGTGATCGCGCTTTCGAGTTCGGGGCGGGCACGCACCAGGTAGTCGCGGACAGTGGTGGCGCGTGCCTGCGCCAGCGCGTCGTTGATGGGCGCAGGGCCCGCGTCGTCCGTGCGACCCGCGACCGTGATCGGGCCTTGAGCTGGAAGCTCGGCGGTCACGTGCTTGAGGATGGCGAGTCCGGCAGCACCGAGCCGAGCGCTGCCGAATGCGAAGGGGATGCTCCAGGTTTCGTGTTCCGTGATGGAGGCTAACTCAGGATCGACCGAAGGGCTTGCTTCAGCGGACACCGCTTCCGTTGAACGGGGTGCAGGCAAAGGAGGGGCTTCCTCGGCCACTGCCTGGTTGGCTTCGATGGCCGGGGTTGCCCGCAGCGTCTTCCGGGTGCGCGTCGGGCATTGCGGCGGCATGCATTGAACGAAATCCGCCTGATTGCCATAGCCCACTTGGGCGAGCTGCGGTGCGGGCGAAAGCGTGGCCGACAAATGGTGTGTTTCGATCGCCTGATGCGCGCACGCCGCGAGCATGAGGGTCGTGGCGACGGCAGGGAGCGTTTCCAGAGCGGAAGTCGCGAGAGTGAGGACCTTCATGGCGCCACCCGCACAGCCAGCAAGGGAATCGCGATCGCGGAGGACGCTGCGGCGGACGGACGACGTGGTGCTGGGGACGCTCGGGCGGATCGGCTGTTTGCCGGCAGTTGCCGGTACACCTTCCAGGCGTAGCGTGCCCGCGCCTTGGTACAGTCGTCGCCCTTAAGTTCGGTGCAGGCGGCGTTGTAGGCGCCAACGCTGTCCCAGTTCAGTCCGCGACGCGCGAAGAGCTCGGCCAACAGCCCGGCGCCGACATCGAGGTTGGCGCAGGGCTCGAACAGGCTGGATTCCGAGATGCCGCGCTTGGCCAGTTTGGGCAGATGGCGGCTGTTGATCTGCATGAGGCCGATGTCGATCGAGCCTGTCCGCTGGATGTGGGAGCGATTGACAGCCTTGGGGTTGAGGCCGGACTCCACCTTGGCCACCGCATAGAGCAGATCGGTGGAGACACCGTGGCGCTGCGCCACCTCATCCCAGCAGGCGAGCGCCCCAAGGGGCATGCCGCAGAGCATGGACAGCGCGACGAGCAGAGTTCGGGGCATGGATCACCTCTCGACAGCCAAACCGCCTCCCGCGGGCGCGGAAGGTTCCAGGGGTAGGGCCGGGAATCCGGTCGAGGTAGGCGGCGGGTGAGCCTGCGCTCAGCAGGCGAGGTGATCTGCACGGGTGAAATCAGTTTGGCGATCAATCCTGCGGAGCCACGGATCGAACGGTGGCGCGCTGAACCATGTTGAGACGCGCGTACTTCAGAACCAGCGTGCCCGACGGGTCGGCCTGGCGGCAGAGCGCGACCGCAGCCGTGGTCAACTGGTCCAACTGGAACTTGGGGTTGGGGTGCTGATTCGCAGGCGAGCGCTGCAGCGCCTGCAACTGCTCATACTGTCGGCGCCACATGGCCTCGCGACGGCGGGCCGTGGCGGGGTCGCGCAGCACAAGCTGGATGCCGAGGTAGTCGAACAGCGCGCGAGCCCCTTCGGACGAAGACAGCGTGGATGTCACGCACGCGCTGATGAGATCGGGGAAGCGAAAGGTGGGCGCCTGATTGGCCGGACTCTTGAGGATGCCGTAGAGCCAGTTGTGCTCGTCGATCCAGAGCCGCGTCTCGACGATATCGGCGATGGGCGTGTTCCCTTCGCTATCGTGCGAAGGCTGGGACTGGGACATCTGGATCGAATGCATGGTGGCGAGCTCTCGATACGGTATGGAAGCAAGCGTATCGATGGGGTTGCCTCACGTCTCCGTCGAAATCAGGCGGTTTTGGATCGAATTCGCGATCAGTGCGATGCTGCCCGCCAAGTCCCCGAGTTCTGTGTTTCCAAAAGGGCTTGCAGGCAATACGCACACCACCCCAGCCCAAGGGAGAAAAGCGCGCAGAGGAGGGTCAGCTTCGCGCCATTCTGACTGTGAATGCTTGCCCATGCCAAGGCCGTAACGAGACCAAAACCGAGGAGCGCAGAAATGCCTCGATGCAGCCGGCGTACGATCCAGGGGCAGAAATTGGCGAAATCATTTCGAGCAAAGTGTGCGTATTTCCAAGATGTCCGACCGAGTAGAAAAACGCATGTCGCCACAATCATGCAGATGGCAATGAGTGATGAGGATATGCCGAAAGCGAAGCTGAACGCATGTGCCGGCCATTCGGACGATCCCCAGATCCATGCGGCGATGGCAGATGCCGCGGAACAGACAAACCAAATTGGATACAGGCGAAATACGGGAGGGATGTGAGCGTCGTTTTTTCTCATGGTGGATGCACCTGATGCCAAGTCTGGAGGTCTGAAATATGGACGTGAGGTTAACGGAGTTTCGCGCAACT
Organism: Roseateles oligotrophus; assembly: GCF_014204525.1. Lineage (GTDB taxonomy): Bacteria > Pseudomonadota > Gammaproteobacteria > Burkholderiales > Burkholderiaceae_C > Paucibacter_A > Paucibacter_A oligotrophus_A. The sequence goes on from NZ_JACHLP010000007.1 coordinate 258,030, forward strand.
ACTCCCTCAGTCCGTTGTTGCGCGAGCCAGCGCGCCGGCGTCAGAAGCGGTACTTGGCGCTCAAGACTGCCGTGCGGCGCGAGCCGGGGTAGCCATACGACGCATTTGCCAGGTAGTCTTTGTCGAACAGGTTGTTCACGTTCAATGCCAAAGACCAGTTGCCGGCGTCGTAGGTCAAGGCCGCGTCAACCAGCGTGTAGGACGAAGACGTCAGCGAGTTCGCCGAGTCGTCATAGCGCTTGCCCACGTGTCGGACACCCAGACCGAAGCCGAGGCCACGCCAGTCGTTGCCCTGCACCTTGTAGTCCATCCAAGCAGACGCCAGGTGCCTCGGGACGTTGGGCAGTTGTTTGCCCAAGTCTGCATCGCCGCTCTTGGTCACCTCCGTGTCGGTCCAGGTGTACTGCGCAGACACGTTGAGTCCACGGAACAACTCCTGCTTGATCTCCAGTTCCAGGCCGCGCGAGCGGACTTCACCCGTCTGCACGTTGTAGCCGACATGTTCCGGGTCGAGGGTCTGCACGTTCGTTTTGGTGAGGTCGAATACGGCGGCGGTAAACAGCGCCTTGCCTTCGCCCGGCTGGTACTTCACGCCAAGCTCGAGCTGCTTGCCACGCGTCGGATCGAAGCGCTTGCCGCTGAAATCGCTGCCTACCTGCGGCAGGAACGATTCCGCGTAGCTGGCGTACGGCGCAAGCCCGGAAGCCATGACGTAGCTCACCCCCAGCCTGCCGGTGGTGGCCGAGTCGTCGCGACGGGGCGTCGTTGCGGCCAGTCTTTCGTTGTTGTCGGTGTGGGCACGGTCGTGGCGCAATCCAGCGGTGATTCGCCAGCTCGGGCCAAGCTTCATCTGATCCTGTGCGTAGAAGCCTAGTTGCCGCTGTTTGTCGACGTAGCTTTCGTACAGCGTCGAGGGATCGGCCACCGGCTGGCCGTAGACCGGGTTGTTGACGTTCAACGTCGGGCCGGCGCCGGTGTACGCCTTGTCGTCGAAGTTGACCCGCAACCAATCAACGCCGACCAAAGCAGTATGCTGCATGCCAAACCAGTCGAATCGCCCCTGCAACTGGTTGTCCAGCGCCGTGTAGCGCAGGCTTTCGTCGCGCTTGTAGGCATCCTGAGCGAAGTTGCCCAGAGCATCAGCGGAGCCATATCCATACACGAATTTCGCATCGAGGTCGGCACGTGCCGTTCGAAGGTTCTGTCGAATCGTCCAGTTAGGGTTGAGGCGATGCTCGAACTGATATCCCAGGCTCCACTGGCGCTGGTCATGCAGATCGTGCGAAGGCTCGCCGGTCAGGATGCGGGTGCGCTTGTGATCCTGGCCGACATACTCGTTGCTGTTGCTGGTCGTGCGAAAGGCGTGGTAGTCCGCCAGGACGACCAGGGTTGTGTCCGGGGACGGCTTCCAGGCAATCGACGGCGCGATGTAGGTGCGCTTACTGCGCTTCTCGTCCCAGCCTGGATAGTCATTCTGAGGATCGGTACCGAGACCTGCCGCCACGACGCGGTAGATGAGTTTGCCGTCGTCATCCAGCACCCCGCCCAGGTCTGCGGCAAGCCGACGGCGGCCATAGTTGCCGAGTTGAACCTCCACTTCGCGCGGAGCATCGGCTCGCGGCCGCTTGCTGATGCGGCTGATGACGCCGCCCGCGTCGCCCTGGCCGTACATCGTCGACGAGGGGCCGCGCAGTACCTCGATGCGCTCCAGTCCGTAAGGCTCGTTCTGGAGAACGGTGTATCCGCCGGAAGGCTGGCGCAGTCCGTCCAGGTAGTTGGCGTCATAGCTGCTCCCGAACCCGCGAATCGAAAACCACTCCCATGAACGGTCGTCCTGCCCATAGAACGACGTAACGACGCCCGGCACATAGCGGAGCGCTTCGATGGTGGCATTCACGCCGCGTGCGTCGAGTTCATCGCGCCCAATGACGGAAATTGACTGCGGCGTCTCGATGATCGCCGTATCCGTCTTAGTCGCCATCGCGCTGTGCGTGGCAACGTAGCCCTTCACTGGCCCCCAGGAGCTTTCCTGTTCAGCTCCGGCCCTTACCGTCACCACCGGCAACACCGCCTCCTTCGCACCGCCCGGTGCTGGCGGCGCCGCCTTGATGACGATTGACGCTCCTTCCGCGCCGGCTGCCAGTCCGCTGCCGGCCAGCAGTTGTGCCAGCGCCTCGCGCAGCGTCATCCGGCCCTTGAGCGCGGGTGCGGTCTTGCCTGCGGTCAGCGCGGCGTCCGCCGTCAGGGGTACGCCGGACTGTGCGGCGACGCGGGTCAGGGCGGTGGAGAGGGGTCCGGCCGGGATGTCGAAGTCATGCATCGCCTGCGCCGGTGCTTGCGCTGTTGCCTGGGCGTGGGCGGCGGACGGCGCGGCGCAGATCGCTACGCCGGTGGCCGTCATGGGTAGGGCCATCATGGCGGCGTGCACGGCCAGTGCCAGCCGCTGCGGGCGGGGGGAGAAGGTGGGTTTCGTCATGGCATCGGGCTCCGGATGAGATTGAGTGTTTCATCCGGTATGCCCCGCAGCGGGCCAAAAGGGGAACTGCGGTGCGCGCCAATCCGCTCAGCGCGCGCGGATGTGCACGCCACCCGCCGGTGTGCGCTCGACGCGGACCGGCAAGGCGCTCTCCAGTGCGGCAAGGATGACGGGGATGTCGCGGGCGGGCTGGGCGATGGGGTAGGCACCCACGAGCCGCAAGGGTGCGGCCTGCGGGCTGACCGTGACGGAAACCGGGGTGTAGCGCGAGAGCTCGGCCACGAAAGCGGCCAGGGGAATGTCGTCGGCGACCAGTTGGCCGCGCGACCAGCTTTCTCGCGCCAGGTCGGCGCGGCCGTCGGGTTCGATGCCATCCGCGGTGAAGCGGGCCTGCCGGCCGGCGGGTACTTCCAGGTGCGCGCCGTTGGCGAGGCTGATGCGCACGGCGCCCTCGAACACGGCGACGTGGCCGCTGAATGCCTCGTTGCGGGCATCGCCGCGCACGGCAAAGCGGGTGCCCAGCGCGGTGAGGCGCGCGCAAGGGGTATCGACGACCAACGCGCGGGCGGGCGCCTGCGTGTCGGGGGCGGAATCGACCAGGATTTCTCCGGCGTGCAGCACGATGCGCCGCAACGACCGCCCGAAGTACACATCCACCGCCGTGGCGGTGTTGAGGTCCAGGCGCGTGCCGTCCGGGAGCGTGAGGCTGCGCTGTTCGCCGATGCTGGTGCGGTGGTCGGCCCGGGCCAAGGCGTACTCGTGCAGCCAGCCCTGCCAGGGCAGCCAGGGCAAGGTGTGGCGGGCCAGCAGGCCGGCCCCGACCGTCACGCCGCCCAGGCCCAGCACCCGCAGCGCGCGGCGGCGCCCGGCAGACTGCGCCTTGGCGAGGGTTTCGCGCAGTGCCTGTGCCGGGGCGGCGTTGGCGGCCTGGGCGAAGGGCTGGCTGATGGCCTTGACCCGTTCCCAGACGCGGGCGTGGGCGGGGTCGGCATCGATCCAGGCGCGCCAGCGCCTTCGCTGCTCCTCACTGGCCTGTTCGTCGTGCAGCACGGCGAACCATTCGGCCGCCTCGCGCTGGATGATGCGCTCGTCGGCGGCGGCGCCGCTTCTATCGACCATCGTCGGCCTGCAGGCAGCACAGCATGGCCTGCGCCATGTACTTCTTGACCATGCGCTCGCCCACGCCGAGCCGCTCGCCGATCTGTTTGTAGGTCAGCCCGTCGAGCTGCGAGAGCAGGAAAGCCTCGCGGACCTTGGGCTTGAGCGTGTCGAGCAGACGGTCGATCTCGACCAGGGTTTCGAGCAGGATGGCGCGCACCTCCGGCGCCGGTGCCAGCGGCTCGGGCAGGGCCGCCAGCGTCGCGACCCAGGCCTCTTCCAGTTGCTGGCGGCGCCAGTGGTTGGACACCAGGCCCTTGGCCACCGTGGTCAGGTAGGCGCGCGGCTCGCGCAGTTCATCCAGCGCCAGCGCCTCGCGCCGGGAGAGCAGCCGCACGAAGGTGTCGTGCGCCAGATCGGCCGCCTGGTGCGCGTCCCCCAGCTTGCGGCGCAGCCAGCCGTACAGCCACCCGTGGTGGTGGCTGTAGAGGGCATGCACTTGCTCCTGGATGGCGGATTCGGCGGCGGACACGAACACCCTTGCGCGGAAGTTGGCTGGGGTGCTCGGCACCTTGGCTGTGAATAAGAATGGTTCGCATTTTATCGTGTTGTGTCAGAGGGGCGCAATTTCGTGCTGACGGCCCTCACACATCCAACTCGCCCTGGGGCATGCCACCGCCCCGACCTTTTGTTGTCAGAGTGTCTGTTTCTGATGTCGCTTGACAGATCCTGGTGCGCTGGCATTGCAGGCCGAGCACACGCCGACAAGTGTCAATCTCTGGTTGAGATGGAAGCCGAGTCTGGCGGCGCCTTCGAAGAGCTGCGTAAGCAGCACATCGCTACCGAGTGCCTGGGCATGCCCGCATCGGCGGCAGACGAAGTGCGGTTGGGCGGCTTCGCCTTCCGGCACCATGCTGTAGAACGTGCGCGCGCCAAGTTGTGTCGCTTGCGCGACGCGCGCCTTGTCCAACTCGGCGAGGATCCGATACACCGAAGTGAGGTTCACGCGCCAGGTCGCGGCCTTCGTCCATCGGTGCACGGCCTCGGCATCCAGAAAGCGCCCGCGGTTGTCGTGCAGGGCCCTCAGCACTGCGCGCCGTGCCTGCGTGAGTCTGAGCCCCGACGTATGCAGGCGCTGTAGCGTCCCGGCCCCTGGCTGCCAGGAGAGCTGGCTTATGTCGCGAGGGGTGGGTGTCTCAACTGGCATCGCGGTATCGGCCTCAAGCCGTGGCCGCCAAAGTAACGAGCCAAGTCGCTGCCGGAGTGGCCATGCTTGTCACGCTCAGTTCCCCGGCTCGGTCACGAAGCCGAGCTTGAGCGCGCCGGAGCGTTGCACGGTGGCCATGACCTGCGCCACGCGCTCGTACTCCACCTTGCGGTCACCGCGGATGAATACCTCGGGCTGCGGGTCTTTCCTGGCTGCCGCCTCCAGGCGCTGGCCGAGTTGTTCGTCGCTCACGCGCTCGTCGTTCCAGAACACGCTGCCGTCGGTCGTGACCGACAGGTTCACCGTCTCGGGTTTGACCAGGTTGGGCGTGTTGTCCGCGCGGGGCAGGTCCAGCTTGACCGAGTGGGTGAGCACCGGCACGGTGATGATGAAGATGATCAGCATCACCAGCATCACGTCGATCAGCGGCACCATGTTGATGTCGCTGACCACGTCGTCGTTGTCGTCGAGGTTGCCGCCGAAGGCCATGTCAGCCTCCTTGGGTGGCGAGCCTGGCCGGCGCCTTGCGGGCCGGGGCTGCCGGTGCGCTGGCCTTGGCCACCGGCGAGCCGGTCAGGAAGTAGGCGTGCAGTTGCCGTGCGAAGCGATTGAGCTTGTTCACCACGCCTTTGTTGTTGCGCGTGAGCGCGTTGTAGCCCAGCACTGCCGGGATCGCGACGGCCAGGCCGAAGGCGGTCATGATCAGCGCTTCACCCACCGGACCGGCCACCTTGTCGATGCTGGCCTGGCCCGAGGTGCCGATGCCCACCAGCGCGTGGTAGATGCCCCAGACGGTGCCGAACAGCCCGACAAAGGGCGCGGTGGAGCCCACCGAGGCCAAGACCGCCAAGCCCGACTGCATGCGCTCGGCGCTTTCGTCGATGGCGCCGCGCAGGCTTTCGGTCAGCCACTCGGCCAGGCTGATCTGCCCGTGCAGGTCGTCGCCGTTGCTGCGGTGGTGGTCCACTGCTGCCTGGGCTTCGACGGCCACGTGGCGGAAGGGGTTGGCCTCGCCGTGTTCGTCCAGCAGCGCCATGCCTTCGGCAAAGCTGTGCGTGTGCCAGAAGCCAGCCATGGCGCGGCTGGCCCGGCGTAGCCTGGCCGCGCGCCATGTGCGGGTGACGATGATGGTCCACGACACGATGGACATCAGCAGCAGCGCGACGGCCACGCATTTGATGACGGCATCGCCCTGGTTCCAGAGTGCGGCAATGCCGTAGGGATTGGATGGCATGGGTGGGATCTCCTAAAAAGGTTGGATTCGGAAGGGTTCGCGGAGCCCGTCGATCAGGAGCTGTACTCGAAATCGATGGGCTGCACGTACCAGTAGGGAATGGGTTCGTCGCCGCGTTTGGCGGGCACGTAGCGCCAGCGGCGCACGGCCTCCAGTGCGGCTTCGTCCAGACGCGGGTAGCCGCTGCTGCGCTTGAGCCTGATCTCGCCCACGCTGCCGTTGGGCAGGATGTACACGTCGAACAGCACGCGCCCCTCTTCGCGCAAGCGGCGCGACTGCGCCGGGTACACCGGCGCCGGGTTGTTGAGGTGGGATGCGTCGGAGCGCGGCGGTGCCACCGGCTCCGGCTCGGCCTTGGGCGACGGGGCGGGTGTAGGTGCGGCGGCCGGCACGGGCTGCAGCGGTTCGGCGGGTACCGGAGCGTTATTCACCGGCGGCTCGGGTTCGGCTGGCGGGGCGGTCACGGCACGCTCCGAGGGCGGCGCCTTGGGCAAGGGCGGCGCGGGTGTCGGGCGCGGCTTGACCACCGGTTTGGGTCGGGGCGGTTCAGGCTGCATGGGCAGCGGTTGAGGCTCGGTCACCGGCGCCTGCGAGACGAGCTGCCCCACCACGGAAGGCGGGATCACCGGCGTCGGACTGCGCGCCAGTGCGGTCGTGGCAAGCCACAGGAGGACGAGATGCGCTGCGCCGACCAGTGCGAACGGGGCGGCTTGGCGAAAGAGGTTGGGAGGGGCGGTCGCGGGCATGTCAGGAAGAGGGGGTAGAGACGGCAGTCCCCCCAAGGGGCGGCGCGTCAGGTTGTGGCGGTGTCACGAGGCGGACGTCGATGGCTCCGGCTTGGGCTGCGCCGTCACCAGCGCCAACCAGCGCGGCCGATAGGCGAGCACCAGCGCCACCGTCAAGGCGGCGACCGTCATCAACCCCAGCCAAATCACGGTTCCGGTGGCTCCGCCTGCGTGAGCCACGCAGGTGGTCAACGCCGCGCCCAAGCCAATGACGCCTACACACCGCAGCAGCAGGCACTGCTTGCGTGATGGTGCGCGATGCCAGACCTGCCGGTGATGCCGCTCCATGGCCAGGGCAAGCGCCACGAAGCCGGCCAAGCTCAACAGCAAGGCCATCAGGGGTGCCAGCGCCGCCATCACCGTGTGGCCCCCACCGTGGATGCTTCCACCGTCATCAAGGTCGCTGATGCGGACTGCCTCGCTGCGTTTCTCGCCTTGCGAACTAGATGCCGCGCCAGGCCCGCGAACACCGCCCCCAGGGCGAGCATGGCGAGGTCGAACCCCGCCATCACCCAGTCGCCCTGCGGCAGCGACGCACCCAGGTGGCGGTGGGTGGTCAGCGCATTGAGTACCGGCAGCAGGCCAAATGCCAGCGCCGCCACTGTCGCTTGCTCGCTCCAGGCGCGCGCCACCGGGCGCAGCGCCGCGTGCAGCAGCAGCGCGGCCCAGACGAAGAAGAGCACATGTGCTTCCCACGCCGCCCGATCAGACAGGGTCAGCGGCAGCAGCCGGTTGGCCCAGAAATACGCCGCAATACCCACGGGCAGGCCGATGATGCCGCCCACATTGAGCCGCTCCACCAACCACAGCCCGCCATGCACGCGCCCCGCCTTGGCTGCGCGCTGCCGGCGCTTGACGGCCCACAGCACCAGGCCGGTGGCGATCATGGCGGCCCCCATCAGGCCCGAAAGCACGTACAGCCCGCGCAGCAACGGCCCTGCATACAGCCCCTCGTGCAAACCCAGCAGCACGTCGCGCACCGCTTTCGGTGTCGAGCCCACGGCCGGCAGCACATGCAGCAGTGCGCCGTTCGTGCCGTCGAACACCAGGGTTTCGCCGCTGCTCAGCGGGGACAGGTCTTCTCTGGCGCGCAGCACAACCCGTGCGTTCGCGTCGCCGGGGTAACGGATGTCGATGCGGCTGAGTTTGCCCGCGCCCCAGCGTGCTTCAGCAAGCGCCAGCATGGGCTGCAAGGGCGCCAGCGGTGCGGGTCGGCCCGCGCGCTCCAGATGCAGGCCACCTTCGAACGTTTCGTTGAAGAACACCTCGCGCCCGCTCTTGCCGGTGGCGGCATCCGGTGCATAGTGGGCCGAGACCACCAGCGGCAGGTAGACGAACATCATGAACACCAGCCCGGACCAGGTGATCATGAGTTGGAAGGGCAGCGTCAGCACGCTCATCACGTTGTGTGCGTCCAGCCACGAGCGCTGCCCCTTGCCCGGCCGGAAGGTGAAGAAGTCGGCAAAGATCTTCTTGTGCACCACGATGCCGGTGATCAGCGCCACCAGCATGAACATCGCCGCCACACCTACCAGCCAGTCGCTCACGGCGCGCGGCAGGTAGTGCAGTTGCCAGTGCATTTGGTAGAGAAACTGCCCGCCGCCGGTGGCGCGTGCGCCGAGCGAGGCAAGCGGCGCCCCCGTGGCTGCGTCCAGTTCCAGATCGCCATCGGCCTGCGGGCCTTTGCCCGCCTGCCAGAAGATGGAGAGGTGCAAGGCTTCGCGCCCGGTTGGCAGGCCGATGAACCAGCGATCGGCCTGCGGTGCTCGCTGTGCGAGCGAGGCGAGCGCCTTTTCTGCGGCCGGTGCCGGTTCCTCCGCCTGGGCGACCAGGGGCAGTTCGGGCTGCATCCAGCGGTCGATCTCGGTGTCCAGATAGCCCGCCGTGCCGGTGACGAACATGAAATACAGCACCCAACCCAGCAGCAAGCCGGCCCAGGTGTGCAGCCAGGCCATCGAGGCGCGGAAGGTTTCCTTCATGGTGCTGCCCTCAAAAGTCGTTCGCCGGGCCGCCCCAAGAACGACGGTACCCCCTCGGGGGGCCTGGCAAAGCCAGGGTTGGGGGCGCTCATGTCGCCACCCAGGCCGCTGCCCCGGCCAGCACCAACGCACCCAGCATGCCAAGGCAGGCGAGGCGGGCACTCTTCGCCGCGAAGGCCCACATCACCGCCGCCGCGTAGAGCGGAAACGCCGCCAGCATACCCGTGAGCACGCCATCGGCGCGCGACAGCGGCAGGGCTCCGGCCAGGTCGATGGCGGTGAGCACGGTCAGCGCGTAGCCGCCCAGGACGGCGCAGGCCACTCGGGCGAGGACGGGCAGGGCAGAGGCGAGTGAAAGCGGCGGATGACGCATCGATTGTTGTTCTTCGAGAATCAGGTAATTGCAAATGAGTCTTACTCTTTCTATAGACGCACGACGGCCGAAAATGTGCAGTCCTTTGGTGGGTTTTCTCTACCCGTTCAACCCCGCCATTGGCCGCGCTTCGACCATGACCATCCCCTGCCAGCGAGAGACGAACGCGGCGGCTGGGCAGATGCGGGGCCGAAGTCAACGCCCGGTGCTGGCGGCGGGTGAAGGGGATCGAAGTAAGGGAAACCTGTACGCGGCGCGGCCGCGCACAGGGCTCTCACTTGCTATGACACGCGAGATCGGAAAAAGGACACCGCGCGCGCGTGTGAAAGCGTAGAAGTGCCCTGTGCTGTGTGCCATCGCCCGTACACCAGCGGCTCACCGCAGCGTTCCTTTCGCTACCCCGAGGCCGTGCCGGCCTGGGTTGGGAGGACTGGGTGGCTCGTGCAACGCCTCGTCAGAATCGGTACTTGGCGCTGAGTACTGCCGTCCGCTTCTGGCCGTACAAGCACTGATTGCCGCCGCCGACCGATTCGAAGCAGGCGGCCACTTGCTCCTTGTTCGTCAGGTTGCTTATGTTGAGCGCCAGGCGCCATGGGCCCGTGTCGTAGTGCAGGGCAGCATCAAGCAACGCAAACGACGGATTGCGAGAACTGTTCGCGGCATCGTTGTACGTGGCGCCGACATGCCGCACACCAATGCCGATGCCAAGACCACGCCAATCACTGGTCTGAACCTTGTAGTTCAGCCAGGCCGACGCCGTTTGCTTGGGTGTCGATGTCGGAACCTTCCCGAGATCAACGTCGTTGCTCTTGATGACTTTAACATCGTTGTACGTGTAGTTCGCGATCAGGTCTAAACCCCTGGTGATGGCTGTTTTCGCCTCCAGTTCAAGTCCCCGCGATCGCACTGCCCCCTTCTGAATCTGGTAGTCTGGATTCGCGGTGTCGATGGTCAGCACGTTGTCCTTGCGCAAATCGAACAACGCGGCGGTGTAAAGGCTGCGACCGTTGTCGGGCGTGAACTTGACGCCCACCTCATATAGTTTCCCCTGGGTCGGCTTGAAGGCATTGCTGTTGGCATCGCGACCAATGGTCGGCAGGAAGGATTCGGCGTAGCTGAAGTACGGGGTCCAACCGGATTCGGTCAGGTAGTTGATACCGACACGACCGGTGAATTTTTTGTCCTTCTGCTCAATCGAGGTTCCAGCCATGTGGTCGAGGGTTTTTACAGTGGTCCAATCCATGCGCCCACCCAGCGTGACCAACCAGTTTCGGGTCAAGCGCATCTGATCCTGCGCATACAGGCCCAGTTGGCTCAGGCGTTGCCCTGAATCGTCGAAATCGGCTGTTGGGGACACCGATACGGTCTGGCCGTAGATCGGATTGAGGACGTCCAGCGTTCCCACTTCGCCAGTGAAGGTGAGGTTGCTCGTCTTCTGGCGTTCGGCGTCCAGGCCGAACAGGAGCTTGTGTTCGATATCCCCAGTCTTGATCGCACCTTCGACTTGCGTATCGATGGCGACCTGCTTGTTGTTCTCCTTGAAGACACGAACTCGGCGCTCCAGCGTACGGCCATCGTCGGCCAAACTGCGCGATGTGATGCGGCGATAGGTGACGTCTACATCCGACAGGCGCGTGTTCTGGCGCACGGTCCAGGCGTCATTCAATCTGTGCTCGAACAGGTAGCCAATGGCCGCCTGATCATGGTCAAAGCCAGTGAACTTTGGCTCTCCCACCAGAATGGACGAGGACATACGAGTGGATGCGCCTGGTGGGGTGTAAGCAAACGCAAACCCGTCGTTTCGATCGCGCAAGAACTCGGACATGATGGTCAGCGATGTATCTTTGGACAGGGTCCAGGTCAGCGAAGGTGCCAGGTACAGACGGGTGTCAGACACCTGGTCACCGTTGATGTACCTGTCCTGTGTGTCTGCCGTCAATCCAAGGCCAACCACCCGATACAGAACCTTGCCCTGCTCGTCCAAGGAGCCACCGATGTCTGCGGCGACCTGCTGTCGGTTTCGGCTGCCGAGTTGTATTTCCACCTCGCGTGGCGCATCGGCCCGGGGCCGTTTGCTGACACGATTCACGATACCCCCTGCATCCCCCTTTCCGTACAGCACGGATGCGGGGCCACGCAGCACTTCAATGCGCTCCAGGCCGTAGGGTTCGCTGCGCTGGTTCGCGAACGCGTTGGCATCGGTGTTCATCCGCAGACCATCCTGATAGAGCGATGTGCCGAAGCCTGAGAATCCGCGTAGGTTGAGCCAGTCATCCTGTCCACGTGTGTCTGCTCCGTAAACCTGGCTCACAACTCCCGGGACATAGCGCAGTGCCTCCATGACGGAAAGAGCGCCTCGGTCTTCCATCTCCTGTCTGCCAAGGACGGAAATCGACTGCGGCGTCTCGACGATCGGCGTATCGGTCTTGGTGCCTGTAGCGCTGCGCTTGGCGACATACCCCGCCACCGGCGCGGTCGCCGTCTCCAATTCTGCCCCTGCCTTCACCGTCACCACCGGCAACACCGCCTCAACCGCGGGGCGCGGAGGGCTTGCTGGTGCCGGCTCCGCAGCTTGCCGCAACGCATAACTGCCATTTGCCTGCCGCACAGCCTCCAGCCCGGTGCCGGCAAGCAGGGCCTTGATGGCTGCCTCGGCGGTGTAGGTGCCGTTCAAGCCCGGGCTGTTGCGGCCTTGCACCAGGTCCGAGGCGCCAGCCAGCAGCACCCCCGAGGCGCCTGCAAACCTGGACAACACCGTGCCCAGCGGTCCGGCGGGAATGTCGTAGCGCTTCGGCGCTGCTTCGGCCGAAGATGACGCCGTGCCGGTGCCTTGCGCATAGGCCACGGTGCTCCAGCCGGACGCCATCAGCGTGCCGCCCATGAGCGCAAGGTGCACGGCCAGTACCAGGGGTGTGGGCCGGTGGTGGGTCGAATGTGTGGCTTTGGGTGTGGCGGCCCTGCGGCGGGCGTGGATGGCGCGTTTCGTCATGCTTCGTCTTCCTGGACAAGGGGTTGATCAGCGAAATCAAGCTGCCCCTTCGCGCCAACCCAGCGGAGGACTGGACGATTGGGAAGCCTCTCATCCGGTTAATCGAATGAGAGGCCCAAAAGCGGAACCGGTTGTGGTTTGGTGCCCAAAAGACACCGAAGTGACCAGCCGGCTGACGATCGTCAACAGCTCTGCGCCTTGCCAGCCAGTGCGTTCCAGCCTATCGCGGCGGCGCGATCTTCGGCAACGCACCGTCCGGGTCGTAGACGCGCAACTGGTCGGCAGGCCGGTCCGAACTCCGGTAGACCGCCAGACTGATGCCGCCGGGATGTGCCTGCGATGGAAAAAGGATCCCGTCCAGGCCCTCGGCGACCGCATCGTCGGCCATGTACCAAGTGGGAGGCTCGACCGACTTGCCGAAGCACTCGGCCCGCCAGTCCACCGCGAAATCTGCCCACAACGCCGGCCACCGCTTCGGGTCGAAGCCGTTGCGCAGGTCGGCCACCCTCAACCCACGGACGAAAAAGGTGCAGATCGTTCCCGGCCGCAGCCAGGGGATGTCCTGCTTGTATTCGGCCAAGGCGGTGGCTTCATTCAGCGCCAGATAGAGCGCCTCCTGCCCCGGCCGGTTGAAGCGGCCGCCCTGACGCGCCGCTCCCATTCCGGACAGCGGAGTGCCCGCGTAAGCGGGCGAGATGACGCGGTAGCAGACTTCGTCTTTGCTCTCGCCAAGGGTGATGCTCGGGATCATCCCGCCGCGCCGCCCGCCAGCGACTCCAGATAGGCGATGACCGCATCGGCCCGTCCGTCCTGGATCAGCGCATCGGCCGTTTTGTAGCCGAAGACGCGCAGCGGCTCGTTGCGCAACAGGAAAGCCGCGCGGTTTTCATCGCCGGTCATCTCGGTGGCCACGGCCAGCGCCCGTACCATGTCCTGCAGGTACTTTTGCAACTGCGGCGCATGCGGCCTGGCGGTCGGCGTGTTGCGATGCACGTGGGCGCGCTCGGCCAGTTCCTGGACCTTGAAGCCAAAGCAATCCCCGATCCGGGCCGGCGACAGGTAGGGCGTGTCCGGCTCGCGGAACTGCTCGGCAAAGGGCTGTTGCAGTACGGTGCTCATGGCGCAACTCCATGCAGTGAAGATGCACTTATTTTGCACTGCATGTGCTCTGTTAGCAACCATGGGCTTGCGCTGGACAAGGAGGCCGCCCCGCTCACCCACAACTCCTGCGGGTCCGCCTGCGCGGCGGGCTTGCGGGTAGAAGAGTGGGCGAGGGTGGCGGACATCTGAGCTGAACGTGCCCCGGGGCGCGCCGGAGAAATGGACCAGAGGCGCGCGCGAGCCGGGGAGTTGAGGTCAGAAGCGATAGCTGGTCGTGGCGATAACCGTTCGCCGAGCCCCCGGATAGTAGGCGTAGTTCGAATAGACCGTCCCGTAGTCCTTGTCGAACAGGTTACTCACGTTGAGTGCCAGTCGCCATGGCCCCGTGGTGTAGTGAAGCGACGCATCGACCAGGGTGTAGGCCGGGCTCTTGATGGTATTGGCCTGGTCGGCATAGCGGCTACCAACGTGGCGCACGCCCAGGCCCACGCCCAATCCACGCAAGTCACCGCCCTGCTGCGTGTAGTCGATCCAGGCGGATGCCATGTGCCTCGGTACGATCACCGGATGCTTGCCGGCGAATCCATCATTGTCGCGGGTGATCTTGACGTCATTGAAGGTGTACTGCGCCGTCAGATCGAGGCCGCGCGTCAGGCTGAGCTTGGCTTCCAGTTCGACGCCGCGTGAGCGCACTTCGCCGATTGCAAGCTGCTCGTCGGGATTGTCAGGGTCTGTCGTCGGTACGTTGGTCTTGGTGAGGTCGAAGAGCGCCAGTGTCCACAGTTGTCGCGTACCGGGGGGTTGGTACTTGATGCCAAGCTCATACTGCTTGCCCCGTGTGGGTTCAAACGGACGGCCATCGGCACTCTGGCCGAGTTGGGGAAGAAACGACTCCGTGTAGCTCAGATAGGGCGCCACGCCGCTCGCAAAGAGGTAGTTCACTCCGGCCCGCATGGAAAGCGCTTCGTCGTCGGCCTTGGACGTCTCGCTGAATCGTCGATCAAGGCTGTCCGTCTTGGCCTTGTCCCACCGGCCGCCGAGCGAGAGGACCCAGTTGTCGAACTTGACCTGATCCTGGACGTAGATGCCGAGCTGGCGCTGCTTGTCGTCGAAGCTGCGGAACAGCGTGGTCGGGGTCGTGACGGCCTGCCCGTACTGGCCTGCTGGAGGCAGGTTGATATTGAGAACCGGCGCATTCCAGCTGCGGTAGCGCACCAGATCGAAATCGATGTCCATGTAATCGATGCCGCTCAGCAGTGTGTGCTGCCAGGGGCCGGTTGCAAAGTGCCCCGTCAACTGCGTATCGACGGCCGTGTAGCGGATGTTCTGGTGCAGCACGTTGGCTGCGCGGGCAATTTCACCGGTATCCGCGTCCCTGCTGTAACCCCAGACTCCCTTCACATCCAATCGATTTTCGGCCGTGCGCAGGTTCTGTCGGACGCTCCAGGTGGAGTTGAAGCGATGTGAAAACTGATAACCAACGTTCCACTGGCGCTGATCGTGCCTGTCGAAGCTGGGTTCGCTGGAAAGCAGGCCGGTCCTGCGCCAATTGGAGTCGAGAAACTCGACATTGCCGACCGGACTCTTCAGCTCCTGGAATTCGCTCAGCAAGACGAATGTCGTATCTACCGAGGGGGTCCAGGAAAAGGACGGTGCGATGTAGTTGCGCTTGGTCTCGCGGCGATCAAGCCCGGGGTACTTGGCCAGTTCCCCAGCTTCGCTGCCGACGGCGACAATGCGATATCCAAGGCGTTGATCGTCGTCGATCGATCCGCCGACATCTGCCGCCAACTGCTTGCGGGAAAAGTTACCGAACCGGACTTGAATCTCCCGAGGGGCATCAGCCTGTGGTGTCTTTCTCACACTGTTGACGATACCGCCCGCCTCGGCCTGCCCATACATGAGCGATGCGGGACCGCGCAACACCTCGATGCGCTCCAGGCCGAACGGTTCGAATTTGTGCGTCAGGAAGCTGTAGCCCGGCGTTCTCAGCCCGTCGAGATACTGGTAGGCGTAGGGATCGTCGAAACCTCTCAGGGTGAGCCATCCGAACTCTGTGTTGTCATGACCATACGCTTCCGCCTGCACGCCGGCGACGTAGCGCATGGCCTCGGCCGCGGTGGATGTTCCCCTTGCGTCGAGTTCGTCGCGGCCGAGGATGGACAGGGATTGTGGTGTTTCGATTAGCGGCGTATCGGTCTTGGTCGCCGTCGCGCTGCGCTTGGCCACATAGCCCGCCACCGGCCCGGTAACCGTTTCCTGCTCCGCTCCCGCCCTCACCGTTACCACCGGCAACACCGCCTCCTTGAGCGGTGCAGCGGCCTCAGGTTTGGGCGGCGGCGGGGGGCGTTTCACCAGCAGCCAGCCGCCGTTGTGCTGCCGCACGGCCTCCAGCCCGGTGTCGGCCAGCAGCGCGCGCAGGGCGGTGGTGGGGGTGTGGCGCCCGCTCACGCCCGGGGTTTGCAGGCCGTTGGTCTGCTCGGTGGAGAAGGACAGCAAGATGCCCGCTTCCAGCCCCAGGCGCTTGAGCGCCGTGGTGAGCGGGCCGGGCGGGATGTCGTAGGTGCGGGCCGCCTCTTGCGCCGAAATTTCTTGCGGTTGGGTGGGCTGCGGGCTGGTTTGCTGGGCCAGGGTGGGCTGTGCGGCCAGGGCCATGCCCATGCCCCACACGGCGTGCGCTACGGCGCGGGCCAAAGCGGTGGGAACTGGGGCGGTATGTTTGGGGCTGTTTGCCGAAGCCGGCGCGTGGCGGGCGGCGGATAGGGTGTGTCGGTCGGTGCGACCCATGGTGTGGTTCTCCGGGATGGTTGAAGACAGCGTGCTTGTCTTCATTGCCCCGCGAGATGCGCAAAGGGATCACCGCGCCGCCAACACCACCTCGGCACCACCCCACCAGCGGCGCTGCCGCTCAGCGCGGATAGGCAGGGCGGTTTGCAGCATGTCGAGCACCTTGGCCGGCTCGGCCAGCGGGTAGGTGCCCGACACCTTGAGCCGGGCCACGGCTGGATCAACCGCCCAGCGGCCGGCGCCGGTCTCGGTGTCGCGCCGGGTCTGGCGGTTCAGTTCGGCCACAAAGTCGGCCAGCGGCATGTCCTGCGCAACGATCATGCCCTGGGCCCAGGCCACCGTGGCGGGGTCGGCCGCCTGGGCGGGGGTGACGGCCTGGCGGGTGAAGCGCGCCGCTTCGCCTGCGCGCAATACCGGGTCAGCACCTTCGGCGGGAAGCCCCTGGCCATTCACGTCGCGTGGGCGGATGGCGACTGCGCCTTCGTACACGTTGACCAGGCTGGCATCGGCAGCACCCGTGTTTGCGTCAACCTCCAGCCGGCGCACGGCAAAGCGCGTACCCAGGGCGCGGATGCGGCCGTGGGCGGTCTCTACGAGGAAGGGGCGCCCGACTGTGTTGCGTTCGTTGCCCGGCGCATCGTCGTGCGCGGTGGTGATGAGGATCTCGCCCCGCAGCAGGCGCAGCAGGCGTTCTTCGCCGCTGTAGCGGATGTCCAGAGCGGTATCGGCATTGAGTTCCACACGGGTGCCGTCGCTCAGGGTGAGGCTGCGGCGTTCGCCGGGGCCGGTGCGCGCATCGGCGACCAACTCGGGCCAAGGGGTGTGCTCGCGCAGCGTCCAGGCGGTGCCGCCGGCAAACAGCAGCACGGCCAGCGTCTTGATGGCTTGGCGGCGCGGCGTGCGAACCACGTCGGACGATGATTTGGCGGTGGCCGCGAGTGTATTGCGGGCCAGCGCGGCGGGCATGCCCTGCAGGCGTTCGCTGAAGGCTGCCATGCGCTGCCAGGCGCGTTCGTGGTCGGGGTGGGCGTCACGCCACTGGCGCCAGCGTTGACGGGTGGCGTCGTCCGCCGTGTCAGCCTGCAGCTCCACCAGCCATTCGGCGGCCCGCTGCCGCACTTGGGGCGGGATCGGTGGCGGCTCAGCCCTCATCGGCAAAGCAGCACAGCGCCAGGGCGCGGGCAACGTAGCGCTTGACCGAAGGCACCGAAACGCCCAGCCGTGCCGCGATCTCGGCCTGCGGCAGGCCGTCGAGCTGCGAGAGCAGGAACGCCTCGCGCACCGGGCCGGGCAAGGTGCCCAGCAAGCGGTCGATCTCGATCAGGGTTTCGAGCAACATGGCGCGCACCTCGGGCGCCGGGGCCAGCGGCTCGGGCATGGACGCCAGCGCTTCTGCCCAAGCCAGCTCCAGCTTCTGGCGCCGATAGTGGTTGGACACCAGGCCCTTGGCCACCGTGGTCAGGTAGGCGCGCGGCTCACGCAGTTCGTCCAGCGCCAGCGCGTCGCGCCGCGTCAGCAGGCGCAAAAAGGTGTCGTGCGCCAGATCGGCCGCCTGGTGACTGCAACCCAGCTTGCGGCGCAGCCAGCCGTACAGCCAACCGTGGTGGTGGCTGTACAGCGCATGCACTTGCTGCTGGATGGCGGACTGGCCTACGGACACGAATACCCTCGCGTAAGAGCTGGCTGGGGTGCTCGGCACCTTGGCTAATAATAGGAATCGTTCGCATTTTATCGTGTTGCGTCAGGGTGCTGCAATGCAAGCGCACCGAGGCCACACCATGCATACCACCCTCAAACCTTTGGTCGCCGGCATACCTGATCTGTCCTGGAAGAACTGGATGGCGACCGCAGCTCAACATGCAACGTTCTTGGTTGTCTTCCAAGTGGCTGTGGCTGCTTCCAGTGGCACTTGCCGTGGGCGCAGCCTCTATGTACTTCGTGCAACGCCCCTTTTCGGCCCCCGCCACTGTCAACGCGAATGCCGACGGTGCGAACCGGACTGCACCCAACAGTGCTCAGGCGACGGCGGCAGATGGCCAGATACTTGCTCATCCCGCCGCCGCGCCGAGAGCACATGACACCCCCCAAAATGCTGCCCAGTACTCAGCACACGCCCTGCTCGCCCAGCGCGACCTCAGAGCCGCTGCGGAAGGGGCGCTTTGCCACCCCGAACTTGGGGGCGTGTTTCACGCCCAGGCGCTGCGCCGACTGTGTTTTGACATTGTCGTGTCCATGCCGAACGTCGAAGCGATGCCACCCAACGCGCCGCACGATCTGGCGCGTCGGCATCAAACCGCACTGGATGACCTGCGGCAGCGATGTGCCGGTTTCTCGTCCGAAGAGCTCAATGGCAAGGTCATCCACGAGTTGGCCTTTGATCCGCGCGCGAAGGGTGATCCGCTGATGCAACTGCAAGCCAGTTGGACCGGCCGAACTTCGCTGGGCCCGACGGAACTGGACACTCTGCGCGCGCAGATACTGTCCCCACGCGATCCCCTCCTCTTGTGGGAGTTGGGTCCGGAACTGTCACTTGACAGCGCTGGAGGTACGCAGCGCTACCATCTTGACGGGCAGGCCTACACCGATGCGCAGGCAGAGGTCTTCAACCTGGCCTGGCGGTCAGCGGTGTGCGGGGTTGGGGCCGGTTGCGGGGCTGCGGATGTGAACTTGACGGCTCTGTGTGCCGAGAACGGGCTGTGCGGAGAAACGCTTCAGCAGGCCATTCTGGACGGCGTGCATCGAGCCTACGGTGCAGCGGACGTGGCGCTGTTTCAGCGGCTTGTTGTGCGGATCGAGCAGGTCATTGCCACGGCGGATGCCAACGCACTGCGCGTTCCTGGGTGATGAACATGGAACGGAATCCGATCGACCTTCAAGCCGCCAACCACACCAACCGCGAACTCGAACTGATGCTGGCCGGGCGCAAGCCCTTGGCAGTGTTCTACGACGAGATCAGCGTGCTGCCGGACGAGCGCATCATCCCTGAGGCGCGTTTTGCGCCACACGTCGCCAGCGGGCGATTTGTGCGAGCCGAGGCCGTGCTGTCCGGCCCCTTCTCTCCCAGGCTGCGGCGCGACTTCCGGGCCAAGTACGTGCTATTCGCCCTGGCTGCCGAGGCCTGGCGGATTCCGGCCTTTCTGCTGGTGCAGCGTGTGGCCGAGCGGACGGGCCACAACGAGATGCGGGAGCGCCTGGTCAGCAGTCTGCTGGGCTACACCGACGCCGAAATTGACGCGTGGTGCGCGCGCAGCTTCCCGAAGGCGTGAGGACCTGGCGCTGTGACTGGGAACACCTGTCCGCACCAACCCGGATGGTCTTGTGGCTCAGCGCCCCTGTCGCCCGCGCCGCTTGCGCCACCAAATCACCACCCCGGTGACCGACAGCATGGCCACCACCAGCCCCAAAGCCGAGACCAGGATCCGGCCGGGCAGCCCCAGAATGCGTCCTGAGTGGACAGGGAACTGGGCCTGCACAAAGAGGTCTGCCGCTGTGCCTTGCCAGGGTTCGCGTGCCCCGAGAACCCGCCCATCCTGTCCGTCCAGGTAGAGCGCACGCGGCCCCACGCCCCCGGCGCCATGCTCGTCCTCCGGCTCAAAGAACTGAACCGTGTACAGGCCCACGCTGCGGTCATAGCCGATCGCACCGGCGGGTTCGGGCCAACCGCGCCGCCCCGCCTCTTGCACGGCCATGGGCAGGATCGCCTCGAACGACACCCCTGGGGCAATGGGCCGATCCAGCGGTGCCGGCGTGCGCGTGTCCGACGGTGAGGGCGTGACGTCGGACACCCACGACATCGCCGGGAAGAACACCTCCCGGTACAGGTTCAGCGAAAACGCGGTGAAGGCCAGCACCAGCAGCAGGCCCCAGGCCCACAGGCTGCCCGCACGATGCAGGTCGAAATTGACCTTGTAGGCATTGGCACGCCAGCGCACCTTCCAGGCAGGAAGCCAGCGCTGCCACCATGCACGGGCACGCGAGACGGCAGCCGACGGCCCCATCGGCTTGCGTGCCTGTCTGAGCGGGGCTGCAGGCAGGGTCAAGTACAGGCCGGTGAAGCAGTCCAGCGTCCACAGCAAGGCCACGATGCCCATCAGCCACACGCCCCAACGGTCGATGCCGCCCCAGGTGGGTAGGTGCAGGCTGTAGTGCAACACGTAGAGGAAGGAGACGAAGTTCTCCTGGCTGATCGGCCACACGGCGCCCCATTCGCGCCGCCCCAACTCTTCGCCGGTTGCCGGGTCCATGAACACCTGGTTGAAACCCGGTGTGAAGAGCTTGCCGGCTTCCGGATCCACCCGAGGTTCGACGAACAGCGCCAGCGAATGGCCGGGCTCGACCGCCAGTGGCACGTAGGTCACCTCTACCTGCGGATGGCGTGCCTCTGCCTGCCGCGCCAAGGCCAATGGTGCCAGTGGCGCCGGTGCCGGGCCGGCCACCGTAGCCTGCGCAGCGGGGGCCTCGACGAGGTGCGGGTTGAGCCACTCGTCCAGTTCGTGGTCCCAGGAGATCACGGCGCCGGTCACCCCTGCGACGAAGAGGAAGGCGGCCATGCCCAGGCCCACCCACCGGTGCAGCCAAACCATGGCTGACCGGACGCGCCAGCGTCGGGGCGCCGCGCCGTGTTCCGGGCTCACCATTGGTAGTTGAAGCTGGCCACCACAGTACGCCCGCGACCCCGGTAGCAGTAGCCGTCCTGGCACGACAGGTAGCGCTTGTCGGTCAGGTTGGTGGCGTTCAGGCCCAGTTTGGCGCCCGGCAGCACCTCGCGGAGGTCGTAGCCGATGCGCGCATCGACGATGGTGTAGCCGGCATTGCGCGCGGCGTTCGCTGCGTCCGCGAAGGTCTCGCCCGTCCAGCGCGCGCCCAGGCCCACATCAACGCCCTGCAAGAATCCGCCACCAAAGCGCTTGTGCACCCAAGCTGCGGCCATGTGCTTGGGGGTGGTGATCGGCCGCTTGCCTTCGTTGCCGTCGTTGCTGCGGGTGATCCTGACGTCGCTGTAGGTGTAGCTGGCGGTCAGGTCCAGGCCCGCGGCCAGACTGAGGTTGGACTCCAGTTCCAACCCGCGCGAACGGACCTCACCGGTCTGGACGTAATTGACCTCGTTGGCCGGATCGCGGGTCTTGACGTTTTGCTGCACCAGGTTGAACACACTGATGGTGTGGCTGACGCGGCCGCCGTCCGGCTGGTACTTCAGCCCCAACTCCACCTGCTTCCCCTTGGTGGGCTTGAAGGCATCGCCCGCCAGGTTGCTGCCGAACTGCGGGATGAAGGAGGTGGCCACGCTGGCGTAAGGCGACCAGGTGTTGTCGATGCGGTAGAGCACGCCCAGGCTGCCGGTGGTGGCGTGGTCGGTCTGAGGTGTGCGCTCGCCCGTGCTCAGATCGGTCTGGGTCTGGCGCACCGTATCGCGCCGCACGCCGGCCGACAGCCGCCAGTTGTCCACCGTGATCTGGTCGTTGAGGTAGAGGCCGGTTTGCGTGCCCTTCACGCCTTGCTCAACCAGCACGGTATCGGGGCGGGTGACGGCCTGATGGTAGTCAGGGCTCGTCATGCTGATCGACGGCGCACTGCCATACAGGTAGCTCACGTCCGCCGTCAGGCGGGAATGATCCAGGCCCAGGGTGAGTGCGTGGCGCAGCTCGCCGGTGGACAGGCGGCCTTCCAGCGCGGTATCCACGGCCAGGGTCCGCATCTTCTCGTAGACGCCGTAGCTGTCGCGCAGGATGGTGGTGCCGTCGGCATCCAGCGTGCCTTCCAAGTACTGGTTGTCGGTGCGCACCCGGGCGTAGCGCAGGTTCTGGCGCGCGGTCCAGTCGTCGGAAAACTGGTGGCGGGCCTCGTAGCCCAGCGCCCACTGCGTCTGCTTCAGGCCGTCGAAGTCGACGTCGCCGTTCCAGAATTCGGTGAGTGTGCCGTCCGGCGCCTGAAAGGGCTTGGGCGATCCCGCTGTTTCGAAACGATTCCAATGCGACAGGAAGGTGACCTGGGTGCGCGCCGAGGGTGCCCAGGTGAGCGCGGGCGCGATGTAGGTGCCATCGTCGTTGACCCCCACCGTGCCGGTGTTGGCCTTGCGCGTCAGGCCCACCAGGCGGTACATCCAGTCGCTCTGCGGTGCCAGTTCCCCGCCGAGGTCGAACTGCGCCTGGCGGTGGTCGTTCGTACCCAGTTGCACCTCCACCTCACGCACCGCATCTCGGCTGGGCCGCTTGCTGACCCGGTTGACGAGGCCACCGGGGCTGATCTGGCCATAGGTCACCGAATCCGGGCCCTTCACCACCTCCAGCCGCTCCAGGGCATAGGGCTCGGTGTGGGAGTACGACAACCATTCCGAGTTGGGCTGGCGCAGGCCGTCGCGGTAGTCTGCGTCAGTGGTGACGTCGAAACCACGCACATAGATCTCGTCAAAGCGTGGATCGTTGCCCGACATGCCCACCTGCACGCCGGCCGTGTAGGCAACGGCATCTTCCACCGTCAGCACCTTGCGGTCGCGCATCTGGTCCTCGGTGATCACCGACACAGCGCGCGGCGTTTCCGCCAGCGGAAGATCGGACTTGGTGGCGCCCAGGCTGCGCCTGGCCACGTAGCCGGTAACCGGCCCGTTGGCTGTCTCGCGCTCGGCGCCAGCCCTTACCGTCACCACCGGCAGCACCGCCTCTTTCGCGCTCACGGGCGCTGGCGGCGCGGTTTTGATGACGATGGACGCCCCATCGGCGCTGGCCATCAGTCCGCTGCCTGCCAGGGCCTGCTCCAGCGCTTGTTGGGCGGTCAGGCGGCCCTTGATGGTTGGGGCCGTTTTGCCCTTGACCAGGGCTGGGTCGAAGCTCAACAGCAGGCCGGCGGATTCGCCGATGCGGTTGAGTGTGGTCGCCAGCGGGCCGGCGGGAATGTCGAACTCGCGAGCCGTGCTCTGCGCTTGCGCCATGGCCGGCGTGGGCAGCGCCACGGCTGTCAGGCAGGTGCCGCCAAAGATGAGGTGCAGTGCCAGTGCAAGGGGGTGGATGACGGGCCGGGTGGATGGGGGGAACGGGCGGCGGACGGGTGTCCGGGTGTGCTGGCTGTGCATGGGAAAGCTTCCTCGGGTTCGGTTGGATGAAGGTTTTCACCCTGCACGCCAATCGAACGCGAAAAAGGTACAGCGCGGATTGCATTCGGCCAGCGGCCGTCATGACAAAGCCGCTCTATAGCGGGCGGATCGCAAGCCCTCCCGCCGGATCGTTCCCTCTCGCCGGCACCACGCGCACCGGTAGCGCGCGGGCCAGCGCGGCCAGCGCCTTGTCGGTGTCGGTCAAAGGATAGGTGCCGGAGATGCGCAACGCCCGCACGGCCGGGTCGCACAGCAGCGGCGAAGTACGGTAGCGCGCCAGTTCGGCCACGAAGTCGGCCAGGGGCAGGTCGTCCGCCACCAGCATGCCGCGCGCCCAGGCGCTGTCGGCGCTGCGGGCCGCGCTGCGGCCAAGCAGGCCCAGGCGGTTGAAGTGTGCGGCTTCGCCCGCAGCGAGGATGGGGGCATCGTCCGTTGCCACCGCCTCAGCCGTGGGCGCGAACCCGAAATGACCGAGCGCCCCGGCGTGGATGGCCACACGCGCCTCCATCACGGCCACGTGCGTGCTGCCTGCGTCCTGTCGAACCGCGAAGCGCGTGCCCAGCGCCCGCACGCGGCCTTCGGCGGTTTCGACCCAGAACGGTGGCGGGGGTTGGTCGCCATCACCCTCGCCCTTTGGCTTGGCGGTGGTGATGAGCACGCGGCCGCGCCGCAGGTGGATCAGGCGCTCGCTGGCCGAGAACGCCACGTCGATGGCAGTGTCGGTGTCCAGGCGCAGTTGGCTGCCGTCGGCAAGCAGCAGGTCGCGCTGTTCGCCCACGGCGGTCAGCGCGTCGGCGGAGGCGTCGCTGCTGCGCCAGCCTTGCCAGCCGAACCAACCAGCGCAGAACAAGCCGGCCAGCCCGCCCAGGCTTTTGAGCGCCTGGCGGCGAGCGGCGCGCCGGCCTTGCTGCTTTTCGAGCGCGGCCACCGAGACGCCGGTCTGGGCTGGGGGGATATGGGCAAAGGGCGCGGTCACGGCCTGGGCTCTTTGCCAGGCGGCCTCGTGCCGGGGATCGGCGGCGCGCCAGGCCTGCCAGCGCTGGCGGTCTGCATCGGTGGCCTCGCCCGAGGCCAGCTGCACGAACCAGCGGGCGGCGGTTTGCAGGAGTTCGGCCGACGGGGCTGCGTCGGGGCCAGACGTGGATGCCCCAGGGGATGGCGGGGCCGTAGTCACGGCGCTGCGACGCCCATGCAGTGCGTCATGGCCTGGAGCATGTACTTCTTGACCATGCTGACCGACACGCCCAGCCGCGTGGCGATGTCGGCGTACTTCAAGCCTTCGAGTTGCGAGAGCAGGAAGGCGCTGCGCGCCTTGGGCGGCAGGCCGTCGAGCAGGGCATCGATCTCATGCAGGGTTTCGAGAACCATCGCCCGCTCCTCGGGGCTGGGCGCATGAGGCACCGGCTGGGCAGCCAGTGCTTCGAGGTAGGCGCGCTCCAGGTCTTGCCGGCGCAGGTGGTTCACCATCAGGCCGTGGGCCACGGTGGTGAGCCAGGCGCGCGGCTCGCGCAACTCGTCCAGCCGCGGGGCCAGCAAGGCGCGCACGAAGGTGTCCTGCGCCAGATCGGCGGCCTGGTGCGTGCAGCCCAGCTTTCGGCGCAGCCAGCCGTGCAGCCAACCGTGGTGGTCGCTGTACAGCGCATGCACTTGCTGCTGAATGGCGGACTGAGCGGCGGACACGAACACCCTCGCGTGAAAGCTGGCTGGGGTGCTCGGCACCTTGGCTGGTGAGTTTGTAATTGGGAATTGTTCGCATTTTATCGTGTTGCGTCAGGGAGGTGCAACGCGAGTGGTCGAGGCGCTTCACGCTTGTCGATTTGCCATCCCGTAGCTATGATTTCGTATATACATCTCGCCGAGGCCAGACCATGCACGCCACCGCCAAACTGTTCACGACAGGCAACAGCCAGGCTGTGCGCCTGCCCAAGGCCTTCCGGATGGATGCCACCGAGGTCTGGGTCACGCGCAACGAAGCTACCGGCGAAATAACGCTCCAGCCCAAACCTGGGGCTGATGAACTGCAGGCCTTTTTCAGCCTGCTGGAAGCCGCGCCGCGCCACAGTCCTGAGTTCATCCCGCCACGCGACGACGCTCCGGCCGACGACCCCTTCGCGGACTGGACTGCCGAGGCCGCGAAGTGAGCGAGCTTCGCTACCTGCTGGACACTAACATCGTCAGCTACTATTTGCGCCGCGTCTCGCCAGTGCTCGAGCAGCGGGTAGGCGACGCGCTGCGCGCCCACGCCTGCGCCGTTTCGGTGCTGACCCGCGCCGAGTTGCGCTACGGCCAAGCGCTGATGGCCGCCGACGATCCGCGCCGCGTCCTGGTGGACGCCTTTCTGCAGCGGCTGCCGCACCTGCCCTGGACGGGTGATGCCGCCGATTGCTTTGGCGCCATCAAGGCCCACAGCAAGCGCAACGGCACACCGCGAGGCGACATCGACACCCAGATCGCTGCCCAAGCCGTCGCCGACAAGCTGACACTGGTGACGCACAACGTGCGTCACTTCGAGGGTACGCCCGGGCTGCATTGGGAGGACTGGATGGCGACCGGAGTGCAGGCGTAGTCCCGCCACTACTTGCTGCGGGACTACGTGCGGAACGACTGGCACCCCATGCAACCATTACTTCTTCGCCTTGCAACAGATGTCAGCGCTGCGCCAATCAGATCGCGGTCATCTCTCACAATTCCGTGCCCATTTACGACCTGCTACCACCGATAAGTCGCTGTTGCGGTGACGGTGCGTTCCTCGCCACGATACCAGCCATCGAAGGCATTGCTCGTGTAATAGCGCTTGTTGAACAGGTTGGTTGCGTTCAGCGCAAGACGCCAATGGCTGTCCAGGTCGTAACGCAGGCTTGCATCGAACAGAGTGAAGCCAGGTTGCGATTTGGTGTTGGCTGCATCGTCCCATCGCTTACCAACGTACCGTGCGCCTGCACCAATGTTCAGACCGTGCAGGCCGCTATCGCGAAACGTGTAGTCAAGCCACAGCGATGCCATCTGTTTGGGGGCCTGAATCGGCGTCTTCCCTTGCTCCACATACCAGGTGTCGCCTTTGCGGCCTTTGATGTCGTTGTAGGTGAAAGAGGCTGTAGCGAAGAGGTCGGGCATCAGCTTGCCCTTGGCTTCCAATTCAAGGCCGCGCGAGCGCACGGCACCCACTTGCTCGCTGATGCCGCTGAGCGGGTTGGTCACCGTGATGTTCGTTTTCTCCAGGTCGAATACCGCAGCGGTCAACAACAGGTCACCGCTCTTGGGCTGATACTTGACACCCGCTTCCCACTGTTTGCCTTCGGTGGGCTTCGCATCCAGCGCATCAAATGCTCCGAACGCCGGCTGGAACGAGGTGCCGTAGCTGACATAAGGCGCCCAGCCGCCCGGGGCAAGCCAAGTCAACGCTGCACGACCAGTCCAGGCTTTGTGCGTGCTACTTTGAGTGCCGCCCCGAGAGGACGAACTGTCCTCCCCCTTCGCCGTGTCGTGCCTGCCCGATAGTGTGAGCAGCCATCGGTCCGCGAACTTGGCCTGATCCTGTACGTACAAGCCCACGCTACGGAGCTTGTTTGGGCCGTAGACGCCGCCGGGGGTGTTGGGGGCGGGAATTGGCAGGTATACCGGGTTTAGCAGGTCCAGATCCGGGGCGCTTCCCGTCAGGTATTGTTCTTTGGCGCGTACACGGGTCCAGTCCACGCCGGCAATCAGCCTGTGCGCTACATCGCCGGTCTGGAGCCGGCCCTCAAGAAAACTGTCAAGCGAAGTTTGCTTGAGATCGCCAAATCCGTGAACCGCAGTCCGCGTGAACGTCCGCCCGTCGGCCTGCAGCGACGACCTTATGTGGTGCTTGTCTGTCTCGCGGTCCGCGTAGCGGAATTTCTGCCGGAAGCCCAAGTTGTCGCTGAAGTCGTGGCGGAACTCGTACCCGAGGGTCCATGCCTTGTGGACGATGCGGCTGTAGCGCGGATCACCTTCGCGAACGTTGGTTGGTTGCCTGTTCGCGTCAGCCACATAACCGACATCGTCGCCAGCCTCATGTTGAAGCGTGGATGCGAGCAAGGTCAGCGACGTGGCTGCTGAGGGTTGCCACAACAGAGAGGGGGCGAAGTACTGGCGCTTGGTTTCGGCCCTCTCACCTCCCGGATACTTCGCCTGATCGTCGTTGCTTCTCGTCAACCCAACCAGGCGGAACGCGAGATCGTCTCCAATCCGGTCACCATAGTCTATGGCCAATTGCCGGTGCTTGAAGTTGCCAAGCTGCACCTGGGCCTCCCGGATTGGTTCGTTCAATGATGGCCGCTTGCTGACGCGGTTGACGATACCGCCGACATCACCCTGCCCAAAGGTGGCCGAGGACGGACCACGCAACACTTCGATGCGCTCCATGCCGTAGACCTCGGTCATCTGGCCGATATCGACAAAACCCAATTGCGCCAACCCATCCAGGTAGTCGTGGGTCGAACTGTCAAAGCCTCTCAGGGTCAGGAATTCGTAGCCACGGTCATCACGTCCATAGGTCCGGGTGAAGACTCCTGGCGTGTAGTTGAGGGTGTCGAGGACCTCTCGCATGCCCTTGGCATCGATCTCCTCGCGCCCGATCACGGAAACGGACTGCGGGACTTCGGTGATGGGCGTATCGGTCTTTGTCGCGGTGGCGCTGCGCTTGGCGGCGTAGCCCTGCACCGGCCCCGTCGCCGTCTCAAGTTCGGCTCCCGCCCTCACCGTCACCACCGGCAGCACCGATTCCTTGCGCGGCGCCGCCGCCTCGGGCTTGGTCGGCGCTGGCGGTGCCTTCTTCAGCGTGTAGCCGCCATCGCCGCCGGGCGCGATCTCTAGCCCGCTGCCGGCCAGGGCCTGGGCGAAGGCTTGCTCCAGTGTCAGGTTGCCGCGCACCGGGCCCGCCGTGCGCCCGCTGACCAGTGCGGGGTCGATGACGATGATGCGGCCGGCGCGGCGGGCGATGCCGGTGAGCGTGGCGTCGAGCGGGCCGGCCGGCAGGTCGTAGGCGGTGGTCTGCGCGCTGGCGGCGGATTGCGCGCGGGCCGGTGTGTGGGCCAGGGTGCCGCCCAGGGCGAGCAGTACGGCCAACGCCAGCGGGTGCAGCGCGGCGGGTCGGGCGTGTTGACGGTGCATGCGGTTTCTCCGAAAGAACGGTGGGATGGCTGGAAGCGATGTCTTCATCAGCCTTGAACCGCGAGCGGAGAAAAGTGACAGGGGGCTGCGCGAAAAAAGTTCAGCGCAGGTCGATACTCACCCACCAGCCGGTGCGCCGATGCACTGTGATCGGGAGCGCCCGGGCGAGCGCGGCCAGGGTGCGCTCGCTGTCGTCCAGCGGAAAGCTGCCCGTCACGCGCAGGCGGGCGGCCTGGGGCGAGACGCGCAGCACACCGGGGTGGTAGGGGCGCAGCGCATCCACCACGTCTTGCAGCGGGCGGTCGTGAACCTCGACGAAGCCGTCTTCCCAAGCGCTGGCGGCTTGGGGAGCCAAGGCCTCTTGCGCCACGCCCTGCGCGGTCAGGCGGGCGCTGTGGCCCTGGGCCAGCGTCAGCGCTTGGCCCTGCAAGGGCTCGATGCGTACCGCCGAGTGCAGCACGGCCACCAGGCTGCTGCCGTCGTCCTGCCGCACCAGGAAGCGCGTGCCCAGGGCCTGGATGTGGCCTTGCGCGGTGTGCACGATGAAGGGGCGTCCACCGCCAGCCTCTTGGGACTCTTTGGCCACTTCGACGATCAGTTCCCCGCTGCGCAGGTGCAGGCGGCGGGCGGTGCCGTCGAAGGACTGGTCCACCACGCTGCGGGCGTTGAGCCACAGGCGGCTGCCGTCGGCCAGGGCGAAGACGCGGCGTTCGCCTGTGCCGGTAGAAAAATCGGCGGCCAGCGCGGACAGGGGCCGCTGCCCGTGGGACCACAGCAGGCCGCCACCCACGCCGGCCAGTACCAGCCCCAGTGTGTTGCGCAGGGCGCTGCGCCGCCCGGCTTGTGCCAGCAGGCTGCGGCGCATGGCTTGGCGGGGTGGCAGCCCTTGTGGCAGTTCGTTCAGGCGGCCGAGTGCACGCTCCATGCGCGCGGCGGCGGCTTCGTGCCGTGGATCGGCTCGGCGCCAGGCGTCAAAGGCAGCGTGGTCGGCCGCGCTGGCTTCGCCGGAGCGCAGTTGGACCGCCCAGGCGATGGCGCGGGCGGCGATGGGGTCTGTAGGGTTGGAGGGAGCGTCTTGCTCGGGAAGTGGGTCGGGCGCATTCGGCACGGAGCGGTCGGCGGTTGGTATTGCGCCCGGATCGGCGCCAAGGTCGCCCACCCGAACCTCAGAGCGCGGCATAGCAGCGCGTGAGTGCTTCGGCCATGTACTGCCGCACGCGACTGACGGAGACGCCGATCTCGGCGGCGATCTCGGCGTAGGTCAGACCGTCGAGCTGGCTGAGCAGAAAGGCCCGTCGCGCCTTGGCCGACAGGCCGTCGAGCAAGGCATCGATGGCCAGCAGGGTTTCCAGCGCCATGGCCCGCTCTTCCGCAGAGGGCGCAAACTCCTGCGGCACCTGGGCCAGTTCGGCTGCCCAGGCCAGCTCAAGCCGCTGGCGTCGCTGGTGGTTAAGCAGCACATGCCGGGCCACGGTGGTCAGGTAGGCCCGGGGCTCGTCCAGCCGGGCCGGAATTCGGGAGGTGAGCAGCCGCACGAAGGTGTCGTGCGCCAGATCGGCAGCGCGGTGGGTGCAGCCCAGTTTCTTGCGCAGCCAGCCGTGCAGCCAACCGTGGTGGTCGCAGTAGAGGCCGGCTATTTGCTGCTGGAGCGCGGCGGCCTCGGGTGATCCTGTGGTGCTGAAGCTCATGGTGATGGAGCCGCTCCCTTGCCCTTGGGCTCAATGCTGCTCCACCAGGGCAGTGTGTGCCGCACCTGGACGGGGAGCACCGTGGCGAGCATGACCAGCGCCCGGTCTGTGTCGTTCAGCGGAAAGCTGCCGAACACGCGCAGGTCGGCGACCTCGGGGGCGACGGCCAGGTGGCCGCGGCGGTAGCGCGCCAGTTCGGCCGCGACCTGGGCCAGGGGCATGTCCTGGGCGATCAGCAGGCCTTGGGTCCATGATTCGCGGGCGGGGTCGGCCAGTGCGGGGGGCTCGACACCGCTGCCGCTGAAGCGGGTCTGCTCGCTGGCCCGGAGGACTCGGGTGGTGCCGCTGGTGGCGGTGCGCACCTCGACTGCGCCTTCATAGACCGCGACAAAGGTCTGCCCGTCGTCTTCCAGCCGCACATTGAAGCGCGTGCCCAGGGCGCGCAGGCGTCCGTTAGGGGTGTCGACCACGAAGCCCCGGCGGGCATCGGCTGCCGTCTCGATGAAGATGTCACCCGTCACCAAGCGCAGGCGGCGCAGGCTGGGCTGGTAGTCCTCGTTGAATGCGCTGGCAGAGCCCAGCCACACGCGGGTGCCGTCGGGGAGGGAGACTTCGCGCACGTCGCCCACGCCGGTGTGGTGGTCGGCCGCCCAGGCCATGGCCATGGCGGGCAGCGGCGTATGGCGCCATACAGCCCAGCTCAGCAGCCCGGTGCCACCACAAGTGGCCAAGCCCAGCAGGACGCGGCGCCGGAGCGCATGGTGCCGCGCGGTTTGCAGCACTTCGACGGTGGAACGCGGGTCGACGCTGCTCTGGATGGGCTCGAAGCGGCGGCCGACCTGTTCGACACAGGCCCAGGCCGCGCGGTGGGCTTCGCTGGCTGCCAGCCAGGATTCCCAGGCCGTGCGATCAGTGTGGCCGGCTTCTCCAGAGCGCAGCAGCGCGAACCATTCGGCCGCTTCCTGCATGGCCCGGTGCGTGGCGTCACTCGAGGCTGCCTTGGGCGCTGGAGGGAGGGGCAGTTCAGCTGCGGACATTGTCATGCGCCTCCATCTGCATGCACAGCAGCATCGCCTGTGCCACATACTTGCGCACCATGCGGGTGGAAACATCCAACTCTGCCGCAACCTCCTTGTCGGTCATCTCGCAACCCACCGCCAGCACGAAGGCCCGAGCGGCCTTGGATGAGAGGCTTTGCAGCATGGCGTCGATGTCCTGCAGGGTTTGCAGGACGATGGCCTGCTGCTCGGACGAAGGAGCGAACGATTCGGGCTGGGCGGCCAGCGCTTCAAGCCAGGCCGCTTCGACCTGACGGCGACGCCAGAGATCGACGCACAGACCATTGGCCATGGTGCGCAGGTAGAGGCGCGCCTCGGGCGGACCGTCAAAGCGCCGGGGCGTCACCAACAAGCGCAGGAAGGCGTCGTGCGCGAGGTCGGCGGCATCCGCGGCATTGCCCAGGCGGCGGCGCAACCACCCCTGCAACCAGTCATGGTGGTCGCAGTAGAGGGTCTCCACGGAGGGAGAAAGCGTTGGGTCCAGGGCGCTCACAGGCAAGTCATCACGCCGCGCGATGGTTTGCCCGCACAGCTTTCGGGATCAGGGAAGTGTATTGAATAAGAATTATTCTTATTGTAACGGGCTCGACGCCTCAGGGGCAAGTTCATGCCCTCCGTTCATGCGGGGTCGAGCCGATCAGCCATGGCGATGGAAATTAGCCACCACCCTGCTCAGGAAGAAGGCGCAGGAAACCGGCAGCATGGCCAGCAGCGCAGGGGCAATGGTGATCGGGGTTACGGCCGCGACGATGCTTGCACACGCCATCAGAACGAAGGCGCTGGCGTGGAGGGCGAACCACTCCGGATCGTGCGGCTTGAACTGCTTGGCACGCAGAATGCGGACGACGAAGCCGTCGATCGCGGTGGCAATGATGACGAATGCCTGCAACGGCAGCCACTCGATCAGCGCAGCGAGCCGGTAGGTCGCAAGTAGCAGCTGGGCATCGATCGAGCGGAAGTAGGTGTTGCCAAAGAAGCGCTGATTGACCCGAGCCATTTCCTGAGCGACGGCTTCGGCCATGCGGTCCGTGCCGGGCGCTTGTGCCGAGGTTGGTACCGGGCTGGCGGCGCTCAGGGCCTGGTTCATCGAGAGCGCGCGCTCAAGGATGAGCACTGCGCGCGCCTCGCTCCACGTTGCCGCGTTGAGCTCGTGTTCGCTGTGGATCTGGTTCAGGAAGCGCTCGGGAGGATTCGCGGCCGGCAGATACAGCACGAAGACCAGCAGCAGGGTCAGGGCCGCGACAGCGATGATGCGGATCATGCTGCAACCCGATGGCGCGGCTTCGGGAACGGTGTTTCGGTGTCGAGGATCGGGAAGCGTCCCTTGATGATGCGCCCGCCCGATACCGATGCGAAGTACTGCAGATTCGGCAGCTTGCCCAGGACATCGGCAGGGATCATTTCCTCGAAGCTCTCCGTGAGCTGTGTGGAGTGACTGGCGGAGAAATCGCCCAGATGAGCGTCCGCACCATGGCTCAGGCCCACCCGCAGCGTATGGATCGCGGTTTTGCCGAAGGTTTCGACCACGAAGTCCTGTGTCGGCCGATCCTTGGAACGGAGCGCGATCAGGTTGTTGAGGTTGCCCAGGGCCATGCGGGCGGCGTCCTCGCTGCCCAGACGCTTGGCCAGGTCGGCCAGCGTCTGCATGGCGCAGGTGGTGTAGATGCCGCCCTCGGCCCCCTTGTTGAGGATCTCGATCAAGGGCTGGTTGATGACGTTGCTGACCTCGTCGACGAACAGCGAGATCCGCCGGTACCCGCCCAGGTTGTAGCGCATGCCGGCGCGGGCGGCGAGGTCGGCGAGGGCCAGAGCGCCAATGGCGGAGGCGACCGAGGGGTCGGGCAGGGAGTCCAGGCACATGTACAAGACATGCCCGGCGCGCTCGATCTTCTCGAAGTTCATGATGGCCCGCTTGTCCGCCGGGTCGAACGGATCGGGGCTCAGGCTGCGGCCCAGATCGCCGGAGGTCAGCATCGAGAGGATGGGCAGCAGGTTGGCCGTGATCTTCTGGTAGTGCTCCCGGTTGTGCCGGAAGACCCGGACCTGGGAATCGATGACCTTGCTGCGCTGGCTCTGGGGAACGTGATGCTCGTAGAAGGCGACGAAGGCCATGAGGTCGGCGCTGGCCGCTTCCGAAGGGCGCTTCAGGTTGCCGCGGTGCGCCTCGTGGAGCAGGCGCTTCATCTCGGGGTGCTCGCGCCAACCGTCGCGGAACTCCGCGCCGTAGAAGCGCCGCAGGGACTGTTCGAGGACCGGCTCGATGCCGCCTTCGATATAGCGGGTCAGCTTGGCCAGGCTCGGACGTTCTTCGAGGTCCACGAGACCCTGCACCACGACGTTGACCGCGTCCCACGAGAAGGCACCGAAGGCCCCGGCTGTATCCGGCGGAAGGATGGACTGGATTCGCGAGGCGAGTTCAGTCGGCTTCTGCCAGTTGAAGGCGAAGTCGAGTCTCACCCCAGTCTCGGGAAAGGCGGGGTGGAATTCCAGGAAGGTGTCGGCCTCCCGATAGCGCTCACAGGCGCGAATGGCGGCACGCTTGAGCCGACGGCTGTTCTTCGGGTCGATGACGATGACGACGTCGCCGCGACGGACGGCTTGGGTGACAAGATTGGATAATGCGACGCCCTTGCCCGCCTGTGTGGTGCCCACCAGGAGCGTTCCCCCCTCGAAGTTCTGCAGCGGCCGGTAGAGCGGGCGCTCGCGGGGCTCGACGCCGTGGATGTAGGGCAGGCCGATCTCGGAGTCCGGCTGGGGAGTGACTTGGTATCCCAATAGGTTGAGGAGCGCGGGGGATGCCGTATAGCTGCGGTAGTCGATCTTGGCGAGTTCGTACAGGCGCTGCGAGTGCAGGGGTTGCCAGTCGAAGCCGAAGCCCAGGAACACTTGGTCCGGGTTCCGAGTCAGGCGTTCCTGCTCGGCCGGGCCGATGACCTGCATGGCACGGCCGCTCAAGGCGGCGCGCAGCACCATGATGTGGGCGGCCTGGGCCGCTCGCCATACGGCCATGAGCAGGCATGCGGCGGCCAGCGGCATCGCGATCCTGATGGGCGCTTGGGCTCGCACGGCCATCGTGACCGTGGCGAATACGGCCAGCAGCCACATGGCACTGGCGTAGGCCTCGTAGGCCCGGCGCCAAGGCATCTCGTATGCGCGCGCCAGCATGTCAGACAGCTTCCTTCTGCTGACTCGGCAGGCCGATCACGTGCCGTTTGTCGATCAGGACGCCGACAACCTCCTGTCCCTGGAAATGCCGGGAGATCGGCGACGGCTCCGCGAGCATACCGACCTCGCTCAGGGAGCGCGTCGCGGCAGGCGGGGCTACTTTGCGTGCAGTCAGCGCAGCCAGAGGAACGAACAGTCCGTCGTCGGTAGGCTTTGCCGCCCACTCGGCTTCGGGTTCCGACAGCGTTGCAACGATTGCCGCCAGCGCATCGCGGACTGTGACAGGGAGGCGAAGGGGCGCGAGCAGCCTGGCTTGCTGTGGCTCGTCTGGGCGAGGGGTGATCGGCGTGGGCGTGGGTGCTTCGTCCGCTGGTGCGGCAGGCGGCGGGTCGAGCAGGGCCAGTTGCTGGGGATGTTGCGGGGAGGGCGCTTCGGGAACTTGAGAGATCGATGGCGGGCTGGCACGCCGGCGCTTCCTGCTGCTTCCTTTGGCGCTGTCATCGGCGCTTGGTGTGGTCAGAAGCGCTGGCTTGGTCGAGACGGCCGGCGCAACGGCTGCCGCATCCGCCGTCGGTGGCGTCAGCAGCGGATTGGTGAAGGCTTCCGGCAGTTTGTCCGACTCCGTGAAGAGCATCGCCGGGGCGCTGAGCTTGACGGCCTCCAGCGCGGGCTTGTTGCCTGGCGGATGGATGAGCCAGGTTGCCTTCCCATCTTCCTGTGCGGTCAGCACACCGGCCGTGAGCAGAACTTCGAGGATGGTTTCGGGCGCCTTGGGAATGCCGGGAAGCTGGTCGGCTTCGAGCAGCTTGCGAATATCGTCGGCACTGCCGGGCCACACCATGAACATCCCGTCCGGGCCATGCCAGACACGAGACTTCTCCGCGTTCGGGGTCCAGCCGGGATTGGAAGCCGCCAGGCGCCGCAGCGCATCGACGAGATAGCGTTCCAGGTGCGACCCCAGTTGGGGCTTGCCATAGCGTTCGGCGCTGGCCAGAAGGAAACGATCGATCACCAGCGCCAGGGCGCGGCGGACCAGGGATTCCAGCACGTTGTGGTCGCGGTAGATCGGGGTGCCGGCAACCGCCGCGAGCAGGTGCGGGACGATCTGGGTGTTTCCCGTGGCGAGATCCTGCAGGGTTTCCGCGGATACCACGTGCGGCAAGGCGAAGAGGCCCAGCGAGCGGCTTTCTACGGCGTTGGGGCGCCACTTCAGGAAATAGCGCTTGATCTGGTGGTGACGGAGCCAGCCGGTCAAGGGCCGAAGGTAGGGAGCCCATTCGTTGCCGGCTTCGTCGGTGACGATGACATGGCTCAGTGGGCGGTGCAACTCGCAACACAATCCGCCGACAAAGGTGGCCAGGCGCCAGCGCGGTTCGAGGTTGCGACGCTCGGTGATCGTCGCCCGCCCGGAAAAGATGTGGGCATCGGTGCCTTGCAGCGCGAAGAAGGCGGTTTCGAGGCCGATGCGCAGAAGGCCGCCAGGCTCATTGAAGTAGTTGTCCGCCGTGCAGGGGAGCAGATGCACGTAGGCGGCATACCGGCGCAGCAGGGGGAGGATCGTCTGGTCGAAGCTGGCGCGATCCATGCCGAAGCACAGCTTGATCCGGTCGATGAGTTCCTGGTGCGCCGCGAGCAGGGCGTCCACGTCGAGGTCAGGAATGCCCGGGTCGACCGAGGGATAGCGAAACTCGGTCGAAAGCGCCTGTGCCCCAGGCGGCGAACTGTTTGTGGCGACACCCATCTCGCGGTACCTGATCCGGATCGATGGGCGCATCGTGCGTGTCGGCGCCCGACCCGTCCAGCTGGAATTGGCCCCGGATCAAGGCGAATTCGACGGCGGGTGCGGAGCGAGTCTTTCGCTCCAGCATGCGCTGATCCAGAACATCTGGATGTCGCGTTGAAGCGTTTGCCTGGGATAGGCAGCCTGGATGCGTGGATCCTTGGTGTGGCGATTGAGCAGCTTGCAGAACGGGCATTCGTGGTTGGTGAGTGGCGCTAGGCTCAGGCTGGTCAGGTACTCGCTCTTGCAGGTCGGGCAGGTGAAGATCGAGAAGCTCCTTGCGGTCACGAACCAGCGCCCGGTGGTGTGGGCCACGAGGTCGAAGGCGCGATCGAAGCTGATCCGGGGCTGCTTCTTGCAGAAATTGAGGTAGTGCCGATAGGCGCCGAGCAGGGCGAGCGGCGGGTCGATGCCGCGGGAAGCCAGCCGGCGGAAGAGGACGACGATGATTGAGGCCTCGGTTCGGCACAGCAGGTTCGCGTTGTGGTACCACTCGCGGGAATCGGGATGGCGGCCGCGGCGCGGTCCGCCGAGGGGATGGCGGAATAACTGGTGCAGTTGGCCTGCCGAAAGGCCCGTGAGCAGCTGGATGGTCCGGATCCGTGCGCCGAGCTCGGCGCATTCGGTGGCCACGGCAAGGGCATGGATGTGTCGTTGCGCATGGAGAAGATTGCGTTCGCTCTTCATGGCAATGCACTCCCATCTACTGGGCAAGCGGGACGAACCGGACGGGCGGCCTGGGCAGGATGAACCATCAACAGCGCGCCAGCGAGTTGAGGCGGCCAGGCCAGAACCTGGACGAGGTCGGCACGCGGGGGGAAGAGACACTCGTCACCGAGGTGCGTGACGAGGCTCAGAATGTCCTGAAGGTCGAGCGAGGCGAGAAACTCGGCCTGGTCGGCATCGAGTCCGAAGCGGCTGCATGCGATTGCGTTATCGTGCTTGGCACATTCCGCAATCAAGATGAGCATGTTCAGATTCGCGATCTGGACCTGCGAAAGCTCGAGTTTGCCCATTGCTTTCTCCGCGCAGACTTTGACGAGACACGCGGCCGAAAGTGAGCTTCGTCATTGGCATGCTCCGGCGAACGGCAGCGTCGTTGGGATCGAGACTATTTGCACGGGAATGGCTCCGTCAATATCGTCAAACTCGCAAAATGCGAGGGCCACTCGCAAAGGTCGGCGCGGGGAAGGCAATGCGAGTTGACTTGATCGCCTTGTCATGTATCTGAAGCGGCTTTGTTGCACAAATCGATTTCCCGGCGCCATAGCCCCAGCCCCGGACGGACTCATGGCGCTCAAAGGTGCGCGCTATCACCCGCTCGCCCAGGCGCTTGAAGCAATGCATCTTGGCCTCCACGAGGCTGCGCCGGTGGTAGGTAGCCGCTCCAGGTCTTCCAGACGCCTCGTCCCTGCCTCTTGCAAGCCGCCGCGGCATCGTTGTGTGCCCTCGCGCCCGTCCTGCTGTCTTTCCATGCCCACCCATTCTTGCAAGGCACTTGATGCTCAGGCAGAACCGTATCGCCGCGTCCGAGAAGGTCTGGCTGCGCCCGCGTTTGCCGCTGGGTTTGGCCTGCCAGGCCACCCGACCATAGACCTCTTGCGATTGCACCGATACCACATCGAATTGCAGCGGCCGCTGTGGAGTCGACGGCGTTTTCTCGATCATGGCTGCTCCCCTCGTGGTTCCGGTTCGATGCCATCGAGCCAGCGGGTGAACACCGCCTGCGTAGCCAGCGGCAAACGTGTTTGCAGGGCATATGCCTGGGTTCGCAGCGCACGCGGGTCAATGCCTGCCTGGGCCAGCTCGCAGGCATGGCCGACCAGCCAGCGTTCGATCTGGAGCGGGTCCGCCTCCAGATGGCATTGAAGCCCCAGCACGTGGCGTCCGATTGCGAAGGCCTGGTTGGGGCACACGTCCGTCCCTGCCAGCCGCAGTGCGCCGGGCGGGATATCGAACTGGTCGCCATGCCAGTGCATGACCGGCACGTCGCCCAGCGCCACCAGCGGCGATGCCTCGCCTTCCTGTGTCAGCGTCAATGGCGCGAAGCCGATTTCCTTGACGCCCATGGCATCGACCCTGGCGCCAAGCGCGCGGGCGATCAGTTGTGCGCCCAGGCAAATGCCCAGCAGCGGCCGTTGGTTCTCCAGTCGCTCGCGCACCAATGCCAATTCACGGGCGATGAGGGGATAGGTCTCATCATCGAAGGCGCCAATGGGGCCGCCCAGCACTACCAGTAGATCGGCGGACGACACATCCAGCGTGTGCAGGCCATCGGCAGTGGCATCCACATAGCGTACGGCATAGCCACGGGCTTCGAGCAGCGGCTCCAGCGTGCCGAGGTCTTCAAAATGCAGGTGGCGGATGGCGATGGCGGTTTTCATGGGTGTGGTTCCTGAGTAATGGATTCGTTTGGCCAGTAGTGGCTGTCCGGCAAGGCGCGTGCGCCAAAAATGGCCTGCCCGACGCGCACCACGGTGGCGCCTTCCTCGATGGCGATCTCGAAGTCGCCGGACATGCCCATGGAAAGTTCGTTCAGGCCGATGCCGGCGGGCGCGCTCTGGCGCAGCCTGTTGCGCAGGGTCCGCAGCAGGACGAAGCACTGCCGCACTCGTTCGGCCTCGCTGGAGAACAGCGCCAACGTCATCAACCCACGCACGCGCAGCGCCGAGAACGCGGGCAGCGCCTGTATGAAGGCCGGCACGTCCTCGGGAGCGAGGCCGTACTTGCTGGCCTCGCCCGAGGTGTTGACCTGCACGAACACATCCAGCGACCGGCCCTCGGCCTGCAGACGGCGATCCAGCGCCTCGGCAACGCGCAGGCTGTCGAGCGCCTGGAACTCGGCCGCAAAACGCGCCACCAGCTTGGCCTTGTTGGTTTGCAGGTGGCCGATGACCGACCAGCGCAGATCGCGCAAGTCGGCCATGGCCTCCCATTTGCGGTGCGCCTCCTGCACCTTGTTCTCGCCCAGCTGGCGGCAGCCGGCTGCGTAGGCCAAGCGGATGCGTGCGTCGTCGATGGTCTTGCTGACCGGCAGCAGGCGCACGCTGGCCGGGTCACGCCCGGCGCGGCGGCAGGCGATGTCGATGCGTGCCTGCACGGCAACCAGATTGCGCCGAAAGTCCTCGACCGTGACAGCCTGGGGGTAGCGGCCGTGACCAACGGACGAGGGAGAGGTGGAAGACGACATGGCCTGTTCGTGACTCCTGAGAGGTTGGTTCTTGACCCGGTTGAAAACCGCTTTATAGTTCCAAAATGGTCCGCTGTGCCCTGCCATTTATTTGAAGAGATACCAACCATTTGTTCAAACACGCCCAACTCGAATCCGTAAAAGCCTGGATAGGTGACCCGGCACATGGCTCTTTGCCGCTGCATGCGCGCATCCAGCGCGCCATCCGGCAACTGATCGTCGACAGCGCGCTCGACGTCGGCAAGCCGCTGCCCGCCTCGCGCGCACTGGCGAAGTCGCTGGGCGTCTCACGCGACACCGTTGAGTCGGCGTACAGTCAGTTGCATGCGGAAGGGTTCATCGAGCGGCGCGTGGGGAGCGGGAGCTTCGTGTCGGAGCGGGCACAGGGCTCGCTAAGACGCGGCACCGCACAGCGCCACAGACCCCAGCGTGAATCAATGCGCCTCAGCCAGCGCGGCGCCGCGATGTATCAAGGAGGCGGTGTGCGCGACTTTCTGGCGCCACGTCCTTTTGCCCCGGGTGTGCCGGAAACGCGCAGCTTTCCGCTACAGACCTGGGAACGCCTGGAGAGACAGGTGTTGAAGGAGTATGGAACTCTGGCCTTGGCGCACAGCCCGCCGCAGGGGATGGAGCCGTTGCGGCGTGCCATTGCGGATTACGTCAATCTCGAACGTGGGGCGCACGCCACGCCCGATCGCGTACTGGTGCTGACCAGTTCGCAGCAGGCCATGACCCTGTGCGCCACCGTGCTACTCGACGCCGGTGATCGGATCTTCATCGAAGACCCCGTGTACCACGGGGCGCGCAGAGCGTTCGACGCCGCTGGCCTGGAGTGCGTGCCCGTCCCGCTGGACGCCCACGGCATGCGTGTGGAACACCTGCTCAATGCCGCGCAGCCAGCCAAAGCGGTCTTCCTGACCCCTTCGCACCAATTCCCGACGGGGGCGACGCTGGCGCTGGACCGGCGGTTCGCGGTCATCGAATGGGCAAGGCGGCACCAGGCCTGGATCATCGAAGACGACTACGACAGCGAGTTCCACTATGCCGGCAAGCCCACGGCCTGCGTGCAGGGACTTGATGCGCACGACCGGACGATCTATATCGGCACCTTCACCAAATCATTGTTTCCGGGGCTGCGCATCGGCTACATGGTGTTGCCACCGCAACTCGTCGAACCCATGACTGTGGCGCGAACTCTGCTGGACGGGCACAGCGCGCCGATTCCACAACTGACGCTGGCGCGCTTCATGGAGGGCGGGCATTTCGGCGCCCATGTGCGGACCATGCGCGGCGTCTACGCCGAGCGACTCGACGTACTGGTGCGGCTTGTGCGCAAGCACCTGGCCGACGTCGTTGAACCGAGGGTGCCCCTCGGCGGCATGCAAATGCCCTGTGTCTTCATCCGCGACATTCCCGAGCGCGAGGCCATTGATGCTGCGCGCTGGGCCGGCATTGATCTCCTGGGTCTGACGGCGCTGCATGCGTCGAGCAAACACAAGGCCGGTTTCCTCATGGGGTTTGCGGCCTATACCCGAGATGAGTTGGAAGTGGCGGTCAAGAAGCTCGCCAGTGTGCTCCTGGCGTTGGGGCGCCGATAACGGCATGCGGGTGGACGCATGTCGATTGTCGGACGTAAAGTGTGAATCGACGAATCGACAAGAGTAAGACGAGCCCCACGCGGGGGCTCACGTGGGGGTCATTCATCACCGTACAGCGTCAACCCTTCCAGTATCGGGGCATCGGCATCGAACACCAGCATGCGCGCGTCGGCGACCGCAGCCAGGTGCAGCACCTCGACCAGGGATTCCGGCATGCCTTTGTTGCGATGCTCCTGTCGCAACTGCTCTGCTGTGATACCTTCGATTGGTTGCAGGTTCGCATCCGTCCAGGGGGTGGCGATCAGCTTCACGCCGATCGCGGGGCTGTACGGGATGCGGAAGGCGACGAACAGAAAGCCGCTCGGTGTGGCGATGTCCGCCAGTTCGGCGAGGAAACGACCCGCCTCGGCGGTGAGATGGACGCTGCTGATCTCCCAGCACCGGCTGTAGAAGCCCGTCTCGAAGCTCAGTCGCCGCACCACTTCCCGCGCGGCCTCCTCCGAGTAGGTGTCGCCGACGTGCACGGGCTGACCGGAGTCGTCGCCGCTGACGGCATAGACCACGGTGCGCACCACGCCCTCGGTCTGGCATTGGGCGTCCAGGTCTTCTGGAATGTCCTGGCCTTCGGTGATCAGGGC
The DNA here is from genome assembly GCF_014204525.1 of Roseateles oligotrophus. Classification (GTDB taxonomy): domain Bacteria; phylum Pseudomonadota; class Gammaproteobacteria; order Burkholderiales; family Burkholderiaceae_C; genus Paucibacter_A; species Paucibacter_A oligotrophus_A. The sequence goes on from NZ_JACHLP010000007.1 coordinate 299,393, forward strand.
GAAGTCGTTGTTGAAGACGCAGGGAAAGAGCGCAATCTGGTCATTGGGCAGATGCGCCTGGCTGGGATGCAGCGGGCGCCAGACCGGAGGGCAGTCGTCCTCGTAGGTGATGCACAAGGTGCGGTCGATGCGCAGGTTCTGGTAGCCGCGGAGGAAAGGGTTGGAATCAGGGTGCATGGGGTTTCTCCATCAGAGGAAGTGGAGCCAGTTCCCCGGCTGGGGAGCAAGCTCCGTGGTTGAAGAGATGTTGAGAACGGCGAGGGACACGGCCTCGAATGGAGGCGCATGTGTCCCTCGTGGGTGGAAATAGGAACGGGTGGCGAACAAGCGGGCCGGCGTCTCCTGGTGCGCCGGCCATTCACCGGATCAAACCGCTTCGGCCAACCCCTTCCACTCGCGGCTGGACAGTTCGACGAGCTTGCCGCCCAGCGCCTCGAATTCGGTGGCGCGGTCGTAGTCGCCCACCTCCTGGCTGTAGTGCGTCACGGCGTTGACGAGCCCGTATCCGGAGAGGTCGCCACCCGTGATCAGGTGACGCAGCACGCCATCCCCTTCCGCTTCGGTCAGCGTGTAGCGCTGGCGCAGCACCTCGACCGTTTTCACGGGGCTACCCGTAAGCTCAATGCCCATCGTCGTCTGCATCTTCGCTGCAACCTGCAGGAAGGTGGCTTCGGACAGGGCGGACTGAACCACATCGCGGACCTGCAGGAAGAAGGCACGGTCATCTGCCTGGAGCGTGTCGTCCTGGAAGATCGTCACCGAGTCATCGCTGCCGAGCGCACGGCCCAGGTGAGTCTTGCGCAGCGACTGGTCGACGGCGATCAGCCCGTTGCTGCATACCAGCCGGAAGACCAGCGGCTGGACCGTGAGGGTGCCGTGGCCGACTTCGGAGTTCGAGATGACGATGCCGGCCTGGACCACATCGCCGACACGCATCTCGTACTGCAGGCGCGGCAGGATGTACTTGAGGTACATCTTCGTCTCGGTGAGCTCGGCCGACTCGACACGGCCGTCCAGATGACCGAGGATCGGCAGCACGTGCTCGGCGAGATCGTAGTTGTCGAGCCGCCGATAGCGATCCGAGAGCACTGCGCGCACCCGTCCATCGAGGGTGCGCAGCATGTGGCGATCGCCTTCCTGCTCCAGCCACGTGTTGACGTTGCGATCAAGCAGCGTTGGTTGCTCGGTGCGCATGCGCTCGAAATACGCCAGCGGGATCCGCAGCTTGTCCGCGAGCTGTCGGCGGGCGAGCGGTGTCACGTCATACCGACGCGGCGATTCGGGCTCTTCGACGACCAGTTCGGTCTCGCCGTCTTCCCGCGTCGTGTGATGGATGAGGGAAGAGGGCAGGACCAGGTCGCGCTTGCTGAGGCGCTGGCGATCGAGTTCCTGGGCCAGGCTTTGGAGAGAACGTCCGCTTTTCATGTGAATCTCCTTTTCGGAAATGAAAAGCGGGGACGGCATGACCCTTACGGGGATGCGCATCCCCGCCAGGGTTGATGAAGGCCGGCCAATTGGCCGACCCGGATTCGGCGCGAACGTGTCGCGCGTGGGCTTCGAGGCTGCCTTGGCGACGCCCAGGGGCGTGGCAGGTATGGCAGCTACCAGGGGAGCGAGGCTCCCGGAGAAAACCTTTTCGCTGGCACCGTGTGCAGGTGCCACTGAAAAGGCGGTGCAGCCTGTGGCTGCACCTCTCTCAATGCGATCAATCTCTCTATGCGGCTTGCCGCATCTGGGCCTGCCAACGCCGGAACCAGATGTCCGACCAGTCGACCCCGGGCCACTTCGGTACGAAGACCTGGACCTGTCGCCGGATACCTCCTTTTTCCTCTCTCTTGAGGCGGCGCGCGAGGGCGAAAGCGAAGGCTTGTCCCGCGAAATCGCCATCAGCATCGTTGTCGGCATAGATCGAGACCTTGGTCACCGTGTCGGGAATCCAGATCTTCTCGAGGTTCCCGGCGCTGAGCGCAGCCCAGGCCGGCTTGCCGGTGCGCAGGTGCACCGCGAGGCTTTTCTCGATGCCCTCCGTGAGCGCCAGTTCGTCCGTCGCCCCGAAAAGCCGCACGGCCGCACCGATGATGCCCGAGGTGAGCACTTTCTTGGCATCGTTGGCCGCGAGCTTGCGCCCTTCGGGCAGATAGGTCCGATGCAGCGACACGATGTTGCCCTCCGGCCCCTGGATGCTGGCGAGCATCGCGGGGTACTCGGCAATCTTGCGCGACTTGCCACCCTCGTCCTTCTCGTAGTACCCGAGCTTCGGGTGAAAACGCAGTACCGACGGGTAGCGATCGAGGACCAGGCCCCGAGACCTCAGGTAGCGGTCCACGACGTCGCCATGGATGATGGGCTGGGCTTCGTTCCAGATGCGCTGGACAAGCTTCTTCATGCGATCCGGCGATGGTTCGTTGCCGGCAGCCTGCAGGGGCCGCGGGTACGAACCAAAGTACTGCTCGGCCGCCTCCAGGACGCGGTTGAAGTCCATCCCGGTCACCTGCTGCGCGAGCTGGAAGCCGCCACCAGGGCCACAGTTGCGGCAGTGGTAGTTGCCCTCGCCGTACTTGTCGGTGAACTGGAAGCGGTCCGTGCCGCCGCAGAAGGGGCAGGGCAGGTTCAGGCGCTTCCTGATCATTCGGGGATCCAGGCCCAGGTGCAGCAGGAACTCAGGCCAGCGTCCGTGGGCGCGGGCCTTCATGTCGTCGATGCGACGTTGATACTCTTCCTTGGTCATGATGACCTCCAAGACGAGCCCCCTGGGCAAGGCCTGCCGATTTGGGCGAGGCTCGGATGCGATACAGGGGACGGGGCGCGTCCGGTGGAAGCCGGACGCACGGGTTGAAATGGAGCCGGGTGTGGCTCGGGTGAATACCGCGGCTGACGAAGCCAGCCGCGGCGGACATCACTCGATCAGGCTGATCTCGTGGCTACCGGCGTCGATGCCGATCTGCACGCGGAAGCTGAGGCCGCGCAGCAGCGGGTACCGCTCGGATCGCGCGTCGCTGATCAGCGAGCGCATGGCCTCCTCCGGGTCGGCCATGCGCAAGCGGCGGATGAGATCCGCGAGCGCGCCGACATCGGCGTTCATGTCGGATTCGTGGAAGCGATCATGGCCGTCGTAGTAGGACGCGCACTGGCGTACCGCACGACCGCTGCGCTCCCCGGCAGGGATGTACAGCGTGCCGTCGTGGTAGAGGCCGTCCTCGGAGAACGTTGCCTCCACGTCGCCCATGCAGACGGTGACTTCCTCGCACAGAATCACGTGTGCCGAGATCCAGCTGCCATCGAGGTAGGAGCGCTGATGCTCATGGGTGACCCGGATCGACACGTCTTCCTTGTTCAGGTCGCGGACGGTCGGATGGATCCAATGGCCCGCATCGAGATCATCCGAGGCCATGACGACATAGCCCTTGGCCCGGGCCAGCATCCATTTTGCGGCGTTTTGCCCATCCGGCCAGTCGAGCCTGACCAGTTGAAACCGTCCGCTCTCGATATCCTGTCGGGGCAGGGCGTGCACCGGGTGCTCCAGAAAGTCCAGATGCGGCGTCAGGGTCCGCTGCGGGTACCCCTTGATGCGCTCGCAGACCTGCCTCGGGATCAGCTCGATGTCATTGAGCAGTTCCAGATGCCGGTGGTGGCGCATCACGTTGAAGAAGTCCTCGATGAGCTCTGCTGCGGCCATCTGCGCCTTGCGAACGAGCAGCGTGTCGCGCCAGGTCTGGCGGATTTGCTGCCGGATCTTCGTTTCCTGCACGTCGGCGTCGATCAGGGTGTCCCGGTCGGGCAGACGCGCGAAAAAGACCTTCGAATCGAGATGCACGACGTTCGGCGTCTCGTTGATCGACAGGTAGTTCGGCAGGAACATCACGCGAAAGCCCTGCAGATACACATCGACGGACAGCGAATGCTGCCCGCTGTGCGTCCCGACGAGGTGGACCGAACCAAGCGGCGTCTCGACGCTGCTCAAGCGATAGGGAGCGCGGGGCCGGTCGATGGGCCGGCCGTTGAATTCCACCTGCACGGGGAACCCCATGCACAGGGTAGCCAGCCGCGAATCGAGATCAGGGAGTTCCACGCCTTCGAGTTCGATGATGGTTCCCATCTCCGGTCCGTAGTCGGTTTCCTCGACCGGGATTTCAGACCGCGCCAGGGCCGCCGCCGTGTCGAAGGCGATCTGCCTGCCCCGCGAGATGACGGTGCAGCGGCTCGCGGCATAGAGGCAGCGGGAGAACCCGGCGCCGAAAGGATGCTCCTCGGCGCGCAGCGCTTCGCCCCAACCGGACTCATTGAAGGCCAGCAGCTTGCCGAAGTCGTCGATGCCGTGCCCGTTGTCGCGCACCCGCAGGGTACGGGAGACGGGGTCGTGGCTGACTTCGATCAAGGTCGCGCCGGCGCGGCGCGCGTTCTGCAGCAGTTCCGTGACCAGCGTGAACCGGTCGCTGAAGGCGAAGCGCTGGTTGCGCAACGTGCCTTCTTCATTGATGCGGACTTGGACGGTGTCCATGACATGCTCCTGTGAAGTGCATGCGGGCCCGCACCCATCGCGGGAGGGCCCGCGATGGGGAAACGAAGAAGCGTCAGTGCCTGGTCTGCACTGGCGCGGTGTAGAGCTGGCCCGCCATCAGGGCCTCGACGACGCTGTGCGTCGCGAAGTCATGAGGGGGCAGGTGCTGCGTGTCGATGACGGCGCCGGTGCTGTCCAGGCGCTCGACCTCGATGACCATGGGGTGCCAGCGCACCCGGTAGGTCAGTTTGTCGGCGCCGGAGATCACGAAGATGCGGCCGGCCTGGCCGGTGAGCACTTCGCTTTCCTTGATGAGGAACTCGATCTCCGCAAGCCCGCGCACGCGCATCAGGTGTGCCGCACGGGGTTCCGAGCGCTTCTGTGAGTCCATGTACATGAGAGCCTCCTATAGGCGGGATGTCGGGCAGTCACGGGCGATCACGGCTTGCACCAACGGGTCGTGGGTTGCCGCAGCCGCTGTATCTGCGCGTTTCGGAGTCGTGGCCGACGCACATGAAGCCTCTTGTTCGAGGCGCCTCGTGCGCATGAACTCTTCGTGCCGCACGGCATCGTCGTAGTCCATGCGGCCGACGATCCCGTAGGCGGCCAGGACCGTCAGCAGGATCAGGATGTCTTTGAGCGTCACCATGACGTCTCCTTGGAAACGGAAGAGGGAGCGTGCGTGCTCCCCGGTGAATGGATGCATGGATACGTATGTCATGCGAACAGGTCGCCCAGCACGTTCTGGCGCCTGAGCTGCTCGTTGATCCATTGCGGGTTCTTGCTCAGGCGGTCCGATGCCCACTGCGGGTTGTGCGAGATCGCCTCGCGAACCCAGGCGGGATAGCGGTCGAGCGTTTCGCGCAACCAGCGCCGGACGTAGCCCCGCAGCAGGTCACGGACGTCGTTCACGTCCAGGCGGCCGAAGTAGGGGTAGGTCGACATCGGGCTGCACCCCGCCACCTGCAGGCAGCTCGCGAAAGAGAAGGGCTGTCCGTCCTTGTCCGGATCCGTGAAGACCCAGCGCAAGGTGTCGAACTTCTCCTCGAGCGGCGTGCCGGGGTCGGCCAGGGCAGCGAGGTCGTCCAGCAGCAGGCAGTGCAGCCGGACCACGTCCTCTTCGCTCCATTCGATGGGCGGCGCTTCGTCGCTTTCGTCGAGTTGGCGCTGAACCGATTGCGGGTCGGGTGCGGTATCCGCGACACGGGGAAATCGCCGCGGCGGAAATCCCATGTGGCCCGCACGGAGAGAAACAGGCTGAAGGTTGGAATCGGGCATCGTGGCCTCCGGAAGGAAACGCGGGGCACGACGCGTCCGAGCGGGGCGTGTGCCCCGCAGGGTGAGAATGGGCCGTTGCGTGTGGGCGTTGGCCGGTGATGACGAGACTGGCTTGTGGCGGACGATCCGCCGGACGGTATGCCAGCTACCGCAGGGAAGATTGCTTTCGGCACGGGAGCGAAAGGCTCCCGCCTCGAAAGCAGGGTCCAAAGCGGAGCTCAGCCACCACGCGGAGAAGGGTGGCACGTGGAATCGCGGACGCGATTCGCTCGGAACGCGGGGCTTGCCGACGAGATGCGCAGGGCCAGCTACTGCATGCGGTAACGATAGTGACCGGCGCCAGGGCGGTCAATCCCACCTGATGCGAAGTCCACCTCGTGATGGCAAATTCGGGCGGTTTGGGCGGGATATTCGGATGGAGTTCCGGTCGCCATGCGAGGAACATCGGCCTCGGTTCGATAGTGGAGAGCTCCGATGGCGGCAAGCAAATCCGAAATGCAGATCGTCAAGATCGACGAGGGCGCAGTCAATGCGCGCATCCTGGCGCGCGAGTCCAAGGCGGACTTCCGGCGAGTCGAGGCAGCCAGCATCAAGGTGCTGGCCCGTTTCACGAGCGCCGAGGGCAAGCGCCTGTTCGTGCGCTTCTTCAGCACCCTGCAGCTCAATGCGCACTTCATTTCCGTGATCGCCCGTACCCGATTGGAGTCGGCCGACGTGGCGAAGGTGGAGGAGGCCATCAAGTCCAGGATCGATGGTGTCGCCACGAACCTCAATCAGGCCATCGACGGCGCTGAGGCTCTGTTCAAGGCGAACGGCATCACCAGCGCCGCCACCTACGACACCAGGCCGCTGGAGATCGAGGTGGGGATCATTTCGTCGACCGGAAGGCGGTATCTCGAGCTGATCGCCAAGCTCGACCAACTGATGCCGCTCCTGCAGACACTGGAGATCCACGAGGTCATCAACACCCAGGTCCTGGACCAGCAGCGGGCATCCTTGAAGCGCCAGGTTCGGGATGTCGCCAACTCGGCGCGTAGCCTGGCGTCGGGTCTGCGGCGGCGGATGAATGCCCTGGCTGCGGCAGCAGGTTCTGCCGCGAGGGGCCAAGACGCCACCGGTGATGCCCGCGAGGGATCCGAGGAGCCTCACAACAATGGCTTGGTCGAGGTATCGCTCGTAGGCGCAGAGGCTGTTGCCAGCCCCGCAGCGGAGTACCTCGGAGAGGCTCGCGACGAACCCTCCACGGATGGGCCGGCGACGAATGCCGGAGATCCGGACTGACACACAACCAGATCATCGCCAAGCACCATTCAACGAAGCGCGTCTGCGAAGCGACAGAGCATCGCGACAACCGTCTTCGGGTCGAGGGGCGCTGCAGCATCCCGCAGGCGCTTTTCCACCTCGAACACGATGCCAGAGGCCGCCTTCAGGGCAGCGCGCCCATTCGCTGTTAGTTCGGTCGTTTGGATCCGCCCGTGCTCGGGGTGTGGTGTCCTCTTGATGAACCCGGCCCGTTCGAGGGAGACCAGAATTCCTTGCATGGTTTGCGGCGTGACAAAGGCGCGCCGCGCAAGCTCGGCGTTCGATGCACCCGGCTCGACTTCAAGAAACGTCAGCACCGCGTATTGCGGGGTCGTCAACCCGATCTGCTGAAGCGCGGTATCCATGTGCGTGCGCAGCGCCTGTTGCGCCAGCTTCAACGAGAAGCCGATCGTCGCGTATGCATCGCCCAGCTCGTTGCTGGATACCTTGCTTGCCATTATCAGTGTCCTTATATTAATATCAGGGCCCTGTCATTTTAACTTTGGTCACTCAAGGAGTCCAGTCATGCCTCATCTCATCGGCCCCGATTTCATTGGCATTCAGATCGAAGACCTCGATTCCGCCCGAGCCTTCTACACGGAGGTCGTCGGCCTGAAGCCCTCTGCCATGAGCCCGCCCGGCGCCGTCGTATTCGATACGAAGCCAATCCCGTTCGCCGTCCGCAAGCCGATCGACGAACTCAAGAACCTGGATGGGCTGGGCGAGGGCATCGCGCTTTGGTTCGGCTGCGACGACGCCGATGCACTGCACGCCCTTCTCGTCGAGCGCGGCATCCAGATCGTCTTCGCGCCGAAGGATGGGCCGTTCGGCCGCTACTTCGCGTTTCGTGATCCTTTCGGCTACACGATCACGCCCCACACCGTTGGGCGGTCCTGAACATGGCGGCCAAGGAGATTGAGGTGACAGGGTCCGGCCAGTCGCGGCTGTTCGTTACGGGCTCGACGGGCGAGCTTGGGCGCCTGGTGATAGGGGAATTGCTCAAGCGGATCCCGCCGGGTCGGATCGTGGCGGGCGTCCGATCCCCCGATCATGAGGTCGCCAAGCAGTTTGTCGCCCAGGGTATCGAAATCCGCGTCGCCGACTATGCGCAGCCCGAGACGCTGGTCAAGGCTTTTCAGGGGATCGACCGGCTGCTGCTGATCTCGTCCAGTGCGGACGATGGACGCCTTGCCCAGCACGAAAATGTCATCAACGCGGCCAAAGCCGCGAAAGTGGGGCTGCTGGCCTATACGAGCCTGCTTCATGCCGACACATCGGCTCTTGGCATCAGTGAGGACCATCGCCGGACCGAAGCGATCCTTGCGGCCTCAGGTGTTCCTCATGTATTGCTTCGACACGGGTGGTACATGGAGAACCACGTGCACCTCATTCCAACCGCGCTTCAGCATGAAGTGGTGCTCGGCTGCGCAGGCGAAGGGCGTTTCTCGACTGCTTCACGCGGTGACTTCGCCGAGGCCGCCGCCGTTGTGTTGACGACCGAAGGCCAGGCCGGCCGCATCTATGAGCTGGCCGGTGACGAGAGCTATACCCTGGCCGACTTCGCCGCCGCGATCTCAGCCGCCGCTGGCAGGCCCGTCGCCTACAGGGACATGCCCGAGGCAGACTACAAGCGCATGCTCATCGACATGAAGCTACCCGAGGTCGTCGCCGAACTCATCGCGGACGCGGATACGGGTGCGTCGAGGGGCGAACTGGAGGATGGAGCCCAGCAGTTGAGTGCGCTGATCGGCCGCCCTACCGCTGCGTGGCGTCAGGCCGTTGAGCGGGCATCAACTGCAGGTGACGGGCAATGACCTGCTGGGTCGGTGTCGCGAGCCGCGACCATGTGAAGGCCGCCATTGAAGGAGGCTTCGCCCAAGCCGGTCACGGCAAGATGGCGCCAGTAAAACGCCTAAAGCGCGGCGACGACATCCTCTACTACTCGCAGCGGGAGGGTTGAACGCGGGCGAACAGGTGCGGGCGTTCACCGCGATTGGCCGAGTGGAGGATGACGAACCGCATCGGGCGATACAGAGCGAGTGTTTCGAGCCCTTCCGTCGCAGGGTCTTCAACTTTCAAGCGCACGACGCGGCGATCAAACCACTACTGGAGGCTCTCAACCTGACGCGCGGTCGTTCGGCCTGGGGTATGTTGTTCCGTCGAGGCCTGTTCAAGATCGACGAGGGGGATTTTCGCATCATCGCGCGCGCCATGAGCGCATCGCCGCCGCCAGATTTGGCCGCTTGATGCCGGCCACGGCGGCGGCACCCCCTTCATGGAGACCGTTGTATTGAGGCGTTGTCTGGACCAGCTCAGTCGATCTCGTTTTCGGCCTCTTGGGGGTGGAATCTTGCTGCGTTGGATCGGAGTGCCTTGATCGTCGTTCAGAACGTGCGATACCGTATCGCTCACGTCAAGCCGTGAAGCAGCAGTGGTACTGCAGATGCTGTTTGGCTCGATGAACCTGGTGCCTATGGTGCGCTGGGCGTTGCGGACGTGACCCGCCTTTTGTTCTGCTGGCAGACCGCAGCCACTGCGGTTGTTTGCCGGATCTTCCGTTCGTCGGGGTGGCCGCCTGGTCCGCCGAGAACCCGTCTCTTCGAATGTGCCGTCGCCTGGGAAGCCGATGGCAAGCCTCGCGTGTGCGCTTCCCTAGCGATCGTTCGAAACTGACCTAGCACGATCGTGACGAGGGGGTCATGAACTTCGGCCCGCATGAGGAACCGAACATGCCCACCGCAACCACCATTCTTCAACTCGTTCCGCCCTCGCGTGCGGCGAGTACTCCCCCGCCAACCTTGCCCGAGACGGGGTTCGTGCGCGAAGCCCGACTGCTCGTCTTCCTGCCGTTTTCCCACTCGACACTGTGGCGACGTGTCTCCGCGGGAACGTTCCCCGCGCCCATCAAGCTGTCCGAGCGTGTCACCGCTTGGCGGGCGGAAGACGTTCGTGCCTGGATCAAGGCTCAGGGAGATGGCGGCCCACCCTCCGGGTGAGCCGTCGTCGAGGCCTCCGGCCCCTGCTTCCCGCCGACTCCTGGAAGGGGCAGTCAGAAAACCGGGGTCGGGCCTCTCGTTGTCATGGTGAATTGCGCGGAGCGGTCTTCGACTGGGCTCTCGCGTCGAGGTGGCGGTTCCACGCGTGGTAAGTCGCCCACGCTGCGACAAGCCCTACTGTCCCCGACACGATCTGATCCCAGTCCGGTGTGTAAATCGGGCGACCGAGTTGGTCTTCCCAGAACTCGTATCCGAAGTGCCACGTGGCGGTGAGCGCCATGCCTGTCCAGAAGGTCAGGCGCATGCCGCCCATGCTGTAGAACAGAAAGGGAAGGAACAGCCCCAGCAGGAAGTGGGCGACGAAGTAATGGCGCGTGAAGTAGAGGCCGATCGTGGCCTGAAAGATCACCACGAGAACGCAGCCCGCGGCGAAGAACAGTCCTGCAAAGCGTGAAGTGGTTCGCTCGCGTGGAGTGAGTTTGCTCATGTCCGGCACTGAGTCGCCCACGGTGGCGTTCTGCAACAGGACATTACTGGCCCGCGAGCACCACGGCAGGATCAAGCTCAAACCCTGGGTAGTTGAATGCGCCGGCCAGTTTGTCGCAGTCGGCGAGCGTCGCGCCTTGCTGTCGCAGGGTCGCATGCCAGCGTGAGGCCACCACTTGCTGAAGCTGGTCGACGATGGCCGTTGCGTGTTCGAGGGAGAGCTTGAACTGCCCATGCTGCGAGACCAGGTTGGCGCGGTTCGCGTAGCGGTTGAAGGTCCCGCAGGTCATGGCGAGATCCCGCTTTTCGGCGCTGGTCAGCGGGTTGGGCGTCAGGTCGTACGCAGGCGACAGTTCCCACTTGTCCGTTGTGGCGATCAAGGCATGGTTGCGCGGATGGTCGTCGGTGTTCGAGATGAGGGCGTTGAACACCATGCGCCGAAACAGCTCTTCGAGGTCTTGTGCCGATCGCGCACTTCGCCGCCGCAGTTCGTCGGCCAGCAGCAGGTACGACCACTTGGCCCGGTCTCCATGCGAGTCCTCGGCACCCAGCGCGGTCAGGCCGCTGACCATGCGGTGGCGCAGGTATCCGTCGGCGGTCAGCGTGCGGTCGAAGCGCTGCACAAGCAGCACGTCCTTGCCGGCGACGGTCTCGATGCGGTGTCTTGCCGCGCGCAGACCGCATTCCTGTGCCAGAGCGAGCATCGCGCCTTCGACACGGGCGTTGTTCCATTTATCGCCCCGGTCCGGGAACTTGGCGAGCCAGAGGCCCTCGCCATCTTCGACCACGTTCTTGGGGCGGGCGCCGCCCATCGAGGTGCCGGGTTGCAGGAGCTCGAGCATCTGCTCGGGCACGCCAGCCTTGCCCGCAGCCTCATCCTCCAGGAACTGTTCGGCCGCCGCAAGCAGGGCCGGCAGTTGGATGACCGGGTTGAACTTGCGGACTGGCGCGGGGGGCACCTTGTCGCGGCCGAAGGACAGGGCGCCCGCGCGGTCCTCAGGCGAGTGCAGGAGATAGTCGACCTCGGTGAGGTCGGTGCGTCCGGTGTGCTTTTCGATGATGCGGCGCCCCCAGGCATCGGGCGAGGCGTCGCGCAGAGGGCCGAAGATGCCCTTGAGCTTGACCGTCTGAGCGCGGCGCGGCGTCAGCGGCAGCTCGTACGGATCCAGCGGGACGGCGTCGGCGCGCTGCAGATAGGCCGGGTTGTAGACGAACGAGCCGGTCGGCACCCCCTGCGGGAAATCCAGCTCGTAGAACCCCGCCGTCACGACCTCCAATGACTGGGGCAACTGGAGGTAGACGTAGGCACGCCGGTCAGAACTCGTCATCGAGTCGCTCCTTGCGGTGGCGAACCCGCTGCGGCAGGCGCGTGAGTTCCAGTTGCTTGCCTTCCTCGTCGCGCTCAGGGTCGGCAAACGCCTGGATCTCGGATTCCAGGCCCATGGCCCAGAGCATGGCCAGGTAGGCCCCCAGGCCGGTTTGCAGGTTGCCGGCTTCCACGGCACGCGCAGTGTCGTAGCTGATGCCCGCCTTGGCCGCCAGCTCGCGCAGGGTCAGCCGACGGCGCTTGCGGGCCATCGTCAGCCGTTCGCCGATGCGCAGGGCACCATCCCTCACGGCAAACGGCGCGGTCTGATTCAGCTGAAGGGGGCGGGGCATGTTGAATTCGTCTGAAATCGATATAGAGTTGGTTTCAGCATACTTTTCATGGGCTCGTGAGTCAAGCCTGTGTAGACTGAAACAGCTCCGATCCTGTTTAGAGACGGTTTCAGTCGTTCTGTTTGTGTAGGTTGTCGTCTTCCAAATATGCCGCCGAAGTTCCAACCTCAATCAGTGGGTTGGAGGCTGCACTTCCGTCCCGCTTTCCAGAATCTTCAGGAACGCCGTATAGGCAAAGACACGACCGCGTTGCTTGCCGGTGATTTCGCCCACGATCTCGAAACTCTCCAATGCCTCGAATGCCTTGTTGACGGTGGGAGCGCTGAGGCCGGTTTTTTTCTGGGCCTGCGCCGCGTTGAGAAACGGGTGTGTCTGGAGCAACTCATGCACCCGGAGCATGGAGTTGGTCTGTTCTCCACAAGCCGAGATACGCTCCCTGTCCGCCTGGAAGAGGGCCACGATGCGCATCGCGCTCTCATGGGCGTTGTTGGCGGTCTCTGCCACACCGGTGAGGAAGAACTCGGTCCAGGTTTCCCAGTCGCCGCGAAGTCGAACGTCCTGCAGCAGCCGGTAGTACTGTTCCCGATGGGTCTTGAGGTACAGGCTGAGGTAGAGCAGGGGTTCGTGGAGGACCTTTTTCTCCACCAGGAACAGGGCAATCATCAGGCGGCCCAGACGCCCGTTGCCGTCCAGAAACGGGTGGATGGACTCGAACTGCACATGCAGCAGCCCGGCCTTGATGAGAGGGGGAATGAGTGCGGAATCGTCATGGAGAAAGCGCTCGATGTCATCCAGGCAGCGTTCCATCTCGTTGACCGGGGGAGGCACGAAGTGGGCGTTGCCCGGCCGAGTGCCCCCGATCCAGTTCTGGGAGCGACGGAACTCGCCCGGATTCTTGTTTTGCCCGCGGCCCTTCTGGAGGAGCCCGGCGTGCATGTCCCGCAAGAGGCGCAGGCAGAGCGGCAGCCCCTTGGGGTCTCGCAGGACGCCCAGCCCGTACATCATGGCGTCCACGTAGTTGGACACCTCGGTGATATCGTCGAGTGGCTTGCCAGCAAGTGCGGCGTTCTCGTACTGCAGGAGGTCGTCAAGGGTGGACTGGGTTCCTTCGATTTGTGACGAAAGAACCGCTTCCTTGCGGACGTACATGTAGAGGAACAAGGCCTTGTCCGGAAGCAGCATGGACACGCCGTCCAGTCGGCCAATCGCCCGGTCTGCCTCGCTGAGTCGCTGGAGCAGTTGAGGGGAGAGCGCCAGTGGCGGTTCCGGCGGCAAGGGGGGCGGAACGTAAGCGTTGACGGTTTCGTCGAAGGCTACGGTCGAGACGTAGCGCCCGATCCGTGGATTCGTCGGATGGGCGTCCTGGGGAGCGTCGTTGTTCGGCATGGCCTTAAGTTAAGGTGGCTTAAATAGCAATGTGTGTTGGTAAAAATTTCAGCATCAAATTTTACTAACGCGTTTGCGCACCGGCAAGGACTGTCCTTGAATCCTTCTTGCTGCCAGTTGGTCAGAGGTTGGGGTTGCGTCCGTTCGTCCCTCATTGAATCTTCGCAGGCAAGCATGGCCGGGCCAGAACCGATGATGCGATGGCTGGAGGGGCGAAAAAAACCCCCAGCCTTGCGACTGGGGGAGCCCATCATGCGACGGCAAGCGCGGCGTCGGCATCGGCATCAGCCGCGTGGCTGCCGGCCTCGTCCTTCGTGAGGTCGAGTTGCTCGATCAGTTCCGCCTGACGCGCTCGTAGCGTGTCCAGGCGCAGTTCGTGCTCGAACGGCCGGCCCAGCTCGACTTCAAGGTCGGCCAGGCGCTTGCGGCGTGTCTGCAGCAGGGTTCTGGATTTATCGGCCAGTTCCTGGACAGAGCCGAGCGTGGCGAGCAAGCCCGCCACGAGCGCCGGTCCCGTCTGGTAGGGCGTCGCGTTGTACACGACATTGCCCGCCAGGTAGAGCTCCGGCACGTGCTCACCGCTCGCGCAGACGATGCCCAAATCGAAGCCACCGAAGCGCCCGATGACGCGATCGACGCGCACGTGCGCACTGGCGGCTTCTTCTTTCGCCGCCAGCACCTTCGCCCGCAGCGCCTCGCCGACCGAGTCCGGACCGACGATGCGCCGCTTGCCAATCTCCACCGTGATGGAGCCCATCTCCTGCGGTTCCAGTCGGGACAGGTCGGCCTCGTGGGCCGCCAGCTTCTTCTCCAGCACCGCGATCGACAGCGGCAGCTCGGTCACCTCGCGCTCGTTGGCGTAGCGCTGGTTGCGCCACACCCAATGCAGGGTCGAGAGCTTGGCCACCTCCGCGTCCACGCCCGCCTTTTCGATGACGAGCGGGTTGCCCGAGGCCAGGGCTTTCACCTCGGCGTAGGACAGGGCCGCGAGCGCCACGTCTTCGACGGAGCGGATGCCCCGATCCCCGCGCATGACCTGCGCGATGAAGCGCGCCTTGGTCTCCAGGGTTTGCCAGGAGTAGGCGTCGAAGGAACCCTCGGTGACGTAGCGGAAGATCTCGACCTCCTCGTTCATGTTGCCTTGCCGCAGGATGCGGCCTTCCCGCTGCTCCACATCGCACGGGCGCCAGGGTGCATCCAGGTCGTGCTGGGCTGCCAGCCGGTCCTGGACGTTGGTGCCGATGCCCATCTTCTGGGTCGATCCCAACAGCACCCGGATGCGGCCTTCCCGGACGTTCTTGAAGAGCTTCGCCTTTTGGGCGTCGGTGTCCGCGTCGTGGATGAACGCGATCTCCTGCTCGGGAATGCCGGCGTCGATGAGCCGCATGCGCAGATCCTCGTAGACGCTGAAAGCCTTGCCGCCCTTGGGGGACGACAGGTCGCAGAACACCAGCTGGGCACCGTGGAACGCCGCCGTGCGCTGCCAGATGGCATGCACCTCGCGTACGCACGCGGCAACCTTGCCTGCGGTGTCGAACTTGGCCGATGGCACGATCAGCCGGAAGTCCAGCGCTGCCTTGCGGCCATCATTTGTGACAGCCAGCATGTTGTCTTCGTCCGGTTTCACGTGACCGTTGCGGATCGCAGATGCACGTTCGACCAGGGTCTGCACGAAAGCCTTCAACTGCGGGCTCGGCGGGCAGGCCACGATGCGGGCCTTGCCGCCGCGCAGCTTGGGCACCGGCAGCTTCAGCATCTCGGCGGTCTGGATGTCCGCTACTTCCCCGAAAATCGACATCAGCTCGGGCACGTTGATGAAGCGCGCGAAGCGCGTGTGCATCCGGTAGCCGCTGCCGTCGGGCGCGATCTCCAGCGCCGTGACCGCTTCCCCGAAGGTGGCGGCCCAGGCGTCGAACTGCTGCAAGCCGAGTTCTGCCAGCCGGTTGGGCTGCAGGTAGCGCTGCATGGTGTGGATCTCGGCCATGGTGTTGGCCACGGGTGTCGCGGTCGCGAACACCACGCCCCGCTGCCGGTTACCGTGCAGCTGCATCGTGTAGCGCGTCTTCAGGTACAGATCGAAGGCGCGCTCGGAACTCGCCATCGGCAAACCCGCCACCCGCATTTTGGAGAAGCGGAACAGGTTCTTATGCAAATGGGCTTCGTCCACGAACAGCCAGTCGATGCCCAACTGCTCCCAGGTCAGCAGGTCGTCCTTCTTGCTCTGCGCCGACAGCTTGTCCAGGCGCGCCGCCCAGCTCTTCTTCATCTTTTCCAGTTGCTTCACGATCCGGTTGGACCGGTCTTCGCTCTTGGCCGCACGCACGGCCAGTTCTATGTCATGGATGACCTCCTTGATGAACCCCTCGGTGAACTCGGGGGATGTCTTGATGCGCTCGAAGCTCGCGTGGGTGATGACTACCGCGTCCCAATCGCCGGTGGCGATGCGCGAGATGAGCTCCCTGCGGCGGTCGCCTTCCAGGTCTTCCTTCGTGGCCATCAGTACCGAGGCCTGGGGATAGAGCCGGACGAACTCCGCCGTGTAGCTTTGCAGCATGTGATTCGGAACCACATGGCAAGGCTTGGCCGCGAAACCCAGCCGGCGCAACTCCATGCTGGCGATGACGCACACCGCCGTCTTGCCGGCGCCCACCGTGTGGAACAGCCCGGTGTTGCCGGACTGCACGATGCGCCACACTGCGTTCGGCTGTTGCGGGTGCAGCTTGAAGCACTGCGAGAACCCCGGCAGCACCAGGTGCGAACCGTCGAAGGTCCGCGGCCGGGTGGCGTTGAACAGCCGGTTGTAGAGCGCGCACAGCCGCTCGCGCCGGGCCATGTCCTCGAAAGCCCAGGAGGCGAAGCGGTCCTTCAGCAGCCCGAGTTTTTCCCGGGCGGCCAGGGTCTCATCGGAGTTGACGACGTAGGTGTCCTTGTCGGGCACCGGATCCTTGACCGTCGGGGTCTGTACGTTGAGTGCGCACAGCACCAGGGCGACCGCATGCATGCGCGGTGTGCCGAATTCCTGGGTGGCCTTGACGCTTTGGCGCACCGACCACTCGGAGTATTCGACCGACCACGTACCCGCTTCACCGGAGTACCGGACCTTGCAGTCCTTGATCTCCAGCACCTCCTGTACGAAGGCCTCGACGTCGGCGGCTGGGATCCAGACCGCACCCAACCGAACTTCGATGGATGCCGGCGGCAGATCTTCCGGCTGAACCTTCTCCAGCGCCTCGGCGTTGCGCCGGTAGGCCGGCCCACCCATCCTCGCCTGGTCGAGCTTGACCTTGACGTTTCCGGACAGGTACTCGTCGGCCGTCTTCCAGGTCTCGTCGAGCGGGTCCTGGAAGATATGTCCGGCTTCCGCCAGCGCCGCCGTGACCGCCTCTTCCGGTGCGGACAGCAACTGCGCCATGTAGCCCGGATCGACCCGGCCGCGCCATTGCATCGACGCCGCCAGCGCCGCCGTCGGCTCGTCGGCCGAGGTCGGCGCCGTCACGCGGCGCAGCGTCCGTTGGGTGAACAACGCCGCCTTGCGGGCGGTTTCGGTCTCCTCGTCGTAGTGCTCCAGGGACAGGAGCAGGGGATAGTCCGGGTCGCGCCGGAAGGCGAGCGCATTGGCCCGCGTCGACAGGTAGCCGTACTTCGCCACGCAGCGGTCGTAGGTGCCGTTCAGCATGGCCCGCAAGGGACGCAGCTTCTCGTCACCGTCCTCAGCCAACTGGGCGTCCAACAGTGCGCGGGCATGATCCCGGATCGCGCACATGCCTGTGATTCTTGCCCGCTGGGTGGCGTTGAACTGCTCGTGCACATCGACGAGCGATCCGCCATCCACCCGGTGTATCCGGCTGTTGCGGATGCGGAAGGTTCCTGGCCTTGCACCAGGTTCGGCGGGGACCGGCGCATGCACCGCCAGGGCGGCGGTCTTGGCGGTGCGATAGATGCCCTCGGGCAGCATCGCGATCCGCTCGGCCAATGCGGCGGGGAGGTCACCCTCGTAGACTGCTGTCGGCACTTCCTCGTAGCCGTTGCTTTCCATGCGCAGGCGGCCGATCACCCATTCGGGATGACGGGCGTACCACGCATTGACCGGCATGTAGGGCCGGCGGTGGCCCGGGTCGATCAAGCCGTCAGGGGCCTGGAAGCGCTCGATCCAGTCGCCATCGACCGATTCCGAACCCTCGCGCTTGCGCAGGATCAGGACGTCGGTTTGGACTTCCGTGCCCGCCAATTCGGCAAAGGCGCCCTTGGGTAGGCGGATCGCACCCAGCAGGTGAGCCTGGGACGCAAGGTGCCGGCGCACGGCCGTGCTGTGCGATTCCAGCGTGTGGCTGCTGGTGATCAGGACCACCAAGCCACCCGGTCGAACCAGATCCAGCGAACGGGCGATGAAGTAGTTGTGGATGCTGAAGCCGGCGTAGGGCCGGTTGTTCGCGTCCGGCACCTTGTAGTTGCCGAACGGAACATTGCCGATCACCAGATCGAACCAGCCATCCGGGAAGGACGACTTCTCGAATGGCGCGATGTGCACGGTGACGCCGGCCGGCGTGTACAGGGCCTGGAGCAGCCGCCCCGACAGACGGTCGATTTCCACCGCGGTCAATTGGGAGGGTGCCATCAGGTCTTCCGGCATGGCGCCGATGAAGTGGCCGATACCGGCCGCCGGTTCGAGGATGCGCCCACCGGTGAAGCCCAGCCGCCGGACGGCCGCCCACAGGCCATTGATCACGTCGAGCGACGTGTAGTGGCTGTTGTTGACCGATGCCCGGGCCGACTCGTGGTCGACTTCGCTCAGCAGGGATTGCAACTGCTGGGCCCGTGTGCTCCAGGCCGGATCCTTCCCTTCGAGGTTGAACGCTGCCGGGAGGCTGCCCCAGCCGGTGTAGCGCACCATGGCTGAGCGCTCATCCTTGTCCGGCGAGCGGTTCCCGGCCTCGATTCGGGCCAGGACCTCGACCGCGCGCATGTTGGCTTCGAACTTGGCTACGGCGCTCCCCAGGCCTTTCAGATCGGCGGGATGCAATCGCGGGACGGCTTCCCGGACGACGCTGTCCGATTCGGCGACGGTGAGTCGCCAGCTCTGTACTCGGGGCGCTACGACTTCGATGGCTTCATCGCGGGGAATCGCTGCGACGTGCACCAGAACTTGCGCCGTTTGGGGGCCAGGAAGATGTCCCGGACTGACTGGCGTATTCGCTGGGCCAGCTTCAGGTTCGAAGCCGGGGAGCCAATACGAAATGGAAACAAATGTGGCTTTCTTCGCCATGTTGAGGACTCCGGATAAACAAGGAGTCCCCACGCCCGTCATGAGGAGTGGAACTCCTCGATGGGGTTGAAGGTGCGGGCCGAAGCAGTGCAGACCCAGACTGCGACGTTCGGTCGTCTCACGACCGGGCTGCTTGCGATGCATGTGTGGCGTCTCGACAGCGCGTGACGCTCGTTGTGCGGCAGTGCCGCTTTCTCCGGCGCAAGGGCGGCGGAGGCGGCACTTCTTAGCGAGGGGCGGGTAACGACCGCGACGCCGATGAGGATCGGATCGTCCGTCAGGACGTGCGCCGGGTCGCGATGACCCGCAAGCCGGTTCAGTGTCGCGCGTGCGACGGTCACCGTGCGATGGCCCGCGAGCGCGCCACGTCCAAATCTCTGGCGTGCCCGGGTCTTGGGGATGCCAATGTCACCGGCCGTCCTGGCCGACAAGGAGATGCCGTGTCACCTGGGAAGCGTGTTCTCTCGTCGGGTAGGCGGTTTGGGGCGGTTGTTTGTGGCGGGCAGGGCGTCGAGCCCGCCCGTTCACGCGGGGATCGACCTCAGGAGCGGAACTGCTTGAGGTGGGGTGTGCATGAGCGGTGCGTGTTGTGCGCGGACGGGCGAGTGTGGGCTGGGCACATCCAACCCGCTTCCCGGGCGGAAGCTGATGTCGAGTTCGGCCTTCTTTGGGCCGAACTTCTCCTGTCCCGCATGGGGCTGGATCGAGAGCATCGGAGGCAAGCCATTCCGCATGCACCGCGCTTGAAATGCACAGTGAGTCAACCCGCCTGTCCATTGCGATACTGAGGGCAGTCCTTGCCGGGGGGACCTATGACGCCGTTGCTGCCGCCCATGGTTTGACCCGGACGGCCATCGAACATCGTGTCAAGCGCTTGGCCAAGCTGCTGCAACGCAAGGTCGGTATCGACGGGCTCAACCCCGAGGCGACGGGCTATGTGCACAAGCTGCGCGCAGCAAGGGCAGGTGTTGATGCGGCGCTCAATCAGTTCGAAGCCGGTGAGGTTCTGCCCGATGCTCCGCCCCAAGTCCTCTCCGACAAGGATGTGAGAACGATGATCCATCGGGCGGGTCTGCGCAGTCCGACGCCGCTGCGCGACATGGCGCTGATTCACGTCGTGCTGGCCACGGGTGCGCGACCTCTCGAGGTGGCAAGGTTGGAGATTGCTGACTACCTTGAACCGGGTGGGGCCGTGCGCGCCTGCTCGGTGATGCGCGCGGCGGTGTCGGTGAACCGCAAGGAGCGTCCGCTGTTTTTTCGGAGCGCGGCGGCGGTCAAGGCCATCGATAGCTACTTGGCCTTTCGCCTGGTGCAACACGGAACGGTGCCTGAAGCCGAGGCGCCCTATCGGGGCTTCACGCCGACCGACCGGCTCTTCCTCAACGACGCAGGGCAGCCCTACGTGGTGCAGTGCCAGGACGTGGACGGGCGAACTCGCTTCCTGTGCCGCCAGATGCTCGACACCTACCGCCGCATCTTCAAGCGCATCAACATGCATGGCCTCTCGGCGATGACACTCAGGCGGACGGTCGCGTTCCGGCTGGACGCGCGCGGTGCTGACGAGGAGCAGATTGGACTGATCCTCGGGATCACGGAGAAGCAGGCCGTGCGGGAACTGCTCCCCAGAAGGCCGGAGATTTTCGAGCTGATGACCGATCTTTACACCGACGTCGAGTTACCGATGACTGTTCCCGCCGGCGCGATGCTGGACGACCGTTTGCCTGGATGAGGTGCCGGCACCTGGGCGCCCGCGTCATTGCCTTGTTATGCGATTCTGCTAAACCGTGCGGCTTGTCTACGAAGGCGTGCTACTCTAAAAAATCAAGCCGGAATTCTGTCCACCCAGGGGGCCTGATTGGTCAAGGCAGACGGAGCCGAGCAGCGCTTGTCGCAAGACAGCGGTTCCCATTCCTGTGGAGCCGCTCGGTTCGAACCCTGGGCAGCCCACGGGGCGCAACCGAGCGGGCCCCCGCTTGTTCGGAGGTGTTGATGACTTGGGCGGATGACCTACTCCACGAGATCGATCGGGCTGACAGCGAGCACGCCTTGTTTGACAAGGTGCAGCACGCCGCCGAGCAATTGGGCTTCGAGTATTGCGCGTACGGCATGCGGCTTCCGGTGCCGGTCACCAGTCCGAGGACCGTCATGCTCAACAGCTACCCGACGCTCTGGCAGCAACGCTACGCAGAGCGCAATTATCTCGACGTTGATCCGACGGTGCAGCTGGGGGCGGTGTCGCAGCAGCCTATTATCTGGGGCGACGAGGTCTTCGCGACGACGCCCGAACTCTGGGACGACGCGCGTGACGCCGGCTTGCGTGTCGGCTGGGCGAAGTCAACGTTGGAGGGGCTGAGCGTCGGCGGCATGCTGACGCTATCGAGAACCAGCGAGCCACTCACGGACAAGGAACTGGCTGCGAAGGAGCACCGCATGCGTTGGCTTGCCCAAACCGCGCATCAGGGGTTCCGAAGGGTGCTGGCGGCGAAGTGGAGCATCCCCTTGTCGATCCGGGAAAAGGAGGTGCTGCGCTGGGCGGCCGATGGCAAGACCGTCACCGAGATCTCCGCAATCCTGGACATCTCCGTGGCCACGGTCAAGTTCCATACCCGCAACGCCGCAGAAAAACTCGGCACAGTCAATCGCACCGCGGCTGTTGCCCGTGCGGTCGCCATGGGCTTGTTGTTTTGAGTGCAAGGACTGCCGACACTCCGGGCGTCAGGAGCCCAGGATGGGCGCCCGAAGTTCAAGAGGTGAATCGATTGGTGGAAACCGAAGCCAAACCCGCAGCGCCTCGTGATGGCTTCCTGCGGATCGCGCTCGAGGATCTGCTGGCTGTTCGCTTGGTGCATCTGGTGTCTGGCTTGGACGAGGATGATCCGAGTCAGGTGCGTCGTTGCGGGACCATAACCTCCATCATGGGGTACACCGAATGGGTGAGTGAGGGGATGGCCGAGCCTGTCTCGTTGGGTTGGGACTGGCGCCTTGATCGATTGCAGACCGGTGAGGCGAACTGCATGCGGGTTGGCTTGCCGCGTTCGAATGTGATGCTCATCGACAGCGCCAAGCGTGATTACGGCTGGGACCGCAATTTGCAGGTGCTCGCCAGCATCGTCGACGCCATTCCATGGGCAGGTGAAACGCGTGCTGCCATTGAGCGGCGCACTATCACCACCTGACCAGTCCGCGTCAAGCAGCCCCAGACTTGCTCTGCCGCAGATAACCTGAAGTCGGAAAGGGTCTTGTTGTCCTGGGCGGGCAGAATGCCCCGCCTCTTGTCCTGAGAGCCGATCGTCATGATGCCCGCCGTCTGGTGGGCCTGGCGAGCCCGCCTGCTCACGCCATGGCGAGCGGTGCTGCGCTGCAGCGGCTCATCGCCCAGGACTTTCCATACGCAAAAACCGGACGCACAAGGCATCCGTTTGTGCACCTGAACAATAGGGGAGTTTCCTTACGTCCATAGGTTGATGTGAAATGCGAAGCATTCGCATTTATCAATGGGCATCAGATGGAAATTCTTGCAGGTACGCAGCGCACCCTGGCTGGCGACATGATGGGTCGGGTGGCTCGGTTCCGGTACCGGGTCTTCGTCGAAATGCTGGGCTGGGATCTGCCGTGCCGCGACGGGCTCGAACTGGACCAGTTCGACCGGGAGGATACGTTGTACCTGGTCGCCCGCAAAGGCGAGGAGGTGGTCGGCATGGCGCGTCTTCTGCCGACCCACCGACCCTATTTGCTGGGCGAAGTGTTTCCGCAACTGATGGGCTCGCTGCCCGTGCCCAGGGATCCCGAGGTGTGGGAGCTCTCGCGCTTCACGGCGGTTGATCTCGAGGCGGGGCCTGTTGGTGGCGCGTCCAGGCAGTTCTCCTCGCCGGTTGCGGTCAATCTGCTGCGCTCGGTGCTCAAGGTGGCTGCCGAGTATGGTGTTCAACGTCTCATCACCGTGTCGCCGCTCGGGATTGAGCGGCTGCTGCGCCGCGCGGGCTTTCTGGCCCACCGTGCCGCATCTCCCATGGTGATCGACGGCCATCCCATCTTCGCCTGCTGGATCGAAGTTCCTCAACCGCAGAGCCATTGATGGCTGGCGCAGAGAGACGTTGCTGGCCGGACCAACGCCCATTGGCGTCGTCTGGAGTTGCGGGGCCACGGAGCGTGCGCGTCGTTCCCTTCTTCCGGCGGTCATTCCCAGTGCAAATCCAGTACCTCAGGCCGCCGCGCACCGCGAGACCACCAGGAAGACGCCGCCGAGCGTCAGTGTCCCTCGGTGAAAGAGCATCTTGTGCCGCCCCTGGGTGGCTGACCTGACCAGGGAGGTCTTCATGACGACAGTTGATTCACCGAAACATGCGCTGGTCGAGGTCTATCTCGCGCGCCGTAGCGATCTTCGCTCGATAGCCTCAAAGATTGTTGGCCGCCACGGCCAGGTTGACGATGTCTTGCAGGATGCCTACCTCAAGCTGGTCGACGGGGTGTGCGCCCGGGAAGTCCTGAACCCGTTCGGCTACTGCTGTCAGGTCGTGCGGAACATGGCTCTCGACTATTGCCGGCGCCGCGTGGTGGAAGGCAGCTGCATTGTCAGCAGCCCTGATGGCGATCTGCCTGAGGTCGAAGGCGGCAAACCGGCCGATGCGGGCATCGACGAGCGCCGGATGCTCGAGCGGATCGAAGTCGCGCTGGCAGCGCTGCCGCCAAGGACGCGGTTCGTGTTCGAACTGTATCGCCTGGAAGGCAGGACTCAGCGGGAGATCGCCAAGATCGTGGGCGTCTCGGCCACACTCGTGAATTTCATGATCAGGGATGTGATGACGGCGCTGGCTGGCTGCCGCGACATCCTCGACGACTGAAGGCCCCAGGGGCATGCATGCTCCCTGCTGGGGCGGTCAGAGTGGTTTCGTCGTCCAGGCAACAACGCCGTGATGCATGCACGCCAGTGTCGATACAGGTTGTAGCACTCTGGTCACAGTGCTTTCATCTTGATATTGTTGGAGGCATTGCTGCATGACTGCGCTCCTTCCATGAACAACAAACCTTCGCCTCGCCAAGACGCCTGTTGGGACACTGCCTGGACCTGGGTCCAGAGGCAGCATGAGGTGGGGTTTGACGATCCGGCCTTCAACGCAGAGTTGGCGGCCTGGTTGTCGGCTGATCCCGCCAACCGGGCTGCCTACGACAAGGCGGCAAAGATCTGGCTGGTTGCGGGTCTGGTGCCGCCAGTCAACGATCTTTCGCCACCGTCCCGATGTAGCGACCCTGCCAGCGAGTGAGCATCGCGGGCAGGGTGTAGTTCTCCATACTCCCCACCCACTTCCAATGGCGGCGACCGGTCTCCGGTAGCCGCCATTTGTCTTCGTCGGGTCCTCGAAGCTGCTGACGCGGCCGTTGATGCCCCCTTGCTTGCGCTGTCCTGCTGCGAGCACAGGATCCCGTCGCCACGTCGTGAGACGGACCGAGACGGAGATGGACTAAACAAATTCTCGGCTGCCTCGTCTTGATGGCAAGGACGGGCAATTCACGAGAGGCAAACGCTGCTCGGTGCCCGGCTCCCATTACCTGCAACGCAAGGAGATGCCAGATGACGACGAGTTGCTTCGATCGCGAGGATGAAACCTTCATCGTCCTCGTCAACCATGAGGGCCAGTATTCGATCTGGCCGCACTGGAAGAAGGTGCCCGGTGGCTGGACCGCCGTGATGGACGAGAAGGGTGTCCAGATCAAGGGTGACAAGAAGACCGTTCTCGAATACGTCGAGAAGACCTGGACCGACATGCGCCCGCTGTCGCTGCGCAAGTGGATGGACGAGCAGGCCGCCAAGGTCGTGGACGCTTCCGCCGTAGCCACCCAGTGATGCCTTCCATGCGGCCCCCGTACGTCGACCTGCTGGCTCTGCCGTGCGCAGGCGCGAGCGCCACCATGTACCTGCGCTGGCGTCGCCTGCTCCCCGAGTGGATTCGCATCGTTCCCGTGGAGCTGCCGGGCCGGGGTGGTCGCCTGGGCGAGTCCTTCGTCGAGGATTTCGAGCCGCTCGTTGCGCAGCTTTGCGATGAGCATGCCGACTCGCTGCGCGGCCGCTACGCCCTTTTCGGACACAGCATGGGCGCCTTGCTGGCTTATGGCATTGCCCAACGCCAGCGCGCGCTGGAGCGGCCCTTGCCGTGGGCGCTGTTCGCGTCCGCCAGCCCGGCGCCGTCGCGGCGGGATCCGCAGCGTTTCGCCGGCAAGAACGACGACGCAGCCTTGGTCGCCGATCTGCGCAAGCAGGGCGGTACACCGGACGAGGTGTTCGCCAGCGGGGAACTGCTGCGGCTCACGCTCGACACCCTGGGGGCCGACTACCGCGTATGCGAGAGCTTTCGACATGTCGAGTCCGCGCCGCTGCCTGTTCCCGTCCATGTCTTTGCGGGCAGGAACGACGACATCGCCGCAGACCGCATCGAGGCGTGGCGCCAGGAGGCAGGTGGTCGGTTCTCTCTGGACTGGTTCGACGGGGGGCACTTCTTCATTCGTCCGTGCGAGCGGGAGGTGTTGGCGGCCGTCGTGCGCGATCTGGTGCATCGATTTTCTGGAGCAGAGCATGCAGCAGCTTGCACTGCCTGATTCCGTGCCTGCACACGTCCAGGTCTGGCGGCTTGACCTGGACCTTGCCGCGCCCGTGGCCGACGCGGATTGGGCGGTCCTCGCCGAGGACGAGGGGGCGAGGGCGCTTCGGTACGCGAAGGCCGAGGACCGCGTGCGCTACGCGACCACCCGCGCCGCTTTGCGGCGTCTGCTTGCCTCTCGGATGCGGCGTCGCCCACAGGATCTGCGCTTTTTCGTCGGCGCCCGGGGCAAGCCGCAGCATGCCCAGCCGTGTGGGGCGGATCAGCGCGTGGAGTTCAACGTGTCCCATGCCGGCTCCCATGCGCTCATCGCGATCTCGGACCGCGGCGCCGTTGGTGTGGACATCGAGCGCTGCGATCCGTCGCTCGACGTTCCGAGTCTGGAACTGCAGGTGCTTTCTGCCCGCGAGCGGCAGATGGATGCTGGACAGCAGCCCGGGTTCTTCGAACGCTGGGTGGTGAAGGAGGCGGTGCTCAAGGCGGTCGGTGTGGGCGTGGCCGACCACCTCCAGCGGCTCTCCGTGGAAATGCCCGCAGCAGGCGACGACCGTCGCTATCGCCTGCACGACGCAGAACCTGCATGGCCCCGGTTGGGGGCATGGCGACTCGATGTCCCTGCGGGATATGCAGCGGCGGTGGCCTGCGCGCTCCACGAGGAGCCTCAGCCATTCCTCAGGCGCGTTGCTGCGGCGCAGTGTTAGTGGACAGGCCGCTCAAGACGATATTGGCTGATAGGAAGGATTCGACATGAATGAGGTATTGACTCGATTCGAACGCAAGGCGCCAGTGGGGTCCGATCTACCCGCGCTGATCACGCCGTCCATGCCGGGGGAGTCCCTGCTGGACGCGCAGCGTCGATTGCGCTCAGACATCGAATCCATGGTCTCGACCGTCGGAGGCGTGCTGCTGCGGGGCTTTGATGTGCCCAGCGTGGAAGATTTCCGTGCATTTGCGGCGGGCTTCGGCCATCCGCTGCTTTCTTACGATTTTGGCTCCACCCCGCGCACGGAGGTTGGCGGCGGCGTCTACACGACGACCGAGTACCCAGCCCACCAGTCGATTCCGCTGCACAACGAACAGGCCTACACCCGCATGTGGCCGATGAAGGCTTGGTTCCACTGCGTCACACCGGCAGCGGAAGGGGGTGAGACACCGATTGCCGACAGCCGGGCGATCTACCGGCGCATGCCTGCGGCAATCCGGGATCGCTTTGCGCCCGGGATCATCTACGTGCGCAACTTCGGTGACTTCGATGTGCCTTGGCAGAAGGTGTTCAACACCGAGAGCCGTGACGAGGTAGAAGCCTTTTGTCGCAAGGCTGCGATCCGCTGGGAGTGGAAGCCCGACGGGGACTTGCGTACCACGCAGCTGTGCCAGGCCGTCGAGACCCATCCGGTCACCGGTGAGCTGGTGTGGTTCAACCAGGCGCATCTGTTCCACATCTCGAACCTGCAGCCCGAGGTGCGCGAATCGCTGGAGGAGTTGCTGGGCATCGAGAACGTGCCGCGCAACACCTACTTCGCCGATGGCTCCCCGATTCCCGACGCCATGCTCGATGACGTGCGGGCGGTGTTGGATGCCGAGACGGTGTCGTTCCTGTGGGAGAAGGGGGACGTCACGATGCTCGACAACATGTTGATCGCCCATGCGCGTTCGCCCTTCAAGGGGCCGCGCAAAGTGGTCGTGGCGATGGCCGAGCCCCACGACAACCTGGACAAGTTCTGAGCCTGGCGGCCAGCGAGGACACCCGATGACGATTCAAACCATCTCTCCGGATCACGCCTTCACCCCTCCGCACAATTTCGTCGAATGCCTTCGGCGCCTCGCGGCGGATCGGCCGGAGGATGTGGCGCTGATCGTCGCGGAAGAGCGGGATGGCCAACTTGTCGAAGCGGCGCTCACCTATCGGGCGTTCGACCAACGCGTGCGAGCCCTGGCTGCCTTGCTGCAGCGCCGCTTCGACCAGGGCGACCGGGTGCTGATCCTGCTGGATAACGACGGTGACTACGCCGCCAGCATGTTCGCGTGCTTCTTTGCGGGCGTGATCGCGGTGCCGGCGTTTCCCCCCGAGTCGATTCGCCCTCAGCATCTGGCGCGCCTGACGGGCATCGCCGCCGATGCCCAGGCACGCGGCATCCTCACCGCCAGTGCGATTCGGAGCTTGGTTGGCGGGGCCGCCGCGCAGTTTGGCCTGTCGTCGGTGATCGCCGTGGATGAGGTCGACCTCGCCACGGCGGACGAGTGGCATCCGCACGAGCCTGCGCCCGAGGACGTCGCTTTCCTGCAGTACACCTCCGGCTCCACCTCGTCTCCCAAGGGTGTGATGGTGACGCACGGCTGCCTGATGGCCAATGAGCGCGCGATCCGCGAAGGGCTCTCCATCGGTGCGGAAGACAAGTTCGGCGTGTGGTCGCCGCTGTTCCACGACATGGGCTTGATCGGCGGCCTGCTGCAGCCGTTCTACAGCGGCATCCCCTGCGTGCTGTGCTCACCGCGCTTCTTCCTGGAGCGACCGGTGCGCTGGCTCGAAATGATCTCCCGTCATCGGGTCACGATCAGCGGTGGTCCGGACTTCGCTTATCGGCTGTGCCTGGATAGGGTGAAGGAGACTCAGGTCGACGGACTCGATCTCTCGAGCTGGCGCATTGCCTATACCGGTGCCGAGCCGGTGCGGCATGACACCATGGACGCCTTCATCGAGCGCTATGCGCCGATTGGATTCCAGGCTGGCGCCGTGTATCCGTGCTACGGCCTCGCCGAGGCCACGCTCTTCGTGACCGGCGGGCGACGCGGCAGCGGAATGGTGGTGAACCGGTTCGATGCCGACGCGCTGTCGCGGCGCACAGCCGTGGAGGCGGCCGGTGGCACGGCGCTGGTCGGTTGCGGCCGGGTGCCTTCCGCCCACGATATACGCATCGCCGATCCGCAGACTGGCGAGGTTGCTGCGGCAGGCGCCATCGGTGAGGTCTGGGCCGCTGGCCCCAGCATTGCTGCGGGTTACTGGAACAAGCCGCGCGAGACGGCAGAGGCTTTCGTCGAGCGCGACGGCACCCGTTGGCTGCGCACCGGCGACCTCGGCTTCGTGCGTGAGGGTGAGCTCTTCGTGGCCGGCCGGCTCAAGGACATGATCATCGTGCGCGGGCACAACCTCTACCCGCAGGACATCGAGCGCGCCGTCGAAGCCGAGGTGGAGGCGGTGCGCAAGGGCAGGGTGACGGCCTTCGCGGTGGACGTGGATGGGCAGGAAGGCATCGGCCTCGCGGCCGAGGTGTCGCGCGGACTGCAGAAGCTCATCGCCCCCCAGGCGTTGGCCGATGCGCTGAGCGCGGTGGTGAGCGAACAGTGTGGCGAGGCGCCGCGGGTTGTGGTGCTGCTCAATCCAGGTGCGCTGCCCAAGACGTCGAGCGGCAAGCTGCAGCGCAGCGCCTGCCGCAAGGGATGGATGGATCGGTCGCTGGATGCCTATGCGCTCTTCGAGGGCGGTCGCGCCGTTGGTGGGCAGGAAGGTGGTGCGGAGTCTGCCGGCATCGACACACCGCCGCTCGATGAATTGGCGCGGGCGCTCGCCGACGTTTGGCGTGACGTTCTCAAGCACGATGCAACACGGCCTTATGCTGGCGACGCGCACTTCTTCGCTCTGGGCGGAAACTCGCTCGCAGCGGTGCAACTGGCGGCGCGTATTGCGCAGCGGTGGGGCTGCGATTTCCCGCCACGCCTGGTGTTCGAGCATCCCCGCCTGCAGGACCAAGGCGCAGCGATTCGGCGCAGCCGGCAAGCGGGCGTGCGGGAGTCGGCATCCGTCATCCCGGTGCTGTCTGCGGAGCACCGCGCCCAGCCCCTGCCGCTCTCATCGGCCCAGCAGCGGCAGTGGTTCTTGTGGCAGCTTGATCCGCAAAGTACCGCCTACCATGTCCAGGGTGCGCTGCGGCTCAGCGGCGCGCTCGATGCCGAGGCCATGCGCGAGGCCGTCGCCGGCCTGACCCAGCGGCACGAGTCGCTGCGCACAGTTTTCCGTGCGCGAGCGGACGGCGAAGTGGAGCAGATCGTCCAGCCGGGCGGTTCGCTGGATCTGCATCTGATCGACCTGCGCGATGCCGCGGACACCGAGCGGGAGGCACGCACGGCCGAGGCCCTGCGTGCGCTCAACGCCCAGCCCTTCGATCTCACCCGCGGGCCGCTGGTGCGCGCCGCCCTCGTCTGGCTGGCCGATCAGGTTCATGTGCTGGCGCTGGTGATGCATCACATCGTCTCCGACGGGGCATCGATGCAGATCCTCGTGGATGAGCTGGCGGCGCTGTACGCGGCGCGGCTTGCCGGCGCGGCAGCGCCGACCTTTCCTGCTCTTGACGTTCAGTACGCGGACTACGCCGCCTGGCAGCACGGCCACCCGGACAAGGACGCACATGAACGCCAGTTGGCGTTCTGGCGCAAGCAGCTCGAGGTTGAGCCGGGTGAAGCGCAGCCAGTGCTTGCCTTGCCCGCCGATCATCCGCGCCAGCCGGTGGCCCGCTACCGTGCAGCCCAGCACAGGTTCGAGATTCCGGATGAGCTGCTGGTGGGCTTGCGCGGGCTGACCGAGTCCCACGGGGCGACGCTCTTCACCGTTCTCTTGGCCGCTTTCCATGCGCTGCTGTACCGCTATACCGGCCAGCATGACATCCGGGTCGGCGTGCCGGTCGCCAACCGCGGCCGTCCCGAGTTGCAGGCGGTGGTCGGCTTCTTCGTCAACACGCTAGTTTTGCGCTTGGGTCTCCACGGGCGCATGAGCCTTACCCAAGTTCTGGCTCAGGCCAGAGAGGCTGGACTTGGCGCTCAGTCGAACCAGGACCTGCCCTTCGAGCAACTCGTCGAGGCGCTGCAGCCCGAGCGCAGCCTGAGCCACAGTCCCTTGTTCCAGGTGATGTACAACCACC
Organism: Roseateles oligotrophus; assembly: GCF_014204525.1. Lineage (GTDB taxonomy): Bacteria > Pseudomonadota > Gammaproteobacteria > Burkholderiales > Burkholderiaceae_C > Paucibacter_A > Paucibacter_A oligotrophus_A. The sequence goes on from NZ_JACHLP010000007.1 coordinate 329,767, forward strand.
TTCAGGAGGACTACGGCGCGTTTGCGCGCCAGACCGGTCTGGTCGTGGAGAGGCTGCCGCTGCTCGAACAGGAAGCGCAGTTCGAATTGACGCTGGACACCCGTGAGCATTCGGACGGTCGTGTGACTGCCCATCTGACCTATGCGCGCGACCTGTTCGAGCCGTCGCGCATCGAGCGTCTGGCCGGCCATTACATCGTGCTGCTGCGTGCGCTGGTCGAGCGGCCCGAGCAGTCGCTGGGCGACGTTGCAATGCTGGACGGCGAGGAGTTGGGACAGATCGAGCAATGGGCGCAAAACCCGCAGCGCTACCCCGATGGGGAACCGGTTCATAGCCTGATCGAACGCCAGGTGGCGCACCGGCCCAATGCGACAGCCTTGATCCTGGGCAATGAGGCCTTGAGCTATGCGGAGCTCAACGCCCGCGCCAATCGACTTGCACACCGGTTGATTGGCCTAGGGGTGACGCCCGAGCAGCGGGTGGGCCTGGCGGTGGAGCGTTCGATCGACATGATCGTGGCATTGCTGGCCATCCTGAAGGCGGGAGGGGTCTTTGTTCCTTTGGATCCTCAGTATCCGGCCGAGCGGCTGGCTGCCATGGTCGAGGATAGCCGGACCCGGCTCGTGCTTGCCCAAAGCCACGTCCGCGAGCGGCTTCCCGCCGGACCAGCGCTGCATGTTCTGGCGCTGGACGAACTCGATCTCGATGGCGAGCCTGCCCATACGCCTGTGATCGCACTGCACGGCGAGAACCTCGCCTATGTCATCTACACCTCCGGTTCAACCGGCAAGCCCAAGGGCGTGGCTGTCGCGCATCGCGCGCTCGTCGAACACGCCCAGCTGTCGGCGGCGTTCTCCAGCCTGACGCCGGACGACCGGATGCTCCAGTTCGCTACGCTGAATTTCGATGGCTTCATTGAGCAGCTGTTTCCGCCGCTGATCCTGGGGGCGACCGTCGTCCTGCGCGGGACGGATCTGTGGAGTCCGGACGAGTTCCTGCGCGAAGTGCGCGAACGCCGCATCAGCATCGTCGATCTGCCGACAGCCTACTGGTTCGCGCTGATCCAGTCGTTCGCCCGTACCGGACAACGCGATTACGGCAGCCTGCGCGAGGTTCATATCGGTGGCGAGGCCATGCCTGCCGAGGCCGTGCCGGTCTGGAACGAGGCCGGCCTGAGCGGGGTGAAACTTCTCAACACCTACGGACCGACTGAGGCGGTGGTCGTCGCCTCCCTGCTTGATTGCACCGCCCATGTTGCGGGTGAACGTGCACTGCCGGTTCACATGCCAATCGGCCGGCCGCTGCCTGGCCGCAGTTTGCGCGTGCTGGATGTCGATCTGCAGCCGGTGCCGGCCGGCGTGGCTGGAGAGTTGTACATCGGCGGCCCGCTGCTCGCCCGCAGCTACCTGGATCGGGCAGGACTCACCGCGCAGCGTTTCGTGGCGGACCCCTTCGACTCGGATGGTGGCCGTCTCTACTGCACCGGCGACCGTGTACGTTGGAATGCTGATGGGGACTTGGAGTACCTGGGGCGCATCGACCATCAGGTGAAGATCCGCGGCTTCCGTGTCGAGTTGGGCGAGGTCGAGGCGCAGTTGCTGGCGCAGCCCGAGGTCCGAGAGGCGGTGGTGGTGGCGGTGGAGAAGGATGCCCGGCTGGTCGCCTACGTGTCGCCGCACAAGGGGATGTCGCTTGATGTGCGCGAGCTGCGCGCCCGGCTCACCCGTGTGCTCCCGGACTACATGGTGCCCGGCGTGGTCGTGTCGCTGGAGTCCTTGCCGCTGAACCCGAACGGCAAGGTGGATCGGCGCGCACTGCCCCAACCCGAACGCCCGAGTCAGCTCACGTTCGAGGCCCCGCAAGGTGAAGTGGAAGCAGTGCTGGCGAAGCTCTGGGCCGAGTTGCTCGGCATGGAGCGCATCGGCCGACGCGACAGCTTCTTCGAGCTGGGAGGGCATTCGCTGCTGCTGCTCAAACTCCACCAGCGCCTCGATGACCATTGTTTTGCAGTCACTCCTTCCGTCGTCGATCTGTTCAGGTATCCGACGATCGAGTCCCTGGCAGGGTTTCTGACCACAGGCCCAGCCACGGGCGACACGCGGCAACAAGTCGCAGAGCGGGCGGTACGGCAGCGGCAAGCGTTCTTGCCGCGTCGGCCGCAGATGGAGAGGACCGGTTCATGAGTCATACACCCGAAGCGTTCACCGGCGTCGAGATCGCCGTTGTCGGCATGGCAGGTCGCTTTCCAGGTGCCCCGGATGTCGACGCGTTGTGGCGCAATGTCCGCGATGGCGTCGAATCGGTCGCCCCCCTGGGCGACGAGGACTTGCGCGCACGCGGCGTTTCAGCTGCGGCACTCGCCGAACCGGGCTATGTCAAGAAGGGCATCCTCCTGGAGGACATCGATCGGTTCGACGCCGATTTCTTTGGCTATTTGCCACGCGAGGCCGAGCGCATCGATCCGCAGCAGCGCTTGTTCTTGGAGGCGGCGTGGCAGGCCATGGAGCACGCCGGCTACGGCGGCGGTACGGGCGCGGCTATGGTCGGTGTCTATGCCGGCAGCGGCCCAAGCCTCTACCTGCTTCAGCATCTATTGCCGTCAATGAGCCTGCGTGACAGCGACATTGCCTCGCTGCTCGGCCTGCTCAATGGCAGCGACCTCGATTCCCTGGTTACGCGCGTCGCATACAAGCTCGATCTGCGTGGACCGGCGGTTGCGGTGCAGACGGCATGCTCCACTTCTCTCGCGGCGGTCCATCTTGCTTGTCGAGGGCTGTTGAACCACGAGGCTGACATGGCACTGGCCGGTGGCGTCTGGATCAATGTGCTGCAGGGCAGCGGTTATCACTATCAGCCCGGCGCCATTCTGTCACCGGATGGTCACTGCCGTGCCTTCGATGCCAAGGCCGGGGGCACGATGATCGGCAGCGGCGTCGGCGTGGTGGTGCTCAAACGCTTGAACGAGGCGATTGCCGACGGCGACACCATTCACGCCGTCATCAAAGGGTCGGCGATGAACAACGACGGCGCGGCCAAGGTGGGCTACACGGCGCCGAGCGTCGACGGCCAGGCGGCGGTGATTCTCGCAGCACAAGCCATGGCGGACGTGAGCGCAGACACCATCGGCTACGTCGAGGCGCACGGCACCGGCACCGTGCTTGGCGACCCGATCGAGATCGCCGCCTTGACCCAGGCGTTTCGGGGTGGCACCGACCGCAAGGGCCATTGCGCCATCGGTTCGGTGAAGACCAACGTTGGTCACCTGGACGCTGCGGCCGGCGTGACGGGTCTCATCAAGACAGTCATGGCGCTAAAGCACCGCACCTTGCCGCCGAGCCTGAACTTCGATGATCCCAATCCGCAGATCGACTTCTCCGGTAGTCCCTTCTATGTGAATACCGAGGCCAAGGACTGGCCCGCGGCGCCTACTCCGAGGCGCGCTGGAGTGAGTTCCTTCGGCATGGGTGGAACCAATGTGCATCTGGTTCTGGAAGAAGCACCTCAGGCCAGCGAAGGTGTCACGCAACAGAACGACGCCGGCGCGTCCGGCGGCGGTATGCAGGCACTGATGCTGTCGGCGCGAAGCGCCGCGGCATTGGAGGCAGCCAACCGCGAACTGGCGGGGTACCTGGAGAGGCATCCTGGCCCGCGCTTGGCCGATGTCGCCCACACGCTACGCGTCGGGCGCAAGCACTTCGGGCATCGCGCGGTTGCGCTCGTTCGCAACCGCGAGGATGCGGTTCACGCGCTCACCCAGCGTGACTCGCTCACTTTCTTCCATGGAGAGGCGCTGTCGGATCGTCCCACGGTGGCTTTCCTTTTTCCTGGCCAGGGTGCGCAGCATACGAATATGGGCCGTGCGTTGTACGAGCGCGAGGCTGTGTTCCGGGAGACGGTCGATCGCTGCAGCGAGTTGCTGCGCCCGCACCTGGCACTGGATCTGCGCGAACTGCTGTTTCCTGCGGCCTCGGATGAAACGACGGCCGGAGAGCGACTGGCGCAGACCGCAATCACCCAGCCAGCCCTCTTCGTGGTCGAGTACGCATTCGCTCGGTGGTGGATGCATCAAGGCATCCGGCCCGACGCCATGCTTGGACACAGCATCGGCGAGTACGTGGCTGCCTGCTTGGCCGGTGTGTTCTCGTTGGAGGATGCATTGAGCATCGTCGCGGCGCGCGGCCGACTGCTGCAAGCTACTGAGCCCGGCGCCATGTTGGCCGTCAGCCTGCCTGAGACGCACCTGCAGGCTCACCCCTATGCTGGATGCGATCTGGCTGCCGTCAACGCGGCTGATCTGTGTGTGTTCTCTGGTTCCGTCGAGGCGATCGAACAAGCCGAGCGCGGTCTGGCGAGCCGCGGTGTGGCGGTGCGACGCCTGCACGTGTCGCATGCCTTCCACTCGGCCTTGGTCGAACCCATGCTCGGCGAGTTCGAGGCGTTGCTGTCGCGCGTCGAGCTTTCTGCACCTCAGATTCCTTTTGTTTCCAATCTCAGCGGCCGCTGGATCACTGCCGATGAGGCATGCAGTCCGGCTTATTGGGTACGGCATGTGCGCGGTACTGTGCGTTTCACTGATGGGTTGGACGAACTGTTCGCCAAATCCGACCGCGTGCTGCTCGAAGTCGGACCGGGCGAGACCTTGAGCACGCTGGCACGCCGACATGCGCGGGCTGGTGCAAGACCGATGCTGGCATCGCAGTGCCACCCCCAGCGCGCGGCGTACAACGCCGACCAGCCGGCGCGCTGCTTGGCGCAATTGTGGGCAGCGGGAGCTGAGGTCGAGGCAGCGCCGCTCTTCCGTGGTGTATCCGGCTGTCGCGTGCCGCTGCCCACCTACCCGTTTGAACGCCAATCGTACTGGGTGGAGCCGCCCAAGGAGTCGGCCGGCAAGGTCGCTGAGAAGCCAGCGTCTGTCGGGCGCGATATTGCCGACTGGTTCTACGTGCCGACGTGGAAGCGTGTTCAGCCCCTGGTGCGGTCTGCGGACGAACCTGTGTCGCCTCGCGGCAGCATGCTGATGATCGGCGATCAAAATGGGCTGACCGACCGGCTGTGCCAAGAACTGCGGGCGATGGGTCGAACTGTGGTTCGGGTGCAGCAGGGACACGAGTTCGCTCAGATGGGGGAACTCCGCTACGCAGTGCGTCCCGGCGAGCGGGCAGACCTCGAGCGGCTGCTGCACCACGTGGAAGCGGAGGTCGGCCTGCCGTCCGATGTCTGCCATCTGTGGAATGTCGATCTCGGAGACGCTCCGTCGCAACCGCAAGAAGTGCTTGAGCGCAGCTTCTATAGTCTGCTGGCGCTAGCGCAAGTGCTGGGCGCCGCTGGCGGGCGAAAGGTCTCGCTCACGGTGGTGGCGAACCAGCTTGAGGATGTGACGGGAACCGAGCCTTTGTGCCCGGAAAAGGCGACCCTGCACGGCCCCTGCAAGGTCATGCCGCAGGAGTATCCGCATCTCGTATGCCGGGTGGTCGAGGTGCTGCCTTCTGACGACGCCGATGTGCTGGACCGGGTCGTGCAGCAGATCGTCGCCGAAATCGAGATGCCAGACGGCGAGTCGCTTGTGGCATACCGCGGCCCGCATCGTTGGGTGAGGGCATTCGAGCCCGCCCATCCCGCACTTCGAGGCGAAGATGCTCCTGTCCAGCGGCTGCGCAAGAACGGCGTCTATCTGATCACTGGCGGCCTGGGCGGTATCGGACTCACATTCGCTCGCTACTTGGCCCGGCAGTGGCAGGCACGGCTGGTACTGATCGGGCGCAACATCTCGTCGGATCAAGCCAAAGCGGTGGCCGAGTTGGAGGCGCTTGGCGCGGAGGTGCTGGCCCTTCAGGCCGATGTGGCCGATGCTGTGCAGATGCGAGCGGCACTCGACGAGGTGCGGCGCCGTTTTGGCGTCTTGCATGGGGTTGTCCATGCGGCGGGTTTGGCGGGAGGGGGCATGATCGCGCAGCGGGAGCGTGCGGCGGTCGAGCAGGTGTTCGCGCCGAAGGTGTTAGGCACTCAGGTGTTGATGTCGCAAATCACGAATGAGGCGCGTGATTTTGTTGTGTTCTGCTCTTCGCTCGCCAGCCTCGCTGGCGGTTTGGGCAAGGTCGACTATGCCGCCGCAAATGCCTATCTCGACGCGGTGGCAGCGGATGCCGCGCGTTCTCCAGGTACGCCGGTGGTCTCGATCAACTGGGACGGTTGGCGCGAGGTCGGCATGGCAGCAAGGACCCAGCTACCAGACCAATTTGGGATCGGACCCGAGCAAGGGGTACTGATCTTCGAGCGCGTCGCTGCTGCAGTTTCGCATCCACAAATCGTCGTGTCGACGACCGACCTAAGCGCTCGCCTGGACGTGAAGGGCGATGCCATCCTGTCCATCGTGGTTGCCGAACCGTCCCAACATCGGCCCGATCGCAGCCATCCGCGCCCCCGCATTTCTGCCGATTATGTGGCGCCGGCCGGAGACCTTGAATGTGGCCTGGCTCGCATCTGGACCGAAGTGCTTGGCATTGCTCCCCTGGGGGCGAATGACAACCTGTTCGAACTCGGGGGAGATTCGCTTCTTGCGATCCAACTGCTGGCCAAGGTGAGAGGCACTTACGGCGTTGACCTGCATCCTGCTGTGTTTTTCAGGGATCCCACGATTGCTGCCTTGGCTTTGCTCATCGAGATGCGTTTGATTGAAGAGATCGAGAACACAGAGTCCACGACGCATCGCGTGTCCGAAACCGCTTGAGAGATTTGCCATGTCCGACAGTCTGGATCTATCCGTACGCCGTGCAAATTTGAGCCTGACGCAGCGTGCCATGTTGCAGGCCCGGCTACGCGGCGGGCATATGACTAACGCTGCACAGAGCATCACTCCGCGCCAACCGCGAAGCGATCGTGCGCCCCTGTCGTACGCCCAGCAGCGGCAGTGGTTTCTGTGGCAGATGAACCCGGAGAGTACCGCCTATCACATGTGCGGCGGACTGGCGCTTACCGGGCATCTGGATGTCGATGCCATTCGCGCCAGCCTTGATGCGCTCGTCGCCCGTCACGACTCCCTACGGACAACTTTCTGTGCGGACGGCGAAGGTGTCGCCGAGCAGATCATCCACGCTCGTTTGGATATTCGTCTGCCCTACTTCGATCTATCGGACATGAGTTCTGATGAGAAAGAAGTTCGTCTGAAAGACGAGATCGAACGGAGATGCGCGCAGCCTTTTGACCTTACGTCTGGGCCGTTGCTTCGCGCCGCGCTGTTCAAGACTGAGAAGGATGAACATCACCTTGTCGTAGTGATGCACCACATTGTTTCCGATGAATGGTCGACTCAGATCATTCTCGATGAGATGGCCACTTTGTATGGTGCGTACGTTGAGGGCACGTCGCCACAGCTGCCGGACTCGCCGATCCAGTATGCCGACTATGCGGTGTGGCAAAGGGCATGGATCAACGGTGTAGAAGGTCAACGCCAGCTCGCCTGGTGGCGAGCGCAAATGGGCGACGAGCATCCGGTGCTGGCATTGCCGACAAACCGGTCGCGCGCAGGTGACGGCGGGTACGCCGCGGCACGGCATCGCATCGTGCTGGATGCAGAGCTGGCGGGCCGACTCCGGCAACAGGCGAAGGCCTATGGCGGAACGCTTTTTATGGCTCTCCTGACGGCCTTCGAGGCATTGCTGTTCCGTCATACGGGCCAGGCAGACCTTCGGGTTGGCGTGCCGGTGGCCAACCGCAACCACTCCGAGGTGGACAAGATCGTTGGTATCTTTGTGAATGCTCAGGTGCTGCGCGCGAAGATCGATGGGCGGATGCCGTTGGCTGAGTTGTTGGTGCAAACGCGAAACGTTGCGCTTGGGGCTCAGGCGAATCAGGATCTCCCGTTTGAACGGTTGGTAGAAGCGTTGCAGCCCGAGCGTCATTTGGCTACCCATCCCTTGTTTCAGGTGATGTTCAACCACTTGAGGCGCGACCATCGCTCGTTGCAGACATGGTTGGGATTGACTGTGGAGCGCCTTGATTTCGATGAATCTGACGCTCAGTTCGAGTTGGCGCTGCAAACGTGCGAATACGAGGACGGCCAGATTGAAGCGAGCTTCAGTTATGCCCGGGAGCTGTTCGAGCCTGAGACCATCGAGCGAATGGCGGGCCACTACGTGGCGGTGCTGCGGGCGCTGGCCGACCATCCCGAGCAGGCGGTAGGCGAGATCGACTTGTTGAGTGATGCCGAGCGTCGGCAGTTGGCCGCTTGGGGTGTGAACGAGCGGCGGTACCCGGATGTGGAGCCGGTGCACCGGCTGATCGAGCGGCGGGTGCA
>NZ_JACHLP010000008.1:0-199780 GCF_014204525.1 Roseateles oligotrophus
TCCATTGCTCATCGCGAAGTTGTTTACGCATCGTCCCTCCAACCAGATCAATGGGTTGGAGTCGTATTGTTACCTCGAATGTCAACACACCCTAGTCGCGGAACTGCTGCCGCATCGCTGGGCGCAGCCGGCATAGCTTGAAGCTAGATCAAGCAATCAAGATGGCTTGGCTGGGCGTACATGGAGCAAGACCACCACCACTCCATAACAAGTTATCACGACGGACAGCGGCGGCCGCAGCTACACCAGTTGGCAGCTGCGCTTGGAACTCAAGGTCTGAGAGGCCCGAACGACCGAACCCTAGACCTACACCTTGCACGGCCGATGCAGCCCTGCTCTTGCATCGCAGAAAAAACTTACGCAAATCTTTCTGAGCCAGAGGCCAGCAAACAAGGGGTTGCTCATTTTTTTGATAAAAGTGATTATTCAAATATCACAATCAACCGAATGATCATGCGCAATTCTCTCAAATACAGCATTTCCGGATTGGCTCTCCTGACCTTGCTGGCCGCCTGCGGTGGCGGGAGCAGCCCTGCCCCAACAAGCACGCCGGCCGCTGCGCCTGCGACCGAATCTCGCCGGACGGCCCAAGCGGCAAGCCCCTCTGCGAGCTTGCTGATGGCGGGGGCAAATTGCCAGGGCAAGAGTTTGGTCACCGTCGTCGGCCATATGGATGACGACCTCTTCTTCGTTGATCCAGGCATCAGCACCGCCGCCCGACAAGGCGCTTGCGTGACCACGGTGTTTGTCATTGGCGGTTCCTCGGGAGCGGGCTTTGACTATGTGCCGGTGCGCGAAACCGCTTCCAAAGCAGCTTACGCCCGCATGTTTGGCGTGGCTTCCAACTGGACCACGGACACAATTTCGGTGGGTGACAACAAGCTGATGCGCGTCAGCCTGGTGGGTAAACCCAATGTATCCCTGGTCTTCATGCGCGTGCCAGGTGGCAATGTGCGAGGCGGCGACGTTCCCCTGGCCAATGTTTTTGACAACGCCAGCATGTCGCTGACCTCCTGGTCCTACACCGCGCAGCAATCCGGTGCCACCAACACCTACACGCGCGCCAATCTGATCGCCACCGTCAAAGGCCTCATCGAGGGCTTCGGTGCTACCCAGGTTTTCGCACTCAACCCAGACACCCTGCCCTATATCGAGCACCCCGACCACATCTACTCTGCGCGCCTGACCCGCGAGGCCCTGAGACAGGTCGGCCAGAACCTGCCGGTCAGCTATCACGAAACCTATCCCACCGCCGGCCGGGTCGCCAACGTATCGCCGACGGAAACGCAGATCAAGCGTGATCTGCTCGGTGCCTATATGCAGAACGAGGGCTTCGACTATCAGGCTGCGGGCATTTTTGGCGAGTACATGTACAACGGCAACTGGATCGCCCGCAACTACAGTCGCAGCGCCATGGCATGGGACAACACGCCCACCATTGATACGCCCTGGGCCCCCATCGTCAATATGCACACCCAGCATTGCCTGAACTCGGCCGGGGTGAATCAGGCCGTTTCCGTGTCCGGCTGCGTCGCCGGAGCCAGCCACCAGCAATGGCGCTACATCCCCTCCACGGTCAGCGCGGGTAACTGGGGCACGGCCCTGATTCAGAACAGCAATGGCAACTGCCTGGCCTTGCGCGATGGCGTTGCAACAGAGGAGTTCTGCAACAGTGCCGATGCCGCCCAAAAATGGCAGCCCTGGGACTTTGGCAAGCTGTTCACCAACGACGGCGTCTGCATGGTCCAGTCAGGCTACCGGCTCAGCGCTGGCAACTGCGCAAACGGCTATCCGGAGACCGCGCTCTGGGCACGCGAAATCACCACCGTCGACAGCGATATGAATAGCGAGGTCGCCTTGGTCGGCGACGTCTCCGGCGCCGGCACGGACAAGATCGTGCAAATCTACCGCCGCAATGACGGCCCCGGCATTGATGTCTGGGTCAGCAATCTGAGCGCAGGAAGCAGCACCCTGAGCAGTGCAAAGTGGTATGAGGGCGCCGTTCAATTCGACCCCTACGCTACCGGTCCCACCTGCCAAGGCAACGCCCTGTGCTTTGATCAGAGCCGCTTTCTTTTGGCCGATTTCAATGGCGACGGCAAGGCGGATTTGATGGTCATAAGCACGCGTCAAGACGGCACAGCCTTCTGGGTTCTGACCAGCACCGGCAGCGGATTCTCGGCACCCGTTCTTTGGGCGCAGACCAGTAGCACCTATGCCTACGACTTGGCCCATCAGTATCTGGCGGGTGATTTTGACGGGGACGGCAAACCCGATGTGATGATCGCCCATACACGGGGAGATAGCGGCCTGAACTTCTGGGTGCTGAGCAACACGGGCAGCGCGAAGCTTGCAGCGCCGGCGCTTTGGGCCGAGGCCACAGGCCTGCAAAACAATGCACGCTTGTTCAGCGCCCGGGTGGATGGCAGTGGCCGTCACGGTGTCATCGCGGTTGACGCTTTGGGAGGACTGCGTATCTCCAGTTTCCTCAGCACAGGCAGCGCCTTTGCCGCCGTGAACGATGCACGGGTCGCGAGCAACTTCGATGCCACTCGCTCCAAGGTGACGGTCACGCAAAGGTCAGCCACGGCGCTCGCCGATGTTTGGGTGATGCATGCCCGCAGCGATGGCACGGCCATCAATGCCTGGCAGTTCAACAACACGGGCAGCGGCAGCTTCAATGCCCCGGTGAATCGCCAAACCATCACGGCATTGGCTTGGAGCAATGTGCGCCCCTATTTTCTCAGCCGGTCGGCGGGCAACCAATTGCTGCTTGTACACCGGGTGGACGGCAATGTCGGTGAGTACGACTGGCGCCTCGGGAATATGAAGGTCGTCGGATTGCCGCTCAACAACACCGGTCTGGGCAGCACCTTCACCAACTACGGCAGCTCAAGCCAGTTCCAGTGGACGGATCTGGCCTGGCGCGCACGCTTGAATCGCTGACGCTACGCTGCTGCGGGCCCTTGCGGCCCTGCATCGTCGCCTCGGCTCAAGAACCCCTGTGCCCCAGCAGACGCGCGGGCAGCAAGAGCAGCGCGCGCAGCAGGGCAAACACCGCCTCGACGCTGATACCGATCAGGCGAAAAGGCAGGGAGAGCAGCCAGAGCAAAGGCCACAGCAGCAGCGCCAGCAAGGCCAGGGGCCAACACAGCACGAACAGCAGCAACCACAACAAGAGCTTCACCGCAGACCTTTCATCGAGGCCGCCAAGGCCTCAAGACTGTTGCGAGCCCGGGCCTGTCCCGGACTCATAGCAGCACTCTAAAAGGGGCGGCCCCCGATAAACAGCCGCCTGCGACCGACGGGCTCCTGGCTCGATGAACTGCCTATCGAGTGGAACAAGCCGGCCTCAAGATCAGCGGGCGATCCAGGCCTCCTGCCAGTGACTGCCGGTACCGGGCTCGAACTGGGGCGTCGAAGGGCTCCACTGCACGCAGAAGCCGTTATGGGGCCAAGGGCGGCATTCGTAGACGCGGCCATTCCTGGGTTGCAACACACGGGTACCGGCCTTGTAAGCCTTCAGCCCCTCGGGGAAGCGGTACTGGAAGCTGCCGCCCGGCGCCGGCTCGCCCACAAACATCAGGTCAAAGGTCTTCTGGATCAAGAGGCCGCTGCCCTTGGCCACGCCCTTGAGCACCAGTTGGTGATGGCCGGGCGCGGGCTTGTCGATGGCGATGCGCAGGGTCTGGCCCGTGTTGTTCAGCGTGGCCGTGGCCAGGCCCAAGGTCCGGCCGCCATGGTCGAAGACGCTGGCATTCAGCTCCAGCTCACCGACGGCGGTGACGCTGAACTGCAGGGTCAGCTGGCCGCCCACAATCGTCTGCTGGGCGGCCAGGCCGTTCACCAGCAGATCAACGCCGGGCGGCATGGCCGCTTTCTCGATCTGCACCTCGACGCGGTTCAGGCCGCTGTCCTGGCGGGCAAAGACCTCGTTCTGGCCCTGCACCGGCGAGATCACTCCATCCGCCGCCAACTGGCCGGCGCGCAGCAGCGTTTGCTGAGCGTTGAGCCGGCTCGCCAGCAGATAGGGCCAGGTGTTGCGCTGGCCGTCCAAGGCGCTGGCAATGCTCAGGCGCGTCTGCAGATCGGGGCGTTCGCCCTTGGCATCGAAGACACGGGTGGCCACCTTGTCGCCCGGCTGCAGATCGACCGAGGGGTAGATGCTGCCGCGCTGGGCCCAGCTGGTGGTTGCCGGCGGGTTGCCGCCATCGGCAAACATCAGGTCCACGATGTTGTAAAAGCTGTTCGGCGTGTCGCCCACTTCCCAGACACCCAGCACCAGCTGATAGCCCGTGCGCACCGGCAGCTGGCATTGATGCGTCAGCAGCTTGGGCGGCTGGCGCATGCCGCCATCGGCCTGGCAGAAGGGCTGGGCCTCGAAGGACGCACGGCTCAGGCGCTGATTCGGGTTCCAGCCCGGCTTGGTGATGTAGTAGCGCCAGCCCTTGCTGACATGGTTGGCGGTGAAGGTCCAGCTGAAGCTGATGGGGCCGCCGCTGACGGCCCGCTTGCTCCAGCGCGAGGCGGTCTGCTCGTCCAGGGGCGAGAACTGCGACAGGCCGGCGCTGGCGATCTGGCCATCTGCCGGGCCGCGCTCGGGCCAACCCGAGGGCGCTTCCAGGCTTTGCGGCTCCCACTGGATGGCGCCGCAAGCGCTGTTGCCGCCGGAGCGGCAGAGCAGATTGCGCGACTCCGGGGCACTGATATAGCCATGTGAAAAGGCCTGGCCACCCAGGGCCAGGCCGGCGCTCAGCGCCAGCAAGTGGCGCAACATCTTTGGCATGGGGTGCATGCATTTCTCCCGTTAGAAAATAACGGCGAGATTGTGATTAATACCGCAGCCCCAAATGCCGGATCAGCCCGCTTTTACACGCCGTTACTCCGGCTTGCCGGCGCTTACCGACCCAGCCCGGGCTTGAGGTATTTGTCCAGAAACTCCAGCATGCGGCGGTTGGCCTCGATCTGGTTCTTTTTCTTCGAGAAGCCATGGCCCTCGTCGTCGAACACCAGGTACTCCACCGGCACGCCGTTCTTCTTCACCGCCTCGACGATCTCATCGCTCTCGGGCTTGATGACACGCGGATCATTGGCGCCCTGGATCACCATCAGCGGACGCTGGATCTCCTTGGCATGGAAGAGCGGCGAGGTGGCGATCAAAAAGTCGCGATCCTTCACCGGGTCGCCCACCTCCTGGTACAGCGCCTGGCGGAAGGACTCCCAGTAGGGCGGGATGCTCTCCAGCGTGCGCAGCCAGTTGCTGACGCCGAAGATGTCGATGCCCACCTTGAAGGCCTCGGGCCTGAAGGCCAGGGCCGCCAGCGTCATATAGCCGCCGTAGGAGCCGCCCATGATGCCGATGCGGTCCGGGTCGATGACGCCGGTGCTGGCCAGATAGGTCTTGGCCTCCACGCAGTCCCACAGGGGCTCGCGGCCATGCTTGCCGTCGTCGGCGGTGAAGAAGCTCTTGCCATAGCCGGAGCTGCCGCGGTTATTGATGCCCAGCACCGCATAACCGTGATTCGCCAGGTACTGGGCCAGGGCCGAGTAGCCGCGCGTGGTCTGGCCGCCGGGGCCGCCGTGCACCAGCAGCACGGCCGGCACCTTGTTGCTCACCGAGGCCTCCTTGGGCTGGTAGTAGACCGAAGGGATCACCAGACCGTCGAAAGACTTGAAGCGCACGATGCGCGCGTCCACCAGCTCGGCCGGATCGATCTCCTTGGACAGGCTTTGCGTCAGCTGCTTGACCTGTTTGCCGGCAAAGTCGTAGACGAAGAGGTTGTTCGGCGAGCGGTCACCGTTCAGGTAGAAAGCCATCTTGCCGGCGCTGCGCGAGAAGCTCACGCCGCGGATCTCGCCGCCCGGCAGCCTGGGCAATTGCACCGGCCGCTCCTGGCCCGCCACGATTTCCACCACCTTGAGCTGGATGCTGGCATCGGCGTTGATGCCGGTGACGCGGTAGCGGCCGTCCTCGGAGAAATAGGTGTAGGCGATGTCCCAGTCGGCCTTCTCCAACTCGGTGGTCTTGCCCGTGGCCAGCTCGTATTGCTGCAAGCGCGTGAACTCGGCCCCGGCATTGGTTTGCAGGATCAGCTGTTTGGAGTCGGGCGTGAAGCTGGCGGCACGGTGGCTGGCCACGCCCTGGTGGGGCGTCAGGTGCTTGAGCTGCTGGGTCTGGGTGTCGTAGAGATAGACATCGGAATCGGCCGTGGTGTTGACCTTGTCCAGCGCGATCCAGCGGCCGTCGCGGCTGAGCTCCGAGACCTCGTAGCCCGACTCGTTCTTGTAGACCAGGCTGCGGGCGTAAGTCTTGGCGTCGTAGCGGTAGAGGTCGAAGAACTTGGGGTTGCGCTCGTTGCTGACGACAAAGAAGGCGCTGCCATCCCCCGTCCAGCCGGCAAAGGCGGCCTTGAGCTTGTCGCCGGGGGTCAGGTCTTGCTCGCGGCCGTCCAGCTCGCGCACAAAGAGATGGTTCTGCTCGTTGCCGCCCTGGTCGCGGGTGAACAGCAGACGATCATCATTGGGAAAGTAGCCGACGGCGTAATGGCTGTCGGTGCTGGAGCTGGTCAGGGCGCGCGGCGCGCCGCCCGCCACGTCCTGGCTGTAGACATTGAAGATGCCGCTGGCATTGCTGCTGAACAGAATGCGCTTCTCGTCGGCGCTGAAAAAGGCGCCACTGATGGCCGTGGTGGCCATGAATTGCTCGATGGTGTAGCGCTTGGCCGGCTGGGCCGCCACCGCCGCAGCGGCCGCCTTGGGCGCTTTCTCCGGGCCGGCCGCCAGGCTGGGAGAGCCGCTCGCCAGCAGCCCCAAGCCCATCAAGACCGCCACGAGCCCGGGGCTCAGGCGCAGATTTCTTGCTGTCTCTTGTCGCATCGCTTCATCACCTTTCCTGCGTTGTCGTCAAAGCGCCAAGGCCTCCCTCGGCTGTGAGGCACTATAGGAGCGTGCCCCGCCACGACCAAGCCCGCTGCAGACGAAGCGCACGAATCATGGGATGAACGGCAGCTGCAGGGGCCTACTCAGGCAAAGCTGTGCATGGCCTTGTCGTCCAGATGAGCCAGGCTGTTGAAGGTCTGCAAGGCCATGCGCCGGGCGCTGAAGGCGAACTCGCTGACGGCGCTATTGCGCAGGCGCAGATTCAGCTCGATGGTGGCGTCGGCCGGCGTGCCCAGCACCTGGCCGATGGCGGTGGAGATGGGCCCGCCGCTGGACACCAGCAACACCCTGGCCTGAGCCTGCTCGCCCACCCGCTGCTGCAGCTGGCGCAGAACCTCGGCCACCCCGGCGCTGAAGTCGGCATAACTGGCCATGCCTTGGGGCCGGCTGCGGCCGGCCATCCAGGCCGCCAGGCCTTCGCGCAGCAGGCGGAAGTGGGCGCGTGCGGCCTCGGGCGTCTGCGGGCGCTGCAGCGGCCCGGCATGGACGGCGCGGATCAAGGCCTCGCTGTCGTATTCATCCAGGCCGGGACAGGCAAGCGCCGCCGGCAGATCCGCTTGTTGCAAGCCCTGGCTGAGAGCAATAAGGGATTGCTGATGCCGCTTCAGCGTGCCGCTCAGCACCGCATCAAAACCCAGGCCGCGCTCGCGCCAGTAACGGCCCAGGGCCAGGCATTGGCGCCGGCCCAGCTCGCTGAGTTGATCGTAGTCTTCGGCCCCCAGAGAGGCCTGGCCATGGCGGACAAGATAGAGCGTTCCCATGCCGGCCATCATCGCGCCTGGCATCGCAAAATCCTGTCACCGCGGCGACCTCCAACAAGCGCTGGGGCAATCGCCCCCGATTGGCGCTGCCGCCGGGCCTCAAGCCGGGATCTCGGGCTCCACCAGCAAGGCCAGCTGGGCCAGGGACTCCTGCCAGCCCAGATAGCACATCTCCAGCGGGATCATGGCCGGGATGCCGGCCTGGCTGATGCTGATCTCGGTACCGCAGAGCACGGCCCGGAGCTTGACCTCGACCTGCATCTCGCCGGGCAGATTGGGGTCGTCAAACTTGTCGGTATAGCGCAGCAACTCGCCCGGGCGCAGTTCCAGATACTCGCCGCCGAAGGAGTGGCTCTGACCATTGCTGAAATTGCGGAAGGACATCCTGAACCGCCCCCCCACCTGCGCCTCCAGCTGGTGGACCTGGCAGGTGAAGCCATAGGGCGGCAGCCATTTGCTCAGGGCATCGGGCTCCAGGAAGGCGCGGTAAAGCTTCTCGGGCTTGGCGCGTATGACGCGGTGCAGTTGAACGGTGCCTGTGCTCATGCGGGGTCTCCAGAAATGCAGAAGAATGGGCAGCGTGCATGCTAACGCCCTTGACTTCAAAAGCCATCAGCCGGGTGACTCAAACCCCTCAAGCCCATCAAGCCCTTCACCCGCTCGGCCGCCAGGGCCAGGGCGGCGTCCAGCGTACTAACGCCCAACTTGATGAGCATGGCTTGCAGACCGGCCTGCACCTCGGCGGCGCTGCCGCCCAATACGGCGGCCAGCTCGCGGGCGTCCTTGCCCTTGGCCGCCCAGTACAGCAACTCGGCCTCACGGGCCACCAGGCCGAAGGCATGGATCAGGCCATGCAGCAGGGCGGCGTCGTCGGACTCCCGCAGCACGATCAGCCAGCAGCCCTCGCCGACCGAATCGGCATCCATGGCATGCAGGGCGAAACTCAGGCGCTTGGGGCCCAGGGCCAGCACGGCCGGGGCCTTGGGCGTGGCGCCGGCATGCGCTTGCGGCAGCACGGTGATGCTCTTGCTATCGGCCCCGGCGCGGCGGCGCAAGGCCTCGCGGTGCAACCACAGCAGCAGCTCGGGCGGCAGACGGCCGCGCTCAAAATGCCCGCCGCTGAAGTACTGCTGCATCAGCTCGCGCGCCAGGCTGCTGTGCCAGACGCAGCGGCCGTCCCGCTCTTGCACCACCAGGCTGGCATTGCCAAAAGCATCCAAAACCTGTTTGGCGGAGGCTTGCGGCTGCGGCGCGCCAAGGCCTTGGGCGCGCGCGCCCTGGATCAGCCGGGCCAAACAGGCCAGCACCTCGCGGGGCCGCAGGGGCCGGGCCAGATAATCCACCACCCCGGCGGCCAGGGCCGCCGCCATCTGCACCGCGCCGCCCGCCCCGCCCACCATGGCCAGAGGCGTGCTGCCGAACGCCACCTTGAGCTGCTGCACCAGGGCATAGGCCTGGGCCTCCTGCTCACCGGCCACCTCGATCAGCAAGGCCTCGGGCCGCAGCGGTGCGTCCCATCGCTTCAAGCCGCTCAGGCCCGCCGGCGCGCTGGCATCCAGCCACAGCACCTGCACATCAAAGCCCGACTCCTCCAGAACCTCCTGCAGCAGATGGCGCGGCTGCGGGCCCGCAGCCAAGGGCTGAGCCCCGCAAACGAACAGCAGGACCTGGGCGCCCACCGGCTGGCCGGGCTGGAAGGCAGCCCTGGCGGGAGGAGGCAAAGAGTCGGCGGCGGAGCTCATGATGGGCGGGGCAAAAGCGAGGAGCAAAAAAGCGGCTGTCACCCACCAACACTGCAAGCCTCATGCCATCGAAACAGGCCGTCAGCAAGGCCAGGCCACCCGGGGGTCGCCACCAGCCCCGCCCCGAGGCGCGCCGGCGGCGCCGCAGGCGCACCAGCTTGGTGAGTACGCACCACAATACCGCAGAAGGTGTCGCCGCCAATGTCCAGAATTGGCCCGCTTATCCAGGCATCGAAACGTGCCCTGCCCACAACGCCGCACCTCCGCGGCGGGGATACTTGAGGCACCATGAGCGAGCAGGGCCATCGGCCTGCTCTGCCCTCTGTCCCATCAACCCAAGACCGCAAGCATGGATCGACTGGTCGAGCACGTGGTGGCCTGGCATAACAGCCATCCGCTCGCAAAGAAAATCACCATCTACGACGTCCACACGATTGGCGTCGTCGCCCTGCCCTTTGTGCGCAGCGGCCGCGCCGGTGCGACCACCGCCCATGGCGGCCGTGCCGGCAGCCTGGCTGAAGCGATAGAACCGGTGCTGGCCGAGGACGGCGGGGCCGCCGCCCAGGATCCGGGCGAAAGCACGCTGGACGCCCACGCCAACACCACCGCCCAACATCTGGACGCCCTGGCCGACGGCGAAGAGCCCCCCAAGCCTCTGCCCAAGGCCGGCTGGCGCGAACGCCTGAGCGGGCTCGCCAGGTTCTGGCAGCGTGGTGCTGCCAGCGCCCCGTCCAGCGCCTGGCCGGCCTTCAGCGAACGCTTCATCCCCGGCCTGCGCCCGGCCCGTATCGCCAAGTTCGCCCGGGCCCAGGGTTTTCTGAACCGGCCGGGCGATGCCAGCTGGCCGCAACGCGTGGTGGGCATGGACGAGGCCATGATGGCCAAGCACAGCGGCGCCTGGCCCTTTGAGCTCTATCTGATCAGCGCCGCCATCGATGCGGGCAAGTCACGCAGCCGGGTCTTGATCGGCGTGGGCCGCAAGCCGCCAATCCTCGGCCCGCGCTGCTGGAGCCCGCTGCGCCTGGGCCTGGCGGCCATGGTCTTGCTGGGCTTGGCAGGCCTGGGCTCGGCCCTGCTGCTGCAACAGCAGCACGCCAAACAAGAGGCCGTGGCGGCAGCGGAGGCGGCGGCATCGGCTGCGCAAGCGGCATCCGCCGCTCAAGCTGCATCAGCGGCGGCTCGCGCACAAGCCGAGGCCGCTTCTGCTGCAGCAGCCGCTGCCTCTGCTGCATCGGCGGCGGCAGAGGCGGCGTCCGCCCCTGAAGGCGGCGCCTCGGCGTCCTTGTCGGACAGCCTGCCGCAAAAGCCTGGCGACGTCCCCGCGACAAGCGCGGCAGCCGCTCCGGCGGCCGAGGCCGCCAGCGAGCCCCCGCCCGACATCCGCCCCAATTTCGTCAAGCCCCTGCCCAAGCGCACACCGTTTAACGCCAAGCCCGAAGAAGCCGCCAAACCCGAGGCCAAGGAAGACGCAGGCAAGGCCGGAGCCAAGGCCGAGAGCAAGACTGCGGAGAAGTCAGCGGACAAGCCCTCGACCGGCACGCCGCTGGTCGAGAAGCTGGGCCCCTTGGGCAGCAAGGCCGATGACAAGACCATCCACTCGGTCGTCAAACCCGAGGGCGGCAAGAACGGCCAGCAAGACAGCAAGCCGGTCGTGGCCCTGGTGGGCCCGGTCAGCGCCAGCAAGCAGGAGGCCGAGGCCACGCTGGCCCGCATGCGCGGCATGATCGCGCCCATGCATGCCGGTGCCCTGCAGGCGCAGATCTTTCAAACCCCCGAGGGCTGGCGCCCGGCCGTCTGGCCTTTTGACGGCCGCGAAGAAGCTCAGCTGATCAACGCAACCTTGGTGGCACGCGGTATGCGCACCAAGGCGGTGGATTTTTAGGAACGGTAATCTGCGTTGATAGACACGTAGTCGTGGCTCAAATCGCAGGTCCAGACGGTGGCCGTGGCGGCGCCGCGCTGCAGATTCACCCGCACGGTGATCTCGGCCTGCTTCATCACGCGCTGGCCATCTTCCTCGCGGTAATCGGGATGGCGGCCGCCATTGCGCACCACCTGCACCTCATCCAGATGCAGGGAGATCAGGGTCTGGTCCAGATCCTCGATGCCGGCATAGCCCACGGCCGCCAGGATGCGGCCCAGATTCGGGTCGCTGGCGAAGAAGGCGGTCTTCACCAGCGGTGAATGGGCGATCGCGTAAGCCGCCAGCTTGCACTCGGCCTCATCGCGGCCGCCGTCCACCGTCACGGTGATGAATTTGGTGGCGCCCTCGCCGTCGCGCACGATGGCCTGGGCCAGCTGCTGCGAGAGCTTGATCAGGGCCGCACGCAGGGCCTGGCCCTCGGCACTGTCCAGCGACTCGATGCGGGCATGCGCCGCCCGGTGGGTGGCGATCAGCACAAAGGAGTCGTTGGTGGAGGTGTCGCCGTCGATCGTGATGCGGTTGAATGAGGCGTCAGCAGCCTCGGTCACCAGGGCCTGCATCAGGGCGGGGTTGATGTTCGCGTCGGTCGCCACATAGCCCAGCATGGTGGCCATATTGGGGCGGATCATGCCGGCGCCCTTGCTGATGCCGGTGAGGGTGACGGTCACGCCGCCAATCTCCACCTGCACCGAGGCGGCCTTGGGCACGGTGTCGGTGGTCATGATGCCCAGGGCGGCTTCGTCCCAAGCGTCGGCGCGCAATGCGCTCAAGGCGGCAGGCAGGCCGGCAATGATGCGATCCACCGGCAAGGTCTCCATGATGACGCCGGTGGAGAAAGGCAGGACCTGCTCGGCCCGCAAGCCCATCAAGCCGGCCAGGGCCTCGCAACTCTGGCGCGCGCGGGCCAGGCCGTCTTCACCGGTGCCGGCATTGGCATTGCCGGTATTGACCAGGATGGCCCGGATCTGATTGCCCGCCAGGGCCAGGTGCTCGCGGCAGAGCTGCACCGGCGCCGCGCAAAAGCGGTTCTTGGTGAACACACCGGCCACGCTGGCGCCCTCGTCCAGCGCGATCACGCTCAGATCACGCCGGCCCTGCTTGCGGATGCCGGCCTGGGTGATGCCAAGGCGCACACCGGGAACCGGGTGCAGAGAGGCGGGATCGGGGGCGCTGAGATTGACGGGCATGGTGGTCTCGAAGAGGTGGCAAAAACGATGGCGGATTGTAGGTTCGGACCGGCAGATGGCAGGCCCCTGCAACTTTTGCAACTCGCCCTGACAAATCGACGCGGCCACCGTCTATGCAGGCGTGGCCACCGATTCCCGACAGGCCAGACCCCAAGGTACTCGCATCCAAGGAGAACACCCTCATGTCGATCAGCATCCCAAGCAAGTGGCGCCCTAAGCTGCGCCAACTCAGCCTCGCCACCAGCACACTTATTCTTTGCCAAAGCGCCCAGGCGCTTGACTATCTCTGGCTGCCCTATAGCGGCGACTGGGAGAACGCCGCCAACTGGTCGCTGCTAGGCCTGCCCGGTGGCCAAGATCGGGTGGAATTCACCGGCGGCAGCGCTCGCCTCTCCAGCACGACCAGCATCCAGCGCCTGCGCATGAACAGCGGCGGCGCACAAATCTACGGCACCGGCACCCTCACCACCGCCGAGCTGGACATGCAGCGCGGCATCTTGGGCGGCGGGGGCGCGATCAGCGCCGTGCCCGTCGGCGCCACGGTGGTGAGCGGCAGCGCCAGTTTCAATGGCGCCGAAACCCAGGCCGTCAACACCAGACACACGCTGACCCTGCAGGGCAATTCCAACTGGACGACGGGCAACGGCGCCCTGGGCGGGGGCGGCGCCATCATCAACGCCAGCAGCGCGACCTTCAACGACCTGGGCGCCGGCAGCAGCAATAGCTACCGGGCTTTGCGCGATTCAGGAGGCAGTTATAGCGGGGGCATATTTGTCAACCAAGGCAGCTATGTGCGCAGCGGCCTGGGTTTGACACGGGCCTACGGCTTTGACAACCAGGGCAGCCTGGCGCTTCAGTCCGGCACTTTTGAGCTGCGCGAGCAAGGCCGGCTGGCGGGTCAAACCCGCGTCGCCGAGGGCGCCCTGCTGGCATTCAATGGCAGCGGGACCACCTTGCTTGGCAACATTGACAACCAAGGCCGCATGCACTTTCGCAATGGCCGGCTGGCCATCGAAGCCAGCGCCACATTGGGCGGCGTGGTGGAGGTCAGCGACGCCCAGATCAGCAACCAGTCCAGCAACAGCCTGCAGCGTTTGACGCTGAACAGCGGCGGCGCACAAATCTACGGCACCGGCACCCTCACCACCGCCGAGTTGGACATGCAGCGCGGCATCTTGGGTGGCGGGGGCGCCATCAGCGCCGTGCCCGTCGGCGCCACGGTGGTGAGCGGAAACGCCAGTTTCAACGGTGCCGGAACCCAGGCCGTCAACACCAAACACACGCTGACCCTGCAAGGCAATTCCAACTGGACGGCTGGCAATGGCGCCCTGGGCGGGGGCGGCGCCATCATCAACGCTAGCGGCGCTACCTTCAACGATCTTGGCACCAGCAACAGCAATAGCTACAAGGCTTTGCGTGACTCAGGAGGCAGTTATAGCGGGGGCATATTTGTCAACCAAGGCAGCTATGTGCGCAGCGGCCTGGGTTTGACACGGGCCTACGGCTTTGACAACCAGGGCAGCCTGGATTTGCAGGCGGGCAGCTTCCAGGTTGACGGCCACTTCAGCAACACCGGCAGCATCCACATCGCCTCTGAGGCCGTGCTGGCATCGGACGGCAGCCAGTTCAACAACGTAGGCCTGATACAGGGCAGCGGCACGATCAAGACCTGGAACGCCAACTCGGCACTGAACCATGCCGGCACCCTGGACCCCGGCGAGGGCGCCAAGCTGGGCACCTTGAGCGTGGACGGCAGCCTGAGCTTTGGCAAGCTGGCGACCTTGCGCATCGACCTGGGCCAGCTGGGGCAATCCGATCTGCTGCGCGTCAGCAAGGCAGTGAGCTTGGACGGCGAGTTATCCCTCTGGGCTGCACCCGATCTCGTGCTGCATGCGGGCGACAGCTACACCCTCGTCAGCTTTGATCAGCGCCTGAACGCATCCACCTTCCAGCAGATCAGCTGGCATGGTTTGGACACCCCAGGATTCACGCTGGAATACAACGCGCACGACATCGTTTTGCGGGTCAGCGCCGTGCCGGAACCGGAAAGCTGGGCGCTGCTGCTCGCAGGCTTGGGCCTGCTCGCCATCGCCAGAAGCAGGCCAGGGAAAATTGAGCTTGGCGGTCGCAATGAGATGGCAAAAGCCCAGGCGGCTTGACGGCTTCTTGACGCGGCCGGGCCAAAGCTTGGCGAGGTCTTGAGCCCCCCCGGCCTAAATTGAAGGCCTCGCAACAAGCGGCGTGCCCCATGCAAGAGCTGGCGCGCCAAGAAGATGAGACCAGTCGCCATCCTCCAGCACGAAGCCAATCAAGGGCCGGGTTATCTGTCGGAGTTCCTGCAGCAGCAAGGCATACCGACCGAGACCTTCCGGCCCGCCCTGGGTGAGGCGCCGCCACGGCGGGCCCAGGACTTCAGCGGCCTGGTCGTGCTGGGCAGCAATCACAGCGTCAACGACGACCTGGACTGGATTGCGGCGGAACAAGCGCTGGTGAAAGATGCGCTCGCCCACGATGTGCCGGTGCTGGGCCATTGCTTTGGCGCACAGCTGCTGGCCAAGAGCTGCGGCGCGCGTGTGAGCCGCAATGCCTGGCCGAATATAGGCTGGAGCAAGCTGTGGGTGACGCCGGACGCCCGCGCGCTGTTCTGCGGCCGCTCGCAGACCACCGTTTTCAACTGGCACTACGACAGCTTCGAGATCCCGCAAGGCGCCCGCCGCTGCCTGTTTGGCACGCACTGCCTCAACAAGGGATTCACGCTGGGCAAGCATGTCGCGCTGCAATGCCATCTGGAAGTGACCGAGGAAAGCGTGCGCGCCTGGTGCCTTGAATCCCGGCATGAGTTGGCCCATGTGCACGGCCCGGCCGTACAAAGCGAGGCCGAGATCCTGCGCGATCTGGGTGCCCGCACCGATGATTTGCACCGCATGGCGCGCGGCGTTTATCACCAATGGAGTCTGGGCTTGCGGCGGGCGAGTGTGGTGAGGGCGAAGTTGTATTGGTGAGTGAGACCAAGCTCTGAGCGGGCCGATATGGCGCGAGCGGCAGCCAAGCCTCAGCGCGCCGTCGGCACACTGAGGGTAAAGGCGGCCCAAACGCTCGCTGGCGCGCCGGCGCGAAGAGCGGCGCGTTGGGCAACTTGCAAAGCTGCGGCGGCGTTTTCAGGCTGTTGTTTCAGCGCGGTGTAGAACTGCCGCATCAAGCCCGCCGTTGAACGGTCTTCAACTCGCCACAGGCTGGCCACCACCTGCTGCGCACCACTGCTCAGCAAGGTGGAAGTCAGCCCATCGAGTTCACGGCCATCGCTACCAGAGCCAGAGGGCAAGGCAGTCTCGCAGGCCGAGAGTGTCAACAATCTCGGCGAACCCAAGGGCCAGCCGCGCAGCTGCTCCAACTTCAGACGTGCGCCATCGCCGAGCAGCAACCACGAGCGCGCGACATTGCCGGGCCGCAAAACGAAATGCGTGCCGATATGCACCACACCGCCATCGCCACTACGGGCCGCAGCAGAACGCCAACTCGTCTCCGTAAAAAAGGCGTTCGCAGCGGCACGGCCGCTCAGTACCCCATCGCAAAGACTGACAGGCAGTCCTTGCGCGGGCCCTTTGACGATGCCACATAACTCCTCGCCTACGCCTGGCAAGGCAGGCAAGCCTTCCAAGGCTTGGGTGACGCCCCAAGCTTGCACCCGAAGTGGCGCCGAATCGGCCTGCAGCGCCTTTGCACTGCGGCGCAGCGCCCCATCGGCCGGCGTCGCCACGGCCAAGGTGTACCGATCAATCAAGAATGCCTGCCCATCATGCAAAAGACCGATAGGCAGGTAGCGCAGCGGACCATCCAAGGAAAGCACCAACTGACGAATGCCCCATGTCCGCGCGGGTGCGTCCAACAAGGGGCCCAACACACGATGCAAGGCTTGAGCATGCGGTCGTTCATCTCGACCTTGTCGGACGGCATCCAAGAGCTCGGCAATCTGACGCGTCAGTTCCGCCACCTTGATCGGCACCTGCAATGACTTCCGCCCTTGCCGCCCCACCAAGATGGCGCGCACTTGATTCGGCTCCACCATCAGATAGACATGCAGGGTGCGGGCATCGCTCGGCAGGGTCAGCCTGGAATCCGCGGGCCAGATTCCGCCCTGAGCCAAGGGCTTGAGTCGCTGTTCGGCCCCTTCTTGACCAATCTGGGTCAGCTGAAGTCCAAGCATGGCTGCGGCCTTGGGGGCTTGGTCTGCCTGCTCTGCCTGCAAAGCAGCCAGCCGCGCCAATTCGGCAGCATTGATACGACTCGCCGCCTGCAGGCGGCTCAAGCGCAGAATCTCAGCAGCATTTTTTTCGCCCAACCTTGTGGCAGACGCCAACTGCTCCCGCCACGACTGCTCTTGCTCCGTCAAACTGGGCGCGGCCCCGAGCAAGGCCTGGGCACGCTCGTTGTAGTCGTCCAACTCCTGGCGCTTGAGCAAGTGCAGAATTTCTAGTCCCTCAGCCAAGCGTCCTGCGTCAAACAGCCAGGATGCCAGTTGCCGGTAAACCTGCAGTTTGTCCGCCAAGAACTGCGCGTCGGCGGCCACGCCCAAATTGCTTAAATTGTGGCGGGCCTGCTGCAACTGATCGACAGCGAGTTTGCCGAAGAAGATGGCCGCAGTCGGTCGAGACAAGGCGGCTTGGCTGCGTCCAAACTCATACAAGGCCTGCCACTGCAGCAAACTCTGGGCCGCAGCATGGGCCGCCGTCAAGGCCTGCTCCGCATATTTCTGTGCCGCTTGACCATTCTCTTTGCTGAGGCTGTAGCGCGCCAAAACGAGGGCTGCTGCGGCTGTCAACGAGGGCGGCGTTTGAGCTGAAGCCAAGCTCTCTGGCAAGGCCTCGCAAGCGCGCCCCAGGCCGCAAGCGCGAATGAGCAAGCCCAGCCTTTGGGGATGTTGCGCGGGGAACTGCTGCGCATAAACAAGCCCTGCCTGATCAATCGCCTGCAAGGCTTCCGCTCTCAAGCCCTGCTGCTCCAGCAGACTGGCGCGCAGCACCCAACGCTCGCCGAGTTCATGGTGATTGCTAGGCACGGCCGAGGCCTCTTTGTCGGCGGCATCCAGCCACACGGCGGCCTCGCTCAAGTCACCCAAGATCAGCTGCGTCTTCGCATAAGCCAAGAGCACCTGCAACCGCAGCCAGGCCTCGCCCAATGGCGGCTGGGTCTGAACAATTTTTAGAGCCACCCGCAAAGTGCTGACCGCTGCATGCAAATCGCCCAAAGCGATTTGCGCCTCTGCCTGCTGCCGCAAAGCATTGAGTTGCGCACCGCCCTGGGTTCGAGCCACCGCCCGCTGTACCTGAGTCAAAGCGAGCTGGGGCTGGCCACGTGCCAGCAGGAGCTGAGCCAGATTGCTACGCATTTGCTCGGCCGCGCCCGAAGCCATCGCATCGCTCGACCCTCCGCCCTGGCTTTCGTCCAAAGCGGCTTCCAGCAAGTGCTGCGCTTCGTCAAACCGCCCCAGTTTGACCAAGATCGAACCCCGATTCCCCAAAGCCAGAGCAAGACCCGTGCGATCGGCCGGCAAGAACTGCCACCGGTGTAGCAGCAATTGTTCGGAAGTCGCGAGCGCTGCCGCCCATTGAGCTGTCGCACTTTGCGCATAAAGCAACTGGTTAAGGGCGACCGCCTTCGGGTAAGCAAAGGCCTGAAGCTGCGCGGGCGAATGGCCGAGCTCGCCCATCAGATTCAACACCTCCAGCAGGCGACGCTCACCGTCTTGAAATCGACCGACCATCAACTCTGCTGTGGCGCGATTGACCAAGGCCAAGGCACCGTCCTGGTCCAAGGCTTGGTTCGGATCATTGGCATCCACGGCACGCTGCATCCACAGGTGGGTGCCCTCGTGCTCGCGTACCTGCAAAAAGGCTTGGCCCATGGCTGTGGCCGCTCGGCGTGCCGCGAGCCGACCCGCAGCACCCAGCTTCATGGCCGCCTCATAGCTCGATGCAGCCAAGACCATCGCCTCCTCGCGACGCTGCGCAGCCAGCAGCACCTGCGCACTGAGGGCTTGCCAAACGAGGGGCTTTTCCGGTGCCGATTCCTTCGCTCGATGGCTGGCCGCCCAAGCCCGGCAAGCCAGATCAAGACTGACTTCGCCCTGCGCATCAACCTCGACAAACTCCTGCTCAATGAGGTGCAAGTCCAACTTCTCTGCTGGCAGGGACAAGGCCTCGGCACATAGGCTTGGCATGCTCACCTGAACAGCGGCCAGCGCCAGTTCGCCACGACACAATGCGCCAAACAGCAGCGCCGACAGCAGCGGCCTTGCAAACCGCCATGGCGTCAGCGTTGAACGAGGTGACATCAAAGTCCCAAGACCGAGGTTGGCAGCTGACTGATGCACAAACAACCCTCCCTTTGGCTCATTCCGTTGGCCTGCTGCGCAGCAGCATATCAAGCCCTTGTGACAGCGCATGCCTGACAAATTCAAGCGAGCCACATCTGGGTCAGGGACAAATCAGATGCCGCGTCGCCAAGCCAAAACTTCACGCTGGAGTACACCAGCCATGGCGTCGACTTGCGAGTCAGCGCCGTAACGGAGCCCGGCAGCTGGGGTCGGCTACTCGCAGGTCTGGGGCTAGACGCCTGCGTCCGAGGTCGCCCGTCAGACCTGCGACTTCAGGGCCGGCCACTCCCATGAGTTCGGGCGGTGGATCACGCCATCAATCGATAGCCCACCGCCGTCTCCGTCAGTAAATGCTTGGGCGCCGCCGGCACCGCCTCCAGCTTCTGGCGCAGATTGCCCATGTAGACGCGCAGATAGTGGTTATCCTCCACATGCGAGGGCCCCCACACGGCCTTGAGCAATTGCCTGTGCGTCAGCACCTTGCCGGCATTGGCGATCAGATGGGTCAGCAAGCGGTACTCGATGGGCGTCAGATGCACGGCCTGGCCGGCGCGCAGCACGCGGCGGGCGGCCAGATCCACCTCGACCTCGCCGAAACGGAACAAGGTCTGCGCCGGCTCGTCCGCATGGCCGATGCGGCCGGCCTGCTGGCTGCGCCGCAGGGCCACGCGCACCCGCGCCATCAGCTCGCCCACGCCGAAGGGCTTGCACAGATAGTCATCGGCACCGGCGTCCAGAGCGGCGATCTTGTCGGCCTCGTTCGTGCGGGCCGAGAGCACGATCACCGGCACGCCCGACCAGGCGCGCAAGTCCTTCAGATAGTTGAGGCCGTCGTCATCCGGCAGGCCCAGGTCCAGGATCACCAGCTCGGGCCGGCGCGTGCCGGCATCCACCAGGCCCTGGCGCACGGTCTCGCATTCATGCACCTGCCAGCCCTCGGCCTCCAGGGCCATGCGCACAAAGCGGCGGATGCTGGGCTCGTCCTCGACGATCAGGGCCACGGGCTGGGGTTCACTCATCATCGACGTTTTCTTCTTCCAAAATAGGCATGGCCGGGGCTTGGCCCAGGGGCAGCAGCATGACAAAGGCGGCGCCCCGGGGCTGGGCGGACTCGGCCCAGATGCGGCCGCCATGGGCTTGCACAATCGCGCGGCAGATGGCCAGGCCCAGACCCACGCCGGGCGTGCTGGACTCGCGCTCGCCGCGGCTGAACTTGGCGAACAGCTGCTCCTCGCGCCCGACGGGCAGGCCCGGGCCATCATCGCTAACACTTAAACGCAGCGCATCCTGACCTTGTAAAGCGCCCGGCGCCAGGCGGGCGACCAGCGTGATGCGACTGCCGGGCGGCGTGTACTTGAACGCGTTCTCCAGCAGATTGCAGAGCACCCGCTCCATCAACGTGGCGTCCAGATTCAGCAGCGGCAGGCCGGCGGGAATATCGACCTCCAGGCGATGCGCTTGCAACAGGCCTTGCAGGGCTTGCAAGGAGGAGCCGACCACCTCGTCCACCGGCTGCCATTGCAGATTCAGGCGCACGGCCCCGCTTTGCAAACGGGCCATGTCCAGCAGATTGGCGACCATGGCGCTGATGCGCTGCGACTGCTGCAACAGGCTGGCGGCCAGCTCGCGGGCGGCCGGCGGCATGCCGGCCAGGCCGTCCAGGGTCTGGGCCAGGCCGTAGACCACGGCCAGCGGCGTGCGCAAATCATGCGAGAGCGCCGACAGCAGGGAGTTGCGCAGGCGCTCGGACTCGATCTGCACCAGGGCTTGCTGGGCCACCTCCACATAATGCACACGTTCCAGGGCCTGGCCGATGATGCGGGCCGAGGTCTCCAGCTGGGCGCGCAGCTCGGGCTGCATCAGGCTGCGGCTGCTGCGCGGCCGCAGGGCCAGCACGCCGCGCACCCGCATGGGCGCGGCCAGGGGCAGGTAGAACCAGGCGCTGCCGGCCAGGGTGTCGGTGCTCAGGCCGGCGGCCTGCTTGCGCTCCAGGGCCCAGCGGGCGGTGCCGGCGTCGGGCTGCTCGGCCGCCGGCAGCAGAGCTTGGCCAGGCGAGGGTTGCAACTGCTCGTCCAGGCCCAGCACAAAGAGCAAGGCCCCGCCCCCGACCTCTTGCGCCAGGGCGGCCTCGGCCACCTGCAGCACCTGCTCGGACTGCAGGGCGCCGGCCAGATCGCTGGTCAGCTCGAACAGGGCGCGCGAGCGCCCTTCCCGCTCGGCCGCCACCTGGGCCTGGTAGCGCAGGCCGGCCGTCAGCTGGCCGGTGATCAGGCCCACGGCCAGCATGACGGCAAAGGTCAGCAGATACTGCACATCGCTGACGGCAAAACTCAGCTGCGGCGCGACGAAGAAAAAGTCGAACAGGCCCACGCTCAAAAAGCTGGCCGCCACCGCCGGGCCCCGGCCCAGCTTGAGCGCCACGCCCAGCACCGTCAGCAAGAAAAGCATGACGATATTGGACTGATCGAAGGCCAGTTGCAGCGGCCAGCTGAGCAAGGTCGTCAGGCAGCAGGCGGCCAGGGTCAGGCCGTAGCGGCGGGCCCTGCCCTGCCAGGCCTCGGCAGCGGCCTCACCCGCCCTGCCCGTTTCGAGGCGCTGTGTGGCCGTGGGCGTCAAGGCCGCGCTGATCAGGTCCAGCTCGGGTGCGGCGGCGGCGATCTGCTGCTGCAGATCGGGCCGGCCGCCCCAACGCGCCAGCCAGCCGCGCGGGCGGCCGCGGCCCAGCACCAGCTTGGACAGATTGTGTTCGCGCGCATGGCGGATCAAGGCCGGCGCCAGGGCCTGGGCCGAGAGCACGGCCGTGCTGGCGCCCAGCTCGTGCGCCAGGCGCAAGACCCGCAGAATGCGCTCGCGCTGCGCATCGGGCAGGCCTTGCAGGGTCGGAGTTTCGACATACACCGCCTGCCAGCTGACGTTTAGCTGCTGCGCTAGTTGAGCGGCATTGCGCACCACGCTTTCGGCCGCTGGCGTCGTGCCCACGGCGCAGAGGATGGCCGCCTCGGTCTTCCAGACCTGGGCCACGCGCTCATTGCTGCGCCAGGCCTGCACATCGTCCTCCACCCGGTCGGCGGTGCGGCGCAGGGCCAGCTCGCGCAAGGCCATCAGATTGCCCTTGCGGAAAAAATTATTGGCGGCGCGCTGGGCTTGCGGGCCGAGATAAATCTTGCCCGCGTTCAGGCGCGCCAGCAGCTCGTCGGCCGGCGTGTCCACCATCACCACCTCGGCGGCAGCGTCGAAAAAGGTGTCCGGCAGGGTCTCCTGCACCCGCACGCCGGTGATGCCGCCCACCACATCGTTGAGGCTTTCCAGGTGCTGGACATTGAGCGTGGTGTAGACATTGATGCCCTGGGCCAGCAGCTCCTCCACGTCCTGCCAGCGCTTGGGGTGGCGGGAGCCGGGCACATTGGCATGGGCCAGCTCGTCCACCAGGATCAGGGCCGGCTTGCGCGCCAGGGCCTCGTCCAGATCGAACTCGGGCAGGGACTTGCCGCGGTACTCGATCGCTTTCAGCGGCAGCTGGGGCAGGCCGTCCAGCAGGGCCTGGGTCTCGCTGCGGCCATGCGTCAGCACCACGCCCGCCAGCACCTGCTGGCCTTCGGCCTGCAGCTGGCGCGCCGCCTGCAGCATGGCGAAGGTCTTGCCCACCCCGGCGGAGGAGCCGAAGTAGATGCGCAGCTTGCCGCGCGCCTGGGCTTGCTCGGCGCGGGTGATCTGGGCCAGCAAGGCGTCGGGGTCGGGTCTTGCGTCAGTCATGAAAGAAAACTCATACACAAATTGCCCAGCCCGGCTTTCGGGCCGAGCGCTGGGCCGCTCCCGAGCCGGCCCGCGTCGGCGATGTGTTTGCCGGTCGATCCGGCAAACATCGCCATCCCCTCGGGGGATCGGCCAAGGTACTCCTTGGACGAGGGGTCAGCATTCACAACCAGCCGGCCTTGCGGAAGCGCCACCACAGGCCGACGCAAACACTGCCGATCACGCCCAGCGCAACGGGATAGCCCCAGCTCAGCTCAAGCTCGGGCATGTGCTTGAAGTTCATGCCCCAGATGCCGGCAAAGGCGGTGGCGGCGGCAAAGATGCCGGCCCAGGCGGCCAGGCGCTTGGTGACATTGCTGTCGTCGATGGCGACCATGGACAGATTGGCCTGGATGGCGGTGGCCAGGGTGTCGCGCACCGACTCGATGGCGCTTTCGATGCGGGCCAGATGGTCGGCCACATCGCGGAAGTACTCGCCCGTGCGGGCACACAGCGGCGGGATGCGGCCGCCGTGCAGCTTGGACAGCATCTCCAGCATGGGCGCCACCGCCCGGCGCAAGAGCATCAGGCGGCGCTTGAGCTCGTACAGGCGCTTGATATTGTCCAGCTGGGCACCACGCACAAAAATGCTTTGCTCGATCTCCTCCAGCTCCGACTCCAGCAGGTCGACGATGGGGAAGTAACGGTCTACCACCGCGTCCATCAAGGCGTAGAGCACAAAGCTGGGGCCATGGGCCAGCAGCTCGGGCTCGCGTTCGCAGCGCTCACGCACGCCCAGAAAGTGCAGCTTGCTTTCGCGCCGCACCGAGAGCACATAGTTGGGGCCGCAGAAGACGCAGACCTCGCCCAGGCTCAGATCACCGCCCACCCAGTCCACCAGATGCATGACGGCGAACAGATCCTGGCCGTATTCCTCGACCTTGGGGCGCTGGTGGCCGTGGCAGGCGTCTTCGACGGCCAGGGGGTGCAGATTGAAGAGCTGCTGCCAGGGCTCCAGATCGGCCGCCTCGGGGTCGCGCAAGGCCACCCAGATGAAGCAGTCGGGTCTGTCCAAATAAGCCCTCAGTTCCTCCGGCTGCGAGAGCGACAGGTCGACAAGCTTCTGGCCCGCTTGATAGGCCGTGCAATTGATCAGCATGCGGACATTGTCACCTGCTCAGAGCTGGGGATTGGCTGCTCAGAAGGTCTTGCCGACGCTCAGCACCAGGCCGGTGTCGCCGACGCGCTTGGCATGCTGCCCGGCGGCGTTGCCGACCTGGTAGAAGTCCTTGCTGGCATTGCTGCCGACGACGGCGGCGGTCCAGTTCAGGCCCAGCATTTCCTTGGCGACCGAAATCTTGGCATCGGTATAGGACAGCTCGCCGTAATTGCGCACCCGCAGATGGCCGAGATGGGTGGCCAGGGTGATGCCCTGGCCCAGCTCGAAGCTGTAGTTCAGGTCCAGATAGGCGCTGCCCTTGCTGCCGCCGGCTGGCGCCAGGCTGCTGAAGTAGGCGTAGCCGGCCGTCTCGCCATTGAGACCGAAATAGTCGGTGGCGGCGACCGAGAGCTTGGCGCTGAAACCGCCGTAGCTGAGGCCCAGATAGAGATCGACGTTGTCGTACTGCTTGTCGCTGGCCACGCCGGGGGCGCTGTTCAGGCGGGCGCCGGGGTAGAGGTAGACCAGGGCGCCGAGGTCCAGGCTCAGGTCTTGCCCCGGGCTGAACTTGAAGCCGCCGTAGACATCGGCCTCCAGGCCCGCGCCATTGTTATAGCTATTGCCCGAGACATTGGAGGCCCAGACGCCGGCGTAGGCGCCGCCGCGGTGGGCGTAGTCGAAGCCGGCTTGCACGGCGGGCAGCTGCCAGCTCTGGCTGATGCCACGGAAGCGGTAATCGCTGTTCAGGCTCAGATTGCCGCTCAGGCTGTGCTCGGGCGTGGGCGGCGTGGCTTGGGCGCTGGCGCTCAGCAGGGTCAGCAGGAGCAGGGGGACGATTGTGTTTTTCATGACAGGGACTTGTTTCAGAAAGCAGGTTTGACGGCGCGGGGCGCGGCGGCGTCCAGGGCCAGATTGAGCTTGAGCACATTGACGCGCGGCTCGCCCAACACGGCCAGATCGCGCGCCAAGGTGTTGGCCGCGATCAGGCGCTCCACCTCCTTGATCGAGAGCTTGCGCTCGCGGGCCACGCGGCTGGCCTGGTAGCGGGCGGCGGCCATGCTGATCTCGGGGTCCAGGCCGCTGGCCGAGGCCGTGACCAGATCGGCGGGGATGGGCAGCTTGTTGTCCGGATCGGCGGCACGCAGGGCGGCCACGCGGGCCTTCACCGCCTCGTGCAAGGCCGGGTTCAACGGGCCCTGGTTGCTGCCGGAGGAGCCGGCGGCGTTATGGCTCATGGGCCCGGTGGCCGAGGGTCGGCCCCAGAAGTAGTCGGGCGATGTGAAGTTCTGGCCTATCAGGGCCGAGCCGACGAGCTTGCCATCGCGCTCGATCAAGGAGCCCTCGGCCTGCGCGGGGAATATGGTCTTGGCGACGCCGGTGACGAGCACGGGGTAGAGCAAGCCGGTGACGGCGCTGAGCAACGCAAAGCTGACGAGGGCGGGACGCAAAAGTGTTTTCATGATGATGGCGACTTTCCTCAGACCAGATGGGCGGCGACCAGGATCAGGTCGACCAGCTTGATGCCGATGAAGGGCAGGATCAGGCCGCCCAGGCCGTAGATCAAGAGATTGCGGCGCAGCAGGGCCGCCGCTCCGATGGCGCGGTAGGCCACGCCCTTCAGGGCCAGCGGGATCAGGGCGATGATGATCAGGGCGTTGAACACCACAGCCGACAGAATGGCCGAGCTGGGGCTGTGCAAGCCCATCACGTTCAGGCTGCCCAGCTGCGGGTAGACGCCCACAAACATGGCCGGGATGATGGCGAAGTACTTGGCCACATCGTTGGCGATGGAGAAGGTGGTCAGCGAGCCCCGGGTCATCAAAAGCTGCTTGCCGGTCTCCACGACTTCCAGCAGCTTGGTGGGGTTGGAGTCCAGATCCACCATATTGCCGGCCTCCTTGGCGGCCTGGGTGCCGGTATTCATGGCCACGGCCACATCGGCCTGGGCCAGAGCGGGCGCGTCATTGGTGCCGTCGCCGGTCATGGCCACCAGGCGGCCCTCGGCCTGGTAGTCGCGGATCAGCTTGAGCTTGGCCTCGGGCGTGGCCTCGGCCAGGTAGTCGTCCACGCCGGCCTCGGCCGCGATGGCGGCGGCGGTGAGCTTGTTGTCGCCGGTGATCATCACCGTCTTGATGCCCATACGGCGCAGCTCGGCAAAACGCTCCTTGATGCCGCCCTTGACGATGTCCTTCAGCTCGACCACGCCAAGTACCGTGTTACCTTCACTGACCACCAGGGGCGTGCTGCCACGGCGTGCGACCTCGTCGACGGCGGCTTGCACTTGCTGGGCCACTTGGCCGCCCAGGGACTCCACATGGCGGCGGATTGCGTCCCCTGCCCCCTTGCGGATGCTGCGGCTGGGCGCGAGCGCATCGCCGAAGTCCACACCGCTCATGCGGGTCTGGGCGCTGAAGGGCAGAAAATGGGCCTGCAAGTCCGCCAGCTGCCGCTCGCGCAGGCTGAACCTCGCCTTGGCCAGCACGACGATGCTGCGGCCCTCGGGCGTTTCGTCGGCCAGCGAGGCGAGCTGGGCGGCGTCGGCCAACTGGGCCTCGCTGACGCCGGGGGCGGGAATGAAACGGCTGGCCTGGCGATTGCCCAGGGTGATGGTGCCGGTCTTGTCCAGCATCAGCACGTCCACATCGCCGGCGGCCTCCACCGCACGGCCCGAGGTGGCGATCACATTGGCCGCCATCATGCGGCTCATGCCGGCCACGCCGATGGCCGATAGCAGGCCGCCTATGGTGGTGGGGATCAGGCAGACCAGCAAGGCCACCAGGGCGGTGATGGACACCACCGTGCCCGAGCCAGCCGCTGCCACGCTGAAGAGGGAGAAGGGCAGCAGCGTCACCGTGACCACCAGAAAGACCAGGGTCAGGGCCACCAGCAGAATCGTCAGCGCGATCTCATTGGGCGTCTTCTGGCGCTTGGCGCCTTCGACCATGGCAATCATGCGGTCCAGAAAGGACTCGCCGGGGTTGACGCCCACGCGCACGACCAGCCAGTCGGACAGCACCCTTGTGCCGCCGGTGACGGAGGAAAAATCGCCGCCGGACTCGCGGATCACCGGCGCCGATTCGCCGGTGATGGCGCTCTCGTCCACCGAGGCCACGCCCTCAATGACCTCGCCGTCCAGCGGGATCAGGTCGCCCGCCTCCACCAGCACCACATGGCCTTTGCGCAGCTCGTCGGACTGTGCGGGTAACCATTTAGCGCCGTGGATTGGCTGCTCCAGCTTCTTGGCCCAGGTCTTGGTCTTGAGGCCGCGCAGCGAAGCCGCCTGGGCCTTGGAACGGCCCTCGGCCAGGGCCTCGGCAAAGTTGGCGAAGAGCACGGTGAACCACAGCCACAGCGCGATGCTGAGCATGAAACCCGAGCCTTCGCTGCCGGCCACGGCCGGATCGCTGAGGCTCCAGGCCCACAGCCCTGTGCACAGCAGGCTGCCGACGTAGACCACAAACATCACCGGGTTGCGCCATTGCGCCGTGGGACTGAGTTTGACAAAGCTCTGCAGCAGGGCGGGCTTGAGCAGCGCCGGGTCCAGCAGGGACAGATGTTGTTGTTGATGAGTATTGCTTGTTTGCGTAGTCATGATCAGACCTCAAGCTTTCCAGAGCATCAAATGCTCAACAATGGGGCCCAAGGCAAGTGAGGGGACGTAATTCAGCAGGCCGACGAGCAGCACGACACCGATGAGCAGACCGACGAAGAGCGGGCCATGCGTGGGCAGGGTGCCCGCGCCCACCGGGATGCGCTTCTTGGCGCCCAGGCTGCCGGCAATCGCCAGCACCGGCACGATGACGCCGAAGCGCCCCAGCCACATGGCCAGGCCCAGCAGCGTGTTGTAAAAGGGCGTGTTGGCCGACAGGCCGGCAAAGGCCGAGCCGTTGTTATTGCCCGCCGAGGTCAGGGCGTAGAGGATCTCCGAGAAGCCATGGGCGCCCGGGTTGGCCACACCGGCCTTGCCCGCGCCGGCCGTGACGGCCAGGGCCGTGCCGATCAAGACCACCATGGGCGTCACCAGGATGGCGATGGACACCATCTTCATCTCGAAGCTCTCGA
This sequence comes from Roseateles oligotrophus, assembly GCF_014204525.1. GTDB lineage: Bacteria > Pseudomonadota > Gammaproteobacteria > Burkholderiales > Burkholderiaceae_C > Paucibacter_A > Paucibacter_A oligotrophus_A. The sequence continues at coordinate 27,880 of NZ_JACHLP010000008.1, forward strand.
CCTTTTTACCCAGGTACTCGGGCGTGCGGCCTATCATCAAACCGGCGATGAAGACGGCCAGCATGGCGAAGATCAGCATGCCGTACAAGCCGGTGCCCACGCCGCCGAACACCACCTCGCCCAGCTGCATCATCACCAGGGGCACCATGCCGCCCAGCGGGGTCATGGAGTCGTGCATGGCGTTGACGGCGCCGCAGGAAGCGCCGGTCGTCACCACCGCGAACAAGCTCGTGGCATTGATGCCGAAGCGGGTCTCCTTGCCTTCCATATTGCCGCCGGCCTGGGCCTCGCTCATCTGCTGATCCACCCCCAGCGCATTCAGGCTGGGGTTGCCGGCCTGCTCCGCGCTGGTGGCGGCAATGACGCCGACGATGAAGAGCAAACTCATGGCGGCCAGAATCGTCAGGCCCTGGCGGCCATCACCCACCATCTGGCCGAAGCTGAAGCACAGCGCCGCCGGGATCAGAAAGATGGCCAGCATCTGCGCCAGATTGGACAGGGGCGTTGGGTTCTCAAAAGGGTGGGCCGAGTTGGCGTTGAAGAAGCCGCCGCCATTGGTGCCCAAGAGCTTGATCGCTTCTTGCGAGGCGACCGGGCCCATGGCCAGCTGCTGCGTGGGGCTGACTACCTCCTCCGTCAAGACCTGACCCTGTTCGTCTGTCAGCGGCTGAGCATCCGCACCCAGCTTGGGCACTTGATAGATGTTCGCTTCCAGCGTCGTCGCATCCTTGTAGCCGTCGAAATTCTGAATCACACCCTGGCTGACGAAGAACAGCGCGAACAGCAGCGACAGCGGCAGCAAGATCCACAGCGTGATGCGGGTCAGGTCGGCCCAGAAGTTGCCGATGCTCTGGCTGCTCTTGGCCACAAAGCCGCGCATCAGCGCAAACACCACGGCGATGCCGGTGGCGGCCGAGACAAAATTCTGCACCGTCAGCGCCAGCATCTGGCTCAGATAGCTCATGGTGGACTCGCCGCCATAGCCCTGCCAATTGGTGTTGGTAACGAAGCTGATGGCGGTGTTGAAGGCCGAGTCCGGCGACGGCGCACCAAAGCCTTGCGGATTCAGCGGCAGCACACCCTGAAAGCGCTGTAGGCCATAGGCCGCCAGCACGCCGATGAAGTTGAACAGCAGCAGCGCGAAGGCATAACGCTGCCAATGCATGCCCTCCTCGGCCTTGACGCCGGCCAGCTTGTAAAAGCCCGCCTCGACCGCCTGCATCCAGCGCGGCAAGCGTCCTTGCGCCACGGCCGTCAGCCAACGCGAGAGCGGCCAGGCGGCCGCCATCAGCAAGCCCAGGTACAAGGCAAGATTGATCCATCCAAGGGAGTTCATGGCTTAGAACTCCTCGGCGCGCAGGAGCGCGTAGACCAGGTAGACGAACAAGCCACCCGCGGCCAGGCCGCTCAAGAGGTAGAGGGCGCTCATTCCTTGGCTCCGCCACCCAGGCGCTCACCCAGAACAGCCAGGCCCAGCATCAGGGCGAAGAGCCCCGCGCTCAGGGCCAAAAATATCCAATCCATTGCATGCTCACAAAACTGTTGAGATGCAGGAAGCTTAAAAATTAGCGCCTCAGATTGCTGTAGAAGCTGGCGCAGTGGGTATCAAGATTTCATCAAGAACGTGTCCAAACGACGGCAGGGCCCGCCTCTTGCGAAGCGGGCCCTGCTGAACGCCGAAGGAAAGAGTTAGCTCAATGCAGCGCAGGCAGCTGGCGCACGGCCTTGATCGCGCCCTCGCCCATGGCCGCGCCAAAGCGCTTGGCCAGGCGTTCGGCGACGTTGTCACGCGGGGTGTAGTCCACCACTTCCTCGGCCTTGACGATCTCGCGGGCCACATAATCCAGATTGCCCGTGGCATCGGCCAGGCCCAGCTTGACGGCTTGCTCGCCGTTCCAGAACAGGCCGGAGAAGATGTCCGGCGTCTCGCGCAGGCGCTTGCCGCGGCCTTCACGCACGACGGTGATGAACTGCTGGTGGATCTGGTCCAGCATGGCCTGGGCATAGGCCTGCTGCCTGGGGTTGACGGCGCTGAAGGGGTCCAGCATGGCCTTGTTCTCGCCGGCCGTCATCAGGCGGCGTTCCACGCCCAGCTTGCCCATCAGGCCGGTGAAGCCGAAGCCGTCCATCAGCACGCCGATGGAGCCCACCACCGAGGCCTTGTCCACATAGATTTCATCGGCACCGGCGGCGATGTAGTAGGCACCCGAGGCGCACATCTCTTCCACCACGGCATAGACTTTTTTGTCGTGCTTGGCCTTCAGGCGCTTGAGCTCGTCGTAGACGATGCCGGCCTGCACCGGGCTGCCGCCGGGCGAGTTGATGCGCAAGACCACGGCCTGCGAACCCGGGTCTTCAAAGGCCTGCTTAAGGGCCGAGAGCAGCAGCTCGGCGCTGGCCTCGGTGTCGGCCGCGATCTCGCCGCGCACCTCGACCAAGGCCGTGTGCGGCGTGCTGGTGGCGCTGGGGTGGTGGTGTTGCTGCGCGAACAGGGCCCAGGCCGCGAACACCAGCAAGGCCAGCCAGAACATGCGGATGAAGGTGCGCCAGCGGCGCTCGCTGCGCCGGTCCTGCATGTACTCGCGGGCGAACTGGGCCAGCACGGCCTCGTAGCCCGGTGCCGCCACAGGCTTAGCCGGGGCCGCAGCCGATTCGGGCGCGGCGGCCGGCAGGACGGGGTCCGGCATGGCCGGCGGCAGATCATCGTTTGGGTTCATGGGTGGGCTCTAAGTCGCTCAGTCTTCAAATACAGGTCGGGTGTCGCGGGAAGGATACCAATAGACTTGGCCCTCGCGTTCCTGCACCTCGATCTTGGTCAGGCCCATGCGGCCGCACATGCCGGTCACGCAGCGCCCGGTCAGGGGGTCGTAGACGGCGCCATGGATGGAACACATGATGTATTTCTTGTCGCGATCCAGGAACTCGCCCTCCTGCCAATCCATCTCGGTGGGCACATGGGCGCAGCGGTTCAGATAGGCCACGACCTGGCCCTCGAAGCGCAGGGCGAAGGCGCGGGCGGGCTCGCGGTACTGCAGCACGTCGAAGCCGTGGGCGCGGCCACGCTCCTGCAAATCGTCGGAGGCGCAGAGCGCGATGGCCGGCGGGGCGGCTGGGTCTTGATCAGGCATGGCGGAGCAACCAGTCGTGTAAATCGGGCACCGAATGCGCCACATGCAGGGGGCTCAAGTCGGCAAAGGTGTCGGCATCGTGAGCGCCGTAGCTGACGCCCACGCTGGCCGCGCCGGCGTTCAGCGCCAGTTGCAGGTCGTGGGTGGTGTCGCCAATCATCAGGGTGCGTTCGGGCTCGACGCCAAATTCGCGCATCAGCTCCAGCAACATGGTGGGATTGGGTTTGCCGGCCGTCTCGTCGGCCGTGCGGCTGCCGTCAAACATGCCGCGCAGCTCCACCGCCTGCAAGACCTCGTCCAGGCCGCGGCGGCTCTTGCCCGTGGCAACGGCCAGCCAGTGGTGGCGGGCCTTGAGCGCGCTCAGCATCTCCAGCGTACCCTGGAACAGGCTCAGCTCATGCTGGGCGGCCAGGTAGTGGGCGCGGAAACGCTGGCCCATTTCCGGGTAGCGGCTGGGGTCCAGGCCGGGCACGGCATGGGCCAGCGCGGCCTGCAGGCCCATGCCGATCACATAGCTGGCTTGTTGTTTAGAAGGCCGGGGCAGGCCCAAGTCCTCGGCCGCCGCCTGGATGCTGCGGGTGATCAGGGCGGTGGAATCGAACAGGGTGCCGTCCCAGTCGAAGGCGATCAGATCGAATCGTTGCGGGCGCATCGTGGCTATTTTTTCAAACTCAGTTCGCTCAGCAGCTGCGCGCATTCTTCGGGCAGCGGCGCCGTCAGCTCGATCTCTTGCTTGCTGGCCGGGTGCACAAAGCGCAGGCGCTTGGCGTGCAGAAACATGCGGTCGAATTTGTGTGCACCGCGGGCCATGGCCCGGTTGTGCTCGAAGTCGCCGTATTTCGGGTCGCCCAGGATGACGTGGCCGGCATGGGCCAGATGCACCCGGATCTGGTGGGTGCGGCCGGTCTTGATGGTCACGTCCAGCAAGCTATGGCCTTGCAGGCGCTGGGCGACCTTGACCAGGCTGATCGAGCGCTTGGCCTGTTCTGCATGCGGGTCGTGCGAGTTTTCCACCGCCCTCACCCAGCGCTCGCCATCGCTGCCTATGAATTTGAGCAAGGGCAGGTCGATGACTTTTTTGTTCTCCGGCCAGTCGCCCAGCACCAGGGCGGCATAGGTCTTGCCCGTTTCGCGCTCGCGGAACTGGTCTTGCAAATCCACCAGGGCGCTGCGCTTCTTGGCGATCAGCAGCAGGCCCGAGGTTTCCTTGTCCAGACGGTGTACCAATTCCAGGAACTTGGCCTGGGGCCGGGCCTGGCGCAGCTGCTCGATCACGCCGAAGCTGACGCCCGAGCCGCCGTGCACGGCCACGCCGGCCGGCTTGTTGACGGCCAGCAGATGCTCGTCCTCGAACAGCACCGGGAACTCGCGCGCCGGCACAAAGGCCTTGGCTTCCTCCGCCACCCGCTCGGGCAGGCGCACGGGCGGTATGCGCACCTCATCCCCCAACTCCAAGCGCGTATCGGCCTGCGCGCGGCCCTTGTTGACCCGCACCTCGCCGGCGCGTATCACGCGGTAGACATGGGTCTTGGGCACGCCCTTGAGTTCGCGCAGCAGGAAATTGTCCAGACGCTGGCCGGCCGAGCCCTCGTCGATCAGCACCCGGCGCACCGCGGGCGCGGGGCTGGCGGCCGGCGACGGCGCCGGCAGGGCCGCCACGGGCTGGGGCCTGGAAGTTGGCACACGCTCACCGCGTACTGCTTTGCCGGGCGACCGAACTGCGCCGCTTTGCCCACCCATTCTTCGGGTTTTTGCGGCGGCAGGCGCGCTGGCTTTCGCCCTTATAATGTTGCTCACCACGTAACCGCCGTAAGTATTTGATTTGTCTAATTTTACCCGGCGCGGGGCATGACCCGGCGAAGGGCTGTAGCGAAGCTCAAATATGGCTACGGTGAGCAGGTGGTGAGTCGGGGCGGATGTTTTGTTTGCCCCGAGCAACAAAAAGGTGATGCAACGCGCATCGATTGGGAGAGGGCCTTGTCCCCAAGTGACAAGGCGGCTCCCGGCGCTGCGTGGCAGAGCAATGTAGAACGAACCACACCGGGCAGGGTCCAGAGATGGATCTGGCGCTGCCGGGTACAGACAAGGTTTTCAAGAATTCCAGGCGGATAGCCCCAGAGGCTGATGCGCCTGGTTCAGCGGCCGACTTACGTGCAGATGTTCCCCTCCTCTCCCCTCACCCCCCACCGCACCCGTGTGCAGCCCCGGCCAGACGCCGGCGAGGCTGTGGCGCGTCGCCGTGGCCGGGCCGCGCCGCAGCATCGGATCCAGGTCCGAGCGGCGTGTTCACGGGATCGGCTAGTAACAAAGCAAGTCACGCCGCAGGCGCCAACGCTGAACTCCTGACCGATATCGGCACACGACATCGGTTGAACGGTCAGTCCAGGGCGATTCCTTCCTTGGTTCCTCCACATTGCCCGTGCATCTGGTGTCGCCGCCAGGGCGCAAGCCTGAGCGGTGAAGTGATGCTGCGCGCCCCGATCCAAACAGGGCGCGCGAGGAGTGATGTCAATGAAACGCATGCTGATCAATGCGACGCAGCCCGAAGAGCGCCGCCTCGCCATCGTTGATGGCCAGAAGCTGCTGGACTTCGAGACCGAAATCGAAGGCCGCGAGCAGCGCAAGGGCAATATCTACAAGGCCGTCGTCACGCGCGTCGAGCCCTCGCTCGAAGCCTGTTTCGTCGATTACGGCGAAGACCGCCACGGCTTCCTGCCCTTCAAGGAGATCGCCCGCCAGTACTTCCGCGAGGGCGTCGACGTGCGCAGCGCGCGCGTGCAGGACGCCATCAAGGAAGGCCAGGAGCTGCTGGTCCAGGTCGAGAAGGAAGAGCGCGGCAACAAGGGCGCGGCCCTGACCACCTTTGTCTCGCTGGCCGGCCGCTACCTGGTGCTGATGCCCAATAACCCGCGCGGCGGTGGCGTTTCGCGCCGCATCGAGGGCGAAGACCGCGAAGAGCTGAAGGAAAACCTCGACCAGCTCGAATACCCCAAGGGCATGAGCCTGATCGCCCGCACCGCCGGCATCGGCCGCTCCGCTGCTGAATTGCAGTGGGACCTGAACTACATGCTCAAGCTCTGGACCGCCATCGACGATGCGGCCAAGGGCGGCAAGGGCGCCTACCTGATCTACCAAGAGTCCAGCCTGGTCATCCGCGCCATCCGCGACTACTTCACCGCCGATGTCGGTGAGATCCTGATCGACACCGACGACTTGTTCGAGCAGGCCCACCAGTTCATGAACCACGTGATGCCCGACCAGGGCCATCGCGTCAAGCGCTACCGCGACGATGCGCCGCTGTTCAGCCGCTTCCAGATCGAGCACCAGATCGAGACCGCCTTCAGCCGCACGGTCAACCTGCCCTCGGGCGGCGCCATCGTGATCGACCACACCGAGGCCCTGGTCTCGGTGGACGTCAACTCGGCCCGCGCCACCCGCGGCGGCGACATCGAGGAAACCGCCACCCGCACCAACCTCGAAGCCGCCGACGAAATCGCCCGCCAGATGCGCTTGCGCGATCTGGGCGGCCTGATCGTGGTCGACTTCATCGACATGGAGGAGAGCAAGAACCGCCGCGAGGTCGAGCAACGCCTGCGCGACGCCCTGCGCCAGGACCGCGCCCGCGTGCAGTTCGCCTCCATCAGCAAGTTCGGCCTGCTGGAACTGAGCCGCCAGCGCCTGCGCCCTTCTCTGAGCGAAGGCAACCACATCACCTGCCCGCGCTGCAACGGCACCGGCCACATCCGCGACACGGAAAGCTCGGCCCTGCAGATCCTGCGCATGGTCCAGGAAGAGTCCATGAAGGACAACACCGCCGCCGTGCATGTGCAGGTGCCGGTGGAAGTGACCAGCTTCCTGCTCAACGAGAAGCGCACCGAGATCACCAAGATCGAGCTGAAGCAGCGCGTCACCGTGCTGCTGGTGCCCAACAAGCACCTGGAAACGCCCAACTACAAGCTGGAGCGCCTGCGCCACGACGACCCCCGTCTGGAAAACCTGCAAGCCAGCTACACCATGATCGAGGAGCAGCACGACGAGGTGGGCATCACCCGCCGCAGCGACTCGGACAAGGGCCGCAGCAAGCAGGAGCCCGTCATCAAGGGCATCCTGCCCGAGCAACCCGCGCCCATGCCCACGACAGCACCGGCCAAGGCCGAGGCCGCCAAGGCCAGCGCCGCCGCTCCGGCAGCGCCCGCGAACAGTGGTGGCTTCTTCAGCTGGCTGAAGGGCTTGTTCGGTGCGCCCGCCGCGCCCGCAGCCCCGGCCAAGACGGAAACCAAGCCCGCCGCCGGCGACAAGGCCGAACGCGGCGATCGCGGTGACCGCAGCAAGCGCGAAGGCGGCCGCGACGGCGCCCGCGGTGGCCGCGATGGCCGCGGCCGTGGCGGCGAACGTGCCGGTGCGGAACGTGGCGAACGCAACGAGCGCGGTGATCGCAATCCCAAGCGCGAAGGCAAACCCCAAGAGGCCCGCGGCGAGCGCGCCGAAGGCCAGCAGCAACAGCAACAGCGCCCCGAGCGCGCGGAGCGCGGCGAGCGTGGTGATCGCAATGGCAACCGCCGTGGCGAGCCCCGCGCCGAACGCGGTAGCGAGACCAAGCCGGAAGGCCAGATCGCTAACGAGCAAACGCAGCGCAATGAGCGCGGCGAGCGTGGTGGCGAGCGCAATGAAGGCGGCCGCCGCCCCCGTGGCGAGCGCCCGCCCCGCGCCGAGCGCGCTGCCGACGAGCAAACGCAGCCGCTGAGCGCAGCCCAGGACGCAGCGGGCTTTGTCGACAGCCAGAACCTGCAAGTGGCCCAGACCGAAGGTCAGGGCCAAGGTGAAGGCGACGCTGGCGCCAGCAACGAGGAACGCCAAGGCCGTGGCCGTCGTCGCCGTCGCAATGGCCGCGAGCGTGAGGAAGGCCAGGCGGTCGAAGGCGGCGACGCTCAGGACGCCAATGCCGAAAACCAAGCGGGCGGCAACCCTGCCGAAGGCGCGGAAGGCCATGAGTCCGGCGAAGTCGCGGACACTGGCGAAGCCGGTGAAGCCAACGAAGGCCGTGGTGCTCGCGGTGGACGCAATCGCGGCCGTGATCGCGGCCCTCGCCGCGAACGTGGCGAGCGCGCCGAGCGCCCGGCCGATGAGGCCGGCACGCAAGAGCAAGCCGCCCTGCCCCTGAGCACCGCCACGGAAGCTGCTCCGGCCGTTGCCGCAGTTGCCGCCGCGGCCGAAGAAGTGGCAGCAATTGCAGCAGCAGCAGTAACAGCCCCGGTCGTGGCCGCCGCCGAAGTGGCCGCCCCAGCCGCCGTGGCCGCTCCCGCAGCCCCGGCCCAGCCGGCCTTTGTGCTGGCCATTGACGAGCTGCAAGCCATCGCCGCCGGCAGCGGCCTGCAATGGGTCAACTCGGACGCCGACAAGATCCGCGCCGCCCAGCAAGCCATTGCCGCCGAGCCCAAGCCCGTCCACGTGCCCCGCGAGCCCAAGCCCGTGGTCGTGCTCGACGAAGGCCCGCTGGTGCTGGTCGAGACCAAGAAGGATCTGGCCCAGATCAAGCTGCCGTTTGAAATCTAAACCGGTCTGCCTCTGAAGCAACGCCGCCCGGCCTCACAGCCGGGCGGCGTTTTTTTTACTTCCGCAGCGAACTCAGGTGCCGCAAAAAGTCCGGTAGCCGGCCGTTACCGCGGGCGCGGCAGGCTCGGCATAAACCGCATCTTCAACGCGCTCTTCAAAAGGCTGGGCCAGCACCTGCAAAAGGCGCTCGAAGGGGGCGAGATCGCCCGCATCGACCGCCGCCGCCAGCGCCGCCTCGACCTGGTGATTGCGTGGGATGTAAATGGGATTGACCCGGCGCATGGCTTGCGCGCGCGCTGCTGCGTCGCTGTTCCGCGTGAGCTCGTGCCAGCGGCTCAGCCAGGTCTGCAGAGCGGGCTGGGCCGCGCCAAACAGCTCGCGCAAGGGCGCTTCATCGCCGAGGGCCGCATCGGCCAGGCGGCGATGCGCCAAGGTGTAGTCGATGGCATGGTTTTGCAACAAGACCAGGAGGTCGGCCGCCAGCGCCAGCTCGGCCTCACCCTGCCCCGCCAGGCCCAGCTTGGCCTGCTGCAGGGCACGCCACTCGCGCTCGTAATGCGGCACAAAGGAGTGCACCAGGGCCAAGGCGCGTTCATGGGCACGGTCCTGATCGGCATCGATCAGCGGCAACAGGCTTTCGGCAAAGCGGGCCAGATTCCATTGCGCGATGGCGGGCTGATTGCCGTAGGCATAGCGGCCACCCTTGTCGATGGAGCTGAACACCGCCTGAGGGTCGTAATGCTCCATGAAGGCGCAGGGGCCGTAGTCTATGGTCTCGCCCGAGAGGGTCATATTGTCGGTATTCATCACGCCGTGGATGAAGCCCACGCCCATCCAGCGGGCCAGCAAAGCCGCCTGGCGGCGGATGACCGCATCGAGCAAACCGGCATAAGGCTCGGGCTCATCGGCAAGCGCCGGGTCATGACGGGCAATCGCGTAGTCGGCCAGGCGGCGGGTTTTCTCCACATCCTGCCGGGCGGCGAAGAACTCGAAAGTGCCCACCCGCAGATGGCTGGCCGCCACCCGGCACAGGATGGCGCCGGGCAAGAGCCGCTCGCGCATCACCTGGCCGCCGGTGGCCACGGCCGCCAGGGCACGGGTCGTGGGGATGCCCAGCGCATGCATGGCCTCGCCCAGCAGATACTCGCGCAGCACCGGCCCCAACGCGGCCAGGCCATCGCCGCCGCGTGAAAACGGCGTGCGGCCCGAGCCCTTGAAGGCGATGTCGCGGCGGCGGCCCTGGCGGTCTATCAGCTCTCCCAGCAGCAGGGCCCGGCCGTCGCCCAGCTGGGGCGAGAAATGACCGAACTGATGACCGGCATAGGCTTGCGCCAACGAGTGAGCCCCGGGCGGCACCTGATTGCCCGCGAGGACGGCCAAGCCGGCGGGCGAGGCCATGGCTTGGGCATCCAGACCCAGCTCCTCGGCCAGGCCCGCGTTGAGCCGGATCAGCCGAGGACTGGGCGAGCCCGCGGGCTGCCAGTCCACGTACAGATCGACCAGATCACGGGCATAGCTATTGTCGAACGGGATGTGGGGCACGGGGCTGCTCGCACTCATGCCGCTGGCTCTTGCCGTTTGGGCAGGCGCCAGCCCGGCCGCGCAAAATGGCAGGTATAGCCGTTGGGGTTGCGCTCCAGATAGTCCTGATGCTCGGGCTCGGCCTGCCAGAAGGGGCCGGCCGGGGCCAGCTCGGTCACCAGCTTGCCGGGCCACAGGCCCGAGGCCTCCACATCGGCCATGGTGTCCAGCGCCACCTGCCTCTGCTCGTCCGAGCTGTAGAAGATGGCCGAGCGGTAGGAGGCGCCGCGGTCATTGCCCTGGCGCATGGGCGTGGTGGGGTCGTGGATCTGGAAGAAGAATTCCAGCAGCTCCCGGTAGCTCAGGCGCGTCGGGTCGAACACCAGCTCCAGCGCCTCGGCATGGCTGCCGTGCTTGCGATAGGTGGCGTGGGGCACATCGCCGCCGCTATAGCCCACCCGGCTGCTGTGGACGCCGGGCAGCTTGCGCAGCAAGTCCTGCATGCCCCAGAAGCAGCCGCCCGCAAGTATTGCCGTTTCCAAATTGCTCATGTCTTTTGTCCTTGGCGAAATCAAATCGAAGTCCCGCAGCTGGCGTCGAGCCAGTGAGATGAGCGTAGCGGAATGCGGCCGGGCGCGTTGGCGAGCGGCGTTTAGACCTTGTCCAGCGCCAGATCGGGCGAGCCCACGACGGCCATGGTCTGTGTGCCGGTGACGATCATGCGCACCATGACGACCAGTTGCTCGGTCAGCTCGGGCAGCTTGTCGTGCGGCATGTCCATGGCGGTGGAGCCGATGGCGAAGACCAGGCGGGTGATGGCCTTGGCCGTCAGCGCGGGCTCATACAGGCCGGTGCCATTGATCTGGGCGATGCGGATCAGGTCCTGGCGCAGCTCTTCCTCGAAAAAACCCAGCTGCCGGTCCACCGCCTGTTTGAAGGCGTCCGAACCCACCGTGCCCTCGCGCAGCAGGATGTGCAGCAGCAGATCGTCCGAGCGCAGCTGGTCCATAAAGGCCTGCACGGCGCTGCGCACCACGCTGGAGCCGCCGTTGGAGCGCCGCCTGGCCTCGCCGATGATGTCGCGCAAGGACTGGCCGGCCAGATCGATCAAGGCCACGGCCAGCTCGTCCATATCGCGGAACTGGCGGTAAAAGCTGTTCGGCGCGATGCCGGCCTCGCGGGCGACCTCGCGCAGGCTCAGAGACGAAACGCTGCGGTGCGGGCCCACCAGCTTGAGCGCCGCCTGGATGATGTCGCCCCGGGTGATCAAGGCCTTGCGGCCAGGACCGGCGGTGGCCACCTGCGACTCGGGCACTTCGACCGGGTCGGCGAGCTCATCAACAGAAAGAACGGGCGCTAGCAATTGAGTCATTGGCGAGAGGCGGATGAGCCCACATCATAGCCAAAAAATAATTGATATACATCTGTATATATATTTGTATGCGCATGCATATAATCGAGCCAGTCCAGCGCCCTTCCTCTGGACGGAGTGTTTTTGTGAGTGCCATGACGACCGCTTTCGCTAACCCCTCTGCCTCAGCCAAACGGCCAGCGCCCAGCTTGCTACGCCGCTGGGCCCAGCCCTTTGTCGACCCCGCCGTGTTTGACTATTGGGCCAGCCACATCAACCCCTTGTGGACCTGGGAGCGCCCGCTGGCGCGCGTGGTGGGGCGTGAGGAGGCGGCCGCCGGCTCCGTGACCCTGGTCCTGCAGCCCAATCGTCACTGGAAGGGCTTCACACCCGGCCAGCATCTGCATATCGGCGCCGAGATCCAGGGCCGCCGCATCACCCGCTCCTACAGCCTCAGCGATATTCCGCGCGCCGATGGCCGCATCGCCATCACCGTTCAAAAAGTGGACGGCGGCCAGCTCTCCACCCATCTGTGCAACCAGACCCGGGTCGGCGATGTGCTGGAGCTGGCGCCGGCCTTTGGCGATCTGGTCTTGCCCAAGACCTTGTCGGGCAGCCTGCTGCTGCTGGCCGCGGGCAGTGGCATCACGCCGCTGATGAGCCTGACCCGCGCCCTGGCGGCGCAAAACATGCCTAGGCCCCTGACCCTGATCTACTGGGTCAAGACCACGCCCCAAGCCTGCTTTGTGGCCGAGCTGCAAGCCCTGGCGCAGCGTTTCAATAACTTCAAATTTCAGCTGATCGCCACCCAGGAAGGCGGCCAGCGCATCCATGCCGAACAGCTCTCCGCCAGCCTGAGCGATGACCTGCACGCCCTGGCCTGCGGCCCCGGCGGCTTTGCGCAGACAGCGCGCGAGCTGCTGGCCGACCGGGCCCAGAGCTTCAAGGCCGAGGCCTTCACGCCCGCCGTGCCGCTCAACACCGACAGCAAGCACCAGGTCAAGGTGGAGCTGCGCCGCTCCGGCCGCACGCTGGAGGTGGCCTCCGGCGTCCCCCTGCTGCTGGCCCTGGAAGCACAAGGCCTGCGGCCCCAATCGGGTTGCCGCATGGGCATCTGCCACAGCTGCGTGTGCACCAAGCACGAGGGCCTGGCCGAAGACATCAACACCGGCGAGCGTTGCAGCGAGCCCGAGGCCGCGATCCGCATCTGCGTGAGCCGCGCCTGTACCGATATCAGCCTAGACCTCTGAATATGAACAAGTCACTGACCCGCAATCTGAGCAACCAGGAGCTGGAGCAATTCGGCGCCGAAATCGACGCCTTGCGCGCCCGCACCGTGGCCGATCTGGGCGAGCGCGACGCGCGCTATATCCGCAATATCTTCAAGACCGTGCGCTGGACCGAGTTGGTCGGCCGCGCGCTCCTGATGATCGGCGCCTTCCTGCCCACGCCCTGGATGATTGGTTTTTGGATCACCGGTGCGCTGAGCCTGGGTCTGTCCAAGATTCTCGACAATATGGAGCTGGGCCATAACGTCATCCACGGCCAGTTCGACTGGATGGGCGACCCCAAGTTCCAGGGCAAGAGCTTCGAGTGGGACATCGTCGGCACCAGCGAAAACTGGCGCAAGACCCACAACTTCCGCCACCACACCTACACCAATATCCACGGCCTGGACGACGATATCGGCTACGGCCTGCTGCGCCTGTTCCCCGAGCAGAAGTGGAGCCCGCTGGCCCTGATCCAGCCCATCGTCGCGGTGTTCTTCGCCCTGCTGTTCCAGTGGGGTGTGGCGATCCAGAATCTGCCCAAGGGCGGCTATTTCGGCAAGCACGGCAAGGCCGCGCGCAAGGAGGTGAAGCTGGCCGCCCGCAAGGTCTCTCACCAGCTGATCAAGGACTATCTGATCTTCCCGGCGCTGGCCGGCCCCGGCTTCCTGGTCGTGCTAACGGGCAATCTGCTCGCCAATATGCTGCGCAACGTCTGGACCTACACCATCATCTTCTGCGGCCACTTCACCACCGAGGTCGAGACCTTCCACCGCAATGTGCTGAAGAACGAGACCCGCGCCCACTGGTACTGGCGCCAGATCCGCGGCTCCAGCAATCTGGCCGGCGGCTTTGTGCTGAACACGCTGTCGGGCAATCTGAGCCACCAGATCGAGCACCACCTCTTCCCCGATGTGCCGGCCAACCGCTATGTGGAGATGGCACCGGTGGTGCGCGACATCTGCCGCCGCTACGGCGTGCACTACAACACCGGCTCGCTGCCCAAGCAGTTCGGCCAGGTGGTCTGGCGCATCCTGCGCCACAGCTTCCCCAGCCGCCCCAGCCGCGCCCGCGTGGCCAGCTTGCAAAGCTGATGTCCAAGGCCCCTCGGGGCCTTTTTTCATGGGCGCCTCAGGCGGCCCTGAAGCTGCGCCGCCAGGCGCTGGGCGAGACGGCAAAAGCCTTGTGGAAATGCAGGCGCAGCGAGGCCGCCGAACCAAAACCGGCCTGCGCCGCCACGACTTCCACGGACTGATCACCCCCCTCCAGCAAACGCTGGCAATAGCTCAGGCGCTCACGCAGCAGCCATTCGCCCACCGTGCTGCCCGTCAGCTGCTGGAAATGCCGGGTGAAGCTGCGCCGACTCATCAAGGCCCGCGCCGCCAGGCTGTCCAGGCTGTGCGGCTGATCCAGCTTGGCCCGTACCTCGTCCAGCAAGGCCGATAGCTTGGACTCACGCGCCCGCAGCGGCACGGCCTGTTCGATGTACTGGGCCTGGCCGCCCTGACGATGCGGCGGCACGACCAGGCGCCGCGCCACCGAATTGGCCAACTGGCTGCCGCAGCGGCGGCGCAGCAGATGCAGGCAGGCGTCGATGCCCGCGGCCGTACCGGCCGAGGTCAAGACCTGACCCTCCTCGATATACAGCACATCCACCTCCACCGCGATCTGTGGAAAGCGCCGGGCAAAGTCCTGGGCATAGGCCCAATGGGTGGTGGCGCGGCAACCCGCCAGCAGACCGGCCTCGGCCAGCACATAAGCACCCAGGCAAAGCCCCACGATCTGGGCACCGCGCCGGTGCGCGGCCTGCAAGGCCTTCAGCAGCGCCGCCGGCACCGCTTCGCCGGGGTCGCGCCAGCTGGGCACGATGACGATATCGGCCCGGCGCAGCACCGCCAGGCCGAAGTCCGGCTGCAGCGCAAAACCCGCCGTGCTGCGCAAGCGCCCGGGCTCGGCGGCGCAGACCCGCACATCAAAGGCCGGCACACCCGCCTGCGCCTCGCCAAACACCGCACAGGGCACGGCGAGATGAAAGGCGCTGATCTGGTCAAAAGCCAGCACGGCGACGATGGGCAAGGCGGGGCGGGCAGCTGAAGACATTGGCCCGATCTTAGCGATTGTTGTCACTCGGGCCACTCGCCGAATCGAGGCCCCAGGCCAACAATGAAGTCCTCATTTCAACGAACCCAGCGATCCAAACCATGACCCATACAGCGCCCCAGCCCCGTACCGCCCTGCTGCTCATCGACGTCCAGATGGACTACTTCCCCGGCGGCCTCTTCCCGCTATGGCAAGCCGAGGCCACGCTGAGCCGCAGCCTGGCCGCCATGCAGCGCGCCCGCGAACTGGGCCTGCCCATCGTGCTGGTCCAGCATGTGGCCGACCCCGCCAAAGGCCCCGCCCCCTTCTTCAACGCGGGCAGCACCGGCGTGGCCTTGCATCCGGCCGTGCTGGCCGCCGCCGGCCCCGAGCCCCTCATCGTGAGCAAGCGCTTTGCCGACAGCTTCGAGGGCACGACGCTGGAGGCCACGCTGAGCGGCCTGGGCGTCGAAGCGCTGCTGGTCGCCGGCATGATGACGCAGAACTGCGTGGTCTTCACCGCCCTCTCCAAGGCGGCCGAGAAGTACCGGGTGCAGATCCTGCCGGACTGCTGCACCACCGTCAGCGAAATGATTCACAAGATCGCGCTCAGCGGTGTGTCGACCCGGGTCCAGCTGACACCTAGCGAAGAAGCCCTGGCCTGAGGAAGCGCCGAGCGGACAAGCTCAGAAATGAATCCCCTTCATCATCTGCTGCAGGGCGATGGCCTCGGGCGAAAGCTGGGGCCGGCCGCCGCCCTTGGCCGCCTTGTCGCCCTTGGCCGCCTCGCTGTCCGGGAACATGCGGAAGCTGGTGTTCATGACGATCTGCGCCACCCGCGGCATCAGCGCATGCATCAGCTCGCCGGTGATGCCTAACCTCGTGGCGATGCGGACGGGCTTGGCAATGCAGGCCTCGGCAATCATGTCGGCCGCCTCCTCGGGGCTCAGCGTGGGCACATTGTTGTAGATCTGGGTCGGCGCAATCATGGGCGTGCGCACCAGCGGCATATTGATGGTGGTGAAGGTGATGCCTTGGTCGGCAAACTCGGAGGAGGCGCAGCGCGTCCAGGCATCCAGCGCGGCCTTGGAGGCCACATAGGCCGAGAAGCGCGGCGCATTCGTCAGCACGCCGATGCTGGAGATGTTCACCACATGGCCGCGCCGCTTGGCCACCATGCCGGGCAGCAAGCCCATGGTGACGCGCAGGCAGCCGAAGTAGTTCAGCTGCATGGTGCGTTCGTAGTCGTGGAAGCGGTCATAACTGCCCTCGATGGCGCGGCGTATGGAGCGGCCGGCATTGTTGATGAGGAAATCCACGCCGCCGAAATTGTCGGCGATCCAGGCCATCATCTCGGCGCAGCTCTGCTCGTTGGCGATATCGGCCGAGTAGCTATGCACCCGGGCCTGGGCGCCGGCGGCGGCGCGGATCTGCTGCAGCGCCTCGGTCAGCTTGACCTCGTCGCGCGCGCAGATCAGCGTGATGGCGCCAGCCTCGGCGAACTTGATGGCCGCCGCCAGGCCTATGCCCGAAGAGCCTCCCGTCACCAGCACCACCTTGCCCGCCACCGTGCCGCGCAGGCTGCGGTCGATGAAGAGGGCCGGGTCCAGATGGCGCTCCCAGTAGTCCCACAAGCGCCAGGCGTAATCGTGCAGATTCGGGCAGGCAATGCCCGAACCCTTCAGCGCCGCCTCGGTGTCGCGGCAGTCGAAACGGGTGGGGTAGTTGATGAAGGTGAGCATGTCATCGGGCAGGCCCAGGTCCTTCATCACCGCCTGGCGGATGCGCCGCACCGGCGCCAGCGCCATCAGCCCCTTCTTGACACTCTTGGGGATGAAGCCCAGCAAGGCCGCGTTGATGAAGAGATTCATCTTGGGCGCGTGGGCGGCCTTGGAGAAGATGTCCAGCACATCGCCGACGCGGTAGCCCACCGGGTCGACCAGGTGGAAGCAGGCGCCGCTCTTGCGCTGCTGATGGCTGATGTGCTCCAGCGCATCCACCACAAAGTCCACCGGCACGATATTGACCCGCCCGCCCTCCAGGCCGATGGCCGGCATCCAGGGCGGCAGGATCTGGCGCAGGCGCTGGATGGGTTTGAAGAAGTAGTAGGGGCCGTCGATCTTGTCCATCTCGCCGGTCCGGGAGTCGCCCACCACCATGGCCGGGCGGTACACCGTCCAGGGCTTTTTGCACTCCTTGCGCACGATTTTTTCGCTCTCGTGCTTGCTCATGAAGTAAGGGTGGTCCAGGCCCTCCGCCTCGCTGAACATATCCTCGCGGAACACGCCCTCGTACAGGCCGGCCGCGGCGATGGACGAGACATGGTGCACATGGCCCGCATCCACCGCCTGGGCGAACTCCAGCATGCTGCGGGTGCCGTCGATATTGGCCCGCAGCTGCGATTCCTCGTCGGCCTTCAGGTCGTAGACGGCGGCCAGGTGGTAAACGTGATCGATCTGGCCCTTGAGGCGCTTGAGGTCCTCGGCGCCGACCCCCAGCTTCTTGCCGATCAGATCGCCAAAGACAGGCACGGCCCGGGTCTTGGCATTCTTGCCCAGGCCCCAGAACTCCAACAGCTCGGGCAGCTTGTCCCGGCTTTCTTCGCGCAGTAGAAAGTGCACCGTGCTGCCACGGCGGGCCAGTAGTTTCTTCACCAGGCGTTTGCCGATAAAGCCGGTGGCTCCAGTCACGAAATACTGCATTGCAATCTCCTGTTGTTTGAATTTGCGCTGCGATTCTTGACCATCCGTAGCAGCACGCCCCCCGCGCTTACCCGCAGTTGCCGGGCCAGGGCGCGAGCCCGCCAATAGGTAGAGGGCACAGCCTAGGAAGTACCGATGCACAGAAGGCAGCGCTGGCTCTATAGTGAGGCAAGCGCCCGCAAAGACGGGCGGCACGAGTCAAACAAAGCACGGCAAATTGTCATCACAAAGGACTGAGAACATGGTCAAGAAGCTTCAGAAAATGGCGGCTAAAAAGAACACGGCGGCTAACGGCTCCTTGGGTGCTGCCTTTGGCTCTGCCATCCCCGCAGGCCTGCTGGACAGCCAACTGGCCCAGAACATCAAGGACTCCGCCCAGCAGATCTGGGCGGCCGGCCTGGGTGCCTTCTCCAAGGCCCAGGGCGAAGGCGGCAAGGTGTTTGAAGCCCTGGTCAAGGAAGGCGTCCATCTGCAGAAGAAGACCCAATCCGCCGCCGAAGACAAGCTCGGCGCCATGGCCAGCAAAATGAGCGGCATGGCCGGCGACGTCGGCAGCAAGGCCGGCCAGCATTGGGACAAGCTGGAGAACCTGTTTGAAGAGCGCGTCGCCCGTGCCTTGAAGCGTTTGGGCGTGCCTTCGGCCAAGGAGGTGAACGAGCTGATCGAACGCCTGAACGCCCTGAGCGATCACCTGGATCTGCCCAAGGCAAAGCCCGCCAAGCCCGTCAAGGCGGCGGCCAAAAAGGCCAGCAAGCCAGCACCCAAGGCGGCTGCCAAGCCCGCGGCAAAAAAGGCGGCCCCCAAGGCCGCCAGCGCCACACCCAAGTCGCCCTTCAAGACGGCGAGCAAGGCCGCAAGCAAGACCGCCAGCGCCCCGGCCGCCGCCAAGAAGGCGTTAAGCCAGGCCGTCAAAGCGGCCAAGCCCGCCGCCAAGGCCATCAAGGCCGCAGCAGCCCCGGCGGCCAAGAAGGCCCCGGCCAGAAAGGCCGCCGCCCCCAAGCTGGAGGCCAAGATCGAAACCACCCAGGCCTGAGGCCTGCCCGCTCAACCTCAGCCAGCCCTCGCCCAAAGAGGGCTGGCGCGTGAGCGGTAGCGCCCGCCTCGCTCAGCCCAAATAGCGGGACTGCAGATGCGCCTTGAAATGCGCCGGGTTCAGCGGCTCGCCGCTGGCGCGGCGCACCAGCTCGGGCGTCTCGTAGCGGCTGGCCTGCAGCCAGATGTTTTGCTTGAGCCAGTCGAACACCGGGGCCAGATTGCCGGCGCCGATTTGCGCGTCCAGATCCGGCATGGCGCGGCGCATGGCGGCAAACCACTGGGCGGCATACATGGCGCCCAAGGTGTAGCAGGGGAAGTAGCCGACCAGGCCGCAGCCCCAGTGCACATCCTGCATGCAGCCATCCTTGAAATTGCCGCGGGTGTCCAGGCCCAGCAGCTCCATCATCTTGGCGTCCCACAGGGCGGGGATGTCATCGCACTCGATCTGGCCTTCGATCAGGGCACGCTCGATTTCAAAGCGCAGGATGATGTGGGCGGGGTAGGTCACCTCGTCGGCGTCGACACGGATCAGGCCCGGATTCACCCGGGTCAGCAGGCCATGCACATTGCCGGCCTCGAAAGCGGGCTGGGCCCCGAAGTGCTGGTTCAGCAGCGGGCTCAAGAGCTTGGCGAAAGCGGGGTGGCTGCCCAGCTGCATCTCGAAGCTGAGCGACTGGCTCTCGTGCAAGCCCATGGAGCGCGCCTCTGACAAGGGCTGGCCCAGCCATTCGCGCGGACGGTTCTGCTCGTAGCGGCCATGGCCGGTTTCGTGGATGGTGCCCATCAGGCTGGGCAGGAAGTTGTCCTCGCGGTAGCGCGTGGTCATGCGCACGTCTTCGGGCACGCCGCCGCAAAACGGGTGGGCGCTCTCGTCCAGACGGCCGGCTTCAAAATCAAAACCCATCAAGCGCATGGCATCCAGGCCCAGGGCGCGCTGGGCGGTCTTGGAGAAGCTGCCCACCGGCTCCCGCACCGTTTCAGTGGCCTGCTTGGCGCGCACGTTCTGGATCAGCGCCGGCAGCCAGCTGCGCAGATCGCCGAACACGCGGTCCACCTCGGCACTGCGCATGCCGGGTTCGTACTGATCCATCAGCGCGTCATAACGGGACAAACCCGTGGAGTCGGCCAGATAGTTCGCCTCTTCGCGCGCCAGCTTGATGACCTCGCGCAGATTGGGCAGATAACCCGTCCAGTCATTCGCCTGGCGCTGGCCGCGCCAGGCATGCTCGCAGCG
The DNA here is from genome assembly GCF_014204525.1 of Roseateles oligotrophus. Taxonomy (GTDB): domain Bacteria; phylum Pseudomonadota; class Gammaproteobacteria; order Burkholderiales; family Burkholderiaceae_C; genus Paucibacter_A; species Paucibacter_A oligotrophus_A. The sequence continues at coordinate 47,751 of NZ_JACHLP010000008.1, forward strand.
CGAGCCGGCCAGGGACTTGGCCTCCACCAGCTCCTGCGGCAAGGCATTGGAGGCGCGCCAGACGCGCCGCATCTCACGCAGATTGGCGCGCTGGTCGGCGTCCAGCGGCTCTTGCTCGGCGGCGTCCAGCAGGGCTTTCAGCGCCGGTTCGGTGGCCAGTTGGTGCAGCAGGCCGCCCATCTCGGCCAGGGCCAGGGAGCGGGCCTCATTGCCCTTGGCGGGCATATTGGCCGACTGATCCCATTCGGCGATCGACTTCAGGTGGGTCAGATGGTGCAGGCGCTGGTGGCGCTTGTGCAGTTCGGCATAGGCGCTGGGCATGGCTTGGGTATTCATGATGAGGCGGGTGCTTGTGGCAATGGATGCAGGCCTGCATTGTCATCGCATGGCCATGGGCCAAAGCCTCCCCCATCAGGGGGGAAATACCCAGACCAGGGCCGCCGTCATCAGCACATAGCGAAAAAATTTACCCACGGCCATATAGGCCAGGCAAGGCCAGAAAGGCAGTTTGAGCCAGCCGGCCACGGCGCACAGGGGGTCGCCCACCACTGGCAGCCAGCTCAGCAAGCAGGCCTTGGCGCCGAAGCGGCTCAGCCAATCGAGCGCGCGCGGGTTCGGCGGCTTTTTGTGGCGCGCATGTTCGTAAGCGGCTTCGGCGCCATAACCCATCCACCAGCTGATGGCACCGCCCAGGGTATTGCCCAGGGTGGCGACCAGAATCGCCGGCCAGAACATGCTGGGGTCGGACTTGACCAGCAGAAACACCGCCGGCTCCGAGCCCAGGGGCAGCAAGGTGGCCGAGACCAGGGCCACCAGGAAGACTGCGGCCAGGCCCACCTTGGGCAGGGCCAGGGCGGCCAAGAGGGCAAGAATGCCCGACTCCAGAAACTTCTCCATGGCGGGCATTATCGGCAAGGCCGGCTGGCTTATACTATTGCCTCATTTTTGGGCAAACGCCCAAATTCAGCGGTTTCTTCAGCGGCCCAAGGCCGCCCCCTCCCAGCTTCCCCTTCCCATGACTCCCGCCCTGCCGTCTTTGCGGATCGGCCCCCACGCTCTTGCCAATCATTTGTTTGTGGCGCCCATGGCCGGCGTCACGGATCGGCCCTTCCGCCAGCTCTGCCGCCGCATGGGCGCGGGCTACGCGGTGAGCGAGATGGTGACCTCGCGCAAAGACCTGTGGCACAGCCTGAAGACCTCGCGCCGCGCCAACCACGAGGGCGAGCAAGGCCCCATCGCCGTTCAGATTGCCGGCACCGACGCGCCCATGATGGCCGAGGCCGCAGCCTACAACATCGCCCGCGGCGCCCAGATCATCGACATCAATATGGGCTGCCCGGCCAAAAAGGTGTGCAGCAAATGGGCCGGCTCGGCCCTGATGCAGGATGAGCCCCTGGCGCTGCAGATCGTCGAGGCCGTGGTGGCCGCCGCCGCCCCGCAAGGCGTGCCGGTGACGCTGAAGATGCGCACCGGCTGGTGCGAGAGCGAGAAGAACGCCGTGCGCATCGCCCGGGGCGCCGAGCAGGCCGGCGTGGCCATGGTCACCGTGCATGGCCGCACCCGCGAGCAAGGCTATAAAGGCGCGGCCGAGTACGCCACTATCGCCGCCGTCAAGGCCGCCCTGAGCATCCCGGTGGTGGCCAATGGCGATATCGATTCGCCGCAAAAAGCCCACGAGGTGCTGGCCCTGACCGGCGCCGATGCCATCATGATCGGCCGCGCCGCCCAGGGCCGGCCCTGGATCTTCCGCGAGATCGCCCATTTTCTGGCGACGGGCCAAGAGCTGCCCGCGCCCACCGTGCAAGAAGCCAGCGACTGGCTGGTGGAACACCTGCTGGAGCATTACAGCCTCTACGGCAGCCTGACGGGCATGCGCACCGCGCGCAAGCACATCGGCTGGGCCGTGCGGGAACTGCCCGGCGGCGAGGACTTCCGCCAAGCCATGAACCGGCTGGAAAGCTGCGAGGCCCAGATCCAGGCCCTGCAGCAATGGTTCGCGACCCTGGGCGCGGACTATGAGCGCTTGCCCTATCTTGCCAAGCGCGCGGCCGCACCAACAATGGCGGCCACAGACCCTGATGATGACGACGATGATCCCAAGCAACAACAAGAGTGAGGCCGCAGGCATGACCCCAAAACCGATAGATGCCTGCGTGCGTGAAAACCTGGAAGTCTATTTCCGTGACCTGGAAGGCGAAGTGCCGCACTCCATGCACGAGATGCTGATCAATCTGGTTGAAAAACCCCTGCTGGAGGTGGTGATGCAACACGCCGCCGGCAACCAGAGCAAGGCGGCCGAATGGCTGGGCATCAACCGCAACACCTTGCGCCGCAAGCTGAGCGACCACAAGCTGCTTTGAGCGCCGCCCCACGATGATCTGGCGGCACCGCCCCGGCAAGCCGGCCGCCCTCCCCACTTTCCTTCCCGAGTAGCAAACCATGTCTCCCAAGCCCAATTTGACCGCCCTGATCTCCGTGTCCGACAAGACCGGCATCCTCGAATTCGCCCAGGCCCTGCACGCCCTGAACGTGCGCCTGCTGTCCACCGGCGGCACGGCCAAGCTGCTGGCCGACGCCGGCCTGCCCGTCACCGAGGTGGCGGACCACACCGGCTTCCCCGAGATGCTGGACGGCCGCGTCAAGACCCTGCACCCCAAGGTCCACGGCGGCCTGCTGGCCCGCCGCGACCTGCCCGAGCACATGGCCGCCGCCGCCCAGCACGGCATCAGCATGATCGACATCCTGGCCGTCAACCTCTACCCCTTTGAAGCCACCGTGGCCAAGCCCGGCTGCACGCTGGAAGACGCGATCGAGAACATCGACATCGGTGGCCCCGCCATGGTGCGCAGCGCCGCCAAGAACTGGAAGGACGTCACCGTGCTGACCGACGCCAGCCAGTACGCGCAAGTGCTGGCCGAGCTGCAGGCCGATGGCCGGACCAGCGACAAGACCCGCTTCGCCGCCTCGGTGGCCGCCTTCAACCGCATCGCCCAATATGACGCTGCGATCAGCAATTACCTGAGCGCACGTACGGAAGCAGGCTCGACGCTGTCCGAATACCCCGGCCAGATGAATAGCAACTTCATCAAGGTGCAAGACCTGCGCTACGGCGAAAACAGCCACCAGACCGCCGCCCTCTACCGCGACCTCTACCCCGCCCCCGGCTCCCTGGTCACCGCCAAGCAGCTGCAAGGCAAGGAGCTGAGCTACAACAATATCGCCGACTCCGACGCCGCCTGGGAATGCGTGAAGAGCTTTGACGTGCCTGCCTGCGTCATCGTCAAGCACGCCAACCCCTGCGGCGTGGCCGTGGCCGCTAACGCGGCCGAGGCCTACGCCAAGGCCTTGCAGACCGACCCCACCAGCGCCTTCGGCGGCATCATCGCCTTCAACCGCGAGGTGGACGGCGCCGCTGCTGCGCACGTCTCCAAGCAATTCGTCGAAGTGCTGATGGCCCCCAGCTTCAGCGCCGAGGCGCTGGAAATCTTCAAGGCCAAGGTCAATGTGCGCCTGCTGCAGATCGACCTGCCTGCCGGTGGCGCCACACCCTGGCAGCAAGGCCGCAACCTGGTCGACAGCAAGCGCATCGGTTCCGGCCTGCTGCTGCAAAGCGCCGACAACCACTTCCTCAAGAAGCAAGACCTGAAGATCGTCACCACCCTGCAGCCCACGGCCCAGCAATTGGATGACCTGATGTTCGCCTGGACCGTGGCCCAGTATGTGAAGAGCAATGCCATCGTCTTCTGCGGCGGCGGCATGACCCTGGGCGTGGGCGCCGGCCAGATGAGCCGGGTCGACTCCACCAAGATCGCCGCCATCAAGGCCGCTAACGCCGGCCTTGAGCTGAAGGGCTCGGTGGTCGCCAGCGACGCCTTCTTCCCCTTCCGCGACGGCGTGGACGTGCTGGCCGATGCCGGCGCCAGCGCCGTCATCCAGCCGGGCGGCTCCATGCGCGACGAAGAAGTGATCGCCGCCGCCAACGAACGCGGCATCGCCATGGTGTTCACGGGCGTGCGGCACTTCCGCCACTGATCGTTCGAGCCCCACAACAAGCAAAGCCGCCGGCGCGATTAGCCCGGCGGCTTTTTTGCGTGGACGGTGACCATAACTCAGCGCTTGAGTGCCGTCGGCGGGTCTGCCCTTAACCGTCAGGCGGCGCCTTTCCATGCACGGAAGAACCCCCAAGCAAGCAGTGCTCCTGCGGGAGCAGCGGAAGCCCAAAGTACGAGCTGCCAAGTTAATACCGGCCTCGGAAATTGCGCGAAGGCCGTAGCAACAAGGAAGACAGCCACGAGGCTAGCCAGCAATTGCCATGAGTGTGTCCTGGCAAGCAGGCACGCGACGAATGCGCCGAGAGTGAAGGCAAGCGCACGGATGACGGCATCCTCACGCCAGAACGACTCTCCCGCAATAAGCACAACAGGACCTTGCCGTCGCATCTCACCAAAGAGCCAGTCAAATGCCACGATGGGCGTCAAGGCACCAATCAACACTTGAGCCCCCAAGGCGACGAGAATTGCCACAAATGTCACGAACCAAGTGGAGCCGGTGAAAAGCGGGGGGGATGACATGGGATAAATAACGTTTAATTTAAGCGCCAACACATGGAAAAGAACACCTGAATAAATGGGTAGACATTTGCTGCCTCATTGCATCTTCAGGCCGCATGTCAATCCACCAACTGCTATTACCCCGAATTGCGGACGTGGACACGCGGACCGTTGCCCTCGTTCCAACGAAACAGAACGAGGTGCCAAAGGCCGGGCCGCTTTCGCGATGGATCAATCAAACCGTTGGCTCCCATTTCGATGAGGCGGTCTCGAACCTTCCAGGATCTCGGGGTGCCTCCAGCGTTGGCAATCTCTTGCCAGGGAGCGATAGCGTCGGACACCTCTATGCCGGCATTTCTCAGTGAGCTTTCGTCACGTAGATCAAAGATTCCAGTAGCCTCGACGTCAATCTCGACAATTTGCAATGAGGAGGGGCGAGCGTCATGATGCGCAATCATTGCTGCTTCGACACCTTCTACCGATGAGCTGAGATAGAGCGTCGGCTCTCCGGATCTCGAATACCTACCTGCCCGTCGAGATCCTGCGATTGCATACCCGGCGAAATTCGGGTCGATGGCCCTGTAGTAGGTACCTCGAAGCAGCGGAGCAAACATGGGTCCGGAAGATGGGCCGGAAAGTGTGATGCGCGACATAGTGCCAAATATAGGCGTACTAAAAAGCAAAGCTTTTGATGGTCCGCTGCAGTGACGGGTTATGCCCCATGGCGTGGCACATAAATACCCCACACACCGTTCGAGAGTTCGGCAGCAGCAAAGCGCGTTGTCTTTTCATTCGAAGTGACCTCGTAAACCCAAGCCTGATGGCGTTCTTGCCGATGCGAAGGGTGCGGAACGACGATGTACTGCTGCTGAGCCCGGCGCCATTTGCTCGCGTGCAGCCATGGATTAATGCCCCCGATAGAGAGGACGCCCTTCCAGCCCGACATGCACTGGATCCCAACCTTCGGTGAAGTCTTCAAGCTGCATAACAAGACTGTCCAATCGCCCCAAATCCACTGCCACCGTCACCCCTGAGAGTGAAGGACAGTTTGTGGGCTCATCGGTGGATTCAATTCTGTGCGCCGCAGATTCGGCTTCTCAACGACTGAGCCGTCTGTTTGCAGCATGGCTCAGCGGCACTATAGCTCGCCTGAAAGGCGCGACCGCCCTTTCAAACACTACCCAACTTCGAAGTACATGGGGTCGGGCATCACCAGAATTCCCAAAGCCCCGCCGAGACAAATCACGCAACAATCACAGCCAACACCGCCGCTCATCGAATCAGCCCGGCGGCCTTTTTTCCGACCCGCGCCTGGAGCCCCCATGTGCCGCAATATCAAAACCCTGTTCAACTTCGCGCCGCCGGCCACCGAGCTGGAGATCCGCGATGCCTCCTTGCAATATGTGCGCAAGCTCAGCGGCTTTGCGGTGCCGAGCAAGGCCAACGAAGCCGCGTTTGAGCAGGCGGTGGCCGAGGTGGCGGCCAGCACCCGCAGGCTGATGCAAGCGCTGCGCACCCAGGCCCCGCCGCGGGATCGGGAGGCCGAGGCGGCCAAGGCCAAGGCGCGCTCTCAGCTACGCTTCGGCACCCTCACCCAGCAGGAAACACAATGATTGTTGATCCCCAGCACTGGCTGCTGTTCGCCGGCGCCGCCTTTCTGATGGCCCTGACCCCGGGGCCGAATATGGTCTACCTGATCTCGCGCTCGCTCTGCCAGGGCTGGCGCGCCGGCCTGACCTCCTGGTTTGGCGTGGTGCTGGGCTTCACCCTGCATATGAGCGCGGCGGCCGTGGGCCTGACGGCGCTCTTCATGGCCGTGCCGCTGGGTTATGAGCTGCTGAAGTTTGCCGGAGCACTTTATCTGGCCTGGCTGGCCTGGGGCGCGCTCAGGCCCGGCGCGCGCTCGCCCTTCGAGGCCCGCGCCTTGCCGGCCGAGTCGCCGCGCAAGCTCTTCGTTATGGGCTTGCTGACCAGTGCGCTCAATCCCAAGGTGGCGGTTTTCTACCTCTCGGTGCTGCCCCAATTCATCTCGCCCGAACGAGGCTCGGTGCTCCTGCAAGGCTTCACGCTGGGCGCCACACAGATGTTCATAGGCTCGGTCGTCAATCTGCTGGTGACCTTGTCGGCCGCCCGCATCGCCCTGTGGTTCGCCAAGAAACCGCTCTGGCTGGGCGTGCAGCGCTACTTCATGGGCCTGGTGCTGGCCGGCCTGGCCCTGCGGCTGCTGCTGGAGCCGCGCCGGAGCATCTGACGGTCCCGCGTTTAGACGCACGGCTCTATCCCCGGGCCAACACCCTTGGCCCGCGCACCCGCAAGGCTTAGCCTCGGGGGAACGCTGAACAAGGAGACCCGATGTTGAATCGACGCCGCTGGCTGCAACTGGGCCTGGGGGCCGCCGTGCTGCTGGGTGTGGCGGGGGCCGGCGTGGCCCTGCTCAAACCCGGCCTGGTGGAAGGCAAGCTGAGCCCCTCGGCCCGCGCCCTGATGCGCGCCGTGGCCCTGGCCGTGCTGGACGGGCAGTGGCCCGGCCCGGCGATCGAGCGCGAGGCCCGCCTGGATCAGCAACTGGCCCAGATCGAAGCCAGTGTGGCCAAATTCCCCGCCGGCTTGCGGGCCGAGCTCTCCCAGGTTTTGAGCCTATTGGGCACGGCGCCCGGCCGCCTGGGCCTGACCGGCCTGAAGAGCGACTGGAGCGAGGCTTCGGTGGCCGAGATTCAAAGCGCTTTTGCCGCCATGAGCGTCTCCGGCATCGCCACCCGCCAGCAGGTCTACCGTGCCCTGCGCGACTTGCACTGCCTGGTCTTCTTCAGCGACGCAACGAACTGGCCCCGCGTGGGCTACCCCGGCCCACGGGCCATTCCCTGAGCCCACAGCCCATGAGCACAAGCATCATCGATCCCATCGCCCAGGGCCTGGCGCGCGGCTGGCAGGTGTACGGCGACGACGTGGCGGGCCAGGCCCGCCCGGCGCCCACCCGCCTGGACTGCGATGTCGCCATCGTCGGCAGCGGCGCCGGCGCCGGCATCACGGCCGAGTTGCTGGCCAAGGCCGGGCTCAAGATCATCATCGTGGAAGAAGGCCCGCTGCGCTCCAGCAGCGACTTCCGCCAGCTGGAGTCCGAGGCCTATAGCCAGCTCTACCAGGAGGCCGGCGGGCGCAAGAACGCCGAGCAGACCATGCCCATACTGCAGGGCCGCTGTGTGGGCGGCTCCACCACGGTCAACTGGGCCGGGGCCTTCCGCACGCCCGCCAGCACGCTGGAGTTCTGGGGCCAAAAATACGGCTTGACCGAGCTGAATGCTGCGGCCCTGTCGCCCTGGTTCGAGCAGGTCGAGCGCCGCCTCAATGTAGGCGAATGGCTGGGCGAACCGAATGCCAATAACGCGGTGATCCAGCGGGGCGGCCTGAAGCTAGGCGTCGAGGTGAACAAGATGCACCGCAACGTCAAAGGCTGCTGGAACCTGGGCTCCTGCGGCCTGGGCTGCCCCACCAATGCCAAGCAGTCCATGCTGGTGACCACGATTCCCGCTGCGCTTGACCTGGGCGCCACCCTGCTGGTGCAAACCCGCGCCGAGCGCCTGGAGTTGCAGGGCGATCAGGCGCAAGCCCTGATCTGCCAGCCGATTGCGCTGAACGGTGATGCCACCGGCCCGGCCCTGCGCATCAAGGCCAGGCATTTCGTCATCGCCGGTGGCGCCATCAACTCGCCCGCGCTTTTGCTGCGCTCCGGCGCGCCCGACCCGCACAAACGGCTGGGCAAGCGCACCTTTTTACACCCCACGGCCGTCAGCAGCGCGCTGCTGCCCGAGGCCGTCGAGGGCTGGAGTGGCGCGCCCATGAGCGTGTTCTCCGATCAGTTCCTGCGTCAGCACCCCATCGACGGGCCGGTGGGCTACAAGCTGGAAACCGCGCCGGTGCACCCGGGCTTTGCCCTGACCAATCTGGGCGGCATGGGCAGCGTGCTGGGCGGGCGCATGAAGGCCTTCCCGCATCTGCACGTCGGCATCGCCCTGCTGCGCGACGGCTTCCACGAGCAAGCCCCCGGCGGCACGGTCAGCCTCAAGTCGGACGGCAGCGCCAGTCTGTCCTATGCCTTGAACGACTACCTGCTCGACGGCGTGCGCCGCGCCCACCTGACCATGGCCGAGCTCCAGTTCGCCGCTGGTGCGACGAGCGTGCGGCCGGGTCATGAGCAGGCCGAGGATTACCACTCCTGGGAGCAGGCCAGGCGTGCCATCCAGGGCCTGAACTACCAGCCCTTTCTGACCGTGCTGGGCAGCGCCCATGTGATGGGCGGCTGCGGCCTGGCCAGCGAGGCCGGCCAGGGCGTTGTGCGGCCGGACGGCCAGCATTGGCAGCTGGCCAATGTCTCGGTGCACGACGGCTCGCTCTTCCCCACCAGCATAGGCGCCAATCCGCAGGTGACCGTCTACACCTTGGCCAATTTGTTGGCTACAGGTTTGGCTAAGAGGCTGGGGGGGAGGGAGGTGAGGCTGGCTTGAAGGCAACCGCTGAGGCCAGGAGACCGACGACACATTGCGAGGCCTAGCATAAAAAGCTCGATTCTCAAGGCAGAAACAGAGCAGAAATTCTTCCGTCGTGGCAAGTCATTGACAGGGCTGGCGGACAGGCCCAGCTGCAGCCTTGCCCAAGGAACGAACCATCAGCTTTGAAGTCCCCATTGACTTCAAACGAACCCACGAAAGGTCGCAGACCTTATTTGCTATTCCAGTCGAATAGTAAAATCTTTATTCGCCAAAGAACTCTGCATTTCCTGAATACTCTTGAATGGCGAAGACTTAACCACATCAACCATAGATATGAGTGACGCATTCACAAGCTCAACATTTCCATCTGCCAGTGCCCGATCCAACACGTCAAATTGTTTCTTTATGACGACCGCACGCTCTTCGAATGTATATGTCATCAACTGAGATATTATGTCGCGTCTCGCTCTAATCTCTGCGAGCGCCGCATCTCTCTTGGCCGAAATATCCTCTCGTTTTGTTTTTTCTTCTTCTGCAACCCTCAGATAATCCAAGGCATTATCAAGCACATCCGTAAGGCCTTCAACAACGTGAACTGGCATCCCCGCTAAACTCTTGGTAAGCCCAAGCAAGTCAGGAGATTTATTCTGTACAACAGAAATCGACTTTGATGATGAATTTTTCACCTTACTAAAGATCGACATCAGACCACTAATTGCGTCATTCACTTTACGCACCCTCCAATATCTTCTTGGCATCCGAAATGACCTGCTCACTGTCTTGCGTGACTATGCCATCATCATCCAAAATCTTGACTCGCACCAATGCATTAACGGCATAAGCAAACCTAGCAAGCACCATGTAAAGCGATTTATCCTGCGATGAGAAGTTATTGAAATTCAGTGGATCATCAAAAGATAGCTTAGGCCGCCCCCCTACCAAACCTGCCAAACCACGCATAAAAACATTTTTCTCTTCATATTCCTTCTGTTTAACTTTTATAGCATCTTTAATATTCGCCGCGTCAACTTTCCTACGGCAAATCATCACTTCACCCTGAGACAACAATTCTTCGAAACGCTCCGACAACATCCGAATAACTTTTTCCAACTCTTGCGCGCGCGAGTGAATACTGCAAAGTACAGTCACGCCATTGTTAACTTGTTCAATTGCGTCGCGAATCTGGCTCTCTCGCTCAAAAGCCTCTGTCAAGGCTCGCTCTGACTTTTTAGCGGCTGACATGCCCATAACGGCAATCACCGGCCCAGCAATGGCACCACCTAAGACTGCCATTCCACCGGCCATTCCCATTCCGCCTGTCGCAAGCGAACCTCCGCCCAACCATGCCAATGTGGCATTTGTGGCAGCAACTCCGGAAAGAGTGCCGATTGCGGTTCCAGTTGACGCGACACCAATACTGGATGCAAGGCCGCCAGCACCTACCCCAGCCAATACGCCGGACGACAAGGCTCCCACCCCATCCTTGAGTAGATCCGCTGCTTTGTAGGAGCTCAACTCCATTGCAGCGATATCAGGCGAGTCAACGCGAACCTGCACGCCACCAATCTCAATAGGCGCACAAGACACGTTATTTATTTCTCTGGCAATACATACGAACTTCGTGAGCTGTGCACTCTCTGTTTCAAGCCGCAATATACCAAGCTGCTCCAAGCCATAAGAAACCTGATCCTTCTTCAAATTAAGACGATCACGGGCGGCATTTAAGTCATGCTCCGCTCGATCCACCAATTCGCCAGCTGCTGAGTAATTTCTCTTTGCATCCAACCCTTTTTTCGCCCCAAACATACCCGCTGCCAAAGCAACACCACCAATAATAATTGGAATAGCCATTATTTACAATCCTTAATAACAAGAGACACATAATCAAAGCCATGCTCTGCACGAAGCGCATTGCAGATAGCAACGTTTTCTTTGTAATACTCAATCAAACTCAACTTACCAGCAAAAATCTTATATGAATCATCAACGCGACAAAATTCAGGTCGATTATCATATATTTTGCACGTAACCATATCGCCCTCAATATAAACACATGCACCGTCACCCCTATCCATATGCCGCGTTATGTCACTCCTATCAACATGTCGGCAACATAGCCCACAACCGTCACATGGAAACATCAATACCTAGCTCACTTAAAATTCATGGACAACACGCATTCAAAAAATATGCACCAGCAAGACAAAAATGTCTACCCCCGGCAGAGTCTTGGGTTTTCTAATTATGATCACCCGAAGCAGCTAGCAGGGGTCACTAACAGGGCCCCACAGCGTCAAACACACTTTCAAACATAGATTTATTCTTATAAAAAAGCTACTTCTTGATTGGCAACGCTGCTCACCCAGCAGAATTCCCCCTACCCAAACTCTTAGATACCCTTACCTGCAGCCAAACCGCCCCCAGCACCGCCAGCCATTCCCAATGACTCCACGCCAGCCCCATGGCTTTGGGGCTGTGCGTAATGGTCAAGCCTGCAGCCAAGACTACGAGTGGCCAGAACGCGTACAGCAGGATCAGCCCGAAATACAAAGCCATGGCTCCGCCGATGAGAGCCAGCAAGGGTCCCAAAATGCCTTTCATGTCGTCGCTCCGCGCTTGTGTCAGGGGAAAAATGTTGGCAGCGTCTGCAAGACCCAGCCCACCAAATACAAGCTCGCACCAATCAAGCCACCTACCACCGTGCCGCTGACGCGTATGGCTTGCAGCTCGGCGCCGACGCTTTGCTCCAACTGCTCACCCATGGCTTTGGCGTCCCAGCCGCGCACGGTGGCGCTGATATGGCGGGCCAGGAAGTCGGCCAACTCGGGCGTCATGTGCTCGGCAGCGGTTTCGATATGGGCCTCCAGCGCTTCACGCAGGGCCGGGTCTTGCAGCAGCCGGGTGCCAAAGCCCTGGGCCAAGGCGGCGATCTTTTGGCCGATGGCGGAATGCTCGTCGGCGATGTCTTTGCGCAGCCATTCCAGCAACTGGCCCCAGAGCTGGCCGAGGTAGTTGTTCAGCTCCTCATGCGCCAGCAGGCGCTGTTTGAATTGTTCGACCTGGGCGGCGAACGCAGAGTCGTTGCGCATGCGTTCGAGCAAGTTTTGCAACTGCTCATCGACGTAAGCGCGCAACTCGTGCTCAGGGCTGTTCAGCACCCGGCTCAGCAAGCCCTCGCCGGCTTCGACGGATTTTTTGCCCAGGTAGCCGTACAGGCTGTCAGGAACGAGTTTGTCCAGCTTGGGGTATTCCGCCTGCGCCCACTCGGCGATGCGGGTGGCTGCCTGCTCGGCGCTTTGCTCACCGGCCAGCTTGCGCTTGAGCAAGCGCAACACATCGTCCAGCAAGGCCTGGTGCTGGCCGTTGCGGGTCAGGCCTTGCAGCAGAGTCAGCGCGGAGGCGTTCAGGTCCAGCTTTTTCAGCGCGTTCTTGACGCCCTCTTGCAGGGCCTGGCGTATCGGTGCGTCCGTAAGAGTGCTGAGTGCCTCGCTGGTGAAGCGCAAGGCATAGGTCGAGACCTGCTTGGCATTGCGCCCGTCAATCAGCCACCTTGCCAACAGCTCCAGCGGCTGATGCTTGCGCAGCATCGCCCTGATTTCATCTTTGCCAAAAAAACGGTCCTTGACGAAACTGGCTAACTGCTCGGCAATGCGGTCCTTGTTGGCCGGTATCACATTGCTGTGGCGGCGCAAAAATGGGATGGGCACGGGGCGGAACAGCGCCGTCACGGCAAACCAGTCGGCCAGACCGCCGACCATGGCGGCCTCGCAGGCATGGCGCAGCAAGCTGCTCAAAAAATGGGGCGGCAGCACAAAGCTGACAGCAAAGCCAGCGGCGGCGGCGCGCAGCCAGAACATGGCACGCCGCTTGCCAGCGGCCAGGGTATCGGAGGATTCAGCAGACAAAACGAGGTCTCAATGCGGCTAAAAGGGAGGGGTGGGCGCTTTTCAGCGTCGGCTACGGAACAGGTCTTCCAGGCGCGCCAGCAAAACGGGCAGATGCCCGCGTTGGCTGTCCACCTGCGGGTCAGGGCTGGCGCAGCGCGGGCAGGCGCCCACAGGCATCCACACATCGCTGCGTTGCTCCCTGTGCCAGACATGGCCGCATTGGCGGCAGCTGGCGCGGTACACCAGAAGGCGGGGTTTGACGGGCATGCTCAGCAAACCTCTTGTTCCGCGCGGGCGGATGAGATGGCATGGCCGCCGCCCGCCAGGTATTGCGAAAGCCCGGCATACAAGGCCTCACGCAGCTGCGGCGGGGAGACGATCTCCAGATGGGGAATCCACTGCCTGATGATGGGCAGGATCTGGTCCGGATGCACCACGCTGGCCCGCAGCAGCAGGTTGCCGGCCTCATCCTGCGACACCAGAGTCTGGTTTGGCAACAACATTTGTCGCTTGAAATAATGAGTTACTTGCACTGACACTCGTATTTCTACGACGATCTCCTGCCCACCGAACCAGATGCCTTCACTGCCCTGCACGCGCTCCAGCATCGCTGCTTCGGGCTCGAAGCCCTGCCTGTGGATTTCAACGCGCCCGACCCGGCTCAGGTCAAAAGATTTCAGCAGCCCTGCCTCCACGGCCACCAGATACCAGACGCCGCCCTTGTTGATCAGCCGGTAGGGCTGCACCTCGCGGGCTTTTTCCTTGTAGAAAAAGCCCACCAAGCGCCGCTCCTGGATGGCCAGTGCGGCAGCATCGAACACCGCGCACCCCTGGGGCGCATGCAGGCTGAAGTCGGGCCCATGGACGACAAAAGGAGACGCGCTGCCAGCGGCAGGGTCTTGCGCGATATGCGCACGCAAATGCTGCAGCGTAGGGTCCGGGAAGAGCCCAGACAGGCCGGTAGCCATCGTCACATGCCGCAATACATCGGGGCGCACCAGGCCCAGCTTCCCACGCCGCTGCAGCAAAGGCGCAATGCGGCGCAGATCCCGGTAAATGGTGCGTTCGCTGGTATTGAATCGCTGCGCCAGCTTGGCCTTGTCGATAGGCTTTTGATCCAGCAACAACTCGAAAATATGGCACATGCGCTCGGCAATGCCCTGCCCCTGACAACCCAAAACCATCTCTCCTGCACTCAACTTCAGTAGCGAATCTGCGTGACACAAATTGTCAGACACAAAATTGACACCCAGTGTCAATCCGCTTCAGCCATGAAAAACAAGGAGATGGATTTTATTCCGCCCTAATTAAGAGTTATGTTTACGAACCGGGGAACCGCGGCACAGTTCACGACTCCCAGATCGCAGTGAACTGGCCATCGGCCGGCCACTTGCCGTTCAATCCCCAAACGCAAAGTCCAGCACCGCCGCCGCGCCCTGCATGAACATGGCGCCGTGGTCATGGCCGGGCAGCTCGGCCAGGCTGAGCCGCAGGCCGGGCCAGTCGCTGGCGCGCAGGGCGGCACTGAAGTCGCGCGCGTTGTCCACCATGCGGTTGGCGGCCAGCCGCGCATTGCGCTCGGCCGTGCGGCTGGGGTCGGCCGCCTGCTCCAGCAGGCCCACGGCGATGTGGACGCGGCGCTCACCGGGCGGCTTGTCCAGGGCGGCCAGCCGCGCGGCAAGGTCTTTGAGCAGAAAACGATCGCCAAACCACAACGAGGGGCTGGAGGCCCAGTAACGCCTGAACAGAGCAGGCCGGTTCAGCAATGTGTAAAGCGTGAACTGGCCGCCGTAGGAATGGCCAAAGAGGCTGAGCTGCTGAGGGTCCAGCGGTACTTGCGGCAGAACCCGAGCCAAGGTGGGCAGCAGTTCCAGCTCGATGAAGTCCAGAAAGCGCGGCGCGCCACCATGGCGCGGCGAGAGCTTGTCGCAGGGCGCGCAGTGATTGGTGGGGGTGTAATCCAAGGCCCGGGCATCCACATCGATGGGGTCGCCGCTGGCATAGCCTATGCCCAGCACCAGGCCGGGCCGGCGCCCGCTCATCTTGGCGCGGCGGAACTCGCTCCGCAGCTCGGGCCGGGCGCGCTGGGGCTCCATCAGCGCGAAGGCGGCCTGGCCGTCCAGGGCCAGCAGGGCCGGGTAGCCACGCTGGCCCGGCGCCAGCGGGCCGTCCGGCAGGCCCAGCCAGATGCGGTAGCGCTGGCCGGTGTGGCGGGATGTCAGCTCAAAGGTCTGGGCATGGTCCAGTTGAGCGGGCTGCAACTGGGGCAGCGCGGGCAATGCAGGCTCGGCCCAGGCTTGCCGGCTCGCCAGCAGGGCCAGGGTCACGCGCAGGCTCAAGGCCAGGGATTCACGACGTCTCATGCTTGCAACTCCGCTGTCATCAGGGGCACGACCAGGGGCGCGCCATCGCCCGGCGTGGCCAGCACACGCGCCTCCAAGCCGTAGAGCTGGCGCACCAGGCCGGGGGTCACCACCTCGCGCGGCGGGCCGGCCGCCACGACCCGGCCGTCCTGCAGGGCCAGCAGCCAATCGGCATGGCGGGCTGCCGCGCCCAGATCGTGCAAGACCATCAAGATGCCGCGCCCGGCCTCGGCCAGCCGGCGCACCAGGCAGAGCAGCTCATGGCCATGGCCCAGGTCGAGGGCACTGGTGGGTTCGTCCAGCAAGAGCCAGGGGGTTTGCTGGGCCAGCACCATGGCCAGCCAGGCGCGTTGGCGCTGGCCGCCGGAGAGCTGGTCCAGGCGCCGCCCGGCCAGATCCAGCAGATCGCAATCGCGCAGGCTTTGCGCCAGTACCTGCTCGTCCTGCGCCGACCAGCGCTGCCACAGGCCCAGCGCGGCCTGCTGATGCGGGCGCCGCCCGAAGGCCACCAGCTGAGCCACCGTCAGCCCCTCGGGCGCCAGCGCCTGCTGGGGCAGCAAGGCCAGGCGGCGCGCCCGGCTGGCCAGGGGCATGGACGCCAGCGCCTCGCCGTCCAGCAAGACCTGACCCCGTTGCAAGGGCAGCAGCCCGGCCATGCAGCGCAGCAAGGTCGATTTGCCACAGCCGTTCGCCCCCACCACGGCCATCACCTGGCCGCGCCGCAATTGCAGATCCACCCCGCGCAGGGCCGGTGTGCTGCCGTAGCCGGCGTGCAGGCCCAGGACTTGCAGGCCTTCTTTCTGAACATCCATCTCGCTCTTCACTCCCCATCCTCCCGGCCGGCATCCCGCAACAACAGCCACAACAACACCGGCCCGCCCAGCATGCCGCTGAGCACACCGGCCGGCAGCTCTACCGGTGCCAGCAGCAGGCGGCCCAGCAGATCGGCCAGCAGGGTCAAAGCCGCGCCCAGCAGGGCCGCCCCCAGCAAGGGCAAAGAGCCCAGCCAGGCACGCGCCAGCAAGGGCGCCACCAGGGCCACAAAGCCGATGGGCCCGGCCACGCTAACGCCCAAACCCGCCAGCGCCCCCGCCAGCAGCACCAGCATCAGCCGGTGGCGGCCCACCCGCAGGCCCAGCAGCTGGGCCTGGCTCTCGCCCAGCTGCAGCAGGGCCAGGCCCGGCAGCCAGGGCAGCAGCAGGATCAGCAGCCCGCCCAGGCCCAGGCTGACCGGCAGCAGCTGGGTGTAGGAGCTGGCCAGCAAGCTGCCCATGCTGAAGCTGTAGAGCGCGCTGCTGTGCGCCAGCTCCACCGTGGCCAGCACCAGTTCGAAACCGGACCGCGCCAGCGCCGCCACGGCCAGGCCCACGATCAGGGCCCGCTGGCCCTGGCGCCCCACGCCGCCGGCACAAAGCAACACCAGGGCCAGGCTCAGCAAGGCGCCGGCCAGGGCCAGCCACCAGGGGCCTAACAAACCATCCGCACTGAACATCAAGCCCAGCCCCAAGGCCAGCACGGCGCCGTCATGCACGCCCACCACATCGGGGCTGGCCAGGCGGTTGCGGGCCAGGGTCTGCAGCAGCAGGCCGGCCAGGCCCAGGCTGGCCCCCACCAGCAGGGCGGCCAGGGCGCGTGGCAGACGGATCTCCTGCAGCAGGAAGAGCGCCATCGCATCCTCGCCCCGCCAAGCCTTCCAAGCTTGCAGCGGGCTCAGGCTCAGCTCGCCGGCCAGCAGGCTCAGCAGCAGCAAGCCCAACACCCCCAGCGCCAGCAAGGCGTTCAAGGCCCAGCGCCGCGGCCGCAGCTGCGGCGAACCCTCAGCCAGGTAGTAAAGCCCCGGCTGTAGCGCGCTAACTCGCAAGCGGCTCATCGCTGCAGCCCCAAGCTGGCATCGCGCCGCACCGCCAGCACCAGCAAGGGCGCTCCGGCCAGGGCGCACAGGGCGGACAGCGGCGGCTCGAAGGGGGCGAACAGCCAGCGCCCCAGCAGATCGGCCGCCAGCAGGCATAGCGCCCCCAGGCCCGCACTGGCCCAGAGCTGGGCCAGCGGCGCCTGCCAACCCAGGCTGCGCGCCAGATAGGGCGCGGCAAAGCCCAGAAAGGCGATCGGCCCCACCCAGGCCACGGCACCGCCGGCCAGCAAGGCCACCGCGAGCACCGCCACCGCACGCAGCCGCGCCGGGCGCGCGCCCAGGCCGGCCGCCAATTCGTCGTCCAGCAAGAGCAGGCTCAGGCGTGGCCCGGCCGCCAGCACCAGCAGCAGGCCCAGGGCCAGGGGCGCCAGGCTGAGCAGCAGGCTGTCCGGCTTGACCCGGGCCAACGAGGCCAGCACCCAGAAGCGGAACTGGTCCAGACCTTGCTGGTCCATCAGCAGCAGGAAAGCCATCAGGCCGCGCGCGGTGGCGGCCAGCGCCAGCCCGGCCAGCAAGAGGCGCAGCGGCGACAGGCGCGAGCGGCCGGCCTTGCCGCGCCGCGCCAGCAGCAGCACGGCCAGGGTGGCCGCCAGGGCGCCGCCCAAGGCCCACAACATCAGCCCCAGCGAACCCAAGCTGCCCTGCAGGCTCAGGCCCAGGGCGATGGCCAGGGTGGCACCGCTGTTGACGCCCAGCAGGCCCGGTTCGGCCAGCGGGTTGCGGGTCAGGCGCTGCATCAGGCAGCCGGCCAGACCCAGAGCCGCGCCCACGGCCAGGGCGGCCAGCAGGCGCGGCAGGCGCAGCTGCAGCAAGACCATGCGGCCATGCTCGTCCAGCTGCCCGGGCCGCCACAGCCCGGCCCAGGCCTCGGCCATGCCGACCCGGCCGGGCCCGTACAACAAGGCCGTCAGCATCAGGGCCGCCAAGGCCAGGCCCAGCCCCAGGCCGCGCGATGGCGTCATGCCGCTGCCAGCATCAGGCGCTCCACATCGTCCAGCACCGCCATGGCGGCCAGCGGGCCGCCGGTGACGGTCCACAGCGCCGCATCGACCTGGCGCACCCGGCCCGCACGGGCGGCGCGCAGCTCGCGGAACTCGGGCTGCTTGAGCAAGGCTTGCAAGGCCTGCGGGTCGTGGCCGGCACCGCTGCCGAACATGCCGATCAAGAGCCAATCGGCGTCGATCTCGCCCAGGGCCTCGCTGGACAGCGGGGCCGAGTGCCCGGCCCCCGGCTCCTGCTGGCGCGGCGGCCGCAGCAGGCCCAGCTCGCCCAGCAAGAGGCCGGCAAAGGCCTGGCCCTTCATATACGTGGGGCCTTGCGGCGTCCAGCGCACCAGGCTGACGCTGCGGCCTTGCTGCGCCGCCAGGCGCTGGCGCAGGCCGGCCACACGGGTTTGATAACGCTGCAGGCAATCGGCACCCGCCGGCTCGCGGCCCAGCCAGGCGGCCAGTTGCTGCAGGCTCTGGGTCCAGGGCTCGGGACCCCGGTAGGTGGAGACGGTGGGTGCGATGCGCTCCAGCTGGGCGAACAGCTTGGCGTCGGCCAGGCCGCCGGCCAGGATCAGATCGGGCCGGGCGGCCAGCACCCGGTCCATGCTGGGGTTGGCAAACTGGCCCAGGCTGGCCACGCCCTCGGCGCGCGCCGCCAGATAGGGCGGAAAGCCCGCCTGCGCCCGCCCCAGGGTGGCGGCCACGGGCTTCAGCCCCAGGGCCAGGGCGGCGTCCAGATCACGCTCCGACAAGGCCAGCACCCGGCTGGCCTGGGTCGGCAAGGTCTGGCTGCGGCCCAGCGCGTCCTGCACCTTGCGGCCGGCGGGCTGGGCCCGGCCGGACAGGGGCAGGGCCAGGCCGGCAGCCAGCCCCAGACTCATGACACGGCGATTCAGCATGGCAAGTTCTCCCAAAACAATTCGACCGGCACCTGCCGGTTCAGCAAGGCCAGGTGCGAGGCCAGCACCGCATGCATGGTGGTTTGAGCCTGTGCATGGGCGCAGGCGCAATGGATGCGCAAGACCTGGGCCCCTGGGGGCGAGCGCAGCTCGCATTGGCCGAAGGCAAACTCGACCTGCGCCAACTCATCGCTCAGCTGCACCGGCACTTTCTTGGCGAAATGCTTGGCCAGCTTGAACAGATAGGCATCGGCCCTGTCGGTGTTCAGCTGCGCCCAGCTCTGCAGCGGCAGGCGCAGGAAACCTTCGGCCAGCGGCGGCGGCAAAGCGCTCAAAACTGTGCCCCCAGACGAACCCAGACGCGTCGGCCTTCGTCGATCTGCCAATTGCCGTCCAGGCCGGTGTTGCGGGTGCGCTCATCCACCGCCAATTGCTGGTTCGTCAGATTGAGCAGGGCCGCGCTGAGCGTCAGCATGGGGTTGATGGCGTAGCTGGCGCCGAGGTCCACGGTGGCCTGGCCGGGGCGCTCGCGCACGCCGCGCGCGCCGTTGCGCAGGGCGGCCCAATACTGCGCGCCTTCGTAGTTAGCCCGCACAAAGCCCTGCAATCCCGCCATGCCCTGCCAATCCAGGCGCAGCGAGGCCATATGTTTGGGCGTCTTGTCCAGCGGCCGGCCGTCCAGGCTGCTGCCGTCAAAGCTGGTCTCGCGACCACCCTGGCGCTGCGAATCGGTGTAGCTGTAATTGCCGCCCAGGCTCCAGGCGCTGCTGAACTGCCAGGCCCCGCTCAGCTCCAGGCCTTGCAGCTTGACGCGGTCGACGTTGTCGTAGACATAGACGTCCAGCTTGGGGTTGAGCGCATCCACCTTGCCGGTGTTGAAGGACACGACCTTGTTGCGGAAGCTGTTGTGGAACAGCGTGGCGGCCGCGTAATTGCCGCGCTGGCCCTCCCAGCGCAGGCCCAGCTCGGTGCTGCGGCTGGTCTCGGGCTTGAGTTCGGGGTTACCGCAGAGCGAGCCCCGGCGCGGCGAGTTGCCGCCCGTGCTCATGCAGTAGCCGGCCTCGGCCTGGCGCAACTTGGGTGCCTTGAAGCCGCTGCCCACACCACCGCGCAGGCTCCAGCCCTGGCCCAGCTTGTAGATGCCGTAGGCGCGCGGGCTCCAGTGCGTGCCGTAACGGCTTTCATGATCGGCGCGCAGGCCCAGGGTCAGGGCCAGGGCCTCGCTGATTTCGATCTCGTCCTCGGCAAACAAGGCGGCGGCCGTGGCCTTGATCTGCTCCGGGCTGCGGGCATGGCCCTGGGCCGGCGTCTCGTTGGACACACCGGACAAGTCGTTGCGCTGCCACTGCAGGCCCAGGCTGAGGCTGTGGCGGTCCAGCGGCAGGGTCAGCACGCTGTCCAGCACGGTATTGGCCACGCGCGGCTCCAGCGCGAGCTGGGCGCCCGCATCCCATTCGCGCTGCTGGCCGTTCTCGCGGTACAGGGCCGAGCGCCAGCGCGCGTTCTGCGGCAGGCGGGCGCTGTGGCTGAGGGCCCAGTAATCGCGCGTCTGCTCGGTGTCGTAGTCCTCATCGCTGGCGGCCAGGCTCTTGCCGGGCTTGGCCTCGCGCCGCAGCTTGCCCTGGCCCAGCTCCAGCGCGAGCTGCTGCGCCTCGCCCAGCTGCAGGCCCAGCTTGGCGCCCAGGTTCTGGTTGCGCTGCGCGGGCGTGGCGGCCGTGACGCTGCCGGGGTAGAACAGCCGGTCTTCCTCGCGCTGGCTGAGCCCGCCCCAGAGCTGCAGGCTCAGGCTTTCAGCCAGCGGCCCGCCGACCCAGAAATCGCCCTGCCGGCCATCGCCAAGACGGCGGTCGCCCAGCTGCTGGGTGGCGCCCAGGCTGACGCTGCCACCCCAGCGCGCCAGCTGCTTGCGGGTGATGATGTTGATGACGCCGCCCATGGCGTCGGCGCCGTACAAGGCCGACATGGGGCCGCGCACGATCTCGATGCGCTCGATGGCGGCCACGGGCGGCATCCAGAAGGACTGCACGCCGCCGGTGCCACGGTTCATGGTCTCGCGGGTGCTCTGGCGCCGACCATCGACCAGGATCAAGGTGTATTCGCCCGGCATGCCACGCAGATTGATGTCCGAATCATTGGCCCCGCTGCCCACCACCGACACGCCCTCCACC
This sequence comes from Roseateles oligotrophus, assembly GCF_014204525.1. Taxonomy (GTDB): domain Bacteria; phylum Pseudomonadota; class Gammaproteobacteria; order Burkholderiales; family Burkholderiaceae_C; genus Paucibacter_A; species Paucibacter_A oligotrophus_A. The sequence goes on from NZ_JACHLP010000008.1 coordinate 69,006, forward strand.
CGGCGCAGCGCATCTTCCAAGCTGGTGATGGGTTCGCGCTCCAGTTGCTCGCGCGTCAGCACGGTGATGCTGGCCGGCGCGTCCACCACGGCACGGGCACTGGCCGAGGCGCTGACGGTGACGCGTTCCAATTGCTCGGCAGGCACCGGCGCCGCCTGGCTGGCGGTGCACGCCACCAACAGGGCCGCGCTCAGGGGCAGGAGGGGGGGAAGACGACGTGAAAGACGGTGTCGAGCAGGGGCGGTCGATGTCAGACAAGGTTTGCGCATACAGCAAGAGCCAGGAGAAGGAGGGATGGGGCGCGGCAGCCACCCGGCCGGGACTGCCCAGTGCTGTTGCACACAGAGAAACCCGGCGAGCCGCCCCGCGCAAGACGGGGGCCAAGCGGCTAGGCACAGGCATTCTAAATGAGAATGGTTTGCATTAACCCGCTGGCGGCGCTAGTATCCCCGTCTTGACAAGCGCCTGCCTTTGCGCCGACCACTCCTCTTTGCTCCAGCTCTCATCGTGCCCGCCTCCTCTGCCCTCTCAGCCCCCCTCGCCCGCCGGGCCTCGCTGCCGCTGCGGCCCGGCCTGTCCCTCAGCTACAGCACCTGCAGCCATGGCCATGCGCCGGGCCAGGAGGTGCAGGCCGCCCCGGGCCTGCATCTGGTGATGGTTTTGCAAGGCCGGCTGCATATTGCCTACGGTGGCCGCGCCCAGCGCCTGGGCGAGGCGGGCCGGGCCGAGCTGGCCTTGATCTCGCTGCGCACGCCGGCCTTGTTTGAACGCCGCGACCCGGAAGGCGCCCGCGAATGCCGCTTCAGCCTGCAGCTCAGCCCCGCCTGGCTGGACCAGGCCGGCCTGCATCTGCCGGGCCGCCATCTGGCCGCCAACCGACCCAGCATGGGGCGGCGCTTGCAGGAGCTGGGCCAGGGCCTGCTGAACCAGGCCCAGACCCTGCAGCAGGGCCGCGGCGAGCGGCAAGGCCTGTTGCGCCTGCGGCTGGAATGCCAGGCCCTGGAGCTGCTCAGCGAAGCCCTGGGCCAGGCGGAGCAAAGCCCGGCCATGCCCACCGCCGCGCGCATGCAACTGGCTTGCGAGCTGCTGGACAGCGGCGCCGCCGACCGCTGGAGCCTGGCCGACATCGCCCTGGAACTGGGCCTGCACGAAAACACCTTGCAGCGTCACTTCCGCGCCGCCCAGGGCTGCTCGGTGTTCGACTACCTGCGCCGGCGCCGCCTGGCGCGCGCCCATGCCCTGCTGCGGCAAGGCGCCTCGGTGGCCCAGGCGGCGCTGGAGGCCGCGTTCGAGAACCCCGCCAACTTCGCCACCGCCTTCAAGAAGCAGTACGGGGTCAGCCCGAGCAGATTGAAGTGAGCCCCTCGCCCGGTCTTGCCGCGCTGAACGCGGGCAAGCCCAGTCGGTCCCCCAAGGGGACGGTGCTGCTTGCCGGATTGACCGGCAAGCAGCACCCACGCGGGCCGGCTTGGGGCGGCCCGGCGCTCGGCCCGAAATGCCCCGGCTCCATCGGCAGTGGGTGGCGCGCAAGAGCTACGATAACGCCATGTCTCTTGCCCATTACACCGGCCTGCTATTGGCCGGCCTTGCGCGCCTGATCACCGGCACGCAAGGCCATTGGAAGGGCTGCCCGCCGATGGCCGAGCAGCGCATCTATTTCGCCAATCACCAAAGCCATTTCGACTGGGTGCTGATCTGGGCCGCCTTGCCGCATGAGCTGCGCGCCCAGACCCGGCCCATCGCCGCCCGCGACTACTGGACCAGCAGTCCGCTCAAGACCTGGCTGACCACGGCCGTGTTCAATGCCGTCTACGTCAGCCGCAACCGGAGCACAGCCGACGAAGACCCGCTGGAACCGCTGGCCCAGGCCCTGGCCGCGGGCGACTCGGTGGTGATCTTCCCTGAGGGCACCCGCTCCAACAAGGGCGAGCCGCAGGCCTTCAAGGCCGGGCTCTACCACCTGGCCGAGCAGTTCCCGCAGGTCAGACTGATCCCGACCTGGATCGACAACGTCCAGCGCGTCATGCCCAAGGGCGAGGTCGTGCCCGTGCCCATTCTGTGTACCGTCACCTTCGGCGCCGCGCTCAGCCTGGAGCCGGGCGAGGACAAGCGCGCCTTTCTGGAGCGAGCGCGCGCCGCCGTGCTGGCGCAAAAGCCGGGCCGACCCGGCGGGGCACGCCCATGAACTGGCTCAAGACCCTGGACAGCAACGAGCAGATCGCCCTGCTCTTCGTCACCTTGTTCGGCGCCCTGGCCCTGGCCAGCGCCGCCAGCTTCCTGCTCGGCCTGCGGGCGCGCGAGGAAGATGGCGAACACGCCCTGGCCCGGCGCCGCAAGATTCAGCACGAGCTGAATCTGCTATGGCTGGGCGCCTCCCTCTTTTGGGCCGCCTGGATCTCGGGGCCGCTGGGCGCCACGCTCTTGTTCGGCGTGCTGTCCTTTCTGGCCCTGCGCGAATTCATCACGCTGCTGCACACCCGGCGCGGCGACCACCGCAGCCTGATCCTGGCCTTCTTCGTGCTGCTGCCCCTGCAATACCTGGTGGTGGGCCTGCGCGAGTTCAATCTCTTCACCGTGCTGGTGCCGGTCTACGCCTTTCTGGCCATCCCGGTGGTCAGCGCCCTGGCCGGCGACCCGGAGGACTTTCTGGAACGTAACGCCAAGATCCAGTGGGGCATCATGGTCTGCGTCTACGGGCTCTCGCATGCCCCGGCGCTGATCCTGCTGGACATCCCGGGCTATAAGGGCCGCGGTGCGTTCTTGCTGTTCTTCCTGGTGATGGTGGTCAGCTTTGGCCAGCTGATCGAGCAGGCCGCCGCCCAGCGCCTGCGCCGCCGGCCGGTGGCGCGCCAGGTCAGCCGGACCTTCTCCATGCGCGCCTGGTGGGCCGGCATCTTCGCCGCCGCCCTGCTGGGTGCGGCCCTGTTCTGGATCACCCCCTTCACCGCCGTCAAGGCCATGTTGATGGCCGCCGTGGCGGCCGGGGCCGGCAGCTTTGGCGGCCTGGTGATGGAGGCCTTGAAACGCGACGCCGGCGTGCGTTCCTGGGGCAACCGCAGCTCCATCACCGGGGCCGTGGGCCTGCTGGACCGCATCGCCGTGCTGTGCTTCTCGGCCCCCGTCTTCTTCCACTCGGTTCGCTGGTATTTCAAATGGGCGCAATGAGAATTTTGGGCATTGACCCAGGGCTACAAACCACCGGTTTTAGCTTCGGCCCGGCGCTTGCGCGCCTTCACGTCCGCTGCGCGGACATGAGCCTGCGCTGAAATCCTGTACAACTTCGCTGCTCACCAGCATCAACAACCATGCGTATTCTCGGCATTGACCCTGGCCTACAGACAACGGGTTTTGGAGTGATTGAAGCCGATGGCCCGCGCCTGAGCTATGTGGCCAGCGGCACCATCAAGACCAATGCCGTCGCCACCGGCGACCTGCCGGCGCGGCTGAAGATCATCTTCGACGGGGTGTGTGAGGTGGCAGGCCGTTATGGCGCGCAATGCGCGGCGGTGGAGATCGTCTTCGTCAACGTCAACCCGCAGTCCACCCTGCTGCTGGGCCAGGCGCGCGGCGCGGCCATCACGGCCCTGGTGTCACGCGATCTGGCGGTGTCAGAGTACACCGCCCTGCAGATGAAAAAAGCCGTGGTCGGCCATGGCCACGCCAAGAAGGAGCAGGTGCAACACATGGTGCAGCGCCTGCTCAGCCTGCCCGCCGAGCCCGGCAAGGACGCCGCCGATGCCCTGGGCCTGGCCATCATGCATGCGCACGCCAACGTCTCCTTCGAGGCAATGAGCCGCAGCACCACCTTGCAGCGCCGCCAGCACGCGCAGTTCAAGGGCAGCCGGACTTATTGAGCCAAGCGCTTGCCGATCACTCGGGAAGCCGGGCCAGCCAGTACGCTGGCGGGCGGCGCTCATCGGCAATGGCGTGTACAAGCACGCCCCCGGCTATTTCGGTATAGATCACAGCGAAGGGGAAGTCGTTCACCAGCCTGCGCCGGGTGCCGCCGGCCGAAGCCTTGCCATGCAGAGGAAATTCGGCCGCGCGCAGCGCCGCCGCCTCAACTTCGCCACGGAAACGGCTCCCCAGCCCCTGCCGCAGATTCTCGTAGTAACGAGTCTGGGCCAGCAACTCAGCTCGCGCCTGCCGTGTAAAACGGGCTTGCATTGGCTCGCATCAAGGGGCGATGCGCCTGGCCTCCGCAAACACATCCTCTGCCGAATAGGTCTCGACCTCGCCGCGCTCATAGGCGGCAAGACGCCGCTCAATCTCCTGATCCCAGGCGGCGGCGACCTCCGCGGCGGGCTGCTGGTGCAGGGTCGCCAGAATCATCTCCACCAGGCGCGAACGATCCTCAAGCGCGAGGGCAAGACTGCGCTCAGCGAGTTCGGCAACAAGGTCAGACATGGGGCATCCTCCAAAAACGCCTACCCCTTCAAGACCAGCGCTTGATCAGCGGCAGGCGTGCAAGCGAAGTTTACCCGTGCCCAGCAGGCGGCTCAAACCTGGGCTGGACGACGCCTCAGCATCAGCCCAAGCCCCAGCAATCCACCCAAGCCCAGCGCCCAGCTCGAGGGCTCGGGCACGGCGCTGATGCTGTAGCCGCCCGAGCTTTCCACGCCGCCCACCGGGGTGAAGTGCAGATAGGCGTCGCTCAGATCAAAACTGCCCGAGCTGAAGACGAGGCTTTGCGTGCTTGATGCGAACTGGACGCTCAGGCCCAGGAAAACGCCGTCCTGATGATCGGCCGTGGGCGTGCCGCTGGCGCCGGCGAGCTGGTAGCTCTGGCCCAGGAAGTTGAGGCTGAAGCTCAGCAGCGCGGGCGTCTCGAAGCCGCTACCCGTGAGGGCCGCGTCGGCAAAGCTGAACTGGCCGCTGAAGCTCTTGCCCGCCTCGGGGCCGGCGTCGATCAGGCCGTTGAAGTTGAAGATGGCGGCTTGGGCCGAGAACATGGCACCCAGCAGACCCAGGGCGATGGCGGTTTTCTTGAACATGTTTTTTCTCCGGAGAAATCTTGTTGGAGGCCGCGGCGGCCGGCCCGCTGCGCGCGGGCCGGCCTGGCTGGCTTAAAAGCGGAAGCTATTGGCCTGCAAGGCCTGGCAGCCGACGTTCTTGAGCAGCACCACCGGGCGCGACTTGGCGGCACCGGCGGCGCCGTCGGGGTCATAGCCCACCAGGGCGCCGGCCGTGCTCGTGCTGCAGGTCACAAAGCCTTCGCCCAGCGGGTTGGCGCTATTGATGCCGACATTCTTCAGCAGGCCCGTGAAGACCAGCAGGTCCTGACCGGGCTTGAAGTCGGTGATGGTGTCCAGGCCATCGGCGCCGGTGGTGTAGACGAACTGGTTATTGCCCGCACCGCCCGTCAAGGTGTCGCGGCCCAGGCCGCCTTCGATCACATCGTCGCCCGGGGTGCCGACGATCACATCATTGCCCGCCGTGCCCTTGATCTGCTTGTACAGATTCAGGCCCAGCACCATGGGGTCGTGATCGGAGGAGCGGAAGGGCGTGGGCGTGTAGTAGGCGGCCGGGTTGAACTCGGTGTTGTAGTCGATCACCAGGGGCTCGTCGGCATTGATATGCCAGGAGGTCGCGCCCGCCACCTTTGGGGCAAGGGAGGCCGTGCCCAAGCCATGGTCCAGGCGGCCGGCAAAGCCGTCGAAGACGTAGGAGTAATCGGCCGGCTCGAACAAGCCCACCAGGTCCACGATCTGGCCGTTCTGGGTCAGGGTGTGGATGGGGTCTTCCTGGGCATAGGCATTGAAGTCGCCCAGCAGCACCAGATCCTGGGTGCCTGCCACCGCCTTCACCTGGTTGACGAAGTTCTGCAGCTGCAAGGCCTGGTCGATACGGTGCGCGTTGTAGCAGCCTTGCAGATCGCCCTGGTCGGCATCCGCGCCCGCGGCGCCCGAGCAGCTCTTGGACTTGAAGTGGTTGACCACCACGGCGAAGCGCTCGCCGTTCGCGGCCTGGAAGCCCTGGGCAAAGGTCGGGCGGTTGTTGACGGGTGAGGGGTCGGAGATGGAGGCGCCCACCAGGCTCAGCTTAGCCGGCTTGTAAATCATCGCCACGCGGATGGCGTCGTCGCCCGTGCCTTGCGCGGGCGGCGGCGTCACGGCATAAGTGCCGGCGCCCATCTTGGCGTTCAGCGCATTGACCAGGGTCGTGACCGCCACCTCGCCATTGTTCTGGATCTCCATCAAGCCCACGACGTCGGCACCCAGCGTGCTCAGCTCGGCCACGGTCTTGGCGAGCTGGCGCTGGTACTCGTTCAGATTGTCCGCACCGCGGCAATTGGCCGCCGACACCGTGCCGCTCAGCGAGCAGCCCTGGCCCGAGCCGCCGGCCGCCGTCTGGCCATTGCTGAAGGTGGTGAAGAAGTTCAGCACATTGGCGCTGGCGATCTTCACATTGCCGCCCACGGAGGGCGCTGCCAGAGGGCGCGGATTGGCGCGGGTGAACACCGGCGCCACGCTGGGCTGCAAGCGGTACATGGAGGCGCCGCTGGCATTGGCCGTGGCCGGGCCGTAGTCGATCACCCCGGTCAGGCTGTCCACCGTGTCGCCGGCGCGGTTGGTGTTGTCCACGCCCATATAGGGCACGACGGCAGGGTTCTGGGCCGAGCTGTTGTCGTCCAGGATGATGGCGCGGGCCAGATTGGCCGTGGCCAGGGCCTGGGCGTCGGGGCCGGGGCGCAGCACATTGGTGGGGTTCAGCAGGCGGCCGCCGGCCGCCATCGTCAGCTGGCCGTAGCGGCCGAGGAAGTAGTTCTGCTGCACGGTGATGGGGCCGCTCAGCTTGACCAGCATGCCCTCAAAAGCCTCCAGGCCGCCGGGGGCCAGGCTCGTCAGGTCCACCACGGTGGGCGTGATGGCATTGCCCGTGCTCAGCGTCGTCAGCCCGCTGATGTTCTTCAGCTGGGTGATGCTGCTCTGGCCGGATGTGAACTCGGTCACCAGGCCGCTCAGGCTCACTTCGGCACCCACGGCCACGGTGGGTGCGGTGGCGGTGTAGACAAAGATGCCGTCCGAGGTGCTGGGGTCGCCATCGCCCAGGCGGTCCTGCATATAAAAACCGGTGGGCGAGAGCAGGGTCACGATGCCCTTGGTGCTGACGGTCTGGTTCAGCAGCGGGCTGCTGGCCCCCGAGCCCTGGATGCTGTAGATGGGCGTCATGCCGGCCACCGTCAGCTTGAAGCTGCAGCTGGCCGACTGGCCATCGTTATTGCCCCATTGCAGGCCCAGGTTGTAGGTGCCGCCCGCCAGCGAGGCCGCGACATTGATGCTCTGGGTGGCCGTGCCACCGGGGGCCGTGGCGGCGCTGAAGCTGCCCAGGCTGATGCCGGCCGGCCAGCTGGCCGTGGCGACGGCGCTATTGACTCGGCTGTCGGCATCGCTGGCGCTCACGCTGAAGACGCTGTTGGCGCCCGAGCTGACGCTTGCATCCGGGCAGTTGGGGACGATGGGCTGGAAGGCCGGCACGCCGCCGCAAACGTTTGCCGGTGTGGCGGAATTGCGCAGCAGCGGGGTGCCCACCGTGAAGTCCGCGCTGTTGTTGTCGCTGTCTGTGCAGCCATTGCCCTTGCGCAGCGCGGCCGTCGTGCTGCTCAAAGCCGGGGTGGCCGCCGTCTCGTAGCCATTGGCCGAGCCATAGCCCACCAGATCGACCAGATTGCCGCCGCTGGGGTTGGCGCCGCTCAGGGCCAGGCTGCTGCTGACCAGGGCGACCTTGCCGTTGGAGGCGCTCATATTCAGATTGCCCGTGCCGTCCTGGATGGTGATGTCGGCCCCCAGCGCGCCGCTGCCCGTGCCTTGGCGAATCAAGAGGTAGCGGCCCGGCTGCAGCACCGGATTGGCCAGATTGTTCAATGCCGCGACGGCCCAGTTGCCGGTGCCGGTGGCGCTGCCGTACTGGAGGGAGTAGGTGCTCAGATCGACCGGGCTGCTGCCGCCGTTGAAGATCTCGATGTAGTCGTATTTGTAGCTGGGCGAGCCGGAGGTGGCCGCGCCGCCGCCGTAGACCTGGCTGATGACCACGCCTTGCGCGGAAGCCAGCACCGCCGGGGCCGCAAATGCGGCGGCCAGCAAGGCAACAATGGGTTTGAGTTTCATGGTGTTGGAGTAGAAGAGAGAAACCGCACTCCGGGCTTGAAAGCAGGCATTCCTCACCGACACGGGGCCGATCCAATGCTGCAAACCCGGCTCTCGCGCCCAAACAGCCCAGGCGCTGCGGACCATGCTAGCGCCCAAATATGACGATTGATGACATGCAAAACCCTAGACCACGGTACCGGGTGTACCCGCATCAGGGGCGGGCTCGGCGCTGGATTTGCGCCGCCATCCGGCCCAGCTCGGCAATCGCCGGCTCCACCCGCGCATCGTCCGGATGCCCCGCATTCAGGCGCAGGGCCTGGCGGAAACGCCGGTCCGCCGAGAACAGCTGGCCGGGCGCGGTGCTGATGCCCTGCTCAAGCGCCTCGCGATGCAGGGCCAGGGTGTCCACCCCGGCCGGCAGCTGCAGCCACAGAAAGTAGCCGCCCTCCGGCTGTGAGACCCGGGTGCCCGCCGGGAAGTGCCGCAACACCAGGGCCCGCGCCCGCGCCATGCTGGCGGCCAGGGCCTGGCGCAGGCCACGCAGATGGCGCTCATAACCGCCCTGCTCCAGATACTCGGCCAGGGCCAGTTGCGAGGGCACGGCCGTGGCCAGCGAGCTCATCATCTTGAGCCGCTGGACCTGCGGCGCAAAGCGCCCGGCCGCCGCCCAGCCCACCCGGTAGCCGGGCGCCAGGCATTTGGAGAAAGAGCTGCAATGCAGCACGCCGCCGGCCGGGTCGAAGGCCTTGGCCGGGCGCGGGCGCCGGATGCCGTGATAGAGCTCGGCATAGACATCGTCCTCGATCAGGGGCACACCGTGGTGGGCCAGCAAGGCCACCAGGGCTTTCTTGCGCGCCGGCGGCATCAGGGCGCCCAGCGGGTTCTGGAAATTGGGCATGAACCAGCAGGCGGCGATCTTTTGTCGGGCCAGCAGCTCGGCCAGGGCGTCGGGGTCCACGCCCAGGCGCGGGTCGGTCGGCACCTCGACGGCGCGCAGATGCAGGCGCTCCAGGGCTTGCAGGGCGGCGTAAAAGGTCGGGCTTTCCAGCGCCACCACATCGCCCGGCCGGGTCACGGCCTGCAGGCACAGGCCCAGGGCCTCCATCGCGCCATTGCAGATCACCAGCTCCTGCGGCGCCAGGGCGATGTCGTGCTGGCCATAACGCCGCCGCAGGGCTTGCAGCAATCGGGTGTTGCCGCTGGTCAGCTCGGCGCTGAGCTGGGCGGGCGGCAGCTGGCGCATGGCGCGGGCGCCGCAGCGCGCCAGCTGGGCCAGCGGAAACAGCCCGGCCGCGGCAAAGGCCGAGCCCAGGGGCACGACCTCGGCATCGCGGGTGGAGCCCAGCACGTCGAAGATCAGCTCGCTGATCACCACCTCGGTGGCCGCCGGCGCCTGCACGGCCGCCGCCAGCGGCCCGCCGCGCGCCCGCCTGGGCTTGCGCACGTAATAGCCCGAGCGCGGCCGCGCCTCGACCAGGCCGCGCGCCTCCAGCAGGTAATAGGCCTGGAACACGGTGGAAGGGCTGATGCCGCGGGCCAGGCAGGCCTGGCGCACCGAGGGCAGGCGGTCGCCAGCGGCCAGCACGCCGCTGTGGATGCGCTCCTCCAGCTCCTCGGCCAGGCTCTCGAACAGGGTTGCGGCGCTCATGAGACTCCATCTGATCCGGTTGTTTTGCCAGAAATGTGATTACACCATCTCAGATCGCCCCGGGCCAAGATCATGGCCATGACTAGCACTCGCCAACCCGTCATTCCCATCCACCGCCTGCTGCCCGAGTTGCAAGGCTTTGAAGCGGCCCACAAGGTGCAGGTGCGCAGCATGCGCGGCCGCTTCAGCCGCCTGCGCAGCGCGCTGGTGCTGCTGACCCAGCTGGTCTTCCTGGGCCTGCCCTGGTTGCAGATCAACGGCCGCCAGGCCGTGCGCTTCGATCTGGAGGCGCAGCGCTTCTACCTCTTCAAGCTGGTGCTGGCGCCGCAGGACCTGATCTATCTGACCGGCTTGCTGGTCATCAGCGCCCTGCTGCTCTTCTTCGTCACCGCCTTGCTGGGCCGGGTCTGGTGCGGCTTCGCCTGCCCGCAAACCGTCTACACCCAGCTCTTCCTGGGCTTGGAGAAGCGCTTCGAGGGCGAGCGCCATCTGCGCCTGCGCCTGGACCGGGCCGGCTGGGGGCCGGAGAAGCTGGCCCGCCGCGGCGGCAAGCATCTGGCCTGGCTGCTGCTCAGCCTCTGGGTGGGCCTGAGCTTTGTCGGCTGGTTCTCGCCCATGCGCGAAGTGGCCAGCCAGCTGATGAGCTGGGAGCTGGGCCGCTGGGAGGCCTTCTGGGCCCTGTTCTACGGCGGCTTCACCTATCTCAACGCCGGCCTGCTGCGCGAGAAGATCTGCCAGCACATATGCCCCTACGGCCGCTTCCAGGGCGCCATGCTGGATGCCGACACCCTGCTCGTCAGCTACGACGCCCGGCGCGGTGAGCCGCGCGGCAAGCAGGCCACCGCCAAATCCAGCGGCGCCTGCGTGGACTGCAGCCTGTGCGTGCAGGTCTGCCCGGTGGGCATAGACATCCGCCAGGGCGTGCAATCGGCCTGCATCAGCTGCGCCGTCTGCATCGATGCCTGCGACCAGGTGATGGACAAGCTGCAGGCGCCACGCGGCCTGATCCGTTTTGCCAGCGAGAACGGGGCCAGGGCCGTCGCCCCGAGCCCGCTGCGCGGCCTGCTGGCCCGCCCGCGGGTGCGCATCTACGGCGGCCTCTTGCTAGGCCTTTGCCTGGCCATGGCCTGGGGCCTGGCGCAGCGGCCCGAGCTGCGCCTGGACGTGATACGCGACCGCGGCGTGATGGCGCGCCAGGTGGACGAGGGCGCGGTGGAAAACATCTACCGCCTGCAGGTGGTGAATCTCTCGGAGTCGCCGCGCCATATCAGCCTACAGCTGCAAGGCCTGGCCGGCGGCCAGCTGATAGGCGGCGAGCGCTGGGAGCTCCGCGGCGGCGAAGCGCGCAGCCTGGTGCTGGCCGTGCGCCTGCCAGCACGGGAGGCCCAGGCCTTGCGAGGCCAGGGCGGCGGCCGCGACAGCCGCAGCCATGCCATGGCCTTCAGCATCCGCAATGCGCAGGGCGATGAGGTCAGCGCGGCGTCCAGCTTCGTCGTGCCGCGCTAGGCGAAAAGCTCAGTTGCCAACGGAACTGGGTATTCGGGCCGAGCGCCGGGCCGCCCCAAGCCGGCCCGCCTGAGGCCGTCTGCGGCTCAATGCCGCTGACGGCCTCGTCCCCCCGGGGGACCGACCAGGCTCGCCCGCGTTCAGCGCGGCTGAGCCTGGGCGAGGGGCAGCATGACTTCAGGCGTTCTCACCCATGGCTCGCAGCACCCGGGCCTGCTCTTCCTCGTGCTGAGCCTCGGTGTCGGAGAAGCGCTGGGCGATCTGGTTGAAGTTGTCGGCCTCGGCGATGAAGGCGGCGACGATGTCGGGGTCGAAATGGATGCCGCTGCCGGCCACGATCAGGCCATAGGCCTGCTCGTGCGACATCGCGGGTTTGTAGACGCGGCGGCTGATCAGGGCGTCATACACATCGGCCAGGGCCATCAAGCGGGCCGAGATCGGAATGGCCTCGCCGGCCAGGCCGTTGGGGTAGCCACTGCCATCCCATTTCTCCTGGTGGCTGAGCGCAATCTCCTTGGCAAAGCGCAGGAACGGCGCCTGCTGCTGCATGCGGGACTCGCCCTCCACCAGGGCGCGATAGCCCAGCGTGGTGTGGGTCTTCATGACCTCGAACTCCTCCGGCGTCAGCCGCCCCGGCTTGAGCAGGATGCGGTCCGGCACGCCCACCTTGCCGATATCGTGCAGCGGCGCGCTCTTGACGATCAGCTCGATATTGCTGGGCGTCAGCTCGGCCGAGAAGCGCGCATGGCCTTGCAGATGATCGGCCAGGGCCTGCACATAAAGCTGGGTGCGGACGAGGTGGTGGCCGGTCTCGTTGTCGCGCGTTTCGGCCAGCGAGGCCAGGGCCATGATGGTGACGTCCTGCACCACCTGGATCTCATGCACGCGGCGGCGGACTTCCTCTTCCAATGTGGCATTGCGGTCCTTCAGCACCTGGCGCGCGTTCTTCAGCACCAGATGGGTTTCGATACGGGCCAGCAGAATCGGCGGGCTGACCGGCTTGGACAGAAAGTCCACCGCGCCCAGCTCAAAGCCCTGGGCCTCGGCCGAGGTGTCGCTGCGGGCGGTCAGGAAGACCACCGGGATCTCGGCGGTGCGGGCGTCAAGCTTCAGACGGCGGCAGACCTCGTAGCCGTCCATGCCCGGCATCAGCACGTCCAGCAGGATCAGGTCCGGCTGCGGGTCGCTGCTGGCAATCACCAAGGCTTTTTCCCCGTTTGTGGCCACCTTGATCTGGTAATGCTGCTTGAGCAGCCGCGAGATCAGGGCAAGGTTCTCGGGGGTATCGTCAACCACCAAGACCGACTGCCGAAGCGTCTGTTCCACCATAGATCTCCTATGTATCGTCCGACGTTCAGAGGGCCTAAAGCACGCGCAAGCAGACCCGGCAAGGCTTGAAGTTATACGCCCGAATCCACAAGCCAGAACCGAACCTCAAGCAAGGCCTCAATAGTATGCGGATCAGCAAATTCGATTGCAAGAAATGAGGGGCAGAGCCGCCCCAACTTGCGCAAAGCACAACGTCGTGCAGTCCGCCTCTTGTTGAAGTTATCCCGACCCCAGCAGAACACGAAATAGTTTCATTTTTCTGGCGCTTTCGTCGAAGATGGAAATAATCGCCTAATCAGACGGCGACGCCTGTCCCTGCCATTCGTCACGTGAACCACGGAGAACATCCATGTCCTCGGTCGATCTTCACAATGAATCGCTCGCCAATGTCCAGCAGCTGCGCAGCATGCTGGACATTGACGATGACTTGCTGGATGCCGTGCAGCGCTACGGCAAGATCGCCATTCCGCAGCTGCCGCAGTTCCTGGATGCCTTCTACGCCTGGATGGCGCACCAACCCGACTACCGCACCTTCTTCTCCGACCCCGAACGGCTGCAGCGCGTCAAGGGCGGCCAGCTGCGCTACTGGCAGGGCTTCTTCCGCGCCCAGGTGGACGACAACTATCTGCGCCGCCTGCGCGATGTCGGCGAGGTCCATGCCCGCATCGGCCTGCCCCTGCCCACCTACTTCGCCGCGATGGATGTGTCGCTCGCCATGCTGCTGGAGAACTTTTACGACAACTCCCTGCCGCCGGACGACTACATCCGCTGCGCCCGCGCCGTCACCCGCCTGGTGCACTTCGACACCACGGCCGTGGTGGAAACCTACTCGCATCTGCTCGGCCGCCGCATGGCCGAGCAGACCCGCAGCCTGATCGCCATGTCCACCCCGGTGACCTCGCTGTGGGAGGGCATTCTGTTGCTGCCCATCATTGGCCTGGTCGATTCGCGGCGCGCCCAGGACATCATGCATTCCTCGCTCTCGCGCATCGCCGAGTCGCGCGCCAAGGTCTTCATCATCGACATCAGCGGCGTCTCGGTGGTGGACACGGCGGTGGCCAATCATCTGATCAAGGTGGTGCAGGCCTCGCAGCTGATGGGCTGTGTCTGCATCCTCTCCGGCCTCTCGCCCGCCATCGCCCAGACCATTGTGGAGCTGGGCATCCCGGTCAACGATTTGCGCACCACCTCCACCCTGCGCAATGCGCTGGAGATCGCCTTCAAATTTGCCGGCGTCAGCGTCAAACAGATCAGCGACAACTGAACGAATCCAAGCCCTTGGACGCCTCCACCAACGTCATTTACAGCCTGGTCTCGGGCTGCCTGGTCGCCACCGTCCACGGCGAGATGACGGCCGAATCCCTGCAGGCCATGAACCAACCCTTGCTGCAGCAACTCGGCCACAGCGAGCAGCATATGGTGCTGATCGATATGTCCGGCGTGGACCTGCTGGACCTGGCGGACTTCAGCGCCCTGCGCCAGATGCTGGACACCATCCACCTGATGGGCGCCCGCGCCGTGTTGATCGGCCTGCAGGCCGGGCTGGCGGCCTTGCTGGTCAATCTGGGCGCCGACACCCGGGGCCTGCGCGTGGCCGGCACGCTGGAGCAGGCCCTCTCTGTTTACGGACGCAAGCCATGAAGGTCGGCAAGGATGTCGAGGTGATCATCAGCGACGAGGCGGACCTCTGGATCGCCCTGGCCGAGGTGGACCATCTGGCGCGCGCGGCCGGCTTCCCGGCGGCCGACACCGCCCGGCTCAAGACGGCGGCCTCCGAGCTGGCCCAGAACATCCTCAAATACGCCGGCCGCGGCCGCCTCTGCCTGCGCCTGCTCGACCCCTATCTGCAGGCCGGCGCCTGCGAGCTGGTGGCGCAGGACCAGGGCCCGGGCATTGCCGATATCAGCGTCGCCATGCGCGACAGCTACAGCACCGGCGGCACCCTGGGCCTGGGCCTGCCCGGGGTACGCCGGCTCAGCGAGCACTTCAAGATCGAATCCAAGCCGGGGGCGGGCACCGTGGTCACCGCGCGCTTCAGCCGACGCTGATGAAGCTCGAATACGGCAGCTACAGCCTCCCCTGCTTCGGGCAGACCGAGTCGGGTGATCTGCTCTTCACGCAAGCCAGCGCGCAGGGGCTGCTGTTCGGCCTGATCGATGTCTCGGGCCATGGCGAGCAAGCGGCCAAGGTGGCCCGCGAGATCCAGGCCTGGATAGGCGACAAGGCAGCCGAGCGGCCCCTCACCTTCCTGCAGCAACTGGACAAGCGCTTGCGCGGCCACGGCAGCGGCGTGGGCATGGTCTGCCATCTGGACAGCCGGCGGGCCTTGCTGAGCTATTGCGGCGTCGGCAACCCCTTGCTCTGGCTGGTGGACAAGCATCAGGTACACAGCTTCCCCTCCAAGCCCGGCCTGATCGGCCAGTACCTGCCAAGGCTGGAGGAGCGCCACGTCACCCTGGGCCTGGACGATGTGATCGTGCTGGCCTCCGACGGCCTCGCCTCCAACGCCATCTGCGACGACGGTTTCCCGGCCGCCAAGCTGCGCACCCTGTCGGCCGCCGATTGCGCGCTCAATCTGGTGCGCCAGCAAGGCCGTTTCCACGACGACGCCAGCTGCCTGGTCGTGCGGTGCCGTCATGATTGATCTGGGCCTGCTCAAACCCTGCGCCCGCGGCCCGGCCGGCCTCTTGCCCAATACCCAGGGGCGCCGCCGCCTGCTGGAGATGGGCCGTGCCCTGGCCTGGCCGGCCCCCGTGCTGCTGCGCCAGGCGGTGGTGTTCTCGCATCTGGCCCGTCTGGCCACGGACTTGCCCGAGGTCTCCGACGTGCGGGTGCAATTCCTGAGCATGAGCGGCCAGCTGGCTTACACCCTGCACCATGCAGGGCCGGCCGTCGAGGCCGAGCGCCTGCCGGCCTGCGAAGGCCGGCGGCAACAAACCCTGGCCGATGGCCGCCAACAGCTGCAGCTATTGGTGGGCGACGGCGCCGATGCACTGGAAATTGGCGACGCCGAGCGCCTGGACAAGGCCCGCCAATGCCTGGCGCTGCGCAGCACCGAGGAGTTGTTCGCCGACATCCACGAGAAAAACCAGGCGCTGGAAGAGGCCCGCCTGACCCTGGAGCAGCGCATCAAGGAGCGCACCATGGAGCTGCAGCAGGCCATGACCATCGCCGAGGCGGCGGTCGAAACCAAGAGCGCCTTCCTGGCCAATATGAGCCATGAAATCCGCACGCCCATGAACGCCATCATCGGCCTGGCCCATCTCTGCCTGAAGACCGGCTTGGACGCACGCCAGCACGACTACGTCACCAAGATCCACCACTCCGGCCAGTCCCTGCTGGGCATCTTGAACGACATCCTGGACTTCTCCCGCATCGAGGCCGGCAAGCTGGCCATGGAGGCGATCGAGTTCGAGCTCAGCACCGTGCTGGACAGCCTTGTCACCGTGATCGCCCAGCGCGCCTACGGCAAGGGCCTGGAGCTGCTGATCGATGTGCACGAGGACGTTCCCGCCCATCTGATCGGCGACCCCCTGCGCCTGGGCCAGATCCTCACCAATCTGGTCGGCAATGCGATCAAGTTCACCGAGCAGGGCCAGGTCGGCCTGGAGATCAGCCTGCTGCTTGACCGTGGCCAGGACTTGCAGCTGCGCTTCAGCGTGGAAGACACCGGCATCGGCATGTCGCCCGAGCAATGCCGCAAGATGTTCAAGGCCTTCTCGCAGGCGGACGAATCCACCACCCGCAAATACGGCGGCACCGGCCTGGGCCTGGCCATCAGCAAGCGCCTGGTGGAGATGATGGGCGGCGAGATCGACGTCAGCTCCGAGCAGGGCAAAGGCAGCCGCTTCTTCTTCAGCGCCCACTTCGGCCGCGGCGAGGGCGGCCAGCCCCGCCCCGTGCTACCGCCCCAGCTGCATCGCGCCCGCGCCCTGCTGGTGGACGATAACCCCGTGGCCGAACGCATTCTGCGCACCCTGCTGGAGCGCCTGGAGCTGCGGGTGGACAGCTGCCAGTCCGCCCTCGCGGCCTACGATTTGCTGGCCGCCGCCGATGGGCAAGACCCCTACAAACT
The DNA here is from genome assembly GCF_014204525.1 of Roseateles oligotrophus. Taxonomy (GTDB): domain Bacteria; phylum Pseudomonadota; class Gammaproteobacteria; order Burkholderiales; family Burkholderiaceae_C; genus Paucibacter_A; species Paucibacter_A oligotrophus_A. The sequence continues at coordinate 85,654 of NZ_JACHLP010000008.1, forward strand.
GGTTTTCCTGGACTGGAAGATGCCGGTGGTGGACGGCATGCAGGCCGCCCAGCACATCCGCCACGAGATGCCGCTGAGCCACCCGCCGCGCCTGGTCATGGTGACGGCCTTTGGCATGGAGGAAACCCGCGCCCGCGCCGAGGCCATAGGCGTGGACGGCTTTTTGCACAAACCCGTCGGCCCCTCCTCCTTGCTCGACGCCTTGCTGGACCTCTACGGCGACTACAAGATCAAGCTGCCCGCCCCCGCCGCGCACGAGTCCAGGCTGCGCTTCGAGGATGTGCATGTGCTGCTGGTGGAAGACAACGAGATCAACCGCCAGATCGCGCTCGAGCTGTTCGCCCTGGTCGGCGTCAGCGCCGAGGTGGCGCTCAACGGCCAGGAGGCGCTGGAGCTGCTGACGCGCAGCGGGCCCGCGCCTTTTGACATCGTCTTCATGGACATGCAGATGCCGGTGATGGACGGCCACGAGGCCGCCCGCCGCCTGCGCGCCGACCCGCGCTTCGACCCACTCCCCATCATCGCCATGACGGCACACGCCATGGCCGAAGAGCGCGAGCGCTGCCTCAGCGAAGGCATGCAAGCCCATATTTCCAAGCCCCTGGATCCGGGCAATCTCTACCGCCACATCGCCCAGTTCAGCGGCAAGGAACTCAAGCCCCAGGATCCGGACACCGAGCCGGCCGGCTTGTCCCCGGAGGCCGCGGCCCAGGACCTACAGCAGCGCCTGTCCAAATTCATCGCCAAGCCCAGCCCCGAGGGCGAGGCCTTGATCGCCGCCCTGCCGGGCCTGGACATCGCCGCCGCCCTGCCACGCTTTGTCAACGACGCCGGCTCGCTGCGCAACACCTTGCAAGGCTTTTGCGTCAACCAGGGCCATGCGCTGGAGGAGCTGGGCAGCGCCTTGCAGCGGCAGGACTGGGCCGAGGGCGAGCGCTTGGCGCATACCTTGAAGGGCTTGTCCGCCACCTTCGGCATGGGCGCGCTGGCGCGGGCCTCGGCCGCGCTTGAACAGGCCCTGCGCCAGCCCGAACCCGAGGCCCAAGCCCTGCGCAGCGGCATGGCGGAACTGAGCCAGGTCTTGCAAAGCGTGCTCGCTCAGTTGCATGCCTACTTCGGCACCGCCGCCACGGTGGAACTCTTTGTGCAAGCCGGCGGCGCGAACAGCGCGCCCGGCGACCCCGCCGCCGCCCAGGCCTTGCAAGAGCGGCTGCGCCAGCTGCTGCAGGACTCCGATCTGGACGCCCTGGCCCTGGCCGAGGCGCAGACCCCCTTGCTGCGCACCTGGCTGGGGCCGACCCGGACCGAGACCTTGCTGAGGCATTTGCAGCGCTTTGACTTTGACGCTGCGCTGGCTGTACTGGATCTCGCCAAGGGTTAAATCCAACTGGCCAGCGACCCGCGCACAGGCCTCCTAAAATCGGCCGCTGCCCTCCAATCACCCGCCTCCTGCGGCGGGCCCCGCGCGATGACCCTAAGCAAAATGTTGCTCGGCTTTGTACGCCGGCATTGGCGCTCCTATGCCGCCGCCGCCCTGATGCTGGCCTGCATCGCCGTGCTGAGCACCTGGATCCCGCGCCAGGTGGGCCATGTGGTGGACGGCATGGTGGCCGGCGCCCTGCAGGGTCAGGTCTTGCTGCAGCAGCTGGGTCTGCTGGTGGCGGCCGGCGCCGCCATCTATCTGCTGCGGGTGGGCTGGCGCCTGGCCTTGTTCGCCGCCGCCTACCGCCTGGGCCAGCAGCTGCGCACCCAGCTCTATGCCCGGCTCACCCTGCAAGGCCCGGTGTTCTTCCAGGCCAAGCGCAGCGGCGATCTGATGGCCCTGGCCACCAACGATGTGGACGCCGTGGAGATGGCCGCCGGCGAGGCCTTGCTAGCCGCCTTTGACGGCACGCTGACCTTGGTGCTGGTGCTGCTGATGATGACCGTGGGGGTGGACTGGCGCCTGGGCCTGGCGGCGCTCTTGCCCTTCCCGCTGATGGCGCTGGCCTTCTGGCGCATCTCCGACCACATCCACCAGGCCTGGCAAAGCTCGCTCGCGCGTTTCTCCAAGCTCAACCAGCATGTGCAGGAAGGCCTGGCCAGCGTGCGCACCCTGCGCGCCCTGGGCCTGGCCGAGCACAATAGCGGCCAGTTCCGCACGCTGGCGGCCAGCGCCGGCGAGGCCAGCTACCAGGCCCAGCGCTGGGAGGCGGCTTACGAGCCGGCCGTGGGCATGACGCTGAGCGCGGCCACCGTCATCGCCCTGGGTCTGGGCGGCTTGCTGGTGGCCAGGCAGGAGCTGAGCATCGGCCAGCTGACGGCCTTCACCATGTATCTGGGCCAGCTGATCTGGCCCATGTTTGCCGCCGGCTGGGTGCTGTCCCTGCTGGAGCGCGGCCGCGCCGCCTGGGACCGCTTGCTGCCGGTGCTCGAAGCGCCGCTGAGCCTGGAGGACAAGGGCCTGCACCCTATGCCGGCGCAGGCCGGGCTGAGCTTTGAACATCTGAGCTTCAGCTATGCCGGGGCCGGCCAGCCGGCCTTGCAAGACATCCAGTTGCAGCTGCGGCCCGGCCAGACCCTGGGCCTGGTCGGCCCCACGGGAGCGGGCAAATCGACCCTGCTGAATCTGCTGCTGCGCCAGTTCGAAGCTAGCCAAGGCCGCATCGCGGTAAGTGCGGGTGGGCAAAGCCATGACCTGGCCGAGATCAGCCTGCAAAGCCTGCGCGCCGCCATCGCCTGGGTGCCGCAAGAGCCGTTTTTGTTCTCGGCCTCCATCGCCGAGAACATCGCCCTGACCCGCCCCGGGGCCACGCGCGCCGAGGTCGAACAGGCCGCCCGCATGGCGGCCGTGCACGAGGACATTGCCCGCCTGCCCCAGGGCTACGAGACCGAGGTGGGCGAGCGCGGCGTGACCCTGTCCGGCGGCCAGCGCCAGCGGGTGGCGATCGCGCGCGCCCTGCTGTCCGAGGCGCCCATTCTGCTGCTGGACGACGCCTTGTCGGCCGTGGACACCGGCACCGAGACGCAGATCCTCGATCATCTGCGCGAGCTGCGCCAGGCGCGCCCCGAGCGCAGCGTCATCATCGTCAGCCACCGCCTCAGCGCCGTGATGGAGGCCGACCAGATCGCCGTGCTGCGCAAGGGCCGCATCAGCGAACAGGGCAGCCATGCCCAGCTGCTGGAGGCCGGCGCCTGGTACGCCAGCCAATGGCGTTATCAACAACTGGAGGCCAGCCTTGATGCCCTCTGAAGAAACAAAAAAAGACGAGCGGCCCTGGGCCTCGGTCGGCCTGCTGCTGGACGCCGCCAGGCCCGAGAAGCGCACCATGCTGTGGGGCGTGCTGTGGCTGCTGGTGGCCGCCGGGCTGGAGGCGCTGGGGCCCATCATCGGCAAGCAGTTCATCGACGCCCATCTGCTGCCGCGCCAGTTCGACCTCCCCGCCATGGCCGGGCTGTTGATCGCCTTGCTGGCCTGCGGCTGGGTGGCCAGCTGGATACGTTACGCCCAGCTCAGCCGCATGGCCGGCGTGGCCCAGCGCTCGGTGCTGCGCCTGCGCGAGCAGGTCTACGCCCATGTGCTGGCCCTGCCCATGGCTTTTTTCGACCGCGCCATCACCGGCCAGCTGGTCAGCCGCGTCACCAATGACAGCGAGGCGGTCAACACCTTGTATCGCCAGGTGCTGTACGTGATGCTGGACTCCAGCATCGTGGTGCTGGGCTCGCTGGTCGCGATGGCCTGGCTGGACTGGCGGCTGATGCTGATCGTCGCCACCCTGATCCCGGCCATGCTGATCATCATCCTGCTCTACCAGCGCCTGAGCGCGCCGGCCGTGGCCCGCGCCCGCCAGCTGCGCAGCGAAATCAATGCCCAGATGGCCGAGAGCATGGCCGGCATGGCCATGTTGCAGGCGGCCGGTGCGGCCCAGCGCTTTGGCCAGCGCTTCGGCAGCACCAACACCGCCCACTTCGAGGCGCGCCAGAAAGAGCTGCGCGCCAATGCCTGGCTCCTGCGCCCGGCCCTGGACCTGCTCAATGTGCTGCTGCTGGTGACCGTCATCTACGGCTTTGGCCGGCGCGAGATGTCGGGCCTGGAGGTGGGCCTGCTCTACGCCTTCCTCAGCTATATCGCCCGGGTGGTGGAGCCGCTGATCCAGATCACCATGCAGTTCGGCCAGCTGCAGCAGTCCATGGTGGCGGCCGCGCGGGTGCGCAGCCTTTTGCAAGAGACCGCGCCCGTCGTGGCCAGCGCCAACGGCCGGCCGATTACCCAAGGCCAAATCGAGATCGAGCAGCTCAGCTTCGGCTACGCGCCCGAGCGGCCCGTGCTGCATGAGTTGAATGTACAGATTCCGGCCGGCTCCTTTGTAGGCATCGTCGGCCACACCGGCAGCGGCAAGTCCACCCTGCTCTCGCTGCTCTTGCGCTTTTACACGCCGCAGCTGGGCGGCATCCGCATCGACGGCCAGGCCCTGGCCAGCATCCCGGACGCCGCCTTCCGCGCCGCCGTCGGCCTGGTGCCGCAAGAGCCCTATCTGATGGCGGCCTCGGCGCGCGAGAACATCGCCATGGGCCGCGACATCCCCGAGGCCCAGCTGCGCGCCGCGGCGCAAGCCGCCCGCATCGACGAGTTTTTATCCGCCCTGCCTCAAGGTTATGACACGATGCTGGGCGAGGGCGGGGCCCGCGTCTCCACCGGCCAGAAGCAGCTGATCGCCATGGCCCGCGCCCTGGCCGGCGCGCCCAAGATCCTGTTCCTGGACGAGGCCACCTCGAATATCGACAGCGCCACCGAGCGCATCGTCAGCGAGGCCCTGGCGGCCTTGCGCGGCCGAGTGACGGTGCTGGCTATCGCCCACCGGCTCTCCACCATCCGCGCGGCCGATCAAATCATCGTGCTCAACCACGGCCACCTGGCCGAGCGTGGCCGGCACGAGGAGCTGATGGCGCGGGAGGGCGGCATTTACCAGCGCCTGGTGCAGTTGCAGGACTTGAGCGAGTAGCGAAAAGGAAAATAAGAAAAAGGCCGGGCGCCAGGCCCGGCCTTGCTGCCTTGCGGCGCGGCTCTTAGTTGTAGTTGGCGACCAGGCTGGTGCTGCCGACGGTCGCATAGGCGCTCAGCAGCAGATAGTAGGTGCCGGCCTTGGGCGTGGCCACCGTGATGGTCTCGCTATTGCTCGAACCGTCGGACTTGAGCTCATACGAAGTCGTGCTCGGGGCGCTGCCGAACTTCAGATAGATATCGCCGTCACCCGTGCCACCGGAGAGCTTGAACGTCAGGTTCTTGGCGCCGGCAGGCACGACCAGGGTGTAGAGCTTGCTCGCGCCCTTGCTCAGGCTGATGCCGGTCTGCGCCACGCCCTTGCTCAGGGCCGTGCCCGTCGGCGGCTGGGTCGCGCAGCTGACACCCACGGCGGCGAAGGCCGAGGTCACATCAGCCACGGCATAACCCCGGTTGGTGGCGGCTTTCTCCACCCCGCAAGCGCCTTGGTTGAAGGTGCTATTGGCCGTCCAGTACAGGCGGTTGGCGTCGACCATCACCTCGAAGGCCTTGCGCGTGTTCCAGCCCGCCTTGGTGGCCAGCAGATAGAAGGCCTTGTTGTAGACGCCGCTGGACAGGTGCACGTCCAGGCTGTCGTTGTAATTGCTGGCGTGTCCGATCGAACGGCCGTCGCGGGTCGGGTCGGCGAAATAGCGCAAGGCACCGCTGGCCTTGAAGATCTCGCTGCCCACCAGCCAGTCATTCCTGCCCTTCATGAAGAACTCGGCCGCCTCGCCCGCCATATCGGAGAAGGCCTCGTTCATGCCGCCCGATTGCTTGGCATAGACCAGGCCCGAGTTCTGCTCGGTAAAGCCGTGGCTGACCTCGTGGGCCGAGACATCCAGCGACACCAGGGGGTAGAAGGTGCTGGCGCCGTCGCCGAAGTGCATGGCCGTGCCGTCCCAGAAGGCATTCTCGTAATTGCTGCCGTAATGCACCTTCATGTACAAGGTCTGGCTGATGGGCCGCAGGCCGAACCAGCCCTGGTACATATTGAAGACCACATTGCCGAAGTAATGCGCGTCGTTGAGCGGCGAGTAGGCGCCGTTGGTCAGCTTGTACTCATTGCGCGGGCAGCTGAACTTGAAGGGCGTGGTGCCGCTGCTGCCGCCGCGCAGATCGACGGTGATCACATTGCCGCTATTCATCTGGCAGTCGTCGGTGACCACCAGGGGCCCATACGTCGTGCCGTACTCGTACTTGCCGGTCTTGGCATTGCCGCCGGGGCCGGTCGCGTCCCGGTGGTTCAGGCCTTCCCAGCGCTCCAGCACCGCGCCGCTATTGGCGTCGATCAGGAAGTGGGGGCGGCTGGGGTGCTGGCCATCGCTGCTGTCCACGAAAGACACCAGATAGACCAGCTTGCCCACATTGCGCTCATCCAGCTTGATGAAGAGCTTGACCTGCTCATTCGTGCTCAGGGCAGCGGAACGGGCGCCGCTGGCGCCGTGCAAGCCCTTGGCCTGGCTCAGCACCGCGGCCTGCGACAGGCTGGGCTGGGTATGCGCCAGGTCCTGCACCAGATTGCGCACCAGGGCGCCGCTGAAGTTGCTGGTTTGGGCCCTGGCGGAGGCATGCTCCACCACCGCCTCGCCCCAGATGGGCACGCCTTTGTACAACTGCTGATGGCGGGTAACCACCAGGCCGTTGGCATAGCTCTGGCTGCGCAGCGGCTGCAACTCCTCGGCCGCCAGGCCCAGGGCAGCGGCCGGGCCACTGCCGCCGCGCAGGGCGGTGATGCCGCTGCGCTGCAAGTCCTGACCATTCAGGTCCACACGCTCGGCAGCCATGGCCTGGCAGGCCAGGGCCGAGAGAGCCGCCAGCAGGCTGAGGCGCAGCGCGCCAAATTGGGGTGATCTCATCATGATTTCCTTGGTTTCGAAGTGGTTTTTTCAATCCCTGGACACCTGCCTGCCGCAGGGCGGAGGCGGGCCGCAGCGGCGCCAGACCTGGATCACAGGCCGGCCACCGCCACGTGCGAGCCGCCCCAGGGCGGACCCGTGGGGCGCATCCTAGGCACGGGCGATCAGCGCACAAGCTGTCATATCTGACAGGTACGTAACTCGGTATTTACAAGCCGCCGGAGGCCTGCGAAAAGTGCCGTCGCCAGCAGGATTCAGCCGACCGACCCCAGAACAAGGGGACCGGGCTTTGCGGGAACCGCGGCCTTCAACCACCCATTTGGAGAAATCCGGAGAACACGATGCACCCTCTGAAAACCCTCATTGCCATCACCCTCGGCAGCCTGCTGCTGAGCAATGCCCAGGCCACGCCAGCCGCCGCCAGCGTCAGCAGCAGCAGCCAGCGGATCTGGATCAGCCTGGGCGACGCGGCCTACCAGCAGCTGCAAAAACTGCCCAGGCTCAAGGCCCGCAGCGAGGCCTCGGTCGCCGCCCTGGCTTCGGGCCCGGCCCCGGCGCTCATGCCGGGCGCCAGCCTGGAAGGCGCGGCGGCGCTGGAGCAAGTCCATCTGGTCGAGGTGGATGAGGCCGGCCTGGCCGATTTGTCCGAGGCCGTGCACCAGAGCCTGCGCCGTTGCGGCGGCTATCTATTCCACGCCAGCAAGGAGGACGGCCTGCGCAGCCTGCAGCGCCTGAGCCGGCCGAGGCAGCAAGCGCTGCTGGCAGCCAGCAAACCCAGCTATGTCATCGACCAGCAAGCCCTGGTGACGCCCATGCTGAGCCAGATGCAGGCCAGCAATATCGGCCAGACCATTCTGGACCTGTCGGCCCACACCAACCGCTACTACACCAGCAGCGGCGGGGTGGCCGCCTCGAACTGGCTGAAGACCCGCTGGAGCAATCTGGCCGCCGGGCGCAGCGACATCACGGTCGAGCAGTTCAATCACCCGGGCTGGGCGCAGAAATCGGTGATCGCCACCTTCAAGGGCACGGACAACGCCAGCGAGCTGGTGGTGCTGGGCGCCCATCTGGACTCCATCGCCGGTGCCAATACCGGCGAGAGCACCCGCGCCCCCGGCGCCGATGACGATGCCTCCGGTGTGGCCAGCCTGACCGAGATCATCCGCAGCCTGGTGGCCAGCAATTTCAAACCGCGCCGCACGCTCAAATTCATGGCCTATGCCGCCGAGGAGGTGGGCTTGCGCGGCTCGCAGGAAATCGCCAAGAGCCTTGCCAACCAGAATGCCAATGTGGTGGGCGTGATCCAGCTGGACATGACCAATTACAAGGGTGCGGCCAACGACATCTACCTCTTCAGCGACTACACCGATGCGGGGCAGAACCAGTTCCTGAGCCAGCTGATCCAGACCTATCTGCCCACGCTGAAGATTGGCACTGATCGCTGCGGTTATGCCTGCTCCGACCATGCCTCCTGGAACGCCCAGGGCTATGCCACCAGCATGCCCTTCGAGTCCTCCTTCGCGGCCGACAACCCCTATATCCACAGCGCCAACGACACCTACGCCAATAGCGGCAACCAGGCCGACCATTCGCTCAAGTTTGCCCGCATGGCCCTGGCCTACGCGGTGGAACTGGGCGCGGACGGCCCGGCCGTCACGCCCCCTGCCGACAAGACCGAGAATTTCAGCGGCAACCTGACGCTCAATCAGACGCGCAGCTTCGGCCCCTTCAAGCTCAAGGCAGGCGGCACGCTCAAGGCCAGCACCACGGGCACGGGCGATATCGATCTATTCGTCAAGAAAGGCGGGGCCGCCAGCACCAGCAGCTATGACTGCAAGAGCGATGGCAACACGGCCAGCGAGAGCTGCAGCGTCAACAGCGCGACCAATACCGAGGTCTATGTGCTGCTCAAGGGCTATAGCGCGGGCAGCTACCGGCTGACGGTGACGTACACGCCGCAGTGAGCATGGCGGGGTCAGCAGGGCGGTCTCCGGGCCGCCCTGCCCTCATAGCAAGATAGCCAGCCGCTCCAGGATCAGCATGGCGAAGAAGCCCAGGCCGGCCAACACCGTCCATTTGACGATGACGAGGCCACGCTGGCGCCAGCTGACCTGGCCGGTGGCGATGTAAAGCGCAAAGCAAAGCACGCCCGCGAACAACAGCAGGCCGACGACGAGGCGGAAGATCATCACGGTGAAATCGCCTCCTCAACGGACATTTGGCATGACCTTTTCATTGGAACGAATACCCGCCGCAGCGATCTGCTGCAGGCTTTCAAAATACCGGCCATGAGTCAGGCGCAGGGCTTGTTCATCAGCAGCTTCAAGCAAGACAACTTCGTGCATCAATGCGCGCCTGTTCAGATCCAACTCAAGATTCAAACGCGCCATTTCGGCGGCCTCGCGCTCGACATCGGCATAGCTTTTAATGCTCGCCAGTACACCCCTGTGTCGATCGTATTCAAGTAGGAAGATCACGATTTTCCTGCATTCATTTTTTGTGGATCAGAGAGGAATTCAGTCAGGTAGCGAAGCAAGATAGCCCGATTTTCCTCGATGTCCTGAATGTAGAGCGTCCACTCTTCGTTGAACGATTCATCCGCGATGGTCCTGAGATCCAAGGCGCGCTGGCGGTCGAGCTCAAAGAACTTCAACTCTTGTGTTTCGTGCTTATGCACCAAGGCCGATAACAAAGACAAGGCTGATCGAGGCCACTCAGGGCCCCGTCCGTACTTAATTTCGTGTCCATGAATATCGGCCAACTTTTCAGATAGCGAAGCCCATAGGTGCTGCAGCTGGGTTCGAATCTGCATCTCCGCCAGATAGGCGTCATGCTTGACGATGACATGAAGGGCGCGGTAAGCAAAGGTCGGCCGTTCACGCTTGTCGTCAACGATGGCCCCCGAAAACCTTTGGGAGATTTCCGCCAGAACCCGATCTTGCTCCGCCATATCGGCCACGATCACCCGACACCCCGCAATGTCCTGAATCTGCCCCAAACGAATCGACTGGCGGCGCAGCTTGTCAACAATGGCCAGAGTGGACTTTGCCGATCGCGCCGTGGGCGCCAGACCCATCTCGTCCCGCAGCACCCGCATCAGCATTTCACTGACCGCGCCAAACGAACGACGGTACTCGTCCAGCATCCGCAAGTCCGCCTCTTCCAGCGGCTCCTTCTTCAGCCGCTCACCGAGTTTGGTCAGCTGAGACTGGCTGATTGCCATCACCAAGCCGGTGCCAGCTTGGCAAAGCCCTGCGGCGCCTTGGTCTCATCCTCAAAGGTGACGTAGTCATAGGCCGTCTCATCCGCCAGCAAGGCGCGCAGCAGCTTGTTGTTCAGCGCGTGACCGCCCTTGAAGGAGGTGTAGGCGGCCAGCAAGGGATGGCCCACCACCTGCATATCGCCGATGGCGTCGAGGATTTTGTGTTTGACGAATTCGTCGTCATAACGCAGTCCATCAGCGTTCAGCACGCGGTAGTCGTCCACCACGATGGCGTTGTCCATGGAGCCGCCCAGGGTCAGGCCGCGCGAGCGCATCAGTTCGATGTCGCTGGTCATGCCGAAGGTGCGGGCGCGCGCGATCTCGCGCTTGTACTGGCCCGAGCCCATGTCGAAGACATATTGCTGGCCGGTGGCCGAGACGGCCGGGTTGTCGAATTCGATCTCGAAGCTGAGCGTGTAACCATGGTGGGGCGCCAGCCGCGCCCACATCAGGCGCTTGCCCTCGCCCTGGCGCACTTCCACCGTTTTCTTGACGCGCAAAAACTTCTTGGCCGCCTTCTGCAGCTCGATGCCGGCGCTTTGCAGGAGGTAGACAAAGCTGGCGGCCGAGCCGTCCAGAATGGGTACCTCGTCGGCATTGATGTCGACGTAGAGATTGTCCAGGCCCAGGCCGGCGCAGGCCGAGAGCAGATGTTCGATGGTCTGTACCTTGGGGCCGCCGGGGTCGCCATTCGGGCTGATGGTGGTGGCCATGCGGGTGTCGCAGACGGTGTCGGTGCGCACCGGGATGTCCACCGGCGTGTTCAGGTCGACCCGACGAAAGACGATGCCCGTGTCGGGCGCGGCGGGGCGCAGGGTCAGCTCGACTCTTTGCCCGCTGTGTATGCCCACGCCCACGGCACGGGTCAGGGACTTCAGCGTTCTTTGTTGCAGCATGGGGACGATTGTCGGCGATCAGGCCGGGCTCTGCTGGCCTGGGGCTTCCGGCCGGGTGACCGGCAGGCGCAGGCTCAGCCGGGTGCCGGCACCGGGGCTGGAGTCGATACGCAAGGAGCCGCCCAGACGCTGGCTGCGGCGCTGCTGGCTCTTCAGGCCACGGCCACGCTGGGCGGTGTTGATGTCGAAGCCCTCGCCATCGTCCTCGACCCGGATCTCCACATAGCTGCCGTGATGGCGGGTCACCATGCGCACCCGGCTGGCGCGTGCATGCTTGAGCACATTGCTGAGCGCCTCCTGCATCAGGCGCAGCACATGCAGGGCGTCGGGCGGCTCCAGCCACTCCAGCGGCGGCAAATCCTGCACATCCCACTCCAGCGTCAAACCACCGGCCTGCAGGCGCTTGCCCAGGCGGTAACGCATGGTGGCCAGCAGGGAGACCAGGTCATGGCCTATGGGCTCCAGCGAATCGATCACCAGACGCAAATCGTCCACACACTCGCGCAAGACCTCGACCACCCGGTCCTGGTCCATGCTGCCCTGCTCCACCGCCACCATGGCCGAGAGCAGCGATGAGCCCAGGCCGTCGTGCATATCCTGCATCAGGCGCTGGCGCTCCAGCAGCAGGGCTTGCTGGCGCTCGGCCTCGCGCAGGCGGTCGTGCTGGGCCTGCATCTCGCGGCTTTGCGCGTCCAGGCGCTGGGCCAGGTTCTCATTCAGCATCTCGACTTCATAGCTGGCGCCCACATAACGGTTTTGCAGCGCATACAAAAAACTGGCGACCACAATCAAGGTGGCAAAAGGCATCAGATAGACATGCTCGGGCCAGGCCCAGCCCGCCAGCAGCAGCAAGTCGTGAATGCCCAGCAAGAGGCTCAGCACCAGGGACAAGGCGATCATGCGCAGGCCATAACGCCGCTCCCGCAGGGCCACGACCACCACAAAGCTGGTGCAGGCAACCCCCAGCAGCATATTGACCAACTGCTGGAAGTACAGGCCATCGAACATAGGCCGCCAGAAGGGCAGGGTCAGAAAACTCCCCGACAAGACCAGCGCCGCCACCGCGAATTCGAAGCGGGGGGAGCTCCGGCGAGAAAAGCGCAGGACGAAGAGAAAGGTCAGCCACATCACCCAGGACATGGAGGCGTGGGTGCCCCACCAGAACCACTCCAGGCCCGCCCGGGTGCGCGGCAGATCGACGTGGTAATGCAGATTGCGCAGCAGCCAAGCCACCGAGGCCAACGCGAACAGCAGAAAGGCCGACTCGTTCCGGCGCCGCAGCCACAGCGTGAAGGAGAACAGGCCCAGCACCACCAGGGTCAGGCCAGTGGCCTGGGGCACGCCGATCTGCAGGGCCCAACGGCGCTGATAGAGGGCTTCCAACTCTTCACGCGGGCCCAGCCAGGCCTTGGAGACCGAGTAGAAAGTGCCATTGATGGCCGGCACGGCCAAGACCACCTCCAGGCTCTGATCCTGGTGCAGGGCCGTCAGGGCCGCGGGGAAAACCACCCAGAGCGGCCGCACCCATTGCTCGCGTGCACCCGCCTGATTGTCAAACACCGGGCGCCAGCCCTCGTCGGTATGCACGAGCACGGCGGCGGCCATGGTCACCAGGCGGGGCATATACAGGGCAACGCTGGTGGGCCAGCCTCCTTGCGCCGGCGCATAGCGGAAGCGGTACCAACGCATCTGGTACTGCGGGTCTTCGACAAAGGGCTTGCCCACATCGCGGCCCCGCACATCGGGCAGTTGCACCCGGCTCCAGCGGCTCGGGTCGCTGGGCGGCTGCAGATGCGCGGGCATGCTGCCGGGGCTGCCATCCATGGAGCGCAAGGCCGCCCACCACTCATGCAAATCACTGCGCGACCATGAGCTGACGGCCAGATCGGCGCTTTGCATCTGCTGGCCCAGCTGCTTGTTGGCAGCGCCGGGAGGCGTCGTCAGACGCGACTGGGCCTGGGCGGGCAGCCAGAGCAGCAGGCTCAGCGCAAGCAGGCCGAGCCAGCGGGCCCATAGGCGGGCAGCTACCGGGCCACGCGGCCGCTCGGCCGGCATGGGCGGCCGCATCATCGTCAAACCGGGATCAAGAATCGGGAACTGCATTCAATGCGAACGCCAGGCGGCCAGAGGGAAGCACCTAGCATGCCACAGGCCCGCGCCGAACAGCCGAGCTTTTGGCCGCGCAAGCCGCTTTGTTGCGGGGTCGCCGCGCCGGGCGCCCAAGCCCGTCTTCTGGGGGATTGGCAGGCCGGGCACGCAGCCAGCGTGCGCGCCAAAAACAAAACCCGGTGCATGAGCGGCAGGCTCATGCACCGGGTTCGGCGGAGGTTGGGTACTGACCGGGCCAAGCCTTCCGGCTTGGCCGTGCGGGCTCAGTCAGCTTGCTTGCGCAAGAAAGCCGGGATCTCGATTTCGTCCATGCCATTGGACGACAGGGCTTCCACCTTGGCGGCGGCCGTGCGGCTGTTGCGCCAGACGCTGGGCACGCTCATGCCAGCGAAGTCGCCACCGGCGCCCAGGGCACCCACGCCGGCCGCCGAGCCCATGGCCGGAGCGGCGGCGCTGACGCCCTGGCCCACACCGGCTGCGGCCATGGTGACCGCCTGGGTCAGCACCGGCATATTGTCGGTACCGGTGCGCAGCTGCACCTGTTGCTGCACCACTTGCAGCGGTGCGGCCTGACGCGCACGTTGCGAGCACAGGCCGGTGGCGATGACGGTCACGCGCAGGGCTTCGCCCAGGCTCTCGTCATAGGCCGTGCCGTAGATGATGTGGGCTTCGTCGGAGGCGTAACGCTTGATGGCGTTCATGGCATTGCGCGACTCGCTCAGCTTGAAATTGGCCTTGCTCGCGGCGATCAGCACCAGCACGCCGCGGGCGCCGGACAGGTCGATGCCCTCCAGCAGCGGGCAGGCCACGGCGGCTTCGGCGGCCTTGGCGGCGCGATCCGGGCCGCTGGCTTGCGCCGTTCCCATCATGGCCTTGCCGGGCTCGCTCATCACGGTCTTGACGTCTTCAAAGTCGACGTTGACCAGGCCGGGAATGTGGATGATGTCGGAGATACCGCCGACGGCATTCTTCAGCACATCGTTGGCGTGGGCAAAGGCCTGATCCTGGGTGACGTCGTCGCCCAGCACGTCGAGCAGCTTGTCGTTCAACACGACGATCAGGGAGTCGACATTGGCTTCCAGCTCGGCCAGGCCGGCGTCGGCGGCGACGGAGCGGCGCTTGCCTTCAAATTCGAAGGGCTTGGTCACCACACCGACGGTGAGGATGCCCATTTCCTTGGCCACGCGGGCGATCACGGGTGCGGCGCCGGTGCCGGTGCCGCCGCCCATGCCGGCGGTGATGAAGAGCATATTGGCGCCCTGGATGGCGTCGCGGATGCGGGCCTCCGCTTCCAGCGCGGCTTCCTGGCCTTTTTCAGGCTTGGCGCCTGCGCCCAGGCCGGAGGTGCCCAGTTGCAAAAGCTGGTCTGCCTTCGAGCGATTGAGCGCTTGGGCATCGGTGTTGGCGCAGATGAATTCCACCCCTTGCACGCCCTGAGCAATCATGTGCTCCACGGCATTACCGCCGCCACCGCCAACACCAATCACCTTGATTTGAGTGCCTTGGTCAAACTCTTCAATCATTTCGATCGCCATAACAAACCTCCTGTGCCGATTGTGCCGTTAACAGCAGTGAAAAACTACGGGGGTCACCCTCTTTTTTCACTTACTGCCGTTGTTTCCCGACAGTTAAGTCCTCAAAACCCTGCCGCTCTGAATCTGCCCCCAGCGGGCTTAGAAATTGCCTAGAAACCAATCCTTGGCGCGCCCGAAAGCGGTCTTCATCGAACCCGCTTGCTGCGCCGCCTTCAAACCCCGGGTGCGCGACATGCGCGCTTCTTCCAGCAAACCCATGACGGTGGCGGAACGCGGGTTGGAAACCATGTCGAACAGCGCACCGCTATAGGTGGGATTCCCGCGGCGCACCGGTTTGAGGAATATGTCTTCGGCCAGCTCAATCATGCCAGGCATCACCGCCGCCCCCCCCGTTAGGACGATTCCGGAAGACAACAATTCTTCGTAACCACTTTCCCGGATGACTTGCTGGACCAGGGAGAATATTTCCTCGACGCGCGGCTCGATCACGCCCGCCAAAGCCTGTTTGGAAAGCATGCGCGGCGCCCTGTCGCCCAAACCAGGGACTTCCACCTGATCGGCCGGGTCGGCCAGCAATTGTTTGGCCACGCCATGCTCGACCTTGATTTCCTCGGCATCCTTGGTGGGCGTGCGCAAGGCCATCGCAATATCGCTGGTAATCAAATCACCGGCGATTGGTATGACGGCGGTATGACGAATCGAGCCGCCGGTGAATATGGCGACATCGGTGGTGCCCGCGCCAATATCCACGATGGCGACACCGAGGTCGCGCTCATCGGGCGTCAGCGCGGCATGGCTGGAGGCGCTGGGATTCAAAACCAGTTGGTCGACCTCCAAACCACAGCGGCGCACGCATTTGACGATGTTTTCGGCGGCACTCTGGGCGCCGGTAACAATATGTACCTTGACCTCCAGACGGCCGCCGCTCATACCAATCGGTTCTTTCACCTCATGGCCGTCGATGACGAATTCCTGTGGCTCCACCAGCAGCAGGCGCTGATCGTTGGGGATATTGATGGCCTTGGCGGTTTCCACCACCCGCGCCACATCCACCGGCGTGACCTCCTTGTCGCGCACAATCACCATGCCGGTGGAGTTTTGGCCGCGAATATGGCTGCCGGTGATACCGGTGTAAACCCGGCTGATTTTGCAGTCGGCCATCATTTCGGCCTCTTTCAAGGCCTGCTGGATGGATTGCACGGTGGCGTCAATATTGACGACCACGCCGCGCTTCAAGCCGTGCGAGGTGGCCACGCCCAAGCCGGCAATGCGTAATTCACCATTGCCCAGCACCTCGGCCACCACCGCCATGATCTTGGCGGTGCCGATATCCAATCCGACGACCAAATCCTTGTATTCCTTGGCCATATCTCTTTTTCCTTAGAGTTTTCTCGTCATCGCTGCAGCCTCTTGCCAAACCCCTTGAAACCGGCCGCATCCGGTTCAGCGGGCCTTGCCGGGTTTTTCCAGGGTTGTTACCCCGCGCAAACGCACGGCAAATCCATCCGCATGCCTCAAATCGGCAGACAAGACCGGCGCCTGGTAGCGCGAGCTGATCTGCGGCATCACATGCATATATTGTCCATAGCGCGCCAGCACTTCTTCTTCGCTGCCGCGCCCCAATTCCAGTACCGCGCCCTTTTCCAGCGTCACCCGCCAGGAGCCGCGGCCCGACAAGTCCAGCCTGTCGACCCCGTCCTGCTGCTTGTTGCTGAGGGCTTGCAGCTGCTGCCACATCTTCAGCATGGCGGCAGAACTGCCCTTGGGGCCGGCCAGCACCGGCAGGTCTTCATCCTCCACATCGCCCAGATTGGCCTGGAAGACTTCGCCATAGCTATTCACCAGCAGGCGGTCCACGGCGGCGTCGCTTTGCGCATCGGCGCCTTCGGCCTTGGTTTCCCAGTAGGCGGCGGGCTGGTGTTCTTCCAGCTTGACCAGCAGGCGATTGGGCCAGACGCGCTGCACCTGGGCCTTGCGCACCCAGGGCACGGCCTCGAAGGCGCGGCGGCCGCTTTGCAAGCTCATGCTCAAGAACGAGCCCGACAAATGGGGCAAGGCATTGGCCCGCAGCGAGGCCGCGCTATTGCGGCTCACATCGCCCTCGACCTGGATGGCGCGGATGGCGAACACCGGCAGGCGGCTGAACCAGCGCAGCGCCAGCACGGCCGAGGCCAGCACAAAGGCGGCCAGCAGCAAAGCCGTCACCGCCTGCATCAGACGGATGTCCGGCGGGAGGCTGGGGGCTTTGTGATTGGCACGCATGGCTGGATAGGCGATGAAGGCTGCGGCTTAAGCTTGGGTGTTGTCCAGCCGCGCTTGCGCAAGCAGCCACAGACAAAGCTTGGAATAAGGAATGCCCGCCGCCTTGGCCGACACCGGCACCAGGGAATGCGAGGTCATGCCGGGCGAGGTATTCATTTCCAGCAAAAAGGGCTTGCCATCGGAGGCGCGCAGCATCAGGTCGGCCCGGCCCCAGCCCCGGCAGCCCAGCGAGCGGTAAGCCGCCAACACCAGGGCCTGGACCTCGCGCTCCTGTGCCTCGCTCAGGGAACCGGTCAGGTACTGGGTGGTGTTGGTGAAGTATTTGTTCTGGTAGTCGTACTTGCCTTCGAGCGCCACGATGCGCACCACCGGCAGGGCGAAGGCCGCCTCGCCCTCACCCAGCACCGGGCAGGTCAGCTCGGGGCCTTCGATGAATTCCTCGCAGAGGATTTCGGCGTCGAACTGGGCGGCCAGTTGCACGGCCTCCTGCATCTGCGAATAACCCTCCACCTTGCTGGCGCCCATGGACGAGCCCTCGTGCGGCGGCTTGACGAACACCGGCAGGCCCAGCTCGTCGGGGATGGCCAGGCAGCGTTCGCGGCTGATGTCCTTGCGCTTGAGCTTGACGTAACGCGGTGTGGGCAGGCCGTCGGCCAGCCACAGACGCTTGGTGGTGATCTTGTCCATGGCCATGCTGGAGGCCATCACGCCCGAGCCGGTGTAGGGAATGCCCAGCAGCTCCAGCGCGCCCTGCACCGTGCCGTCCTCGCCGCCGCGGCCATGCAGGGCGATGAAGCAGCGCTCGAAGCCCTGGCGCTTGAGTTCGCCCAACTCCGTCTGCGAGGGATCGAAGGGGTGAGCGTCCACCCCCTCCTCACGCAAGGCCTGCAAGACGCCGGGACCCGACATGGTCAGCGAAACCTCGCGCTCGGCCGAGCTGCCACCCAGCAGCACGGCGACCTTGCCCAAGGCCTTGGCGTCGATATTCAGATCCAGCGGGGCGGATGAAACGGGGGGGATGGTATTGCTCATGCCGCAGCGTCCTTGCTTCTTCTCTTCATTTCTTCTTCAAACAACTCAAGCGTCTGGGCGGGCACGGCGCCAATCGAACCGGCACCCATCACGATCAGCACATCGCCGGCCCGGGCCTGCCCGGCAATGGCCTTGGGCAGCGCGGCAATGTTTTCGACCCACAGGGCCGGAACCTGAGTCTTTTCTTGCAGCGCCCGCAGCAGGGCCTGGCCATCGGCGCCGGCAATCGGCGCCTCGCCGGCCGCGTAGACCTCGCTCAGCAAGACGGCGTCGGCCTGACTCATCACCTGGACGAAGTCGGCAAAGCAGTCGCGCGTGCGGGTGTAGCGGTGCGGCTGGAAGGCCAGCACCAGGCGGCGGCCGGGGAAGGCGCCGCGCGCCGCGCTCAGCACGGCGGCCATCTCCACCGGGTGGTGGCCGTAGTCGTCGATCAGCGCGAATGTGCCGCCGTCCTGCGTGGGCAGCTCGCCGTAGCGCTGGAAGCGCCGGCCCACGCCGCCGAACTTCTGCAGGGCCGCAACGATGGGTGCGTCCGGCAGCTCCAATTCGGTGGCCACGGCAATCACCGCCAGGGCGTTCAGGACATTGTGATTACCGGCCAGATTGAGCGTCACGTCCAGCTCGGGCAAGACCCGAGCCGGCGTGAGTTCACGGCGGACCTTGAAGCGCATCTGCCCCCCGGCCAGGGCCTGCACATCCAGGGCCCGCACCTGGTTGCCGGCCTGCATGCCGTAGCTGATCACCGGCCGGGACAGCAGGGGCATGATGGAGCGCACACCGGCATCGTCACCACACAAGACCGCCGCGCCGTAGAAAGGCATGCGGTGCAGGAACTCGATAAAAGCCAGCTTCAGGCGCGCGAAGTCATGGCCATAGGTCTCCATATGATCGGCGTCGATATTGGTGACGATGGCCAGCGTGGGCAGCAAATGCAGGAAGGAGGCATCCGACTCATCAGCCTCCACGACGATGTGCTCGCCCCGGCCCAGACGCGAGTTGGCGCCCGCGGCCAGCAGCTTGCCGCCGATGACGAAGCTGGGGTCCAGGCCGGCCTCGACCAGTACCGAGCTGAGCAGCGAGGTCGTGGTCGTCTTGCCGTGGGTGCCGGCCACGGCAATGCCTTGCTGGCGCCGCATCAGCTCGGCCAACATGACGGCGCGCTGCACCACCGGCACGCCCCGGGCGCGCGCGGCGATCACCTCGGGGTTGTCGGCCTTGACCGCGGTGGAGGTGACCAGCACCTGAGCCCCCGCGATGTGCTCGGCCGCATGACCGACAAAGATGCGCAAGCCCAGGCCCGCCAGGCGCTGGGCGGTGGCGCTGTCCGACTGGTCGGAGCCCGAGACGGTATAGCCCAGATCGTGCAGGATCTCGGCGATGGCGCTCATGCCGGCGCCGCCGACGCCGACGAAGTGAATGTGTTGGATCGCGTGTTTCATGATTGAGGACTCACCAAAGCCTCCAACTCGTCCGCCACCCGGGCCGCCGCGCGCGGCCTGGCCAGGGCGCGGGCGCGCTGGGCCATTTGCAAGAGGCTGTCGCGGTCCTGGCTGTGCAGCAACTCGTACAAGGCTTGCGCGCTCAGCTCGGGCTGGGGCAGGTGGATGGCCGCCGCATGCTGGGCCATGTACTGGGCGTTGTCGCGCTGATGCGAGGTGGTGCTGACGACCAGGGGCACCAGCACGCTGGGCAGGCCGGCGGCGCACAGCTCGCTCACCGTCACCGCACCGGCGCGGCAGATGATCAGATCGGCCTGGGCCAGTTGCTCGGCCATGTCCTCGATGAAGGGGCGCAGCTCCAAACCATTGCCCAGCGCCAGACCGGCCTCGCGATAGCCTTGCTGCACGGCGGCCAGATTGACCTGGCCGGTCTGGTGCAGCACCTGCGGGCGGCTCTCGGCCGGCCACAGGGCCAGGGCCTTGGGCAAGACCTCGTTGATGGCCTTGGCCCCCAGGGAGCCGCCCACCACCAGGATGCGCAGCGGGCCGCTGCGGCCGGCAAAGCGCTGCTCGGGCGGCGCGATGGCCTCGATCTCGGCGCGCACCGGATTGCCCGTCACCACCGCCTTGGCCGTGGCCGCTGCTGCTGCGCCGTCAAAGCCAAAGGCGATGCGCCGCGCAAAGTGCTTGAGGCTGGCATTGCTCATCAGCATGGCCGCGTCGGCATTCACCAGCATCAGCGGCTTGCCGCTCAGCCAGGCCATCAGGCCGCCGGGGAAGCAGACATAACCGCCCATGCCCAGCACCGCATCGGCGCTGCGGGTCACAAAGACCTGGCGGCTCTGCACAAAGGCCTGCACCAGCTTGAACAAACCCTTGACGGTGTGCATCAAACCCTTGCCGCGCAGGCCGGCGAAGGCCATGCGGTCCAGCGGGATGCCGCTGGGCGGCACCAGCTTGTTCTCCAGGCCCAGCTCGGTGCCCATCCAGCTGACGCTCCAGCCGCGCTGACGCATCTCCTCGGCCACGGCCAGGCCGGGGATGATGTGGCCGCCGGTTCCAGCGGCCATGATGACCAAGTGTTTGGACGTCATGCGCGGCCTCCGCGCATGAGTTGCCGGTTTTCAATATCAATCCTCAACACCACCGCGAGCGCCACGCAATTCATCAGAATCGCCGACCCTCCAAAACTCATCAGGGGCAAAGTCAGTCCTTTGGTAGGCAGGGCGCCCAGATTCACGCCCATATTGATAAAAGCCTGGCCGCCCATCCAGATGCCTATGCCTTGGGCATAGAGGCCGGCGAACACGCGGTCCAGGGCAATGGCCTGGCGGCCGATGTGGAAGAGCCGGCGCGAGAGCCAGAAAAATCCCAGGATGACGGTGGCCACGCCCAGAAAGCCCAGCTCCTCGCCGATCACGGCCAGCAGAAAGTCGGTATGCGCCTCGGGCAGATAGTGCAGCTTCTCCACGCTGGAGCCCAGGCCCTGGCCGAACCATTCGCCGCGGCCGAGTGCGATCAGGGAATGCGTCAGCTGATAGGCCTTGCCCTGGGCGTATTTCTCGTCCCAGGGGTTGAGATAGGCAAAGATGCGCTCGCGGCGGAATTCGCTGAAGGTGATCATCAGCACAAAAGCGCCCACCAGCACGGCCACGATCAGGAAGAACATGCGGCCGTTCACACCGCCCAGAAAGAGGATGCCCATGGCGATGGCGGCGATCACGATGAAGGCGCCCATATCCGGTTCGGCCAGCAAGAGCACACCCACCACGCCCAGGGCCACAACCATGGGCCAGACGGCTTTGAAGAAGTTCTCCTTCACATCCATCTTGCGCATCATGTAGTTGGCCGCATACATGGCGATGGCGAACTTGGCCAGCTCCGAGGGCTGGAAGTTCATCACCCCCAGCGGCAGCCAGCGCCGCGCACCGTACACCACCTTGCCCACGCCGGGAATCAAGACCAGGATCAGCAGAACCAAGGCCAGCACAAACAACCAGGGCGCCCAGCGCTCCCAGTTGCTGACGGGCACCATCACCGTCACCAGCGCCGCCACCAGGCCGAAGCAGATGGCCACGATGTGGCGGATCAAAAAATGCGTCGGCATGTATTTGGCAAAGCGCGGGTTGTCCGGCATCGCGATGGAGGCCGAGTAAACCATCAGCAGGCCCAGGCCCATCAAGGCCAGCACCACCCAGATCAGCGTCAGGTCCAGGCCCTGGATCTGTGTGGGCTGGCCGGCCGAAGTGGAGACCCAGTCCCGCACCGGCACTTTTTCCTTGGCCGAGCCCTCGCCGCCCACGAGGCCACGCAGGCGCTCCAGCAGGCCTGGCCGGACGCTGGCGCCCTGCTCGCTCATGCCGACAGGCCTCGCTCGGCCGCCAAGTCCTGCACCGCGGCCACAAAGACCTCGGCACGGTGGGCGTAGTTGCGGAACATGTCCAGGCTGGCGCAGGCCGGGCTCAGGAGCACGCTGTCCGAACCCTGGGCCTGGGCCAGGCACCAGGCGGTGGCGGCCTCCAGGCTTTCATGCGACTGCATGGGCACGCCGGTCCCGGCCAGGGCTGCGGCGATCTGCGGGCCGTCGCGGCCTATCAAGGCCACGGCGCGCGCATGGCGGGCCACGCCGGCGACCAAGGGGCTGAAGTCCTGGCCTTTGCCGTCGCCACCCAGGATCAGCAGCAGCTTGGCCGGCTCGCGGTCGGCGCCCAGACCGCTGATGGCGGCCACGGTGGCGCCGACATTGGTGCCCTTGGAATCGTCGTAGAAGTCGATGCCGTCTATCGTCGCCACATGCTCGACCCGATGCGGCTCGCCGCGGTACTCGCGCAGGCCGTGCAACATGGGGGCCAGGGCGCAGTCGGCCGCGCTGGCCAGGGCCAGGGCAGCCAGCGCATTGGCGGCGTTATGGCGGCCGCGCACGCGCAGGGCGTCGGCCGGCATCAGGCGCTGCAAGGAGATTTCTTCCTCGTCCTCGCCCTTCTTTTTCTTGATGGTTTCATCCACCTCGCGAGCCCGCACCAGCCAGGCCATGCCGCCCTCCTCCACCAGGCCGAAATCGCCGGGGCGGTCGGGGGCGTCGAGGCCGAAGCGCGTGACGCGACGCGACACGCTCTTGGCCGCGCGGCCACGGCCTTGCTTGACCAGCACGGCGGCCGGCACCATGGCCTCGACCAGGGGATCGTCGCGATTGATCACCATCAGGCCTTGCTCGCCAAACACCCGCGCCTTGGCGCGCGTGTAATCGGCCATATCGCCATGCCAGTCCAGATGGTCCTGGGTGATATTGAGGACGGTGGCGGCCGTGGGCTCAAAGCCCTGCACACCATCGAGCTGGAAGCTGGACAGCTCCAGCACCCAGACCTCGGGCAGATGCTCGAACACCGGGCCCTTGGGCGATGGCGGCTTGATGGGCAGGGGGGCCTCGTCCAGCAAGGCCTCGACCATTTCCATGGTTGTTTGTTCGGGAGCGGCCTCGGCAGGCGCGGCGGCTTCGGCGACTTCAGGCGATTCAGCCGGCTCGATTGCAGCCTCGGCGGCAGGGGCGTCCACGCTCAGCTCGGCCTCGGCCCCGGCTTCGGAGGCCTCCTCGGCCTGTTCGGCCGGCGCCTGTTCCGGCAAGGCCAACGGCGCTTCCTCGACGGGCGCAGGCTCCAGATCCAGGGCCTGGCCCAGCATGCCCAGCATGCTGGGGCCGATATTGCCGGCCACCGCCACGCGCTTGCCGGCTCGCTCGGCCAGCAAGGCGGTCATGCAGGTGGTGGTCGTCTTGCCATTGGTGCCGGTGATGGCCAGCAGGGCCGGGGCGTATTGGCGCTCGGCCTTCAGATCGGCCAGGGCCTGCACAAACAAATCCAGCTCGCCCAAGACCGGCACGCCGGTCTGGCGCGCCAGCTCGAGCAGGGGCGCGATGCGCGCATCGCGGGGCGACAGGCCGGGGCTCTTGAGCAGCAGATGCACGCCCTGCAGCTCGGCCGCGGCCTCGCCGAACTCGCCGCTGACAAACGTCGCTTCGGGCAAGGCCTCGCGCAAGGCCGCCAGCTGGGGCGGGTTGGCGCGCGAGTCCCAGACGCGAATGCTGGCAATGCCCAAACGATTCATCCAGACGGCCATCGCCAGGCCGGTGTCACCCAGGCCCAGGATCAGCGCGTGGCGGTCTTGGTAGCTTCTCATCGCCTGCCTCAGCGGAGCTTCAAGCTGGCCAGGCCGATCAGGCACAGCAGCATGGTGATGATCCAGAAGCGCACGACCACCTGCGTCTCCTTCCAGCCCGATTTCTCGAAATGGTGGTGCAGCGGCGCCATCTTGAAGATGCGGCGGCCGGTGCCGTATTTGCGCTTGGTGTATTTGAACCAGGTCACCTGCAACATCACCGACAAGACCTCGGCCACAAAGATGCCGCCCATCAGCCCCAGCAGAATCTCCTGGCGCGTGATGACGGCCACCGTGCCGAGGGCCCCGCCCAGCGACAGCGCGCCCACATCGCCCATAAAGACTTGCGCCGGGTGGGTGTTGAACCACAGAAAGGCCAGGCCCGCGCCGGCCATGGCGGCGCAGAAGATCAGCAGCTCGCCGGCGCCCGGGATATAGGGCAGCAGCAGGTATTTGGAGAACACCGTCGAGCCGGTCAGGTAGGCAAACAGACCCAGCACCGAGCCCACCATCACCACCGGCATGATGGCCAGGCCGTCCAGGCCGTCGGTGAAGTTCACCGCATTGCTGGTGCCCACGATGACGAAGTAGGACAGGCCGATGAAGCCGAACACGCCCAGCGGATAGCTGACCGTCTTGAAGAAGGGCACGATCAGGTCGGCCCGCGGCGGCAGCTCGGTCGAGAAGCCACTGCTGATCCAGCGGAAGAAGAGCTGGACCACGCCCAGAAAAGAGGTCTCCGAAACGCTGAAGGCCAGGTAGAGAGCAGCGAACAGGCCGATCAGCGACTGCCAGAAAAACTTCTCGCGGCTCTTCATGCCCTCGGGGTTTTTGTCCACCACCTTGCGCCAGTCGTCCACCCAGCCGACGGCGCCGAAGCCCAGGGTCACGACCATCACCACCCAGACGAAGCGGTTGCTCCAGTCAAACCACAGCAGGGTCGAGACGGCGATGCCGATCAGGATCAGCACCCCGCCCATGGTGGGCGTGCCGCTCTTGGCCAGATGCTGTTGCACGCCGTATTCGCGTATGGGCTGGCCTATCTTCATCTCGGTCAGCCGGCGTATCACCCAGGGGCCGAAGGCCAGGCCGATCAGCAAGGCCGTCATGGCCGCCATCACGGCGCGGAAGGTCAGGTATTGGAAGACCCGCAAAAACCCCAGCTCGGGGTACATGCTTTGCAACCAGATCGCCAAACTATGCAGCATGTGAATTGCCCTGCTCTGTGTCGCCCGCCAACACGGCGACGATCTGTTCCATCCGCATGAATCTCGATCCTTTGACCACGATGTTCTGCACCCGAGGTGCTTGTTCCTTGTCTGTGAGGGCGGCGATCAAATCGGCCACCGTCTCGAAATGCCGTGCCGCCGGGCCGTAAGCGGCGGCCGCATGCGCTGTTGCGCTGCCCACGGTCCACAGGGCTTGCAAGCCCCGCTGGGCCGCGTAGGCGCCGACCTCGGCGTGGAAGGATGGGCCTTGATCACCCACCTCGCCCATATCGCCCAGGATCAAGCAGGAGGCGCCCGGCAGATCGGCCAGCACCTCAATGGCGGCACGCACGCTGTCGGGGTTGGCGTTATAGCTGTCGTCGATCAGATTGAGGGCCTGGCCGGCGTGCTCGACCCGGCGCAGCTGGGAGCGGCCCTTGACGGGGCGGAAGCTCTCCAGCCCGCGCTGTATCACCGCCAGCGGCGCACCGGCCGCCAGGGCGCAGGCGGTGGCGGCCAGGGCATTGCGCACATTGTGCAGACCGGCCACGGCCAGGGCGACGGGAATCGCACCGGCCGGCGTCTGAATCTCCAGCGCCCAGTGGCCGGCCTCCTGCCAGCGGGCGCTGCCCCGCACATCGGCGGGGCCTTGCAGGGCAAAACTCAGATGGCCGCGCGGGCCGGCCTGGGCCGCCCAGATGGGGGCGCAGTCATCATCGGCGGGGAACACGGCCACGCCGCTATCGCCCAGGGCCTCGATGACGGCGCCGTTCTCGCGTGCGGCGGCTGCCACGGTCTGCAGGAATTCCTGATGCTCGCGCTGGGCGTTATTGACCAGGGCCACGGTGGGCCGGGCGATGGCCGCCAGCGGCGCGATCTCGCCGGGGTGGTTCATGCCCAGCTCCAGCACCGCCACCCGGTGCCATTGATGCTCGTCCTGGCGCAGGCGCAGCACGGTCAGGGGCACGCCGATCTCGTTATTGAAATTGCCGGCCGTGGCCAGGGCCTGCTCGCCATGCCAGCTGCGCAGAATGCTGGCAATCATCTGGGTCACCGTGGTCTTGCCATTGCTGCCGGTAACGGCGATCAGCGGCAATTGCAGCTGGGCGCGCCAGGCCTGGGCCAGCAGGCCCAGGGCCTGCTTGGCATCGGGCACCAGGATGCCGGCCAGGCCGGCCTCGGCCAGGCCGCGCTCGGCCAGGGCGGCGACGGCACCGGCGGCCGCAGCCTGCGCAAGAAAATCGTTAGCGTCGAAGCGCTCGCCGCGCAAGGCGACGAAGAGGTCGCCCGCCGCCAGCGTGCGGCTGTCGCTGTGCACGCGCTGGATGGCGATGCCGGCGTCGCCCACCAGGCGCGCCTCGGGCAGCAAGGCATGCAGCAGCGCATGGGCCTGGCCCAGCGTCATCAAGGGATGGGCGCTCACAGGCCGGCCCTCCGGATCAGGGCGGCACGGGCCTCTTCCACATCGGAGAAATGATGGCGCAGGCCGGCCACTTCCTGATAGTCCTCATGGCCCTTGCCGGCGACCAGGATGACGTCGCGGCTGCCCGCCTGCTGCACGGCCTGCTCGATGGCGGCGCGGCGGTCCTCGATGATTTGATAGGGCGCGTCGGCAGGCACACCGGCAGCGATATCGGCCAGCACAGCCTCGGGCGCCTCCTTGCGGGGGTTGTCGCTGGTCAGGATGATGCGCTGAGCCTTGGCGGCAGCGATGGCCCCCATGGCCGGACGCTTTGTGCGGTCGCGGTTGCCGCCGCAGCCGAACACCACGCTCAAGCGCCCGCCTCGTGCCGCGGCCAGCGGCGCCAGGGCGCTCAAGGCTTTGTCCAGCGCATCGGGCGTGTGGGCGTAGTCCACTACCAGCTGGGGCAGCTCGCTGCCCGAACCCACCCGCTGCATGCGGCCGGGCACGGGCGTGACCTGGGCCGCCACCCGGGCGGCATCCGCCAGGCCGTGGCCCAGGGCGCGCAAGCCGCCCAGCACGGCCAGCAGATTGGCGACGTTGTAATCGCCGATCAAACCGGTCTCGACCCGCAGTTCGGCCCCGCCCTGCTCGCGCAGGGTGAAGGCCAGGCCGCCGGCGCGGTAATGCAGATCATGGGCGGACAGGCGCGCGCCCCGCTCGCCCAGGGCATAGGTCCACAGATCCAGCTTGCCCTGCAGCTCCAGCGCCAGCTCAGACCCCTTGGCGTCGTCCAGATTCAGCACGGCGGCTTGCAGGCCGGGCCAGTCAAAGAGCTCGCGCTTGGCGGCCCAGTAGGCGGCCATGCTGCCGTGGTAGTCCAGATGGTCCTGGGTGAAGTTGGTGAACAAGGCCACGCGCAGCTGGCTGCCGGCCAGACGGTGTTCCTTCAGACCTATGCTGGAGGCCTCGATGGCGCAGGCCGCAAAGCCCTGGTCCGCCATGCGGCGAAAGCCCTGCTGCAGGAGCACGGGGTCGGGAGTGGTCAGGCCGGTGTATTCGATGGCCGCAGCTGTGGAGGCCTGGCCGGGAACAGGCGGTTCGCCCACGCCCAGCGTGCCGACGATGCCGCAGCGCTGGCCCAGCAGGCTCAGGGCCTGAGCCATCCACCAAGCGGTCGAGGTCTTGCCATTGGTGCCGGTGGTGGCGATCACGTCCAGGGCCTTGGCGGGTTGGCCGTAGTAGGCAGCGGCGATCAGGCCGGTCTTGCTCTTGAGCCCGGGCAGCGAGGCCACGCGGGCGTCGACAAAGCCATGGCTCTCCACCCCCTCGTCTTCCACCAGGCAGGTGGCGGCACCGGCGGCCAGCGCGGCGGCCACGAACTCGCGGCCATCGCGGGCATAGCCGGGCCAGGCGATGAAGGCATCACCCGGCTGCACGGCCCGGCTGTCGGTGCGCAGCGCGCCGGTGGTCCATTCCTGCAGCCAGCGGGCGGCGGCTTCGGGGGATTTCAATTTCGTCAACATCAAAAACTCTCTTCCACAGCTTCGACCGGGGTCTTGGCCACGATTTGCGGCTTGACTTCCAGATCGGGCGACACCGCCATCAGACGCAGGCTTTGCGAGACCACCTGGCTGAACACCGGACCGGCCACCGCACCACCGAAGTATTTGCCGGCGCTGGGCTCGTCCAGCATCACCGCGACGATGATGCGGGGCCGGCTGATGGGCGCGATGCCCACGAACCAGGAGCGGTATTTATTGCCGGCATAGCCCTTGCCCTCCTGCTTGTGGGCCGTGCCGGACTTGCCGCCCACGCTATAGCCGGCCGCCATGGCCTGGGGCGCCGTGCCACCGGGGGCGGCGGCCATCTCCAGCATGCCGCGCATGGTCTCGGCCGTCTTGGGCGAAAACACCTTGATGCCATGCACCTGCTCGCCGGCAGGACGCCGCATCATGGTCAGGGGGATGACCTCGCCATCGCGCGCGAACACGGTATAGGCGTGGGCCAGCTGGAACAAGGAGGCCGACAGACCGTAGCCATAGGACATGGTGGCCTGCTCGATCGGCCGCCAGGCCTTGTAGGGCCGCAGCTTGCCGGTGATGGCACCGGGGAAGTCCAGCTGCGGGCGCTGGCCCAGGCCGATGGCGGTGTAGAGCTCGTGCATCTCGCGCGGCGGCATCTGCATGGCCAGCTTGACCACGCCGATATTGCTGGAGCGCTGAATGACCTGGGTCACCGTCATGGCATCGCGCGGCGTGTGGTCGCTGGGCGACCAGCCGCTGATGTTCACGCTGCGCGGCGCCGTGGAGACGACGGTGTCGGGCGTGACGCGGCCGCTCTCCAGGGCTTGCGCCACGATAAAAGGCTTCATGGTCGAGCCGGGCTCGAAGATATCGGTCAGGGCGCGGTTGCGCAGCTGGGCACCGCTCAGGTTTTTGCGCTCGCCGGGGTCGTAGCTGGGGTAGTTGGCCAGGGCCAGCACCTCGCCGGTCTGCACATCGACCACCACCACCGAGCCGGCCTTGGCCTTGTTCTCGGCCACGGCATCGCGGATGCGCTGGTAGGCGAAGAACTGCACCTTGGAGTCGACCGAGAGCTCGATATCACGCCCGTTCGCCGCCGGGATGCGGTCGCCGATGTCTTCCACCACCCGGCCCAGACGGTCGCGCACCACCGAGCGCGAACCATCGCGGCCCTGCAGCTCTTTCTGGAAGGCCAGCTCGATGCCCTCCTGGCCTTTTTCCTCGATATTGGTGAAGCCCACCACATGGGCGGCGGCCTCGCCTTCGGGGTATTTGCGCTTGTACTCACGGTCGGCGAACACGCCCTTCAAGCCCAAGGCCTTGATTTGCTGGGCCGTCTGGTCATCGGCCTGGCGGCGCAGCCAGACGAATTTGCTGGCAGGGTCCAGCTTGCGCTCAAGCTCGGCATTAGACCAACCGAGGATCTTGCCCAGGGCGCGGCGCTTCTCAGGGTCGGCATCGAGCTCCTTGGGGATGGCCCAGAAAGACGGCACGGCCACGCTGGCGGCCAGCACCTGGCCGCTGCGGTCGATGATGCGGCCGCGGCTGGCGGGCAGCTCCATGGTGTGGGCGTAGCGGGCCTCGCCCTGCTTTTGGTAGAACTCGGTGCCTATCACCTGCACATAGAGCGCGCGCACCAGCAGGCCGGCAAAGGCCAGGCCCACCAAGGCGACCAGAAAGCGCGAACGCCAGGGCGGGGTCTTGGAGGCCAGCAGCGGGCTGGTCGAATAATTGACACCGCGCGTGCTGAGCGCGCGCGCAGCGGCCGCGCCGCCGCCATTGCGTTTGGCCCCGGGCAGCTTCAAGACTTGGCTCCCGAGGCAGCATCGTGAGCGGCCTTGGCCGCCTGATCCTTCACTTCCTGCGTCACCGCCGGGCTGATGGCGCGCATATGCAGGCGCTCACGCGCCACCTGCTCGACCCGCAGATTGGTGGCCTGGGCATGGCGCTCGGCCTGCAGGCGCTGGCTGTCGGCCTCCAGACGGCGACCTTCCGCCTGCGCGCGATCGAGCTCGGTGAACAGCCGACGTGCCTCGTAGGCGCTGCGCACCAAGGTCACGCCGCTCAGCAGAACGGCGATCAGCAGAAGGAAGTTGAGCCGGCTCATGGCACTCAGGACGCCTCGTCCCGGCCCTCGCCGCGGGCGGCGCGGCGACGTTTGTGGTGTTCCACCGGCAGCGGCGTGGCGGTGCGCTGGGCAATGCGCAGCACGGCCGAGCGGGCGCGCGGGTTGGCCGCCACCTCGGCCTCGCTGGGCTTGATGCGGGCCACCGCCTCCAGGGCCAGGGGCTTGGGCTCGGCAAACAGGGCGCGGCGATCCACCACCTGCTTGCTATGACCGGCCATGAAGTTCTTGACGATGCGGTCTTCCAGCGAGTGGAAGCTGATGATGGCCATGCGGCCGCCCGGCGCCAACAAGGCCAGGGCCGCGTTCAAGCCGCGCTCTAGTTCTTCAAGCTCCCCGTTGACGTGAATCCGAAGAGCTTGAAAGGTGCGCGTTGCGGGGTTTTGTCCCGCTTCCCGGGTCTTGACCGCACGAGCCACGACCTCGGACAGCTCGTCGGTGCTTCTAACGGGATGCCCGCTTGTCCGGCGAGCAATAAGCGCCTTTGCAATCTGAACAGCAAACCGTTCTTCCCCATAGTCGCGTATGACCTCCGCAATCTGGCGCTCATCGGCGCGGGCCAGGAAATCCGCGGCACTTTCACCACGGCTTGTGTCCATACGCATGTCCAGCGGGCCGTTGAAACGGAAGCTGAAGCCACGCTCAGGGTTGTCGATCTGCGGGCTGGACACGCCGATGTCCAGCAAAATGCCTTGCACCTGCTCCAGGCCGCGCTCGCGCAATTGCTCGCGCATATCGGCGAAGGCGGCATGGATGATGGAAAAACGCGGATCCGTGATCCGCGTCTCGCCCGTCGTGGCCGCAGCGATCGCCTCCAGATCGCGGTCGATGGCGATCAACCGCCCCTGAGGCGATAGCTTGGACAGCAGCAGGCGCGAATGGCCGCCGCGGCCGAAAGTGCCGTCGACATAGATGCCGTCCGGCGAGGTCAGCACCTGCTCCACCGTCTCGTGCAGCAGCACGGTGGTGTGCGAAAAAGAGGGAGGGCTTGTTTCCATCAGAAGCTGAAATCCTTGAGGGCGTCGGGCAGTTCGGACTGCATGACTTGCGCTTCATGTTTGGCATAGGAGGGGGCGTCCCACAGCTCGAAGTGGCTGCCCATGCCCAGCAGCATCACCTCGCGCTCCAGCCCGGCCGCCGCACGCAGCTCGGGCGAGATCAGCAGGCGCGCGGCGCTGTCGATCTCCACGTCCATGGCATTGCCCAGAAAGACCCGCTTCCAGCCGGCCGCCGACATGGGCAGGGCGGCAATGCGGTCGCGGAAGGCTTCCCAGGCCGGGCGCGGGAACACCATCAAGCAGCCCTCGGGGTGGCGGGTCACGGTCAGCTGGCCGGCGCACAGGGCCTGCAAGACCTCGCGGTGGCGTGTCGGGACGGCAAAACGCCCCTTGGCATCCATTGCCAAGGAGGAAGCCCCCTGAAACACAAAATTCGCCACGGCGACCCACCAAAGTACACTTCTTCCCACTTTACTTAGCGAACTTCGGCAGGTCAAGCCAATTCGTAAAAAGTTCCAATGAAATCAAGCACTTAGGTACATATCCTCACAAGGCCTCGAAACTGAAATTCGTTCAAAATTAAGGACTTGCATAACTGTCTGCAAGTGCTAGATGAACTTATTTCAAATACGGCCTGTCACGATTTCGGGCTACAGACCCAGGCCAAGCGGCCGATTCTCAAGAAACCCCAGGACTCGAGTCCGCGCAAGCGCTCGATCCGCCCATCCATTCCGGGCCCCTGACCGTCCGGCGGCATGAACCGATAGAGGCGTTTTTGAGCAGCAAAGCAGCCAGTTCCCTGTTCTATGCCATCGCCCTGGGCGCCAGCATCGGCCTGCTACTCCCGGCGCTGATGGTAGGAGGCTGGCTGATAGGCCTGCGCGAACCCCAGGTGGCCAGCCAGGAGCAGCAGCGCGGGCTGGAGAACAAGCTGGACGTGTTGACCAGCAGCCTGCCCGAGCTGCTGTGGAATCTGGACACCGTCGCCGCCCGCGAGGTGGTGGCTGCGGTGATGAAATCGCCCGATGTGCTGCGGGTCAGGGTCCGCGACGCCTCGCAGGAAGCGCCCTTCATCGAAATGAGCGAACCGGAACGCCAGCAAGGCCGCCGGCTGCTGGGCGAGCGCGATATCGTGCGCGGCCACAACCGTATCGGCCACATCCAGATCGAGTTGGACGACCACCTCAGTCGCGCCGCCCTCTCCCGCCAGCGCTGGCTTTACGGCGCCACCGTGGGCGGCCAGTTGCTGGTCTCCCTGGGCCTGATCCTGGCCCTGCTCAACACCCGTGTGATGCGCCCCCTGCGCGAGCTGGGCGCTTTTGCCAACGATCTGGCCGAGGGCCGCTTCGGCGCCCGGCTGAACAGCCAGCGCACCGACGAGATCGGCCTGCTGGGCACCCATCTGGACCATATGCGCCACGCCCTGCATGAGCAGTTCGGTGCGCAGCGCGCCCTGCTGGAGCGCATGCGTGGCATTGCCAAAACCGTGCCCGGCGTGGTCTACCAACTGCGCAAGGACGCCGACGGCCACTACCAGTTCGCCTATGTCAGCGAGGCGGTGAAGGACTTCTTCCAGCTCAGCGCTGCCGAACTGGGCGAGAGTGCAAACGCCTGGTTTGAGCAGATCGATCCGGCCGACCAGGCGGCGGTGCGCCAAAGCCTGAAGGAGTCGGCCCGCCAACTCAAGCCCTGGCAGCAGGAGTTCCGGACCCGCCGCCCCGACGGCAGCGAACGCTGGCTCTACGGCAACGCCATCGCCCAGGCCGAGGAAGGCGGCTCGGTGCTGTGGCATGGCTTCCTCACCGACATCTCCAGCCAACGCCTGGACGCCCTGGAGTTGATGCGTTACCGTCACCACCTGGAAGAGTTGGTGGAGGCCCGCACCGCCGAACTGGCCGAGGCCAGCCAGGCCGCCCAAGCCGCCAATCTGGCCAAAAGCGCCTTCCTGGCCAATATGAGCCATGAAATCCGCACCCCCATGAATGCCATCATCGGCATGACCTATCTGGTACAAAGCGATGCGCAGGAACCCAAGCAGCAGGAGAGGCTGCAAAAGGTCGCCGACGCCGCCGAGCATCTGCTGGGCGTGATCAACAATGTCTTGGATCTCTCCAAAATCGAGGCCGGAAAACTGCAGCTCCTACACACCGAATTCACCGTCACGCAAGTGCTGGACAAGGTCTACGGCATGCTGGCCCAGCGGGCCGTCGAAAAGCGGCTTGGCTTCAAGCTTGAGATCGAAGACCGCCTGAACCAGCAGCAGTTGCTGGGCGACCCGCAGCGCATCGCCGAAATCTTGCTGAACTTTGCCGGCAACGCCATCAAGTTCACCGAGCAGGGCGAAGTCCGCATGGCCGTCCGCATCCTGACGGACGAGGGCAAGCAGCTGCAGCTCCGCTTCGAGGTCGTCGATACCGGCATCGGCATCGACGACAGGGATCAGCAACGCCTATTCCAGGACTTCGAACAGGCCGACAGCTCCCCCACCCGCCGCTACGGCGGCACGGGCCTGGGCCTGTCCATCTGCCGCCGACTGGCCGATCTGATGGGCGGCCAGGTAGGCGTGGCAAGCCGCCCCGGCCAGGGCAGCCGCTTCTGGCTCCAGCTCGGCCTGACCAAGAGCAGCGGCTTTGTGCTCGGCCCGCCGCCAGCCGCGCCGCGCCGCAACCATGCCGCCAGAGACCGGCTGGCCGAGTTCAGCGGCCGCCGCGTACTGCTGGCCGAAGACAATATGGTCAATCAGGAAGTCGCCATCGCCTTGCTGGGCAGCGCCGGTCTGGCCGTCGACGTGGCCCCCGACGGCCAGGCCGCGCTGGACATGATGAGCGACCCGGCCAAGGACTACGCCCTGATCTTGATGGATGTGCAAATGCCCATCATGGACGGGCTGGAAGCCACCCGCGCCATCCGCCGCCTGGAGCGCGGCCGCAACATCCCCATCCTGGCCATGACGGCCAATGCCTTTGCCGAGGAGCGCCAGCGCTGCCTGGATGCGGGCATGAACGACCATGTCGCCAAGCCGGTGGTGGCCGAACAGCTGTTCGGCACCTTGCATCTGTGGTTGAGCCGCGGCGTCGTGGCGAGCTGATCAGGGCGCCGAGGACTCCTTGATCAAGCGGCCCGAGCCGCTCTGGATGGGCCGCGCATTCATGGGGTAGAGGCGCGAGAAGATGGAGATCTGGTTCATGGACAGCTGCACCGGCTGGCGCAGCACCATCCACAGCACGCCCTCGGAACAGGGTGGCGTGGTCAGCGAGCCCATATAGGTGTAGTAGGCGCGGTCCTCGGGCAGCAGCTGGTTCAGATCGATGCTGACCTGGGCCGGCAAGGCCTCCATCTTCTCCAGCGGCAGATTGTTCCAGATGGTCTGGATTAGGGGTTGATCGCGGCCGCGCTCCAGCAGCACGGCCACCACGGCCAGCTTGCCGTCGGCGTCCTTGTGCACCAGATGGGCCACCATATCGAACTGGCGGCCATTGATGCGCTCCTCGCTGGGCCGGTGGAAGTGGAACTGCAGCAGCTCGAAGCGCCGACCCATGATTTGCAAGGAATTGCCCGGCGCCACATTGACCTGCACGGTGTGGCCGTTGTCCAGCACCGCGAAGCCGCTGGGGCGGTAGTCGAACTGGATCTTCTCCAGATCCACCTTGATGCCTTCACGGATGTCGATGGGGCTCTGGCGGGTGCCGATGGCACAGGTGGAAAACTCGGGGTTCAAGGCCGCCCAGCGCTCGGGCGCGCCCTCGCCGGTATAGCCCCAGTGCACATGGGGCGCGCCGCCATGGGTCTCGGCCTTGGCGGGCTCGCTCCTGGCCTTGCCCTTGGCGGCCTTGCCATGCTCCTCGGCCGCGGCCGGCTTGCCCGCCACCTTGAGTGAGCCCGTGGCGGATTTGTTGCTGAGCCGCTCGGCCAGGCGCTGGCGCAAGACCTCCAACGATTCCTCCGACTTGCCGGCGTCGCCGTGCTGCGCCTGGGCCGCGGACAGACCCAACACCCCGGCCAGCAGACCGGCCATGACTTTTGAAAATTGATTGCGATGCATGGATAAAGACTCCCGGCCCGATCAGGCCTAGCGTCTTTTCATCGGTCATTCGGGCGCGGGCTTGAGCCCCGCCGCCTGTACGGTTTTGCATTCGAGCGCAGAACAAGGCGGCTTGCCGCAGACAGTGCTGCAGCACGGCAAGGCAAGCCAAGGAAGTTATGCGTTTGAAGGCAAAACCGTATCAAGCCATCTCGCGCTTGACGATGGTCCAGGACAGCAGGCCTATGCCCATCAAACCCATGGAGGTAAAGGCCAGGGCCACGGTGGAGTGCATCACCAGGGGCACGACCAGGCCGGCCACCAGGCCGTTGGCCGCACTGCCTATGCAGGCCTGCAGGCTGGAGGCCAGGCCGCGGCGCTCGGGCACCTCGTCCAGCACCAGCAGGGTCACCACCGGCACCATCAGGGCCCAGCCAAAGGCAAAGGCCGAGATCACCGGCAGGGCCCAGAAGGGATTGGGTGGCAGCAGCAGATTGAGCATTACGTTAAGCAGCGAGACCACGCCCATGATCACGAAACCGTAGCGGATCTGCTTGCGCGGCCTCACCTTGCCCGCCAGGCGGCCGCTGAGCCAGGCCCCGCCCATGATGCCGCCGATGGAGAAGCAGAAGAACCAGAAGAACTGCGTCGGTGCCAGCCCCAGATGCTCACCCACAAACACCGGCGCCGACAGCACGTACAAAAACATGCCGTTGAAGGGGATGCCGCTGGCCAGGGCCAAGAGGATGAAGCGAGGGCTGGTGCACAGCCGCCCGTACTCGCGCAGCAACTGGCCGACATGGAAGGGCTGTTTGGCCTCCTCGTGCAGGGTCTCGGGCAACAGGCGCCAGTTGGCGATGAAGAGGCTGGCGCCTATCAGCACCAGGAACCAGAAGATGCTGTGCCAGTCGGAATGCACGAACAGAAAACCGCCAATCATCGGAGCGATAGCCGGTGCCACGCCGAAGAAGATGGTGACCTGGGACATCACCCGCTGCGCCTCCGAGGGTGCAAACATATCGCGGATGATGGCGCGCGAAACCACGATGCCCGCCCCCGCCGACATGCCCTGCACCGTGCGCCAGAACACCAGCTGGCCGATGCTGCCCGCCAGCGCACAGCCCACCGAGGCCAGGGTGAAGGCGGCCATGCCCCACAAGACCACCGGCCGGCGGCCGAAGCTATCCGACAAGGCGCCATGGAACAGATTCATGACGGCGAAACCCAGCAGATAGCTGGACAGGGTCTGCTGCATCTCCACCGGCGTGGCATTGAGCGCCGTGGCAATGCCGGCGAAGGCCGGCAGATAGGTGTCGATGGAGAAGGGGCCAATCATGCCCAGGGCCGCCAGCAAGACGGCCAGGGCCCAACGCGGCGCGCGCCACAGGGTGCTGGCTTGGGGATTCATAAGGGAGTGTGGGAAAGCGGGTGGCGTGCCAGAAGCACAGCGAGCCAGTGTAGCGGTGGCCCCGACACGCCGCGGGGGGAAAAGTGTGAAGCAAGCCGATAGGCCGGATTCTGTGCAGCACAGCCCTCTTGCGAGGACCGCGCCGTGACCGCCATTCCTCTTGGCCGGGCATCGCTGCCCGGCTCGGTGCCACCTACCCGCCAGCTCTGCGAGCCGCATCAATACTGGCCTACTTGGTGTTGCTGCGCGTAGAGATTGCCCGTTTCACCCGACCCTGGAGGCTGCGCTTCCAGTCCCGCAAGGCTTGCGCCCCGCACGTTTGATCGACTCGTCTCTGTTGCTCTGATCCTCGGCTCACGCCGGACAGCCGTTAGCTGCTACGCCGCTCTTTGCAGTCCGGACCTTCCTCCAGTGCCATGTTTCCATGCTTGCACCAGCGGCGGTCTGGCTTGCTTCACGGGGCGCATTATCCTTGATTCATGAACGCATCTCTTTTCGATGAGCCCGCCGAGCAAGCCATCGCCCCCGGCGCCGTCCTGCTGCGCGGCTTTGCCCTGGCCGCCAGCGCCGACTTGCAGGCCGGCGTGGCCGAGGTGCTGGCGCAAGCGCCGCTGCGCCAAATGCTGACGCCGGGCGGCAAGGCCATGGCGGTGTGGATGACGAATTGCGGGCCGCTAGGCTGGGTGTCGGACCGGCGCGGCTACCGCTATCAATCGACGGACCCGCTGAGCACCCAACCCTGGCCCGCCCTGCCGCCAGCCTTTGCCCGGCTGGCCACTGATGCCGCCAAGCAAGCCGCTTATGCCCACTTCAAACCCGACGCCTGCCTGATCAACCGCTATCTGCCCGGCACCCGCCTGAGCCTGCACCAGGACAGGGACGAGCAGGACTTTGAGCATCCCATCGTCTCGGTCTCGCTAGGCCTGCCGGCCGTGTTTCTGTTCGGCGGCCTGAGCCGTGGCGACAAGACCCAGAGGCTGGCCTTGCAGCATGGCGATGTGCTGGTCTGGGGTGGGCCGGCGCGGCTGCGCTTTCACGGCGTCATGCCGCTGGCGGCTGGCCGGCATGCGGAGCTGGGCGAGCAGCGCATCAATCTGACCTTTCGCAAGGCGGCTTAGAGGTCCAGCACCAGATCATCGGCCCCGGCCACGCAGCCCGCCGCAATGGGCTCCCAGCCGCGCCGCAGCACCACCCGGTTCTCGGTATGGCAAAGCTCCACCCGCTGGCTGCCGGGCCATTGCGCCCGCACAAAGGCCTCCAGAGAGGCCGGCATGCTGACCCGGTAGCGCAGATCGGCCAGGTCTTGCTCGGGGTGGTCCTCGCTATGGACCCAGGGGATGAAGGCCCCCAGCCACTGCAGCGGGCGCCAGCCCAGCGCCATCGTGGTGGGTCGGTAGTCCTGCGCCTGCAGCCAGGCCTGGGCCTGGGCGCGGTCATTGACGCCCTCACCCCAGGCGGCCGCCAGCATCTCCGCCACCCATTGATTGCAGTTCTGGTACTGCAGGCCGAAGGCATAGGCATTGGCGCTGTAGCGCGGGTTCAGCAACTGCAGGGCCAGGCCCTTGTCCAGGGCTGCACGCTCCAGCCGGGCCGAGGCCTCGGGCGGCAAGAACAGCAAGGAGATATAGCCCAGCCTGGGGTCGTCGCCGCCCAGCACAAAGCCGGCCATGCCCTGGTCAAAAATGCGCGGCCGGCCTTCATCGCAGGCGAAGTAGAGCTGGCGCACCGACCAGGGCGTGTTCTCGCTCTCGCGCAGGCTCAAGCCCGCATGCGAGTAGCGCTGATCAAAGCGGGCCAGATCCAGGCCTGAACGCGCCACCAGGGCCAGGCCGCGGCCCGACTGGTTCAGCTCGTTCTTGACGATCTCGGCAAAGCGCAGCAGCTTGTGCTGCGAGGCCGCGTCGGCCGGCGCGGGGCGGTCACAGTAGCCGGTGCTGGAGGCCTGGGCCGCCGTCCCCAGCAGCAGGCAGCCCGCGGCAAGCAGGCTGCGGATCAAAGCACGAGGGGATTGCTGCGCAGCTCCTTGAACCACTCATCACGCAGCACCAGGAAGAAGGCCTGCTTGCTCTGCGCCACGGCGAACTCCAGGCCGTAAGCGTGCTCACGCGCCGTCACCGTACCGCCCACGGCCAGATTCGTCTTGGCCAGGGTGGTGGCGGGCAGCAGCAGCTGGAAGGCCTCGGCCGGCTGGCCGGCGGGCGTGGCAGCGGCCTGCAGGGTCAGCTGAGCCATGCCGGGCTTGCCGGGCACGGCGGCCATATCGATGATTTTGTAGTCACCGGCGGCCACTTTCTTGTCGCCGGTCGAGCTCTTGCTGGAGCCCTGGATGGAATCCGACAAGCTGCCCACCGAGGTGGAGACGCTGTCCGACACCGAAGAGGTGGCCGAGCTGGCCGCCC
Source organism: Roseateles oligotrophus (assembly GCF_014204525.1). Taxonomy (GTDB): domain Bacteria; phylum Pseudomonadota; class Gammaproteobacteria; order Burkholderiales; family Burkholderiaceae_C; genus Paucibacter_A; species Paucibacter_A oligotrophus_A. The sequence goes on from NZ_JACHLP010000008.1 coordinate 124,307, forward strand.
AGCCGGGCGTGGCGGCCAGAGCCAGCCAGCAGGCCGCGGCCAGGGGAGCGAGAGTCTTGTGAAGCTGAGGCATGATGGAAAAGCCGTCCTGTCGAACCGATGAGTCCGGCATATTAGCCTGTGCCTCGGCGCGACTCAGGACTTGCGTGCCGCCTCGGCCAGCGCTGCGGCCCGCTCTCCATCTTCCTTGATGTGCTTCAGAAAATAGCGCAGATAAAAAGCGCCCATGCCCAGCATGATGCTGAGGCCGATCACGCTCATCAGACCGACATCGGTCGAGAACAAAACATGCCAAGCCGTCATCGTTTTCTCCTGTACTCACCCCTCCCAAGGGGTTGAGGAAATTAGGCGCCTGACGGACCTGGCAACGCTTGATCTGCCGCAAACAGCGAGAACTCTGTCGATGAAGATTGGCCACCCGGCATCGGCTCAGTTACCGGTGCCCGCCGCCCGCACTCAAGCGGCAAACGGGTCCATTGATTGCCTTACTATCAAATTCGTCAAAGTTCACCTACCCCTATCTTTTCCGCTGTTTTTTCGTCACTGCACAAACGTGCGCCCCCGACAAATGTCATAGGATTTCTTCAGGTCCTTCCATAAATCGTCAACTGGAAATCATGAAAAAAATCGCGTTCTCAATCCTTGTCCTGGGCGCTTTGGCATCCAGCCAGGTCATGGCCCAAGCCTATGTTGCAGCGGGTGTCGGCTCCGGGCATAGCGAGCTGGACTGTGCCGGCACCACGTCTTGCAACAATAACGGCACCAGCTTTCGCGTGCTGGGTGGCTATAAGTTCAATGACACTTTTGCCGCAGAACTGGGCTATCTGAGCTTCGGCGAGGCCAAGGCAAGTGTGTCTGGCGTTGACCTGAAGCTGACGCCGAAAGCGGTCACTCTGGGCGTCGCGGCCCGGTTCCCCTTTGCCACCGACTGGGGCTTCACCGCCCGGCTGGGGGTTGCCAATGTCAAAACCGATGTATCCGGCGTGGTGGCAGGCCTGGGCAACGCAAATCTGTCCGACTCCAAAGTCGCGGCGCATTCCGGCCTGGGGCTGGACTATGCGCTGAGCAGTTCGCTGAAGCTTGAGCTGACGGCCGACTTCAGCCGCGCCACCTTCCGTGATGGCGACTTCAGCGTGCGGGCCGTGAACCTGGGACTGAGCTACCACTTCTGATGCGCTTGAATTAAGCCCGCCAAAAGCCCGTCCGCATCTCAATCGGACGGGCTTTTTTTCCAAGGGAATCAAGATTGGCGAGCCAACAGCATCAAGGACCAAACCCCATGAATTTTCCCACCCCCTGAACCTGATCGGCCGCACGCATGTCACCGTACTCAGTTGCGGCTCGGCGGGAATTTGAGTTAGATCGTGTAGGCGCCGGGCGTGGCACCATGGCCGGCCTGATCGCCGGCGACCTGGGCTCGGCGACGACGAACTGCCTGGCGCGCACCATCCACCTGGCCAATCGACTCGGCTGAAACAAAACGGGGCTGGCCGAGTCAGCGCTTGGGCGCAAAGCCCGCCTCGCCAAACTGCCAGAGGAAGAAGCTCCACACATCGGCGGTTTCGTCCAGGCGCTGCGACACGCCCGAACCCATGCCGTGGCCGGCCTCGAAGTCCACCCGCAAGATGGCGGGCTTGCCCCGGGCCAGGCCGTCCGGATTGGCGGCTTGCAGGCGGGCCGCCAGCTTGGCCGGGATCCAGGCCTCCACCCGCGGGTCGTTGGCGCCGGTGGTGACGATGACGGCCGGGTAGGCTCGCCCCTCCTGCACCCGGTGGTAGGGGCTCAAGGCATACATGCTCTTGAAATGCGCCGGATTGGCGACGGTACCGAACTCGGCCACATTGGGTGCGCCGTTAGGTGTCGTCTCCATGCGCAACATGTCGGACAGGCCGACCGCGCTCTGCGCCGCGGCCAACAAATCCGGCCGCTGGGTGATGGTGCCGCCGATGGTGATGCCGCCGGCGCTGCCGCCAGTGCCGGCCAGCTTGGCCGGCGAGGTGTATTTATTGGCGATCAGCCATTCCGCGCAGGCGATGAAGTCAGCCACCGTGTTCTGCTTGTTCAGGATATGGGCACCCTGGTGCCATTCCTCGCCTAACTCACCACCCCCTCGCACATGGCAGGTGGCCAGCACGCCGCCACGCTCGGTCCAGGCCAGGCGGGTGGCGGCAAAGCGCGGCTCCAGCGTGATGCCGTAAGCGCCGTAACCGGTCAGTATGGTGGGGCGCTGGCCGTCCAGGGCCGCAGCCTTGGGCGCCACGATGGAGAGCGGCACCATCACCCCGTCATGGCTCTTGACCATGACCCGGCGCGCCTCCACGCCCGAAGTATCCACAGCCACCGGCTTCTGGATGGACAGCTGGCGCGGCGCCTCGCCCGGCTTGCGCGGAGCTATCAGCAGGCTTTGCGGCGCCTGCGTCCAGCCCTCCAGCAACACCAGCAACTTGCCGTCCTTCAAGGCGTTGACGCTGCGCAGCGTACCCTCGAAAGGCAGGGCCACGGTGCTGATGGCGCCGCTCTTGCGCTCCACCCGCCAGAGCTTGCTAACGCCTGCGTCCAGCGCCTTCACATAGACCGCGTCATCGCCCACCTCCAGGGTTTGCAAGACGCTGTCACCGGCCGGTAGCACGGCCTTGAATTTGGCCTGGGGTTTTGTCAGGTCCAGGCTCACCAACTGGCGGCGCGAGGCCGTCTTCTGCGTCAGGGCATAGAGCTTGTCGCCCGCCAGCGCGGCGTGGATGACGCGGTCCTGCGGGCCAATCACCCGGCGCCAGGGCGTGGCCGCCCCCTTCAATTGCTTGAGCGGGGCGACCCAGAAGGAATGGTCCACCGCGTCGCCATGCAGCACCTCGGCCAGGGCGAAGTGAGAGTCCTTGGACAGGCGCAGATAGGGCAGGTCAGGAATGGCGAACTTGTGCCTGGCGCTGACCTCCCATCCAAACACCGCCAGGTCCTTGGCCGCATCCTGCCCCAGCTTGTGCAGATAGACGGCGCTCTTGTTGTAGCGCTCGTCGGCGGGGTGGCGGTTGTAGGCAAAGCCCGAGGAGTCCGGCAACCAGGCCACGCCGCCTTCGTTCAAGCCAGTATGCGCAATGCTTTCACTCAGGAACTTGCCGCTGGCCACATCCAGCACCCGCAGCACGCTGTTCTCCGAGCCGCCCTTGGACAGGCCCAGCGCCAGCAACTTGCCATTGGGCGAGACGCTGTACCAGTCGATCGCATGCTTGCCCGGCTCGCCCGGCAGATTGTTCGGGTCCAGCAGCTCGCGCTCGGCCCCCTCCAGGCCCTCGCGCTGCCACAGCCGTGCCTGGTTCTGGCCCGGCGCGCGCTTCATATAAAAAAGCTTGCCCGCCACCACCTCATAGCCGCCGGTGCTCTCACCCGCGTCCGAGAGCTGACCCAGGCGCTCACGCAAGGCCGCACGGCCCGGCAGCTGGCCCAGCAGATCGGCGGCAAAAGCCGACTGCGTCTTCATCCAGCTCTGGAACTCCGGCGCCTTCATATCCTCCATCCAGCGATAGGGATCGACCACGACCGTGCCGTGGTAGTTGTCGCTGACCGGTTTTTGCGGGGTGGGCGGGTAGGTGGCCTGGGCAAAAGCAGATTGGGCCAGGGTGGTAACCAAGGCCAGACCGAAAGAGGCTGCAGAGCGCTTCAAACGTGGATTCATGGTTTGAGTTCCGTTCAAGACGAAGAAGCAAGCGCCAAGCGGATGGCCCGCGCGCTTGGGGTTGGGGCTTGCATCTTAAGCACGCGGCTGAGTTAGCCGCCACCGTTCCGCGGCTGCGCCGCAGACCCTGAGCTCAGAAACTTCTGCGCCAAATCTGACTCAACTCGGTCTGCCTGTAGCCGAATGCCCAGTTCAGATTGCTGCGATTGACGCTGTGACGCAGGCGCAGCTCCGGCGTCAGGCCGGCGAAGGACCAACCGATTGCCCCCATATTGAGGAGGTAGACCTGCTGCTGGTCGTGCCTTCGCGCGCCCAGAAAACCATCGAAGCCATCGTTGCGGCTATGGCGGTAAATCGCGGTGGCGTTGACAAATATGCCCGCATTGCCGGCAAAGTCGTGATAGACGCCACCGCGCAAGGCCCAGTCTTTGCTGCTGGCTTGCGCCACGGCATGACGCTTGCGCGTCAGATCCAGCCCGCCGTACAAGCTGGTACTGTTGTTGGGCGAATAGGAGGCGAACAGCCCCCACTGATACTGCCGGTAGTCGGCGCCGCTGCCTGGCCCCTTGGCGCTGTAGTTATAGCGCTTGGCATCCAGATTGCTGCCGAGCTGCCACTGGCGATTCAACCCATGCCGCCACTCCAGTTGCAGGCCCTGGGCCAGATAGTCGCTGTGGCGATTGCGGTAGTAATGCTCCACATAAGGCGCGAGCGACACGCTGTTGCGGATGTCCAGGTATTGGTAGCCCAGTTGCAGCTGGGCAAGATGGTTGCTGTAGTCCCTGATACTGGCAGAATCGGCAGGGTTGTTGCGCGGGTAGTACTGGCCGTAGCTCATCGGCCTGATCAGCAAATTGTGGTTCGCGCCCAGGTTGACGCGCCGCTGCAAAGCCAGCTCGTAGCTGAGCAATCCCGAGCCCAGAGCTGCGGGCATTTGCCGGTCAAACACGCAGTAGTCCGCCAGGTATTGCAGGCAGGTGGTCTGACCATTGCCCTGGTTGATATTGTCGTTATGCCCCAGACCCAGGGCCGCACTGCCCTGCCACTGGGCACGCCCATCCAGGGCCTGGCGATACTGCTGCACCAGCGTCTGCACCTGCGCTGGCAGGCCCGCCTCGAGCACCTGGGCAAAGCCCTCGGTCGCCTGTCTGTCTTGATGGTTCTCGAACCACAGCCGCGCCAGCTCCAGGCGTATGCGCGCATCTTGCGGCTCCTGCTCGCTGGCCTGCTGCATGGCGCGCAGCGCCAGCGGGTAGTCGCCCTGGTAACGCGCCAGCAAGCCCTGCGCCATCGCCGCCAAGGCCGGCCTGTGGCCGGGCAGCAGGCGGTAGCGGGCCATGAAACTGGGCAGCTGGCCCCACTGGCTGCTGTTGATGGCGATATAGATGGCCGCCTCCAGCGAGTCCAGGCGATCCGGCACCTGGTAAACCTGCCCTTGGTATTGCAAGGTGCCTGCCTGGGGCAGCGGCGGCTCTTGAGCCTGAGCTTTCTGCTCGGTGGCGCGCTGGGTTTGCTCCCGCAAGAAGCGGGTGTCATCACGGTCGGCCCTGGCGGCGGAAACGGCAAGGCTGACCAACAAGAGCCAGCCTACTTTCAGGCAAAAAGACATAGAAAATCAGGAAGAAAAAGTGCGCGGCAGCAAGAGCCGCGTGAGCCCAAGCCGGATTCATCGAACCAGCGCGCCGCAGCGGCCCTGGCCGCTGCGGCGCGCTCAGGCATCAGCCCGACTTAGCGCCGTGCGCCTCCAAAGGCAACGCCGTCTTTCGCGGCTGTGCCAGTCTTGTAGATGCCGGCAAGCGCATTGGCGTTGTTGTAGAACTGGCCAGAAATATTCTTGGTAGAGCCCAAGTTGTCAAACGTGCCATTCGCCTTGATGAGCACGTCATTGAAGGCCAGGGTCGAAGCGCCACGGGTCAGGCTGCCGGTCAGGATGTTCTTGTCGCCACCACCGCTTGCGTAACTGGCCGTGAGCACCCCGCTATAGACATTGGGGCTCTCCGGCTTGTGCTGGTGGATGCCGACCACCTTGTACTGGGCATTCACCAAGGTGGGCATGGACTTGGTGGGGTTCTCACCGCTGTACCAGGCCGTGCGCTCGGCACTGCCCATATTCAGATCGGTGCTGGCCACATCGGCAAAGTTCGCCCCCTTGGGCGACCATTCACCGAAGTAGACGGCAGAGCCTTGCACCTTGCCTATCACCAGGCCGCCGAAGTTGGGCATGAAGGGCAGGGGCGGCACAATCATCTGGCGTGCGCTATGGATGCTGGTGCTGGCGCCGTCATGGCTCACCTCGTTGTGCCACACCTGGGCGATTTTTTTGTCACCCAAGAGAATGCCGGCCAGGAAGTTGACATCGCGGCCCTTGATATAGCTCTTGCCATTGGCCTCCACGCCGCGAGCGATGGCCTTGCTGACCTGCAAGACCGGGCCGCCCGCCAGGTCGATCACGGTGGAAGTGTTGTTGAAGGACAGGCCGGCATTGGCCGAACCAAACAGGGTGGATTGACCTGGCTTCACCTTGGCCAGATCGGATGAATCGCCCTCCACGGTGGCTGCAAAGGTGCTAACTCCGGCGAAGGATAGGGCCACAGCCAGTACATGCTTCTTCATAAGTTCTTTCTTTGAAAGTTGACGGATGAATGCTCAAAAACTTGAGCACGGCTGGTTTTGCAAAACCAGCAAAACACCGGGGCGGCTCTGGCGACAAGCTGGTTTGCCCCGAGTTCTTGGATGAGCCCTCACGGCGGCCGGCGCAGGCTTGCGCCGGCCCTGGGGTTCAGTAGCGCAGGTTCAAGCCTATGCTCAGGGTGCGGCCCGGCCCCGGGACGGGGATCTTGGACATGGGGTCCAGGTAGTAGCGATCGGCCAGATTGCTGAGCTTGAGGTTCAGATCCAGACGCTTGTGTACATCCAGCTGCAAGAAAAAGTCGTGCAGCAGCACCGAGTGCCAGTACATCTGCCGCATGCTGTTTTCCGTCCAGAGCTCTTTCCCATAGGTGTTGAGCAAGGCGTTCAGCTGAGGGTTTTCGGCCTTGGCGTGGTAGACCGAGCGCAGGCCGAACACCAGTCGGTCATTGAAGACGCGGGCGCCCAGCTCGGTGTTGATGGAGTACCTGGGTTGCAGGCTGGTGGCGGTGAGCATGTCGGCGAAGCCGCCGCTCATGCAAGTGGGCATGCGCTTGTAATACACGTCCATGCCATAGGCGTAGTCGGCGTCGCACAGCTCTTGCTTGAGGCGGTAAGTGGCGCCCAGGCTGCCGAAGAAGCCCCCGCTGTCCAAATTCGACTGCAGCTCGATGCCGCTGACCTTCTTCTCGTCGAACTGGATGACACTGAGCGTGCCGTCACGCTCGATGAAGTCCTTGATCACGGTGTTGTAATAGCTCAGGCGCACATCGGCCAGGGCGATGCCGGGAAAGAACTGGGTCAGGTCGTGGGCGTAGCCCAGCTCCCAGTTGATGCTGCGCTCGGGCTTGCTGGCACCGGCCACGCTCAAGGCGCCCACGCCGTCCAGGCCCACCGAGGTAGAGGCCACCTCGAAGATGCTGGGGAAGCGCGTCATCTGCGCATGGCGCATAAAGACCTTGCCATGGGGCGTCAGGCTGGCCGTGGCCGAGATCACCGGCGACCAGGCATGGCCGGATTGCTTGCGCGGTGCCGCCCAGGCCTGGTCTTCCGCAACCTCCTCATAAACCGCCTTGCCGCGGCTCGTGGTGGCAAGCTCGTTAGGAACCGTCACGCCGAATTCACCCTCCAGACCCTGGGCGTTGCGGACGGTCTGTTTGAGGTCGATCGCGTCGCCGGCAAACGGGCTTTGTGAGGCCACCAGCTTGCCATTGGCCATGGGCACAAAAGCGGTGTTCTTCCAGTAGTGGGCGCCTGTGCGACCAAGAAATCCCTCGCGGCCCGCCAGCCATTTACGCCAAGCAGCGGCGATTTCCTCGTAGGCAGCCATATTGGGCGTGGTGATGCCATCTTCGTGCCAAGCACGGTAATCCTCAGGGGTCAGTTTGTTCTGCGCCTCCTTGCTCAGCTCCACATGTTTGCGCAGCGCATTCATCTCCTCTTCCGACCACAGCGTGCCGTACTCCAGGGTGACGCCCACCTTGCGCTTGAGCGCCTGCGCACTCGCCACCTTGTTGCGGCGGCGCTCGGCCAGCCCCTCGTCAAAGGCGGAATAGCGGTTGTAGCGGGCGCCGGCGCTCAGCGCCAGCCAGGATTTCGGGGCCCATTCAAAATTGAACATGCCCGAGGATTCGCTGCGCGTCCCGGAGCGCGGGCCGTAGTGCGTGGTGCCGTAATGGAACATCGCACCACCGGGGCCCATGCCGCCGCTGAGCTGCACATCGGCCACCCGCTCGTCCAGGCGCTCGCGCTGGAAGGCGCCGCCCACGGTCAGCTGCAAGCGCTCAGACAGACGCATGAGATTGCGGAAGTCAAAACCCTTGCGGTCATGGCGGGTCCACTGTGAGCTACCGGCAAAAATGCGCCCATCATGGGCGGGTTCCACCGGCTGGGTCGCGCCCAGATGGGGGTTCAATTTTTCATCGGTATAGCAGCTGAATGCCGGCGCACCGCTGGGCAGGCCATTGGCCCAGTCCGGCCCCTTGATACAGGCGTTCCAGTCGGCCAAGTGGCGGCTATAGGCATCCAGCTCGGGGCTCTTCTTGATGTAGTAGACGCCGCCGCCGCTCTGGTGGCGCACGCCATCGGTCTTGGTCATCCACAGATTGCTTTGCAGGTCGATCCAGCGCGAGCCCTTGGGCTTCCACTCGTGGGTGATCCTGTAGGTATCCAGGCGCAAGTCGGAGCGCGGAAACTCGCCCACCAGTTGCTCGTTGGAACCCTGCGCGGCCAGCGCCTCGGCCATGCCCAGCATGACAACGGCCTGGCCGGGGCTGGTTTCGGCAAAGCCCAGGTCCGAGCGCATCACGCTCCAACCCAGCTTGTTCTCATGGGGCAGCTGCCAGTTGTTTTTCAGCAGCCAGGTCTTGCTGCTGCTGGAGCTGCTGAGCACCTCGTTGCCGGCGTGGTACAGCTTGGTCAGATTGGGGTAGTAGGCCGCAGTGTCTTTGGCAAAAGCGTCGTTGTGGGTGTAATCCTCCGTGCCGCGGCGGCCGGCGAAGTAATTGCCCTTGCTGCGCTGGCTGTAGGAGAACAGCAGGTCGGTCAGCTGGTTGCGGGCCGCTACCGAAATCATCTCCGAGTGATCGGCCAGGCCAAGAATGTCGCCACCGCCCTTGGTTCGCGGCACGGGCTGGGGAATGTTGACGTTATTGTCCATGCCCAGAACGGCACCGGGAATCGACCGGTAGTCCTGACCAAAATAAGCGTTGGCATCCGCCTGCGGCTTGATGCTGTTGCCGGCAAGCCCGGCCCTGAACTCGATGCCCAGGCGCTCCCCGGCAGGGATGATGTCGGCCGCCTCCAGGGTGCGCACATTGATCGCCCCGCCCACGCCGCTCTTCACACCCGCGCTCAGGGAGGGGCCTTTTTCCACCATGATGCTGCGGAACATGGCCGGGTCCACATAGTTGCGGTTACCCGCGCCATAGACCTGCAGCCAGACGTTGGTGGACTGCTCGGTGCCGTCCACGGTCAATGGCACTCGCCCCTCGCCCGACAGACCTCGCACATTTGGCGTTATGGAGGTGCCGTTGCGCGCGTCCATGCTGTACACGCCATTCATGCCCTTGAGCACATCGGCGGCGTTGGTGGCTTGGACGCGACCCAGATCCTCTCGGCCCATGTAAAGGGTGGTGACATTGGCGTCGTAGACTTTTTTGTGCCCATCGGCGTCCTTGTCCACCTTGCCGACACCCACGACGACGGGCAACTCGATCTTGCTGTCTTTGACGGCCTGTTCCTTGTCCGCCCGCTGAGGGGGCTCCACCACCTGCGCCGACGCGACCGGACACAGTACGTACAGACTCGACATCAGCAGCGCCAACTTCTTCGGCGTAAACGGCATCACAACTCCTCCTCCAAGATTCCAAACGATTGGCAACCACCTTGCGGTCGCAAATGAAATTGAGAATCATTACTATATGAAGGAGGGCAAGCGGGCCCCTATGACAATTGTCAAGCGCTCAGAATCAGCTGAGCTGCGGCTCGGCCCTCGCACAAAGGCTGAGCAAGCTCCGCGCGTGCATGGGAGTCCCGGGCGGAGTCAGAGCCTGAGTCTGCGCAGCGTCGGCTGGAGCGGTGACCATGCTGGCTGTTCATGTCAGCCTGCCCCATCCAGGGGCGCATCAGCGGCGCGTCGATCCCAGGCCGCAACACCCCACCATGGGCGGCATCACTTCACCCACATCCTCGGGCGGTGCCAGGCCGACGCAATCGCACAGGCCTGCTGGATCGAGCAGCACCAGCGTGCGCCCCTTGCCACTGAGCAAGCCTTGCTGCCGGAACTTCTGCAAGAGCCGTGACAAGGTCTCCGGCGTCATCGCCAACTGGCCGGCGAGCACCGCAATATTCACCGGCAAATCGATATTGACCGGCATATTGATCCAGCGCGCCCCTTGATGCCGATGCAATTGCAGCAAATAAGAAACCAGCCGCTGGCCGGCATTGTTCAAAGACAGATTCTCGATGCGGTTCACCGCCTGATACAGCCTTTTCGCCAGCGCGGCGAGCAGGGTATGCATCAAGCCCGGCGCGGCATCGCAGAGCGCCAACAAGGCCTCGCGTGAATAGGCATAAAGCCGGGTTTCCTTGCTGGTGCGCGCCGTCAATGGGTAACGGGACGGCACCAAAAACATGGCCGCCTCGGACAGCAATTCACCCGCCCCCAATATCTGGAACAGGATGTCCTCACCCCCAAAAGACGGACGATAGAGCTGCACCTCTCCACTGATGAGCGCATAAAAACGCTCCGCCCGGTCGCCCGATGCAAACACCTGTTGGCCACTGTCCAGCCGCAGTGGCTGCGCCGTCATCGCCAATCGCTCAAGCGCAGCGTCATCCACCCCCTCAAACAAGATGCAGCCGCGCAAGGCGGACAGCGGGGTCAGCGCGTCCATTGAATTGACATTTGTCATTTGAGTCGAGTAAAGCGACAGTTTATCATTATTGATAATGATTATCATTAACAACAGGAGATCATCCGTGAGCTATGGCCTGCTAGTCACGCTGCATTTGTTCTGCGCCATCGTGTTTATCGGCATCGTCAGCTTCGAAGTGCTGATCTTGGAGGGAATACGCAAGAACCTGCCTCCCCCCTACATGACCCTGGTCGAAGAAGGCATCCACCACCGTGGCCGCAAACTCATGCCCTGGTTCGTCGCCACCTTGTTTCTATCGGGTATTGCGATGGCACTGGGCACCCACCGGCATGCCCTGCTGGGCGCCCTCGGCGGCACGGCGGACTCCCTGTTCGGCCTGCTGCTGAGCATCAAAATACTGCTGGCCGTCAGTGTGCTGGTGCACTTTGTGGTCGCAATACGCTATTCGCTGTGCGGCGGCATGAGCAACAAGCGTTTCAAGTACACCCACTTGTCGGTGTTCATCCACATGGTCTTGATCGTGCTGCTGGCCAAGGGCATGTACTACCCGCCTGCCTGGGCCAGATTCAGCAATTGAGCGCTCGCGGCGGCCGCCCGCCAAACCCAACCCGGCAATCGGCGACAATCCGGGCCATATGTTTGCACTGTTCGATGAAGCCGGAAAATTTCTCGCCGGCCGCGTGATGTCTGAAGCCGATAGTTCGATGCAGATCGAGCTGGAGTCGGGCAAGCGCGTCAAAGTAAAAGCAGCCAATGTGCTGCTTAAATTTGAAAAACCCTCGCCCGCCGAGTTGATTTCTGAAGGCCAGCGCCTGGCCCAGGAGATCGACCTCGACCTGGCCTGGGAGTTTGCCCCCGAGGGCGAGTTCGGCTTTGCCGATCTGGCGCGCGATTACTTCGACGCCAAGTGCAGCACCGCCCATCAGGTGGGCGCGCTGTTCCGCCTGTTCGAGGCGCCGCATTACTTCCGCCGCGCCGGCAAGGGCCAGTTCAAAAAGGCCGCGGAAGAAACCGTCAAGGCCGCCTTGCTAGGCATCGAACGCAAGCGCCAGCAGGCCTTGCAAATCGAGCAATGGGCGACCGAGCTGGCGGCCGGCACTTGCCCGCAGCCGATTGCCGACCAGATCTACAAGATTCTGTTCAAGCCCGACAAGAACGGCCCCGAGTACAAGGCCGTGGTCGAGGCCACCCGCCGCTCGCACAAGGCGCCGCTGGACCTGTTGCAAGGCGCCGGCGCCATCAGCAGCGCCTACCAGTTCCACTGGAAGCGTTTTTTGTTCGAGCAGTTCCCCAAGGGCGTGGGTTTCCCCAAGCTGCTGGCGCCGGAGATCAAGGATGAGTTGCCGCTGTCCAGCGCGCAGGCCTTCTCCATCGACGACTCGGCCACGACCGAGATCGACGACGCCTTGTCCGTCCAGGGCCTGGGCACGGGCACCATCACCTTCGGCGTGCACATCGCGGCGCCCGGCCTGGCGGTGCAGCCGGATTCGGCCATCGACAAGGTGGCGCGCGAGCGCCTGTCCACCGTCTATATGCCGGGCTGGAAGCTGACCATGCTGCCCGACGAGGTGGTGCAGGCCTACACGCTGATCGAGGGCCGCGACTGCCCGGCCGTCTCCATCTACTTCACGCTGGACGAGGCCACGCTGGCCATACAGAGCAGCGAGACCCGGCTGGAGCGGGTACGGATTGCCGCCAATCTGCGCCACGACCAGCTGGATGCCGTCATCACCGAGGCCACGCTGACGGACGCTGAAGTAGCGGATTACGCCTTCGCAGCCGAGCTGGCCTTCTGCTTCCGCCTGGCCCAGGCGCTGAAGAAGCAGCGCGAAGTGGTGCGCGGCAAGCCCGAGAGCTTCAACCGGCCGGACTACAACTTCCGCCTGGACTCGGGCGGGGCGACGGAACCCAAGGGGACCGAGCAGGTCAGCATCAGCACCCGCGTGCGCGGCGCGCCGCTGGACCTGATCGTGGCCGAGGCCATGATTCTGGCCAACTCGACTTGGGGCGCCTGGATCAATGAGCTGGGCCTGCCCGGCATCTACCGCAGCCAGGCCAGCATGGCCCCGGGCATCAAGGTACGCATGGGCACCCGCGCCCAGCCCCATGCCGGCCTGGGCGTGGCCCAGTACACCTGGTCGACCTCGCCGCTGCGCCGCTATGTGGACCTGGTCAATCAGTGGCAAATCATTGCCTGCGCGCGCAATGGCCGCACGGCGGCCCTGGTCGCGCCCTTCAAGCCCAAGGATGCCCAGCTCTTCTCCATCATCTCGGGCTTTGATGCGGCCTACAGCGCCTACAACGGCTTCCAGAACGGTATCGAGCGCTTCTGGACCCTGCGCTATCTGGTGCAGAACCAGATCAGCGAGCTGACCGCCACCGTGATGAAGGACGGCCTGGTGCGCGCCGACACCCTGCCCCTGGTCTTCAAGGCCCTGGGCTGCGAGCCGCTGCCGCGCGGCGCCCACGTCAAGGTGCGCATCACCGGCACCGACGAGATGACGCTGGACGTGCACGCCAGCCTGATCGAACGCCTGGACGAGGTGCTGACGGAAGCCCCCGAGGCCGAGGCCGAGGCCGAGGACGAGGATGAGGAAGCCGGCGCCGGGCCGCTGACCCTGGCCCTGGACATGACGGAAGGCGAGGAGGCCGCGGCCACCGCTACCGAAGCCGCCACCCCCTGACGATGGCCTGGCGTCCTTCCACCCTCCAGATCGCGCTGGCGGCCTCCCTGCTTTTGCACGGCGGCCTGCTGACGCTGCGCCTGGTGGATCCGAACCGCTTTGACCGGCTGTTTCAGGACACGCCGCTGGAGGTCATCCTCGTCAACAGCCGCAGCAGCGAGGCGCCCACCCAGGCCACCGCCCTGGCCCAGGCCAATCTGGCGGGCGGCGGCGAGCTGGAGGCGGGCCGGGCCACCTCGCCCCTGCCGCCCTCCAAGCTGATGGAAGTGGGCGAGGCGGTGGAGACGCAGCACACGCAGATCGCCCAGCTGAAGGAGCAGGAGCAGCAGCTGCTGACCCAGGTACGGCGCGAGCTGGCCCTGCTGCCCGCCCCCGACCCGCGGCGCGACAAGGGCTCGGAAGACGCCCGCGAACAGACCGAGCGCCGCCGCGCCCTGCTGCAGTTGCTGGCCGAGATCGAAAAACGCGTCAACGAGGAAAGTGCCCGCCCACGCAAGCGTTACATCAGCCCGGCCACCCGCGAGGTGGTCTACGCGCTGTATTACGACCATCTGCGCCAGCGCATCGAGGAGCGCGGCACCCGCGACTTCCCTGAGCACAAGGGCCGCAAGCTCTACGGCGAGCTAACCCTGAACATCCACGTGGATCAAGGTGGCCGGGTGATAGAGACCGATGTCGTCGCGCCCTCGGGCAACGCCCATCTGGACCGCCGGGCCGTGGCCATCGTGCGAGCCGCCTCGCCTTTTGGCAACTTCACCCCGGCCATGCGCCAGGGCGCCGAGGTGCTGGTGATCACCTCGCGCTTCCGCTTCACCCGTGAAGACGGGCTGGAGACCAGCGTCAGCGGCAGCAACCCTTGAGCAAGGCTTCTCCATGAGCGACCCAACCCAGCATCTGGCCCGTTACGCCGTGGCCGGCAACCCGGTGGCGCACAGCCGCTCACCCGCGATCCACGCCGAGTTTGCCCGCCAATGCGGCATGGCTCAGGCCATGAGCTACGAGCGCCTGCTCTGCCCGCTGGACGGGTTTGCCTCCACCGTCCAGGCTTTTGCGGCGGCCAGCGGGCGCGGCTGCAATATCACCGTGCCTTTTAAATTCGAGGCCCATGCCCTGGCCGCAAGGCTGACGCAAAGAGCGCAATTGGCCGGCGCGGTCAACACCTTGCGCTTTGATGCAGCCAGCGAGGGCGGCTGGCTGGGCGACAACACCGACGGCGCCGGCCTGGTGCGCGATATCGAGATCAATGCCCAGCGCCCGCTGGCCGGCCAGCGCCTGCTGCTGCTGGGCGCGGGCGGCGCCTCGGCCGGCGTGCTGGGCAGCCTGATCGCGCGGCGGCCCGCCGAGATCTGCATCGCCAACCGCAGCGTCGACAAGGCCCAGGCCTTGGTCGATCAACACGCGAATTGGAGCTTCGAACATGGCGTGCGTCTCAGCGCCCACGCTTTGCGAGACTGCGGCCAAGGCTTTGACGTTTTGATCAACGCCACCAGTGCCAGCCTGGCTGGCGCAGGCGTGCCCGTCTCGCCCGAGGTCTTGCGACCCGGTGCGCTGGCCCTGGACATGATGTATGGCCCGGCCGCCGCGCCCTTTCTGGACTGGGCCCGCGCGCAAGGCGCCGAACCGCGCGACGGCCTGGGCATGCTGGTCGAGCAGGCGGCCGAGGCGTTTGAGCTGTGGCGTGGCGCCAGGCCTGACTCCGCCGCCGTCCTGCGCCAGCTGCGGCAAGAGCTGGCAGAAGCCAAGCCATGAAGTCGCTGGGCAGCTCCCTGCTCCGCCTGGCCGCCCTGCTGCTGCTGAGCCTGCTGGCCTTGCAGCTCTATTTTGCCGGCCGCATCGCCTTGATGAATGTGCTGGCCCCGCAATCCACCAGCTTTGAGCGCTCAGAAATCTGGCGCTTGGCGGTGGAAAAGCATGAGATCGCCTGGAGCCAGCAATGGGTGGACGGCGATGGCCTCTCAAACCAGCTCAAGCGGGCGGTGATCGCCAGCGAGGACGCCGCCTTCGTCGAGCACAGCGGGGTGGACTGGGACGCGCTGGAAAAAGCCTGGGAGAAAAACCAGAAAGCCCAGGCCCTGGCCGAGAAGCGCGCCGCCCGGCTGCCGCCCACGGCCAAGGCCTTGCCTGCGGCCAAGATCGTCGGCGGCTCCACCATCACCCAGCAACTGGCCAAGAATCTGTTTCTGAGCGGCGAGCGCAATCTGCTGCGCAAGGGCCAGGAGTTTTTGATCACCTTGATGCTGGAGGGCCTGCTGGGCAAGGATCGCATCCTGGAGATCTACCTCAACCATGTGGAGTGGGGCGAGGGCGTGTTCGGCGCCCAGGCCGCGGCGCGACACTACTTCCGCGTGGACGCCGGCCGCCTCTCCAGCAAACAGGCCGCCCGGCTGGCGGTGATGCTGCCCGCGCCCAAGCGCTTCGAGAAGCGCCCGGGCTCGGACTATCTCTTATCCCGCGCGGCTACCATCGAAGCCCGCATGCCCGCCGTCGAATTGCCGTGAGCTCCGAACATTCCATCAGCAGCGAAATCGCCGCCACCGCCGCCCGCCTGGTGGTGGAAGAAGGCCTGGAGTACGGCCCGGCCAAGCAGCGCGCCCTCAAACAACTGGGCCTGGCGCGCAACTCCCGCGCCGCCCTGCCCAGCAATGACGAGCTGGAAGACGAGGTGCGCGACTACCTGGCCCTGTTCTGCGCCGACACCCAGCCGGCCGAGCTGCGCGCCCTGCGCGAGCTGGCGGCCCGCTGGATGGCGCGGCTGGCCGAGTTCCGGCCGCACCTCTGCGGCGCGGTCTGGCGTGGCACGGCGACAAGGCTGAACAATATTCATCTGCAGCTGTTTTGCGATGACAGCAAATCGACAGAGATCGCGCTGATCAATATGAATGTGGATTACGAGGTCGGTGCCACCAGCGGCCCGCGCGGCCGGGAGGTGGACATGCTCTCCATCGCCGCGCCCTGCCCGGCCTTGCAGGAGCGGGTCACCGTCCATCTGAGCATTCTCGATTTCGACGATTTGCGCGGCGCGCTCAAACTTGACTCGCGCGGACGCAGCGAGCGGGGCGATCTGAACGCCCTGCAAAAGCTGCTGGAAGATGATGGCAACAGCCCCGAGGAACAAGGTGCCAAGACATGAGCCATGAAAACAGCCCAGCCACCGGCGGGCGCCGCAAACTCCTGCTCGCGGGTGCCGGCTTGGCCGCCGGCGCCACCGGCCTGGGCCTGGCCTGGCGCCGCCATCTGGCCGAGAATCCAAGCCTGAGCCCAGCCGAGCAGAGCTTCTGGGCCGCCCGCTTTGAGCGCCCCGTCGCCGACGCAGCAAGCGGCAGCAAGGATCTGCTCATGGCCGATTTCCGCGGCAAGCCGCTGCTGCTGAACTTCTGGGCCACCTGGTGCCCGCCCTGTGTGAAGGAGCTGCCCGAGTTGGCCCAGTTCCATCGCGAGTTCCAAAAAGAAGGTTGGCAGGTGCTGGGTTTGGCGCTTGACGCAGCAACGCCGGTGCGTGAATTCCAGCAAAAACTGGCGCTGGATTTCCCGCAAGGCCTGGCCGGACTGGCGGGCACGGAGTTGAGCCGCAGCCTGGGCAATAGCCAGGGCGGCCTGCCGTTTTCCGTGGCATTTGCTGCGAACGGCCGGGTAATGTGGCGAAAATTGGGGGCGACTACCTTGGAGGAACTGCGCCCTCTTGGCCGGGGCAAACTGGCCTGATCGAGCGCCGCCCGACGCCTTGGCTGGCGCAAAGCCGGGTCGCGGTCAAGCAATTTATTTACAAGGAAGCCGCTTGAACAGGCTTCAAAACGCGTAAAGTCCGGCCTTCTTCGCTTCTAGTGGCGCCACTCTAAGGCTGGCAACACGATTCGACGATGTCGCAGAAACAGATTCTTGTCATTCACGGCCCCAACCTCAACCTGCTCGGCAGCCGCGAGCCGGAGATCTATGGCGCGCTGACTTTGCCGCAGATCAATGCTGATCTGGCCGAGATCGCCGCCAATGCAGGGGCTGAGCTAAAATCCTTCCAGAGCAATCACGAAGGGGAGTTGGTCGACCGCATCCAGGCCGCTCGCACGGACGGTTGCCAGTTCATCATCATCAACCCCGCGGCCTATACCCACACCAGTGTGGCCATGCGGGACGCCCTGGCTGCGGTTGCCCTGCCTTTTGTTGAAGTTCATCTGTCCAATGTCCATAAACGCGAGGCCTTCCGGCATCACAGCTATTTTTCGGATCTGGCCGAAGGCGTGATCTGCGGCCTGGGCGCGCAAGGTTACCGAGCGGCCCTGGCGTTTGCACTCAGCAAATTGGGCTGAGCGCACCGAAGTCGTCAAGCAGCTAGTTCAAATTCGTCGCTGTCCGAATTTGCATCCCGACGGGGCGCGCCCGCGCCACCGGGATTTGATTCCCCTAAAACACAAAACATCTCGCTGGAGAAACCTTATGGATCTGCGCAAGCTCAAGACCCTGATCGACCTCGTGTCCGAGTCGAATATTTCTGAACTTGAAATCACCGAGGCCGATGGCAAGGTGCGCATCGTCAAGTCCGATGGCGCCGTTGCCGTGCCCATGATGATGCAAGTGCCTGCCGCTGCGCCCGTCGCAGCGCCGGTGGCTGCCGCAGCTCCTGCCGCCCCCGTGGCTGCCGCCGCCGCGCCCGCGGCCCCCGCAGCCGAGACCGGCCATATCGTGACCTCGCCCATGGTCGGTACCTTCTACCGTGCTTCGGGCCCGAATGCCAAGCCTTTCGCCGAAGTCGGCCAGCAGATCAAGCAAGGCCAGGCCATCTGCATCATCGAAGCGATGAAGATCATGAACGAGATCGACTCCGATTTCTCGGGCACCATCACCAAGATCCTGTGCGAGAACGGCCAGCCGGTCGAGTTTGGCCAGCCTTTGTTCGTCATCGAATAAGGTCTCGCGATGTTCAAAAAGATTCTTATCGCCAACCGAGGAGAGATTGCTCTTCGGATCCAGCGCGCCTGCCGCGAGCTGGGCATCAAGTCGGTGGTGGTGTACTCCGAAGCCGACCGCGAAGCCAAGTATGTGAAGCTGGCCGACGAGGCCGTCTGCATAGGCCCGGCCGCTTCCGCACAAAGCTATCTCTCGATGCCCGCCATCATCGCCACGGCCGAGGTCACCGACGCCGAGGCGATCCACCCCGGCTACGGCTTCCTGAGCGAAAACGCCGACTTCGCCGAGCGCGTGGAGCGCAGCGGCTTCACCTTCATCGGCCCGACCCCCGAGTCCATCCGCATGATGGGCGACAAGGTCTCGGCCAAGCAGGCCATGATCCGCGCCGGCGTGCCCTGCGTGCCCGGCTCGGAAGGCGCCCTGCCCGATGACCCGCGCGAGATCGTCAAGATCGCCCGCTCCATCGGCTACCCGGTCATCATCAAGGCGGCCGGCGGCGGCGGTGGCCGCGGCATGCGCGTGGTGCACACCGAGGCGGCCCTGGTCAATGCGGTGCAGACAACCAAGGCGGAAGCCGGTGCGGCCTTCGGCAACCCCGAGGTCTATATGGAGAAGTTCCTCGAGAACCCGCGCCATATCGAGATCCAGGTGCTGGCCGACGAGCACAAGAACGCCGTCTGGCTGGGCGAGCGCGACTGCTCCATGCAGCGCCGCCACCAGAAGATTCTGGAAGAAGCGCCGGCCCCCGGCATCCCGCGCCGCATCATCGAGAAGATCGGCGACCGCTGCTCGGCCGCCTGCCGCAAGATGGGTTACCGCGGTGCGGGCACTTTCGAGTTCCTGTACGAGAACGGCGAGTTCTACTTCATCGAGATGAACACCCGTGTGCAGGTGGAGCATCCGGTGACGGAGATGGTCACGGGCGTCGACATCGTGCAGATGCAGATCCGCGTGGCCGCCGGCGAGAAGCTGCCCTTCACCCAACGCAATATCACCATGCGCGGCCATGCGATCGAGTGCCGCATCAATGCCGAGGACCCCTTCAAGTTCACGCCCTCGCCGGGCCGCATCACCATGTGGCACGCACCGGGCGGCCCGGGCGTTAGGGTGGACTCGCATGTCTACACCAACTACTTCGTGCCCCCGCACTACGACTCCATGGTCGGCAAGATCATCGTGCACGGCGACACCCGCGAGCAGGCCCTGGCCCGCATGCGCATCGCCCTGTCGGAGACCGTGGTGGAAGGCATCCTGACCAATATCCCCCTGCACCGTGAATTGATGGTGGATGCCAAGTTCGTCGAAGGCGGCACCAACATCCATTACCTCGAGGGCTGGATGAGCCAGCACAAACGATGAGCGATCCCAACCCTGCCACCCTGCATGAGTTGCTGCTGATCTGCGGCGAGGACGATGTCGAAACCGTCAGCGATGCGCTGATGGAACTGGACGCCCTGGCCGTGTCGGTGGAAGACGCCGACGCTGATACCGATGCCGAAAAGGCCTTGTTCGGCGAGCCCGGCATGCCGGCACCACGCGGCGGCTGGCAGCGCTCCGTCGTCAAGGCCTTGTTCCCGAACGAGGCCGAGGCGACCGAGTGCGCCACCCTGATCCTGGCCCAGGACTGGGCCCAGGACGTGCATGTGCAGGCCATCCAGGCCGTGGCCGAGCAGGACTGGGTGCGGCTGACGCAATCGCAGTTCCAGCCGGTCGAGATCACGCCCGAGTTCTGGATCGTGCCCTCCTGGCATCAGGCCCCGCCGCAGGCCCGGCAGATCATGCGCCTGGACCCGGGCCTGGCCTTCGGCACGGGCACCCACCCGACCACCCGCATGTGCTTGCGCTGGATCGCCCGCCATCAAGACCTGGCCCCCACCTGGCAGCGCGTGCTGGACTACGGCTGCGGCTCCGGCATTCTGGCCATCGGTGCGGCGCTGCACGGCGCGCAGAATATCGACGCGGTGGACATCGACCCCGCCGCCATCATCGCCAGCAAGGCCAATGCCGAGGCCAACCAAGTGACGCTGCGCGCCGCCTTGCCCGATGCGGCCCAGGGCGAGTACCCGCTGGTGATGGCCAATATCCTGGCCACGCCGCTCAAGCTGCTGGCGCCCCTGCTGTGCGCGCATCTGGCGCCTGGCGCGCATCTGATCCTGGCCGGCATCCTGGAGCGCCAGGCCGATGAGCTCAAGGAGGCCTACGCCCCCTGGCTGAAGCTGGAAGTCAGCGACAGCGAAGAGGGCTGGATCCTGATGAGCGCACAGCGCATCTGAACCCCGCCCGATGGAGCCGCAACGCCAGGCCGCCGCGAGATCTCATGGCATGATTCGGCCATGAGTCTCGCCACCCGTTGTACCGCTTGCGGCACCATCTTTCGGGTGGTGCAGGATCAACTCCGCATCTCCGACGGCTATGTTCGCTGCGGCCGTTGCGCCGAAGTCTTTGACGCCGGCGAACAGCTTTTCGACATCGACCGCGAAGCCCCGCCGCCCTGGCCCGCTGCGGCCCAGGACAGCAGCCAAGAACTGCCTCCGGCGCACATCGGCTTTGAGCCCGGCCCGCAAGCCAGCACCTCCTTCCACGCCCCCACACCGCCTGGCCATGCGCCCTGGCATCAGGAGGAGGAAGATGTGTTGCCGGCGCCGGAGGAGCTGGAGGTTATCAGGGCCAAAGCACAGGCCCAGCACAGCAGCTGGGCCGAAGCCGATGTGCTCGACAGCGAGCATCCCGGCCAGCCGCCCGCCTACCGCCCGGCCGCCGAGCCCGCCTTCGCCGACTCGCGCCTGGAACCGCAATGGTTTGAGGGCGATGATCAAGCCCCTACGCCGCCTGCGGCCGTCCTGATCGATCCGCCGTTGGCGGACGACAAGCCCGACGTCGTGCTGTCCAAGAGCCTGAGCAGCGGCCTGGCGAGCAAAGACAAAGCCACCAAGGACGATGCCGCCGGGGAGAAACCTGCCAAGACCATCGCCGCAGCGACACCGCGCGGCAAGACCGCAGCGACCGAACAAGCACCGGCCGCAGCCGATACGGCTGAAGCCAGCCTGCCCGAGTTCTTGCGCAAGCCGGCCAGCGGCGGCGCCTGGCAACGCAGGCCCGTGCGCCTGGTCACGGGCTTTGCCTGCGGCCTGCTGATCGCCGGCCTGGGCGTGCAGCTTTTGCAGCATTTCCACGATGCCATCGCCACCGTCGCACCCGCCAGCCGGCCCGCTTTGCAAGCCTATTGCCAGCTGACGGGCTGCCAGATCAAACCCTGGCAACGCATCGAGCAGATGGTGGTGGAAAGCACGGCCCTGAGCCAACTCAGCCCGGGCAGCAATGGCAACCACTATCAGCTAGCCATCAGCCTGCGCAATAAAAGCCGGTATGAGCTGGCCACACCCTGGGTGGAGCTGAGCCTGACCAATGCCTCCGGCGCCCTGGTGGGCCGCCGCATGCTCTCACCCGCGGAGTTCAGGCTGAACCCGCCGGCAGCCTCGGCACCGGGCTTGGCCGCCGCCGCAGTGGCGGCCAGCGCGGCCTCGGCCGCCAGCGCAGCCGCGCCCAGCGGCAAGCACGAGTCCATAGCCGCGGGTAGCGAACTGCCGCTGCAAATCCTGCTATCGACCGGCGAGCAGCGCGTCAGCGGCTATAGCGTCGAAATCTTCTACCCCTGAACAGGACTTAGGCTTCGCCCGCCCTCCCCGTCCTTGGCCAGCCCTTGACCGGCGGATGAAAAAAAACCCGGCCGAAGCCGGGTTTCGCTGACGTCAGAGAGGGACCGTTTCTGTACCCCTCTCCCTCGTCACAGAGCGATGAATCGCTCAGGGCTTGTTGCCCGTGGGGAAGGGCCATGCAGCCTGGGGGCTCAGTGCCGTCTTGGCAGCGGGCGCAGCAGCAGCAGGCTTGGCAGCCGGCTTCTTGGCAGCAGGAGCTGCCTTCTTCACCGGCGGCTTGACGGGCGCAGCATCCTTCTTGGCCGGAGCGGCAGCGGCAGCCTTCTTGACCGGAGGCTTGACGGGTGCAGCAGCCTTCTTCACCGGCGGCTTGACGGGTGCGGCAGCCTTCTTCACCGGAGGCTTGACAGGTGCAGCAGCCTTCTTGACCGGCGGCTTGACAGGTGCAGCGGCCTTCTTGGCAGGAGCGGCAGCCTTCTTCGCAGGTGCAGCGGCCTTCTTGGCGGGAGCAGCAGCCTTCTTCGCGGGTGCAGCGGCCTTCTTGGCAGGAGCGGCGGCCTTCTTCGCAGGTGCAGCGGCCTTCTTGGCAGGAGCGGCAGCCTTCTTCGCAGGTGCAGCGGCCTTCTTGGCGGGAGCGGCAGCCTTCTTCGCAGGTGCAGCAGCCTTCTTGGCGGGAGCAGCAGCCTTCTTAGCAGGCGCAGCGGCCTTCTTCACGGGAGCAGCAGCGACCTTCTTTGCCGGTGCAGCAGCCTTCTTTGCGGGAGCGGCGGCCTTCTTAGCCGGTGCTTTCTTTGCAGTTGCCATTTCAGTTCTCCTTGATCAAGTGGAAAAAGCACTGTGCGGGGTCGACGCTAGCTCAGCCTCACACAGCTATTCACCGCCCAGATGTCGCTTAAGGAGAGCGCCCCAGTGCGGAGAATTCGGTTCCAAGCGCGGCCATGGCTGCGCTCGGCAAATCTATTACTTCGTCGTTCTTGAGCGGGGACTGAAAGGGCTTCCGGCCCACAGTCAGCCAAGACGCTTGCAAGCGCCTTGGCCTAAACCAGGCACAAGCCCCTTGCGGGTCTTGTGTCCGAGTTCAGCCAGGTGGCTTGCAGGCCACCTGGCCTGACCGAGGCAGGGGACAAGCCGCAGGGCTTGCCTCCTGTCCACAGTCAGTCCCAGCTCAGTGCGCCACCGGATTGGTATTCGATGACGCGGGTTTCAAAAAAGTTGCGTTCCTTCTTCAGGTCGATCATTTCGCTCATCCAAGGGAAGGGGTTCTCTTCGTTAGGGAAGAGCTCATCCAAGCCGATCTGAGTCGCACGCCGGTTGGCGATATAACGCAGATAGCCCTTGAACATCGAGGCATTCAGGCCCAGCACGCCACGCGGCATGGTGTCTTCGGCGTAGGCGTATTCCAGTTCCACGGCCTTCATGAACAAGGCCTTGATCTCGGCCTTGAACTCGGGCGTCCACAGCTGCGGGTTCTCGAGCTTGATCTGGTTGATCAGGTCGATGCCGAAATTGCAGTGCATGGACTCATCGCGCAAGATGTACTGGTACTGCTCGGCCGCGCCGGTCATCTTGTTCTGCCGGCCCATGGCCAGGATCTGGGTGAAGCCCACGTAGAAGAACAAGCCTTCCATCAAGCAGGCGAACACGATCAGGCTCTTCAACAGCGTCTGGTCGGTTTGCAAGGTGCCGGTGTGGAAGTTGGGGTCCATGATCGCGCCGATGAAGGGGATCAGGAACTCGTCCTTGTCACGGATGGACTTGACTTCGTTGTAGGCGTTGAAGATCTCGGATTCGTCCAGGCCCAGCGACTCCACGATGTATTGGTAGGCGTGGGTGTGGATGGCTTCTTCAAAGGCCTGGCGCAGCAGGAACTGGCGGCACTCGGGCGCCGTGATGTGGCGGTAGGTGCCCAGCACGATATTGTTGGCGGCGAGTGAATCGGCCGTCACGAAGAAGCCGAGATTGCGCTTGATGATGCGGCGCTCATCTTCGGACAGACCGTTAGGGTCTTTCCACAAGGCGATGTCGCGCGACATATTCACTTCTTGCGGCATCCAGTGGTTGGCGCAAGTGGCGAGGTACTTCTCCCAGGCCCATTTGTACTTGAAGGGGACCAGCTGATTGACGTCGGTCTGGCCGTTGATGATGCGCTTGTCGGCGGCCTTGATGCGATGCGTCGTTGCGCTCAGCACGGGCTGCGTTGCTGCAGCGCTCGGCGCTGCCGGCGAACTCGTCGCTTCATTTTTGGTGACGTCTGCACCCGCGTTCGCAGCATTGCCGGTCGCGGTATTTGCATGTGCTTTTTCAGCGTGCTTCAGGTCTTCTTCCCAAACCAACATAGTGGCCTTCCTATCGGATCGAATTATCAGAGTGTTGCGTTCAAACACCAAGGACTTCTTGACATGGAGATGCGATCTGCGTTGCTCGCTCGCATCGTCCAAGTCGCTCAGTCACCGCTGTTCATCGCGGTTCTGAGCGCCTGCTGCTCTTTTGGCTAGGCCCCGAGGGTGTGGCTCAAGAGATCTGCGACGCAGGCGATACGCAGATCTCGATTCGAGTTTGGCCCGATGAACACGGGGCTCTCGGCCAAACTCCAAACTTTCAATTCACTCGCACCCGGCGCGCCGGGTGTATGCAGAAGGAGGCTTGCTCCGCAAGCCGCCCCATTCACGCAGACCTTGTGCGATGTGTGCGCTCGTCGACTGATGCTTGGCCGCCGCTTGTGACTTCGTCACAAGCCTTGGCCAAGCATGACCCTCTTACTGACAGGCCTCGCAGTCCGGGTTGTCAATCGAGCAGAACTTCATATCGGTGGCGGGCAGTGCTTCTTCGACCGGCGCAGCCGCTGCGACGGGCGCCGACACCATGCTGGGCGCGGCGCCCGAGGCCACCGAGTTGAGCTGACCCGACTTGGTCACCGTGCTTTTCTCGGCCGAGGAGGCGCTGATGGTGCGCAGGTAGTAGGTGGTCTTCAGGCCACGCAACCAAGCAAGCTTGTAGGTCTCGTCCAGCTTCTTGCCCGAGGCACCGGCCATATAGATATTGAGCGACTGGGCTTGGTCGATCCACTTCTGGCGGCGTGCGGCGGCTTCCACCAGCCATTGCGTCTCGACCTCGAAGGCGGTGGCATACAAGGCCTTGAGCTCTTCGGGCACGCGGTCGATGCGGCGCAGCGAACCGTCGAAGTGCTTGAGGTCCATGACCATCACGTCGTCCCACAGACCCAGCTTCTTCAGATCACGCACCAACGCTTCGTTGATGATGGTGAACTCGCCCGACAGATTGCTCTTGACCGAGAGATTGCCGAAGCAGGGCTCGATCGAGGCATCCACGCCGATGATGTTGGAGATGGTGGCCGTCGGTGCAATCGCCACGCAATTGCTGTTGCGCATGCCGTGCTGCTGGATCTTGGCGCGCAAGGCATCCCAGTCCAGCGTCGTGCTGCGGTCCACCTCGACATAACCCCCACGTGCCTTGGCCAGCAGGTCGAGCGAGTCCAGCGGCAGGATGCCCTGGTCCCACAGCGAACCCTTGTAGGAGCTGTAACGGCCCCGCTCGGCGGCCAGCTCGGTCGAAGCCTGGTAGGCGTAGTAGCAGATGGCTTCCATCGAACGGTCGGCGAACTCCACCGCGGCCTGCGAGGCGTAAGGCGTGCGCAGCGCATACAGCGCATCCTGGAAGCCCATCAGGCCCAGGCCCACCGGGCGGTGGCGCAGATTGGAGTCGCGCGCCTTCTTGACGGCGTAGTAGTTGATGTCGATCACGTTGTCCAGCATGCGCATGGCCGTCGAGATCGTCTTCTTCAGCTTCTCGTGGTCAACGCCACCGTCCTTCAAGTGCTGGAGCAGATTGACCGAGCCCAGATTGCAGACGGCGATCTCGCTGTCGTTGGTGTTCAGCGTGATCTCGGTGCAGAGGTTGCTGGAGTGCACCACGCCCACATGCTGCTGGGGCGAGCGCACATTGCAGGCGTCCTTGAAGGTGATCCAGGGATGGCCGGTCTCGAACAGCATGGAGAGCATCCGGCGCCACAAGTCCTTGGCGGGCATGCGCTTGAACAGCTTGATTTCGCCACGGTCGGCCTTGGCCTCGTACTCGCAGTAAGCCTTTTCAAACGCGGCACCGAACAGATCGTGCAGGTCCGGCACATTGGAGGGGCTGAACAGGGTCCAGTCGCCACCGTCCATGACACGGCGCATGAACAGATCGGGGATCCAGTTCGCGGTGTTCATATCGTGGGTGCGGCGGCGGTCATCGCCGGTGTTCTTGCGCAGCTCCAGGAACTCCTCGATGTCCAGGTGCCAGCTCTCCAGATAGGCGCAGACGGCGCCCTTGCGCTTGCCGCCCTGGTTGACGGCCACGGCCGTGTCGTTGACCACCTTCAGGAAGGGAACCACGCCTTGCGACTTGCCATTCGTGCCCTTGATGTGGGAACCCAGAGCCCGCACCGGCGTCCAGTCATTGCCCAGGCCGCCGGCAAACTTGCTCAGCAAGGCGTTCTCTTTCAGCGCCTCGTAGATGCCGTCGAGATCGTCGGCCACGGTGGTCAGATAGCAGCTGGACAGCTGCGAGCGGCGCGTGCCGGAGTTGAACAGCGTCGGCGTGCTGCTCATGAAGTCGAAGCTGGACAGCACTTCGTAGAACTCGATGGCGCGGGTTTCGCGGTCCACTTCATTCAGCGCCAGGCCCATGGCCACGCGCATGAAGAAGGCCTGCGGCATTTCGATGCGCTGGTCGGCGATGTGCTGGAAGTAGCGGTCGTACAGGGTCTGCAGGCCCAGGTAGTCGAACTGCAGATCGCGCTCGGCCTTCAGCGCCGCGCCCAGGCGGGCCAGGTCGTACTGGGCCAGCTTCTCGTCCAGCAACTCGGCGGCCACGCCCTTCTTGATGTACTTGGGGAAGTACTCGGCATAGCGCTCCTGCATCTGCTCCTGGCTGATCTCGCCACCGACCACTTCACGACGGATGGTGTGCAGCAGCAGGCGGGCGGTGGCGCGGCTATAGCCGGGGTCTTTCTCGATCAGGGTGCGGGCGGCCAGGATGGAGGCCTTGTAGACCTCGTCGATGGGCACACCGTCGTACAGATTGCGCTTGGTCTCGGCCAGGATGGGCTCGGGCTTCACGTCGGCGCCCAGATTGGCGCAGGCCGACACGATCAGGCTTTGCAGATGGCCCAGGTCCAGCGGCACACGGATGCCGCCGTCGATCACCGTCAGCGCGGCCGAGGCCACGGGCGCGACCTGCTCGACCTGGCGGGCCCGCTCCTGATTGCGACGCTCGCGGTACAGCACATAGGCGCGCGCCACTTCGTGGTGACCGCCGCGCATCAGGCCCAGTTCGACCTGGTCCTGCACATCTTCGATATGGAAGGTGCCACCGCTGGGACGCGAGCGCACCAGGGCACGCACCACGGCTTCGGTCAGGCCGTCCACCGTCTCGCGCACGCTGGCCGAGGCCGCGCCGGTCGTGCCATGCACGGCCAGAAAGGCTTTCATCAAAGCCACGGCGATCTTGCTGGGCTCGAAGGACACCACCGCGCCATTGCGGCGCAGGATGTGATACGCCAGAAAGGCCGACGATGCGCCTTGACTCGCGCTCACGGGGCCTTGCTGGCTGGCGCCTTCGGGCTGGGCTTGATCGACTTGAGTTTGCATTGCTAAAAACCTTTCCTGGCTGGTCTGGGGAGAATCAGAAATCAAAGCCTGCTGCAGGCTGGCCGGTTCGGCGGCCTTGCGGTGCTTGGATTTTTGAGATTTGATGTTGTTGACTTGTTGTTTCTTTTTGCTGAGTCGGAGGGGCATCCGAAGCTCCATTCCACGCCTTCGCCGTCGTCCTGCTCTGAACGGCGCGGGGCTGCAACCCGAGCTTTTTTGCATCAAAGCAAGGTGAGGTCACAGCTTGTCCCATCTGGCCACGGGGGCCGAACTTGGCCGAATCCGGCCCTTGCATCCCGCCGGCCGGAGCCGGCTCGCGGTGCACAAAAGCACGCGCGGCCAGGCAATCGCTAGGCGGGATGAAAAAGACGGATGGGGCAAGACCCTGGACTTCCTTGCTCGACCCTCCCCCGGGCGTGCAAAGAGGGGCTGCAAAGCCCCTCTTGATGCCAGCCGAAGCCGGGAAAAAATCTTGCAACTCGGCCGCCCGGAACGCACGCCAAAGAGCGCGTTCCCAGGTGCTGAAGTCAGGTCTGAAGCATACCATGCGGCGCACTATATCTGGGGGCTTCAAGCCATTCAAGCACTAGGGCTAGCGTATCAATCCCGCTTGACCTGGCTGAATTGCCGCGCTAGCCAGCGCCTTGAAAAGCGGCGTTTGCACGGCTGTTTGCCGGGCCTAGAAGCTGCCCGCAGAGCCGTTTGCGGCGCGCTCACCCCGATGGCTTGGGGCCCTGCGCAAAGCAGCCCGCATGGCGCTTGGCCTTGCGGCCGGAATGCCTCGCAAAGCCGCGCCAATACTGGCGCTGCGAAGCCGCTAGGGCAAGACTTGAACGCCGTGGGGCCGCCAAGAAAACCGCCGGCAAATCACCCGCCGGAAGCGGTTTGAGACGGGCCGCTACCGCCCAAGACCCAGCAAGAGCCCGCGCGCGGCAAGGGTAAATCCCAGCCTCAAGCGTCCTCGGCGTCCGTGATGCCCAGCCGGGCCATGCGGTAGCGGATCTGACGCAGCGACAACCCAAGGCTGGCGCCCGCGGCCGTGCGATTGAAGCGGTGCAGGGCCAGGGCGCGCAGCAGGATGTCGCGCTCCACCTCGTCCAGATAGACGACCAGATCGCTGGGCAAGGGCTCCCGGCCTTGCGCCGGCTCGATGGGCAACAAGCCCACGGGCAAGGCCAAATTCGGCTCCAGCGGCTCATCGAGGCCGCCCAGCATGGCTTCGGGCAGGCCCAGATCGCCCGCATCAATCCATTCGCCACCCGCCAGCGCCAGCGCGCGATGCAAGAGATTCTCCAGCTCGCGCACATTGCCGGGGAAGGCATAGCGCTGCAGCAGCGCCAGCGCCGCCGCCGTCAGGCGTGGCACGGGCGAGACGCCGGCATCCGCCGCGATGCGCTCCAGCACCTTGTCGCTGATCAGGGCGACATCCTCGATGCGCTCGCGCAGCGGCGGCACGCGCAGCTGGATGACGTTGAGGCGGTAGAACAAGTCTTGGCGGAAGCGGCCGGCCGCCACCTCGGCGCTCAAGTCCTTGTGCGTGGCACTGAGGATGCGCACATTGACCTGCGCCTCCAGCACCGCGCCCACCGGCCGTACCGAGCGCTCCTGAATCGAGCGCAAGAGCTTGCTCTGCATGGTCAGGGGCAAATCGCCGATCTCATCGAGGAAAAGCGTGCCGCCATCGGCCGCCTGGAAAAAGCCCTCGCGGTCCTCGTTGGCGCCGGTGAAAGCGCCCTTGCGATAGCCGAAGAACTCGGCCTCCAGCAAGGCCTCGGGAATGGCGCCGCAGTTCACCGCCACAAAGCGCTGGCGCAGGCGCGAACCGCTGTCGTGGATGGCGCGCGCCACCAGCTCCTTGCCGGTGCCGGACTCGCCCTGCACCAGCACCGGTGCCATGCTGCGGCCCACCTTCTCGATCAGCTGGCGCAGCTCCTGAATGGCGGCCGAACAGCCGGCCAGGCGAGACAAGGCCGTCACCGGCAATTTGAGCGCCGCTGCGGGTGCAGCAGCCGCCGGAGCGGGCTTGCCGGGTGCGCCCGCCAGCGGCGTCGCTGCCGGAGTGCGAGGCTGCGCGGCCTGCGACTCCGACGGCAGATTGGCCGGCACCACCGTCGCCGCCACGGCCGGCACCCGGCCCAGGGCCGAGGCCACCACCAGGCGGAACTGGCGCAGATCCACCGGCTTGGTCAGATAGTCGTAGGCCCCGGCCTTCAAGGCCTCGACCGCGTTCTCGGCCGAACCATAGGCCGTGATCACCAGGGTTTTTTCCTTGCGCCCCTGGGCCTCCAGCCATTGCAGGATATCCAGGCCGCTGCCATCGGGCAGGCGCATATCGGTGATGACGGCGCTGAAATCGCGCCGCTTCAATTGCCGCAAGCCCTCTTCCACCGTGCCCGCGGTCTCCAGCTCATAGCCCTCACGCAGCAGCGTCAGCTCGTACAAGGTCCGCAGATCGGGTTCATCGTCCACCACCAGAAGGCTGAAGGGGCTTGTTGTGCTCATGCGCTAACGCTCAATGGGAAGGGTGGCGACCGGGGGCGGCCGGGGCCGAGGGAGCGGCCAGCAAACGCAGGCGCAGGCTGAACTCATTGCCCGCCGGGGTGAGGTCGTGACGGCGCTGGTAGTCGATGCTGGCGCCATAGCGCTCACACAGCTCGCGGCAGATGTACAGGCCCAGGCCCGAACCCCGGCTGCGGGTGGAGAAGAAGGGCTCGAACAGATGCCGCTCCACATCGGGCGGAATCGCCGGGCCCCGATTGAACACGCTCAGTCGCACCCAGGGCTGGGGATCGGCCAGCGGCGGCTGGGCCAGCTCGGGCGCCGGCTCGACCTCCTGCTCCAGCCGCACCTGCATGCAGCCCGGCCCGCGCTCGGCGTGGCGCCAGGCGTTGTCCAGCAGATTGACCAGCACCCGGCGCAGATGCTCGGGGTCGAAAGCCACGATCAGGGGATGCAGGGGCAGGCTGCAGCCGAGCGGATCGGCGGGGCCGGGGGCAAGCTGATTGGTGCGCGCCCATTCCAGGCAGGTCTCGCCCACCAGGGCGGCCGCATCGACGGGCAGCGCCGCCGACACCGCGCCCGGCGCCACCTCCAGCACATCGTCCACGATGCGCTTGAGCCGCTGCACATTGGAGGCCACCATGCGGGTCAGCTGCTGGCTGCGAGGTTCGACGGCATCTTCCAGCAACAGGGCATTGGCCTGGGCGATGGCCGCCAGCGGATTGCGGAACTCATGCGCGATGCCGGCCGACACCCGGCCCATGGCCGCCAGCTTGTCCTGCTGGATGCGGGCCTGCACGCGGCGCTTGTCCTCCAAAAACAGCACACACAAATCTTCACTGGTGTCGGGCGCGCGACGGCGGGTGAAGCGCATGCGCAGGCGCAGGCAGCGCGGCAGGCCGGAGTCGAACTGCAGCTCCACATCGCGCCCGCCCTCGGGCCAGGCGCCGTCGGCAAAAGCCTGTTCCACCGCCTGCACCAGCGGGTGCCAGGCCCTGACCCCGCGCAGCTGGAAAGGCGCGCTGCGCACCACCGTGCCATCGGCCAACAAGGCCCGCGAGGCCGGGTTGGCCGCGCGCACCCGGCCGCGCCGGTCCACCACCATCACACCCTCCTGCATCTCGTCGATCACCAGGCGATTGAGCTGGGCCTGCTGGCGCGCGAACTCCATGCTGCCGCGAGCGGCGCGCTCCTCCTTGGCCAGGCGGCTGGCCAACTCGCTGGCCAGCAGGCTGATGACGAAGAAGCCGCTGCCCACCAGGCCGGCCTGCGTCATGCGCAGGCCCACATCGGCCCCGGCCAGCACGGCCCAACCGGCCACGCCCAGCATCAGCAAGGCGGCACAGGCCGCCGTCGCCAGCGCCAGCAGGCGCGGCGTCAGCACGCCCGCCATCAGCACCGGCATCACCAGCATGGCGCCGTAATTGACGCTCACCCCGCGATCAAAAGCATGCAAGACGCCGAACACGAGCAGGTCCAGGCCTATGCTGGTCCACCAGGGCGGGCTGGAAACGCGCGCCATGCTGCGCGCCGAGGCGCCTTTCTGCAAGGGTGGCCACAGCCACAGAACCATGGCCTGCACCGCATAAAGCATGCACACCACCAGCGTCCACGGCGGCGCCGGCGCCCCCAGCAAGCCGCCGATGGTCTGGGTCGCGACCAGGGCCAGACCCAGGGCCGCGCGCGCGCCCAGAAAGGCGCGGTAGAGGCGGGCAAAGGCATTGCCGCCGCTATTCACCAAGCGGCGCGCCTGCTGAAAAAAGAACTGCGACTCGGCACCGCTCTCGCTGGGCGCGGCTTCGCTGCGGCCGGCCGCCATCGCGGCAATCGCCGCCGCATCCTCGCCCGGCCGAGACTCGCTCTCCAAGTCTTCGCCCGGGTCTTGCTCCCACAAGGACTGCACGCTGTCGTCCGAGCGCTTTTTCGACATGGGCTTGGGCTTGTCGTCCCCCGGACCGAACCAGGATTGCGTGGGTTCAGCACTCATGCGCCGCCGCCATGCTCCGCCTCATAGGCCTGGCGATGCAAGGCACTGCAGAACAGCCCGCCACGCCCCGGCAAGGCCTCCTCGGCCGGCAGATGCAGGCCGCATTGCGCGCAACTGACCATGTCCTGGGGTGCGGCGGTGGGCTTGGGCTCGGGCGCCTCTTTCCTGGGTTGAGCAGGACGCGAGTGCTTGACCCCCAGCAGAAAGAACACCAGGCCCAGCAAGAGGATCAGGAACAGAAACTTCAACATCGAGCGGATTCCGGTTCAGACAGCCAGGTGGCGCTGCAGCACCACTTCCAGCACAAAGCGCGAGCCGGCATAGGACAGCAGCAAGAGCAAGGCGCCGAAATAAAGCCAGCGGGTGGCCCGCCGGCCACGCCAGCCAAACACCTTGCGGCCGGTCAGCAGGCCGGTCAGCACCAGCCAGCCCAGCACGGCCAAAAAGTTCTTGTGATCCCAATGCCAGTGCGGCGTGAACCACCAGCCCAGCAAGATCGCCACCGACAAAGCCGCCACACCGGCGCCGACGAATTGAAAGGTTAGGCGCTCCAGACGCAGCAAAGGCATCAAGGGCGGGGCCACCGGGCCGGCATTGGGCGAACCCGGCTTGAGCAGCCGCAGCATGCGCTCGGCCCGGTTCAGCATGGCCGCATGCAAGACCGCCACCCCAAACAAGCCGTAAGAGGCCAGGCCCAGCAGCCAGTGCAGGGGCGCCCAGGGCGAACCCGCCAGAGGCCGGCTTTCACCCGGAAATGCCAAGGCCAGCAAGACCGCCGCCGCCGACATCAACGCCAGCACCCGGCGCACGCCGGGCAGGGGCAGGAAGCGGCTCTCCACCATATAGACGGCCAGCACCAGCCAGACCGTGGTCGAGAGGGCCGGGGCAAAGCCAAAGCGGGTGCCGCTGAGCGCCTGCCCGACACCAGACACATCCACCAGCAAGGCCAGCAGATGCGCGCCCCAGGCCAGCAAAAGCAGGCCGGCCGAATCGGCCCGACCCTGGCCCGCCTCGGTCCCGCTGGCCCGCACTGCAACCCAGCCATAGGCCAGGGCGGCCAACAAACTGGCGCCCGCCAACACCCAGTTGGCGGCACCTGAAGATGCGAACGATAAAATCATGGTCACAGTGTACTTTTGCGCGCCCCGCTCTTGCGACAGCGCCACCCCTCCATGGCTTCCAATTTGACCGACCGCCTCAGTCGCCTCGTGAAAACGATGCGCGGCCAAGCCCGCATCACCGAAAGCAATGTCCAGGAGATGCTGCGCGAAGTGCGCATGGCTCTGCTGGAGGCCGACGTAGCCCTGCCCGTCGTGCGCGAC
Source organism: Roseateles oligotrophus (assembly GCF_014204525.1). Taxonomy (GTDB): domain Bacteria; phylum Pseudomonadota; class Gammaproteobacteria; order Burkholderiales; family Burkholderiaceae_C; genus Paucibacter_A; species Paucibacter_A oligotrophus_A. The sequence continues at coordinate 157,682 of NZ_JACHLP010000008.1, forward strand.
TTCATCAATCGCGTCAAGGACAAGGCCCTGGGCGCCGAGGTGATAGCCTCCCTCAACCCCGGCCAGGTGCTGGTGTCCATCGTCCAGAAGGAACTCGCCGCCACCATGGGCGAGGGCGTGGCCGACATCAATCTCGCCGCCCAGCCGCCCGCCGTCATCCTGATGGCCGGCCTGCAGGGCGCGGGCAAGACCACCACCTCCGCCAAGCTGGCCAAGCACCTGATCGAGAAGCGCAAGAAAAAGGTGCTAACGGTCTCGGCCGACGTGTACCGCCCGGCGGCCATCGAGCAGCTGAAGACGGTGACGGCCCAGGCCGGCGCCGAATGGTTCCCCTCCGCGCCCGATCAAAAGCCGCGCGAGATCGCCCTGGCCGCCATCGACTACGCCAAAAAACACTACTTCGATGTGCTGCTGGTCGACACCGCCGGCCGCCTGGCCATCGACGAAGCGCTGATGGCCGAGATCCGCGATCTGCACGCCGTCCTGAGCCCGGTCGAAACCCTGTTCGTGGTCGATGCCATGCAGGGCCAGGACGCCATCAACACCGCCAAGGCCTTCAAGGAGGCCCTGCCCCTGACCGGCGTGGTGCTGACCAAGCTGGACGGCGACTCGCGCGGCGGTGCCGCCCTGTCGGTGCGCCAGATCACCGGCGCGCCGATCAAGTTCGCGGGTACGTCCGAGAAGATCGACGGCCTGGAGGTGTTTGACGCCGAACGCCACGCCGGCCGCGTGCTGGGCATGGGCGATATCGTCGCCCTGGTCGAGGAAGTGACCAAGGGCGTGGACGTGGCCGCCGCCACCAAGCTGGCCGAAAAGCTCAAGAGCGGCAGCGGCTTCGACCTGAACGACTTCCTGGCGCAGATCTCGCAGATGAAGAAGATGGGCGGGCTCTCCGGCCTGATGGACAAGCTGCCCACCCAGATGACGGCCAAAGCCGGCCCGCAGGACATGGACCGGGCCGAGCGCGATATGAAGCGCATGGAAGGCATCTTGAACGCGATGACGGCCAAGGAACGCCGCCAACCCGCCTTGCTGATGGACGGCAAGAGCAAGGCCAGCCGCAAACGCCGCATCGCCACGGGTGCTGGCGTGCAGATCCAGGACGTCAACCGCCTGCTCAACCAGTTCGATCAGATGCAGGGCATGATGAAGAAGATGAGCGGCGGCGGCATGATGAAGATGATGAAGAAGCTGGGCGGCATGAAGGGGCTGAAGGGCATGATGCCGGGCATGTGAGGCCCCCCGGCCTGCGGGTACGCAGCCCACCTACCCCCGAGGCGAGAACGCTAGCCCCCGGCCTGCGGGTACGCAGCCCACCCCCCGAGGGGGTAAAAGCAAACAGGGGCCTTGGCCCCTGTTTGCTTTTTAGGGCGCCCACTTTGGGGCGGCCCGGCAGTGGGCGCTAACGCCTTATTCGAGTAGCGCCTGAGCGAACTCCCTGGCATTGAAGGTCTGCAAATCCTCCAGCTTCTCGCCCACGCCGATGAAGTAGACCGGTATGGCCCGCTCGCGGGCAATCGCCGCCAGCACGCCGCCCTTGGCCGTGCCGTCCAGCTTGGTGACGATCAGGCCGGTCAGGCCCAGCGCGTCGTCAAAAGACTTGACCTGGCTGAGCGCGTTCTGGCCCGTGTTGCCGTCGACCACCAGCAGCACCTCGTGCGGCGCCTCGGCCTGGGCCTTGGTGATCACGCGCTTGATCTTCTTCAGCTCTTCCATCAGGTGCAGCTGGGTGGGCAGGCGGCCGGCCGTATCGGCCAGGACCACATCGCAGCCACGCGCACGGCCGGCATTGACCGCATCGAAGGTCACGGAAGCCGGATCACCGCCCTCCTGGCTGATGATTTGCACCTGGGTGCGATCGGCCCAGACCGAGAGCTGCTCACGCGCCGCGGCACGGAAGGTGTCGGCCGCGGCCAGCAACACCTTTTGATCGGCCTCGGCCAGATGGCGGGTCAGCTTGCCGATGCTGGTGGTCTTGCCGGCGCCGTTGACACCTACCACCATCATCACCGTGGGCTTGTGCTGACCCACGACCAGGGCCCGCTCCAGGGGTTTGAGCAATGCGGTCAGCGACTCCACCAACAAGGCCCGCACGGCGCCGGGATCGGTGGCTTTCGTGTCCTTGACCCGCTGTTTCAGATCGGCCAGCAGGAACTCGGTCGCCTTGACGCCGGTATCGGCCATCAGCAGCGCGGCCTCCAGTTCCTCGTAGAGCTCATCGTCAATCTGGGTGCCGGTGAAGACCTGGGCGATGCTGGAGCCGGTCTTGCGCAGGCCTTGGCGCAACTTGTCCATCCAGCTGCGGCGCGGCTCCGGCGCGGGCGCCGGCGCGGCGGCGATCTCGACAACAGGGGCTTCTGCGGCTGCTATCGCCACAGCGGCGGGCGCAGGAGCCAGCGGCGGCGCGGGCTTGAGTTCGGGCTTCAGCTCGGGCGGGCTGGGTTCCGCAGGCTGCGCACAGGGTGTAGGCACAGGCTCCAGGGCGGGCGCTGGCGATGGAGGAGGTGGCGAGGCACCGAATTTTTTCTTGAAGAAACTGAACATCTAAACGCCTAGATTCCTGGGTCCCTGGCCTTGCAAAGCAAATCTTTGCGGCAGCGGGCCCAGCGCAGGGGCCGATGCTGGACGCCCCGACCCGAAGTCCCGAATCATAATCGGCCGAGCCTTCGGCGGCCCTTCTGCAAGCCTTGTGCAAGCGATCTGCCGCCGGCCCCGCCCCCATCAGAAGCAAAGACGCAAGCCATGCAAATCCATGAAGCCCAGGCCACCGCCGCCTTGCTGCCTTTTGATCAATTGATCCCCGCCGTGGCGCAAGCCATGCGCGATCTGCGCGATGGCCGCATCCATGCCAGCCCGCGCACCGTCCTGCCCCTGCCGGAGGGCGGCAGCTATCTGGCCATGCCTTGCACCGACTCGCGCTACGCCGTCACCAAGCTGGTGGCCGTCACCCCCGCCAACCGCGCCTTGGGGGCCCCCACCATCCAGGGCCGGGTCATCGTCAGCGAGGCGGTGAGCGGCACGCCGCTGATGATTCTGGACGGCTCGGTCATCACCGCCCGCCGCACCGCCGCCGTCACCCTGCTGGGCATAGAAACCCTGCTGGGACAAGCGCCCGCCAGCATCGCCCTGGTGGGCACCGGCAGCCAGGCCCGCATGCATGCCCTCGCCATGAGCGAACGCTGGCCCGGCGTGGAGCTGCGCTGCGTGGGCCGCAGCGCGATGCAGAGCAAACTCTTCGCCGCCAGCCTGAGTGAGCAAGGCATTAGCCCCATCAAGGCCTTGCCGCTGGAACAGGCACTGGAGGGCGCGACGGTGGCCGTCGCCGCCACCACCTCCCTCAGTGCCGTGCTGCCGCAGGAGGTGGCACCAGACACCTTGATCGTCGGCCTGGGCAGCTTCACGCCGCAGATGGCCGAGCTGCCCGCCGCCCAGGTGCGCGGCCGCCAGCTCTGGGTCGACGATCTGCAAGGCGCCCGCCACGAAGCGGGTGACCTGCTCCAGGCCGGGGTTGACTGGAGCCGGGTCCACCCGCTGGCCGAAGCCCTGGACGGGCAGACGGCCTTGCGCCGCCCCATGCTCTTCAAAACCGTGGGCCACGCCGCCTGGGATCTGGCGGCCGTGCGCGTGGCCCTGGCCACGCAAGCCTGATACGCCGACGGATCAGCGCCCTGCCCCAGCGCCCAAAACAAGATTTCTGAACTTTTTTCTAAAAACTCTTGCGGAGCCCAAAAAAGTGCTGCTATAGTAGAGGGCTTGAGGCGCTTTAGCTCAGCCGGTTAGAGCGACGGAATCATAATCCGCAGGTCCGGGGTTCGAATCCCTGAAGCGCCACCAAAAAAAGAGAAACAGCCCAAGGCCAAAACCTTGGGCTGTTTTGTTTTCAAGGCCTGAAAACAAATCTTTGCCCGATTCACGCAGCCCCTGGACAAATACCATGACCCGCTGTGCCCACTCTCTGCTCGCGGCTGTCGCCATCTGCTGTTCTGCAGCCGCGCTGGCGCAAAGCCATCGCCCCTTCCCGCCCCAAGCCCTGCGCGGCGAACTGGTGGTGCAGCAGACACCCGACGTTTTACTCAACGGCAAGCCCGCCCGCCTGGCCCCCGGCTCACGCCTGCGCAGCGACGGTCATATGCTGCTGCCACCCGCCAGCGTGGCCGGCCAGAAGCTGACGGTGCATTACACACTGGACCCCGCCGGTCTGCTGATGGATGTGTGGGTGCTGAACCCCGCCGAATTGGCCAACAAGACCTGGCCCCGCACGCCACAGGAAACTGCCAGTTGGAGCTTCGAGCCCGGCACGCAGACCTGGACCAAGCGCTGAAATTCAGCGTCAGCTGTTTCTAAAAACTCTGCTGCCAGCTTGGCCGTTCAGGCCCGCCAGCAAACCAAGAGCACCCCGATCATGAGCAAAAAAGTCTTTATCAAAACCTTCGGCTGCCAGATGAACGAGTACGACTCGGGCAAGATGGCCGATGTGCTGGGCGCCGCCCAGGGCTATGAGAAGACCGAGAACGTCGACGAAGCCGACCTGATCCTGTTCAACACCTGCTCGGTGCGCGAGAAGGCGCAGGAGAAGGTGTTCAGCGATCTGGGCCGCGTCAAGCACTTGAAGGAAAAAGGCGTGCTGATCGGCGTGGGCGGCTGCGTGGCCTCGCAAGAGGGCGCGGCCATCATCGAGCGCGCGCCCTATGTGGACGTGGTGTTCGGCCCGCAAACCCTGCACCGCCTGCCCGCCATGCTGGCGGCCCGCCGCGACGAGCGCCGCCCGCAGGTGGACATCAGCTTCCCCGAGATCGAGAAATTCGACCATCTGCCGCCCGCCAAGGTGGAGGGGGCCTCGGCCTTTGTCTCCATCATGGAAGGCTGCTCCAAATACTGCAGCTACTGCGTCGTGCCCTATACCCGGGGCGAGGAGGTCTCGCGCCCCTTCGACGATGTGCTGACCGAGATCGCCGGCCTGGCCGACCAGGGCGTGGTGGAGTTCAATCTGCTGGGCCAGAACGTCAATGCCTACCGCGGCAAGATGGGCGGCACGGGCGAGCATGCCGATCTGGCCCTGCTGCTGGAATACTGCGCCGATATCCCCGGCATCGAACGCCTGCGCTTCACCACCAGCCACCCGAACGAATTCAGCCAGCGCCTGATCGATGCCTATGCCAAGGTGCCGCAGCTGGTCAACCATCTGCACCTGCCGGTCCAGCATGGCAGCGACCGCCTGCTGATGGCCATGAAGCGAGGCTACACCGCCCTGGAGTTCAAGAGCACGATCAAGAAACTGCGCGCCATCCGGCCGGACATCCGCATCGCCAGCGACTTCATCGTCGGCTTCCCCGGCGAGACCGAGGACGATCACGCCAAGCTGATGAAGCTGGTGCACGACATCGGCTTCGATGCCTCCTTCAGCTTCATCTTCAGCCCCCGCCCCGGCACGCCGGCAGCCAATCTGGAAGACACGACGCCGTACGAAACCAAGGTCAGGCGCCTGCAAGAGCTGCAGGCCGCCATCGAGGCCAATACCCTGACCATCAGCGAGACCATGGTGGGCAAGACCCAGACCATCCTCGTCACCGGCAATGCCCGCAAGGACGCCAGCGAACTGATGGGCCGCACCGAGTGCAACCGCATCGTCAACTTCAAGGGCCAGCCCCGCCTGATGAACCAGTTGGTGGATGTGACCATCACCCAGGCTTTTGCGCATTCCCTGCGCGCCGAGGTCTTGACGAGCGAGGGCGCTACTTTGCCGGCCTGAAGGCCAGCCACCACTGCGGCAGGCTGATGCCCAGAAGCATCAGCCCATAAGCCATCATCTTGCCGTCATGGCCGAGCACGGCCAAGGCCAGGAGCAGGCCCAGGCTGCCGCCCGCGCCGCCCCATTTGAGCAAGCGCAGCCAGGCCAGGCCCCGGGTTTCACGCCGCCACAGCAGCTTGCAGGCCGAGGCCAGCAGGGCGGCAACACACCAGGCGGGGGCAAAGAAGTTGGCGAGATGCCAGATGGCGTCGAGTGGACTCAAGATGGAAAGAGGCCCAGGGCTGCGATGAAGGTGCGTGGAAACGAGCAAGGCTTGAGTTAAATCAAGTCCAAAGCCCCAAGTTTTGCCGCCAGACAACGCTTCTCGGCCTTGGTCTGACAGATGTCAATTTTATAATCCCCTCATGTCAGTCTTTGCCTTGGGTCTGAACCACAACTCCGCGCCGCTGGATTTGCGCGGCCGGTTTGCGTTCACATTGGAACAGCTGGCCCCCACCTTGCTGGGCTTCCGCCAGCAGTTGCAAAGCCCCAGGCTCGGCAAAGGCGCCGAGGCCGCCATCCTCTCCACCTGCAATCGCACCGAGCTTTATGTGGCGGGCGACGGCAGCATGGTGCAGCCCGCCGTCGACTGGCTGGCCCAGATCGGCGGTGTAGGCCCCAGCGCCCTGATGGATCATGCCTATGTGCTGCAGGGCAGCGCCGCCGCCCGCCACGCCTTCCGCGTCGCCAGTGGCCTGGACTCCATGGTCTTGGGCGAACCGCAAATCCTCGGCCAGATGAAGCAGGCCGTGCGCGAGGCCGATCAGGCCGGCACGGTGGGCACGACCCTGCACCAACTCTTCCAGCGCAGCTTCTCGGTGGCCAAAGAGGTGCGCAGCTCCACCGAAATAGGCGCCCACTCCATCAGCATGGCGGCCGCCTCGGTGCGCCTGGCTGGCCAGCTGTTTGAGGACCTCAGCAAGATCAAGGTGCTCTTCGTCGGCGCGGGTGAAATGATCGAACTGGTCGCCACCCATTTCGCCGCCCGCACGCCCAAGTCCATGGCCGTGGCCAATCGCACGCTGGAGCGTGGCGAAAAGCTGGCCGGCCGCCTGGGCGCCGAATCGATACGCCTGGCCGATCTGCCGCAACGCCTGCATGAGTTCGACGCCGTCATCTCCTGCACCGCCAGCAGCCTGCCCCTGATCGGCCTGGGCGCCGTCGAGCGCGCGCTCAAGGCCCGCAAGCACCGGCCCATCTTCATGGTCGATCTGGCCGTGCCGCGCGATATCGAGCCCGAAGTCGCCAAGCTGGACGATGTCTACCTCTACACCGTCGACGAACTGGCCAATCTGGTGCAGACCGCGGGCGAAAAGCGCCAGGCCGCGGTGCAACAGGCCGAGGCCATCATCGAGACCGGTGTGCAGAGCTTTGTGCACTGGCTGGGCCAGCGCCACACCGTGCCCCTGATCCAGGCCTTGAACGCCCAGGCCGATGAGTGGAGAGAGAGAGAAATGGCGCGTGCCCGCAAGCTACTGGCCAAGGGCGCCGATGTGGACGAGGTGTTGGACGCCCTCTCCCGCGGCCTCACGCAAAAAATGCTGCACGGCGCCCTGGCCGAGCTGCACGCCAGCGAAGGCGAGCAGCGAGTGCAGATGGCGCAAACCGTGTCGCGCCTGTTTTTGCGCGGCAGCAGCCGCAACCCGGCCCAAGCGGTCGAACGCTCGGACGAGCATTAGCGAAGCCTGATGTCACCGCTGCGGCGGCCTCCGGCCTGCCCGCAGCCACCCTGCGCCCCGCCCTGCTGCGATCTGGCGACTTCCTGCTCCGCCCCTCCGACCGAACCCGCCATGAAAGACTCTCTGCGCCAGCAGTTTGAACGCCTCGCCTACCGCCTGAGCGAGCTCGACACCATCCTGGCCGACGGCAACACCGCCGCCGATATGAAGCGTTACCGCGCCCTGACGCGCGAGCAAGCCGAAGCCGCCGAGCTGGTCGGCCAGTACCGCCAGTACCAGCAATGCGAGGCCGATCTGGCCGAGGCGCAGGCCTGGCTGGATGACCCCGGTGATTCTCAAATGGCCGAGATGGCCAGGGAAGAAATCGGCCGGGCCCAGGCCGAGATGACGCGCTTGCACGAGGGTTTGCAACTGGCCCTGCTGCCGCGCGACCCGGACGACGAACGCCCGGCCTTCCTGGAAATCCGCGCCGGCACCGGTGGCGATGAGTCCGCCCTGTTCGCGGGTGATCTGGCCCGTATGTATCTGCGCTATGCCGAGCGGCGGGGCTGGCGCACGGAGATTCTGTCGGCCAATGAGTCCGACCTCGGCGGCTACAAGGAGTTGGTCGTGCGCATCGAGGGCGCGCCCAGCGACCGCGTCTACGGCAGCCTCAAATTCGAATCCGGTGGCCACCGGGTGCAGCGCGTGCCCGCCACCGAATCGCAGGGCCGCATCCACACCAGCGCCTGCACCGTGGCCGTGCTGGCCGAACCCGATGAAGCCGAGGAGGTCACGCTCAACCCGGCCGACCTGCGCATCGACACCTACCGCGCCAGCGGTGCCGGCGGCCAGCACATCAACAAAACCGACAGCGCCGTGCGCATCACCCATGTGCCCACCGGCCTGGTGGCCGAGTGCCAGGACGACCGCAGCCAGCACCGCAACAAGGCCAAGGCCATGGCCGTGCTGGGCGCACGCCTGCGCGACAAGGACCGCAACGAGCGCGCCGCCAAGGACGCCGCCATGCGCAAAAGCCTGATCGGCAGCGGCGACCGCAGCGACCGCATCCGCACCTACAACTTCCCGCAAGGCCGGCTGACCGACCACCGCATCAACCTAACCCTCTACAAGCTCGGTGCCATCATGGACGGCGATCTGGACGATGTGGCCGCCGGCCTGCAGGCCGCCCAGGCCGCCGAACAACTGGCCCTGCTGGAAGAGGGAGGCAAGAACTGATGCAAACCGTCAGCGCCGCCCTAGTCCACGCCCAAGGCCTGGGCCTGGACCGGCTGGACGCCCAGCTGCTGCTGGGCCGCGCCCTGCAGCAAAGCCGGGCCTGGCTGATCAGCCACGACGATGCGCCCCTGCCCGCGGCCGTCGCGGCCGCATTGCTGGCGCAGTTTGAGCAACGCGCCGCCGGCATGCCCCTGGCCTATATCGTCGGCGAGAAGGAGTTCCACGGCCTGCTCTTGAAGGTGACGCCCGCCACCCTGGTGCCCCGCCCCGATACCGAAACCCTGATCGACTGGGCGCTGGAGATCCTGCGCGCCCGGCCCGCCCAAAGCCAGCCGCCGCGCCTGATCGATCTAGGCACCGGCAGCGGTGCCATCGCCCTGGCCCTGAAGGCCAGCCACCCGGCCGCCGAGGTCCATGCCCTGGACTTCAGCGCCGCGGCCCTGGCAGTGGCGCAAGAAAATGCCCGCCGGCTGAGCCTCCCTCTGCAATTCCACCTGGGCGACTGGTGGCAACCCCTGGCGGGCCAGCGCTTTGAGCTGATCGTCAGCAACCCGCCTTACATCGCGGGTGAAGACCCGCATCTGCCGGCGCTGCGCCACGAACCCCTCAGCGCCCTGACGCCCGGCGGCGACGGCCTGCGCGATCTGCTGACCCTGATCGAAGGCGCGCCCGAACACCTGCACGCCGGCGGCTGGCTGCTGCTGGAACATGGCTACGACCAGGCCGAGGCCGTCACGGCCGCCCTGCGCCAACGCGGCTTTGCCGAGGTCGGCTTTCGCCGGGACCTGGGCCAGCAGGCCCGGGTGAGCGGGGGCCGCTGGGCACCACACCCAGGCGCCAAAGCGTGCGATCCGCCAGACCCTCGCTCAAACGAGCCAGGCTCCACAGGCTCTGCGACTGGGGCAACTGGGCCTCATCCAGCAGTAGCGCGATGATGAGCCTGGGCTGATCGGCGGGCGCCATGCCCAGGAAAAGCGCCCGGTACTTGCTCTTGCTATACCCTGCCTGGCCAAGCTTGGATTCAATCGCGCCCCGCCCGATCAGCGGGTAGTTGGGCGTGCTGGCCTCCCCCCTGCGAGGCGCATCCCCCATCATCTCTCGCACGCGGGCGGCCACACTCGCGGAAACCACCGGCAGCGGCTGAACCGCTTGCGGATTCTTGCGCAAGGTGGCCTCCACCGCCTGGCCATCCGCCGTCAAGACCAGATAGGCACGGGCCAATTGCAGCAAGCTCGTGTTGAGCCCATAACCCAAGGCCAGCTTGGCCTGCCCCTGCGGCCCCCAGTTCTTTACCGGCGCAACCCATCCGGCAACCGCCCCCGGGAACTCGATCACCGGCTTCCGCCCAAAGCCCAGGCGTGTGTAGAAGTCAAACAGCTCGCGGGGCTGCAACTCCAGGGCGAGTTGGGCGACACAGATGTCACAGGCCGAGGCCAGGGCCTGTGCCAAGGTGGGGGAGTCCAGAGACGGCGGGCGCGTAAAAGTCAAACCCTCAAAACCAAAGCTCCTGAACTCCGCTCGCAGGATGGATTCCGCGCCGACCCGACCCGCGTCCAACATCAGCGCCGCCAACAGCGGCTGGACCAAGCCACCGGGCTGGAACAGATCGGTCACGCTTTTGTTGCGCATATGATCCGGACTGAACTCGCGGCGCTGCTGCGGGTCTTGGCTGGGATAGCTCGCCATCGCAAGCACCTCGGCGCTGCGCGCATCCAGCGCCACCAAGCTGGCCGATTTAGCCCCACTCTGTTCCACCAGATCACGCAAGGCGCTGAACGCGTGGTACTGCACCACCGAATCCAGGCTCAAGAACAAATCCTGCCCATACTGGACCGATGCGCCGGCCGCCGCTTCTTCGACCGCGCGGCCCAATCGATCGGCGCTGACCAAGCGCCGGCCGGCCTGCCCTCGCAGACTCTGCTCGAAAACCAGCTCGATCCCTTCCTGGCCTCGCTGATCCAGATTCGTCAGGCCCAGCACCGGCCCCGCCACGGCCCCGCTGGGATAGACCCGCTTGTACTCCTCCGTCCGAAGCAGGCCCGGGAGTTTCAGCGCCATCGCGGCCTCCACAAGCGCGTCATCGGCATGGCGCCTGAGCCAGACAAAATTGGCTTTGGGCGCAAGCCGCGCGGCCAGTTCGAGCTCGCTCAGACCCAGTACACGCGCCAGCTGTCGCAATCTCGAAGGGTCTTGTTCCGAAAGCTCGGGGCTGGCCCAGAGCGAAACAGCGGGCGCGCTCATCGCCAGGATCTCGCCATTGCGGTCCAGGATGCGCCCTCGCACCGCTTCCTGTTCAAGGGCACGCAGATAGCGTGCCTCACCCTGCTTCAGATAGAAGTCGGCATTGACAATCTGGATCTGCGCACTGCGCGCCAGCAAAGCACCCAGTAAAACGCCGAAAAACCAGACCATGCCGCGCGTGCGCCAAGGCGCCGGTCGACTGGAAAATGAATCTACCCGCAGGCCCCGCCCCAAAGCCGCCAACGGCGCCTGCACCCAAGCTTGATTGCCCGCCATCAGCTGCCCTCCATGCGGAACGCGCTCCTTCAGGCAATCGTAATCGAGCTTTCAACTCGCCTCAGACCTCTGCTATGTTCCTCCTGTCTCAGCGATGAACCGGGGGAGCTTCGGTGTCCAAGCGGATCTTTATCAGCTACAAGCGCAACACGGCGGCCGATGCCGCCTTTGTGGACGCGCTCAGCAAGGCCTTGCGCGAGCGGGGCCACCACCTTTTCATCGACCTCAGCATGCGGGTGGGCGAAGACTGGGTGCAGCGCATCAGCGACGAGATCAAGGCGGCCGATTTCTTTGTCCTGGTGATCTCCGAACAATCGATGCAAAGCCAAATGGTGGCCGAAGAAGCCCGCCTGGCCCACGCCTCACAGCGAGCCCACGGACGACCCCACTTGCTGCCCGTACGCCTGGCTTACGACGGCCAACTCCCCTACGATTTGGGCGCCATCCTCAACCGGCTCAATTACGCGTTCTGCAGCAGCGAATCCGATACCGCCAGGATCACGACCGAGTTGCTGGCAGCCATCGAACACGATGCCCAACTGCCAGCTCCCGGCATCGCCAAGACCGGACTTGCCGCGGAAATTCCGCTGCCCTCGGCCAACCCCCTGCTGTGCCTGGAAGCCCCCGAGGGCACGATGGCGGCCGAGTCCGTGTTCTACCTCGAACGCGATGGCGACCACATCGTCGCCGATGAACAAAACCATGCGGGCTATACCCTGACCATCCAGGCGGCACGCCAGATGGGCAAAAGCTCGCTGCTGGGCCGTGTCATGGCCAGAGCCCGCCGCACCGGCGTGGCCGTTGCCTTTATCGACTTCCAGGCCTTTGGCCACGAGGAGCTTGTCGACCCCAAACGGCTCTATCACCAGTTCTGCGTACTCATCGAGGACGCGCTCGGCCTGGAATGCCAGGTCGATCAGCACTGGCAAGGCCCCCTGTCCGAGACCCAGAAATGCCGCCGCTTTCTGGAGCGGCGCATCTTGCCGCAATTGAACGATCAAGGCCTGCTGCTGGCTTTGGATGAGGCCGACGCACTGCTCGCATCGCCCTCCCGGTCGGACTTCTTCGGCATGCTGCGCAGCTGGCACAACTGCCGCCAGACCAAGCCCGAATGGCGCCGATTCTGCCTGGCCACGGCCATCTCCACCGAACCGGCCATGCTGATCGAAAGCCTGACCCAGTCGCCCTTCAATGTCGGCACCACGGTCAAGCTGGAGGACTTCACCCTCGCCGACACCCTGAAGCTGGCGCAACGCCACCAGATGCAACTCTCGCCAACGGATTTGCAGGCCCTGCAAACCCTGCTCTGCGGCCATCCCTACCTGAGCCGCAAGGCCTTGTACCTGCTGACCAAGCGGCGCTACAGCTTTGCAGATCTGCTGGGCGAGGCCGCGTCGGAGACCGGCCCCTTTGGCGACCATCTGCGTGCCCTGTTCTCGCGCCTGCATCTGCGTCCGGGCCTGATCGATGCCCTGCGCAACGCGCTTAGATCGGGCGAGGCCGACAACGAGGCTCGCCATCGCCTGATTGCCGGCGGCATTGTGAAAGAGATCGGCGGGCGCCTGCTGGCGCGCAACCCGCTGTACGACAACTATTTCCGGCGCGTTACCAAACCGTGAGGCTCTCGTCCAAATACATCGCCGGCGGCACGCTCGCACCAGAGAGCCCCTGCTATGTAGAGCGGGCGGCCGATAGGGAATTGCTGGACTTGTGCGAACGTGGCGAGTTCGCCTTCTTGTTGACCTCCAGGCAAATGGGCAAGTCCAGCCTGGTGGCCAAGACCAAGGCAGCGCTGGAGGCTAACCATATCGCCGTCGCGGCCATAGATCTGACGGAAATCGGCACCCAAGGCGTCACGGCAGACCAGTGGTATCTGGGCATCTTGAGCGAGCTCGAGGAGGTCTGCAAAACAGAGCCGCAGCTGTTTGACTGGTGGGGGCGGCATGAGCATCTATCGCATGCCCAACGCTTCGTCTTCTTCCTGGCACACAGCCTTCTGCCAAGGCTGCAATCGCAGTTGGTCGTGTTCATTGACGAGATAGACACCACGATCAAGCTGCCTTTTGCCGACGATTTCTTCGCCGCCCTCAGGGCCACCCACAACGCCAGGGCCGCCAACCCGCAGTTCGAAAAAATCTCCTTTGTGCTGCTCGGCGTGGCCAGCCCCTCGGAGTTGATCAAGGATCCGACGCGTACCCCCTTCAATATCGGCATCAAGATTGAACTCACCGACTTTGATAGCGACGAGATCAGCCGGCTCATTCATTCGCTCGACGGCAGCGCGCAGGAAAAGCAGGTCTTGCAAGAGGAGCTGCAGGGCTGGACCGGCGGCCAACCCTATCTCTGCCAAAGAGTGTGTGCCGAGCTTGATGCCAGGCCCCTGCCCGAGATCGGCGCAATCGGCCAGCGAGTGGGCGAAATCTTGCTCAGCGACGCCGGGCCCTCGGACCCGCATTTCCAGTTCATTTCTCAATACCTGCTCGCAGCACCTGCCGATGAACAAGAGGAAATGCTGAATGTCTACGAGCGAGTTCTGCACAACAAGCCGGTGAGCTACCGGGATATTTCACCGGTTCACAACCGGCTCAGGCTGTCGGGCATTGTGCGGCGCGAGGACGATCAGTTGGTGATGCGCAACCGCGTCTACCGCCGTTTGTTCGGGCAGGACTGGATCCGCAAGAACCGCAAGAAGAGCTGGCTGGCCGCCAATCGCCGCTGGTTGACCGCGCTAGGTCTGTCGCTCAGTGCCGCCACCGTGCTCGGCGTGACGGCTTTGATCGCCGTGCGCGCAGAACACCGGGCCGAGCTAAGCGCAAGCATCGCCCAGCAGAACGAACGCTCGGCTCAGGCGGGCGAATTGGCCATCAAAGCACAGAGTGAATTGATGCAAGGCGAAATAGGCCTGGGCTTGCTGCTGGCCAACCATGCTTTGCAGGCCGACCGCCACAACCGCGTCGTGCGCGCCACAGCCATCCATGCAGCCGACCTGGCCGAGGCCTCCAACCCCGTGGGAGGTGGTGAGCTCAAAGCCCATATCGTGCAACTGAGCCCCGATGGCAGACTTGTCGCCTACGCCGGCAACAAGCCTGGCGTCCATCTCTGGGATACCAACTCGGGCGAGCAAACTAACTTGTCGGGCTTGCCTGGCACCGTCTCCAAACTGGCATTCTCACCGGATGGTCGCTACCTCTTCGCCGGTGATTTACGGGGTCAAGCTCGTTTGTGGGACTTGCGCCAGCCTGCGGAGGCGGCACGCATCCTGCCGACTCAGCATGCCCGCATCGACGCCGCCCTGTTCAGCCCGGACGGGCAATCCCTCAGCCTCGCAAATGCCCAGGGTCATGTCCAGGTTCTGGCGTCCGCCACCGGCCGGATGATTTACCAACTCAAATCCCAGGCCGGCCCGCAACTTCGTTTGGCCACCAGCAGAGACGGCGCCACGCTGTGTCTGGGGGCTGCGGACGGCACCCTCCTCGTACTCTCCGGCACCGGCTACACACAGGAACGCAGCATCAAGTTGGCGCCAAGGCCCATCAACATACTCTTGATGACACCCGATGGCAGTCAAATCATCGCCGCGGCTTGGAATGGAGGTGCCAGCCTTTGGAATGCCCGCAGCGGCGCGCGCAGCGCCTGGCTGAATGCGCAGAACGAAACCGTTCGCTCGGCCGCCCTCGCACCCGATGGCAAGACCGTCGCCCTGGCTGACGAGTTGGGCATGATCAGGATCTGGAGTCTTGCAACACACAAGCTGTCCAGTGCCTTTGCAGCGCATGGTGGGGCGGTCCACGCCCTGGGCTATAGCGCCGACGGTCGACGCCTGGTCAGCGCCGGCGAGGACGGGCTGAGCAAAGTCTGGAGTCTGCCCGCGGGCCAGTTGGTGGCCCAGAGTGCGCGCGGCCAAGCCGTTGAATACGCGGCGCTCACAGCCGATGGACGCAAAGCGCTGGCACTGGATGCCTATGGCGCCGCAAGCCTATGGTCCATCGATCGCGGCATGCTGATGGCAGAACTCCCGGCGAACGGCGCCAGCATCACCGATGCTCGATTCAGTGATGACGGTCGCACGATCGCGCTGCAAGCAGCGCAAGAGGTGCAACTTCGCGATGATTTTTTACGACCCATCGGAGATGGTTCGCTGACGCTGCCGGCAGGCGTCAAGGCCCGGGTATTTCTAAGCTCGTCGGGCCAGCTGCTGTATCTGGACGAGCAGGGCGGGCTTCACCGTTGGGATGGGCGGCAGCTGCGTTCTATCACCCTGGCCTCGACAACCGGTCAACAAAGCATTGTCGGCGGCAGCTTCAACCGGGACGGCAGCCGAGTTCTGACGATTCATGCCGACGGACGCGGGGTGGCCCATGACGGCTTGAGTGGCCAGACCTTGTTCACACTCAAACAGGCAACGCCGATCACGACGGCCATCTTTTCCGAAGACGGCAAGGAACTGCTGAGCAGTGACGCCAAAAACAAGCTGCGTCTTTGGAGCGGCATGGACGGCCGCTTGATACGCGACTTTGAACCGCCGCCTGGCCTTGCAGTGCCGCCCGTTGACGCAGGCGCCAGAACCCGGCTGCTGCATTTCAGCGCCGGGGCGCGACTTGTACTGGTTGACGCAGCAAGGCGGGTGCTCTCGCTCGATACCCGCAGCGGCGAATACACCCCGCTGGCGACACTCGCCCCCGGCTCAGTCAACGACACCCTCATGCACGGCGACGGAATGCGCTTCATTGCCCGCGAATCGGAACGAGAGGTCTGGGTTTACGACGCCCTGGCAAGCAAGGCCTTGGCCTCGCTCGCCGTCGGCTCCAAGGGTGGCTCCATTAGCAGCGCAGGCCTGGATGCAAATGGCGAAAACGCCATCAGCGGCAACGATGAGGGTCGGGTCGACATCTGGGACGTGGCGAGCAATGCCAGGCTGATCGAGCTGCGCGGCCATGCCGGCAGACTGAAACTCGTGCGCTTGAGCCCCGACGGCAGGCGGGCCTTGACCCTGGACCAAGAGGGCCTGCTGCGGACCTGGGATGTCAGCCGTGCGCGCCGCAGCAGCGACGAAATCTCAGCCCTGCTCAACAAGCAAGCTGCCTCGCTCAAACGGGAACTCAGCGCTGCCGAGTGCATCGTCTACTTTTCCAGATCCTCGGCCATACGCCCCGGCGAATGCAACAAGCCCCGATCTGACTGAGTCAATCTGTGCAAAAACAGGCACATCCCCCGAGAAATTTGGCGTCCATTCCGGACACTGAGGCGTAGTATCAAACCCGAAATACTGCTGCAGGAGATCGCCATGAAGACCGCGTCCACGCCTCTTTCGGCTCGCCCCCCGCGCTCCATGCCACGCCTGCTCGCCCTGAGCATGCAGGGCTTGACAGCCCTGGCCCTGCACACCAGCCTGCTGGCGGCCGATTTCTCGGCCGCAGCGCCGGAGGCGCCCAAATGGCAGGCCCGCCTGCAGCTGGGCAGCCTGGACACCAGCAGCAATACCGGCTTCGACAACACCCGCTACAGCGGCTCGCGTCTACTCAGCGCCCAATTGATGGGCGACTACTTCCTCACCGGCTCCGGCCTGCGTGGCGTGCAAGGCGGCCTGCGTGCCACCGGCGGCATGCTATTGGGCCCCATCTCCCAAAGCCAGCAAGGCTTTGGCCTGGGGCAGAGCAGCCGGCTGGGGCAGAACTTCTCGCTCAGCCAGCGCAGTGCTTTGAGCGCGCTCGCGCCCGCCCTGGAGGGCGGCGATCCCAACGCCTCCCTGTCCTATCTGGGCCTGGGTTATTCCGGCCAATCCCTGCGGGGCGGCTGGGGTTTCAGCGCCGATCTGGGCCTGCTGAGCGATACCGGCTTGGGCGGCCTGGGCGGTCTGCGCCTGGGCAATAGCCGCAGCCAGGGCATGGAAGAGCTGATGCGCGACCTGCGCTTCAAGCCGGTGCTGCAGCTGGGTCTGTCCTATAGCTACTGAAATTGCCGCCGCTTGAATGCCTGGTCAAGCTGAGGGCATGCAAGCTCGCCGATAATCCCACCCTGGTTTCAATTATTTTGGGGTGAAGATCAAATGAGCGACGTTCAGCAACGCATCGATGAGCTGGTCAAGGGCAACCGCGTGGTCCTGTTCATGAAGGGCACGGCGCAATTTCCCATGTGCGGCTTCTCCGGCCGCGCCATCCAGATCCTCAAGGCCGCCGGCGTGAGCGATCTGACGACCTTCAATGTGCTGGAAGACGCCGAAGTGCGCCAAGGCATCAAGGACTACGCCAACTGGCCCACCATCCCCCAGCTCTACGTCAAGGGCGAGTTCATCGGCGGCTCGGACATCATGATGGAGATGTACGAGTCCGGCGAACTGCAACAAGCCCTGGCGGCCTGAGGGCGGCTTGAACCCTCACGCTGCCACGCCGCAGCGCCTGGTCGTCGGCATCACCGGCGCCACCGGCGCGGCCTATGCGCTGCGCCTGCTGCGCCGAGGGCGGGAGTTAGGCCTGGAGACGCATCTGATCGTCACCCCGGCCGGTGTGCTCAATGCCCACCACGAACTGGGCCTGGACCGCAAAGCCCTGGAGGCCGAGGCCAGCCATGCATACTCGCCCGCCGATGTCGGTGCCTGCGTGGCCAGTGGCAGCTTTGCCACCGCCGCCATGGTGGTGGCGCCCTGCTCGATGAAGACCCTGGCCTCGGTGGCCCACGGCTTTGGTGACAACCTGCTGACCCGCGCCGCCGACGTCACGCTGAAGGAGCGCCGTCGCCTGATCCTGATGGTGCGCGAGACGCCCTTCAACCTGGCCCATCTGCGCAATATGACGGCCGCCACCGAGATGGGCTCCATCATCTTCCCGCCGCTGCCCGCCTTCTATCACCAGCCGCAAAGCATTGAGGACTTGGTGAATGAAAGCGCCGAGCGGGTGTTGGAGCTGGCCGGCGTGGCCGGTGCCGAGCCCAAGGCCTGGGCGGGTTTGCAGGCCCGGCCCTAACGTTCCCCCTCCTGCAACCACTGCTTGCGGCAAGCAAACACGGCATCGGGATACTCGGCCCGGCCGCGGCTGCCGTTGTAGCGGCCCAGGGTCAGGAACATATTGCCCTTCTCCCGGTCCAGATAGTGGCGCAGGATGACGCAGCCAAAGCGCAGATTGGTCTGCATATGGAAGAGGCGCGAGGCCTGGCCATCACCGATCAGATTGGCCCAGAAGGGCATCACCTGCATATAGCCGCGCGCACCGGCCGAGCTGATGGCGTATTTGCGAAAGCCGCTCTCCACCTGGATCAGACCCAGCACCAGGCTGGGCTCCAGGCCGGCCCGCCGGGACTCGTACCAGACCGTTTCCAGGAACTCGATACGGGTCTGCGTCTCGCTCTTGCGGCGCTTGAGTTTTTCGCTCATAACGCCCAACCAGCGCAGATAGACCAGGCGCTGCTCCACATCGGCGAAATTGGGCTTGGGCGGCGCGCTGTTGGCGATGGAGGCGCTCAGGGCCGAGCGCACGGAGTCGATCAGAGGTTCCTCGATCTGGGCACCGGCCTCAGCATAACGTGGCAGCAAGCCGCAGGCCCCGGCAGCCAAGAGCAGGCCGCGGCGCGACACAGCCGCCGGCCTCAACGCCTTCTTCAATTGCTTTGTCATCGTGACAGCCACGCCTCCAGCGGCAAACGAAATTTGATACGGGGCGCCACGCCCATCCACAAGCCCCAGTAAAGCAGGCTCAAGCCCAGCAGGGTCGCCGTGCCCCAAGACAGGCCCAGACCCAGACCCACACCGCTGAGCAGCAGCAGGCTCAAGAGGGAGCTGCCGATATAGATGCTCAGCGTGTGGCGGCCTGCAGGCGCCAAGTACTGCATAAAGCGCGCACCGCCTTGGGCGGCCAGCACCAGCCTAGGCACCAAGCCCACCAGCAGGGACAGCGCGAGCCAGATGTAAATCGTCCAGCACAGCTGCTCCAGGCGCTCATTCTGGCTGCGCAAAGCCTGCCACAAGCTCAGGCCCCAGACGAGATTCAAGACCAGGCCGGGCCAGAAGCATGTACTCGCCCAGCGCTGCAGGCGGCCGCGCCAACGGCGATGGCTGAACAGACGCAGGCGGGCAGCCATCAGGCCGGCCGTCATCATGCCCATAAAGAACGGCAGGGCCAGCAGCAACTGACCCAGCGCGCCCGCGAGAAAGCTGCCGCCATTGAGCCGGATCCAGTCCCACCAGCCGCTGGCTTGAGCCAGGGAGCGAAATTCGGCAGATTTCTCGACCCAGCCGCCCTGCAACAGCCAGACCGCGATCGCCAGACTCAGCAGCAGCTCCAGCGCCAGCAGCACGATCAAGCGGCGCCACAGCTGGCGCAGGCGCAGGTCCGACCAAGCGAGCATCAACAAGCCGCTGATGGCATACAGGGTGAGGATGTCACCCATATAAATGAACACACCATGCAACAGGCCCAGAAGCAGCAGACGCTGCATGCGGCGGCGCCGGTGCGGCAAGGCCGCCTGGCCCCGCGCACGGCGCGACAAACCCTGGCCGTAGCCAAACAAGAAAGCCAGCAAGGTGATGCCCTTGCCCGCCAGCAAGGCCGCCACCAGGGCCAGGCTGGCCTGGGCCAGCCAAGAACTGGCGGGTAGCGCCGCACCCAGGGGCCCGGCTTCGGGCAGGCTGGCATAGCCCATCCAGTTCACCGCGATCACCGCCAACAAGGCCAGGGCCCGCAAGCCGTCGACCACCGACTCTCGCCGCATGGGCGGCTCGGGCCGCTGCCGGCTCACGCCAGCTTGGTCTTCAGCAGGTCCAGCACCTCGGCCAAGCCCAGCTTGGTGGCTTGGGCATCACGGCGGCCCTGGTATTCGACCTGGCCCTCCTTCAGGCCGCGATCGGAAATCACCACACGATGCGGCACGCCCACCAGCTCCCAGTCGGCAAACATGGCGCCGGGGCGCTCGCCGCGGTCATCCAGCAAGACATCCACGCCCAGGGCCTGCAAATCGTCATGCAGCTGCTGCGCGGCGGCCTTCACCTCCTCGCTGCGGTCCATGCCGATGGGGCAGACCACGACACTGAAGGGCGCGATGGCCTCGGGCCAGATGATGCCGCGCTCGTCGTGGTTCTGCTCGATGGCGGCGCCCAGAATGCGGGTCACGCCAATGCCGTAACAGCCCATCACCATATGCTGGGGCTTGCCGTTTTCGTCCAGGAAGGTGGCGTTCATGTCCTTGGAGTATTTGGTCCCCAGCAGGAAGACATGGCCCACCTCGATGCCGCGCTGGATGGCCAGCACGCCTTTGCCGTCCGGCGAGGGGTCGCCGGCCACGACATTGCGGATGTCGGCCACCAGATCGGGCTCGGGCAGGTCACGACCCCAGTTGGCGCCGGTGAAGTGGTGATCCGCCTGGTTGGCGCCGCAGACGAAATCGCTCATCAGCGCGACCGTGCGGTCGGCCACGACCTTGACGGGCTTGAGCAGCTTGATCGGGCCCAGATAGCCGGGCTTGCTGCCGAAGTGCTCTTCGATCTCGGCCGCCGTGGCGAAGCGGAAGCCGTTCTTCAAGCCTTCAATCTTGCCGGCCTTGACCTCGTTCAGATCGTGGTCGCCGCGCAGCAGCAGCAGCCAGATGGTGGTTTTGACGATGGCGCCGTCCTGGTCCAGCTCATCGCTGGCCAGCACCAGGGACTTGACCGTCTGCGTCAGCGGCAGGCCCAGCAAGGCCGCCACATCCTCGCAAGTGCTCTTGCCGGGTGTGGGGCTCAGGGTCAGGTCTTGCGTGGCGGCGCCACGGGCGGCCAGCAAGGCCAGGCCCTCGGCCAATTCGATATTGGCGGCGTAGTCGCTGGTCGGGCAATAGACGATGGCGTCCTCGCCGGTGTCGGCGATGACCTGGAACTCATGCGAGAGCTCGCCGCCGATGGCGCCGGTGTCGGCGGCCACGGCGCGGAACTCCAGGCCGAAGCGGCCGAAGATACGCTGGTAAGCCGCGTACATATTCTGGTAGCTCAGCGTCGCGGTAGCCACATCGCGATCGAAGGAATAAGCATCCTTCATGGTGAACTCGCGGCCGCGCATGATGCCGAAGCGGGGCCGGCGCTCATCACGGAACTTGGTCTGGATGTGATAGAAATTCTTGGGCAGCTGCTTGTAGCTGCGCAGCTCCTGGCGGGCGATGTCGGTCATCACCTCTTCGGAGGTAGGCTGGATGATGAAGTCACGGCCATGGCGGTCCTTCACCCGCAGCAGTTCGGGGCCCATCTTGTCGAAGCGGCCGGTTTCCTGCCACAGCTCGGCGGGCTGCACCACGGGCATCAGCAACTCCACCGCGCCGGCGCGGTTCATCTCCTCACGGATGATGGCTTCCACCTTGCGGATCACACGCAAGCCCATGGGCATGTAGTTGTAGATGCCGGCACCCAGGCGCTTGATCATGCCGGCTCTCATCATCAGTTTGTGGCTGACCACTTCGGCGTCGGCAGGGGCTTCTTTGAGCGTGGAAACGAAAAACTGGCTGGCTTTCATGGCGGCGCGGGACTCGGCAAAAAGGCTTCGCTGAACACAGCAAAACCCAGGGGTATGAAAAGGGTGGGGTCAGGGTAAGCGAGGACGATGCCGGGGTGGCATCCCAATGCAATAATCAAACCAACTATAGATTCGAGGTTGATTATGCTCGACCGTGAAGGGTTCCGCCCCAACGTCGGCATCATCCTGCTCAACCACCGGAATGAAGTGTTTTGGGGCAAACGCATCCGCACCCATTCCTGGCAGTTCCCGCAAGGGGGCATCAATTATGGCGAAACGCCAGAGCAGGCGATGTATCGCGAGCTCCACGAAGAAGTGGGGCTTGTACCCGACCATGTGCGCATCATTGCGCGCACCCGCGATTGGCTGCGTTATGAGGTGCCCGATCACTTCATACGCCGCGATGCGCGTGGCCACTACCGGGGCCAGAAACAGATCTGGTTCTTGTTGCAGCTGATGGGCCGCGACTCGGACATGAATCTGCGCGCCACCAATCACCCCGAGTTCGACGCCTGGCGTTGGAACGAGTACTGGGTGCCGCTGGACGCGGTCATCGAGTTCAAGCGCGGGGTCTACGAGAACGCGCTGACCGAGCTGGCCCGCTATCTGCCGCGCATCAACCAGCACAACCGCTATCTGCGCTCGGGCATGCGCCCGCATCACGGCGGCGGGCAGCAAAGAGCGGGCGATGCTAGCGCCGAAAGGCCACGGCACCGCCAGCCGGGATGCCCGCCCGAAACCGACGAGGCGCAATTGCCGCAGCAAGAGCCCGGCAAGGGCATGGCGGAGCCGCAGGACTGAGCACTGCAGCCTCGTCTGCACATCAAAAAGCCGGCGCAAAGCGTCGGCTTTTTTCATTCCGCCGCGGCTGAGTTCAGCTGAGCAGGATCAGATTGTCGCGATGGATCAGCTCATGCTCGGCCACATAGCCCAGCACCCGCTCGATCTCGCTGGAAGGCTTGCGTGCGATCAGGCGAGCCTCGGCGCTGGAGTAATTCGTCAGGCCCCGGGCCAGCTCCACACCGGCGCCGTCGCGCACAGCAATCACATCGCCGCGCTGGAAGTCACCCTGCACCTCTTGCACGCCGATGGACAGCAGGCTCTTGCCCTCGCCTTGCAGCTTGGCCGCCGCACCGGCATCCACCAACACCGCACCGCGCAGCTGCAGATGGTCGGCCATCCACTGCTTGCGCGCCGCGAGCTTGGGCGTGCTGGCCAGCAAGGCCGTGCCAATCGCCTCGCCCGCAGCCAGGCGCAAGAGCACATCGGGCTCGCGGCCCCAGGCGATGACGGTGTTGGCACCGCTACCCGCCGCACGCTTGGCCGCCAGGATCTTGGTGATCATGCCGCCGCGCCCCAGGGATGAGCCGGCGCCGCCGGCCATCTGCTCCAGCTCGGGCGTACCGGCCTGGGCTTGGTCGATGAAACGGGCTTGAGGATCTTTGCGCGGATCGGCCGAGTAAAGGCCGCGCTGGTCGGTCAGGATGATCAAGGCATCGGCCTCGACCAGATTGGCCACCAGGGCGCCCAGGGTGTCGTTGTCGCCGAACTTGATTTCGTCGTTGACGACGGTATCGTTTTCATTGATGACCGGCAGCACGCGATGCTGCAGCAGGGTCAGCAGGGTGGAGCGCGCATTGAGGTAGCGCTCGCGATCGGCCAGGTCCGCATGGGTCAGCAGCACTTGCGCGCTGCCCATGCCCTGCTCCCGCAGCTTGGTCTCATACATCTGGGCCAGGCCCATCTGGCCCACCGCCGCCGCCGCCTGCAACTCATGCAGCTCCTTGGGCCGGGTGGTCCAGCCCAGGCGCTTCATGCCCTCGGCAATGGCGCCGCTGGACACCATGATCAATTCACGTCCATCGGCCGCCAAGGCCGCCAACTGGCGGCACCAGTTGGCGATGGCCTCGGCATCCACCCCGCGACCTTCGTTGGTCACCAGGCTGGAACCCACTTTGACGACAATGCGCCGCGCGCCTCTCAGCGCGCTGCTCATACCGCCTCGTCTTCGGCCGCAGCGGGCTTGCCCTCGGGAAAGCGCGGATCCACTTCGTTGATGACGCGCTGGGCCGAGGCCACATGGTCATAAATGGCGTGCACCAGACCCTGGCAGCCATCGCGTGTCAGCGCCGAGATCTCGAACACCGGGCCCTTCCACTTGTAGCGCTTGAGGAAGTCCTTGACGCGCTTGGCACGCTCGTCCTCGGGCACCATGTCCAGCTTGTTCAGCACCAGCCAGCGCGGCTTGTCATACAAGGCCTCGTCGTACTTCTTCAGCTCGGCCACGATGGCCTTGGCCTCGGCGACAGGGTCCACCGCCGGGTCAAACGGCGCCAGGTCAACGACGTGCAAAAGCAAACGGGTGCGCTGCAGATGGCGCAAGAATTGGTGGCCCAGACCGGCTCCCTCGGCCGCACCTTCGATCAGGCCGGGGATGTCGGCCACCACAAAGCTCTTTTCCGGGCCCACGCGCACCACACCCAGATTTGGATAAAGCGTCGTGAAGGGATAGTCAGCGATCTTGGGTCGCGCATTGGAGACGGCCGTGATCAGCGTGGACTTGCCCGCATTGGGCTGACCCAGCAGGCCCACATCGGCCAGCACGCGCAGTTCCAGCTTGACCTTCTTGGCCTCGCCGGGCCAGCCGGGCGTCTTCTGGCGCGGGGCGCGATTGGTGCTGGTCTTGAAATGCAGATTGCCGAAACCACCGTCGCCACCCTTGGCCAGCAGGACCTTCTCGCCCGGTTCCAGCAACTCGGCAATCACGGTATCGGTTTCCAGGTCGCGGATGATGGTGCCGACCGGCATGCGCAGGATGACATCGTCAGAGGCCGCACCATAGCAGTCCGAGCCCCGTCCGGCCTCGCCGTTACGGGCCTCGTGACGGCGCGCATAGCGGTAGTCGATCAAGGTGTTGAGATTGATGTCGCCGACGGCAAACACACTGCCGCCGCGCCCGCCGTCACCGCCATCGGGTCCGCCGAAGGGGATGAATTTCTCGCGGCGAAAGCTCGCACAGCCGGCGCCACCATTGCCGGCCACGATATCGATGGTGGCTTCGTCTATGAACTTCATATCTTTGTTCTAAGCCTTGTTCGCTTTGCAAGCGGCTGCGGGGACTGGCGCTGGGCCAGTGCCTAATTTTAGGGCAAGCCGGATCTTCAGAACCCGCTGCCGCTAGAGGTCAGCCGCAAAAAAGCAAAAGCCCCGGCGAGCCGGGGCTTTGGGTCGCCGGCGGGCGGCTGCTGCCCCCATCGGCGAAGAGTGTCATCACGACGTCTGAATTAAATTCAGACCGGGGTGACGAACACGGTTTGGCGGCTCTTCTCACCCTTGATGGCGAACGACACTTGGCCGTCGACCAAGGCGAACAGCGTGTGGTCCTTGCCGATACCGACATTGCTGCCGGGATGGAACTTGGTACCGCGCTGACGCACGATGATGGAACCTGCAGAGATGGTCTGGCCGCCGAAGGCCTTCACACCCAACATCTTTGGTTTGGAGTCGCGGCCGTTCCGTGTGGAACCGCCGCCCTTTTTCTGTGCCATGGATTAGCTCCTTGAACTGTTAGCTAAAGAAGAAGACCTCGGCGCTCAGCCGTTCACCGTGCTGATCAACAGCTCGGTGAAGTTCTGGCGATGGCCTTGACTCTTCTTGTAGTGCTTGCGACGGCGCAGCTTGAAGATGCGCACTTTGTCGTGCCTACCGTGAGCCACAACTGTGGCGGAAACGCTTGCGCCCGCAACCAAGGGAGTGCCAATCTTCAATTCAGCGCCGTTACCGACAGCCAGAATCTGGTCGATCACAATCTCTTGGCCAACATCCGCAGCAATCTGTTCTATCTTGATCTTTTCGCCGGCCGCAACTTTGTATTGCTTACCGCCGGTTTTTATGACCGCGTACATATCAGCCCTTTCAATTAAACCTATCTGTGGCGACAGCCTCCTGGCATGGCTCCGGGTTCATTGCTGAGCCCCAAGCCTGAGCGCCTAGGCAAACACCCCGAAGTGCGCACACAGACCTATACCCTGCAACCCTGAAAGCGGCAGAGCCCGCGAGTATAGCACGCATTACTCGACTCACAAGCAAGATTCCCTAGACCCGACCCGGAGCGACGGGCCACACCGACAAAGCAGCGCCGCCGGGGAATCGGCCTTCTCGCTGTTCCTATAATCGCGCTTTCGTCCCAATGAGAGCCGAGAGTGCACGCTGCGTCTGCTTCGTCCCCCTCCACCCGTCCCGCCCTGAGCGAGGCACTCACCACCCTGACAGCAGAAATGCTGGAAGTGGATGCCGTGATTGCCAAGCGCCTGAGCTCGGACGTCGCGCTGATCAATCAGATCGCGGGTTATATCGTGCACGCTGGTGGCAAGCGCATGCGTCCCAAGCTGGTGCTGCTGTTCGCCAACGCCCTGGGCTATGACAAGCCCGGCCGTTTCGAGCTGGCCGCCGTGGTGGAGTTCATCCACACCGCCACCTTGCTGCACGACGATGTGGTGGACGAGTCATCCCTGCGCCGCGGCAAAAAGACCGCCAATGCCTTGTTCGGCAATGCCGCCAGCGTGCTGGTGGGCGACTTCCTCTACTCACGCGCCTTCCAGATGATGGTGTCGGTGAACCGCATGCGGGTGCTTGACGTGCTGGCCGAGGCGACCAATGTGATCGCCGAGGGCGAGGTCTTGCAGCTGATGAATATGCACGACCCGGACATCACGGTAGAGAGTTACTTGCGCGTCATCCGCTACAAGACCGCCAAGCTGTTCGAAGCCAGTGCTCGCCTGGGCGCCGTGTTGGCCGAAGCCGGCCCCGAGGTGGAAGAAGCCTGCGCCGGCTATGGCCGCGCCCTGGGCACCGCCTTCCAGCTGATCGACGATGTGCTGGACTACGAAGGTGATAGCGCCGCCCTGGGCAAGAACGTGGGCGACGATCTGCGCGAAGGCAAGACCACCCTGCCCTTGCTGATCGCCATGGAACGCGGCACGCCCGAACAAAAAGCCTTGCTGCGCCACGCCATCGAACATGGCGAGCTGGAGAAGCTCAGCGAGATCGTCGAGATCGTGCGCGCCACCGGCGCACTTGAAGCCACTCGTGAAGCCGCCAGAGCCGAAGCCAATTTAGCCAAAGATTGCCTGAAGCTGCTACCAGCCAATCAGTGGCGCGAATCTCTGCTAGAATTTGCGGCTCAGTCGGTTGAGCGGTCTTTCTAAAAGAATTGTTCGCAGATCCGCGCTGAAAAAGCATCCGAGCCGCCGCTTCCCCTGAAGCCCGGCAGCCGCTCTTGAGAAAGAGCGGTGTATCGGATCAAAAAAATCGGGGTGTAGCTTAGCCTGGTAGAGCGCTACGTTCGGGACGTAGAGGCCGGAGGTTCGAATCCTCTCACCCCGACCAGGAACAAAACGGCAAAGCCCAAGTGAATAAGTCACTTGGGCTTTTTGCATTCGGCTGCGCCAAATACGCGGTTTCTGCGTCGTCTGCCTCAGTGGGACACAGGCGATCCTTGATCGTATTCAGCTCGACTAGGCTGGCCCCTACAATCCGCGCCAAACTGATGGAGCCCCCTCGCCATGTCCGCGCCGATTGATTTCTACTTCGACTTCGCCTCGCCCTACGGTTATGTCGCCTCCGCCGCCATCGACAAGATCGCCGAGCGCCATGGCCGTGCCGTCAATTGGCATGCCATCGTGCTGGACGCCAATTTCACCTCGCTGGAACGCATCCGCATTCCCAAGAGCGTGATGCGCAGCGAGTACATCAGGCGCGACGCCGAACGCCTGGCCGCCTTCGAAGGCATCAAGTACAACACCCCCTCCACCCTGGGCCTGCACACCGAACAGGCGGCGCGCCTCTTCCACTGGGTCAATGACCGCAGCCCCGAACAGGGCCGCAGTTTTGCGCAGCGCGTGCTGCAAGCCTATTTTGTCGATGACCGCAATATCGCGGCCACCGAGGTGCTGCAGGAAATCGCCACCGAGATGGGCATTTCAGAAGAAGACTTCCACGAGGCCAGCAGCGCCTCCGCCAGCCGCGCGCGTCTGAAGGCCGAGGTCGATATGGCGGAAGCTCGTGGCGTCTTCGGCTCGCCCTTCTTCATCGTCGAGGGCGAGCGCTTCTGGGGCAATGATCGCCTGCCCCAGTTGGAACGCTGGCTCGCCAGCGGCCCCTACTAAGCAAGACCGGCTAGGCCCTTACTTGGGCAGCAGGCCGGCGGCCAGGCCGCGCAAGGCCGCCGCGTCCAAGGTCTTGCCAGGCTGGGCCTCGCAGATCTGCGCCACCCGCTGGAGCAAGCCGGCGGCAAAACGATGGGCGGCGGCCAGCGTCTCTTCGTCCGTGTCGTAGGTGTCATAAGCCTCGACGGCAACGCCGCTGTCGGAAGCGATGTGTTTGACGTCGATCTTGCGCGAAGCATTCGCGTTGTGAGGGGCGGGCGTGTTGGCCATGCGGAACTCCTGTTGAACAGGCTTCAATGTAATGGCTGCCGTCAGGCGCGCCGAACAGCTTGCGCATAAATCGAAGCGGGGTCAGGTCTTGCTAGCCAGCACCGCGCCCCGCCATTTCTGCCCCCTAAGCTTTGGGGGAGGCTGAACGCGCAAATCCGGACGCTCTGCCGAATTTGCCACGCCAGGCCCGACCTCGCACGAGTGAGGCGCAAATAGCCTTCACATTGCGGACCGCGCTGACCGATAGCCCCACTCACGGGGAGCATCTCGACGACTGCATCAGAACAGCGCGAGATCTGTGAGGAGTTAACGCTATGTCTTTCAGTCCGCCATTGGGTCTGCCGCAGCCCATCAACATTCCCGGCCAATTCACAAGATTCAAGGCCGTCGAGAGTGATGGCTACTTTTCTCACCATGGCATGTGGGCGCCCGGTGTGCGCGTCTTCCGCAATATGGGGTTCAAGGCCAAGGCCACCGTCATCAGCCTGGGCTTCATCTTGCCCATACTGGCCTTGATGATCTGGCTGCTGCAAGCCTTCAACGAGCAAGCCATGCATTCCCGCATGGACGCCACCCGCCAGCATGTGGAGCTGGCGCAGGGCATTCTGAGCTGGGCCCATGCCCAGGAAACCGAGGGCAAGCTGAGCCGCGAACAAGCCCAGACCCTGGCCAAGCAGCAGATCGCCAAGCTGCGCTACAACGAGCGCGAGTACTTCTGGATCAACGATTTGCAGCCGCGCATGGTCATGCACCCCACCAGGCCCGAGCTGGATGGCAAGGACTTGTCCAAGCACAAAGATCCCAAGGGCTTCGCCCTCTTCAATGCCTTTGTCGCCAAGGTGAAGGAGTCGGGCAAGGGCTTTGTGGCCTATCAATGGCCCAAGCCCGGCAGCGAGGAGCCGGTCGACAAGCTCTCCTATGTGCAAGGCTTTGAGCCCTGGGGTTGGATCGTCGGCACCGGCATTTATGTGGACGATTTGCGCACGGCCACGCTGCACCGCTTGGAGTTGTCCGGTGCCGTCGCCGCCTTTGTGCTGCTGGGCACCGGCTATCTCTTCCTGAGCTTTTTCCACGTCATGAACGGCGGCCTGGCGGAAACCCGCCGCCACCTGCAAGCCATGAGCAGCGGCGATCTGAGCACCACGCCCAAGCCCTGGGGGCGCGATGAGGTCTCAGGACTGATGCTGGAGCTCAGCGCCATGCAGGGCGCGCTGCGCGAGATGGTGCGCGGCGTGCGCGAGTCCAGCCACAAGATCCTGCACTCCAGCAGCGAGATCACCGGCGGCGCGCAAGATCTGTCGGCCCGCAGCGAACAGGCGGCCGCCAATCTAGAGGAATCGGCCGCCTCGATGGAGCAGATCAGCGCCACCATCAAGCAATCGGCCGCCCTCACCGCCGGAGCCTCCGAGGTGGCACGCCGCAATGCCGATGTGGCCCGCGACGGCGCCCGCGTGATCGAGGAAGTGGCCCTGACCATGGACGGCATACGCGGCGCCTCGGCCCGCATCGGCGAGATCATTGGCACGGTGGACGCCATCGCCTTCCAGACCAATATCCTGGCCCTGAACGCCGCCGTCGAAGCCGCCCGTGCCGGCGAACAAGGGCGCGGCTTTGCCGTGGTCGCCAGCGAGGTACGCATGCTGGCCCAACGCAGCGCCGACGCGGCCAAGGAGATCAAAGGCCTGATCGGCAGCAGCGTCGAGCAGGTGGAGAGCGGCACCACCATCGTGCGCCGCGCCGGCCAGACCATGGCCGACATCGTCAGCGCCTCGCAGCAGGTGGACCAGGTGCTGGATGAAATCGCCGGCGGAGCCCGTGAGCAAAGCCTGGGCATCAACCAGATCGGCCAGGCCGTGGCCGAGCTGGACCGCATGACTCAGCAGAACGCCGCCCTGGTGGAAGAGACCGTGGCCGCGGCCGCGGCCATGCAGCGCCAGGCCCAAGGCCTGGCCGACCAGGTCGAGCGCTTCAACCTGCCTTGAGACCAGCGCCTCAGCCGCCCAGCAGGTCCAGCAAACCGCTGGCGCGGCGGGTGCGGCGGCCCAGGGCCCAGGCGAAGCCGGGCGCCCAGCCCGTCACCAGGGTGAAGGCGCTGCGCGCCCGGGTGATGCCGGTGTACACCAGCTCGCGCGACATCACATGGCTGGCCTTGTCGGGCAGCACCAGCACCGTGTGCTCGAACTCCGAACCCTGGGACTTGTGCACCGTCATCGCAAACGCCGTCTCCACATCGGCCAGGCGGCTGACCGAGACCGAACGCAGGCTGCTGCCGTCAAGAAAAAAGGCCCGCAAGCCCCCCTCGCCAAAAGGCTTGAGCACGATGCCGATATCGCCGTTGAACACCCCCAGGCCCGTGTCATTGCGGGTCACCATGACGGGCCGGCCGGCATACCACTCGCCGTTCTTGCTCAGCAGGCCTTGCTGGATCAGCGCCCCCTCCACGGCCGCATTCAGGCCTTGCGCACCCCACTCGCCCTCGCGCACGGCGCAGAGCAGGCGGAAGCGCTCGAAGGCCTGGATCACCGCACAGGCCCAGGCCTCAAAGCCGGCCCGGTCCGGCGTGGCTGGGCCCTGGCGCAGCAGCTCCAGATACACACGGTAGCCGCCGGGCGCGCCGGCACGGCCGCGCTCGGCCAGTTGCAGAACCTGGGGCGGGCCGGGAGCGTCCAGCCACAGCAGATCCGCAGCGCCTTGCTTCAACAAGGCGGCCGCCGCCTTGCCATCGCCGCGATTGGCCGCCAGCGCCAGCTGGCCGATGGGGCCGCCGAAGCGCCGGCTCTCGCGCAGCATCACCGTCTGCTGAGACAGGGGCTTAGGTGCCAGCAAGGGCGGCAGCTGGTACTCGGGCGGCAGGGCACGCCCCGTCGTGGCCAGGGCGAAAGCCGCCGTCTCCGCCGAGTAGGCGCCGGCCTGCGCCTCGCTGCACAGATCGCCCAGCACCGCACCGGCCTCCACCGAGGCGAGCTGGTCCTTATCACCCAGAAAAATCACCCGGGCCGTGGGCGGCAAGGCTTCCAGCAGGCCGGCCATCATCTCCAGATGAATCATCGAGGCCTCGTCCACGATCAGCACATCCAGCGCCAGCGGCGTGGCCGCGTCGGCGCGCAGCTTGCGGGTGTCGGGTCTTGCCCCCAGCAGCGAATGCAGGGTGCGGGCCGCGCCCAGGGCCTGGGCCAACTCCGGCCGCGGCAGGCCGCAATCGAAGCCGGCCGGGATGTCCATCAAGGCCGCGGCGATGGACTGCTTGAGCCTGGCGGCCGCCTTGCCGGTGGGCGCGGCCAGGCCGACGCGCAGATGCTGGGGCCGGCGATCCAGCGCGAACAGCAGGGCCAGCAGGCGGGCGGCCGTATAGGTCTTGCCCGTGCCCGGTCCGCCGGTGATGACGGCAAAGCGGCCGCGCAAGGCCACGGCACAGGCGAATTTCTGCCAGTCAAAAACAGCGCTGGGCGGAAACAAGAGATCCAGGCGCTGACGCAAGGCCGTCTGATCCAGGGCCTCGGCGCCTAACTCGCAACGCCCCAGCACCTGGCGGGCGACCCGCTGCTCGTAAACCCAGTAACGGCGCAGGTAAAGCCGGCTGCCGCGCAAAACCAGCGGCGTGTTGGCCGCCTCGCGTTCTGCGCGGATTTCCACCAAGGCGCTGCCAGAAAGCTGGCCCAGCCAATCGGCCAGGCTGGGCGGCAGCTCGGCCAGCTGCGCCTGCAGAGCCGTCATGGCCTCGGCGGGCCAGCTCAGCAGATCCTCGGCGTCCTGCAGCAGATGGGCCAGGTCCAGGCAGCTATGGCCCCGCCCTTCCAGATGGCTCAGCAGGGCGGCGGCCAAGAGCAAGGCGGGCGGCGCGCCGGGCTCCAGCTCCTGCAGAAAGGCGGCAAACGCCGGGTCCAGGCGGCGCAGCCAGCCGGCTTCGCGCCAGGCCTGCAAATTCTTGATCAAGGCCGCGCTCATTGGGCAAGCTCCTCCACGCTCAACAAAGCATCCTCACGGAACAAGGCATCCAGCTTCTCCAACAAGTCCAGCGGCGGGGCGACCGTGTAACAGCCCCGGCCCGGGTGCTTGAGGCCACGCAGAAAAAAGAACACGGCGCCGCCCAGCTGTCGGGCCGGCTCGTAGGCCTCGCCCAGGCGGGCGCGCAGCAGGCGATGCAAGGCCAACAGATAGAGGGCGGCCTGCACCTCGTAGCGGTGCTGGGCCATGGCGCCCTCCAGCGCGGCCTCGCCGTAGTCGGCATCGCTATCGCCCAGGGCATTGGACTTGTAGTCCAGCACGTAGAAGCGCCCGCCCTGCTCGAACACCAGGTCGGCAAAACCCATCAACATGCCGCGCAACTCGCGCTGCGGCAAGGCCGGGCGGGCATGACCGGCCAGCAGATGCTGGCGGCAGAGCCGGTCCAGCTGGCTGGCCAGCAGGCCCTCGCTGGGGAACCAGAACTCCATCTCGGGCAGGGGCCGCTGGAGCTGGTCCAGGCTGGCGCCGACGCCGGGAATCTCGGTCGCACAGACCTGCGTCAGCCAGGCCACGAGGGCCTCGGCATGGCCGGCCCACAGCCCGCGCTCGCAGCGGCGCGTCAGCAGGGCACGCAGCTCGGCCGAGTCGCCGAGGCTGCCGCCCTGGGCCGCTTTCTCGCTCACCAGCCATTCCAGCTGATCGTGCAGGAAATTGCCGGCCAGAGCCCCCCGTGGGAAGGCATGCCAGGGCGCAGGGGCCGCCTCGGTTTCTGCAGGTTCGGTCTGCACAGGCTCTGGCGACGTGGCGGCTTGCTCGGACTCATCCTCACGCGCCGCCGCCACGGTCACGGCGGTGATCGCAGCCCCGGCATGCGGCAGGGCCCGCACCAGGGCGGAGAAGCTGCCTATCGTCCAGCGCCGCTCAAATTCAGCGTCATAAGCTTGCAGCTCGCGCAGCGCCGGCGGCGCTGCGCGAGGCAGCAAGCGGCCGGGTAGCGCGGGCTGGCCCGGCATCTCCAGCACCCGCATTTCCGCTTGGCCCTGGGCCAGCAGATGCACTTGCTCGGCCAGGCCTTCGCCGCTCAGCTTGTGCGGCCCGGCCAGCAGATAGCCCAGGGCGCTGCGATGGGCCGTGCTGTCCTTGCTGCCGCGTTGGCTGATCGCCGCCACACCCAGCCACAGGCTGTGGCGGGCGCGGGTCAGGGCGACGTAGAGCAGGCGCAAGTCCTCGCGCTGACGCTCACGGTCGGCGGCGGCGATCAGCTCGGGCGTGAGCTGCAGATGGAGGCTGGCCTCGCCCTGCTCGTCCGCCACCCACACATGGCTGCTGCGCCCGTCCACGCCGCGGAAGGCGCAGGCAAAGGGCAGGAAAACCAGCGGGTACTCCAGGCCCTTGGACTTGTGCACCGTCACCACCTTGACCAGATCGGCATCGCTCTCCAGGCGCAGGATCTGCTCCTCCCCGCCGCGCAGGCCGGCGCTGGCGATCTGGCCGGCCAGCCAGCGGATCAAGGCCTGCTCGCCCTCCAGCTGGCGGCTGGCGCTTTGCAGCATCTCGGCCAGATGCAGGACGTTGGTCAGCCGCCGCTCGCCCTGGTCTTCGCTGGCCAGCCAGCGCGCCGGCAGGTCCAGCAGATGCAGGGTCTGGCGCAACATGGCCAAAACACCTTGCCCACGCCAGACCTGGCGCAAGGCCTTGAGCTCCTCGCTGCGGCGGTCAAACACCTCGTCGTCCGCCGCCAGCACGCTCAGCTCGGCCAGGGACAAGCTCAGCGTCCGCGTCGCCAGGGCCGCGCGCACCAGCACGCTGTCCAGGGGCTGGGCCACGGCCTTCAGCCAGCGCATCAGGTCTTGCGCCTCCACGCTATTGAAGACCGAGTCCTTGTCCGAGAGATAGACCGAGGCCACGGCGCGCCGCCGCAGCTCGCGCCGCAGCGCCGCGGCCTCGCGCCCGGTACGCACCAGCACGGCGATATCGGCCGGCCGCAGGCGCACAAAGGCCTGGGTCTCGCTGTCCAGAAAACCGGCCTGGCTGTCGTTCAGCAAGTCCACGATGCGCTGCGCGCAATGGGCGGCAAACAGACGCTGGCTGCTGGCGCCGTCGCGCAGCTCGGCATCCAGCGCCAGGCTGAGCGCGGGCTGCTCACCATCGCCACACACAAAGCGCTGCTTGCGGCCCTTGGCGGCCACGGCCTCGAAGGGCAAGGGGTCGTCGTCCGGCCGGCGGAACATGAAGGCGCCCTCGCCCTCGCGCCGCTCGGCCCGCTCGAAGACATGGTTCACCGCCCGCACCAGGGCCTGGGTGGAACGGTGGTTGGTGCCCAGAACATAATGCCGCCCCTCGGTGGCACGGCGGGCCCGCAGATAGCTGTAGATGTCGGCGCCGCGAAAGCCGTAGATGGACTGCTTGGGGTCGCCGATCAGCAGCAGCGCCGTGTCGCTGCGATGCTCGGCGATGCGGTAGAGGCGCTCAAAAATACGCAGCTGCAGGGGCGAGGTGTCCTGGAACTCATCGATCAAGGCCACCGGGTACTGGGCCAGCATGCGGGCCCGCAAACGCTCGGCGGCCGCCCCATTCAAGGCCGGGTCCAGGGCCCGGTCCAGGCGATTCAATAAATCGGCAAAGCCGAAGGTGCCGGCCTTGAGTTTCAACTCGGCCAGACGCTGCTGGATGCGCGCCGTGGCATGCTGGCGCGCTAGCGCCGCCAAGTCGGGCAGGGCTTGCAAGGCCTGCATCAAGCGCCCGAAGGCGGCGAAATGCTCGGGCAGCTCAAACACGGCCTCGGGCTTCCAGGCCTTCTCCATCTCCTCGGGCCTGAAGCGGCTCAGGCCTGTTTTCATATCCGGGTAAGTGGCAGCGCCGGGCGCGCTGCTGTCCTCGCCCGCCCAGCTAGCCAAGGCGGCCAGCCAGCTGCTGTAATTCTTTTGATTGAGCGAGCGCTTGTCGAAGGGGCAGTTTTTGAGGGCGTAACACCCGTCCAGCCAACGCTGCATTTCAGCGGCGCGCTCCACCCAGCCCTGCTTCAAATCGGCCAGGGCGGTGGCGCGCTGCAGGCTCAGCTCTTCGATCAAGGCCCCCAAGCTGCCCGCGCCCGCCGCCGCGGGCATGGTGAAGTCCAACAGGCCACGCGCGTCCTTGGCCAGGGCATCGACATGGGGCCAGATGCCCAGGGCCTGCTCCAGCTCGGCCGCATGCAGGGGGTACAACTCGCTGCGCCAATAGTCCTGGGCGGCCAGGATCTGCAGCTCGCCCTCATTGCCCTGCAGCTCTTCGTCAAACAGACAGCCGCTGTCGAAGGCATGCTCGCGCAACATGCGCTGGCACCAGGCGTCGATGGTGTGCACGGCCGCGTCGTCCATGCTCTCGGCCGCCAGGGCCAGGGTCCAGGCGGCTCGCTCGCGCTGGGCACCCGCCGGGTAGGCTTGCAAGAGATCGCGCAAGAACTCGTCGTAATCGGCCTCATCGCCTTCACCTCGGAAGCAGCGCGCCGCCTCCAGCAGGCGGGAGCGGATGCGGTCCGACAGCTCGCGCGTGGCCGCGCGGGTGAAGGTCATCACCAAAATCTCGGCCGGCAACAGGGGGCGCTGGAAGGCCGTCGGCTCGGCCGAGTCGGCCTGCTCGCCATGGCCCAGCACCAGGCGCAGATAGAGGGCGGCAATGGTCCAGGTCTTGCCCGTGCCGGCGCTGGCCTCGATCAGGCGGCTGCCCCAGAGTGGGAAGCGCAGAGGATGGAGTGCTTCAGTCATCAGAAATCTCGTCACTGCCGTGCAGGCTCAGGCTTACGCTGCGATGCATCCACTGCAGCATGGGCTCGAACAAAAGCTTGGCGAACTGCTCGAAACGGCCGTCGGCGCTGAGGGCCGCAAAGTCGGGGAAGCTGCGCGCCAGGCAGGCTTCCTCGCCCTCGCCGCTCAGGCCGCCAAAGCCGCCGCCCTCGTAGACCTGGGCCACATCGCGCTGATCGGCCACCCAGGCCAGCGCGGTCTTGGCGGCAAACGGCAGGGGCTCGTCCATGCCTTGCCGCCAGCTTTGCAGCAAGGCGTTCAGGCATTCGATGGCCTCGTCCTGCGGCAAGGGGTTGACCTGGATCTGCGCATCGCGCCCCACCAGCACGCCCAGGGCGGGCTCGCCACAGGCGCTGGCCACCAGGCTGCGCAGCCAGGGGGCGAGCAAATGGTCGGCGCGCGGTGTGCGGTTTTTTTCATCGGCGCAGAGCCGGCTGGGCGAGAGCGTCAGCCACACCAGCTGCTCGGCCGCGGGCGCGGCCTGCAGGCCATCTAACCAGTCGTCCAGATGCACCGTGGCGCCATCCTCGGCCGTGGCCTCAAATTGCAGGCGCGCCA
The DNA here is from genome assembly GCF_014204525.1 of Roseateles oligotrophus. GTDB lineage: Bacteria > Pseudomonadota > Gammaproteobacteria > Burkholderiales > Burkholderiaceae_C > Paucibacter_A > Paucibacter_A oligotrophus_A. The sequence goes on from NZ_JACHLP010000008.1 coordinate 194,075, forward strand.
TCGCCGCCTTGACCGGGAAGAGCGACTGCAGCTCCACCCAGGCCTTCAACATGGGCAGCAGGGTCTGCCCCAGCTGGCGTTCGGCACGCCGCCCCAGCTCGCCCAGAGGCAGGCGGCCGGCGGCCTGCACACGGCGGGTCTGCTCCTGGATCAGATCGCCGAGCAAGGCCTCGTCGACGTCATCGGCGGCCTCCCCAAGCGCCTCCAAGCTCATCAAGACCTCGTGGCTCAGCTCGCTCAGCAGCGCCCATTCATCCAGGCCGCCCAGGCCAAAGGCCTCGTCGTCCTCCAGGGCCTCTTCCTGATCGCGGAAGCGCACGTCCAGGCGTTGCTGGAAAAAGCTCTTCACGGGGTTCTTCAGGAATGCCGTCAAGGCCGCCAGATTGAGCGGCAGCTCGCGCGAGCCCAGCGCCACCTGGCCGGCCAGGCTGTCCGCTTCCATAACGCCATTCGTCTGCGCATGGGCCTGGCGCCACTCGCGGGCATAGGTGAACAAGTCCTGCGCCTGCGCCGCGCCGGGTTTGATCTCGAAATAGCTGCGGCTGAAGGGCTGCAGCGGGTGGTGGACGGTGCGCGCCGCCACCTCGGCCGCGCCCCAGCCCGAGGCCAGGTAGTCGCGCAGCTGCGAGACCAGCACCGAGGGCGGCTGCTCGCTGTTGTCGCGCACGCTGCGGCCGCTCCAGCTGATGTAGAGCTGCTGGCGGGCCGACAGCAAGGCCTCCAAAATCAGCTGGCGGTCGTCGTCCCGGCCTGAGCGGTCGCCGGGGCGCTGCTGGCCGGGCAGGCCCATCAGGTCGAAGTCGCTGCGGCGGCTGCGGCGCGGGTAATCGCCATCATTCATGCCCAGCAAGCAGACCAGCTCGAAGGGCACGGCCCGCATCGGCATCAGGGTGCAGAAGGTGAGGCCGCCGGCCTTGAAGCGGCGATTCAGCGTGGGCAGGTCCATGCCCGTCAACCAGGCCTCGCGCGCCAGCGGCAGCTCGATGTCTTGCGCAAACTCGGCCGTGTCGCAGGCGTTCAGCCATTGCGTCATCGCCGTCTGCAAAGCGCTCAGGGTCTGGCGTTCCTGCTCGTCCTGAGCGAGGAAAAAGGCCTCCATCAACCAGCGCCCGCGCTCGGCCCAGACCAGCGGCGCGACCGGGGTGGCCGCCAGCTCCCGCCAGGCCTGCAAGGCGCCCAGCAGATCGGCCAGGCAGCCGGCCAAGGCGGCGTCCAGGCCGCCCACCTCGGGGTAGGCGGCAATGCCCTGGAAGGCTTCGGCCTGGGCCGTGGTGTCGCCCACCGCATAGCCCAAGAGAATGCGGCGCAGGCCGAACACCCAGCTGTTCTGCTCGCCACAGGCGGCCAGGCCCAGCTCCGAGCGCTGCGCCTCGTTCAGGCCCCAGCGGATGCCGGCGCCCTCCATCCACTGGCTCAGGCGCGGCAGGTCGGCGGCGACCAGGCCGAAGCGCGCGGCCAGGCCGGGCACGTCCAGCAGATCGCGCACCTCGCTGAGGCGGCAGCGCTGCTGCGGCAGGCGCAGCAACCACTCCAGCGCGATCATCAAGGGGTTGTGGCCGCGCTCCTTCAGGTCGGCAATATCGAAGGGGATGAAGCGCGAGTCGCCCCGGCCGTACTGGCCGAACACCGAGCGTATGGCGGGGGCGAAGGCGTCGATGTCCGGCACCATAACGACGATATCGCGCGGCTGCAAACCGCCCTCGGCCAGGCGTTTGAGCAACTGATCCTGCAAGACCTCCAGCTCGCGCTGGGCGCCGTGGGCGATGTGGAAGACGATGGAGCGGTCGTCCGCATCAAGCGCCACGGGCTCATGCTCGGCCAGGGGCACCAGGTCGCGGATGCGGGCCTGCACCTGGCCCAGCCAGTGCGCCCCCTCGCCCTCGTCAAACAGATCGATCTTGGCCTGGGCAAAACGGGCTTGCGCCTGCAAGGCGTCGTCAAAAGCGTCGAGCTGGCGCACAAAATCGCGGCCCTGGCGGCCCCAGCTGGCCAGCAGGGGGTGGGCATGCTGGTGCATGGCCTCCAGGCCCAGCTCGGCCAGGTCCAGGCCCTTGCGCAAGGGCTGGCGGCGGCGGCTCTGCCTGAGCAGTTCGCGGCCCTCGATGATGTCGGCCCAGTGGTAGCGGCAGGGGTTGGGGATGGCCAGCAAGACCTGGCAGCGCTCCGACAAGGCGGCCAGGGCCTGCAGGGTCTGCATGGGCACATGGGTCATGCCGAACAGCACGACGCGGCGGGCCATGGGCGTGACGGGCGCGCGCCCCGCCTGCAAGGCGGCCACAAAGCGCTGGTGCAGCTGCGGCCGGCTGGCGGCGCGCTCCGTGGCAGTCAGCGGCGCCTGCAAGGCGCGCCACAGCAAGGGCTGCCAGCGCTGATCGGCGGGCAGGCTGGGGCTGTTGTGCAGATCCTGGCCGCTCTGCTGAATCAACACGTCATGGCCCTGGCCCCAGGCGTCCAGCCAATCGCTGCGGTAGACCTGGTACTGGTCAAACAAATCGGCCAGGCGCTGGGCCAGCTGCAGGCGCCGCTCCATGCCGCCCAGGCGCAAAAAACCGGCCAGCGGCTCATAGCCCGGCTGCGCTTGCAGCTGCGGCAGCAGCTGCATCAGGCGCCAGGTCATGGGCAGCTTGTCCAGCATGGACTCCGCCGGCACGGCCGAACGCCCCAGCAGCTGCCGATAGGCCCGCCACAGAAAGCGCCCCGGCAGCTCCACCCGGGTGGCGGCGCAGATGCCGGTCTGGCTGGCCAGCAGCATCTTCAACCACTCGGCCACGCCATTGCTCTGCACCAGGAAAATCTCTTCCTCCAGCGGCCCCAGGGGTTGGCGCCGCAACCACTCGAACACCGCCTCGCCCAAAAGCTCGGCGCGATTGCCGTGCAGGACCAGCAGGCCGGGGGTGATGGGCGTGAGATTAGGAAGATCGGCGGGGGGACGCTCAGTCATAAGGCGGTAAAGCGGCGACGATATTTATTGAATAATTTGCTGCGGCAAAGCTGTGAGCCGCTAGCCTGTTGGCATTGTCAGTCGGGGCAAGCCTGAAAAGTAAAACAAATCGCCCAGGCTTCGGACATGGAAAGATAAACTGGCCTTCTCTAACTCACAACGTCAGCTGACTTTCTTGGTGGCAAAGGCCACTTGCAATCAACATGATCCTGAGAGATTTCGCCTTCAGTTTGGTGAATCCAATACTTGATCTCGATGTCAACAGAATCAATCTCAGCGCTTAGCCCACCGCCAACCTTAGAAGGGGGAATCAGGTGACCTATCCGCTTGGAAAGTCCGTATAGCTGAAGCAGCTCACGCAGATAGGACACGCGCTTTTCAAACAGCTCGTCCTGCGCTTCCAACGAGGCAGATGCTCCGTTAACCTTATCTCCTACAAAGACGAACACCTCGATATCGCATTCATGCACAGGAGTTGGATAACGATACAGCAGCAGGTGAACAAAGTTAGCGAACTTAGCGCGCTCAACTGCCTGCAATGCGACAGCGCCGGGCTGAAATCGCAAAGAAGTACCGAGCGCGCCAAAGGGTTCAGCTACGACGAAGGCACGAATACTCATCAATGGGAAAAGGCCGAGAAGAACAAACAATGCCACAGCAAAAAATCGGCGCATATGCAGAAGTTCAATGGAATAACTGCCAGCTATTGTGACCCTGCGCAAGTTCGACCTTCAGTCGGTTATGCCGTGATGCGGAACAGCCGGGCCAGCCTTCCAATAAAGTGGGCAGTCGCAAAGTACTGCGGTTTAGCCTCGATGCCAGAATTTGGCCCTTCCCCCATCCTAAAACTCCCATGAAAATCACCGTCAGCACCCTCGTCAAAGCCCCGCTCGCCGAAGTCTGGCGCGCCTACAACTCGCCTGCGGACATCAAGGTCTGGAACACCGCCTCGCCGGACTGGCACACCACCGCCTCCAGCGTCGATCTGCGCGTGGGCGGCAAGTTTTCCTCACGCATGGAAGCCAAGGACGGCTCCTTCGGCTTTGACTTCGCGGGCGAGTACACGGCCGTGCAGGCACCGACTCATCTGGCCTACCGTTTCGGCGATAGGCTGGGTGTTGTTGATTTTTCCGAGGGACCGGCGGGCGTCAGCGTAACGGTTACGTTTGACGGTGAAGCCAGCCATAGCGAAGAGCAGCAGCGCACGGGCTGGCAGGCCATTCTGGACAGCTTTGCGCGGCATGTGGAGACGAAGCGGCAGGGCTGAAGCCAGCACCCGGCCCACCGCCACCAGATCGGGCTCGAAGAAGTGGATCAGGAACTGGCGCTCCGACCCAATTTCCCGATGAAGTCTTCCAGCTGACCGTCGGCAACATCGACGTAGCGTCCGGCCGAAATATCCGCCCAGCCCTGATGGGCCGCTTGCTGGAGTGCCCTGAGCTTGGCATCCTGATGAATGTGCTCGCGCTCCTCGATGAGGCGCAAGCCGTCGCGCAGCACCTCGCCAGCGCTTCGGTAGCGCCCGGACCGAATCAAAGTCTCCACCAACTCGTGTTGATGCTCGCTCAAGACAATCTTCCGTGTGGGCATGTTCTTGGCTCCAAAACACATTTACCAGCCAGCTCAGGCGCCCAGCATCAAGCCCGCTTCAAAGCCGTCACCTCGATCTCGATGCGCATGCGCGGGTCGGCCAGGCCGGCCGAGATCATCATGGCGGCGGGGCGGATGTCGCCAAAGTAACGGCGCAGAATCGGCCAGCACTGAGGAAACTCATCGCCCTTGGGCAGCACATAGGTGACGCGCACCACGTCTTGCAGGCTGGCGCCGGCCTGCTGCAGAGCCGCCTCGATATTCTTCAGACACTGCTCGGTTTGCTCGGGCAGACCCTCGGCAATCGTCATGCTGGCGTAGTCGAAGCCGGTGGTGCCCGAGACGAACACCCAATCGCCCTGGACGACGGCGCGGGAGTAGCCGATCTCGGCCTCGAAGCTGGAGCCGGAGCTGATCAGGGTTCTTTGGGTTTGCATGGCTGTTGGGTCAAGAGTGGCTGTGAGGGGCACAGCATGCCACGTCCAAGCTCGGCTCAGCCCATCCGCGTGTATCGCAGCTGGGCCTTCGCCAGCCACAAACGCCTTCCGGCGTTTGTGCGCGGGCTCAGCGTCGCCCCTGCGCCGCCTTCACCACGCTGTGCAGATCCAGGGCTTCGGGCTCGGGGCCGGCCTGGCGCGAGCTTTGCGTGACCTTGGCCAGCATCTGGCTCAGATCTCCCAAGACGCCCAGGTCCAGGGCCGGCGTTTGCGGGGTCTGGGGCAGGTGGATGCTGGCCAGGTTCAGCGCCTGGGCTTGCGGCTGCTGGGCCGAGAATTCGGGCAGCTGGATCTGGCCAAGATCGAGTGGCGCAGGCCCGGCATTGGCTTCGCCCGCCTTCAGGTCGATGTGCAAAAAAGCCGCCAGCTCGGCGCGCTCGCGCTCGGCTTGCACTTCGCGGGCCAGGCGCGCGCTTTCGCGTTCGGCGGCCTCCTGGGCCGCCGCCTGCTGAGCCGCAGCCAGGGCTCTGGCTTGCTGGGCTTTGCGCTCGGTGCTTCTCGCAGCGACCCGGGCTCGGGCGCGAGCGCGCTTTGCTTCTCGCTCTGCTTGGGCCTGGAGTTCTGAAGCGCGTTCAGCCGCCGCGCGTTCAGCCGCCGCGCGTTCAGCCGCCGCGCGTTCAGCCGCCGCGCGTTCAGCCGCCGCGCGTTCAGCCGCCGCGCGTTCAGCCGCCGCGCGTT
>NZ_JACHLP010000008.1:199877-209361 GCF_014204525.1 Roseateles oligotrophus
GTTCAGCCGCCGCAGCGGCCTCTTGCTCCTGTCGCAGCCTTAACGCTTCGGCAGCCTGCTGTGCCGCAAGTTCGGCAGCTTCTTGGGTGGCCTGTTCGGCAGCGCGCTGGGCGGCGTTTTCGGCGGCCTCACGTTCGGCTCTTTGACGCTGCGCTTCACGTGCAGCCTGCTCGGCAGCACGGCGGGCCGCAGCTTCTTGCGCTGCCTGCTCTCTGGCTGCTCGCTCTGCTCTTTGCCGCTCCGCCTCACGTGCAGCGAATTCGGCAGCGCGCTCGGCGGCCAGGCGTGCCGCCGCTTCCTGGGCGATCTTCTCAGCGGACTCGCGCGCAGCTCTCAGCCGGGCCTCCGCCTCGGCTTGCTCGGTCAGTTTCTTGGCAGCCAGGGTGGCGCGGCGGCGCGACAAGGCCTGGGTTTTTTTGTAGGCCTGTGAGGCCTCTTGCAACAGGTTCTGCAACCCAAGCTCGAGCTGGACATGGGCTGCGTCGATCTGGGCTTGCAACAAACGCCGAAGTTCAGCGGCACGCGCTTGTTGCAGGGCCAGCAGGTCGGCGGCCCGCTGATCCTGCTCTTGCTGCCAAGGGCGCAAGGCTGCGGCCCGGGCCAGGCGCTCAGCGGCCTGGCGGCGCTGGGCTTGCTGCTGGTCTTGCTGCAGCTGCCGGGCCAGGCCGTCGGCCTGCGCCAGGGCCGCGCCCAGTGCACCACGCCAGGCATGGATGCGGGCCTGTGCCTGTGCCAGGCTGGCGCTCACCAGCACGGGCCAGCTCAGGCGTTGGGCCAGGGCCGTGGCTTCAAGCCCGGCCTGGGCCAGGCCTTGCCGGGCCTGTGTTTGCAGGGCCTGGCAGACTTGCAATGCCTCGTGCTGGCGCTGCTGCAATAGCTGAGCCAAGGCCTGGGCACGGGCCGCCGCTTGCGCAAGCCTAGCGGCCTCGGCCCGCTCGGCGGCCAGATCCAGCTCCTCGACCCAGGGCAAATGCTCGCGGCTGCGCCGCTTGGCGGCGGCGGGAGCGGCCGTGCGGTCGCCCAGCGCCGGCAAGACCTCATCGACAAGCTCGCCCGCCGGCCCAGGCTCGGGCAAAGCGGTGGGCGCTGTGCGCCCACTGATGTCCTGCACATCGACCACATCAACCATAGGCCAACGCTTGCCGGCGCGGGCCGCCGCGGCCGAGGGCGCAACCGGCAACTGACGGCCCTGGAACATGGCGGTGTTGGCGTTCAAAGTCTCTTGCGAGATGCTGAGGTCCAGCGGCTTGTTGAGCGCGCGCAGGCGCAGGTTGAAGTCGTCCAAGACCTTGTCCAGGTCAAAAGACGAGGTGCTTGAAGAGGATGAAGAGGAAGAGCGGGAGGAATCCCAGGAGTCACCGGCGGCCATGCCGTATTGTGATGGCCGCGGCCCGCAACGCCCGTCCGGCGAACTACCAACGGCAGCCCTTGTCCCGCAAAGCATCGGCGGCAAGGGGCAGCGCCGCCAGCAGGCCGCCTTCGGCATAGGCCTTGCGGCAGTCCTGCTTGGCGGCGTTCTCCATCTCCTGGCTGAGCTTGGACTTGCGCTCGGGCGGCGTGGGCATCAAGTCCAGCACTCCGCGGCTGCCGCGACCCGACAGCTCCCCACCGCGCGGCCGTGGCGGCAGGGACAGATTGAGCTGCAAAGGCGCTTGCGGCGCCGAGGCCGAGGCCGAGGGCGGCGTGGCCACATCGTGCCCCAGGCGCGAGCCCGCATCCGGCGCGCCCAAACGGCCTTGCGGCGGAACGGCCGCGGGTGTGCGGGCCTCGGCCGAGGCTTGCGCCGCGCCCGGGTCGAGCGCTGCAGGCGCGGGCGCCAGCGCCGGCGCGCGCTCCAGGCCGCTGGAGGCCAGCGGCTTCAAGACCGGTGGCGCTTGCAAGGGCTGGGCGGCCAGGCTGGGCAAGGCGGCAGGCTCGGGCAGGACCTTGCTGGGCTGCGGCGGAGCTTCAGCTGCAACGACTGGCACCGGCACCGGAGCAGGCTCGGGCCGGCCCTGCAAGGCGGGCAAAGCCGGGGCGAGTTCCAGGGCCTGGGGCGCCGTTTGAGCGGCGCCCGGCTTGAGCGAGGCCCTGGCAGGGGCGCGCTGCACGGCCGGGCCAGCGGCCGCATCAAAAGCCTTCAGCTGAGCTGGGGCCTCGGGCGCGGCCGGCAGCGCCTCAAACTTGGGCACATTCAACGGCGCCGGCGCGGGCAGAGCCTGGCTGGGCAAGGCGGCCACGGCCGGCACCGCAGAGACAAGCCGCGGCGCCGGCACGGCCTCGGCCGCAAGATTCGGCCGAGGCTCGGGCTGAGGCTGAGTCGGGGCTTCGGTCTGAGCCTCGGCCGGTGCGGCCTGCCAGGCTCCGAGCCGGGCCGCACCGGGCTGGCTGGCTTGGGGCTGATCGGCCGCGGGCAAGGGGCGCGGCGCCCCGCCGAAGCGCGCCTGCTTGGCCGGGCCCGGCGGGCCGGCGTTGTCCTCGGGCAGGGGTGGCGCGCCGCCGGGGTCACCGTTTTCGGGGCCACGCAGGCTGATGTTCAAACGGCCCCAGACGCCCTCGCCCGGCTTGGCCGTGCCGCCCGGCGCATTGCCCAGCAGCAGCACCAGCCAGACATGCAGCAGCGCCGCCAGCAGCAGGCTTTGCTTGAGCTGGGCCTGCGGCAGCGGCTTGGCACGCGGCTTGGTGGCGCGCGGGCGCCTGCCTGGGGCGGCGGCAAAAGAAAGGAGTCGGGCTTGGAACACGTGGCGGGCCAGGCGGGCAAAAGCAAAAGGCTTTGGCACCAGTCTAGCTGCGCATTTGAGCGGCGGAAGCGCGCTCGGCCTGACTTCAGGCTTAGTCGCTCTGCCCGGCCTGCTGCCGGGCCTTGATATCGTCGGGCGACCAGAACAGCCATCCGCGCGCCTCCATCAGCTCGCGGATGGCCTGGCTTTGGCCCTGGTTGACCTTGCCGGCGATCAGGCCCAGGCGCACATGCATCGTGGGCAAGGCCATGCCGGCCTCGACCATATCCTGCTTCAAACGGGCCAGCACGACGCTGCGATAGCGCTCCGAGGTGAAGAGCTTGAAGCGCCCGGCCGGCACCTCGTGCTCCTCCTGCATCTGCGCCAGCTTGACGCCGGGCGTGTCGGCATAGGACTTGGCCTCCAGCGCCAGCAGCTCGCCGCGCGCCAGATGCAGGGCCACCATATCGATGCTGGGCCGGGGCGCCGAAGTCTTGCCGATCTGGCGCTTCTCGTCCTGGCTCAGATTGACCTTGACGGCACGCCGCACCCAGAAGCCCTCGGCCTCCAAAAGCCTTTGCACCGCTTGTTCAAAACCGTCTGTGTGGGTCGTGCTCGTCATCGCTTTTACTGCTTGTGGGGATCGCTAGCTGGCGCGGGATTCTAGCCAGGCGCAAGACATGAACAAACCAGATCAATCAAACGAAGAAATCTCGCTTTTTTCTCAAGCCGAGTCCGGACACCATCCGCAGCCATCACAAGGGCTTTGGACAAAGGCGTATGGACCATCCGACCGATCTGGACTTTGATTGCACGAGCGCGGGCTACCGCATGCCCGCCGAATGGGAGCCCATGGCGGCCACCTGGCTGGGCTGGCCGGTCTTGCAAAACCGCGAAGAGCTTTGGGGCGAGCATTATGAGGAGGTCTGCCGCGCCTTTGCCCTGCTGGCCCGCACGATTGCCCAGGACCAGACCTGCATCGTCGCCGCCCACCACCCGCAAGCGGCACGGGCGCAAGCCCTGTGCGGCCCCTCGGTCCAGGTCCTGGCCCTGGACCTGGAAGACAACTGGGTGCGCGATTGCGGCGCCATCTTTCTGAACCAGGTCGGCGGCGCTGGCCAGCTGGCCCTGGGCTTTCGCTTCAATGCCTGGGGCGAGAAATACCAGCCCTACGCGGGCTGCACCCGCCTGGCGCAGGACATGGCCGAGCATGCGGGTCTGCCCCTGCAGCGCTCGGACATGGTGCTGGAAGGCGGCTCCTTCTACGTTGACGGCCAAGGCACGCTGCTGACCACCGAAAGCTGCCTGCTCAACCCCAATCGCAACCCCGGCATGAGCCGGGCCGAGATCGAGCGCGAGCTGCGGCGCATGCTGGGTGTTAGCAAGATCGTCTGGCTGCCCGGCCACGCCGCCGAGGTGGAGACCGACGGCCATGTGGACGGCATCGCCTCCTTCTGCGCGCCCGGCCGCATCCTCTTCAATGCCGCCGACCCGGACATGGGCGACTACCACCGCAGCATGGAAGAAAACCGCCGCGCCCTGCAGCTGGCCACAGATGCCCAGGGCCGCCGCTTCGAGCTGCTGGACCTGCCCGTGCCGCGCGGCGCCGCCAACTACGGCAGCGAGCGTTTTTGCGACTGCTATTCCAACTACATCCTGAGCAATCGCTCCGTTATTTCCACCGCCTTCGGCGTAGCGCAGGACGCGCAGGCGCGGGCCGTCTTCGCCCGCGCCTTCCCGGGCCGGCGGGTCGAGCTGCTGCCCATCGCCGCCATCTCCCTGGGCGGCGGCGCGGCCCATTGCTCCACCCAACAACAGCCCCGGCCAGGAGTCCCAGCATGAATGAACGCCACCTCAGCGTCGCCGCCATCCAGATGGCCTCGGGCGACTGGCATCTGCAAGCCAATATGGACCGCGCCGAGCGCCTGATCCGCCAGGCCGCCGCCGCCGGCGCGCAGCTGATCGTCTGCCCCGAACTCTTTATGTGCCCCTATTTCTGCATCGACCAGAACGTGCAGCATCTGGAGCTGGCCGAGCCCTTTGAGGGCAACCCCCGCATCGCCCACTTTGCCCGTCTGGCGGGCGAGTTAGGGGTGGTGATCCCGATCGGCTTCTTCGAGCGGGCCGGCAACGCGGCCTATAACTCGGTGGCCATGGCGGACGCCGACGGCCGCATCCTCGGCGTCTACCGCAAGACCCATATCCCCGACGGGCCGGGCTATACCGAGAAGTTCTACTTCACTCCCGGCGACACCGGCTTCAAGGTCTGGCAGACCCGCTTCGGCCGCATCGGCCTGGCCATCTGCTGGGACCAGTGGTACCCCGAGACCGCCCGCTGCCTGGCCTTGATGGGGGCCGAAGTGCTGTGCTTCCCCACCATCATCGGCTCCGAGCCGCACAGCGCCGCGATGGACACGGCCGGCCAGTGGCAGCGCACCATGCAAGGCCATGCGGCGGCCAATATGCTGCCGGTGGTGGCCGCCAACCGCATCGGCCGCGAGACCGGCCTGGGCAACGGCAATCCGCAGCAACAAGGGCTTAGCACCTGTTTCTACGGCAGCAGCTTCATCGCCGACCACCTGGGCGAGAAGGTCGCCGAGGCCAACCGGGTGGACGAATGCATCCTGCTCCACCGCTTCGAGCTGGAGTCCATGCGCCTGGACCGCCAGAGCTTCGGCTTCTTCCGCGACCGCCGCCCCGAGATGTATGCCGCCCTGCTCAGCAGCGACGGCCAGCACATCCGCCCCGATCTGCGCCGCCCGGCGCAAGCCCTCCCCTCCGACCGACAGGAATAAAACCATGATCACCCGCAGAAACTTTGGCCAGCATCTGATGGCCGCCGGCTCCGGCCTGGCCCTGCCCGGCCTGCTCAGCCTCCCGGCCCAGGCCGCCACCAATCCCCCGCCCTGGCTGATGCCCGATGAAGGCGCCAAGCACAAGCGGACCTGGATGGCCTTTGGCGCCAGCCGCACGGTCTGGGGCAGCAGCCTGCTGCCCCAGGTGCGCGCCAATCTGGGCCTGATCGCCAGCACCATCGCCGAGTTCGAGCCCGTCACCGTGCTGGCCCGCCCGGGTGAGCTGGGCCTGGCGCGCCAGTACTGCGGCAGCGAGGTGCAGCTGCTCTCCGCCGCGCTGGACGATGTCTGGATGCGCGACAGCGGCTGCGTCTTCGTCAAGAACCCGCAAGGCCAGGCGGCCGGCCTGGACTTCGGCTTCAATGGCTGGGGCGGCAAGCAGGCCTGCGCGCAGGACAAAAAAGTGGCCGCCCTCACCTCGGCCGCGGCCGGCGCCCTGGCCATCAAGGCCGGCCTGATCATGGAGGGCGGCGCCATCGAGGTGGACGGCCAGGGCACGGCCATCCTGACCGAGAGCTGCATCCTCAACAGCAACCGCAACCCCGGCATCAGCAAGGCCACGGCCGAGGCCAGGCTGATGGCCTTGCTGGGCCTGCAGAAAATCATCTGGTTGCCGGGCATCAAGGGCCGCGACATCACCGACGCCCACACCGACTTCTACGCCCGCTTCATCCGCCCCGGCGTGGTGGTGGCGCATTACGACAGCGACCCCTATTCCTACGACCACGCCGTCACCAAAAAGCATCTGAACCTCTTGCGCGCCGCCCAGGACGCCCAGGGCCGGCTGCTGGACGTGATCCCGCTGACCGGCCCCACCCAGACCCGCGGCGGCCGCAACAACCCCGACTTCGCGGCCGGCTACATCAACTTCTACCTGGTCAACGAGGGGCTGATCCTGCCCGAGTTCGGCGACGCCCGCGCCGACGCCATCGCCCGCAACATCTTGCAGGACCTGCTGCCCCAGCGTGAAATCGTGCAACTCAATATCGACGCGATCGCGGCCGGCGGCGGCGGCATCCACTGCGTCACCCAACAGGAGCCCGCATGAAGCTGCAGCCCTCATCCCTGCTGGCCCTGGCCGGCCTGGCCCTGGCCCTGCCCGGCCTGGCGCAGGCGGAGGAAAAAATCCTCAACTTCTACAACTGGTCCAGCTATATCGCCGACGACACCATCGCCAACTTCGAGAAGGAGACCGGCATCCGCGTGCGCTACGACACCTTCGACAGCAGCGAGATCCTGCACACCAAGCTGGTGGCGGGCCGCACGGGCTATGACCTCGTCATGTCCTCCACCGGCTGGGCCCGCATGCAGGCCGACGGCGGCCTGCTGCAACCGCTCAACAAGGCCTTGCTGCCCAATCTGAAGAATATGGACCCGGTGATCCAGGCCCAGGTCCACAAGCTCGACCCCGGCAACCAGTACATGGTGACCTGGCTATGGGGCTACACCACGGTGGGCATCAATGTGGACAAGGTGCGCGCCGCCCTGGGCAGCACGCCCATGCCCGAGAACGCCTGGGACCTGCTCTTCAAGCCCGAGTACGTGGCCAAGCTCAAGTCCTGCGGCGTGTCCTACCTCGATTCCTCATCGGAGGTCTTGCCCGCCGTGCTGCACTATCTGGGCCGGCCGCTGAGCAGCAGCAACCCGGCCGACTACCAGGCCGCCAACGCCCTGCTGAAATCGGTGCGGCCCTATGTGACCCTGTTCAGCTCGGCCGGCTTCATCGACGACATGATCTCCGGCAGCCTGTGCGTGGCCATGGGCTGGTCGGGCGATCTCAATAGCGCACGCCAGCGCGCCATCGAGGGCAAGTCGGGCCAGCGCATCGAGGCCCTGCTGCCCAAGACCGGCGGCATCATGTACTTCGACACCCTGGTGATCCCGGCCGACGCCCCGCATGTGGCCAATGCCCATGCCTTCATGAACTACATCATGCGGCCCGAGGTGCATGCCAGCCTGACCAACAAGCTGTTCTACGCCAACCCCAATAAGGAGGCGCGCCGCTTCGTCCGGCCCGAGATTGCCGGCAACCCCTCCGTCTACCCCAGCGAGGCGGAGATCCAGCGCATGGGCGTGCAAGGCGCCGTCAACAACGATATGCGCCGCCTGATGGCGCGCAGCTTCACCGCCTTCAAGTCGGGCTTCTGAACTCAGCCCTGGTCACACACACGCTGCTGAGCGGCGGGGTCAGGTCTTGCCAAAAAACAGGAGAAACGCGTGAAAACACATGCATTGAACGCCATCGCCGTGGCTCTGGGCCTGGCACTCCCGGGCTGCGCCATCGCCCAGCCGGCCGAGCTGCTGCAGGAGCTGCGCCGCATGCAGGAGGGCATGACCCAATTGCAGGCCCGGGTGCAGGAGCTGGAGTCGCAGCTGAAGGCGGCCACGCCTCAAGCCGGCCAATGGGGCATGACGCCCGAGCAGGCGCGCCAGCTGGGGCGCATCACCGTCAAGACCGAGGCCCTGGAGGAATGGCACGAAAGCCTGGGCCACAAGGGCCTGAAGATCAGCGGCATGATGGACCCGGTCTACCTCTATAGCAGCGGGCAGGACCGGGCCGGCTTCCAGTTCCTCAACGCCGGCGACGGCGGCGAGTACGCCATCGACAACGGCGCCTTCGGCATGGCCATGCTGGACTTCCAGAAGGAGCTGGACGGCGGCAGCCGCTGGCGCCTGACCCTGGCGCCCAACCGGGGCGGCGGCGGCATCGCCATCGACGGCAAGTCCATCATCCACGAGGCCAGCGTTTCTCTGCCCCTGGGCGATCTGCAAACCCGGCTGATCGCCGGCCAGATCCCCGACTGGTCCGGCCACGAGCCCATGCAGGCCACGCTGAACAAATTCATCACCCACAACCTGCTGTTCGACTTCACGCTGCCCGCCGTCTACACCGGCGCCGGCCTGGAGCTGGCGCGCGGCAAGTGGTTGCTCAAGGGCTTGCTGGCCAATGTGAACAGCTCCCGGCGCAAGGCAGGCGAGAAGGCGCCCGCCCTGGTCTACCGCATCGACTACGCCAAGGGCGAGTTCAGCGGTTTCGGCCTGGCCGGCCTGCATGGCCGCCTGCCCAACTACCGGGCCTTGGACCCGGCCGGCAACCCCGTCAGCGGCCTGCCCTACGACGCCAGCGACAGCTGGACCCATACCCTGGAAATAGACGGCTACTTCATCCGCGGCGACTGGACGCTGAGCGGCCAGATCGGCGGCGGCCTGCAAAAGCGCGCCGCCATCAGCGCCGACCCGCTAACTGGCGAGCTGCGTGACAGCCGCTGGTGGGGCCTCTCGGCCCTGGCAGCCTACAAGCTCAGCCCCAAGCTGGAGGCCATGCTGCGGGCCGACTATCTGAGCAACGGCCAGCACGGCGGCGGCGCCCTGGGCTATAGCTTTGCCGATGGCCGCAACGGCCTGGGCCCGGCACCCGGCGGCGACCCCGAGCGCGGCGCCGACCGCTACGCCCTGGCCCTGGGCCTGCGCTACGCCTGGGACGCCAACACCTTGTTCAAGCTGGAATACCGCCTGGACCGCGCCAGCCTGCCGGTCTTTCTGGACCTGGGCGACGACCAGTACCGGCGCAGCAATCAGATCTTCGGCGGGGCCCTGGTGATGAGTTTCTGACTTGGAGCAATGTTCGACTCTCTTTGGAGCTTAAGAGCATGTCACTGAATTTGGCCCGGTGACGAGTCTCAGCCTGGGTTGAAGGCTTGCCGACGCGGCGCGTAGCGCCATCAACCATTTGTCTTGTTTGACGGCCCAGCCGGGAGTTCGCCCCGGCGGGCGACCTACTTTTTTGCTTCGCCAAAAAAGTAGGCAAAAAAGGCGACCCGGAGCCTGGCCCCTGCGGGGTGCGTTGCGGTGCTCAGCTTCGCTGGGCCGCGCCCAACTCACTGCGCTACGCTCCGTTCAGACAAGGGGCGCGAGTCAGACAACGAAGTC
>NZ_JACHLP010000009.1 GCF_014204525.1 Roseateles oligotrophus
CCAACGCCATCGAGAGCGTGAACGCGCGGCTACGCAAGATCATCAAGACGCGCGGACACTTCCCCAGCGACGATGCGGCCACCAAGCTGATCTGGTTGGCCTTGAGAAACATCACCCAAGACTGGGGACGCCCAGGGCATAACTGGAAATCTGCGATGAACCAGTTCGCAATCCTCTACGAAGACCGATTCACGAAATCGAGCCCGTAAGATCCCCAGCCAGCTTCACGAAATCAGTGAAGGTTCAATGAGCCTCACACACGGAAATTCGGACAGCCCCGGGCTGGAACCTGCAGCGCATGCTGTCGAAGATCAACTACCGCATCCACACCGATGCTATCAAGGACACCTTGATCCCGCCCACCATCACCAAGGCGCAGGCAGGCCATGTGTACGCCAGCGAGGCCGACTTGCTGAATGTGGCGCTCTTTGGGCAAACCGCCAAACAGTGGCAAGACGCTCATCCCGACGCAGACGGCAACCAGCGCGACCACGCCACGCTGGAACAACTGGTGGTGCTGACCAACTTGGAAAGCCTCAACGCTGTTTTCATCCGCCAAGGCCTGCCCGCCCCGGAGCGCTTGTACAAGCTCAACGATATCGCCATCACGCAAATGCGCAGTTTGCTGAGCGATCACAACATCAAACGACTGGCGTCATGAGGAACGAGAATACAAAGCTGAATGAGGTGCGCTACTCGCGTCGGGTGGGGATGGCCGAGATCGACTTGCGCGCCACCAGTCGCGAATTTCTGGAAATTGAAAAGGCCATTGCAGCAGCCAAGCACAAGCACAAGGTCTTTTTGAAGGAGCTGGGTCTCAATCTGCTGCCATAAACCGGCGCCAAAGCCCAGATTGAGCTGCCAATTTTCCGAACAAGCTCCACCATGACCGACGACACCGAACTCATTCACTCCCCGTTGGAGCAAACCGTCAGCGGCGAAGGCCATGTCCTGCGCATTCTGATTTACCGTGGCCCGGACGAGCCCTGGGTTTTGGAGATCGAGGACGAGCAGGGCACTTCCACGGTGTGGCGCGAGCAGTTTGAGTCCGACCAGGCCGCGCTGGACACCGCTCTGTCGGCCATCGAAGAAAATGGCGTTCAAGGATTTGTGTCGAATGACCCGCAAGCGGCCGACGAAGGCGACCCCATGGCGCCCTTGACGGATGCGGAGCTGGAAGAGCTCGACCAGCTCTTGTTATACGAGGTCGATGCCGAAGACAGCATGACGCTGGGAATGCTGGACGGCTTTTGCACGCCCTGGCCATCGGGCCCGAGACCCTGCCGCCCAGCCGCTGGCTGCCCAAGGTGTGGGGGCAAGACACTGCCATGGCGCCAGCCATGAGCAGTGTGGAGGACCTCAACCATTTGCTCGGCTTGGTGATGCGCCATTTCAACAGCATCTTGTCGGGCTTTGAGGCGCAGCCACCGGTGGTGGCCCCGTTTTGGGAGATGCGCGTCACCGCGGCCGGCAAGTTTGAGGACGCTGAGGCTTGGGCTTATGGCTTTGGCGAGGGTGTCAAGCTCAACCGTTCGGCCTGGCAAGCCTTGCTGCAAGACCCCCAGGGTCGGCGCTGGTACCGGCCCATAGGCTTGCTGGGTGAAGACGGGTTCTCGGCCGACCAAGACGAGCTGACCGAGACCCCTGCACAGCGCCAAGCCCTGGCCGCCGAGATCGAAGACAGCTTGATCCGCATCCACGCTTTCTGGCTGCCGTTGCGCCAGGCCCTGCAAGAGTGCCATGTGGCCCAGCGCTTAAGCAGCAAGGTCCGTCGCAACGAACCTTGCCCCTGCGGCAGCGGCAAGAAGTTCAAGAAATGCTGCGGGGCGCCGGCGGAGTTGCAGTGAGAGGTGGAAACGGATTAGCCCGGCGTGGCCACCTGCAGCATGTCCACCAGCACATCCACGCGCTGTTCGGCGGCGGCGATGGACTGCGCCAGCCGCTCATCGGCGAACTCGTCGTATTCGATCGCGGCGCTGTGGAACTCGTCCACGCCCAGGTATTTGAAGGCGCTGGCGATGCTGCCTTCCACATGGTTCATGCCTGCCATATGGCCGCCCGCCTCGTAGCCGAAGTCACCGCGTGAGGACAGCAGCACGATGCGCTTGCCCTGCCCCTTGAGCATGGGCCAATAGGGCAGGCCGGGGCGGCTGCGGTCAAAGCCAAAGGTGCGGCCGACGCGGACGATATTGTCGATATAGGCCTTGAAGGGCGCGGGCGGGCCGAAGTTGTACATGGGCACGCCCAGCACCAGCAGGTCGGCTTGCAGCAACTCGTCGACCAGGGCATCGCTCTCGGCCAGCACCTGCTGCATCCAGTCTTCGCGTTGCGCCTGCGGGGTGAAGGCGGCATGCACCCAGGCGGCGCTGACGGGCGTGGGCGGCGCCACGCCGACGTCGCGATAGCTGCACCTGTCATGCGGTCTGGCCGCCATCCATCGGGTGACGAAGCGGTGGCTGAGGCGTCGGGTGTGTGAGCCATAGGGCTCGCTGCCGGAGCGGCCGGGTCTGGCGCTGGCGTCGATGTGCAGCAGATGGGTCAAGGCAAGGTGTCCTCAGGGTGGATGGATGAAAATGATTGGCGCCTGGAAGACGCAACAGGAATGTATTCATCGGGAACCATGCCGGCAAATGATGATATTTTTCCTGCTTTGCAATATTCAATTCATCTATGCAAACCAGAAAGCTGCCGCCTTTGGCGAGCTTGCGAGCGTTCGAGGCCACGGCCCGGCATATGAGCGCCAAGCGGGCGGCGCAGGAGCTGGCGGTCACGCCGACGGCGATCAGCCATCAGCTGCGCCAGCTGGAGGCCTGGCTGGAGCAGCCGCTGTTCATCCGCCAGCCGCGCCAGCTGATCTTGACGGAGGCGGGTCGGCAGCTGTTCGAGGCCTTGCGCCAGGGTTTTGATTTGATAGCTCAAGCCCTGGCCGAGCTGCGCGCCGCAAGGGCTAGGCCCATGCTCACCATCAGCACCACGCCCACGCTGGCGGCGCGCTGGCTGCTGCCGCGTTTCAAGCGCTTTCACGCCGACCATCCCGGCTACGACTTGAGGCTGCACAGCTCTTACGATGTCGTGCCTTTGGACGGGCGTGGCGCCGATGTGGCCATTCGTTATGGCAGCGGCGAGTGGCCGGGCATGGTGGCCGAGAAGCTGTTCGATGTCAGCTTTGCGCCGGTCTGCAGCCCCAGGCTGAATTTGCGCGAGCCGGCCGAGCTCTTGCATCACACGCTGCTGCACTACGAGTGGCAGGAGGGTGTGCCGTCCCCTGCGACCTGGCCGGCCTGGCGCAAGCTGGCCGGGCTGCGTGGCTTGAAGAGCAGCGCCGGGCCGGTGTTCTCCGACGAGAACCATGCGGTGGCGGCGGCCATTGCCGGGCATGGCGTGGCCTTGATCGATTCGGTCTCGATCGCCGCGGAGCTGAAAGCCGGCTTGCTGGTGCAGGCCTTCGGCCCCCACATGCCGGGCCTGGCCTATTACCTGGTCTACCCGGAGGCGCGCCGTGGCGAGGCGCTGATGGCGTCCTTGCTGCAGTGGCTGCGCGAGCCGGCCTGAGTCGCGTAGCGGCCCAAAACAAGCAACTCAGGACAGGGCTTTTGCCCTTGGACAGCGGCCCGGCAGGCCGAGGGTTCGTGGCTCGATCTCGATGGACAAGGACCTGGGCAAGACCCTCCATCCCGTCCCCACCCTGGGCCAGAGCAGGGGCATGGCTGCCGAGGTGACGCTTGCCTCCCGCTTGCATGCCCTCAGCCTGGCTGCCAAGCCCCCAAAGCCAAATGCACCTGCACAAAAGCTTGCAGGGCCTGCGCCTGTTGCTGCAGGCTGCGCCGCTGCGCGTCCAGGCGCTGCGCCTCCGAGCTTAGCGCTGCGAGCTGGGGTTCCAGGCCTAGCTTGTGGCGTTCGCGCGTGTAGCGCGCCGCCTCTGTCGCCGCGAGCTCGGCCGTTTGCGTTTCCTGCCAGGCGATCACCTGGGCGCGCCAGCCGCGCAGGGACGACTCGCCCTCGGCCAATGCTTGCAGCACGGTCTGCTCGAACTGGGCCCAGAGGCGTTCGCTACCGGCCTGGGCGGCAGCTTCACGAGCATGGCGTCGGCCAGCATCCAGCCAGTCCCATTGCAGCGTGGGGCCGGCGGCGTAGCGCAGGGCACCGGCCTGGCCCAGGTTTGAAAAGCCTTCATTGAGGCCTAGCGTGGCGGCCAAGCTCAGGCGCGGCAGGTGGGCACGCTCGGCCAGCACCTGCTGACCCAGACCGGCGCGCAGTGCGGCATCGGCCCGGGCGACTTGCGGCAGGCGCTGCAGCAGGCCCTCGCTGAGCTGCAAGCTGTGTTGCAGCGGCAAGATTGGCAGGGCCTGGGGCTGGCGCAGCGCGGCCAGTTCCAGGTCGAGGGCGGCCGGCGTTTGACCGCAAAGCAGGGCGATGGCGGCTAAGTTTTGCTGCAACTGAGCTTGCAGGCCGGCGTGCTCGGCAATGCGCAGGGCTTGTTCGCCTTCGGCGGCGCGCAGCTCGCGGGCATCGGCCAGTCCGGCCTTCACACGGGCTAGCAGCTGCTGACGTCGCACCTCGGCCAGCTCCAGCTGCTGTTGGCCCAGTGCCAGCCCTTGCTGGCTGGTGCGCATTTGCACATAACGGTTTACCAGCTCGGCCTGCAGCAAGGCTTGGGCTGCGTGCAGATCGGCTTGTGCCATGCCCAGTTCGCGCTCAGCCACGGCCTGGGCCGTGGCGACACGGCCGAACAGGTCCAGTTCCCAGCTCAGGCTTTGGCTGAGGCCGATCAACCGTTGTTCGGGTGGGCGTGGCAGCCCCTGGGCATAGGGGTCGACCTCGGGCAGGGAGGCGCGCGAAATCTGGGCCGAGAGACCCAGGCTGCCCTGCGGCCCGCCTTCGCGGTTGGCCAGGCCGGCCAGGGCCCGGGCTTGCTTCACGCTGGCCAGGGCGGCTTTGAGGTCGAGGTTGCGGGCTTGGGCTTGCTGCACCAGGGCGTCGAGCTGCGGGTCTTGCAGGGCCTGCCACCAGGCTGTCGTGGCTGAAGGTGCAGGCAATGCCTGCTGAGGCAACGGGGCCGCGGCCGGCAGCCGCGTGTCAAGCCGCGCTTGCAGCTCGGGCAATTGGCTGGGCGGGGCGACGGCGGCGCAGCCGCCCAGCGTCAACACTTGGGCCCAGAGCAGGGCCAGCGCAAGCAAAGAAGGGGAGGTTCGAGTGGGCAACATAGCAAGTAGTCCTTGGGTTCAGCGGGCGGCTGGGGCTTGGGGCGCCGGCACGCGGTAGAAGGCGGCATACAGGGCCGGGATCAGGCCCAGGGTGATCAGGGTGCCTAGCGCCAGCCCGCCCATCATGACGACGGCCAGGCTGGTCCAGACCGCGCCGCCGAAGAAGTACAGCGGCATCAAGCCCAGGATGCAGACCGCCTTGGTCATGACGATGGGGCGCAGGCGCTTGGAGGCCGCGTCTTCGATGGCGGCAGCGGGCTCCATGCCATTCGCAATGGCCTCGTCGATGGCGTCCAGCAGCAGCACCGCGTTGTTGACGATGATGCCGGCCAGGGCCAGCAGGCCGAGTGTGCCTACAAAGGTCAGGGTCGTGCCGCTCAGTTTGAGCGCAATCGCCGCGCCTATGCTGACGAAGGGAATGCTGGTCATCACGATCAGGCTTTTGCGCAGGCTCTCGAACTGCCAGACAAAGAGCAGGAACATGGCCACCACGCAGGTGGGCAAGAGGGCGGTGATGGCATGGTTGGCATTGGCGCCTTCCTCGATTTCGCCGCCCAGCTCAATCTGCACCAAGCCATCTTGTTGCAGGCGAGCCAGCTCGGGCTGCACCGCATCGGCCAGGCTTTGTGCTGTCCAGCGGGCGTGGTGGGCACTCAGGGTGATGACGCGCTTTTGGTCCACGCGCTGCAATACCGAGGGTTGCCCGGCCAACGCCACGCGGGCGACTTGGCCCAGCAGGACGCGGCCTTGTCCGTCAGCCCGCTCCAGCGGCGCGGCTTGCAACTGCTGCAGCCGTTCGCGTAACTCCAGCGGGCCGCGCACCAGCACGGGCAGCAAGGTATCGCCCTCGCGGAATTGCGTGACCGCCTCGCCCGAGAGCAGGCGCTCCAGGCTGTGCGCCACCTCGGCGCTGCTGATACCAGCGGCGGCCGCCTTGACCTGATCCACCTCCACAGCCACATGCAGGATCTGGCGCTCGGCGTCGCTGCGCACATCCACCATCTCGGGCAGGGCGTTCAGGGCCTGGCTCAGCTGCTCGGCGGCGGCGCGGTGCGAGTGGCCATCGCTGCTGCTGATGCGGAACTCGGCCATGCCCGACTCGGTCGAGCCCATGGAGAAGCGCTTGGGCTCGAAACGGACCTCGGGGAAGAGGGCGGGCAGCTCGCTGCGCAGGCGCTGCAGCGCTTGCTCATGCGTGAAGCCCGGCGCCAGGGTCAGCACGGCATAGGCGCGGTGGCTGGCCGGTGTAGGCGGGTTGAGCGCCAGGATGAAGCGAGGGCCACCGTCGCCCACATACACGGCCTGGCTTTGCAGCTCGGGGAAGCGCTTGCTGTCGCTCAAGGCCTGGCTGATGCCTTGGGCCGTGGCCAGGGTGGTGTTGCCGCTGGTGTCGGGCGCCAGCTCGATGGCCATCTGCAGCTGGCGGCGCTCGGAGGCCGGCATCAGCTCGGACGGTACATGGGCGAACAGCCAAGCCGCAGCGGCCAGCAAAGCCACCATGGTGCCGATGTACAGCGTTTTGTGGCCCAAGACCCAGCGCACCTTGCCGCGGTACCAGCCGGTCAGGGCCTCGACGGCGCGCGCCATGCGGCTCAGCTCGGCATGGTGCTGGGCAAAGCGTTGGCACAGCAGGGGCGTCACGGTCACCGCCAGCAGCAGGGACAGCAGCAGGGCAATCGCCATCACCAGGCCCAAGCTGCGCAGATACTCGCCGGTCTCGGTCTGGCTTAGCACCAGAGGCATAAAGGTCAGGATGATGGCCAGCGAGGACACCAGCAAGGGGATGAACATGGTGCGGCCGGCGGCGGCCGCGGCGCTGGCCCGATCCTCACCCAGCGCGAGGCGCCGCTCCATGTCCTCGGCCACGACGATGGCGTTGTCCACGAACAGGCCCAGGGCGATGATGATGGCGCCGATCGAGATGGTGTGCAGCTCGATGCCCAGCAGCTTCATCAGCACCAAGCTGCCCAGCACCGTGGTGGGCACGATGGCGCCGACGATCAAGCCGGTGCGCAGGCCCAGGAAGAGCACCACCACGCCCATGACGATGAGGGTCGTTTCCAGAAAGACCTGGCTGACCTGCTTGAGCTGTTTGGTGACGATCTGGGCCTGGTCGGTGATGGGCGCCAGGCTCATACCCGCTGGCAGCTGGGCTTGGATCTGTGCCACCTCGGCGCGCAGACGCTCGGCAAAGCTGATCACATTGAGGCCGCTGTCCATGGCCACAGCGATCACCGCGGCCGCCTGGCCATCGACAAAGGCGCCGGTGGAGGCAGGGTCCTGCGGCACGCGCTCGATGCGCGCCAGCTGGCTCAGCGGCAGCCAGCCTCCGCCGGGCAAGGCCACCGGTGTACGGCCCAGCTCGGCGATCTCCTGCGCGTCGCCGCTGACGCTCAAGCCCAGCTCGGCGCCGCCCACCTGGGCGCGGCCGGCCGGGGCCAGCACATTGCGCTCGGCCAGGGCTTTGGACAGTGCCGCGACCGACAGGCCCTTGGCCTGCAGGGCGGCGACGTTGGCGACCACCTGAACCTGCTCCTCGCGCAGGCCATGCAGGCTGACCCGGTCCACACCGTCCAGGCGGTAGAGCCGGTCGCGCAGCTGGCGGGCCTGCTCGCGCAGCTCGCCCGCGCTGTAGCCGGGGCCGGTCAGGCCCAGGGTCAGCATGGCGACGCGGCCAAACTCATCGTCCACCAGCGGGCCGGTGGCGCCTTGCGGCAGGCGCGGCTGAAGTTCAGCCATGCGCTTGCGCAGGCGCTGCCAAACGGCGGGCAGGGCCTGGGTGCTGACCTCGGGTTTGAGTTCCACGTAGGTGAAGACAAAGCCGGGCCGCACCGTGGTCTTGATGCGTTTGACCTCGGCGATGCTGCGAATCGCTTCTTCGGTGGGCTGAGCCACCAGCGACTCCATGCGTTCGGTGCTGGCGCCGGGTACCAGGCTCAGCACGGTGGCGTTGCGGATGGTGACTTGTGGTTCTTCGGTGGAGGGGAAATCCAGTGCCAGCCACAGGCCCGTCAGAACCAGAGCCAAGGCGGCGAGGAAAGCAAAACGCGGGCGCTTGAGTGCGTAGTCGGAAAGGCTGCTCATGATGGGCTCCGTCACTTCAGCGCAGGCTGCTGACGGGCTTGACGCGGGCGTCCGCCGCCAAGCTGTGGCCACCAGCCAGCACCACGCGTTCACCGGCTTTCAAGCCTGCCAGCACCTCGACTCGGTCACCCTGGGTGGCACCCAGGCGTACGTCCACGCGCTCCAGCGACTGGCCATCGGCCTTGAGGCGCAAGACCTGGGGATTGCTCTTGGCTCCCGGCCCCTCGACCGCGCGCAGCGGCACCCAGACAGGGCCGTTTGCAGCGGCCGGACCTTGTTGCAGGCGTATGGACAAGGTGTCGCCGACGCGGGCCTGCGCAGGCAGCTCGAACACCGCACGGCGTGCACCGCCGGCCTCCTGGCGCGCCGACAGGCGCAGCAAGCGGCTATCCAACTCGCCCTCGGGTGTCAGCAAGGCAGCGCGCTGCCCCACGTTCAAACCCTTCAGGTTTGGGGGCAGCAAGGCCCAGAGTTCGCGCCCGGCGCCGTCCATGGTGATCACCGCCAGGCCCGACCCCACCGTCTGGCCAACTTCTAGCTGGCGAGCTGCGATCACACCATCAAAGGGCGCACGCAGCTCAGCCTGGACCCGGTTCCAAGCCGTGTTCTCGCGCTGCGACTGGGCGGCGGCCAGGGCGGCCTCGGCCATGCGCAAGTCGGCTTGAACGGCGCTCCATTCGGCCTCGCTGGCGGCCTGCTGCTCGCGTGCGGCCTGCAGGCGCTGATGCCTGCGGCGGGCCTCATCCAAACCGGCTTGCAGGCGCTGGATCTCGGCTTGCGCGGCGCCCAGCTGGGCTTGCGTCGGCGCCAGATCCAAGCTGGCCAGCAACTGGCCGCGTTTGACCGCATCGCCAGGCTCCACCAAAACCTGGCGCACCAGGCCGGGCAGGGCAAAGGCTAGCTCTGCACGCTGGCGGGCGCGCACCTCGCCGATGAACTCCGGCCCCTGGCTGGAGGACGATTGGGCGTCAGCGACCAGCACGGGCCGAGTTGGCGCGGCCGGGCTGGCCTTGCCCACGTCGGCCTGCTGGCTGCAAGCTGCCAAGCCCGTGCCGAGCAAAGCCAGCAAGGCCAAGCGTAGGCCGGGTGTGATGATGGAACTTGGGGTGCGCGAGGCGCTGTTTGGGTGATGTGACATGGCGGCGTAGCTTCGAGTTGGGTATCTGCCTAAATGGTCAGTTAGGCGCAATCGGACGCCCCGAACTCTAGTAAATTCGCTGCTCTTTTTGGGGGACAATTTCGGTCAAATATGGGGCAGTTTCGGACAAAGAAAGCGAGTGCATAGGCGACCGACTTCTGCCTGCATTTGCGACGTTTTTATGAAAACATCAAACGCATAGTCCGTTTGGATTCGGCTTTGATTGAGCTTGTCACGGTGGTACAAAACCGGCCAAGCTTGAGAAAATATCTGTATCGTCATCTGGCTCGTTTCTCGCCTACCGTCATGAAGCAAAGCCCCCCCGTCCCCGAGCCCGATTCACATGCCGACCCGCGCAGCCAGGCCAATCTGGTGCCCTCGGTCGCGCGGGTGCTGCTGGCCTTGGCGGAGGAAAGAGGCCTGTCCATGGAGCGCCTGTGCCGTGGCCTGGGCATCACGCCGCAGACCCTGGTCGAGGAAGATGTGCTGGTTTCACACCAGCAGACCCGGGCCCTGATCCAGCGGGTGCAGCGCGAACTGAACGAGCCCGCGCTAGGCATGGCCGTGGGCGCCCGCCAGACGCCCATCGCCTGGGGCCTGGCCGGCTTGGCCATGCTCAGTTGCGAAACCTTGGGCGAGGCGGTCAGCTACGGCCTGGAGCGCCAGGCCCTCATTGGCTCCATGACCTCCTACCTGATCAGCCTTGACGGTGAGCGCCTCTTGGTCAGCTCAACGCCTCACAATTTCGACCAAGAGATCGAGAGCTTTTTGGTGGAAGAGTCATTCGCCGGCGTGGTGGCGATGGTGCGAGCCATGGTGGGGGTGAGTTTCAAGCCCTTGCAGGTGGACTTCGCCTATGCCTGCCCGGCGCAGCCGCGCCTGTATGAGCGCTTCTTCCGCTGCCCGGTTCGCTTCAACGCCGACGAGCACCGCATGACGGTGGATGCCCAATGGCTGCGGATGAGGCTGCCGGGTTACGACAGGCTCAGCAGCGAAGTGGTGCGCAAGCAGCTCAATCGATTGCTGCCAGCCCCCATCGGCCAAGACGACCTCTTGGCTTCGGTGGTCAGCCGCATCCGCTATGGCCTGCGGGACCGGCCCTCGCAACGCGGCTTGGCGGCGCAGGTCAATATCAGCGAACGCACCTTGCGGCGTCGCCTGGTGGCACAGAACGCTGGCTACCGTGAACTGCGCGAAACGGCCTGCTACGAGCGGGCGCGCGACCTGCTGATCAACACCGAACTCAGCATCGCTGAGGTCGCTCAGGCCTTGGGCTACACCGACGCGCGTTCCTTCCGGCGGGCCTTCAAGCGCTGGTCGGGTGAGCTGCCCACGGCTTTTCGCAAACCTTGAAGCGAGGCAGGGCCAACATCTGTCGGTCTTTGCTGTCGTTCACACCTCCCGCCTGTCCGTTCGTCAAATAGATTTCGACAGTGCCGCGGCCCTCGCTTATCGTGGCGGGCATCACAAAAACGAGCGCAAGCCCATGTCGATAAAACCACCCCGCAAGGGCCGCCCCCAGGATCATGTTTTCGCCGGCCTGTGCCTGATCGTCATCGGCCTTGTGGCCCTGCTGGAGCAAAGAGGCTATCACCTGATCGCCTGGCTCTGGGCCCATTGGCCTTTGGCGCTCGGCGCCGTCGGCCTGGTGCGATTGGTAACGGCGCGTGATCTGAACCAGGTCGGCAGCGGCGTCTTGATCCTGCTGCTCTCGGCCTGGCTCTATGCCTGCGAGATGGCTTATCTGGGCATGGACTACTACAACAGCTGGCCCGTCCTGCTGGTCGGCCTGGGTCTGTGGAAATTGGTGTTGGGCGCCTTGAGCCTGCGCCAGGAAAACACCGTGGAAGTGACAGTGCCGGAGCAGAAGCAGCCATGAAACGAGCACAAGATTCAAAGCAGCAGCTCCTGTTCGGCCTGGTGCTGACGCTGCTGGGCCTGGCCTTTTTGCTGGACAACTTCCACGTCTTCGATGTGCGCCGCGTCCTGCCTTTCTGGCCCCTGATCCTGATCGCCCTGGGCGCGCTCAAGCTCAGCCAGGATGCCGACGCGCGTGGCCGTGGCATCGGTTTTGCCCTGATCGCCGTGGGCAGCTTGCTGACCCTGCGCCATCTGGGCATCTTCGACTTCCGCTGGCGCGATTTCTGGCCTCTGCTGCTGATTGGCGCCGGCGTGCTTGTGATGTTCCGCGGCCGCCTGGCCTGGGAGCAGAGCGGCGGCGCCGCGACGGTGGAGCTGCTGGAGGAAGACCGGGTGCAGATCAGCACCGTCTTGAGTGGCAACCAGTCCAAGCTCAGCAGCCCGCGCTTCGCCGGCGGCGAGATCAAGGTGGTGATGGGTGAAACCCTGCTGGACCTGCGCCAGGCCTCCATCGAGGGTCCGGCCCAGCTCAATATCCTGGTCGTGATGGGCTCGGTCAAGCTGCTGTTGCCGCCGGACTGGAGCGTCAGCGTGAAAGGCAAGCCCTTGTTGTCCGAGATCAGCGACAAGACCACGCCGCCGCTGATGAGCAGCAAACAGTTGCTGATTCAGGCCGAGCTGGTGCTGGGCGGTCTGGACTTACGCAACTAAGCGCGGCTCGCAAAACTCTCCTGGCGTCGTTACGCCGTCTCGCCGTAGCAGCTGTACTGTCTTCGACGGCGTGCCTAGCCAGGACCACTGCGCTGAGTTGTGTTCGCCGCTCTACGCCCGACCCTGGGCAAGCCGATCACCAGCCCCGGCGACGCCAAGACCTGAGGGTAAGGCCGATAGATGGGCATATTCACCATGCCCGTCAACCTACCGGCCTGGCTTGAAGTTAGCAGCTCTGTCGCTACAACTCTTCAGGCCATCCATGACCCAGCCAATCAGCTTTCTTCGGCCGTCGGCAACACCTCGGCGCAGCGGCCCCAGCCGCCTCGCGGTGCTGCTGCCCAGCCTGATGTTGGCCGCCTGCGCCCTGCCACCCAGCTCGCGCATGGCGGCGCCGGCCGATATTGCGCCTCAGGCCTTGGTGCTGGATGTGGCCCATCGCAGCCGGGCCACCGGCTTGCTGATCGACGAGTCCTTCGAGCTAGGCCCTTATCGCATCGGCAAGGTCAAACGTGGCCTGAGCAGCAATAGCAGCTGGGGTATCGACAAGGTTTCCTCCGCCCAAGGCAGTGAACACTTCAGCTACGGCTTTCAAGGCCAGCAGGAATGGCAGGGCCACTGCGAGCTGCGTTCCAAAGGCCTGTACCTCCAGCTCAAGCAGGGCCGCCTTGAAGACGAAAAATCCCAGCTGCAATGCAGCTGCCAGAGTGCAGCGGAGCAGGTGCAGTTGAAGCTGGACGATGAATGGCGTCCCCTGCAAGGCGAGATGGTGCTGGGCCAAACTCGCTACGCCATGCGGCAATACCTGTGGGGCAATAGCGATGGCGGCCTGCGTTCGCCCGCCGTGGGCTACCGGGTCGAGCAGATGGGGGGTCAAAAAGGCGTGGCCGCCGTCGAGGTGCTTTACCCGGGCCGCGTTTGGCAACTGCACAGCCTGCCCAAGGAACAGGGGGAGCCCATGGCCTGCTTGCTCAGCGGGCTGATGATTTACGGCTCCAGATGAGGCCCGGCCACCGGCGGACTCGGAACTTGTCCGTCGGTGGCCGGGGCGCGGAAGGCAGGGCGTTTTGAATGCTGGCAAGGCACAGACTCTCGGTGGATAAGCGCGGCCAACGGCACACAGCGCAGCGCTCCTGGCCAGACTCGTCCAGCGGGGCTGCTCGGCTGGCATAACATGCGGCCTCGCATGTCCGGCCAGCGGAGGAGCTGGCGGGCGCTGACACCAGGAGATTTCCCTATGACGACGATTCCAGGCGCCTTGAATCAGCTTGCGCTTTCATCCGCTCGCCGGCCCCGCTGGGCGGCCCTGTCTCTGGCGGCCGGCCTGACCGGCTGGGCCTTGAATGCCGTTGCAGATATCCCGCCGCCGCCCAAGTTCAGCCAAGCCGAGGCACGCTCGGTCAAGGGTGAGGACTTGAAGTCCACGGTCTCGGTGGAGAAGATCAAGATAGGCATTCTGCAGGGCGATGAGCTGGGGCATTCCCGTTTTGGCTGGTTCTGTGTCAATGAGCAGCCCATGGTGGTGAATGAGGCCTTTTTGAATAACTATGGTGCGCTGATCACCAGCGTTACCACGCAAGAGCTCAAGCGCCTCGGTTATCCGCTGGCCGGTGCTGGCAAGTCCAATGCCTTTGATACCGATATTGCCGCGGCACCCGACTTCCGCCTGGGTGGCATCGTCAAGGAGGCCAAGTTCGAGATCTGCTCGCTCAATGGCACGGCAGAGGGCTGGATTCAGTTCAAGATCGATTGGGCCCTGTACTCGGAGCGCCTGCAAAAAGTCGTCTATCAGGCCAGCGCAGAGGGCTTGGGCCAGAGCAAGGACAAGATCACGGATCTGGGCAAGCGGGCCATGATTTCCTCGCTTAGCAATTTCGTCGCCGCGCCCGAGTTCCTGCAGGCACTCAAGGCCGGCAAGCCGGCCGAAGTGTCGGCCGATGGGGCGGCGTCAGCCTCAGCCTCCGCTGCCTCATCCGCCCAAGGGGCGGCCGCGTCGCCCAATCTGTTGACGCTCAAGGGTGGGGCCCTGGCCCCGGGGGGCGCCTTGAAGAACCAGACGGCGCTGCGTGCGGCCGTCGTCACGCTGGAGACGCCCTCGGGCAGCGGCAGCGGTTTCTATATCGACCGGGAAGGCTATTTGCTGACCAATGTGCATGTGGTCAAGGGGGCCAAGTTCGTCAAGGTCAAGATGCAGAACGGCGACAAGCTGGTGGCCCAGGTGCTCAAGCTCAATGAGCGCAGCGATGTCGCCTTGCTGAAGACGCCTGCCGTGGAACTGGAACCTTTGAATCTGCGTGCCACGGCGCTGGATGTGGGAGAGGACGTGTTCGCCATCGGCTCGCCCTTGGGCGTGCTGACCAATTCCATGACCCGCGGCGTGCTCAGCGCCGATCGCAGCTTGCAAGGCCGGCGCGTCCTGCAAAGCGATGCCGCCGTCACTTTTGGCAGCAGCGGCGGTCCCTTGCTTGATGCTGAAGGCCGTGTCATCGCCATCACCCAAGGCGGGGTGGACGCTGGCAAGGGCTTCAACTTTTTCATTCCTATCCAAGAGGCTTTGCGCAGCCTGGAGTTGAGCGTCAAGTAGGGCGAGGTCTCGTCACCGCGGCGGCAAAGCGGTTGCCGCCGCGGAAGTCCCGCCTGGCCCCGCCGCCCTGTATACGGCCTCTGCTGCTTCAAACCGGTTCTTGCTTCGGCTCGCCAATCAGGCGCCGCAGCCTCGGCACCAGCACGATCAGCAGCACGCCCACCAGCACGCTGCCCAGGCCTAACTGGGTGAACAAGCTGGCATAGGCCGGGTTGCTGACCAGGGCGCTGCCGCCCTCGGGCTGGGCCACGCTGCCGGAGAAATCGGCGGCGAAGAGCGAGGCCAGGCCGGTCACCAGCATCCAGCTGCCCATCATCACGCCCTGGTATTGGCGCGGCGCCAGGCGGCCAATCATGGCGTAGCCCACCGGCGAGATCAGCAGCTCGCCCAGGGCCTGCAGCACATAGCTGGTGAACAGCCAGCTGAAGGCCACCTTGCCCTGGCCATCGGCCAGCGCAATGCCCAGCGGCAGGACCAGAAAGCCCAGGCCCATCAGCAGCAGCGAGGCGGCAAACTGCTGTGGCACATCGACCGGCCAGCCGCGCTCACGCAGGCGCGCGAACCAGGCCGCCAGCAGCGGGCCGCCCAGCACGATCACCACGGTATTGATGTTCTGCACCCATTGCGGCGCGATGGTCACGCCCCATAACTCCAGCTTCACATTGCCCACGGCAAACAGCTGCAGGCCGCTGGGCGCCATCTGGTAGAGCGACCAGAACATCAGCGAACCCAGGGTCAGGATCAGATAAGCCCACATGCGCTTGCGCTCGGCCAGATCCTTGTGGCGCAGCGTCAGCACGACCAAGGCCAGGGCTACGCCGGCCGACACGGCCTTGACCAGATACTCCGTGCCCTGCGGGTTTTGCAGCAAGAACCACAGCAGCGGCACCAAGCCCAGCAGGATCGCCATGCCCACGGCCAGACGCAGCAAGAACTCGCGCCGGCTGGCTTGCAGCAGCGGCGTGTTGATGTCCGCCAGCACCCGCCAGTAAAACAGGGCCAGCACGATCGCCACCGCATTGCCCAGAGTGGCGAACCAGAACAGCTCGGTGTACCGCTGCGTCAGCTGGTAATGGCCGGCCACGGTGAAGCCGACGAAAAAGCCGATATTCATGCCCGCGTAATTCCACAGGAAGGCGGCCTCGCGCCGGTTGTCCTCGGGGGCAAAGCGCTGGGTCAGCATCATGTTCAAGCAGGTGACGTTGAGCCCGCTGCCGGTCAGGAACAAGGCCAGGCCCCAGAGCAACGCTTCGGTCGTGCCGGCCGTCATGGTTGCGCAGCCCAGCAGTTGCAAGACCATGCCGCCCACAAAAAGATTGCGGTTGCTCAAAAACCGCCCGCCCAGATAACCGCCAAACAGATGCAGGCCGTAGTTGAAGGCGCCAAACACGCCCATGATCAGGGTCGCCTTCTCGGCGCTGAATTTCAGATGCCCGGTGGCATACAGCACCAGGCTGGAATACAGCACCGCAAAACCCAGGGTGGCGAAGATCTGGATGAAGAACAGCACGCCCGCCCCGGGCGGGATGGCGGCCAGCCGGGCTGAAAAAGAGAGGCTCATGGGGATCTTGCTGTGGTGGTTGGGGGCGAGATATTAGCCCCAGGCACGCTGGCACAGTCCGCCACGCCCTGGCGGTCGACCGCCAGGCGGAACTTCAGGCCTTTCGGCAGGGCGCGCCATTGCGCCAGGGGCAGGGCGCAGACCCAGGCCTGGCCGCTGGCGGCCTGCAGCTCCAGCTCGTAAACCTCATGCCGCTTGCCCAGGCGCTGCGGGCTCAGCTCATCGCTGCCTTGCTTG
Source organism: Roseateles oligotrophus (assembly GCF_014204525.1). Classification (GTDB taxonomy): domain Bacteria; phylum Pseudomonadota; class Gammaproteobacteria; order Burkholderiales; family Burkholderiaceae_C; genus Paucibacter_A; species Paucibacter_A oligotrophus_A. The sequence continues at coordinate 16,380 of NZ_JACHLP010000009.1, forward strand.
AGGATGGGTTGGGGCCAGCGCGGCGGTTCCGGGTCCAGCCCCGCCTGCCGGGCCTGCCACAGCGCGCGCCAGGTGGGCAGAGTGTAACGGCAATGCTCGGCGGGCTGGCTGCGCCGGCCTGCCGGGTCGGCCAGCAGGCGCCGGCTCTGCACTTGCGCGCCGGCGGGCAGCTCATCGCACCAGGCCGAGCCCAGCTCGGCAATCTGGCGCTCCACTTCAATCTCCAGCCGCCAGCTCTTGCGCAGCAACTCCACCTCCACCCCGCGCGGGCCGAACAGGCGCCAGGCCATGGCCGCAAAGCCCAGCAGACAAGCCGTGGCCAGGGCCACACGCAGCCAGGCGATTTTCATGTGCCGCGCACATAGGGGTTGCTGCGCCGCTCCTGGCCAAAACTGCTCTCGGGGCCATGGCCGGGGATGAAGACCGTTTCATCCCCCATGGGCCAAAGCCTCTCGGTGATGGAGCGGATCAGCGTGGCATGGTCGCCGCCCGGGAAGTCCGTGCGGCCTATGCTGCCGGCAAACAGCACATCGCCTACAAAAGCGCGCTGGATGGCGGCGGAGTGGAACACCACATGGCCGGGTGTATGACCCGGGCAGTGGCGCACGCTCAGGGTCTGACGGCCGATTTCAACGGTATCCCCATCGGCCAGCCAGCGCGTCGGCGTGAAGCTCTCGGCCGCAGGGAAGCCAAACATCTGGCTCTGCTTGGCCAGCCCATCAATCCAGAACTGGTCACCCGGGTGCGGCCCGATGATGGGCAAGCCCTGCTCCCGCGCCAACTGTCCGGCGCCGCCGGCATGGTCGATGTGCGCATGGGTCAGCCAGATGGCCTTGAGGCTCAGGTCTTGCGCCTTTACCGCGGACAGCAGCTTGGGCAGCTCGCCACCGGGGTCGATCAGCGCCGCGTCCCGCGTTTCATCGCACCAGAGCAGGGAGCAGTTTTGCTGGAAGGGGGTGACGGGGAGGGTGAGGTAGTGGAGGGGCATGGGGGCATTTGAAAACAGAGAGTCGAACTTGATTGTTCTTCGGAATGATGTCTTTGTTGGCCTCAGTTTTCGACATGAACGACCTGCTGCTGACGAAGCGTGCTTATCGCCTACCTACCAAGCTCCAATGATTGCGGGAGCTTTCAGTGATCTTGCCCTCGGATTCCGTATCCCATCACCGCTCGGTCATGGGATACGGAATCCGAGGGCAAGATCAGACTTGGTAGATGCGCTGATAGTCTGCCAAAGAGAGAAGATGTCGCTTGGTCACGGAATATCACCTGTCGATTGAGGGAATGTCTTCCCCGTCAGTCATGTGAGGATGGTCGGGGGCTAAGTTCCGCATTGTTCCGTAGGTGGTGTGCTGTTGATGTCAGATCAGGTTGACTTGGCCTGCGGCACACAAGCCCAGGACGATATGCGCGCTGGCGCCGGGCGCGGCGTCGGTCAAGGTGGCGCAGGGTTTGATTGTGCCGGCCATATAGCCGCCGTTCAGAATAGACCAGCGTTGATCGCGTGCAGCGAGATGCGGGAGTAGCATCCGTTCCCGAAATAACGCCAGTCCATTCCCATCGCTGCCCTTGTCCCGCCCATGGATGCCCGAGAACCCGCATGAGTAGCAAGCCAAAGAAAGCCCCCGCCTCCGTGCACGCGCAACTCGAATCCGCCACGCTGCAGCCTCTGCTTGCCGAGCTTGGCGCGCTGATCCGTCTGGGCCGGCAGCAGGCACTGCGGGTGGTGGATCAGGTGCAGGTGCAGACTTGCTGGGAACTGGGCCGGCATATCGTGGAGTTTGAGCAAGGCGGCGAGGCGAGGGCGGCTTATGGTCAGCGCTTGCTGCCGCTCTTGGCCGACGGCTTGATGGCCGAGTTTGGTAAGGGTTTTGACGCCACGAATTTGCGTCATATGCGGGGTTTCTTCTTGGCTTTCCCAATTCGCGACGCACTGCGTCGCGAATTGAGCTGGACGCATTACCGTAGCCTGCTCAAGCTGGAAAGCACCAGCGCCCGCGACTGGTATATGAACGAGGCCGCCAGCCAAAACTGGAGCACCCGCGCGCTGGAGCGGCAGATTGGCACGCTTTACTACGAGCGCCTGTTGTTGAGCCAGGACCGTGCGGCCGTGGAGCACGAGGCGCGGGTGAATTTGCAGACCGAGGCGCAGGCGAGCAGCCCGCGCGCTTTTGTGCGTGACCCCGTGTTGCTGGAGTTCCTGGGCCTGCCGCAGGCCGGGGCGCTGCTGGAGAGCGAGCTGGAGCAGGCGTTTATCAATCAGTTGCAGGGCTTTTTGCTGGAACTGGGCAAGGGCTTTGCCTTTGTGGCGCGCCAGCAGCGACTCAGCACCGAGAGCAAGGATTTTTATGTGGACCTGGTGTTCTACAACTATCTGCTCAAATGCTTTGTTATTTTCGATCTCAAGCGTGGTGAGCTGACGCACCAGGACATCGGGCAGATGGACATGTATGTGCGCATGTATGACGAGCTCAAGCGCGGGCCGGACGACGGGCCCACGGTAGGCATCATCCTGTGCGCGCAGAAGGATGCGTCCGTGGTGCGCTACTCGATGCTGCAGGGCCACGAGCAGCTGTTTGCCAGCAAGTACAAGCTGGTGCTGCCCAGCGAAGAAGAGTTGCGCGCGGAGTTGGACCGCGAGCGTGGCTTGCTGGCCTAAGAACGTGTTTGCGACCCCATTGGGATCGCAAACACGTTCTAAGAGGATGCCGACGCTGCCGAAGCCCCCCCCTTTTTGCCCCTAAACTCCCTCCCCAAACACCTGCCCACCAGCCCCGCTGGAAGGGCCATGAAAAACATCTCGGGGAGGAAGCTTCAGCCCATGCTGAGCGATGAAGCATCGATATGCGCGCTGGCGCCTGATCCGGCCTCGGTCAAGGCGGCGCGAGGCCTGGTGGCGCCGGCTAAATGGCCGCTGCTGGGCCAGGACTCGCGGGCCGTCTGGGGGGAATGCCAGGGCAGCGGCGCCAAGCCCTACCAAACCCAGGTGGACTTGAGCGGCCCGGCCTTCCGCTGCAGCTGCCCCAGCCGCAAATTCCCCTGCAAGCATGGCCTGGCCTTGTTGCTGATGCGTGCGCAGGACGCCGCGCTGTTCGCTGCCAGCGAGGCGCCGGCCTGGGTCGGCGAATGGCTGGCCACGCGCAGCGAGAAGGCGCAGAAAAAAGAAGAGAAGGCGGCCGAGAAGGCCGCCATGCCCGTGGACCCGCAGGCCGCCGCCGACCGCCAGGCCCAGCGCGAGGCGCAGCGTTGGCAGCGTGTCACGGCCGCCGCGGCCGAGCTGCAGCGTTGGCTGGCCGATCAGCTGGCGCGAGGCCTGGGCAGCCTGAACCCGGAAGTGATCAAGAGCTGGCACACCATGGCCGCGCGCCTGGTGGACGCCCAGGCCCCCGGCCTGGGCCAGCGTGTGCGCGAGGCGGCCCAGGGCCTGCACGCGGGCGAGGACTGGCCCGAGCGCAGCCTGCAGCGCCTGGGCCTGCTGCAACTCGCCTGTGAAGCCCTGGCCCGCCGTGAGACCTTGAGCGCCGAGTTGCAGGCCGATCTGCGCAGCCTGGTGGGCTGGCCGCATGACAAGGCCGAGCTGCAGGAGACCGGCGAGAAACTGGCCGACCAATGGACCGTGCTGGGCCAGCTCACCGAAGAGCGCGAGGACAAGCTGAGCGAAAGGCGCGTGTGGCTGCAGGGCGCGGCCAGCGGCCGGCGCGCCTGCCTGCTGGACCATGTGTTTGCCGGCAAGGGCTTTGAGCAGGTCTGGCCCACGGGCGCCGTGCTGCAAGCCACCCTGGTGTTTTTTCCCGGCGCGGCGGGCCTGCGTGCCTTGGCCCTGGACAGCCAGGCCTTGGAGCAGGCCGCGCACTGGCCCAGCGCGACGCTGGCCGAGGAATGGCAGCAACTGGCCCTGCGCAGCGCCCGCAGCCCGTGGTTGAATCTGCACCCCTTGCTGCTCAGCGAAGCGCTGCTGTTGAACCGGGGCGAGGCCACCCTGGCCGTGGCCGGCGGGCAAAGCCTGGTGCTGGATCTGGGCGAGGCCGAGCGCTGGCGCCTGCTCGCCGTCACCGGCGGCCAGGCCGTGCAGCTGATGGGCGAGTGGGACGGCCGGCGGCTGCGCCCACTCACGGCCTGGGCGGGGCAGGGCGCCCCGGTGCTTTGGCAAAGGAGCTTGGCATGAGTGCTGCGACCGGTATCTGGGCGCCCCTGCTGCCCGTGGCCATGGTGGGCAGCGAGCGCCATGCGGCCGCACTGCCCAGCTGGCCCGGCGCGGTGGGCGCGCTGCTGGCTCAATCTACCGCGGCGGCGCCCGATGCGGCCACGGCCGTGCTGCGTGCCTGCGCGGTGCTGGCGGCCTGCAGCCAGGCGGGCGCGCAGGGCGCGGCCTGGGCGGGCGAACTGCCCGCGCCCTGTGCGGCCGACCCCCTGCCCGAGCCGCGGCACCCCGGGCTCTGCGCCCAGATGGCCTGGGCCTGGCAAGAGGGGCCGGCGCGTTTGCAGCATGAGTTGTGTGGGCTGCTGGCCCGCGCCGGCCAGCGCCTGCCGGCCGAGCAACTGCCGGCCGCCCTGGAGCAGGGCCGCCGCTCCCTGGCCCTGCGGCCCTGGCTGCCGCCGGTGCTGGGCACGCGCGGCCTGTGGCTGGCCGCGCAGCATGACGATTGGCGTTATGCCGCCGGCGTGGCGGCCGAGGCCGCCGATGAGACCCGCTGGACCGAGGGCAGCGCCGAGCAGCGCCTGGCCTTGCTGGCGCGGGAGCGCGCGCAAGACCCGGCGGCGGCCCGCGAGCGCCTGCGCCTCGCCCTGCCCGAGCTGGGGGCCAAGGAGCGGGCCGAGCTGCTGGGGACGCTGAGCCTGAACCTGGGCGATGCCGATGCCGAGCTGCTCGACGGCCTGCGCGCCGATCGCAGCCGCGAGGTGCGCCAGCAGGCCTTGGGCCTGCTGCTGTGCCTGCCCGCGGCCGCCCACCCCAGCCGGGCCGCACAGCGCATGGCCTTGCTGCTGCGCCAGGAGCGCGCGCTGCTGCTCAAGCGCTGGGTCTTGCATGCCCCCGAGGCGGTCGGCGAAGACTGGAAGGCCGACAACCTCGAAGCCACGCGCCCCCAGCATGAATCGCTGGGCGAGCGCGCCTGGTGGCTTTACCAACTGGTGCGCCAGGTGCCGCTGGGCTGGTGGCAGCAGCACACCCAGATGGCGCCCAAGGATTTGCTGCAATGGGCCGCCGCCAGCGATTGGGCCGAGGCCTTGCTGCGCGGCTGGCGCGATGTGCTGTTTGCCGCGCCCGCTGCCGCCGCGGTGCCCGACTGGTGCCGCGCGCTGCTGAGCGCCTGGCCGGCGCAAGGCCTGCGCGACGAGAGCAGCGCCGTGCTGGCCCTGCTGCCCTTGGCCGAGCGCGAGCAGCATTGGCAGCGCCAGCTGGCCGGCACGAATCTGGGGCTGTCTACGCTGCTGAGCCAGGTGCTGGCCGCCCTGCCTTTGCAGGGTCAGCTGTCGCAGGAGTTCTCGCTGGCCGTGGCCGACAAGCTGCTGCGCCGCCCGCTGCAGACGCCGGACGCCGCCCTGCGCGATGACTATCTGCTGCGCAGTCTTTTGCCCGATCTGTGCTGCGCCCTGCATCCGGCCGCGTTGGCTCGCCTGGAGCCCTTGCCGCGCAGCGAGGACGAAACCGCCAGCCTCGCCAACACCTTGCACAGCGCCACGCAGGTCATCGCCACCCGGCGCGCCCTGCATGCCTCTTTTCCTAACTGAGACCGACCCCATGAACACGCCCAATGCCACCCCCGTGATGCGCCAGCACGCGGAAGTGCAGTACGCCGAGGAACTGGCCGAGCTGCGCAAGATCGACACGCGGCCCCGGCCCGAGAACTGGCAGCTCTCGCCCTGGGCCGTGCTGCGCTATCTGATGGGCGGCACGCTGGACAATGGCTTTGAGATCAGCCCCAAATACATCGGCAGCGCGCGCCTGATGGAGATCGCCGTGGCCACCCTGGCCACCGACCGCGCCCTGCTGCTCTACGGCGTGCCGGGCACGGCCAAGTCCTGGGTGTCCGAACATCTGGCCGCGGCCATCAGCGGCAACTCCACCTTGCTCATCCAGGGCACGGCCGGCACCAGCGAAGAGCAGCTGCGCTACGGCTGGAACTATGCCCAGCTGCTGGCCCATGGCCCCTCCGACAAGGCCCTGGTGCCCAGCCCGCTGATGCAGGCCATGCGCATGGGGCGCATCGCCCGCGTCGAAGAACTCACCCGCATTCCCGCCGATGTGCAGGACAGCCTGATCACCGTGCTGTCCGAGAAGACTCTGCCCATCCCCGAGCTGGGCAGCGAGGTGCAGGCGGTGCGCGGCTTCAGCGTCATCGCCACCGCCAACAACCGGGACAAGGGCGTGAACGAGCTCTCCTCCGCGCTCAAGCGCCGCTTCAACACCGTGGTGCTGCCGGTGCCCGCCAGCGAGGCCGAGGAGGTGGCCATCGTCGTCAAGCGCGTGGCCGAGATGGGCCAGGCCCTGCAACTGCCCGCCGAACCACCGGCGCTGAAGGAGGTGCGGCGCATCGTGCAGATCTTCCGCGAGCTGCGCAATGGCAAGACCGAGGACGGCAAGACCCAGCTCAAATCGCCCAGCTCCACGCTCTCCACCGCCGAGGCCATCTCGGTGATCAATAGCGGCATGGCCCTGGCCGGCCATTTTGGCGACGGCGTGCTGAGGCCCCAGGATATGGCCGCCGGCCTGATCGGCGCGGTGGTGAAAGACCCGGTGCAGGACCAGCTGGCGTGGAGCGAGTACCTGGAAACCGTGGTGAAGGAGCGCAGCGACTGGAAGGACCTGTACCGCGCCTTCCGCGAGCTGAACTGAGCCCCATGACGGTTCGCTACTTCGGCATACGCCACCATGGGCCGGGCTGCGCGCGCAGCCTGCTGCGGGCGCTGCAAGACTTCGCGCCCGAGCTGGTGCTGGTGGAGGGGCCGCCCGAGGGCGAGGCCTTGCTGCCCTTTGTGCTGGCCCCCGGGATGCGGCCGCCGGTGGCCTTGCTCAGCCACTGCCCGGATGAGAGCCGGCTGGCCGTCTACCACCCCTTTGCCGAGTTCTCGCCCGAGTGGCAGGCGCTGCGTTGGGCCGCGCAACAGGGCGTGCCCCTGCGCTTCATCGACCTGCCCCTGGTGCACGGCCTGGCGCTGGAGAAGGCGCGGCGCGAGGCCGAGCTTGAAGCCGCAGAGGCGAGCGAAGACGCCGCTGCACCCCAGGCTTCCGACCCGCTGGACTGGCTGGCCCATGCCGCCGGCTATGCCGACGGCGAGGCCTGGTGGAACCACCGGGTGGAGGAAGGCAGCGACGGCGAAGACCTGTTCGCCGCCATCAACGAGGCCATGTGCGCGCTGCGCGCCGAGTGGAGCGAAACCCGCCGCGGCGAGCACGCGCAGCGCCGTGAAGCGCTGCGCGAGGCCTTTATGCGCCAATGCGTGCGCGCGGCCCAGAAGGAAGGCCATGCCCGCATCGCCGTGGTCTGCGGCGCCTGGCATCTGGGCGGCCTGCAGGGGCCGGCCACGGCCAAGGCCGATGCCGCCCTGCTCAAGGGCCTGCCCAAGCTCAAGGTGCAGAGCACCTGGGTGCCCTGGACCTACCGCCATCTGGCCGCCGCCAGCGGCTACGGTGCCGGCGTGCAGGCCCCCGGCTGGTACGAACATCTGTGGCAATGCGGCCAGAGCGGCGCGCCGCGCAGCGTGGGCTGGCTGAGCCGGGTGGCCCGGCTGATGCGGGAGCGTGATCTCGACTGCTCCAGCGCCCATCTGATCGAGGCCGCGCGCCTGGCCGACGCCCTGGCCGCCCTGCGCGAGCGGCCGGCCCCGGGCCTGGAGGAACTGCACGAGGCCTGCCGCACGGTGCTGACCCTGGGCGACGAAACCGTGCTGCGCTTCATCCACACCGAGCTGGTGGTGGGCGACCGCCTGGGGGCCGTGCCCTCCGATGTGCCCACCGTGCCTTTGCAGCGTGACCTGGAGCAGGCCCAGAAAAGCCTGCGCCTCAAGCCCGAGGCCACGCAGAAGACCCTGGACCTGGACCTGCGCAATGCCAATGACCTGGCCCGCAGCCAGTTGCTGCACCGGCTGAACCTGCTGGGCCTTGACTGGGGCAGCCTGGCCAAGGTGGGGCGCAGCAGCCGTGGCACCTTCCACGAGCTGTGGACGCTGCAATGGCAGCCCGAATATGCGCTGGCGCTGATCGAAGCCAGCCAGTGGGGCCAGACCGTGGCCCAGGCGGCCAGCGCCCGCGTGCTGGACCGCTGCGCCCGGGCCGAAGGGTTGGAGGAACTCTCGGCCCTGGTCGACCAGGTGCTGCTGGCCCAATTGCCCGAGGCCACGGCCGCCGCTGCGGCCGCCCTGGAAGCCCGGGCCGCGCTGACCGGCGACACCCCGCAGCTGCTGGCCGCCCTGGCGCCGCTGGCCAATGTGTACCGCTACGGCAATGTGCGCCAGACCGACGCGGCCCTGGTGGGCCATGTGCTGGACAGCCTGATCCTGCGCGCCGCCATCAGCCTGCCGCTGGCCTGCAGCGCGCTGGATGACGCCGCCGCCGATGCCCTGCGCAAGCTGCTGCTGGGCGCCCATGCCGCCGTGGGCCTGCGCGAGGGCGAGGCCCAGACCCGCAGCTGGCAGCAGGCCCTGGCCCAGCTGGGCCGGAGCCGGGCCGCCCACCAACTGCTGCAGGGCGTGGCCACGCGCCTGCTGCTGGACGCCGGTGTGTGGGCCAGCGAGGAGGTGGCCCAGGCCATCGCCCTGCAACTCTCCAGCGGCGCCGAACCGGCCCGGGCGGCGGCCTGGCTGGATGGATTCTTGAACCGCAATGCCGTGGTGCTGCTGCACGATGCCAAGGTCTGGCGGCTGGTGGACGACTGGTTGGCCGGGCTGAGCGAGGCGCATTTCGTCAGCGTGCTGCCCCTGGTGCGCCGCAGCTTCGCCGCCTTCGAGGCCGGCGAGCGCCGTGACCTGGCCCAGCGCGCCGCCCAAGGTGGGCAGCCGCAGGCCCCGATCGCCATCGCGCCCGCATGGGACGAGGCCCGTGCCGCGCTGGCCCTGCCGCTGTTGCGCCAATTGCTGGGAGTCAATGCATGAACGAAGCGTCGAACGATGCCGAACGCCTGCGCCGCTGGCGCCTGGTGTTAGGCAGCGAGGCCGAGACGGCCTGTGGCAGCCTGGTGGGTGCCCAGGCCGAGATGGACCAAGCCCTCACCGCCCTTTACGAGGCCGACGGCCCGGGCGGCCTCAAGTCCGGCCAGCGGCGCGGCGGGCGTGGTGGCTCCGCACCGGGCGTGGCGCGCTGGCTGGGCGATATCCGCAAATACTTCCCCAGCTCGGTGGTGCAGGTGATGCAGCACGATGCGCTGCAGCGCCTGGACATGCGCGACCTGCTGCTGCAGCCCGAGATGCTGGCTGCGGTGCAGCCCGATGTGCATCTGGTGGCCAATCTGATGGCCTTGTCGGGGGTGATACCGGCCGGCACCAAGGCAACCGCGCGCCTGGTCGTGCGCAAGGTGGTGGACGAGTTGATGCAGCGCCTGGACGAGCCGCTGCGCTCGGCCGTTAGCGGCGCGCTCGACCGCAGCCAGCGCAATCGCCGCCCCCGTCATGCCGAGATCGACTGGCACCGCACACTGCGCGCCAACCTCAGGCATTGGCAGCCCGAGTACCGTACCGTCGTGCCGCAGACCCTGCTGGGCTATGGCCGCAAGGCCCGCAAGCCGCAGCGCGAGGTGGTGTTGTGCATAGACCAGAGCGGCTCCATGGCCAACTCGGTCGTGTACGCCAGCATCTTCGGCGCCGTGATGGCCAGCCTGCCGGCGGTGGCCACCCGGCTGGTGCTGTTTGACACCGCCGTGGTCGATATGAGCGAGCAGCTCGAGGACCCGGTGGAGCTGCTGTTCGGCGTGCAGCTGGGCGGTGGCACCGACATCAACGGCGCCGTGGGCTATTGCCAGAGCCTGATCCGCGAGCCGCGCAACAGCATCCTCGTGCTCATCTCCGATCTGTACGAGGGCGGTGTCGAGGACAACCTGCTGCGCCGCGCCGCCGAGCTGGTGGAATCGGGCGTGCAGTTCATCACCTTGCTGGCGCTCAGCGATGAAGGTGCGCCGGCCTATGACCGTGGCCTGGCCACCAAGCTGGCCGCGCTGGGTGTGCCGTCCTTTGCCTGCACGCCCGACGCCTTCCCGGGCCTGATGGCCGCCGCCATCCGCCGCGACGATGTGGCGGTTTGGGCGGCGGCGCAGTCGCTGGTGACGAGCCGTTGAGATGGTGGCCCGGCTCAATCCCGCCGCGGCAGCATTCTCGGACAGCGTCGGCCCTTGGCAGCCCTGGCAGACAATGACTGCCAAAGTCCACGCCATCCACCATGAGCTCCATCCAAGCGCTGCCCGTCCAAGCCCTGCTGTCCTTCCTGGAGCATGAGCCCCAGCCCGCCATCGTGCTGGACCCGCAATACACCATTCTGGCGGCCAATAGCGCTTACCGGCGCCAGTTCGGCGCGCTGGAGCAGCCCTTTCTCGGGCGCAAATGCTTCCAGGTCTCGCATGGCTACGAGCTGCCCTGCGATCAGGCGGGCGAGCATTGCCCGATGAAGAAGGCGAGCGAGGCCAGGGCGCCGGACCGCGTGCTGCACATCCACCACACACCGCGCGGCCCAGAGCATGTGGATGTGGAGTTACGACCCATCCTCGACGCCGGGCAGCGGGTGATCGCCTTCGTCGAACGCATTGCCACCGTGCGCAGCGCCTCGGCGCGGCCCAGCGCCGAGGGCCTGGTGGGCCAGGGCCCGGCCTTCACGGCCGCGCTGGCGGCCTTGCACAGGGTGGCGCCGGCCATGCTGCCGGTGCTGCTGCTGGGCGAGTCGGGCACGGGCAAGGAGTTGTTCGCGCGCGCCCTGCACGAGTCCAGCCCGCGCAGCGCCGGGCCCTTGGTGGTGGTGGACTGCTCGGGCCTGCCCGAGAGCTTGTTCGAGAGCGAGCTGTTCGGCCACGAGAAGGGCGCCTTCACCGGGGCCTTGCACCGCAAGCCGGGCCTGGTCGAGACGGCGCGGGGCGGCACGCTCTTCCTCGACGAGATCGGCGATGTGCCGCTGTCCATGCAGGTCAAGCTGCTGCGCTTGATCGAGTCCGGCAGCTTCCGTCGCGTTGGCGGCTTGGAGACCTTGCAGGCCGATTTCCGCCTGGTCGCGGCCACCCACAAACCCCTGGCCACGCTGGTGGAGCGCGAGCTGTTCCGGGCCGATCTGTACTACCGCATCAATGCCTTCCCCATCGAGCTGCCGGCCCTGCGCCAGCGCCGGGAGGACATCCCGCTGCTGGTCCAGAGCATTTTGCAGCGCAGCGGCGGCGGCCACCGCTGGCGCATCCAGGCCGAGGCCATGGCCTTGCTGCAAGCCCATGCCTGGCCGGGCAATATCCGCGAGCTGCGCAATGTGCTGGAGCGTGCCAAGCTGTTTGCCGACGATGGCCTGATCCGCCCCGCCGCCTTGCCGCCGGCCTTGCTGCAGCCGGCCATCGGGGTGCGAGGGGGCTTGTCGCTGGAGGCGGCGCCGGACTGGCGCTGGCCGGACGCGCGCCTGCTCGCCTGGGCTCGGGCCTTCCCGGGTTCGCGGGCCGAGATGGCGCGTCAGCTGCGGGTTAGCGAACGCAGCCTGTACCGTCGGCTCAAGGCCTTGCAGTCCCTGCCCTGAGCTTATTTGGCAGTGGGTGACTGCCAAGGGCTGCCAATTTGGCAGTGCCAGCCCTGGCCCAGGGCGTCAGCGGCCCTGGATTCGCCGGCCGAGCGGGCCCCGGCCCTGGCATGGTTCTTGATTCTTTCCGGCCATGAGCAAGCCTGCTCGCAACCGATAGCGCCGCAAAGAATCCCATGGAAAACTCCGCCCCCATCCCCCAGGGCTCCCAAGCGTCCGACGAAGCCGCCGAGTACAAAAAAATCTGGCTTTACCAGGCGCAGAGCAAGATCTACCCGCGCTCGGTCAGCGGCCTGTTCAGCCGCTGGCGCTGGGCCATGGTGGCGCTGACCCAGCTGCTGTTCTACGGCCTGCCCTGGCTGGACTGGGGCAGCCGGCAGGCCGTGCTGTTCGAGCTGGATTCGCGCCGCTTCTACATCTTCGGCCTGGTGCTCTACCCGCAGGACTTCATCTATCTGACGGCGATGCTGCTGCTGTCGGCCTACGCGCTCTTTCTGTTCACCGCCGTGGCCGGGCGGCTGTGGTGTGGCTACACCTGCCCGCAGACGGTGTACAGCGAAATCTTCATGTGGATAGAGCGCCGGATCGAGGGCGACCGTGCCGCCCGCATGCGGTTGGACCAAAGCCCCTGGACGCTGGAAAAGCTGGGCCGCAAGGCCGGCAAGCAGCTGGCCTGGATCGCCCTGGGCCTGTGGACGGGCTTCACTTTCGTGGGCTACTTCACGCCCATACGCCAGCTGGCGGGCGCCGTCCTGAGCCTGGGCACCGGGCCCTGGGAGACCTTCTGGGTGCTGTTCTACGGCTTCGCCACCTATGGCAATGCGGGCTATATGCGGGAGCAGGTCTGCAAATACATGTGCCCCTACGCGCGCTTCCAGAGCGCCATGTTCGACAAAGACACCTTGATCATCAGCTACGACGCCGAGCGCGGTGAGCCGCGCGGCGCGCGCGGCAAGAAGGTGGATGCCAAGGCCGCGGGCCTGGGCTCCTGCATAGACTGCAATCTGTGCGTGCAGGTCTGCCCCACCGGCATCGACATCCGCCAAGGCCTGCAGTACGAGTGCATAGGCTGCGCCGCCTGCGTGGACGTCTGCGACGGGGTGATGGACAAGATGGGTTATGCCCGTGGCCTGGTGCGTTACGACACCCAGCACGGCCTGCAAAACCACTGGGACCGCGGGCAGCTGCTGCGCCGCATGTTCCGGCCCCGGGTGCTGATCTACAGCGCCATCCTCTTCCTCATCAGCGGCGCCTTGCTGTGGAGCTTGCTGACCCGCACGCCCTTCCGGGTCAATGTGGTGCGGGACCGGGCCGCGCTGGCGCGCCAGGTCGAGGACGGTTTCATCGAGAACGTCTATCGCCTGCAAATCATGAACGGCACCGAGCAGGTGCAGAGCTATGCGCTCAGCGCCGAAGGCCTGGACGGCCTGCGCTGGAGCGGCCCCGAGCGCATGAGCCTGGCTCCGGCCGAGGCGCGCTGGGTGACGCTGTCTCTGCGCATCCCGCCCGAGTCCGCCCAGGCCGCCGGCACCGGCGCCAAGCCCATCCTGATCAAGGCCCGGATGAGCGGCTCGGACAAGCAGCGGGTGGAGAAATCGACTTTTGTGGTGATCAGGCCTTGAGGCGGGCCGGCGCCCGCTCACAAGCCATGCGTCACCAGTTTGAAGTCGCGGTCTTCTTCAAAGGGCTTGATGGCGAAGCCCAGGCTGTTCATCAGCTTGAGCATGCCGGGGTTGTTGGCCAGCACCAGGCCCTGGATCTCGTGCAGGCCTTTCTCGCGCGCCACGTCCATGATGCTTTCCATCAGCCTTGAGCCCAGGCCCAGGCCCTTGAAGTCATCGGCCACCAGCAGGGAGAACTCGCAGCTGGATTGGTCGGGGTTGGTGATGTAGCGGGAGACGCCGACGATGCGTTCGCTCTCGCTGATCTCGCCGTCCGGCCCGGCCACGCGCTGCCTGGCCACGGCCACCAGGGCCATCTCGCGGTCGTAGTCGATCAGGGTGAAGCGGGCCAGCATGGAGGGCGGCAGCTCCACCATGCTGGAGACAAAGCGGAAGTAGCGGCTCTCGGGGCTGAGCCGTTGCACCAGCTCCTGCAGCATCTGCGCGTCGTCGGGGTGTATGGGCCTGACGGTGTATTCACCGCCACCGCGCAGCGGCCACACCTGCTCGTAGCGCGCGGGGTAGGGCAGGATGGCCAGGTGGTTGTAGGGGCTGGAGCGGCCGCTGATGGCGGGCGGCGCGTTGTCGATCAGGATGCGGGCGTCCACCGCCACGGCGCCATGCTCGTCGATGATGATGGGGTTGATGTCCATCTCGCGCAGCTGGGGCAGCTCGCAAACCATCTCGGACACGCGCAGCAGCAACTGCTCCAGCGCGTCCATGTCCACGGCGCTGGCGCCGCGCCACTCGCCCAGGGTCTCGGCCACGCGCGAGCGTTCGATCAGGCGGCGCGCCAGGAACTGGTTCAGCGGCGGCAGTTCCATGGCGCGGTCGTTGATCAGCTCGATCATGGTGCCGCCGGCGCCGAACACGATCACCGGGCCGAAGGGCTCGTCGGTGACCAGGCCGATATAGATCTCGCGCCCGCGCTTGGCCGCCGCCATCTTCTGCACCGTGATGCCCTTGATGCGGGCCTCGGGCTGCAGGCGGGCAACCCGCTCCATCATGTCGTTATAGGCGTCGCGCACGGCCGCACCGCTGGCCAGATTGAGCACCACGCCCTGCACATCGGATTTGTGGCTGATGTCGGGCGAGGCGATCTTGATGGCCACCGGGAAGCCCAGCTGGGTGGCGATCATCATGGCCTCGTTGGCGCTGCGCGCCAGGATGGTGTTGGTGACCGGGATGTGGAAGGCCGACAGCAGGGTCTTGGACTCCATCTCGGTCAGCACCTTGCGGCGCTCGGCCAGCACGCTTTCGATCACCAGGCGGGCGCCCTCGATATCGGGCTTGGCCAGGGTGGAGAGCGGCGGCGGCGTCTGCTGCAAGAGCAGCTGGTTTTGATAGAAGGAGGCGATATTGCCAAAGGCGCCCACCGCCGCCTCGGGCGTGCGGAAGCTGGGGATGGCGGCCTCATTGAGCAGACCGCGCGCGGCCAGCACCGAGGTGTCGCCCATCCAGCAGCACAGCAGGGGCTTGCCGATATTGCGCTTGATGTCGGCCAGGCCGCGCGCCACGGCCGCGGCGTCGCCGCCGACCTTGGGTGAGTAGATGGCCAGCACGCCGTCGATCTGGCGCTCGCGGCAGGCGGCCTCGATGGCGGCCTTGTAATGCTCGGCCCCCGCTTCTTCCGAAAGATCGATCAGATCGTGCAGCGAGGCCTGCGGGGGCAGCAGGGGCTGCAGGGCGGCGATGGACTCGGCCGAGAGCTTGCCCAGGCTGAGCGAGATCTCGTTGATCCAGTCGGCCGCCAGCACGCCGGGCCCGCCGCCATTGGTGACGATGGACAGGCGCTTGCCCACCGGGCGGTAGCGCGAGGCCAGGCATTTGGCGGCCGAGAATAACTCGACGAATGAGCGCACGCGGACGGCGCCGGCGCGGCGCAGGGCGGCGTCGAACACATCGTCGCTGCCGACGATGGTGCCGCAATGGGTTTGCGCCGCCTCGTTGCCGGCCGGCTTGCGGCCGGCCTTGAGCACCACCACCGGCTTGGCATTGGCGGCCATGCGCAGGGCGCTCATGAAGCGGCGCGCATTGGGGATGCCTTCGACGTAGACGATGATGCTGTGGGTCTGCTTGTCATTGGCCAGGAAGTCCAGCACCTGGGCGATGTCCACGGCGGTATTGGGCCCCAGCGAGACCACCGAGGAGAAGCCCACGGCATTGTTGCTGGCCCAGTCCAGCATGGAGGTGGTCAGCGCGCCCGACTGCGAGACCAGGGCCAGCGGGCCGGCGGCGGCCAGCGGGCCGGCCGCGCTGGCGTTGAGCTGCAGGCTCGGGCGCTGCAGGCCCAGGCAGTTAGGCCCGAGCAGAAACATGCCTTCGCGGCGGGCGATGCGCTTGAACTCGGCCGCCTGCTCCAGGCCTATGCCGCTGGAGATCACCAGGGCAGCGCGGCAAGTCATGCGGCCGGCAACCTCCAGCGCGGCGGCCACGTCCTGCGGCGGCAGGGCGATGATGGCCAGGTCCGCCTGGGCTTGCGCCAGCTCGGCCAGGGTGCCGGTGGTGTGGATGTCCAGGAACTGCAGGCTGCCGCTGTAGCGCTGGGCGCGCAGGGCCGCGTGCAGGGCCTGGGCATGGGGCGTCAGGCCGGCCGCGTTCTCGGCCTGGCCGGCGAATACGACCACGGATTGGGGCTGGAACAGCTGGGTGAGATAGTGTTTGTCCATGGATTTTGCGGTTATGTCCGGTACGGCCTTGTGAGCCGGCTCAGGCTTTCAATCGGCGCCTATCAGCACCTTGACATGGGCGGCCACGCTGCGCGCCAGCGGGCTCAGCACATAGCCGCCTTCGAGGCAGGAGATCACGCGGCCCTGGCTGTGGCGCTCGGCCACCGCCATCAGCTGCCGGGTCACCCATTCGAAATCGGCCTCGACCAGGCCAAGATTGCCGCCATCATCTTCGCGGTGGGCGTCGAAGCCGGCCGAGATATAGATCAATTGCGGCTTGAATTGTTCCAGCGCCGGCAGCCATTGCTCGGTGACGGCGGTGCGGAACTGCTGGCTGCCCGAGCGAGTGGGCAGGGCCACATTGATCATGTTCCTGGCCTGCGTGTCCTCGCCGCTGAAGGGGTAGAGGCCGCGTTCGAAGATGGAGCACATCAGCACCCGCGGGTCGTCGCGCAAGATGTCTTCGCTGCCATTGCCGTGGTGCACGTCGAAGTCGATCAAGGCCACGCGCTCAACGCCGTGCACATCCAGCGCATGGCGTATGCCCACGGCCACATTGTTGAAGAAGCAAAAACCCATGGCCGCCGCGTGTTCGGCATGGTGGCCGGGCGGGCGCACGCAGCAAAAGGCGCTGGGCGCTTCGCCCGTGACCACCAGGTCGGTGGCCAGCACGGCCGCACCGGCCGCACGCATGGCGGCGGTCAGGGTGTGGGGGTTCATGCGGGTGTCGGGGTCGACCTGGTGGTGGCCTTCGCTGGGCGAGGCGTCGATCAGCTCGCGCACATAGAGCGAGGAGTGGGCATGGCCCAGCTGGTCCAGCGTGGCCAGCGGCGCGTCGTGGGCCTGCATATGGTCCAGCAAGCCCTTGATCAGCAGATGGTCCCGGATGGCGCCCAGGCGTTCCGGGCATTCGGGGTGCTGGGCACCCATTTCGTGGCGGGCGCAGTCGGCGTGGCTGATGTAGGCGGCGAGCAAGGCGGTCTCCAAAATCACCCTGGATGATGATGACGTCTTGCCATGCTTGGCCGCGCCGGCTGGGTGTTAGCGCCAGTCTGGCCGTCGGCCCTGACCGCAGCTTTACAAGGGTCCGCAAAAATTGCCCTGCACCTTGGCGGCCTCTGCCGAGGTGGTGCGTTACTTCGTTTCTTTTCTGCTGTGTTCGACGGCCCTGCGGGGAGTTGGTATCTGACCGAGGCGACGCGCAGCGAGCCGTGTGGTTTTCGCATGTCCCGTGTTGCCTGGGCTGCGGCGCTTGGCTTTGGCGGGCGGCGCGAAGCGCCATCGTGAACTGACTCGCGCCCCCTGTCTGAACGGAGCGTAGCGGAGAGAGTTGGGCGCGGCCTGTCAAAGCCAAGTGCCGCAGCGGACCCCGCAGGGGCCAGGCATTCGGGTCGCCTTCTTTTGCTTACTTTTCTTGGCGACGCAAGAAAAGTGAGTCGCCTGCCGGGGCGAATTCCCGGCTGGGCCTTGGCAAAGGGTGAAGCAGCAGGGAGCCGGCACCACCAGAATCAAGCGCAAGGAAAGCGCACAACCCCAGCCGGCACGCCCGCTCAAGCGTGATCCAGCAGATCGCGCAACTGGTCGTCCCAATGCTCCAGATCCTCGCCGCTGATGTGCAGCCACTCCATCGCCTCGCCGTGGTGCTCGGCCCAGTCGGCGTCCTCGGGCAGGCCTTCGTGGACCCGCATCAGATGCTCGGCGATCAGGCCGGCGGCGATCAGGGTGTGGACCTCGGGGCTGATGTCGGAGTGGCCCAGCGAGGCAAAGTCGTGGTGCAGGCGGATGGCGGCCATCAGTTCGGGCGCCATATTCCAGGCCCGCACCAGCAGGGCGCCGGCCACGGCGTGGTCGGTTCGGTGGTTGGCGTTCTCGGTGGCGATGAAGGAGCGGTCGATGCGGGCCGCCGCCTCCACCAGGGTGGAACCATAGCCGCGCAGGCTTTGCAGCAGCACCGGGATGCCCACATGGGCGAACAGGCCGTAGCTATGTGCCAGCTCGGGCGAGAGGCCGGGCAGCTGGCGGGCGATGAAGGCCATGGCCTGGGCGCGCTTGGCCGAGCGCTCCCAGAAGCGGGCCAGATGCGGGTTGTTGACGGGAATGGCGTTGCGCAGCAGAAAACCCGTCATCACGGCCGAGGTCTCGTTCAGGCCGATGCGGGTCATGGCCTGGCCCACGGTGGAGCAGGGCATGCCGTCGGCCAGATGGACAGGGCTGTTGGCCAGGCGCAGCAAGGTGGCGGACATGGCCACATCGCTGGCCGCGATGCGGGCCACCTCGGTCAGGTCGGGTTGGCTGCTGGCCATGGCCTGCTGCAGGCGGGCCAGCAGATCGGGGCAGGGCGGAATAATGATTTGTTTGAGCGGCCCGGACTGGCGTGCTTTGTCAATTTCTTGGCGGATGGCTTGGGTGCTCATGGGATGCGGGGAAAAATGGGCTCTTTACCGGGTACTGCCAGTGGCTGCAAGGGGAAGACAGCCTGTAAAGTGCGTTGAATTATGGCCTTGGGATGCCGTGCAAAAAGCCTGTAACTCGGAATTAATGGACGCTTTCCCCCATGCTTTTTAGCGGCTCACGCTCAGCAAAGCCAGGCTCGGCCGGGCTGGCGCGCGGGTGGCTGCGCCTGGGCGCCACCCTGGCGCTGGCGAGCCTGCTGATGTTCTCGCCCAGCGCGGCGCTGGACCAGGCCAGGCTGCTGGAGGCGGCGGCCAGGTTCAACCCCCGCACGCTGGCCGAGGCGCAGCAGGTGCTGCAGCTGATCGACAAGGTTCTGCCGCTGGACGAGGAGGCGCGCTTGAGCCAGGTCAACCGATTTTTCAACAAGCGCATCGAGTTCCGCGAGGACATCGAGGTCTGGGGCAAGATCGATTACTGGGCCAGCCCGCTGGAGTTGCTGGACAAAGGCCGCGGCGATTGCGAGGACTATGCGATTGCCAAGTACTTCAGCCTGGTCTCGGCCGGGGTGCCGGTGGCCAAGCTGCGCATGGTCTATGTGCGGGCCTCGCTGGGCGGGCGCTCGGTCGCCCATATGGTGTTGGCCTACTATGCGCAGCCGGGCGCGGAGCCGCTGATTCTGGACAATTTGATTGCCGACGTCAGGCCGGCCTCGCAGCGGCCCGATCTGCAGCCGGTGTTCAGCTTCAATAGCGAAGGTTTGTGGCAGGGTGTGGGTGCGACCTCGGCGGGGGATCCGCTGCAGCGCCTCTCGCTCTGGCGTGATTTACTGGCCAAGGTGCAGGCGGAGGGATTTTGATGCGCTTGTTTGTACATTCGATCGCGGGCTTTTTTGAGGGGATGCCATGTCCTTGATGCGTCAGGTCTGGTTGCTGGTCCTGGGTGTGGTGCTGCTGTCGCTGAGCGCCAGCGTGGCCGTTTCCACCGCCTCGGTGCGGATCCTGCTGCAGACCCAGCTGCAGATCAAGAACAGCGACAACGCCCAGGCCCTGGCCCTGGTGCTGTCGCAGCAGCAGGGCGATGCGGTCTTGATGGAGCTGCAGATTTCGGCCCTGTTCGACACCGGCTACTACCAGAGCGTGGTCTTGCGCGGGGCGGACGGCAAGGCTTTGCTGGAGCGCCGGGCCACGCCGCGCGCCAGCCTGGCGCCGGCCTGGTTTGTGGCCCTGGCCCCCATCGCGGCCCGGCCCGGCCTGGCCCAGGTCTCGAATGGCTGGAATGCCATCGGCTCGGTCGAGGTGCTGAGCCAATCGGCCTACGCCCATGATGAGCTGTGGGCCAGCTCCACCCGCATCGCCCTGGTGCTGGTCTGCATCGGCGGGTTGGCGGGTCTGGGGGCTTTATCGGTGCTGCGCCGCATACGCCAGCCCCTGGACGCGGTGGCCGCACAAGCCCGTGCCGTGGTGGACGACAGCTTCAATCTGCTGCCCGAGTCCGGTGTGCCCGAGCTGCAAGGCCTGACCCAGGCCATGAACACCATGGTCTTGCGGGTCAAGACCATGTTCGAGGCCCAGGCCGAGCAGTTGCGAGCCCTGCGCCTGCAAGCGCATTGCGATCCGCTGACGGGCATGAGCAGCCGCAAGCATTTCATGGCCGAGCTGGACTCGGCCCTGCGCCGTGACGAAGGCCCCAGCCATGCCGGCCTGCTGCTGCTGCGCCTGCGCGATCTGGGCGGGCTCAACCAGCGCCTGGGCCATCCGGTGGTGGACCAGATCCTGCTGGCCCTGGCCCAGGCGCTCAAGGCCTACCCCGAGCAGGTGCGCGGCTGCCTGGGCGGGCGCCTGAACGGCTCCGACTTCGCGCTCTGGCTGCCCGCGCCCGATGTGGCGGCCGACACCGCCCGCGCCCTGGCCGAGGCCTTGCGGGCCAGCCTGCCGGCTTTCGGCGGCGGCATCCAGCTGGCGCTGAGCGCCGTCGAGCTGCCGCGTGAGCAGGCCCTGGCCCATTGGTTTGGCGAGGCCGACGCGGCCCTGGCCCGGGCCGAAAGCCAGGGCGGTTTTGCGGTGGAGGCGGTGGCACCGCTGGCCCAGGCCAGCAGCGAGGCGACCCTGCTGGCCTTGGGCGAGCGGGTCTGGCGCCATCAGATCATTGCGGCGATCAAGGACAAGCGCGCCCACCTGGGGGCCTACCCGGTGCTGGACCGGGCCGGTCAGCTGCTGCATCTGGAATGCCCGCTGCAGCTGCAGCTGGAACCGGGCGGTGCTTATGAGTCGGCCACCCGTTGGCTGCCCCTGGCCTTGCGCAGCCGCTTGACGGCCGAGGTCGATCTGCTGGCCGTTGGCCTGGCCCTGGAGGCGATTGCCCGCGACGGCCAGCAGCGCTGCGTCAACCTCGCACCGGCCAGCCTGCTGGACGGCAGCTTTGTCGCCCGCTTGCGCGAGATCGTCTTCCACGAGCCGCAGGCGGCCCGCAAGCTGGGGCTGGAGCTGGCCGAATCGGCGGCGGTGCAGCATTTCGATCTGCTGATCGAGCTGGGCCGCCAGCTGCGCCCGCTGGGCGTCAAGCTGGGCCTGGAGCATGCCGGGGCCGGCCTGGCCCAGGTGGAGCGCCTATACCAGGCGGGCCTGGACTATGTGAAGCTGGACGTGGCCGTGGTCAGCGGCGTCTCGGGCGATGCGGCGCGCGCCGCTTTTGTGCGAGGCATGCTGGTGATGTTGCGCAGCCTGGCGCTCAAGGTCTATGCCGAGGGCCTAGTGGATGAGATGGATGTGCAAGCCTTGTGGGACTGCGATCTCGATGGCGTGACGGGGCCCTGGGCGACCGCGCAAAAAATCAGCTGATGTCCGCGCAATGCAAGGCGTAGGGCCGGCCCAGGCGGCGGTCCTCGAAAAAGCGCCTGAGGGTTTCGCGCACGGTGCGGAAGGCCAGCTCGTCCCAGGGCAGCTCATGCTCGTGGAAGAGCCGGGCTTCCAGCGTCTCCGGGCCGGGTTTGAATTCGGTGGAGAGCAGGCGGGCGCGGTAGTAGAGGTGGATCTGGCCCACCGGCACCACATTCATCAGGCAGTACAGAGGCAGCAACTCGATCTGCGCGCCGGCCTCCTCGTCGGTCTCGCGCTGGGCGCCCTGGGCGCTGGTCTCGCCCAGCTCCAGAAAGCCGGCGGGCAGGGTCCAGAAACCATGGCGGGGCTCGATGGCGCGGCGGCATAACAGCACCTGCACCTGATCGCCTTGCTCCCAAAAAGGCAGGGTGCCCACCACATTGATGGGGTTCTCGTAGTGGATGGCTTCGCAGGCGCTGCAGACGGCGCGTTCGCGGTTGTCGTCCGCGGGGACGCGGTAGTCCACGGCGGCGCCGCAGCTGGGGCAGAACTTGTATCGATGAGGCGTCCACATAGCGCTTCAGTGTAGCGGCCGCATGGCATCATCGCCCTCCATGGAACTCTTCAACTACTTTCGCTCCTCGGCCTCTTACCGCGTGCGCATTGCGCTGGCGTTGAAGGGGCTGGATTACGACTACCGCGCCGTTCATCTGGTCAAGAACGAGCATCTCGACCCGGCCTATGCCTCGGCCTCCGTCTCCCGCCTGGTGCCGCTGCTGCGCGACGGCGAGGGCTTGATCAGCCAGTCCATGGCCATCATCGAGTACCTGGACGAGACCTACCCCCAGCCGCCCCTGCTGCCGCCCGACGCCCTGGGCCGTGCCCAGGTGCGCGCCCTGGCGCAGGACATCGCTTGCGAGATCCACCCGCTGAACAATCTGCGCGTGCTGCGCTACCTCAGCAAGGAGCTGGGCGTGGACGAGGACGGCAAGAACCGCTGGTACCGCCACTGGGTGGAGAGCGGCCTGGCCGTGGTGGAGCAGCGCCTGAGCCAGCCCGGCGCCAAACACGGCGCCTTCTGCTGGGGCGACACGCCCGGCCTGGCCGACTGCGTGCTGGTGCCGCAGATCTTCAACGCCCAGCGCTTTGACTGCCGCCTGGACCATGTGCCCACGGTGATGAAGGTGTTCGCCAACTGCATGGCCCTGGATGCCTTTGCCAAGACCCAGCCCAGCGCCTGCCCGGATGCGGAATGACAGCGAATAACGTTAAAAACGAGCTGACAAAACCGCATCCCGACTGGCTGCTGCCCGAGTTCGGCCCCGGTGTGGCGGCCGAGGGTTTCATGACCACGCGCGCCGGCGGCGTCAGCCAGGCCCCGCATGCCAGCATGAATATCGGCAGCGGCGTGGACGATGAGCCCGCGGCCGTGGCCGAGAACCGCCGCCGCGTCGCCCAGGCCAGCGGGGTCACCCCCGTCTACGTCTGGCAGGTGCATGGTGCCAAGGTGCTGCATCTGCAGCCCGAACATGCCTTGCCCGGCGCGCGCCCGGTGCAGGCCGATGCCAGCATCAGCACCTCGCCCGAGCTGGCCGTGGCCATCCAGGCCGCCGATTGCCTGCCGGTGCTGTTCGCCGCGCCCGGCGGCGTGGGCGGAGCCCACGCGGGCTGGCGCGGCCTGGCGGCCGGGGTGCTGGAGCACACGGTGCAGGCCTTGTGCGAGGCGGCCGGGTGCCGGCCCGAGCAGGTGCAGGCCTGGCTGGGCGCCTGCATAGGCCCGCAGGCCTTCGAGGTGGGCGCCGAGGTGCTGGCCGCTTTCGGCCGGGCGGATGCGCCCGTCGACTCGGAGTTCTTCCGCTACCAGCCCAACACCCAGGGCGAGCCGCGTTGGCGGGCCGATCTGCCCGGCCTGGCGCGCCAGCGTCTAAGGGCCGCCGGTCTTATTCACATCCGCGGTGGGCACTGGTGTACCCATAGCGAAAGCTCAAGGTTTTTCTCCTTCCGCCGGGAGGCGCAAGGGGGGCGTATGGTGGCCGTGCTGCGTCTGCGCTGAGGCCTCGGGCGGCGAGCCAAGGGTTTTCCGCTGCCCCTGATTCGCGTCTCGCCAGGCCGCCAGATCGGCCTGCTCCTGGCGCTGCTTCGCCGCTCTTCTGGCCGGAGATCCCATCACATAGAGCAGGATGGAAATAGGTAGCACTCCGTACAGCAAAAAGGTGATCACCGCGCCAAGAATGCTTCCCTGGGTGCTGGTGGCTTCGGCCAGGGCCATCATCAGGGCCACATAGCCCCAGGCAATTGCGATCAGATTCATGACATGTCAAGACGAGGTAAGGGATCAAGGTTACAACAAGGTGTCGGACTGAGGCCGAGGCGGGGGCTGTTGCAAAGCCGTCCGCAAGGCCGCGCAGCCGGCCTCTTGGGCCAGGAAGGCCCGAATTTTCTGAGAGACTGGCAGGCCTGTTGGGGCCCAGTTTCGAGCTGTGCCGAAGAGGTTTGAACGCTGCCATTGATCGCGAGAGTTTTTGGGCGTGCCGCCCAGGAGTTTTGTGTTTTGTGGGGTTCTTGCTTTCGCTCAGCGCTTGGCTTGTTATCTGTTCGTTGGCTATCGTTAGAAGGTCTTTGTCGGGAATCTCATGGCACGCAAAACAAAAGCTTCGTCCGAATCCACGCAAAACGATTCCTCCTCCTCCATCCCTGATCCCCTGGCCGCGGCCAAGCACGCGGCAGAAGAGGCCTCCGGCATGGCCGCCGGCCTGGGCGAGATGTGGAACTCCATGCTGAGCCTGCAGATCCCGCCCAGCGCCTTGAGCGAGCTGCAAAGCAATTACATCAAGCAGGCCACCGAGCTGTGGAATAGCGCGCTGCAACTGGGCGGCCAGCCCGCGCCCAAGGCCAAGCCCCTGGGCGACCGCCGCTTTGCCGACGAGGCCTGGAACGCCAACCCGGCCGCGGCCTTCATGGCCCAGCTCTATCTGCTGAACTCGCGCACCCTGCAGCAGATGGCCGACAAGGTGCAGGGCGAGGAAAAGACCCGCCAGCGCATACGCTTTGCCGTGCAGCAATTCGTCGACGCGGCCGCGCCCAGCAACTTCCTGGCCCTGAACCCCGAGGCGCAGAAGCTGGCCCTGCAGACCCAGGGCGAGAGCATCGCCAAAGGCATGCAGCAGCTCTGGGCCGATGTGCAGCGCGGCCATGTCTCGCAGACCGACGAGAGCGCCTTCGAGGTCGGCCGCAATGTGGCGACCACGGCCGGCGATGTGGTGTTCGAGAACGACTTCTTCCAGCTGATCGAGTACAAGCCGCTGACGGCCCAGGTGCATGAGCGCCCCTTCCTGCTGGTGCCGCCCTGCATCAACAAGTTCTACATCCTCGATCTGCAGCCCGAGAACTCGCTGATCCGCTATGCGGTGGAGCAGGGCCACCGCGTCTTCGTGCTGAGCTGGCGCAACCCCGACGCCTCCTGCGCCGCCTGGACCTGGGACGACTACATCGAGCATGCCGTCATCAAGGCGATCGAGGTAACGCGTGAAATCAGCGGCGCCGAGACCCTCAACACCCTGGGCTTCTGCGTCGGCGGCACCATACTCGCCACGGCCCTGGCCGTGCTGGCCGCGCGCGGCCAGCAGCCGGCCGCCAGCCTGACCCTGCTGACCTCGCTGATCGACTTCTCCAGCAACGGCATCCTGGACATCTTTGTCGACGAGGCCTCGGTGCAATTGCGCGAGAAGAGCATAGGCCCCGATGCGCCCAAGGGCCCCGGCCTGCTCAAGGGCCAGGAGCTGGCCACCACCTTCAGCTTCCTGCGCCCCAACGATCTGGTCTGGAACTATGTGGTGGGCAACTACCTCAAGGGCGAGGCGCCACCGGCCTTCGACCTGCTGTACTGGAACGGCGACTCCACCAATATGCCCGGCCCCATGTATTGCTGGTATCTGCGCCACACCTATCTGCAGAACGAGCTGAAGATCCCCGGCCGCCTGAGCGTCTGCGGCGAGCAGATCGACCTCGGCCTGATCGAGGCGCCGGTCTATATCTACGGCTCGCGCGAGGACCATATCGTGCCCTGGGACGCGGCTTACCGCAGCACCCAGGTCTTCAAGGGCAAGCAGCGTTTTGTGCTGGGCGCCTCGGGCCATATCGCCGGCGTCATCAACCCGCCGGCCAAGAAAAAGCGCAGCCACTGGATAGGCAGGACGGCGGCCTTGCCCGCCACGGCCGAGCAGTGGTGGGCGGGCGCCGAGGAGCATGCGGGCAGCTGGTGGACCGACTGGTCCCAATGGCTGGCCAGCCACGCCGGCGCGCAAAAGCCCGCGCCCAAGACGGCCGGCAGCCGCAAGTACAAGGCCCTGGAAGCGGCGCCCGGCCGCTATGTCAAGCAAAAAGCCTAATCTTTATCTTCAACGGAGACTGATATGACGACAGATATCGTGATCGTGGCCGCCGCGCGCACCGCCATCGGCAAGTTCGGCGGCACGCTGGCCAAGACTTCGGCGGTGGAATTGGGCGCAACCGTGGTCAAGGACCTGCTGCGCCGCAGCGGCCTGGAGGGCGGGCAGATCGGCGAGGTGATTCTGGGCCAGGTCTTGACGGCCGGTGCCGGCCAGAACCCGGCCCGCCAGACCGTGATCAAGAGCGGCCTGCCGCAGGCCGTGCCGGCCATGACCATCAACAAGGTCTGCGGCTCGGGCCTGAAGGCGGTGATGCTGGCGGCCCAGGCCATACGCGACGGCGACAGCGAGATCGTCATCGCCGGCGGCCAGGAAAGCATGAGCCTCTCCCCGCACGTGCTGCCGGGCTCGCGCGAGGGCCAGCGCATGGGCGACTGGAAGCTGGTGGACACCATGATCACCGACGGCCTCTGGGACGTCTACAACCAATACCACATGGGCATCACGGCCGAGAACGTGGCCAAGCAGTACGGCATCAGCCGCGAGCAGCAGGACGCCCTGGCCCTGGCCTCGCAGCAAAAAGCCGCCGCCGCCCAGGACGCCGGCCGCTTCAAGGACGAGATCGCCGCCGTCAGCATCGCGCAGAAGAAGGGCGACCCCGTCATTTTTGATGCCGACGAGTTCATCAACCGCAAGAGCAATGCCGATGTGCTGGCCGGCCTGCGCCCCGCCTTCGACAAGGCCGGCAGCGTCACCGCCGGCAATGCCTCGGGCCTGAACGACGGCGCCGCCGGCCTGCTGTTGATGTCGGCCGCCAAGGCGGCAAGCCTGGGCCTGACGCCGCTGGCCCGCATCGCCTCCTACGCCAGCGCCGGTCTGGACCCCGCCATCATGGGCATGGGCCCGGTGCCCGCCGCCCGCAAGGCCCTGGAGCGCGCCGGCTGGAAGCCACAAGACCTGGACCTGCTGGAGATCAACGAGGCCTTCGCCGCCCAGGCCTGTGCCGTGCATCAGGAGATGGGCTGGGATCTGAGCAAGGTCAATGTCAACGGCGGCGCCATCGCCCTGGGCCATCCCATCGGTGCATCGGGCGCCCGCATCCTGGTCACGCTGCTGCACGAGATGCAGCGCCGCAATGCCAAGAAGGGCATCGCCTCGCTGTGCATAGGTGGTGGCATGGGCGTGGCCCTGACGGTGGAGCGCTGAGCGGCCCGATAAACGCGGGAATCAAACGCAGGATTCAAGCGCACCCTCAAAAACCCGTATAGGGCCAACCCGCTTGACCCTTGGCGGGGCTTGCGGGACTCTTGATTGCCCTGTTGTCGGTTTTTTCCTGAATCGCCTTTTCCGCGTCTTTCCATCACCAAGAGACAAGTCGCAAGCAGCAGATATGGACGCGGCGCTGCGAGCGACCCAGACGTTGAACATCCAGCCGTGGAGGCGAAGGAGAACTTTATGAGCCAGAAGATTGCATATGTGACCGGCGGTATGGGTGGCATCGGAACCGCCATGTGCCAGCGCCTGCACAAAGAAGGTTTCAAGGTCATCGCCGGCTGCGGCCCCAGCCGCGACTACGACAAATGGCTGAGCGAGCAGGCCGCCCTGGGCTATACCTTTTACGCCTCGGTGGGCAATGTGGCGGATTGGGAATCCACCGTCGCCGCCTTCGCCAAGGTGCGGGCCGAGCATGGCCCCGTCGATGTGCTGGTCAATAACGCCGGCATCACCCGCGACGGCATGTTCCGCAAGATGAGCCGCGCCGATTGGGACGCGGTGATAGACACCAACCTCAACTCCATGTTCAACGTCACCAAGCAGGTGATCGAAGACATGCTGGAGCGGGGCTGGGGCCGCATCATCAATATCTCCTCGGTCAATGGCGAGAAGGGCCAGTTCGGCCAGACCAATTACTCGGCCGCCAAGGCCGGCATGCACGGCTTCACCATGGCCCTGGCCCAGGAAGTGGCGAGCAAGGGTGTGACGGTCAACACCGTCAGCCCCGGCTATATCGGCACCGATATGGTCAAGGCCATACGCCCCGAGGTGCTGGAGAAGATCGTCGCCACCATCCCGATCAAGCGCCTGGGCACGCCCGAGGAAATCGCCGCCATCGTCGCCTGGCTGGCCGGCAATGATTCCGGCTTCACCACCGGCGCCGACTTCAGCTGCAATGGCGGCTTGCATATGGGGTGATGTGATTCGGCCAAGGCCGGTTGCGAAGGGCGGTGGCGCGAGCCAGCCGCCCTTTTTTTCATGTGCGCCCTGTTCAGCCCTTGATCTGCACCAGCCTCGAGATCTGCCGGGCGGCGTCCAGCAGCTTGGGCAGGCAGGTCTCCAGCATGGCCTCGGGCGGCGTGCGGTTGACCTGGGCACCGATATTCAGCGCCGCCAGGGTGCGGCCGCCGCGGTCCTTGATGGGCGCGGCCAGGGAGACCAGCCCTTCCTCCAGTTCCTGGTTGACCAGGCACCAGCCTTGCTCGCGCACCTGGGCGATACGCTGGCTGAGTTCGGCCGTGCTGGCCACGGTGCGCATGGTGTGGCGGGGCAGGCGCTGGGCGTCCAGCTGGGCCAGCTGGGCCGTCAACGCCTCGGCATCCAGATCGGCCAGCAAGACCCGGCCCATCGAGGTGCACCAGGCCGGCAGGCGGCTGCCCACGCCCAGGTTCACGCTCATGATCTTGCGATTGGGCATGCGCAGCACGTAGACGATGTCGCTGCCTTCCAGCACGGCGGCCGAGACGCTCTCGCCCAGCTCGCTGGCCAGGGCCTGCATCACCGGTTCGGCAAACTGCCACAGGGGCTGAGCCGAGAGATAGGCAAAGCCCAGGTCGAGGATCTTGGGCGTGAGGCTGAACTGGCGGCCGTCGCAGGCCACGTAGCCGAGCGTTTCCAGCGTTAGCA
This sequence comes from Roseateles oligotrophus, assembly GCF_014204525.1. Classification (GTDB taxonomy): domain Bacteria; phylum Pseudomonadota; class Gammaproteobacteria; order Burkholderiales; family Burkholderiaceae_C; genus Paucibacter_A; species Paucibacter_A oligotrophus_A. The sequence continues at coordinate 44,898 of NZ_JACHLP010000009.1, forward strand.
AAATGCGACGCGCGCCGGCCCGGGTCAGCTCGCAACGCTTGGCCACCTCGCTGAGGGTCTGGCGCGGTGCTTCGGCGCTGAAGGCGCGAATCACCGACAGCCCGCGGGCAAAAGACTGCACATAGCTGTCGCCGGGTTTGAGCGCCTCGCTGGCAGGCGGATGAACTTGCGTCTTTTCTGTCATGCGGCCCAGTATAGGCAGGCCACCTATGCCCTAATATCCGGCCCCATTGCTTCAGTTACTTCAGGAGATTTCCATGGCCATGGATGTTGTCGATTACGAGATCAAGGGCGCCGAGATGCAGTTCGTCGAGGTCGAGCTGGACCCGGGCGAGGCCGCCATCGGCGAGGCCGGCAGCATGATGTTCATGGACGCGGCGATCGCCATGGACACGGTGTTTGGCGACGGTGCGGCCAGCGGCTCGGGCGGCGGCCTGTTTGGCAAGCTTTTGAGCGCGGGCAAGCGCCTGGTGACGGGCGAGTCCTTGTTCACCACGGTCTATACCAATAATGGCTCAAGCAAGGCCCGCGTGGCCTTTGCCGCGCCTTATCCCGGCAAGATCCTGCCCATGGATCTGCGCCAGCTGGGCGGCACGCTGATCTGCCAGAAAGATGCCTTTCTGTGCGCCGCGCGCGGCGTCTCGCTAGGCATCGCCCTGCAGCAAAAGCTGGGCGTGGGCTTCTTCGGCGGCGAGGGCTTCATCATGCAGAAGCTGGACGGCGACGGCCTGGCCTTTGTGCATGCCGGCGGCACCGTGGTGCGGCGCACTTTGCGCCCCGGCGAGACCGTGTTGGTGGACACCGGCTGCGTGGTGGCCTACACGCCCGGCGTCAATTTCGAGATCCAGTATGTGGGCAAGATCAAGACGGCCTTGTTCGGCGGTGAGGGCTTGTTCCTGGCCAAGCTGACGGGGCCGGGCGAGATCTGGCTGCAAAGCCTGCCCTTCTCGCGCCTGGCCTCGCGCATTTTTGCGGCGGCGCCGCAGCGCGGCGGCTCGCGTGAAGAAGGCTCGGTGCTCGGTGGCCTGGCGGCCGGCGGTTTGCTGGGCGGGCTGCTGGGTGGCGATGACGATTGAGTCGTGTTGAGCGCGGCCTGCCCAGGCCTTGACGGTTCGCAAGCGGGCAAGGCCGGGCGGGCTACTACACTGTGAAGGGCGGCGAGGCCAATATGTCTTGCCGCCCTTTGCTTTTGCTCCAGATCCATTGATTCAGCCCGAGGTTGCCCTGATGTTGTTTAAGTTCCGGTCGCGCGTTCTCACGGTGTGTGCCCTCAGTCTTTGCGCGGCCGCTCTGCCTTTCTCGGTGCTGGCGGCGCCGCCGGCCCCGGCCGCCAATGCCGGCAAGCCCATCTTCGTGCTGAACTCGCTGGATGCCGATATCAGCGTGATCGACCCCGTCACCTTCACCCAGGTCAAGCGCATCCCCACCGGCAAGGAGCCGCACCACCTCTATCTGACGCCGGACGAGAAGTCCTTGCTGGTGGCCAATGCTCTGGGCGATTCGCTCACCTTCATCAATCCGGCCACGGCCGAGGTGCAGCGGGTGCTGAACGGCATTCCCGACCCCTACCACCTGCGCTTCTCGCCGGATATGAAGTGGTTCGTCACCGCCGCCAACCGGCTGGACCATGTCAGCCTGTACCGTTGGCTGCCGGGCGATGTCAACAATCCCATGCAACTGGTCAAGCGCATCCCCGCGCCCAAGACGCCCAGCCATTTATTCATCGACAGCAAGAGCACGGTGCTTTATGTGAGCCTGCAAGACAGCGATGAACTGCTGGCCGTGGACCTGGCCACCCAGGCCCCGCGCTGGAAGATCAAGGTGGGCCAGATGCCGGCCGACATCTTTCTGACGCCCGATGACAAGCACATCCTGGTGGCCCTGACCGGCGCCAAGGAGGTGGAGGTCTACGACGTGACGGGCCCGGCACCCAAGCTGGTCAAGCGCCTGCCCACGGGCAAGGGCGCCCACTCCTTCCGCGCCTGGGGCGACAAGCGCCATGTGCTGCTCAGCAACCGCGCGGCCAATACCATCAGCAAGATCGATCTGCAGAGCTTTAGCGTGGTGGACGAGTTCCCCGGCCCCAGCGGCCCGGACGATATGGAGGTGCTGGGCGACGGCAAGACGATTCTGGTGACCTCGCGCTGGGCCGGCAAGCTGACGAAGATCGACAGCCAGAGCAAGAAGGTGATCCAGCAGGTCAAGGTCGGCAAGTCGCCGCACGGCGTCTGGACCCTGGACCATATGCCGCGCCAGTGATGCGCAAGCTCTGCCTGCCCATGCTGGCCTGGTTGTTCGCGTCGCCCGTGCTGGCGGCCTGCGCCAAGCCGGTCTATCTGACGTTTGACACCGGCCATATGGGTGTGGCGCCCCTGGTGGCGCAGACTTTGAAGAAGTTCGATGCCAAGGCCAGCTTCTTTCTGGCCAATGAGCCCACGCAGAGCGGCGGCCAGACCCTGGACGCCGAATGGGCACCCTGGTGGAAGGCGCTGGCGGAGCAGGGCCATGACTTCGGCCCGCACACCTGGGATCACGACACCTGGCTGCAAGACCTGCCCGAGGGCCGCTTCAAGATGCGCACCGCCGCCGGTGTGCAGACGCCGCGCATCCGCGAGCTCAGTGCCCAGCAGTATTGCGAGAGCCTGAACAAGGTCGCCCAGCGCTTCAGCGAGATGACGGGCCGCAAGATGGGGCCCTTGTTCCGCGCCCCGGCCGGCAAGACCTCGCCGGCCCTGCTGGCCGCCGCCAAGGCTTGTGCTTACACCCATGTGGGCTGGAGCGCCGCGGGCTTTCTGGGCGATGAGCTGCCCAGCGAGCGCTACCCCAATGCCCTGCTGCTGGAGCGCGCCCTGCGCGATATTCGGCCGGGCGATATCTTGATGGCGCATCTGGGCATCTGGTCGCGCCAGGACCCCTGGGCGCCGGCCGTTCTCCAACCCTTGATGCAGGGGCTGCAGGACCGGGGCTTTTGCTTTGCGCCGCTGCGGGAACATCCGCGCTACGCGCCCTTGTTTGCCCCGGCACGGACACCTTGATGGAATTCTTCAGCGAGCTCTTTGGCCAGGCCCAGCTGTGGCTGTTTGAGACCCTGGTCCAGCCCCTGGTCTTCAATCTGGGCGGCGGCAATCTGCTGGAAGACGCCTTCGCGGCCACCGGCTGGCTGCTGGTCGGCCTGCTGCAAATCCTGGTGATGCTGACGGCCATACGCGGCCTGGAGGCCTGGCGGCCGGTGGAAGAGCAGGGCGACGCGCAAAGCCGCGCCGAGGTAAGGGTGGACGTGATCTACACCCTGATCCATCGCCTGGGCCTGTTCCGTCTGGCCATGTTCTTCAGCATAGACCCGGCCTGGGACTGGTTGGCCGGCGAGATGCGCCTGGCCGGCGTGCCCAGCTTCCAGCTCGATGCCTTGTGGCCCGGCGTCAGCGATCTGCCCCTGGTCAGCTTCTGCCTCTATCTGCTGGTGTTCGACTTCGTCAATTACTGGCTGCACCGCGGTCAGCACCAGTGGGACTGGTGGTGGGCCCTGCACAGCCTGCACCACAGCCAGCGCCGCATGAGCATGTGGAGCGATAACCGCAACCACCTGCTCGACGATGTGCTGCGCGATGCCGTCTTCGTGCTGCTGGCGCGTTTCATCGGCGTGGAGCCGGGCCAGTTCGTGGCCCTGGTGGCGATCTCGCAGCTGATGGAGAACCTCCAGCATGCCAATGTGCGGCTCTGGTTCGGCCCGCTGCTGGAGCGCCTGCTGGTGAGCCCGCGCTTCCACCGCCGCCACCACTCCATTGGCATCGGCCATGAGTCTGCGGGCCGGGGCACGCTGGGCGGCCACAACTTCGGCGTGCTCTTCCCCATTTGGGATCAGCTCTTCGGCACCGCCGACTTCAAGCTGCAATGGGATGCCACCGGCGTGCGCGACCAGTTGCCGGAAGAGGGCGGGCGCGACTACGGCCGCGGTTTCTGGGCCCAGCAGCGCCTGGGCCTGCTGCGGCTGTTCAAACGGGCTTGAGCGGGCCGGGCACTCAGTAAGATGGCGCTCATTTAGACGCAAGGTGAGCGAGGAGTTGCCAGTCCCATGGTCCATTCAATGAGTCGGGTTGCCGATGCCTTCTGGCGTGCGGCGGCCTATTGTTTCCGGCCGCGCGTGATCGCGCTGTCTTTGCTGCCCCTGCTGGTGTCGGCGGCCCTGGCCTTTGGCCTGGGCTATTTCTTCTGGGAGGATGCGGTCACCGGCATGCGCGCCACGCTGGACTCCTGGCGCCTGATCGACACCTTGCTGGGCTGGCTGGACCATGTCGGCGCGGCGGGCTTTCGCAGTGCGCTGGCGCCCTTGCTGGTGCTGGCCTTCGCCCTGCCGGTGATCGTGGTGCTGAGCCTTTTGCTGGTGGCCTTGCTGATGACGCCCACCCTGGTGCATCTGGTGGCGGACCGGCGCTTCCCGGCGCTGGAGAAAAAGCAGGGCGGCCCCTGGTGGAAGGCCTTGAGCTGGTCGCTCTGGCATGGCTTGCTGGCCATTTTCGCGCTGCTGGTCAGCATGCCGTTCTGGCTGATCCCACCCCTGATACTGATCCTGCCGCCGCTGATCTGGGGCTGGCTGGGCTACAAGGTCTTCGCCTTTGATGCCTTGGCCGAACATGCCTCGGTGCAGGAGCGCCGCCAGCTGATGCGCCAGCACAAGCTGCCCTTGCTGATGCTGGGCCTGGTGACGGGCTATCTGGGTGCGGCGCCGGCCGCCATCTGGGCTTTTGGCGTGATGGCCGTGGCCCTCGCGCCCTTGCTGGTGCTGGTGTCCATCTGGCTCTACACCCTGGTGTTTGCCTTCTCCACCCTGTGGTTCACGCATTATGTTTTGGCCGCGCTGCAGGAGCTGCGCGAGGCGCGCGCCGAGGGCGCCAAGCCCGCCAGCATGCCGCCGCTGGCCGAGCTGCTGGACCCGCCGGCCGCGGCGCCGCTGCTGCCGTCCCCACCCGAGCAAGGCCCCGTATGAAAGTCGGTTTGATCATCATTGGCGACGAAATCCTGTCGGGCAAGCGGCGCGATATGCACCTCGCCAAATTCATCGAGCTGCTGGCCGCCCGTGGCATGCAACTGGCCTGGGCCCAATACCTGGGCGATGAGCGGGAGCACATCGCCGCCCAGCTGCGCCAGGCCTTTGCCAGCGGCGATCTGGTGATCAGCTGCGGCGGCATCGGCGCCACGCCGGACGACCACACCCGCCAGGCCGCCGCCGCAGCGCTTGGCCGCGAGCTGGTCCTGCACCCCGAGGCCAAGGCCTTGATCTGGGAGCGCATCTGCCTGATGGCCGATGAGCAAGGCCAGGCAAGACCCGAGCCCGAGGCGGGCGACACTTTGCGTCGGCTGGAGATGGGCCTGTTCCCGCAGGGCGCGGACATCATCCCCAACCCCTTCAACAAAATCCCCGGCTTCTCGGTCGGCACCGTCTATTTCGTGCCCGGCTTCCCGGTGATGGCCCACCCGATGATGGAATGGGTGCTGGACCAGCGCCATGCCGATCTGCACCGTGCCCTCGGTGTGCAGGAAAAGTCCTTGATCGTGCAAGGCGCGATGGAGGCCAGCCTGAGCCCGCTGATGGAGGCGGTGGAGTCGGCCTTCGCCGGCATCAAGGTCTTCAGCCTGCCCAGCGTCGATCACCCGCAATGGGGCCGCCATATCGAGCTGGGCGTGAAGGGCGAGGCGGCCCAGCTGGACGCCGCCTACGCCATGCTCAAAACCGGTGTGATCGACTTTGGTGCCCATATTGGCACCGAGTTGGTGCGATAGCCTGGCCGGCGCCGCATTGTTTTGGTGCGTCCTGCCGGGCCAAGCTTGTACTTCTTTGGTGCAGGGCAAGCCGCAAGCCCCTGGCTTCCCCGCATAATTCCCCCGCACCAGTGCCAAGCCTCTCTTGCACAGTGTTGGCACACAAACTGCTTTGTCAAAAACACGGTGCATGATTGTTGTTAGAGCGCGTGCCGAACAAATTCGTTCCAGTCCACCCCAAGATTTACCCCGCTAGGAGCTATTGATGGCCAAGACCGTCGCCGACGTGATGAAGATGGTGAAAGAAAACGAAGTCAAGTTTGTTGACTTCCGCTTCACCGATACCCGTGGCAAGGAGCAGCATGTGTCTGTGCCTGTCTCGCATTTCGACGAAGACAAATTCGTCTCCGGCCATGCTTTCGATGGCTCCTCGATCGCCGGCTGGAAGGGCATTGAAGCCTCGGACATGCTCTTGATGCCCGATCCCAGTACCGCCAATATCGACCCCTTCTTCGAAGAGCCCACGCTGTTCATGAGCTGCGACGTGGTCGAGCCCAGCGATGGCAAGGCCTATGAGCGCGACCCGCGTTCGCTGGCCAAGCGCGCCGAAGCCTATCTGAAGTCCTCCGGCCTGGGCGACACCGCCTTCTTCGGCCCCGAGCCCGAATTCTTCATCTTCGACTCGATCCGCTGGAACGTGGACATGTCGGGTTGCTTCGTCAAGATCGATTCCGAAGAAGCCGCCTGGAACACCGGCAAGGACTACGAGAACGGCAACCACGGCTATCGCCCCAGCGTCAAGGGCGGCTACTTCCCCGTGCCCCCGGTCGACTCGGGCCAGGACATGCGCTCGGAAATGAGCTTGATCCTGGAACAGCTGGGCATCCCGGTTGAAGTGCATCACCACGAAGTGGCGAATGCCGGCCAGATGGAAATCGGCACCCGCTTCAGCTCCCTGGTCGAGCGCGCCGACTGGACCCAGCTGCAGAAGTACGTGATCCAGAACGTGGCCCATGCCTACGGCAAGACCGCCACCTTCATGCCCAAGCCCATCGTCGGCGACAACGGCAGCGGCATGCACGTGCACCAGTCGGTCTGGAAGGACGGCAAGAACCTGTTCGCCGGCGACGGCTACGGTGGCCTGAGCGAGTTCGCCCTGTTCTATATCGGCGGCATCATCAAGCATGCGCGCGCCCTGAACGCCATCACCAACCCCGGCACCAACTCCTACAAGCGCCTGGTGCCTGGCTACGAAGCCCCGGTCAAGCTGGCCTACTCGGCCCGCAACCGCTCGGCCTCGATCCGCATCCCCTTCGTTGCTAACCCCAAGGGTCGCCGCATCGAAGCCCGCTTCCCCGATCCGCTGATGAACCCCTATCTGGGCTTCTCGGCCCTGCTGATGGCGGGCCTGGACGGCGTGGAAAACAAGATCCACCCGGGCGAAGCCGCCACCAAGGATCTCTACCATCTGCCGCCGGAAGAAGACGCGCTGGTGCCCACCGTCTGCCACAGCCTGGAACAGGCGCTGGAGTATCTGGACAAGGACCGTGCCTTCCTGACCAAGGGCGGCGTGTTCACCGACTCCTATATCGACGCTTACATCGAGCTGAAGATGCAGGAAGTGACCCGCATGCGCATGACCACCCATCCGGTGGAATTCGATATGTACTACACCCTGTGATGAAAACGCGGCGCCCTATTGCCCTGGGCGCCGCGGCTACTGGCACAGGCGGCTGTGCAGGTAAAGGGACGGCTTCGGTCGTCCCTTTTTTTGCCTGCCGGCCGGCCTTTGCCAGATCTTCTTCCGCTTGGGCCACAATCCGGCCATGTTGATCCGAACCGCTTCGCATAAACGCAGTCCTGGCGCGCCCTTGCATCTGGCCTTGGCCTGGCTCCTGCTGGCGGCCGCTGCCAGCTCCGCGCAGGCGCAGTCGCCGGTCTACCGCTGCCCCGGGCCGCCGGTGCTCTACACCGACGCGCTGTCGCCCAAAGAGGCGCAGGACAAAGGCTGCCGCAGCATCGAGGGCACCCCCATCACGGTGCTGCAATCGCCCAAGCCACGGGCCAATGCGGGCGCTGCGGCCACGCCTTCTTCGGCGGGCTCGGAGGCGGCCAAGGTCGATCCGGCCCAGCAGCGCAATCGCGACAGCGAGCGCCGCCGGGTGCTGGAAACCGAGTTGCGCGAGGCCGAGGAACGCCTGGCCACCGCCCAGCGTGAATTGCAGGCCGGTGCCGAGCGCAAGGGCGATGAGCGCAATTACCAGCGCTATCTGGATCGCATGAGCGAGCTCAAGGCCAATGTCAGCCGCCAGGAGAACGATATCCAGGCGCTTAAACGCGAGATCAGCAAGCTGCCTTAAGCGCTGCTCTTGGCGGTATTGCGCTGCGCTATCGCCAAGGTTTTGCGCCGGGGGCTGGTTCCCACACCATGAGCGATAGCAGCCCACACAGCAGCCCCAATTTCGAGGCCTTTGACACCCTGGCCACCATGGTGGCCGTGGTGCAGGCCGATGGCGAATGCCTGTTCGCCAACGCGGCCTTCGAGAACGCCATGCGCTTGTCGCGCCGCGCGGTGCAGCGCAGCCAGCTCTACGACTGGTTTGTCGACAGCCAGCGCCTGCGCGACACCGTGCAGGGCGTGGCCCGCAACGCCTATTCCAGCAGCCGCTTCGACGCCTTGCTGCGGCGTGGCGCCCGCCAGGCGCTGCCGGGCGGCCAGGCCGACGAGCTGCCGGTGCATGTGATCGTCTCGCAGACCGAATTCGAGGATCTGGTGCTGGTCGAGCTGATCGAGAACGCCCAGCAGACCCGCCAGGACCGCGAGGAGCGCAGCTTCGACCAGGTGCAGGCCACCAAGGAGCTGACCCGCAATCTGGCGCACGAGATCAAGAACCCGCTGGGCGGCATCCGTGGCGCTGCGCAGTTACTCGCCATGGAGCTGGCGCCCGATCTGCAGGAGTACACCCAGGTCATCATCCACGAGGTGGACCGCCTGCAATCCCTGGTCGACCGCCTGCTCGCCCCGCACCGCCACGCGCCGGTGGTGGGCGATGTCAATATCCACGAGATCTGCGAGCGGGTGCGCAGCCTGATCCTGGTCGAGTATCCGCGCGGCCTCAAGATGGTGCGCGACTACGACACCTCGCTGCCCGACTTCCGTGGCGACCGCGAACAGCTGATCCAGGCGGTGCTCAATATCGTGCAGAACGCCGCCCAGGCCTTGCAGCCGCAGATCCAGGCCCAGATTCAAGGCGAGGGGGCCCGCATCACCCTGCGCACCCGGGTGGCGCGCCAGGTCACGATAGGCAAGCAGCGCTGGCGCTTGGCACTGGAATTGCATGTGGAAGACAACGGCCCCGGCGTGCCGGCCGAGATCCGCGAGCGCATCTTCTTTCCCCTGGTCTCGGGGCGGGAGGGCGGCACCGGTCTTGGCCTGACACTCGCGCAAACCATCGCCCAGCAACACCAGGGCATGATCGATTGCGAGAGCGAGCCGGGCCGGACCGATTTTCGAATGACCCTGCCATTGCCCTGACCCGAATCAGCCGTACAGGAACGCTGCATGAAATCCATCTGGGTTGTTGACGACGACCACTCCATCCGTTTCGTGCTCGAGAAGGCGCTGAGCCGCGAGGGCCTGCCGGTGCGCACGTTCAGCAATGCGCGCGATCTGCTCGCCGCGCTGGACACCGACAGCCCCCAGGTGCTGGTGTCCGACATCCGCATGCCGGGCGGCTCGGGGCTGGACCTGCTGGCCAAGGTCAAGGCCAGGCTGCCGCAGCTGCCCGTCATCATCATGACGGCCTACTCCGATCTGGACAGCGCCGTCGCGGCCTTCCAGGGCGGGGCCTTCGAGTACCTGCCCAAGCCTTTCGATCTGCCGCGCGCGGTCGAGCTGATCCGCCGGGCCCAGGAAGAAAGCCAGCGCGAGGCCGTGGCCGAGGAAGCCGCGGCCCAACTGCCCGAGATGCTGGGCCAGGCCCCGGCCATGCAGGACGTGTTCCGCGCCATCGGTCGCTTGAGTCAGAGTAATGTGACGGTTTTGATCACCGGCGAATCCGGCTCCGGCAAGGAGCTGGTGGCCCGCGCCCTGCACAAGCACAGCCCGCGCGGCGATGCCGGCACAAACGGCCCTTTTGTGGCCATCAACACGGCGGCCATCCCCAAGGATTTGCTGGAGTCCGAGCTGTTCGGTCATGAGCGCGGCGCCTTCACCGGCGCCCAGGCCAGCCGGCGCGGCCGCTTCGAGCAGGCCGATGGCGGCACCTTGTTCCTGGACGAAATCGGCGATATGCCGCTGGACCTGCAGACTCGCTTGCTGCGCGTCCTGTCCGACGGCCAGTTCTACCGCGTCGGCGGCCACAGCCCGCTGCGATCCAACGTCAGGGTGATCGCGGCCACCCACCAGAACCTGGAGGAGCGGGTGCGCCAAGGCGCCTTCCGCGAAGACCTGTTCCACCGCCTCAACGTGATCCGCCTGCGCCTGCCCGCCCTGCGCGAGCGCAGCGAGGACGTGCCCGTGCTGGCCCGCTTCTTCCTGCAGCGCAGCGCCACCGAGCTGGGCGTCGAGCCCAAGCGCCTCAGCGACGCCGCGCTGGCGCGCTTGAGCGGCTTCGACTACCCCGGCAATGTGCGCCAGCTGGAAAACATCTGCCACTGGCTCAGTGTGATGGCACCCAGCCAGCTGATCGAGGCCAAGGACCTGCCGCCCGAATTGCTGGGTGTGCCGGCCGCGACAGCGCCGGCGCCCGCCCCGGCTCTGCTCGAAGCAGAGGTCGTGCTGCCGTCGCTGGCGGCCGCCGCCGCCGCGGATCCAGACACCGAGGCCTGGGTGACCGAGATGGCCCTCGAGGCCCGCCGCCTGCTGGCCACGGGCCAGACGGATGTGTGGGAGCAGCTGAGCCGCCGCTTCGAGGCCAGCCTGATCCTGACCGCGCTGGACATGACCCGAGGCCGCCGCATCGAGGCGGCGCAGAAGCTCGGCATAGGCCGCAACACCATCACCCGCAAGATCCAGGAGCTGGGGCTGGATGTGTGAGCCTGTCCAAGCCCGGCTGCATGGCTGGGGGGGCAGGGCGAGAGAGCAGCTTGCAGAGCCTATAATAGGAATCATTCGCAGATAGATCGGCGAATGAAACCCCCGCTCGCCAGCCCCTGGCCGCTCCCGCGGTCTGCCAGCATGCCCTGATCGCAAACCTGGCTTGCCGGCCTCCGGGTGGATGCCGGCATGGCAAAGCTATGCCCCCAATAACTTCCGCCCCAAGGCCGGCCGGCTCCGTCATTGCGGCCTTGTCCTGGCGCTATCGACTCGCCGTGTTCTCGCGTGCCGCAGCGGCCCTGCTGGGCGGCTATCTGCTGGCTGCGGCGGTCGCGGCGGCCACGGCGGTCTATCTGCCTGTGCTCGCGCCCATCACCCGCAACGAGGCCACGGTGGGCGGCACCATGCTGGCCTATCTGCTCTATGCCATCGCATTCATGGCGGCCTTCGCCTGCCTCAGTGCCTGGCGCGCATGGATGTACACCCTCGGACCCGCGCTGCTGCTGGCCGCCCTGGTCTGGCTGCCGCGCTGGCTTTGAAGCTAACGGCTCCCTAAACTTTTCTCACAACGGTAAACACCATGATGCGTTCACCTCCCTTGCCCCTGGCCACCCTGGGCTGCCACTGCTGAGCATGCGAGCCGATGGTGCGCGCGAGGGGCTGCGCCAGGCCATGGCCTGGCTGCATACCTGGGCAGGTTTGCTGCTGGGCTGGCTGTTGTTTGCGATTTTTTTGAGCGGCACGCTGGCATTCTTCAAACATGAGCTCAATCACTGGAGCCGGCCCGAGCTATGGGGTCACGGCCGGGCGGGCGTGCTGGACGCCGTGCAACTGGCCCAGGCCGAGGCGCGCCTGCAGGAACTGGCTCCGGCCACACAGAACTGGCGCTTGACCGCGGCGGACGAACGCCGGCCACTGGTTCAGCTGAGCTGGCGCGAGCCTGCCCAGCAAGCCGGCCAACGTGCGCGGCTGGCGCAGCGCTGGTTGCACCCCCAGAGCGGCCAGGCCATCGAGACGCGTGCCACCTTCGGCCTCGGCGAATTCTTCTACCGATTCCATTTCGAGCTGCGCACGGCCCAGCAAAGCCGCTGGATTGAGCAGGGGCGCTGGGCCATAGGCCTGGCGACGCTGCTGATGTTTGTGGCCCTGCTCAGCGGCATCGTCACGCACCGGCGATTTTTCAAGGACTTCTTCACCTTCCGCCCGCGCGCCAAGGCCGCCCAGCGCGCCTGGCTGGACGCCCACAACCTCAGCGGCGTGCTGGTGTTGCCGTTTTATTTGATGATCACCTTCAGCGGGTTGATGCTGTTCCACTCGCTTTACATGCCGGCCGGCATCGCGGCCGCCTATGGCGCTGAAAGTGAACGTTATTTCAGCGAGCTGAGGGGCGATGCGCCGCAGCCGCGCAGCCCCAACACGGGCGCCGCCAAGGGCAAGACCTTGCCAGCCGCTTTGCCCCTGATCGGCCAGGCGCGCTGGCAGGTGCTGCTGGCTCAGGTGGAGCGCGAATGGCCCCAGGGTCGTATCGAGACGGTGGCCATGCAGCGCGTGGGCGAGCAGGCAGTGCTGGAGTTCAGCCGCCATGATGGCGACCGGCTGCAATACGACGGCCCGCGCCTGCTCTTCGACGCGGTCAGCGGCCAGCGCCTGCATCTGGCCGACACCCGCGCCCCGGTCGCGCGCAGCTATGGCGTGCTGGCCGGCCTGCATATGGCCCGCTTTGCCGATCTGTCGCTGCGCTGGCTGCTGTTTGGCTTGGGCCTGCTGGGCAGCGCCATGATTGCCACCGGCCTGCTGCTGTGGAGCGTCAAGCGCGCGGCGGACGATGAGCGCCGCAAGCGCGCCAGACCCCTGGGGCGTCGCCTGGTGGATACGCTGAATCTGGCCGCTATAGCCGGCCTGCCACTGGCGATGGCTGCACTGTTCTATGCCAATCGCTGGCTGCCTCTGGCGCTGGAGCAGCGGCCCGATCGGGAACTCAACTGCTTCTACCTTGCCTGGGGCGCCAGCCTGCTGCTGGCCGCGGCGCTGCCGGATGGGCGCGGCTGGCGCGCCCTGCTGGGCCTGGCCGCCCTGGCCTTTGGCGGCCTGGCCCTGGGTTTTGGCGGTCCCTGGGGCATGCAGCTTTCGCTGGGCGCCGCGGCCCTGTTGCTGGGCGGGCTGGCCTGGCGCTGCGGGCCGCGTCAGCAGACAGTCATCACCGCACCAATGGCAAGGGGGGCTTGAGCCATGATGCTCCACCCCATGTTCTGTTTGCTGGCGGCCTTTGCCCTGCTGTGCCTGGCGATGGAACGCCACCACGAAGAAGCGCTGGGCCAGGCCCCCAGCCCGCGCCGGCAACGTGCGCTGCGCGGCCTGGCCGTGCTGGCCCTGCTGGCTTCCGCCTGGGCGCTGCCGGCACGGGCGGATTGGGGGCTGGCCTGGGCCGCCTGGTTTGCCCAGCTCTCACCGGCCGCCCTGTTCGCCACCTTGTTGGCCACCTGGTGGCCACGCTATCTGCCGGCGGGTGCGACCGGCTCGGCCCTCGTGGCGGTGCTGCTCGGAGTCCTGGCGTTCTGAATGTCCTGCCGACCCATCACTGGGTCGTCTGCCTTGCAGGGCCCCGTCTGCTTTGGGTTCTTGGTGGGTCAAGCTGCATGCCGCTTGTTTTGAATGTTATGTTAGGATGAGAATTATTCTCAATTGAGGATGTGAGGCGCCCGCTGGTTTGAAACACCAGCCTGGGCGCCGCAGCCAGCCTGTTGCCGTCTCGACGGTTTGCCAGCATGCAAGTCCGGTTTTTCCCCCGGTGCAGCCGGGCGCTTGTGCGCCAGCTGCCTGAGAACCTGTCTGGATCACGAGTCATGCTGAAGCACAAGCTGCAATTTTCTCCGGCGCGTCCTGCGCTGCCCGCCTCGCCGCCCTGGTGAGGCGCTGAGGCCGAGCGCCTGCACGGCGCCTCAGCATCCCCCTTTTTGTTTCTCGATTCTTCTTGCCGCGCTCCAGATGGAGCCGCGGCCAGGACGGTCTTTGCCCGGCGTTTGCGCGGGCCGATTTTGATTTCTCCACAACGGTAAACACCATGAAGTACCAAGCAACTCTGAGCATGACTGCGCTGGCCTTGTTGATCGGCCAGGCCTGGGCCGCCGAGCCAGCCGCAGCGCCAGCGGCGGCGGCGTCGGCACCCGCTGCCGCGGCGTCGGCTGCCGAGATCTCATTGCCGCTCGTGCGGGCCAAGGGCCGCAGGGAAAATGCCAGCGGCCCGATCGAGGGTTTTGTGGCCCGCCGGGCCGGCAGCGGGATGAAGGGCGATATTGCGCTGATCGAGACGCCGCAGGCGATCACGGTGGTGACGGCCGACCAGATCGAGGCCCAGGGCGCCACCGCTTTGCGCCAGGTGACCCGTTATATGGCCGGTGCAAGCTCGGCCACGCTGGACAGCCGGGCCGACCGCATCAGTGCGCGCGGCGGCAGTGTGGACCAATACCTGGACGGCATGCTGCGCAGCCATGGCTTTGCGAACAACACCCGCCCCGACCCCTATACCCTGGAGCGCGTCGAGCTGGTGCGCGGCCCGGCCTCGGTGCTGTACGGCCAGGCCAGCCTGAACGGCTTGCTGAACCTGGTGTCCAAGCGCCCGCAGTTCGAGACCCAGCGCGAAGTGCAGGTGCAGCTGGGCAGCTTCAAGCGCCGGCAACTGGCCACCGATCTGACCGGCCCCCTGGGCGAGCAATGGGCATACCGGCTGGTGGCGCTCAAGCGCGACAGTGGCACCCAGGTGAACCATGTGAAGGACGACCGCCTGCTGCTGGCCCCCTCGCTGACCTGGCAGCCCGGCGCCGACACCTCGCTGACCCTGCAAGCCCTGCACCAGCGTGACCGCAGCGGCTCGCTGATCGGCTTCTTCCCTTGGCAGGGCACGCGGCTGCCCAATGGCAGCTTCGGTCGCATTCCGACCTCGACCTTCATCAGCGAGCCGGGCTGGGACGCCTACAACACCGACCAGGACTCGATCGGCTATCTGTTCAGCCACCGCTTCGCGGAGCACCTGACCCTGCGCCAGAACCTGCGCCACAGCCAGAGTTCGGGCGACTACCGAACCCTCTACACCAGCTTCAGCGCCACCGGCCGGCCGGTCTTCAACGCCGATGGCCGCAGCCTCGAACGCGATCTGGTCTGGCAGCGCAACGACAGCCGCATGACCCAGCTGGACACCCAGCTGGAAGGCCAGCTGCGCTCGGGTGGCTGGCAGCATCAGCTGCTGCTGGGCCTGGATGTGCAGCGGAATGTCGGCAGGGATCGCAACCTGTTCGAGCGCAGCACCGCCATCGACGCCTATGCGCCGGTCTACGGCAACTTCAAGCCACCCGCCGCGCCCACCGAGGTCTCGCGCACCGAGCAACGTCAGCTGGGCCTGTATCTGCAAGACCATATCAAGCTCGGCTCGCGCTGGGTGGCGGTGCTGGGCTTGCGCCATGACCGCGCTCGCAGCGACACCTCGGACGACCCCGATGCCAAGGTCGATGACAAGGCCCTCAGCAAGCGCGCCGGCCTGCTTTACCAGTCGGGCCTGGGCGTTTCGAGCTATCTGGCCTATACCGAGTCCTTTAAGCCGGTGGGCGGGGTGGACTTCTACAAAAAGCCCTACAAGCCGCAGGTCGGTGAGCAGTGGGAGCTGGGCCTCAAATGGCAGCCTCAGCACAAGCGCCTGTCCGCCAGTGCCACGATTTACGATCTGCGCGACACCAACCGGCTGACCCCCGATCCGGCCCAGCCCAATAACAGCTTGCAGATCGGCGAGGTGCGTATCCGTGGCCTGGAACTGGAAAGCGCGGGCAGCCTCGCCGGCGCGGGCCTGGGCTTGTGGGACTGGACCCTGGCCTACGCCTATACCGACGCCAAGATCAGCCGCAGCAATCGCTCCGACCAGGGCCAGGCCGTGGCGGGTGTGCCGCGCCACAGCGCCTCGGCCTGGCTGACCCACCACTTCAGCCTGGCCGGCCACGAGGGCTTCAGCGCCGGCGCGGGCGTCCGCCGCGTGAGCGGCGCCTGGGCCGGCAGCACGCGCATCAGCACACCGGCGGCGACCCTGTTCGATGCGATGCTGGCCTACGAGCGGGGCGATTGGCGCCTGGCGCTGAACGCAAACAATCTGGCCGACGAGGTGCAGATTTCCAACTGCCTCTCGCGGGGCGATTGCATGTACGGGGATCGCCGCAGCGTCAACGCCAGCCTGGGCTATCGCTTCTGAGCCTGCGGCCCCAGGGACTTTCCTGGGGCCGCCCCGCCGAGGCCTCACTACACTCCTGCCCATTCTTTGCAGGAGCATGAAATGAGTTACTTCCCCAATTGGCGCGAGGTCACGGCCGCCGACGGCCGCGCCGTGGCCCCCGACGAGCGCCTGCCCTGGCCGCAAACCCTGGCCATGGGCTTGCAGCATGTGATCGCCATGTTTGGCGCCACCGTGCTGGCCCCGCTGCTGATGGGCTTTGATCCCAATGTGGCGATTTTGATGAGCGGCATCGGCACGCTGATCTTCTTCGCCGTGGTGGGTGGGCGAGTACCCAGTTACCTGGGCTCCAGCTTCGCCTTCATCGGCGTGGTCATCGCCGCCACCGGCTATGCCGGCAGCGGGCCCAACCCCAATATCGGCCTGGCCCTGGGCGGCATCATCGCCTGCGGCGCGGTCTATCTGGGCGTGGGCCTGCTGGTCAGCCTGCTGGGCACGCGCTGGATCGAAAACCTGATGCCGCCGGTGGTGACTGGCGCGGTGGTGGCGGTGATAGGCCTGAACCTGGCCGCCATCCCCATCAAGAATATGGCGCCCACCGGCTTTGATGCCTGGATGCAAGGCCTCACCTTCCTCAGCGTGGCCCTGGTGGCGGTCTACACCCGCGGCATGGCCCAGCGCCTGCTGATCCTGATCGGCCTCATCATCGCCACCCTGGGCTATGCCTTGCTGGCCAATGGCCTGGGTCTGGGCAAGCCGATTGATCTTTCTGGCGTGGCGCAGGCTGCCTGGTTCGGCCTGCCCAAATTCGCCGCGCCCCAGTTTGACGCGGGCGCCATGCTGCTGATCGTGCCGGTGGTCGTCATTCTGGTGGCCGAGAACCTGGGCCATATCAAGGCCGTCAGCGCCATGACGGGTCAGGATCTGGACCGTTATATGGGCCCCGCCTTTGTGGGCGACGGCCTGGCCACCATGGTCAGCGGCGCCGCCGGCGGCACCGGCGTGACCACCTATGCCGAGAACATCGGCGTGATGGCCGCCACCCGCATCTACTCCACCCTGATCTTTGTGATCGCCGCCTTGCTGGGCGTGCTGCTGGGTTTCTCGCCCAAGTTTGGTGCCCTGATCCAGGCCATTCCGCTGGCGGTGATGGGCGGGGTCAGCATCGTCGTCTTCGGCCTGATCACCGTGGCCGGCGCCAAGATCTGGGTGGACAACAAGGTCGATTTCTCCGACAGCCGCAATCTGATGGTCGTCGCCATCACCCTGGTGCTGGGCACCGGTGACTACACGCTCAAATTCGGCGGCATGACGCTGGGCGGCATCGGCACGGCAACCTTCGGCGCGATCTTGCTGTACGCCTTGTTGTCGGTGGGAAGGAGGGCTTGATTTGCGGGTAGGTGGCTTGGGTTGGGGGACTGCATCTTGATGACCTACCGTGGCGGCTGATCAGTGCGGTGCAAAGCATCAGGCCTGCCTTGTCGTCGCGATCTCGCTTCAAGATCCGTGGCCCGGCCACCTCAGCGGGCCTTCGTGAGACGAAGCGCTGCTGCAAAATGCTGAACTGTTATTGCTTTTGTTAGATACAGCCCGTGAAGAGAAAAATCAAACTCGACAAGACCTTGGCGCCAGCACCGATGGGCTGTTGTGGGCGACAGGGATTTTTAGGGCGACAGGCTTTTGTCGCTCGACAAAAAAGTTAGGGCGCACGATTTCGCAGGCAGTGCTCGCGCAGATCCAATAGCGCCCCCAAAGGAGAACTTGGTGCCATTTGAAATCAAGGACCTAGCCGGCCTAAGCCAGCCAGTCACGAAACTTATCGAGGTAGTTTCCTCGGCATTAGGTACTCGCTTTCGGCCCGGCAATGTTGTGCGGGACGCCGATGCCAGAGCATATGAGATCAAGGCTATAGCCAGAGCAGAAGCAGAAGCCGAAGAAATACGGCGCGCCGTAAAGCTTGACGCCCTTGTAGATCGTATCGAATCTGCAACTGGTGGAGATCAAGCACTAGCTGCGCGAGCGAGGCAGCGTCTGCTAACTCGTGAACTTGAGGGTCAATTAAATGTTGAAGCCATCGCCAACGAAGCGATAGCAGCGCTACCGGCCGCTGTATCAAATGATCCCGTCAATGAGGATTGGCGCCGAAAGTTCTTTCTCCACGCAGAGAATGTATGCGAAGCGGACATGCAGTTTCTTTGGGGCAAGGTACTGGCTGGAGAGATCGCAACACCCGGTTCGTTCAGCGTACGCACCCTTGACGTCCTAAGGAATCTGTCGAAGCACGAAGCAGAGACCTTTCGGCGCGCCTGTACCTGCGCAATGCAGGATGGCTGGATCGCATTGCCCGGCCATGACATGAACACGGCATTGGTGCCGCACGGAATAACCTACACCGATATCCTAACCTTGCGCGATGCTGGCCTCCTGGCGGATGGCGACAACCTTCACAAAAACTTTAGCGCGCAGGGTCTGGTTCCCGAGCCAAGCAAGTTGCAGTTGGTTCTGTTCAACAATCAGACGTTAATACAAGTTTCCGGTCCGCCACTCCAACATTTGCGCATTTCGTCGCTCATCTTCACTACCGCTGGCCGTGAACTTCAAAGGCTCATTGAGCCGTTGCCCAATGAGCACTACTTCAAAGCCCTTGGAGCGTACCTGCGGACGCAGTCGCTTACTGTCAAGCGTGGCATTCCAGTCGTGCAGGACGGTGGACAAACAATCTTGTCGTTTGAAGCTGATTTGTAGTCAGTCACCTGCTAGTGCGCCCTAACGAGTAAGGATAGATCGCGCTCCGCCGCGATCTGATCCGTTTGTTGGACAGGCCCGCTGGGGGCACTCAGGTGATGAGTTATGGCCACTGTAGATTGATCCGAGGGATCGAGTGGCGTTGGGCGATCTGGATGGACCATGGCCCGACTGCAGCGAAGGGTCAAGCGTCCAGATGACGCCAATGATGCGGGCTTGGCCCCTTGCCGGGCAGCGCTTTTCCTGCAGTCTGCGCAAGTGTCGCGCAGACTGCGTGATGTGAGTTGTTTTGTCGCGTTACTGCTGGTTCGTGTCCGTGCTGGGCTGGCCGCAGCTGCAGCGCCAGACCGGGCGCGCGGGCGGCTCGGCGGCCGGGATGGCTGGAGCCATGCGCTGGGTGAGTTGCAGCAAGCGCAGGGTGCGCCGGCTGTTGTGGTGCAGGAAACCGAAGTTGCGGGCCCGCTGCAGACCTTTGGGCAGGACGTGTTGCAGCAGCAGCCACAGGAAGTCGGCGCCGGGCAGGGTTCGGGTGGCGGGTTTGCCGGTCTTGGCGTCGCGCCAGCGGTAGGTGATGTGGCCGTCTTGGCAGCGCAGGATGTCGCTCTCCTGGATCTCGCCTCGGTAGAGATAGCGGCCCTGGTCTGCTACTCAAGCCCAAAGCGCCCTTTGCCAGCGTGGATCTTGCCGAAGTCGCTGGTATGTTCAGAGGCAAGGTGGCGCTTAAAACCGACGCCGAGATTGAGGCCGCCCTGGTGCGCGACATGCGCAGGCGCTGGCGAGATCGCGAATGATCGCGATTGACACCAATGTCCTGGTACGGCTGTTGCTCGCCGACGATCCGGTCTAGAGCAAGGCCAGCCAACAACTGTTTGCTACCGAGACGGTCTTCATCCCGGATGCGGTGCTGCTGGAAACCGAGTGGGTCTGCGGTCTGCCCAATGTCAGGGTGAGTGATGGCCGCCTGTTTGTGCAGGTGATTGATTGGCACGAAGCCGGTTTTGACTTTGCCGATGCCTTCCATCTGGCGCTTGGCAAGGATCAGGAGGCGCTCAAGACCTTCGATGCCGCCTTCGTCAAGAGCGCCCAGAAGCTCACCGACAGGCGTGTGGACAGGCCCTGAATGGCTTGGAGATATTGCTACTCAACCCGATGGCACGCCACACAAAGCTTGTTGCCCTCCGGATCGCGGAAATACGCGCCGTAGTAATCGGCGTGGTACTCCGGCCTCAAGCCTGGCGGACCTTCGCAGCGGCCGCCATGGGCCAGGGCAAGGGCGTGGGCTTGCCGCACTTGCGCGCGCGACTGCGCGAGCAAGGCCACCATCTGGCCGTTGCCGGGCTGGTGGGCTTGGCCGTCAAAGGGGCGCCCGATCAGGAATAACGGCCGTGGTTCCGGGGACGATTGCCAGCCGGCCCAGGGCCGGGCCTCGTCTTGAAAGCGGAACTGGATGCCCAGCGAGTCCAGCAGGGGTTTGTAGAAGGCCAGGGCGCGCTCAAAGTCGCTAACGCCCACCATGATGTGTGAGAACACCTGAGCACTCCTTGTTGAGTCATGCTCAGGAGTCTAGGGCTTTGCCGGCCGGTCCTCAGGGCAGTTGCCGCGTCGTCGTGAGCTGGTTGCCCAACACCGTGGTGGCCACGCTGATGGAGCCCGCGGCCGCGGCTTGCGTGGGCTTGGCCAGATTGCCCGCGTACAGGCGCTTGCTGTTGAAGCTGCAGCCAGTTTCCATGCCGACGGCATTGGCCTCGGCGTTCAAGATGTAGTCGCCGCCGCTGTTGAAGAGGCCGAAATTGCAGTTGTCTGCCCGCGAGCCATAGGCGGAGGACTGGGTGTAGGCGATTCTGAACACATCGTCCAGCACGGCCGTGCTGCTGGCCGCAACAGCCGCGTTGACGGCCGCGATCGAGGCCGGCGTGACGCTGCCGATCTGGGCGAACAGGTGCTGGGCATTGGCCAGCGCAAAGGCCTTGGACAGGGGCACGGCTGAGATTTCATACGGGAAGGCGCTCACCACCTGGCCCGAGCCTGCCGCCTTGAGGGCCCAGATGTAGACGCGGCCGGGCATGACCTGGCTCTCGTCCATGCAGGGCGTGCCGGCCGCGGGCAGGGGGGATTGGGCGGCCAGATCGGTGCAGGACAACAGGCTCTCTCGCTTGCCATAAAAGCCCTTGCCGTCGCCGACGATGTAGTGGCTGATGAAGGGGTCCGCCGAGCGCGTCAGCGTCAGCTTGGTCTTGTCGCCCACGGGCGCGGCGGGTTTGCCGCTGAAGGCCACAATGCCGGGGCCGCGCACATCCACCTTGTCCACGTCCGGCATGCCGCCCTCCATGGCTGCTTCGATGATGTTGCGCTCGAGGTGGAAGGCGCGCTCGCGCCGCAGGGCGGCCAGGCCGCTCTGGCCCTCATCGCGCGCCACGCGGGCGGCCATATGGACCTCCAGCCGCTGCGTGCCGGCCCAGCGCCAGCCGCCCGGGCAGCCGCCGTAGGCCGCGGATTTGATGAATTGAAGAGCCTCCGTATTGCCCTCGACCCTCACGCTCACCCAGGCGCTGCGGGCCTTGCCGGCACTGTCCAGCTGCACGGGCGAGCCGCCGCGTGGGCGCGCGCCCAGGATGGTGGCCACCTTGTTGTCCACGGCCGCATCGGTGAGCACGGCGATTTCGGCGCTGCTCAAGGGGCTCAAGTCCTTGTGGGCCAGGCCCTTGGCCTGCAGGGCAAAGCCGGCCGTGGCGGGCGCCTCCCCGCTGCTCAGCACGCTCACCACCTGTGCCTGGCCGAGGCCAAAGGCCTTGAAGCTGGGGTCGATAAAGGGTTCGACCTGGGCCGCCGTCGGCGCTTTGAAGCCGCTGCTGGGGTAGAGCGCGTTCAAGGAGGCCAGGCAGGCCTGGATCTCCGGCAATACGCCCGCCACGGCGTCGGCCTCCTGCACCTGGGCCGTGCTGGGCGGGGTGATGGTCAGGGCATTGCTGCTGTCCAGCTGGCCGATGACGGTTTGCGTGGCCACCAGGCTCACCGTGGCTTGGCCCGCCGCATTGCTGCCGAGCACGATGCGGTCCAGCACGCCGTCCAGGCCCGTGCCATCGGCCTTGAAGGCACCGCTCAGCGGGTCCGTGCCGGCGCTGTTGAGCGGGGCGATCATGGCCGTCACCTGGCCCAGGGCGTCCTTCAGCCGCGTGCCGCCGGTGGCGGTCTGCAAGGCCGTCAGGCAGGCGGCGGGCACGCTATTGCTGCTGTCCGGCAGGCAGGTCTCGCTCAGGCTGCTGCCGGCCGGTGCGCCCGCCGCTGCGGCCACGATCAAATCGGTCAGCGGCGTGATATTGACCGTCTGCCCGACGGCCGTGGCGATGGAGGTCAGCACCGTCTGCTTGCCGCCCACCGTGCCGGTGACGCTGAGCAGAAAGGGCGCCGTCATGCCGCTGACATCCACCGTATAGGCACCGCCCGCGCCCACCGCCGCCAGCGGCGAGCGCTTGCCCTTGATGTCGATGGCCAGCACCGAACCCTCAATCGCCGCACCCGCCGCCGCCGTGCCGCTGAGGCTAGGGCTGGGGGCGGGCGCCGGTGCTGGTGCTGGTGCTGGTGCCGGTGCCGGTGCCGGGCTGGGGCTGCTGCTACTGCCGCCGCCGCAGGCGGCCAGCAGCAAGGCGAGGGAACAGGCCGACAGGGCGGCCTGGCGCGAAACAGGGGCGGGGGTGTGCATGGACGTTCCTCTTGATTTGATGGCACTCGTGGGCGGCACCCGAGCAGGTGCTAGCGAGGCAAATCATGGAGAAAACGTCGGCTCCCGGCTATCGGCCATTTGGCCGAAACCGATGGGCGAATCCCTGTGAACCCCCGCCCCCAAGCTGAGCAACAATCGCCCTTCATTTTTCCGGGAATGTCGATGGCCGGTGCTCGCTTCATGTCTGTCGCAGTATTGCGTCTTCTTGCATGCCTGGTCTTGCTGCTGCTGGCCGCTCGCCTGCAGGCTGAAGCGCCCACGCTGCAAGCCATCGAGCGCATCGACTGGCTCAACCCCGCCGGCCAATGGCAGCCCCAGGCCTTGCCGGACGACTGGGGCCGGCGCGGCCTGGCGCGGCCCGGGCGTCAGCAATACCGCTTGCAGATCGAGTTAGCGGCCAGCGTGCAGCCCTGGGCGCTGTGGTCGGCGCGCCTGCCCCTGCACCATCGCATCCGCTTCAACGGCCAGCTGATCAGCGACACCCTGGAGATGGCGGATGCCTTGCAGCCCCGCACCACGGCCTTGCTGCTGCCCTTGCCCGCGCCCCGCCAGGGTTTGAATGTGCTGGAGATCGAGGAGCAGGGTGGCCCGCGCGCCGGCCTGGGCACGCTGTGGCTGGGGCCGGCGCCGGAGGTGGCGGCCCAGGCCCAGCGCTACCGGCGCATCTGGGTCGATCTGTCGCGCACCCTCAACGGCCTGGCCGGCGGCGCGGCCCTGTGCGCGCTGCTGCTGTGGGCGCGGCGGCGGGGCGAGGCGACGCTGGGCTGGTTCGGCCTCTTGGTGCTGCTGCTGTCGCTGCGCAATATCGCGTTTGTCGAGCCCGGTGCGGCCTCGCCGCCGGGCGCCAGCCTGCTGATGTATCTGCTGGTGTGCGGCGGCAATGCCTTGTTCAGCCTGTTCGCCGCCAGCACCGCCGGCCGCATGACGCGGCGCTGGCTGCTGCCCATGCTGGCCGCGCCGCTGCTGGCGACCCTGGCCGGCTTGGCCAGCGGGGGCGAGGCCCTGGCCGTGGACCGTGCCCGGGTCTATGCCTACCCGCTGCTCATCCTCTCCTCGCTGATGGCCGCCGGCCTGCTGTGCCGGGTGGCGGCCCGGCTGCCACAGCGCCGGCTGCTGGTGCTGGCCCTGAGCGGCCTGATCTTCGTGGCCAGCGGGGTATTTGACTATCTGCTGCAATCCGGCCGCCTGCCCCAGCACTGGGAGTTCGTGCTGCCCTGGACCGGGCCCTTGCTGGCGCTGAGCTACGCGGCCGTGCTGGGCGGGCGCCTGGTGCGGGCGCTGGAGGAGTCGGAGCGCGCCGGCCTGGTGCTGGAGCAGCGCGTGCGCGAGCGCACCCTGGCGCTGGAGGCGGCCAATGCCACCAAGAGCCGCTTCCTGGCCGCCGCCAGCCATGATTTGCGCCAGCCCATGGTGACCATAGGTCTCTTGATCGGCGTGCTGCGCGAGCAGCTGCAGTCGCCCGCCCAGCAGCGCCTGGTGGCGCGGGTGGACGAGGCGGTGGCGGCCATGGAGTCGTTGCTGGCGGGCTTGCTGGACCTCTCGCGCCTGGAGGGCAGCGGCCTGCGCGTGCGGCGCGAGCCGGTGGGCTTGCAGGCTCTGGTGCAGGCCGTGGCCACCCATGAGAGCGAGGCGGCGCGGGCCAAGGGCTTGCGCCTGCGCCTGCGGGTGCCGCCCGCGGCCTGCGTGCTGGGCGATGCGGTGCTGATCGAGCAGATGCTGCGCAATCTGGTCGTCAACGCCCTGCGCTATACCGAGAGCGGCGGCGTGCTGGTGGCCGTGCGCCGCCAAGGCGCTGGCTGGCGCCTGGCCGTGCATGACAGCGGACCCGGCATCGCGGCGGCGCAGCAGGCCCGCGTCTTCGAGGATTTTGTGCAGCTGGATAACCCGCAACGCCAGCGCATCCAGGGCCTGGGTCTGGGCCTGGCCATCGTCAAGCGGGCGGCGGCGCTGCAGGGTTGCGAGGTTTTGTTGCGCTCGGTGCCGGGCCGGGGCTCCTGCTTCAGCTTTGTGCTGCCGGCCGCGGCCCTGCAAGCGCCGGGCATGGCGGCGGCGCCGGCCCAAGCCCTGGCGGCCGAGCCCGATCTGCGGCAGCGCCAGATCTGCCTGGTGGAGGACGACGCGGGCGTGCGCGAGGCCCTGGCCCAGCGCCTGCGCGGTTGGGGCGCGCGGCTCAGCCTGTTCGAGAGCCCGGCAGATCTGCGGGCCGCGCTGGCCCGGGGCGAGCTGCCGGCACCGGCCCTCCTCATCAGCGATATGCGCCTGCCCGGCGGCAATGGCCTGGACGTGGTGGCGGCCCTGCGCGCCGCCCACGGGGCCGGCCTGCCGGCCCTGATCCTGACCGGCAACACGGCGCCCGCGGACCTGGCCGAGCTGGCCGCCAGCGGTCTGCCGGTCTTGCACAAGCCTTTCCGCGCCGAGCAGCTGGCGGCGGCTATTCAGCGCCTGCTGGCGTCCTGAGCCGGCGTTTTGAGCTTGAGGCCCAGGCGCGCGGCCTGCACCACGGCCTGGGTGCGGCTGCTGACGCCCAGGCGGCGATAGACGGCCTCCAGATGGGTCTTGACCGAGGACTCCGACAGGCCCAGCTGGCGGCAGATCAGCTTGTTGGACCGGCCTTGCAAGAGCAGCTGCAGCACATCGTGCTGGCGCGGCGTCAGCTCGGGCGGGCCGGCCATGGGTGGGGCCGTGGCCAGCAGGTTGGCGGGCAGATTGATGCCGCCCTGCAAGGTCTCGACCAGGGCCTGCAGCAGCTGCTGGCTGCTGGCCTGCTTGGGCACAAAGCCGCTGGCGCCCAGCTCGATGGCGGCCTGCACGGTCTCGGCCCTGTCATCGGCCGAAAGCACGACCAGGCGCAGCCCGGGCGCTTGCGCGCGTATGCGCTGCAGGGCTTGCAAGCCGCTGGCATCGGGCAGGCCCAGGTCCAGCAGCACCAGGTCCAGGCTTTCGTCCTTGTCCTCGTCCAGCTGGGCCAGGGCCTGGCCCAGGCTGGCCGCATGCCACAGCTCGACCTCGGGGAAGCGAGCCTCAATCAGGCTGGCCAGGGCCTCGGCCAGCAGCAGGTGGTCGTCCACCAGCAGGATTTTCAAGGGCTGCAGGCTCATATCAGTTATCCATGGCGCTGCGCGCTACCCGCGACGCCTGAAACCAAGTACAAAAAGTCAACCACAGAGTCACAGAGACACAGAGAAAACCAGCTCCGAATTCCTCTGTGTCTCTGTGTCTCTGTGGTCGTATTTGAATTTGGAGTTTCATTTCAATTTGTCCAGCCAAACGCCTATACCTTGCGCATTCAGCTCGATGTCCATCTGCAGCAGCTCCAGCTGCGCCTCCGGGCTCAGCCGCGCGCCGCAGCCATGGGCCTCCAGGCTGCCGAGGTAGAGCGTGCTCAAGCCCTGCTTGAGCAGGGCGTGGCGCTCGGGCGAGCGGGCCACCCGGTGGGCCAGGGCCACGCTGGCTTCCAGCAGGCGCAAAAGCCCCAGGCTCAAGGCCTTGGGTGAGCCGACGCGGCCGTAATGCGTCAGATACATGGACTCGGGCTCATGGCTCAGCAGGCGGGCGATGGAGGCGCGCAGCGCCTCGGGCTCGAACTGCACCGGCGTGCTGGTGGGCATCAGCCAGGGGCCTTGCTCGCTGTCAAATTCGCGGTAGCTGAGGCCGAAGGTGTCGCCGCTGAACCAGCCGCGGCTGCGGGCATCCCAGATGCAGTGGTGGTGGCGGGCGTGGCCCGGGGTGTCGAGCAGCAGCAAGGGCCGGCCGCCCAAGTCGATCTGCATCTCGTCCCGGCTAGCCAGGGTGCGCGCCTCGTCGACGGGCAGCAACTGGCCGTAGGAACGCAGCATTTCTGCCTCGCCGTAAACGGCCAGGGCGCCGGCCCACAGGGCGCTGGGGTCGATCATATGGCGTTGGCCGCGTGGGTGGACCAGCAGGCGGGCTTGAGGCAGATGCTGCATCAACAGGCCCACGCCGCCGGCATGGTCCAGATGCACATGGGTGGGGATGACCCAGTCCACCGCGTCTGGCTTCAAACCCAGGGCCTGCAATGCCGCCAGCAGGCGCGGCACGGCATGGTTGGTGCCGGTGTCGATGAAGGCGGCACGGCCCTTTTCAACCATCAGATAGGCCGCGTCGAAGCGCGGGCGCTGGAAGCCGGTGTCGATGGCGTAGATGCCATGGCCCAGGTCTTCGACAAAGTCCAGATTCATCTTTGCTGACTCCTAGAATCATGCGAACAACGATAACCCAAGGATGAGAGGCAGCCGATGACGGTGCGCGAGATTTTGAAGATGGGCGACCCGCGCCTGCTGCGGGTGGCGCAGCCCGTGAGCAACTTCGGCACGCCCGAGTTGCGCGCGCTGATTGCCGATATGTTCGACACCATGAAAGCCGCCAACGGCGCCGGCCTGGCCGCACCGCAGATCGGTGTGGATCTGCAGTTGCTGATTTTTGGCTACCAGAGCAATGTGCGTTACCCCGATGCGCCGCCGGTGCCGCCCACGGTCCTGATCAACCCTGTCATCACGCCCCTGTCCGATCAGCTGGAGGAGGGCTGGGAGGGTTGTCTGTCGGTGCCGGGCCTGCGCGGCGTGGTGGAGCGTTTTGCGCGCCTGCGTTACAGCGGCTTCGATGCCGAAGGCCAGCCTTTCGAGCGCGAGGCCGAGGGTTTTCATGCCCGGGTGGTTCAGCACGAGTGCGACCATCTGCAAGGCGTTCTCTACCCCATGCGGGTCAAGGACTTCAGCCGCTTTGGCTACACCTCGGTACTGTTTCCTGAACTGGACCCGGCGGCCGACGATTGAGGAAAAGCGATTGAAATAGTTTGTAAGTCCTGTCGGCAGATGGGCGGGCTCAAGCGTTCAGCTGCCACGACAAGGAGCAAAGCATGACGCGATCAAATGCTGCCGCCTGGCCGCTGACGGCCAATTCACAGGGACAACAAACCCTCTTCCAGCGCCTGTGCCTGGGCCTGCTGCTGGGCCTGGCCCTGCTGGCGGCCAAGCCGGCCCTGGCCGATCCACCCATGCGGGCGGGCCGGGTGGCCGAGGTGGTGGGCGATGCCTGGCTCTTCGACGCCGAGCGCAGGGAATGGGTGCGCCTGCTGCGCAACCAGACCGTGGCCGAGGGCGACCGCCTGCGCACCGATGAGCGCTCGCGCGTGAGCCTGCGCGTGGGCTCCACCAGCTTGTGGGTGGACGAGCGCAGCGATCTCGAATTCACCCAACTTGACGAGGGCCGTGTGCTGCTGCAACTGGCCCGCGGTGATCTGGGCCTGCGCCTGCGCTCGCCGGAGGCCGTGGCCGAGTACAAGGTGCAGACCCGCGAGGGCATGAGTTTTGCCGAGCGCGAGGGCCTGTACCGGGTCGAGCAGCTGGACCGCGGCAGCAAGGTCTACGCCTTGCAGGGCCGGCTGCGCTTTGAGTCTGGCCGAGGGGGCGATGTGCCACCCGTCTGGCTGGAGGGCGGTGAGCAGGCCGAGCTGTGGTGGGCCAATGGCCCGCGCGCCGAGAGGCAGCGCCTGCAGGGCGACAGCTTTTCCGACTGGGTGCTGGCGCAAAGCCGGGCCGAGGGCGACCGGCTGCCCACCGTGACCCAACGTTATGTGTCGCCCGAGATGACGGGTGCCGAGGACCTGGATCGCCATGGCCGCTGGGAGCAGTCGCCCGAGTACGGCGCCATCTGGATTCCCACCGTCGTGCTGGCCGACTGGGCTCCTTACCGCTACGGCCGCTGGGCCTGGACGGTGCACTGGGGCTGGAGCTGGGTGGACGATGCGCCCTGGGGCTTCGCGCCCTTCCACTACGGCCGCTGGGTGCACTGGGGCAATCGCTGGTGCTGGGCGCCGGGCTCTTATGTGCTGCGCCCGGTCTATGCCCCGGCCTTGGTGGCCTGGGTGGGGGGCGGCGTCAGCGTGGGTGTGAGCATTGGCAATAGCCGCCCGCCGCCGCGCTACGGCTGGTATCCGCTGGCGCCGCGTGAGGTTTATGTGCCGGGTTATCGCCACAGCCCGGGCTACGAGCACAGGCTTAATTACGAACGCGATCCGGTGACGGTGCAGCGCCCCCATCGCAATCGCGAGGTGTTTGGTGCCGTCAGTTATCTGCCTGGCCAGGGCGGCCCGGCCCGGCCCATGCCGGTGGCCGAGCTGGGGCCTGTGCGAGCCCTGCCCACGGCGCCGGCCCGCAATGAGCTGCAAGGCTTTTTGCCGCAGCGGCCCGGCAACGAGGCCAGCACGCCGCAGACGACCAACCGGCCGCTTGCCGAGGGTAACGGCGCCGGCATGCCCTGGCGCAGCGAAAACGCCGGCCGCCGCGAACGCGAACGGGAACGCGATTTCGCCGGCCCCGAGCCGGTGCGCAACGCGGCTTTGCCCAGCCAGGCGGGCCAGGTCGTGAATCCGAACCCGAACCCGGGTCGCCCGGCCGATCTGCCTTGGCGTGGCAACCGGGAACAAGAAGCACGTCAGAACCCACCGCAGAACCAGGCGGTTCAGCCTCAGCCACAACAACAGCCACAACAACAGCCACAAGCTCAGCAGCCGCCGGTGCTGAATAACGGCCTGCCGCAGCGGTCGGCCGACTCACGCGAGCGGAGCTGGGAACGGAACGCCGAGCGCAATCAAGAACGCAATCAGGAGCGCAACATCGAGCGGCGGATGGAGCCGTCGATGGATCGCAGCGGCCCGACTCGCAGCCCGGCGTTTGAGCGCCAGCAAGAGCGGCAGATGGAGCGGCCGATGGAGCGACCGATGGAGCGTCAGATCGAGCGCCAGCCCGAGCGGGCCCGTGCCATGGATCTGCCCCAGCGCGCGCCCGAGGCGCGCCCGCCCAGCCCGCCACCCGCAGCTCCGGTGGCACAGCAGCAGCAAGGCCCGAGCCGCGGCGAGGCCAATGGCCCGCCGCGCCGAGGCGGGACGGAGCAGGACAAGCGCTGACGCCTTATTTCAGCAGCGGTTTGAGCCGGGCCCAGACGTTCTCAAGCATCTGCGGATGGGCTTTGGCCAGCGGGTGGATGCGATCGCTCTGGAACCAGTCCAGCGCGTCGGGGCGATCGGCGATACCGCTCAGCAAAAAGGGTAGCAAGGCCGTCTTCTCGGCCTTGGCTACCTCGCCGAACAGGGCGGCGAACTCGCGCCCGTAGCTGGCGCCGTAATTGGGCGGCAGCTGCATGCCGGCCAGCAAGACCTTGGCACCGGCCGCCTTGGCCGCACGCGTCATGGCCAGCAGATTCTCGCGTGTGCTGGCCAGTGCCAGGCCGCGCAAGGCGTCGTTGCCGCCCAGCTCGATGATGACGATGGCCGGCTGGTGCTGCTTCAGCAAGGCGGGCAGGCGGGCGCGGCCGCCGGCCGTGGTGTCGCCGCTGATGCTGGCGTTCTGCACGGTGTAGGACGATTTTTGTTCCTGCAGCCTTTGCGTCAGCAAGGCCACCCAGCCCGTGCCACGCGCCAGGCCGTATTCGGCCGAGAGGCTGTCGCCCAGCACCAGGATCTTGGCGCTGTTCGCACGCGCAAGACCCGGCAGCATCAGGGCCTTGGCCCACAGGCTAAAGTGCAGCAAGTTCTTGGCGAGGCTGCGCCGCCCCGGCGAGCCCAGCGTCTCGGCCTTTGTCGTCTTCATCAGGTCTCTTTCCATGTCCCAAACACATACCGCTGCCGGTGTTCCGGTGGTCGCCGTCGACAAGATCTGCAAAAAAGTGCAGGACGCCAGCGGCGAGCTGAGCATTCTGCATGACATCTCCTTCACGCTGCGGGCGCAGGAGTCGGTCGCCATCGTCGGCGCCTCGGGTTCGGGCAAGAGCACCTTGCTGGCGATTCTGGCGGGGCTGGACAGGCCCAGCAGCGGCACGGTGAGGCTTGGTGGCGAGGACATTTTTGCCCTCAGCGAAGACCAGCGCGCCGCTCTGCGCGGCGCCCAGCTGGGCTTTGTGTTCCAGAGCTTTCAGCTGCTGCCCAATCTGACGGCGCTGGAAAACGTCATGCTGCCGCTGGAGTTGCGTGGCGAGCGCGAGGCGCGCACCCTGGCCACGCAGATGCTGGGCCGGGTGGGCCTGGCTCAGCGCCTGAGCCACTATCCGCGCGTGCTGTCGGGCGGCGAGCAGCAGCGGGTGGCGTTGGCGCGGGCCTTTGTGCAGCGGCCGGCCCTGCTGCTGGCCGACGAGCCCACCGGCAGCCTGGACTTCGCCACCGGCGCCGCCGTGATGGCCTTGATGTTCGAGCTCAACCGCGAGGCCGGCACCACCCTGGTGCTGGTGACGCATGACACGCAAATCGCCCAGCGCTGCGAGCGCCAGCTGCGCATCGAGGCCGGCCGGCTGGTGCAGGACGAGGAAAAGCTCTCCGCCTAGGTTTTTCGTTGGCGCGCGCGTTCGCGCAGCCGGCGCCAGCGCTCGCCGCGGATGACGGCCCACCAGGCGAAGTAGACCAGCAGATAAAGCAGGCTGCCCAGCACCAGGCCGGCCAGGGGCAGGCCGATCAGCAAGGGCGTGCCCAGGGCCTGCACCCACAGCCAGAGCGAGGGCAGCCAGGTGTCGGGGTGGCTCCAGTCCAGGGCCAGCATCTCGGGCGTGGCGATGGGGCCGTCGTGTCCCGAGACGAGGCGGCCCAGAAAGATGGCCAGGCTCCAGATCGGCAGCAGGGTGAAGGGATTGGTGATCCAGGTGGCGGCCACGGCCGCCGCCACATTGCCGCGGAACAGAATCGCCGCGGCGGCGGCCAGGGGCATTTGCGTGGGCAGGGGGATCACCCCCACGGCCAGGCCCAGGCCGGCGCCCAGCGCGACCCGGCGCCGATGCGCCACCCACAGCCAGGGGCGCGGGCCCAGGTAATTGCCCAGCCAGCGCAGGCCCGGCGTCTTGGCCAAGACATCGGGGTGGGGCAGGATGCGGCGAGCGAAGCGGGTGGCGGGCACGGGAGTCTCTTGGGTGCAGATGCAAAAACGCCCGCGCGGGCCAGGAGCCTGTCGGGCTTGGGGCGGGCCGCGTGCGGGCAGTTCTGAAGCGGGGCGCCAGGAGTCTGTCGGGCTTGGGTCGCCGACAGCGGGAATCGGCCCCAGCGAGGCCAGTTTTTGCCGGATTTGCAGCCCCATAGCTCAGCTATGGGGCAAAAAGCCGGTAAAAAATGGACCGCTGCGGTCGATTTCTCGCCGGCGATTCCCAAGTCCGACAGACTCCTGGGTGCCCCGGTCAGCTTTCTCGTTAGCGCGAGAACTTGTAGTCGGTCTTGGCCTTTTCGCGCAGCTCTTGCTGGAAGCCGGCAACCTTTTGCTGGTTCAGGCGCTGCACGATCTGGGCCTTGACGTCATCAAAGGCGGGGAACTGCGCTTCGCGCGAGTCTTCCAGCTTGATGATGTGGAAGCCGAACTGCGACTTCACCGGGTTCTGGGTCATCTCGCCCTTCTTCAGCTCGCTCAGGGCCTTGGTGAACTCGGGCACATAGCTATTGCCATTGGCCCAGTCCAGATCGCCGCCGTTGACGGCCGAGCCGGGATCCTTGGAGCTGGCCTTGGCCAGGTCTTCGAACTTGGCGCCGCCGTTGATCTGCTTGATCAGGGCGATGGCTTCGTCTTCCTTTTCCACCAGGATGTGGCGGGCACGGAATTCCTGGCCGCTGTTCTGGGCCTTGAACTTGTCGTACTCGGCCTTGGCATCGGCGTCGCTGACGGGGTTCTTTTTGGCGTAGTCGGCGAACAGTTCGCGGATCAGCAGGCTTTGGCGGGCCATTTCCATCTGCAGCTTGTAGTCGCTGGAGGCGGGGATGCCGCGCTTCTCGGCTTCCTGCATGAAGATTTCACGCAGCACGACTTCGTCCTTGACCTGGGCTTCCAGCTCGGGCGAGCGCTGTTGTTGGCCGCCCTTGACCACCTGGTTGATCAGCTGTTCAACACGTGCCTTGGGCACGGGCTTGCCATTGACGATGGCAACGTTTTGCGCGCTGGCCGACATGGGCAGGAGCGCAGCGGACAGGGCCGCGACGGAGGCGGCGAGCACAAACTTCTTCATGGGCATGGGCTTTAGGTGAAAAAACTGCGCCTGAGGCGCAGAGATAGGGGTCGGATGCGGTGAAGGTCAAACGCTTTTGAAGAGCCGAATCAGCGTTCGTCCGCTGCGCGGGCATCAATTGCCAGCGCGTGGATGCCCTGCTGCATCAGCTCACCGAGGGCATGATATACGAGCCGATGGCGCGCCACGCGGTTCAGGCCGCTAAAGCGTTCGCTGACGATGAGCAGGCTGTAATGCCCGCCCTCGCGCGCGCCAGCGTGTCCGGCATGTTGGTGGCTGTCGTCCTGCAGCCGCAGCTCGCTCGGTGCCAGGGCCTGGCGCAGGCGGGTTTCCATTTCGGCCAGGGAGGCCTTGGGGGTGATTGGGCTTGGGTTCATGGCAGGGGCTTGGAGTCGGTGCTGGCAGGCTGGGCGTCGTCGCCCTCATCGGCCGGCGGCGTCAGATGGCGGCTCAGGTAAACGCCCTGGCCCAGGGTGAAAAGAATGATCAGGCCGGTCACGCCAAAGACCTTGAAATTGGCCCAGTCCGCGGTGGAGAAGTTGTAGGCCACATAAAGATTGAGCACGCCCATGGCGGCGAAGAACAGCACCCAGGCGCGGTTGAGGTTCTTCCACACCGCTGCCGGCAAGTCCAGGTCCTTGCCCAGCATGGACTTCAGCAGGTTTTTGCCGAAGAAGGCCTGCGCGGCCCAGAACACCAAGGCCATGGCCCAGTAGAGGCCGGTGGGCTTCCACTTGATGAAGGTCTCGTTGTGGAACCAGATGGTGGCGCCGCCCAGGCTGACGACCAGGCCCAGGCTGATCCACAGCATCAGGTCGATCTTCTTGCCGCGCAATTTGGTGATCAGGGCCTGCAGCAGGGTGGCGACCATCACCACCAGGGTGGCCAGCAGCACCGGGCCTTCGTCCAGCCCGACCTGGCCGCCCGAGACCAGAAAGCCCAGATGCTCGGTGGCGAAGGCCGCTGCCCAGGCCTTGTGGCTGTCGGCGTATTTGAAGGTGCCGAAGAACAGGATCAGCGGTAGGAAATCGAGCAGGAGCTTCATCGAGGGCAGGGGGCGGTCAGCGCGAGGGCTTGAAGTCTATCGCGGCCGAGTTGATGCAGAAGCGCTCGCCGGTGGGTTCGGGGCCGTCGGGGAAGACATGGCCCAGGTGCGAGCCGCAGTTGTTGCAGCGCACCTCGACGCGCACCATGCCATGGCTTGGGTCCACCACCCGCTCGACCACCTCGCCGTTGATCGGCGCGTAATAGCTGGGCCAGCCGCAGCCGGCGTCGAACTTGGTCTGGGCCTCGAACAAGGGCGTGCCACAGCCCACGCAGAGGTAGCGGCCGTCCTCGAAGTGGTCCCAGTACTTGCCGCTGAAGGCGCGCTCGGTGGCGGCATGGCGGGCGACCTGGTATTGCATGGGGTCGAGCTGGGCGCGCCATTCGGCGTCGCTTTTCTGCACGGCGTAGCTGGGATCCTGGATGGGTTTGGGGCTCATGGTCGTCGGGGCCTCGCGGCCGGGCTGAGGGAGAGTGCGGGCCAGTGTAGTCAGGCCCTGCCGGCCTTGCAGGGCTGTGGTCTTGGCACCCGCCGACAGTGGCGCTCAGCGCCGGTGAATACCCCTAGAGGACTTGCCCTGAAGGTGTAACGCGGGTGACTATGGGGGCGATCAATGCCGGCATAGACTCGGCGGCAACAAGGCTTCCGGCCACGCACGGGGGCTCAAAGCAAAGGAGACAGGTGATGGCGTTGATGGGTCAGATGATGGCGATGCCGCTGCTGATTTCGTCCTTGATCAAGCATGCCGCCCGGCATGCCGGGGACACCGAAATCGTCAGCAAACGGGTCGAGGGCGATCTGCATCGCACCACCTGGGCGGCGGCCGAGCGGCGCAGCCGCCAACTCGCCCAGGCCCTGGCTCGCTTGGGGCTCCAGCCCGGCGACCGCGTTGGCACGTTGGCCTGGAATGGCTACCGGCATCTGGAAATCTATTACGGCAGCTCGGGCTCCGGCCTGGTCTGCCACACCATCAACCCCCGCCTTTTTCCCGAGCAGATCGCCTGGATCGCCAACGACGCGCAGGACTCGGTGCTGTGCTTCGACCTCAATCTGCTGCCCCTGGTGGAGAAGCTGGCCCCCGGCCTGCCCAGCATCAAGCACTTCATCGTGATGACGGACCGCGCCCATATGCCGGCCCAGACCACGCTGGCCGGCCTGCTTTGCTATGACGAGCTGCTGGACGCCGAGGATGGCCGTTATGCCTGGCCCGAGTTCGACGAGAACACCGCCTGCTCGCTGTGCTACACCTCGGGCACGACGGGCCACCCCAAGGGCGCCGTCTACAGCCATCGCTCCACGCTGCTGCACACCTATGCCTCGGCCCTGCCGGACGCGCTGGACTGCTCGGCCCGCGATGTGATCCTGCCCGTCGTCCCCATGTTCCACGTCAACGCCTGGGGCCTGCCCTATAGCTGCGCGCTGATCGGCTGCAAGCTGGTGATGCCCGGGCCGTTTCTGGATGGCCAATCGCTCTACGAGCTGTTCGAGAGCGAGGGCGTAACCTTCAGCGCCGGCGTGCCCACCGTGTGGCTGGGCCTGCTCAATTATGTGAAGGCCAACAATCTCAAGTTCAGCAGCTTCAAGCGCACCGTCATCGGCGGTTCGGCCTGCCCGCCGGCCATGATGAAGAGCTTGCAAGAGGACTATGGCGTCGAGGTCATCCACGCCTGGGGCATGACCGAGCTCTCGCCCATAGGCACGCTGTCCAAGCTCAGCGCCAAGCAGCTGCAGCTGCCCAAGGAGGCGCAGCAGCGCCTGCTTGAAAAACAGGGCAAGGCGGTGTTCGGCATCGATATGGCGATTGCCGACGATGCCGGTCAGGCCCTGCCCTGGGACGGCCAGGTCACGGGCAATCTGCTGGTGCGCGGCCATTGGGTGATAGACAGCTATTACGGCGAACACAGCTCGCCGCTGCAAAGCCTGGACGGCGAGCCGGGCTGGTTCCCCACCGGCGATGTGGCCAGCATCGATGACTACGGCTTTATGCAAATCACCGACCGCAGCAAGGACGTGATCAAGTCGGGCGGCGAGTGGATCAGCTCCATCGAACTGGAGAACATCGCCATGGCCCACCCGGCCGTGTTCGAGGCTGCCGTGATCGCCTGTGCCCATCCCAAATGGGATGAGCGGCCCTTGCTGGTGGTGATCAAAAAGCCCGAGGCCGAGCTGACGCGCGAGCAGTTGCTGGCCTTCTTCGAGGGCCGCATCGCCAGCTGGCAGATCCCCGACGACGTGGTGTTTGTCAGCGAGATTCCGCACACCGCCACCGGCAAGATCCAGAAGCTGCGCCTGCGCGATCAGTTCAAGAGCCATCGCCTGCCGGGCCTCTGATGCCCGCGAGGCAGGGCGGCCGCTGCGGGCCGCCGCCGTCCCCTTCCATGTCCGTCCATCCACAGGAGACTTCGATGCTTGCTGCCCAACATCTGCTGAAGAACACCGTGATTGCTGCGCTGCTGCTGAGCGGGGCGGCGGCCTTTGCGCAAAAGGGTGAGACGGTCAAGATCGCCTGGATAGACCCGCTCTCCGGCCTGATGGGGCCGGTGGGGCAGAACCAGGTGAAGAGCTTCCAGTTCTTTGCCGAGAAGTTCAACGCCAGCAACCCGGCCGGGGTGAAGTTCGAGATCATCGCCATCGACAACAAGCTGAGCCCGGCCGAGTCGCTCAATGCCCTCAAGTCCGCCATCGATCAGGGCGTGCGCTATATCAGCCAGGGCAATGGCTCCAGCGTGGCCCTGGCCCTGGTGGACGCGGTCAACAAGCACAATGAGCGCAACCCCGGCAAGGAGGTGCTCTACCTCAACCACGCCGCGGTGGACCCCGACCTGACCAATAGCAAGTGCAGCTACTGGCACTTCCGCATGGACGCCGACACCTCCATGAAGATGGAGGCCATCACCACCTTTCTGAAAGACCAGGCGGACGTCAAGAAGGTCTTTCTGCTGAACCAAAACTATGCCCACGGCCAGCAGGTGGC
The DNA here is from genome assembly GCF_014204525.1 of Roseateles oligotrophus. Classification (GTDB taxonomy): domain Bacteria; phylum Pseudomonadota; class Gammaproteobacteria; order Burkholderiales; family Burkholderiaceae_C; genus Paucibacter_A; species Paucibacter_A oligotrophus_A. The sequence continues at coordinate 81,374 of NZ_JACHLP010000009.1, forward strand.
CAAGTACGCCAAGGAGATGCTGGCGCGCAAGCGGCCCGATGTACAGATCGTCGGCGAGGACCTCCACCCCCTGGCCCAGGTGCGCGACTTCGCGCCCTATGTGGCCAAGATCAAGGCCGCGGGGGCCGACACCGTCATCACCGGCAACTGGGGGTCTGACCTGTCCCTGCTGGTCAAGGCGGCCAATGAGGCCGGTTACCAGGGTAAGTTCTTCACCTACTACGCCGGCGTCACCGGCACGCCCACGGCCCTGGGCGCCAATGGCGCGGGCCGGGTCTACCAGGTGGCCTACAACCACTACAACATGGGCGGGCAGATGGGCAAGTGGATGACGGAGTTCCAGACCCGCTTCAAGGACGATTTCTACACCGGCACCGTCATCCACATCTACAGCCTGCTGGGCGCGGCCATGGCCAAGGCCAAGAGCACCGATCCGGTCAAGGTGGCGGCGGCCCTGGAAGGGCTGAAGGTGCAGAGCTTTGGTGGCGAGGTGGAGATGCGCAAGACCGACCACCAGCTGCAGCAGCCGCTCTATATCTCGGTGTGGCAGAAGGCCGATGCCAAATACCCTTACTCGCCCGAGGGCACGGGCTATACCCTGGCGCCGGTCAAGACCTATGAGTCCTATGTCTCCTCCACGCCGACCTCCTGCCAGATGAAGCGCCCCTCCTGAGCCGCCGTGGATCAGGTCCTCATCAATCTGCTGAACGGCCTGTCCTCGGGCCTGCTGCTCTTCATGCTGAGCTCGGGCCTGACCCTGATCTTCAGCATGATGGGCGTGCTCAATTTCGCCCATGCCAGCTTTTATATGCTGGGCGCCTACCTGGCCTACAGTCTGGTGGGCGCGCTGGGCTTTTGGCCGGCGCTGATCCTGGCGCCCTTGTTGGTGGGGGTCTTGGGCGCCGGCTTTGAGCGCATGGCCTTGCGGCGGGTGCACAAATTCGGCCATGTGCCCGAGCTCTTGATCACCTTCGGCCTGTCCTATGTGCTGCTGGAGTTGGTGCAGCTGATCTGGGGCCACACGGCCGTGCCCTTCGGTCCGCCACCGGCCCTGCAGGGCTCGGCCTTCACCATCGTCCAGAGCCCCGCCCAGGGCCTGTCCCTGGTCTGGGGGGCGGCGGGGCCGGCGCTGTGTGCGGCGGCCGCCTGTTCCACCTTTCCGCTGACCCGTTTCTTCATGATGGGCGTGGCCCTGGCCATGCTCTTGGCCCTGTGGCTGCTGCTGACCCGGACCCGCATCGGCCTGGTGATCCAGGCCGCGCTGACCCACCCGGAGATGGCCGAGGCCCTGGGCCATAACGTGCCGCGTGTGCTGATGCTGGTGTTCGGCAGCGGCTGCGCGCTGGCGGCCCTGGCGGGGGTCATCGGCGGCATCACCTTTGTCACCGAGCCCCATATGGCGGCCATCGTCGGCTCCATCATCTTTGTGGTCGTGGTGGTGGGCGGGGTGGGTTCGCTGGCCGGGGCTTTTGTGGGCTCGCTCTTGATCGGCCTGCTGCAAACCCTGCCGTTGACGGTGAACGGCTCCCTGGCCAGCCTGCTCACCGGCTGGGGCTTGCCTATCACGCCGCAGACGCCGGGCTACCCCTTGCTGCGTCTGTCCATGGCCGAGGTGGCGCCCATCCTGCCCTATCTGCTGATGGTCTTGATCCTGATCTTCCGGCCCAAGGGCTTGCTGGGCAAGCGGGAGGATTGAACGTGGCGCGCGAGTTCCATTTCAAACCCCTCAACGTCGGCCGCTGGCTGGTCTGGGGTGTTTATGCCCTGATGCTGATCGTGGCGCCCCTGCTGTGGACCAGCAGCCTGGCCCAGGCTTTGCTGAGCCAGATCGGCATTGCCATCATCGCCTGCCTGGCCTACAACATCTTGCTGGGCCAGGGCGGCATGCTCAGCTTTGGCCATGCCATCTACAGCGGCCTGGGCGGCTTTCTGGCCATGCACACCCTCAACGCCGTTAGCGCCGGCACGCTGGCCCTGCCGGTCAGCCTGGTGCCGCTGGCGGGCGGCCTGGCGGGCTTGTTCTTTGCCGCCTTGTTCGGCTATGTCTCGACCAAAAAAGCCGGCACGCCCTTCGCCATGATCACCCTGGGCCTGGCCGAGCTGATCTGGTCCATGTCCCTGATGCTGCCCGAGTTCTTCGGCGGCGAGGGCGGGGTGACGGGCAATCGGGTGGTCGGCCGCGCCGTGCTGGGCATCAGCTTCGGCCCGCAGGTCCAGGTCTATTACCTGATCGCGTTTTACTGCTTTGTCTGCACCGCCCTGATGTTTGCCTTCACCCGCACGCCCTTGGGCCGCATGCTCAATGCCGTGCGTGACAACCCCGAGCGCGTCGCCTTCATCGGCTATGACACGCAATGGGTGCGTTATCTGGCCTTCATGATCTCGGGCCTGTTCGCCGGCATCGCGGGTGGTCTGGCGGCGCTGAACTTCGAGATCGTCACGGCCGAGGTGGTGGGGGCGGCGCGCTCGGGCGCCTATCTGCTCTTCACCTTTCTGGGCGGCGCCACCTTTTTCTTCGGGCCCATCATCGGCGCGCTGTTGATGGTGGTGGCCCTGGTGCTCTTGTCCGAGCTGACCAAGGCCTGGCTGCTCTACCTGGGCCTGATCTTTGTCTTCATGGTCATGTATGCGCCGGGCGGTTTTGCCAGCCTGATCATGATGAATCTGCGGGTGGCCGCTTTCGGCAAGCTGCGCAAGCTTTTGCCCGCCTATCTGGCCCTGGGCGGTACGGCCCTGGCCGTGCTGGCGGGCGCGGCGGCCATGATTGAAATGCTCTACCACCGCCAGCTGAACGAGGCCCTGGGCCCCAAGCTGCGCTTTCTGGGGGTGGGCATGGACAGCAGCGCCATCGACGCCTGGGTGGGGGCCGGCCTGCTGATGGCCGTGGGCCTAGGCCTGTTCGAGCTTTCGCGCCGCCAGTTCAAGCGCGAGTGGGACGAGACGCAGGAAGAGATCGAAAAAGAAATCAAACGCCGGGAGCTGCTGTGAGCACGAGTTATGCCCTGGAACTGCTGGACCTGCGCAAAAACTTTGGCAAGACCGAGATCATTCGCGGCGCCCAGCTGCAGGTGAGGGCGGGCGAGCGGGTTGCCGTCATCGGGCCGAATGGGGCGGGCAAGTCCACGCTCTTCAATCTGATCAGCGGCCGCTTTGCGCCCAGCAGCGGCGAGATTCGCCTGCACGGTGAGCGCATCGCCGGCCTGCCGCCCTACCAGATCAACCGCCGCGGGCTCGCGCGCAGTTTCCAGGTCTCCAATCTCTTCACCCGGCTCTCGGTGTTCGAGAACATCCGCTGCGCCGTGCTCTGGAGCCTGGGCCATCGCTATGCCTTCTGGAAGTTCCTGGCCGATCTGGAGGATGCTAACGAGCGAGCCGAGCAGGTGCTGGCGATGATCAAGCTGGACCGCCGCCGCGATGTGCTGGCCATGAACCTCAGCTACGCCGAGGCGCGGGCGCTGGAGATAGGCATCACCATCGCCGGCGGCTCCAGCGTCATCCTGCTGGACGAGCCCACGGCCGGCATGAGCAAGAGCGAGACGCAGCGCTTCATCCAACTGATCCGCGAGGTCACCGAGGGCAAGACCTTGCTGACCGTGGAGCACGATATGGGCGTGGTGTTCGGCCTGGCCGACAAGATCGCCGTGCTGGTCTACGGCGAGGTGATTGCCTTCGACACGCCCGAGGCGGTGCGCGCCAACGCGCGGGTGCAGGAGGCCTATCTGGGCTCGGTGTTGGCGGAGGCGGCGCATGGCTGAGCGCATCTTGAAGCTGGACAATGTCCACGCCTTCTATGGCAAAAGCCATGTGCTGCATGGTGTCAGCATGGAGCTGAGGCCGGGCGAGATCGTCAGCCTGCTGGGCCGCAACGGCTCGGGCCGCTCGACCACGGTCAAGACCATCATGGGCCAGGTCGACGGCCAGGGCTCGATCAGGTTCGGCGAGCGCGAGCTGCTGGGCCGCAAAGCCTATGAGATCGCCCACTGGGGCCTGGCTTATGTGCCCGAGAACCGCGATATCTTCCCCAAGCTGACGGTGCAGCAGAATTTGCTGTTAGGTCAGAAATCGGGGGCGCGGAATCCGCGCTGGAGTTTTGAGGATATGTATCGCATGTTCCCGCGCCTGCGGGAGCGTCAGCACACCGAGGCCGGCGTGCTCTCGGGCGGCGAGCAGCAGATGCTGACCCTGTGCCGCAGCCTGATGGGCGACCCTGATCTGATCATGATCGACGAGCCTACCGAGGGCCTGGCGCCGATGATTGTGGAGCTGGTGGCCCAGTATCTGAAGACGCTGAAGGAGCGCGGCATTGCCGTCCTGCTGGTGGAGCAGAAGCTGGCCATCGCGCTGGAGATTTCGCAGCGCTGCTATGTGATGGGCCACGGCCGCATCGTCTTCGAGGGCACGCCGGAGGAGCTGCGCGCCAATAGCTATATCCGCAAGGAGTGGTTGGAGGTGTAGGGTCCGCAACTTTTGTCTTGTTCGACGGCCCTGTCGGGGCGAACTCCCGGCAGGGCCTTGGCAACAGAATGACGCAGCGACTGAAGCTGGAGTCAGCGCAACAGAAGCTCGACGCCCATTCAAGCCAGCCACTTCAGCAACTGCTCCGTCACCCGCGGGCTGTCCAGCAGGGCCATATGGTTGGTCTTGTAGGCCAGCCAGCGCCGCGCGGCCGGGAAGTGCAGATGGCGGGCCGCATCCTCGTGCTGGCCCAGGGCGCTGTCCACCGTCACCAGACCGTCGCCCAGCAGGCGCTCGCTCAAGCTGCCGCGGCGGCCGGCGGTGGTGGCGGCGATGGCATAACAGTCAACTCCAGCGGGTAGGGGCAGGGGCTGGCGCTGATCGGGCCGGGGATCAAAGCGGTCATGGCCCTGCCAGTCGGCGTCCAGCACATTGCCGTGGCGCAGATCGGTGATGCCGGCGCTGCGCAGCTGGCCCAGCTTGGCCAGGGGCGCGGTGAAGCTGCTGCTGCCCAGCAGCTGGTCCAGCCCGTGGCCGGCCCGTTCCAGCGGTGCACCGTGATGCGGCGTGCCCAGGAACACGATGCGGCTCAGGCGCGCCGGCCAGTCCATGCCCTGGGTCTGCGCGCTGTGCACGGCGCTGCGTATCAGCAGGCCGCCCATGCTGTGGGCCAGCACGCGGATCTCCTCCACAGGCCTGGGCCAGCCCCCCAGCAATTGCTCCAGCGCCGCGGCCAGGCGGTGGCCGTTTTGCGAGATGTGCAGGCCGCTGTTGTAGCGCAGATAAACCGGGTTGAGCCCGCCCGCGGCGCACAGCGCCGGCACATGGCCGCCATGCTTGATCTCGCTGCCGCCAGGGCTGTCGATATGGCCCGGCGCCTCGTCACCCATCCAGGCCCGTTCGTTCATGCACAGGCCGTGCACCAGCAGCAGGATGCGCGGCCCCACCTGCTGGGCCGAGGGCCAGCGCCCGCCCTGCAGGACCTGGCCCTGCCAGCGCAAGCTCATGCCGCTGGCCAAGGGGTTGTCGCTCGCCAGCAGATGGTCGCCCAGGATGCCGTTGAGGGCGGCCAGCACGGCCTCGCGTTCCGGCGTCGGCAGATGCTGGCGGCCCAGTTCATCGCTGAGGCTTTTCGCCAGCCAGGGCTCCAGGCCGGCCAAGGCCCGGTCCAGGCCGCGGCCCAGCATCTCGGCCGCACCGTAGAGGCTGCGGTAGACCAGGCCGGTGACGCCGCCCGTGCGGCCCTTGGCGGGACCGGCCACGCCCAGGCGGTCCCAGACCGATTGATGCACGCCTTCCACCACCCGGGTCAGGCCGGTGCCGGCCTGCACGGCCAGTTGGCTCAGCGCGCGTGCATCGCTGGCCTGCAAATGCCGGCTGCGCTTGGGCCTGGGGCTTGTGCTCATGGCCCATTGTCACGGCTGGGACAGGCTTGTGCAGGGTTTGCTGTCTAGAATCGAACGAGCGTTCTTTTTTTGACCGGCCGCTGCAAGTGGCTGGCAAGCCCATCCCGATGAGAGGACCCAAGGCATGACAGCGATTTACGAAGTTCGCGGCAGCGTGGCCGTGATCACCTTGAGCAACCCGCCGGTCAACGGCCTGGCTTACGAGACTCGCAAGGCCGCAGCGGCGGCCATCGAGCAGGCCGAGAACGACGCCGCCGTCAAGGCCTTGCTGATCACCGGCGCCGGCAAGGCTTTTTCCGGCGGTGCCGATATCAAGGAATTCGGCAGCCCCCTGGCCCTGGCCGAGCCCAATCTGCTGAGCCTGATCGCCCTGGTCGAGGCCTGCAGCAAGCCGGTGGTGGCCGCGATCCACAGCGTCTGCATGGGGGGGGGCCTGGAGCTGGCCCTGGGCTGCCACTACCGTGTGGTGGCCCCCGGCAGCAAGATCGCCCTGCCCGAGGTCAAGCTGGGCCTGCTGCCAGGCGCTGGCGGCACGCAGCGCCTGCCGCGTGCGCTGGGGGTGGAGCCTGCGCTGAATATGATTGTTAGCGGTGAGCCGGTGAACGCTGAAGTGCTGGCCCAGGTGCCCGGCCAGAAGCTGTTTGACCGGGTGCTGACGGGCGATCTGCTGGCGGAGGCCCTGGCCTTTGCCGAGGCGGTGGCCGACAAGCGCCCGCTGCCACGCGTGCGCGATCTGAAGGCACAGCATGCCAAGCCGGAGGCCTTCTTTCAATTCGCCCGCAACAGCGTGGGCGCGATGAGTAAGAACTTCCCCGCGCCCCTGCGCTGCCTGGAGGCCGTGGCGGCTGCGGTGAATATGAGGTTCGACGAGGGCATCCGCAACGAGCGCGAGGGCTTTGCCGCCCTGATGGTGACGCCCGAATCCAAGGCCTTGCGCCATGCCTTTTTTGCCGAGCGTGCGGCCTCCAAGATCGCCGACGTGCCCGACAGCACGCCGCTGCGCCCCATCGCCAAGGTGGCCGTCATCGGCGCCGGCACCATGGGCGGCGGCATCGCCATGAACTTCCTGAATGCCGGCCTCCCCGTCACCCTGCTGGAAACCCAGCAAGCCGCGCTGGACCGGGGTGTGGCCACCATCAGCAAGAACTATGAGGCCCAGGTCAAGAAGGGCAAGCTGAAGGAGGACAAATACCAGCAGCGCATGGCCTTGCTGAGCACGACGCTGGCCTATGCCGAGATCGCCGATGCCGATCTGGTGATCGAGGCGGTGTTCGAGGAGATGGCGGTCAAGGAGGCCGTGTTCAAGCAGCTGGACGCGGTGATGAAGCCCGGCGCCATCCTGGCCTCCAACACCTCGACGCTGGACCTCAACAAGATCGCCGGCTTCACCCGGCGCCCGCAGGACGTCGTGGGCCTGCATTTCTTCAGCCCCGCCAATGTGATGAGGCTGCTGGAGGTGGTGCGCGGCGCCGCCACGGCCAAGGACGTGCTGGCCACCGTGATGGCCCTGGCCAAGAAGATACGCAAGACGGCGGTGGTCTCGGGCGTCTGCGACGGCTTCATCGGCAACCGCATGATCGAGCAATACAGCCGCCAGGCCGGCTTTTTGCTGGACGAGGGCTGCAGCCCCGCCCAGGTGGACCGTGCCGCTGAGAAATTCGGCTTTGCCATGGGTCCCTTCCGCATGGGCGACCTGGCCGGCAATGACATCGGCTGGGCGATACGCAAGCGCCGCTATCAAGAAAAGCCCGGGCTGCGTTATTCCAAAAGCGCCGATCTGCTCTGTGAGCTGGGCCGCTTCGGCCAGAAGACCGGCGCCGGCTGGTACGACTACGCGCCGGGCAAGCGCGATGCCATTCCTTCCGAGCTGGTGGCAAAGATGTTGGACCAGCATCGTGCGGCACTGGGCATCACGCCGCGCCAGATCGGCGACGAGGAGATCGTCCACCGCCTGGTCTTCTCCCTGGTCAACGAGGCCGCCCATCTGCTGGAGGAGGGCATTGCTCAGCGCGCCTCGGATGTGGACATGGTCTATCTGAGCGGCTATGGCTTCCCCCTGTGGCGCGGCGGCCCCATGTGCTATGCCGACACGCTAGGCCTCTTCAATGTGCAGCAGGCCATGAAGCGCTTTGCCAGGAACCCGCTGGACGACGGCGAGTTCTGGCAGCCCGCGCCCCTGCTGGCGCGCCTGGTTGCCGAAGGCAAGTCATTCACCTGAAGCCGTAGATTAGGAAAGCCGCATCATGAGCAATGCCCTCATTGTTTCCACCGCCCGCACGCCCTTGGCCAAGAGCTGGAAGGGCGCTTTCAATCTGACGCACGGCGCCACCCTGGGCGGCCATGTGGTCAAGGCCGCCGTCGAGCGGGCCGGCATCGCTGGCGCCGAGGTCGAGGATGTGCTGATGGGCTGCGCCACGCCCGAGGGCGCCACCGGCAGCAATATCGCCCGCCAGATCGCCTTGCGCGCCGGCCTGCCCGTCACGGTCAGCGGCATCACCATCAACCGCTTCTGCTCCAGCGGCCTGCAGACCATCGCCCTGGCCGCCCAGCGCATCATCGCGGGCGAGGGCGAGGTCTTTGTGGCCGGCGGGGTGGAGAGCATCTCCTGCGTGCAGAACGAGGCCAACCGCCACATGATCACCGACCCGGACCTGCTGAAAGCCAAGCCGGAGATCTACTGGAATATGTTGCAGACGGCCGAGCAGGTGGCCAAGCGCTACCAGATCGGCCGCGAGCGCATGGACGCCTACGGCGCGCAAAGCCAGCAGCGCGCCTGCGCCGCTCAGGCGGCCGGTTATTTCGCGGCCGAGATCGCGCCCATCGCCGTCACCATGGGTGTGGCCGACAAGGTCTTGGGCCTGACGACGCGTGAAGTCACGCTCAGCGTGGACGAAGGCCTGCGCGAGGGCACGACGGTGGAGGGCATCAGCGGTCTGCGCTCGGCCCTGCCGGGCGGCCTGATCACGGCCGGCAATGCCAGCCAGTTTTCCGACGGCGCCGGCGCCTGCGTGCTGACCAGCGAGCGCTATGCCCAGGCCCATGGCCTCCGGCCCCTGGGCCGCTTCCTGGGTTTTGCCGTGGCCGGCTGCGAGCCCGACGAGATGGGCATAGGCCCGGTCTTCGCCGTGCCCAAGCTGCTGAAGCGCCTGGGGCTCAAGGTCGCGGACATCGACCTCTGGGAGTTGAACGAAGCCTTTGCGGTGCAGGTGCTTTACTGCGCCGATACGCTGGGTATCCCGATGGAGCGGCTGAACGTCAACGGCGGCGCGATTGCGGTGGGCCATCCCTACGGGGTGTCGGGCCAGCGCCTGGCCGGCCATGCCTTGATTGAAGGCAAGCGCCGCGGCGCCAAACTCGTTTGCGTCACCATGTGCATCGGTGGTGGCATGGGCGCGGCGGGCGTGTTTGAAGTCTTGTGAGCATGCCAGGCGCCCTGGCGGCGCCCGGCGTTCGCGGAGAAACTTTCAATTCAATTGCAACCACAGAGTCACGGAGACACAGAGGTGAATCGGCTTTCTGGCTTGCATTTCTCAGTGCCTCCGTGTCTCTGTGGTTGCATTTCGGAGTTTTGTTTCTCATGAGCATGCGCCGCACGCTCGACTTCTTGTTGACCGACTGGTTGCGGGTGCCCGCGCTCACCCAGCGTGAGCGCTTTGCCGAGCACAGCGCCGAGACCTTCGCGGCCGTGCTCGACACCTGCGAGAAGATCGCCGCCGATAAATTCGCCCCCTTCAACCGCCTCAGCGATGTGGAGGAGCCGCGCTTTGATGGCGAGCGGGTGCATCTGCCCGCCAGCACGCAGGCGGCGGTCCGGGCCTATGCCGAATCGGGCATGCTGGCCGCAGCCCAAGACTATGAAGTCGGCGGCATGCAGCTGCCCTGCGTGATCGAGATGGCGGCCAATGCCTTCTTCAGCAAGGCCAGCGTGGCCATGGGCGCTTACGCCATGCTCACCAGCGGCAATGCCAATCTCTTGATGGCGCATGGCACGCCGCGGCAGCGCGAGGTGTTTGCCCAGGCCGAGTTTGCCGGCCGCTGGTTCGGCACCATGTGTTTGAGCGAGCCGCAGGCCGGCTCCAGCCTCTCGGACATCGCCACCCGTGCCGTCGCCGACGGGGCGGACTTTGCCGCCGATCCCCTGGGCCCGCGCTATCTTCTGCGCGGCAACAAGATGTGGATCTCGGCCGGTGAGCATGAGCTGAGCGAGAACATCATCCATCTGGTGCTGGCCAAGATCCCCGATGAGCAGGGCCAGCTGATACCGGGCGCGCGCGGCATCTCGCTCTTCATCGTGCCCAAGCATAGCGTTGATGCGCAAGGTCAGCTGACCGGCCAGCGCAACGATGTGAGCCTGGCCGGGCTCAACCACAAGCTGGGCTTTCGTGGCACCAGCAATTGCCTGCTGAACTTTGGCGAGCGCGGCGGCGCCGTCGGCTACCGCGTCGGCGCGCCGGGCGAGGGCCTGGCCTGCATGTTCCATATGATGAACGAGGCCCGCATCGGCGTGGGCCTGGGTGCGGTGATGCTGGGTTATGCCGGCTACGAGGCCAGCCTGGCTTACGCGCGCCAGCGCCCGCAAGGCCGGGCCATGGGGCCGCAAGGCAAGGATGCCGGCAGCCCGCAGCGGCCCATCATCGAGCATGCCGACGTCAAGCGCATGTTGCTGGCGCAGAAGAGCTATGTCGAAGGTGGGCTGGCCCTGGCCCTGTTCTGCGCCCGCCTGGTGGACGAGTTGCACACCGGCGAGGCCGAATCGGCCCGGCAGGCCAAGCTCTTGCTGGAGGTCCTGACCCCCATCGTCAAGAGCTGGCCCAGCGAGTGGTGTTTGGAGGCCAACTCCCTGGCCATCCAGGTGCTGGGCGGCTATGGCTATACCCGCGACTTCCCCGTCGAGCAGTACTGGCGCGACAACCGCCTGAACATGATCCACGAGGGCACCCACGGCATCCAGGCCTTGGATTTGCTGGGCCGTAAGATCGCCATGCAGGGCGGCCAGGCCTTGCTGGCCCTGGCCGGCCGCATCAACACCACCGTGGAGCGAGCCCAGCAAGACGCGGGCCTGATGAGCCTGGGCCATGAGCTGGCGGCGGCGCTGGCGCTGCTGGGCGGCGCCAGCAAAAAGGCCTGGGCCAGCGGCGAGCCCGGCGATCTCGATGAGGCCCTGGCCAATGCCACGCCCTATCTGCAGGCTTTTGGCCATGTGGTGCTGGCCTGGATCTGGTTGGATGTACTCTTGAGTCTGCCCGAAGGCGAAGATGATTTCGCCCGCGGCAAGCAGGCCGCCGCGCGTTATTTCTACGCCTACGAGCTGCCCAAGATCAATGCCTGGCTGGCCGTGGTGGCGCGGCGTGAGTCGCTGTGCCGTGAGATGCAATCCGCATGGTTTTGATGTATGCACCCCAAGACCCTGGTCTGGATCGAGCGCCTGGTGTGGATCTTCATCTACATCGGTGCGCTGCTGGCCGTGCTGGGCCTGTTCGTGATTCGCCAGCGCCTGGACGATGAGCTGGGCCAAAGCCTGGGCAGCGGCTTGCTGCTGCTGGGTGGCGCCGGTGTGGGCCTGGGCGTGCTGCTGATCTGGCTGCGCTCGCGCTGGAGCTGAGCCCGCACACAAGTTCCGGAAGGAACTTGTGTGCGGGCTCAGCCTTTCTTTTTTTTTTGACGAACTCTGGAGCGATGCTCATGAGCACTTCCGTGCAATCCCTGTTCGACCTCGGCGGCCAGGTGGCCTTGATCACCGGCGGCTCGCGCGGTCTGGGCCTGCAGATCGCCGAGAGCCTGGGCGAGGCCGGCGCCAAGATCATGCTGACTTCGCGCAAGGCGGCCGATCTGGAAGAAGCGGTCGCCCATCTGCAGGCGCGCGGCATCGATGCCCGCTGGATCGCCGCCGACGCGGCCGACGAGCTGCAAGCCCGGCGCGTGGTCAGCGAGACCCTGGAGCGCCTGGGTCAGATCGACATCCTGGTCAATAACGCCGGGGCCAGCTGGGGTGCCCCGGCCCAGGAGCATCCGCTGGAGGCCTGGGACAAGGTGATGGACCTGAATGTGCGCAGCCTCTTCGTCTTTGCCCAGGCGGTGGCCCAGCAAAGCATGATTCCGCGCCGCCACGGCCGCATCATCAATATCGCCTCCATCGCCGGACTGGCCGGCAACCCCAGCGCCATGAAGACGATTGCCTACAACACAAGCAAGGGCGCGGTGGTCAACTTCACCCGTGCCCTGGCGGGGGAGTGGGGCGAGTTCGGCATCACGGTCAATGCGCTGGCGCCGGGCTTCTTCCCCAGCAAGATGACCAAGGGCTTGCTGGCCGCGCTGGGTGAAAACACTCTGGCCGCCGCCGCGCCCCTGCGCCGCATCGGCGATGATGAGGATTTGAAGGGTGCGGCCCTGCTGTTCGCCTCACGCGCCGGCAAGCACATCACCGGCCAGATCCTGGCGGTGGACGGCGGGGTCAGCGCCATCCACGGAGCTTGAGCGAAGCGCAGCCATGAGTATTGAATTTCCGGTCCACATTCCCTTTGTCGAAGACCTGGGCCTGAGCCTGCAGCGCATGGCCGGCGGCGAGGCCGAGCTGCACCTGGCGCTGCAGGCCAGGCACCTCAACTCCTGGGCCGTGGCCCATGGCGGCCTGTTGATGACCATGCTGGACGTGGCCATGGCGCATGCGGCGCGCAGTGTGCACATCGGGGCGGGCGGCCATCTGAACGCCGGCCCCGGCGTCGTCACCATCGAGATGAAGACCTCTTTTATGCGGCCGGGCGAGGGCGAGTTGCGCGCCCTGGGCAAGCTGCTGCACGGCAGCGCGACGCTGGCCTTTTGCGAGGGCTCGGTGTTCGGCCCCGGGGGCCAGCTCTGCGCCCACGCCACCGCCACCTTCAAGTACATCAAGGCCCTGCCAGGGGTGGGGCGGGCGATCAAGCCCTTGCAGACTCGTTAGGGCCTGTTAGCGCAGGTTCAGCGCGCGACCTTGAAGAAGGCCATCGCGTCCACCAGCTGCCGCGCCTGCTGGCGCAGGCTTTCGGCGGCGGCCGCGCTTTCTTCCACCAGGGCGGCGTTCTGCTGGGTGACCTGATCCATCTGGGTGATGGCCTCGCCGATCTGTGAGACACCGGTGCTTTGTTCGCGGCTGGCCGAGCTGATCTCGCCCACGATATCGGTCACGCGTTTGATGGCGCCGACGATCTCATGCATGGTCTTGCCGGCCTCGTCCACCAGACCCGTACCTTGCTCCACCCGCTCGACGCTGGCGGCGATCAAGGCCTTGATCTCCTTGGCCGCCTCGGCGCTGCGCTGGGCCAGGCTGCGCACCTCGGAAGCCACCACGGCAAAGCCGCGGCCCTGCTCACCGGCGCGGGCCGCCTCCACCGCCGCGTTCAGGGCCAGGATATTGGTCTGGAAGGCGATGCCGTCGATGACGGTGATGATGTCGGTGATCTTCTTGGAGCTGTCGTTGATGCCGCGCATGGTCTCGACCACCTGGCTCACCACCGCGCCGCCCTGGGTCGCCACATCGGAGGCATTCATGGCCAGCTGATTGGCCTGCTGCGAGTTGTCGGCGTTATTGCGCACGGTGGAGCCCAGCTCGTCCATGGTGGCGGCGGTTTCTTCCAGCGCGCTGGCCTGTTGCTCGGTGCGCTGGCTCAGATCGGAATTGCCCTGGGCAATCTGCGAGCTGGCCGTGGCCACGCTCTCGGCATTGCTGCGCACGTTGCCGACGATGCCTGCCAGGGTCTGACGCATGCTCTCCAGGGTCTGGGCCAGTTGGGCGGTTTCGTCGCGACCCGCCGTCTCGATGGGCTGGCTCATATCGCCTTCGCTCATGCGTTGGGCGCTGGCCATGGCCCGGCCCAGGCTTTGGGTGACGTTGCGGCTGATCAGCAGCCCCAGGCCTACGCCCAGGCCCAGGCTCAGCACAATCAGGGCGATGGCCCAGTTGCGGCTGCTGGTATAGCGCTCGGCGTTGGCCTTGATCAGTTTTTCGGAGTTGGCCTCCTTGACCTTGGTCAGCGCGGTCATCTGGTCATCGACCTTGTTGACGGCGGGGCCAAAAGTCTTGAACAGATAGTCGGCCGCCTCGGCATTGGTATCGAGCTTGCTGGCCTTGATTTTTTCAACCAGACCGTTCAAAACCGGCTCGTAGGCCTTCCAGTGCTCATCCAGCTTGGCGAACTCGGCCCGGCCCTTCTCCGACCAGAACAGGGGGCGCGCCGCCTCCATATTCTGCTTGGTCAGTGCCACATCGGCCTTGACCTTCTCCAAGGCCTTGGCGCGGGCTTCGTCCGTTGTGGCCAGCAAGGCGTTGCGCGCGCTGCGGCCGATGTAGAGCAGGTCGATATTGGACTCCTTCATATACGACAGGCCCAACATTTCCTTCTCGTACAGCTGCACGGTGGACTCGTTGATGTTTGCGGTGTTGGACAGGCCTTGCAAGCCGATGACCAGGCTGAACAAGGCCACAACGACGAAGCTGGCGATCAGCTTGGTGGAGATCTTGTAGTCAGAGAGATTCATACACTGGACTCCGTACGGTTGAGAGGAAAACCAAGGCGACAGGGATGATCAATGTGCCTCGACGCCCATATTCCTGGTATCGGCCATTTGACGAAATTCTGATGTGCGGCTGAATCTTTGAGGGCAGGCCGTAAGTCTTGCCCGGAGGCGCCGCACGACTGATTTGAACAAGCCAGTCCTTGCTTGGCTATCCGTCCCTTGAGCTGTTGCTTAGAGGCGACTGGCGCCGGGTTTCCGCTTGCAATTGAGGTTAGTGGCGGAGATTTCTGGCTCATTTCCGGGCTCAAGCACCTTCATCTTCTTGGCAAAAGGCCGAAGACTGCTTTTGGATCTATCCCAGCCTGGGATTTGCCGATTCACCTAGGCCGTACCGGCGTCCTGCGGGTGATTTGCATCTATCAAATACAGGAGTTGCGCCATGGGTCAGACGTCTTCGTTCGGAATCGCCAGAAAGCTTTACCTCGTTTCATTTGCCCTGGTTCTCGGCTTGGCCGTGGTGGCCGTGCTGAGCTGGAACGCCCTGGGCCAGGTGGCGGTCAATGCGCAGAAAGCCAGTGAGCTGCGGGTGCCGCAGCTGATGCGCATGGACTCGGCCCAGCTCAATCTCACCCGGGTGTCCTTGCAGGTTAGGCATGCCATGCTGGTCCGCACACCGGAGGACTTGGCCGCGACCCTGGAGGACATCGGCAAGAAGCACAAGGCGATCGATGAGGCCCTGGCCCAGTATGGCGCGGCCGTGACTTCGCCCGAGGGCAAGATCGCGATTGAAAAGATCACGACCCTGTTCAAGGAGTTCTGGCTGATCGGCGGCGAGAACCTCGAGTTCGTCAAGGCCGGTAAAAAGGACGAGGCTTTTGAGCAATTGGTCAAGAAGACCATCCCGGCCCGCAATGCCATTTTGACCGTAATGGCGGATGAAGTCGCGCGCCAGTCCAAGGCCTTGAACGGGGAGATCGATGAGATCACCGCCGCCTCCAGGTCGGTGCGCAATCTGGTCGTGGCGCTGGTGCTGGTGGTGGCGCTGGGCTTGACCCTGTCCTCCTGGTTTATCGCCCGCGTGCTGCAGCGCCGTGTCGAGGTGACCCAGCAGGCGGCCGAGCGGGTGCGTGACGGCAATCTCAGCGTGCAGATCCATGATGCGGAGAGCGACGAGTTCAGCCCCTTGTTGCAAGCCATGAAGGATATGCAGGGCGCCCTGGGCAAGGTGGTGGGCACGGTCCGCAGCAATGCCGAGAGTGTGGCCACGGCCAGTGCCCAGATCGCGCAGGGCAATCAGGATTTATCGGGCCGCACCGAGCAGCAGGCGAGTGCGCTAGAGGAAACAGCGGCCTCCATGGAGCAGTTGGGTTCCACCGTCAAGCAGAACTCCGACAACGCCCGCCAGGCCGATCAGCTGGCCAAGAATGCCTCGACGGTGGCCGAGCGCGGTGGCCGCGTGGTGGAGGAGGTGGTGGGCACGATGAAGGACATCAATGACAGCTCGACGAAGATTGCCGACATCATCAGCGTCATCGACGGCATTGCCTTCCAGACCAATATCCTGGCGCTGAATGCGGCGGTGGAGGCGGCCCGTGCCGGTGAGCAAGGCCGAGGCTTCGCGGTGGTGGCGGGCGAGGTGCGCAATCTGGCCCAGCGCAGCGCCGAAGCGGCCAAGGAGATCAAGTCGCTGATCACGGCCAGCGTGGACCGCGTGGAGCGCGGCACCCAACTGGTCGATCAGGCGGGCAGCACCATGCAGGAGGTGGTCAGCGCCATCAAGCGGGTGACGGACATCATGGGAGAGATCAGCGCCGCCAGCATGGAACAAAGCCAGGGCGTGGCCCAGGTGGGGGAGGCGGTGACGCAAATGGATCAGGCCACGCAGCAGAACGCCGCGCTGGTGGAGGAAAGCGCCGCCGCCGCCGAGAGCCTGCGCAACCAGGCCTCGCAGCTGGTGCAGGTGGTGGCTGCGTTCAAGATCTGAGTCGGCGGCCGCTGGTCTTGTCGCCCATGGGACTGGGGCGCTGAATTTGGCATGATTCAATTCAGCACAAATTTGCATTCCCGCAGGAGCCCCTCCCATGAGTCAAGACAAGACCCTCAACCGCCAGATCCTCCTGGCCTCGCGCCCCCAGGGCGAGCCCAGCAGCCAGAATTTCATCCTGCGTGAGCAGCAGCTGCCCACGGCCGCCGAGCTGGCCGAGGGTCAGGTCTTGATACGCAATCACTTTCTGAGCCTGGACCCCTATATGCGCGGCCGCATGAATGACGGCAAGAGCTACGCCGCGCCTCAGCCCTTGGGCGAGGTGATGCTGGGCGGCACGGCCGGCGAGGTCGTGGCCTCCAGGAACGCCAATTTCACTGTGGGCGACAAGGTGGTGGGCATGGGCGGCTGGCAGGAGTATTTCCTGGTCGATGCCACCCAGCGCGGCGTGCTGCAAAAGGTGGACACCACGCACATCCCGCTGTCGGCCTACCTCGGCGCCGTGGGCATGCCCGGCGTGACGGCCTGGTATGGCCTGGTCAAGATCATCAATCCCAAGGCCGGCGAGACGGTGGTGGTCAGCGCCGCCAGTGGTGCGGTCGGCAGCGTGGTGGGCCAGCTGGCCAAGGCGCGCGGCGCCCGCGCCGTCGGCCTGGCCGGTGGCGCCGATAAATGCCGTTATGTGGTCGAGGAGCTGGGTTTCGACGCCTGCATCGACTACAAGCAGCACCCCGATCTGCGCTCGCTGTCGGCCGCCCTCAAGGCGGCCTGCCCGGACGGCATCGACGGCCACTTCGAGAACGTCGGCGGCATGATTCTGGATGCGGTGATGCTGCGTGCCAATGCCTTCAGCCGCGTGGCCATGTGCGGCATGATCTCCGGCTACAACGGCGAACCCATCCCCTTGGCCGCGCCCCAGCTGATCCTGAGCAATCGCATGAAGGTCGAGGGCTTCATCGTCAGCGAGCATATGGACGTCTGGCCCGAGGCCTTGAAGGAGCTGGGCGGCCTGGTCGCCAGCGGCAAGCTGAAGTTCCGCGAGTCGGTGGCGCAAGGCATTGCCGCCGCACCCGAAGCCTTTCTGGGCCTGCTCAAGGGCCGCAACTTCGGCAAGCAGCTGGTCAAGCTGGTCTGATGAGTTCGCTGCTTTGGCAATGCGCGCCCCTGGCCGAGCTGAGCACGATCCAGCTCTACCAGGCCCTGGCCCTGCGGGCCCGGGTCTTTGTGCTGGAGCAGCAATGCCTTTATCTGGACCCGGACGGTGTCGATCTGCGCTGCTGGCATCTGCTGGGTAGCGATTCCGGTGGCGGCTTGCTGGCCTATGCCCGCTTGCTGCCGCCCCTGGCCAAGGGGCCGGCGCACCGTTTGCCCGAGATCGGCCGGGTGGTGACGGCGCCCGAGGCGCGCGGTGCGGGCCAGGGCCGGCAGCTGATGCAGCAGGCCTTGCGGGAATGCGCGCGCCTGTGGCCGGGGCAAGACCTGGCACTCAGCGCCCAAGCCCATCTGCAAGGCTTTTACACCAGCCTGGGTTTCGAGCCCGTCTCGGCCGTCTACGACGAAGACGGCATTGCCCACATCGATATGCAGTGCAAAGTGAGGTGAATATGAAGACCGATCAAGGCAGGACCGCCGTCATCACCGGCGCCGCTTCGGGCTTCGGCCTGGAGCTGGCGCGGCTGGCGGCGGCGCGTGGCATGAATCTGGTGCTTTGCGATGTGCAGGCCGATGCGCTGGAACAGGCCGCGGCCGAGTTCGACGGCCTGCCCCTGCTGGCCCAGCGGCTCGATGTGTCCAAGGCGGCCGAGATGGAGGCCTTGGCCGCCGCCGTCAAGCTGCGCTTCGGCGCACCCCACCTGGTCTTCAACAATGCCGGCGTGGGCGCCGGCGGCCTGCTGTGGGAGAACAGCCTGGCCGACTGGGAATGGGTGCTGGGCGTCAATCTGATGGGTGTGGTGCATGGCGTGCGTCTGTTCACACCCATGATGCTGGCCGCAGCCGCGGCCGACCCGGCCTACCGGGGCCATATCGTCAACACAGCCTCCATGGCCGGCATGGTCAATGCGCCGAATATGGGGGTTTACAACGTCTCCAAACACGCGGTCGTGGCCTTGAGCGAGACGCTCTATCAAGACCTGGCCCTGGTGACGCAGCAACTGCATGCCGCGGTGCTCTGCCCCTTCTTCGTGCCCACCGGCATCGCGCAAAGCCATCGCAACCGGCCGGCCGAGCTGGCCGCCGCCAAGCCGACCCAGAGTCAGCTGGTTTCGCAAGCCATGAGCGACAAGGCCGTGTCTGCCGGCAAGGTGACGGCGGCCGAGGTGGCCGCCATGGTCTTCGCGGCCGTGGATGCGGGCCAGTTCTACATCTTCAGCCACCCCAAATCCCTGGCCGGGGTGCAAGAGCGCATGGAGGATGTGATGCAGCTGCGCAATCCCAGCGACCCCTTCAAGGACAAGCCCGAGCTGGGCGCGCAGATCGCCGCCGCGCTCAAGGCGGCTGGCGGCTAGCCGGGGGCAGGGCGGGGGAATCTGGCACACTCCCTGCCCCGTTCTCTTTCCGCGCCTGCCCATGTCCTCCTCATCCCCCAGCACAAACAAACACGCCCTGGTCATAGGCGGCGGTCCGGCCGGGCTGATGGCGGCCGAGCGCCTGCGTGCGGCCGGCCTGGCGGTCGAGGTCTGCGATGCCATGCCCTCGGTGGGACGCAAATTCCTGCTGGCCGGCAAGGGCGGTTTGAACCTGACCCATGCCGAGGACAAGGCCGATTTCATTCAACGTTATGCCGAGCGCAGCCCCGAGGTGGCGCACTGGCTGGACCGCCTGGACGCCGAGGGCCTGCGCGCCTGGGCCGCCGGGCTGGGCGTGGACACCTTTGTGGGCAGCTCGGGCCGGGTCTTCCCCAGCTCGATGAAGGCCGCACCCCTGCTGCGCGCCTGGTTGCACCGCCTGCGCGAGGCGGGTGTGCGCTTTTCCATGCGTCAGCGCTGGCTGGGCTGGGCGGCCGACGGCCAGCTGAAATTTGCCGGTGAACAAGGGCAGGAACGCCTGCTCAAACCCGATGTGCTGGTGCTGGCCCTGGGCGGCGCTTCGTGGCCGCAGCTGGGCTCCAACGGCGCCTGGCTGCCCCTGCTGGCGGCACGCGGCGTGAGCATCGCGCCCTTGCAAGCCGCCAACTGCGGCTTTGATCTGGGCCTGCGCCGCGCGGGTGCAGAGGCCATGGGCTGGAGCCCGATGTTCGCCGACAAATTCGCCGGCCTGCCCATCAAGCCGGTGGCCCTGCATTTCGCCAGCGCCAAGACGGGCCGCCAGTTCGCCCGCCAGGGCGAGTTCGTGGTGACGGCCAGCGGCATCGAGGGTTCCCTGGTTTATGCCGCCGCCCATCTCTTGCGCGAAGAAATCAAGGATCAGGGCGAGGCCCTGATCCATCTGGACCTGCTGCCCGACCGCTCGGAGGACTTTGTCGCCGCCGAGGTCGCGCGCCCGCGTGGCCCGCGCTCGCTTTCTACCCATCTGAAAAGCAGATTAGGCATCGAAGGCCTGAAGGCCGGCCTGCTGCACGAGGTGCTGAGCAAGGAGGAGTACAAGGACGAGGCCTTGCTGGCCCGCACGCTCAAGCGCCTGCCCCTGCGTCTGAAGGCGGCCCGTCCGGTGGCCGAGGCCATCAGCACGGCCGGCGGCGTGCGCCTGGAAGAGCTGGACGCGGGGCTGATGCTCAAGGCCTTGCCGGGCGTGTTCTGCGCCGGCGAGATGCTGGACTGGGAGGCGCCCACCGGCGGCTATCTGCTGACCGCCAGCATGGCCAGCGGCGTGCTGGCGGGCGAGGGCGCCGCGCGCTGGGCCCTCGCGCAGTAAGAGCGGCTAACAAAACTCTCCTGGCGTCGTTGCGCCGTCTCACCGTACCAGGTGTACTGTCTTCGACGGCGCGCCTAGCCAGGACCGCTGCGCTGAGTTTTGTTAGCCACTCTAAAAGGTTTCAGGGCTTGGGCGGGTTCAAGTCGGCCAGCTTTTGCTGGGCCGTGCTCACGTCCTTGCCGTATTCGTCCAGATAGCGCTGACGCTCCTCGCTGGTCCACTCGGCGCTGGAGAAGCTGCCGAGCGCATGGCTGGCGCTGCTGTAAACCAGGCCGGGCCAGCGCGGCATCATGGCGCGGTCGGGGAAGCGGTCGGCCACGAGCAAAAAGCCCTGCACATCGCGCAGCCTGAGCGGGAAGGTGGGCTGCAGATCCTGCACGAGCTTGCCGAACAGGCGCAGGCGGAATTCCTGCTGGCCAGCCTCCACCTCCTCGTTGAATTGCAGCAGGGCAAACATCTGACCCTTGGCGTCCTCGACCCGGGCGCTGACCACATAACGCCCGGCCTGGGCGACCTTGGCGCCGACGAGAAAGTCCAGCGAGCCTTGTGCGATTTGCTCGCGCACCTGGCCCGTCCATTGCGCCGGAATCAGGGGCTGGTAGACGGTGTCGAAGCTGATCTGGCCCAGGCGGCCATTTTGGTTGTACTGCACTTGCACCCGCAGCGTGCCGGCAAAGTCGGCAAAGCCCTGGCTGGCCGGGTTGAAGGCGGCGCGCAGGACGCCGTCGCCAGCGGCCACAAAGCTCAGGCCCACCTGGGGCCGGCCCAGGGCCTGGCGTGGGTCGGGCAGGTCGAAGGCCAGGGCGCGGGTGGCCAGCAGGGGCAGGGCCTTGCCGCTGGCGTCCAGCGCGGCGATGCTGAAGTTCACCGTCTCCGTGCCGCTCATGAAGACGCGGTCCTGTGTGCTGACGATGCGCACGCCGTCCACGCCCTTGCCGTCGGGCGTGCGCATGGGCGACTCCGACACCACCGGGGCAAAGGGCTGGCGCTGGTCGGGGTGCTCGCTGATGGGGCGCGACTCGGGCGGGTAGCGGGTGGCTTGCTTGTAATGGTCCAGGCTTTGCTGGGCCCGCTCCAGGCGCTGCTGCCAGACCTGGCGCTGGGCTTGGGCATCCTGCCTGGCGGCCAATTTGAGCGGGCTGGTGTTGGCTGGTGCTGGCGCCGAGGCCGGCGCGGAGGCGGCGCTGGCCCGCAGCTGCACCCCTGCCTCGGCCGGCGCCGGGCTGCGCAAGGCCAGCACGACCAGGCCGGCCACAAGCGCCAGCCCCAGCAGCAGGGCCGCCCATTGGCGCGTGCTCATCAGGCCTCAGTTCGCGTTGGTGACCATATCGGCCCGCACCTTGCCGACCACGCCGCCCCAGTTGCCATTGGTGTAGTGGTTATAGGCCTCCGCATCGTCGCGGAAGACGACGGAGTGGTTGCTCCACTTGGCCCGTCCGCCCTCGACGGCGGCCGTGCCCAGGGTCAGGTCATTGCACAGCCAGTCGCTGGGGTTGCAATAGCTGCCCCCCGAGCTGCCCGAGACGCCACCCGAGGAGTGGTAGGCCACGGCTTCGTCGTCCTGGCCCGGCAGGATGAAGGAGTAGGCCGTGCCCTTGGCGCCGGCGTACATATAAAACATCTTGGCGCGGGTGTTGTTGTGGTCGTACATGGCACGCGCGGTGCTGGTCTTGAGGTCGGCCACCAGGGGCTCGGACATCGCCCAGCTGCCGGCGTCCGAGAGCTCGCTGCCGCCGGCGGCACCGGCCGCCACATTGACCCATTTGATATTCCAGCCGGTCTGCGTCGTGCCGTCGCTATTGGCGCATTGGCCATCGCTGCCGGGGCTGGCGTTCTTCTTGTAGCGGCTGCTGCCGCCGTACATGGAGAGGGTGTAGCCCATCATCAGATTGCCGGCGCTGTGCACCGCCACATAACACCAGTTGGGGCCGGTGCAATAGCAGTCCAGGGCATTGCGCACCAGATAGTTCTGGTCGGAGATGTGGTTGTAGCCGTCCCAGTTGACGGCCTTTTTGTTGATGCCGGCGGCCGTTGTGGCCGGGCCCCAGTAAGTGAAGTCGGCATAGTTGCCGGCCACGCCGCCGCCGGTGCGGCCGTTGACCCAGAGCGAGTAATTCGTGGCCCAGGCGGCAGAGGCTGCGGCCAGGATGAGAACCAGGGCGCCGCCCAGGGCTTTGCGGGGGGTGAGGATGCGCATGCGCTGTCTCCTGTTCGGTTTTTGTCTGCGCAGCATAGACAGCCGCGTCGGCCCGCCCTATTCATGCAAACCCGTGCTGACCTAGGGGAAGGTTAGGACGACTCAAGGCGGGTTCTTGTGCCTGGCCCGCCCGCCGGCCTGTGGCAAACTCCGCCGCTTCCGGTTTTCAAGTGATCCCCGACGATCCCGACGCTTTGGACAAGATCCTGCTTCAAATTGCCGCCGAACTGCAGGTTCGGCCGGCCCAAGTCAACGCCGCTGTTGAACTGCTCGATGGGGGCGCCACCGTCCCCTTCATCGCCCGCTACCGCAAGGAAGTGACCGACGGTCTGGACGACGCCCAGCTGCGCGATCTGGAGGCCCGCCTGGGCTATCTGCGCGAGCTGGAAGAGCGCCGCGCCGCCGTGCTCAAGAGCATCGAAGAGCAGGGCAAGCTGACGCCCGAGCTGCGCGCGCTGGTCGAGGCCGCGCCGACCAAGCAGGAGCTGGAAGACCTCTACCTGCCCTACAAGCAAAAGCGCCGCACCAAGGGCATGATGGCTCGCGAGGCCGGCCTGGAGCCGCTGGCCGACAAGCTGTTTGCCGACCCGACGCTGGATCCGCAGGCCGAGGCCGCCGCCTTCCTCAACCCCGATGCCGGTTTTGCCGACGCCTTTGCCGTGCTGGACGGCGTGCGCGACCTGCTCTCCGAGCGCTGGGCCGAGGACGCCTTGCTGATCGGCAAGCTGCGCGAATGGCTGTGGGAGGAGGGCTTGTTCCGTTCCAAGCTGATGGAAGGCAAGGACGAGAACAACCCCGATGTGGCCAAGTTCCGCGACTACTTCGATTACGACGAGCCCATCAAGACCGTGCCCTCGCACCGCGCCCTGGCCGTGTTCCGTGGCCGCACCCAGGAGTTGCTGGACGCCAAGCTGGTGTTGGACGAGGAGACCGTGGCCGGCCAGCCGGGCCTGGCGGAAGGCCGCATCGCCCGCCATCTGGGCTGGAGCCATGCCAATCGCCCGGCCGACGCCCTGATCCGCAAGACCGTGGCCTGGACCTGGAAGGTCAAGCTCAGCATGAGCCTGGAGCGCGATCTGTTCTCGCGCCTGCGCGAGGAGGCCGAGCGCGTCGCCATCAAGGTGTTTGCCGAGAATCTGCGCGATCTGCTCTTGGCCGCACCGGCCGGCAAGCGGGTGGTGATGGGCCTGGACCCGGGCATTCGCACCGGCGTCAAGGTGGCGGTGGTCAGCGACACCGGCCGGGTGCTGGACACCTGCGCCGTCTTCCCGCACGAGCCGCGCAAGGACTGGGAAGGCTCCATCCACACCCTGGGCCGCTTGTGCGCCACCCATGGTGTGAACCTGATCGCCATTGGCAATGGCACGGCCAGCCGCGAGACCGACAAGCTGGCCGCCGACCTGATCAAGCGCATCCAGCAGCTGGCCCCCGGCACCGAGATCCAGAAGGTGGTGGTCAGCGAGGCCGGTGCCTCCATCTACTCGGCCTCGGAGTTCGCCTCCAAGGAGCTGCCGGACCTGGACGTTACTTTGCGCGGTGCCGTCTCCATCGCCCGCCGCCTGCAGGACCCGCTGGCCGAGCTGGTCAAGATCGACCCCAAGAGCATCGGTGTCGGCCAGTACCAGCACGACGTCAACCAGAGCGAGATGGCCAAGACCCTTGACGCGGTGGTGGAAGACTGCGTCAACTCGGTGGGCGTGGACCTCAACACGGCCTCGGCGCCCCTGCTCTCGCGGGTGTCGGGCCTCTCCGCCACCGTGGCGGCTTCCATCGTGCGTTGGCGCGATGCCAATGGCGCCTTCAAGAGCCGCAAGCAATTGCTGGACGTGACGGGCCTGGGCCCCAAGACCTTCGAGCAGGCGGCAGGCTTTTTGCGTATCCGCGATGGAGAGAACCCGCTGGACTTCTCCGGCGTCCATCCCGAGACTTACCCCGTGGTCGAGCGCATCCTGGCCGCCGTCAAGCGGCCGGCCGCCGAGGTGATGGGCAAGAGCGATGTGATACGCACGCTCAAGCCCGAGGCCTTTGCCGACGAGAAATTCGGTGCCATCACCGTCAAGGACATCCTGGCCGAGCTGGAGAAGCCCGGCCGCGACCCGCGCCCCGACTTCAAGGTGGCCCGCTTCAGCGAGGGCGTGGACGATATCAAGGATTTGCAGGAGGGCATGGTGCTGGAGGGCACGGTCTCCAACGTCGCCCAGTTCGGCGCTTTTGTGGATCTGGGCGTGCACCAGGACGGCCTGATCCACGTCAGCCAGCTCTCCAACAAGTTCGTGGCCGATGCCCGTGAGGTGGTCAAGACCGGCGACATCGTCAAGGTGCGGGTGCTGGAGGTGGACCTGTCGCGCAAGCGCATCTCGCTGACCATGAAGCTGGATGCGCCCGTGCAGAAGAGTGGCGCCAAGGCCGACAACAGCTACCGGCCGGCCGCGCGCAACGAGCGTGCGGGCGGCGCTGCGGGCGCTCATCGCCCGGCCGCGCCCGCCAGCGCAGCGGCCGGCGGCAGCGCCATGGCCGCGGCTTTTGCCAAGCTGCAGAGCAAGCGTTGAGCCCGCTTGGCGGGCCACTTGCGAATGGGCGGCAGGGCTGGCAGATGAGGGCCTGATTTCCACCATTGGTCGCATTGCGGCAGACAGCAGATGGGCTAGCACTTATGGTGCGCGCTGGTTTTGATCTCAAACAAAGCAGCGAAGCCCCCCGCTGAACCCTTGGAGTATTTCTTGAAGCTCTCCTCAGTTGCCGCCGCCTGTGCCGCTCTTGCTTTCTCCTTGCATGCCCCCGGCTCGCAGGCCCAGGACGGCCAGCCCGGCAGCGATGCGCAGCCCCGCCCCGGTGCCAGGCTGGAACGCGTCGAGATCACGCGTCAGAACAGCGACACCGATCTGCGCCGCCGCGCCTCGGTGGCCAAGCAGATTTATGGCCGCGAAGAGATCGCCAAGTTCGGCGACAGCAATGTGGCCGATGTGCTCAAGCGCCTGCCCGGCGTGACGGTGGCCGGCGGCGCGCCCCGTATGCGCGGCCTGGGTTCGGGCTACACCCTGATCCTGATCAACGGCGATCCGGCGCCGCCCGGTTTTGCCCTGGACCAGTTGGACCCGGCCCAAGTCGAACGCATCGAGGTCAGCAAGGGTCCGACCGCCGACCAGAGCGCCCAGGCCGTCGCCGGCAGCATCAACATCATCCTGAAGGACGCGCCGCGCGTCAGTCAGCGCGATCTGCGCCTGGGCCTGGGCTATGGCGCCGTGCGGCCCACGCCCTCGGCCACCGTCACCTACGGCGAGCGCTTCGGCGATGTGTCGCTGTCGCTGCCGCTCTCGGTGTTTGAGTGGCGCGGCCAAAACAACTTCAGCACCGAGCGGACGCTGGGCGCATCCCCTCAGGTCTACAGCCGCCAGGGCGAGCAGGCCAATTGGGGCCATGGCTTCAATACCTCGCCACGCCTGAACTGGAAGCTCAGCGACGAGGAGAGCCTGTCCCTGCAGGCCTTTGTGCAAAAAGGCTATTGGAACAATCGCCAGAGCTTTGACAAGCAGCCGGCGCAGCAGCAGCTGCCCTTTGCCGATGACGATTCCTACAACCATGGCACCTGGCAGAACCTGCGCGGCAATGCGCAGTGGATCAATCGCTTCAGCGATTCACAGCGCATCGAGCTCAAGCTGGCGCTGCAGGACTCCAAGGGCAATTACGACAATATGAGCTACCGCGAGCTGCTGCCCGGCGCCGGCCCGCAGCCCTTCCGCAACACGGTGGGCAATAGCCATGACCAGAGCCTGATCCAGGGTGGCAAGTATGGCCAGCTGCTGGGCGATGAGCACAGCCTGACCGTGGGCTGGGAGCTGGAATGGCGCAAGCGCGATGAGCTGCGCACCCAGACCCAGAATGGCGAGGTCTTGCAACCCAAGTACGACAATCAGCTCTTCTCGGCCGGCATTGAGCGCCAGGCCTTGTTTGTGCAGGACGAGTGGGAGCTGTCGCCCCAGTGGTCCACCTATCTGGGCCTGCGCGGCGAGCGCATCCACTCCAGCAGCCGCGGCGCGGAGCAGCGCTTCAGCAATACCAGCACCGTGGTGACGCCGCTCTGGCATCTGAACTACAAGCTGGACCCCAAGGGCCGCGACATGATCCGCGCCAGCGTGACGCGCAGCTATAAGGCACCGGATCTGAATGCACTGCTGGCCCGCCCGCTGACGAATATCGTCAAGCCGGTGTTCGCGGCGGACGGCACGACGCCGCTGCCCAACGACGAGCTCAACCCCGACCGCGCAGGCAACCCCCAGCTGAAGCCCGAACTGGCCACCGGCCTGGACATCGCCTTCGAGAAATATCTGAGCGGTGGCGGCATGGTCAGCGTGGGGGCTTTTTACCGGGGCATCACGGACCTGATCCGTAACAGCGTGTCGCTGGAGACGGTGGACTGGTCGCCCCTGCAGCGCTATGTCTCGCGCCCGGTGAATTTCTCCAAGGCCCAGACCATGGGCCTGGAGCTGGAAGTGAAGGGCCGCGCCGGCGAGCTGCTGCCCTCGCTCTTCGATCCCAAGCTGGCGCTGAATCTGCGCGGCAATCTGAGCCTCTACCACTCCAATGTGGAGGCCTTGGCCCTGCCCAATAACCGCCTGGACGGCCAGCAGCCCTGGTCGGCCAATCTGGGTTTTGACTACCGCCTGAGCAGCCTGCCCCTGAGCACCGGCATGTCCCTGGCCTACACGCCGGGCTATGTGACCCAGCAGACGCTCAGCCAGTCGCTGGACCAGTCCAATAGCCGCTCGCTCGATGTCTATGCACAATGGGTGTTCAACAAGTCCGCCTCGCTGCGTTTCTCGGCCAGCAATCTGGCGCCGCTGGATACCCGCTCCCTGACCCTGCTCAGCGATGGCAGCAGCACCCATGTCTTGCGCGCGTCACGCACCCAGTTCGGCCTGGCGCTGGAACTCAAGCTTTGATCTGATCGGGCCCATGACGACGAGCACATCTGCACTGCTGATCTACGCCGGCCCGCGCGCCAAGGCACGCTTGCTGGAGCGCGGCCTGCGCCCGGAGGATGTGCAGGTCGTGCCCGCCGCTGCCGGTGGCCCCAAGGGCCTGATCCTCGGGCCGCTGGACAAATTCATCTTTGGCGAATGGCTGGCCCGCAGCCAGCAGCCCGTCCATCTGATGGGCGCCTCCATCGGCGCCTGGCGCATGGCCACGGCCTGCCTGAGCCGCAATGCCGCCGAGGTGGAACGCGAGTTTGAGACGCTGGCACAAGGCTATGTGCACCAAAGCTATGACGAGGAGCGGCCTGCCGGCAGCGCTGCCAGGAAGAACAAGATGCCCTCGGCCGCCTCCGTCAGCAAGGGCTTTGCCGCCAAGCTCGACGAGGTCTTCGGCGGCCGCGAGGCCCTGGCCCTGAGCCACCCCCGTTTTCGTCTGCATGTGCTGGCCTCGCGCGGCCGGCGCTTGCTGGCCAGGGAAGGGCGCTGGCGCACGCCGCTGGGTTATACGGCGGCCTTTGCGGCCAATCTGCTGTCTCGCCAGGCCATGGGGGGCTGGTTGGAACGGGTGAGTTTTTCAGACCCGCGCACGCCCTTGCCCCTGCCGCTGGACGATTTCCGCAGCCATCAGGTCGAACTCAATGCGGGCAATTTCCAGCCCAGCATTCTGGCCAGCTGCTCCATTCCCTTTTGGTTGCAGGCGGTGCATGACATCCCCGGCGCGCCGCGCGGCGCCTACTGGGACGGCGGCATCACCGACTACCACCTGCATCTGAACTACGGCGCCATGGCGGGTGAGGGGCTGGTGCTGTACCCGCATTTCCAGCGCCAGCTCGTGCCCGGCTGGCTGGACAAGGCCTTGAAGCGCCGCCATGGCGCCACGCCTTTTCTCGACAACGTCGTGCTGCTGGCGCCCAACCCGGCCTGGATCGCCACGCTGCCGGGCGCCAAGCTGCCCGATCGCTCCGACTTCCAAAAGTTTGGAGATGACATGGCCGGTCGCGCCCGGCAATGGCTGCGCGCCATTGCCGAGAGTCAGCGCCTGCGCGATGAGTTTGCAAAGTCTTGCGAGGCCGCTTCATTGCAGACCCTGGATCTGTAAGCAGGGCTACAATCGCTGCACGATCAACGAACAAGGGCGAGAAAGGCATCATGGTTATGACACCGCGAACTACGAGCACCTCCACAAAGGTTTAGTCGGCCGCGGCTTGTCACGTCTTTCTCAGCTGCCTCTTGTCAGGCAGCCCCCAGCAAAAAGCGCGGCACAGTGGCCGCGCTTTTTCATTTCTGGGTTTGCTTTGAGGCTTGGGAGTCCGGGCAGTCCCACAGAATTTCGGAGTATTGAAAACATGATCTCGATTCAATTGCCTGACGGCTCCAAGCGTGAATTTCCGCAAGCCGTCACGGTGGCCGATGTGGCCGCCTCCATCGGCGCCGGCCTGGCCAAGGCTGCGCTGGCCGGCCGCGTCGATGGCCAGTTGGTGGACACCAGCCATTTGATCGCCGCCGATGCCCAGCTGGCCATCATCACCGACAAGGATGCCGATGGCCTGGAAGTGATACGCCACTCCACCGCCCACTTGCTGGCCTATGCCGTCAAGGAGCTGTTCCCCGAGGCCCAGGTCACGATAGGCCCGGTGATCGAGCATGGCTTCTACTACGACTTCGCCTACAAGCGACCCTTCACGCCGGACGACCTGGCCGCCATCGAATCCAAGATGGGCGAGCTGGCCAAGAAGGACGAGAAGATCGTTCGCTCGGTGCTGCCGCGCGATGAGGCTGTGAGTTACTTCAAGGGCCTGGGCGAGGCCTACAAGGCCGAGATCATCGAGAGCATCCCGGCCGATCAGGCCGTCTCGCTCTATGCCGAGGGTGCTTTCACCGACCTCTGCCGCGGCCCCCACGTGCCTTCCACCGGCAAGCTCAAACACTTCAAGCTGATGAAGGTGGCCGGTGCCTACTGGCGCGGCGATCACCGTAACGAGATGCTTCAGCGCATCTACGGCACGGCCTGGGCCAGCAAGGATGATTTGCAGAAGTATCTGCTGATGCTGGAGGAGGCCGAGAAGCGCGACCACCGCAGGCTGGGCCGCGAACTTGACCTGTTCCACATCGACGAGCATTCGCCCGGCACCGTGTTCTGGCACCCCAAGGGCTGGACGATCTGGCAAGAGGTGGAGCAGTACATGCGCCGCGTTTACCGCGAGAACGGCTATCAAGAGGTCAAGGGCCCGCAGATCCTGGACAAGGGGCTGTGGGAGAAGTCCGGCCACTGGGATAAGTACCGGGACAATATGTTCGTCACCGAGTCGGAGAAGCGCGACTACGCGCTCAAGCCGATGAACTGCCCCGGCCACATCCTGATCTTCAATCACGGCATCAAGAGCTACCGCGACCTGCCCCTGCGCTTCGGCGAGTTCGGCCAATGCCATCGCAACGAGCCCACCGGCGGCCTGCACGGCATCATGCGGGTGCGCGGCTTCACCCAGGACGACGGCCATATCTTCTGCACCGAAGACCAGATCCTGCAAGAGTGCGCCAACTTCACGACTTTGCTGAAAAAGGTCTATGCCGATTTCGGCTTCACCGACATCGTCTACAAGGTGGCGACACGCCCCGAGGCCCGCATCGGCACCGACGAGTATTGGGACCGCACCGAGCAGGTGCTGATGGAGTCGCTGCGCCGCTCGGGTTGCGACTTCCAGATCGCGGCAGGCGAGGGCGCGTTCTACGCCCCCAAGATCGAGTACGCCCTGAAAGACGCCCTGGGCCGCCAGTGGCAGTGCGGCACGATTCAGATCGACTCCAATATGCCGGAGCGTCTGGGCGCCGAGTTTGTCGACGAAGACGGCCAGCGCAAGACCCCGGTCATGCTGCACCGGGCCATCGTCGGCAGCCTGGAACGTTTCATCGGAATTTTGATCGAACAGCATGCCGGCGCCCTGCCGGTCTGGCTGGCGCCGACCCAGGTGGTGGTGGCCAATATCACCGATGCGCAGGCGGATTACGTCGCTGAAATCGTGAAATCGCTGGAGAAACAAGGGCTTAGAGTCCAGGCCGATTTGCGCAACGAGAAGATCACGTATAAAATCCGCGAGCATTCTTTGCAAAAGGTTCCGTACATCCTGGTCGTAGGCGACAAGGAAAAGGCAAATGGAACCGTTGCGGTGCGCGCCCGTGGCAAGCAAGATTTGGGTGTGATGGCTCTGGCAGACTTCCTCGTGAAGGCCGCAGCCGACGTCGCTCAAAAGGCTTGATTTTTGTCACCCGAGGCGCGCTTTTGTTTTGTTTGGGCCCCGCGCCTCGGGGTTCGTTGAAAGGTATCCACCATCGCTACTTTTGCTGACCGTCGTGCTGTTCCTGAGCGCAAGCATCGGCTGAACCGTGAAATCATGGCTCCCGAGGTTCGTCTGAACGGCCCTGAGAATGAGCCGCTCGGAATTGTGAGCATCCAGGAAGCGCTGCGCATGGCGGGCGAGCTGGACGTGGACGTTGTCGAAATCTCCGCCACCGCCACACCTCCGGTGTGCCGCCTGATGGACTACGGCAAGTTCAAGTACATCGAACAAAAGCGCGCCGCCGAGGCCAAGTCCAAGCAGAAGGTCATTGAAATCAAGGAAGTCAAGTTCCGCCCGGGTACGGACGAAGGCGACTACCAGATCAAGATGCGCAATCTGCGCCGCTTCATCGCCGAGGACGGTGACAAGGGCAAGGTCACGCTGCGCTATCGCGGCCGCGAGATCACCCACCAGGACATCGGCATGCGCCTGCTGGAACGTATCCGCGACGAGCTGGCGGATGTGGCGGTGGTCGAGAATATGCCGCGCCTGGAAGGCCGGCAGATGATCATGGTTCTCGCTCCTAAGAAACGTTAGCCCCCGGCCTGCGGGTACGCAGGCACACCCCCCGAGGGGGTGCAATTGAAACCGAGCTTGTGCTCGGTTTCAATTGCATGAGCCGTCCTTGGGGCGGCCCGGCGAACGGCTCTTGGGCCGAACGCCACAAAATCAAGCCCGTCGATTTGGTCATCGGCGGGCTTATCAGTCTCCTGAGGCTGGCAAGTGTTGAGAGGCCCTCAACCGCCCCAGGGACATCTTAAAAGGAGCATCTCATGCCCAAAATGAAGACCAAGAGCAGCGCCAAGAAGCGCTTCCGCGTGCGTCCGGGTGGTACCGTCAAGCGCGGTCAAGCGTTCAAGCGCCACATCCTGACCAAGAAGTCCACCAAGAACAAGCGCCACCTGCGTGGCACGGCCACGGTGCATGAAACCAATATGGGTCACATCGCTCAGATGCTGCCCCTGGCTGGTCTGTAAACCACTTAACTAAAGGAGATTTAATATGCCTCGCGTTAAACGTGGTGTTACCGCTCGTGCCCGTCACAAGAAGGTCCTGGCTCTGGCCAAGGGCTTCCGTGGTCGTCGTAAGAATGTCTTCCGCATCGCCAAACAGGCGGTGATGAAGGCAGGTCAATACGCCTACCGTGACCGTCGCGCCAAGAAGCGTGTGTTCCGTGCCCTG
Source organism: Roseateles oligotrophus (assembly GCF_014204525.1). GTDB lineage: Bacteria > Pseudomonadota > Gammaproteobacteria > Burkholderiales > Burkholderiaceae_C > Paucibacter_A > Paucibacter_A oligotrophus_A. The sequence goes on from NZ_JACHLP010000009.1 coordinate 113,248, forward strand.
TGGATTGCGCGTATCAACGCAGCAAGCCGCGGCCTGGGCCTGACCTACAGCAAGTTTGTGGCTGGCCTGAAGAAGGCTCAGATCGAGATCGACCGCAAGGTCCTGGCCGATCTGGCCGTCAACGATCCTGCTGGCTTCGCCAGCATCTTCGCCAAGGTCAAGGCTGCACTGGCTTGATGCCTGTTGCCGCCTTGTTGCGGCATCCGGCAAGCGCTGAACCTCGCGGTTTGGCGCTCAGCAACCTCAAAGGCCGACACCATGGTGCTCGGCCTTTTTTTATTTCCGCCCGAACGAAGAATTTTGGCTTCAAGATGACTGATCTCGAACAATTGCTGCAGACGGCCCAGAGCGAATTCGCGGCCGCCGCCACGCCCGCCGATCTTGAGAACGCCAAGGCGCGCTTTCTGGGCAAAGCCGGTCGTGTGACCGAGTTGCTGAAGGGCCTGGCGGCCCTGCCCGTCGATGAGAAGAAGGCGCGCGGCGCCGAGATCAATGTCTTGAAATCCGGCATCGAGGCCGCGCTGACGGCCCGTCGCCAGGCCTTGGCCGACGCCGAGTTGGCCCTGCAGCTGAAGGCCGAAGCCCTGGATGTGAGCCTGCCCGGCCGCCAGCGCGGCAGCGGTGGCTTGCATCCCATCACCCGCGCGATGGAGCGCATCGAGGCCATCTTTGGCTCCATGGGTTTCGATGTGGCCGACGGCCCCGAGATCGAGAACGATTGGTTCAACTTCACCGCGCTGAACACGCCGGCCGACCACCCGGCCCGCTCCATGCATGACACCTTCTATGTCGAAGGCGGCCATGTTCTGCGCACCCACACCAGTCCCATGCAGATTCGCTATGCGGTCCAGCATGTGAAGCGCCACAAGGCCTTGATCGATGCCGGTCAGCCCATGCCCGAGATCCGCGTCATCGCCCCCGGTCGCACCTACCGGGTGGACAGCGATGCCACCCATTCGCCCATGTTCCACCAGGTCGAAGGCCTGTGGGTGGGCGAGAACATCAGCTTCAAGGATTTGAAGTCGGTGTATGGCAACTTTCTGCAGCAGTTTTTTGAGTCGGACGAGCTGGCGTTGCGCTTCCGCCCCAGCTACTTCCCCTTCACCGAGCCCAGCGCCGAGATCGACATGATGTTCGCCACCGGCCCGCTGAAGGGTCGCTGGCTGGAGGTGTCGGGTTCCGGCCAGGTTCACCCCCAGGTGATCCGCAATATGGGCCTGGACCCCGAGCGCTACATCGGTTTCGCCTTCGGCTCCGGCATCGACCGCCTGGCCATGCTGCGCTACGGCGTGAGCGATCTGCGCCAGTTCTTCGACGGTGATTTGCGCTTCCTGTCGCAGTTCAAGTGAACGACAAGCAAATCAAAGTCCGAGAACTCAAGAGAACACATCATGCAATTTCCTGAATCCTGGCTGCGGTCTTTTTGCAACCCCGCGCTGAACACCCAAGAACTGGCCGAGCTGCTGACCATGTCCGGCCTGGAGGTCGAAGAGCTGCGCCCCGTGGCTCCGCCTTTCCACGGCATCGTCGTGGCCGAAATCCTGTCGGCCGAGCAGCACCCTAACGCCGACAAGCTGCGCATCTGCCAGGTCAATGCGGGCGGGCCTGAGCCCCTGCAAATCGTCTGCGGCGCCCCCAATGCGCGCGCCGGCATCAAGGTGCCCCTGGCTACTGTGGGCGCCGAGTTGCCGCCCGGCGAAGACGGCAAGGCCTTCAAGATCGGCGTGGGCAAGCTGCGCGGCGTCGAGAGCTTTGGCATGCTGTGCTCGGCCCGCGAGCTCAAGCTGAGCGAAGAGCATGGCGGCCTGCTGGAACTGGCGGCCGAGGCCCCCGTGGGCCAGAACATCCGTGAGCATCTGCAGCTCGACGACACCTTGTTCACTCTCAAGCTGACGCCCAATCTGGCCCATGCCCTGAGCGTCTACGGCATCGCCCGCGAGGTCTCGGCCTTGACCGGTGCACCGCTGCAAACGCCGAGCTTCGCGCCCGTGGCCGTGAGCCATCAGGACAAACTGCCGGTGCGTATCGAGGCGGCCGATCTGTGCGGCCGTTTCTCCGGCCGCATCGTGCGCGGCGTCAACACCCAGGTGCAGACCCCTGCGTGGATGGTCGATCGCCTGGCCCGCTGCGGCCAGCGTTCGGTCTCGCCCCTGGTGGACATCTCCAACTATGTGATGTTCGAGCTGGGCCGGCCCTCGCATATCTTCGATCTGGACAAGATTCACGATGAGTTGGTGATCCGTTGGGCCAAGCCCGGCGAGACGCTCAAGCTCCTGAATGGCAATACCGTGACGCTGGACGAGACGGTGGGCGTGGTGGCGGACGCGCAAGCGCCCGAGTCCCTGGCCGGCATCATGGGTGGCGAGGCCACGGCCGTGTCCGACAGCACCCGGAATGTCTACGTCGAGGCGGCGTTCTGGTGGCCGGGGGCGGTGATGGGTCGCTCGCGCCGTTTCAACTTCTCCACCGATGCGGGTCACCGCTTCGAGCGCGGTGTGGACCCGGCGCTGACCGTCGAACATATCGAGCGCATCACCCAGCTGATCCTGGACATCTGCGGCGGCCAGGCCGGCCCCATGGACGACACGATTGCCGCGCTACCCGAGCGCAAGCCCGTGGCCCTGCGGGTGGCGCGTGCATCCAAGGTCATCGGCATGCCGGTCTCGCAGGAAGATTGCGCCCGCGTCTTCACCCGCCTGGGCCTGGCCTTCACCGAGGCACCCGGCGTCTTGACCGTGACCCCGCCCAGTTTCCGCTTCGATCTGCAGATCGAGGAAGACCTGATCGAAGAAGTGATCCGCGTGCTGGGCTTTCCCCAGCTGCCCGCCACGCCGCCGCTCGCGCCGGTGGTGGCCAAGGTGGCCTCGGAGTCGCGCCGCAGCGTGCATGCCTTGCGTCACGCCCTGGCCGGCTGCGGCTATTTTGAAACTATCAATTTCAGCTTCGTCGAAGCCCGCTGGGAAAACGAGTTAGCCGGCAACAGCAATCCCATCCAGTTGCTCAACCCCATCGCCGCGCCTCTGGCCGTGATGCGGACCAGCTTGATCGGCAGCCTGATCAACACCTTGCGCTACAACCTGGCGCGCCGTGCGCCGCGGGTGCGTTTGTTCGAGATCGGCCGTGTCTTCCTGCGCGATGCCTCGGTGGTAGAGAGCGACGCCAGCATCGCCGGCGTTCATCAGCCCATGCGCGTGGCCGGCCTGGCCTTTGGCCCGGCCGAGCAGCAACAGTGGAGCCAGCGTGAGCGTCAGGTCGACTTCTTCGATGTGAAGGGCGATCTGGAGGCCTTGTTCGCCCCACGCCAGCTGCGCTTTGTCGCGGCCGAGCACCCGGCCCTGCATCCGGGCCGCAGTGCTCGCATCGAGCTGGATGGCCAGGACATCGGTGTGATCGGCGAGCTGCATCCCAAGTGGCGTCAGGGCTATGAGCTGCCCAGCGCGCCCATCGTGTTTGAACTCGATCTGCCCGCCGTGCTGTCGCGCCCGCTGCCGGCCGCCCAAGCGCTGCCGCGCCAACAGTCCGTTCTGCGCGACCTGGCCGTTATCGTGGGCGAGGGCGTGACGCACGAAGCCTTGATGCAGACGATTCAGTCGGCGCACAGCGGCCTGATCCGTTCCGCCAAGCTCTTCGACGTGTTCAAGCCCAGCCAGGCCAGCAGCGATCTGAAGGAGGGCGAGCGCAGCATGGCCGTGCGTCTGGAGTTGCTGGACGACGAGGTGACGCTGACCGAAGAGCGCATCGAGCAGACGGTGTCCGCCGTCATCGAGGCCCTGGCCCAGCGCCTGGGCGCGCGCCTGCGGGCCTAAGGCAGCGGACCGGAACCAAAGGGGGAGCGTGGGCAAATCATGATGAGCAATCTGCACAAGAAGAGCGAGCCAAACGTCCGGCCTGAGGGCGAGGGCGCCGATCCTGCGGCTGCTGCAGCCAAGCCTGCGGCCCGGGTGCTCCTGCCCAGCCTGGAAACGCCCACGCTGACCAAGGCCGAGCTGTCCGAACTGCTGTTCGACAAGCTGGGCCTGAACAAGCGCGAGTCTAAGGATATGGTCGAGGCTTTTTTCGACATCATCCACGGCAGGCTGGTGGAGGGCGATGACGTCAAGCTCTCGGGCTTCGGTAACTTCAATATCCGCCGCAAAGCACCTCGCCCGGGGCGCAATCCACGCACCGGCGAGTCAATCCCTATCAAGGCCAGAGATGTGGTGACATTTCACGCCAGTCACAAACTCAAGAGCCTGGTGCAGGGCGATGTTTGCGACGAAGACGACATCGAGTAGAGTCTGAGCTCCCCGGACTCCCAGACGCCAGACCCGCATGAGCAATGCGCTTCCAGCCATCCCCGCCAAACGCTATTTCACCATCGGTGAGGTGAGTGATCTGTGTGGTGTGAAGCCTTATGTGCTGCGCTATTGGGAGCAGGAGTTCAGCCAGCTCAAGCCGATGAAGCGTCGCGGCAATCGGCGCTACTACCAGCATCACGAGGTGCTGCTGATCCGCCGCATCCGTGGGCTGCTGTACGAGCAAGGCTTCACCATCAGTGGCGCCCGCAATCAACTCATCGACGCCAGCGCTGCCCGGACGGCCGAGGCCAGGTTTGCTCCGTCGCCAAGCGCCCTGGAGGGTGCAGGCCTTGACGCTGAAGATGAGGGTCAGGCCCTGTTGGCGGACCTGCTTGTCGGCCCGGCCCTCAGGGCGAGCAGCGCTCCAGCCGCAGGAACGAGTGCATCCGCGACAGCCCATACCAGCGAGGCGCGCAGCCAGCTGGAGGTGAGTGCGGTGCAGGCGGCCGCGGGCGAGCAACTGCAACCTTGGTCTCTGAGCCAGGTACGCGAAGAACTTTTCGCCATCCGCTCCACTCTTTTTGTCTGAATCTCGCAGAGCCCAGAAAAATGGGCTATACTGCGAAGCTCAGTCGGGGCGTAGCGCAGCCTGGTAGCGCACTTGCATGGGGTGCAAGGGGTCGTGAGTTCGAATCCCACCGTTCCGACCAGAAACAAAAAGAGAGATCAAATCGGAGCGTAGCGCAGCCTGGTAGCGCACTTGCATGGGGTGCAAGGGGTCGCGAGTTCGAATCCCGCCGTTCCGACCATTGATACAACAATGAAACGCGTTAGCAGCTCAGGCCGCTAACGCGTTTTTCTTTTGTCCGCCGATCTGTTCTCAAAGCAAGCCGCCGGCCCAGGCCTGCACGCGCCGGGCGATGTCCAGCAGCACATGACCCGTCAGCAGGGCAAAGGCCACGGCGCCCGAGCCCACCAGGGCCGAGGCCAGCAAGGCCAAGCCATCGCGGAACATCCAGCCCAGGCTCAGCAGTACCAGGCTCAGGCTGGGCAGCACATTGCCCAGGGGCAGGGGCAGCAGGATCAGCAAGCCCATCAAGGCGATCCAGACCCGCCAGCCTGCGTGGGTGCGGCTGTGGCTGGTCCAGGTCCAGCGGGCCTTCATCAAGCGGTCGGAGAGCCCGTACATCCAGGCCAGAAAGCGCAGGCAGCGGCGCGACCACAAGGCATTGAGACGGACCCGGCCCAGGCGCTCCGGCACGATGCTGCCGTCCAACTGGCTGCTCCAGCGCCAGGCAATCACAAAGATCACAAAGCTCAGCAAGGTGCCCACCCCCGCCATGGGCATGACGCTGAGCACGGCCATCAGCAGCAGCAAGACGGCGGCCGAGGCCTCGCCATGCAGGTGCAGCAGGTCCGGCAGGCTGAGTTGCTGGGGCGCGGGCCGCTGAGCCGTATCCACATGCGCCTGGGCGGCGCGGCTGAAAACTTCGGCAAGCTGCTTGGACATGCGGGCTCAGATGCCGGCGCGTTGCTTGAGTGCGTCCAGGCTCGGCAGGCGGCCCAGCAGCAAATGGCCGGCGATGGCCAGGACCAGCATGAGGACCATGCCCAGCAGCCACAGCAGCCAGATCAGGGGTTCCAGCCAGCCCATGGCCGAGCCCAGCATGGGCAGCACATCACGGCCGGCCGAGAGAGCCCAGAGCACGGCTTCCTGCGCCAGCTTGATGGAAGCCGGGTCCAGCCACAGGCTGACCCAGGCCGGCACCGGCCATTGGGCCGCGGCCGTTCCCACCGCCGCGGCATCGCCGCTGGCCAGCAATTGGGCGGCCCATTCGCTCAGGGCGATCACCAGCAAGGCGCCGCCGGTCCACAGGGCGCTCAACAGGGCGAAAACAATCCAGACAGCAATTTTCATCGGAGGGGTGGTCGTCACGGCGGAATGCCGCGGGAGCCTGTGCTTGAAGTAAGAAGGGCTCCACCATAGCCTGCCAACCCCGCATGAAAAACAACAGAGTTGCTGAGAGTTACTGATGTTTTTCGGAAGATTCCCTGCCGTGCTCCGCCGGCGTCTGGCTGTTGCGAACCGTGCCGCGCCCGGCTCTTTTTGCGGCATAACTGGCCAGATCGGCGCGCATCAACCAGTCCGCCGCGCTGCCCATGTCTTCGCTCAACGCAGCCACCCCGACGCTGGCGCCTACGCTCAGTCGCTGGCCCTGCCACTCCATGCTCAGGGTCTGGATGGCCTGGAGCAAATCGTGGGCCACGCGCTCGGCGCCGTCGCCGTGGCAGCGCTCCAGCAGCACGGCGAATTCATCGCCGCCCAGGCGCGCCAGCAAATCGCCGGCGCGGATGGCTGCCGCCGCCACATCGGCCACGGCCTTGAGCATGGCGTCGCCTGCGGCATGGCCCTGGCTGTCGTTGATCTCCTTGAAGCGGTCCAGATCAAAGGCGATCAAGGCGGCCGGCTTGGCCCGCGAACGCATGGCGTAGACGGTTTCCAGGCGCTGCATGAATTCGCGCCGATTGGCCAGGCCGGTCAGGTTGTCGTGCTTGGCCGACCATTCCAGGGCCAGGCGGGAGCTGACCTCCTCGGAGATGTCGCTGACCGTCCAGATCGCGCCGGCATCATGGTCTTGCGGATCTACGGGTTGGCCCGACAGACGGCCCCAGAAGGTGCTGCCGTCGGCACGCAGCATCTGCCAGTCGCCCTGGTAGTGGCGGCCGGCCTCGAAGGCCTCGCGCACCTGGGGGCTGAGCGCATCGAAATCACCCTCGAACGCGTAGATCAGGCGGGTGGGTTGGCCCAGCAACTGCTCGGCCGTGTGGCCGAACAGCTTGCAAAACGCCACACTGACCAGCTCGAAGCGGCGCCGCCGGCTGAAGGCGATGCCTATCGGCGCGGCCTCCATCACCGACTGCAGCCGCCCCAGGATGAAGGCATTGCTGGCCTCGAAATTGGCCCGCTCGCGCGCCACCCGCTGCAAGACTTGCTGCAGCTGGGCCACCTCGCCACGGCTGTGGGGCCAGTCCTGATTCACATCGATGGCGCCGTCGAACAAGTGGCTGGCGCGCTGACGTAACTGGCTCAAGGGCTGCAGCAGCCACCAGATCAGGGCCGTCAAGACGGTGGCCAGCACGGCGGCGATCGAGAGCGTCCAGATCACCGCCTGGTGCTGGGCCGCGGCCAGCGGCGCCAGCACGGCGCGGGTTTCGCGGGCGCGCCAGACCATCCAGTCCTGCGCCGGCACACCGGCCGCACCCAGCAGTTCCTTCGCGTCGCGCAGGTGCAGACCGGCCGGCTCCAGCGGCTGGCCGGCTTGCTGCCAGGCCTCAAAGCCATTCCGCAAACGCGGCTCCAGGCGGATGGAGCTGCCCACCAGCTTGCTATCGGGATGGGCCAGGATCAAGCCCTTGGCGTCGCTCACCACCACCAGCACGCCGTCCTCACCGCCCACGCTTTCGGCCACGCCTTCCAGCAGGTTCTGGCTTTGCAGGCGCAGCACGGCGCCCATCACCGCCCAGACGCGGCCTTGTTCCATCAGTGGCTGGGCCAGGATGACGACGGGCTCCTTGCTGACCCGGCTGATCAGCGGCGCCGACACCTGGGGCTGGCCCAGGCGCAGGGCCTTGGTGAAGTAGTCGCGGTCCTGCACATTGACCTCGGGCCGGCGGAAGCCGGTTTTGTCCACCGTGCCCAGCAGATTGCCGCCCGTATCCACCATGAAGAAGCTGCTGAAATTGGTCTGCAGGCGCAGATGGGTCTGCAGGAACTTGCTCAACTCCTCGGGGTGCAGGGTCGCGGGCTGCACATCCTTGGCCAGCGCGGTCAGTGCGCGCTGGTGTTGCACCATCCGATGAGCCAGCAGGGAAGCGGTGCGCACGGCCTCGCTGACCTCGGCGTGCTGGCGCTCGGACAGGGTGGCGGATTGGGCCTTGTGGATCAGCACCAGCACCGAGGCGCTCATGCCAATCAGGAGCAGCAGCAGACCGGCCAAGCCGACCTGGAACTTGAGGGTCTCGAAGCTGCGAACCACGCGCTGCAGCAGGGGCAGTCGCTCAGTCATGGAGGGCTTGGGGCTGGGGCATGGTGGAGGCGTGGTGGTGGCGGCGAGGAGCTGAGGCTGGCGATGGCGGGCAGGGCGCTCATGCCCGCTATTCAGCGCATATGGCGAGAGCAAAGTTTAGGTCAAGCGGGGGGACCTGCCCGCCGGGCGCTGGATGCGGATATTTCGAGCCTCAAAGCCTGCGCGCCCAGGCCAGGGAATGCCGTGGAATGGGCCTAGACTTCCGCCCAAATCTACCGCGTGGGAGGGCCGATGAGCCAGCGTTTGAAGAAAGTTCTGCCGCAAGTCAAGGTCGGCCGGGTCTGGGCGGCCGCGCTCCTGGGCCTGCTGGCCGGTGTTTGGCCCGGGCAAGCCGCCGTGGCGGCAATGGTGGCGATGACGCCCTCGGGCCAGGTCAGCGACTTGCGCCAGCTGCGCCTGGTTTTCTCCGAGGCCGTGGTGCCGGCCGGCGATCCGCGCCTGGCCGCCCCGGGCGAGTTGCGCTGTGCGGGCCAAGCCAAGCCCGTGGCCGGCGATGGGCGCTGGGCCAGCGAGCGCGAGTGGTTGTTCGATCTGCGTGAACCCCTGGCCGCGCAGAGCCGCTGCACGCTCAAGCTCAGCGAGGACTTCAAGCCCCTGGCCGGTGTGACGCTCAGCGGCGCGCGTGAATTTTCCCTGCGCAGCGGCCCGGCCCTGGTCGTGCGAACCCATCCCTGGGAGGGCAGCCAGATCGAGGAGGACCAGCACTTCCTGCTGCAGTTCAACGGCGTGGTCAGCGATGCGGACCTGGCCCAGCGGGCCTGGTGCGAGGTCGAGGGCCTGGGCGAGCGCCAGCCGGTCAAGCGGGTCAAGGGCCCGGTCCTGGAGGCGGTGCTGAAGTCCGAGGGGATCGGCGCAGCACAAGCCGCCCGCGCCGTCCTGCTCAGCTGCCAGCGCCCGCTGCCGCCGGACGCCCATGTGCAAATCAAATGGCAGCATGCCGAACAAGGAGGCAAGGGCGCCAGCAAGGCCGAGACGGGCGTGCAGCGCTTCGAGTTCCAGGTGCGCCGCCCCTTCAGCGCCGAGTTCACGTGCGAGCGCGAGCGGGCCAACACGCCCTGTCTGCCGATCCGGCCTCTGCGTGTGCTCTTCAGCGAGCCGGTGCCGCGCGAGCTGGCCCTGCAGCTCAAACTGCAGCCCAAGCGTGGCGCGGCCATCGCGCCAAGCCTAGACAAAGACAATAAGGAAGCCGAACTCAGCGAGGCTAGCTTCCAAGGCCCGTTCGCCGAGAATGCCGAGTTCAGCATCGTCCTGCCCAAAGGGCTCAAAGACCGCAGCGGCCGGCCGCTGAGCAATGCCGACAGCTTCACGGCCCTGAAGGTGCAGACCGCTAGCGCGCCCCCGCTGGCCAAGTTTGCGGCCGCGCCTTTTGGCATTCTGGAACGCGAGGCCAAGGGCCCCGCCATCCTGCCCATCACCATGCGCCATGTGCAGAGCGACTGGGCGGCCGGGCCGAACAAGGCCTCGCCCGGCGAGATCCGCATCAAGCGGCTGCAAAGCGATGCCGAGGTGCTGGCCTGGTACGCCAAGCTCAAGCGTTATCACGAGTCCGTGCTGCCGGCCCGTGAGTTGGGCCTGCCGGCCTCGGAATGGGAGGAAATCGTGCCCGGCCAGGATGCTCGTGGCAACCCGGTCGATCGCAAGGTGCCGCGCTATGTGCACAGCCGCGAGGCCTCCTTGCTGCAGCGCGAAGCGGGCACCGAGACCCTGGCCCTGCCGGCCCCGGTCGACGGCAAGGCGGGTGAAGCCCGGCCCTTCGAGGTGATAGGCCTGCCCCTGGCCCAACCCGGCTACCACGTGGTGGAGCTGAGCTCGCGCCGCCTGGGCCAATCGCTGCTGGACAAGGCCGCGCCCATGTATGTGCGCACCGGGGTGCTGGTCACCAATCTGGGCCTGCACTTCAAGCTGGGCCGGGAGAACAGCCTGGTCTGGGTCACCAGCCTGGACAAGGGCAAGCCGGTGGCCGACGCCGAGGTGGCGGTGAACGACTGCCGCGGCAAGCGCCTGTGGGCCGGCCGCACCGATGGCCAGGGCCTGGCCCGCATCAGCGAGAGCCTGGATGAATTGAGCTTGAAGAAAGGTCGCAATGGCAAGGAGCGCTGCGAGGCCGAATACGGCCTCTTCGTGACGGCCCGCAAGGCCGACGCGCAAGGCCAGACCGATATGGCTTTTGTGTTCAGCAACTGGAACAAGGGCATCGAGTCCTGGCGCTTCAATCAGCCGACCTCCAGCCAGCGCGAGCCCGATGTGCGGGCCCACACGGTGCTGGATCGCAGCCTCTTGCGGGCCGGTGAGACCGTCTCGATGAAGCACTTCTTCCGGCTGGAAAACAGCCAGGGCCTGGCCCTGGCCACCGCGGCCCAGCTGCCCGATCAAGTCACGCTCACGCACGAGGGCAGCGGCCAGCAAATCGTCTTGCCTCTCAGCTGGCCCAGCCCGCGCAGCAGCGCGACGCAGTGGCAGATTCCGGCCAATGCCAAGCTAGGCAGCTACAGCATCACGCTGGAGCGTGGCGCCGCCAAGTCTGGCCGGCAGGCCTGGCATAGCGGCAGTTTCCGTGTCGAGGAGTTCCGCCTGCCCCTGATCGACGCACGCCTGAGCGGCCCCAAGACCTTGCCCATCGCGCCTGCTGAGCTGCGCCTGAGCGCCCAGCTCAACTACCTCTCCGGCGGCGGGGTGGCGGCGGCGCCGCTCAAGCTCTCGGCCGTGCTGCGGTCTCGAACCGTGCAGTTTGCGGGTTATGAGGAGTTCAATTTCTCGCCCCCGGCCAGCGACGACGGCAAGGCCAGCCGGTCGGCCAGGGAGCCCATGGAGGAGGATGAGGCCGAGGCCAGCCGCCCGCGTGACAGCAAGCTGGTGGCCGACAAGCTGGCCACGCTGACCGACCGCAACGGCGCGGCCGAGGTCTTGCTGAAGACGCTGCCCAAGATCGATCAGCCCAGCGAGCTGCAGGCGCAGATCAGCTTTGCCGACCCGAATGGCGAGACCAAGACCGCCTCGCAGAGCTTCAATCTCTGGCCCGCCAAGCTGGTGCTGGGCTTGAGGGCAGGCAGCTGGGGCAGCAATCGCGGCAAGATCAAGTTCAGTGCCCTGGCCCTGGACACGGCCGGTAAACCACAAGCCGGCCAGCGCCTGGAGGTGCGTGCCCGCCTGAACCAGACCCTCAGCAGCCGCAAGCGCATGGTGGGTGGCTTCTATGCCTACGACAACCATGTGGAGCGCAAGGACCTGGGCGCCCTGTGCAGCGGCACGAGCGATGCGCACGGCCTGCTCCACTGCGAGTCCGAGCTGGACGCTGCGGGCGAGGTGGAGCTGATCGTTCAAGCCAAGGACGCCGATGGTCGTGCCGTGCAGGCCGCCACCACCGCCTGGCTGACCCGCCAGGGCGAGCTCTGGTTTGCGCAAGACAACGACGATCGCATCGACGTGCTGCCCGAGAAAAAGCGTTACGAGCCCGGCGAAACGGCCAGGCTGCAGGTGCGCATGCCTTATCGCGAGGCCACGGCCCTGGTCGCCATCGAGCGCGAGGGCGTGATCGAAACGCGCCTTGTCACCCTGCGCGGTGACGACCCGACCATCGAGCTCAAGATTGACAAGGCCTGGGCGCCTAATGTTTTTGTCAGTGTGCTGGCCCTGCGCGGCCGCATCCATGAAGTGCCCTGGTACAGCTTTTTCAGCTGGGGCTGGAAGGCGCCCATCAACTGGTGGCAGGCCTGGCGCGAGTCGCGCAACACGCCGGCGCCGACGGCCCTGGTCGATCTGGCCAAGCCCTCCTTCAAGCTGGGCGTGGCCCCTCTGCAGGTCGGCCTGGCCGAGCATCAGCTGCAGGTGACGGTGAGCACTGATAAGGTTCAGTACAGCATCCGCCAGAAAGTGCAGGCCCGTATCAAGGTCGAGCAGAACGGCCGGCCACTGCAGGACGCGGAAGTGGCTTTCGCGGCGGTGGACGAAGGCCTGCTGCAGCTGGGCCCCAACGATTCCTGGGACCTGCTCTCGGCCCTGATCCAGCCGCGCAGCTGGGGCGTGGAAACCGCCTCGGCGCAGAGCGAAATCATCGGCCGCCGTCACTATGGTCGCAAGGCCGTGGCGGCCGGCGGTGGCGGCGGCCATGCGGCCACCCGCGAGCTGTTTGACACCTTGCTGCTCTGGCGGGCCGTGGTCAAGCTGGACGCCCGGGGCGAGGCCGTGGTCGAGGTGCCGCTGAATGATTCGCTGACCAGCTTCCGCCTGGTCGCCGTGGCCGATGCCGGGGCGCAGAAATTCGGCAGCGGCCAGACCACGCTGCGGGTGACGCAGGACTTGCAAGTCTTGTCCGGCCTGCCGCCGCTGGCGCGCGAGGGCGACCGCTTCCAGGCCATGGTGACGGTGCGCAACAGCACCACGCGGGCGATGAAGCTGCGCGCCACGCTGCAAGGCCAGGTGCCAGGAAGCAGCGAGCCCCTGAAGCTGGCCCCGCAGGAGCTGAGCCTGGCCGCCGGTGCGGCGCAGGAGCTGCAATGGCCCGTGACGGTGCCCGAGGGCGCCCAGCGCATCGATTGGGAGCTGGCGGCCCAAGAGCTGGGGGGCAGCAATGCCCAAGACCGCGTCAAGCTCAGCCAGCGCGTCGTGCCGGCCGTGCCCTTGCAGGTCTTGCAGGCCTCGCTGAACCAGCTGGACGGCAAGCTGAGCCTGGCCCTGGCCCCGCCCGCCGATGCCTTGCCAGTCAGTGGCCCCAAGCAGGGCGGCGTCAACATCAGCCTGCTGCCGCGCTTGGGCGGCGAGCTGCCCGGCCCGCGCCGCTTCTTCGAGACCTATCCCTACAGCTGCCTGGAGCAGCAGAGCTCCAAGGCCCTGGGCCTGCATGACGAGGCGCAGTGGCAGGCGGTGATGGCCAAGCTGCCGGGCTATCTGGATGCCGAGGGCCTGGCGCATTACTTCCCGCCGCGCGCCGAGGCTGGCGCCAGCGGCAGCGAGCGCCTGACCGCCTATCTGCTGGCCGCCGCCCAGGAGGCGGGCCGTGAGATCCCCGCGGCCGCGCGTCAGCGCATGCTGGACGGCTTGCAAGCCTATGTGGAAGGGCGTTTGGTTCGGGCCTTCTGGACGCCCAAGCCCGGCCAGTTGGACGGCGAGGTGCGCCGCCTGAATGCCTTGGAAGCCTTGTCGCGCTACGGTCGGGCCTCGCCCGCCTTGCTGAGCACGGTGGACGCCAAGGCCTTGCCCACCTGGCCCACGGCCGCGGTGCTGGACTGGCTGCAGATCCACCAGCGCCTGAAGACCGCGCCCGAGCGCGACAAGCGCCTGGCCGAGGCCCAGAACCTGCTGCGCAGCCGCCTCACTTACGCCGGCACGACGCTCAAGTTCAGCAACGAGGAGGGCGATGCCTGGTGGTGGTTGATGGACAGCGCCGACGCCAATGCCGCGCGCCTGATCCTGGCCCTGGTCGACGAGCCGGCCTGGGCGCAGGAGCTGCCGCGCCTGCTGACGGGCCTGCTCGGCCGCCAGCGCCAGGGCGCCTGGTCCACCACCACGGCCAATCTCTGGGGCGTGCTGGCGCTGGACAAGTTCAGCGCGCGGTTTGAAAAGACGGCGGTCGCCGGCCAGACCGTCGCCAGCCTCGGGAGCCAGACGCAGAAGTTTGATTGGGCCGTCAAACCGGCCGGGGGTCAGTTCTTGCTGCCCTGGCCTGCGGCCGCAAACGGCAAACTCGAGCTGACTCAGGAAGGCGCGGGCAAGCCCTGGGTGACGCTGCAATCCTTGGCTGCCGTGCCGCTGAAGTCGCCGCTTTACTCGGGCTACCGCATCACCCGCACGCTGCAGGCGCTGGAGCAGAAGCAGGCCGGCAAATGGAGCCGTGGCGATGTGATCCGGGTGCGCCTGGAGCTGGAAGCCGCCAGCGATATGACTTGGGTGGTTTTGTCCGACCCCTTGCCCACCGGTGCGGCCGTGCTGGGCTCGGGCCTGGGCGGGCAGAGTTCCTTGGTGGCCGAGAACGATGCCGACAAGGCCAGCAGGAACACGGTTTGGCCCAGCTACGAGGAGCGTGCCTTCGAAGCCTGGCGCGGCTACTTCGAGTATCTGCCGCGCGGCAAGCACCAGATCGAGTACACCATTCGCCTCAACAATGCCGGCCGTTTCCAGCTGCCCGGCACTCGGGCCGAGGCCATGTATGCGCCGGACAGCTTCGGCGTCTTGCCGCAGCAGCAGATGGAGGTCCTGCCTTGAGAGCGTGGGTGATCGCGCTGCTGTTTTTCAGCGTTAGCGCCCAGGCCCAACCCAGCTTTCAGTCCGTGAAGGCCGCCCACCGAGTCTCGGACTTCACCCTGCTGGACCGACGCGGCGAGGCCTTGCAGACCCTGCGCCTGGACCTGCAGCGCCGCAGCCTGGACTGGTTGGCCCTGGAGCAGATGTCGCCCGCGCTTTTGCAGGCCTTGCTGCTGGGCGAGGACCGGCGCTTTTACGAGCACAGCGGGGTGGACTGGAGTGCGGTCGCGCGCTCGGCCTGGGCCAATCTGTGGAACAGCCGCACACGCGGCGCCTCCACCCTTACCATGCAGCTGGCCGGCCTGATCGACGAGGGCCTGGCCCGCCCGGCCGGTGGCCGCAGCCTGACGCAGAAGATCGGCCAGGCCTTGCTGGCCACACGCCTGGAGCAGCGCTGGAGCAAGGCGCAGATCCTGGAGGCCTACCTCAATAGCGTGCCGCTGCGCGGCGAGCTGGTGGGCGTCAACGCCCTGGCCCAGACCCTGTTCGCCAAAAGCCCGGCGGGCTTGACGGCGCAGGAGGCCGCCCTGGTCGCGGCCATGGTGCGCGCGCCCAATGCCGGCCCGGTCTTGCTGGCCCAGCGGGCTTGCGCGCTCTTGCAAATGCCCGAGATGGGGCAGGGCGGCCCCGCCTGGAACTGCGCGCCGCTGCGTGGCCAGATCGAGGCCTTGCTGGCCCGCCGCGCCAGCCCGGTGCTGGGTCCGCAGCTGGCGCCCCACTACGCCCGCCGCGAGTTGAGCGCCGAGGGGCCGTCGCGCCAGCGCAGCACGCTGGACGCCGGCCTGCAGCGCCTGGCCTTGCAAAGCCTGAAACAGCAGCTGGCCGAGCTCTCGGGCCGCAATGTGGAGGACGGCGCGGTGCTGGTGCTGGACAACGCCAGCGGCGCCGTGCTGGCCTGGGTGGGCAGCAGCGGCGAGGCCTTCTCCCTTGCTGCCCAGGTGGACGGGGTGCTGGCGCGGCGCCAGCCGGGCTCCACCCTCAAGCCCTTTATCTACCAGCTGGCGCTGGAGAAAAAAATCATCACCCCGGCCAGCCTGCTGGACGACTCGCCGGCCCAGATCGCCACGCCCGCCGGCCTCTATCTGCCGCAGAACTATGACAAGAGCTTTCGGGGTTATGTCTCGGCCCGCGCGGCCCTGGGCAACAGCCTCAATGTGCCGGCCGTCAAGCTCGCCGCCATGCTGGGGGTGGACCCGGTCTTTGCCCGCCTCAATGCCCTGGGCCTGGACCTGCGCGAGAGTGCCGGCTTTTACGGCCTCTCCCTGGCCCTGGGCAGCCCAGATGTGAGCCTGCTGGCGCTCAGCAATGCCTATCGGACGCTGGCGCGCGCTGGCTTGTACAGCGAGGCGGCAAGCACTAACGCCGCACCGGCTCGCCAAGTGCTGGACCCGGCGGCCAGCTTCATCGTCAGCGATATGCTGGCCGACAACAATGCCCGCGCTCTCAGCTTCGGCCTGGACAGCCCGCTGGCGACGCGCAGCTATGCGGCCGTCAAGACCGGCACCAGCAAGGATATGCGCGACAACTGGTGCCTGGGCTATAGCTCGCGCTACACGGTGGGCGTGTGGGTGGGCAATGCCAGCGGCGCGCCCATGCATGGGGTCAGCGGCATCAGCGGCGCGGCGCCCGTCTGGGCCAGGCTGATGCGCTATCTGCACGAGGGTCGGCCCTCCATCGCGCCCAAGCCGCCGGTGGGCCTTGTGAAACAGCCGGTGAGCTTTGAGGCCCAGCGCGAGGCGGCGCGCGAGGAGTGGTTCATGGCCGGCACCGAGCAGGCGCAGATGCGGGCCAGCGCTCAGATGCAGGGCCAGACCCAGCAAGGCATTGCCAGCCCGCGCGATGGCAGCATCTTCGCTCTGGACCCCGACATCCCGCCCCAGGCCCAGCGCCTGCGCTTCTCGGGCCAGGCCGGGCGTTGGGAGCTCAACGGCAAGACCCTGGGCCAGGGCACGCAAGTGTTCTGGTCCCCCTGGCCCGGCAAGCACCGTTTGCGCTTGCTGGACGGGCGGGGTCGGGTCTTGCAGCAGCTGGGCTTTGAGGTCAGGGGGGCGACGGTCAAATAGGCCGGGTCAAGATTGCTTGGCTTCGGCCTGGCCTTCTTTCGGCATCTGATCCCCAATCCAGGCCAGGGTCAGGGTGTAGGTCACGGCCAGCACCACCGGGCCGATGAAGAGGCCCACCAGGCCAAAAGCCAGCAGGCCGCCGATGACGCCGGCAAAGATCAGCAGCAGGGGCAGGTCGGCGCCTTTCTTGATCAGCCAGGGGCGCAGGACGTTGTCCAGCAAGGTGATCAGCGTGGTGATGACCAGCAGCACCGTGCCCCAGGTCGGCTCGCCCGACCAGTACAACCAGGCCACGGCCGGGCCCAGCACCAGCACCACGCCGATCTGGGCCAGGCAGGCCATGAACATCACGGCCGTCAAGAGGCCCGCAAAAGGCACGCCCACCAGCAGCAGGCCCAGGCCGCCCAGGGCGGACTGCACCATGGCCGTCACCACCAGGCCCAGGGCCACGCCGCGTATGGCTTGGCCCGCCAGGGTGATGACTTGATCGCCCTGGGTGCCCGCCAGGCGCAGGGCAAAGCCGCGCACGCCGCGTGCCGCGCTTTCACCGTAGAGGTAGAGGATGGCCGCGATCGCCACCGTCATCATGAACTGCATGCCGATCAGGCCCAGATTGCCGGCCTGCGAGGCCACCCACTTCAGCGAGCTGCCGAAATAGGGCTTGATCATGCCGACGATGGGGCCGACGCCGTCCACCGCCACCCGGTGCCACAGGCCGCCCAGCGTCTCGCCCACCAGGGGCAGGCCCAGCAGCCATTGCGGCGGCTCGGGCAGCTTGGCCTCGCTGAGCGAGTTGAACAGGGTGACGACGCTGTCGGCATGGGTGACCACCGTGCTCAGGGCCACGCTGAGCGGCACGAACAAGAGCAGCAGCAGGACCAGCACCATCACCGAGGTGGCCAGGCCGCGCCGGCCCCACAGCCGCGCCTGCACCGCGCGCATCATGGGCCAGGTGGACACCACCACCATCGTGGCCCAGATCAGCGGGCCGAGAAAGGGGCGCATCACCCACAAGGACATGAAGAGCAGCAAGGCCACGCTCAGCAGGGCCAGCAGATTGCGGGTCAGTTCGGGTTTGGGAGATTGGACGCTCATGGCTTTGATGGTGATGTGTGGCCTGGATTCTGACCTCAGTCTGAGAAAATATTCGCCATGAGCAAGAAAACCGTTCACGTCAGCGAGACCCCGGCCACCCAGTTGCTGCGCCAGCACAAGATCGCCTTTACCGAGCATGTGTACGACTATGTGGAGCATGGCGGCACGGCGGAGTCCTCGCGCCAGCTGGGGGTGGCCGAGCACGAGGTGGTCAAGACCCTGGTGATGCAGGACGAAAAGGCCCAGCCCCTGATCGTGCTGATGCATGGCGACCGCCAGGTCAGCCTGAAGGAGCTGGCGCGGCAAATCCCAAGCAAAAAAGTCGAGCCCTGTAGACCTGAGGTGGCGCAGCGCCACAGCGGCTACATGGTCGGCGGCACCTCGCCCTTTGGCACGCGCAAGACCATGCCGGTGTTTGTGGAGGCCTCGATTCTGGAGCTGCCGCGCATCTGCATCAATGGCGGGCGGCGTGGTTTCCTGGTCGGCATCCCGCCGAAATTGCTGCTCGATCTGCTGGCGGCCCGGCCCGTGCATTGCGCCAGTGCAGAATAGCGCCCCATGCAAGACACCTTATTTCCTCTCTTGGCCGCGCTGGGCGGCTACCTCATCGGCTCGCTCTCCTTTGCCGTCATCGTCAGCCGGGCCATGGGCTTGTCGGACCCGCGCAGCTATGGCTCGGGCAACCCCGGCGCCACCAATGTGCTGCGCTCGGGCAATAAGGCCGCGGCCATCCTGACCCTGGTGTTCGACGCACTCAAGGGCTATGTGCCGGTGCTGCTGGTGGGCTTGTTTGGTGCCCGCTGGGGCCTGGGCGAGGGCACGGCGGCCCTGGTCGGCCTGGGCGCTTTTCTCGGCCATCTGTGGCCGCTGTTCTTCCGCTTCGAGGGCGGCAAGGGCGTGGCCACGGCGGCCGGCGTGATCCTGGCGCTCAACCCCTTGCTGGGCCTGGCCACGCTGGCCACCTGGCTGATCATTGCCTACTTCTCGCGCTACTCCTCGCTGGCCGCCCTGACCGCCGCCTGCTTCGCGCCCTTCTACGAGATGCTGATCTGGGGTACCGGCCCCATCGTCGGCGTGCTGCTGCTGATGGCCTTGCTGCTGGTGTGGCGCCACGAGGCCAATATCAAGAAGCTGTTGAACGGCACCGAGAGCAAGATAGGCCAAAAAGCCGCCGCCGCGGCGCCGGCCGGCAGCAGCAAGAAACATCCGCATGGCCAGGGCCCCAAGCCTGCCGGCCATTCGCACCACCATTCCAAAAAGAAAGGTTCCTGAAATGTCTGCTAACTCTTCAATTCAGCGCTTCGACGTCGGCGCTCGCATGTCCGAGATGGCCGTCTACAACGGCGTGGTCTATCTGGCCGGGCAAATCCCCGAGGATGCCAGCCAGGACATCCAGGGCCAGACGGCCCAGGTGCTGGCCGCCATCGACGCCTTGCTGGCCCGTGCCGGCTCAGACAAAACCAAGATCCTGCGCGCCCAGATCTTCATTGCCGACCTGGCCGATTTCCCCGGCATGAACGCCGCCTGGGATGCCTGGGTCGTCCCCGGCCACACGCCACCCCGCGCCACCGTCGAGGCCAAGCTGGCCCGGCCGGAGTGGAAGGTGGAGATCGTGGTCACGGCTGCGGTTTGAGGGCGGAGGCGGGAATCAGATTGACCACCCGCTCCAAGGCCAGTGCAGGGCCCTGGGCTGCGGAAGTCACTTGCATCTGCATCAGCTGACCCGCCGCTCCAATCTGGGTGTGCCAGCCCGTATGGGCTTGCAAAGGGCGGCCGTCACTGAAGCGGCTGTGAATGCGCAAGTCGCCTGAGGGTTCTTGCGTCACGGTTGTCACGATGCGCCAAGCACCGTTCGCGTCACCCTGATCCCACTCGACCGTGGCGGGCACGTTCAGTGCTGTGATCAGGCGTGGTTGCGCGACTTTCTCTCCGTTGAAGCTCATCGTCAGCTTCAGTTCCACCAGCTGCTTGTCTGGCGCTGGTTCCGCCTGCGCCAGATAGGCGCCGCCCAGGCCGCTGAGCAGCAGAAGGCCGAGCAAGCCCTGGCTTGCGTGCCGCCGCAGCGCTGAGTGGGGGGCGTGGGTTTTCAACATGGCAATCCTTTCAATCAAAGGGTGGGTGGTGGGAAGCATCCAGGAGCAACTGCCGGGGGCCAGCATGGGCCGCAAGCCCTGGGCGGCCAGCAAGGCCTTGGCATAGGCCGCACGCTGGGTTGGACGGCGCTGCAGCACCGCGGCATCGCAGGCCAGTTCTTGATCGTGTCGCAGGCGCCGCCAGGCCAGCCAGGCCAAGGGGTTGAACCAGTGCAGGCAGCAGAGCAGGCAGGCCAGCAGGTTCCAGGCGTTGTCGCACCGGCGTTGGTGTTGCAGCTCATGGGCCAGGATGAGGCGGCGCTCGGCCGGCGTAAAACGCTGCTCGAAGTCCTGGGGCAGGGCGATGCGGCCGGGCCAAACGCCGATCAGCGCTGGGCTGGCGCCTGCCGGGAGGCGGGCAAGCTTGCTGGCGCGGGCCCGCGAGCCTGGCTTGGGCCAGATCAGCTGTTGATTGACGGCGCGCTGCCGGCGCCACTGCATCGCCGTGACGAGCACTGCACCCGCAGCCCACAAGCTCAACAGCAGCAGTTCGCTATTGCCGGCGCTTGCCGGCAAGCGGCCCAGCACGGCGGCTGCCATGCCCTCCGAACCCTGCGCCGCACTCCCCCAAAAAACTTGTACCGGCTCCTGCGCAGGCCGCGGCAAGCAGGTGCTCAGCAACAGGAGAGGCAGCAAGGCCCAGCTTTTGCGTGCGGCGTCGGGGCCCGCCAGGCGCAGCAGCCAGGGGCGCAAAGCCAGCACAAGGATGACGCCCAGACTGAGCAGCAGGCTTTGGCGAAGCAGGAGCGTGAAGAGGGACTCAATCATGATCCAGGTCTTTAAGCAGGCGTTTGAGTTCGGCCACATCGCTGGGCTTGAGCCGGCCCTGGGCCGAGAACTGCGCAAGCAGGGGTGCCAGGCGGCCACCGAACAAGCGGTCCAGCAACTTGCTGCTTTGCTCGCCCACCCAGTCCTCTCGCCTCAAGACAGGGGAGTAGAGGTAACGCCTGCCTTCGGCCACGGCGCTGATCGCACCCTTGTTGAGCAGGCGGTTGATGAGCGTCTTGACCGTGGCCAACTGCCAGGCCTGCTGGTCCTTCAGGGCGACGGCAATTTCTTCGGTGGACAAGGGGCTGCTGTTCCACAGCACCTCCATCACCTGGGCCTCGCTATCGCTGATACTGTTCATCGCCATGATTCGATTACGCGTGTAAACATGATGGATTGTTTACGGATGTAATCGATCTTGTCAAGCGAAGAAACCTTGTGAGATCAGAGACCGAAATGCCTGCGCGCCCCTTGCTTCCCCCCATGCTTCGCCAGCTACTGCCGCTGGGCCTCATCCTGGCTTTGGTGATGGGGGCAACGCATTGGCTGCAGTCCTCGCATCGGCAAGTCCAGGCTCAGGTCTTGCGCGAGCTGGCCCGCCCCGGCGACATCCGCATGATCTCCTCCACCACCTGCGTGTTCTGCGAGAAGGCGAGGCGCTGGCTGGTGGCCGAGTCCGTGCCCTTCGAGGAATGCTTTATCGAAACCGACGCGGCCTGCATGGCCGAGTACCGGGCGCGCGGCGCGCGTGGCACGCCGACGATGGTGGTGCGCGGCCAGACCCAGCTGGGTTTCGACAAGGAAGGGCTCAGTCAGGCCTTGCGGCCCTGATACGGTTTTGCCTTCAAACGCATAACTTCGTTGGTTTGCCTTGCCGTGCTACAGCACTGTCTGCGGCATGCCGCCTTGTTCTACGCTTGAATGCAAAACCGTATGAGCGTCAGTCGAAGCTGAGCCCCAGCTTGTCTGGGTCGCCCTGGCCGCGCCGCACCAGCACCGGCTCGTCGCCGCTGAGGTCGATCACCGTCGTGGGCTGCAGGGCGCAGGCACCGGCGTCGACGATGACTTGCAGCAGCTTGTCAAAGCGGGCCGAGATGTCGGCCGCGTCGTTGAGCGGCTCGTCCTCGCCCGGTGGGATCAGGGTGGTGGCCAGCAGGGGTTGGCCGAAGATGGCCAGCAGCTCCTGCGTCACCTTGTGGTCCGGCACCCGCAGGCCCAGGGTGCGGCGCGAGGGGTGGGAGAGGCGGCGCGGCACTTCTTTCGTCGCCTCCAGGATGAAGGTGAAGGGACCGGGCGTGGCCAGCTTGAGCAGGCGGTATTGCCGGTTGTCGACCCGCGCGTAGCTGGACAGCTCGCTGAGGTCGCGGCATAGCAGGGTCAGGTGGTGTTTGTCGTCCACGCCGCGGATGCGGCGCAGGTTCTCCACCGCCGACTTGTCGTCCAGGCGGCAGACCAGGGCGTAGCTGGAGTCGGTGGGGATGGCCGCTATGCCGCCCGCCTGCAGGATCTGCGCGGTCTGCTTGAGGAAGCGGGCTTGCGGGTTGTCGGGGTGGACTTCGAAGGTTTGAGCCATGGATCTATTGTGGCAGCTGCTTCATTCCTGTACTGCGCGAACGGCCGGACTGGTTTTGCCGGGGCGGAAAGGGTGGAAGAGCTGGGCCGGCAAGGTCTCGGGCAGGACATCCTCGATGCCATAGGTTTTGGGGAAGGCGTCCTTGGGCAGGTAGTGGGTGCCGAACAGCCGGTCTATCCAGGGAAACAGGGCGGCAAAGTTCTTGTTCACGACGGATGCGTCGTCGTTGGCATGGTGCCAGTGGTGGAAGGCGGGGCTGGTGATGAGCTGCTCCAGCGGCCCCAGGCGAATCTTGCTGTTGCTGTGGATGAAGAAGGCCCACAAGGTATTGAGGCCCGTGAAGAGGATCAGATTCATGTCTACGCCCTGTTGGGTGTCCAACTGCACCAGGCCCAGAAAGAACAGTGGAGTGAAGCTGACCGTGCGCGCGAACACCAGATCCAGGGGGTGGGCGCGCGTGTTGACCAACCAGTCCAGCTGCTTGGGGCTATGGTGGATGGCGTGCAGCCGCCACAGGTCGGGCCAGTGATGGGACCAGCGGTGGGCCCAGTAATAGGCGATTTCTCCAATGACCAGGGTGGCGGCCAAACGAACCGGCGTTGGCAGCTCGCGCATCAGCGCAAACCAGGATGGCGGCAGCAGCACATGGCCTGTTGCGACGACCATGGCCGTGGTCAAGACCATGAAGAACGCGGGGGTCAGGCAGCCAAGAAAATAGTAGCCCAGGTCTTGCAGCCAGTGCTCCCTCAGTACCGGCTGTTTGCGCAGCGTTGCCAGCCGCTCCAAGGGCAGCATCAGGGCCGCGCCCAGGAATAGCCAAAAAAAGGCGGCAATCAGGCGTAGATGGAAGCTGCCGATCATGTCGGCCCATTGCTCAATCATCTTGTTCTCCCTGGAGGGCAGATCGGCATCTGCAGTGCATCCGGCGCCTGGCAATGATGCAAGGCGCCGGGCAGAACCCGGGCGGGGCCCTGCGATCAGCCTTGTTGCTTGCGGCGGCTGATGAGGGCACCGATGCCGATCAGACCACCCAGCATCAGCGCGTAGCTGGAAGGCTCGGGCACGGCGGCTGCGGCCGTGAGGCTGACGCCGTCCAGGTTTAGGATTTCGGGGTTGGCCCCGGCACCAAAGACGGCGAGGAACTTCAGTTGCTGGGTTGTGGCGGAGGCGGTGAATTGCATATTGTTGAGCTTCCAGCCGAGGCCGGGCTGGGTGTTCACGCCGGACTTGGCAGCGCTGTCGCCCAAGCTCACATCCCAGTGGTCCCAGGCTCCCGAGTTGGTGTGATTGGACATGGAATAGAAGCTCAGATCATAGGTCTGACCCACGACCAGCCCGCTGATGCTTTGTGTCAGTCCACCCACGCTGAAGCGTGGGGCATATGCTTTCAGTGACATGACGCCAAAGTAATCGCCCCCTTCTGGGGAAGGTGTGGCGCCATAGCTCTTCCAGCGCTCACCACCTGGTGTGATGAAAGACCAGTT
This sequence comes from Roseateles oligotrophus, assembly GCF_014204525.1. Taxonomy (GTDB): domain Bacteria; phylum Pseudomonadota; class Gammaproteobacteria; order Burkholderiales; family Burkholderiaceae_C; genus Paucibacter_A; species Paucibacter_A oligotrophus_A. The sequence continues at coordinate 136,965 of NZ_JACHLP010000009.1, forward strand.
GGTGGGTGCGGTGTAGTTGGTGTAGCTGTTGCCGGTCATGCCGTTCATGCTGCCGTTTTTCACCAGATTTGTGGCAGCAGAGGCATGGGTGACTGCCAGAACGAGGGCAGAAAGCGCCAGGGTGTTGTGGATAATTTTTTTCATAAATGATTAAATTGATGCACTTTAAATAACTCGATCTACCTGATGAGTTCTATCAATTTAACCATTTTTGCTGGATTGAAAAACCTGTATTCGAGGGACTTGACATCGAAGTGATAAAAACTACCGATTGCGAACCAAGCTGTGCAAGACCATCGGGTTTGGCCGACAGGGCTGGGCAATGGAGGGGCGCGGTCACATGCCACTGCTGCCCGCTTACCGCGGCCAGTGAATCCTGTCCCGCAGCAGTTCCCAGATGGGCTTGAGTCGGCCCGACAAGCCGTCCAGCCGCCCCAGATCAACCCGGCTTTCCTCGGGCGAGTGGAAGTCGGAGCCGCGTGAGGCGTAGAGATCGAACTCCAGCGCGGTCTCGGTGTACTTGATGGCTTCGGCGGCGGAGTGGCTGCCGGTCACGACCTCGATGCCACGGCCGCCATGGCCCATGAACTCGGTGATCAGGGCGTATTCCTCGGTGGGCGTGAAGGCGTAGCGGGCCGGGTGGGCAATCACCGCCTGACCGCCGGCCTCATGGATCCAGCGCAGGGCATCACTGAGCTTGGCCCAGCGGTGCTCCACATAACCCGGCTTGCCCTCGGTGAGGTAGCGGCGGAAGACCTCGCTCACATCGCTGCAATGGCCGGACTCGACCAGAAAGCGGGCGAAGTGGGTGCGCGAGATCAGCTCGGGGTTGCCGACGAATTTGAGCGCGCCTTCGAATGCGCCCTTGATGCCTACCTGGGCCAGGCCGGCCGCCATCTCGCGGGCGCGCGGCTCGCGGCCGCCACGGGTATTGCGCAGGCCTTCGATCAGGGCGGGGTTCTGGTGCTCAAAGCCCAGGCCCACGATATGGACCACGCGGCCGGCAAAGCTGACCGAAATCTCCACCCCGGTCAGATAGGGCAGGTCCAGGGACAGGGCCGTGTCCAGCGCGCGCTGCTGACCGCCGACTTCGTCGTGATCGGTCAGTGCCCACAGCTCCACGCCCTGGGTCTTGGCGCGGCGGGCCAGTTCTTCGGGCTGCAAAGTGCCGTCCGACACGCGCGAGTGGCAGTGCAGATCGGCATTGGTGCTGACGTCGAGGGCGCAGCGCGGGCTTGGGGTTTGCTTCACCCGGCCATTCTAGGTCGCGCCCCCGCTTGCACGAGCGCTCAGAGCCGGAAGGCCCGCACCGCGCCCTCCATGGCCTGGGCCTGGCTGCGCAAGGCCTCGGCCGAGGCGGCGGACTGCTGCACCAGGGCGGCGTTCTGCTGGGTCATGGCGTCGATGGCGCGCACCGCCTGGCCCAGGGCCTGGGTCTGGCCGGCCTGCTCTTGGGCCTGCTGGTCCATGCCCTGCATCACCGCGGTGACCTCCTGCACCTTGGCGACGATTTTCTGCATGGCCGCGCCGGCGTCCACCGCCAGCGAGGAGCCCTGCTCCACCCGCTCGCTGCTGCCGGCAATCAAGACCTTGATGTCTTTCACCGCCGCGCTGCAGCGGCTGGCCAAGGCCCGCACCTCGGCGGCGACGACGGCAAAGCCGCGGCCCTGCTCGCCCGCCCGTGCCGCTTCGACGGCGGCATTCAGGGCCAGGATATTGGTCTGGAAAGCGATGCCATCGATCAGGCCGGTGATCTCGCCGATCTTGCGCGAGGCCTGCTGGATGCCGTTCATGGTCTCCACCACCTGGCCCACCACCGCGCCGCCCTGGGCGGCCATGCCGCTGGCGCTGAGGGCCAGGGTCGAGGCGTCGGCGCTGGCGCGGCTGCTGCTTTGCACGGCGCGGTCCAGCAGGTCCACGCTGGAGGAGGTTTGCTGCAGATGGGAGGCGGCGGTCTCGGTGCGGTCGGCCAGGTCTTGGTTGCCGCCGGCGATCTCCTGCGCCGCCAGGCGTATGCCGCCGGCGCCGCGGTGGATCTGCCCCACCAGCTCGCGCAGCTTGATCTGCATCTCGGCCATGGCGGCCAGCACCCGGCCCAGCTCGTCGGCCCGGCCGGCGGGCACGCTCTGGCTCAGATCACCGGCGGCGATGCGCTCGGCCACGCCCAGCATCTGCTGCACCGGCAGCAGCAGCTGCCGGCTGGCCCGCCAGAGCACCAGGCCCAGCAGGCCCAGCAGCAAGGGGGTGAGCAGCAACAGCAGATTGCGCTGCACGCGGGCCTCGGCGGCGCGGGCCTGCAGGCGCTGGTCCAGCACCTGCATCACCTGGCGGGACAGCTCGGTCTGCTGGCCGGCGGCGCTGGCAAAACCGGCGGCCAGTTGTTCCAGCGGGTAGTTCACGTCCTGGGCGGCGGCCTGCATGGTGGCGTCCACCAGGCGGCGTTGCTGCTCGGCCTGGGCCAGCAAGGGGCCGAGGCTCAGGCCCAGGGCCTCGTCCGCCTCCTTGGCGGCCTGCAATTGCTGCTGCATGGCCTCGGCGTGCAGGCGGTAGCGGGCCAGGGCGGCGCTGACGCGCGCCACATCGTCGACGGCGGCGGCGCGCGCAATGCTGCTCAGCTCGGACAAGGCGGCCTCCACCTGGGGTGCGGTCTGCAGGCCGGCCAGGATGGCGTGGTGGCTGGCGGGCTCGGGGTCCAGCAGCAGGCCCTGGCCGCGGTTGAAGGCATTGATGGCCCGCAAGGCCTGGCTCTCCAGGGCCTGGTGCCGGCTCAGCAGCTTGTTGCCATCGATCTGGCCACCGCCCAGCTCTTGCTGCAAGCCTTCCAGGGCCTCGGCCAAGGCCTGGGCGGCCGGGTCTTGGCGGGCCAGGTCGCGCAGGCTTTGCCGGGCGGCGAGGGCGGCGGCCGGCAGCTCCTCGCGGGCGGCGGGGCGGCTGGCCAGGGCCTCGACGGCGAGTTGCTTGTGGGCATGCAGCAGGCTTAGCGAGCGCTGCCACTGCTTGTTGACGGGCAGGCCCTGGCTCTCGCGGGCGATATGGTCCAGCCGGCCCAGCAGCTCGCGCAGCAGCAGGCCGCTGGGCAGCAGGCCCAGGGCCAGGGCGAGCAGGGCGATCAACAGGAGGCGGGATTTCAGACTCGGTGCTTGCTTGATGCCGAGGGAGAAATTCATGGCGGCGCGCCTGGGTCAGGCCTTGTTTCAATGACCCGATTGGAGGCCTGCCGCATGTCAGTGCTGTGACGAAGTTAGGTGTTTACCCGGATTCGTCTGGCGGGGCGTGCATAGTTCACAGCAAAGCTTCCACCACCAGTTGCACCCGCTGCTGGCCCTGGTATTCGTCCAGGCTGAGGCGGTAGGCCAGGCGGCCGTGTGTGGGCACGGGCTCGATATGGCCGAACCAGATGGCCTCGCGCAGCACACCGGCCTGGCGCAGGCGCAGCTTGAGGTGGCGCTCGCCCACGATGCGCTGCGAGACCACCTCCACCTCGTCGCAGAACAGCGGCGCCTCGAAGGCCTGGCCCCAGACCTGCGCCTCCAGCTCGCGCACGGTGGCGGGCGTGTGCAGCTCGGGCGGCAAGGGGCCGTCGGTGCGCAGCTGGCGGGTCAGCGCGCTAGCGTCCAGCCACTCGGCGGCGACCTCCTGCAAGGCGGCATCAAAAGCCTCGAAACCGTCTTCCACCAGGGTGCAGCCCGCCGCCATGGCGTGGCCGCCGAACTTCTTCAGCAGCTCGGGCCGGCGCTTGCTGACCAGGTCCAGGGCGTCGCGCAGATGAAAACCTGGGATGGAGCGGCCCGAGCCCTTGAGTTGCCCATCTGCCCCCCGTGCAAATACGAAGCTAGGCCGGTGGATGCGGTCCTTCAGGCGCGAGGCGATGATGCCCACCACGCCCTCGTGGAACTCGGGCTCGAACAGGCACAGCGCCGCCGGCGGCTGGCCCTGCAGCAGGGGCTGGCGCAGCAGCTCGGCCAGCTTGAGTTCGGCCTGCTCCTTCATGCCGGCCTCGATTTCGCGGCGCTCGCGGTTGATGGCGTCCAGCTGCTTGGCCAGCTCCAGCGCGCGGCCGGGCTCATCGCTGAGCAGGCACTCGATGCCCAGCGTCATGTCCGACAGCCGCCCCGCCGCATTGATGCGCGGCCCCAGGGCAAAGCCCAGGTCAAAGGCATTGGCGCGGCCGCAGTCGCGGCCGGCGGCGCTGAACAGGGCGGCAACACCGGGCTGCACCCGGCCGGCCCGCATGCGCTTCAGCCCTTGGGCCACCAGGCGGCGGTTGTTGGCGTCCAGCTTGACGACGTCGGCCACCGTGCCCAGGGCGACCAGGTCCAGCAAGCCATCCAGCTTGGGCTGGTTGGTGGCGTCGAAGCGGCCGCGCCGGCGCAGCTCGCTGCGCAGGGCCAGCAGCACGTAGAAGGCCACGCCCACGCCGGCGATATTCTTGCTCTCGAAGCCGCAGCCCGGCTGGCTGGGGTTGACCAGGGCGTCGGCGGCGGGCAGGGCCACGACGCCGTCGACGAGGGCGGGCAGGTGGTGGTCGGTCACCAGCACCTTCAGGCCCAAGGCCTTGGCATGGGCGACGCCGGCGATGCTGGCGATGCCGTTGTCCACCGTCATCAAGACCTGCGGTCGCTGCGGCAGGGCCAGCTCGACGATGGCCGGCGTCAGGCCATAGCCGTGGATGGCGCGGTCCGGCACCACATAGCCCAGCTGCTCGGGCCGGGCGCCCAGCAGGGCCAGGCCGCGCAAGGCCACGACGCAGGCGGTGGCGCCGTCGCAGTCGTAGTCGGCCACCAGGCAGATGCGCTCGCCGGCCTCGATTGCGTCGGCCAGCAGCCGGGCGGCCTCGGCATTGCCCTTGAGCGTGTCGGGCGAGAGCAGGCGGGCCAGGCCGTCGTCCAGCTCGGCCGGGTCCTGCACGCCGCGGGCGGCGAAGAGCCGGGCCAGCAGGGGCGGCACACCGGCTTGCTCCAGGGCCCAGGCGGCGCGGGGCGGCACATCGCGGGTGCTCAGCAAGGGCGCGTTGTTCATAAGGCCTCCAGCAGGCTGTGGACCTCGGCGCGTGGCGGCAGCCAACGATGGAGGGTTTTTTGCAGGGCGCTGCGCGGCGGCAGGGCATAGCTGCGGGCGAAGCGTTCGCCGCACAGCGTCAGCCGGGCCGGCTTGCCCAGGCGGGCCTCGCTCAGCAGATGGGAGACGGCGCCATCGTCCAGCCGTGCCCAGGCCTCGGCCCAACTGGCCCAGTCTTCCATCAGCAGGGGCTGGCGCAGGCTGCTGTCCACTTGCAAATCGGCGGGCAGGGCTTGGCTAGCGCCCGCTTCGGCGCCGCAGCCGCTGATCCACAAGGAGTTCAGGGGCAGGGCCTTGCGGGCTTCGCGCGCCTCGTTCAGCGGCTGGCGATGCAAGAGCATCTGGGCCTCGTTTTGCAGCGTGCGCAGGCGACGGGCCTCGGGCATCCAGGTGGCGACATTGCGTTGCACCACCCGGTCCAGGCTGGCGCTCGCCAGGCCCGCCAGGCTGGGGTGGCCGAGCAGCCATTGCAGCGGGCTCAGCCAGTGCGCCCGCCAGCCTTCTTCGGCCGGCCACAGCTCGGCCATGGCGGCAAAGAAGGCGCGCGATTCATCCTCGTCCAGCGCCAGCAGCTCGGGCGCGTAGGCGCTGACCTGGTCGCTGCCCACGGCCAGGTGCATGGGGCTCAACAAGGCCCAGGCCTGCTCCGCCTGGCCGCCGAGGCCGGCCTCGGCGGCCAGCCAGGCGGCGGTCGGCAGCGGGCCGGCGTCAGTGCCCAGGCCGCGCTCGCGGGCCAGCGCCAGTTCGAAGGGCGTGTTGAGGCTGTACTCGTCGCTGCCCAGGGCCTGGCCCTCGGGCTTGAGCAGGCCCAGCAGGGCCGAGAGATGGGGCAGGGCCAGGGTGCCCAGGCTGTGCTTGCAGGCCTCGCCCAGGGCGCTGGCGTGGGGAATCATCAGATGCATGGGGGCATTATCGAGGGCCGGGCTTTGTGTGGCCCGTCATGCAAGCTTCACACGGCTGCCACGGCTCCGACATGGGCGGGGCCGAGACTGCAGAGCCATGCAGAACGACCATGCCCTGATGCGCGCCGCCGCCACGGCTGCGGGTGCCTTGCTCGACCCGACCGCCGAGGGAGGCGAGGGCGCCGATACGCCCAGCCGCCGCTACCGGACGGTGTGGATCTCCGATCTGCATCTGGGCACGCCCGGCTGCCAAGCCGAGGCCTTGCTGGACTTTTTGCGCGAGGTGGAGTGCGAGCAGCTCTTCCTGGTCGGCGACATCATCGACGGCTGGCAGCTGCGCCGCAGCTGGTACTGGCCGCAGGCGCATAACGATGTGGTGCAAAAGCTTTTGCGCAAGGCGCGCAAGGGCTGCCGGGTCTTCTTCGTGCCGGGCAATCACGACGAGTTCGCCCGCAAATACCTGAACCACAACTTCGGCGGCATCGAGGTGGTGAAGGAGTGGGTGCACGAGACGGCCGACGGCCGCAAGCTCTGGATCACCCATGGCGATCTGTTCGACGGCGTGATCCAGTGCGCCAAATGGCTGGCCCATCTGGGCGACACGGCTTACGAGATCACGCTCAAGCTCAACCGCTACCTCAACCATCTGCGCGCCAAGTTCGGCCTGCCCTACTGGAGCTTATCCAAATACCTGAAGCTCAAGGTCAAGCGGGCGGTCAGCTATGTCTCGGACTTCGAGGTGGCGGTGGCCCGCGAGGCGCGCAAGCGCGGCGTGCAAGGCGTGGTCTGTGGTCATATTCACCATGCCGAGATGCGCGATATCGACGGCATTCTTTACTGCAACGATGGTGACTGGGTGGAGAGCCTGACTGCCCTGGTGGAGCATGCGGACGGCACGCTGGAGATTCTGGACTGGAGTTCTACCCCCGCCAGCCTGCCGCTGGCGCTGCAAAAAGCCCGGCCCGCCTTGGCCAAGGTCCTAGAGTCCCAGCCCTAAAATCGTTTCATGAACCCAGCCGTAGACAAAGCCACTCCCACCTCCATCATCCCAGCCCTGCTCAATCGCGAGAAAGCCATTCTGGAATTCAACCGGCGCGTGCTGGCCCAGGCCCAGCGCCTGGACGTGCCGCTGCTGGAGCGGCTGCGCTATATCTGCATCGTCTCCTCCAATCTGGACGAGTTCTTCGAGGTGCGCTTCGCCGATATGCTGGACGCCGCCCGCGACCCGCAGAGCCAGGTCGATAACCGCGATGTCGAGCGGGTGGCGCGCGCCGCCCACACCTTGATCGACGAGCAGTACGGCATCTTCAACGAGCAGCTGATGCCCTTGCTGCGCCGGCAGGACATCACCATCCTCAACCACGCCGACCGCAACGAGGCCCAGCGGGCCTGGGTGGCGCGCTTCTTCGAGCGCGAGGTGCGGCCCCTGCTGATGCCGGTGGGCCTGGACCCGGCCCACCCCTTCCCGCAGGTGGCCAACAAGTCCCTGCACTTCATCGCCCGCCTCTCGGGCAAGGATGCCTTCGGCCGCGACAACCGCATCGCCATCGTCAAGGTGCCGCGGGTGCTGCCGCGCGTCATCCGCCTGCCCGATTCGGTGGCCCAGGGCCAGCAGGCTTTTGTGCTGCTGACCAGCGTGATACGCGCCCATCTGGAGGAGCTGTTCGGTGGCCGCAAGGTCGAGGCCTTCTCGCAGTTCCGCGTCACCCGCGACTCCGATCTGGAGGTGGACGAGGAGGAGATCGCCAATCTGCGCAATGCCCTGCGCTCGGGCCTGACCACCCGCCACTTCGGCCGCGCCGTGCGCCTGGAGGTGGTCAATACCTGCCCGGCCGAGTTGTCCCAATTCCTGCTGGAGCAGTTCGACCTGCCCGAGGCGGCGCTTTACCGGGTCAACGGCCCGGTCAATCTGGTGCGGCTGAACGAGCTGATCGACCAGACCGAGGCGCCCGAGCTGCGCTTCGAGCCGCACGAGCCGGCCTGGCCCCAGGGCCGGCTGCCGCGCCAGAAGTCCATCTTCGAGCGCCTGGCGCGCAAGGGCGATGTGCTGCTGCACCATCCCTTCGAGAGCTTTGACCCGGTGGTGGAGTTTTTGCGCGAGGCGGTGGAAGACCCCGATGTGCTGGCCATCAAGCAGACGATTTACCGCACCGGCGCCAAATCGGCGCTGATGGACCTGCTGATCGAGGCGGCCCGCCGCGGCAAGGAGGTGATGGCCGTGGTGGAACTCAAGGCCCGCTTCGACGAGGAGGCCAATATCAACTGGGCCGAGCGCCTGGAGGCCGTGGGCGCCCAGGTGGTGTATGGCATCGTGGGCTTCAAGACCCATGCCAAGCTGCTGCTGGTCACAAGGCGCGAGGGCGCCAAGTTTCGCCGTTATGCCCATCTGTCCACCGGCAATTACAACCCGCGCACGGCGCGCTTCTACACCGATCTGGGTTATCTGAGCGCCGACCCCGAGCTGTGCAGCGATGTGGACTCGGTGTTCCGCCAGCTGGCCTCGCTGGGCAAGATCAAGACCCCGCGCCGCCTGCTGCTGGCCCCCTTCAATATGCACAGCCGCATGCTGGAGCTGCTGGGCCAGGTGGAGGCCGCCGCGCGGGCCGGCAAGCCGGCGCGCCTGGTGGTCAAGATCAATGCGCTGACCGATGCCGAGCTGATCGAGGGCATTCTCAAGGCCGGCCAGGCCGGCGCCAAGGTGGACCTGATCGTGCGCGGTGCCTGCATGCTGCCGCCGGGCCTGCCCGGCATCAGCGACAACATCGTGGTGCGTTCCATCGTCGGCCGCTTTCTGGAGCACACCCGGGTCTGCTACTTCCAGTGGGGCGAGGGCGAGGAGGACACGGCGCTCTACCTCTCCAGCGCCGATTGGATGAGCCGCAATATGTTCCGTCGCATCGAGGTGGCCTGGCCGGTCAACGACGCGAGGCTGCGCCAGCGCATCATCGACGAGGCCCTGGTGCCCTATCTGCACGACGGCCTGGACGCCTGGCAGCTGGGGCCGGACGGGCATTCCACCCGTATCTCCACCCAAGGGCCTTGCGCCCAGCATGCGCTGATGCGGCTGTTCCGCGCCCAGCGGGATTGAGCCCATGGACCTGATTCTGTGGCGCCATGCCGAGGCCGAATTGCTGCGCGAAGGCGGCAGCGATCTGGAGCGCTGCCTGACCCGCAAGGGCGAGCGCCAGGCCGCCCGCATGGCCGAGTGGCTGAACCGGCGCCTGGCCGCCTCGACCCGGGTCCTGGTCAGCCCGGCCCAGCGCACCCGCGCCACCGCGGCGGCTCTGGGGCGCGAGCTGCGCATCCTGCCCGGCCTGGCGCCCGAGGCCGGCGTGGCCGATCTGCTGGCGGCGGCGCGCTGGCCCGGCAGCAGCGAGCCGGTGCTGATCGTGGGTCATCAGCCCACGCTGGGCCTGCTGGCCGCCGAGCTGCTGACGGGCAGCCCGCAGCCCTGGGCGGTCAAGAAGGGGGCGGTCTGGTGGCTGCGCTCACGCCAGCGCGAGGGGCAGCAGGAGGTGGTGCTGCAGGCGGTGCAGGGGCCGGATTTTCTCTAGACCTTGCGGGACAGACCGCCCGAGGGTACCCCCGAGTAGCTCTGTCCCCAACTGACTAAGCGCAACCCTCAAACCAGCGCTAACTCCAAGACCCCGCTGCGTGCCCAGGCCGCTACTTCTTCCTGCAGCAGGAAGAGGGTGCGCGGGTGTTCGGCGGCCCAGGACTTGGGCAGGTTCAGCGCCACCTTGCGGCCCTGGCGGCTCAGGCGCAAGGCTTTGGTCTCCACCGCCTCGCGGGCATGGCTTTTGATCACGGCCAGGCGCAGGCAGAGCAGTTGCCACAGCAGGCTTTCGTCGCCCAGCACCGCCTCCAGCTTGCGCAGGCCGCCGCGCTGGCCCAGGGCCAGATCGCCCAGGCGCTTGAGCTGGTTTTGCGAGAAGCCGGCCGCGTCCACATGGGCAAGCAGATAGGCGCTGTGGCGGTGGTGGTCGTGGTGGGAGACCATCATGCCCATCTCATGCAGGCCGGCCGCCCAGGCCAGCTCGCGCTGGCGCTCGCGCGGGGCGCGTGGCTGCAGCTGCTGGTAGAGATGGAGGGCGATGCCTTGCACCCGCTCGGCCTGGGCCAGATCGACCGCAAAGCGCTTTTGCAGCCCGGCCACCGAGGCCTCGCGCATATCTTGCCGGGCGCTGCCCTCGGCTGTCAGGCTGGACTCCAGGCGCTCCACCAGATCGAAGATCACGCCCTGGCGCAGCGCGCCCTTGGCGGGCAGCAGCTCCCGGATGCCGAACTGGGTCAGCAAGGTGTAGAGAATGCACAGGCCGCCGCCCACGACGGCGCGGCGGTCCTCCTTCAGGCCGGGCAGCTTGAGCTGGTCCATGCTGCCGGCTTCCAGGCATTGCTGTATGCACCAGCGCAAGGCCTCGGGGGTGATGCGGCCGTCGGTGATGCCGGTGGCGGCGAGGATTTGCGCCACCGCGCCAACAGTGCCCGAGGAGCCCAGGGCCTGCTGCCACAGCGTGGGCTTGAACAGGGTCAGCGCCTCCTCCAGCTCGGCACCGGCGGCCACCTGGGCGGCGCGGAAGGCTTCGGCCGTGAACAGGCCTTTGGGGAAAAAGCGCAGGGACAGGCTGACGCTGCCGACCTGGAAGGACTCGGCCACCTGCGGGCGCCGGCCACGGCCCAGAATCATCTCGGTGGAGCGGCCGCCGATATCGATCACCAGGCGCGGTTTGTCGCCGGGCTGCAGGCGGGCCACGCCGGCAAAGATCAGGCGCGCTTCCTCGCGGCCCGAGATCACCTCGATGGGGAAGCCCAGCACCTCCTGGGCGCGGGCCAGAAAGGCGTTGCGGTTCTTGGCCTCGCGCAGGGTCTGCGTGGCCACGGCCCGCACTCGCGTGGGCGGGAAGCCTTGCAAGCGCAGGGCAAAGCGCTGCAAGCAGTCCAGGCCACGCTGCATGGCGGCCTCGGTCAGCATGCCTTCGGCGTCTAGGCCGGCACCCAGGCGCACGGTTTCCTTCAGATACTCCAGTCGTTTGTATTGGCCGCGTGGCAGCTGCGCGATCTCAAGCCGGAAGCTGTTGGAGCCCATATCGATGGCGGCCAAGGGTGCGGCGAGGTCCGGGGTGGTGGAGGCGGGATGCAAAATCATGCGGGCCATTGTCGTGGCAAACAAAGCCCATCCGGCCGCAAGCCAGGCGGCTTTCAAACGCTTACCTAAAATGCCTGCGGTTCTCCCACCACAGATTGCCACTATCCATGAGCCAAACGACTTCCGCTGCGTCCCTGGGCTATGCCGCAGCCGCCCAGGCCTCGCTGGCGCAGGCGATTCACACCCCGGCCACAGGCCTGCAGGCGGGCCCGTTCAGCCTGGATGTGGCGGGCTTTGCATTGAGCGGCTACAGCGCCCGGCCGCTGGCTGTGGACAAGCCACCGGTGATTTTGCTGATTAGCGAAATCTTCGGCGTGCACGAGCACATCGCCGATGTGGCCCGGCGGCTGGCGCAGCAGGGCTATTGGGCGCTGGCCCCGGCGCTGTTCCTGCGCCAGGGCGATGCCGGCGCCTACCGCGACATCCCGACGCTGATGCAGGACGTGGTCTACAAGGTGCCGGATGCCCAGGTCATGGCGGATCTGGATGCCGTCCTCGCCTGGGCCCAGGCTCAGGGCGGCGATGTGGGCCGCCTGGGCGTGACGGGTTTTTGCTGGGGCGGGCGCATCAGCTGGCTGTACGCCGCCCACAACCCGGCCGTGCGGGCCGCCGTGGCCTGGTATGGACGCGTGATCGGCGTGTGCAGCGAGCGCACGCCGGCCCACCCCATCGACCGGGTGGGCCAGCTGCATGGCCCGGTGCTGGGCCTGTACGGCGGCTGCGACGAGGGCATCGCGCTTGACACGGTTGATAAGATGAAGCTTGCTCTGAAGAAGGGCTCGGTGGCCGCGCAGCGTAGCGAGATCCACGTCTACCCGCAGGCCCCGCATGCCTTCTTTGCCGACTACCGTCCCAGCTATCGCCAGGACGAGGCCGTCGATGGCTGGCAGCGATGCCTGGCCTGGTTTGCGGTCCATGGCGTTGTGTGAGTTTTGCCCACAGCAAGGCTCGAAGAGTGGATGGATGACCGCGTCTCGGAGGGCGCGGTTCTTGTTTGGTTTTAAGCCCAGCCCGGGATTTCGATGACTCTTTTTTATATCGTGCTGGCCACCTTGTCGGGTGGCCTGCTGTCTGTTTTGATCGCGGCCAGCCTGACGGTGAGCCTGCTGGGTCGCATCGTCAAGAATTTGGTCAGCCTCTCCACCGGCGTGCTGCTGGCCACGGCCTTGCTGCATGTGCTGCCCGAGGCCTTCGAGAGCAAGGCCAGCCCGCATGCCTTGTTCATGGTCTTGCTGGGCGGCCTGATGTTCTTCTTCCTGCTGGAGAAGGTGGAGCTGTACCGCCACACCCATCATCACGAGGGCGATGGTCACCACCATCACCACCACTTCGACGTCGAGCAGGCCGGGCGGGGGGGCTTGAGCGTGCTGGTGGGCGACAGCATCCACAATTTCTGCGACGGCATCATCATCGCCGCGGCCTTTTTGGCCGACCCGCATCTGGGCCTGGTGACCTCGCTGGCCATCGTGGCGCACGAGATCCCGCAGGAGGTGGGCGACTACATCGTGCTCTTGAACGCGGGCTTCAGCCGCCGCAAGGCCTTGCTCTTCAACGCCATCTCGGGCCTGGCGGCCGTGGCCGGTGGGGTGCTGGGTTATTTCGTCGTCGGCCCCTGGGAGGCGCTCTTCCCCTATCTGCTGGTCGCGGCCAGCAGCAGCTTTGTCTATGTGGCGGTGGCGGACCTGATCCCGCAGCTGCAGCGCCGCCTGCCCTGGCGGGACACGGTCTTGCAACTGGCCTGGCTGGCGGCCGGCATAGGCCTGGTGATCCTGGTGGTGGCCGCCTCCGGTCACGAGCATTGAAAAAGCCGGCCGCTGCGAAGCGGCCGGCTTTGATCGCTGGCTGGATTCAGCGCACGACCAACACAGGAATGGTGCAGTGGGTCAGCACCTTCTGGGTCTCGCTGCCCAGCAGCAGGGCTTGCACGCCGCGGCGGCCGTGTGAGGCCATCACCACCAGATCGCATTGATGGTTGTTGGCGGTTTCGATGATGGCTTCCCAGGCGTGCAAGGCCTCGACGGTGAAGCCCTCGCAGGCGACGCCGGCCTCGGTGGCCTGGTCCAGCACCAGCTTGACGCGGGCGCTGGCAATGCGCTCTTGCGCATCAAAGAATTCCTGCGGCGGTGTGGGCTGCATTTCCGACACGGCGCTGTAGGGGAAGGGCTCCTTGACGCTCAGCGCATACAGCTTGGCGCTGTGCACGCGGGCCAGGCCGATGGCGGTGTTGAGCGCCTTGGCGCTGATCTCGGAACCGTCGGTGGGGACAAGAATTCGCTTGAACATGGCAGTGCTCCTGATCTTGGATGGGTCAAGCCAGTTTGGCCGGGACGGCCGGCCTCCATCTTGCGCTAAATCAAGATGATGGGCTAACCGGTCGCCACCGGGCGCTTGGGGTCGGCCGACCATTCGCTCCAGGAGCCCGGGTAAAGCCTGGCGCCGGCCAGGCCGGCATGCTGCATGGCCAGCAGGTTATGGCAGGCGCTCACGCCGGAGCCGCATTGGTGCACGACCTCGTCGGCCTGGCGTAGGCCCAGCAGGGCGGCAAACTCGGCCCGCAAGAGCTCGGCGCTCTTGAAGCGGCCATCCGCCTGCAGATTGTTCTTGAACAGGCGGTTGCTGGCGCCGGGGATGTGGCCGGCCTGGGCGTCCAGCGGTTCGACCTCGCCACGGAAGCGCTCGGGCGCGCGGGCGTCGATCAGCAAGACCTGGCCCAGGCGGGCTTGCAGTGCATCCGCATCGATGGTGTCGACCAGGGCCGGGCCGGGCTCAAAATGCGCGGCTTGTGGGACCGTCACCGTGCTGCTCAAGGCGCCGCCCTGTGCGGTCCAGGCGGGCAGGCCGCCGTCCAGGACGGCCACTTGGGCATGGCCTAGCCAGCGCAGCATCCACCACAGGCGGGCCGCGACCATGCCGCCCTGGGCGTCGTAGGCCACGACTTGCCGGCCCTGGCTCAGGCCCAGGCTGGCCATCTTCCGCGCAAAGCCCTGGGCCTCGGGCAGGGGGTGGCGGCCGTTGTGGCCGGTCTTGGCGGCGCTCAGGTCGCGGTCCAGATGCAGATAGTGGGCGCCGGGCAGATGGCCGGCCGCAAATGCTTGTTCGCCGGCCTCGGGGGCGGCAAGGTCGAAGCTGAGGTCGATCAGCAAAGGGGCAGGGCCCGCGCTCAGCAAGGCTTGCAATTCCTGGGCGCTGATCAGGGTCTGGTAGGGGCTGTTGCTCATGGTCGGGGAGTCCTCCTTGAATGGGCTGCCGGCCATTGTGACCGCAGGGAGTTCTGCCCATGCAAAACGCCCGCAAGGCCGAGGCCATGCGGGCGTTGTTTTGGGGGCGCAGGCTCAGGGCGCCAGCTTCATCTCGCGCCGGTACCACTCGTGGAAGTGCAGCATGCCGTCTTCCATCGGGCTTTGGTAGGGGCCGACCTCGTTGTCGCCGCGCGCCAGCAAGGCCTTGCGGCCCATGTCCATGCGCAGGGCGATTTCGTCGTCCTCGATGCAGGTCTCCATATAGGCGGCCTGGTGGGCCTCGACGAACTCGCGCTCGAAGGCGGCGATTTCCTCGGGGTAGTAGAACTCGACGATATTGGCGGTCTTCTGCGGCCCTTGCGGGAACAGGGTGGACACCACCAGCACATGCGGATACCACTCCACCATGATGTGCGGGTAGTAGGTCAGCCAGATCGCGCCCGATTTGGGCGGCGTACCCGCGCGGAACTTGAGCAATTGATCGTGCCAGCGCTGGTAGACCGGGGAGCCAGGCTTGGCCAGATCCTTGTGGATGCCGACCGTCTGCACCGAGTGGTTGCGGCCGAATTCCCAGGCCAAATCATCACAAGTGACGAACTGGCCCAGGCCGGGGTGGAAGGGGCCGACGTGGTAGTCCTCCAGATAGACCTCGATAAAGGTCTTCCAGTTGTAGTCGCACTCATGCACATGGACCTTGTCCAGCACATAGCCGCTGAAGTCCAGCTCGGCCTTGGGGCCCAGTTGCGCCAGATGGGCGCCGACATCGTGGCCGTTGTCCTCGAACAGCAGACCGTTCCACTCGCGCAGCGGGTAGTTCTTCAGGTTCAGGCAGGGGTCGTGGTCGAAATGCGGGGCGCCGATCAGCTCGCCCTTGAGGTCATAGGTCCAGCGGTGCAGGGGGCAGACGATATTGCTGCGGGTATTGCCGCGCCCGCGCAGCATCACGGCCTGGCGGTGGCGGCAGACATTGGAGATCAGTTCCAGACCTTGGCGGGTGCGCACGATGGCCCGGCCTTCGCCTTCCTGCGGCAGTGCGTAGTAATCGCCGACCTCGGGCACCGCCAGGGCGTGGCCGAGGTAGCGGGGCCCAGGTTGGAAGAGCAATTCCTGTTCTTTGCGGAACAGGTTCTCATCGAAGTATGAAGAAACGTGCAGCTGCGTGTTGCTGCGCTCAAGAGCCGCGCGGGAAATACTCAGGTCGGACATGATCCAAGTGGGTCTCCAAGAAACCAAATGTCATCTCAAGGCCGCGCTGGCCTGCGCGAACCTAGGCTGACGCCCCGGACGTCGGGATTGTGACAAAAGACCGGCAATGGTGAGGATTTGCATCGTGCCGGCAAGGCAGTTTGCGCCATGGCCCCTGGTGTTTCCACGGACCCTTGCGCAAAGAAGAGGAATCAACCTGAAGAGAAAGGGCCGCTGCTACATCGGGCCCTGGCCTCTGAAATCAAGCCTGAGCCCGAA
This sequence comes from Roseateles oligotrophus, assembly GCF_014204525.1. Taxonomy (GTDB): domain Bacteria; phylum Pseudomonadota; class Gammaproteobacteria; order Burkholderiales; family Burkholderiaceae_C; genus Paucibacter_A; species Paucibacter_A oligotrophus_A. The sequence goes on from NZ_JACHLP010000009.1 coordinate 152,774, forward strand.
CGCAGACCTGGGTTCCGTCCCAGGAAACAGGATGGGCCCCTTCGACAGGAGTCCGGGATTGTATCTCTTGACAAGAATGTGTCCCTCATTTGTCAAGCCTGCCCCTCTTCTGGGGCGTGGCGCTCGGATGACAATGCGGCAGTCTGTACTGACTACAATCGCCGTTTTCCCGCGCAGCCATGACAAAAAGCAGTACTTCAGCAAAACATGCCTCGAAAGAAGCCGTCGCGCTCAGCTATGAGCAGGCCTTGGCCGAGCTGGAGCAATTGCTTGCCGGCATGGAGGCCGGGCAGCTGCCGCTTGATCAATTGCTGGAAAGCTATCGGCGTGGCGCCGAGTTGCTGGGTTTCTGCCGCGCCAAGCTCCAGGCCGTAGAACAACAAGTCAAGGTGCTTGAGGGCGAGGGATTGAAACAATGGGGAGATTCCTGAGCGTGGACGCAGGTATTTTTGAACAGTGGATGCAGCGCTCGCTCGCTGCCTGTGAGTTGGCCCTGGATCGCTTCGTGCCCAGTGACGCGCCTGCCGGCCTCGGCGAGGCCATGCGTTACGCCGTCCTGGACGGCGGCAAGCGCCTGCGGCCCCTGTTGGTGATGGCGGCGAACGATGCGGTGCGCGGCGATGCCGAGGCCGCCATGCGGGCCGCCTGTGCGGTGGAATTGATCCACGCCTACTCCCTGGTGCACGACGATATGCCCTGCATGGACGACGATGTGCTGCGCCGGGGCAAGCCCACCGCCCATGTCAAGTTTGGTGAAGCCCGGGCCATGTTGGCCGGCGATGCCATGCAGGCCCTGGCCTTTGAGGTCTTGACGCCCGATGCGGCCGACAGCGCCATGCCACCCGCCCTGCAAGCGCGTCTGTGCTCCCTGCTGGCCCGCTCCGCCGGTCATGCCGGCATGGCCGGTGGCCAGGCGATTGACCTGGCCAGCGTCGGCCAGCAACTGGACGAATGCACCTTGCGCGATATGCACCGCCGCAAGACCGGCGTGCTCTTGCAGGCCAGCGTGATGATGGGGGCGGCCTGTGGCCAGGCTTCCGTGCAGGCCCTGACGCATTTGTCCGAGTTTGGCGCGGCCCTGGGCCTGGCCTTCCAGGTGGTGGACGATATTCTGGACGTCACCCAGGACTCCGCCGTGCTGGGCAAGACGGCCGGCAAGGACCAGGACGCCAACAAGCCCACCTATGTCAGCGTGCTGGGCCTGGAGCCCGCACGCGCCCTGGCACAAGAGTTGCGCGACCAGGCCCACAAGGCCCTGGCCGCCAGCGGCCTGACCCATACCGCCTGGCTCAGCCTGCTGGCCGATATGGTGGTCGAGCGCCAGAACTGAGCCAGCAAGCCATGCCTTACTCTCTTTTGCAGACCATCAACAGCCCGGCCGATCTGCGCCGCCTGCCGCGCACCGAGCTGGTCAAGCTGGCCGGCGAGCTGCGTGCCTTTGTGCTCGACACCGTGTCGCGCTCCAAGGTGGGCGGCCATCTGGGTTCGAACCTGGGCGCGGTAGAGCTGACCGTGGCCCTGCATTACGTCTTCAACACCCCGCATGACCGCCTGGTCTGGGATGTGGGCCACCAGACCTATCCGCACAAGGTGCTGACCGGCCGCCGCGAGCAGATGCACAGCTTGCGCCAGCAAGACGGCGTCAGCGGCTTCCCGCGGCGGGACGAGAGCGAGTACGACACTTTTGGCACGGGCCATTCCTCCACCTCGATTTCGGCCGCCCACGGCATGGCCATGGCGGCCAAGATCAAGGGCGAGGACCGCAAGGCCGTGGCCATCATCGGCGATGGTTCGATGACGGCCGGCATGGCTTTTGAGGCGCTGAACAATGCTGGCGTGCCACATGGCGGCCTGCTGGGCGATGTGCTGGTGATCCTGAACGACAACGATATGTCGATCAGCCCGCCCGTCGGCGCACTGAACAAATACCTGGCCCGCCTGATGAGCGGCAGCTTCTACTCCGCCGCCCGCGAAGGCGCCAAGAGCGTGCTCAAGAACACGCCCTTGTACGAGTTCGCGCGCCGCTTCGAGGAGCACACCAAGGGCATGGTCGTGCCCGGCACCATTTTTGAAGAGTTCGGCTTCAACTATGTGGGGCCCATCGACGGCCATGACCTCGACGCCCTGATCCCCACGCTGGAAAACCTGCGCGACAAAAAAGGCCCGCAGTTCCTGCATGTGGTGACCAAGAAGGGCCAGGGCTACAAGCTGGCCGAGGCCGATCCGGTCAAGTACCACGCGGCCTCGGGCGTGTTCGACCCGGCCGTGGGCTTTGTCAAATCGACGGCGCCGGCCAAGACCACCTTCACCCAGGTGTTTGGCGAATGGCTGTGCGATATGGCCGAGCAGGACAAGCGCCTGGTCGGCATCACGCCGGCCATGCGTGAGGGCTCCGGCATGGTGGAGTTCCACAAGCGCTTCCCGACCCGCTACCACGATGTGGGCATTGCCGAGCAGCACTCGGTCACCTTCGCCGCCGGCCTGGCCTGCGAGGGGCTCAAGCCCGTGGTCGCCATTTACTCGACCTTTTTGCAGCGCGCCTACGACCAGATGTTGCATGACGTCGCCCTGCAGAATCTGCCGGTGGTGTTTGCGCTGGACCGCGCCGGTCTGGTCGGTGCCGACGGCGCCACCCATGCCGGCAATTACGACATCGCCTTCACCCGCTGCATCCCCAAGATGTCGGTGCTGACGCCGGCGGATGAGAACGAATGCCGCCAGGCCTTGTTCACCGCCTTCCAGCACGCGGGTCCGGTGACGGTGCGCTATCCGCGCGGTGCCGGTGTCGGTGTGGCGATCCAGAAAGAGATGCAGGCCCTGCCCTGGGGCAAGGGCGAGATTCGCCGCAGCTCCGGCAAGCCCATGCGTGGCAACGCACCGGCCGCCCAGGCAGCGCCCCGTGTCGCCATTCTGAGTTTTGGTACCTTGCTCTATCCCGCCTTGGCGGCGGCCGAGTCCCTGGATGCGACCGTGGCCAATATGCGTTTCGTCAAGCCGCTGGACCACGAACTCGTGGCCGAACTGGCCCGCACGCACGATGCCCTGGTGACGGTGGAAGACGGCTGCGTCATGGGCGGCGCCGGCTCGGCCGTGATGGAGTCGCTGCAGGCCGCGGGCCTGAATCTGCCGGTCCTGCAGCTGGGCTTGCCCGACGAGTTCATCGAACACGGGGATGCGGGCCGCTTGATGGCCCAGTGCGGTCTGGATGCCGCGGGCATCGAGCAGGCCGTGTTGAAGCGCTTCGGCGCCCGGCCCGCCCTGCTTCGACCGGCGGCCAATCAATAAGGCTTTGGCGGGATCGCGCCTTGAGCTGGCAGATTCCGCAAGGCCTTGCGACGGCAAGCTTTTCGGGAAAGCCTCATGCTTGGCGACAGGTCCCGGGCTTTTTTCGCCCGCCCAATTTTTTGCGGCACACGCCCCTAGCTCAATAATCTCGCATGAACCAAGTCACTGCCGCCCTGCACATTCCTGATACCCAGAGTGAACGCGACGAGCGTCATCTCCTCATCCAGCGCGTCGGCGTCAAAGACGTGCGTTATCCCCTGCAGGTCTTGATCGGCCAGCAAGCGCAGGGCACGGTCGGCCAGTGGACGCTCGATGTATCGCTGCCGGCCGAGAAGAAGGGCACGCATATGTCCCGCTTCGTGGCCTGGTTGGACGCCTTGAACGCGCCGCTGGACGCCAACAGCCTGCGCGAGCTGCACGGCCAGATGCTGACCAAGCTGGAAGCGCTGGAGGGCCGCATCGAGCTGCGTTTCCCCTTTTTCATCCGCAAGCGCGCGCCCATTTCCGGCATTGAAAGCCTGCTGGACTACCAAGGCACCCTGATCTCCGAAACCCGCGCCGGCCTCACCACGGTCTGGGCCGAGGTGGCGGTGCCGGTCAAGAGTCTGTGCCCTTGCTCCAAGGAAATCTCCGACTACGGCGCGCACAACCAGCGCTCCCTGGTGACCATCCGTGCCGAGATGGCCGCGCAAGCGCCCAGCTGGCAAGAGCTGGTGCGCTTCGCCGAGGAAAGCGCCTCCAGCGAGATCTGGCCCCTGCTCAAGCGCAGCGACGAGAAGTGGATCACCGAACACGCCTACGAGAACCCCAAGTTCGTCGAAGACCTGGTGCGCGATGTGGCCCTGCGCCTGAATGCCGATGCCCGCATCGGGCGCTACACGGTGGATGTGGAAAATTTTGAATCCATCCACAACCACAGCGCCTACGCCCGCATCGAGCGCCTCTAAACCTGCAAGGCGCTCTTCAGCTCAAGGCTGATTTGCTGGACCTGCGCCTGTAGATCGGCCAGCAGCACTTGCGTGAGCGCTTGCGCCGGCCTGAACTGAGGCAGCAGGGCGCTGAGCTGGAAGGGCACGGAGACGCTGAGCCGGCGCAGCGCCAGGCCCTCGCCCGCCATTGCCAGCGCCGTCACAGGGTTGACGATGGCCAGGCCCAGACCGGCCTTGACCATGGCGCAGACGGCGATGGCGCTGTGCGTCTCCAGCCGCGCGCGGCGCTGCACGCCCTGCTCGGCGAACAAGGCGTCCAGTTGCAGGCGGTAGGGGTCATCGGCCGCCAGATTGATGAAGTCCTGGCCTTCAAAATCGCGTGGCTTCAACAGCTTTTTGCTCAGCAGCGCATGGCCGGTCGGTAGCACGCAGACCTCGTCCAGGCTCAGCAAGGGGACTCTTGCGGTGCCCGGCACGGCATGGGTCTGTTCGCTCAGGCCCAGGTCGTAGCGCTGGGCGCTCATCCATTCCTCCAGCAAGGGCGATTCCTGGGGCGTGATGGACAGCTGGGCCGCCGGGTAGCGCTGCAACAGCCGGGCGCAGGCGCCAGGCAGCAGGCCGTGGCTGAGCGCCGGCAGGCAGAGCACCGAGAGCTGGGCCTGCTCGGCCCGGCCCAGCTGGGCGGCGCGGCTGCAGATGCGGTCCAGGCCCTGGTAGGACCGCTGCACCTCCTCGAACAAGCTCAGCGCCCGGGCCGTGGGCTTGAGCCGGCCGTTCAGGCGTTCGAACAAGGCATAGCCCAGCAAATACTCCAGCCTTGCTAACTCCCGGCTCAGCGTGGGTTGGGAGCTGTGCAGCAAGCTGGCGGCGGCGGTCACGCTGCCGGCCGTCATCACGGCGCGGAAGACCTCGATATGGCGGTGGCTGATGGCGGCAGGATTCATATCAGGAATGAATGGTAGACGGAAATCAAAGCATTTGAATGAATGAGTGAACTGCGGCATCCTGGGCGCAGTTCAATTCACCGATCAAGCCATGTCTGCCTCGACCGTTTTGCCTCCCGTCCGCCTGCGCCAGCTGGCCCAGAGTTTCGGCACCCCGCTGTGGGTGTATGACGCGGCCCTGATACGCGCCCGCATCCAGGCCTTGCGCGCCTTCGACACCATACGCTTCGCCCAGAAAGCCTGCTCCAACACCCATATCCTGCGCCTGATGCGGGAGCAGGGCGTCAAGGTCGATGCCGTGTCGCGCGGTGAAATCCTGCGCGCCCTGGCGGCCGGTTACACCGCGGGCGGGGATGGCGATGAGATCGTCTTCACCGCCGATCTGCTGGACCGCGAAACCCTGGCCACCGTCGTGCAGCAGCGCGTGCCGGTGAACGCCGGCAGCATAGACATGCTGCATCAGCTGGGCGCGGCCTCGCAAGGCCACCCGGTCTGGCTGCGCATCAACCCCGGCTTTGGCCATGGCCATAGCAACAAGACCAATACCGGCGGCGAGCACAGCAAGCACGGCATCTGGCACAGCGATCTGCCGGCCGCCCTGGCCGTGATCGCCCAGCAAGGGCTCAAGCTGGTCGGCCTGCACATGCATATCGGCTCGGGCGTGGACTACGGCCATCTGTCCCAGGTCTGCGGGGCCATGGTGGAGCTGGTGCGCCAGGCCAAGGCGGCCGGCCATGATTTGCAGGCCATCTCGGCCGGTGGCGGCCTGTCCATTCCCTACCGCAGCGGCGAGCCCGTCATCGACACCGCCCATTACTTCGGCCTCTGGGATGCCGCGCGCAAGGAGGCTGAAACCATTGTCGGCCATGCCCTGGGCCTGGAGATCGAGCCCGGCCGCTATCTGGTGGCCGAGGCAGGGCAGCTGATCAGCGAGGTGCGCGCCTGCAAGGACGCGGGCCGCAATCATTTTGTGCTGGTGGACGCCGGCTTCAGCGAGCTGATGCGGCCGGCCATGTACGGCAGCTATCACGCCATGAGCCTGCTGCCGCAGGACGGCAGCGATGCGAGCGCGCGCCCCTCACGCGCCAGCGTGGTGGCCGGGCCTTTGTGCGAGTCGGGCGATGTCTTCACCCAGGGCGATGGCGGCGTGGTGCTGCCGCGTGAGCTGCCCGAGGCGCGGGTGGGCGATCTGCTGCTGATCCACGACACCGGCGCCTACGGCGCCTCCATGTCCAGCAACTACAACAGCCGGCCGCTGGCGGCCGAGGTGTTGGTGGACGGCGAACAGCAGCGCCTGATCCGCCGCCGCCAGACGGTGGAAGAGCTGCTGGCGCTGGAGGCATAGCCTGGGCCAATGAGGGCGATTTGATTAATCAAAACTAAGGCCGGCGCTCAGCCGATATGATTCCGTCATCCCTTAACCAAGACGTCTGAACCAGGCGTCTCAACACGACGGAAACATCATGTCTTTGATCAATACCCAAGTTCAGCCCTTCAAGGCCAGCGCCTTCCATAACGGCAAGTTCGTTGACCTGACGGAAGCCAGCCTGAATGGCAAGTGGTCGGTCCTGATCTTCATGCCGGCCGCCTTCACCTTCAACTGCCCGACCGAAGTCGAAGACGCGGCCGAGCACTACGCCGAGTTCCAGAAGGCCGGTGCCGAGGTCTATATCGTCACCACCGATACGCACTTCGCCCACAAGGTCTGGCACGAGACTTCGCCCGCCGTGGGCAAGGCTCAGTTCCCCCTGATCGGTGACCCGACGCACCAGCTGACCCGCGCCTTCGGCGTGCACATCGACGAAGAAGGCCTGGCCCTGCGCGGCACCTTCATCATCAACCCGCAAGGCCAGATCAAGACCCTGGAAGTGCATGACAACGCCATCGCCCGCGACGTCAAGGAAACCCTGCGCAAGCTCAAGGCCGCCCAGTACGTGGCCAGCCACCCCGGCCAGGTCTGCCCCGCCAAGTGGAACGAAGGCGCCAAGACCATCACGCCTTCGCTGGACCTCGTCGGCAAAATCTAAGGGCTCATTTGATTGAGCAGTCAGCCACAAGTCCCTGCCTCCCGGCAGGGGCTTGCGCAACAACCCCAGCGCGACCGCAAGAGTCACGCTGAAAACATCTCCAGCAGCTGAGGCTACCGGGTGTTTTCAGAGTGGCTTGTCTCGCCACGCCTGAATACATTCCCAAGGAGTAGCACCATGTTGGACGATGCACTGAAGACTCAGCTCAAGGCCTATCTGGAGCGAGTCACCCAGCCTTTCGAGATCAAGGCAAGTCTCGGCGATTCGGACGCTTCCCGCGAGATGCTGCAACTGCTGCAGGACATCGCCGCCATGTCCGACAAGATCACGCTGGCCACCGACGGCCAGGACGAGCGCAAACCCTCCTTCAGCCTGCAGCGCACCGGCACGGACATGAGTCTGCGCTTCGCCGCCATCCCCCTGGGCCACGAGTTCACCTCCCTGGTGCTGGCCCTGCTGTGGGTGGGCGGTCACCCGCCCAAGGTCGAGCCCGAAGTGATCGCGCAGATCCAGGCCCTGGACGGCGAGTACAGCTTCGAGGTCTATATGTCGCTGAGCTGCCATAACTGCCCGGATGTGGTGCAGGCGCTCAGCCTGATGGCCGTGCTCAACCCGCGTATCAAAACCGTCATCATCGACGGCGCCCTGTTCCAGGACGAGGTCAACCGCCGCGAGGTCATGGCCGTGCCCGCGGTCTACCTGAATGGCGCGCACTTCGGCTCCGGCCGGATGACGGTGGAGGAGATCGTCGCCAAGCTGGACAGCGGCGCCGCCGACCGCGACGCCGCCAAGCTCAGCGCCAAGGCGCCGTACGAGGTGCTGATCGTCGGTGGCGGCCCGGCCGGCGCGGCGGCCGCCGTCTACGCGGCGCGCAAAGGCATACGCACCGGCGTGGCGGCCGAGCGCTTCGGCGGCCAGGTCAATGACACCATGGCGATCGAGAATTACATCTCGGTGCTGGAAACCGACGGCCCCAAGTTCGCCGCCGCTCTGGAGGCCCATGTCAAGGCCTACGAGGTGGACATCATGAATCTGCAGCGTGCCGAGGCCCTGATCCCGGCCGCCAGCGAGGGCGGGCTGATCGAGATCAAGCTGGCCAATGGCGGCTCGCTGAAGAGCCGATCAGTCATCCTCTCCACCGGCGCGCGCTGGCGCAATGTGGGCGTGCCCGGCGAGCAGGAGTACAAGAACAAGGGCGTGGCCTATTGCCCGCATTGCGATGGCCCTTTGTTCAAGGGCAAGCGCGTGGCGGTGATTGGCGGCGGCAACTCGGGTGTGGAGGCCGCCATCGACCTGGCCGGCATCGTCGCCCATGTGACCCTGATCGAGTTTGGCGATGCCTTGCGCGCCGACGCGGTGCTGGTCAGCAAGCTCAAGAGCCTGCCCAACGTCAGCATCCATGTGAGCGCCCAAACGACCGAACTCACCGGTGCCGAGGGCAAGCTGAACGGCCTGAACTACACCGACCGCGTCAGCGGCCAGGCGCATCGCGTCGAGCTCGAAGGCGTGTTCGTGCAGATCGGCCTGGTGCCCAATACCGAGTGGCTCAAGGGCGTGGTGGAGCTGTCCAAGCACGGCGAGATCATCGTCGATGCACGCGGCCAGACCTCGCTGCCCGGCGTCTTCGCCGCCGGCGACGCCACCACCGTGCCCTTCAAGCAAATCGTCATCGCCGCCGGCGACGGCGCCAAGGCGGCCCTGAGCGCCTTTGACTATCTGGTGCGCCTGCCCGTCGTCAACGCCTGAGAGGCTGAGAACTTTTTACTGCGCGGCCGCCATGCGTCGTTGGGCGGTGCTCGGAATCCTCACGTACAGGGAGTACGTTCCGGCATCCGCAGCTCCGTCCGCCTAGCTTGACGACCGCTCGCTACAAAAGTTCTCAGCCTCTGAGCCGGCTCTGCCAGAGGCCGTCCAGGCTGTAGACAGCCAAGGCGGCCCAGATGAAGGCAAAGCCGGCCAGGCGGCTGCCACTCATGGGCTCGTGATAGAGCCAGACGCCCAGCATGAACTGCAGCGAGGGCGAGATGTATTGCAGCAGGCCCAGCGTCGTCATCTGAATGCGGCGCGCGCCGGCCGCGAACAGCAGCAGCGGAATCGCCGTCAGCGGGCCGGCAAACAGCAGCCAGGCGATGGTGCCGGGCTCGCCCTGCGCCAAGGCGCCCCGGCCCTGCCAGCTCATCAGCCCCAGGGCCACGGCGGCAAGCGGCGCCAGCAGCAGGGTCTCCAGCGCCAGGCCCTCCAGCGCACCCAGCGAGGCCATCTTGCGCATCAGGCCGTAAAAGCCAAAGCTCAGGGCCAGCACCAGGGCGACCCAGGGGATGTGGCCGGTCTGCAGGGCCAGCCACAGCACGCCGACGGCGGCCAGGCCCACGGCCAGCCATTGCAGACGGCGCGGCCGCTCCTTCAGCACGAGATAACCCAGAGCCACATTGACCAGGGGGTTGATGAAATAGCCCAGGCTGGCGTCCAGCACCTGGCCTTGCTGCACGGCCCAGACATAGACCAGCCAATTGCAGCTCAGCAGCAGGGCCGAGAGGCCGAAGCGCGCCAGCAGCCTGGGCTGGCGCAGCACCTCGCCCAGCCAGGCCCAGCGGCGCAAGACCAGCAAGACCGCCATCACGAAGACCATGGACCAGAGCGTGCGGTGCAGGATCACCTCCAGCGCCGGCACCTGGGCGATCTGCTTGAAGTAGAGCGGGAACAGGCCCCAGGCCAGATAGGCCAGGGCGGCGTAGACGGCTCCTCCCACACTGGCGCTCATGCCGCAGCGCTCGGATCGTTATTGTTCTGCTGGCTGCTCATCCCACCCACCCCGTTCTGGCTTGTTTGAGCGGGCATTGTCTCTGCCTCTGCTCCATCGTGCTGCCACAGGCCTTTGCCCTGCAGCGCGGCCCATTCCGGCCCCAGCGGCGCCTGCAGATCCAGCATCTGCCCGCTCACCGGGTGGCGGATCTGCAGGCGCAGGCCGTGCAGCCACAGGCGTTGCAGGCCCAGAAACTCGGCGACGGCCCGGTTCAGCGGCCCCTTGCCATGGGTGGCGTCGCCGATGATGGGGTGGGCGATGTGCTTGAGGTGGCGGCGGATCTGGTGGCGGCGGCCGGTTTCGGGCCTGGCCTCGACCAGCGCCAAGCGGGTCTCGGGGAAGCGGCCATCGCTGCTGAAGGGCAGGCTGAGCCGGGCCAGGCGCTGCCAGTCGGTACGCGAGGGCAGCAAGACCTGACCCTGGGAGGGCAGCTCCGGGTCCTTGGCCAGCGGGTGTTCGATACGGCCGGCTGCTGCGGGCCAACCCCGCACCAGGGCGTGGTAGGTCTTGCGCGTCTGCCGCTGTTCGAAACAGAGGCTGAGGATCGCAGCCATCTCGGCGCTGAGCGCGAACAGCAGCAGGCCCGAAGTGCCCTTGTCCAGGCGATGGACGGGCCAGACGGGCCGGCCCAGCTGATCGCGCAGCAATTGCAGGGCGAAGACGGTTTCCTGCGCGTCCAGGCCGCTGCGATGCACCAGCATGCCGGCCGGTTTGTTGATGGCCACGAGCTGCTCGTCGGCGTAGATGATTTGCAACATGGGGCGGGTGATTTCTTTCCCTGAACCGGCTTTCAAGGAGCCGGAAAGCCGATCAAGACGGCGCTTTCGCACAAAGACACAGACTCTTACCGGGTGGCCCCCAAAGGGAGGGGTGGCCGGCTTCCTTGTGAATCGAAAGAATGTACTTCCGGGCCCCATGCCGCTCGGGCCTCGCAGTCCAAGGAGTTGACCATGCCGCAGATCTTCCACGTCGGATACCGTTCCCGCCTCGTCACCAGCATCGCCTATTTGCTGATGTTGCTGGGCCTGGCCGGCCTGGGCGTGAGCGCTTATCTACTGGGGTTCTCAAACTCGGGTCGTACCTTGTTGGGCCTGATCGCCTTTCCTTCGCTGATCCTGCTTGCCCTGTTGGCCGTGGCCGCGGGCCAGGCCTTGCTGCGCCGCTATGAATGGGGGCGCCGCCTGAGCTTTGGCCTGCTGGCCGCCCTGGTGCCCAGCCTGCCGGCCCTGCCTTGGCTGACCGATGGCCATATCCTGCTGGCGCTGCTCTGCCTGGGCCTGAGCGCTGGCCTGCTGTGGCTGGCCTTGCGTTTGAACTCGCGCGGCGTGCGCCAGGAGTTCGCCTGAGAGGGTGAGAACTTTTTACTGCGCGGCCGCCATGCGTCGTTGGGCGGTGCTCGGAATCCTCACGTACAGGAAGTACGTTCCGGTTCCTGTGCTCCGTCCGCCTAGCCTGACAGCCGCTCGCTACAAAAGTTCTCACCCTCTGAGGCGGCTCAGCGGATCTCGCCGTCCAGATAAAGCCAGGCGCCGTCCAGCCGCACAAAGCGGCTGATCTCGTGCAGGCGCTGGGCGCGGCCGCCCCATTTGCTGCGGGCCACAAACTCCACCCAAGCATGTTCGGCGTCCTGCTGCACATGTGTTTTCACTTGCAGGCCCAGCCAGCGCAGGCCGGGCTCATTTGGCGCCAGGCTGCCAGGCCGGGTGTCGGGGTGCCAGGTGGCGAGCAGATAGTCCAGCAGATCCAGGGTGTAGGCGCTGTAACGCGAGCGCATCAGGCGCTCCGCATCGGGCGCGCCGAGCTGGCCGCTGCTGGCAAATATCTGGTGCAAGGGGCCGCAGCATTGGCCGTAGCTCAGTTTGCTTTCACAGGGGCAGGGTGAGGACATGTCTTTCATCGGGCCGCATCATGCCTCAAGGGAGGGGCTGTAGAACCCAGCGCGAGGGCGCCGCGATCGGATTGGGATGGAATGCAAGGCGAAATTTTTGCCAATAGCCCAGCTATTGGCAAAAATTTCAACGCAGCAGGCCGCCCAATTCCGATTGATGGCGCGGCGCGCTGGGTACTACAGCCCCTCCCAAGTGCAAGCCTCTCTAAAATGCGCGGATGAACCTGCCCCCGTCCGACGATTTGTTTGCCGCCCCCGAGCCCGCGGGCCTGCTGAAGAACCTCAACCCCGAACAATATGCGGCGGTGACCGCGCCGCCGGAGCCGGTGCTGATCCTGGCTGGCGCCGGTTCGGGCAAGACCCGGGTGCTGACCACCCGCATCGCCTGGCTTTTGCAGACGGGCCAGGCCTCACCCGGCGGCATCATGGCCGTGACCTTCACCAACAAGGCCTCCAAGGAGATGCTGACCCGGCTCAGCACGATGCTGCCGGTCAATGTGCGCGGCATGTGGATAGGCACTTTCCACGGCCTGTGCAACCGCTTTTTGCGTGCGCACTGGAAGCTGGCGGGCCTGCCCCAGGGCTTCCAGATCCTGGACGCCAGCGACAGCGTCTCGGCCATCAAGCGTGTCATCAAGGCCATGAAGCTGGACGAAGAGCGCTATGTGCCCAAGCAGGTGAGCTGGTTCATCGCCTCCGCCAAGGAGGATGCCCAGCGCCCGCAAGACATCGAGGCCTATGACGAGCAGAGCAAGACCCTGGTGGCCATCTACCAGGCTTACGAAGACCAATGCCAGCGCGAGGGCGTGGTGGACTTTGCCGAGTTGATGCTGCGCTCTTACGAGCTGATGCGCGATAACGCCGCCGTGCGCGAGCATTACCAGCGCCGCTTCCAGCATGTGCTGGTGGACGAGTTCCAGGACACCAACAAGCTGCAATACGCCTGGCTGAAGATGTTCTCGCCGCCGGCGCTGCGCCGGGGCGTGTTCGCCGTGGGCGATGACGACCAGAGCATCTACGCCTTCCGCGGAGCGCGGGTGGGCAATATGGCGGACTTCGAACGTGAGTATCGGGTGGGAGGCGTCATCAAGCTGGAGCAGAACTACCGCAGCTTCGGCAATATCCTTGATTCCGCTAACGAGCTGATCAGCCGCAATAGCAAGCGCCTGGGCAAGAATCTGCGCACCGAGGCCGGGCCCGGCGAGCCGCTGCGGGTCTACGAGGCCGCCAGCGATTTCGCCGAGGCGCAATGGCTGATCGAGGAGGCCCAGGCCCTGCACCGCCAGGGTTTGCGCCGCCAGGAGATCGCCGTGCTCTACCGCAGCAATGCGCAGTCACGGGTGATCGAGTCGGCGCTCTTCAATGCCGGCATCCCCTACCGGGTGTATGGCGGCCTGCGCTTTTTCGAGCGGGCCGAGGTCAAGCATGCGCTGGCCTATCTGCGCCTGCTGGAGAACCCGAACGACGACACCAGCTTTCTTCGCGTGGTCAACTTCCCGACCCGTGGCATCGGTGCCCGCGCCATCGAGCTCTTGCAGGATGCGGCGCGGCTGTCAGGACGCAGCCTGTACCAAAGCGTGGGCGCGGTGGCCGGCAAGGCCGGCAGCAATCTGCTGGCCTTCACCAGCCTGATTGACTCCACCCGCAATCTGACCCAGGGCCTGACCCTGCGCGAGATCATCGAGCAGATTCTGGAGAGCTCGGGCCTGGCCGAGTTCTACCGCAATGACAAGGACGGCGCCGAGCGCCTGGAGAACTTGGGCGAATTGGTCAACGCCGCCGAGGCCTTTGTCACACGGGAAGGCTTTGGCAAGGACGCCGTGGCCCTGCCGGTGGATGAGTTGTCGCCGGGCGCTATTTCCGCAGGCCTCCCGGCGGCCGTGGCGCCGGCCCAGGAGACGCTGGGCCGCCCCGAGTCTCCTGACTCCCCCTTGGGGGGGCGGACGACGCAGAGCGTCGGCCTTGGGGGTCGGCGTGTCACGCCGGACGCCGAGACGGGCGAGATCATGTCGCCCCTGGCCGCCTTCCTCACCCATGCCTCGCTGGAGGCGGGCGACAACCAGGCGCAGGCCGGCCAGGACGCGGTGCAGCTGATGACGGTGCACTCGGCCAAGGGCCTGGAGTTCGACGCCGTCTTCATCACCGGCCTGGAGGAAGGCCTGTTCCCGCACGAGAACTCGCTGACCGACCCCGAGGGCGTGGAGGAAGAGCGCCGCCTGATGTATGTGGCCATCACGCGGGCGCGCCAGCGCCTCTACCTGTGCTTCAGCCAGACCCGCATGCTGCACGGCCAGACCCGCTACAACGTCAAGAGCCGCTTTTTTGACGAGTTACCCGAGGCCGCGCTGAAATGGCTGACACCCAGGAACCAGGGCTTTGGCTCGGGCTTCGCCAAGGAGTACCAGGACAGCTGGTCGCGCGGCTCGGGCCTGAAGTCGGTGGTCGGCGCGGGCCGATCTGCTGAAAAACCGAGTTACGAGGCCGCGCCGGTGCCGCGCAGCATGAAGGCGGCGGCCGCCGAAAAAGTGGCGGCCGAGTTCGGCGGGCTCAAGGTGGGCAAGGGCGTCTTCCACACCAAGTTTGGCGAGGGCGTCTTGATGACGCTGGAAGGCACGGGCCAGGACGCCCGCGCCCAAGTCAACTTCGGCCGCCACGGCATGAAGTGGCTGGCGCTGGCTGTGGCCAAGCTGACGCCGATTGACTGAACTTGGCCGCTGGTGCCGGCCGTGTTCAGGGCTTCCAGCGATCAGGCTTGCAGCTTGCTCAGCTTGATGCTGCTGGCTTCGGCCGTCAGGTAGCCGACGGCGGCGCTGAAGCCATCGTTGTAGTTGGCGCGCACCAGCGGGTCCAGCGTGCTCTTGACGAGCTTGTGCACCGAGCCCCAATCGCCGGGGTGCTGGAAATTGCTGGTGATATAGGTCCAGCCATTCAAATCGTCCACCACGCCCAGGCCGGTGGCTTCGGCGCCGGCCGGCATCGAGATCAGGCGGCTCAGCTGCTTGGTGTCGACGTTATAGGCCCAGACAAAGTTGTTGACGTGGTAGCCGCTGTCTTCGCCGATGAAGAGGGTGCGCAGCTTCTCGGAGAACTTCAGGTTGTCGGGGTTGCCGATCTTGTCCGGATGGGCCAAGTTGCCCAGGGCGTCGGCGGCGATGTCCTCACCCACCAGCAAGGCCTTGGTCTGCGAGGGCACCCATTCGCTATTGATGGCGCCGCCGCCGCTGTCCTTCTGGCCGGCGCTCAGATTGTGAGCCAGCACACCACCGGCGACCACGGCCTTGTCCAGCGAGATGCCATAGGCTTCATTCCACTTGGCATTGCCGCGCACCATCGAGTCAACGATGTTCTGCAGCGCGGAGTAAGCGACCTTGTCCTTGATATTGACCGTCGTGCCTTCCATCTTGGTGAAGGCCATGCTGGCGCCCTTCAGGGCCGCGTAGCGATGGGTTTCCAGGAAGGCGGCGGCCTTTTCCATGCCGGGCTTGAGCTTGACCCATTGCGGCTTGCCATTCAGCCAGATCTTGGTGAAGCTGGCGTCCGCCGGGTCGCTGGTGGAGACCGTCATGATGTCGGTGGGCGCCAGGGTGTTGGCCAGGGCTTCGATCTCGGCACTGGTGGCGGAGCCCAGCTTGATCCAGCTGATGGCGGTAGCAGGCGCTGCCGGATCGAGCGAGAAGCCGGCGGCCAGCTTGGCCACGTAGAGCGAGCCGGCGGAGAGGTCTTGCTCCTTGTCTGCCACAAACATGAAGAAGCCGCCGTTGGTGGCGTCGTCGCCCATCAGGGCGGTGCGCTTGTCGGGCATGACCTGGATCAGCTCATGCGAGATGCGGCCCATGCAGTAGTGCTTCTTGATCGTGCCCGTGCCGTCGGGGTTGACCGTCACCTCGGGCAGATGGCCGTAGTGGTAGGGCTTGGCCGTCGTCTCGTCGCCGAACAGATTCTTGCTATAGGCCTTGAACATGCTGTTCGAGGCGATGGTGAAGGCGTCGGGTTCGTACTCTTCGCTGGACAGATGGGTGCCCCAGGGCGAGAGGCTGGAGCCGCAGGTGATCCACAAACCATGCGCGGACGAGGTGTCGACATTGTGGTACTTGACCAGGCTCAGCTTGCCGCTGGCGGGGTCTTGGTCCAGGGTCAGCACGGCGATGGGCGAGGGCAGGGTGCCGTAGGCATCGGCCTGGGCCTGGTTGCGGGTGACGTATTCGAACTGCACGACGGCGAACACCGTATTGCCCTTGACGCCCGCCACCTTGGCGCCGGGCACGCTCAGCAGCGAGGTGCCGTCCGGGCAGTCGGAGAAGAACTGGCGCTCCTTGCCCGCCACCGATTTGTCCAGGATGGGCTGGTTCTTGATGTCCACATAGCCGCCGGCCAGCACGCTGCCGCCCTTGCCGTCGGGCACCTGGCTGCCGGTCATGAAGAAGGGGGCGTAGGCCAGCTTGAAGCTTTGCTTCGTGCCGTCGCCCAAGCTCACTTCCAGGGTGGAGGCCACATGGGTGGTGGCCATGGCGGCGGCGTTCGTCAGGCCGGGGGCGGCCATGGCGCCGAAGCTGGCGGACACCATCTGGGCCGCGGGCAGTGGGGCGTCACCGCCGCCGCAGGCGGACAGCAGGCTGCTGGCGCCCAGGCCGGCCATGCCGGTCAAGGGCAGCATCAGCGGCGTGCCCAGGAATTTGAGGGCCTGGCGGCGTGAGGCTTGGATGGGTTTGGACATGAAAACATTCCTCCAGTATTTTTCGGTTCGGCTGGGGCAGCCGTGTGATCTGTAGCGGCGTGCTTCCGTGGAAACCCGCGCTTCTTGTGACCGAAAATGTAAGAAAGAGGAATGACTTTTTGATGACAACTCGCGGCGCCCGCCCATGGCCTTGGCGCCGTGGGCAGTCAGCGTTTGTCCTTGAGCAGATCGCCCGGAGCGCCGAACATAAAGCAGTCGATGAAGGTGAAATACAGCGAGGCGTAGAACACCGTTGACAGCAGCAGGCCGCAGGCCATGGCGAGGATGGGCAGGACCTGGCCCAGGCCCAGCAGGCCGGCCAGCAGGCTGCCGCTCAGGCCCAGGCCCATGATCAGCGCGCCCCATAGCAAGGCGTTGTAGGCAAAGGCCCCGCGGTTGCGCCAGACGCCCAGGGTGCTGGAGAACAAGGCCTGCATCAGGCCCTGGCCGCCCCAGTGCACCAGGGCCGGCGCATGCCAGAAGGGCACGGACAGCAGGGCCGCCAGTGAGAGGCGGGTGATGGCGCCCCACAGCAGGGCGGGGTTGGCGGCGGCCTCGGCGATCTTGTCGGCGGAGGCGCCTTCGCCCATCAGCTTTTGCAGCTCGTCCATGCTGCCGCCGTCGATCCAGCCGGTCAGATAGCTGATGGCGACGGTGGCCAGGGCGTAGCAGGCGCCCAGCAGCAGCTGGGTGTTGCGGCGCTCGGGCGTCAGCTTGAAGGGCATCAGATAGACCGAGGCCGTGGGCGTCTGGTTCTGCAGCACCAGATGGGTGGCCAGCATGAAACCCAGGGAGAGCTGGGGCAGGGCCATCAGCAAGAGCATCACGCCCACGCCCGGCACCATCAGCAGCAGCATTGAGACGAACAGAAAAAGCGAGAACAGGCCGGCCAGGGCCATGGGGCGGCGCTGAAAGACTTTGAAACCGTGTCGTATCCACAGCATGCCGTTGCGGCTGGGCACGGTTTGCAGGTGCAACATCATCGGAGGGGGCGTGCTCAAGATGGAAGGCTCAAGAGTAGGAGGGTTCAAGGGGAGGGAGCAGGACGAAGTGCATCCGAATAATGGATTAGTTTTCAGGCATGGCATGCCAGGGATTCTGGATGCGCTCGCGCAGCACGCGCTCGAAATGGCCGGGATCGTGCGGGGTCAGCAGGGTGGCGTCGCGCGGCAGATGCACATCCCACAGGCGTGAGACCCAGAAGCGCAGGGCGGCGGCGCGCAGCAGGGCGGGCAGCAGCCGGTGCTCAGTCCCGCTCAGCGGCCGCACGCCCTCGTAGGCCTGCACAAAGGCCTGGGCGCGGGCCTCATCGAGCCGGCCGCTGGCCAGGTCTATGCACCAGTCGTTGAGGCAGACGGCCAGGTCGAACAGCCAGGTGTCGACGCCGGCGAAGTAGAAGTCGAAGAAGCCGCTGAGGCGTTCGCGGCCGGGTAGACCCAAGTCCACGACGGGCCGCTCCCGAGTGGACGGCACCCCCTCGGGGGGGCTGTCGCCGGGCGACAGCTCAGGGGGCACAGGTTCAAACATGACGTTGTCGCGGAACAGGTCGGCGTGGATGGGGCCGCGCGGCAGTTCGGCATAGCCGGCCGAGGCGGCCAGCTGCTGCTGGTAGGCCAGCTCGCTTTGCAGCAGCTCGGCACGGGCGGCGTCCAGATGGGGCAGCAGCACCGGCACCGTCTCGGTCCACCAGGCCAGGCCGCGCAGATTGGGCTGCTGCAGGGGGAAGTCCTGGCCGGCCAGATGCATGCGGGCCAGCTCGGCGCCGACCTGCTCGCAGTGGAAGAGGTCGGGCGCCAGTTGGTGGCCGCCGCGCAGCTTGTTGACGAGGGCGCAGGGCTTGCCCTGCAGCTCGAACAGGATCTCGCCCTCGGCATCGGCCTGCGGGTCGGGCACGGCCAGGCCGCGCGCGGCCAGATGCTTCATCAGCTGCAGATAGAAGGGCAGCTGGGCAAAGCTCAGGCGTTCGAACACCGTCAGCACGAACTCGCCGCGGTCGGTGTCCAGAAAGTAATTGGTGTTCTCAATGCCGGCCTTGATGCCGCGCAGGCTCAGCAGATTGCCCAGTTGCAGGCGAGAGACCAGGGCTTGGGCCTGGGCCGTGGAGACGTCGGTAAATACGGCCATATCAATGAGCGCTTGTGCGCATATTCGGGCGTTGGGCTCTGGCGCTCAGCGGCCGCAAGGCGGGCGCCACGGCTGCCCGCTTGCCGAGGCTTGAGCGGGCCAGAGGCGCTTGTGGATCAGAAAGTCAGCAAACGCCAGACTCTTTGGCCCGCCGCGCCACGGCTGGCGCCATTGCCGATGGATGGATCGCGACTCGCGTCGCCCATGATGATTTCATAGCCGGGTAGGGCGCTGTTCTTGGGCTGGACCGAGACCTTCTGGGTCTGGCCGCGCACACGCATCTCTTCGATGCGGTTGCTGTCATCCTCGATCACCGTCTGCTGAACCTTGGCATCGGGCACTTTCTGCGCCTCGGCGGCGGGTTCGGCGGCCCAGGCGCTGCCACAGGCAAGACAAAGTGCCAGCAGGGCGGGCAGGGGGAGGTGCGAGGTGAGCATGGCGGCATTCTAGCGAGGCTGGCGTGGCCGGGCTTGCACGACAATGCGGGCCATGAGCAAACCCATTCTTCTGCTGGTCGACGGTTCCAGCTATTTGTACCGCGCCTACCATGCCATGCCCGATCTGCGTGGCCCGGAAGGTGTGCCCACCGGCGCCATCCACGGCATGGTGGCGATGATGAAGCGATTGCGCGATCAGGTGGCGGCCGAGCATGCGGTCTGCGTCTTCGACGCCAAGGGCCCGACCTTCCGTGACGAGTGGTACCCCGAGTACAAGGCCCAGCGCGCCCCCATGCCCGATGCCTTGCGCGAGCAGATCGCCCCCATCCACGAGGTGGTCAAGCTGCTGGGCTGGCCCATCCTGGAGGTGCCGGGCATCGAGGCCGACGACGCCATCGGCACGCTGGCCCGGGTGGCGGCCGAGGCCGGCCATGCGGTGGTGGTGTCCACCGGCGACAAGGACATGGCCCAGTTGGTCAACGCCGACGTCACGCTGATCAACACCATGAGCAATGAGTCGCTGGACATTGCCGGCGTCACCGCCAAGTTCGGCGTGCCGCCGGAACGCATCATCGACTACCTGACCCTGATGGGCGACACGGTGGACAATGTGCCCGGCGTCGAGAAGGTCGGCCCCAAGACGGCGGCCAAGTGGATTGCCGAATACGGCTCGTTGGACGGCGTGATCGCCAGCGCCGACAAGATCAAGGGCGTGGCCGGCGAGAATCTGCGCAAGGCCCTGGACTGGCTGCCCATGGGCCGCAAGTTGGTGACCGTCAAGCTGGACTGTGATTTGAGCGGCTATGTGCCCGAATGGCCGGCGCTGGAGGCCCTGGCCCTGCGTGAGGTGGACCTGGCAGGATTGCAGGACTTCTACACCCGCTACGGCTTCAAGACCTGGCTGAAGGAAGTCAGCACGGCGCTGGCACCCCAGCCGGCGCCGGCCGCCAGCAACGGCGATCTCTTTGCCGATTTGCCTGCGCCAGCTGCAGCGCCGCTGGACTCGCGCTACGACACCATTCTGGACTGGGCCGCCTTCGAGGCCTGGCTGGCCAAGTTGCGCGCCGCCCCCTTGGTGGCCCTGGACACCGAGACCGATTCGCTGGAACCCATGCTGGCCCGCATCGTCGGCCTCTCCTTCAGCGTCAAGGCGGGCGAGGCGGCCTACATCCCCTTGCGCCACGAGGGGCCGGACGCGCCCCAGCAACTGCCGCTGGACGAGGTGCTGGCCCGGCTCAAACCCTGGCTGGAGGACGCGGCGGCGCCCAAGCTGGGCCAGAACCTCAAGTACGACACCCATGTGTTCGCCAACCACGGCATCGCCTTGCGCGGCGTGGCGCATGACACCATGTTGCAGAGTTATGTGCTGGAGGCGCACAAAACCCATGGCCTGGGCGCCCTGGGCGAGCGCTATCTCGGCCGGGCGGGCGTCAGCTATGAGGATTTGTGCGGCAAGGGCGTGAACCAGATTCCCTTTGCCCAGGTGGAGGTGGCCCGGGCCGCGCATTACTCGGCCGAGGACTCGGATATGTGCTTGCAGGTGCATGAGCAGCTGTGGCCGCAGATCGAGGCCGAGCCCGGCCTGCTGCGCGTCTACCGCGAGATCGAGATGCCCACCAGCGCCCTGCTGGCCCGCATCGAGACGACGGGTGTGCTGATCGAAGCGGCCCGCCTGCAGGCCCAAAGCCATGAGCTGGGCCAGCGCCTGCTGGCGCTGGAGCAGGAGGCTTATGAGATCGCCGGCCAGCCCTTCAATCTGGGCAGCCCCAAGCAGATCGGCGAGATTCTGTTCAACAAGCTGGGCCTGCCCGTGGTGAAGAAGACCGCCACCGGCGCGCCTTCGACCGACGAAGAGGTGCTGGACAAGCTGGCCATGGACTACCCGCTGCCGGCCAAGATCCTGGAATACCGCGGCCTGGCCAAGCTCAAGAGCACCTACACCGACAAGCTGCCGCTGATGATCAATGCGCAGACCGGCCGGGTGCACACCAATTACGCCCAGGCGGTGGCGGTGACGGGGCGGCTGTCCAGCAATGAGCCGAATCTGCAGAACATCCCCATCCGCACGGCCGAGGGCCGACGCGTGCGCGAGGCCTTTGTGGCGCCACCGGGGCATGTGATCGTCAGCGCCGACTACTCGCAGATCGAGCTGCGCATCATGGCCCATATCAGCGAGGACCCCGGCCTCTTGCGCGCCTTTGGCGAGGGCCTGGACGTGCACCGCGCCACGGCGGCCGAGGTCTTCAACACGCCGGTGGGCGAAGTCACCAGCGAACAACGCCGTTATGCCAAGACCATCAACTTCGGCCTGATCTACGGCATGGGCGCCTTCGGCCTGGCGCAATCGCTAGGCATCGAGCAGAAGGCGGCGCGCGATTACATCGACCTCTACTTCAACCGCTTTGCCGGCGTCAAGAAATACATGGACGACACCAAGGCCCGCGCCGCCGAGCTGGGCTATGTGGAGACCTTGTTCGGCCGCCGCATCTATCTGCCCGAGATCCGCGGCGGCAACGGCCCGCGCAAGGCCGGGGCCGAGCGCCAGTCCATCAATGCGCCCATGCAGGGCACGGCGGCCGATCTGATCAAGCTGGCCATGATCGCGGTGCAGGCCGCGCTGGACGCGCAGGGCAAACAGACCCGCATCGTCATGCAGGTGCACGACGAACTGGTGTTCGAGGTGCCCGCGGCCGAGCTGGACTGGGTCAAGGCCGAGGTGCCGCGGCTGATGGCCGGCGTGGCCCAGCTCAAAGTGCCCTTGCTGGCCGAGGTGGGCGTGGGCACGAACTGGGATGAGGCGCATTGACAGGTGTTGAAGCGGTTAGCATGCCTGCCCATGAATTGGCCTTTTGAATTGCAGATTGGTTGGCGCTACACCCGTGCCGGCCGTGGCGGGCGGCGCAACCGCTTCATCTCCTTCATCTCCGGCGTCTCGATGCTGGGCATTGCGCTGGGCGTGGCGGCCTTGATCATCGTGCTGTCGGTGATGAATGGCTTCCAGAAAGAGGTGCGCGACCGCATGTTGTCGGTGATCGCCCATGTGGAACTGCTCAGTTACAACGGCGACGCCTTGCCCGACTGGCAGGCCACGGCGGCCAAGGCCCGGCAGGACCCGGCCGCTGGTGGGCAGATCGTGGCGGCCGCGCCCTTTATCGCCTCCCAGGTCTTGATCGCCCGTGGGGATGAGATGCGCGGCGCGATTTTGCGCGGCATCGAGCCCGCGGCGGAGAGCCAGGTCACGCCCCTGGCCGCGCAGCTGAAGGACGGCGCCTTGTCGCGCCTGCACGCCGGCGACTGGGGCATCGTGCTGGGCGTCGAGCTGGCGCGCCATCTGGGCGTGAAGGTGGGGGACAAGATCACCGTGGTCTCGCCCAGCGGCGATGTGACGCCGGCCGGCACCACGCCGCGCATGCGTCTGTTCACCGTGGCCGGCACCTTCAACGCCGGTCATTACGAGTACGACAGCGGCATGGCCTTGATCCATGTGGCGGACGCCGCCAAGCTCTTCCGCGTGGCCGGGCCCTCGGGCGTGCAGCTCAAGCTGAAGGATGTCTACCGCGCCCGCGAGGTCGGCGACGAGTTGGCGCAGAGCATGGGCCCGGAGATCCGGGTGCGCGACTGGACCCGCAGCAATGCCAACTGGTACGACGCGGTGCAGGTCGAGAAACGCATGATGGGCATCATCCTGACCCTGATCGTCGCGGTGGCGGCCTTCAACCTGGTCTCCACCCTGGTGATGACGGTGACGGACAAGCAGGCCGACATCGCCATCCTGCGCACCCTGGGCGCCAGCCCGCGTTCCATCATGGGCATCTTCATGGTGCAGGGCGCCACCTCGGGCGTCATCGGCACCTTGTCCGGTGTGGGCCTGGGGCTCTTGGTGGCCTTCAATATCGATGTGATCGTGCCCTTTATCGAGCGGCTTTTGAACACCAGCTTCCTGCCCGGCAGCATCTATCTGATCACCAAAATGCCTAGCGATCCGCAGTGGGCCGATATCTACCCCATCGCCCTCATCTCCCTGATCCTGGCCTTTCTGGCCACCCTCTACCCCAGCTGGCGAGCCAGCCGCGTGCAACCCGCGGAGGCTTTGCGTTATGAGTGAGCCGATTGTTTTGCAGGGCTTCGGCCTGGAGCGGCGCTTCAGCGAGGGTGAGCTGGATGTGAAGGTCTTGTCCGGCGTCGATGTGACGGTGCGGCGCGCCCAGACCCTGGCCATCGTCGGCGCCTCGGGCTCGGGCAAGTCCACCTTGCTGCATCTGCTGGGTGGGCTGGACAAGCCCTCGGCCGGCCGCGTCGTGCTGATGGGCCAGGAGCTCAGCGGCATGAGCGAGGCGGCGCGCGGCGACTGGCGCAACCAGCATCTGGGCTTTGTCTACCAGTTCCATCACCTGCTACCCGAATTCAGCGCCGTGGACAATGTGGCCATGCCCTTGCGCATACGCCGCATGCCGCAGGCCGCGGCACGCGAGACCGCCGCCCAGATGCTCAGCCGGGTTGGTCTGGGGGCGCGGCTGAAGCATAGGCCGGCCGAGCTGTCGGGCGGCGAGCGCCAGCGGGTGGCGATCGCCCGCGCCCTGGTGACCCAGCCGGCCTGCGTGCTGGCCGACGAGCCCACCGGCAATCTGGACCGCACGACCTCGCAAGCCGTCTTCGAGCTGATGCTGGCCACCGCCCGCGAGCAGGGCACGGCTTTTGTGATGGTGACCCACGACCAGGCCCTGGCCGCGCAATGCGAGGCGAGTCTGAGCCTGCTGGGCGGGCAGGTGCAGCTGGCGGCCTGATTGACACGCGGGTTTGATTCTTCTCTTTCCCAGAAAAAATTTCTGCCATGAGTTCCAAAAAGCGCTTCATCCTCAAGCTCAGCTGCCCCGACCGGGCCGGCATCGTCCACGCCGTCACCGCTTATCTGCTGGAGCAGGGCGGCAATATCCTCACCTCGGCCCAGCATGGCGACGAGGATCACCAGCGCTTTTTCATGCGCATCGAGTTCGAGTGCGCGGCCGGCGCCGAGCAGGCGGCCCTGTGCCAGAGCTTTGCGCCCCTGGCCGAGCGCCTGCAGATGGACTGGGAGCTGGTGGACAGCCAGGCCAAGACCCGGGTGTTGCTGCTGGTCTCCAAGCTGGGGCATTGCCTTAACGATTTGCTGTTCCGGGTGCAGACCGGCCATCTGCCGATCGAGATTCCGGCCATCGTCTCCAACCACCGCGACTTCTACCAGCTCGCGGCCTCGCACAACATCCCCTTCCACCACTTCCCCTTGCTGAACGCCAGCGAGGAGCAGAAGCAGGGCCAGGAGCGCAAGATCCGCGAGGTGATTGAAGAGAACCAGATCGATCTGGTGGTGCTGGCCCGCTATATGCAGATCCTGTCGCCCGAGTTGTGCCGCGATCTGGCCGGCCGGGCCATCAATATCCACCACAGCTTTCTACCCAGCTTCAAGGGGGCCAAGCCCTACCACCAGGCGCATCAGCGCGGCGTCAAGCTGATCGGTGCGACGGCGCACTACGTCACCTCGGACCTGGACGAAGGCCCCATCATCGAGCAGGAGGTGGCCCGCATCGACCACAGCCTGGCGCCCGAGCAATTGGTGGCCATAGGCCGCGACACCGAATGCGTGACTCTGGCCCGCGCCATTCAATGGCATGCCGAGCATCGGGTGCTGATGAATGGCAATCGGACGGTGGTATTCCGCTAACGCCCAATGTGGATAGACAGCCACTGCCATCTGGACGCCCCGGAGTTCGAGCCGGACCGGGAGGCGGTGGTGGCGCGCGCACGCGCGGCCGGCGTCACGCAGTTGGTGCTGCCGGCCGTGGCGGCCAGCAACTTCGAGACCGTACGCGCCCTGGCCCACCAGCATGGCCTGGCCTATGCGTTAGGCATACACCCGCTGTATGTGATGCAGGCCCAGGATCAAGACCTGGCCCTGCTGGACGATTGGCTCACGCAGTACCGCACGGACCCGCACTTGGTGGCCGTGGGCGAGATCGGGCTGGATTTTTTCGTGCCCGGCCTGGATGCGCAGCGCCAGCAGCATTTCTACATCGAACAATTGAAGCTGGCGCGCCGCCACGGCCTGCCGGTGATTCTGCATGTGCGGCGCAGCGCCGATCAGCTCCTGGCCGGCCTGCGCCGCCTGGCGGTGCCGGGCGGCATCGCCCACGCCTTCAACGGCAGCGCGCAACAGGCCCAGGCCTTTGTGGACCTGGGCTTCAAGCTGGGTTTTGGCGGCACGTTGACGTTTGAGCGCTCCCTGCAGATCCGGCGTTTGGCGGCCGGCCTGCCCGAGGCCGCCCTGGTGCTGGAGACCGATGCGCCGGACATCCCGCCGCACTGGCTTTACAAGACGGCGGCCGAGCGGGCGGCCGGCGCCAGCATGCGCAACGAGCCGGCTGAGTTGCCGCGCATCGCCGAGTCTCTGGCCGACTTGCGCGGCTGGACGCTGGCGCAGACGGCCGCGCTCTGCACGGCCAATACGCTGGCCGCGCTGCCCGGGCTTCAGCGGTTGCGCGGCGCCACCGGCGTCTCGGGCACCGGGTAGCCGGCCGTGCCAAAGGTGGTGACGATGGCCTTGTGGGTGTCGAAATAGACCTGCCAGTAATGGTCGGTATGGGCATAGGGGCGCACGCAGAGCAGGGGGCCTTCGGGGGTGAAGCTGAGGATCTCCACATCGGGGGCGGGCGTGCTGGCGACGTTGGGGATCTGGGCCAGCGCGGCCTTCAGGCGGGCGATGGCGTCCATGGGGTCCACCGAGTTGGCGATCTTGGCCTGGCAGTCCACCCGCCGCACCGGCAGGCTGGAATAGTTCTGAATCGTGTCGGAAAAAATCTTGTTATTGCCGATGATGGTCTGCACATGGTCGCCGGTGACCAGGGTGGTGCCGAACAGGCCGATCTCCACCACCGTGCCGCTGACGCCGCCGACCTGCACAAAATCGCCCACCTTGAAGGGCCGCAGCACCTGCATGAAGACGCCGGCGGCGAAATGGGTTAGCAAGCCACCCCAGGCCGTGCCTATGGCCAGGCCGGCGCCGGCCAGCAGGGCGGCGAAGGAGGTGGTCTTGACGCCGAACACGTCCAGCACCGCCAGGGCCAGCACGATATTGAGCATGACCGTGAGGATGGAGCGCAGATAGGTGGACAGCGTGGAGTCGATTTTCTTGCCGCGTTCCAGTGCGCCGGCGAACAAGCGCACCAGCAGCCCTATGATCCAGCGGCCTATGATCCAGACCGCCAGCGCGGCCAGGATCTTCAGCGCGAAGTCGGCGCCCTGGGTGCTGAGAAAATTCCAGATCGCTTCCGTGTTCAAGCCTGCAGTGTTCATTGCCGTCTCCTGTGACTAAACCAATCGTGCCATCCCAGTGCAAAACCGATGATTCGGCTTGCGTCCTCGGGCGAGGCATTGAACGACAGGCCGGGGCAGAGCGCCTACAGGGTTTGCCGCCAATCTGGTCGCCACGTGCGAAATTGCTCGTTTTGGGTAGCTTCCCCGGCGTCGCTTCTTTGCAAAGCCAGCGTTATTACGCACATCCGCGCAATCAGTTCTGGCCCATCCTGGCCTCCTTGTGGGATGAGGACCTTGCCCGTCTGGACTACGTTGGCCGCGTGGCCATGGCCCAGGCCCATGGCTTGGCGATCTGGGATGTGTATGAGAGCTGCTTGCGCGTGGGCAGCCTGGACAGTGCCATCCAGCAAGCGCGGCCGAATGATTTGCTGGGCCTGGCCGCGCGCATGCCGCTGCTGCAGGCCATCGCCCACAATGGCGGGGAATCGGCGCGTCATAGGGCTTTGACGCAGACCCTGGGCCTGCCCGTCTACAAACTGCCTTCCACCAGCCCGGCCCATGCGGCCTGGTCGCTGGAGCGCAAGCGGGAGGCCTGGCGTGAGGTGCTGCAGCGCCATGGACTTTTGGAGTAATTTTTTGAGCAAGACCAAGAACAACAAGCCGCCCGCCTGGGCCCCGGCGACCCTGTCCGAGTTTGAAGGCGTGCGCTTTCTGCATCTGGACAGCATCTGGGTGCAGGGCGCCATGCGTATACGCAAGCCCCAGCAGCTGGAGCTGGAATACATCCAGCGCATGATGGTGTGGATGTTGTGGCGCGAGAGCGCCCAGGTCCGCGAGGGCCATGCCATCCAGCTCGGCCTGGGGGCGGCCGCCATCACCCGCTTTTGCCACAAGGTCTTGCGCATGCAGACGACGGCGGTGGAGATCAACCCCACGGTGATCAGCGCCTGCCGGGCCTGGTTCCATCTGCCCGAGGACGATGGACGGCTGAGGGTCGTCAATGCCGACGCGGCGCGCTGGGTGCAGGAGCCCGAGCATTTGCAAAGCGCCCAGGTGCTGAATATCGACCTTTACGATCACGACGCCGCCTCGCCGGTGCTGGACGACGAGGACTTCTACCGCCATTGCCACGGCCTGCTGGCGGACGGCGGCCTGATGACGGTCAATCTGTTTGGCCGCGACGCCAGCTTTGCCCGCAGCGCCACCCGCATCGCGCGGGTGTTCGGATCCGATCAGGTTTGGAGTTTGGCCCCGACCAAGGAGGGCAATACCATCGTGGTGGCGGCGCGCGGCGTGCAAGTGCCGGAGCGCGAGGAATTGGAGCGCCGAGCGGCTACCATCGAGTCGCAGTACGGCCTGCCGGCGCGCAAATGGTTGCGCCTGGTGCGGCCGCTTCCCTTGAACCTCATCCAACAGCTGCGAGCCTGAGATCCACCATGACCTTGAAAGCCAACCCAGTCTCCGCGGCGCCCAAGCTTGAGGGCCGGCTGGACTGGCGGGCCATGCTGCACTGGCTGCAGGAGGACGGGCTGATAGACGCCGACCAGGTGGCGCGCACCCAGACTCGTTTTGCCGCGGGTGATAGCGCTTTGCACCCGCTCGTGCGCCTGGGCCATGCCGGCCTGACGCGGCTGGACAATGGCAAGGCCCTGGACATCGACGCCTTGACCGAATGGGTGGCGGGCCGGGCCAAGCTGCCTTATCTGCGCATCGATCCGCTCAAGGTGGAGGTGGGCCGGGTCAGCGATGTGATGTCGGTCGGCTATGCCGAGGCCAAACGCTGCCTGCCGGTGCAAGTGGGCCTGACCGAGGTGACCATCGCCACCTCGGAGCCTTTCGACACCTCCTGGGTCGCGCAGATCGAATCGCATATGCGCAAGCCGATCAAGCGGGTGGTGGCCAGCC
The DNA here is from genome assembly GCF_014204525.1 of Roseateles oligotrophus. Taxonomy (GTDB): domain Bacteria; phylum Pseudomonadota; class Gammaproteobacteria; order Burkholderiales; family Burkholderiaceae_C; genus Paucibacter_A; species Paucibacter_A oligotrophus_A. The sequence continues at coordinate 181,117 of NZ_JACHLP010000009.1, forward strand.
CCCTGGAGATAGCGCGTTACACCACCGAGTTCTTCACGCTGGCCCGCTCGGTGCGCGCGGCGGCCAAGGCGGGTGAATCGAGCCAGGTCGCCAGCTTCGAGCAGTTGGTGGAGCTGGGCCGTAGCAATAAGCAGTTAGATGCCAATGACCAGGGCGTGGTCCAGGTGGTGGATTGGCTGTGGCAATACGCTTTCGACCAGCGCGCCAGCGACATCCATCTGGAGCCGCGCCGCGAGATGGGCGTGATCCGCTTCCGCATCGACGGGGTCTTGCACACGGTTTACCAGTTACCTCCGACGGTGATGAGTGCGATGACCTCGCGCATCAAGCTGCTGGGCCGCATGGATGTGGTGGAGCGGCGCCGGCCGCTGGACGGCCGCATCAAGACCCGCAACCCGGCCGGCGACGAGGTGGAGATGCGTCTGTCCACCTTGCCCACCGCCTTCGGCGAGAAGATGGTGATGCGCATCTTCGACCCCGACACCGCCGTCAAGGATCTGAGTCATCTGGGTTTTTCCGGCCACGACAGCGAGCGCTGGGAGAAGCTGGTCACGCAGGCCCACGGCATCATTCTGGTGACCGGGCCCACCGGCAGCGGCAAGACCACCACGCTGTACTCCACGCTCAAGCGCCTGGCGACCGAGGAGGTGAATGTCTGCACTATCGAAGACCCGATCGAAATGATAGAGCCGGCCTTCAACCAGACCCAGGTGCAAACTGGCCTGGACCTGGGCTTTGCCGAGGGCCTGCGCGCCCTGATGCGGCAGGACCCTGACATCATCATGGTGGGCGAGATCCGTGACCTGGCTACCGCTGAAATGGCCATCCAGGCGGCGCTGACCGGCCATCTGGTGTTCTCCACCCTGCACACCAATGATGCGGCCTCGGCCATCACCCGGCTGACCGATCTGGGTGTGCCTTCTTATCTGATCAGCGCCACGGTGATCGGCGTGCTGGCCCAGCGCCTGGTGCGCACCCTGTGCAATCACTGCAAGGTGCCGGACCCTGCCGTGACCCGGGATACCCTCAACGAGATGCTCAAGCACTGGCGCATGAATGGCGGCGTCAAGCCTTACAAACCGGTGGGCTGTCTGGAATGCCGCAACACCGGCTACCGGGGGCGGGCGGGGCTGTATGAGTTGCTGACGATAGGCGAGTCGGTCAAGACCCATCTGCACCCGACGCCCGATATTTCCGCCCTGCGCCGGCAAGCCGTGCAAGAGGGTTTGCGGCCGCTGCGGCTGGCCGGCGCGATGAAGGTGGCCGAGGGCATGACGACGCTGGAAGAGATTCTGCGCAGCACGCCGCAGTGGCAGGGCTAGCTCTGTTCACGCGCGAGTTTTGCTGGGACTTGTGTCCACTGGTAAGCGGTGTCATCAGCGGGGTCAGGTCTTGCCTTTTGCCTGCCTAGAATGCGAACCCGCGCAGCCTGCGCGCTGAGACTATTGGGGAATCCGAATGAAGATCAAGAGCCAACGTGATTTCTGGTCGGGGCTGATGTTCGTTATCGTGGGCGTGGTGTTCGCCCTGGGCTCGACCAATTACAGCTTTGGCTCCTCGGCCCAGCCCGGCCCGGCCTACTTTCCGTTCTGGCTGGGCGTCTTGCTCGCCGTGCTGGGGGGCATGGTCTTGTTCAAGGCCTTGAGCATTGAGTCCGAAGGCGGCGATCCGATCGGCAAGATCGCCTGGAAGCCCTTGTTGATCCTGGTTGGCGCCATCGTGTTCTTCGGCCTGGCGCTGCCGCGCCTGGGTCTGCTGCTGACCCTGCCCGTGCTGGTGACCTTGTCGGCCCTGGCCGGCCAGGAATTCCGCTGGAAGGATGCGCTGCTCAATAGTGTGGTGCTGACGGCGGGCAGTTGGCTGATCTTTGTCTGGGGGCTCAAGCTGGTGATTCCGGTTTGGCCGGTGATGTTCGGCGGCTGAGGGCAGAGCATGGAATTGCTGAACAATCTTTTGCTGGGCTTTCACGTCGCGCTGAGCTGGCAGAACCTGCTTTACGCTTTTGGCGGGGCCGTGCTGGGCACGCTGATCGGGGTCTTGCCGGGCCTGGGGCCGGTGGCCACCATCGCCATGCTTTTGCCCTCCATCTATTCCCTGGATGCGACGCCGGCCCTGATCATGCTGGCGGGCATTTACTACGGAGCCCAGTACGGAGGCTCGACCACGGCGATTCTGATCAATGTGCCGGGCGAGTCCAGTTCGGTGGTCACCGCCATCGATGGCTATCAAATGGCCAGGCAGGGCAGGGCGGGTGCGGCCCTGGCCGCAGCGGGCCTGGGCTCCTTCTTCGCAGGCTGCGTGGGCACGATCATCATTGCGGCGTTCGCGCAACCGCTGATCGTGATGGCGGCCAATTTCGGTCCGGCCGAGTACTTTTCTTTGATGGTGATGGGCTTGGTGGGGGCGGTCGTGCTGGCCTCGGGCTCCCTGGTCAAGGCCATCGCGATGATTGTGCTGGGCTTGCTGCTGGGACAGATCAATACCGATGTGATTTCGGGTACGCCGCGCTTTTCCTTTGACATCCCCGAGTTGACCGATGGCATCGGCTTTGTCGTCATCGCCATGGGGGTGTTCGGCTTTGGCGAAATCATCGCCAATCTGGGTCAACCGGAAGAGCAGCGCGAGGTCTTCACGCACAAGGTCGAGGGCCTGTGGCCCACCAGGCAAGACTTCCAGGAAGCCTGGCCCTCGGTCGTGCGTGGCACGGCGCTGGGCTCGGTGCTGGGCGTCTTGCCGGGCGGCGGCGCCTTGTTGGCATCTTTCGCGTCCTACACCCTGGAAAAGAAGATCGTCAAGAATCCGCGCATTCCCTTTGGCAAGGGCGCGATTCAAGGCGTGGCCGGCCCTGAGTCCGCCAACAACGCCGGCGCCCAAACCAGCTTCATTCCCATGCTGACCCTGGGCATCCCGCCCAATGCGGTGATGGCCTTGATGGTGGGTGCGATGACGATCAAAGGCATACAGCCGGGTCCGCAGGTGATGACCAGCAACCCTGAACTGTTCTGGGGCCTGATCGCCTCCATGTGGGTGGGCAATCTGATGTTGATCGTGCTGAACCTGCCGCTGATCGGCGTCTGGATCAAGCTGCTGACCGTGCCCTACCGCTTTCTGTTCCCGGCCATCGTGGTGTTCTGCTGCATCGGCACCTACACCTTGAGCAATAACAGCTTCGATGTCTATATGACGGCGGCCTTTGCCCTGGTCGGCTATGTTTTTTACAAGCTCAGTTGCGAGCCGGCGCCTTTGCTGCTTGGCTTCATCCTGGGTCCCATGATGGAAGAGAACCTGCGCCGCGCCCTGCTGCTGTCGCGCGGTGACTGGGGCACCTTTCTGGCGCGCCCCTTGTCGGCCGGCCTGCTGATCGCGGCCTTGCTGATGGTCGTGATCGTGCTTTTGCCCACCATCAAGAGCAAGCGTGATGAGGCCTTCCAAGACGACTGACAGCCAAGTTTCCGAACGCCTGGCGGAACTATCCGACCGACTGCCTCACAACCTCGAAGGCGTCTTCGCGTAAATTTCTCAAAATCTTGCTGCAAGAGCAAAAATCCTGTGCTACAGTAGAGGGCTTCGCTGCTAGCAAGTCTTCTGTTTCGGAGGCGAGCAAGGCGATGTGGCGGAGAAAAGAAGTGAGTGAAAAGCGCGGCAAACAAAATGTTTAAAACGCTTGACGAGTTTAAGAAAAACAAGTCATAATCTCGCTTCTGTGCTGCTG
>NZ_JACHLP010000010.1 GCF_014204525.1 Roseateles oligotrophus
ATAGTGCGGATTCCCGTGTGAAAGTAGGTCATCGTCAGGCTAATATCAAAGTCAAAACCCCCAGCTCGCGAGAGTTGGGGGTTTTTGCTTTGGGGAATTGAATTCAGCAGTCAATTCGAGGCTTGGTTTAAACACTCAAATTCCAGCGCCCCAATTCCTCGTGCCAGTGTTTGCCTGTGTGGCTGTGGATCAGTGCAAAGTCCTTGACGTGGAAGTGCAGGGGGCGAATCGCCGCTTCGGCGATCAGGTGATGATGGCTGTAGAGCAGCGTCATATGGGGAGTGCCCCCAGGGTGGGGTGGGAAGCCTTGCCGTGTCAACTCTTGCACCAAGTTCCTGCGGAAGGTGGCGAAGGGGCTTTCTCGCTTTTTGTCGCTGAACACAAAGGCACCGCTGCCCTGGAAGCTCAATGCGTGGTCGAGCTCTAGTGCGAAACTCGGCGTCCGAATGCGCGCAGCGGCTTGGAGGGCCGCCTCGATGTGCTGAACTGGGATTTGCTCCACATAGTCCCCCAGCACTTGCAAGGTGATGTGCAGGCGCTCGGCTTCGATCAACTCCTCTGTGAATCGATGCTGCTGGCGCAGGCTCTCCGCCCTTTGAAGAATGCGTCTGGCATCTTCTGGCGCAGGGAAGATGGCGAAGAATAGCTTGTGTTTGAAGCTATGTATTCCCTGCGGCCTGACCAGGGGTTTGACGGGTCTTGCAGCTTCAGGATCAAAGCCAGGCAGATTCAGCTGCGAGGGCATGGTGATGTGAATCGATGGTGGGTCAGCAGGCGGACAGTTCCATCTCGGGGCTCAGTTTCAGGGCGCCGTGATGCGACAATTCTGTCAGCAGTTCCTCCGTCCAAGCCCCGGTATCGAGGCGGGAGAAGTAGGCCCGCCACAGGGCCTGATGCACCGGTGTCTTGATCAGCCCATCAACAAAGCTGTGGCGTGGCTGTGATCCGACTTCCAACAGACGGAACATGATCAAGGCCTTGGCCGCGTGCCGCGCGTGCCGCATGGGATTTTTTCTGAAGTAGTCCAGTTTTTTGTGGGCGCGCTGCAGTGCGCCGGCAAGATCGTTGAAGGCCGGGCCGTGGCCTGGGATGACCAGGCGCGCCGGTAGGCTGGCGATCAGATCGAGGCTGGCCTCGACCTCGGCAAAGCCTTGTTCGGCCGCCAATTCTTCGCCCTTGATGGCGGGGAAGACGATGCCGAAGCCGTGTTCCCACAGCGCGTCGGCCGAGACCAGGACGCCCGACTCGGGCTCAAACAAGATGACGGAATGCGGGTCATGCCCGGGGGCTGCCATCACCTGCCATTGGCGCTCGCCTTGCTTGATGAGGGACCCTGGGTGGAGGATTTGATCAGGCTTGAAACGCGGGCACTGCTGGCCGGTGGATTCGTAGCTGAGTTTTTGCTGATCCCAGTTCAGCGCCGCGTCGAACTCGCCTGGCGGGATTGCGATCTCGCAGCCAAAGCGCTGGCTGAGCAAGGCGTTGCCACCACAATGATCGGAATGCAGGTGAGTATTTGCTATCAGGCGCAGGCTTGGCTGTGGGCGAGGGCTCAGGGCATGTTGAACCAGGGCCAGGGTTTGCTCCTGATGGCTGCCGTAGCCGCTGTCGACCAGGACGGCGCCTTGGTTCTCGTCATGCAGAAGCAGGGAATTGGATGAGAGCCAGCCGCGCTCCAGCAGGGTGATGTCTGGTGGGAGCAAGCTCGCTTGGCCTAAGGTCGGGATGCTGCTCATTCCACTCAGTTGCTGCGCAATTCGCGCCGCAGGATTTTCCCCACATTGCTCTTGGGCAGCTCGTCGCGGAACTCGATGTATTTGGGGCGCTTGTAGGCGGTCAGCTGATCGAGGCAGTAAGCACTGAGGTCTTCCTCGGCCAGGGCCGGGTCGCTCTTCACCACAAAGAGTTTGACGGCTTCGCCGGAGCGGGCATCGGGCACGCCCACCGCCGCGCATTCCAGCACGCCGGGGTGCAGGCTGATGAGCTGCTCGATCTCGGTCGGATAGACATTGAAGCCCGAGACCAGAATCATGTCTTTTTTACGGTCGACGATGCGCACATAACCCTGTGCGTCCATGATGCCGATGTCCCCGCTCTTGAAGAAGCCGTCCGCGTACATCACCAGGGCCGTCTCGTCCGGCCGGTTCCAGTAGCCCGCCATCACCTGGGGGCCGCGGATGCAGATTTCACCCCGCTCGCCCAAGGCCACATCGCGGCCCTCGTCATCGCGAATGGCGATCTCGGTCGACGGTACGGGCAGGCCGATGGAGCCATTGAAGTTCTTCAGATCCAGGCGGTTGATGGTGGCCACCGGCGAGGTCTCCGACAGGCCATAACCTTCCACCACCGGGCAGCCGGTGATGCGCAGCCACTTCTCGGCAGTGGCCTGCTGTACCGCCATGCCGCCGCCGTTGGAGATCAGCAGCTCGCTGAAGTCCAAACGGGCAAACTGCGCGTCATTGGCCAGGGCATTGAACAAGGTGTTCACGGCCGGGAAGATGTGGACTTTGTGGTTTTGCAAGGTGCTGATGAAGCCCGGGATGTCGCGTGGGTTGGGGATCAGCAGATTCATCAGCCCCAAGCGCGCGCCGAGCATATAGCAGGCCGTCAGGGCGAAGATGTGATACAGGGGCAGGGCACAGACGGTGGTCAGGGGTTTGTCGCCCAGCTCTGTGAGCGTGGGCGCGAACCAGGCCTCGCTTTGCAAGATATTCGCCACCACATTGCTGTGCAGCAGGGTGGCCCCTTTGGAAACGCCGGTGGTGCCGCCGGTGTACTGCAGGAAGGCGATGTCCTTGGGGCCCAAGGTTTCCTTCTTGAGGTTCAGGCCGCGGCCTTGTTCCAGGGCCTTGTTGAAGCGGGTCACGTTGCGGCCGCCATCCAGGGGCAGGCGGAATTCCGGCACCATCTTCTTCACGTGGCGAACGGCGAAGTTCACCAGCGGGCCGCGCCACCAACTGAGCTGATCGCCCAGCGAGGCCAGCACGACGTGGCGCAGCTGGGTCTGTGCAATGACCTCGGCCAGTGTGGCGGCGAAGTTTTCCAGCACGATGATGGCCTCGGCCCCCGAGTCCTGCAGCTGATGGGCCAATTCGCGCGGCGTGTAGAGCGGGTTGGCGTTGACCACGATGAAGCCGGCCCGCAGGATGGCGGCAATCGCCACCATGTACTGCAGCACATTGGGCATCATGATGGCCACCCGCGCACCCTTGGTCAGGCCTTGGTTTTGCAGCCAGGCGCCGAGGGCGCGGGACTGCTCATCGACCTGGCCATAGCTGAGGCGCTGGCCCATGCATTCCGCCGCATCGCGGGCGGCGTATTTGCGGAATGACTCTTCCAGCAGCTCAACCAGAGAGCCGGTAGCGCTGAGGTCTATCTCAGCGGCGACGCCAGGTGGATAGCTTTGCAGCCAGGGTTTGGCGGCCGAGCTTCTCGGTGACGGGCTTGTCTGGGCTTGGTCGAGGATTGCTTGCGTGTGCGGCACCATGGCTCCGATCTTTTCTTGTTCGGGCGATGGCGAAGCCATCTCCGGGCATGGTGGCCGGGCAGGCCGGTTGACGGCTAGGGTAATTGCCCTAGGGGATCGTCACCTGCGGGACAGCTCTTACCCGCCAGCCTGGTCAGCGCCTCCGGTGCAAACAAGGCTTGGGCCAGCAGCGTTTCGCGCTGCCGAATCGTTTGCAGAAATTCCTGCGCGCCCTGCATGGCCTTGAAGGTGTCGAAGCCGCTTTCCAGGAAGTTCTGCAGCTCCGGCAGGCCGGCCGCCGTGGCCGGACCCCGCATCATGCGCAGGGCCTGGCGTAGCAAGGGCTTGCGGGTCAGCTGCTCCAGGGATGCGCCAACATCCAGCGTTAGCGCGATCTGCCTCATGCGGCTCTCCGCCTCGCCGCAAGCCTGCCAGGCCTGGGCGTAGTGCAGCGGGTTCAGCCGCTCGCTGCCCAGCAGCTGGGCCATGCGGGTGTCCAGTGTTTCGGACAAGGCATGCAGATGGGCCAGCTTGGCGACCGTGTTCACCACCTCGCTGGGGAAGATGCGCACCAGGGCCGGCACCACGCGCGCGAACTGCGCGTCACGCCGGCTGAAGTCGCCCGGCCCGTACAACTCCTGCAGAAAGAAGCGGGTGGCTTGCGCATAGCGGCTGCTGGCCAGCAGATCGGCATAAGTCCTGGCAAAGCGCTGCTGCTGGTAGTGCTTCAGCGCCTCGACCCGCGTCGCCAGCGAGGGCTGGCACTCGCGCAGGCTGCGCTGCCTTTCGACCTCTTGCAGCTGGGTCAATATGCCGTCGGCAGAAGCATCTAATTCCATGGCTTGGGCGTCAAAGTGGTGAAGCCATTGTGCCCGCCCCTCCTACACTGCCGGCATGAACAACGCATGGATGCTCAGATCGCTGCTCTTGCTGCGCCTTGTTTTCAGTGCGGCCGTCCTGGCCTTTTGCTGGCAGGGCGGCCGGCCTGGCTTGGGTGTTTTGCTGGCCTTGCTGCTGTTCTTTGCCTACCCGATTGTCTTGCTGCCCAACTTCCTGGCCCTGCGCTGGATCAATCGTGGCAGGGGCGCGGGGCACGCTCAGGCGCCGAGCTGGGCCCAGCTCTTGCGGGCCTGGTGGCGGGAGCTGCCGGTCAGCGAGCATGTGCTGTCCGGGCTGCTGCCCTTTGCCGAGCATGCGGTGCCCGACTTCCTCCCCGCCAATGCCGCGACTCGCCGCGGTGTCTTGCTGGTGCATGGCTTTGCCTGCAATCGCGGCCTGTGGGCCGCCTGGATGCGGCGGCTGCAGGCCGAGGGCCATCCCTGCATGGCGCTGAGCCTGGAGCCGCTGTTTGGCTCCATCGACCACTATGCCGAGCCCATCGAGGCCGCCGTTCAGCGCCTCAGCGCCGCCTGTGGCGGGCAAGCGCCGGTGCTGGTGGGGCACAGCATGGGGGGCATGGCGATACGGGCCTGGTGGCGCCGCCATGGCGGGCCCGATCGGGTGCGGCGTGTGATGACCCTGGGGACGCCGCACGGCGGCACCTTGCTGGCGCAGTTCTCGCCAGCGACCAATGCGCGCCAGATGCGGCCGGACAGCCCCTGGCTGCGCGAGCTGGCCGCACAGGAGGCGGCCGAGCTGGGCGCCCAGTTCGACTGCTACTTCAGCCGCTGCGACCAGATGGTGTGCCCGGCCCAGACCGCCGTGCTGCCGGGATCGCAAGCCATGGAGCTGCAGGCCATCGGCCATCTGGCCATGGTGTTCGAGCCTCGGGTCCTGGATGATCTGCTGCAGCTCTTGCTCCGGCCCGAGCATGAAAAAACGCCCTGAGCGCGGGGCGCTGCAGGGCGTTGAAGGAGACGCCTGGGGGATTAAGCCTTCTCGTCTTCCTTCAAGACGCCGCGGCGGATCTGGTCCAGCTCGATGCTTTCGAACAATGCCTTGAAATTGCCTTCGCCAAAGCCCTCATTGCCCTTGCGCTGGATCAGCTCGAAGAAGATGGGCCCGATCACCTCCTTGGTGAAGATCTGCAGCAGCAGCTCGTTAGGTGCGTCCAGATGGGCCGCGCCGTCGATCAGGATGCGCAGGCGGCGCAGCTCGTCCACCGGCTCGCCATGGCCGGGCAGGCGCTTGTCGATCAGGTCGAAATAGGTGTCTATGGTGTCCTGGAACACCACGCCCGTGTTCTTCATGCCCTCGACGGTGCGGTAGATGTGGTCGGTGCCCAGGGCCACGTGCTGGATGCCCTCACCGCTATACAGATGCAGGTACTCGGCGATCTGGCTCTTGTCGTCGCTGCTCTCGTTGATGGGGATGCGGATCTTGCCGCAGGGGCTGGTCATGGCCTTGCTCTTCAGGCCGGTCAGCTTGCCTTCGATGTCGAAGTAGCGCACCTCGCGGAAGTTGAACAGGCGCTCGTAGAACTCCGCCCATTCCTTCATGCGGCCGCGGAAGACGTTGTGCGTCAGGTGGTCGATATAGGTCAGGCCATGGCCTTGCGGATTGGCGTCCACGGCCTTGCCATCGGCGCCGAGCAGGGGCACGAAGTCCACGTCATAGATGCTGATATTGCCGATGGCGCCTTGGGGCGCGTCATCCTTGCCTTGCCAGCGGTCCACGAAGTAGATCAGCGAGTCGCCGATGCCCTTGATGGCCGGGATGTTCAGCTCCATCGGGCCGGCCTTGTTGTCAAAGCCCCAGGCGCCTAACTCCAGGGCGCGGTGGTAGGCCTGGGCGGCGTCCTTGACGCGGAAGGCGATGGCGCAGATGGAGGGGCCATGCAGGCGCGCGAAGCGCTGGGCAAAGGAATCGGCCTCGGCATTGATGATGAAGTTGACACCGCCTTGGCGGTAGAGCGTCACGTTCTTGTGGCGGTGCCTGGCCACGGCGGTGAAGCCCATGGTTTCAAACAGCTGGCCCAGTTCGGCGGGGTTGGGGGCGGCGAATTCGATGAACTCGAAACCGTCGGTGCCCATGGGATTGTCCCAGGGAGTGAATGCCATGCTTGTCTCCAGACTTGTTTGCGATAGGTCAAGACTGTAGGCGGCAGGGGGCGCAGGAATCATGCGAACTCGGGCGCAGGCCCGGCGCCGTGCGCAGGAATACTGCGAGAATTCAGGCCATGGGAAGCGAAGTACAGCTCGATACGATTGATAGGCGCATTTTGAGGGCGTTGCAGCTTGACGGGCGCGTCACTTACGACGCCCTGGCCGAGCAGGTCAATCTCTCGGCCTCGGCGGTGCTGCGGCGGGTGCGGCGTCTGGAGGAGTCGGGCGCCATCGCCGCCTATGTGGCCCTGGTGCCGCCCGAGAAGGTGGGCCTGGGCCTGACGGCTTACATCAATGTGCGGCTGGAGAAGCTGACCGAGAGCCACAAGCGCAATCCCATGGACCTGTTCCGCGCCGCCGTGCAGACCTGGCCCGAGGTGGTGGAATGCGCGGCCCTGACGGGCGAGATGGACTATCTGCTGCGCGTTGTTGTGCAAGACATGGCGCATTACGCCCGCTTCATCACCGAGACCCTGCTCAAGCACCCCAGCGTGCAGGACTGCAAGACCAGCTTTGTGCTGGAGCGGTTGAAGAACACCACCGCCGTGCCGGTGTGATGCGAAGTTAGCGCCGGCGCAAGACCACGGCCAGCTCAAACCAGCCCTGGCTGTGCGCATGCGTGGCGTAGGGCGGTGCCGGCCAGTCCCATTGCGTGGCGGGGAAGAGAGCACGCATGGCGTTGATATCGCCGTGGTAGGGCGGGCCTTCGACAAAGCCCTGGGCGCTGCTGTCGCGCCGGGCCTGCATGAACAGCGCCAGCAGCGATCCGCCCGGCTTGAGCCAGCGGTGCAACTGCGCGGCGTAGCGTTGCCATTGATCGGGGTGCAGGGCGCACAAGCAGGTCTGCTCGTAGACGATGTCCAGCGGCTCGGGCGCCTGCCATTGCAAGACATCGGCCTGCTCCACCGCGCCGGGCAAGCGGCCCAGATTGGCGCGGGCTATTTCTACCGCAGCGGGCGTGTAGTCCAGGCCAAGCGCGGTCACACCGGCCTGGCCCAAGGCCACCAGCTCATGGCCGCGCCCGCAGCCGGGCACGACCACCCGCGGGCCTGGCTTGATCAGGCCCTCGGCCAGCCAATCCAGCAATTGTGGGTGGGGGCTGCCGCGGTCCCAGGCGGTTTGTCCGCTGGCAAAGCGCTCGCGCCAGAAGTCTTGGTTAGGGCCTGCCATGTTTGCCTCGCTTGAAATCGTGGGGTGGGCCAGTGTCGCATCAAGCTCAGGCTTGCAGCCGCCGCAATACATCGCGCAGGCTCAAGAGATTGCTCACCACATAAGGCATGTCGTTGAGCCCATCCAGAAAGCCGCGCATATAGGCGATCAAGGCATAGGCCGCGCCGGCGCTGAAGGCGGGCGAATGGGTGAAGTCCCAGAGCATGAAGGCCAGGGCCGCCACGCTGGCGCCTTCGGTGATGGCCCAGACGCCGGCCTGGCCGTCCGAGAGCGCCACTCGCCAACGCCGCAGCAGGCTGAAATGCCGGCGCAGGCGCGGCGCTTGCGCAGAGGCCAGGGCATCGACCTCGCGTTCGATCTGGCTGTTCAAGGCTCGCTGCAGGCGGGCCGCCTTGCGGCCGTTCCAGTAATTGGCCGCGCCCATGGGCAGCAGGACGCAGGCCGCGATCCAGCCCGCCTCTCTGTCATAGCCAAACACCATCACCAGCGAGCCGATCACCGCCAGCAGGTTTTGTGCGATGGCCGGTAACTCGAGCTCGAAAAACCCCACCACCTCACGCGCCAGGCCCACGCGGCCGGCAATGCGGCTGAGGCTTTCGCCGCGCTCCGACTGCCCCACGGCCGTGTGCTGCGCCAGCTCGGCATAGATGCCGCTGAACACACGGGTGTCGTAACACTGGCGGGCCCAGCCGAAGAAGAGCTGGGCCAGCCAGACCAGGACCAGGCTGAGCAGACCCCAGGGGGAGCGCTCCAGCAGGGCGTCGATGGCCAGGCCGGTCAGGGCGGGCAGGGCCAGCAGACAGACCTTCTCGGCCACGGTCAGGCCGTAACTCAGGCTGATGCTGGCGCGATGGGCGCGGAAGATTTGACTCGGTCGCATGGCTAGGTTTGGGGATGAAAGTGCGGCATGGTCGGCTGGCTCGAGGCGAGCAAGTGCCAGCCTGTCCGACGACGGGCCAAGCCGAGCGAGCCGAGATGGGGGCGGCGGCGGAGTTTGGGGAATTCGAGCTCAGTCGAATTCGTGCAGAAGCGTGAGTGTCGCCTCGGTGCTCAGATTGAGCAGCTCGGCAATCTCGCTCACATCATCGGGGATGGCCTCGTCGTCCCAGCCATCGGCCGTGTGGCGAGCCAGGCGTACGGCCAGCTTGACGCAGCGCACCTGCGGATCATGGGCGCGCTTGTCGTCGGTGATGTGTTGCAGCAGCTCGGGCAGATGCCACTCCGCCATCAAGGCCTGCTCCAGATCGCTCAGCTCGATATTCAGCACGGCGCGCTGCACCTCGGCGCTGCGCAACTGGCGGTCGGCGAGCTGGCGCTGGCGTATGTCCTGCGCCAGCTCGGGGGCATGCACCCATAGCAGCATCTCGGCAAAGTCGTGCAGCAAGGCGGCGCTGTGAATCACCGGCGCGTCTGGGTCCAGGCGATGGACGGCAAAGCCCAGCGCCAGGCGTGAGGCGCGCTCGGCGCGGCGCAGCACCCGCTGCAGGCCTTGCAAGGCCCAGGGCTGGGCGGCCAGCCTGTCCTCGACGACGGGCTGCGGGCCGAAGGCGCGGAAGAAGGGCGTGATGCCCATCAGCACCAGGGCGGCGATGACGGTCTCGGCATCGGTTTGCAGGCGGGCCGAGGGCTGCGTCGCGCGCTGCTGGGCGATATGGGCCAGGACCTTCAAGCTCATCAGCGGGTCGCTGGCAATCATCTCGCCCAAGTTATTGGCATCGGCCGCATCCTCATTGCTGCGCAGCAGCTCCAGATGGTCCGCGGTCTCGGCCAGCACGGGGATCTCGGCCGTAGCGAACTGCGCCACCCAGGCGGCCAGATCGGGCAAAGGCGCCCGCAGGGCGAGGGTGGGCAGAGGGCTTGCGGAAGAGGCGGTCATGGCGGCAGAGGTGAGTCGGCAACTGCGGGTGCTGGGCAGGCTCGGAGCATGGATGTGCATAGCTTCGCTGAGATGGATGGGCGCGGTCGGTGAAAAAGCCGGGTGGAAGCTGGGCAATCCAGGCGGCCTGCTTGGCTTGGGGCCCTGCCGCCTCAACTGGGTCGGCAGGGCGGCTTCATCACAGGCGCTTCACCCCGGGCAAGCTGCCAAACAACTGGCCGTCCACATACAAAGCCCCCTCGGGCGCGGCGGCCTCACCGTAGAACTCCAGCTCGGGGCGGCGGCCCCGGCGGCCGCTGCGCAGACTCAAGCGGCAGGCCCAACAGGTCAGGGCGGCGCTGGCCCACAGCAGGCTGCGCACCAGGCGCAGGCGCCAGGCCTCATGGCTCAGTTCACAGGCCTCGGCGCCGTCGTGTACGCCGTGCAAATCTCTCACTCTCAACATGATTACTCTCCTTTACGGCGCGCCTTGGGCGCCGTCTTGTCAGGGCCCGCCGTCCGGCGAGCCCAGGGTTTGAATTTGCTTTTGCAGATCGCGCTGGGCGCTCTGGCGCTGCTTGCCCTTGGTCTGCGGTCCGCCGTGGCGGCCGGCCAGGCGCATCAGCGCCGGGGCGACCAGGGGATTGCGAGGTTTGAGCAAGCGCTGGGCTTGGGGGCGGGGTGAGACGAATTGAGGCATAAAACAACTCCTGGCACGGGCGTGCCTGTGCGGTTTGGGCAATGCGGCAGCGCGACTGCGGCGCGGCAGCGGAAAAATACGGGTATCAGCACTCGCTAGGCCCTGGCCTGCCTGGGAGTACTTCTGATGCAAGCCCCGTGGGGCTGGGGAGCGGCGTCCGCCCAAGCTGCGCTGGAGACAAAGATGCAGCGGGTCGGCGGACGGTCAAGCCCCGCTCAGCGCAAGGCCGGAGGGGCGGTGGTGCAGGGGGAGAAACCTCGTTGCAACGAGTTTCGTCACAACTTGCGCAGATGATAAACATTTGTTTATCAAGCGCAAGTTGTTTTTATCCAAAAAGATAAAGAATGCCAGAAACCGGCATGCCGGACCGGGTTCAGCGCTTCTTGGGTTTGAGTGGCGCGATGCCTTGTTGCAGGCGCCGCCAGTCGTCCAGCTCGTCGGGGGCGGCCTTGGCCGGCTGCGCCGCAGCGCCGATGGCCACGGGCCTCTCGGTCTTGCCGGCCCGGGCCGGCGGGGTCGGGCTAGCGCTTGCTGCGGGCGGCGTCAGCACCTCGCCCAGCAGATCCAGCAGACGGCTGCGGGCGCGCTGGGGGTGGCGGCGGTAGTAGGTGAGCACCAGGCCGACGATAAAGCGTTCATCATCATCCTGCGGCATGCTGGGCGTCTGGTCTGCCGCCGCGGCGAGCGCCCCGTCCTGGCCGGATTTGGCCGCGCCATGCGGCTGATCCATCCAGTAGGGCGGCTTGTGGAAGAGCTGCTCGAACTGGCGGGCCAGGCGCTCGCCGATCTGGCGCGAGCGGCTCTTGATCTGGCTCCAATAGCTGGGCTGGATTTGCAAACGCTCGGCGAAGCGCCGCTCCAGCCCACGCAAGGTGGCGGGATCGGGGTGCTTGACGGAGACGGCGACGAATTCTTCAAACAGGAGCATCGCATTGTCCAAACGGAGCTGGGCGACGTCCACGGGCGCGGATGACATGGGCGAATGATAAAGCCTTGTTGATCCGCCCCTTTTCTCTGGCGCTTGGCTTGCCCTTACTTCAGCGGGATGGGCGTGGCCCGGTCCACCGGCACGGCGGTCACGCTGTTCTGTGGCGAGCCTTCGATCACGCGGTCGGAGTAGGTCAGATAGACCAGGGTGTTGCGCTTGGCGTCCACCATGCGGACCACGCGCAGGCGCTTGAACACCAGGCTGGCGCGCTCGCTGAACACCTCTTCCTGCCGGGGCAGGGGCTTGCTGAAGCTGATGGGGCCGGTCTGGCGGCAGGCGATGGAGGCTTCGGACTTGTCCTCGGCCAGGCCCAGTGCGCCCGAGATGCCGCCCGTCTTGGCTCGCGAGACATAGCAGCTGACGCCCTGCACCTTGGGGTCGTCGTAGGCGTCGACGACGATTTTGTGGTCCGGGCCAATCAGCTTGAACACGGTGTCGACCTCGCCCACCGCGTCGGCCTGGACTTGGCGGCACAGCAGCAGGGCGGTCAGGAACAGAATCTTTTTCATACGTGGCGTCCAAGGCTGAATCAAGAAACGCCAGTATCAGCCAGATGGTGCGGCGCCGGCGCTTGCCTTTATGCTTGCGCCATGATCAAAAAACTGCCCGCCGCCTTGCCCATCTGGACTCTGATTGCCCCGGTGCTTGCTGCGGGCTTGTTGTTGGGGCTGGGGGCCGCCAATTTGTCGGCCTGGCTCTTGGGCCTGGTGTCTCTGGCCTTGGTCGCCGCGGTGCTGGCCGCCGTCCACCACGCCGAGGTGGTGGCGCACCGGGTGGGTGAGCCGCTGGGCTCCTTGTTGCTGGCGGTGGCGGTGACGGTGATCGAGGTGGCGCTGATCGTCTCCCTGATGCTGGCCGGCGGCGAGGGCAGCAATGCCCTGGCGCGCGACACGGTGTTCTCGGCCATCATGATTGTCTGCAACGGCATCGTCGGCCTGTGCATCTTGCTGGGCGGCGTGCGCTACAAAGAGGTGGCCTTCAAGGTCGAGGGCACCAGCCCGGCCCTGGCGGTGCTGGTGGCGCTCAGCGTGCTGACCCTGGTGCTGCCCAGCTTCACCACCAGCTCGCCGGGGCCGACCTTCTCGAACGCGCAACTGGCCTTCGCCGGCGCGGCCTCGCTGCTGCTTTACGGCGTGTTTGTGTTTGTGCAGACCGTGCGACATCGCGATTACTTTCTGCCCGCCGACGGCGCGGACGGCGACGCCCATGCACCGCCGCCCTCCACGCCGGTGGCCCTGCTCAGCCTGGTCTTGCTGATGACTTGCTTGGTGGGCGTGGTGGGCCTGGCCAAATTGCTGGCGCCGGCGATCGAGGCCGGCGTGCGCCAGGCCGGCGCTCCGCTGGCGGTGGTGGGCGTGATCATCGCGCTGCTGGTCTTGCTGCCCGAGACCCTGGCGGCGGTGCGGGCCGCGCGGGCCAACCGCCTGCAGACCAGCTTGAACCTGGCCCTGGGCTCGGGCATCGCCAGCATAGGCCTGACGGTGCCGGCCGTGGGCGTGCTGTCTTTTTTCCTGCCCCAGGCGCTGGTGCTGGGCCTGTCGCCAACCCATATGATCCTGCTGCTGCTGACCTTTGGCGTCGGCACCCTGACCCTGGGCACGGGCCGCGCCACCGTGCTGCATGGCGCCGTGCACCTGGTCTTGTTCGCCGTCTTCCTGTTCCTGGCCGTCGTGCCCTAGGCCAGCTTCTTGGCCGTGCCCAGATAGGTCTCGATCACGCGCGGGTCGCGGGCCAGCTCGGCGGCCGGGCCTTGCAGGCCGATCTCGCCGGTCTCCAGCACATAGCCGTAGTCGGCCACCTCCAGCGCGGCGCGGGCGTTCTGCTCAATCAGCAAGATGGACACCCCGGTGTCGCGCAGGCGCGCGACGATGCGGAAGATCTCCTTGACGATCAGCGGCGCCAGGCCCAGCGAGGGCTCGTCCAGCATCAAGACCTTGGGCTGGGCCATCAGCGCGCGGCCCACGGCCAGCATCTGGCGCTCGCCGCCCGACAAGGTGCCCGCTAGTTGCTCGCGCCGCTCCTGCAGGCGGGGGAAGAGGGCGAAGACTTTTTCCAGGCCCTCGCGCCAGTCACGCTGGCCCAGGCGCATGGGGCGGTAGCCGCCGAGGACGAGGTTGTCCTCCACGCTCATGGTGGTGAAGAGCTCGCGCTTTTCCGGCACCAGGGCCAGGCCCTTCATCACCCGCTCCTCCAGGCCCAGGCGGCTGATGTCCTCGCCCGCCAGGCTGATACGGCCCTTGGCCGGCAGGACGCCCATCAAGGCGTTCAGCGTCGTGCTCTTGCCCGCGCCATTGGGGCCGATGACGGTGACGACCGAGCCCTCGGGCAGGCGCAGGCTCAGATTGCTCAGCACCTCGGCGCGGCCGTAGCCGGCGTGCAGGCCTTGGACTTCCAGTAAATCGTTCTTCATGCTTCAGTGCTCCGTCCCGAGGTAGGCGGCCCGCACGATGGGGCTGGCCTGGATCACCGCCGGCTCGCCCTCGATCAGCTTGGTGCCGAATTCCATCACGACGATGCGGTCGGTCAGGCCCATCACAAATTCCATATCGTGTTCCACCAGCAGCACGCTCATGCCCTCCTGGCGCAGCTGGCGCAAGACATCGCCCAGGGCCTGCTTTTCCTTGTGGCGCAGGCCGGCGGCGGGCTCATCGAGCAGCAGCAGGGCGGGGTCGGTGCACAGGGCGCGCGCGATCTCCATCAGGCGCTGCGGGCCCAGGGCGAGGTTGCCGGCCAGCTCGAACATCTGCTCGCCCATGCCTATGCGTTGCAACTGGCGCTCGGCCTCGGCGAACAGGCGTTTTTCTTCCTCGCGGTCCAGGCGCAGCAGGGCTTGCAGCGTGTCCTTGCCGCTGCGCAGATAAGTGCCCAGGGCGACGTTCTCCAGCACCGTCATATCGGCAATCATCTTCACATGCTGGAAGGTGCGCGACATGCCCAGGCGGGCAATCTCCCGCGAGGGCTTGCCGCCCACGGCCTGGCCGCGGAAGCTGACCTGGCCGCTGCTCAGCGGCAGCAGGCCCGAGATCAGATTGAAGGTGGTGGACTTGCCCGCGCCGTTGGGGCCGATCAGGCCGATGATCTCGCCGGCATGGATCTGGAAGGACACATCGTTCACCGCCACCAGGCCGCCGAACTGCTTGCGCACCTTGTCCACCTCCAGCAGCAATTCCTTGGCGGCGGGCTTGGGGCGGGTGGCCAGGGGGGCGGCGTCCTGCCAGTCGCGCTGGCGCTGCTCGGCCGGGAACCAGCGCGCCAAGGCCGCCGTGGCATAAGGCCAGATGCCTTTGGGCGCGTACTTGATGATGAGCACCAGCACGATGCCCAGCACGATGATCTCGAAATTGCCGCTGCTGCCCAGCAGGGCGGGCAGGATTTCCTTCAGCTGGTCCTCGATGATCTTGAACACGCCGGCGCCGACAAACGCACCCCATACCGTGCCCACACCGCCGACCACGGCCATGAAGAGGTATTCGATGCCCATCTTCAGGCCGAAGGGGCTGGGGTTGACGGTGCGCTGCAGATGGGCGAACAACCAGCCCGAGACCGAGGCCAGCAGGGCCGCCAGCACAAAGATCACCACCTTGTAGCGGAAGGTCGAGACGCCCATGGCCTCGGCCATGGTGGTGGCGCCGTTGAGGGCGCGGATGGCGCGGCCCGGGCGCGAGTCCAGCAGATTGCACAAACCCCAGGCCGCCAGCAGGGCGATCACCCAGATCAGGTAATAGATGGCCCGGCCGTCCTGCAGGCTGATGCCCAGGGCATGGATGGGTGGCAGGCCCTGGATGCCGTCGTACTTGCCCAGGAACTCCATATTGGCCATCGTGTAGTTCAGGCTCAGCGCCCAGGCGATGGTGGCCAGGGGCAGGTAGTGGCCCGACATGCGCAGGGTCAGCAAGGCCAGCATCAGGGCGATCACGGCGGTGATGGCCAGCCCGACGAGCAGGCCGACCCAAGGCGAGAGCGCGTAATGCGTGCACAGCACGGCGGTGGTGTAGGCGCCCAGGCCCACAAAAGCAGCCTGGCCGAAGGAGGTGAGGCCGCCGACGCCGGTCAGCAGCACCAGGCCGGCACTGACCAGGGCGAACAGGCCGATGTAGTTGAGCTGGGTGATCCAGAACTCGGGCACCGGCAGGACCGGCAGGGCGAACAGCAGGGCCAGACCCGCCAGGGGAGCGATTTTTCTCAAGTTCATTGCGGGCTCTCGTCTCAATGCTCTTCTGAATGCGGATTGCGCAGCGAGCGCCACAGCAGCACGGGCAGGATGGAGGTGAACACGATCACCTCCTTGAAGGAGCTGGCCCAGAAGGAGCTGAAGGACTCCAGCAGACCCACCAGCACGGCGCCCAGGGCGGCGCCGGGGTAGCTGGCCAGGCCGGCGAAGACGGCGGCCACAAAGCCCTTGAGGCCGATCAGAAAACCGCTGTCGTAAAAAATCGTGGTCGTGGGACTGATCAAGACGCCCGACAGCGCGCCGATAAAGGCCGCCATCGTGAAGGACAGGCGCCCGGCCGAGCTGCTGGAGATGCCCATCAGGCGTGCGCCCAACTGGTTCACGGCCGTGGCCCGCAAGGCCTTGCCGTAGAGGCTGCGCTCGAAGAACAGCCACAGCATCACGATCAGGGCCAGGGAGCTGAGGATGATGATCAAGGTCTGACCCGAGATCAGCAGCGGGCCCAGATTGAAAGACGCGTCCCAGAAGCTGGGGTTGCGCGAGCCCTCGGCGCCAAAGAACACCAGGCCCAGGCCGGTCAGGGCGAAGTGCACGCCCACCGAGACGATCAGCAGCACCAGCACCGAGGCGTCGGCCAGAGATTCATAGGCCAGGCGGTAGAGCAGGGGGCCCATGGCGGTGACGATGGCCAGGGTCAGCAGCACCTGCAGGACCAGGGGTAGCTGCTGCGGCGCGGCCCACAAGGCCAGGCCGCCGATCAGCGCGGGCGCGATGGCCGCGCGCAGCACACGGCCCAGCACATGGGCCACAGGCTTGCCGGCACGCACGCCGGCGACCAGGTCCAGCACGGCGACCAGGGCCGTCATGCTCAGCAGGAAGGCGATGGTGCCCGGCGTCTTGCCCAGTTGCAGGCCGGCCAGGGTCAGGGCGCCAAAGGCCACGAACTCGCCCTGGGGGATGAAGATGATGCGTGTCACAGCGAACACGAGCACCGTGGCCAGGGCCAGCAGCGCATAAATCGCGCCATTGGTCAGACCGTCGAGCATCAGGATGCTGGCGATTGAAAAATCCATGGAAAGACCTGTCTCCGGGTGATGGGGCGGGCGGCGTTTGACCCACTCTAATCAAAAACTCGGACTAAGCTCTTGGTGCAGCGCCGCATTGACAAAACGCAAAACTTCCGTCCGACCGGTCGGGCGAAAATACTTTGGGCCCTTGTTTGCTCCGGCGTCGTCGGGTTCGGGGGCCGGCTCCGGGCCGGATGCTAAGCTTTCGCTCCCTATGCCCGGACACGCCCCCACCCTAGAGCTCGACGGCTCCCTCGCCCGCATCACCCTGCGCCGCCCGCGCCTGGCGAACCGCCTGGAAATCGAGGATTTGCAAACCCTGCGCGAGCAATTGCGCCAGATCAACGCCAACCCCCAGATCCGTGTCTTGCTGCTGCGGGGGGAGGGGCGGCATTTCTGCAGCGGCTTCAATATCGCTGCCGTGCCCGGCGTCGATGCGGGCGCCCTGTTCGAGGCCTTGTCGGACGACTGGGAGGCCGCCCGCCCCATCACCGTGGCCGCTATTCAGGGCGGTGTCTACGGCGGCGCCACCGATCTGGCCCTGGCCTGCGACTTCCGCCTGGGTCTGGCCCGCAGCGAGATGTTTGTACCCGCGGCCAGATTTGGCCTGCACTTCTATCGCGGCGGCTTGCAGCGCTACGTCAGCCGCCTGGGCCTGCAACAGGCCAAGCGGGTGCTGCTGGCGGGCGAGACCCTGCGTGGCCCCGAGATGCTGGCCTGTGGATTTCTTGATCGCCTGCTGGAGGAGCCGGCCGATCTGGAGGCCGCCACCCAGCAAATGCTGGATCAGTTGCTGGCCATGGCGCCGCTGGCGCTGCTGGGCATGAAAAAGCATCTCAACGCCATCGCCCGGGGTGCTTTGGACCTGCAGGACTTGCAGGCCGATATCGCCCAGGCCAATGCCTCGGCCGATCTGGCCGAGGGTGTGGCCGCCTGGCGCGAGCGCCGAACCCCCCGGTTTATGGGGCGATGAGTGCAGTTTGACGGGGTTTTGGGGCTGGCCTCAGGGAATCCCCTGCCATGCCTGCGGGCAAGTCGCCCAAAGCCGTTCCCGATGCAAGCCCAGAACGTGGGAAAATAGAGGAGTTGGCACATGCGTCATGTTCCCCAGTCGAGGAAAGCTGGGCAACTGATCGTTTTGGCACTCTCATTAACTCACTATCAGGACCAACGTGGCCAAGGACAGTACTAAAACGACCATCGAAGCCGATGGTCTGCGCTACCGCTCTAAAGCACCGGGCTCGCCGTTTGCAGCGACCTCATCCTTTGGTGCAGCAACCATGTCGTGCTTTTTGTGCGGCAAACATCGTCCGCGTGCGATGCTCAAGTCCAAGAAGCTCTTGGGCAAGTCTCAACCCGTTTGCGCCCCTTCCTGCAAGGAACTGGACGAACAACTGGCCAAGCCTTGATTCAGCCCTGAATTGAGCATTCCAGCAAAACAGGCCAGCGCGTGAGCGATCTGGCCTGTTTTTTTGCCGGCGCCGCTCGTCAGCTCTGCCTGAAGCAGCGGCCGCACACCGAGCGGTAGCGCGCATTGCCGCCGATCTCGACCTGCTGGCCTTCGGTCACTTTGCGGTTATTGGCATCCACTCGCATATTCATCGTCGCCTTGCGGCCGCAGTCGCAGATGGTTTTCATCTCGTCCATCTCGTCGGCCAAGGCCAGCAGGCTGGCCGAGCCGCTGAACAACTCGCCTTGGAAGTCGGTGCGCAAGCCGTAGCAAATGACCGGCACATTGTGCAGATGGGCCAACTCATGCAGGGCCCAGACCTGGTTTTTTTGCAGGAACTGCGCCTCATCGATCAGGATGCAGGCGACCTTGCCCCCGGTCTGGAACAGGGCCAGAAAATCGGTGTCGGGCTGAAACAATTCGGCCTCGCGCTGCGGCCCCAGGCGTGAGGTGATCTGGCCGCGGCCATAGCGGTCGTCCACCTGGGCGGTGAACAGGCGCACCCGGTGGCCACGCTCCTCGTAGTTGTAAGCGACCTGCAAGAGCGCGGTGGACTTGCCGGCATTCATCGCCGCATAACGGAAAAACAGTTTGGCCATGATCGATTGGCGTTGGGCTGGGTGTCTGGAAGCATGTGCCTTGCGGGTCGGGTTGCCTGCTGCAAAAAGAGGCAATTCCGGCCGCTTGAGCCGCTGGCCGGCGACGGGTCCGCCGAATCCCCCTGTTTAAGTGGCCGGCGGCCCGCGATTGTGACAAAACCTGGGACAAGCGAGCTAGTCAAAGATCGGATCGCGAGCCTACTATTCGCGGGAGGGATGAATGTAGTCAAGGCAATCTGCGCCACTTGTGCCCCTCGCGCCGGTGGTCTGTTCCGCGAACCAGTGACATCAATGACCAAAGACACCTACACCGCCGTGAGCGACAACGGCCTGCGTTATGAGTCCAAGCTCGGTGGCTCTCCCTTCCTCGGCAGCGGCCACACCCGATCCTGCTTCAAATGCGGCAAGCACCGCACGCCCAGCAATCTGCAATCCAAGCGTGTGCTTGGGCGTACCGAGGTGGTGTGCAAGCCCGCCTGCGCCAAGCCCAAAGACGCGGCCTGAGGGCAGCGCTCCCGTCCGATTTCTCGCGCTCGGTGCGCTTGGCGCACGCGACTGAGATCTATTTCGCCAACGATGCCTTGGCCGCCCACTGCGCGGCCTTTTTGCCGTGCCGCTTCACCTAGACTCGCGCGCATGAAGCTTTTCCCCTTCCCTTATTTCGTCCGCTCCGCGCCGCCTTTCGCAAGTCTGTTACAGCCTTTGGCGCTGGCCCTGGCCGCTCTGCTGGGGGGGGCGGCAGCCCAGGCCCAGTCCTTTAGCATCGTCATCAACCCCGGTGATCAGGCCGAGCAGTCGCGCTACTCGGTGTTCAGCGACTGGAAGGCCGGCCTGGAGCAAGGCCTGCGCCGCGAGCGCGGCCTGGGCCTGCAGATCAGCCAGTCCGGCGACGCCACGGCCGACCTCAGCGCCACCCGTGCGCGCCTGAACGATTTGGTGGTGGGCCCTGCCCATGTGGTGGGCAGCGCCATCCGCTATGGCTATCTGCCCCTGGCCACGGTGGAAAAGCCGGTGCAGGCGGTCTTGGTCGCGCCGCAGAGCAGCCCCATCCACAGCCTGGCCGATGCGGCCGGCAAACGCCTGGGCCTGCCCCAGCAGGACAGCGTCGTCACCTATCTGCTGCGCGGCGAACTCAATGCCGCCAACAGCACGCTCAAAAAGCATTTCAGTGCCGTGGTGGAAAGCCGTTACCAGGATGCTTTGCTGGTCTGCCTGCAGATTCGCCGCTGCGATGTGGTGGCGGTGGAGCGCAGCGTGTTCGAGCGCTGGCAGGCCGGCGGCGAGCCGCTCAAGGCCGTCATGCAGAGCAAGGCCGTGCCCGGCCTCAGCGCGGCGATCAAGCCGGGCGTCCTGTCCTCGGTGGAGGGCTTGCGCAGCACGCTTAACGCGGCCACGGGCAACTCGCCCCTGGCCCATCTGAAGCTGCAACCGGTGGCGGCCGAGGCCTTCGAGTATGTGTCCACCCTGGGCTATTTCACGCCGCGCGCCCTGCCCGGCGCGACGGTGGTGGACGCCGCCGCCGTGGCCAAGTTGCTGCAAGGCGGCGCCCAGTTGTTCGACACCCGGCCCGAGAGCGAATACAAGGTCGGCCATATGGCCGGCGCCAAGCTGCTGCCCTATGGCGAGAAGAGCGCCAAGGAGGCGGACTTCAAGGCCGAGGACGACAAGTTCGAGCTGGCCAAGCTGCCGGCCGACAAGAGCCAGCCACTCGTGTTCGCCTGCAATGGGGCGGAATGCTGGAAGAGCTTCAAGGCCAGCCATGCTGCCCTGAAGGCCGGCCATAGCAAGGTGTTCTGGTTCCGTGGCGGCTTCCCCGAATGGCGGGCGGCGGGCTACAAGATCGAAACCACGCCCTGATCCGCGCTCGGCTCAGGCGAGCCCGGCCCTGACGATGCGTTTGACGCCGGCCTGGCCCAGCCTGTCCAGCAGGGCCTGATCGGCGCGGGCATCGGTCACCAGGCAGTCGATGTGCTGGCTGCTGCAGACCTGCACCCGGCTGCTGCCGCCCAGCTTGTTGGCATCGGCCAGCAGCAGCGTGCGGCCGGCTTGGGCAATCATGGCGCGGGCCACGGCGGCCTCCTGCCAGTCATAGTCCATCGCGCCTTGCTCGGGATGCAGGGCGGTGGGCGAGGCGATGGCCCAGTCCAGACGGTAGCGGGCAATCTCGGCCAGCGTGGCTTCACCGCAGGTGGCGGGCACATCGCGGGCCATGCTGCCGCCCAGCAGATGGACTTGCAGACCGGCGTGGCCTCGCAGGCTGCTGGCCACGGCTATGGAGTTGGTGACGATGAGCAAATCGCGCGCGTTTTGCAAGGCCTGGGCCAGGGCATGGGTGGTGGAGCCGGCGTCGATGAAGCAGGACTGGCCGGGGGCGATCAAGCCGGCCGCGGCGGCGGCAATGGCGCGCTTCTCGGGCAGGAACAAGGCCGTGCGCTCGGCATAACTGGCTTCCGGGGCGGCGCTGCAGGGCACGGCGCCGCCATGCACCCGGCTGAGCTTGCCGCTGTGCTCCAGCTCGATCAGGTCGCGGCGTATGGTTTCTTTGGAAACCCCCAGTTCGGCCGCGAAAGCGTCGGTGGTCAGGCGCTGGCGCTGGTGCAGCAGGGCGATGATTCTTTCGTGCCTTTCGGGCGTCCACATGGGGGCTTTGTGCATGGCGGGCGGGCTGACTCGGGTGTCCATCGTCCGGATTAGAAGGGCGGCTCGATGACAAGGCCGTGACGGTCTGTGGTTTTCTGTGTGCGTGTGTGGACGCCTCAGGCTGGATCGTCGCCCAGCAAGCAGGCGATGCTCGTCGGCTGCAAAGGCGTGCGCATGCCGCGCTCGGCCGTCTGCGCCGGCCAGCCCAGCACATCCTGGGCGATGGGCCCGCAGATGCGGCCCTGGCAGGCTCCCATGCCGCAGCGGGTCTGCAGCTTGGCGCTGCGCCAGTCGGCAAAGGGCTTGAGCTCGCCCAGGCTGACATCTTCGCAGCGGCAGATCAGGGTGCGGGCCTCGGCCAGCTTGAAGAGCTCGGGCCGCAGATCGAACTGTTCGGCCACGAGACGCGCGTGCCGCCGCGCCAGGCGCAGGGCGCGTGTGCTTGTACGGCCGTCCTGACCCAGCATCTGCCGCGCCGCCAACTGGCCCTCCAGCAAGGCCTTGCCCACCCCGCCCACGCCGGTGCATTCACCCGCTGCGTAAATGCCGGCCCGGCTGCTTTGCTGGCGGGCGTCCACCTTGATCGCGCCGTCTTCGATGGTGCAAGCCAGCAGCGCGGCTAACTCGGTATTCGGTTGGAGCCCAAAGCCCAGGCCCAGGGCCTCGCAGTCCAGGGTCCAGCTGGCCTGGCCATCGCTGATCTGCACGGCTTCCAGCTTGTGCTCGCCCAGGGCCTGGCTCACCCAGCAGCCGGTCTTGTAGGGCGTGCCGCGCAGACGCCAGGCCAGGCCGGCGGCCTGAGCCCAGTGCTGCGAACCCAGGCGCAAGCCAAAGCCCAGCAGGGCGCTGCGCGGCGCCTGTTCGATGATTTGCAAAACCTGGGCGCCGGCGGCCCGGGCGGTGTCGGCCGCCGCCAGCAGCAAGGGGCCGCTGCCGGCCAGCAGCAGGCGCCGGCCACGGATGGGCCAGCCGTTCTTGATCAAGGCCTGCAGGCCGCCGGCGCCGTGCACGCCGGGCAAGGTCCAGCCCGGCAGGGGCAGCAAGCGCTCGCGGGCGCCCAGGGCCAGCAGCAGCTGCGGCGCGGCGACCTGCCGGCCTGGGGCCAGCGGCTCTTGCAGACTGCTCAGCAGAAGACGCTGCTCCTGGGCCGAGCTGGCCTCGACGGCGATGACCGCGTGGCCGGGCAGAAAGCGCAGCAAGGGGCTGGCCAGGGCTTGTTCCAGGCGCTGGCGCCAGGGGGCGGCGATCTGCGCGCGCCAGATCTGGCCGCCGGCGCGCAGGCCCTGGTCCAGCCAGATGACGGAGCGGCCGGCTTTGACGAACTCGCAGACCGCGGCAATGCCGGCCGGGCCCGCGCCCACCACCAGCAGATCGGCTTTCAGAACCTGCGCCGTGCTCATGCCGCGCTGACGATCTGCATGCCCTCGGCCACCGCCGTCAGGCAGGCCAGGCGATGCTTGATGCCGTCGATCTGCACGCGGCATTCCTGGCAGACGCCCATGCCGCAGAAGGCGGCGCGGGGCTGGCCGCTTTCGGAGCGGCGGGTGGCGCCGAGGCCGGCCTGGGCCAGCGCGGCGGCCACCGTGATATCGGCCGCCACCTGCAAGGCCAGGCCGTTGATGTGCAGGGTGATGGGATTCATGTTTTGATCGAGAGGGACAAACGCCGTGGCGACCAGGCCTCGGGCGCCAAGGTACAAGGCTGTTGCAGGCTCAGCTGCACCAGCAGCTCGGCCGTGGCCAGGGCGGTGCTGATGCCCAGGCCCTCATGCCCCGTGGCCAGCCAGACGCGCGGCAGGCTGGGGTGGGCGCCGATCAGGGGCAGGCCATCGCGGCTGGCGGGGCGCAGGCCGGTCCAGCTGCGCAGCAAACTCATCTGCGCCAGTTGGGGCAGATAGCCGCAGGCATGGGCCAGCATCTGGCGCAGCAGGGGCAGATCAATCGCGGCATCGGTCTGGCCGATCTGGCGCGAGGAGCCGATCAAGAGCTGTCCCCCGGGCCGCGGCTGCACATTGAAGGACACCGTGTCCCGGTCCAGCAGATGCGCTTTTTTGATATAGCCCAGCTCCACCAGCTGGTGCTGGATCAGGCCGGGGTAGCGCTGGGTGATGGCCAGCTGCCCCTTCTTGGCGATCAAGGTGCCGGGCGGCAGCCAGGCCTGGCTGGCCAGGCCGGCGCCGAGCACGGTCAGCGCGCCCCAGAGCCGGCGGCCGTCTTGCAAAATCACTTCGCCGGCGCGGCCAAAGCCCTGCACCTGGCTCTGGATGATCTCGGCCCCTGCCTCCTGCAGCCAGGCGGCCACCACCTTGGGCGGGTAAAGCCGGGCGTCATCGGGCACGCGCAGGGCGCCGGCCAGGCCGGGGCGCAGCAGGGGCTCGGCGCGGGCCAGGGCTTGCGGGTCCAGCAGCTCGGCGCGCAAGCCGCGGGCTTGCAGCCATTGCTGCTTGCGCTGGGCCAGGGCCAGTTCCTCGGCATCGGCGGCAATCCACAGCGTGCCGCAGCGCTCGTGTTCGGCCAGGCGCGGGTGGGCCTCGGCGGCGGCCAGCCATTCGCGCCAGAGTTCGCTGCCGCGCCGTGTCAGTGCGAATTCGGCGTTTGCCCCGGCGTCGCCGTCCTGCCCCTCGGCGTCGACCACCAGCAGATGGCCCATGGAGGCGCCGGTTGCGCCGCCGCCCAGTGGGCCGGGCTCGATGACGGCCACGCTGAGGCCTTGGCGGGCGAACTCGCGCGCGCAGGCCGCACCCACGATGCCGCCGCCAACGATGAGCACATCGGCCCTGCGCTGAGCTCTCAAGCGGGAAGGCCCCAGGCAAAGGGATCGTCCGGCTGCAGCAGCAGCTGGGCGTCCAGATTGACGAAGGCGCGGCCGCTGATCTGAGGCAAGACCTGACCCTGCTCACCCCACTGGTAGCTGGCGCCGAAGCAGCTGCCGATGACGCTTTCCTGCTGCCAGAGCTCGCCTGGCGCCAGCTTGCCATCGGCCGCCAGGCAGGCGATCTTGGCGCTGGTGCCGGTGCCGCAGGGCGAGCGGTCATAGGCCTTGCCGGGGCAGAGCACGAAGTTGCGGGCGCTCTTTGTCGGGTCGTGAG
This sequence comes from Roseateles oligotrophus, assembly GCF_014204525.1. Lineage (GTDB taxonomy): Bacteria > Pseudomonadota > Gammaproteobacteria > Burkholderiales > Burkholderiaceae_C > Paucibacter_A > Paucibacter_A oligotrophus_A. The sequence continues at coordinate 24,239 of NZ_JACHLP010000010.1, forward strand.
CGGGGTTGCGCGAGGGCGCGATCAGTTCGATGTGGTCGATCTCGGCGCCGCCATCGCCGCGCACGCCGGCCGCGCTCAAGGCCAGGCGCAGGCGCCAGGCCAGCTCGGTGAGGGCCTCGGCATTGCTGACCTCCAGGCTTTGGCCATGGTCCTCGCAGAGGAAGAACCAGTTGCCGCCCCAGGCCACATCGCCATGCAGCCGGCCGTGGCCGGGCACATCGACGGCGACGTTTTTTGCCGCACGCCAGCTGGGCACATTGGCCAGCGTCACCTGGCCGTCGGCGGCCAGCGTCGCGCTGATGGGGCCGACCGGGGTTTCGATCTTGTGCCTGCCGGGGCCGATGCGGCCCAGATGGGCGAGGGTGGCGATCAAGCCTATGCTGCCGTGGCCACACATGCCCAGATAGCCGACGTTGTTGAAGAAGATCACGCCGCAGGCGCTGTCGGCCTGCTGGGGCTCGCAGAGCAGGGCGCCGACCAGCACCTCCGAGCCGCGCGGCTCATTGACCAGGGCGCGGCGCCAGTGGTCGTGCTGGCTTTGCATGTGCTGCAGGCGCTCCTGCATGCTGCCGTGGCCCAGCTCGGGGCCGCCGGAGACCAGCACGCGGGTGGGTTCGCCGCCGGTGTGGGAGTCGATGATGCGGATCGGGGTTGTGTTCATGTTTTCAAGCGATGACGGCCTGGGCAAAGCCGCGCAGATAATCCATCAGCGCCTCGGAGGCCAGCGCGGCCGCGTCCGGCTCGCCCTGGGCAATCGCCTGGGCCAGCGCCAGATGCAGTTGGGCGCCTAAGGCCAGATCGCCCTGGTGCTGGTAGGCATACCAGAAGCGGCGGCATTGGATGGCCATGGGGATGACGGCGGCGACCGCCGCGGGGTTGCGGCAGGCGGCGTGGATGACACGGTCCAGGGCCTGGTCGGCCGCCATATAGCCGTGCAGCTCGCCGCTCGCGGCGGCGGCCGCCATGGCCTCGGCGCAGGCCAGCAGCTCCTCGCGCTGATGCGGGGCGGCGCGGCGGGCGGCGGTGGCGGCGATCAGGCGCTCCAGTGCGCGGCGGGCCTCGATCAGGTCCAGATGCTCGGCCAGGCGGATCTCGCTGACTTGCAGGCCGCGGCGCGGCTGCTGGGTGATCAGGCCGCAGCTCACCAGGCGCATCAAGGCCTCGCGGGTGGGCGTGCGGCCCAGGCCGGTCAGGGCTATCAGCTGGGCTTCCACGATCGGCGCGCCGGGCTTGAGCCGCAGGGTGGCGATCATGGACTCCAGCGCGTCATAGGCCTGGTCGGCGTAGCGGCGCCGGCCGGCGTCCGCCGCCTCGCCGCTCTCATCCTCGCGGACCTGGGTCAAAGACTTCTTGCTCATGGCCGCATCATCGCAGGCGCCGGGCGCGCCAAATCAAAACAGGCCGCTCAGATCGGGCCGGGTCTCGATGCCGTGTTGAATGATGGCGGCCACCTGTTCGCGTTCCGCACCGGCCAGGGGCAGGCGCGGGCGCCGCACAAACTCATTGCCCACACCGACCATGGCCTCGGCCAGCTTGATGTTCTGCACCAGCTTGGCGTGCACATCCAGATGCAGCAGGGGCGTGAACCATTGGTAGATCTTCAGCGCTTCGTCGTAACGCTTTGCCTGCATCAGTCGGTAGATGGCCACGGTCTCGGCCGGGAAGGCATCACACAAGCCGGCCAGCAGGCCGTCGCAGCCAATCGCCAGGCCTTCAAAGCTGAGGTCGTCCACGCCGATGAAGAGCTGGTAGCGCGTGCCCAGGGTGTTGCGCAGATCGGTGATGCGGCGGATGTTGTCGGTCGATTCTTTGATGGCGACCAGCCAGGGGCAGTCGGCCAGCTCGGCGAAATGTTCGGGCCGTAGATCGACGCGGTAGGACACCGGGTTGTTGTAAACCATGGTGGGCAGGGCGGCGGCGTTGGCGATGGTGCGCACATTGGCCATCGCCTCGCGGGCATCGGCACCGTAGAGCAGGGCCGGCATCAGCATCAGGCCTTGCACGCCCAGCTTGGCCGCGCCCTCGACATAGCGCAGGGCGGCGCGGGTGCTGGACTCCGACACATTGGCCAGCACCGGCACCCGACCCTTGGCGACGCGCAGGGCGATGGCGGCGACCTCCAGTTTTTCCTCCAGCGTCAGCGTGCTGGCCTCGCCCAGCGAGCCGCAGGTGACCAGACCGTCCACGCCGCTCTCGATCTGGAACTCGAAATGCCGCTCCATCGCGGCCACATCCAGATCTTCATTGGCATGGAATTTGGTGGTGACGGCGGGGAAGACGCCCGTCCAGCGGGGCAGGGTGGAAGTCGCGGACATCGGAATTTCCTGTATACAGTTAATATATTAAGACGATAGTCTTGCGCTGAGCGCTTGTCAACACCAGCTATCGCTCCGCGTGCCGAGTGCAGGCCGGGCCGCCGGGCTGGGCCCCGCCTTGGCGACTGGTGCGCATGCCGGGGCGTTTGGCCGCCGCAGGGTGCGTCGGTCGAAGTTTGGCGCGCATACAATCCGCAGTTCTTTCGCCTGCCTTGCCGCTTGTGTGGCCTTGCAGCGTCTTCATTCCAAAGGGATCCGACGTGTTTATTTCCAATGCCTTCGCTCAAGCTGCCGCCGCTCCCGGCGGAGCCGAGTCCAGCCTGCTGAGCATGCTGCCCCTGGTGCTGATGTTTGTGGTGCTCTATTTCGTGATGATTCGTCCCCAGATGAAGCGTCAAAAAGAGCACAAGGCCATGATCGAAGCCATCGTCAAGGGCGACGAGGTGGTGACCTCCGGCGGCCTGCTGGGCAAGATCAGCAAGGTCGGCGAGAGCTATCTGACGCTGGAAGTGGCACCGGGTGTCGAGTTGCAAGTGCAGCGCGGCGCCGTCGTGCAAGTGCTGCCCAAGGGCACCGTCAAGTAAGCAGCCACTGCTTGCTGCCGCGGCTGCTTGATTCGCAAGCGCGGCAGCGCTGATTCCCGTCAATCCAAGACCGACGACCCCGTCTGCCGGCCACGCGCCGCGTCCCGATCTGCCCGAGCCGGCATGCAGCCCGAGTGCTGCCGCCGGCCGTGGCCCGGGGCCTGAGAGGAAGCACCATGAACCGTTACCCGCTGTGGAAATATGCGATGCTGGTGATCGCACTTCTGTTCGGCTTTATCTACACGCTGCCGAACTTCTTCGGCGAGGCCCCGGCCGTGCAGGTTTCCAGCGCCAAGGTCACGCTCAAGGTGGACGAAGCCCTGCGTGCGCGGGTCGAGAAGGCCTTGCTTGAGGCCCAGATCAAGCCCGATTTCGTCGAGCTGGACGGCAGCTCCGTGCGGGTCCGCTTCAGCGAGCTGGATCACCAGATCAAGGCCAAGGACGCGATCAACAAGGCGCTCAACCCCAACGAGGCCGAGCCCAGCTATATCGTCGCCCTGAACCTGCTGTCGCGCTCGCCCAAATGGCTGGCCAATTTGCATGCCTACCCCATGTATCTGGGTCTGGATCTGCGCGGCGGCGTGCACTTCCTGATGCAGGTCGATATGAAGGCCGCGCTGAGCAAGAAGGCCGAGTCCCTGACCGGCGATGTGCGCCTGCTCCTGCGTGAAAAGAATATCCGCCACTCCGGCATCAGCCGCGATGGCAATGCCGTGGTGATCGCCTTCCGCGACGCCGCCACCCTGGCCCAGGCCGAGGCCTTGCTGCGCGAAAAAGCGCCCGAGGCGCAGTGGACGCCCGTGGCCGATGCCACGGCCGGCGCCGAACCCCGCCTGAGCGGCGCGCTCAAGCCCGCCTCCATGATCGCGGTGCAGGACGCGGCGCTGAAGCAGAACATCACCACGCTGCACAACCGGGTCAATGAGCTGGGCACGACCGAGCCGGTGATCCAACAGCAAGGCCTGGACCGCATCATCGTGCAACTGCCCGGCGTGCAGGACACGGCCAAGGCCAAGGACATCATCGGCCGCACCGCCACGCTGGAGGTGCGCATGGTGGATGACAGCGCCGAGGCCCAGGCGGCCCTGGCCGGCAGCGGCCCCGTGCCCTTCGGCACCGAGCGCTTCATGGACCGCGGCTTCGGCCCCATCATCGTCAAACGCCAGGTGGTCTACACCGGCGACAACCTGACCGATGCCCAGCCCGGTTTCGATGAAAACCACCAGCCCTCGGTGGACCTGACGCTGGACGCCAAGGGCGCACGCATCATGAAGGACGTGTCGCGCGACAATATCGGCAAGCGCATGGCCATCATCCTGTTCGAAAAGGGCAAGGGCGAGGTCGTGACCGCACCGGTGATCCGCAGCGAGATCGGTGGCGGCCGCGTCAAGATCAGCGGCGCCATGACCACGCAGGAAGCCAATGACACGGCCCTGCTGCTGCGCGCCGGCTCGCTGGCCGCGCCGATGGAAATCATCGAAGAGCGCACCGTCGGCCCCAGCCTGGGCAAGGAAAACATCGAGCGCGGCATCCACAGCGTGGTCTGGGGCTTTGCCGCCGTGGCCGTGTTCATGTGCGTCTACTACATGCTGTTCGGCCTGTTCTCCTCGCTGGCCCTGGGCTTCAATCTGCTCTTGCTGGTGGCGCTGTTGTCCCTGCTGGGCGCGACGCTGTCGCTGCCGGGTATCGCGGCGATTGCGCTGGTGCTGGGCATGGCGATCGACTCCAATGTGCTGATCAACGAACGCATTCGCGAGGAGTTGCGCGCCGGGGTGTCGCCGCAGGCCGCCATCAACCTCGGTTATGAGCGCGCCTTCGCCACCATTCTGGACTCCAACGTCACCACCTTGATCGCCGGCGTGGCCCTGCTGGCCTTCGGCTCCGGCCCGGTGCGCGGTTTTGCCATCGTGCACTGCCTGGGCATCCTGACCTCGATGTTCTCCTCGGTGGTGTTCTCGCGCGCCCTGGCCAACCTCTGGTACGGACGCCAGAAGAAGCTGAAATCCCTGTCGATTGGGCAGATCTGGAAACCCACGGCCGAGGGCGAGCAGCCCGTGGCCAAGGCCTGACGAATTTAGGACGCCAAGAATCATGGAACTCTTCCGCATCAAACGGGACATCCCGTTCATGAAGCACGCGTTGGTCTTCAACGTGATCTCCTTCCTGACCTTTGCCGCCGCCGTCTTCTTCCTGGTCACCCGGGGCCTGAATTTCTCCATCGAGTTCAAGGGCGGTTCGGTCATCGAGGTCGAGTACTCGCAGGCCGCCGATCTTGAGAGGACTCGCCATGTGGTCGAGAAGATGGGCTTCGGCGAGGTGCAGGTGACCAATTTCGGCAGCTCGCACGATGTGATGCTGCGCCTGCCCCTGCGCGAGGACATCAAGCAGACCGAACAGGTCGGCCAGGTCTTTGCCGAGCTGTGCAAGGCCGAGTCCGGCAGCGTCAGCCAGCGCCAGATGGTCAGCGACAAGGGCGAGGCCATCAGCAAGCAGGTCTGTACCACGGCCGCCAATGCCGAACCCGTCAAGCTGATGCGCAGCGAGGTGGTGGGGCCGGCCGTCGGTGAGGAGTTGGCGCGCGACGCGGCCAAGGCCCTGGGCGCCACGGTGATCGGCATCATGATCTACTTGGCCTTCCGCTTCGAGTGGAAGTTCTCGGTCGCCGGCATCATCGCTAACTTGCACGATGTGGTGATCATCCTGGGCTTCTTCGCCTACTTCCAATGGGAGTTCTCGCTCACCGTGCTGGCGGCCATCCTGGCGGTGCTGGGCTACTCGGTGAATGAGTCGGTGGTGATTTTTGACCGGGTGCGCGAGGGCTTCCGCAAGTTCCGCAAGTTCGACACCCCCCAGGTGATCGACCACGCCATCACCAGCACCATGAGCCGCACCATCATCACCCACGGCAGCACCCAGCTGATGGTGCTGTCCATGCTGATCTTCGGCGGCCCCACCCTGCATTACTTCGCGGTGGCACTGACCATCGGCATCCTGTTCGGCATCTACTCCTCGGTGTTCGTGGCCGCGGCCATCGCGATGTGGCTGGGTGTCAAGCGCGAGGATTTGATCCAGGCCCCCGTGAACAAGGAAGACCCGGACGATCCGAACGCCGGCGCGGTGGTGTAGAGTCAGTCCGACTCCAACGTTCGGCCCGCCCTTGACCCCATGACCGACACTGCCCGCAACAAGGCTCTTGCCTCTCAGGCGCGGCGGATCTATGTCGAAGCTTTGGTGCGCGGCATGGCCGGTGTGGTGCAGACCCTCAACGAAGCCGCGGCCTTGTTGCTGCAGCAGCCCTCCGAACATCTGGTGATGATGGCGCGCCGCGACGGCGTGCAGGCCTGGAACCGGCTGGGCCCGGCCTGGTCGGTCGGCGTGGTCAGCGGCCTGCGCCATGCGGCCGTCTACGGCATTCTGGACCCGTCCCGCGCGACCGCCCATGCCGCCAAACCCGGCGTTGGCGAGGCCACAGGTGGCAGCGCCGGTCTGAGCCTGGTGGACGACGACACCATCGAGCGTGAGATCACCGCCTCCCGTCTGTCCTTGGCCATGATGGACAAGGCCACCTGGGAGTTCACCGATCTGCGCACCCGTATGCAGGTGCTGGAACGCCAGGACGATCTGGCCAGCAACGATTTGCTGCGCGCCAATGTGGTGGCCAAGCTGATTCTGGATGCCTGGTCCGGCAGCGGTCTGGGCGTGTCCGAGTGGCAGATGCTGCGCCTGTCCTTGCACGAGGAGTTCTCCCTGCTGCTGGGCGAGGCCTATCACGAGGTCAACCGCTGGCTGATCTCGCAAAGCGTGTTGCCGGATGTGGATCTGCGCCCCTTCATCCGGCGCGCGCTGAACACGGTCGCTGCGGGCGGGCCAGGCCAGGCCGTGGCCGCCGGCGGCCTGTCCGCGCAAATCCGCGCCTCCTCGGGCCTGGCCGATGTGCAAGCCGGGGCCGCCGCCGCGCCCGCAGGCCCTGCAGCCCCGGTGCAAAGCCCCAGCAGCAGCCAGGCCGAAGAGGTCCTGCAGCTCTTGCAGCGCATCGTGGGGCGCCAGGTGCCGGCTTTCGCGACCACGGCCCCGCAGATGAATGTGCAGCAAGCTGGCGCCGAGGCCGAGTTGCCGACCCAATTCGCCAGGACCGGCTCGTCCGCAGGCCAGGCGGCAACCGAGCAGCGCCGGGCCGAGGCCGCGCCACGCCTGAATGCCGCCATCAAGCACGCCCAGCACGCCATGCAGGAACAAGTGGCGCCGCTGGATCTGAATCTGTCCAGCGATGTGGCCCAGTTGCCGCCGGTGCCGCAGCTGCTGGAAGATCTGCAGCAGCGCAACCACAGCGTCAAGCAGGTGCTGAAGCAGGCCGCCGACACCCCGGCCGAGCGCGCCACCATCGAGCTGGTGGCGATGATGTTCCAGAGCATCTTGATGGAAGACCATATCCCGGCCGCGGTGCGGGTCTGGTTTGCCCGTTTGCAGATGCCGGTCCTGCGGGTCGCGGTCAGCGAACCCGACTTCTTCGCCACCACCGACCATCCGGCCCGCCAGCTGATCGACCGCATGGGCTCTTGCGTGATGGGCTTCAGCAGCAACTCGGGCAATACGAATGCCGCCGGCGATCCGCTGGAGCGCGAGATCAAGCGGGTGGTGCAGGTGGTGGAGGCCTACCCCGACACCGGCCGCCGCGTGTTCCAGACCGTGCTGAGCGAGTTCGAAAAATTTCTGGACAATTATTTCGAGCACGAAAACCAGAACACCCGCCACGGCGTCTCGCTGGCCCAGCAGGTGGAGCAGCGCGAGACCCTGGCGATCCAGTACACCATCGAGCTGCGCAAGATGCTGGCCGAGGTGCCGGTGCAGGACGGCATCCGTGAGTTCCTGTTCCAGGTCTGGGCCGATGTGCTGGCCGTCACGGCCGTGCGCAGCGGCGCACAGTCCGAGGCCATCAAGCAGATGCGACGGGCGGCGGCCGATCTGATCTGGTCGGCCAGCGCCAAGGTTTCGCGCGAGGAGCGGGCCGAGGTCATCCGCCGCCTGCCGCCCCTGCTCAAGACCTTGCGCGAGGGCATGGGCCTGGCCGGTCTGCCGCTGGACAAGCAGGACGATCATGTGCGCAGCCTCAACAACGCCTTGGCGGCGGCCTTTACCGCCAAGACGGCGGTGATCCCGCGCGAGCGCCTGGAAGAGTTGATGGATCAGCTGGAAACACTGGAGGCCATGCTGCCCGAGCCGGATGCCGAGGGGGGCGGTGAGGTGCAGATCAACCAGTCCCTGGTGCGCGATCTATCGGGCCACGAGACCGAGGGTCTGGAGGTGGTGTCCGAAGGCGGTTCGGCGCCCACCCCCGCCATGCTGGCCTGGGCGCGTGAGCTGCAGGTGGGCGGCTGGTATATGTTGGACTACCGCCATCGCAACGAGGCGGTGCAACTGGCCTGGCGCGGGCAGCGCCGTCAGATGGCTTTGTTCGTGACCACCCAGGGTCGTGGCGTGCTGTTCCCACTGAGCCGCATGGCGGCCTTTTTGCAAGCCGGCCTGCTGCTGCCGGCGCAGGATGAGGCGCTGACCGTCAAGGCCACGCGCAATGCGCTGGCCAAGCTGGATGTGGATCCGGACCGCTTATTGAACTGAACGGCTCAGCCCATTCAGTGGATCAGTCGGTCTTCCGGCGCGACGAAGAGTTCGTCCAGGATCAGGGCATCGGGCTCCTGGCCGCGGCTCCAGAACACCATCAGCACGATGATCTTCAGGTCTTCCAGATCCAGGGGTTCGCCGGGCACGACCATGGCGCGGTCGATGACCATCTCGCGCATGGGCGGGGGTAGCACGCCGGCCGATTCCAGGAAGCTGATGAAGCCCACCGAGGGCTCGCCCAGATGGTTCAGCTCGGCCTGGGAGTAGACGCGCAGGCTGTGCGGGCCTTGCGTGCCCTGGTAGGCGTTGGCGCTGGCGGCCAGGCCGTCCAGCCAGCTCAAGGCTTCCTTGATCTCCTCGCTTTCAAAGCCTACCGCCGACAGCTTGCGCGTCAGCTGGGCATGATCCGGACAGGCATCAGGCCGCCAATAGGTTTCGTAGAGATAGACCAGCACGTCGAGCATGGCGGCATGATAACCCAGGCCTGTGGGCAGCCGGCCCGTCGGCAGGGGCGCCGAAAGCCCTTGGGCAGGGCGCAAACAGGGCCTTGCGGCGAGCTGGTCAGGCCCTGGCGCGGCGCTGGAACAGCTGCCCCGCCAGACGCGCGACCTCGCCCAGCAGCTCCAGCTCTAGCAGGTGGGCGCTCAGTTCCGCGGCCGGCCAGGCGCCGCGCGCCATCAGCTGATCCAAGGAGACGGGCTCGAAGCCCATCAAGGCCAGAACCTGGGCCTGGGCGGCTGGGATGCCATCTGTTTGTGGCGTTAGCTCGGCGTCGGAACGCGTCTGACGGGCGGCGGGCAGGGGTGGCAATTCGTCCAGTACATCGGCGGTGGTTTCCACCAATTTGGCACCTTGCCGAAGCAGGGCATGGCAGCCCCGGCTTTGCGGCGAGTGGATGGAGCCGGGGATGGCGAAGACCTCGCGGCCGGCCTCGCTGGCCAGGCGGGCGGTGATCAGCGAGCCCGACTGCAGGGCGGCCTCCACCACCAGGCAACCCAGGCCCAGGCCGGCAATGATGCGGTTGCGGCGAGGGAAGTTGGGTGCCAGGGCGGGCGTGCCCAGTGTGTACTCGCTGATCAAGAGGCCTTGCGCCTTGATCTCGGCGGCCAGGCCCTGGTGGCACTTGGGGTAGATCTGGTCCAGGCCCGTGCCCAGCACGGCGATGGTGCTGCCGCGGCCGGCCAGGCCGCCACGGTGGGCGGCGCCGTCCACCCCCAGGGCCAGGCCGGAGACGATGGTCAGGCCTTGTTCGCTGAGGGCTTGCGCAAAGGCCTGGGCATTGTCCTGGCCCTGGGCGCTGGGCTTGCGGCTGCCCACCACGGCCAGGGCGGGTCCGACCAGCAGCTCGCGCCGGCCTTCCAGATAGAGCAGCAGGGGCGGGTCGGCGGTGGCCAGCAGGGTGGCCGGGTAGTCCGCGTCGCCGAGGATCAGCAGGCTGCGGGCCTCGTCGTCCTGCAGCCAGCGCCAGGTGCGCGCCAGCAGGTCCTGCAGGTGCGCGGGCTCCTGGCTGAGGGCCTGGCGCTGCCTGGCGCTCAGCAGCGTTTGCAAGGCGGTGCCGGGCAACTCGAACACGGCCTGGGGCGAACCCAGGGCTTGCAGCAGGCGGTGGGCGCTCTCCCAGCCTATGCCGGGGGTTTCCAGCAGGCGCAGCCAGGCGGCCAGTTCCGTGTACTCAAGGTTTGAGTGCACCTTAGTTGTCCCTGATGCTTACCGGCCACCCGCTGCGCATGAAATGCCGTTCGGGCCGAGCGCCGGGCCGCTCCCAAGCCGGCCCGCCCGAGGCTGTATGCGGCTCAATGCCGCATACAGCCTCGTCCCCTCGGGGGACCGACCAGGCTCGCCCGCGTTCAGCGTGGCGAGATTGGGCGAGGGGCGCTTCATCTCAGGGTTGGCTGAACCGGTCGCCGGCCCTGACCGGCTCCTGCACCGAGATGATCAGCGCATAGGACACGCGCGAGTAGGTCTGGAAGACAAACAGCACGCCGTGCTTTTCATCGGGCAGCTGGATCTCTTCCTTGCGCTCGCCGGTACGGTCGACGGCCGTGCGGCCCTTCTGCCACAGGGCCAGCACATGGCCACGCTCCAGCCCGTCCTGGCTGCCGCGGTTGAGGGCCACGATCTGGTTCTGGCCGGCGTTGAGGCCATCGCCGTAGATGGAGACGATCTGGCCCGCGATATTCTTGCTGGGCGCGTGCGGCACATAGCGCAGGAAGCTGCGTTGCAGCACCGGCGCCAGCCGGTCGCCGACGCCGATTTCCTGGCGCACCGTCTTGATCTTCAGGGTGCTGGGCACGATCTCGGTCTTGCCCTTGGCATCGGTTCTTTGCTCGCCCGGCCGGGTCAGCTCGGCCGTGCCCAGGTAACGGGCCTCGTAGCCGAGGATTTCTTGGGTCGTTGGGTCGCGCAGCGGCTGGGTATTGCGGAACACGCGGTAATCGCTGGCCTGGCTGAAGTCGCCGCGTGCGTAGGCGATGTCGCCGTTGGACAGATTCACCCGGCCCTCGGGCGCCGCCACGATGCGGGGGGCTTTGGCCAGGGCGTCGGTGTCGAACACCACGGCGTCGTTGAGAAAAGGCTCGATCAGATTGAGCGGGATGGCCGCGATCGCCGCCAGCAGATTGTCGGAGGCGCGGATGCGCGGCGAGAGCTTGGCCGCGGCCCCGGTGCCGCCACTGCCGGCACCGGCCTGGCCAAATTCCTGGGCCAGTTGCAGGCGGGCCATGCCGTCTTGCTTGACCAGCATCAGGATCTGGCCGGGGTAGATCAGATGGGGGTTGGCGATCTGCTCGCGGTTCATGCCCCAGAGCTCGGGCCAGCGCCAAGGGCTTTTGAGAAAGAGCTGGGAGATGTCCCACAAGGTGTCGCCGGTCTTGACGGCATAGGTCTCGGGCGCGTTCGCGGCCAGTTCCGACAGCGGTACGCCGGCCTGGGCCACCCGTTCGGCCGTGGCGCGCTGGGCGTCGCTGACGGGCAGGGGTGCGGCTTGCGCGGTGGTCGTGACTGCCAGATTGAGCAGCAGGGGGATCAGGAGGGCGGGACTCAGCTTGGAGCGGGGCATCAAGGGCTCTCTACCGCAAGACATCGCGGCTTTTATGTGGGGCCGAGTCCTGCTTTGTTGATTCAGCAAGACCCTGGCTTGTTGGGTTTTGGGCAGCGATCCATGGGGCCGATCCGCTGCCGTCGTGCCGCTGCGCGGCAATTCGGCGAAAATCGGGCTCATGCGCGGCGATTCTGCCCCCAAAAAAGGGTGCTCGCAACGAACAAAGCGGGGGCTTTTGCGCTCTTGCAGTCTCTTACAAACTCATTCGCGTTGTGCCGAGTCCACATCGCCCCCTCCATGGCCATTCTGAATATTCTTCGTTATCCCGATCCCCGCCTGCACATCGTGGCCAAACCCGTGGCGCAGGTGGACGAGCGCATCCGCCGCCTGGTGGACGATATGCTGGAGACCATGTACGACGCCGAGGGCGTGGGCCTGGCCGCCACCCAGGTGGATGTGCACGAGCGGGTGCTGGTGATCGACACCTCCAATGAGCGCGACACCCCGCGCGTGCTGATCAACCCCGAGCTGGTCAAGACCAGTGCCGAGTTCACCGAGGGCGAAGAGGGCTGCCTGTCGGTGCCGCAGATCTACGACAAGGTGCCGCGTTATTCGCGCGTTACCGTGCGTGCCCTCAACCGTGAGGGCGAGAGCTATGAGTTCGAGGCCGAGGGCTTGCTGGCCGTCTGCGTCCAGCATGAGATGGACCATCTGATGGGCAAGGTCTTCGTCGAGTATCTGAGCCCGCTCAAGCGCGAGCGCATCAAGACCAAGCTGGCCAAGAAGGCCCGCGAAGACGCGCAACTGGCCCAACGCCGATGAGTTTGCGCGTCATCTTTGCCGGCACGCCGGAGTTCGCCGCCGCCGCCCTGGCCGATTTGCTCAAGGCCGGTTTCAGCGTGCCCCTGGTGCTGACCCAGCCCGACCGCCCGGCCGGCCGCGGTATGAAATTGCAGGCCTCGCCCGTCAAGGCCCTGGCCCTGCAGCAGGGCATCCCGGTGGCCCAGCCGCGCAGCCTGCGTCTGGACGGCAAATACCCCGAGGACGCGGCCGCCGCCCGCCAGGCCTTGCTGGACGCGCGGGCCGATGTGATGGTGGTGGCGGCCTACGGCCTGATCCTGCCACAATGGGTGTTGGACATGCCGCCGCGCGGCTGCCTCAATATCCACGCCTCCCTGCTGCCGCGCTGGCGCGGTGCCGCGCCCATCCACCGTGCCATCGAGGCGGGTGACGCCGAGACCGGCATCACCATCATGCAGATGGATGCGGGCCTGGACACCGGCGATATGCTCTTGATCGAGCGTTTGAAGATTGCCGCCGATGACAGCACGGCCAGCTTGCACGATCGCCTGGCCCGGCTGGGCGGCCGCATGATTGTGGAAGCGCTGGAGCTGGCGGCCTGCGGCGGCCTGACTCGCACGGTGCAGCCCGGCGAGGGTGTCTGCTATGCACACAAGATAGAAAAGGCCGAAGCGCAGATCGATTGGGCGCAAGATGCGGCGCAGATCGAGCGCCGCCTGCGCGCTTTTGATCCTTTTCCCGGCGGCCTGAGCCAGTTGGACGGCGAGGCCATCAAGATCTGGCGGGCCGAGCCGGCCGAGGGCAGCGGCCCCGAGGGTCAGGTCTTGCGGGTGGACGAGGCGGGCCTCGTCGTGGCCTGCGGCCAGGGCGCGCTGCGGCTGACGGAGCTGCAACGCGCCGGTGGCAAGCGTCTGTCGGCGGCGGCGTTTTTGCAGGCCCGGCCGATTGCTGTGGGAGCGGTCTTCAAAAACGCTTGAGATTTGCGCTCGCGCCATCATCTGGCTTGAGTGACTGGCAAAGGAGTATCCATGTTCAATCTGCTGAAAACCGCTGTTTTGATGGCGGCCATCACCGCCTTGTTCATGGCCCTGGGCGCGATGGTGGGTGGCCGCTCCGGCATGATGCTGGCCCTGCTGGTGGCGCTGGGCATGAACTTCTTCAGCTACTGGTTCTCCGACACCATGGTGTTGAAGATGTACCGCGCCCGCGAGGTGGACGCCGGCAGTGCCCCGCAGTTCTACGCCATGGTTGCCGAGCTGGCGCAAAAAGCCCAGCTGCCCATGCCGCGCGTCTACCTGATCGACGAGGACGCCCCCAATGCCTTTGCCACCGGCCGCAACCCCGAGCATGCGGCCGTGGCCGCCACCACGGGCATTCTGCGCACGCTGTCCGAGCGCGAGCTGCGCGGCGTGATGGCCCATGAGTTGGCCCATGTGAAGCATCGCGACATCCTGATCAGCACCGTCAGCGCCACCATGGCCGGTGCGATTTCCATGCTGGCCAATTTCGCCATGTTTTTTGGCGGGCGCGATAGCGAGGGCCGCAGCAGCAATCCGCTGGTGGGCATTCTGGTGGCCGTGCTGGCGCCCATCGCGGCCAGCGTGATCCAGATGTCCATCAGCCGGGCGCGCGAGTTCGAAGCGGACCGCGGCGGGGCCGAGATCTCCGGCGACCCCGCCGCCCTGGCCTCGGCGCTGGAGAAGATCCATCGCATCGCCCAGGGCATCCCCCTGGAGGCGGCCGAGCGCCACCCCGAGACGGCGCAGATGATGATCATGAACCCGCTGTCCGGCCGCGGCCTGGCCGGCTTGTTCAGCACCCACCCGGCCACCGAGGAGCGGGTGGCGCGCTTGATGGCGATGGTGAGGCGCTGAATTCAAGAGCGAGCGAGGGCTGCCGATATTGGTTGCATGAGATCACGCCATCTTTTCTTGCTGTTTGCCGCCGCCTTGCTGGGCCTGGCAGGCTGCGACCAATTGGGCATCGAAGACCCCGCCAAGATCCAGGCCGCCAAGGAGGCCGAGGGCAAGGCCGTCGGCAGCGCCTGCCGCCATGCCATGCGCGCCATCGAGGACTGCTACACCCTCAACCCCAAGGCCCACAAGGCCTCGGTGTTCGCCGGCTGGCGCGAGATGGACGAGTACATGCGCGAGAACAAGCTGGAGGGCGTGGTGCCGGTGGTGCCCAGGCCCGAGCCGCGCAAGCCGGCCAATGCCAATGCCGATGAGGCAGACGGTCATGGCGCCGACAAGCCGGCCGACAAACCCGCCGACAAGGCCGCCAGCAAGGAAGAAGGCAAGCCCGCCGCCAAGCCAAAGCATTGACCCCCAAGCAAGCTTGGCCGAACACCGCGCTGAATCGTCCCCGGTGACCGTTCAGCGCGGCGTTTTTGCATTTGGCGCCGCCTTTCCGGCAAGCGGTCGAATGCGCTTTGCCCGGGTGAGCGGCGCTGGCGAAGATGCCTGCACATCAACAAGCTTGCGCTGCAGGAGGCTCCCATGTTTCAACGCCGTTTCTTCTTGATCGCCGTCATTGCCGGCGCCCTGGCCGCCGCCGCACCGGCGCAAGCCTGGACCTGGAACTGGAACTCGGAGCAGGTGCGCGGTTCCGGCGAGGTGGTCAGCGAGGCGCGCGAGCTGGGCAGCTTTGACGCGCTCAGCATGTCCGGCGGTTTTGTGGTGACGGTGCGGCAAAGCCGCAATCCCAAGGTGGAGGTGCGCACCGACAGGAATCTGCAGCCCCTGCTGGAGACCCGTGTGATCGAGAACAGCAAGGGTCGCACTCTGGAGATCGCCGCCAAGAAAGGCTACAACCTCTCCGGCTCGGTGCGGCCGCACATCATCGTGGAGCTGCCCGAGTTGCGCGCCGTCACCATCGGCGGCTCGGGGGATATCCGGGTCGAGGCGATGAAGAGCCCGCGCATCGACGCCAGCGTGGGTGGCTCCGGCGACATCAAGTTCACCCAGCTGGAGACCGAGCAATTGATGCTCAGCGTGGCCGGCAGCGGCGATATCTCGGCCAGTGGCAGCGCCCAGGTCCTGAAGCTGTCGGTGGCCGGCTCCGGCGATGTGCATGCTCGGGAGATGCAGGCCGATGAGGTCAAGGCCAGCATCGCCGGCAGCGGCAGCGCCCAGGTGAATGCGCGCAAGACCTTGAGCATCTCCATCGCGGGTTCGGGCGATATCGGCTACGTCGGCAATCCCCAGCTCAGCAGCTCGGTGGCGGGCAGCGGCCGCATCAAAAAGCTGGACTGAATCGTCATCTTGCAATGCCTGGCTCGGGCCTGATGCAATCCCCTGGGCCGGAGCAGATTTGGGGCCCATAGGACAATCGCGTCCATGGGCCCTTCTTTTTCCCCTTCTCCTTCCTCCCTGCCGCGGCCGGCTACGCCGATGTGGCGCGACCCCGAATTCAAGCGAGGGGCCCGCGAGATGGCCGCCATCAGCCTGGGCATCTCGGCCTGGGGCCTGGTCACCGGCGTGGCCATGGTCAAGAGCGGCTTGAGCATCTGGCTGGCCTTGCTGATGAGTTTTGTGGTCTTTGCAGGCAGCTCGCAGCTGGCGGCCCTGCCTCTGATCGCCAGCGGCGCGCCGCTGTGGGTGCTGTGGGCCACGGCCTTTTGCGTCAATCTGCGCTTTGTGATCTTCAGCGCCCAGTGGCGCATGTATTTCGGCCATCTGCCGCTGCTGCGCCGCATGTCCATCGGCTACTTTGCCGCCGACCTCAACTACGTCGCCTTTCTGAAGCGCTGGCCCGAGGGCCGGCCCGCGCCCGAGCAGCAGCCTTATTACTGGGGCGGGGTGTCGCTGAACTGGCTGGCCTGGCAAGTGCCTTCGGTCGCCGGCATTTTGCTGGCCGAGCGCGTGCCCACCGAATGGGGCCTGGGCTTTGCCGGCGTGCTGGCCTTGCTGGGCCTGGCTTGTTCCCTGCTGCACGACCGCAAGTCCTGGGTCTCGGGGGCGGTGGCCGGCTGCGCGGCGGTGGCGGCCTACGGCCTGCCCCTGCGGCTCAATATCCTGGTGGCCATCGCGGCCGCCGTGGCCATGGGCTTGCTGATGGAGCACAGCTTTCCTGAGAAGAGGGGGCGGCCATGAGCAGCTGGGAGATTGTTTTGGGCATCGTCGGCATGGGCTTGATCACCTTGCTGACCCGCTGCTTCTTCCTGCTGCCGAAAAACGAGCTGCCCATGCCCGATTGGGCCAAGCAAGGCCTGCGCTATGCACCGCTGGCGGCGCTGGCGGCCGTCATCGTGCCGGAGATCGTGATGAGCCATGGCGAGCTGATCTCCACCTGGAAGGATGCTCGCCTCTACGCCACGGCCGTGGGCACGGCCTGGTTCTTCTGGCGGCGCGACATCCTGGGCACCATACTCAGCGGCACGGCGGTGATGCTGGCGCTGCGCATAGGCCTGGGTTGGTAAGCTGCGCATCCTTCTTGCTAGTCTTGGCCGGTATTTCTTTTTTCAAAACCAACCCGACTCACCACCACCATGAACGTCATCCGTTTCAATGATTTGATCAGCAGCGGCCAGGTGGCCGACAAGCGCGTCTTCATCCGCGCCGACCTCAATGTGCCGCAGGACGAGGCCGGCCAGATCACCGAAGACACCCGCATCCGCGCCTCCATCCCCTGTATCGAAGCCGCTCTGAAGGCCGGCGCGGCCGTGATGGTGACCTCGCATCTGGGCCGCCCCACCGAAGGCGAGTTCAAGCCCGCGGATTCGCTGGCCCCCGTGGCCAAGCGCCTGGGTGAGCTGCTGGGCCGCGAGGTGCCCGTCGTCAAGGACTGGGTGGACGGCGTGACGGTGGCGCCCGGCCAGTTGGTGTTGCTGGAGAACTGCCGCGTCAACAAGGGCGAGAAGAAGAACGACGAAGCCCTGGCCCGCAAGATGGCGGCGCTGTGCGACATCTTCGTCAACGACGCCTTCGGCACCGCCCACCGCGCCGAGGGCACGACTTATGGCATCGCGCAGTTCGCGCCCATCGCCTGCGCCGGCCCCTTGCTGGCGGCCGAGATCGATGCCATCGGCAAGGCCTTGAGCGCGCCCAAGCGCCCGTTGGTCGCCATCGTTGCTGGCTCCAAGGTTTCCACCAAGCTGACCATTCTGAAAGCCCTGTCCGAGAAGGTGGACGGCCTGATCGTCGGCGGCGGCATCGCCAACACCTTTATGCTGGCGGCCGGCCTGAAGATCGGCAAGTCCCTGGCCGAGCCCGATCTGGTGGGCGAGGCCCAGGCCGTCATCGAGGCCATGAAGGCGCGCGGTGCCGCCGTGCCCATCCCCGTCGACGTGGTGGTGGCGCAGAAGTTCGCCGCCGATGCCCCGGCCACGGTCAAGGCCGCCAGCGAGGTGGGCGATGATGACCTCATTCTGGACATCGGCCCGCAGACCGCCGCCTTGCTGGCCGAGCAGTTGAAGGCCGCCGGCACCATCGTCTGGAACGGCCCGGTGGGCGTGTTCGAGTTCGACGCCTTTGCCCAGGGCACCGAGACGATTGCCCGCGCCATCGCGGCCTCCAGTGCCTTCTCCATTGCCGGTGGCGGCGACACGCTGGCGGCCATTGCCAAATACGGCATCGAGGGTGATGTGGGCTATATCTCCACCGGTGGCGGTGCCTTCCTGGAAATCCTCGAAGGCAAGACCTTGCCGGCCTTCGAGATCCTGGCCAAGCGCGCTGCCGCAGCGGCCTGAGCCCCAGCCTTGCCGATGAGGCGCCGGAGTCGCTGGACTCCGGCGCTTTTTTCTTGCCGCATCGGCATACCTTCTTGCGTTCTTTGCATGGCTGTACGGGGTGTCCGCAGTCGTGGGCGAGGGTGGGCGGGGTAAATTCGACCCCCCGAGTTTGGGCCTGCCGCCTGGCAGGGCCCGACCCACCCGACGGAGACCCCGATGAGCGAGATCACCAAGAAGAACCAGTCCCTCACCCCGGCCGAAGCGGCCTTGCGCGAGGCCGCGCTGGACTACCACCGCTCACCCACGCGCGGCAAGATCGCCGTCACCCCCACCAAGGCCCTGGTCAACCAGCGCGACCTCTCGCTGGCCTACTCGCCCGGCGTGGCCTATGCCTGCCTGGCCATCGAGGAAGACCCTGGTCTGGCGGCCGACTTCACCTCGCGCGCCAATCTGGTGGCCGTCATCAGCAATGGCACGGCCGTGCTGGGCCTGGGTGATATCGGCCCGCTGGCCTCCAAGCCGGTGATGGAGGGCAAGGGCTGCTTGTTCAAGAAATTCGCCGGCGTCGATGTGTTCGACATCGAGCTGGCCGAGCGCGACCCCGACAAGCTGGTGGACATCATCGCCGCCATGGAGCCCACGCTGGGCGGCGTCAATCTGGAGGACATCAAGGCGCCCGAATGCTTCTATATCGAGAAGAAGCTGAAGGAGCGCATGAATATCCCCGTCTTTCACGACGACCAGCATGGCACGGCCATCATCTCAAGTGCCGCCCTGCTGAATGGCCTGGAGCTGGTGGGCAAGGACATCGCCGCGGTCAAGCTGGCCGTGTCGGGCGCCGGTGCGGCGGCCACCGCCTGCCTGGACCTGATGGTGGGCCTGGGCGTGCGGCGCGAGAACATCTTTGTGGTGGACTCCAAGGGCGTGATCCAGGACCAGCGCGAGGACGCCCGCGCCGGCAAGCTGGACGAGAGCAAGCAGCGCTACTGCCAGCTTACGTCGGCGCGCACCTTGGCCGATGTGGTGGCCGGTGCCGATGTCTTCCTGGGTTGCTCGGCGGCCGGTGTGCTGACGCAGGACATGGTCAAGACCATGGCGGCCAAGCCCATCATCCTGGCCTTGGCCAACCCCGAGCCCGAGATCCGCCCCGAGCTGGCCAAGGCCGTGCGCCCGGACTGCATCATCGCTACCGGCCGCTCGGACTACCCCAACCAGGTCAACAACGTCCTCTGCTTCCCCTATATCTTCCGCGGCGCGCTGGACTGCGGCGCAGCCAAGATCACCGAGGAAATGAAGCTGGCCTGCGTGCGCGAGATCGCCGCCCTGGCCAAGGCCGAGACCAGCGACGAGGTGGCGGCCGCCTATGCCGGCGAGGTGCTGGCCTTCGGCCCCGACTATCTGATCCCCAAGCCTTTTGATGCCCGTTTGATTTTGCGCATCGCCCCGGCCGTGGCCCAGGCGGCCGAGGCCTCGGGCGTGGCGGCGCGGCCGATCAAGGACCTGGAGGCCTACCGCCAGTCGCTGGAGCGCTTTGTCTACCAGACCGGCATGTTTATGCGGCCGGTGTTCGCGGCTGCTAAAGCCCATCCTGCACGGGTCATTTATGCCGAGGGCGAGGATGAGCGCGTCTTGCGTGCCGTGCAGGTGGCGCTGGACGAAGGCATCGTCAAGCCCACGCTGATCGGCCGGCCCGAGGTGATACAGGCCCGCATCGAACGGGCGGGCTTGCGCCTCAAGGTGGGCGGGGATGTGGCGGTGATCGACCCCGACAACGATGCCCGCTTCCGCCAGTACTGGGAGGCCTACCACCAGGTGATGGGCCGCCGCGGCGTGACGCCGGACATGGCCAAGGCGGCGGTGCGCCGCTCGGCCACCACCATAGGCGCGCTGGCCATCAAGCTGGGCGACGCGGACGCGATGATTTGCGGCATGGTGGGGCGCTTCGACAACCATCTGGAGCATGTCGGCGATCTGATCGGCCTCAAGCCCGGTGCCAAGACCCTGGCCACCATGAATGCGCTGATGCTGGAGCAGCACACCCTGTTCCTGACCGACACCTTTGTCAACGACAGCCCCGACGCCGAGCAACTGGCCGAGATCGCCGCCATGGCCGCCGAGGAGGTGCAGCGCTTCGGCCTGCCGCCCAAAGTCGCCTTTGTGTCGCACGGCATGTTCGGCTCCAGCAAGCGTCCCTCGGCCGTCAAGATGCGCCAGGCTTACGAGTTATTCGCGCAGGCCAATCCCGATATCGAGGCCGATGGCGAGATGCATGGCGATGCCGCCCTGTCGGAGTCGGTGCGCAATAGCTTTCTGCCCGACAGCCGCCTCAAGGGTGCGGCCAATCTGCTGGTGCTGCCCACGCTGGATGCCGCCAACATCCTCTTCAATGTGCTGAAGATCAGCAGCGGCCATGGCGTCACCGTGGGCCCCATCCTGCTGGGGGCGGCGGCGCCGGTGCACATCCTGACGCCCTCAGCCACGGTGCGCCGCATCGTCAATATGACGGCGCTGGCGGTGGCGGATGTGCTGGCGGCCAAGGAGGTGGGGGCGCAGGGTCAGTAAGCAGGGTCTTGGGGGCGCTCATCCGGCGCGGTCAGCGTCCCTCTTGCCTGCGCCGGCCAGCAGGGACTTGCGTCGTGCCAGTTGCTCGCGCGCGCTGGCCAGCAGGGCATGGATCTTCCTCTCGAACACCGAGCGCTCTGGAAATACCGTCCAGTACTCGGCCACCATGATCTTGTCCTTGTCCAGCTGCAGCAGTTCGATCTGCTCGCGGCTTTTCTCGGCGCAGAGAATCAGGCCTATGGGTGCGTTTTCGCCCTCCTGCCGTTCGTGACGGTCGAGCCAGCCGAGGTAAAGCTCCATCTGGCCCTTGTAGCCGGCCTCAAATTTGCCGAGTTTCAGCTCCTCCGCCACCAGGCGCTTGAGTTTGCGATGGAAGAAGAGCAGATCGAGATGGAAGTCTTCGCCATCGATGATCATGCGCTTCTGCCGTGAGACGAAGGTGAAACCGCCACCCAGTTCCAGGATGAAGCGTTCCAGCTCCCGCAGTATGGCGGCCTCCATATCCGCTTCCAGATATCCGTCATGCAGGCCCAGCACATCCAGCAGATAGGGGTCTTTGAAGGTGTCCAGCGGAATGGCGGAGGCCTCGGCCAGTTGGGCGTTGGCGATCTCCTTGCGTTCATAGGTTTTGCGGCTGATGAGCTGGCGCAGCTCACGCTTACCCAACTGCCGGGTAGCCACCTCGCCAAGATAGAACAAACGGGCCTGCTGCGTCTGCAAGGGCAGCACCTCGACCACATGCGCCCAGCTCAATTGTGTCGCCAGCGGCGACACAATTTCGAAATCCGGGAACAGCTCGGCGAACTGCATCATCCGCCGCAGGTTGCGGGCCTCGAAGCTGCGCCCATAGCTGGTGACCAACTGTGTCGCCAGCGACGCCACAATCTTCTGCCCGTATTCCGCGCGCTGCTGATTCAGGACTTCAAGCCTGATCTGCAGCCCGATGCGCCAGAACAGAAACACGGTCGTGCGATTGGCCTGCTGCGCCAGCGTGCGGCGGCCCTCCTCAATCAGGCGGCAGATCGTCGCGAAGAGATCATCCTTCGACGCAAGCAAGGCCGTCGCCTGGGTCTTTTCGGTTTTCGCCATTGCCTTCCTTCCACTGGGCTGCGGCCTATTCGGCCACGCCGGTCTGCCAGCTTGGTCTCGGCCGCTTTGGTAACTCGCTGTAATCGACTTTCCGTCGATTTGCGCTCCATAATCGCCCGCCTGTAACTTTATTCCAGCGAGAGCCCGCCATGTCCCGTGCCACCAAGATTGTTGCCACCCTCGGTCCTGCGTCCTCGTCGCCCGAGGTGCTGGCGCAGATGATCGCCGCCGGCGTCGACGTGGTGCGGCTGAACTTCTCGCATGGCAAGGCGCAAGACCATATCGACCGCGCCAAGCTGGTGCGCGATGTGGCGGCGGCGGCCGGCAAGTCGGTGGCCATCATGGCCGATCTGCAAGGCCCCAAGATCCGCGTCGGCAAGTTCGAAAACGGCAAGATCGAGCTGGTCAACGGCCGCCCCTTCATCCTCGATGCCGACCGCACGGAGCTGGGTAACGAAGACGTCGTGGGCCTGGATTACAAGGAGTTGCCGCGCGATGTGAAGCCCGGCGACACCTTGCTGCTCAACGACGGCCTGCTGGTGTTGACCGTGGAGGCCGTGCGCGGCGCCGCCGTCCACACCATCGTCAAGATGGGCGGCGAGCTGTCGAACAACAAGGGCATCAACAAGCAGGGCGGCGGCCTGACCGCCCCGGCCCTGACGGGCAAGGATATGGAGGACATCAAGACCGCCATGAGCTTCCAGTGCGAGTACCTGGCCGTCAGCTTCCCCAAGAACGCCACCGATATGGAGATGGCCCGCCAGCTCGCCAATGTGGCCGGCGAGCCCTATCGCCACAAGCCCGGCATGATCGCCAAGATCGAGCGCTACGAGGCCATCCCGCACCTGGAAGCGATTCTCAAGGCCAGCGACGGCATCATGGTGGCGCGCGGTGACCTGGCCGTGGAAGTGGGCAATGCCGCCGTGCCGGCCTTGCAAAAACGCATGATCAAGCTGGCCCGTGAAATGGACAAGGTGGCCATCACCGCCACCCAGATGATGGAGTCCATGATCGTCAACCCGGTGCCCACCCGCGCCGAGGTGTCCGATGTGGCTAACGCGGTACTTGATGGCACCGACGCCGTGATGCTGAGCGCCGAGACTGCCGCCGGCAAGTTCCCGGTCGAGACCATAGCGCAGATGGCCGCCATCGCCCTGGAGGCCGAGCGCGCCGAGTTCGTCACCCTGGACACCGACTTTGCCGGCCGCCAGTTCGCACGGATCGATCAGTCCATCGCCATGGGCGCGCTGTTCACCGCCCATCACCTGGGTTGCAAGGCCATTCTGGCGCTGACCGAATCGGGCTCCACCGCGCTGTGGATGAGCCGCCACCGCATCCAGGTGCCCATCTTCGCCCTGACCACCACGGCGGTCAGCCAGCGCAAGATGGCGCTGTACCGCAATGTGCGCCCCTTGCTGATGCCGAAATACGAGGATCGCGACACGGCCCTGGCCGCCGCGGAGCAGATCCTGGTCGACAAGGGCGTGCTGATGCCGGGCGACACCTATGCCATCACCTGCGGCGAGCCCATGGGTTATCCGGGCGGCACCAATATGCTCAAGGTCTGCCGGGTCAACTAAAGGCCTACATCATTGCAGCGCCATGCCCAGCCCAACAGCCGCCAATCCCGCCAGGCGTCGCTTGTTGAGCCTGCTGGGTTTGGTTTTGGCCGATCCAAGCCTGGCAGGCTCCAACCCGTTCACGGTCCTGCCCATAGCCATCAATGAGCAGGCCAATCAGCGCTTTCTGCAGGCGCTGCTGGCCTTGCTGGCGGCGCAGTTGCAGGTGCGCTGGGATCTGCACAGCCTGCCCTGGGCGCGGGTGCTGCGAGGGGCGGACGAGGGGCGGTTCCTGGCTCTGGGTTTGTCTCGCGACGCCGAGCGCGAGCGTCGGCTGGCCTTTAGTGCCCCCGTGTTCGCCAATCATTTGTGGCTGGTGGTCCGTCAGGGCGAAGAGCCGCTTCCGCGGCGGCTTGCCGATCTGCGCGGGCAAAGTCTGTGCGTGCCGAATCAGGTGCATTACGGCCCGGCCCTGGTGCAGGAGTTGGCGCGCTTGGAGATCCAGCTGCAGCCCGGGGTGGGGGAACTGGAGGCGCGGGTGGCCATGTTGCAGCGTGGCCGCTGCGCGGGCTTGCTAACCTCGTATCGCGGCGCCAGCGCAGCATCCATGCGTCAGCGCCTGAATCGCCTGGTGCCCGAGGCGAACCTGCTGGTGCTGGACGAGCCGGTCGATATCTCCCCCGTTCATATTGTGGCGGCCCGCAATTCCGAATGGGCGCCCTGGCTAGGTCGCATCGACCGGGCATTGGCAGGGCTGGAGGTGCCTCTGCGGGCATTGGTGGACAGCGAGCTGTGAAAGGTTCAGCCAGGCTCCACATGTGCGCAGCATGGCCGGCCATCGCCATGGGCTATCCGGGTGGCAGCAATATGCTGAAAGTCTGCCGCGTGGGCGGTTGATCGACTTTTTGTGCCTTGACGCGGGCCTTGCAGGGCGAGAATAGGGCCATTCTTCTGTAAAAGCCTCACGCTTTGGGGCTTGCGACCATGAACCCTGTGCCCGCATTGGCCGGACTCGCCCCCCTGCTTGGGCGGCGCCAACTGCTTGGCGCGGCCCTCGGCTTGGGGCTGGGGGCTGCCGAACTGAAGGCCCAGCCAGCCGAGCGCCTGCAAGTCCCGATTGGCTTGGGCGGCAAGGGCCGCCTGCCTTTTGTCGTCAAACTGCTGGAGCTGATCGGCCAGGCCGCCCATATCGAGTGGCAGCCCCAGTATCTGCCTTTTGCCCGCCAGGTCTTGATGGCCGAGCGTGGTCAGTCCCTGGCCTTCGGCCTCTCGCGCAGCGAGCAAAGAGAGGCGGTGCTGGAGTTCTCCGACGCCTTGTTTGCCAACCATGCCTGGATCGTGGTGCGGCGTGACAAGGTTTTCAATTACCGCAGCGTCGAAGACTTGCGGGGTCGGGTCGTCTGCCTGCCGCGCGGCATGCTGATGGGGGCCGAGTTGGAGGCCGCACGCGGGAGCGTGCTTCAGGTCAAGCAGACCGATGGAGATATGGCGGCGCGCGTGCGCATGCTCGTGGCCGGCCGTTGCGATATTTTGCTGGCCTCCTACCGCAGTGCCCGGCCCGAGTCATTGGCGCGCATGCTGGGCCTGCCGCCCGGCGGCGCGGCCGAGCTGAGCTATTTGCCCAGGCCGGCGGAGGTCAGCCCGGTCTATCTGGCCGCGGCGCGCGGCAGTGAGTTGGCCGCGCGGGTGCTGCCGCGCATCAACGCAGCCTTGCGCCAGCAGGCCAAGGCCATCGAGGCCTTGGTCAATAGCGATATCTAAGCCCCTGCCGTTGCGCTCGCTCTTGCGCTCTTGATCAGGGCCGCGATGCGCGGCGTCATCTGGGTGGGGCAGAGCTCCACGCCGGGATTGGCACGGGCGAAGACGCGGAACAACTCGTCGATAAAGCCGTGGCCCACGTCCTCGACCCCGCTGAAATTGATCTCGGCATGGCGGAAGGTGGCCAAGCGGGCGGCCACCCGGCGCGCCTGGGCGCGGCTGTCCAGGGGCTGGCCGGGGCCGGCCAGCAGTTGCAGGGCAATCACCGTCCGATCGAATTCGATGCCACTGCCGTCCAGGCTCCAGGCGCTCAGCACCTGGTCCAGGCTGCGCTGGGTGTCCAGGGCGATGGCCATATAGATGGAGCTGCCCTGGCGCGGCATGGGTCGGCCCGGCCGCCAGCCGCAGGACTCCCAGGCGCGGCGCTGGAAGGCCGTGCCATTGGCGTGGATGTCGAACACATCGGCCAGTTGCGAGCTGAAGAAGAGGCCGCGGCCGGTGTGCGCCTCGGGCTGGCTGCTCAGCCGGCCCTTGCTGAGCTCCAGCATGGCGTGTTGTGCGTCCTCGGTCCCGAAGGCCTGGCAGATCTTGTCGAACACGCCGCAACCGTCGTCCGAGACCAGCAATTGCACATGGCTGGGCGTTTGGCGCAGCGAGACGGTGACGCTGCTGCCGCCGCTGTGATCGGCCGCGTTATTGACCAGCTCGGTGAAGCCATGGCGAATCATCCGGCCCACATGGGCGGGCAGGGCGAAGTGGGGGGCGAAGTCGCGCTGCCAGGGCAGGTCTTCCTGCAGGCCGTACAAGGTGTAGCAGCGCGCCACCTGGCGCAAGGTGCCGGGGGCGTAGATGGGGTGGCGATCGCTGCCGCTGCGACTCAGCCATTGGGCCTCGACCAGACGGCGCAGGGCGGCCAGCGCGGCGCGCCGGCTGGCGCCGGTGCGCTCCTCGATATGGCTGGCCAGATCCAGCGAATGCTCGTGGGCCGCGGCGGTGATCCAAAGCGTCAGGTGATCGATCGAAAGGCGGGTGGACATCCAAGGCTCCGTGGCTGCGCATCCCGGCCCACGCGGCAAGCCCCGGGAAAAAAGTGCGTCGCGGCAGCCTAATCGCTTGCCTGGGCGGTAGCAATAGTCGTTGCCCCCGTCCGGGCGTCTGGAGCCGACACGCGCTGCCGCTAGAATCAAGCGAGTTACAGAGCGGTTACAGCGGCAGACGGGTGAGGTGCCGCCGCGGCCTGCGCCTGAAAAAGCATTTCAAACTCCCGGAGAACTTCATGGCTCTCGTTTCAATGCGTCAATTGCTGGATCATGCGGCCGAGCACGGCTACGGCATCCCGGCCTTCAACGTCAACAATCTCGAACAGGTGCAGGCCGTCATGGCCGCGGCCGACGAGGCCGGCGCGCCGGTGATCCTGCAGGCCTCGGCCGGCGCCCGCAAATACGCCGGCGAAAGCTTCATCAAGCATCTGATCCAGGCCGCCGTCGAGGCCTACCCCCACATCCCCCTGGTGATGCACCAGGACCATGGCCAGACCCCGGCCATCTGCCAGGGCGCCATCGATCTGGGCTTCAGCTCGGTGATGATGGACGGCTCCCTGCAGGCCGATGGCAAGACGCCGGCCGACTTCGCCTACAACGTCGACGTGACCCGCCAGGTCGTCGCCCTGGCCCACAAGGTCGGCGTCACCGTGGAAGGCGAGTTGGGCTGCCTGGGTTCGCTGGAAACCGGCGAGGCTGGTGAGGAAGACGGCATCGGCGCCGTCGGCAAGCTGGACCACAGCCAGATGCTGACCGACCCCGAGGAAGCGGCCCAGTTCGTCAAGGCCACCGGTCTCGATGCCCTGGCCATCGCCATCGGCACCAGCCACGGCGCCTACAAATTCACCCGCAAGCCCACCGGCGACATCCTGGCGATCTCGCGCGTCAAGGAAATCCACGCCCGCATTCCCAACACCCATCTGGTGATGCACGGCTCCTCCAGCGTGCCGCAGGAGCTGCTGGAGCAGATCCGCCAGTACGGCGGCGCCATGAAAGAGACCTATGGCGTGCCGGTGGAAGAGATCCAGGAAGCCATCAAGTACGGCGTGCGCAAGATCAATATCGACACCGATATCCGCTTGGCCATGACCGGCGCGGTGCGCAAGTTCCTGGTCGAGAACCCCGACAAGTTCGACGCCCGCGAATGGCTCAAGCCCGCTCGCGAGGCCGCCAAGGCGGTCTGCCTGCAGCGCTACCGCCAGTTCGGCTGCGAGGGCCAGGCCGGCAAGATCCAGGCGCGCAGCCTGGTCGATGTGGCCGCCGCCTATGCACGGGGCGAGCTGAATCAAGTCGTTCAGTAAACCCGGCCGCCGGCAATAGCGCCGGCCCCTCCGTGTGAGCCCAGCCCGCCCGCAGCCCGCGGCCGGGCTTTTTGCTTTGAATGCGGCCTAAAATCCCTCCTCTTTTTGCCCTCCCGCCCATCATGACCGCAGCTCTCCTGAATTCCTCGCTGACTTCCTTGCCCCTGATCGCCCGCGGCAAGGTGCGTGAAAACTATGCGGTCGGCGAGGATCGCATCCTGATGGTGGCCAGCGACCGCATCTCGGCCTACGACGTCATCATGGGCGAGCCCATCCCCGGCAAGGGCGCCTTGCTGACCCAGATGGCCTTGTTCTGGTTCCAGAAGCTGGACGGCATCGTGCCCAATCATCTGACCGGCGAAGACCCGCTGTCGGTGGTGGGCGAGGCCGACCGTGCGCAGGTCAAGGACCGCTCCATGCTGGTCAAGCGCCTCAAGCCCCTGCCCATCGAGGCGGTGGTGCGCGGCTATCTGGCCGGCAGCGGCTGGGCCGAGTACAAGCAGAACGGCCAGGTCTGCGGCGTCCAGTTGCCGGCGGGCCTGCAAAACGCCAGCAAGCTGCCCCAGCCCATCTTCACCCCGGCCACCAAGGCCGAGATGGGCGACCACGACGAAAACATCAATTTCGAGCGCTGCGTTGAAATCATCGGCCAGGACCTGGCCGAACGCGTGCGTGACATCTCTATCCAGCTCTACCAGCGTGCGGCCGATTTCGCGCTGAGCAAGGGCATCATCATTGCCGACACCAAGTTCGAGTTCGGCCTCGATGCCGACGGCACCCTGACCCTGATGGACGAGGTGCTGACGCCCGACTCCTCGCGCTACTGGCCGGCCGAGAGCTATGCGGTGGGCAGCAACCCGCCTAGCTACGACAAGCAATTCCTGCGCGACTGGCTGGAGCAGGCCCAGGTGGACGGCAAGCCCTGGGGCAAGGTCGCGCCGGCACCGGCCCTGCCGGCCGAGGTGATCGAGAACACGGCCGCCAAATACGGCGAAGCTCTGCAGCGCCTGACCCAATGAAGGCCATCAAAAGCCGCCTGCTGAAGCGTCTGGAGGCCGAGATCGCCGCCTCCAAGACCCTGGCCAAGACCTCCTGCCTGCGGGCCCAGCGGGCGCTGCTGTTTGCCCGCCACGGCCATATGGCCGAGGCGCGCGAGCAACTCACCGATCTGCATCAGCTGGCCTTCCAGCATCCGCATCCCGAGGTCGGCGCCTGGCTGCATTTCGCCGAGGGTCTGATGAGTTATTACACCGACTTCAGCAGCGCCGCGCAGGAGAAGATTGCCCGCGCGTATGCGATTGCCAAGTCGGTGGGGCTGAACAATCTGGAGGCCTTGAGCGCTGCCTGGCTGGCTCAGCTGGCCTATGTGCGCCATGATTTGCCCGAGATGCTGCGGCAGGCCCAGGCCTGTGACGAGGCCGCGGCGGGCACCGATTTCAGCGCCCGCTACCGCCTGTGCACCGTGCTGGGCCTGGCCCATCATTTCGCCAATCAGCAAGAGCAGGCCCGGCACTGGTATGCCAAGGCCCGCACCCATGCGCAGGCCGAGGGCGATGACGCGGCCCTGTCGGCCCTGATGTACAACATGGCGGAGATGCGCACGGCCCAGGCCCGGCGCGAATCCCTGGCCAGCCGCTTTGCACCGGGGGCGGTGGCGGGCTCGGGCCTGTTGCTGGGGGCGGATTCGATCAAGCATTACGACGAGGCCGTCGGTGGCTCGGTCAAGCCCGACCTGACGCCGGTGCTGCGGGCCCAGATCCTGACGGTGGAGGGCGACTTCGAGCAGGCGCGGCGCTTGTTCGAGTCTCATCTGCCGCAAGCGATGTCCACCGGCCTGGCGCGCCTGGGCAGCAGCTTGCTGGCCGATCTGGCCTGGTGCCGTGTCAACACCGGCCAAGCCGAGCACGGCCTGCAGCAGGCCAAGGAGGCGGAGATCGAACTGGATCCGCTCTGCGATGTGGACGACCGTGCCATCACCCACAGCCGGCTGGCGCAAATCTACGCCTTCCTGGGCGATGCCGCGGCGGCGGAGTGTCATGCGCAGAGCGCGGCCGCCGAGTGGCAGGAGTTCGCCTCGCAGCAAAGCGCCTGGGCCACGGCCCTGGCCGCCGCCCAGCTACAGCCTCGCTAAGGCTTGCTTAGAACTTATCCGCAAATAGCCGGGGTCGGCTGGCGGACGCTTTGAACGCATGGCTGCGTTACAAATCCTCGCGATACCGCCGGGTATCGCTGTGGTTTGCGCCTTGCCCTGCGCCCAAATCGCCTCGCCATCCTCAACCCTGCTATTTACGGACAAGTTCTTAGTTGAGCGCCATGCTCAGCTTGCGGCGGTACTGGTCCAGCAGCGGGTCGGAGGGCGGCAGCACCGTGTGGCCGGCCAGCTGCAGGCCGCTCTTGGCATCGTCCCCGCTGGCTTTGCCGGCCGGGGCCTTGGGCTGGGGCTTGGTCATCAGCTCAAGAATCGCCACATAGCTGAGGCGGGCCAAGCCTTCGTTCCAGCTCTTGTCGCGCATGATGATTTCCAGCAGATCGTCCATCGCGCCGGTGAAATCATGGGCGGCCCAGCGGGCCTGGGCGAGCGTGAAGCGGGCCTCGAAATCGCGCTTATTGCTTGCGATGGCGGCCTGCAGAGTGGCCGCATCAATGCCCTCGCTGGCGCGCTGGCAGGCCTTGAGCCAGTGGCCCAGGGCGGCAAAGCGGGCGTGGCGGGTGATGGTGTCGGCGGCCTTGGCGGCCACCGGCTCGAAGGCTTGTTGGGCCGCGGCCAGCTCGCCCAGCTCCAGCAAGGCCTTGATGTAGTCGAAACGGGCGACCTCATTGCTCGGGTCGGCCTCGACCGCGCGCTGCAGCTTGACCAGGGCGGATTCCACATCGCCTTCGGCCAGCAATTCCTCGGCCGCGGCCACTTCTTCCTGCGCCTCCAGGGCTTCGCCGCTGGGCACATGCTTGTCCAGGAATTCGCGGATCTGGGCCTCGGGGACATTGCCCACAAAACCGTCCACCGGCTGGCCGCCGGCGAACATCACGCAAAAAGGAATGCTGCGCACGCCAAACATCTGGCTCAGCTGTTCGGTGATCTGCGGCACCTCGTCGGCATTCACCTTGGCCAGCTTGAAGC
The DNA here is from genome assembly GCF_014204525.1 of Roseateles oligotrophus. Classification (GTDB taxonomy): domain Bacteria; phylum Pseudomonadota; class Gammaproteobacteria; order Burkholderiales; family Burkholderiaceae_C; genus Paucibacter_A; species Paucibacter_A oligotrophus_A. The sequence goes on from NZ_JACHLP010000010.1 coordinate 54,696, forward strand.
GGCCGGCATAGGCCACTTCCAATTGCTCCAGCACCGGGCCCAGCACCTTGCAGGGGCCGCACCAGGGCGCCCAGATGTCCAGCAGCACCGGCTGCTGCAGAGAGCTTTCGATCAGCTCGGCTTGGAAATTCTGTAGGGTGATATCGATCATGCGGGCGTCAAGAGATGTAAATGCGAGGGGGCCAGGAGCCAAATGGCGCCGGCGGCCTACAATTCAAGGTTTTCCAGCCCCCGCAACCGGCGGGGAGGGTAGAGCGGTAGAGCGGATTGAATCAATGAGTGCAACTCCTGTGATCGGCGTGGTGATGGGTTCCAGCAGCGACTGGGACACCATGAAGAATGCCGCCGATATTCTCGCCGAGTTCGGCATCGCCTTCGAGGCCAAGGTGGTCAGTGCCCACCGCATGCCGGACGAGATGTTCGCCTATGCCGAGTCCGCTGCGGCACGGGGTTTGCAGGCCATCATTGCCGGTGCCGGCGGCGCCGCCCATCTGCCCGGCATGCTGGCGGCCAAGACCGTCGTGCCCGTGCTGGGCGTGCCGGTGGCCAGCCGCCATCTGCAAGGGGTGGACTCCCTGCATTCCATCGTGCAAATGCCCAAGGGCATTCCGGTGGCGACCTTTGCCATCGGCACCGCCGGTGCGGCCAATGCGGCCTTGTTTGCCGTGGCCATGCTGGCCAATCACAACCCGGCCCTGCGCGAGCAGCTGACGGCCTACCGGGCCCGCCAGACCGAAGTCGCCCGGGCCATGAGCCAGGATCTGGTCTGATGAGCGAGACGGTCTTGTTGCCCGGCACCGCCAGCCTGGGTGTGATGGGCGGCGGCCAGCTGGGCCGCATGTTTGTGCATGCGGCGCAAGCCCTGGGCTACCGCAGCGTGGTGCTGGACCCCGATGCCGACAGCCCGGCCGGCCTGGTCGCGCATCAGCATATCCGCGCCGACTATCTGGACGAGGCCGCCCTGGCCGAGCTGGCGGCCCAGTGCGGCGCCATCACCACCGAATTCGAGAACGTGCCCGCCCAGGCCCTGGCCCGGCTGGCCGAGCGCCGCGTCGTGGCGCCGGCCGGTGCGGCCGTGGCCATCTGTCAGGACCGCGCCGACGAGAAAGCCCATTTCAAGGCCAGCGGCGTGGCCTGCGCGCCCTATGCCGAGATCACGACGGCCGCCGACCTGGCCGCGGTCAGCGATGACTTGCTGCCCGGCATCTTGAAGACCGCCCGCATGGGTTATGACGGCAAGGGCCAGATGCGGGTGCGCAGCCGCGCCGAGCTGGTCGCCGCCTGGGATGAGCTGAAAAACGTGCGCTGCGTGCTGGAGCAGATGCTGCCCCTGGCCCTGGAGCTGAGCGTGATCAGCGCCCGCAATGCGGCCGGCGAGATCGTGCAATTCCCGGTGCAGCAGAACCTGCATATCGATGGCATTCTGGCCCTCACCCAGGTGCCGGCGCCCGCGGTCGGGCCCGAGCTGGCGGCCGAGGCCCTGGCGTCCGCCGCGCGCATCGCCGCCTCCATGAACTATGTGGGCGTGCTCTGCGTGGAGTTCTTTGTGCTGCAGGACGGCCGCCTGATCGTCAACGAGATGGCGCCGCGCCCGCACAACTCCGGCCACTACACGATGGATGCCTGCGATGTCTCGCAGTTCGATCTGCAGGTGCGGGCCATGGCCGGCCTGCCGCTGCGCCAGCCGCGCTTGCATTCGCCCTGCGTGATGCTGAACCTGCTGGGCGATCTGTGGTTTGGCACCGACGGCGCCGAGCGCAGCCCCGTCTGGGACCAGGTGCTGGCCCTGCCCTGCACCCATCTGCATCTCTACGGCAAGGCCAGTGCCCGGCCGGGTCGCAAGATGGGCCATCTGAACATCAGCGCCGCGACCGCCGCCGAGGCCGCGGCCACGGCCCGGGCCGCCGCCGCCCTGCTGGGCCTGCCCACGCAGTGGTGAGCGAAAAGCGCCACGCCATGCTGCTGGACGGCCAAGACCCCCAAGCCATCGCCCAGGCCGCCCAGGCCTTGGCGGCGGGCGAGCTGCTGGCCTTGCCGACCGAGACCGTTTATGGCCTGGGCGCGCGGGCCGATGCCGACGCCGCCGTGGCCAAGATCTTCGCCGCCAAGGGCCGGCCGGCCGATCACCCCTTGATCGTCCATGTGCTGGACGCCGCCGATGCGGCCCGCTTCGCGGCCGAGCTGCCGCCGGTGGCTTTGGCCTTGATGGCTGCTTTCTGGCCCGGCCCGCTGACCGTCATCGTCAAGCGCGCGCCCGGCATGGGCGCGGCAGCGGCCGGCGGCCAGGACAGCATAGGCTTGCGCAGCCCCGCCCATCCGGTGGCGCGGGCGCTGCTGGCGGCCGCGCGCGCGCTGGGGGTGAACGGCGTGGCCGCGCCCAGCGCCAACCGCTTCGGTCGGGTCAGCCCGACCCTGGCCCGCCATGTGCTGGATGAATTCGAGCCCGGCCTGCTGGTGCTGGACGGCGGCGAGTGCGAGGTGGGCATCGAGTCCAGCATCGTCGATTGCAGCCGCGAGCACCCGGTTCTGCTGCGCCCCGGCGTGTTGACGCCGGCCGAGATCGAGGCCGTCATGGGTCAGCCCCTGTGGGCGCCCGACGCGGCGGCGCCACGGGCCTCGGGCACCTTGGCCGCGCATTACGCGCCTGCGGCCACGGTGCGCCTGCTGGATCCCGCGGCCTTGCAAAAAGGCCTGGAAGCGCGCTCGCCCCAAGCGCGGGCAGGGCTGGCGGTATATTCACGCACGCTGCTCGCGCCGACCTCGAGCGTGGCGCAAGGCTTGCTCTGGCGCAAGATGCCGGAGGACGCGAGGGCCGCGGCGCATGAGTTGTTCGCCGTTCTGCGTGATCTGGATGCGGCGGGTGCTGGCGAGATTTGGATTGAGTTGCCCCCTGCCGGGGCGGCCTGGGACGGGGTCAGAGACCGCTTGTCCCGTGCCGCCGCGGCATTTCAGGCGGTGCCATGAGGATTGAGGGCTCCAGGTGGAGCGCTTGATCCGGTTTTTTGAGTCAGGACTTACGCAAAGCCGGTGCAGCAAGGCAGAGCGCCGAAGACAGTACACCTGGTACGGCGAGGCGCTCGAACGCAGCTGTGGCGGTTTTGCGTAAGTCCTATGAGTGTTCGGAGAGTTCATGAAGCGTTTCACAGCAGGCCCGCGTGGTTTTGCCCATCTTGCTCAATTCGTCCTGTCGCTGGCCGCCCTGGCCGGTCTGAGTGCCTGCGGTGGGGGGACTTCGCAGATCGAACCCTTCGCCCCCACCCGCATCATCACCTTTGGCGATGAGAGCAGCCTGATCAAGGCGGACGGCAAGAAGTACACCATCAATGCCGTGGACTCCATCACCGGCGCGATCGATTGCACGGCCAATCCCATCTGGGTGCAGCAACTGGCCCGCCGCTTCGGCCTGGTGTTCAAGGAATGCAACCCCAGCCAGATCGCCATCACCTCGGGTGTGATGTATGCCGAGCCCGAGGGCAATGTGGCCAGATTCCAGGCCCAGTTGGACAAGCACTTCGCCACCGGCGGTTTCGGCCCCAAGGATCTGGTCACCGTGATGGTGGGGGCCAATGACATTGTCGAGCTGTACAAACAGTATCCGGCGCAGAACAAGGACTCCTTGCTGGACGAGGCCCGTGCCCGCGCCCGCCTGCTGGCGGCCCAGGTCAACCGGATTGCCGATGCCAATGGCCGGATCGTCCTGGCGACGGTCTTCGACCAGGGGGCAACGCCCTATGCCTTGCAGGAGAACATCGACAAGCTGGACAGCAGCCGCACCGTGTTCCTGAGCGAGCTGACCAAGGAATTCAATGAGGAAATGCGGGTCAGTATTCGCAACGATGGCCGCTTGATCGGCCTGGCGCTGGCGGATGAGCAGATCAAGTTCGCCGTCAAATACCCTTCGAGTGAAGTGAGCAAGCCGGCCTGCCTGAACACCGTCTCGGTGGACAACTGCACCACCAACACCCTTGTGGACAGCTCGGCGAGCGCCTGGCTGTGGGCCAATGACAAGCTGCTGAGCCCCACGGGGCAAGAATTGATTGCCCGCGTCGCCCTGCAACGGGCCACCACCAACCCCTTCTGACCCGGCGCTTCGTTTTGCCCTAAAGGCCCGGCCGCGCCTCGCTGCCGGGCCTTTGCGTTCCCACCCCGCCCGTTTCCTGCCTCTGACTACACTTGTTCCATGACTGTTTTGTTGGCTCTTGATAGCTCCACCGAGGTGATGGCCATCGCCCTGAGCAGCCCCGCTGGCGAGTTCCATTTCGAGGCCGAAGGCGGGCCGCAGGCCTCGGTGCGGCTGCTGCCCGAAACCCAGGCCCTGCTGGCCCAGGCCGGCCTGCGCCTGGGCGATGTCGATGCCATCGCCTTCGGCCGCGGCCCCGGCGCCTTCACCGGCCTGCGCGCCGCTTGCGCCGTCGTGCAAGGCCTGGCTTTTGGCGTGGGCAAGCCGGTGCTGGCGATCGACAGCCTGATGCTGGTGGCCGAAGACGCGCGCCAGCAGGCGGCCGCGCAAGGTCAGGCCTTGAGCGGCCTGGTCTGGGTGGCGATGGATGCACGCATGGGCGAAATCTATGCGGCGGCCTTCCGCGTGCCGGCGCCGACCGGCCCGCTGCTCGAGGTTCAGCCCGCCGCGCTGTACAAGCCCGCGGCCTTGGCCGAGCTGTTGGATGCGCAGACCGAGGACTTTGCCCTGGCGGGCTCTGCCCTGGCCCTATTCGCCGAGGCCTTGGCCGCGCCCGAGGGGGGGCGGCCCCGCCGCGTCTGGCCGCAGACGCATTCGCGTGCGCGCGCCCTGGCCGCCCTGGCACGCCAGGCCTGGGCCCAGGGCGGTGCCATGGACGCGGCCCTGGCCATGCCCGTCTATGTGCGCGACAAGGTGGCGCAGACGACGCAGGAGCGTCTGGATGCGCGGGCGGCGCAAGCCACCGCGGGCCGGCCATGAGCGCCACGGCCGCCCAGCTCGCCATGCCTGCCGCGCCCTCGTCCGCGGGCCAGGCCTGTTTGCGGCCCCTGCGCCTGATCGATCTGCCCGCCATCATGGCGATCGAGAGGCGGGTCTATGCCCAGCCCTGGACCGAGGGCAATTTCATCGACTCCCTGGCCTCCGACTATCCAGGTTTTGGCCTGTGGTTGGCGGGCGACCCAGGCAAAGAGCCCTTGCTGGCGGCCTATTTTTTAGCCATGAAGGGCGTGGGTGAGATGCATTTGCTGAATATTTCGGTGCGCCCCGAGAACCAGGGCCAGGGCCTGGCCCGGCGGATGCTGGACGCCCTGGTGCGGCTCTGCCGCAGCGAGGGCTGCGAGCAGCTGTGGCTGGAGGTGCGCACCAGCAATACCCGGGCGCGCGAGGTCTATCGCCGTTACGGCCTGCAGGAGGTGGGCCTGCGCCGTGCCTACTACCCGGCCCACCAAGGCCAACGCGAGGATGCGGTGCTGATGAGTCTGCCGATTGATTTGATGGACCTGGGCCAGAACCCTGGCAGCGAAGAGGCCAGGCCATGAGCTGGGATGCACGTCAGATGGCCATGCTGGCGGCCATGGGCTTGCGGGTCTGGCCGCGGCAGCCGCTGCAGGCGCAGCCGCCAAGCCCGCCGCCGGATGAGGCGCAGCCCCAGGCCGCGGCAGAGCCGCCGCGGCCCATCCCGCGCCAGGCCCTGGCCCGGCCCAGTCTGCCGGAGGCCGCCGCCCCGCAGCCGCAAGCTCCACAGGAATTGGCCGCCCAGCGCCTGCCGGTGCTGGGCGAGGGGGTCTCGCAGATACGCTGCCTGGTGGTGCTGGACAGCGAGGACGGCCAGCCCCTGGACGGCGAGGCCGGCCTGCTGCTGGCCAATCTGCTGCGCGCCATGGGCCTGGACACCACGGGCGACACGCCCCAGGACCTGCTCTGCAGCCCGCCCAGAGCCCGGCTGCAAGCCGAGCTGGCCCAGCAGATCGAGCGACTGCGGCCGCGGCTCATCCTGACCCTGGGGCCGCTGTCCAGCCAGGCCCTGCTGCAAAGCAGCGAGCCCCTGGGCCGCCTGCGCGGCCGGGTGCACGACTACCGCGGCATTCCCCTCGTTCCCAGCTATCACCCGGCCTATCTGCTGCGCCAGCAGGCCGACAAGCCCCGCGCCTGGGCCGATCTCTGCCTGGCCCTGGCGGCCTTGGACGGCAAGCTCACGACATGACCTCCCCCAGCCCTCTGCAAGCCCTGATCCAGCAACACATCCGCGATGCCGGCGGCTGGATAGGTTTCGACCGTTTCATGAGCCTGGCCCTGTACGCGCCGGGCCTGGGTTACTACAGCAATGAGCGGCAGAAATTCGGCCTGATGCCGCAGAGCGGCTCCGACTTCGTCACCGCGCCCGAGCTCTCGCCCCTGTTCGGCCAGGCCCTGGCCGCCCAGCTGGCCCAGGCCCTGGAGGCCACCGGCACCCGTACAGTTTGGGAGTTTGGGGCCGGCACCGGCGCGCTGGCGGCCCAGTTGCTGCAAAGCCTGGGCGAGCGCATTGACCGCTACTGCATCGTCGACCTGTCCGCCAGCCTGGCCGCCCGCCAGGCCGAGCGCCTGCAGGCCCTGGGCCCGCTGGCCGACAAGGTGGAATGGGTGCAAGCCCTGCCGCCGTTTTTTGAAGGCGTGGTCATCGGCAACGAGGTGCTGGACGCCATGCCCGTGCAATTGCTGAGCTTTGATGGCCAGCGCTGGATGGAGCGCGGCGTGGCCCTGGGCGGCGAGCAGGAGGCGCAATTCGTCTACGCCGATCGACCCACCCATTTGCGGCCCTCGCTGATCTGCGACAGCGATGCCGCGCATTTCCCGCCCGGCACCGTCACCGAGATCCACAGCCAGGCCGAAGCCTTTGTGCGCACCCTGGCGGCCCAGCTCAAGCGCGGCGCCATCTTTCTGATCGACTACGGTTTCCCCGAGGGCGAGTACTACCACCCGCAGCGCGCGGGCGGCACCCTGATGTGCCATCACCAGCACCGGGCCGACCCCGATCCGCTGGTGCTGGTGGGCGAGAAAGACATCACCGCCCATGTCAACTTCACCGGCATCGCCCTGGTGGCCCAGGACGCGGGCCTGAGCGTGCTGGGCTATACCAGCCAGGCCAATTTCCTGATCAACTGCGGCATCGTCGACCTGATGGCTGCGGCCTCACTGCCGCAACGCAGCATGGCCCACAAGCTGATCGCCGAGCATGAGATGGGCGAACTCTTCAAGGTCATAGGCCTGGCGGTGGGGCCGGAGTTCGAGGCCCTGGGCTTTGCCCAGGGGGATCGAAGCCACATGCTTTGACATGCGCACGTCTTCAACCCGTACGCACAAGCCAGCCGTGGAGACTTGGCTTGGCGCGCGGATGAGGCTAACTGCGAGCCATCAAACTGACGCAACTATTTGCCCAAGAATCTTGGACTCATGTGAGCCTGGGCTGCCGAAACTTTCGCCTTCGGCATTTGATCGCTTGAATGTGGCCATCGCAGAAATAAGAGACGAAACACTATGTTCAGTTGTTGCGGATAGAGCTGGGGCCAGACCGTCAAGCTGACCATTAGATTGGATGGATAACCAATTGATTGAATTTTCTCGGGTTGTGGAAAAAGTTTGGTCAATTCGAATTTCGTCCGCCGTCGTCGGAAGAACCTCATTTGAGACCTGCCAATTCTCTGACGAATTTTTGAGAATTGAACGAGCCATGTCAGAGAGGTTGAATTCCTGAGTGAGTTTGTCCAAAACCTCGTCTGCGCTCAGTCCATCATATTTTGACTGTTCCTGATGCGACAAGAAGTCGTCTCCTGCTGACATGGAATAGAGATTGCCGCCGACGAGAGCAGGTGGCTCCCAAGGTTCTGGTTCGAGCTTTTGTTTGTCTGAGCCGCCGCCTTCCCAAATCACGCCATTCCAGGGTTGCCAGCCGCCATTGCCACTGGACGTCAAGCCAAGATACTGTTGAAAATTCTCAGAAAAACCAGCGTAAGGGGTGCGAATTGCCTCGGAAATTGCACCTATTGAACCCGAATTTCCAACAGGACTGCTGTCAGGTGGTGTTGGCTCGTCTGGAGGAACGTACTTTGGGGGTGAGCCGGTAGTCGCAGCATCCTTGCAGGCCTTAATAAATCCAGGGTCCTGTGAAAAGAACTGGCTTGTGCTTTTGATGACAAATTGGTCGAGAGCCATTCCCTTTAGTCCTTGCCAAGTGGCTGCCATTTCCGCTGCCAGAATGACATTGCTCAATTCCAGTTGACCCTTTACGCCTGCAACCCCCATGGCCACACCATTTGCACCAGCTTCGTTTGCTATGGTGTAGGCGGTATATGCTGCCATACCTTCGCTGGTAAAACAGACTGAGTTTCGATCCTCGAATGTTTGTGCGCGGCTCCAGGCTGCCTTGTATGTGGAGGTATTGCTGGCATGGCCTAACTCGTGAGAAATAATCTCATTGAGCGCACGGTCAATTGAAATATTTTTTTGTCTTGCAAGAATTGCGGCGTCGTTTTCATTAATGTAGATCACTCCGCCCTTTATTACTCCTCTCTCGGTGTCTAGGGCTGTATTGCTTTGGAAGGCGGTGGTGCTTTTAAAAAGCAACGTTCGCAGTTTTTAGCCCCGTGTATATGGCGGCTGCTGTGTTGGATCTCATTGATTTAACCTGATTTTTGATGCGATCTTCGAATGTGCTCATGATTAATTGGCGTCAATACTTGTGTGATTGAAGGGTGAAATTTTTACTAAGTTCTATTTCCCGAAAGATAGGTAAAAAGAGCTTGTGCAGCTATTTTTGATGGTAAAACCTAATTCTGTATTTTTTACCCCAATTGGATTGATGATTGTGTATTGGTTGGGTGGGGTGACAGTGTATTTCTTCTCTCCTCCGTACGTGTGGGGAATTGGTGGTGGATGTCGAGTGCTGGGTGAGTCTGCTATTTTTTCAATTTCAAACTTGGTGAGGCATATGCCATCTTTTGGGGTTGCATTAAATGAAAATGTATTTGTTTCATCGGAGTCGATTGGTGATGATGTTGAAATTTGTATTTTCTTAATGGATGTGCTTGCGAAATTTTCGTAATTGGTGTTACAAAACTTGTAGCTTGGAATGAATGGTATATTCTTGATATTGAATTCTCCGCAAGAATTTGTTGAGTTAATTGAATTTTTCTTGCTGTCAAGATCGAAATGTTTTTCAATTGATTCTCTGTTGGGGATATCTTCTGAGTTGAATTTGTTTAGCAAGAATTTAATTTCTTGAATGAGGTGTTCTTTTTTGTGGTCAAGCTTTTGTTGATTTGCAAATGTGCGCTGTTGGCAGGTGAGTGCAATCAAGAAAATGCAGATAAACTTTAAATGTGTGATTGGTTTCATTCTGAATATATTGGTGTGTTGTATTTTCCAGAGAGTGAACGAGCGACATTTGAGAATTTGGCGGTAGGCGGAATTCAATCGCGCAGACGATCAACGCTCTTTTAGACTCTCATCCACATGTTTCTGCACCGGACTGAGCAAAAAGTCGATCACTCGTCGCTTGCCTGTCTTGATCTCAGCCGTCAGATTCATGCCGGGCGCCAGCTTGATGCGCTTGCCGTCCACGTTGAGCTTGGTTTGCTCAAGCACGAGAGTGGCAGGGAATATCGCTCCGCGCTTCTCGTCATTGACCGCATCCGCACTGATGCTGCTGACCGTGGCGCTGACCGTGCCGTAGCGGGTGTAGGGGAAGGTTTCCAGCTTGACGGTGACCGCTTGGCCCTCTCGGACGAAGCCCATGTCTTTGTTCTCCAGCACGACCTCGGCGGTGACTGCCGCGTCGTCAGGCACCAGCACCAGCAGCACCTGCGCTTCGGTGACCACGCCGCCGGAGGTGTGCACGGCCAGTTGCTGCACAGTCCCTGCAACCGGCGCGGTGAGTTGGGTCAAAGCGTTACGCTTGTCGGCCTTGATGCCTTCTTCACCCAGTTGCCTCGTCTTCAGTTCGGCTTGCGCTGAGCGGTCGCGTAGAAGGCGTTCGGTTTCCGCGCGATAGGCGAGGCGCGACTGCTCGCTTTCTTTCAAGGCAGCCTGCGCCTCACTTCGTCTGGCCAAGGCGGTGGCCAGGTCTCGCTCCAACTCGACGCGCTCACGCCGGCGGTCTTGTTCGGCGTGGCCGGCCATAAAGCCTTGCTCGGTTAGCGACTTGAAGTCGCTTTCACGTTGCTGGGCCATGGGCAAGGTGGTTTGCAGCTTGCCCACCAATTGCTCGGCGGTCGCAATCTCGGCCCGGCGGCGGGCGGCCTCGGCGTCAAACTTGGCGAACTTGGCGCTGATGTCGGCCCAATCGCTTTGCAGCTGGATGCGGCTGGTGGCGAGATCGGCTGGATTCAGCGCGCGGTTCTCGGTGAGTAGCGGCGGTACGCCGCTGGCCAAGCTTTTGAGCAGGCTTTGCGAGCGCAGCAGCTCGCTCCAGGCGGCACTGCGCTCCTCAATCACCCGATTGGCGTCGGCCTGGGTGGCGGTGGCGTCCAGCGAGATCAACAACTGCCCGGCCTTGACGCGGTCACCATCTTTCACGTGGATGGCTTTGACCACGCTGGTTTCCAGCGGCTGGATGGTCTTGCTGCGCTGGCTGATGATGATGCGGCCTTGGGACACGGCCACGATGTCGATCTGGCCGAAGATGGACCACAGCAGCGCGATGACGAACAGGCTGCAGATAGCGATTGCTGCCCGGCGTGGAGCCGGATGCGGTGGCGTCTCCTGCAAGGCCAGGGTCGCCGGCAAAAAAGCGCGCTCGTCAGCCAAACGTTTGGGGCCAGCGAGTTGATCGCGAACCGCCCAGGCCGCCTTGAAGGTCGCGCCATAGCGCGCCAAAAGCTCGCTGACGGGGTGACGGCGGGACGGGCTTGTTTCAGCAGCGGTCGTCATGCTGGCGCGCCTTCAGATTGGCCCGCGTTCTGCTGCATGCGCCACAGATGAGCATAGAGGCCTTGTGGTTTTGCAAGCAGTTGCTCGTGGCTGCCTATCTCGACAATGCGGCCTTTGTCCATGGCGACGATGCGATGTGCTTGGCGCACCGCGCTGAGGCGGTGGGCGATGATGAAGACGGTGCGGCCTTGGCAGATGGCGCGCATATTGCGTTGGATGATGGCCTCGCTTTCGTAGTCCAAGGCACTGGTGGCTTCGTCGAAGATCAGGATGCGGGGTTGGCTGAACAAGGCTCGCGCGATGGCGATGCGTTGGCGCTGCCCACCCGAGAGGCTGGAGCCCTGTTCGCCAACTACCGTGTCATAGCCCTCGGGTAGCTCGGCGATGAAGTCGTGGGCACCCGCTTGCTTGGCGGCATGGATCACCGCCTCCAGCGGCGCTGCTGGGTCGGCCACGGCGATGTTCTCTCGCACGCTGCGGTTGAACAGCATGTTCTCTTGCAGCACCACGCCCACCTGGCGGCGCAGTTGGGCCGTGTCGACCATGGCCACGTCATGCCCATCGACCAACACCCGCCCACTTTCGGGCACGTACAAGCGCTGAATCAGCTTGGTTAGCGTGCTCTTGCCGGAGCCGCTGCGGCCGACGATGCCAATCACCTCGCCGGGTTGAACATCGAGACTGATGCCGTTCAGCACAGGTTGAGCATCGGGGCGGTAACGAAAGCTCAGCTTGTCGAGCGTCACCCGGCCTTGGATGCGGGGAAGCGGGCTGGCGCTTTGCGACGCAAGCTCGGTGCGGGTGTTGAGAATGTCCCCCAGGCGCGCCATGGAAAGCCCGGTTTGCTGGAAGTCGGTCCACATCTGCGCGATGCGCATGATGGGCTGGGCCACTCGGCCCGCAAACATATTGAAGGCGACAAACATGCCGACCGTCAGTTGCCCGTCCATGACCAAATGCGCGCCATACCAAAGCGTTGCAGCGTTCACCAGCTTGCCAACCAGGTTGACGCCCTCGTGGCCGTACTGCGCCAAGGTTTGGGTCTTGAAACTGGCCGAAACGTAGGCCGCTAACTGCTGGTCCCAGCGTCGTGCCATCTGCGGCTCCAGCGCGCTGGCCTTGACGGTCTGGATGCCGGTGATGGTCTCCACCAACAGGCTTTGGTTCTCGGCACCCCGGGCAAGCTTCTCGTTCAGTCGGCCACGCAAGACCGGAACTATTGCCAGGCTCAGGCCCAGGTACAGCGGGAGCGAACATAAAACAATCAGCGTCAGTGGCACGCTGTAGACGAACATCACGGCGATGAAGATCACCGAGAACAGCACATCCAACACCAGAGTCAAAGCATTGCCGGTGAGGAACTGGCGGATGTTCTCCAGCTCACGCACCCGCGCCACTGAGTCGCCCACACGGCGGGCCTGGAAGTAGGCCAGCGGCAGGTTCAGCAGGTGGCGGAACAGGCGTGCGCCTAACTCGACATCGATGCGGCTGGTGGTATGGCTAATTACATAGCTGCGCAGCACATTGAGCACGCTCTCGAACAGCATGATCACCACCAGGCCGATGACCAGCACGTCCAGGGTGCTCAAGCCCCGGTGTACCAGCACCTTGTCCATCACCGCCTGGAAGAACAGCGGCGAGACCAGGGCAAAGAGCTGCAGGAACAAGGAAACCGTTAAAACCTCTCCCAGCAGCTTGCGGTGCTTGACGATGCTGGGGATGAACCAGCTGAAATCGAACTTGGCCAGCTCGCCGGTGAGGCTGGCGCGACTGGCAATCAAGATCAACTCGCCGGTCCACTGGGAGGCAAAGATTTCGATGGGTTCGATGGTGGGCCGGCCTGCCTGCCCATTCGCAAGGCCAGCGGGATCCAAAAAAAGCACGCGTTGCCCGTCGCATTGGGCCAGCACGACCACCCGACCGTCAGTAAAAAAGGCCAATGCGGGCAGGGGTTGCAAGCTCAGGCGATCCGCGCTGCTGCGCGTGGATTTGCCCTTGAGCCCCAGGTGCCGGGCCGCCAGCAACAAATCTTGGCGCGAGGCGATGTCGGCGTCGCCCAGACCGAGTTCGTGCTTGAGGGCGGCAGGCTCGCTGGCGATGTGGTGGAGGCGGGCAATTACAGCGAGGGCTGCCAGCCCTAAATCTGCAGACAAAGAAGGGTTGGCTTGCGGACGGGGACTATCCGGCAGCTCAGCGGTACTTGAGTCTTCACCCGGTCCAACCTCGCGCTCATGGGCGTTGGCCGGCAGGTCGCTCAACAGAGTCTGCTTGTTGTTATTGTTTTTCAAAAAAAGTCCCTCGGCTGGCAGGGCTCTATGGCCCGTTGGTTGGCACTATTTCAAGCCGCCGGGGTGGGGGGGTGGCAATTCCCCCGTATGGGGGTGGGGTTAGAGCGTGATCCGAGCCTTGGGCGATCGCCAGATTGAACGCGCGCGAGTAGCTTTTTGGGGCCGTGGCAGGTATCTGTCAGAGTTGACAGGTTCGATGGTTGATTGCGTTCAAGCCATCAGCGCCGCCAACCTTGCCGCCTGCACCGCCCGCCCAATCGCCGGGCCGGTCTTGCCTTCGGCCAGGGCCTGGGCGCTGACGGCGCTCAGGTCCAGGGCCTGCAGCCGGGCCAGATCGTTCAAGAATTGCTGGCGCTGCGGGTAGTCACGGTCTTCCAGGCCTAAACGCCCGCGCGCATCGCATTCGCAGGCCCAGAGCATCAGCGCAAAGCGTTCGGGCCGGCGCCAGGCGTCGCAGCGTTCCATCAGGCGCAGGCGGGCCTCGGGGCCGAAGCCGGTGCTTTGATGCACATGAGTGTGCTCGCGTGCCACCAGCTCGGCCAGTTCCTTGCACTCGTTCGGCACCCGCCAGCGCTCGCTCAATTGCTTGGCCAGTTTGGCGCTCAAGCCCTCGTGGCCGATGTGGCGGGGCAGCAGCTCGGGCGCCGTCAAGCCCTTGCCGAAGTCGTGGCAGAGGCAGGCGTAGCGCAGCTCCAGCGGGCTTTGCTCTTGGGCGGCCCGGTCTATCACCATCAAGGCATGGACGCCGCTATCGATCTCGGGGTGGTGCTGGGCCGGCTGGGGCACGCCGAAGAGGCGGTCCAGCTCGGGGCAGAGCCGGGCCAGGGCGCCGCAGTCGCGCAAGACCTCGAACATGCGCGAGGGTTTTGCTTCCATCAGGCCGCGCGAGATTTCCTGCCAGACCCGCTCGGCCACCAGCGCGTCCACCTCGCCCTGGGCCACCATGGCCTGCATCAGGGCCAGGGTTTCGGGGGCGACGCTGAAGTCCGTGAAGCGGGCGGCAAAACGGGCCAGGCGCAGGATGCGCACCGGGTCTTCGGCAAAGGCGGGCGAGACATGGCGCAAGACCTTGGCGGCCAGATCGCGCTGGCCGCCGTAGGGGTCGATCAGCCGACCCTGCGCGTCCTGCGCCATCGCGTTGATGCTCAGGTCGCGGCGGGCCAGGTCCTGCTCCAGCGTCACATCGGGCGCGGCGTGGAAGGCAAAGCCGTGATAGCCCGGCGCCGTCTTGCGCTCGGTGCGGGCCAGGGCGTATTCCTCATGGGTCTGCGGGTGCAGAAAGACCGGGAAGTCCTGGCCCACGGGGAGAAAGCCGGCGGCCAGCATGGAGGCCGGGTCGGCGCCTATGACCACCCAGTCACGGTCCTGGACCGGGCGGCCCAGCAGTGCGTCGCGGACCGCGCCGCCAACGAGGAATGTTTGCATGAGTCAGAAAACCATCAAGAAAGAGTCACAAAGCGCGCTTACATTCAGATTCGATTGCGCCGGCCTAATCCCCAAAGCTAGGGGAATGATTGTGGGCAAGTGGCAGGTAAATTCTCAGCGACTGGCATGTACGGAAAGAGTTAGGGCCGGGTTGGTGCTGCTTTTTCCTAACCAAGGATACCCATGAAATTGAAAATCATCACCGCCGCAGCCGTCCTGGCCGTGTCTTCGCTGGCCGCAAGAGCAGCGACCATAGACCTGGGCCCCCTGGATGGCAGCAGCCCCGACAGCAGCTCCGGCGTGTCGTCCAAGTTTGCGCTGAATGCTTCCATCGCCGACACCTGGACCTTCACGCTGGACACCGCCTCCCAGGTGTCTTTCGGCGCCCAGCAGTCCTTCAGCGCCCTGAGCAATGCCATCCGCAATTTCTCCGGCGTGTTGCTGGGTTATGGCCCGCTGAGCCTGACGACCTCGTCCACCCAGGCCAATCTGAGCTGGTCGGGTACCTTGGCGGCCGGCAGCTACACGGTGAATATCAGCGGCCTGTCGGCAGCCAGGAATACCCAGTACACCACCACGCTGGCGGCCGCGCCGGTGCCTGAGCCCGAAACCTATGCGCTGCTGCTGGCCGGCCTGGGCGTGGTGGGTTTCGTGGCTTTGCGCCGCAAGCAGGGCTGACCGCAAGAGTCATCAGCATTCCGGCCAAGAAAAAGAGCGCCACGGTGCTCTTTTTTCCTGCCGGCTTGGTCCTCAGGTGGCTGAACCGGCTTGGCGATAGGGCTCTTCAAAGTCCAGAAAGTCTTTTTCCGCCACCGCGTCGGCCACCCAGGCGGCCACCGCCGGGTGCGCCTGCACCGCTTGCGCATAGGCTTTGGCGGCGGCATCGAGAGGCAGGCCGTAGCGGCTAACCCGCATCACCATCGGGGCGAAATAAGCGTCCACATTGCTGAACTCGCCGAACAGAAAAGGCCCGCCGCTGGCCGCCAGGGCCTCGCCCCACAGCGCGTTCAGGCGCCCGAGGTCTTCATGCAGCTTGGGTTCGGTGCTCAGCAGGCGCTGGCCCACGGCCGCCAGATCGGCGTCGATATTCATCGGGCACAAATTGCGCAATTGGCCGAAGCCCGCGTGCATCTCGGCGCAGAGGCTGCGGGCCCGGGCGCGCTGGCGCGCGTCGCGTGGCCATAAATTCAGCGCCGGGTATTGCTCGGCCAGGTACTCGGCGATGGCCAGGGTGTCCCAGACCACGAAGCCGTCGTCCGCCACCAGCACCGGCACCTTGTGGGTGGGGCTGACGGGGGCCAAGGCCTGGTAGAAGGCCGAGCCGGGCGTGAAGTCAAAACGCAGCTTGAGCTCCTCGAAGGCGATGCCGAAGGCCTTCATCAGCACCCAGGGGCGCATGGACCAGGAGGAGTAGTTCTTGTTGCCGATATAGAGCTTCATGCTTGGGCTGCGGTTTGGGTTGGGATGCGTCCAGCATAGCCGCCGGGGCCGCTCTGCGGCATGAGCAATGCGCAAGGCATTCTTGCCGCGCGCGCATCAGCGCGGCCTTCTCAAGGCTGCTTATCGTCCTCCTTGGGGCCGATCTGTCCGCCCAGCCTGGCCCGCAAGCTGCCGCCGCGGGCGCTGCTATCGCCCAGCAGGGGGGCGTAGATGCTGGCATTGGTCAGCACTTTTTTGACGTAGTCGCGGGTCTCGGTGAAGGGGATGTTCTCCACCCAGATGGCGGCGTCCAGCGTGGCACCCTCGCGCCAGCGCCGTGGCCGTCCAGGCCCGGCGTTATAGGCCGCCGCCGCCATGGCCATGGAGCCGCCGAAATCGTCCAGCACCAGCTTCAGATAGTGGGTGCCGATCTTGATATTGAAGTCGCGGTCCGTCATCAGCTCGGGGCGGAAGTCCAGGCCTATCTTCTTGGCCGTCCAGCGCGCCGTGGCCGGCATCACCTGCATCAGGCCCGAGGCGCCCACATGGGAGCGGGCGTCCATCACAAAGCGCGACTCCTGGCGGATCAGGCCGAAGACGTAGGCGGGGTCGATGCCGGCCTCGCGCGACTTGGCCAGCAGCTCGCGCGCATGCGGGGCGGGGTAGCGCTGGCTCAGATCGAACTCGCCGCGGGCGCGCTCGCTGGTGTTGATGCAGCGGTCCCAGATCTCGCGCTCGCAAGCCTCTTGCGCGGCGGCGCGCAGGCTGCGGTCGTTCAGGCCGCGCAGGCTGTAATTCCATTCGCGCACGCCCTCGTTGCGCAGGCCGCGGTCTATCAGCAGCAGGGCGCGCTTGAGGCCGGCATGGCCTTGCGCCTGGCCGCGCTCGGCCGGGCTGAGCGGGCTGGGTGCGGCGGGCAGGGCGGGCTTCTCGCCCAGATCTTCGGCGGCCAGGCGGCCGTAAAAAGTCCAGGGCGAGGCCAGGGCTTGCAGCAGGCCGCGGGCTTCCGCGCGCAGGGCCTCTCCGCTGGCACCGTCGGCCGCGGTGGCCAGCAGGGCGCGGGCGCGCCAGTACTGCCAGCTGGGATCGCGCTGCTCGGCCGCCGTCATCAGCTCCATGCTTTTGAGCGCCTGGGGCCAGCGTCCGCTGCGCAGGGCCGCGCGGGTGGACCAGGCCAGGGTGTCGTCGCTCCAACTCAGGGACTGCTTGTTTTTCTCCGCCAGCTTGAGGGCGCGCTCGAAGTAGTCGGCCGCCTCGGGGCCGAGCTTTTGCGCGGCCTGACGGCCGATCTGGGCCCAGGCCCAGGCGTCCAGCTCGCCGGGCAGCTCGCGTTGCCAGCGGCTGCTCATCAGCTCGGCGGCCACGGCGGGGTCGCCC
Organism: Roseateles oligotrophus; assembly: GCF_014204525.1. GTDB lineage: Bacteria > Pseudomonadota > Gammaproteobacteria > Burkholderiales > Burkholderiaceae_C > Paucibacter_A > Paucibacter_A oligotrophus_A. The sequence goes on from NZ_JACHLP010000010.1 coordinate 72,072, forward strand.
GCGGCCACACGCATCAGGGCCAGCGTGGCTAACTCGGTATGTGTGCGCGCGCCGCCCTTGGCCTTGCGGGCGAGGTAGCGGGCCGGGTTGTCCTGGATCTCGGCCAGGGCCAGCTCCACCGGCTTGCCCAGCAGGGCGGCGGCCTGCCTGGCCGCGCGCGACTTGTTGGCCTCCACCGCCAGGCGCAGCTTGAGCCAGGCGTCGGCGCTGTTCAACTGCTTGGCTTCGTACAGCGTGGTGGCGAGCAGATGGCAGCCGTCGTCGCCGTCGCGCTGGGCCAGCCAGGCGCTGCGGGCGGCGTCCAGCACCTTGCGGCCGGCCAGATGCTCGGTCAGCAGGCCGTAGCAGGCGACCTCGCGGTCGTCGCGCATCTGGAAACGCGGGTAGTCGGCGGCAAAGTTGGGCCAGTCGCGCCGGCGGCCCAGCTCCAGCAGCCAGTCATTGCGCAGGCGGTCTTCCACATAGCTGCCGGGCCAGCGGCCGTAGAAGGCCTCCAGCTCGGGCTGTGTGGCTTCGTTCAGGCGCAGGCCGAGCTGCCAATAGTCCATCCAGGGCGCCAGCGGGTGGGCTTGCTCGATGGCGGCGCTGGCCGCGGCGGCGGCGCGCTTTTTGTCCTTGAGGCGCAGGGCCTCCTGGGCCTCGGCCAGCAGGGGGTCAGGTTTTGCCTGCCCGCTGCCGGCCGCGTTCTGCGCCTGGCAGAGGGGCAGGCTGCCCAGGCCCAGCGTCAACGAAAGCGCCAGCATCAAGGCCGCGGGCTTCAGGGCTTTGCGCAGCCAGGGGCGTGATTCATATACTGCCAAAACTCGTTCCTCAAAGGTCAAACCGTGCCAACTCTGCCAACTTCACGCCCCGAACTGCGCGCCCATTTGTTGGCCGCGCGCGCCGCCTGGCTGGCCACGCCCGCAGCGCATGCGGCCGCCGCCGGCCTGGGCGCACGCCTGCAGCAATTGCTGGCCCAGCTGGAGCCGCAATGCCTGGGGCTTTACTGGCCGCTTGAGGGGGAATTTAACGCAGCCGAGGCCTTGCGGGGCAAGGCCTTGACGCAAGACCATGCGCTGAACGCCCCGCCGATGCCGGATGCCGATGAAGACGCGGGTTTGGATGAGGACGAGGAGGCGCCCCGCTCGCCCACGATCTGGGCCTTGCCCTATGCCTTCAAATCGCCGCGCCGCATGGATTACCGGCGCTGGGACGGCGGAGCGCCCGGCTTGAAGGACGAATGCGGCATCGCCAGCAGCAGCGGTGGGCCGGTCGTGCCCGATGTGGTGCTGGTGCCCTGCGTGGGCTTCACCCGCGAGGGCTATCGCCTGGGCTATGGTGGCGGCTATTTCGACCGCTGGCTGGCCGCGCACCCCGGCGTCACCAGCATAGGCCTGGCCTGGTCCATCGGCGAAGTGCACTTCCCCGTCGAGGCGCATGACCAGGCCCTGACCCTGATCCTGACCGAGAAGGAAGCGATCATGCCCTGAGAGGCTGAGAACTTTTTACTGCGCGGCCGTCATGCGTCGTTGGGCGGTGCTCGGAATCCTCACGTACAGGGAGTACGTTCCGGTTCCTGTGCTCCGTCCGCCTAGCCTGACGACCGCTCGCTACAAAAGTTCTCAGCCTCTGAGCGCAGCGCAGGGGCGGCCGGCAGAAAAACTGGGGCGGCGGCTCAGCAAAACTTGCGGGTCGCTGGTGTGACGGCGGCGGGCCTTGGCTTCTAATCAAGGCCATGAAGCGCACCCATCCCTACCCCAATTTCCGCGACCCCCAGGTGCTGGACGCCCATGTGCGCCACACCCTGGGCTTCTATCACCCGCGGGCCATCGATGCCAGCGGCGGCTTCTTCCACTTCTTTCGCGATGACGGCGCGGTCTACGACGCCCACACCCGCCATCTGGTCAGCAGCACCCGCTTTGTTTTCAATTACGCCATGGCCTGGCGGCGCTTTGGCCAGCCTGAGCACCAGGCCGCCCTGCGCCACGGCCTGAGGTTTTTGCGCGAGCAACACCGCCAGGCCGACACCGGCGGCTACTGGTGGTGCCTGGACTGGCGGGACGGCCGGGCCCGCCCCGTGGATGCCGACAACCACTGCTACGGCCTGGCCTTTGTGATGCTGGCCTATGCCCATGCGCTGATGGCCGGCGAGGCGGAGGCGCGCAGCTGGCTGGCCGAGACCTGGCATTTGATGGAGGCCCGCTTCTGGGAGCCCGAGCATGGCCTCTACGCCGATGTGGCCAGCGCCGACTGGGCCCTGCTCGACCCCTACCGCGGCCAGAACGCCAATATGCATGCCTGCGAGGCCTTGCTGGCCGCCTTTGATGCCACTGGAGAAACGCGTTATCTGCACCGCGCCGAGACCCTGGCCCGCAATATCACCCAGCGCCAGGCGGCCCTGGCCGGCGGCCTGGTCTGGGAGCATTACCGCAGCGACTGGCAGCCGGACTGGGACTACAACCGCGAGGACAAAAGCAATATCTTCCGCCCCTGGGGCTACCAGCCCGGCCATCTGACCGAATGGGCCAAGCTGCTCTTGATCCTGGAGCGGCATGGCGCGCAGCTGCAAGAGGGCAGCGACTGGCTGCTGCCGCGCGCCCGCCAGCTCTTCGACACCGCCATGGCCCGCGCCTGGGATGCCGAGCATGGCGGCCTGGCCTATGGCTTTGCGCCCGATGGTTCGATCTGCGACGGCGATAAATACTTCTGGGTCCAGGCCGAGAGCCTGGCCACGGCCGGCCTGCTGGCCCTGCGCAGCGGCGAGCCGCAGTACTGGGACTGGTACCAGCGCCTGTGGGAATACAGCTGGACCCATCTGGTCGATCACCAGCATGGCGCCTGGTACCGCATCTTGCGCGCCGACAACAGCCCGATCAGCGATGAGAAAAGCCCGGCGGGCAAGACCGACTATCACACCATGGGTGCTTGCTACGAGCTGATGCAGGCGCTGGAGCGGCGGACGTGAGCGCCGCCCGGCCCCTGCCCCAGGTCCTGTCTTTTGGCGAGGCCTTGACCGACCTGATCCGCAGCGGCCCGCAGAGCTGGACCTCGCTCTGCGGTGGCGCGCCCTGGAATGTGGCGACCGCCCTGGCGGCCCTGGGCCTGCCCAGCGCTTTCGGCGGCGCCATCAGCTCCTGCGTGTTCGGCCAGGCCCTGTGGCAGGCCAGCGAGGCGGCGGGCCTGGACCTGCGCTTTCTGCAGCAGCAGCCGGCCACGCGCCCGCCCTTGCTGGCGATCGTGCATGAGCTGGACCCGCCGCAGTACTTCTTCATCGGCGAGGGCGCGGCCGATCTGTTCTTCGAGCCCGCGGCCCTGCCCAAGGGCTGGCGCGAGGCGCTGCGCTGGGCGCATTTCGGCGGCATCAGCCTGGCGCGCGAGCCCCTGGCCGGGCGCTTGCTGGCGCTGGCGGCGGAGCTGAAGGCGCAGGGCGTGCGCATCAGCTACGACCCCAACTTCCGCCTGCTGATGGACAGCCGCTACGACGCCACGCTGGAGCGCATGAGCCGCCTGGCCGATGTGATCAAGGTCTCGGACGAAGACCTGCAAGGCCTGTTCCGCTGCAGCGATCCGCAGCAAGGTCTGGCCCAGCTGCGCGAATGGAACCCCCAGGCCCTGCTCCTGCTAACGCAGGGCGCCGCCGGTGCCCGGCTCTATCACCCGGGCGGCGACTGCTCGGCCAGGCCGCCGCAGATCAAGCTGGTGGACAGCGTGGGCGCGGGCGACGCCGCCATGGCCGGCCTCTTGTTCAGCCTGTTGACGCAGCCCGCGGCCGGGCCGCAAACCCATCTGCGCTGGGCCGTGGCGGCGGGGGCGGCGGCCTGCGAGGTGGCCGGCGCCGCCAGGCTCTCGTCAGCGCGGCTGCGGGCGCTGGCCGAGCCGGGCTCATAGCCCGTATTTGGTCCTCAAGGCCTCCAGCCGGCCCTGGGCGCGCAGGCCGTCCAGGGTTTGCTGCAGGCTTTGGGCCAGCCAGGGCGGGCCGTTGGGATTCAGGGCAAACCAATAGCTCGTGCTCCGGTCGAACTCGCCCACCACCTTGAGGGTGTCGGGCGGCAGCTGCAGCTGCTGCAGGCTCCAGAGCGCGGCCGTGTCATTCATCACCATCAGCTCCATGCGCTGGGCCAGCAGCATGCGCAGCACGCCGAGGTAGTCCGAGCCCAGCTCCAGCTCCTTGCCCACGCGCAGGCCCAGGGCCTGCAACTGGCTCAGCGTGGCCGTGCCCTTTTTGGCGCCAAGGCGCAGCCCGTTCAGGTGCTGGAGGTCCTGGAAGCGGATGTCCCGGCGCTGGGCCAGGCGGTAGATCAGCACCCGCCGCGGCAGCACCGGCCCGACCCAGCGGTACAGCGACTCGCGCTCGGCCATGCGGGCATAGGGGAAGAGCAGGCCCAGCGGGTTTTCGCTGAGCGATTGCTGGGCCCGCAACAGGGGTTGCATCTCGAGGTTGATCTGCAGATTCAGGCGCGGCAGCATTTCGCGCAGCAGCTCGATGAACAGGCCGCTCAGGCCGCCCGTGTCCTGATGGCTCAGCGGTGGCAGCTCATGGGTGAAACCCTGCAAGACACCCTGGCCCTGCTGGGACTCGGCCGCCCCGGCCAGCAGGGGCGAGCCCAGCAGGCCCAGCAGCAGATGTTGAAACTCGCGGCGGCACGGCATGTCTACCCTTGGACTCTTGTTGCATGCGGGCCAGTCTACTGGGCTTGGACGCTAGGTCCACTGACAATATGCAAGCTCTTTCAACACCAGTCACGCGGCTTGGCCCGGCGACTCCACATCCACGAACTGCCACCAGTCGCTCCAGAACAGCGGCCGGCGATAGCCCTGCACCCAGGGCTGGGCGATGTCATTGCTGAACAGATGGGCGACGATTTTGTAGGGCGCGTAGGCCACGGCCAGGCGCTTGGCCTCGCGGAATTGGGCCTCGCGCTCGGGCCCGTCGGGCAAGGCCTCCAGGCGCTGGTAGAGCGCGTCCAGCTGGGGCAGGGCAAAGCGCGAGACGTTTTGCGAGCCGGCCTGCGGGCCGTTGTAGCGGGCCAGGGCGGCCAGGCCGTCGGGCACATCGGACTGCACGGCAAAACCCCAGACCATCAGCTTGCCGGCCCGGGCCGATTTCAGATGCTCGGGGAATTTGGCGGTGATGAACTTCACCCGCAGGCCCAGGCGCTGCAGATTGATGCGCCATAACTCATCACTCTGGCGGGCTGCCTGGTCCGGCGTGGTGGCGATTTCTATGCTCAGGCTGGCGCCGTCGGGCTGCAGGCGGTAGCCCTCGGCATCGCGCCCGCCCCAGCCGTAGGCGTCCAGCAAGGCGTTGGCGCGCTGCGGGTCGAACTCGCCCATCTCGCTGCGGAAGGCCGGCTCATAGCCGCTGGTGTGAGGCACGATGGGGCTTTGCGCGGGGATGCCCTGGCCGCGCCGCAGCAAGGCGATATTGCGGCCTACGTCGTAGCCCAGCGAGATGGCGCGACGCAGGGCGATGCGCTCCGGGCTCAGCCCGCCCACCACCGGGTGGGTCATGCCGAAGTAGATCAGCGAGCAATCGGCATTGAGCTGGCGGAACAGCCGCATGCCGCGCTTGGCCAGAAAGGGCGCCAGGTGGCCACGCGGCGCGGCCTGGCTGATGAAGGGCGGAGGCACGCCGTCGCCCGGCGCGGCGAGGAGGTCCAGCTGGCCGTTCAGAAAGGACAGCCAGCGCGGCTGGTCTTCCTCGATGATGGCGATCTCCACCCGCTCCACCATGGGCAGCAGACGGCCCTGGAAGCGCTGGAGCAAGGCCTGGCCCTCGGCGTCGTCGGCGGCCGGCGTGACCTCGTAACGCCGTTCTCGATAGACCGGGTTTTTCTCGAGCACGATGCGCGAGCTGCGCCGCCACTCGGCCAGGCGGTAGGGACCGGTGCCCACGGGGTGGGCGTCCACATCCCGGCCATAGGCCTCCACCACCTCGCGCGCCAGGGCGCCGAAGATATCGCTGCTGGCCAGGCGCTCCAGCAGGCGCGGGCGGGGCTCGGCCAGGCGGATCTGCAAGGTGTGGCGGTCCAGGGCGCGCAGGCCGGGGATCTCGCGGTTGTAGTCGAAGGGGCGGCCGCTGGCCAGGGCTTCTTCGCGCAGCTCGTTCAGGCCGAGCATATTTGCCGTTAGCAAGAAGGGCAGCATGGGCGACATATTCGCCGGGTCGACGATGCGCTTGAAGCTGTAGACATAGTCGGCCGCCACCAGCTCACGGGCTTGGCCTTTGAAGGCCGGGTCGGGCGCGAACAAGATGCCGGGCCGCAGGCGGATGGTGAAGGTCTTGAAGTCGGCGCTGGTCTCGGGCAGGGCGGCGGCCGTCAGCGGCTTGATCAAGACCGGCCGGGCCAGGTGGTCGTAGCAGTACAAGGCCTCGAAGATATGGCCGGTGACGGCGCGCGAATAGCCGTCGGAGATGCGGGCCGGGTCGAAGCCGGTCTCGGCCGCCTTGAAGGCCAGGCGCAGGGTTTTGGGGCCTTGCTGGGCCTGGCTGAGCTGGGGTCTGGCCAGCAGGGGGAGGGCTAGGCCGGCGCCTAGCAACTGGCGGCGGTTCAAGGGGCTTTTTTCGTTGTTCATGCCTTAGGACTGTGCGAGTACTTTGCGGAGTTTGGCCTGGCGGCGCATGGCGCCGTGTCCCTCTTGTATTGTTTGACGGCCCAGCGGGGATTTCGCCCCCGCAGGCGACTTACTTTTCTTGCGTCGCCAAGAAAAGTAAGCAAAAGAAGGCGACCCGACGCCTGGCCCCTTCGGGGTGCGTTGCGGTGCTCAGGTTTACCGGGCCGCGCCCAACTCACTGCGCTACGCTCCGTTCAGACAGGGGGCGCGAGTCAGTCAACGAAGTCGCTTCGCGACGCCCAGCAAACCTTCCGCTCCTCACCCAGGCTCGACGGGACTGAACCCCGACACGCCTCGCTTCGCATCGGCTTGAAGGGCTGCGCGCAAGCGCGCAGCGGATGTTGGTATTTGACCGAGGCGACGCGCAGCGAGCCGAGTGGTTTTGGCATTCCCCGTTTTGCCTGGGCGAGGCGCGCAGAATTCGGCGGGCGTCGCGCAGCGACTTCGTGATCTGACTTCGCGCCCCCTGTTTGAACGGAGCGTAGCGCAGTGAGTTGGGCGCGGCCCGGCGAATTCGAGCACAGAGCGGACCCCGAAGGGGCCAGGCATTCGGGGCGGTTTCTTTGCCTTCTTTCTTGGGCGTCCAAGAAAGAAGGTCGCCCGCCGGGGCGAACTCCCGGCTGGGCCTTGGCAAAGGGAGAAGCTCCGACAACAGTTCAGACAAGAATAAAGCTTCCACTGACCGTCACTTTTTCTGCGTCGGGATCCACGCCTGGTACTCGCCCCACAGCTTTTTCACATCACCGCCGCCGGCACAGGCGCCGATGGCGTTTTCCCAGCTCCAGGGGAATTTGCTGCCGGGCTTGGCCGTGGCGTTGAAACAGGGGCCGAAGTCCCGATAGCCTTTTTGCTCGACCAGATAGGCAAAGAAGAAGGCGCCGGTCTTGTAGGGGGCGGTATAGCTGCCGCCCACTTTGCGGTCCTTGGCATAGCCGAAGCCGGCCTGGTAGCGCACCAGATCGGCCAGGCTCTCCAGCGCCGCCGGGTGCATGCCCTCGTAGTGCTGGTAGGCATGCACCATCTCGTGGAAGAGGATGCCCTTGACCTCATCGGCCATATTGCCGCCCTTGGCCGCGTACTGCTGCAACCAACGGGTGTTGACGTTGACGATGATGCGCTCGGGCGGATCGCCGGCCTTCCAGGCAATGCCGTCTCTGGCCTCCTCGCTGCCCTTCTCGCCATTCCACTCGCGGATGCGCAGCTCCAGGGTCTGGAAGGCGGGCACATCGGCCGGGCTTTTGTAGAGGCGCTGCACCACGCCGCGCGCGATCTCGTGCACATAGCTGTTGATGTCGGGCACCAGGGCGGCAAAGGCCTGGGCGCCGGCGGAGCCATCGTTCTTGTAGTCCACCACAGGCGAGGCGACGCGGGCCCAGCCGGCGTCCTCGGCCGCGACCGTGGCCGAGAGCTGGGGCGCGGCCGGCAAGGCCTTGGCCTTGGGGGCGGCAGATGCCGCGGCGCAGGCCAGCAGCAGGGGGGTGAGAAGGCAGTGTGATTTCATCGTTATGGGCTTTCAGTAACGGTATTTGGCCGAGACTTGCAGATAGCGGCCCATGGCGCTGTGCAGGCCGCCAAAGATGTGCGAGCCGGAGTCCGCCACATTGAAGGGCGGCACGGCGTTCAGCAGATTGTCGACATTGAGCTGCAGGTCCAGGCCCTTGAGCAGGCCTTTGTAGCCCGCGTTCAGATTGATGACCGAGTGCGGCCGGATCTCGCACAGGCTGGCGGGCCGGGGCGGCGTCTTGTTGGTGGCGATGCTGCAGTTGTCCTCGCGGCTGGTGGAGAAGAAGCCCCCCACCGTGTTGCGGCTCAGGCCCAGGCTCAGCGGCCCCTGTTCCCAGCGCAGGCCCAGGGTGTGGCGCAGGCGCGGCGTGGCGTCAAAGCCGGCATAGCTATAGGGCGCTTGCTCGGGGTCGTACTGGAACTCGATATGGGCGAGATAGCTGCCGCTGAAGTCGGCCGAGAAGCGGCCCCACTCGGCCGTGCGCCAGACCTTGTGGATCTCGAAGTCCAGGCCGTCCGTCATGGTGCTGGTGGCATTGCGCTTGATGGCCTGGATCAGGGTGATGGGGCCGGCGCTGAAGGAGGCTGGATCGCCCGGCTGCCTGGGGCCGCGAACCACGGCGTCGGGGTAGCGCTCCGGGTGGTCCACCAGGGTTTGCGGATCGGGGTCGCCGATTTCGTTGAAACGTTGGAAGCGCCAGTAGTCCAGGCCGAAGCTCAGGTCCTTGATGGGCTCGGCCATAAAGCCCAGGAAGTAACCCTTGGACTGCTCGGGCTTGAGGGCCGGATTGCCGCCGGTGCGGATCTCGACGCCGGTGCCGCAGTCATTGCCATCGCAGCGCTTGGGATCGTTCACATTGACGTAGCCGCCGCTCGTGATGGGCGCGACCTCCAGCACATTCGGGGCGCGGAAGCCTTCGGCATAGGAGCTGCGCAGCAGCAGCTCCTTGGTGGGGCGCCACAGCAGGGCCAGCTTGGGCTTGCTGACGCCGCCGACATCGCTGTAGTGGTCGTGCCGCAAGGCCACTTGTGCCTCCAGGGTCTTGTGCAGGGGGACGGACAGTTCGCCGTAGACGGCGCTGACGCGGCGGCCCACATCCCAGCCGCCGGACTGGCCGGTGATGCCCAGGATGGCGCCGCTGCTGGCCAGCGGGCTGAGCGCGGAGAAATAACTTTCATTGCGGGTCTCGGCGCCCACGGCCAGGCCCACATCGCCCGTGGGCAGGCGGAACAGATCGGGCTTGCTGGCGCGGAAATCGGCCACCGTCAGCGTGGTCTTGAATTTGTCCGTCGTGCCGGCCAGCAAGGAGGCGAGCAGCTCCGGCGAGTTGGGGCCGCCGAAGCGGTATTTGCCCGTGGCGATGGCCTCGAACACCGGCGCCTTCAGCAGCTCGCCGCGACGCGTGGCGTCGGCCGTCTGCACCTGGTGGTTGAGGGCGGCTTCCCAGTCCCAGCCCTGGAACCTGCCCTTCAGGCCGGCGATGGCATTGGCCGATTGGCTGACGGTGTGCGAGCCGGTGCCGCCGGTGTCCTGGAACATATAGGTGATGTCGGCGCGCACGATATTGGCGAGGCTGGCGCCGGGCGGCAGCATGGCCTGGGTCGGGTACTGCGGGTGGCTGGGCAGCAGGATGGGGTCGGGGTGCAGATAGGGGCCGAAGGGCTGGCCGATGCCGATGGAGTTGGTGGTATTGCGCAGCAGGCTCAGGCGCGCAAAGGCCTCGGTCTCGGCATTGAGGGCCAGGGTCGCGCCGCTATTGAAGGCCAGGCGTTGCGAGTCGGCACCGGCCTGCGTCTGGGTGGTCTTGAATTCATCGTGCCAGCACACCAGGCCACCGTAGGAGGCGGCGGGATGGGCGCCCAACATCTCGGGGGCGCAGGCCTTGTCCAGCGGCACGATGAAGCGCGAGGCCGTGCGGCCGGTGGCGGGGTCCAGAAAGGGCTTGTCCAGGGTGATCTGCAGATTGCCGGCCGGGCTGTAGCGGCTGCGATCATCCTGCCAGCCCCAGGGCCGGGTGTCGCGATTGCCCACATAGCTGTCGCTGCGCTTGCCCTGGAAGTAAGGGTCGCGCTGGATCAGCTCCAGATTGCCCCAGAGGTTGTAGCGATCACGCGCCACATCGCCCATGCCGGCCGTCAAGGCCAGCGTGCGGCGACCGGCGTCGCCGTATTTGGAGCGGCCGGCCGAGGCATTGAGCTCCAGGCCGCTGAACTCCTTGCGCAGGATGATGTTGACGACGCCGGCAATCGCGTCCGAGCCGTAGATGGCGGAGGCGCCGTCCTTGATGATGTCGACCCGGTCGATCACGCTGACCGGGATGCTGTTGAGGTCGCCGAAGAAGGCGGCACCGGCGGCGCGCGGGTAGGCGGCCAGGCGCCGCCCGTTGACCAGCAGCAAGGTGGACTGCTCGCCCAGATTGCGCATATTCAGGGCCTGCGCGCCGGGCGTGTAGGTGCCCAGCGAGTTCTCGTTGATATTGCTGGCGCCATTGGACGTGAGGTTGCGCAGCAGATCGCCGATGGACGTGGCGCCGCTGGCCTCGATGTCCTTGCGCGTCATCACCTCGATGGGCGAGGTGGTCTCGGCGTCCAGGCGGCGAATGCGGCTGCCGCTCACCTCCACCCGTTTGAGCACGGCGTCGGGTTTGGCGTCTTCCTTGTCGGGGCCTTGGGGCTTGGCCTCTTGCGCCAGGGCCGGGAGGGGGGCGCCGCCCATCATGAGGCCGAGCAAGGCGGCGGCCACGGCCGTCTGAGTCTTCTTCATCGTTTTTTGTCTCCTGTTTTTTTGATTGCCGCTGCCAAGCTTGTGGCTTGGTCGGGCCTCTGCTTGCCGAGGATGGGCAGGCGAATTTTTCTTGCGCCGGGCCGCGAAAGCGATGGAGGAGAACTGAGCCAGGCCTACAGCTTTTCTGCGTTAGGGGTTTGTTCTGACCCCAGTTTTCTTGGCGGCTGGCCGCAGCTTTGCTCGCTTGTGGGGGCGCAAGGCGCCCACCACACTGCGCCGCTCGGCTCGGCATATGACTTTTGGATCGGCGCAGCTTGGCTGCTTGCGGGGCCGCAGCGTGCAAAGAATCTTTTGACCCCAGAGGAGACCCAAGACATGTTCCATCCCACATATATCGCGCGTGCGCTGGCCCTTCTGGCCACGGCCTGCACTTCACTGAGCGCGGCCCAGGCGCAGACCAAGACCGAGGCCGCCCAGCTGGAGCGGGTGGAAATCACCGGTTCCTCCATCAAGCGCATCGCCTCCGAGGGTTCGCTGCCGGTGCAGGTGCTGACGGCCAAGGAAATCGCCCGCAGCGGTGCAGCCTCGGCGGCCGAGGTGATCCAGCGCCTGCCGGCCATGCAGGGCTTTGCGGTGATAGACAGCGCGGTCGGCGGCGGCGGTGGCCGGGCCGAGGCCAGCATCCATGACATCGGCGCCTCCTACACCCTGGTGCTCTTGAACGGCCGCCGGGTGGCGCCGGCCGGCTCGGGCAATGCGGTGGACTTGAACGCCATTCCGCTCAGCGCCATCGAGCGCGTCGAGGTGCTGACCGATGGCGCCTCGGCCCTTTACGGTGCCGACGCGATTGCCGGCGTCATCAACTTCGTGCTGAAGAAGAATGCGCGCGGCGTCCACTTGGAGGCCGGCCTGGGCCTGCCGCTGGAGGGCGGCGGCCGCAGCGGCAATGCCAGCATCACGGCCGGCTTTGGCGACCTGGCCAAGGACCGCTTCAATGTGATGCTGTCCTACCGCCACGACGAGCAGCGCCAGCTGGCCGCCACCGAGCGCAAATTCGGCAGCACCTCCTACCTGCCCGTCAGCAAGGACGGCAAGAACTACATCTACGACCAGACCAGCGGCTATGCCGTGCCGGCCAATGCCCAGGTGGATTTCGACCCCGCCGCCAATCTCAAGAGCTGGATCTTCAACCCTTATTACAAGGCCCATGGCGACAAATGCGCGCCCGGCAATTTCTACAGCCTCAGCAATGGCGAGACCAAGACCGCCTTGACCGAGCGCTGTGCCTACGACTTCGCCAGCACCATCGAGATCTATCCCGAGAACAAGCGTGACACGCTCTTTGTTTCGGGCCAGTGGCAGGCCACGGAGGCGCTGCGCCTGTACTCGGACATCGCGCTCTCGCGCTTCCAGATCACCTCGCGGGTGGCGGCCAATCCGGTGCCGGTGGACATCCCGCTGGACTCGCCCTATTTCAAGCAATCCATCCAGCCCTGGCTGACGCCCGCCCAACTGGCCGCCGCCACCGATGTGACGGCCTTCTACCGCGGCCAGGACTTCGGCCTGCGCACCACCCGCCAGCATTTCGACACCCAGCACATCGTGCTGGGCGCCGAGTGGGAGCTGGGCAGCTGGACCCTGGGCGGCGGCCTGACCTATTCCGACAGCCGCAGCGACGAGGTCTACGACGGCGGCTATTTCCGCACCGACAAGTTCGAGGACATGCTGAAGAATGTGCGCTTCGACCCCTTTGTGGAGGCCGGCAAGCAGACCCCCGCTGTCCAGCAACTGATGCAGGACGCCATCTTCCACGGTGCCACGCAGACGGCCAAGACCACGCTGACCGGCGTGGATGTGCGCGCCTCCGGCGAGCTCTACAAGCTGCCGGCCGGCCCGCTCAGCCTGGGCCTGGGCGGCGATCTGCGTAACTACGCCTACGAGCAGAGCCCCTCGGCCGCGGCCTTGCAGGGCGAGATCTACAACTACAACCCGGCCAAGGCCTATAGCCTGGAGCGCAAGACGGCCGGCCTCTTCGTCGAGGCCTTGATCCCCCTCATCAAGAACCTGGAGCTGACCACCGCCTGGCGCTATGACAAGAACAGCGCGGTCAAGGACAAGCTCAACAACACCACGGTGGGCCAGAGCGGGGGCGCCAGCACCTACAAGGTCGCGGGTCGCTACCAAGTGCTGCCCACGCTGCTCTTGCGCGGCTCCTATGGCACCGGCTTCAAGTCGCCCTCCATGCTCTCCATTGCCCAGCCTGAGGTGCCGTTTGGCGTGACCGGCAACCGCTGGCCCTGCCCCTTCCCCGACACCCCGGCCTGCAAGGCCGGCCAGGACCAATACACCCAGATGAGCGGCGGCAATGCCAATCTGCGCCCCGAGACCTCGACCCAGGCCGCCTTCGGCCTGCGCTTCGAGCCCAATGCCCAGTTCGGTGCGGGCCTGGACTATTGGCAGGTCAAGCTCAAGGACGCCGTCTCCGGCGTCTCGGAGGAGCAGGCCTTCGCCGACCCGGCCAAGTACAAAGAGCTGTTCACCACCTATCAGCAGCCCAAGGAGAAAAAGGCCTACTACGCCTTCCGCAATGTGGCCACCAATATCGGCCAGGCCGTCTACCGCGGCATCGACTGGAACTTCATCGCCCGCGCCCATATGGATTTTGGCCGCGTAACGGGGGAGATCAGCGGCACTTATATGATCGAATCCTCCTACACCCGCGCCGGCACCACCGACGATTTCACCGACAGCCTGGGCCGTTATGGCGAGAACGGTGCCGTCACGGCGCGCAATATCTCGCGCGCCACGCTGACGGTGGACTCGGGCGCGCTCAGCAATGCCCTGACCCTGAATATGCGTTCGGGCTACCAGGACCGCAAGGCGCCGGTGCGCGATCTGCAGACCGGCAAGAACACCACGCTGACGCTGGACGTGCCCGCCTACTACACCGTGGACTGGCAAGGCCTGTACAGCTTCAACAAGCAGCTGGAGCTGCGCCTGGGTGTGAAGAACCTGCTCAACCAGGCGCCGCCGCTGAGCCTGCGCTCGGGCTCGGGCCACCAGGTCGGCTATGACTCGCGCTATGCCAGCCCGATGATGCGGACGGTTTACCTGAGCGGCAGCTACCGTTTCTGAAAAACTGGCCACAGCCCCCAGAAACAATCGCAGCAAGCAGCCGTGCGCTGGGGCCCAGTCGCCACTAGCATGGCTGCACCTTGAAATTCCCATGGGCCGCTCGCGGCCCTGCATTCCCGACCATGTCTATTTTCAACACGCCCTCCCAGCCCCAAGGCCTGGCTGGCCAGTTCGCGGCTGATTCGGCCTATGCCGCGGTTGATGTCTTCATCGGCACCGGCGGCGACGGCCACTGCCACCCCGGCGCCACCCGGCCCTTCGGCATGGTGCAGCTGGGCCCGGACACCCAGCACCGCCACCATCGTCAGGCCTATCCCTGGTGTGCCGGCTACCGCTACGAGGACGATTCCATCCTCGGCTTCTCGCACACCCATTTCTCCGGCACCGGCCATGGCGATCTGGGCGATGTGCTGCTCATGCCCTTCACCGGCCCCACCCGCTTGGAGCCTGGCTACCCCGAGCGCGCGCTGAGCGGCTATCGCTCGCGCTTCTCGCACGAGCAGGAGCGCGCTCAACCTGGCTATTACGCCGTGCGCCTGCTGGACCATGAGGTCGATGTGGAGCTGACCTGCTCGGACCGCGTCGGCCTGCACCGTTACCACTTCGAGCCCGGCGCCCAGCCAAAGCTGCTGCTGGACCTGCGCAGCAGCGTCTACCACCACCCCGGCAAAAACCTCTGGTCGCGCCTGCGCCTGCGCACGCCCCAGCTGCTCACCGGCATGCGCGAGACGCGTGGCTGGGCGGCGGGCCGCCAGCTCTTCTTCGCCATCGAGTTCGCCCGCCCGCTGGCGCGCCATGAATTCCATAACACCGAGACCGATGTGGAGTACCGCGGCTTCCGCACCCCCGGCCGCGAGCCGCATCAGAAGCGCGTGCTGGAGGGCCGCGCCCTGGTGGCGGCCTTCGAGTTCGACATCCCGGCCGACCAGCAACTGCTGCTCAAGGTCGGCATCTCGGCCGTCAGCGAGGAGGGCGCCATCGCCAATCTGGCCGAGCTGCCGGGCTGGGACTTCGAGGCCCAGCGCCAGGCCGCCGCCCAGGCCTGGGCCGACACCCTGGCCGTGCTGGACATCGCGGCCGATCCCGCCCTGCGCAGCAGCCTCTACACCGCCCACTACCACGCCTGCCAGGCACCCAGCCTGTTCATGGACCTGGACGGCCGCTACCGCGGCCCCGACAACGCCGTCCACCAGGCTCAGGACTTTGGCCCCGGCTTCCGCTACCACTCGACCTTCTCCTTGTGGGACACCTACCGCGCCCTGCACCCCTGGCTGCTGCTGACGCAAAGCGGCGAGCGCAACAGCGACTTCATCAACTCCCTGCTGGCCTCGCAGCGGCACAGCCCGCATGGCATCTTGCCGGTCTGGCAATTCCATGGCCTGGAGACCTGGTGCATGATCGGCTACCACGCCCTGCCGGTGATCGCCGACGCCTACCTCAAGGGCTTGCGCGGCTTTGACGCCCAGGCCGCCCTCGCGGCCATGCAGGCCAGCGCCGAGTACGCGCCCTACGGCGGCATTGGCGACTATCTGCAATACGGCTATGTGCCCTTCGACAAAGAGGGCGAGGGCGCCTCCAAGACCCTGGAATACTCTTTCGACGACTGGACCCTGGCCCGCATGGCCGAGGCCCTGGGCGAGGACTCGCTGGCGGCGCGCTACTACCTGCGCGCCCAGAGCTTCCGCCAGTTGCTGGACCCGGCCACCGGCTTTGTGCGGGGCAAGAGCAGCGAGGGTCAGTTCCGCCTGCCCTTCGACCCCACGGCCGCCGGCTACGGCAGCGACTACACCGAGGGCAGCGCCTGGCAGTACAGCTGGTATATGCCGCATGACTGCGCGGCCCTGGTCGGCAATCTGGGCGGTGACGCCGGCCTGGTGCAGCGCCTGGACCAGATCTTCGAGGCCGAGACCAATCCCAAGATGTACTCGCATATGGAGGACATCTCCGGCCTGATCGGCCATTACGCCCATGGCAACGAGCCCAGCCACCACATCGCCTACCTCTACGCCTATGCCGGCGCGCCCTGGAAGACGCAGCAGCGCCTCAGCCAGATCCTGCCCATGCAATACGCCAGCGGCCCGGCCGGCCTGGCGGGCAATGACGATCTGGGTCAGATGTCGGCCTGGCTGCTGTTCACCGCCTTGGGGCTGTACCCGGTGGCGCCGGGCAGCAACGAGTATGTGATCGGCCGGCCCTTTGTGCAGCGCGCCAGCCTCACCCTGCCCAATGGCCGCGTCTTCACGGTGCGCGCCGAAGGCCTTGGCCCGGGCCATGACTACATCGGCGCCGTCCATCTCAATGGCCAGGCTCATGATGTGAGCTATCTGCGCCACGCGGACTTGATGGCCGGCGGCGAGCTGGTCTTCAGCATGCAGGCCGAGCCGAACCGGGCCTGGGCCAGCGCGCCCGCCGCCCGGCCCTATAGCCAGACGCCTTACCCCGCAGCATGAGCAGCCAGCGCGCCAGCCTCGAATCCCTGCGCCCGGTGCTGAAAGAGCGCCTGCCGCCGCTGAACGCCTTGCGCGCCTTCGAGGTGGCGGCGCGCAAGCTCAGCTTTACCGCGGCGGCCAAGGAGCTGTTCGTCACGCCGGGGGCGGTCAGCCTGCATGTCAAACAGCTGGAGGATTATCTGGACGTGCAGCTGTTTGTGCGCGAGGTCAAGCGCCTGCGCCTGACGGCCGAGGGCGAGCGCTATCTGCCCCTGGTCAGCGAGGCCTTCAGCATCCTGCGCCAGGCCACCCAGGGCCTGCGCGGGCGCCAGCTGGAGAGCGTGCGCCTGTCGGTGCGGCCCATGCTCTGCCATCGCTGGCTGCTGGCGCGCCTGCCAGCCCTGATGGACGCCTTGCCCTTCTGCCATCTGGAGATCGAGACCGAGCTGGACCGCGACCCCGAGCGCCAGGACCTGCTGCTGGACTACCAGCCCGGCGTGGGCGCCGAGGTCTGCAGCCATGAGCTCTTCCGCAGCGAGATCCTGCCCGTCTGCAGCCCGGCCTATCTGAAGGCCTTGGGCGTGACGAAGCTGGGCGCGCACAGCGACTGGAGCCGCCTGCGCCTGCTGCACGACCGGCCCTTGCAAGGCATGGCCGACTACCCCGGCTGGTCCGCCTGCCTGCAAGGCCTGGGCGTGCAGGAGCAGGTCCTGGCCGGCAGCGCCAGTTTTGCCAACAGCCTGATGTGCATCGAGGCCGCCCGCCTGGGCCTGGGCCTGGCGCTGGCGCCGCGCGAGCTGGTCGAGCAAGACCTGCAGGCCGGCCACCTCGTCGCCCCCCTGAGTCTGCCCGAGGCGGCCCTGCCGGCGCCGCAGATCTACTACCTCAGCTATCGCAAGCCGGTGCTGGAAAAGCCTTTTGTGCGCCAGCTGCTGGCGCAGCTGCTGCCTCAGTCCGGCTGAGCTTGGCTCTCGCGGCAGGGGGCTAACAGGCCCTAGTCAAGCCCATTGAGGGATAGTCCTAGCCGCGGATTTCTCTAGACCAGGACGAGCTATTGCTCATCGCCAAGACCGGGCGGTCTCCGCAGAATTTGGGCGCTTTGCGACTTGTTCGCAAAGCTTTTTACCAATACCAAATCATCGGAGACTGCAATTGGCTAACTTTATATTCAAACGTCATATTGGGCCCGCCTGGGCACTCGCGCTATTGACGAGCGCAGGCGCGCAAGCGCAGCAAGCCACGGCTACGCCCAGTCCGGCCGATCTGGGTTTGCTGCAAGCCCATGCGCCGGGCTGCAGTGCCGCCCAGGTGAAGGCGCGCCTGGCCTCGGTCAGTGGCAAGCGTGCCAATGCCCTCAGCCTGGCTCAGGCGCAGGCCCAAGCCTTGAGTGGTCTGCAATGCCAGGCCTCCGCGGCAGCCCCGGCGGCAAGTGCTCGCGGCTTGCTGGCCCAAGCCAGACCTGCGCTCGCGGCCGCTGCTGTCGCTGCGCCTGCGGACTTGAGCGCCCCCATCGCCGCGCAGATCCAGGCCTCGGGCGAGAACCTGCCGAACGAAGGCAGGGTGCAATTGTTCGACAACAACACCAGCAGCAAATGGCTGACTTTTCAGCCCACCGGCTGGGTGTCCTACAACTTGGGAGCAGGCAAGAAGGCCAAGCTGAGCAGCTACAGCCTGATCAGCGCCAATGATGAGCCGGGGCGAGACCCGCTGGATTGGCAGTTGCAGGGCTCCAGCGACGGTCAGAACTGGGCCTTGCTGGACAGCCAGCGAGGCCAGACCTTTGCGGGCCGCCTGCAGCGTCGGGTGTTTGCCGTGGCGAACGCTCCCGCCTATCAGTACTTCCGCCTCAATATCACCCGCAATAACGGCGCCGCCGAGTTGCAACTGGCCGAGGCCGAGTTGATCGGCAGCCTGGATGCGGCCGGCGACAGCATCACACCGCTGGCCCTGGGCGTGGCGCAGGGCGGCCTGGCCGATGCCAGCGGCGGCAGCAAGCAGTTCCGCATCGATGTGCCGGTGGGCGGCGCGGCATTGAATGTGACCCTGAGCGGCGGCAGTGGCGATGCCGATCTGTATCTGCGTTATGGACAGCCGGCCAGCACCAGCAGCTACGACTGCAAGAGCGAGGGCCAGACCAATAACGAGCAGTGCAGCGTCAACCTCAGCCAGGCGGGGCGCTACTTTGTCCTGCTCAAGGGCTATAGCGCCTACAGCGGCGCCAGCCTGCTGGCCACGCTGGCGCAAAGCGGGGCCAATTGGTCGGCGGTGAGCTCGCCCAATCTGAGCTTTGTCAACGACGGCTCGCCCGGTGGCAATTTGTTCAATCAACTGGTGCCCGATCCCACCGGCTATATCCGCGCGATTGCCCAGAGCGTGGTCAAGACGCTTTACAAGACGCCCGGCGAGGTGCCGGCCTTCGACACCCTGGAGCTGCGCATCGAGCGCTGGGCCCAGGACCCCACGGGCGTTGCCTGGAAGGCGGGCGACCCGCCGCGCATCACGGTGGCGGTGAATGCCTTTCATCTGGAGCGCATCGCGGCGGCCGGCGGCAATGTGGCCGAGGAGGTGCGCGGCATCCTCTTCCACGAGATGACGCATGCTTATCAGCATTCGACCGGCATCGACTTGCCCGCCATCGAAGGCCTGGCCGACACGGTGCGCTATCTGAATGGGTACATCCCCTTGTCGGAGCGGCACTCGGGCGGCAGCTGGACCGACAGCTACAAGACCACGGCCTTCTTCTTCGCCTGGATTCAGCAGCAAAAGGGTTTTGGCAACTTCACCTATTGCGCCAATCAGCTGGGCAAGCCCGGCACGACCACGCCTTGGAGCTGGGACCGCCTGACCCAGGTCTGCGCCGGTGGCAGCCCGGTGGCGCCGCTGTGGCAGGAGTACCAGGCCTGGTTGATCGCCAACGGCGTTCGGTGAGGGGGCTCTAGGGCCTGTTAGCGCTAACAGACCCTAATCCGGCTCGCCGATCTGCTGCCGGCTGAGCCGGGCTTCTTGCAGGATCCAGTCGCAAAACAGCTGCACCTCGGCGCGCGGCTGGCTCTGCCTGGCCTGCAGCAGCCAGTAGGCGTAAGGGCTGTGGGTGCGGGCGGCGGGGCCGAAGGGCTCGACCAGATCGCCGCTGCGCAGCTGCTCCGACACCAGGGCCAGCCGGGCCAGGGCCACGGCCTGGCCGGCCAGTGCCGCTTGAATCTGCTGGTAGGTGAAGTTGAGGTACATCCAGCGCCGCGGCTGGGTCTCGGCCGCGCCCTGCAGGCGCAGCCAGTGGCGCCAGCTCAGGTATTCGGCGCTGGGGCGCTGGTCGTCTTCCTCGGCCAGGGTGTGGGCCTGCAGATCGCCGGGCGCCTGCATGCGGGGCGCCGCGCCGGCCGCGATCTGGCGCGCCAGCATGGCGCTGATCACCGGCGTTAGCGTTTCGCCGAACAGGCGCTGGGCCTCGGCCGGCATGCGCTCGGCCACGGCGTAACGCAGGGCCACATCGACCTCGCCATCGTCCAGGTCCTGCACGATATCGTGGGCCGAGACGCGGATGTCGATGTCCGGGTGCTGGCGCTGGAAGGCCTCCAGCCGCGGGATCAGCCATAGCGAGGCGAAGGAGGCGAAGGTGGTGACGTTGACGACCCGCCGCCCGCGCGCCTGGCGGATCTGCCGCACCGTCTGGTCCAGCCGCTCCAGCAAGGCCTGGGCGCTCGCTTTCAGCACGGCGCCGTCGCTGGTCAACTCCACGAAACGGGTGCCGCGCAGGAACAGGCTGCAGCCTATCTCTTCTTCCAGCGAGCGGATCTGACGGCTGATGGCCGATTGGGTCAGATGCAATTCATCCGCCGCCGCCCGGAAGCTGAGGTGGCGGGCGACCGCCTCGAAGGCCCGCAAAGGGCCGATGGACAAGGGGCGCTGGCGCAGGCCGGGGCTGGGCTGATTCATGCGCAAATGGTATCAATCCGGCGCGGCGAACTCATTGGACGCTGCTAGGGGTCGGCCCTAGTATTCAGCCATGCCAAGCCAGGAAACCAGAGCGTGTGCCGGTGGCAGACGAGGGGCGGCTGGCGGCAAGACGGGGGTGAACAATCATGAGCAATCTGCAAGAAAAACAAATGCCATCAACAGCATCATCGAGCCCGGCCCTGTGGCAGTTGCGGCCCGGCCAAGCCCTGGCCTTCATCGTTGGCCCCGGCCCGCGCGAGCTGGTCGTGACCTCCGGCCGGGTCTGGCTGACACAAAAACCGAGCCGGCTCGGTGTGGTGCCGCAAGACTTGTGGCTGGAGCCGGGCACAAGCCTGCGCCTGGCCTCGGGCGAGGAGGTGGTGCTGGAGGCCTGGCCTTCGGCCCAGTTCCAGCTATTGGTGCCGCCCTGTGCTGCGCCGCAGGCGCGCAAGCCAGTGCTTAGGACTTCGTCCGCGCCTTGGTCCTGGCTGAAGAAGACGCTGCGGCCGGCGCTCGGCTGGAGCCGCCAGCTGGCCGCTTGACGCTGGCGGCCTTGCCCGGCTGTTGCTTCTTCACTGGCTTGGCCAGCTTGGCCGCCTGGGCCCGCAGGGCCGCTTCCTGGGCCAGGCGGGCCCAGGGGCGCAGCAGGGCGGGGGAGTCGATGGCTTCTTCGGGCGGGCGGTAGTAGCCCAGGCTGTGGGTCTCGCCCTCGCGCTGGTAGCGGAAGGGCTGGCAGCCCTGGGCCTCGAACTGCGGGCGACTCTGGGCGTCGGTCTTCAGATAGAGCTGCTCGTCGATGATGATGGCGACGAACAAATCGTCCACATAGACGCCGTGGCCGCCAAACATGCGGCGGGTGCGCACGGGGCCCAGGCCCTCCAGCAATTCGGCACAGTGGCGGGTGAATTCGTCTTTGGCGTTCATGGCTTGCGGGCCTTTGCGATGTAGTGAGCCGATTATTTGCGCAAAACCCCTGCCTGCGCCGGCGGGCGTGTCCTGCACAATGAGGCCCAGCCCGGCTGTTGGAGACCTCTGTGGATTTGAACGATCGCAGCGCCCTGCGTCACAAACTGATTCAGGAACGACTGGACATGCCCGACCGCCTGGAGCGGGCCGAGGTCTTGCAAAGCGTCTTGCGCGCCTGGCTGATTCCGCGCCGGGAGTTGACCATTGGCGCTTACTGGCCCATCAAGGGCGAGTTCGACCCCTTGCCGGCCCTGTACCGCTGGAGCGAATCTGACCCTGCGAGACGCATAGGCCTGCCGGTGGTGGACAAGGCCCATGGCACGCTGAGCTTTCGGGTCTGGTACCCCGGCTGCCCGATGGAGGAAGACGCCTACGGCATCTTGAAACCCAAGGACACCGAGGAATTCCAACCCCAGTTGCTCTTGGTGCCCTGCCTGGGCTACGGGCCTTGCGGCCTGCGCCTGGGTTATGGCGGCGGCTTCATGGACCGCACCCTGGCCGCCCTGCAGCCGCGCCCCGCCACCGCCGGCCTGGCTTATGCCCACGGCTTCCAGATGCTTTTGAAAGCCCAGCCCCACGATATGCCGCTGGACGCCATGCTGACCGAGGAGGGCGTGGTCTGGGACAAACGGGGCTGAGGCTCAGGGACAGGAAGAGGGCTCCCGCCATCTCAAAGGGGCGGCCTGTTCGCCCAGCAAGCCCTGGGCGAGCTTGATTCGAAGCAGGCGCTGGGCCGAGTCGAACTGCTGGATCAGGGCCTGGTCCTGCATCTCCACAAAGGCTAGGCCGCTCAACCACAGCAGGCTGCCGCTGTGGAATTCGATGAACAACAGGCCGACCCGCTCCTGCACCAGCACATTGCCCAGGGTGTTGAACAGCTGATTGCCGGGGTAGTCGGGCACGTCCAAATGGCAAGCGCCCTGCGCATCCTGGCTCAAGCGCACAAAGCCTGGCGGGCCGGCCCGGTGGGAGACATCGACGCCCTCGCTGGCCGGAGCCGCAACGTCGCCGGCTTGCGCCGAGGCGCTGGCGATGAAGAAGGTGTCGGCCGAGCGGATGATCTGGCGGGCCCGCTCGTTCAGGGCCGGCCCCAGCTTGATGGGCGGGGCATTGCGGGCTTCTTGCGCCGGTGCAAAAAAAGCCTCGCGGGGGTGGATGTATTTGGGGCAGTTGCCAAAGCTCTGGCTGACGCCGATGCTCAGGCGCCCGGCCTCGGCGGCCAGCAGCCTGCCGTTCAGGCGGTTGCGCCGTTTGGTATGGGCCTGCAGGCCCAGCAGGCCGATGGGGGCGCCGAGCTGCCAGCTTGCCGCCAGGGGATCGCCGACCAGCGGCTCGGCGTCGAGCTGCAGGCAGTCGGGCGAGGGCGAATGGGCGAAGCCCGGCGGGCCCGCCAGCAAGCTGGCCCAGGGCTGGGCCTGTGCGTCCAGGCCGCCGATTAGCAGCCAGGGCAGCAGTTCGAAAAAGGCCCGGTGCTGCTCCGGCATTTCGCGCCGAATCATCAGCGGCGCTCTTTGGGCCATGAATTCCTCCAGGCCCAGTTGCTGGTGCATGCGCCGCTCGCCGGCATGGATGGGCGATGGGCTGGCGTTCATGGCCGAGCCTCGCCGGGTGTTGCTGGCAGGGCCGCGCGGGGCATGGGGATGAAGTCCGGCAGCGCTTCGATGCGGCCCAGCCAGGCCTGGATGGCGGGGTAGTCGTCCAGCAGGATGCCGCCCTCGGGCGCGGCGGCCGTGTAGCCGTAGAGCGCCAGATCGGCGATGGTGGCATGCGCCCGGGAGGCGATGAAGGCCTGCTCCCGCAGCCGCTCTTCCATGGCCGTGAACAGCTTCTGGCTCAGCTCGTAGGCACGGGCCTCGATGGGCAGATTGAACAAGCGGCCGACCCGGGCGTGGGCCGGGCCGAAAGCCAGCGGGCCGGCCGCCGCGCTGAGCCAGCGCTGGACTTCGGCATTGGCCTGCGCCGCCTCGGGCAGCCACTGCCGGCTTGGGTCGTAGCGCAGTGCCAAGTACACCAGGATGGCCTGGCTGTCGGCCAGAACCAGCTCGCCATCCTCCAGCACCGGCACCTGGCCAAAGGGATTCAGGCGCAGAAAGGCGGGGCTTTTTTGCTGCCCGCTCGGCAGATCCACCGCCCGCAGTTCCACCGGCAGCCGCAGCAGGCTGAGGAAGAGGTGAACGCGGTGGGAGTGGCCCGAGAGGGCGTAGTGATGCAGGCGCAAGGACGGGCTTGGGGCGCTGGACAGGGTGTTTCCGTTCATGGTTTGACGCTGATGGGTTGCGGATGGCTAGAGCGTAAAAGCGGGCTTGCCTGACTGGAATAGGTCTGGGTCGCAATTGATTGTTGCGGCGGATGCAATACTGAGCCTATGGACAAGCTGAATGCGATGCGTGTTTTTGTGGCCGTGGCCGAGGCGCAGAGCTTTGCCTCTGCCGCGCGTTTGCTGGGCCTGAGCGCCTCGCAGGTGACGCGCGCCGTGGCGGCCCTGGAAGAGGAGTTGGGCGTGCGGCTCTTGCACCGGACGACCCGCCAGCTGCGGCTCAGCGAGGTCGGTGCCCGCTATCTGAGCGATTGCCGCCGTTTGCTGGGCGATTTGCAGGAGGCGGAGGCGCAGGCCAGCGGCGCCCATCTGCTGCCCCAGGGCCATCTGACCGTCACCGCCCCGGTGCTGTTCGGCCGCCTGCATATGGCCCCCGTTTTACTGGAGTTTTTGCAGGCCCAGCCGCAGCTGACGGCGCAGGCCTTGCTGGTCGATCGGGTGGTGCATTTGCTGGAAGAGGGCGTGGACCTGGCCTTGCGCATCTCCCACTTGCCCGATTCCAGCCTTTGTGCGCTGCGGGTGGGCGAGGTGCGGCGTGTCATCGTGGCCGCGCCCGACTATCTGGCCCGCCATGGCGAGCCCGCCTGCCCGGCCGATCTGGGCCGGCACCAGGCCCTGGGTGTGGCGCATAACGGCGGGCCGCCCGCGCCCTGGCTGCTGGCGGCGCAGGCCTCGCGGCCGGACCGGCTGGTGCAGGGGCCGCAGCCTCGCATGCCGCTGAGTTTCAGCGGTGTCGAACCCTGCATCCAGGCCGCCATCGCCGGCCATGGCCTGGCGCGGGCCTTGTCCTATCAGGTGGCGGAGGCGGTCGAGCGCGGGCAGTTGCGGGTCGTGCTGGCCGCTTATGAGCCCTTGCCCCTGCCGGTTTCCCTGGTCCATCCGGAGGGCCGCCGCGCCTGCGCCAAGGTGCGCAGCTTTGTGGATTTTGCGGCCCAGCGCCTGCAGGCCAGGCTCGCAAGAGCGCGTCTGGACGCCACCGCTTGAGCTTTTGATATGCATGACAATGGCCCGCATGAGCACCACCTACCAGCAACACCTGACCCTTCTGCAAACACAGGCCGAGCAGGCCCTGGCGCGTTGCGGCTTCGATGCCCTCTTGATCGCCTCCGGCGTTGAGAAGCTCGCCTTTCTGGACGACAGGCCCTATCTCTTCGCGCCTAACCCGCATTTCAAGCATTGGCTGCCCCTGGTCAATCACCCGGACAGCTGGTTGCTGATCCGCCCCGGCCACAAGCCGCGCCTCGTGTACTACCAGCCGGATGATTTCTGGCATGTGCCGCCGGCCGACCCCAGCGGCGAATGGCTGGCGCATGTGGAGCTGGTGCTGATCCAGCGTGCCGAGGACGCTGCCGCCCATCTGCAAGTGCCGGGCCGCCTGGCCATCATCGGCGAGGCCGATGCCGCCCTGGCCGGTGTGCTGCCTAACAACCCGCCCGAGCTGCTGAACATCCTGCACTACCAGCGCGCCTACAAGACCGAGTACGAGCTGGCGCAGATGCGCGCCGCCTCACGCCGCGCCGTGCCCGCCCATCTGGCCGCGCGCAAGGCCTTTCTGGCCGGTGCCTCCGAGCTGGACATCCACCGCGCCTATCTGGCCGCCAGCGGCCACACCGACCGCGATCTGCCCTATACCAATATCGTTGGCCTCAACGAGCATGGCGCCGTTCTGCACTACCAGTACCAGGACGCGCAAGCGCCGGCTGAGTCGCGCTCCCTGCTGATCGATGCGGGCGCTCAGGTCAACGGTTATGCCTCCGACATCACCCGCACATGGGGCGCCGGCGACGCGAACTTCCAGGCCTTGCTGGACGCGATGGAGCGCGCCCAGCTGGCCCTGGTGGACGAGGTGCGTGCCGGTGTCGACTACCGCAGCATCCATCTGAGCACCCATGCCAAGGTGGCCGGCATTCTGCAAGAGCTGGGCGTGGTCAAGCTGAGCGTGGAGGAGCAGCTGGCGCAGCGCGTGACCTCGACCTTCTTCCCCCATGGCATCGGCCATCTGATCGGCCTGCAGGTGCACGATGTGGGCGGCTTCATGGCCGACGACAGGGGCGCCGTCGCGCCCAAGCCCGAGGGCCACCCCTATCTGCGCCTGACCCGCCCGCTGGCCGCCGGCATGGTGGTGACCATAGAGCCCGGGCTTTACTTCATCCCGACCCTGCTGGACAAGCTCAAGGCCACGCCGGCCGCCGCGGCGGTGGACTGGAGCCTGGTCGCCCAGCTCAGCAAATTCGGCGGCGTGCGCATCGAAGACGATGTCGTCTGCCGCGCCCAGGGTGGTCCCGAGAACATGACGCGGGATGCGTTTGCGGCGCTGGCTTCGTAAGCATCCATTCAGGACCCGGCATCGTTGGCCTGCTCCCGCAAGGCCGGCGCCGGGCCGTCCACCACATTGATGGTGCCGCCCGTGATCTGGGTGTTGGTGAATCCCGAGGGACAGTTCATCGAGGTGTAGCTCACCTCCTTGCCCATGGCGCATTTGCGCAAGGTGCCGGGGGCCGGTTCGGCGGTCTTGGCGACTCGTTTGGGCTGAGCGGCTGGGCTGGCTGGGGGGGCGGGCTCGTCGTCGCGCCGGCTGCCGTTATTGAACACAAAAGGCTTGGCCGCCTGCACCTCGATCTGCGGCACGGGCTGGCTCGGCGCAGGCTTGCCGTAACGCCAGTGATAGCCCAGGGCCAGGGAGAGGAGGGCGGTCCAGAAAATGAGTCGCAGCGCCATATGAGGGAAATCAGCTAGGGGTTTGTGCTGAAATTCTCTGGCATAACCTCCAATTTCTTGTGTATGTTTTGGCACGCTCCTTTTGGGGGAGGGGTGGGGGGGCTTGCGAGACTTCTGTTTTTGGATTTGCGATTCCGATGCCGCAAAAAGCCAAAAAAAAGCCGCCGGGCTTGGCCGGCGGCTGAGGCGATCTGACTGCGATCAGAAGCGGGTGCCGATGCCCACGCCGATCAGCAAGGGGTCGACCTTGAAGTCGCCGACTTCAGTGCCGTTGGAGTAGACCTTGGTGCCGATTTGCACCTTCTTCACGTCCACATTCAGATACCAGTTCTTGGCGATCTGGATGTCGGCGCCGATCTGGGCCGACAGGCCCCAGCTGCTGTGCTTGATGCTGGGATGCAGGGCGGTGTCGACGGCGGCGTCAAACTTCACTTCCGAGAAGTTGGTGTAGTTCACGCCCAGGCCCACGTAGGGACGGAAGGTGCCGGTGGGGATGAAGTGGTACTGCAGCGACAGGGTCGGGGGCAGGTGCTTCAGGGTACCGATCTTGACGTCGTTGGACTTGATGTCATGGCTTTGCGGATAGGTCAGGATCAGTTCGGCCGCGATATTGGGGGTGATGAAGTAGCTGATGTCCAGCTCGGGGATCACCTTGTTGTTGACGCTCAGCTTCAGGTCGGGGTTGGTGGAGCCACCGTTGGCCGAATCCAGGTTCACGGCGCGGGCGCGCACCAGCCAGTTGCCTTCTTGTTGGGCTTGGGCGGCGAGGCTGGTGCAGGCCAGAGCGATGACAGCGAGGGAGGTAGCGAGCTTGTTCATGTTTGCAGCGTTTCCAAGTGATGGGATCCAGTCCCGATGTCGCTATTGAAGCGGCCGGCAAGGGGTTAACCCTTGATCTCGCGCAAACTTGAAATCGCTCCAAATCCAGGCCCGGGGCCTGTTTGAGCTAGCTCAAGAAAGCCCTCGGCAGCTGCGGCGTTTGCGCAACGCGGGGCCACGGTGGGTGGGAACAGGCGTATGGGTGGGGTGGGGCGGGGTGGATCCAGCCTCCACAGCACCGGCGTGGGCGTGCCCGTGCTCGATGCGGTGGCGGTGTTCGGTGGCACGGTCGAGTACATCGCCCTGTGCCTCAAGCAGGCCGGCAATGAACGCGGCTTCTACGGGTACGCCACCGCCGTCATCGCCTGCGTTTTAGCGCTTTACCGGCCCTCGGACTGGATGGCGCGCTCCATGATGCGCTGGCGCAGTTGCTCATCGGGCTTGAGGTCCAGCGCCTGCTGCAGCCGGGCATGCGGGCCCGAGGCCGCGCCGCTGGCCGCGGTGGCGGCCTTGGGCGCCGCTTGGGCCTGATCACGCACTACATTGAGCGTGCCGCCCGACACCCCGGCCTGCGTGTAGCCGCGCGGGCAGGCCACATCGGTGTACACCGTCTCGCCGCCGCGTTGGCATTTGCGCAGGGCACCCTGGGGCAGGGCGGGAGGCTGGCCGGGCTTGGCCTGAACCGGCTCGGGGAATTCACGCCGCGTGCCGTTGTCGAACTGGAAGGGCTTGGCTTTCTGTTCACCGGGGCCGAGCAGGCCGCGCACGAATTCAGAGTTTCTGGCGCTCCAGGCCGCTGTCAGCAGGAGCAGGGCGGCGACAAACCAGGCAAGGCGACGAAGAATCATGATGAGGCTTCAGGGCAGGCCGCAGGGCCTGCCAGCAATTCGTAACGAATTGAAATTCTCGCCGCAAGCCCAGGCGCTGGCTAGCGTTGGGGGCTCGTACTTTTGGGGGTGGTCGGCAGGGCGTTCTTGCTGTGGGTCGGCTGGGGTGGTGGGTTGTCTGTATGTTTGGTAAGTTATGTACGTGGTGTCTTGTGGCGTGCCTGGCGTCTTTGCGAGCGCGGGTGGTGCGGCTGAGTACGTTTCCTATTCATGGAAAATGCCAGACCCTTGAGGCGTCCGGCATTTTGTTTTTTGGTCGTGGGTCTGGCGAAGATCAGCCTGGCTTCACCCGCTTGTATGGGGCAGGCGTCAGGGGGACTGGCAAGGTGGATGGCGGCTCAAGGCTGAAGCCGGTCATTCACCAGCGGCGGCTTTGCGGCTGACCAGCCACCTCCGGACGGTGTTCATTCGGCTGCGCGCTGCGCTGCGGCCGACTCAGGGTCGATGCCCGTCCATCGCGAGTTGCTCACGTCGCTCGACGAGGAAATCCATCAGCGCTCTGACCTTGGCTGGCATCTGCGCGCGCGACGCAACGTAGAGATAGAAGCCCGGAAACGGTCGGCACCAGGAAGCAAGGACCCGGACCAGCCGCCCATCTGCCAAGTGCTGGCGGATGCAGATGTCCAGGTACTTGATCAAACCCACACCCTGCAGCGCAGCGTTGAGCATGTTCTCGTCATCATTGAAGACGGCGCTGCCTCTGGGATCGAACACCACCGTGCAGCCTTCCGCGTCCGGTGACGTGAACGACCAGCGGTCCAGCGTGCCACTTGAAGTGAAGCGGTAGGCGAGGCAGTTGTGGCGCATCAGGTCGGCCGGCGATTCCGGCAGGCCATACCGCTCGAAGTAGGCCGGAGAGCCCACCACCGCCATTTCAATCGGCGGTGTGACCGGCACGGCCACCATGTGTTCGTCCAGGCTCCCGCCCAGTCGTAGGCCCGCGTCCATGCCGTCGGCAACGATGTTCGACAAGCCATCGTTCATCACGAGTTCCAGTCGCAGCTTGGGATAGCGCCCCAGCAACTCGCCCAGGTACGGCTCGATGAGCAGACGGGCGGCAATGCGGGATGAGTTCATGCGGATCAGCCCGGACGGCTCTTCGTGCGCTTCGCCCAGTTCGGAAACGGCCCTTTCAACGGCGGTCAGCGCGGGTTGCAGCACGTCCAACAAGCGCTGGCCTTCATCGGTCAGAGACATGTCCCGCGTCGTGCGGTTCAGCAACCTCACGCCCAGACGCTCCTCCAGCCCCTTCAGGTGCTGCGAAAGCGCGGCCCGCGTCACCTCCATTTCTGCTGCTGCCTTGGTGAAGCTGCGGTGGCGGGCGATGTGCGCAAACCAGGTCAGCGAGGACAGCAATGACGGCTCGATGGGCATATTGGTTAGTTTAACTATGCAGTCATGTTCGGAAAAGGCCGTTTATCAAAGTCAATCCAGTTCCTAGGATTCACTCACGTCGCAGCAATCAGACGACGTCTTCAACCTCCCCCGGAGCGAATCCATGTCTACCAACGTCACCTTCAAGAACCTCAACGGCCAGGGCATCACGATGGCTGCCACCATCCACTTCCCTGCCGGCTTCGACGAATCGAAGAAGTACGCGACCGTCGTCGTCTCCCATCCGGGCGGTGGTGTGAAGGAGCAGACCGCCGGCCTGTATGCCAGCAAGCTGGCCGAGAACGGTCTGGTCGCCATCGCGTTCGACCGCTCCTACCAGGGCGCGAGCTCGGGCGAACCGCGCCAGCTTGAGAACCCGTATGTCAGCGCCGAAGACGTCAGCGCCGTCATCGACTACCTGACCACGCTGCCCTACGTCGATCCCGCCAAGATCGGCGCCATGGGCATCTGCGCCGGCGCGGGCTACAGCGCCAACGCGGCCATCAACGACCGTCGCATCAAGGCACTGGGCATGGTGAGTGCCGTGAACATCGGCCAGATGTTCCGCAATGGCTGGGAGAACAACGTCAAGGACGCCGATGCCGTGGGCTATCTGGACTTCGGCTCCAACGCTCGCACCTCGGACGCCGGCAAGCCTGAGCTCGTCACCATCCCGCTGGCCCCGCTGAAGAAGGAAGACGCGCCCAACGCTGAGCTGGCCGAGGCCTGGGAGTACTACCACACGTCCCGCGCCGAGCACCCGCGTGCACCGGGTTATGCGCTGGCCCGCAACCTGAACCAGATCATCACCTACGACGCCTACCACCTGGCCGAGGCCTTCCTGACCCAGCCCATCCTGGCCGTCGCCGGCAGCGTGGCGGGCAGCAAGTGGATGAGCGACAACCTGCTGGCGCGTGCCGCGAGCACGGACAAGACGCTGCACGTCGTCGCAGGCGCCAACCACATGTCGCTGTACGACGTGCCCAAGTACGTGGACGAGGCGGTGTCGGTGCTCGCCCCTTTCTTCCGCGCCAAGCTGGGTGGCTGAGCCACCCCAAAGCCAGTCCGACTGTCACGCTTTGATCAGGAAAACATCATGGAAACCGTCAGCATTCGCAATCCCGGCATGACCTGGGACATCGCCGCCAACGTCCACTTTCCGCCGGGATTCGATGCGGCACGCCGCTATCCGGCCGTCATTTCCAACCACCCCATCGGCAGTTGCAAGGAGCAGACGGCAGGCAACGTCTACGGCGCAGCACTGGCCGAGGCCGGCTTCGTCGTCGTCGTGCCCGATGCCAGCTTCCAGGGCGGCAGCGGTGGCTCGCCGCGCTGGATCGAGGACGCGGAGCAACGCGTCCGCGACTATCGCGACGTGATCGACTACATGCAGCGCCTGCCCTACGTCGACCCGGAGCGGATTGGCATCCTCGGCATCTGTGGTGGGGGTGGCTATTCGATCAAGACTACCATCATCGACAAGCGGATCAAGGCGCTGGTCAGCATCACCGGCGTCAACTTCGGCCGTCTCTTCCGTGAGGGCTTCAGCGGCTTCAATCCGGTCGGCACGCTGGAGGCGATGGCCGCGCAGCGCACGGCCGAGAACGCCGGCAGCGAGCAGCGGGTCGACGTCTTCCTTCCCGAGAGTGTGGAAGCGGGCAAGGCCGCAGGCATCGCCGACATTGATGTGCTGGAGGCGACCGACTACTACCGCAACCGCAACCCGCAAGCGAACTCGGGCACGCGAATGCTGTTCTCGCACGCGGCCACCAACATCGCCTGGGACGCCTTCGCCTTTGCCGAGACCCTGCTGACGCAACCGATGATGGTGGTGTTCGGCGACAAGCCGGGCGGTTTCGGCGCCTATCGCGACGGCATGGAAATCTATGGCCGTGCAGCCTCCAAGGACAAGCACCTCGTCGTGGTCGAGGGCTGGTCGCACTACGACCTGTACGACCAGCCCGAGCCGGTTGGCATAGCCCTGGCCAAGGTCATTCCCTTCCTCAAGGAGAGGCTGTGAAGAACGTCCTCATCCTCGGCGCCAGCGGGCAGATCGCGCAATGGGTGGTCCGGTCGCTGGCCGGTGACAAGAGCGTCCAGCAGACCCTATTGCTGCGCGATCCCAGGAAGCTCACCGGCCAGGAGCCGGTGAACGCCAAAGTCGTCATCGGCAGCGTGCTGGACAAGAAGCTGCTGAGGCAAGCCGTGACCGGCCAGGATGTCGTCTATGCCAACCTCACAGGCGACGATCTGGACAAGCAGGCCAAGGCGGTCATCGCCGCCATGGAGGCTGAAGGCGTCAAGCGCCTGGTCTTCGTGCTGTCGCTGGGCATCTACGACGAGGTGCCGGGCAAGTTCGGTGAATGGAACCGCGTCACCATCGGCGAGGACCTCAAGCCTTTCCGCCGCGCAGCAGACGCTATCGAGGCCTCCGGTCTGGTGTACACCATCGTGCGCCCGGCCTGGCTGACAGATGAAGACGAGGTCGACTACGAGCTGACGACGAAGGGTCAGCCCTTCAAGGGCACCGT
Source organism: Roseateles oligotrophus (assembly GCF_014204525.1). Classification (GTDB taxonomy): domain Bacteria; phylum Pseudomonadota; class Gammaproteobacteria; order Burkholderiales; family Burkholderiaceae_C; genus Paucibacter_A; species Paucibacter_A oligotrophus_A. Next base: position 104,003 of record NZ_JACHLP010000010.1, read on the forward strand.
GGTTTCTCGAAGAAGCGTGGCCAACCTGATTGCGCAGATCGTCACGCACCCGGAGCTGCGCGTCTGTGAAAGCCTGGGCGTCAACAAGCCGGGCAGCGACGGCGACAAGCCGTATTTCATGTGAGCTGCGTCGGATCGTCGGTCTCTACTGGAGGGCGTCGTGTGCTCAGACAACAAACAACTTCTGGACGACTTCGACAGTTCGTCCGGTGCAGTAGCTTTGGATGCCCGCCGCATCGTCCGCCATGCGCGCGAGCTACTGGCTGCCGACGAGGTCAGCTACTGGTGTGTGGAGTCTGAGGGTCGAGGACTGGCGGCGCGTCGAATGGCAGTCAGCGACTCCAACGCAAACAGTGTCCCAGCGCCGCTGCGGCTGAGTACGGAACAGTGCGCCGACTACTTCGCTGCCACGCAGACCACGGGCCTGCTCATCAGCTAGGACGCGCTTCGTGATGACCGGATCGCCGGCACGCGCGAGAGCTACCTGGCACCTCGCGATCTCCAGTCAGTGTTCAGCATCAACGTATCTGTCGACACCCGGTTGGTTGGCATCATCAGTTGCGCGCAGCGTGGCCGGCACCGTCATTGGAGCGCCGGCGACGTCGCAGTGATGCAGCAACTGTCTGCCGATCTTGCCGCTGAATATGGGCGGCGCCACGAGACGCAGGACAGGATGAGTCGTTGCCGACGCCTTGGCCTTCGTCGGGCATATCGGTTCGAGCTTCTCAATGCCTGGAAGGACACTCCATGCTGACGATCAATTTGTGGCCCTGGTGGAAGTGGGGCGCTGCGGTGCTGGCTCTGGCGGCGTTCGCCGTCTTCGCCGTGCTCTTCGCGGTCACCCGAGTGGAGATGCACCAGGCGAGGGAGTCCGCCGAACGGCTCGCGTCGAGTGCCCCGCAGGCCCGCCCAGTGAGCCGCATTGCGGTCGTCTATTTCTCGCGATCCGGCAACACAGCCGTCGCAGCGGCCCACATCGCTCAGCGTATGGGCGCAGGCCTGTTTCGCCTGGACGCGCCCGCGTACGACGTGGGACTGCCCGGCATCCTCCACGCACTACACGACGCGCGGTCGCCTGAAGCGGTCATCGCACCGACTACGCTGGACCTGCGAGGGTTCGATACCGTCTATCTCGGCTCGCCCATCTGGCTCTACAGCCCTTCGCCGCCGATCTGGGAGTTCGCCAGGCGCAACCGATTCGATGGCAAGGACGTCGTATTGTTCAACACCTTCAACAGCAAGTTCGAGCAGCGCTTCATCGACGAGTTCCGGCAGGTCGTGCTCGCCCAGGGCGCGCGCTCGTTCAGGCATCTCTTCGTCAAACGCGGCCGCATGGGACAGCAACTCAGTTCGGGCGAGTTGCTCGGCACAATCGACACGGCGTGGACACTGACGATGCCGGCATCTGCCCCGCCGGCCTTCCCCTGAGAGGTGCGAATGAGTGAGCATGGCCCGGTTGTCGAGACCCACCGCACGCACCGCGTGCGCCGCATGGCCGGCCGCGATCCCCATGAGGTGGGGCGCACTACCACCACCTTGGAGTTGCTTTACGACCTGGTCTTCGTCGTGGCCATCGGACAGGCCGCCAACCAGTTCGCCCATCTCCTGGCCGAGGGGCACTTCGGCGCCGCCATCGGAGCTTTCGCGTTTGCCATGTACGCCGTGCTCTGGGCGTGGATCAGCTTCTCGTGGTTCTCGTCGGCCTTCGACACCGACGACTGGATTCACCGGCTCGCGACCATGGTGCAAATGGTGGGCGCGACCATCATGGCGTTGGGCCTGCCGCCGGTTTTTCATTCCATTGACGAAGGCCACAGCCTCGACAACCGCCTGGTGGTCGCCGGCTATGTGGTGATGCGCATCGCCATGGTCTTCATGTGGCTCAGGGCTGCGTCCCAGAGTCCCAAGCACCGCGCGACGTGCATGACCTATGTCTGGACCATCGTCATTGCCCAAGTCGGCTGGATAGCGACCGCGCTGCTGCCGATGACGCTGACTCAGACGCTGCTCGCCGGAGGCCTGCTGCTCGCCATAGAGCTGCTCGGGCCCTATCTTGCCGAGACACGCCACGGCAGTACGCCCTGGCATGCGCACCACATCGCGGAGAGGTATGGCTTGCTGGCCATCATCGCCCTGGGCGAGGGTGTCGTGGGGACCGTCGCCTCGCTGTCGGCCGTCGTGGAGTCGCATGGTTGGACCCTGGACGCGGTTCTCGTCGCATGCGCGGGAATGGGCCTCACCTTTGGCATGTGGTGGGCCTACTTCCTGATTGCGGCTGGCGATGTGCTGCACGCTCGGCGCGAGCGGGCGTACAAATGGGCTTACAGCGGCATGCCGATCTTCGCAGCCATTGCGGCGACGGGAGCTGGCCTGCACGTCGCAGCGCTAGTTTTGGAGGGCAAGGCCCACATCGGGCCCGTCGCCGCTGTGCTCGCCCTCGCTGTTCCGGTTGCCGTGTATCTGTTGGGAATCTATTGGCTCTACAGCGTCCTTTATGACGAATACCACTGGTTCCATGGACTCCTGCTGGTGGTCACTGCGGCGGTTCTCGCTGCAGGTCCCACGGCGGCGTATCTCGGGCTTTCAGTGCCGATGTGTCTGCTCATCGTGATGGCGGCACCGGCGGTAACCGTCGTCGGCTATGAGGTCTTCGGGTACCGACATGTCGGCGATGCGTTGAGGCGGGCGACTGGCGCGTAGCGAGCAAGTTCACAGAACCGATGGTCCTGACGGCAAGTGGCGTTGAACGGCCGCTTCCGGGCATCGAGTTCGCCTAGTCGAAGGACGGCACCCGCTGCACAGCAGTCGGTCACGGACTGCAACAACTTGGGGATCGCCCCTTGCCGTACGACTCACAGAGTCGGACTTGTTGATCGACCGATTACCTCCGTCTGGCCACGTATCTCTGTCCTAGTCCGGTTCAGCTCATTCCAACTTCAAGAGCATGTACAGTTTCAGCGTTATGCCTGATTGCTTGCTTGCTCGTGTTGAAGTGGATGCCCCGCGCGAAGGGCGCCTCCACGCTCAAATCGTCTAACGAAATTTACAGGCGGTATCTGTGCCGCCGGACAGATCACCGCGCAGCCCAATAGTGCAGCGGATTTTCACGCCCCGGCAAGTGCCCAAGATCCCGACATTTTTTCGCAGTTGGAGCTGCACACCCCCCACCCCTGCAAGATTCTGCACAGCCGCCTGCACAAGGTTTCGATGGCGCTGCCTGCCGCCCCTGCGTAAGGTCGTGATCTCTTCCACAAGGACATGACACGATATGCACAGCAACTTTGAACTCATCAGCAATATCCTTTGCCCCTACACCCAGCGGGCGGCGGTCCAGTTGGCCGAGAAGGGGCTGGAGGCCAGACGAAGCTATATCGACCTTGCCAACAAGCCGGACTGGTTTGTGCAGCTGTCGCCGCTGGGCAAGGTGCCGGTGCTGCGCGTGGGTGATGGCGACGACACGGCGGTGTTCGAGACCGCCGTCATCTGCGAGTACATCGAGGAGGCGGCCGCCGGCCGGGTGCCGATGTGGCCCGCCGACGCGCTGGAGCGGGCTCGCCACCGCGCATGGGCCGAGTTCGCTTCGACCCTGATCGGCGATGTGTTCGGCTTCTATATGGCGCCGGACGAAGCATCGTTTGAGCGCAAACGGGCGGAGCTCGCCAGCCGCTTCGCGCGGCTTGAGGGCCAGTTGGCCGGCGCGGGGCCCTACTTCGGCGGCGCGCGTTTTGGCCTGGTCGATGCCGCGTTCGCGCCCATCTTCCGCCTGCTGGAAACCTTCGATCAATTGGCGGACTTCCGCCTTCTCCAAGGCTTGCCGGCCACCGCCGCCTATCGGCTCAATCTGGCATCGAGGCCTAGCGTGCGGGCGGCCGTTGTGCCCGATTACGGGCAGGTCTTTCTGCGCTATCTGGCCGGGCGCGGCTCCCATATGGCAGGCATCGCCGAGGCCGCCATTCGGGCGGGCTCAGTCCAGGCCTGACATCAGCCGGGACGAGCTGGCGATCTCCTCGGACAGCGCCGCGCTGGCGCGGCGCATGCGCGGCACGCGCGCCACGTCTTCGTGCATCAACAGCCACAGGGGCTGTGCCAGCTCGTCCAGCGGCGGGCCGAGGCGAAGGAGTTCAGGGATCGAGCCGCCGACGAAGCAGGGCAGGACGGCGCAACCTATCCCGGCACGCGCGGCCTGCGCAGCGCCGAGCAAGGTGTTTGCGCGGAAGCGCACCGCGTCGGTCGCGACATTGCGCGCCAGCCAGTTGCCGGGCGCGCTGCAGGCCAGGCCGCCATCAAAGCCGACCCATGGCAGGCGCAGGGGCTGGGCCGCGGCCTCGCCCGCCTCGGCCAACTGGCGCGGTGCATAGATCGCCATCGCAACGGTGCCGACCTCGCGGCCGCGCAAGGTCTCTTGCGGCGTCCGCGTGACGCGGAGCGCAATATCGGCCTCCCGCCGCGCCAGCGAAACAATATCGTTGGACACATGCAGCTCCAGCTGCAAGCCGCTATGCGTTCGGCATACCGCGGCCAGCACGCCGGGCAGCAGGTACTCGGAGACCGCATCGGGCGCGGTGACGCGCACGGGCCCGTCATGCCCATCGTCGCGCCCGCCGACGCGGCGCTCCAGGCCGGCGATCTCGTCACGAAAGCGCAGCGCCAAGGCCCTGACCTCTTCTCCCGCCGCCGTCGGCCTGAGGCCGCCCGGGCTGCGCTCGAACAAGCGTGTCCCGAGGCGCCGCTCCATCAGCTGCAGCCGGCGGGACAGCGTGGGGTGGCTGATATGCAAGGCGGCCGCCGCGCCGGACAAGGTGCCGCTCTCCGTGATGGCGAGGGCGATACGTAGGTCATCCCAGTCGATGGCGGCGTTGCGGCTCATGGCTGCGATTGTCGCCGCTTGTTTCCGCCCGGGCGCTCTTCAGCCCAGCTTCAAGCGCTTGCACAACTCCAGCGTCAAGCCCGACTGATTGAGCGTGTAGAAGTGGATGCCCGGGGCGCCGCCTTCGATCAGGCGTTCGCAGACCCGCGTCATCACGTCCAGGCCGAAGGCGCGGATGGAAGCGGCGTCGTCCATAAAGCCCTCCATCTTCAGCGCGATCCAGCGTGGGATCTCGATGCCGTCGCGGGCCGCGAACTGGGCGATGCGGGCGTAGTTGTGGAAGGGCATGATGCCCGGCACGATGGGCGCGCTAACGCCCAGTTTGCGCACCTCGTCCACGAAGTTGAAGTAGGCGTCGGGGTTGAAGAAGAACTGGGTGATGGCGGCGTTGGCGCCCGCCTTCATCTTGGCGGCGAAGTGCTGCAAGTCCTTGGCGGCGTAGCGCTGCTGCGGGTGGTACTCGGGGTAGGCGGCGACTTCGATCTGCCAGTCCGGGCCCTGCGTTTCGCGGATGAAGCTCACCAGCTCGGAGGCATAACGGAATTCACCGGCGGTGGCCGTGCCGCTGGGCAGGTCGCCGCGCAGGGCGACGACGCGGCGGATGTTCTGGGCCCGATAGGTAGCCAGGATTTCGGCGATGTTCTCGCGCGTGGAACCCACGCAGCTGAGGTGGGGCGCGGCCTCATAACCGCTGGCGGCGATGTCCATCACCGTGGCCAGGGTCTTCTCGCGGGTGGAGCCGCCGGCGCCGTAGGTGACGCTGAAGTAATGCGGATTCAGGACGCTCAGGTCCTGCACCACGGTCTTGAGCTTTTCGGTGCCCACCGGTGTGTTGGGCGGGAAGAACTCAAAGCTGACCGGGGTCTTCTTGTTCGTGCTCATGCTTTTTATTCCTTGTCTCCGGGCGCAGGCGCGGCCCAGAGGAAAAATTCTTTATTGCCGTCGCCACCGGTGATGGGGCTGTCGAAATAGCCGCGCACGCTCAAGTCCAGGGCGGCGCAGGCCTCGCGGGCCTTGGCCTCCAGCAGCGGGTACTGGCCGGCGTCCTTGACCAGGCCGCCGCGCGCCACGGCCTTGGGGCCCAACTCGAACTGCGGTTTGATCAGGAGCAAGACTTGGCCTTGCGCCGCAAGCCAGGGCAGCAGCTCGGGCAAGGCGCCCAGCATGGAGATGAAGCTGAGGTCGCCGACGATGAGGTCGAAGCCGGCCGCCGGCTTGTGCTCGGCCAGCGCCGAGGCCGCCAGCTCACGCACATGCAGGCCCTCCAGCGCGACGAGGCGGGCATCGCTCTTGAGCTGCTCGTGCAGCTGGCCATGGCCCACATCCACGCCGACCACTCGCGCCGCGCCACTCTTGAGCAGGCAGTCGCTGAAGCCGCCGGTGCTCTGGCCCATGTCCAGCACCGTCAGCCCGGCGACGCTCAAGCCGGTGTGCTTCAGCGCCCCTTCCAGCTTGAGCCCGCCGCGCGAGACATAACGCGCTTCGGCATCGTCATTCAGGCGCAGTTCCACGCCCTCGATCAAGTCCAGGCCGGCCTTGTTCACGGCCGCCCAGCCTTTGGCCGAGCGCCACTCCACCGAGCCCGCCGCGATCAGCCTTTGGGCGATCGAGCGGGTGCTGCAGAGGCCTTGGGAGACCAGGAGTTGATCAGCGCGCATGGAGAAAATGAGTCAGGTGAGCAAGGCCCGGTGTTCACGGGCCTCGCCATAGCTACTTAGTAGCGGTAGGTGTCGGGCTTGAAGGGGCCTTGCTTGGGCACGCCGATGTAGGCGGCCTGCTCTTCCGTCAGCTCGCTCAGCTGCGCATTCAGCGTGGTCAGCTGCAGGCGTGCCACCTTTTCGTCCAGATGCTTGGGCAGCACATACACCTTGCCGATGTCGTAGGCGTCCTTGTGGGCGAACAGCTCGATCTGTGCAATCGTCTGGTTAGCAAACGAGGAGCTCATCACATAGCTGGGGTGGCCGGTGCCGCAGCCCAGGTTCACCAGGCGGCCCTTGGCCAGCAGGATGATGCGCTTGCCATCCGGGAAGATCACGTGATCCACCTGCGGCTTGATCTCTTCCCACTGGTACTTCTCGATCGAAGCGATGTCGATCTCGTTGTCGAAGTGGCCGATATTGCAGACGATGGCGTTGTTCTTCATCGCGGCCATGTGCTCGTGGCGGATCACGCCCTTGTTGCCGGTGGTGGTGACGAAGATGTCGGCCTTGTCGGCGGCGTATTCCATCGTGACGACGCGGTAGCCTTCCATCGCGGCCTGCAGGGCGCAGATGGGGTCGATCTCGGTCACCCAGACCTGCGCCGACAGCGCGCGCATGGCCTGGGCCGAGCCCTTGCCCACATCGCCATAGCCGGCGATGACGGCGATCTTGCCGGCAATCATCACGTCGGTGGCGCGCTTGATGCCGTCCACCAGGGACTCGCGGCAGCCGTAGAGGTTGTCGAACTTGCTCTTGGTGACCGAGTCGTTGACGTTGATGGCGCGGAACAGCAGCGTGCCCTTGGCCGACATTTCCTTCAGGCGGTGCACGCCGGTGGTGGTCTCTTCGGTGACGCCGATGATCTCGCGGCTCTTGCGCGTGTACCAGGTCGGGTCTTGCGCAACCTTGGCCTTGATGGCGGCGAACAGCACGCGCTCTTCCTCGCTGCCGGGATTGGCCAGCACGCCCAGATCCTTCTCGGCCTTCTGGCCCAGATGCATCAGCAGCGTGGCGTCGCCGCCGTCGTCCAGAATCATGTTCGGGCCTTCGCCCGCCGTGCCCTTGGCGCCGAAGTCGAAGATGCGGTGGGTGTAGTCCCAGTAGTCTTCCAGCGTCTCGCCCTTGTAGGCGAACACCGGCGTGCCGGCGGCCACCAGGGCGGCGGCGGCCTGGTCTTGCGTGGAGAAGATATTGCACGAGGCCCAGCGCACTTCGGCGCCCAGGGCTTGCAGGGTCTCGACCAGCACGCCGGTCTGGATGGTCATGTGCAGGGAGCCGGCGATGCGCGCGCCCTTCAGGGGCTGGCTGGCGGCGTACTCCTTGCGGATGGCCATCAGCGCGGGCATTTCGCACTCGGCGATATTGAGCTCTTTGCGGCCCCAGGCAGCAAGCGCCAGGTCGGCAATATGGAATTGGTCTTTGGACAGGGTGGTGGCAGTCATGGCGGGCGGGCTCCTTCAAGAGATGTTGAAGCCGCTGCAGCATGAGTGCGGGAGCCGTGCGGGCCGAGGTCTTGCTAAAGCCAAGCCTCACCGGGACGCGCGATCACCCACAAAAATACTGCAGCGGGTGAGCGCGGTTGCATGGAATGCGGCAGGGTAGAGCCGGATTCGATTCCGAGCCTGGCCTCATCCTTGTGCGGGATGGGGTTGCAACGCTCCTCGGAGTGCGTCGATTCTAGACGCAATGCGGCAGGCGATCCAGGGAACAGGGCAGGATTTGAGGACAATCCCAGGCATCATGCAAGCATTCTCACTCTGCCCCGCCGCCGATCTGGGCCGCATCCACGGCCTTCTGACCGATATCGACGACACCTTGACGCTTGACGGCGCCATCGCCCCGGCCGCGCTGCAAGCCCTGCGGGATCTGCAGGCCGCCGGCCTGCCCGTCATCGCCATCACCGGCCGGCCCGCGGGCTGGAGCGAGGCCTTTGCCCTCACATGGCCGGTGCGTGCCATCGTGGCGGAGAACGGCGCGGTGATGCTGCGGGCCGATGCCAGCAATGGCCAGCTGCGCCGCGAGTTCTGCCAGGACGCCGGCACCCGTGCCGTCAATTTTGAGCGTTTGCGCCACTGCGCGGCCGACATCCTGAAGCGCGTGCCCGGCAGCGTGCTGGCCACCGACAGCGCGGGCCGCCTGACCGATATCGCCATCGATCACAGCGAGCACGCCCATCTGGACGAGGCCCAGATCGCCGCCGTCTGCGCCTTGATGCGCGAACATGGCTTGCAGGCCACGGTCAGCTCCATCCACATCAATGGCTGGATCGGCGAGCACAGCAAATGGACGGCCGCCGCCTGGGCCGTGCCGGCCTTGCTGAACCGGCCCTTCGATGCGCGCGACTGGCTGTATGTGGGCGACTCCAGCAATGACCAGCAGATGTTCGCCAAGATCCCCCTGAGCGTGGGCGTGGCCAATATCGCCCGCTTTGTGCCTCAGCTGCAAAGCCTGCCCGCCTACGTGACCCAGGCCGAGCGCGGCGACGGTTTTGCCGAGGTGGCGCGGGCCGTGCTGGCGGCGCGGCGCTGACGACCCGTCTGCGCTACAGATTCGGCGGCAGGCGCCGATAGCCTCTGTGATCAAGTGGCTCTTTCGGGCCTGAGGAAGTGGCGCATGACGGAAACCACCCAACTGGAGGCCAAGGTATTGCTGCTGGAGCATGACCCGGCCCAGTACCAGGTCCTGAGCGATTTCTGCCTGGACAAAGGCCTGCTGGCCTTGCCGCGCTCATCGCATAACGCCCTGGTCACGCTGTCCCAGCACAAGGATCTGGGCGGCGTGCTGCTGGCCGAGGACCTGCCCTGCGAGGACGGCGACAGCCTGCACCTGGCCCGCGCCATCCACAAGCTGCGCCCCGAGTTGCCCATCTTTCTGCGCCGCACCAGCGGCCGTCTGCTGAGCGTCGAGGAGCAGGAAACCATACGCCATGCTTGGCAGACCGGCGAGATGGCTTCGCTGCACACGGCGGTGGAGCACAATATTTTCAGCCTGCGCTACCCGACCCGCCTGGTCATGGGCATCGTCGAGCTGACCTGCCAGGCCTTGCGCGCCATGTTCCCGAACGCCCAGGTGCTGTCGGAGTCGCCCTATGTGGTGCATGACCGCATCATTCACGGCGAGGTCTCCACCCTGATCGCCATCGAGAGCACCTGGTGTCGCGGCTACATGATGTTGCAGACCGAGGAGCGGGCCCTGCGCCAGGGCTTGATCCAGGGCTTCAGCTACGAGGGCATAGGCGGCGACCTGAACTTCCGCGAGCTCAACAATATGCTGGGCGAGACCACCAATCTGATCTGGGGCGCCTTCAAGAACCGCTACATCCCGCCGCAGGCCTTCACCAATCAGCAGACCCAGGTGCCCATCGTGATCAATCACGAGCACAAATACATTTCCTTCGGCTCGCAAGACCCGCAGCTCTGCATACGCTACCAGCTCTCGGACCCGGCGCGGCCGGGCCTGCCGCCCTTGATCGTGGTGCAGCGCTTCATCTTCAATCTGCACTGGTCGCCGGATGAGTTTGCGGAATTCGATGACAACCCGCCCGAGGTCAGCCCTACCGGCGAGCTTGAGCTGTTCTGATCCTGATATTCAGTTTTCGCGCTGGCGCGAGGAGTTTTTGATATGGCAAATGTTCTTGTGGTCGACGATTCGAGCACCATGCGCGAAATCGTCGCCAGTTTCCTGAGCAAGAACGGCTTCGAGGTCGCGGTGGCCAATGATGGCCGCGACGGGCTTTTTCAGCTGAGCAATGATCCGGGCATCCGCCTGGTGATCAGCGACGTCAATATGCCCAATATGGACGGCCTGGCCATGGCCAAGAAGATCCGCGAGGAGTTCAGCGACCGGGTGGTGCACATCATCATGCTGACCACCGAGGACAACCCCGCCATGCGCACCCGTGGCAAAGACATCGGCGTGACCGGCTGGATCGTCAAACCCTTCCGCGGCGAGGCGGTGTTAGGCCCGCTGCGCAAGCTGTGCGAGATCTCAGGCGCCGCCGGTTAGGCCTAAGAAGTAGGCCAGCCGCTCGCTCTCATTCTGCAGCGCGCTCTTGAACGCTGCCTCGCGCGGCGCCTGGCCGGCCTGGTAGCCGCATTGCAGCAGCAGTTGCTGGCCGCCCTCGTCGACCGAGGCATTGGCCCAGCCCTGCACCTCGCCGCGCCACAGCATGGGCAGGGCGTAATAGCCCAGGCGGCGTTTACTGGGCGGCGTGTAGGCCTCGAAGCGATAGGCCCAGCCCCAAAAAAGCTCGAAGCGCAGGCGGTCCCAGACGATGGGGTCGAAGGGCGCCAGCAGACGCAGCTCTTCGTCCAGCTGCCAGCGCTTGGCGCGCGGGTCTTCCCCCTCGGGCCAGTACCAGCGCAGGCCATTCACCTCGGCGCTGGGAAAGAGTTGCTGTGCATGGGCCAGCTACTTTTTGACCTCGGCCTGCAGCTGCGGGGCGCCGTAGCGCGTCATGCTGCATAACTGGCTGAGGCTGCGGGCCGGCAGCGGCGCGTACTTGGCCAGAATCAGGCGCAGCAGGTCCAGCGCCTTTTGCTGCGGGCTGCTGTGTTCGTCCTCGGTGTGCTGCACCGCCTCGTAGATGCGCTGCCCCTGTTCGCGGCGCTTGACGCGCAGCAGGCCGCGGTAGTGCATGGCGTCCAGCAGATGGGTGGTGGCATTGCTGCTGCCGCCCCAGGCATTGCGGGTCTGGCCGAGCTGGAACTGCGCTTGCACGGCCTTGGGGTGAACCGAGCCTTGCTCCCGCACAAAGGCCTGGATGGCGGCGGCCTGGGCGGCGGTCTTGGTATCCCAGCCGCGGCTGGCGATGCGGGGGTGTAGCAGGCGCAGATGCTCGCGGGGCACGAAGCCGTAATTGACGAAGCAGTCTTCTTCGATGTTCAGGCGGGCGTAGCGCCGTTCCAGATCGCCGGCGCGGTAGTCCTTGACGCGCTGCCTGAGGGTCAGGTCTTGCGCCCGTGCGGGTGCGCGTATCGGGTCGGCCTGCACAAAGCCCAGGCGTTGGATGGCGGCGGGCAGGGTGGTGGGCTTGAACAGGCTGCGCGCAATCGCGTAGCGGCGCAGCTCGTCCAGCGTTGCGTGGGGCTTGGCGCGCATGCCTGCTGTGCCGCCGCCGTTCAGGCCAGGGAGGCTGGGGGCAGGCGGCCGTTGCCGCGCTGCTCGCGCGTGTCCATCTGCATCTCGAAGCTGAAAAAGCAGTTGCGGCCGCGCGACTTGGCGGCGTACAAGGCCTCGTCCGCGCGCCTCAGCAAGCCCTCGGCTGAGCTCGTCTTGTCGGGCACGCAGGTGGTGATGCCGCCGGACAGGGTGAGGTGCTTGGCGATGCTGGAGCAGGGGTGGGGGATGGCCTTGAGCTCCAGCGTGCGCAGCAGGGCGCGGGCAAAGGTCATGGCGCCGGAGCGTGGCGTGCCCGGCAGGATCAGGGCGAATTCCTCGCCGCCGTAGCGGGCCGGGTAGTCGCGCGGGCGTCGGCACAGGCTGCGCAGCAACTGGCCTAGTTGCTGCAGGCAGGCGTCGCCCTCCACATGGCCCAGCGTGTCGTTATAGCCCTTGAAGAAATCGATATCGCACAGCACCAGGGTCAGCGGTGTCTGATCGCGTTGCGCGGACAGGATTTCCTGCTGCAGGCGCAGATCGAAGCCGCGCCGGTTGGGCAGGCCGGTGAGGGCGTCCTCGTGGCTGATGCGGGTCAGCTGCTCATTGGCCACGCGCAACTCGTCCGAGAGCTCGATCAGCCGGTTCTGCATGCGGCGCAGCCTTTGCATGGCGCGCAGCTTGGCTTGCAGAACCGTGCCGGAGACGGGCTTGACGAGGTAGTCGTCGCCGCCCGATTCGATGGCCTGCCAGAGGTTGTGGTCCTGGTCCAGGCTGGAGAGAAAGATGATGGGCGTCCAGCCCCCGGCCTCGGAGGCGCGCAGTTGGCTGGCCACCCAATAGCCGTCGTGGCCGGGCATTTCCACATCCAGCAGCACCAGGTCCGGCGCGTGCTGGCGGAACAGGGTGAGGGCGCTTTCGGCGGAGTCGGCTTGTTCCACCGCGTGGCCGGCCGCATGGAGCTGGGCCACCAGGACCTGCCGGGTCGCTTCCTGGTCGTCGACCAGCAGGATGCGCAGGGGCGGCAGGGCGATGGGTGTATTGGGCGGGAGCATGGGCACGGGAAATTCGTGGCGCACCGAAAGAAGTGTGCGGCGATTATCGTCCGCGGCGCTTGTTGCAAGCTCAGTAGAAGTGCGGCTAGAACCCCTCAGTTCGAGCCTTGGGCCGAGACATGAAAAAGGCCCGCGCGGGGCGGGCCTGGAGCGATGAATGGGGGGGGCGGCTTACAGCCCGGCCGCGGCGCGCAGTGCTGCAGCCTTGTCAGTCTTTTCCCAAGTGAACTCCGGCTCTTCGCGGCCGAAGTGGCCGTAGGCCGCCGTCTTGGAGTAGATGGGGCGCAGCAGGTCCAGCATCTGGATGATGCCCTTGGGGCGCAGGTCGAAATGCTCTTGCACCAGGGCCGAGAGCTTGTCGTCGCTGATGAGGCCCGTGCCCTCGGTGTAGACCGTCACATTCATCGGGCGGGCCACGCCGATGGCGTAGGCCACCTGGATCTGGCACTGGCGGGCCAGGCCGGCGGCGACGATGTTCTTGGCCACATAGCGGGCGGCGTAGGCGGCCGAGCGGTCCACCTTGCTGGGGTCCTTGCCCGAGAAGGCACCACCGCCGTGCGGGCAGGCGCCGCCATAGGTGTCCACAATGATCTTGCGGCCGGTCAGGCCGCAATCACCCTGCGGGCCGCCGATGACGAAGCGGCCGGTCGGATTGACCAAGTATTTGGTGTCCTGCAGCCATTCCTTGGGCAGCACGGGCTTGATGATCTCTTCGATCACGGCCTCGTAGAACTCGGGCTTCATCTTGTCGCCCAGGCTCATCTCGGGCGCGTGCTGGGTGGACAGCACCACGGTGTCGATGCTGTGCGGCTTGCCGTCCACATAGCGCATGGTGACCTGGCTCTTGGCGTCGGGACGCAGGAAGGGCAGGCGGCCGTCCTTGCGCAGCTGGGCCTGGCGCTCCACCAGACGGTGGGCGTAGTAGATGGGGGCGGGCATCAGCTCGGGCGTCTCGTCGCAGGCGTAGCCAAACATCAGGCCCTGGTCGCCGGCACCGATATTCAGGTGGTCGTCGGAGGCATGGTCCACGCCCTGGGCGATGTCATTGCTCTGCTTGTCGTAGGCGACCAGCACGGCGCAACCCTTGTAGTCGATGCCGTACTCGGTGTTGTCGTAACCGATGCGCTTGATGGTGTCGCGCGCCACCTGGATGTAGTCCACATGGGCGTTGGTGGTGATCTCACCGGCCAGCACGACCAGGCCTGTGTTGCACAAGGTCTCGGCCGCCACGCGGGAGCGTGGGTCTTGGGTGAAGATTGCGTCGAGAATGGCATCCGAGATCTGGTCGGCGACCTTGTCGGGATGGCCTTCGGAGACGGATTCAGACGTAAAGAGAAAATCGTTCGCCACTTTTTTACACTCCATATATGTACAACAGTTCATCGGCGTTGCCGTGCTGTCGGGAGAAGACGCGGCGAACGCTTTAGCAGCATTTGTTGAGCATCGCTGCCCGGCGCACTTCTGATCCAGGGATAAGGCCTAGAAAACAAGTCCGCATCGCCCCGCAAGTAGTTCATTAACTCGGCGATGTGACAATTATAGAAATATGTTGCTGCTGTTTCGTCTTCTATCCAAATTCCCCCTGCGTCTTTTGCATGCTTTTGGTGCGCTGGCCGGATGGCTGACCTATGCCGCCTCCAAAACCTACCGGCGGCGCTACCAGGCCAATGTGCGCATTGCGGGCATGGCCTGGCCCGAAGCCCGCGGTGGCATCGCGCATGCGGGGCGCATGATTCTGGAAACGCCCTGGCTGTGGATGCGCCCGCCCACCCAGCCCTTGGGCACAGCCCTGCGCTGGGACGGCGCGGAGCTGATCGAGGCCGCGCTGCAAAACGGCAAAGGCCTGGTGCTGCTGACCCCGCATCTGGGCTGCTTCGAGATCTGCGCCCAGGCCTATGCCGAGACTTTTGCCGAGACCCGGGTGCAGGGGCGGGCCCGCCTGTCGCCCATCACCGTCTTGTTCCGCCCGGCCCGCCAGGCCTGGCTGCGTGCGGTGGTCGATGCCTCGCGCGGCCGGCCCGGCCTGGCCACGGCGCCGGCCAATCTGGCCGGTGTGCGGCAGATGATCCGTGCCCTGCGCCAGGGTCACACCATAGGCTTGCTGCCCGACCAGGTGCCGCCCCAGGGTCTGGGCGTGTGGGCGCCCTTCTTCGGCCTGCCGGCCTATACCATGACCATGGCGGGCAAGCTCTTGCAGCAGACCGGGGCCGCGGCCCTGCTGATCTGGGGCGAGCGCCTGCCCAAGGGCCAGGGTTTTGTGGTGCATGTGCGACCGGCACCGCAGATTGCGCCCGAGCAGGCCCCAGAATCCGCTGCCGAAACGATTAACAAGGCCATGGAAGAAATGATCCGCCTCGCACCCGATCAATATCTTTGGGGCTATCACCGCTACAAGCAGCCGCGCGGGCTGGACATTGCGGCCGCCCCCGCCGAACACCAGGAAAAGGTTTGAGTCAGATGTTGTCGAAACTGGGTGCCTATTTGCTGATAGGCCTGCTGTGGCTGCTGCATTTTCTGCCGCTGGCGCTGTTGGCGGCCCTGGGCCGTGGTCTGGGCCGCCTGCTGTGGTTGCTGGCCGGGCGGCGCCGGCGCATCGCCCTGCGCAATCTGGAGTTGTGCTTTCCTGAAAAAGATGCCGCTGAGCGTGAGGGTTTGGCGCGCGAGCATTTCGGCTGGATGGGCCGCAGCCTGCTGGAGCGCGGCCTGATCTGGTTTGCCTCGCCCGCGCGTTTGCGCCGCATCCTGCATGTCAAGGGCGATATCACCCTGTCCGAGCGCGGCTCGGTGATGTGGTATCTGCCGCATTTCGCCGGCCTGGAATGGGTGGGGCCGGCCCTCATGCTGAATCAAAGCGCGCCGGGTGTGGACATCTACCAGAGCCAGAGCAATCCGGTGTTCGACAAATACCTGCTGATCGGCCGCCAGCGCTTTGGCAAGACCGCGTTTGTGGACCGCAGCGAGGGCTTCCGCCCGGTGATGCGCCTGATCAAGCAGGGCTATTCCTTCCTGAATGCGCCGGACCAGGACTTCGGCATCAAGGACTCGGCCTTTGTGCCCTTTTTCGGCATGCAGGCCTGCACCTTGCTGGCGCCCTCCAAGATCGCGCGCAGCCTGAGGCTGCCGGTCCAGCCCCTGGTGGTGACCATGTTGCCGGGCGGCCAGGGCTATGAGGTGGAGGCCTGCGAGCCGCCGGCGGGCTACCCCAGCGACGATGTGCTGGCCGACGCCCACACCATGAATGCCTGGCTGGAAGAGCGCATACGCCGCAACCCGGCCCAGTATCTGTGGGTGCACCGCCGCTTCAAGACCCGGCCCGAGGGCGAGGCCTCGGTGTATTGAGCCCGATAATCCAGC
Source organism: Roseateles oligotrophus (assembly GCF_014204525.1). Taxonomy (GTDB): domain Bacteria; phylum Pseudomonadota; class Gammaproteobacteria; order Burkholderiales; family Burkholderiaceae_C; genus Paucibacter_A; species Paucibacter_A oligotrophus_A. The sequence goes on from NZ_JACHLP010000010.1 coordinate 120,076, forward strand.
GATGCAACTCTCATTCACCAAAATGCAGGGCGCCGGCAATGACTTCGTCGTCATCGACGCCACGCGCCAGGCCCTGACTCTCAGCCCCGCCCAGCTCCGCGTGCTGGGCGACCGGCGCTTCGGCGTGGGCTGCGACCAGATCCTGGTGATAGCGCGCAGCAGCACGCCGGGCGTGGACTTCCGCTACCGCATCTTCAACGGCAGCACGGGCGCCGAGGTCGAGCATTGCGGCAATGGCTCGCGCTGCTTCGTCCGCTACGTGGTCGACAAGGGGCTGACGGATAAGCACAGCGTGCGGGTGGAGACGGTCAACGCGGTGCTGGAGTTGCATCTGCGCGAGGACGGCCGCGTCACTGTGGACATGGGCGCGCCGGTGTTCGAACTGGCCCGTGTGCCCTTCGACGCGCAAGGCCTGAGCCCGCGCGAGCTGAACGGCTTCGCGCTGTGGCCGCTGGCCGGCGCGGACTGCGAGGTGGCCGTGCTGTCCATGGGCAATCCGCATGCGGTGCAGATCGTGGACGGCGATGTGGACCTGGCGCCGGTGCTGCAGCGCGGCCCGCTGGTGGAGGCGCATGCGCGCTTCCCGCGCAAGGTGAATGCCGGTTTCATGCAGATTCTGTCGCGCGGCGAGGTCCGCCTGCGTGTGTTTGAACGCGATGCGGGCGAGACCCTGGCTTGCGGCACCGGCGCCTGTGCCGCCGTGGTGGCGGGCATACGCCTGGGCCTGCTGGACGAGAGCGTCGAGGTCCATGCCCGCGGTGGAGATTTGAAAATCGAGTGGGCCGGGCTCAGCCAGGGCCTGCAGGCCGCCGTGCTGATGACGGGCCCGGCGCAAACCGTGTTTGAAGGAGAGATCACGCTGTGACAAGCAAACCATTGACACCCGCTGCTGCGACCCAGGGCGTGACCGAGCAAGAGATCGCCGAATTCCTGCTGCACACCCCCGGCTTCTTCGAGCGCCACGCCGAGCTGCTGGCAAGCGTGCAGCTGAGCCACCCCCTGGGTCAGCGCGCCGTGTCCCTGCAGGAGCGCCAGGCCGAGATGCTGCGCGACAAGATCAAGGGCCTGGAGCAGAAGATCATGGAGATGATCCGCAACAGCCAGGAGAATGTGGCCATTGCCGAGCGCCTGCACCGCTGGACCAAACGCCTGATGCAGACGGTGCAGGCCGCCGAACTGCCCGAAACCCTGGTGCAGGAGCTGCGCCACCAGTTCATGATTCCGCAAGCCGGCCTGCGCCTCTGGGGCGTGGATGCGGCTTTCGCCGAGGCCGAGTTCGCCCAGCCGGTCAGCGCCGATGTGAAGAGCTTTGCCTCCAGCCTGTCCCAGCCTTATTGCGGCGTGAACTCGGGCTTCGAGGCGGCCGCCTGGTTGCGGAGTTCGGAAGGCGGCAGCGGCGGCGCGACCTCGCTGGCCCTGATCCCGCTGACCCTGGCCGAGGACGGCAAGCCCGGCCGCGCCTTTGGCCTGCTGGTGCTGGGCTCGCCCGACCCGACCCGCTACACGGCCGAGATGGGCACCGAGTTCCTGCTGCGCGTGGGCGATATCGCCAGCGCCGCGCTGGCGCGCCTGCTGGCGGCGCCTGGCCAGGCTGCCCATCGGGACGCAGGTGGCGCGGCCTGAGTCCGGCCGCGGGGCAGCAGGCGACGAAGAGGCCGCGCCTCCGCCGCCCCTGCTCCCGCTGCTGCGGGACTATCTGGCCCATGTCCAGGTGCAACGCCGCCTGGCGCCGCGTACCCAGGTGATTTACGAACAGGCGCTGCGGCGCTTGCAGGGCTTTGCCGAGGCCGGTGCCTTGCAGGACTTGTTGCAGCTGCGCCCCCACCATGCCCGCGGCCTCTTGCTGCGCATGCATGGCGAGCAAGACTTGGGGCCGCGCAGCATCGCCTTGCAGCTCTCGGTCTGGCGCGGCCTCTACCGCTGGCTGGGTGGCGAGCGCCTGGTGGAGCTCAACCCCTTTGAGGGCTTGCGGGCACCCAAGGCAGCCAAGCCCCTGCCCAAGGCTTTGGCGGTGGATGACGCGGTGCAGTTGGCGGAGTTCAAGGGCGGGGCGGCCGGGGTCGATCCGGCGCTGGAGGCCCTGGACCGCTGCATCGTCGAGCTGCTCTACGGCTGCGGCCTGCGGGTGGCCGAGCTGGAGGGCCTGGATCTGCGCGCCAGCGGCGCGGCGCTGGGTTGGATCGATGCGCAGGCCGCCGAGGCCCAGGTGCTGGGCAAGGGCAGCAAGCGGCGTTCGGTGCCGGTCGGCCGGGCCGCCTTGGCGGCCTTGCAAGACTGGCTGCCGCAGCGCGAGCGCCTGGCCAAGGCCGGGGAGCGGGCCTTGCTGGTGGGGCCGCGGGGCGGGCGCCTGTCCGCGGCTCAAATCCGCCAGCGATTGAAGTTACGGGCCCTGGCCGCCGGCATGCCCAGCCATGTGCATCCGCATATGCTGCGGCATTCCTTTGCCTCCCATCTGCTGCAGTCCAGTGGCGATCTGCGGGCGGTGCAGGAGCTGCTGGGCCATGCCCATATCGCCACCACCCAGGTCTACACCCAGCTGGACTACCAGCACCTGGCCAAGATTTACGACGCCGCGCATCCGCGCGCCAAGTCAAAGAAGACAGCTTGCAAAGATTGATATGCGTTTGAACAGAATCGGTTTCTCTGCCCTGGCCGCGGCCACCTTGCTGGCCATGGCGGGCACGGCCCAGGCCGCCGGCCCGGTCGATGTGGACAGTCCCGACCCCGCCAAGCCCGTGCGTTTCGCCCCCAGCCGCCCGGCGGCCGTGGAGATGAACTGGACCCCGCTAGGCCTGCCCAATGGCGCCAAGATCGCCATGCTGGGCGGCAGCTATCTGATGGCAGTGGACGAGGACTGGGGCTTCGGCCCCAGCGTCTACGGCTCGGCCAAGGGCGGCTATGGCGGCATCTTCACCGTCGGCCTGACGGCGCAGCGGCGCTGGCGCGTGGGCCAGCACACCCATCTGGCGGCCGGGCTTTATGCCGGCGCGGGCGGGGGGCTGAGCTCGGATCAGATCCGCTTCGGCGGCGGCCTGATGTTGCGGCCCGAGCTGTCCATCCGCACCGAGATGGGCGACTGGTATGCCGGTCTGGGCGTGGCCATGATCCGCTTCCCCAGCGGCAATGTCAGCGACACCAGCTACAGCCTGACCCTGGGCCGGGCCACCAGTTTCGCCAGCTTCTCGCCCAGCGATGCCGGCCGCCGCGGCCGCGCGGGTGCGCGCACCGGCCTGGGTTTTGACGAGATCATGCTTTACGGCGGCGTCGTCAAGCCGAGCAGCTCCACCGTCAACCGCAGCGGCGTGCCCAGCGGCAAGCGCATGGGCGCGGCCGGTGCCGATGTGCGTCAGTACATCGCAGACGGCAGCTGGTGGGGCGTGGAAGCCGCCGGGGCCGCCCAGGGCGGGGCCGATGGCTATATGGAGATCCTGGCCAATGCCGGCCAGGACTGGGGTCTGGGCACGCCCAATCTGCGTCTGGGTGGTCAGTTAGGCCTGGGCCTGGCCGGTGGCGGCAATGTGGACACCGGCAGCGGCTGGTTGTGGCGCGCCGGGCCGACGCTGCGCTGGGTCACGCCCTGGGGGCCGGCCCTGCGCCTGGAGGGCGGCTGGACGCAGGCCGTGCGCGGCCATTTCTCCGGCAGCTTTGTGCGCGTGGGCCTGGCCATGCCTTTGGACATCACCCCCTCCACCTCGGCGGCCTGGAGCGGCTTGGATGTGGACGAGGGTGTGGTGCGCGTCAGCCAGATCTTCGCCAGCCTGCAATACCTGCCGGACGTGAAGTTCAAGGACGGCAGCAGCGAGGCCATCACCCAGTACAACATGGTGATGACGCGTGAACTCGCGCCGCACTGGTATGGCGTGGCCCAGGCGGGCAGCGCGGCTGTCGGCCGGGCGGGGGCCTATTCCATCGGCCTGTTCGGCCTGGGCGCGCAGTCCTCGCCCCTCAAGCTGGGCGGCTCCGGCCAGCTGCGCTTCGGTGCCGAGGCCTTGGTGGGCGCGGCCGGCGGTGGCGGCGTGGTGGTGGGCGGCGGTGCCGTCGGCCAGGGCGAGCTGTGGGGCCAGTGGGAGGGCGAGCGCCTGCGCCTGCGCGCCGGCCTGGGCCAGTGGCGCAGCCTGCGCCACCCCGAGCAGCAGAGCAGCGGCCTGCTCAATCTCTCCATCGGCTATGCCTACGGCACCTTGGCTCGTTAATCATTCAAACAAGCAGTACCTATGAAAAAAATAGTCATACGCGCGGGCAAGGAACGCTCGCTGCAACGCCGCCACCCCTGGGTCTTCGAGGGTTCGGTGCAGCGCGGCGGGGCCGATGCCGGCGAGACCGTGCGGGTGGAATCGGCCGCCGGGGAGTTTCTCTGCTGGGGTGCTTTCAGCCCTAACTCCAATATCCGTGTGCGGGCCTGGAGTTTTGACGAGGCCCAGCGCATCGACGCCGCCTTTTTCGAGCAGCGCCTGCGGCGCGCCATCGCCATGCGCCAGCGCCTGCCGATCGCCTCCGACGCCCTGCGCCTGATTCACGGTGAGGCCGACGGCCTGCCCGGCCTGATCGTCGACCGCTACGGCGACACCTTGGTGGCGCAATTCCTGTCCGCCGGTGTGGAGCGCTGGAAGACCGTGCTGTGCGCCCAGCTGCTGGCCGCCACCGGCCTCGCGCGCTTGTACGAGCGCTCCGACGCCCAGGTGCGCGAGCTGGAGGGCCTGCCTCAGCAGACCGGCTGGTTGCAGGGCGAGGGCGCGACCGAGATCGTGATCAAGGAACATGAATGGCGACTCAGCCTGGACGTGGCCGAGGGCCACAAGACCGGCTACTACCTGGATCAGCGCGACAACCGCAAGAAGTTTGCCGACGCGGTGCGCCAGTACGGCAGCCAGCGCGTGCTGAACTGCTTCAGCTACACGGGTGGTTTCTCGGTGGCGGCCCTGGCCGGCGGCGCCAGCGAGGTGATCAGCGTGGACTCCTCGGCGCCCGCGCTGGCGCGTGCCCAGGCCCATGTGGCCTTGAACGGTTTTGAGGCCGCTCGCCACCGCAGCCTGGATGCCGATGTGAACGCCACGCTGCGCAACTTCCTGAAGGAAGGCCGGCAGTTCGATGCCATCGTGCTGGACCCGCCCAAGTTCGCGCCCACCGTCGCGCACGCCGAGCGGGCGGCGCGCGCCTATAAGGACATCAACCGCCTGGGCCTGCGCCTGCTGGCGCCGGGCGGCCTGCTGTTCACCTTCTCCTGCTCGGGCGGCATCAGCCCCGACCTCTTCCACAAGATCGTCGCGGGTGCGGGCATGGACGCCGAGGTGGACGGTTATGTGCTGGACCGCGTGGGCGCCAGCCCCGATCATCCGCAGACCATCAACTTCCCCGAGGGCGAGTACCTGAAGGGCTTGCTGATCCTCAAGGCCTAGCCGCCTGCCGCCCTCGGCCGGGCTGGCTCACCGATTGAGCTATCGGGCGAGGGGGCGGAATTTTTACATGGATTGGTAACGAGGCGTGTCAACGGATTCCCTTAAGGGAAATTGCTTCCCGGACATGAGGGGTGGCCCGGTCCGGCGGACTGAGACATATTCACGGGCTCGATGAAATTTGCCTCAGGAAACCCTCGCGTCAGACTCGCAAGTCCGATAGACGAGGCCGGGGCGGCGTCGGTGAATCCACTGTGCAAACAAACTGAGGGAGTGTTGGATGATTTCGAAATTCAAGCTGTTGAGCCTGGTGGCCGCGATGTCCGCATTGGCCGCGACCGGTGTTGCGCATGCCAAGGCCGATCTGGATCCGCTGACTGGCAATACCAGCGACGTTTCTAACTGGCGTTTCGCGCCCGGCCAAAGCTTTGGCGGTGTTGCCGGTGCTCTGGATGGCGTGGCCCGTCTGAGCTTCACCACCAGCGCCGGTGCCAATTACGCTTGCTCGGGCTCGCTGCTGGCCGGCGGCCAGTACGTGCTGACGGCCGCGCATTGCGCTGATGACTTCAGCCGCATGACGGTCGATTTCGGCTGGTACAACGGTACGGCGCAAGTCACCCGCAATGTCGCCGTGGGCAATGCCGTCATTCACAGCGGCTGGAACGGCACGCTGGACACCGGCGCCGACATCGCCATCCTGAAGCTGGACACGGCCGTGACCTCGATCAAGGGTTACAAGCTCAGCACCACCGTGGACGTGGGCAAGGAATACCTGATGGCCGGCTACGGCACGACCAGCGTGGGTAGCGCGGACACGCCGACCAACTGGAATGACTGGGCCTACGGCCACTACGCTTACAACGTCTTTGACGTGGACAGCAAGACCTTCAACAAGGCCATTGGTGACGCGATCCCGGGTTGGTACGACGAGGCTAACTACAAGCACGGTCTGACCTATATGTCGGACTTCGACAATCCCAATGGCGCGGCGAACAACAACACCCTGCAACGCCTGGCCGATGAGTCGGGCGCCACGACATGGAGCAGCAATAACGGCCTGGGCAATCGCGAAGGCCTGATCGCCGGCGGCGACTCCGGTGGCGGCGACTTCGTTCTGGTCAATGGCGAGTGGCTGCTGAGCGGCGTGCATTCTTGGGGCTGGCAAGCTTGCGCCACGTTTGGCCTGCCGAACTGCGACGTCAGCACCGAGAACGGCTCCAGCTACGGCGACCTGTCGGGCTCGACCGCGGTCTACTCGCACCTGGGTTTCATCAACTCGGTGACGGCTGTTCCCGAGCCGCAAACCTATGCCTTGATGGCGCTGGGTCTGTTCGCCGTGGGTGCCGTGGCACGCCGCCGCAAGGCCTGAATAGGGTCAGCTGAAAATTGAAAACAGGGCGGCCTTGGCCGCCCTTTTTCTTGGGCAGACGCCTGCGCCCATGGCGCCCCTCCGCCGGTCGGGCTAATGGGTTACACAAAGGGTGTGTGGCGCGAAGCAAGGTATTCCCTTAAGGGGTCTTACCTCCCCAAGGACGAGGGGTATGGGCCTTTAGTTGGCTGTGACATATTCACGCATCGGTGCCGGGGTTTGCCTTGCATTTTGCTGTCCGCACGAGGGGGAGCGATTCATGGGCAAAGCATCGATGCATGCACAGTGCTTTTTAAGCGAGGACGTCTTCTCATGAAATCTAACTTCAAGCTTTTGGGTCTGGTGGTTGCGATCTCGCTGGCAGGCGCGGCGCAGGCGCAAAGCCAGCTCAATCCGACGACGGGCAATACCAGCGCACCTTCCAACTGGCGTTTTGCGCCCGGCCAGGTGTTTGATGGCGTGGTCGGTGCCCTGGATGGCGTGGCTCGCCTGACCTTCACCACATCGGCCGGCACCTATGGCTGCTCCGGCTCCTTGCTGGCCGGCGGCCAGTATGTATTGACGGCCGGTCATTGCGCCGATGCCTTTAGCTCCATGACCGTGGAGTTCGGCGCTTTTGGTGGCGCCGCATTGCAGACCCGCACGGTGGCGACTTCCGATGTGATCTTGCATCCCCTGTGGCGGGGCTTCAGCAATTCGGCCGACGCGGGTTCCGATCTGGCGCTCTTGAAGTTGAGTGCGCCCGTCACGACGATCCAGGGCTATAAGCTCAGCACCACCAACGATGTGGGCAAGCAGTTTCTGATGGCCGGTTACGGGACCAGCGGGACGGCAACCTCGAGCGGCGGCCCGAACTGGAACGACGGCGCCTATGGCCACTATGGCTACAACACCGTCGACGTCGATAGCAAGACCTTCAACCGGGTGGTCAACGACTATGTCGCTGGCTGGGGCTATGACGCGAACTACTACACCGGCACGACCTATATGTCGGACTTCGACAGTGGTGCTGCGGCCAACAACACCTTGGGCCGTATCGCCGGGGCAACCGGCAACCAATGGGCCAGCGGCACCGGCCTGGGCACGAAGGAAGCGCTCATCGCCGGGGGCGATTCGGGCGGCGGCGACTTTGTCTTGGTCGACGGTGAGTACCGGCTCAGCGCCGTCCACTCCTGGGGCTGGCAGGGCAATGCCGCGAATGGCCAGGGTGCTTGCGACTTCTTGGGTTTGACGGGCTGCGACAACAGGATCAATAACAGCTCCAGCTATGGCGATTTGTCTGGCTCGACGGCTGTTTTCGACCAGGTGGCCTGGATCAACCGCGTGACCGCCGTGCCCGAACCCCAGACCTATGCCTTGATGGCACTGGGCCTGTTTGCCGTGGGCGCTGTGGCCCGCCGCCGCAAGGCCTGATGTAAGGCTTGGCGAGGCCTGGCAAAAATGGCGACCCTTGGGTCGCCATTTTTTCGTCCGTGATCAAGCCTTGGTCTTGAGTCCGTCCAGGTTCACGGCCGGTTCGAACTTGGCGCGGTGCACGCTGAAGAAGGCTTTGACATTGCGCACATTGGCGTCCTGGGTGAACAGGCGCTGCACCAAGGCGTGATAGGCCGGCATGTCTGGCACCTGCAGGATCAGCACAAAGTCCGGCCCCGGCGATACCCGGTAGCACTGCTGGACGGCGGCCTCGGCCAGGCATCTGGCCTCGAAGGCGGCCAGATGTTCGGCGCCTTGGCAGTCCAGGGTGATCTCGGCAATGGCGCTCAGGCTGGGGCCTAGCTTCTCGGGCGCCAGCAGGGCGAAGCGGCGCTCGATCACGCCGCTCTCCACCAGGCGCTTGACCCGGCGCAAGCAGGTGGCCGGCGACACATGGGCGGCGGCGGCCAGGTCCTGGTTGGACAGGGAGGCGTCGCGCTGCAACTGCTCAAGAATGCGCAGATCGGCGCTGTCAAAATTCACGGCAATGCTTGAATCATTCATATTTTGATTGTTCGTGAAATTATTCGTCTTGAAAGATGTGTTGCGATGAATTATTTCAAATGACATGAAATTTTGAAAGCATTAGTTCTGCTCTCCTGCCTACCATGCCAGGCATTCCAGTCCTTTACGAGAGAAATCAAGCATGTGTGGAATCGTCGGTGCCGTCAGCCAGCGCAATATCGTTCCTATCCTCATCGAAGGGCTCAAGCGCCTGGAGTACCGTGGTTATGACTCCTGCGGCGTGGCCGTGCATCAGGATGGCGGCCTCAAGCGCGCGCGCAGCACCTCGCGCGTGGCCGAGCTGACGGGCCTGGCGGCCGAGGACGGCATCGCCTCCGGCACCGGCATCGCCCACACCCGCTGGGCCACCCACGGCGCGCCGGCCGTGCACAACGCCCACCCGCATTTCTCGCAAGGCCCTAACGCTGCGGCCGATGGTGTCGGCCGCATTGCTCTGGTCCACAACGGCATCATCGAGAACCACGACGAACTGCGCGCCGAACTCAAGGCCAAGGGCTATCAATTCAGCAGCCAGACCGATACCGAAGTCATCGCCCACTTGGTCGACCACCTCTACAACGGCGACCTGCTGGAGGCCGTGCAGCAAGCCCTGCCGCGCCTCAAGGGCGCCTACGCCGTGGCCGTGTTCTGCCGCGACGAGCCGCACCGCGTGGTGGCCGCCCGCGAGGGCTCGCCCCTGGTGCTGGGTGTGGGCATGGATGCCGCCCAGGGCGAGCATTTCGTGGCCTCCGACGCCATGGCCCTGGCTGGCGTGACCGACCAGATCGTCTACCTGGAAGAGGGCGATGTGGTGGACCTGCAGCTGGGCCGTTACTGGATCAGCCATCTGCAGGCTGGCGCCGGTCGTTATGAAGCGGTGCAGCGCCCCGTGCGCACGGTACATGCCCACAGCGGCGCCGCTGAATTGGGCCCTTACCGCCATTACATGCAGAAGGAAATCTTCGAGCAGCCCGTGGCCATCGCCAACACGCTGGAAGGCGTGGTGGGCATCACGCCCGAGCTGTTTGGTGACGGCGCCTACCGCATCTTCAAGGAAGTGGATTCGGTGCTGATCCTGGCCTGCGGCACCAGTTATTACTCGGGCTCCACCGCCAAGTACTGGCTGGAGTCCATCGCCAAGATCCCCACCAGCGTGGAAATCGCCAGCGAATACCGCTACCGCGACAGCGTTCCCAATCCGCGCACCCTGGTCGTTACCATCAGCCAGAGCGGCGAAACGGCCGACACCCTGGCCGCCCTCAAGCACGCCCGCAGCCTGGGCATGAAGCACACGCTGACCGTCTGCAATGTGGCCACCAGCGCCATGGTGCGCGAATGCGAGCTGGCCTATATCACCCGCGCCGGCGCCGAAATCGGCGTGGCCTCCACCAAGGCCTTCACCACCCAGTTGGTCGGCCTGTTCATGCTCACCCTGGCCCTGGCGCAAACGCGCGGCCAGCTCAGCGAGGCGCAGGAAGCCGAACACCTCAAGGCCTTGCGCCACCTGCCCGTGGCCGTGCAAGCCGTGCTGGCGCTGGAGCCCCAGGTGATTGCCTGGAGCGAGGAGTTTGCCCGCAAGGAGAATGCGTTATTCCTGGGCCGCGGCCTGCACTACCCCATCGCCCTGGAAGGTGCTTTGAAGCTCAAGGAGATCAGCTACATCCACGCCGAGGCCTACCCCGCCGGCGAGCTGAAGCACGGCCCCCTGGCCTTGGTGACGGCCGAGATGCCCGTGGTCACCGTGGCCCCCAACGACACCTTGCTGGAAAAGCTCAAGAGCAATATGCAAGAAGTGCGCGCCCGCGGCGGCCAGCTCTACGTCTTTGCCGACGGCGACACGCAAATCGAAAGCGAACCCGGCCTGCACGTGATCCGCATGCCCGAGCACTACGGCTCCCTGAGCCCCATCCTGCACACCATCCCGCTGCAGCTGCTGGCCTATCACACCGCTTGCGCGCGGGGGACGGATGTGGACAAACCGCGCAATCTGGCGAAGTCGGTCACGGTGGAGTGAGCGACTTGGGCGGGCAGCGCGCCGCCAAAGGCGGCTCAGCTTGCTGGGTTTGGGGCGGAACTCATGCGCGCCAGGCGCGCGTGAGTGGAGACCACAAGCCGCGCAGTCTGGCATGCAGGCAAGGCGCGAACCGCAGCCGGGTTTGACCCCGGCGAGGATTTGCAACGCCGCATGCGCCCTGGCTGGGCACAATCCTTCGGGATGGCTCGCCCCGCAGTGTTAACAGGCCTTAGTCCAGACTCAATCCCGTACGACCTGGCAGGGCGCCGCCTGCCAAACCCTGGCAGGCGGCGCGAGCTTGGGCTCAAGGCGTCGGCGTCTCGGCCGGCTGGGCCAACTCCTGCGGCGGAATGCGTCCGAAGCGGCCGCTGCGGAAGTCGTCGATGGCCTGCTCGATCTGCTCGGCGCTGTTCATCACAAAGGGGCCGTGGCCGACGATGGGTTCGTCGATGGGCGCGCCGCTGAGCAGCAGTACCGTCGCGCTGTTATTGGCCTCCAGCTGCAGCCGCTGGCCGCCGCGGTCGAGCAGGGCCATGCTGGCTTCACGGGCGAGGTGCTGGTCATTGACCATGACCGTGCCGCGCAGCACCACGAGGGCCACATTGCGCCCCTCGGGCAGCTCCAGCTCGATGGCCTTGCCGGCGTCCAGCCGCAGGTCCCACATATCGATGGGCGTGAAGGTCTGCGCCGGGCCCAGATGGCCCAGATAGTCCCCCGCGATCACGCGCAGCGAGCCCGCCTCCTGGCCGGCCGCATCGCGCACCGGGACCACCGGGATCTGCTGGCTCGTCAGCGTCTGGTAGCGCGGTGCCGTCATCTTGTCCTTGGCGGGCAGGTTGACCCACAGCTGCACCATCTCCAGGGTGCCGCCCTGCCGGGCGAAGTCGCGCGAATGGAACTCCTCGTGCAGGATGCCGCTGCCGGCCGTCATCCATTGCACATCGCCCGGGCCGATGCGGCCGCCCGCGCCGGTGGAGTCGCGATGCTCGACCTCGCCCTGGTAGACGACGGTCACGGTCTCGAAGCCGCGGTGCGGATGCTCGCCCACACCCCGCTGATGCGTCGAGTCCGCCGGGAAAACCGTCGGACCGGCATGGTCCAGCAGCAGGAAGGGGCTGGCATGGCTGCCCAGGGTGTTGTACGAGAACAGGCTGCGCACCGGAAAACCATCGCCCACCCAATGCTGCTTGTTGTTGCCATAGATGCCGAGAACCTTCTTCATTGCACGCTCCTTGTTGGGGTGGAACTCATGGCTTCCACCGTGAGATGAATGTAGGTTCTGGTCAGAATGGCCGCTAGTCCCCAAAATCGAGTCACATCGTTCTGCCAGCAGGACAATGACAAGCAGCATGCAAGACCTCAACGATCTGATGTATTTCGCCCATGTGGTCGACCACGCCGGTTTTGCGCCGGCCGCACGCGCGCTGGGCCTGCCCAAATCCAAGCTCAGCCGCCGCATCGCCCTGCTTGAGGAGAGGTTGGGCGTGCGCTTGATCCAGCGTTCGACCCGCCGGTTCTCGGTCACCGAGGTCGGCACCCGCTACTACCGCCATTGCAAGGCCATGCTGGTCGAAGCCCAGGCGGCGCAGGAGGCGGTCGAGCAGGTCGCTGGCGAGATGCGTGGCTTGGTCAGGATGAGCTGCCCCATCGCCTTGCTGCACGCCCGCGTGGCGGCCATGGTGGTGGAGTTCATGGCCTTGAATCCCAAGGTCGAGGTGCAGCTCAGGGGGATCAACCAGCCCGTCGATCTGGTCGCCGAGGGCTATGACATTGCGATCCGTGCCCGCACGCCGCCGCTGGAGGACAGCAGCCTGGTCATGCGGGAGCTGGCGCAGCGCGACTGGATCCTGGTCGCCAGCCCGGACTTCTGCCAACAGCATCCTTTGCCCCTGCTGCCGGCCAATTTGAGCGGCCTGCCCAGCCTGGGGGACAAGCTCAGCGAGCGCGAGCATGTCTGGCATCTGGTCGGCCCGGGCGCGACGACGGCCAGCATCGCTCACACGCCTCGGCTGCTGACCGACGATCTGTATTCGCTGCGCGCTGCCGCCGTTGCGGGGCTGGGCGTGGTGCAGCTGCCCGCCATGATTTTGAGCGAGGAGTTGCGCCGCGGGCAGCTGCTCCAGCTGCTGCCGGACTGGTGTTCCAAAGGCGCCGTCGTCCATGCGGTGTTTCCATCGCGGCGTGGTCTGCTGCCGGCCGTGCGGGGCTTGATCGATTTTCTGGCGCTGAAGTTCCAGGAGCTGGATGAGGCGTAGGCGAGAGCGCCGCCGGGGCATTCACCCGTTTGCGTCGAAGGATGCGACGACTTCGACCAGCTGTTGCCTGACCCAGGCATGGGCCGGGTCGCCGTGGCGGCGTTCATGCCAGATCATGGTCGGTGCCAGGGGCGCGATTGCCAATGGCAGCTCCTGCTGCACCAGCGGCAGCCTTTGCGCCAGCCGGCGCGCCAGACGGCCCGGCAAGGTGAGGACCATGTCGCTGTCCGCCGCCAGCATCGCCGCCGTCAGAAAGTGCGGCACGCGCGCCACCACCTGGCGGCTGAGCCCCTGTGCCGAGAGGGCAAGGTCGACCGCGCTTTCGCCCACGCCGGAAATGGTCACGGCAAGATGGCGCAGACCTGTGTAGCGTTCCAGGCTGAGGAGGCCATCCGCCAGGCAGGGGTGACCGGTTCTCAGCACGCACACCAGCTTGTCGGTGTAGAGGCGGCGCTGGTGCAGGCTGCCGGGCAGTGTCTCGAAAATGCCCAGCGCCAGATCGGCCTCCCCCTGCTCGATGAGCCGCACATTGTCACCGGCCGCTGGCGCGATATGCAGGCTGAGCGCGGGCGCATGGCGCTCGAAGCGGCTGAGCAGGCCCGCAAGAACCAACAGGCTCAGATGATCGTGGGCGGCGATGGTGATCCGGCCGCTGGCCAAGGCGGGATCGAAGGTCGCAGGTGAGAGCAGCTTGCGGGCATCGTCCAGCAGCTTGGCCACCGGCCCTGCCAGCGCTTCGGCGCGTGGCGTCAATTCCAGCCCCAGCTTGCCGCGGACGAGCAGGCGATCATCCAGCATCGTGCGAAGCCGACCCAGTGCGCGGCTGGCGGCCGGTTGGCTCAAACCCAGGCGCAGGCCTGCTTGGGTAACGCTTCGCTCGCGGGCAAGGGCGTCGAACAGCTTCAACAGGTTGAGGTCGATCGATGGCAAATCCACTTGGTGCATTCTTGCTATAACTCCCATGTCATTGATGCATGCGGGGCAATGATGCACGCTTCGGGCTCATTTGAACCGGAGACTTTTATGACTGCATCCGCCTCTCTTCCCTATGTTGTGTTCGGCGTGAGCGGCCGTACCGGCGCTGCCGCCGCCGATGCCTTGTTGCGTGCCGGCTGCCCCGTGCGCGTCGTGGTGCGCGATCCCGCCAAAGGCCGGCCCTGGGCCGAACGCGGCGCCGAGTTGGCCGTGGCCGATCTGACGGACTTTGCCTCGGTGACCAAGGCGCTCCGCCGGGCCCGGGCAGCCTACCTGCTCAGCCCGCCGCACTACCAGCGGGAAGATCTGTTCGAGCGGGCCGGCGTGGTCGCTGATGTCGCGGCGCGGGCCGCGCTCGCGGCGGATGTGCCCCGGCTGGTGGCCCTGTCATCGGTGGGCGCCGACCGTGCCAGCGGAACGGGTTGGATCAGGATGAACCGCCTGTTCGAGCAGCGCCTGGCCGAAACCGGCCTGCCCACCGTCTTCTTGCGTGCGGCCTATTTCATGGAGAACTGGCTGCCTATGGTCGGGCAGGCCGTGCGCAGCGGCGTGCTGCCCACGTTTCTGGCACCGCCGCAGCGTGCGCTGCCGATGGTGGCCGCTGTGGATGTTGGCAGCGCCGCGGCCCTGTTGCTGCAAGAGGACAGGGCGGGGTCTGGCGTCGTCGCGCTCACGGGGCCCAAGGACTATGCGCCGCGCGATGTCGCCGCCCTTGTTGCGGCCGCGCTTCAGCAGCCTGTGGAGTTGGCCGTCCTGCCGGAAGCGGCCTGGCCCGAGGCGCTGGCGGACGCTCAATTCTCACGGGCTGCATTGGCCGGCTTCACCGAGATGACCCGTGGCCTCAATAGCTCGCACATCGACATCAAGAGCGACCCCGCCGCGCTCGAATGGGCGGGCAGGACGCCGCTGGAGCGGGTCATCGCTGAACTGGTGCAGCGTCAGCAAGAAGCCGTGGTCTGAAGCAAGGGCCTCAGCCCCGACCCGCGCGGCCTACCCAGCGGCTAGCGCTGCCTTTCTGCTGGCCCGCCGCCGTCCTCTGGGTGAGCGAGATAAGGCCCGTTGCCACTGTGCTCGGCCTTGGAGGCGGGCACAAAGCTGCCGCTCTTGACGTCGAAGACATGGACCTCGCCGGCCTCGATCACATAGTGCCAGCCGTGCAGCGAGATCTCGCCGCGCTCCACCCGGGCGCGCACCATGGGGTAGTCCATCAAGCGCTCCAGCTGCAGCACGACGGAGCGCTCCTCGGTGCGCCGCAAGGCCTCGCTGCTGAGCTGCACCGGCAGGGCGGCCTCGCGGCCCAGCTCCAGCCAGGCGCGCAGATTGGGCGCCTCCTCGGGCTGCTCATCGTAGAGGGCGCGGATGCCGCCGCAGTGGCTGTGGCCGCAGACGATGATGTGCTCCACCTTGAGCGTCAGCACCGCGTACTCGATGGCGGCCGCCGTGCCGTGCAAGCCGACCCAGTGCGGCTCGCGCTCTTGCCCATGGCCGCCGGCTTCCGGCTTTTTATTGAGCATGCCGTCATAAGGCGGCACAAAAGCGCCGACATTGCGCACCAGAAAAAGATCGCCCGGCCCGGCGCCGGTCAGCAGATAAGGCACCAGGCGGGAGTCCGAGCAGCCGATGAAGAGCGTGCTGGGCCGTTGCCCCTGTTCCACCAGGTCTTTGAAGCGGGCCTGGTACTGCGGGAAGTAGTCGGTGTTGAAGCGGCGCAGCCGGCTCAGGAATTCGTCATCGGGCACGGGCGCACTCCGGTTTATTGCAATAGCGGTGAGTCGGCGCCTTCGAGCTGCAGGCCTTCGATCATGGCCGCGCCGACCAGCAGATTGAGGTATTGGCGCAGGGCCGTTACATAGGCTTGCTGGCCCAAGGTCTGCGCGATGGCGGCGCGCACCGCCTCGAAGGGCTGGGCCTGGCCGGGCTGGCGTTGCTGCACCCGCACGATGTGAAAGCCGAAGCGGGTGCTGATCAGGCGCGGCAGCACGCCGATATGGGCGTTGGCCTCGTCCTGCGCGAACAGGGCGGCGGCAAACTCGGGCGCGCAATCGGCCCGCGTGAGCCAGCCCAGCTGGCCGCCCTGGGCACCGCTGGGGCAGTTGGAGAACTCGGCCGCGGCCTGGGCGAAAGCCGCCTCGTCGCCACAGCGCAGGCTGACCAGCAGGCCCTCGGCGCGCTGGCGCAGGGCGGCGATGTCCAGTCCCTCGGTGACGGCGAACAGGATGTGCTGGGCCTGCACCCGCTCGCCCTGGGCGTAGCGTGCCGCGTGGGCCTGGTAGTGGCGCAGGCAGGCGGCCTTGTCGGCCTGCGGGATCTGGATCTCGCGCTCCAGCAATTGCTCGATGGCCTGGGAGGCCGCCTCGCTGAGCACGCCGTCCAGCGCGGGCAGATCGCCCACGGCCAGCAGGCCGGCGCGCTGCGCCGCCTGGCGCAGCAGCTCGCTGTAGGCGCGCTGGCGCAGGCTCTCGATGCCCAGCACTTCGTCCGGTCCGTGCAGCGGCACGCCGTTGATTTGGGCGCTTATCTTGGCGGGAGCCGCGGCCTGGCTCTGGCAGCCGCAGCCGCCCTGCTTGCCGCCACCGCAGCCGCTTTGTTCTTGCGTCATGTCAAGGCTCCGGTTCAGCGTTGTTGGGGGGCGCGCTCATGGCCGGGCGGCAGGCCCAGGCGGCGGCTGCGCACCAGCTGGTAGGGGCGGACCAGATAGGCCAGGGTGCCGAAGCCGCTCCACACATGGACCAGGCGGGTGAAGGGGAAGACGAGGAACAAGCTCATGCCCAGAAACATATGCAGCTTGAAGACCCAGGAGGCCTCGGCCAGCAGCTCCACCGCGCCGCCGCGGAAGGTGACGATGCGCTGCGCCCATTCGGCCAGCAACATCATCATGCCGCCGTCCAGATGCTGGGCCGACAGCGGGATGGTGGCCAGGCCCAGGGCCAGCTGAATCCACAGCAGCAGCAGCAGGGCGATGTCACTGAACTTGCTGTTACGGCGGATGCGCTCGTCCGTCAGGCGGCGGTGCAGCAGCAGGCTGACGCCGACAAAGCCGGCCAGGCCGGCGATGCCGCCCGAGACCATGGCCATCAGCTGCTTGTTGCCGGCGCTGATGAAGGGCTCGTAGACGAAGTGCGGCGTCAACATGCCCACCGTGTGGCCGAAGAACAGGAAGAGCACACCGACGTGGAAGAGATTGCTGCCCCAGCGCAGCGTGCCGCGGCGCAGCAGCTGGGAGGAGTCGCTCTTCCAGCTGTACTGGTCGCGGTCATAGCGCAAGAGGCTGCCGAGCAGGAAGACCGTGAGGCAGAGATAGGGGTAGATGCCGAACAGGGCGTAGTCCAGTGAGCTCATGGCTGCACTCCTTGTGCGCTGCGTTGTGCGCTGCTGTTTTTGACGATGTGGATGGGTTGGGCCTCGCCGGGCTTGGCCTGGCCGCGCGAGCTGCAGCCCTCGAAGGCGGCGGGCTCCTGCCAGCTTTCATCCAGCGGCGGCTCGGGCGTGATGGGCACGGCGCGCGGCTTCTCGCCCGCCAGCTCCAGCACGGCGCCGATGGCGGCCGCATAGGGGTTGGCCTGCTTGATCAGGCCGCTGTGGATGGCGTTGAGGATGTGAGCCATCTCGGCCAGAAAGGCCCGCGCCGTCGCCGGCGGCTGGGTGGAGGCGAACTCCAGCACCACGGGCAGGTAGTCGGGCAACTCAGCGGCGTCGAAGAACATGCCGCCGGCCTTGTAGGTGGCGGCCAGGTCGATCAGGGCCGGACCGCGCTCGCGCGAGTCGCCATGCACATGCTCGAACAGATGCAGGCTGGTGGCGCGGCCGCGGTCGAAGCTGTCCACATAGAGGGCCTGCACGGCCAGGCCGTCGCCCGCGCCCAGGCGGGCCAGCAAGGCCTCCAGCTCGGCCATGCGGGCGGGGCTGAGGGCCTGCTCCTGGCGCAGGGCAGCCAGCAGCTCGGGCAGGGCGGCGCGCAAGTCCTGGCTGGGGTAGTCCAGCAAATGGCCCAGCACGCGGCAAGACAGGGCGAAGGGTTTTAATGCTTGCTTGCTCATATCGTTGCCTTGATCGGAATGGTGCGCCGCTTGTCGCCGCCGAATAGGCTGACATTCGTCTCGCCCTCGGAGCAACCGTTGCCGAAGCTGAAGCCGCAGCCGCCGCGCAGGTCGTAGGCGTTCTCGGCGTACTCGCGGTGCGTGCTGGGGATGACGAAGCGGTCCTCGTAATTGGCGATGGCCATCACCTGGTACATATCCTCGACGGTGTCTTTCTGCAGGCCGACCTGGGCCAGCACCTGGCTGTTCTCGACCCCGTCCACATGCTTGCTGCGCTGGTAGGCGCGCATGGCCAGCATGCGTTCCAGCGCCCGCTCGACCGGCGGCACATCGCCGGCGGTGAGCAGATTGGCCAGGTATTGCACGGGGATGCGCAGCTGCTTGACGTCGGGGATCTGGCCCATGCTGCTGATCTGGCCGGCATTGGCGGCCGCGCTGATGGGCGAGAGCGGCGGCACATACCAGACCATGGGCAGGGTGCGGTACTCGGGGTGCAGGGGCAGGGCCACTTTCCAGTCCACCGCCATCTTGTAGACGGGGCTTTTGCGGGCGGCTTCCAGCCAGGCCTCGGGGATGCCGTCGGCACGCGCCTGGGCGATCACGGCCGGGTCATGCGGGTCCAGGAAGAGGTCCAGCTGGGCCTGGTACAAGTCCTTGTCATTGGGCGTGGCGGCGGCGGCCTGGATGCGGTCGGCGTCGTACAGCAGCACGCCCAGGTAACGGATACGGCCGACGCAAGTCTCCGAGCAGACGGTGGGTTGGCCGGCCTCGATGCGGGGGTAGCAGAAGATGCACTTCTCGGCCTTGCCGCTCTGCCAGTTGTAATAGATCTTCTTGTAGGGGCAACCCGAGACGCACATGCGCCAGCCGCGGCATTTGTCCTGGTCGATCAGGACGATGCCGTCTTCCTCGCGCTTGTAGATCGAGCCCGAGGGGCAGCTGGCCACGCAGGCCGGGTTCAGGCAGTGCTCGCACAGCCTGGGCAGATACATCATGAAGGTGTTCTCGAACTGGCCGTAGATGTCCTTCTGCACGTTCTCGAAGTTGATGTCCTTGCTGCGCTTGGCGAACTCGCCGCCCAGGATTTCTTCCCAGTTGGGGCCCCACTCGATCTTCTGCATGCGCTGGCCGGTGATCAGGCTGCGCGGGCGCGCGGTCGGCGCGGCCTTGGACTTGGGCGCCGACTGCAGATGGTCGTAGTCGTAGGTGAAGGGCTCGTAGTAGTCGTCGATCTGGGGCAGATTGGGGTTGGCGAAGATGCGCATCAGCAACTTCCACTTGCCACCCTGGCGCGGCTCTATCTTGCCGTTGGACTGGCGCTGCCAGCCGCCGTTCCAGCGTTCCTGGTTCTCCCATTCCTTGGGGTAGCCGATGCCGGGTTTGCTCTCCACATTGTTGAACCAGGCGTATTCCATGCCGGGGCGGCTGGTCCAGACGTTTTTGCAGGTGACCGAACAGGTGTGGCAGCCTATGCACTTGTCCAGGTTCAGCACCATGCCGATTTGGGCGCGGATTTTCATGCGTGTTCTCCTTCGACGGCGGGCTCATCGTCCAGCCAGTCGATCTTGGCCATCTTGCGCACCAGCACGAATTCATCGCGGTTGGTGCCAATCGTTCCGTAGTAGTTGAAGCCGTAGCTCAGCTGCGCGTAGCCGCCGATCATGTGGGTGGGCTTGGTGACGATGCGGGTCACCGAGTTGTGGATGCCGCCGCGCGTGCCGGTGATCTCCGATCCCGGCGTGTTGATGATCTTCTCCTGCGAGTGATACATCATCACCATGCCGTTCTTGACCCGCTGGCTGACCACCGCGCGGGCCGCGATGGCGCCATTGCTGTTGAACAGCTCGACCCAGTCGTTGTCCACAATGCCGGCGCTGCGGGCGTCGTCCTCGCTGATCCAGATCACCGAGCCGCCGCGATTCAGCGTCAGCATCAGCAGGTTGTCGCTGTACGTGCTGTGAATGCCCCATTTCTGGTGCGGGGTGATGAAGTTGAGCGCGATCTCCTTGTGCCCATTGGGCTTGACGCCCTGCACCTCGCCCAGGGTCTTCAGGTCCACCGGCGGGCGGTAGCTGCTGAAGCCCTCGCCGAAGGCCTGCATCCAGGGGTGATCCTGGTAGAACTGCTGGCGGCCCGTCAGCGTGCGCCATGGGATCAGTTCATGCACATTGGTGTAGCCGGCGTTGTAGCTGACTTTCTCGCTCTCCAGGCCCGACCAGGTGGGGCTGGAGATGATTTTGCGCGGCTGGGCCTGGATGTCGCGGAAGCGGATCTTCTCGTCCTCGCGGTGCAGGGCCAGGTGGGCGTGCTCGCGGCCGGTCTGCTTGCTCAAGGCCTCCCAGGCCTTGACGGCCACATGGCCGTTGGTCTCGGGGGCCAGCGAGAGCACGACCTCGGTGGCGTCGATATCGCTCTCGATCTTTGGCATGCCTTGCGTGACGCCGGGCTCGCGCACCAGACCATTCAGCTCACCCAATTGCTCGACCTCGGTC
Source organism: Roseateles oligotrophus (assembly GCF_014204525.1). GTDB lineage: Bacteria > Pseudomonadota > Gammaproteobacteria > Burkholderiales > Burkholderiaceae_C > Paucibacter_A > Paucibacter_A oligotrophus_A. The sequence continues at coordinate 140,588 of NZ_JACHLP010000010.1, forward strand.
TGGGTGTTCCAGGCGATGCCCTTGCCACCGTTGCCGACCTTGTTCATCAAGGGGCCCAGGGCCGTGAAGCGCTTGTAGAGATTGGGGTAGTCGCGCTCCACCACGGCCAGCTGGGGCGCGGTCTTGCCGGGGATCAGCTCGCACTCGCCCTTCTTCCATTCCGACACGCCAAAGGGCTGGGCCAGCTCGGCCGGGCTGTCGTGCATCAGCGGCGTCAGCACCAGCTCCTTCTCCACGCCCAGATGGCCGACGCAGAGTTCGCTGAAGGCCTTGGCAAAGCCCTTGTAAATCTCCCAGTCGCTCTTGGCCTGCCAGGCCGGGTCCACCGCCGTGGACAGCGGGTGGATGAAGGGGTGCATGTCCGAGGTGTTGAGGTCGTTCTTCTCGTACCAGGTGGCGGTGGGCAGCACGATGTCGGAGTACAGACAGGTCGTGCTCATGCGGAAGTCCAGCGTGACCAGCAGGTCCAGCTTGCCCTCCGGCGCCTTGGCATGCCATTCCACTTCCTGCGGCTTGGCATCGTCCTGACCTAAGTCCTTGCCCTGCACGCCATTGCTGGTGCCCAGCAAATGCTTCAGGAAGTACTCATGGCCCTTGCCCGAGGAACCGAGGATGTTGGAGCGCCAGACAAACATATTGCGCGGCCAGTTGGCCTCGTGGTCGGGGTCCTCGCAGCTCATGCGCAGCGTGCCGTCCTTCAGGCCTTTGACGGCGTAGTCCTTGGCGTCCATGCCGGCGGCCTGGGCGTCCTTGACGATCTGGATGGGGTTGAGCTGCATCTGCGGCGCGCTGGGCAACCAGCCCATGCGTTCGGCGCGCACGTTGTAGTCGATCAGGCTGCCGCCGAACTGGGCCTTGTCGGCCAGGGGCGAGAGCACTTCGCTGACGTCCAGCTTCTCGTAGCGCCACTGGTCGGTGTGGGCGTAGAAGAAGCTGGTGCTGTTCATCTGGCGTGGCGGGCGTATCCAGTCCAGCGCAAAGGCCAGGGCCGTCCAGCCGGTCTGCGGGCGCAGCTTTTCCTGGCCCACGTAATGGGCCCAGCCGCCGCCGCTCTGGCCTATGCAGCCGCACATCATCAGCATATTGATGATGCCGCGGTAATTCATATCGCAGTGGTACCAGTGGTTCATGGCCGCGCCGATGATGACCATGGACTTGCCATGCGTCTTGTCGGCCGTGTCGGCGAACTCGCGCGCCACCTGGGCGATCTGGGCTTGGGGCACGCCGGTGATGCTCTCCGCCCAGGCGGGCGTGTAGGCCTTGTTGTCGGCATAGCTCTTGGCGCAGTCGTCGCCCAGGCCGCGGTCGATGCCGTACTGGGCCACTTGCAGGTCAAACACGGTGGCGACCAGGGCCTCTTCCGCGTCCTCATGCTTGCCCAGCTTGAGGCGCGTCACGGGCACCTTGCGGCTCAGCACGTCTTGCTGCTTGTTGGCGGTGAACTGGGGCGACTCCACGCCGCCGAAGTAGGGGAAGCCGACCTCGGCAAGCTCATGCACTTGCTCACCGTCTTCCAGCACCGAGAGCTTGAGCTTGACCTGGCCGTCGTGCTGGGCCTCCTTGTCCTCCAGATTCCATTTGCCCAGGTCGGGCCGCTCGGCCGCGCCCCAGCGGAAGCCGATGGAGCCATTGGGCAGCACCACCTTGCCGCTGCTGTCGAAGGCCAGGGTCTTCCACTCGGGGTTGTTGTCCTGGCCCAGCTTGCCGCCGAAGTCGCTGGCGCGCAGATAGCGGTCGGGCACCAGCAGCTCGCGGCCATCGGCCGTGGTCTGGCGCTTCATCTTCACCAGCAGGGGCAGGTCGGTGTAGCGGCGGGCGTAATTGTCAAAATAGGCTGACCGCTTGTCGAAGTAGAACTCCTTCAGGATCACATGGCCCATGGCCATGGCGATGGCGGCGTCGGTGCCCTGCTTGGGGTGCAGCCAGATGTCGGCCAGCTTGGAGATCTCGGCATAGTCCGGCGTGATGGCCACCGTCTTGGCGCCCTTGTAGCGCACCTCGGTGAAGAAGTGGGCATCCGGCGTGCGCGTCTGCGGCACGTTGGAGCCCCAGGCGATGATGTAGTTCGAGTTGTACCAGTCGGCGCTCTCGGGCACATCGGTCTGCTCGCCCCAGATCTGCGGGCTGGCCGGGGGCAGGTCGCAGTACCAGTCGTAAAAGCTCATGCAGACGCCACCCATCAGGCTGAGGTAGCGGCTGCCGGCGGCATAACTGATCATGCTCATGGCCGGGATGGGCGAGAAGCCGATCACGCGGTCCGGCCCATGCTTTTTGACCGTGTAGATATTGGCGCTGGCGATGATCTCGTTGACCTCGTCCCAGCTGGAACGCACAAAGCCGCCCAGGCCGCGGTCCTGCTGCCATTCACGCCGCTGCTCCTGGTTGTCGACCAGATTGGCCCAGGCATCGACCGGGCTCTTGGCCACCATGCGCGCGGCCCGCCAGTGCTTCAGCAGGGAGCCGCGCACCATCGGGTATTTGACCCGGTTGGCGCTGTACAGATACCAGGAGTAACTGGCACCCCGAGCGCAGCCACGCGGCTCGTGGTTGGGCAGGTCGGGGCGGGTGCGGGGGTAGTCGGTCTGCTGGGTTTCCCAGGTGACGATGCCGCCCTTGACGTAGATCTTCCACGAGCAGGAGCCCGTGCAGTTGACGCCATGGGTGCTGCGCACGATCTTGTCGTGGGCCCAGCGGTCGCGGTAGGCGTCCTCCCAGGTCCGGTCCTCGGCCGTGGTACGGCCGTGGCCGTCGGCAAAGTCCTGCTTGGGGGCGCTGAAGTAGTTCAGACGATCGAGAAAATGGCTCATGGTGCGTTCCTCAGGGGTTCTTGACGTAGGCCTTGGCGCGCAGGTAGAACCACCAGTTCAAAACCAGGCACAGGGCGTAGAAGACGGCGAAGCCGTAGAAAGCGTATTGCGGGGTGCCGGCCTTGATCTGCTGGCCGATCAGCACGGGGGCGATGAAGGCGCCGTAGGCGGCCACGGCCGAGGTCCAGCCCAGCACGGGGCCGGCCTGGGCACGGTCGAAGATGAAGCCGACGCTGCGGAAGGTCGAGCCGTTGCCGATGCCGCTGGCGGCGAAGAGCAGCACGAACAAGCCCATGAAGGTGCCAAAGTACTGCTCGGGCGTGGCCGACTGGTAGGCCAGCATCATTACGTAGCCGACGGCGGCCGAGGCGAACACCATCACCACCGAGATCAGCTGGGTGACGATGGAGCCGCCCACCTTGTCCGAGATCCAGCCGCCCAGGGGGCGGATGGCGGCGCCCACAAACGGGCCTATCCAGGCATAGGTCAGGGCGGAAGGCGCGTTAGGGTTCTTCAGCGTGTGCTGCATCACGCCGGCGGCGTCGGGGATGTGCTGGAAGCCGAAGATCACCGTGATGGCCAGGGGCAGGGCCATGGAGAAGCCGATGAAGCTGCCGAAGGTGACGACGTAGAGCGCCGTCATGGCCCAGGTGTGCTTGTTGCGGAAGATCTCGAACTGCTTGGCCACGTTCTCCTTCATGGTGCCGAAGGCGGCCAGCTTCATCACCGTCAGCGTGGCGATGATGTCCAGCGGGATGGCCACCCACATATTCAGCAGGCCCAGGCCGGTGGGTGCCGGCAGGTAGAGGTAGAGCATGGCGATCGAGGGGACGAAGGCCAGCGAGTACAGATAGGTGATCTTGGCGAAGGCGACGGCCGGGTTGCCGGTGGCGGGCGAGACCGTCTTCAGATTGTTCATGCCCCACCAGCACAGCAGGGCCAGCGGGATCAGGGACAGCAGCCAGGCGAAGCCGGCGTTCTGGATATAGGTGGGGGTGCCGGCGGCGATCTTGCCGAAGATCCAGCCGCTGTCCTTGACCAGCACCTTGGCCTCGCCGCCCAAGGCGCCGAACAGGCTGACCGTCATCACCAGCGGGATGACGATCTGCATGGTGGTAACGCCGAAATTGCCCAGGCCGGCGTTCAGACCCAGGGCCGTTCCCTGCAGCTTCTTGGGAAAGAAGGTCGAGATATTCGACATGCTCGACGCGAAATTGCCGCCACCCACGCCCGACCACAGGGCCAGCAGCTGGAAGGCCCACAGCGGCCACTCGGGATGCTGCAGCGCGATGCCCGTGCCCAGGGCCGGGGCCAGCAGCATGGCCGTGGTCAGGAAGATGGTGTTGCGGCCACCGGCCAGGCGGATCAGGAAGGAGGCCGGGATGCGCATCGTGGCACCCGAGATGCCGGCGATGGCGGTCAGCGTGAACAGCTCTTCCTTCGTGAAGGGAAAGCCCAGGTTCAGCATCTGCACGGTGATGATGCCCCACATGCCCCAGACGGCGAAGCCGCAGAGCAGGGCCGGGATGGAGATCCAGAGATTGCGGTAAGCGATCTTCTTGCCGGTGGCGGCCCAGAATTTTTCGTCTTCCGGGCGCCAGTCCTCAAGGTCGTGGCTTGGACTTGTTTGATTGCTCATGGGGAGTTCCTTGGCTGGCGTTCAGCGGCGTTCAGCGGGAGAAGGATTGGGAGACCGAGACCTGCCGGCTCATCACATCGGTCTTGCGCACCTCGGTCCAGTACATCCAGATCAGCGAGACCCAGACCACGCCGTAGAGCAGCATGAAGGCGCTGGAGCGCACGCCGGTGAGGTCCATCAGCAGGCCGAACAAGATGGGCAGGATGAAGCCGCCCAGACCGCCGGCCAGGCCGACGATGCCGCTGATGGCGCCGATGTTCTGGCCGTAGTCGTCGCTGATGTATTTGAAGACGCTGGCCTTGCCGAAGGCCCAGGCAATGCCCAGCGCAAACATCAGGGCGGTGAAGGCGTAGACATTGAGGCCGATGTGGAAGGTCTTGTCGCCGTTCACGGTCTGGATGGTGAAGCTGGTCTGCGGGTAGGAGAGCAGGAACAGGCAGATCCAGCTCACCCACATCACCCACCAGGTGACGGCATGCGCCCCGTATTTGTCGCTCATCCAGCCGCCGATGGCGCGCAGCACGCCGCCGGGCAGGGAGAAGCAGGCGGCCAGCAGGGCGGCGACGCGGATGTCCAGGCCGTACTCGCCGACGTAGTACTGCACCATCCACAGGCTCAGCGCCACATAGCCGCCGAACACGATGCTGTAGTACTGGCAGTACTTGAGCACCTTGGGGTCCTTCAGCGCCTTCAGCTGGCTGGTGAAGCTGGCCTTGCTGGCCACGAGGTGGCTGTCATCCGAGTGGCTGAAGAACCAGAACAGGATGGCCGTGCCCAGCAGCACGGCCGCGTAGACATGGGGCACCATGGTCCAGCCGAAGGCGACGACCAGGGCGGGGGCGATGAATTTATTGACCGCCGCGCCCGAGTTGCCGGCGCCGAACACGCCCATGGCAAAGCCCTGGCGGTTCTTGGGGAACCAGCGCGCCACATAGGGCGTGCCGACCGAGAAGCTGCCGCCGGCCAGGCCGACGAACATGCCTATCACCAGGAAGTGCCAGTAGGCGCTGGCATAACTCATCAGCCAGATGGGCAGCACGCAGGCCATCATCAGGGTGAAGAAGACGATGCGGCCGCCGAACTTATCGGTCCAGATGCCCAGCGGCACGCGGATCAGCGAACCGGTCAGCACCGGCATGGCGGTGAGCAGGCCGAACTCGGTGGCGTTGAGGCCAAGCTGCTTCTTGATCGGGATGCCGATGACGCCGAACATCATCCAGACCATGAAGCAGACGGTGAAGGCCAGGGTGCTAACGACCAGAACCGAGATGGCCCGGCCCTGGCCCGAGGGACTTGTTGACATGGGGGTGCTCCTTTGCATGAGCACCACTGTCCGGCTTCTGGCCTGGCTTGCACATCCTTCCAGGCGGCTCTGCCCGGCAGGCATTGGAACTAGGCCGCCACAGCCCCCATCGTCCGGAAGAACTATATTGGGCGGGGCTTGATGCAGCGCAAGTTGCGGGTTTGGGTTTTCGGGTCAGATGGAGGGCAAGATCGCTTGGCGCTGAGCTGAGCTGAGCTGAGGCGCAGAGCGCCGTCAGGGCTTGGCCTTGTTCGACGGCCCAGCCGGGAGTTCGCCCCGGCAGGCGACCTACTTTTTTGCTTCGCCAAAAAAGTAGGCAAAAAAGGCGACCCGAATGCCTGGCCCCTGCGGGGTCCGCTGCGGCGCTTGGCTTTGGCGGGCCGCGCCCAACTCTCTCCGCTACGCTCCGTTCAAACAAGGGGCGCGAGTCAGTTCACGATGGCGCTTTGCGCCGCCCGCCAAAGCCAAGCGCCGCAGCCCAGGCAAAACGGGACATGCGAAAACCACACGGCTCGCTGCGCGTCGCCTCGATAACGCCCCAGCTACGCTGTAGGCGCTTGGGCGAACTCCCGGCTGGGCCTTGGAAAAGGGTGCAGCAGCTTATACAAGAGCTAAGCACCCAGGGCGTTCTCACTCCCCCACACCGCCGCCTGCACCCGCGAGCTGACGCCGAGTTTGCGCAGGATGTGCTGGACGTGGATCTTCACCGTGGTCTCGGCGATGTTCAGCTTGCGGGCGATTTCCTTGTTGCTGGCGCCGCGGGTGAGTTCGCGCAGGATCTCCTGCTCGCGTGGCGACAGCGGCACGGTTTCGGCCCGGCCTTCGTCCGGCCCGCTGCTCGGCGCCGTGCTGCCGGGGCCGCTCTTGCGCAAGGCATTGAGCAGCTTGTGCGTCATCTCGGGGCTGACCACCGACTCACCCTGCATGGTGCGTATCAGGGCAGCAGCCAGGTCCTCGCCGTCCGCCGTTTTGAGCAGATAGCCCTGGGCGCCGTTGCGCAAGGCATCGCTGAGGTCTTGCTCGTCCTCGCTGACGGTGAGCATCAGCACCCGCGTGGCGGGCACGCTTTGGCGCAACTCGGGCAGCAGGTCCACGCCGCGCATGCCGGGCATATGGTTGTCCAGCAGGATCAGGTCGGGCCGCAAGGCCTGGGCGGCGCGCAAGGCCTCGCTGGCATCGGCCGCCTCGCCCACCACGTCCACGCCCGCCTCCTGGCTCAGCAAGGCGATCAGGCCGCGACGGAACAGGGTGTGGTCATCGACGACCAGGACGGTGATGGGTTTCATGTCTGGGTGCTGGGCTGGGGCGCGGGTGGCGCCGGGGCTCGGGTGCTGGTGAAGACGCTTTGCACGGGCAGGCTCAGGCGCACGCGGGTGCCGCCCTCGGGCGGGCTGTCGATGCTGAGCTGGGCGCCGATGCGCTGGGCCCGCTCGCGCATGATCTGCAGGCCCACATGGGTGTGGCTGTCGTCGGGCGGGCGGGGCTGGAAGCCGCGGCCGTTGTCCTGCACCTCGAAGCTCCAGCGCGGCAATTGCTCGACGCGCAGCGAGACATGGTCGGCCTGGGCATGCTTGCGCACATTGGACAAGGCTTCCTGGACGATGTGCAGCACCTGGATCTGGTGATCGGGCGGCAGCGGCAGGCCGTCGCCCTGCAGGCTGAGATGGGTGCTCAGGCCGCTCTGGCGTTCGAACTTGGCCAGGGTGTTGCGCAAGGCGTGTTCGATGTCCTCGTGGCCGGGCCGGGTGCGGAAATGCACCAGCAGCTCGCGCACATTGGCATAACACTCTTTCACACCGGCATCGATTTCGTCCACCACGCGTTCGATCTGCTCGGGCCGGTTCTTGGCCATGGCGCCGCGCAGCAGCTGCACCTGGATCTTCAGAAAGGCCAGCACCTGGGCGATGGAGTCGTGCAGCTCCTGGGCCAGCAGATTGCGCTCCTCCGACACCGCCATCTCGCGGTCGCGCGAGACCAGGCGCAGATTGTCCACCTGCACGCCGAACTGGCCCACCAGGGCGTCGAGCAGCACGCTCTCCGACTCATTCAAGCGGCGCTCGGAGTAGAAGAACAGCTCCACCTCGCCGACCAGGCGCGGGCCCGCCCGCATGGGGATGGAGATGGCGGTCTGGAAGCCCGCCAGCTCGCAATGGCCAAGCTTGGGCGCGGGCAGGGTCTGGATGGCGATCACCCGCGGGTTGCCCGGTGTGGGCGTCAGCGCCGGGGCGCCGCATGCACATTCGCCCTTGCGCAGGCAGCGCTCGGCGTCGATCATGGCTTGCGGCAGGCAGGCCTGGCCCAGCAGCAGCAGGCGTTCGCCGTCCTCGGCGGCCAGGCGCACGGCGCTGGCGTCGGCACGGGCGATGCGGGCCAGCTTGTGCGCAAAGGAGTGCGCCAGCGTCTCCAGGGTCTGATCGGCCTGGCCCGACATCTGGGCTACGTCGTACAAGGCCTCCAGGCGCTCGTTTTGCTGGGCCAGATGGGCCGTCTTCTCCCTGACCTTGCCCTCCAGACCGGCATAAGCCTGTTGCAAGGCCGTGGCCATCTGGTTGAAGCCCATGGCCAGGCTGGTGAACTCTTCCACCGAGGCCTCTTCGTCCACCCGCACCGCCAGATTGCCGCCCGCCATCTGGCCCAGGCCATCGCGCAGGCGCTGCAGGGGTTGGACGATCCAGACAAAAGTGCCCGAGACAAACACCACCGAGGCGGCCACCACCAGCACCACCAGGCCGAAGCAAAGCCCGCCCAGGATGGCGGTGCGGGCGGCGATGGTCTGCTCGATGGCGCCGACCAACTCGTCCACCGTGGCCACAAAGGCGTCGGCCTGGCTGCGCAGCTCCCTGCTGTCGCTGCTGCCCAGCAGGCTGGCGCGGAATTTGGGCCACTGCGCTTCGATCCGGGCCAGGCCTTCGCGGCATTCGGCCGTGTCGGGCACGAACAAAGGCCTTTGCGCGTCGCCCTTGTGCAAGCGCTCCACCATGGCCTCGAAGCTGCCCACGTCCCGCAGCAGCTCCGGCACTCGCCCCTCGGTCTGCGAAAGCGTCATGCGGTAGCTGAGCATGCGCATGCGGCCGGCCTCGTTGATCGCACCGGCGCCGCCCTCTAACTGCCAGGACACCCAGAGGGTGAAGGCGATGGAGGCCAGGGCCACCAGCAGAAAGCTGGTCTGGATCAGGGCCAGTTTGCCGACCAGGCTGCGCACACGATGAAACATGGGCTCACCTTAGTGTCGCTGTGGTGATTCAGCCTTGACCTGGGTCAAGCCCGGGCCAGGCTGGGTTCAGCCGGCGCTCAGGCTCAGCACCTGGCCCGTCAGATCGAAGGGGATCAGGCCCGAGAGCCGACCCTGCTTGATGGACTCCACCATCTGCTGCAGGGCCGCATCGGTCTGCGCGTCCGTGGCGGCCTGGCCGCCCTGGCCCGAGAGGGCGGCGGCGAACATGATTTGCCAGCCCGGGCCCATGGCCTGGGCTTCGGCCGCCAGGGCGGCGAAGCTGTCCAGCTCGTCGGGGCTTTTGTCCACGCACATCTGCGGCGTTAGCGTGCCGCCTTGGCCGGCCTGGAACTGCCGGTCTTGCTCGGGGCTGGCGTCGGCCGGCAGCTCGGCTGCGGTGAAGACCAGCAGCAGGCGCTGTGGCTGGGTCTGTGCGCGGGCGGCCTGCAGCAGGCCGTCGAAGTTGTCGATTCGCATGGGGGATGCTCCTGTTTTGCGAGGCATCTTAGAGCGTGTTTGCTGCTCCTCAGCGTTCGATCTTGCGCTCCACATTCGCGACCACCCCTCCCCTGAGGGTGATGATGGTGAGGGTCTGGGGGTCGCGGTAATGGGGGAAATAGGTCCAGGCCTTTTCCTCCGGCTCGCCCCTGACGCTGCGGATGATGGCCTCGTGGTCGGGCTTGCCGATGCGAAAGACCACCTCGCCCTCGGCCATGCCCTGGCGGATGAAGCCGCGCTCGCGTTGGTCCGCCGCCAGGGCGGCGCTGCAGCACAGCAGGCCGAGCAGAAGGGTGTGTTGGATGCGCATGGCTTCTCCTGCGGGGTGTCAACAAGCTTGGACAGCCAGCATAGCCCAGGCCCGCCGGCGCCGGCCTTGTCTGCCAAATTGAAACAATTTGTAGGGCTAGCAAGACCTGACCCCAGTCCCTGAGCCATTCGGCAGCCGAGATCTGCCGCGCTTGCAGTTTGTTGCAATTCGAGGGCTATCCCTAGGGCTATGATCCGCCGCTTTCAAGAAAAAGATAACGATGAATTCACAGGGAGTTTGGAGGGGCCTGCTGCGCGCTTCGGTGGCGCGCTGCCTGGTGTTCGTGGCCCTGCTGTCCGCCACCTCGGCGGCGACGGCACAGCAGAAGGAAGTGGCGCTGTCCGGCTTCGCCTACTCGGGCGATGCAGGTTCGATTGCGCAGCGCTTCCCCTACACCAAGAAGTACGAGGCCGCGCTCAAGGCCGCCGGCGATTCGCCGGCCAAGCGCATCGCGCAGGCTGTCAAGCAAGCGCCGCCCCAGCATCTGCGGCTGCTGCCGCAGATCGCCGAGTTGAAGGGCAGCGACCAGGCCCTGGCCGTGGCCCTGGTCGTCAATGCCGAGACCGTCTCGGTGGAGCAGTTCGGCGAGCTGCGCAAGCTGCTGGTGCTGGTCAAGGGCCAGGTGCTGTTCTTCGACTTCAAGTCCATGAGTGTGGCGCGGGCCTATCCGATCAGCTTCGCCTCCATCGACACCTTCCCCTACGACCCCAGCGAAGCCGATGTGCTGGCCCGCCTGACCCAGGTCTACGAGGGTGCGGGCGGCAAGCCCGGCCTGTTCGCGCGCTTCGCCAATGCCCTGGCCAAGGCGACGATTCCCGAGACGGCGGCGCAGCAGCTGCAGGTCACCCAGGTCAGCATCAAGCCCGAGGCGTTGGAGTTCATCCCGGCCGCGGTCAAGAGCGCGCCGGGCAGCGTGGAGACCTGGGCCGCCGATATGCTGGCCGAGGCCTTGTCCACCCGCGCCGGCGTGCCCATCATTCCCTATGCCAAGGGCTATGCCATCGGCAATGTGATGTCCATGAGCATTGCCGACGGCGATGTCTTCAACCTCAAGCTGCCCAAGCCGGACCACGAGATCAGCCTGGAGCTGAGCGGCTTCAAGAAGATCAAGTACGGCGAGGCCGCCGCCGGGGTCAGCTATATCTACGGCGCCTACGCCAAGCTCGCCATCGAGGAGCCCTTGATGGGCCGCAAGCCCTTCAACAGCGCGCTGAAGAACGGCGAGGTCAAGCTGGTGCCGGCCACCCAGGTCTATGTGGATGACTTCCCCGCTTTCTATGACTCGCTCAATCTGATGTTCGTCAAGCTGGCGCAGGCGCTGGACGGCCAGGGCAATGCCTGGGTCAAGTCGGCCGCGGCCGCGCCGGACATCGAACGCCAGATCGAACAAACCAAGGAACTGATCAAAAAATGCAAGTGATTCGACAACTCTTCATCGCCCTGATGGCGATCAGCCTCAGCGTTAGCGCCCTGGCCCAGGTGCAGGTCGTGCGCGGCAAGGCCTCGGTGGCCTACAAGGGCAAGGCGGCCCCGGCTGAGGCCAAGGCGCAAGCCCTGTCCAAGGCCCAGCTGAAGGCCGTGGAGATGTATTACGCCGAGGCCGGCGAGTCCGAGGCGGCCAACTTTGATGCGGTGCGCGACAAGATCGTCGCCGACCCTGATCGCTTCATCCTCGACACCACGGTGCTGGGCGAGGAAGACAATGCGGCCAGCCAGCAGTACACGGTGGCGGTCAAGGTGTCGCTGAATCTGGCCAATCTGCGCAATGCCGTCAAGGCCAACTCGGCCGTGGCCAAGGCCGGTCGCAGCGAGCGCTCGCCGATGGCCTTCCTGGTGGTTTCGCGCCAGGTGGATTCGGTCAAGTCCTTTGACGACCGGGTCTACAAAAAGGTCGAGGCCAAGGAAAGCTACGAGAGCTCGGACAGCTTCTCGGAGAGCAGCAAGGAAGGCGAGAAGGTCAAGAAGGGCCAGGTCAGCACCCATGCTTCGGGCGCGTCCGAGCAGAAGTCCAGCGCCACGGCCAGCCGCTCGGTGGAGCGCGGTGGCAGCACGACCAAGAAGGCGGCCGAGTCGAGCTGGCGCCTGATCCCCAGCGCCAATCTGAACCAGATCTTCACCGCCAGCTTCAGCAAGGCGGGCTACAAGGTCAGCGAGGCGGCCATGATCGAGCCCTATACCAACGGCCAGTTCAAGCTGGCCACGGTGGAGGACGACTACCGCTCCGGCAACGACCTCAAGCCGGCCACCCTGGCCTCCCTGGTGCAGGGCATGCGCACGGCGCAGTTCCCCTATGTGACCCTGGGCACGCTGGACGTCAATATGTCCGACGAAGACCCGAACACCGGCCTGCGCCGCGTTGCCGTGACGGTCAATGCCAAGGTGCTGGACATCAGCGCCGCCATTCCCGACACCATCGCCTCGGTCGGCCCGGTGCAGTACGCCGGCGTGGGCGCCTCGGACGACGAGGCCCGCACCAATGCCCTGAAGCTGGCGGCCAATAACGCGGCCCGCGAGCTGGGCAGCCAGCTGACGAATCTGGGCGTTCGTTGATCGCCCTTATCTCTCTCTTTCCATCGCCTCGTTTTAAAGGATAGAACCCCATGAAGAAGACTTTGCTGGCCGCCCTGACCCTGGCCGCCCTGAGCACCCCCGGCCTGAGCAGCGCGCAATTCGGCTCCCTGCCCAGCCTGGGCGGCAACAAGGCCGCGGCCGGCTCCACCAATCTGGTGGGCTCGCAGGAGCAGCTGGTGCGCTCCTACGTCGCCGCCAACAAGGACGTGCTGAACGCCAATGCCCAGATGGCCGAGGCCCTGGGCCTGAAGGATGCCGCCGCCACCGCCCGCGCCACCGCCGGCGCGCTGACCGAAGGTTCGACCCAGGGCAATCTGGCCGATGCCGACAAGGTGGTCAGCGATTCGACCAATGCCGTCGCCGCCGAGCTGGCCAAGTCGCCCAAGCTCGACGCCGATGCGAAGAAGAAGTTCTCCAACGGCCTGGGCGAGCTGGGCAAGGGCCTGATCAAGTATGTGGGCATGCGCAACCCGGTGCAGAACTTCTCCAGCAGCCTGAGCTCGGCCTCGCCCATGGACCTGCCCAAGCTGCAGACCGGCAGCTATCTGGTGAAGAACTTCCCGGCCGGCGTGAAGGCCTTGTCGGGCGCGCTGAGCAGCGCGGTGAGCTTTGCCAAGAGCAATGACATCCCGGTGCCGGCCGATGCCAACTCGGCCACCGCCGCGCTGTAATTTTCTGAGTTGTTTGTTTTGAAAGGCGGCCTCTGATGTGGCGTCATTCCGTTTTGGCGCTTTGCGCCTGTGCCGCCCTGGTGGCCTGTGGCAACAAGGATGAGGCCGCTGCCAAGTCAGCCGCTGCGGCTTCTGCGCCGGCCCAGGCCGGCGCGCCCCTGCTGGACGTGGGCAAGTTGCAGACCGTGCCGGTGACGGCGGCGGGCTTTGGCGCCAGCGCCTCGGAGGCGGTGGCCGAGGCCATGAAGCTGGCCCTGCTGCAGGTCAACGGGGCCGCCATCGATATGAGCACGCTGAGCGTCAAGTACGGCCTGGATGTGACGCTGGGCAAGAACTCGGCCTCGCTGCGCGCGCAGGAATTCACCGACGCCGTGCAGCAGCGCTCCGGTGGAGTGATCCAGGGCTTCAAGCTGCTGGAACTGGTGGAGCCCGGCCTGCTGGACAAGCGCTACAAGGCCAGCATCGAGGCCCGCATCGCCAGCTTCAGCGCGCCCGAGTCCCTGCAGAAGATCAAGCTGGTGGTGGCGCCGCTGAAATTTCCTGCTGCCCTCATCACGGTGGGCGGCAGCTCCGTGGCCTCGGCCGAGGTGGCCGCCAATGTGCGCCAGCGCGTCGTCGACGCCCTGGTGAACAGCGGCCGCTTCGCCGTGCTGGACCGCGAATTCAATGCCGAGCTGGAGCAGGAGCTGGACCTGATCGCCGGCGGCCGCGCCCCGGCGGCGGAGCAGGCCAAGCTGGCCCAGGCCGTCAGCGCCGACCTGGTCTGGACCGGCAAGGTCAGCAGCATGGCCTACCAGCGCCATGCCCAGCAGCTGCGCGCCAGCAACCGGGAGCTGGTCAGTTACTCGGGCGGCTGGGCGCTGAGCCAGAAGCTGGTCAATGTGGCCACCCGCCAGGTGGTGGTGGCCGACTCCCTGCAGGGCAAGGCGCCCTCCACCGAGGCCACGACCATGGACCCGGGCGTGGACGGCCGCAAGGTGCTGGAGAACATGACCAACGACCTGGTCAAGCAGGTGGTGGCCTCCATCATGCGCCGCAGCTTCCCCGTCACCGTGGTGCAGCGCGAGGGCGACAAGGTGGTGCTCAGCCAGGGCGGCGGGACGCTGCGCCAGGGTGCCCGCTATGCCGTCGTGCAGCTGGGCGGCGAGCTGAAGGATCCGCAGACCGGCCAGTCGCTGGGCCGCAGCGAGCAGCCCTGCTGCGAGCTGGTGGTGGAGCGGGTGACGCCGAATCTGAGCTATGGCCGGCTGGAAGGCGCCAGCGCTGCGCTCGAAGCCCTGCCGCTGCAAGCCTTGCAGCTGCGTGAGGAGCTGGCGGCCTCGGCGCTCAAGGCCGGCCCTGCCGCCGACAAGAACGCCGCGGCGGAGCCCGGCCAGGCCAAGCCCGCCAGGTCGCCCAAACCCGCGGCGGCCGAGCCCAAGGAGCAGGCCGCCCCGGCGGCGCCCAAGGCGGACGACAAATGGTGACGAGGCGGCTGTGCTCCGGCCTGCTGGCCGGTCTGCTGGTGCTGCTGCTGGCGGCCTGCGCCGGCAGCGCGCCTAACGAGCCCTTGCGTGTGTCGGTGGCGCAGTTCCAGCCGCTGCAACAGCAGGAGGGGGCGCAGGCGCGCTACCGCCTGGACCTGCGCGTCCACAACCCCAGCCGCTGGGTGCTGGGCCTGGTCGGGGCCGACGTCCAGCTGCTGCTGCGCGGCAAGGCCATAGGCAGCGGCGTGGTGGCGCTCGATCTGAGCGTGCCGGCCTTTGGCGAGGGCGCGCTGAGCATCGAGGTCGGCGTGCACGATATGGTGGCGGTGCGCCAGGCCATCGGGCTCTACGGCGCGGCCGACCGCCCGCTGCCGGTGCTGCTGACGGGTCATCTGACCCGCCCCGGCCTGCTGGCCTTGCCCTGGCGCAGCGAGGGCGAACTGCGCTTCGCTCGCGCAGGCGGGGGCTGATTTCGACCGGCCAGCGCACGCGCGTGATCTTTGGCCCCGCTGCCGGCCGCCTCGCTTGATCTTGCTCAAGTGGCCTGCGCTTGCAGGCGTCTACATTGAGCCGCTTCACCCGAGGCCACGACATGCCGATCGAACTGTTCAACAAGGACGGACATCTTTGCCTGATGTTCACCGACCTCTGCCGCGAGGGTGGCGAGGCGGTGCAATCCAACCAGTTCTTGCTGATCGATAACAAGACCGGCGTCATCATCGACCCCGGCGGCAATCTGGCTTATGGCGAGCTGTACCTGGGCATGACGCAGCATTTCCCGCCACAGCAGCTCTCGGCCATCATCGCCTCGCATGCCGACCCGGACATCATCGCCTCGCTGGACCGCTGGATGACGGCCACCACGGCGGCCAAGCTCTATATCTCGCGCATCTGGGAGCGCTTCGTCCCGCATTTCTGCAAGGCCGGCAAGACCACCGGCCGCATCGTCGGCATTCCCGACCTGGGCATGCGCATCCCGCTGGGGCGCGGCCATCTGCTGGCGCTGCCGGCGCACTTCCTGCATTCCGAAGGCAATTTCCAGTTCTACGACCCGGTCAGCCGCATCTTGTTCTCGGGCGATCTGGGCGCCTCGCTGGGCCATGAGCTGGAAGTGCAGAAACCCGTCACCTCGCTGGCCGGCCATCTACCCTATATGGAAGGCTTCCACCGCCGCTATATGGTGGCCAACAAGGTCTTGCGGCATTGGGCCCAGATGGTGCGCAAGCTGCCCATCGACATGATCGTGCCCCAGCATGGCGCGCCCATGACGGGCCCGGCCGTGCAGGAGTTCATCGAGTGGGTGGAGACGCTGAGCTGCGGCATCGACCTGATGACGGACCGCGACTACACCATCCCTAACTGAGCGGCTGAGCGGTTTAGCGTCAGCGCAGCTTGAACACCGCGACGTTCTCGACCAACTGCTGAGCCTGGTTGCGCAGGCTCTCGGCCGCGGCCGCGCTTTGCTCGACCAGGGCGGCATTTTGCTGGGTGCTCTGGTCCATCTGCGTGACGGCCTCGCCCACCTGGGCCACGCCCGAGCTTTGCTCGACGCTGGCGCTGCTGATCTCGCCCATGATGTCGGTCACGCGGCGGATCGCGCTGACCACCTCCTGCATGGTGGCGCCCGCCTTGTCCACCAGGGCCGTGCCGACCTCCACCCGCTCCACGCTGGTGGAGATCAGACTCTTGATCTCCTTGGCCGCATCGGCCGAGCGCTGGGCCAGGCTGCGCACCTCGCTGGCCACGACGGCGAAGCCGCGGCCCTGTTCACCGGCCCGGGCCGCCTCCACCGCCGCGTTCAAGGCCAGGATATTGGTCTGGAAGGCGATGCCGTCGATCACGCTGATGATGTCGACGATGCGCTTGGAGCTGTCGTTGATGCCCTTCATGGTCTCCACCACCTGGCCCACTACCTCGCCACCCTGGATGGCCACGGTCGAGGCGCCCTGGGCCAGCTGATTGCCCTGGCGGGCGTTCTCGGCGTTCTGGCTGACGGTGGAGCCCAGTTGCTCCATCGAGGCGGCGGTTTGCTCCAGCGCGCTGGCCTGCTGTTCGGTGCGGCCGCTGAGGTCCTGATTGCCCTGGGCGATCTCGGCACTGGCCGTGGCCACGCTGTCGGCATTGCGGCGCACATTGCCGACGATCTCGGACAGCCTGCCCCGCATGCCGTCCAGGGCATTGAGCAGCTGGGCGGTCTCGTCGCGGCCTTCGTTGCGCAGGTCCATCGTCAAATCGCCTTCGGCAAACCGCTGGGCCGCTTGCACCGCGGTGCCCATGGGCTGGGTGATCAGGCGGGTGACCCAGACGGCCAGGGCGGCGGCGATGCTGACCGAGATCAGCAGGCTGACGCTCTCCATGAGCTTGGCGCGGCCATAGGTCTCCTGGGAGCTGAGCACCGCGGCGGCCGAACCCTTGTCATTAATTTCAATCAATTTGACGATGCCCTCATTCATGCGGGCGAAGGCCTTGAAGGAGTCTTCGCGGTAGAACGCCTGAGCCTTGGCCGCCGTCGCTTCGCCGCCACGCGACAAGGGTGCGAGCCTGGAATGGGTTTCGAACAGCGCCGCCACCGAGGGGAGCAGCGCTTCATAGGCCGCGCGTTCGGCGCCCGGCGTCACCATGGGGGCATAGGTCTTGAGCGCCGCCTCGATACGTAGGCGCGCGGCATCCAGCTCCTCGTCGATGGCGTCCATGTCCTTGCCATTGAGCGACATCACATGGTTGGCCTGCAGCAGGCGGAAGTCGCTGGTGGCATCCTGGATCTCGCCCAGCACCTTGATGCTGGGCAGCCAGTTGCCACCGATGTCTTCGACCTTGTCATTGATGCGCCCCAGCTGCGAGAGCGAGAACATGCCCACCAGCAGATTGATGGCGACGATGGTCAAGAAGGCGAAGCCGAGCTTGGCTCCGATCTTGTAGTTGCTGAGCTTCATCAATCTTCCTTTCCAAGAAAACAATGATTGCGCGTTCCCGCCCCAAATCGGCAGCCGCCTGAGTGCAAAGTTAGCGCTCAAGTCTAGGGGCGAACATCGCCCATTCATTGGTGAGAAGCCCTGTGTATCGGGCGCAAATCAGGGGACGGAGCCGGCTTTTGGGCTCGTCCCAAAGCCTTGACCGGGGCCTGCGTGTTGGCGAGCGGGGCGGCGGCGGGCCGGCCCACTATCATGGCGGCGGCCGTCTGCCCCGGCGCGATGCCGCGCCCTTGCAGCCCATCACCCACCCATCTGTTTCGCGAGGCACCCGCCCATGTCTTCAGTTCCGCAAACCCTGGCCCTGAGCCTGCTTCTTCTGACCCTGGCCGCCCCGGCGCGGGCGGAGCTGGTCGAGATTCGCTGGAACGAGGCCGCCAGGTTCGCGCACAGCAGCGAGATCGCCGCGGGCAAGTTTCTGGAGCTGTGCGGCAAGCTGGGCCCGACGGCCGCCGTGCAGTGGAGCTTCAAGGCCGCGCAGGTGCTGAACTTCAATATCCACTACCACGAGGGCGAGAAGGTCGGCTACCCCGCCAAGGCCGAGGGCCTGCTGACGGCCAGCGGCGTCTTGAAGCCCGCTGCCGAGCAGGATTTTTGCTGGATGTGGTCCAACAAGAGCGGCCAGGCCGTGGCCCTCACGGTCGAGTTGGCGCGTTAGGGTCTGTCAGCACGGCGCTGCGAAGCGGTACTCCAGCTCCTCGTCCCCGTATTTGTCCCGCTTGCCCGTCGAACGCCAACCCAGGCTGCGGTAGAAGCCGTGGGAGCGCACCCGCGGATCGCTGGCGCAGCCCAGGAAGAGGCGCTGGTGGCCGTGGGCCTGCAGCTGGGCCATCATGTCCTGCAAAAGGCGCCGGCCCAGGCCCTGGCCTTCGAACTCGGGTAGCAGGGCCAGCACGATGATTTCGCCGGTCTGGCGCTCGGCAAAGCAGTAGCCGACGATCATGCCGCCCCGGCAGCAGACCTCGCCGGGCAGCTCGCCCGAGGCGAGCTGCCCGCTCCAGGAGGCCTCGGTGATGCCCAGCTCGGCCAAGCGGGTGGCGGAGACGGCGTTCTCCCGCGTCTTGCCGCGTATGTCTATGCAGGCGGCGATGTCGGCGGGCCGGGCGGGGCGGAATTCAAAAGGCATGGGGTGCTCGTTTGCTTGCTTGCTTGCTGGCAGTGCGGCATGAATTTATCAGGCCTCCAGCACGCGCACCCGGGGCCAGCGCTCGGCATAGCGTTTCTGGCTCAGGCGCTGGCGATAGGTTTCGACGCTGACGCGGACGGGGTTGCGCCGCACGGTGCAGGAAAAAAGATCGTCCAGGCCATGTGGGGCCAGCACCTGGATGCGATCGGCCTCGTCCAGCCAGACGGCCACGGCGGTGGCGTACTCCGGCCAGGAGGCGACGGCCTCCTCAAGCGAGCCCAGTGGTGCCACCGCATGGCCGAAGCAGCGCTCGAACCAGAGGTGCACCCCGGCCTGGTTGACCACCTCCCAGGGCAGCCCGGGCAGCGTCTGGCTTAGGGCCTGTTAGCGCTACGGCAATGGGTCGCGTTGTGCCCAGCCAGGGGTGCAGGCAAGGCGCAAACCGCAGCCGGGTTGGTCACCCGGCGAGGATTTGCAACGCCGCATGCGCCCCTGGCTGGGCACAACCCTTCGGGAAGGCTCGCCCCGGTGGGCTATGCTGGGTTGCACCGCTTGCCCGCACGCGAGTGCGGGCGGCGCGCTGCGCCTTGCCCACCGGGGCGAGCCTTCGCGGCCCATTGCCGTAGCGCTAACAGGCCCTAGGCGGGCCCGCAGCGCGGCCTCGCGCTGCGGGCTCAGGTCGCTGGCATCGAAGAAGGCCACGTCCACATCGCTCAGGCCCTGGGCGCAGGGGGCGGCCGTGCTCCGGCCGTGCAAGGCGTCCCAGACCAGATTGCGCAAGGCGCCCGCGCCTATGCACCAGGAGGCCAGGCCCAGGCCGCGCACGGCCCGCAGCGCTTCCATCAGCCAGGGGCTTTGCCGTAGCAGGGCGATCAGCCGGGCTGCCTGCTCGGGCTCGATGCTTGGCGGCTCTGCATATGGAGGCATCAGGGGTTCATCAGGGCCGCGAAGCGCCGGGTCATCTCGTCAAAAGACAGGTCTTCCATTTTGCTGGCAATCAACCAGCTGTGGCCAAAAGGGTCGATCAAGCTGCCGCGGCGGTCGCCGTCGAACTGGTCGGTCGGCTCTTGCTGGCTTTGGCCGCCTGCGGCCAGGCCGGCCGCAAAGACTTGGTCTACATCGGCCACCCGCAGATAGAGGGAGACCGGGCTGCCGCCCAGGCTGAGCGGGCTCTTGAAGCCCATCTCGGGGAACTCATCCCCCAGCATGATTTTTTGATCCAGCGGCAAATGCAACTCGGCATGGGCAGTTTTACCGTCCGGCATCAAGAGCCTGACCTTGAGTTCGGCGCCGAACACGTTTTGGTAATAGGCGATGGCGGCCTCGGCATTGCCGACGATCAGATAGGGCGTGCTCATGGCGGGGGCTCCAAAAACAAGGGGGCAAGTTGCCGCGGCGAATCCCGTGGCGCAGCGTCCGACGATCGTGGGCCGCTTGTTGCAATTTTGGCATTCCTGCTCATGCTGGATGCGGCATGAGTTGCAAGGGGAGGCAAAGCTCGCTAGTCTGAGCCGGTCAACGCGCTGCTGCGTTAGTTACAGGGAGTCTGGCTGTGGGTCATTTGCTCTCGCGACTGTCTATCTCCGCCAAATTTGGCCTTTTGGCGCTGCTGAGTCTGTTGATCCTGCTGGTTCCAACCCTCAGCCTGATCAATGGCAAGCTGGATCAGGTGCAGGTGGCCAGGCTTGAGTTTGAGGGTGTCGAGCCGGCCCGGCAGGCGGTGCAGCTGATCAAGCTGCTGCAGGTGCATCGCGGCATGACGGCGGTTTGGCTGGGTGGCAACAAGGCCGTGGAATCCAAGCGCCAGGAGCAGCAGGCCGCGGTCGAGGCCCAGTTCGCACGTCTGAAAGCTGCGTTGGCACAGACGCCGGAGGCCAAGCTGAACAGCCGTTTGCAAGCCTTGGACGAAGGCTGGCGCGCGCTGGCGGGCAAGCTCACCGGCGCGGGCCTGAAGCCGTCGGAGAGCTTTGCCTTGCACAGCGATCTGATCGCCGAGCAGATCGACCTGCTCGACGATGTGGCGATTGCCTACGGCATCGTGCTGGACCCCGAAGCCACCACCTACTATCTGCAGGCCGCTGCCTTTGCCAAGCTGCCCTTGTTGACCGAGACGCTGGGCCAGATGCGGGCCCGTGGTGCGGTGCTGCTGGCCCAGGGGGCGCCGAATGCGCAGGAGAAGGCCTTGATCCTGAGCCTGCTCAGCCAGGCCCGCCAGCAGAGCCGCGACACTTTCAAGCTGTTGGATCTGGCCGGCAACGCCAGTCCGCCGCTGGCCCAAGCTCTGAGCAGTGAAGTCAAAAAGACCCAGGCCGGGTTTGATGAAGCCCAAGAGCTGATCCGCCAGCAAATCCTCGGCCCGGAGACGCCGACCGGTAACGCCACAGCTTTTTTCAGCACCCTGACCCGGGTGATAGACCAGCACTATGCCTTGGAGGCTCCGGCCATCATGCAGTTCTCCGACGCGTTGGAGAACCGGGTGCAGAACAGCCAGCGTGAGCTGATGTGGGTGCTGGCCATCTCCTGCCTGATGCTGGCCGTGTCGGCCTGGATGATGTGGACGGTGGCCCGTCAGATCCGCTCGGCCGTGGCGGTCGCGCTGGAGACCGCACGGGCGGTGGCGCGAGGCGAGCTCAACTATCAGGCCAAGCTGGAGGGGCGCGACGAGATCACCGCCTTGCTGGAGGCCTTGGGCGAGATGAGCGCGGGCTTGTCCACCCTGGTGGCCTCGGTGCGCGGGCGGGCGGAAAACGTCTCCACCGCCTGCAGCGAGATCGCGCAAGGCAATCTGGATCTGTCCGGCCGCACCGAGCAGCAGGCCAGTGCCCTGCAGCAGACGGCGGCCACCATGGAGGAGCTGGGCGGCACCGTCAAACACAATGCCGAGAATGCCCGCATGGCCGATCAGTTAGCCCAGAGCGCCAGCCAGGTGGCGGCGCGCGGCGGCGAGGTGATGGGCGAGGTGGTCAGCACCATGGGCGAGATCAATAGCAGCTCCAAGCGTATCGCGGACATCATCGGCGTCATCGACGGCATCGCCTTCCAGACCAATATCCTGGCGCTGAACGCGGCCGTCGAGGCCGCGCGGGCGGGCGAGCAAGGGCGCGGGTTCGCGGTGGTGGCCACCGAGGTGCGTACCCTGGCCGGCCGCAGCGCCGGGGCCGCGCGCGAGATCAAGGGCTTGATCGCCGCCAGCGTGGAACGGGTGGAACGCGGCACCGTGCTGGTGGCCCAGGCCGGCTCCACCATGGACGAACTGGTGGCCAGCATCCGCAAGGTCACCGACATCGTGGGCGAGATCAGCAGCAGCAGCCGCGATCAGAGCCTGGGCCTGGAGCAGGTCGGCACGACCGTCCGCTCCATGGACCAAGCCACCCAGCAAAACGCCGCCCTGGTGGAAGAAACCGCCTCGGCGGCCGAAAGCCTGAAAAACCAGGCCGAGCAATTGGTGGGTTCGGTGGCGGCGTTCAAGCTGCGCTGAGTTTATTGCCCGGCCCGGCCAAGCTAGTACCGTGCCGCGTAAGTATCGGAACATGAAAGCGTGTCTTCGCCTCCATGGCCGCGTTGCAAATCCTCGCCATAGCTGCGGCTATGGCTGCGGTTTGCGCCTTGCCCTGAAGGCGAATCCATCCCTTTCATTTTGTTCCTCTACTTGCACGGCACGGTACTAGGCGCAAAAGCGGGGGGGGCTGGATCGGTTCCAATGTCGGCGACAAGTATTCTTTGCTCCTTCTTGTTTTTGCCGCCAGCCATGTCGAAACCCGCCGCCCCCTCCTTCATCCCTGTGCCGACCGGCTCCCGGCGTGGTCTGCTGCGGCCCTTGCTGACGGCCGGGGCCTTGTTTTTGCTGGGCCTGGCCTTCGCGCATCTGGGGCAGGAGGTGGGCGGCGGCGGGGCCTATGGCTTCGATCAAGCCCTGCTGCTGAGGGCGCAAGCCCTGCGCGCGGCCCATCCCGGCCTGAGCGAGATGATGCGCGACATCACCGCCCTGGGTAGCACGGCGGTGCTGGTGCTGATCAGCTGCCTGACGGTGGTCTATCTGGTGCTCAGCGGCCACCGCGGCCGGGCCGGCTTGTTGGCGCTCTCGGCCATCGGCGGCACCGGCCTGCTGTACTTCTTCAAGAGCTTGTTTGCGCGCGCCCGGCCGGACGCGGCCTTTGCCGACGCGGTGGTCGGCGGCTGGAGCTTCCCCAGCGGCCACACCAGCATGTCGGCCATCGTCTTCCTGACCCTGGGCAGCTTGCTGGCGGCCATGCGGGTGCGTCCGCGCGAACGCATCTTTATTCTGGCCACCGCCGTCTTGCTGACGCTGCTGGTGGGCATCAGCCGGGTCATGCTGGGTGCGCACTGGGCCAGCGATGCGCTGGGCGGCTGGGCCTTCGGCGCGGCCTGGGCCTTGCTGTGCCTGATGCTGGCCCGCCTGCTGCAGCGCTGGCGGCTGGCTGAATAAGCTCAGACCGCTTCGCCCAGGCCCAGCCTGGCCTCGTCCACGGCGGCGCGGCTCAGCGGCGCGGCAAAGGTGGTGATGAAGGCGTAGATGTAGTCGCGCAGATAGGCGTCGCGGCGCACGGCCAGGCGGGTCATATTGTCGGCAAACAGATGGCGGGCATCGATGGCGCTGAGGTGGCGGTCGCGCTCCTCGTCGTAGGCGATGGCCGCGACGATGCCCACGCCCAGGCCCAGGTCCACATAGGTCTTGATCACATCGGCGTCCATGGCGGCCAGCACCACATTCAAGGCCAGGCCGGCCTTGCGGAAGGCCTCGTCGATATGGGAGCGGCCGGTGTAGCCGCTCTCGTAGGTGATGATGGGATGTTGCGCCAGGCGCGCCAGCGGCAAGACCTGACCCCGGGCGGCCAGCTCGGCGGCCTCGCGCGCCAGCGCATGGCCGGGCGGGGTGATGATGCTGTGGGTCCAGCGGTAGCAGGGCAGGGCGAGCAGCTCGTCGAACTGGGCCAGGGCCTCGGTGGCGATGCCCACATCGGCCTCGCCATCCAGCAAGAGCCTGGCCACTTGCTGGGGCGAGCCCTGCTGCAGATGCAGGCTCACATCGGGATGGGCGGCGCGGAAGTCGCGCACCACCGGGGGCAGGGCGTAACGAGCCTGGCTGTGGGTGGCGGCGATGCGCAGGGTGCCGCGGTCGGCGCTGGCAAAGTCCTCGCCGGCGCGTTTGAGGTTGTCGGCCTCGTGCAGCAGGCGCTCGACGATGGGCATCACATGGCGGCCGGGTTCGGTCAGGCCGGTCAGGCGCTTGCCGGCGCGCACAAAGATGTCGACGCCGAGCTCGTCTTCCAGCTCGCGGATCTGCCGGCTGACGCCGGGCTGCGAGGTGTGCAGGGCCTGGGCCACTTCGGTAAGGTTGAAGCCGCGGCGCTGGGCTTCGCGGACCGATCGCAATTGCTGGAAATTCATGGCAAACCTCTTTGCTTATCTGTTTTCCATTGTTGGCCCGGCCTCTCTTTCTGTCGTCCAAGAAAAATTGCTAACGATATTCATCAACGGCAATGCTTGTTCTGAGAAAAAAGGAAAAGGGCGGGGATGAGGCCGCCCTTGCGCAGTCTTTGGCTTGCCGGCGATGTGCATTGCCGTGTCGCTTTTGCCGGAATCAGTCCAGGCCGTGTCCGAGTGGCAGTCCCCTTGCTTTCCCCACGGAGCCCCCCGTTTAGCAATGCCGCCCGAGCACGGCCTGGCTTCTCCCCCATGCGGCTGAGGGCGGCGTCTTGGGCCGTTTCCCCTCGAAGTGGCATGGGACACTTTTCTTGTTTTTCTGGCTTTCCTGCCGCCTCATTTCCCTGCAGCAATTGCAGGATATTCGGCGGCGCTGGCTCTTCCCAATAAGCAATTCGCTCTTGCTTGCGCGCCGCCTGCATAAGACCGCGTTGGACCGCGCACGAGCGCGGGTGTGGCCCGCTTGTTCAAGACGGCGCGCGAGTTCTTCACTCTGCCGCGCGAGCAAAAGCTGGCCTTGCGCATGGCCCGCTCACCGCATTGCCGCGGCTACACGGCGGCCGGTGAGGCGATCACCCTGGGCGAGCGCGACTGGCGCGAGCAACTCGATATCGGCGCCGAGCGCGCCCCTTTGCCCGGTGCCTTGCTGGGCCAGCCGGAACAGGCCTGCCGCCCTGCCCGGCAGTTTGGTGGTGAATCTGGGCGAGGTGCTGGAGGGCCGCAACTTTCTGAAAGGCCGGCTGCGTTCGCACCTGGATGTGGCCGCGGCCTATTGCTCGGATGTGCGGGTCGCCCAGCATTTGCGGGCCGACTAGCCGAGGAGCACAGCCAGATTGCGCCTTGCCTGCGCCTCCAACTGCGTCTGGAAGTGGGGCGTGCTGTAGATGGCGTCGCGCGCCAAGAAACCGCGCATGACCTGCCTGCGTTTGCCCCGGTAAATCCAGCCGGGCACCCAGCTGTACTCGGCCCGCACCTGGGCGTCGTATTCGGCAAAACGTTGGGGGTCGGCGCCGAGGATGGCCAGGTCGATATCGACCAGGAGCTGGGCATCGGCCGCGCTGGGCACCGCTTGGTGGCAGGTCGCCATGATCAGATCTTGCACACGCTGGATTTGCTCGGCGCTCGCGCCGCTCTGGCGCAAGGCCTGCTTGGCCCACTGCGCGCTTTGCGCTTCGTTGTCCTTGGCCTTGACGGCGTAGACCGCATCGTGAAACCAAAGCGCCAGCTCCAGCTCGCCGGGAAACTGCGCCCGCTGCATCACCTGCTCCCAATGCGTCAGGCATTCCTGCAGATGCTGCAGCGTGTGGTAGTGCCGCTGAGTTTCGCGGTAAGCCTCCAGCAACTGTGCGTGCAGGCCAGATGCTGGCTGCAGGCCTAGCGAGTGCCAGGCGCGTTGCCAGGAGCTTTGCAAGCAGGCCGGTGAGGGCGACTCGGTCATGGCTTGTTCTCACCTCGCATTGCCAGCGCAGCCGGAAGCCCGGAGAAACCGAGCTCGACGAGGGTGGGGCCATGGCCCGAGTGAATGCTGAGGTCTGTCGATGGATTTGCCATGGGAGTCCGCAGCGCATATAGAGAGGTTCGGCAGATTAGCCTATGTCCAGTACCGTGCCGCGCAAGTATCGGACCATGAAAGCGCGTCTTCGCCTCCATGGCCTAGCTATGGCTGCGGTATGCGCCTTGCCCTGAAGGCGAATCCATCCCTTTCATTTTGTTCCTCTACTTGCGCGGCACGGTATTAGGGCCACGAAGCGTGGGTCATGCACAGAACTACGCCTCGCAAGAGCGAGGCGTAGTGAAAGTCGTTTCCGTCAGACGGATGCATTGATTGATTGCTTGCTTGTTGGGGCGCATTCATGGTGATCGGTCGATAGCGGGTCCTCCTGTGCTTGCGTGTGGGGCGGTGCTGATGCCGAAGGCCGCGGCGCTCAGGGCGAGCAGGCTGCGAATGATCTGGCGGCTGTCTTGGCGCTGGGTCTGGCTGCTCATGGCTGGTATTCCTCTCGGGCGGCTTGGTGCTTGCAAGATTAGGGCGTGGCAGCCGGGCGGGGAACAAAGCCTTGTGCATATCCATAGCCGGCATTTGCACAAGCGGACTGTTGGTCGGCAGCCTTGACGGCCTGAGCGCTTGCGGGTCTATAGCTCCAGCGCGGCCACGCTGATGGCTTTCGAGGCGCGTTGGCATGCCACCGACCAGGTGCCCATGTGCCTGAGCCGCAAGCTGGGTGCCAAGAGGGTGTTGAGCCTGGATGTGCTCAATCTGCTGGACCGCTCCTGCAACGATATCGAGTATTTCTACGCCACCCAGCTGAAGAGCGAGTCGGCACCGGTGAACGACAAGCGCGTCCACCCCGGCGAGCCGCGCAGCCTGCGGCTGAGGCTGAGGGCGCAGTTCTGAGCCGGCCATGCTCAAGCCCTTGTCAGCTTGGGTCCAGCCTGCCTGTCTTAATGCGCTTGAATATTTAGTTACTTAATTTGCCCGTGCGGCGCCTGCCGGGCGCGGGTTTACAGGTCGCCAGCCCTAAACTGCGGGCCATGATTCAAGCGCGCTCCTCGTTTCCCATGCTCCGCTCCCTGTGGTTCATCGCTTTGTGCGCCAGCTTGGCGGCCTGCAATGGCGAGCGTGAGGGAGGCGGTGGATCCGGCGCTTCGATCGAGGCCCAGGCGGGCGAGGAAACATCGGCCCAGGCCCGGCTGGCCTATGCGCACAGCGTCAGGATGGAGGCGGATGAGGCGCAGGTCGAAGCGCTGTTGAACGCCGGCCGGCAGGCCTGCCTGGCGATCGCGCAAAGCCAGCAATGCGTGATCCTGCAGATGCGCTTGGAGTCCGGCCGGGAGGCCCAGGCCGGGCTGAAGATACGCGCGACGGCGCAAGGGGTGCAGCAGGTGCTGGAGCGGCTCAAGTCGCAGGGCCGGCTGCTGTCGCAGACCACCCATGCGCAAGACCTGGCCGCCCCTTTGCAGGACGCGGCCAAGCAGCTGGCCATGCTGAAGGATTACCGCAGCAAGCTGGAGGCCTTGAGCGGCCGTGCCGCCGGCGATATTGATGCCTTGATCAAGGTGAGCCACGAACTGGCCCAGGTGCAGAGCGATCTGGAGGCCGCGGCCAGCCAACAGGCCCAGCTGCAGCAGCGGGTCGAGACGCAGACGCTGGAGCTGGCCATCGAGTCCCGCCAGCATCGCGGCTTTGCGCGCCCCATCCAGCAGGCGCTGGGCGATTTTGCCGGCAATCTGTCAAGCGGCCTGGCCGGTTTTGTGACGGCGCTGGCCTATCTGCTGCCCTGGCTCATGGCTGCGGGAGGCGTGGCTTGGGCCCTGCTGCGTTGGCGCCGCAAGCGGCAGCAAAAATGATGGCAGGCGGGCCTCGCCCTTTCGCATCGTCGGGCCCAAGGCCCCGGCCTCCTGCCAAAGCCTGGCCTCTTGATTGAGTCGGCCCGCGCGGGCTTGATCTAGCGCAGTGCTTATCGTTATGTATTGCGATATATTTCGCTCCCTCTGATACGGGAATGCAAGCCATGAGACCAAGCTCCAACTTCAAAACCCTGCGCCTGTGCGCCGTCGCCCTGCTGGCCGCGGGTGCCCTGCTGTCTGCCCGGGCGGCGGAGCTGACCGTCTCGGCCGCGGCCAGCCTCAGCAATGCTTTCAAGGAGTTGGCGCCAGCCTTCGAGGCCCAGCATCCCGGCAGCAAGCTCTTGTTCAACTTCGCCGCCTCGGACGCCTTGCTGGCGCAGATCGCGCGCGGTGCGCCGGTCGATGTGCTGGCCACGGCCGATCAGGAGACCATGGACCGGGCCGAGCAGCAAAAGCTCTTGCAGCCCGGCAGTCGCCATAACTTCGTCGCCAACAGCCTGGTGCTGGTCAGCCCCTTGCAGGCCGGGCCGGTGGCCCAGAGCCTGGCCGATCTGGCTAAGCCCGAATTCAAGCGCATCGCGCTGGGCAAGCCCGAGGGCGTGCCCGCCGGCCGCTATAGCAAGAGCGCGCTGGAGGCGGCCAAGCTCTGGGCCGCCGTCGAACCCAAGGCCGTCTACGCCCAGAACGTGCGCCAGGCCCTGGACTATGTGGCGCGCGGCGAGGTGGAGGCGGGCTTTGTCTACGCCACCGACGCCGCGGTGCAAAAAGACAAGGTCAAAGTCTTGTTCAGCGTGCCCACGCAGACGCCCATCAACTACCCCATTGCGGCGGTGGCGGCGGCCGCCAATGCCGAGGATGCGCGTCGGTTCATCGCCTATGTGATGTCGCCGGCCGGCCAGGCCGTGCTGGCCCGCTACGGTTTCCAAAAGCCTTGAGTTTGCTTTGATGGACGCGGCCTGGGTTCCTTTGCTGCTGTCGCTGAAGGTGGCAGGCTGGGCCACTGCGCTCAATCTTTTCCTGGGCGTGGGGGTCGGCTTTGCGCTGGCGCGTTGGCGCTTCCCCGGCCGCGAGCTGCTGGACGCCGTGCTGACCCTGCCCATGGTCTTGCCGCCCACCGTGCTGGGCTATTACCTGCTGGTGCTGATCGGCAAGCACGGGCCGCTGGGCGCCTGGCTGCTGGATAACTTTGGCATTCAGCTGATCTTCACCTGGCAGGGCGCGGTGATCGCCGCCACCCTGGTGGCCTTTCCCCTGGTGCTGAAGTCGGCCCGCGCCGCCTTCGAGGGCGTGGATCCGCAGCTGGAGCGCGCTGCCCGCGTGCTGGGCCTGGGCGAATGGGCC
Source organism: Roseateles oligotrophus (assembly GCF_014204525.1). GTDB lineage: Bacteria > Pseudomonadota > Gammaproteobacteria > Burkholderiales > Burkholderiaceae_C > Paucibacter_A > Paucibacter_A oligotrophus_A. Next base: position 169,296 of record NZ_JACHLP010000010.1, read on the forward strand.
GTCTTCTTCCGGGTCAGCCTGCCCATGGCCTGGCGCGGCATCCTGGCCGGCTTGTTGCTGGCGTTTGCGCGCGCCCTGGGCGAGTTTGGTGCCACGCTGATGGTGGCGGGTAGCATCCCGGGCCGCACCCAGACCTTGTCCGTGGCCGTCTACGAGGCGGTGCAGGCCGGCCAGGACGACAGCGCCAACTTCCTGGTGCTGATCACCTCGCTGACCTGCGTCCTGGTGCTGCTGTCGGCCGGGCGGCTGGCGCCTGCGAGGCCCTTGGTATGAGCGCCGCCATCTTCGACGTGGCTGTCCAGAAAACGGTGCGCAGCGGCGGCCGCTGCTTCGAGCTGGACGTGAGCTTCAAGACCGAGGCCCAGCGCACCGTCATCTACGGCCCCTCGGGTGCGGGCAAGAGCCTGACGCTGCAGGCCATCGCCGGCCTGCTCAGGCCCGAGCAGGGCCGGATCGCCTTTCAAGGCCAGGCCCTGTTCGATGCCAGCCAAGGCCTGAACCTGCCCAGCCGCGAACGCGCCTTCGGCTATCTGTTTCAGGACTACGCCTTGTTCCCCTACCTGAATGTGCGGCAGAACATCGCTTTTGGCCTGCAGCCCCGTTCCTGGCTCAACCCGAGGCCGGCACAGGATGATGCCGAGGTGCAGCGCTGGCTGCAGGCTTTCGAGCTGGAGGCGGTGGCGGGGCAGCGGCCGCATGAGTTGTCCGGCGGCCAGCGGCAGCGCACGGCCCTGGCCCGCGCCCTGGTCAACAAGCCGCGCGCGCTCTTGCTGGACGAGCCCTTCGCCGCGCTCGACCCCGATCTGCGCGGCCGCATGCGCGACGAGCTGCAGGCGCTGCTGGACCGCATCAAGATTCCCATGCTGATGATCACCCACGACCCGGAAGACCTGGCGCGCTTTGGCGAGGCCAGTCTGCTGATCTCCGCAGGGGGTATCCAGCCATGAGCGACAACAAGAAGCATGACAGCCAGCCCCTGCATCTGGGCCTGGCTGCCGAGCTGCGCCTGAATCTGCAAGGCCAGGATCTGGCCGGTGCCCGGCAACTGGCCTTGCTGGCCGAGATCGCCCGCCTGGGCTCGCTGACCCATGCGGCCAAGGCCGTTGGCTATAGCTATAAGGGCGCCTGGAACGCGATCGAGCAGATGAGCAATCTGGCCGGAGAGCCCTTGCTGGACCGGGTGGCGGGCGGCAAGGGCGGTGGCTTTACCCGCCTGACCGAGCGCGGCGCCCAGCTGCTGCGCAATTACGAGCTGATCCAGCAAGAGCATGCGCGCTTCGTCGCGCGGCTCAACCGCCAGTCCCAGGGCCTGAGCGCCGACTACGCCTTGATGGGGAGCATCGCGATGAAGACCAGCGCCCGCAACCAGTTTGCCGGCACCATCAGCGCCTTGCGCACCGGTGCCGTTAACGACGAAATCGAGCTGAGCATCATCGGCGGCCAGACCTTGGTGGCCACGGTCACGCGCGAGAGCTCGCAGGAGCTGGCCCTGGCCATCGGCGCCAAGGCCTTCGCCCTGGTCAAGGCCTCGTCGGTGCTGCTGGTGGCCGGCGCTGAGGCAGGGCCAGGCGGCCTGCGGCTCTCGGCGCGTAATCAGCTGCGTGGCGTCGTCAGCCGATTGGTCGAGGGGGCCGTCAACAACGAAGTCGTCCTGAGCCTGCCCGGCGGCGGCACGGTCGCCGCCATCGTCAGCCAGGCCGGCGCCGAGGCGCTGGGCCTGGCCGTGGGCCTTGAGGCCGTGGCGGTGTTCAACGCCTCCAGCGTGATTCTTGGCGTATCGACCTAGGGCCTGTTAACACTGCGGGAATGGGCCATGCCTGTAGTGTTAACAGGCCGCTAGGGCGGGCCTTGGCTGGAGTCTTGTTCAAAGTCGGGGGCGAGGTCGCCCAGGCGCAGGCTTGGCCTCGGCTGCTTCCTTTGTGCCTGGTGTCCGTTGAAATTTAAAGTCAGATCGCGAACGACCATTCCTGGAAGCTGGCATGCGCCGGGCGCTGTTCGCGGGCGGCGCGTTCGCGCGCTGCGTCCACCCAGCGTTTGGCCAGCGGGAAGGGGCCGAAGCCTGCTTCGCTATTGATGTGGCCGACGGGGCCCAGATTGGAGAAATGGCTGCCCCAGCGATGCGCCCAGCGCAGGGCGCTGGTGGCGCTCATCCAGGGGTCGTTCTGGCTGGCGATCAGCGTGCTGGGGCGGCCCAGGCGCTGCTGCGGCAGCAGCTCGGCCAGGCCGAATTTATCGGGCTCGGCCGGTGCGACGAAGAGCAGCTGGCGTATCGCTGAATCGGGGTGATCGGCCAGATGCCGGGCCAGGGCCAGGCAGCCAAAGCTGTGGGCCACGGCGATCCACTCGCCCGCGCCCGCATGCTCGATGCTGGACTGGATGCGCTCGGCCCAGCGCAGCAGATCGGGCTCGCTGAAGTCGCGCTGCACGACGCGGCGGGTGTCGCGGTACTGCTGCTGCAACCAGCTCTGCCAATGCGTGGGGCCGCTGTCGCGCAAGCCGGGCACGATCAGCAGGCGTGGGGCGCGGTAGGGGGTGGCCATGATCGCGCTCAGAGCGTGGCGATGGAGACTTCGGTGGATTTCACCAAGGCCACCACTTCCTTGCCCACGACCAGGCCCAGCTCCTTGGCCGAGCGGGTGGTGATCACCGAGGTGACGATCAGCCCCGCGGGCGTCAGCACATCGACCTCGGAGACCACGGGGCCTTCGATGACTTCCTTGACCCTGCCGCGGAATTGGTTGCGGACATTGATGGCGCTGATGCTCATGCGGCCTCTCCTTGCTGTTGAGCCTTCAGCTTAGGCCGCGCGAGGCTCGGGGCAAAGGAAGCGGATTGCAGCTAGACATGCGGCCTGCGCATAAGTAAGGCAAGGCGTCAGGCCGCCGGCCTGTCCTGTCTGCCTGCTGCTTTGCGTCTGTTTGAGGTGTCGACATTCCTTTCTTTCTTTCTTTCTTTCTTTCTTTCTTTGTCCACCCACCCATCACCCGAGGGCCAGACCATGAAGACAAGCACTTACTCCCATCGCATCTTGTTGCTGCTGGCGCTGGGCGCCCTGGGCGCAGGCAGCGCGCAAGCCGATAGCTACTTCCTCAAATTCATTGACAGCAAGGGGGTGCAGATCAAGGGCGGCTCCACCGACGCCCACCACAAGGACTTCAGCGAAGCCGGCAGCTGGTCGCTGGACCTGACGGTGGCCGCACCCGTCGGCGGTGGCAAGCCCCAACATGGGCCCTTCGAGTGGAGCCAGAGCGTGGACAGCGCCTTCGTGCCCCTCTTCCTGTCCATGGTGCAGGGCAAGGGCTTGCAGTCCGCCGAGCTGGATGTGGCGCGCAATAGCGTGGCTGGCAACAACCAGGACTATTTCAAGCTGGTGTTCGAGCCGGCCTATCTGAGCGAGCTGAAGACCTCGGCCACGGCCGGTAGCTCGCCGCTGCTGAACGGTGGGCTGAGCTTCAGCACGCTGAGCCTGGCCTACCGCCAGCAAGACGTCCGGGGCACTTGGAGCAACTGGGTGACTGGCAGCTTCAACTTTATGACCGGCCAATCGACGCCGGTGTTCAGCGGCGACCCGCTGGTGCTGGAAGGCCTGGCCCTGGCCATGCCGGCGGCCGTGCCGGAGCCCGCCAGCACCGGCTTGTTGCTGCTGGGCTTGGCGAGCCTGGGCTGCTGGCGCCAGCGCCGCGGCGCGGCCTGAGCGAGGCGCGCGCCGGCCGCCTCAGTGCCCGGCCGGGCTGAGCCTGAACACCCGCACCGAGGCATTCACCTCGTCCACCTGGCCCAGCAAGGCCTGGGCCGAGTGGGCCAGCTCCTGCACCATGCCGGCGTTCTGCAAGGTGATGGCCTCCATCTGGCTGATGGCCTGATTGACCTGGGTGATGCCCAGCAACTGCTCGCGTGCGCTGAGGTGGATCTGGCCGATCAGGCCATTGAACTGCTGCACCGACTGCAAGGTCTTGTCTATGCTTTGGCGTGCGCTGCTGGTCTGGCGTTCGCCCTCGCTGACCTTGTCGGCCGAGTCGCTGATCAGGCGGGCGATCTCGCGCGCCGCCTCCGAGCTGCGCTGGGCCAGGGCCCGCACCTCGTTGGCCACGACGGCAAAGCCGCGGCCATGGTCGCCGGCCCGGGCCGACTCCACCGCCGCATTGAGGGCCAGGATATTGGTCTGGAAGGCGATGCTGTCGATCACCTTGATGATCTCGCCGATGCGCTTGGACGAGCCCGAGATCGCCCCCATGCTGTGGGTGGCGTGGTGCACCACCTCGGCGCTGTGCGAGCTCGTCTCGCGCAGCTCGGCGGCCACGCCGCTGGCTTGGGTCGCGGTGTCGGTGCTGCTGCGCACCGTGCCGGTGATCTGCTCCATCGCGGCGGCCGTCTGCTCCAGGCTGGCGGCCTGGGCCTCGGTGCGGCGAGCCATGTCCTGGTTGCCCTGGGCGATGGCCTGCATGGTGCGGCTCATGCCCGCCAGCTCGCTGCGGGTGTCGGAGACGATGGCGCGGATATTGACCGAGAGCTGGTTGAGCGCGGTCTCCAGCTCCTCGGTGAGGTCGTGGCCGCTGCGCGGCAGGCTGGCGCTGAGGTCACCGGCCGCGACCCGGTGGGCAAAGTCCAGCACGGGTTGGATGGCCTTGCGGGTCTGGCGATGGGCCAGCGCGGCGGTCAGCATGCTCAGGCCCAGCAGGAGCAGCAGCTCCAGGGCCAGCGGCCCCTGCCAGGCGCCGGCCAGCATGGCGGCGGCCGTCATCAAGGCGTGCGGCAGCCAGCGGCCCAGCCTGGGGCCGATCCGGGCCAGCTGGGCCAGGCGGCCTTGCAGGTCCTGGCGCAAGACCTGACCCCGCCGCAGCACATGGACCAGGGCGCCCTTGCGGCGCTCGCCACGCATGCGGGCGTAGAGCTGCTCGGCCGCCTCGATCTGGGCCCGGCTGGCCTCGGTGCGCACCGACATAAAGGCCACCGGCCGGCCGTTCTCCAGCAGCGGCGTCACATTGGCCATCACCCAGTAATGGTCGCCGTCCTTGCGGCGGTTCTTCACCATGCCCGACCAGGGGCGGCCTTGCTGGATGGTGGCCCAGAGGTCGCGGAAGGCTTCCTGGGGCATATCGGGGTGGCGGATCAGATTGTGGTGCTGGCCATGCAGCTCAGCGCGGTCGAAGCCGCTGACCTCGGCGAAGGCGGCATTGCAGTGCTGGATGCGGCCTTGCAGATCGGTGGTGGAGACCAGCGTCTTGCCCTTGGGAAAGGGGTATTCACGCTGGCTGACGGGCAGGTTGTTTCTCATGGTCTCGTTGGGGTGGTGCAGGGGCGGGGGGCAGCGGGGGGGAGGCGGCCTGCCGGGAGAGTCGCGGGACTTTAGAGGGGGGCTTGCTCTTGTATGGGTCAAACTGGCCGGGCTCTCGGGCGCATTTCCCTCGTCGACCCGCTGCCGGGCGCTAACCGTACGGGCGTGCGGATACTGGCCGGAATTGGTGCGCGCCAAGCCTCGCCAGTACACTCTTTGCGCCGGCTTTGATGCCGAACCCGCTCATCTCCATGCCCGCTGACACGCCCACCCCCTCTCGGCCCCCGCGCCGCCGGCGCCCGCGTTTGCTGGCGCTGCTGCAGGCGCGCCCGCGCCTCTTCATCGCCGCCGGCCTGGCCCTGGCCGTGGGTTTTTTGTTGCCGCTGTTCATGACGCTGCGCAATGTCACCTGCAGCCTGATCGCCTGGAATGTGGGCACCACGCTTTATGTGGCCCTGGCGGCGCTGATGATGCTGCGCTCCGACCATGGCCGCATGCGCAGCCGCGCCAGCTTGCAGGACGATGGGCAGCTCTTCATCCTGGTGATGGCGGTGGTCTCGGCCCTGGCCAGCCTGGCGGCGATTGCCTTCGAGCTGGCGGTGGTGAAGGAGATGCAGGGCCTGCTCAAAAGTCTGCACATCGGCCTGGCCGGCTACACGGTCCTCAGCTCCTGGGCCTTTGTCCAGGTCATGTTCGCCCTGCACTATGCCCACGAGTACTACGCCGAGCTGGAGCGCGGCCACCCGCCTGGCTTGCAGTTCCCGGGTGAGCAGGCGCCCGAGTACGGCGACTTCTTCTACTTCGCCGCCGTCATCGGCACCTCGGGCCAGACGGCCGATGTGGCCTTTGTCTCCAAGCCCCTGCGCCGCATCGGCAGCCTGCACTGCATCCTGGCCTATCTCTTCAACACCACGGTGCTGGCGCTGCTGATCAATATCGGGGCCAGCCTGTTTTAGCTGCTGTGCCCCAGCGCCGCCAGCAAGGTGTTGAACAGGCGCCACAGCAAACAGGGGCCCAGGGCGAGCAAGCTCGCGAGCCGGAAAATTTCGACGCCGCCCATGGCCCCAAGTCGGCCAGGGCTGGGCATACTGGGGCGCGGTTGTGATGCACACGATTGCCTGGCGATGGGGCTTGGCCTCGGCTCAAACCCTCGCCAGTCCGGTGCAGTCCGGGCCGGATTCGAGTTGGCGATTTCAAACACTGATCGAGGACTTTGACATGCTGAAGAAACTGCTTGTTTTGATGCTGGCCTTGTTTGCCGCCGCGGCCTTTGCTGCGGTGGACGTCAACAAGGCCACCCAGGCCGAGTTGGAATCGGTCAAGGGCATTGGCCCGGCGATCTCGGGCAAGATCCTGGCCGAGCGCCAGAAGGGCGCTTTCAAGGACTGGCCCGATTTTGTGGACCGGGTCAAGGGCGTGGGTGAGCACAATGCCGCCCGCTTCTCCACCGAGGGCCTGACCGTCAACGGCAGCGCCTTCGCCGGCGCCCCGGCCAAGCCGGCGGCAGCGGCCAAAGCCGCCACGGCCGCGACCGCAGCTACGGCCGCTGCGCCGGCGGCCAAGGCCGCCTCCAAGGCCGCCGCTGCGGCGCCCGCGGCCAGCCCGGCCCCTGCGGCCTCGGCCGCCCTGAGTGCCGCCGACAAAAAGGCCGCGGCCCAAAAAGCCAAGGAAGAGAAGAAGGCCGCCAAGGCCGCCGCGGCGGAGGAAGCCAAAAAGGCCAAGGCCGAGAAAAAGGCGGCCAAGGAAGCCAAGGCGGCCGAGAAGGCGGCCAGCGCTGCCCCGGCCAAGAAGTAAGCCGGCTGGCCCCGAGCCAGGCGCCCGCGGGCGCCTGTTTTTTTGGGGCTGCGCCGGCCCGGCCGCGGGATGACCGAAAATCCCTCTCCTGTTCGCTTGCCTCTCCGCGTGGCTCCCCCATGTTCACCCATCTGATTCCCGAAGCCCAAGCCCCGGTCAGCCAGGCCGATGCCTGCCAGCGTTTTCTGCGCCTGCTGGAAACCGCCCTGGCCGCCGGCACGCTGCACAAAGTGCTTTTGTCCAAATACACCGGCGCGGAAGAGAAGCTGGAGCGCCTGAGCGTGCGCGCGGTGGACTTGCGCGGCGAGCGTGCCCTGAGTTTTCTGTGGCGCTACCAGACCAAGGACATCACCAAGAATCTGAGCCTGGCGCAAGGCCTGGCCCTGATCGCCCAGCTGCTGGGCACGCAGTTCCAGAACGCCCATCTGCACACCCCCTCGGAAGAGGTGCAACTGGCCTTCAGCCGCAAGGGCAAGCCCAGCTTGCGGGTCAGCCGGCTGGACACGCCCGCCCCTGCCACCAGCGCCGGCCATGACAAGGAGAAGCAGCGTTATCTCTCGCTCGTCAAGCCCTTCTGGATGGACCTGGGCCTGACGCATGAGGTAAAGGGCGAGCCCGCCCTGGTGCCGGCCATGTCGCGCAAATGGAAGCAGATCAACAAGTTCATCGAGGTCTTTGCCGCCGCGATGAAGGCCTCGTCCCTGAGCGCCAGCCCCGATGTCTATGTGAATGACTTCGGCTCGGGCAAGGGCTATCTCACCTTCGCCATGCACGACTGGATAGGCGAGCAGGGCAAGCAGGCCCAGGTGACCGGCGTGGAGTTGCGGGACGATATGGTCAAGCTCTGCAGCACGGCCGCGGCCAAGCACGGCCTGAGCGGCCTGCGCTTTGACCAGGGCGATGTGCGCTCCTACACCCCGGCGCGGCTGGACGTGATGATCGCCCTGCATGCCTGCGATATCGCCACCGACTACGCCATCCATCTGGGCCTGCGGGCCGGCGCGCAAATCATCATGTGCTCGCCCTGCTGCCACAAGCAGATACGCCCGCAGATGCAAATGCCCGCCGCGCTGCGGCCCATGCTGCAACACGGCATCCACCTGGGTCAGGAGGCCGAGATGGTGACCGACTCGCTGCGCGCCTTGTTGCTGGAGGCTGAAGGTTATGAGACCCAGGTGTTCGAGTTCATCGCCCTGGAGCACACCAGCAAGAACAAGATGATTCTGGCGGTGAAGAAAAGCGGCGCCGCGCTGGCCGCCCATGCGGCGCAAAAGCCCCAGCTGCTGGCCCAGATCGCCGAGATCAAGCGTTTTTACGGCCTGCGTGAGCATTGCCTGGAGACGCTGCTGGCGGCTTGACGCTGGCTGGCTCAGCCTGGCGCAAAAAAGCCCCGCAGCACCCGTCGAAACAGGGCTTGCGGGGCAAGAGCGAAGCGCTGGACACCGCCCGGGACGCCGCTCATGACTTGCCAAATGAGCGGTGTAGGGCTGCGGTGTGGGACAGCTGCCGGGGCGTGAATCCTCGGCAGGCGTGGAAGGAGCGCGGTGGGCGCGGGCCAGCGTGCGTTTTTGAGGCGTGCTCAAGCAGCGCACAGAGCCTGGGCGCTGTGTTGTGGACCTTGCGGGAAGCGTGAGGGGAGGAAGAGGGCTGAGGGCGCCGGGCTCAGCCTGGCTGTGAGCCCTGGCGGTGCGTGGCTCTCGGCTTGCCTATCGCTGTGCAGTCAAGAGGCCTGGCATGCATGGGGAAATCCTCCGGTCCATCCGTCGTTTCTTGCCGCGGCCTTGTGCTGCGGCATGGATGAATCATCGACGTTTTCGGGGCATTTCAAAGCCCGGAAGAAGGCAGGCGAAACAAAGCAATTTGCAGGGCGGGGATTGGGGCTTAGATCCACGGGGGGGATCTGCCCCTAGTGTGGCGTTTCATGCTGTGTGGAACTTAAGAACGCCTGGCTGAATTTGACTCTGTGACTAACCTCAACCCCTGGTTTTCGCCCTGTCGGGGCGGCGCGTAGCGCCGTCAGCCTTTTGTCCGTTCAACGGCCCAGCCGGGAGTTCGCCCCGGCAGGCGACCTACTTTCTTTGCTTCGCCAAAGAAAGTAGGCAAAGAAAGGCGACCCGAAGCCTGGCCCCTGACGGGGTGCGTTGCGGTGCTCAGCTTCGCTGGGCCGCGCCCAACTCACTGCGCTACGCTCCGTTCAAACAGGGGGCGCAAAGTCAGACGACGAAGTCGCTGCGCGACGCCCAGCGAAGCCTCCGCTCCTCACCCAGGCTCAACGGGGCCGAACCCCGTCACGCCTCGCTGCGCATCGGCTTGAAGGGCTGCATGCGCGGGGCGCATGCAGCGCTAGCTGCTGCGGTATCGAGGCGACGCGTAGCGAGCCGTGTGGCCTTTGGATTCCCCGTGTTGCCTGGGCTGCGGCGCTTGGCTTTGGCGGGCGGCGCGAAGCGCCATCGTGAACTAGCTCGCGCCCCTTGTTTGAACGGAGCGTAGCGGAGAGAGTTGGGCGCGGCCCGGCAAAGACGAGTGCCGCAGCGGACCCCGAAGGGGCCAGGCATTCGGGTCGCCTTCTTTTGCTTACTTTTCTTGGCGAAGCAAGAAAAGTGAGTCGCCCGCCGGGGCGAACTCCCGGCTGGGCCTTGGCAGAGGGCGAGGCAGCAAATAGCCGGCGTCATTCACTTTAAAACGGGGCTCTGATAGGGTCACTCAAGAATCAAACACCACACACTAGCGGCTTACCTGCGTGGGCTGGTCGCGGGTCTTGAGCTGCCCTACTTGAGGATCAGGCGCGCTGCCGGGGCCTTCAGACCCTGGGTGGAGTCGCCGTTGGCCGGGATCTCCGACCAGTCCCACTCGCCCTTGACGCAGCTTTGCCTGACCTTGAACCAGAGCGGACCGGTTTTCTCGGGCAGCTTGCCGCGCACGATGAATTCCTCGTACCAGGCGTCTTGCAGATGGTGTTCCTCGCCCTGGGCCGTCCACGTCACCTCCACCAACTCGTCGGCGATCACTTTGCCGTGGCTTTCATACGGCGTGGCCAGGGGCGCGCGTTTGAGCTCCAGGCGCCAGCCGGCCTTGGGGCTGGGCTTGGCGCCGCGAAAGCCCGCGGGCAGGCCGACGCTGATGCGGGTGGTGGCGGAACCGTCGCAGCCGTGGCCCACCTTGAGCACGGCTTTGTAAGGCTCGCCGGCCCGGGCCTCGGGCTGGTCGAGAGTGACGTGAGCGAGGGCGCCGGCGCTGAGGCCGCACAGGCTCAGCAGCATCAGGCGCTGCAGTGTTTTGCTGATCTTCATGGGACTGTCCTTGTTTGTGGGGGGCTCACAGATCGAACTTCAGTTCCGCGTGATAGGTCCGCTGCGGATAGGGGTGGAAGTTCCAGTACTGGTAGTTGTTGAGGTTGTCGATGCCGCCGGCCAGGGTCCATTGCTTGTTCACCCGCCACTGCAGCCGCACATCGGTGGTGAAGAACTTGGAGAAGCCCTGATAGGTAGAGCCGTTGGGGTCGCTATTGTTCAGCGTGCCGTATTGCGGGCCGGAGTAGCGCAGGCCGTAGCTGGCCGAGAGTTCGGGCGTGATCGCATAGCCGATCAAGCCGCTGGCCCGCCATTTGGGCACGCGTGGCTGCTGCATGCCTAGGGTGTCGCCGGGCTTGGCGACGAAGCCCTCATTGGCCAGGATCTTGGAGTCCGCGTAGGTCAGGCTGCCCTGCAGCTCCAGGCCCTGGAGGAAAAGATCGGCCGCCTGGTAGGACAGCTCCAGGCCCAGGGTGCGGATGCGGCCTATATTCTGCGTGCTGCTGATGTTCTTGCCATCGACCACCGTGGTCTGCGAGTACAGCGCGTCGCGGGTGTCCTCAAGGAAGAGCGTGGCACGGAGTTGCTGCTGTGTGCCGCTGGCCCAGAGCGCGCTCAGCTCGCTGGTCCAGCCCCGCTCGGGCTTGAGGTTTGGGTTGGTCGTGGGGTCGCTCTCCACATAGACCCCGGCGGCATTGACCCCGCCCTGGAACAGCTCGCCCGCCGTGGGCATGCGTACCGCCCGGCCGGTGCTGAGCTTGAGCGACCAGTCCTCGCTCAAGGCATAGCCCAGGGCGGCCTTGGGCGAGACGTATTGCTCGCTGCGGCGCTCGAAGTTGACGGTCTTGCCGGCCGCCGAGGTTTTGCTGCCGTCCAGCGCGCGCCAGTCTTCCAGGCGCAGGCCGATCACGGCCTTGAGCTCGGGGCTGATCGTCCAGGCCTCCTGGGCGTAAGCACTGTTCAGCTGGGTCTTGCCGCTGAAGGCGGTGAACAGGGCGGTGGGCGCGCCATTGATCCAGTCGGCCACATCGCTGACGCGCTGCTGCCATTGGTAGCGCTCCTGCTGCAGGCCCAGCTCGATCACATGGCTGGCGCTGGGGCGCAGCTGGGCCTTGGCGGCCAGCGTCGTCCAGCCCGTGCCGGCCAGATCGCTGAGGCGGCCGGCACCGCCCGCTTCGGAGGCCGGCCGGGCCAGCAGGGCCGAGCGGCTTTCGTCGCGCTCGTAAGCGTAGCGGCTGGCGGCCAGCTCGAAGTCGAACAAGCCCTTGCTATGGCTCTTGATGGACAGGCCCTGCATCTGGTGGCGCAGCTCGTCGCGGCTCTGGCCAAAGTCATTCGCGCCCAGGGTGTAGGCCCGGCCATCGATGGCGATGGGCGAGGCCTTGGCCGTGCCGCTATGGGCGGGGGCGGCGTAAAAAGCCTGGCCAGAGGCGTCGCGCAGATAGCTTTCGCTGCGGCCGACGGCGCTATTGCCCCACCAGCCCAGGGTGTAGCTGGCGCGGAGCACCGGGTTGATGTCATAGGCCAGCTTCAGCTTGGCATGGTCTTGCTGGGTGCGGTATTGGGTGCCTGCGCCCAGGATCAGCCAGGGCTGATTGTTCTTGTCCATGCCCGCCACCGCGCCGCTGAGCGGGGTGGCCGAGGCGGCTGCATTGCTGCCGGACAGCGGCTTGACGACAAAGGTCTGGGGCTGGCCCTCGCTGTCCAGATGATTGAGGTTGATCCACCAGCTGAGGGCACCGGCCCGGTCGCCCAGCGAGGCGCTGGTGTGATGGCCGCCGTAAGTCTTGTTGCTGCCGTAGAGCTCGAAGGGCTGGACGAAGACCCCCGCCTTGGCATGGGCCTCGAAGGCCTTGGGGCTGCGGGTCTGGTAGTCCACCACCGCGCCCACCGAGTTGCCCGAGTAGGCGGCGGAGAAGGGGCCGTAAAGCACGTCCACCCGCTCGATTTCCTCCGGCGTCACCAGGCCCCAGCGGGGCGTGAAGCTGGCGCCATTGCCGAGCAGATTGGAAATGGGGATGCCGTCGGCAAACACCAGGGAGCGCGCGCTATTGCCGGTGCCGGAGGCGCGGGTGGACAGCACGGCGTGGTTGTAGTCGCCGATATAGCGCTTGCGCACCAGCAGGCTGGGCAGGTATTTGAGCGCATCCTCGGCGTCGGTGGCGTTGATGCTTTTGGCGATCTCGGCGGCGCTGATGCTTTCCAGCGTGGTGGGGATGTTGTTGGGCAGGGAGCTGGGCGCGCTGCCGCTGATCAGCACCAGGCCCAGCTTGTGGACGGGGCCGGCGCTGTTGGTGGGCTTGGCGTGGACGGTGTCGTCGCAGTCATCGCAGGCCCGGGCTTGGCCGTGGAAAGGGAGGGTGGCAAGGGCCAGGCAGGCTTGCGCACAGGCCAGGGCCAGGCGCTTTTTTTCTTGGGTTCGCATGGGGAAAGACGATCTCTGAGCGCCCGCTCGCCGGTGTGGCGAGGTTGCGGGCAGGGGATGCGCGAGCGCGGCAGCAGCGGGCTGCCGGGCTCGTGCGCGCGAAGGCTCAGAGCGTCAGGGGCGGGGCGCGGGACTGGGGCGGCGCCCAGGCGTGCGTGCTGTGCGGGGCGCTGTAGAAGCGCTCCGGCATGGCCTGCTGCAGATTCAGCGGCGGCAGGGCCGTGTTGCAGGGGGCGGGGGGCGGTGCCAGGTCTTGCCCCTGCAGGGCGCAGAAGGGGCAGTGCTGGAACACACCGTCTTGCTGGGCCTGCTCGCGCCGGGCCTGGCTGGATTTGTCCCAGAGGCTTTGCTGGGCCGCGCGGGGCGACACCTGGCTGCTGCGGCAGAGCTGGCTCCACACCAGCACCTCACCCCGCGCCAAGGCCAGGGCCTGGCTCAGCGTGGGCGCGAGCAGGGCCAGCGTCAGGCTCAGCAGAAGCAGCCAACGGGCAGGGCGGCCGGGGGTGTGGAGGGGCGAGATGCGCACGGGCGGCATTCTAGGGTGTGTTGACATTCGAGGTAACAATACGACTCCAACCCATTGATCTGGTTGGAGGGACGATGCGTAAACAACTTCGCGATGAGCAATGG
>NZ_JACHLP010000011.1 GCF_014204525.1 Roseateles oligotrophus
GCCGGGTGTCCAACCCGGCTGCGGTTTGCGCCTTGCCTGCACCCCTGGCTGGGCACAACGCGACCCATTGCCGTAGCGCTAACAGGCCCTAGGCCCGGCAGCGCATAATCGGCCGCCATGAAACTCGTCATCTTGATCGCCTTTATCGGCATTCTGGGCGCCCTCGCCGCCGCCGGCCTCTTCATGCTCAGAGGCGGCAGCGGCGCCGACAAAGCCAGGCGCGGGCCCCTGATGGCGCGCGCCCTGGCCCTGCGGGTGGGCTTGTCGGTGGCCTTGTTCCTGTTCATTTTGCTGAGCTATCTGATGGGGTGGATAGAGCCAAGCGGCCTGCCGCTGCATCGATAGAGCCGCGCAGCTCGGAAGGAAAAAGCGCCGCAATCAGCGGCGCTTTTTTCATGGGGCCTGAGGGGCCCGGACTCACATCCAATAGACGATGAAGTAAAGGCCCAGCCACACCACATCCACAAAGTGCCAGTACCAGGCCGCGCCTTCGAAACCGAAGTGGCGGTCCTTGGTGAAATGGCCTTTTTGCAGGCGCAGGGTGATGAAGAGCAGCATCAACATGCCCACGAAGACGTGGAAGCCATGGAAGCCGGTCAGCATGAAGAAGGTGGAGCCGAACACGCCCGAGCTGAGCTTGAGGTTCAGGTCGGTGTAGGCATGGTAGTACTCATAGCCCTGCACGCACAGAAAGGTGGCACCCAGCAGCACGGTCACCCACATCCAGGCAATGGTCTTGGCACGATGGCCGGCAATCAAGGCATGGTGGGCAATCGTCAGCGTCACACCCGAACTCAGCAGCAAGGCCGTGTTGATGGTGGGCAGGGGCCAGGGGCCCATGGTGGCAAAGGGCTCCACCGTACCGGCCGGCGAAGCGGTGGCACCGGCGGCCACGCTGGGCCAGATGGCCTTGAAATCGGGCCACAGCAGATTGTTGTCCAGGCTGCCCAGGGCAGGCACCGAATGCACGCGAGCCCAGTAGAGGGCGCCGAAGAAGGCGGCAAAAAACATCACCTCGGAGAAGATGAACCAGCCCATGCTCCAGCGGAAGGACAGGTCGATGCGATCACTGTACTGGCCGCCTTCGCTCTCGCGGATGGCATCGCCAAACCACTGTTTGAGCACCACGGCGAACCAGAGCAGGCCGAAGATCAAAGAGTACTTGCCCCAGTCATGATCGTTGATCCACTGGCCCGCGCCCAGGATCACGAAGAACAGGCCGATGGCGGCCATCACCGGGTGCCGCGAGGGGCCGGGGACGAAGTAGTAAGGGGCTTTGCCCGTGGAAGTCGCTGCCGACATTTTTCTTCTCCTTGAACTAGGAATCAGTCCAGATTTCGCTAGGAACTCAAATCAGGTCTATCTATCAACACGCCTAAAAAAGCCATCCAACTCAAGCGGCCACGCCGCTGCCAATCACCCACTGGACCAGCAGCACCAGCAGCAAGACAAACAACAAGGCCCCGATGACGCCGCCGATGATCACATGCACCGGGTTCAGCCGCGCCACATCTTTCTCGTAGTCGGCCCCACGGCGGATGCCGAAAAACGACCAGGCCACCGCGCGCATGGTCTGCAAAAAAGACAGCGGCCGCGCCGTCACTTGCTTGAAGTCATCCCCTGCCTTGTCGCCACCACTCACAGCCGAATCTCCTTCGCCATCGACGCAGGGCTCAGCGCCGCGCTGGGTGCCGCAGGCGTGCCCGGCAGCGGCTTTTGCCCCTTGCCCGCCACCTCGAAGAAGGTGTAGGACAGGGTGATGGTCTTGACATCCTTGGGCAGCTTGGGGTCGATCACAAAGACCACCGGCCAACGCTTGGTCTCACCCGGCTGCAAGGTGTATTCATTGAAGCAAAAGCACTCCAGCTTGTTGAAATGCGCCGTCGCCTGCTTGGGCGCATAACTCGGAATCGCCTGGGCCGACATCACCCGGTTCTGCACATTGCGGAACTCATACATCACCGTGGTCAGCTGGCCCGGATGCACAGTCAGGTTCGAGACCTCGGGCTTGAACTCCCAGGGCCCGCGCGAGTTGGCGTCGAACTCCACCGAGATGGAACGGCTGGCGTCCACCTGGGTGTTCTTGACGTCCTCAGCGCGCACGGCATGCTGACGCTCGGACAGCGACAGCACATTGATGCCCAGCGCCGTGCAGACCGCCTTGTAAAGCGGCACCAAGGCATAGCCGAAGCCGAACATCAAGGCGGTCACCACGAGCAGCTTGCCCACCAGCTGCAGATTGTCTCTGCGCAGGGCGGCGGCCAGGGACCAGCGGCGTTTTTGATCGGTCATATCCGCGGGCGCGCTTGGCTGTTCAGAAGCCGAGCACGGCGATCTTGGCCATGAAGCCGACAAAGAACACCAGGGCCACGCTGGCCAGGATCAGGGCCAGGCGCTTATTGCTCTTGCGCTGTTCGGGCGTCTGGGCCATGGTTTTAGCCGATCACCTTGGTGGCGTTGGCATTCAGCTTGGGCGGCTCTTCAAAGGTGTGGAAGGGCGCCGGCGACGGCACTTCCCATTCCAGGCCTTCGGCAGCTTCCCAAGGACGCTGGGGCGCCTTCTCACCCTTGCCGCGCATCATGGGGATGACAACGAAGAGGAAGAAGTAGACCTGCATCAGGCCGAACCAGAAGGCGCCGATCGAAGCGATGGCGTTGAAGTCGGCGAACTGCAGCGGATAGTCGGCATAACGACGCGGCATGCCGGCCAGGCCCAGGAAGTGCATGGGGAAGAAGGTAACGTTGAAGCTGATCAGCGAGCCCCAGAAATGGATCTTGCCGCGCGTCTCGTTGAACATCACCCCGGTCCACTTGGGGCCCCAGTAGTACACGCCGGCGAACAAGGCATACAACGAGCCGGCCACCAGCACATAGTGGAAGTGGGCAACGACGTAGTAGGTGTCCTGGATCTGGATGTCCACCGGCGCCATGGCGCAGATCAGGCCGGTGAAACCGCCCATGGTGAACACGAAGATAAAGCCCACGGCCCACAGCATGGGCACTTCAAAAGTCATGGAGCCGCGCCACATGGTGGCCAGCCAGTTGAAGATCTTCACGCCCGTGGGCACGGCGATCAACATGGTGGCGTACATGAAGAAGAGCTGGCCCGTCACCGGCATGCCGGTGGCAAACATATGGTGAGCCCAGACGATGAAGGACAGGATGGCGATGGAGGCCGTCGCGTACACCATGGAGGCATAGCCGAACAGGCGCTTGCGGGCAAAGGCCGGCACGATCTGGCTGACGATGCCGAAGGCCGGCAAGATCATGATGTAGACCTCGGGATGGCCGAAGAACCAGAAGATGTGCTGGTACATCACCGGGTCGCCGCCGCCGGCGGGGCTGAAGAAGCTGGTGCCGAAATGGCGGTCGGTCAGCGTCATGGTGATGGCGCCGGCCAGCACGGGCATGACGGCGATCAGCAGATAGGCGGTGATCAGCCAGGTCCAGGCGAACATGGGCATCTTCATCAGCGTCATGCCGGGCGCGCGCATATTCAGGATGGTGACGATGATATTGATCGAACCCATGATGGAGGACGCGCCCAGGATGTGCATGGCGAAGATGCCGGCATCCATGGAGGGGCCCATCTGCAGGGTCAGCGGGGCATACAGCGTCCAGCCGGCCGCCGGGGCGCCGCCGGGCATGAAGAAGGAAGCCACCAGCATCAGCGCCGCCGGAATCATCAGCCAGAAGCTGAAGTTATTCATGCGGGCGAAGGCCATGTCCGAGGCGCCGATCTGCAGCGGAATCATCCAGTTCGCGAAGCCCACAAAGGCCGGCATGATGGCGCCGAACACCATGATCAGGCCGTGCATGGTGGTGAACTGGTTGAACAACTCCGGGTTGAAGAACTGCAGCCCGGGCTGGAACAACTCGGCGCGTATGCACAAGGCCAAGACGCCGCCAATCATCAACATCGTGAAGGCGAACAGCAGGTAGAGCGTTCCGATGTCTTTGTGATTGGTGGCAAAGACCCAGCGGCGCCAGCCGCTCGGTGCGTGGTGATCATGATGGCCATGGTGGTCATGAACGCCATGGCCGTGATTGTCGAGCACTGCACTCATCATTTTTCCTTTGCTAGACGTTCAGGCGCTTACTTGCGGGCAGCCAAAACCTCGGCCGGCTGCAGCACCTGCCCGGTCTTGTTGGACCAGCTGTTCTTGGTGTAGGTGATCACGGCGGCGATCTCGGTGTCGGACAGCTGCTTCCAGGCCGGCATGGCGCCGTTGTTCTGCCCATTCAGCAGCACGGTCACCTGCTTGAGTTTGTCCTCATTCAGCACCACCGGCGAGCCGTCCAGCGCCTTGATCGGGCCGGCGCCCTTGCCGTCGGCCTTGTGGCAGACGGCGCAGTTGGCGGCGTAGACCTTCTCGCCCCGGGCCACCAGCGCGGCCTGATCCCAGACCTTGCTCGGATCATCGGCCTTGGCGGCCAACTCCTTTTTCTTGCCTTCCACCCAGACGCTGTAATCAGCGGCCGACACCACCTTCACGTGGATGGGCATGTAAGCGTGTTCCTTGCCACACAGCTCGGCACACTGACCGTAAAAGTCGCCGGTCTTCTCGGCCTTGAACCAGGTGTCGCGCACAAAACCGGGGATGGCATCCTGCTTGACGCCGAAGGCCGGCACCATCCAGGCGTGGATCACGTCATTGGCGGTGGTGATGATGCGCACCTTCTTGTTGACGGGCACGACCAGGGGGTTGTCCACCTTCAGCAGATAGTCGTCGCCCGCGGGCTTGCCGGCGTCGGACATTTCGCGCTGGGCCGGGTCCAGGGTGGCCAGAAAGCCTATGCCCTCGCCCTCGCCCTTGATGTAGTCATAACCCCATTTCCACTGGTAGCCGGTGGCCTTGATGGTCAGGTCGGCATTGGTGGTGTCCTTCATCGCCACCACCACCTTGGTGGCCGGCAAGGCCATCAGGATGACGATGATGAAGGGCACGATGGTCCAGGCGATTTCGACCTTGACGCTTTCGTGGAAATTGGCCGCCACCGCGCCCTTGGACTTGCGGTGCTTGAAGATGGAATAGAACATCACGCCGAACACGGCGACAAAAATCGCCAGGCAGATGATCAGCATGAAGTTGTGCAACCACATCTGATCGGCAGCGATGCGAGTAACCGGAGGATGCAGATTGATCTGGTTGACCGCCGGCCCACCGGGCAGATCACCCACCGCCAGGGCCGCCTGGGCCACAAAAGCCGAGCCAGCCGCCACGGTCAGCCTAATCTGTTGACCCAAGCGTTGCATGCGCCCCATGCACCCCAGTTGGCACACGGCCTCCTGATGCACTCCTGCGTTCGTCATCTTCATGGTCGTCACTCTTGTTTCTAGTTCATCTGATGAATGAGCCGCAGCCACACCGGCTCGCTGCCACTCATTCCGATCAAACAAGGCCCCAAAGAACGCCACGCCGGGCGAACCACGAAGCCTGTCCTGTCTCAATGACTTGTATTTGAGTTGGCTCAAGCTTGCTGACGCAAGTCCTCGCTAAACTCGGTAGACACATAGGTCGGCCGCGAGTTTAGCCTAGCGTTTGTGCGATTAAGGGGATGGCTTCCCCTCATTCGGCGCCGGCTCAGCTTGTTTTTCTGACCATTGCCCGCATCTGCTCCAGCGTCACGCTGGTCTCGGCGCTGACGCGCAACTTGGGCGGCGGCTTGAAAGCATGGCCGTAGACAATCTCCACGCTGAGCTTGAGGCGGCCGTCCGCCCCCCGCAGCGATTCCAGCGCCTGCAGCAGCTCCCGGTGCCAGGTCTTGCCTCGGCAGCCCGCAAAGCGCGTGGGCGCGATATTCCCGCCCAAGGCGCGCAGATCCTTGAGCAAGGATTGCGGCTCAGCCCAGGTTAGCTGGATGCGCTCCTGATCCATCACCGGGTCGCCAAAACCGGCTTGCACCAGCAGGTCGCCGATGTCGTGCATATCCCACCACTCCGGCCCGGCCGCGCCCCAGCCCTGCGTCGCAAAGATGCGACGCAACTCGACAAAGCTGTCCGGACCGAGGCAAGAAAACATCACAAAGCCGTCGACCGCCAGGCTGGCGTTCCAAAGCGCGAGGATTTGTGGCAGCTCGGCATGGCTGTGCAGATCCATATTGGCCCACAGCAACTGCACCTGCTGGCCGGCCAGATCCTGGGGCGCCAGCACCTTGGCCGCCGCACCGCTCTTCCAGGCCTGCCACCAAGGCTTTTTGTGCAACGCCGTCGAACGCGCCAGCAAGGCCGGATCGCTCTCGACCAGCAACTGCTGGGCCTGCGGATAGGCCTGCGCCAATTCGGCGCTGCCACCACCCAGAAAGGGCGACCATTGCAGAATCTGCTGCGGCTGCAGCTTGATATAGCTCAAACGCTCCGCCATGCGGCGGGCCACTTCTTCGTGCAGCCAGGGGCTGGTTTCGGCGCCGCTCAGGCGGCGGCGGTGGCGGCTCAGCGCTTGCGGGTCCAGCGCCTGCGCCCGGGCCGGCGTCTTGGCGGTGGTGCCGCCGGCGAGCAGGCCCTGCTCGTCGAACGGAATTGGGGGCTTGGAATGCATGGCCGGCAGTATATTGAGCCCATGTCCGCGCTGCCGCTGGCCCCAGGCAAACCCGCTTTGGTGGAACGGGTGCTGATGCGTTGCCCCGGCCAGTGCGCGGTCTGCCGGGCCTGGTCCGGCCAGCATGTCTGCGCCGATTGCCTGCAGCGTTACGCCCAAGCGGTCTCCCGCTGCTGGACCTGCGGCCTGCAGCTCCCGACTGGCCTGGGCAGTTGGCGCTTGCGAAGCCGCCCCCGCTGCGGCAACTGCCTCAAGAAGCCACCGCCGCTGGAGCGCTGCATCGCCGCGCTGGACTACCGCTTCCCCTGGGACGGCCTGCTCCAGCACTACAAATTCCATCAAGCCATCGAGCTGCGCGAAACCCTGCTGGAGCGCCTGGAACAAGCCCTGGACGCCGCCCAGGCCGAACGCCCCGACTGGCTGCTGGCCGTGCCGCTGACGCCGGAACGCCTGCGCGAGCGCGGCTACAACCAGAGTTTGGAGCTGGCCCGCAGCCTGGCACGCCGGCGCAAGCTACAGTGCGAACCTCAATTGCTGCTGCGCGTGCGCCACACCGCCCAACAAGCCAGCCTGACCCTGAAGGAAAGGGCCGCCAATGTCAAACGCGCGTTTGCGCTGGAGCCCAGGCGGGCCGGCGATTTGCGCGGCGCCCATGTGGCCTTGCTGGACGATGTGATGACCAGCGGCGAGACCTTGTTCGAGATCGCCCGCATCCTGCGCCAGGCCGGCGCCGCCCAGGTGCAAGCCTGGGTGGTGGCGCGCACCCCGCAGGCCGGCAGCGATTGAGGAAAACCGCCCTAACCTTTTCTCCCCCCGCCTCCACACACCATGTTCCACATCGTTCTGGTCCAGCCAGAAATCCCGCCCAATACCGGCAACATCATCCGCCTGGCCGCCAATACCGGCTGCAGCCTGCATCTGATCGAGCCCCTGGGCTTTGCCATGGAAGACCGGCTGCTGCAACGCGCCGGCCTGGACTATCACGAGTACACCGCCGTCCTGCGCCACGC
The DNA here is from genome assembly GCF_014204525.1 of Roseateles oligotrophus. Taxonomy (GTDB): domain Bacteria; phylum Pseudomonadota; class Gammaproteobacteria; order Burkholderiales; family Burkholderiaceae_C; genus Paucibacter_A; species Paucibacter_A oligotrophus_A. Next base: position 7,550 of record NZ_JACHLP010000011.1, read on the forward strand.
CAGCTGGCAGGCATTTCTGGACCAGGTCCGGCCCGCGCCCGAGCGCCTGTTCGCCTTCACCACCCGCGGCAGCCGGCCCTTTGCCGAAGTGGCCTGGCGGCCCGGCGACTTTCTCGTCTTTGGCTCCGAAACCGCCGGCTTGGCCCCCGCTCTGCGCGAACAGTTCGCGCCCGAGCAGCGGGTGCGCCTGCCCATGCGGCCGGAGCAGCGCAGCCTCAATCTGAGCAATAGCGTGGCCGTGGCCGTATTCGAAGCCTGGCGCCAGAACGGCTACGCCGGCAGCGCCTGAACCCGCTAACGCTCAATCGCCCTGGATTTTGGCCGCCTGGATCAGCTGGGCCCAGCGCTGACGGTCTTCGCGCATCTGCAGGCTCAAGGCCTCGGCCGAGCCGCCGATGGCGCTGAAATACTGCGTCAGCAGACGCTCCCGAAACGCATCGCCGCGAATGATGGACTGGGCCGCTTCGGCGAAACGGCGCGCCGGCACCGCCGGCGTGCCGGCCGGCGCCAGCAAGGCCTGCCAGGAAATCGCCTCAAAACCCGCAAAGCCCTGCTCGGCCAGCGTCGGTATCTCGGGCAGCGAGGCCGCCCGCCCCTGGGTGCTCAGGCCCAGGGCGCGCAAGTTCCCGGCCCTGACCTGGCCCATGACCTGGCCGGGCACCACAAAAGCCGCCTGAATCTGCCCGGCCAGCAAGGCATTCACCACCTGGGGAAAGCCGGCATAGGGCACATGGGTCAGATCCAGCCCGGCCCGGCTCTTGAAGGACTCCATGGCCAGATGGGCGGCGCTGCCATTGCCCACGCTGCCGTAGTTGAAGCTGCCCTTGGCCGCCTTGGCCACGCGCACAAACTCGGCCAGACTTTTGGCCCCCAGCCTGGGGTCCACCACCAGCACATTGGGCGAGGAGGCCACCAGGCAGAGCGGCATCAAATCCTTCAGCGGGTCGTAAGGCAGGCGCTTGTTCAGCAGCGGCGCCGTCACCAGCGGGCCCTGGATGGTCAGCAAAAACGTGTAGCCATCGGGCGCCGATTTGGCTGCCACGCCGGTGCCGATATTGCCGCCCGCGCCGGGGCGGTTGTCGATGATGACGACCTGGCCCAGGGCCTTGGACAGCGGCTCGGCCAGCGCGCGCGCCACGATATCGGGCGAGCTGCCGCCGGGAAAGGGCACGATCAGCTTGATGGGCCGCGCCGGCCAGGTATCCGCCCTCGCCGGGCCGCCGGCCCATAGGGCAGCGGCCGCTAAGAGCAGATCTCGACGGCGTGCGGCCGCCACCTCAGATCTCCGCCCGCGACTGGCGGCTCATCAAAAGCTCGACCGCCTCGGCCGGGCTCAGCCGGCCCTCCAGCACGGCCACCACGGCGGCGGTGATGGGCATGTCCACGCCCTTGGCCTGGGCGCGGGCCAGCACGGTGGGCGCGCTGTAGACGCCCTCGGCCACATGGCCCAGATCGCGCAAGATCTGCGCCAGCGGCAGGCCTTCGGCCAGCAGCAGACCGACGCGGCGGTTGCGCGACAAATCGCCCGTGGCCGTCAGCACCAGATCACCCATGCCCGAGAGGCCCATAAAGGTTTCGCCGCGTGCGCCCAGGGCCAGGCCCAGACGCAGCATCTCGGCCAGGCCACGGGTGATCAGGGCGGCGCGGGCGTTCAGGCCCGGCGCATCGCCAATCCCAGCGGTCCGCTCGGCCCGCAGGCGCAGGCCGTCGGCCGTGCCGACGGCAATCGCCATCACATTCTTGACCGCCCCGCCGACCTCCACGCCCACCGGGTCGTTGGAGGTGTAGACCCGCAGGCGCTCGCTGTGGAAGGCCTCCACCGCCGCCTGGGCCAGGGCCTCGTCCTCGCTGGCCGCCACCAGGGCGGTGGGTTGGCCGGCCGCCACCTCCTGCGCAAAGCTGGGGCCGGACAAAATACCGACCCGCAGGCGCGGCTGCACCTGGCGGGCGATCTCATGGCCCAGCAGGCCGCTGCCGGCCTCAAAGCCCTTGCACAGCCACAGCACCCGCGCTCCGTCCGGCAGGCTGGCCAGCATGGCGCGCAGCGCCGCCATGGGCGTGGCCACGATGATCAGGCCGGGCTCGTCGGACTGGGTGGCATGCGCCACGGCCAGGGCCAGATCGGACTCGATCCGCAAGGCCGACGGCAAGCTGGCCTCGGGCAGATAGTGGCTGTTGCGGCCCTGCTCGCGCATCGCCTGCACTGCCGCGGCGTCGCGGGCCCACAAGAGCACCTCGTGGCGCGCGGCCGCCTGGATGGCCAGGGCCGTGCCCCAGGCACCCGCCCCTAAAACGCTGATCTTCATGCTGGCAGAAATTGGCTGGTCAAAAGGTCTGGACCGAAAGACAAACGCCCCGACTGAAATCCAGCGAGGGCGTTTGCAGGGTTGGATTCAAACCCCAATCGCGCGGCGCGATGGCGGGGCTTGGCACTCGTTCTTAGTTGAGCGTGGGGGCCGCTGCGGCGGCTTCGCGCTGCGCTTGCTGAGCTTCGAACATGGCCTGGAAGTTGACTTCCGACAGCAGCACGGGCGGGAAGCCGGCGCGGGTGCAGACGTCCGAGACGATGGCGCGCAGATAGGGGTAAATCATCTGCGGGCAGACGATGCCCAGAATGCCTTCGACCTGCTCTTGCGGCACGTAGCGGATCTCGAAGATGCCGGCCTGCTTGGCCTCGATCAGGAACAGGGTCTTGTCGCCCACCTTGGTGGTCACGGTGGCGGTCACGCAGACCTCGAACACGCCTTCGGCCACCGGCTCGGCCGACAGGGCCAGATTGATGTCCACTTGCGGCTGGGTTTGCTCCAGCAGGATCTGCGGTGCATTGGGTTGCTCCAGCGACAGATCCTTCAGATACATGCGCTGAATCTGGAATACGGGGGTGTTGTTCTCTTCGGCCATGGTGGTTTTCCAAAAAAAGTGAGGCCCGCGGACGAGGCCACGGGCTTGCGCAGCGATTATGGCCCAGCGTTTATGACTCTCTCGTGGGGGTCTGCCCGCTCTTGAGAAAGGCGGGCCCGCCCTCAGGCTGCTTGCAGCAGCGGCTGCAGGCCACCACGCTGGTCCAGGGCGATCAAATCATCGCAACCGCCCACATGGGTGTCGCCGATGAAGATCTGCGGCACGGTGCGGCGGCCGGTCAGGCTCATCATGGCCTCACGCGCCGCCGGATCCAGATCGATACGCACTTCCTCGATCTGTTCCACCCCACGCTGCTTCAGCAAGGCCTTGGCCCGGATGCAGTAGGGGCAGACCTGGGTGGTGTACATCTTCACGGCAGCCATCGTCGTTCTTCTCTCTCAGTTCAAGCGGTTTTCTCAATCGGCAGATTGGCTTCGCGCCAGGCATTCAAGCCGCCGGCCAGGGGCTGGGCCTTTTCATAGCCCAGCTTGCGCAGCATGCCAGCGGCACGGGCGGCGCGGGCGCCGCTCTGGCACACCAGTACCAGGGGCAGGGCCTTGTTGCTGGGCAGGGACTTGTGGCCCTCCAAGCTGCTAAGCGGAATATTGCGCGCACCGGCCACATGGCTTTTGGCGAACTCCTCGGGCTCGCACACATCGATCAACACCGCCTTCTCGCGGTTGATCAGGCGCACCGCGTCCTGGGTGGAAAGCGCAGCGCCTTGGCTGCTCTTGGCCAGGGCCGGCCACAGCAACAAGCCACCGGAGGTCACGGCGGCCAGAAGCAAAATCCAGTTGTCGAGCAAGAAGTTCAAGGGGAGCATCCAGAAATGGGGGAAGCCGGGATTATAGAAAGCCTCATCGAGCGGCTCGATAGAATGCCCCAGCCCAAGGTGGGCAGTCCCAACAGAGAACCCCGCTCCATGTACAAAATCGTGCTCATTCGCCATGGCGAATCCACCTGGAATCTCGAAAACCGCTTCACCGGCTGGACCGATGTGGACCTGACCCCCACGGGCGTCGAACAGGCCAAGCAGGCCGGCCGCCTGCTCAAGGAGGCTGGCTTCGACTTCGACATCACTTACACCTCCATGCTCAAGCGCGCCGTCTGGACGCTCTGGCATACCCTGGACCAGATGGACCGCACCTGGCTGCCCGTGGTGCACAGCTGGCGCCTGAACGAGCGCCATTACGGCGCCCTGCAAGGCCTGAACAAGGGCGAGACGGCCAAGAAGTTTGGCGACGAGCAGGTGCTGGTCTGGCGCCGCAGCTATGACACGCCGCCGCCGGCCCTGGAGGCCAGCGACGCCCGTAGCGAGCGCAGCGATCTGCGCTACGCCAAGATGAACCCGCAGGACATTCCGCTGACCGAATGCCTGAAGGACACGGTCGAGCGCGTGCTGCCCTTCTGGAACGATAGCGTGGCCCCGGCCATCAAGCTGGGCAAGCGCGTCGTCATCGCCGCCCACGGCAATAGCATCCGCGCCCTGGTCAAGTATCTGGACGGTATCGCCGACGATGCCATCGTGGGTGTCAACATCCCCAACGGCATTCCCCTGGTCTACGAGCTGGACGAGAACCTCAAGCCCATCAAGAGCTACTACCTGGGCGACGCCGAGGCCGCGGCCAAGGCCGCCGCTGCGGTGGCCAGCCAGGGCAAGGCCTAAGCGGCCATGCCCCGCTTTGCGGCCAATCTCAGCATGCTCTACCCGGAGCATGCCTTGGTAGACCGCTTTGCGGCGGCGGCGGCCGATGGCTTCGAGGCCGTCGAAATCCTCTTCCCCTACGAGCTTGCCGCCGCTGAATTTGCCACTCTGTTGAAGCGTTATGGCCTGCACCTGGCCCTCTTCAACGCCCCACCGGGCGACTGGGCGGCGGGCGAGCGCGGTCTGGCCTGCCTGGCCGGGCGCGAGGCCGAGTTCCAGGCCGGCATCCAGCAAGCCCTGGCCTATGCCCAGGCCCTGGCCTGCCCGCGCATCCATGTGATGGCCGGCCTGCTGGCCGCCGGGGATGACGCTGAAGCAGCCCGGCAGCGCTATATCGCCAATCTGCGCTGGGCCGCCGCGCAGGCCGCACATTTGGGGCTGCAGCTCTGCATCGAGCCCATCAACGGCCGCGATATGCCGGGCTATTTCCTGCAAGGCCAGGAGCAGGCTCGTGCGCTGATCCAGGCCATCGCCGCGCCCAATCTGCGCCTGCAGATGGACCTCTACCACTGCCAGATCAGCCAGGGCGATGTGAGCACCCAGCTGCGCTTGAATATGGCGTCAGGCCTGCTGGCCCATGTGCAGATCGCCGGCGTGCCGGCGCGCCAGGAGCCCGACCAGGGCGAGCTGCGGGCCGAGCATCTGCTGGCCCTGCTGGACGAGCTGGGCTACACCGGCCATGTGGGCTGCGAATACCGGCCGCGCGCCAACACCCGCGCCGGCCTGGCCTGGCTCAGGCCTTGGCAGCCAGCAAAACCCTGATCGTTTCTGCCAACAGCGGCGTGATGCTGAGCGCATTGCTGGCATGGGGCACGCTATTGCTGCTCCAGACATGGCGCACGCCGGCCGCCTGCAGATCGGCAATGGCCGAGCCATTGAACAAGCCATGGGTCACGGCCACGTCGATGGACAGGGCGCCGCGCGCCAGCAAGCCCTGAGCCGCACCCATCAGCGTGCGGCCGGTGGAGGCCATATCGTCCAGCAAGACCACGGGCCGGCCACGCACATCGATCTCGGGCAGGGCCAGCGTGACCGCGTGGTCGCCATGGCGGACCTTGCGGCCGACGCCGAAGTCCAGGCCGCTGCTCTGGGCCGCCTCGCGCACCCACTGGGCCGATTCTTCATCGGGCCCGATCAAGACCGCCCCCGGCACCCGCTCCGCCACCCAGGCCCCCAGCAGGGGCGCGGCCGACAGGGCAATGCCAGCGCCGGCGGGCATCACCTCGTCCAGACTGCTGATGCGGTGCAGATGCGGGTCCAGGGTGATGAGATGGTCGAAGAACTGGCTCAGCAGCTTGGCGATATGGCGCTGGCTGACGGCCTCGCCGGGCGTGAACTCCATGTCCTGGCGCATATAGGCCAGATAGGGCGAGACCAGCAGCAGGCGTCGCGCGCCCAGCTCGCGCGCGGTCGGCGCGGCAATCATCAGCTCGGTCAGCTTTTCATTCGGCTGCTGCAGGCCGCGCAGCAACAGCACCGTCTCGGGCAGGGGCTTGGGCAGGACCAGGCGCAGCTCGCCGTCGGGAAAGCGGTGGCGCTGGATCGGCCGCATCTCCACACCCAGGGCCTGGGCCAGCTCCTGAGCCAGTTGGGCTTCTTCCTCAAAAGCCAGCAGCAGCGCGGCTGTATTCATCGCAAAACCTTCCCCTGATGGGCCCAGCACCGTAACTCAGTGAAGCGCCAGGCCCTCTGTGATTTGATCGCGCACATGCTCGGCCATGGCGCGGCGATCGGCATGGTTGCAGCTCAGCGAGCCCAGCACATCCACCCTCACCCCCATGCCCTGCGCCTTGGCCACCATCCACAGGCTTTGCACAATCGTCGTGCCGCCGATGAACTGGGCCGCCGTGCTGAAGCGCTGGCCCGGCTCATGCCAGCGCAGCACCAGGGGCTGCAGCGGCACCTCGGTGGCGATGGCGGCCTGCAAGAGATTGCCGTGGAAGGGCAGCAGCTCGGGCCCGGCGCCGGTCGTGCCCTCGGGGAAGACCGCCACCGTATCGCCGCTCTTGAGCGCATCGGCCATCTGGTGCACCACCCGCAAGGCATCGCGCTTGCTGCTGCGTTCGATGAACAAGGTGCCCACGCCGCCCACCAGCCAGCCCACCACCGGCCAATGCCGCACATCGGCCTTGGAGACAAAGCGCGCCTCGGGCAGCACCGCGTGCACGGCGGCGATGTCCAGCCAGGAGATATGGTTGGCCACGATCAGCTTGGCCCCTGGCCGCGGCGTGCCGCTGGTCTCCAGGCGCACGCCCAGAATGGCCAGCATCTGACCCGACCAGCGCTTGACCCGCCGATGGCGCTCGGCCGGGCTCATGCCCTCAAAGCGCAGCTGGATCAGATAGAGCGCCTGCAGGATGTGCAAGCCCAGGCGCAGCAAGCGCCAGATGCCGATCAGGCCGCGCATCTCAGCGGGCAGCGGCCGGCGAGGCCTCGAAAGCGATATGCCCGGCCACCACCGTGGCCCGCACCCGCGCCGGCAGCTCGAAGCCGCTGGTCTCGAAGGCAAACGGCGTGTGCTTGCCCTGGCTGCTCAAGGCCTCCGGCGTCACGGCCCAGTGCGCATTCGCGTCGAACACGCAGACATCGGCCACGCCGCCCTGCACCAGGCGGCCGGCACTGGCCGAGAGCGAACCCAGGGCATGGCCCAGCACGGCCACCGGACCCGCGGTGACGGCGCGCAGCGCCTCCAGCTCGCCCAAGCCCTGGTCGCGGGCCCAGCGCAGGGCCAGGCTCAAGAGCAGCTCCAGGCCGGTGGCGCCGGGCGTGGCCTCGGCAAAGGGCACATTCTTCTCGTCCGCGCCCACGGGCATGTGATCGCTAACGAGCGCGTCCAGCGTGCCGTCGGCTAGGGCCAAGCGCAGAGCGTCGCGATCGCGGCCCTGGCGGACCGGCGGCGTCAGGCGCAGGGCGGGGTTGAAGTAACCGATGTCCACATCGGTGAGATGCAGGGAGTTGATGGACACATCGGCCGTCACGGCCAGGCCTTCACGCTTGGCCGCACGCACCAGCTCCACGCCGGCAGCACTGCTGATGCGGCAGAGGTGAACCCGCGCGCCGGTGCTGCGCATCAGCTCGAAAATGGTGTGCAAGGCCACGGTCTCGGCCATCACCGGCACGCCCGACAGGCCCAGCCGCGTGGCCACGGCGCCGCTGGCCGCCACGCCGCCCGAGAGCCAGGCATCCTGCGGGCGCAACCAGACGGTATAGCCATAGGTGGCCGCATACATCAGGGCGCGCTGCAGCACCAGGGTGTCGCGGATGGGCGATTCGGCCTGCGAGAAACCGATGCAGCCGGCCTCCGTCAGCTCGGCCATCTCGGTCAGCGAGTCACCGCTGAGATTCTTGGTCAGGGCGCCCAGGGGGAAGAGCCGGCAGCGGCTCAGCTTGCGGGCGCGGAACTTGAGCATCTCGACCAGGCCGGGCTCATCCAGCACCGGGTCGGTGTCGGGCGGGCAGACCAGGCTGGTGACGCCACCGGCGGCGGCCGCCGCCAGCTCGCTCTCCAGCATGCCCTCGTGCTCGTGGCCGGGTTCGCGCAGGCGCGCGGCCAGATCCACCAGGCCGGGGGCGACGATCAGGCCGCTGGCATCGATGATGCGCTCGGCGGCAAACTCGGTGGGCTCGCCCAGGGCGACGATGCGGCCGTTGGCGATGGCCAGATCGCCGATGCGGTCCAGGCCGGAGGCGGGGTCGATCAATCGACCGTTCTTGATCAAAATCTTCATGCTTCGTTTCCGGCGAGTATGGACATCACGGCCATGCGAACGGCGATGCCGAAGGTCACTTGGGGCAGGATCACGCTTTGCAGACCATCGGCCACGGTGGAGGCGATCTCCACGCCGCGGTTGATGGGGCCGGGGTGCATAACGATGGCATCAGGCTTGGCCAGCGCCAGCTTCTCGGGCGTCAGGCCGAAGTTCTTGAAGAACTCGCCGGCGCTGGGCAGCATGGCGCCGCTCATGCGCTCGTTCTGCAGGCGCAGCATGATGATGACGTCGGCGTCCTTCACGCCCTCGGCCATATCGTGGCAGACGCGCACACCCATCTCGCGCAGATCGCCGGGCACCAGGGTCTTGGGGCCGACGGCGCGGATCTCGGGCACGCCCAGGATGTTCAGCGCATGGATGTCGGAGCGGGCCACGCGCGAATGCACGATGTCGCCGACGATGGCCACCGTTAGGTTACGGAAGTCCTTCTTGAAATGCCGGATGGTGTACATGTCCAGCAGGCCTTGCGTCGGGTGGGCATGGCGGCCATCGCCCGCGTTCACCACATGCACATGCGGGGCGCAGTGCTGGGCGATCAGATAGGGCGCGCCGCTCTCGCTATGCCGCACGACAAACATATCGGCATGCATGGCGCTCAGGTTGGCCACCGTGTCCAATAGCGTCTCGCCCTTGGCGGTGGAGCTGCGCGCGATGTCCAGGTTCAGCACATCGGCCGACAGGCGCTTGGCCGCGATCTCGAAGGTGGTGCGGGTGCGGGTGCTGTTCTCGAAAAACAGATTGAACACCGACTTGCCGCGCAGCAGCGGCACCTTCTTGACCTCGCGCTCATTGACCGACAAAAAGGTGCCGGCCGTGTCGAGGATCTGGTGGATGACGGCCTGGGGCAGGCCTTCGATGGAGAGCAGATGGATCAGCTCGCCATGCTTATTGAGTTGGGGGTTTCGTTTGGACAACACGAGCAATCCCTTGTTTATTGAATGTCGAAACTGAATCGACCGGCCTCGTCTTTGGCGAGGCTCAGGCGTTGGGCGGCATCCAGATGGATGCGGGCGGCGGAGAAAGCAGGCTCGATGGGCAGCTCGCGACCGCCGCGGTCCACCAGCACGGCCAGCGTGACGCTGGCCGGGCGGCCGAAGTCGAACAACTCATTGATCACGGCCCGCGTGGTGCGGCCGGTGTAGAGCACATCGTCGATCAGGATCAGGTGGCGACCGCCCACGTCAAACGGCAGCTTGGTGTGATCGGCACTGGCCGACATGCCGCGCGAACCAAAGTCGTCGCGGTGCAGGCTGCTGGAGATCACGCCCGAGGCGCCGGCCAGGCCCAGATCGCGCTGCAGGCGCTCGGCCAGCCAGGCGCCGCCGGACCAGATGCCCACCAGGGCGGCCTCGGGCCGCAGCAGTTTTTGCACGCCGGCGGCCAGGTCGCCGTACAGCGCCTCCGCGTTCAGCAAGAGTGAGCTCATGGATTCTCCCGAAAGAATTGTTCAAGAATCAGGGCGGCCGCCATGGCGTCCACATCGCGCGCGCCATAACTTTCGGCCTCGACGGAGGTGTAGCGCTCGTCCACCTCGTGCACCGGCAGGCCGAAGCGGCGCAGCTGGCGACCGAATTTGCGCGCCCGCAGCGTCATCTCGTGCTCGGCACCGTCCGGATGGCGCGGCAGGCCGATCACCAGGGCAGCGGGCTGCCATTCCTGGATCAGCTTGGCGATGGCCTGCATGCGTGCCTCGCCGTCCTGGGTCAGCGTCGTCAGGGGCTGGGCGCTCTGGGTGAAGCGTGTGCCGCTGGCCACGCCGGTGCGGCGGGTGCCGAAATCAAAGGCCAGAAAGGACTGCTGCGCTGCGGGAGCCGGGCTCATTGAGGCACCCTTCGGCCTGCGGCCTGTCCCGCCAAGCGGGAGCGAGCTTGCTTGGGGCGGCCCTGCGCTGCGCTCATGCGTGGCCGGCCTCAAGGCTGAGCATGCGTGGGTCCACGCCCAGCAGGCCCAGGGCGCGCTCGTAGCGCAGCTCCACCGGCGTGTCGAAGATGATCTCGGGCGAGGCCGCCACCGTCAGCCAGCCATTGCGGCCGATTTCCTCTTCCAGCTGGCCGGCGGCCCAGCCGCTATAGCCCAGGGTGACGAGGATGCGCCTGGGGCCGGCGCCATTGGACAAGGCCTCCAGCACATCGCGGCTGGTGGTCATCTCCAGGCCGCCGGGCACGGCCAGCGTGGCGTTGTAGTGGCCGCCCTTGGCGTCCAACGGTTCGTGCAGCACAAAGCCACGTTCGGTCTGCACCGGACCGCCGTAGAACACCGAGGTCTCGGCCAGCTCGTCCTGCGGGGGGCTCAGCTCGACTTTTTCAAACAGATGGCCCAGGGTCAGGGAGATGGGTTTGTTGATCACCAGGCCCAGGGCGCCCTTCTCATTGTGTTCACACAGATAGACCACGCTGCCGGCAAACGCCTCATCGGCCATGCCGGGCATTGCGATCAGAAACTGGTTGGCGAGGGCAATGCTGCTTTCTTGGCTCATGCGGGCATTTTATTCGTCGGCGAAACTCCCCCACCATGAAAGATCGATATGACTGTGCACTTGTCTGGTTTCGCCGCGATCTGCGGGTGCAGGATCAGGCCGCCCTCTACCATGCCCTGCGCTCGGCCCGCCGGGTCTACTGCGTCTTCCTGCTGGACCGGCACATCCTGGAGGCCCTGCCCCGCCAGGACCGGCGGGTGCTTTTCATCCTGCAGGCCTTGCAGTCGCTGGACGGTCAACTCAAGGCCTTGCGGCCCGGCAGCGGCCTGATCGTCCGCCAGGGCCTGGCGGCGCAGGAAATCCCCAGGCTGGCGGCCGAGCTGGGCGCGCAGGCGGTGTTTTGCAATCACGACGACGAACCCGCCGCCCTGGCCCGTGACGCCGAAGTTGCGCAGCAGCTGGCCAGCTTTGCCTGTGCTTTCAAGTCCTATAAAGACCATGTGATTTTCGAGCGCAGCGAGGTGCTGACGGCTAAGAACCGCCCCTATGGCGTGTTCACGCCTTACAAGAACGCCTGGTTGCGCAAGGTGGACGAGTTCTATCTGCGCGCCTACCCGGTGGAGCGCCATGCCCAAGCCCTGGCGACGGATGCCCCCAGCACACCCATCCCAAGCTTGGCCGAGATCGGCTTCGAGGCAGTGGAGCTCAGCCCCCAGTTGGGCCGTGGCTGCGAGGGCGCCGAAACTCTGCTGGACGATTTCCTGGATCGCATCGATCGTTATGACAGCACACGCGACTTCCCTGCCCTCAAAGGGCCGAGTTATTTGAGCGTACACCTGCGCTTTGGCAGCATCTCCATCCGCCGCCTGGCCCGCGAGGCCTGGCAGCGCGCCCAGGGCGGCGACCGGGGTGCCGAGGTCTGGTTGTCGGAGCTGATCTGGCGCGATTTCTATCACCAGCTGATGCACCACCACCCGCATGCGATGACGCGAGCCTTCCGGCCCGAATACGAGGCGATTCAATGGGAGAGCGGCCCGGCCGCCGACACGCTGTTCGCCGCCTGGTGTGAGGGCCGCACCGGCTACCCTTTGGTGGACGCGGCCATGCTGCAGCTCAATCAAAGCGGCTATATGCACAACCGCCTGCGCATGGTGGCGGCGAGCTTTCTGGTCAAGGACCTTGGCATTGACTGGCGGCGCGGCGAAGCCTATTTCGCTGAGAAGTTGCTGGACTTCGACCTGGCCGCCAATAACGGCGGCTGGCAATGGGCCTCATCGAGCGGCTGCGACGCCCAACCCTGGTTCCGCATCTTCAACCCGGTGACGCAGAGCGAGAAATTCGACCCCGAGGGCCGCTTCATCAAGCGCTATCTGCCCCAGCTGGCCGGCCTGCCACCCAAGCTGATCCATGCCCCCTGGCTGGCCAAGCCACTGGCATTGCAGGCCTGTGGCTTGGCTCTGGGGCACGATTACCCGGCGCCCATCGTCGACCATGCCGAGGCGCGCGCCCGCACGCTGGCGCGCTACGCCGTGGTCAAGAGCCGGGCCCTGCCAGCGCCGGCCTGAGGGCGGGCGAGGCCCCGGCCAGGCTGCCCTGCACACCGCTGGAATAAGGCGTTTGCCAGCGCGCCAGGATGTCGCGGTAAGGCCCGCCCCAGCGCTGCAAGGCCTGGGGTCGACCGAGCAGGACATCGTCCAGAAAGGCCACGGCCAGCTCCTTGGTGGCCTGCTTGGCGCGCGGGTTGAGGCTGGCACCGCCCGTCAGGCCGCGGTCGGTGAACATGCTGTGCGAGCCGCCCTCGAACACGGCCAGCATCTTGCTGGGGCCACCGATGGCCTCGAACAAAGCCACCCTGTCCTTGGCCTCGGAGTAATAGCCGGGGATGCGTATCACGTCCTCGGTGGCGGTGATGTGCAGGCTGGGGATGGGGATGGCGCCGGCGATGGCGGCCGTGTCGGCCTCGCCGTAGAAAGGCGGGGCCGAAATCAGGATGGCGGCCTTGATGCGGGGCTCGCGCAACTCCAAGGCATGTCCCGCGCGCTGCACCCGGGCGCCGGCCAGCAGCAAGCTGGTGTTGGCGCCGTAGGAATGGCCGGCCACGGCGATGCGCTCGGCGTCGATCAGCCCGGCCCGCTCGCTGCGCAAGAGCCGGTCCAGCGCGAACTTGACGTCGGCCACCCGCGCCAGCACTTCCTGCTCGCGCGCGGCCGTCTGCAGGCGCTCGACCAGTTGCAGCGGATTGCCCAACCAGAGCTGGCGGTCGCTGCCCACATGCTGGACATGCAGGCTGGCATAGCCTTGGGCCGCCAGATAGGCCCCCAGATAGCTATAGCCGCGCCGCGAGCTGCCGATGCCGTGCGAGAACAAGACCAGGGGCACGGCCTGCCCCTGCTGCGCCGGCTGGGGCCAGTACAGGCGCACCGGCACGGCCCGGTCGCGCGACTCGTCCTGCCAGTCCAGATCGAACACCTGCACCCCGGCGGCCAGCGCCTCCTTGGCCCAGACGCTATCGGCCGCCACCTCGGGCTGGCTCTGCGCCTGGGTGGGCACGCGCCGGCTGTCCACCGGCGTGCTCTTGCAGGCACTCAGGCCCAGCAGGCCGGCCAGGCCCAAGGCCAGCAGCCAGCGCCCCGTCGTCAAGGGGGTGAATTTGATCGCCTGCATCCGTATCCCTTCTTCTCCGCAGCCCTGCAAGAGCATATGACGACAGACTAAGGCGCTTTCAATCCATGCAGAGCCGGGGGAGCTGCCGGCGCAACAAAACGATAGGAAATCAGAACAATTCCACCGTGCTGACCTGGGCCTGCTCCTGCATCTGCCCGCTGCGGATCAGATCGGCATAGTTGTGCACCTGGTTGCGGCCCGACTCCTTGGCGTGATAGACGGCCTTGTCGGCCCGGTCAAAGGCCGAGGTGGGGGAATCATCCGCCCGCACCTGGGTGAAGCCCACGCTGACCGTGATATGGCCCACCTGGGGGAAGAGGTAATGCTCGGTGTTGAGGCGCAGGCGCTCGAAGGCCTGGGCGGCGTCGAGCTGATCTTCGCAACGCATCAGGGCCACGAACTCCTCGCCGCCGAAGCGGTAGAGCAGATCGTGGAAGCGGAAGCTGCTGCGCATCAGACGCGAGAGCAGCAGCAAGACCTCGTCGCCGATCAGATGGCCGAAGCGGTCGTTGACGCTCTTGAAATGGTCGATATCGATCACGCCCAGGTAGTACTGGGGGCGCAGGCCTTCGTGGCGGCGGCCGTCGTCACAGGGCGGGACGGCCGCGTGCGCGGGCAGCTCGCCAACGGCCTTCAAAAAACTTTCCTCAAAGGTCTTGCGGTTGAGCAAGCCGGTCAAGGTGTCGCGTTCGCTGTACTCCAGCAGGCCCTGGAAGTTGTGATAAATCCGCAGCACGCTGCCCACCATGCGCTGCATGGCCGGGCTGAGTTTGAGTGTCGTGTGGACCTCCACCACGCCGACCACCTCGCGGTCGGTGGCGATGGGGAATAACGAGAGCCAGGCCTCGCCCACCCGCTGCTGCTGCACGCTGCGGCTGCGCATGCAATGCAGGCGGACCGGGTGCTCCTCGGCCGGCGACAAGGTGGCGGGATCGGCCCACAGCGGATCGGCCGTGGCCACGGCGTCGGCCAGCTCCAAACGGGCGCGCGTCAGCCAACGTTCCTGGCCGGGCTCACCGACGCAACGGAAGATCGCCACCGACAGCGGTTCCAGCAGATCGCGCAAGGCCGACACCAGGGTGACGTCCATCACATCGCGATCGCGAAACCCCGTCATCTCGGCGAGATGATCAACGACTTCGGACATGGCTTGGATCGCCCCATGTACGGGGCCTCAGCATATTTCCTCAGTGTTCAGAGCTCTTGTGGCACTTCACACCCCGATACCCAGCCTCGGGTCGGCAAGACGACACGGGCCGCGGCTCTTGCAAGCCGGGCCGTGGCATCGAATGCCGATCCGGTGTGGAACTACGCCCCCGACCCTCCGTCGGGAATGTGTGTCGAAGTGTAACCATCAATCAGTTTCAAGAGCTGGTCTTCGTCGTAAGGCTTGCCCAGATAGTGGTCGACACCCAGTTCCTGCGCGTAGTCGCGATGTTTTTGCGCAATCCGCGAGGTGATCATGATGACGGGCAGACCGGCCAGGCGTGCGTCCCCGCGCATATTGCGCACCAGGTCGAAGCCGTCCATGCGTGGCATCTCGATATCGCTGAGCACCAGAGCCGGCAGCTCTTCCTCGGCCAGGCGTTCCATCGCATCCAGGCCGTCCTTGGCCAGCTGCACCCGGTAGCCCTCACGTTCCAGCAGGCGCTGGGTGACGCGGCGCACGGTCAGGGAGTCGTCCACCACCAGGATCAGCGGCGCCAGCTGCGGCTCGTCCTCGGCCGCCGCTGCGGCCGCGCCCAGCTGCTCGCCGGCCAGCGCCTGCTGGGCCTGCACATGCAGATCGCGCAGGCCTTGCTGGGCGGCAAGACCGTACCAGCTGGCCAGCGCATGCGGGTTGTAGATCAAGGCCACATCGCCGGAGGCCAGCAGGCTGATGCCGGCCAGGCCGGGCACGCGGCTGAGCTGGGAGCCCAGATGCTTGACCACCACCTCCTGATTGCCCAAGACCTCGTCCACATGCAGGGCCAGGCGCTGCTGGCTGTTGCGCATGAAGACGATGGAGGCCGTCTTGCCATGCGCGACGCCGCGGCCCGGCTGGCCCAGCAGGCCGCCCAACCAATAGAAGGGCAGCTCCTGGCCCGCCTGGCTCAGCGTGCCCGTGGCATAAGCCTGTTCAAGCTGATCGTTAGGCAGGCGCTGCACCGAGTCCATCAGGCTGGCCGGCACGGCCACCGATTGCTCGCCGCAGCGCAGCAGCACGACCTGGGTCAGCGCCGTGGTCAGCGGCAGGCGCAGCGTGAAGTTGCTGCCCTGGCCGGTGCTGGAGGCGGTTTCTATCGTGCCGCCCAAGGTGGCCACCTCGGCCCGCACCACGTCCATGCCCACGCCGCGGCCCGAGGTTTCGGTCACCTCGGTGGCGGTGGAGAAGCCGGGGCGGAAGATCAGCTGCATCAGCTCGGCATCGCTGAGCGCCTGGACGGCCTCGGCCGGCATCAGCGCCAGCTCGATGGCGCGCTCGCGGATGCGGGGCAGGTCCAGGCCGGCGCCGTCGTCGCTGAAGTTCAGCAAGACCTCGTTGCCCTCCTGCTGCAGGCTCAGGCGCAGCTGGCCTTGCGCCGGCTTGCCCGCGGCCAGGCGCACATCCGGCGTCTCGATGCCATGGCCCACGCTATTGCGCAGCAGATGCTCAAAAGCGCCGCCCATGCGTTCGAGCACGCTGCGATCCAGCTCGGTCTGGCCGCCAACGATGCTCAGCTCGGCCTGCTTGCCGGTGTCGCGCGCCGCCTGGCGCACCACGCGGTGCATGCGCTCGGACAGGCTGTCGAACTCCACCATGCGGGTGCGCAGCAAATCGTCCTGCAGCTCGCGCGTCAGGCGCGACTGCGCCGCCAGCTCGTCCTCACCCAGCTGCACATTGCGTTGCAAGGAGCGCTGCAGCGTGGCCACGTCGCCGACCGACTCGGCCAGCATGCGGGTCAGCTCCTGGAAGCGGGTGTAACGGTCGAACTCCAGGGGATCGAAATGCTCGGCCGCGCGCTGCAGCTGTTCCTGCTGCGAGCCCATCTGGGCCTCGGCCTGCAACTCCAGCTCGCGCAACTGGGCGCGCACGCGGTCCAGGTTATCGTCCAGGTCCAGCAAGGCACCCTTCATCTGGGCCAGCTCGGACTCCAGCCGGGTGCGGCGAATGCTGACCTCGCCGGCCTGGGCGGCCATGCGTTCGAGCAAGCTGCCGCGCACCCGCACCATGGCTTGCAAACCACTGGCCGCGAACTCGCTGCCAAAGCCGGCCTCCGGGTCGGTCTCGACAAAGCGCGACCAGTCGATGCCAGCAGACGGCGCGGCCTGCGCCTCGTCGGAGGCGGGCGCCGAAGCCTCGGCGGCGACCAAGTGCTCGGCCGGCTGTGGCACAGCCGGGGCGGCCGGGGCGACCGAGGGCGCATGCTGGGCCGCACGCAGGGTTTCCAGACTGGCGGCCAGGGCGTCGGCACCGGCCTGCAAGGCCAGCAACTCTTCCAAGGCCGGCATCTCATGCCCATCGGCCTGGGCCAGGGCCCGTTCGACCGCGGTTTCCAGCTCATGGGCCTGCTCGCCCAGGCGCATCGCGCCGCTCAGGCGGGCACCGCCCTTGAAGGTGTGCAAGGCCCGCATGCAGGCCGCACCGGCGCTGCGCTCGTGCGCCTGCGACACCCAGCTGCGCAGGGCGGCATGCAGCTCGCCCAGCAACTCCTGGGCCTCGTCCTCGAAGATGGGGAAGAGCTCGGCATCGATGGCGTCCGGCAGGCCGGGCTCGACCTCGTCGTCCAGGGCCGCGGGAATGGGGGCGGCGCTGGCGGCGAAAGGGGCAGACTGAGGCAGTTCCTCGTCCAGATCCAGGCGACGCGAGTCCAGCTCCAGCTCGGGGTCGGCCTCGGGCTGGTAGGCCTGCAGCAGGGCCAGGGTGGCGGGGTCGTGCGGGCGCAGGAAACCGGCGGCGAATTGATGCAGCAGCTGGCGAATCTCGTCCGCCGCCTGCACAAACATCTGGGCCTCGGCCTCGCTGTAATGCCGGGTGCGCTGGGCGCGGCCCAGGGCATGCTCCAGCGCACGCGCCAGGGTGGACAAGTCCTCGAACTGCACGGCCGCCGCATTGCCCGCCAGGGCATGGGCCAGGGGCTCGCAATTGGCGGGCACGGTGCCGGCCAGCTCCAGCGCCCACTCGGCCAGGCTGGTGCCCAGACGGCGCGACAACTCATCGGCCTCGTTCAGGAAGATATTGAACAAGGTGATGCTGACCCGGATCGGGCCGATGACCTTGACGCTCTCTTCCTCGGACTCGGCGGCGCGTTGCTCCTGCTCCTGCAGCAGTTCGGGCGGCGGCGTGTTGCGGACCAATTCCAGCACCGGCGCGGGGCTAGGCAGCGGCACCGCGTCGGCTTCGGCTTCGGCCTGGGCTTCAAGCGGAGCTTGTTCCGGCGCGGCCAGCGCCTCCAGCAAATCGGCCGGCTCGGCCACCGCGGGCTCGGCCGGCACGACGTCGAGCAAACCGTCCAGCGAACTCAGCAAGGCAGCATCGTTGAGCGGCTCGCCAGCGGCGCTGGCGGCGGCTTCGGCCAAGGCCTCCGGCACCGAGGCTTCATCGACCGGGGCGCCGGCATCGATGCCGGTCGGCACCTGCGTCTCCTCCCAGACCGGCGGGGCGTCGCCTTGGCTCCGGGCCAGGGCCTCGTCCAGGCTGGCGCTCTCGGTCAGGGTGGGCAGATCGGCGTCGGACAGATAGGAGCGCTCGGGCGTCGGCGGCTCGGCCGGCACCGGCGGCAGCTCTTCGCCCAGATCCAGGCGCAGCTCAAACTCGGGCAGCTCAAACTCGGCCGGCGGCGCGCTCGCGACCGCCGAGGCCTCATCGGGCAGCTGCAGCACAAAGGGCGGCTCGTCCTCGTCCAGGCCAGGCGCCGGGGCGAAAGCGGCCGTGGCCTGCTCCGGCGCTTCGGCCGGATGCAGCACGGCGGCAATCGCCTGCGCCTGCTCGGGTTCCAGCAAGGCCAGGAACTCGGCCTGCACCTCGGCGTCCGTGGGCGCGGGTGGCTGAACCGGCTCGTCCGGCACCGGCGTGGCCTCGGGCGGCAGGTCCAGGAGCAAGCGCTCCACCACCTCGGTGGGCGGGAGGTCGATATGGTGGGTGACCGGAAACTCGAGCTGCTGCGTCAGCGCAAACTCCAGCGGCGAGCCCAGCTCGGTGGACTGGAAGCCGGCATGCTCGGGCGCGGCCACGGCGGGCTCGGGCGGGACCGCAGCGGCCGGCTCGAAAATACTGGGCTCGGTGAGGCCCAGGTCCGGCATGGCAGGCGCGGCTGGCTCCGCCGGCTCTTCGAGCAGGGGCACGCGCAGGCCCTGCAGGCGCAGGGCGTCGGCGCCATGCCGCAAGGGGCCGGAGTAATGCAGGGGCTCGGACAGGCCGGGCTGCGGCGCGGCGATCTGCTCGCACCACTGGCCCAGATAGTCCAGGGCCTCGGCGCTGAAGTCCAGCAGATGCTCGTTGCCGGAGGGCGGCAAGGCATCGCTCAGGCGCACGTTGTAAAGCTGCTCGCAAGCCCAGGCACCTTCGCCAAAGTCCTCCAGGCCCACCATGCGGGAGCTGCCCTTGAGGGTGTGGAAGGCGCGGCGCAGCACGGTCAGCTGCTCGCGGCTCTGGCCCTCGCTGCGCAGCTTGGCCAAGGCCTCGCGGGCCGTGAGCAGCACCTCGCGGGCCTCTTCCATGAAGATCTCGCGCATCTCCGGGTCGAAGGAGGCCGGCGGCTGGGCGACTTGCACGGGGCGTGCGGGCATGGGCGGCAGCACCGGCGCCGACGCCGGTGCCGGGCTGGACGCGGCGGCCGGCGCCGGGACCGGGGCCGCCATATCGGCGGCAGCCTCGGCATGGTTGCGGCCCATCAGCGGGCTCAGACGACCCGTGGCCTCGTCAAACACAAACATGCGTTTGGCCAGGGCGGGCTGCACGCCCAGCATATCGATCAGAAAACCCAGGGCGCCGAGATTATTGGCCAGGCGGTCGAACAGCTCGCGCGGCGCGGCGCGGGCCACATCGACCTCGGTACTGGCCAGGCGGTCGACCTCGTCACGCATGCGCACGCAGGCCTGCGCCGCATGGCTCAGGCCCAGCACGGTCAGCACGCCGCGCATGGCGGAGAGCTGACCCGGCACCGGGATCAGGCGCTCGCGCTGGCTGGGGTCGCGGAAGTATTCATCGGCCAGGCGCTCGACCTCGGCCAGGCTGGCGCGCAGCTCATGCACGACGCTGCCCAGGGTCTGGCGGTCGGAGACGCGGCGGTAGAGGTCCTCCATCCAGGCTTCCAGCGGCTCGGGCGTGGCGCCGCGGGCGACGGACTCGATGCGGCCGGCCAGGCGCTTGACGCGCTGGGCCTGCTCGGGCTGGTCGAAGGCCTGATCGTCCAGCGCGGCCTCCACATACAGCAGGCTGGTGGCCACCTCCATCGCCAGCGGGGCCGGCGGCGGCTTGCCCGAACGCAGGGTGCTGACAACGGCGCGCTGCAGCATCTCGCCCAGCACGGCGCCGCCCGGGAACAGGCGCTGCAGGGAATCGGCCAGGCTGGCGAACTGCTCGTCCAGGCCGGCCAGGCGATGGGTCTCGCCCTCGGCCACCGTGCCCCAGGATTCCTTGGCCGCGCCGACACGGCGCCGGCCCTGGCTCACCCAGGCGGGGTCGATGCGCCCCAGGCTTTCGTCCTCGTAGTCGCCGGGAGGCTGATCGGGCAGATTGAAGTTGGCGCGCACCACCAGCAGGCGGGGAGCGCTCTCCTTGGGGCCGGGCAAGGCGCTTTGGGCGCAGAAGAACAGCAGGTCATGCGCCAGGCGCTCGTTGACGGCCGCATCGCCCTTGTCCACCGCACGCAGCTGCGCCAGCAGGCGTGAGCCCAGGCGCTTGACAAAGGGGTCGGCCACCAACAGGCCCTGGGCCTGGGCCTCGAACTGGGCGGCCGCCAGCTGCCACAGCATGCGGCTGCGCGGCGCGCCGACCAGAGCGGCGGCCAGGGCCGCGCACAGATCGCTGAGCTTGGCGGCGTAGGCGCGGGCCATCGCCTTGTTGGACTCGCGCATCTGCCTGAGCAAGGCCGCCTCGAAGGGACCGCGCAGGGCCGCCGGAGCCTGGGCTTGCGCGCTGACGTCCTCGGGCAACTCGCGCCAGCGCCAATCAAAAGTCCAGAGATCGGCGGGGTGGATGCGCTCCACGCCGTTCAAGGCCTGCAGCTCGCGGAAGCTGGGGAACAGGCTCAGGGCCGAGGCCGGTGTGCCGGCCAGCATGCGCGAGATCAGCGACAGCAGGGCGAAGTCGGCCCGCTCGATGATCTCCACCTTGGGCAGATCGATATGGGCCGGATGCTGGGCCAGATTCGACACCGCCTGCTCGGCCGCGCGCAAGACGGTGGCGCCGGCGGGCAGGCCCACCAGCGACAACACGCCCGCCACCTGGTGCAGCTGCGCGGCCGCCGCCAGCAAGGGCGAATGGGCCGAACCTTCGGCCGTGCCACCCGCCAGCGCGGCGAAACTGGACAAACGGGTCTCGCCGTCGCGCAGATGGCGGCGCAGCGATTTGTGCACCGTCTCCAGCGAGCGGCGCAACTCCTCCTGCACCCAGGCCAGCGGGCTCAGGTCGACCGGCAGTTCGGAATCCTGAGCATCGCGCGGCAGTTGCGAATCGCGAAACTCCGGCACGTCTCGGCCACCCGACGCGGTGCGGGACTGGCGTGGGTTTGAGGACAAGAGCTCCATCGCTGCCTCTTGCCTCAGGCGACCTTGAACCGGGCCACCGAGGCCTTCAAGGCGTCGGCAGAACGGGACAGCTCATGCACCATCTGGGCGGTCGAGCGAGTGCCCTCGCTGGTCTGCTCGGTGACGGCAAAAATGTGCTGGATGTTCTCGGCCACCTCGTTGGCGGACGCGGCTTCGCTGAGCGCCTGGCTGGAAATCTGGGCGATCAAATCGTCCAGGCGGCGCGACACGCTGTCGATCTCTTCCAGCGCCTTGCCGGCCGCGTCGGACAGGCGCGTGCCCTGCACCACCCCCAAGGTCGAGCGCTCCATGGCGGCCACGGCGTCGTGGGTGTCGGTCTGAATGGTCTTGACCAGGGCGGCAATGCGGCGGGTCGCATCGCCCGAGCGTTCGGCCAAACGCTGAACTTCCTCGGCAACCACCGAGAAGCCACGACCGGCCTCGCCGGCCGAGGCGGCCTGGATGGCGGCGTTCAGCGCCAGCACATTGGTCTGTTCGGTAATGTCGGAGATCAGCTCGGTGATCTCGCCGATTTCCTGCGAAGACTCGCCCAGGCGCTTGATGCGCTTGGAGGTTTCCTGAATGTGGTCGCGGATGGAGTTCATGCCGCTGATATTGTTCTGCATGGCCTGCAGGCCCGACTCCGCCGCCTCACGCGACTGGCGCGCCACCTGGGCCGTGGCCTGCGCCTGGGTGGACACCTCGTTGATGCGACCCGCCATCTGCAGCACGGCCTCGCCGGTGGAGCGGATCTCGTGCAGCTGCTCTTTCGAGGCCGCCAGCAGATCGGTGGAGGTCTGGTCCACCTGGCCGGTGGTGTCGGTCACGCGGGCGGCCGTGCTCTGCACCTGGCTGACCAGATTGCGCAGCTCTTCCACCGTGTAGTTGACCGAGTCGGCGATGGCGCCGGTGATGTCTTCCGTCACCGTGGCCTGCTGGGTCAGGTCGCCCTCGGCCACCGTCTGCAGCTCATTCATCAAACGCAAAATCGCGGCCTGGTTGGCGTCGTTGACGCGCTTGGCCTCGCGCTCCTGCGCCTCGGCTTCCTGCTTTTGCGACTCGGCCATGGCCGCACGCTGGCCCTGATCGGCCACGTAGAGGCGCAAAAATCCCAGCGCACCGGCCACCAGGGCGGCCAGCGAGGCCAGCATCACCACCACCAGGGGCAGATTGATACCGCCGGCCGATTCAAGTTCCTGCGCGACCTGTTCCAGGCCTTTGCGCAGCGGCTCGGCATCGGCCAGGATGCTGGTCTGCGCCTCGCGTGCCGACACCAGGCCCTGCAGATTGCCCAGAATCACCGCAGCCTGGCTGCGCGTCTGCTCGTACTGCTTCAGCAAGGTGTTCAGGCGCGCCTTCAGGCCGGCGTCACGCACGCCATTCAGGTGCAGCTCGGGGTTGCCGCTGATCAGGGCTTCGGTGATCAGCTTGAAGGAGTTCAAGTCCTTGCCCAGCAGGAACACCGCCTCGGGGCTGACGCCCTCCTGGGTCTGGAACTCGTTGGCGCTCTTGCCGATGCGCTGGGTCAGCATCACCAGCTGGCCGGCGGCGGAGATTTCGGCGGTGGAGGCGCCTTGCTGCAAGGCCTCGGCCGAGACGGACTCGGCGCTTTCCAGCAGATCACCCGATTGCTTGTTGATGGCGCGCAAGGCCTGGCCGACTTCGGTCAAGGCCTTTTCCTGCGACTTCACCACCTTGCCGCTGGCTTCGGCACGCTCCACCAGGGGCAGCACCGCGTCCAGGCTGGCCTGGGCCGAGTGGGGGGCCTTGGCCAGCTCGCCCTCGCCCGAGCGCAGGTCCTTGACCACCGTGGCCATGGTGCTGACGCTTTCGCGCAATTCGGCAAAGGCCTCGGGCTTGCCCACCAGGGCCGAGGTGACGGACTTGGCCATGCGCTGCGACTGCATCAAGGCCTGGCCGGTGGCACGCACCTGGGCCGCGCTGCGCGAGCTGTTCAGGATCGTCAGGCTGACCGTGGCGGCCGTGCCCAGCAGGCCCAGGACCACCAGGGCGGTGAGCAGGGTCTGGTGGCGCTTGGCCGCAATAGCGGGCGCTGCGGCCGGCAGGGCCAGGGCCTCGGCGGCGCTGGTGGTGGTGTTGAAGCTGGCCGTCGTCGTGCCGAAGTCGGGCGGCGTGAATTCGGTCGGCACCGCCTCCGAGATGATGGATGAGGAGGAAGACACCGGTTGAGAGGCCTCGCTGTCCGGCTCGCCGGCCTCATAGCCTTGCGCGCCATTCAGGGCCGTCGTGGCGGGCGTACCGCCCACGCTCGCTGCATCCACGCCAAACGCATGGGCCTCGCCCTCGGTCTTGCCCAGATTCTTGATCTTGTCCAGAAAGCTCATCTCACCCTCTTCTCGATGTCACTCGACGTCACTCGATGTCGATTGTTCGCCGATCCCTGTTCCGCCCTGAGATCGGCCATTTTTCTTGTTCCGGCGCGGCCGGCCCGGGGCTGCTCAAATGGGCTGTGCCACCGCAGTCCGCCGCGGATCAGACCACAACTTGCAAAAACTGTTCATGCTTTGACAGCGCATCCAAATGCACTTGCTGCCAGGACCGCCCCTGCGCGTCCAGCATGCGCTGGCCGGCAAAGCGGGGTCGCCCTTCCTGCTCGGCCGCCGTCAGAGGCTGGGCCTTGAGCTGCTCCTCGCTGCGCAGGCCGGCCAGGCGGTCCACCAGCAAGGCGCAGTTGGAATTCATCTCCGGGTTGAGCGAAACCAGGCGCGCCTGGCCCTGCTGGCCCGACGGGGTCCGCACTTCGGCCGCGCCCGGCGCCCGCAGGCCCAGGAAAACAGCCAGATCCACCACGGTGAACAAGCCGCCGCGCAGATTCGCCACCCCCATCATCCAGGGCTTGGCATAAGGCAGAGGCTTGAGCGGCACGGGTGCGAAGATTTCGGCCGCATGCTTGAGCGAGAACAAGAGGCCCTGCCCCCCGCACTCCACCGCCAACCAGGCGGCACCCGGCGCCTGCTGCTCGCGTGCGGCCTGCATGCGTTGCGCCAGGCGCTGCTGCAATTCACGCAGGGCTTCTTTATTGCTCATCAGATCAGCCCAGGGCCTTGATCTTGGCCAACAACTCCTCGGCCTTGACCGGTTTAACGACGTAGTCGCGCGCACCCTGGCGCATGCCCCAGACCTTGTCGGTCTCCTGATTCTTGCTGGTACACATGATCACCGGCAGATCGGCATAACGCTCGTCGCGAGTGATGGTGCGGGTGAGCTGGAAACCGTTCTGGCCGGGCATCACCACATCCATCAGGATGAGATCGGGCTTCTCTTCGGCCAGGCGCTTGAGGGCTTCTTCGCCGTTCTCGGCCGTGCGCACCGAGTAACCACGCTTGAGCAGCAGTTCGCTGAGCACATGCAGCTCGGTCTTGGAGTCATCGACCAACAGTATTTTTTGGATAGGCATTATTCGTCCTCAATCGATGAGGCCAGGGGACGCGATCAAGTCGATCAAAGCGCTTGAGGCGGGCATCAAGCAACACGCCGGTGCATCTGCACGGCCTTGAGCAACTGATCTTTGGTGAAGGGTTTGGTCAGATAGTCCTGCGAGCCGACCATGCGGCCGCGCGCCTTGTCGAACAAGCCGTCCTTGGAGGACAGCATGATCACAGGGACCGAAGAAAACTGTGGGTTGCGCTTGATGATGGCGCAGGTCTGGTAGCCGTCGAGGCGCGGCATCAGGATGTCGCAGAAGACCAGATCGGGCTCGAAGTCGCTGAGCTTGGCCAGCGCATCAAAGCCGTCTTCGGCCAAGACGATGTCATGGCCGGCCTGCTTGAGAAAGATTTCGGCGCTACGCCGTATGGTGTTGCTGTCATCAATGACCAGCACTCTTGCCGCAGTCACGCTGCTTTCGGGACCTTCAGGAACTTGCACGTCCTAGCCTCTTTCTCAGCAAAACCAAACGAATCAGGGGGAGAGCCTGGCAGCAGATACAACAAACCACCTGATGATGGTGGCTGCCCGCGGGACTTGGCCCTACGGCCCTTTTTGAATTCGACCCAGTCTCTAATTAATTAAATGCGGACCATTTCGAAGTCATCCTTGCGTGCCCCGCATTCGGGACAGGTCCAGTTCATATCCACATCGGCCCAAACAGTACCCGGGGCAATGCCATGTTCCGGATCGCCTGCAGCCTCGTCATAAATCCAGCCGCAGATCAGGCACATCCAGGTACTTGCTTCGCTCACGATGCTTATCTTTTTGCTCACTACAATGCAAAGATTGTAGCCACGCTGACTCCTGCGCCTTCGTATGGAAATCGACAAGGATGCAACAGCACTTATCGGGACTTACCCGCCGGTGCCTGGGCTTTTGTCGAGATTCGCACAAAGTATCCAAAAGGCAGGGGTCGCCTGTGCTCCGCCGCCTGCGGCCAGCCGATTTGCGAAAACACCCTGACCTTGCGCCGCAACTTATGAGCAAAATCGAACCCAAAGCCCGTCCGGCCAACCCCGTTGACATGGCCCTCAGCGAAGACGATCAGGGAGCGCAAGCCCCGGCCAGCGTGATGAGCTTCAATGCCAGCGAGGCCAGCGGTGCGAGCGGCCTGGGCTGCGACGTTGCCACCATTGCCGCCATGGGTGCCCACTGCCTGCCCATCGTCACCGCCATCGTGCTGCGCGACACCGCCGAGGTGTTCGAGCACATGACGCTGGACACCGACACCATCGCCGAGCAGGCCCGGCTGATCCTGGAAGACATCCCCATCACCGCCTGGAAGGTGGGCTTTCTGGGCAGCGCCGAGGGCGTCAGCGCCGTGGCCGAGGTCTTGTCCGACTACCCCGACGTGCCCCTGGTCGCCTATCTGCCCAATGTGGCCTGGCTGGACGAAGAGCAGCAGCAAAGCTATCTGGACTCCTTCCGCGAACTGATCCTGCCGCAGACCCATGTGCTGGTCGGCAATCACAAGACCCTGACCGACTTTTTGCTGCCCGACTGGGATGCCGACCGCCCCGCCTCGCCGCGCGAGCTGGCCGTGGCCGCCGGCCAGCATGGCGCCGCCCATGTGCTGGTGACGGGCATCAGCCTGCCCAACCAGTTTGTCGACAATGTGCTGGCCACGCCCCAGGGCCCGGTGACGGGCGAGAAGTTCGAGCGTTTCGACATCAATTTCGTCGGCGCCGGCGACACCCTCTCGGCCGCCCTGGCCGCCCTGCTCTCGGTCGGCGCCGAGATCCACGCCGCCGTCGGCGAGGCCCTGTCCTTTCTGGACCAGGCCCTGGACGCGGGCTACCGCCCCGGCATGGGCAATGCCATCCCCGACCGCTTCTTCTGGGCCCTGCCGCCCAATGAGGAAGAAGAGGAAGCCGCGGCCGCCGAGGCTGCAGCGGCCGCGGCCGAGCTGGATGCCGGCGGCCCGGGCCTGGACGATGGCCCTGTGGCGGGCCGCCCGCCGCGCCGCATGCACTGACCCTTGCCGACCCCGGTACAAGCGTGTAAATCAATACCTGTACGGGCGGGCCAGGCCCGCCCTTTTTTCTTTATAGCCTCCATCAGACCGCTGTTCCTGCCATGTCACAAAACCAAGTCTTGTTCGAGCGCGCCCAGCGCGTGATCCCTGGTGGCGTCAACTCGCCCGTGCGCGCCTTCCGCGCCGTCGGTGGCACGCCCCGCTTCATCACCCGCGGCGAGGGCGCCTACATCTTTGACGCCGATGGCAAGCGTTATGTGGACTACATCGGCTCCTGGGGCCCGATGATTCTGGGCCACGGCCACCCGGCCGTGCTGGCGGCCGTCACCCAGGCGGCGCAGGAGGGCTTCTCCTTCGGCGCGCCGACCGAGCGCGAGATCGAGCTGGCCGAAGAAATCCTCAAGCTGGTGCCCAGCATGGAGCAGGTGCGCCTGGTCAGCTCGGGCACCGAGGCGACGATGAGCGCCATCCGCCTGGCGCGCGGCGCCACCGGCCGCAGCAAGTTCATCAAGTTCGAGGGCTGCTACCACGGCCATACCGACGCCTTGCTGGTCAAGGCCGGCTCGGGCCTGGCCACCTTCGGCCACCCCACCAGCGCCGGCGTGCCGGCCGAGGTGGCCCAGCACACCCTGGTGCTGGAATTCAACCACCTGGCCCAGCTGGAAGAAGCCTTCGCCCTGCACGGCAAGGAGCTGGCCTGCGTCATCATCGAGCCCATCGCCGGCAATATGAATTTCGTGCGCACCCAGACCGCGTACATGAAGCGCCTGCGCGAGCTCTGCACCGAGCACGGCGCCCTGCTGGTGCTGGACGAGGTGATGACCGGCTTCCGCGTCGGCCTGGCCAGCGCCCAAGGCCATTACGCCAGCCTGATCCCCGGCTTCAAGCCCGATATCAGCGTGTTCGGCAAGGTCATAGGCGGCGGCATGCCGCTGGCGGCCTTTGGCGCCAGCCGCGCGATCATGAAGCATCTGGCCCCGCTGGGCGGCGTCTACCAGGCCGGCACCTTGAGCGGCAACCCCGTCGCCACCGCCTGCGGCCTGGCCACGCTGCGCGAGATCCAGAAGCCCGGCTTTTTTGAATCGCTAACGGCCAAAACACGCGCCCTGGTGGACGGCCTGGCCGGCGTCGCCAAGGAGAACGGCGTGCCCTTCAGCGTCGATGCCCAGGGCGGCATGTTCGGCTTCTTCCTGATGGATCAACTGCCGCAGGAATACCAGACCGTGATGAAGACGGACAAGGAACGCTTCAACCGCTTCTTCCACGGCATGCTGGACGAGGGCATCTACCTCGCGCCCGCGCTGTACGAAGCCGGCTTTGTCTCGGCCGCCCACAGCGACGCCGACCTCAACCAGACCCTGGAAGCGGCCCGCAAGGTCTTGCGCTGAACACAGCTATGCACATCCACATCCTCGGCATCTGCGGCACTTTCATGGGCGGCCTGGCGGCGCTGGCGCGCGAGGCCGGTCACCGCGTCACCGGCTGCGATGCCAATGTTTACCCACCCATGAGCGAGCAGTTGCAAGCCTTGGGCATTGAGCTGACCCAAGGCTTCGGCGCCGAGCAACTGGCGCTCCAGCCCGACGTCTTCGTGATCGGCAATGTGGTCACACGCGGCGAAAAATTCCCGCTGATGGAAGCCATCCTGGACGCCGGCGCCCCCTACACCAGCGGCCCGCAGTGGCTGGCCGAGCATGTGCTGGCCGGCCGCCATGTGCTGGCCGTGGCCGGCACCCATGGCAAGACCACGACCACCTCCATGCTGGCCTGGATCCTGGAACAGGCCGGCCTGCAGCCGGGCTTCTTGGTGGGCGGCGTGCCGCAGAACTTTGGCGTCAGCGCCAAGCTGGGCGCGGGCAAGACCTTCGTCATCGAGGCCGATGAGTACGACACCGCCTTCTTCGACAAGCGCAGCAAGTTTGTGCACTACCGGCCGCGCACCGCCGTGCTGAACAACCTCGAGTTCGACCACGCCGACATCTTTGCCGACCTGGCCGCCATCGAGACCCAGTTCCACCACCTGGTGCGCACCGTGCCGGCCGGCGGCTGCATCGTGGCCAATGCCCGTGAGGAGGCGCTGCAGCGCGTGCTGGACCGCGGCTGCTGGAGCGAGGTGCAACGCTTTGGCGGCCGCAAGGAAGAATCCGGCAGCCTGCGCGCCCGCGGCGAACCGCAGGCCTTTGACGTGCTGCGCGGCAGCCTCAAGGTGGCGCGAGTCGAGTGGGGCCTGATCGGCGAGCACAACCAGCTCAACGCCCTGGCCGCGATTGCCGCCGCCGAGCATGTGGGCGTGGCGCCTGAGCAATCCGCCGCCGCCCTGGCCACATTCCAGAACGTGCGCCGACGCATGGAGTTACGTGGCGAGGTCGCCGGCATCAAGGTCTACGACGACTTTGCCCACCACCCCACGGCCATACGCACGACGATTGATGGCCTGCGCCGACGGGTCAACCCGAGCGAACGCATCCTGGCCATCTTCGAGCCCCGCTCCAACACCATGAAGCTGGGCACGATGAAGGCCCAGCTGCCCTGGGCGCTGGAAGAATCCGATCTGAGCTTTTGCAACCAAGCGGGTCTGAGCTGGGATGCCAAGGAGGCGCTGGCGCCGATGGGCACCCAAGCCCAGGTCGGCGCCGATGTGGACGCCCTGGTCACGGCCGTGCTGCAAGCCGCCAAGCCCGGCGACCATTTGCTGTGCATGAGCAATGGCGGGTTTGGGGGCATTCATGAAAAATTGCTGGCGGGCTTGAAGACCAGGTTTGGCGGGTGAGCGAGGGGCATTGAAGATCGATTGAGTCATCCGCCATTGGCGGATAAATTCACCCATATGGTCTTCATCGAGACACCCACTTTTACCCGGCTCGTCACCCATTTGCTGACCGATGATGAGTACCGCGGCATGGACAAGACATTGTTTGAAGACCTGGTGAGCAGCCTGCAGGAAGCCAAGGCCATCGCCAAGGGCAAGGCCCAGCCCTCACGCCGATTTGAAGTTGCCAGGCCTGACGCCAAGGCCGTGCGGGAACAGATCGGCCTGTCACAAAGCGAGTTCGCCCGCCTGATGCAGGTGAGCGTCAAGACCTTGCAGAACTGGGAGCAAAACAGGCGCACGCCCACCGGGCCTGCGGCCGCCTTGCTCAAAATCATGTCCGCCGCACCCGAAGTGGCCCTGAAGTCACTTCACACTTGAGCGCTCAGAAATCCAGCGCCGCCGAGACCATGACGGTGCGTGGCGCGCCCAGCGCCAGGCTGGACAGCAGCGGCATGCCCCAATAGGCCTTGTTCGTCACATTGGCGACCTGGGCCCTCAGCGTCAGCGGCTGGCCGGCCAGGCGGCCGGCATGGCGTGCACCGATGTCGTAAATCGTCCGGCCCGGCACCGACAGCGCGTTATCGGCGCTGATGTACTGCCGGGACATCGCCGTAGCACCCGCCGTCAGCGTCAGGCCCGGCAGGGCCGCCAAATCCCATTCGGCGCCCAGCTTGGCCTGCCACTTGGGCACACCGGTGGCCTGGCGGCCCTGGTTGACGCCACCGGCGCTGCGGGTCAGCTTGGGGTCCACATAGGCCAGCCCACCCATCAGCCGCAGGCCGCGCTGGGCCGTGCCGAAGAAGCTCCAGTCCACACCCCGGTTGCGCTGTTCGCCACCAAAAGAAAAGCGTTTGCTGAGCGGATCGATCATGCTGCTAGGGCGGCTGATCTCGTACAGGCTGAGGGTGTGGACAAACTCGCCCTGGTCGAGCTTGAGGCCCAGCTCCTTTTGCTGGGTCTTGTAAGGCGGGAACTCATCGCCCGCGTTTTCAGTGCCCATCGGCGCCTTGGCGCCCTGGCTGAGCCCCTCGATGTAATTGGCATACAGGGACAGCGAATCCGAGGCCTTGAACAGCAGGGCGACGACCGGCGTCGTGGCGCCCTGCTCGTAGCGCGAGACGAGCGCCCCGGTGTCCACATTGAGGTTGTCGCTGAGCACCTGCTGGCGGCGCAGGCCCAGGGTCAGTTGCAGGCGCTGCTGGGCGAAGGACAGGGTGTCCGCCACGCCATAGCTGTTCAGCCGCAGCGCGGTCTTGAAGATGGGCGGCGCGATGAACTCGGCGGCCGGACCCCAGACGGGTTGGTAGAGGTTGGTGGTCCAGTCCGAGCCGGGCACGCGCCGGCGGCCGTAGTCGTTCTGCTGGTGCTCGTAATGCGTGAGGCTCAGGCTCAGCTGATGATCGACGGCGCCGGTGCGCACGCGCCCGCGCAGGCCCAGCTCGGCCGAGCGCTTGTCCACATCGAAGGCCAGCTGGCCTATGCGCGTGAGGTAGGTGCCGGCGCTGTCTTGCAGCTCGGCCGCCATGGCGCCGTTGTACTCGTAGCGGGTCTTGCTGCTGCCCAGGGCCAGATGGGCTTGCAGCTGCTCGGCCAGCTGGAACTCGCCGCGCAGCAGGGCCGCTTGATCGCGGGTCTGCACATGGCCCCAGGGCGGGTTGAGCAGGATGTCGGGTCGGGGCGGCCGGGGCACGGCCACGCCCGCCGCCAGCACAATGCCGCGCGCCGGGCCGGCCACAAAGTCCTCACTGCGATAGAGGTCGGCGGACCAGCGCACGCGCTCACCTCGCCAGTCCAGGCCCAGGGCGGCCAGCTGCACTTTTTTGTCCTGCTGCTTGACGGCGCCCTCGCCATCCCGGTAGACGGCGTTGAAGCGCAGGCCCAGCTGCTTGCGCTCGCCAAAGCGCCGCCCCAGGTCGAGGTGGGCGCCCAGCTGGGCCTGGGACAGATAGGTGGTCGTCAGGCGGCTCAGCGCCTCATCCCCGGCGCGTTTGGGCACCAGATTGATCGCGCCCCCCACCGAGCCGCCCGGCGGCATGCCCATCAGCAGGGCCGAGGGGCCCTTGAGCACCTCGATGCGCTCGAACATCTCGGGCGAGCTGCGGTAGAAAGGCGCCATGCCGAACAGGCCGCCGACCATCACGTCGCCGGTGTTGGCGGCAAAACCCCGGATCGAGTAGTTCTCGCTCCAGGCGCCGGTGACGCCGTTGCTGAACACCGTCGGGTCGGTGGCGGCGATCACCTCGGTGATGTCCTTGGCCTGGCGGTCGGCGATGCGCTGGCTGGTGTAGCTGATGGTGCTGAAGGGGGTCTCCATGAAGTCCTTTTCCCCCAGCAGGCCGAGCCGGCCCTCGGTCGCCACCTGGCCGCCCGGATAGACCTTGGCCGCCGGCCCTGCCTGGGCCTTGGCCCGCACGATGGGCAGCGCGGGCGCGGCCTCGCTGGCTTCGGTCGGCTGGGCCCAGGCCGGCAGGGCGCTCAGGCCGGCGAGCAAGGCCTTGCATGCCAGGGCGGTGCTGCGATGGCGAGTGAATCGATGGATCAAGACAAACTCCTTTCAGTTTGAATAATTTCTTACTTATTGATAGCCCTTGAGCACGTCGTTGATGACGATGTGCAGGGAGCTGAGGCTGGCGGCCGTGATGTACCAGGCGTCGGCGTCGACGAAGACCACGCGGCCGCTCTTCCAGGCCTTGGTCTGGCGCAGCAGCGGGTTGGCCATGCGCTCGGCGTCCATCACCGGGCGGCGCTCCATCACGGCCGTGCGGTCCACCACGTAGAGGATGTCGGGGTCGGCCTGCTGGATGAACTCGCTGGAGATGGGCTGGCCATGCAGGCCGGACTCGGCCGCCTGGCCGGCCGGCTGCACGCCCAGCGCATCGAACACAAAGCCGTAGCGCGACTGCGGGCCAAAAGAACTGAAGGCGCCGTTGTTGTGCAGCACGATCAAGGCCTTCTCGGGCCGGCCCGCGGTCACGCGCCGGGCCTGCGCCAGCCGGGCCTCCAGCTCGGCCGCGCGGCGCTCGGCCAGTTCCTCCCGGCCGAAGATGCGGCCCAGGTCCAGCAGATGCTGCTTGAGCACGGCGATATGCCGGCCCTGGCTATTGCCGAAGTCCACGTCGTAATGCAGGCTGGGCGCGATCTCGCTCAGCTCCTGGTAATGCTGGGCTTGCAAAGGTGTCATCAGGATCAGGTCGGGCTTGAGCGCGTGCAGGCGCTCCAGATTGGGTTGCACGATGGCGCCCAGGTCCTGCACCTGGGCGGCGTCCTTGTAGCGAGCCAGGAAGTGCGGCACATAGTCCTTCACCATGCCCGCGATCGGCACGCCCAGCTGGTCGAGGAAATCGGCCTCGTTCATGTCCAGCACCGCCACCCGCTGCGGGCGCTGGCTGATCAGGGTGCGGCCCAGCTTGTGCTCGATGCTGATGGGCGCGGCCAGCGTTTGCGCGGCCGCTGGCGGCTCAGCGGGCTTGTCGCTACAGCCCGGCAGGGCCGCCGCCAGGGCCAGCGCGAACAGCAGCTGGCAAGGTCGGCACTGGAATGTCATGGTCATGCTCCTTGGGGCTTGAAGTAATTGCACAGGCGGACGCGCTCGCGCCGCAGGATTTCGAAGTCGATCTCGTAGAGCTCGCACAAGCAGGCCTCGCTCGCCACCTGCTCGGCCGGGCCGCTGCAATGCAAGGCCCCATCCTTGAGCGCGACGATGTGGTCGGCGTAATTGGCGGCGAAATTGATGTCGTGGATCACCAGCACCACGGTGCGCCCCTGCTCGTCGCAGAGGCGGCGCAGCGCCCGCATGATTTGCAGGCCATGCTTCATATCGAGGTGGTTGAGCGG
Source organism: Roseateles oligotrophus (assembly GCF_014204525.1). GTDB lineage: Bacteria > Pseudomonadota > Gammaproteobacteria > Burkholderiales > Burkholderiaceae_C > Paucibacter_A > Paucibacter_A oligotrophus_A. Next base: position 40,787 of record NZ_JACHLP010000011.1, read on the forward strand.
CTCGTCCAGCAGCAGCAGCGGGGTCTGCTGCGCGATGCACATGGCCAGCGCGGCCAGTTGGCGCTGGCCACCGCTCAGCTCGTCGAGATAGGCCTGCCGCAAGGGCGTCAGCGAGAGGAAGTCGAGCGCCGCGGCAATGGCCTGGTGATCGGCCGGCCCCAGCCGGCCGCGGCCATGCGGGAAGCGCCCGAAGGCGACCAGCTCCTCCACCCGCAGCCGCAGGCTCAGGCCGGGCGACTGGCGCAGCGTGGCGACCTGGCGCGCGTACTCGGCGAGCGGGATGTCCGCCACCGGGCGGCCGGCCAGCCGGATCTCGCCGCCCCAGGGCTGCTGCAAGCGCGCCATCAGCATCAGCAGCGTGGACTTGCCGGCGCCATTGGGGCCGATCAGCGCACTCATGCGACCGGGCGGGAATTCGGCGTTGACGCCGGACAGCACGGTCCGGCCGCCATGGCGTTGGCTCAATTGGTGAACGCTGATCATGCAAACAAGCCCCGGGCGCGCAGCGTCAGCGCCAGAAAATATGCACCGCAAACCAGATTGACCAGGATGGCCACGGTGGTCCGGTAGTTGAAGACATGCTCGACCAGCAACTGGGCGGCGATGAAAAGCGCCACGGCCACGGCGCAGCCTAGGGGCAACGTCAGCCGGTGCCGGCTGCTGCCGGCCAGCGCGTAGGCGATATGGGCCACCAGGATGCCCATCAAGGCCGTGGGCCCGATCAGGCTGGTGGAGACCGCGACCAGCAGGGCGATCCAGGCCAGGCCGCGGCGCAGCTGCCGGCCCGGCTCCACGCCAAGCGCCTGCGCCTGCTCCCGCCCCAGCGCCAGCACGTCCAGCACCGGCAGCGCCCGGCGCAGCGCCAGGCCCACGGCGGCCAGGGCCAGGGCCGCGAGCAGCAGGGCCTGGGGCCGCACCCGGTTGAACGAGGTCTGGCTCAGGCTCTCGAACAGCATGAATTCGCCGGGGCTGATGCGCAGCTGGATGAATTGCGTGGCCGTGCCCATCAGCATGCTCAGCACCAGGCCCAGCAGCAGCAGGCGGTAGACGTCCTCACCGGTTTCGCTCAGCAGCCAGCGCTGCAGGCCCCAGGAATAGCCCAGCATCAGCAGCACGGCGCTGAGAAAGCCGCCCACGCCAAACAGGCCCGGCAGCAGCAGGAGCAGCGCCTGCCACAGCAGATAGACCGACTCATAGCCCATCACCGCCGGCGTGAGGATGCGGTTGCCGACCAGGGTCTGGAACAGGATGGCCGAGAGCGCCACGCAGCAGCCGCCCACGACCATGGCCCCCAGCCGCAGCAGGCGTTTCGGGATCACATAGCCGTAGTCCAGCCCCGCACCGGCGAACACAAAGAGCAAGGCCAGCCCGAGCAGCAGCAACAGCATGAGCAATATCGCCCGGCCTTTCACCGCAGCCCCCGCAGGATCAGCAGCAGGAACAAGGCCCCGCCCACGCCAGCGGCCGTCAACCCTATGGGCAGCTCAAAGGGGTGGATCAGCAGGCGGCCGGCGATGTCACAGGCCAGCAGCAGCGTGGCCCCGCCCAGCGCCACCAGGGGCAGGCTGCGCCCCAGGTTCTCGCCATGGCGCAGCGCCACCCAATTGGGGACGACCAGGCCGACAAAGGGAATCGCCCCCACGGTGATGACGGTGGTGGCCACCGTCAAGGCCACCAGCAGCAGGCCCAAGGCGGCCGTGGCTGCATAGCCCAGGCCCAGGCTGCTGGCCATCTCCTCGCCCATGCCCAGCAGCGTGAAACGCTGGGCATACAGAAAACTCAGCGCCACCACCGGCAGGATCAGGTAGAGCAGCTCGTACTGCCCCTGCACGACCTTGGAAAAATCGCCCAGCAGCCAGCCCCGCATGCTTTGCAAGATGTTGTGGCGGTAGGCATAGAACTCCGCCAGCGCGCTGAGCAGGCTGCCGTAGCTCAGCCCTATCACCGGCACCAGCACCGTATGCTGCCAGCGGATGCGACGGACCAGGGCCAGGAACAGCAGGCTGGCGCCCAGGCAGAAGGCCAGCGCAAACAGCATGCGGCCGGCCGTGCCCGCGCCCGGCAGCCAGACCAGGGACAGCAGGATGCCCAGCTTGGCCGCGTCCAGCGCCCCCGTGGTACCGGCCTCCACAAAGCGATTGCGCAAGATGTGCTGCAGGATCACGCCGCTGATCGCCAGGCCCGCGCCGGCCAGCACCAGGGCCGCCAGGCGCGGCAGGCGGCTGGCCGTCAGCGTCAGCCAGGCATCGCCCGACAAGGCGAACGCCTGCTGCCAGGCGAACTGCCGCGCGCCGATCAACAGCGAGGCGCCGCACAGCAGCAGGAACAACAGGGACAGCCGGCGCAGAGGCATCAGCGACCGGCCTCAAGGGCAACAGCGTCCGGCCCTGCGGCCAGATGCCAAGCCTGGGCCGCCTGCTGCTGGGCCAGCATCTGCGCGTAGGCGCCGCCGCTGACGCGCAAGACCGCGGGCGCGCCCTGCTCGATCACCCGCCCGCCCTGCAGCACCACGATCTGGTCGGCCATGGCCACGGTGGAGAGCTGGTGGGCGATCACGATCAGCGTGCGCCGCCCGCGCAGCCGCGCCAGCGTGGCCTTGATCACCGCCTGGTTCTCGGCGTCCAGCGCGGCCGTGGCCTCGTCCACCAGCAGGATGGGCGCGTCCTTGATCAAGGCCCGGGCGATGGCGATGCGCTGACGCTCGCCGCCCGACAACCGCGCACCGCCCTCGCCCACCGGCGTGTCCAGCCCCTGCGGCAGGCGCCGGGTAATCTCCGCCACGCCGGCCAGGCGCACCGCCTCCAGCAGCTCGGCCGCACTGGCCTCGGGCTTGCCGACGCGGATATTGTCGGCAATGCTGCCGCTGAACAAATAGCTGTCCTGGAAGATCTGCGCCAGCTGAGCGCTCAGGCCCGCGGCCGACTGCTGCCGCACGTCCACGCCGCCCACACAGACCTGGCCCCGCTCCACATCGAAGCAGCGCGCCAGCAGGCGCAGCAGCGTGCTCTTGCCCGCGCCCGACTCACCCACCAGGGCCGTCATGCTGCCCGGCGCAATCTGCAGACTCAAGGCCCGCAGCAGCAGGGGCTCGTCGGGGGCATAACGGAAATCCACCTCGCACAGCGCCACCGAGGCATCGCGCGGTGCCTGCGGCTGCGCCGGCTCCGGCAGCGGCCGGGCGGCCAGCAAGGCCTGCACGGCCGCCAGCTGGCCGCGCGCCGCGCGCAGCAGCTCGGCATAGCTGGCCAGCTCCAGCAAGGGCTCGACAAAGCGGCACACCAGCAGCAGGGCGAGCACCAGGCCTATCGCCTCACCCAGGGCCAGGCCGCCCACCAGCCGCAGCGCGGCCAGGGTCAGCAGGGCCGCGAACACGGCTTGCACGGCCCAGACCCCCAGCACGGCGGCCAGGGCCGAGCGCCAGATCAGCCCCAAGCCGCTACGGTGCTGCGCGGCGATGGCCTGCTCCAGCCGGCGGCTGCCGGCGCCCTCGCCATTGAAGGCACGCAACATGGACTGGGCCTGGGCGAACTCCAGCATGCGCCGGCTCGCCTCGGCAAAGCGCTGCTGGAAGCGCTCATCGGCCCGCCGCGCCAGGCCGGCCGCGAACCGGAACACCGCCACCAGCGCAGGCAGTGCCAGCAAGGCCAGCAGGCCTAACTCACCATGCAGGCGGCACAGCGCCAGCGCCAGCACCAGCGCCACCATCGCGCCGCTGATGACGGGCGTCAGCACATGGGCGGGCAGCTGGGCCAGGCTCATCATGCCCTCGGTGGCTCCATGGCCCAGCCGCGCGCTATTGGCGGGCGTGAACCAGCCGATGGGCAGGCGCAGCACATGCTCGCCCAGGCGCTGACGCGCGCCCTGCAAAATGGCCAGGCCCAGGCCTATGCCCGCCCGCTCCACCCGGCGCCGCCAGGCCCAGCAGGCCAGCGCACCGGCCAGCAACAAGGCCAGCCAGCCCAGCGCGCCGCCCACATCGCCGGCCAGCAGCAGGCCCAGCACCGGCAGCAGGGTGCTGAGGGTCAGGCCGCTCAGCAGGCCCAGGGCCAGGGCCATGCAGAGATAGCGGCGCAGGCTGGGGCCGTCCTCGCCCAGCAGCTGCAACAAGGTTTTCAACATAAGGTCTCCCCGCCCAAGGCCCACAGCCGGGCATAGCGGCCCTGCAAGGCCAGCAGCTCGGCATGGCTGCCCTGCTCGAGCAGCCGGCCGCCGTCCAGCACCAGGATGTGGTCGGCATGACGGACCGTGTCCAGCCGGTGCGCGATGAGCAGCAGGCTGCGGCCGCGCGCCAGCCGCGCCAGCGCCTGCTGGAGGGCCAGCTCGGTGCCGGCATCGGCAGCGGATGTGGCCTCGTCCAGCACCAGCACGGGCGGGTCGAGCAGCAGGGCGCGTGCGATGCTGAGCCGCTGGCGCTCGCCGCCGGAGAGCTGGGCATCCTCGCCCAGCACCGAGTCATAGCCGCGCGGCAGGGCCAGGATGCGGGCATGGATCTGGGCGGCACGCGCGGCGGCCTCGACCTCCTGCTGGCTGGCCGCGGGCCGGCCCAGCGCGATGTTGTCGCGCAGGCTGGCATGGATCAGCTGCACCTCCTGCAGCACAAAGCCGATCTGCCGGTACAGCACCGGGCTGTCCAGCTGGCGCAGGTCCACGCCACCCAGGGTGATGCGGCCCTGGGTGGGATCGAAGAAGCGCAGCAGCAAGCGCGCCAGCGTGGACTTGCCCGCCCCCGAGGGGCCGACCACGGCCGTAACCGTGCCGGGCCGCAGGGTGAAGCTGATGTCGGACAGCAGCGGCGCCTGGCCCTCGTAGGCATAGCCCACATCCTCGAAGCAAACCTCATGGCCCTCGGGCAGCCGCGCACTGCCGGCGGGCGGCGGTGCCAGCAGGGGCGTGTCCAGCAAGGCCAGCACGCGCTGGGCGGCGGCCGTGGCACTGCCCAGTTCGTGCAACAGCGTGTGCAGCAGCAGCACCGGCGCGCAAACCCCCGGCGCCACCAGGACGAAGGGCAGCAGCTCCACGGCGCGGATCCAGCCCAGGGCCATGAACAGCGTGCCGGACAACAGCACCAGACCCAGCACCGTGACCGGCGCGATCAACGCATGCGCATGGGCCATGGGCCCGACCAGGGGCCGGGTGAAAGCGGTAAAAGCCTGCGCAAAAGCGTCGACGGCCTCCCGGTAGCCCTGGTGCGCCCGGCCGCCCTGGCCAAAAGCCTTGAGCACCGGCAGGCCGGCGATGAACTCCGCCGTCGCGCTATTGATGCGCAACTGCCCGGCCACCAGCTCGGCCATGCTGGCCGCGCCGGCCCGCATGGCCCGGCGCAGGAACAGGAAGAAGCCCGGCAGGGGCAGCAATGCGACAATCGCCAGCCGCCAATCCAGCGCGAACAGATAGAGCGCCGAAACCAGGATGACCCCGGCCACGCGCGCCACGGCGGTGTAGAAATGCGCCGTCAGGCCATGCAGCGTGCCGATGTCATCCTGCAACGCCTGCTTGACCTGACCGGAACTCCGCTCGGTGAACCAGCCCAGCGGCAGCTGGGCCAGGTGCCGCACAAGCCGCAGGCGCAGGCCATGGCTCAGCTCCGTATCGGCCAGATGGGCCAGCAACTCCGCCGCCAGCACCAGGCTCATGCCGACCCACACAGCCAGCACGCTCATGCCGATCACCCGCCAAACCTCGTCCCGCGTCGGCGCGGCCTCGCCCAGGGCGAGCTGGGCGATATGCAGGATGCCGGCCAGTGGCAGCAGGCTCAGCATGCTGCCCAAGGCGGCCAGCCCTGCCGCCAGGGCCAGCCGGGCGCGTATCGGTCGCAAGACCCGGCTGATCGGGCCGCCGCCCCCAGACTCGGCCGTGGCCGTTTCGCAAATACTCATGGGAAAAAATGCAAGGACTCTGAAGACCCGGTGCCGCGGGGCCGTGCAAGGCCGCGGCCGTGCAGCCCTGTCGAGAATCGGAATACGAATTAGTTGCATCACTATAAACTAATTCACCAACAGCACGACCACAAGACCACAGGCCTCCAAAGGGAACCCGTCATGCCATCGCCCAAGACCCCTGCCCCGCGCGGACGCCCCCGCAGCATCACGCCCGCGCGCATCGCCGATGCGGGCATCGCCATCGGCCTGCCCCACATCACCTTTGTCGGCCTCGCCGCCGCGCTGGGCGTCAGCCATATGGCGCTGTACAAGCATGTGCCCAGCCTGGAGGCGCTGAAGAGCCTGGTCGCCGAGCAGATCTTCAGCCGCTGGGAGCTGCCCCCGGCTCGCGCAGGCGGCCCGGGCGAGCTGGAGCAATACCTGTTTCTGTTCGTCGCCTCGCTGCGCGAGCTGGTCAAGGCTCACCCGGGGCTGACGCCTTTTCTGCTCCGCCGCTCGGCCGCAACCCAGCCCATGATCGCCAAGATAGACCATCACCAAAGCCTGGTGGCGCAGGCCTACGGCATCTCCAAGACCCAGGCACGCGAGCTGCTGGCCACGCTGGCCTTCCACTGCATCGCCGTGGCCGACACGGTCTATTCGGTCTCGGGCCAGGGGCTGGAACTGGCCTCGGACCGGGCGGCCGAGGCGGCCGAGATCGAGGCCGAATTCGCCCAGGGCATGCGCACCCTGATCGTGGGCGCGCTGACCCTGCTGGCGCGTGAGGGCTCGGCCAATTACCGTCAATGAAAGTAGTTATGTTTTAATCGGCCGCCGTCCTGCCAGGACGAAAACAGAACAACAGGGAGCCAGCACATTTGAAAAAGAGCAAACCCAAACACTGGACCGCGGTGCTTGCCCTGGTGGCCTGCATCATGGGTCCTCTGCACACCACGACCGCATGGGCGGGCGGCCCGCCCTACCAGCCGCTGCCCAAATTCGGAATCGAGCCGGGTGCCCCCTTCCCGGCCGACGGCCTGCTCGACCCCGCGGGCCAACCCTTTGCCCTGGAGCCCTTGCGCGGCAAGCCCGTGCTGATCAACTTCTTCGCTAAGTTTTGCGCGCCCTGCATCAAGGAAGTGCCCCAGCTCAACCAGGTCAAGGCCCGCCGCACGGACTTCCATATGCTGGCCATCACCCTGGACAGCAGGGCCGACGCGGCGGACTACGTCAAAAACCACGGCCTGCGCTGGCAGGTCGCCGCCAATGGCGCCGATCTGATGCTCAACCGCCTCAGGGTCATGGCCTTCCCGGCCTTTGCTCTGCTCGACAGGGACGGACACCTGCTGGCCACGGTGATGGGCAATCAGCTGGGCGCTGCGGACGGCCACGCCACGGCCGAGGGGATTGAGGCCTGGGTGGACCTGCAGCTGGGCAAAAAGCTGAAGTGAACGACCAAAGCCGAGGCGTTTAGACCGGCAGATACAATGAGATTAATTCTCATTAACAATACTTCTGCCTTCCGCCATCGTGTTGATGACCGAACCCTCCGTCCAGCCTCAGCCGCTCTTGCAAGGCCTGTACCGCGAGCACCACGGCTGGCTGCTGGCCTGGCTGGATCGCCGCATACGCTGCGCTGCCGACGCGGCCGACCTGAGCCAGGACGTCTTTCTGCGCCTGCTGCGGCGCCCGCAAGCCCTGCCGCTGCAGGCGCCGCGCGCCTATCTGGCCACGGTGGCGCGCGGCCTGATGATTGACCATTGGCGGCGCCGCGAACTGGAACAAGCCTGGGCCGAGACCCTGGCCGCCCTGCCCGAGGCCCAGGCCCCCTCGCCGGAGCAAGAGCTGGAGCTGCTGCAGCTGCTGATCGAGATCGACCGGGTACTCGACGGGCTGAAACCGGCCGTGCGCCGCGCCTTTCTGCTGGCCCGGCTGGAGGGCCTGAGCTGCCCTCAGATTGCCCGCGAGCTGGGTATTTCCCTGGCCACGGCCGAGCGCCATGTGGCGGCCGGTCTGCGCCGCTGCTACGCGCTGCGCTACGAGTCGTGACAGATCTGCCCGAACCGGTGATCGCGGCCGCCATAGGCTGGGCCGTCAAGCAAGACCTGGGTCGGCCCGATGCGCCCGCCCAAGCAGGCTTTGCCGAATGGCTGGCCGCCGACCCGCTGCACGCCCTGGCCTGGCAACGTGTCAGCGCGCTGCATGCCGGGCACGCGCCGCCAGGATCTGCCAAGGTCCTGGGCCTGGCGCTGAACCAGGCCCGGCGCAAGAGCGGGCGGCGCCAGGCGCTCAAGCTGCTGTCGCTGGCCGGCCTGGGCACAGGCACGGCCTGGCTGGCCCGCGAGCAACTGCCATGGCAGCGCCTGCTGGCCGACGCCAGCACCGCCATCGGCGAGCAGAAAACCCTGCGGCTGGCCGATGGCAGCCGCCTGATGCTCAACACCGACAGCGCCGTGCGCAGCGCCATCACGCCGCAGGAACGTCGCGTCGAGCTGCTGCGGGGCGAGATCGGCATCAGCACCTTGGCCGCCGACGGCCGGCCGTTCTGGATCGACAGCCCGGCAGGCCGGGTGCAGGCTGGGGGCTGCCGCCTGGTCTTGCGGCTGATGGACGATAGGGCCCGCCTGCGCATCAGCGTGCAGCAGGGTGCGGCGGCGCTCCATCCGGCCGCCGACGCCAGCCGCAGCGAGGTGCAGGCCGGCCAAAGCCGCTGGCTGAGCGCCACCGGCAGCAGCGTCGCCGACGCGTCTGGCCTGCCCGAGGCCGATGCCTGGACCGACGGCGTAGTCGCCGGCCAGCGCATGCGCCTGGACCAGGTGCTGGCCGAGCTGGCTCGCTACCGGCATGGCCGCATCCGCTGCGACGCCAGGGTGGCCGGCCTGCCGGTGTCCGGGGTCTTCCATGTGGCACGCAGCGAGCAGGCGCTGGAATTTCTGCAGCGCAGCCTGCCCATCCGGGTGCGCCGCCTGACGCCCTGGTGGACCGAGATCCTGCCACGTTGACATTTTTTTGAATCTTGGTGAGGGGATGGCCCTGTCTCGTCCGGCCTGAGGTTCAGAAGGCCCTGATTTCCAGGCTGCCACGCCCTCTCGTCAATGAAAAAACATCAGACCTCCCCTCGTCTGCTCAGCCGTCTGGCGCTGCACAGCGCCCTGCTGGGCCTGAGCCTGCTGGGCGCCCAGTCCGGCGCCATCGCGCAAACCGCACCAGCCGTCCGACACGACATACCGGCCACCTCGCTGGAGGCCGCACTGCAGCGTTATGCCCGCAGCACCGGCATCAATCTGAGCTATGACGCGGCCCTGCTGGCCGGGCGCCAAAGCCAGGCCTTGCAGGGGAGCTACACCCCGGCCGCCGGCCTGGCCGCCCTGCTGGCCGGCAGCGGCCTGCAGGCCCAGGCCCAGCCGGGCGGCGGCTTTGTGCTGCGCCCGGCCGTGGCCCAAGCCGCACCACCGCCGGCCACCTTGGCGGCTAGACCCGCCGCAACACCGGCCCGGCCCGCCAGCACGCCCGAGCCCGAACCCCAGGCCGCCCTGCCGCTGGTGCGAGTCAGCGGTACGGCCGACCGCCAGGCCCAGCGCGAACTCGGCTACCGGGCCAGAACGCAGGCCTCCGCCGGCTTTGGCGAGCAGGCCTTGCTGGACACGCCCTTCCAGGTCAGCGTGGTGACGGCCGAGCTGATGCGCGACCAACAATCCCGCTCGCTGGCCGATGTGGCGCGGCTGGACGCCTCGGCCGTGGTCGGCGCGCCCGACACCGGCTGGTACGACCGCATCTCCTTGCGTGGCTTCTCTATCCGCGAGGCCTATCGCGACGGTCTGCGCATCAGCGACCAGGCACAGGTGCCGCTGGACAACAAAGCGGCGGTGGAATTCGTCAAGGGCTTGTCGGCGCTGCGCTACGGCTTCAGCACGCCGGGCGGCGTGATCAACTACATGGTCAAACGCCCCACCGAGGCACCGCTCAGCCGTGCCGGCCTGAGCCTGAACGGCTTTGGTGGCCTGGCCCTGCACACCGATCTGAGCCGCCGTTTCGGAGTGGACCAATCCCTGGGCCTGCGCCTGAATGCCAGCCTGGAGCACGAGCGCCATGAGGTAGCCGAGCAGCGCGGGCCACGTCGCTTTGTCAGCGCGGCGCTGGACTGGCTGCCCCGGCCGGACCTGCGGGTGGAGCTGGAAGGCGAGTTCCAGCAGCGCGAGCTGGGCGGCAACTACGGCCTGGGGCCCGATGCCTTCGCCCCCGGCGTGGACTCCCAGGCTCTGCTGGCGCGGCTCGACCGCAAAGCCTATCGCGGCCAGAGCTGGTCCACCTACCCTTCCCGCACCAGCGCAGGCAGCGCGCGCCTGAGCTTTGCACTGAACGACAACTGGCGCTTGCAAGCGGCCGCCCAGGTGCAGCGCATACGCCGTGCGCAATACGGCATGTGGGTCAGCAGCGAAAGCCTGCAGGCGAATGGCGATCTGCAGCTGGAACACTACATCAGCGAGCAACAGCTGCGCGGCGGCGAGGCCATGACTATGCGTCTGGACGGTACATTCCACACCGCAGCCCTGAGCCACCAGCTGACCTTGGGCCTGGAGCGCACGCGCGAAATCCAGTTCGAACCGGCCGTCTTCTGGGCCACGCTGGGGCGTAGCAATCTGTTCAACCCGGTGCGCTACCCCAAACCCAGTTTTGCGCCGGAACAAGCCGACGACTGGGACAACCGCAATATCACGGACTCGGTTTTCCTGAACGACACGATCAGCTGGGGCAGCGACTGGCAGCTCAATGTCGGACTGCGCCAACTGCGCCCCCGCTTCGAGAACTTCAAGCGCGACGGCAGCCTGAAAGCCGCCCCCTTCAAGCGGTCTGCCTTCACGCCCAGTCTCAGCCTGGCCTACAAGCCGGCCGCCCACCTGTCCATCTATGCCAACTATGTGCAAGGCCTGGAGGGCGGTGGCACCGCGCCCACCGACCAAGACATCGTCAACAAGGGCGAGGTCATGCCGGCCCTACGCAGCCATCAGCAGGAAATCGGCTTCAAGGCCGAACTGGGCGCGGGCAGCCTGTTCTCGGCAGCGCTGTTCAATATCGACAAGGGCCTGGAACGCAGGAGCGAAGCCAAGCGCTGGGTGCAGGACGGGCGCCAGGTGCATCGCGGCGTCGAAGCCAGCCTGAGCGGCACGGTGCGCCCGGGCTTGCGCCTGGTCAGCAGCCTGGCCTGGCTGGACGCCAAGACCGTCAAGGGCGAGGACCCCAGCATCGTCGGCAAACGCCCCACCGATGTGCCCAAGCTGCAGGCCAATGTCTTGGCCGACTGGCAGCTGCCGGGCCTGCCGGGCTGGTCGCTCAATGCCGGCGCCTTCCACAAGGGCAGCCGCGCCATCACGGCGGACAACCGCCTGAGCCTGCCGGCCTACACCCGCTTCGACGCCGGCCTGCGCTATGCCGGCCCGCTGGCCGGCGTGGAGAGCACGGTGCGACTGAACGTGCAGAACCTCGGTGACAAGCGCTACTTCGAAACCGGCTACGCCTTCGGCCTGCCGCGCACGCTGCTGTTGTCGGTAGACCTGGAGTGGTGAGGCCGCGGCGCTGAACCGCGATATCGAGCGCATGAGGGAGCTGGCTGCTGTTGCGCACGGCTCATCGTCCTTGTCCGACTCGTCCGAAGAGCGCCGCAAGTCTTGCGCGCGGGCCGGCCGGCCTGGCCTGACAATGCCGCCTCTAAGCATGCAACCGAGAAGAGGCCCCTATGGCGCGCGACCCAGGTTTGGAAGCCATTCTGTTCGAGGAGCTTGGCGGACTGGACGGCCTCACGGACAAGGCCATGTTCGGCGGCTGGGCCTGGCTGCTGGAAGGCCATCTGCTCTGTGGCGCGCGCACGGACGGCATGCTGGTGCGCCTGGGCAAGGGGCAGGACGGCTGGGCCCTCGCCCTGCCGGGCGTGGCAGCCATGATCTCTCGTGGCAAGCCCATGGCGGGATGGGTCAGGGCCGAGGCGCGGGCTTTTGCTAACGACCAAGTCCGCCGGCAACTGCTGGATGCCGCGCTGCGCTTTGTGGCCGCCTTGCCCAGAAAGTAAGACCCAGTCCCATGGGCCTGACCCGAACCCCATGCGCACAATAATGCGCTGAGGAAAGCCAGCACCATGCCCATCATCCACCTCATCGAAGGCCCCGTCGGCGCCGGCAAATCGACCTTTGCCAAGTCGCTCGCCGCTCGTGTCGAAGCGCCGCATATCGCGCTGGACGAGTGGTTCGCCAGGCTCTTCAGCCCGGACCGGCCGGCCACGGATCTGCTGCCCTGGTATATCGCACGCAAGACCCGGCTGCTCGATCAGATCTGGCGGCATGCGCAGGACCTGCTGGCTTGCGGCATGGCGCCGGTACTCGAACTGGGCCTGGTCCAGCGGCAGAGCCGCGCAGAGTTTTATCTGCGCGCACGCGAGGCGGGCATCGACCTGCAGGTGTATTTGCTGCAGACGCCCCGCGATGTGCGGCGTGAACGAGTCATGCGCAGAAACATCGAGCAAGGCCCCACGTTTTCCATGCTCGTGCCCGCGCCGTTTTTCGAGATGGCGAGCGATGCCTGGGAAGAACCCGATGAAGCCGAGATTGCGGAGCAGCGCATCGAGATCATCGCCAACGGGGCTTGAGCCCAAGCACCCAGGCTCGATGCGATTCAAACGCGAGCGGCATGCTGCGCCGCTTGTCAGCCCTTGGCCAACTGATACAGCTCATCCTTCAGCCGCGCCCGCTGCTGCTTCATCGCATGCAAGGCGTGGTCTTCGATCGCCTTGATGCCGAGTTCGTCCTGGCTGATCTGCTTGTCCAGCGCATCGTGCGCTTCAAGCTGCTTGGCGAAGTGGGCGTTCTCCTGCTTGAGCTGCTTGATGCGCTCGGCCAGTTCAGGAAACTCGATGCTGAGCGCGTGAGGGAGCAGGCTGCTGTTGTGCATGGCTCAAATTCCTTTGTTGGAACGGCAAGGGATTGCGGCCCAAGTATTGCACGCAGCCAGGGACAGCCGTCCCCCTACTCCCGGTTCCTGAAGGCCAGCCAGCCCGCCACCACGGTGAAGGTCAGGATGATCAACGCGATGATGGCAAAGCCATGCGGATGGTCGTTCAGCGGGATGCCGCCCACATTCATGCCCAGCATGCCGGCGATGATGTTGATGGGCAGGGCCAGCACGGTAACCACGGTCAACGTGAAGACGCTGCGATTGGTCTGCTCGCCCACCTGGGCGGCCATTTCCTCCTGCAGCAGCTTGATGCGCTCCTGCAGCGCGGCCAGGTCGCGGATGACGATGCTGAACTCCTCGGTGCTCTGGCGCAGCTCGTCCAGATCGTGCGGCCTGACCCAGGGCGGCGGCTGGCGCAGCAGGCGGAACAAGGCGCCGGGCTCGGGGGCTAACAGCCTTTGCAAGCGTACCAGCACCCGGCGCAGCTTGCCCATATCGGCGCGCTTTTGCTGCAGATGGCCTTGCAGCAAGGCATCCTCCACCCGGTCCACCTGCAAGGTGGCGTCGCGCACGATGCGCACCAGGACATCGCCCTGGTCCTGCAGCAGATGGTTGAGCAGGGCGACCGAGGAGTCGAACCGCGCGCCGTCGCGCACCGCCTGGCGCAGGCGGTCGATGGAGCGCAGGGGGTGGACGCGGGCGCTGACGGCCACCCGGGGCTTGACGTTGAGCCACAGGCTGGCGATCTCGGAGGGGTCGAAGGAAAACTCGAAGGCCACATCGTTGACGACGGCGATCAGATTGTCGGCCGCGTCCTCGATGCGGGTGGAGCGCGAGCCCTCGCGCAAGGCGTCGAAGAACTCGGGCGGCAGCTCCAGATGCGACTGCATCCATTTCTCGGAAGCGGTGTCGGTCAGATTGAAGTGCAGCCAGATGAACTCGCCGGGCGTCTGCTGCGGGCTCTGGGACAGCCAGGCCAGGGCCTCGCCCAATTCGATGGCCCGGCCCTGGCCCTGGGGCGCAAACAAGAATCCGCAGATCAGCGCCCGGTCTTCGGCCGCAAAGGTGTACGCCATCGTCATCAAGCCTCGCTCAGATCCTCTTCCAGCGGGCGATTCTTGCAGCGAAATATGTCAGGCGCCCACAAGCCCGTCATAAAACCGACTTGCAGGCGGGCTCGATGCCATGAAATAAAAAAGGCCGGGGCTTGCGCACCGGCCTTGGTTCTCAGCGATCTTTCAACAAATCAGACGCGCTGCATATTGGCGCGCAGCACCGTGGACAAGGTGTCCAGGCTCTCGGCCAGATGGGCACGGGTCTCGACCGAATGGCCGCCCTTGGCCAGGGCGTTCTTCAGATCGGCTTGCAGCTGCACCGCATGCAGACGGGCCAGCGAGTAGGCATCGGCCAGCACGCCGGGGCCGCCGCTCTTGGTCAGCACGGACTGCAGGCGCTTCAGATGCTCGCGCTGCAGATTGCGGCGCAGGCGGTCGATCTCGCTGCCGTTCTTGAGCTCGCTCCAGATCGAGGCGTTCAGCGTGGCATAGACCTCGTTCAGCGAGATCAGGCCCTTGCGCTGCTGCTCCGGCACATAGGAGGGCAGGTCCAGCAGACGCATCGCGGTATTGCCGCTCAGCAGGCGATCCAGCGCCACCAGCTGCACGCGGGCCACGGCGGCCGGCACGTTCAGCGGGCCGCCACGGTCCCACTCGTTGTAGTCGATGGTCAGGGTGGACAGGAACTCGGGGCGGAACTTGAAGCTGTCCGCACTGAACAGGCCGGCGGCCAGGAACTGCAGGGCTTCGCGTTGCTTGGCGGGCTCCACCGGCTTGAAGCTGGCGCGGCCGGTCGATCCGGGCAGATCACGCAAGGCATGCATGCCGCCGACGTATTTGCCCACCAGCTCGGCCGAGCGGAACAGCTGGTTGAAGCCGCTGACGATGGAGCGGCGCTGGCGCAGCGGGTCTTCACCAGCCTCGGGCTTGCGGTCCTGCACGCGGGCCCACAGCTCCTTGGATAGCTTCAGGCGCTTCTTGTAATAAGCCAGCGGGTCGTCGCCCAGATCGAAGCGGTTGGCCAGCGGGTCCATGCCGTCGTAAGGGCCAAAGCCACCGGCATCGCCGTCGTCCGCATAGGCCAGGGCCGGCTCGGTGCTGCGCGCGGCGATCTTGGCCAGCTCGGCCGCCTCATTGCCCGCGGTGATGGGCTTGTAGGCGTACTCGATGGCCCAGTAGTCGTAAGCGCCCAGCTGGGTGTTGTTCAGCGTGGTGGGCGCCTCGCCCTGGGCGGCGATGTTGTAGGCGTTGTAGTCCATCACCGAACCCGAGATGCCATGGGCTTCGGTATAGGCCTTGTCCTTCAGCTGCGCCTGGCTGACGGTGGTCGAGGCCTTGAAGTTGTGCTTCAGGCCCAGGGTGTGGCCCACCTCATGCATGATCACATCCTTGATGCGGGCAAAGATGAAGGCATCGGCCTCGGGGCTGTCGGGGGCGATCTCGCCGCGCGCTTCCAGCACATCCAGGGCGAAGTCCATCTCGGCGGCGGCTTCCTGGGCGTAGTTGCAATAGGCCTCGGCGCCATGGCCATGGCCGGCGTGCGAGCCGGCCCTGGCCGCCAGGCTCAGCGGAGTCTGCTGCAGGCCGGCGCTCATGCCGGGGCCCACGTCCTCGCTGATGAAGGCACGGCCGCCGCGCACAAAGATATCGCTCATGCCGATGTCGGCGTCGAGGATTTCACCGCTGCGGGGGTCGGCATGGCTGGGGCCGATGGCGAAGCCCACATCGGCGCCGACAAACCAGCGCACCGAGGCGTGGCCGGCGTCCATATTGTCCCAATCGGCATCGTCGGGCTGCTGCTTGGCGACGACGGCGTTCTTGAAGCCTATCTTCTCGAAGGCCTTGTTCCACTCCACGATGCCGGCCTCGACGGCGGGGCGGTACTTGGGCGGAATGTTCTTGTCCATCCAGTAGGTGATGGGCTGCATCGGCTCCGACAGCGCGGCGGCCGGGTCGGCCTTCTCCAGGCGCCAGCGCTTCACATAGTGCACGCGCGGGTTGGGCTTGGCGTCCTTGCCCAGA
Source organism: Roseateles oligotrophus (assembly GCF_014204525.1). Lineage (GTDB taxonomy): Bacteria > Pseudomonadota > Gammaproteobacteria > Burkholderiales > Burkholderiaceae_C > Paucibacter_A > Paucibacter_A oligotrophus_A. The sequence continues at coordinate 56,664 of NZ_JACHLP010000011.1, forward strand.
TCGGTGAAGGTCTCCATGAAATGGCCCAGGCGCGGGTCGGTCAGGCGCGGGCTCATGGCCTGCTCGGGCAGGGCCGCGAAGCTGTAGACAAAGCTGACGAACATGCTGCGGGGGTCAGGTGTTGCCTGCGGCGGCGTGGGCAGGGGCACCGGCGGGGCCACCAGCGGCGGCGCGGGGATGCGCGGCGTGGCGTAGTGCATGCGGGCCGTCAGCGTGCTGAGCTTGGCGTCGGCACGGGCGGCTTCGAAGTAGGAGTTGGCGCGGTCCGGACCGAAGGGGATGCGGTAGACCATCTCCAGGCGGGTGGACAGGCCGGGCAGATCGCCCAGGAACATGCTGGCGTCGATCAGCACCGACTTGCGCTCGGGGTGCTCGGCGCTGGCCACGGGGCCGGCGGCCAGCAGGCTGGGCGAGAAGGCTTGCTCGACGGCCAGCTTGGCGCCGCCCTCGGCGCGGAAGGCCGTATTCAGCGCCACCAGCTGGATCTGGTTGCCGATGCGGCGCCATTCCACCAGCTGGTCCATGCCCATCTGGCTGGCGTACAGGCCACGCTCACCCACGCCGTTAGCGACGTTGACGGTGAACATAAAGGGCTTGCCGATCTTGTCCTTGGGAATTTCCAGCCAGACTTTTTCGTCCTTGCGCCAGATCGGGAAGAGGCCGTCCTGGCTCTTGGCTTCCTTGATGATGTCGGCAAAGGGCTTGGGCGCCGTCGGGTCGGCGGGCGGGCGCGGGGCGGCGGCAGCAGCGGCGGGGCCGGCCGGGGCAGCGGGCTTGGCGGCCGCGTTGGCGGCGGGCGCGGCCGCCGGTGTGGCGGCAGGGGCAGCGGACGGAGAGGCGGCAGCACCGGGCGCCGTGCCCGTGGCGGCACAGGCGCTCAGCAGGGTCACGGCCGCCGCAACGGCGGACAGGCTCAGCAGGCGGCGCGCGCCGGCCGACTTGGCATCAGAGGAAAAAACATTCATGCAGACCATCCTTGGACTGTTTGTGAAGGGCCGGGCCCCTGCTGTGAAAAGCGGCGAGCCTGGCTGCAAAGCCCGCAACTGTCCGCTTTCGCCCGGGCAGCGTCAATGCGTAAATTCGTTGTTCGCCCACCGCTTTCTGCACTCCATCGCATCGGGGCCGGCCGCGCGCCACGGGGCCTGCCTACACTGGGCGCCATGAACGCTGATCGTCCCAAGCCCACTCCCGCCGCGGCCCCGGCCGCTCGCGCCAGCCATCTGCTCTATCTGCACGGTTTTCGCTCCTCGCCCGGCTCGGCCAAGGCCCGACGCATGGCCCGCTGGGTGGGCGAACAGCGCCCGGACCTGCAGTTCCTCTGCCCCCAGCTGCCGCCCTCGCCCACCGAGGCGATGGCCTTGGTGGCGGCCCTGACGCGGGACTGGCCGCAGGGCGAGGGCCGGGTCCTGATGGGCAGCTCGCTGGGCGGCTTTTACGCCACCGCGCTGAGCCAAACCCCGGCCTGGGCCCGCAGCCGCGCCGTCTTGCTCAGCCCCGCCGTGGACCCGGCGCGCGATCTGGCCCGCTATATCGGCGAGCACCGCTGCTGGCAGAACCCGGCGGAGAGCTTCTTCTTCCGCGCCGAGTACGTGGACGAATTGCGTTTGCTCAAGCCCGCCGACTTGCAAGCGCCGGAGCGCCTGCTGGCCGTGATCGCCAAGGGCGACGAGGTGCTGGACTGGCGCGAGATGCAGGCCCGCTACGCCCAGGGCCCCATCCATCTGCTGGAGGGCTCGGACCACGGCTTGTCGGACTTCGACGACTATCTGGCCAAGCTCTGCGGGTTTCTGCGGCTCTGAAATGGCGCCAAGCTTTTTAGAACTGCTTGAGTTGAGATAGGCTGTCGACATGAACTCCGCCAGACGCGTTGCCAGACACTGGGGCCGCTGGATCATCAGCGGGCTGGTCGCGGCCTTGCTGTTCATGCAGCTCGCGGTGGCGGCCTATGCCTGCCCGAAGCTCGACGGCCCGGCTCAGGCCGTGGCCATGCTGGGGGCGGGCACGGCGATGGCGGCCATGCCCGACTGCCAGGCCATGCCAGGCGGCATGGACGAGGCCTCGCCCCAGCTGTGTCTAGCCCATTGCAGCGCCGACAGCCAAGCAGCACCTTCGGCTCAGGCTCTTGATTTCCACACCCCGGCCGAGCAGTTGCTCTGGCTGGCCTATGTGCTGCCGGCGGCCTTCGAAGGCGCGGCCTTGGCGGAGCGGCGGGAGGCCAGCACAGCGTCGGCCTCGCCGCCCGGCTTCCCTGCGCTTTATCTGACGCTTCAGGTCCTTAGGAATTGACGGTCCGCCTGCAGCCGCTGCGACTCCCGCAGTGGCTGACATGCCGCACCCACCGTCTTTCCAAGGACCCTCATGAAAACTATCCCCCCCGGTGTGCCGAAGGCGCACCCCCATGCGCCGCGCCTTGCCGCGCGCCATTTCCCCCTGCTCGGCGTGCTCGCCCTGGCCACAGGACTGGGCCCCGGCTCAGCGCAGGCGCTGGCTTATCAGGAGGCGCTGGCTCTGGCCGAGCAGCAGAGCCCCGGCCTGACAGCCCAGCACTTGCAGCTCGAAGCGGCGGGTGCGGCCCATGGCGCCGCAGCGGCCTTGCCTGATCCCAAGCTGTCGATCGGCCTGGAGAACTTGCCCATCGGCGGCATGGACCGCTGGAGTCTCACGCGGGACTTCATGACCATGCAGCGCCTGGCCCTGATGCAGGAAGTGCCCAACCAGGCCAAGCGGGAAGCGCGCGTGCAGCTGGCCCAGGCCCGCTCCGAGCGGGAGCGCGCCGGGCTCGCGCTGCAGCGGCTGCAGATCAGGCAGGCTCTGGGCCAGGCCTGGGTTGCTGCGCAGTCGGCCGAGCGGCGTCAGGCCCTGCTCGACGCGCTGCTGGCGGAGAACCAGCGCCTGCAGGACAGCCTCCCGGCCCGTGTTGCCGGAGGCAGCGCACAGGCCGCTGACGTGCTGGCGGCCCGCCAGGAAAACCTGGCCCTGCTGGACCGGCGCGATGAGTTGCAACGCGACACCCGCAAGGCCCGGACGGCCCTGCGGCGCTGGCTGGGCACACGGGCCGACGAGGCGCTGGACGATGCGCCGCCGCCCTTGGCGATCCCGATCGAGCAGCTGCGTGCCGAGCTGCAGCGCCACGCGGAGCTGGCGCTTTATCCGGCGCTGCGCGAGGTGGCGGCCGCCGAGCTGCGCGAGGCCCAGGCCGAGTCGCGCGGCGACTGGTCCTGGGAGCTGGCCTACAGCCGCCGCGGCCGCCAATGGGGTGACATGCTGTCCTTCCAGCTCAGCTTCGATCTGCCCTGGCAGCAGGGGCAGCGCCAGGGGCCGTTGATCCGCGCCAAGCAGCTGGAGTCGCAGCGCGTCGAGGCCGAGCAGGAGGAGGCCAGCCGGCGGCATCTGCAGGCACTTGAAGAAAGCGTGCTCGAACTGCAGAGCCTGGAGCGGCAGATCGAGCGCCTGCAATCCGACGGCATGACCCTGGCCGTCGAACGCTCGGCCCTGGCCCTGAGCCGCTACCAGTCCGGCAAGGCCGAGCTGGCTTCGGTGCTGGCGGCCCGCGCCCAGGTGCTGGAGGCCCGTCTGCGCCTGATCGAGCTGCAAGCCCAGCGGGACGGCCTGCGGGTGCGGCTGAACAGCCTGATTGCCGATTGAGCGGAGAAGACGACGATGAACACGAAGAAACTCCTCGCCGGGCTGAGCTTGATCGCCGCCGGCATCGCCATGGGCTGGGGCGTGGCACGGTGGCAGGCCGCCCCCACGTCGGCCCAGGCGGCCGCCTCGGTCGAACGGAAGGTGCTGTATTGGTACGACCCCATGGTGCCGACGCAGAAGTTCGAGAAGCCGGGCAAGTCCCCCTTCATGGACATGGCTTTGCTGCCCAAGTATGCCGATGAGGGTGGCAGTACGGACGCGGCCGGCGTGAGCGTGTCGCCCCAGGCGATCCAGTCCCTGGGCTTGCGCAGCGCCAGCGTCGAGCAGAAGACCATTGCCGCCAGCGTCGACGTGGTCGGCACGGTGCTGCTCAATGAGCGTGAGGTGAGCCTGGTGCAGGCCCGCAGTGCCGGCTTTGTCGAGCGGGTCTATGCACGCGCGCCGGGCGATGTGCTCGCGGCGGGCAGCCCGCTGGTGGATCTGCTGCTGCCGGAATGGGTGTCGGCCCAAGGCGAGTTCCTGGCCGTCAAGGCCTTGCAGGACGCGACGCTGACCCAGGCGGCACGCCAGCGGCTCTTGCTGCTGGGCATGCCCGAGGCCCTGGTCGCGCAGGTCGAGAGTTCCGGCCTGCCGCAGGGCCGCTACACGGTGACCCTGCCTGGTGGCGGCCTGGTGGCCGAGCTGATGGTGCGTCAGGGCATGACGGTGTCGGCTGGCATGAGCTTGGCGCGCATCAATGGCCTGGCTTCGGTATGGGTCGATGCCGCGCTCCCCGAGACGCAAAGCGGCCTGCTGCAGCAAGGCCAGATGGCCGAGCTGCGGCTGGCCGCCTTTCCTGCGGAAGTGTTCAAGGCCCGTGTCATCGCCGTCCTGCCCGAGGCCAGCCCGGAGACGCGTACCCTGCGGGTTAGGCTGGAACTGGCGAACCCGGGCTTGCGTTTCAAGCCGGGTATGTCGGGGCAGGTGCGCCTGGCCGGCCGCGAGCAGAGCGCGTTGCTGCTGCCCAGCGAGGCGGTGATCCGGACCGGCAAGCGTGCCCTCGTCTATCTCGTCGAGGGGCCGGGGCGATTCCGCCCGGTGGACGTCCAGCTCGGCGCCGAGATCGGCGATAAGCTGGTGCTGCTGCGCGGGCTGAACGCCGGCCAGCAGGTGGTGGCCTCGGCCCAGTTCCTGATCGACTCGGAGGCCAGCCTGCAGGGGGTGTTACCGCAGCAGAGCGTCGCCGCCATACCGGCCGCTTCCGCTCCCGCCAGCGCGGCCGTGGCCTCGTTCACGGTCCGTGGCCTCATCGAGGCGCTGTCGGCCACCGAGATGACGCTGGCGCATGAGGCCGTGCCGGCGCTGCAATGGCCGCCCATGACCATGGGGTTCAAGCTGGCGAAGCCGAGGCTGGCGGCGGGCTTCAAGCCCGGGCAGCCGGTGCGCGTCGCCTTCATCCAGCGGGGGGACGACTATGTGATCACCGCCGTCGAGGGGGTGTCGCCATGATCGCCCGCCTGATTCGATGGTCGGTCGGCCACCGCTTTCTGGTGCTGCTGGTGACCTTGATGCTGACTGCCTGGGGCGGCTGGGCCTTGCGCAACACGCCGGTGGACGCCTTGCCCGACCTGTCCGACGTGCAGGTCATCATCCGCACCAGCTATCCAGGGCAGGCGCCCCAGATCGTCGAGAACCAGGTCACTTATCCGCTGGCCACGACGATGTTGTCGGTGCCGGGCGCCAAGACCGTGCGCGGCTTCTCCTTCTTCGGCGACTCCTTCGTCTACGTGCTGTTCGACGATGGCACGGACCTGTACTGGGCGCGCTCGCGGGTGCTGGAGTCTCTGAACCAGGTGCAGGGCCGCCTGCCCGCCAGCGCCAAACCGGCGCTGGGGCCCGATGCCACGGGCGTGGGCTGGATCTTCCAGTACGCGCTGGTGGACCGGAGCGGCAAGAACGACCTGGCCCAGCTGCGCGCGCTGCAGGACTGGTTCCTCAAGTTCGAGCTCAAAAGCCTGCCCAATGTGGCCGAGGTGGCCTCGGTCGGCGGCATGGTCAAGCAGTATCAGGTCCTGCTCGATCCCCTCAAGCTGGCGGCCTTTGGCCTGCACCAGGGCCAGGTGCGTGAGGCCTTGCTGGGCGCCAACCAGGAGCGCGGCGGCTCGGTGCTGGAGTTGGCCGGCGCGGAATATATGGTGCGTGCGGGCGGCTACCTGCAGACGCTGGATGACTTTCGGGCCATCCCCCTGATCGCGCGCGGCAATGTTCCGGTTCGCCTGGGCGATATCGCCACCGTGCAGATCGGGCCCGAGATGCGCCGGGGCATTGCCGAGCTGGACGGCGAGGGTGAGGTGGCCGGCGGCGTCGTGCTGCTGCGTTCGGGCAAGAACGCCCAGGCAACGATTGCCGCCGTGAAGGCCAAGCTGGCCGAGCTGCAGAGCAGCCTGCCCAAGGGCGTCGAGATCGTCACGACCTATGACCGCAGCGCCCTGATCGAGCGCGCGATCCATAACCTGAGGAATAAGCTGATCGAGGAGTTCCTGGTCGTGGCCGTGGTCTGCGCCCTCTTTCTGTGGCATCTGCGCTCCGCCCTGGTGGCCATCATCGCGCTGCCGCTGGGCGTGATGACGGCCTTTCTGGTGATGCACTACCAGGGCATCAACGCCAACATCATGTCGCTGGGCGGCATCGCGATCGCCGTCGGCGCGATGGTGGATGCGGCCGTCGTGATGATCGAGAACGCGCACAAAAAGCTGGAGGCCTGGCAGCACGCCCACCCGGCTCAGGCGCTGCAGGGCCAGCAGCGCTGGGAGGTCATCACGCAGGCGGCCGAGGAAGTCGGGCCGGCGCTGTTCTTCTCGCTGCTGATCATCACCTTGTCCTTTGTGCCGGTGTTCACGCTGGAGGCGCAGGAGGGGCGGCTGTTCGGCCCGCTGGCCTTGACCAAGACCTATGCCATGGCGGCGGCCGCCGGCCTGTCGGTCACCTTGATTCCGGTGCTGATGGGTTACTGGATACGCGGCCGCATTCCCGACGAGCAGCAGAACCCGATCACACGGGCGCTGATCGCCGTCTATCGGCCCAGCCTGGAATGGGTGCTGCGCTGGCCCAAGGCCACGCTGCTGATCGCGCTGGCGGCCCTGGCCACGACGCTGTGGCCGCTGGCCCGGCTGGGGGGTGAATTTCTGCCCCAGCTCGACGAGGGCGATCTGCTCTACATGCCCTCGGCCTTGCCGGGCCTATCGGCGCAGCGGGCGAGCGAGCTGCTGCAGATCAGCAACCGCATGATCAAGACCGTGCCGGAGGTGGAGCGCGTCTTTGGCAAGGCCGGCCGCGCCGAGACGGCGACCGACCCGGCGCCGCTGGAGATGTTCGAGACCACGGTCAAACTCAAACCCCGCGAGCAATGGCGGCCCGGCATGACAGCGGAGCGCCTGATCGAGGAGCTGGATCGCGCGGTCAAGATCCCGGGGCTGTCCAATATCTGGATTCCACCGATACGCAACCGCCTCGACATGCTGGCCACCGGCATCAAGAGCCCCATAGGCGTGAAGGTGAGCGGCAGCGATCTGCGGGTGATAGACCGCATCGCCGCCCAGGTCGAGCAGGTCGCCAAGAGTGTGCCGGGCGTCAGCTCGGCGCTGGCCGAGCGATTGACGGGCGGCCGCTACATCGACGTCAAGATCGATCGCCAGGCGGCGGGCCGCTATGGCCTCAATGTGGCCGACATCCAGGCCATCGTGGCCGGCGCCATCGGCGGCGAGAACGTGTCGGAGACGGTGGAGGGCCTGGCCCGCTTCCCCGTCAGCCTGCGCTACCCGCGCGAGTGGCGCGACTCGCCCGAAAAGCTGGTGCAGTTGCCGATCGCCACAGCGATGGGCCAGCAGATCACGCTGGGCACGGTGGCGAGTGTTGCGATCAGCGAGGGGCCGCCCATGCTCAAGAGCGAGAACGCGCGCCCCTCGGGCTGGGTCTACGTCGACGTGCGAGGGCGGGACCTGGCCTCGGTGGCCCAGGATCTGCGCGCCGCCGTGGCCAGCCAGCTCAAGCTGGAGCCCGGGGTGAGCCTCGCCTACTCGGGCCAGTTCGAGTACCTGGAGCGGGCCAACACCCGGCTGAAGCTGGTCGTGCCGGCCACCTTGATGATCATTTTTCTGCTGCTCTACCTGACCTTCTCCAGGCTGGACGAGGCCTTGCTGATCATGGCCACGCTGCCCTTCGCGCTGACCGGCGGCGCCTGGTTCCTGTATCTGCTGGGCTACAAGCTCTCGATCGCCACCGGCGTGGGCTTCATCGCCCTGGCCGGCGTGGCGGCCGAATTCGGCGTCGTGATGCTGATCTACCTGAAACACGCCCTGGCCGAACGCTGCCCGGACGGCGCGCTGCCGACAGCGCAGCAGCTGCTGGACGCCATCCGCGAGGGCGCGGTGCAGCGCGTGCGGCCCAAGGCGATGACGGTGGCGGTGATCCTGGCCGGCCTGCTGCCCATCGTCTGGGGCAGCGGCAGCGGCTCGGAGCTGATGAGCCGCATTGCCGCACCTATGCTGGGCGGCATGGTGACGGCGCCGCTGCTGTCGCTGTTTGTCGTGCCGGCGGTGTTTCTGATGATGCGCAGGCGCTGAAATGGACCCGCAAACAAAGCCCGAAATAACGAGAATCCCGATGATGCAGAACATCACTTTTGACGAACTCGCTGTGGGCCAGACGGCCAGCCTGGTGCGCAGCCTCAGCCTGGCCGACATCCAGGCCTTTGCCGCCGTCTCGGGCGACCTCAACCCGGCGCATCTGGATGCCGAGTACGCCGAGAGCACCCGCTTTCACGGCGTGATCGCCCACGGCATGTGGGGCGGCGCCCTGATCAGCTCGGTGCTGGGCAATGAGTTCCCCGGCCCCGGCACCATTTATCTGGAGCAAACGCTGAGCTTCCACAGACCGGTGCATCTCGGCGACACCCTCAGCATCGTGCTGACGGTGAGCGAGAAGCAGGCCGCCTCCGGCATCGTCAAGCTGGACTGCCAGGCCCTCAATCAAAAAGGCGAGCGCGTCATCAGCGGCCTGGCCACCGTGCTGGCGCCCAGGCACAAGATCAGCCGGCCGCGGCCCGAGCTGCCGGAGCTGCAGCTCTTCAACCCGCGCGCCCGCCTGGAGGCTTGGGTCGGCAGCCTCCAGCTGGGCGCGGCCCTGCCCTGCGCGGTGGTCCACCCCTGCGATATCGAGTCGCTGGAGGGCGCGCTGGAAGCCGCGCGGCGCGGCCTGATCGCGCCGATTCTGGTCGGCCCCGAGGCCAGGCTGCGCGCGCTTGAACAGCAGCATGGCCTGGACCTGAGCGCCTGCCGCATCGAGGCCGTGCCGCACAGCCATGCGGCCGCCGCCCGCGCCGTGGCCCTGGCCGTGGCGGGCGAGGCCCGCATGCTGATGAAAGGCAGCCTGCATACCGACGAGCTGATGCGGGCCCTGCTGCAAGAGCCCGCCCTGCGCACCGGGCGGCGCGTCTCGCATGTGTTCCGCTTCGACATCCCCAGCTACCCCAAGCCCCTGCTGCTGAGCGACGCGGCCATCAATATCGCGCCCGGCCTGGAGGACAAGGCCGACATCGTGCGCAACACCATCCAGCTGGCCCAGGCCCTGGGTGTGGCGCAGCCCAAGATCGCCCTGCTCTCCGCCGTCGAAACGGTGACGGAAAAAATCGCCTCCACGCTGGACGCCGCCGCCCTGTGCAAGATGGCCCAGCGCGGCCAGATCAAGGGCGGTGTGCTGGACGGCCCGCTGGCTTTTGACAACGCCATCTCCCTGCAGGCGGCCCGCATCAAAGGCATTGATTCGCCGGTGGCCGGCGATGCCGATGCGCTGATCGTGCCCGATCTGGAGAGCGGCAATATGCTGGCCAAGCTGCTGGAGTACATGGCCGGCGCCTCCAGCTGCGGCGTGGTGCTGGGCGCCAAAGTGCCGATTGCGCTAACCAGCCGTGCCGACGGGCCCAGCAGCCGCATGGCCTCGGCCGCGCTGGCCGCCGTGCTCGCGCTGGACATGGCGCAAAGAGAAGCCGCACCCCGCGTATGAAAGCCGGGGAGCAGGGCCAGATCCTGGCCGTCAACGCGGGCTCTTCTTCGCTCAAGTTCGGCCTCTACGCCCTGGGCGCCCGGCACCCACACTTGAGCGGCAGCTTCGAGGGCCTGGAGCCGGGCGGCACACCCAGGCTCAAACAGGCCGGCCAAGCCGAGCAGGCCCTAGCCCTGAGCGCGGGCCAAACGCCTTTCGACGCCGCCTTGCAGGCACTGCAAACGCTGCTGGCGGCCACGCCAAATCTGCGGGCCGTGGCCCACCGCATCGTGCATGGCGGCGGCCTCTTCGACGGGCCGGTCCGGGTCGACGCCCAGATCCTGGCCCGGCTACGCCGCTTCGAGCCCCTGGCCCCGCTGCACCAGCCGCACAATCTGGACGGCCTGCAGCGCTTTGCCCAGGCCTGGCCCGGCCTGCCCCAGATCGCCTGCTTCGACACCGCCTTCCACGCCCAGCTGCCCGCCGAGGAACAGCGTTACGCCCTGCCGCCGGCCAGCGAGGAGCCGGCCCTGGCGGGCGTGCGGCGCTACGGTTTTCACGGCCTGTCCTACGACTATCTGAACCAGCGCCTGCACGAGCATTCGGCCCGCGCTCGCGCCAGCGGTGCCCGCGCCCTGCTGGCCCATCTGGGCAATGGCGCCAGCCTCTGCGCCACGCGGGCGGGCCGCAGCATCGCCACCAGCATGGGCTTCTCGGCCCTGGACGGCTTGATGATGGGCACGCGCAGCGGCGCGGTCGACCCGGGCCTGCTGCTACACCTGCTGCACCAGGGCTGGGATGCGGCGCGGCTGGAGGACTTGCTCTATCGCCGCGCGGGGCTGAAGGGCGTCTCGGGCCTGACGGCCGATATGCGCCGCCTGCGCGCCAGCAGCGAGCCGCGCGCGCAAGAGGCTCTGCGCCTGTTTGCCTACCGCCTGCGGCGCGAGGCCGGCAGCCTGATCGCGGTGCTGGGCGGGCTGGATGTGCTGGCCTTCACCGGCGGCATCGGCGAGCACGATGCGGTCTTGCGGGCCGATCTCTGCACGGGCCTGGGTTTTCTGGGCCTGCGCCTGGACGCCGAGGCCAATGCCGCGGCCCTGGGCGAGGCCATCCGGCCGCTGCATGCGGCGGGCAGCAGCATCGAGGTCTGGGTCGTGCCCACCGACGAAGGCAGCGTGGCGGCGGCGCAGGCGGCCGCCTTGCTTCACTTCAGCTGAGCTGGCCCTGGGCGATGCGCCAGTCGGCGGCGTGGCGCTCAAAGTGCAGGAGATCAAACCACTCGCCGCCCAGCTCGAAGCTGCGGCGCGAGTGGCCGAACTGGCGGAAACCGCCGGACAGCAGCACCCGCAGCGAGCCGATGTTCTCGGGCCGGGCCGTGGCGTCCAGGCGCTCCAGGCCCAGGCGGGTAAAGGCCTCGACCAGGACCAGGCGCATGGCCGCCTTGGCCAGGCCGCGGCCCTGAAAATCGGCCCCGATGCGATAGCCCAGGGAGGCTGCATGGAAGTTCGCGCGCCGCACATGGCTGAGGTTGATGCGGCCCGCCAGGCGGTGCTCGCCGTCGCGCAGCAGGAATTGATAGCCCTGGTCCTCGCGCGCGTCCTGCTCGGCCTGGGCGATGGCAGCGCGCACCCCCTCCAGGGAGTAGTAGCCGGCCGGGCGCGCATTGATCATGGACTCAAAGAACTCGCGATTGGCCAGTTCAAAGCCCAGCAGCTCCTGTGCATCGGCGGCGGTCGGCGCGGCCAGGCTGACGGCAGAGCAGGAATGGGTGCTGGGTGGCGGCATGGAAATCCTTGTGTGCAATCAAAAAAACGCGGCCGCCTCAGGGCAGGCCGTTGCGGCCATGGGCCAGAAAGCCCGGGCGCTCGCTGAGCCGCTGGTAATAAGCCTGCACACGCGGCAGCTGCGGCCTCAAGGCCTCGTCCATCGGCGCCATCGCCCAGCGATGGGTGGACAGGCCCAGCACGATATCGGCCAGCGTGAAATGCTCACCGGTGACGAAGTGCCCGGTGCTGCGGCCCAGCTGCTGCTCCAGCATCTGCATATGGCGGTTCCAGTTCTGGATGCCGGCGGCCAGGGTTTGCGGGTCGGCATGGGCCGGGCTCTTGCGCACCAGGCTCATAAAGGCATAGCGCCAGGCATTGTTCAGCTCGCCGGCCTGCCAGTCCATCCACTGCTCCACCCGGGCGCGCGCCTGGGGCTCGTGGGGCAGCAGATCGCTGCGGCCCTGGCGGGCGGCCAGATAACGGCAGATGCTATTGGACTCCCACAGCACAAAATCGCCGTCCAGCAGCACCGGCACCATGGCATTCGGGTTGAGCGCCAGGAACTCCGGCAGCTGGGTATCCCGCTCGCCGGAGCCCCAGGCCTCGTGCTGATACACCAGGCCCAGCTCGGCGCACAGCCACAAGACCTTGCGCACATTGATGGACGAGGCCTTGCCCAGAATCTTCAGTGGGCCGGGCGCGGCGGGCGGCTCGGAGTGTGGGGCGGAATTCATGCTGGCATTGTGAGGCCGGCGGCGGCACAGGGGAGGCGCCCACGGCACCACTCAAGCCGCGCGCCCCAGCCACAGCGCGTCCAGATCCCGAAAGCCCCAGGTCTTGGGGTTCTCCACCTGCAGAATCCTCTCCGCATTGGGTTCCCGCATCAGATCGATGCGATCCTCCTGCGTCCGGGATCCGGTGCGCAGCGAAAAAAAGGGCTGCAACAAGGGCTGGCGCGGCGCCTCCGCCCGCGACTCGATCACCAGGGCCAGGCGCTGCGAGGCCAGGCGCACCATGGTGCCCACCGGGTAGACGCCCACCAGCTTGATGAAGGCGGCCAGCAGGGCCCGGTCAAACTGCCCACGGGCCGCCGCCATCGCGGCCATGGCCTGCACGGGGGTCCAGGCCGGGCGATGCGCACGCTCCGAGGTGAGGGCGTCATACACATCGCAGATCGCGCCCATGCGTGCCACCGGCGCGATCTGCTCGGCCAGCAGGCCGGCCGGGTAGCCACTGCCATCGCAACGTTCATGATGCTGCAAGGCCGCCTGCATCCAAGGCCCCTCCTCCATGCCTGAGCGCAGCAAGAGCGCATGCCCGCGGCCCACATGCTCGCGCACCTGGCGGAACTGGCTGGCGCTGAGCGGGGCGTGCTGGTCCAGCAAGTCGGGCGGCAACTCGCTCATGCCCAGATCCTGCAGCATGCCGGCCAGGCCGCAATCGCGGCAAGCCTCTTCCTCCCAGCCCAGATGGTGGGCCAAAGCCACCATCAGCACGCCGACCGAGACCGCATGCGCATAATGGCAATCTCCCGCGGACTTGATGCGCGCCAGATTGATCAGCGCCGCCGGCTGACGCTGCACCGAGGCCAGCACCGAGTCGATGACGCCGCGCAAGCCAGCCAGCTCGATCAAATCGCCTTGCTTGAAAGCATCCAGCGTCTGCTGCAGGCATTGCAAGGCCTGGTCGCGAATCAAGCAAGCCTGGGGCAATTCCTCGCGCATGGGCACCGGGCGGGCCGCCGTCGCCACGGGCACCAAGGCCGCCGCGGCGGCTGTGCTGCGGGTTCGCCACAGGCTCGGCGGCTCGGCGCCGGCATCCGCGACCGGATGCACATTGAAGTCAGCCCCCTGCGCAGGCGCTTCATCCATCGAGAGGTTTCCGCACATCTTCGCCCTCCTGATCGCACACCAAGGTGCCAGAGACAGCAAATCAGCTCGCCAACCGCCAAGCCATTTTGGCGCGACAGGCGGTCCTTCTACCTCAGCCCGCGGCAAGACGCCAGTTCTTTCTGCCTACTCGGGTAATACTGCAAATTCGGCCGTAAGAATCGGCGCATAACTTAGATAATGCGCGTCTACTTCTGCAAGGTGTGGATTGCGGCCCTGTGACGAGCAGGCAAGGCAAAGCCGATGGCGCGGCTGACGCATCCGCCCAAGGGGGCGATGCAGAAATTTTGGTAGGCCGTGCAGGACTTGAACCTGCGACCAAAGGATTATGAGTCCTCTGCTCTAACCAACTGAGCTAACGGCCCCCGGGTCTTGCGTATGGCTTTTGGCCTGGGGTTGTTCCGGCATTGCACCGGAAGGCGCGGATTGTAGCGAGACTTTCGCACGGCCTTGAAAAACACCAAGCCGGCTACCCCCGCATTCACTTCTGCGACAAGGCCTGGCTGATCATCCGCGAGGTGATGTCGACGATCTGGATCATGCGCTCGTAGGCCATGCGGGTGGGGCCGATGACGCCCAGGGTGCCGACGATCTGGCCGTCGACCTCGTAGGGCGAGGAGACGATGGACAGCTCTTCAAAGGGCACGACCTGGCTTTCGCCGCCGATATAAATGCGCACGCCCTCGGCGCGGCTGGAGACGTCGAGCAAGCGCATCAGCTGGGTCTTTTGCTCGAACATATCGAACAGGCGCCGCAGGCTGCCCATATCGTTACCGAAATCCTGCACGGTCAAGAGATTGCGTTCACCGGAGATGACGACCCGCTCCTGCTCCTCGGCCATGGCCTCGGTGCCGGCCTGCACGGCGGCGCTCATCAGCGCGGCGATCTCGCCGCGCAAGGCGTCCACCTCTGACTTGAGCCGCTCGCGCACCGCTTCCAGGCTCAGGCCGGCATAGCTGGCGTTCAGGCGGTTGCTGGCCTCGGCCAGCTCGGCCTGGCTCAGGTCCTGCGCGGTGAAGATGACGCGGTTCTGCACATCGCCGGCGGGCGAGACCATGATGACCAGCACCCGCCGCTCGCCCAGACGCAGGAACTCGATGTGGTGGAAGACGCTGGGCTTGCGCGGCGCCGTCACCACACCGACGAAGTTGGAGAGGTTGGACAGCAGGGCCGCCGCGCTGGCGATGACGCGCTGGGGCTGGTCGGGCTGCAGATGGGCGTCCAGCGGCCGGGCGTCGGCGCCCAGCAAGGAGGCGGGCTGGGCCGTCAGCATGGTGTCGACGAACAGGCGGTAGCCGCGCGCCGTGGGGATGCGGCCGGCGCTGGTGTGGGGGCTGGCGATCAGGCCCAGCTCCTCCAGGTCGGCCATCACATTGCGTATGGTGGCGGGGCTGAGCTCCAGGCCCGAGGCCTTGGAGAGCGTGCGCGAGCCCACGGGCTGACCATCCGCGATATAGCGTTCAACCAGTGTTTTCAGCAGGGATTTGGATCGCTCGTCGAGCATGGCGCCATTGTAAGTACAGCCAGGCGCAGCAAGCGGCGGGGCAGGAATTCAGCGCCCATTTCCCAGGGAAGCGCCATGGTGCTGTGGTGTAATTCTTCGCATGGCCAAACCCTTCCAACATGTTGCAATCGTGGGCAAGCATCAGGCTCGGGGCATCCGGCCCATCCTGGAGGAGATAGCCGATTTCGTCCTGCGCCAGGGCCTGGACGTTTCGCTGGAACGCGACACGGCGCTGAACACCGGCATCACCAGCTTTGACGCCCTGTCCAACGAGGAGCTGGGCCAGCGCTGCGATCTGGCCATCGTGGTCGGCGGCGACGGCACCATGCTGGGCTTTGCCCGCGAGATGGCCCGTTACGGCGTGCCCTGCGTGGGCATCAACCAGGGCCGGCTGGGCTTCATCACCGACATCTCGATCGAACGCTATCAAGAGGCCTTGCTGGCCATACTCGGCGGCGACTTCGAGACCGAAAAACGCCCCATGCTGGAAGGCGCCGTCTGGCGCGACGAGCGCAGCATTTTTGAAGGTTTTGCCCTCAACGATGTGGTGGTGAGCCGCGGCGCCACCGCCAGCATGGTGGAGCTGCGGGTCGATGTGGGCGACGAGTTCGTCGCCAATATGCGGGCGGACGGCATCATCGTCGCCTCCCCCACCGGCTCCACCGCCTACGCGCTGTCGGCCGGCGGGCCCATCCTCCACCCCTCCATCGCCGGCTGGCTGCTGGTGCCGATTGCATCGCACACCTTGTCCAACCGCCCCATCGTGCTGCCGGACACCGGCGAGGTGCGCATGGAGATCGTGGCCGGCCGCGACGCCAGCGTGAACTTCGATATGCAAAGCCTGGCCAGCCTGCTGCACGGCGACCGCATCACCGTGCGCCGCTCCACCCACCAGGTCTGCTTTCTGCACCCCAAGGGCTGGAGCTATTACGCCACCCTGCGCCGCAAGCTGCGCTGGTACGAAGGCGTGAGTTGAATTCCCACATCCGAGGCCTTTGCATATGTTGAGAAGACTGAGCCTGCGGGACTTTGTCATCGTCCCCGAAATGGAGCTGGACTTCCATGCCGGCTTCTCGGTGCTGACCGGCGAGACCGGCGCCGGCAAGTCCATCCTGATCGACGCCCTGCAGCTGGCGCTGGGCAGCCGCGGCGATGCCGGCGTGGTGCGCGAGGGCGCGGCCCGGGCCGATATCTCGGCCGAGTTCGACCGCCCCGCCCAGCTGGGCGCCTGGCTGGACGAGGCCGGCTTCGAGCATGAGTCCGGCAGCCTGCTGCTGCGCCGCGTCATCGACAGCCAGGGCAAGAGCCGCGCCTGGATCAATGGCAGCGCCGCCACCGTCACTCAACTGCGCGAGCTGGCCGACAGCTTGCTGGACATACACGGCCAGCATGCCTGGCAAGGCCTGACCCGGCCAGCCGCCGTGCGCGCCCTGCTGGACGACTACGCCGGCCTCAACACCACGGCCCTGGCCGCCAGCTACCAGGCCCTGAAGAGCACCGGCGACGCCCTGGCCGCCGCCCAGACCCGCCAGGGTGAGCTGCTGCGCGAGCGCGAACGCCTGGCCTGGCAGATCGGCGAGCTGGCACGCCTGGCCCCCGGCGAGGACGAGTGGGATGAGCTGAACGCCGAGCACCAGAAGCTCTCCCACGCCCAATCCCTGATGGACGCGGCCCGCGCCTCGCTGGAGGCCCTCAGCGAGGCCGAGCCTAGCGCCGAAGCCCTGCTGACCCAGGCCCTGGACCAGCTGGAAAAAGTGCTGGACTACGACGCCGCCCTGCTGCCCGCCGTCGAGGCCTTGCGCGGCGCGCAGGCGCAAGCGCAGGACGCCGCCCACACGCTCAGCACCTATCTGCACGGCAGCGAGCTGGAGCCCTCGCGCATGCAGGAGCTGGACGAGCGCGTCTCCGCCTGGCTGACCCTGGCCCGCCGCTACCGCCGCACGCCGCAGGAGCTGCCGGCCCTGCTGGCCCAGTGGCGAGCCGAGCTGCAAGCCCTGGACGCGGCCAGCGATCTGGACGCGCTGGAAGCCGCCCTGGCCCAGGCCAACAAGGCCTTTGGTGCGGAGGCAAAAATAGTCAGCGCCGCCCGCAAGGCCGCCGCGCCCCAGCTGGCCGCCGCCGTGAGCCAGGCCATGCAGCAGCTGGGCATGACAGGCGGCGTGTTCGAGATCGCGTTGGCGCCGCAGGAGCAGGCGCAGAGCTATGGCCTGGAGTCGGCCGAGTTCCTGGTCGCCGGCCATGCGGGCAGCGCGCCGCGGCCGCTGTCCAAGGTGGCCTCGGGCGGCGAGCTCTCGCGCATCGCCCTGGCCATCGCCGTCACGGCCAGCCAGCAGTGCAGCGGCCAGCAAGGCGTGGGCACGCTGATCTTTGACGAGATCGATGCCGGCGTCGGCGGCGCCGTGGCCGAGACCGTGGGCCGCTTGATGAAGCAGTTAGGCCGCGAGCGCCAGGTGCTGGCCGTCACCCACCTGCCCCAGGTGGCCGCCTGCGCGGACCAGCATCTGGTCGTCGCCAAGGCCTTGCAGGCCGGCCAGACCCTCAGCAGCGTGCGCCCGGTGGCGGGCGAGGCCCGCACGGCCGAGATCGCCCGCATGCTGGGCGGCGAGCGCCTGTCCTCCACCAGCATCGCGCATGCGCAGGAGATGCTGGATCTTTCCGCCAGCGCCCCCCTTAAAACCAAGAAGGCCAAATCATGAGCAAGAGCAGCACGCCCACGGCCAGCCCCAAGGCCGAGCACAGCGATGTGGTGCTGGTCACGGGCATGTCGGGCGGCGGCAAGTCCGTCGCCATGCACGCGCTGGAGGACGCCGGCTTTTTCTGCGTGGACAATCTGCCCGCCGAGCTGCTGCTGGACTTTCTGCGCCTGGAGCAGCAGCGCGGCAAGCGCCATGTGGCGATTGCGGTGGATGTGCGCCGGGCCGGCTCCCTGCCCCTGCTGCTGCCCCTGATCAAGCAGCTGCGCACCGAGGGCGTGGCCGTGCGCTCCATCTTTCTGGACGCCAATACCGAGGCGCTGATGCGCCGCTTCTCCGAGACCCGCCGCCCCCACCCCCTGCGCCAGGACCAGTCCTCGCTCGGCGCGGGCCCGCAGGACGACGGCGAAGACCAGCACCGCGCCCTGCTGGACGCCATCGCCCTGGAGCGCGAGCTGCTCAGCGCCCTGCGGGTGGAGTCCACCGTGCTGGACACCAGCCAGCTGCGCCCGGCCCAGCTGCGCGCCTGGGTGCGCGATCTGGTGGTGGTGGACGGCACGGCCCTGACCCTGGTGTTCGAGTCCTTCGCCTTCAAGCATGGCGTGCCCAGCGATGCCGATCTGGTGTTCGATGTGCGGGTGCTGCCCAACCCCTATTACGACCGCGAGCTGCGCCCGCTCAACGGCCGCGACGCGCCGGTGGCCGCCTATCTGGAGGCCCAGCCCGAGGTGAGCTTGATGCTGGGCCAGATCGCCGGCTTTCTGGCCACCTGGCTGCCCAGCTATGCCGCCGACCAGCGCAGTTATCTGACCGTGGCGATTGGCTGCACCGGCGGCCAGCACCGCTCGGTCTATCTGGTCGAGACCCTGGCCCGCAAATTCGCCGACCACGGCCAGGTGCTCAAGCGGCACCGGGAGCTGGACGCGCGCTGAAGTGAAACGCCAAATTCAAATACGACCACAGAGTCACAGAGACACAGAGGAATTCAAAGCTTGTCTTCTCTGTGTCTCTGTGACTCTGTGGTTGACTTTCGGTATTCGTTTCATGCGTCGCGGGTGGGGCATGAACGCCATGGATAACTGAAATGAATCAAGGGCGTACCCGCTTGCTGGCGGGTACGCCCTTCGTCAATTCAGCGAGTCGCTAACTTAAAACCTGTACTGCGCCTTCAGGCCCAGGAAGCGGCCGCGCGGGTCGCCCTGGCTGCCATCAAAGGTGCCGGTGGAAGCATCCCAGGGCAGCTGGCTGGCCGCCAGGTTCTGCACGGTGGCGGTGGCCAGCAGGCGCGGGCTGATCTGCCAGTCCACATTCAGGTCCACGGTGTTGATGCTGCCCACCGACTCGGCATGGGCCGCCGTCGGGCGATAGGTCTGGCCGTAGCCGCCCACATGGTTCCAGCTCAGGGTCGTGCTCCAGCCGCCCAGGCTCCAGTTGGCGCTGCTGGTGCTGCGCCAGATCGGCAGGGAGCCGAACTCATTGCTACCCGCGCCATTGATGGGGGCCTCGCCCTCGGCTGGTGCGGCCTTGAACTGCAAAAGGCGGCTGATCTGGGCCCTGAGCTTGAGCTGGCCCAGCTCGCCCAGGCCAAAGCCGCGGCTGGCCTCGATGTCAAAGCCCGAGACCGTGCGCTCGCCCTGGTTCTTGAACTGGCGGGTGATGGAGACGATGCGGCCCTGCTCGTCGCGCGCGATGCGGCCGGGCAGATTCTGCTCGTTGTCAACGATGTATTTGGCGGTCTCGGTGTCTATCAAATCCTGTTGCCGGATATTGAAATAGTCGATGCCGAAACTGGTCTGCGCGTCCGGCGAAACGACGATGCCGAAGTTCAGATTTCGCGAGCGCTCGGGCTTGAGCGCGGGGTTGGCGGCAGTCAGATTGGTGACGCCACGCGCCACGGTGGGCGAGATGGGGTCGCGCGGGTCGACCACCGAACCGTAGCTAACGCCCGTGCTCTGCGTATTCTCGGGCAGCGAGGGCGCGCGGAAGCCTTGCGAGGCATTGCCGCGCAACACCAGCCAGGCGGCCGGCTGGTAGCGCAGGCTGGCCTTGGGCGAAAAAGCGGCGCCAAAGTCGCTGTAATGGTCGAGGCGGCCGGCCACGTTCAAGGTCAGCGTCTTGAGCAGGGGCGCGTTGAACTCGGCATAGCCGGCGCTGACGCGGCGCGAGCCCTGGATGATGTTGATGGCCGGGCGCAGCTCGGTGCCTGAGAGCACGGCCTCCGAAGTGCGTGAGTCCATGCGCTCATGCCGCAGCTGCAGGCCGGCGGCAAAGCCCAGCGGGCCGGCCGGCAGCTTGGTCAGCTCGGCGGATGCGTTAGCGTCCAGCGCATACAGCTCGGTCTCGGCCGGGCGCAGCGTGGACAGGCGCAAGGCCTGGCGCTGGGCCTCGCTATTCTTGCTCTGCTCGGCGAAGTTGTAGCTGCCGGCCTTGAGCGCGCGCTCGAACTCGTAGCGGTTGACGAAGTTCTGCGCCGTCTCGCGCATGCGGCTGCCGGATTGCAGGACCGAGGCCTCCCAGTCCCAGGCGCCCGTCGTGCCGCGCGCACCGGCCAGCAGGCGCTGGAATTGCACCGAGTCCTGCTTCATGCGCGGGCCCAGATCGAACAAGGTGGCGGTCAGCACATTGGAGCCGCTGGCCGGGTAGTTGGGGTGATCCTTGGGCAGGGCGACCGAGATGCTGTCCAGCGACTGGGTCTTGTCATTCCAGGCGCGCAGGCTGCTGGAGACCGTCAGCGGGGCCGCGAAGATCAGCTCCGCCCGCGACTTGCCCAGCAGAACCTCGGCATAGGCATCGATGTTGTCGTTGATGCGGTAAGTGCCGCGGGCCGAGGCGTGGTAGCGCTCCACACCGGGGATCAAGGTCTTGTACTGCGCCGGGTTATAGGCCAGCACGGTGCCGGTCTTGCCGGGCGAGATGTCAGCGTAGTTGACGAGTTTGAGCGGGCCTTGCTCGCCGCCCAGCTTGTTCGTGGGGTCGCTGCCCAGATAGTTGCTGGCCACCCAGGCCAGGCTGCCGCCGCCCTGATTGCGGAAGTCGTTATCGCGCAGCCATGCCACCTGGCTCTGGTCCAGACGGTCGCGCTTGACGGCGTCAAAGCTCAGGCTGAGGTTGTAGCGATCGGCCGTCAGATCGCCGAAGCCGTGGCGCAGCTCCAGGCTGCGCTCGCGCTGGCCCGTGCCCTCGGTCGAACTGCCCAAACCCACGCGGATCTCGCTGCCCTGGAAGTCCTCGTACAAAAGAATGTTGACCACGCCGGCGATGGCGTCCGAGCCGTACAAGGCCGAGGCCCCGTCCTTGAGGATCTCGATGCGGCGCACGCCGGCCAGGGGCAGGCTGTTCAGGTCGGAGAAGACCTCTTGCATGTTTTGCGCCGTGGCATAGGGCGCGACGCGGCGGCCGTTGACCAGCACCAAGGTGTTCTGCTGGCCCAGGCCGCGCAGCGACATGCCCGCCGTGCCGGCCGAGAAGCTGCCGGTGAACTGCTCGTTAAAGCTATTGCCGCTATTGGCCGTGAGGGAGCGCAGCAACTCGGGCAAGGTGGTCTTGCCGCTGGCGGCGATGTCCTTGGCCGTCAGTGTCTGCACGGGGTTAGCTCCCTCGCGCTGGGTGCTGAGGATGTTGGAGCCGGTGACGGTGACGCGCTCCAGGCGGTCGCCCTTGTCGGCGGCTTGGGCTTGGGCGCTCAGCAGATGAGCGGGCAGGAAGGCGGCGGCCAATGCAGCGGCCAGTACTGAGGGTTTCAGCAACATGATTTTTTGGGAAGCGAAAAGGAAAAGTCCGGGTCGGGACCGAAGCTGCCCCGGTAAGGGCTCAAGACCAGGCGGCGCGCGCCGTCAACACATTCGTGGCGAAGTGTCGGAAGAGAAGGCGGACAGATTCGATGGGGCGGCTGTGGCCCGGATCGACGGGAAGGCGGGGATCATTGCGAGGTTTGTTTCTACTGCACGCTCTTGTTGGCGCCTTCGCAATTTAGGTGTTAACCCGAGATTTTCTAAACAATGCTTTCTTGTTTGCTTATTCGCTTCTTGCGCACAAGCGATTGAAGCGTCAAGCGAGGCCTCAAGCCTCGGGGCTGGGGGCCGAGCCCGGCAGGGCCGACTCCTTGTCGCTGGAGACGATCAGGGCCAGCAGCACGGCCGTACCCACAGGCATAAAGATCACCAGCAGGGGCAGCCACAGCCAGAGCGAGCGGCCGCTGCGCTTGACCAGAATGCCCATAAAGGCCCAATGCGCCGCCAGGCTGGCCGCCAGCCCGAGGGCCAGCAGCGCCACGCGCGAAGCCGCCGGGTCGGCACTGTCGGCCGCCGAGATCAAAAACCACAGGCAGCTGGCAGCGGCCAGCAAGGCCACCAGGGCCGATTCCACGGTCGATTTCAAACTTGCATTCATTCCCAAAGCTCCCGCTTTTGAATCGCCTATCAGCTCACGATCATTTTTTTGAGCGGCGCCGGCAAGGCGTATTCGGCCAGGCGCTCGCGTGCCACCCATTCTCCACCGAACCAGGCATCAGCGGGCCGCTGCTTGAGCTCGGCCCGCTGGGTATGCAGGGTCCAGTCGAAGTGGGTCAGCGCATGCTGGATGCGCGGCATGGTTTCCAGCGGTGCGCCCAGACACCGGGCCGCCGTCTGCAAGGCTGCCTCGTCCTCGAACAAGGGCAGGCTCCACAGCCCCGCCCACACCCCCTTGGCCGGGCGCTGCTGCAGCAAGACCTGGCCCTCGTGTTCCAGCCACAACCACCAGTTTTCACGCTGGCTGCGCTTGAGCTTTTTGGTCTTGACCGGGAAGCGCGTGGGCTCGCCCTGGGCGCGCGCCAGGCACAGCTCGCTGACCGGGCACAACAGGCATTGCGGCGCGCGCGGCGAGCAGATGCTGGCGCCCAGATCCATCTGGCCCTGGGTGTAGGCAATCATGTCCTCGGCCGCAGGCAGCAGCTCAGTGGCCAGCTGCCAGAGCTTTTTCTCCTGCGCGCTGCTGGCCAGATCGCCGTCAAAAGCCAGCAAGCGGGTCAGCACGCGCTTGACGTTACCGTCCAGTATCGCCACCCGTTCGGCAAAGCAGAAGGCGGCGATGGCCGCCGCGGTGGAGCGGCCTATGCCGGGCAGCTCCTGCAGGGCCGCGGCCGTGCGTGGGAACTCTCCGCCATGCCGTTCGCGCACCGTCTGCGCGCAGGCGTGCAGATTGCGCGCCCGGCTGTAATAGCCCAGGCCGGCCCACATGGCCAGCACCTCGTCCAGCGTGGCCGCGCCCAGATCGCTGACGGTGGGGAAGCGCTCCAGAAAGCGCTGGTAGTAACCCAGCACCGTCGTCACCTGGGTCTGCTGCAGCATGATTTCCGACAGCCAGACACGATAAGGGTCGCGCGTGTTCTGCCAGGGCAGGCTGTTGCGCCCATGGCTGCGCTGCCAGGCCACCAGCAAGGTGGCGAATGCATTCATCTCTTTTATCTCTTTTGGCATTGGGGACAGAAAAACGTCGATCGCTGACCCTGGACGATGCGGCGTATGGGTGTGCCGCAATCAAAACAGGGCAGGCCTTCGCGGCCATAGACCCGAGCCTGCATCTGGAAGCTGCCGGCCACGCCATGGGCGTCCTTGAAGTCGCGCAAGGTCGTGCCGCCCGCCTCCACGGCCTGGGCCAGCACGCCGCGCACCGCCAGTGCCAGGCGTTCGGCCCGCGGCCGGCTGAGCTTGGCGGCGGCCAGCCTTGGGTTGATGCCGGCGATGAAGAGGGCCTCGCAGGCGTAGATATTGCCGGCGCCCACCACGATGTCGCCGGCCAGCAGAGCCAGCTTGATCGCCACCCGGCGGCCGCTCAGGCCCGCGTGCAGATGCTCGCCGTTGAAGCGCGCATCAAAAGGTTCCATGCCCAGCCCGGCCAGCAGTTTGGCGGCGGGGCCGGCGTCCAGGGCCTCGGACCAGACCACGGCACCAAAGCGGCGCGGGTCGGTCAGGCGCAGCAGACCTCTATCGGTCTGCAAATCAAAATGGTCATGCGGGCCGGGCGGCGAGCCGCGCAGATCGGCCTGCGGCGTGAAGGCCAGCGAGCCCGACATGCCCAGATGCAGCAGCAGGCCACCGCGCTCCACCGGGGCGGAGACCGGCAGCCACAAATATTTACCTCGGCGCAGCACCGCGCCGATGCGCCCGCCCTGCAAGGCCTCGGCCGCCTGCCCCAGGGGCCAGCGCAAGGGTTTGCCCAGGCGCAGCTGGGCCACCTCGGCACCGGCAATGGCGTCCGCAAAGCTGCGGCGGGTGACTTCGACTTCGGGGAGCTCGGGCATGGGGGCGATCATATCGGGGCAGAATGGGCGAGCATTTCACGCAGGAGCTTTCATGCCCGAGTCTTTCCGCCGCGGCGGACCCCGTATCAAGCGCAGTCTTCTGGCCTCCCTGCTGTGCGCAGGCCTGCTCGCCGCTCCTGCCCTCGCCGCATTCGCCGCAAGCAAGGCCGAGGCCGAGACGGCCAAGCCGCTCAACTCGGATCTGGATGCCCCGCTGTTCTACCAATTGCTGGTGGGCGAGCTGGAGCTGCGCGCCGGCCAGCCCGGCGTGGCCTATCAAGTGCTGCTGGACGCGGCTCGCCGCAGCAGCGATGAGGAGCTGTTCACCCGCGTCGTCAGCATCGCCCTGCAGGCCCGTGCCGGCGACCAGGCCTTGCTGGCCGCCAAGGCCTGGCGCGAGACCCTGCCCAAGTCCACCGCCGCCCAGCAGATGACCGTCCAGCTGCTGGCCTTGCTGAACCGCCCGGCCGAGGTGGCCGAGCCGCTGCGTGCCCTGCTGGCCCTGACGCCCGAGGCTCAGCGCCCTGGCGTGCTGGTCTCCCTGCCGCGCCTGTTCCAGCGCGCGGCCGAGCCGAAGAAGGTCTTGGCCACGCTGGACCCGGTGCTGGAAGCGGCCGCCGCCCAGCCGCTGACCCGCCTGGCCGCCCGCGTGACGCAGGCCCGCTTCGCCATCCAGGCGGGCGACAGCGCCCGCGCCCTGGCGATCGCCAAGGACATCGCCCAGCAATACCCCGAGTCCGATGAACCTATGCAGCTGGCCCTGGAGCTGATGCCCAGCCAGACCGCGGCCGAGGCGCTGATCAAGACCCGGCTCGCCGCCACGCCCGCCAACCACGCCCTGCGCCTGGCCTATGGTCAAGCCCTGGCAAGAGCCCAGCGCGCCGGCGACGCGGCCAGGGAGTTCCGCAGCATCACCGAAGCCGCGCCCAGCATCTCCACCGCCTGGTTCGCCCTGGGCGCGCTGGAACTGGACCTGCGCCATGCGCGCGAGGCCGAAAGCGCCTTGAATCAATACCTGCAGCTCTTGGACCAGGCCGCCGCGACCCCAGGCAGCGCCGAGGCGAGCGTGCCCGCCCAGGCCCAGGCCGATAGCGAGGCGCGCCAGCAAGCCTGGCTGATGCTGGCCCAGGCGGCCGAGATGCGCGGCGACTTCCAGGCCGCCGAGGCCTGGTTGCTCAAGGTGGACGGCGCCGAGCGCGTCACCGAGGCGCAGTTCCGCCGCGCCTCCCTGCTGGCCCGCCAGGGCCGGCTGAGCGAGGCCCGCAAGGTCGTGCAAGCCATGGCCGAGGACACGCCGGAGAAGCTGCGCGGCAAGCTGCTGGCCGAGTCACAGCTGCTGCGCGATATGCGTGAATGGCAGCTGGCCTACGAGCTGCTGGCCAAGGCCAACGAGCGCCTGCCCGATGACGCCGACATGCTTTACGAGCAGTCCATGATGGCCGAGAAGCTGAGCCGCTTCGACGAGATGGAGGCCTTGCTGCGCAAGGTCATCAAGATCAAGCCCGACCATCACCACGCCTACAACGCCCTGGGCTATTCCCTGGCCGAGCGCAATATCCGCCTGGACGAGGCCCGCAACCTGATCGCCAAGGCCTTGAGCTTTGTGCCCAATGAGCCCTTCATCCTGGACAGCATGGGCTGGGTCGAGTTCCGCCTGGGCAACAAGGCCGAGGCCGTGCGCCTGCTGCGCCAGAGCTATGCCTCGCGGCCGGACGCCGAGATCGCCGCCCATCTGGGCGAAGCCTTGTGGGCCAGCGGCGAGCAGGCAGAAGCCCGCCGCATCTGGCAGGAAGGCATGCAGCGCGACGCCAAGAACGAGGCCTTGCAGGAAACCATCAAGCGCCTGAAGGTTGGCCTGTGAGCCATGTTTTGCTCGCCGTTCTTTTCAGCGCCGGCCTGCTGGGCCTGAGCGCCTGCAGCAGCCTGGAAAAGCGCCCGCCACCGCTTTTGCAAGTGGCCGAGGGCGATGTGCATCTGAATGGCCGCCTGAGCATCCAGGTCAACAACACGCCCAACGGCCGGCCCACCGGTGGCAATGTGGGTTTTGACCTGAATGGCCGGCCGTCCGCCGGGCAGTTGGAGCTCAGCACCCCTCTGGGCAGCTTGTTGGCCAGGGCGACTTGGGGCGGCGGCGAGGTGCACCTGAAGACGCCCGAGATCGATCGCAGCTTCGAGGACCTCGATGCTCTAACTCGTGAACTGCTGGGCGAGGCGATTCCCGTTGCCGCCTTGTTTGACTGGCTGCAAGGCCGCCCCTGGCCGCAGATGGACAGCCGCGCGCTGGAAGGCAAGAACGCGCAAGGCTTTGAGCAACTGGGTTGGCGCATCGACACCTCGCGCTTCGACGCCCAGGCCGGCCAAGGCCTGATCATCGCCACCCGTGGCCCCTATCTGGCCGACCCGGCCGTGGTGCTGCGCGCCCGCATCGAGCCCTGAACACCTCTCTCTCTTTTCCCCTGTCTTCGCCATGCAAGCCATTTACGACGTCCCGGCGCCTGCCAAGCTCAATCTCTTTCTGCATGTGGTGGGCAAGCGGCCGGACGGCTATCACCTGCTGCAGTCCATCTTCGCCCTGATCGACTGGGCCGACACCTTGCATTTTGAAAAGCGTGCTGACGGCCAGCTTGCACGGCATGACCAAGGCGACGCCCTGCCCGCCGATGATTTGTGCCTGCGCGCGGCCCGCGCCCTGCAGGCGCAAAGCGGCTGCGGCCTGGGCGCCGACATCCATATCGAGAAACGCCTGCCCGCCGGCGCCGGCATGGGCGGCGGATCCTCGGATGCGGCCTCCACCCTGCTTGCCTTGAATCGTTTATGGGGGCTGAACTGGCCGCTGGAAAAACTTTTTTCGCTAGGCCTGAGCCTGGGTGCGGACGTGCCGTTTTTTCTGGGCGGAAGGCACGCGTTCGTAGAAGGCATCGGGGAAATCCTCCATCCCATCGATCTGCCGCCCATGAGTTTTGCGGTCCTCAAACCCGGCCAAAGCATCTCGACACAGCAAATTTTTTCCAGCCCCCTCTTGGCAAGGTCAAAATCTGTGGCTATAGTAGCGGGCTTTCCTGCACACAACGAGTTGCAGCGCAAAAATGGAGAGTTAGCTGAAGAGCGGCTCGAGATTGATGCCAAACCCGTTGTGCTGAACGAGGAAGGGATAGCGAGTTTTCTGCATGGCTACGGTCGTAACGATCTGCAAAAGCCGGCCGAAGCAAGCTGCCCCCAAGTCGTTCAGGCGCTGCGAATTCTTGAAGCCGAGTTTGGCAATAGCCGGATGACGGGATCGGGAAGCGCGGTATTCGCCAGACTGGCGTCTGGCGATGCGCAAGAGCAGGGAGACGGCAAATTAACTTCGGTTAAAAAGTTTTGGCAAGAGGATTTACCCTCTGATTTTCATGCTAGAATCTGCCGCTGCTTAGATCAGCACCCACTTCACGGTTGGGCCTAAGCAAAAAATCGACGCAAGTTGGTTTTTAAGAAAGCAACGCAAGTTGCT
This sequence comes from Roseateles oligotrophus, assembly GCF_014204525.1. Lineage (GTDB taxonomy): Bacteria > Pseudomonadota > Gammaproteobacteria > Burkholderiales > Burkholderiaceae_C > Paucibacter_A > Paucibacter_A oligotrophus_A. The sequence goes on from NZ_JACHLP010000011.1 coordinate 83,949, forward strand.
TGCGCTGGAAAGTTATAGGGTGCTGCAGCTCTGCAGTGTCCTGTGTAGGGGAGTCGCCAAGTTGGTTAAGGCATCGGATTTTGATTCCGACATGCGAAGGTTCGAATCCTTCTTCCCCTGCCAAATTTCTTTCGGAAGTCAAAGTTTTTCGCGCTTTATTCCACGGCCCGCTAATCTAACCGTTAGGGGCCTTTGTTTTTTCACCCGGACACGCGGCTGACCACGGGTCCTTTTCCGTAAAGGATGGCTCGTGCTGCTCAATACCGTCCTCTTCACCGGTAACGCAAACCCGGTGCTCTCCCAAGAAATCGCCACGCATCTGGGCCTCGAGCTCGGCAAGGCCGTGGTCGGTCGTTTCTCCGACGGTGAAGTCACCGTCGAAATCCAGCAAAACGTCCGCGCCCGCGATGTTTTCGTGATCCAGCCCACCTGCGCGCCGACCAACGAAAACCTGATGGAGCTGCTGATCATGGTCGATGCCCTGAAGCGCGCCAGCGCTCGCCGCATCACCGCCGTGATCCCCTACTACGGCTATGCCCGCCAGGACCGCCGCCCCCGTTCGACCCGTGTGCCCATCTCGGCCAAGGTGGTGGCCAATCTGCTGGAGACCGTCGGCGTCGAACGCGTCCTGACCATGGACCTGCACGCCGACCAGATCCAGGGCTTCTTCGACATCCCGGTCGACAATATCTACGCCTCGCCGGTGCTGCTGTCGGACCTGAAGGCCCGCAACTATTCCAATCTGGTGGTGGTCAGCCCCGACGTCGGCGGCGTGGTGCGCGCACGCGCACTGGCCAAGCAACTGGGCTGCGATCTGGCCATCATCGACAAGCGCCGTCCGGCCGCCAATGTCTCCGAAGTGATGCACGTCATCGGCGAGATCGATGGCCGCAACTGCGTCATCATGGACGATATGATCGACACCGCCGGCACCCTGGTGAAGGCCGCCGAGGTTTTGAAGGATCGCGGCGCCAAGAGCGTGTTCGCTTATTGCACCCACCCCATCCTGTCGGGCCCGGCGATCGAGCGCATCTCCAAGTCCCATCTGGACGAAGTGGTGATCAGCAATACCATCCCGCTGAACGATGCGGCCAAGGCCTGCGGCAAGATCCGCCAGCTGTCGGTGGCCTTCCTGTTCGCCGAGACCATACGTCGCATCTCGGACGGTGAGTCGGTCACCTCCTTGTTCAGCGAGCAGAACAACAACTTCTAAGTTTTTTCAGCCTTGGCAGCAATGCCAGGGCTGAATGTCGTCTGCGGTCACTTTTTGAGACCGCTTTTAACGGAGCAGCCTGGTCGCGGGCGCTCCATCCTTGTTGGAGAACCATATGAAATTCGTCGCTTTTGAGCGCAATTTGCAGGGGACCGGAGCGAGCCGCCGCCTGCGCATTGCTGGCCGCGTGCCCGCCATCGTTTTCGGTGCTGGCGAGCCCGCCAATATCGAACTGGACCACAACGCCCTGTTCCACGCCCTGAAGAAGGAAGCCTTCCACAGCACCATCCTCGAGATGGAACTGAACGGCGCCGTCACGCAAGTGCTGCTGCGCGACTTCCAACTGCACCCCTACAAGCCGCAAGTCCTGCACGCCGACTTCCAGCGCGTGGACGGCACGACCAAGATCACCAAGAAGGTGCCCCTGCACTTCATCGGTGAAGAGACCTCGGTCGCCGTCAAGACCGACAGCTGCACCGTCAACCACGTGATCAACGAACTGCTGATCACCTGCCTGGCCCAGCAACTGCCCGAGTTCATCGAAGTCGACCTGAGCGGCCTGACCAAGGGTCACTCCGTGCACGTCAACGATCTGAAGCTGCCCGCCGGCGTCAAGGTCGTGACCCATGGCAAGCCCAACCCCGTGGTTGCCACGCCGGTTGAGCCCGTGGCCGAAGAAATCGTTGTGGCCGCTGCTGCGCCCGCCGACGACGGCAAGGGCAAGAAGAAGGGCAAGAAGTAATCCTTCTGCGGCCCCGCGCTCCGGCGCGCCCCATCAAGAATGGCCCTGGTTTCCAGGGCCATTTTTTTTGCTCCTGCGCAGCTGTTTTGGGCAAAAGCGTACGGAACGGCCAATGTGCGTTACGGCGCGGCCAAATGCGGCCGAACTCAGGTTATCCCTGTCCGGCGGGCTGATTTCGATTCCTATAGTGAATTCGAGATGGCCGATTCCCGGCGCTTCAAAGTCGCTCGGACAGGCCCGGCCAAGCCCAAAGACCGGAGAAGCCCGCACCATGAAAACCCGCGCAGCCGTGGCCTGGAAGGCCAAAGAGCCCCTGACGATAGAGACCGTGGACCTCGCAGGCCCCAGGGCCGGTGAGGTGCTGGTGGAGGTCAAGGCCACAGGCATCTGCCACACCGATCAGTACACGCTCTCGGGCGCCGACCCCGAGGGCTTGTTCCCAGCCATCCTGGGCCATGAGGGCGCGGGCGTGGTGCTGGAGTTGGGGGCCGGCGTCACGTCTCTGAAGGCGGGCGACCATGTGATCCCGCTCTACACGCCCGAGTGCCGGCAGTGCAAGTTCTGCCTCTCGCGCAAGACCAATCTGTGCCAGCAAATCCGCGCTACGCAGGGCCGCGGCCTGATGCCCGACGGCACATCGCGCTTCTCCCTCGATGGCAAACCCATCCTGCACTACATGGGCACCTCGACCTTTGCCAACCACATCGTCGTGCCCGAGATCGCGCTGGCCAAGATACGCAGCGACGCCCCCTTCGACAAGGTCTGCTACATAGGCTGCGGCGTCACCACCGGCGTGGGCGCCGTGCTGTTCTCGGCCAAGGTCGAGCCCGGCGCCAATGTGGTGGTGTTCGGCTTGGGTGGCATAGGCCTCAACGTGATCCAGGGCGCCCGCATGGTGGGGGCCGACAAGATCATAGGCATAGACCTCAACCCCGCCCGCGAGGCCATGGCGCGCCAGTTCGGCATGACCCACTTCATCAACCCCAAAGAGCATGCCAATGTGGTGGACAGCATCGTGCAGCTGACCGATGGCGGCGCCGACTACAGCTTCGAGTGCATAGGCAATGTGAACACCATGCGCCAGGCCCTGGAGTGCTGCCACAAGGGCTGGGGCCGCAGTCTCATCATCGGCGTGGCTGCAGCCGGCCAGGAGATCGCCACCCGCCCCTTCCAGCTGGTGACCGGGCGCAAATGGGAGGGCTCGGCCTTTGGCGGCGCACGCGGCCGCAGCGATGTGCCCAAGATCGTCGATTGGTATATGGAGGGCAAGCTCTCCATCGACCCCTTGATCACCCACACCCTCAAGCTCGAGGACATCAACAAGGGCTTCGAGCTGATGGAGCGCGGCGAATCCATACGCTCAGTAGTCGTGTTCTAGCCGCAGCGCCAGCAGGTGGCGCCCTCAACAACAGGAGATGTGAACCATGAAGCTTTACGATTTCGAGTTGTCCGGTAGCTGCTACAAGATCCGGCTGCTGCTCAACATCCTGGGCCAGCGCTATGAGGCCGTGACGGTGGACTTCGTCAACAAGGAACACAAGTCGGCCAAGTATCTGGCGCTCAATCCCTTTGGCGAGATCCCCATCTTCGAAGACGGCGCCCTGCGCCTGCGCGATGCCCAGGCCATCATGGTCTATCTGGCCCGCAAGTACGACAAAGGCAATTACTGGTATCCCGATGATGCGGAGTCCATGGGCCGCATCAATCAGTGGCTGTCCACCGGCGGCGGCGAGGTGATGAATGCGGCCGGTGCGCGCCTGGTCAAGATACTCAACTACCCGCTGGACCTGGAGAAGCTGCAGGCCGGCGCCAACCGGGTCTTCAAGATCATGGACGAGCAGCTGGCCGGCCGCCAGTTCCTGGAGCTTGGCCACCCGACCATAGGCGATATCGCCTGCTTCCCCTACACGGCCATGGCCGGCGAAGGCGGCATCTCGCTAACGCCATATCCAAACGTGCTGTCCTGGCTGGACCGCATGAAGCGCATCCCGGGCTTCATCCCCATGCCTGGCATAGCGGCGCCCTGAAGCCCTTGACGCGCGTCCCTCAGCTCGCGTCACGCGCCCCGCAGTCCCTCGCAGCGAGCATTCCTTCCACAACACTCAAACCGAGACAAGAGACAAAAGGAGTCATTCCATGCGGACCACCTTCACCCAGCGCGGCAAGCTCACGCTCGCGGCCATCGGCATGCTGCCCGGCCTGGCCTTGGCCAATGCCGACGTCGAGAAAAACATCGCCAATCCCAATAACTGGGCCATGCAGGCCGGCGATATGGCCAACCAGCGCTATAGCAAGCTCAAGCAGATCAACACCGCCAATGTCGGCAAGATGCAGGTCGCCTGGACCTTCTCCACCGGCGTGCTGCGCGGCCACGAGGGCTCGCCCCTGGTGATAGACGGCACCATGTATCTGCACTCGCCCTTCCCCAACAAGGTCTGGGCCGTGGATCTGGACAGCCAGAAAATCCTCTGGAAGTACGAGCCCCGCCAAGACCCGGCCGTGATCCCGCAGATGTGCTGCGACACCGTCAATCGCGGCCTGGCCTATGCCGAGGGCAAGATCTTTCTGCAACAGGCCGACAGCATGCTGGTGGCCCTGAACGCCAAGACCGGCAAGCCGGTCTGGAGCGTCAAGAACGGCGAGCCCAAGCTGGGCGCCGTCAACACCAATGCGCCCCATGTCTTCGGCAACAAGGTCATCACCGGCATCTCCGGCGGTGAATGGGGGGTGCGCGGCTTCCTGGTCGCCTACGACATCAATAGCGGCAAGCAGGTCTGGAAGGCCTATAGCACCGGGCCCGACGAGGAGATGCTGGTCGACCCCGACAAGACCATGACCTGGACCGATGGCGCGATGAAGCCCGTGGGCCCGGCCTCCTCGTTGAAGTCCTGGCAGGGCGATCAGTGGAAGACCGGCGGCGGCACGACCTGGGGCTGGTACAGCTATGACAAGGCGCTCAACCTCGTCTACTACGGCACCGGCAACCCCTCCACCTGGAACCCCGCCCAGCGCCCCGGCGACAACCGCTGGTCCATGAGCATCATGGCCCGCGACCTGGACAGCGGCATGATGAAGTGGGTCTACCAGATGACGCCTTATGACGAGTGGGACTACGACGGCGTCAACGAGATGATCCTGGCCGACATCAATGTCAAGGGCAAGCCCACCAAGGCCTTGGTGCACTTCGACCGCAACGGCTTCGGCTACACCCTGGACCGCGCCACCGGCGCCCTGCTGGTGGCCGAGAAATACGACCCCCAGGTCAACTGGGCCACGCACATCGATATGAAGAGCGGCAAGCCCGTGCGTGATCCCAAGTTCTCGACCGCCAAGAACGGCCCCGACGTCAACACCAAGGGCGTCTGCCCCGCCGCCCTGGGCAGCAAGGACCAGCAGCCCGCCTCCTTCGACCCGATGACCAAGCTCTTCTACGTGCCCACCAACCATGTGTGCATGGACTACGAGCCCTTCAAGGTCGACTATGTGGCCGGCCAACCCTATGTGGGCGCCACGCTGTCGATGTTCCCCTCGCCCGCCAGCCACGGCGGCATGGGCAACTACATCGCCTGGGACGCCGGCAGCGGCAAGATCGTGCAGAGCAAGGCCGAGAAGTTCTCGGTCTGGAGCGGCGCGCTCAATACCGCCGGAGGCCTGTCCTGCTTCGGCACGCTGGAGGGCTATCTGAAGTGCGTCGACGCCAAGGACATCAACAAGGAGCTGTTCAAGTTCAAGACCCCCTCCGGCATCATCGGCAACGTCTTCACCTACGAGCACAAGGGCAAGCAGTATGTGGGCGTGTACTCGGGCATTGGCGGCTGGGCCGGCATCGGCATGGCCGCGGGCCTGGAGAAAGACAGCGATGGCCTGGGTGCCGTCGGCGGCTACCGTGAACTGGGCCAGTACACCGAGCTGGGTGGCTCGCTGACCGTGTTCGCCCTGCCCAACTGAGACCGGCCGCGGGGGGCGACAGCCGCTGCCCCCGCGGCTCATCCAGAGAGACTGAAGCGCTATGAAGAAACTGATCTTTGGCCTGGGTCTGCTGATGCTGCTGAACCCCTTGCAGGCCGCCGATGGCGAGGCCGCACTCTACAAGGTGGAGGGCGGCACCAAGGTCGACAGCCAGACCATGAAGGGCTTCCGCACCTGGCGCGCCGCCGCCTGCGACCGCTGCCACGGTGCCAACCAGGAGGGCATGGTGGGCCCCTCGCTGATCGCTAGCCTCAAGGTCTTGAGCAAGGACGACTTCGTCAAGACCGTGCGCGACGGCCGGCTGGAAAAAGGCATGCTCAGCTTCAACACCAACCCCATGGTGATGGAGAACATGAACCAGCTCTATGCCTATCTGAAGGGCCGCTCCGACGGCGCCATCACCCAGGCCCGGGTCGAGGAAATCAAATGAAAACCTGGCTGGGCTGCATGCTAGCCCTGAGCCTGGCTTCGGCAGGCCAGGCCCAGCAGCCGCCCGCGCGCACGGCCCTGCGGGTCTGCCAGGATCCCAACAATATGCCCTTCTCCAACCAGGCGGCCGAGGGCATTGAAAACCGCATCGCCCAGCTCTTCGGCAAGGCGCTGGGCCTGCCCGTCAGCTACTACTCCTTCCCGCAGCGCATGGGCTTTGTGCGCAATACCTTGCGCTACAAGCTGCCCGACCAGGACTACCCCTGCGACATCATCATGGGCGTGCCCGTGGGCTTCGACCAGGTGGCGCAGACGCGGCCCTATTACCGCTCCACCTACACCCTGGTGCTGGCCCGCCGCAAGGGGCTGGAAGACGTGCAGAGCAGCGCCGACTTCCTGGCCCTGCCGGCGGCCCGGCGCGAGGCCTTGCGCATCGGCGTCTACGACCGCTCGCCCGGCTCCGAATGGTTGCTGGCCCATGGCCTGCTGGCCCAGGGCGTGCCCTACAACATGCTCAGCCCCAACCCCGAGCAATACCCGGGCGAGATCATCGAGAAAGACCTGGTCCAGGGCAAGCTGGATGCCGCCATCGTCTGGGGCCCGATAGGCGGCTATTTCAGCAAGCGCGCGGGCGAGGGCCAGCTGCGCAGCATCGCCCTGCCCTCCGAGCCCGGCGTGCGCTTCGACTACGCCATGGCCATGGGCGTGCGCTATGGCGAGCGCGAATGGAAGGCCCAGATCGACCAGCTGATCGTGGCCAAACAGGACGAGATACGCCGCATCCTGCAGGAATTCAATGTGCCCCTGCTGGACGAGGCCGGCACGAAAGCGGCCGAGCGATGAAGCGCCAGCTTGCCACCGCGAGCCTGCTGATGGCCGGCTACCTGGCCCAGGCCCAGCCCACTTATCTGCAGGACTACCCCACGCTGGAGCGGGTGCAGTTCGTCCAGACCTGCATGCGCGAACATCCCGGCCCCGAGTTCGAGATGCAGAGCAAATGCGCCTGCATGCTGGACAGCCTGGCCACGGAGCTGGCCTACGAGCGCTATGTCCAGCTCTCCACCGAGGCAAAGGCCATCAGCATAGGCGGCGAGCGCGGCGGCGTCTTGCGCGACAACGAGGCCGTCAAGGACGAGATCAAGCAATACCGCGCCCAGCAGGCCCGCGCCGAGAAGGCCTGCTTCCTGGCCCCGGCCAAACGCTGAACTTCGGCGCATCCTCATGAACCCGCAACGGCGCAACACCTGTCTGCAACTGGCCTGCCTGCTGGCCTGCCCGCGCCTGAGCCTCGCCCAGGCACCGCCCGACCCGAACCAAAGCCCGCGCTGGCTGCAGCTGCGCGCCAGCCTGTTCGCCGACCAGGAGCCGCAGCGCTCCGAGCTGGTGCTGCTGCGCGTGCCGGCGCGCGCCGTGGACGCGGGCGCCGTGCCGCTCGATCTGCAGGCACCGGCCCTGGCCCCAGGCACGGCCAGCCCCCTGGCCAAGCTCTATCTGGTGATTGACGAGAACCCCACGCCGCTGGCGGCCGTGTTCGAATTCGGCGGCCCGGCCCTGCCCGCGGTGCAGACCCAGGTGCGCATCGACGGCTACACCCATGTGCGCGGCGTGGCCGAGTATGCCGACGGCAGCCGGCTGATGAGCTTGCAATTCGTCAAGGCCGTGGGCGGCTGCTCGGCCCCGCCCCTGGGCGGCAGCGAGGCCGGCCGGCTGGGCGAGATGAGCTGGCAGCTGGCCCCGCCCCCACAGGCCGGCCAGCCCCAGCAGGCACGCTGGCAGATCCGCCACCCCAACCACAACGGCATGCAGATGGACCCGCTGACCCGCCTAACCCCGGCCGCCCACTTTCTGCGCCATGTGAAGCTGAGCTGGGGCGAGCAGCTGCTGTTCGCCGCCGACCTGGACTTCGCCATCAGCGAGCCTCCCGGCTTCGGCCTGCAACTCAGGCCCGGACCGGCACAGACGCTGCGGGCCGAGGCCGACGATTCCCAGGGCCGCGAATTCCGCGCCAGCTTCCCGCCATGAAGACCGCAATGCTCACGGCCCTGGCCCTGTTCGCCGCGCTGGCCCAGGCGGCCCAGCCCGACCACCCCATCGCCGACCTCAGCGCCTACCAGCCGCTGCAGATCCTGCCCGACAAGACCTCGCCCACGCACTGGGAATTCGATCTGGACCCGGCCCTGCAGCAGGCCAGGCGCGAGGGCAGGAACATCTACCTCGTGCTGTCCGCCTGGGACTGCCATTTCTGCGCCAGGTACGAGCATTTCCTGGCGCGCAATGCCAAGGCCCTGGCGCCGCCCTTCCGCCGCCACAAGCTGCTCTTCGTCTACCTGCCCAGCGCGCTCGAGGCGCAGGGCCAGCATGTCTATCTCAAGGCCGGCGGGCAAAGCCGGGTCTATGCCGACTTCCAGCGCGCCCTGGGGGACGAGCGCACAAAGCGCATGGTCTACCCGGTGATCTGGCTGCTGGACCCCGCGCTCAAAAACCTCAGCCAGCTGCCCTATGGCACGGGCACTTTCGAGACCGTGGAAGATCAGCTGGAGGTGATAGGCCCGGCCCTGGTCAAACCCTGAGGCCCCCACGGGTAAACCACCGGCGGCCCTTTGTGTACGCCGGGCGCAGAATTCGCAGGCCCCAGCCTGAACCGAGGACGGCCATGAAAAACGGCAGCAACGCCAGCCACAAACCCCAGGACGACGCAGCGCGGCCGCCGACCAGGCGGCGCGTCCACATCGTCGTCTACCCCGGCTTCAAGGGCCTGGAGGCCGTGGGCACGCTGAGCGTGTTCGACTACGCCAACCGCCACCTCTGGCAGCGCGGCCAGGCGGCCGCCTACGAGATCATCATCGCCTCCACCCATGCCGGGCCGGTGCAGAGCGAGACCCTGGTGCAGCTGCAAGCCACCCATGCCATCAGCACCGAGGACATCCCCGAGACCGCCATCATCGTCGGCTGCCGCCATATCGAGCAGGCCATGCACGACAACCCCGAGCTGATCGCCTGGGCGCGCGAGGTGGCGCCCCGCATCGACCGCCTGGTGGCCATGTGTACCGGCAGCTTCTTCCTGGCCGCCGCCGGCCTGCTGGACGGTAGCGTGGCCACCACGCACTGGAGCGCGGCCCAGCTGCTCAAGACCCGCTTCCCCAAGGTCGATGTGCAGGCCGACGCCATCTATCTGCGCAGCGGCAGCCATCTCTGGACCTCGGCCGGCGTCACCGCCGGCATCGACCTGGCCCTGGCCCTGGTGGAGGAGGACCATGGCCGCGAGCTGGCCCTGGACATCGCCCGCGACCTGGTCGTCTACCTCAAGCGCCCGGGCGGGCAAAGCCAGTTCAGCGTCCATCTGGAAGGCCAGCGCAGCAACCACCCCTGCGTGCGCGAGGTGCAGGACTGGTTGCTGGAGCATCTGGAACACCCCCTGTCCATGCCCGACCTGGCCAGCCGCGCCGCCATGAGCGAGCGCAACTTCCGCCGCGTCTTCCACAAGGAGACCGGCAGCAGCCCCATGCAATTCGTCGAGACCGCCCGGCTGGAGGCCGCCCGCCGCCTGCTGGAGGAGGGCCATCTGCCCCTCAAAAGCGTGGCCGGCCGGGTCGGCTTCGGCTCCGAGCAATCGCTGCGCAAGCTCTTCATCAAGCATATGGGCGTGGCCCCGCACGAGTACCGCGAGCGCTTTGCCAGCGCGCGGAGGGATCATCACTGAACCGGCAGCCAGACCCCTCAGCCCCGCAGCCACTGGCATAGCAAGGCATGCAGCTGCTCCACGGCCAAGGGCTTGCGCAAGACCAGATAGCCCTCCTGCTCCGCGGCCAGCAAGTCCTCGGAGTCCCACTCGGCGCTGACCATGGCGCCGCTGGCATCCGGGCACAGGCCCAGCAGCTTCTTCAACACCTGCACCCCGCTCTGCCCCGAGCGCAGACCTTGGTCGCACAAAATGGCCTGGGGCAGAAAGCCCGACTGCAAGGCCGCCAAGGCCTGCTCCTCGTCTTCGACGCAGCGCACCTCCAAGCCCCAGGCCTGCATCAAACTGGCCCAGGCCGAAGCGACCTGTCTATCGTCCTCCACCACCAGACAGGCACCACTCAGCGGGCCTCTCGGCAGTGCGGGAGGCGACTGCACAAGCGCGGCCAGGCCCAGGCTTGAGGCCGACTGCAAGCGCAGGAAAAAACGCGAACCCCGCCCCTCGACGGAGTCCAAGCCATAGCCGGCCCCCATCAGCTTGGCGCAACGCGCCACCACGGCCAAGCCCAGGCCATGGCCTCCGCCATCGACCGCGTGCGCATGCACATGGCGATAAAAGGGCGAGAAGATCCGCGAGCGCTCCGCTGCCGGTATGCCCAGGCCGCTATCCCAGACCTCCAGCCGCCAGTCCGGGCCACGCCTGCGGGCCGCCAGCAAAATGCCGCCGCGCCGGGTATAGCGCATGGCGTTGTGCAGCAGATTGACCAGGGACTGGCGCAAGAGCACTGGGTCGGCAAAAACAACAGCGTCCGCTGCTGCCGCCCGCACCCGCAGGGACAGGCCGAGGCTTTGGGCTTCGGCGCTGAACAGCGTGGCCACCTCCTGCAGCAGGGGCTTGAGGGCCAATAACTGAGGATTGACGCTGACATGCCCGTTCTCGATCCGGGACAAATCCAGCAAGGCGCCGAACATCAGGCCCAGGGACTGGGCCGCCTGGCGCAGATCGGCCAGGGCCGGGCGCAGCGCCGCATCCTGGTTGCGATGGGCGATGGACTCGATCAAGAAACTCATGGCATGCACCGGCTGGCGCAAATCATGGCTGGCCGTGCGCATGAACAGGTTCTTGCTCTGCAAGGCCTGCTCGGCCTCCTCCTTGGCCGCTTGATATTGCTGCGCCAGCCGGGCCGCCTGCTCCTCCAGCTTGATCTGCTGGTGGAAGAAGTTCTGCGTGATCAAGGCATGTCGGTAAAGGACCAGCAGGAATAGCAAAGAAACCGGCAGGACGAAAGGCCAGGGCGAGTGCGACAGCAGCTCGCTGACCCGGGCCAGGCTGGGTTCGGCGATCAAGGGCGGCCAGTCCAGGCGGGTCAGGGGATAGACCACCGTCGCAATCCCCCAGCCCAGGCCCAGGAAGCGCAGCAAGATGCCCACCGTGGGCAACTGGCTGCGCGCGTTGGCGACGATCAGCAGCGCCAGTCCGATTTGGGGCAGCAGGACGAAGTCGTATTCGCTGCGGCCCGAGGCAAGAAAGAGCGTCAGGCCCAGCGCCGCCAGGCCCAGGGCATTGGCCTGGCCCAGGCGCCGGACCCGGGACTGCCAGCGCAGCAAAAGCTCCTCGGACGAATCCGCCTGCAGATCACGCAAAAATCGCCGCCGCATCAGCAAGGCCAATAGCGATGCCAGGACGTAGCAGGCGGTCCATATCCTCAATCCCCGCTGATTGCGCCCAAAGCCCTGGAACCACAGGGCCAGGACCAGCCCGAAAAACGGCAGGGTGCAGATGCTGAAAACCAGGCGCTGCAACATCAAGTCCAGCAAGCGGGCCCGGCCCGCGGGGCTCAGATCCTCCTGCGCCAGCGCCGGCGGGAACACATTCCGCCAGGCCTGAGAAAGGCGCTCCTTCAGCTTCTTCATCTGGGCTCGATGCGCCGGCCCTTGAGCAGATTGATGGCCTCGATCCGGTTGCTGACACCCAGCTTGGCCAGGATCTTGCCCATATGCTCTTTCACCGTCGCCTCGCTCAGCGCCAGCATGAGGGCGATGCGCTTATTGGGCAGGCCGCGCAAGGTCAGGCTCAAGACCTCGGCCTGCCTCTCGGTCAGACCCAGATCGGCCGCATGCAAAGGCAGCTCACGCCGGGCCAGGGGCAAGCGCGCGGCCACCGCAGGTGCGAAGCAAGTTCCCCCCGCCAGCAAGGACTCCACCACCCGCGCAAACCGCTCGGGCGAGGCTTGCTTGAGCAAAAAACCATGGGCACCGGCCGCCTGCACCTTGCCTTGAATGGCGGGGTCCTCATCGCCGCTCAAAACCAGCAGCCGGGTCTGCGGGGCTTGCCCGCTCAGCCGGGCCACGAGTTCCAGCGCGCTGCCGTCAGCCAGCCAGAAATCCAGGACCACCAGGCTTGCCGCCACCCCCATCTCCTGCAAGCAGCGCTGACAGCCGGCCCCGTCGGCCGCCAGATGGACCTGGGCAAAGCCGCAATGGCTTTGTAAAAACTGTGCCAGGCCGCGTGCGACCAAGGGGTGGTCATCGACCACCAGGGCATGGCCCGAGCGCACTGCCGGATCGCTTCGCTGCGCCGGCGGGAAGAAACAAGGCTCAGCATTCATTCCGTGCATTCCTGTATTGGCCCGCATTTCCGGCCCCAGCGCCACCCTACTTCGGGAGGGTTCACGAGCGGGGCCTGGCCTGGGCAAACTCGGTCGCAAGCTCAACAAGCCGAATCCCTTCACAACTGTAGTCAAAAAAGAAAGCACACCATGGCCTCCCCCTGCACCCGCCGCGTCCGCTCCCATACCTACGGCCTCATCCCTGTCTTGCTGACGCTAGCAGCCTGCTCCTCCACCATCAAGCAAGAAGGCCTGGAACAAAGAGCCGCCATGGCCACCGGCCACCCGGTGGGCAGCTTCACCATCACCGACAAGGTGGAAGCCGGCGGCGGCCGCATCGAGTTCAATGTCAAGGCCAGGGACGGCGCCAACTTCCAGTGCTATATGTACTCCGCCACCGCCTTCCAGAAAGCCATGTCCTTTGGTCAAACTCCGCACTCCGACGCCATCTGCACCCAGATGGGCAAGGGCAGCGGCGCCAGCCCGGCCGCCCCCAGCTGCAATGCCTTGCTCAAGGCCGCAGGCAAATGCTGAAGCCTTGAAGCGGGGGGACCGGCTGCGCTGGCCCGATAATCCCGCCCATGATTCGACTCTTTGTTGGCCTGGGCAACCCAGGCGCCGAATACGAGGACACCCGCCACAACGCCGGCTTCTGGTGGATTGATACCCTGGCCCGCAAGCTGGGTGCCAGCCTGCAGCTGGAGCGCAGCTACTACGGCCTGTGCGCGAGGGTGAACAATGCGCCGGGTGCGGCCGGGCCCATCTGGTTGCTGCAGCCCATGACCTATATGAATCTCTCGGGCAAATCGGTGGCCCCGCTGGCGCGCTTCTTCAAGATCGCACCCGAAGAAATCCTGGCCATCCACGACGAGCTGGACCTGCTGCCCGGCGAGATGAAGTTCAAGCAAGGCGGCGGCAACGGCGGCCACAACGGTCTCAAGGACATGCAGGCCCAGCTGGGCAGCGCCAATTTCTGGCGCCTGCGGCTGGGCATAGGCCACCCCGGCCATCGGGACGAAGTCTCAGGCTATGTGCTGCGCAAGCCGCCGCTGGCCGAGCGCCAGGCGCTGGAGGACTGCATCGCCAAGTCCATGGACGCGGTGGAGCTGATACTAGGCGGCCAGATGGACAAGGCCCTGGCCAAGATCCACGCCAAGCCGCCCCGGCCCAAGCCCCCCAAACCGGCGCCCGCACTTGCGCAGCCGGGGCCCGCCGCCGCAGAATCGGCCCAGCCAGCCCTCATCACGGACCCCGGCCCAAAACCATGAAACCCAGCCCCGCACCGGCGCTTGCAACGCTTACCCTGCTGCTGATCGCAGGGCCAGGCATGCAGGCACCGGCGCAGGGGCAGACCCAGACGCAAAGCAGCAGCCTCTACCGCTGCGGGCCCGAGGGCCGCGATCTGCGCGACTCGCCCTGCCCCAATGACAAGAGCAGCCCGCCGAGCCAGCTGCAGTACACACAACCCAGCGCCGCGCAAACCGCGGCCGCCCAGGCCCAGACGGCAAGGGACGCCAAGCTGGCCCAGCAAATGGCACAGGAGCGCCGCCAGCAAGAGGCACGCGATCTACAAGCCAACGGGCGGGCCGCCCATATCGATGGGCGCAAGGGCATGGCCCAGGGCGACGCGGACGCGCCCCAGCCCAAGTCCACGATCGGCCAGCCCAGCAAGCAGCGTAAAGCGCCCACGGCGGCCAAGAAGCACAAGAGCCCGCCCAAGCACAAGGCGGCCGGCGCAAACGGCGGCGGCAGCGGCGGCGGCTAGAATCCACAGCTGTTGGTGCTCGTGCAGGCATTCATGCCTGCGCAGTTAAACGGGAATCAGGAAGGCGCGCTGCCACGCATGCAAGCCCAACCTGAGCTGTCCCCGCAACGGTAAGTGAACGAGGCAGTGCTGCCTCAAGCCCAGGACCCCGTCCACTGGCAGCCCGCGCAAAACGGGTGTTGGGAAGGACTCTGCGGTGTGGTTCACCAGCCCGGATACCGGCCAACAAGGTGATGCCCCCTCGCGGTCCTCAGGCGAGTCGGCATTGATATCGGTGCGCACAGCGGGTGAGCTGGGTGCCTGAGTCCTCCCTTCTCAACTCTCCATCGTCATGAATCCAAACGCCCTGCGCCCGCCCGTCCTGGCCGCGCTCTCCCTGCTCGCTGCCCTGTCCGCCCAGGCGCAAAACAATGCGCCCGCCAGGCTGGACGCGGTGACCGTCACCGCCACCCGCAGCGCCAGCCCACTCAAGGCTGCCCTGGCCGATGTGACCGTGCTGGAGCGCGCCGACATCGAGCGCCTGGGCTATGGCGGCCTGCCCGATCTGCTGCGCACCCAGGCCGGCTTCGAGATCACCCGCAACGGCAACCCCGGCAGCACCACCTCGGTCTTTCTGCGCGGCGCCAGCAGCCAGCACACCGTCCTGCTGATCGACGGCGTGCGCATGGACAAGCAAAGCGGCTCCGGCGGCGCCAGCTGGGAGAACCTGCCCCTGGCCCAGATCGAGCGCATCGAAGTGCTGCGCGGCGCGGCCAGCGCCCTCTACGGCTCGGACGCCGTGGCCGGCGTGGTGCAGGTCTTCACCCGCAAGGCCCAGCCCGGCATGCAGCTGGATGTGGGCGCCGGCCTGGGCAGCCTGGGCCGCTTCAAGGCCGACACCAGCTTGCGCGGCAGCGCCGCCGGTTTCGACTACAGCCTGGGCCTGGCCACCGAGGTCGCCGAGGGCTTCAACGCCCGCCCCTTGAGCGCCCCCGTGCCCGGCTACGAGCCCGACCGCGACGGCTGGCGCAGCCAGAGCGCCAATGCCCGCCTGGGCTGGCAGCCCACAGCAAGCCAGCGCCTCGAAGTGCAGGCCCTGAGCAGCCGGACCGACAGCCAGTACGACGCCTCGGCCCGCCCCAAGCCCGGCGTCGATGACCGCAATCTGAACGAGAACAAGCTGCTGCGTGCCCTCTGGCGCGCCGACTGGACGGCCGACTGGCAGACCGAGATCAGCGCCAGCCAGTCGCGCGACCGCTACGAAACCCGGCCCTCGGCCTATCTGACCGAGACCCAGCTGCGCTCCCTGAGCCTGCAAAGCAATCTCAAGGTCGGCCCCGGCAAGCTGGTCGCCATCCTGGAGCGGCGCGAGGACGAATTGCTCAACAGCGGCCTGCGCGCCAGCAGCGCGGGCCAGGCCCAGCGCCAGCAAGACGGCCTGGCCCTGGGCTATCTGCTGAGTCTGGGTGCGCTGGACGCCCAGCTCAATCTGCGCCACGACCGCGACAGCAAGTTCGGTGGCATCGACACCGGCACCGTGGCGGCCGGCTACCGCTTCAGCCCGCAATGGCGGGTCTGGGCCTCGGCCGGCAATGCCTTCCGTGCGCCCACGCTGTACCAGAGCTTCAGCGAGTACGGCCCCAAGGACGGCGGCAAGGCCTTGGACCCCGAGCGCAGCCGCAATCTTGAGACCGGGCTGAGCTTCAACAGCGGCGCCCACGAGCTGGGCCTGAGCGTCTATCGCAACGAGGTGCGTGACCTGATCGACTGGAGCGGCGCCTTCCTCGGCAACTGCCCACCCCAGGCCGTGCCCCAGCCCTGGGACGGCTGCTACGGCAACCTCAGCAGCGTGCGTCTCTCCGGCGCCAGCCTGAAGGGCGCCACCGAGCTGCTAGGCCTCAAGCTGAGCGGCTCGCTGGACTTCCAAGACAGCAAGGACCTGAGCACCGGCAAGCAGCTGGACCGCCGCGCCAAGCGGATCGGCCGCCTGCGCGCCGACAAGAGCCTGGGCGCCTGGAGCCTGGGCGCGCAAGCCCTGGCCAGCAGCGAGCGCAGCGACCGCTACGGTCCCAAGCCCGTGCTGCCCGGCTACGCCGTGCTGGACCTGGATGTGGGCTACGCGCTCAGCAAGAGCACCCGCCTGCAAGTCAATCTGGACAATGCGCTGAACCGCGAGTACCAGACCGCCGGCGGCTACGCCCAGGCCCCGCGCAGCATCTTCTTCAGCCTGCGCTACAACACAGGCAACTGAGGTGACAGTCCAGCACCAACTCATCGTCGGCGGCCAGCGCAGCGGCAAGTCGCGCCACGCCGAACAGCTGGCCGGCGACTGGCTGGCCGCTGCAGCCGGCCGCAGCGTGTTGGTGCTGGCCACGGCGCAAGCCTTTGACACCGAGATGCGCGCGCGCATCCAGCGCCACCAGGCCGACAGACCGGCCGGCTTCGCCACACTGGAAGAGCCGCTGCATCTCGCGGCGGCGCTGTGTGCTAACGCTGATCCTCAGCGCCTCATCCTGGTGGACTGCCTGACCCTGTGGCTGACCAACTGGTTGATGCCCATGGACGAGCGCCCCGATCTGCCCGCCTGGGAGGCCGAGCTGCAAGCCCTGCTGGCCGCCCTGCCCACGCTGCCCGGCCGCATCGTCTTCGTCTCCAACGAGGTGGGCTGGGGCGTCTCGCCCATGAGCCGCGAGGCGCGCTTTTATGTGGACGAGCTGGGCCGGCTGAACCAGGCGGTGGCGGCTCGCTGTCAAGACCTGACCCTGATGGTGGCCGGCCAGGCCTGGACGCGGCCGGTACACCAGCCAAGCTAAATCCCATGCAATACATCACCCGCCCCCTGCTGTCCCTGCTGCTGCCCCTGCTGCTGGCCCTGGCCAGCGGCCTGGGCCAGGCGCAGACCCGTGTTGAGATCAAGGACGACCTCGGCCAGACCACGCACTGGAGCCAGCCGCCCCTGCGCATCATCACCCTGCTGCCCTCGCTGACCGAAACCGTCTGCGAGCTTGGCGCCTGCGACAGGCTGGTCGGCGTGGACCGTTATTCCAACCACCCGGCCGCGGTCAACAAGCTGCCCAAGCTGGGCGGCCTGGACGATACCCAGGTCGAGACCATCGTTGCGCTCAAGCCCGATGTGGTGCTGCTGGCGCCCTCCTCGCGCGTCACCGAGCGCCTGCGCAGCCTGGGCCTGACCGTCATCACGCTGGAGGCCAAGTCCTACGCCGATGTGCAGCGGGTGCTGGCCAAGATCGGCGCCCTGCTGCAGGTCAAGGACGCGCAGGCCGTCTGGCGCCGCATCGACGCCCTGGTCAGCGCCGCCGCCCAAAGCCTGCCCGCCCAGGCACGCGGCAGCCTGGTCTATTACGAGGTCGACCGCTCGCCCTATGCCGCCGGCCCGGTCTCCTTCATGGGTGAGACCATGGCCCGCCTGGGCCTGCGCAACATCATCAAGCCCGAGATGGGCCCCTTTCCCAAGATCAGCCCCGAGTACGTGGTGCGCGCCAATCCGCAGCTGATCATGATAGGCAAGCGCAATGCCGACGGCCTGTTCCAGCGCCCCGGCTGGGAGCGCATCCCCGCCATCCTTGACAAGCGCGTCTGCGTCTTCGATGCCTTGCAAAGCGATGTGCTGGCCCGCCCCGGCCCGCGCATGGGCGAGGCCGCGCAAATCATGGCGCAATGCCTGCGCCAGCATTACGGCCAGCAACACGCCAAGCCATGAGCGGCAAGGCCCCCGCACGCTCCTGGTCGGCCTGGCCCCTGCTGGCCGGCCTGCTGCTGGCCAGCGGCCTGGCCCTGGCCATGGGCGTGGCCGTGGGCAGCACCGGCTTTGCGCTGGACTGGTCGGCCGCCGACCCCATGCAGGCGCAAATCCTCTGGCAGATCCGCCTGCCGCGCTCGGCCGGCGCCTGGCTGGCCGGCGCCCTGCTGGGCCTGGCCGGGGCCATCACCCAGGGCCTGTTCCGCAACCCCCTGGCCGACCCCTATCTGCTGGGCAGCGCCGCCGGCGCGCGCTTAGGCGTAGCGCTGAGCCTGGCCGTTCTGGGCGGCACGCCCATGGGCATGCAGTGGCTGGAACGCCTGGGCCTGACCGGCGCCGCCTTTCTCGGCACCCTGGCCGGCGTCAGCCTGGCCCTGACCATGGCCAAGGGCGTGGAGCACAGCTTGCGCCTGCTGCTGGCCGGCGTGGTGGTGGGCGTGGTGCTGGGCGCCATCACCGACTTGATCACCCTGGCCCAGCCCGACACCCTGCGCACCATGCAGGCCTTTGTGCTGGGAACCACCAGCTTTCTGGGCTGGCCCAGCATCGTCTTGATGGGCGGCGTGCTGCTGCTCAGCCTGGCCGTGGCCCTGGGCGCCAGCGAGGCGCTCGATGCCCTGACCCTGGGCGAGGCCACGGCCCAGTCGCTGGGCGTGCGCTTGGGCGCGGTGCGCCTGCTGCTGATCTGCGCCTTCGCCCTGGCCACCGGCACCGCCGTGGCCCAGACCGGCATGATCGCCTTCGTCGGCCTGGTGGCACCGCATCTGGTGCGCAATCTCTGCCGGGGCTCGCACCGCCAATTGCTGCTGCTCTCGGCCTGCGCCGGCGGCCTGCTGCTGCTGGCGGCCGACATCCTCTCGCGCTGGCTGATGGCGCCGCAGGAGCTGCCGGTGGGCGTGATCACCGCCATCCTGGGCGGTGGCTATCTGCTGCGCCTGATGCACAAGCGCAGATACGGAGGCCGCGCATGAGCAAGAACAAGCAGCCCGCCTTGGCCTGCCAGGACCTCAGCGCCAGCCTGCAAGGCCAGCCGGTGCTGCACCGGCTCACACTGGCGCTGCCACCCGGCCGCTGGACCGCCATCGTCGGCCCCAATGGCGCCGGCAAGTCCACGCTGCTGCGCGCCCTGGCCGGCCTGATTCCCAGCCTCGGCAGCATCGAGCTGCTGGGCCGCCCCCTGGCCGACTGGCCGCGCAAGGCGCGCGCCCGCGAGCTGGCCTGGCTGGGCCAGAACGAAAGCAGCGGCGACGAGCTGAGCGCCGAGGACGTGGTCATGCTGGGCCGCCTGCCGCACCGCGCCTGGCTGGCGCCGCCAAACAGCGCCGACCGGGCCGCCGTGCAGCAGGCCATGGCCCAGACCCAGAGCTGGGACTGGCGCCAGCGCCCGCTGGGCCAGCTCTCCGGCGGCGAGCGCCAGCGCGTGCTGCTGGCCCGCGCCCTGGCGGTGCAGGCCAAGGTCTTGCTGATGGACGAACCGCTGGCCCATCTGGACCCACCGCACCAGGCCGATTGGCTGCAGCTGGTGCGCGGCCTGGCCGACGCCGGCGTGGCCGTGGTCAGCGTGCTGCACGAGCTGAACATGGCTTTGCAGGCCGACGGACTGCTCATCATGCAGGCCGGCCGCCTGCTCTGCCACGGCGCCCCCGGCGAGGCCGAGACCCGCCGCAGCCTGCAACAAGTCTTCGACGGACGCCTGCATCTGCTGCAGGTGCAGGGCCAGTGGCTGGCCTTGCCGACGACAGCAGAGCCGCCAATCTGCAACGTTAGCAATGTCCTACCCCTCAAACAAAAAAACGATTGAAGCGCTTCATCAATCAAGCACCATGCCGCTGAACACCGCCTCCACCCTCTGCCCCGCCGTGCTGATCAGCGCGCCCTCCTCGGGCTCGGGCAAGACCAGCGTCACCGCGGCCATCGCCCGCTGGCATCGCCATCAAGGCCAGCGCGTGCGCGTGTTCAAGACCGGGCCCGACTACCTCGACCCCATGGTGCTGGAGCGTGCCAGCGGCCACCCGGTCTACCAGCTGGACCTGTTCATGGGCGGCCTGGCCCATTGCCGCGCCCTGCTGGCCGCGGCCGCTGCCGAGGCCGACCTGATCCTGGTCGAAGGCGTGATGGGCTTGTTCGACGGCCAGCCCAGCAGCGCCGACCTGGCCGCCGCCTTCGGCCTGCCGGTGCTGGCCGTGATCGACGCCGCCAGCATGGCCCAGACCTTTGCCGCCATCGCCACCGGCCTGCAGCGCTACCGCAGCGACATCACGCTCTGCGGCGTGGTGGCCAACCGCATCGGCAGCCCCGGCCACGGCCAGATGGTGGCCCAAGGCCTGCCGGCCGATCTGCCCCTGGCCGCCGCCCTGCCGCGCCGACCCGAGCTGAGCCTGCCCGAGCGCCATCTGGGCCTGGTCCAGGCCATGGAACTGCCCGAGCTGGACGGCCAGTTGGACGCCTGGGCCCAGGCCTGGGGCGAGGCCTTGCGGCCCGAATTCGAATGGCCGCGGGTGCGCTTAGCTCTGAGCGAGCCGCTCTGGCCCGCGGGCGAGCTGCCGCCGCAAGCCCTGGCCGGCCTGCGCATCGCCGTCGCCCAGGACGCCTGCTTCTCCTTCATCTACACGGCCAATCTGGACTGCTTGCGCGCGCTCGGGGCCGAGGTGCTCAGCTTCTCGCCGCTGCAGGGTCAGGTCTTGCCCGAATGCGATGCGCTCTGGCTGCCCGGCGGCTACCCCGAGCTGCACGCGCCGGCCCTGGCCGCCCACCCCAGCTTCTTCGCCTCGCTGCGCGCGCATCTGGCGAGCAACAAGCCCCTGCTGGCCGAATGCGGCGGCATGCTCTGCCTGCTGGACAGCCTGGCCGATGCCCAGGCTCAGGTTCACCCCATGGCCGGCCTGATGCCCGGCCAGGCACGCATGCAAAAGCGCCTGGCCGCCCTGGGCTTGCAGGCCCTGGACTGGCCCGAGGGCCCGCTGCGCGGCCACAGCTTCCATCACTCGACGATGGAAACCCCGCTGCAGCCCCAGGCCCTGGCCAGCAATCCCAATGCCAAGACCGGCAGCCGCGCGGCCGAGCCGCTCTACATCCAGGGCTCGCTACGTGCCACTTATGTGCACCATTACTTCCCCTCCAACCCGGTGGCCGTGGCGCGCTTTTTTTCCGGCCGGTCGCAATGAGCCTGGACGCCCAGCACCAGTTCAGCGCCGCCGAGCGCGACACCATCTACGCCAATATCGCGCTGCGCCGCGACATCCGCCACTTCGTGCCCGGCGGCCGGGTCGAGGAGGCGCAGCTGCAACGCATGCTTAACGCCGCCCACCAGGCGCCCTCGGTCGGCCTGATGCAGCCCTGGCGCTTTATGCGCTTGCGCAACACGCAGCGCCGTGCGCAGATCCAGGCCCTGGTCGAGCTGGAACGCCAGCGCACGGCCGCCGCCCTCGACGCGCGCGCGGCGGAGTTTCTGCGCCTCAAGGTCGAGGGCATTGCCGACTGCGCCGAGCTGCTGCTGGTCAGCTTGGCCGCCGACGACGGCACGGTGTTCGGCCGCCGCAGCATGCCGCGCGAGATGGCGCTGTGTTCGGCCGCCTGCGCGGTGCAAAACCTCTGGCTGGCGGCGCGGGCCGAAAACTTGGGGCTGGGCTGGGTCTCGATGTTCGAACCCCAGGCCCTGGCCGAGCTGCTGCATTTGCCCGCCGGCTCCATGCCGCTAGGCCTGCTCTGCCTGGGGCCGGTCGCCACTTTTTACGAGCGTCCCATGCTGGATGAGCTGGGCTGGCGCCAAGCCCGCCCGCTCGCCGACATGCTGATGGACGAGCCCCCCTGCCAAGAGGACTGAAGCATGGAAATCGAAAAACCTCCCGTCGACCGCGAACGCATCATCCCCACGGCCGAGCGCCGCGGCCTCATCCTCGTCCACACCGGCGACGGCAAGGGCAAGAGCACGGCCGCCTTCGGCCTGGCCTTGCGCGCCCATGGCCGCGGCAAGGCGGTCAAGATCTACCAATTCATGAAGGTGCCCAGCGCCCGCTTTGGCGAGCACCGCGTGTTCGAGCAGTTAGGCGTGCCCATCGAGGGCCTGGGCGACGGCTTCAGCTGGAAGAGCAAGGACCTGGAACACAGCGCCCAGCTGGCCCGCGAGGGCTGGGCGCGTGCCGAGGCGACGATTCGCGCCGGCGAGCATTTCCTGGTCGTGCTGGACGAGATCATGTACCCGCTGCGCTACGGCTGGCTGCCGCTGGAACCGGTGCTGCAAGCCCTGCGCGAGCGCCCCGCCCATGTGCATGTGGTGCTGACCGGGCGTAACGCGCCGGCCGAGCTGATTGAGCTGGCCGATACCGTCACCGAGATGGCCTTGGTCAAACACCATTTCAAGGCCGGTGTGCCGGCGCAGCGAGGGATTGAAGATTGATCATGGCACTGCTGTGGCCGCTGGCCTTTGCCTTCGCCCTGCTGATCGATCGCCTCTGCGGCGAGCCGCCCACCTGGGCGCATCCGGTCGTGGCCATGGGCCGCTATCTGGGCCTGTTCTCCAAGCGCCTGCTGGGGCTGGCGCCCAGGCCGGCCTTTGCGCTGGGCGCCCTGGCTTGGGTATTGGGCGCCCTGCTGGTGGGCGGACTGGCCCTGCTGCTGGAGTCCCTGCTGATCCTGGGCCTGGCGCCCTGGAGCGCCTGGCCGCGCCTGTTGCTGTGCGCCGCGCTGCTGGGCCTGCTGCTCAAGCCCTTGCTGGCCTGGCGCATGCTGGCCGATGAGGTGCTGGCGGTGGAGCAGGCCCTGCAGGAATCGCTGGAGGCCGGCCGGCTGCAACTGGCCCGTCTGGTCAGCCGCGACACCTCGGGCCTGAGCGCCGAGCAGGTGCGCGAGGCCGCCATCGAGACCCTGGCCGAGAACCTCAACGACTCGGTCGTCGCCCCCTTGTTCTGGGCCATGCTGGCCGGCCTGCCGGGCGCGGCCATCTACCGCTTCGCCAACACGGCGGACGCCATGTGGGGCTATCGCGGTGAGTGGGAATGGGCGGGTAAATGGGCGGCGCGGGCGGACGATGTGCTGTCCTGGATTCCGGCGCGCATCACCGGGCTGGCGATGGCCAGCTGGCGGCTGGACGCCTTGCTGCGTCTTTGCATCGAGGCCCTGCGCACGCCCTCGCCGAATAGCGGCTGGCCCATGGCCGCCATGGCCTTGCGCCTGGGCCTGCGCCTGGGCAAGCCCGGCGTCTACCAGCTCAACGCCACCGGTCGCGCCCCGCTGCCGCAAGACCTGCCGGCCGCGCTGGCGATTGCCCGGCGCGGTCTGCTGGGCTCGGCCTTTGTGCTGGCGGCCCTGGCGGGCTGGCTGCGCTTGCAACCATGAATGTCCACGGCGGCAGCGATGCGGGGCCCACGCCGGCCCATGATTTCTCCAGCAATGCCAGCCCCCTGGGCCCGCCACCCGAGCTGTTGCGGGCCGTGCTGGCCGCCGACAGAAGCCGTTACCCCGACCCGGCCTACACGGCCTTGCGCGAGCATCTGGGCGCCGATCTGGCCGTGGCGGCCGAGCGGGTGCTTCCCTGCTCAGGCGGGGCCGAGGCGATACGGCGGCTGAGCCTGGCCGCCTTGCTGAGCGGCATCCGCGAGGTCTGGGTGCCGCAACCCGGCTTTGGCGACTATGCCGCCGCCGCCCAGGCCCTGGGCCTGAACCTGCAGCGCTACCGCAGCGTGGCCGAGTTATGCAGCGGCCTCGGGCCAGCCCGCGCCCTGGTCTGGGTCTGCGAGCCCTGCAACCCCAGCGGCAGCAGCCTGAGCGCGGCCGATTGGCAAGACCTGAGCCTGGCCCTTGAGCGCAGCGCCGCTGTGCTGGCCATAGACCTGGCCTACGACAGCCTGCGCCTGGACAGCCACAGCGCCCTGCCCGCCGCGCTGCAGCAGCGGGCCTGGCGCCTGCATTGCCCCAACAAGGTGCTGGGCCTGACGGGGGTGCGCGCGGCCTGCCTGCTGGCGCCGCAAGCCAGCGGCGCCTTGCTGCTGCACGCCCAGGCCCTGGCGCCCAGCTGGGTTTTGTCCAGCGAGGGCTGCGAGCTGCTGCGGGCCTGGCGCAGCCGGGAATCCGCTGAATATTTGCGTCAGGTCCAGGAAACCTTGCGCGGCTGGCGCGACACTCAGCGCCTGCTGCTGGCCGATTTGGGCTGGCAGCAACAGGGTAGCTGCAGCAATTTCTGGCTGGCCCGCCCGCCCGCGGCGGTGCAGGTGAGCGATTTGCTGCCGGCCCTGCGCCGGCGCGGCATCAAGCTGCGCGACGCCAGCAGCTTCGGCCTCCTTGGCTGGCTGAGGCTGTCCACACAAAACAAGGCATCGCAGGCCGCGCTGAAACAGGCTTTGGAGGAATTGCAGAGATGAACATCCCAGCCCCCTGGCGGCGTCCGGCGTTCGCGAAGAAACATGGAATTCAATTTCAACCACAGAGACACAGAGACACAGAGGTCATTCCATTGAGTTCCTGGTATTCCTCTGTGTTTTTCTCTGTGTCTCTGTGTCTCTGTGGTCGTCTTTCGGAGTTTTGTTTCTCATGAGCAACACAAGAGCCAAGGCCGTGATGGTGCTGGGCACGACCAGCGGCGCGGGCAAGAGCTGGCTGGCCACGGCCCTGTGCCGCTGGTATGCCCGCCAAGGCCTCAAGGTCGCACCCTTCAAGGCGCAGAACATGAGCAATAACGCCCGCGTCGTGCCTGGCCTGAACGGGGCCATGGGCGAGATCGGCTCGGCCCAATACTTCCAGGCCCTGGCCGCGCGCTGCACGCCCGAGGTGCGCATGAACCCGGTGCTGCTCAAGCCCGAGCGCGACACGGCCTCGCAAGTCGTCGTGCTGGGCGAGGTGGACGAAGCCCTGAGCCGCGCGCCCTGGCGCGAGCGCAGCGAGCTGCTGTGGCAGCGCGCCCGCCCGGCCCTGCACGAGCTGATGGCCGAGCACGATGTGCTGGTGATCGAGGGCGCGGGCTCGCCGGCCGAGATCAATCTGCACAGCAGCGATTACGTCAATATGCGCACCGCCCTGGAGGCGCAAGCCGCCTGCCTGCTGGTCACCGACATCGACCGCGGCGGCGCTTTTGCCCACCTCTACGGCACCCACCAGCTGCTGCCCGCGCACGAGCGGGCGCTGATCCGCGGTTATGTCCTGAACCGCTTCCGCGGCGATGCCAGCCTCTTGGCCCCCGGGCCCGAGCAGCTGCAGCAGCTCACCGGCGTGCCCACCGTGGCCGTGCTGCCCATGTGGCGCGGCCATGGCCTGCCGGAGGAAGACGGGGTGTTTGACGACGGCGTCAGCGGCAGCAGCCGCGGCCTGAAGGTCGCCATCGTGGCCTACCCGCGCCTGTCCAATCTGGACGAATTCCAGCCCCTGCGCAGCCTGCCCCATGTGCGCCTGAGCTGGGTGCGCGAGCCGGCCGGCCTGGAGGGCGTGGACCTCATCATCCTGCCCGGCTCCAAGGCGGTGGCGGCCGATCTGGCCTGGTTGCGCGCGCAGAAGCTGGATCAGGCCATCGCCCTGCATGCGGCGGCCGGCAAGCAGGTGCTGGGCATCTGCGGCGGCCTGCAGATGCTGGGCGAAAGCCTGCTCGACCCGCACGGCCTGGACGGCAATGCGCCGGGCCTGGGCCTGCTGCCCCTGGTCACCCAGTTCGAGCGCGACAAGCTCTTGCGCCCCGCGCAGCTGCGCTTTGCCGGCCTGCAAGCCCCCTGGGCCGGCCTCGATGGCCTGCAGGCCCGTGGTTATGAGATCCACCACGGCCGTACCGTCCAGCACCCCAGCCTGGCCGCGGCCACGCCGGCTGTTGTCAGCGATAGCGGCGAGGTGGTGGGCTGGCAGGCGGGCCCGGTGCTGGGCTGTTATGCCCACGGACTGTTCGAAGACGGCGCCGTCATGCAAGCCCTGTTCGGCGCCCAAGCGCCCAGCCTCGACGGTGTGTTCGATGGCCTGGCCGACTATGTGGGCCAGCACTTCGCGCCCGGCGTGCTCGCCGGGCTCTTGAATGAATAAGCAAGGAACTGACAGGAAACTCTCCATGCCCTCCCCCATGCAAGATCTGATCCCCCACATCCCTTCCCTGCACAGCGAGCCCCTGGCCGCGGCCCTGCAGCAGCGCATCGCCAACAAGACCAAACCGCTGGGCTCGCTGGGCCGGCTGGAGGACTTGATGCTGCGCCTGGGCCTGATCCTGGGCAGCGAGACGCCCGAGCTGCACCAGCCCCAGATGATGGTGTTCGCCGGCGACCATGGCCTGGTGGCCCAGGGCGTCTCGGCCTACCCCAGCGATGTGACCTGGCAGATGGTAGAAAACTTTCTGGCCGGCGGCGCGGCGGTGTCCGTGCTGGCCCGCCAGCATGGCCTGGACCTGGTGGTGGTGGACGCCGGCGTGGCCCACGACTTCGCCCCGCGCAAGGGCCTGATCATCGCCAAGATCGCCCACGGCACCCAGGATGCCAGCCGCCAGCCGGCGATGAGCGTGGAGCAATGCGCCACCGCCATCAACGAGGGCAAGGCCTTGCTGCGCCAGCGCCCCGGCAATGTGCTGCTGCTGGGCGAGATGGGCATAGGCAATACCTCCAGCGCGGCCCTGCTGCTGGCCCGCCTGGCAGGCCAGCCGGTGGCCGGCTGCACCGGCCGCGGCACCGGCCTGGACGACGCCGGCCTGACCCGCAAGATCGGCGTGCTGCAGGCCGTGCTGCAGCGTCATGCCGAGGCCAGCGAGCCCTTGCAGGCCCTGGCCGCCTTCGGCGGCTTCGAGATCGCGATGATGGTGGGCGCGGTGCTGCAGGCGGCGCTGGAGCGCCGCGTCATCGTGGTGGACGGCTTCATCACCAGCAGCGCCGTGCTGGTGGCCTCCCGCCTGCAGCCGGCGGTGCTGGAGCGCTGCGTGTTTGCCCATCGCTCGCAGGAGCAAGGCCATGCCTTGATGCTGCAGGCCTGCGGCGGCGCCACGCCCCTGCTGGACCTGGGCCTGCGCCTGGGTGAAGGCTCGGGCGCGGCCCTGGCCTGGCCCCTGCTCGACTCGGCTTGTCGCATCCTGCACGAAATGGCCAGCTTTGCGTCGGCCGGTGTCAGCGAGAAACAAGCCGGCTGAATCCCCTGGTCACATAATCAGCTCGTCAACAGCGGGGCCTTGCGATGACCGACTTGGTATTTGCGGACGAAGAGGACGAGGACGCCGCCGCGGCAGCGGCGGCGCTGGATCCCTGGGTGGTGCTGATCGTCGACGACGATGTGGCCGTGCACCAGGTGACCCAGCTGGTGATGGCGGACTTTGAATTCGCCGGCCGCCGCCTGCTCTTCCTCGACGCCTACAGCGCCGCTGAGGCGCGGAGCCTGCTGCAGGCCCGCCGCGATGTGGCTCTGATCCTGCTGGACGTGGTGATGGAGTCCGAGCATGCGGGCCTGGAACTGGCGCGTTATATCCGCGAAGAGCTGGACAACCACCATGTGCGCATCGTGCTGCGCACCGGCCAGCCCGGCCAGGCGCCGGAAGAGCATGTCATCAAGAGCTATGACATCAACGACTACAAGGAAAAGACCGAGCTGACCAAGCGCAAGCTGATCACGGTTTTCTACGCCGCCCTGCGCTCCTACCGCGACATCATGATCATCGAGCAGTCGCGCCAGGCGCTGCGCCGCTCCATCGATGCCATCACCCGCGTCTACGACTCACAGAACCTGCGCCGCTTCGCCTCCGCCGTGCTGGAGCAGGTGGCCTATCTGCTGGGCTATGAGGCCCAGGGCCTGTGCGCCAGCCGGGTGGCGGCTTATGCCGCCTCGCATGCCGAGGGGCGGCTGAAGATACTGGCCGCCACGCCCGAGTATTCGCGCATGCTGGTGGACGAGGAGATCGGCACCCTGCCCCCGCGGGTCTGCGCCGCGCTGGACCGCGCCCTGCTCGAACAGCAGGGCAATTCGGACCCCCAGCATTTCGTCGGTTATTACCGCAGCAGCTCGGGCAATGAGACCTTGCTGTATATGGAATTCGCCGAGCTGATCGACGAGCAGGCGCGCGAGCTGCTGGAGATCTTCTGCGCCAATGTGGCCATCACCTACGAGAGCCTGCTGCTGCGCGAGGAGATCCAGGACACCCAGCGCTCCACCGTCTACATCATCGGCGAGGCGGTGGAGCGCCGCTCCTTGGAGCCCGGCCAGCATGTGCGCCGGGTCGGCGAGATCGCCGCCCTGCTGGCCGAGGCCAGCGGCATGCGCGAGGCCGATGTGGAGTTTCTGCGCCTGGCCGCGCCCCTGCACGATGTGGGCAAGATCGCCATCGCCGACCAGATACTGGGCAAACCGGGCAAGCTCGACGAGCAGGAATGGGCCAGCGTGCAAACCCATGCCCGCGTGGGTTTCGAGCTGCTGCGCAAGTCCGACAAGCGCATCCTGCAACTGGGCGCCATCATCGCCCACGAACACCATGAGCGCTGGGACGGCCAGGGCTATCCGCGCGGCCTGGCGGCTGAGCAGATCCATCTCGCCGGCCGCATCGTCGCCGTGGCCGATGTGCTGGACACCTTGCTGAGCCGGCGCTGCTACAAAGAGGCCTGGCGCTTCGAGGACGCCATCGCCTATCTGAGCGCGCAGGCCGGCACCCAGTTCGACCCCACGCTGATCCAGCATCTGCTGGCGCGGCTGGAGGCGGTCAAGGACATCTACCGGCGTTTTCCTGATGCCTGAATGCAAGGCGGGGCAGTGCAGTAGAGTGCCGCCTGCCCTTCTTGCTCCCGCCCCCATGCGCCCCTTGCTGCACGAACTCCGCCTCTTCTTCACCGCCCTGCAGTTCTTCACCCGCTGCCCCGTGCCCGCCTGGGTGGGTTATCGGCCCGCATGGCTGCAGCAGTGCGCGCGCTACTTCCCGGTCGTGGGCACGGTGGTCGGGGCCTGGGCCGCGCTGGTGATGTGGGGCGCCTCCTGGATCTGGCCGGCCGGCATCTGCGCGGGTTTGAGCATGGCCGCCAGCGTCTGGCTGACCGGCGGCTTCCACGAGGACGGCTGGGCCGATAGCTGCGACGGCCTGGGCGGCGCGGTCAGCCGCGAAAAAGCGCTGACCATCATGAAGGACTCGCGCATCGGCAGCTATGGCGCCCTGGGCCTGATCCTGATGCTGGGCCTGAAGGCCGCCTGCCTGGTGGCCTTGCTGGACTTCCACCCCGATCTGGCCCTGCTGGCCACGCTCTGGACCCATAGCGCCTCGCGCGCCGCGCCCCTGGCCCTGATGCACAAGCTCGGCTACGCCGGGGACGCCGAACATGCCAAGGCCAAGCCCCTGGCCACCCAGGCCGGCGGCGGCAGCCTGGTCTTCGCCCTGCTCTGGGTGCTGGCCCTGAGCGGGCTGATTGCCTGGATCCAGCCCAATCTGGTACCCAGCTTATGCGCCGCCTGGCTGGCCATGACCCTGGTGACCCTGGGCCTGCAGGGCTTGCTGGAGCGCCGCCTGGGCGGCTATACCGGCGACACCCTGGGTGCCAGCCAGCAGCTGGCCGAGCTTGCCGGCCTGCTGGCCTTTGCGGGCCTGATCAATGTCTTCTGAGCCCGGCCTCTGGGTCTGGCGCCACCCGCGGCCCGAGGGCGCCGCGGGCTTGTGCGTCGGCGCCGGCTGCGATCTGCCCGTGCATTGGCGCCGCAGCAAACGCCTGGCCCGGCGCATCCAGGCCCTGGCCCGGCGCGAGCGCCTGCCACAGCGGGTGCTCTGCTCGCCGCTGCGGCGCTGCGCCGATGTGGGCGCCTGGCTGCAACGCTGGGGCTGGCAGTTAGTGCTGGACCCGGCCTTGCGCGAGCTGGACTTCGGCGCCTGGGAGGGCCGGCCCTGGCAAACGATCGCCAAGGCGCAGATCGATGCCTGGGTGCAGGACTTCGCGGCCTATGCCCCGGGCGGCGGCGAATCGCTGCAAGCCCTGCTGGCACGGGCCGGCGACTGGCGGC
This sequence comes from Roseateles oligotrophus, assembly GCF_014204525.1. Lineage (GTDB taxonomy): Bacteria > Pseudomonadota > Gammaproteobacteria > Burkholderiales > Burkholderiaceae_C > Paucibacter_A > Paucibacter_A oligotrophus_A. The sequence continues at coordinate 114,003 of NZ_JACHLP010000011.1, forward strand.
CGCCCGCGGGCGCGCATCTCGTCGTCAGCCATGGCGGCTGGATGCTGGCGCGCCAATGGCGGGCTCGGCAGGGCGAGCGCAGCCCCTGCGCCGCCGACTGGCCCAAGCCGCCTGCTTACGCCGAGGTTTGGCGGATACAGGCCGGGGCTTGCAGTAATATCGTGCCAGCGCCGAACTGAAAAAGAGCGCAGCAACTTGACAGGGCGAGCTTGAAATTGACACTGGCCAGGAGTCCGTCATGAAGCCTGCTTTCTTCCGCGTCCTGGCGAGTCTGGCCCTGGGCCTGGGGCTTGCCCTCCATGCTGCCTCGGCCCAGGCTCAGCCCAAGCTGATCACGATTGCCGCCGAGGATGACTGGCCACCCTACTCCTCCATCAAAGCGGATGGCTCCGGCCCCGAGGGCCTGACACCCGAGCTGGTGCGGGCCGTGTTCAAAAGCCGCGATATCGAGGTGAAGTTCCTGGTCGTGCCCTTTGCGCGCTGCCTGCACCTGACCCAGCAGGGCAAGGTCGTGGCCTGCTTCAACGCCACCATCACCGACGAGAACCGGGACGAGTACTGGTGGCACCCGACACCGATTTTTCACGAGGGCCTCAGCATCTTCGCGCTGGCCGATTTCAAGGGCAGCGGCCTGGCCACCCGTGACCTGGAGGGCCATACGGTCGGCCTGACCACCGGCTACACCTACCCCAGCGAGGTCATGAACAATCCCAAAATCATCCGCTACGAGGCGAACTCGGATGAGTTGCTGCTGAAGATGATTGCCGCCAAGCGCATCGAGTTCGCCCTGGTCAATACCCTGCCCGGCCTGCTGCGCGTCAAAAACGATGCCAAGCTGAACGGCAAGATCAAGATCGTGGGCCAGGTCAGCAACGATGGCTTCTGGTTAAGCTTTTCCAAAAAACACGCGGAGGGCAAGGCCATGGCCGAAACCTTCGAGGCCGGCCTGAAGGCCTTCAAGGCCGACGGACGCTACGAGAAGCTGATCAAGGATTTCCGTAAACGGCAGGGGCTGGGGCCTGCCGCGCCTTGAATCCCGCGGGCCGAACGAGTTTGCAGGGCCACTGAATGCGCGCCGACCCGTGAATATCCAAAGCATCCGCTTCCGCCTCAACCTCCTGTTCGCCGTCCTGGTGTCGGTGATCCTGGGCGTCTTTGGCCTGCTGTCCTACCAGGAAAGCAGCAAGCAGCTGGTGGCCCGTTATGAGGAGGGGCGCCAGTCCCTGCAAAAGCGCCTGGCCATCAATCTGGCCTCGCCGATGTGGCGTTTCGATGCCGAGACCCTGAAGAAGAATCTGCAGGCCGAAATCGGCCCCCCGGTGCTGGGCATTGTTCTGCGCGAAAGCCGGGACGACAAGGCGATTGCCAGTGCCTGGTCGCCGCTGGCCGGCAAGCGCCGCGATCTGGAGGATGTGCTGGAGTTCCCGCTCACCATCGAACAGGGCGGCGATACGCTGGACCTGGGCGTGGTCTCGGTGACCACCAGCCGCGAAAGCATCGAGCAGGATTTGCGCGCGCTGGTGCTGTCCCGCGTGATGGAGATCGTGGTCCTGGTCAGCCTGCTGCTGGCGACCTTGTCGCTGGGCCTGCGCCAAATGGTTTTGCGCCCCCTGGCGGCCTTGAAGAGCGCGCTGACGCGTGCGGCGGCCCTGCAGGATGCCAAGGTCACGGTCAGCCTGCCGGTCGCCGGTCGCGACGAGTTCACCGAGGTGGGCAAGAGCTTTGCGCTGATTGCCGCCCGCCTGTCGGCCGATCTGGCAAGGCGGGAGCAAAAAGAGACGGAGCTGCAGCAGGCCTATTCGCTGCAGCTGGAAATGACCGCCCAGGTGGAGCACAGCAAACAGCTGGCCGAGGAGGCGTCCAAGGCGAAATCGGCGTTTCTGGCCAATATGAGCCATGAGATCCGCACGCCGATGAACACCATCATCGGCCTCTCGCAGCTGGCGCTCAAAACCCATCTGCAGCCGCGCCAGCACGAGTACATCGAGAGGGTCTGCATCTCGGGCAAACACCTGCTGGGCATCATCAACGACATCCTCGACCTGTCCAAGATCGAGGCCGACAAACTGCAGGTGGAGCAACTGCCCTTCGAGCTGGACGCCCTGCTGTCCAATGTCTCCAATCTGGTGGCGGAGAAAGCCATCGCCAAGGACCTGGAGTTCATCTTCGACGTCGGCCGCGACGTGCCGCAACGCCTGATCGGCGACCCGCTGCGCCTGGGCCAGGTGATGATCAACTTCGCCAACAACGCCGTGAAGTTCACCGACAGCGGCGAAATCTCCATGGTGCTGAGGGTGGAGCGCCCGGTCTGGAGCGGGCCGCAGGGCCAGCCGCTGATCCAGCTGCGTTTCGCCGTCAACGACTCGGGCATCGGGCTCAGCGAGGCGCAGATGAGCCAGCTGTTCCAGAACTTCCAGCAGGCCGACGTCAGCACCACGCGCAAATACGGTGGCACCGGCCTGGGCCTGTCCATCTCCAAACGCCTGGCCGAGCTGATGGGCGGTGAGGTGGGGGTCAGCAGCCAGCTGGGCGTGGGCAGCAGCTTCTGGTTCAGCGCCTGCCTGGGGGTGGACGAAGACAGCGAGGCCCTGCCCGAAGCGCAGACCCGGGCCCAGGCCTTGCTGGAGCTGCACACACGCGTCCAGGGCCTGCATGCCCTGGTCGTGGACGACCACGCCTACGCCCGCAGCCTGATGTGCGAGCAGTTGCGCGATCTGGGCATGCGGGTGGAGGCCGTCGCCTCGGGGGCGGAAGCGCTGGCGGCCGTCAGCACCGCGGCCGCGCAGGGCGAGGACTTCGAGCTGCTGCTGCTGGATTGGCGCATGCCCGAGATGGACGGCATTGCCACCGCCCACGCCATTCACGCCCTGAAGCTGGCCCGGCCGCCGCGCTTGCTGCTGGCCACCGCCTTCGGGCGCGACGAGGTCATGCAATTGGCGCAGGCGGCGCAGCTGGACGCCCTGCTCTTCAAGCCCATCTATCTTTCCGCCCTGTGCGCGGCCCTGCGCCAGGCCTTGCTGCCCGAGGCCGGCGGCCTGCCACCGGTCGGCAAGGACGCGCAGAAGGAAAGCGCCGCCATGAATCTGGCCAGCATCACGGGCGCGCGCATCCTGCTGGTCGATGACAACGAGTTCAACCAATACCTGGGCACCGAGTTGCTGGAATCGGCGGGCTTTCTGGTCGAGGTGGCCGAGAACGGCTTGCAAGCCCTCGAACGCCTGCAGCAATGCCAGCCCGAGTACTTCGACGCCGTCCTGATGGACATGCAGATGCCGGTGATGGACGGCATCAGCGCCACCCGGGCGATACGGCGCCTGCCTCAGTTCGCCTGCCTGCCCATCATCGCCATGACCGCCAACGCCATGCTGCAGGACCGGGACGATTGCCTGGCGGCGGGCATGTGGTCGGTGGTCACCAAACCGGTGGCACCCGAGGACTTGTGGGCCGCCCTGCTGCAGTGGATCAAGCCTCAGCAGCGCGCCGGCAACAGACCCGCCGATGGCGGCCGGCCGGCCCCGGGCCAGCTGCCCGAGCACCTGCCCGGCGTCGACATGGTCTTGGGCCTCAGCCTGGCCGGCGACAACACCGAGACCTATCTGGAGATGTTCAGGATCTTTATGCGCAACCAGGGCAATCTGGCGGCTCAGCTGGGCAACGCCTTGCGCCAGGGCGATATGCAAAGCGCCGAACGCCTGGCCCACAGCAGCAAAAGCGTCTGCGGCAGCCTGGGCGCCACCAAGCTGCAGGAGCATGCCCACCGGCTGGAGCAGGCGATACGGGCGGGCCAATCCAGCGAGTCGATACAGGCCTTGGTGAGGGCCTTGCTGGAGCCCTTGCACGCCTTGATCGAAGCCTTGCAGCGCAGCCTGCCCGGCCTGCAAGCCCAGCAGATGGTGCCGGTCGAGCCGGCCCGGCTTGAACAAATTTGCCGCCGCCTGCAAGCCTTGCTGAAGCAGGCCGATGCCGAGGCCGCCCTGCTGCTGAAGGAACACGCCGACCTGCTGCACTCCGCCTCGCCCGGCGGTTTTGCCCGGCTCAACAAGGCCATCGAGGACTTTGATTTCGACGCCGCGCTGCAGATCCTGGGCCAGCACTTCCTGCCGGACTGAACCCCGGCCCTGAAGCAAGGTTCAAACAGCGGTCAAACGCAGATACTTCGCCATCAAAGTTTCGCGGCTTTCCACATGGGCCGGATTAACCGGGATGCAGGCCACGGGGCAGAGCTGCACGCACTGGGGCTCATCGAAATGGCCCACGCACTCGGTGCATTTGCTGTGCTCGATCTGGTAGAACTCCTCGCCCATGGAGATGGCCTCGTTGGGGCATTCGGGTTCGCAGACGTCGCAGTTGATGCATTCGTCCGTAATCATCAGTGCCATATCACATCCCCTTGATGCGCTCGGCCAGGCGCTCACGCACCGAGGGTGACACAAACTTGGAAACATCACCGCCCAGGCTGGCAATCTCGCGCACAAAGGTGCCGGAGATGAACTGGAACTGATCGGAGGGGGTCAGAAAGACCGTCTCCACATCGGGCATCAGCTGGCGGTTCATGCCGGCCATCTGGAACTCGTACTCGAAATCGCTGACCGCCCGCAGGCCGCGCACCACCACCTTGCCGCCATGCTCGACAACGAAGTTGCGCAGCAGGCCGCGGAAGGGGATCACCTCGACATTGGGGTATTTGGCCGCCAGCTCGGTGGCGATCTCCAGGCGCTCTTCGATGGTGAACATGGTGCGCTTGTGATGGCCGGCCGCCACGGCAATGATCAAACGCTCGAACAATCGGCTGGCGCGGCGCATCAAATCCTCATGGCCCAGGGTCATAGGATCGAAGGTGCCGGGATAGACGGCGGTGAGAACGGTGACAGAGGTCAAGACGGCGGCTCCTGGGGAAGATGGCCCGGATTATCCGCTGCGGCGCAGCAATTGGAATCTGACCGCCCCGGCCTTGCCCTCGCGCCAGGGTTCCAGGCCACAGTCGGGCGGCAGGGCCAGGCTCTGGTCGGCCTCCAGATAGACGAAGCCGCCCGGCACGAGCAAGGGCGCGGCGGCACTCAGCGCGGGCAGGAATAGATCCAGCTCGAAGGGCGGGTCCAGCAGCACCAGCTCGAAGCGCGGCGCACCCGCATGGCGGCCCATCCAGCCCAGGGCATCGGCGCATTCCACCCGCAGATTGGCGGCCTTCAGGCGCGTGGCGCTGGCCTGCAGGCTGCGCGCCAGCTGGGCATCGCGCTCCAGCAAGAGGACCTCGGCCGCACCGCGCGAGGCGGCCTCGAAGCCCAGGGCGCCGCTGCCGGCAAAAGCATCCAGCACCCGCCAGCCGGCCAGCTCCTGGCCCAGCCAGTTGAACAGGGTCTCGCGCACCCGGTCGGGCGTGGGGCGCAGACCCGGCTTGTCGGCCACCGGCAGCTTGCTGCGCTTCCAGTCGCCGCCGATGATGCGCACCTCGCGCGGAGCCAGGCGCGGCGCGCCGGTCTTTTGCGCGGCTGCGCCCGCTGCCGCGGCCTTGGCCGCGACGCTGGAACGGGGGCGTCCGCCGCTCATGCCAGGCGCACCGGAATGCCCTGCGCCGCCATCAAGGCCTTGGCCTCGCCGACGGTGTGCTGGCCGTAGTGGAAGATGCTGGCGGCCAGCACCGCGTCGGCGCCGCCCTGGGTGATGCCATCGGCCAAGTCTTGCAGCGAGCCGACACCGCCGGAGGCGATCACCGGCACCGAGACCGCGTCGCTAACGGCACGGGTCAGCGCCAGATCAAAGCCGCTGCGGGTGCCGTCGCGGTCCATGCTGGTGAGCAGGATCTCGCCGGCGCCGTACTCGGCCATCTGGCGCGCCCAGGCCACCGCGTCCAGGCCCATATTCTTGCGGCCGCCATGGGTGTAGATGTCCCAGCCGGGGCCGCGTGCGGCTAACTCCTCGCCCTGGCGGCGCTTGGCGTCGATGGCGACGACGATGCACTGGGCGCCATATTTCTCGGAGGCGTCGCGGATCAGCTGCGGATTGGCCACGGCCGCCGAGTTGAAGCTGACCTTGTCGGCGCCGGCATTGAGCAGGCGCCGCACATCGGCGACCGCGCGCACGCCGCCGCCCACGGTCAGGGGGATGAAGACCTGGGCTGCCACGGCCTCGATCATGTGCAGGATCAGATCGCGGCCATCGGAGGTGGCGGTGATGTCCAGAAAGGTCAGCTCGTCCGCGCCCTGCTCGTTGTAGCGGGCGGCGATCTCCACCGGATCGCCAGCGTCGCGCAGCTCGCTGAAGTTGATGCCTTTGACGACCCGACCGCCGGTCACGTCGAGGCAGGGGATGATGCGTTTGGCCAGCATGGCAGGACTCGATTCAAAAAAACGCGGGCCGCAATTTTTGGCATTGCGGCCCGGCATGGCGGTTCAGCCGATAGGTTTTAGCTCGCCACCCACTCGTCGGCCAGCTTCTGGCCCTCGGCCAGGTTCAGATCGCCGGTGTAGATGGCACGGCCGCAGATCACGCCTTCCACGCCCTCGTGCTCGACCTCGCAGAGTGCGCGGATATCGGCCAGATTGGACAGGCCGCCGGAGGCGATGACGGGGATGCTGAGCGCCTGGGCCAGCTTGACCGTGGCCTCGATATTGACGCCGCTGAGCATGCCGTCGCGGCCGATATCGGTGTAGATCACGCCTTCGACGCCGTAGTCCTCGAACTTGCGCGCCAGGTCCACCACCTCGTGGCCGGTCAGCTTGCTCCAGCCATCGGTGGCGACCTTGCCGTCCTTGGCGTCCAGGCCCACGATGATGTGGCCGCCAAAGGCCGAGCAAGCATCCTTCAGAAAGCCCGGGCTCTTCACCGCGGCCGTGCCGATGATGATGTAGCTGAGGCCACCGTCGAGGTAACGCTCTATGGTGTCCAGGTCACGGATGCCGCCGCCCAGCTGCACGGGGATCTCGTCGCCCACCTCGCGGATGATGGCCTTGATGGCGGCCTCGTTGACGGGCTTGCCGGCAAACGCACCGTTCAGGTCCACCAGATGCAGGCGCCGCGCGCCGGCGTCCAGCCAGCGCCTGGCCATGGCGGCCGGGTCTTCGCCAAAGGTGGTGGAGTCATTCATATCGCCCTGCTTGAGGCGAACGCAGCGACCGTCTTTCAGGTCAATGGCAGGAATCAGCAGCATGGCCGAGTGGTCGGTGGTGAGGGGGGGAAGGAGAGAAAGGGATGAGAAAACTCAGGGTTGCCAATGCAGGAAGTTGCGGTACAGGGCAAGGCCCAGGGCAGCGCTTTTCTCGGGGTGGAATTGGGTGGCGAAAATATTATCCCGGGCCACCGCGCAGGTAAAGCGGGCGCCGTAATCGCACTCGCCGACACTGTGGCGCGCATCTAACGGCGCGGCGTAGAAGCTGTGGACGAAGTAAAACCAGGATTCATCGGGCACGCCGGCCCAGATGGGATGGGCGGCGGATTGCACGACCTGGTTCCAACCCATCTGCGGCACCTTGAAGCGGCTGCCATCGGGCTGCAGGCGGCCCTCCAGCTGGAAGCGCTTGACCACGCCCGGGATCAGGCCCAGGCCAGCGGTGTCCTGCTCCTCGCTATGGTCCAGCAGCATCTGCATGCCCACGCAAACCCCCATCAAGGGCTTGCGGGCGGCGGCATCCAGCACGGCCTCCTTGAGACCGGAGTCGGCCAGCTCGCGCATGCACTCAAGCATGGCGCCCTGGCCCGGCAGCACCACCCGTTCGGCGGCATAGACTTCCTCCGGCCTGGCGGTGATCAAAACCTCCAGGCCCGAACCCTGGGCCGCATGCAGCACGGCCTGCGAGACGGAGCGCAGATTGCCCATGCCGTAATCCACTACCGCGACGGTACGGCCCATGATCAGAGCGTCCCCTTGGTGGAAGGAATGACGCCGGCCGAGCGCGGGTCCAGGGTCAGGGCCATGCGCAGGGCGCGGCCAAAGGCCTTGAAGATGGTCTCACACTGATGATGGGCGTTATGGCCCTTCAGATTGTCCACATGCAGGCTGACACCGGCATGGTTGACAAAGCCCTGGAAGAACTCGAAAGCCAGCTGGGTGTCGAAAGCACCGATGCTGCCGGCAGTGAACTTGACGTCCATGACCAGGCCGGGCCGGCCGGAGAAGTCCACCACCACGCGCGACAAGGCCTCGTCCAACGGCACATAGCTGTGGCCGTAGCGGGTCAGGCCTTTTTTATCGCCCACCGCCTGCGCCACCGCCAGGCCCAGGGTGATGCCCACGTCTTCCACCGTGTGGTGGCCGTCGATATGCAGATCCCCCTGGGCCTGGATGTCGAGGTCGATCAGGCCGTGGCGGGCGATCTGGTCCAGCATATGGTCGAAGAAGCCGATGCCGGTGTTCAGCCTGGCCTCGCCCGTGCCGTCCAGATTGAGGGCCACGCTGATCTGCGTTTCTTTGGTATTGCGGCTGACTTGGGCGGTGCGAGGGGTACTCATGCGAGGCTTTCTTTCAAGGCGGCCAGCAAGGCCTGGTTTTCGTCCACCGTGCCCACGGTGATGCGCAGGCAGTTGCGCAGCAGGGGGTGGGCGGCGGAGGAATTCTTCACCAGCACGCCGCGCGCCTTCAGCGCCGCGAAGGTGGCCGGGGCGTCGGGCACGCGGGTCAAAATCATATTGCCCTGGCTGGGGAAAGGCTGCACGCCGGGCATGGCTTGCAAGGCTTTGAACAAGGTTTCGCGCTGCGCCCGCAACTCGGCCGCCTGGGCCGCGTAGACCTCGGCATGCTCCAGGGCGAAGAGGCCGGCCTCGGCATTCAGCACGCTGATATTGAAGGGCGGGCGCAGCTTGTCGACTTCAGCCACCAGGGCTTGCTGGCCGATCAGATAGCCGATGCGCACCCCCGCCAGGCCGAACTTGCTCATGGTGCGCATCAGCAGCAGCTGCGGGTAGCGCGCCAGCAAGGCCATGGAATCGCGCTCGGCAAAGGGCTGGTAGGCCTCGTCCATCACCACCAGGCCGGGGGCGGCCTGGATGATTTGCTCGACCAGGGCCTCGTCCCACAGATTGCCCGTCGGGTTATTCGGGTAGGCCAGGTAGATCAGGGCCGGCTGATGCAAATGGATGGCGGCCAGCAGGGCCGGGCCGTCCAGCTCGAAGTCCTCGCGCAGGGGCACGCCGACATACTTCAGCCCCTGGTAGCGGGCCGACATCTCGTACATCACAAAGCTGGGCTCGGGTGAGAGCACGCAGGCGCCGGGCTTGCTGACCGCCATGCTGAGCAGGGTAATCAGCTCGTCCGAGCCATTGCCCAGGGTGATGGCGCAGCCCGCGGGCATGCCGGCATATGCGGCCAGGGCGGCGGCCAGGCGCTGCGTGCCCTCGGCCGGATAACGGTTGATGGCCACGGCACCCAGGCGCTGACCCAGCTGGGCTTGCAGCTCGGGCGACAGACGAAAGGGGTTCTCCATCACATCCAGCTTGACCATGCCGGCGCTGGAGGCCACCGGATAGGCGTGGGCGGCGCGCACATCGTCGCGAATTTGCGCCAGGGCTTGGATCAGAGCTTGATTCGGGCTCATGGAAGGAGGCTCTCCACAGGGCGCAAAAGCGGGTTGATGATTTGCACGCTGTCCAGCTGCAGCTCATGGGGCAGCTCCAGGCTCAGCAGGCGCGCGCAGCCCTGGGCCTTGGCGGCGGCGACGATGAGGGCATCGGCATAGGCCAGGCCGAAGCGGCTCTCGATGGACCAGGCGCTTTCCACCGTGGCGTGGTCGATGGCCCAGGGCTGCCAGCGCTGGTAACGCCGCACCTCGGCACGGGCGTCGCCATTGGGCATGGGCGGCGAGATGCCGGTGGTCACCTGGGCATAGAAATCATTCAGCACCTGGGTGGAGACCCGGCCCAGGCGGCGCAGCCAGAGCTGGCGCAGCCAGGCCATCACCTGCTCGCGAGCGGCCGCATCGACACCGTCCTCGCTGCAGATCAGCACCGAGGTGTCCACAAACACCGGCGACAGGCTGGTGGCGCTCACGGCTTGGTGCTCCGCTGTGGATAAGCCTGGCCATCCGAGACCCAGGAGCGCTCGCGATGCAGCCAGTCCTGCATGGCACGCTCGTAGGCGTCGTCGTGCCGCATCTTCTCGGCCAGCATCTCGCCCACCAGGCGCGAGACGCTGGTATTGCGCCGCGCAGCCTCCAGCCGGGCCCATTCGGCCACGCTGTCTTCCATGGAGATAGTCACATTCTTCACGGCGCACAGGTTAACACGAAGTTCGTGCAACACGAAGTTCGTGTCGCTCTGAATTCGCCAGGCCCAGACGAACACCCAAGTCTTGCAAGGGTTTCCCCAGTCGTCGGCAAAATTCTACTAAAGTAGAATTTCCACATGGATATGGCAGAGCAAATCGCGCAGCGCCTCAAGGCCGAGCGCAAGCAAAGAGGCTGGTCCCTGGACGAGTTGGCGGAGCGCTCGCGGGTGAGCCGCGCCATGATCTCCAAGATCGAGCGCCAGGTCAGCACCCCCACCGCCGTGTTGCTGGCACGCCTGGCCAATGCCATGGGGATCAGCTTGTCGGCGCTGATGTTCGAAGCAGGGCCGACGCAGCAAACCGTCTCGCGGCTCGCCGAGCAGCGCGAATGGACGGACCCGGCGACGGGCTACACGCGCCGCCTGGTGTCCCCCGCCCTGCGCCAGGGCGACGCTGAAATTGTTGCCGTCAATCTGCCGCCCGGTGCCCGAATCAGCTTCCCCGCCTCCGGCGCTCTCTGCATCGATGGGCAGTTGCTGCTTCAGCAGGGGCAGTTGCAGCTGTCGGCCGGGGGCGAGCAGCTGCCGCTGAAGCCGGGCGACTGCGCACGCCTGGCCCTTCATCTGGCGCACGAGATCTATAACCCTGGCGCTGAAGTAGCACGCTACCTCGTCGTCATCCGGGTGAATTCAGCCTGAGGCGAGGCGAGCAAGGCGGGCCAGGCCGCGAAGCTCGTTTTTCAGCTCGGAAAGAGAGGGCTTGATGGACTTGAAATCTCCTCGGACATGGCAAGGCCGCTTGAGCCTCGTCGCCTTGCTTGCGCTGCCGTTCGCGCTGCAAGGGCTGGGAACGCACTGGGTTCGCACGGCCGATATGGTGCTGCTCTACACCGTCCTGGCCTTGGGCATGAACATCATCGTGGGTTGCGCCGGCCTCTTGGACCTGGGTTATGTGGCCTTCTATGCCGTCGGTGCCTACTCGACCGCCCTGCTGAGCTCCCCCCATCTTGCGGAGAATTTCGCCTGGGTCCTCGCCACCTTCCCGGCGGGCTTGCACGCCTCGTGGTGGATCACCTTACCCCTGGCCGCCGCCCTGGCCGCTTTCTTCGGCATGCTGCTGGGTTCACCCACGCTCAAGCTGCGGGGCGACTATCTGGCCATGGTGACGCTGGGCTTCGGCGAGATCGTGCGGCTGCTGATCAACAATCTTGGGCATCCGATCAACCTCAGCAATGGCGCGCAAGGCATCGGGCCCATCGACCCCTTCAGCATTTTCGGCCTGAGCCTGGGCCAGCGATTGGCCTTTGGCGCCGTCGAGCTGGAGCCCGTCTCCCTGTACTACTACCTGCTGCTAGCGCTGCTGCTGCTGACCCTGCTGATATGCCATCGCCTGCAGGGCTCGCGCCTTGGCCGAGCCTGGATGGCCATACGCGATGACGAGATGGCCGCCTCGGCCATGGGCATCGATATCGGCAGGATGAAGCTGCTCGCCTTCGGCATTGGCGCCAGCTTTGCAGGCATGGCGGGGTCGATGTTTGCGGCCATACAAGGCCATATCTCACCCGAGGCCTTCAGCCTGCAGGAGTCCGTGATCATCGTGGCCATGGTGGTGTTTGGCGGTATCGGCCATATCCGCGGCGTGATCCTGGGGGCCGCGCTGCTGAGCGCCTTGCCGGAGCTGCTTCGCTATGTGGTCGGCCCCTTGCAGACGCTGACGGACGGGCGGCTTGACGCAGGCATCATGCGCCCCCTATTGATCTCGCTGGCCATGATCCTCACCATGTTGTGGCGCCCGCACGGCCTCTGGCCTGCCGCGGACCGGGGCCGGCACTGAGCGCCACCCCCCACAACTAGGGGCTGGGCTTTGGGCTCTTTATGGCTAGATTTATGGATCTTTTTTGGATCCTTTCCAGCCACAGCGGAGCAAGCCCCATGACCCAGCAGCAGCAGCAGCAGCAGCAACAGCAGCAACAGCAACAGCAACAGCATCTAGCCCCCAGCCGAGGCCTGGCCTTGGCGGCCCTACTCCTGGCCTGCATGAGCCCGGCAAAAGCCCAGTCCTACCAGCTCAACGCCTATGTGCGCAGCCACGCCGCCGACTTTCTGCACAACGACGACAAGACCGACTACCAGAGCTTTGACTGGCTGGACAAACCCCAGGCCCTGGCCCTGAACCGCCTGGACTCCAGTGCCACGGTCGTCAGCGGCGGCAAAGCCAGCGTCAAGGTGCTGGCCAGCATCGGCATGCTCAAGGCCTATGCCTCGGCCTACTACCCTTACGGCTATGACGCGCAAGGCCATCAGATCGAGTACGGCTATGGCAATGGCACGGCCCAGGCCAATTTCTTTGACACCATCCAGGTCAGCAGCAGCACCTTGGCCCTGGGCACGCCGGTCAGCTACCAATTGACGCTGTCCATCAATGGCACGCTGTCTTCGCCCTCCTTCGAGATGGGCGGCTACCTCAGCGCCGATGGCCTGGCCGAGATGCGCTTGCGCGACAAGGACAGCGGCCAGACCGCCAGCCTGAGCTGGGATGCGAAGAAAAACGCCGCCGGCGCCTACACCCTGACCCTGAACACCCAGGTCGGCCATACGCTGACGATCAACGGCATGCTTTATGCCGGTGCCGATGTGAGCTCCTACGCCCGAACCGGGCGCAACGCCGAGGCGGACTTCTACCATTCCGCCTACTACCAGCTCACCCCCTCGGTCGCCGGACTGAACACCACCGGCCTGAGCGGCCATGATTTTCTGGCCACGACGGTACCGGAGCCCGCCAGCTATCTGCTGCTGGGACTGGGCCTGGCTGGCTTGGGGCTAACGCGCCGCAGATTCAGGGCTTGAGGCGCAGCTCCGCCGCCCGGGCATGCGCCTGCAAGCCCTCGCCATAGGCCAACTCCGCCGCAATGGGCCCCAGCTTCTGGGCGCCCGCCTCGCTGACCTCGATCAGGCTGCTGCGCTTCTGGAAGTCGTAGACGCCCAAGGGCGAAGAAAAGCGCGCCGTGCCCGAGGTCGGCAGCACATGGTTGGGGCCGGCGCAGTAGTCGCCCAGGCTCTCGCTGGTGAAGGCACCCAGAAAGATGGCGCCGGCATGGCGCAAGAGCGGCGCCCAGCGCTGCGGATCAAAGCTGGAGACCTCCAGATGCTCGGGCGCGATGCGGTTGCTGATCTCACAGGCTTCGTCCATCGAACGGGTCTGGATCAGCGCGCCACGCCCCTCCAGCGAGGCGCGTATCACCGCCGCACGCGGCATGCTGGGCAGCAGGCGTTCGATCGCCTCGGCCACCTGAGCGATATAGCCCGCGTCGGGGCAGAGCAGAATGCTTTGCGCCAGCTCGTCGTGCTCCGCCTGGCTGAACAAATCCATGGCCACCCAGTCCGGCGGCGTCGTGCCGTCGGCCAGCACCAGGATCTCGCTGGGGCCGGCAATCATGTCGATGCCGACCTGGCCGAACACATGCTTTTTGGCGCTGGCCACATAGGCATTGCCGGGGCCGGTGATCTTGTCCACGCGCGGGATGGTGGCGGTGCCGTAAGCAAGCGCAGCCACGGCTTGCGCGCCACCCACGGTGAAGGCGCGGCCGACGCCGGCCACATAGGCCGCAGCCAGCACCAGCGGATTCTTCTCGCCGCGCGGCGTGGGCACGACCATGATGATCTCGGGCACGCCGGCCACCTGGGCAGGGATGGCATTCATCAACACGCTGCTGGGGTAGGCGGCCTTGCCGCCGGGCACGTAAATGCCCACCCGGTCCAGCGGCGTGACCTTCTGGCCCAAGAGTGTGCCGTCCGCGTCGCGGTAGCTCCAGCTCAGGCCGGAATGCTGCTTCTGGCGTTCGTGATAGAGCCGCACCCGCTCGGCGGCGGCCTGCAGCGCGCTGCGCTGGGCCGGGCTGATGGCCTCAAAAGCGGCCTTGAGCTCCTCGCGGCTCAGCTCCAGGGCCGCCACGCTGTCCACAGCCAGATGATCGAAGCGGGCCGTGTAGGCCAGCAGCGCCGCGTCGCCGCGTGCCTTCACATCGGCCAGGATCTCGGCCACCCGCGTCTCTATGCCTGCGTCCGTCTCGGCCGACCAATGCAGCACGCGCTGGAACTCGGATTCGAAGTCGGCGGAGGCGGTGCTGAGTTGGCGCAGATTCAACATGGTGAAGAATAAAGAGAGCTGGAAGTGTTACTTGGGAACGGCCGAGGCAAAGGCCTCGATCATGCGGCGCAAGGGCTCGCGCTTGAGCTTGAGCGCGGCCTGGTTGACGAGCAGGCGGGAGGAGATTTCCATGATCTTCTCCACCTCGACCAGATGGTTGGCCTTCAAGGTATTGCCGGTGGAAACCAGGTCCACGATGGCATCGGCCAGGCCGGTCAGCGGGGCCAGCTCCATCGAGCCGTAGAGCTTGATCAGGTCCACATGCACGCCCTTGTCGGCAAAGTGCTGGCGGGCGATCTCGGTGTACTTGGTGGCCACGCGGATGCGCGAGCCCTGCTTGACGGCATCGGCATAGTCGAAGTCGTCACGCACCGCCACGCTCATGCGGCAGCGCGCGATATTCAGGTCCAGGGGCTGGTACATGCCGTCCACGCCATGCTCGATCAGCACATCGCGGCCCACCACGCCCAGATCGGCACCGCCGTACTGCACATAGGTGGGCACGTCGCTGGCGCGCACCAGCACCACGCGGACCTCGGGGCTATTGGTCGCGAGGATCAGCTTGCGCGAGGTTTCGGGGTCTTCCAGCACCGTGATGCCTGCTGCCTTCAGCAGGGGCAAGGTTTCTTCGAAGATGCGGCCTTTGGACAGGGCGAGCGTGATCATCATGGGGCGGGCGTGGGAGGCGGGGGGAGGAAACAAAAAAGGTCGCTGTGCAGCGACCCTTTGCCAAAAGGTTTAGCGTGAAGCGGCGACGGCTTGGCCCTCGGGGCTGGCGGCCCACTCGGCGGGCGTGAGCGTCTTGCCCATGGACAGGGCGTGGATCTCTTCCCGCATCCGATCCCCCAGGACCGCGTACACGCGCTGGTGGCGGCGCACACGGCTCAGGCCTTCGAATTCGGAGGACACGATGGTGGCAAAGAAATGCCTGCCATCGCCCTCGACAAGCAGGTATTCGCAGGTCATGCCTGCGGCGATGTATTGCTCAACTTGAGCGGGTGTAGGGTCGGCCATAGCCTGGAATTGTAGGACGGGACCCAAGGGCGACGCCGTCCACCTCGTTTAGACTCCCGGCCATGTTGCAGCGTTGCCTCGTCTTTTTGCTCACCCTGTGCCTGTGCTGGCAAGCGCTGGCGCATGCGGGCGTGGGCGTGCTGACGGCCAAGGCGCAGCGGCAGCAACAGCACGAGTTGCTCCATTTCGAGGGCCTTGCGCATCACCACGACGAGCAGGACGGCGATTTCCACCAGGACGAATCGCCCGCCTCAAACAAACACAGCACGGCGGACGCGGGCGTGTTTGCGCCCGCCCTGCTGACCGAGGCGGCGCGCCCATCGCTGCTGACTTGCTCGGAGCCGCCCTGCGAATTCCGCGCCAGCAAAACGCCCCAGCCCTGCCTGAGCGGCCCCGAGCGACCTCCCAAAACACGCGTCTGACACCGCCGTCGCGCGCGGGGCCTGCCCCTGCGCGCTGGATCTGCACGGCAGCAAGCCGCCAAAAACAGGCTTGCCGCCCCACTGTCAGGATGATCGTGAAACCTTCCCTCAGGTTCAGCCTTGCCTGCGCGCTCGCAGGCGGCGTACCGGGCTGCCCCGCCTTGGCGCAGCCTGCCACCCCGGTCGCGGCCACCGTGGCGCCCGCCCGGTTCACCATGGCCCAGGCCCTCGATGCCGCCTGGGCCCGCTCGCTCGAATCCGCCGAAGCCAGCGGCCGCCAGCGCCAGGCCGAGGCCCAGCAGCGCGTCGCCGGCAGCTGGCTGGCCGGGGCACCGACCCTTGAATGGTCCCAGCGCGAGGGCCGCGGCGCAGCGGCCGCGGGCAGCCGCGAGACCGAGATCGGCCTCGCCTTGCCGCTGTGGCGCCTCGGCCAGGCCCAGCAGAACGCCCAGGCGGCCCAGGCCGAGTCCGACTGGGCCGCCGCCGCCGAGCGGGCCGCGCGCCTGCGCCTGGCCGCCCAGCTGCGCGAGCAGGCCGGCCGGCTGAGGCTGGCCGAGGCCGATGCACGACAAGCCGCCCGGCAGCGCCAGCTGCTGGAGGAACTGGGCGGCGATGTCGAACGGCGCGTCCAGGCCGGCGACCTGGCCCCGGCCGATGCGATGGCGGCCCGGGCCGAGATGCTGTCGGCGCGCACGCTGGAAGCGGAGGCGCAGCAATCGCTCGCCACACAGCGCAGCGCCTGGGCCTTGCTGAGCGGCGCGCCGACGCTGCCCGAGCCGGAACCCATCGCGGCCGGCGAGGACGCGGCCCTGGAACAACATGCCGAGGCCCAATTGGCCGAGGCCGCCGTGCAGCGATCCCGTCAGCGCGTCAAAGAGGTCCAGGCTCAACGCGGATCGCCGCCGGAACTGGGCCTGGGCTGGCGCCAAGAGCGCCCCGGCCTCGGCCAGGCGCAGCAGCACAGCCTGGCGCTGTCCCTGCGCCTGCCCCTGGGCCAGGACCCCCACAGCCAGCCCCGGCTGGCCGCGGCCCTGGCCGAGCAAGACCTGGCCCTGCTGCAACAGCAGCGTCTGCGCCCGCAGCTGGAGGCCGAACTGGCCCTGGCCCGCGGCCAGCTGAGCGCCGTCACGCTTCAACTCGAGGCCGAGAGCGAACGCGCGCGCCTGCTGAGCGAACGCGCCCGGCTGCTCAAAAAATCCTTCCAGGCCGGCGAGTCCGCCCTGCCCGAGCTGCTGCGCGCCCTGTCCGCGGCCGCCCAGGCCGAGGCCGGCGCCGCCCGTCAACAAGCGGCCCTGGCGCAAGCCCGGGCCCGTCTCCAACAAGCGCTGGGGCAACTGCCATGAAAGCAAGCCACTTCTTCTTTTTCTCAAGCCGGCCCATCCTGGCCCTGGCGCTCGGCCTGAGCGCCCTGGCGGCCTGGGCTTCCTCCGGTGCGCATGGCCCCAACGGTGAACACCTCGACGCCCAAGCCCCAGGCACAGCCGCCGTCTCGAGCGCGCCGCGGCTGGAGGCCAGGTCCGAGCTGTTCGAGCTGGTGGCCAGGCTGGACGGCGGCGAACTGTCCATCCTGATCGACCGTTATGCCAGCAACGAGCCGCTGCTGGGGGCCGATGTCGAGCTCGAGTCCGGCCCCTTGAAAGCCAAGGCCAAGTTCCACGCCGATCTGGGTGACTACGCGGTCGATGACCCAGCCCTGCTGAAGCTGCTGTCCACGCCGGGCGAACACCCGCTGATCATCACCGTCCTGGCCGGCGCCGAGAGCGATCTGCTGGACGGCGTGTTGCACGTCGCTGCCGGCACGGCCCGGGACGCTGCCCATGGCCCTGGCGGCGATCAGGGGCCGGGCAGCGGCTGGTGGCGCTGGGCCCTGGGCGCGGCCATCCTGCTGCTGCTCGTGCTCAGCTGGAAATGGCGCGATCGCAGCAGCGGCGACGCTTTGGCAAGCAGGCTGAACGGAGAGCAGGCATGAAGAAGAACAAAACAAGCCGCAGCGCTCCGGCACTGCTGTCCCTGTCGGCCGTCCTGGCCCTGAGCATCGCGAGCCAAACCGCCTCCGCCTCCCCGGGCGCCCACGGCCCGAACGGCGAGCACCTGGACCAGGCCGCCGCCCCCAATGCCGCCGGCCTGGCCCGCCTGCCCGACGGCAGCGTCAATGTGCCCAAGCTGGCCCAGCGCCGCATGGGGCTGCGCACCGTCATCGCGCCGGAATCCGAGGCGGCGGCGACGGTTCAGATCCCCGGCCGGGTGATCGCCGACCCGAACGCCAGCGGCCAGGTCCAGGCCGCCCACGGCGGCCGCGTCGAAGCCGGGCCCAAGGGCCTGCCGGTCGCCGGCCAGGCGGTGCGCCAGGGTGAGGTCCTGGCCTGGCTGCGCCATCATGCCGAACCCTATGCCTTGGCCAGCCAGCAGGCCCAGCGCAGCGAGCTGCGCGCGGCGCGCGAGCTGGCCGAACAGCGCCTCAAACGCCTGGAGTCGCTGGAAGGCACGGTGCCCCGCAAGGACATCGAGGCGGCCCGCATCGAGGCCCGCTCGCTGAGCGAGCGCGAGCGCAGCGTCAACACCAGCCTGGACGCCCGCGAGGCCCTGCGCGCGCCGGTGTCGGGCGTGATTGCCAGTACCGCGCTGAAACTCGGCCAGATCATCGAAAGCCGCGAGGTCTTGGTCGAGGTCGTCGACCCGGCCCGTCTGCTGGTCGAGGCCACGACGCCCGATGCCCAGCTGGGCGCCCAGATCGGCGCGGCCAGCCTGGTGGGCATGGACGGCGCAAAGCTGCAGCTGGTGGGCGCCGCCCGCGCCCTGCGCGACGGCGTGCTGCCGCTAACCTTCAAGCTGCAGGCCAGCGAGGGCGCGCTGCTGGCCCTGGGCCAGCCCGTGCAAGTCACTGCGGCGCTGAAGAGCCGGCGCAAGGGCATCGTGCTGCCGGCTGAAAGCCTGGTACGCGGCCCCGCCAATGAGGCGGTGGTGTGGATCAAAGCGGGTGCGGAACGCTACATCCCCCAGCCCGTGCAGATTCAGGCGCTGGACACCCACAGCGTGCTGGTGACCCAGGGCCTGGCGGCGGACAACCGTGTCGTGGTCCAGGGCGCGGCCCTGCTCGCGCAAATTCGCTGAGGAGCCTAACGCTATGTTCAACTGGATCGTCAGAAGCAGCCTGCACAACCGGCTCCTGGTGCTGGCCTGCGCGGCCCTGCTGCTGGTCTTGGGGGCCATCACGGCCTGGCGCACGCCGGTCGATGTCTTCCCCGACCTGAACAAGCCCGTCGTCACGGTGCTGAGCGAGGCGGGCGGCATGGCGCCGGAGGAGGTCGAGCAGCTCGTCAGCTTCCCCATCGAGACGGCGCTCAACGGCATGCCCGGCCTGACCCGGGTGCGCTCCACCTCCGGAGTGGGCCTGTCCATCGTCTACGCCGAATTCGACTGGGGCAGCGACATCTACCGCAAGCGCCAGCTGGTGGCCGAGCGCCTGGCCCAGCTGCGCGGCCAGCTGCCCGGCGACATCACGCCGGTGATGGGCCCGGTCTCGTCCATCATGGGCGAGGTGATGCTGATTGCCCTGCCCTTGGAAGATGGCAAAAACAGGGCCACCCCCATGCAGGCGCGCGAGTACGCGGACTTCGTGTTGCGGCCGCGCCTGCTGGCCATTCCCGGCGTCTCGCAGGTGATCCCCATCGGCGGCGAAGTGCGCCAGCTGCGCGTGGAGCCCGACCCGGTCCGCATGGCCCAGCTGGGCGTCTCGCTGAGCCAGATTGAGCAGGCCCTGCGCGGCTTTGCCAGCAATGCCGGTGGCGGCTTCATCGACCTGAACAAGCGGGAATACCTGATCCGCCATATCGGCCGCAGCAACAAGGTCGAAGACCTGCAAGGCATCGCCGTGGCCTGGAAGAATGGCCGGCCGGTGCTGCTGAACCAGCTGGCCGAAGTCCGCTTCGCCCCGGGCATGAAGCGCGGTGACGCGGGTTACAAGGGCGCAGCGGCGGTGATCGTCAGCGTACAGAAGCAGCCGACCGCGGACACCGTGCGCCTGAGCGCCCAGGTCGAGCAGGCGCTGGAAGAGCTGCAGGCCGGCATGCCCCAAGGCCTGTCCGCGCCCAAGGTGCTGTTCCGCCAGGCCGACTTCATCCAGGCCGCCATCGCCAATGTCAGCGAAGCGCTGCGCGACGGCGCCATCATGGTGGCCATCGTGCTGTTCGCCTTCCTGCTGTCGGCGCGCAGCACGCTGATCTCCTTGGTGGCGATTCCGCTGTCGCTGGCGGTGACGGCCCTGGTGTTCCGGCTGCTGGACCAGT
Source organism: Roseateles oligotrophus (assembly GCF_014204525.1). Taxonomy (GTDB): domain Bacteria; phylum Pseudomonadota; class Gammaproteobacteria; order Burkholderiales; family Burkholderiaceae_C; genus Paucibacter_A; species Paucibacter_A oligotrophus_A. Next base: position 134,066 of record NZ_JACHLP010000011.1, read on the forward strand.
CGATCAATGTGATGACCTTGGGCGGCCTGGCGATTGCCATCGGCGAGCTGGTCGACGACGCGGTGGTGGACGTGGAGAACATCCTGCGGCGCCTGAAGGAGAACCGCAAGCTGGCACAGCCCCTGCCCCTGCTGGAGCTCGTGCGCCGGGCCAGCGTCGAGGTGCGCTCGGGCATCGTCTACGCCACGGCGATCGTGGTGCTGGTGTTCCTGCCCCTGTTCGCGCTGCCGGGCGTCGAGGGTCGCTTGTTCGCACCGCTGGGCATCGCCTACATCGTCTCCATCCTGGCCTCGATGGGGGTGTCGATGACGATCACGCCGGTGCTGTGCAGTTACTTGCTGCCGCGCATGAAGCGACTGAGCGATGGCGACAGCCCGCTGGTGGCCAGGCTCAAGCATTGGGACACCAAGCTGCTGGCCTGGTCCTTCCCGCGCGCCAGGCTGTTGATAGGCGCGGCCGTGGTGGCGGTGGCCGCAGCGGCGGCCAGCGTGCCTTTTTTCCCGCGCGCTTTTCTGCCCGCCTTCAACGAGGGCTCGCTGGTGCTGGGCCTGGCCTTCAACCCCGGCACCTCGCTGGCCGAGGCCAATCGCATGGGGGCGCTGGCCGAGCAGCTGATCGGCGCGGTGCCGGGCGTGAGCCAGGTCGGCCGCCGCACCGGCCGCGCCGAGCTGGACGAGCATGCCGAGGGCGTGCACTCGGCAGAGATCGACGTGGACCTGCGCCGCGATGGGAAGCCGGTGGACCGAGAGCGCGTGATGGCGCAGATCCGCGCCCAGCTGTCCGTGCTGCCGGCCCAGGTCGCCATCGGCCAGCCCATCTCGCACCGGCTGGACCATCTGCTCTCGGGCGTGCGGGCCCAGATCGCCATCAAGATCTACGGCGACGACACCGACACCTTGCGCGGCCAGGCCGAACAGATGCGCCAGCAGCTGTCCAGCGTGAAAGGCTTGGTGGACCTGAGCGTGGAGAAGCAGGTGCTGATCCCGCAAATCCTGGTGCGCCTCGATCAGCAGCGCCTGGCCCAGACCGGCCTGGCCCCGGGCGAGGCGCTGCGCATCCTGCAAACCCTAAGCGACGGCGCCCACGGTACAAAAATCGTGGACGGCGCGCGCCGCTACGAGCTGGTGCTGCGCCTGCCGGACGGCCAGCGCGGCCCGCAAGACCTGGCCCGCACGCTGATCGACACACCGGCCGGGCGGCTGCCGCTGTCCAGCTTCGCCAGCGTCGAGGAGGCCGACGGCCCCAACCAGATAGGTCGCGAGAACGGCCGCCGCCGCATCGTCGTCTACGCCAACACCGACGGTTCGGACATGGGCCGCATCGTCGCCGACATCCGCCAGATCATCGCCGCCACGCGCTTGCCCACCGGCAGCTTCATCAGCCTGGAGGGCCAGTTCCAGGCCCAGGAGCAGGCGAGCCGGTTGATCATGGGCTTGTCTTTGCTGTCGCTGGCGATGATGTTTTTGCTGCTGTACTCGCGCTACCGCTCGGCCGTGCTGGCCGCCATCATCATGGCCAATATCCCGCTGGCCCTGATCGGCAGCGTGCTGGCGATGTGGATCGCGGGCCTGAGCCTGTCGGTGGCGGCCATGGTGGGTTTCATCACGCTGGCCGGCATCGCCAGCCGCAACGGCATCCTGAAGATCAGCCACTACCTCCATCTATGCCGTTTCGAGGGCGAGAGCTTCGGCCAGGCCATGATTGTGCGCGGCTCGCTGGAGCGTCTGACACCGGTGCTGATGACGGCCCTGGTGGCCGCCTTCGCACTGACGCCACTGCTGCTGGCCGGCGATGCCCCGGGCAAGGAAATCCTGCACCCGGTGGCCGTGGTGATCTTCGGCGGCCTGCTCAGCTCCACGCTGCTGGACACGCTGCTGACGCCCTTGCTGTTCTGGCTGCTGGGCCGCCAGCCCACCGAGCGCCTGCTGCGCGAGGCCGAGCAAACCACCTGAGCACAGACCCGGGCCAAGCGGTGCCGCCCTCAAGTGCACCACAGCTTGAACAAAGACTGAAACCATGTTGAAAAAACTGATCCCCATCACCGCCCTCGCCTTGGGCGCCCTGACGCTGAACTCCGCCATCGCCCATGGCGCCGCCAAGCCACAGCACGGCGGCGTCGTGCAAGTGGCCAACGACGTCAATTTCGAGCTGGTGGCCGAGGCCGATGGCGTGACGATTTACCTGGTGGACCATGACGAGCCCATGTCCTCCAAAGGCATTACCGGCAAGCTGAGCGTGCTGCAGGGCAGCCACAAGACCGAGGCAGAACTGAAGGAAGCCGGCGACAACAAGCTGCGCGCCACGGGTGTGAAGCTGGCCAAGGGCGACAAGGTGGTGGCCGTGCTGAACAATGTCGAAGGCCGAGCAGTGACCGTGCGTTTCACGCTGAAGTGAGTTCCCGATGACAAGCACCGCGTCTCATCTCCCCGCGCTCAAAGGCGGCTTGCTGGCCCTGCTGGCGGCGGCGCTGTTTGGCGTCAGCACACCCCTGGTCCAGAAGCTGGGCCTGGGTTTGGGGCCCTTCACGACGTCCGCCTTGCTGTACGCAGGCGCCGCCCTGGTGGGCGCCCTGCTGCGCCGGCCGGTGGAGAAGGAGGCGCGCTTGCGCCGCTCGGATCTGCCGCGCCTGCTGGCCGTGGCCTTGTTCGGCGCCCTCATCGCGCCCGTGGCCATGGCCTGGGGTCTGCAGCGCAGCAGCGGCACCGGCGCTTCGCTGCTGCTGACGCTGGAGGCGCTGTTCACGGCGGTGCTGGCCTGGAGGTTCTACGGCGAGACCATGGACCGGCGGGTGTGGAGTGCCCTGCTATTGCTGCTGGCCGGCGGCATCACCCTGGTGCTGGATCAGGGCCAGGGGGGCGGCAGCCAACTATGGGGCTTGCTGGCCGTACTGCTGGCCACCGCGGCCTGGGGCATGGACAACAGCTTGTCACGGGCGCTGGCCGAACGCGACCCCGCCCAGGTCGTGCTGGCCAAGGCCTTGCTAGGCGCCTCGGCCACCGGCGGCCTGGCCTGGCTGAGCGGCGAAGCCCTGCCGGGATGGGGCCCCGCCCTGGGTCTGCTGGCCGTGGGCGCCACAGGTTATGGCCTGAGCCTGCGCTTTTATCTGCTGGCCCAGCGCGCCTTCGGTGCGGCGCGCACCGGCTCGGTCTTCGCCTTCGCGCCCTTTATCGGCGCGGCCCTGGCCCTGGCGCTGGGCGACCGCTCGGGCGGCTGGGGGCTGCTGCTCGGCGGCGGCCTGATGCTGGCCGGCGTGCTCGTCCATCTGGCCGAATCGCACGAACACGAGCATGCGCATGAGGCCCTGGAGCATGAGCATGCCCATACCCATGATGATGGTCATCACGACCATGAGCACGAGCCCATGCCCGCCGGGCCGCACAGCCATCCGCACCGGCACCCGGCCCTGCGCCACAAGCATGCCCATGTGCCGGACCTCCATCACCGGCACACGCACTGATGCCGGGCTATTTCAGCAGCGTCTCGCGCAGGAACAGGATGGTGGCGTAGAACTGGAAGTCCTGGTTCTCCTTGCGGGCGAAGCCATGGCCCTCGTTGTCGGCGCGCAGATACCAGACCGGCGTGCCGTTCTCACGCACCTTGGCGACGATCTGCTCGGCCTCGGTATAAGGCACGCGCGGATCGTTCTTGCCCTGCACGACGAATAGCGGCTTCTTGATCAGATGCGCATTCGTCAGCGGCGAAATTTTCTCCAGATGCTCGCGCATGGCCGGGTCGCGTTCGTCGCCGTATTCCACCCGGCGCAGGTCGCGGCGATAGCTCTCGGTATTCTTCAAGAAGGTGAGGAAGTGCGAGATGCCCACCACATCGATGGAGCCGGCAATGCGCTCGGCGTAATGCGTGGCCGTGGCCAGGGTCATATAGCCGCCATAGCTGCCACCCATGATCAGAACCCGCGAGGCATCCAAGTTAGGCTGGGTGGCGATCCAGTCCAGCAAGGCGCCGATGTCCTTGACCGAGTCCTCGCGCTTGAAGCCGTTGTCCATGGCCAGAAAGCTCTTGCCAAAGCCGCTGGAGCCGCGCACATTGGGCTGGATCAGCGCAATGCCCTGCTCCATCACAAAATAGCTGTTGCGGTTCAAGAAACCCACGCTGGCCTGGCTCTCAGGACCGCCGTGGATGGAGATCAGCACCGGCCGCTTGCCCGGGAACTTCTGCGCCGGCGGCAGGGTCATCAGGCCGGAGATCGCCTGGCCGTCAAAGCTCTTCCAGCGAATGATCTGCTGCTCGGGGAAGGTTCGCGTGTCCACGCCCGGTGGCGCATAGGCTTGGGTCCAGGCCTGCAGCTGTCCTTTGCCGCTCAGGCTGTAGATCTGGCTGGGGCCATGGGCGTTATTGACGCTGAAGGCCAGTTCACCGCGCTTGTCATCGAAATGGGCGCCCCCCACATTGCCCTGGGGCAGCTTGGGCAGAGGCAGTTCCTTGGCGCTGGCGCTGTCGAAGAGATGCAGCTCGTTGCGGCCCTCGACATTGAACTGCGCCACCAGGCGGCGGCCGTCCGGGCTGAAGTTGACGCCCGAGGCGTCCCAGGGGATGTGGGCGCTGACGCGCTGCAGCTCACCCGTCGCCAGATTCAGGCGCTGCAGCTCGCGGAACTCGCCAAACTGATCGCCGCTGAACCAGAGATGCTTGCCATCCCGGCTGAAGCCGGCGCCGAAGTAACTGGTTTTCACGCTGGCGTTTGCCTGTGCCTGAGTCTTGGCCGGCAAGACCTGGCGCAGCGCGCCACTGCCCAGGTTCAGCAACCAGATCTCACTCTCATTGGCCGATAGATAGCGGGTCAGCGCCAGCTGCTTGTCATCCCTGGACAGCTGGCCGGCAAACCAGCCGCCACCGGGCAGTTCCACCAGCTTGCGGCGGCTCTTCAGGGGCTCGGCCGAGAGCGGATCGAGCTGCCAGAAGGTGGTCGTCACCTCGGCCCGGCTGCCGCCCTGGGCCGTGCGGTCCAGGGGCGTGGAGGCATAGATCAGCTCGCCCCCGGCATTCAACCAGCTCACCAAGGCATGGCGCTCTTGCGGCGGCGTCAGCAAGACGGGCGTTTTGTCGGCCCTGGGGCCCAGATCCAGGCGGTAGAGCTGGGCCACCTCGTCGCCGCCATTGGCGCGCTCGAACACCAGGTACTTGCCGGTCTTGGGCTCATAGGCCGCACGGCTGACCGGATCGGGCGCATCGGTCAGGGCCTGCAGCTCGCCCGGCTTGCCGTTCCTGGGGGCGCCCACGCTGAACAGCTGGGCGGTATTGGCGCCCGCCTGGCGGTGCGACACCAGCATCTCGCGCTGCTTCGGGTGCCAGTCCACAAAGCCATGGCCGCGGAAATCGGTGTAACGCGCCACATCCTCGGCCAGGCTTTGCGGGATGGCCGGAATGCCTTGCACCAGCAGATTTGCATTCGGCTGCACCAGGGCAGGCCTGGCCTCGTCTGCCTGGGCCAGGCCGGCACAGGCCAGGCTCAGGACCAGACTCAGCGAGGCATAGCGGAAAGAATTGGCGCGCTTGATGGGCTCGGACATCGTCTTTTCTCTTGAAATGAGGAGGGGGTCGGCAAATTGTGACCCGGCCGCAGCGCCCGGGCAGCAGGCATTCGACCAAAGACGGTATGAGTGCCATGAAGCACGGGCAGCGATTGTGTCGATCGATGCCCTTCTGGCGCAGGCAAAGATAGGTAGATGAGTCGGCGAATCGAATACCCCCTTCCGGGGGATGTCATCATTTGAATTCAAACGAATACATTACCTCTCATCGGGCCTCCGCAGGCCCGCAGGAGCAGGTTCATGACGCAAACCAGCACGACGATGGAGCCGCTGTCGGCGCGCATCCCCAGCGATCTCTACCTCTGGCTGGCCCAGCTCAAGGTCGAGGGCGCCAACACCAATAGCGACAAGCTGCGGGTGCTGCTGGGCCAGCTGAAGCGCCAGCACGATGGCGCGTTCGACTTCGTCACCGCCCTGGCCTGGTGCCGCGACCTGGCCGCCCGGCCGCGCGCCGCCCTGGCCCAGCTGGAGGCCGACACCGGCCGGCACTCCGAAGTGCTGAGCCAGGCGCTGGAACACCTCAGCCACGCGATGGCGCTGCTGATCAGCGCTGACCTTAGCAGCCTGGATCAGGCCGCCCAGCTGGAGGACAAGCTGCTGCGCCGCAGCTTCGCCCATACCGAATCGCTATTGCGCCAGGCCACCACGCCGCAGGCCGCGGCCTTCGACCCCGCTGTGGTGCTGCGCCATCTGGGCGCCACCCTGCAATTGGCGCAAGCCATCCACCGTCTGCAACAAGACCCCCCGAAAGGAGTTTGATATGGCCGAAACCCTGAGATCCCGCGTCACCCGTGCGATGGCCGGCGGCGTCCATGCCTTGCTGGACCGCATCGAGGAGCGCGCGCCCGAGGCCATGATGGAGCAAGCCCTGCGCGAGCTGGACCAGGTGGTGGACGAGGTGCGCCACGAGCTGGGCCGGCTCACCGCCAACCGCCACCTGGCCCAGCAGCGCCATGCCGAACTGAACCGCCAGCATGACACGCTGAAGGCCCAGATCGAGCTGGCCCTGGGCCAGCGCCGCGAGGACCTGGCGCGCGCCGCCGTGGGCCGCCAGCTGGACATCGAAACCCAGCTGCCCCTGCTGGAGACCAACCTGGCCGAACTGGCCCAGCAGGAGGGCGAGCACCGCGGCTATGTCGACGCCTTGCTGGCCAAGCGGCGCGAGATGGAGGCGGCGCTGAGCCAGTTCCGGCAGAGCCGCGCGGCCATGGCGAACACGCCCAGCGGCTCGGCCGCCGGCAGCACGGCGGCGCAGATCGAGCAGCGCCTGGCCGGTGCCACCGGCGCTTTTGACCGCATTTACGAGCGCCAAACCGGCCTCGACGGCCCGGCCCGCGCCGGCCGGCTGGCGGACGCCAGCAAGCTGCAATCCCTGGAGGAACTGCTGCGCCAGACCCAGATCGAGGCCCGCCTGGCCCAGCTCAAGCAGCCCGGCTCCGACGGTCAAGCATGAGCCTCTTCACCACCCCCGAGAACCTGCCCTTCGGCATCGCCTTCGCGCTGATCGTCGGCATCGCCCTGCTGGAAGGCCTGGGCATGATGATCGCGGCGAGCCCCAGCAACTGGCTGGACGACTGGCTGCCCGAGGCCGGCCATGACAGCGCGCTGGACCAGGTGCTGGGCTGGCTGCATCTGGGCCGGCTGCCTGCCCTGGTCATCCTCTTGCTGTTCCTGACCGGCTATGCCTTGTTTGGCTACAGCCTGCAACTGGTCAGCCGCGGCCTGGTCGGCCACTACCTGCCGGCCTGGCTGGCCGGACTGGCGGCCGTGCCGGCCGGGCTGACCACGGTGCGCGCGCTCGGCGCCCTGGTGGCCCACATCATCCCGCGCGACGAAAGCACGGCCGTCAGCGCCCAGACCCTGCTGGGCCGCATCGCCACCGTCTATGCCGGCCAGGCCCGCCAAGGCCTGGCCGCCCAGGCCCGGGTGCGCGACGAGCATGGCCGCGTCCACCACCTGCTGGTCGAACCCGACCTGGCCGAGGAGGTCTTCGAGGAGGGCAGCGAGCTGCTGCTGGTACGCAAGCAAGGCGCCATCTACCGCGCCATCCGCAACCCGCATCCGGGCCTGGTGCAAGGCTGATCAAGGGCTGGCCATCAAGCCCATCGAACGAGGAGAAAACCCATGGAAAACAACAATCTGATCGAACTCGGCGTTATCGCTGGCATCGCCCTGCTGGGCCTGGTGGCCATAGGCCTGGTGTTTGCGCGCCTGTACAAGCGCTCGACCAAGGAGACCGCATTCGTGCGCACCGGCCTGGGCGGGCAGAAGGTCATCATGGACGGCGGCGCCATCGTGCTGCCGGTGTTCCATGAACGCGTGCTGGTCAATATGAACACGCTGAAACTGGAAGTCATGCGCCGCGAGCGCGAAAGCCTGATCACCAAGGACCGCATGCGGGTGGATGTGACCGCCGCCTTCTTCGTGCGCGTGCAGCAGACGGCCGAGGCCGTCAGCACGGCCGCCCAGACCCTGGGCACGCGCACGCTGGCGCCGGAGGCGTTGAAGTCCCTGGTCGAGGACAAATTCGTCGACGCCCTGCGCGCCACCGCCGCCACCATGACCATCCAGGAGCTGCAGGACAAGCGCCGCGACTTTGTGCAGGCGGTGCAGAACGCGGTGGCCGAAGACCTGGAGAAGAACGGTCTGGAGCTGGAGTCGGTCTCGCTGACCAGCCTGGACCAGACCGACAAGCAATTCTTCAACCCCAACAATGCCTTCGACGCCGAGGGCCTGACCCGGCTGACCGAGCAGACCGAGGCACGCCGCAAGCAGCGCAACGACGTCGAGCAGGAAACCGAGATGCAGATGCGCACCAAGAACCTGGAGGCGCAGCGCCAGAAGCTGAGCATCGAGCAGGACCAGGAGTTCGCCACCCTGACCCAGCAACGCCAGGTGGAAACCGCGCGCGCCGAGCAGGCCGCACAAATCCTCACCCAGCAGGCCGAGCGCAGCCGCGAGGCCGAGGCCGCCAAGATCGAGGCGGAGCGCCAGGTCAGCCAGAAGAAGATCGAGGCGGAACGCGAGATCAAGGCGGCCGAGATCGACAAAAACCTGGTCGTGCAGACGCGCGAGATCGAGCTGGAGCGCAAGACCGAGATGCAGCGCGCCGAGCAGCGCAAGCAGGTGGAAATCGCCCGCCAGGACATGGCCATCGCCATCGCCAACAAGAGCAAGGAGCAGTCACTGGCCGATGCCCAGGCCAATCAGGCGCGCGCCGACGCCGTCAAGGCCGAGGAAGGCGTCAACACCGCCCGCCAGGTGGCCGTGGCCGAGCGGGAGAAGAACATCCAGCTGATCGAGGCCAGCAAGGAGGCCGAACAGCAGGCCATCGCCGTCAAGGTGTCGGCCTCGGCCGAGAAGGAGGCGGCGCTGGACCGCGCCGAGGCCATCACCATCGAGGCACGCGCCAAGCAGGCGGCCGCCCTGGCCGAGGCCGAGGGCCGACGCGCCATCAACGAGGCGCTGAACACCTTGTCGGCCGCGCAGATCGATCTGCAGGTGCGCACCCAGCTGCTGCAACAGCTGCCACAAATCATCGAGCAGGCGGTGCGGCCGATGGAGCAGATCGACTCGATCCGCATCGTCCAGGTGAATGGGCTGAACGGCGGTGCGCCCGGGGCGGCGAACGAGGGCGGCGGCACTCAGGCGGTGGGCACCTTCCCCGAGCAGGTGATGAACTCGGCCCTGCAATACCAGATCGCCAAGCCCATCGTCGACGCGGTGATGAAGGACGCCGGCCTCAGCAACGAGGGCATCACCGGCATGGCCCACAAGCTGGCCGATATGTTGCAGGCACCGGCCCAGGCCGGCGCCTGAGCCCTCAGCTGCGTATCTTGTAACCCCGCCGCAGCAGCTCCAGCGCCAGGCCCGCCACGACGCAGAAGCTGCTGCCCACCACCACCAGGCTGAGCCAGGGCGAGACGTCGCTGACGCCGAAGAAACCGTGGCGGAATCCGTCGATGATGTAGAAGAAGGGGTTCAGATGGCTAACGGCCAGCCACAGCGGCGGCAGGGAATGCACCGAATAGAACACGCCCGAGAGAAAAGTCATGGGCATGATGATGAAGTTCTGGAAGGCCGCCAGTTGGTCGAACTTCTCGGCCCACAGGCCGGCGATCAGGCCCAGCGTGCCCATGATGGCCGCGCCCAGCAGGGCGAAGATCAGGATCCAGCCCGCGCCCGCCACGCTCAGCGGCGCAAACCAGGCCGTCACCACCAGCACGCCCAGGCCCACCACCAGGCCGCGCACCAGGGCCGCGCCCACATAGGCCACAAACCAGGCCCAGTGCGAGAGCGGCGTGACCAGCAGAAAGACCAGATTGCCCGTCACCTTGCTCTGGATCAGGCTGGAGCTGCTGTTGGCAAAGGCGTTCTGCAGCACGCTCATCATCACCAGGCCGGGGATCAGAAAGCTGGTGTAGCCCACCGTGTCGTAGACCTTGACATGATTCTCCAGCGCATGGCCGAAGATCAGCAGATAGAGCACCGAGGTCAGCACCGGCGCGGCCACGGTCTGGAAGGCGACCTTCCAGAAGCGCAGCACTTCCTTGTAAAACAGGGTCCGCGACCCTTGCAGCATCAGCAGGCTCATGCGGCCACTCCTTCTTGCACCTGTGCTTGTGTCTGTGCTTGGGGCCTGGCTTCGCCCTGCATGATTTCCAGGAACACGTCTTCCAGATCGGCGCGACCTATCTCCAGATCCTCCACCGGGCAGTGCGCCGCGCGCAGCGTGGCCAGCACCTGCTCCACCTCGGCCGCGTCATGGGCCTTGATCTGCACAATGCGGCCGGTGATGCGGGCCTGGGGCAGCAAAACTTCGGGCAGGGCGGCATCGGTCTTGAAGCGCAGCATGGAGGCGGCGCGGCCCTTGAGCAGGTCCGAGGTGCGATCCAGCGCGACGATGCGCCCCTGCTTCAGCATGGCCAGGCGGCCGCACAAGGCCTCGGCCTCTTCCAGATAATGGGTCGTCAGCAGCACGGTATGGCCCTCGCGGTTCAGGCGCGCGATGAACTGCCACAGGGTCTGGCGCAGCTCCACATCCACGCCGGCCGTGGGCTCGTCCAGCACGATCACCGGCGGGCGGTGCACCAGGGCTTGCGCCACCAGCACGCGGCGCTTCATGCCACCGGAGAGCTGGCGCATATTGGCGTTAGCCTTGTCGCTAAGCCCCAACTCATGCAGCAACTCGTCGATCCAGGCCTCGTTATTGCGCACGCCGAAATAGCCGCTCTGGATACGGAGCGATTCGCGCACGCTGAAGAATGGGTCGAAGACCAGTTCCTGCGGCACGATGCCCAGCTGGCGGCGGGCGGCTGCATAGTCCTTCACCACGTCCGCCCCCAGCACCGAGACCTGGCCGCCGCTGGCCTGGGCCAGGCCGGCCAGGATGCTGATCAAGCTGGTCTTGCCCGCGCCGTTGGGGCCCAAAAGCCCGAAGAACTCGCCCTGACCAATGTCGAAAGACACGCCGTCCAGCGCCCTGAACTGGCCGCCGCGATAGGTCTTGCTGACGTTCTGAAACGAAATGGCCGGCAAAGACTTGCCGGCCGTTGAGGTGTTTTGTTCACGCATGGCCTGGATTGTAGGAAGGCGCCGACTTCGGCGCTGCGCCAAGGTCTCTCTCGTCCCGCGCGTGACAGTGGAGCGAAAACCCTAGAGACAAGCCCCGCCTTGATGCAAGAATCCAGGCCAGGAGACCCCCTATTCATGGCCACAAAAAAGACGCCTCGCCGCACCGCCGAACGAATCCTCGAAGTGACGCTGGACTTGTTCAATCGCTTTGGCGAGCCCAACGTCTCCACCACCCTGATCTCGGCCGAGTTGAGCATCAGCCCCGGCAATCTCTACTACCACTTTCCGGCCAAGGACGAGCTGATCAATGCCTTGTTCAACCGCTATGAACAGGAGCTCGGCCATCTGCTGGCCGCGGCCGAGAATGTGCGCAATGTGGAGGACGCCTGGCTGTTCTTCCACATGCTTTACGAGCTGATCTGGAAGCACCGTTTCCTCTACCGCGATCTGAACGATCTGCTGTCCAAAAACCGCCGCCTGGAAACCCATTTCCAGACCGTGCTGAATCAAAAAGGCCTGGCCATGCGCCAGGTCCTGGCCGGCCTGCAAAAAGGCGGCGTGCTGAATATGGCGGGCAGCCGCGAGGCCCTGCCCACCGCCAATTCCATGGTGGTGCTCTTGAGCTACTGGCTCAGCTTCGAATATGTGCGCGACCCCCGCCATGCCCTGGAGCCCGAGCAGGCCGGTGCCGCCCTGATGCGCGGGGCCTTTCATGTGCTGAGCCTGCTGCTGCCCTATCTGGAGCCGGCCTCCAAGGATCATTTATTCGCGCTTGCCAACCAGTACCAACAATCCTGAAGGAGAGATGAGCATGGCCAAATGGACCGCCTTCCCGCATGACAACCGCGCCTTCCAGTACAGCCCGGCGACGCTGAAAAAACACTGGGCCCGCCTGCACGCTGGCGACGCCGAGCCCTTCCCCAAGGACGCGGCCGTGCAGCAGGCCTGGATCCACTTCCATGCCGGCGAGTTCCAGCTGGCGCATGACGCGGGTCTGGCCGTGGGCGGCGCGGGCATCACGGTGGCCAACAAGGCCCAGGCCATCTACGCCAACTATCTGGAGAAAAAGGAAAAGACCAAGCTGGAGATGTTTCTGGAAGTGGCCGAACGCGCCGGCGCCCAGCAGGAGGAAGAGCCCAAGAACCCCAATGCCTATTACTGGGAGGCCTATGCCATCGGCCGCTACGGCCAGGGCATCAGCGTGGCCAAGGCCCTGGCCCAGGGCCTGGGCAGCAAGGTCAAGAATGCCCTGGAGAAAACCATTGAGCTGGCCCCCAAGCATGCCGACGCCCATATCGCCCTGGGCGCCTTCCATGCCGAGGTGATCGACAAGGTCGGCAAGCTGCTGGGCAAGACCCAGGGCGCCGACACCGCCACCGGCCTGAAGCTGTTTGTGCAGGCCTTGCAGCTCAACCCCACCAGCGCCATCGCCATGGTGGAGCGCGCCAACGGACTCGTCATGCTGGAGGGCGACAAGCGCATGAAGGAGGCCGAGGCCCTCTACGCCGACGCGGCCGCTTGCGAGCCCATGGACGCGATGGAGGCGCTGGACATCGCCATGGCCCGCGAGGAAATGGAAGACTGAGCCCGCGCACAAAGGGCCGGAAGGCGCTTTGTGGCTGGCGAAGGCCCTGCCGCGATACAGGCGGCAGGGCTGAGGCCGGTATCGCAAGGGAGCGCAAAGCGTGACAAACATCACACCCAAGCCCCTGTGCGTATCAACCCTCCCCCGTATTCACTGCTTGTCAGCGCCGCGCCACCTTCGCTAAGCTGCAGGTTCAACGGGTCCTGCCACAAGTGCTGGCCCAAGGCCCGCTCCCGCACCCTAACGACACAAAGGCTGACGATATGAAGTCCATTCTTGCCGCCCTGATCCTGGCACCCATGGCCATGCTGGCTTGCGCACAAACGCCCGAGGCCACGGCCCTGCGCGTTGAATGCGCGGCCAAGAACCTGCCCGCCGCGGCGGCCAACGACTCCAATGAGTACAGCTTCGTCTACCGCAAGGGCGAGTACCGTGGCGAGAAGCAGAACGGCAAATTCGTCGGCTGCAATGACAAGCAGTACACCGCCTATCTGGCCAGCGCCGACCCGCTGCGCGTGATGTCGGCCTATCCCACGGCCGCCGGCCGCCCGGTCGTCAATATCAAGCCCGATCTGAAGGCTGCGGCCAAGGCCGAACAGAAATAAGCCAACACAGGCCAAAAAACTGACGCAAGGCAAGGGCGGGCCTGACCCGCCTCTTTTTCGTCCTCAATCCGGCTCCGAACCCCAGGGCAGCATCAGCGCCAGCACCAGCAGCTTGTTGAACTCGGGCGTGAACTGGGCAATCACCCCCTCGGGGTCGGGGCATAGCGTGCTGTCGGTGATCAGGCCGAACTGCACATGGCCGGCATAGGTCAGGATGCTGACGCCCACGCCGATATCGCCGGATTGCGGCACCCAGAACATCACCCGCTCCACCGTCGCGCCGCAGAACTTCAAGGCCTCGGCCGGACCCGGCACATTGGTCATCACCGCCGTGGCCTTTTTGGCGAACAGATTCAGCATGGCCTGCTGCACCGGCTTGATCAACAGCCCCGCCACCGACAGCAGGCCAAAGGCCAGCACCGGCTGGAAGCTGCCCTTGAGCTCCTGCATGCGAGCCTTGACGGCATAAAGCCGCTCCACCGGATTCTCGATGCCAATGGGCAGCACCAGGGGCACCAGGCCGAAGCGGTTGCCCAGCTGATAAGCCTTTTCCAGCGGGCGCAGATTGACCGGCACCATGGCGCGGATCTCCTGGCCGCCCACATCGTCGCCCTTCTCTTGCAGATAACGGCCAATCGCACCGGCCACGCAGCTCAGCAAGACGTCATTGATGGAGGCATTCATGGCCTTGCCCACCGCCTTGACGGCGTCCAGCGGCAGGGGTTCGCCCCAGGCCACCCGCTTGGCCCTGCCGGGCTTGCCCTTGAGGCGGGTGGGGGAGTCGTCGGCCATCAGGGCAAACGCGGCCACATCGCTGACGGCCTGGTAACCCAGGCGCGCCATCTCCAGGCTGTTGTCGATGGGGTGCGGCGCATGCATCATCTGATCGACCGACTTGGACATGCTCTTGCCGGCCAGGCCTATGGCCTTGATGGTCATCGCCGAGATGGGGCGCAGCAAGGAGTCGGTGAGCCAGTCCTGATCGTCCCTGGCCTGCTGCTGGCGCTTGGGCGGCGCGCGGCCGCCGTCGGTGATGGACAGCATCACCGCGATCAGGGCGATGCCATCACCGATGCAGTGGTGGATGCGGGCGATCAGGGCGCTGGAGCCGTCGCCCATCTCCTCCACCAGTTGGAACTGCCACAGCGGATGGGCCGGATCCAGGGCCTGCATGGCCAACTCACCCACCCGCTCCTTCAGCGCCTCCTCCGCCGTCTGGCCGCGCAGGGGCAGCAGGATCTCGGCCTGCACATGGCGGGCTATATCGAAATCTTCGTCTTCCACCCACTGGGCGCCGAGCGAATCTTCAAGCACTTTCTGCTGGAAGCGGGGGTATTGCAGCAGCCGCGCCTCGATGCGCTCGCGCAGCGCCGCCAGTTGGATGCCTGGCCGGATCCGCCAAACGCCCACAATCATCATCAGATTGGACTCGGTGTCCATGCGCAGCCAGGCCGTGTCCACCTTGGACATGCGTTCATGCAAAGAAGCCAAAGTCGTCTCCTGTCTTGTTCTCTCTCTCTACTTACGGCGAACAATGCTGGTTAACATCGCTGCCGTCCATACCGATTGTCACCAAGTGACCCTGCGTCACACCGAAAAAGGAGATCCTCCAATGAGCCTCAAAGAACAATTCGACGCCGCCGTTGCAGCATCCAAGCAACTGCCCGAGCGCCCGGACAATATGACCTTGCTCAAGCTCTACGGCCTCTACAAGCAAGGCAGCGCCGGTGATGTGGAAGGCTCGCGCCCCGGCTTCACCGATATGGTGGGCCGCGCCAAGTTCGACGCCTGGGCCGCCCTCAAGGGCACGAGTACCGACGAAGCCCAGCAGCAATACATCGATTTGATCGAGTCGCTCAAATAAGCAGCGCGTCCCGCGCCACTGCGCCGGCCTCAGGCCGGCTTTTTCTTGGCCGGCTTGCTCGGCTCGGCGGCCAGCAAGGCGTCCAGCTCTTTCTGGATCTCGCCCTCGATGCTGGACTTGAAGGCCCCAAGCAGCAGGCCCAGCTTGGCGTGCAGATCGAAGTGCTTGGCGGCCACCACCAGCTCACCCTTAACGCCGGAGCGGCTGAATTCCACCGTGTCGCTGCTCTTGCCTTCGAGCACGGTGCATTCCATATCGAATTTGGCCTCGACCTGCTCGGCCCAGGCCCAGGCGATTTCGCGGGCGCGCTTGAGGCCCAGTTCATGGTCTCGGTGGATGCGGATATCGGCCATGATTTTCAGTCTCCAGGCTGGTGATTCTTGGTAGGTAACAGCAATTGCTGCTGGCGCTGTGATTTTGGCAGGGCCGCCAGGCGCTGCACCTCGGCATAAAAGCGCGGCCAGTCGCCGCCCTGGGCGTCCAGCAAGGCCTCGAAGGCGGGGCTCAGCTCGTTATAGGCCGCCAGCAGGGCCAGGCTGGCGTTATTGGCCTGGGCCGCCCAGGCCCCCAGGCCTGGCTCGGCGCGCAGGGCCCGCATCAGCTCGGCCTTGGCGCTGCGCTTCTCGGCCTCGCTCAGCGGGCCACGGTAAAGCGCCTCCAGCTGCGCCCGGTAGCGGCCGGCCAGGGCACGAAAGCGCTCGCGCCCGCGCTGCCGCCCCTCATAGGCCTCGCGGGCCGGCGCGTCGGCCCGCTGCGCCAGCCAGGCCTGGGCGCCGCGCCGCTCCACGGCCGTGGCAAAGGCCTCGTTGAAGGCCGTGTCGTCGGCCACATAGACCAGTTGGTGGGCCAGCTCATGAAAGATCAGGCCGGCCAGCTCGCCCTCGGGGTAGCGGATGAAGCTGCTCAGCAAGGGGTCGCCGCCCAGCCAATTGCTCCAGCCCAAGGTGGAATAGGCCGGCACAGGGTAGACCAGCACCTCCAGCCCGGGCTCCTCGGCCTGCAAAGCCCGCGCATAGGCCTGCGCCTCGGCCGGGTCGAAGTAACCGCGATAGCCCACGCAGCCCATCAGCGGGAAACACCAGGTCTTGAGCCGCAGGCTCAGCTCGGGCGCGGCCACCACATTCCAGACCACGGCCTCGCGCCGCAGATCGGCATAACGCCGATAGCTGGCGTTGTCGGGCAGCTGCAGCTGCTGGACGGAGAACTCGCGCAGGCGCTGGGCCAGGCGCAGGCGCTCGCCCAGCTCGGCGCTTGTCTGCGGGTCTTGCAGCAAGCGCTCCACCGGCTGGGCCGAGGCCAGCAAGCGCAGATGCCCGCCCGCCGACTGGCTCAGATAAGCCAGTTGGGCGCAGCCTGACACCCCGGCCAACAGCAGCGCCGCCGCCAACAGCGCCAGCAGCTTGCGGCCCGGCTTCATCATCAGGCGGCCAGCGCTTCCAGCTCCACCAGGCAATCGTAGAAGCTCGGCGCCTGGCCCATATCGGTGAGGCCCTGATGGGTCACCTCATTGACATTGCTGCCGGCCGCGCCCAGCTTGCGCCACCACACGCCCAGGCCGTTGACCACGCCGGGCCGGGCCCGCGCGCTGACGGCCAGGCGGCAGACATAGCTGCCGCGGTCGTTGAAGACGCGCACCATGGCGCCGTCCTGCAGGCCGCGGGCGGCGGCGTCCTCGGCGTGCACCTCGACCAGGGGCTCGCCTTCGATATCGCGCAAGCTCTTCACATTGACGAAGCTGGAGTTGAGGAAGTTGCGCGCCGGCGGCGAGATCATGGCCAGTGGGTAGCGCCGCGCAAGATCAGGGTTAGAGGCCCGGCTTTCGTAATTGGCCACATAGTCGGCGCCGGCCGCCTGCACCCGGCCATTGGCCGTGGGGAAGCCGCCGGCGGCAAAAGGCGCGTCGGCCAGGGGCAGGCTTTGCCAGCCCTGGGCCCGCAAGGCCTCGAAGTCGATGGCGGAGGTGAAGGCCTGGCGCGCCAGCTGCTCGTCCGTCTCGGCAAAGCAGGGCTCGGTGAACCCCATGGCGGCGGCCAGCTCGCGGAAGATCTGGGTATTGGACTTGGCCTCGCCGATGGGCGCGATGGCTTGCTCGTTGATCAGCACATCGGTATGGCCATAGCTGGTGTGCACATCCAGATGCTCCAGCTGGGTGGTGGCGGGCAGGACGTAATCGGCCAGATCGGCGGTGTCGGTCATGAAGTGCTCCAACACCACGGTGAAGAGGTCGCTGCGCGCAAAGCCGCTCACCACCTTGGGCGACTCCGGCGCCACGGCCACCGGATTGCTGTTGTAGACGATCAAGGCCTCAATCCTGGGGCCGAAATCGGCCGAGGACGGGCGCAGCAAGTCGTCGCCTATCGTGCTCATATTGATGATGCGCGGCTCGGGGCCTTGCAGCAGCTCGGGTTTTTCCAGCCGGGCCGAGTTCTTGAAGGGCGCGACCCAGCCCGAGGCCGACAAGAGCAGGCCACCGGCACGGTTGCGCCAGGCGCCGGTCAGGCAGGGCAGCAAGGCCACCAGGCGCACCGCATTGCCGCCGCCGCGCACCCGCTGCATGCCGTAGTTCAGGCGGATGGCGGCCGGCTGGGTCTGCCCATAGTCGCGCGCCAGCTGAACCACCTCCTCGGCCGTGATGCCGCAGACCTCGGCCACCCGCTCGGGCGGCCATTGCAGGGCGCGGGCCTTGAGCTCGTCCCAGCCGTCGACATGGGCGTTCAGATAGTCGTGGTCCAGCCAGTCGTGCTGGATCAGCTCATGCATCAGGCCCAGGGCCAGGGCGCCATCGCTGCCGGGCAGCAGGGCGATGTGCTGATGGCATTTATCGGCGGTCTCGGTCTTGCGTGGATCGATGCAGATCAGCTTGGCCCCCGCCCGCTTGGCCTGGTTGGCGAAGGTCCAGAAATGCAGATTGGAGGCGATCGAATTGCTGCCCCAGATCAGGATCAGCTTGCTCTCCGCAAAAAAGGGCAGATGCATGCCCACCTTGTGGCCGTAGGTGGCCGTCATGGCCGCGCCGCCGGCACCGGCGCAGATGGTGCGATCCAGGCGCGAGGCCCCCAGGCGGTTGAAGAAGCGGGCCGAGATGCTCTCCCCCTGGATCAGGCCCATGGTGCCGGCATAACTGTAAGGCAGTATGGCTTGCGGATCGCGGGCGGCAATCGCCTGCAGCCGGGCGGCGATATCGTCCAGGGCCTCGCGCCAGCTAACGGGCTCGAAGCGCGGTGCCTCATGCTTGGCGCTGACGCGCTTGAGCGGGCGCAACACGCGCTCCGCGTGATAGGTGCGCTCCGCATAACGCGAAACCTTGGTGCACAGGGCGCCATGGGTGCTGCGGTGCTCGGCCGCGCCCTGCACCTTGATCACCCGCTCGTTCTCGACGGTGATCTTCAGCGCACAGGTGTCGGGGCAGTCGTGCGGGCAGGCGCCCTTGACGACGCGAGAGGCAGACTGGGACGCAGACGGGGAGAGGGGCGAGTAAGGGTCGGCTTGGCTCATCCCTCTACTATTGCACAGCGCCAAAAGCGCCGGCATTCACAGTCTTATCCGCAGCTCGCCCGGCGCGGAATTCGCACATGATCAGCGCCTAAAGATGATCAGAATCCGCAGGGAGCTACCATGACTTTTCTTTCCTCCACCAGCCTGCGCACGCGGGTGCTGACGGGCTTTGGCCTGACCATGGCCGTGATGATGCTGGCCGCCGCCCTGGGGCTGATGCGCGTGGCCACCCTCAGCGACCGGTTGGAATCCCTGGTCGCCAACGAAGTACGGGCCCTGGACCTGGCCCGCCGCTGGGCCGGCCTCACCGAGGCCAATATCCAGCGCCGCATGGTGCAGATGGTGGTGGAGGACAAGGCCTTTGTGGAAGCCTTCACCAGCAAGAGCAAGGTGGTCTCGGCCACCATCGAGCAGTTGCAGAAAGAGGTGGACCTGCTCAGCCAGTCCGAACGCAGCAATGCCTTGCACGAACAAGTCATGAACACCCGCAAGCAGTACCAGGCGCTGCGCGACTCCCTCTACAAGCAGACGGCTGCCGGCGAGGACGGCAAGGTCCGCATCGTCAAGGAGCTGATCCCGGTGATGAACCAGTATCTGGAGGCGCTGGGGGCCTATGCCGACAATATGCAGGCCGAACTGCGCAACGCCGTGGACCAAGCCACCCAGGAGGCCCGCCATGCCCGCAACCTGACCCTGGCCATCCTGCTGGCGGCCATCGCCTGCGGCGCGGTCATCGCCATCGTCATCACCCGCTCGGTCACCGAGCCGGTGTCGGCCGCCCAGGAAGTGGCCCAACGCATTGCCACCGGCGATCTGTCCGGCCAGTTGCAGGTCCAGGGCCAGGACGAGCTGGCGCGGCTGCAACAGGCCTTGAGCGATATGCAGGGCCAGCTGCGCCTGACCATGGCCGATGTGCGCACCGCCGCCGAGCAGGTGCAGACCAGCTCCTCCGAGATCGCCTCCGGCAGCCTGGACCTGTCCAACCGCACCGAGCAGGCCGCCAGCAGCCTGGAGCAGACCGGCGCGGCCCTGCAGCAACTGACCCAGACCGTCAACGACAATGCCGGCGCCTCCCGCCAGGCCGACCAGCTGGCGGCCAGCGCCGCCGGCGTGGCCCAGCAAGGTGGCGCCATGGTGCAACGCGTGGTCGAGACCATGAGCGACATCCAGCGCGCCTCGGGCAAGATCGGCGACATCATCGGCGTCATCGACGGCATCGCCTTCCAGACCAATATCCTGGCCCTCAATGCCGCCGTCGAGGCGGCCCGGGCCGGCGAGCAGGGGCGCGGCTTTGCCGTCGTGGCCGCCGAGGTGCGCAGCCTGGCCGGCCGCAGCGCCCAGGCCGCCAAGGAGATCAAGACCCTGATCTCGGAAACCATCGCCCAGGTGGAGCGCGGCAGCGATCTGGTCTCGCAGGCGGGCAGCAAGATCACCGAGGTGGTCGGCAGCGTGGAGCGGGTGACGACGGTGATCTCCGGCATTGCCGGCCAGTCCGGCAGCCAGGCCACCACCTTGAATGAAATCGGCCAGGCCGTGCAGCAGCTGGACCAGATGACGCAGCAAAACGCCGCCCTGGTGGAACAAAGCGCCGCCTCCGCCGAAAGCCTGCGGGAGCAAGCCGGCCGCCTGCTGTCCACCGTCTCGCAGTTCCGCCTCGGCTGAGTCAGACCGGGCCGGTCGCAATAAATTGAAACAAGCGTCGCGCCCTAGCGTCAAGCCTTCACGGACAGCACCCTCCAGCCATCAAAATGCGGGGCGCCGGCAGGATCATCCCGACCCTGCACCACCCCATCGTCTTGAGGGAGCCCCACTTGCAAAGAAGACAAATCCTCAGGCAAGGCCTGAGCGGCCTGGCTGCTCTGAGTATCAGCGGCCTGTCCCGGGCCGATGAGAAGCGCGCCATCGTGCTGGGCCAGTCCGCCGCGCTGAGCGGCCCGACGGCCCAGCTGGGCCTGCAGATGCAGGCCGGCGCCAGACTCTTCTTCGACGCCCTGAACGCGAGCGGCGGCGTGAACGGCCTGCCGGTCGTGTTGAAAAGCCTGGACGATGGCTACGAGCCCGAGCGCTGCAAGGCCAATACCGAGGCCTTGATCGCCGACGAGGTCTTCGCCCTGTTCGGCTATGTGGGCACGCCCACCTCGCTGGCCGCCCTGCCCCTGGTCAACACGGCCAAGATCCCCTTCTTCGCGCCGCTCACCGGCGCGCAAGCCCTGCGCGAACCCTTCAGCCGCTGGGTCTTCCATCTGCGTGCCTCGTATAACGACGAGATGGCACTGATCGTCAAACAGCTGACCCAGCTGGGCCTGAACCGCATCGCCGTCTTCCATCAGAACGACAGCTATGGCCAGGCCGGCCTGAACGGCGCCCAGCTTGCGCTCAAGGCGCAGGGCCTGGCACCCACGGGGGTGGCCACGGTGGAACGCAACTCGGTCGATGTGGCCAAGGCGGTGAAGGCGCTGATCCAGGGCCGCCACCCCGAGGCCATCGTCCTGGTCAGCGCCTACAAGAGCTGCGCCGCCTTCATCCGCGAGGCCCGCAAGGCCGGCTATGGCGGCCTGATCTACAACGTCTCCTTCGTCGGCACCCAAGCCCTGTCGGACGAGCTGGGCCGCGACGCTGCCGGTGTGGCGGTCAGCCAGGTGATGCCCTACCCCTACGGCACGGCCTCCGGTGTGGTGGCCGAGTACCAGGCCGCCCTGCGCAAGGCCGGCGGCGACGCGCGCCCCAACTACACGGCCCTGGAGGGCTATCTGGCCGCCAAGGTCATCAGCGAAGGCCTGCGCCGCATGGGCAGCAAGCCCAGCCGTGAGGGCCTGGTGACGGCGCTGGAATCCATGCACGACTTCAACGCCGGCGGCTTCCGCGTCAACTTCGGCCCACACGATCACCAGGGCTCGGGCTTTGTGGAGCTCTCGCTGCTGACGGGGGATGGCAAGGTCAGGCATTGAGGGGCGGCGGGGCGCGGGTAAACTCGAAACCAGGGCGCGCCAACCAGCTCCGTGCTCGCTGGCGCTGCGCATTTTGAGGAAGCGCCATGAAGCTGATCGACACCATTCTGAGCGATGCCCCCGGCATC
Organism: Roseateles oligotrophus; assembly: GCF_014204525.1. Taxonomy (GTDB): domain Bacteria; phylum Pseudomonadota; class Gammaproteobacteria; order Burkholderiales; family Burkholderiaceae_C; genus Paucibacter_A; species Paucibacter_A oligotrophus_A. The sequence goes on from NZ_JACHLP010000011.1 coordinate 155,814, forward strand.
CAAGCCCTGCGGCGCGACATCCACGCCCACCCCGAGCTGTGTTTCCAGGAGCAGCGCACCGCCGATGTGATTGCCAAGGCCTTGACGGAATGGGGCATCCCCGTGCACCGCGGCCTGGGCAAGACCGGCGTGGTGGGCATCGTCAAGAACGGCACGTCGACCCGCGCCGTGGGCCTGCGCGCCGATATCGACGCCCTGCCCATGACCGAGCACAACAAGTTTGCGCACGCCAGCACCTACCCCGGCAAGATGCACGCCTGCGGCCACGACGGCCACACGGCCATGCTGCTGGCGGCGGCCAAGCATCTGGCCACAAACCGCAATTTCGACGGCACGGTCTACTTGGTCTTCCAGCCCGCCGAAGAAGGCGGCGGCGGCGCACGCGAGATGATCAAGGACGGGCTGTTCGAGCTTTTTCCCATGGAGGCCATCTTCGGCGCGCACAACTGGCCCGGCATGGCGGCCGGCGAGTTCGCCGTCAAGAGCGGGCCGGTGTTCGCCTCCAGCAATGAGTTCTTCATCACCCTGCGCGGCAAGGGCGCGCATGCGGCCATGCCGCATCTGGGCATTGATCCGGTGCCGGCGGCCTGCCAGATGGTGCAGGCCTTCCAGACCATCATCACCCGCAACAAGCGGCCCATCGATGCCGGCGTGATCTCGGTCACCACCATCCATGCGGGCGAGGCCACCAATGTGATCCCGGACGCCTGTCATCTCGAGGGCACGGTGCGCACCTTCACGCTGGAGACCCTGGACCTGATCGAGCGCCGCATGCAAACCGTGGCGCAAAGCATTGCCGAGGCCTTTGAGCTGGAATGCGAGTTCCGCTTCAAGCGCAATTACCCGCCCACCATCAACCACGCGGCCGAGACCGAGTTCGTGCGCCAGCAGCTCAGCGCGATGGCCGGCCCCGACAAGGTGCAGGAATTCGAACCCACCATGGGCGCCGAGGACTTCAGCTTCTTTCTGCAGCAGACGCCGGGCTGCTACTTCCTGATCGGCAATGGCGACGGCAGCCACCGCGTCGGCGGCCACGGCCTGGGGCCCTGCATGCTGCACAACCCCAGCTATGACTTCAACGACGCGCTGATCCCCCTGGGCGGCTCCATGTGGGTGCGCCTGGCCGAGGCCTGGCTGAACCGGCCACAGCCATGAAGACCGAATTTGACGCCGCCCAGGCATCGAGTTATTTCTCGGCCAGCTATGCCGAGGCCCGCGCCAAATTCATCGCCGCCGCCGAGGCCGCCGGCCTGGACGTCGAACCGCACTGGCACCCCTTGCTGGGCCGCGAGGGCGAGCGCCTGGCCATGGACATCGTGCGCCAAGGGGCACCCAAGGCGCGCAAGCTCTTGATCATCAGCAGCGCCTGCCACGGCGTGGAAGGCTTTTGCGGCTCGGGCATTCAAACCGCCTTGCTCAGCGACGCCGGCTGGCGGGCCGCCGTGCGGGCGCAGCCCGAGCTGGCCGTGCTCCATATCCACGCCCTCAACCCCTGGGGTTTTTCCTGGCTGCGCCGGGTCACGCAGGAGGGGGTGGACCTGAACCGCAATTTCCACGACTTCGCCCAGCACGCCCCGCTGCCGGCCAACCCGGGCTACGAAGAAATCGCCAGCGCCCTGCTGCCCCCGCACTGGCCGCCCACGGCCGCCGACGAGGCGCTGCTGGCCGACTACGCCGCCCGCCACGGCGAGGCCGCCCTGCAGCAAGCCATCAGCGGCGGCCAGTACACGCATGAGCTCGGCCTGTTCTACGGCGGCCATGCGCCGACCTGGAGCCAGCAGACCCTGCGCCATGTGCTGCAAGAACAAGGCGCCGGCGCCAGCGACATCGCCTGGATAGATCTGCACACCGGCCTGGGGCCTAATGGCCATGGCGAGCGCATCTTTGCCGGCTCGGCGCAAGACCCCGGTCAACTCGCCCGCGCCCGCGCCTGGTGGGGGCCCGAAGTCACCTCGCTGGCCGAGGGCAGCGCCAGCTCCGCGCCCCTGGTGGGCCTGATGTGGCCGGTGATAGCAAGTTGCTGCCCGCAGGCCCGCTACACCGGCATCGCGCTGGAATTCGGCACCGTGCCGCTGAAAGCCATGATCGATGCCCTGCGCGCCGACCACTGGCTGGAGGCTCACCCCGAGGCCTCTGCAGATCAGCTGCGCAGCATCAAGCAGCAGATACGCGACGCCTTTTATATTGACAGCCCCGCATGGAAACAAGCCCTGCTGCGCCAGGCCTTTGAGGCCGCGCAGCAGGCATTGAATGGTCTCGCAACAAATCATGAGCAGTAACAACACCCTCCCCCCCGACGCCGCCCAGGTCCAGCAGGAAACCCAGGCCTGGCTGGAGAAGGCCGTCATCGGCCTCAATCTCTGCCCCTTTGCCAAGAGCGTGCATGTCAATCAACGCCTGCGTTATGTGGTCAGCGCGGCCAGCACGCCGGAGGACTTGCTGAAGGAGCTGGCCCGCGAGCTGCTGGCCCTGAAGCGCGCCGACCCGGACGAGATCGAGACCAGCTTGCTGATCCACCCCCAGGTGCTGAACGACTTCCTGGACTTCAACGACTTCCTGGGCGCGGCCGACGCCTTGGTGGAGGACCTGGCGCTGGATGGTGAGCTGCAGATCGCCAGCTTCCACCCGCAATACCAGTTCGCCGGCACCGAGGTGGACGAGATCAGCAACTACAGCAACCGCTCGCCCTACCCCACGCTGCATCTGCTGCGCGAGAGCAGCATTGAGCGCGCCACCGAGACCATGGCCGACACCGATGCGATTTACGAAGCCAATATGGCCACGCTGGAGAAGCTGGGGCTGCAAGGCTGGAAGGCGCTGGGCCTGAAAGCCTGAGCCGCTGGCGCGGCGGCAAAAAAACACTCACCCCAATCAGGGACAAGCCAGCCCGGCCGGGCGTGGCAGGAGTAAAAGCGCTGAACACCCACCAGCCCAGCAGGAGTGCAGCCCATGACCACCCAGCCCGACCTCGCCGCCAGCGCCGAACTGCCCTACCACGCCCTGCCCCTGGCCCGCAGCCAGCGCGCGCCACGCCTGCCCATGCCCGAGGTCAACGCTCGCCTGAGCGACCCGGCGCTGAGCCTGATGACCTCGTTCCGCTTCGCGCCCTGCGTGATGGCCGATCAAGGCGACGGCGTGGACCAGACCCTGCACATGATGTTGCGCGCCCGCGTGCATATGAGTTTTGTCACCGGCGTGGACGGTGCCGTCATCGGCCTGGTCACGCGGGACGACTTGGCCAGCGAGAAGCCGGTCCAGCGGGCCCTGGCCGACCATGTGCATCACGAGGATCTGCGCCTGGATCACCTGATGACGCCGGTCGGTGACTGGCAGGTGCTGGAGCGCGCCACGGTCGAGAAGGCCAGCGTCGGCGATGTGGTGCAGACGCTGATGCAGCTGAGCCAGCCCTATCTGGTCGTCATTGACCCGCATGCCGAGGGCCCGCGCCTGCACGGCCTGTTCTCGGCCCGCCGCCTGGAGGCGGCCCTGGGGCTGCGCATTCCGCAAGGCATTCAGTCGCAGAACTTTGCGGAGCTGGGGGCGGCGCTGCGGCCCTAGGAACCCGCGGCATGGGTGGCCCGGGGCGAAGCCCTCTGTCACCAGCTTTTCACGCCACCCTGTCACGCTCCCGTCTTCGTCGCCCCTGCCGGGGGGCGGCAGCAAGAAGACGCGAAGAGCCCCCTATGCCTCCTGGTTTCCACCTGCTGATCGCGGCTCAGTTCGCCTCGGCGCTGGCGGACAACGCCTTGTTGATCGTCACCATCGCCCTCTTGCAGGAACAGGGCTCGCCCGCTTGGTGGGCGCCTTTGCTGAAGTTTGGCTTCACCTTGTCCTATGTGCTGCTGGCCCCCTTCGTCGGGCCGCTGGCCGACGCCATGCCCAAAGCGCGGCTGATGGCCTGGATGAATGGAGTCAAGCTGCTGGGCGTGGCGGCCCTGCTGCTGGGCCTCGCACCCGTGCTGGCCTTCACCTTGATCGGCTTTGGCGCCGCCGCCTATGCGCCGGCCAAGTACGGCCTGGTGACCGAGATGGTCGCGCCCCAAGACCTGGTGCGGGCGAATTGCTGGCTGGAGGTGTCCGTCGTGGGCGCAGCGCTGCTGGGCGTGGTGCTGGGCGGCCTGCTGGTCAGCCCCTGGCTGCTGCAACAAGCGCTGTGGGTGACCCTGGCTCACGGGCTGAGCCCGGGGAGCGGGCTGAGCGGCTCCATGCTGGCGCTCAGCCTGGTCTACGCCCTGGCCAGTGTGCTCAATCTGGGCATACCGGACAGCGGCGCCCGCTACCCCGCTTGCGCAAGCCTGCAGCCACGCGCCCTGCTGCAGGACTTCTGGCGCGCCAACCGCCTGCTGTGGCGGGACCGCGAGGGTGGCCTGTCCCTGGCCGTCACCACCCTGTTCTGGGGCGTGGGCGCCACCTTGCAGTTTGCCGTGCTGCGCTGGGCCGCCGATGTGCTGGGCCTGGCGCTGGACCGGGCCGCCCTGCTGCAGGCGGCGGTGGCCGTCGGCGTCGTCCTGGGCGCGGGCATCGCCGGGCGCTGGGTGCCGCTGGCCGCGGCCAAGCAGATGCTGGTCTGCGGCGTGCTGCTGGGCCTGCTGATTCCGGCGGTGGGCATGAGCCGGCAGCTGAGCCTCACCCTGCCCTTGCTGGTACTGGTGGGCCTGGTGGGCGGCCTGCTGGTGGTGCCGCTCAATGCCCTGCTGCAGCACCGGGGCTTTTGCCTGCTCAGCGCCGGCCGCTCCATCGCCGTGCAGGGCTTCAACGAGAACGCCAGCGTGCTGGCCATGCTGGCCGTCTACGCGGCCTTGCTGGCCATGGATGTGCCCATAATCACGCTGATGTGGGGCTGGGGCCTGGCGATCGCGCTGGCGATCGTGGGCCTGATGGCGCGTGAAAGACGGCGAACCGTCAAACCACCGAGCGCCGCGTCGTCAGCAGCGGCAGGCCCTGGGGCGCCTGGGCGCGCAGCATGACGGCGTCCAGCACGCCTTCGAAGCGGGCGACGATGCTGGCCCAGTCGAGCTCGCGTGCGGTGGCGCAGGCTTTTTCACCCATCTGACGCACACCGGCCAGGTCGCTGGCGGCCAGCGATGCGGCCCGCGCGAAGGCGGCGTTATCGTCCATGGCGACCAGCACGCCGTTGTCGCCGCTGCGGATCAGCTGGGCCGCGGCGGCGTAGTCAAAAGCCAGCACCGCCAGGCCGCTGGCCATGGCCTCGGTGGTGACATTGCCAAAGGTCTCGGTCAGGCTGGGGAAGAGGAAGAGATCGCCGGACGCGTAATGCGCGGCCAGGTCCTCGCCCTTGCGCTGGCCGGCAAAAATGGCTTGCGGCAGGCTGGCCTGCAGCTCCGCCTGCTGCGGGCCGCTGCCCACCACCACCAGCTTGGCGCGCGGCCTCCTGGCCTGCACGGCGGCAAAGGCCGTCACCAAGGTGGCCAGATTCTTCTCCGGCGCGATGCGGCCCACATAGATACAGACCAGATCGTCCTCGCCCGCCCCCCATTGCTCGCGCAGGGCGGCGCTGCGGCGCTGCGGCGTGAACTGCGCGATGTCCACCCCGCGCGAGACCACGCTGAGCTGCTTGAAGCCGCTGGCCTCCAGATCGCGCCGCAAGGCCTCGGTGGGCACCATGGTGCATTGGCAGCGGTTATGGAATTTGCGCAGATAGGCCATGATGGGCTTGTAGAGCCAGCCGATGCCGTAGTGGCGGCTGTAGGCGTGGAAGTTGGTGCGGAAGTCCGAGCACACCGGCAGCTTCAGATGCTGCGCCGCCTGCAGCGCCGACCAGCCCAGGGCGCCCTCGGTGGCGATGTGCACCACATCCGGCCGCTGCACCGACCACAGCTGGACCAGGGCCCGCTTGGAGGGCACGCCCATGCGCAGATTGGGGTAGCGCGGAATGGGCAGGCCGCGCATCAAGACCTCGTGGAAACGCGGGCCGCGCTCGGCCGCATCGCCGGCTTCCTGGCGCGGCCGAATCAGCTGAACATCGTGGTTACGTTTGTGCAGGCCGTCAACGATGCGCGCGATGGTCATGGCCACGCCATTGACCTCGGGCGGATAGGTCTCGGTGACGAAGGCGATGCGCAGCGAACGCTGGGCCGCAGCCAGTTGGTCCACCACGATGCCAGGGTTCTGTTCGCTGCGATGTTCGGTATTCATGGCCCCATCCTGCCGCGGCTGCATAACAGTTCGATGACAAGCCACCGTCACGCAGATTTCACGCGGGCCCGTCACCATCGCGTCACGCCGCCCCTGCCGGGGCCGCGCCTTGCCTGATGCTTATCCACTCCAACAAGAGGCCGCCACGTGAAGGAACTTCTGAACACACTCGCCGTGCAGCGCTGGGACGATCACCGCTACTACCACCACAGCCGCATCAACCAAAGCCTGCACCTGCTCAGCGCCATCTGCTTTCTCATCTCCTACGCCCTGCTCTTCGTCGACCCCGCCAAGGCCGCGCTGCTGGCCTGGTGTGTCTCCATGACCAGCCGCCAGGCCGGGCATTTCTTCTTCGAGCCGCGCGGCTATGACCATGTCAACCAGGCCAGCGATGCGCACAAGGAAGAAATCAAGATCGGCTACAACATCCAGCGCAAGATCGTGCTGCTGGCCGTCTGGGTGGCCCTGCCCGCCCTGCTGTGGCTGCAGCCCTCGCTCTTCGGCCTGATCACGCCGGCCACGGACTTGCAAGGCTTTTTGCACGATGTGGGCATGGCCTGGCTGGCCCTGGGTGTGGCGGGCCTGGTGTTCCGCGTCCTGCAGCTATGGATTCAGCAGAGCTTTATGACCGGTTTCGCCTGGGCCACCAAGATCATCACCGACCCCTTCCACGACATCTACCTCTATCACAAGGCCCCGCTGCACCTGCTGCGCGGCGAGCTGATCGACCCGATGGAGCATGTGAAGACGCCGGGCTGAGCGCCCCGCCAGGAAAAGCGGCCCCTGGCTTGCGGGGCCGCGCTTTGATTCAAGCCTGGCCGCGCCACTGCCCTAACTCCCGCCACTTGGCGCCCAGGGTCTCGCGCAGGATGCCGCGCCGGATGCTCTTGTTGCTCAGGCCCGCGTCCTGCCACCACCAGCCCTCGCGCTGCATGGTTTGCGCGGCGGCGACAAAGCGCTGCAAGACCGCCTCGAAATCGGCCTCGCTGTAATTGAGGCTGAAGATGAAACGCCCCGTGCCCACCCAACTCAGAGCCAGACCTTGTTCCCGCAAATAGAACTGCAGCATCCAGTTGTAGCGCGAGGGCCGCGTGTACATCACCGTCCAGATCGATTGCAGATTGGCCACCCGCAGCGGCAGGCCGGCCGCCTGCAGCGCCGCGTTGAGGCGCTGGGCACGGGCGTTCCAGATGCCGTCGAGATCGGCATACAGGGCCTGCAGCTGCGGGCTCTCCAGCCGGTCCAGAAAGACCTTCATCGCCCCCATCACATAGGGGTGGGCATTGAAGGTGCCGCGGGCAAAGCAGATATCGGCCGGCCGCTCCTCGCGGAAGCGCTTCATCAGATCGGCCCGGCCGCAGACCACGCCCACCGGCAGGCCGCCGCCCAGGGTCTTGCCATAGACCACCATATCGGCGCGCACGCCGAAGTAGGCCTGTGCGCCGCCCGGTGCCAGGCGGAAGCCCATGAAGACCTCGTCAAAGATCAGCACGATGCCGCGTGCCGTGCAGACCTCGCGCAGGCGCTGCAGCCAGGCGGTGTAGGCCGCGCGGTCGAAGCCGGCGCTGCGGCCGCTGTCCAGCAAGGACGAATCCCCCGGCGCGCCCTTGTTGGGGTGCAGGGCCTGCAGCGGGTTGACCAGCACGCAGGCGATATCGCGCCGGCTCGCCAGCACCTTGAGGCTGGCCTCGGACATATCCTGCAAGGTATAGGTCTCACGCGGCGGCAGGGGGTTGCCGGGGCCGGGCTGCACATCCTCCCACCAGCCGTGATAGGCGCCGCAGAAGCGCACCAGATGGCGGCGGCGGGTGTGATAACGCGCCAAGCGCACGGCCTGCATCACGGCCTCGGTGCCCGACATATGGAAGGAAACCTCGTCCTGGCCCGAGATGCGCTTGAGCCTGGCCACGTTCTCCAGCACGCAGGGGTGGTAGGCGCCCAGCACCGGGCCGAGCCTGTGGGTCAGGGCGATGCCCTCGTCCACGCAGCTGCGGTAGAAGTCATAACCGAACACATTGACGCCGTAGGAGCCGGCCAGGTCGTAGAAGCGCTGGCCGTCCAGGTCTTCCAGCATCACCCCGTCCGAGGCCTGCAGAAAGCTGCCGGTCTTGAGGTGCTGGCGCAGAAAGCGGCTGTACTGGAAGGGCACGCGGTAGCTGCCGGTGAACTGCAGATCGGAGATGCCCACGCCGGCCTCGCTGGAAGCGGCGATGCTCTTGGCATGGCGCTCGCCCAGCACGGCGCTGAGGCGATAGAAGCCTTGGCTGCGCTGCGCCGCGACGGCGGCGGGCGCGGCGTCCGAGGCGAAGAACCGGGCCTCGTCGTAGGCATAGCCGGGGATCAGACCCGCCAGGCGCTTGGCCATGCGCGAATGGCCGGCCAGGGAGCGGTGCTTGGCGCGCGAGAGCTGCAGCCGCCGCCGCGCCTTGGGCAAGGCCAACAGCAAGGCGGCCAGGGCCAGGGCGGAGAGGGCGAAGGTTTCATCCATAAAGGCCGGCGTCCTTGGTCTTTGAATCGATTGATGAAGAAACGAAGAAATCCTGTCTTGGCGGCGCGCAAGCGCGCCGGCCACGCGCCACCGTATCCAACTGAATTGACAAAGTGATGAAACCAAGCGAGATCACAAACTCCCCTCTGCGCCGCCTGCTGCAGCAGGAAGACCTGAACTTCCTGCTCACCAACCGCATTCCCCGCATCGCGCTGACGAAGCTGATGGGCCGCTTCAGCCAGATCCGCAATCCGCTGATCTGCCGCGCCTCCATCGCCGTGTGGAAGCTGTTCACCGAGCTGGACCTGTCCGACGCCAAACAGCAGCGCTTTGCCAGCCTGCACGACTGCTTCACCCGCGAGCTGAAACCCGGCTCACGCAGCATCGACCACCGAGCCGACATCCTCAGCAGCCCTTGCGACGCCATCGTCGGCGCCTGCGGCCGGGTCGAGGGGCGGCAGGTTTTCCAGGCCAAAGGCTTTCCCTATGCCATGCAGGATCTGTTCGGCCCCAGCCAGGACTGCAGCGCTTTTCAGAACGGCAGCTTCATCACCCTGCGCCTGACCTCGGCGATGTACCACCGCTTCCACGCCCCGGCGGACTGCCGGGTGGAGCATGTGACCCATATCGCCGGTGACACCTGGAACGTCAATCCCATCGCGCTCAAACGGGTGGAGCGCCTGTTCTGCCGCAACGAGCGGGCGCTGCTGCGGGCGCGCATACTCAGCGGCCCGGCGGCCGGCCAGCCCATCGCCATCGTGCCGGTGGCGGCCATCCTGGTGGCCAGCCTGCGCCTGCACTTTCTGGACCTGCTGTTACACCTGGGCTATCGCGGCGCCAATGAGCTGCCCTGCGATGCCGTATTCAACAAGGGCGAGGAGATGGGCTGGTTCCAGCACGGCTCCACCATCATCGTCTTTGTGCCGGCAGGATTCGAGTTATGCGAAGGGATCGAATCCGGCGCCCGGATCCGCATGGGTCAGGCCTTGCTGCGGGCCCTGGGCTGAGGGGCTGCAAGTGGCTGACCTTCAATCCAGCGGCGCAGCCGCGGGCCCAGCGTCTTCTCGACGCGGACATGGATCTGCCAGCCCATGGCCCCGACCAGCAGCGTGGTCAGCAACAGCGACAGCGGCATGCTGTGGCTGAGCGTTAGCAACCGCTGATAGACCATGGCGCCAAAGTACTGGTGCAGGATGTAGACCGGATAGGTCAGCGCCCCCGCCACCGCCACCCAGCGCATCGGTGGCAGGCGCCAGCGCTCCAGCGCGATCAGCGTGAAGACGGCGTAGACCGCCGTGATGAGGCCGGCCACCACCCAGGCGTCGGTCTCGCGCCAGAGCGTGGCCCAGTGCAGATCGGCCACCGCGTCCTGCCAGGCATAGGCCAGGGCCAGGGCCAGGCTGGCCAGCAGGGTCAGCAGCCGGCGAAGATTGAAGCCGCCCTGGGTGCGCACCAGAAAGAAGATACCGCCGGCCACGAATAGCGGCGCCCATTTGGCGTCCAGCCAGAACTGCAGCGGCCAGGCCGGGCGGAGCAGATTGGCCAGGCTGATGGCCAGCCAGCCCAGCATCAAGGCCTCGATATGGCCCAGCAACTTGAAGCGCAGCAGCAGCCAGATATAGATGTAGAAGTGCAGCTCCACCGCCAGCGACCAGTAGGCCGCGTCGATATAAGGCACGCCGAACCACTGCGGCACCATGCTCAGATTGACGAGGTATTGCGGCCATGTGCTCATGAAGCGAGCGTCCCCCAGCAGCCAAGCCGTCAAGGCCGTGATGCTGGCCGCCACCCACAGGGCCGGGTAAAGCCGCGCCACCCGCGAGGCGGCAAAGTTGCGCGGCGTGGCCCCCTGGGCCGACATCAGGATCACAAAGCCGCTGATGACGAAAAACAGATGCACGCCCAGATAGCCGAAGCGCAGCACCGCGTCCAGGGCCGGCACCAGGGCCTCGGGCATCCAGCCCACGCGGGGCGAGCGCGAGAGGTAGTGAAAGCCCAGCACGGCCAGGCAGGCCAGGCCGCGCAGCAGATCGATCTCGTGAAAACGTTGGGCGGATTTGGGATTCATGGGCTTGTTGCCTGGCATTGTGCGGCCGGCGGCAGGGCCGCCGCCAGGACCTGGCTCAGGCGCCGGTAGCCGGCCGCCGACAAATGCACGCCATCGCCGGCCGCGAAGCCGGGCTGCAGCAGGCCCTGCCCATCGGCCAATTCAGTCAGGGGCAGAAACTTGCAAGCCGCCCGCTGCGCGCACAGCGCGGCCAGGCGCCGATTCAGGGCCGCTTGACGCTGGGCCAGGGCCGTGGCCTGCGCGGGCGGCGGCAGGGCCAGCAGCAGCATGGGGCGGGCCACCGGCAGCTGGCTCAGCACCTGAGCCATGCGGGCGGCCGCCTGCTCGGGCGAGGCACCCTGGGCCAGATCATTGCTGCCGCTGAGCAGAATCAGCAGCCCCGCCTGCTGGAGCGAGGTGTAAGCGGCCAGGCGCGGAGCCAGGCGTTCGGCCGGCTCGCCGGCGATGGCGAAATTGGCCCAGGCCACGCCCCGGCAGGGCAGGGCCGGCAGGGATTGCAGATGCGAGTCACCAAAGAGCAGCAGCGCGCCCGCGGGCAGCGCCGCCTCGCCGCGCAGCTGCAAGGCCGTCAACATCGCCTCGTAGCGCAGCTGGGCCGGATCGGGCTGCGCCCACAGGGCGTTCAAACGCCAGCGCAAGCGCTCTTGCAAACCCTCAAACTCAAGCGGCCGCAACCAGGCCCAGGCCAGCATGGCCGCCGCGCCCAGGGCCAGCAAACTCAAGCGGCGCAGCCAGCGGCTCATGGGGTGAGTTCAGCGCTCGGACAAGGCCAGGCGCAGGGCCAGGCCCAGAAAGACGGTGCCGGCCAGGCGGTTGAGGGCTTGCTGCGCGCGCGTCGAGCGCTTCAGCAAAGCGCTGACGGTGCCGGCGAAATAGGTGATGGCGCCGAAGGAGAGCAAGGTTGCGGCGATGAAGAGCAGGCCCAGTTGCACGATCTGCCAGGCCACCGGGCCGCGCGAGGCGTCCACAAACTGGGGCAGCAGGGCCAGAAAGAAAAACACCACCTTGGGATTGCTCAGGTTCATCACCACGCCACGGCCCAGCATGGCCCTCATGCTGCTGCGGCCTCGGGCTTCAAAAGCCAGCGGCCCCACCGGCGCCCGCAACACCTGCCAGGCCAGATAGGCCAGATAGGCCGCGCCCACAAACTTCAGCACCGTGAAGGCCAGGGCCGAGGCCGCGAACACCGCCGCCAGGCCCAGGGCAATCGCCGCCGTGTGTACCAGCAAGCCGATGCACAAGCCCAGCACGACGAAGAAGCCCGCACGCCGGCCCTGGGTGGCGGACTGCATCAGCACGAAGACATTGTCCGGCCCGGGCGTGAAGCCCAGCAGCAAGGCCAGGCCGAAGAAGGTGATGGCGGTTTGTAGAGTCAGCATGGCAGGGGCTCAGAGGGAAGACGCGAAATCAATAGGCCAGCGTAAAGCGCTGGCCCTTGAAGGCCAGCACGGCGCTGCGCAGGCGGATCTGCTCCAGCGTCAAGTTGGGCGCGATCTTGTCGCCCTCGTGCCAGACCTGGGAGTTGATGATGAGCATGCGGTTGGCGGGGGTGTCGGAGTACATGGCCCCGCCCGTCACCAGGGGCGGCAGTTCGCGGCGCAGCGCTTCGGGCAGCCCGTCCTTGCTGGGCAGAGGGCCTTCTGCCGTGGGCGCTTGGGCTGCCGGCGCGGCCTTGGTGATGGGCTGAGGCACAGCGGCCACGGCCACTGGGGCCGGCGCTGGGGCCGGTGCCGAGGGCAAAGCAACGGTCACCGGCGGCACGGCCGGCGCCTGGGTCAGGGGCGCAGGCTGCTGTGCTTGCGTCTGGGTCTGCGCCCGTGGCGCCACCTGCGGGCCGCTGCTCGCTGCCGGCTCGCCACCACGGGGCCAGAAGTACAGGCCCAGCGCCAGCAAGCCCAAGACCAAGGCCAGCAAGATCAGCCAGAGCACCAGGCGGGAGGCCTTGGCCGCCCCCTCTTCGCCGGCCGCCAGGGGCCGGGCCGCGGCCGTGGCCTGGCCGTGCAGCGTGGGCAGGCTGCCCCGCTCCCGCTCGGACTCGGCGCGCCGCAAGGCATCAAGAATGTAGGACATAGGCTTTGTAGGGGCTCGTCAAGGCAGGGCTTGCAAACGCGGCTCGGCCACACCGGCCACCCGGTTGAGCTGCATCAGGGTGACGGGGCCGGCCAGGCCGTCGCGCTCCAGGCCCTGGCTGCGCTGGAAGGCCGCCACCTTGGCGCGGGTCGCGGCATCGTATTTTTGCGCGGGCGGCGTCGTCGCGGCAGACATGGGCTCGCCGCGAGCCTTGGCCAATTGGGCGCGCAGCCAGTCCAACATGGGGCCCGGCGTGATGTGGCCGGCATAGCCCGGCGGCTGGCGCCACAAGGTGGCGTAGTCGCCCCGCCATTGCTGGCCCAGCTCCAGCAGGCTCAGCGTTTGGGCCGGCCCACCCGCGCTGCTGCGCACCAGCGCGGTTTGCGCGCCAAGGCCCAGCAGCAGCAGTTGATAGGGCTGGCCGGCCTCGTCCTGCAAGCTCAAGAGCGTGGGCCGGTCCAGCAGACGCAAGAGCGCCAGGCTGCCGCCGCTGCCTTGATAACACAGCACTTGCTCGGTTTGCGCCAGGGCCTGGCAGGGCTGGGCCACCGCGGCCACGGCCTGCAATTGCCACAGCGCGGCCAGCTCGCGCCAGGCCTGCGCCTCTTCGCGCAGACCGGCTTGGATCAGGGCGGGGGTCACCGAGGAGGCCGCGGCAGCAGCGAGGGCTGGCGCCGGGCTGCTGGCAGCGCTTGCCGCGCTTGCAGCAGCAGCCGCAAGGGCTGAGGCCGAGCTTGCTGCCGCCACCGCCGCAGGCGCCACGGCCGGCCGGCCGACCACCGGCTGCTTGGCCAGGCTCCAAGCCAGCGCCGTGGCCAGGGCCAGGCCAGCAAGCCCGCCGCCGGCCCAGACCCAAGGCCGGCCGCCAGGGGCTGGACGGCCTTCGAACACCTCGGCGGCCGCGCGCTGCAAGGTCTTGCGATCCACCCGCGAACGGCCCTGGGCATACGCCCCCAGCAGGGCGCGATCACAGAGCAGATTGATGCGGCGCGGCACGCCGCGTGACAGCTGGTGGATGCGGCGCAGCACGCCGCGCTCGAAAGGCAGGCTGCGCTCCAGGCCGGCCACGCCCAGGCGATGGCTGATGTATTGCGCGGTCTCGGCCTCGGACAAGGCCTGCAGATGGAAGCGCGCGATCACTCGCTGCGCCAGCTGCTCCAACTCGGGCGCGGCCAGCATCTGGCGCAGCTCGGGCTGGCCGATCAGCACGATCTGCAGCAGCTTGCGCTCCGAGGTTTCCAGATTCGTCAGCAGGCGCAGCTGCTCCAGCACCTCGGCGGAAAGGTTCTGCGCCTCGTCGATGATGAGCACATTGTTCTGCCCCACCGCATGGGTGCGCAGCAGGAACTCGTTGATGGCGTCGACAAAAGGCTTGAGCGCCGGCTCGCCCTTCAGCCCGGTGCCGATAGCCGGCAGCGGGGGCATGGGAATATGGAACTCCTCGCACACCGTCTGCAAAAGCTCGGGCACGCTCAGCTTGGGGTTGAAGATGTAGGCCACATTGCAGTGCTTGGGAATCTGCTGCAAAAAGCAGCGGCACACCGTGGTCTTGCCCGCCCCGATCTCGCCCGTCAGTAAGACAAAACCGCCGCCGCCGCGCAAGCCATACAGCAGATGCGCCAGAGCCTCGCGATGCCGCTCGCTCATGAAGAGGTAATGCGGGTCGGGCGCTATCGAAAAAGGCGCTTGCTTGAGGCCAAAGAATTTCGCGTACATGGGTGGGCGCGGCAACGCCAGAAACAGGACAGGGGCTGTGGCTGCGCATCCTAACCTGGGTGGGTGGGTGAGCGACGCGAGGCGGCCGTGGTGGAGGAAATTGCCCGCGGCCGCAGCCGCCGTCAAAACCGGCAAGCGCCACGGCCAAAGGCTCGCTGCGGGTGAAAGATCCCCTTGCAGGCGCCTCAATCGAAGCCGAGCCATGCTGCAAAATACCGGTCTGTTATTGCAGTACAGAATGCAGAATTCAATCAAAATCTCTATGCCCGACAAGGTCTTGGCTCCACCCCAGACCGCCTGTTATTGGCGACAGGGGTTTTTACGGCGACTGGCTTTTGTCGCTCGATAAGAAAGTTAGAGCGCAGCAACACCGAGCCGTCATGCACCAATCTCCGCAATTCTCGGCCAGCGAATGGATTCAGATCTCATATCCGTCTGAGCCGGACTGGTCGATCACTTCAGATGAAGTGCTCGTCGAGCTAGTGGAAACGCACTGCTCGGAGCAATCGTGCGCCACGATTGCTATCGGCCTACTTGCCGCACGCGGGCATCCGCGAGCCGAAGACCTGGCGCGTTGGTTGTTAAATGAGCCTGACGCGGACAAGTGGCTAAAGGATAGTGCGAACGATGTCCTGAATCGAGGGCGCGATGGAGCTTAGTGCGATGTCGCGCTCTAACAAGTCATCCCAGCGGAATCCTAACGGCGCCGCTGAATTCTAAAGTTAGCCTTCACAATCACAGCCTATGCCCTTCCGAGACAACAAGAAGCCCAAGTTCGAGGACAAGGAGTTCACGGCGGACGTCAGCAATGAAGACTTCACACGCCACGACATGGTGCGCGTGTTCGCGGTTGGCAAGGTGTTCACCAAGATCAGCTTCAAGCAAGCCAACTTCTTGGGCTGCTATTTCCGGAATTGTCGCTTTATCGAATGCGATTTCACTGGTGCATTTGTCAAGGAAACAAATCTTCGGGGGTCCCAGTTCGAGAACTGCACTTTCCGATATACAGCCTGGGAAAAGTCTCACCTTGACGATGACTTCCTCGACCGTTGCCTTCCTAGCGAGGAAAACCTCGCCAGAGACTTGGTCAGGTCGTTGCGGGTCAACTTCGCCGAGATTGGAAACTACGAGGCGGTAAACAGGGCAGCGTCCATCGAAGTTCACTTGACGGGACAACACCTGTACAAGGCGGCCTACTCGAAAGAGTCCTACTATCGATCCAAATACAAGGGCGGGGAGAGACTCTCCCATGCAGCCCAACATGCTCGGTGGAAAGTTCTTGACCTTCTCTGGGGCAATGGTGAGAGCATCGTACGCATCTTGATTAGCTGCTCTCTCGCCATACTTGCAGTCTCGGCCCTTTATT
This sequence comes from Roseateles oligotrophus, assembly GCF_014204525.1. Taxonomy (GTDB): domain Bacteria; phylum Pseudomonadota; class Gammaproteobacteria; order Burkholderiales; family Burkholderiaceae_C; genus Paucibacter_A; species Paucibacter_A oligotrophus_A. Next base: position 171,678 of record NZ_JACHLP010000011.1, read on the forward strand.
CTCGCGAGGCAAAACTCTCGTTGGCTGACGCACTCATGGAGTCCATCTGGCAGTTTTGGGGGAAGCAGTACGCGCAGGCCATGCCACCGATCTATGCGCTCGCACTTACCATCACTCAGTTTGTTGCGTTCGGTCTGTTCATGGCGATACTGGTCAAGCGCCTATCACGTAGATGACTCACGAAATCTACATATTCGGTTCAATGACAAGAGGAGAAGTCTCCTCGTCGTCAGATGCGGACGTCCTAGTAATACAGGACAACTCAGAGCCGGATTCATTCCCACCGTCTTGGAGCGTGTACTCCAAGAAGACCATAGAGACATACTTCGCAGCCGGCAGGCTGTTTGCATGGCATCTGCATCTTGAAGCAGTCCGAATCTATCCTCGGTCGGGGTCTGGATTCCTTGCACTTCTCGGCGAGCCTGCCCCCTACTCTTCTCTGGCCGAAGACCTCGCGGACTTGCGTCTTCTCCTAGAGAATTCCATGGTCGAACTTCGGAACGACTCACCTAGTCCGATCTACGAACTTGGCCTCGCATACACGGCGATTCGCGACATTGCAATGGCAGCCTCTTGGTCAATGTTGGCAAAGCCCTCGTTCAGCCGGTACGCGCCATACGAACTTCCTGTGCGATGCCCTTTGCCCCTTACCGTTTACGAGACTGCCATGCGAGCGCGGCATGCATCTACCCGAGGCACAGCAGAGCCAAGCGAATACGACCTCGCAGCCAACCACCTAAAGGCCTCTCCAATCCTGGAATGGGCCGAATCAGTTCGGAGTGAAGCTTGTCCAACACTTTTTTGAGCAAAGTCGTCGCCGAGCGCGCTGCGCTGGCAGTCATAAATCGAAGCTACTCCGGCAATCGCCAGTTGACCGGCTTGTCATCGCCCGCAATTGAACAATGGCGAAGCAAAGTCGCTTTGCCGGCTGGTCACCTGCTGGTACAGACCCTTGTGAGACTTGGGGATGTCGCTCAAACACTTTCAAACAAAAGCAATGAGTCATTCATGCCGCTTACGGCTGAAGTGAAGGTCACGCTAGATCAACTCATGGCGCAACTGACAGCACAAGTCAAAGCGCTGCACAGTGAAGGCTCTTAAGAAACACCATTCAAGTGTCTGATCTTGAATAGGTTTTTTCAGGCCGCGACGTCAGCCGTTACAAGTTTCATCCCCATCTTGTTG
>NZ_JACHLP010000012.1 GCF_014204525.1 Roseateles oligotrophus
AGCGCTTCTTCTGCCGCATCAAGCACTACCGTCGAATCGCCACTCGCTACGAAAAGCTGGCCGAACGGTTTACCTCGTTCATCAGTCTCGTCGGCTCCATCGTCTGCATGACTTGAATGTCAACACACCCTAGTACCTCGCCCCGGAAGTATCGGAACATGAACGCGCGTCTTCGCCCCCATGGCTGCGTTGCAAATCCTCGCCATAGCTCAAGCTATGTCTGCGGTTTGCGCCTTGCCCTGAAGCCGAATCCATCGCTTTCATTTTGTTCCTCTACTTCCGGGGCGAGGTACTAGCGAGGACTTTTGTGAGTCCAAGCGACGCGTATCAGTGGTGGTGCTTGTGCTCGTCGGCGCCTTCGGCCTTGGCCGCCGGTTTGGCCATGCCGCCGAGTTGGCGGGCCTCGGCCTTGATCTCGACCGTCTCGCGCTTTTTGTCGGCGCCCTCGAACACCAGGCTCAGGGGCACGCTATCGCCGGCGTTCACCGGGGCCTTGAGGCCGATCAGCATGACGTGATAGCTGCCGGGCTTGAGTTCCACCGTCTTGCCGGCGGGCAGGTCCAGGGCGGGCACGGCACGCATCTTCATGGTCGTGCCTTCCATCGCCATCTCATGCACCTCGACCACCTCGGCCACGGGCGAGCGCACCTCGACCAGGCGGCTGTCCGTCTTGGCCTTGAGCTGGAAGAAGGCGCCGGTGGCTTTTTGCTGGGCCACGGTGGCGCGCACCCAGGGCTGGCTCACTTCCACCTGGGCCTGGGCCGCGGCGGCGCAGAGCAACAAGGAGGCGAGCAGGGGGAGCGAAAGTTTGTGCATGGATTTCATGGTGGCGTGGGTGGAGGTCGGTAGAGGTCGGTAGGGACGCCGCAGCTTAGCAAAGTCTCGGCGGGCCCGGGCTCAGTGCAGGGCCGGCTCGTCCTTGTTTTCCAGCAGGCGGGCGCGCACATTGCGCAGGGCGAAGATGGACAGAAAGCTGCTCACCCGCGCCTCGGCCGCCAGGGCCTGGCGTTCGCATTCGTAGAGTTGCCGCACATCGTCCAAGTTCCGCTGGGCCTGGGCCGCCAGCGCTTCCAGGGCCTGGCTTTGATCGGCACCGGCATTGGGCATCGCGCTCATGAAATCCTCCTGTGGATCACTTGAAGCCCTCAGCCTACGCCCACCCCATGCGCCTGTCTTGTGCGCGGGGCCGCTCGATGCGGCTTCCATGACCGGGGTCAAACTTGGGCGGGTTCAGGCCCGCTCAGCAGCTCCAGCAAGGTGCGCGCCACCACCTGGGTGGCACGGCGCAGATCGGCCAGTTCCAGGTGCTCGTCCGCGCGCTTGGCATGGCTTTCCAGCACCGTGCGCGGCCCGGCGCCGTAGATGGCGGCCGGGATGCCATGCGCGCCGTAGAGCCGCACATCGGTGTAGAGCGGCGTGCCGGCGCAGGGGATGGGCTCGCCAAACACCGCCTCGCCATGCTTTTGCAGGGCCGCCACCAGGGCCTTGTTGCCGCTCTGCGGCTGCAGGGCGTGGGCCAGCAGGAGGCGCTTGATCTCCACCTTGATGCCGGGGAATTGGGCGGCCGCCTCGCGGATCAGCTGGCGCAGGCTGGCTTCCACCAGGACCGGGTCTTCCTCGGGAATCATGCGGCGGTCCAGCTTGAAGCCGACGCGGCCAGGCACCACATTGGTATTGCTGCCGCCCTCGATGCGGCCCACGTTCAAGTAGGGGTGCTTGATGCCCTCGACCTGGGAGCAGACCTGACGGTACAGATCGTTCTGCCTGTACAGCACATTCAAGATGCCGACCGCCGCCTGCAAGGCGTCCACGCCGCTGTCGGGGATGGCGGCATGGGCGCTCTGGCCCAGCACCGTCACCTCCATCTGCAGGCAGCCGTTGTGCGCCGTCACCACCTGGTAGCTGAAGCCGGCGGCGATCAGCAGGTCGGGTTTGCTCAGGCCTTCTTTCAGCAGCCAGGCCGGGCCCAGCTCGCCGCCGAATTCTTCGTCGTAGGTGAAGTGCAGCTCCACCCCGCCACGCAGCTTCGCGCCGCTGAGCGACTCCAACGCACGCAGCGCAAAGGTGTAGGTGGCGAAGTCGCTCTTGCTGACGGCGGCGGCGCGGCCGTAAAGCCGACCGCTTTGCAGATCGCCGACGATCTCGCCGCTGTAGGGCCCATGGGTCCAGCCCTCGCCGGGGGGCACGACGTCGCCGTGGGCATTGAGGGCGATCACCGGGCCGCCAGCCCCATGGCTGTCGCCGTAGCGGCGGCGCACGATCAGATTGATGATGCTCTCCATGCCCTGGGCCTGGACCCGCTCGGCCGGCACGGCATGCTGTTCGGCGCTCAGGCCAAAGCCTTGCAGCAGCTCGGCCGTGCGCCGTGCATGGGGCGCGTTATGGCCCGGCGGGGTGTCGGTGGGCACTTGCACCAGGGCCTGTAGAAAGGCAACCTGCTCGGCGAAGTGGGCATCAATCCAGGCGTCGAGCTGGGTGTTCAATTCATCGCGGTGGCTCATGGCTCAGAACTCCTGGGCTAGCTGGTCGAGCAGGGCTTGCATGGCCTCGGCGGCCAATTGGGCGTCGTCATTGCTGACGGCCTCCAGCGGGTTGTGGCTGATGCCGCCATTGCCGCCGCGCACAAACAGCATGGCTTGCGGCAGCAGGCGGTGCAGCTGCATGGCGTCGTGGCCGGCGCCGCTGGGCAGTTGGTGCAGGGGCAGGCCCAGGGCCGCCACGGCGCGGGCCCAGCGGGCCTGCCAGGCCGGGTCGCTGGGGGCGGCATCGGCCACCAGGGTGGGGCTCAGGCTGTGCTGCAGGCCGCGCCGCTGGCAGATCTCGGCCAGGCCGGCGCGCACCCGGGCGTCGAGGGCGTCGCGAGCGGTGTTGCTGGTGGCGCGCAGGTCCAGACTGAATTCGCAGCGGCCCGGCACCACATTGATGGAGCCGGCCGGCACCTTGAGCATGCCGACCGTGCCGACGGCATCGGGGATCTGGGCGGCCGCCTGCTCGACCCACAAGATCAACTCGGCCGCGGCGGCGGCGGCGTCGTGCCGCCGATTCATGGGCGTGGTGCCGGCATGCGAGGCCTGGCCGCGGATCTCGCCCAGATAGCGCCGGCTGCCGTTGATGGATGTGACCACGCCCAGCGGCAGGTCCAGCTCGTTGAGCACCGGGCCTTGCTCGATATGCACTTCGACAAAACCCAGATAGTCCTCGGCCCGGCGCCGCAGGGCCTGGATGGCCTCGATGTTGGCCGGCAGGCCGGCGGCTTGCATGGCGCTGCGCATGGGGATGCCGTCCGCATCCTGCGCATCCAGCCAGGCCGGGTCGAAATGGCCGGTGAGGGCGCTGGCGGCCAAAAAACTGGTCGGGAAGCGCAGGTTCTCTTCCTCGGCGAAGGCGACGACTTCGATGCCGAAGGGCAGGCGGCGGCTGGCACCGTGCAGCGCGCGCACGCAGGCCATGGCGGTGAGCACGCCCAGGCGGCCGTCGTATTTGCCGGCATTGCGCACGGTGTCGTAATGCGAGCCGCTCAGCAGGCGGCGCGGCTCCCTGCCGTCGCCGCGGTAGAGGCCGACCACATTGCCCACGGCGTCGATCTTGACCTCGTCAAAGCCGCAGTCCTGCTGCATCCACCACTGCAGGCGGCGCGCCACCGTCTGGTGGGCCTCGCTGAGATAGGTGGCGCTCAGCTGGCCCTGGGCGCGGAACTCGGGTTCCGAATGGGCGGCCAGCTCCTCCGCCCAGTCCAGCAGCAGATTGCCCAGCGCCGGGCTGTGGCCAAACTTGTCGTTCAAGCGGATCTCGGCGATGCGGTGAATCTGGCGCAGGCACTCGGCCAGCTCCTGCTCCGGGGGGGAGTCCAGGCGGCGCGCGAAGGTGGCCATGATCTCGGCTTTTGTCAGGCCCAAACCGCGCGGGCCGCGCACCGCCAGGATGAAAGGCCAGCCGAAGCGCTCGGCATAAGCCTTGTTCAGCGCCTGGATGCGGGCCAGCTCCTCGGCCGTGCACTGGGTCAGGCCGGCGCGGCTTTGTTCCTCGCTCGATTCGGCCGTCAGCGTCTGGCTCTGCATGGCCTTGCCGGCCAGCTCCGGGTGGGCGCGTATCAGGCCCAACTGCTCGGCCCGGCTGGCGCCGCGCACCACCTCGGCCAGGGCCTGCTTGAGCCCGGCCAGGCTTGGGAAGGGCCGGCGAGCGGCGGCCCGCTCGGCCACCCAGGGCGAGTGCTCGTAAATGCCGGCCAGCAGGTGGACGAAGTCTTGGCTGCTGGCGGTGTTGAGGGTGTGCAGATCCATGGTGCGCTGGCCTTGTTGGCTTGAATCATCCGGTGCTTGCTCTGCCATGGCTGATCACGACCTTGCCGCTGGCATGGCCGGCCTCCGCATAGGCCATGGCTTCGCGGGCTTGCTCGAAGGGGTAGACGCGGTCAATCACCGGGCGGATATGGCCTTGGTCTATCAGCTGGGCAATCTCCGCCAGCTGCGCGCCGCTGGGCTGCATCAGCAGGAAGCGGTAGCGGCAGCCGCAGCGACTGGCCAGGCGCCGGACTCGCCAGCTCAGCAGGGCGATCGCGGCGCGCAGGTAAAAAGGCATGGGCCAGTCGCGGGCCAGCTCGAGATCCGGCGGCCCCACCACCGAGACGACGATGCCGCCGGGCCGCAGCACCTTGAAGGAGCGGCGCAGTGTCGCCCCGCCCTGGGTGTCGAACACCATATCGAAATCACGCAGCAGGGCGCTGAAGTCCTGGGTCCGGTAATCGATCATCTGATCGGCACCCAGGGAGCGCAGCAACTCGTGCTTGGCCTGGCTGGCCGTGGCCGCCACATGGGCGCCCAGATGCTTGGCGTATTGCACGGCAAAGCTGCCGACCCCGCCCGCGCCCGCATGGATCAAGACCTTGGCGCCGGGGCCGAGGCGGGCGACATCCCGCATGGCCTGCCGCGTCGTCAGCGCCACCAGGGGGATGGAGGCCGCCTCCTCGAAGCTCAGGCGCCGGGGCTTCAGGGCGACCTCGTCCTCGTGCACGGCGATGCGCTCGGCGAATGTGCCGATGCGCATTCTGTTGGGGCGGGCGAAGACCGCGTCGCCGACGGCAAAGCGCCTGACCTTGGCGCCGACGGCGATGACCCGGCCGGCCAGATCGGTGCCCATCAGCAAGGGGAATTTGTATTTGACCAAGGGCCTGAGCGCGCCCTTGCGCACCTTCGCGTCAATCGGGTTGACGCTGGCGGCGTGGATCTCGATCAGCACATCGGAGGGGCCCGGGCTGGGCTCGGGAAAGTCCCCCAGCGCCATCCGCTCGGGGCCGCCGTAGCCGGGGATGTACCAGGCCTTCAAGGCTGCTGCCCCCACAGCAAGCTCATCGCCGATGCCCAGGCGCAATCCTGTTTTTTCGCATCGCCCGGCAAGCGGCCGTGCGTATCGATAGTCATCGTCCCGAGCGCCCGCGGCGAGGCTGCGCGGCGCCTGAGGTGGGGTGGGTCCAGCCTTGCATGAGTTTTCATAGGTCTTGCGCCGCGGCTTTGAGCGCGTCCAGGTCCGAGGCGAGGATGCTTGGGAGATGTCGACTGATCTTGGCCGCGGGCCAATGCCACCAAGCCAGGCGTTCAAGCTCCTGCACCACCTCGTCGCCATAGCGGCGCCGGATCAGCCTGGCAGGGTTGCCACCGACCACGGCATAGGCGGGAACATCGGCGGTGACCACGGCGCGGCTGGAGATGATGGCTCCATCCCCGATCTTGACGCCCGGCATGATCAGCGCGTCAAAGCCGATCCAGACGTCGTTGCCGATGACGGTGTCGCCTTTATAGGGCAGCTCGCCAGGCTTGGGGGCGGAGCTTTCCCAGCCGCCGCCGAAGATGAAAAAGGGATAGGTGGAGAAGCCGGCGCTTGGATGGTTGGCGCCGTTCATGATGAATTTGACCCCGCGCGCAATCGCGCAGAACTTGCCGATGATGAGCTTGTCCCCGATGAAGGGGAAGTGGTAGAGCACATTGCGCTCGAAGTTCTCCGAGTCTTCGGGGTCGTCGTAATAGCTGTAGTCGCCGACGACGATGTTCGGGTTCTTGACCGTGTTCTTGATGAAGCAGAGCTGTGGGAAGCCTTGCATGGGATGTGGGTTCTTGGGGTCGGGGCCGTTCATCGGGGATTGACGTCTCGCTGCTGAGATAGAAACAAGCGGCCTTTGCTGCTGGCCCCATGCGGATGGCCAGAATCTAGCATCCCGGCCTCAGCGCTGCTCGGCAACTCGCTCGCGCAGATAGAGGTAGAGCGGCAAGGCCAGCGAAACGCCGACGCAGAGCAGACCGGCGACGGGCAGCCACCAACGCTTGATCGGCTTTTGCCGCTGCTGATGCGCGATGAAGACCAGCAAGGTCAGGCCTGAGACCAGCACGTCCGCCCAGGCAAAGGCCGCCACCGGCGTGGCCATGGCCTGCTGGGTCAGCAGATGAATAGCCAGGCCATGCTGGGCCAGCCAGGGGCCGAAGAACGCATAGGGCAGGGCGGTGCCGAGCAGGCAGAGCAGGAGGTAGAGGGTCTTCAAAGAAATTGCTGCTGTTGAGGGGTGGTCAATATGGTTTCCGGCCTTCAATGCACGGGTGGGAAACGCAGGCATGGTTGCTGGTTCCAGCGCTCGTACAAATGCTTGTTGTGAATCTTTTCTTCTCCGAGCAGGAGATGCGCCTCGGCGCTATTGGCCGCGCTGCCGTTGAATGGTTCGGAACAGGGATCGCCCGAGCGAAAACATGGGCAGGCCTATTCCCACACAAACGCCGTCCTCGCATCAAAGGGATGGGTGGCCCGCCAATGCCGGGCGATGTCCACCCGGCGGCAGATCCAGACGCGATCGTGTTTCTCCACATGGTCAAGGAAGCGCTGCAGGGCGCGCATACGGCCCGGGCGGCCGAGCAGGCGGCAGTGCATGCCCACGCTCATCATCTTGGGCGCCTGCTGGCCCTCGGCATAGAGCAGGTCGAAGGCGTCGCGCAGATAACTGAAGAACTCATCGCCATGCGAGAAGCCCTGGGGCAGGGCGAAGCGCATATCGTTGCAGTCCAGGGTGTAGGGCACGACCAGATGTGGCGTTAGCTGGCCATCGCTCTTGCGCACCTGCAGCCAGAAGGGCAGGTCGTCGCCGTAGTGGTCGGCGTCGTACTCGAAGCCGCCGTAGTCGGCCACCAGGCGGCGGGTGTTGGGGCTGTCGCGGCCGGTGTACCAGCCCGAGGGGCGCTCGCCCAGCAGGCGCTGCAAGACGTCCATGCCCTGCTCCAGCTGGGCGCGCTCCTCGGCCTCGGCCATGGTCTGGTGGTTGACCCAGCGCCAGCCGTGGCAGGCGATCTCGTGGTTCATCTGCTGCAAGGCCTGGGCCAGCTCGGGGTGGCGCTGCAAGGCCATGCCGACGGCGAACACGGTCAGCGGCAGGCCGCGCGATTCGAACTCGCGCAGCAGGCGCCACACCCCGGCGCGCGAGCCGTATTCGTAAATGCTCTCCATGCTCAGATGGCGGGCCGGGTAGGCGGGCGGGTTGGCCATCTCGGACAGGAATTGCTCCGAGCCCGCGTCGCCATGCAGCACCGAGTTCTCGCCGCCTTCCTCGTAGTTCAGCACGAACTGCAGGGCGATGCGGGCCTGGCCCGGCCAGTTGGCATGGGGTGGTTTTTCTCCGTAGCCGATCAGGTCGCGGGGATAGGGCGGCAGCGATATGGGGGCGGACGCAGTCATGGGCTCGATGGGATGCCTACACTGCGGAACAGTTTATCGACAGAAACCCGAAGCCCTTCCGCCATGAGCAAACTGACCACCCATGTGCTGGACACCATGCACGGCAGCCCGGCCGCCGGCATGCAGGTCCGGCTTTATCGCCTGCCGGATGAAGAGGCCGCGCCGGCCTTGCTGCTGAAGTCCCTGCGCCTGAACGACGATGGCCGCGCCGACGCGCCCCTGCTGGCCGGGGCCGAGTTCAGCCCGGGCCGCTACCGCCTGGTATTTGCCGTGGCCGATTACTTCAAGGCCCGCGGCGTGCGCTTGCCCGAGCCGGCCTTTCTCGACCAGGTGCCGCTGGACTTCGGCATTGCCGATGCCTCGCTGCACTACCACGTGCCCCTGCTGGCCAGCCCCTGGAGCTATTCCACCTACCGGGGCAGCTGAGGTGGGGCCAAGCCCGCTCGAGCAAGTCCTGGCCGCGCTGCTCGAACAGCCCTTGGTGCTGATCGAGGTGTTGGGCGTCGAAGGCAGCGGCCCGCGTGAAGTGGGGGCCTGGATGGCGCTGGGCGAGGGCCTGGCCCTGGGCTCCATCGGCGGCGGTCAGCTGGAATTCGAGGCCATGGCCCTGGCGCGAGCGCTGCTGGCCGTGGCGGACGGAGCGGGGTTCAGTCGCCGCTTTCCGCTCGGCCCCAGCCTGGGCCAGTGCTGCGGCGGGGTGGTGACGCTGGGCTTCGAGCGCCTGCCCGCAGGCGCCGCGCAGGCCCAGGCCTTGCGCCAGCGCCTCGCCCCGCCGCCCGAGGCCTTGCTGCCGGTGGCCTTGTTTGGCGGCGGCCATGTGGGCCGCGCCATCGTCGAGCTGCTGGCGCGCCTGCCCTGCCGGGTGTGCTGGGTGGACAGCCGGGAGGCGGTGTTCCCGCTCGATCTGCCCGCCCATGTGCAGAGCGAATGTTCCGAGCCGGTGCAGGGCGCGGTGGCCGGGCTGGCGCCGGGGGCCCGGGTGCTGATCATGAGCTTCAGCCATGCGGAGGATCTGGACATCGTCGCCGCCTGCCTGCGCCGCCAGCGCGAGCGGGCCGACCTGGGCTTTATCGGCTTGATAGGCAGCAAGAGCAAATGGGCTAGCTTTCGCCAGCGCTTGTTGGCGCGGGGCTTTGAGGAGGCCGAGCTGGCCCAGGTCCGTTGCCCGATTGGCCTGCCCGGCATCCGCGGCAAGCAAGCCGAGGTGATCGCGATCGCCGTTGTCGCCCAGTTGCTGAGTCTGTGAATTCTGCCAGTTTTGCCTAAAAAATAGGCAGGCATCCCGGCGTATTTGCTGGGCCCGCAAAACCCGGGCCCAGTCCATAATCGCCCACATCAGTGGCAAGACGAGACGAGCGCGTGGACGAAATGCACCGTCGATTGGCAGCCTTGGAGGATGGTGAATGGGTCGCCCGGACCCTGGCATCCTGGTTGAACTCGGGCCTGCAGGCGCCAAGCGAGCAAGCGCTGGCGCAGGCCTGGCTTGGAGCCTGCCTTGGCCTGAGCGGCGTGCTGGCCGCGGCCCTGCACAAGCGCGAGCCGGCTGCCTGGGTCTGTGTGCACAGCCAGGCGCAGGCGCCTGAACTGTCTCCGGCCTGGCCTGGCTGGCCCACGCAGGCCGCGCCGCCCGAGGGGCGCGGCGGCCTTGAGCTCTTGCCGGGCCCGGACGCCGGCCAGGTCTTTTTGCAATGCCTGCTGCCCGGCGGCACGCAGGCCGACGCGGGCCTGAGCCTGCTCCTGCAAGGCCCGCCCAGCGCGCGCCTGCAAGCCTTGTTGGCCGCCTCGCCCGGGGCGCTGCAGCCTTGCTGGCAGCGTATGCAGGCCTGCTGGGCACAGCAGGCCCAGTTGGCGGCCACCCTGCAGCAACAGCATTTCTGGCAGGCGGCGATGGACAGCCTGCCCCTGCCGGCCTTCTGCCTGGACGAACAGGGCCGCTACGCCGGCATCAATCGCGCCTATGCCCAGGCTTTCGGGCCGCAAGCCCAGACCGTGCTGGGCAAGACGGTGATGGACTCACCCGATGTGCAGGATGAGTGCCGCGAAGAGTATCTGGGCGAGGACCTGCGGGTGATTCGCGAGACGGGCACGGCGCAGCGCGTATTCCTGCCCAGTTATGCCGACGGCAGCTGCCACGAGACCTTGTTCCGTTCGGCCGGCTTCCGTGATGCGCAGGGCCGGCCGGCCGGGATGGTGGGCTGCTTTGTCGATGTCTCGGAGCAGGTGCGGGCCGAGCAGGCCAGCGCCCAGGCGCTGCAGGATCAGCAGGTGATCTTCGAGGCGGTCAGCCTGGGGCTGATGTATGCGGTGGACCGCCAGATCAAGCGCTGCAACCCCATGTTCGAGCGCTTGTTCGGCTACCAGCCGGGCGAGTTGCTGGGCTGCAGCACCCGCTGCCTGTTCCTGAGCGACCGGCAGTTCGAGCAGGCCGGCATCGAGCTGTATGCACCCATCCAGCGCGGCGGCCAGTTTGAGGGCGTCTGGCAGCTCAAACGCAAGGACGGCTCCCTGTTCTGGGGCCGTATGTATGGCCGCGGCGTGATGGACGAGGGCGGGCAGCTGGTGGGCAGCGTCTGGGCTTTTGAGGATGTGACCGAATCGCGCCGCATCGCCCAGGAGCTGCAGTCGGCCAAGGAGGAGGCCGATGCGGCCAACCAGGCCAAGAGCAATTTCCTGGCGAATATGAGCCATGAAATCCGCACGCCGATGAATGCCATCATCGGCCTGTCCTTTCTGGCCCTGTCCACCCAGCTGACGCCGCGCCAGTACGACTACCTCAGCAAGATCCAGCAGTCCGGCCAGCACCTGCTGGGCATCTTGAACGACATCCTCGACTTCTCCAAGGTCGAGGCCGGCCGCCTGAGCCTGGAGCTGCAGCCCTTCGACCTCAACAAGGTGATGGCCAATGTGCTGGACCTGGTGTCCGAGAAGGCCAGGGCCAAGGGCCTGGAGCTGGTCTGCGACCTGCCCACCGAGATCCCCTGCTGGCTCACGGGCGACGCCCTGCGCCTGAGCCAGGTGCTGATCAATCTGGCCAATAACGCCGTCAAGTTCACCCAGGCGGGTGAGATCGTCATCACCGTGCGGGTGGCCGAGCGCGTCGAGGGCGAGGTGCTGCTGCGCTTCGAGGTGCGCGACACCGGCATCGGCCTGAGCCCCGATCAAACCGGCCGCCTGTTCCAGAGCTTCAGCCAGGCCGATGGCTCCACCACCCGGCAGTACGGCGGCACCGGCCTGGGCCTGGCGATCGCCAAGCGCCTGGTGGAGCTGATGGGTGGCGATGTGGGCGTGCTGAGCAAGCTGGGCGAGGGCTCGACCTTCTGGTTCACCACCCGGCTGGGCCTGGCGCCGGGCGAGCAGGGCCAGGCCTTGCTGGACCCCGGCCTGGGCATCAGCCTGGACGGGCGGCGGGTGCTGGTGGTGGAAGACAACGAGGCGGCCCGCACGGTGCTGGTGTCCATACTCAGCGGTCTGGGCATGGCGGTCAGCGCCGTGCCGACCGGTGAGGCGGGCCTGAGTGCGGTGGAAGACGCGGCCTTGGGCAGCGAACCCTTTGAGATCGTGCTGATCGACTGGCAGCTGCCCGGCATGGACGGCCTGGTGCTGGCCGAGCGCCTGGGCGCCATGCCCCTGGCCCCGCGCCCGCGCCTGGCCTTGCTGACGGCGTTTGGACGCGACGATGTGGTGGACGCCGCCTATCAACTCGGCATCCAGGAGGTGCTGGCCAAGCCCGTCTACCCGCAGGCGGTGCTGGACAGCCTCTTGCGCCTGCTGGAGGTCAAGCAAGGCCGCTCGCCCACCCAGGGCGGCAGCGCCGTCCAGCTGGAAGGGCTGCGGGCCTTGCGCGGCGCGCGCATCCTGCTGGTGGAAGACAACCCCATCAACCAGCAGGTGGCCAGCGAAATGCTGCACATGGTGGGCATGGTGGTGGAGCTGGCCGATAACGGCCTGATCGCCGTGCAGAAGGTCACGGCCACGGCCACGGCGCCGGATGCGGAGGGCCTTGCCGCCTACGATCTGGTCCTGATGGACATGCAGATGCCGGTGATGGACGGCGTGGCCGCCGCCAGCGCCCTGCGTGCCGACGGCCGCTTTGCCGAGCTGCCCATCGTCGCCATGACGGCCAATGCCATGCAGGTGGACCGGGACCGCTGCGCGGCGGCCGGCATGAACGACTTCGTCGCCAAGCCGATCGAGCCGGATGATTTATGGCAGGCCCTGCGCCGCTGCATACGCATGCGGCCCGGGCTGGGCGAGGGCAATAGCGGCGGCGGTGAGGACACCCAGGTGTTTGGCGCCGGCTTTGCCGCGCTGCTGGACGAGCCGCAGGTGCAGGAGATGCTGGGCCTGCGCCAGGCCGTGCCCGGCCTGGAGCTGCGCCTGGGCCTGCGCCGGGCGGCAGGCAATCCGCTGCTTTATCTGGCCATGTTGCGCGAGTTCCAGCTCAGCCGGGCGCAGGCCTGCAGCGAGATCGAAGCCTTGCTGCTGAAGGACCGCAAGGCCGCTGAGCGCGCGGCCCACACCCTCAAGGGCCTGGCCGGCAATATCGGCGCCAGCGCCGTGCAGGCCGCCGCGGCCCAGGTGGAGGAGGGCTTCCGGGAGGAGCAGTCCCTGGTCAATATCGTCGCCCGCATCACCCCCTTGCGGGTCTTGCTGGCCGCCCTGATCGAGAGCTTGCAGGCGGCCTTGCCGGAGGAGAGCTCGCCGACCGAGTTCCGCCCGCTGGATGAGGCCGAGGTCGAGGCCCAGCTGCAGGCCTTGCAGTCCCTGCTGCAGCACGACGACCCCGAGGCGCTGGACCATTTCAAGCAGCACAGCGCCGCCCTGCGGCCGCGCCTGGGCGAGGTGCATGCCGAAATCGCCGAGGCGCTGGACCGCTTCGACTTTGACCGCGCCAGCCGCAGCCTCAAGACTGTCTTGCGAGAGAAGCGGGCGGCGTCGGGCTAGCCCCTGCCGGGCCACAATGCCTCCTTAAGCTAGGGGTGTCGGGGCTTGGGGGACTAACGCAAGATTCCCGCTGCCCTCGGCAAGGCGCCGCGCCTTTGCCTAGGGCCGCTTGGGCAGACCCGGCCCAGCCCCTCGCGCGGTCCCAACAGGAGAGATGCAAATGGCAAGCAGAACCAAACCGGCGAGCGCCTCGGCCGCTACGGCCCCCGTCAAGAAACCCAGGGCACTGTCCTTGCATATCGGCTTGAACGCCGTCAGCGCCGCGGCCTATAACGGCTGGGAAGGCCCGCTCGCCGCCTGCGAATTCGACGCGGGCGATATGGCCGCCATCGCCAAAGCCAAGGGCATGAAATCCACCCTGCTGCTGACCAAGAAAGCCACCCGCGCGGCGGTGCTGGCCCAATTGCGCGCGGCGGCCAAGGCCTTGAAGGCGGGCGATCTTTTCTTCATGAGCTACTCCGGCCATGGCGGTCAGGTGACCGACATCAACAGCGATGAGCCCGATGGCAAAGACGAAACCTGGTGCCTGTTTGATGGCCAACTGATCGACGACGAGCTCTACTTCGAGCTGAGCCGCTTTGCGGCCGGCGTACGCGTGCTGGTGCTGTCGGACAGCTGCCACAGCGGCAGCGTCACCCGCGACGTTGCACCGCCCCCACCCCAGCCGCATGAGCGCCCCCGCCTCATGCCCGCCGCCGTGGCCCGCCGCGTCTACACCGAGCACCAGGCTTTTTACGACAAGATCCAAGAAGACGTGGCCGAGCAGGCCGCCAAGGCCCGCGTCGTTGACCCCGACGCCATGCTGGCCCAGGTGGGTGCAGCCGGCCATGCCGCCGCGCTGGTGGGCTCGTTCAAGCCCGCCGTCGTGCTGATCTCGGGCTGCCAGGACAACCAGACCTCGATGGATGGGCAACATAACGGTGCTTTCACCGAGAGCTTGCTGAAGGTCTGGAACCAGGGCAAGTTCAAGGGCGATTACAAGTTATTTCACCAGCGTATCCGCGCCGGCCTGCCACCCACCCAATCGCCCAATCTGTTTGTGCTGGGGCCGGCGGCAGCGTTCTTGAAACAATCACCGTTTACCGTGGGCTGACGCAGCCCCGGCCTCGACCAGGGTGAAGGCGGCCCAGTAGTAGGGGTGGGTGTAGGCCAAGCGCCTGTCTTGCAGCGCGGCGGTCTGAGCCCGCTGCAAGGCGCCAGCGTAATCGGCCGGGCGCTTGGCCAGCTCGGCATAGAAGCGGCGCATCAGCGCGGCGGTTTGGCGGTCATCCACCTTCCAGTGGCTGGCCTCTTCGGCAACCCCGGGCAGGGCGGCATAGCCGGGCCAGGCCTGGGTCAGGCCAAAGCCCTGCAGTCTTGGCCGGCCTGGGTGGTCCAGCGCCTGCGCCGGCCAGCCCTCCGTGCCGGTCTCTGCCGGCGCGGCGCCGGCCAGCACCAGTCGGTATTTCTGCGCCAGGTATTGCTTGCCGTCGTGCAGTGCGCCCAGGGGTAGATAGCGCAGGCTGCCATCCAGCCACAGGCGGATCTGGTGCTTGCCCTGGGCCTGCGCCTGCAGGTCGATCTGCAGGCCCAGTTGCTGGTACAGCCGTTGGGCCAGGGGCAGGGTGTCGCCGCGCTCCTGGAGCAGTTGGAGGAAGCGGGCGATGTCCTGCTTGAGCTGCCTGCCGTCCAGCGCCTGGCGCTGCAATTGGTAGGTCCCGGCCTGGGAGCTGAGGATGCTGAGGAAGTCGTCGCCTAGCAGGAAATGGGCATGGAGGGTCTTGGCGTCGGTGCTCGTCAGGCTGGGTGCTGCTGTGGGCTCACTCTTGCCGACGCGGGCTTGCTGCAGGAGTTGAGCCAGCGTTTGCAGCTCGGCGGCGCGTCTGGCGTTGCTGCCTTGCATCCAGGTCTTGAGTTCCTCTTTTTCCGCCGGGCTCAGTCGCTCGCTGACCAGCAGGCGCAGCATGCGCTGCCGGGTCTCGCCGGGTTCGGCCTCGGTCCCGAAATGCTGTTCAAGCGCGGCCTGCAAGGCTTGCTCACCGGGGGTCAGCGAGAGGGCGGGCATCTCCGTTGCAAGGGCTCTTTGTGCGAAGTCATCCTGCTCCCTGAGCCTGACGAGTTGCATGACTTCCAGCGCCTCGGCGATGCGGCCCGCTTGCGCCAGCCAGTCGGCCAGTTGGCGGTAGATGGTCAGCTTGTTCCTGACAAAGCCGCTGTCCTTGTTGGTGTTCAGGCTCAGCAGATTGCTGCGCATGGCCTGCAGGATGTTGACGGCCTGCTTGGCAAAGGCAATCGCCTCGCCCGCCTGGCCCTGCGCCCGGGCGCTCAAGGCCAGTGCCTCGAAGGCTCGCCACTCCAGGTTGGGCATGCTGCCTGCACGGCCGGCCGCCAGAGCGCGGGCGGCCCAGGCATAGGCCTTGTCCGAGTGTTGCTGGCGGCGTTCCTGGACGGACAGGGCCAGGCTCATCAAGGCCTCGGTTGAGGGGCTGAGCACGTCGTCGGCGGACTCGTCCCATTGCTTCAGAAAGGCTTGCAAGGCCGGGCAGTCGCCGGGCTCCAGGCGGCAGCGATGGCCAAGCAGAAAGAGCCGCATATCGTGCTTGTCTGGATAGATTCTGGCGAAAGCGGTTTCGGCATCCAGCAAGGCCTGGTAGGCCGCAGCGGGCTGGTCCAGGCCCACCATGACGTCGGCCTTGAGCAACTGGAAGTGGCCGAGCTGGCTGGGCAGGGCGCCCTCGGTCTGCAAATGCTGTTCCGCCGTCTTCAGTGCCAGTGCCGCCTCGCCCACGTCCCCCAGGTTCAAGAAAACCCGGCTCAGCGCCAGATGGGCCGCCAGCGCTGTAGGTTGATCGGCCCGCTGCCCGCTGGCCTCCAGCAGCCCAATGCAGCGCTGCAGGGTCTTGAGCGCATCACCCCATTGCCCCAGATTCATTTGCGCAGAGGCCATGCGGCGCAGGGCACGGGCGGCACGCGGGCTTTGGGCCAGGGGGCCGGCCTGGAGCAGGGCCTCGGCGGCCCGGCTCATCTCGAGCGCTTCCTGAAACTTGCCGCGGCTGTTCAGCAGCCCGGCGAAGTTTTCCAGTATCCCTGGCCTGATATGGGCAGGGTCGGGGTCCTCGGGTTGGAACTGGCTCAGCAGCGACCGGAAAGCGGCCTCGGCCTCTTGGAAACTGCCCTTGCGGCTGAGCAGGGTTGCAAGGTTCTGCAAGGAGCCGGCCAGATCGGCCTTCAGATGAGCAAGATGCCGCTGTCGCAGCTCGACTTCCTGCTGCGCGTAGCGGGTGGCATCGGCCAAGCGTTCGGAGCGAGCGGCATTGAAGGTCAGCGCGCGCAGAGCCTGGGCCAGCTGAGGCCTGAGCGCGGCCTGGTCCTGCAAGGCGGCATAGATGGACTGCAGCAAGGCTTCGGCCTCCGGGCGCTGGTTCGCGGCGGTCAGATAGACGGCATGGTTGATCTGTGCCGTCCAGTATTCCCTGGCATCGAAATCCGCGGCGCGAGCCGCCATGGCTTGCAGGGCTTGGGTTGACCAGGCGAGTGCTTTTTCGACCTCGTCGCGTGCATGGTGGGCCGCCGCAAGTGCCAGGGCCACCCTGCCAGTGCCTTCCAGACCTTCGGGTCCGGCTTGGCCGATCTGCTTAAAAAGGCCGGGCCCCCAGGCCATGGCGAGGTCTAGCTGCTGGGCCACCACCATGGCCTCGATCACAAAAGCCTGTGCGTTCAAGAGGGCGGGTGCCTGTGCCCCCTGTGCTTCCTGTGTTGCCTGGCTCAGCTCGGCGAGCTTGCAAGCGATGGGCAGGCTTGCCGGCGCTTCTTCCGCAAGCAGGGTACGGGCTTGCTGTCGCAGCAAGGCCGGCGAGTGCTCGCTCACGGGGTGTTCGCTCAAGGCCTTGGAACAAACGGCCTCGAGGTTGGCGGGGGCCGCATCAGCAATGCCCGGACTCAGCAAAGCGAGCAGCAGCGCGTGAACTTTGATTTTCGGCTGCAGCAGCACAGGTCGGCGCTCCCGGCCACTCAGGGCTCAAATTCAATCAACAAGCTAGGTCCTTGAGCTTGGTCGAGCTGCAGCGCTTTGAGCGCTTGGACCTGCTCCGGCGTCAGGCGCTCGGGCAGCTCCAGATCCAGTCCCAGGCGCCCGAGCCGCTCATAGGGCTGGGCATCCAGTTGAACCGCGCGCAAGGCTTCAAGCATCTGCTGCCGGCGACCGGCCGGATCGGGGCTGCGGATCAGCACGGTGGCGCCGGCCGAGCCGCGTTCGATGCGCTCTTCCGCCACTGGGGGGGCAAGCGTGCCGGGCCAGTTCCAATAGCCCAGCACCCCGCAAAACAGCAGGCCCAGGCCAGGAGCCCACAGCTGCGGGCGTAGCAGCTTGTGCAGCCAAGCCCGGACCTCCCACGCGGGCGATGGCCGAGGCTCAGGTCTTGCCTGCTGTTGGGTGGCGGCCAGGATGCCGGCTGCGCGGGCGCGCTGCAGCAGGCGCTCGGCCCGGGCCTCGGGATCGGGCATCTGGCCCTGGGGTTGCGCCGGCCGGTAGCTCAGCAGGGCGGCGCGCAGCCAGACGCTTTCTTCCCGCATGCGGTGCCGAGCCTCGGGCCGGCTGCGGCCCGCCATCAAGTCCAGCCAGGCCTGGTCATCAGCCGCTTCAGCGTCATCGGCCTGGGACGGATGCTCGTTCATGCGGCCACCTCATCGTCCAGCCTGGGCGCGGCCGCCGGGCTGACCAGGGCGTACCAGGGGGCAAAGAAGGGTCGGGCCTTTTTGCGGCATTGCGACACGAACTCCCGGGTGGCGCCGGGGCTGCGATCCAGTAGCTGAGCCAGCTGCGCGTAGTCCAGGCCCTCATCGACGATCCAGCGCAGCGCGGCGGCGTGCGCCGGGTGTGCGGCCTGGAAGCGCGCAAAACAGTTGCGGAAGACGGCCTCGATCTGCTTGTTCTTCAAGGCATGCTCCGGCCCCTCGGGCCGCTCCTGTGCCAGGGCCTGGACGGCACGCTGCACCTCGGCGGTGAACTGCCCATCCTCGTCCTGTTCCAGCGGCTGCTCAGGCCGTTTGGCGCGCAGGCTGTCGATCAGACCATTGCGCACGATCTGCCGCACCCAGGCGATGGGATCGGCCGGGCCGCGGAAGGTGGCGCAGCGCAGCCAGACCTTGATCAGCGACTCCTGCACCACATCCTCGGCCTGCTGCCAGCAGCGCAGGGCGATGGCGGCCTCGCGGTACAGGGCCGCCCCATGCTCGCGGTCGAACACGCGCAGCCATTGCTCGATCAGCGGGCCGCCTTGGCGGCAGGCATTCATGAAGCTGCGGGCGTCGAGTTCCATGTGGGTAAGCACCGGGTCGGAGGCTTGCTTGTAACTGAATTGTGTTTTGTTCTGGCGACAAGCAAATACCGCCAAACCCTGAGATTACTTTTCGTGCAACGATCAAGCCCGAGTTGGCAAACGTCTGCGGCCAACGTAAGCGAGCAGCCCAAGCCCGGCGAGCAGCAGAGCCCAGCTGCTGGGTTCCGGCACGGCGCTGATGCTGCTGACGGTAAAACTCACATCGTGCGCGCCATACTGAATCGTCAGCCCGTAGTTCAGCCCGTTGCCCACGCCCCAAGCGCTGTCAAAGCCACCGCTGAAGCTGCCGCTGGTGTTGATCAGCGTGAAGTGGTCGCCGAGCTGTGCCTGATAGTCGCTGAAGTCCAGCTTGACTTGCCCGTCGTAGACGGCATTGCCTGAGAGATTGAGTCGCCCATGCACGCTGCCCGCTTGCAGGCCTTGCAACGGGCTTGCCGGCTTGCTGAGTGCGGCGATGTCAAAGGCCAATAGCGAGGGGTCGGCCAATGTCAAGGGCGAGTAGACCGTCATCTGGGCATCGCTGCCGATATGCAGCCGGCCTTGGCTGTTGTCGAACTGCGTGCCTTGAACGTACAGTGTGCCCGCGTCCGCCGAGATCAGGCCTTGGTTGACGATAGTTCCCGAGCCATCGCCCAAATAGCCGACGCCGCGCACAGCATGGTCGGCGGCAATGGTCAGCATGTGGCCGTTGTTGCGGATGTAGCCGGAGTAACCGCTGCTGGACGAACTCAAGATGGTTTGGCCGCTGCCGCTCAAAGTCGTGTCGGCCCCCAGATAGACATAGGAATAGCCGCTGTTGCCGCCCGTCAGATTCAAGCTGCCTTGGTTGGTGATGGTGCCGGAGGTGTAGAGCGAGGTGCCGCTGGCTACGGTGAAGCTATTGGCAATGGTCAGATTTTTGATGTTGATGGAGCCACTGGAGCTGAAATTACCGGTTAGCACGGCCGCTTCAAGGCTGCCGCCGCCCAGCTTGGCCAAGCCCAGGCCCTGGATGCTGCCGTCGCTGAGCGTGCCGCTGAGGTTGAGCGCAGCGCCGTCGGCAATCTGGACAACACCATGGCTGTTGTCAAAGGTCCGGCCGCTGCTGCTTCCCACCTGGATGTAGAGCGGGCTGCTGCCCTCGGCCATCACCAAACCCTTGTTGACGATGCCACCCGAGCCGTCGCCCAAATAGCCAGCACCGCGTACCGTGTGATCGGCGGCAATGGTCAGCGTGTGGCCGTTGTTGCTGAGGTAGCCGGAGTAGCCGCTATTGGACGAACTCAAGATGGTTTGGCCGCTGCCGCTCAAAGTCGTGTCGGCCCCCAGATAGACATAGGAATAGCCGCTGTTGCCGCCTGAAAGGTTGAGCGTGCCCACGTTGTTGATGGCACCTGAAACAGTGGCCGAATTGCCACTTTTGACTTGAAGCGACCCGGCCAGGCTCAGGTCTTGATAGCTACCGCCATGGAGATTGGCCGAACCTGTCCCTTCAAGCCGCCCACCGCTCAGGATTCCGCTGAGGTTGAGCGCAGCGCCGTCGGCAATCTGGACAACACCATGGCTGTTGTCAAAGGTCTGGCCGCTGCCGCTGCCCATCTGGATGTAGAGCGGGCTGCTGCCTTCGGCCATCACCAAACCCTTGTTGACGATGCCACCCGAGCCGTCGCCCAGATAGCTATTGCCGCGTACCGTGTGATCGGCGGCGATGGTCAGCGTGTGGCCGTTGTTGCTGAGGTAGCCGGAGTAGCCGCTATTGGACGAACTCAAGATGGTTTGGCCGCTGCCGCTCAAAGTCGTGTCGGCCCCCAGGTAGACATAGGAATAGCCGCTGTTGCCACCGGTCAGATTCAAGCTGCCCTGGTTGGTGATGGTGCCGGAGGTGTAGAGCGAGGTGCCGCCGGCCACGGTGAAGCTGTTGGCAATGGTCAGATTTTTGATGTTGGTGTAGCCACTGGAGCTGAAATTACCGGTTAGCACGGCCGCTTCAAAGCTGCCGCCGCCCAGCTTGGCCAAGCCCTGGCTCCGGATGCTGCCGCCGCTGAGCGTGCCGCTGAGGTTGAGCGCAGCGCCGTCGGCAATCTGGACAACACCATGGCTGTTGTCAAAGGTCTGGCCGCTGCTGCTGCCCATCTGGATGTAGAGCGGGCTGCTGCCCTCGGCCATCACCAAACCCTTGTTGACGATGCCACCCGAGCCATCGCCCAAATAGCCATTGCCGCGTACCGTGTGATCGGAGGCGATGGTCAGCGTGTGGCCGTTGTTGCTGAGGTAGCCGGAGTAGCCGCTATTGGACGAACTCAAGATGGTTTGGCCGCTGCCACTCAAAGTCGTGTCGGCCCCCAGGTAGACATAGGAATAGCCGCTGTTGCCACCGGTCAGATTCAAGCTGCCCTGGTTGGTGATGGTGCCGGAGGTGTAGAGCGAGGTGCCGCCGGCGACGGTGAAGCTGTTGGCAATGGTCAGATTCTTGATGTTGGTGGAGCCACTGGAGCTGAAATTACCGGTTAGCACGGTCGCTTCAAAGCTGCCGCCGCCCAGCTTGGCCAAGCCCTGGCTCCGGATGCTGCCGCCGCTGAGCGTGCCGCTGAGGTTGAGCGCAGCGCCGTCGGCAATCTGGACAACACCATGGCTGTTGTCAAAGGTCTGGCCGCTGCTGCTGCCCATCTGGATGTAGAGCGGGCTGCTGCCCTCGGCCATCACCAAACCCTTGTTGACGATGCCACCCGAGCCGTCGCCCAAATAGCCATTGCCGCGTACCGTGTGATCGGCGGCGATGGTCAGCGTGTGGCCGTTGTTGCGGAGGTAGCCGGAGTAGCCGCTATTGGATGAACTCAAGATGGTTTGGCCGCTGCCGCTGAAGGTGGTGTCAGCCCCCAGGTAAAGCGTGGCGTAGCCGCTGCTGCCACCTGCCAGGTCCAAACGGCCGCTGTTGTTGATGACGCCGCCGTAAAGGTAGAGGGCGGCACCGCTGGCGATGCTCAGCTTGTCGCCGCTGTTGATGGTCAGCCGCCCAATGCTGCGTGTGCTGGCGAGTGTGAGCAGCGAGGGGGTGTTGGGGCCGCTATTGCCCACCAACACGTCGATCAGGCTGTCATTGGGCGCGGCCAGCGTGCTCCAAGCCAGGTCATTTTCCCAATTGCCCGTGCCGCCCAGCCAGACGGCTTCCAGGGCCTGGGCCGAGGGCTGGGCGAGCAGGGCGGCCGAGCCGACCAGGGCGATTTGAATGGCCCGTTGCAGGGGCGAGGGGCGGGCTGCGGTGTGTGCGTTCATTGCGATTTCCTGAGAGGGTGGGCTGAGGACGAATGGCTTGCTTGGGGCGGCGGGCTGCCGAGGTTCAATGGGCTTGAAGTTTTTGCGATCTTTGAGACGGGGGATGCGGCGCTGGCGCTGCGCGTGACAAGCCCCCGCATTCAGGGGGTGGCCAGAGAGGTGTCGCCTGCCAGCTTGGCCTTGAGTTGCAGGTACAGGGCCGCGCTCTCGTTGCTGAGGAGGCGGCCTTGTTCGGCGCGCAAATGGCCCAGGCTGTGCTCAAAGGCCTGGCGCAGTTCCTGCTGGCGGCCGGCCCCCGTGAGGGCGCGCATCAGGCGGCGCAACACCGCCTCATCGCTGGGATGCAGGGTGTGCAAACGCTGGAGCAGCGCCAGCGCCTGCCCGAGTTCGCCCTTGGCTTCGCAGAGCGAGATCGCCCCTTGCAGCTGTTGGGTTTGTTCGGCCATCGCCTTGCTGCGCTGGATTTGAATCCAGTCATTCAGCCTGGGCTGTTGCTCGAAGCGCAGGCCCTGCAGGAATTCTGTTTCCTGGGCAGGGAGCCGCTCCCAGCAGGGCGAGGTCAGTTGCAACTCGGGGCTGGCGGACAGTCGTGTCTGCCCCTGGAGCAGGCGTTGGGCTGGCACTCGCCGATTCAGTCTGGTGATGCGTTGACGCAGATTGCTCAAGGCCATGCTGGCGCTTTGCTCCGGCCAAAACAAGTGGGCGATTTGGGTGCGATCTTGGGGGCCGTCGATCAAGAGCAGCGCCAGCAAGGCCGCATCCATGGGCCTGAGCTCAGCCTTGGCCGGGTAGGCATGCGCGGACCCGGCCGTCCACTCGAACAACTGGGCGGGACCGTAGACCTGCAATTCAAAACGAACTTTTGGCTTGGACGGCTCCGTGCTTGGGTTTGCCTTCATGCTGCTGTTTCCTCCGGGCTTGCTCGTTTGCTCTGAGGTAGACGAGTGGCCTGGGAATTTGTCAGGGCTTCGTCGCTACACTGGCCGCCAGACAGACCGGGTCGCAGCGGCGTTGCAGGTGGACGCGACCGGAACCGTGGCTCACAGCGCCCGCTTTGTGGTGAGCCGCCCTTCACGGGATCTTGTTTGAATGGAAAGCTATCTGCTCGACTGGGCCAATCTGCTCTTGCGCTGGCTGCATGTGATCGTGGGCATTGCCTGGATAGGCGCTTCCTTCTACTTCGTCTGGCTGGACAATCATTTGCACAGGCCCAGCGACCCGGCCCTGCAGGCCAAGGGCGTGGATGGCGAGTTATGGGCCGTGCACGGCGGCGGCTTCTACAACCCGCAGAAGTACTTGGTGGCGCCCGGCCATCTGCCCCAGCAGCTGCACTGGTTTTACTGGGAGAGCTACTGGACCTGGATGAGCGGCTTCGCGCTCTTCGTCGTGCTCTATCTCTTCAATGCCAGCAGCTTTCTGATCGACAAACGGGTGCTGGACTGGCCGCCGGCCGCGGCGATCGCCACGGCGCTGGCTTTTCTGGCCGCCGGCTGGCTGGTCTATGACCAGATCTGCCGCCGCTTCGGCCATGACCGCAAGAGCGGCGCCATCGGTAATGACGGCCTGGTGCTGGGCCTGATCGCCGTCTTCGTGGCCCTGGCGAGCTGGGCCGCCTGCCAGCTGTTTGCCGGGCGCGCGGCCTTTCTGATCATTGGCGCCATGCTGGCCACGATGATGAGCGCCAATGTCTTCTTCTGGATCATCCCGGGCCAGCGGGAGGTGATCGCCGATATGCGGGCCGGCCGCAAGCCCAGCCCCCTGCACGGCCAGCGCGGCAAGCAGCGCAGCGTGCACAACACCTATTTCGGCCTGCCGGTGCTGGTGGCCATGCTGAGCAACCATTACGGCATGTTGTACAGCGCGCGCTGGAACTGGGCCGTCTTGATCGCCCTGATGCTGGCCGGCGTCTTGATTCGCAGCTACTTCGTCAAGCGCCACAAAGGCCTCAATGCCTGGGGCCTGTTGCTGGCGGCGCTGGCCTTGCTGGCCGGCTTGATCGTGGCCCTGGCGCCCGCCAGCCGGGCGAGCCTGGCGGTGCAGGCCCCGGCCGC
Organism: Roseateles oligotrophus; assembly: GCF_014204525.1. GTDB lineage: Bacteria > Pseudomonadota > Gammaproteobacteria > Burkholderiales > Burkholderiaceae_C > Paucibacter_A > Paucibacter_A oligotrophus_A. Next base: position 23,273 of record NZ_JACHLP010000012.1, read on the forward strand.
CCCGACCCTGGCCCAGGTGCAAGGCATCGTCGCCCAGCGCTGCCAGATCTGCCATAACGCCAGCTTGGCGCAGAAGAATATCCAGCTGCACACGCCGGCCCTGATCGAGCAGAACGCCCAGGCGCTGTACCAGCAGGCGGTGCTGCTGAAGCTGATGCCGCTCAACAATGCCACCCAGATCACCGAGCAGGAGCGGGCGCTGCTGGGGCGCTGGTACGAGTCCCGGGACGCTTCGAGCACGGAACGCTGAGCGCCCTTCTTGGGCGCGCCCAAGCTTGGCATGCCGCAAACCGGCGTGAAAAGAGCGGACGCGGGTGGCGAGGCCGCGCCGCCGTTTGACTTCGCTCAAAGACGGTGCCGGGCAAAAGCCTGAAAGTCGCCTCCATGCAGCGACTTCCGGACCACCCCGCCGTGGAAACTACCACCCTCAAGGCCAGCCCCAACCCGCCCGAGCCCAAGCTCGCCAGCCGGGCTTTGCTTCGTTCCGCTGAGAGCCTGGCCAGCAGGCGCTCCCTGCCCATCGCCGACTTGCGGGTCAGCGCCGAGCAATGGGCCGCGCTGATGGGCGAGCCCGGGTTGAGCCCGGATGAGCTGCAGGCCCTGGAGGCCTTGGGCCGCTGCCGCCGGGTGGCGCCGGGCGAGCCGGTGTTCCAGAAAACCCAGGCGGCCGAGCATCTGGTGGCCGTGCTGGACGGCGTGGTGGGCCTGGGCAGCATGGCGGCCGAGCGGCAATTCCATCTGGAGCGCAGCGTGCACGGCCCGGCCTGGCTGGACCTCAGCAGCGCCTGGATGGGGGCGGGCCACGGGCAGGACGCGCAGGCCATGAGCCCGGCCGCTTTGCTGGAGCTCCCGCTCAGCGGCCTGCGCCCCTTGCTGCAGCGCTTTCCCGCGCTGAACGAGCGCCTGCTGATGGCCCTGGCCCAGACGGTGCAAAAGCTCACCGGCGCCACCCATGATTTGATGGCCAAGGACGCGCAAAAACGCCTGATCACCTGGCTGCTGTCGCGCGCCGCCGCCCCCGACGGCGATGTGGCCCTGCGCGAACGCAAGCGCGAGCTGGCGGCCCAGCTGGCCATCACGCCCGAGACCCTGTCCCGCCTCCTGCGCCAGCTGATGAGCGCCGGCCTGATCGAGGTGCGCGGCTATTCCATCAAGCTGCTGAACCCGGTGGCGCTGCGTGCCCTGATGCAGGCTTGAAGCTCGGAGTGGGGGGGGATTCCCCGTTATTTGTGCGTGGCGTTGGCGGCTTGCCAACCGTAGACTGCTTTCGAGCTTGTGGCCATTCCGGCCCGGGCCGCACCGCTTGCCGGTGACCCCCATGCTTGAGGAGCCATGCCGTGAGTCTTGCCGCCGAGAAGTTTTTCCAGAACAGTGCCGCCATCCCCACCATGCCCGAGGTGGCGAATCGCCTGATTCGCAGCTTCGACGATGAGAACGTCAGCCTGGGCGCAATTGCCGATCTGATCGGCAAGGACTCGGGCCTCTCGGCCAAGGTCTTGCGCCTGGCCAATTCGGCCCGCTACAGCCCCTCGCACCAGATCGCCAGCCTGCAGGACGCCGCCGCCGCCCTGGGCCTGGAGACCTTGCGCAATCTCTCGCTGGCGGCCTGCTTGTCGGGGGCTTTTCCCAATGTCAAAGGCCTGGACCGCGCGGCTTTCTGGCGCCACAGCATCGCCACCGCGGCCTATGCCCGCATCCTGGGCAAGATGGTGCGTCTGGATGCCGACACCGCCTACCTCTCCGGCCTGATGCTGCGCACCGGCCAGATCCTGATGGCCCTGGCCGAACCCGCCCTGGTCGGCGAGGTGGAGACCCTGGCGGTGGAGCCGGGCAGTCGCTACTCGCTGGAGCAGCATCGCTTTGCCTGCAGCCATGCCGATGTGACGGCCTCGCTGGCCTCGCACTGGCATTTCCCGGCGCAGATGGTGCAGGCCTTCACGGACGCCAATGCGCCGATGGACAGCCGCCCCTTCTCCCTGATGGCCGCCGTGCTGCATATGGCCGAGGTGCTGGCCGACGCGGCGCAGCAGCATGACCAGCCGGTGGCGGCCTTGAACGCCGCCGTGCCCGAGCTGGTGGAGCATCTGCATCTGGACCTGGACTTTCTGGAAGCCAAGCTGCAGGCCGCCGGTGATGTGGCCAGCGATGTAGAGCAATTGCTGCACTGAGCCCGGACACAAGGCCCGGAAGGGGCTTGTGCCTCGGCCAGAGGCCTCGGCCTTCGCCAGGCAGTCACAGTCCACAGGACTGTGACTGTCCGGGCTCAGCCTGGCGAAGGCCCAGGCGCGATACAAGCGCATGGGCTGAGCGTGGACACAAGGCCCGGAAGGGCTCAGTCTGGGCTGAGGTTTTCCGGCCACAGCGCGGCCGCCTGCGTACCGCACAATCGCGCCATCAACCCAAGCGGGAGGGTGTGCTGATGCTGCGAAGCTTTGATTGGCGCAAGTCGCTGCGGGTGGCGGGGCTGCCACTGTTATTGCTGCTGCTGGCTGGCGGCCCGGCCTGGGCGCAGGACCCGGCCAAGCCGGTCGGCAAACTCAGCAAGCCCAAGGACGCTCCCTATCCCGCCGTGGCGGCCGGCGCCGGCTATCGCTTCGCCCCGTTGCCGGCCTGGGTCAAGCCGGTGCCGGCGGCGGGGAATATTCCCGGCCCGGCGAACGCGCCCGCGGCCACCGGCGGCGCCCGGGCCCGGCGCGACCGCCTGGTCGATGTGCAGATCCAGCTGCAGGCCAAGGACAGCCACAGCTTTTTCCGCCTGCACACCCAGGCGCTGGACAACTCCACCTTGCGCGAGGTCTCGGAGCCGCAGATCAGCTTCAACCCGGCCTACCAGACCCTGGTCATCCACAGCGCCAGCCTGCTGCGCGAGGGCCAGCGCCTGGACCGGCTGAAGAGCGCTCGCATCGAGATCCTGCGGCGCGAGCAGCAGTTGGAGCAGCAGCTGATCGACGGCGTGCGCACCGCCCTGGTCGTGTTGAGCGATGTGCGCGTGGGCGATGTGGTGGAGCTGGCCTACACGGTGGAGGGCGAGAACCCGATCTACGGTCATCGCTTCGCAACGCTTTTGCAATTGGCGGCCGACACGCCCATCGATCGGCTGCATCTGCGCGTGACCGCCCCGCCGGGCCGCAAGCTCTACAGCCGCGGCATCGGCGCGGAGCTGCAGCCCGAGCGCCTGGAGGAGGGCGGCCAACAGGTCTTGCGCGTGCTGCGCGAGCAGGTGGCGCCGGTGCTGGCCGAGGTCGGCACGCCGCCCTGGTTCAAGGTCTACCCGGCCCTGCAGATCAGCGAATACGCCAGCTGGGCCGAGCTGGACCAATGGGCGCAGGCCCTGTTCACGCCCGAGCCCGGCGGCACGCCGGCCACGGCCCAGATTGTCGAGCAGGTGGCGGCCCTGCGCGCCCTGGGCCTGCCGCCCGAGCCGACGGTGGCGGCCGCGCTGCGCTTTGTGCAGGACGAGGTGCGTTACTTCTCGGCCAGCCTGGGCGAGAGCTCGCACCGCCCCAAGCCCGCCTCGCGCACCCTGGCCGAACGCCTGGGCGACTGCAAGGACAAGGTCATGCTGCTCAATGCCTTGCTCGGCGGCCTGGGTTTCGAGGCGCGGCCCACCCTGGTCTCGATGGCGCGCAACCGCGGCCTGGCCAATTACCTGCCGGCGCATGACCAGTTCGACCATGTGATCAGCCGGGTGCAGGTGGGCGAGCAGGTCTATTTCCTCGACCCCACCATCGCCAACCAGGGGCTAACCCTGCAATCACGCGGCTACTATCCCTACGGCCTGGGTCTGGTGGTGGGCGGGGCCAGGCCGGGCGGCGAGGTCGCCCTGCAAAGCGTGATGCCGCCCAGCTTTGCCGAAGACAGCCTGAGCTATCGCCAGGACTGGGATCTGCACGATTTGCAGCAGGCGCCGCAGCTCAAGACGGCGCTGATCGCCCGCGGCCTGGCCGCCGAGCGCTGGCGAGCCGGCTTCGCCAATGCCGGCGTGGATCGCATCGCCCAGGCCCTGGCCGGCGCCTATCTGCGCCAGCTGCCCGGCTTGCAGGCGCTGGGCCAGCCCGAGCTGCTGGACGATCGCCAGAGCAATCAGCTGGAGCTGCGCATGAACTTCCAGAACCCTGGCCTGGGCAGTTATTCCCGCGGTGGCCTGGAGCTGGACCTGCCCGCCGCCGAGCTGGCCGATCTGTTGCTGCTGCCGCCCGAGGCCCAGCGCCGCATGCCTTTCATGCTGGCGCAGACCCAGACGGTGGAGCGGCAGCTGGTCTTGAAGGCACCGCGCGCCTTTGTCGGCCAGCCGCCGCCGCTGCAGCAGGTGGGCGACAAGCATTTCAGGCTCAGCAGCCGTGTGGAGCTGCAAGAGCACAAGATCAGCATCAGCGCCAAGTTCGAACGCCGCAGCGACGAGGTGTTGCCGGCCGATCTGGAGGCCTTTCGCGAACGGGTGGCCAAGGCCAGGCAGATCGTCGGCAATCGCCTGCGCCTGAACCTGCTCGACAGCAAGGCCTTGCAAGGCCAGTTCGCCGACAGCGAGCGCTGGCTGGCCAAGTTCCGCAAAGGCCAGCCCGATGCGCTGTTCCAGATCCTGCAGCAAAACGAGATCAGCCGCGTCGCGGCCGGCTCGGTGCTGCCTAAGCTCGACCCCAAGAGCCGCTGGGCCGCCCAGCTGCGGGTGGAGCGGGCGCAGGCCAATAACCATCTGGGCTATTTCGAGCATGCCTTGAACGATGCCCAGGCCGCCATCGACTCCCCCGCCGTCGGCCCGAACGAGCTGGGCGGCGCCTGGGAGGCGCGCGGCGTGGCCCTGGTCGGTCTGGGGCGGCCGGAGCAGGCCTTGCAAGCCTTCCAGACCCGCGCCGGCCTGCCCGATGCCGGCAGCGCGGGCAATTGGCTGGCCAGCACCCACTATCTGCTGGGCGACTATGCCCTGGCCGAGCAGGCCCTGCGCCAGAGCCTGGGCAATAGCAATGGTGCCGAGCGCGAGTTCAGCCTGCTGTGGCTTTACTTTGCCGCCGAGCAGCAGGGCGGTGGCAAGGGCCGCGCCGCCATCGCGCCCGAGCTGGCCTCGGTGGACGCGGGCAAATGGCCCGGTGCCATGCTGCATTACCTGAGCGGCAGCCTGGACCGGGACGCCTTGCTGCGCCTGGCGCGTGAACGGCCGGACCAGGAGCGCCTGCGCCTGGCCGAGGCCTATTTCTACATCGGCCAGCAGCTGGCGGCCCAGGGCCGGCGCGCCGAGGCTAAACCCTGGTTTGAGCGCACCCTGGACACCCAGGCCCTGCCTTACCGCGAGTTCACGCTGGCGCAGTGGGAGTTGAGGCGCGGCGCCACCCCCTAATTTGCAGGGGGCATCCGCCACTTCCGCCTGCCCATCAGGGGAAACCGGGGTGTCTGTTTTGACGATCGCGGCAATACTTCACGCGAACCGGGCGCTCATCGGCGCTTTTCCCTTGACCTTGACCGAGGAGTGTTTTGCGTGAACAAGCGTTTGAAAACCATCGCGGCCCTGCTGCTGAGCGCGGCCGCCGGCCTGTCGCAGGCGGCGCAGTACGACTTTGCGGGCGGCCTGTCCTTTGACAATAGCGTGGCCAGGATCCAGTTCAGCGTCAGCAGCGCCGTTGCCGACTTCAAGTTCTGGACCGACTCCTTCAATAGCGGCACGAATTTCGACCCGGTGATCCAGCTCTGGTCCATGAGCAGCCCCACGAGCGGCGTGCTGCTGGGTGAGAACGACGACTTCAGCGGCCCCGCCATGGCCGGCCAAAGCAGCGCCGACGCCACGCTGCGCCTGGCCAGCCTGACGGCCGGCAACTATCTGCTGACCATCGTGGCCAGTCCCAATTTCGCCAATTCCGCCTCCTATGCCGATGGCTTCGCCCTGGACGGCGCCACACCCGGCGCCCTGCAAGGTCTGCCGGGCTACACGGCCCATATCAGCGCCGATGGCAATGGCCTCAATGTGACGGCCGTGCCCGAGCCCGGCACCTGGGCCCTGATGCTGATGGGCGCGGCCGGCCTGGCCCTGAGCCAGCGCAAGCGCAAGGCCTGAGGGCCCGGGCCGGACGGCCCGCTGTCCTCTGCTGTACCCCGATGAATCTCGCTGCATCCAGGCTTCCCGGCCTTGATGCGCCCGATGTTTTCTGCAAGGAATGAGCGATGCAACACAAGGCAATCAAGAACAAGCGCGCCCTGCTGGCCACCAGCGTGGCGCTGGCGCTGTCCACCCTGGCGCTGTCCGCCGCGGCCCAGACCAGTCCCAAGCTGGGCCTGGGCCTGCGTGAGCTGGCCGCCCAGCAGCAAGGCCTGAGCGCCGCCAACAGCCGCACGACGGCGCTGGCCGGCAAGCAGGCCTTGCGTGCGGGCGATGCCCTGCTGTTCGACGCCCAGGAGCGGGTGCGCGTCAAGGTCACGCTGGACGGCCAACAGCCCCTGCCGGCGGTGCTGGCCGCCACCGAAGGCCTGGGCTCGCGCGTGCTGGCCTCCAGCGACAAATACCGCAAGGGCGTGCTGACGGCCTATGTGCCCGTCGGCGCGCTGAACAGCCTGGCCGAGACCGCGGGCGTGCGCTCGGTGGTGCTGGCCCTGGGCCTGGAAACCAATGTGGGTGCCACCACCTCGCAGGGCGCACCGGCCATGCGCACCGATCAGGTCAATGCCCAGGGCATCACCGGCGCGGGCATCACCGTGGGCGTGATGTCCGACAGCTATAACACCAGCACCAATGCCGTCAAGGCCGCCAACGATGTGGCCAGCGGCGACCTGCCTGGCGCCGGCAACCCCCTGGGCAACACGGCCGAGGTGGTGGTGGTGAAGGACCAGGCCGGCGGCAGCGACGAGGGCCGGGCCATGGCCCAGATCGTCCATGACCTGGCGCCGGGCGCCAAGCTCTGCTTCGCCACGGCCTATAACACCGAGGTCGACTTCGCCAACAATATCCGCGCCCTGGCCGACAAGTCCGGCGCCTGCAAGGCCGATGTCATCGTGGATGACATCATCTATCTGGCCGAGCCCTTCTTCTCCGACGGCATCGTTGCCCAGGCGGCCGACGAGGTGGCGGCGGCCGGCGTGCCTTACTTCTCCTCGGCCGGCAATCGCAGCGCCAGCCAGGGCTATCTGTCGGACTTCCGTTCGGTCAGCAAGGCGGCGGCCACCACCGCCGGCCAGAGCGTCAACCTGGCCCTGATCGCCGACGCCGACAGCAGCGGCGGCTTCCACAACTTCAATAGCGGCGCGGGTGCGCCCGATGTGTCGCAGACCATCCAGTTCGGCGCCAACGGCCGGGTGGTGTTCCAGTGGAACGACCCCTTCGATGCGGGCAGGGTCACGACCGACTACGACATCTACCTCTTCAATGCCGCGGGCACGGCCATCGTCTATTCCTCCAAGGACGACAACCTGGCCACCGACCAGCCGCTGGAATACATCTCCGCCCCGGCCGCCACCTACCAGTTGGTGGTGGTGCGCAAGGGCGCGGCCCCGGCCACGCCGGTGGCGAGCAAGCTGCGCTATGTGCTGTTCGGCTCGGTGGTGAATGCCGAGTATGTCGACTACAACACCCCCGTCACCTATGGCCACAACTCGGCCGCCGGCGCCATCGGCACGGCCGCCATTCCCTGGTTCCAGACCTACCAGCCCGAGTCCTTCACCTCGCCCGGCATGGTGCGCATGTATTTCGACCGGGCCGGCAACCGCCTGGCCGAACCCGAGGTGCGCATGAAGCCCGATGTGGCCGCCATCGATGGCGTCAACACCACCTTCTTCAGCTCGGACTCTGCCGAGGACGCCGACACCTTCCCCAACTTCTTCGGCACCAGCGCGGCGGCTCCCCATGCCGCGGCCGTGGCGGCCCTGCTGCTGCAGAAGGCCGGTGGCCCGGGCTCGCTGACGCCCGCCCAGGTGCGCAGCGTGCTGCAGAGCACGGCCCTGCCGCACAGCCTGCAGCCCAATCTGGTGGAGGCCGTGGCCATTGCCGGGGCGGCCAAGGTGACGGTGTCGGCCGAGGGCAATGGCGACACGCCCAGCTCCTTCAACCCGAATGCCTTCAAGCTGTCCATGGTGGCGCCGGCTGGTTACACCTTGCAGAACGTGGTGCTGGACCTCAGCACCGCCAATGCCGCCCGGGTGCGCCTGGGCGTGCCCGCGCCGGGCATGTTGTTCGATCCGCGCGCGGCCACCACCGGCTACCCGCTGACCCTGGGCGCGCTGAAGAATATCAGCGCCGGCCAGATCAGCTTCAGCCGCGCCGGCGTGCTGGCCAACACCCAGTTCGACAAGCTGACGGTCAATTTCACGGCCGGCGCTTTCGGCAACAAGAGCAGCATGGGCTTTGGCGTCGACCGGGACGAGCGCGCCACCGGCGGCGGCGGCAATGCCGCCGATCTGCTGGCCGGTGCCACCGTCAGCGGCGTGGTGGCGGTGCCGGGCGGCGGCACGATTCCCTTCAGCACCACGCTCAAGCCAAGGCAGTTCGCCAAGGGCTTCTCGCCCCTGGATGGCTTCGGCTTGATCGACGCGCTGAGCGCCGTCAACGCGGTCAATCCGCTCCCGACCAAGTCGGCCCGCTGAGGCTCTGGCCTAGGTCTGGCTCAGCGCCTGCAGCACCCGCTCGGCCGTGGCGGGTGCGTGCAGCAGCGGGTCGCAGCCCGCCGGCCCGCAGGCCGCCACAGCATCCTTCAGGGCCAGCAGCACGGCAAAGCCCAGCAGCAGGGGTGGCTCGCCGACGGCCTTGGAGCAGTGGATGCTGTCGGCCGCATTGGGCTGGGCGTAGAGACTAACTCTAAAGTCGGGCGGCATATCGTTGGCCGTCGGGATTTTGTAGGTGCTGGGGGCGTGGGTCCTCAGCAGGCCGGAGTCGGGATGCCAGACCAGCTCCTCGGTCGTCAGCCAGCCGGCGCCCTGCACAAAAGCGCCCTCGACCTGGCCGATGTCCAGCGCCGGGTTGATGGACTGGCCGGCATCGTGCAGCAGGTCGGCGCGCAGCATGCGGTTCTCGCCGGTCAGCGTGTCGATGAGGACCTCGGCCACGGCGGCGCCGTAGGCGAAGTAGTAGAAGGGCTTGCCCTGCAGCTTCTCGCGGTCCCAGCACAGGCCGGGCGTGGCGTAAAAGCCCTCGCTCCACAGCTGCACTCTTTGCAGATAGGCCTGGGCGACCAGCTCGCGAAAACTCAATCGCCGCTCGCCCGCGCCAATCTGGCCCTGGGCAAAGCACACATCGGCTTCGCTGCAGCCCAGCAGCTTGGCCGCCACGGGCAGCAGGCGCTGCTTGATGCGCCGAGCCGCATCCTGGGCCGCCTTGCCGTTCAGATCGCTGCCGGTGGAGGCGGCGGTGGCCGAGGTGTTGGCGATCTTCTGCGTGTCGGTGGCGCTGCAGCGTACCTGGGCCATGTCCAGGCCCAGCTCCTGCGCCACCACCTGGGCCACCTTGGTGTTCAGGCCCTGGCCCATCTCGGTGCCGCCATGGTTCACCAGCACCGAGCCGTCGGTGTAGACATGGACCAGGGCGCCGGCCTGGTTGAGGTGGACCACATTGAAGGAGATGCCGAACTTCACCGGCGTCAGCGCCAGGCCTTTTTTCAGCAGGGGGCTGCTGGCATTGAAGGCGGCAATTTCGGCGCGGCGGGCGTGGTAATCGCTGCTGGCGATCAATTGCTCGGTCAGCGCGTGTAACTGGTTATCTTCCACCGTCTGGCCATAGGGCGTGGTGTTGTGCCCAGCTTCGTCACGGTAGAAATTGCGCTGCCGAACCAGCAGCGGGTCCAGCTGCAGGCGGCGTGCCACCGAGTCCAGAATCATCTCGATGGCCAGGGCGCCTTGCGGCCCGCCAAAACCGCGGAAGGCGGTATTGCTCTGGGTATTGGTGCGGGCGCAAAAGCCGTGCATGGCCACATGGGGCAGCCAGTAGGCATTGTCGAAATGGCAGAGCGCGCGCGCCATCACCGGGGCGGACAGATCGGCCGAGTGGCCGCAGTTGGCGATCAGCTCGACCTCGGCCGCCAGGATCTGGCCCTGCCCGTCAAAGCCGAGCTGCCAGCGGTAGTCAAAGCCGTGGCGGCGGCCGGTGATGAGGAAGTCGTCATCGCGGTCCAGGCGCAGCTTGACCGGCCGGCCCAGCCGGTGCGCGGCGATGGCGGCCACGCAGGCGAACAGGGCCGACTGCGACTCCTTGCCGCCAAAGCCGCCCCCCATGCGCCGGCACTGCAGCTGCACGGCATGCGCCTGCCAACCCAGGGCGTGGGCGACCAGTTGCTGCATCTCGCTGGGGTGCTGGGTGGAGCAATGGATCAGCAGGCTGTCCTGCTCCTGCGGCAGGGCGTAGCTGATCTGGCCTTCCAGATAAAACTGTTCTTGGCCGCCCACGCGCCATTCCCCAATCAGGCGATGCGGCGCGGCCTGCAGGGCGGCGGCGGCATCGCCACGGCTCAGATGCATGGGCGGGATCACGTACTGGCCGGCGGCATGGGCCTCCAGCGCCGTCAAGACCGGTGGCAGGGCCTCGCACCGGATCGCTTGCCTGGCCAGCGCGGCCGCACGCCGCGCCAGCTCGCGGCTGCTGGCGATGATGGCGAACACCGGCTGGCCCAGATAACTCAATTTTTCGGCGGCAAGAATGGGGTCGTCATGCAGCAGCGGGCCGCAGTTGTTCTCGCCCGGAATATCGGCCGCCGTCAGCACCGCCACGACGCCGGGCTGGCGGCGCAGCAGTTCCAGATCGATGGACAGTAGGTGGCCATGGGCTATCGGCGACAGGCCCAAGGCCGCATGCAGCGTGCCCTGCAGCTCCGGCAAGTCATCGCAGTAGCGGGCCTCGCCCGAGACATGCAGGGCGGCGGATTCGTGCGTGCGGTTTTTTCCGACAGCGCTCATGCTTGGCTCCTGAGCTGCCAGATCCGGCTTTGTTGCGCCAGCAAGGGCTGCTCCGGTCGCGTCTCCAGCCACAACTTGTGCATCAGGTTTTGCGCCACCCTGAGGCGGTAGTCGCTGCTGGCCCGCATATCGCTCAGGGGCTGGAAGTCCTGACTCAAGGCTTGAGCGGCAAGCGCCGCCGCCTCGGCCGACCAGGCTTGGCCCAGCAAGGCCGCTTCGGCGGCGGCCGCGCGCTTGACGGTGGCAGCCATGCCGCCAAACACCAGGCGGGCCTGACGCACGGTTTGATCGGCATCCAGCTGCAGGGCGAAGACGGCGCAGAGGGCGGAGATATCGCTATCAAAGCGCTTGCTGATCTTGTAGGCGCGCAGCGGCTGATTCGCTGCGGGCAGGGGCAGGTGCAGGGCTTCGACAAACTCGCCGGGCCGCAGCGCGTTCTTCATATAGTCCAGATAAAAGTCCTGCAAGGGCAGGCGGCGCTGCGCGGCGCTTTGGCGCAGCACGATGTCGGCGCCCAGGGCGATCAGGGCCGGCGCGCCGTCGCCGATGGGCGAGCCATTGGCGATATTGCCGCCCAGGGTGCCGGCCTGGCGCACCGGCGGCGAGGCAAAGCGCAGCCACAGCTCGCGCAGCTCGGGCGCGGCCTCGCTGAGCGCGGCCCAGGCCTGTTCCAGCCGGGCGCCCGCGCCTATCCACAGGCCGGGGCGGCTATCCGCCCAGGGCTCGCTGCGGATCTCGCGCAGCGCGGCGACGGCACCCAGATAAATGAGCTCGCCCAGATCGCGGAATTGCTTGTTGTGCCAGAGGGCTATATCGGTGCTGCCGGCCAGCAGCCGGGCCTGGGGCAGGGCCAGGCGGAGTTCGGCCAGTGCCGCCAGCGAGCGGGGGGCGTGGAAGTGGTCGATGCGCTGTTGGAATGCCGGGTTGGCCGCGGCGTAATGCAGGGGTGGGTCTTGCTGCAGCTGCTGCAGCGCGGCCGTGATGGGGGCGCTGTTGATGCGCTGCTGGGGCCGCTCGAACATGGCCTGGCCGGCATCCAGGATGGGCCGGTAGCCGGTGCAGCGGCAGAGATTGCCGGCCAGATCGTCGGCCAGCTGCTGGCGCGTGGGCCGGCTGCCGGCCTCGCAGTGGCGCTCGTAGCAGGCTTGCAAGCTCATCACAAAGCCGGGGGTGCAGAAGCCGCACTGGCTGGCGTGGCAGTCCAGCATGGCTTGCTGGACCGGGTTGAGCGCCTGGCTGCTGCCCAGATCCTCCACCGTCAACAAGGCCAGGCCGTCCAGCGTGGGCAGGAACTGGGTGCAGGCATTGACATTGCGCAGCTGCAACTGGCCGTCCACCAGCTCGCCCAGCAAGACGGTGCAGGCGCCGCAATCGCCCTCGGCGCAGCCTTCCTTCGTGCCCGTGCAGTGCGCGTGCTCGCGCAGCCATTGCAAGACCGTGGTGCTGGGGGCCAGGTCTTGCACCGAGCGGATCTCGCCGCCTTGGAAGAAGCGGATGGGACGCGGCGCGATCGTTGTTGGGGGGCTTGTGCTCATGGGGAAAGGCCAGGGCTGCGGGCGCAAAGATATAGGATGCCACGGTATGTCATTTGCCGCCGCCTCCACCCCCTCTGTTTCCCCAACTAGCAGATTGGCCCTGCGTGGCGATTTGCTGGACTTCGTGGCTCAAGCTGAATGGGGTGAGCTGGAAACTTCCGCCCTGCGCTTTCAGCCCGATCACTGGCTCTTGATTGAAAACGGCCGTGTGCAGGGCACGCAAGCTCAGGCGCCCGATGCGGCCGAGGGTTGGGACTTGCAGGACTTCAGTGGCCGACTGATCCTGCCGGGCTTTATCGACAGCCATGTGCATTGCCCGCAGCTGGATGTGATCGCCTCCTACGGCGCGGAGCTGCTGGACTGGCTCAATACCTATACCTTCCCGGCCGAATGCCGCTACGCCGATCCGGCCGTGGCGCAGCAGGGTGCCCAGCGTTTTCTCGATGCTTTGCTGGCCCATGGCACGACGGCGGCGGTGGTCTTCCCCACCGTGCACAAGGTGTCAGTCGAGGCCTTGTTCGCGGCCGCCGAGCAGCGCGGCATGCGCCTGATCACCGGCAAGGTCTTGATGGACCGCAACGCCCCGCCGGCCCTGCTGGACGATGTGCAGAGCGCCGAGCGCGATTGCCTGGACCTGATCTCTCGCTGGCATGGCCGGGGCCGCCTGGCCTATGCGGTGACGCCCCGCTTCGCCCCCACCAGCACGCCCGCGCAGCTGGCCATGGCCGGTGCCCTGTGCCGTGCCGATGCCTCGTTATTCATGCAAACCCATGTGGCCGAGAACCGGGATGAGGTGCGCTGGGTGGCGGAGTTATTCCCCACCGCACGCAGCTATCTCGATGTGTACGAGCGGGCCGGCTTGCTGCACCCCCGTGCCTTGCTGGCCCACGGCATCTGGCTGGACGAGGCGGACCGCCGGGCGTTGGCGCGCAGCGGGGCGCAGCTGGTGTTCTGCCCCTCGTCCAATCTATTCCTGGGCAGCGGTTTGTTCGACTGGCCGGCGGCGCATCAGGCCGGGGTGAATATCAGCCTGGCCAGCGATGTGGGCGGCGGCAGCAGCCTGTCCATGCAGCGCAATCTGCTGGATGCCTACAAGGTGCAGGCGCTGGCGGGGCGGCGCATGACGGCCTGGTCCGGCCTCTACGCCGCCACCCGCGGCGCGGCCGAGGCCCTGGGTTTGGCGCAGGAGATGGGGCATTTCGGCGTCGGTACACTGGCCGATGTGTGCGTGTGGGATTGGGCACAGGGCCCGGTGGCCCGGGCGCGGGACGAGGTCGTGCGGGGTCTGCACGAACGCGTGTTCGCCTGGATGTGCTTGTCTGACGAGCGCAATCTGCTGCGCAGCTATGTGTCTGGGAAAATACGCTATTCACGTGACGAAGGCATGAAGGGCTGAGCCCTGTTTCTTCGCTGCCGTCTCTTCGCCCTCAGCCCTTTCTTTTCGATGAAACCACGCCTGGAACTCAGCGGCATCAGCAAGCAGTACCCGGCCGTCAAGGCCAATGACGGGGTCAGCCTCAGCGTGAGCCCGGGGCAGATCCACGCCGTGCTGGGCGAGAACGGCGCCGGCAAATCCACCTTGATGAAGATCATCTACGGCGCGGTCCAGCCCGACGCCGGCGAGATCCGCTGGAACGGCCAGGCCTTGGCGCTGAAGAGCCCGGCCGAGGCCAGGGCACTGGGCATCAGCATGGTCTACCAGCATTTCTCGCTGTTCGACACGCTGACCGCGGCCGAGAACGTCTGGCTGGGTCTGGACAAAACGCTGAGCCTGGCCGAGGTGATTGCGCGCATCCGCAAGCTGGCGCAGAGCTACGGCCTGGAGGTGGACCCCATGCGGCCGGTGCACACCTTGTCGGTGGGCGAGCGCCAGCGGGTCGAGATCGTGCGGGCCTTGCTGGGCCGGCCCCAGCTGCTGATCCTGGACGAGCCCACCTCGGTGCTGACCCCGCAGGCGGTGGAAAAGCTGTTTGCCACCCTGCGCCTGCTGGCGGGTGAGGGCTGCTCCATCCTCTACATCAGCCACAAGCTGGACGAGATCCGTGCCCTCTGCGATCACTGCACGGTGATGCGGGCCGGCAAGGTCACAGGCGAGTTGGACCCGCGCGCCAGCAGCAATGCCGAGCTCTCGCGCCTGATGATAGGCAGCGAGCCGCCGCCGCTGCGCGCCGCACCGGCCGCCGCGGCGCGCAAGAGCGAGCTGCCGGCCCTGGCCCTGCGCCGCCTGAGCCTGGCCAAGTCGCAGGCCTTCGGCACCACCCTGGTCGATCTGGAACTGGAGCTGCGCAGCGGCGAGATCCTCGGCGTGGCCGGGGTGTCGGGCAATGGCCAGCAGGAGTTGATGGCGGCGCTGTCGGGCGAGGACCCGCGCGGCGAAGCGGGTTCGGTGCAGCTCTTCGGCCAGGACATCGCCCGCAGCAGCGCGCGCAAACGCCGCCATCTGGGCCTGCACTTTGTGCCGGAGGAACGGTTGGGGCGGGGCGCGGTGCCCGATTTGTCGCTGGCGCAGAACACCTTGCTGACGCGGACCGAGAGCGTCGGCCGCTGGGGCTGGATCCGGCTAGGCCAGGTCCAGCATCTGGCCGAGAGCTTGATCGCCCGCTTCAATGTCCGCGCCGGTGGCGCGGGTGCGGCGGCGCGCAGCCTGTCGGGCGGCAATCTGCAGAAATTCATCGTCGGCCGCGAGATCTCGGCCGCGCCCAAGGTCTTGATCATCGCGCAGCCGACCTGGGGCGTGGATGTGGGCGCGGCGGCGCAGATCCGCGCCGAGTTGCTGAAATTGCGCGATAGCGGCTGCGCCGTCTTGGTGCTGAGCGAGGAGTTGGACGAGTTGTTTGAGATCAGTGATCGCCTGGTGGTGATGGCCCAGGGCCGTCTGTCGCCGGTGCTGCCCATCGCGCAGGCCAATCGCGAGTTGGTGGGCGAGTGGATGAGCGGGCTGTGGCAGGCGGGCCAGCAGGGAGGGGCTCGATATGTTTAAGCTGGAAGCGCGCCCCCAGCCTTCCAAGCTGATGGCCCTGGCCTCGCCGCTGATGGCGCTGGCCCTCACGGTGGCGCTGGGCCTGGCCTTGTTCCTGCTGCTGGGCAAGGATCCGTTGCGCGGCCTGCAGATGTTCTTTTGGGAGCCCATACGCAGCGCCTACGCCTGGAGTGAGCTGGGCCTGAAGGCCACGCCGCTGATCCTGATCGCCCTGGGCCTGGCCCTGTGCTTTCGCTCCAATGTCTGGAATATCGGGGCCGAGGGCCAGTTCATCATCGGCGCCCTGGCCGGGGGCTGGGTGGCCATGCAGGCCGATGCGGGCTCCAGCCGCGTCCTGCTGGTGACGGCGATTCTGCTGGCCGGCAGCCTGGGCGGCATGGCTTGGGCCGCCATCACGGCGGGCCTGCGCTCGCGCTTCAACGCCAACGAGATTCTGGTCAGCCTGATGCTGGTCTATGTGGCCGATCTGCTCTTGAGCTATCTGGTCTACGGGCCCTGGAAGGACCCGGCCGGCTACAACTTCCCGCAGTCCATCAGCTTTTTGGCGGTCAGCAAGATCCCCAAGCTGATCGAGGGCACGCGCCTGCATATCGGCGTGCTGATCGCGGCCGGCGCGGTGCTGGCCATGTGGGTCTTCATGTTCCGCAGCTATGCGGGCTTTGCCCTGCAGGTGGGCGGCCTGGCGCCGGCGGCGGCGCGCTATGCGGGCTTTTCTTCACAAGGGGCGTTGTGGACGACCTTGCTGGTCTCGGGCGGCCTGGCCGGCCTGGCCGGGGCGCTGGAGGTGGCGGGGCCGCTGGGCCAGTTGACGCCCTATGTGCCGGCGGGCTACGGCTTTGCCGCCATCATCGTGGCCTTTGTCGGGCGTCTGCATCCGCTGGGCATTGTGTTCTCGGGCCTGTTGATGAGCATGTTCTATATCGGCGGCGAGCTGGCGCAGTCGCGCCTGGGCCTGCCCAAATCCATCACCGGGGTGTTCCAGGGCCTGCTGCTGTTCAGCCTGCTGGCCAGCGACACCTTGATCCATTACCGCTTGCGCCGGGCCTCTGGGCCCCAAGCCAAATAAGGAGTTCGCGTGGAGTCTTTTGCACTCTTGATCGCCGCCTCCTTGAGCGCCGGCACCTTGCTGGCGCTGGCGGCCTTGGGCCTGCTCATCAACGAGCGGGCCGGCATCGTCAATCTGGGCGCCGAAGGCATGATGCTGGTGGCGGCCATGGTGGGTTTTGCCACCGCGTTTCATACCGGCAGCGATGCGCTGGCCCTGGTCGCCGGCATGGGGGCGGGCGCGCTGATGGCGGCGTTGTTCGGCCTGCTGGTGATCTGGCTGAACACCAATCAGTACGCGGCCGGCCTGGCCCTGAGCCTGTTTGGCGCCGGCTTTTCGGCCTTTGCCGGCATCCGCTACACCCAGGAAAAGTTGGGGCCGCGGGCTTTGTTTGAAATTCCCGGCCTGGCGGACGTTCCCCTGCTGGGCCAGGCCTTGTTCAAGCAGCATCCGCTGGTTTATGGCGCCATGTTTTTGACGGCGGCCGTCGCCTGGTTTCTGTATCGCTCGCGCGCGGGCCTGGTCTTGCGCGCCGTGGGCGAGTCGCCCGAATCGGCCCACGCCCTGGGCTACCCGGTGCGGCGCATCCGGCTGGCCGCGGTGATGGCGGGCGGGGCGCTGTGCGGCCTGGCCGGCGCCTATGTCTCGGTGATCTACACCCCGCTGTGGGTGGAGGGCATGATTGCCGGCAAGGGCTGGATCGCCCTGGCGCTGACGACATTCGCCACCTGGCGGCCGGGGCGCATCCTGGCCGGCGCCTATCTCTTCGGCTTTGTCACCATGTTGCAATTCCATCTGCAGGGCCAGGGTGTGGCCATCGCCAGCCAGTTTCTCAGCATGCTGCCCTATCTGGCCACCATCACCGTGCTGGTGCTGATCTCCAGCAAGGCCAGCTTCATACGCGCCAATATGCCGGCCTCGCTGGGCAAACCGTTTTTTCCGGGGTCTTGACCCATTTTCTTCAGGAGAAACCATGAATCCATTCAAATCACAAGGCCAACTCGTCCTGGCACTGAGCGTCGCTGCGGCCCTGGTGGCTTGCGGCAAGAAGGAGGAGCCGGCTACGGTCCAGGCTCCTTCGGCCCCGGCCGCGGCGGCCAAGGCCGAGCCCTTGAAGATCGCTTTTGCCTATGTCGGCCCGGTGGGTGACGGTGGCTGGACCTTTGCCCACGACAATGCCCGCAAGGCGCTGGAAAAGGAGTTCGGCGACAAGATCTCCACCAGCTTCGTCGAGAAAGTGCCCGAGGCGGCCGATGCCGAGCGGGTGTTCCGCGATATGGTGGGTCAAGGCAATAAGCTGATCTTCGGAACCACCTTCGGTTATATGGAACCCATGCTCAAGGTGACGCCGGATGCCAAGGATGTGAAATTCGAGCATGCCACCGGCTACAAGCAGGCCGAGAACCTGCGCAGCTATGACTCGCGTACCTATGAGGGCGCCTATCTGGCGGGCGTGATCGCCGGCAAGATGAGCAAGACCGGCACTCTGGGCGTGGTGGGCTCCATCCCCATCCCCGAGGTGATCCGCAATATCAACAGCTTCACGCTGGGCGCGCAGACGGGCAATCCGAAGATCAAGGTCAAGGTGGTCTGGGTCAATAAGTGGTTCGACCCGCCGCAGGAAACCGAGGCCGCCCAGACCCTGATCAACGGCGGTGCCGATGTGCTGATGCAGAACACCGACTCCAGCGCCGTGCTGCAGACGGCCGAGAAGAACGGCAAGTACGCCTTCGGCTGGGACTCCGATATGACGGCTTATGGCCCCAAGGCCCATCTGGGTTCGGCGGTCATCAACTGGGCGCCTTACTACATCGCCACGGTGCGGGAAGCCTTGGACGGCAAGTGGACGGCCGGCCCTGGCAAGCATTCCTGGTGGGGCGTCAAGGAAGGCGCCATCGATCTGGTCTCGATTGCCGATGCCGTGCCGGCCGAGGTCAAGGCCGAGGTCGAGAAGATCAAGGCCGGTTTGAAGGAGGGGAGCTACACCATCTGGAAGGGCCCGCTGCTGGCCCAGGACGGCAAGGAAGTGCTGAAGAAGGACGAGGTGGCCGACGACAAATTCCTCTCCGGTATCAACTTCTACCTCAAGGGTGTGGAAGGCAAGCTGCCGGGCAGCAAGTAAGCGCAGCGGCCCTCTCCCTTGGCGAGGGCCGCCTGCTTTGGCAAACAGCTCCGCGTCCGGCGGAGGTCGATCGGGGCACAAAAAAAGCAGCCTTGCAGCTGCTTTTTGCTTGGGCTGAAGGCCTGGGCGATCAGTTGGCGCGACGGCGACGAGCCAGGAAGCCCAGGGCGCCGATACCGGCCAGCAAGAGGCTGTAGGTCGAGGGCTCGGGCACAGCCGTGGTGAAGGTGTTGGAGCCATCAACTTTCAGCAAAACGTCGTTCTGGCCCACGGCATAGGTCGGATAGATGTCCGACCAGTTGTTCGGTGTGTTGTTGTGGAAAGAGGTGGTCGACGAGGTGCCGGCCGGCAGGCTTTGGTTGGAGGTGAAATTGATACCTGTGATGGCACCTGTGGTGCTGCTCAGGTAGTTGGTGTCCACCATACCCAGGGTCTGGAAGTTGAAGGCCGCCGAGCCGATACCGGTATTGGGACCGGTGCCATAAAAGGATGAGACGCCACCAGGCAGCACATTGAACATGCCGATCAGGCGGCCATCATCAAAGCCATTGCCTGTCGCCGTATTCGACTTGACGCCACCCTGAGCCGTGTTGTCGAAGTACAGGCCAGCATTGCCGCCCACGGCCGCAAAGGTTGCGAAGAAAGCTCCACCGCCCAGCAAGGTCACATTGGTTACCTTGAGTTGCAAATGCGCCACCAGGGTCAACTCATAGCCGCCTGAGGCAAAGCTGCCATTCAAGGTGGACGAGGAACCGCCAGTAAAGCCAACCACATTGGATTGATAAAGATAGTCTTGTATCGAGCCCAGTGTAGGAATGCCGGAAGCTCCGCCGATGATGACGCCGCTGCCCGTCTCGTTTTCGTCAAAGGACACGACATTCGAGGCCAAAGTACCTCCCACACCGTCCTTGACCGTGATGGAGGCGAATGCCCCTGCCGCCCATGTCGTGGCAAGTCCTGCCGCCAACAAACCCCGAACCAATTTATTGCATCTAATCATGGTTTCATCTCCACTGAAAACGTGACCTAAATCGTCAGCCGTCTAGAGGGCGCAGGTTTTGCGTCAAACGGCAAGGGCAATTCACAACTCAAGAGTCATGTCACTCGACGAGTGATTGGCGGCGTGAACACGAAATGAGTCGGCAAGAGGGCTCGCGCCCACTTGTCTGGACTGATTATGGACCGCTGGCCAAAAAATTCACCCCCTAGTTCCCCAATAAATAGGGGATGGAGTAAACCCTTGTTTTCAGATCTCAACCACGATGAACAGGGCGATGTGGGCGGCCAGCCCAGGTGCTGCTGGCCGCTTGTGCCGGGCGTTCAGCCTTGGGCGATGCGCTGGGCCAGGTGAGCGAGCGCTTCTTCAACCTGGTCGACCAGGACCAGGCAGAGCTCGCCCGGCTGCAGCTTTTCGAGGGCTCGATCGATGGCGATGAACTCGCCGCGGACCTCCTCAATATGGCTGACGCGGGTGGCGCCCTCCAGCCCCTGGCGAAGCAGGGCCAGTACTTCGCCGTCTTCACGGCCACGCTGGCAGGCATCCTGGAACAGGATGACTTCGTCAAAGGCCTGGCCCAGGATCTGGGTCTGCACACGGATGTCTTCGTCGCGGCGGTCGCCGGCGCCCGAGATCACGACCGAGCGGCGCTTGGCCGGCAAGGCCTCCACCGCAGCGACCAGGGCCGTCATGGCATCGCCGTTGTGGCCGTAGTCGGCGATGACGGTGGCGCCGCGGTAGTCCATCACATTGAAGCGGCCGGGCGCATTGTCGGCGTCGTTGGCGAAGCTGGCGACGCCGCGGCGCACCGTGTCCCAGTCCAGGCCCACGCCCCAGGCGGCGGCCACCGAGGCCATGGCGTTCTCGACCTGGAAGCCGATGGCGCCGTTGCGGGTGATGGGGATTTCGCGCAGCGGGATGGATTCGCGCCAGCTGCCCTGGGCCGCCACCAGCATGTCGCCGTCGATATAGACGCAGCGCTTGCCCTGGGCGCGATGGGTGGCCATCAGCGGGTGGTGGCGGTCGGCGGCGAAGAAGATGATCTGGCCGGGGCAGGTGGCGGCCATGGCGGCCACATGGGGGTCGGCCGCGTTCAGCACGGCATAACCGTTGGGTGCCACGTTTTGCACGATGACGCGCTTGACCAGGGCCAGCTCTTCCACGGTGTTGAGGAAGTTCATGCCCAGATGGTCGCCGGCGCCAAGGTTGGTCACCACGGCCACCTGGCAGCGGTCGAAGCCCAGGCCTTCGCGCAGCACGCCGCCACGGGCGGTCTCGAACACGGCGGCTTCCACGTCCGGGTGCATCAGCACATTGCGGGCGCTTTTCGGGCCCGAGCAATCGCCGCTGTCGATCTGGCGGCCGTCGACGTAGACGCCATCGGTATTGGTCATGCCGACCTTCAACCCGCAGGTGGCGAAAAGGTGGGCGATCAGGCGCGAGGTGGTGGTCTTGCCATTGGTGCCGGTGACGGCCACGACGGGGATGCGGCCGTCCTCGCCCTTGTGGCCATGGCCGTAGAGGTGGGCAATGATGGCCTCGCCCACATTGCGGCCCTTGCCGAAGCTGGGGTTCAGGTGCATGCGCAGGCCGGGCGCGGCGTTGACCTCGACGATGCCGCCGCTCTGCTCCTCCAGCGGGCGCAGCACGCCCTCGGCCACGACGTCGACGCCGCAGACATGCAGGCCCACGACCTGGGCCGCGGCGATGGCGCGGGCGGCCACATCGGGGTGGACGTCGTCGGTCACATCGGTGGCGGTGCCGCCGGTGGACAGGTTGGCGTTATTGCGCAGAATGACGCGGCGGCCTTTCTCGGGCACGGACTCGGGCGTCAGGCCTTGCTGGGTCAGGCGCTCGACGGCGATGTCGTCAAAACGGATCTTGGTCAAGGAGGTGGCATGGCCGTCGCCACGCTTGGGGTCGGCATTGACCTTGTCCACCAGTTGCTTGACGGTCAGCGCGCCGTCACCGATCACATGGGGCGGGTCGCGGCGGGCGGCGGCCACCAGCTTGTCGCCGATGACCAGCAGGCGGTAGTCGCTGCCGGGCAGGAACTTCTCCACCATCACCGTGCCGATGTCCTCGGCGGCCTTGTAGGCGCTTTCCATCTGCTCGCGGGTGACGACGTTGACCGTCACGCCCTTGCCCTGGTTGCCGTCCTGCGGCTTGACGACCACCGGCAGGCCCACTTCCAGGGCCACGGCCCAAGCCTCGTCCACCGAGCTCACCGGGCTGCCTATGGGCACGGGCACGCCGGCCGATTGCAGCAGGCGCTTGCTGAGGTCTTTGTCCTGCGCGATCGATTCGGACACGGCGCTGGTGGCGTCCACCTCGGCGGCCCAGATGCGGCGCTGCTTGGCGCCCCAGCCGAACTGCACCAGGCTGCCTTGCGTCAGGCGGCGATAGGGCACGCCGCGGGCCACGGCCGCGTTGACGATGGAGCCGGTCGAGGGGCCCATGCGCACGTCTTCGTCCAGCTCGCGCAGCTGGGCCAGGGTAGCGTCGACATCAAATGTGCCGCCGTTCACGGCGGCCTCAATCAGCTGGCAGGCGCGCTCGAAGGCCAGGCGGCCCACGTCTTCCTCGCTGTACTCCACCACCACCTGGTAGCTACCTAACTCCGAGGTCACATGGGTGTGGCTGAAGGTCACCGGGCAACCGGCCTGGGCTTGCAGGGCCAGCGTGGCCTGCTCCAGCACATGGGCCAGGGAGATGGGCTTGCCGCTGGCGCTGGCGGTTCGCAGCGCGCCGATGCTGGGGAAGAGGGCGCGCAGCCGGGCTTCGAAGTCCGGCATCTCGGCCATTGATTGCTCTTGCGGCGGGCAATGCACGACGGCCTCGATGGCCGTATGGCGGCTCCACATATTCGGGCCACGCAGTGCGCGGGTGCGAGAGACTTCCATGGTTTGCTGTCTTTCGATTCTTTTTGGGGGATGCAGATTGCTTGGGGCCGCTCAGGCTTGCAGTTCGGGCACAAAGGTATCCAGGCCGGCGGAGATCAGCTCGGGCGGGATATTCATGGCCCAGGCCGTGGCCACGGCGGCCAGGGCCACCGAGGCGTCGATCTCGGCGCTGGTGGCGGCCGAGCTGGCGGCAAAGCGGCGCAGCAAGGCTTCCACATTGGCGCCCGAGGTTTCGGACGAGCCCTGCGCCAGCACGGCGGCGCCCCCACGCAGGAAGACGGCGCGGCCGCCCTTGGCGCGGTGCTCGGCCAGGGCCGGCGCGTCGCCGTCGGCGCCGTAGAGGATCACCTCGCCGTCGCTCAGCTCGGCCATGTCCAGCAGACGGGCCACATCGGCGTTGAGCACGGCCGCGCCCTCGCTCAGCACCACATCGACCTGGGTGCGCAAGACCTTGTAGAGCTGGTCTTCGCTCAGCACATCGAATTCGCTCAAGGACGCGATGCCGCCCATATCGGTGATGACGCCGACCTGGCAGCGGTCGTAGGCCAGGCCATCGCGCAGCACCGATTCGGCGCTGTTCTCGATCACCACGGCGTCCACGCCACGGTTCATCAGCAGGCGGTGCGAAGCCTCCCAGCGCGCGCTGTTCTTGCGCTCGACCCGGCGCGGGCCCAGGAACAGGCCGTCGCGGCAGGCCAGGCCCACATGGCGGCCGTTGAGGTGTAGCAGCCAGGCGACGATGCGGGCGACGGTATGGGTGCCGCGCGAGCCGGCAATGCCGACGATGGGGATGCGGCCGTTCTCGTCCTCGGCAAACAGATGGTCGATGATGGCCTGGCCAACCGGCTGGGGCATGCCCTCGGCCGGCTTCAGATGCATCAGCAAGCCGGGGCCGGCATTCACTTCCACGATGGCGCCGCCCTGCTCTTGCAGGGGGCGGCCGATGTCGCGGGCCACCACGTCGACGCCGGCGATGTCCAGGCCGATGACCCGGGCCGCCAGCGAGACGGTGTGGGCCACCTCGGGGTGGACCTGGTCGGTACAGTCGATCGCCACATTGCCATTGCGCTGGATCAGCACCTGGCGGCCGGCGGTGGGCACGTCGTCCAGCTTGAGCCCCTGGCGTTCCAGGTCCAGCAGGATGACGGCATCTTCCAGCGGGTTGATGCGGTTGAGCGGGAATTCCTCGGTCAGGCCGCGGCGCGGGTCGGTGTTGATCTGCGAGTCGATCAGCTGGGCCACGGTCTGCACGCCGTCGCCGGTGACGGTGGCGATATCGCCGCGCGCGGCCGCCACCACCTTGCCCCCCACCACCAGCAGGCGGTGTTCGTTGCCGGGGATATAGCTTTCCACCAGCACCTCGCTGCCATGTTCCTCGGCCAGCTTGAAGGCGGCCATCACATCCTCGCGCAGGCGCAGGTCCAGGGTCACGCCGCGGCCGTGGTTGCCGTCCGAGGGTTTGACGACCACCGGCAGGCCCAGCTCCTGGGCGGCGTCCCAGGCGGCTTCGGCCGACTTGACGGCGGCGCCTTCGGGCACCGGCACGCCGCAGGACTTCAGCAAGGTCTTGGTCAGATCCTTGTCGCCGGCAATGCCTTCGGCGATGGCGCTGGTCATATCGGTCTCGGCCGTCCAGATGCGGCGCTGGCGGGCGCCATGGCCCAGCTGCACCAGATTGCCGTCATTCAGGCGGATATGCGGGATGCGGCGGTCGGTGGCGGCGGCCACGATGGCGGCCGTCGAGGGGCCGAGGTAGCAGTCGTCCAGCTTGTCGCGCACGCGGGCCACGGCGGCGTCCACATCGAAAGCCTCGTCATTGATGGCGGCCATCAGCAGCGTGTGGCCCTCGGCCAGGGCGCAGCGGGCGACCTGTTCGTCACGGGCACGGAACACCATGCGGTAGACGCCGCGCTGGCTGGTGCTGCGGGTCTGGCCAAAGCCGGTGGGCATGCCGGCCAGGTTCAGCAACTCGATGACGATGTGCTCCAGCACATGGCCGCACCAAGTGCCTTCCTGCAAGCGCTGCAGGAAGCCGCCACGTTCGCCGACGCCGCAGTGGTGTTCGATCAGGGCGGGCAGGGCGGCGGTCAGGCGTTCGGTGAAGCCGGGCAGCAGATTGCTGGGGTAGTCCTCCAGCTTGCCCAGGTCCAACCAGACCTCCAGTACCGGGCGGTAAGTCCACATATTGGGACCGCGCAGGTAATTGATGCGCAACAGCTTGATGTCTTCTTGTCTGCTCATGGATGGCGTGGCCTGGAGGGAATTTTGCGAAATCGGCGTTGAGGGGACGCTGCAGGGCGCAATTGTGCGCCCACTTGGACGCTCCGTCGGGAGCGAGCTAGGCCGGGTGCGGGCGTTGCGCTAGCGTAAGCCCGCTGGCGCTGGTGTTTGCGTTGGTTTTGTGCACGCTTTGTGTCGGCCGGTCGTTAGATCCAGCTGTATTCGCTGAGCGCACAAGCGCATGAGTGAAAATCCGGGTCCAAACATCGCCAAAACGCTTCTTCTTTTCGCCTTGGCTCAAAAACACAATGCACCATCATCATCCTGTTGAAGCGTCGCCGCAGCATCCGCAATGGAGCACCTTGCAAGCTCGCCTTTCTGGCGAGGAGAACGTTCAAGCCCATCTGGAGGTTGACCTCGATTCACAGATGCGCTTTGCCAGCGGCCTGCTGGCGCTGACGAATCAGCGCTTGCTGGCCTGGGATCCGGCCACGGGCGAATGGCGTGAGTGGGCGCTGACACCGGCGACCGAGCTGCGCATCAGCGATCACGCCGGCATCGGCAGCCTGGAGTTGCAGAACGAGCAAGGGCGCCTGGCCCTCTGGCGCTTCACGCTGCAGATCAATCTGCAGGCCCAGCGCTTCCAGGAGGCTTTTGAGCGCCGCGCCGAAGTGGGCGGCGGCGAGGGCGAGGACCTGGAGTTCTGCCCCAGCTGCAAGGCGCCCCTGCCGGCCGAGAGCGAGGAATGCCCCACCTGCGCCCGCGAGCTGCACACCCCGCCCTCGACCTGGGTGCTCTTGCGCCTGTGGCGTTTTGCCCGGCCCTACCAGGGCCAGCTGCTGCTGGGCTTCATGCTGATGTTGGGCGCCACCGGCGCCACCCTGGTCGGCCCCTATCTGTACCGGCCGCTGATGGACGAGGTGCTGATCCCCTTCCAGGCCGGCCAGAAGATAGACCCCGGCCTGGTGGCTTTTTACTTGAGCGGACTCTTGGGCGCCGGCCTGGTGTCCTGGCTGCTGGGCTGGGCCAAGACCTATGTGTTGGCCCTGGTGTCGGAGCGCATCGCCGCCGATCTGCGCACCCACACCTTCGAACACCTGCTGTCGCTGTCGCTGGAGTATTTCGGCAATAAGCGCACCGGGGATCTGATGTCCCGCATCGGCTCCGAGACCGACCGCATCAGCGTCTTCCTGTCCCTGCATGCGTTGGACTTCATCTCCGACGTGCTGATGCTGACCATGACGGCGGTGATTCTGTTCAATATCAATCACTGGCTGGCCTTGGCCACCCTGGTGCCCCTGCCCTTCATCGCCTGGATGATCCATCTGGTGCGCGACCGCCTGCGCACCGGCTTCGAGAAGATAGACCGGGTCTGGGGCGAGGTGACCTCGGTGCTGGCCGACACCATCCCCGGCATCCGCGTGGTCAAGGCCTTCGCCCAGGAAAAGCGCGAGGCCAAGCGCTTCAAGGACGCCAACGACAACAACCTCAAGGTCAATGACAAGCTGAACAAGACCTGGAGCTTGTTCACCCCCACCGTCTCCCTGCTGACCGAGATGGGCTTGCTGGTGGTCTGGGCCTACGGCATCTACCTGATCTCGCATCAGGACATCACGGTGGGCGTGCTGACCTCCTTCCTGGCCTATATCGGCCGCTTCTACGGCCGCATGGATTCGATGAGCCGCATCGTCTCGGTGACGCAGAAGGCGGCGGCCGGCGCCAAGCGCATCTTCGACATCCTGGACCACCAATCCAATGTGCCCGAGCCCGCCAACCCGGTGGCGCTAGACAAGGTGCAGGGCGGTCTGCAGATCGAGGACATCGGCTTCCGCTACGGCAACCGTGCCGTCATCCGCGGCCTCAGCCTGGAGATCAAGCCCGGTGAGATGATTGGTTTGGTCGGCCATAGCGGCTCGGGCAAGAGCACGCTGGTGAATTTGATCTGCCGCTTCTACGACGTCACCGAGGGCGGCATCCGCGTCGATGGCGTGGACCTGCGCCGCATCCGTGTGGCCGACTACCGCCGCCACATCGGCCTGGTGCTGCAAGAGCCCTTCCTCTTCTTCGGCACCATTGCCGAGAACATCGCCTACGGCAAGCCGGACGCCACGCGCGAGGAAATCGTCGCCGCCGCCCGCGCCGCCCATGCGCATGAGTTCATCCTGCGCCTGCCCCAGGGCTATGACTCCCTGGTGGGCGAGCGCGGCCAGGGTCTTTCGGGCGGCGAGCGTCAGCGCATCTCCATCGCCCGCGCCCTCTTGATCGACCCGCGCATCCTGATCCTCGACGAAGCCACCTCCTCGGTGGACACCGAGACCGAGAAGGAAATCCAGAAGGCGCTGGACAATCTGGTGCAGGGCCGCACGACGATTGCCATCGCCCACCGCCTGTCAACGCTGCGCAAGGCCGACCGCCTGGTGGTGATGGATCGCGGCCAGGTGGTGGAAGTGGGCCCGCACGACGAGTTGATGGAAAAGCGCGGCCATTACTGGCGCCTCTACGAAGCGCAGGCTCGCCGCATCGATGCCGAGGACGAAGTGCCCCTGCTGCCGCCCAATCTGTCCGCCCACACGATCAGCGCCTGAGGTGCCCATCATGACCATCACCGCTTATCAAAAACTGCAACGCAATGCCTTCGGCCGCCTGGTGCTGACCGACACCGAGGGCCAGGTGCACGAGGGCGTCGTGCCCGTGCGTGCCCACCCGATCTCGGCGCCGGACGAGGGCGTCTCCCTGGTCGGCCAGGACGGCCACGAGCTGCTGTGGGTGGACCGCCTCTCGGCCCTGCCCGCGGCCGAGCGCGAGCTGTTGCAGGCCGAGTTGGCCAGCCGCGACTTCATGCCCAGCATCCAGCGCATCCGCAAGGTCTCGACCTTCTCCACCCCCAGCCAGTGGACGGTGGAGACCGACCGCGGCGAGACGCAATTCATCCTGCGTACCGAGGAAGACATCCGCCGCCTGGGCGAGGGCCGCCTGCTGATCGCCAGCAGCCACGGCCTGCAGATGCTGGTGCCCGACCGCTTCGCGCTGGACAAGGGCTCCAAGAAGTTGCTGGAGCGCTTCTTGTAAATCTCAGCGGGCCAGGCCGCGCCACAGCAGCCAGGCCGCCACCACCGGGTAGAGCAGGCCCAGCGGCGCCAGCATCAGCAGATTCGCCTGTTGGCCGATAAAGCCCTGGGCCACGGTGACGATCTGCAGCAGCGTGGCGGCCACGCCCAAGCCCAGCAGGGCTCGCGGCAGGGCGGCCGCCCGCGCCAGCAAGACAAAGAACAGCAAGAGGCCCAGTCCGCCAAAAGCCTTGCCCGCGTAGTGGAAACCATTGCGCAAGCCCTTCAGCAGCTCGGCCACCGGGCCGTAGGCCTCGGCCAGCTGGGGCTGGGCCAGAAAGCTGGCGCTGAGGCTGCGCATGGCCGCCAAGGCGCTGCCCTCCACCAGGCATAGCGCCAGCTCGGCCACCGACAAAGCCAGGCAGAAGATGCTCAGCAAGGGCTGGCGATCGCCGTAGCGCTGGCGCAGCAGCACGCTGATCCACAGGCCTAGCAGGGCCAGGCTCAAATCCATCAGCACCGCCGCGCCAATGGCCGGGCCCTGGCCGGCCGCCTCGGGCAGAAAGCCGGCCTTGCCCCAGACCAGGGGCTGCAGGGCGAAGTTGGAGAGCAGCCCCAGCGCGAAGCTCAAAAGCATCAGGGCGCCGATCAGGCGGTCCGGGGCGAGGGGCTGGTTTGGCTTGGAATTCATGGCGCATGCTCAGGGTTGAGATGAGCCTCACTGTGCGCATCGCCGCCCTGGCCCTCAAGCGCGCTGCGCATGAGCCGCCGCTACAGCCACATGAGTGGCGCTGGGCGCGGCCCCAATTTCTTTTCAATCGGCGCGGAAGTGGTGCACAAAGCTGCGGCTGACCGGCAGCACTTCGGGCCTGTCCTTCAGATGCAGCTCGGCCGTCTCGTTGGCGCCGCGCACGACCTGGCGCACGGCCGCCAGATTGACGGCGACCGAGCGGTGGATCTGCTGGAACTGCGCCGGGTCCAGCTGGGCGAGCAAGTCCTTCAGCGGGGTCCGCACCACGGCTTCGGCCGGCCCCGCGCCCTCGCCGCGCCAGGCGATCACGGTGTAGCGCTCGTCGGAGCGCAGATAGGCGATCTCCTGCACCGGGATCAGGCGCAGCACCGCGCCCACCGAGGCCTTGATCCAGCGCAGCGCTGCGGGCTTGGCGGCCGGGGCCGGGCTGGGCCCCTGGGCTTGCAGCTGCAGCAGCAGGCGCGCCAGCAAGGCGTCGTCCAGGGTCGGGGCCGCCGGGCTCAGGGCCAGGCGTTCACGCAGGCGGGCCACGCAGCGGGCCAGGCGTTCGGCCTCGACCGGCTTGACCAGATAGTCCAGCGCGCCCTGCTCGAAAGCCTGCAAGGCGTACTGGTCGTAGGCGCTGATGAAGACGATGTGGCAGCGGCCGGCCAGTTTGCGGGCCAGCTCGATGCCGCTGAGGCCCGGCATGTGGATATCCAGAAAGCACACATCGGGCCGCTGCTGCTCAAACATCTCCAGCGCCTCCAGGCCGTGGCGGGCCTGGGCGCAGACCTGCAACTCGGGCCAGCAAGCGGCGAGCTGGCGTTGCAGGCGCTGGCGCAGCAGGGGCTCGTCGTCTGCGATCAGGGCGCGGGGTGGGTTCATCCTTGTCCTCCTCAGTCTTTGCGGGCCGGCCATTCCAGTTCGACGGTGAAACCGTGAGGTTCCGGTGCGCTGAGCTTCAGGCTTATGTCTGGGCCAAACAAGGCCTCCAGGCGCTCGCGCAGGCGGATCAGGCCGGTGCCCAGGCCGCTGCTGTGGGCTTGCAGGCCCTCGCCGCTGTCGCTGACGCGGGCGCGGCAGCGGCCCGCCTGTTCTTGCACCGTCAGTTCGATATGGCCACCGTCGAGGCTGGGGTCTAGCCCATGGCGGATGGCGTTCTCCACCAGGGTCATCAGGGTCAGCGGTGGGCAGAGCAAGGCCTCGCAGCCGGGTCCGATTTCGATGCAGAACGTCAGCCGGTCCGGCATGCGCAATTGCATCAGGGCCAGATAGGCACGCACCCGCTCCAGCTCCTGGCCCAGGCGGGCCTGCGGCTCGTGCAGACGCGGCACGGCGGCGCGCAGATAGGCGATCAGCTGGCTCAGCACCGGGCCGGCCTGGGGCGAGCCCTCTTCCACCAGGGCCTGCACATTGGCCAGGGTGTTGAACAGGAAATGCGGTTGCACCTGGGCTTGCAGCAGCTGCAGTTGGGCGCCCAGCACCTGGCGCTCCAGCTCGCCGCGCTGCTGCTCGGCCTGGCGCACGGCGGCGTCGCGCTGGCGCAGCAGGGCGCTCATGGCCGTCCAGGGGCCGATCAGGCAGCCCAGAAAGCAAAAGGCGAATACGGCCTCCAGCCGCTTGGGGTCTTGCCAGAAGGGGCCGGCCTCGGCCGGAAAGGCCAGTTGGTAGAACAGCAGCACCGTGAGCGGAATCGCCAGCGCTACCGCGCCGACCTGCCAGGCCCAGCGTGCAATGCCTGCGGGCAGGCGGCGCGGCCAGCGCTCGGCGATGCAAAACGCCGCCAGGCCGGCCAAGGTGGGCAGGCCCACGCGCAGCAGCAGGGCGGCCCAGCGGTCCAGCCACAACGGCAGAAAAAAGAGATAGACCGGCAGGGCGGCCAGCAAGGCCGTGCGCAGGCGGCGCCAGCCCGGCAGGCGTTGGAGGGTGCTGAGACTTGGCAGGGGCATGCCCCAGTGTCGCAGCCTGGCGGCGGGCGGGGCAGGGCGTCCTGCTTGAGTGGCGCCTGGCGCGCCACGAGATGCGGTTTAAGCCATCACCTGCTGCGCCACCCAGGTGTAGAGCGGGATGCCCAGCAAGATATTGAAGGGGAAGGTCAGGCCCAGCGACATGCCCAGGTAGAGCGAGGGGTTGGCCTCGGGGATGGCATGCCGTATCACCGCCGGCACGGCGATATAGGAGGCGCTGGCCGCCAGCACCATCAGCAGGGCGGTGTCGCCGACCGAGAGGCTCAGGGCCGCCGCCATGCCTAGCGCCAAGCCTGCATGCACCAGCGGGAAGACCAGGGCGTAGACGATCAGCCAGGGCGACTGATTCCTCAGCCCGCCCATATTGCGCGCCGCCGCCAGGCCCATGTCCAGCAGGAAGAAGGACAACATGCCCTTGAAAAGATCGGTGGAGAAGGGCTTGAGCGCCGCCTGGCCCGCATCGCCGCTGAGCAGGCCCACGGCCATGGCACCCAGCAGCAGCAGCTGGGCGCCGTCGGTCAGCGATTCGTGCAGGATCTTGCCCAGCGGGGCGTCGGTCGCCTGAGTGGCCGGGGCGCCGGCCTGGCGCTGCTGCTTGCGCACCCAGTTGGCCAGCAGCACGGCCATGATGATGGCGGGTGATTCCATCAAGGCCATGGCCGCCGCCATATGGCCGCCGTAGGCGATGTCGTGGTTATTGAGGTACTGGGTGGCGGTGATGAAGCTGACGGCGCTGACCGAGCCGTAGGTGGCGGCGATGGCGGCGGCGTCAAAACCGCCGATGCGGCGCTTGAGCAGGACATATCCCAGGGCGGGCACCAGCACGGCCAGAGCCAAGGCCACGCCCAGGCTCAGCGCCACCTCACGCGTCAGGCCTGACTGGGCCAGGGCGAAACCGCCCTTCAGCCCGAGCGCCATCAGCAGATAGAGCGATAGAAAGCGCGAGATGGGGGCCGGAATCTCCAGATTCGATTTCAGCGCCCCCGCCAAAATACCAAAAACAAAGAACAGGATGGCGGGGTCGAGAAAGCTCTGCATGTCCGGCTAAAAGCCCTTCTTGGTTTGGGTGGCGCTGCGTGGCCTCAGGTCAACCAGGCGCCGAGACCGGCGATCATGCTGCCGGTGCCGACACCGGCCAGCAATTTGGCATCGCGCGGATTGTCATTGCGGAATTCGCAAAAAGCCGCCCAGAGGACGGCTGCTGCGATGAAGGCGATGCACAGAAAAAGGCTGTTCATGCGCGTCTGTTGACAGTGTATTTCAGTCGTTAGAGCTGCCGAAGCCGAACAGGCTCAGCAAGCTGGTGAACAGATTGAAGATGGAGACGAACAGGCTCACCGTGGCCAGCACATAGTTGGTCTCGCCACCGTTCACGATGCGGCTGGTCTCGAACATGATCAGGCCGGCCGACAGCAGGGCCACCATGGCGGAGACGGCCAGGCTCAGCGCCGGGATCTGCAGGAAGGCGGCGGCCAGGCCGGTCAGCACCGCGATCACCATGCCGGCGAACAGGAAGCCGCCCATGAAGCTCAGGTCACGCTTGCTGCTCAGCACCCAGGCCGACAGGGCCAGGAAGGTGGCGCCGGTGGCGGCCAGGGCCAGCATCACGGTTTGCGCGCCGCCCGGCAGGGACAGGGACTTGGCCAGCAAGGGGCCCAGGGAGTAGCCCATGAAGCCGGTCAGGGCGAACACCAGGGGCACGGCGACGCCGCTGTTCTGCTTTTTGTGGATGGCGAACAGCAGGCCGAAGTAGGCGACCAGGGTGATGATCAGCCCGGGTGCGGGCAGCTTGAAGGCCACGCCAGCGGCGGCCACGGCCGCGCTGAACAGCAGGGTCATGGACAGCAGGGCGTAGGTATTGCGCAGCACGCGGCTGGCCGAGGGCGCCAGGGCCTGGCTGCCGTGCTGCGAGGCAGGCATGCTGTAGGGTTGGGCCTCATGCGGCAAAGGCATGGCCGTGGCTTGGGCGGGCTTGGCGTCTTGGCGGGGGTAGGAGTCGTACAGGCTCATCGCGTTTCCTTTGGCGGTGGACGAACAGAGGTTTCGTGAATGAGGGGCAGGATAGGCGAGCAAGCCTGCAAGAAAAAGCAGAGAATGGATGACAGACGCTTCCGAAAAACATTGGACATTCCAGTGCCGACGGAGGCCAGCGAGGAGCGGATATGAGTCTTGATTTCAGCTATCGGCATCTGTACTACTTCTGGGTCGTGGCCAAGGAGGGCGGTTTGTCCAAGGCCGCCGAGCGCTTAGGCATGGCGGTGCAGACGGTCAGCACCCAGGTGCGGGAGCTGGAGCGCTCGCTGGGCTTTGCCCTGCTCAAGCCGGCCGGGCGCGGCGTGGCCCTGACCGACGCGGGCGTGGCGGCGCTGCGCCAGGCCGACCAGATCTTTCAGCTGGGCGAGCAATTGCCGGCCCTGCTGCGCGAGGCCGTGGGTTCGCCGGTGGTGCGTCTGGCCGTGGGCATCTCGGACGGCCTGCCCAAGCTGGCGGTGCGCCAGCTGATGCAGCCCATCGTCGACGCCGAGCCCAATCTGCGCCTGCTCTGCCACGAAGATCAGTTCGAAGGCCTGCTGGCCGAGCTGGCCCTGCACCGCCTGGACGTGGTTTTGTCCGACCGGCCCGCGCCCACCAATCCCAATCTCAAGGTCTACAGCCATTCCCTGGGTTTCTCGGCCATGGCCTGGTATGCGCCGGCGGCCTTGTACGAGACGGCGGCGCGCGACTTCCCGCGCTCCCTGGCCGATGTGCCCCTGCTGCTGCCCACCACCCAGGCGGCCGTGCGCCTGCGCCTGGACCAATGGCTGGAGCGCCAAGGCATACGCGCCCGCATTGCCGGCGAGTTCGAGGACAGCGCCTTGCTGGCCACGTTCGGCTCGGGCGGCTTCGGCGTCTTCCCGGCGGCCGAGCTGATGCAGGAAAAGCTCACCGCCCGCTACGAGCTGCGCAAGGTGGGCGTCTGCGAAGGGGTGGAGGAGCATTACTTCGCCATCGGCACGAACAAGAAAATCTCCCACCCGCTGGTGCGCCGCCTGCTGCCGGACCGGGTTTGAAGGACTTGACCTCGCCGGGGGCGCAAGCCTTAGAATCCGGCGCTAGTTGACGTTTACGTAAACGTTAGTTGAGCGTTGGGCGAGGCGGCCACTCTCGCGCCAGCAAGTCAAAAAAATTGACTCTGACCCCAATAATTTCTGGAGACACGCATGAATCTGCCCGGCTTGAATTTCCAACTTGGTGAAGACATCGACGCGCTGCGCGATGCGGTGCGTGATTTCGCGCAGGCAGAGATTGCGCCGCGTGCGGCGGAGATCGACCGCAGCGACCAGTTCCCCATGGATCTGTGGCGCAAGATGGGCGATCTGGGCGTGCTGGGCATCACCGTGGGCGAGGAGTACGGCGGCGCGAATATGGGCTATCTGGCGCACATGATCGCGATGGAAGAAATCAGCCGCGCCAGCGCCTCGGTGGGCCTGAGCTACGGCGCGCACAGCAATCTGTGCGTGAACCAGATCAAGCGCAACGGCAATGCCGCGCAAAAAGCCAAATACCTGCCCAAGCTGATCAGCGGCGAGCATGTCGGTGCGCTGGCGATGAGCGAGCCCGGCGCCGGCTCCGATGTCTTGAGCATGAAGCTCAAGGCCGAAGACAAGGGCGGCTACTACCTGCTCAACGGCAGCAAGATGTGGATCACCAATGGCCCCGATGCCGACACCCTGGTGGTCTACGCCAAGAGCGAGCCCGAGCTGGGCGCGCGCGGCGTCACCGCCTTCCTGATCGAGAAGGGCATGGCCGGCTTCAGCATCGCGCAAAAGCTGGACAAGCTGGGCATGCGCGGCAGCCACACGGGCGAGTTGGTTTTCAACAATGTGGAAGTGCCGGCCGAGAACGTGCTGGGTGCCGTCAACGGTGGCGCCAAGGTGCTGATGTCGGGCCTGGACTACGAGCGCGCCGTGCTGACCGGCGGCCCGCTGGGCATCATGCAAAGCGTGATGGACAACGTGATCCCCTACATCCACGACCGCAAGCAGTTTGGCCAGAGCATCGGCGAATTCCAGCTGATCCAGGGCAAGGTCGCGGACATGTACACCGTGCTGCAAGCCGGCCGCTCCTTTGCCTACACCGTGGCCAAGAACCTCGACCTGCTGGGCGCCGAGCATGTGCGCCAGGTGCGCAAGGACTGCGCCTCGGTGATTCTGTGGACGGCCGAGAAAGCCACCTGGATGGCCGGCGAAGGCGTGCAGATCTTCGGCGGCAATGGCTATATCAACGAGTACCCGCTGGGCCGCCTGTGGCGCGATGCCAAGCTCTACGAGATCGGCGCGGGCACCAGCGAGATCCGCCGCATGCTGATCGGCCGTGAGCTGTTTGCGGAGACGATGTAATTGACGCAGCAGCCCGCTCCCCTGCACCTCAACACGCCCTTGCTGCGTGCCGCCCCGGGCCTGTTTCCGCAAGCTGAGGTCTGGCTCAAGATGGACGCGTTGCAGCCCAGCGGCAGCTTCAAGCTGCGCGGCGTCGGGCGTCTGGTGCAGCAGGCGGCCGCTGAGGGCGCGCGCGAAATCGTCTGTGCCTCCGGCGGCAACGCCGGCTTTGCCGCCGCCCATGCGGCGCTCGCCCTGGGCCTGGCCGTCACCATCGTCCTGCCCGAGAGCAGCAGTGCCGCCGTGGCCGAGAAGATCGCCGCCCGCGGCGCCACCGTGCTGCGGCATGGCGCGATGTTTGATGAAGCCAATGCCTTTGCCCAGGCCCTGGCGGCCGAGCGCGGTGCCCGCTATGTGCACCCCTTCGACCACCCCTTGCTGTGGGCCGGCCACTCGACGCTGATCGACGAGGTGCAGGCCGAGGGCCTGGACTTCGACGCCGTCATCACCGCCGTCGGCGGCGGCGGCCTGTTCTGCGGCATCGTGCAAGGCCTGCAGCGTCACGGCCTGCACCATGTGCCGGTGATTGCCGTCGAAACCCTGGGTGCCGACAGCCTGAGCCAAAGCCTGCGTGCCGGCCAAGCCATCACGCTGCCAGCCATCACCTCGGTCGCCACCTCGCTGGGCGCGCGCCGTGTGGCCGACGAGGCCTTGCGCCTGGCGCAAAGCCATCCGACCCTCAGCCTGACGGTGACGGACGCGCAAGCCACCCAGGCCTGCGTGCGCTTTGCCGATGCCATGCGGGTGATGGTGGAGCCCGCCTGCGGTGCGGCCCTGGCCGCGCTCAGCGTCCATGCCCCGGCCCTGGCCGGATTCAAGCGGCCGCTGGTCGAGGTCTGCGGCGGCATCGGCGTCTCGCTGGCCTTGCTGCAAGCATGGGCATGAGCGGGGCGCCGCAAGCATGTCGTCATCCGATCCGCTGACAATGCAGGCATGAGTACCAATCTTCAAGAGCTGCTGGACAGCAACAAGCAATGGGCCGCCAACACCGAGGCGCGTGAGCCGGGCTTCTTCAGCCGTCTGCTCAAGCAGCAGACGCCGCAATACCTGTGGATAGGCTGCGCCGACAGCCGCGTGCCCGCCAATGAGCTGGTCAATCTGCTGCCGGGCGAGCTGTTCGTGCACCGCAATGTGGCCAATGTGGTGGTGCATTCCGACCTGAACTGCCTCTCGGTGATGCAGTTCGCCGTCGACGCCTTGAAGGTCAAGCACATCATCGTGGTCGGCCACAGCAACTGCGGCGGCGTCAAGTCGGCCTTGCTGGACTCGCGTGTGGGCCTGGTGGACAACTGGCTGCGCCATGTGCAGGACGTGCGCAACCATCATCAGGAGTGGCTGGATCAGCTGCAGCCCGAGCAGCGCGTCAACGCCCTGTGCGAGCTCAATGTGCTGGAGCAGGCCCGCAACGCCTGCCAGACCACGGTGGTGCAGGACGCCTGGGCGCGCGGCCAGGAGGTGGTGGTGCACGGCTGGGTCTACGGCCTGCACAACGGCTTGCTGGAAGACCTGGCCATCACCGCCGCCGCGGCCGACGAAGTGGCGCCCGCATTCCAGCATGCCTTGCGCGCCGTCAAGCAACGCTACGAGCAGGCGCGCTTTTCTCAACTCAGCTCGAAGACTTAGCGGCAAGCGCCGCTTGCCTGCTCGGAGTGCCGATGTTCCCGCAGAAGCTGAACGATCCGCGTGCTTTCGAAATCGCCAAAGCCATGCTGGGCGGCTTCAACCGGCACTATCGCTTGTTCCGCGGCACCAGCGCCGAGGCCAAGAAGCGCTTCGAGCAGGCCGACTGGCAGGGCCAGCAAAGCGCGCAGCGCGAGCGTATCGAGTTCTACGACCGGCGGGTGGACGAGGCGGTGGCCAGCCTGGAAGAACGCTTCCAGACCAGTCAGCTGGCGATGGAGGTCTGGCAGCAGGTCAAGCTGCACTACATCGGCCTGCTGGTCGACCACCACCAGCCCGAGCTGGCCGAGACCTTTTTCAACTCGGTCTGCACCCGCATCCTGCACCACAGCTACTTCAACAACGACTTCATCTTCGTGCGCCCGGCCGTCTCCACCGAATACATCGAGAACGACGAGCCCGCCGCCAAGCCCACCTTCCGCGCCTACTACCCCGCGCCCCATGCGCCGAATGCCTTGCGCGAGACCCTGCGCCGCATCGTCACCAACTTCCAGCTCGACCTGGAGTTTGAAGACCTGGGCCGCGACATCGAGCATGTGATGGCGGCGCTGCAAAAGGAGATGGGCGACTACCGCCGGCGCACCAATTTCCAGATCCAGGTGCTGTCCAGCCTGTTCTTCCGCAACAAGGGCGCCTACCTGGTCGGCAAGATCATCAATGGCTTCCACGAGACCGCCTTCGCCCTGCCCATCCTGCACGGCGAGACCGGCATGCTCTACATCGACGCCGCGCTCTTCGGCGAAGACGATTTGCTGATGCTGTTCAGCTTTGCGCGGGCCTACTTCATGGTCGATATGGAAGTGCCCAGCGCCTATGTGCAGTTCCTGCGCTCGCTGATGCCGCGCAAGCCGCGCTCGGAAATCTATGCCGCCCTCGGCCTGCAGAAGCAGGGCAAGAACCTGTTCTACCGAGATTTTCTTCACCACCTGCGCCACTCCAGCGACAAGTTCCGCATCGCCCCCGGCATCAAGGGCATGGTGATGCTGGTGTTCGACCTGCCCTCCTTCCCCTTCGTCTTCAAGGTCATCAAGGACTTCTACCCGGCGCAGAAGGAAACCAGCCGCGAGCTGATCAAGAGCAAATACCTGCTGGTCAAGCAGCACGACCGCGTCGGCCGCATGGCCGACACGCTGGAATACAGCAATGTCGCCTTCCCCCGCTACCGCTTTGACGAGGAGTTATTGGCCGAGCTGCGCCACTTCTGCGGCAGCCTGCTGATCGAGGGTGGCGACAACCTCGTGCTGCGCCACGTCTATATCGAACGCCGCATGGTGCCGCTCAATATCTATCTGCAAGAGGCTACGCCCGAGCAGATGGAGCATGCCGTCATCGAGTACGGCAACGCCATCAAGGACCTGGTGGCCGCCAATATTTTTCCCGGCGATATGTTGTGGAAGAACTTCGGCGTCACCCGCCACGGCAAGGTCGTGTTCTACGACTACGACGAGATCGAATACCTCAGCGACTGCAACTTCCGCTATGTGCCCGAGCCGCGCAACGAGGAGGAAGAGATGTCCGGCGAGGTCTGGTACAAGGTCGGCCCGCGCGACGTCTTCCCCGAGACCTTTGCCCCCTTTCTGCTCGGCCACCCCGGCGTGCGCGCCCTGTTCATGCGCCACCACGCCGAGCTGCTCGACGCCGCCTTCTGGCAGCAGCACAAGGCCCGCATCCAGGCCGGCTATGTGCACGATGTCTTTCCCTACGAGGCGCACAAGCGCTTCTATGCCGCGCTCAAACCGCGCATCACCCCGCATGTCGATGGCGCGGCCCTGATCGCCGCCAGCCATCACGATCTGCCCGTTCAATAACCCTCTAACGTCCTCAAGGAGAGCCCCCATGTCTACCGATTCCATCGTCATTGTTTCCGCTGCACGCACGCCCATCGGCGGCCTGCTGGGCGACTTCGCCGGCCTGCAAGCCTGGGAGCTGGCGGCCGTGGCCATCAAGGCCGCCGTCGAGCGCGCCGGCATCCCCGGCGACGCCATCCAAGAAGCCTTCATCGGCAACTGCCTGATGGCCGGCCAGGGCCAGGCCCCGGCCCGCCAGGCCGTGCTCAAGGCCGGCCTGCCGCAGTCGGTCGGTGCCGTCACGCTGAGCAAGATGTGCGGCGCCGGCATGCGCGCCACCATGTTCGCCCACGACACGCTGAAGGCCGAAAGCGCCGACGTGCTGATCGCCGGCGGCATGGAGAGCATGACCAATGCCCCCCACCTGATGTTCGCCCGCAAAGGCGTCAAGTACGGCGGCACGCCCATGTACGACCACATGGCCCTGGACGGCCTGGAAGACGCCTACCAACGCGGCAAGGCCATGGGCGTGTTCGCCGAACAATGCGTGGCCAAGTACGCCTTCACCCGCGAGGCGCAAGACGCCTTCGCCGTCGCCTCCACCGAGCGCGCCAAGCGCGCCAATGAAGACGGCAGCTTCGCCTGGGAAATCGCCCCCGTGACCGTGGCCGGCCGCGCCGGCGACACCGTCTTCAGCCGCGACGAACAGCCCTTCAAGGCCAAGCTGGACAAGATCGCCGGCTTGAAGCCCGCCTTCGTCAAAGACGGCACCATCACCGCCGCCACCTCCAGCTCCATCTCCGACGGCGCCGCCGCCCTGGTGCTGATGCGCGAGAGCACCGCTGCCAAGCTGGGCGTCCAACCGGTGGCGCGCATCGTCGGCACCGCCGTGCACGCCAACGCGCCCGAGTGGTTCACCACCGCCCCGGTCGGCGCCATCCAGAAGCTGCTGGCCAAGAACGGCTGGGACGCCAAGAGCGTCGACTTGTGGGAAGTCAACGAAGCCTTCGCCGCCGTCACCATGGCCGCCATGGCCGAGTTCAAGCTGCCGCATGAAATCGTCAACGTCAACGGCGGCGCCGTCGC
Organism: Roseateles oligotrophus; assembly: GCF_014204525.1. Classification (GTDB taxonomy): domain Bacteria; phylum Pseudomonadota; class Gammaproteobacteria; order Burkholderiales; family Burkholderiaceae_C; genus Paucibacter_A; species Paucibacter_A oligotrophus_A. The sequence continues at coordinate 62,650 of NZ_JACHLP010000012.1, forward strand.
CCTGGGCCACCCCATCGGCGCCTCGGGTGCCCGCATCCTGGTCACGCTGATCGGCGCTTTGAAGCATCGCGGCCTGAAGCGCGGCGTGGCGTCGTTGTGCATCGGCGGTGGCGAGGCGACGGCGATGGGTGTGGAGTTGCTGTGACGCTTCGCATGGTTGCTTGAGCCGAAGCGCCGGGCCGAGCTGAATTCGGCTTGAGACCCTCCGGTAAAAAAAGAGCCAGCGGACCTTCGGGTCGCTGGCTCTTTCTTTTTTTGATTACTTGCTTCGCTCGATTAATAGATGTACGATGCATCAAACGAATAGGTAAATCATGCAATCCAAGCTGACTCTTCATTCATCCCTCACCCCCGATAGCCGCGAGGCCGGCCGGGAGCACCCGGGCATCCAGTGCCTTGGCTTTCCGGGCGGCGAGCGCCATGTGCGCTTGCCCGAGAGCGTGCTCGGCTCCACGGATCGCTGCTGGATGATCACGGCCGGCCTCTACTCGGCCGAGGGAGTGATGGAGCTGTTGTTGTTGAGCGATGCGCTCAAGCGCGCGATCCCGGTGGAGGCATCAATTCATCTGCAATTGCCCTATGTGCCTTATGCCCGCCAGGACCGTGTCGCCGTTGAAGGCGAGCCGCTGTCGGCCGCGGTTTTCTGCCAGTTGATCAACAGCGCCGAGTTCGCCTCCGTCACGGTGAGCGACCCGCATAGCGATGTTGTCTCCGCTCTGCTGAAAAACGTCCGCATCATTCCAGCGGCTCATTATGTTCAACAGCTGCGCGAGGGCGCCCTGGCTCATGTCCCGGCGCTCGCCGTCGTCGCGCCCGACGCCGGCGCGCGCAAGCGCGTCGAGACCGTTGCCAAGGCGATCGGAGCCCCGGTGGTCTATGCAAGCAAGCGTCGCAACCCCCTGAGCGGAAAGCTCAGCGATGCCGCCGTCGAGTCCGAGTTGCCCGAGCTTCCTCTGCTGGTGGTGGACGACATCTGCGACGGTGGTGGCACCTTCATCGCCCTGGCCGCGGCGCTGCGCGAGCGCAGCCGCCAGTCGCTCTACCTCTACGTGACCCACGGGCTCTTCACCAAGGGGCTGGCGCCGCTGACGCCGCATTTCGACGCCATCTTCACCCCCTTCTGCGCCGACCCCGCCCTGGCCGAGCAGACCTGCATCCACCGCGCCAAGCCCGCCTGACAGCCTGGCCCCGTCATTCAAGAAACACCGAGGAGGAACCCATGAAAATCAACCCGCTGAACCTGATCGACTTTTACAAATCGGGCCATGTCTTCCAGTACCCCGAGGGCACGCAGAAGGTGTACTCGAACTTCACGCCGCGCTCGGACCGGCTGGCGCCGGTGCTGCGCGAAGGCCCCGGTGCTTTTGATGGGCGGGTGCTCTTCTTCGGCCTGCAGGGTTTCATCAAGGAGTTTTTGATCGAGCTGTTCGACCAGCAGTTCTTCCAACTGCCCAAGGAGCAGGCCGTGCGCCGCTACCAGCGCCGCATGGATAACGCCTTAGGCCCCGGTGCCGTGCCCGTGCATCACATCGAGGCGCTGCACGAGCTGGGCTATCTGCCCGTGCGCATCAAGGCCCTGCTCGAGGGCTCGCTGGTCAATCTCAAGGTGCCGGTCTTCACCATCACCGAGACCCTGCCCGCCTTCTTCTGGCTGGTGAACTATCTGGAAACCATGCTCTCCAACGGCGTCTGGAAGCCGATGACCGTGGCCACCATCGCGCGTCAGTACCGCCGCCTGCTGGAGGTCTTTTGCGAGCAAACCGGCGCTGACCCCAGCTTCATCGACTGGCAGGCCCATGACTTCTCGGCCCGCGGCATGGCCAACCCCGAAGACGCCAGCCGTTGCGGGGCCGGCCATCTGGTCAGCTTCTGCGGCACCGATACCGTCTCGGCCATCGATTATGTGGAAGACTTTTACGGCGCCGACAGCGACAAGGAGCTGCTGGGCGGCTCGGTGCCCGCCACCGAACACAGCGTGATGAGCATGGGCGGCCAGCTCGACGAGGTTTCTACCTTCCGCCGCCTGATCACCGAGGTGTACCCGAGCGGCATCGTCAGCATCGTCTCCGACACCTGGGACTTCTGGCAGGTGATCACCCACCACGCCGTGACGCTCAAGGCCGAGATCCTGGCCCGTCAGCCCAATGCCCTGGGCCAGGCCAAGGTCGTGTTCCGCCCCGACTCCGGCGACCCGGTGCTCATCCTGACCGGCTATCTCGACGCAGAACTGGCCCGCGATGCGGCGGGTGAGTTCCTGCGTGACGAGCTGGGCCGCTACACCGTGGGCCACAACGGCCACTTGATTTCGGATGCCGAACGCCGCGGCTCCGTGCAATGCCTGTGGGACATCTTCGGCGGCACCGAGACCGCCAAGGGCTACAAGGTTCTGCATGAGCGCGTGGGCTTGATCTACGGCGACTCCATCACCCTGGAGAGGGCGCAGCAAATCTTGTCGCGCCTGCAAGCCAAGGGTTTTGCCTCGGGCAATGTGGTGCTGGGTGTTGGAAGCTATAGCTATCAGTACCTGACGCGCGACAGTTTCGGCATGGCCATGAAGGCCACGGCGGGCATCGTCGGCGGCGAGCTGCGCGAGCTGTCCAAGGACCCCAAGACCGACAGCGGCGTCAAGAAGTCGGCCGTGGGCTTGCTGCGTGTGGAGAAGGTGGGCGGGGACTATGTGCTCCTCGATCGCCAGACGCCCGAGCAAGAGGCTCAAGGCCTGTTGGAGCTGGTGTTCGAGAACGGCAAGCTGCTGCGCGAGCAGAGCTTTGCCGACATCCGTGCGCGGGTGAGAGCCGATGCCTGAGCCGCAGCTTGGGCGAGCCAGAGACCTGCCGTCCCTTGCAGAGGAAAGCCCGAGAGCCATGTTCAAGACCCCCATCCTCACCGTCGACGCCGTCATCCTCACCTTGGTCGGTGACAAGCTCATGGTCGGTTTGATGCGGCGCAGTGACGCGCCTTGCGCCGGCCAGCTGGCCTTGCCGGGCGGCTATGTCCACGCGGACCCCGAGGCCGGCAAGGTCGATGCTTCCACGGGCGATGCCATGCTGCGGATCTTGCGGAGCAAGCTGGGCTTCAGGCCCAGCCATCTGGAGCAGGTCTGCACCGCCTCCGGTCCCAAGCGCGACCCGCGCGGCTGGTCCGCCAGCGTGGTACATCTTGCGCTGCATCAGCAGGAGGTGGTGCAACCTCTGGTGGACGCTGGCAAGCTCGAAATGCACGAGCTGATCCCGACCTTGACCCTGAAGGCGCGTGACCTGGCTTTTGACCATCTGCAACTTGTTGACACAGCGCTGGCGCGTCTGAAAGCCAAGGCCAGCTACTCCACCATCGTCGCCCACCTGCTGCCCAAGGTGTTTCGCATGTCCGACCTGCAAGCGGCCTACGAGATCGTCACCGGCGTGCCGACCAACAAGGACAACTTCCGCCGCAAAGTTCTGGACGAAGCCGTGCTGGTGGAGGCCGAGCTGCTGCGCCACTCCGGCGGGCGCCCCGCCCAGGGCTACAGCTTGCGGGAGGAGCTGGCGATTCTGGGGCGGCAGATCAGCTGAGACCCAGCGAGACGGAGTCGTGCGCCAGGTTCAGAACTCACGGCGCCAGCTCATGCTGAGATTGCGCCCGCGCCCGGCGTAGTAGTCATCATTGGTGCCCGCGTAGTTGGCCTCACTGTAGTAGGTGAGGTACTGGCGATCCAGCAGATTTTCCACCCCGACGCTCAGGCTGCCCCAGGGCGAGAGCCAGCGTGTCGAGAGGTCCAGCAGGGTGTAGCCGCTGAAGTGCTCGTCGAGCCGAACGGAGCCCGCGAGCTTGCCGACATTGGCATGGCGCGGCCGGAAATGCTGGGCCGTTAGCTGGGCGCTGAGGGCCGGGGCGAACTGCCACTGGCCGGCTAGCACCAGCTTGTCTGGGCCCTGTGCGCGTGCGCCCAGGTCTAGGTCCATCGGCAGGTTGGGGCCCGCTGCGGTACGGCCGCGGGTCTGCGAGTAAATGGCGTTGAGGCGCAGATCGCGCGAGGCCTGCCACTCGCCCGTGAACTCGAAGCCGTTCACCGTGATGGGCACGCGCTGCACCACACCCAGACCATTGCTGACGATGGTCTGGGTGCCCAGATCGGAATGCGAGCGATAGACGGAGGTGGAGAAGCTCGCGGTACGGCCGCGCCAGGCCAGGCCCAGCTCGCGGTTGTCGGTCACCACGGCCTGGAGATCGACCAGCTTGTCGACCGACTGGCCGGGCGTCCTGACCGCCCGCAGCACCACGCCCACATCGGTGGGGCCGAAGCCCTCGTTGTAAGAGGCGAAGCTGGACCATCCGCTCTTGCCGAAGCGCCACACCCCGCCCAGGCTCTTGACCAGCTTCTGCGCCTGGCGCTCGCCACCCATGACTTCCCGGCTGCCGTAGGCCGCCAGGGTCCGGTAGGTGCTGACCGCCAAGCGGCTGCGCTCATCGCGCAGGCCGCCACGCAGGGTCAGCGGGCCCCATTCATACTCCAGCTGGGTAAAGGGGGCGACGCTGCGGTACTGCAGCGGCGGCATCCAGACACGCTCGGTCATGGTCAGGCGCTGGGACGAGATGTCGTTCAGCACGTCCACCCCCAGGCTCAGCTCCAGACCCTTCAGGCCCAGGTCGGGGCGTACCCAGCTGCTGCGCAGGCCCCATTTGTCGGCCACGAGCTCGCTGCGATCGACCAAGGTGCCGGCCGGGGCGATGGCCGGGTCCTGGAAGATGGAGAAGATGCTGCCGGTGAAGCTGGCCTTGAAGTCTTGCTTGAACAGCTGCAGGCTGGCCTGGCCGCCTGCCAGATCGGCATGGCTCCAGTCCAGGCTGACCGAGCGCACATGGGTGCGCGGGCTGTCCCATTTCAGCACGGCAGGCCGCGAGCTGGTGGGCCGGCCGCTCTTGCGATCGCCAGACAGGTCGGCGCGGTCATCGAAGCCGTCCGCCTCGTACCGGTTGAACATCAGCTGCACGCGTTGATCGCCGAAGTCCTTGCCCAGCTTGACAAAGACATCGGCCGCCTTGTGCAGGGACTCGGCGGCCAGGGGCCGGCCGTCGCCGTCAACGCCAACGCCTTGCTGGCGTGTGCCCAGATAGGCCAGGGCATCGAAGCCATCCACGCCCTCGCTCTTGTGGGCCAGCGTATAGCCGGCCTTCCAGCTGGCCGTGTCGCCATGCAGCTGGGTGCCGAACTTCAGCTCCACGCCGTGACGCGTGCCCACTTGTTTGGGGCGGCGGGTGATGGTGTTGATGATGCCGCCGGTGGCGCCCATGCCTTGCACGGCCGAGGCGCCGCTGATCACCTCGACGCGCTCCACAATCATTGCGTCGGCGAAATAGCCGTCACGGCCGCCGGCGCGCAGGGGATTGGTCTGCGGGATGCCATCCAGCAGCAGCAAGGCGCTGCGTCCGCGCAGGCTTTCTCCAAAGCTGCTCAGCTTTTGACGCGAGGGCGAGTAGCCCGGGACGGTCACGGCCAGCAACTGGCTGGGGTCCTCGCTGATCAGGGTTTGGCGATCCACCTCCTCGCGCGCAATGATGCTGACCGCGCCCGGAATCTTCTCCACCGCCTTGGTGCCGCGCGTGGCTGTCACCACCACGCGGCCTAGCGATTCCATCGACTGGGTGTCGGCGGCTTCGGTGGCTGCGGATGACTTGGGCTCGTCTTGTGCGTCTGCCAGGCCGGCCGACAGCAGAGTGAGCAGGCCCAGCGTGGCGCAAGGCAGGGGGCGGCTGGAGCGCGCGGCGCGGCGCGGGCGTTTGAAGATGGCGAATTGGGGCATAGTGAGTTTCGATGGCGAGAGTGAGCAGCCCTGCGACGTCGAGGCCCACCAGGCTCAGACCCAATGCCGCCGAGAGGCGTCGCAACAAAGCCCGAGGGGCTGGCAGGACGGAGCGGCTGGCTTGGCGGCTGGCGATGAAGATCTACTGCTGCTGCAGTCGAAGCGAGGGCTTCGGGCAGACAGCCAGCTATTGTAATGAGAATCATTATCAATGATGAGTCCGCGGTGGACTCGACGGGGCCGAATCGAGGTGGCTATGCGCACAAGGGTTTGCTAGCTAAGGCCTCGTCCCAGGGTTCAAGCCTCCGTCACCGCGTGGCGGCCGGCGTGGGAGGGGAGCGCCATTCAACACGAGTCCGCAGATCTTTCGGCTGAAATCGCTGCGCCTTACGGGCCAGTCCGTCTTTCAGGCGCGTCGTGGGTCGGTGGAAATGGGGCAGGTCTTGCCTATAGATTCGAGACTTGACCCCAGGCTGCTCAAAGAATCCACCAGGCATGCCCGTCGATGGGCGCAGCACCTGGGTGCCTGGCAAGGCCCTGGAGCGCTTTCTGCAGACGAGGTGCAACCTGATGCCGGCGCAAACACGAGAACGCGTCGAGCGCATCTGCGAAGCCATCGTGCAGGTCACGCCGCAGCTGCTTGTGGCCACAAAGCAGTACCCCGCGTTTTACGAGACGGGCAAGCGCATGCTCCATGCCTGGAACGAGGGGATGAACAGCCTGCGTCTTCAGAAGACCTGGAGCCTGCCTTCGCTGGACGAGACTCTCGCGGCGGCCAAGTTCTCTGGCCCTAAACCTAAGAGTTTCACGAAGCCCGAGAAGATTGGCCGCTCGGCCCTGCTCGGGAAACGCTAATTGATGACCTGAGCAGACCTTTCTGTCTGCCGGGCGTGTTGTGGATCGACGGAAGCGGGGTCAGGTCTTGCCTATAGATTCGAGACCTGACCCTCAAGCCTTGCCGAGACCTGACCCTCAAGCCTGACCCTCAAGCCATAGGCTCGGACTTGGACGGGAAGAAGAAAAGCCAGCGGCCATGGGGCGCTGTTTTTTTGCTCTGGCGGGTGACGAGTGGAATCGCAGGCAGATAGCAACAGGGCAGGGCGGCAGGTTAGCCGAGATGCACGCAGTTGAGAGGCTTTAGATTCGAGACCTTACCCTCAAGCTTTCATTACCCTCAAGTTTCATATGCACCAGTGCAGGCTCTTTCGGCCAACCCAGTTACAGGTGAATCTCTCGACTTGAGTCTTGAAGGGCCCTACCAAAAAGTATTTGCCAAACGATATCTCAATCGATTGGTGACCCCCCAAACATTCCGATCGTGTGTCCTTCGCACCAACCTGTTCGCTTGGCGACGCGTGGGCAAGCAGGATAGTTCTCGCGTCGGTTCAAACACGCGTGAGCGTGTAAGTGTTCTAAGGCAGCAGACTCTTACGTAGCAGTCCTTTGCCTAAGTCTGGATTTGACCTAAGGCGGCCATGTTTGAGGGGTCGCACCTATTGTTGCACATTAATACGGTGTCCTGAGTTGCTTCCGCTTGAGTACATCATCCAAGCGAACTTCCTTCGACCAGTTGAAAAACCAGACTTCTCTAGCTGCGATTTCAAGGAAGTTCTTAGCTCTCGCATTGAGGTCAGCATTGCCTTTGTGAACTAGTGCAGCCTTTACAATTGCAGTCTTGTCATCGATATTCAAGAAAGGACAGGAGGATATGTCGAGAAGTAACATAGTTAAATCTGCTCGATGAAACCACTCGAATTCGTCTGCAAAAATATCCTTTAATCTTTCGATTATTAGGTCTTTGATAGGCTGATATTCAATCTCGTTGTTGCAGATGTAAAGCGCCGAAACAAGCTGAAAATAGCCTAAGTGGGAAACGGTTCGCTTTCCTTTTTTTATGTTATCGAGTCCAAAGGCAGTGCATAGTTGTTGAGAATTGATGCCATAGTTCCCTCCTAGTGTTTGAAGTACAGTAAGAAGGTTTAGGGCCTCAATATTGTCGTTTGCATTTGAACTGAATCCTCTTGTGGTTGTAAACTTAATCTCTTGAGAGATTTTTGTGAAAATTCTCTCGGAGAATGTGCCTGGTCCCAGACGGGCGAAATCAATAATCGCAAGAACGATTTCGGAGGTTAGATAGGTTTGTCGAACTCTTGGGCTACTGGCATACAGAAAGAATAGAATATCTAGGATGGCCAATAAAAAGTTGGCGATTGAGTCGATCTGCGTGGAGTCAGATAGCGACTCCTTCATCTTTCCCGTATACCTCCAAACTAGTCTCTTTAGGGCAGCGAGAAAGTAATTTGAAGATGTATCGAATGTCGCGTTGTGGGTCTTTAAGTGTTTTTTAATGTCGCGAATTGTAGAGTTTGCCAAGTCGCTACTAGACCGAATCCTGGCAGCCCGCCTTACTGTTTCCGGATTGATCAATGGTGGTCGAACAACGTCTTCGGTCTTTATCGCCCTATCGAATGTCTCGGATATGGTTGAAGCGATCTCCATTCTTGCTGAGGTTTCTGCAGTCGAAAACGGCCGTTCCATGGTAACCGTCTTGGAGTCGTTGAGGCTCAATCTGTAAGGGTGCAAGCATTCAGAAATGCAGAGTTGAATTTTCGATAGATTTTCCTTGGAGTTGGAGAAAACAAAGTAGTCATCGACATACCTCCTGATTTCATACTCGAGGCCGCAAGATAGTGGTGGGTTGTGCTCGAGTAAAGACTTTTCGATGTCCAGATCAATTTGCTGAAGGATTGATTCAGCGAATACTCTGGAGACCTCGGGTCCAACAATAATTCCGGCGGTCTCGTTATAGTTGCTGCATTGCATTAGCCTATCAAAATTTGACTCAAAATTATCGGTGCTGGATCCCCGAGAATTTCTTTTTGCATAGTCTTTACTCTTTACAGCCCATCCTATGGTATGGGTGTAAATTCTTCCAAAGCATTGGGTAATGTCTAGCTTAAGAAGCAGGCTAAACCTTTTTTCAAGGTCGTGAAATTCGCTGGATTCAAAGAACTTGTGTAGCAGCGTGTATTTTTCGTAAGAGTAGAAGGAAGAAGCGGTTCGAGATACAGATGAGAAACCGTCCGACTTTGCTTCTATGCCTTTGCTTCTACCAGATAGAGGGCGTCTTACTCGAGATTTTTCAACATAATAAGATGCAACAGAGGATGGCGCGCGCAAGGACCATTTGCTCTTTTTGCATTGGGCTAATATTGCCCCAGAATATTTTCTATAGAAATCGGCGACAGCTATTTGTTGGCACGGATGCATGACAGAAAGTGACCGAAATTCCGTCGGATTCTTTTTGATTTTGTAATTGTATGGAATGGTGTACTTCTGATCGGCAAACAGCGAAAACTTGCATGCTGTGTCTAGCGCTTTTGGTCCGTGCTTTTTTAGGAAATGGTAAAATCCTTCATTTGAAAATAGTAGTGGAACTTCGTATGGAAGCGTGTCGGTCAAAATTGCGCGGAAATGGTCAGACTTCCTTACTTTTATAATTTTTTTATGCATGTGCCCAGACTCCCCGTGCTTCGCCAAGTTGTTTATTCTTGAAGTGTCGAAAAACGGGCGCTGAGTGGCCCTTGAGAAAAGAGTGGCTGCATATATGTCTACGCTGCGCGTTGTTAAGTCGGCTACTTAATTTTGTACCAATACTCCCGGTCTTTGAGTACACGAGCTTTTGTAAAAAGCAATCTAGCTCTTTGAATATCGTTGTGGCCGATTCTTTGTTAATGTACTGATGATTGTAGTAAATTCCGGAATATAGGGTTCCGTTTTGTTTTGAGCCCCCAACCTTAAAGTTGCTTGTGAGGAATCTTATTCTAAGAATTAGGTCTTCATATTTTTCGTCGCGAATGTATTGCATTATTGAAATTGCAATGCGAGATTTAATTTTTGAAACTTTCTTCTCTGGTATGGAGACAGTGAATTTGTCTTTCTTTGTGCTGGGGAACTTGATGGAGTAGCCTAGGTAAGATATTTCTCTGCTGGCGGATGTCTTTGACCCAGTGATTCCATCTTTGTCTATTTTAATGCATGTGGTTTTTCTGGCATTTAAAGTAAGGCCAGTTGGGAGTAGTTTATTTATGTCGCTCTCGATAGTTGATGCATCTCCATGGCAAAAGAATAGTGCGTCATCGACATATCGAGTATAGAAATAGCAGTATGGAAGTCTACGGCACCCATCTTCGAACTTGCGTAGGTAATATTCGGATAAGATGGAGCTCACTGAAAGCCCACGAGGGAGTCCTGCGCTATGTTTTATTTGATCTGAATTGAATAGATTTGCGATCAATTGAATCGTCTTTGGGCTAACGGTGGGCTCTAGTTTTAGATCTATCAATAGTCTTGAGCGATCAATGCTTTCAAAAAATCCTTTGATGTCGAATTTGTGAATTGTTTCATCCTTTGCCTCTTTCGCTAATTGAATTACTTGCGGAACAATTGAATTCCTGTCGGCGGAACTGATATTAAGTGCTCGCCGCAAGTTGTCTGCTATTTTCCGCAAAACGAATTCATCGGCAGCAGTACTGGAGGTTAGGACGAGGCAACCATTTCGAATTTGGGTCTTGAAAGACGAGAAGGCGAAGTGTTCATCCTGCACTTGCGTCTCAATGTCGCTTAGTGAAAGTCGTATGGCTGAATTGCCGACGCCCAATGAGTATTTTTCGGGGTCACCTCTTCTTAAAAGTCTCCAGAAAGACTTCGTAGAGAAACTTTGGTCCATCTTCACTCCCACTAAGTATTCGCTTCGGGGTCCACGCTTCGCACCGCTTCGGGGTCAGGTCTCGAATCTAAAGGCAAGACCTGACCTCCACCCCTCAATGATCAAAATGCGACCCCAGCATCGTCGCATCGTTTTCAATGGCCATGCTGTTGAGTTTGTTCGCTAGCTTGCGCATCAGCACGCCGGAGGCGCTTCGTATGGCGGAGTCGAGTTGGCTGACCCAGGCCGACTACTTGGCCACAGCGTTCAACCCCGGCAAATACACCCCCGCAATCTTGTCAATAAACGCCTGCGGCGAAGCCCCCATCAAATTGCTCAGAAAAATCACCGTGAGATCGTCGTTAGGGTAGATGAAAACGGCCGCACGCGCGCCGCCGGTGAGGGCGAACGCGGGATGCAGGGGGCGTTGAATGCTTGGAAAGCCCAGGCCGTAGCCGTTGATGACGGCGTTGAAGCCGCGCTGCGTGCCGTCTTTGAGCAGCTGCGGTTTCAAGAGCTGTTCCAGGCTGCTCTTGTTCACCAGCTTCAGGTCTTGCAGCGCAATCACCCATTCGGCCAGATCGGTGGAGGTGGTACGGATGCCGCCGATGGGGAAGAACATGTCTGCCAGCGGCTCGTGGCGCAGCAAGGGCGTCGCGCTGCGTTCGACGCCGACCGTTTTCATGCCCTTGATTTGCGGCGTTACGATGGTGTAGAGCGTGGCCACCGGCGGCTTGATCACGGCGGTGTCGGTGAAGCCGCTGAGCTGCATGCCCGCGGGCTTGAATTGCCGGCTGCGCACGAACTCGGCGTAAGACTGGCCGCTGATTTTTTCGATCAGCTTGCCGACGACGACGTAATTGGTTTGCGAATACTCAAAACGCGTGCCGGGCGCAAAGTTCAGCGGCAGCTCCTGCACCTTGGCCCAGGCCTGCTCGGGCTCGGCGCCGCCCAGCGGGCGGGCGTTGTCGTCGATGACTTCGGGCAGGCCGGAGGTGTGGGTCAGCGCTTGTCGGATGCTGACTTCGGCCCAGGCCGGCGGCAGGGTCTTGAGATAGCTGGCCAGGGGCGCGTCGAGATCGAGCTTGCCCGCTTCCACCAACTGCATCACCGCCACGCCGGTCACGGCCTTGCTGATGGAGTTGATGCCGAAGATGGTTTGCTTCGTCACCGGCGCCCCGGTCTCGAGATTGGTCTGGCCGTAGGCGCCGGTGAACACAATCTTGCGGCCCTGCACCACCGTCAGCTGGGCGCCGGGGATGCCGCGCGCGCTCATCTCGTTCCGGACTAGGCGCTCGACGGCGGCCGCCTTGTTATCGGCCTCGGCCTCGGCGGCCTCGGCGGCCACGGGGGTGTGGGCGTAGGCGCAGCCGCCCATGCTGCTCAGCGCCGTGATCAGGCAGATGGCGGTGGAAATCTTGTGCATCGTTCTTGCTCCGTCCCTGGTTGAGGTGAGCGAGCTTTTATCAGACAAGACGGCAGTCTTGGGCCGGGCCCCGCATTTAACGCTTGTTTTGGGCGCATCTCGCCCGCCGCTTCAGTGGTCGAAGTGCAGCCGCAGCAGCGCCATATCGTCGCTGATGGCCGTGCTGCTGAGCTTGTCCGCCAAGTTGCGCATCAGCACGCCGGAGACACCTTGCATGGCGGAGTCGAGCCGGCTGCCGTCTTCGTCGTTATCGCCGTCCAGCAGGGCGTGCAGATCGACGGTGCTGTACGGCATGGCCGTTAGGCCTAGCGGCAGGGGTGGGCCTTCGTGCAGCAGCTCCAGGTCGAAGTTGAATTCGTCGAAGCTGCCGTTCAGGGCCAGCACCCGGCCGCCGCCGGCGGCCTGGATGGCTTCGCTGGCCTCCAGCGCGGCGAGAGCGGCGCGGCGCACGATGTCCATGCGGGCGCCCCAGGCGCCGCCCTGGCGTTCGACGAAGGCGGTGATCTGGTGCGTCAGCGGGTCCAGGGCGGGGTCCAGCGCGCTGTGGGCGCTGCGCCGCGTGCCCAGGCGGAACAGCAAGTTCAGCAGCAGCACCGTCAAGCCCGCCACCACAAAGCCGTCACCGGCCAGAAAGCGCAGGCTCTCCGGCAGGGTTTGCGAAAGCCCGGGCATCAGCATCGTGGCCAGGCCGGCGCAGAGCGAGAGGCCGACCATGAAGATGCCGCGGCTGTCCAGCGCGCGGGTGGCGATCAGCTCGATGCCCGAGACGATCAGATAGGCCGCGGCATACAGCTCCACCGCGCCCAGCACGGCGTGCGGGATCAGGGTTAGGGCCAGGGTCAGCTTGGGGCTCAGCGCGGTCAGCAGCAGCAGGCCGGCGGCCACCAGGCCGATGACCCGCGAGCTGGAGCCGGTGGCATGCACCAGGGCGATATTGGCCGAGCTGGGTGCCGTCGGGAAGCTGCCGAACAGGCCGCTGAGCAGGTCGCTGACACCGTTGGCGCGGATGCCGCGGCCCACCATCTGCATATCGGCGCGGCGCCAGTCGGCGTTGTTGGTTTTGTCCATCACGATCAGGCAGCCGATATTGTCCAGCTGGTTCAGCGCCGCGATCAGCACGATGGCCAGCAGGATCTCGGGCCCCAGCGTGAAGCTGGGCGTGATGGGCTGGGGCAGGGCCAGCAGGGGCGCGCTGCTGACCCATTCCATGCCGACCAGGCGGCCGCTTACTGCTGCGATCAGCAAGCCAGCCAGAATGCCCATCATCAAGCCCAGCAGCTTGAAGCGCCGCCCGCCCCAGACCGATAGCGCCACGATGCTGGCCAGGGCCGTGCCCGAGATCAGCGCGCTGACGCCGTCCAACTGCATCTGCGCGTTCACGCCCAGGGCGTTGCGCACCGCCGGCTCCACCAGGGCCAGGCCGCCCATGCAGATCACCGTGCCCACCACGGGCGGCGGAAAGAGCGGGCGCAGAAAGCGCATCACAGGCCCCAGGCCGACGGTGACCAGGGCTGTGACCACCGTCACCTGTACCAGGGCGCCCACGCCTTGCGAGGCGATGGCGGCGCCGGCCACGGTGATCATCATCGGGTCGGGCTGGAACACCAGCAGCGTGCCGCTGCCCCAGCGCCCGCCCCAGGCCTGCAAGGCCGTGCCCATGGCCATGCCCAGCAGGGTGACGGCCACGATGGAATGGGTTTGCGGCAGGCTCAGGCCGGCGATCTTGGCGGCCGCCAGCACATGGGTGATCAGGGCCAGCACCGTGGCCGCATGCTGCAGCGAGAGCAGGCCCAGGGCGGCGGGTGGCGGGCACTCGTCGGCGGCGTAGATCAGCTCGAAGGGCCGGCGGCCGGGCTTGGAGGGCGGCAGCCAGCGCTGCAGCCCTTGCGACAGCAGCTGCTGCAAACTCATAGCGGGCAGGCGGCCAGCTGGCGCAGGGCGGTGGCGCGTTCGTCGACCGTGTCGATGATCTTCAGAAAGCCGCTGATCTCGAAGACCTCGCGCACATGCGGGGCCAGGCCGCAGAGCAGCAGCTGGCCCTGGCCCTGCTTGGCGCGCTTGGCCACCATCAGCACCACGCGCAGGCCGGCGCTGGAGATGTAGTCCACGCCGGCGAAGTCCAGCACGGCGCGGCGGCCGGGGGCGCTGAACAGCTCCAGCACGGCCTGCTCGAAGGTGGCGGCGCTGGCGCTGTCGATGCGGCCGCGCAGGCTCACCAGCTGGCTGCCTTGCTCGTCCTGGCGTTGGTGTTCGAAGCTCATAGATTCATCCTTGTCGCTTGAGGGTTTTGAACAGCACGATCAGATTGCCGCTGCCGTCGTAGAAGGCGCGCACGTCGTCCATCATGTTTTTGACCAGATGCACGCCCAGGCCGCCCATGGGGCGCTCCTCCACCTCGGCATCCAGGCTGGGTTCGGGGGCTTGCTCGAAAGGGTCGAAGGGCGGGGCGTCGTCTTTGAGCTTGATCTCCAGCCACTCGTCGGAGCGCGAGATGCGGATGTGGATGTAGCGGTCCGGCGCGCCCTGCAGGCCGTGCTGGATGATGTTGGTGATCAGCTCCTCCAGGCACAGATTGACGGCAAAGGCCAGGTCGGGGCGCTGCACCAGCGCCCGGCTAACGGCTTGCGCAAGCGGGGCGATTTCTTCCACCCGGCTGGCCAGGCGGTAGTCCAGCAAGCGGGTGGTGTGCTTGAGTTGCAGAGGTGCACGGCTCACGTTGAGCTCTCCTTGGCCATCAAAAAACCGGGATGCGGGGATTTGCGGCACAGCAGCAGGGCGGTCAGGTCGTCCGAGGCCTCGGCCTCGCCGACAAAGGCCGCCACATCGGCCACCAGGCTGCCCAGCTTGTCGGCCGCGGCCTCGCCCTGGCTGCCGGCCAGCCAGGCTTGCAGCCTGGCCTCGCCGTAGGCATGGCCTTGGCTGTTGAAGGCCTCGGTGATGCCGTCGGTGTAGAGCAGCAGGGTGTCGCCGGGCTGCAGCTGGGCTTGCTGGTCGCTATAGCTCATGCCGGGCAGCACGCCCAGGGCCATCTCGCAGGCGCAGGCCAGTGCCTGCAGCCGGCCGCCGGGCTGGCGCAGCAGGGGCGCGGGGTGGCCGGCGCAGGCGTAGACCAGCTCGCCGCTCGCGGGGCTGTAGATGCCGTAGCAAGCCGTAACGAAGAGTTCCATCGGATTGCGGGCGCTCAGCGCCTCGTTGGTGCGCGCCAGCACCTCGGCCGGGGCCAGGCCGGACTGCGCCAGGTCTTGCAAGACGGTGCGCGAGACGGCCATGAAAAAGGCCGCGCCCACGCCCTTGCCCGCCACATCGGCGACGAGGAAGCCCCAGCGCCCGTCGGCCAGGGCAAAGCAGTCGTAGAAGTCGCCGCCCAGCTCGCGCGCGGGGTGCATGCAGGCGCGCATGGAGAACTCGGCCGTGTCCGGGAAGTGCTGGGGCAGGATGGCTTGCTGCATATCGCGCGCCGAGGCCAGCTCTTCCTGCACCCGCAGGGCGGCCAGGTGCAGCTGCTCGTTCTTGTCGGCCAGCTCCAGGGTGCGCAGCTGCACCAGGCGTTCCAGCTCGCGCTGGCGCGATTCGTTCTGCTCGCGGATCACGTCCAGCAGCCGGCCCACCTCGGCCGCCACGCTGTTGAAGTTGCCCGCCACCAGCACCAGCTCGTCCTGCGTGTCGACGCGGATGCGGGTGTCCAGCCGGCCGGCGCAGAAGTCCTGCGTGCCTTGCGAGAGCTGGCGCAGCGAGCGCAGGGTCGAGACGTAAATGCCGGCGAACAGATAGGCGATGGCCGCCATCGCCCCCACCAGCAGGGCGCCCACCTGCCACTGGCTGCGCTGCAAGGCGGCCAGCCGCGCCTCCAGGCGGGCATCGGCCTGGGCGATGCTGGCGGCCGCCAGGGCGCGCACCTGGGTCAGATTGGTCTGGGCCAGGGGGCGCAGCTCCTCGATGGCGGCGGGCCGGTCCAGCACCTTGTCCACCGCGTCCTGCTGGGCCTCGACGCCGCCGAGCAAGGTGTGCAGCTGGGCCTGCAGGCGCGCGTCCTGCTCGCCCGCCAGCAGCTGGCTCATGCCCGCGCGCAGCGGCGGCATGGCCTCGCTCAGCACCACCTGGGCGGCCACGGCATAACTGGCCATGTCATCGCTGGCCAGGTTGAGGGCGTCGCGTTGCTTGGCCAGGGTTTCCTGCAGCAGGGGCAGGCGGTGGGCCAGCATGTCGAAGGCGGCGTCCAGCGTCGGGTCCACGCTGAGGCGGTGCACGCGCGCGCTTTCGCGCATCAGGGCCAGCAAGGCATTGATGCTGCCGGTGTGGGCGGCGAAGCGGCGCTGCGCCTCGTCCCGCGGGCTCAGGGCCAGTTGCTGCAGCCAGTGCTGCTGCAGGCGGGTGGCCAGCTCGGGCAGGGCGTTAGGCCCCGGGCCGGCCTGTTTGGCCCAGTGCTGCAGGCGCTGCATCTCGGTGGCCAGCTGGTTCAGCTCGGCCAGGCCGGGGGCGTTGGCGGCGGGCTGGCCGCGCAGATTGATCAGGCCGGCCAGCAACTGGCCTTGCTGGGCCAGGGTGGCCAGGCCGCGGCGTTCCAGCTCGGCTTGCTGGGCCTCCAGCGTGCTCTTGCGCAGCAGTGGCCAGCTCAGCAAGGCCAGGGCCAGCAGCATCACCGCGCCCACCAGCAGGAATTTGCGCGAAAAGGAAAGCCGCCCCGACAACCAACTGGCCGGCGCCAGCAGCCGCGGCAGGGCCGCGCCGGCGTGGATCAGCATGCTCATTCCAGATTGGCGCTGAGCAGCACCTTGACCGTGCTGCCGGCCGGCTTGCGGGTGACGTAGCCGATGGCGCCGGGCGTGCTCTGCACCAGGCGGGCGACTTCTTCATCGCTCTCGACCTGGCGCGGCGGCAGGCCCATGCCGGTGAAGCTCTGGCGCGCCCAGTAGGCGCGCAGCTGGCCGGGGCTGCGGCCGCTGAGCTGCTCGTAGAAGGCGCGGCGCAGGGCATGGCCCTCGCGCAGGTCGATGGGCTGGATGGCCTGCCCGTCGGGCCAGCTTTGCTGCTGGCGCAGAAAGATCTGGGTGG
Source organism: Roseateles oligotrophus (assembly GCF_014204525.1). Classification (GTDB taxonomy): domain Bacteria; phylum Pseudomonadota; class Gammaproteobacteria; order Burkholderiales; family Burkholderiaceae_C; genus Paucibacter_A; species Paucibacter_A oligotrophus_A. The sequence continues at coordinate 79,616 of NZ_JACHLP010000012.1, forward strand.
CGCGCTCGGGGCTGAGCTTGTCCAGGGTGACGTCTTTGTGGGCGATCAGCAGCAGCGTGGGCTCCTTGGGGGCGGCCAGGGCAGCGGCGGCCAGCCAGCAGCTGGCGGCGCAGAAGAGGTGCGGGATGAGTTTCATGGCTCAGAACACCAGGTCCAGCGTGAGGCTGAACAGTTGCAGCTTGGGCGCGAAGGGCAGGGCGGGCACGGCCAGCGCGCCCGGTGTGTGGGAATCGGGGGTTTGGACGCGGTCGAACTGGGCCTTCAGCGCCATGTTTTCGCGCCAGTCCCAGCGCAGGCCCAGGCTCAGCGAGCGGGTGGACAGGTCGGCAAACTGCTGGGCCTGCTCCAGGCCGGCGCGCAGCTGGCTCATGCCGGCGTCCAGCGCCGGGTCCAGGCCCAGCGGAGCAAGCGCGCTGCTGTCCAGCTTGGGGCCAGAGCGCTGCTGGCGCGCGACGCTGAGGTAGGGCGTGAAGTCGCCCCAGCTGCGCGCCAGCGTCAGGCTGTAGCCGCGGTAGCGGCCGACCAGATCGCTGCGCGAGTCCATATGGGTCAGCTCGGCCAGCAGCCGCCATTGCTGCCAGTTAGCGTCGGCGCCCAGGCTGGTGTAGATGGGGCGGTTGTCAAAAGGCTTGCTCAAGCCTGGCAAGGCCTGCACCCTGGCCGCCAGCGCCGCCGCCAAGGGCGCGGGCAGCTGCGGGTTGCGGGCCATTTGCTGCAGGGCGCCGCCCAGCTGGGCCAGGCCGGTGCCCAGCTGCGTGACCTGTTCGGAGCGCAAGGTGTAGCGGTCAATCTCGGTGCGCGAGAAGCGCAGCATGGCCTGGGGCAGGTGGGCGCTGATGCTGAAACCGCGCAGGCCGCGCAGGCTGGCGTCGGCGCTCTGCACCGGCTTGAGGTTATGAAAGCGGTGCGGGTAGTCGTAGCCGCCGGCATAGGCTTGTAGCAGCAGGCTGGCGTCGCCGAGGTTGTGGCGGTACTGCAGGTCGCCGCCGTCCAGGCTGGCCACGCTGTTCACCATGCCGTAGAGCGGCAGGGCCGGGCGCATGCTGAGGTTGGCGTAGCCGATCTCGGCGATGTCGGAGTCGAAGTAGAGCGGGCTGCGCAGCCGGCCCAGGCGTGCGCTGAGTCCGTTTGTTAGCTGCTGGCGCAGGGCGGCGATGCGCAGCTGCGGCCGCATGTCCTCGCCCGCCCGGGCCACGCCCTGCAGCAGCAGCGAGGTCTGCGCCAGCGGCTGCCATTCCAGCTGCAGGCCCAGCACCGAATCCAGATTGGCCGACCAGCCCTGCCGCACCGGCCGGGTCTGCGAGAAGGAGCTGATGGCGCCGGCGGTGGCGTTGTCGTTATGGCTCAGGCCCAGCGTGGCGAAGCCGGAGAGGCGCAGGCTGCTGTTGCTGTTGTTTGCATTGCTGTTGGCCGGTGCCGCCTCGCTCGCAGGCGCTTCGCTCTCGTCGGCTGCTGCGGCAGCGGGCCGCCCCGCCAGGCTCAGCCAGGCCAGCGCGAAAGCGGCGGCCAGCCTGTGCAGGCGGGGCCGGGTTGCTGCTTGTTTGTCCATGAAAGTCCTTGCTTGCCTTTGCAGCGCTCCGGCCGGCCTGGTGGCGGGATGGGCGCTGCTTGATTGAGCAGGACTGTGCAGAGCGAGCGTTGAATTTGCGTTGAAGAGTTCAACGCGGGCAGGTAGACAGGCAGGAAAGCGCTGCGCCAGGCCGCTTCGAACCGAGACCTCGCAAAGGGTCAGCGGGGCAGGGGCCTTGGCCCAAAAGGGCCGCGAAAGAACGAGTCTTGTGGAGGATTTTGGCGACGGCCCGAAAGCTCAAAAACTTGTCGGAGCTGATCCAACAGCCGGGTCGTTTGCAAGGGCGGCAATTAGCCCAGCGCAAAGCTGCAGAGAACGGGCTTTGGGCAAACCGGGGGGCAGTAAGGCAGGCAACAGTGGGCATAATTACTCAAGTGCCGAATTTGCGGCGTACAGAAGCAAATTCACCGATGGCTCCAGAAACTCGTCTTTGCAAACCTTGAGTCGCCCTCCGGGATTGGGGGGGAGTTGCTGGACAGCCTCGTTATGCGTCTTCCAGGACCTCGAGTCACCATGCGCTTCTTTCTCGCTTCGCTCATGACCGCCCTCATCTCTCTGCCAGCTTGGGCCGATCACCCATGTCGGCCGAGTCCCTGCACAATGTCAAAGGCAAGAGGCGAATCGTGCTCTTCCCATGCCGACTGGATTGTTGAGGGAACCGTGGTCAGCGTCCAGAACACTCTCGTCCCGTGGGGCGCTGACGGAAAAGGCCGCGTCTGGGATCGCGGGCGCGTCGAACTCGTCGAGCCTTCGGTCACGAAGGGTACATATGCGCTTCTCTATGATCGAGCGGTCCTTACTGGCGCTTCCTTTTGCTATTTCTCAATAGCGATGGTTCCTCCCGAGTGGACGGGCAAGCGCATCCGTGCATTTGGTACGAGCACTCCTTTGTTCGCGCCTTGGGGCGACGTCGGCGTAATCGGCGTTGAACTTGTTGAGCCGTAAGTGCTTTGGCGTCCGATACGCCTAACCCTACTACAGGGACTTCCCGACAAATCAATCGGTAGACAGCGGTAGACAGGGTCAGTTCTTAAGTTTCAAGTCCCATCCGCTCACCACGAAAGTTCGTAGATCGGCTAGGCGAAAGCGTAAGCAGATGGCTCCTCATAGTACTGCTGAGGCGTCGGGTTACGCTGCGCAAACCCGACCTACAACTGGGCTTGCCGGCTCGCGGCCTTACACGCATTTGCCCATGAGCGGGCCTTGCAGCATAAAGGGCAGGACGAGAATGCCAGACACTTCTACCGGCCCGATTTTGGGCGGGTTGAACTTGAGCGCGTCGGGCCGCAGGCAGCCGGGCTTGCCAGCAAACTCGGCACTTGCCGCGAAGTGATCCGACTTGCTGCGTTTGGGCGTGCCCAAGTCCTGGCCGCTGGCTTCGGCCAGTTGTTGGACTTGGCTTTTGCTGTTCGACATGGCCGCGCGCAAGGTGTCGGTGCCTAGCTGCAAGGGGGCGGGGCTTGCTGGTATGTCGAGGCTGTCGCCTTGCGGGGGCGGCGTCGGACTGGGGGCTTGGGCAATGGCGGCTGACGCGGTTGCCGTTTCGAAGTCAAACGATGGTTCCGAGATGACGAGGGATGAAAGCTTCCCAAACTGGGGTGGCGGATCTTCCTCCCGTTGACTGACTTCTTTGCTTGGGCTGAGGAAAACAGTGATGGCTTGCCTCAGCCCTGGGCCCTCGAATCGGGCGGTGGATGGCCTCATCAAGAGCTGCAAGAAGCAGCCCAGGATCAGCAGACTCAGCAAGGCGGCCAGCAGTCTTGAGCGGCGCGAAGGAGCGTCTAGCAAGACCGCAAGCTTGGGGTCGAAAGTGCCGGGTCTTGCCAGTGCCAAGGTCATTGCGAGTATTGCGTGATGGAGTCTGAGAGCGTCCGCAGTTTCCCATCCCCAATCCGACACTGCCGCCCATGCAGCGCGGTTTTTTTACCGGATTTCTTTTTTAATCACGGCTTAGGAGTCTCGTGAAACTCGCTTGACTCGGTAACTCTACATATGTAGAGTTATTGCATGAAACGAACACGCGCTCCCTCGCAGCAGGCCTTGGCCGTGCTGCTGGCTTTGGCCGACGCCGGTGATGAATGGCGTCATGGCTATGACATTGCGACGCAGGCCGACATCAAGTCCGGGACCTTGTATCCCTTGCTCATGCGGCTGGAAGCGCAGGGCCAGCTTGAAGCGGTGTGGCAGGAGTCGCCCACACCGGGCCGCCCGCCACGCCACGCCTACCGGCTGACACAAGCAGGCCGAGCTTGGCTGGCTGGCATGGGCGAAGCGCTCGATCAGGCGCGGGCGCGTCGAGACGCCATGGCGCCCCAGCCTGGCTTGAGCGCTGCAGCCAAAACATCGGCCTCCTCGATATGAGCAATCCGAGTCCAAGGCAAAGCGGCTGGGTCTTGGCATGCGCGCAGGGGATGATGCGTGCATGTCTGGCCCTGATGCCATCGGAATATGCCCAATGGGGGCGAGCCATGGCTGCGGAGTTGGACGCGGTCAGCTCACCCGGGGCGGCGTGCAGCTTCGCGCTGGGTTGCCTGGGGCTGGCGTTGAAGCTGCGCCTGTTCGCCATGTTCTGGGTGGCTGTTGATCCCTTGACGCAAGGCACGACCCTCCTGTTTTCCTCGCTCGCCGGCCTTGGCGGCGCTTGCGCCTGCTTGGCCGTGCTGGCGGGCGGCGTCTTCATGGCCTTGGCAGGGGCGCCGCCGGCCTGGCCCTGGATGAATGGTGTGTCGCTAAGTTTTGCACTGCTCAGCTTGGCTCTGCTGCCACGGCAGCGTTTGCAGACGGATGTGCGGCTGCGCGCGACGCTGTGCTTTCTCTTGGGTGCAGTCCTGCTGGCTTGCACCGCTCTGGAACCCATTGCAGGCTTGGCCGGCCGCTGGCTGCGACTGGGGCCTGTCACCGTTCAGCCCGTCTGGCTGCTGCTGCCCAGCCTCTTGCTTTTATCGGGACGAGCGCCGAACACGGGAGCCGAAAGATTCGCTGGCAGCACAGGCCTGGGCCTGGCACTCGCCATCGTGGCGCTGATAGCGCAAGCGGAACTTTGCTGGCTGCTGCTCATGGGCCTCATTTTGTTGCTGCGCGGCGGGCGTCGGCCAGGCCACCGGGGCGAGTCTTTGCTTGCCTGTCTGGCCTTGTTGGGCGCAGGCATGACGAGCCAAACCTGGCAGGCACCGAGTACCCAGGCCTTTGTTGATCAGGTGCTGATGCAGAGCTGGTCGCAGGGTTCGGGGCTTGCACTTGCTTGGCTCCTGCCCGCGGCCCTGTTGCCGTCTGTGCTGCCCGTTTGGCGACACCGGCATGCGCTTGAGCATGGCCTGCTCTGGTCCGGCATCTTTTTGCTGAGTCTGCCGGGATGGCTGCCGAGCCCGCTACTGGGCATGGGCGGCAGCGCCATCCTGGGCTATGTCCTCAGTCTGGCCGCGGTACCTGGACCTGGGCAGAGGCTGGTCGGCCGATCCGGCGCAGCAACTCCGCCGAACAGGCGCGAACCCAGCGGCTTGCTCAGGCTTTACTGAGCCCACGTTTCCCCCAGCCCTGAAGTTCAAGCTGGCCTTGAAAAGGCCAGCTTGAGGCCGCTGCATGGGCGCTTTTGCTTCAGCACGCTAATCACATATCTCCATTCACAGGACAAACCGCCATGACCCTCCGCCGTCGCTCCTTCCTTGCCATCGCCGTGCTGATGTTGCTGGGCTCCTTCTATCTGGCCTGGCAGCACTGGAGCCAGCCTTGGGGGACCCAGGCCGTGCGTTTCACACCGGCACAGCAGGAGTGCGGGCAGCAGGGGCGGCTGCGTTACTGCATCAACCGAGACGCCGCTGGCGTGAACGGTGATTGGGTTTACCACCTGCATGGCCGCAAGCTCGACGAAACGGCCTGGAACGACCCCAGCTATATGACGGCCATGATCCAGGCTGCCTGGCAGCAGAGGGGCCAGCGTCCGCCCACCGTGGTCACGCTGTCCTACGGCCCGGTCTGGCTGCTCACGCCCAGGGGCAAGACCGAAGCCAGCGGCCTGCTGGAACAGATCAGCGTGGACATGGACGCGATCGAAGCTCGGCATGGCCGGCCCGCAAACCGCCTGCTTCTCGGCGAATCGATGGGCGGGCTCAATGCCCTGATCCTCGGGCTGAGCCGGCCCGAACGCTTTGCCAAGGTGGCGGCGCTCTGTCCCGGTGTCTATATAGATTCGCCGTTTGCCTCGCTGAGCCAGCTGAAGGCCGCCCTGGAACGAACCGGGGCCGATCCCAAGATCGGCTTCGGCGTCCTCAGCCTGGCGCGCCGATACGTGGCGGACGATGCGGAGTGGCAGCAGGTATCACCGCTGGCCTTGATCGAGCGGCCCCTGCCTGCCGCGAGCCAGGGCCCGCAGCTGTATGTCTCTAACGGTTTGTACGATCGTTACGGCAACTTCGAGGGCAGTCAGCGCCTGGTCGAACGCGCCCGTGTCCAGGGTTGGCTGACCGAGTGGCACCCAATTTACGGCGGCCACTGCGCCAGCGATATCGACTCGCTGGCCCGCTTTCTGCTGCGGGGCTGAGGTGCTGCTCTGGACTACATTCGTGTCAGCAAACAAACAGCTGAGCGGTAGACAGGGGCGGGTCTTGCCAGGCATGCGCGGCCGGCAATCAAGTAATGCAGCCCGGCCGCGTCGATACGCCAAGCGGAGCTTGACGGCAGTTCCTTGCGGGCATCTCCGCACTTCTGAGTGCTGCAATCCGCCCATAATTGGCTGCATGTCCGCGCAAGCCTTGACCAAATCTCCACTGAACGCCACCTCGGGCGGCGCGATTCAGTTCAACACGGTTGATCTGTCGCCGGCTCCGCTTGGCCGCTTCGCCAGCGAAATGTGGCGGCAGATAAACGCTGACTGGTAGCCCCCTTCATTTCAACCGATTGATCCTCGTCCATGCCAACACAAACCGAAATTTCCAGAGCAAGAAAGTTGCTCCTCTTGATGCCCCTCATCTTTCTTGGCGGCAGTTGCATCGGGTGGTTCATCACGTTGCCGTACTACAAGACTGACGTGCGGGCTTACATGGTTGTGGGCTGGCTGGTCATTCTCTCTAGCGTTTTTTCTCCTCTGTTTATCTTGGGGCGGTGTGCCACGTTGCTAGGTGCAAGCTGGATCTACTTCGGTTTGCTGCCGATCTTGTTCATTCCCATTGCGCCTGCAATTTCTTGGCTTGCCCTGTGGCAGCGGCAATCTAGGCTGGCTTCCGAGCGGGCTGAGCCTCGCGCACAAGAGATTCCAAGTGGCCAAGATGTCTAACCTTATGTTGTAGCCGACGACTTGCGGTGCTGCTGAGTTTGTATGTTATGTATCTAGATCGAATGCAACCATCTTCAATTTTCCGTAGCGGCGAGAAGGTGTTGGACGCTGTTTCGGAGTCCTTCTCGCCAAGGTGTGGTGCGTCTTCGGCAGAGATCCGAAAGAACGGGCTTCTCTGCCTTGGCATTGGTCTTCTGTGTTTTGTCATTGGCGGGTCGCTAATCTTTGTTGCGCCCAGTATTCCTGCCCTGGCGATGCTGCCGGCAGTGCTTTCGTATGCCTTCGTGATCGTTGGTGCATATCGAGCGGTACTCGGGAAGACCCCTGAGTCCGCGCATCCCGGAGAGCTCTCGATCAAACGCATTGCGTTCGCCGTCGTGACGATCGTTTTTCTGTTTGTGGCGCTGGGCGGTCTGATGTACCTTGGAAACTTCCTGTATGAGCTCTTGCAGCCAGCCGCCTAACCCTTTTACAGGGACTTCCCGGTTAATCAAGCGGATTGACGTGGGCAGTAGTCGATAGTCGCCTTTGCTGCTTCCCTCAAGACGTGAGTTCGGGTAGACAGTACGGGTAGACAGGGTCAGGTCTTAAATTTCACGGGTAGACAGGGTCAGGTCTTAAATTTCAAGTCCCTTCCGCTCACCACGAAAGTTCGCAGGTCGGGTTGGCGAAAGCGTAAGCAGATGGCTACTCATCGTGCTGCTGAGGCGTCGGGTTTCGCTGCGCGAACCCGACCTACAACTTTCTGTAGCTAACGTTGAATTCGCATTGAGTCTTCAAAGGCGGCTTGCTGGCTCAAGCAACGTTGCCGCAGCAGCTCCGCCCCAAAAGCCTCGGCATGCGCCAGGGCCTGGGCCAGGCTTGCGCGTACCGCAGCGTCCTCAACCCGGCTCAGCTGCAGGCCCAGCGCGCGCATGCGCCAGAGCTCGGGCAGCAGGTAGAACTCCTGGCGCTGCTGCGCCATGGCCAAAGCCCGCACGATGTTTTGCAGGGCCGGCTCGGCCAGGCCCAGCTGCAATTGAGCTTCGATCAAGAAGGACAGAAAGGTGGCCTCGGTGCTGGGCATGGCCACGGCCGAGGCGGCACAGGCCGCTTCGATGAGCCCCAGGCCCGCGGGCTCGCCGCGCTGGCATTGCGTCCAGCCCAGCACCAGATCGGCCACCACCCGCCACAGCGCCATGCCGTGGCGCTCGCTCAGCTCTGCCAGTTCGCGGGCATAGGTTTCGGCGGCGCCCAGTTCGCGCAGATGGCGCTGCAGCACGGCGACGATGGCCAGGCTGAATCCCAGCGTCTGCACATGGCCCAGGGCGCGGGCCTGGGCCAGGCCTTCGCGGGCCTGGGCCTGGGCGGCCTCGGCCTGGCCTGTTAGGGCCAGCGGCCAGCTCAGCAGGGTGCGGGCGGTGATGCCGCCATGCTCGCCGTAACGGCCGGTCAGCAGGGTGGGCGCGAGGCGCTGGCCGGCTTCGGCGGCCTCGCGCAGGGCCTGGCTGGCGGCCGCCAGCTGGCCGGCGAAGAACAGGTTGTTGCCCAGGGCATAACTGGCTTGTACGGCGGCAGCGGCATCGTGGTCCTGCGCGGCCACCCGGCCCAGCTCGGCCGCCAAATCCAGCGCCGATGCTTCGCCCGGCCCGCTGCGGCTGCCCAGCCACAGGCCCCACATGGCCTGAAAGCGCAGGCCCCGGCCGCGTTCGGGGGCTTGCAGGCAAGCGTCCAGCGCTTGGGCGTAGCAGCTGCGTGCCGCCGCCGAGCCATAGCCTTGCAGGGTCAGCAGGCAGTGGCCCAGGCCCAGCAGCAGGGGGGCGCGCAGGCGTTCGGCCAGGGCGGGGTCGGCATTGGCATTGGCATTGGCAGCGGCCGGCCATTGCAGGGCGACCAGGCCTTGTTCGAACAGATGGCGGGCCTCGACCTGGGCCGATTGCGCGGCGGCGCGTTCGGCCGCCTGCAGCCAGTAGTGGGCGGCGGCCGGGTCCTGGGCGGCGTGCAGATGGCGGGCCAGGGCCTCGGGGGCCTCGGCGGCACGGGCGGCGTAGCGGTCCATCAGCGCGTCGGCCGCGCGGCGGTGCAGGGCGCGGCGTTCGGCCGGGGCCAGGGTCTCCAGGGCGGCCTCGCGCAGCAGGGCGTGGCGGAACTGCCAGACCCCGCTGACGCTCAATTGCAGCAGACCCGCGTGCTGTAGCTGGCTCAGGCCTTGATCCAGCTGGGCCGCGCTCAGGCCGAGCAGGGCTTGCAGCAGCTCGGGCTCCCAGCCGCTGCCCAGCAGGGCCGCGCCCTGGGCCAGGTGTTTGGCCAGCGGGGGCAGTTGGTCCAGGCGCGCGGCGAGCAGGTCCCACAAGGTGGCGGGAATCTGCTCGCCGCCGGCCCGGCCCTGGGCCAGGTGCCAGGAGCGGGCCAGTTCCTCGGCAAACAAGGGCACGCCGTCGGCGCGCTGCAGGATCTCGCGGCGTGGCTCGGCGCCGCTGGGCGCGTGGGCCAGCTGGGCGATCAGCTGCGCCATCTGCGCGGCCGGCAGGCTGTGCAGCTGCAGCTGCAGGGACAGCTGGGGCCGCAGCTCCGCGGGCGGGGCCAAGCGCGAGCTGAGCAGCAGCAGGCCGGGCAGGGCCTGGGCGCTGGCGCGGGCCAGATGCAGGGCCAGCAGTTCCAGCGTGGAGGGGTCGGCCCAGTGCAGGTCTTCCAGGATCAGCAGCTGGCGCTGGCCCTGGGCCATGCGCTCGAACAGCGTGCTCAGCAGGCCCAGCAGCTGGCGTTTGTGCAGGGGTTCGATGAGCGGGGGGCTCTGCGTGCTTTGTGGCTGCAGCAGCTGGCTCAGCAGGGCGCGGTGGTGGGGGCTGTCCAGCCCGGCTTGTTGCAGCAGGGCTTGCAGGCCTTGCTCGGCCTGGGCTTCGCTGCAGTCCGCGGGCAGGCTGCGGCGCAGCAGGGCGACGATGGGTTGCAAGGGGCTGTGCAAGGTCTCGGGCCGGCATTGCAGCTGCAGCACGCGCGGCCCTTGCAGGGCGGGTGCTGCCGCATGGGCGGCCTGGCGCAGGGCCTGCAGCAAACGGGTCTTGCCCAGGCCGGGCTCGCCTTGCAGCCAGACGGCGCGGGCCTGGCCTTCGGCCTCGGCCCATTGCTGCAGCAAGGCCGCCAGCTCGGCCTCGCGGCCGACCATGGGCAGCAGCTGGCGCAGCAGCTCGGCCCGGCCGCCGGGGCCGCTGCTCAGCAGGGCGGCGCTGCCGTCGGGCGCGGCGGGCTCGAAGCGGTGGTGGCGCTCGCTTTGCTGGCACAGCTCGGCGCTGACCTGGGCCCGGCCTGCGTCGGCCAGCAAGGCCAGTCTGCGGGCCTGGCGGGAGATGGCGCCGACGCCGTCCGGCGAGGCCTGCTCGGGTGCCGCATGCACCCAGCCCGCATGCAGGCCCAGGCGCAGATCCAGGCATGGCTCGCGCGGCAGGCGCAGCAGCTGCCACGCGGCCGACAGGGCCAGGCGCGGCGCCTGCTCCAGCGCCTGCGGGTGGCCGAAAAAGGCCAGCAACTCGCCGCCCTCGGCTCTTTGCACATGGGCGCCCTGGGCCAGCAAAAGCTCGCGCGCCTGGCTCAGCTGCCGCTGCATCTGACGGGCTATTTGCTCGGAGGCCAGGGACTCCTCGGCCTGGGCTTGCAGGGCCTCAATCAGGCCCCATTCGCAGGCCAGGGCGACGACGCGGCGGCGCTCGGGCCGGGCCGGCAGGGGCGGCTCGGCCGGCCCGGCCTGGGCCTGGCGCAGCTGCCGGGCCAGGGCCTGGGTTTCTTCTTGCGGCTGGGCCTTCAGTTCGCCGTGCAGCCGGGCGCGGAAGCGTTCGAACAAGGCCAGCGCCTCGCCCGTCTGCGCCGGCCCGGCCAGGTGCATGCAGCGGCGCAGCGCGGCCTCGCACCAGGGGTCCAGGGCCAGGCATTGGTGGGCGCTGGCGAGGGCGGCGGCGCTGTCGCCGTCTTCCTCCTGCAACTGGGCCAGGGCTTGCAGGCTGCGCAAGGCCTGGCGCTGCAAGGCCTCGCGGCGCGGCGCCAGCCATTGCTCGAAGCCGGGGGCCTCGCTCAGGGCCAGGCCGGCCAGCAAGGGGCCGCGGTAGAGGCTCTGGCATTGCTGCAAGGCCTGGCGGCGGGCCTCGCGCTGGGGGCTGGTGGCGTCCAGCTGGGCCTGGGCAAAGTCCTGGCAGTCCAGGCTCAGGCCCTCGTGCAGCAGCTGCACTTGTTTTTTGTCGGCCGGCAGGCTGGGTTGCAGGCCCAGGCCGTCCAGGCAGCGGCGCAGATCGAACAGGGCGCGGCGCAGATTGGCGCGGGCCTGGGGCAGGGCCGAGTCGGGCCACAGGGTTTCGGCCAGGCCCTCGCGCTGCAAGGGCCCGGTTTGCAGGGCCAGCATGGCCAGCAGGGCGCGCGCCTTGTCGTAGGGCAGGGCCTGCGGTTCGCCTTGCGCGTTGCAAAGCTCGAAGCCGCCCAGCAGCCGCAGCCGCGGGCGCGCGTGCGGCGTGTCCGGGGCTGCGGCTGTGGGGGACTGGGCGGGCATGGGTGTGCAGGGTTAGGGCGGCGTCGAGGCGCGAGTATGCCTGGGCACGTGCAGGCGCCCGCTGCCTGCCTTTCGCTGCACTTCCCTGGGTCGAGTTGGCTTGCCGCCGTTCAGAAGCGGTATTTGGCGCTGAGCGTGGCGTTGCGTTCCATGCCCATATAGGTCGAGCCCCAGGCGCGCGACTGCACATATTTCTTGTTCAGCGCATTCGACACATTCAGGGCCAGGCGCAGGGCGCCGCGGTCGTAATAGACGGACAGGTCGGCCAGATCGTAGGCCGGCTGCGGCGCGGCGGTGTTGCTGGCATCGTTCTGGCGCTCGCCCACATGGCGCCAGCCCACAGCCAGACCCAGGCCATTCAGCTGGCCGCCGAAGCCGCTGTAGTCCAGCCAGGCCGAGGCCATGTGTTTGGGAACCTGAATCGGCGTCTTGCCCAGGTCGGGGCCGTCGCTGCGCGTCACGATCACATTGTTGTAGGCATAGTTGCCGACCAGGCTCAGGCCCCGGGCGATCTCGCCGCGCGCTTCCAGCTCCAGGCCGCGCGAGCGGATTTCACCGGTCTGCTTCATGCGCTCCTTGGGGTCGGCCCGGTCCGGCGTCAGGACATTGGACTTGCTCAGCTCGAACAGCGCCACCGTCCACAGCGTGCGGCCGTGCTCGGGCGCCACCTTCAGCCCCAACTCGAACTGGCGGCCCAGAGTGGGCACAAAGGGCTTGCCGTTGGAGGCCGTGCCGCTCTCGGGCTGGAAGGACTCGGCATAGCTGGCATAGGGCGTGACGCCGCCGGCCAGCCGGTAGCTCAGGCCCACACGGCCGGAGAAGGCGCGCGCGTCGACGCGCACATCGGTCTGGTAGACGGGGTCCTTGACATGAGACTTGCTGCGGTCCCAGCGCCCGCCCAGGTTGAGCAGCCACTGCGGCCCGAGCTGGATCTGGTCCTGCACATAAAAGCCCAGGTCCTGGCGGCGTTGGCTCTCGTCGCCATCAAGTGTCGTGGGCTCGGGGATGGCCTGGCCATAGATGGGCTGGCGCAGGTCCAGCGGCGGGGCCTCGGCCGTCCAGCCGAGGCTGCGCCCGCGAAAACCGTTCCAGTCCAGGCCCAGCAACAGCCGGTGCGTCAACGCGCCATGGGCCAGCCGGCCTTCGAGCTGGGTGTCCAGCTGGGTTTGATCGAAGTTGTTTCGGTGCAGCACGGCCGTGCGGTTCTGGGTGTAGCCGTCTTCCGCCCGACGGGTCCAGAAGTGATGCTTGCTGCCCTTGGCATGGACCTGGCGGAAGTTCTGGCGCAGCTCCCACTCGGGATTGAAGCGGTGGCGCAGCTGATAGCCCAGCAACTGGTGCTTGTTCTTCAGCCAGCTATAGGCCGGCTCGCCTTCGAGCACATGGCTCGGCTCGCCATCGGCGCCGGTGAGATACCAGATATCGTCGCCCGCGCGGTTGTCCATGGCCTCGGCCAGCAGGGTCAGCGAGGTGTCGGCCGAGGCCTGCCACAGCAGCGAGGGCGCCACATACAGGCGCTTGTTGGCCACGGCCGCACCGTTGGGGTAGCGGGTCTGCGATTCGCTGTCCAGGCCGGTGGCCACCAGGCGGTAGCTGAGCCGGCCGGCCTCGTCCAGCGCGCCACCCACATCGGCCATCAATTGCTTGCGCCCGAACGTGCCCAGTTGCACGCCCACCTCGCGCAAGGCCTCGGCGCCGGGCTGCTTGCTGACGCGGTTGACGATGCCGCCGGCATCGCCCTGGCCGAACAGCACCGAGGACGGGCCCTTCAGGATCTCGACCCGCTCCAGGCCATAGGTCTCATTGGCGATGACCAGGTCGTAGACATCGCCCAGCTTGAGCCCGTCGCGGAAATTGCCGCCAGCCTGGGTGCCGAAGCCGCGAATCAGAAACCAGTCGAAGCCCCGGTTCTCGAAGCCGTACTGCTCGGTGGACACCCCGGCCGTGTAGCGCAGCGCCTCCTGCACGCTTTGCACATCGCGGGCCTGCAACTCATGCGCAGCGATCACCGAAACGGACTGCGCAATCTCGCTGATCGCCTGATCCATCTTGCCGCCCGTGGCGCTGCGCTTCGCGGCATAGCCCAGCACCGGGCCGTTGGCGCTTTCCTGCAGGGCGTTGGCGCGAGCCCTCACCACCGGCAGGGCCGGCGCATCGGCGGCCGGGCCGGTAGCCGACACCGCTGCCGGCGCGGCGCGCAGCACGTAGACGGCGGGTGCGGCCTCCAGCGCCTGCAGGCCCGTGCCTTCCAGCAGGCGGGCAAAGCCGGCCGCCGGGGCGAAGCTGCCGTTCAGGCCGGCCGCGCGCCGGCCCGCCACCAGGGTCGGGTCCAGCTGCACCGACACCCCCGCGCTGGCGGCGAACAAGGCCAGCGCCTCGCCCAGCGGGCCGGCCGGGATGCTGTGTGTTTTGACAGCTATGTTTTGATTGGCGGCGGGCTGCTGGGCCAGGGCTTGCTGGCCGGCCAGGGCGATGGTGCTCAGGCTCAGCAGGGCCAAGCCGCGGCGCAGGGTGCGCGGGGAATGAGGGAGGGAAGCAAACATGAAGGGATCTGAGCTTTCGTGAAATGGTGGGTACTCCAAGCCATGACACGGGGGCACAGAGAAAGGGGACAGCCGTCGGCGAAAAAAGTTAGCGTGCCGCCAGCGTGACCCACCAGCGCGTGCGCCGCACGACCCGCAGCGGCAGGGTCAGGGGCAGGGCGTCCAGCACGGCGTCGATGCGGTCGAGCTGGAAGGCGCCGCTGATGCGCAGCCCGGCCACAGCCGGCTCGCAGCGCAAGAGGCCGGGGCGGTGGCGGGACAGCTCGGCTGCGAACTCGTCCAGCCGCATCTCGTGGGCGAACAGCAGGCCGCGCGTCCAGGCCGCCGCCTGGGCTGCGGCCGGTTGCGGCGCCTGCGCGCCATCGTTGCTGAAAACACTTTGCTGGCCGGCTTGCAGCACGCGCACAGCGCCCTGGCTGGGGCTGATTTCCACCGCTCCCTGCTCCACCAGCAGCAGGGTTTGCGCCCCGCTCAACTCGCGCACCAGAAAGCGCGTGCCCAGCGCCCGCAGCCGGCCCTGGGCCGTGTCCACCAGGAAGGGGCGCTGCAGGCCGGGGTCGGCGGCGGTATCGACCCGGATCTCGCCCCGGCGCAGCGCGATGCGGCGCTCGCTGGCGCCGAAGTGCAGCGTGATGGCCGTGTCGGTATTGAGGTGCAGCTGGCTGCCGTCCGGCAGCCGCAGCTCGCGGCGCTGGCCGATGGCGCTGCTGTATTCGCCGCTGGTCTCGGGCCACAGCAGCCAGGCCGCCGGTGCGCCGGCCAGCAGGGCCACCAGGCCGCCCAGCGCCTGGCGGCGCCCCGGGCGCCCGGCCCCGCGTGGCCGGTTCAGCGCCGCCAGCGCCGGGCCGCGCGGCAGCTGGCCCAGGCGCTGGGCTAGGGCCTGGGCGCGCTGCCAGGCCCGCTCATGCTCGGGGTCAGCGGCGCGCCAGCGTTCGCAGGCCTGCAGCTCGGCCCCGCTCAGCTCACCGCCATGCAAGCGCATCAGCCACTGCGCCGCCGCCCGGGCCACGGCCCGGTCCAGCGGGCGTGCGTCGGGCTCGGCGCTCATAAATCCAGCATCAGGCATTCCTCGAAAGCCTGGGCCATATAGCGCTTGACGCTGCGCACCGTCACGCCCAGCTGCAGGGCGATCTCGGCATAGCTCAGGCCCTCCAGCTGCGATAGCAAAAAGGCGCTGCGCACCTTGGCCGGCAGGGCGTCCAGCAGGGCATCGATGGCTTGCAGGCTTTGCAGCAGGGCCAGGCGCTGCTCGGGCGAGGCGGCCAGGGGCTCGGGGCTGTGGGCCAGCGCGGCCAGCCAGGCCTGCTCCAGCGACAGGCGCCGGTAATGGTTGAGCAGCAGCCGGGAGGCCACGGTGCTCAGGTAGGCGCGCGGCTCGCGCAGCTCGGGCAGGGCAGGCAGGGCGGCGGGGCTGAGCAGCAGGCGCACAAAAGTGTCCTGTGCCAGATCGGCCGCCTGATGCGCATCGCCCAACTTGCGCCGCAACCAGGCCAGCAACCATCCATGGTGCTGGGCATACAGCTGGCCGAGCTGTTGAGACCCAGGGGCCGGGGTGGCAACAGCTTGGGCGAGGACGGTTGGCACGGCAGACACCCCGGAAAGCGGTGCGCTGCACCTTTGTTAAATGAGAATGGGTCGCATTCTATCTGAATGAGCCACATGAACTTTCGCCGGCTCCGCGTTAGAATTTCTGGCATCTGATGTTTGATGCGTTGTGCAGGGAGACCGTGATGCGAACCACCTTGAGCCTGGATGACGATGTGCTGCTGGTGGCCAAAAGCATGGCCGAGCGTGAACGCAAAACCTTGGGCGAGGTGATCTCGGCCCTGGCTCGCAAGGCCTTGCAGCCTGAGCCCGGCGCGGGCGCTGCAGCCTCGGCGGCGCGCAACGGCATTCCCTTGCTGGCGCGCAAGGCGCAGGCCCTGCCGGTGACCCCGGAGCTGGTGAACCAGTTGCGCGAGGAACTGCTGTGAAGGCAGGCAAGCCGGCCAAGGCCTATCTGCTGGATGTGAATGTGCTGATCGCCCTGGTGGACCCCGCCCATGTGCAGCACGACGCGGCCCATGCCTGGTTTGAGCAGCAGGGCAGCCCTGCCTTCGCCACCTGCCCGCTGACCGAGAACGGCTTGCTGCGCATCGTCGGCCACCCGCGCTACCCGGGCTCGCCGGGCACGCCGGCGGCCGTGCTGCCGCTGCTGGCCGGGCTGCGCGCCCTGCCTGGCCATCGCTTCTGGGCCGACGAGCTGAGCCTGCTGGATGCGCCGCGCATAACCGCCAGCCGCCTGCTGCACTCCTCCCAGATCACCGACAGCTATCTGCTGGCCCTGGCCCAGTCCCACGGCGGCCAACTCGCCTCGTTTGATCGCCGCCTGGTGGTGGATGCCGTGACTGGGGGAGCGCAGGCTTTGTGCTTGATCGGCTGAGCCAGCCACAAGCCCCTTCCGGGCCTTTGTGCGCGGGCTCTGCCGTAGGTCGGGTTAGCGCAGCGTAACCCGACAAGCCGCGGAAACGTCGGGTTACGCTGGCGCTAACCCGACCTACCTTGCTTGTGCGCTCCCTCAGCCCAGCCACTTGTATCGTGGCTGGGCCTTCGTCAGCCACAAGCCCCTTCCGGGCCTTGTGTGCGGCCTCAGCCCAGCCACTTGTATCGTGTCTGGGCCTTCGCCAGCCACAAGCCCCTTCCGGGCCTTGTGCGCGGGCTCAGCCCAGCCACTTGTATCGTGTCTGGGCCTTCGCCAGCCACAAGCCCCTTCCGGGCCTTGTGCGCGGGCTCAGAACCGGTAAGACGCCGAGAAATTCAGCGAACGCGGTTCGCCCCATTTGCGTATGGCACTGCTGAACAAGCCCGTCTGGTAGGTCTTGTCCAGCGCATTGTCGATGTGCAGGCTGGCCTGCCAATGCCGGTTGATCTCGTAGCGGGCCATCAGATTGAGCAGGGCATAGGCTTGTTGCTCGACCTCCACCTGCTGGCCCAAGGGATGAGTCGCCCCCGCGTAGAAGCGGCTCTGCCAGTTCAGCCCGCCGCCCAGGGTCAGGCCTTGCAGGGCGCCGCCCAGGCGGTAGCTGGTGAAGAGCTTGAGCTGGGTGCGCGGCATCTGGGTGTTGATGGCCTGGCCGCTGGCATCGCTGGCCTTGAAATGCGCCAGGCCCAGCGAGGCCTGCCACTGCGGCGCGAGCTGGCCGCTGATCTCGGCCTCCACGCCCTGGGTGCGCGCACCCAGGGCCTCGACAAAGGCCTGCTCGGCCGGTTGCGCACCGGGGATGTTGCCGCGCGGGTCGGGCTGGGCCAAGTTGTCTTGCTGGATGCGGAACAGGGCCAGCGAGGCATTCAGCTCACCGTCCAGGAACTCGCCCTTGAGGCCCAGCTCCTGGCTGTTGCCGCGTATGGGTGTGAGCGTGCGCGCCTGCCAGTCGCGCTCGGTCTGCGGCTGGAAGATGGCGGTGTGGCTGAGGTAGGCCGAAACCTGCTCGCCCAGGTCCTGCACCAGGCCGGCATAAGGCGTCAGGATGGCTTTGTGATGATCCTGATAGACGACGCCCGACTCCTCGCGCCGCACCTTCTGGCTGCTCAGGCGGGTGCCCAGCACGGCCTTGAGCGAGTCGCTCAGGCTCAGCCGCGTGGCGGCATAGGCGGCGGCCAGCCGATCTTCGCGCAGCATGGTCCAACTGGGGCTGGCAGAAAAATCAGGGCGCGGATAGCGGCCGTCCCACTGCGGATAAGGCCCGGTCGGCACGGCGGGTTTGGTCAGGGAATCGTGGCCGCTGTTGCGGCTTTGCTCACGCGCCAGATTGGCGCCCAGCATCAGCTCGTGGCGCCGGCCCCAGGCCGAGAAGGGGCCGCTGGCCTGCAGGTCCAGGGTGTCGCTGCTGCTTGTGCCCTTGTAGCGATTGGGGCCGGGCTCCAGGCCCAGGCCGGTCAGCCTGTCGGGTGCGCCGCTGACGTAGAACAGGACGGCGTCTACGTTGCCCTTGATGCGGGTGGCGCTGGCCTTGAGCTTCCAGCCCCCGGCCAGGCGCTGTTCAAGCTGGGCGAAGGCGCTTTGCATGCCGTTGTCCCAGAAGGTCCAGTCCGCCGTCGTGGTTTCGCCGCGATCGACCGGGATGGGCGTGCCATCGGAGAACCACATCGGCGTGCCGCCCCAGACCACGCCGCGCGGTGCGGTCTGGCGCCAGTCCAGACCCAGGCTGAGGCGTGTGCCGGGGCTCAGATCGACATCGACCACGCCATACAGGGCAGTCTTCTTACGCGAGTACATGCGGGTGTAGGACTCCTGCTCCTGGTGGGTGGCCACCAGGCGGGCGCGCCAGCGCCCGTCGGCGCTCAGCGGCGTGCTCACATCGGCCTCGGCGCGGCGCAGGCCCCAGCTGCCCAGGCCCAGGCTCAGTTCGCCGGCCAGCGTCTTGCTGTCGGCATGCTTGCGCAGCAGATTGACGGCGGCGGCCGGCGCGCCCGAGCCGGTCAGCAGGCCGGCCGCCCCGCGCACCACCTCGACGCGGTCGAACAAGGCCATGTCCAGGCCAGCGATGCCATAGCCCCAGCTCTCGCTGAAGCGCACCGGCACGCCGTCGATCAGGAAGTTGTTGATCTCGAAGCCGCGCGCGCTGTAGTCGGCCCTCTCGGTATCACCCTGGTTGGTGGACACGCCGGGTGTTTGCGCCAGGGCCTGGCCCAGGTCCAGCACGCCCTGGTCGTCGAGGCGCTGGCGGGTCAGCACGGTGACGGACTGCGGCGTGTCACGCAGGCCCAGGCTCAGGCCGGTGGCCGCGCTGGTGATGGGCACGGTGTAGGAGGCCGAGCCCTCGCTGCTGGCCCGCAAGGCCTGGACCCGGGCGCGTACCACCGGCAGCGCCGGCTCAATGGCCGGGGCGGCCGGCGCGGCTGCGGGTGCTGCGGTGGCGGCCGGCGTGGGCGCGGGGCCGGCCGGGCGCAGCACATAGCCCACCTCGGTGCGCGCCGCCTCGTAGCCGCTGCCCCGCAGTAGTTCGGCAAAGCCGCTGGCCGGGCTGTGGCTGCCGCTCAGGCCGGGTGAGCGCAGGCCGGCGAGGCGGCCGGCATCCACCGCGATGGACAGGCCCGCCGCCTGGGCGAAGCGGTTCAGTGCCTCGGCCAGCGGGCCGGCCGGGATGTTGTAGACGCGCACGGCCGCCTGGGGCGCGGCGCCAGTTTGGGCATGGCCGCTGCCGGCCCAGCTGGCCAAGGCCAGGGCCAGAGCGACGGGATGCAGGCGGAGGCGGGTATTTCTCAAAGTCACAGGCATGGGAAATGGAGGCGCTCGGGCGCCCGGTGGTGTTGATCTCCTGTGCATGACGGGCGAGAAAGGATTTGTGGAACCGGGGGGTGAAAATTTATTCAGGGGCTGGGCGTATATTGAACAGATGGACAGCCGCCGTAGGTCGGGTTAGCGCAGCGTAACCCGACAACTCCCTGGTAAATCACCCATGCAATACCGACGCGCCTTTGCTCCCGGCGGCACGCTGTTCTTTACCGTGGTGATCGAGGGACGGCGGCCTGTTCTGGCTTCGGCCGAGGCGGTCGCGGTGTTGCGGCAGGCGTTTAAAACGGTGCGCCAAAGCCGCCCCTACGCCCTGGATGCCATTGCGGTTCTGCCCGATCATCTGCACTGCATTTGGACCCTGCCTGCGCAGGACGCCGACTTTTCAACCCGCTGGCGACTCATCAAAACGTGGTTCACCAAACATTGCCCACCTGCATTGTTGGAAGCACCCAGTCCGGCCCGTCTTGCAAAGGGCCAGCAAGCCATTTGGCAGCAACGTTTTTGGGAGCATGTGCTGCGCGACGAGGCAGACCTAGCCCGCCATATCGACTACATCCACTACAACCCCGTGAAACACGGCTTGGCCAGTGCTGCGGGCGACTGGCCGTGGTCCAGCTTTGGCCGCTATGTGGCTGCGGGGGTGTATCCGGCGGATTGGGGGCAGGGTGATAGAGACTGTCGGCTGGTGCGGCGCTGAGGGAATGTCGGGTTACGCTGCGCTAACCCGACCTACCCGTCACGGCAGCTCCCCCACATCCACCCACATCACCCAGCCCGCCAGCGTGCTGCGCATGCGCAGCTGCGGGAAGCTGGTGACCAGCAGGCGCAGGGCTTGTTCGGGCTGGTCCAGCGGCAGCACGGCGCTGACGCGTAGGCCTTCGATGGCGGCGCGGTCGTAGCGCAGCAGGCCGGGGCGGTGGCGGGCCAGGGTGTCCAGCACCTCGGCCAACGGCCGTTCGTTGACCACCAGCTGGCGGCCCTGCCAGGCAGCCTCGACGGCGGCGGCGTCAATGGGCGTGAGCGTGCAGCTGCGGCCGGCTTCGATGCGCAAGGCCTGGCCGGCCATAACGACTTGTTCCGATGTGGTGCCGCTGGCGCGCACGGCCGTGCGGGACTCCAGCATGCTCAGCTCGGTCGCCTCCGCGCCTTGCCGGCTGACCACGAAGCGCGTGCCCAGGGCGCGGATCTCGCCCTGCGGCGTGCGCACCAGCAGGGGCCGCTGGGGGTCGGACGCCACGTCGATCAGCAGCTCGCCCTGTGCCAGCTCGATCACGCGGCGCTGGTCGTCGAAGTGCAGGCTGACGGCGCTGCCGCCGTTCAGGCGCAGCAGGCTGCCGTCGGCCAGGCGCTGCTCGCTCCATTGGCCGTGGCCGGTGCGCAGGTCGGCCAGCAACCAGGCCGCAGGCCAGGCTTGCAGCGCCAGCCAGCTCGGCAGGGCCAGCAGCAGGGCCAGCGCCAGGGCGGTGGCGCCGGCATGCTGGCGCCTGCTGCGCCCGGCGGCCCGGGCCGCCAGCGCACCGGCTTGCAGGCAGCGGCCGGCGGCGGCCGGCGGGGTCTGGGCCAACTGCCCCAGCAGGGCTTGCAGGGCGGCGCCGGCGCGGGCATGGCGGGCGTCGGCGGCCTGCCAGCTGGCAAAGCCGGCCCGGGCGCGGGCCTGTTCGGCGGGGTCGTCGGCCGTCAGCCTGGCCACCCATTGGGCGGCTTGCTCGGCGATGGCGGCGTCTGACAGGGGCTGTTGCTGCTGCTTCATGCCGCCAGGGCGCAGCGGCTCAGCACCTGCACCAGGTATTTCTGCACCATGCGGCCGGACACGCCCAGGCGCGCCGCCACCTGCTGCTGGGTGAGCCCCTCCAGATAGTGCAGCACAAAGGCCTGGCCGGCCTTGGGCGCGGCGCCTTCCAGGGCGGCGCCTATCTGCGCCAGGGTCTGCACGGCGATCAGCTCTTGCTCGGGCGAGGGCTGATAGTGCTGGGTGTTGGCCTGGCTCAGCGCCTGCAGATAGGCCAGCTCGATGGCCTGGCGCCGCGCCCGGTCCACCAGCAGGTGGCGGGCGGTGGTGCACAGCCAGGCGCGCGGCGTTTGCAGGCCGGCCAGCGTGTCCAGGGCATCGCGCGCCAGCAGCAGGCGCATGAAAGTGTCTTGCGCCAGATCGGCCGCCTGCTGGCCGTCGCCCCGCAGCCGGCCGCGCAGCCAGGCCAGCAGCCAGCCATGGTGCTGGGCATACAGCTGGCCGAGCTGCGGCCCCAGGGCGGCAGCGGGCGGGGTAGGGGCGAGAACAGGCGACACGGCGGGCATCTGGTTCAAATAAGAATGGTTCTCATTCTAACGAAATGGATGCACGGGCCTGGGGCAGAATTGGCCCCGCGGCATGGGGCGGCAAAAGGACGGACGATGGCTGGTGTTTTGGTGGTGGGCGCCTCGCGGGGCATCGGTTTGGAGTGGGTCAGGCAGGCCCGTGCGGCCGGCGCCCGGGTGGTTGCCACCGCCCGCGACGAGGCCGGCTTGCAGCGCCTGCGCGAGTTGGGCGCCGTGGCTTTGCAGCTGGATGTCAGCGATGCGGCCAGCGTGTCCGGCCTGGCCTGGCAGATTGATGGCTATCAATTCGACGAGGTGGCCGTGGTGGCCGGCGTCTTCGGCCCGCGCACGGCCCATATCCGCCAACTGCCCACCGAGGCCGAGTTCGCCCAGGTGATGCAGACCAATGTGCTGGGCCCCATGCGGGTCGTGCCGCAGCTGCTGGACGCGCTGGCGCCCCAGGCCAGGCTGGCCCTGCTGTCTTCGCGCATGGGCTCCATGGGCTTGCGCAGCGGCAAGGGCAGCAGCCTTTACCGCGCCTCCAAGGCGGCGCTCAACTCCTATCTGAAAGACGTGGCCCTGGAACTGCAAGGCCGCGCCATCTGCCTCAGCCTGCACCCCGGCTGGGTGCGCACCGAGATGGGCGGCGAGGACGCCGATATCGATGTGCAGACCAGCGTGGCCGGCATGCGGGCGACGCTGGCCGGCTTGAGCCCGGCAGACAATGGCGCTTTCCTCGATTACGAGGGGCAGGCCTTGGCTTGGTGAGGCCGCAGTCGATCCAGCAATAAGAGAGAAGGGCAGGCGTTTGAAGCAAGCGGTTCGAAGGATGTTCTTGTTCTTGGCGGGTCTGAGCTTGTTGCTGGCCCTGCTGGTCTTGGCATGGCTGGCCAGCAATAACCGCTGGGTGGATGCGCGGCCCCAGCCGCGCCCGCCCAGCCTGCAGCCCTCGACGTCGATCGGGGTTGCCGAGGCGAATGTGTTTTTTGATCTGACGGGCCTGTTCGTGGGCTCGCAGCAATCGCCCTCGGTCCAGGGCCAGGCCTTGTGGGCGGGTCAGGCCGAGCCCAAGGCCAGCGTGCCCGAGTTGAAGCCCGAGGTTGGCGACGCGTTGTGGGCCTGTCGTTGGGACCGGCAAGATTGCCTGGCCTTGTGGCAGGGTGAGGTGCCCGCCCTGCGCCAGAGCCTGCAGCGGCAGGCGCCCTTGCTGCAGCGTTGTGCCGAGCTGGCGGATGCGCTGGCCGAGGGGCGCAAGACCCTGCAGGAGCCGGTGCAACCAGCGCGAGCGCTGATCCAAACCTTGTCTGATCAATATGCCGCGCTGCCGGTGGCGCTGCATTTGCAGGGCCTGCAAGCCTGCGTACGCGGTTTGGAGCTGCAAGCTGTGCTGGCCTCCCGGTCGCAGCAGGCGGGCCAAGCCGCCGCGCTGAGCCAAGCCCTGGGCCGCTACCGCGCCCTGAGCCATGCCCAGCTGCAGGGCAGTCAAAGTCTGCAGTCCACGGCGGTGGCCTGGCGGATCGAGAGCCAGCGTTTGCGCTTTTTGACGGCGCTGTTGGCGGCCCAGGCGGCGCTCGCCCCGCAGTTGGCGGCAGAGTTAGGCCCCTTGCCTGCACGAGCGAAGGACGCCGGGGCCTGGATGGCGGCTGAGTCATTCTTCGCCGCCCAGTTGTTTCAAGAACTGGGGGCTTTGTGTGGTCGCGTCGAGGCGCCGAGCTTGCAAGCCGAGGCGGGGCTCATCCAGCGCACGCGCTGCCAGTTCGGCCTGATGCCGCAGGCCCTCATCCAGGCCAGCGATGCGCGCTGGTTGGCGCGCCAGCAAGCGGCCAAGGCCGGGCCGGAAGCCTTGCTGCAAGCGCTGGAACTGCAGGCGCAGAGCCAGGCCGAGTTCTCGCTTTTCAATCTGCCCTGGCGCAATCCGATCGGGCAGATCCTGCTGGATGTGGGCCAGATGGGCTATGCCAGCTACCCGGCTCGGCAGGCCGATCTTTTGCTGGAGCACCGGGCGGCGCAACTAGCGCTGGCCCTGGCCCAGCAAGGCGTGCCGCCCGCCCAGAGAGCGAGTTGGCTGAGCCAGCAACAGGGGCTGACGCCAGGCCAGCGTGAGCGCCTGCGGCTCAATGTCGACGGCCTTGGTTTCACCTTGCACTCCTGGGGCCGCGCGGCCAAGGACGGCGCGCCCGCAGCCGCTCAACGGTGCCCCTTGGTGGGGTGAGAGGCTACTTACTTTTTGATTTCATCATTCGACCCAGAACAAGGACTCTCCATGATCCTCTCCGAAGACCACCGCGCCGTCCAAGACGCCGTGCGCGCC
The DNA here is from genome assembly GCF_014204525.1 of Roseateles oligotrophus. GTDB lineage: Bacteria > Pseudomonadota > Gammaproteobacteria > Burkholderiales > Burkholderiaceae_C > Paucibacter_A > Paucibacter_A oligotrophus_A. The sequence continues at coordinate 103,392 of NZ_JACHLP010000012.1, forward strand.
TATGTGCAAGACCAGATCGCCCCCAAGGCGGCCGAGTGGGACAAGACCCATCATTTCCCGGCCGCTGAACTGAAGGGTTTGGCCGAGCTGGGCTGCTACGGCGTGGCCGTGCCCACCGAGTACGACGGCGCGGGCCTGGACTATCTGGCGCTCAGCATCATCCTGGAGGAAATCGGCGCCGGCGACGGCGCCACCTCCACCGTGGTCAGCGTCAACAACTGCCCGGTCTGCTCCATCCTGATGGCCTTTGCCAACGAGGCGCAGAAGCAGCAGTTTCTGCGCCCGCTGGCACGCGGCGAGATGCTGGGCGCCTTCTGTCTGACCGAGCCCCATGTGGGCTCGGAGGCGGGCGGCCTGAAGACCACGGCGGTGCGCGAGGGCGAGGACTATGTGCTGAACGGCGTCAAGCAATTCATCACCAGCGGCAAGCATGGCGATGTGGCCATCGTCATGGCGGTGACCGACAAGGCCGCCGGCAAGAAAGGTATCAGCGCTTTCGTCGTGCCCACCAACACGCCGGGTTATGTGGTGGCCCGCGTCGAAGAAAAAATGGGCCAGCATGCCAGCGACACGGCCCAGATCGTGTTCGAGAACTGCCGTGTGCCGGCCGCCAACCGCCTGGGCGAAGAAGGCCAGGGCCTGAAGATCGCGCTCTCCGGACTGGAGGGCGGCCGCATCGGCATCGCCTCGCAGGCCGTGGGCATGGCGCGCGCCGCCTTTGAAGCGGCATTGCGCTACAGCAAGGACCGTGTCACCTTCGGCCAGCCCATCTTCAATCACCAGGCCATGCAGTTCAAGCTGGCCGAGATGGCCACCCAGATCGAGGCCGCCCGCCAGCTGATCTGGCATGCCGCCGCGCTCAAGGATGCCGGCCTGCCCTGCCTGAAAGAGGCCGCCATGGCCAAGCTCTTCGCCACCGAGATGGCCGAGCGCGTCTGCTCCGAGGCGATCCAGATTCACGGTGGCTATGGCTATCTGAGCGACTTCCCGGTGGAGCGCATCTACCGCGATGTGCGGGTCTGCCAGATCTACGAGGGCACGTCCGAGGTGCAGAAGATTTTGATCGGCCGCGCGCTGGCTTGATCAGACCGGCATCTCCGCCTGGCCCAGCGGCCAGCGGAAGTCCAGCCGCAGGCCCTCGCCCGCCGGGGCGCTGGCGCGGACCTCGCCCTTCATCTGCTCCACCGCCAGCTTGCGCACGATGCTCAGGCCCAGGCCCGAGCCGCCCTGGCCCAGCCGGGTGGTGAAGAAGGGGTCGAAGAGCCGGGGCAGATTGGCCGGGTTGACGCCGCAGCCGTTGTCGCTGTAGCCGAGCAGCAGCTGGTCGCTCGTGAGCTGGGCCTGCAGGCGTATGCAGGGCTGGGCCTGGTGCTTGAAGGCATGCACCAGCGAGTTGTTGACCAGGATGGTGACGATGCGGCGCAGCGCCTCGGGGAAGCCGATGCCACTGCCGGCCTTGATGTCGAGCTGCAGCTGCACCCGGGCGGCTTGCAGCTGGGAACTCATGTCCAGCAAGCAGCTTTCGAGCGTGCCAGCCAGATCGAACTGAGCCGGGGCCTCGGGCCTGGACAGCGAGCCCAGCTCCTTGAAATTGCTCACCAGGGCCGCCGCCCGGGAGGCGTTGGCTTCTATCATCAGCGCCGCGCTGTGGCCTTGCTCGCCCAGGGCCAGCAGCTCCTGGCGCGACACCTTGTCGGCCTTGAGCAGGCTGCCCAGCCGTGCCAGCTCGGCACTGAGGGTGGTGGCGCCCAGCAGGATATTGCCGATCGGCGTGTTCATCTCGTGCGCGATGCCGGCCACCAGGCGGCCAAGCGCCGCATGCTGCTCGGCCTCAACCACTCGCAGCAAGGCCTGCTGGAGCTGCTGGCTGCGTTCTTCCACCCGCTGCTCCAGCTCGGTGTTGAGGGCCAGCAGCTCGGCGCTGCGGCGCCTCACCTCGGCCTCCAGATGTTCTTCGTGGCGTTCCAGCTGGCGGCGCTGCTGGAATAGCTCGGTAAACACCCTGACCTTGCTGGTCAGCAGATGGCGGTCCAGGGGTTTGGGCAGATAGTCCACCGCACCCGATTCATAACCCCGGATCACATGGGGCGTGTTGGTCAGGCCGGCGGTGACAAAAATAATCGGCAGCGTGCCGGTCTTGGGGTGGCTGCGCAGCAGCTCGGCCACCTCGTAGCCATTCATGCCGGGCATCTGCACATCGAGCAGAATCAGCGCGAATGGCTGTTGCAGGCACAGGCGCAGGGCGCGGTTGCCGTCTTCGGCGCTCACCACCTGCAGGGGCAGGCCCATGCTCTCGAGCAGGCTTTTCATCGTCAGCAGATTGCTGGCTTGGTCGTCGACGACCAGGATGGGCACCAATTCCTCGGCTTGAGTCATTTGCAAGAGTGGGCAAGGCCTGCGATTTGCGGCATTTTGCAGTCTAGCCTGCGGCCGCCGTCTTGCAGTAGATGCGTGAGCCCAGGCTCAATTCCTGGTAGCGGTCGGCGATGCTTTGCAGCTCCAGCGTCTCCTGCGCGCCCAAGACCAGGAAGCCGCCGACGCGCAGGCTGCGGTCCAGCAGCTTGAAGCAATGGGACTTGGCCTCGCGGTCGTAGTAGATCAGCAGATTGCGGCAGAGGATCAGGTCCATCTCGCCGAAGTCCGCATCGCCGACGGCGTTGTGGTTGGCGAACACCATGCCTTGCTTCAGGCTGGGGTCCATCCAGGCCAGGCCTTGGTCGACGCGGTAATAGTCGCCGAAGGACAGCTTGCCGCCGCTGGCCTGGTAGTTGCGGGTGGCCAGACGCAGGCTCTCGACCGCGTACGCGCCCTGGCGGGCCCGCGCCAGCGCGGCCTCGTTGATGTCGGTGCCGTAGATGCGGCTGCGCGCCTCCAAGCCGGCCTCGCGCAGCAGGATGGCCATCGAGAACGCCTCCTCGCCGCTGGCGCAGCCGGCATGCCAGACCTTGATGGCCAGCGAGGTGGCCAGATGCGGCAAGACCTCGCCGCGCAGACGCAGAAACACGGCGGGGTCGCGGAACATCTCGGTCACACCCACGGTGACCTGTTGCAGCAGGCTCTGGACCAGGGCAGCGTCGCGCAGCAAGGGATGCAGCGCGGCGGAGAAGCTGGGCAGGCCTTGCAGGGCCAGCCAGCGCCGCAGGCGCCGTTGCAGCGAGGCCGTCGCGTAGGAGCGCAGATCCACCCGGTGCGCCCGGTACAGGCCCTGAACCAGCAGGTCCAGCTCGATCAGCTCCAGCTCGTTGAGGGCCTGCTGTTCGCCGGTTTGGCGGGGCTCAATCATCGTTCGCGCGCGCCGGGCTGGGGCCTAGCCAGACCTGCATCATGGACAGCAGCTGCTCCTTGTCCAGCGGCTTGGCGATGTAGTCGCTGGCGCCTGCGGCCAGGCAGGCCTCACGGTCGCCCGGCATGGTCTTGGCCGTCATGGCGATGATGGGCAGGCGGGCTTGCTCGGGGTGGGCACTGCCCGGGCCCAGGGCCCGGATGGCGCGCATGGCGGCGTAGCCGTCCATCTCCGGCATCATGATGTCCATCAGGATCAGCTCGATCTGCGGGTTGGCGCTCAGCAGGCTCAGGGCCTCGTGCCCGTTCTCGGCCTCGATCAGGCGCACGCCGTGGTAGCTCAGCAAGCTGCCGATGGCGAACACATTGCGCATATCGTCGTCCGCCAGCAGCACGGTGCGGCCTCGCAGGCTGCTGATTTCTGCGGCCAATGCCGTCGCTGCGGGGGCGGCTGGGGCGCTGCTGCCGGCGGCCTGGTCGGCCGGCGGAGGGCGCTGGGCCAGCAGGGCTTGCAGGTCCTGGCGGACGCGGGCCGGGCTGTGGTCACCCTTGACGATCAGGGCCTGGGCCAGATGGCGCAGGCTGCGCTCCTGGCTGGGCGTGGGCTGGCGGCCCGAGTGCACCAGCACCGGCAGGCTGGCGCTGCTGTGTTGCTGGCGGATCTGCTGCAGCAGGTCTTCGCCGCGCATATCGCCCAGGCCCAGGTCCAGCACCAGGGCGTCGTAGCGGGCTTGCTGCAAGCGGTCCAGCGCCTGCCGGCCCGAGCTGGCGATGTCGATCTGCATGCCGGGCCCGCTCAGCAGCTCGCTCAAGGCATAGGCCTCGGTCGGGTGGTCTTCCACGATCAGCAGGCGCGCGCCGGCCGCCGGGCTGGAGCTGGCCGGGGGCGGCGGATCTACCGCGGCGCCGGCCCTGGGTTCCAGCGGCAGCAGCAGGGTGAAGGTGCTGCCCTGGCCGATTTGGCTGAGCAGGTTCAGCTGCCCTTGCAAGCCCTGCGCAAGCTGGCGCGAGATCGACAGGCCCAGGCCGGTGCCGCCATAGCTGCGGCTGATGCTGCCGTCCGCCTGCTTGAAGGCCTCGAACACCAGGGCTTGCTTGTCGGCCGCGATGCCGATGCCGCTGTCGCTAACGGCCAGGGCCAGCGTGGCCTGGCCCAGCGGGCTGTCGGCGGCCGTCAGGGCCTGGAGCTTGAGTTCGACCTGGCCTTGCTGGGTGAACTTGATGGCATTGGAGAGCAGGTTCTTCAGCACCTGCTGGGTGCGGCGCAGGTCGAGCCGCAGCGGGCTGGGCAGGGCCGGTGCCAGGCTGAAGTCCAGGCGCAGGCCTTTTTGCTGGGCCAGGGGTGTGAACATCTGGCGCAGCGGTTCGATCAGCTCGTCCAGCGTGTGGGGCTCGAACAGGTATTCGACCTGGCCGGCCTCGATCTTGGAGAGGTCGAGGATGTCGTTGATCAGGCTCAGCAAGTCCTGGCCGGCGGCATGGATGGCGCCGGCGAACTTGCTCTGCTTCTCGCTCAGACATTGCTCGCGGTCGTCCTGCAGCAGGGCCGACAGCATCAGCATGCTGTTCAGCGGCGTGCGCAGCTCGTGCGACATATTGGCCAGGAATTCGGACTTGTAGCGGCTGACCTGTTCCAGCTCCTGCGCTCGCCGTTCCAGCTCACGGCTGCTGTCGCCCAGCTCGGCATTGCGCAGATCGAGTTCGCGCCGCTGCGACTCCAGGGCCTGAGCATGGGCTTGCAGCTCCTGGTTGTTCTGCTCCAGCTCCTCTTGCTGGCTTTGCAGCTCCTCGCTCTGCGCCTGTGTGGTGGCCAGCAGCTCGTGGGTGCGCTGGCGGGACAGGGCCGAGCCCAGGCCCAGGCCTATGCCCTCGCGGGCCAGTTCGCTGAACTCCAGCGCCATCTCGTCAAAGCCTTGGAAGGCGCCCAGCTCCAGCAGGCCGATCAGGCCACCGGCATCGAACAGGGGCAGCAGCAGCAAGGCGGCGGGCGCGGCCTCGCCGGTGCCCGAGCTGGCGCGCAGATAGCCCGCGGGCAGGGGGCTGATGTGCTGCAGCTCGGCATTCTGGGCCGCCCCGCCCACCAGGCCCTGGCCGAGCGGGAAGCGCCGGCTCTGGCCCGGCTCGTCCAGCAAGCCCTCGGCCGCCACCCGCTGCAAGTCCTGACTGCCGGCCTGGTAGAAGTACAGGGCGCCCACCACGGCTTGCAGCCTGTGCATCGCGTAGCGCAAGACTGCCTGCCCCAGCTCCTGCGGCGGCAGCTCGCGGCGGGTGATCAGGTTCAGCTCGGCCAGGCCGGTCTTGATCCAGTCGCTGCGTTCCTTGGCCAGATGGTTGTGCGTCAAGGCCCGTGCCATCGCGTTCAGCGCGTGCATCAGGCTGTGCTGGTCGGCCCGCGCGAGCGGTGCCTCCAGATGGTGTTCGCCCTGCGCGATGCGGTTGGCAAAGGCCACGGCGGCTTGCGGTTCACCGCCGAGTTGTCTCAGCATATTGCGCGTTACCCGCCAGCCGATCAGGCCGGCGAACAAGACCGTCAAGACGCCCAGGCCCAGGACCTGGCGGCGCACGCTCTCCATCTCGGCGGTGGAGGCCGCGGCGGCCTTGCGCATTTGCTCACGGGCCGGTTCTATGTATTTGTAGAGCCGGTCGAGATAGGCCAGCTGGGCCGGGCGCGCCGTCGTCAGCAACTGCGTTTTGGCCGCCTTGAACTGGCCGGTATCGATCAGCCGGGCGAAATCCTGTTCCAGCGGCAGGTAGATCTCGCGTGCGCTAATGATCTGCTCGAACAAGCGCCGTGAAGCCACATCGTTGCTGAGCCTCTTCAGCTCCGCCAGATGGTCTTTGCGCTCCTGGATCTCTTCACGCAGCCCGACCAGCTCCTTGCCGATCAGGGCCGGCTCGTCCAGGATCAAGGTGTTGCGGATGTGGCGGGCCGACTCCAGCAAGCTGGTGATCCATTGCTCGGCCACGATGACGCGCTCGGCCACCACATCGGTGATGTAGTCGTTCTTTTCGTTCTGCACATCGAGGTAGCGCAGGGCCACGCCGACCGAGCTGGCCATCAGCAAGAGCAGCAAGGCCAGCAGGCCGAAGAGCTGTGCCTTGAACGAGAGCTTGTCACTCGCCATACCGGGGTCTCCATGCAATTCACAGCCGCCGTGCGATGCGACGCGCCGTCCCGGCTCTACTCTAACGCTTCATGCCCTGGGGGCTGGGCCGCTCAGGCTTGTGCGAGCCGCGCCCGATGGGCGGAAATTGCCCCTGAAACACAGGGTGCCTGGGTAAAACCCTGGGGGTGCTGCCGCGCTGATTTGGACTAAGGTGGCTGCATGATCGAGCCCGCCTTTCCCGAACGCGCCCTGCAGGCCATGCCGCGCAGCCCGCTGCAGTTTTATTTCGATTTCTCCTCGCCTTACTCCTACATCGCCTCGGAGTGGGTCGCGGCCGTGGCCGCCCGCCATGGCCGGCCGGTGCAGTGGCATGCCATTTTGCTGGGGGTGACCTTCCAGGCGGCCGAGCTGAAGGCCCCGGTGGCCTATCCGCTCAAGCGCGACTATGTGCTGCGCGACTTTGCCCGCTCGGCCTACTTCGCCGGCCTGCCTTATCGGCAGCCCAGCGCCTTCCCCATCGCGACCCAGAATGCCGCGCGGGTGTTCTGGTGGCTGCATGCCCAGGATCCGGCGCGCGCCGTGGCCTGGGCCAAGGCCGGCTTGCGGGCCTACTTCACCCGCGACGTGGCGCTGAATGATGAGAGTCAGCTCAAGACCTTGGCGCAGGAGTGCGGCCTGGACCCGGATGCGGCGCAGGCCGCCTGGCATGAGCCGCAATGGAAGGAGCGGCTCAGGGCCGCCAACGAGGCCGCCATCGCCGCCGGCGTGTTTGGCGCGCCCTTCTTCATCATCGACGGCGAGTCCTTCTGGGGCAATGACCGCCAGGCGCAGATCGAGCGCTGGCTCAGCAGCGGGCCCTTCAAAGATCTGGTTTGACGGCGGGCTGGTCTTCGGCGCTCAGGGTCCGCAAGCAGGCCAGGCACAGGCAGCCGCTGTACTGCTGGCCCAGGCGTTGGCGCAAGTCCTCGCTGAGTTTCATGTCAAAGCAGTCGCAGCGCTGGTCCTGGGCGCCGCAATGAAAACCGCCGCCGCAGCGCGGGCAGCGCTCGTCAAGGCGGGGCGCCGGTGCCGGGCTCATGCGAACAAGTCCTGGTGCTGCTGGCGCAAGAGGTTTTTCTGCACCTTGCCCATGGTGTTGCGGGGCAGTTCCGCCACAACAAAGACCTGCTTGGGCACCTTGAAGTTGGCGATCTGGCGCTTCAGCGTGGCGACCATGGCCTCGCCGTCCAGGCTCGCGGCCGGCCGGGGCACGACGGCGGCGATCACCGCCTCACCAAAATCGGGGTGGGGCACGCCCACCACGGCCGACTCCAGCACGCCCTCCATCTCGTTGAGGTAACTTTCAATCTCGGCGGGGTAGACGTTGTAGCCGCCGCTGATGATCAGGTCTTTGGCGCGGCCCACGATCGTGAGATAGCCATTGCCGTCGACCCGGCCCACATCGCCGGTCTTGAACCAGCCATCGGCGCTGAACTCCTCGGCCGTCTTCTCCGGCATGCGCCAGTAGCCGCTGAAGATATTGGGGCCGCGCACCTCGATGCCGCCGATCTCGTCCACGCCACAGGGCTGGCCGCCCTCGCGGCTGACGCGCAGGCCCACGCCGGGCAAGGCCGGGCCCACCGTGCCTTTGATGCGTTCGCCGTCCAGGCCGCGGCAGGGGTTGGACGTCAGCATCAAGGTCTCGCTCATGCCATAGCGTTCCAGGATGCGGTGGCCGCTGCGGGCCTGCCATTCCTCAAAGGTGTCGACCAGCAAGGGGGCCGAGCCGCTGATGAAGAGCCGCATGCCGGCGCAGGCCTGCGGCGTCAGCGCCCCCTCGGCCAGCATGCGCACATAGAGTGTGGGCACGCCCATGAAGACCGTGGCCTCGGCGAATTTCTGGATCACGGCGCGGGGTTCGAATTTGGCGAACCAGATCATCTTGCTGCCGTTCAGCAGCGCGCCATGCGAGGCGATGAAGAGGCCGTGCACATGGAAGATGGGCAGGGCGTGGATCAGCACATCGCCGGGCCGCCAGTCCCACAAATCCTTCAGTGTCAGGGCATTGCTGAGCAGATTGCCGTGGCTGAGCATGGCGCCCTTGCTGCGGCCGGTGGTGCCGCTGGTGTAGAGGATGGCGGCCAGCTCGTCCGCCTCCTTGGGCGCGATCTCGTGCTGATCGCTCTGCGAAGCGGCGCGGTCCAGCAGCGTGCCCGTGCGGTCCTCGTTGAGGCTGAACACATACGCGGTGCCGGCCATAAAGGCCAGCTTGGAGGCCCAGCCAAAATTCTTGCCCGCACAGACCAGCACGGCCGGCTCGGCGTTCTGGAGAAAATAGCCCAGCTCGGCCGCCTGGTAGGCGTTGTTGAGCGGCAGATAGACATAACCCGCGCGCAGCACGGCCAGGTAAAGCATCAGGGCTTCGACGCTTTTTTCGGTGTAGGCGGCGATGCGGCTGCCGGCGGGCAGGTCCAGGGACAGCAGCAGATTGGCCAGCATGGCCGTGCCGCGTTCCAGATCGCGCCAGCTATAGCGCAGGGCCTGGCCGTCGGGGCCGAGTTGGTCGGCGCATTCAATCGCCACGGCATCCAGGTCGGCAGGGAAAGCGGCGCGCAGGGCGCTGAAGAGATTGGCATTGCTCATGCCCGCATTGTCGCCAATGCGCAGGGCCTGTTCGCTCCCTGTTTCGGGGGGCTGTGGCTGCTACATTGCAGCTTCCATTCCCAGGAGCCGACCCGTGCCCGCCAACCAATTGCCGCTTGGACTCGATGCCGCTTTGAGCATGGCCGCGCAGTCCTTGTTCCAGGTGCTGGAGACCTCGGTGCAGGGCATGATGGTGCTGGACCGCGAGCACCGCATCGTCTGGATCAGCGAGGGCTATAAGCGCTTTTTGCCGGCCCTGGGTTTTGGCGACGAGCGCGAGTTCGTCGGCCGCCGGGTCGAGGAGGTCGTGCCCAATACCTTGATGGCCCAGGTGATAGAGACGGGCCAGCCGATTTTGGTCGATCTGCTGACCAATAAGGCCGGCAGCTTTCTGGTCAGCCGCCTGCCGCTGCGCAACGAGGCGGGCGAGGTGATAGGCGCTTTGGGCATGGTCTTGCTGGACCATCCCGAGACGACCTTGCGGCCGCTGATGCAGAAATTTGCCGAGTTGCAGCAGGAGCTGATCGAGACCCGCCGCCAGCTCGCCGCCGAGCAGGCCCGCAGCCGCCGGCCCAAGCACACGATTGCCAGCTTCATCGGCTCCAGCCCGGCGGCGCTGGAGCTCAAGCGCCAGGCGCGCCGCGCGGCGCTGAGCGATTCCACCGTGCTGCTGCTGGGCGAGACCGGCACCGGCAAGGAGTTGCTGGCCCATGCCATCCATGCGGCTTCAGCGCGCGCCGCCAAGCCCCTGGTCAGCGTCAATATCGCCGCCGTACCCGACACCTTGCTGGAGGCCGAATTCTTCGGCGTGGCGCCGGGTGCCTACACCGGGGCGGAGCGCAAGGGCCGCGCGGGCAAGTTCAGCATCGCCGACGGCGGCACGCTCTTCCTCGACGAAATCGGCGATATGCCGCTGGCCCTGCAGTCCAAGCTGCTGCGCGTGCTGCAGGAGCAGGAGTTCGAGCCCCTGGGGAGCAACCAGGTGCTGGCCGTGGACCTGCGGGTGGTGGCGGCCACCAGCCGTGATCTGGCGGCCATGGTGGCGCGCGGCGAGTTCCGTGCCGACCTTTACTACCGCCTCAACGTCCTGCCCCTGCGTGTGCCGCCGCTGCGCGAGCGCATGGCCGATCTGGAGGCCCTGGTCGAGACCTTGCTGGAGGACATCGCGCGCCGCTCCGGCATGCCGCACAAACCCTTGAGCACCGAGGCGCTGGAATGGCTGGCCGCCCAGGGCTGGCCCGGCAATATCCGCGAGCTGCGCAATGTGCTGGAGCAGGCCAGCCTGATGAGTGAGGAGGCGGTGCTGACGCCGGCCTGCTTCGAGGCCTGCAGCAGCTTTGCGGCCCGCGCCCGCGCACTCGCCGCGCCGCCCCGGCCGGCGCCCGTTCCGGCCCCGCAGGCGCCAGCTCCCGCCGGCCTGCGCCCCCTGCCCGAGGTGATAGAGCGGGTCGAGCGCGATGCCATCGCCCAGGCCCTGAGTCTGACCGCCGGCAACCGCATGGCGGCCGCCCGCCTGCTGCAGATTTCGCGCGCCAGCCTGTACGAGCGCCTGGCGCGTTGGCCGGATCTGGGCTGAATTTCGCCAACTCATCAAGTAACTGCTTAGTCGGCGGCTTGTCATAGTCGGGAGACCCAAGCAGCAGAGCCATCCGATCCCGGCGGCCTGCGCCAGGGCGGAGACTCGGATGAAAAAAATGATGCTGGCCACGCGTTTGCGGCTGACGGTGCTGGTCTGTGTGTTGCTGTTCGTAGCCCTGGTCATGGGGCTGGCGCAGCGCTCGGCCGCCAGTTTGATGGAGGTCAAGATGCTGACCACGGTGGAGCAGGTCAAGCGGGCCGAGAAGATCGCGGACGAGTACCTGGCCAAGGCCAAGTCCGGCGCCATGCCGGAGGCCGAGGCCAAGGCCGCCGCCGCGGCCGAGATCGGCAAGCTGCGCTACTCCGGCAACGAGTACATCTGGATCAACGATATGCAGCCTCGCATGGTCATGCACCCCATCAAGCCCGAGCTGAACGGCAAGGACCTGGGCGGCAACAAGGACCAGGCCGGCAAATTCCTGTTCGTGGAATTCGTGAACGTGGTCAAGGCTGCCGGCGAGGGCTATGTCGACTACCTCTGGCCCCGCCCCGGTGCCACCGAGCCCGTGCCCAAGCGTTCCTATGTCAAGGGTTTTGCCGCTTGGTCCTGGGTGCTGGGCTCGGGAATCTATACCGATGATGTCGAGAGCATCGCTCACAAGGACGCCCGCCTGGCCCTGATCCTGGTGCTGCTGGGCGGTGGCCTGGCGATGTTGGCCGTCGAGCTGGTGCTGCGCAGCCTGCGCCAGCGTCTGGCCAGCATGAAGACCTTGATGCAGGCCGTGGCCGAAGGCGATCTGCGCGCCAAGGTCGAGATCGGCCAGCAAGACGAGGTGGGCCAGGTGATGACCCAGGTGGCCGCCATGCAGGAGCGGCTGACCGAGCTGGTGCTGGCCATACGCAGCGCCACCGAGTCCATCGGCCATGCCTCCAGCGAGGTGGCCGTGGGCAGCCAGGACCTGTCCATGCGCACCGAGCAGGCGGCGGCCAATCTGCAGCAGACGGCGGCCTCGCTGCAAGACCTGACCCAGCAGGTCAAGCTGAGCGCCGAGGCGGCCGTGCAAACCCATCAGCTGGCCGGCAGCGCCGCCGACCGAGCCCGCGATGGCGCGGTGGTGATGGACGAGGTGGTCAGCACCATGGAGGGCATCTCCAGTGCCAGCCGCAAGATCTCCGACATCATCGCCGTCATCGACGGTGTGGCCTTCCAGACCAATATCCTGGCCCTGAACGCGGCCGTGGAGGCGGCCCGGGCGGGTGAGCAGGGCCGTGGTTTTGCCGTGGTGGCGGCCGAGGTGCGCAGCCTGGCCCAGCGCTCGGCCCAGGCGGCCCGGGAGATCAAGAGTCTGATCATGGATTCGGTCGAGCGTGTCAACGCCGGCACGGCCCAGGTCAACCGTGCGGGCAGTTCCATGGGCGAGATCCTGGGTGCGGTGCAGCGGGTCAGCAGCACGGTGGGCGAGATCAGCCAAGCCAGCAGCGGCCAGTCCGACGGCATCCACCAGATCAACCATGCCCTGACCCAGCTGGACGGCATGACCCAGCAGAACGCCGCCTTGGTCGAACAGACGGCCGCTGCGGCGGAGTCGCTGAAGCAGCAGGCGCAGGGGCTGAACGATACGGTGGCGGTGTTCAAGACCAGGCGTTGAGCTTTGGGGTTATTGCTGTAGGGCTGCTAAGCGGCGCGTAGCGCCGGTGACTGGTTTCTTGTTGGAAGGCCCAGCGGGGAATTCGCCCCCGCAGGCGCCCTACTTTTTTGCTTCGCCAAAAAAGTAGGCAAAAAAGGCGACCCGAATGCCTGGCCCCTGCGGGGTCCGCTGCGGCACTTGGCTTTGGCGGGCCGCGCCCAACTCACTGCGCTACGCTCCGTTCAAACAAGGGGCGCGAGTCAGTTCACGAAGTCGCTTCGCGACGCCCGCCAAAGCCAAGCACCGCAGCCCAGGCAACACGGGACATGCGAAAACCACACGGCTCGCTGCGCGTCGCCTCGATTGCGCCGCAGCTATCGCTGCAGGCGCTTGGGCGAACTTCCGGCTGGGCCTTGGCAAAGGGTGATGCAGCAGGTAAAGCCACCATTGCTCTGTACCAAGAACCGTCCAAATTTCGGACGCCGTCTTGAATCTGGACGACCCCCTGCCGCTAACCGTCCACTTTTCATGCAAGCCCCGGGCGAGCAAGACCTTGCCTGGGCGCTAACTTCCTCCCACCATGGGGCCGCCCTCGGTGTTTACACCGGGGCCGGCGTTTCGGGCACAGGGTTTGCAAAAGTTCTCCGGTCAGAGACGAAAAAAACGCTGGAGACTTTGTATGAGCCAAGGCAATACCCGCCGCCGTGTGATCCTGCTGTGCAGCCTGGGCCTGATGGCGCTGCCCGCGCTGGCCCAGGGCAGCAAGGCCGAGATCCGCATCGCCCATGTCTACTCCAAGACCGGCCCGCTGGAGGCCTACGGCAAGCAGACCCAGACCGGCTTCATGATGGGCCTGGACTACGCCACCGGCGGCACCTTCACGGTGGCAGGCAAGAAAATCGTCGTGATCGAAAAAGACGACCAGGGCAAGCCCGATGTGGGCAAGAGCCTGCTGGCCACCGCCTACGGCGATGACAAGGCCGACCTGGCCGTCGGGCCGTCTTCCTCCGGCGTCGCCCTGGCCCTGCTGCCGGTGGCCGAGGAGTACAAAAAGATCTTGCTGGTGGAGCCCGCCGTGGCCGACTCCATCACCGGCGATAAATGGAATAAATACATCTTCCGCAGCGGCCGCAACTCCAGCCAGGACGCCATCGCCAATGCCGTGGCCCTGGACAAGGCCGGCACCAGCATCGCCACGCTGGCGCAGGACTACGCCTTCGGCCGCGACGGCGTCAAAGCCTTCAAGGACGCGATCAAAAAGGCCAAGCTCGTGCACGAGGAGTATCTGCCCACGACCACCACCGACTTCACCGCCGGTGCCCAGCGCCTGATCGACAAGCTCAAGGATCAGCCCGGCCGCAAGATCATCTTTGTGATCTGGGCCGGCGCGGGCAACCCCTTCAAGATCGCCGACCTGGACCTGAAACGCTACGGCATCGAGATCGCCACCGGCGGCAATATCCTGCCGGCCATGACGGCCTACAAGCAGTTCCCGGGCATGGAGGGAGCCAGTTACTACTACTTCGGCATGCCCAAGAACCCGGTCAATGAATGGCTGGTGGCCAACCACTACAAGCAGCACAAGACGCCGCCCGATTTCTTCACGGCCGGCGGCATGAGCGCGGCCATCGCGGTGGTCGAGGCCTTGAAGAAGACGGCCGGCGACACCGGCACGAACAAGCTGATCAAGGCGATGGAGGGCATGAGCTTCGAGACGCCCAAGGGCAAGATGACTTTCCGCCCCGAAGACCATCAGGCCATGCAGAGCATGTATCACTTCAGGATCAAGGTGGACCCGGCGTTTGCCTGGGGGGTGCCGGAGCTGGTGCGGGAGATCAAGCCCGAGGAAATGGCCGTGCCCATCCGCAACAAGCGCTGAGCCAGGCCGTGCTGGAAACCAGAAACCTAAGCATCAAATTCGGCGGCCATACGGCGGTGGACGCGGTGTCTTGCACCTTCGAGCCCGGCACGCTGACCGCCATCGTCGGCCCCAACGGCGCGGGCAAGACGACTTACTTCAATCTGATCTCCGGCCAGCTGCGCGCCACGGCCGGCCAGGTCTTGCTGAATGGCCAGGACCTGAGCGCCTTGTCCGCGCCGCTGCGTACCCGTCAAGGCCTGGGTCGGGCCTTTCAGCTGACCCAGCTCTTTGCCAATCTGTCGGTGCTGGAGAACGTCCGCCTGGCCGTGCAGGCGCGGGCCGGCAAGGGCTTGCGCATGCTCTCGGTCTGGCTGCAGCATCGCGAGTTGACGGACGAGGCCATGAACATCGTCGAGCGCGTCCATCTGCAGGCGCGTGCACACAGCCCCGCCGCCAGCCTGCCGCATGGCGATCAGCGCAAGCTGGAGGTGGCCATGCTGATGGCGCTGCAACCCCGGGTCTATATGTTTGACGAACCCACGGCCGGCATGAGCGTGGACGAGGTGCCGGTGATCCTGGACCTGATACGCGAGCTCAAGGCCAGCCGCCAGCATCTGATCCTGCTGGTCGAGCACAAGATGGACATCGTGCGCGAGCTGGCCGACCGCATCATCGTCCTGCACATGGGGCAGTTGGTGGCCGACGGCGAGCCCGCTGCGGTGATCGCCTCGCCCGTGGTGCAGCAAGCCTATCTGGGCCTGGGGCTGGATGAAGAGGAGGCTTTGCAGCCATGCTGAGCCTGCGCGGCGTCCACACCCATATCGGGGCTTATCACATCCTGCACGGCGTGGACATGGAGGTACCGGCCGGCCAACTGACCATGTTGCTGGGCCGCAATGGCGCGGGCAAGACCACGACCTTGCGGACCATCATGGGGCTTTGGCAGGCCAGCCGGGGTCAGGTCTTGCTGGACGGCCGGCAGATCGCCGGGCCCGGCTGCGCGGCACTGAGCACGCCCGAGATCGCCCAGCAGGAGGTGGCCTATGTGCCCGAAAGCATGGGCATCTTCAGCGAGCTCAGTGTGGCCGAGAACCTTTTGCTGGCGGCCCGCCGCGCGCGCAGCTTGAAGGAGCTGGACACGCCGCGCCTGGAGTGGTTGTTCGGCCTCTTTCCGGCGCTGAAGAAGTTCTGGCTCTACCCGGCCGGCAAGCTCAGCGGCGGGCAAAAGCAGATGCTGGCGATTGCCCGCGCCATGCTGGAGCCGCGCCGCCTGCTGCTGATCGACGAGCCCAGCAAGGGCCTGGCGCCTGCCATGGTGCGCAATCTGGTGGCGGCGCTGCAGGAGCTGAAGTCCACCCAGACCACCATCTTGCTGGTGGAGCAGAACTTTGCGGTGGCCAAGGCCTTGGGCGACCGGGTGGCGGTGATGGACGACGGCCGCGTCGTCCACGCCGGCGCCATGGCCGAACTGGTGGCCGATGAGCGCTTGCAGCAGCGCCTGCTGGGTTTAAACCTAGATTCGGCAGTTGACCGCTCGCTCTGACCTGGAAACATCGATGTTTACTGTGTTCTCGCCTGTTAACAGCGATCACCCTCTGGGTGACAGCGCTACACGCCCGCCTGGCTCGCCAAACGGTGCGCTGGCTGCGTTGCTTCTCCTTGTGGGCATCAGCCCACCGCGTCGGCGCGCCTTGCCAGCACACCGCCTGGCGAGCCCTTCGGGCGCGTCCAACTGCCGAATCTAGGTTCAAGCCTGGGAGCGCATCAGTGATCAGCAAAACCATAACCAGCAAGGCCGACGCCATCCCCCAGGCCCGCTTCGACCTCATTCCCCTGCTCTTGATCGCCGGCCTGGCCTTGCTGGCCTTGCCCCTGATCGGCAGCCCCAGCACCTGGGCCACGCTGACGGTGGCGGGCCTGGCCATGGGCCTGATCATCTTCATCATCGCCTCCGGCCTGACCCTGGTCTTCGGCCTGATGGATGTCTTGAACTTCGGCCACGGCGTCTTCATCGCCCTGGGCGCCTTCATGGCCACGACGGTGCTGGGCGCGATGAGTGGCTACACGGCCAGCGCGAGCCTGCTCAGCAATCTGCTCGCGGTGGCCGTGGCCTGCCTGGTCGGCATGGGCGTGGCGGCGGCCGTGGGCCTGTTGTTCGAGCGGGTGCTGGTACGGCCGGTCTACGGCATGCATCTGAAGCAGATCCTGATCACCATGGGCGGCATGATCATCGGCGAGGAGTTGATCAAGCTGGTCTGGGGCGCGCAGATGATCCCGTTGCCCCTGCCCGAGGCCTTGCGCGGCGCCCTGTTGTTCGGGGACGTGGCGGTGGAGCGCTTCCGCATCCTGGCCTGCCTGGCGGGGCTGGCGGTGTTCGCCCTGCTGCTTTGGCTCCTGAACCGGACCAAGCTGGGCCTGCTGATACGCGCCGGCGTGCAGGACCGCGAGATGGTGGAAAGCCTGGGCTACCGCATCCGCCGGCTCTTCGTCGGCGTCTTCGTCGGCGGTTCGGCCCTGGCCGGTCTGGGCGGGGTGATGTGGGGCATGTACCAGCAAAGCGTGACGCCGCAGATCGGCGCACAGGTCAACACGCTGATCTTCATCGTCATCATCATCGGCGGCCTGGGCTCCACGCTGGGCTGTTTTGTCGGCGCCCTGGCCGTGGGCCTGCTGGCCAATTACTGCGGCTTTCTGGCGCCGAAGCTGGCGCTGTTCAGCAATATCGCCCTGATGGTGGCCGTGCTGCTGTGGCGGCCGCAAGGCCTGTATCCGGTCACGAATCGTTGATGGAGGCCTGCCGCCATGCTCATCAAGTCCCTGCTGTCCCATGACCTGCCGCGCAGCCGCCTGCTGGCGGCCCTGCTCATCCTCATCGTGATCGGCCTGGCGCTGACGCCCTTCATCTTCCCCAGCACCCGCGCCCTCAATGTGGCGGCCAAGATGCTGATCTTCATCGTGCTGGTGGCCAGCTATGACTTGCTGCTGGGCTATACCGGCATCGTCAGTTTTGCCCACACCATGTTCTTCGGCATCGGGGCTTATGGCATCGCGATTGCCAGTACGCGCATGGAGCCGGGCTGGGCGGCGGTCGGTGTGGGCCTGGGCGCGGCCCTCGTCGTTTCCTTGCTGCTGTCCCTGGCCATCGGCTTGTTCAGCCTGCGGGTCAAGGCCATCTTCTACGCCATGATCACGCTGGCCGTGGCCTCGGCCTTTCTGACCCTGGCCTCCCAGCTGTCTGAATTCACCGGCGGCGAGGACGGCCTGAGCTTCAAGCTGCCCGCGGCCTTGCAGCCCAGCACCGAGTATCTGGAGCAGCCTTTTCTCGGCGTCATGTTCGACGGCCGCTTGCTCAGCTACTACCTGCTGTTCGCCGCCACCGTGGTCCTGGTGCTGCTGCTGCTGCGCATCGTCAACTCGCCCTTCGGCCGTGTGCTGCAGGCCATACGCGAGAACGACTTCCGCGCCGAGGCCATAGGCTATCGCTGCGTGGTCTACCGCAGCCTCTCGAATGTGCTGGCCGCCCTGTTCGCCACCCTGGCCGGCGCCCTGCTGGCACTCTGGCTGCGCTACAACGGGCCGGACACCTCACTGTCCCTGGAGATCATGCTGGACCTGCTGCTGATCCTGGTGATTGGCGGCATGGGCACGATTTACGGCGCCGTGGTCGGCAGCGTGCTGTTCGTGCTGGCGCAGAGCTATCTGCAGGACCTGATGAAGCTGGGCGCGGCCGCGCTGGACGGCGTGCCCCTGCTCTCGCAATTGATCGCCCCGGAGCGCTGGCTGCTATGGCTGGGCCTGCTCTTTGTGCTGGCCGTCTATCACTTCCCCAGTGGCATTGTCGGGCGCTTGCGCGCCGGCTTGGCCACATCTCCCTCAAAGCACGAATAGGAGTTCTGAAGAATGAAGACCCTGACTTTGAAACTGAGTTTGCTGGCGACCGCACTTGGGCTCGGCGCCTGCGGCGGCGAGGACGTCAAAGAGCCCTTGGCGATCAACACCAAGCCCGATTTCGTCGTCGGTCTCAAGACCACCAGCTACGACGGCCTGAGCGACGACTTGCTGAGCGCCGGCCTGGGCAAGAGCGGCCTGGCCAGCGCCAGCTTCCCCGCTTACGCCGATGCGCTCAAGCCCACGGCGGCCGAGCTGCGCCGCGCCGCCATCTACAACAACTATCGTGCCATCGTCGACGTGGCGGCCAACGGCGGTTACGGCACGCTTTACGGCCCCAATGTGGCGGCCGACGGCACGGTG
Organism: Roseateles oligotrophus; assembly: GCF_014204525.1. Lineage (GTDB taxonomy): Bacteria > Pseudomonadota > Gammaproteobacteria > Burkholderiales > Burkholderiaceae_C > Paucibacter_A > Paucibacter_A oligotrophus_A. The sequence goes on from NZ_JACHLP010000012.1 coordinate 121,721, forward strand.
GGCACGGGCGAGGGCAAGATCGCCGGCACCGAATACCTGGCCTTCAGCGACGACGGCACGGGCACGCGCAATGTCAGCCTGATGGTGCAGGTGCCCGCCAACTTCAACCCTTCCGAGCCCTGCATCATCACCGCCACCTCCTCGGGCTCGCGCAGCATTTACGGCGCCATTTCCACCGGTGAATGGGGCCTGAAAAAAGGCTGTGCCGTGGCCTATACCGACAAGGGCACGCATGCCGCCGGCCATGATCTGGCCAGCGACACCGTGCCCCTGCTGGACGGCACGCGCAGCACGGCCGCGGCAGCGGGCACCGGCGCTGGTTTCAAGGCGCCGCTGACGGCGGCCGAGCTGTCCAGCTTCAACGCCAGCACGCCCAACCGCCTCGCCTTCAAGCATGCACACTCGCAGCGCAACCCCGAGAAGGACTGGGGCCTCTACACCTTGCAGGCGGTGCAGCTGGCGTTTTATGTGCTGAACGAGCGCTATGGCCAGGACGTGGGCGACGGCCGCAAATGGATCACCCTCAAGCCCGAGAACACCTTGGTGATCGCCTCCAGCCTGTCCAATGGCGGCGGCGCCGCGGTGGCGGCGCTGGAGCAGGACAGCAAGGGCTTGATCGACGGCCTGGCCGTGTCCGAGCCGGCCGTGGCCCTGCCGGCCAATCTGAGCGTGTCGCTGCAGCGCGGCAGCAGCACGCCCAAGTCTTTTGGCAAGCCGCTGTACGACTACATCACCCAGGCCAATCTGCTGCAGAACTGCGCCTCCCTGGCCACGGCCGCGGCGGACTCGCCCGGCGCCGTGGCCTTTTACGCCAGCTACAAGGCCAAGCGCTGCCAGAGCCTGGCCGACAAGGGCCTGATCAGCGGCGCCACCACGCTGGAGCAGGCCAATGATGCCTTGCAAAAACTGCGCGACAGCGGCTGGGAGGCCGAGTCCGATCTGCTGCACGCCTCGCATGGCGATTACGAGGTGCCGGCGGCCGTGGCCGTTACCTATGCCAATGCCTATGCGCGCGCCAGCGTGAAGGACAAGCTCTGCGGCTATGGCTTCGCGGCCACGACGGCTCTCGGCGTGCCCACCGTCGTTTCACCCGCGGCCCTGGCCGATATGTTTGCCAAGGGCAATGGCGTGCCGCCCTCGGCCGGCGTCAACCTGATCAATGAGCTGAGCGTGGGCACGCCTGTGCGCAATGTGTTCTCGGTCTCGCCCAGCAGCGGGGCCACCGACATCAATGCCGATGGCGCTGACTGCCTGCGCAAGCTGCTGACCGGCAGCGACGCCAGCGCCCGGGCCGTGCAGGCCGGCATCGACGAGACCCGCCGCAACGGCAATCTGCGCGGCCGCCCGGCCCTCATCGTGCATGGCCGCAACGACGCCTTGCTGCCGGTCAACCACACCTCGCGGCCCTATACCGCGCTCAACAAGCAGGTGGAGGGGACGGCCAGCCAGCTCAGCTATATCGAGGTGACCAATGCCCAGCATTTCGACACCTTCATCGACAACCCCTATCTGCCCGGCTATGACACGCGCTTCATCCCTCTGCATGTCTATCTGAACCGGGCGCTGGACGCCGTTTACGACAAGCTGCGCAGCGGCAAGGCCTTGCCGCCCAGCCAGGTCGTGCGCACCCAGCCGCGCGGCGGTGTGGCCGGTGCGGCCCCCGCCATCACGGCGGCCCATGTGCCGCCGATTGCGGCCACGCCGGCCAGCGGCGACCTGATCACCATGAGTGGATCGACACTGCGCATCCCGGACTGAACCGAAATGGACCACAGCTCCCACTACATCCACTGCCTGGGCCGTGAGCTGCACTACACCGAGTGGGGCAGCGCCCACTCGGAGCTCGTGATTGCCTGGCATGGCCTGGCCCGCACCGGGCGCGATATGGACGAGCTGGCCCGGCATCTCGCCGGCCGCTACCGCGTGATCTGCCCGGACACCCTGGGCCGCGGGCTCTCGCAATGGAGCCCGGCGCCCGCGAGCGAGTACTGCCTGGACTTCTACGTCCGCCAGGCCCAGGCCCTGGTCGATCAGCTGGGCCTGGACCAGTTCCACTGGGTCGGCACCTCGATGGGCGGGGCCATAGGCACACTGGCGGCGGCCGGGCCGCTGCGCGGGCGCATACGCCGCCTGGTCCTGAACGACAACGGCCCCCAGCTGGCCCCGGCCGCCATAGACCGTATACGCAGCTATGCGGGCAGCCCGGCGGCTTTTGCCACCGTCGGCGAGCTGGAACAGTATTTCCGCCAGGTCTACCTGCCCTATGGCTGGCTGTCGGATGCGCAGTGGCGGCGCCTGACCGAGAGCTCGCTGCGCCGCCTGCCCGACGGGCGGGTGACGCCGCATTACGACCCGGCCATGGTGCAGCAGTTCGTCAACTACCCGCAGGACTACGATTTATGGGCGGCCTGGGACAGCCTCAGCCTGCCCGTGCTGTGCTTGCGCGGCGAGTCCTCCGACCTGCTGCTGCCCGAGACCGCCGAGGCCATGCGCCAGCGCGGGCCTTGTGCGGCGGTGGTCACGATCGCCGGCTGCGGCCACGCGCCGGCCCTCAATGTGCCGGAACAGCTGGGCTTGGTGGAGAGGTTCTTGAACGGAGGGGCCTGACTATTCGGGCAGCTTGACCCAGCGGCTCAGATGCGTGCGCAGGGACTTGAAGTCCAGCGGCTTGGTCAGGTGCTCGTCCATGCCGGCCTCCATGCTGGCCTGCACATCGCTGTCCAGGGCATGGGCGGTCAGGGCCAGGATGGGGAAGGGGGCCAGCGTGCCGGCGGCCTGCAGCTCGCGCAGGCGGCGGGTGCATTCCAGGCCGTCCATGCCGGGCATCTGGATGTCCATCAAGACCAGGTCGGGGGCGGCCAGGCCGCAGGCACTCAAGGCTTCCAGGCCGTTATTGGCCAGGCGGGTCTGCAGACCCATCAAGGCGAGGAATTCCAGCGCCACCACCTGGTTGATGGGGTTGTCTTCCACCAGCAGCACCTCGGGGGTGGACGCCTTAGTGGGCAGCATAGTCATACTTCCTTTGGCCTCCAGCCCTGTGGCGCTGGCTCTCGACGGATGATGACCGGGCGGGCTGTAGGCCAGTGCGTTTGGCGTTGCCTGCCTTTGCACCGCGGCCATGGCCCCTAGCTGCGCGGCTGCGATGGCCGCGCGATTGAAAACGATTTGAGTCATCTGGACTGCTCCACCCACTGAAACTCGACGAACGCACCTTTTGTTGGGCCGTCGGGTCGCATCGTGCAGCGCAAACCATAGCCCTCCCTGTCACGGTCAGTCTATCTTGCCGCTGAACACTGCCTCCGGGTAAAAAAACCGTGGGCTCTCTTGCGCTGGGCTGATACGAAATAGCTGCCGGACCCGGCCATTGTTGCTGTGCGCCCGGAGATTCGCAATGCGCACCCCTCGGCAAGAGGTAACAAAAAGATCGTCGCCGCCCCCGGGCCGGGGCCTGGCGGCTTGCCGTCCGGCGCGGCGCCGCCCGGCTGGGCTCCTGACATCTTTGGGTCACTTCCCTCTCTAGAATGCCTGCTCCCAGCGTCAGCAGGTAGCTCCCATGTCCGAAGGTCTGATCCGCATCCGCGGTGCCCGCCAACACAATCTCAAGAACCTTGATCTGGATCTGCACACGGGCGAGTTGACCGTGGTCACCGGCCCCAGCGGCTCGGGCAAGTCCAGTCTGGTGTTCGACACCTTGTACGCCGAGGGCCAGCGCCGCTATGTGGAGACCTTCTCCGCCTATGCCCGCCAGTTCCTGGACCGCATGGACAGGCCGGCCGTGGACAAGGTGGAGGGCGTCCCGCCCGCCATCGCCATCGACCAGACCAATCCGGTGCGCACCTCGCGCTCCACCGTGGGCACGATGACGGAGCTGAACGACCACCTCAAGCTGCTCTACGCCCGCGCCGCCGAGCTGTTCGACCGCAAGACCGCCGCCCCGGTGCGCCACGACACGGCGCAAAGCATTTACGCCGAGCTGCTGGCCCGCACGGCCGCCGCCAACCCTCGCCTGGCCCTGACCTTCCCGGTCGAGCTGCCCGGCAACACCTCGGCCGAGCAGGTGGAGCAGTGGCTGTCGGCTTCCGGGTTTACCCGGATTCAAGCCCAGCGCGAAGTGGCCACGCCCAGCGGGCCGCACAAGCTTCTGGATGTCGTCGCTGATCGATTGCGCCTGCAGGGCGCCGACAAGCAGCGGGTGATGGAGGCCATCGAGTTATGCCTCAAGCGCGGCGGCGGGCGCTTCAATGTTTACGTCTTGGACCATGAAGAGGGGGGTGAGCCGGCCATGTGGCGCTACTCCACCGGCCTGCATTGCCCGGAAAGCGATCTGCGCTACCAGGACCCGCAGCCGCCGCTGTTCTCCTTCAACTCCAGCCTGGGCGCTTGCGAAACCTGCCGGGGTTTTGGCCGCGTCATCGGGGTGGACCTGGGCCTGGTGATCCCGGACGAGCGCAAGACCTTGCGCAACGGCGCCGTCAAGACCCTCAGCACCCCGGCCTGGAAGGACAGCTTCGAGGACTTGCTGCGTTATGCGGGCGATGCCGGCATCCCGCGCGACACCGCCTGGAACCAGCTCTCCCAGGCCCAGCGCGACTGGGTCATCAATGGCTCGCCCAACTGGACCGGCAACTGGAACAAGCAGTGGTACGGCATCAAACGCTTCTTCGAATACTTGGAGAGCAAGGCCTACAAGATGCACATCCGCGTGCTCTTGTCCAAATACCGCAGCTACACCCCCTGCAGCGCCTGTGGCGGTGCGCGGTTGAAGACCGAGGCCTTGCTGTGGCGGGTGGGCTCCAAGGCCCTGGCCGATGCCGTGCTGCCGCCCGAGCAGCGCTGCATGCCCATGGGCGTGGACTGGACGCCGGCCCAGCTGCAGGCCTTGCCCGGCCTGGCCCTGCACGATTTGATGCAACTGCCCCTGCACCGCCTGCGCCGCTTTGTCGACGAGCTGCAACTGCCCAGCGGCCTGCTGGACGAGGCGCTCAAGCTCTTGCTGGACGAGATCCGCAAGCGCCTCAAATACCTCTGCGATGTGGGCATCGCCTACCTGACCCTGGACCGCCAGAGCCGCACGCTGAGCGGCGGCGAGGTGCAGCGCATCAACCTGACCACGGCCCTGGGCACCTCCCTGGTCAACACCTTGTTCGTGCTGGATGAGCCCAGCATAGGCCTGCACCCGCGCGATATGCAGCGCATCGTCGAGGCCATGCAGCGCCTGCGCGATGCCGGCAACACCCTGGTGGTGGTGGAGCACGACCCGGCCGTGATGCTGGCGGCCGACCGCCTGATCGATATGGGCCCCGGCCCGGGCGAGCGTGGCGGCCAGATCGTCTTCGACGGCAGGCCCGAGGCGATCCGCGCGGCCGACACCTTGACCGGTGCCTATCTGGGCGCGCGCAAGCATGTGGGCATGGGCTTGAAGCGGCCGGTCGACGGCAGCACGCCCAAGCTCATCCTGGCGGGCGTGCGCGAACACAATCTGCGCAATGTCACGGTGGAGTTCCCGCTGCAGCGCATGGTGGTGGTGACGGGCGTCTCGGGCTCGGGCAAGAGCACGCTGATGCAGGACGTTCTGTACCCGGCCCTGGCCCGCCATTTCGGCGCGGCCAGCGAGGCGCCCGGCCAGCATGAGGGCCTGCTGGGCGCCGACTGGTTGGCCGACGCGGTGTTTGTCGATCAATCGCCGATCGGTAAAACAGCGCGCTCCAACCCGGCCAGCTATGTGGGCGCCTTCGACGAGATCCGCAAGCTGCTGGCCGCCGCGCCGCTGGCGGCCGAGCGCAGCTACACCGCCGGGCATTTCTCCTTCAATGCCGGCGACGGCCGCTGCCCGACCTGCGGCGGCTCGGGCTTCGAGCATGTGGAGATGCAATTCCTCTCCGACGTCTATCTGCGCTGCCCGGACTGCGATGGCCGGCGCTTCCGCGCCGAGATGCTGGACGTCAAGCTGAACCTGGGCGGCCGCGAGCTGAGCGTGGCCGACATCCTGGAGTTGACGGTCAGCGAGGCCGTGGCCTTGTTCAAGGAGCAGCGCGAGGTCGTGTCCAAGCTGCAACCCATCGTCGATGTGGGCCTGGAGTATCTGAAGTTGGGCCAGCCGGTGCCCACGCTGTCCGGCGGCGAGGCGCAGCGCCTCAAGCTGGCCGGCTTTTTGGCCGAGGCCGCCAGCAAGCCACGCCAGGCCCTGGCCAAAAAGGGCACGCTCTTCCTCTTCGACGAGCCCACCACCGGCCTGCACTTCGACGACATCGCCAAGCTGATGCGCGCCCTGCGCAAGCTGCTGGGCGCCGGCCACTCACTGATCGTCATCGAACATAACCTCGATGTGATACGGGCGGCGGACTGGTTGATCGACCTCGGCCCCGAGGGCGGCGAGCAGGGTGGCGAGATCGTCTGCCAGGGCACGCCCGAGCAGGTGAAGGAGCATGCCCGCTCGCACACGGCCCTGGCCTTGCGCGAGTATTCCGAGCAGATGGACAGGCCGGCGTTGAAGGTGGAGGAAGGTCGGCCGCTGCAGAGCCTGCTGCGGGCGCGCCGCCAGGCCGAGGAGAACATCCGCATCGTCAATGCGCGCGAACATAACCTGAAGTCCGTGGATGTCAGCATCCCGCGCGGCAAGTTCAATGTGATCACCGGGGTTTCGGGCTCGGGCAAGTCCACGCTGGCCTTTGACATCTTGTTCAACGAGGGTCAGCGCCGTTATCTGGAGTCGCTCAACGCCTATGCCCGCTCCATCGTGCAGCCGGCGGGCCGGCCCGAGGTGGACGCCGTCTGGGGCATACCGCCCACGGTGGCGATCGAGCAGCGGCTCAGCCGTGGCGGGCGCAAGAGCACGGTGGCCACGACCACCGAGGTCTGGCACTTTCTGCGCCTGCTGTATGTGAAGTTAGGCGTGCAGCACTGCATGCACGACGGCACGCCGGTGCGGCCGCAAAGCGTGGAGTCCATCGCCGCCCAGCTGATGCGGGATCACAAGGGCCAGCATGTGGGCCTGCTGGCGCCGCTCGTCGTCAACCGCAAGGGCCTCTACACCGACCTGGCCAAATGGGCCAAGGCGCGCGGCTACACCCATCTGCGGGTGGATGGCGAATTCCTGCCCACCGCCCCCTGGCCGCGCCTGGACCGCTTCAAGGAGCACACGCTGGAGCTGCCGGTGGGTGATCTGCTGATTTCGCTGGACAAGGAGGCCGAGCTGCGCGAGCTGCTGGCCCGTGCCCTGGACCTGGGCAAGGGCGTGCTGCACCTGCTGGCGCCGCTGGACGGCCTGAAGGCCGCGCAGGCGGCGGGCCAGAGCACGGCAGGGTTGGGCACGGTCAAGGTCTTCTCCACCAAGCGGGCCTGTCCGACTTGCGGCACCAGCTATGGCGAGCTGGACCCGCGCATGTTCAGCTACAACTCCAAGCATGGCTGGTGCACCAGCTGCGTGGGCACGGGCTTGGCCCTGACGCGCGAGCAGCGCAAGGCCTTGGATGACTCCGCCCCCGACAAGGACAACAAGGGCAGGGAGCAGAGCTTTGCGGGCGAGGAGGCCGAGGTCGAAGGCCTGCTGGACCAGGCCTGCCCGGACTGCCAGGGCGCGCGCCTGAATCCGGCCGCCCGTGCCGTTACTTTTGAAGCGCAAGCCATCAGCACGGTGGCCGGCTGGAGCGTGGCCGAGGCGCGGGCCTGGGTGCAGAGCCTGCAGCTGCAGGGGCGCGATGCCGACATCGCCCGCGATGTGCTCAGCGAGATCCGCGGCCGGCTGGAGTTTCTGGAAGAAGTCGGCCTGGGCTATCTGACCCTGGACCGCGCCGCACCCACCTTGTCGGGTGGCGAGGCCCAGCGCATACGCCTGGCCGCGCAGTTGGGCAGCAATCTGCAAGGGGTCTGCTACATCCTGGACGAGCCCACCATCGGCCTGCATCCGCGCGACAACCAGATTCTGTTGAAGGCCTTGTCCACCCTCAGCGACAAGGGCAATACCCTGGTCGTGGTGGAGCATGACGAGGACACGATACGCCGCGCCGACCACATCATCGACATCGGCCCCGGCGCCGGCAAGCGCGGTGGCCAGGTGGTGGCCCAGGGCTCGGCGGCCGAGCTGGCCTTGGTGGCGGATTCGGTCACCGGCCGCTTCCTGGCTCAGCCCCTGATCCACCCCCTGCAGGCGCGCCGCGAGATGCTGGCCGATGCGCCCCGTCTGCGGGTGCTGGAGGCGACGCTGCACAATCTGCGCCAGGTCACGGTGGACGTGCCCCTGCACCGCCTGGTGGCCATCACCGGCGTGTCGGGCAGCGGCAAGAGCACGCTGGCCCGCGATGTGCTGTTGGGCAATATGGCCCAGGCCGTGCCGCTGCGCAAAGCGCCCAATCCCTGGAAGGGCTGTGCCGGCATCGAGGGTCATGAATTGGTGGACCGCGTGCTGGAGGTGGACCAGACCCCCATCGGCAAGACGCCGCGCTCCTGCCCCGCCACCTATATCGGCTTTTGGGATGCCATCCGCAAGCTGTTTGCCGAGACCCTGGAGTCCAAGGCGCGCGGCTATGCGCCGGCGCGCTTCAGCTTCAACACCGGCGAGGGCCGCTGCCCGGGCTGCGAGGGCCAGGGCATGCGCACCATCGCGATGAGTTTTCTGCCCGATGTGAAGGTCTTGTGCGAGCAATGCCATGGCCAGCGTTTCAACCCCGAGACCCTGGGCGTCAGCTGGCGCGGCAAAAGCATAGGCGATGTGCTGGCCATGGAGGTGGACGAGGCGGTCGAGTTCTTCGCCGCCATGCCGGCCATCCACCACCCCATCAAGCTCTTGCAGGATGTGGGCCTGGGCTATCTGACCCTGGGCCAGCCCTCGCCCACGCTGTCGGGCGGCGAGGCCCAGCGCATCAAGCTGGTGTCCGAGCTGGTCAAGGTGCGTGACGAGGTCGGCCGCCGTGGCCAGAAGGCGCCGCACACGCTCTACGTGCTGGACGAGCCCACGGTGGGCCTGCATATGGCCGATGTGGAGCGCCTGATCCGCGTGCTGCACCGCCTGGTGGCGGGCGGGCATTCGGTGGTGGTGATCGAGCACGACCTCGACGTCATCGCCGAGGCCGACTGGGTCATAGACCTGGGGCCCGAGGGCGGCACGGCGGGTGGCGCCGTGGTGGTGCAGGGCACGCCCGAGGCCGTGGTGGCCGCCGGCTCGCACACCGGCCTGGCCTTGCGGCCGGTGCTGAACCGGGTTTAGTCCCGGTCGTGTCCCCGACCATGGCCATGACCCTTGCCATGGCCGTGGCCTCGGTCATCGTCCCAATCATCGCGGCGGCCCTCGCGGCGCTCACCGTAGTTGCGCTGGTACCAGTCGTCGCGCACAAAATAGACCGGGCGGCCGCAGGCATCGTAGCGGCGGCAATGCTTGTCCCAGTGCTTCTCGTGGCCGGGCGGCACGCGCAGATAGAGCGGGGCGTAGGCGGGGCCGCGCACCTGCTGGACGATGACGGGCTGGGCGTAGATAAAGGCCGCGGGGGGTGGCGGGGCGCCGATATCGATGCGGCCGTAAAAGCCGGGCTGGCCCACGGTCACGGACACGCCCACATCGGCCGCCATGGCCTGGGCGCCTAACAGGCCCAGGGCCAGGCCGGCCAGCCATTGTTTGGTGTTTGAATGCTTCATCAGAGGTCTCCAGGGAGGGGGGCAAGAACTTTGGTCTGACAGCCTAACGCCGCAGCGAAGCTCTTGGCCGACCGCACTTACCTTTGCTCACGCAATCGCGCGGGCAGCAAGATCTGCCCGCAGACCTGGAGCCTCAATCAATGAAGGCGGCCTTTGTCTTTCTTGCCGTCCGGCGGCTGCTGGAAGTTTTTGGGCCGGTAGACATTGCCGTCCCAGCTGCCCTCGGGCTTGCTCTTGGCCCGGCGGATGGCGGCGGCGGCCTCTTCGGCGGCCGACTTCTCCACCTGCTTGCGGCGGCGCCATTGCCGGGCATCCTGTGCGCCATGGCGCAGGCGCTGCAGCAACTGGCGCAAGGCCGTGTTGACGCGTCTTTGCTTGGCGGGGCTCAGCAGCATGTGCAGGGCCATCCCCAGGCACACCAGCAGGGTCAGGGCGGCGAGCAGATGGCCAAAGGTATAGGTGGCTGGCATAGAAGCTGGAGTTTAGGACAAGCCCGCTGGGCCGTCATTCATGACTAACGGCCAGGCGGCCGTCTATTCTTAAAATGCGCGCTTCCCTGATCGGGGTGAAGCAATAGGAGCGAGTGAATTGGCTTACCAAGCAAAGAACGGAATCAACAAGACCAGCAAGCTGGCGCTCAGCTGCCTGACGGCAGCGCTGCTCGGCGCCTTTGCCATGGCCTCGGTGGCCCAGCAGGGCACGCCCACGCAAGCCACAACGAGCGCGGTGGCAGGCCAGGACCTGAGCCTGGAGCAGTTGTTCCGCGCCGAGTCTTACCGGGGCGAGAACGCCAAGGAGCCCAAGTTCAGCCGCAGCGGCCGCTACCTGGCATATCTGTGGAACCCCTTCGGCGAGCCCGGTACCGACCTCTATGTGCATGACACCAAGACGGGCAAGACCCAGCGCGTGACCTCGCGCGCCCTGATGGGCGCCTTCGACGCCCCCGAGGATCTGGAGCGCTTTGACAAAAAGCTGGCGCAAAAGCGCGCGGAGCTGGCCGAGCGCCAGGCCAAGGAAGAGGCGCAAGCCGCCTATCTGCAGGGCAAGAATGTGGACCTGGGCCAGTGGGAAGCCGCCGCCCTGGAGCGGGTGAAGAAGGAATTGGCCGAGAAAAAGGCCAAGGACGAAGCCCAGAAGGCCAAGGACAAGGCCGAGGCGGAAGCCGAGAAGGCCGCCATGGCCGCGCTGGAAGCCCGGCGTGCCGGCAAGCCTGTGCCTGCGGCCGCCGCGGCCTCTGCCGCCGCCAAGGCCGAGACCAAGCCCGAGAAGGACAAGGAGCTGTGGGAGCTGCGTGACGAGCTGAAGAAGAGCCTGGCCAAGAACAAGCTCAAGCCCGGTGACCTCTACCCCGGCGTGACGCAAATCGTCTGGGCAAACCAGAAGGACGAGCTGATCCTGCAATACCGCGGCAGCCTGTTCCGCTACAACGCTGCAGACGCCAATGCCAAGCTGCAGCCCCTGCTGGCCACCCAGCGTGATCTGCGCATCGTCGCCTACACACCCGATGACCAGGGCTATGTCTTCATGGACGACAAGCGCGTGCTGCGTGCCAAGCTGGCGCAAGCCGGTGTGCAGGTGCTGAACCGCGAACTGATCCACGCCGACGACGCCGAGAAGAAGTACCGCATCGACGCCACGACGCTGAGCGAAGACGGCCGCTGGATGGCCTTGGTGGCGCGCGCCCCTCTGCTTGATCCCGAGGGCAAGCCCCTGCCCGAGGCCGAGGGCCGCAAGGTCGAAATCATGGATTACGCCGAGCGCTGGGCCAAGGCCAAGAAGGTGGACCGCGAGGTCTCCGACGACAAGCGCAAGCAAAAGCCGCTGGCAATCTATATCCGCCAGGTGCCCGCCGGCGATGCCGCGCCGCGCAAACAGGCGGAGCCCGTGTTCACCCAGGCCGGTGGCGACGGCTGGTTTGAGATCAGCCCCGTGGCCTGGGCGCGCGATGGCAGCCGCTACGCCTTTGCCACCTGGGAGCGCGAGAAGGAGCTGTTCCGCCTCTATGTGGGCCGTGCCGACGAGTCCGCCAAGCCCGAAATCGTGCTGGAGCGCCGTGGCGATCTGGGCCACGAGGTCGTCAATGTGATGGACCCCGAGTTCACCCCCGACGGCAAGCAGATCGTGCTGGCGCTGGACGATGCCGGCTACCGTCAACCCTATGCCTGGGACATCGCGGCCCGCTCGCTGCGCCCCCTGCTGAAGGGCAATTTCGAGGCTCACAACGTGCTCGGCTTCACGCCCGACAGCAAGAGCCTCTTCGTCACCGCCAACAAGGGCGATTTCGCGGCCATGAATGTCTACCGCGTCAATCTGGCGGATGGCGGCATGCAGGCCCTGGGCCAGGCGGGCGATTACCACCGCGGCGCCGTGGTCTCGCGCGACGGCCAATGGGCGGCGGCCAATGCCGGCCAGTGGTCGGCCCGGCCCGAGCTCAAGCTGCTGAAGGCTGACAAGGCCCAGCCCGAAGCCGCCAAGGTGCTGACCGACAGCCACGACAAGGCCTGGGCCAAGGTCGATGTGCTGCGCCCCGAGCGCTTCAGTTTCAAGAACCGCCATGGCGATGAGATCTCGGCCTTTGTCTTCAAGCCCAAGGGCTGGCAGGCGAGCGACCGCCGCCCGGCCGTGATGTATGTCTACGGCGGCCCCTTGAACGACCGCCACACGGTGGAGGCCGACAGCTTCCAGCCCACGGCCTATGTCTTCGGCATGTATATGGCCGCCAAGCATGGCTATGTGACGGTGGCGGTGGACACCCGCGGCCACTCCAACTACGGCCGCCGCTTCTCCGACGCCAACTGGGAGCAGGCCGGCCTGCCGCAGACCGAGGACCTGGAAGACGCTTACAAGCATGCCGTGGCCAACTTCGGCGTGGACCCGGCGCGTGTGGGCCTGAACGGCTGGAGCTTTGGCGGCTTCCAGACCCAGTACACCATGTTCAGCAAACCCGATCTGTTCGCCGCCGGCATCGCCGGCGCCGGCCCGACCGAATGGGAGAACTACAACAGCTGGTACAGCGGCCGCACCATCGGCAAGGTGGACCGAAGCAAGCCCAATCTGCGTAAATACTCCTTGCTGCCCATGGCCAAGGGCTTGCGCAAGCCTTTGCTGCTGGTGCACGGCATGATGGACCCTAACGTCCTGTACCAGGACACGGTGAACGTCTACCGCGCCTTGCTGGAATCGGGCAAGGACGGCCTGGTCGATCTGTATCTGGACCCGGACGGCGAGCACGGCATGGGCGGCGCCGTCAAGGCCGTGGGTTGGCACCGCAAGTATGAGCAGTTCTGGTTGCAGCATCTGGGCACGGTGCAGGGCAAGGCTGCCAAGTAAGGGCTGGAGATTGATTGCGCCTGGTTTGTGAGGTGCAGATGTGAAAAAGGCGAGTCGGGAGACTCGCCTTTTTGTATCCGTCGGCGTGAATGCGGCGTGGTGATCTCTCCTTGAGTTACCGGGCTAGGCGCGCTTGTTTCAAGTCGCTGATTGGCTCTATGGACGCTTGCTTTTGATGTCAGCAAGCTCAAATGATGGGTGGGCCATTGCAGCCGCTTGCGCTTGACTTGCGGCAGCAATGAGCAAGCGGGCTTGCTCGGCAGAGCCGGGACTTTGTGCTGGGATCAGGAGCTCCATCCACTCAAGTTTTACCGCACCGTAGTCCATGGGTTCTGCAAGTCGGAAGTACACCTTACCGAATCGTTGAGAGTGCACGCCTACCAGACTGACTCTCCGTAACCGCTCGACCCTTTTGCCGAGGGCCTGAATGCGCAGCGTTGCGAAATTCACCGTGGGTAGGGCCTCCACGCTTTGTACCTGGGACAGCGAGCCCAGCTCGGCAAGCATCGCATTGAGGCTGGCAATGACAGTCCTGGCGTCTCCGTAGCTACCCGTGGGTTTGACGGGGAACTGAGTGGCGACGGCGGGAACCTCACCTCGCAGCAGTGCGAGGATCATTTGCTCGTGAATGGGTGGTCCTGGCGGCCGCCAATCGGCGGTGGCTGTGGATGCCGCCATGAGGCCGAGCAGCACAAGTTGCAGACGCTTCCGTACAGACAGGCTTAAAGCTTTCATGAGAATCGTTCTTGCCTAGCAGGTCTCAGCAACTCACGGCCTTGTCGTCACCACCTTCACCTTGGTCCCCAGCTTGGGCTCGCTATCCAGCGCCCCATTCAGCAAACGCAGCTGCGCCTCGGCCCGCTCGCCCAGCGGTGAGGCCTTGGCCAGTTGCGCAAAGCCGCCGGCGGGGAAGGCTTGGGTGCGCAGCATCCAGGGCTGGGCGGCCTTGCGGTCGGCGGGGGTCAGGGCGCGGAAGCTGGCTTCGGCCTCGCGCATCTGCGGCTTGGCGCGGTAGAGCGCGCCGGCGTCGCGGCCCAGGTATTGCAAGGCGTATTGCTGCTGCTTGGGGCCGTCGACCAGGGTCAGTTCCACCGTTTGCCGCTGACCTTGGGCGTTACGCACCACGCCGCTGAAATGGCTGGCGGGCAGGCCGTTGAGGCTGAGCTTGTCGATCTGGCCTTGCTCGGGCTTGAGCAGGCGGCGCAGGATGTCTTCATGCGAGCCACCGGCCTTGGGCGGGATGGGCCGCAACACCAGGGCGGCATCGCCTTGCGGGCTGAGCAGGCTCAGGGCCTCGGCGCTGTTATTGATTTTCCAGCCCATGGGCGCGCTGATGGCCAGCCCCAAACCGGTGTGATAGAAGTTGCTGCCCCGGCTCAGGCCTTGTTCGGCGCTTTCACCGAAGGGCATGCCTTCGATGGCCTTGAGATAGCGTTCCGCGCCGTCGTCCTGGTAGTTGGCATCGACGGCCTTGTACTGGCTGGCGATCTCGCGGATCTGCGCCAGGCGCTGGTCGTTGCTGGGGTGGGAGGCCAGCCAGCTGTTCTGGCTGGCGGCCTGGCGGCCCTCGGCCTTGGCCTGGTCGGCGGCAAAGCGCTCTTGCTGCTTGAGCACGCCGATCACATCCACCATATTCTGCGGGCGGTAATGGCTGCGCGACAGGTATTCGGCTCCCAGTTGATCGGCCTGCAACTCCTGGTCGCGGCCATAACTGGCGATGTAACCGGCGGCCGCCGTTTGCGAGGCCTGGCCCAGCAACTCGGTGGCGCCGCCCACACCTTGCGATTCCAGCACCACGCCCAGCACGCTGGCGGCCAGCACGCCGATGCCGGCGGTCTGCTGGCGGGTGGCGCGTTGCGCGCCGTGGCGGGCGGTGACGTGGCCGATCTCATGGCCGATGACGCCGGCCAAATCGGCCTCGCTGTCCAGATAGGCCATGATGCCGCGCGTTACGTAGACATAGCCGCCGGGCAGGGCGAAGGCGTTCACCTCGGGGCTGTCCAGCACGGTGAAATGCCAAGTCAGGTGGGCGCGGTGCGACTGCTTGGCCAGGCGCTGGCCCAGCTCGTTGACATAGGCTTGCAGCTTGGGGTCGGCCAGGGCTGTGTATTCCTGCAGCACCTGCTGGTGGGCCTTGGCGCCCTCGGCGATTTCGCTGGCCTCGTCCATCACCGTGCGTTCGGCCTGGCCCGTCACCGGGTTGACCATGGTGCTGCCGCAGGCCGCTAGCAGGGCGGCCAGGGCCAGGGCGCTTAGCTGTGCCTTCATGTGCTCGAGCGCAGGGCCCAGAGTTGCAGGACCTTGTCGAGCACGGCGCGGCTGAGTTCGTCGCGCTCGCCGTCGCTGAGCTTGTCGCCCTCGCTGCCCAACTGGGCGATGGGGGCCAGCAGGGGGCCGGTCTGGGCGTCGGCAAACAGGGCTGCCCAGGCGGCGGGCGCCAGCTCGACGGCGGCCATAAAGCCCAGGGCCCAGACCTCGGCGTCCACCAGGTCTTCTTCGCCTTCGTCCTGCTCGGCGATGCTGAAGATGGGTTCCCACAGTTCGGGCTTGGCCTGCCACTGCCAGGCGATGGCACGCAGATGGCGCAGCACCAGCAGTTGCACGCGCTTCTTCTGCTTGCCGCTGACAAAGGGGTGGTGCTCGCCCTCGCCCGCGCCGTCGCCGCCCCAGACCGGGGGCAGCCAGGTCGCGCCGGCCAGGGTTTGCAGCGGCTGGGGGCTCAGCAGCAGGCCGGCGAGGTAGCCGTCCAGCGCCTCGATATTCATCGCGTCTTCATTGGGCAGGCGGCCCAGCATATCGTCCAGGGTGGACAGCTCTTCGTCGCTGAGCGGCAGGTGCTCGGACTGGGGATCGTATTGCGGGTATTCCATCTTGGGATCGTCGTGATTCAGAATCGGCTGCGGGCTTTTTTGCTGTCAAACTCGGCCAGCTGGGTCTTCAGCAAGGCCATCAACACACGGGCATTGGCCTCGGTCAGCGTGATCAGGGTGCTAGGTTCTATGCCTTCGATCGGGGCCTTGGGCGTGACGATGGCGTCGACCTTGAAGATCATCTGACCGTGCACATTGTTGCTGGCGGCCTTGAACTTCTGGATTTCGATAGTGTGAACTTTCATGGCGCAATCCTACCTTTTGTCGCTAGCCAGGGCCTCGATGCCGACGCCGGGATAGGGCAACTATGCCGCTTTGCCGCCGCCAAAGCCACGCCGCAATCGCTGCACCCCGCTGACGCCGGCCAGGGTCAGGGCGCCGGCGACGACGCCGATCAGGCCGTTGCTGAGCAACTCGCCCAGCCACTGCAGAGGCCCGAGGGCGGCGCCCAGCAGGGCGGGCAGCCCGTGCAAAAAGGGCAGGCCATGGGCCAGGATGCCGCCGCCCACCAGGAACATGGCGGCCGTGCCGGCAATGGCCAAGGCCTTCATCAACCAGGGCGCGGCCGCCAGCAGCATGCGGCCGATGGCTTGCGAGGCCTGGCCCGGGCGGCGGCTCAGGTAGAGCCCGGCATCGTCCAGCTTGACGATGCCGGCCACCAGACCGTAAACGCCCACCGTCATCACGATGGCGATGCCGCTGAGCACCAGCACCTGGGTCGTGAAGCTGGAGGCGGCCACGGTGCCCAGGGTGATGGCGATGATTTCGGCCGAGAGGATGAAGTCGGTGCGCACGGCGCCGCGCACCTTGTCGGCCTCAAAGGCCAGCAGGTCTTGCTGCGGGTCGAGGGCCGCGGCCTTCAGGGCGGCGTGCTGCTGGCTCAGTTCCTCGGCGCTGTGCAGGTATTTGTGGGCGATCTTCTCGAAGCCCTCGAAGCAGAGGAAGGCGCCGCCCACCATCAGCAGTGGCGTGACGGCCCAGGGCGCCCAGGCGCTGATGGCCAGGGCGGCCGGCACCAGGATGGCCTTGTTCTTGAACGAGCCCTTGGCCACGGCCCAGACCACCGGCAATTCGCGCTCGGCGGCCACACCGCTGACTTGCTGGGCGTTCAGGGCCAGGTCGTCGCCCAGCACGCCCGAGGTCTGCTTGGCGGCGAGTTTGGACAGGGTGGCGACGTCGTCCATGATGGTGGCGATGTCGTCGATCAGGAGCAAGAGGCTGGAGGCCGCCATGGGATGTTTTCTTTCAACAAAGCTTCAATGAAAAGTGCTGCGCCGGGCTGTCGGCGTGCGTGGCAAACTGCCGCGCATTCTCACCGAGGAGGCCTCTGCATGAAAAAATCGCTGAACCCTGTTGCGAGTTGGGCCGTCTTGGCCCTGCTCGCCCTGCATCTTGCTCCCTCGGCTGCGCGGGCTCAAACGCCCGTCGCTGCCGCTTCGGCCCCCGTGCTCAAACCTGTCTACAACGAGCAGGCCGATGCGCGCGCCGATCTCAATCAGGCCCTCAGCGTCGCCAATGCCCAACACAAGAATGTGCTGGTGGTGTTTGGCGCCAACTGGTGCGGTGACTGCCGCGCCCTGGACCGCAAGATGAGCGAAGGCCAGTTGGCCGCCCATGTGACCAAGCGCTTGCTGGTGCTCAAGGTCGATGTGGGCCGTTTCAACCGCAATACCGATCTGGCCGCCCAGATGGGTGTGTCTTTGAAGAAAGGCATTCCCGCCGTGGCCGTGCTGAAGAGCGATGGCGAGGTGCTGCGCGCCAGCAATGGCGGCGAGCTGGCCGATGCCCGCAATATGGGCGACGAGGCGGTGCTCAAAGTCCTGGAAGGCTTGCATGGCAAGCCCTGACCCTCAAAACAGACGGTAAATCGCAGGCAAGCGCTGGCTTCGGGGTCAGATCTTGCCTTTTGCTGCGGGGTGGACTACCTTTCGCCCCATGGCACGTCCTCCTCGCATTGAATTCCCTGGCGCCGCGTATCACGTCAGCTCCCGGTGCGAACCAGGAACTCTGGCCTTTGCCGATGATCAGGACCGCGCCGTCCTGGTCGAGCTGATCGCCCAAAGCATGCAGCGTTTCGACGCGCAGCTGCTGGCCTACAGCCTCTTGGGCGATCAGTATGAAATCCTCGTCTTCACGCGCCGCGCGAATCTCTCGCGCCTGATGCGCCATCTGGGCGGGGTCTACACCCAGCATCACAACCGCCGCCATGGCAGCCAGGGCGCCTTGTTCCACGGGCGCTTCAGGGCCGTGCTGGTGGATCGGGAGCGGCATCTGCTGGACGCCTGCCGCTATGTCGAGCTGGCGCCGCTGCGGCAGGGCTTGTGTCGATCTCCGGCGCAATGGCCCTGGTCCAGCTTTGCCGCGCATACCGGCTCGGTGCCCACGCCCGTTTGGCTTGAATCAGATGGTTTGTGGCGTTATGTGTTGGGACGTGAATTACATGGCCTGGCCGACCGTCGCCGGGCCATGCAAGCTTACGCTCGGTTGCTGGCCTCCGACCCGGGTTTTGATCTGTGGGCCGGCCGTTTGAGGCAGCAGATTTTTCTGGGCGACGAGGCTTTTGCCCGCGCCTGCCTGGCTCAGGCGACCCGGGCCGAAGGCCTGGCCAGGCCCACGCGCGCCGGCAAGCTGGGGCGGGCACTGTCCCTGCAGGACTGGCTGCTGCAAAGCGACTCACGCGAGCAAGCTCTTTACCGTGCCCATACCGAGGGCGGCCTGGCCATGAGCGCCATGGCGCGGGCCATGGATCTGTCGGTTTCCCGCGTTAGCCGCATCGTCGCAAGCTATGAGCGCAAGCAGGGGGTGTGAGCTCAGCTTGCTTGCATAAGCTGTGGACAAGTTTTGCGCCTGTGGGCTTGTTTCCGCCTATCCCCGCCCGCTGTGGACAAGTGCGTGGGTAAGCTGAACACAGTGGCAATAAGTCATTGATATGACAAGTGCTTCAACGCATTGCCGCAAATTTGTGCAGTGTGGAAAGCGCGTTAAATCAGCCGCCGCCAATCGCCCGAAGCCTGCTTTTCGGACGGAATCTGAGCTGTTTCGGCTCAGTGAGTGAGCGCCTGCTTGGGGGCGGCCAGTTCGGCGTCTACCCAGGCTTCTTCGCTCAAGGCGCGCGCGGCGGCGAGTTGTTCACAGAGTTCAAACACACCCAGATTGTCGGCACCGACTTGCTCGGGCATGGGGGTGCTGCACACTTCGGCCGGCAGGTCGGCCAGGGCTCCCAGCAGTTGGAACAGCAGTTCCAGCGTGGGCTCGCCCTCGGTTTCCAGCTGCCGGGCCTGGCCCAGGCTGCGGCAGAGATACCAGCAGGCCTGGGCGGCGTTATCGCATTGGGCGTGATAGAGGGCCTGGGCTTCCAGGGCAATGCTGCGGGCGCGTTGCTCTTGTTGGGCGACTTGAGCGTCCAGATCGGCAAAGGCGGGGGGCAGGGCCGCGACGTCGGCAAAGGCATTGCCAGAGCTGGGCTCTGTTGCCAGCGGTGACCCGGAGGTCGGTGTCGTCGGTTTGCGCGCCATGATTTGCCTCTACTACCAGCTACGGCCTGATTCTGGATGCTAGCAAGCTGGGCCTGGGCGGCGCGCCCCCCGGGCGAGGGGTGGCGCTGAGTTCAGGCATGGCTGCCGTGCAATTATCACGCGGCAGCCGGCTTTGTCAGCGCTTCTTGAGCGGGCGGCTCCAGCCGGCAATGCTGACTTGTTTGCCTCGCGCCACACTCAACTCGCCCGCGCCCACGGGCTTGGTGATGGTGGAGCCGCCGCCTATGGTGGCACCGGCACCGATGGTGATGGGGGCCACCAGCACGCAGTTGGAGCCCACATGCACGTCGGCGCCGATTTCGGTGCGGTGCTTGTTGGCGCCGTCGTAATTGGCGGTAATGGAGCCAGCACCGTAGTTGACGCGCTCGCCCACCGTGGCGTCGCCCAGATAGGCCAGGTGATTGGCCTTGGCGCCCTTGGCCAGGCTGGAGTTCTTGACCTCGACGAAGTTGCCGATATGCACCTCGGCCCCCAAATCAGCGCCTGGGCGCAGGCGGGCGAAGGGGCCGATCAGGGCGCCCGTGCCCACTTTGACACCGGCCTTTTCGCCGTCGATATGGGTGAACTCATGGATGCGCGCGCCGGCCGCGATGCTGGCATTGCGGATCACGCAGTGGGCGCCGATGCGAACGTTGTCGCCCAGGCTGACCTCGCCTTCGAACACGCAGTTGACGTCGATCTCCACGTCCTGGCCACATTGCAGCTGGCCGCGCAGATCAAAGCGCGCCGGGTCGGCCAGGCGCACACCGGCCTCCATCAGCTCATGGGCTTGTTCGCGCTGGAAGCGGCGCTCCAGGTCCGCCAATTGCACGGGGCTGTTGACGCCCAGCACCTCGGTCTCATTGGGTGCGGCGACGCCCAGCACCGGCACGCCCTCGGCCACGGCCATGGCGACGATATCGGTCAGGTAGTACTCGCCCTGAGCATTGTTGTTGTTCAGCTGGCCAACCCAGCGCTTGAGCGCGCCGGTGGGGGCGGCCATCATGCCGGTATAGCCTTCGCGGATGGCACGCTCTGCGGGCGTGGCGTCCTTGTGTTCCTTGATGCCCAGCACCGCGCCCTCGGCATCGCGCAGGATGCGGCCATAGCCCGTCGGGTCTTGCAGATGGATGGTCAGCAGCACCAGGGCGCGGCCCTCGCAGGCGTCGATGAGGCGCTGGGCGGTGGCTTGCTTGATCAGGGGTACATCGCCGTTGAGGATCAGCGTCGTGCCTTCGCCTTCCAGCGCCGGCACGGCCTGCTGGATGGCGTGGCCGGTGCCGAGCTGGGGCATTTGGCGCACAAAGCTCAGCTGCGGCGCCGCAACGGCGGCCTCGACCTCATCCGCGCCATGGCCGGTGATCACCACGCTGCGCTGGGCCGCCAGGCCTGAGGTCATGTTCAGCACATGTTGCAGCAGCGAACGTCCGGCCAGCTTGTGCAAGACCTTGGGCAGGGCGGACTTCATGCGGGTGCCTTTGCCCGCAGCCATGATGACAATATTCAGCGCCATAAGAAAAATCGCGACTTCTAGGATGAAGCCGCGATTATGGCTGGCTCGCTTGACGGGCTTGTTGCGGCCCCTCAAGAGGGGGAATCGGCCGAGTTTGCCTCAGCGCATGGCCTGCACCGACACGCGGCGGGGCTTGGGATCCACCTTGGGGAACTCGCTCAGTGCGGCGCTGAACATGGCGCCGAGCAGGCCGGCGTCGCCCTGGGTGGCGCCCTCGTTGCTGGCGCGGGCCTCGAACAGCGGTTCGGCGCTCTGGCGGTCACGGATCAGTACGGCGACCGAGCGGTCGAAGCGGCGATCCATGACATCGACGGGGTAGGCAAAGCCGAGGCCAAAGCCGGACCGGTAGGGCCAGGCGCCGGGTCCATAGCCAAAACGCCAGGAGCTGTAGCTGCCATGCCAGCGCCACCACAAGGGGTCGTCCCAGGGGGCGCGGTCCTGCGCTTGGATGCGTGCGCCCAGCGAGACCAGATAGTCGGCCGACTTGGGCTCGGGCGCTTCGGTGAAGCCCGCCTTTTGCAGGGCGGCGCGGGCGCTGTCCTCCATCCGCGCTTGCAGCGCCGAGACCTGGCCGTTTTCCTGCTGCGAGGGTAGGCGGTCAAAGGCAAAGCTGCCGGGCTTGCGGGCCTCGGCCCAGCTGCCGTAGGTGGCCACCTCGCTGCTGACCGTATACGGCCCGCTGCAAGCGGCCAGGGTCGCGGCGGCAATCAGGCCCAGACCCAGGGAAAACAAACGGCGACGGTTCATGGCGATCTCCTCAAAGGATCTTCTCGACCCCGGGATTGTCGGCCGATTTTGCAAGCCGTTTGTATCTGTTTGGTTGCCGAGCGAACAAAGCTCAGCCGGGCTCGCGCTGCAGCGGTATCACGGCGCTAACTGTTTGGCTGGCCGGTGTGCCGCAGGCCTCGTCCTCGTCAAAAGCGATATCGCCTTGCGGGTCGGGTACGCCGGTGGCTTTGATGGTTTGGAAGGGGAAGAGCTCGCGGTCCATCATGTGCGAGGGCACGACCTTGCTCATGGCGGTGAACATGTTTTCCACCCGGCCGGGGTATTTCTTTTCCCACTCGTTGATCATGGCCTTGACCTGCACGCGCTGCAGGTTCTCCTGGCTGCCGCAGAGATTGCAGGGAATGATGGGGAACTCGCGGTGCGCTGCCCAGCGCACCAGATCGGGTTCGGCCACATAGGCCAGCGGGCGTATCACCACATGGGAGCCGGTGTCGCTGACCAGCTTGGGCGGCATGCCCTTCATGCGGGCGCCGAAGAACATATTCAGCAACAGGGTGACGACGATGTCGTCGCGGTGGTGGCCCAGGGCGATCTTGGTGGCACCCAGCTCGCTGGCCACGCGGTAGAGATTGCCGCGGCGCAGGCGCGAGCACAGGCTGCAGGTGGTCTTGCCCTCGGGCACCAGGCGCTTGACGATGGAGTAGGTGTCCTGCTCCTCGATGTGGAAGGGCACGCCGCGCGACTTCAGGTATTCGGGCAGCACATGCTCGGGGAAGCCGGGCTGTTTCTGGTCCAGATTGACGGCCACGAGTTCGAAATTGATGGGCGCGCGCTGCTGCATATTCAGCAAGATGTCCAGCATGGCATAACTGTCCTTGCCGCCGGATAGGCAGACCATGACCTTGTCGCCCTCCTCGATCATGTTGTAGTCGGTGATGGCCTGGCCGACCTGACGGTGCAGGCGCTTGGAGAGCTTGTTGATCTCGACGGACATTTTCTTGTCCTGGGCTTGATCGGGAGTCTGCTGAAGTGTTTCGGTAGTCATAGGGGCTTCACCACTGGCCGCATTCGGCACTGATTGCGACCTGGCAGTCGGGAAAAATTTCGAGTTTGGTCACCTTGATGCGCACGCCCACCACGCCGGCCAGCTTCATCAAGCGGGTGCAGAGCTTGCCCAGCAAGGCTTCCAGCAGATCGGTGTGTTCGGCCGTGCATTCGTCGATGATGATCTGGCGCACGCGGCGGTAGTCCAGCACATGGCCGATGTCGGCGTCGCGCGAGACGATGGTCTGCGCCCCCAGATTCACCTCGGCATCGACCAGAATGGGTTGCGGGCCCTCGCGCTCGAAGTCCAGCACGCCCAGATTGGCGCCAAAGCGCAGGCCGCTGATATGGATGATCTGACGGTTGTTGCGGCGCAGGGCCGGGCTGGGTTGGCCTTCTTGCAAGGGGCGCAAAAAGGCTTCGATCGCCTTGGCCGCCACCACGCCATCGCCCAGCGCCGTCTGCACACAGGGGTGCTGGCGGCCGCTGGCGTCGCCGGCCACGAAGAGGCCCAGGGGCGCGAAGCGCGGCTCGTCGCGGAAGGGGTGGGAGGGCGCGGTGACGCCGGCGCGCTGCAGGGCGTCGCCCACCTGCAGCCAGGCTGCGGGCTCGGCCTCGTAACCCAGCAGCACGGCCACATGGTCGAAGCTCTCCAGGCCATGGGCACGCGACTCCAGCTGCACATGGTCTTCGGCGGCATCGAGGCGGAAGGGCAGCGGGGTGCGCGGGCGCAGGGTGATGTGCTGGCTCAGCGGGTTCAGGCGATCCAGCAAGGCTTGCTGCGCGCGCCAGTCGCTGCGCGACCAGAGCGTCACCTGGTGGCCGCGGGCCTGCAGGTAGAGGGCGTTTTCCACCGCGTTGTCGCCGCCACCCAGCAGCAGGCAGCGGCCCGGCGGGAGGGTTTCGCGTTGCGCGGTCAGGGCAATGGCGTCCATCACACGCGCTTGTGCCTGGTGCGCAGCGAAGAAGAGCTCGGGCCGCAGCGGTCGCAAACCGGTGGCCAGCAGCAGGGCGCGGGCCTGCAGTGTGCGGCCATCGTCCAGGCGCAGGCGCCAGCCCTGGCCGGGTTGCCAGTCCATATGGTCGAGGCTGCGCTGCAAAAAGAGTTGCAGGCCGTGCAGGTTCAGGGTTTGATCCGCATAGCGCTGCCCCAGGGTGGCCAGGGTTTCGCCGGGTGCGCCCAGCAGCCAGTCTTGCGGGAACTGCAGGCGTTGCAGCGAGGCGCAAAGCTCGGGCTCGCGCTCGATCAGGGCGACGCTGAGGCCCAGCTGCGTCAGCCAGGAGGCCGCGCTGCAGCCGGCAGGGCCGCCGCCGATGATGGCGAGGTCGACGGAGGCTGAAGATGGGGCGGACTGAGGCATGGTGAGGCGGGGGCTGGGGAAGTGGCGATTATCCCCGCTCGGCCGCTGTCTTGCTTCAAGGCCTCCGTGCCCGCCTGTGCGCGGTCAGCTTGGCGAAGATGGCCTTGAGGTGGTGCTTGACGGTCACCGGCCAGGGCGAGAAACGCAGGTGGTGGGAGCAGGCGCTGATCAGTCTCACGCAGCGCACGCACTCCAGGTCCAGGCGGGCCAGTTGCTGGATGAAGCCTAGGCTCCATCCTGATCAGCGCCGCGGTCTATGCCGGCTGGCCCTGGTCGGTTGAAGCGCGGTTGCCGGCCTGACCCCAACTCTCAGCCGTAGATATATAGCAGCGGCGGCAGGAACACCAGGCTCAAGGCCAGGGCCATGGCCAGGACCGGCGGCAGGCGCAAACGCAGCAGCCAGGTGAGGGCCAGGGCGGCGGCGCTCAGCTGCAGCAGGGCCATGACAACGGCCTCCGGGCCATCGACAAACACATTCGAGTTGGAACGCTTGCCCAGCGAGGCCGTGAAGCCGCCGCCATGCACCACCAGCCAGCCGCCCAGCCAGGAGAGTGCACAGAAGGCGGCAACGGCCAGCTTGGCGAGGCGGGAGGGAGGTGATTCCATGGCTGGTTCGTTCAGGGCTAAGGGCGGCTCACAAAACTCTGCTGACGTCGTTACACCGTCTTGCCAGGATCGCTGCACTGAGTTTTTGTTAGCCACTCCAACTAGTGGGGTGCGGACACCGTATCTTGCCGCAGAGTCGTTTGCTTCGCAGCAGGGTGCCAGGGGCAGAATATGCCGCTTGGCTGCGCGCCGGGACTGGCCGAGAAGACGCAAACACATGACCGCAGAGGAGAGGCAATGACGAAGAAGCGATGGAGCCGGCTGGCCGGCAATTTGGCACAAACCTTGTTCTTGAGCGGACTGGCCTTGGCCGGAGCCGCGCGGGCGCAGCAGGAGCAGCCGACGACTGCGGCTGCCAAGTCTTTGCTGCCCGTGTCGGCCTATGTCGCTTCGCCCCGCTTTTCGCAGCCCAGCCTTTCCCCCGACGGTCAACGCCTGGCTGTGTTGGCCCCCATGAAGGGCAAGCGCAATCTGATGGTGATCGACCTCAAGACGCGGGCCGGCACGGCGCTGACCGGCATGAGCGACTTTGACGTGGTGAGCTTCCGCTGGGTGGGCTCGGATCGCCTGGTGTTCAGCCTGGGGCGCCTGGATGCGCCCACCGGTCCGGAGTCGGGCGACGGCGGCGGCCTGTTTACCGTCAAGCGAGATGGCACGGGCTTTCGGAAATTGCAGCCCACCATTCGCGAACAGATCGGGCGAGGCAATTTTCAGCTCCGTTTTATGGAGTTTCTGGCGGTGCCCCCCGACAGCGTTGACGAGATCTTGGTGGCGAGCAATTTCCGCTCAGCCAAGGCCAACGACATCTACCGGGTCAACTTGGACACCGGGCAAAAAAACCTGCTGACCTTTGATCAACCGGGCTTGGTGCAGAAGTGGATCCTCGATCAGCAAGGCGTGCCGCGTGTGGCCCTGGTGGCCGACAAGGAGGACGATCCGCAGGAGTTCCCTGGCGCGCGGGTGATGATCCGTGCCTCAATGACGGACGCATGGAAGCAGGTGGCTCGCTTTGAGCCCGGCAGCCGAGAGCGCTGGTCCGTCAAGGCCTTTGCGGAGAACAATCAGGATCTGATCGTGGCTGCGCGGCGCGGTAGCGATACCGTCGGTTTGTATCGTTACCTGGTGAATGAGGGTAAGTTTGGCGAGACGGTGGCCGCGCATCCGCGCTACGACCTCGAGGACGGCCTCAAGATAGACCCCAAGACCCGCAAGGTGGTGGGCTTGGTATTTGCCGACGAACGCCAGCAGACCGCCTATTTCGACGAGTCTTATGCGCGCTTGCAGGCCGGCTTCGAGGCCTTGTTTCCCGGCATGGTGGTGAGCTTTCAAAGTACCGAAGGCCCGCGCAATCTGGTGATGGTGTCGAGTGACCGCTCGGTGCCGACCTTTTACATCCACGACATCGAGAAGAAGACGCTGGAGGAGGCTTTGCGATCCAGCGACGAGGTGGAGGAAAAACACCTGGTCCAGATGCGGCCCTTTTTGCTGAAGACGCGGGATGGCTTGGAGATTCCGTCCTACTACTTCCTGCCTGCCGGCTATCAAGCTGGGCAGCGGCTGCCCACCGTGCTGCATGTGCATGGCGGCCCCCATGTGCGGGCCGATCGCTGGGGGGCTTTGAACAGCTTTGGTGTCATGGAGGCGCAGTTGCTGGCCTCACGTGGCTATGCCGTCATCCTGCCCAATTTCCGCATCACGCCGGAGCTGGGGCACAAGGTCTACCAAGCCGGTTTCGGCGAGTTGGGCCGCAAGATGTCGGACGACCATGAGGATGCCGTGCTGTGGGCCATCGCGCAGGGATTCACCGACCCGCAGCGGGTGTGCATCAGCGGTGCCAGTTATGGCGGCTATGCCAGCTTGTGGGCCACGATACGCTCGGCCGATATGTTCAAGTGCGCGGTGGCGGGCATGGTGGTCAGCGATCTGAAATTGCAGCTGACTTCGAATGCCACCGATTTTTCGGGCAGCAAGTCGGGCGTGGCCTTTTGGAAGCGCTTGATCGGGGTGAAGGATGACAACTGGCAAGTGGCCCAGGAGGTCTCGCCTGCCTTGCACGCCGGACGTTCCAAAGTGCCCTTGATGATTTACGCCGGTGCGGACGATAGGCGCACCCCCTTGGAGCAGACCAAGGCCATGGTCAATGCCTTGACGGCTGCCGGCCGTCCGCCCGAGATCGTGATGATCAAGCCCGAGGAAGGCCATGGCTACGGCAAACAGGAAAACCGGGTGGAGCTCTACACCACCATGCTCAAGTTCCTGGACAAGCACATTGGCCCGGCCAGCCTGAGCTCAGGCCAGACGAGCGGCGCCGCGGCTGCTGTAGCGCCGCAGTAGGCGCCAGCCCAGTAAGACGGCCAAGACCGCGCCATAGATGGCGGGTTCGGCGAAATTGTTTTTGCCGGCCCGCATCCAGATGAAGTGGGCCAGGCCAAGCAGGCTGATGGGGTAGACCAGCTTGTGCAGCCACTGCCAGCGCCTGGCCCCTAGGGCCTTGATGGCGCGGTTGAAGGAGGTGGCTGCCAGGGGGAGCAGCAAGACCCAGGCCGTGAAGCCCATCAGGATGAAGGGGCGTTTGGCGATGTCGTGGGCGATGTCGCCCAAGTCCAGCCCCATATCCAGCCAGCCATAGGCCAGCAGATGCAGGCTGACGTAAAAGAAGGCGAACAAGCCCAGCATGCGCCGGAAGCGGGCCAGCGCGGGAAGGTTCGCCAGCGTGCGCAGCGGCGTGATGGCCAGGGTCAGGCAGAGGGCCCGCAAGCTCCAGTCGCCCAGGGAACGGATCAAGGCCTCGGCCGGATTGGCGCCCAGCCGGTCCGTTGCCGCGGCCCAGACCAGCCAGGCCAGGGGCAGGGCGCAAAGCGCAAACAGCAGGGGCTTGGCGGCGGGATGCAGCCAGGGCGAGCGGTTCTTTTGCATGCCGGGCTCAGAAATTCTTCTTCAGATCCATGCCGGCGTAGAGCTGGCCCACCTGCGCCTCGTAGCCGTTGAACATCAGCGTTGGGCGCTTTTTGGCAAACAGGCCGCCCTCGCCGATGCGACGCTCGCTGGCCTGGCTCCAGCGCGGGTGATCGACCTGCGGATTGACGTTGGAATAGAAACCGTATTCCTGTGCGGCCGCGCGGGTCCAACTGCTCACCGGCTGCTTCTCGACGAAACGGATCTTGACGATGGACTTGGCCGATTTGAAGCCGTACTTCCAGGGCAGGACCAGGCGCAGCGGCGCACCGTTCTGATTCGGCAAGACCTCGCCATACATGCCAAAGCTCAGCAGGGTCAGCGGGTGCATGGCTTCGTCGATGCGCAAGCCCTCGACATAAGGCCAGTCCAGCACGCCGGAGCGCAGGCCCGGCATCTGGGCCTTGTCGGCCAGGCTGGTGAACTCGACGAACTTGGCCTTGGACGTAGGCTCGACTCGTTTGATCAGCTCGGCCAAGGAGTAACCCACCCAGGGGATCACCATGGACCAGCCCTCCACGCAGCGCAGGCGGTAGATGCGCTCCTCCATGGGGCTGAGCTTGAGCAGGCTGTCCAGATCGAAGACGCCGGGCTTGCCGACCTCGCCTTCCACCGTCACCGTCCAGGGCCGGGGACGCAAGCTGCCGGCCGTGCGGGCCGGGTCGGCCTTGTCGGTGCCGAATTCGTAGAAGTTGTTGTAAGTGCTGGCGTCCTGGTAGCTCGTTAGCTTGTCCAGCGTCATGGCGCCGGGCACGCTGCCGCGCGCGCCGGGCAGCTTGGCCAATTTGCCCGGACTCTGCGCCTGCGCCTCACGCCCTGCCCAGCCCGCCATGGCCACGCCGGCGGCCCCGCCGGCCATCAGGCGCAGCCAGTCGCGGCGCGCTTCAAACACTGCCTTGGGGGTGATGTCCGAGGCGGGAATCAGATCGAGAGAGGGGTGCTTCATGGCGGCCTTTGCGGATGGGGTTGGGCATCTGTCGTGCCGGGCCGCAAAAGCTTACGCCATGAAGGAAATTTCTGCCGCAGGGGCGGTGATGCCCCCGGGCGATGGGCTCAAAGCGTGCCGTAGGAATGCAGGCCCGACAGGAACATATTGACGCCCAGGAAGGCGAAGGTGGTGACCAAGAGGCCGCCCAGGGCCCACCAGGCGGACACGGTGCCGCGCAGACCCTTCATCAAGCGCATATGCAGCCAGGCCGCGTAGTTAAGCCAGACGATCAGGGCCCAGGTCTCCTTGGGGTCCCAGCTCCAGTAGCCGCCCCAGGCCTCGGCGGCCCAGAAGGCGCCCAGGATGGTGGCGATGGTGAAGAAGGCAAAGCCCAGGGCGATGGCCTTGTACATCAGGTCGTCCAGCGTCACCAGCTCGGGCAGGCGGGCCGTCAGGGGCCGGCGCAGGGCGATGCACAGGCCGAAGAAGAGCAGCAGGCCGCCCAGCTTTCTCATCCAGCTGTCCAGGCCTTCGATCACATCGGGTGCGAGGCCGGCGCCAAAGCGGGCCGCCAGGATCGCCAGGATGATGGCGGCCGGCAGTCCCACCAGGCCGATCAGCAAGGAGCGCTGGCTGGCGGTCTTGAGCAGATAGGCCAGGCCCACCATGGCGGCCAGGGCGAAGGTGCCGTAACCGACGAAATTGGCGGGCACATGGATCTTCATCCACCAGCTTTGCAGGGCCGGCACCAGGGGCTGGATCTCGTGCGCATCACGCGCCACCGTGTACCAGAGCAAAAAAGACACGGCCGCGCTGATCACCAGCAAGACGTAGGCGCCCAGGGCGCGGGTCTTGAAGCGGGCTTCGTAGTAGAGGTAGAACAGGGCCGTCATCCAGCAGAACAGCACGAAGACTTCGTAGAGATTGCTGACCGGGATGTGGCCGATATCGGGCGCGATCTGATGGCTTTCGAACCAGCGCACCATGGTGCCCAGCAAGGCCATGAAGACGGCCGCCCAGCTTAGGCGCGAGCCAATCGCCTCGGCCGCGCTGTCGCTGCCTTTTCTGGTGAAGAAGCCGGCCCAGTAGAACAAGGTGCTCATAAAGAAGAGCACGCTCATCCACAGAATGGCACTCTGGCTGGACAGCATGTATTTGAGCCAGAACACCTGCTCGGCGGCGGCCAGGTCGGCGCCAAAGCCGTCGCTGTGCTGGCCGTACAAATGGATGGTCAGCAAGCTGGTGGCGCCGACGGCCAGGATCAGCAAGCGCAGCGGCCGCCAGAACCAGCCCAGGGCGATCACGCTGGGCAGGGTGAAGAGCAGGATGCCTTCTTCGTAGCCGTCCATCGAAGCGCCGTAGCGCGAGAAGGCAAACAGGCCGCCCAGCAGCACCAGGGCGGCAAAACCCCAGTCCAGCCATGTGCGGCCGGAGAAGTAAGCGCGTTTGCCTATCAGCGCGCTCTGGGTCAGGCCGACCGTCATGCCCGATTCCAGGGTGGTGTTGGGAGTATTCATACGCCTTCCTTCAACAGATCCAGCTTGAGCCGATCGAATTCATGTGCGGTGTCGGGGGACTCGCGGGTGCAGGACAGGGCCATGCGCACACGGGTCAGCTCCGGCTGGCCGGGGGCGGACTCCAGCCAGACCCACAGCCTGCGCTCCTTGATATAGAGCATGGCGAACACGCCGATGATGAGCAGCACGGCGCCCAAGTAGACCAGTTTCTGGCCCGGCGCGCGGGTGACCTGGAACACGCTGGCCTGCACCTGCTTGAAGTCATCCAGCTGCAGCAGCACGGGGGCGGGGTAGAACATGCTGTCCGACAAGGCCAGCACCGCCTGCGTCATAAAGCCTTGGGTCTGGGCGTCGGTCGCCGGTGCGTCCAGGCCGGCCTGCTCGCGGCTCAGCTTGTAGAGCTCGAACAAGCTGCCGTTGAGAATGCGCAGCAGCACCTCGCTGACCTTCTGGCGCTCGCCCACGGGCACCTCGGTCTCGATGAAGTTGGACAGGGCGGGCAGGCCGCCCAGCGGCAGGGCCGCTTTGCCCTCGCTCTTGTCCGGCTCGGCACCGGCGAACAGGCTCAGGGCCCGCCTGGCCGTGGCCTGCAGCTGCGGCAGCATCTGGGGCTTGTCGCTGGGGGTGGCGGCCTCGGCATAACGGCGCGTGGCCTTGTCGCGCAGCTGCGGGTTGAGCAGGGCGGCGCGCAGGCCCAGCCATGCCTGCATGCTGCCCTGCGGGTCCGCGGGGATGCGCAGATAGCGGAAGCTCTCGTTCAGGTTCTCGCGCACACCGGCCAGGAAGACGCGCTGGCCGTCCAGCTCCACCGGCACCATATAGTTGTTGAACTCGCGCCGCTGACCGGCCGCGTCCACCAGCTTGTAGCTGAAGGAGGGGCCGATATTGCGCAGGTCTTTTTCGGTCTTGGTGCGTGCGCCGCTGCCCAGATGCTTGTTCAGCGAGCCCACCAGGTCGACACGCCGCACATCCGTGCCGGCGGCGGGCGCATTGCTCATATTCTCGACATTGATGACGCGCAGACCGGTGAACTCCAGCGTCAGCGCCTCCTTGTCGCCCTTGAGCGTGGTGCTGGCACCGACCCGGCCCTCCAGCGCAAAAGGCTTGCCGCCCTGCATGGCCTGGGCCGTCAGCTTGAGCTCGGAGCCGCCGTCTTCAAAACTGCTTTGATAGAGGGCGATGCCGCGGTGAATCAAGGGTTCGTTGACCTTGATCTTGGCCTCGCTGGTCTTGCCCGTGTCGTGGTCGCGGATCACAACGTCGCTGGCGAAGAGCTTGGGCATGCCGGTTTCGTAGTACTCGACGACGAACTTCTTCAGCTCCACATCGAAGGGCAGGTCCTGCAGCACCACGCCATTGGGCATGGACAGCACGGCGGTGGCGGCGCGCGCGCCCTCGGGCACCATCAGATTGCCGCGGAAGCTGGGGTTGCCGGGCGGCAGGCGGTGTTCGGGTGCGACGGCGCTGATCAGGCCGCCGCCCTCGTACACGGTCTTGCCCTGGGCCCACATCAGGCCGCGCACCAGCAGGTCGCCGTCCAGCAAACCGCCCAGGCAGACCAGCACGATGGCCGAGTGGGCCGCGATATAGCCGATCTTATTGGCCGAACCCTTGCGGGCCGCCACCATCACGCCGCGATCACGCACCTGGATCTTGGCCTTCCAGCCGGCCTGGCCCAGATAGCTGGAGACGCGGGCCAGCACCGCCTCGGGGCTGCCCTGCATATGGCCCAGGGCCTTGTGGTGGAAGGCCTGCAGCGATTGCTCGCGCACATTCTCTTTGTAGTTGCGCAGGTCTTGCAGGATCTTGGGCGTGTTGCGGGCGATACACAGGCTGGTGGACAGCACCAAAAAGGCCAGGATCAGCAGAAACCACCAGGCGCCGTAGACGGTGTAGAGGTCCAGCTTGCCGAACACCTCG
The DNA here is from genome assembly GCF_014204525.1 of Roseateles oligotrophus. Lineage (GTDB taxonomy): Bacteria > Pseudomonadota > Gammaproteobacteria > Burkholderiales > Burkholderiaceae_C > Paucibacter_A > Paucibacter_A oligotrophus_A. The sequence goes on from NZ_JACHLP010000012.1 coordinate 153,636, forward strand.
GCCCAGAAGGGGCCGAACTGGTTGACGTAATTGTTCAGTGGCTCGCGCTGCTTGACCACGGTGCCGATGATGGAGGCGATGCAGATCACCGTCAGCAGGGACACCGCAAAACGCATGGAGGCCAGCAGGTCCAGCAATTCGCGGCCGGGGCTGCGGCGGCGCGAGGGCGGTAAAGCCATGGGCTGGGTGTCGAAAGAATCACTCATGGACGGATTGTCGCGGGACTGCAGGCCAGGCGAGGGCGAGATAGGTCAAGAAAAAAGGCCGGTGAAACTCACCGGCCTTCGAAGCTTCGCTCGGACCCCGCCGGCCATTGCTGGCCCGGCCAAGGCCGGGAGATTGCGGGTGAGCGCTTAGCGCAGACCGGCAATGTAGTCGGACACGGCCTTGATCTCGCGATCATTCATTTTGGCCGCAACGCCGGTCATCTGGGCGTTGTTGGTGCGAGTACCGGCGCGGAAGGCGTTCAGCTGGGCTTCGGTGTAGTCCGCATGCTGGCCCGCCAGGCGTGGGTACTGCACCGGCAGGCCGGCGCCGTTGGGGCTGTGGCAGCTGGCGCAGGCGGGGATGGAACGGTCGGCAATGCCGCCGCGGTAGATCTTTTCGCCCAGATGGACGGTGTCCTTGTTCTTGGCGAAGCCGGGCTTGGCCTGCTTGGAGGCGTAGAAGGCGGCGACGTTCTTGATGTCCTCGTCGGACAGCGTCGCGGCCATGCCCTTCATGATGGCGTTGTTGCGCACACCCGATTTGAATTCGGTCAATTGCTTGGCCAGGTACTCGGCATGCTGGCCCTGAAGAATGGGGTTGGCCGGCGTGCCGCGCGAGCCGTCTGCCGTGTGGCAGGCCGCGCAGACTTGGGTAGCGGTGGCCTGGCCCTTGAGCAAGTCAGGCTTTGCAGGGGCTTTGGTGTCATTCGCCACTGCGTTCAACGCGGCAGAAGTCAACAAAAAGCCCGACAACAGAAAAGCAGCAGTCTTCTTCATGAATGGATTGATTCGGTAGGCGTAAGCCGAGGATTTTACAATGGCAATCTACAAGGCTTAATAAATCATGACCAACACCTCATCTGCGCCGCAACACACACCGGCTGAAACGCCCGCTTCGACGCGGGGGTACACCCGTCTTGTCTCTCGCCGTGCAGGGAAAACCACGGTTAGCCGCGGCCTTGAGGATTCGGCGGAAGACAAAATGGTGTTGGGTTGGACCCACACCGCCCGTTTCCTGACCACCGCCAGCGAGCTGATCCATCTGCCCGCCAGTGAATTGCCCGAGATTGCCTTCGTCGGCCGCTCCAACGCCGGCAAGTCCACCGCCATCAACACCCTGGCCCAGCAAAAGCGCCTGGCTTTTGCCTCCAAGACGCCGGGCCGCACCCAGCACATCAATCTGTTTGAGGTGGGGCCCAAGGATGCGGCGAACGCCTGGTTCGCCGACCTGCCCGGCTATGGCTATGCCGCGGTGGCGCGCACCGCCAAGCTGCGCTGGCAAAAGGTGATGGCCGACTATCTGGGTGTGCGCCGCAGCCTCTCCGGCGTCGTGTTGATGGTGGATTCGCGCCTGGGTCTGACCGATCTGGACAAGCAATTGCTGGAGTTCGTCACGCCGCGGGTGCGTAATGGTGAGATCAAGCTGCTGGTGCTGCTGACCAAGTCGGACAAGCTCAACCGCAAGGAAGCCGATGCGGCCCTCTATTCCACCCTGGCTCATCTGAACACCATCGCCACCGCCGAATCGGATGTGTGGGTGACGCTGTTCTCGGCGCTGAAGAAGCAGGGCGTGGCCGATGTGGCCGCCATCCTGCACGAGTGGGTGCATGTGCGGCCGCCCGTCGCCGAGCTGGCAGCCCCTGTGGCGCCAGCGGTCTGAGTCAAGACCCTCAGGGCCGGCCGATGAAGAGGTAGAGCAGGGTGCCGCCCTTGGGGGCGTAGCCCAGGCCCAGATAGAGCGGCCCTAAGCCGGTGTCGGCGCCGATGAAGGCGCTGGCGGCGCTGCGCAGATCGGTGGCCGAGAGTTTGTCCTTGCGCATCCAGGCATTGCCCAGCTCCAGCGAGCCGCCGACGAAGAATCCGCGGGTCAGCACCGGGTTGTCGCGCAGGCGCAGATAGTAGCTGGCGCGGCCGAACACCAGGGTGTCGCCGATCAGTTGGCCGGCCTGGTAGCCCGAGAGCTGCTGAAAGCCGCCCAGGCTGTACGGCCCTTGGGCCGATTCCTCGGGCTGGCGCGCCAGCAGGCCGCGCAGATGCAGATTGAGGGTGTGGGCGCCCCAGCTCTTGGCCAGCGTGGCTTGCAGCTCGCCGCGCTGGAAGTCGGCGCTGCGCACCGGGCCGCCGGACTGCTTGCCGCCGATGGCCTCGAACAGCACGCGGTAGCCGCGCTGCGGGAAGTTGGCAAAGTCCAGCTGATCGACCACGGCCCGCAGGCGCAGGCCGGTCTCGTGCCAGGTGCTGTCCAGGCGCGGATCGACCAGATCCACCGTCATCAGCTTGGCCACATTGCGCCAGGTCTGGTGTACCAGGCCCAGGCGCACCTCGCCCAGGCTGCTCCAGGGCTGGCCGAGGTCAAAACCCAGGGTGCCAGCCTGGCGCTGCAAGCGGGCGGCCGCGATGTCGGAGTTGTTGTTGTAGAGCGTGAAGTTGCGCCTCTCGGCCTCGCCCCAGGCGGACAGGAACCAGTCGTTGGAGCGCCCGATCTTGAAGCTCAGCGGCTGGTAGATCTCGCTGAACAGGCGCGGCGTCTGGCCGATCGAGACCTGGTTGCGCCACTCGGTGCCGATGGCGCTGAGCCAGTGGCGGTTGTGGGAGATGCGCAGATTGAAGGCGCTCTCGCCATCGAAGTCGGTGCTCAGGTCCAGGCCGACGCGGAAGTAGTTGGGGCCCCAGTACTTATCGTCCATGGTGAACAGCAGGGCGGCGCCGCCGGGCCGTTCTTCCACGTGGTAATCCACCCGCTCGTAGTCGCCCGAGGAGGCCAGGAAGCGCGCGTCGCGTTCGGCTCTTTCGGTGTCGAACTGCTGGCCCGGGGCGGACTCCAGCTGGGCCTGGAAGCGGGCCGGGTGGGTCAGCGTGGTGCCGGCGAATTCGATGCTCTGGATCTTGGGGCTGGGCAGTTTGGACTGCACCCGCGCCAGATGCCAGGCCGCGTAGTCCTCGGCATTCAGGGCCAGGGCGCGCAGCTGGGGGATCAAGGCTTCGGCCGCGGCCTCGCCGGCGGCGATGAATTCCTGGGTGCGCTCAAAATCGCCCGAGCTGAGGTTTTGCAGCTGCGGGGTGATCAGCACATCGTCGTTCCACAGCGTGGCCAGGCTGCGCTGCACATTCTGCTCGGTCAGGATATTGATCATCTGCCCGGTCAGGCCGACCAGGGAGCTCAGCGAGGCGCGGCCGGACAAGGGTGTGCCCACATTGACGGCGATCAGGCGTTGCGCACCCAGTCTGCGGGCCACATCCACCGGCAGATTGTTGACCAGACCGCCATCGCCCAGCACGCGCTCATGCACCTCGGTCGGCGAGAACACGGCCGGCACGCTCATGCTGGAGCGCATGGCCAGGGCCAGATCGCCATCGGCCAGCACCACCTGGGCGCCGGTCTCCATATCGGTGGCGATGGCACGGAAGGGCGTGGGCAACTGGTCGAATGACTGGATATGCCGCACCGGCATGGTGAAGCGGCGCAGCAGAATCTCCAGGCCGCGGCTGGACAGGGTGCCTTGCGGCAGGCGGATCTCGCCGTCGCGCATGCCCAGCTCGACCGCCGCCGAGAATTCAAAGTCTTCTTCCTTGCGTCGTTGCGAGAGCAGCTGGCGATCCACCCGGCCGGCAAAGACATTGCTCCAGACCACTCTGAGCAGCTCGCGCTCCAGGTCTTGGGCCGTCATGCCGCTGGCGTAGAGGCCGCCGATGATGGCGCCCATGGAGGTGCCGGTGATCACATCGGCCGGGATGCGCTCCCGCTCCAGCACCTTCAGCACGCCCACATGGGCCAGGCCGCGCGCGCCCCCGCCCGACAGCACCAGGCCGATCTTGGCGCGGCCGGTTTCGGCCGCCGGGGCCGGCCGCATATCGGGCTGGCCCTGGGCCAGGGCGGTGCTGGCGGCCAGGCTCAGCGCACAGCAGCACAGTTGCAACCAGCTTGGGCGCCTGCCGGCCTGCTCAAACGCCATGGCTCAGGTTCTGCATCAAGGTGTTGACCGCGCGTTGCAGCACATCGGTTTCGTCCAGGGCGGTGATCAGGCCATTGGCCAGCAGCTTCTCGATCGCGCCGCGCGTCATGGAGTGGCGCTCATCCGGGTCCTGGCCGACGAAGAGGAAGAACTGCCGGCTCTCGCTGACCCAGGCCACCTGGGCGGTCAGCCATTCGCTCTGCACAAACAGGTGGTACCAGTTGCCCACCTGCAGGCCGTTCATCCATTGGTTGATGGCGGTCTGGGATTCCAGCGAAGTCATCTGGTCGTAGAGCTGTACCGGCACCGTGGGCAGATGGCCGCGGTCGATCTTGGTATTGCTCCAGTGGTCGGGCTGGCGGGACTCGCGTTCCTCCAGCAGGCGGCTGAGCTGGGCCTCGGGCGAGGGCAGGGGTTCGGCCGGCGTGGCGCTGGCCAGTGCCTGGGCCCGCAAGCTTTGCGGCAGGGCGCTGAGGCCGCGCAGCAGGCGACCGTGCTGCTCCATCAGCTCGCGCAGCACCGGCTCGCGCTTGGCCTCGGGCAACTTGATGGAGTCGCAGCCGGCGTTGAAGCGGGCGAGCAGCAGGGGCAGCTTCTGGCGCAAGCCCTGGCGGTCCGCCTCTTCGGGCAGCTCGTGCAAGCTGTCGATCAGCAGGTCCACCCAGTCGGCCAACTGGGCGACCTCGGGCGCGTCGCGGCCATGCCAGACCATGGCTTGCACGATGATTTGCGTCCAGGTGTTGTGCAGGAACTCGCTCATCTTGGGCGCCAGCGGCGCACCGGCGGTCTGGGCCTTGATCTGCTCGCGCAGCAGTTCCAGCCATTGCGGGCGCAGCTCCTTGCGCTCCAGGCTCGCTAGGGCCTCGGCGCTGCCCTGGCTGCGCTGCTGGGCCTGGGCGCTCAGATGTGCTTCCACCCGGCCGAGCACCTTCTGGAACAAGACGGCGCTGGGCGTGGCGCTGTCGATCAGCAGGGGCAGCTCGCCCTCCATAAAGCGCAGGAACTCCTTCAGCTGCTCGTCCTCGGTGCTGTCAAACGCCATGCCGTGAGCGGCCACGCGATTGAGCAAGCGCCAGGTCGGGTGATCCTGGCGGTGCAGCAAGCTGGTGTCGTCGCGGGCCAGGCGCAGCACGGCCACCTGCAGGCGGCCCAGCAAGCCCTTGATGGGCGGCAGCAGGCGCGGGTCCGAGAGGATTTGCTCGTACAGGCGGTTGAGCATATCGGGGCCGGTGGCCTTGATGAAGACGGGCTCCTGGCCTGGCAACCCCGAATTCGCCAGGTCTTGCAGGCGCGAATTCCTCTTCTCGACCCGGCGATTCAATCCGTCCAGGGTGGCGGGTTCGTTCAAGCGCTGCCCTTCAAACTGGCGCAGATCGGCTCCCTTGTCCTGCAGCCTGGCGGCGTGGCTGGCGACCAAACCACTCAGCTCAGCGGCACGCAGCTCGGCGCACAAAGCCGAGTAAAGCCGCAACAGGCCTTGCGACATGGGCGTGGCCGCCACCTGCATCAGGCCGTAGCGGCGCTCGGGCTCGAGCGGGATGCCGGAGAAGGCGGTCAGCAAGGCCTGGGCGAACAGGCCCGGCCGCAGCGGGTTTTCATTCTTGCGCGCGCGCGCCGTGCCGCGCAGCGCGGCAAAGAAGTTGCCCAGCTGATGCAGTTCGGGCCTGCATTGCTCTTCCACCACATGGATCACATGCGCGATGGCCACGTCCTGCAAGGCCTGGCGCTCGTCGACCAGGCTGAGCGTATCCAGGCTGCCTCGGCGTTTCTGGATGGGATCTTCACCGCGCGCCGCCGCTTCGATCAGGGGCAGGACCGCGCATTCGAAGTCGAAAGCGAAGCTGCCGCGCAGGCGGCGCCAGGCATCTTGCAGCGGGAAATGCTGGGCTTTGGCCTCGAGTTCGTCCTGGATGGCATTCAGCAGGGCGCGGCTGAGGATGGGCAGCTGCTTGCGTGCTTCATCCAACAGGGAATTCTGGGTCGGAGCGGGCATGAATTGGAGGGATCCAAGGATCGCGCATTATGGCGGGACGCTAGGCTGGATTTTGCCCCTTCGGCCAAGTTTCCCTCGGACGGGGTGGGTGGGAATTGCGGGCTTTTTCTGTGCCCGGCCCTGCTCGGGTGACAGGTCTTGCCCAGACATCATGGCCGCCCGGCCAGGGCTGCGCCAATTTCCGCTCGCTGTGAACCCGCGAATGCGGGGTGTAGCCCCGCAAGAGGGTCAGCAGAATCGCGCCTCGTGATCCGGCCGCCGCTGATTTTTGGCGTTTGGAGCGCGCCCAGGGTCCATAGACAGGGAGAACAGAGATGACGATCAAGCAGCAATTTAAGAACTTGTCCGTAAATAGCAGGGTTGAGGATGGCGAGGCGATTTGGGCGCAGGGCAAGGCGCAAACCACAGCGATACCCGGCGGTATCGCGAGGATTTGTAACGCAGCCATGCGTTCAAAGCGTCCGCCAGCCGACCCCGGCTATTTGCGGATAAGTTCTAAGCAGGCCTTGCTGGGAACGGCGCTGGCGCTGGGCTTCGCGGCCGCCCAGGCCGCACCGGTGTCCTTGGCTTATGCCGGCACGGGCAATATTTTTGGCAAGTCCTCCGCGGCCACGGGTACGGGCTTCTTCACGAGCAAATCGGGGACTCAGGGCAGCGCGATCGCGCTCGAGGATCTGGCGGACTTCAGCTTTGTGCTGACTTTCAAATACGACGGACGCACCGACGTGCTGAACTTCGGGCTCGCCAATCTGCTGAATTTCAGCGCTACGCTGGGTGTTGATGGGGTGGAAGCGCTGGTGCTGGATACTAGCACGCTGCGTTCTCCCTCGCTGTGGGGCCAGTCCTTCCATGTGCGCGGCCTGGGCGCCGATCAGGCCTGGAGCAGGAATTTCGATATGCCCGGCTATCTGTCCCGTGGCCAGCTCAAGGCCACGCTGGACAGCAGCTCGCAGGTGCCGGAGCCGGCCTCCCTGGCCTTGGTGCTGGCTGCCTTGGCGAGCGCAGGACTGGCCGCACACAGGCGTCGCTCTGCCTGAGTCTTGCGCATGAAAAAAGGGCCGCTGTGAAGCGGCCCTTTTGATTTGGCAGTGGCTGGGAAGCACAGGGCTTCCCGGCGGGCAGCAATTACATGCCCATATCGCCCATACCACCCATGCCGCCCATGCCGCCGGGCATGCCGCCGGCAGGTGCGTCTTCCTTGGGCGACTCGGCAATCATGCACTCGGTCGTCAGCATCAGCGAGGCGACGGAAGCCGCGTTTTGCAGCGCCGTGCGGGTCACCTTGGTGGGGTCCAGGATGCCCATCTCGATCATGTCGCCGTAGCTGTCGTTGGCGGCGTTGAAGCCGTAGTTGCCCGAACCGCCCAACACGGCGTTGATCACCACGCTGGGCTCGCCGCCGGCGTTGTAAACGATCTCGCGCAGGGGCGCTTCGATGGCCTTCAACACCAGCTTGATGCCGGCGTCCTGGTCGGCATTGGCGCCGACGATGGCACCAGCGGCTTGCTTGGCGCGCAGCAGGGCCACGCCACCACCGGCCACGATGCCTTCTTCCACCGCAGCGCGGGTGGCGTGCAGGGCGTCTTCAACGCGGGCCTTCTTTTCCTTCATCTCGACTTCGGTGGCAGCGCCGACCTTGATCAGGGCCACACCGCCGGCCAGCTTGGCCACGCGCTCTTGCAGCTTCTCGCGGTCGTAGTCGCTGGTGGCTTCCTCGATCTGGATGCGCACTTGCTTGACGCGGGCTTCGATGTCGGCGGCAGCACCCAGGCCATCGATGATGGTGGTGTTTTCCTTGCCGATTTCGGCGCGCTTGGCTTGGCCCAGATCGGCCAGGGTGACCTTCTCCAGCGTCAGGCCGACTTCTTCGGCGATGACCTTGCCGCCGGTCAGGATGGCGATGTCTTCCAGCATGGCCTTGCGGCGGTCGCCGAAGCCAGGAGCCTTGACGGCCACGACCTTCAGGATGCCGCGGATGGTGTTGACCACCAGGGTCGCCAGGGCTTCGCCTTCGACGTCTTCGGCAATGATCAGCAGGGGACGGCCCGACTTGGCGACTTGCTCCAGCGTGGGCAGCAGGTCACGGATATTGCTGATCTTCTTGTCGTACAGCAGCACGAAGGGGTTGTCCAACAGCGCGGCTTGCTTTTCCGGGTTGTTGATGAAGTAGGGCGACAGGTAGCCGCGGTCGAACTGCATGCCTTCGACCACGTCCAGCTCGTTGTCCAGCGACTTGCCGTCTTCGACGGTGATGACGCCTTCCTTGCCGACCTTGTCCATGGCGTCGGCAATGATCTTGCCGATGGACTCGTCGCTATTGGCCGAGATGGAGCCAACTTGGGCGATTTCCTTGGAGGTGGTGGTGGCCTTGGAAGCCTTCTTCAGCTCGACGACCAGGGCGGCAACCGCCTTGTCGATGCCGCGCTTCAGATCCATCGGGTTCATGCCGGCGGCCACATACTTCATGCCTTCGCGCACGATGGCCTGGGCCAGCACGGTGGCGGTGGTGGTGCCGTCACCGGCGTTGTCCGAGGTCTTGGAAGCGACTTCCTTGACCATCTGGGCGCCCATATTCTGGAGCTTGTCCTTCAGCTCGACTTCCTTGGCCACGGACACGCCGTCCTTGGTCACGGTGGGGGCGCCGTAGGAACGCTCCAGCACCACGTTACGGCCCTTGGGGCCCAGGGTCACCTTGACCGCATTGGCCAGGATGTTCACGCCTTCAACCATGCGGGCGCGAGCTTCGCCGCCAAACACAACGTCTTTTGCTGCCATGTGTATTTCTCCGAATTCTTAAAAAAGGGTCAGAACTTGTTGCGGGGCTAGAGAAGAATTACTTCTCAACGACTGCAAACAAATCCTCTTCGCGCATGACCAGCAGCTCATCGCCATCGACCTTGACGGTCTGGCCCGAGTACTTGCCGAACAGCACGCGGTCGCCGACCTTGACGTTCAGGGCGATCAGGTCGCCCTTGTCATTGCGCTTGCCGGCGCCGACGGCCAGCACTTCGCCTTGATCCGGCTTTTCAGCGGCGGCGTCGGGGATGACGATGCCCGAAGCGGTCTTGGTTTCTTGTTCGAGGCGCTTAACGATCACGCGATCGTGCAGAGGACGCAGTTTCATCACATCTCCTAGGTGTAGGTCGGGACTTTTGAGCAAGGCAAAGAGCGGTTCGGCCTGTCGTGACAGACCCAGCCAACTCCGCCGGGGGAAAGATTTGCTGACCCGCCAACCCCGCCAAATGCTTGTCCGGCAAGGATTTTTGGATCGTTAGCACTCGTGGTGCTTGAGTGCTAGCAAACGAATTATATGGGTGAGTCCTGACAGTTCAAGACCCGGTCCTGGCTTGTCAATATTTAAGTTGAGACTTTTGTGTGAAGTAGTAATATCTACAAAATGAAATGCTTGCTACTTATTCTCTCGCTGCCCACAGAGAACGCCAGCGCTCGCATGCGCTGCTGGCGCGCGCTGAAGGCTTGCGGCGCGGCCGTGCTGCGCGACGGGGTCTATCTGCTGCCCGATCAGGGCGGCAACGCGAGCACCTTGGCGGCCATCGCCGAAGACCTGCGCAGCAACGCCGGCACGGCCTATCTATTGCCGACGCAAAGCGATGCGCCAGAGTTCAAGACGCTGTTTGACCGCACGGCCGAGTTCGGCGAACTCTTCGGGCTGATTGCCGCCTGCCGGGCCGAGCTGCGGGAGGACAGCGTGCTCGACGTGCTCAAGCAATGCCGCAAGCTGCGCAAAAGCCTGGAGCAGTTGATGGCCATCGATTTCTTCCCGGGCGAGGCCCAGCGGCAGGCGGCAGGCGCTTTGCAAGCGCTGGAGCTGGACGCCAACCGCCTGCTCTCACCGAACGAGCCCCAGGCCACGGAGCGGGGCATTGCGCGCCTCAATATCGAGGACTATCGCGGCCGCATCTGGGCGACCCGCAGCCGGCCCTGGGTGGACCGACTCGCCAGCGCCTGGCTGATCCGCCGCTTCATCGACCCCGACGCCCGCTTTCTCTGGCTCAAGGCGCCGGCCGATTGCCCCGGGCAGGCGCTGGGCTTTGATTTCGACGGCGCCACCTTCAGCCATGTGGGCCTACGCGTGACCTTCGAGACCCTGCTGGCCAGCTTCGGGCTGGAAACCCCGGCGCTGCTGCGCCTGGGCTTGCTGGTGCACAGCCTGGACGTCGGCGGCGTCCAGCCGCTCGAAGCCGCCGGTGTGGAGAGCGTGCTCGCCGGCATGCGCGAAGCCATCAGCGACGACGACCAGCTGCTACTCGTGGCGGCGGCTGTCTTCGAAGGCCTGCTGACCGCCTTTCAACATTCACAGGACAAGCCATGAACATCGTGCCCAAAGATCTGCCCTTTGATCCCAGCGGGCTTCAAGGCCTGTCCGAGAAGTTGCTGCGCAGCCACCACCAGAACAACTACGGCGGCGCGCTCAAGCGCCTCCACGCGATTCGCGCCGAGTTGCGGCAGCGCCAGCCCGGCGCCATGCCCGGCTTCGAGCTGAACGGACTGAAGCGCGAAGAGCTGATCGCCACCAACTCGATGCTGCTGCATGAGCTGTACTTCGACAGCCTGGCCGCTTCCCCCCAGGCCATGGCGCCGGCCATGGCCCTGGCGCTGGCCGGCAGCTTTGGCAGCGTCGAACGCTGGCGCGAGGAGTTCGTCGCCATGGGCAAGGCCCTGGGTGGCGGATCGGGCTGGGTGCTGCTGAGCTTCCAGCCGCGCGAGGGCACGCTGGTCAACCAATGGGCCGCCGATCACACGCATGCGCTGGCCGGTGGCACGGCCCTCCTGGCGCTGGACATGTACGAGCATGCCTATCACCTGGACCACGGCGCCGCCGCCGGCGCCTATGTCGATGCCTTCATGGCCCATATCGACTGGGGCAAGGTCTACGCGCGCTACCAGCAGGCCGTCCACGCCAGCAGCGAGGCCTGGGCCGCCGATCTGGCACAGCTGGACCTGAGTCAGCAGGTGGTCGTCGATGTGCGGCGTGAGGCCATGTTCGAGCAGGCGCAGACCATGCTGCCCGGTGCATGCTGGCGCGATCCGGCCACGGTGAGCGACTGGGCCGATGAATTGCCCCGAGACCGCGAGGTGCTGGTCTATTGCATCTACGGCCACGAGGTCGGCCGCTCGACCGCCATGAAGCTGCGCGCAACAGGCATCAAGGCCAGCTATCTGCCCGGTGGCATCGACGCCTGGGCCGCTGCGGGCAAGCCCTTGCAAGCCAAGGCGGGGCCAGCATGAGCGAGCCGCAGCAGGCCGGCGCGGAGCTGGCGCCCCGCTACACGCTGTGGCAATTGTTCGCCTATATGTTGGGCCTGGGCACTTGGGGCTTCGGCGGGCCGGTGGCCCAGGTGGGCTTTATGTACCGCGACCTGGTCGAGCGCCGGCAATGGATTTCCGAGGCCGACTACAAAGAGGGCATGGCCCTGGCCCAGCTGATGCCGGGGCCGCTGGCGGCGCAACTGGCCATCTATCTCGGCTATGTGCACTTCCGCATACTCGGAGCCACGCTGGCCGGCCTGGCCTTTGTGCTGCCTTCCTTCTTCATGGTGGTGGCGCTGGGTGCCGTGTATGTGGCTTTCGGCGGCATCGGCTGGATGCAGGCCGTGTTCTACGGCGTCGGCGCGGCCGTCATCGGCATCATCGCGATGAGCGCCTACAAGCTGAGCAGCAAAAACATCGGCCGTGACAAGCTGCTGTGGGCGATCTTCCTGGCCAGCGCGGCCGTCACGGTGATCACCAAGTCGGAGGTGGTCTGGCTATTCCTCGGTGCCGGTCTGCTGGTCTGGCTGCTGCGTGCGCCGCCGAAATTCACCGGCCGGCTGCACGGCATGGCGGTTTCCGCCCCCGTGGTCGGCGCCGCCCTGCTGGGCAGCGTGGACTGGCCGCAGCTGGTCGAGATCGGCGCCTTCTTCGCCTATGCCGGCAGCTTTGTTTTCGGCAGCGGTCTGGCCATCGTGCCCTTTCTCTACAGCGGGGTGGTGCAGGAGCACCACTGGCTCAATGACCGGCAGTTCGTCGACGCCGTGGCGGTGGCCATGATCACGCCGGGCCCGGTGGTCATCACCACGGGCTTTATCGGTTATCTGATCGCTGGTTTCTGGGGTGCGGTCGTGGCGGCGCTGGCCACTTTTGTACCCTGCTATCTGTTCACCATCCTGCCGGCGCCTTACTTCAAGAAGCATGGCAAGCGGCCCGGCATCAAGGCCTTCGTCGATGGCGTAACGGCGGCGGCCATCGGTGCCATCACGGGGGCCGTCATCGTCATCGGTGAGCGCTCGATCAGCGACTGGGTCACGGCGGCGCTGGCCCTGGCCACGGTCGCCGTGCTGTGGCGATTCAAGCAGTTTCCAGAACCTCTCATCGTGCTGATCGCCGCGCTGATCGGCTGGCTTGTGCATCCCATGATGCAGGCCGCTTGAAGTCTTCAGCGGAGCAAGCCCATGCAGCCAAGCTCTCCCGTGGCCTTGGCCGCGCCGCTGCCGGTGCAGCGCACATCAACAGGAGTCCGTCATGAAATGGATCACCCGTGAACGCCCCAAGATCGACCGCATCGCCTGCCCCTGGCTGATTGCGCGTTTCATCGACAAGGCGCCCGAGTTCCTCTACGTGGCGGCCGGCCAGGTGCTGGAGATGGCCGAGAAGCTGGGGGCCGTGCCCTATGACATCCCCGGTGTCGAGATGACGCACAGGGGCGAGTTGTGCAGCTTCGACGCCTTCCTGGCCAAGTACAAGCTGGCTGATCCGGCGCTGCAGCAACTGGCCTTGATCGTGCGTGGTGCCGACACCTCGCGGCTGGACCTGACGCCGCAATCGGCCGGGCTCTATGCCATCTCGCTGGGCCTGTCCGCACGGTTCAGCGATGACCACGAGATGCTGCAACACGGCATGGTGGTGTATGACGCGCTGTACGCCTGGTGCAAGTCCTGCCAGGCAGAGACCCATAACTGGCCGCCCCAGACATGAGGCTGGCCTTGCACAAAGCCCTCGCTGCCCTCCTGCTCCTGGCGCTGTGGGGCGCAGCCGCTGCGGCCCAGGCCGAGCGCGTTCTCTTCATCGGCAATAGCTTCACCTACGGCCGGGGCTCGCCGTTGGAGAGCTACCGAGCCGACACGGTCACCGACCTCAACCAGACCGGCATGAGCGGCGTACCCGCCCTGTTCAAGGCCTTCAGCGCCCAGGCGGGCCTGGCTTACGAGGTCTCGATCGAAGCTCGGGGCGGCGCCGATCTGGACTGGCATCTGGCCCAGCGCCGCGAGCTGCTGTCCGCCGGGCGCTGGGACCGGGTGCTGATGCAAACCCATAGCCTGCTCGACCGCAGCCACCCGGGCCGGCCCGATGCACTGCTGCGCAGCAGCCAGGAGATGGCCGCGCTGCTGCGCCGCCGCAACCCCGAGATCGCCATCCACCTGATGGCCACCTGGGCGCGCGCCGACCAGCTCCATCGGCCCGGCAGTGCCTGGTGGGGGCGCAGCGTGGAGGCCATGACGCAGGACCTGCGCAAGGGCTATGAGCAAGCCCATGCAGAGTTGAAGAAGCAGCCGGGCGCCGAGTTTGTGCAAGCCCTCGTGCCCGTGGGCGAGGCCTGGCAGCGTGCCATCCAGCAAGGCCTGGCCACGCGCGACCCCTATCGCCCCCTGGCCGCAGGCCAGTTCGATCTCTGGGCCGATGACCAGCATCACGCCAGCGTGTTCGGCGCCTATCTGGAGGGCCTGGTGGTGTTTGGCGCCGTCACCGGCCGCGACCCGCGCAGCCTGGGTGCACATGAATGCGCGGCCCATGATCTGGGCCTCAGCCCCGACCAGGCCCGGGCCTTGCAGCAGATTGCGTTTGAACAGCTAGGGGTAGAGCGGGGCTCGGTGCTCAAGGCCATGCCTGCGGCCGATGCGGGCGCCGCACGGCCCTGCGTCGATGTGCGCTAAGCCTTCACCGCTCCAGCGCATCGAGCAAGGCGGGCAGGGCGCTGATGCCCAGCTTGGCTTGCTGGGTCAGGGCGGTCTTGTCGCCAAGCCAGCCTGCGTACAGGGCCTGCGCCGCCGCCTTGTCTGCAGCGCCCAGCTTTTCCTCTAGCTTGGCCAGGCGCCCCAGCAACTCGGCCGAGGTCTTGGGCGCCAGGTCCCGGGCCACCCGCAATACCGCCAGGGCTTTGACGAGCTCGGTCGAATCCTCGCGAGACAAGTAACTCGCCAGATAGGCGGTGGCCGGAAAGTGACCCTGGCGTGAGGCACGCTCCCACCACAGCAGGGCTGTTTCGATGTCCCGCTTCTGTGCGTAAAGCATGCCCACATCAAACTGAGCCAGCTCATAACCCGCCTCTGCAGCGCGCAGCTTGTACTTCAAGGCCTCTTCTTGATCGACGGGCACAGTGCCCGGGAATTGCCCGGCCAGATAGCAGCCCAGCTTGTAGGCCGCCAACTTGTGGCCGGCCTCGGCCGCTTCCTTGAACATCCTGAACGCGGCCGCGTTGTCACGGGCCGTGCCAATGCCATTGTTCAAGAACATGCCCAGGTTGTATTTGACCTCGGCATTGCCGCCGGATGCCGCCAGCGCTGACAGCCGCGTGAACAACTGGGCCTCGCTTGAATTGGCTTCGGCGCTGAACGCGCTCATAGAAATTGCGCTGGCAGCGGCGAGGGCGAGGATTTGTTTGATTGTCTTCATCCGGCTTTGTGTTTGATTATTTTGTGATGTTAGCGAGCCGAGCCGGCGACTCGATAGGGGTTATGGGCCAATTGCAGGCCAGGGCGGCTGCTGGCACGGTATGAACAAGCCTCAGGCCCGCCCCTGCCCACCCAGGTTGGGATGCGCAGCCATAGCCCCTGTCCTGTTTCTGGCGTTGCCGCGCTCGCCCATGTACGTGAGCCGGGGTCGCGCGTGAGCCGGGGTCGGGTCTTAAATCTATATCCACCCACTGCGAAGTTCGGTAGTTCGAGCCCGGATCGGGGTCAGGTCTTGCCTATAGATTCGAGACCTGACCCCAAAGCCGTGACCCCAAAGCCTTGGGTCTGCGTGCTGCACTCGCTCAGCCGTCAACGCGCCATGCTGCTGCGCAGCCAAGGCCGCCACGTCCAGCACATGCAAAAGGCGCTCACGCAGATGAACGTCCAGCTCGCCAACGTCATCGCTGACGTGGTCGGCGAGGCCGGCCAGAAGATCCTGCGTGCCATCGTGGCCGGCGAGCGCGATGGCCAGGTGCTGGCAGCCCTGAAGAACTCGCGCATCCACGCCAGCGCCGACGAGATCGCCGCCAGCCTGCAAGGCAACTGGCGGGCCGAACACCTGTTCGCGCTCAAGCAGGCCATGGGCGCCTTCGACTTCGTCGGTACCCAGCTCGCCGAATGCGACATTGAGATCGAAGCGCAATTGCAAATCCTGCAGACCTGCACGGGCGAACCGACCAAAGGCAAGAAGCGCGGCCGGGCTCGCAACGCACCGAAGTTCGACCTTCGCAAACAACTGTTCCAAGTCTGCGGCGTGGACCTGACCCGGATCGACGGCGTCGACATGAGCACGGCCCTGGCCGTCATCAGCGAGACCGGGACCGACATGACGCGCTTCAAAACCGCCGGGCACTTCGCCAGTTGGCTCGGGCTATGCCCCGGCA
>NZ_JACHLP010000013.1 GCF_014204525.1 Roseateles oligotrophus
GACGTGGACAAGTTCAAGCTCTTGGCCTTTGTGCTCTCGGCCGCGCTGGCTGGCCTGGCCGGTGCCACCAAGACCTTGGTGCTGGGCTTTGCCACGCTGACCGATGCCTTGTGGACCACCTCGGGCCTGGTCATCCTGATGACCCTGGTGGGCGGCATGGGCACCCTGGTCGGGCCCATGGTGGGCGCCCTCATCATCATCGCGCTGGAGAACAAGATCGGCGACCTGGGCAAGGCCCTGGCCGACGCCACGGGCGTGCAGTGGTTCAACGGCCTGGGCGAATCGGTCAGCCTGGTCACCGGGCTGATCTTCATCGTCTGCGTGCTGGCGTTTCGGCGCGGGGTGGTGGGGGAGGCGCTGGCCTTGTGGGAGAGGCGGGGGGGGTGGGCGTTAGGAAAGAGCGTCGGCTTACGCTGCGCTAAGCCGACCTACAAGCTCCCCATCAACAAGCCCTGACTCTCCCCCACCACCTCGCGCAAGAACTTCCACAAGGCGTTGACCCGCGCGATATCGCGCTGTTCCTTGGGCGCGTAGAGCCAGAAGCTGCGCAGGATGGAGGCCTGGCCCGCCAACACAGGCTGCAAGTCGGCGCAGCCGCTGGCCATGAAGCAGGGCAGCACGGCCAGGCCATGGCCGCGGCGGGCGGCGTGCAGCTGGGCCACGATGCTGGTGCTGCGCAAGGGCGTGGCCGCCGCGGGTGCCAGCTTGGCCAGATAGCGCAGCTCGGCGCTGAAGGCCAGTTCATCCACATAAGCAATCAGGCGGTGCTGCTGCAAGTCGGCCAGCTGCCGGATCGGCGCGTGCCGGGCCAGGTAGGCCGGGGTGGCGTAAAGGGCCAGGCGGTAGTCGGTCAGCTTGCAGGCCACATAAGCACCCTGGCGCGGGCGCTCGATGCTGATGGCCAGATCGGCCTCGCGCTTGGACAGGTTGACGAAGCGCGGCACGGCCAGCAGGTCCACGCTGATGGCCGGGTGGCGCTCGCAAAAATCGGCCAGCTGCGGGGCCAGGAAGTAACTGCCAAAACCCTCGGTGGCGCCGAGGCGCACATGGCCGTGCAAGGCATGGCTGTCGCCGCCGATATCGGCGTCTGCCAGCGCCAGCGTGTCCTCGATGCGCTGCACCGACTCCAGCAGGCGCTGGCCCATGGCGGTGAGCCGGTGGCCTTGCGGGCTGCGATCGAACAGCTGGGTGCCTATGTCCTGCTCCAACTGCTTGAGACGGCGGGTGATGGTGGATTGATCCAGGTCCAGCGTGACCGCCGCCTCCATGGCCGAGCCCTGGCGGGCCACGGCCAGAAAGACGCGCAGATTGTCCCAATTCATCTTCACAACCAGGCCCTCCGGGTTCTCCAGGATCTTGCAAAAACGCAAGCCTGTTGCGCATTTTCCTCGCTTCGCCTTGCATAGCCGCAGGCCTACATTCAGGCCGGCGCAAACAAGATCGGAGACAAGGACATGGCACCCAGGTATTTGAATTTGAAGGCGAGCGCCGCGGCCTGCGCGCTGGCCCTGCTCAGCCCCCTGCCGGCACTCGCCGCGCCCGGCCAGATTTCTGACGGCGTCGTCAAGATCGGCATCCTCACCGATATGTCGGGCGCCTACTCGGGCATGGGCGGGCCGGGCTCGGTGGTGGCGGCGCAGATGGCGGTGGACGACTGCCTGCGCGGGCCTTGCAAGGGCATGAAGATCGAACTGCTCTCGGCCGACCACCAGAACAAGCCCGACATCGCCTCCGGCAAGGCGCGCGAATGGCTGGACCGCGACAAGGTCGATGCCCTGGCCGACCTGACCAACTCGGCCGGCGCCCTGGCCGTCCAAAAGCTGATCAAGGAAAAAGGCGGCATCGCCCTCTACAGCGGCCCGGCCACCACCCGCCTGACCAATGAGGATTGCGCGGCCAACGGCTTCCACTGGATGTTCGACACCTATGCCATGGCCAATGGCGCGGCGGCCACGCTGACCAAGAACGGCATGAAGAACTGGTACTTCCTGACCGTGGACTATGCCTTCGGCCATTCGCTGGAGAAGGACACCGGCGAGATCGTGCGCGCCAACGGCGGCAAGGTGCTGGGCAGCGTCAGGCACCCGCTGGGCGCCAGCGATTTCTCCTCCTTTTTGCTGCAGGCGCAAAGCTCCAAGGCCCAGGTCATAGGCCTGGCCAATGGGGCGCAGGACACGGTCAATGCCATCAAGGCGGCACGCGAGTTCGGTGTGGGTGGCAAGGATCAGCAGATCGCCGCCCTGCTGGTCTTCCTGACCGATGTCCATGCCCTGGGCCTGGAGACGGCGCAGGGCCTGAGCTTCACCGATGGCTTCTACTGGGATATGGACGAGGCCACGCGCGGCTTTGCCGCCCGCTTCGCCAAGCTGCACAAGGGCGGCGCCAAGCCCACCATGGTGCAGGCGGGGGTCTACTCCAGCGTGCTGCATTACCTGAAGTCGGTGGCGGCCCTGGGCAGCGACGACTCGACCCTGGTGGCCAAGAAGATGCGCGAGCTGCCCATCGAGGACGCGGTGATGCGCAATGCCAGCATCCGGCCGGACGGCCGGGTCATCCACGATATGTATCTCTTCCAGGTCAAGAAGCCGGCCGAGTCCAAGGCGGCCTGGGACTATTACAAGCTGGTCAGCACCATCCCCGCCGCCAGCGCCTTCAAGCCGCTGGAGCAATCCAGCTGCGAACTGATCAGCAAGAAGTAAGACACCATGACTGAAATCACCCGCCTGAGCCATCTGATCGATGGCAAGCCCTATGCCTCCGCCAGCACGCAGTGGCGCGATGTGATCAACCCCGCCACGCAAGAAGTCCTGGCCCGCGTGCCCATGGCCACGGCGGCCGAGGTGGAGCTGGCCGTGGCCAGCGCCAAACAAGCCTTCAGCAGCTGGCGCAATAGCTCGCTGGGCAGCCGCATGCGCATCATGCTGAGGCTGCAGCAGCTGGTGCGCGAGCACACGCCGCAGCTGGCCGAGCTGATCACCCGCGAGCATGGCAAGACCCTGCCCGATGCCGAGGGCGAGGTGGCGCGCGGGCTGGAGGTGATCGAGCATGCCTGCGCCATCCCGACGCTGCAGCTGGGCGAGATCGCCGAGAACGCCGCCAGCGGCGTCGAGGTCTACAACCTGCTGCAGCCCCTGGGCGTGGGCGCCGGCATCACCGCCTTCAACTTCCCCGTCATGCTGCCCTGCTTCATGTTCCCGCTGGCCCTGGCCACCGGCAACTGTTTTGTGCTCAAGCCCTCGGAGCAAGACCCCAGCTCGACCCTGCTGCTGGCCGAGCTGGCCCAACAAGCCGGCCTGCCGCCGGGCGTGCTCAACATCATTCACGGTGGGCCCGAGGTGGCCGACGCGCTGTGCGACCACCCCGACATCAAGGCCCTGTCCTTCATCGGCTCCACCCAGGTCGGCACCCATATCTACCGCCGCGCCAGCGCGGCCGGCAAACGGGTGCAGGCCATGATGGGGGCCAAGAACCACTGCGTGGTCCTGCCCGACGCGAACAAGGAGCAGGCCATCAACCACCTGATCGGCTCGGCCTTCGGCGCGGCCGGCCAGCGCTGCATGGCCAACTCGGTCTTGCTGCTGGTGGGCGAGGCGCAGAGCTGGCTGCCCGAGATCGTCGCCAAGTCCAAGGCCATGAAGGTCGGCCCCGGCACGGACCGCCAGGTCGATGTCGGCCCCCTGGTCAACCCACGCGCCCTGGAGCGGGTGCGCCGCCTGATCGACAGCGGCGAGGCCCAGGGCGCCCGCCTGCTGCTGGACGGCCGCGACTGTGTCGTGCCCGGCTTTGAACGCGGCAATTTCATAGGCCCGACGATTTTTTCGGAAGTGAAGCCCGGCATGGCGGTGTATGACGAAGAGATCTTCGGCCCCGTGCTCTGCGTCATCGGCGTGGACAGCCTGGACGAGGCCATCGCCTTCATCAACGCCAACCCGAATGGCAACGGCACGTCCATCTTCACGGCCAGCGGCTGGGCGGCGCGCAAATACCAGAACGAGATCGATGTGGGCCAGGTCGGCATCAATGTGCCCATCCCGGTGCCGGTGGCCTATTTCAGCTTCACCGGCTCGCGCGCCTCCAAGCTCGGCGACCTGGGGCCTAACGGCAAGCAGGCCCTGAGCTTCTGGACCCAGAGCAAGACCGTCACCGCCCGCTGGTACGAGCCCGGCCAGGGCAGCAGCCGGGTCAACACCACCATCGCTTTGTGAGCATCCCAGGCCCCTGGCGGTGCCCGGCGTTCGTGGAAAAAAATGCAACCACAGAGTCACGGAGACACAGAGGTGAATCGGCTTTCTGGCTTGCATTTCTCAGTGCCTCTGTGCCTCTGTGGTTGCATTTCGGAAATTTGTTTCTGGTGAGAAGGAGCTACCCATGAACACCGCCTTCATCGGCCTGGGCCATATGGGCCTGCCCATGGCCTTGAATCTGCTCAAGGCCGGCCTGGCCCTGAGCTGCTACGACCTCGCCGAGGCCCCGCTGGCCCAGGCCCAGGCCGCCGGCGCGCGCCGCGCCGCCGGCATCGCCGATGCGGTGACCGGGGCCGATGTCGTCATCACCATGCTGCCGGCCTCGCGCCATGTGGAGGGTGCTTATCTGGAAGCCGACGGCGGCATCCTCGCCCATGCGAAAGCGGGGGCGCTTTTGATCGATTGCTCCACCATCGCCCCGGCCTCGGCCATCCGAGTCGCACAGGCTGCGGCCGAGCGCGGCCTGGCCATGATCGACGCCCCCGTCTCCGGCGGCACGGCCGGTGCCCAGGCCAGCAGCCTGACCTTTATGGTCGGCGGCGAGGCGGCGGCCTTGGAGCGCGCCCGCCCCTGGCTGGAAAAGATGGGCAGCAATATCTTCCACGCCGGCGCCAGCGGCTGCGGCCAGACGGCCAAGGTCTGCAACAATATGCTGTTAGGCATCCTGATGCTGGGCACCTCGGAGGCCTTGCGGCTGGGCATTGCCAACGGCATGGACCCGGCGGCGCTGTCGCAAATCATGAGCAAAAGCTCGGGCCGCAACTGGGCGCTGGAGCTCTACAACCCCTGCCCCGGCGTGATGCCCCAAGCGCCGGCCTCGCGCGGCTACCAGGGCGGCTTCGGCGTGGACCTGATGCTCAAGGACCTGGGCCTGGCCGTGGAGGCCGCGCACAGCCATGCCGCCGCCACACCGCTGGGCGAACTGGCCCGCCAGCAGTATCAGCGCCTCAGCGAGCAAGGCCATGGCGGGCTGGATTTCTCCTGCGCCTTCGCCTACCCGGAGCATTGAAAGTACAGCGGGGTGGCGGCGCCCCAACGCCCGCCCGTCCCCGGTGCAAAGCGGGCGCTGAGCGCGCAGCGTTCTGGGCTAAGCTGGCGGCACCACCAGCAGCCCATGAATGCCAATCCGCATGAATAGCGAACTTCTGGCCGCAGAAAACCAAGCCCTCAAACAGCAGTTGCAAAGCCTGTTGCACGAGGCCAGGCTCAACGAAGACAAGATGCAGCGCTTCGAGCGCCTGGAGCATCAGCTGATCGCCGCGCACTCCCTGCAGGGCCTGGTGAGCCTGCTGCTGAGGGCCTACAAGCAGGCCTTTGCCATCGACCATGTGGCCCTGCTCCTGCTCGACCCGGCCGGCGAGGTCGACCGCATGCTGCAGACCGAGACCGGCAGCCTGGACGCGCTGCCGGGCCTGCGCCTCTACCCGGCCCACAGCGGCGCCAGGCTGCTGGAGGCCGCCTACTGCGGCACGCGCAAACCGCGGCTGGGCGCTTTCGACGCCGGGCTGCATGCGCAGCTGTTCGCGCCGGCGGCCGCCCCAGACATTCGGTCCATGGCCTTGCTGCCCCTGGCCCGCCACGGCCAGCTGATCGGTGGCCTGCATTTCGGCAGCGTCGATGCGGCGCGTTATGAGGCCGGCGCGGGCACCCATCTGCTGGAGCGCCTGGCCAATATCGTGGCCGTCTGCCTGGAAAGCGCCTTCAACCAGGAACGCCTCAAGCGGCTCGGCCTGACCGACACCCTGACCGGCGTGCACAACCGCCGCTATTTCGAGCACCGCTGCCTGATCGAGATCGCCCAGGCGCGGCGCTACCGCCACCCCCTGGCCTGCTTATTCCTCGATGTGGACAAGTTCAAGAGCATCAACGACCGCTTCGGCCATGCCACCGGCGACGAGGTGCTGCGCGGCATCGGCCATCTGATCCAGGGCCAGCTGCGCGCCGGCGACACGATTGCCCGCTACGGCGGCGAGGAGTTCGTCGTGCTGCTGCCGCAGACCTCGGCCGAGTTCGCCCGCGAGATCGCCGAGCGCATACGCGCCAGCGTGGCCCAGCAGCGCTTCGTCGCCGCCGCGCCCCTGCCGGACGGCAGCGGCAGCGAGACCCCGGCCGCCGCCGCCACCCTGAGCGTCACCGCCTCCCTGGGCCTGGCCATGCTGCCGAGCGACACGGCCGGCATGGAAGCCTCGGCCGTGGCCGAACGCCTGGTGGCCGCGGCCGACCAGGCGCTCTACCAGGCCAAGGAGCTGGGCCGCAACCGGGTGGTCGCTGCCGACCGCCCCGCAAGCACCTCGTAAACGCGGCCTATCTTGCCGCGAGGCCAAAGCCAGGGCGGCTGCTCAAGGCCCCGACGAACTGGGGGTGGGGAAAGGGCCGCTCCCGGTAGCTCGCGCGTAAGGCCTCGGCCAGGTCCAGAAAGCTGCCCTGCCAGCCCCGCAAGGCCAGCGCCAGCCGGTAGGTGAAGAGGCCGTAGCGCTGCCTGGGCCCGCCGTCCGGGGCGGGCAGCAACTCCTCCAGCGCGCCCTCGTCCTCCTGGGCGGCGAAAAAGCCCACGAACTGCCCCTCCACACCGGCGGACGGGTGCCGCTCGGCCGGCGGCGGCCGCTGCAAGCCGCCGCGCTGCAGCCCCTCCTGCCAGCGGGCCAGCCACAGAGGCAGCGGGATCTGCAGTTCCAGCGGCGAGGCATAACGCCAGGTCTCGGCGTGGCCAGGCCGGCGCAGCAGATCCGCCGCATGGCAGGTGTCCAGCACCGCCCAGACATGGGCGCCGCGGCTGCGTATGCGCTGCAGGGCCTGGCCGATCTCGCGGTCCGGCAGGGCGCCTTGCACGGCCTGCTGCTCGGCGCTCCAGCGCCAGGTGTCGCGCGGCAGAAAGACCTCTTGCAGGCCGTCGGCCTCGCGCCGGCCGCCGCTCTTGCGCCAGGCCTGCTGCGGCTGCGGCACTTGCGCGCCATGGCCGGACAGATAGACCAGCACCCAGTCGCCCGCCCGCGCCTGGCCGGCCAGGCGGGCCAGGTTCTGGACGATGGCGGCCCGGGTCGGCGGCTCGCCCGAGGCCTCGGACAAGACCCGCACCTGGCCGGCCTCGAAGCCCAGTTCGGCCAGCGAGCGCGCCATCAGCGCCACATCATTGGCCGGGCCTTCCAGGCTTTTGCCCGGCAGATGGGGGTAGGCGCTGACCCCCACCAGCAAGGCATGGTTGGCCGCCAGGGCCGTGCCGGCCAGCAGGCTCAGGCCCACAGCGCCGCACCAGCGCCTCATGCCCCGTGCAGCACAAAAGCCGCCCAGACCCGCGGGTCGCGCAGCCT
This sequence comes from Roseateles oligotrophus, assembly GCF_014204525.1. Classification (GTDB taxonomy): domain Bacteria; phylum Pseudomonadota; class Gammaproteobacteria; order Burkholderiales; family Burkholderiaceae_C; genus Paucibacter_A; species Paucibacter_A oligotrophus_A. Next base: position 7,553 of record NZ_JACHLP010000013.1, read on the forward strand.
GGCCTGGCCGTGGCGCATGAACTCGCGCTTGCTCAGGGCCAGGGCCTGCGCCTGGCTCAGGCCCTGGCGCAGATGTTTGAAAAAGCGGGTGACGAAGAGGGCGGTCTCGCGGTCGGCCACCGGCCACAGCGTGGCCAGGGTATTGCCGTTGCCGGCCACGAAGAGGGCGTAAGACATGCCGACCAGGCCCTCGCCGTTGACGACCCGCCCGCGCGCCGTGTCGCAGGCCGACAGCACGACCAGCTCGCTGGCCAGGCGCAGCGGCAGCCATTCGGCCACGGAGACAAAGCCGTCGTGCAGCACGTCCTCACCATCGGGCTTGAGCACCAGGCTGGAGAACTCGGGCTGCTCGGGGTCGAAGTAGCCATGGGCGCTGAACAGCAGGTAGCGAAAGCGCGCCAGCTCGCCGCTGTCCGAGAGCTGGCGCAAGCGCGTCTCGGTGGCGCCGTCCGCGCTGATCTGCAGCACCTGGGCGGGCGGGAACAGGGCCGCCACCTGCTCCATCTCGTAGCGCGCAAACGGCAGGCGCGGCCAGGCCGAGCGGGCCAGGGCCTGGCCGGCCTCCTGCAGATTGCGGGCCGAGCGCAGCAGGCCGGAGCGCGAGCGCTGGGCACCATCCGCCGCCTGGGCCTCGTCCGACTGCGGGTAGCTGGGGTCGCCAAAAGCCAGCAATTGCCGCTCGGCGGCCTGCTCGCCCAGGCGCTGCGCCTGCCTTTGCCGCACCATCTTCAGGGCCGCGAAGCTGTGCACCTGCTGGGTCGCCAGGCTTTGGCCCAGCGGCCTGCCCCGCCAGGGCAGGCTGTCCCAGGGCAGCAGCCAGAGCGGGCCGTCGGGGGCGATCAGCAGGCGGGTGCCGGCGGGCAGGCTGGCCTGCAGAGGCTGCAGCAAGGCCTGGGCCAGTTGCTGGCCCAGGGCCTGCACGGCCTGCGGCGCGCCGACCGAGGTGGCCCCGGCGGGCTGGCAGTCCGCCTCGGCCGCGGGCGCCGGGGGCAGCAACAACATCGGCACTTGCGCAGCGGCCTGGCTGGGCCCGGCCTCGCCGCAGGGCTGCGCGGCGCCGGGGCGGCGCCAGCGCCATTGCCCGGCCTCCTGCCAGCGCAGCAGGCGCTGGCTGCCGCCCTCCCCGGCCAGCAGGCTGCGGTACAGCGCCACCTGTTCGGCCAGCCGGGGCTGGGGGCCCAGATCGTGCCAACGCAGGCGCGCGGCTGAGTCGAGGGTGAAGGCCCGCACACGCTGCTCGGCATCCAGCAGAAAACTAAGGAACACCTCCCCCGGCCTCAGCAGGCCGGCCGCCTCGGCGGCCTGGGCCTGCGGCGGCCGGGACAGCAAGGCATAGGCCGGATGCTGGGCCGCCAGCCGGCTTTGCAGCTGGCGCAGCTCGCGGCTGTGCTGCTGCGCCTGTGCCTGGGCCGCCTGGCGGGCCGGCGGGTTCTGCGCCCGGGCCCGCGCCGCCTCGGCCAGGGCCAGGTCTTGCTGCAGCTGGCGCAGGCCTTGGGCGTCTTCCGTGGGCAGGCCGGCCTGGGCGGCGGCCTGGCCCTGCGCCATCTGCTCCAGCAGCACGCGGGCCTTGCTCAGCTCCATCAGCTCAAAAGCCTGCTGCGGCCGCCCCTGCGCCAGCAGCAGGTCCATCAGGCGGTGGTAGACGGTGGCATGCAGCTGCAGCCATTCGCGGCGCTGGGCGGCCGACATCTCGGCCACCTCGCCGCGCTGCTGCTCCAGGCTCTCGACCAGGGCTTGCAAGGTCTGCACGGCGGCGGGGCGCTCGCCCAGGGCGGCCTGGGCCTGGGCCAGGCCATAGCGGGCGGCCACCACATCGCCGCCGCCGCGTACGCCCAGCTGCTCAAAACCCTGCACGGCTTGCTGCAGCGTCGCCCGCGCCGCCGGCCACTGGCCCAGCTGGCCTTGCGCCGCGCCCAGCAGCTGGCGCGCCCGCAAGCCATAGGCCTGCTCGGCCGTGCCGCTGCGCTCAAACAAGGCCAGGTCTTGCTGCAAACCCGCCTGCGCCTGCTCGGCCTGGCCCAGGGCCAGCAGGCTGTAGGCCAGGCCGCTGCGCAGGCGCAGCGTCAGGGCGTGCTCGGGGCCCAGGGCGGCCGTGACCGCAAGCACCGCGGCGGCATAGGCCTGCCGGGCTTCTTCAAAACGACCCAGGCGCATCAGGATGGCGCCGTAGTTGTGGACGGACATGGCGGTGTCGGAATGGCCCTCGCCCAGCGTTTCCCGGCGCAGCGCCAGGGTCTGCTGGGCCAGGCTCAAGGCCTCGTCCAGCCGCCCGGTCTCCGCCAGGGCCGTGCCGTAATTGGCCATCATGGTCAGCGTGTCCGCATGCCGCAGGCCCAGGCTTTGCTGCTGGGCCTGCATGGCGCGCTCGAACAGGCGGCCCGCAGCATCCCACTCGGCCAGGCGGCTCAGGCAGGCGGCCAGGTTTTGCAGCGTCATCAGGGTCAGCTCATGCTGGGGGCCCAGCACCCGCTCCTGCAGGGCCAGGGCTTGCTGCCCCAGTTGCTTGGCCTCACGGAAGCGGGCGTTGTAGAGCAGGGCGACGCTTAGATTGCTCATATCCGTCAGCGTGCGCTGATCCTCCTCGCCATGCAGCTCGCGGCGCAGCGGCAACAGCTGCTGGCGCAGTGCCAGGCTGTCGGCGTAACGGCCCAGCTCGCTCAGGGTGGTGCCCATCAGGCTGAGCAGCTCCAGGCTGCGGGGGTCGCGCTCACCCCATTGCCGGCGCGCCTCGCTCAGGGCCGGCTCCAGGCGCTGCAGCGCGGCATCGGGCCGGCCCTCGTCCAGCAAGGCATTGACCTCGAGCAGCGCCGGAGAGTCGCTGGCCGAGTCCTGCACCGCCATGGCACCGCCCCAGGCATGGACGGCCGCAAGACCCAGCAGGGCCGACAAGATTGTTTTTCTCATGGGATTCCATTGTTGTCAGTCCAAGATCGCCGGCAGGCATCTTGCCACGGGCGATCAGCGCACGGGCGCGGCTTGGCCTGACAATGCGCGCGCACCCCGCTCTTCCCTGCGGATGAACGCGCTTGATATGCCTGCCCGACCCTTGTTCGACGCCCCCGCCTTCCTCCAGGCCCTGCGGCTCGGTGGCTCCGCCGCCGAGCGCGCCACGCTGGGCCTGCTGCAGCATTACCGGCCCTTGCTGCGCGCCTGGCTGCGCACCGCCGGCGTGGCGGCCGGCGATGTCGATGACTTGATCAGCGAGATCCTGTTCAAGGCCGTCACCGGCGCCCATGCCCTGCGCTCGGCGGCGGCCTTCCACAGCTGGCTGATGCAGATTGCCCGGCACGAGCTGGGCGCACATTGGCAGCAGCGCCAGCGCGAGCGGCAGCTGTTTGTGAACACCCCGCCCGGCCCGGAGGCCGAGGTCGCCGAGGCCCTGAACCTGCTGGAGCAATGGCCCGACGAGGGCCTGTCCGACCCCTTGCTGCGCCTGTGCCTGCAGGGCCAGCTGGCGCACTTCAAGCAGCAGTCTCAGGAGCGCCATGCCTGCATCACCCTGATCGCCCTGGGCCATGAGGCCGCCGAGATTGCCGAGCTGATCGGGCGCAGCTACGGCGCCACGCGCCAGTACATGAGCCAGTGCTGCGCCGCCCTGCTGGAGGCCTTGAAGCCCTGCCTGAGCGAGGCCCAGCAACAAAGCCTGAAACGGGGCCAGGCCCAAGGAGTGAAGCCATGAAGAACGAGCACAAGCCAGACCCGGGCCTGGACCCGCAGGCTTGCTGGGACGCGCTGAGCGCGCGCGCGGCCGGCGCGGGCCAGGCCAGCGCCCGCGCCGGCCGGCTGCTGCGCGAGCTCTTGCAGCAGGCGCCGCCGGACGAGGCCGAGCAGCGTCGCGACGCCCAGCTCGACCAGGCCTTGCTGCAGCGCTTGCGCGCCAACGGGGCCCTGGCCGGTGACCGCCCGGCCCGGCGGCCCTTCTTCGGCTGGCGGCTTGGCGCGGCGGGCTCCGGCCTGGCCCTGGCCGGCCTGGCGGCCCTGCTGCTCTGGCCCGGCGGGCCCGAGCCAGCACTGCACGGCGATGCCCAGGACGAGGCCGGCCGCATGCGTGGCGACGCAGCGGCGCAGACGCTGCAAGTCCAGAATCCACAGGCCTGGAGCGAGGATCTGCAAGCCTTGCTGCAGCGCCAGCAGATCCCGCTGCGCATCACGGCGCTGGGCGGCGGGCGCCTGGAGCTGCAAGCCCAGCTGCCGCCAGACGACGCGCAAGCGCCCGCGCTGCGGCAAGGCCTGGCACAGCGCGGCGTGCAAGCGCCCAGAAAGGGCCGGCTCTGGCTGCTGCTGACGCCGCTGCCCGGCAGCGCTGCCGCGGCTTCGGCAAGCGCTCGGTGATAGGGGATTTCCCGGGTTTGCGCCCGGGGGCCTGACAAATGCGCGGCAAGACGCTCTTCACCAACGTCATTGACCCCAGAAAGCCCAAGCCATGCCTACGCCTTACTCAGCTCCTGCGACTCCCTGCCCCTCGCCTGCCCTCCCACTGATCGCCCTCAGCCTGGCCACAGGCCTGCTGCTGACGGCTTGCGGCGGCGATGGCGGGGCCGGCCAGACCCCGGCACCCGCGCCCGCGCCAGCACCCGCTCCGGCCTTCAAGGGCGTCAGCCTCGGCGGCACGGCCGCCGTTGGCCTGGCCCTGGCCGGCGCCAAACTGGAGGCCAAATGCAGCGTGGGCGCGGGCAGCACCACGACCGCCAGCGACGGCAGCTACAGCCTCAAGATGGACGGCGCGGCCCTACCCTGCGCGCTGCGCCTGAGCAGCAGCGATGGCAGCCGCGTCCTGCACTCCCTGGCCGAGGGCACGGGCAGCGCGGCCGAGGGCCTTGTCACGACCGCCAATATCAGCCCCCTGACCGAGCTGGTGCTGGCCAAGCTGGCCGGCAGCGCCAGCACGCCGGCCGAGCTGTACGCCGGCTACAACGCCGCCAACAGCCCGACGGCGGCCCAGATCGCCCAGGCCAAGAGCGCGGTGGCGGCCGCGCTCAAACCGGTGCTCAACCTGGACGGCATCGACCCCATCAGCAGCGCTTTCAAGGCCGCTACCGCGGCCGGCACGCCCGGTGACGCCACCGACCAGAAGCTCGACACCTTGATGGCCGCCCTGGCCCGGGGCAAGACCACGCTGGCCGCACTCGCCAACACCCTGCTCAGCAGCGGCTCGGCCGAGGCGGCGGCCGCCGCCGTCAGCGCCGCCCTCACAGCGCCACCGCTGGCCGACTGCCCCACGCTGCGCAGCGGCAGCTATGCCATGGTCAGCCGCCGCGGCGAAGTGCAGGAAATGCAGCTCGACCTCGCCCGCATGGAGGCCAGCGACGCCCAGAGCACGCTCAAACTCGTCGCCACGGCCGAGGCCTGCCGCTTCGCCGGCCTGGATGGCCAGGGCCGCAAGCAGGTCGAGATCGCCTTCGGCGCGCAAGCCGTGGGCCTGGGCGTGACCGAGGCCGACGCCCAGGGGGACCGCGGCACCGCCCTGTTCTTCCCCAAGCAGACCTTGGCACTCGCCGATCTGGCCGGCGCCTGGACGCTGGTGGACTGGGATCAGCCCTCCTCGACCCAATTGCCGCGCTTAGGGCTGGCCAGTGTCACGCTGGCGGCCGACGGCGGCTTCGTCGCCCAGGGCTGCACGCAGACCGGCGGCGTCGCCGATTGCAGCGATCCGGCGCGCAAAAACCAGGGGCAGATCAGCCTGAACGCCAAGGGCCAGCTGCAGCTACCCGGCGGCGCCCTGGGTTATGCCTTCCGCAGCAGCGACGGGACGCAGATGCTGGCCTGGGGCAAGCCCAATGGCGGCGGCATGACGCTGCTGAGCCGGGCCAAACCCCTGGCCCTGCCGGCCGTGGGCAGCAGCTACAAGGCCTGGGAATCCAATGGTTATGCCGCCCTGCCCGCCCCGGACGTGTTTGTGGCCCAGGCCCTGGGCGCGTTTGAGACCCGCTTCAGCACCGCCGATGCCGCGGCCGGCAGCTTCGGCACGACGGAAGGCGTGCTGCTGTTCGCCAACAAGCCCCTGCCCGGCCTGGTCTACCGGCCGGCCGGCCAGAGCGGCGGCAAGAGCTGGACCGAAGGCGTGCTGCTGGAGGTGAAGGGTCTGCTGTATGTGATGGGCAGCGGCGACGCCAACCAGGCCTCGCTCATCCTGGCCTTGCAAAAGCCCTGACAAGCTCGCGGGCGGGGCCAGCGACAATCGGCGCCATGAGTTCCATCGCCTCGCCCACCCCCTCCCGCCTGCAGCTCTACCTCCAGCTGATACGCTGGGACCGCCCGGCCGGCTGGCTGCTGCTCTTGTGGCCCACGCTGTCGGCCCTGTGGATCGCCGCCGACGGCTGGCCGGGCTGGCATTTGCTGAGCGTCTTCACGCTGGGCACGGTGCTGATGCGCTCGGCCGGCTGCTGCGTCAACGATGTGGCCGACCGCGACTTTGACAAACACGTCAAGCGCACGGCCAATCGCCCCGTCACCAGCGGCGCGGTCTCGGTCAAGGAAGCCTTGGGGCTGGGCGCGCTGCTGGCCCTGGCCTCGTTCGGCCTGGTGCTGACGAGCAATCCCCCCACCATCCTGCTCAGCTTCGCGGCCCTGGCCGTGACCCTGCTCTACCCCTATGCCAAGCGGGTGCTGAATATGCCGCAGGCGGTGCTGGGTGTGGCCTTCAGCTTCGGCATCCCGATGGCGTTTGCGGCCGCGCTGGGCGGCAATGAATGGAGCCTGGCGGCCATCCAGGCGGCGGTGCCGCGTTCGGCCTGGGCCCTGCTGCTGGCCAATCTGTTCTGGGTGCTGGCCTACGACACCGAGTACGCCATGGTCGATCGCGACGACGACATCCGCATCGGCATCAAGACCTCGGCGCTGACGCTGGGGCGTTTCGACGTGGCCGGCGTGATGGCCTTCTACGCCATCTATCTGGGCAGTTGGGCGGCCCTGGGCCTGCGCCTGGGCCTGGGCTGGATCTTCCTGGCCGGCGTGGCCGTGGCCGCCGCACAAGTGCTCTGGCATTACCGCCTGATCAAGGACCGCAGCCGCGAAGGCTGCTTCAAGGCCTTCCGCGAAAACCACTGGCTGGGTTTCGCCGTTTTCGCCGGCACGGTGCTGGACCTGGCAATGCGTTGAACTTGCCGCACGCGGCAAGTTCAACGCGCCGAGAGCACAGGCCTGCGCTAGCGCTCAGCTGTTCTTCAGCGCGGCCTTGAGGTTCTTGGCCTCGACCCGCTTGGCCTTGGTGGCGGCACGCTGGTAGGCTTCTTCGGCCTGCTCGCGCAACTCCACGGCCTTGGCCAGGGCAGCTTGGTACTTCTCCACCGTGTAGGTGTTTTCGGTTCCGATATAGACGCTGCGGCCGCGCGGCGAACCTCCGAAACGCGGCAACGATACGGCAAAGCTGCAATCGCGTACCCGGCTGCTGGCGCGCTGGCGCACGATAGGGCCGGAGATACCGACCGGCAGACTGCTGCCCTTGTTACCGCTGGGCCGACGTTGCAGGCGTGACGGCGCCGGCAACTTGGCAATTCGACTCAATAATTCCTTGGTGGCTGCCGCCAACGCTGCCGCTGCGCCGCTACCGTCCTGCGAGTGATCAGAGAACAGCTTGGTGCCGCCGTAGCGAAGTTGCCAGCCATGGGTGGACTGATGGTCGATACGCTGAATGCACTGCGGCACAGAAAATTGCTGGCCGCTAAAAATGACGATGTCTCTGGTTTTCATGAGATTCCTCAAACTGCTTGATGAACCTCCCTGTGGTTCACAGTTTAGAGCCAGGCCTCGTCCTAACGCTTTGCTTACCCCCCCCTAATTTGGGTGAGATGCCTGCCAAATCAGGCACGAAAAGCTCCATCACGCGCAAGTCCGCGCCACCCCGACTGAATACCGAATTACGTGACCACAACATCTGTGCGGAGGGCGGAACGCCTGTCGCTTGCAGCCACTGCTTTTTCATCTGCCGTCGAGTGTGGCCGTTACGGGAAAGCCGTCTTGGCTGCAGTTCGCTGCGCTTGACCCGGGGGTCGGCGTAAAGCAGATTCGCCAGCGGCCTGGAGCCCAGACCCTTGAGCGAGCGCCAGGGTCCGGCCAGGGCACTCGCGTGCAAGGAGGAACGAGCCCACACCAGCGGGGTCCCATCAACACGCAAGATAACTTCACGGACAAACGTACAGCCGCGGCGCGGCAGACCCAGGGCCTTGAGCTCCTGCGCACGCAAAGGCTGGGTGCCTTGGCGCAGGATCTGGACCTCGAAATGCTGGCCCAGGCGGGCCAGGCGGCGGCTCAAAGAGCCCGGCGCGCGCAGCCAGGCGCGCAATGTGTCTCGACTCGCAATACCCATATTCGGAGGAAATTCAGGCGCCGAATTCGTCACCCAGTTCGCGCGCGCGCCGCTGCGCGGCCAGCACCGCGCGACGCATCGAAGCCGCCACCTGGTCGGCCTCCAGGCTGCTGATGGCGGCCTGGGTTGTGCCCCCTTTAGAGGTGACACGGGCCCGCAACACGGAGGGATCTTCCACCGACTGCAAAGCCAGTTCAGCGGCACCCGAGCAGGTGGCCAGGGCCAGCAGGCGACCTTGCTCGGCCGTCAAACCCATCTCCACCGCGGCGGCCATCATGGCCTCGACCACATAAAAGAAGTAGGCCGGGCCGGAGCCCGAGACGGCGGTCACCGCGTCCAGATCGGCCTCCTTGCCCACCCATAGGCTGCGCCCGGTCGGCGCCAGCACCTCTTCCACCCATTGCTTGTCGGCTTCGCTGACGGCGGCACGACCGAACAGGCCGGTGATGCCCTGGCCGATCAAGGCCGGCGTGTTGGGCATGCTGCGCACCACCCGCTCCGTGCCGCTGAGGCGGGCGATCGCATCGCTGCGGATACCCGCCATCACCGAGAGCTGCAAGGCCTGGCCGACCCAGGGTGCACAGGGGGCGGCGGCATCCGTAAAGAATTGCGGTTTGACGGCCCAGACCACCAGGCCAGCCTCGCCGAGCGCCGCCTCGGGGCGGGCAAACACGCGCACGCCCAAGTCCTGGCTGAGGCGGGCACGGGCCTCGTCAAAAGGCTCGACGACCAGAATCTGCTGCGGGGCGCGGCCGGCCCGGAGCAGGCCGCCGACGATGGCGCTGGCCATATTGCCGCCGCCTATGAATGCAATGCTTGTGTGGCTCATGGATTTGGGAGGAAAAGCTGCACTTCAGTGTAAGGCGAGGCCGCTGGCCGGCCGGGCTCAAGGCGGCTGGGCTGCGGCCAGATCCTGTGCCACCGTGGCGGCCACATCGGCCTGGATCCAGGCCCAGAAGGGATTGCTGCGCAGGCGGTTCAGCGAGCCCAGCTCGATGCTGACGGCGCCGCTTTCCCCGCGCAGAAACCAGGAACCGATGCTGGGGATGCCATGGCGCCCGCTGCCCGGCTCGAAGCCATAGGCCGGGTCGTCCGGCGGCAGCAGCAGGGCCAGATGCCCCAGGGAAGCGAGCGAAGGCGGCCAAGCCAGGCCGGACCTGGGCGCGGCCAGCAATTCGGGCTCGCTGGCGGCCGGCGCCCAGCGCTGCGCCTGCAGCTCGGCGCCCTGGCTGGCGCCGTTGCCGATGATGTCCAGCGTGTAGCCGCGCGGGCCGGCCAGGGCGCGGTCCAGCAAGGCCTGGGATTCGGGCCGCAAGATGCTGCGCAGATAGGCTTGGCGATTGAGGTCAAACATCACCAGGCGATGCTGGGAGCCGGGCAAGCGGGCGTAGAGCTGGTCCAGCACGCCCTCGGCGCCCACGGTGGCATCGACCACCGACTGCCAGCTCAGCACCGGTGGCAGCTGCGCCAGGCGGCCGGCCCGCTCGGCCGCGGCCAGCTCCCGCTGCAAGGCCTGGGTGGCGCGATTGACCTCGCGGGCGGCGTTGAAGGGGAAGGAGTTGAATTTATAGGGGTCGTACTCGGCCACCAACTCCTGCCAGCGCACTTTCTGCAGAGCCGGCACCGGCAAGGCGCTGAGCACATCCACCACCTCGGCCAGTTCGGCCACCGGCGGCAGGCTGATAGCGGGCGCGGCCAGCAGCACGCGGCTGGGGCGGCGCAGGGCCGGGTCCTTGAGTGTCTCCAGGCTGTACAGCAGGGCCAGGGCGCCGCCGGTGGAGAAGCCGCCGATATAAAAAGGCTGCTGCGGCCCGGCGCGGCCCGCCACATCGCGGGCGGCGATGCGCACCGCAGCCTGCCAGTCGGCCAGGCGCATGTCCAGCATCATGGAGGGCAAGGTGCCGTGGCCGGGCAGGCGCAAGACCGTCACCGCCAGACCCTGGGCACGCAAGGTTTCGGCCAGGGCCTTCATCACATAGGGTGAGTCCGTCAAGCCGTGAATCAGCAAGGCCTGGCCCTTGGGCTTGGGCGGGCTCAGGCGGAAGGAGCGGTTGTAGGGCGCGCCATCCACCAAGCGCATCAGCTGGCTCTTGGGGTTGAAGCGGCTGTCGACCCAGGCGGCGTCCAGGGCCTGGCCTTTTTTGCCGACCCGCTCGTTTCGCCATTCGGCCTGCTTGGCGGCCAGCTCTTCGAACAGCAGGGTTTCACGCCGGAGATAAGCCTCGAAGTCCAGGTCCGCATGCCGGGCGGCGCTGAACTCCTGCTGCAGCTTCTCCTGATGCCAGGGCTGCAGCGGCGGCAAGGCCGTGACGGCATACAAGGTGTAGCCGGCCAGCAGCGTCAGGCTCAGCAGCAAAAGCCAACCGAGCAGACGCAGCAGGCTGCGCATCAAGCGGCGCAACAATGTATTCAGCAGCGTCATGCCCGGCCCTTATTCGTGAAGAGGCGGCCATTGTGCGGGACGCGCCCGGGCTACGGGCGCGTCAAGACCCGAATCAGAATTCGATCTTGCTGATCTTGCTGCCATTGAGGGTGGCCGCCGCCATCAAGCCCGCATTGGTCAGGGCAAAGGCGTTGACCGCGTTGTCCAGGCTATTGGTGTCTATGGTGCCGTTGGCCCCCACCTTGACCAGGGCCACCGAGGCATCGGCGCCGGCCGTCCAGCCCTTGCTCTTGCGGAACTCATCCAGCGCGTTCTGCGTCATGAACATCAGCACCAAGGCCTTGGACTGGGCACCGGCCTGGAAGCCAAAGGACACGGCGGTGGTCTTGTAATAGTCCACCGTGCGGCCAGCCACGCGCAAAGCGCCTTCGCCGTACTCGCCGCCCACGCCCAGGCCGGCGGCATAGACCTTGGGAAACACCAGGATGGCGCGGGCCTTGCCGGCCAGCTCCTGCGAACCCTTGACGCTGCCGTACAGCGTGGCCAGGGTGGCGTCCGTGCCTTTTTCGATCTCGGCCTTTTGTTCGGCCGGGCTGGCGCTCGCACCCTTATTGGTCGTGCAGCCAGACATGAGAGCCAGGGACAGGCCCAGGGCGAGAGGGGCGAGCAGCAGATTTCTACGCAGCATGGTGGGCTCCAATTCTTCTTCAGAGTGAGGGGACAGGGGCAAGCCTGACCATACTGCGAAAGTCCGCGCCCTTGTGAAGAGCGGTAAGCCAACGGGGCGGGAATGCAACCCATGGCAACTGAGCGTTAGCCCTGCGGGGGCTCGTCACCGACCGGGCCAAAGCCGGCCCATCGCCGGAGCGGCGTCACCCCGATTCGGGACAGCGCCCAAGCCACTTGTTACAAATGAGCGCGTTGGGGCGCCAGCAAGCGCCCCAGGCAAGCCACCGCCTCGCGCAGCTGGGCGTCAAAAGGCAGGCCGCAGTTGATGCGCAGAAAGCGGTCGTAGCGCATGGAGTTGGAGAACATGGCGCCCGGTGCCAGGCGTATGCCCTGGGCCAAGGCCGCCTCGAACAAGACCTCGGAGGATGAGCCTTCGGGCAGCTCCACCCACAGGCTCAGGCCGCCGCTGGGCAGGCTCATGCGCGACTCGCGCGGCAGATGGCGGGCCAGGGCCTCGGCCATCTGCTCGCGTTGCTGGGCCAGGCGGGCCCGCATGCCGCGCAGGTGGCGGGTCATATGGCCGGCCTTGAAAAAGTCCGCCACCGCCAGCTGGGCCAAGGCCTCGTTGGGGCGGGACTGGCTGTACTTGAGCATCTCCAGGCGTTGCTGCCAGCGCCCGCCCGTCATCCAGCCCAGGCGCATGCCGGGGGCCAGGATCTTGTGCAGGGAGCTGCACAGAATCACCCGCCCGCTGCGGTCAAAGGACTTGATGGGCCGCAGCGTGCCGGGGCCGTCGTAGAAGCTTGCGTAGCTGTCATCCTCGATCAAGGCCAGGTCCTGGGCCTCGCACCAGGCCAGCAACTCCTGCTTGGCCGCCTCGGGCATGATGGCGCCCAGCGGGTTCTGCAGATTGGGGATCACCGCCACCGCCTTCAGCCCCGGCGTGCGCGCGGCCGCCTCGCGCAGGGCGGGCAGGGAGATGCCGGTATGCGGGCTGGTGGGGATCTCCAGCGCCTGCAGCGACAAGCTCTCCAGAATCTGCAGCAGGCCGTAATACGTGGGCGACTCCACCGCCACCACATCGCCCGGCTGGGTGACGGCGCGCAGGGCCAGGGTCAAGGCCTCGGTGCAGCCGTGGGTGACGACGATCTCGTCCGCCCGCAGCTGGAGCTGTTGCTCCAAAGCATGGCGGGCCAGGGCCGCCCGCAACGAGGGCTCACCCCCTGGCAAGGACGGCGTCACCAGATGCAGGGCATGGTGGCGCAGAACGCGCAGACTGGCCTGGCGCAGGCGCTCCAAAGGATACAGATCGGGCGCCGCCACGGCCCCGGCCAGATTGACCCGCACCTGGGCGCGCAAGGCCCGCTCCAGCACCGAGGACACCTTCTGATGCACGCCGACATAACGTGCCGCATCCACTGGCGCCGCCACGGCGGGCTCGTGCGCCGGTGGCAAGCGCGGCGTCTGGCCCTGCCGCGCAGCCGCGGCGACGAAGTAGCCGGCCCTGGCACGCGCCTCCAGCAGGCCCTGGCCCTCCAGCCAGCGGCAGGCCTGCAAGGCGGTGGACATGCTGACGCCATGCAGCGCCATCAGCCCGCGCACCGAGGGCATGCGCGCGCCCGGTGGCAAGGTGCCCTGGCGGATGGCCTGGCGGTAATGCGTGCCCAGGCGAACGTAAAGCCGGGCGTCCTCGATGGTCAGCGTCATGAACGGGATTGTCGGCCCAGCGACCCGCGGGCCAGCGCTACAGATGGCCGCTCTGCGCTGCGATACAGCGGCAAAAAAGCCGCTGCTCCGCAGCAATCGCCACGCTTCTGTGCCTGTGCGCCGGGGCCAGACCCGGCGACAGTGAGCCCAACCCACGATGCATGCCAGCGAAGCCCAGACCCATCATGACGCCCCACGACGCGCCCCTCCTCCTGCAACTGCCACGCGGCGCCCAGCGCCTGCTGCAACTGCCCGCCGGCAGCCTGCTGCAGGTCCACAGCGGCCGCCTCCTGCTCTGCCAGGCCCTCAGCGGCCTGCTGCCCGGCCTGAGCCTGGCCGACAGCCTCTGGCAGGCCCGCTGCGAGCTGCTGCCCGGCCAGGTCTGGCAGGCGCCCGAGACGCTGTGGCTGCGCCTGGACACGCCCGGTCAGGACTGCCTGCTCTGCCTGCTGCCGGCCGAGATTCCTGCCGGCCTGTGGGCCCGCGCCCGGGCTTGGCTCGGCGCTTGGCTGAAAAGCCCAGACCTGGCGTGACGGCCCTTGCACCGGACCCATCGCGGCCCAGACACACATCCGAGGGCCAGCATGCGCTCCCGGCTCAGAACTGGTAGCTCGCGCCCAGGCCCAGCTGGCGGCCCGAGCCGGCCGTGCCCGCGCTGACGCCTGGGGCGAAGTAGTAGGTATAAAGCTCCTGGCGCTTGCCGTTCAGATTGCTGGCCCACACAAAGAGCTCGGCCGGGCCGTTTTCCAGACTCAGCCGGGCGTCCAGGCGCTGGTGCGAGGACAAGCAGGTCTCGCCATGGTTTTGCGGATCGCCGGCACGCTCGCCAAGATAGCGGTAGCCCAGCCTGGCCCGCAGCACCGGCGCCTGCAGCCCCAGCAAGGCCGGCAGCGCCTGGCGATAGTCCAGGCTGAGCTGGCCGCTCCAGCGAGGCACATCCGGCACCCGAGCGCCGGCCGGGACGGCACCGCCCGGCACATGGGTCAGACCGCTCAGGATCTTGGCCTGGGTATAGGCCAGGCCGCCACTGACGGTCCAGGCGGCCGTGGGCCGCCAAGCGGCTTCCAGCTCCAGGCCCTGGCTGCGCGTGTCGGTGTTGAGGCCCTGAGCGGCAAAGGTGGCCACGTCATAACCCAGCAAATGGTCATCGCGGACCTGGTTGATGAACAGGGCCGCCGTGGCGCTCAGGCTTCGGTCGGCCCGCTCGCCCTTGAGACCCAGCTCCAGGCTGTCCACATGACCGGGCTTGAGCGCCGCGCCGTCCGCCACCTGGACGCCGTAGTCGATAAAACCGCCCGGCTTGTGGCCGCGCGCCAGCACCGCATAGGCATTCAACGCCGGGCTCAGCGCCTGCATCAGGGCCAGGCGGCCGGTGCTGGAGCCCTCGTTCAGATGACGCAAGTCCTGGCTGTCGGGCATGCCGGTCTTGCTGAAACTGGCCTCGTAACGCTTGCGCTCACGGGTATGGCGCAGGCCGGCGGTGAGCCGGGTGCCGGGGCGCAGCGAATGGCTGATCTCGCCAAAGAGGGCGTGGCTGTCGGTCTCGAACTTGCGCCGCCCGACATGGCCCGACATGGGCATGGCGTCGTCGTGATGGCGGCGAATTTCCTCGCTCTGCAAACCCACGCTCCAGAACAGCGGAGCGCCGGCCAGCGAGCCCAGGCGCAGCTCGTGCTGCATCGCGCGGGCCCGGGTGTCAACGGCCAAGCAGATCTCGACCGGCGTGCCAAAGGCGGCCTGCGACAGGTTCTTGGGGTAGCAGGAATCGCTGCCACCTTCGGTCGGCACATAGGCGCTCAGCCAAACCAGCCGGCTGCCGGCGAACTCATGCTGCAGCTCCAGCGAATGACGGGCGGCCTTGTTGGTGGCGCGGCTGGCGGCCGGATCGAGGTCGACGCTGGGCGGTGAGGCATGGGGGCGCAACAGGGTCATGCCGATGCGGCCGCGCTGGTCCTGCCGCTCCGAGATCCACAACAGCTTGCTGCGCACGGCCGCCTGCCATTGCAGCGACAGACGCCCGCCGCTCTCGCGAATCTCGGTCAGCGGCCGGCCGCTGCGCAGATTGAGCACATCGCTGTCCTGCTGGTTGCCGAACAAGGCGACGCGGGCGCTCAGCGTTGGGCTCAAGGGGCCGCCCACGGCCGCCTCGATGCGGCGCTGGCCCTGCTGACCGAACTCGATGCGGCCATGGCCCTCGAGATGACGGGTCGGGCGGCGCGAGCTGATATTGAGCGCGCCGGCCTGGCTGCTGCTGCCCAGCAGCGTGCCCTGCGGACCCTTCAAGACCTCGATGCGGTCCACGTCCAGCATGGCCAGGTTGGCGCTGCGACCGGACAAGGTGACGCCGTCCAGGCTCATCAGCACCGAGCGGTCCTCGGCACTTATCTGGAACAAGGAACCGACCCCGCGCATGCGCACATTGGCGTCGCCAAAACCGCCAAAGGAGTTGACCTCGACGCCCGGCAGGCCGCGCAACACATCCTCCAGCTGCAGCTGATGGCGCTGCTCCAGCTCGCTGGCGTCGATGCTGCTGACGCTGAAGGGCAGATCGCGGGCGCGCTCCTCGGTGCGCCGGGCGGTCACCGTGACCGGCGGCAATTGGCGAGTGGCGGTCGCGGTGGGCGGGGTGACTTCACCATCGGCCTGGGCCAGGGCGTCGGCGCCCAGCGCCGACGCCAGAGTGAGCAAGACGCAGGGCAGCAGGCCCGGGGAACGCGAGGAATGCAGCATGAAGAATCCCAAAAATGGCAGCCCTGCTCCGCCTTGGCGAGTGGGTCTGTCCGGAGACTGAATAAAATTAATGATAATGATTCTCATTCTTGTCTCTACCCGAATCCGGTCGTTCTTGGCCCGGATGAGTTCGTCCCCATGTCCGATCTCAACAAAACCCGCAGTACGCCCGCGGCCCAGGCCCTCCTGAGCGCCTCGGCCCTGACCGCCAATCCCTTGCTGCTGGGCCTGCCCAGCGGCTCGACGCTGGACCTGGCGCAGCGCGCGGTCGGCGAGGGCGTGGAGCTGCTATGGGCGACGGCCTGGCTGGCCGCACCGCTGGAGCTGAACCTGCGCGATGACCGCGACTTCATCCAGTTCAACTACGGGCTGGAGGGGCGCGCCGAATGCCGGGTGCGGCTGCCCCGCGGCCGGCGTCAGGAGTTTGTGCATCAGCAGGAGGGCTGCATCCAGTTCACCCCCGATCTGCTGGGCAACTTCCGCATGCAAGGAAGGTTCCGCAGCGTCTCGGTGGCGGTGCAGCCGGCGGTGCTGCAGAGCTGGCTGGACGGCGAGGCCGATATGGAGCTGGCGCGTTCGCTGGCCGCCGGCGACTATCTGTCGCTGGGCCATCGCAGCGCCGCCCTGCATGTCGCCGCTACCGAGCTGTACCGCCATCTGACGCCGGACACGCCCGCGCACGCCCAGCCCCAGCAACGCCACCCGCTGTGGCTGCAGGGCCAGATCCTGCGGTTTGTCGGCCTGATCCTGGAGTCGCGCCGGCCCAGCCTGGCCGGCAGTCCCCTCTGCCCCAGCGACATCGCCCGGCTGACCCGGGCCCGCGACCAGTTGCTGGCCGATCTGTCTTGTGCGCCCACACTGGCCGCCCTGGCCGCCACCCAGGGCCTGAGCCTGCTCAAGCTCAAAAAAGGTTTTCGCCTGCTGTTCGGCCACAGCCCCTACGCGCTGTTCCAGATCGAGCGCATGCATGCGGCCCAACACATGCTCAGGCGCGGCGAACGCTCGGTCACCAGCGTGGCCTCCGAGCTGGGCTATACCAATATCAGCCACTTCGCGGCGGCCTTTCGCAAGCAGCTGGGGGTCAACCCGGCGCAGATCGCGCGGGCGCGCTGATCCGGGCCACCGCAACCCTTTTCGGGTGGCGGCCCGGGCTGAAATGTCTATGGTTCAGCGCCATCGGGCCATGCCCGCTGACTCTGGAACCCACCATGACCCATCCCCCCGGCCTGCATATCCGCGGCCTGAGCAAGACTTACGGCAAGGGCCCTGCCGCCCTGCAAGGCATCAACCTCGATGTAGGGCCCGGCCTCTACGGCCTGCTGGGCCCCAACGGCGCGGGCAAGAGCACGCTGATGCGCACCCTGGCCACGCTGCAGCCGCCCGACAGCGGCAGCATCGCGCTGGACGGCATCGATGTGCTGCGCGACCCCCAGGCCCTGCGCCTGCGCCTGGGCTATCTGCCACAGCAGATCGGCGCCTACCCGCAGACCAGCGGCCTGCAGATGCTGGAGCGCTTTGCCTGGATGAAGGGCTTCAGCGACGCGCACGAGCGCCGCCGCGAGGTCCAGACCCTGCTGGAGCGGGTCAACCTCAGCGAGGCGGCGGCGCGGCCCGTCAGCAGCTACTCGGGCGGCATGCTACGCCGGCTTGGGATTGCGCTGGCCCTGATCGGCGCGCCCCGCTTGCTCATCGTCGACGAGCCCACCGCCGGCCTGGACCCGGCCGAGCGCACGCGTTTTCATCGCGTGCTGGCCGATGTGGCGGCCGATGCCGTGGTGCTGCTGTCCACCCACATCGTCGAAGACATCGAGAACCTGTGCACCCGCCTGGCCATCCTGGCCGGCGGGCGCATCGTCGCCGAGGGCACGCCAGCCGGCCTCTGCAGCGCGCTGGAGGGCCGGCTCTGGGCCTGCCTCGCGCCCCGCGGCACACCCGTGCCCGAGGGCCTGCACGCCTGGGCCACGCCGGCCGGCACGCGGGTGATCCGCGAGGCCGCCCAGCGGCCCGGCCCCGACTGGACCGCCCACAGCCCACGGCTGGAGGACGCCTACCACCTGGCCCTGCAGCGCCAGCCGGGAGGGCGGACATGAGGGCCCTCTTGCATGCCCCCGGATGCTGGGCCACCGTCTGGCGCGAGGCCGGTGTGGAATGGGACTTCGGCCGACGCAGCGGCGTGGTGCTGCTGATCCTGCTGGGCCTGAGCGCCTACCTCCTGATGGTGCTCAGCCATGCCGGCTACCTGCGTGAGCTGGGCGCGGCCGACATCCCGCGCAATGCGCCCGGCCTGGTCTATCTGATGACGGCGGGCGACGCCTTCTTCCTGATCTTTGCCTGGGCCTGGATCTATGCCCAGCCGCTGCTGCGCGAGCAACGCGCCGAGCTGCTGGAGCCGGTGCTGGCCGCGCCGCTGAGCCTGCGCGCCCTGATGCTGGGGCGCTTTCTGGGCGCCAGCGGCGTGGCCTTGCTGGTGGGCTCGTCCCAGGTGCTGGGCTTTTTGCTCTCGCCCCTGCTGGCCTGGATCGGCGCCGTGCCCGCCCAAACCATCGCCGCCATGCCCTGGGCGGCCTTTGCCTGGGCCAGCCTCGTGATCACCCTGCCCTCGGCCCTGGGCATGGGCGCGCTCTACACCCTGGCGCTGCTGCGCACGCGCAGCCTGGCCGGGCCCTTCGGCATGGCCGCCCTGCTGATGCTCAGCTGGATGCTGTGCATGATTGTGATGAAGGACGGGCGCATGGACCCGTTCTGGTCCGCCGTGTTGGACCCCTCGCTGTTTGCCGAGGCCGAGACCCAGGTCAAGCGCTGGACTCCGGCGGAAAAATCAAGCGCCCTGCTGGCGCTCAGCCCCGCCCTGCTGCTGAACCGCTTGCTGTGGTGCGGCCTGCCGCTGCTGGCCCTGGGCTGGGCGCTGTGGCGGCTGCGGCGCGAGCAGTTGCTGCCCGGCGCGGACACCGCCCCGCAGCGCGAGCTGGCGGCACCGCAACCACGCGGCCGCAGCAGCAACAACAACAGCGCCAAACCGGCGCTGCGCCATCAGCGCTGGTGGCGGGTGGCCGGCGCCGAGCTGGGCTGGCAATGCCACCAGTTGCTGGCACGGCGTGCTCTGTGGCTGAGCCTGGCCGGGCTGCTGCTGGTGGCCCTGGGCGGCGGCATGGTGCATGCGCTGAACCATGCGGACGGCCCCATGCTGCCGCGGGCCGAGTTGCTGGCCCCGCTGATGAGCAAGATGATGTTTGTGCTGATCGTCATCGTGGTCGCCGCCGCCACCGGCCTGGTGATGCGGCGCGACCAGGTGGCCGGCTTTGGCGAGATGCTGGATGCCACGCCCGCCCCCGAGTTCCTGCGCCTGCTGGCCAGGCTGGCGGCCGTGGCCTTGCTGACCCTGCTGTTCACCCTGGTGCCGGGCCTGGCCGGCAGCCTGCTGGTGCTGCTGGACGGACAGGCCCTCTCAAACTGGGCCGATCCGCTGATCTACCAGCTGGCGGTGATCCTGCCGGCCCTGCTGGAAATGGCGGCGGCCATGGTGTTGCTGCATGCCTTGATACGGCCGGCCGGGGCGGCCTACGCGGCCTCCATGCTGGCCGCCTTCATCTTCGTGCTCAACCATGAGCTGGATCTGCTGTCCTTCCCGCCGGCCGAGTTCGGCATGCCGGTGGAGCTGCACCTCTCGCCCCTGACCGGCTGGCAACCCTGGCGCGAGATGTTGGTGTGGATGGGCGCGTGGAAGCTGCTGCTGTGCGCGGCCCTGCTGGCCTTGGCGGCCTGGGTGCTGCCACGCGGCCAAGCCGAGGGCTGGCGGGCCGCGGCCACGGCGGCGCGCGCCCGCAGCCGGGGGGTCGGGCTGAGCCTGGCCGCGCTGCTGCTGGCGGCCCTGGCCCTGTACCCACGCCTGAGCGAGCGGCTGATCGAGCAAGGCGGCTGGCAATCCTCAACACAGGCCGAGGCCGAAAGCGCGCAATGGGAGCGTGCCTGGCTGGGCCGCGCCGCGCCCTTCCGGCTGCAGGGTGGCCGGCTGACGCTGAGCCTGGAGCCGGCGCGGCAGCAGGCCCGCGGTGAATGGCTGATCCAGGGCCTGCAGGTCGAGGGTGGCTGGCTGCATGCCGAGCTGCCCGCCGGCCTGCGCGAACTCAGCGCGGAGCTGGACGGGCGCGCCCTGCCGGTGCAGATCGAGGCCTCACTGGCCAGCCTGCCGATACCGCCCTGCGTTCCCGCCGGCTGCACGTTGCGGCTGCGCTGGCGGCTCGACACGCTGGGCTGGTCGGCCCCGGGCGAGGCCCGCTGGCTGGGTCCGCAAGGCCTGTGGGCGCGCGCCCGCGACGCCGCCCCCAGCCTGGGGCTGGATCCGCAGCGCCAGCTGCTCGCGGCCAGCGCGCGCAGCGCGCAAGGCCTGCCCGCCGCCGTCCCCACGCTGCCGGTGGGCCACAGCCGCAGCGCGCTGGGCATCGCGCCGGCCGGCGACTGGCAGTGGCTCATCACCCAAGCCGGCACAGCCGCGCCGCTGCAGCAGGGCAGCGGCCACGGGGCGCTGGACTTTGCGGCCGTCTGGGCCCCGCAAGCCCAGACCACCCAGGTGGCCGGGCTGAGCCTCAGCCACGACGCCAGCCGCGCCGGCATGGCCACGGCGCTGGCCGAGGATGTGCAGGCCATGCAGCAATGCGTGGCGGCACGCCTGGGCGGCGCGCGGGCCGTGAATCAATTGGTGCAGCTGCCGCGCGGCCTGGGTGAGCCGGCCCTCAGCCCGCAGGGTCAGCTACTGCTGCCCGAACTGCCGCACTGGGATGTGGCCGAGCAAGGCATGGGCCGGCTGCTGCGTCGCGCCACCATCGCCACCACCCTGGCCGCCGACGCGCTGGTGAGCGGCGCCGACCTGCGCAGCGCCGCCAGCGCCGCTGCGATCCAGGAGGGCCTGGCCGGGGCCATCGCCCTGCTGTGCGTGGGCGACAGCGACGGTCTGCCTGCGCTCTCCCGCCTGCTGCAGCGCCAGGCCGATCTGAGCATGCTGAGCTTGTCGGCCAGCAGCACGCCCGTCGGCCCGGCCGAGCGGGCGCTGCACGCGGGCTGGGCGCGCGATCATCTGCCGGCGGCCTGGCTGGCCTGGGCGGCCCAGCGCAGCCCCGCCGAGCTACAGGCCTTGGCCAGCGCCCTGCGCAGCACGCAGTCCTTGCGCGCGGCCTTGCTGAGCGCCTACCCGGACGCCGAGGTAGCCCTGCTGCTGGGCCCGCCGCTGGCGGTGGATGTGATGGCCGATGCCGAACCCGCGCAGCGCAGCCGGCTGTGGCGCTGGCGGCAAGGCGCCTGGCTGGCCGACCCGGCCGGCCAAGCCGCAGACCTGCTGCAGCTGCAGGCCCAGGCCGGCGGCCGCCTGCGCATCAGCCCCCTGGCCAGGGGGGGCACGCCCGACCCGCAGGGCCTGCTGCTGTCGGCCCTGCCAGCGCTGGAGCGCTCGCCGCAGGACAACTGAGCGTCAACACAGCCCGGCCAGCAAGACCACGCCCCCAGGCGTGGCCTTGTTAGCCACGCTTAAAAGCCCAGGCTCAGTCCCAGGGCAAAGTAGTTGGCGGCCCCGTTGACCTGCAGCGCTAACTCCTTGCTGAGGCTGAAGCGGGCCGTGGCGAAGAGGGTGGAATGGCGAGACAAACGCGCGCCCGCACCCAGGCTCATGCCGGACTTGAAGCTCCAGTCGGCCGAGGCCAAAACGGCGTAGTCATCGGTCCAGTCGGCGCAGTAATTGCTGCGGCTCTGGGCGCTTGAGCCGCTCTGGCAGGCATTCGGGCTGCTGTCGTTCACCCGCAGCAGACTGCCGAATGCGGAGTCGCGGTCATGCAGGATGCCGCTGAGCGGCATCAGATTGAAGCCAAGCTGATCGCTTTTGAAGCGGTAGCCCAGCTGCCATTCCAGGCCCTTGATATTGAACCATTGGCCATAACCCAGGCTGGCCACCCATTCGCCGGCCTGGGCGGAGGGGCTCAGCAAGCCGCCGGCCAGCAGCAAGGGCAGCAGGAGGCGGGTGGGCCGGCGGCATGAATCAGCGATGAGACAGGGCATAAGCGGAAAAGAGACCGGCGGCACCGGTATCGGTGCCGCCTGGTTTGAAAGTTAGCTCTGCGGCATTCTGCCTCAGCCTGGCGTGCCGACACGCCAGGTCTTGCGCCCTCAGTGCATGCCCGCCAGCAAGGCCGCGTTGCCGCCCGCCGCCGCCGTGTTGATGGTCAGGGTCTGCTCGGCGCTGAAGCGGTATTGCTGGCTGGCCTGGGCCACTTCGGCGGCGCTGATCAGGGGGCGGATGGCGCCCTGCTCGGCCGCCATCTGGCGCCACAGCTCGCGCTCGGTGGCCACATCCTGCGCGGCCAGCACGACGCCGGCCAGACGCTCGTCGGCCAGCAGGCCGGCCAAGGCCTCGCGGCCTCCTTGCTGGATCTGCAGCAAACCCATCGGCAGGCCGGCCTGGCGCAGGCGCTGTTGCAGGGTCTGCGCCAGGGTCAGGGCCGGGCCCTGGGCCAGCAGGGCCAGGCTGTTGCCCGAGGCCAGGGTGGCGCACAAGGCCAGGGCCAGGGCTTCCTCGCTGGCGCCTTGGGCCAGCAGGGCCAGCACGCCGCGGCCATGCAGGCGCAGCTCATTGCTTTCGCCGGTGGGGCCGGGCAGGCTTTGCTCGCTGAGGCGCAGCTGGCTCAGGCTCAGGCGGGCCGAGAGCTGGGCCGAGCTGGCGTGGCCGTCAAAGGCGCGGCGCAGCAGGGCCACGCGTTCGGACAGGGCGGTATTACCCCAAGCCTGCTGCGCGGCCTGCAAGCCGGCCAGATCAAAGCTGGCCGCGGGCGCCGGGCTGGCCGGCGCGCTGAGGCCGGCCTGCCCCAAGGCCGGGGCCGCATCGGGCAAGGCGCAGAAGCGATACAGATAGTTGGGGCCGCCGGCCTTGGGGCCGGTGCCCGACATGCCTTCGCCGCCAAAGGGTTGCACGCCGACGACGGCACCGATCACATTGCGGTTGACGTAGACGTTACCGATGCGGGCCTTGTCGGCCAGGCGCAGGGCGCGGCTGTCGATGCGGGTCTGTATGCCCAGCGTCAGGCCATAGCCCAGAGCATTGATCTGCTCCAGCACGGCGTCCACATCGCCGCCCCAGCGCAGCACGTGCAGCACCGGGCCGAAGATCTCCTGGCGCAGCACATCGATGCGCGGGATCTCGAAGGCCACCGGCTGCACCAAGCGGGGCATGGGCTCATGCACCTTGGACTCGGCGATCAGCTTGGCCTCACGCTTGAGGCGGGCCACGTTCTGCTGGATATTGTCGAAAGCCTCCTCGTCGATGACCGGGCCCACATCGGTGGCCAGCTCGGCCGGCTGGCCCACCCACAGCTCCTGCAGGGCGCCGCGCAGCATCTCGATCACGCCCTCGGCAATGCTCTCGTGCACGCACAGCAGGCGCAGAGCCGAGCAGCGCTGGCCGGCCGAGCGGAAGGCCGACTGCACGACGGCGTCCACCACCTGCTCGGGCAGGGCGGTGGAGTCCACCACCATGGCGTTCAGGCCGCCGGTCTCGGCGATCAGGGGCACGACGGGGCCGTCCTTGGCCGCCAGCTTGCGGTTGATGATTTGCGCCACCTGGGTGGAGCCGGTGAAGCAGACACCGGCCGTGCGGGCATCGGCCACCAGGCCGGCGCCGACGGTCTCGCCCGCGCCGTGCAGCAGCACCAGGGCATCGCGCGGCAGGCCGGCCTCGATCAGCAGCTCAACAAATTGCTGGGCCACAAAAGGCGTCTGCTCGGCCGGCTTGGCCGCCACGGTATTGCCCGCCACCAGGGCCGCCACCACCTGGCCGGCAAAGATGGCCAGGGGGAAGTTCCAGGGGCTGATGCAGACGAAGACGCCACGGCCTTGCATGCGTGGGGCATCGCTCTCGGCTTGATCGGCGTAGTAACGCAGGAAGTCCACGGCCTCGCGCACCTCGGCCACGCAATCGCCCTGGGTCTTGAAGGCCTCCTTCACCAGCAGGGCGCAGAACTCGGGCAGGCGGGCGTCCAGCGCATCGGCGGCGCGGCGCAGGATGGCGGCGCGCTCGGCCACCGGCCGGCTGTTCCAGCCGCCAAAGCCGGCTTGCAGACGGGCCATGGCGGCCTCCACGGCCTCCGGCCTGGCCTCGGCGACGGCATCCAAGCGCACCTCGTCCAGGGCCTGCAGCAGGGGCTGGCGTTGGGCGATATCGGTCAGATCGGCGCCGCTGGAATTGCGGCGGCCGAAGCCCAGGCGGTCCAGATACAGAGCCGGCGGCAGCGGCAGCGCGCCCTGGGCCTGCACCTGCGCCAGCGGCGAGCCCAGCAGCTCGGGCACCTGCACATTCACATCGGCCAGTTGATGGACGAAGGAGGAATTGGCGCCGTTCTCCAGCAGGCGGCGCACCAGATAGGCCAGCAGGTCGCGGTGCTCGCCCACCGGAGCGTAGACGCGGCAGGGAATCGTGCCGTCCTTCAAGACCTCGCGGTAGACGCCCTCGCCCATGCCGTGCAGGCGCTGCATCTCGAACTTGGCGCCGGCCTTGCGGGCCATCTGCACGATGGCGGCGATGGTGCCGGCGTTGTGGCTGGCGAACTGCGGGTAGATCACATCGGCGTGCTCAATCAAGGCCTGGGCGCAGGCCAGATAGGACACATCGGTGTGCTGCTTGTGGGTGAACACCGGGTAGGCGTTCAGGCCCAGCTCCTGGGCGCGCTTGATCTCGCCGTCCCAGTAAGCACCCTTGACCAGGCGCACCATGAAGCGCAGGCCGTGCTTTTTGGCGATGGCGGCGACCTCGTGGATGACCGGCAAGGCGCGGGTCTGATAAGCCTGCACGGCCAGGCCGAAGCCGCGCCACTGCGGATAGCTGCCGGCAATGCGAGCGGCCAGGGCATCCAGCACATCGAGCGAGAGCTCCAGGCGGTCCACCTCCTCGGCATCGATGGTCAGATTGATATTGGCGCTAGCGGCCAGCTCGATCAGCTGCCACACGCGCGGCAGCAACTCGGCGAACACGCGTTCGCGCTGCAAGACCTCGTAGCGCGAGAACAGGGCGCTGAGCTTGATGGAAATGCCGTCGGCACCCTCGGGTGAATCGGCCTTGGCCTGGGCGGCGATGGCCTTGATGGCGCCCACATAAGCGGCCTGGTAGCGCTCGGCGTCCAGCTCGGTGCGAGCGCCCTCGCCCAGCATGTCGTAGGAGAAACGCAGCATGGGCTGGACCTTGCGCGCATCCGCCGCCTCGCCCATGGCCTCCTGGATATTGCGGCCCAGCACGAACTGGCGGCCCAGCAGCTGGATGGCGCGCACCGTGGCGGCCACCACGGTCTGCGCGCCCAGGCGAGTCATCAGGCCACCCTGGCCCTCGGCATCGGGCAGAAACTTCTTGGACAACGAGATGGCCGAGGCCGACAAGCTGGCCAGCATCTTGTGCGGGCCCTCCGAGCCGCCGTCAAACTGGCCGCGGCCCAACTGGTCGGCCGTCAGGGCGATGGCGGTGGGCGCGTCCGGCACCCGCAGCAAGGCCTCGGCCAGGCGCATCAGGGCCAGGCCTTCCGAGCTGGTAATCGGATATTCGCGCAGCAGCGACTCCATGGCCCAGAAGGGCGCGGGGTTGGCCCGCACCTGCTGCACCCAGGGGCCGGCCAGCTGGATGACGGCGGGCCAGTCCAGGCGCTCGCCCAGGGACTGCACCAGGGCATTCACCACCGCCTGCTCGTCGCGATAGGGGCTGGGCAGGCGGGCGGCTTCGGGCAAGAGGGCGAATGTGCTCATGATGGGCGGTCTGGATGGACGGTTAGGAGGGTGCTGTGCGCTCAGCGGACGGTTTTTAGCCGGGGCAGTTGGCGCTTTTTAGCGAGTGGCGGAACTTTAAAAGCCTTTGCCATGAATTAAATTCGCAACATCTGGCTATTGATGGTGGAAAATCCGGCATGACCGCCGATTCCCCCCTCGACAAGACCGATGCCCGCATCCTGCGCGTGTTGCAGGCCGACGGCCGCATCTCCAATCTCAAGCTGGCCGAGGCCGTGCACCTCTCACCCACGGCCGTGCTGGAGCGCGTCAAGCGCCTGACGCGCGAGGGTTTCATCCTGGGTTATGAAGCCCGGCTCAACCCCGAGAAACTGGGCGCGGCCATGCTGGTTTTCATCGAAATCCTGCTGGACCGCACGGTACAAGACGTGATGGACAACTTCAAGGCCGCCGTGCAGACCCGGCCCGAGATCCTCGAATGCCATCTGGTGGCGGGCGGTTTTGACTATCTGCTCAAGACCCGCGTCTCCGATATGAGCGCCTACCGCGAATTCATCGGCAGCGTGATCTGGACCCTGCCGGGCGTGCGGGAGACAAGAACGTACGCGGTGATGGAAGAGGTGAAGAGTACGAATGCGTTGGCGTTTTGAGGGTAACAAACCGCCCCGGTTGATTCGTGACATTGATGCCGCGTCTATGACATCGCGGCGTGTCTGACTCAATAGGACATTAGGTCTCGTCTGGCCGCCCCACAAAAACAGCCTCTGTTCCCTATGGGAATATCTTTCTCGAGGGGCGCCGAAGAGCTCGTTATGGCGGATCGCGCGCCCTTCCCGGACGCGGCCAAAATCATCGAATCGACAACATTCCAGTTCAAGCGGAATCGAGTACACCTTAAGAATCAATGACTTGCGTCGATCAGCGATGCCAATGGGTCGCAAACCAACTTTCGCCGTGACAACTATGCTGCACGCGGTCGGAACCTTCCCGTCCCGTCATCACTGACCCTGCATATTCGCCTCTGTAAAACTGGGCGCTCGCGACACCTGATAGCCGGGAACGTACTCATCGCCCTACACAAGAGGCAAGTCCTCGGAACGGTATAGGGCAGCGACGGAGTCAGCCAGGCGCCTTGGATTCGTCCCGCGGACCTCCATGCCCCGGTGCTCCGCACAACTCACCTGGCATCGCGAGCCCTTGCATCCAACTCCACAATCTTCCGAAACCAATCAAGCGGCTTGTCGGACTCCTCGTAGAGCCTAAGTACCTTGTACGGTAAGCCGGTGTCCCGAAGTTCATCCGCCGGGCGGCGACCCTGATGAATCGCATAGCCGTCAACCTCAATGGCTGCATGCAGTTTCCACCTGGGTTGGCCGTTGTCGTCGCCATAGAACAACCCGAAGTCGTGGGTAATCTCCTTGGTCGCCGACTGCAACTGTGGAACGAACATCAGGGCAGAAGGTCCTCCCCATTCCTTGTCGGTCTGATACCACCCAAACCAGGGTTCGACGAGCCATAAGCCCAGATAGGAGCGCCCCCCAAAGTCCACCTGTGAGGTGTTCAGCGTCAGTCTGTCTGGCCCCCCGCCCTCTCTGCTCTTCGTTTCAAGGTAGTGCCAAGCTCCCAGGAAGAACGCCTGCTCGAGCAAGGAGTCGGCGAGGGACAGAACATCCAGCGCCTGCGTGCCCAAGCGAGGCTTCCAACTGACATGAAGCATCTGCTCGCAGATGTACGCGACGTTTCGCTCAGAGACGGGATATGGCATGTTCACGTTTACTCAAAGGGGTGATACGGCGTTGAGCGCCGGAGGCGATGGAAAGCTTTAAGCATAGGCTAGCCGCGTGATTGCATCGGTGCAAACGGCCCCCGCTAGCGGACGGTCAGGGCGTCCACCGAGAAGCCACCAAGCTCTAGCGTTTCCGGATCAAGTCGAAAGCTGGCCGAAAAATAGGCCTTGAGTCCCAGCCGAAGCGCCACGAAGTCGTCGGTGCGGACGACATCCCAAACGCTGGTGTTCGAACTTGCTATTCGCTGCGCCAGGTCGGCCTGAGAGGCCGGGAGATGCAAATCAATTCCGACGCCGCGAAGGTAAAAGTGACAGCTAACGAACAGTTCGCCCCGGATTGCTTCTGCCAAATCAATGTCTAGGTCTTCCAGCCCCTCTAACATCTCGGCGTCAGAGCCGGTGATGGTTAGTTCTTCGGCACGGTTGCCGAACAGTGACATGGCCACCATTCTCTGGGTGCTCGAGTCGAGGTTCTGCAGGAACCGCAGCCCCTGCGCCTCCACATACTCCTCGATTCGGTCACGCTCCTTGGCAAGGTCGACTGCATGGGCGGTTTTATCCACCTTTGAATCGACGAAGGCGGAGACGGAAACGAAGGGTGTGACGACCTGTTTCAGGTTCCGAAGATCGTCTTTGAGGTTGCCGTGGAAGGACGCGAAAGCCCTTGGCTGACGGACTTCTTCGCCGCCTTCTTTGGCCCTTGAATCCTTGCCTGGCGGCCGGTCGTAAAAGTCTGACCAGTTGTCGCTGATGAAAGCGACCTCTTCGCCCTCGCGGCAAACAGCGGCCACAGAGTCGAGCATGGATAGCCAGATAAGGGCGTCTCGATACCCATCTTGCCCATCCGCATCGAACGGCTTTCGACGGGCGAGCGCGCGTTCAACCAGCTTTGCGTGCGGAATATGGTCGTACTCGATGACCTTGATCCATTCCACCCGCTCGCGGAGGGCCGCTAGTAGGTCAAACGGCGGCGCCTCTTGCACCGGCGCTTTGGGATCGCTTTGGGAGGGCACGAGCCGAGACAGTTGGTTCCGGGCCTTCTCTGCATCCGCGAGCGCCGCGCTGACCTTTTCCCTGTGCTTGTTCTCGACCTCCTGCACTACCAAGCGCGAGAGAAGCAGTTCATACCCGTTGTTGTTTAAGAAGTGAAAGAGATAGCGCATGGGCGCGCTTTCCAACAGGAAGTCGGCGATGAACTGATTGGAATCGACGAAAACCTTCATCTGGTCTGCTCGGTGGTTCTGCTCATTGTGCAGCGCCTAGCCTGCAGGCCGCGAACGAGCCCTGCTAGCAGCTTGAGCTGCAGGACATCCATGTTTCTCTCCTCGGGCGTCAGAGCCGGTGCACGCTTTGCGGGCCGCCCGTGGGAAACACGAATGGGGGGTGGCACTCAGTACAGCAGTCCGACTTCGTCGTACCCCGAAGGGCGCGTGCGGCAGGCGACGGCAACCGAGCGTGAAGATAGCACTTTGGCGCCCCCAACGCACGTCGGCGCATCCAGCGCCGTGACGACCCGACGAACCTACTGGTTGTTCTTGAGCCGACGGAGAAACGTCCTGGCGGTGATGAGCACCAGATGCAGGCGGAAGGTGCTGCGGTCCTCGTCAGAGAGGCCAGGATGTGAGCCCTCCGTGTGGAGCATCTTGAACAGGCCGTTGAGGTAGTTCTTCCCGTCGTTTGTCCACTCGTTTCGAGGCTTTGACAGGAACTCGCGCTCGGCCAGCCAGGCCCGGCGGTTCTCAGAGCTACCTCGTGCCGCAGCTTCCGCCGGGTCGATCTTGTGGGCAATGTGCTCGAAGAGGCTCTCCAGGAACGTCCGGGTTTGACTGTTCGCCGCCGCCCAATCTCCGCGGGTATGCGCCTCGATAGCTTGGTCAAGGTGGCCAAGCGCTGTCTGGAACGCGAATTCCTTGAGCAGCCGATGGACTTCGTCATCGGCCGCCGGCAAGTCCACCTCCGCAGGTAGGGCCGCCCGGAGCACCGGCGCATTCGGCGCTTCGTCCCGCCACTCCACGACGAAGCCGTCCAGCGCTAGGGCGCGCACCAACCTCGCCTGCTCAGTCCTGGGGCTGTCGACGTTTACCATTAGCGCAACCGCCTGACGCACCGCAGCCTCGGTCAACGTAACCGTGCCGTCAAGCGTCTGCACCTCATCTGACCCTCTGGTCAGGATTAGCCGGCCGAGCTGCGCAGCCTTCTTCGACACGCTGATGGAAGAGTCCGAAGGGATGTGCCGCTCTAGACTCAGCCAGAGCACAAGGTGGTCGAACTTCGCCTGGGAAAGACCTACGTCAAGCATAACGACGGCAGCGAGGATCGTCGGGCGGGTAAAGGGGTTTTGGCGCATGGTTCGACATCTTGCCTCATTGGTGAGCAGATCGCTCCCGCGGCCAGCAAGCGCTCAGCACCGACGTCTGCCTGTCACCGCAGAATGTGGCGTGTTCACCGGAGCCACCATGTCTATCCGCCATCTCAGTGTGCTGAAAAACCTCGATCAGGTCTTTGACACCTATGACCTTGACGAGTTTCGAGACCTGTTCACCACGTCGCTAAGCCGGAGGGAAGCCGACCTTACCAAAGCATCCAGTGAAGCCAACGCTATGGCTTCTGCCGACGACGAACACGCTGAAGGCTACGCCTCCCACCTGGAGGATCGGTGGATGATGTTGAAGGAAGTCAGCGACCTGTCCTGCCAGCTGCTGATAGTTGCGCTATTTCGACAGACGGAGCTTCACATCAAGCGCGTTGTCGGACGCACGATCCCTTCGGCTAACCCAAGCTCTCTATTTCAGTTCAAGGCGTTGAAGGGAGCCCTCCCGTTCCCCATTGAATCCGTCGCCAACTTCAACGCCTTCAATGAACTGCGCATGCTGAACAACGCTGTGAAACATCAGGGAGTGGTCAGTCAGGAGCTGAGCTCCAACTTTCCGGTCTGGATAGTCGGCGAGGCTCTTACAGGCCTTGACGCGGCTTACGAGCGCTTGAAGCCGGCTATCGCAGGTTTCATCGCCTCCTTCGTAGTGAATTGCTATGGCACCAAGACGGCTCCTTGACCGACGCGACCCGCCCAAATAGGCGGCGCTCCTCGCCAGGGCGGTCCGGTATCCTGCACAGGGCGGTGTCCTGTCCGTGCGATTGCTGCGTAAACCCATCCAGGCGCCTCATCGAAGTCGGCGCCCGCTCCCCACAAGCTCAAAGTCCAACATGAACCTCTTCGTCATAAACACCGACCTTAAAGACGACGCGGTTGACGCTGAGCATCACTGGTTTCACAGGGGCATCGCCGTGACAAGCGGCGGCGCGCGATACCGCAACGGCCTGCAGCGCCCTCGCGGGGGCGACCTGCTGGCGCTGTATGTCAACGGGCGGGGGATCGCAGCGGTCGGGCGCGCCGTCAACGACACCGTTGTGGATGTTCACGGCGACGGGTTGGTCAATCCAAAGGAGCAAGAGGAATACCACCGCGCAGTGGTCTGGCAGTACGACCTCAGGGACAAGCCGATAACCGTGTCGGACCTTCGAAAGCTCAGCATATTCGGGCAGAACGCTGTGAGCCAGGTCAAGTTGACCAGCGCGTACCAGGGGTTCCTTCAGCTACTGGCAGGCCGGCCGGCAAATCCGCAGTCGGATCGGACGGAACTGAGGCGCTCGGCCGCCCTGGTTCAAAAGACCGGCCCGCTGACTCGGCCGGCGGGATCACGGAACCCGGTGCAGAAGCAGGCTACCGGCTTGGTCTTCGACCGTGATCCTGCCGTGAAGGCCTGGACGCTTCGGCGTTCTAAGGGGCTGTGCGAGTGCTGCCGTAAGAAGGCGCCGTTCACAGACAAGGACGGCATTCCCTACCTCGAGTCGCACCACATCGTGCACCTAGCTAACGGCGGACCGGATACTCCCGACAACGCTGCTTCGGTTTGCCCGAACTGCCACAGGGAGCTCCACCACGCCAGCGCGAGTTGGTGGAGAAACTGCGCCTTCACGTTCTCGCGGCTGAGGATGCCTCTGACGGGACGCTGGCGTAGCGATTGCAGACATCCAACGAAGGGCGCCTTTCCATGGCCTACTGAGACGTTTAAGGGCAAGGATGTTCAGGCGGCTTTGAAGTTCGAGTGAGCGGCGGCCGAGCCGCGGCATCGTACTTGCGACCGAGGGCGCTGCCACGCCAACTGCACACCGCCGGCTTGCTTCACAAAGTCACCTATGGGGCTTTGAATAGAGCTTCACACTAGGCCAGTAGTGCCTCTGCCTAACTGTAGGCCGCGTCGTCTTAGGATGACCTCGTTCTGCCCACGAGGTGACGACATGGAACGAATGCGGAGTTGGATGCAAGAAGCAAGGTCGCTTGGCGCAGGGCTACTGCCACTGCACCCAAGCGCTTGAACGAAGTGCGCCAAGGTACGCCACCACGATACCGACGCTCTGACCGGCCCCCTCCCCCGCTCACCCCAAAGGGGGAGACAACGCCCCTCAAGCGGCCTCGCTCCCCCAAGCTATCCCCCATCACCCATCCCCCCGTGTGATGGGAAAGGCCGCCGGCGTCGCCGAATATTTGCTCCATGCCGCGGCGACCCAGTGCTCGCCGCGGCCACAGTCCGACGGAGCCCATCATGCAATTCCAAGTCCAGATCGCCGCCCAGGTCCACATCCCTGCCAGCCGGATTCAACAGCTGCTGAATGCCGAGGCCGGCGCGGACGAGGAGCCGGCAAAACCCTATGGCTGCGGCTGGTTTGACTCCAGCTACGAGCTTTCCGCCGGCTTGGAGGTGATTGAAAACGCCGGCTTTTGCTTCGCCGACTGAGCCTTTGGCGCGGCCGGGCGCCGATGCGGCTCCCAGCGATGAAAGGGCAAGCTCCTTCCCGACAGCTGCAAAGACAGGCGCGTCACCCAATCGTGGCTCTTGGAAGGCGGCGCATGAAAGGGCAGCAGCATCAGCGCAGCCAGCACCCCGGCGGGCAGCCAGGCCGGTGGGTGCAGGCGCAAGGCGGGGGCCTGGCGCAAGCTCATCAGGCTGGCGGCGCTGCCGATGACGAAGCCAAGCACGGCCTCCGATGGCGAGTGCGCGCCAACTTCCAGGCGCGAGTAAGCGATCAGGGCGGCCAGGGCAAAGGCCAGGCCGACGGCGCATTTCTGCATCCACTCGCCGCGGCTGCGGGCCAGCACCCAGGCCAGGCCGGGCAGGCTGGCGGCGGCAAACATGGCGTGGCCGGAGATGCCGGTGAAGTCCCAGGCCTCCACTCCCCAGCCCCAGCCGATGAAGGCCAGCTTGCTGGCCGTCGTGAGGCCCGCTGCGGCGCATAGCCAGAACAGCCAGCGCCGGACAAAAGCGGCTTCACCCGCCCGCCAGCACAGCCACAGGGCCGCCACCAGCACCAGAGGCAGGAGGATCTGGGCCTCGCCCAGACGGGTCAGGCTGAGCCAGGGAGCCACAAAAATCCGTTCAATCATGCGGCCATGCTAAGGGCTGAGCGTGACGAAGCCAGCAGCGACCCCTCGCAAGCGTCGGCAATCGTGTTCAATAAATCTCGGGCACCACCATCTGCTGCGGCACCGGCTGGCGCTCGTAATCTTCATGCCGCTCGCGCGAGGGCAGGATCACCGGGGGATGCGGGATCTCGTGATACGGCATCTGCGCCAGCAGATGGGCCATGCAGTTGAGGCGCGCCTTTTTCTTGTCGTCGGCCTGCACCACCCACCAGGGCGCCTCGTGGATATGGCTGCGCTCCATCATCTGTTCCTTGGCCTTGGTGTAGTCCTCCCAGCGGCGGCGGGACTCCAGGTCCATGGGGCTGAGCTTCCACTGCTTGAGCGGGTCGTGGATGCGGCCCAAAAAACGGGTGTGCTGCTCTTCGTCCGAGATGGAGAACCAGTACTTGATGACCTGGATGCCGGCGCGCACCAGCATCTTCTCGAACTCGGGCACCGAGCGGAAGAACTCTTCGTACTCCTCGTCGGAGCAAAAGCCCATCACCCGCTCGACGCCGGCGCGGTTGTACCAGCTGCGGTCAAACAGCACGATCTCGCCGCCCGCCGGCAGATGCGAGATATAGCGCTGGAAGTACCACTGGGTGCGCTCGCGGTCGTTCGGCGCCGGCAGGGCCGCCACCCGGCAGACGCGCGGGTTCAGGCGCTGGGTGATGCGCTTGATCACCCCGCCCTTGCCGGCCGCGTCGCGGCCTTCAAAAATGATCACGGCCTTGTGCTTGGTCGCCATCACCCAGTCCTGCAGCTTGACCAGCTCGCCCTGCAGGCGGAACAGCTCCCTGAAATAGTCGCGCCGCTGCGAGCGCTGCTCGCTGCTGAAGCAGCCTTGGGCGGCGTCGAAGGCACGGTCGTCGATCTCCATCTCCAGCTCTTCGTCGTAGCTGTCGATCAGATCGGCCTGCATGCGCTGCATCATGGCCGCATGCTCATCGGTGGCCTGGGCCGCGGCCGTGCCGGTGGCCTCGGGAAGCAGGGTGGGTTCGTCTTTGCTCATGGGGTGCTTGCATTGGAGGGGCGACTGACCAGCCTGCCATGGCTCCATGACAAATTCATGACCCAAACTTTCGCCAGCCCCGCAAGCCAGGGCGCAGAATGGCGCCCGCAAGCACTGACAGGTGCTCCGGCCCATTCATTCATTCCCCAAAGCGCAAACCGCGCCTCGCACCATGAATCAACGACCAAGCCTGCTCCCCAACTTCCGCTTGAACCTGGCCGCTGCCGCGGTTGCGGCCTGCCTGGCCCTGCCCGCCGCCGCCACCTTGCCGCCGCCCAGCCCGCAGGAGCAGGCGCAAGCCCAGGTGCAGCAGCTGTTCGATGCCGAGGTCGAGGCCTTTCTGAAGGCCTATTGGCAGCTGCTGCCCGAGGCCGCGGCCGCGGCCGGCCAGTACGAGGCCGCCGCCCGCCTGCCCGCGCCCAGCGAAGCCGCCCGCCAGGCGCAGATCCGCTTTTGCGAGAGCTGGCTCAAGCGCCTGGCCCTGCTGCCCAAAAAAGCCGCGCTGAATGCCTCGCAGGCCGGCGATCTGGCCCTGCTGGACAACCATCTGCAAGGCACGCTGTGGGCGCTGAAGCAGTTGCGCAGCGATGTCTGGGACCCGACGGGCTACAACGTCTCGGGCGGCTTCAGCGATCTGCTCAACAAGGGC
Organism: Roseateles oligotrophus; assembly: GCF_014204525.1. Classification (GTDB taxonomy): domain Bacteria; phylum Pseudomonadota; class Gammaproteobacteria; order Burkholderiales; family Burkholderiaceae_C; genus Paucibacter_A; species Paucibacter_A oligotrophus_A. Next base: position 41,996 of record NZ_JACHLP010000013.1, read on the forward strand.
GAATACACGCCCCAGCAAAGGCTGCAGTGGCTGGAGCAACGCCTGCGCCAGGTGCCGGCCTATTACCGCGCCGCCCTGCAAAACATCAAGAACCCCAGCCCCCCCCTGCTGCAGATGGCCATCTCGCAGAACCAGGGGGGCCTGGAATTCCTGACCGAGGGCATCCCCGCCCTGCTCAAGACGGCCAAGGCCGACGCCGCCACCGCCAAGCGCGTGCTGCAGCAGCGCGACCTGGCCCTGCGGTCCATGCAGGGCTTTATCCAAGCCTTGCAGAAGATCGACGCCCGCCAGACGGCGGACGGCAGCGGCCGCTCCTTCCGCATCGGCCGCGAGGCCTTCCACGAGAAGTTCCGCTACGAGATCCAGGCCGAGGTGGATGCGCCCACGCTTTACCAGCGCGCGCTGGACCAGAAGGCCGCCCTGCATCAGCGCATGAGCGAGCTGGCCGACGGCCTGTGGCCCCAGCTCTTCCCCGGCGAGGCGGCACCGGCCGCCCGCCTGGACAAAATCGCCCGCGTCATTGACAAGTTATCCGAGCGCCATGTCTCGGCCGCGGGCTATATCGACGAGATCCGCGCCCAGCTGCCGGCCCTGGCCGACTGGGTCACGAAACATGATTTGCTGACCCTGGACCCCAGCCGCCCCCTGCAGGTGCGCGAAACCCCCGCCTATATGCGCGGCCTGGCCGGCGCCTCCATCAGCGCGCCCGGCCCGCTGGACCCGCAGGGCGTGACCTATTACAACGTCGACCCGCTGGACCCCATCGGCAAGCCCGAGAAAACCGAGTCCTATCTGCGCGAGTACAACCACTGGGTGCTGCAGATCCTGAGCATCCACGAGGCCATCCCCGGCCATTATGTGCAGCTGCTCTACTCGAACAAATCGCCCTCCAAGGTCAAGGCCTTGTTCGGCAACGGGGCCATGGTGGAGGGTTGGGCCGTCTACTCCGAACGCATGATGATGGAGAGCGGCTGGGGCAGCGACAAGGACGGCAAGCCCAGCCCCGAGATGGGCCTGATGTATGCCAAGTGGAATCTGCGCGTGGTCTGCAATGCCATCCTGGACTACAGCGTCCATGTGCTGGGCATGAGCGAGCAGCAGGCCTTGCATCTGCTGGAGAAGGAAGCCTTCCAGTCGCATACCGAGGCGACCGAGAAATGGCACCGCGCCCAGGTCAGCTCGGTGCAGCTGAGCAGTTACTTCGCCGGCTTCTCGGAAATCCTGGCCCTGCGCGATCAGCTCAAGGCCGGCCAGGGTCGAGCCTTCAATCTGAAGGCCTTCCACGAGGAGTTCCTCAGCCACGGCAGCGCGCCGGTGGCCATGGTCAGCCAGTTGATGAAGAGTGCCGCCGCCAGCAAGCGCGGCCTGCCGAAGACGCCCAAGCCGGAGCAGTCGCGCTGAGGAAAACGAAAGAGCGGGTGCTGGCCCGCCCTAGCCTGGCTGCTTGCGGGCGCTGCGCCAGAAGTCGCGCAGCAGGATCAGGCCGGGGCTGTCATCGGCCCGGTCCGCCTCGGCCCGCAGCCGCCACCAGTTGGCCTGGGACAAGGCCTGCATCTCGCCTCGGCTGGAATGCACAAAGTCCATGTCCCAGCCCTCGAAGCTACGCGCCGCAATCGGCTCCAGCAGCAGCTCGGTGAGGCCACGATGGGCCGGGTTGGCCTTGATGCGACCATAGGTCTCCAGCACGGCGCTGCGCGGGCCTTCCAGACACTGCATGAAATTGCCCTCGTCGTAGAGCAGCACGCCGGTCAAGCCATTGATGTGATTGCGGGCCATGGCTTTCTTGAGCATGGCTTGCAGCTGCTCATCGCTCATCAGCTGGGACGCGGTACTGACGTACACCAGGGTGCAAAGATCGGACATGGGCGGCACTCGACAGCAGAAAAAGTGCGGGAGGACGGGTTGAGCCATGCTACTTGCCGTCAAGGTTAGCGGCAAGCGCAGGCCAGGTCTGGGGCCTGCCTACAGTTTCAAGCCCGGCGTCCGATAGATCAGGCGCAGGGCCTGGGTCTCGCCAGGCCTGCGACCGGCATGGACGATAGCCCCCCACTCTTCACCCCGCTCTTTCTGGAGACGCCCAGGCACGGCTTGCTGGCCTGGGTGGAGTTTTTCCGCCGGGTCGAGATTCCGGTGCAAGCGCACACGGCCCTGCGCCTGGACGAGCTGGCGCAGGACGAAGACGGCGTGGACATGAATGAGTTGGCCGCCCTGATCAACGCCGACCCGCTGATGGTGCTGCGCCTGTTGCGCCATGCCGGCAGCTTGGGGCACAAAGGCCGCAACACCGCCGACCCCAAGACCGTGGACTCGCTGGAGACCCTGATCCTGCTGGGCACCGGCCCCTTCTTCCGCGCTTCGGTCGGCCTGCCGCAGGCGCAAGACTGGCTGGCCAGCCGGCCCGAGGCCCTGGCCGGCCTGCAGCGGGTGCTGGAGCTGGGCCAGCGCGCCGCCAGCTTTGCCCATGGCTTTGCCGCCCAGCTGGACGACCCCAAGGCCCCGCTGATCCACGAGGCCACCTTGCTGCACCATTTTGTCGAGATGCTGATGTGGTTGCATGCGCCGGCCCTGGCCGGGCGCATCGACGCGCTGCAGGCCGCCACGCCGGGCCTGCGCACCCGCCAGGCCTGCCACTCGGTGCTGGGCATCGATGTGTTGGAGCTGCGCCTGGCCCTGATCAAGGCCTGGCGCCTGCCTGATGTGTTAGCCCAGCTGACCGATGACGACCACGCCCACCGCCCCCAGGTGCGCTGCGTGATGCTGGGCCTGCGCCTGGCCCGCCACACCCGCGAGGGCTGGAACCACCCCGGCCTGACGCAGGACGTGCAGGACATCGCCACACTGCTGAACCTGGGCCTGGAGCCCACGCTGCGCCTGCTGCCCAAGCTGGAGCTGGGCGCAGCAGATGCACCGGCCTTCGCCTCAGAGGGCGAGTAGCAAGTCCCCCGACGCCACCCCCTGCACCACCTCCCGCTGCGGCGCGGGCTGCGGCTGCGCCAGGACGAAATCCCACGCCGCCATCGGCCGGCCGTAATACCAGCCCTGGGCCCAGTCGCAACCCTCGCGGCGCAGCCAGGCGGCTTGCTCGGCCGTCTCCACGCCCTCGGCCAGCACATCCAGATTGAGGCTGCGCGCCAGCACGATGACGGTGCGGGCGATGGCGGCCACGCTGGCGTCGCTGCCCAGCTCGCTGACGAAGCTGCGGTCGATCTTGAGCGTCTGCACCGGCATGCGGCGCAGATAGGACAGCGAGGAGTAGCCGGTGCCGAAGTCGTCGATGGCCACCCGCACGCCGCGCTGGTTGAGCGCACCCAGCAGTTGGATGGCGGCCTCGGCATCCTCCAGCAGCAGGCTCTCGGTCACCTCCAGCTCCAGCGCCTGGGCCGGGCAGCCGGTGGCGGCGAGTATGGCTTCCACCATCTCGACAAAGTCCGGCTGGCGCAGCTGGCGGGCCGAGACGTTGACGGCCACCTGCTGCGGCTTGCCGGCCACGCCCTGCCAGCGCGCGGCTTGAGCGCAGGCCGTCTCCAGCACCCAGCGGCCTATGGGCACGATCAGGCCGGTCTCCTCGGCCAGCGGGATGAATTCCATCGGCGAGACCGGGCCGCGCGTCGGGTGGTTCCAGCGCAGCAAGGCCTCGGCGCCGATCAGCGCACCGTCCGACAAGCGCAGCTGCGGCTGATACTCCAGGCGGAACTGCGCCACCTCGCAAGCATGGCGCAAGGCATGGGTCAGCTCGAAGCGCTGCTGCACGGCCAGGGTCAGCTCGGGCCGGTAGGCCTGCACCGTGTTGCGGGCCTGGGCCTTGGCCCTGCACATGGCCGCCTCGGCATTGCGCAGCAACTCGTCCACCGTCCGGCCATCGGCCGGGAACAGGGCCAGGCCTATGCTGGCGCCCAGATTGAAGCGGCGCTGAGGCTCGCTGTCGCCGACGGCGATGGGCTCGCGCATGGCCTCGATCAGGCGCTCGCCCAGGCGCATGGCGCTTTCCTCGTCCACCTGGCCGGACAGCACGATGACGAACTCGTCCGCCCCCACCCGCGCCACCGAATCGCTCAGGCGCAGCACATTCAAGAAGCGGGCCGCGGCCTCCTTGAGCACCGCATCGCCCGCCGCATGGCCGGCCACATCGTTGACCTCGCGGAAGCCGTCCAGATCGATATAGAGCACGGCCACGCCGCTGCGCTCGCGCTCGGCAATGCCGATCTGGCGCTCGATGCGGTCCCGCAGCAGGGCCAGATTGGGCAGGCCGGTCAGGCGGTCGTGCAGCTCCTGGTGCAGCAGCTCGGCCTCGGTGGCCTTGATGCGCGAGATATCGGTCAGCACCGAGAGGTAATGCGCCTCGCCGCCCGCCTCGGCCGGCGGCACGCTGACGATGGTGGCCCACAAGGGCACGGCCACGCCGACCTTGTTGCGCTCCAGCAGCTCGCCGCTCCACTTGCCCTTGGCACCCACCTCGGCCCACAGCTCTTTGAGGATCTCGGGGTTTTGCTCGCCGATCTGCAGATAGTGGGGCATGGTGCCCAGCAGCTCCTCGCAGCTATAGCCGGTGATGGCACACAGGGCCGGGTTGACATCGCGGATCAGCAGATCGGCATCCAGCACCATGATGCCCTCGCCGCAATGCTCGAACACGGTGACGGCCCGGTGCAGCTGGCTCATGGCCTCGCGCAGCGCCGTCACATCGCGGGCCACGCCCACCGAGCCCATATTCTGGCCATCGGCAAACACCGCGGCCTGCACCACGTCCAGGCAGATGCGCTGGCCGTCCGGCCGGGTCGACCAGGCCAGGGTGCGCTGCATGCCGCCGACGGCCGAGCTGCTGTGATTGAGGGCCAGGCTCCAGTCCGGGCTCTGGCTCAGCTGCTGATCGCTGAGACCCAGCAGCTGCGACTCGGGCAGGCCGGTGCAATGGACGAAGGCCGGGTTACAGCCCTCGTAAGCGCCGCGCTGATCCTTGAAGTAGACGGGGTCGGGGATCGCATTGAGCAAGGCGCTGAGCTTGCTGCGCTCGCGCTTGACGGCCAGCAACTCCTGGCGGCGCAGGCGCAAACGCAGGCGCAGCATATAAAGCAAGCCCAGGGCCAGACCCATGGCCACCACGCCCAGCAGGCTGAAGGCCAGCCACCAGAAGCTGGGCTCGTGCAGAAAGGACAGATCCACGCCGAGCAGCAGCGGCGCGGCCGCCCCGGCCGGCGGCGCCACAGCCAGCACCGCGCCGCCCAGCGCGACGGCCCTGAGCCCCGTGCCGGGCGCGCGGCTTGCGCCCCTTCCTGTCGACCTGGCAGGCGACCGGCGGAAGAAATTTGCTTTCATGCCCCACCCAAACTATGAGGTCAGCGTCTGCCGGCTTGAGCTGTTAGATCGGCATGGCTAGCGCTGCTGCTTTTTTGAATCTTGACCGCCGGGACAACAGGCGACCCCTCGTCTCATCGTTTCGGTAGTGTCAGCGCCAGACTTGAGTTAGAGCAGGGTTTACAAGGTGTAAGCGAGTCGCGTTCCCTGCAAAATTGCACGCTTTGCATCCAGTTCACCCGCCTCCAGGGCGCCACCGATCAAATGCACGCGGGCGCCCGCCGCCAGCAGCGGGGCTTGCAGTTCGCGCAAGGGCTCCTGGCCGGCGCACAGCACAATCGTGTCGACGGCGATCAGCTGGCTGTCGGCGCGCTTTTCGCCGTAGCTGACCCACAGGCCCTCGGCCGTGATGGCCTCGTAATTGACGCCGGACTGCATCTCCACCTGCTTCATCTTCAGCGCCGCGCGGTGGATCCAGCCGGTGGTCTTGCCCAGGCCGCCGCCCAGCTTGCCGGGCTTGCGCTGCAATAGCGTGATCTGGCGCGCCGCCGCGGCCGGCTGCGGCCGGGCCAGGCCGGCGCGCAGCTGCTGCGGGTCGGCCACGCCCCACTCGCGCCGCCAGGCCGCTGCGTCCAGGGCCAGGGACTGACCCGGATGCTCGGCCAGGAACTCGGCCACATCGAAGCCGATGCCGCCGGCGCCGACGATGGCCACCCGCTGGCCCACCTGGGCCCTGCCCGTCAGCACATCGATATAACTGAGCACCTTGCCGGCCAGGGCGGGGTCGTCCTGGCCCTTGATGCGCGGGTTGCGCGGCGTCACGCCGGTGGCCAGGATGATGTCGTCAAAACCCTGCAGATCAGCGGCCGTGACGCGGCGGCGCAGCTGCAGCCGCACGCCGGTGGTCTCGATGCGGCGGGCGAAGTAGCGCAGGGTCTCGCTGAACTCCTCCTTGCCGGGGATGCGGCGGGCCAGATTGAACTGGCCGCCTATGGCCTCGGCGGCGTCGAAGAGATGCACCTCGTGGCCGCGCTCGGCCAAGTGGGTGGCCGCCGCCAGGCCGGCCGGGCCGGCGCCCACCACGGCCACCGTCTTGCGTTTGGGCTGGCCGGCGGAGGGCGCGGCCGAGACGGGGACAAACTTGAACTCCTGCTCGTAGGCGGCCCGCGGGTTGACCAGGCAGGTGGAGATCTTCTGCGCAAAAGTGTGGTCCAGGCAGGCCTGGTTGCAGGCGATGCAGGTGTTGATCTCGTCGGCCCGGTTCTGGCGTGCCTTCTTGACGAACTCGGGGTCGGCCAGAAAGGGCCGGGCCATGCTGACCATATCGGCGCAGCCTTCGGCCAGCACCTGCTCGGCCACCTCGGGGCTGTTGATGCGGTTGCTGGTGATCAGCGGGGTCTTGATGCCTTCCAGCAGAAATTGCTCGCGCAGCTTCTTGGTCACCCAGGCGAAACCGGCACGCGGCACCGAGGTGGCGATGGTGGGAATGCGCGCCTCATGCCAGCCGATGCCGGTATTGATCAGGGTGGCGCCGGACCTGGCCACGGCCCGGCCCAGCTCCAGCACCTCCTCCCAGCTGCTGCCATTGGGAATCAGGTCCAGCATGGAGAGGCGGTAGATGATGATGAAGTCCGGGCCCACCGCCTCGCGCATGCGAGTCAGGATCTCGATGACGATGCGCATGCGATTGGCATAGCTGCCGCCCCACTCGTCACTGCGCTGATTGGTATGGGTCACCAGGAACTGGTTCAGGAAATAGCCTTCCGAGCCCATCAGCTCGACGCCGTCGTAACCGGCCTCGCGCGCCAGCTTGGCGCAACGGACAAAGGCCCGAATCTGGCGTTCGATGCCGCGCGCCGACAGCTCGCGCGGCGTGAAAGGCGAGATGGGCGACTGGATGCGTGAGGGCGCCACGCAAAATGGCTGGTAGCCGTAACGACCGGTGTGCAGGATCTGCAGGGCGATCTTGCCGCCCTCGGCATGCACGGCCCGGGTGATCTCTTGATGCCTGCGCGCCGCGCCCGAGGTGGCCAGGGTGCCGGCGAAAGGCTTGGCCCAGCCCTCGATATTGGGCGCGAAACCGCCGGTCACGATCAAGCCCACCTCGCCCCGCGCCCGCTCGGCAAAATAGACCGCCATGCGCTCAAAGTGCTTGCGCCCGTCCTCCAGGCCGGTGTGCATGCTGCCCATCAGCACGCGGTTCTTCAGGGTGGTGAAACCGAGATCCAGGGGGCTGAGCAGTTGCGGGTAGGCCATGGCGATAAGCGGTGAGACGGAAGCCGGGCATGCTAGCAGCGGGGCCCGGCCAGGAATTAGAGCGGGCTCCTGTAATATCAAGCCTTGTGCGAGTCTGACTTCACAATTGCGAAACTCAAGCCACATGCCCCAGCAATAAGGGCTTGGCCCAATCGCGCAACACCATTCAACGGAGCTTTTCAATGCGATTCAATTCCTTGGCGCTCGGCCTGACTCTGGCCAGCGCCGCCCTGCTTTCCGCTTGCGGTGGTGGCGGTGGCAGCAGCAAAACCAATGTTCGTCTGCTGAATGCCAGCGTCGGCTTCTCCTCCCTGGATCTGGCCCATAACGCCTCCGGTGACTCCTCCAATATCAATGCCAAGATCGCCTACGGCGCCGTTGGCAGCTATGGCAGCGTCGACACCGGCTCGACCGCCATGCAGGTGCAGAACAGCGTCAACGGCAGCGCCGTGACCAATCTGACCCCCACCCTGGCCGGCGACAGCAACTACACCGTCATTGCCTACGGCTGGAGCGGTGCGGTCAAGACCACCTTGCTGCAAGAAGCTGAGACGGCCCCCGATGCCAACAAGGCCAAGCTGCTGCTGCTGAACCTGGCCGCCGACGCCGGCGCCCTGGATCTGTACGTCAACCCCGCCAATAGCAAAGACTCGCTGAGCGGCCAAACCCCTGTTGCCACCAATATCGTCGGCAGCAGCGGCTACACCCTGCTGAACAGCGGCGCTTTCCGCCTGACCCTGACCGGCACCGGCAAGCCCACCGACATCCGCATGGACCTGCCCAGCGTGACGCTGGACTCGGCCACCGTGTCGACCCTGGTCGCCACCTCCACCTCGGGCGGCAAACTGGTCAACGGCATTGTGCTGAAGCAGCAAGGCGCCGCCACCAACTACCCCACGACCGCGGCACGCGCCCGTGTGGTGAACGGCGTGGCCGGTACCTCGACCTCGGTCAGCGCGACCCTGAACGGCACTGTGTTGTTCCCCTCCGCACAAGCACCGGCCGTGGGTCAGTACTTCACGACCAGCGCTGGCGCTTCGACCCTGAGCGTCAACGTCAACGGCTCGCCGGTGACCTTTGCCGCACCGACCTTGACGGCCGGTGGCGACTACAGCTTGCTGGTTTCGGGCACGGCGGCGGCGCCGGTGCTGTCGGTGGTGGCCGATGACAATCGCCTGCCTACCGCCTCGGGCATGACCAAGATTCGTCTGTTCAACGGCCTGGCCAGCAGCACAGCTGGCGCCGGCATGACCGTCGACTACGCACCTGCTGCCAGCAATGTGCTGCCGGGTAGCGCCTCCACCCCCTCGTCCATCCTGGGCAACTCCAATGTGGGTTCGCTGGTGACGGTCACCTTGCCCAATGTTGACTCGAGCTGGGTCAACTCCAAGTCGAACGTGCTGCTGTCGGCCAATGCCGTCTACACCGTGTTCGTGCTGGGTGACCCGGTCAAGCCCTACAACATCCTGATCAACCGCGAAGACCTGGCTCCCCTGCAGTAATGGCAGACGCCAGCGGCCCGCCAGGGCCCGCTGTTGGGACCCCGCAAAGGCCATCCTCGGATGGCCTTTTTTCATGCCCGCAAAGGCCAAACCCTCGGCCTATACTGCCTCGAAATCAGCGGGGCGCATGAGCGCTCCTAACAAGGCGCTGAGATGGCATCACCCTGCTCTGAACGCGAGATTGCCTACTACCGCGACGCCCATCGCCTGATGCTGGGCCTGGGCGGCCTGCATCTGCTGTGGTCCCTGAGCCTGGCTTCCAGCACCCAGACCTGGGGCCTGGCCCTGGGGGTGGGCCTGCCGGCCCTGGCCATTCCGGCCTGGTGCGCCTGGCGCTTCCCGGGTCGGCTGGTCTCCCGCCTGCTGATGGCCCTGGCCTTCATCGTGCTGACCGCCCTGGTGATCCAGCAGACCGGCGGCGACCCGGAGGCGCATTTCAGCTTCTTCGTGCTGCTGGCGGCCCTAGTCGTCTACTGCGACTGGCGACCCATCGCCCTGGCCAGTCTGGCGCTGGCCCTGCATCACATCGTGTTTTTGCTGCTGCAACCCCTGGGTCTGGGCATCACCGTCTTCAACGACGAGCGCACCCTGCTGGACAGCCAGTCCCTGTGGCAGCACCTGCTCTACGTCGGGGTGCAGGCCGTCGTCGTGTCCTTCATCGCCATCCGCATGCGGCGCCTGGTGCTGGAGTCCCATGCCGTCAGCGACGCGGTCCTGCGCATGGCCGCCGGCGAATGGGAGACGCCGCTGCCCGCGGCCGAGCTGAAGCGCTCCGCCCCGCTGAGCGCGCTCAACATCATGCAGCAGCGCCTCACCCACACCCTGGCCGATCTGCAGGCCGCACGCCTGCATGCCGAGGAGGCGACCGAGGCCAAGAGCCTGTTCCTGGCGAATATGAGCCATGAGATCCGCACCCCGCTGAATGCCATCATCGGCCTGTCCCATCTGGCCAGCCGCACCGAGCTGACGGTGCGCCAGCGCGACTACATCAGCAAGATCCGCCTCTCCGGCGAGCAGCTGCTGGGCCAGATCAACGACATCCTGGACTTCTCCAAGGTGGAGTCCGGCATGCTGACGATCGAGCACATCGCTTTCGAGCTGGACGCCATGCTGCAGAACGTGGCCAATGTGATCGCCGAGAAGGCCAATGACAAGGGCCTGGAGCTGGTGTTCGAGGTCGCGCCCGAGGTGCCGCCCTATCTGCTGGGCGACCCCCTGCGCCTGGGCCAGGTGCTGGTCAATTACGCCAATAACGCGGTCAAGTTCACCGAGCAGGGCGAGATCATCGTGCGGGTCCGCCTGGCCCAGGCCCTGGAGCCCGCCAGCAGGCCCAGCCATGTGCTGCTGCGCTTCGAGGTCAAGGACACCGGCCCGGGCCTGGGCCCGGCCCAGATGGGGCGGCTGTTCCAGAAATTCTCCCAGGCCGATAGCGGCGGCGGCCGCAAACACGGCGGCACCGGCCTGGGCCTGGCCATCAGCAAGGGCCTGGCCGAGTTGATGGGCGGCACGGTGGGCGTGGAAAGCGTGTCCGGCCGAGGCGCCACCTTCTGGTTCACGGCCAAGCTGGAGGTGGGCGAATTCAAGGCCAGGCCCTTGCTGCCCAGCGTCGACCTGCGCGGCCGCCGAGTGCTGGTGGTGGACGATAACGAACATGCGGCCATGGTGCTGAGCGATATGCTGGCCGCGCTCGGCTTCAAGGTGGAGACGGCCAGCTCCGGCGCCTCTGCCATCTACGCCGTGCGCGATGCCGAGGCGGCCGAGCGCCATTTCGACATCGTCATGATGGACTGGCAGATGCCGGGCATGGACGGCCTGGAGGCGGCCCGCCGCATCCGCGAGCTGGGTCTCAAGCACATGCCGCAGCAGGTGATGGTGACGGCCTACGGCCGCGAAGAATCCATACGCGGCGCCCATTCCTCGGGCATGGTGGAGGTGATGCTCAAGCCCGTCAACGCCTCCCTGCTGTTCGACACCATGGTCAAGCTGGTCAGCGAGCAAGACGCCGCCCAGGCCAGCCAGGCGCCGGAGGCCGAGGAAGCCCTGAGCCCCAAGGAGACGCTGAACACCCCGCCCAAGCTGCAGAACCTGATTGGCGCGCGCATCCTGCTGGTGGAAGATAACGAGCTGAATCAGCAGATCGCGAAGGAGCTGCTGGAAGAAGCCGGCTTTGTGGTCGACCTGGCCGAGCACGGCCTGGCGGCCCTGGCCCGGGTCGACAAGCAGCGCTACGACCTGGTGCTGATGGATATGCAGATGCCGCAGATGGACGGCCTGGTGGCCACCCGCCAGATCCGCGCGATGCGGCGGCACAGCGGGCTGCCCATCGTGGCCATGACGGCCAATGCCCTGCCCGGCGACCGCGAGCGCTGCCTGGCGGCCGGCATGAACGACTATCTGGCCAAGCCCATCGAACCCGAGGCCATGTGGAGCGCCCTGGCCCGCTGGATCAAGCCCCACGCCGGCCTGGGCAACCCACACCCGGCGCGTCCGGTGTTCGAAAAACCCATCACCCTGGTCAGCCGGCCCGAGCAGGCCGTGCGCCTGCCCAGCCACATCCTCGGCCTGGACATGGCCCTGGGTCTGCGCCGGGTGGCGGGCCGGCCGGCCGTCTACCTGGATCTGCTGCACAAATTCATGGGCACACGCCGCCTGGCCCTGCTGGAGATCCGCGACGCCGTGCTGGCCGAGGACTGGCCGCTGGCCGAACGCCACACCCGCACGCTCAAAGGCCTGGCCGCCAATATCGGCGCCACCAGCCTGCAGGACGCCCTGGAACCGCTGGAAACCGCCCTGCGCGAGCCGCCTGCCCCGGCCCGCCTGCACGCCTTGATGAGCGTGGCCGAGAAGCAGCTGGACGATTTGATCCTCGCCCTGACCCTGCAGCTGCCCGACCGCCGCAGCCCGGATGCCGAGCCCGAAGCCGGCGGCGAGGCCGCGGGCATGGATGCGGTGCAGCTGCAGTCCCTGCTGGAGCAGTTGGACACGGCCCTCAGCCGCGACGCCGCCCAGGCCCAGGCGCTGCTGAACCGCCACAGCGCCCTGCTGCGCGCCGCCGGCGGGGTCGAATTCGAGGCCTTGCAAAGAGCGATTCAGGCGGCCGCCAGCGGCCCCGCCCAGCGCGGCGCCCTGGATGCCGCCCGCCAGATCCTGGCGCGCTTTCTGAAGCTGCACGAGCCGCTATGAATCGGCGTCCTTGCCGCGCAGCTCGCGCAGCGCGTCGGCGGCGATCCAGCGCGCGCTGCGCGAAGCCTGGGCCTGGATGCGCAAGGCCGCGGCCAGCGCCTCGGCCCGCAGCGCCGGCTTGCGCTTGCCGATCTGGCGCAGCGCCCAGTTGACCGCCTTTTTGACGAAGTTGCGCTCGTCCCCCGCCGCCGCCTCGATCAGGGCCAGGCGGGCGATGAAGTCGGCATCGGCACGGCGCTTGTCATGCACCGCCAGCACGGCCAGCAGGGAGAAGGCGCTGCGCCGCACATATTCCGCCTCGGCCGCCGCCCAGCGCGGGATGCAGGCCCAGGCCAGGGGCGAGCGGCGAAAGGCGTTGAGGCAGGCCTGATCGCAGACATCCCAGGCCTGCATGCCCTGCGTCCAGTGGTCCATCTGGGCCTGGCTCAGCTGCCGGGGCTCGGCCAGCAGGGAGGCCAGGATTTGCGCGTCCGGGATACCGCTGTCCCACAGCCGCAAGGCCAGTTCGTGGTCGGGGCCCATGGCCTTGCCCAGGGCACGCAGCTGCGGCACGGCCACGCCCAGGCGCGCCTCGCCATGCATGGCAAAACGCTGCATGCCAGCCAGTTGCTCGGGCCTGGCCAGCGCGCGCAAACGGGCCATGGCATCAGCCAGACGGGACGCCAGATCGGCGCCGTCCTGAGGGCGAGGAGAGGAAGCGGCTGGCATGGTGCAGGCAAAGCGAAGGCCGTGGACTGGCGGCCATTGTGCCGCCGCCGCGAGCCCGACGGGCCGGCCTCGACTCCCGTTTCATCCGCCCGACAACCCCCGTATTTGAGGGGCCGGACAAGCCCGAACAAGAGCGGGCTGACACACAGCTGCCACGGCTCGCTGGCTATTCTTCGCCTCGGTGAAGTGCTGAGGTCTTGTCGGCCCTTGGGCTAGCTGCCCGGCAAAGACGCGTCGTCGGAATTTCTCCGCCTCTTGAGCACAGGGTGCGGGAGGCCTGCGGATTCATGCCTGAAATTGCGCCAGTCAAACAAAATGGCAAACGTTTGCGAATGCGGACGAGCAGGGCTGTTTGAGGCGCCGGACACAGCAGGGCGGCTGGTCGGAGGACGAGTCGGCCCGGCGGCGTCATCTCCAGGCACCGCGAGCCCTGGCCTCTGTCGAATCTTGTCCAAGCAATCAACACAGAGAGATCCTTACCGTGATGAAAAAGCAAACCCTCTTGCTGGCCGCCGCCCTGAGCGCCCTGGCCCTCGCAGCGCCCGCCCATGCCGCCGTGTCGGTGAACAGCAGCAGCTTTGTCTACAGCCAGTCCTTCGACAGCCTGGCCAAGACCACCTCGACCAGCAGCGTCGCCTGGGCCAATGACAGCACCCTCGCCGGCTGGAGCCTGTTCAACAAGGACAAGGCCGCCATCACCAGCTATCTGGCCGATGCCGGCGGCTCCAACACCGGCGGCTTCCGCAGCTTCGGCGTCGGCGGCAATAGCGACCGTGCCCTGGGCGGCGTCGGCTCCGGCGGCAGCTATTTCGGCTCGCCCGCCAACGGCGCCGTGGCCGGCTGGATCGCCCTGTCCCTGAGCAATACCAGCGGCAGCGCGCTGGCCGGCTTCAAGCTGGGCTTCGACGGCGAGCAGTGGCGCAACGGCGGCAACACGCCCGGCGTGGCCCAATCCATGGTGCTGGAATACGGCTTCGGCGCCACTTTTGCCGGCGTCACGAGCTGGACCGCCCCGGGCGCCAACTTCGACTGGAGCTCGCCGGTATTTGCCTCCACCACGGCCGCGGCCGTGAACGGCAACACCACGGGCCTGGTCGCCAACCGCGGCGCTCAGATCAACACCAGCTGGGCCGCCGGCGACACCTTGTGGATTCGCTGGACCGAGAGGAACGACCTCGGCAACGACCACGGCCTGGCCATCGACAATGTGAACTTCAGCGCTGTCGCCGCCGTGCCGGAACCCCAGACCTATGCCCTGTTGCTGGCCGGCCTGGGCGCCATCGGCTTCGTCGCCCGCCGCCGCAAGGCCTGAGAACCGTCTCGGCTGCTCCCTGGCATCGGGCCGGCGCGGCGTCCATAACGGCCCGCCTGACGTGGCCGTGGCGCCGCCATCCGCGGCATGGCCAGGGAGCTGCTGGCGGCAAACGGCGAAACGCCTTCAAAACTGCTCTAATGCGGCCCGTTTCCCAACGCGCTTGAAAGGCCGCCACCGCCATGTACGCCTCCACCTTCATCTTCGCCAAGAAGCAGTACGACGAGGAGTTCCATCGCCTGGACCAGATCATTGCCGAGGCGGCCAAGTCCATGCCCGGCTATCTGGGCGAGGAGGCCTGGGAGAACCAGGCAACGGGGGTCTATTCCAACGTCTATTACTGGGACTCGCTGGAGGCCTTGCAGCAGCTGATGCAGCACCCGGCCCATCTGCAGGCCAAGGCAGCCCAGGCGAATTGGCTGGACGGCTACAAGGTGGTGATTGCCGAGGTCTTGCGCAGTTATGGCGAGCCCGGGCTGGGGCTGACGAAGCCGACGCCCACACCGGCCTAACGCCGGGCGCATTTGCTTGCGCGGTTTTCGCGCGCAAAGCCGGGCGGCAAGCCTCACAATGCGGAGCTGATTCCGCTGCACTTGGACGAAGAAGACCATGACACTCAAGCCCACCTTGCTCGCCGCCAGCCTCAGCCTCGGTCTGCTGGCCGCAGCCCTGCCCGCCCAGGCCGCTCTCGCCCCCAGCGCCAACCCGGCCGCCGTGGCCTGGCAGGAGGCGGGCGCCGACGCCGATATCGAGCGTGCCTTCGCCCAGGCCCGCAGCGAGAAGAAGCCGCTGCTGCTTTACTGGGGTGCCAAGTGGTGCCCGCCCTGCAATCAGCTCAAGGCCACGCTGTTCAACCGCCAGGACTTCATCGAGCAGACGCGCGCCTTCGTCGCCGTCCACATCGACGGCGATTCGCCCGGCGCGCAAAAACTGGGCACCCGCTTCAAGGTGCGCGGCTATCCGACCATGATTCTGTTCACCGCCGACGGCGCCGAGCTGACCCGCCTGCCGGGCGAGATCGACGCCCCCCAGGTGCTGAAAGTCATGCAGCTGGGCCTGGCCGGTGGCCGCCCGGTCAAGGCCGTGCTGGCCGATGCCCGCGCCGGCAAAAAGCTGAACGTCAATGAATGGCGCCTGCTGGGCTTTTACTCCTGGGAATCGGATCAGGACCAGCTGCTGCCCCAGGCCGAGGTGCCTGCCCTGCTGGCCCAGCTGGCTGCGGCCGCCCAGGACCCCGACACCGCCACCCGGCTGTGGCTCAAGTCCCTGGCCGCCAGCGACGATGGCAAGGGCGGCCTCAAGGCCGATGCCGCCCAGCGCGCCCGCCTGGCCAAGGTGCTAACGGACAAAGAAGACGCACGCGCCCTGGCCGATGTGCTGACGAATGGCGCCGCCGACATCGTCAAGACCCTGGCCCCCCAGGCCGGCCCGGAACGCCAGGCCTTGCTGAGCCAGTTTGACGCCGCCCTGAAGCGCCTGGAGGCCGACGCCAGCCTCTCCCGCGCCGACCGCCTGCAAGCCCTGCAGGCCCGCGTCGACCTGGCCCGCCTGGAGCTGGCCAAGAGCGAGATCCACCCCAAGCTGAGCCCGGCCCTGCTGAAGGATGTGAAGGAACAGGCCGCCCGCGCCGACCGTGAAATCACCGACGGCTACGAGCGTCAGGCCGTGATCAGCTCGGCCGCCCATCTGCTGGGCCAGACCGGCCAGTGGAAGGACAGCGACGAGCTGCTCAAGGCCGGCCTAGCCAAGAGCCACTCACCCTACTACCTGATGAGCGGCCTGGCCAATAACGCCAAGAAACAGGGCCGCAAGGACGAAGCCCTGCGCTGGTCGGAAGAAGCCTTCAACAAGAGCCAGGGCCCGGCGACCCGCCTGCAATGGGGCGCCGGCTATATGGCCAATCTGGTTGAACTCAGCCCGCAGGACAGCGGGCGCATCGAGAAGACGGCCGCCCTGCTGTTCAACGAGGCCGCCCAGGACAAGGGCAGCTTCTACGAGCGCAGCGCCCGTTCCCTGCAGAAAGTGGGCGCCAGCCTGAAGCAGTGGAACGCCAAGGGCCAGAATGAGGCCGCCATCAAGCGCCTGCGCGCTCAGCTGGACGGCATCTGCGCCAAGGTCGAGGTGGCCGACAAGCAGCGCGCCACCTGCGAGGCCTTGCTATAAGGTCGCTTACTTGAGCAGGCCCTCGGCCTTGAGGGCCGCCTGCACGGCCGGGCGAGAGGCCACACGCTCGCGCAAGGCCAGCAGATGGCTCAGCCCGTCCAGGCTCACGCCCACATACTGGCCCCAGTTGCTGACGACGAAGAGGTAGGCGTCGGCCACGCTGAACTGCTCACCCAGCAGGTATTGCCGGCCTTCCAACTGCTCGTTGACCCAGCTCAGCCGGGCTTGCAGGGCCGCTCGGACCTGGGCCTTGGTCTCCTCCACCGTGGCCGGGTTGAACAGGGGCGAGAAGCCCTTGTGCAGCTCGGAGGTGATGTAGTTCAGCCATTCCTGCAGGCGGTAACGCTCCCACGTGCCATTGGCCGGGGCCAGCTTGGCGGCCGGGGCCAGATCGGCGATGTATTGCACGATGGCCGGGCCTTCGGTCAGGCGCTGGCCGTCGTCCAGCTCCAGCACGGGCACCGAGCCCTTGGAATTGATGCTGTAGAAGTCGGTGCCGTCCTGCAGCTTCTTGGTCTTGGTGCTGGCCAGCACCAGCTCGAAGGGCAGGCCCGCCTCGCGCAAGGCGATATGGGGGGACAGGGAGCAGGCACCGGGGCTGTAATAAAGCTTCATGCTGAGATCCTTCAAATCCAATGGAGGGCCGACGATACGCCGAATTCCCTGCGCTTGCAGCGCAAGCAAAATTGCCCCGGCGCTGTCGCCCAGGTGATGCCGGCCCACGGCCTGGCTTAGCTATATTGGCGCCATGCCTACCTACGCCTTTGAAGACTTCACCCCCGGCCGCGTGTTCGAGTTCGGCGGGATGAGCGTGGACCGTGAAGAGGGCCTGCGCTTTGCCGCCGCCTACGATCCGCAGCCTCTGCATCTGGACGAAGTCGCCGCCGAGGCCTCGGTGCTGGCCGGCCTCTCGGTCAGCGGCTGGCACACCTGCGCCATGGTCATGCGCATGATGTGCGATGCCTATCTGCTGGACTCCACCAGCCAGGGCTCGCCCGGCATCGACAATCTGCGCTGGCTCAAACCCGTGCGTCCCGGCGACACCTTGCGGGTACGCATGACGGTGCAAGAAGCCCGCGCCAGCCAGAGCCGGCCGCAGATCGGCCTGGTGCGCTCCATTTGGGCCGTGTTCAATCAAAAAGACGAGCAGGTGCTCAGCATGGAAGGCTGGGGCATGTTTGGCCGGCGCGAGGCTGGCGGCTGAACGAGCAGATCACTCTTCTTCCGGCACAAAAATCCACAGCAGCAGATAGACCAGCAGGCCGCTGCCGGCGCACAAGACCAGCAAGCTCACCAGCAAGCGCCACAACCAGGCGGGGGTGGCTGTCAGCTGGGCCAGGCCACCGCAGACACCGCCTAACCAGCGATCCTGACGGCTACGCCTGAAGGCATTGATGGAGGACACCCCGGCCCCCAAGCCCGGGGCCGCAGCCGCCGGCCCCGCATCGCCCAGCACCTTGGCCTTGGCGCGTGCGTACTCATCGTCGGACAGAACACCGCGCTGATGCAGCTCGGCCAGCTTGGCCAGTTCTTCGCTGAAAGACATGGGTGAACCCTTTCTTGCTGATGGCATTGGGCACAGCCTAAGGCCTGCCCACCGGCAGCTCCAAGGCCTTGCGACGAACTGCAGCTTGGGGCGGCCGGACGGATCACAAGCGCCGCAGCCGTTCAGGCATTAGGACCATTCAACGCCCCAATCCGCCATTCGCCGCCTGCCGCAGCGAAGGCCGGGCCAAGCTCCCCATAATCCGCCCAATCCCAGAAACACTGACCAAGGACGGGTGGAATGAGACAGAGACAAAACAAGCAGCGCCTGCTGCTGAGCAGCCTGACGGCCGCGGCGATGAGCTTGGGCTTGGGCCAGGCCCTGGCCCAGCACGCGCCAGCCGACGGCAAAGCCACCCAGCCCTGCCGCGTGGCCGGCATCGCCAATGAGCTGCAATGCGGCAGCATCAAGCGGCCGCTGGACCCGGCCCAGCCCCAGGGCAGGCAGATCGATGTACATTTTCTGGTCGTGCCGGCGATGGCGCGCAACAAGCAGCCCGACCCGGTGCTGATGCTGGCCGGCGGCCCTGGCCAGAGCGCCATCGATATTGCGCCCATGGTGCTGAGCCGGCTGGCGCGCCTGAACAATCGGCGTGATCTGGTCTTCATCGACCAGCGCGGCACCGGCAAGTCCGCGCCCCTGCAATGCGCCGACGTCTCCAAGCTGCCGCTGGCCCAGGTGCTGGACCCGCAGTTCATGCTGAAGAATTTGGAGCAATGCCGCCAGGACCTGGGCAAGCTGCCGCACGGCGATCTGCGCCAGTACAGCACCACGCTGGCCATGCAGGACTTCGACGCCGTGCGTGAGGCCCTGGGCGCGCCGCAGTGGAATCTGATCGGCGCCAGCTATGGCACCCGCGCGGCGCTGGAATATCTGCGCCTGTTCCCGACCAAGGTGCGCCGCACCGTTATCGACGGCGTGGCGCCGCCGGATATGGTGCTGCCCGCCAGCTTCTCGACCGACGGCCAGCAGGCGCTGAACGCCATGCTGCAGTTCTGCGAGAAGGACGCCGGCTGCAGCCGGCAATACCCCCAGCTGCGCCAGGAGTGGGCGGCTTTGCAGCAAGGCCTGCCCCGCAACATCAGCGTCAGCGACCCACTGAGCGGCAAGCCGGAGCAGTTCAGCCTGACGCGCGAACAGCTCTTGCGCAGCGTGCGCATGCCGCTGTACAGCCCCAGCCTGGCCGCTGCCCTGCCCGCCGCCATCCACGCCGCGGCCGGGGGGCGCTGGGAGGGCCTGCTGGGCTTGTCCGGCGCCATGGCCTCGAACAAGGGCATGCGGCTGGCCGAGGGCATGCATTTCTCGGTCGTCTGCGCCGAGGATGTGCCGCGCCTGGAGGCCGGCCTCGGCAAGGACGCGCCGGGCAGCGACTTCGGCGACAGCGATGCCAAGCTCTACACCCAGGTCTGCAAGCACTGGCCGCGCGCCCAGCTGGCGCCGGAGTTCTTCAGCATCCCGCCCGCGCCCTCGCCGGTGCTGCTGCTCAGCGGCGGCGCCGACCCGGCCACGCCGCCGCGCCACGGCGAGCGCGCGGCCAAGGCGCTCGCGGCCAAGAACCCGGCCATTGCCCAGCACATCGTCGTGCCCGAGGCCGGCCATGGCGTCAGCAGCATTGTCTGCATGCGCGATGTGCTGTTCCGCTTCATCGACAGCAAGACCGACGCCGCCGCCCTGCCCCAGGACGCCGGCTGTGCCAGCAAGATCCCGCGGCCCACGGCTTTCATGCCGGTGCAAAGCGCCCCCGCCAACGCAAAGGTTGCCCCATGATCCAGATCGACAACGTCAGCAAGCAGTTCGCCTCCCGCGGCGGCAGCAAACCCGGGCTGAGCCTGGCCAGCCTGCTGGGCAAGCGCAGCGCGCCGCAGCTGGTGCAGGCCGTCAAGGACGTCAGCGTCCATGCCCCGGACGGCCGCATCACCGGCCTGCTGGGCGCCAACGGCGCCGGCAAGACCACCACCTTGCGCATGCTGGGCGGCTTGTTCCAGCCCGATAGCGGCAGCATCACGGTGGACGGCATTGCCGTCGCCAGCCAGCCGCGCGAGGCCCTGGCCCGCATGGGCATTCTGGGCGACGCCCATGGCCTCTACCCGCGCCTGTCGGCGCGCGAGAACATCATCTACTTCGGCCGCCTGCAGGGCATGGAGGCAGATGCGGCCGACGCCCGTGCCGTCGAACTGGCGCGTTTGCTGGAGATGCAGCACATCCTGGACCGCCGCGCCGAGGGCTTCAGCCAGGGCGAGCGCATGAAGACCGCGCTGGCCCGTGCCCTGGTGCACGACCCCGCCAATATCGTGCTGGACGAGCCCACCAACGGCCTCGATGTGCTGGCCACCCGCGCCCTGCGCGAGGCCTTGCGCCATCTGCGCTCGCCCGCCGGCGGGGCCAAGACCATCATCTTCTCCACCCACATCATGCAGGAGGTGGAGCAGCTCTGTGAGCATGTGGTGGTGGTGGCGCAAGGCCGCAGCGTGGCCGAGGGCTCGGTGCCCGAGCTGCTGGAGCTGGCCGGCGAGGCCCGCTTCGAGGACGCCTTCGTCAAACTGGCCTTTGCAAGCGCAGTGGCCGAAGAACAAAAAAATCTCAGGAGCGCCGCATGAGCCCAACCCTTCCAGCCACCGGTCTGTGGCGCAATTTCTGCGTCGTTTTCTGCAAGGAAGCCAGCGACGCCCTGCGCGACCGCCGCACCCTTTTGCGCCTGCTGGTGCCCGCCGTGCTGATGGGGCCGCTGCTGCTGCTGGCCATGTCGGGCCTGATCTCCTCGTTTGAGAGCCGGGCCGAGAAGCGCGAGATCCTGGTCGCCGGCATCGAGCACGCCCCCACCCTGCGCAACTTCATCGAGCGCCAGACCTACACCATCAAGACCGCCCCGGCCGACTACGAGAAAGGCCTGCGCGCCAACACCTTGCTGGAGCCGGTGCTGGTGGTCGGCAAGAACTTCGAGCAGGAATTGCTGGCCGGCGAGCAGCCCACGCTAGAGCTGGTGAGCGATAGCGCCAACCAGCGCGCCGAGGCCGGCCAGGCCCCGGTGCAGCGCCTGGTCAACAGCTTCAACCGCGAACGCGCCAGCCTCAATCTGGCCCTGCGCGGGGTCTCGGTGCAGCTGCTGCAGCCGGTCGATCTGCAGGAGCGCGATCTGGCCAGCACCCAGGCCCGCGCCGCCCGCATCACCAGCATGATTCCCATGTTCATCATCATGGCCGTGCTCTACGGTGCCCTCACCGCCGCGCTGGACAGCACGGCCGGCGAGCGCGAACGCGGCTCGCTGGAGCCCCTGCTGATGAACCCGGTGCAGCAATTCGCCCTGGTGCTGGGCAAATGGGGTGCCGTGGCCGGCCTGGGCCTGGCCGTGGCCCTGCTGTCCAATCTGAGCTTCATCCCGGCGCAATGGCTGCTGCAGAGCGACAGCCTGCAAGCCATGTTCCAGTTCGGCGCGCCCGAGGTGATCGCCTGCTTCCTGCTGCAGCTGCCGCTGGCCGCCGCCATGGGCGCGGTGCTGATGGCCATCGCCATCCGCACCAAGAGCTTCAAGGAGGCACAGGCCAGCAGCGGCCTGATCATCACCCTGGTGGCGATGGCGCCCATGGTGACCCTGCTCAACCCGGGTGGCGACGCCGCCTGGTATCTGTGGGTGCCGGGCCTGGCCCAGAACACCTTGATGATGCAGGTGCTCAAGGGCGAGAGCCTGCGCCTGCTGCAGGTCTTGCCCAGCGTGCTCACCGGCCTTGTGCTGACGGTAGGCAGCCTGGTCTTCGTGGCCCGCTCGATGCGGGGCGCGGTGGCCAAATAACGCGGGCGCGGGCGCGGGCGCGGGCGCCGCAACAATAGTCAGGCCCTGCGGGGCCTGTTTTTATTTTGCGCCGAAGTAAAGCATCAGATCGGCGGATGTCGGCTGGCCGCCGCAGGCCGTTGTCTTGCGATCGGGCTCATGCACATAATGGCCCAGACGGACGGATTCTCCCGATGGAGCTTGCATGAAGCCTTGCCTGCGCTCGTTTGACTCAAGCCGCTCAGCGAAAGCCTGGACGCGCCAGGCCGAGCCGGAACGCAAGCCTGGCCTCCAATTGGTAGTCAGGCAGGCCTGACGGCCCTGAGCCGAGCCCGCTCGATGCCCGCCCTCTCCTTCGCCAGCAAGCTGTGGCCACGGCGCTTCAAGCACCGTCTGCTACTGCTGATGGCGGGGCTGCTGATGCTGGCCACCACCTTGCTGGGCACCTTTACCGTCAAGCAGCAAAGCCAGAGCGCCCAGCAGGCCATGCAGACCCAGGCCGCGGCCCTGGCACGCAGCCTGGCCGTGGCCAGCACCCAGCTGATCCGGCCCGGCAGGCAGGCCGAGCTGGAGGCCCTGGTCTTGAGCTATGCCGGCTTCGAGGGCGTGCGCGCCCTGCATGTGATCGCGCCCGACGGCCTGCTGCTGGTGCAGATGGTCAAGCCGCCGCAGCAAGCAGCCTTCACCAAGCCGGAACTCCAGGCGGCCGAGAACGGCGCCAGCGCGGTCAGCGGTCCGTCACGGCAGTCCGTCCCGGCCCAGCTGCTGCCCAGCTTGAAGGCCGCCGCCGACGGCAACCATCTGGAGGTCTGGCATCCGGTGCTGGCCGAACGGCTCTTGGCCTGGGTCAAGCTGGACTTCGACCTGAGCCCGCTCCATCAGCTGCAGCAGGACATCTGGCGGGACACGGTGCTGGTAGCCGTCTTGCTGGTGGGCTTGTGCGGCCTGCTCCTGCATGCCCTGCTGAACCGGCCCATGCGGGCGCTGGAGCAGGCCCGCCGGTTTGCCGCCGAACTGGCCGATGCCCGCGGCCTGACCCACCCGGTAGACGACGGCCCGATCGAATTCGTCGAACTGGGCCGCGCCCTCAACGAGGCCTCGGTGCTCTTGCTGCAGCAGATGATCGTGTTGCAGGACGCCATGCAACGCCAACAGGCCCACGAGGCCCAGATGGAGGAGCAGAACGATCAGCTCAGCGCCATCTTTGCCCTCAGCCCCGACGGCTTGCTGACCTTTGACCCGCAGGGCCAGGTGCAATTTGCCAACCGCGCCTTTCTGAGCCTGACCGATTTGCAGCCCGGCGATGTGCTGGGGCAGAGCGACTCGGTGCTGGAGGCCTTGCTGCTGGCCCGGGCCGTCGACGGCGAGGAATTTGCCGGCCTGGACGCCTGCTTTGCCGCCCCCGACACCGAGGTGGGCGAGGCCCTGACCCTGACCTTGCACGGCGACAAACCCCGGGTGCTGACCCTGAGCGGCCAGCACAGCTACTCGGCCTCGGTGAGCCGGGTTTTATACGTCTGCGACGTCACCCGCCAGCATGAGCTGGACCGGATGAAGTCGGAGTTCCTGTCCCTGGCCGCCCACGAATTGCGCACGCCCATGACCAGCATCTACGGCTTCATCGAGCTGATGCTGGAACGCGAAATGAGCGAAGCCAAGCGCCAGGCCACGCTGGCACGCATCCATCGGCAATGCAAGCTAATGATCAACATCCTCAACGAGCTGCTGGACCTGGCCCGCATCGAGGCCCGCGGCGCCAGCGACTTCAAGTTCGAGACGCTGGACCTGGGCGATATCGTCAGCGAGACCCTGGCCGACTTCAGAACGCCGGAGGGCCGCGAACGCCCCCGCTTCGAGCTGCGCCAACCGGGCCAGGCCGCCATGATGGTCTGCATAGACCGGCAGAAGATGCAGCAAATCCTGCTCAACACCCTGTCCAATGCCTACAAATACTCCCCCGGTGGTGGCCCGGTAGAGGTCCGCCTGGTGCAGGGCAAGCGCATGGCCGATGGCGACAAGCTCGAAGCCCGCCGCCACTTCGGCGTGGAGATCCGCGACCACGGCATCGGACTTTCCGCCGAGCACCTGGCCCGCATGGGCGAACGCTTCTTCCGCGCCGACACCTCGGGCCATATCCCCGGCACCGGCCTGGGGGTCAGCATCGTCAAGGAGCTGCTGGACTTGATGGGCGGCCATATGCAGATCGAGAGCGAGCTGGGCCGGGGCAGCTGCGTCACCCTGTGGATCAAATGCTGAGTTGAACCAACAAAGCCGGGCGCGCAAGGCGCTCGCTCCTCGGCCTCAATGCCGGGCCGACAGCGCTCTTTGCACCTCGTACTGCCAGGGCAAGGCGTGCACGATCTCGTTGAGCTGGCGCGCCGACTCGAACGGCGCCAGCACCTCGCCCTCGGGCGTGAGGAATTGCAGATTGGTGATCAAGGCCATGGGGTCGACCATGGCCACCACGCCGGCGGGCATGCTGACCCAGTCCCAGGCCACGCCGGCACGCGCCGTTCCGTCGTCGCCCTGCCACAGGGTTTGTCCGAGAGAAGGCCGTTTGTCGTCGCCTGGCACCAACACTTGCGTGCTCAAATGCGCGAACTGTAGCTGTTGCACCTGCAAAGCCTTGCACAAAACTCGGGGCCACGCATACACAATCCAGGCTGGGGTCATAAGTAAAAATCTTTTAAATGAGGCAGGTAAAAAAAGCTAAAGCGCTTGCGCTGGGTTGATGGCAAGTGTGAAGACACATGCCACAAATCGATAGCTGTAAACCTTGTCAGGGAAACAACGGAGTCGTCGTTCGATGCATCACGAACGGCTCGCCTAAATTGGACGAATGCGATGCTGCAGGGGGGTTACCAATCGGTACTCGAAGCCCAATCCCGCGATCAATTCCGTAGCGAAATCATTCGCTTCGCGCAGGGGCTGGGTTTTGCGACGGTGTCTGCCACGGTGGTGGTGGACCATACGCTGGGCGATTCCGAGTTCGAAACGGTGGACAACACCCCGACGTCGTTCGCTAACTACTTCCTAGACAAGTCCAACTGGCGTCTTGATCCTGTGATGCAGCACTGCAAGCGCCAAAGTGTTCCTATCATTTGGAACCAGGGCACTTATGCTGCTGTTGGACAAGAAACCATGTGGGAAGAGCAGGCCCAGTTCGGCTACAAAACAGGCATAGCACTGGCACTTCATCTGCCTGAAGGTCGACACTTCTTCGTCGGCGTCGATCGGGAGCAGAGCCTGCCCAACGACGTTAGCCTCGTTACCCGTATGCTGGCGGACCTCCAACTCTTTGCTGTTTATGCGCAGGAAGCGGCTTGGCGCGTAGTGATGCCATCTGCTCAAGAAAACTTTGCTTTGAAATTCCATCTGACGCCGCGTGAACTGGAAGCGCTGCGCTGGACAATGGACGGCAAAACGGCCTGGGAAGTTGGTGCCATTCTCAGCATTTCCGAACGGACCGCCGTTCTTCACATCAGCAATGCGATGCGCAAGCTGGAGTGCACGACCAAACATCAAGCCGTGCTGAAAGCACTACGCCTCGGCTTGATCAGATAGTGTTGTTTTCCATTCCAGATCGCGCAGAAATTCACCTGACAAGTGTCAGAGTTGACAGTTACCTCATCGACGTTGGTCTGCTGAAATTCATTTCAAGCACTCACTGGAGAGTGTCCAACGAACGGAATCCATCATGCAAACATCCAACACTGCTCTCAACGCCGACCTGTCCAGCAAGATGACGGCTCCGGTCGAACTCGATTTGGCTCAGCTTGAACTGGTTTCTGGCGCAGGCCCCAAAGGTGGCTGGATCATTGCGCCCCCTGAACTGGTTGCGCAGTCGCTCACCGTGGAAGCACCTGGCCCCAAAGGCGGCTGGTAATCAGCCCACCACCCGACGCCGCCGCGGCGGCGTCCTACAGCGGAGTTCGCCGTCCCTCAGATCCGCATGCTGTTCAGACCCGAAGCCCTGGCTGGCCAAGATCAAAAAGGCTGGCTGGGTCAGGTGCAAGTCCTGCCACCGCTGTCACTACAACTGCTCACCGCTGCGGCCGTGGGCAGTTTGTTCTTGGTCGGTGCTTTTCTGAGCCTGACGGAATACACCCGCAAGGCCAGGGTCAGCGGCTATCTGGTGCCCGATCGCGGCGTCTTGCGCGTCAACGCGCCCCAGACGGCCACGGTGCTGAGCCGCCTGGTCAGCGAAGGCCAGCAGGTCCGCCAGGGCGATGTGCTGTTTGTGCTCGCCTTGGACAGCGCCAGCCAGACGCCCGAAGGCATTGCCCAGAATCTGAGTGCCCGTCAACAAAGCTTGCAGGGCACGGCCGAGCAGCAACAACGCCTGCTGGAAGTGCAGCAGCGCGCCCTCAGCCAGCGCCGCAACGGCCTGCAGCGAGAGTTGGGCCAGTTGCAAGCCGAAAGCACGCTGCATGCCGAACGTCTGACCCTGGCCGGCGAGGCACTGACGCGGCTGGAGGCGCTGAGGAACGATCAATTCATCTCCGCCGCCCAGGTGCAAAGCAAGCGCGAGGAGCTGCTGGGCCTGCGCGCCCAGGCCCAGGCCTTGGAACGCCAGCGCGAGGGCTTGCAGCGCGATCTGGAGGCCGTGGAGGCACAGGCCCGCGAGCTGCCGCTGCGCAGCCAGGTGCTGCAGGGCGAGATCAGCCGTGACCTCGCCGCCCTGCAGCAGCTTGGCCTGGAGACCGAGGGTCGGCGCCGCCTGGTGCTGCGCGCACCCAGCGATGGCATGGTCTCCACCCTGCAGGCCGAGCCCGGCCAGAGCGTGAACGGCGGCGCGCCCCTGGCCAGCGTGCTGCCGGCGCAGACGCAGATGCAGGCCCAGCTGTTCGCGCCCTCCAGCGCCGTGGGTTTTCTGCGCGCGCAACAAGCGGTGCAGCTGCGCTACCAGGCCTTTCCCTATCAAAAGTTCGGCCAGCAAAGCGGCAGCGTGCTGAACGTCTCGCGCACGCCGCTGAGCCCGGCCGAGCTGTCCACGCTGAATCTGCCCGTGGCCCTGAGCCAGGGGCCGGCCAGCGAACCGCTCTACCGCATCACCGTCAAGCTGGACCAGCAGACCGTCCCGGCCTACGGCCAGGCCCAAGCCCTGGCGGCCGGCATGCAGCTGGACGCCGATGTGATGCTGGAAAAACGCCGCTTGATCGAGTGGATCTTCGAGCCCATCCTGAGCCTGGCCCATCGTGTCTGAGCCCTCCTCGTCCTTGCTGTCCAAACTGCGTTTGAGCTGGCGCGGCGGTAAACGCCTGCCCGTCGTGCTGCAGACCGAGGGCGCCGAATGCGGCCTGGCCTGCCTGGCCATGATTGCCAGCGCCCAGGGCAAGCACTGCGATCTGCGCCAGCTGCGCGGCCGGTTCTCGCTCTCGCTCAAGGGCGCGACCATGGCCGATCTGGTGCGCATGGCCGCCGACTTAGGCCTCAGCAGCCGCGCCCTGCGGGCCGAGCCCGAGCATCTGGCCCGGCTGCACCTGCCCTGCATCCTGCACTGGGACTTCAACCATTTCGTCGTGCTGGCCGAGGTGAATGGCGAGGAGGCGGTGATCCACGATCCGGCGCACGGCCGCCGCAGCCTGAGGCTCGCCGAACTATCACGTCACTTCACCGGCATCGCGCTGGAGCTGCGCCCCGCCGCGGACTTCCAGCCCCAGGCCAAGCCCGCGCCCCTGCGCTGGCGCCAGCTGCTGGGCCGCATCAACGGCCTGCGGCGCTCGCTGGCCATCATCCTGGGCCTGGCACTGACGCTGGAACTGCTGGCCCTGCTCTCGCCCTTTTTGCTGCAATGGGTGGTCGACGGCGTCCTGGTCAGCGCCGACCGCGATCTGCTGGTGACCCTGGGCCTGGGCTTTGGCCTGCTGGTCTTGCTGCAGGTGGGGGTAGGGGCGCTGCGCTCATGGGCGGTGCTGTTCTTGTCCGCCACGCTGAATGTGCAGTGGCTGAGCCAGGTCTTCAGCCATTTGCTGCGCCTGCCCCTGGCCTGGTTCGAGAAACGCCAGCTCGGCGATATCTGGTCGCGCTTCGGCAGCGTGCAGACCATACAGCGCGCGCTCTCCACCCAGTTTGCCGAAGCTGTGCTGGACGGGGCCATGGTCTTGCTCACCCTGGCGATGATGTGGGTCTACAGCCCGCGCCTGAGCGCCGTGGCCTTGCTGGCTGTAGGCAGCTATGGCTTGCTGCGCTGGAGCTTCTTCAAGCCCTTGCGGGCGGCCTCGGAGGAGGCCTTGATCCACGAGGCGCGCCAAAATAGCCACTTCCTCGAATCGCTGCGCGGCGCCCAGGCCATCAAGCTCTTCAACGCCCAGGCGGAGCGCAGTGCCAGCTACTCGAATCTGGTGGTGGAGCAGATGAATGCGGCCATCCACATCCGCCGCCTGGACCTGTGGATGGGCGTGGGCAACAAGCTGCTGTTCGGCCTGGAGCGGGTGGCCATCGTCTGGCTGGGCGCCCTGCTGGTGCTGGACCGACAGCTGTCGGTGGGCATGTTGTTCGCCTTCCTGGCCTACAAAGAGCAGTTCACGCTGCGCCTGGCCGGCCTGATCGACAAGACGGTGGAGCTGAGCATGCTGCGCCTGCAGGGCGAGCGCCTGGCCGACATCGTGCTGACGCCGCCCGAGGCGAGCGAGCAAGCCCTGCTCGCCCTGCCCGCGGCCGACACCGCCCTGGAGCTGCGCCAGGTCAGCTTCCGCTATGCCGATGGCGAGCCCCTGGTGGTGGCGGACTGCAGCCTGCGCATCGAGCCGGGCGAATCGGTCGCCATCATCGGCCCCTCGGGCTGCGGCAAGACCAGCTTGCTCAAGCTGATGCTGGGCATCCATGCGCCGCAGTCGGGCGAGATCCTGCTGGGCGATCAGCCGCTGCAGAAAATCGGCACGGCGGCCTGGCGCCAGCGCATAGGCACGGTGATGCAGGACGACCAGCTGTTTGCCGGCAGCATCGCCGACAACATCAGCTTCTTCGACCCCGATGCCGACAGCGAATGGGTGCAGCAATGCGCCCGCCTGGCCTGCGTGTTCGACGATATCGCCGCCATGCCCATGGGCTTCCAGAGCCTGATCGGCGATATGGGCCACAGCCTCTCGGGCGGTCAACGCCAGCGCCTGTTGCTGGCCCGGGCCTTGTACAAAAAGCCGCAATTCCTGTTCCTGGACGAGGCCACCAGCGCCCTCGATGTGGACAAGGAGCGCCAGGTCAACGCCTCGCTGCGCCAGCTCAATCTGACCCGCATCGTCATCGCCCACCGGCCCGAAACCATCGCCGCCGCCCAGCGAGTCATCGCCCTGCAGGGCGGGCGGGTGGCGCAGGATTTGCGCAGCGTGCAGGCCTGAGAGGCTGAGAACTTTTTACTGCGCGACCGTCATACGTCGTTGGGCGGTGCTCGGAATCCTCACGTACAGGAAGTACGTTCCGGTTCCTGTGCTCCGTCCGCCTAGCCTGACGGCCGCTCGCTACAAAAGTTCTCAGCCTCTGAGCTATCGCCGCCATCAGTGATCTCAAATGGACGCTCGCAGCGGCTGCCATTAGCATTTGGCTATTCATAAGTTAAGCCCAATAGCAGCAGGAGTTTCCGCATGGCCAAGACCGCGACCTTTGGTGTGCTGCACCTCGGCACCTCCTTCGGCGTCACCTTCACCCTGACCGGCAATGTGGCCATCGCCGGGGCCGTGACCTTTGTCGAGCCGCTGGTGAACACCGCGATGCACCATTTCTTCGACAAGTACTGGGACCATCCCCGCCTCAAGGCCTTGCGGCAGACGCTGAGCCGCCGCCGCGCTGCTGCGGCGCCGGCCCAGCTCAGCGCTTGAGGACCGTGGGCGCAGGCGCGGTTTCCCGCTCCATCCAGCCCAGCCAGCGCATCGCTTGCTCGCGGCTCTCGCCGCACATCAGCTCCGAGGGCTGCAGGGAGCCGCAGACGGCCGGCCGCTCGGGCCGGCCAAAAATCATGCAGCGGTCCTGGGCATCGAGCTGAACACAGCGCACGCCGGCCGGCTTGGAGATGCCGTCCACCACCGGCATGCCCGGGATGGGCGAGCTGATCGAAGGGGCAATACAGCAGGCGGCGCAATGGTCACGGCAATTCATCGCCATATTGTCGGCTCAGCCAGGTCAGGCGGATGACTTATCCACACCCGGCCCGTAAAATTGGCGGTTTGCCCGCGCTGCAAACAGCGCCTACTTGAAGCGGCCTCTCACCCATGCTTTACCCCAAGGAATTCGACGTCATCGTCGTCGGCGGCGGCCACGCCGGCACCGAGGCCGCCCTGGCCGCCGCCCGCATGGGCTGCGCCACCCTGCTGCTGACCCACAATATCGAGACCCTGGGGCAGATGAGCTGCAACCCCTCGATCGGCGGCATCGGCAAGGGCCATCTGGTCAAGGAAGTCGACGCCCTGGGCGGCGCCATGGCCGCAGCCACCGACGAGAGCGGCATCCAGTTCCGCATCCTCAACGGCTCCAAAGGCCCTGCGGTGCGCGCCACCCGCGCCCAGGCCGACCGCGTGCTCTACAAGGCCGCCATCCGCCAGCGCCTGGAGAACCAGGCGGGTCTCTGGCTGTTCCAGCAGGCGGTGGACGATTTGATGGTGGAAGACGATCGCGTCGTGGGCGCCGTCACCCAGATGGGCTTGCAGTTCCGCGCCCGTGCCGTGGTGCTGACGGCCGGCACGTTTCTGGATGGCCGCATCCACGTCGGCCTGCAGAACTACCAGGCCGGCCGCGCCGGCGACCCGCCGGCCGTGAGCCTCTCGGCCCGGTTGAAAGAATTGAAGCTGCCGCAGGGCCGACTCAAGACCGGCACGCCGCCGCGCATCGACGGCCGCAGCATAGACTTCAGCCGCTGCGAAAAGCAGGACGGCGATCTGGACCCGCTGCCGGTGTTCAGCTTCATGGGCTCGGCCGAGCAGCACCCGCGCCAAGTGCCTTGCTGGATCACCCACACCTCGGCCCGCACCCACGACATCATCCGCTCCGGCTTTGACCGCAGCCCCATGTTCACCGGCGTCATCGAGGGCGTGGGCCCGCGCTACTGCCCCAGCATCGAAGACAAGGTCAACCGCTTTGCCGACAAGGACAGCCACCAGATCTTTCTGGAACCCGAGGGCCTGACGACCCACGAGTACTACCCCAACGGCATCTCCACCTCCCTGCCCTTTGACATCCAGCTGGCCGCCGTGCGCAGCATCCCCGGCCTGGAGAACGCCCACATCCTGCGCCCCGGCTATGCCATCGAGTACGACTACTTCGATCCGCGCGAGCTGAAGTCCACGTTTGAGACCCGGGCCATACGCGGCCTCTTCTTCGCCGGCCAGATCAATGGCACGACGGGTTACGAGGAAGCCGCCGCCCAAGGCCTGTTCGCCGGCCTGAACGCCGCCCTGCAGGTGCAGGGCCGAGACGCATGGCTGCCCGGCCGCGACCAGGCCTATCTGGGCGTGCTGGTGGACGACCTGATCACCAAGGGCGTGACCGAGCCCTACCGCATGTTCACCAGCCGGGCCGAGTTCCGCCTGCAGCTGCGCGAGGACAACGCCGATATGCGTTTGACCGAGAGGGGCCGCGAACTGGGCCTGGTGGACGACGTCCGCTGGGCCGCCTTCAACCGCAAGCGCGATGCTGTTTCACGTGAAACAGAGAAGCTGAAGTCCACCTGGGTCCACCCGAGCATCCTGCCCGCGGCCGATGCCGAGCGCCTGGTCGGCAAGGCCTTGGAGCGCGAGTACAACTTGATCGACCTGCTGCGCAGGCCCGGCGTGGTTTTCGACACGCTGCAAGAAGTCGCCAGCATCGCCCGCCCGGAGGCCGGTGTTTCACGTGAAACATTGAGCGACGAGCTTGGCAAGACCATGGCCGATGCCGTCATCGAGCAGATCGAAACCAGCGTCAAGTACGCCGGCTATATCAACAAGCAGACCGAAGATGTGGCCCGGGCCTCCCACTACGAGAACCTGCGCCTGCCCGCCGAGCTGGACTACGCTCAGGTGACCGCCCTCTCCTTCGAGGCGCGCCAGAAGCTGGCCAAGCACAAGCCCGAAACCCTGGGCCAGGCCTCACGCATCTCCGGCGTCACGCCGGCCACCATTTCCCTGCTGCTGGTCTATCTGAAGAAAAAGCGCTTCGCGGGCTTCACCGAGACCACCGCCTGATACCGTCATGACAATAACAAACCCTTTGCGCACACCCCTGGCCGCCGCCGCCGACCAGCTGAACCTGAACCTGAGCGAGCAGCAGCTGGACCGGCTGCTGGCCTATCTGGACATGATCGCCAAGTGGAACAAGGTCTACAACCTGACCGCCGTGCGCGATCCCCAAGCCATGCTGACCCAGCATCTGGTGGACAGCCTCAGCCTGCTACCGGCCTTGCGCCGACACGCGGCAGGCCAGCAGCTCCGCCTGATGGACGTGGGCAGCGGCGGCGGCCTGCCCGGCGTGGTGGTGGCCATCTGCGAGCCCAATATCGACGTGACTTGCGTGGACGCCGTGGCAAAAAAGGCCACCTTCATCAAACAGGTGGCGGCCGAGCTGCGCCTGCCCAATCTGCATGGCGAGCACTCGCGTGTCGAGCAGCTGAAGACGGAGCCCTTCGACCTGATTACCTCGCGCGCCTTCGCGTCCCTGCTGGACTTCACCACCCTCACCCGCTCCCACCTCAAGGCCGACACGGTCTGGCTGGCGATGAAGGGCCAACACCCCGCCGAAGAACTGGCCGCCCTCCCCCCTGACCTGGATGTGTTTCACGTGGAACAACTGCAGGTGCCGGGGCTGGATGCACAGCGTTGTTTGATCTGGATTCGACCAAAATCCTGAGCGACAGCCGCTAATATTCCGCATCACTCAAAAACAAGTCCATGGCCAAAATTTTCTGCATTGCCAATCAAAAAGGCGGCGTCGGCAAGACCACCACCACGGTCAATCTGGCCGCCGGCCTGGCCAAGGTGGGTCAGCGCGTGCTGGTGGTGGACCTGGACCCGCAGGGCAATGCCACCATGGGTTCCGGCATCGACAAGCGGGCGCTGGAGCTGAGCATCTACGACGTCTTGCTGGAATCCTCCAGCGTGCTGGAGGCCAAGCAACACAGCGACAAGGCCGGCTACGACGTGCTGGGTGCCAACCGTGAATTGGCCGGTGCCGAGGTCGAACTGGTGGAGCTGGAGCGCCGCGAACGCCGCCTCAAGGCCGCGCTGGCCAGCGTGGACAAGGACTACGACTTCGTCCTGATCGACTGCCCGCCCTCGCTCTCCATGCTGACGCTGAACGGCCTGTGCTGCGCCCACGGCGTCATCGTGCCCATGCAGTGCGAGTACTTTGCGCTGGAAGGCTTGTCCGATCTGGTCAACACCATCAAGCAGGTGCACGCCAATCTGAATGCCGATCTGCAGATCATCGGCCTCTTGCGCGTCATGTTCGACCCCCGCATCACCCTGCAAAACCAGGTCAGCGACCAGCTCAAGGCCCACTTCGGCGACAAGGTGTTCGACACCGTCATCCCCCGCAATGTGCGCCTGGCCGAGGCTCCCAGCTACGGCCTGCCCGGCGTGGTCTTCGACCCCTCATCCAAGGGCGCCCAGGCCTTTGTGGAATTTGCCCGCGAGATGGTGCGGCGCATCGAGACCATGTGATGGACGAGGCCCTGGCCCAGCTTGCACAAAGAGCCGAGGCCGCTGGCCTGAACGCCAGCGCCCCGCCCCAGCAAGGCGAGATCGCGGGCTGGTCCCTCCGCCTCTCCCCGGGCAAGGCCAAGCGCTCGCGCTGCGTCAACGCCCTGGCCCAGGGCAGCCTGCCGCTGGATGAGTTACTGGCCCGCTGCCAGGCCTCCTTCGATGCCGCGGGCCTGCCCCTGATCCTGCGCCTCACCCCCTTCAGCCAGCCGGCCGATCTGGACGCCCAGCTGGCCGCCAAGGGCTGGCCCGCTTTCGATGCCGCCGATGTGATGGTGCTGGCCGATCTGCAGGCCTTCGCGGCGCCCGCCCCGCTGCCCGAGGGTCAGGTCTTGCTAGCCGTCGATGCAGCGCGCTATGCCGCCGCCGTGGGCGCGCTGCGCGGCTCCAGCGAGCGCGCCATCGCCGCCCATGCCGAGCGCCTGGCCGCCTCCCAAGTGCCTTACCAGGGCTTTTTCCTGCAAGACGCCGCCGGGCAATTGCTGGCCTGCGGGCAAATAGCCCAGGAAGGGGCGATAACAGGCCTGTACGACGTTTTCACGCCGCCGCCATACCGAGGCCAGGGTCATGGCCAAAATCTCTGTGCAGCGCTGCTGCACCAGGCTGTCCGCCAGGCGGCGCAGGAGGCCTATTTGCAGGTCGGCTCAGATAACGCCGTAGCGCAGCGGCTCTACCGCCACCTGGGCTTCCAGTTTGCCTACCGTTATCACTACCGCAGCCCGCATGGCATCGTGGACTAGGGCCTGTTAGCGCTACGGCAATGGGTCGCGTTGTGCCCAGCCAGGGGTACAGGCAAGGCGCAAACCGCAGCCGGGTTGGACACCCGGCGAGGATTTGCAACGCCGCATGCGCCCCTGGCTGGGCACAACCCTTCGGGAAGGCTCGCCCCGGCGGGCAAGGCAAGGCGCAGCGCGCCGCCCGCACTCGCGTGCGGGCAAGCGGTGCAACGCAGCATAGCCCGCCGGGGCGAGCCTTCGCGGCCCATTGCCGTAGCGCTAACAGGCCCTAGTCCCGCGCGGCCCAGCACTTGAGCAAGGTATGCCGGGTGAAGCCCGGCACAAAGTCGTGCACATGGGCGATGCAGGCATAGCCCATGTGCTCGTACAGCTCGGCCACCTCGTCCAGCAGGGTCTCGATCAGCACGTCCACACAGCCGCGCGCCAAGGCCTGGGCCTCGATCTGGCGCAGCAGCTCGCCGCCCAGACCCTGGCCGCGCGAATCCTCGCGCACCCAGAGATAGCTCACGTAAAGGCGCTGGAACTCGGTGTGCCCGTAGGCGCCGGCCAGCAGCCGGCCGTCTTCGTACAGGGCGCAGGCAATCGCCTGTTCATCCGAGCCCTGGGCCTGCTGGCGGCCATGGAGCACGACGGCTTCACGGATGGCCACCAAGTCGGCCGCGGGCACGGCTGCATCGCGCAGCCAGGCCCGCGTCGGCTCGCTCAAAGCCCCAGGCCTTCGTCCAGGCCCAGATGCACATTCATCGCCTGCACGGCGGCGCCGCTGGCGCCCTTGCCCAGATTGTCCAGACGGGCAATGACGAGGATCTGTGTCTCGCTGCCGAACACAAAGAGGTCCACCCGGTTCGTGTCATTGCAGGCCTGCACATCGAAGAAGCCCTCGGCCAGGGTCTCGGCATCGCGCAGCGGCATCACGCGGATGAAGCGCTCGCCCGCGTAATGCGCGGCCAAGGCCTCGCGCACCTGCTCGGGCGTCGTGCCGGCGCGCAGCTGGCTCAGATGCAGGGGCACGGTGACGGCCAGGCCCTTGTAAAAATCGCCCACGATGGGCATGAACACGGGTGCGTTGCGCAGCCCGGTATGGGCCATCATCTCGGGCAGATGCTTGTGGGCCAGGCCCAGGGCATAGGGCCGGGGCGACTTCAGCTTCTGATCGCCACCCGCTTCATACTGGGCAATCATGGCCTTGCCGCCGCCCGAGTAGCCGGTGATGGAAGTCGCCGACACCAGGGCCTCGGCGCCCAGCAGGCCGGCATCCACCAGGGGGCGCAGGGCCAGGATGAAGGCGCTGGCATGGCAGCCGGGGTTGGCGATGCGCTTGGCGGCGCGGATCTTGTCGCGCTGGCCGGCGGCCAATTCGGGCAGGCCGAAGGCCCAGCCCGGCACCGTGCGATGCGCGGTGCTGGCATCGATCAAGCAGGTCTTGGGGTTGCTGATCATGGCGGCGGCTTCACGTGAAGCGGCATCTGGCAGGCATAGAAAAGCGACGTCGGCCGCATTCAGCAGGCGGGCGCGCTCGGCCGCGTCCTTGCGCTTGTCGGCGTCGATGCGCAGCACCTCCACATCGCTGCGGGCGGCCAGATACTCGTTGATACGCAGGCCTGTTGTGCCTTCCTGACCGTCCACAAACACTTTGAAACTCATCACTACTTCTCCCGCAAAATCGGCGCCAAACTTAGTTAAAACGAAGCATAAGGCATGACTCCTGTTTACCTGCTGCCGGGCTGGCAGAACTCCGGTCCAGAACATTGGCAAAGCCGCTGGGAGGCTGAGCTAGGCCACACCCGTATCGAACAAAGCGATTGGGACTGGCCACGCCGTGGCGACTGGATGGCGCGCCTGGACGAGGTGCTGCTGAACGACGCCCGGTTATTGAGCAGCCCCGCCCTGTTGGTGGCCCACAGCCTGGGCTGCCAGCTGGTGGCGAGCTGGGCCGAACACTCCAAACAGACGGCGCGCGTCGCCGCTGCCCTGCTGGTGGCACCGCCCGACACCGAGAGCGCGGACATGCCGCCGCAGCTGCACAACTGGCGCCCGATCAGGCGCACACGCCTGCCCTTCCCCGCCATCGCCGTGGCCAGCAGCGACGACCCCTTCTGCAGCCTGGAGCGCGCCGCCCAGATGGCCGCCGACTGGGGTGCGGAGCTGGTGCTGGCCGGCCCGCGCGGCCACCTCAACACGGCTTCCGGCCTGGGCGACTGGCCCGAGGGTCAGGTCTTGCTGAACGGCTTGCTGAACGAGTAAGAGACAATCCGCCGCTATGGTCACAAAAAAACCCAAGGGCCTCGGCATGGGCCTGGAGGCCTTGCTAGGCCCCAAAGTCAGCGAAACCCCGGCCGCCCAGCGCGACGGTGAACCCAGCCAGCTGCGGCTGGAACAGATGCAGGCCGGCAAATACCAGCCGCGCACCCGCATGGACGAAGGCTCGCTCTACGAGCTGGCCGAGAGCATCAAGGCCCAGGGCATCATGCAGCCCATCCTGGTGCGGCCCATCACGCCCGATGGGGCCATCCGTTACGAGATCATCGCCGGTGAACGCCGCTTCCGCGCCGCCAAGCTGGCCGGCCTGCGCGAGGTGCCGGTGCTGGTCAAGGCCGTGCCCGACGAGGCTGCGGCCGCCATGGCCTTGATCGAGAACATCCAGCGCGAGGACTTGAACCCGCTGGAAGAGGCCCAAGGCCTGAAGCGCCTGACGGAGGAGTTCGGCCTCACGCACGAGCAGGCCGCCCAGGCCGTGGGCCGCTCGCGCAGCGCCGCCAGCAATCTCTTGCGTCTGCTGCAACTGGTGGAGCCGGTGCAGAACATGCTGATGGCCGGCGACATCGATATGGGCCATGCCCGCGCCCTGCTGCCGCTGGACGGCGCGCACCAGATCACCTGCGCCACCGAGATCGCCTCCAAAAAGCTCAGTGTGCGCGAGGCCGAGAAGTTAGTCTCCCGCCAAGGCGCCGGCCGCCAGACCCCGCTGCTGCGGGTGAAGAGCGACAAGGGCCGCGATGTGCTGCGCCTGGAAGAGGAGTTATCCGATCTGCTGGCTGCCGTCGTCGAAGTGCGTGTGAAGAAAAAAACCAAGCGTGGCGAACAGGGCGAGCTGGCAATCCAATTCGGCTCGCTGGACGAGCTGAACGGCCTGATCGACCGCCTGCGCGGGCCGCAGGCTGCCTGAGTTCTGGCTGCAGGCAAACGACAAGGCCGTGACACAAGTCACGGCTTTTTCTTTGCCAAAAACTAGCGCCCAAACTCCTGTGACTGCACTTGCACAAGAATCGCATCAAGGTCTGCAAAAAACGTCATTGCGCATGGCCTCCGCACCACACAAGTTTTCTGCAGATCGGCGTAGCATGTGTCAACGCCAGCCCAGTTTTCCAAGTTGAAAGCACATGGAAAGACTGGTTTTTTCAGGCATTGAAACGAGCGTTTGAAGCCCAAGCTCTCGGGCATGGACAAAAGGAGTTCTCCAGACCTTTGATCCCGCACATCCAGACACGGCAAAGCAGCGTTCGGATTCAGACTCGGCAGCAAGGACTGCACTGAATTTCGGAAAGCTCTGATGACGCCCCCAGCCGCTCCGCAAAGGACGCCATCAGAACTTCCCAGACGATGCCGGATGCATTGCCTTGTATCTGCGCACCGCCCGGGGTCTTACCGGAGGTCAGCATGGACGTGATCAGCAGTTTTGCCAAGCGCTACGAGCGCACCCGCGTTGAAGAACTCTCGCTGGAGGACTATCTTGCCGAGTGCAAGCGCAGCCCCCTGGCCTACGCCACCGCCGCCGAGCGCATGCTGCAGGCCATCGGCGAGCCGCAGATGATTGACACGCGCAACGACACCCGCCTGTCGCGCCTGTTCGCCAACAAGACCATCAAGATCTACCCGGCCTTCGCCGAGTTCTACGGCCTGGAAGAAGCCATCGAGCAGGTGGTCAGTTACTTCCGCCACGCAGCGCAAGGCCTGGAGGAAAAAAAGCAGATCCTCTACCTGCTGGGCCCAGTGGGTGGCGGCAAGAGCTCCATCGCCGAGCGCCTCAAGCAGCTGATGGAGCAAGTGCCCTTCTATGCCCTGGCCGGCTCGCCGGTCAACGAGAGCCCGCTGGGCCTGTTCGACCCCAACGAGGACGGCCCCCTGCTGGAGCAGGAGTACGGCATTCCTAGGCGTTATCTCAACCGCATCCTGAGCCCCTGGGCGGTCAAGCGCCTGGAGGAGTTTGGCGGCGACATCCGCCGCTTCAAGGTGGTCAAGCGCTACCCCAGCGTGCTCAAGCAGGTGGGCGTGGCCAAGACCGAACCGGGCGACGAGAACAACCAGGACATCTCCTCCCTGGTGGGCAAGGTGGACATCCGCAAGCTGGAAACCTTCTCACAGGACGACCCCGATGCCTACAGCTACTCCGGCGGCCTGTGCCTGGCCAACCAGGGCCTGCTGGAATTCGTCGAAAT
Source organism: Roseateles oligotrophus (assembly GCF_014204525.1). GTDB lineage: Bacteria > Pseudomonadota > Gammaproteobacteria > Burkholderiales > Burkholderiaceae_C > Paucibacter_A > Paucibacter_A oligotrophus_A. The sequence goes on from NZ_JACHLP010000013.1 coordinate 80,560, forward strand.
GTTCAAGGCGCCGATCAAGGTGCTGCACCCCTTGCTGACCGCCACGCAAGAGGGCAATTACAAGGGCACGGAAGGCTTTGGCGCGATTCCCTTCGACGGCATCGTGCTGGCCCACAGCAATGAGAGCGAGTGGAAGACCTTCCGCAATAACAAGAACAACGAGGCTTTTCTCGACCGCATCTACATCGTCAAAGTGCCCTACTGCCTGCGCGTCAGCGAGGAGGTGAAGATCTACGAGAAGCTGATCCGCGGCTCCTCGCTGGCCGAGGCCAAGTGCGCCCCCGGCACGCTCAAGATCATGAGCCAGTTCGCCGTGCTGACCCGGCTGAAGGAGCCCGAGAATTCCTCGCTCTACTCCAAGATGCAGGTCTACGACGGCGAGAACCTGAAGGACACCGATCCACGCGCCAAGAGCTACCAGGAGTACCGCGACTACGCCGGCGTGGACGAGGGCATGAGCGGCATCTCCACCCGCTTCGCCTACAAGATCTTGTCCAAGGTTTTCAACTTCGACAGCGCCGAGGTGGCGGCCAATCCCGTGCATCTGATGTATGTGCTGGAGCAGCAGATCGAACGCGAGCAATTCCCGGCCGAGACCGAGCAAAAATACATCGGCTTCATCAAGGAATCGCTGGCGCCACGCTATGCCGAGTTCATCGGCAAGGAGATCCAGACCGCTTATCTGGAAAGTTATAGCGAGTACGGCCAGAACATCTTCGACCGCTACGTCACCTATGCCGACTACTGGATCCAGGACCAGGAATACCGCGACACCGACACCGGCGAGGTCTTCGATCGCGTGGCCCTGAATGCCGAGCTGGAGAAGATCGAGAAGCCCGCCGGCATCAGCAACCCCAAGGACTTCCGCAACGAGATCGTCAACTTCGTCTTGCGCGCACGCGCCAACAACGCCGGCAAGAACCCGGCCTGGACCAGCTACGAAAAGCTGCGCACGGTGATCGAGAAGAAGATGTTCTCCAATACCGAGGAGTTGCTGCCCGTCATCAGCTTCAACGCCAAGGCCAGCGCCGACGAGGCCAAAAAGCACGAGGACTTCGTCAACCGCATGGTGGGCAAGGGCTACACGGCCAAGCAGGTGCGGCTGCTGTGCGAGTGGTATCTGCGCGTGCGCAAGAGTTCTTGACAGCCCATTCCCTACTCGCTCCGCGAGCCCCCTCGAGGGGGCGAGCCCGCAGGACCGGCAAAGCCGGATCCTCGGGCTCCACTTGGGAATACTGGGCCGGCAAACCTCGAATGAGGAAACCTCATGCTGCAACAAATCATCGATAGAAGGCTCTCGGGCAAGAACAAGTCGATAGGCAATCGGGAGCGCTTTCTGCGCCGCCACAAGGAGCAGATCCGCGAGGCCGTGCGGCGCGCCGTGGACGGGCGCGGCATCCGCGATATGGAGCGCGGCGAGGATGTGCACATCCCCAAGCGTGACCTCAGCGAACCCGTGTTCGGCCACGGCGAGGGCGGGGTGCGCGAGGTGGTGCGGCCCGGCAATACCGAGCATGTGAAGGGCGACCGCGTGGCCAAGCCCAAGGGTGGTGGCCAGGGCCAAGGGGGCAGCCAGGCCAGCGATTCCGGCGAGGGCGAGGACGACTTCGTCTTCCACCTCAGCCGGGAGGAGTTCATGCAGGTCTTCTTCGACGACCTGGCCCTGCCCAACCTCGAGCGCACCCAGCTGGCCGAAACACCGGAGTGGAAAAGCCATCGCGCCGGCTTCACCAGCGACGGCACACCCACCAATCTGCATGTGGTGCGCAGCATGCGCGGCGCCCTGGGCCGACGCATCGCCCTGGGCACCGACAAGCGACGCGAATTGCACGAGCTGGAAGAACGCCTGACCCTGCTCAAACGCGAGGACAACCGTGACGCGGAAGTTCAGCGCCTGCGGGCCGAGACCGAAGAACGCATCCAGCTCTTGCGTGGCCGCATCGAGGCCATCCCCTTTCTCGATCCCATCGACCTGCGCTTTCGCAACCGCGTGCGCGTGCCCGTGCCGACGGCCCGCGCCGTCATGTTCTGCCTGATGGATGTGTCGGGCTCCATGGACGAGGGCCGCAAGGACCTGGCCAAGCGCTTCTTCATCCTGCTCTACCTCTTTCTGACCCGGCATTACGAGAAGATCGATGTGGTCTTCATCCGCCACCACACGCAGGCCCAGGAGGTGGATGAGCAGAACTTCTTCCATGCCACCGAGACGGGCGGCACCGTGGTCTCCAGCGCCCTGGTGCTGATGGAAGAAATCATCCGCGCCCGCTACCCACGCAGCGAATGGAATATCTACGGCGCCCAGGCCAGCGACGGCGACAACTGGCACCACGACAGCGGCAAATGCCGCGAGCTGCTGGCCCAGCAAATCCTGCCTCTGTGCCGCTACTTCGCCTATGTGCAGGTGGCCGAGCAGGAGCAAAACCTCTGGGAGGAATATCAAAAACTCAGCGAAGAGGTCTCGCACTTCGCCCTGCGCAAGGCCACCGAGGCGGCGCAGATCTATCCGGTATTCCGCGAACTGTTCAAAAAGGAAGGAGCGGCAGCATGAGCGCGCTTGAATCCACCGGCAGCAGCCCCGGCCTGCCGCGCCAGATGCGGCCCCTGCTGCGGCGGCCGGAGCAGCCCCTGCCCTCGCCCAGCGACTGGACCTTCGAGCTGATCGACCAGTACCACGAGGTGATACGCGCCACGGCGGAACGTTATGGCCTGGACACCTACCCCAACCAGCTGGAGATCATCACCGCCGAGCAGATGATGGACGCCTACGCCTCGGTGGGCATGCCGGTCAATTACCGCCACTGGAGCTATGGCAAGGAGTTCATCGCCACGGAACGTAACTACAAACGTGGGCAGATGGGCCTGGCCTACGAGATCGTCATCAACTCCGACCCCTGCATCGCCTACCTGATGGAAGAGAACACCATGGCCATGCAGGCCCTGGTGATCGCCCACGCCAGCTACGGCCACAACAGCTTCTTCAAGGGCAACTATCTGTTCCGCATGTGGACGGACGCCTCCTCCATCGTCGACTACCTGGTCTACGCCAAGAACTTCGTCAACGCCTGCGAGGAACGCCATGGCATGGACCATGTGGAGCGCCTGCTGGACTCCTGCCACGCCCTGATGTCCTACGGGGTGGACCGTTATCGCCGGCCCGCCAAGCTCTCGCTCGCGCAAGAGCGTTCGCGCCTGGAGGAGCGCGAAGCCCATGCCCAGCAGCAGATCAACGAACTCTGGCGCACTCTGCCCAAGCGTGCGGACAAGGGCGATGACGCCGCCACGGCGCGCCGCTTCCCCGACGAGCCGCAGGAGAATTTGCTCTACTTCATCGAGAAGAACGCCCCCTTGCTGGAGCCCTGGGAGCGCGAGATCGTGCGCATCGTGCGCAAGATCGCCCAGTACTTCTACCCGCAGCGCCAGACCCAGGTGATGAACGAGGGCTGGGCCACCTTCTGGCACCACCGCTTGCTGAACCAGATGTATGACGACGGCTATTTGAGCGACGGCATGATGATCGAATGGCTCAAGTCCCACACCAATGTGGTGGCTCAACAGCCGATGGCGAACCTGAACCCCTATGCCCTGGGCTTCGCCATGTACACCGACATCAAGCGCATCTGCGAGCGGCCCACCGAGGAAGACCGCCGCTGGTTCCCCGATATCGCTGGCGCCGATTGGCTGCCCACGCTGGACCAGGCCATGCGCAACTTCAAGGACGAGAGCTTTATCGGCCAGTTCCTCAGCCCGCATCTGATGCGTGAGTTCCGGCTCTTCTCCATCGTCGATGACGAGGCGCAGAGCGAGTACGAAATCTCCGCCATCCACGACGATGCCGGCTACCAGCATGTGCGCGAGGCCTTGTCACGCCAGTACGACCTGAGCAGCCGCGAACCCAATATCCAGGTCTGGAACGTCAATCTGCGCGGCGACCGCTCCCTCACGCTGCGCCACACCCAGCATATGAACCGCCCCCTGCACGAAAGCGCGCAGGAGGTGCTCAAGCATGTGGCCCGGCTGTGGGGCTTTGGCGTGCAGCTGGAAAGCGTGGGCGACAAGGGCGAGGTCAGCAAGCGCTGGTCGGTGCCGGCGCCAACGCACTGAGCCCCGCCTTCAGAGCTGAAAAATCTTGCCCGGGTTCATGATGTTGCGCGGGTCCAGGGCCTGCTTGATGCTGCGCATCATCGCCACAGCAGGCTCACCCGCCTCTTCCAGCAAAAAGCCCTGCTTGTGCAGGCCGATGCCGTGCTCGCCGGTGCAAGTGCCTTCCAGACTCAGCGCACGCATCACCATCTGGTGACTCAAGCGTTCGGCGGTCTCGCGCTCATGCGGCAAAGCCGGATCGATCAGATAGCCCAGATGGAAATTGCCGTCACCCACATGGCCGACCAGGAAATAGGGCAGGCCGGCCGCCTCCACCTCGGCCACCGAGGTGTTGATGCTCTCGGCCAGGCGCGAGATGGGCACGCAGGTATCGGTCGTTACGCAGCGGCAGCCGGGCTTGCTCTGCACGGCCGACAAGTAAGCGTGATGGCGCGCCGTCCACAAGCGCGTGCGGGCCTCCGGCGTGCTGGCCCAGTCGAAATCCTCGCCGCCCAGCTCGCGAGCGATCTCCTGCACCGCTTGCGCCTGCTCGGCCACGCCGCTGGGCGAGCCATGGAACTCCATCAAGAGCATGGGCGCCTCGCGCAGGCCTAACTGGTCGTGTCGATTGACAGCCCGCACCGTGTTGGCATCCAGCAATTCGCAGCGGGCGATGGGCAGGCCCATCTGGATGATTTGAATCGTGGTCTGCACGGCCGCATCCACCGTGGGGAAGAAGCAAACGGCCGCCGACACCGCCTCGGGCAGGGGGTAGATGCGCAGGCAGACCTCGGTGATCACCGCCAGCGTGCCCTCGCTGCCCACCAGCAAACGGGTCAGGTCGTAGCCGGCGCTGCTCTTGCGCGCCCGCGTGCCGGTGCGCAAGACCTGGCCCTGGGCCGTCACCGCGCCCAGGCCCAGCACGTTCTCACGCATGGTTCCGTAGCGCACCGCATTGGTCCCGCTGGCCCGGGTGGCCGCCATGCCGCCTAGCGAGGCATCGGCACCCGGGTCGATCGGAAAAAACAAGCCCGCGTGGCGCAGCTCGGCATTCAGCTGTTGGCGGGTGACGCCGGCCTGCACCGTCACGGTCAGGTCCTCGGCATTGATCAGCAGGATCTTGTTCATGCGCGAGACATCCAGGCTCACGCCGCCCTGCACCGCCAGCAGATGGCCCTCCAGCGAGGTGCCGCTGCCGTAGGGAATCACCGGCACCGAGTGTTCATGCGCCAGGGCCAGGGTGAAGGCGACGTCGTCCTCGCTCTCGGCAAACACCACGGCCTCGGGCGGCGGCACATCGAAAGGCGACTCATCGCGGCCATGCTGCTCGCGCATGGCCAGGCCGGTGTGGCAGCGCGGGCCAAAACGCTGCTGCAAGGCCTGCAGCATGGCGGCCGGCATGGCCCGCATTCGGTAGTCAGCATCGTGCATCGAAGGCTTCCTTGCAGGACCATCCCGCGCCCCGATTCTAGGCAGGCTGGACGCAGGCCTCGGCAGCGCTCAAGCGTGCGAACAGCAAACAGGAAAAGCCCGGCTGTTGCCGCTTGCCGACGTTCATTCACGCCCGCTCTAGAGGGCGCTCTCTACTGGCAAAAACTCGCCGATTTATTCGGTTAGCCTACGTCCGCCCGCCCTGCCCCGCTTGCCGTTCAAGGCGCGGCCTCGATAACTATTCCTAAGACAAGCCATGCGATTCAACCTCACCTCGATCTCCGCCGCCCTGCTGTCCAGCCTTGTTGCCCAAGCCGCCATGGCCTCGGGCTACCACTTCGGTTCGCAATCAGCGTCCGCCCAGGGCACGGCCAATGCCAATGCCGCCGAAGCCGAAGACGCCTCGGTGCTGTTCTACAACCCGGCCGGCCTGAGCCGCCTGAAGGGCGTCAACGCCTCCGGCGTGCTGACCGTCGTCGCTCCTAGCGGCAGCTATGAAGACCGTGGCAGCACGACCGTGCTGGGCCGTCCCCTGAGCGGCGACAGCGGCAAATTCGTCAACACCACGGCCGTGCCCCATGGCTATCTGAGCTACCAGCTGTCGGATCGCCTGGTCGCCGGCTTCGGCGTCTTCGTGCCCTTCGGCTCCAAGAGCGAATACAACAGCGATTGGGCCGGCCGCTACAACTCCATAGGCACCGAGCTCAAGACCGTGGCCCTGAACCCCGCGCTGTCCTTCAAGGTCAACGAGCAGCTGAGCCTAGGCGGCGGCCTCAGCGCCCAGTACATCGAGGGCAAGCTGTCCAAGGCGGCGGACTTCGGCTCCGGCGTGCTGGGTGACCCGGCCATGAAGCCTCTGCTGGGCGCCCTGCCCCCGGCCATGGTGGCCGGCCTGATCCAGAAGATGTCGGGCACGCCGGACTACTCCGGCCGCGTCGATGTGGAAGGCAAGAACTGGGGCTATGGCTTCAATCTGGGCCTGCTGTACAGCTATGACAAGGACACCCGTTTCGGCATCGCCTACCGCTCCAAGATCAAGCACCAGCTGAGCGGCGATGCCCGCTGGCAGGTGCAGATGCAGGCCGCCAATATCGCCACGGTGATCAATGGCATCAAGCCCGGCCTGGGCAGCGTCGTGCAAGCCAATCTGGTCAAGAAGTACAGCGATAGCGATGCCAGCCTGGACGTCGTCACGCCCGAGTCCCTGTCCTTTTCCGCCTTCAAGCAGATGGACAAGCTGGCCCTGATGGCCGACCTGACCCTGACCCGCCACTCGCGCTTCCAGGAACTGCGGGTTGACTTCGCCAACAGCCTGCCCGACTCCGTCACCCCGGAGAACTGGAGCAATACCCTGCGCTACTCCGTCGGCATGAACTATCAGCTGAACGATCAGTTCAAGCTGCGTGCAGGCCTGGCCTATGACGGCTCGCCGGTCAGCACCGCCAACCGCACGCCCTCGCTGCCGGACAACGACCGCCTGTGGCTGTCGGGTGGCCTGAACTGGAAGCTGAGCGCCAAGAACTCGGTCGATCTGGCGCTGAGCTACGTCAAGGTTGGCAGCAGCAGCATCAGCAATGCCGACTACGGTGGTCAAGCCTCCTGCCGCCCGGATCTGAACACCTCCAGCTGCGCCACCATCCGTGGCCACTACGACATCAGCTCCGTGCTGTTCGGCGTGCAATACAACCATCAGTTTTAATTGATTCCAGGCAAAGCGGCTCCACAAGCCGCTTGCCCAGGCCAGCTCCGAGTGCCACCATTGAGCCATCAATGAGCAAGCACCGGAGCATCTCATGCCTGATCTAACCCTGATCCTGATCGTGCTGGCCATCGTCTTGGCCGTCGTGGGCGCCATCCGCTTCGACCTCTTCGGTCTGATCCTGCAGGAGTTCCGCCGCCCCCCACCGGAAGCTCACCCGCCCGAGGCGGTGCAAAGGGTTCATGCGCCGCCTCAGAAGGGCCCAGGAGGCGATCAACACGCCGCGGACAAGCCCGCCTTCCATCGCAGCGGAAAACGCCACTGAGCGCGTTTAAAGCCTTTTCATGCCCGGGGTCGAGCCGGCATCGGGCATGATGCCGGGCTTGATCCACTCTCACAGCTCCGCAAGCCATGGCCAACCGACTCTCCAGCATTGCCACCCGCACCGGCGACGACGGCACGACCGGCCTGGGCGATGGCAGCCGCGTGCCCAAAGACCATCTGCGCGTGCAGGCCATGGGCGATGTGGACGAGCTGAATTCCCAGCTGGGCGTCCTGCTGGCCGAACCCCTGCCGGACGATGTGCGCGAGCTGATCATCACCATCCAGCACGAGCTCTTCAATCTGGGCGGCGAGCTCTGCATGCCCGGCTATGAATTGCTGAAGATGGACGCCGTGCTGGGCCTGGACCAGGCCCTGGCGCATTACAACGCCGCCCTGCCCCGGCTGCAGGAATTCATCCTGCCGGCCGGCACCCGCAGTGCCGCCATCTCGCATGTCTGCCGCACCGTGGCCCGGCGCGCCGAACGCGCCGTGGTCGCCCTGGCCGCCGCGGAGCCCATCAACACCGCGCCGCGCCAATACCTGAACCGCCTGTCCGACCTGCTCTTCGTGCTGGCCCGCGTGCTCAACCGGGCCAATCTGGACGGCCTGGGCGGCGACGACGTCTACTGGCATAGCGAGCGCCTGCAAAAACAGCAGGCCGCCGAGGCTGACGCCGAAACGGGCGACGCTGAAAACACCTAGCCAAAGTTCATCTTTTTGACGCCGGAATGCAGCAAGCTTGCGCCTTCCATCTCCACCTCTTTCTAAGGACAAGACATGAGCTTTTTCGGCAAGATTCTCGACAAGCTGGGCTTTGGCCACAAAGACGCCGCCGCCGCACCGGCCCCAGCCGCCGAGGCCGCCCCCACCGCTGCCGCTGCACCCGCGGCCCCCGTCGCCATCTCGGTGGTGGACGTGGTTTCCCAGCTGGAGGCCCTGGCCACCGCCCACCCTGAAAAGCTGAACTGGAAGGTCTCCATCGTCGACCTGCTCAAGCTGCTGGGCCTGGACAGCAGCCTGGCCTCGCGCAAGGAACTGGCCACCGAGCTGGGCTGCCCGGCCGACAAGATGGGCGACTCGGCCCAGATGAATATGTGGTTGCACAAGACCGTGCTGCAAAAGCTGGCCGACAACGGCGGCAATGTGCCGGCCGAATTGCTCTGATTCAAGCCAAGGCCTGCACCGCCTGCCGCAGCCGCTTTGCGAAGGCTGCGCGCAGCTCGGCCGGGCCTAACACCTCGACCTGACCCGCGTGCCGCAGCAAGTCCATCAGCAACTCGGTGGCATCCACATAGGGCACGCGCAGGCGCCAGCGCCCATCGGCCAGCCACTCGCTTTGCTGAGCCGGGTGCCATTCCTCCCGCGCCACCCATTGCGCCGCCTCGGCGCTGAAGATCAGCTGTGCCTCACGCGTTTTAGCGCCGGCGAAGATGCCATAGCCCTGATCCAGTTCCGCCTCCAGCTGCTTGATCGCCACCGCACGGGCGCGCTCGGGCAAAAGCTCGGCCGCCTCCATCGCATCCAGGGCAAAGCGGCGGAAGCCCTCGCTCTGATGGCACCAGGCGTCCAGATACCAGGTATTGCGGTAGTGCACCAGGCGCTGTGGTGAAACCAGGCGTTCCTTCAAAGCACTGCCGGCCCCACGGCTGCGGTAGTGCAGGCGCAGGCGCTGGCGCTTCACCACGGCACTGCCCACGGTCTCGAAAAACTCCGAGGGCACGCGCCGCTTGGCCGTGCTGATCAGCTTGACCCGCTGCGTCAAGGCCTTGGCCTCCGCCTCATCGGCGCCCAGCATGCCGCTGAGCTTGTCGAACATGGGCTGCAGATGGCGGCTCAGGATGCCATCCTCGTCCAGGCCCGAAAGCATCTGATGCATGGTCAGCAAGGCATGCAGCTCCTTCTCGCTGAACCACACGCCCGGCAACTCATGCGTGCGCCCGCGGCCCTGCGAATCCGCCGCCTGGACCAAGCGATAACCGTTAGCCTGGGCGTCGTACTCGATCGGCGCATCCATGCGTTCGCGCAGGTATTGCAGATCGCGCTTGAGCGTGGCGGGCGAGACCTCCAGCGCCTCCAGCAAAGTGGCGAAGCTGACGCACTCCCGGTTGCGAATCAAGAGCTCGATCTTGTAGAAACGTTCGGTTCTGTCCATTTGACCCCCTGTTTTTTGGGCGGCCGCTGGCTCACGCCATGAGCTAGCGACCGCTGACACTGTGCCACAAGGTCCTCGCTTGGCTTGTGGGGGTCGGCAACACCGGAGCATGAAATGGCACAGATCGCAGCAAGGACAAAGAAGTTCCCGCAATCGACAGCCCCAGATCAGCAAGCGCTGCTGGGTTTTGACAACCCTGCCCCCAAAGCAGCTGCCAGGCCGGACGAATTGCCGGCCCATCAAAGCCTGGGCCTGGCCCTGGGCTGGGACTTCGCCCAGCACGGCCTGACGCCGCCGGTCGAGCATCTGTTCAAGCATTCCCCGCTGCAACAGGGCTGGCAGGCCGGCCGCGCCACCTTCGGCCACCGCAGCCTGCGCAGCCACAGCCATGCCGGCCTGTGGCTGCAGCTGCGCACCCATGCCTGGGCCCGCGGCCGCAGCTTCGAGGATGTGCAGCTGACACCTAATTTCCTGCAGCAGATCGATGTCAGCCACTGCCCCATCACCCGCCAGGAGCTGAAGCCCAAAGCCGGCCCTCGCCAGCAACGCTCGATCGACCGGGTCCGCAACGACGCCGGCTATGCCGCCGGCAATATCGTCACCATGAGCCGCGCCGCCAATACCGCCAAGGCCCAGCATGATTGGGCCAGCGCGCAAAGCGTGGCAGACAGCGTGGAGCAAGGCCCGATTCAAAACCTGGCCGGCCTGGGCCCGGCGGAATGGCGGCGCATCGCCGTGCTGTGCAGCTTTGTCACCGAGCTCCCGCATGAGGAAGCGGCACGCATACCGCTGAGCGTGCTGCCACCCAACCGCCTGCGCCTGTTCAACCCCATCCAGGCCTTGCAAGCCCTGGTGACGCGCCAGCTGGCCAAGCCCGGCTGGAGCCAGCGCCTGGCCCGCATTGAAAGCCTGCTGCCTTCCGAGGGCCTGCGCGCCGACTTCAACCGCTTCATCATGGCACTGGCTCCGCGCGTGCTGGCCGTCAAAGAGCTGGACCAGGAACAGCAGATCCGCTGGGCGCTGGAAGACGCCTGGCAACAGCCCCTGCTGATCAAGCGCTGGACGCGCTTTGCCAGCCAGCTGACGGCCGCCCAGGCCGAGGCCTTGGTGGCCCGCGCCGCGGCCAAAGGCCTGAGCACCCTGCATGTGATGCAGCACAGCACACCCAATGCCCTGGAGGGCTGGGCTTTGGAAAACAAAGGGTTTTGCCCGCGCGGCGCGGAGGCCGCCCATGCCGCGGCAGACTCAGCCGGGCAGGCCTAGCTGGTGCCGCTCCAACTCACCGCCCTGGTCCTGCAAGGCCACGTGATAGCCCAGGGCGCCAAACCAATGGGCCCATTGCTGCGCCAGCTTCTTGGTTGGTAGCCATGGGCCCGTGCGGTCGACATGAACGCGCCCACCCCTGCGCTCGTAAAAAACCACTCTCCACATGCCTGTCAAATACCCTCGATCGGCCCACTCAGGCGGGGCTGGCTATTTTTTGAAAATCAAAGCTTACCGTCGGCAGGGTTGCGACTCAGAGTGAGGCCAAAAACTCCTCGCTGCTGGCAACACGGCAAACACCCACTTTTGCCGGCTTGACCGTGTCGCTGACCAGGCAGTCCACCCGATCCCCGGCCGCGGCCAGCAGGTCTTGCAATGCCGCGGGCAAGACCTGACCCTGGGTCTGCGCCGGCCTCCTAACACCTTTTGCCTGCGCAACCACGACCTCAGCATAAGGCAGAAAGTCGGCCAGCAACTCATGCTGCTGCGACTCATCCAAGGCCAGCGCCGGATAGCTCAGGGCCTGGATCAAGGCCTGGGCGCTGCCGGTGCCGATCAGGGGCCGACAAGCACCCGCCTGCCAGCTCATGCGCAACTGCTTGGCCCGCTCATCGTTGAGCAGCAAGGCATGCAGAAGCACGCCGGTATCAAACACCACGCAGGGCCGGGCCGCATTCTTTTTGTGCTTGCTCATCCTGCTCATGCCTTGCTGCTGCCGCGCTTACTGGCTTTTGCCTGCACGGAAGGGCGCACGGGGCGGCTCGCTTGTTTGACTTCGGATGCTGTTTTTTTAAGCGTTTTTTGAGCCAGCACGGCGGTAGCGGCACTCAATGGTTTTGGCGCCGATTTTCTGGCCGGCGTTTTGGCGCGCAGCGGGGTCTCGATGGTTTTACCGGCCTTTTTTGCGGGCGACTTCAGCGGTTTTGCTGCGGCCGCCTGACTCAATGGTTTTACCGCCGTTTTTTTGAGCGCGGCCGTTTTTTCGGCGCTGATTTTTTTGGCCACCGTTTTTGGGCTCGATGTTTTTTCGGCAGCCGTTTTTTTGCCGGCCCAGCTCAGGGCGCTCTCGATGGTTTTGGCGCCGATTTCGAGCTCGGCCAATTTGGCGCGCAGAGCGTCGCCACGCTGGATGCGCACCGGGGTGAGGATGATTTGCCCGGCTTTTTCCTGGACTTCAAAGTACTGCACGGGCCCCAGGGATTGGGTCACGCTTTTCGGGAGGGTCAGTTGATTCTTGACGGTGAGCTTAGCCAGCACTTGGAGTTAGATCTGAAAGTAAGGGGCCATTACTTTACCCCGTCCTTGCTAGACAAAATCCCTTCACGGAGAAACTCTTTTGTCACTGCAACAAGGAAGTAAGGAAGTACGACAACCCTAGAATTCCCGCCATGTTGAAGACCTCGATTCCCTGCACCATCGCCGCCGTTTGGCTGGCCGGCCTGACGGCGAGCTGCGGCCGAATCACCGGCCAATTCCCTGCCCATCGATGCCGCCGCCAGCGCGCCAAAACCAGCGGTCACCAGCAATGTACGCCTGAATGAGCGTGTTTCCGCGCTCTTGCTGGAAGGGCAAAAATCCCTGCTCCTGTCGGCACTTCCCAGCAACGACAAACGCATGGCCCAGGCCCTGCAAGTCTTGAAGACCCTGCAGGCACGACAAAACCGCGAGACTCAGCGCCTGCTGCTTGAACTCAGCAGTGCCGCCCACGCAGGCCAGGCCGGCCCGCTGCACGCAGTGCTGGAGACGGCCTTGTCCGTCCCCGAGGAAAGCACCGAGCTCCTGGCGCTGCGCCCCCTGGTGAATGAGATGCGCCTGCAATTCGGTCTGCAGGCCGATCTCCACGAGCAGTTGCAGACCCTGTTGCAGCGCCTGCGGGCCTTGCGCGACAAGGGCAATGCCGCCCTGCAAAACCGACAGGCCCAGCATCTGGCCAGCTTGCAGCAACAGATCGATGTGGATGCTTTGCTGAGAAAGGAATTGAGCGCTGCGGCGGTTCCGCTCGACGAGCATGAGCAGGCCAAACTGGCCCGCGACCATCAATGGCGGGCCCTGGAACTCGCGCCCAAGACCGTCTTGCTGAGCTTTGATGACGGCCCGCACCCGGTCCACACCCCCAATATCCTCGCCACCCTGGCCGAGCACAAGATCAAGGCGCTGTTTTTCCAACTGGGCCACAACCTGGCCGAGCCCAAGGAAATCAAGGACGGCAAGGAGATTCAAAGCCCGCTGGGGCGCAACCAAGAACTGGTTCGCCAGATGGCTGAGGCCGGCCACGCCATCGGTAACCACAGTTATAGCCACCCGCAAATGCCCAAGCTGAGCCCGGCCAGGATCAAACAGGAAATTGCCAGCACGCAGGACTTGCTGGACCTGGCCGTCCCTCCCGGGCCGGCACGGACAAATATGTTCCGCGCGCCTTATGGCGCCTTGAACGAGGAGGTTTTAGCAGCCATCGAACAGCAGCATTTGCGCCTGGTGCTGTGGAACGTCGACTCCCTGGATTGGGCCGATCCATCGGCCGAATCGATTGTGCAAAGAGTCGTGAAGGAATTGGAGCGCGCAGGCCGCGGCATCGTGCTGATGCACGATATCCACGCGGTCACTAGCCAGGCCCTGCCCTTGCTGATCCAAGCCTTGAAGGAGCGCGGCTATCGCTTCGCGCATTGGAATGGGCAAGCCTTAGAGGTGCCAGCGGCCGCGGACGAGGTGAAGAGCCCGGGCTGAGTTGTTAGCCAACCTCAGCCAGTCCGCGGGTATCGCGCTCAGGCCTTCGGTAGGCACATGGTCCTTCCGGACCCTGTGTCCGACCTCAGCCAAGCGGCTTGTATCGCCGCTTGGCCTTCGACAGTCACAAGCCCCTTCCGGGGCTTGTGTCCTGTCTCAGACCAATGAGCGATGCAGGCGCAGCTCTTCGAGGCGGGTACCGCCGACTTCGGTGGTCTTGGCACTGCCCAGCTCGCGCTTGAAGCCGGCCAGCTCGAAGAAGCGCAGGGCGCGTTCATTGCGCAGATAGGTCCACAGCGTGACCTTGGTGCAGCCTTCTTCTTGCAGGCCGTCACGGGCGGCATCCCACAGGGCCAGGCCAACGCCCTTGTCCCAGTGCACGGGGTTCACATACATGGCCCAGATCTCGCCGGTGCTGGAGGGCGTGCCCTTGTCGCGCGAACGGTCAAAGCCGACAAAACCCATCAACTCGTTGTCGATATGGGCCACCACCACCTGGGGCTCGCACAGATCGATGGCCTCGCGCCAGAAAGCCTGGCGCTTTTGCACCGACATGGCGTCCAACACGGCATCGGGCAGCAAGCCCTTGTAGGCGTCTTGCCAAGCCGCGACATGAATTTCGGCAATGCCCTTGGCATCACGCAGTGTGGCGGGGCGAACCTGAATACTCGACATACGAAGAAACTCTGGGAAACAAAGCCAAAGCCCGGCACGAGAAATCTCGAGTCGCTCTTGGGAACCGGCCGCGCTGGGCCTGTGGGCTGGTGGCTAAATGAAACGGAAGGGCAGGATTTTGCGCGCCAAAGCGGCACGGAGCGGCTCTTGACAGCACAATTTTTTAGGCCCTAAAACTACGCTGACCTCGGCGAAGCAAGACTGGCGGCGGCGGCTAAACACCAAATCAAGCGGTGCTTTGCACAGGATGGCGGCGGCGCACAAAGTCCTGCACCGCACGCTTCATGGCGGCCTTATTGGCCCGCTGCAAATGCATCAACAAGGCGTGGTCCACCGGCAAGCCCCCCAGCTCCGCCGCAAAAATACGCGCCACATCTTGCTGGATGCGCAGCAGAAGATGGGCGGTGGTGCTGGCATCGGCCAGGGCCCGGTGAGCGCGGCCCGAGTCCGGCAACCGATGGAATTGGGCCAGCTGACCCAGCTTGCAGCTGGGCGCCTCGGGGTAGATGCGTCGAGCCAGCAGCACCGTGCAGGCAAACTCATGCGCCGGATCGGGTTCGCAGCCGGCCAAGGCCAGCTCGGCCTGCCAGAAGCCACGGTCAAATGGCGCGTTATGCGCCACGATGGGGCAGCCCTGGGTGAAGGCCGCCACCTCGCGCATCACCTCGGCAGCCGGCGGAGCCTCATCCAGCATTTGATTGCTGATGCCCGTCAGCTGTTCGATGAAGGGGGGTACCCATACCCCCGTCTTCATCAGACTCTGGAAATTACCCACAACGCGTCCATCACGCACGAGCACGGCCGCGATCTCGGTCGCACGCCCGCCTCCGCCTGGCGCCAGACCACTGGTTTCAAAGTCGATGACGGCAATCGTCTGCATGCGGCTCAAGACAGAAGAATTCAAAAAAAAGGCAGGGGAATCAGGGCGCTGGGTACTTGATGGCGTTCAGGGCGAGCTTGCGTTCCACCGCAGCCTCCAGGTCCACGCCGCTGTGATCGGCGATCTGCAGCAGGTACAGCATCACATCGGCGATCTCTTCGCCCAGATGCTGGTGTTGCTCGGGTTTGCTGGCGATCTGCTGCGATTCCTCGGGCGTCAGCCACTGGAAGATTTCCACCAGCTCGGCCGCCTCAACCACCATGGCCATGGCCAGATTTTTTGGGGTTTGGTAAGGCTGCCAGTCACGCTCCGAGGCGAACTGGCGCAGCCGCTTTTGCAGTCCAGCGATGTCCATGGGACGCAAGTGTGGCACGACTTTTTCGGCGTATCCGCAGACTGTGCAGCTTGAAAAAAATCTTGTCCTCTTCTGTATTCATGGTTTTTAAATATTTCAATTTAGTTGTCTTAGTAGAGGGCGCATGTTTCTGTGGATAAGCTACTTTTCATATTTAAAAACAAAGACTTAGTCTAGTTATAAGCATGTGTGCGAAGGGCTTGTTTAGCCAGGGTCTAACAGATAACAAGCTTGGCTTCGCCGCCGCGCCTGTGGATAAGCAGGGGCTTGTACTTTTTTTATCCACAGCTTTTTGCGTTGACAGCGCTGGCACTTGCGTGCCTGCTGGATTGCGGCCCGCAGCATGCGTCGCCCTGGCGACAAAAATGGTAATTTGGCACGCCGATGCATCAATAACGCGCTCTCTTTACGCAACATCCACGGGCAAACACGCACATCAAGCCCTTGTCCACATGACTAGGGTGTGTTGACATTCAAGTCATGCAGACGATGGAGCCGACGAGACTGATGAACGAGGTAAACCGTTCGGCCAGCTTTTCGTAGCGAGTGG
>NZ_JACHLP010000014.1 GCF_014204525.1 Roseateles oligotrophus
AAGACCGATTCACGAAATCGAGCCCGTAAGATCCCCAGCCAGCTTCACGAAATCAGTGAAGGTTCAATGAGCCTCACACACGGAAATTCGGACAGGCCCGCTTGCCGAAGATCTCGGCCAGCATCGCAGCTTGCGTCAGCGGGCGGCACACTGGGTGCAGGTTTACTTGCCTCGTACATGAGGCCCCATGGTGAAGCAACCTGGCATGTATTCGCGCTTCTCGCGGCAGACCTCCAACGCGCGTTAACTGACACCAGGATGGTCGGCGCGCCCTTCCCCCTGCAATGCAGCCCCGTCTCGCGCTGCATTGACTTTATAGGGCCGAAGCGATGCACTTTTGGCCCTGCGCTCGAGGAAAACTACAGCAGCACCGACATGCGGCCCTGGTCCAGGCGTGGCTGCTGTATGCCTACCTGCGGCGTTAGAGCCGAAGTCCGCTGAATGGCATGCCGCAAGCCTGGGGCAATCGTCATCATGATCTTTCTGCGAATGAGTTCATTGTGGGCGGCGCAACTCTCGAGGTTGATCGGCGGCCGATGAACTGCTTTAGGGGCGATTGGTGTTGCGCTGATCTCCGCTTCGTTCAATTCACCCTCTACACGCAAGTCGCATGTGTGGCTCTGTCTTTTGGGGCGCGAGTGTCCTTGTTCGTGATACAGGCCGCCAGTGGCTGCCTCAGCGCTCGCTGGTTTGTCCTCGCCGTGGAGTCTTTGCTTGGCAGAGCAGGCCTTGCGGTCGACGAATGGGGCGCCCGAAGCCGGGATCCACCTTGCGCCAAGACCTGTCTTGATGGACAGGTCAGGGCGCGTGGCGGCTGGGCAATTGGGGGCCTTGGGGCCGCGGCCCCAGGGAGGCCAGCAGGAAATCGATCAATGCCCGCACCCGCAAGGGCATATGGCGCTTGCCGGGGTAGAGAAGGGAGAACGGCCGCGACGCGCCGGCGTAATCGGCCAGTACCTCGACCAGCCGGCCCTCGCGCAGATCGTCCTCGACCAGGAAGCGGTAAGTTTGCACCAGACCCGCGCCGGCGCGTGCCAGGCTGATCGGGCCGAGGATGTCTTCGGCGCAGCGCAGCTTGCCCTGCGTCGGCCACTCGACGAGGCGCTCGCCGTTGCGCAGCAGCCAGGGCACGATCTGCCCGTTGCTCGGCAAGACGAACTGAATGCATTCATGCCGCACCAGATCGTCCGGCGTGCGTGGCGCGCGGTGGCTCTTGAGGTAAGCCGGCGCCGCAGCGATCAGCAGTGGGGCGTCTTCGAGCTTGCGCGCCACCAGCCCAGAGTCGGGCTGCACACGGCCACGCACGGCGAGGTCGAAGCCTTCGTCGGTAAAGTCCACATTGCGGTTGGAGAGTTGGACCTCGACTTCGATCTCGGGGTATTTGCGGCTGAAGGCGGGCAAGAGCGGCAGCACGCGGTAGTGACCGTAGGAGGTGGGCAGGCTCATGCGTACCAGGCCCGAGGGCTTCAATTGCTGGCCGGAGGCCTCGCGCTCGGCTTCACTCAACTGGCCCAGCGCCTGGCGGCATTGATCGAAGTAGCGCTGCCCCACCTCGGTCAGTCGAACCTGGCGCGTCGTTCGCATCAAGAGGCGCACGCCCAAGCGCTCTTCGAGCCGAGCGACCGAGCGGCTGACCGCTGCGGCTGTCAGCCCCGCCGCCTTGGCCGCGGCGGTGAATCCCTGGTGCTGCGCCGTGAGGCAAAACAACTCGATGCTGCCCAGGCGCAGATCGTCGAACTGGCGACTCATTGTTGATCTCCCTGTAATTGGTCAATTGAGTGCAATCCAATTTATTGTCGATTGCATCGCCAATACAGTGATTGCATCACAACCCGGACACAAGGAGTCCTTCGATGCAAACCTCTTTCAAGCTCTACTACGCTCCCGGCGCTTGCTCGCTCGCCCCGCACATCCTGCTGCGCGAAAGCGGCAGCTCTTTCACGCTCGAGAAGGTCGATACCGCCAAGCACCTCACCGCCGATGGCCGCGACTTCTACGCCATCAACTCCAAGGGCCAGGTGCCGGTGATCGAGTTGGCCGATGGCACGCGCCTGTCCGAAGGTCCGGTGATCGCGCAGTACATCGCCGACCATGCCGACGCACGCGCGCTGATGCCCGCAGCGGGCAGCCCGGCGCGCTACCGCGTGATGGAGTGGCAGAACTACATCGCTTCCGAGATCCACAAATCGTTCACGCCGCTATTCCATGGCGATGTGGATGCCGTGGCCAAGAGGGCGCTTGCCGTGGTGTTGCGCAAGAAGCTGGTCTGGCTCGACGGGCAACTCGCCGGCAAGAGTTTCCTGACGGGCGAGACCTTTACGGCGGCGGATGCCTACCTGTTCACCGTGCTGCGTTGGGCGCCCTACGTGCAGATCGATCTCACGGACCTCGAGCACATCGGCGCCTTCATGGCGCGTGTTTCGAAGCGGCCTGCGGTGCAGGCGTCGATGCAGGCAGAAGGTCTGAGCAACTGAGGAGTCAAGCATGCCTTATGTGCAGATTCAGATCACGCGCGAAGGTGCGACGCGCGAGCAGAAGGCGCAGCTCATGCGCGGCGTTACGGACCTGCTGGAGCAGGTGCTCGACAAGAATCCCGCGACCACTTTTGTCGTGATCGAGGAGGTCGAGACCGACAACTGGGGGATCGCCGGCGAGACGGTCACGGTGTTGCGCGAGCGGGCGCAGAAAGCGGCGGTGGCGCCATGACCGGGGCTGCCGCCGACTTCGTCGCCATCCACGCGGTGCTCCAGCTGTATTTCGACGGGCTGTACCACAGCGACACCCAGCGCCTGGCCCGGGTCTTCCATCCGCAGGCGCTGTACGCCACGGCGGTGGGCGACAAACCCATTGTTTGGCGCATGGACGAGTACTTCCCGGTCGTCGATGCGCGCCCGGCACCCGCGGCCAGCGGCCAGCCGCGCACCGATCGCGTGCTGTCGATCGAGCTCATCGGCCCGGTCACTGCCCACGCGCGCCTGCAGTGCTCGATCCCGCCCAAGCACTTCATCGATCTGCTGACGCTCATCCAGGTCGATGGGCGCTGGCAGGTCATCTCCAAGGTTTTTCACTACGAAATCCATGAGTGACATGAACTGTTTGCCAAGCCTCATCGATTCGAAGAGCGCTGGCAACTGACTCCAAAGGTTTCACCATGACATCTACAACTGACACACACCTCCTCACGATGCCCACGGTGCCGCGCTGGGCTTCAGCCGCCGCCGTGGCTAGCAGCGTCGCCGCGGCCCTGCTCGTGACCTGCAGCACCAGTGCTTTCGCACACGACACGTGCAAGGCGCCCGGCTGCGCCGCTGGCGAGGGCTACCACGGCATGCCCGAGATCGCTACCATTGGCGCGCGCACCGGCAAGTACATGGACATTCCAGAGGCCGCCAAGGGCCCGGCGATCGATGCCGCCAAGGGCTACCGCCTGCAGCAACTCGGCCGTGGCCTGTACATGGTCACCGAGAACGTCTATCAGGCGATGTTCTTGGTGCACGACCGAGGTGTGATCCTGGCCGACGTGCCGCCGCCGCTGGCCGCCTTCCTGCCGCAGGCGATCCGCGAGGTGACCGACAAGCCGGTCACGCACATCGTCTACAGCCACGCGCACATCGACCATATCGGCGCGGCGGGCGACTTCGTCGCCAATCTGGCGAAGAAGCCGGTGATCGTCGCGCACGAGGAGACGAAGGCCATCCTCGCCCGTGCCAAAGACCCCAAGCGCCCGCTGCCCACGCTGACCTTCCGTGACAAACACATCTTGGAGGTCGGCGGACAGCGACTACAGCTTTCCTATCATGGCAATGGCCACGAACCGGGCAATATCTTCATCCACGCTCCCGAGCAGCGCACCTTGATGGTGGTCGACCTGATCTTCCCCGGCTGGATGCCCTGGCGCCGCCTTGCGCTGGCGCAAGATGTGCCGGGCTATTTCGCACAGGTCGAGCGGATCAAGTCGCTGGACTTTGACTGGCTGGTCTCGGGCCATGTGGCGCGGGTAGGCAGCAAGGCCGATGTCCTGGCACAGCACGAGTTCCTGCTGGACCTGAAGGCCGCGGCGGGCAAAGCGCTGCAGACGACGCCGCTGGCCGAAGGCATGGACCCGCGCGACAAGAGCAACCCCTGGGCCGTGTTCGATCACTACATCGATCGCGTCGCTGCGCAGTGCGTGAACACGCTGACGCCGAAGTGGGCCCCGCGCCTGGCGGCCTTCGACGTCTATATCTGGGATCAATGTTTCACGATGGAGCAAAGCCTGCGGCTGGACTGACGATGATGAAAAACCTCGAACCCTATTGCCTCCACGTTCTGCTCGCGGCAGCGGCGCTCCAGCCCCTGGCGCGAGGAGCAGGTGGGGCGATTGCCCGACGACTTTCTCGAAGATGAGTTGCGCGAGCGTCTGAGCAAGGGGCCGGTAAGCTTTGCCTTCTATGTGCAACTGGCCCTCGGATGATCCGGTGCTGCTGGCCCGGCCGGTGGCCTACGGCGTGTCGTTCGGACGTCGGCGGACGCTGCTTACCGAGCCGTGGACCTGTGTCTGAAGGACGGGGGAGGCACGATCACCGAGGGCAATTGCTGGCGCAATTTTTTGAGCGAATGCGGGTCGAATTGCAGGGCAGCCAAGTTGCCGGGATGTACGCCTCCGATGGGCAGCGCCTTATTGCGCAGCCGCCGATGCTGCTCTTGCAGCCGCGCGTTCAGACAACAGCTTGGCTGACTTGACCTCGGGGCACTCCAGCAGCGACTCCGTTGAAATTCGTACCGGCCCGAACCACCGCACGCTCCCGGCAATGCCAGCAAATTGGACCAGCCATGCTCGCCCGGTAGAAGAATCGACAAGGGCGTCGTACTTGAAGCCGTCCATGGCAAGCGGCGAGTCAAGCAGCCCGAGCCGGGCAATCCAAGCACCTTGCACCCGCTTCAGCTTGGGCGGCGCAACCGACTCCTCAGCGTCTTTGAGGCTGGCATAAAGGCTTGCCCTGTCACAGGGCATCGTGCCTGCAAGTGTGGTGCCGACACTCACAGCGAGCATGGCTGGTAGAAGCAAAGCAAATCGCATTTTTGAATGCAGCGGTTCGGCGGCAGCCCTGGGAAGACCGTCGCAGTGTAGCGGCGCGTTGGGATCGTCAGGCCCTAGATGGCCATCACCACCCGGCCATCGATCCGGCCCTGCTTCATCTGCTCGAAGATGGTGTTGATGGATTCCAGCCTGTCGCTGCGGTAGTGGGTGCGGATCTTGCCATCGGCGGCGAAGGCCAGGGCTTCTTCCAGGTCCTTGCGGGTGCCGACGATGGAGCCGCGTATGGTCTTGGCATTGAGCACGACGTCGAAGATGGGCAGGGCAAAGTCGCCCGGCGGCAGGCCGACCAGGGACATGGTGCCGCGCTTGTGCAACATGCCCACGCCCTGCTTGAAGGCGCTGTTGGACACCGCCGTGACCAGCACGCCATGGGCGCCGCGCAGATGTTTCTGTACCTCAAGCACCGGGTCTTGCGTCAGCGCGTTGATGCAGAGCTCGGCGCCCAGCTCGCGCGCCAGCGCCAGCTTGTCATCGGCGATGTCCACGGCGATGACGTGATAACCCATGGCCTGAGCGTACTGCACGGCCATATGACCCAGGCCGCCTATGCCCGAGATGGCGACCCAGTCGCCGGGCTTGCAGTCCAGCACCTTGAGGCCTTTGTAGACCGTGACGCCGGCGCACAGCAGGGGCGCGGCGGGGTCGAAGGCCAGGGCATCGGGCAGGCGGCCCACATAGCCGGGGTCGGCCAGCACATATTCGGCATAGCCGCCGTTGACGGTGTAGCCCGTCATCTGCTGCTCGCCGCACAGGGTTTCCCAGCCGGTGATGCAATGCTCGCAATGGCCGCAGGCGCTGTGCAGCCAGGGCACGCCGACGCGGTCGCCTTCCTTCAGATGCTTGACGCCGCGGCCCAGCGCCGCCACAAAGCCCACGCCCTCGTGGCCGGGGATGAAGGGCAGGGCGGGCTTGACCGGCCAGTCGCCGTTGGCCGCATGCAGATCGGTGTGGCAGACGCCCGAGGCGACTACCTTGACCAGCACCTGGCCGTCAGGCACTTCGGGCACATCGACTTCCTCGATCTGCAGCGGCGCGCCGAACTCGTGGACGACGGCGGCTTTCATCTTCTGAACCATGGCAAACCTTTCTTGACCGGCCGGGCAATTACCGCCCGGGGCCAGTATGTGGCTTGCCGCCGGCTGCGCCTTGTTCTGGATCAAACAGGCCGCGAGCCCCGGTACAGGCTTAGATCTTGAGTTCCAAGCGCAGTTGCCAGCTGGTATAGCTGCGGCCGCCGCTGTCCGTCGTGATGATCTGTTCGGGCGTGGTGGTGATATTGCCGTTGCTGTAGTTCAGCGGATCCAGATTGCTGGCCGACAGGCGCAGCTGGGCGATCGGGTTGATGCTCCAGAGCGCAAAGGCGTCCAGCACCACTTTGCGGGAGTTGTGGGCCTCGCTCAGCACGGACTGCTGGATGGTGACGGCGGGCGTCCAGTTCAGGCCCGCGCCCAGACTCAGGGGCAGGCTGCGCAGCCGGTAGTCGGCCCCCAGATTGGCGGTGGCGCGGGGCTGCTGATCCAGGCGGTTATTGGGGCCGGGGATGCCCTCCACCGAGGAGCGGAACAGGCTCAGATTGCTGCGCAGCGAGACCGGCCAGGCCTCGGGCAGGAACTCGTCCAAGCGGAACTTGGCTTCCAGCTCCAGGCCCATGGTGCCGGCCTTGCCGATATTGCGCGGGCTGCTGACCCAGCGCGGCACGCTGGCCCAGCTGACCGTCTCCAGGCGCGGGTCGGTGCGAATCAAATCGCTGATGCGGCGGTAGAACAGGCTGGCGCTGAGAATGCCTCCCTTGCTCAGATAGCGCTCGTAGGCCACATCGATGCCGGTGGCCAGCTCGGGTTTGAGATTGGGGTTGCCCATGCGGTCGGCGTAGTTGACCGCGTTCTCGCCGCAGGGCTGGCCGTCCGGGCAGGGGTATTGCGAGTTGATGGCGGGCCGGGCGATCAGGTCCTGCAGCTGCGGGCTGCGGTAGCTGCGGGTCAGGCTGGCGCGGATCTGGTCGCGGCTTTTCTCGTCGAACTTCCAAACGGCATGCAGCAGCGGGGTCCAGACGCTGGAGCGGTTGCTGACTCGGTAGTTGGCGGCCGAGCTGCGGGTGGCGATGGTCTCGCCGCGCAGGCCGGCGTAGAAGGACCATTGCTTGCCCACGCTCCATTCGTCCTGGGCGTAGAGGGCGAAGCGCTGGGTGGCGGCCGAGAGATCGTCGCCAAATTCCAGCAGGCCCGGGCAGGCCTGGCCGTTCTGCAGGCAGGTCCGGGTCTGGTCGCGCTGCGTGCCCTCGCCCTCCAGGCCGACCAGCAGGCTGTGCTCGTTCTCGAACTGCTGCGAGTACTTGCTGTTCAGGCTCCAGGAGCGGTCCTGGCCATTGCTCTTGTCGTCCTGCGTGCGCAGCGGCGTGCTTGAGGCGGCGGCAAACTCCTGCCGCAGGCTGTGGCTGTCCGAGCGGCCCAGGCCCAGGCCGGCGCGGGTTTCCAGCCGGCTGTCGTCGATGCGGTGGGTCCACTGCGTGTTGACGCGCAGCATCTCGAAGCGGCTGTCGCCGGCGATGCGGGCCTGCTCAAAGGGGTTCAGGGGCTTGGGTGCGCCCGAGGCGTCGGGCTGGCCGAAAGCGGGTGTGCGGGTCTGGCTGAAGACATTGCTGCTCTGGCTTTTGTTGGCGTTCAGAAAGGGCTGGATGCTCAGGCTGTCGCCGCCGGCCAGCTTCCACTGCAGGCGCAGGTTCAGGTTCAGGCTGCGGCGTTCGTCCTCGCTCTGGCCCTGGGTCGTCAGCAGGCTGTCGGCGCCGCTCAGGCGGTTGTGGGTGAGGGCGCTGCTGTTCTGCTCGTCGCGGTGCTTCATCTGCTGCGCGTTGAGCGTCAGGTTGTAGGCGCCGCCCTGATCGTCGAGCTTGTCGTTGCGGGTCCAGCCCAGGCTGGAGCTCCAGAGGCCGCGCTCTTCGCCGAGGCCGAAGCGCCAGTCATTCAAGCGCCTTTGCAAGGCCTCGCGCAGCACCACATTGATGGTGCCGGCCACGGCGCGGGCGCCGTATTCGGCCGTGGGCGCGCGCAGCACCTCGATGCGCTCGACCTGGTCGGGTGGCAATTGGTCCAGCGAGAAGCCGGGCGGCATGCGCTCGCCATTGACCAGGATCTGGGTATAGCCATTGCCCATGCCGCGCATGCGGATGTCGCCGCCGCGGCCCGGGCGGCCGCCGGTGGTGACGCCGGGCAGGCGCTTGAGCACCTCGCCCACCGTGCTGTCGCCGAAACGCTCGATCTCTTCCCGGCCGATGATGATTTTCGATGCCGTGGAAGCTCGGCGTTGGGCTTCGTCCGAGGCCCGGCCCTCCACCTCCACCCGGTCCAGCTGTTCGGGCTTGGCGGCGGGCTTGGCAGCTGCTTGTTCGGGCTTTGCTTCGGTCTGGCCCTGGCCAAAGCTGTGGGCGGCGGGCAGCAGGCTCAGGCTGAGCGCCAGCCAGCAGTGCCGGGAGATCGAGCGGGGCGAGGCGGGGGGGAGGGTGTTTCTCTGCGGGGACATGGCGACGGCGTTCAACGCACTGGCGAATGAGCGACCGGCGTACAGCTGCGCTCGTTGACGTTTTGGGGAGGCCGAAGCATCGCATGGAAAGCGGGCCACACCGGGCCGCCGCCCTCGTTCAGGTCCCGGTTTCATTTTTCTTTACCTGCCGCCAACACGTCCTGACAAAGCGTCGGCACAAAAGCAAAGGGCCACTACCCAACGGCTGTGGCCCTTTTGACTTCCGGACACCTTTGCAGGAGACGGTTTCTTGGCGCTGGTGACGGGTTCCAGTTCTCTGCCCAATCTGCAGCCGGTTTGTCGCCTCGAATGCATGCATTGTGCATGCGGTTTATGACGGTGCTTTGACAAAAAGCGGGGAACTTTCCCTCTTATTGATCGTCGTCAAATGGCCAGGAGCGCCGGCGCCGGTCCTCGCCACGGCGCAGCAGGGCCGCGGCCAGCGCCACCCCCAGGACCCAGAAGGGGGCGGCCGCACCGCCCCCGCCGCCCGAGCTGGGGGCCGGGGCAGGTGCGGGCGTCGGGCTTGGTGTGGGTGTTGGCGTCGGAGTCGGCGTCGGCGTTGGTGTGGGCTCGGGGGGCAGGGTGCCTTGCTTGATGCCGCATTGCTCCAGGGCGCTGCTGCTCAATGCCTGCGGGCTGCGCGTGGGCGCCACATAGCCTGCCGGGTTGATGGCATAACGCATGGCTTCTTCGGCGTCCAGCAGGCCGCTGCCGCAGGTTTCGCTGCTGCAGGAGCAGCGATTGCTGTTCGCGGCACTGCATTGGCCCAGGGCCGCGGCGGCCACATGGGGGCGGGCGCTGATCTTCAGGCCGGCCTCCACCTGGGCCAGGCTCAGGGCGGGATTGGCGGCCCACATCAGCGAGGCCAGGCCGGCCACCTGGGGGGCGGCAAAGCTGGTGCCGGTGCCGGCGGCATAGTCTTCGCCGGTGGGCGAGGGCGTGGCGCCCGGGCCGCTGGTGCTGAAGACGCCGTCGTCGGGAATGCCGGCGATGTCGTCGCAGCTGCGTTTGTAGTTGGCGTCGCCGCCGGTGGTGGCCAGGGCGATCTGTTTGCCGAAGCTGGCATAAGTGGCTTTGAAGCCCTGGCGGTTGACCGCCGTCACGCCCAGCACGCCGGCGCAATTGGCCGGGCGGCCGACCGCGCCGCGCGTGTTGCCGGCGGCCGCGACGATCAAGACGCCCTTGTTGCGCAGCTCGGCGATGGCGTCCAGATAGAGCTTGGCGGCGGCGGCGATGTCCGGGTTGGGGTCGGCCAGATCGCAGGAGGCCGCGCCGGCATAGCCGATCACCACGATGCGGGCCGGGTGGGTGTTGAGCGGCACGCCCGCCACGGGCAGGCCGGCGGCCCAGCGCATGCCGTCCACCATATCCTGCACGGCAGCGCCGCATTTGCCGGACACCCGCAGCGGCAGGATCTGCGCGTGCCAGTTGATGCCGGCCACGCCCTTGCCGTTATTGCTCAGCGCGCCCAGCTGGCCCGCCACCAGCGTGCCGTGCCAGCTGTTGGTGGTCTGCACGGGGCAGCCGTCCCACAGCGCCAGATTGGCGTCTTTCTCGGCCTGGCTCAGGGCGTCGCCGGTGTCGGTGGGGTCGTTGCTGCGGCCGACACCGCCGTTATTGGCGTACTCGCGCTTGCTGATGAAGTTATAGCCGGGCAGCAGCAGATTGGCGCGCAGATCGGGGTGGTCGCGTACGCCCGAGTCCAGCACGGCGATCACCGGTGGCGCGCCAGAGACCGGGGCGCCCTTGCCCAGATCCCAGGCCTTGGGGAAGTTGGCCACGCCGGCGCTGCTGCCGGCGTCCCAAGCCCCCAACCACCATTGCTTGCTGGCGTAGAGGCTGTCGTTCGGGGTAGCGGCCCCGGCCGGGCTCAGCAGGCCCAGGGTGCTGAGCGTGGCGATGAGGGCGGGCCGTGTGAAGGAGGGCGATGAGGCGGTGTTGAGCGGTTTCATGCGGGCAGGCTATTCAGCATCGATGAAGCCGGCGTGACAACGCCCCGCCAATTCGGCCCGCAGCTCCTGCATCTGTGGGGTCATGGGCCGAACGGATCATCGCGCTGGCCGCGGGTCAAACACCCGTCACAAGCCCCGCCTAAGCTGCGCGCCGTGTCAGCGTGCTTTACGCGTTTGGCGAGCGCATCGCTCGCCAGAGGCCTGCAAACCCAGGCAGGCCAGCACACCCGCAAGCCGCATGCGCGGCAGTAAAAAAAACAGGTAGGCCATTGATGCAAGAACTGAGGTCAGGGCAGCAGGGTAGCGAGTGCGCGGCAGATGCCTTTGTCCGTGATGTGCCGGCCGCGCCGCCCCTGCACGAGCGATTGCTGCACCAGGTGCTGGAAGGCGCTGCCATGGGCAAGCCGGGCGATGCGGGGGGCGCAAGCGAGCCGGGTGCTATCGGCAGCGAGCAGATGGAAGCCCTGGTCAGGGCGGTTGAGGCCTCGCTGGAGGTACGGCGCCGTTATCAGTTCTTTGTCTGGACGCAGAGCAATCTGCAGGCCTTGTTGCCGCATCAGCTGGCTGTTTGCGGTGCCTACCAGCGGCAGCGCCGCGAGCTGGAATTCGAGGTCTTCAATAGCGTGAGCCTGCCCGCCAGCCTGCTGGAGTGTCTGGGCGACGCGCGCAGCGCCTTGATGCTGCAGCTGCAGGGGCGCTGGATCGATCAGCGCTGCAAGCCGCTGCTGCTGCGGGTCGACAGCCTGGCCGGCCTGGCCCTGGCGCCCGTTTGCCCGGCCTTGACCGAGGCGGGTTTTGGCGAGCTGCTGGTGCACGGGGTCTCACGCCCGCAGCGGCCCAGCGAGATCGAGAGCTTTTTCGTCTTCGCCAGCAGCGGCCGGGGCAGCAGCGGTCAGCAGCGCATGATGATGGAACTGCTGATGCCTTATCTGCACGGTACCTGGCTGCGGGTCCAGGCCACCGAGCGCGAGTTGAATGAAGCGCCGCGCTCGGTCCTGCTGCGCCGTCCGCCCAGCAGCGGCATCACCGAGCGCGAGCGCGAGATTCTTTGCTGGTTGCGCGAAGGCATGAGCAATCAGCAGATTGGTGAGCAGCTGAGCATCAGTGCCCTGACGGTCAAGAACCATGTGCAGAAGATTCTGCGCAAGCTGGGTGCGGCCAATCGAGCCCAGGCCGTGGCCCGCGCCATGTCCATGAGCTTGCTGGGCCCGGCCGGCAGCGGGCAGGAACAGGTCTGAAATTGATCGTGGCCGCATGGCCCGTTCGGCTCATGCCTGCCGGCATGGCATGTGAGAGTTTTCACGCAAAGCTGCCAAGATTCACTTGTAGGTGCCAGCCAGGCAGGCACCGCGTTCTTTTCTCTTGCTCGGGCCAGCCGGCCCGACACCGCCCGAAAGCGGCCGCCGCAACGCTCCTGATTTTTGTTTGGACGCTTGGCCAGTGGTTGCTCCTTAGGTGGCGCCGATGCAAGCCCCGCCCCGGCCCTCAAGGGCCAGGCGAGGCGGGTGTTCGGCACCTGTCCTTTCGAGTCCTTTCACTTTGACTGTTTTTCTCAAACAGCAGTCAGTCCTTTTTTGGAGTCAAGCATATGAAGATGATCAAGCACATCGCCGCCGCCGCTGCCCTGTTGGCCGCCGTGCCCGCATTCGCCGCTATTCAAGGTGGTGTTGCCACGTCGCAAGATGGCGAGCTGTATTTCACGGTGTTCGACCAGTCGCGCAGCATCTCCTACACCAAGGATCTGGGTCAGTTCATCAGCGCCTTTCGTGTTGCTGCCGATAATGTCGAAGCGGGCTATAGCAAGAGCTTCAGCCTGGCCGGCGATGCCAACTGGACCTCGTTCTTGGCTCAGGCCGATGCCAGCCAATTGGTCTGGAACGTGACGGGCCATGCCTTGTCCGGTGGCACCCAGGCAGGCAAGGTCAAACTGCTAACCACCATCAAAAACGGCGATGAAGCCTTGGTTGCTGATTGGACAAATCAGAAGTTCTCTTTTGGCATTTCGTCCGCAACGGTTGGTACTTTTCTGGGTGCGCTAAATCCTACGGGCACCCACGGTGTCCCCGGCGCCGCTACTAACTATGCGATCAACGGCTCCAGCGTCAACAAGCTGTCCGAAGGCACTGGCAATGCCTATTTCGGCAAGTGGGTTGGCGAGTACTTCAATGGCAACGCAACCTTTTCCAATTCCAATGCCATCGGTGCCTCGGCCGCTTTTGACCTGATCACCCGCACCGGTACCGATCAACTGGCCTTGGTGAATGTGAACCCCTTTGCCAACAGCCAGAACACCGGCAAGTGGACATTCGCCATCGGTGCCAATGGCCCCGTGCTGGACTACACCCTGGCCGCCGTCGCGGCTCCCGTGCCCGAGCCCACGACCTACGCCCTGCTGATGGCCGGCCTGCTGGCCATGGGCTTTGTCGTGCGTCGCCGCAACCAGGCCTGAGTTTTTAGCTGCGGCCGGGTGCCGCAGCGTGCTCCCCTCATTCCCATCCTCCGGCGCATTGCGTCTCCTGTCGGCTGTTGCCGACAGGGTCGGCCTGCGCCCTCAGACCAAGGTAAATCATGAAACTGCGTTCTATCGCCATCGCCGCCGCCGCCCTGGTTGCCTCTTCCGCTTTTGCCGCCCCCATTAATGTCGATGCCCCGGGCACCGTGCGCATCTATATGAGCGGTGCTTCCGCCGTGCGCGCCGCCCTGGGCAGCGTGGTGCTGAATGATGTCTGCGGCGGCCTCGCCAACAATTCGGCCACCATTTACAACGCCACCTATGACGCCGCCGGTGGCTTCAAGACCGTGGGCAATTTCTGGGCCGTCACTTGCAAGCTGCCCGCCGCCAAGCTGGGCCTGGCTGCAGGCACCGATGTCGCTTTCTTCAAGAGCGACGCGGGCGGTTCTGCCCAGGGCGTGTTCCCGGTCTACTTCGGCACCGCTCGCCCCTTCGCCGAAGTCACAGCCTGCACGACCGGCTCTGGCCAGGTCTTCGGCAGCTGCCCCGGTACCCGCATGGCTGTGCCAAGCTTGGGTATGTCTGACGTCGAACCCGCGATGTTCAAGGGAAGCAATGTACCGACTGATCCTTTGGACGCCGCCGATGACAATTACCCTCTCGATGGCCTGAGCCCGGCGCAAATTGCTGCTTTGAAGGTGACGCCCGTCATCCAGACCGTGTTTGGCGTCGCCGTCAACACCAATCTGTACAACGATATGTTCGCCAAGCAAGGCCTGAGCGCTGTCAAGGACAACGCCGGCGGCGCATGCACTACCTCTTCGAGCGATGAACAGTGCATCCCCTCCATCGGCAAGGCGCAGGCACGTACCTTCTTTGCTGGTCAGGCCAACAATTGGACCTTGGTCTCCGGCAATGCCGCCTTGGTCGACTCGCAGGTCAATATCTGCCGCCGCGTCAATGGTTCGGGCACGCAAGCCGCCGCCAATCTGATGTTTGGTGACCTGCCCTGTGGTTCCGCCCCCCAGCCGTCTGCAATTTGGGATGTGTCCACCTCCGCAGCGCCCGACGATATGTCCTCGTCGGCCAGCACCACCGCAGGCGGTTTGAGTATTGCAAACTACTTGGTGGCCAATATGGGTGGTGCCGCTACAGGCCCCATGCCCAGCGGCAGCTTGTTCGTGTTTGAAGGCCCGGGCACCGGCGATGTGGTCAGCTGCATGAACCAAGCCCAGAAGTCGGGCGGCTATGCCATCGGCCATATCTCCAAGGAAAACGCCCCAGGCTCCAATAGCTGGAAGCATGTGCGCTTGGAAGGTGCCGTCGCCAATGGCACGAACGCCAAACAAGGCCGTTACGACTATCTGTTTGAGTCCACCATCCAGTACAACAAGAGTGCTTTTGCTGCTCTGACGGCGAACCAGCGCGCTTTCATCACCGGCTTCACCGCCGAGGTCGCCAAGCCTTCTGCCTTGGCGACTCTGTCTGCCGCCAACCAAGCCGGTGTTCTGGCCCTGCCCACCAGCTATGCAGGCGCTTTCGGCACCGGCACGGCCGCTGAGATCGCTTTCGGTTCACGTGTGAACCGTGGTGGCAATAGCTGCCAACCTCTGACCGCTGCCAAGTAAGGCCTGCATGCAAGGCCATGCCCCGAGATGAGGCATGGCCTTGCTCCGAGGAGGCTTGGTGCCTCCTTCTTCTTCATTGGGGATCGATATGCGCGACTCATTCCATGCACCCGTTTCGGCGTTCTCTCAGGGCCACCGCTTGCATCCGAAATCTGCCCGGGGCTTGGGTCAGCTGCTATTGCTGGTCGCGCTGATGGGCATAGGCCAGGCTCAGGCGACCATTTCTTCTGGGATAAGCAACCCGACTGGCCCCAATGCGACGTTCTACAAGGGGAACGGAGAATTGGTGTTCGTGGCTTCGGATCCGGTGAACCAGGTGTCTTACACCTTGGATCTGGGTCTGGACATGAATGCCTTTTTTATCTCCGCCCAGCAGGAAACTTTCACCCAGCTCTTTATTCCGATTGCCGATGCGCAATGGGCGGCGTTCCTGCCTCAAATCAACGCGGGAGATCTCCGTTGGACCGTGTTCGCTTCCCAGGCCAGTGGAAGCACTCAGGCAGGTTTGAATCGGATCTTCACAACGGTTCAGCAAGGCGACGAAGCCAATATCGCCAGCCTGACCAATCAAAAACTTAGTTGGGGGAATTCGAGCGCCACGGTGAAAGTCTTTATTGACGCAGTCAACGTCACAGGCACGCATGGCGGTTCAACCAACCTCCCTTTGAACGGCAGCAGCGTCAACGTCAAAGCCGACAAGCCCGCCGCCTATTTCGGTAGCAATAGTGCGCCTTGGAACGACACGATGAATGGCAACGCGCCATTCAGCATGAGCAACAAGCTCGGAGACTCGTCCTGGTTCTACTATCTGACGCGCTCCGGCATTGATCAATTGGGCACCATCCTCGTCGACGAATTCGACAATATGGGCCACGACGGCTACTGGGGCTTCACCAAGGTGGCCGACGACGCCAACTCGCCCTACAAGGGCCAGTATCTGCTCAGCTACACCCTGGAAGCCAGCGGCCCGAGGGCGACGACGGCGGCCGGGCAGATGCGCATGAATCTGACCGATTACACGGCCGGCTTTGCGGCCAAGGCCTTCAGCTCGACGCAGATCGAGTTCGCCGGCTACCGGCCGGGCAGCCTGGTGCTGGTCGGGATGGCGACACCCTTGGCGGCTGTGCCAGAACCGGCCAGCTGGGGCTTGATGGGCCTGGGTCTGTTGGCCTTGGCCGGGCGGGCGCGGCGACGCGCTGCGCAGGCCTGAGTAGCGCTCGAAGCAGCGGCTCCTAACGCTTGAGAGGACCGGCATCGTCCGGTCCTTTTGTCTTTTTGTCCTTTTGTCTTTTTCTTTGCGCGCTCGCCGCTGCCAGGCAGCCCCCTGAGCCGAACGGCTCATGCCGCCCCGCGGCTTTTCATCGCCGCTTCACCGCGCTTTTTGATACTCCTCGCATGAAATTTATTGCCTCAACAGGGCCCAGCCTGCCTGCGGCCGGCCGCGGCCTTGCCGCGCAAAAGCGGCGGGCATCGTGCGTCCGCAAGCCAGCGCTTGTTGCGAGCGCCGTGCTGGCGCTGGCCCCACTGTTCCTGCCGCTTGCTGTGCGGGCGCAATCCCAATCTTCGCCCCAGCAGGTCGAGGCACCGCGCTTTGCCATTCTCGAATTCGAGGTCGAGGGCAATACCGTCTTGAGCGTCGCCCAGGTCGAGCAGGTCTTGCTGCCCTTTTTGGGCGAAGACCGGCAGATGGCCGATGTGGAGGCGGCCCGCGAGGCGCTGGAGAAGCGCTACCAGCAGGCCGGCTTTCTGAGCGTGTTTGTTGACATCCCGGAACAGCGCGTCGACGCCGGCCTGCTGCGCCTGCGGGTGACCGAGGGCCGGGTCGAGCGCCTGCGCGTCACCGGCTCGCGCTATTACGACCAGGGCGTGATCCGCGAGCGGGTGGCCGAGCTGGCGCCGGGCCGGGTGCCGGACTTCAACGAAGCCGCAAGGCAGATCGCCGAGCTCTCGCGCGAGGAGCGGCGCGTCCAGCAATTGCTGCGTCCGGGCTCGACGCCCGGCACGGTGGAGGTGGAGCTGCGGGTGAACGACCAGCTGCCGCTGGCCGCCCAGTTTGAGCTCAACAACCGCCATGCCGCCGACACCGAAGCCCTGCGGGCCTCGGCCCTGCTGCGCTACGACAACCTCTGGCAGCGCGACCACAGCCTCTCGCTGAGCCTGATCACGGCGCCGCGCCAGACGCGCCAGTCCACCGTGCTGGTGGCCAATTACCTGCTGCCTTTGTCCGGCAAGGACAGCCTGCTCGCCAGCGCCGTGCTGTCCAACAGCCATGTGGAGCCGCTGGGCGCGGGCACGGTGATAGGCCAGGGCAAGACCCTGGGCCTGCGCTGGATGCGCACGCTGGCCAGCCCGGGCGCTAAGCTGGAGTCCTTGCACAGCTTCAACGCCGGCTTTGATTTCAAGGACGTCAAGGAACGGCAGCTGAGCAGCGGCAATGGCAGCGGCTCGGAGTTGTCCACCCCCTTGCGCTATCTGCCTTGGCAGCTGAGCTATGCCGGCAACTGGTTTGCCGGCCGGGCCCAGAGCAGCCTGACGAGCGGCCTCACCTTCGGCTGGCGCAACTGGCTGCAGCGCGATGTCAGCTGCCCCGGCAATCTGGGCGCCGTGGACCAGTTCCAGTGCAAGCGCGACGGCGCCGACGGCAGCTTCGCCTACTGGCGGGCCGAGCTGCGCGACGGCCGGCCCCTGGCCGATTTCGGCCTGCCCAAGTCCTGGCCGGGCAGCCTCAATAGCCGCCTGGCCTGGCAGTTAGCCACTCAACCCCTGGTCTCGGGCGAGCAGTACGCCTTGGGCGGGGCCGACACGGTGCGTGGTTATCTGGAGGCCGAGGCCTCGGGCGACAACGCCGTGCTGGCCTCGCTGGAATGGCGCAGCGGCAATCTACTCGGCGCGGCCGAAGCAAGCCCTGCGGAGGCGGGCAAGAGCCCGCCCTTCTGGCGCGAGCTGGCCTTGCTGGCTTACGCCGATGCCGGCCGCAGCCAGACCCTGCAGCCCATGCCCGAGCAGACCGAGCATGTCTGGCTGGGCGGCGCGGGCCTGGGCCTGCGTCTGCGCGCCGGCCGCGGTTTGAGCGCCGAGTTCGACCTGGCCTGGCCGCTCAAGTCCACCCGCACAAGCCCCAAGTACGAGCCTCGTTTGCACTTCCGATTGAGCGCCCAGCTCTGAGAACCATCATGCCCGCCACCGTCTCAAGCCCTCGCCATTCCTCCCCTAGTCCCAGGGCGCTCGCGCCGCTGATGATGGCCTTGGTGGCGATCTGGCCCCTGCAGTCGCTGGCGCAGGCGGGCCTGCGTTCCGTGCCCGCGCCGAATGTGAATGCCTTGCCGGCAGGCATGCGGCTCATCAGCGGTGGGGCCAGCCAGAGCACGACGGGCCAGAACATGGTCATAGACCAGAGCACGGCGCGCGCCATCTACCAGTGGCAGAGCTTCAATATCGGCGCCAATAGCAGCGTCGAATACCGCATGCCCAGCGCCGGTAGCGCGGCCTTGAACCGGGTGGACAAGGGTGCGGCGCCCAGCGCCATCTTCGGCACGCTCAAGTCCAGCGTGCCCAACCCGGCCTTTGTGGCGGGCGGCAGCCAGCCCGAGCGCATCGCCGGCGGCGATGTGTTCCTGCTCAATGGCAACGGCATCTTGTTTGGCCCTAACGCGCAGGTCAATGTGGGCGCGCTGATCGCTTCCACCCTGAATGTGGATAACGACGATTTTCTGGCCGGCCTGACCAAATCCATCTACTCCCTGAACCCTTCCTTCCGCCGCGATGCGGAGGTGCTGGGCGTGCCCGAGTTGGGCAAGGGCTTTGTGGCCGTGCAAAAAGGCGCCACGATCACGACGGCCGGCGGCGGCCGGGTGTTCCTGTTTGCCGAGGAGGTGAGCAATGCCGGCCGCATCGAGACCCCGGGCGGCCAGACCGTCCTGGCCGCGGGTGAGCAGGTGTTTTTGCAAACGCCCACGGCCGAGAAGATCTATGCCTCGGAGATCAATAAAGACATGCCGGCGCTGCGCGGCCTGCTGGTCGAGGTGGGCAGCGGCGCCGGCCAGGTGGATCAGCTGGGCGAGATCATCAGCCAGCGCGGCAACACCACCCTGGTGGGCATGGCCGTCAACCAGCTGGGCCGCATCAGTGCCAGCACCAGCGTGAGCGAGAACGGTTCGGTGTTTTTGTTGGCTCGTGGTCAGACCGCGGCCACGCAAAGTGGCGTCAACATCATCAAGCGCGCCAGCACGGGCGGTGTGCTGACTTTGGGCTCGCAGAGCAGCCTCACGATCGCGCCGGACGCGGATACGCGGGCGGCCACCTCCACCGGTGATCAGTTCACCGCCTCGCGGATTGAGATGAGTGCGCACAGCATTCAGTTGCAAGGCCGCGATGAGAACGGGCCGGGCGCCCAGATCAAGGCTCCGGCCGCGCAGGTACGCCTGCGGGCCGAGCAAAAGCCGGACTACGGTTTTCTTGACGCACAAGGCTTTGCTTTCGCCCCTCAAAAATTGACTGCAGCTGATCGCCCTTTTGATCCGGGCGCTGTACTGGCCGTGGGCGCCGGTGTGCTTATTGATCTGTCGGGTAGCACCGAGACCCAGGTCTCGGCCGCGCGAAATTTCGTCACCACCGAACTCTTGGGCGGCAATGATTTGAAGGACGCGCCCTTGCAGAAGGACGGGCCGCTGTACCGCGCCAAGGTCACGGCCGATGTGCGCCAGGCCTCGCCCATCCTGGGCGATCTGAGCAGCTACCGCAGCGGCATTGGCAAGACCGCCACCGAGCGCATGGCTCAGGGCGGTACCCTGCTGCTGGAGAGCACGGGCTTGGTGGCCACGCAAGCGGGCTCGCAGCTCGCGGTCGCTGGCGGCCAGGTGGCGTTCACCGACGCCATCGTGCGCCCCAGCCTGTTGACCGCGGCCGATGGCGGCCAGTTCAGCCTCAATAACGCGCCGGTCGAGCAGCGCTACCAGGGCTTGAGTGATGCCACGTACGGGCTCTACGGCCGCTGGGGCAAGGTCACAGCCTTCCGGGCCAGCAGCCCGGGCACCCTGGCGCCCGGCTACGTCGAGGGCAAGGCCGCCGGCAGCGTGCGGGTGCTGGCCCAGCAGGCCGTACTGGACGGCGAGATGCGCGCGGGCACGGTGGCGGGCAGCCGGCAGCTGGCGGGCCAGGACGCCTTGGCCGCCGCGGGCAGCTTCCAGCTGGGCCAGACCAATGCCGATGCCACCGGGGTGGACAGCCGCATCGTGCTGCGCGCCCAGACCACGCCGGTGGACGCCGCCTTCTGGGCCCAGCCCCTGCTGACGCCGGCCGCGCCCTTGCGCGAGGGCCGCAGCGAAATCAGCAGCAGCCTCTTGCAAGCCGCTGGATTTGGCCGCATCGCCCTGGCCTCGGATCAAGGCATACGCAGCGAAGCCGGCGCTCGTCTGGAGCTGGCCGAGCGCAGCAGCGTGCAGCTGTTCTCGCGCAGCCAGGACGGCATTCTGCTGGGTGCCGACATCGTCAGCGCCGGCGGCAGCCTGAGCGCGCAGACGGTGGAAAACAGCGAACACGGCACGGTGGCGGGCGATATTCGCCTGGCCCCCGGCCAGCGCCTGGATCTGGCGGGGCGCTTGCTCAACCAGGAGCGCGACGGCCTGCTGACGGCCCGCAATGCCGCCACGGCCAGCGCGGCCGGCGGCAGCGTGAGCCTGCGCTCCGGCGCCGGCCTGCTGCTGGGTCAGGGCTCGGTGCTGGATGTGTCGGGCGGCGCCACGGTCAAGTCCAATGGCGCGGTGCAGGCGGGCAACGCCGGCAGCATCACGCTGCAAAGCAGCCTCTTGCAGGGCCAGGCCCAGGCCTTCGAGCTGGGCGGCAGCCTGCTGGCCCATGGCCTGGACAAGGGCGGCTCCCTGAGCTTGCGCGCGGCCAGCGTGGCGCTGGGCGGCCCAGTCCTGGCGCCTGCCGTAGGCGCCCTGCAGCTGGGCAGCGAGTTCTTCTCGCAAGGGGGGTTCGAGCGCCTTGATGTGGACGGCATGCTGTCCCTCGGCGTGGCCGGCGATATGCGCTTGCAGCCGCAGCTGCAGCAGCGCCAGCTGAACAGCCAGGCCCTGCGTGCGGCGGCTACCGGCAGCCGGCTGGAGGGGCTGGGCGGCTTGCAGACCTTGAGTGATCAGGCCTTGCGCCGGCCCGTGCAGCTGACGCTACAGTCCAGCGGCAACGCGGCCGCGGTCGACAGCGGCCTGCTGACGGTGGCCGAGGGCGCGCAAATCCAGCTGGACCCGAGCGCCAGCCTGAATCTGCGCGCCGCGCGCAGCCTGCAGATGCAGGGCGAGCTGAAGGCCGCGGGTGGCACGGTGAACCTGCTTGCTAGCGGCAGCGTCGGCGGGACCGGCACGCAGGACGGCCTGCTGCTGGGGCCGCGCGCCCGGATCGATGTGTCCGGCCAGGCCTTGCTGACGCCCAATGCCGAGGGCAGCGTACGCGGCCGGGTGCTGGACGGCGGCACGGTGAATCTGACGGCTGCCAGCCTGCAGCTGGATGCACAGGCCCTCATCCTGGCCCATGGCAGCCAGGCCAGGCTGGACGGCCCGGCCACCGGCGCCTTGTTCCCGGAAGGCCGGCAGACCGTGGCCAGCGCGGCCGGCCAGCTGAACCTCAGCATCGATGTGGCGGGCCAGCAGGGCAGCCTTTTGGCCAGCCGTTTTGAGGCCGCCGCGGGAGGCGCCGGCCAGGCCGATGGCCGCCTGAGCGTGCAGATGTTCAAGGACCCCGGCAATAGCAGCAACCCTGCGCATCGTCTGCTGCTGGCGGATGCCCAGGCGCTGCCGGCCTCCGGCAGCGCCGGTGTGAAGACGGTGCAGTTGGCGCAAAGCCTGCTTGGCGCACCGGGCAGCCTGGCCGATATCAGCCTGGGCTCGCTGGACAGCGTCGTGTTGGCTGGCGATATCAATCTGGCGGCCTCGCGCCGCTTGGTGCTGGACACGCCTTTGTTGCAACTGGCCGCAGCGAAGGATCAGCCGCTTGCCAAGCAGCAGCTGAGTGCTGCCACCGTGCTGCTGGGCAATCTGAGCGCTGTGTCCAAGGCCGGCAGCGAGGCTCAGGAGGGGCAATCAAAACTAACCGTCAAAGCTAGCGGGCAAAGCCTGGACTTGACCGGCTCAATCCAGATCGCCGGCGCGCAAAGCGTGAACCTGGTGAGCCAGGGCGATTTGCGCCTGAACGGCGTGCTCTCGGCCGACGGCAGCAATTTCGGTGCCTTGCGCAGCGAGGCCGATCTGACGCTGCAGGCGGCGCAGGTCTACGGCAGCACGGCCAGCCGCTTCACGGTGGACGTGGGCGCGCATCGGCTGAGCATCGCGCGTGCGCCGGGCCAGGCCACGGATGCCGCCCCGCCCGGCGCCCCTTTGTCGGCCGGCGCAGCATTGAGCTTCAAGGCGCAGGACATCGTTCAGCAAGGCGTCTTGCGCGCCCCCTTGGGCCAGCTGAATCTGCAAGCCGCGGGCAAGATCACGCTGGCACCGGGTAGCCTCACTTCGGTGTCGGGCGCGGGCCTGCTCGTGCCCTACGGCAGCACGGTGGGCGGCAGCGACTGGTATTACGGCACGCAAGCCAATGCCGTCAAGGCGCTGCCGAGCAAGGAGATCAATCTCAGCGCCGCCGAACTGACGCTGGCCAGGAGCGGTGATCTGCGTGCTCAGCTGGATCTGTCGGGTGGGGGCGGCTTGCAGGCGCAGGAATTCGTGGCCGGGCCGGGGGGCTCGCAAGACGTGTTTGCGGGCGCGGCCCAGGGCGCTTTCGCCATCGTGCCGGGCGCGCCCCTGCTGGCGCCGCTGGACGCACACATCGCCGCTCAGAAAGACGCGACGGGCGCAACAGCGGCGGTTCAGCCCGGCCGCCTGCTGCTGCTGACGCGCGATCTGCAGTTCGGCGATCAGCTGTTGAAGGCCGGGCAATATGCCGTTCTACCTGCGCGTTATGCCACACTGCCGGGTGGCTTCCTCGTCAGCCCCGCGCCCAATGCTGGTCTGCTGAGGGCCGACACGGCCTTGGCCCAGCCCAATGGCGCCGTCGTCGCCGGCGCAAGATTCGCCAGCGCGGGCACCGAGTTGCTGGATGCCCGCCCCAGTGCGCTAACTTTCACGCCGAGCAGCATCGCGCGCAAATCCTCCGAGATACGGACGAGCTTGGCCGACAGCTATTTCGCCGCCAAGTCCGCGCGCGACGGCCTGGCCACACCGGCCCTGGCCGTGGACGCGGCTGCGCTCAATCTGGCCGCCGGCCGCATGCTGCTGCAGGGGCAGATGTCGTTTGCCCACGCCGACAAGGCGGCCGGTGGCGAGCTCAATATCGCCAGCGCAAATATCGCGGTCTCCGACCAGGCGGCGCTGCATCCCGGCGCCTTGCTGCTGTCGGCGGCCGATCTGTCGGCCACCGGGGCGGGCAGCATCTTGCTGGGCGGTACGCGAGGCCTGGACGCCCAGGGCCGGCGCGTCGCGCAGACCCTGGCGCAGACCCTGGTGGTGGATGCCGGCCCAACGCTGGCCGCGCCGGATTTGATTCTGCTGGCCCAGCAGTCGCTGGAGATTGCCGATGCCGCGCGCCTGAGCAGCGAGGCCGCGCCTGCCGCGAGCCCGGCAGACAGCAAGCTGCTGCTCAGCGGCGATGGCGCCTCGCTGCGCCTCTCGGCCCATGCCGCGGGCCTGGAGCGCAGGGGCGTGCCCGCGGCGCCCCAAGCCAGCCTGAAGGTCGGCGCCGGCGCGCAGCTGCTGACGGGCAAGACCGGCAGCCTGAACCTGGAGGCCACGGCCCACACCCGGGTGGACGATAGCGCCAGCCTGCAAGCCGGCAGCCTGTCCCTGGGGGCCGGGCGCTTGGTGATCGGCAATTCCGCGGCCGCGGACACGGCCGCGCCCGATGCCTTGCGCATCAGCGGCGCCCAGGTCGAGCGCCTGGGCCAGGGCGGCCGGCTGCAGCTGCGCAGCTATGGCGAGATGCGGCTGGAGGATGGCCTGGTGCTGGGCGGCGCCGGCCTGCAATCCCTGGTCCTGGATGCGGGCGGCCTGAGCCTCGGCAGCACCGGCGCCGGCGGTGTCCACATCAGTGCCCAGCAATTGCAGCTGCAGAACAGCAGCGGCGGCACGCTCGGCAGCGGCCCGGCGGCCGGCGGGCCCGGCACGCAGCTGGAGCTGCAAGCCCTGGGGGGTGATTTGGGCCTGGGCCCCGGCCAGCTGCAGGTGCAGGGGGCTGCGCAAGTGCGATTGCTGGCGCAGCGCGACATCGTGCTGAGCGGCGAGGGCGGCCTGAGCACGCCGGGTGATCTGCTGCTCAGCGCCCAGCGCCTGATCGGCAGCGATGCGGCCCAGCAAAAGCTTGTCGCCGGTGGCTTGCTGCGGGTGGAGCGGAGTGGCGCGGGAACCCCGTCCAGCAGCCCGCCAGCACCGGCCGGCGCAGCGGTGGGCTTGACGCTCTCGGGCGGGCAGATCCAGCAAGCGGGCCAGATCGTGCTGCCCTCCGGTCAGCTGAATCTGCAGGCCAGGCAGGGCCTGCGCTTCGAGGCGGGTTCGCTGAGCTCGGTGCAGGGCTTGGCCCGCAGCATCGACGGGCAGCTTGTTGCCAGCCCTGGCGGCAAGCTCAGCGCGCTCAGCAGCGAGGGCGATGTGCAGCTGCAGCCCGGGGCGCAGCTGAATGCCTCGGGCGCCGACAAGGCCGCAGGCGGCACGCTCTCGCTGTCCGCGGCCCAGGGCCAGCTCGATCTGCAAGGCCTTGCGAAGGGCCAGGTGCGTGGAGCCAGCCTGCTGCTGGACAGCCGCCAGCCG
The DNA here is from genome assembly GCF_014204525.1 of Roseateles oligotrophus. Lineage (GTDB taxonomy): Bacteria > Pseudomonadota > Gammaproteobacteria > Burkholderiales > Burkholderiaceae_C > Paucibacter_A > Paucibacter_A oligotrophus_A. Next base: position 24,414 of record NZ_JACHLP010000014.1, read on the forward strand.
CTGGATCTGGCCGTGCTGGCGCAGGGGCTGGAGGAGGGCCAGTTCGCGCAACTGATTTCGCTGCGCAATCGCGCGGGCGACCAGCGCTTGGCCGAGGGCGTGACACTGCGCTCCGCCCAGCTGGCCCTGGTGGCCGATGCTGGGCGCCTGGACATTCAAGGCCAGTTGCTGGCGCAAGCGCCGCGTGGCGCCTTGATCAGCCTGGCCAGCGGCGGCGATCTGAGCCTGCTGCCGGGTGCCGTGCTCAGCGCCGGCAATAGCGCGGCCGGCGAGCAGGGCGGGCAAATCCGCCTGATGAGCAGCAGCGGTGTGCTGCGCCTGCAAGCGGGCGCCAGCGTGAGCGCGCCCGGCGGCGTGGGGGCTGCGGCCGGCAGCCTGCTGCTGCGTGCCCAGCGCCAGGGCGTCAGCGCTGCCATGCCGGGAGGCAGCGGTGTGGCGGTCGAGACCTTGCGCTCCGACCTGAGCGCCGTCGCCAGCGTGCGCGTGGAGGCTGTGCGGCTGTACGAAGGGGTGGAGCTGATCAGCGAGACGGGGACGCTGGCGCCCACACTCATGCCCACCGTGGCGCCGACTCAGCCGCCAACGCTGAGCCCCACGGTATTGCCGACGCTCAGCCCGACCGCAAAGCCCACCTTGCCCCCGACGAGCTCGCCCACCGTCTCGCCGGGCAACGGCTCGACGACGCCCGGCGTGACGCCGCCCGCCCCGCCGACGGGGCCGGGCACGGGGCCGACCGTCGCGCCCACGGTCGTGCCCACCGTTGCGCCCACCACCAGCCCCACGCTGGCGCCGACCGTGGTGCCCACGGTCGCACCGACGCTTACTCCTACCCTTGCGCCGACGACCACGCCCACCGTGCAACCCACCGTGGCTCCGACGCTGCCCCCGACCACCTCGCCCACCGTCTCGCCCGGCAATGGCTCGACGACGCCCGGCGTGACGCCGCCGGCGCCCCCCAGCGGGCCTGGCACCCTTCCGACCCTGAGCCCCACGGCCAGCCCGACGGTAGCGCCGACCGCAGCGCCTACCGCTGCTCCCACGGCCTCGCCGACCGCAGCGCCTACCGCTGCTCCCACGGCCTCGCCGACCGCAGCGCCTACCGCCGCTCCCACGGCCGCGCCGACCGCAGCGCCTACCGCCGCTCCCACGGCTGCGCCGACCGCAGCACCTACCGCTGCTCCCACGGCCGCGCCGACCGCAGCACCTACCGCTGCTCCCACGGCTGCGCCGACTGCAGCACCGACCGCTGCTCCCACGGCTGCGCCGACCGCAGCGCCTACCGCTGCTCCCACGGCCGCGCCGACCGCAGCGCCTACCGCTGCTCCCACGGCCGCGCCGACTGCAGCACCGACCGCAGCACCGACCGCCGCTCCCACGGCCGCACCGACTTCGGCGCCCACGGTCTCGCCGGGTAATGGCCCGAGCACGCCGGGCCATCTGCCACCGGCACCGCCGTCCGGCCCACCCACCGCCGCGCCGACCGCCGCGCCCCTTGCTTCGCCGGGCAATGGTCCGACGACGCCCGGCGTCTTGCCATCCACGCCGCCGCAAAAGCCCTTGCTGAGCGCGCCGGCGCCACTAGAAAGCAGCGGCCCCGGCATGGCCCCCGCCCGCTTGATCGCGGCCTTGCCCCTGGCCGTGGTGTCGCCGGGCAATGGCAGCAGCACGATAGACAAAAAACCTCCCGCACCGCCCACCGGCCCCGCGGCTGCGCCGACCGTGGCGCCAACGGCCAATCCGACGCTATCGCCTACCGTGCTGCCGACGGCGGCTCCCAGCCCCGCTCCGACGCCTGCACCTACGCCCGCCCCGACGCCCGCACCCACGGTGATCCCCCGTGCCCCGGTGCTCAAGCCCTCGACGGTGGCGGCGGACAATAGCGCCTTCGTCGGTGCCGACGCGACCCATACCCATGCCCTGGCCCTGAGCCTGGCCAATGGCGATGCAGCCTTGTTGCAGAAGCTGGCGGTGGCGCCCGGGGTGGAGATCCGCTCCAGCAAGAGTCTGAGCCTGGGCAGCGAGTGGAATCTGCTGCCAGCTACTGGCCCCCGCGTTGGCGAAGCGATCACCCTCACGCTGCGGGCCGCCGATCAGCTGATTCTGGGCAATAGCATTTCGGACGGCTTTGCCGCCGCGCCCAGCGCCAGCGACAAGCGCGCCATCGCGGCCAACGGCCTGGCCATGGCCGGCACGGCCGCCTCCTTCCGCTTCATCGGCGGGGCCGATCTGGCGGCGGCCGATCCGCTGGCCGTGCAGGCCGGCAGCATGGCCGGCGTGACGGTGGGGCGTGCCGCCAGCATGGCCGGCGGGACGCCGCCGATTGTGTTCATCCGCACGACGACCGGCGATATCGCCCTGGCCGCGGCGGGCGACATCAATCTGGGTGTGGCCGTGGGCGGCACGCCGGAGCAGCCGCGCAACAGCCAGGTGCGCATCTACACCACCGGCACGGCCGTGGCCGCGGCCCATACCCCGGGCCTGGACAGGCTGGGCATTCGTAGCGCCGACCAGCTGATCCGCAATGGCACGGCCGCGCTCGGCCCCTTCTTCGAGAACGCCGGCGACATCTCGCTGCAGGCGGGCAATGATGTGCGGGCCCTGCCTGCGGCCATTTACAACGGCAGTGCCAATGCCAGCAGCGTGCAGTATGTGACGGACTGGTGGTACCGCCAGGCCAATGTCAACCAGGCCGATCAGGGCCTGGCTCTGTGGTCGCGCTATGACTTGTTTGCCCAGGGCATTGCCTCGTTTGGCGGTGGCAATGTGGCCGTGCTTGCGGGCCGTGACGTGGTCGATGTGGACGCATCGACACCCGCCAGCGGCTATGCCGTCCAGGCCAGCGGCAAGCCCGGTGATGAGGCTTACCAAGCGCCGCAACAGCGCTGGTGGAGCGGCGGCAGCCTGCAGGTGCAGGCGGGCCGCGATGTGGTCGGCGGCTTGTTCAATGCCGGCGGTGCGCAGGCCAGCCTGAGCGCGGCGGAGCAGATCCGGGCCGCCCGCAGCGGCGAGGCTCAGGCCCTGAGCTACCCTGGCCCCCAGCTTTTCTACATGAACACGGCCTGGACGGTGGATGCCGGGCGCGGCCTGGCCCTGGGCAGCCTGACGAACCCGGCCAGCATGGCCGGGGCCAAGCAGGGCACGGAGTCGTCCGCCCGGGTCGACACCATTTTTGGCCTGGCGCCCAATGCCAGTGCGAGCATCGTGGCCAGCAGCGGCGATCTGAGCCTGATGGGCGAGCGGCCTCCCGCCGCGATCTCGGCGGCGGCGCCGGGAGCCTCGGCCGAGGTCCTGCCCGACCAATTATTGCTGGCCGCCCTGGCCGGCAATGTACGGGCCGGCAATCTGCGCCAGCAGCCGGTGGGCGATGCCGACCTGGCCGTGCTGGCCGCGCAGAACCTGAGCCTCACTTCCTTTGGGGTGACGGCGGCCGCCAAGGCCGAGGGCCATTGGCCTCGCCCGCTCAGTTCCGCCGAGGTCGCCAACACCTTTGATGTATTCGGCGGCCTGTGGAATCGCACGGCGGACGGCCTGGACGCCAGCGAGCGCTCCGCCCTTCATCTGGTGGCGGCGGCTGGGGATCTGCAGCTGAAGGGCTCGTCCTTCAGCGCGCGGCCGCTGCGCATGCGGGCCGGGCGCGATCTGAGCTCGGTCGATGCGATCCAGCTGCAGCACAGCGCGGCCGCTGAGCTGTCGCTGCTGGAGGCAGGGCGGGACCTCACGCTGGGCGCGCAAGGTCTGCGCATCGGCGGGCCTGGCGATCTGCTCCTGAGCGCCGGCCGTGATGTGGACATGAAGCGCGGCACCGGCCTGCTGAGCGTGGGCAATACCGACAACAAGCTCTTGCTGCCCAGCGGCGGTGCCAGCCTAGGCCTGCTGGCCGGCGTGCAGTTGCAGGACACGCAGGCGGCCGTGGCGCGCCAGTTCCAGCTGCGGGGCGCGGGCCTGGAGAACTTCCCGGCCCAGCTGGCGGTGCAATTGGCCGCCCTGGCCCAGGACGGCCGCTTGCTGGACGCCGGCGCGGCCGAGACGGCGGCCAAGGCTTTTGCGGCCCTGCCGCTGGCCGACCAGCGCGAGCGGGTCAGGGCCTTGGTGGGGGACGCGCTGCTGAACTCGGCCAGTGAGAGCTATCTGCAAAAAAACCTGGCCCTGGCCGAGGCCAGCAGCCAGGCCATGGGCGATGCGCTGGCGTCCGGCCGTCTGGTGAACAGCCAGCTCAATGCGGGCGACACGGCGCTGGCGGGCAGCCAGTTCGTGGCCGGCCAGGCCTTGCCGAGCAAGGAGTCCGTCCGGGCGGCCCTGCGGGAGGCGCTGCAGGCGCAGGCCCTGGGCGCGGCCCTGGCCGCCCGGGCCGACAGCCTGAGTCCCGCGCAGCGCGAGGCACTGCTGCTGGCCGTCTCGCCCTACACCTCGGCCTTGACGCAGTTCGTCAGGCAGCAGCAGGGGCTGGCTGCCACGCAAGCCCTGGGCGCGGCCGAGGCCGCAAAAGCCTTTGAAGGCTTCAGCCCGGCCCAGCAAACGCTCTTCCTGAGCCAGGTGCTGGTGAGCGAGCTGCGCACGGCGGGCCGCGCCGCTCTGGCCGGCCAGAGGGAGGCCTATCTGCGCGGCTACCAGGCCCTGGACGCCTTGTTCCCGGCCGGGCCGAACAAGCCTCGCCCCGACGGCAACATCCTGCTCTCCAACAGCCAGGTCAAGACGGCCCAGGGCGGCAGCATCCGCTTTGTCGCCCCCGGCGGCACGCTCAATGTGGGCGATCTCTCCGGCGGCACGGATGCCCGCAAGGCCTCCGATTTGGGGCTGGTGACGGTGGCCGGTGGCGATATCAGCGCCGCCGTGCGCATGAGCGTGGAGGTCAATCAGTCGCGCATCTTCACGCTGGCGCGCGGCGATGTGATGCTGTGGGCCAGCCTCGGCAATCTGGATGCCGGCCGCGGTGCCAAGACCGTGGTGGGCGCGCCGCCGCCGGTCTATTTCATCGACGAGCATGGCCAGTTCAAGGTCGACACCTCGGGCAGCTTCAGCGGCAGCGGTATCGCGGTGCTGGATGCCGGCAGCAATCTGGATCTGTACGCGCCGCTGGGCGAGATCAATGCGGGCGACGCCGGCATCAAGACCGCCGGCAATGCCTTCTTCGGTGCCACCCGTCTGGTGGGCGCCGACAACCTGCAGGTGGGCGGCAAGAGCGGCGGCCTGGCTGTGCAAGCCGATGCCAGCGCCGCCGTCAGCGCCTTGCCCCTGACGCCCACCGCCACCGCCGCCGGCCTGCGCGAGCAAAAGAGCACGGACGAGGACGAGGAGCGCCGCAAGCGCAAGCCGCGGCGCCATCTGTTCCTGGACTTCCTGGGCTTCGGCCAGGGCGATTGAGCCTCTCCACCTCTAGCTCCTCAAGCCACAAGATTCACTTCTTTTCAAAATCATGAGAAAAAAACTACTGGCCCTGCTGTCTTTTGTACTTCTCTCACCGGCGGCCCATGCCTGGTGGAATGCCGACTGGAGCGAGCGCGCCCGCGTCACGCTCAACACCACGGCCCAGGGCCAGGCCACGCAGGAGGCGGTCAGCAATGTGGCGGTGGCCGTGCGCCTGCACTCCGGCAATTTCGACTTTGCCGCGGCCAAGCCGGACGGCTCCGATCTACGCGTGCTGGCGGCCGACGACAAGACGCCGCTGAAGTTCAGCGTCGAGCGTTTTGACGGCGTCAATGAGCTGGCCCTGCTGTGGGTGCAAGTGCCGCAAGTGCTGCCGGGCAGCGACAAGAACGCCTTCTACGTCTACGCCGGCAATGCCAAGGCGCCGGCCGAGGCGGCCGACGCGGCCCAGGGCTTCGACGCGGCCACGCTGGCCGCCTTCCACTTTAGCGACAAGGCCGGGCAGGGCGCCGACCACCTGGGCGCGTTGAAGGCGCAGCAGCCGCTGCAGACCGAGGCCAATGGCCTGCTGGCCGGCAGCGCCAAGCTGGACGGTCGGCCCATCGTCTATGCCTTGAGCGACAAGGCCATCGTCGATGCCGGCAACCAGCTCAGCCTCGGCCTGTGGGTCAAGCTGAACGAGGTGGGCCGCGCCGGCCTGCTGCAATGGGGCGGGCTGAGCCTGGCCGTCAAGGAGGGCAAGCTGACGCTCAAAACCGAGGGCAGGCCCGAGCTGAGCGGGGGCAGCGTGGCGCCTGCGCAATGGACCCATCTGGCCCTGCGCCTGGGCTCGGGCAAGGCCACGCTATTTGTCGGCGGCCAGCAGGTGGCGCAGGCCGATCTGGCCACGCCGGTGCTGGGCAATACGCTCAAGCTGGGCGAGGGCGCCCTGGGCTTGGCGGATGAGCTGCAAATTTCCAGCAGCCTGCGCAGCGCCGATTGGTTGGCGGTGGCGGCCGCGGCCCAGGGCCCCGAGGGCAGGCTGCTGAGTAGCCAGCGCGAGGAGCAGGGCAGCGCCGAGGGCAGCGGCGAGAGCCATGGCCATATGGCCATCCTGGTGAAGAACCTGACGACGGACGCCTGGGTGGTCATCATCATTCTGGGCATTATGTTTGTGATCGCCGCCTGGGTCACCGTCGCCAAGGCCTTGCTGGTCTCGCGCGCCGACCGCGGCAACCGCAGCTTCCTCAAGCGCTTCCGTGCCGCGCAGGGCGATCTGCTCAAGCTGGGCGAGGACAAGAGCCATGGCGCCTCGCCGCTGTTCCGCCTCTACAAGGCCGGCGTGCTGGAGCTGGGCAAGCGGCGCATCGGCCATGAGGGTGGCCCGCTGCTCAGCGGCCCCTCGATGAATGCGGTGAAGGCCTCGGTCGATGCCGACTTCGTGCGCGAGAACGCCCAGCTCAACTCGAATATGGTGCTGCTCACCATCGCCATCTCGGGCGGCCCCTTCCTCGGCCTGCTGGGCACGGTGGTCGGCGTGATGATCACCTTTGCCGCGATTGCCGAGGCCGGCGACGTCAACGTCAATGCCATCGCACCCGGCATCGCCTCGGCCCTGCTGGCCACGGTGGCGGGCCTGGCCGTGGCCATCCCCTCGCTGTTTGCCTACAACTATCTGGCGGCCAAGATCAAGAACGTGGCCTCGGATATGCAGATCTTCATCGACGAGTTCATCACCCGCGTGGCCGAAACCCACGGCGCGCCGTGATGCGTCAAGCCGGAGGCTGCCGCCATGTCTGCTGAAATCAAAACCGAGTTGGCGCCGTTTGACGACATCAACGTCACGCCCATGCTGGACCTGGCCTATGTGTTGCTGGTGGTTTTCATCATCCTCACCACGGCCTCGGTGCAGGGCGTCAAGGTGCGGTCTCCTGTCACACAAGCGGCCAACAATCTGGCCAAGCCGCAGACGCGCGCCATCACCATCACCGCCGACGGTGCCGTCTACCTGGATGCTTATCCGGTCAGCATGGAGCAGCTGTCCAGCAGCCTGGCTCAGCACAAGGCCGCCAACCCCGCCCTGCCCGTGGTGCTGAAGGCCGATGCCGCGGCCCAGTACGAGAAGGTCATGCAGGTGCTGGAGGTGGCCAAGCGGCTGAACATCAGCGAGATCGGCCTGGTGAGCAAGCGCGCCGTGGCCGATTAGGCGGAACACATCATGCAAATTTCCAACGAAGCCAAACCCTACGACACCATCAACGTCACGCCCATGCTGGACCTGGCCTATGTGCTCCTGGTGGTGTTCATCCTGATGACCACGGCCTCGGTGCAGGGCCTGAACATCAGCATGCCCAAACCCAGCAACAAGCCCAGCACGGAGAAGCACGAGTTGAAGATCGTGCAGGTGCTGGCCGACGGTGGCGTGCTGCTCAACGGTGTGGGCCTCAGCTTTGCCGAGCTGGAGCAGCAGCTGCAGCGCGCGCGGGCGGCGGATGCGCAGATGTCGGTGGCCATCAAGGGCGACGCGCGCAGCCAGTACCAGCATGTGGTGGCCGTGGTCGATCTGTGCAACAAGCTGCAAGTGAATATGGGCCTGGTGACGGCCAGGATAGGGACCTGAGGCGATGACTGGATTGGCTGAAGATCATCTGGACGACTCGCCGCTGCGGGTCTGGGCGCTGCGTGCTGCGCTGGCCCTGGCCTTGATCGCCCTGCTGCTGGCTGGGGCCTGGGCGCTCAAGAACATCAAGGGGGGCGAGGGGCCCAAGCGCCAGGTCGCCAAGATCAGCATCCTGCCCGATCAGCCGCCTCCGCCGCCGCCGCCACCCAAGGAGGAGAAAAAACCCGAGCCGCCCAAGGACGAGCCCAAGCAGCAGATGCGCGAGGAGCCGCTCAAGCAGGCCGAGGCGCCCAAGCCCGCCAACGAGCCCATCAAGATGGAGGGTGCGGCCGGCGATGGCCCCAGCGCCTTTGCCGGCGGCAATGTCAGCAAGGAGTACAGCGGCGGCAGCGTCGTGACCGGCGCGGCCCAGAGTGGCGGCAGCGGCGCCGACCGGGCGCAGGAACGCTTCTTCGCCAACTCGGCCAAGCAGATGCTGCGCGACGCGATCGAACGCCATCTGAAAAGCGAGTCCACCCAGGCCACGGCGGAGTTCAAGCTCTGGGTGGCGCGCGACGGCGGCATCAGCCGCTTCGAGCTGGCCTCCAGCGGCGACATGCGCCTGGACGCGCAGCTGAACAGCGCGCTGGACGAAACCGCCCTGGCCCTCAAGCTGCCACCGCCGCCGCCGGGCATGGCCCAGCCGATGAAGTTCAGGCTGCAGCTGCGGCCGCTGGGCTGAGGCCGAGCCGGGCTCAAAAAACAATCTTTTCAAAATCGAGTGTTTCCATGCGATTCCCCAACACAAGACGACGTCCCCTGCTGCTCTGCCTGGCCCTGGCCGCGGCCCTGAGTTCGGCGCCCGCCCGGGCCGATGACAAGCAGGCCCTGGAGCAGCTGCGCGCCACCACCCTGGCCTTGATCGACGCCCTGGTCGGCCAGGGCTTGCTGACGCGCGAGCGGGCAGATGCCTTGCTCAAGCAAGCGGCGCAGCAGGCGGCGCCGGCCGTCGCCGCGCCCGCGCCCGGCGGCTGGGGTGCGCCCCTGGCCGGCGCCGCGGCGGCGGCGACCGCCAAGGCGCCGGGCCAGGTGATCCGCGTGCCCTATGTCAGCGAGACCCTGCGCCAGCAGCTGCGCGAGGAGATCCGCAACGAGGTCTTGACCGTCGCCCGCGAGGAGCGCTGGGCCGACCCGCGCGCCCTGCCGGAATGGGTGCGCGGCATCGCCCTGGAGGGCGATGTGCGGGTGCGCTGGCAAAGCGAGCGCTATGCCCAGCCCAGCTATGCCCTGGACGACAAGGGCCAGCCCCTGGGCGTGCCCTGCCTGAATGTGGGCGGCAATCTGCCGGCCGAGTGCTACCGGGTGCAGCGCGACTCGCCGGCCTGGGCGCCCGACCTGGTCAATACGACGAACGACCGTGATCGACTGACCCTGCGTGCCCGTCTCGGTATCAATGCCAAGGTGTCCGACGATGTCTCGGCCGGCCTGCGCCTGAGCACGGGCACGAGCAGCGGCCCCAGCTCGGCCTCGCAGACCTTGGGCAATTACTTCAACAAGTCCAGCCTGGTGCTGGACCGTGCCTATATCCGCTGGGAGCCGCGCTACAACCTGCGCCTGCTGGCCGGGCGCATGGCCAACCCCTTCCAGGGCGGCGATCTGCTCTGGCCCGAGGACCTGGGCTTTGATGGCCTGGCCCTGCAGGGCGATCTGAATGTGGGCAGCGGCAACTTTGCCTTCGCCACGGCCGGCGCCTTCCCGCTGGAAGAATTCAACACCGACAAGCGCGATAAATGGCTTTACGGCTTCCAAGCCGGCCTGGACATGAGCCTGGGGAACAACACCCAGTTGCGCGCGGCCCTGGGTTCCTTCCGCTTCCAGAATATGGAGGGCGTGCGCGCCACCGAGCTGCCGCTGAGCGCCAGCAATCCGCGCGCCGCCACGCAAAGCTATCTGAGCTCGCAATACGCCCTGGCCGGGCGGCAAAAAGGCAATACCTTGATCAATCTCTGCCCACTCAGCAGCGAGAACAACAAGGACGCCGCCGCACCCTGCACCAATGGCGGACCGGTCTGGGGCCTGGCCTCCAAATTCATGCCCCTGAGTTTCAGCGCCGGCCTCCTCTTCAAGCAGTTTGATCCGGTCGAGGTGGGCATCAACTTCGACTGGGTGCGCAATAGCGGTTTCGATCTGGCCGACATCCGTGCCCGTGCCCGCAGCAGCGCCGTGGACGGCCTGGCCGAGAAGACCAGCGGCGCGCAGCTGCGCCTCAATATCGGCATGCCAAAGCTGGCCAATGCCGGCGACTGGACGGCTTTCGCCGCCCTGCGCCGTTTCGAGCGCGATGCCTGGCTGGACGCCTTCACCGACACCAGCTGGCACTTGGGCGGCACCAACTACCAGGGCTGGCAGATCGGCGGGCAATACGCCTTTGACCGCCGCAGCACCCTGGGCCTGCGCCTGACCAGCACCCGTAATCTGGACGACGGCGTGCGCCTGCCGCTGGACCCCAGCAACCCCAGCCTGCTGACCGGCAATCTGTCCAGCGCGACCTTGAAGATCGATGTGCTGCAGATCGATCTCAACACCCGTTTCTGAGCAGCAAGGAAGTCGAGCCATGCAAATCCGTGCCTGTTTCACCATCGCCGGCCTGCTGTGCGCCGGCCTGCTCTCAAGCGCCCAGGCCCAGGGCGAGGGCAACAAGCCTGCCAGCCGTGAGCGCGAACAGCTGCGCCGCGTGCAGCAGGCCTTGCAGGCCGAGCAGGCCAAGGTGCAGGGCCTGGAGGCCGAGAAAACCCAGCTGCTGCAGGACAAGGCCAGGTTGGACGAACAGGGCCAGCGCCTGCGCCAGGGCAGCCAGGCCCAGCTCAAGCGCCAGCAAGAGCAGGCGCAATCCGAGTTGACGCGTCTGCGCGAAGCCCTGGCCGCCGCGAGCGCCGAGCGTGCGCAGATCGAGGCTCAGGCGGTCGAGCGTGAACAGCATTGGCAGACGCAGGCCCTGGCTAGCCGTGCCGCGCTGACCGAGTTGAAGCTCAGCAACACCAGCCTCGCCGCCCTGCTGCAGGGCCGGACCGAGGCCCTGAACGGTGCCGAGCAGCGCAATAGCGAGTTGCACAAGTTGGCCCTGCAGGCCCTGGACCGCTGGCTCAACAAGAGCGGCGCCGAGGTGGCCCTGCAGCAGGAGCCCCTGCTGGGGCTGGGCCGGGTGCGCATGGAGGAGAGCGCCGAGCAGCTGCGCCTGCGCATCGACGCCCAGCGCCTGCCGCTGAACGCGGCTGCGGGTGGCGGCGCTCAGTAGCCGAAGCGGGCCTTGAAGGCCTCGGGCCAGAGCTGGCGGCCGGGGTAGTCGATGCCGCTGAACTGGGCGTAGTCCTGCAGGCTGCGCGCCTGGCCCAGGCCGTAGACGCCCAGGTCGGCGCCCTCCCACAGCAGCGCGCGCAGGCGCGTGTTGGCGGCCTCGCTGAGCGCTTGCGAGCGGGTCAGGCGCTGCGCATCCAGCTCGGGCGACCAGTGCATGGGCCGGCCCGAACCCTCGGGCCCGACGTAGAGGTGGTAGAGCGGCACGGCGGGGATGTGCAGAATGTCCCAGCCGCGCGTCCAGGCCCGCAAGGCCAGGGATTGCTCCTCGCCATGGAAGTACAGAAAAGGGTCGTAGGGCAGGGCGCCGACGATCTCGCCCGGTGCGAACAGGCAGCCGGCGGCGATGTGCAGGCCGTACACCGGCTGCGCGCTGAATACCGGCACCGCTTCGAAGAACAGCACCGGGTGATCGGGGGCAAAGCCCGTGCCGCCCAGGACCACATGGGCCAGCACCTGCGGGCTCACCAGCTGAGGCACGGCCTTGCCCTCTTGCAAGATGAAGGGATTGGGGTAGGCGGTGATCAGGCAGCGCGGGTTCAGGCTTTGGCAGGCATGGCCCCAGCGCACCAGCTGTTCGTCCCAGCCGGGTTCAAACAAGGTGTGGGAATCGATCTGCAGAAACCAGCGTTCGCCTTGATACAGCGTCATCGCCAAGGCTCGGGCCCAGCAGGGGCCGCGCGCCTGCAAGGGGTGGAGTTGTGCCAGCCGCAGACGTTCGCCCCAGGCCGGCTGCGCGGGGATGCAGTGCTCGGGGAACTGCTGTTCAACCAGGCCTACGAAGACGCGCTCGGGATGGGCTGCCTGCTTGAGCGCGCTGTCGAGGGTGAAGCCCAGCATGGGGTCGCAAAACGAGGCGATGCTGAGGAAGATGCGGTTCTCGGCGGGCGAGCTTTGGGCGCTGTGCTTGTGCATCGCCGCATTCTGAGCAGCGGCGATGACAGCGTCTTGACCTCAGGACATGGGGCGGCCCAAAAGCAAAAAGACCCAGCCCAAAGCCAAGCTTGGGATGGGCGGCCGCGGCGCCGGACCAGCGAATCCGGCGCCGCGGCTTTAAGTCAGGCGGGCCGGCTGGGTAGCCGGCCCGCTGTATTTTTTCTTGGAACTTATTGCTTGGCGGGCGCCTTGTCGGCCATCTTGCTCACCGGAGCTTCGGCTTTGTCGGCCGCTTTTGCGCTGCCGTGCTTGGCATGCTTGGCGGGGTGCTTCTTGCCTTCATGCTTGGCGGAGGCGGCCTTCTCGGCCATGGGGGCGGCGGGTGCCGCGGTGGCTGCCGGGGCCGTCGCCGCGGTGCCGGTGGCTGCCGGGGTGGCGGGCTTGGCGGCGCCGGTGGCAGCATTGACGGCCTGGGTGGCACTGTTGGTGGCTGCCGTGGTTGCCGCCGTGGTTGCCGCTGTGGTGGCAGCCGTGGCGGTGCTCTTGGCCGTTTCGGTTGCCGCGGCCTTGACGGTTGCGGCCGGGGCGGCGGTGGTGGCGGCGGCGGGCGTCTGTGCCATGGCCAGGCCGGTGCCCAGGGCAAACAGAGCGGGGATCAGAGCGGTCTTCAGTGCTTTCATCAGGTTCTCCTGGGGGTTGCGGAACAAGTCCGATAAGGTGCTGGTTCAACGAGGGCAGAAGACCCCGCGTTGACCCGATTCCCGGGCGTTGCAAAGCGTTACACCGCTGCCCATCCGGGGTCAGGTCTTGCCAGCGGCCTTGAGTGCCGGCATGACTTAGGTCAGCCAAAAGGCATGGCCTCACAATGGGGGGCAGGAGATCTGCCATGAGCCCCGTCTTTGACTGGAACAGCGGCTATGCGCATGCGCGCAGCCCCGTGTTTGCCCGCAATATCGTGTCGACCTCGCATCCGCTGGCGGCGCAAGCGGGTCTGCGCATGCTGGTCCAGGGCGGCAATGCGGTGGATGCGGCGATTGCCACGGCCGCCTGCATGACTCTGGTCGAGCCCTGCAGCAATGGCCTGGGCTCGGACGCTTTTTGCCTGCTCTGGGACGGCCAGCAATTGCACGGCCTGAATGCCTCGGGCCCGGCCCCGGCGGCCTGGACGCCCGACTACTTCTTCAAGACCTATGGCCCGGCATGCCGCCAGCCACCCAAGCGCGGCTGGGGTGGCGTGACCGTGCCGGGCGCGGTGGCGGGCTGGGTGGCTTTGAGCGAGCGCTTTGGCAAGCTGCCCTTCGCGGATCTGCTGGCGCCGGCGATCGAGATTGCCGAGCGCGGCCATGCCGTGCCGGTGATCGTGCAGCGCAAATGGGCGTTGGCCGCGGCGCTGCCCGAGTTGACCGGGCAGCCCGGTTTTGCCCAGGCCTTTCTACCGGCAGGCCGCGCGCCTGCAGTGGGCGAGCTGTTCAAGTTCCCCGCGGCGGCCCGCAGCCTGCGCCTGATCGCCCAGACCCGTGGCGAAGCCTTTTACCGCGGTGAGATCGCCGCGGCGCTGGAGGCTTTTGCGCGCGAGACCGGCGGTGCCATCACGGCGGCCGACTTGGCCGCCTACCGCCCCGAGTGGGTGCAGCCGCTGGCGCAGGACTATGCCGGCCACACCTTGCATGAGATCCCGCCCAATGGCCAGGGCATCGCGGCCCTGATGGCCTTGGGGCTGCTCAAGCATCTGGATCTCAAGCCCCATGCGGTGGACAGCGTGTTCGCCCAGCATCTGCAGATCGAGGCGATGAAGCTGGCCTTCGCTGATGTGTACCGTTATGTGAGCGACCCCCGCAGCATGGAGCTGGGGCCGGCCGATCTGCTGGACCCCGGCTATCTGCGCGAACGCGCCCGCCTGGTGGACCCGCTGCGGGCGCAGGACTTTGGCTGCGGCAATCCGGTCAAGGGCGGCACCATCTATCTGACGGCGGCGGACGAGGGCGGCATGATGGTCAGCTTCATCCAGAGCAATTACATGGGTTTTGGCTCGGGCCTGGTGGTGCCGGGCTATGGCGTCTCGCTGCAGAACCGCGGCCATGGCTTCACGCTGCAGGCCGGCCACCCGAATGTGGTGGCGCCGGGCAAGCGACCCTTCCACACCATCATTCCTGCCTTCCTGAGCAAGGACGGCAAGCCGGTGATGAGCTACGGCGTGATGGGCGGCAATATGCAGCCGCAAGGCCATCTGCAAACCCTGGTGCGCATGCTGGACTACGGGCAAAGCCCGCAGGCCGCCTGCGATGCGCCGCGCTGGCGTTTCAACGAAGGGCTGTCGCTCAATGTGGAGCCGCATATGCCGGCGGCCACCGTCGAGGGCTTGCGCGCCCTGGGCCATCAGATCGGAGATATTCACGACAGCTATCAAGATTTCGGCGCCGGCCAATTCATCTGGCGCCTGGAGGACGGCGCGGGCTATGTGGCCGCCAGCGACCCGCGGCGCGATGGCGCGGCTGTTGGTTTTTAGCCAGCGCCAAAAACCGGCGCTGTTAGGATGGGGCACAGATTTGACGCAGAGCCAGACAGCATGACCAAACTCCTCGATCGCAACCGACGCAGCGCCCAAAGCGCTGCTGTGGGCGCTCGGGTCGAGCGGTCTGGCCGCCACGCCCGCGGAGCCGCCGCGCCGCACTGAGCGCGCGGACCCGGCCCACGCTGTACGGGCGCTTGCTGCGCATGCGCCCCGCCCCATCGTCAAAGAATTCAGGAGATTCGTCCCATGCAAACCCGACAAGCTCGGCGTCTGCCCTGGCTAGGTTTGTGGCAAAGGTGTTCGTCCTTGCTGCGCCTGCCGCCCAATGATTTGCTGCGCGATCTGGTCTATCGCCGCCTGTTCGCGTCCATTCTGATCAGCTCCCTGGGCGGCCAGATCACCATGCTGGCCCTGCCGCTGACGGCGGCTCTGCTGCTCAATGCCTCGCCCACCCAGATGGGTTTGCTGACGGCCATGGAGATCGCGCCCTTTGTGCTGTTCTCCCTGCCCGCCGGGGTCTGGCTGGACCGGGTGCGCAAGCTGCCGGTCTACATCATCGGCGAGACCTTGCTGGCCCTGACCGTGGCCACCGTGCCCATCGCCGCCTGGATGGGCTGGCTCACCATGACCTGGCTGTATGTGGTGGGCTTTGTGCTGGGCACGGTCTACACCACGGCCGGCAGTGCCTCGCAAATCGTGCTGACCCAGGTGGTGGAGCGCGACCGCCTGGTCGAGGCCCATGCCAAGAACGCGCTCGCTTCCTCGGGGGCCGAGGTCGTCGGCCCCGGCGTGGCCGGCGTGCTGATCAAGCTGATGGGCGCGCCCATGGCGCTGGCGGTGGATGCTGCGCTGGTGCTGGTCTCGGCCCTGATCCTGCGCGGCATCCAGGTCAAGGAAGTGCTCAAGCCGCGTGAGGCCGGTACCCGCTTTTGGGACGAGTTGAAGGGTGGCCTGCGCTTTGTGCGCCAGCACAGCCTGCTGGTGGCCCTGGCCGGTGCGGTGGGGGGCTGGCAGGTGTTCAATAACGCCGCCCAGGTGGTGCAGATCCTGTATGCCACCCGCAGCCTGGGGCTGTCGGCCCAGGCCGTGGGCATGAGCTATGTGGCCCTGGGCGCGGGCACGGTGCTGGCCAGCGTGATGGGCCATCGCATCAGCGCCCGCATCGGCCCCGGCCCCAGCCTGGTGCTGGGCCTGGCCACCAGCGGCCTGGGCTGGCTGAGCCTGGCCCTGCTGCCCACGGCCTGGGTGGGTGCGCCGGCCTTTGCCTTCATGCTTTTTATGTTCGGTGTCGGTGCGGTGCTGATCTTCATCAACTTCCTGTCCCTGCGCCAGGCGGTGACGCCCACGGCCATGCTGGGCCGCATGACCAGCACCATGCGCTGGCTGATCCTGGTGCCGGCCGGCCCGGGCGCGCTGATAGGCGGCTGGCTGGGCGAGCATGTGAGCCTGCGTTCCTCCCTGCTGTTCGCCGGTGTGGGCGCCTTGCTGGTGAGCTTGCTGGCCTGGCGCTTTGGCCCCATACGCGGCGTGCTGACCCTGCCCACGCCCGAGCAGGACGAAGAGCCCGTGCTGGGTGCCGAGGCCATGCCCGGCGCCCTGGGCGAGGCGGAGATCGGCGGCAATCCCTTGCCTGCGGAGGGCGCGCGCGATGGCAAGACCTGACCCCATCCTGATCCAGGTGCCCGAGCGCATCAAGGGCGAGCGCATCATCCTGGCCGCGCCGGTGGCGGGCCTGGGCCCCATTCTGGCGGCCACCGTGGCGGCTTCGCTGGAGCACCTCAAGCCCTGGATGCCCTGGGCCCAAGAGGCGCCTAGCATGGAAGACTCGGAGGCTGTGATGCGGCGCATGCAGGCCGACTTCATCGCGCGCCGTGATCTGTGCTTCCAGATCTATTCCAAGGCGGCGGACGGCAGTTGCGCCGAGATGCTGGGCGGCACCGGCTTGCACCGCATCGACTGGGAGTTACGCAAGTTCGAGATCGGCTACTGGATCCGGCCCAGCTCGGCCGGCCGGGGTTACGTCAGCGAGGCGGTGCGCCTGCTGACGGAGCTGGCCTTTGGGCAACTGCGTGCGCGGCGGGTCGAGATCCGCATGGACGAGCGCAATCTGGCCAGCCGGGCGGTGGCTGAAGCCTGTGGCTTCGAGTTCGAAGGCTTGCTGCGCAGCGATGCCCTGGGCGTGGACGGCGAGCCGCGGGACACGCAGGTCTATGCCAGGATCAGTGGGTAGGTCGGGTTAGCGCAGCGTAAGCCGACGCTGATTGCCAAACCGGCGGCGATTTGTCCACCCCGCTGCGAATCAAGCAAGCGCTGCGCCCGCAAGTCTTATTGGGCCGCGGCCTTGGCCTTGAAGGGCCTGCCTTCGAAGATCGTGCCCCAGATCTTGATGTCGCGCAGGCCTTTGACGCCGACCTCGTAAGGGTCTTTGTCCAGCACGGCAAAGTCGGCCAGCTTGCCGGCCTCGATGCTGCCCAGCTCGTTTTCCATGCCGATGGTGTAGGCCGCGTCAATGGTCACGGCGCGAATCGCCTGGTCCAGGCTCAGGCGCTCCGCAGGCGCGAACACCTTGCCCGACATGGTTTCCCGCGTGGCGGCGGTCCAGGCCAGGAACAGTGGCTCGGCCGGTGCCATGGGGAAGTCCGAGTGCAGCGAGACGGCCACATTGCGCCTGACCAGGCCGCCCAGCGGGGCGATGCGCGCGGCGCGATCAGTGCCCAGGCCGCTGGCGGCGTAGCGGTCGCCCAGGTCGTGGAGGTAGAAGGGATTGGCCGACACCGAGGCGCCCAGGGCGGCGATGCGGCGGGAGACGCCATCGTTGGCATAACCGTAATGTTCGATGGTGAAGCGATGGTCGGCCCGGAACTTCTCGTTCTGCAGCTTCTGCAAGGTGTCCAGCACCAGCTTGGCGCCGCCATCGCCATTGGTGTGCACATGGATCTGGTAGCCGGCATTCCAATAGCTGCGGGCGATTGCCTCGAAGGGCGCCGGCTGGGTGATCCATTCGCCATGGTGGCCGTCGATATAGCCCGGCTTGTTGATCTGCATGGCCTGCGAGAACATGGCGCCATCGGCAAACAGCTTGACGCCATGGTTGAACACCAGATTGCGGCTGTTCTGCTGCTTCAGGCCGGCGACGCGCTGCATGGCCGCTTCCGGGCTCTTCAGAGCCAGCCCGAGTTTGTAGACGTCGGGCGTCAGGCGCACGCGCACCGGTGAATCGGGTTGGTCCATATTGCGCTTGAGCGCGCCCATTTCGAGCTCCCAGTTCGTGCCGCCGGTGTTCATATCGGCCACGGTGGTGACGCCGTTATAGCTCAGGTAGTCGCGGGTCTTGCGATAGCCGGGGTCGGCCGCGGCCGGGGCGAGCAGAAAGCCGGAGAGATAGGGCAGGGCGACGCTGAACATGCCGTCTTCCCAGAAGTGCATCTTCTTCCAGTCGATCTGCGGATGGTCTTTGAAGGCATCCGCGTCCAGGCCCTTGCTCTTCAGCAGGGCCAGCATGGCTGAGTTGATATAGATCTCGTGCACCGAGCGTTGCAAGATCAGGATGGGCACATCCTTGGAGATGCCGTCCAGCACCTCGCCCGACAGCTCGCCATGGGTGTCGGCGCTGAAGCCCCAGCTCATGAAAATCGGCGCGTCTTGCTTGCGCGCTGCAAATGCGGCCTTGAGGGCTTTCAGATAGTTCGCCTGCCCGATGGTGGCGGGCGTTTTCTGGCCCATGATGTTCCAGGGCTCGGGCGTGATCCAGGTGGTCTGGAAGGCGACCGCACCTAGCAGCGGATGCATGTGCGGGTCGATCAGGCCGGGCATCAGCACCTTGTCCTTGAACTGGCTGTCAATCTTGTGTGGGTGGGCCTTCAGCCAAGGCTGCAAATCGGCCAAGCTGCCCACGCTCAGGATCTCGCGGCCCCGCACCGCGACGGCTGTGGCCGTGGGCAGGGTCGGGTCCATCGTGACGATTTTCCGGGCGATGAAAACGGTGACCGGCTCCTCGGTGGCCGCGAGCGTGGGCGGGTTGATGCCGTGTGCAGAGGCCAGGCTGGCGGCCAGCAAGCCGAGTGCCGGCAGGTATTGGCCAGAGAGTCGTCGATGTCTCATTTGTGAATTCCCCCGGTTGGACAAATACTTTGAAACAGCGGGACTGCTCCGCCAAATTGCAGCGCAGCTTAGCAGGGCTCGCGCTGGCAATGGGCCGGAAAATTCAAACCGGCGGGAACTTGTCCACCGCGTCGGTGATGATGCCGTCCACCCCGTTGCCCGTCAGCCAGGCGGCGGTGGCGGGGTCGTTGACGGTGTAGACCAGGGCCTTCATGCCGGCGGCGTGGATGCGCGCTATCACCGCCTTGTCCATGGCCGCGTAGTTCGTGATGACGGCGCTGCAGCCCAGGCTTTGCGCCTGCTCCAGCCAGCCCTCATTCGCGCCTTGCAAGCCGTCCAGCAGCAGGCCGCGCGGCAGTTCGGGCGCGGTCTCCCGCGCGCCGGCCAGGGCCTCGGGCTTGAAGGAGCTGAACACCGGCGTTAGGCCCGAGCCCTGCCAGAGGCGCAAGACCTCGCGGCCCACGACCTGGCCGGTCAGCAGTTCCTGTCCGGGTGTGGGCTTGATCTCGATATTGAGCGCAAAGCGATTGCCGATGATGAATTGCGCCAGCGCCTCCAGGCTCAGCAGGGGCTCGCCCGCGTAGGTGCGGCTGTGCCAGCTACCGGCGTCCAGCAGGCTCAGCTCGGCCCAGCTCAGATCACCGGCCCGCCCGCGGCCATTGCTGGTGCGATTGAGGGTGGCGTCATGCAGCAAAAAGGGCTGGCCGTCGCGGCTGAGCTTGACGTCGCACTCGAAGGCCCGGTAGCCATGGCTGGCCCCCAGGCGAAAGGCCGCCAAGGTGTTCTCGGGGGCTAACTTGCCCGCGCCACGGTGGGCGATCCAAAAGGGCAGGGGCCAGGTCTTGCTGCTTGGGCTTGCGGTATTCATCGTTTCAGTCTACCCCTAGGGAGGGGCTTGTCGTAGCGAAGCCTGGAGCAGGCGGCCAAAGCTTCGCGTCCTCACATGGGGGCCTGAACGGTGAATGCCAAGGAAGTGGTTGTCATGGCGCGGGCCCCAGGCCAAGCTGGGGGCGAGACGGCAAGCGCTGCGCGCGCCTGCCGACCGAAGAGTTCATCCGACGCTTGCTGCTGCATGTGCTGCCGGGCGGCATCAAACGCATCCGCCACTACGGCGTGCGGGCCAATGGTTGCAAAAAGACTCAACTTGCCCCGGGCCCGGGAGGCGTTGCAACAGCCCGCCCCCAGCGCGCAGGCGCGGGAATCGGCCGAAGGCTTCATGACCCGCGTGGCCCGCATCGAGCTCCTCAGCTGCCCGCAGCTGGAAGTGAGGGCCGCGTCTTGGCGCAAGCAAGGGCACCGCCATGAAACCAAGGGCACGCAGTTTCGTGTTTGCAAGAGAGCGCGCGCAAGGCCGTGCGGGGTCAGGTCTTGCTCGGCGGCGACCAGGGCCTGCCTGGCTCAGGAAGTCAACCCGCTCAGCACCGCTGAGCCGGCCCAAAAAGTGAGTTCTACCGAGTACCTCCGGCTCCAGCGACTGGGTGGGCAGCGCCATAATCATCGCCAACAAAGTCTGGGGCGATCCAATCCCCCAGAGAGTCCAATCACAAATAAAGGCTCGCAGCCAGGGACGGCGGGATGGTTCAGTTCAACACGGTTTATCAGCCTCGATCAGCAGCCGCATGCCTCTCGGGGTTTCGGACTCGGCAGATAAACGCTATCCGTTTAGGCCTCGCAGCAAATCCATGCGACTAGACGGCAACCTCAAAACCTGGAACGACGACCGTGGTTACGGGTTCATCCAGCCCGCCCAGGGCGGTCAGGATATCTTCGTTCACATCAAGGCGTTTCCCGGTGGCAGCGGTAGGCCAGTGGTCGGGCAGGCGCTCACCTTCGAGGTTGAGGTTGGGCCGAACGGCCAGAAGCGCGCTCGCTCGGTTCAGTACCCCGTCCGTAGTCGAATCGCCAGACCAGTAGCCACACCGCGACCTGAAGCCCCTGCTCCATGGTCCTTGCCAAGGCTGCTGATAGTGCCTTTGTTCGCAGGCATCTGGTTATACGTCGCCACCCGTTGGCCGGTGAACCCGCTGTCGTTCGCGTTGTACAGCGGAGTCAGTGTTCTTGCGTTCTTGACGTACGGGTTCGACAAAGCAGCCGCGAGGCGCCGTCGCTGGCGCACATCGGAGAGCACGCTCCATCTTCTTGGCCTTGCTGGCGGTTGGCCCGGGGCGCTACTTGCTCAGCAGTTGCTTCGGCACAAGTCGTCCAAGCCAAACTTCATCGCGGTGTTCTGGCTTACGGTCGCTGCGAACATCGCAGCGTTCGTAGCTTGGCACGCGGCGCTTCAGGGCAAGCTGTAGCCAAGCGAGCCACCTCCTCGGTGGCTACTGGCACTCAGGCATGCGCTTCTTGGTCCGCGCAAGGTCTCGTGGCATGCTTGCATTCAAGCTGGCATCAGTCCAGCAACAAACAACAGGGGTTTCATGCCAAGTCAGCCACACGCCACCATCGGCCTAACTGTGCGTTGCAGGGGACGCTCATACGTCGCATCGCTTCGGCAACGCCTTATGGGCGCCCCTGAACTTGGGCGTTAGGCGTCATGGAACCCACTCGAATAGCCGCCCTCTCCGCCGCCATCTTCGCCGCGTTTGAAGTTGATGCAGCTGCGACTCCGTCCATGTCGCTTCGTGCTGGCAACGCTGTAGATGACGGCAGTAAGCTACCCCCGAC
This sequence comes from Roseateles oligotrophus, assembly GCF_014204525.1. Taxonomy (GTDB): domain Bacteria; phylum Pseudomonadota; class Gammaproteobacteria; order Burkholderiales; family Burkholderiaceae_C; genus Paucibacter_A; species Paucibacter_A oligotrophus_A. The sequence continues at coordinate 45,866 of NZ_JACHLP010000014.1, forward strand.
CGACAAAGAGGCCGACGCACCAGCCGACAATTACTTGGAGCAGTACTACTGGGGCCTTCCCCATTTGGACGCCGAGTCTTGGCGCCATGTACTTCCATTCCTCCTTGACTATGCCCTCCGCCACATTGAACACGCGAGCGATGCCGTTGACGGCCTGCTAAACAGCCTCCGACCGCCCGACAGAATGCCACCGCGCCTGGCATCGCTTTCGCTTGAGCAGGAACGAATCGTGGCCCAAGTTCTAGACGTTCTTTGCTACTCACCGGAGTCCGCATACCATGAGCTTGCGTGTCAAGCGACAGAAGAATGGTGGGAGCCAAATGCGATGTATCGGCCAAGCCCTAATGACGCCTAACCCTTCCATCGAGGGGTGACTAAAAGGCCGCGCCTTTTAGTCACCCCTCATGTCAAACGTTAGGCCACATGCTCAAAGCCGCAGTGTTCCTGCTTCTACCTTCGCTGACGACGCTCGCTTGGTCGAAGCCCGATTGCAGCTCGATCGCATCGAACTCGCCGCCCGCGTACATGGAAGCCACGCGAAGAGTGGAGTCACTTCCGGAGTTCAAGCGTTGGGCAGCTTCACACTCCTTTCCGGTTGCCTTTGGCGCTCCCGTCGACAAGCAGGTCCTATTGCGAGGAACGTGCTACTGGTCGGTGTCTGTCTACGCAGACAGGCCCGAGCGCTTTGAGGCGTGGAACTTCTTCCTGGTGCCGCGACGCGGCGGTCAGCTTCTCGTTGCGGACGCTGATGGCGAGTACGTCAGCCTCAACACCTGGCGCAAGGCTCGCTAACAGATCAGCGCCGCACACATGGGTCACTGGGCAATTCGCCCACAGTCCAGCGCCGTGCGAATGTGGCCTAACCCCTCGCTCAAGCGCCGACCCGCTACGGCAGCCACTGTCTAGCAGCTCCAGGCCAGTGTTGGTATCGTCCTTCCGCGGCTAGCCGGCGTCTGCCTCCGCAGGTCGGCTTAGCTCGAACGTTGAGGCTGTAAAAAAACCTCCCAATCGGGTCACACCCGATTTATTGTTAGGCCCCTGAAGCGTCAAATACACCCACGCGTTGAGGAGGCCACAATGCCACGCTACAAACCCAGTGATTGCCACGCGCTGATGCTGCCAGTGGTGCTGTCAGAGCAGATCGTGCCGGGCAGCTTGTATCCGCCCGGCCAAGTCATCTTGATTCGGAGGCGCTGTCGTAGGAGCCTCGTGTCCGCTTAACTTCTTCGCGGACACATGGACACTTCAGTGGTGAGAGCGGCGCAAGCACAGCGTTGAGTTCAAGGCCTCGGTCATCCGGGCCTGCAAGCAGCCAGGGGTCTCGATGGCGGCGGTTGCTTTGGCCAATGGGCTCAACGCCAATATGCTGCGCAAATGGGTGCAGGAATTGGAGGGCAATCCCGCTGCAGTGCTGTCGCCGGCACCACAGCAGCCTGCGCCGAGCTTCATCGCGCTGCCCCTGCCCGCGGCGCCGGCGGCCCAGGACAGCGGGCTGCGGCCATCATGAGCTTGCTGCACACGGCTCGGCTCAATGGACATGAGCCCTACGCCTACCTCAAGGATGTGCTGGAACGCTTGCCTACGCAACCGCCCTCAGCCTTGGTCGAACTGCTGCCGTATCGCTGGACGCCGACGATCTGACCTTCGGCGCCTCTGGCGTCAAGATGACTTGCCCGGACGGATACGCCGGTCTGATCTGTGCTTTGCCTCTACGAACGTGGGTCTGCGATAGGTGCTGGACTCGATGACTGGACTCAGGCTGGTTGCGGCGCTTTGAATGCTGGCAACGTTCTCGGAGGAGCATTCCATTCTGGCCCTGCGGCGTCCTGCCGCTGCGGGCTGCTTAGCTCAAACGTGTGTGCCGTGCATGGCACGAATCCAGCTGGCTGATCTGCCTTGCATTCGAGTTGCAATTGCTTTGGCGCCCTAGGCTACCCGGCGGGTGGTCTGCGGGTCGAACCAATGCAGATGCTTGTCGCTGACCTGCAGATACACGGTGTCGCCCAAGGCTGGTGGCTTGTGCGTGCCGTCGATGCGCAGGGTGAACATCTCGGTGCCCAGGCGGCCGTAGACCAGGCGCTCGGCGCCCAGCATCTCGATCATCTCGACCTTGAGCGGCCAGGCATCGGGCGTGCTGGCTTCATGTGACCAATGGTCCAGATGCTCGGGGCGCAGTCCCATGATGAGCTCGCCCGCCCGCGGCGCAGCGGCGGGCAGGTCCACCGTGACCCCGCCCAGGCTGAATTGCCGCCTAGCCTCGCCCAGCACCTGGCCCTTGAGCAGATTCATCGGCGGCGAACCCATGAAGCCGGCCACAAACGTGGTGGCGGGGCGGGCGTAGACGTCCTCGGGCGTGCCGATCTGCTCCATATGGCCGCCGTTCATCACGATCATGCGCTGGGCCAGGGTCATGGCCTCCACCTGGTCGTGGGTCACGAACAAGGACGTAACGCCCAGTTCACGGTGCAGTTTCTGGATCTCCAGCCGGGTGTGGGCGCGCAGCTTGGCGTCCAGATTGGACAGGGGCTCGTCGAACAAAAAGACCTGCGGGTTGCGCACGATGGCGCGACCCATGGCCACGCGCTGGCGCTGGCCGCCGGAGAGCTGGCGCGGTGTGCGGTCCAGCAAATGGCCCAGCTCCAGAATCTTGGCGGCCTTGTCCACCCGGGCCTTGATTTCGGCCTCGGGCACCTTCTTGATCTTGAGGCCGTAAGCCATATTGGCGAACACCGTCATATGCGGGTAGAGCGCATAGTTCTGGAACACCATGGCGATGTCACGGTCGGCCGGCTCGACCTTGTTGACCACGCGCGGGCCGATGGCGATTTCGCCGTCCGAGACTTCTTCTAGGCCGGCCACCATGCGCAGCAAGGTGGACTTGCCGCAGCCCGAGGGGCCGACGATGACGATGAACTCGCCGTCGGCGATCTCGGCGTCCACGCCGTGGATGACCTGAACGGCCTTGGCTCCGGTGCCGTAGCGCTTGACGACTTTGCGAAGAGAAATGCTTGCCATGTTTTTTTCTTTGGATGTGTTGGATCGAGCTTGGGGAAGCTCCAGCCGACGAGGCCGGAGTGCGTCGCAAGACTCTTACTTTTCGGTGTCCACCAGGCCTTTGACGAACCAGCGTTGCATCAGGATGACGACCAGGGCCGGCGGGATCATGGCCAGCATGGCGGTGGCCATGATGATGTTCCATTCATTGGCCGCGTCGCCGCCGCTGATCATGCGTTTGATGCCTATCACCACCGGGTACATGTTTTCTTCCGTGGTCACCAGCAGCGGCCACAGATACTGGTTCCAGCCGTAGATGAACTGGATCACGAACAGGGCGGCGATGGAGGTGCTTGAGAGCGGCAGCAGCACGTCCTTGAAGAAGCGCATGGGCCCGGCACCGTCGATGCGGGCGGCCTCCACCAACTCGTCCGGCACGGTCATGAAGAACTGGCGGAACAAAAAGGTGGCGGTGGCCGAGGCGATCAGGGGCACGGTCAAGCCGGCATAGCTGTTCAGCATGCCCAGATCGGCCACCACCTGGTAGGTGGGGCCGATGCGCACTTCCACCGGCAGCATCAGCGTGACGAAGATGGCCCAGAAGAAAAAGCTCTTGAAGGGAAAACGGAAGTAGACGATGGCAAAGGCCGAGAGCAGGGAGATGGCGATCTTGGCCACGGCGATCACCAGGGCGCTGACCAGGCTGACCCACATCATCTGGGCCACCGGCGCCTTGGAGCCGGCGCCGCCGGCGTGGCCGAACAGGGCGGCCGTGTAGTTGTCGATCAGGTGCCCGCCGGGCAGCAAGGGCATGGGCGCTTGCACGATGGCGTCCGCCGTGTGGGTGGAGGCGATGAAGGCGATATAGAGCGGGAAGGCCACGACCATCACACCCAGGATCAGGACCAGGTGTGAGAGCAGGGTGAGGGCGGGGCGGCGTTCGATCATCCTAGATTCCTCGGTTGGACGCGCCCGAGTGGGCCGCGATGCGGTGCGCTGGCGCGGCGCGCCGACGCTGCGGGCTCATGCCCGCGAGGAGAAGCAACAAAGCCAGGGCGTCGTAGCGCGGCTCAATCGGGTGCGTAGCGTTCTCACCTTCCAGGTGATTCGGCTTGAACAGAGAAGACTCAGAGTGCATGGGTTTGGCGAGTACGGGCTAAGCGGTCAACCGAGGAATCTAGGATTACTCAGTACTGCACTTTCTTTTCGACATAGCGGAATTGCAGCACCGTCAGCGTGATAACGATGAGCATCAGCACCACCGACTGCGCGGCCGAGCCGCCCAGATCCATGGCCTTGAAGCCGTCGTAATAAACCTTGTAGACCAGGATGGCCGTGTCCTTGCCCGGGCCGCCGTGGGTGGCCGCATCGATGATGCCGAAGGTGTCGAAAAAGGCGTAGACGATATTGATCACCAGCAGGAAGAAGGTGGTGGGCGAGAGCAGGGGGAAGACGATGCTCCAGAAGCGGCGCCAGGGGCCGGCGCCGTCGATGGCCGCCGCCTCGATCAGGGATTTGGGGATGGACTGCAGGCCGGCCAGGAAGAACAGGAAGTTGTAGGAGATCTGCTTCCACACGGCGGCCATCACCACCAGGGCCATGGCGTGGCCGGAGTTGAGCAGATGGTTCCACTCGAAGCCCAGGGCGTTCAGGCCGTAGGACACGATGCCGATGGAGGGCGCGAACATGAACATCCACAGCACGCCGGCAATCGCCGGCGCGACGGCATAAGGCCAGATCAGCAAGGTCTTGTAGGCCAGGGCGCCGCGCACGACGCGGTCGGCCATCACGGCCAGAGCTAAGGAAATGCCCAGGCCCAGCACGGCCACCAGGATGGAGAAGATGGCGGTGGTCTTGAAGGAGGCCAGATAACTGTCATCGGCCCAGAGGGCGCGGAAGTTGGCCAGGCCCACCCATTCGGTGGACATGCCGAAGGCATCCTGCTGCTGCAGGGACTGCAGCACGGCCTGCGCGGCGGGCCAGAAGAAGAAGACGGTGATGACCAGCAGCTGCGGCATGAGCAAGGCCCAGGGCAGCCAGGAGGATTTGAAGAGGACGCGTTTTTCGAGAGCCATGGTGTTTGAGGGGGAGTCGGCAATGAAAAATCCCGTTCGCCCAGAGCGTGTCGAAGGGCTTCGATACGCTCGGGGCGAACGGGTTGTGAGTCAGCGTGGCTGGGCGTTTCAGCCCTTATTGGCCTTCTGGAACTTCTCCAACTGCTCGTTGCCGCGTTTGATGGCGGCGTCAATGCCTTCCTTGGGTGCCTTCTTGCCGGCCCAGACGTTTTCCATTTCCTCGTCCACGATGGTGCGGATCTGGACGAAATTGCCCAGGCGCACGCCGCGCGATTTGTCGGTGGTCTTGCGGATCATCTGGGTCACGGCCACATCGGTGCCGGGGTTGGCCTTGTAGAAGCCGCTCTTCTCGGTCAGCTCATAAGCCGCCTTGGTGACGGGCAGATAGCCGGTGCGCTTATGGCTTTCCATCGCCACCTCGGGTTTGGAGAGGTAGTTGAAGAAGGCGGCAACGCCCCTGTACTCGGGCGCCGGCCGGCCCGACATTACCCACAGGCTGGCGCCGCCGATGACGGTGTTCTGCGGGGCGCCCGGCACGTCGGGGTAGAAGGGCAGGGGGGCCATGCCGTAGCCGAACTTGGCGTTCTTCTTGACGTTGGCGTAGAGGCTGGACGAGGCCGTCTGCATGGCGCATTCGCCCGAGACAAAGGTGGCGTCGGCCGAGTTGCCGCGGCCTTTGTAGACGAACAGGCCTTGCTTGGACATATTGGCCAGGTTCTCGATATGACGCACATGCAGGGGCGTGTTGAAGTTCAGCCGCGTGTCCAGGCCGCCAAAGCCGTTGTTCTTGCTCGCGTATTCGACGTTATGCCAGGCGGAGAAGCTCTCCAGCTGCGTCCAGCTGACCCAGCTGGTGGTGAAAGGGCATTTGACGCCGCTGGCCTTGAGCTTGGCGGCGGCCAGCGCCACCTCGGGCCAGGTGCTGGGCGCCTTATTGGGGTCCAGGCCGGCGGCCTTGAAGGCGTCCTTGTTGTAGAACAGCACGGTGGTCGAGCTGTTGAAGGGGAAGCTCAGCATCTGGCCATTGGCGGCCGTGTAATAGCCGGCCACGGCGGGCACGTAGACGCTGGGGTCGAACTTGGCGCCGGCCTGCTTCATCACCTCGGTGACCGGGATCACGGCGCCCTTGCTGGCCATCATGGTGGCGGTGCCGACCTCGAAGACCTGCAGGATATGGGGCGCATTGCCGGCGCGGAAGGCGGCGATGGCCGAGGTCATGGACTCGTCATAACTGCCTTTGTAGGCGGGCACGATCTTGAATTCCTTCTGGCTGGCATTGAAGTCCTTGGCCAGATCGTTCACCCAGTCGCCCAGGGCGCCGCCCATGGAGTGCCACCATTGGATCTCGGTTTGAGCGCTGGCGTTGTGCGCCAGGCCCGCGATCAGCAGGGCGGCGCCAAGGTGTTGGAGTTTCATCAGAGGGGCTCCGAAAAATCAGAAGGGGAATGAAGCGAAAGGCAAAAAATGAGGAAACGAAAAAGAACGAGCTTTAACGCTAATGCGAGATTGTGACATTTGAGCGTTTCATTTGCGCGATTCGGGCCGCAAGAGCGGGCGTTCTCTAGCCATTGGCCGCCAACTTTGCCCATGCCGTCAATCGGTGGCCACCCGATGCCAGGGCGTTTTGGGCTGTTTTTTTGGCGCGCCGCAATGGCCGGGCAGAGTCAAGGGCATCCGCCGGCCTGGGCGGCCGCCATGCTGCACTGCGGTAGGATTCGGGCATTGCTTTTGAGGCTTTGTCGGCGGCCAGCGACACCGTGCTGGGTCTTCCGCGCATGGCTTGCACCTCTTCCGGGCCGGGCCACAAGCCGGGTTTCGTTTTGCAGGCCGGTTCTCCTCGAGCTCGCAAATTCTCAGCTTCGCTGCGCTCCCCTCGGCCCTGCCTGGCCCCAAGCAGGGCCAGGCCGCCGCCCAATCAGAGCGCTTTGCCGCGCTCGTATGCCGAGATCCTCGTTTCCTCAATTGACCGCTTCGTATGCCCTACGAGATCGCATGAACGCCCAATCCTGTCATTTCAAGTGGCGCCCCTCTGAGGGTGAGAGCGCTACGAGCCCGATTGAGCCGCGTTGCGGCACGCTGGCTTTGTTGCTTCTCCTTGCGGGCGCGAGCCCGCAGCGTCGGCGCGCCGCGCCATCGCACCGCACCACGGCCCACTCGGGCGCGTCCAACTGAGGAAGCTAGGATGAATGCACCGCATCCCCTGATGCCCGCCGACCCAGACCTGAACACTGCCGCTGTCCACGGCCAGGAGTCAGGCGCCGAATCCTCCCATCGCGCCCCCCGCCTGCGCGAGATTCCCTATAACTACACCTCGTTTTCCGACCGCGAAATCGTCATCCGCCTGCTGGGCCAGCGCGCCTGGGAGCTGCTGAACCAGCTGCGCGAGGAGCGCCGCACCGGCCGCTCGGCCCGCATGCTGTACGAGGTGCTGGGCGATGTCTGGGTGGTGCAGCGCAACCCCTATCTGCAAGACGATTTGCTCGATAACCCCAAGCGCCGGGCCCTGCTGATCGAGGCCCTGGAGCACCGCCTGCACGAGGTGGAGCGCCGCCGCGATCCCGGCACCGACGCTCAGCGGGACGCGCATGTCGGCGAGCTGCTGGCCGCCGCCCGGGTGGCGGTGCAGCAGTTTGCGCGCCAGTTTGAGCAGGTGGCCGAGCTGCGCCGCCGCGCCACCCGGCTGTTTGCCAAGTCTACCGAAAAAGACAATATCAAGTTCGACGGCCTGTCCCGCGTCAGCCATGTGACCGACGCCACCGACTGGCGGGTCGAGTATCCCTTTGTGGTGCTGACGCCCGACACGGAAGGCGAGATGGCCCAGCTGGTCAAGAGCTGTGTGGAGCTGGGTCTGACCGTGATCCCGCGCGGCGGCGGCACCGGCTATACCGGCGGCGCTGTGCCCCTGGTGTGGAATAGCGCCGTTATCAATACCGAGAAGCTGGAAGCGCTCAAGGGCGTGGAGATGTTCAGTCTGCCCGGCGTCGCCAAGCCGGTGGCCACCATCTTCAGCGAGGCCGGCGTGGTGACCCAGCGCGTGGCCGACCTAGCCGAGCAGCACGGCTTTGTCTTCGCCGTGGACCCCACCAGCGCCGAGGCCTCCTGCGTGGGCGGCAATGTGGCCATGAATGCCGGCGGCAAAAAGGCCGTGCTCTGGGGTACGGCGCTGGATAACCTCGCCTCCTGGCGCATGGTGACGCCCGAGGCCAAATGGCTGGAGGTGATACGGCTGAACCACAACCTGGGCAAGATCCATGATGTGGAGGTGGCCAGCTTCGAGCTGCGCTATTTCGACGCCACCGGCAAGAAGCTGGAGCGCACGGAGCGGCTGGACATCCCCGGCCGCAGCTTCCGCAAGGAGGGCCTGGGCAAGGACGTAACGGATAAGTTCCTGGCCGGCCTGCCCGGCATCCAGAAGGAAGGTTGCGACGGCCTGATCACCAGCTGCCGCTGGATCGTCCACAAGATGCCGGCCCATGTGCGCACCGTCTGCCTGGAGTTCTTCGGCAATCCGCGTGAATGCGTGCCCAGCATCGTGGACATCAAGGACTTTATGTTCGAGGAGGCCAAGCGCCCGGGCGGCGCCGTGCTGGCGGGGCTTGAGCATCTGGACGACCGCTATCTGAAGGCCGTGGGTTACTCCACCAAGAGCAAGCGCGGCGGCCTGCCCAAGATGGTGCTGGTGGGCGATATCGTCGGCGAGGACGCCGACGCCGTGGCCCGTGCCACCAGCGAGGTGGTGCGCCTGGCCAATGCGCGCAGCGGCGAGGGTTTTGTGGCCATCTCGGCCGACGCGCGCAAAAAGTTCTGGCTGGACCGCAAGCGCACGGCCGCCATCTCCAAGCACACCAATGCCTTCAAGGTGAACGAGGATGTGGTCATCCCCTTGCCCCGCATGGGCGAGTACACCTTGGGCATCGAGCGCATCAACGTCGAGCTGAGTCTGCGCAACAAGCTGGCCCTGGTGGCGGCGCTGCAAGGCTTTTTCCAGCAAGGCAAGCTGCCGCTGGGCAAGAGCGACGATGCGGGCGAGATCCCCAGCGCCGAGCTGCTGGGCGACCGCGTCCAGCAGGCCCTGGCCTTGCTGGACGAGGTGGGGGCGCAGTGGCTGCGCTGGAAGAACGAGTTAGATCTGCCGCGTGAGACCGAGGGCGAGCGCAGCTTCTTCGACCAGTTGCAAGACCATTCCCTGCGCGCCTCCTGGAAGACCCAGGTTTTCAAGCCCCTGCAAGCCATCTTCAACGGCGCGGCCTTCGAGCCCATCCTGCTGGAGTGCAAACGCATTCATGGCGAGGTGCTGCGCGGCCGTGTCTGGGTGGCCTTGCATATGCATGCCGGCGACGGCAATGTTCACACCAACATCCCCGTCAACTCCGATAACTACGAGATGCTGCAGACGGCGCACGAGGCCGTGGCCCGCATCATGAAGCTGGCGCGCAGCCTGGACGGTGTGATCTCCGGCGAGCACGGCATCGGCATCACCAAGCTGGAGTTCTTGAGCGACGAGGAGCTGGCGCCCTTCGCCGATTACAAGGCCCGCGTCGACCCGGAAGGCCGCTTCAACAAGGGTAAATTGCTGCGCCTGGGCGGGCCCGAGGCGATGACCACCTTCGCCGACCTGAGCAATGCCTACACGCCCAGCTTCGGCCTGATGGGCCATGAGTCGCTGATCATGCAGCAGAGCGATATCGGCGCCATCAGCGACTCGATCAAGGACTGCCTGCGCTGCGGCAAGTGCAAGCCGGTCTGCGCGACGCATGTGCCGCGCGCCAATCTGCTTTACTCACCGCGCAACAAGATCCTGGCCACCTCCCTGCTGGTCGAGGCCTTTTTGTACGAGGAGCAGACCCGCCGCGGCATCTCCATCAAGCATTGGCAGGAGTTCGAGGATGTGGCCGACCACTGCACGGTCTGCCACAAATGCGCCAACCCCTGTCCGGTCAAGATCGACTTCGGCGATGTGACCATGAATATGCGCAACCTCCTGCGCAAGATGGGCCAGAAGAGCTGGCGACCCGGCAATGCCGCCGCCATGTTCATGCTCAATGCCACCAACCCCGAGACCATCAAGCTGGCCCGCAGCGCCATGGTGGGCGTGGGCTTCAAGGCCCAGCGCCTGGCCCACGATGTGCTCAAGCGCTTTGCCAAGGCGCAGACGGCCGCTCCCCGCGCCAGCGTGGGCGCCGCGCCCGTCAAGGAGCAGGTGATCCACTTCATCAACAAAAAACTGCCCGGTGGCCTGCCCAAGAAAACCGCCCGCGCTCTCTTGGACATCGAGGACAAGGACTACGTGCCCATCATCCGCAACCCGGCTGCGAGCAATGCCGACACCGAGGCGGTGTTCTACTTCCCCGGCTGCGGCTCCGAGCGACTGTTCAGCCAGGTGGGCCTGGCCACGCAGGCCATGCTCTGGTATGCCGGCGTGCAGACCGTGCTGCCGCCGGGTTATCTCTGCTGCGGCTACCCGCAGCGCGGCAGTGGCCAGTTCGAGAAGGCCGAGCAGATGATCACCGACAACCGGGTGCTCTTCCACCGTGTCGCCAACACGCTCAACTACCTCGATATCAAAACGGTGGTGGTCAGCTGCGGCACCTGCTACGACCAGCTGCAGGGTTATAAATTCGAGGACATCTTCCCCGGCTGCCGCATCATCGACATCCATGAATATCTGCTGGAGAAGGGCATCACCCTGGGCTCGGGCCAGAGCTATCTCTACCACGACCCCTGCCACACGCCGATGAAGCTGCAGGAGCCCATGAAGACCGTCAAGGCCCTGGTGGGTGAGAACGTGGTGGAGAGCAAGCGCTGTTGCGGCGAGAGCGGCACCCTGGGCGTGACCCGGCCCGACGTCTCCACCCAGATCCGCTTCCGCAAGGAAGAAGAGCTGCGCAAGACCGAGACCCTGCTGCGCGACAGCGGCAAGGTGGCGGCCGCCGACAATCTCAAGATCCTCACCAGCTGCCCCAGCTGCCTGCAAGGCCTCAGCCGCTACGGTGGCGATTTGCAGAACGGCTTGCTGGAGGCCGACTACATCGTCGTCGAGATGGCCCGCCAGATCCTCGGCGAGAACTGGATGCCGGAGTATGTGGCCAAGGCCAATAACGGGGGGATTGAGCGGGTGCTGGTCTGAGTCTGCCGTCCATAGACGCTGGCTCACCCTTTATTGCTCCATAACTACAGTGTAGTTACACTTCCGGCATGAGCATGCTTCGTTTCGAGTGGGATGAGCAGAAGGCTGCGGCGAACGCGAAAAAGCACGGTGTGACATTTGAAGAGGCCCGTTCCGTCTTCGTGGATGAGCGCGCCAAACTGATTGATGACCCTGACCATTCAGAAGACGAAGAGCGCTTTGTCATTCTTGGTCTGAGCAGTTCCTTGCGCCTGCTTCTCGTATGCCATTGCTATAGGAGTGAAGGCCATGTGATCCGCCTCATCTCTGCGCGCAAGGCGACGGCCCGTGAATCCCGCTCCTATCCCTAAAGGTACCTTATGCGTAAAGAATACGATTTCAGTACTGCCCGGAAAAATCCCTACGCGGCTCAACTCAAGAAGCAAATCACCATTCGGCTCGACGAGGAGTCGATCACGTACTTCAAGATGATTTCCGAAGACGTGGGCATCCCGTATCAAAGCCTCATCAATCTGTACTTGCGTGACTGCGCTGCAAGTCAGCGCAAGCTGAATCTGAACTGGAAGTAGGGGCAGCCGTTTTGGCAAGCCAAATCCTCGGTGTTCCTGTTGGCGCTCTGTTAGCGCTGGTCGGGCAAGAAAGGAGCTACTGTCATGAAGGTCACGGGTGCCTGCCATTGCGGGCGAATTCGTTTTGAAGCTGAGGCGGACCCGAGCAAGGTCTTGATCTGTCATTGCTTGGATTGCCAGATCCTGACCGGCACGGCCTTCCGCCTGGTGATTCCCGCCGCTCTGGACAGCTTTATGCTGGACGGTGAACCCCGGCGTTATGTGCGAACCGGCGACAGCGGCGCGCGGCGCATCCAGGCTTTTTGTGGTGACTGCGGCAGCCAGCTCTTTGCCATGGCCGAGCAGGGGGCGAGTCAGGTCAATCTGCGGGTGGGCGTGCTGGATCAGCGCCAGCAGCTGACACCCGCGCTGCAAATTTGGCGGCGATCGGCCCTGCCTTGGTTGGGTGAGCTGGGCCAGGTGGCGGCTTGTGAGCGGCAGGAGTTGCTTGATTAGCAATCGCGCTGGCGCCCAGTCGGCCGGCGCCGCTGCAGCCATTTGCGGCAAGCTAAGCGGGTAGTCGTGGACCGCCGCTGAGCGAAGGTCGCGGTGACTTCAGGCTCGCAATAGCGCAGCAGCCCGCTGGGTCAGACCCGTCGGCTCCCGCTCGGCCAGGCTGGTCACGATCTGGCCCAGGCGGCGCAGGGCGGCGTCGAGCTTGGGGGTCCATAAATCGCCATATTGCAGACGGACGAAATGGTCGAAGCGCCGGCTGGTGCTGAAGGCCGCACCCGGCGCCACGCCGATATGTTCCAGCCGTGCCAGCGCAAACACCTCGCGCGAATCGACGTGGCGCGGCAGCTCTATCCACATCAACAGCCCGCCCTGTGGCATCGAGAGCCGGCAGCCGGCCGGGAAGTAACGCGCTATCGCCTCGGCCATGTGGCGGGCCTGCGAGCGCAGCGCGGCACGCAGCTTGCGCAGGTGGTGGTCGTAACCGCCCTCGCGCATGAATTGCGCCATCACCTCTTGCTGCAACATGGGGCAGGCCACCGAGGTGCGCATCTTCAGCGCCCGGGTCTTGAGCAGATGCCGGCCCGGTGCCACCCAGCCTATGCGGTAGCCGGGCGCCACGGTCTTGGTGAAGGCCGAGCAAAGCATCACATCGCCCTTGCGGTCAAAGCTTTTCAGCGTGGGCGGGCGTTGCTCGCCAAAATGCATCTCGCCATAGATATCACTCTCGATGATGCTGACCTGGCGCTCGGCCATCATGGCCACCAGCTGCTGCTTGTGCTCCTGCGGCATCAGGCTGCCCGTGGGGTTGGGGAAGTTGGGCAGCAGCACGCAGGCCTTGACCGCACCGGCCTGCTGGGTGGCCAGGTCCAGCGCCTCCAGCGACAGGCCGGTGCGCGGGTGGCTGGGAATCTCCAGCACCTTCAGCCCCAGGCTTTCGCTCACCTGCAGCAGGTGGAAGTAGGTCGGCGATTCCATCACCAAGGTGTCGCCCGGGCTGCTCACGGAGCGCAGCGCCAGGTAGATGGCCTCCATGCCGCCATTGGTGATGACGATCTCTTCCGGCCGCAGCTGCGCGCCCGAGTTGATGGCGCGCCGCGCAATCTCCTGGCGCAGGGCAGCGCTGCCCGTCATGGCATAACCCGAGGCGTATTCGGGGTGGCGGCGGTTGATGCTGGCGGTGAGCTGCTGCAGCTTGGTCTCGGGCAGCAGGGCGCGCGCCGGCGCGGCGTGGAAGCGCGGCAGGGCCAGCGGGTCGTCCACGATGTAGAGAAACTCCTGCAGCACCTGGTCGATGTTGACGAAGGAGGCACCTTCCATGCGCAGGTCCAGCTGCGGCTCGGGCAGCAGCGGGCGCTGCTGGGCGACGAAATAGCCCGACTTGGGGCGTGCCAGCACGGCGCTGCGGTTTTCCAGCCAGCGGTAGGCCTGCAGCGCCGTGCTCATGCTGACCTGGTGCTGCTGGCTGAGCGCACGCACGGAGGGCAGGCGGTCGCCGGGGCGCAGCGCGCCGCTGGCGATGGCGCGTTCGATCAGCGCTGCGATTTTTTGGTAGAGCGGCGGGGCGGTAGCAGAGAGCGCAGCGTCATCGTCCATGGTGCAAGCATTGTGCGGGAGTCGGCCTGTGCCGTACCAGTACAGAGCCGGCCTTCTGTTGCCAGCACAGAAGCCGCTGCTGCGCCACTGTGCTGCTTGCGAATGGCCGGGCCTGGGGCTGTTGCATCCGGCGCTGCCCGCCGACACTGGCGGCGCCCTCAACACTCTTCAGGAGCCCGCATCATGCCAAGTCCGACATTGAAGCATCTGTGCCGACCGCTGGTCCTGCAGCTGCAAGACGGGGAGTTGCACCGCCTGGACGGGGTCTGCTTGACGGTGCTGGCCGGTCGGGTCTGGGTCACGCGCAGCCATGACGGTTGGGACCATTTCATCAAGCCTGGCGCTGAGCTGTGGCTGCCCGCAGGCTGCGAGGCGCTGATAGGCGGCGATGGCGCGGCCACGCTGCGGCTGCTGCCTCTGCGCGTGCCCGCTGAAGGGCTGGCAGCGCGCCTGGCCTGGGGCCTGCGGCGCCCTTCTTTCTTGTTTGCAACGCAGCCCTGCGCTCAAAGCCTGCGCCAGCCAAGCCCGGCTATTGGCGGATAAGTTCCCAATTTACTTGGTGACAGGCCTTAGCTCAGGTGCACACAATGCCGGCATGAATCTGCGAGCCCAAACCTTGTCATCTCCAGCGCCTTGCGGCCGGGCCGGCCATGGGACGTGAGGCGCAGCTGGTGGCCTGGGTGGCGGGCCAGGCCTTCGAGGCCAAGGCCTTGCTGGAGGCCCAGGAGCTGGTGCTGCGCGGGCCCGCGCTGCGGCGGCGCCTGCCGCTGGCGGAGTTGCAGGAGCTGGCGCTGCAGGGCGAGGCCTTGTGCTTTTGCTGGGCGCAGCAGCCCTGGCGCCTGGAGCTGGGCGCGGCCGAGGCGGCCAAATGGTTGAAGAAAATCCAGGCCGGCCCACCCAGCCTGGCGAGTAAGCTGGGTATTTCTGCGGCTCAGCCGGCCGCGGTGTTCGGGCCTGTGGAGGTGGACGCGCCCCTGGCCGAGGCCTTGCTGGGCGCGCGCACCGGCAGCCTGACCGAGGCCACGGTCCTGCTGGCCCTGGTGCTGGACCCGCAAGGCCTGGAGGCGGCGCTGGCCCTGCATGCGCAAATGTCTTGCCGGGCCGTCTGGCTGGTTTATCAAAAAGGCCCGCTCTCGGTCTTCGGAGACGGCCCGATTCGCAGCCAGCTGCGCGCTCGGGGCTACCGCGACAACAAGAGCTGCGCCGTCTCCGCGCTCCTGACGGCCACGCGCTATCTCAAGCCGGGCTGAGCGGCGCTATCCGCGCCAGCGGCGTGCCTGCTTCCAGGAAACCGCCGGCCTGAGCCAGCAGCCGGATCTGCCCGCTGCGATGCGCCGTGACCTGCATCTCCATCTTCATCGCCTCCATCACCGCGATGGTCTGGCCGGCCGTGACTTCGCTGCCGTCGGCGACGGCCCAGGCTTGCAGATTGCCGGTGATGGGGGCGGGCACGGCTTGTTCGTCCATGGCCGGGGCCGCGGCGGCGGGCTCGGCCGGGCCGGCCTGCTGGCCGAGGCTGCGCAGCAGCTCGGCCGGCAGGCCCAGGGCGACACGGCGGCCGTCGATCTCGACGAAGAGGCGCTGCAAGCCGCCCTGGGCCACCGGCTCGGCGCGCGCCGCGGCTTGGCAAGCTGGCGCGAAGTCGCTCTCGATCCAGCGGGTGTGGACCTTGAAACCGTCTTCCGAGACAAAGTCCGCGTGCTCCAGCACCGCGCGGTGAAAGGGCAGGACCGAGGCCACGCCCTCGATGCGGAACTCGCGCAGGGCGCGGCGGGCGCGGCGAATGGCTTGGGCGCGGCTGGCGCCGCTGACGATGAGCTTGGCCATCAGCGAGTCGAAGGTGCCGGGCACGCTGGAGCCGCTGGCCACGCCGCTGTCCAATCTAACGCCAGGGCCCGACGGTGGCGAAAAGCCGGTGATCAAGCCGGGCGTGGGCAGAAAGCCGCGGCCCACATCCTCGGCATTGATGCGGAACTCGAAGGCGTGGCCCAGGGGCTCGGGCGTTTGCGTGATCGTCAAGGGCAGGCCATCGGCGATGCGCAGTTGCTCCACGACCAGATCGATGCCGGTGGTGGCCTCGGTCACGGTGTGCTCCACCTGCAGCCGGGTGTTGACCTCCAGAAAGGTGATGGCGCCGCTCTGGCTGAGCAAAAACTCCACCGTGCCCGCGCCGGTGTAGCGGGCGGCGGCGCAGATATCGTGGGCGGCCTGGTGGATGCGCTCGCGTTGAGTGTTAGTGAGGAAGGGCGCGGGCGCTTCCTCCACCAGCTTCTGGTTGCGGCGCTGCAGCGAGCAGTCGCGCGTGCCCAGCACGACGACCCGGCCCTGGCTGTCGGCCAGCACCTGGGCCTCGATATGGCGAGGCCGGTCCAGATACTGCTCGACAAAGCATTCGCCCCGGCCAAAAGCGGTGATGGCCTCGCGGCGGGCGGACTCATACAGCTCCGCCACCTCGTCCATGCGCCAGGCGATCTTCATGCCGCGGCCGCCACCACCGAAGGCGGCCTTGATGATGATGGGCAGGCCATGGGCCTCGGCAAAGGCCAGCACCTCGGTGGCGCCCTGCACCGGCTCGGCCGTGCCCTTGACCAGGGGCGCGCCCACCTGCAGGGCCAGTTGGCGGGCCCGGATCTTGTCGCCCAGCAGGGCGATGGTGGCGGGTGAGGGGCCGATCCAGACAAGGCCGGCGTCCAGCACCGCCTGGGCAAAGGCTGCGCTCTCCGATAAAAAGCCATAGCCCGGATGCACGGCGTCGGCGCCGCTGCGGCGGGCGACGGCCAGCAGTTTGTCGATATGGAGATAGCTGTCGGCGGGGCTTTGGCCATCCAGGCCATAGGCCTCATCCGCCATGCCTGTGTACAAGGCGTTCAGGTCGGCGTCGGCGTAGACGGCGACGGATTGCAGGCCGTAGTCGGCGCAGGCGCGGGCGATGCGAATGGCGATTTCGCCTCGATTGGCGATCAGGACTTTCTTCATGGGACAACACCTATTTGATTGAACCGCACCCAGGCATGAACGGGCATCTGCCCGGCCAGATCGAGGTGGTAGCTGGCCACATTGGCGATGACGGGGTAGCCGCCGGTCAGCGGGTGGTCGGCCAGGAAGAGCACGGGTTGGCCATTGGCCGGCACCTGGATGGCGCCCCAGGCCGTGCCCTCGCTGGGCAGCTCCTGCTGCACGCTGCGCTCTAGCCTTAGTTCGCCCTGCAGGCGCAGGCCGACGCGATTGCTTTGCGGCGTCACCTGCCAGGCCTGGCTGCACAGCAGGGCCAGGGCCGCGGGGCTGAACCAGTCGTCGCGCGGGCCCAGCACGATGTCCAGCGTGACGGTGTCCTGCGGGCGGGGCAGGGCGGCAGGCGGGGTTTCGGGCCAGCCCACGACAGCGGCGTTGGCTGGGGCGCGCAGACCCAGCACATCGCCCACGGCCAGCGGCGGCGGGCCGATGCGGGCCAGGGTGTCGGTGGCGCAGCTGCCCAGCACCGGCGTGATGCAAAAGCCGCCGCGCGCGGCCAGATAGCTGCGCAGGCCGGCGCTGGGTGCGCCCAAGCTGAGCGTGTCGCCGTCAGCCAAGGCCAGGGCTTGATGGCTTGGCACCGACCAGCTGCGGCCTTTTGCCTCGGTCAGTGTGAGTGCGAGGCTAGCCCCCGTCACCGCCACGACGGTCTCGCCCCGGCTGCGCAGCTGCAGGCCGCCGCCCACGGCTTCCAGCGCCGCGGTGTTGGAGGCATTGCCCACCAGGCGGTTGGCGCGCTTCAAGGCTGCTTGATCCATGGCGCCCGAGGCCGCGACGCCCTGGCCGGCCAGGCCGTGGCGACCCAGGTCCTGGATGAGAGTCTGCAGGCCGGTGGCCAGCACCTCCAGGGCGCTGGCGCTGGCCTCGCCTGGCACAGCGCTGCTGGGCGCCGGGGCGGTGGCGGGTGCGGCTTGGTAGCCGGCTTTGGCGATGTCCACAAAGCGCACGCGGTCGCCCGGCTGCAGCAGGGCGGGCTGGGCGCGGCTGAGGTCCCACATGGCTTCGGGAGTCTGGCCGATGATTTGCCAGCCGCCCGGGCTGGCCTGCGGGTAGATGCCGCTGAAACGGCCGGCCAGGCCCACGGCGCCGGCGGGGATGCGGGTGCGCGGCGTGGCGCGGCGGGGGATGTTGTCGAAGCTCGCGTGGCCGCCGCTGAGGTAGGCAAAGCCGGGGGCGAAGCCGGTGAAGGCCACGCTGTACTCGGCGCCGGTGTGGCGTGCGATGACTTCCGCCGCGCTGATGCCCAGCAGGGCGGCCAGCTCGGCCAGGTCTTCGCCCTGGTAGTGCACGGGGATGGTGATCAGGCGGCCGGCAGCGGGCGCCGCACCGTCGAGCTTGCGGGTCAGGATTTCCTCGCGCAGCCGTGCCATCGTCGTGGCCGCCGGGCGCCAGCGGACCAGCAGGGTGCGTGCACCGGGCACCAGTTCTTCGACGCCGGCCAGGGGCTTGTTTTGCAGCGAGGCCAGCAGGGCCAGGGTTTGCGCCAGATCGGCCAGCTCCACCAGCATGGCGTCGAGATTGACGGGCAGGAAGCGCATGCTCAGGCCACAAAGCTGCGGATCTGTACGCCCGCCTGCGCCAGCGTGCTGCGCACCCGGCTGGCGATGGCGACGGCGGCGGGGCTGTCGCCGTGCACGCAGATGGAGTCGGCCTGCAAGGGGATCAGGCTGCCGTCGACGGCCTCGACCACGCCCTCGCGCACCAGGCGCAGCATGCGCTGAGCGATGGCGTTGGCATCATGCAGCACGGCGCCGGGCTCGCGCCGCGACAGCAGGGCGCCGCTGGGCGTGTAAGCGCGGTCGGCAAAGGCCTCGGCCACCACCGTCAGGCCCTGGGCACGCGCCCAGCCCAGCAGGGGCGAACCGGCCAGGGCCACCAGGGGCAGGCCGGCATCCACGGCCAGCATGGCCTGGATCACATCGGCCGCCTGGCGCGGGTCTTGGGCGATGGTGTTGTAGAGCGCGCCATGCGGCTTCACATAGCCGACGTGCGTGCCGGCCGCTCGGGCCAGGGCTTGCAGGGCGCCGATCTGGTAGATCACATCGGCGATCAGATCGGCGCTGTCCACCTCCATCTTGCGGCGGCCAAAGCCTTGCAGATCGCGGTAGGCCACATGGGCACCGACGGCGACGCCGCGCTGGGCGGCCTGGCGCAGCGTGGCCAGCAGGCCGGCCGGGTCGCCGGCATGGAAGCCGCAGGCCAGATTGGCGCTGCTGACCAGGCCCAGCATGGCCGCGTCGTCGCCCAGGGTCCAGGCGCCGAAGCTCTCGCCGAGGTCGCTATTCAGGTCGATCTTCATGGCTTAAAACATCAGAAAGTACATCAGGAACACATTGGCCGTCAGCAGGCACAGGGCCGTGGGTATTTGGGCGCGGATGACGGCATTTTTGTCCGGCAGCTCCAGGAGCGCGGCGGGCACGATATTGAAGTTGGCGGCCATGGGGGTCATCAGCGTGCCGCAATAGCCCGACATCATGCCGATGGCCGCCATCACCGCCGGGTTGCCGCCGTAGACGCCGACCAGGATCGGCACGCCCACGCCGCCCGTCATCACCGGGAAGGCGGCAAAGCCATTGCCCATGATGACGGTGAACAAGGCCATGCCGATCACATACACCGCGACCGCGACGAAGCGGATGTCCATATTGATGGTGTGGGTGGTGGCGTAGGCCACGGCCTTGCCCACGCCGGCATCGGAGAACACCAGGCCCAGCATGCCCAGCATCTGCGGCAGCACCAGGGCCCAGCCGAGCGCGTCGGTCAGGCGGCGCGATTCGCGCATGCCTTGCACGGGGCTCTCACGCGTCATCCAGCAAGTGATGGCAAAGGCGCTGATGCAGCCCAGGGCCAGGCCGATCAAGGTGCTGTTCTTGGGGTCCAGCAAGGGCACGCCGCCCAGCAGCAGATGCTTGGCCGACAAGGTGGCGGCGACGGTCACCAGGGGGATGGTCAGGGCCGGCAAGAAGAGCTTGTTGCCCAGGCGCTTGGCGGCGGCCAGATAGTCCTCGGCCTTGCGCTCGATGTGGCGGCCTGCGCCCACGCCGCCAAAGCCGGCGATCAAGGCCATCAGGATCACGCCCGCGCCCACCCAGGTGGGCGGCAGCTTCTCACCGACCAGGAACACCAGGGCGTAGAGGCCCCAGAACAGGCCGCTGCTGAAACGCTTGGGGTGGTTTTTGTCGGCCAAGGTCATGGCCGACATGATGAGCAGAATGCCGCCCACCAGATAGTAGAGGTGCTGGATGGAGAGAATCATTGGGCTGCTCCGTCCTCGGCCGCGGCCAGCTCACGGTTGAGGGCCTGGTCCAGCCTTATCAAACGCCAGGCGTGGATCAGGAAGGCGACGATGGCCGTCGGGATGCCCCACAAGGCGATGTGCAGGGGCTCGACGCTGATGCCGGCCTCGCTGAGGAAGGTGGTCATCAGCACGATGGCGCCAAAGGCCACAAAAATGTCTTCGCCGAAGAAGAGGCCCACGTTATCGGTCGCCGCGGCATAGGCGCGCAGCTTGTAGCGGATGCGTTCGGGCAGGCGGCCGTAGCGGGTCTCGGCCGTGCCTTCCACCATGGGGGCCAGCAGGGGGCGCACCATCTGCGGGTGGCCGCCCAGGCTGGTCAGGCCCATGGCGGCGGTCAGCTGGCGGGCGGCCAGATAGACCAGCAGCAGGCGGCCGGCGGTGGCCGACTTGATGCCGGCGATCCAGGCTTGGGCATGCTGGCGCAGGCCGTGGCGCTCCAGCAGGCCGATCACGCCCAGGGGCAGCAAGATGATCAGGGGCAGGTTGCGGGTCTTGATGAAGCCGGTGCCTATGCTCGCCAAAACCTTGCCGGGCTCAAAGCCCGCGGCCAGGGCGGTGGCCACGGCGGTGGCGATCACCACCAGCATGGGGTTGAAGCGCAGGACAAAGCCCGCGACGATGACCGCCACCCCGATGAGTGGCCATAGATTGACGTCGTGAATCATGTCTTCCTTGATGGGGTCGAAACTTGCCAGTCCCTGCTTCGCTGCGCCCATGGGCTGGGTCTGTGGATTGCTCAAATCCGCTCGCTCACTCGCTTGCATCTGCAGATTGTTGAACAATGTTTTAATTGTGCTCAACAATATGCGTTCGCAGGCATTCGGACATACCCTCGGCCCGGCCTGCCGCGATGTGAAAGAATCGCCCGCAAGAAAACACACCCTGCTCCTTCCCGAGCCGGTGCCGCCACCTCTGACGCCTTGGTATGACGCTCATCCCCCACAAAGACGCAAGCCTGCTCACGCTGAACCAACGCAAGGCCGATGTGATCCGGCAGAAGATTTTTGATGGGGAGTTTTTGCCGGGCCAGCGCCTGTCGGAGGCGGCGCTCAGCGAGAGCCTGGAGATCTCGCGCAATACCTTGCGCGAGGTCTTCCGCATCCTGACGCAGGAGGGCTTGCTGAGCCATGCGCCCAACCGCGGCGTGTCGGTGGCCACGCCGACGGCGGCGGCCATTGTGGACATCTACCGCGTGCGCCGCCTGATCGAATGCCAGGCCCTGGCCCAGGCCTACCCGCAGCACCCGGCGCGGCAGCAGATGCGCGCGGCGGTGGAGCAGGCCCTGCGTTGCCGCGAGGCGGACGATTGGCGCGGTGTGGGCACGGCCAATATGGAGTTTCACCGCGCCATCGTGCGCCTGGCCGACAGCCCGCGGCTTAACGCCATGTTCGAGCAGATGCTGGCCGAGCTGCGCCTAGCCTTCGGCCTGCTGAAGGACTCGGCGCTGTTGCACGGGCCCTATATCGAGACCAATCAGCGGATCCTGGCGCTGTTCGAGGCCGGTCAGCTGGGCGAGAGCGCGGCCTTGTTGCAGGACTATCTGCAGCACTCGGAGCGGGTGGTGCTGGGGGCCGTAGGGCGGGCCTGAGCGGACGCGGCGCGGGTGGCTCAGCGCAGATGCGGCATGGCCCGTATCCGCGGCCCGATGAAGTCCAGAAAGCTTTGTGCCGCCGGCGAGAGCGTGCGCCCGCGGCGGGTGAAGACCTCGAAGCTGCGGTAGATGGCGGGGCCGCCCAGCGCCTGCATCTGCAGGCCGTAAACCCGGATCAGCGAGGCCGCGTAGGGGACGCACAGGCCCACGCCCAGGCCGGCCTTGACCATGGACAGGGCGGTGGACATATAGGCGACCTCGATGGCTGGCTTGAAGGCCAGCTCGGGTGCGGCGGCGCGCAAGTCCTGGCTCAATCTTTCGGTGAACTGGCCTTGCAAGGTGATGAGGGGGTAGGCCGTCAGCTCTGCCCAGTGCAGCTGCGGGCGCCCGTCCAGCGGGTGGCCGGGCGGGAACACGGCCATGAAAGGGCCTTCGAACAGCAGGGTGGAGTCGATGTCGGAATTGGCTTCGCGCTCGGGGCCCAGCCCCAGCTCGACCTCGCTGGCGAAGACGCGGGCCATGACCTGCTCCACCGCCGTGTCCAGCAACTGCACGCGGACCTTGGGATGCCTGGCCTGGAAGGCGGCGATCAGCTCGGGCATCAGGGCCGAGGCCAGCAGCTGCGGGGTGGCGATGCGCACCAGGCCGGCCTGCATATCGCGGTGCTCGATCACCTGCTTGAGCGTGGCATCGAGGTCGTGCAGCACGCCTTCCAATCGGGGGCGCAGGCGCTCGCCGATCTCGGTCAGGTGCAGGCGCCGCGTATTGCGGTCCAGCAGGCGCGTGCCCAGGCCCAGCTCCAGCTCCTTGATCAGGCCGCTGAGGGCGGACTGGGAGATGCACAGGCTTTCCGCCGCCAGTGTGAAGCTGCCGGCTTGGGCCACCGCCAGAAAGGCGCGCAACTGGCGCAGCGTGATATTCATAGGAAAAACCTCTGAATCTATGGAAAAAATCGTAGAAATGATATTTCTGAATCGGCTTCAATATCATATTCAAACTGATAAGACGGAGGCAGACAGATGGCATTTGCAACACAGGCGGTCGATATTCCGCAACTGATCGACGACAACCGGATCGGCCGCTTCCAGCTGCTGATCTTTGTGCTGGTGGGCCTGACGGTGGTGATGGACGGCTTTGACGTCCAGGCCATGGGCTTTGTGGCGCCGGCCATCATCAAGGAATGGGGGGTGAGCAAGGCCGAGCTGGGCCCGGTGTTCGGTGCCGGCCTGTTCGGCATGCTGCTGGGTTCGCTGAGCCTGAGCGTGCTGGCCGACCGCATCGGGCGCCGGCCGGTGCTGATCGGGGCCAGCGTGTTCTTCGCCGCCTGCATGCTGGCCACCACCTGGGCCAGCAGCATTGTGCAGCTGGAGCTGATCCGCTTCATCACCGGTCTGGGCCTGGGCGCCATCATGCCCAATGCCATGGCCCTGGTCGGCGAGTACAGCCCCAGGCGCAAGCGGGTGACGCTGATGATGCTGGTCTCCTGCGGCTTCACGGTCGGCGCGGTGCTGGGCGGCCTGCTGTCGGCGGCCTTGATCCCGGCCTATGGCTGGCGCTCGGTGTTCTATATCGGCACGGCCCTGCCGCTGCTGATGGCCTTGCTGATGTGGCGCTATGTGCCGGAGTCGCTGCAGTTCATGGTGCTCAAGCAGCGCCGGCTGGACCGGGTGGCCGGCCTGTTGCGCCGCATCGACCCTGGCTTTGTTGCCGATGCAGGCACGCGCTATCAGGTGGCGGGGCCGGCCGCGCGGGGTGCGCCCGTCGGCGAGCTGTTCCGCCAGGGCCGCGCGACGGTGACGTTGCTGCTGTGGCTGCTGAACTTCATGAACCTGCTCAATCTCTACTTTCTCTCCAACTGGCTGCCCACCATCGCCGCCAGCGCCGGGCTTTCGACCCAGACGGCCGTGCTGGTGGGCACCGTGTTGCAGTTGGGCGGTGTGCTGGGCACCGTGTTGATGGGGCCGGTCATCGACCGCATCGGTTTCTACCGCATGCTGCTGCCCTCGTTTGCGCTGGCCGTGTTCAGCATCGCCATGATTGGCCAGCCCGGCCTTTCGCTGCCCCTGCTCTTTCTGGTCGTCATGGTGACGGGGTTTTGCATCGTGGGCGGCCAGCCCGCCATCAATGCGCTGGCCGCCACCTACTACCCGACCACGCTGCGCTCCACCGGCATAGGCTGGAGCCTGGGCGTGGGCCGCATCGGCTCCATCATCGGTCCGGTGCTGGGGGGTGAGCTGATACGCCGCAACTGGTCGCACAGCCAGCTCTTCCTGGCCGTGGCCGTGCCGGCGGCAATCTCGACCCTCGTGCTGCTGTGCATGGCCTGGTTGGCACGCCAGGAGCAAGGCCGGGGCGGGGAGGCGGCCCCGCTCCAGGGCGGCGGGCCCGCCCCGGCGGGCGGGCTGGAGTGAGCCTGCGCCGGCCTGGCTGGCCTATTCGGCGGCGAGCTTTCTTTGCTTGATCAGCGCGTGCCAGGTCTGGGTTTCCTGCAGGACAAAACGGCCCAGGGCCGGGCCGTCACCGGGCACGACCTGCAGGCCGAAGTCCTCCAGCCTGGCCTTCACCTCGGGCAGGGCGATCGCCTTGTGCAGCTCTGCCGTCAGGCGCTGGACGATGGGCTCGGGCGTGCCCTTGGGCACGAACAGGCCCTGCCAGGCCGACACGTCCACGCCCTTCAGGCCCAGCTCTTCAAACGTGGGCACATCGGGCAGCTGGGCGATGCGCTTGGGGCTCAGCACGGCCAAGGGCTTGAGCTTGCCGGCGCGGATCTGCCCAAGGCTGGCGGCGGTGTCCAGGATGGCCATGGGCACGACG
Organism: Roseateles oligotrophus; assembly: GCF_014204525.1. GTDB lineage: Bacteria > Pseudomonadota > Gammaproteobacteria > Burkholderiales > Burkholderiaceae_C > Paucibacter_A > Paucibacter_A oligotrophus_A. The sequence goes on from NZ_JACHLP010000014.1 coordinate 70,434, forward strand.
CCGGCCATCAGGTCCTGGATCGCAAAAGCGGTGCCGCGGTAGGGCACGTGGACGACGAAGGTCTGGCTGCGCTCCTTGATCAGCTCCATGGCCAGGTGGTGGGGGCTGCCTATGCCCGGCGAGGCATAGCTGTATTTGCCGGGGTTCTTCTTGAGCTCGGCCAGCCACTGGCTGGCGCTGCTGAAGCCCGCGCCGGGGTGGACCACCAGCAGCAGCGGGAAGCGCGCCATCAGCCCGACCGGCGTGAAGTCGCTGGGCGAGTAGGGCAGTTTTTTGTACATGGCGCTGTTGAACACCATGGCGCCGTTGTCGCCGGAGAGGACGGTGTAGCCGTCCGCCGGCGCTTTGGCCGCCGCGTCCGTGCCTATGCTGCCGCCCGCACCGGGGCGGTTGTCGATGATGAAGGTCTGGCCCAGCTGCTTGCCCATGAAGGGCGCGAGCTGGCGGGCCAGGAAGTCCGAGCCACCGCCGGCCGGGTAGGCGACGATCCACTTGATGGGCTTGTTAGGCCAGGCGCTGCTATCGGCCAGGGCCGGGCTTGCCAGAAGAGGGAGCAGGCCGGCCAGCAAGGCGCTGCCGATTTGCAGCAGTGGGCGCCGACCTGTGGGCGCTGGTGCAGGGGCGGGTGTGGGGGCTTGTAGCTGCATGATGGGGCGGGATTCCTGTGTTGGCTTACAGTGCCGCCATCTTAGTCATGCATCTTCCTCACGCCCATGAGCCCAACGCCTAGCCCTTGCCCCCTGTGTCTGGATGCCGGTGGCCTGCTGGTGCATCAAACGCCGCAGTGGCGCTTGATCCGGGTGCTGGACGATGCCAACTTCCCGGCCTTTTACCGCCTGGTCTGGCAAGCCCATGTGGCCGAGTTCAGCGCCTTGTCAAAGGCCGAGCGCAGCGCCTGCATGGAGGCGGTGGCGACCGTCGAGCGGGTGCTGCTGGCGCAGCTGCGGCCGGCCAAGATCAATCTGGCCAGCCTCGGGAATATGGTCCCGCATCTGCACTGGCATGTGATCGCCCGCTTTGACTGGGACAGCCATTTCCCCAACCCCGTCTGGGGCGCGGCCCAGCGCGAGGTGGCGGGCGGGGCACAGGCGCGCCTGGCCCTGCCGCTGGAGACGCTGGACCGCTTGCTGTCCGAGGCGCTGGTGGCCTGAGCTCGTTCAGGCCGCCAGGGCCTGCGGCCCCTTGGGCTGCAGCTGGCCGAACAAGTCCTTGGGGTCGGCCATCTGCGGGATCAGGCTGACCTCCTGGCCCAGGCCTAGCTCCTGTGCCACATCGCGCAGCAGGCGCAGGGCCGAGAAGTCTTCCAGCGCAAAGCCCACCGAGTCGAACACGGTGATCTGCTCGGCGCTGTCGCGGCCGCTGGCCTGATTGCTGAGCACGCGCCAGAACTCCGTCACGGCAAAGTCGGCCGGCATCTGCTGCACATCGCCCTCGATGCGCGACTGCGGCTCGAACTCGACGAAGACCTTGCCGGCCAGCAGCACCCCGGGGTGCAGCTCGGTCTTGCCCGGGCAGTCGCCGCCCACGCCGTTGATGTGCATGCCGGGCGCCAGCATCTCGGGCGTGATGATGGTGGCATTGGCCTTGTCGGCGGTGACGGTGGTGACGATGTCGGCGCCGCGTAGCGCCTCCGCCGTGCTGGCGCAGACGCTCAGGCGCAAGCCCTGGACATGGCGCAGATTGCGCTGCAGCTTAGCCGTGGCCGCCGGGTCCAGGTCGAACAGGCGGATCTCCTGAATGCCCAGCAGATGGTGGAAGGCCAGAGCCTGGAACTCGCTTTGCGCGCCGTTGCCGATCAAGGCCATCACGCGCGAGTCGGGCCGTGCCAGACGCTTGGCCACCATGGCCGAGGTGGCGGCGGTGCGCAAGGCGGTGGTGAGGGTCAGCTCGCTGAGCAACTCGGGCCGGCCGGTGGCCACATCGGCCAGCACGCCCAGGGCCATCACGGTGGGCAGGCCGTCGCGGGTGTTCTTGGGGTGGCCGTTGACGTATTTGAAGCTGTAGAGGCTGGCGTCGGCGATGGGCATCAGCTCGATCACGCCGTCCTGCGAGTGGCTGGCCACACGGGCGCATTTGTCGAACTCCTGCCAGCGCAGATAGTCGGCCTCGATATAAGCCGCCATGCGCTGCAGCAAGGCAGGGACGCCCAGGCTTTGGGCCATATGGGCGATGTCTTGGGTGTTGAGCAAGGTGGTCATGGCAGTCTCCTGAGTGTGGGATGCGCCTCGTGATCCACCGGCTTGGCTTGTCAAAAAAGCAGGGGATCTGGCGCTGCCGCTATGCCGCCCCGTGGGCTGCAAAAGCGCGTGCCAAGCGCATCACGTTTGATGTGACTCAATTCTTCCCAGGCTCGCCGCCAGCCGGAAGCGCAAGAAGTGCTCAGTAATTGATAGGAATTTGCCATTTCGCTAGCCTCAATTGCCGAAATGGCAGAATCGGGGCGAATCTTGAACTGAACTGGCGGAGCCCAAGCATGGACACCCTGGACCAACAACTGCTGGCGCTTTTGCGTCTGGACGCCCGCGCCACCGTGGCCACCTTGGCGCACAAGCTCAAGGTCTCGCGAGGCACGGTCAGCAACCGCATTGCCAAGCTGGAGGATGCGGGCGTGATCGTCGGCTACACCGTGCGCCTGCGCCCCGACGTCACGCCCAACGAGATCACCGCCTGGATGAGCATCGCGGTCGAGGGCAACAAGACCCGCGAGGTCATCAGCATCCTGCTGGGCGAGCCCGGCCTGTCGGGCCTGTTCGACACCAATGGCCGCTGGGACCTGCTGGCCGAGCTGCGCGCCGCCTCGCTGGGCGAGTTGGCCGAGGTGCTGGAACGGGTGCGCCTGATCCGCGGCATCGGGGCCACGGAGACGAGTATTCATTTGCAGACTTACAAGGCTTCATAGCGCGGGTCGCGACCCGCGCAGGGCCGCCACCGGAGAGGCCAACGGGCTTGAGGCTGAACAGGGCACGACCGTTCAGGTGATCTTGCGCGACAGTACTTAATTCGATACAGTTGCCGGATGGACGAGGCAATTCTGACTGTCGCTTTCTACCGTGCCGATTCAGGCAACGAGCCTCTCCGCGATTGGCTTCGCGAACTCACAGTTGAAGATCGGAAGGCCATTGGTACCGACATCAAGACCGTCCAGTACGGATGGCCCTTGGGCATGCCGTTGGTTCGCAAGATGGAGCCAGGTCTGTGGGAGCTTCGCTGCGATATTGCCGATGGCATTGCCCGGGTCCTGTTCACGGTGAAGGACGGTCAGATGATTCTGTTGCATGGCTTCGTCAAGAAGACCCAGAAGACCCCCGACAACGAGCTGAAGACAGCCAGGAACCGGCTCAAGAAGCTGTAGGAGAACGCCATGAGCAAGCACATCGGTAGCAATTTCGACGACTTCCTCAAAGAGGAATCCATGCACGAGGAAGTGACAGCCGCCGCCGTGAAGCGGGTGATCGCTTGGCAGTTCGCGCAGGCGATGAAGGCTCAGAAGGTCAGCAAGACCGAGATGGCGGCGCGCATGCACACCAGTCGGATGGTAGTGAACCGTCTTTTGGATGAGAGCGACACCAGCGTTACCTTGGCCACGCTTGCCCGCGCCAGTGTGGCTCTGGGCACGCCGCTGCGTTTTGAGCTGGGGAGCAGGGTCGTTTGAACCTGCTGGCCGAGCTGCGCGCCGCCTCGCTGGGCGAGTTGGCCGAGGTGCTGGGGGCTGTCCGAATTTCCGTGTGTGAGGCTCATTGAACCTTCACTGATTTCGTGAAGCTGGCTGGGGATCTTACGGGCTCGATTTCGTGAATCGG
>NZ_JACHLP010000015.1 GCF_014204525.1 Roseateles oligotrophus
CATCGGCCCGGTGACCAGTTGGTCAAGCAACTCGGCTGGGATCTGGAATTGCGGCTTCGCCGCCTGTTCCGCCGTAGCGGTGGTTTTTGTCTTGCTTGGCATTCATGCTCCTTGTCGACATGCTATGCCTCACACACAAAGTTTCTGACAGGCTCTCCAGCCCAACTGCAGGCGGTTGTTCTCATCCTCCTTGAGACGGCGAAACTCCTTGACCAGATAGATCTTGAACTCAGGGCTGATCCACATGCCGAATTCAAAGGCAATGTCGGGGTGGGCGTAAGTGCCGCCATAACGGCCTGCGGTCGCCTTGAGGCCGATGGCGCCGGTCTTCTCCACCCACTCCTTGACGCTGATCTTGTAGCTGTTGAGCCCGGCCTGGCTTTTAATTGTGGCGAATTCGCCGTAATTGAAAGCCGGGTTGTAGATCGACTCCCAGATGCCCAGGAACTCCACCGTGTTGCGGTTGCGCAGCCAGTCTGAGATGAAGAACTCACCGTCTTTGGCGCGCAGCATGTCGGTCAGCGAGATGTAATCACCTTGCGGCGACGACACCACGGCCACCCGGGTGCCCTGGATGTCGAGGGTGTTGGTCTTGGCTGTCTTTCGGTTCATGGCGCCACCTCTTCCGTGCTGTTCTTGTCATCGGCATCCCACATCTCGCGGTAGGCCTGAACATAGCTCGCGGTGGTTTGCGGGTCCAGCGTCCAGTAATGGCGGCAGAGGGTTTCGAAAAGGGCAAGACCCTCTGGCAGGCAAGCGTGATCCAGCAGCTGATCGAGCGTGCACTCGATCCACTGCGTATCCCGGCTAGCGCTGCGAACGATCTCTTGGACAGTGGGTGCCAGCACCTTGACGGCCCGCTGATGGAGTGCCTGCAGAGGGGCGACGGCCGCAGACAGTTCAGCAAACAGGGTTTGGTAGGGGTCCGCGTCCGGCGCTGCTGGATGGGGAGATGGGGCGGAGGTGTTCACGGGGCCAGCTCCCAGCCAACTTGTGTGATGAAGCCTCCTACTTCAAGGCTGGCGATCAATTCGGGAGTCACTGTCTCCCGAATCTGTGGGTAGACGGTATAGAGGAGCCTGAAGCGGCGCAGCTCACGGACGTCCACCCGTTTGAGTCCAGCAGCCATCAGCCGCCCAGCCAAGGCGGGCGGCACTGATTTCTTTTTCACGGGCGTCGGTGCTTTCTTACTGCTCATACGCGCTCGATCCTGAAATGCCGCAGTCACCGGCGGGCTGGGTAAGGATGCTTTTGAGATTGTGAAGGCTAGACCAGACTGGCGTCTATCTCCCGCCCAAGAAGCAAAAAACCCGGACCGTTACCGGCCCGGGCTCTTGATGGCGCTCAGATGCGCGATTATTTCCGCGCCGGCGGCAAGTCCGTACAAGAGCCATGCGCCACTTCGGCCGCCATGCCAATGCTCTCGCCCAGGGTCGGGTGAGGATGGATGGTCTTGCCGATGTCTACCGCGTCGGCGCCCATCTCGATGGCCAGGGCGATCTCGCCGATCATGTCGCCGGCATGGGTGCCGACGATGCCGCCGCCCAGGATCTTGCCGTGGCCATGGGCTTCCGGCGAGTCATCGAACAAGAGCTTGGTGAAGCCTTCGTCGCGGCCGTTGGCGATGGCGCGGCCCGAGGCCGTCCAGGGGAAGAGGCCCTTCTTGACCTTGATGCCTTGGGCCTTGGCCTGGTCTTCGGTCAGGCCCACCCAGGCCACCTCGGGGTCGGTGTAGGCAACGCTGGGAATCACGCGGGCGTCAAACTGACTCTTGGCCAGCTGGGCATCGCCCAGGATGGCGCCGGCCGCCACCTCGGCCGCCACATGGGCCTCGTGCACCGCCTTGTGCGCCAGCATGGGCTGGCCCACCACATCGCCGATGGCGAAGATGTGGGGCACATTGGTGCGCATCTGCACGTCCACGTCGATGAAGCCACGGTCCGTCACGGCCACGCCGGCCTTGTCGGCGGCGATCTTCTTGCCATTGGGCGTGCGGCCCACGGCTTGCAAGACCAGGTCGTAAACGCCTTCGCTCTTGCTGCCATCCAGGCCCTCGAACTGCACCTTGATGCCTTCCGGCGTAGCGGTGGCGCCGACGGTCTTGGTCTTCAACATGATGTTGTCGAAGCGCTTGGCATTCATCTTCTGCCAGACCTTGACCAGGTCGCGGTCGGCGCCTTGCATCAGGCCGTCCAGCATTTCCACCACGTCCAGGCGGGCGCCTAAGGTCGAGTACACCGTGCCCATTTCCAGGCCGATGATGCCGCCGCCGATGATCAACATCTTCTTGGGCGTGCCCTTCAAAGCCAGCGCACCGGTGGAGTCAACAATGCGCTCGTCATCCGGCAGGAAAGGCAGGCGCACCGCTTGCGAGCCGGCCGCGATGATGGCCTGCTTGAAGTGGATGGTCTTCTTGGCGCCGGTCTTGTCTTGCGCGTCGCCGGTGGTTTCTTCGACTTCCACATGGTTGGCATCGAGGAAGTGGCCGTAGCCGCGCACGGTGGTGACCTTGCGCATCTTGGCCATGGCCGCCAGGCCGCCGGTCAGCTTGCCAATCACCTTTTCCTTGTGGCCACGCAGCTTGTCCACATTGACGGTGGGCGCGCCAAAGTCCACACCCAGGTCGCCCAGGTGGGAGACCTCGTCCATCACCGCCGCCACATGCAGCAAGGCCTTGGAGGGGATGCAGCCCACATTCAGGCAGACGCCGCCCAGGGTGGCATAACGCTCCACCAGCACGACATTGAGACCCAGGTCGGCGGCGCGGAAGGCGGCCGAGTAACCACCAGGGCCGGCACCCAGCACCAGCACATCGCAGTGCAGATCGGCGCTGCCCGAGTAGCTGGCGGCGGCCGGGGCTGCCACGGCGGGCTTGGCGGCGGGCGCAGCAGCCGGGGCGGGAGCGGGCGCAGCAACGGGGGCAGGCGCGGCAGCAGCGCCACCGGCCGACTCCAGCGCCAGCAGCACCGTGCCCTGGTTGATCTTGTCACCCAGGGCGACCTTGATCTCCTTGACCACGCCGGCGTGCGAGGACGGGATCTCCATCGAGGCCTTGTCGCTCTCCACGGTGATCAGGCTTTGGTCCACCGCCACCGTGTCGCCGACCTTGACCAGCAGCTCGATGATGGCGACGTCTTTGAAGTCACCGATATCGGGAACGAGAACATTCACTTGTGCCATGGCCCAGCCTCCCGATCAGAGAACGATGCGACGGAAGTCCGCCAGCAGCGATGCGAAATAGACGTTGAAACGAGCGGCGGCGGCGCCGTCGATCACGCGATGGTCCCAGCTCAGGCTGAGCGGCAGCATCAGGCGCGGCTGGAAGGCCTTGCCGTCCCACTTGGGTTCGATCTGGCTCTTGCACACGCCCATGATGGCCACCTCGGGCGCATTGATGATGGGGGTGAAGTAGCGCCCACCGATGCCGCCCAGCGAGCTGATGGTGAAGCAGCCACCGCTCATCTCAGCCGGCCCCAGCTTGCCGTCGCGGGCCTTCTTGGCCAGCTCGCCCATCTCGGCACTGATCTCGAAGATGCCCTTCTTGTCGGCATCCTTGATCACCGGCACGACCAGGCCATTGGGCGTGTCGGCGGCAAAGCCGATGTGGTAGTACTTCTTCAGCACCAGCTTCTGGGCATCGCCCTCGCCTTCGAGCGAGGCATTGAACTCGGGGAACTTCTTCAGCGCGGCCACGGCGGCCTTGATCATGAAGGCCAGCATGGTGACCTTGACGGCGGCAGGGTTCTTCTCGTTTTCCTTGTTCGTCAGAACACGGAAGGCTTCCAGCTCGGTGATGTCGGCATCGTCATGGTTGGTAACGTGGGGGATGACCACCCAGTTGCGATGCAGATTGGCGCCGGAGATCTTCTTGATGCGCGAGAGGTCCTTGCGCTCGATGGCGCCGAACTTCTCGAAGTCCACCTTGGGCCAGGGCAGCAGGCCGGGCAAGGCGCCGCCACCGGTCGCGGCGGCGGCGGCAGGAGCCGCAGCTTTTTGCGCCAGGGTCTGCACCGCGCCGCTCATCACGCGCTTGACAAAGCCCTGCACGTCCAGCTCGGTGATGCGGCCCTTGCGGCCGCTGCCGGCGACCTCCGTCAGCGGCACGCCCAACTCGCGCGCCAGGCGGCGGATGCTGGGCGAGGCGTGGGGCAGCTTGCCCGTGGGGGCGACGGTGGGGTTGTGGGCGGCAGCAGGCAGGGCCACGCTGGCAGCGGCTGCCACCGGGGCAGCAGCTGGAGTTGCAGCAGCCACAGGTGCAGCCGCGGGGGCGGCGGCCGGCGCAGCGCCCGCCACTTCCACCACGGCCAGCAGCGAGCCCTTGGCGATCTTGTCGCCCAGCTTGACCTTCAACTCACGGATCACGCCGCCGTGCGAGCTGGGGATCTCCATCGAGGCCTTGTCGCTCTCGACGGTGACGATGCTTTGCTCCATCTTGATGGTGTCACCCACCTGGACGAAGACCTCGATGACGGCGACCGAGTCGAAATCGCCGATGTCCGGCACGACGACCTCGATCAGGCCGCTGGCGCCAGCGGCTGCTGGTGCTGCGGCCGCCACGGGCGCAGCCACCGGGGCGGCGGCCGGTGCCGATGCAGCAGCAGGCGCAGCAACGGCCGCCGCCTCACCCGCAGCGTCCAGCAACAGCACCAGGCTGCCCTCGTTGACCTTGTCGCCGATGGCGACCTTGATCTCCTTCACCACACCGGCGTGGGTGCTGGGGATTTCCATGGAGGCCTTGTCGCTCTCCACGGTGATCAGGCTTTGCTCCAGGGCGACCGTGTCACCCACCTTGACCAGCAGCTCGATCACTGCCACGTCCGTAACGTCTCCGATATCCGGGACCTTGACTTCTACCAATGCCATATTTGTTCTCCGTTCGACCGGCTTGTCGGCTTAGGCGTACAGGGGGTTGATCTTGTCGGTTTTGATGCCGTACTTCGCGATCGCTTCGGCCACCTTGGCCTTGGGCAATTTGCCCTCGTCGGCCAGGGTGTTCAGCGCGGCCACCACGATGTAGTGGCGGTTGATCTCGAAGTGCTCGCGCAGCTTGGAGCGGAAGTCCGAACGGCCGAAACCATCGGTGCCCAAGACCTTGTAAGTGCGGCCGGCCGGCACGAAGGCGCGGATCTGCTCCGCGTAGTTCTTCATATAGTCGGTCGAGGCGATCACCGGGCCCGTGGTCTGGCTCAGCTGCTGGGCGACGAAGGACAGCCGCTGCCCGCCCGTGGGGTTGAGCAGGTTGTGGCGCTCCACGTCCTGGCCCTCGCGGGCCAGCTCGTTGAAGCTCGGGCAGCTCCACACATTGGCGGCCACGCCCCAGTCCTGTTCCAGCAAGAGCTTGGCGGCCTGGCTCTCGCGCAGGATGGTGCCGGAGCCCAGCAGGTTGACGGTCAGATTCGCATCGGCGTTAGGCGCTGCAGCATCCAGCAGATACATGCCCTTCAGGATCTGCTCTTCCGTGCCGGCGCGCAGGCCGGGCATGGGGTAGTTCTCGTTCAGCAGGGTGATGTAGAAGTAGACGTTCTCCTGCTGCTCCACCATGCGCTTCAGGCCGCTGTGCAGGATGACGGCCACTTCATGCGCGAAAGTGGGGTCGTAGCTGATGCAGTTGGGAATGGTGCCGGCCAGGATGTGGCTGTGGCCGTCTTCGTGCTGCAGGCCTTCGCCGTTCAGCGTGGTGCGGCCCGAGGTGCCGCCCAGCAGGAAGCCGCGCGCCTGCATATCGCCGGCCGCCCAGGCCAGATCACCGATGCGCTGGAAGCCGAACATCGAGTAGTAGACGTAGAAGGGGATCATCACCCGGTTATTCGTCGAGTACGACGTCGCCGCGGCGATCCAGCTGGCCATGCCGCCGGCTTCGTTGATGCCTTCCTGCAGGATCTGGCCGTCCTTGGCCTCGCGGTAATACATCACCTGGTCCTTGTCGACCGGGGTGTAGAGCTGACCCTTGGGGTTGTAGATGCCGATCTGGCGGAACAGGCCTTCCATGCCGAAGGTGCGGGCCTCGTCGACCAGGATGGGCACGGTGCGCGGGCCCAGGTCCTTGTCGCGCAGCAGCTGGGTCAGGAAGCGCACATAGGCCTGGGTGGTGGAGATTTCACGGCCTTCGGCGGTCGCATCCAGCACGGCCTGGAAAGTGGCGAGCGGCGGGACGGTGAAGCTCTCGTCGGCCTTGACGCGGCGCTTGGGCAGGTAGCCGCCCAGAGCCTGGCGGCGCTCGTGCAGATAGCGCATCTCGGGCGTGTCATCGGCCGGCTTGTAGTAAGGCAGCTTGGGCAGCTCGCTGTCGGGGATGGGGATGCCGAAGCGGTCGCGGATGTATTTGATGTCCTCGTCGCTCAGCTTCTTGGTCTGGTGGACGGTGTTCTTGCCCTCACCGGCCTTGCCCATGCCATAGCCCTTGACGGTCTTGACCAGCAAGAGCGTGGGCTGGCCCGAGGTGTTGTTGTGGGCCGCATGGAAGGCGGCGAAGACCTTCTCGGGCTGGTGGCCGCCGCGACGCAGATCGAAGATCTCTTCGTCGCTCATATGCTCGACCAGTTTGGCGGTCTCGGGATACTTGCCGAAGAAGTTCTTGCGCACAAAAGCGCCGTCATTGGCCTTCATGGCCTGGTAGTCGCCGTCGACGGTTTCCATCATCAGCTGCTTCAGCTTGCCGCTCTTGTCGCGCGCCAGCAGCTCGTCCCAGCCCTTGCCCCAGATCAGCTTGATGACGTTCCAGCCGCTGCCGCGGAATTCGCCTTCCAGCTCCTGGATGATCTTGCCATTGCCGCGCACCGGGCCGTCCAGGCGCTGCAGATTGCAGTTGATGACGAAGACCAGATTGTCCAGGCCCTCGCGCGCGGCCAGGCCGATGGCACCCAGGCTTTCGGGCTCGTCCATCTCGCCGTCGCCCATAAAAGCCCAGACCTTGCGGTTGGCCGTGTCGGCAATGCCGCGGGCATGCAGATACTTCAGGAAGCGCGCCTGGTAGATCGCCATCAAGGGGCCCAAGCCCATGGAGACGGTGGGGAACTGCCAGAACTCGGGCATCAGCTTGGGATGCGGGTAGCTGGACAGGCCTTGGCCGTCGACTTCCTGGCGGAAGTTGTCCAACTGCGCTTCGCTCAAACGCCCTTCCAGGAAGGCGCGGGCGTAGATGCCGGGCGCGCTATGGCCCTGGATGTAGAGCAGGTCACCGCCGTGCTTGTCGCTCTCGGCGTGCCAGAAGTGGTTGAAGCCGGCGCCCAGCATGGAGGCCAGCGAGGCGAAGGAGCCGATATGGCCGCCCAGATCACCGCCGTCGGCCGGGTTCAGGCGGTTGGCCCGCACCACCATGGCCATGGCGTTCCAGCGCATATAGGCGCGCAGGCGCTTTTCGATCTGGATATTGCCGGGGCAGCGCGCCTCCTGCTCGACCGGAATGGTGTTGACATAGGCCGTGGTGGCCGAGAAAGGCACATCGATGCCGGCCTGGCGGGCATGGTCGATCAGCGATTCGAGCAGGAAATGCGCACGCTCACTACCTTCTTCACCAATCACGGCGGACAGGGCGTCCAGCCATTCCTTGGTTTCGGTAGCGTCGGTGTCATTGGCGGCTGCGCCTACGAAGGACTGGGGCTGCGCGGACATGGATGTCTCCAAACAAATAGGTGGCCTGGGTGGGCTGGGGTGCTCGCACTTGCGGCCATCCCCACCCACCTCTTTGAATCTGCCGGCTGCGACTTTTTGCATCGCGGCCGGCGCCAGAAAAACGTCTTTCGGAAGCCCCCTGCCCCGTCTTCCGGGCGCGGGGCCTCCTCGCGTTTGCGCGCAGTGTCTCACAAGTTTGTTGCACTCTCAAATCGTGCGAAGCAATTTCATTATGTGGAATTACTTACGTAAATCCCGACATTGCCTTCCATCAAACGCACGCTCTCAAAACCCTCCAAACGGGGCGAATTCGCCGGTTCAGACCCGGATAATCCGCCCATGCCCTCTTTCTTCAATCTCAAAAATGCCAGTGGCCCCTTGCTGCGGCCACTGCAACAAAAAGCCTTGAGCTGGTGGCGGCGCCAGAGCCCCTCGCGGCAAGACCGTTTTGCCACGCTGGGGCCCCTGATCTCGGTGCTGCTCTTCCTGATGGCCATCATCCTGGCCTTCTGGTACCTGCGAAATGAGGAAATCGAGCGCGAGACTGAAGCGGTAAAAAGGGACACAGAGATCGCCCAGCAGCAGATCCGCCTGCGCCTGATCGAGAACCAGGAGCAGTTGGTGCGCATCGCGCGCGAGATCGTCACCCGCGCCACCGACGCCCACGACTTCAGCGCCCAGGCCGCCAGCTTCGCCCGCGAGCGGCCCGAGATCACCCATGTGACCTGGCTGTCCAGCCGGCGCGAGCGCCGCGCCAGCGTCAGCGCGGCGGGCTTCCAGGCCGATGGCCTGATGGCGCCGGACGGCAACGACCCGTCCATGCCCATGGCCAAGCAGTCCAACCCGCCGACACTGGCTTTCGAAGCGGCGCGCGAGCGGCGCACGCCGGTCTACTCCCCGCCCTTCAGCGACGCCAACAATCTGACCGTGTTCCAGATCCAGGTGCCGCTGATCGACCGCACCGGCTTCTCCGGCGTGCTGATCGCCGAGTATTCGGTCGAGGCCTTGCTGCGCTACTACGTGCCCACCGAAGTGGCCTCGCGCCATGTGGTGGCCATCCTGGACTCCAACGAGCAAATCGTCTCCAGCACTGTCACCCCCATGCCGGGCCGCCCCAACAAACCGGCCTCCATCGTCCACGAGGTGCCGCTGGCGCCGGCCCTCAACGGCCTGGTGCTGCGCGGCGAGGGCTATCGCTCCTCTTTCGGCCTGATCAGCAATACCTTGTTCTGGATGGTGGTGGCCCTGTCCACGCTGACGGTCTGGATGCTTTTGGGCACCTGGCGCCATATGCGCCGGCGTCTGCAGATCCAGAACGCGCTGAGCTCGGAGATGAACTTCCGCCGCGCCATGGAAAACTCCATGCTCACCGGCATGCGGGCCATGGACATGGACTCGCGCATCTCCTACGTCAACCCGGCCTTTTGCGCGATGACGGGCTTCTCCGAGGCCGAGCTGATAGGCCGCAAGCCGCCCTTCCCCTTCTGGCCGCCGGACCGCTTCGAGGAAAACGGCCGCCTCTTGCAGCAGGAGATCAACGGCCGCAGCCCGGCCGGCGGGGCCGAGGTCAAGATCATGCGCAAGGACGGCACCATCTTCGACGGCCGCATCTACCTCTCGCCCCTGGTGGACGCCAAGGGCAAGCAAAGCGGCTGGATGACCTCGATGACCAATATCACCGAGGCCAAGCGCGTGCGCGACCAGCTCAGCGCCTCGCACGAGCGCTTCACCACCGTGCTGGAGGGCCTGGACGCGGCCGTGTCCGTGCTCTCCGTCCAGCAAGGCGAGCTGCTGTTTGCCAACCGCAGCTACCGGCTCTGGTTCGGCGCCGACCCGGCCGGTCATGCCCAGCTCTCGGGCAGCGCACTGGGTCGCAGCAGCGGCAGCGATCTGGACGAAGAGGTGGATGACTACACCGGCCTGCCCGCCCAGCACCTGACCGAAACCGGCTCGGATCCGCGCGAGGTCTATGTCGAGTCGCTGGAGATGTGGTTCGATGTGCGCAGCCGCTACCTGCAGTGGACCGACGGCCGCCTGGCCCAGATGCTTATCGCCACCGACATCACCACCCGCCGCAAGGCCGAGGCCCAAGCCGCCCTGCAGGCCGAGAAGGCGCAGATGACCAGCCGCCTGATGACCATGGGCGAGATGGCCTCCAGCGTGGCCCATGAGCTGAACCAGCCGCTCACTGCAATTACCAATTACTGCAACGGCATGGTCTCGCGCGTGCGCAGCGACGCCATCCAGAAAGACGACCTGCTGGCCGCGCTGGAAAAAACCGCCAAACAGGCCCAGCGCGCCGGGCAAATCATCCACCGCATCCGCAACTTCGTGAAGCGCAGCGAACCCAAGCGCGAGGCCGCCCATGCCCACGACATCGTCGAGGACGCGGTCGAGCTGGCCGGCATCGAGCTGCGCCGCCGCAATGTGGCCATCCACACCTATGTGGCCCAGCGCCTGCCCCAGCTGCTGGTGGACCCCATCCTGATCGAACAGGTTTTGATGAATCTGCTGAAGAACGCCGCCGAGGCCATAGACAACGCCGGCCTGCCCGCCTCGCGCCGCCACATCGAGCTGCGCGTCGTGCCCAAGCACACGCCCGAGCTTGGCGGCCATATCGACTTCAGCGTGACGGATATGGGCCCCGGCATGCCCGAGGAGGTGATCTCGCGCATGTACGAGGCCTTCTTCTCCACCAAGTCCGACGGCATGGGCATAGGCCTAGGGTTATGCCGGTCTATCGTGGAGTCCCACCAGGGGCGAATCAGAGCCGAGAACTTATACAATGGCGACTTAGTCGTGGGCTGCAGGTTTGCCTTCAGCATCCCGGTCGATATCTCTTCTCGTCCCGAGCCCAGCGGCGGCAATAGCGCCGCTGCCGGCCACGGAACCAACGGGTCCACCGGACCCGCTACCAACCCAATTGCGACACCATGAGTCTGATTCCGAAGAAGGGTAATGTCTACGTTGTCGATGACGACGAGGCGGTACGAGATTCCCTGCAATGGCTGCTGGAGGGCAAGGACTACCGGGTCAAGTGCTTTGACTCCGCCGAGTCCTTTCTGAGCCGCTACGACCCCCGCGAAGTCGCCTGCCTGATCGCCGACATCCGCATGGAAGGCATGAGCGGCCTGGACCTGCAAGACCGCTTGCTGGAACGCAAGAGCCCCCTGCCCATCGTCTTCATCACCGGCCACGGCGACGTGCCCATGGCGGTGCAGACCATGAAGAAGGGCGCCACCGACTTCATCGAAAAGCCCTTCAAGGAAGACGCCCTGGTCGCCCTGGTCGAACGCATGCTGGACCAGGCCCGCGAGGCCTTCTCCAGCCACCAGGAAGCCGCCAGCCGCGACGCCCTGCTGAGCCGCCTGACCACCCGCGAGGCCCAGGTGCTGGAGCGCATCGTCGCCGGTCGCCTGAACAAGCAGATCGCCGACGATCTTGGCATCAGCATCAAGACGGTGGAGGCGCACCGCGCCAACATCATGGAAAAGCTCAACGCCAACACCGTGGCCGACCTGCTCAAGATCGCCCTGGGCGCGCAAGCCAAGGTCTAAGCCCCGCAGGACTCCCAAAATGGCCGCTGCCCGTTCAGCGGCCATTTGCATTTTTCAAGGACCACTCCCCATGAGCGCCCAAATCATCGACGGCAACGCCCTGTCCCAACAAATCCGCGCCCAAGTCGCCCAGCGCGCAGCTGCCTTGACGGCCCAAGGGCTCAAACCCGGCCTGGCCGTGCTGCTGGTGGGCGACAACCCGGCCTCGCAGGTCTATGTGCGCAACAAGGTCAAGGCCTGTGCCGACGCCGGCCTGCACTCGGTGCTGGAGAAGTACGAGGCCAGCCTGAGCGAGGCCGAGCTGCTGGCCCGCGTCGAGGCCTTGAACAAGGACCCCAGCATCCACGGCATTCTGGTCCAGCTGCCCCTGCCCAAGCACATCGACGACCACAAGGTCATCGAAGCCATCTCACCCGACAAAGATGTGGACGGCTTCCACGTCGCCAGCGCCGGTGCGCTGATGGTCGGTGAAACCGGCTTCAAGGCCTGCACGCCCTACGGCTGCATGAAGATGCTGGAGTCGATCGGCATGCAGGACCTGCGCGGCAAGCATGCCGTCGTCATCGGCCGCAGCAATATCGTCGGCAAGCCCATGGCCATGATGCTGCTGCAGGCCAATGCCACCGTCACGGTCTGCCACAGCGGCACGGCCGACCTGGCCCAGCACACGCGCCAGGCCGATGTGATCGTGGCCGCCGTGGGCAAACGCAATGTGCTGACGGCCGATATGGTCAAGCCCGGCGCCGTGGTCATCGATGTGGGCATGAACCGCAACGACGAGGGCAAGCTCTGCGGCGACGTGGACTACCCCGGTGTCAAGGAAGTGGCCGGATGGATCACCCCCGTTCCCGGCGGCGTCGGCCCCATGACCATCACCATGTTGCTGGTCAACACCATGGAGTCGGCGGAGCGGGCCGCCACAGCCCCTCAGACATGATCCAGGCGCCGCGCCGCCCCCGGCCACTGCGCGAAGGCGATCTGGTGGCACTGTGCGCGCCATCCTCCGGCGTCGAAGCCGAGCTGTTTCCGCGCCTGGAGCGCGCGATCGCCCGGCTGCAGCAGCGCGGCCTGCGCGTGCTCGAGGGTCAAACCCTGCGCCGCGAGCACAAGCAATGCAGCGCACCCGCGGCCGAACGCGCGGCCGAGCTGCAGTCCTTTCTGCTGGACCCCGAGATCGGCGCAGTGCTGCCGCCCTGGGGTGGCGAACGCGCGATCGAGTTGCTACCCCCCTGCTGGACTTCGGGCGCTTGGCCGCAGCCGAGCCGAAATGGTTCAGCGGTTTTTCCGACCTCAGCACCCTGCAGCTGCCGCTGGCCCTGCGGGCGGGCTGGATGAGTTTGCACGGCCCCAATTTGATGGAGCTGGGCGCCGAGGCGCTGGACGAGACCACGGCCGCGCTCTGGCCGACGCTGTTTCAGAATGCGCCGCCGGTCCAGTGCGCATCGCTGCGCTGGCAGGCCAAAGGCCTCGACTGGCAAGCCACGCCCGATGCCGGCTGGAACCTGACCGAAACCACCCGCTGGCGCCGTCTGGATGGCAGGGCCGAGCCGCTGCGCCTGCGCGGCCGCCTGATAGGCGGCTGCCTGGACACCTTGGGCCGCATCGCCGGCACCGCTTATGGCGATCTGCGGGGCTGGTCCGCCCAAGCCGGCATCGGCCCGCATCTGCTATTCCTGGAGAACTGCGAGATGGCGCCCTGCGAGCTGCTGCGCGCGCTGTACTCGCTGCGTCTGCATGGTTGGTTCGACGGCGCCGCCGGCCTGCTGGTCGGCCGCCATGCGCCCGCAGCGGTCACGGCGCCCGAGCTGCTGAGCCATGAGGACGCCGTGCGCGAGGCCCTGGTCGGCTTGGACGAGCTGCCGGTGCTGATCGACGCCGACATCGGCCATGTGCCGCCCCAACTCTCCCTGATCCAGGGCGAATCGGCCGAGCTGTACTGGGCGCCGGGAGAGCTCGTGTTGCGCCAGGGGGCCGCTGCCTGAAGGTCAGTCCATCCCCTGCAATAGCGCGGCAATGACCTCGGGCGCAGGCAGTTGTTCGGCAAGGTCTTGAGGTAGCGTGCGGGTGGTTCGGTAGGTAGCCACGCCTATGGGCTTGCTGGCGTCGTGCAGCGCGTATTCCACGATGGTGCGGCTCTTTTCCTTGCACAAGATGATGCCGATGGAGGCGTTCTCATCGGCCTGGCGCACCTGCTGGTCCAGCGCGGCCAGGTAGAACTGCATCTTGCCCACAAACTCGGGCTGAAATTCCCCCACCTTCAGCTCGATGGCCAACAGGCAGCGCAGGCGGCGGTGGAAGAGCAGCAGGTCGATGAAGAACTCCCGGCCATCCACTTCCAGCCGGTATTGACTGCCCATAAAGGCGAACATACCGCCCATGGCTCGCAAAAAATCCTCGATGCGACCCATCAGCGCCCGCTCCAGCTCGCGCTCGCTATGCTCCGCGCCCAGCTCCAGAAAATCGAAGGTGTACTCGTCCTTCACCGCCAGCTTGGCCTGGGCGAGCAGCTCGGGCGAAAGGGCCTGGTCGAAGCTGGTTTGAGCCAGCAGCGACTTCTCGTAGCTCTGATTCTCGATCTGGTGGATCAGCACATTCTTTGACCAGCCAAACTTGCGGGTCATGCGAATGTAGAACTCGCGCTGCAGGGGGTCTTTGCAGCGCTGAAAGATCACCAGATTGTGGGTCCAGGCGATTTGTGCAACCAGCGGTTGCACTCGCGCCTCGTCCTTGTACAGCAGGTAGAACTCCCGCATATAGAAGACGTTGCGCCGCGAAAACCGGCGATGCCCGGAAACTCAGCTCGCAAGTCCCTGGCCAGTTGCTCAGCGATTGCCACTCCATGGGAGGTATCACGCTGCCTTTCCACCAGCTCGCGGCCGATATCCCAATACAAGCTCACCAGTTCGGAGTTGACTACCCTCAAGGCCGCATACTGGGCCGAACGCACCCGTTCCTTCAGCGTCGCCAACAACTCAGAGTATTCGGACGACAAGGTGAGCGATGGCGCGCTCAATAGCTGTTTGCTCTTGCTCATGAATCCTCCTCCGGCGTCTCAGACCCACGATCTTCCCAGCACCGGCGCAGACTCTACACAAGCCGCCATCACGGCGCCAGCCGGGCAGGCTGGCGGTCATGATCAGAAACGCATATCCAACCCCAGCTTGACGCTGCGCGGCGCGCCCACCAGATAGCTGTCGCTCCAGGGGTGCATCTGCCGGTACTGCTTGTCCAGGGCGTTATCGATATTGAGCTGGGCCTGCAACTGCTTGTTGATATTCCAGCGCAGCATCAGGTCCAGCAGCGCATACGCGTCCTGGCCGGTGCGCTCCTTGAGCTGGGTCTTGGGGTTGGTGGTTTCGTACACATCCGCGCCCTGCCAGTTCACATTCATGCCCACATGCCAGCCCTGCATCGCACCGCCCAGCGCGTACTGGCTGTGCAGCTTGAAGAGGCTGCGCGGCAGATTGCTCATCACCGGCTCGCCCAGGGGGTGGGTGATCTTCATATGGCTGAAGGAGGCACCGGCGCGCCAGTCGCTTGTGAGCCGGCCTTCCAGCTCCAGCTCCACGCCGCGCGAGCTGACGCCCTGCACGCCGCGCATGGCCGGATCGCTGGTGCCGGGTATCTTGAAGTCCGCATCGGCCACCGCGAAATTGTTCTGCTCCACCCGGAACAAGGTGGCCGCGCCCTGCAGGGCGCCGTCCAGCCACTCGCCCTTGAGGCCGATCTCCTGGCTCACGCCCTCCAGCGGCGCCAGGTATTTGCCCTCGCGGTCCTTGGCCGTCTGGTTCTTGAAGATGCCGGCATGGCTGATATAGGCCGACACCGACTCGCTCAAGTCCCACATCAGGCCGCCATAAGGCGTCAGCACATTGCGGCGCCGTACTTCGTAAGCCACGGGATTCCAGGCTCCCGCCTCCTGCTGGTGACGGTAGTCGGACAGGCGGGCGCCGACGATCAGCTTGGCCGCATCCGTGAGTTGCAGGCGGGCCGCGGCATAGGCGGCGGTCTGGGTCGTCAGGTTGTCGCCAGCGTTGTAAAGCTCACCGACCGGTGGCGGCGTCCAGCGCCCCTTCCAGTTGTGGAGCGAGTCCATCGCCGGCTTGTCGCCAATCAGGTCGCGATTCGTCCAATTGGCCGGCGCCACCAGGCGCTGCAGACCCAGATTGAGTTCATGCACACGGCCAAAGGCGGTGATATTGCCGCCCAGATTGACGCTGGCATTGCGCTGCACACGATCCGATTTGTAGAAGTAAGGCACGCCCGTCAGGCCCAGGCCGGTGCCCGAATCTACCGCCCCTTCGGTCCACACCATCTGGTAGCGGTTGGCGCCCATGTCACGGCTCAACTCGGCCTGCAAACGCCACTGCGAATCAAAGCGGTGCTCCAGCTTGAGATAGCTGGAATTCAGGGTCTCGTGCCACAGATTCCAGTCCACCCCGGTGGTGGCACGACGTGGCAACTGGCTACGGCTGCCGTCGCTGTAAAAAATCGGCAGGCCGCCCCAGTAGCCGCCGTCAACGGCGCTGTGGTTGTAGAGGTGACCCAGGGTCAGCAAGGTCTTGGGGCCCAGATCGGCCTCGGCCACCAGCAGCAACTGGCGGGTGCGGCGCTGCTCCAGGTCCAGCCTGCCCTCCAGATGCTCGGCATGGGCCACCACGCGCGCGCGCAGGCTGCCGCTGTCGTTCAGGGCGGAGCCCAAATCCAGGGTACCGCCTCTGCGGTTCTGCGTGCCCAGCAACAGCTGCACCTGGCCTTGCAAGGCCTTGGCACTGGCGCGCTTGCGCACCATGGAGATGCTGGCTGAAGGATTGCCCTCACCGGCCATCAGGCCGGTCGCGCCCCGGGTGACTTCGATCTTCTCGAAAGCCGCCGTGGCCAGCCTCTCCATATAGCCCCAGCTGGCGTCAAAAGGCAGGCCGTCGAGCCGGTAGTTCTCAACCGCGAAGCCGCGCGCGCTGATGGTGGAGCGCCCGCTGTCATCCCCCGAGACGGCCAGGCCCGGCGTAGCGCGCAGCACCGATTCCAGGGTGGCGAAACCGCCCTCCTCGATGCGCTCACGGGTGATCACGCTGATCGCCTGCGGCGTGTCGCGCAGGCTCAGATTCAGGCCGGTGGATGAGCGGCTGGGCCCCACCTTGTCGCCCTGCTGCTCGCGCGCAAAACGCATCCGGACGACGGGCAGGGAGGCCTCCTCCTGCGGCTGGCCCGCCTGTTTCGTGCCGCTGGCCGCCGCCTGATCGGCGGGCGGTTGGCCATCATCGGCCCGGGCGGCTTGCGTCAGCAGCCCACACAGCAAGGCACCGGCCAGCACGACCGGACGCAAGGAAAACAACACAGGAGACCGCATGAAAAACCTTCCCGAAATAAACAAAATTGCGTTGAATTGCGGGATTATGTCATTGATGCGAATAATTCCTATTAACAATTAAACAAGGCTTGATGAAAGAGGCTTAGGACACCCCGGCCAAGCCTTGAGCCCGCCCCGCCGACGCGCCAGGCCAAGCCCCGGGCAAGCGCAGGCCCAAGCCGAGCAGCAGGGGCATGGCGAACAGGGCCAGCAGCGCGCCGAGGGCAAAGCTGGGCGCATAACCCAGCTGGGACAGCACCCAGGGCGCCAGCGCCATCGTCAGGCTGCCGCCAACCAGCTCGCCGGTTTGGCTGCAAGCCATCTCCAGCGCCGGCCTTTGCGCGGCCACCCAGTGCAGGAGGCAGCTGGTGGCGCAGGCCATCAAGAGCCCGTCTATCCAGGCACCGGGGCCCAGCAGCAGGTAGAGCCAAAGCTGCCAGCTTGCCGACTGAGCCCCATGCGCCAGGGCCAGGCCCCAGGGCAGGCACAAACCCAGCACGCTCAGCGGCAGCACCGCCGTGCAGACCCGCCGCAAGCCCCAGCGCCGCAGGCACAGAGGCGCCAGCAGGCCGGCCGCCAGGCCCGTGCTCAGCTGCAACAGCAGCTGGATCTGGCCGGCCCGCGCCAGCCCCAGACCGGCGTCCACCAGCCAGGGCTTGAACAGGTATTGCTGCCAGCTCCCACCCAGGCGCACCAGCAGGGCCAGGGCCACCAGCAGCCACAAGCGCCTGTCGGCCAGCAGCTTGCGCCAGCGCAGCGGCACCAGCATCTGCGCCTGCAAACCCGCCTGGTGCTGCAGCCGCGGCATGCCGCACAGCATCAGCAGCACCAGCAGCTGCATGCCGCTCAAACTCAGCACCAGGCCCAACCAGCCCCAGGCCGCCAAAGGCTGCAGCAGCAAGCCGCCGCCGCAGACCATGCCCAGCACAAAGCCCAGCACCAGCAGGCCGCCGGCACCGTGACGCATGGCGTTGGCGCTGTCGCCGGCCTGGCGCTGGGCCAGGGCGGCCCAGGCATTGCTGGCGTTGTCTTGCGTGGCGGCGCAAAGATTCATCAAGAGCAGGGGCAGCAGCAGCGCGTGCAAACCTGCGGCCGGCGGCGTCCAGGCCAGGGCCAGGCTGGCCAGCAACTGCAGGCCCTGGGTGGCCAGCAAGACGGTGGCAAAACCCCAGCGCCCGCACAGCCGCTCCACAGTCCGCGCCCACAGCAGCTTGCCCACCCAGGGCAGCAGGGCCAGGCTCAGCCAGCCCAGCTGGGCCAGCGGCAGGCCCTGGGCGCGCAAGGCCGTGGGCATGGCCTCCAGCGCCATGCCCATGGGCAGGCCCTGGCCGAAGTAAAGCGCCACCAGGACGAGGCGCCAGTCCAAACCCTTCACACCCGGCCTCATGCCTGAGCCGCCACGCCCGGCGCCCAATCACGGCCCTGCTGCTGCGCCTGCCACAGCGTCTGGTAGAGGCCGGGCTGGCCCAGCAGCTGGGCATGGCGGCCGCGCTGCACGATGCGGCCGCGCTCCAGCACCCAGATCTGGTCGGCCGCCACCACGGTGTGCAGGCGGTGGGCAATCATCAAGACCGTGCTGTGGCGGGCCAGGGCCTGCAGGGCTTGCTGGATCAGGGCCTCGTTCTCGGGGTCCAGCGAGGCGGTGGCCTCGTCCACCAGCACCAGGGGCGCGCGCTTGAGCAGGGCGCGCGCAATGCACAGGCGCTGCTTCTGCCCGCCGGAGAGTTCGGCGCCCTGCTCGGACAGCTCGGTCTCGTAGCCCTGCGGCAGGGCCAGAATGAAGTCGTGGCAGGCGGCCTGGCGGCAGGCCTCTTCCAGCTCGGCCTGCGTGGCCTCGGGGCTGGCCAGGCGCAGATTGGCCGCCACCGTGCCGGTCAGCAATTGCGGATGCTGGAACACGATGGCGATGCGCTGCTGCAGAGCGGCCAATTCATAACTTCGGATATCAACACCATCGAGCAACACCGTGCCCGGCGGCGCGTCCCAGAAGCGGGCCAGCAAGCGGGCCAGCGTGCTCTTGCCCGAGCCCGAGGGCCCGACCAAGGCCGTCAGGCTGCCGGCCGGCAATTCGCCGCTGAGCTGACTCAGCACCTGCTCTGCGCCGCCATAGCCGAAGCTGAGATCGCGCAGGCTGATTTGCAGCGGCCCCGCCCAGGCGGGCTGCTGGCTGCCGTCCGCTTGAACGGGCTCGTCCAGCAGGGCGGCGATGCGCCGGGCGCTGCGCAGCATCACCTCGCTCTGGGCCAGGCCCAGAACCATCAGCGAGAGACTGCGGTGCAGGCGCATGCAGACCAGCAAGAAAGTCAGCAGCAAGGGCAGACCCACGGCACCGCCCTGCCAGCGCCACAAGCCAACCAGCATCAGCAGGGGCAGGCCCAGCTCCAGCAGGCTGATGAAGCTGAGCGGCCCCAAGGCGGCACGCCATTCCAACGCCAGGCTCTCGCGGCTTTGGCGGCGCAAGGCCTGGTCCACGCGCGCAAAGCGGGCGCCGGCCATGCCGTGGGCCTTGAGCGTTCGCAAGCCCTCCAGATACTCCAGCGTGGCCGCCTGGGCCTGGGCATTGGCGTCCAGCCAGCGGTCGGCCTGGGCCAGGCCCTGGCGGCGCAGCAAAGCCCAGGCGGGTAGGCCCAGGGCCAGGCCGGCGGCCATGGCGGCCGTCAGTGCCAGGTCTTGCGTGGCCATGGCCAGCAGCAAGAAGCCGCACATCAGCAGGCTGCTGACCAGGGGGCCGTAAAGGTGGGAGAAAGCCTGCTCGGCATGGTCCACATCCTGCAGCAGCACGGCGGAGAGTTCGCCACCGTCGCGTTGCAGCATGCGGCCCACCGGCCAGGCCAGCAGGCGCTCGGCCAGGCGCAGGCGCAAGCCCTCGGCCAGATGCACGCCCCAGCCATGGGTGAGCAGGCAGACCTGGCGGGCCACCCAGGTACGCGCCAGCAGCAGGCCCCAGATCAGCGCGCACAGCGGCAACCATTGCGCCAGCTGGCTGGGGCCGGCCAGCAGTCGCTCGACCAGCAGCAGAAAGACCCCAAAAGGCAGGGCGCTGAGCAGCCCGTCCAGCAGCAGCCAGGGCAGGTGCTGGCGCGCCATCTGGCGCCAGGCGCCGGGGCAGAGTTTGTCCAGCAATTCAAACATCCCGCTCTCCTTCGTTCTTGCGCATCGCCCAATGAGCGGCCTGGTCTTGCTGCGCCCACAGCCGCGCATAGGCGGCGTCCTCCTGCATCAGCTGGGCATGGCGGCCGCGGGCGCGCAGGCGGCCGGCCTCCAGCACCAGCACCTGCTCGGCATTGCGCAGCGAGCTGAGGCGGTGGGCAATCATCAGCACGGTGCGATCCCGCAGCAGCTCGGAGAGGATGTGCTGGATCTGCGCCTCGGTGCCGGCATCGGCAAAGGCCGTGGCCTCGTCCAGCACCAGCAGGGGCGCGTCGCGCAGCAGGGCACGCGCCAGGGCCAGGCGCTGGCGCTCGCCACCGCTCAAGCTGGCGCCGCCCTGGCCCAGCACGGTCTCCAGGCCTTGCGGCAAGGCCTGCACAAAGTCCCAGGCGCAGGCACGGCGCAAGGCGGTCTCGATGGCCTCGGCGCTGGCCTCGCGGCCCATGCAGAGATTGGCGCGCAGCGTGTCCCACAGCAGGAAAGTATCCTGAAACACAAAGGCGGCCTGGGCCAGCACCTGGGCGCTGCCCAGCTCGCGCAGGTCCACCCCGTTCAGCAAGACCTGACCCCGCTGCGGGTCGTTGAAGCGCCCGAGCAGGGAGGCCAGCGAACTCTTGCCGCTGCCCGAGGGGCCGACCAGGGCCGTCAGCGTGCCGGGGCGCAGATCCACATTGATGTCTTGCAAGACCCAGGGGCCTTGCGCCTCATAACGCAGGCCGACCCCCTTGAACTGCAAGGTCAGCGGCCCCGGCGGCAGGGGCTCGGGCTGCTCGGGCTCGGGCAGGGCCGGCACCGCCAGGCAGGCTTGCACCCGGCCAGCGCCCATCAGCACCTGCTGCAGATGGCCGCCCAGCATCAGCAGGGCGGTGATGGCATCGGGCACGGCCTGGGCCAGCACCAGCACCGCCACCAGCTCGGGCAGGCCGGTATGGCCCTGGGCATACATCCACAGGCCGGCCGGCAGCAGCACCAGCAGATGGCAGTCCAGCGCCAGCCTGAAGGCTGCCATGCCCGGCGCGGTGGCGGCAATCCACTGCCTCACCATGCCGCCGAAAGCCTGCACATCCTGGCTGTAACGTTGATAGGCCGGCAGGCCCCGGCCCATGCTCTTGACCAGGGGCAGGGCGCGCAGCAAGTCCTGCATGCTGGCATGCATGCGCGCGCGCAACTCGAAGTAGCGCTGCATGCGCGGCCCCACATCGCGGTACATCCAGGCCTGGGCGACCAGGGCGGCCGGCCACACCAGCAGGGAGAGCAGGGCCAGCCGCCAGTCCAGGCTGGCCATCAGCGCGGCGGCCAGCAAGGGCGTGGCCAGGGCCATGCTCAGGTCCAGCAACTGGTGGGCGACAAAGCGCTCGATCTGCTCAACATCCTCGCCCACCAGTTTCTTCTGCTGCGCCGCACCCGCTCTTGTCATGGCGCCCAGGGGCCAGCCGGCCAGGCTGGCCAGCAAGCGGCTGCGCAAGCGGTTGAGCAGATCAAAAGCAGCCCGGTGCATCAGCAAGGTGGCGCCCATCAGGCTGAGGTTGCGCAAGAACAGGGCCGCCAGCACGATGCCGCCCAGGGCCAGCCAGTCGCTGCTGCGCGCAGCGCCCGGCAGCAACAGGCCCTGCACCAGATGCTGAACGCTCCAGGCCGGCACCAGGCTCAGCGCGCTGCTGAGCAGGCCCAGCAGCAGGCCCGTGCCCAGCAGCCAGCGGTAGGGGGCGGCCTCAGCCAGCAGCCAGCGCAGAGCGCCCTTACTGTCATTCTGAGCAGGGTCAGCGGGTGGCGCGATCTGTTCGCCCAGCGCGGGGCTGGCGATGGCTTCGCTCATGGCTCAACCCTCCAGCGCGAAGTTCAGGCGCAGGCTCAGCTCGCGCCCGGCCATCAGCTGGCGCCCGTAGGTGCCGGGTGCGATGCCCGGCATATTGGACAGATTGATGGCACCGGCCACCACCGTCGCATCCGTCAGATTGCGCAAACCCAGCTCCAGACCCCAGCGCCGGTTCTCCAGCGCCAGCCGGGCATTGAACCAATGCGATGCGCTCAGGATGGCCGTATTGCTGGGGTCCACGGCCCGCTTGCCCAGGGCATTAGCCTCCAGACGCGCACTGAGGCGCCCGCCGCCCGCCCAGGTCGGCGCGGCCAGGCCATAGCCCAGGCCCAGGCTGGCGCTGAAGTCGGGCGTGCGCTCAATCCGCAAGCCGCCCACATCGCGGCCCTGGTAGAGGGCACCGGCGTCGTAGCGGGCCTGGGTGTAGGCCAGACGGCCGTCGAGCTGCCAGCCTTCGGGTCCGGGCGTCCACTGCCCGTCCAGCTCCAGGCCTTTGGAGTGGGCACCGCTCAGATTGCCGGCCAGGAAGCGCGCGCCAGGCAACATCACCATGGACTGGATGTCAGCAATCTTCATCCAGTAGGCCGTGGCATTCAGCGCCAGCTCGCCGGTCTGCAGCTTGTAGCCGGCTTCAAGCACATGGTTGCGCTGCGGGCCGAAGCTGGCGTCGGCCAGCACATTGCTCATCTGGAAATGGTTGAAGCCGCCGGGCAGATAGCCCTGGTTGTAGCTGGCGTAAACATTCTGTGTCGGGCCCAGGCGCAGATTCACCCCGCTGCGCGGCAACCAGGCGGTGAAGGTTTGCCGGCCGGCATAGGCCAGCTGGGCCAGGCTCCCGCTGGCCGGATCGGCCAGCACGGTGTTGACGATGTCCACCTCGCGCTCGGCCCGCTGGCCGCGCAGGCCCAGGCTCCAGTCCCAATCGCCCTGGCGCAGCAGCCATTGGCCGAACAAGGCCTGGTCCCTGCCCTCGCGCCGGCCCTCCGCCTTGCCCAGGGGCAGGGAGGCGCCGGGCTTGCCCATGTAATAGCCCACATCGTGGTTGCTCTCACGCTGCCGGCTCCAGCTCAGGCCCAGCAACCAGCGCTGCGCGCCCTCTTCCTGGGCCCATTGCAGGCCCAGGTCCTCGCCGTCCTGATCGGCGTTCTGGGTGCAGTAGACCGACATGGCACCGGCGCCGTAATCGCACTCGAACAAGGCTCGCATGGGCGCGTGGCGCAGCGAGGCGTGGGCGCTGAGCCGGCCCAGCGGCAGTTGGCGGTCCAGCCGCAGGGCGGCGCGCTGCTGGCGGGCCAGGGCATCGCTGCGGACATCAAAACCGGTCTGGCGCGCCACCTCGGCCTTGTTCAGGCCCGCCAGCGTGACCCGCTCGATGCGGCCATAACCCGAATCCTCCTGGCCCGCAAAAGCGTCCAGGCGCAGCCGGGTCAGCGCGTCCAACTGCCACTGCAGGCCCAGGTTCAGATAATGCTGTTCCTTGCGGTCCTCGTTGACGCCCTCGGCCGAGGCGATCTCGCCGGCATAACGCAGCGTCTGCGCGTGCAGCTTCATGCGCAGCGGGCCCTGGGCACCGCTTTGCAAGGCCAGCTGCAAACGCCGCTCGCCATGGCTGCCCAGGCCGCCGCCCAGGCGCAGCGCGGGCTTGGCCGCAAAGGCGCGGGTCTGCACATTCAGCACCCCGCCTATGCTGTTGTGGCCGTACAGCGTGGAGCCGGGGCCGCGCAGCACTTCGACGCGCTCGATGTCGTCCGGGTCCAGCATGATGGCGTAGCGATTGCTCAGCGGCACGCCGTCCACCAGCACGGTCAGGGGCGAGCTGCCCTCGAACAGCGGCGTGTTGAGGCCGCGGTAGTTGTAATCGTGCACGCCCTCGAACAGGCGCACGACGCTGGCCCCCGGCACCTGGCTGACCAGATCGTCCACCGAGCGCACCTGGCGCTCGGCCAGTTGCTCGGCGTCCAGCATCGTCACCTGCTGGGAGACATCGGCGCTGCGCTGCTGCAGGCGGTTCACCGTGGTGGTGACGCGCGGCAGGGTTTGCGCCGCCTCGGCCGGCGCCGCCAGGGCCGGGCCACCACTCGCGCTCGCTAACAGAGCCACAGCCAGGCCCACTCCGGTCCGAACACCCATCCTCGACGGCTTCATCGTTCTCATTCCTTGTTCACTGCAACAGATGAGAACAATTCTCAATTGAACAAGATTTACGGGCCACCCCGGGCGGGAATGTCCAAAGACGCCTGCCGGCCTGTCCCGCCAGGAGTGGCGGCGCGGAGCCGGGCTGCGCACAGTCGGAGCCCCGCCACTGCCTGAGAGCAAAAACCATGACGCTTGTTGATTCACCCCTTCAGGTCCGCCTGGACTGCAGGGCCGCGCCCCTGCTGATCAGCCGCCTGCCCGAGCCGCTGAGCGGCGAAACAGGCCTGCTGGCCCTGCAGCAATGGCAGGCGCAGATGCTGGCGTGGCTGGCCACGGGTCGGCGCTTTGTGCTGGTGCAATTCACGGCCAGCGAGGCCGCCCAGGACGCCGCCATCGCCAGCCACCAGGCGCGCTGGTACAAGGCCCACAAAGAGGCCTTGTTCGGCCTGTGCGATGGGCTGATCGTGGTCGGCTCCAGTGGCCCGCAGGCGAGTGAGCTGAATGCCGCCACGCAGAAGTTTCTGCAAGCCCTGCCCGTGCGCAGCGCCCTGGTGGGCGATGAGGGCGAGGCGCGCCGGCAGGCTCAGGCCTGGATGATCAAGTCCTGATCTGAGACAAGGATGGAACGCCTGGCCCACTCCCCCGGATTGAGATCAAAGCGCTTGCGAAAGGCAGCGGCGAACTGGGCCGGGTTGGCATAACCGATTTGCAGAGCGGTTTCGGTGACCGTGGCGCCCGGCCGCCCCAGCAGCAAGGCGGCCTGCTGCAGGCGCTGCTCGCGCACCCAGGCCGCCACACCCAGGCCGAACAGGGCTTTGAAGCCGATCTTGAGCCGGCAGTCGTTCAGGCCCAGCTGGCGCGCCAGCTCGGCGATGCTGGGCGGCTCCTGCAGCTGGGCCAGCAGGCTGCGGCCGGCCTCGCGCAGCAAGGCCTCGTCCTGGCTCTGCCAGCGCGCCCGCTTGGCCTGCTCGCGCTGCAGATGGCCGCGCAGGCCGGCCACCACCTCGGCCACGAATTGCAGGCGCAGCACCTGGCTGCGCAGGCGGGCCGCAATCCCCGCCTCGGCCTGCGCCATTGCCGCCTGCAATTGCCGGGCCAAGGCCAGCAGGCCGGCCGAGGCCGGGGCCTGGCGGGCAAAGGCCGGCTGCGCCTGCATCTGCGCCGTCAGCGCCAGCAGGTCGGCGTCAAGCTCGGCATCGAGCAGGGCGAGAAAGCAGTCCATGCGCAGCATGACGCTGACACAGCAGGTCTGCGTGCCCTGGTAACGGGTGCAACCCGCATGCTCCTGCAGGCGGTAGATGCACAGGCTGCCGGCCTGCATGCGCAGCGGCCGCGCCACCTCCGGGTGCTTGCTGCTGAGCCGCCCGTCCAGCATGACCATCAGGGTGACCATGTCCTCCTGCTGGCTGAAGCCCTCGCTGCGCATCAGCAACTGCTCGGGATGGCTGGCGCCAAAACAGCTGACGGCCCAGCCAGCCTCCGGGCTCAGCAGGCTCAGGTCGAAACGGCTGCCCCGGGGGCCGTGCCAATGCAAATGCCCGCCCGCCAAGTCGCGCATATGATCCGGCTCAAAGGCAAATGTCTCTGCTTTCATTCCGTATTGAGAATTATTCTCAATTGATTATGGCATGCGGTCGAACGCCATCCATCGCTCTCGCTTCTTTGCGCTTCTCCCTCGCCCATGACTCCTAGCAACCCTCTCCTGAGCACCGCCGCCCTACCCGCTTTTGCGAGCATCCGGCCCGAACATATTCAGCCCGCCATTGCGCAACTGCTCAGCGAGGCCGACGCCGCCCTGGCCCTGGCCACCTCGGCCGAGACGCCGGCCGATTACGACGCCCTCTCCGCCACCCTGGGCGTGGCCACCGAGAGGTTGGGCGCGGCCTGGGGCGCCGTCGGCCATCTGAACGCCGTGGCCAATAGCCCCGAGCTGCGCGAGGCCTATAACGCCAGCCTGCCCGCCGTCACCGAGTTCTTCACCCGCCAGGGCGCGGACGAGGCGCTGTACGCCAAGTACAAGGCCATCGCCCAGAGCCCGGCGGCGGCAAGCCTCAACCCAGCGCGCAAGCAGGCGCTCAAGCTGTGGCTGCGCGATTTCGTGCTCTCGGGCGCCGAGCTGCAGGGCGAGGCCAAGGCCCGCTTTGCCGCCATCCAGGAGCGCTCGGCCGAGCTGGGCCAGCAGTTCTCCGAACATGTGCTGGACGCCACCGATGGCTTCGCCTACTACGCCACGCTGGACGAGCTGACCGGCGTGCCGGCCGATGCCCAGCAGGCCGCCCTGGCCGCCGCCGAGGCCGAGGGCAAGGCCGGCTACAAGCTAACCCTGCACTTCCCCTGCTATCTGCCGGTGATGCAGTACGGCGAGAACCGCGCCCTGCGCGAACGCCTCTACCGCGCCTACGTCACCCGCGCCAGCGAGCTGGGCGACAAGCCCGAGTGGGACAACACGGCCATCATCCAGGAGCTGTTGCAGCTGCGCCAGGAAGAGGCCGCGCTGCTGGGCTTCCAGAACTATGCCGAGGCCTCGCTGGCACCCAAGATGGCGGCCTCGCCGGCCCAGGTGCTGGAGTTTCTGCGCGACCTCAGCGCCCGCGCCCGCCCCTATGCCGAGCAGGACCTGGCCGAACTCCAAGCCTTTGCCGCCCAGCAGCTGGGCCTGGCCGACTTGCAGGTCTGGGACAACGCCTACGTCTCCGAGAAACTCAAGCAGGCCCGCTACGCCTTCAGCGACCAGGAGGTCCGCCAGTACTTCACCCTGCCGCGCGTGCTGCAAGGCTTGTTCGACATCATCGAGCGCCTGTTCAGCGTCAAGATCGTGGAGCAGACCGCCGAGGTCTGGCACGACAGCGTCAAGTTCTACCGACTGGGCCGCAACGGCGAGCTGGTCGGCCAGTTCTACCTCGACCTCTACGCCCGCCCCGGCAAACGCCCCGGTGCCTGGATGGACGAGGTGCGCAGCCGCTGGGCCCGCCCCGAGGGCGCACAGCAAACGCCGGTGGCCCAGCTGGTCTGCAACTTCTCCTCGCCGGTCGGTGATAAACCTGCCTTGCTGAGCCACGACGATGTCACCACCCTCTTCCACGAATTCGGCCATGGCCTGCACCATCTGCTGACCCAGGTGAACGAGCTGGGTGTCTCGGGCATCTCGGGCGTGGAATGGGATGCCGTCGAACTGCCCAGCCAGTTCATGGAGAACTTCTGCTGGGAATGGGAGGTGTTGCAGCAGCTGACGAAACATGTGGACACCGGCCAACCCCTGCCGCGCGCGCTGTTCGACAAAATGACGGCGGCCAAGAACTTCCAGAGCGGCTTGCAGACCCTGCGGCAGATCGAGTTCTCGCTCTTCGATATGCGCTTGCATGCCGAACCCGGCGCCGAGCAAGCCGTGCAAGCCCTGCTCGATGAGGTGCGCGCCGAGGTGGCCGTCATCCCCGCCGCCGACTTCAACCGCAACCAGCACAGCTTCTCCCACATCTTCGCGGGCGGCTACGCGGCCGGCTACTACAGCTACAAGTGGGCCGAGCTGCTGAGCGCCGATGCCTGGAGCGCTTTCGAGGTGGAGGGCGTGTTCAACGCCGCCACGGGAGCGCGTTATCTGCACAACATCCTGGAAGTGGGTGGCTCCCGCGAGGCGATGGAAAGCTTCAAGGCCTTCCGCGGCCGCGAGCCGCAGATCGATGCCTTGCTGAGGCATCAGGGCATGGCTTGACGTTGGCTTCACAAGCGGGTTTCTAGACTGGCTTTACCGTCACACTCTGGAGCCCTCTCATGCAAGACCTGCTCAAACAAGCCCTGGCCGGCGGCCTGCTGGCCGCTGCCGCCCTCGCACCCGGCTGGGCCGCCCAGCCCGCCGGCAAGGTGCTGATCGTCGTCAGCAGCGAAGGCCGCGAGCAGGGCAAGACCCGGCCCGGCTTCGAGATGGATGAATTCGCCCAGGCCGGGCTGAAGGCGCGCGACTACCGCGCCGTGCTGGTGATGGGCGGCAAGGGCGCCATGTTCGACCTGCCCAAGGATGGCGGCCTGCTCAAGCTGCTCAGCGAGATGGAGGCCCAGGGCGGCGTGATTGCCGCCGTCTGCCACGGCCCGGCCGCCCTGGCCGGCTCAGCATCAGCAATCACAGCAGCCCCCCCGCCACCGCCCTTGTTGCAGGCGCGGCAGGCGGGCCTGGGCATGGGCCAGGGCTTGAACATCGCCCACCGCCTGGCGCAAAGCCATGGCCTGGACATCGAGTGACGCACAGGGACGGGGTGACTTGCGCCAGCATCGTGTATTCCTGAGAAGGTCAGGCCAATGCCGCCCACGGATTGACGAGGCTGACGCCCATGGGCCGGAAGTCCTGCCCATTGCGGGTGACCACCGCCATGCCATGCACCAAGGCCGTGGCCGCGATCAGCGCGTCGCGTTCGCTGCGCCTGTCGGGCACATGCAAGCGAGCACAGCGTTGCGCCACGGCCGTATCGACGGGCAGGGTACGCCCTGAGAACTCGGGCAATACCTGCTGTTCCAGCCAGGTGCGCAGCAAAACGCCTTGGAGGGCATCCCTGCGTTCTATCGAGAGGACGCCAAGCTCCAGTTCCATGAGGGTGATGACCGAGACAAAAAGGTCCGCAGCGTCCACGCTCTGCGCCCATGCGACCACGTTCGGATCGGCCTTGCCAAACCGCACTTTGCGCAACTCGGACAGCACATTGGTGTCGAGGACATACATCATCAAAATTCGGCCGGCCGGGCACCAAGGCTGATGCGCGGCGGCTCAAACTCGATATCCGCGACACCCGGCATCGCCAACGCATCGGCAATATTGCGCCGCTGCCGGGTCAGCCGCTGATAGTCCTCGTAACTCAGCAGCACATGGGCGGGTTTGCCGCGATCCGTGATGAACACGGGGCCATTCTGGGCCGCCTTCTTGGCCCGGCTGACGTCCTGATTCAACTCTCGGCTGGACAAGGTAGTGATGGTCATGCCGTACCTCTTCAAAAATTATGTAGGCACATTACTACATCACCCATCGAGAGGCAAGCGAGCGGCAGAATCCAGCGATCTCAATGCCCCCCACCCCCCAAATACGCCGCCTTCACCGCCGGATCATTGCGCAGCTTGTCGGCCGGGCCGTGCAGGGAGATGCGGCCGTTTTCCAGCACATAACCGTAATCCGCCACGCCCAGGGCGGCGGCGGCGAATTGCTCGACCAGCAGCATGGTCACGCCCTGCTCCTTGAGCCGCTCGATGATGCGAAACACCTCGGCCACCAGGATGGGGGCCAGGCCCATGGAGGGTTCGTCCAGCAGCATCACATCGGGCTGCAACATGGTGGCGCGGGCCATGGCCAGCATCTGCTGCTCGCCGCCCGAGAGCGTGCCGGCGAGTTGCTCGCGGCGCTCCTTCAGGCGCGGGAACAAGTCCATGGCTCGGGCCAGATCGGCCTCCACATCGCCCTTGGGCCGGCTGCCGGTGTAGCGCGGGAAGGCGCCCAGGCGCAGGTTGTCGGTCACCGTCATGGTGGCAAAAACGCGCCGCCCTTCGGGCGAATGGGCCAGGCCGCGGCGGGCGATCTCAAAGGACTCCAGGCCTTCGATGCGCTTGCCGTTCAGGCTGATCTCGCCCGCCGTGGGCGCGATCATGCCGCTAACGGCCCGCATGGTGGTGGTCTTGCCGGCACCGTTGGAGCCGATCAGGGTCACGACCTTGCCCTTGGGTACGCTGATGGAAACACCGTGCAGGACCTGGACCTTGCCGTAGCCGGCGCTGAGGTTTTTAATTTCTAGCATGGGAAATTCATCCTGAAACAAGACCTCATGGTCAAGGAATCCAGAAATGCAACCACAGAGACACAGAGCCAGACTCAAGAGTTGATCTGTATTTCTCTGTGCCTCCGTGACTCTGTGGTTGCCTTTAAAACTGTGGCGATTCAAGCCGCCTGGCCGCCCAGATAGGCCTCGATGACTTTTTCATCCGCCTGCACCTGGGCCGGCAGGCCCTCGGCGATCTTCTGGCCGAAGTCCAGCACCGAGACGGTGTCGCACATGCTCATCACCACATCCATATGGTGCTCGATCAGGATCACGGTCACGCCATGCTCGCGGATCTTGCGGATGATGGCGATCAGCTCCTTGATGTCGGGTGCGGTCAGGCCGGCGGCCGGCTCGTCCAGCAAGAGCAGCTCGGGGTCCAAGGCCAGGGCACGGGCAATTTCCAGCAGGCGCTGCTTGCCATAGGGCAGATTGCGCGCCTCCTCGCCCGCCAGATCGGCCAGGCCCACAAAGCGCAAGAGCCCCAGGGCGCGGGCGGTGTTCGCGCGGTTCTCGCGCAGATAACGCGGCAGATGCAGGGCCACATCGACCAGATTGCTCTTGAAGCTGTGGTGCAGGCCGACCAGCACGTTCTGCAGCGCCGTCATCTCGCCGAAGAGCTGCACATTCTGGAAGGTGCGGGCGATGCCGGAGAGCGCGATGTCCGAGGAGGTACGCCCGTTCAGGCTGCGGCCGCCAAACATCACCGTGCCGGCCGTGGGCACATAGATGCCGGTCAGCACATTCATCATGGTGCTCTTGCCCGAGCCGTTGGGGCCGATCAGGCCGTGGATGCTGCCACGCTTGATGTTCAGATCAACGTTGTTGAGCGCCTTCAGGCCGCCGAACTGCATCAATATCTGCTTGGCCTCCAGCAACTCGCCGCTGCCCGTGCCAGCGCGCTGGCCCAGGGCATCGCCGATATTCGGCAGATTGGCGGCGTCATCGGCATCGGTGGCGGCATGGCCGCGCAGATTCAGGGCATTGCGCACAAAGCCCACGATGCCGTCCTGCAGGTAGTAGACGACGAAGAGCGTGATCAGGCCGAAGACCGTCAACCGCCAGTCCGTCATGGTCTGCAGCTTGAAGGACAGGGCCGCCAGGGCCAGGCTGCCCACGACGGGAATGGCCGCGGCCTTGGGCGCGATCTTGCCGCGCTTGAGCGCCACGGCGGCCGCGGCCATAACGACCAAGGCCAGCAGCACCGAGACGATGCGGAACAGCGCCAGATCGTCCAGCAGCTTGGGCAGCATGACGATGATGGCCGCGCCCAGCAAGGCGCCGGTGCGGGTCTTGCGGCCGCCCATGATGATGGCCAGCAGGAAGAGCACGGTCTGCTCGAAGTTATAGGTATTGGGCGAGATGTATTGCTCGGAATAAGCGTACAGCGCGCCCGCCAGGCCGGCCAGGCCGGCGCTGATGACAAAGGCATAGACCTTGTAGCGGTAGACCGAGACGCCCATGCAATCCGAGGCCACCGGGCTGCCGCGCAAGGCCTCGAAGGCCCGGCCCAGGTGCGAGCGCAAGACCCGGTGGACGAACACCAGCGAGGCCAGCAGCATCACGGCCACCACCCAGTAATACTCGGTCTCGTCCAGCTGATGGCCGAAGAGGCTGGGCTTGCTGAGCGTGATGCCCATCGGGCCTTCGGTCAGAAAACTCATCTCGTTGATGAGGATCTGGATGATGGTGCCGAAGGCCAGGGTCACCATGGCCAGATAAGGGCCCATCACCCGCAAGGCCGGCAGGGCCAGCAAGGCGCCGAAGGCCGCCGTCACCGCGATGGCCGCCGGCAAGGTGACCCACAGCGGCGCCGCCAGCTTGAACACCAGCACCCCGGCCGTGTAGGCGCCGATGCCGAACAGGCCCGCATGGCCCAGCGAGACCTGGCCGGTATAGCCCACCACGATGTCCAGGCCGAACAGCACGATCGCGTAGATCATGATGGTCTCGACCAAGTGGATGTAGTAGGGGTTGCCGGAGACCAGGGGGAAGGCGGCCAGCGCGGCGATGGCGACGGCGCCCGCCGCATATTTCTTAACGTTCACCATCATCAGACCTTTTTAATCGCCGTCTTGCCGAACAGACCCGCTGGTTTCACCGCCAGCACGATCAAGAGCAGCACCAGGCCGGGCACGTCCTTGTAGCCGGTGGACAGATAAAAGCCCGTGGTCGTTTCCACCACGCCCAGGATCACCCCCCCGACGATGATGCCCATGCCGCTGGTCAGGCCGCCGATGATGGCGACGGCAAAGGCCTTCAGCCCCAGCACCGCGCCCATGGTGGCGCCGGTCAGCGTCAGCGGCGCGATCAGCACGCCGGCAAAGGCGGCCGTCATGGACGAGAGCGCATACGAGAAGGTGATCACCAGGCCGGTGTTGATACCCATCAGCTTGGCGGCGTCGCGGTCGTTGAAGGTGGCGACCACGGCCTTGCCGTAGATGCTGCGGCGGTTGAAGAACTCCACCGACAGCATCATCGCCAAGGCCCCGCCTATCACCAGCAACTCCATGGGCAAGACATTGGCGCCCAGCAGGCGGATGGGTGATTCGGGCAGGGGCGAGGGGAACTTCAGGTCGTCGCGGCCCCAGACGTTCTCGGCCACGTTCTTGAAGATGATGCCCAGGGCGATGGTGGACATGATCCAGCCGAACTCCGATTTCATCTTGATGGCCGGGCGCACGCCGATGCGCTCCACCACCGCGCCCTGCAAGGCGCCGAAGAGGCAGACCAGGGGAATCATCAACCAGTAGTTGAGGCCAAAGCCCACCAGGGACAGGCCCACCAGCGCACCCAGCATCAGGGCGTCGCCCTGGCCGAAGTTCAGGGTGTCGGAGGTGGCGAAGGTGAGTTGGTAGCCGAAGGCGATGACGGCGTAAATCATGCCCAGGGCGATGCCACTGAACACGAGTTGGGTCAGGATTTGCATAGTGCGGCCCTGCTGTTCAAAGCAAGAAAAAAAGCGGCCCGCTTGCGGGCCGGGGCAAGGGGCGGCTTACTTCTTCTGGCTCAAAGCGC
Organism: Roseateles oligotrophus; assembly: GCF_014204525.1. Taxonomy (GTDB): domain Bacteria; phylum Pseudomonadota; class Gammaproteobacteria; order Burkholderiales; family Burkholderiaceae_C; genus Paucibacter_A; species Paucibacter_A oligotrophus_A. Next base: position 32,428 of record NZ_JACHLP010000015.1, read on the forward strand.
CCTTGGCATTGACGTCTTTGACCCGCACCTCGGAGGCCTTCTTGAAATCGGCCTCGTAGGCGTAGACCACGCGCTGGCCCTTGACCTCGCCGAACACCGGGATATTGGCGGTGATGGCCTCGTGGTCGGCCTTGGTGAAGGGCTTGTTGTACGTGGTCACCACGCCTTCCACCGGGGTCTTCAAGTCTTCCAGCGCGGCCCTGACCTTGGGGCCTTCGGTGCCGCCGGCCTGCTTGATGGCGGCGGCCAGCAGGTAGATGGAGTCATAGCCCTGGGCGGCGGAGACGGGCGAGTCGATGCGCGCGTTCTTGGGGTTGAAGGTCTTGAGGTAATTGATGATGAAGCTCTGGCGCTTGGGCGTCGTCGGCTCCTGGATGAAGGTCTGCGGCATGCGCGCGCCCTCGCCGCCGGGGCCGGCGTTGTCGATGAAGTTGGCCATGGACAGCGTCCAGCTGCCAATCATGGGCACCTTCCAGCCCAGCTTGGTCATGCCGTTGGCGATCTGGGCCAGCTCGGGGCCGATGGCGTAGGTCAGGATGGCTTCCGCGCCGGCCTCCTTGGCCTTGAGCAGCTGGGCCGTCATGTCCACGTCCTTGATATTGAACTTCTCCACCGCCACGGGCTTGACGCTCTTCAGCTCCAGCGCCTTCTCCAGGTCGGCGCGGCCCAGCTGGCCGTAGTTGGTGGAGTCCGCGAGGATGGCGACCTTTTTGTAGCCACGCCGCACGATGGCCTCTTCGACAATCATGGGCGCCTGGATGCTGTCGTGAGCGGCGTTGCGGAAGATGTAGTTCTCGGGCTGGGCGGCAAACTGCTGGGTGATCAGCGAGCCGGTGGCGACGTTATTCATCACCGGGATCTTGGCTTCTTGATAAAAGCGCTGCGAGGCCAGGGCCACGCCGGTATTGATATAACCGACCGTGGCGGCCACCTTCTCCTTGTTGATCAGCTCCTGCGCGATCTGCACGCCGCGCTCGTTCTTGGCCTCGTCATCGCGCTCGATCAGCTGGATCTGCCGGCCCAGCACGCCGCCGGCCTTGTTGATCTCGTCGGTGGCCAGGCGCACGCCATCGCGCATGCTGACGCCCATGGAGGAAGAGCCGCCGGTGAAGGGACCGGACACGCCAATCTTGATGGGCTCGGCCGCCAGGGCCGTAAAACTCAGCGCAGCCAGCGCCGCAGCCGTCAGGGAATGCTTGATGGTTTTCATGAGCTTTGTCTCTTCCATATTTGTTTGCACAATGCCGGGCCCGCTTGCGAGCGGGTTCATTTTGTGTCGGCCACGATGCCAGAGTCCTTGCCCCTGCGTCATCGTGCGACTACCTAGAGCAGGGGAAAACGAGGGTCTTGGGCCGGGCCAGTATGGCCCAGAAGATCGGGCCCAACCTGACGCCACGCTTGCAGCCAGACCGGGCTAACGCGCCATTCAAAGCCTTCGGCTCCGCCGACAAAAAAGGCGGCCGGCGGGCCCGCCACGGCCTGCGTCGACAATGCCAGGATGAAGACACCCAAACGACTGCAGTCACTGCTGGACGAAGGCTTGATCGACGGCGTCCAGCGCCAGCTGATGAGCGGCAAGGAGGCCCAGGTTTTCGTCGTGCGCTGCGGCGACGAGACCCGCTGCGCCAAGGTCTACAAGGAAGCCAGCCAGCGCAGCTTCCGCCAGGCGGTGGACTACACCGAGAACCGCAAGGTCAAGAACAGCCGCGAGGCCCGCGCCATGGCCAAGGGCACACGCTTCGGCCGCGAGAAGCAGGAAGAGGCCTAGCAGAACGCCGAGGTCGACGCCCTCTACCGCCTGGCCGCCGCCGGCGTGCGCGTGCCCAGGCCGCATCTCTTCTTCGAGGGCGTGCTCTTGATGGAGCTGGTCTGCGACGCTGATGGCGATGCCGCCCCGCGCCTGAACGACAGCGTCTTCACGCCCGCCCAGGCCCGGGACCACCATGCCCGCCTGATTCGCGAAGTGGTGCGCATGCTGTGCGCCGGCGTGGTGCACGGCGACCTGTCGGAGTTCAATATCCTGTTGGCCGAGGACGGCCCCGTCATCATCGACCTGCCCCAGGCCGTCGACGCGGCCGGCAACAACCACGCCCGGCGCATGCTGCTGCGCGATGTGGAGAATCTGCGCAATTTCTTCGGCCAGACGGCGCCCGAGCTGCTGCAGACCGACTTTGGCGCCGAGATCTGGGCGCTGTACGAGCGCGGCGCCCTGCAGCCCGACACGGCCTTGAGCGGCCGCTTCCAGCGCCAGCACAAAACGGTGGATCTGCGCGGCGTGCTGCGCGAGATCGACGATGCCCGCGCGGAAGACGCGGCCCGCCGCCTGCGCATGGCACAGGCGCGCTAAGCCCTTGCCGCCCTTGCCGGCCTTGCCGGCCTTGCCGACTTTGCCGACTTTGCCTCCGGCCGGCAAAGGGTAATTCTTCCCAGGCACAGAACCGGGGCCCTCGCCTATCATTTCCACAATCCGCTGAAGCTCGGTGCTAGCGAAAGCTGGCAGCCGGCCGCGGAACGCGCCGAAAAACCATGAAGCATTGACTTCAAGAACTCGTCCCAGGTCCACTGACAGTTCGAGACAGGCTCTCTCATGCGCCCCCTGCACCGGCTACTCGCCGCGTTTCTGGGTTTGTTGATGGGTGTGATCTTCGGCACCCTGCCCCTGCACAGCCCTGCCTGGGCCCAAGCCTCGGCCAAGCGGGTGAGCCTGGTCTACCCGCGCCCCGAGTCCGAGCGCGACACCCGCAACAGCTATGTGCTGGACCTGCTCCGCCTGGCCCTGTCCAAACAGAGCGGCACCTTGTATCAGCTGGAACCCGCAAGTACCGCCATGACCCAGCTGCGCGTGCTCAAGGAGTTAGAGCTGGGCCGTGGCCTGGACATCGCCTGGAGCATGACCTCGGCGGCGCGCGAAGAAGCCTTGCTACCCATACGCATCCCCATCGACAAGGGCTTGCTGGGTTTGCGCGTGGCCCTGGTCGCGAGCGACCGGCCCAAGGTCCTGGCCAGCGCACAGAATCTGCAGAGTTTGCAGGCCTTGGTGGCCGGCCAGGGTCAGGACTGGCCCGACACCCAGATCCTGCGCAATAGCGGCATCAACGTCAGCGGCGTGGGCAGTTACGAAGCGCTGTTCCGCATGCTGGCCCTGCATCGTTTCGACTACTTCCCGCGCTCGGTGCTCGAGGTCTGGCAGGAATTGGACCTGCAGCCGCAGGGCCAACTCGTGGTGGACAAGCATCTGCTGATCCACTACCCCACGGCCCTCTATTTCTTCGTTCGAAAAGACCGGCAGGCGCTGGCCGACGTCGTGCAGCGAGGCCTGGAGCAAGCGCTGCAGGATGGCAGCTTTGACTGCCTGTTCGAGCGCCACTTCGGCCAAGTGCTGCAAAGAGCGGAGCTGGGCTCGCGCACGGTGATCGAACTCCCCAACACCCTCTTGCCTGCGGCAACCCCGCTGGAGCGCAGCGAACTCTGGTATCGCACGCCCGGCGGCAAGAACAAGGCCGACAAGCCAGGCAAAACCAGGCTGGCCACCAGCCTGGCCGCACGCGCCTGTACTTGAGCGTTCAGCCGCTCAGCCCGCCTTGCGGATGGCGCTGGCCGGCCATTGCGCCAGCACCAGCAGGCTGGCCATCAGCCACATGGGCGCGGCCACCACCGTGGCGGCGGCCAGCAAGCCAAAGCCCACCGGCATGGCCACGGTCGCGCTGTTCACCACCAGCATGCGCAGGCCCAGGGCCTGGCCTTGGCGGTCCGCCGGCGTCACCTGGTGCAGCAGGGCCAGCACCATGGGCTGCACCGAGCCCAGGGCCAGGCCCAGCACGGCCGAGCCCGCCATCAGCCCCGCCGTGCCCGGCAGCCAGGCGTAGACCAGCAACATCGCCGTGGCCAGCAGCATGGCGCTGCGCACGGCCTTCAACTCGTCCAGATGCTGGGCGAAACGCACGATGGCCAGGCGCACACAGGTGGCGGCCACGGCGAAGGCGCCCAGCACCAGGCCGATCTCGGAGGCGCTCAAGCCCTTGGCATGGCCCACCACCGGCACGACAAAGCTGTGCGCGTCCCAGCAGGCCGACAGCACCACATTGAGCAGCAGCAGATTGCGCAGGGCCGGCCGCTTCAGCAAGTCCCAGGCGGGCCGGGTCTTGCTGGCATGGCTTGGCGGCTTGGGCGGGTGGCGTGGCACTTGCTGCGCCAGGCCCCAGGCCAGCAGGGGCAGCAAGAGCGCCAACACGAAAGCGGCGCGAAAGCTGATGTGGTCGATCAGCAAGCCCGCCGCCACCGGCGCCAGCGCATTCGACAAGGCCGGCCCCAGCGCCACCCAGCTGAAAATGCGCTTGAGCTCGGAGGGTTCATCCGCCATCAGCCCCGCCTCGCGCTGCAAGGCCACCGCCGCCACGCTGACGGCGCCGCCGCAGAGCAGGCAGCTGAAGGCAATCGTCCACAGCGACTGGCCCGCCAGGGCCACCACCGCACCGGTGAAGGCCAGCGTTACGCCCAGGCCCACCGGTCGATGAAAACCATGCTTGTCGGCCAGCCGGCCCGCCCACAAGGACAGGGCAATGGGCGCGATGGCGAACAGGCTCAAGAGCACGCCCACCGTCCACTCGCCAAAACCCTGCTTCAGCGTCCACAGCGAGGCCGCAACCCGGGTCACGGCCATGCAGGCGTGCACGGCCACCAGGGTGGCGATCAGCCAGGGGAAGGCGCGGCGCAAATCGGCCGCTGCGGCGGGCGCAGCGCTCAAACCTCGCCCTCGTCCGCATCCGCGTCGGCGCCGGGCAGACCCAGCCTGAGCAGCTTGCCCGTCGCCTCGTCCGGCAAGGCCTCCACGCTCTTGAGCTTGCGCGTCATGGCGCGGGTGCGGGTCTCGGCCGCATCGATGGTGTTGCTGGCTTCTTCCAGCTTCTTCTTGGTCTTGGCCAGCACCTCGCCGAACTTGCCGAACTCGGTCTTGACGGCGCCCAGCACCTCCCAGACCTCGGCCGAGCGCTTCTCCAGCGCCAGCGTGCGAAAGCCCATCTGCAAGCTGCTCAGCGTGGCCAGCAAGGTGGTGGGCCCGACCAGCATCACCTTGTGCTCGCGCTGCAAACTCTCCACCAGGCCGGGGCGGCGCAAGGCCTCGGCATATAGGCCCTCGGTGGGCACGAAGAGCATGCCGAAATCGGTGGTGTGCGGGGGGGCGATGTATTTCTCGCGAATCGTCCGGGCTTCAAGGCGCAAGCGGGTTTCGATGGCCTTGGCCGAGGCCTCCACACCCGCCGCATCGGCGCGGTCCTGGGCCTCCAGCAGGCGCTCGTAGTCCTCGCGCGGGAACTTGGCGTCGATGGGCAGCCACAGCGGCGCCCCATCCTCGCGCTGGCCCGGCAAGCAAATAGCGAACTCCACCCGCTCAGCACTGCCGGGGATGGTGGCCACATTGCTGGCGTACTGCTCGGGCGTGAACACCTGCTCCAGCAGGCCGGCCAGCTGCACCTCGCCGAAGATGCCGCGCGTCTTCACATTCGTCAGCACGCGGTTCAGCGAGCCCACATCGCGGGCCAGGCTCTGCATCTCGCCCAGGCCTTTGTGCACCTGCTCCAGCCGGTCGGCCACCTGTTTGAAACTCTCGCCCAGGCGCTGCTCCAGCGTGGCGTGCAGCTTCTCGTCCACGGTGGCGCGCATCTGCTCCAGCTTTGTCTCGTTGTCCTGCTGGATCAGGGCCAGGCGCTGATCCACCGCCGTCTGCACCTGACTCAAGCGCTGCTCGTTGCGTTCGGCCATGGCCTTGAGCTGCTCGTTGATGCCCTGGCCCAGGCGCTGCAAGGCCTCGGTCTGGGCTTGCGTGGCGCGCAGGGCGGCGGCGTCCTGCGCCTCACGGGCCGCCAGGGCCTGGCCGGCAAAGGCCTGGGTGCTGCGCTGCAGGCCCTGGCTGAGGCCTTGCTGCAGATGGGCCAGCTCCTGGCGCAGGCCGCTGCCACTGCGGCTCAGCTCATCACGCAACTCGCGTTCCAGGCGCTCGCTGGAGGCCTGCACCACCGGGCCGAGCTGGCGGCCGATCCCCTCACCCGCCGCCGCCGCGCTGCTGCGCATTTGCAGCCACAAAACTCCCAGCAGCAACAACACCAGCAAAACCGCCAGCCCCAGAATCAGCCATTCAAAAATACTCATGCGGCCATTGTCTCAGCGCGGCGGCCCGGGCCTGTTGGCACGGCGGCCCGAGCGGGCGCCAGGCGCTGCGATTCAAAAAACTTTGCAAACAGACACAGAGTTTGCGTCCCCGTGCAGGCATGCTTGCGGCGTTGTCATCCGCAGCCTTGCCATAACCCGAATTTTCCACTGCATCGCAAGCAAAGGGCTTGAACCATGCACCTGTCTCCCCGCACCGCCGCCTTCTTCTCGGCCCTCGCCCTGGCGGGAGGCTTGAGCGGCTGCGCCGGCCCCGGCCCGGCGCAGCCGGCCGCTGGCATGAGCGACGCCCTGCTCAACCGCCTGAGCTGGGGTGCCGGCGGCACCACCCTGGCGCAAGCCGCGCGGCAAGACTTGCCGGCCTATCTGCAAGCCCAACTGCACCCGCAAGGGCCGGCGCTGCCGGCCGAGGCCCAAGCCCAGATCGACGCCATGAGCATCAGCAAAATACCGCTGCAGGAACTGGTGCTGGAGATGGAGCAGCGCCGCAAGGCGGCCGACGCCCTGGCGGACGACGAGCAGAAGAAAGCCGCCCGCCAGGCCTACCAGCAAGAGATGAACCGCCTGGCCCGCGAGGCGGCCAGCCGCCATCTGCTGCGGGCGCTTTACTCCCGCCACCAGGTGCAGGAGCAGATGAGCTGGTTCTGGCTCAACCACTTCAGCGTCTTCCAGGGCAAGGGCAATCTGCGCGCCATGGTGGGCGACTACGAAGAGCAGGCCCTGCGCCCCCATGCCCTGGGCAAGTTCCGCACACTGCTGGGCGCGGTGGTCAGCCACCCGGCCATGCTGCGCTACCTGGACAACGAGCAGAACGCCGCCGGCCGCCTCAACGAGAACTTTGCCCGCGAGCTGATGGAGCTGCACACCCTGGGTGTGGACGGCGGCTACGGCCAGCGCGATGTGCAGGAACTGGCCCGAGTGCTCACTGGCGTGGGCATTAACGCAGGGCCGGGAACACCCGGTATGAAGAGAGACTTGCAAGGCTTTTATGTGCGCAAGGGCATGTTCGAATTCAACCCGGCGCGGCACGACTTTGGCGCCAAGACCCTGCTGGGCCGGCCCATCCAGGCGCAAGGTCTGGCCGAGCTGAACGAGGCCCTGGACCGCCTGGCCAGCCACCCGGCCACGGCCCTGTTCATCAGCCGCAAGCTGGCCCAGTTCTGGCTCAGCGATGAGCCGCCGCCGGCCCTGGTCCGGCGCATGGCGCAGGCCTTCGAGGCCAACGGTGGCGATATCGCGGCCACGCTGGCCTTGCTGTTCAACTCGGCGGAGTTCGCCCAGGCCGGGCCAGGCAAGTTCAAGGACCCGATGCGTTATGCCGTGTCCGCCGTACGCCTGGCCTATGCGCAAAAGCCGGTGCTCAATATGGGCCCCATGCTGAACTGGCTGAACCGCATGGGCGAGCCGCTCTACGGCCGCCTCACGCCCGACGGCTACCCCCTGAACGGCACGGCCTGGAGCAGCCCCGGCCAGATGAGCACCCGCTTCGAGATCGCCAAGGCCATAGGCTCGGGCAGCGCCGGCCTGTTCAGGAGCGAGGGCGCGCCGCCGCAGGAGAAAGCCAGCGTCCCGCAACTGGCCCAGACGCCGTTCTACATATCCATGGCCAAGACGCTCAGCCCGGCCACCCAGCAGGCCCTGGCGCAAGCCAACTCGGCGCAGGAGTGGAATGCCTTTCTGCTCTCCTCGCCCGAATTCATGAGCCGTTGAACCTAGATTGAACCAAGGACCACCATGCGCCGCCGCAGCCTTTTAGCCGCCTCCCTGGGTTTGAACTTTGGCGCCGCCGGCCACTTGCTGGCGGCCGGGGCCAGCGCCTCGGCGCCCAAGTTCCTGCTGGTCTTTCTGCGCGGCGGCTATGACGCCGCCAGCCTGCTGGTGCCCCATGCCAGCAGTTTCTACTACGAGGTGCGCAAGGACATCGCCATCGCCCCGCCCTCCGCCGAGCTCACCTCGGCCCTGCCGCTGAACAGCGACTGGGGCCTGCACCCGGCCCTGCGCGACAGCCTCTACCCGCTCTACCAACAAGGCGAGCTGGCCTTTGTGCCCTTTGCGGGCACGGACGACGTGTCGCGCAGCCATTTCGAGACGCAGGACAGCATGGAGTTGGGCCAGCCCTTGAGCGGCCGCAAGGACTATGGCTCGGGCTTTCTGAACCGCCTGGCCGGCCAACTCAGCGGCTGCTCGCCCATGGCCTTCACCGAGCAGCTGCCCAAAATATTCCAGGGCAGCGAGCAGGTGCCGAACACCGCGCTCAAATCCCTGGCCAAGCCCTCGGTGGACGCGCGGCAGAGCGAGATCATCGCCGCCATGTACCGCGGCACGCCGCTGGCCGCGACGGTGCAGGAAGGCTTTGCCCTGCGCCAGGAACTGATGCGCGACCTGGCCGGCGAGATGCAGGCCGCCAGCCGCCAGGCCATTTCGGCCAAGGGCTTTGAGCTGGAAGCCCGACGCATCGCCAAGCTGATGCGCGAGAACTTCAATCTCGGCTTTATCGACGTCGGCGGCTGGGACACCCATGTGGGCCAGGGCGGCGCCAGCGGCTATCTGGCCAACCGTTTTGACGAGCTGGGCCAGGGCCTGGCCGGCTTTGCGCAGGAGATGGGTGCGGCCTGGAAGCACTGCACCGTCGTCGTGCTCAGCGAGTTCGGCCGCACCTTCAGGCAGAACGGCAACCGCGGCACCGACCACGGCCATGGCACGGTGATGTGGGTGCTGGGCGGCGGCCTGAAAGGCCAGCGCATCGTCGGCGAGCAGGTGGCGGTGGAACGCGCCAAGCTGTTCCAGGACCGCGACTTCCCCGTGCTCAACGACTACCGCGCCGTGCTGGGCGGCCTGTTCCAGCGGCAATACGGCTTGAGCGCGGCGCAACTGGCCCAGGTCTTTCCGGGGACCAGGGCCAGGGACTTGGGGCTGCTTTGATTTGGGGCGGATCGCTGGTTATATTCCTCTGCTCACCGCCCGTTCAAAAGATGGCTTCAGCCCTTGGGGAGTGCCTTTCTCCGAAGAGGAATTCCAGTCCCTCAGCAAAATGTTGAACAAGGAATTGAAGAAGACAACAAGGGGATGTGCTGGAGTAGACAGTGGTTGCGCTCATTTGCGACGTTATTCGTCCGCTTGAAATTTTGATTAGGCATCACTTCGACCCCCACGCTCCCAGAACCGTTCACGAAGGCTTCGGGCGAATGCGTACTGCACAGCGAAAAAGACTGCAATGGTCACCCCGAAGTTCAAAGACGCCCAATCGGGTTTGGATTCCGCGCCGGGTAGGAACGCGAGGACCACCACGAACGGCAAGACGAAGGAATAGCCAAGGATTGCGTTGCCGTAGATTTCCTTGTCACCCCTGCATGACCAGAACGCCGCAAAGAGAACTACGAAAACAGCAACCGTGTTGAATGCCGCAACCTTGACAACCGGCAAATCCCTGACAGCCCAACTCCAGTAGTGCCACTCAAAAAAACCCAAGAACGGGGTGTAGCCAGCTACCACTCCTGCCGCAGAAGCAGAGAACGCAAAGAGTGCGAGGAGAGCGAGCTTCACGAATTGCCCAATGCTCGGAATGGCATGCATTGCCTATCGGTCCCTCCCCCATTCAACCCCGTCACCATCTCACCCCCCGTCAAGGCCGCAATCAAATTGTCCGCGGCCAAATTGCACATGGCTCGCCGCGTCGGCACCGAGGCGCTGGCGATGTGCGGGGTGAGCACCACATTGTTCAAAGCCAGCAAGCGTGGGTTGATTTGCGGTTCGCCCTCAAACACATCGAGGCCGGCCGCGGCCAGGCGGCCTTCACCCAAGGCCTGGGCCAAAGCGTCTTCGTCCACCACGCCGCCACGGGCGATATTGGTCAAGGTGGCCGTGCGCTTCATCAGCGCCAGCTCGGGCGCGGCAATGATGTGGTGGGATTCGGGGGTGTAGGGCAGGACCAGAATCAAATGGTCGGCCTGAGCTAACAGCTCATCTTTGCTGACCCAGCGTGCGCCCAGCGGGGCTTCTTGCTCGGGCGCCAGGCGGCTGCGGTTGTGATAGATCACCTGCATGCCAAAGCCCAGGGCGCCACGCTTGGCAATGGCCTGGCCGATGCGGCCCATGCCCAGAATTCCCAAGGTGCTGCCATGGATGTCGGCACCGGCGAAGAGGTCGACCCGCCATTGCTGCCAGTCGCCCCGGCGCAGAAAATGCTCGCTCTCGCTGATGCGGCGGGCGGCGGCCATCATCAGGGCGAAGCCGAAGTCGGCCGTGGTTTCGGTCAGCACATCGGGCGCGTTAGAAACCTTGACGCCGCGTGCGCTGCAGGCCGCCAGGTCCACATTGTTGTAGCCCACGGTCATCAGGCAGACGGCGCGCAAATCCGGGCAGGCGTCCAGCAGCTCGGCCGTGATCTGCTCGGTGCCGGAGGCAAACACACCTTGCTTGCCGGCCAGGCGGCGGCGCAGTTGCTCGGGGCTCAGCGGTTCGTTTTCGTCGTACCAGTCGACCTCGAAGTGCTCGCGCAAGCGCGCCACGACCTCGGGGAAGATGCGGCGGGCGACCAGGACTTTGGGCTGGGTCATGGGTCGGCCTTTCAGGTTTCGATGAAGCGGGCGAACTCCGCCACGGGCGCGCGTTCGGTGAGCAGGCTGTTTTCCACCGCTCCCGGGTCGGCATAGCCCAGGGCCATGCCGCAGACCACCATTTGCTCGGGCGCCAGCCTCAACTCCTCGGCGATCAGGCGGTGAAACTGGGTGAAGGCGGCTTGCGGGCAGGTGTGCAGGCCGCGCGCGCGGGCGGCCACCATCACGCTTTGCAAAAACATGCCGTAGTCCAGCCAGCTGCCCTGCTGCATGAGCCGGTCGATGGTGAAGATCAGGCCCACCGGCGCGTCAAAGAACTGGTAGTTGCGGCCATGCTGCTGCTGCATGCGGGCCTTGTCGGTCTTGGCAATGTCCAGCAGGCCGTACAAGTCCCAGCCCACTTTGCGGCGGCGGTCGATATAGGGCGACACCCATTGCTGGGGGTAGTAGGCGTACTCCTCCTTGTGCGCGGCGTTCTGCTCGGGGTCCAGATAGGCGGCCAGGATGCGATCGCTCAGGCGCTGCTTGGCCGCACCCGTCAGCACATGAACCTGCCAGGGCTGGGTGTTGGTGCCCGAGGGCGCACGCGAGGCCACGCGCAAGAGCTCTTCCAGCGTCTCGCGCGGCACGGCGCGGGGCAGAAAGGCGCGCATGGAGTGGCGGGTCTCGATGGCGGCGTCCACGGCGGCCTGCTCGGCGGCGCTGGGTTGGGCAAAGCGGCGGGATTCGGGTGTGCTCACAGCGTCAAACCTTTCAAGGCGGTCAGATATTCGGGGGGTAGTTGGGGCACGGGGCGGCGGTTTTCGCGGTCCACATAAACATGCACGAAATGGCCGCGCGCCGCGCAAAGCTCGGCGCCTGGCGCGAACAGGCCGATCTCATAGCGCACGCTGGAGCGGCCTTGCTGCGCGACCCGCAGACCGGCTTCGATGCGCTGCGGGAAGGCCAGCGAGTCGAAGAAATTGCAATGCGTCTCCACCACCAGGCCGATGACGGCACCGGCATGGATGTCCAGTGCACCGCAGCGGATCAGGTACTGATTCACCGCCGTGTCGAAGAGGCTGTAGTAGACGACGTTGTTCAGATGGCCGTAGATGTCGTTGTCCATCCAGCGGGTGCTGAGGTCCTCGAACAAGGCGTAGTCGCTGCGACGATCGGGCTGGGGGCGGGGTTCGCTCATGAAGGCATTCTTTCACTACTCTTGGCATTGGGCCCAGTCCGCTTGAACGCACCCTGGACAGAAGGCGCCTTGAACTGGGGGGTTTCATCAATCAATGCCCCTGCAATTGATTGTGCCGGCGCGACCTCCATATGCAGGCCACGAGTAAAAGATGCGGCGAGGTACGACGGGCCCATGACACCCAGATAGATTGACGAAACCCCGCCATACAGGGAAAATGCCAGCACCACTCATCCTTTGCGGTGTCATTCAGTTGGCTCCCGTTCGGGACGAAGAAGCCGCTCTCTCTGGGCGGCTTCTTCACATCTGAACGACAAAATCAGTGGCAACAGATCCCAAACAGCCCCCGCGAGTTGGCGTCTACGTTGACGGCTACAACCTGTACTACGGCAGGCTACGCGGCAGCGGGTTCAAATGGCTGGATCTGGTCAAGCTGCTTGAGGACATCCTGGCCAAGCGCGACCAGAACGAGCGCTTGGCCCGTGTTCACCTTTTCACAGCGCATGCGCTGGCCACTTTCGCCACCCATGGCGATGCCTCGGTTGAAGCGCAGGCCGCCTATCACCGGGCTCTTCAGGCCAAGCATGGGGATCGATTCGCAATCACCTACGGCACGCATAGCTTCGACCGAAGCGGCTCCCTGATGCCCGAATTCATACCGGGACAGGGCTATGACCGAAGCAAACGCGTCCGGGTATGGCGTCTTGAGGAGAAAAAGACCGACGTGAACCTGGCCCTTCGGATGTACCGCGATGCCGCCCAAGGTTTGTACGACCGCATCATCCTGGTCTCCAACGACAGCGATTCCGAGCCGGCTCTGCAGGCGATTCGCGAAGACTTCCCGCACATCGCAATCGGCTTGGTCATTCCGATCCGACCTCCAGTGCCGCCATCGAAATCCGGCGGCGGCCCAGAACGCCGAATCAGCGGCTCCTTGACCAATCTGGCCGATTGGACAATCAGGCACCTGAGCGATGAGCAGCTCCAAACCGCACAGTTGCCGCCCCTGGTCTCGACAAAGAAGAAACCCATTCGCAAGCCAGCCCATTGGTGAATGAGCACGGCTCAACCAGGGTCTCGGTATTCGAAGGGCAGCCGGTAGGAGTTCAAGGACCACCGGTGAGGACTTGGCTGCGCTCAAGGATCACATGCAGCGACTGCGGATTCATGGCCTTCATTCTTGCATCGCCCGCTCTTGCCAAGCTTGCTGGGCCTTGGCCGCCGCTTGCAAGGTGTTCACCTGGCAGGCCAGGGTGTCGGCCAGATCATGGCCATAGCCGCCCGCCATGCTCAGGGCCACGGGGATGCGGCGCTGGCCCAGCCAACTCAGCACACGCTCGTCGCGGGCCAGCAGGCCGGCGCGGCTGAGCTTGAGCCGGCCCAGGCGGTCGCCCTCGTGCGGGTCGGCACCGGCCAGGTAGAAGGCCAGGCCGGGCGGCCGCAGCGCAAACCGCTGTTCGATCTGCAGCAAGGCCGCATCCAGGGCGGCCAGGTATTCCGCATCGGCGCAGCCGTCGGCCAGGTCCACGTCCAGGTCGCTGGCCTCCTTGCAGAAGGGGAAGTTCTTGGCCCCGTGCATGGAGAAGGTGAACACGCTCTCGTCCCCGCGGAAGATGGCCGCCGTGCCATTGCCCTGGTGCACGTCCAGGTCGATGACCAAGACCCGCAAGCCTGGCACAGGCCCCTGGCGACGCTGCCACTCGGCCTGCATCAAGCGGGCGGCCACCGCCACATCGTTGAAGACGCAGTAGCCCGAACCCTTGTCGGCATAAGCATGGTGGGTGCCGCCGGCCATATTGGCGGCCACGCCCTCGCCGCCCAGCAAGGCGGCCCGGGCCGCGGCGATGCTGGCGCCGACCGAGAGACGCGAGCGCTCCGCCATCTGGGGCGACCAGGGGAAGCCGATCTCCCGCTGCTGGGCTGCGCTGAGCCGGCCCAGCATGACGGCCTCCACATAGCCGGGCGTGTGGACCAGGGCCAGTTCGGCCTCGCTGGCGGGCTCGGCCGGCGCCATGCGCAGCAGGCCCGGCCGGGCCTCGAAATACTCGCGCAGCAAACGGTATTTGGACTGCGGGAAGCGATGGCCCGGCGGCAAGATCAGGCTGACGGCATCAGAGTGGAAGGCGAGCATGGGTCGACAACAAAGTCATCACGCCGGGCAAATTAACAGCCGTGTCTTTCGTTCAGCTTCTGGGTGGACGCATTCTTTTGATTATTTTCTCAGCAATAATTCTCGCCTGTTCTTTATCTTCAGCAGATAAATTAGTGGAATCAAATTTCTTCTTTACTTCTCCGCCCAAGGCTACTGAGAGCGACTCGGCCAGTTCAAGATAGAGTTGCACCTCCTGACCCACCTCCCTATCCTCCGCCGCGATTCTCAACGCCGATCTCAAAATATTATGTGCTTCGGAGCTGATCCCAAAAAAGGCTGCGGAATGGCCAGCAACAGAAGCCAAAGTATTTAGATCCCCTTCGCGAGCATCTTCCACCATGAATTTCAAGACTTCAGGACGCCTAACTCCAGTCGCAAATTCTTTTGCTGCGGCGCCGACAACTCTTTGCTCTGTCGCCAACAACAATAGCCGCGCTCTCATTTCAATGATGCCGCCGGCAACGGTCTGACAATTCGAAATAGTTCGTTGCCGTTCGCGTTGACTTTCAGCACGCGCCTCTCGGAAGCTCGCTGATTTTTGAAGTTCGGCTTCTTCTGTGGATAAAGAACCTGCCCGCGCTTGCATCCGCGTCGCCATATCACATCTAAAAAGCTCATTGGCCATTTTCATCGCCATCACACCATCTCGTGAGTCAAGCGCCTTCATGACCTGATCGCCAAGCGTCCCCGGATACTTCTCGTTTTTTTCGAACGAATTAAGTTGCTGCTCTTCTGCTGGCGCTGGTGCGCTCGTCAAAGCACTTTGATTCTCAGCAGTTGGCTTACCTGAACCAGACTCAACCATATCAGGTGCAGCCCGCGCTGCAGCTTTTTCGGCACCAAGTACAGAGTGCTCTACCGGTTTTTCAAAATACTTTGTACAAAAGCTAAAGAAAGCAAAAATGACAACCGTACCTGCAGCCAATGATAAAGCTAAGACTCGACTCCCCAACATACTCACCCCCTAACTCGCTGCAGCAATACAAGCATCATAACGGCGCTCAATAATAGCCCAACGATCCTCGAAAGCACGGGTATTCGTAGACACACAATCTTGCGGGCGAAAATTACCGAACAACTCAAATCCTTCTTTCTTCCATTGCTCTCTTAAATACCCCACCCAAGAACTTGTTCCTGCCGCGCATACTTCCATACTTCGTTCATAAATCAACGTTGCGGCTCTTCTATCCAATTCGCTTTTCGCCACACAAGCCTCCCGCTCAGCCTTCTTTTCCTCTGGCTTTTTGGGCGGCACCTTTTTGGGCTGGCCGTCGCCGCTGCTAGGACCAGGTCCGTCGCGATACCCGTTGCCGAGGCCCAGGTCGCCGAAATCGCCACTGCACAAATTAGGATTCCTAAAACAAGGGTCTTCGGGCTGAATTCGAGTGCCATGGACGTGGACTCGCTCAAACTCCGCGCGAGCCAAATCTGCCGCAAAGAGTTGCCCCAAAACCATACCCAGGACAAGAACAAGCGACCTCTCAGGCCGTCGCCAACGATTTGATGAGCTGTAGCGCTGAAGTGCTGTAGATGCAAACAAATTTTCCTCCCAGAATGTCGATTTTCTTATTACTGCTCTTGGGTACGCCAACTGGCGTGCCATGTCAAATCCTAACTTAAATGAAAGACTGACCCAAACAAACAAGTGCGCTCTGATATACCTCACATCACTAGCATTGATCGCTGAACGCCCCGTCACGCCTCCAATTCGCGTGTTAGTGGGCAAAGTCAACGCCAAATGGGCACCGTCGCGCTGGGCGGTTAGCAACTTGGACCGGTCATTCCACCCCTGCGCCCGAAGTCCCAAGCCCGAGTTATGCAAGGACTTTGACTTGGTAAAGATGTCGGCGCGTCGCATAAGCCTGCGTGAAGTGGGATGCTCGAGTTGTCGTTGTGCCACCTCAGCCACATGCGCTTGCTCAGGGGCTTTCAGAAGCCTGCAGGTACGCTGCGCGCCGTTTTGAGTGCCCAACGACTTGTAAGGTCTCGCCATGGCTGTGGTGGCAATGGCCAGGATTTGCGCCTTGTTGACCATCCCGAATTGATGACGCTGCAGCATGACTTTTCACTGTCAATTCAAACCGCCAAGCTGGCTGTCATGCCCGTGTCACAGCCTGGCCCCAAGCTGCGACCAGGGCCAGCAAGCGAAAAATCAGCTTTTTTGCTGCACCGCAACAAAAAGTTCTTGCAATGCGCGGCGACGCCCCTATACTTGGTTTTGTTGCAGTGCAACATTAACGCTGACAAAGAAGTTTTTGCAGACATCAACTCGGGGTAGCCCCCGAACAAGGAGTGCTCCATGCTGACCGCTGAACAAATCATCGCCGCCCACAAAGCCAATATCGAAACCCTGTTTGGCCTGACCAACAAGGCTTTCGAAGGCGTCGAAAAGCTCGTCGAACTGAACCTGCAAGTGGCCAAGACGGCCCTGGGCGAAGTGGCCGAGTCCACCCACGCCGCCCTGTCGGTGAAGGACGCCCAGGAACTGCTGGCCCTGCAATCCTCGCTGCTGCAACCCAGCGCCGAGAAGGCCGCTTCCTACAGCCGCCATCTGTACGACATCGCCTCCAGCACCAATGCCGAAGTGGCCAAGGTTGCCGAAGCCCAGCTGGCCGACATCCAGGCCAAGTTCTCCGCCGTGGTTGAGAACGCTGCCAAGAACGCCCCCGCCGGCACCGAAAACGCCGTCGCTCTGGTGAAGTCGGCCGTGGCCGCTGCCAACAACGCTTTCGAGTCCGTGCAAAAGGCCGCCAAGCAAGCCGCTGACGTTGCCGAAGCCAACTTCGAAGCCGCCACCAACTCGGCCGTCAAGGCCAGCCAGACCGCCGCCCGCGCTTCCAAGCGCGCCTCGGCCTAAGCTTCGCAGTCTTGCGCCCCGGCCTCGCGGCCAGGGCGAAACGATTGTCTCCTCGGTGCCGACTTGAAGCGCAAGCCTCGACAAGTGCCGTTCAAACCCAGCGCATGCGCTGGGTTTTTTTATTCTCGGGCCGGACTTGGCAGCCCAGCCCCAGGCTCCGCATAAGATGCGCGGCAGTCCTCACCGCCGCCTCAAGCCCTTGCTGTTGTGTCTACGCCCGACTCCACCGCCATCAAGCCGCAGAAGCTCAGCCTGAGCCGGGCTTGGCGCCGTGCCACGGCGATTGCGCCCACACCGGCCAATCACTGCCCCAACTGCGGCAGCGCCCTGGCCCTGCCCACGCCCAAATACTGCGGCGAATGCGGGCAGGAGACGCAGATCAAGGCCCCCACGCTGATGGAGTTTGCCCAGCAGTTCGGCGGCAGCTATATCGCGATGGAGGGCGCGCTGTGGCGCACCCTGTGGCGGCTTTTGCTGCTGCCGGGGCAGCTGACGCTGGAGTATTTCGCCGGCCGCCGCCGCCGCTATGTGCTGCCGCTGCGCCTGTACCTGACCATCAGCCTGCTGGCTCTGGTGCTCTTGCGGGTCGTGAGTTCGATCCAGATCGACAAGCTGGAGAACAACGCGGTCAAGTTCGACGAGCGCGATCGCAGCAATTTGCAGCTCAATATCGCGGGCTTTCAGGCCGGCTTGAAGAACGGTGAGTTCTTCTGCAAGAACTTCCCCGCCTCCATGTGCGCACGCCTGGAGCGCCGCTTCAAGGCCGACCCGCAAACCATGGCGACCGAGATCCGCGAGGCGCAGCTGCGCTTCTTCAGCCATCTGGGCACGGCCATGTTCCTGCTGCTGCCGGCCTATGCGCTGTGGCTCAAGCTGGCCTATTTCGACAAGCGCCGGCGCTATACCGAGCATCTGGTCTTCGCCCTGCACCTGCATGCCTTCTGGTTCGCCATGCTGATTCTGATGCTGAGCAAGCTGCCGGTGCTGTCCGAGCTGGCACCGCTGGCCTGCCTCATCTACCCGCTGGTCGCCCTGCTCCGGGTCTACCGCAGCCGCTGGTGGAGCACGGTCTTGCGCGCTGGCGTCATCGTCTTGCTCTACCTCAGCACGATCGCGTTTGCCCTGGCCCTGGTGGCGGTCTGGACGCTGCTGACTTAAAGGCTCAAGCCGTGGGCGGCAAGCCCAGGCGATCCAGCTGATCGGCCACCAGCTCCAGGCGGACCAGGGGGTTGTCCAACTGCATCAGGCGTTGGCGCTCATCGCCCGAGAGGGGCAGCATCTCGCACCAGCGGTTGGCCAGCCAGCCGCTGTCTTCCCACAGATAGGGCGGCTGCAAAGGCATGTCCTCGGCCGCGGCGCCCTGCTCCAGGCTGTGCAAAAGGGTTTGCAAAAGCACGGCGGCCGGCGCCAGATCGGCCGGCACCGGCACCTCGGCGTCCAGGCTCAACAGCTCCACCTCGGCCATCCACAGGCCATGCGGCAGGCAGTCGGCCTGCAGGACCTTGAAGCGCTGCCCGCCGGTACAGCGGATCTGCAACAGCCCCGGGCCTTCGCGCTCCAGCAGCTGGATATGGGCCAGCGTGCCTATGGCCTGGAACTTCTCGCGCAAAAAGGCCGCGCCGCCCTCGGGCACCCGGTCATCGCGCCGCCGCACCTCGCCGCCCTCGATCAGGCCGACCACGCCAAAGGGCTGGCCCGCCTTGTGTACCCGGGCAATCATTTCCAGATAGCGCGGCTCGAAGATGCGCAGCGGCAGATAGCCGCCGGGGAAGAGCACCGACTGCAGCGGGAAGAGCGGGATCGTCTGCTTGGCTGTTGCGCTCATTCAAAGACCTCTCTTCCCTGTGAAACCATGGAGGGGACAAGCCATCAACGGGTCTTGGCCTCGATGCGCGCCCGCAGCAGGGGCAGCATGGCCGTGGCGGCCTCGCGGCCCGCCTGGATGGAGCGGCGGCGGGCGCCGAAGTCGGCGCTGCCCACACCGTCCAGCTTGGGCCTTATGACCACATCGGCCTCGCCCAGCTCGAAATTATTGATGCTGCGGCCCATGATGGAGAAGGTCTGCAGCAGCATGCGCATGGCGTCGCCCGGCGGGTTCTTATCGGGCGGCGAGGAGATGTCCACCGCGATCACCAGCTCGGCCCCCATCTGGCGCGCAAAACGCACCGGCACCGGCGCGACCAGGCCGCCATCCACATACTCGCGCGTACCGATCTTGACCGGCTGAAACACCGCCGGCACCGAGCTGGAGGCGCGCACCGCCACGCCGGTATCGCCGCGCCGGAACAACGCGCCCGAGCCATCGGACAAATCGGTGGCAACGATGCCCAGCGGCAGCTTCATCTGCTCGATCAGCTTGGCGCCGGTCTTCTCGCGCACATAACGCGCCAGCGCCTCGCCACGGATCAGGCCGCGGGTGGGGAAGGCCCAGTCGGTGATGGCGCCTTCGTCCATGTTTTCGGCCAGGGTGGCCAGCTCCTTGCCATTCATGCCCGAGGCGAATAGCGCGGCCACCAGGCTGCCGGCCGAGGTGCCGGCGACCAGATCGGCCTTGATGCCCTGCTCCTCCAGCACCTGGATCACGCCGATATGCGCAAAGCCGCGCGCGGCACCACCGCCCAGGGCCAGGCCGATGCGCGGCGGCTGAGGTGCGGCCTTGGGCGGCAGGGGCGCCGCTGGCGCCACGGCCACGGGCGGCGGATTGCCGGTGTTGAGGGAGGGGGTGGAGCAGGCCGAGAGCCCCAAAACAGAGGCCAGGGAGGCAGCCAGCAGGCTGCGGCGGCGCAGCGGAGCTGACGCGGATTCACGAGGAAGAGACATGGCGGCATTCTAGGAGCCTGCGCAGGCTCCGCCGCTGCATCTCGCCCCCGGCTAATCCCCGAGCCGGCAGCTGCCCTGGCGCAGCCACAATCCCTCGAGAAGATGGGGCGCCCTGGCCGCATCAGACCCGGGGCCTTGCGGCCCAAACTGCCCGCGCTGCCCATGAGTTCAAGCCCCGTGACCGTGTCGCCCCCCCAATCCGCCTGGCCCGCTTGGCGTTGGCTGCGTCGCGGCCTGCTGGCCCTGCTGCTCTTGCTGCTGGTGCTGGCCGTCCTGGCCTGGGCCCTGCTGCGGGCCAGCCTGCCCCAGCTCAATGGCCGGATCAGCCTGCCGGGCCTGCAGGCGCCGCTCAGCCTGGCGCGCGACGATCTGGGCACCCTCATCGTGCAGGGCGAGAACCGCCTGGACCTGGCCCGCGGCCTGGGCTTTGTGCATGCGCAGGAACGCTTTTTCGAGATGGACCTGACGCGCCGTTCCGCCGCCGGCGAGCTCTCTGCCCTGTTCGGCCCCGTGGCCCTGGAGCGCGACAAACAGCGCCGCCTGCACCGCATGCGGGAGCGCATGAGCGAACGCCTGGCCCAGCTGCCCGCCGCCGACCGCGCCCTGCTGGAGGCCTATGCCAGCGGCGTCAACGCCGGCCTCGGCGCCTTGCGAGTACGGCCCTGGCAGTACTGGCTGCTGCGCGCCGAGCCCGAGCCCTGGGCGGCGGTGGACTCGACCCTGGTGGTGATCGAGATGTTCTGGATGCTGCAAGGCTCGGGGCTGGACGGCGGCTTCGAACGCGCCCAGCTGCGCAGCAGCGCGGGCGATGCCTTGTTCGATTGGCTCAATCCGCGCGGCGGCCGCTGGGACGCGGCGCTGGACGGCAGCCAGCTCCAGCCCCCTGCCCTGCCCACGCCCGAGCAGCTGGACCTGCGCAAAGCCAGCCCCAACACCTCGCAGGCCCCGCTGCCCCAGCGGCAGGCCAGCGCGGACGAGCCCGCCGTCATCGGCAGCAATAACTGGGCCGTCGCGGGCCGCCGCAGCGAACATGGCGGCGCCCTGCTGGCCGACGATATGCATCTGGGCCTCTCGGTGCCCAGCATCTGGTTCCGCACCCAGCTGCAGATCCCCGCCAGCGCTGGCCGGCCCGAGCAGCGCGCGGCGGGGCTCTCCCTGCCCGGCATGCCCAGCATCGTGGTGGGCAGCAATGGCGCGGTCGCCTGGGGCTTCACCAATGCCTACGGCCAGTGGTTTGACTGGATCCAGCTGCCAAGTGAATTCGCGCCCGAACGGCTCAAGATCTACACGCAGACCATCGCCATCAAGGGCCGGGCCGCCGAGAAGCTGGAGGTCCAGGAGTTCGACGGCGCGCCGCTGCTGCGGGAGCAAAACGGCAGGCGCTACGCCCTGCGCTGGATCGCCCACCAAGGCGAGGCCGTCAATCTGGAGCTGGACCGCATGCTGCTGGCCCGCCATGTGGACGAGGCCGTGGGCATTGCCCAGCGCAGCGGCATCCCGCACCAGAACATCGTGATCGCCGACTCGCGCGGCCAGATCGCCTGGACCCTGGCCGGCCGCCTGTGGAGCCAGCCAGGCCTGGCCAAGAGCTATGCCCGTTTTCAGGGTGCCGAGACCCCGGCCCATGACTGGGTCGCCCCCGCCGACTACCCGCTGATCAAGAACCCCAAGAGCGGCCAGCTCTGGACCGCCAACAACCGCCAACTGGGCGGCGCGGCCGCCGAGCTGATCGCCGACGGCGGCTTTGATCTGGGCGCCCGTGCCCAGCAGATCCGCGAGCGCCTGAGCGAAAAACCCAAGCATGACGAGGCCAGCTTCTCGGCCCTGCATCTGGACAACGAAGCCCGCTTCATGCAGACCTGGGGCCAGCGCCTGCTCAAGGTGGCGGCGGCCAGCCCGGCGCATGCCGAGGCCGCCGAACTGCTGCGCCGCTGGACGGGCCGGGCCGATGCCGAGCAGGCGGCCTACCGCCTGATTCGCACGGCAAGGCTGAAGACCCTGGACACCCTCTGGCTGGCCTGGACCGAGCCCTTGCTGGGCACCCGGCAGCGCGACGAAAAAAGCGCCATCAAATGGCGCAGCAGCTTCGAGTACCCGGTGAGCCAGGCCCTGGACCAGCAGCCCACCTATCTGCTACCGCCCGGCCACGCCAGCTGGGACGCCCTGCTGCTGGCCCAGTTGGACGCCGCCGCGCAGGAGATGCGCGAGCCCGGCCCACAGGCGCTGGCCGCGGCGAGCTGGGGCCAGCGCAACCGCAGCAAGATCCAGCATGTGCTGTCCAAGGCCATCCCGCCCCTGGCCTACTTCCTCGACATGCCGGGCCTGGACCAGGGCGGCGACAGCAATCTGCCCCATGTGGCGGCGCCGGCCTTTGGGCAGTCGCAACGCCTGGTGGTCTCACCCGGCCGCGAGGCGCAGGCCACCTTGTCCATGCCCGGCGGCCAGAGCGGCCACCCCATGTCGCCTTTTTACGGGGCCGGCCACGCCCAATGGGCGAACGGCGAGGCCACACCCTTGCTGGCGGGCCGGCCCAGGCATCGGCTGGATGCCGAGCCCTAGTGGCTGGCCTATGCCAGGGCGATGCAGGCGACGGACACCTTCAGGCCCTCGATCCTGACCGAGAGCTGGGTGACCTGGCGGGCCGGTGGCTTGTTGGGAAACCACTTCAGCCACTCCTCGTTCATGCCCTCGAAATCGGCCCCGTCGTCGAGGATGACGGTGGCGCTGACCACCTTCTCCAGCGAGCTGCCGGCCGAACGCAGGATGGCCGAGATATTGCGCATCACCTGATGCGTCTGCTCCTGAATCGTATGGCCCTTGAAGGCCCCGCTCTTGGCGTCCGTCGGCGTGGTGCCCGAGACAAAGATCAAGCCGGCCGCCTTCACCGCCTGGCTGAACATGGGCGGCGGTGTGGCCACCTGAGTGGTGTAGATGATTTCGCGCGCAGACCATGCGGAGTCCTTTCCGAGTTCAGGAGCCGGTCGCATGCATCCGAAACGGCGCAGGCTCGCCCCCGTGTGAGGCTTGTAGCACGGTGGCGTCTTTTTGCTGGCAATAGCCTGCCTTGTTGGTGCCAAGTAAGCTGGGGATGATGAATTGCGCCCCGTCAACGACAGCTTGTAAGGTCAGCAGCCCTGGCTTCCTTCAGGGGAAGCGTGGGCGACGAACACTCAGGGCTTGGGGGGAGGAGGGGAAAGGGAAGACCTGACCCCGAATTCGCGCTTACCATTCGTTCGATTTCTCCAAGTACGCTCATCGCTACCTCGCCGAAGTTCAGTACCGCTTCAACCATCGCTTCGACCTGGCGGCCATCCTCATCGGCCTCGTGCGGGCTTCGGCGCTAGTCAAACCATACCCGGAGCCCCGCCTTCGGACGGCTGAGCCAAGGGGCAAATCAGGTATCCAATTGATTTAATAGTTATGCCTCACCGCGCTTGCCCCGGAAGGCCCGACTTGAAATGCTTACGGAATTCTTGTCAGGATCTTTCGCGTTGGCGAAGTGATAGCCATTGGCTTCATGTATGACCCCAAACTTGAGCCCCTGCTTCTGAGCTGCGATACAGAAGGCCTCTACGTCTTGGACGTGAAATGACAGCTTCACACCAACTTGGCCTAGCTTCGCTGACTTTACCGCTTGATGGATGAGGATTCCTGCGCCGCCATCCGGTGCATGCAGTTCGACTAGGGTGTGTTGACATTCAAGTCATGCAGACGATGGCGCCGACGAGACTGATGAACGAGGTAAACCGTTCGGCCAGCTTTTCGTAGCGAGTGGCGATTCGACGGTAGTGCTTGATGCGGCAGAAGAAGCGCT
>NZ_JACHLP010000016.1 GCF_014204525.1 Roseateles oligotrophus
CTCGCCCCGGCGGGCTATGCTGCGTTGCAGCGCTTGCCCGCACGCGAGTGCGGGCGGCGCGCTGCGCCTTGCCTTGCCCGCCGGGGCGAGCCTTCGCGGCCCATTGCCGTAGCGCTAACAGGCCCTAACCGCATGAGCCCGCGTGCGCGTTTCTGGCTGATCCTCGCCGCTGCCTTGGCTGCGGTGGCCTTGAGCGCGCGTCTGGGCGTTTGGCAACTGGACCGTGCAGCTCAAAAAGTCGCCTTGCAAGAGGCGGTCGAGCAGCGCGCCCAACTGCCCGCGCTGGACGCCGCGCAACTGAGCGCCGATGCGGCTAACGCGCAACTGCAGCTGCAACGTCGCGTGCTTTTACGCGGCCGCTGGCTCAGCGACAAGACGGTGTTTCTGGACAATCGCCCCATGGACGGGCGGGTCGGTTTCTTCGTCGTGACGCCGCTGCGCCTGAGTGGTCGCGGCGAGGCGATCCTGGTGCAGCGCGGCTGGGTGCCGCGCGATGCGCGGGACCGCAGCCGCCTGCCGACACTGGCCGATTCCGTGGCTGCCGAGGTCGAAGTCCAAGGCCGATTGGCCTTGGCGCCTTCACGTCTGTATGAGTTCAGTGCGGCGGCCAGTGGCCCGATCCGGCAGAATCTCGATGCGGCAGCCTATGCCCAAGAAATCCAGCAGGCTTTGCTGCCCCTGACCGTGCTGCAGTCCGGCCCGGTGGATCCGCAGGACGGCTTGCTGAGGGATTGGGCCGCGCCCGATCTGGGCCTGCAAAAACACTACGGTTACGCTTTTCAATGGTTTGCGCTGTCGGCGCTGCTCCTGGGTCTTTATGTCTGGTTCCAACTCATCCGTCCCACCCTTCAACGACAAGCCAAGCCCGAGGCCAGCCATGGCGAGTGAACAAGTCGAGCCGCTGAGCCTGAGCGTGCACAGCCTGCCGGACCCGCGCGCGATGGCGCAGCAGCAGCGCACCCGCAGTGGCCGCCTGCGCATGCTGCTGGTGCTGGCCGCCTGCGCCGCGCCGGTGATCGCCTCCTACTTCACCTTCTACATCGTCAAGCCCGAGGGCAAGGCCTATGGCGATCTGATCCACCCGACCGTGGATCTGCCGCCAGACCTGCATTTGCGCGATCTGCAAGGCCGGCCGGTGCAGGCCGAGAGCCTCAAGGGCCAGTGGCTGCTGACCCTGGTGCAGAGCGCCGATTGCGACACGGCTTGCGAGCGCCAGCTCTTTATGCAGCGCCAGCTGCGCGAGATGCTGGGCAAGGAGCGCGACAAGGTCGACAAGCTGCTGCTGCTCTCGGACGAGACGGCGCTGCGCCCCGAGCTGCTGCAGGCTTTGACGACCGGCATTCCGGTGACGATTCTGCGGGCCCCGCGGGCGGAGCTGGAGGCCTTTTTGAAGCCGGCCCAGGGCCAGGGCCTGCGGGACCATTTCTATGTCATCGACCCCATGGGGCGTTGGATGATGCGCTCGCCGGCGGCCCCCGATCCCGGCAAACTCAAGAACGATTTGAACCGCCTGCTCAAAGCCAATGCCGGCTGGGACAAGCCGGGGCGCTGAGGTCAAACGCTGTGGATATCGATCTGACCGCACTCGCTCAGCTGGCCGGCCTGGGCGCCTTGCTGGCCTGCGGCCCCTTGCTGTGGCTGCGCCTGCGCTCCAGGGCGCAGACGCCGGCGGCGCGCCTGCGCGCCCTGACGCTGCTGACCCTGTTCCTGACCTTTGATCTGGTGCTGTTCGGCGCCTTCACCCGCTTGACCGATTCCGGCCTGGGCTGCCCCGACTGGCCCGGCTGCTACGGCCAGGCCAGCCCCTTGGGCGCGCATGCCGAAATCTCGGCCGCCCAGGCCGCCATGCCCACGGGCCCGGTCACCCACGGCAAGGCCTGGGTGGAGATGATCCACCGCTATCTGGCCAGCGCCGTGGGCGTGCTCATCATCGTGCTGTGCGTGCTGACCTGGAAGCTGGTGCGCCGCCACGGCGCCGCGGCCCTGCAGTTGTCGCCCTGGTGGTCCTGCCTGACCCTGTTCTGGGTCTGTATGCAGGGCGCTTTCGGCGCGTTGACGGTGACCATGAAGCTCTTCCCCGCCATCGTCACCCTGCATCTGCTGGGCGGCGTGGGGCTCTTGATGCTGCTGGCCTGGCAGGCCCAGGCCTACGAGCCCCAGCCCTTGCGCCTGCGTCCGGCCCTGCGCCGCGGCGCCTGGCTGCTCTTGCTGGCCCTGCTGGTCCAGGTTGCCCTGGGGGCCTGGGTGAGCACCAATTACGCGGTGCTGGCCTGCTCGGAATTCCCCACCTGCCAGGGCGGCCAGTGGTGGCCGGCCATGGACTTCGAGCATGGCTTCACCCTCTGGCGCGAGCTGGGCGTGGGCGCCGACGGCGGCTGGCTGCCGTTTGCGGCGTTGACCGCCATTCATATGGTGCACCGCATCGGCGCCCTGCTGGTGTTCAGCGGCCTGGGGCTGATGTGCTGGGCGCTGTGGGCTAGCGGCCAGCCGCAGGCCCGCATCTGGGCCCGGCGCTTGCTGTGGGCGGCGGCCTGGCAGTTGGCGAGCGGCCTGTCCAATGTGGTGCTGGACTGGCCCATGCTGGCGGCCCTGGCCCATACCGGCGGCGCGGCCATGCTCTTGATGCTGATGAGCTTCATGCTGGCGCAGATCCGCCAAGGGCAGGGCGCTGCCCGGCCGGCCGCGGCCCCCGCCACTTCTTCACCGCGCGCCCCTGCCGGTGCCTGACCTCGAATACCGACCCGTTTCCTTGCTATGGCTTCCAATCCCTCCCTCGCCGCGGGCACCGGCATGAGCTCCCGCTGGCAGCAGTACTACCAGCTGACCAAGCCGCGCGTGGTGCAGCTGATCGTGTTCTGCGCCATCATCGGTATGGCCTTGGCCGTGCCCGGCCTGCCCTCGGGCGCGCAATGGGGGGCCATCCTGGCCGCCACCGTGGGCATCTGGCTGGTGGCCGGTGCGGCGGCCGCCTTCAATTGCCTGATCGAGCAGCAGATCGATGCCAAGATGAAGCGCACCGCCTGGCGCGCCACCGCCAAGGGCCAGCTGAGCCGGGGGCAGACGCTGATCTTCTCCGCCCTGCTGTGCGCGCTGGGCTCGGCCATTCTCTGGGTCTGGGTCAATCCGCTGACCATGTGGCTGACCTTTGCCACCTTCATCGGCTATGCCGTCATCTACACCGTGGTGCTCAAGCCCATGACGCCGCAGAACATCGTCATCGGCGGCGCCTCCGGCGCCATGCCACCGGTGCTGGGCTGGGCGGCCATGCGGGGTGATGTCGGCCCCGAGGCCTTGCTGCTGTGCCTGATCATTTTTCTGTGGACGCCGCCGCATTTCTGGGCCCTGGCCCTGTACCGCACCGAGGAGTACCGCAAGGCCGGCCTGCCCATGCTGCCGGTGACCCATGGCTCGGAATACACCCGCTTGCAGATCTTTCTCTACACCTGGATCTTGCTGGCCGCGACCCTGCTGCCGTTTTTGACCGGCATGAGTGGCTGGGTCTATCTGGTCAGCGCCTTGCTGCTGGGCCTGGGTTTCTGCGCTTATGCTTGGCAGCTTTGGCGCAACTACTCCGATGAGTTGGCGCGCAGCACCTTCCGCTTTTCCATCCTGCATCTGTCCCTGCTGTTCGCGGCCTTGCTGGTGGATCACTACCTCTCGCCCTGGATCCGCTGAAGCTTCTTCTTCGCTATGAAAACTCCCGCTCGTTCTTTCATCAAACTTCTGCTCGCCTCCAGCCTGGTCCTGGCTCTCGGCGCCTGCGACAAGCTGGGTCTGGGTGCCGCCGACAAGCCGGCCTTCAAGGGCGTGGACCTGAGCGGCGCCGAGTACGCGCGCAATCTGAACCTCAGCGATCAGGACGGTCGCGCCCGCAGCCTGGCCGAGTTCAAGGGCAAGGTGGTGGTGGTCTTCTTTGGCTACACCCAATGCCCCGATGTCTGCCCCACCACCTTGGCCGAGCTGGCCGAGGTCAAGCGTTCCCTGGGGGCGGATGGCGCGCGGGTGCAGGGCATCTTTGTGACGGTGGACCCCGAGCGGGACACCGCGCCCTTGCTGAAGGCTTATCTCAACAGCTTTGACCCGAGCTTTGTGGCCTTGCGCGGCAGCGAGGAGCAGACCAAGGCCATGGCCAAGGAATTCAAGGTCTTCTACGCCAAGGTGCCGGGCAAGACGCCCGAGAGCTACACCATGGACCACACCGCCGCCAGCTTCATCTACGACACCCAGGGCCGGGTGCGGGTGTTCTCGCGCTACGGCTCGGGCGCTCAGGCGCTGGCGGACGATATCAAGATCCTGCTGGCTGAGAAATGAGCCCCTCGCCCAAGCTCGCCCCGCTGAACGCGGGCGAGTTTGGTCGGTCCCCCGGGGGACGAGGCCGTTTGCGGCATTGAGCCGCAAACGGCCTCAGGCGGGCCGGCTTGGGGCGGCCCGGCGCTCGGCCCGAATACCCTTTGCTCCATGAAAAAAGCCCCGGCGCATGCGTCGGGGCTTTTTCTTGGGCGCTGTTCAGGCCGGTGTCAGGGCCTTGCGCATCTTCTTCATCGCCGCCACCTCGATCTGGCGGATGCGTTCGGCGCTGACGCCGTATTCGGCCGCCAGTTCGTGCAGGGTCATGCCGCCGCTGGCGTCGTCGTTGACCTTGAGCCAGCGCTCTTCGACGATGCGGCGGCTGCGCTCGTCCAGGGCCTCCAGGGCGCGCGTGATGCCGTCGCTGGCCAGGGAGTCACGGGCCTGCGCTTCCAGCACACGGGTCGGTTCCTGGCTTTCGTCGGCCAGATAGGCGATCGGGGCATAGGCCTCGCCGTCGTCGTCGCTCAGCGGCTCCAGGGCCACATCGCCGCCGGACATGCGGGTTTCCATCTCCAGCACTTCCTCGCGCTTGACGTTCAGCTCCTTGGCCACATGGGCCAGCTGGGCCTCGGTCAGGCTCAAGCGGTGCGTCAGGTCGTCGCTCTGCTCTTCCTTCATGCTGTGCTTCATGGAGCGCAGATTGAAGAAGAGCTTGCGCTGAGCCTTGGTGGTGGCGACCTTGACCATGCGCCAGTTGCGCAGCACGTATTCGTGGATCTCGGCCTTGATCCAGTGCATGGCATAGCTGACCAGGCGCACGCCCTGGTCGGGGTCGTAGCGCTTGACGGCCTTCATCAGGCCCACATTGCCTTCCTGGATCAGATCGCCCTGGGGCAGGCCGTAACCCATGTATTGACGTGAGATGGACACCACCAGACGCAGATGGGAGAGCACCAATTTACCGGCCGCTTCCAGGTCGCCGCTGTCGCGCAGGCGGCGGGCGGCGCTGCTTTCCTCTTCGGGCGTCAGCAGGGGCAGGCGGTTCACGGCGGAAATGTAGGCATCCAGATTGCCCAGGGAGGGCACCAGCGACCAGGGGTCGCGGACCGTCAGTGCAGCAGCAGGGGTCACCATCGTCATCATTTCATCCTTCGCAGTTCGAACGTGTGGCCGTTCGATAAAGAAGATATTAGCACTCGTGGCAAATGAGTGCCAATGGCGAAAGGCTATTGAAATTGTGTAGGATTTGTACGGTAAAAACTGAGGGTGCCCACTAACTTCCAGGCTGGAATAGCGGGAGGCTTTCAGTCAATCAAGCCGAAATCCGGGCTGGCGACCATGGCTTCGATGTCCAGCAGGATCAGCATGCGCTCGGCAATCTTGCCCAGGCCGGTGATGAAGCGGGCGTCCATGGCGCAGGCGACTTCGGGTGGCGGCTTGATCTGCTCGACATTGAGTTCCAGCACGTCCGAGACCGAGTCCACCACGATGCCGACGATGCGCTGGCAGACATTGAGCACGATCACCACGGTGAAATCGGTGTACTCGGCCGCCTGGCCCAGGCGCATGCGCAGATCCACGATGGGCACGATGACGCCACGCAGATTGGTCACGCCCTTGATGAAGGCCGGCGCATTGGCCACCCGGGTCGGGGCCTCGTAGGAGCGGATCTCCTGCACGCGCAAGATGTCCAGGCCATATTCCTCGGCGCTGATGCGGAAGGTCAGGTACTGCTTGGAATCGGGCCGAGCTTGACCGGTGGTTTGCAGCGCTTGGGAGCCGGGTTGGGAAACCAGTTCGGTAGAGGTCATGGAAGGTGTCAGCTAAAAGGCGCTTTGGAAGGGGCGGGAAGGAAGGCGGCGAGCCGCCCCCGCTTCATTCACTGGCTATTTTGCGGTCTCCCGAAGACTTGAATCCAGCAATCAAGCAATGCCGCCGGCACTTTCTCGGCGCTTCTCGCAAAAAAAGCTGGGCCGCAGCAGAAATTTCGGGGCCGGCCAAAGAAAAAGCCCGCTGCTGCGGGCTTTGCTGGGGCTCAGACGTTGAACAAAAAGTTCAGCACATCGCCATCCTTGACCACGTATTCCTTGCCTTCGGCGCGCATCTTGCCGGCGTCCTTGGCGCCTTGCTCACCCTTGTAGGTGATGAAGTCCTCATAGGCGATGGTCTGGGCGCGGATATAGCCGCGCTCGAAGTCGGTGTGGATCACGCCGGCGGCTTGCGGGCCGGTGTCGCCCTTGTGGATGGTCCAGGCGCGTACTTCCTTGACGCCGGCGGTGAAATAGGTCTGCAGGCCCAGCAGGCTGAAGCCGGCGCGGATCAGGCGGTTCAGGCCCGGCTCGTCCTGGCCCATTTCGGCCAGGAACATGGCGCGGTCCTCATCGCTCATTTCCGACAGCTCGGCCTCGGTCTTGGCGCAGATGGCCACGACGGGGCCGTTCTGTGCCGCAGCGTAGGCCTTCAGTCGGTCCAGGAAGGGGTTGTTCTCGAAGCCGTCCTCCGAAACATTGGCCACGAACATGGCCGGCTTGGCCGTGATCAGGCACAGGGGCTTGAGCAGGACCAACTCTTCCTTGCTGAAGTCAATGGTGCGCACGGGCTTGGCCTCGTTGAGCGCGGCCTCGCATTTCTCCAGCACCTTGACCAGGGCGATGGCTTCCTTGTCGCCGGCCCGCGCCGCCTTGTTGTAGCGGTGCAGGCTTTTTTCCACCGTGCCCATATCGGCCAGGCAGAGCTCGGTCTGTATCACCTCGATGTCGGCGATGGGGTCGACCCGGCCGCTGACGTGGACCACATTGCCGTCCTCGAAGCAGCGCACCACATTGACGATGGCGTCGGTCTCGCGGATATGGGAGAGGAATTTATTGCCCAGGCCCTCGCCCTTGGAGGCGCCCGCCACCAGGCCGGCGATGTCCACGAACTCGACCACGGCCGGCAGCACGCGCTCCGGCTTGACGATTTCGGCCAGGGCCGCCAGACGCGGGTCGGGCAGTTCCACCACGCCCACATTGGGCTCGATGGTGCAGAACGGGTAGTTCTCAGCGGCGATGCCGGCCTTGGTCAGCGCGTTGAAGAGGGTGGACTTGCCGACATTGGGCAGGCCAACGATGCCGCATTTGAGACTCATGGAAAACTTTCTGGCTAAGGCGCGCTTGGCGCAAAGACGGGATTTTAGTCGTCTTGCACCCGGTCCTTGCCCGGGCCCCGTCGCAACTGCGCGTCCGCTCGCCGTTCGCCTGCCAATCCGGGTGGCCGCCAGCATGGGCATGCGCGCCACAGTGTGGCCGCATTGCCTGCCTACAATGCCCGCATGCAAAGCTATGAAGTCTTGGTCCGTGGAAGCGGCTGTGTCGGCCGCAGCCTGGCTTTGGCGCTGGGCGCCAAAGGCTTGCGTGTGGCCTTGCTGGCCAGCGCCGAGCCCAGCCAGGCGCAGCGGGAAGATGTGCGCAGCTATGCGCTCAATGCCGCCTCGCTGCGCTTGCTGCGCGAGCTCAAGGTCTGGGATTCCTTGCCGGCCGACGCGATCACGCCGGTCTACGATATGAAGATACGCGGCGACGCGGCCGGCGCCTTGCTGGAGTTTTCCAGCTGGCAGCAGGGCGTGGCCGAGCTGGCCTTCATCGTCGATGCCGCGGCACTGGAGCAGCAGCTGGCCCAGGCCCTGCGCTTTGCCCCCCATGTGCAGTTGGTGGACGCCGCCGTGCCGGCCGCCCTGAGCGTCTTGTGCGAGGGCCGCGATTCGGCCCTGCGGGGCGAGCTGGGCGTCAAGTTTGAAAAGCACAGCTATGGCCACCGCGCCATTGCCGCGCGTTTGGCCACGGATCGCCCGCATCAGGGCGTGGCCCATCAGTGGTTTCGCTCCCCCGACATCCTGGCCCTGCTGCCGATTGCCAAGCCCGAGCCGGGCGCCTCTTTCGGCCTGGTCTGGTCGCTGCCCGAGGCGCGCGCCACCGAGCTGCTGGCGGCCGGCGCGGCCGAGTTCGAGCAAGCCTTGAACGACGCCAGCCAGGGCGAGGCCGGGCGTCTGCGCCTGGCCAGCGGTCTTTCGTCCTGGCCCTTGGCGCTGGCGCGGGCCGAGCCCTTGATTGGCCCGGGCTGGGCCTTGGCCGGCGATGCGGCCCATCTGGTGCATCCCTTGGCGGGCCAAGGCCTGAATCTGGGCCTGGCCGATGTGGCGGCCTTGACGACCGTCATCGCCGAGCGCGAGAGCTGGCGCAGCCTGGGCGATGAAAAACTGCTGCGTCGCTATGTGCGCGCCCGTCAGCTCGATACCTGGGCCATGGGCGAGCTGACCGATGGCTTGTTGAAGATGTTTGCCAGCGACGCCGCGGCCTTGCGCACCTTGCGCAACACCGGCATGGGCGCGCTGAATTCCTTGGCTCCCCTGAAACGCTGGTTGACCCAGCGCGCCCTGGGGGCGTGAAATTCTGCTTTGTTGAGAGATCGAGATCCGAATGAGCTTGTTGCCCAAACCCTTGCGCCGTTTCAGCCTCTGCCTGAGCTTGCTGGCCTGTTTGCCCCTGGCCGCCACGGCCAACGAGGCGGTGATCCGCAAGGCGCTGAGCGAGCGCCTCAACGGCCTGCCCAAGATCGAGGAAGTGCGGCCCAGCCCCATGCCCGGCCTGTGGGAGGTGCGCATCGGCAATGAGTTGCGCTATACCGATGCCAGCGGCAGCTTCTGGGTCGAAGGCGAACTCTTCGACCTGCGGACCCGCAAGAATCTGACCGAGGAACGGCTGTCCAAGATCAATGCGATCGACTTCGCGGCCCTGCCGCTGAAAGACGCCATCGTCTGGAAGAGCGGCAATGGCAAGCGCCGCATCGCCGTCTTTGCCGACCCCAACTGCGGTTACTGCAAGCGCTTCGAGCGCAGCCTGCAGGACGTCAAGGACGTGACCGTCTACACCTTTTTGATCCCCATCCTGGGCGGCGACTCGCCGGACAAATCGCGCGCCATCTGGTGCGCCAAGGACTCGACCTCGACCTGGGTCAACTGGATGGTGGAGGGCAAGGCCCCGCCCAAGGCCATGGGCGCCTGCGATGACGGCGCCATCGAGCGCAATATGGCCCTGGCGCGCCGCCACCACGTCAACGGCACACCGGCGATTATTTTTGAGGATGGCAGCCGGGTGCCGGGTGCCCTGAATGCCGACCAGTTGGAAAAGCGCCTGCAAAGCGTGGGCAAGGCCGACAAGTCCTGATCTCTTCGCCACCAAGTTCAACACCATGACCGCCGCTGCTGTACACCCGGCTCCTACGCCCGCCTTGCCCCTGCATCCCATGGCCATGAAGCTGGGGCATCTGGGCCTCCTGCCCTTTGTGCTGGGCGCCTTGCTGGTCTGGCTGATCGGCGACCGCAATCTGGATGCGCACTACTACGCCGCCCTGGGCCTGTCGGCGTATGCGGCCTTGGTCATCTCCTTGCTGGGCGGCATCTACTGGGGCCTGGCCTTTGTCAGCCCCGGCCATTCGCCCCAGCCCTTTGTCTGGGGCATCGTGCCCGCGGCCGTGGCCTGGATGGCGGTGATGATGCCGGCTTACGCCGGCCTGGTCTTGCACGGGGTGATGCTGATCGTCTGCTATCTGGTCGACCGCCGCCTCTACCCCGGCCTGGGTGCCTCCGCCTGGTTGACGCTGCGCTTCCGGCTCAGCGCGGTCGCCGCCCTGAGCTGTTTTTTGGCGGCGGCCGGCAGCTGAGCCGCCCCGCTTCCCGAAAGAACAAGAACAATGGCCCTCATCAGCTACCGTGTCGATCTGGAGCAGCCGCACAAGCATTACTACCAGATCACACTGACGATTCCGACCCCTGCCGCGGTGCAGGAACTGAGCCTGCCGAGCTGGATCCCGGGCAGCTATCTCTTGCGCGAGTTTGCCCGCCACCTCAGCGGCCTGCGCGCCAGCCAGGGCAGCCGCGAGTTGGGCGTCGAGCAGCTCGACAAATCGCGCTGGCAGGTGCGCTGCAGCGGCCGCAGCGCCCTGGTGCTGCACTACCGGATCTATGCTTTTGACAACTCGGTGCGCACCGCCTTTCTGGACGCGCAGCGAGGCTTTTTCAACGGCAGCAGCCTGTTGCTGAAAGTGCATGGCCGCGAGGCCGAGCCGCAGCAGCTGAGCCTGGGTGAGCTGCCCGCTCGTTGGGCCGTGGCCACGACCCTGCCGCAGACCGCCGCGGGCGAGTTCCAGGCCGCCAACTACGACGAGCTGCTGGACCACCCCTTCGAGCTGGGCGAGTTCTGGCAGGGGGAGTTCGAGGCCGGCGGCGTGCGTCACCGCTTTGTGCTCAGCGGCGCCCTGCCCAGTTTTGATGGCGAGCGCCTGCTGCGCGATTCGCAGAAGATTTGCGAATCGCAGATCGCCATGTGGCATGGCCCCGCGTCCAAGCGCAGCGAGCGCCCGCCCTTTGCCGAGTATCTGTTCATGCTCAATGCGGTGGACGAGGGCTATGGCGGCCTGGAGCATGGCGCCAGCACGGCCTTGATCGCGCCGCGCCGCAATCTGCCTCGCCAAGGCCAGGCCGAGCTGAGTGACGGTTATGTGCAGCTGCTGGGCCTGATCAGCCATGAGTACTTCCATGCCTGGAATGTCAAACGCCTGAAACCGGCGGAGTTTGCCCGGCTGGATTACGAGCGCGAAAACTACACCGAGCTGCTCTGGTTCTTCGAGGGCTTCACCTCCTACTACGACGATCTGACCCTGGTGCGCTGCGGCCTGATCGACGAGGCGCGCTATCTCAAGCTGCTGGCCACGACCCTCAGCGGTGTGTTGGCCACGCCGGGCCGCCAGGTGCAGAGCCTGGCCCAGGCCAGCTTCGATGCCTGGACCAAGTACTACCGGCCGGACGAGAACACGCCCAATGCCACCATCAGCTATTACGGCAAGGGCGCCTTGCTGGCGCTGGCCACCGACCTGAGCTTGCGCAGCGCCGCGAGCCCGGGGCCCGGGGCCGAGGCGCCTTCGAGCCTGGATGCCTTGATGCGTGGCCTGTGGCAGCGCAGCCAGGGCGGGCCCATCAGCGAGGCCGACATCCTGGCCCTGCTGGCCGACTTGGCCGGCCCCGAAATGGCCGAGGAGCTGCGGGCCTGGGTGCATGGCACGGCCGATCTGCCCCTGCCCCTGCTGCTGGAGCGCTTTGGCGTGCAGTGGCAGAGCGACAAGGCCACGGTGGCCCAGCGCCTGGGTCTGCGGGTGAATGAGTCGGCGCTGGCCGGCGTGCAGATCAAGCAGGTGCTGGCGGGCTCGCTGGCCCAGGAGGCTGGCTTGTCGGCCGGCGATGAATTGCTGGGCTGCAATGGCTGGCGCCTGCGCCGGCTGGACGATGTCTTGCTGAGCCTGGCCGCCACCCAGACCCGTCTGGAGTTTCTGCTGGCCCGCGATCAGCGCCTGCTGAGCATAGGCCTGGATCTGCCCGCCACCGGCGGCTTGCAGGCCGCCGCCACCGGTGCCGCCGTCCTGCTGAGCCCGGCCGAGAAACCAGCGCTGCGGGTGTCCCATCTGCGCCGCGCATGGCTGGCCGGTTGAAGTCGGGCCAGCGAAAAAAAAGGGTCTGGCCGGCCGCCCTGATCCTGCTGCCGGTGCTGCTGGTACACGGCTGCGTGGGCCATGGCTTGCAAACGCTGCTGCGGTCCTGGCAGCCCCTGGATGAGGCGCCGCCGCGTCTGTCGGTGAGCTATGTGCGGGAACTGCGGCCCGAGCCCGTGGCGGCCTTGCCCAAGCCTCTTGCAAGCAAGCCCCGGCCTCCCGTCGTGCCCGCGCAAGCGGCCGCCGCCTTGCCGCCCGAGGCCCCAATTCCTGCGGCCGAGCCTCAGGCTGAGGCGGCCTCCGCGCCTGAGCTGGCCGCCAGCGCAGCCGAGGCGGATGCCGAAGCTTCCGCCAAGCCCGCTGCGGCGGCCTCCGCGCCGCAAGACCTGGCGAACCAGGAGCCCGGCCCCGAGTGGCCGCCCTCGACCCGGCTCAGCTATGAGCTGACGGGCAATTACCGCGGCGCCGTTACCGGCCAGGCCCAGGTGGCGTGGATACGCCAGGGCAGCCGCTACCAGGTGCATCTGGAGGTGGGTGTGGGGCCAGTCTTCGCGCCGCTGTTGTCGCGGCGCATGAGCAGCGACGGGGTGCTGGGGCCGAACGGCATCTCGCCGCGGCGCTATGACGAGGACACCAAATTCATCCTGGGTGAGCTGCGGCGCCTCAGCCTGCTGTTCCAGGGTGACAGCCTGCGTCTGGCCGATGGCCGCGAGGAGGCCTTGGCCGCCGGCTCGCAAGACGCCGCCAGCCAGTTCGTGCAGCTGACCTGGCTCTTCCTGACCGGGCGCGAGCAGATGCGGCCGGGCCTGGTGCTGGAGCTGCCCCTGGTCTTGCCGCGCCGCCAGTACCGCTGGCGTTACGAGGTGCTGGGCGAGGAGTTGCTGCCCACGCCCATGGGCGCCTTGGCCACCTGGCATCTGCGGCCCAGCGTGGTGGCCAGTGGCGGCGATTTGACGGCCGAGGTCTGGCTGGCACCAAGCCTGCAATACTTGCCGGTGCGCATACGCATACGCCAGGATGAAAAGAATTTTGTTGACCTGATGCTCAAGGCGCCGCCACTGCAGGCCGAGCCTGAGCCCTGATTTTTTTGCCCACAAAGCCCCAAGGAGATCTCATGAGCTACGAATGCATCATCACCGCCGTGCATGGCGAGGGCCCGCGCAAGACGGCCGTTATCACCCTCAACCGCCCCAAGGCCTTGAACGCCTTGAGTGACCCCTTGTTCGACGAGTTGGGCGAGGCCTTGCTGGCTTTTGATGCCGACGACAGCATTGGCTGCATCGTGCTGACCGGCTCGGAGCGCGCCTTTGCCGCCGGCGCCGACATCCCGACCCTGGCCCAGCACGACTTCCAGAGCGCCGTCCGTACCGACATGATCACCCGCAACTGGGAGCACATCCTGCGGGTCAAGAAGCCGGTGATCGCGGCCGTGGCCGGCTTTGCCCTGGGCGGCGGTTGCGAGCTGGCGATGATGTGCGACTTCATCATCGCGGCCGACACGGCCAAGTTCGGCCAGCCCGAGGTCAAGCTGGGCGTAACGCCCGGCGCCGGCGGCACCCAGCGCCTGCCGCGCGCCGTCGGCAAGGCCAAGGCCATGGACCTGTTGCTGACCGCCCGCATGATGGACGCTCTAGAGGCCGAGCGCAGCGGTCTGGTCTCGCGCGTGGTGCCGGCCGACAAATTGCTGGAAGAAACCCTGGCCGCCGCCGAGACCATCAACGGCTTCAGCGCGCCGGCCCTGCAGCTGATCAAGGAGCTGGTCAACCGCAGCTTCGAGAGCGGGCTGAAGGAGGGCGTCAGCTCCGAGCGCCGCGTCTTCCATGCCGTCTTCGGCACCGACGATCAGCGCGAGGGCATGGATGCTTTCCTGAACAAGCGGGCGCCGGCTTTCAAGCACGGCAAGCGCTGAAGTGAAAGTAGGCCCCTCGCCCAGTCTCGCCCCGCTGAACGCGGGCGAGCCCGGTCGGTCCCCCGGGGGGACGGCGACGCTCGGCGGCTTGACCGCCAAGCGTCGCCAGCGCGGGCCGGCTTGGGAGCGGCCCGGCGCTCGGCCCGAATACTCTTTCAAGCTTCCCGGCGCAGCGCGGGGAACAGGATGATGTCCCGGATGCTAGGCGAATCGGTGATCAGCATCATCAGCCGGTCGATGCCGATGCCGCAGCCGCCGGTCGGGGGCATGCCGTATTCCAGGGCGCGGATGAAGTCGGCGTCGTAGAACATGGCCTCCTCGTCGCCAGCGTCCTTATTGGCCACCTGGGCCTGGAAGCGGGCGGCCTGGTCCTCGGCGTCGTTCAGCTCCGAGAAGCCGTTGGCGTACTCGCGGCCGGTGATGAAGAGCTCGAAGCGCTCGGTGATCTTGGGGTTGCTGTCGGAGGCGCGGGCCAGGGGCGAGACCTCGACCGGGTAGTCGATGATGAAGGTGGGCTGCCAGAGCTTTTCTTCGACCACGGCCTCGAACATGCCGAATTGCAGCTCGGGCAGGGTCCAGTGCTTGGGCGCTTCCTCGCCCAGCTCCTTGAGCTTGGCGCGCAGCAGTTCGGCGTCATCGGCTTGGGCTGCCGTCAGGCCGGCATGGGCCACCAGCGAGTCGCGCACCGACAGGCGGGCAAAAGGCTGGTCCAGATGCACTTCCTTGCCGGCGTAGCTGACGCGGGCACTGCCGGTGGCGGCGCGGGCGGCGTGGCGCAGCACTTCCTCGGTGAAGTCCATCAGATCATGGTGCGTCCAGTAGGCCGCATAGAACTCCATCATCGTGAACTCGGGGTTGTGCCGGACCGAGATGCCCTCGTTGCGGAAGTTGCGGTTGATCTCGAACACCCGCTCGAAACCGCCCACCACCAGGCGCTTCAGGTAGAGCTCGGGCGCGATGCGCAGATACATCTCCTGGTCCAGCGCATTGTGGTGGGTGATGAAGGGCTTGGCATTCGCACCGCCTGGAATGGGGTGCAGCATGGGCGTTTCCACTTCCAGGAACTCATGCTCGACCATGAAGCTGCGGATCGAGGAGACGGCCTTGGAGCGGGCCACGAAACGGGCGCGGGCCTGCTCGTCGGTGATCAGGTCCACATAGCGCTGGCGGTACTTCTGCTCCTGGTCGGCCATGCCGTGGAACTTGTCGGGCAGGGGGCGCAGGCTCTTGGTCAGCAGGCGCAGCGTCGTGACGCGCACCGACAGTTCGCCGGTCTTGGTCTTGAAGAGCAGGCCTTCGGCGCCGACGATATCGCCCAGGTCCAGGTGCTTGAAGGCCTCGTAACTCTCCTCGCCCACGCCGTCCTTGGTGACGAAGAGCTGGATGCGGCCGGTGGCGTCCTGCACGGTGCCGAAGCTGGCCTTGCCCATCACCCGCTTGAGCATCAAGCGGCCGGCGATGCTGACGGTCACGGCCTGCGGCTCCAGCGCCTCGTTGTCCAGGTCGCCATAGCGCTGGCTCAGGGGCAGGGCGCGGTGCTTGGGCTTGAAATCGTTGGGGAAGGGGACGGCGGTCTTGGCACGCAGGGCGGCCAGTTTCTCGCGGCGCTCGGTGATGAGCTGGTTTTCGTCTTGGGCGACGGGGCTGTGGTGAGGGGCGGCGGGAGTGTGGGTGGTCATCATCAACTCTAGGAATTTGCCGCGATTTTAGGCGCAGGCGTGGCGGCCGCTTGCAGATACCGATGTTTCCACGCATCCCCTCTCTTAGAATCAGCTCTCTTTCATCCCAGCCTGCCGCGCGTGAACCTGCCCATTCTTGACCGCCCCATTCGCTTTGCCTTGGTGGGTTGCGGCCGTATCGCCAAGAACCATATCGAGGCCATTGCCGCGCATGGCGCGCGCGCGCGCCTGGTGGCCGTCTGCGACACCCGCCCCGAGGCCCTGGCCGCCGCTGTGGTCGCTACCGGCGCGGCGGGCTTTGCCAGCCTGGATGCCTTGCTGGCCGGCACGGACGCCGATGTGGTGGTGCTGGCCACGCCCAGCGGTCTGCACCCCCAGCAAGCCATGCAAGTGGCCGCTAGCGGCCGCCATGTGCTGAGCGAAAAGCCCATGGCCACCAAGTTCGACGAGGGCATGGCCATGGTGCGCGCCTGCCGCGACGCGGGGGTGAAGCTCTTCGTGGTCAAGCAAAACCGCTTGAACGCCACGGTGCAGGCCGTGCGGCAGGCGATCAAGCAGGGCCGTTTTGGCCGCATCTTCCTGAGCACCGTCAATGTGTTCTGGACCCGGCCGCAAAGCTATTACGACGCCGCCCCCTGGCGCGGCCGCTGGGATCTGGACGGCGGTGCCTTTATGAACCAGGCCAGCCATTACGTCGATCTGCTGGACTGGCTGGTGGGTCCGGTGGACAGCGTCCACGCCTATACCGCCACGCTGGACCGCGATATCGAGGCCGAGGACACCGGTGTGCTGAGCGTTCGCCTGCGCCAGGGCGGCCTGGGCTCCATCAACGTCACCATGCTGACCTATCCGCAGAATCTGGAAGGCTCCATCACCATCCTGGGTGAGAAGGGCACGGTCAAGATCGGCGGCACGGCGGTCAACAAGATCGAGCATTGGCAGTTTGCCGATGAACGGCCCGAGGACGCTGCCATCAAGGCGGCCAGTTATGAGACCACGAGCGTCTACGGCTTCGGCCACCCGCTCTACTACGATAACGTCATCAAGACCCTGCGCGGCGAGGCCGACGCCGCCGTGGATGGCTACGAGGGCTTGCGCTCGCTGGAGATTCTGATTGCCGCTTACCGCTCGGCCCGTGACGGCCAGCGCGTCGGCCTGCCCTTGGTGTTCTGACATGAGTTATTGGAAACACGAATCCGCCATCGTCGATGAGGGCGCACAGCTGGGCGAGGGCACAAAAGTCTGGCACTTTGCCCATGTGAGCCCGGGCGCGCGCATCGGTGCGGGCTGCGCCCTGGGCCAGGGCGTGTACGTGGGCAACGACGTCAGCCTGGGCGATAACGTGCGGGTGCAGAACAACGTCTCGGTGTACGACGCGGTGACGCTGGAGGACGATGTGTTCTGCGGCCCCAGCATGGTGTTCACCAATGTCTACAACCCGCGGGCGGCCGTGGTGCGCAAGCATGAGTACCGCCGCACCCTGGTGAAGCAGGGCGCCACGCTGGGGGCCAATTGCACCATCGTCTGTGGCGTCACGATAGGGCGTTATGCCTTTGTGGGTGCCGGCGCCGTGGTGCAAAAAGATGTGCAAGATTTCGCGCTGATGGTGGGCGTGCCGGCGCGGAGAATCGGCTGGATGAGCCGCCATGGCGAGCGCCTGCAGTTTGTGGACGGCCAGGCCCGTTGCGCCGCCACCGGCGATGTCTACGCCCTGCAGGGCGAGCAGTGTTTGTTATTGCAGCAAGGAAGTTTGTGAGCGCTCTGCCCTTTATCGACCTGAAGGCCCAATACGCCGCGCTCAAGCCCAGCGTGGACGCGCGCATCCAGCGCGTGCTGGATCACGGCCAATACATCATGGGCCCCGAGGTCAAGGAGTTGGAGGACAAGCTGGCCGCCTTCGTGGGCACCCGGCATTGCATCACCGTCTCCAGTGGCACCGAGGCCTTGCTGATCGCCCTGATGGCCCTGGACCTCAAGCCCGGCGACGAGGTCATCACCACGCCCTTCACCTTTGCCGCCACGGCCGAGGTCATCGTCCTGCTGGGCGGCGTGCCGGTGTTTGTGGATATCGAGCCCGACACCTGCAATATCGACGCCAGCCTGATCGCTGCGGCCATCACGTCCAAGACACGCGCCATCATGCCGGTCAGCCTGTACGGCCAGGTCGGCGATATGGACGAGATCAATGCTATCGCCGCCGCCCATGGTCTGGCCGTGATCGAGGACGCGGCGCAGAGTTTTGGTGCCAGCTACAAGGGGCGCCGCAGCTGCGGCCTCTCCACCTTCGGCGCGACCAGCTTCTTCCCCAGCAAGCCGCTGGGCTGCTATGGCGACGGCGGGGCGCTGTTCACCGACGACGATGGCCTGGCCCAGGCCGCGCGCGAGATCCGTGTCCACGGCCAGAGCCAGCGCTACACCCACACCCGGGTGGGCGTGGGCGGCCGCATGGATACCTTGCAATGCGCCGTGGTGCTGGCCAAGCTGGAGCGCTTTGAGTGGGAGATTGCCCGCCGCCTGGCCATCGGCGCGCGCTATCAAGCCCTGCTGGAAAAGTTGCCGGTGCAGCGGCTGGCGCTGCGCCCCGACCGCGATTGCGTCTGGGCCCAATTCACCCTGCATGTGCAGGCGCGCAGCCAGGTGCAGCAGCGTCTCAGCGCCGCCGGCGTGCCCACGGCCGTGCACTACCCCAAGCCCTTGCACCAGCAGCCGGCCTATGCCCAGTGGGCCCAGGGCCAGAGCTTCCCGCATGCCGAGCGTGCCGCACAAAGCGTGATGAGCCTGCCCATGAGTGCCGATCTGAGCGAGGCGCAGCAGGATCAGGTCATTCTGGCCTTGACCCAGGCCTTGGACGGCCTGGAGCCATGAGGGCATGAGCGCAACCCTGCGCTCCGGCCTGCTGCGCTCCACCCTGACGCTTTTGCTGGGCGGCGCGCTGGCCCAGCTGCTACCCCTCTTGTTGGGCCCCTGGCTGACCCGCATCTACACGCCGGGCCAGTTCGGCCAGTTCGCCTTTGTCTGGGCCCTGGCCAGCAATGTGGCCGTGGTGGCCTGTGCCCGCTACGAATTCGCCCTGCCGCTGGAAACGGAGGCGGGCCGCGCCCGCCTGCTGATGGCGCTGTGCGCCCGCGTGCTGCTGGCCGTCAGCGGGGTCAGTGTCTTGCTGGGGCTGGGCCTGGCCTGGTGGCAGCAACAGGCCTCGGCCTTGCTGCTGCCCCTGGCCGTGCTGGCCGGCGGCGCCACGCAATGGCTGACGATGTGGGCCACGCGGGCCCAGCGCTTTCAAATGCTGGCCTTTGGGCGCGTGCTGCTTTACGGCGGTGGCGCCTTGATTCAGCTGGCCCTGGGTCTGCTTGATTCCGGGGTTTGGGGCCTGCTGCTGGGCCCCGTGCTGGCGGGCCTGTTGACCGCCGCTCTGCTGGCGCGGCCCGCGCCTATCGGCGGCTGGGCAGGGCTGTGGCAGCTGCCGCGCGCTGATCTGGCCGCCATGGCGCGCAAGCACCGCGACTTCCCCCTGCTCAACACCCCGCATGCTTTTGCCGGCGCCCTGCAGGACAGCCTGGCCATGCTGCTGCTGGCGGCCTGGAGCGGCGATGCGGCCGCCGGCTACTGGGCCCTGGCCCTGCGCTATCTGAAGGCGCCGGCCGGCTTGGTGGGCGGGGCCTTGTCGCAGGCGCTCTACCCGCGCCTGGTGGCGGCGCGCAGCGCGGCGGAGGCGGCGGCCCTGGTGCGCAAGCTGACTTTTTTGCTCTGCCTGCTGGCCCTGCCGCTGATGCTGGGCTTGATGGCTTTCGGCCCGGCGCTGTTCACCTGGGTGTTTGGCGAGCGCTGGCATGATGCGGGCATGTTGGCGCGCGGCCTGGCGCCCTATATCGCCCTGCATTTTGTGGCCTCGCCCCTGTCGGTGGCCACCATGGCCTGGCAGCAGCAGGCCTGGGCCTTGCGGCTGGCCTTGGTGGGACAGGCCCTGTTTGTGCTGGGCCTGGCCGTGGGTTTGCAACTGGGCGGCTTGTGGGGCGCGGCCTGGGGGGTGTCGGTGGCGATGACGGTTTATTTCAGCTGGTTTTTCTGGGCCCTGCCGCGGCGGGCCCAGGCCGGTGCGGGTGAGGGGGGACGGGCATGATGGGCAATCGCAAAGCGCCCTGGTGGCGCCGCCGCTACCAGCAACTCAAGATGCTGGCCTCGCGGGCCTGGGGCACGCGCATGGTGGGCGGCTTTGTGCGTGGGGACGGCGTGTTTCTGCCGCACACCCGCATCAGCAATACCAGCGAGGTGTTTGCGCGCGAGCGCCTGGATGTGGGCGACCATGTCTTCATCGGCCATTTCAGCGTGCTGGACGCGACCTACGGCCTGCGCATCGGCGAGGGCTGCCAGATCGGTTTCTTCACCGGCATCTTCAGCCACTCCAGCCATGCGGCCATCCGACTCTACGGCCGCGCCTATGTGGCCACGGCCGAGAAAAAAGCCTATTTCACCGCGCCCGTGGAGATGGGGGATTACTGCTTCATCGGCGCCCATGCCACGCTCTTGCCCGGCACGGTGCTGGGCCGGGGCAGCATCGTCTCGGCCTACAGCCTGGTCAGCGGCCGGCACCCGGACTTCGCCATCCTGGCCGGCCAGCCGGCCAAGCAGGTGGGCGACACCCGGCGCATGGACGAGCGCCTGCTGCGCGAGCACCCCGAGCTGCAAGCGCATTACCTGGCCTGGGCGGGCGAGCTGCCGCAGCCGCCGCAGCCCAATGAGGAGCAGGCATGAGATTGGTGCTGATCGGCGACGGCGAGAGCCCGCATCTGCTGAAATGGGCACGCGCCCTGGCGGCCGCGCCGGGG
Source organism: Roseateles oligotrophus (assembly GCF_014204525.1). Classification (GTDB taxonomy): domain Bacteria; phylum Pseudomonadota; class Gammaproteobacteria; order Burkholderiales; family Burkholderiaceae_C; genus Paucibacter_A; species Paucibacter_A oligotrophus_A. Next base: position 20,223 of record NZ_JACHLP010000016.1, read on the forward strand.
CTGGATTTGTGGGCCGCCTCCTCACGCGGCTTTCTGCCCGAGTTCGAGGCCATCGTGCCGGCGGCCAAGCGCCTGAGCCTGAACACCGACCCGGCGCATGGCGGCGGCAATATCGCCTTGCTCAAGCAATTGCCCAAGCTGGGCGCCTGGCTGGCGCAAGTCAATGCCGACTGGCTACATGCCCACTACCTGACCTCGCACGGCACCCTGGCCTGGATGGCCAAGCGGGTCTGGCATCTGCGCGCCCGCATCGTGGGCTCGGCCTGGGGCAGCGACATCCTCGTCACGCCCGATGTGAGCTGGGCCTATCGCTGGCTGACCCGCAATGTGCTGCGGGCCTGTGATCTTTGTACCTCGGACTCGCAACACATGACGGCCCGCATGCGCGCGCTGGACGCGCATGAGGTGATGACCTTTCCCTTCGGCCTGGAGGCCATGCCTAAGCTGGGCGCGCGCAAAGCGCCGTGGAGCTTTTTTGCCAACCGCGGCCTGGAGCCCATCTACCGGCCCGAGCGGGTGATTCGCGCCTTCGCCGCCGTGGCCGCGCAGCAGCCCGAGGCCAGCCTGGTTGTTGCTAACGACGGTTCCTTGCGGGCTGCGTTGGAGGCTCAGGTTGCGGGCCTGGGCCTGGCCGACAAGGTCAGCTTCGTCGGCCGCCTGGATGCCAAGGCCCAGGCCAGCCAGTACGCACGGGCGCGCTGGTACTTGAGCCTGCCCGAGAGCGACTCGGTGGCCGTCTCGGTGCTGGAGGCCATGGCCCATGCTTGCGTGCCCATCCTTTCTGACCTGCCGGCCAACCATGAATTGCTGGATGCCGAAAAAAGTGCCCAGCCGCGCGGCCTGATCCTGGATGAGGCGAATCTGCCCGGCTTGTACGGCCAGTTGCTGGCGCTCGCGCCGCAGGCCGAGGCCGCTGGCCTGGCCAACCGCGACTGGGTGAACCGCCATGGCCTGTTCGCGCCGGCCGTGCAGCGCTTTTTGGCCCGCTTGCGGGCCTTCAATTGAGTCTGACGTGAAGATACTGCTCATCAACCACTACGCTGGTTCGCCCCAGCACGGCATGGAGTTCCGCCCCTTCTATCTGGCGCGGGAATGGCGGCGCATGGGACATCAGGTCTTGATCCTGGGCTCAAGCCAGTCGCATGTGCGGGCCAAGGAAGCGCAGCCCGGCGTACAGATCATCGAGGGCGTGAACTACTGCTGGTACGAGACCCCCGCCTACCAGGGCAATGGCCTGGGCCGGCTGCGCAATATCTGGTCCTTCTGCCGCCAGGTCTGGCGCGATGCCGATGTGCTGGCGCGCGACTTCGCGCCCGATGTGGTGATCGCCTCCAGCACCTATCCCATGGACGTCTGGGTGGCGCGCCGCATCGCAAAAATGGCGCGGGCCAAGCTGGTCTACGAGGTGCATGATTTGTGGCCGCTCTCGCCCATCGAGCTCTCGGGCATGTCGCCCTACCACCCCTTTGCCCTGCTGTGCCAGAAGGCCGAGAACGAGGCCTACCGCGATGCCGATGCGGTGGTCTCCATGCTGCCCAAGGTGCACGACCATATGGCCGCACACGGCCTGGATCTGGCCAAGCTAACGATCGTGCCCAACGGCATCACGCTGGATGAATGGACCTCGGCCGCCGAACCCCTGGCCGAGGGGGCGCTGCTGAGTCATCTGCGCGAGCAGCGCGCCCAGGGCCGCCGGGTGCTGGGCTATGCCGGATCGCATGGCCTGCCCAATGCCTTGGATGTGTTGCTGGACGCTGCCAAGCGTCTGCACACAAGCGCGCCTCAACTGGCCATCGTGTTGGTGGGCGGCGGGCATGAGAAGACGAGATTGGCTGAGCGGGTGAAGGCCGAAGGCCTGAGCAATGTGGCCTTGTTCGAGCCCATTCCCAAAAAACAGATCCCCAGCCTGCTGCAGCATTTCGACATCGCCTACATCGGCTGGCAGCGCACGCCCATCTATCGCTTCGGCATCGCGCCCAACAAGCTGATGGACTACATGATGGCGGGCCGGCCGGTGCTGCACTCGGTGGAGGCCGGCAACGACCCGGTGGCCGAGGCTGGGGCCGGCCTGACCGTGGCGCCCGAGGACGCTGCGGCGGTGGAGGCCGGCGTGCTGAGCCTGGCCGCCCAGCCGGCCGAGGCATTGAAGGCCATGGGCGAGCGCGGCCGCGCCTTTGTGCTGGCTCAGCATACTTATCCTATCCTGGCCCAGCGCTTTTTGAAGGCGCTTGAGCCGTGAGCCAAAACGAGCATGGGCGGGAGCTGGAACAAGTGGCCAGCCGTTATGCCAAGCGCGCCCAAGCGCAGCTGGAGGACCGCTACAGCCTGCTGAGACCCGAGGTTTGGCAGATGCTGCAGGAGCGCCAGCGCGCGATGCTGCGCCTGCTGGCCAGTCGCCCGGGCCGGCCGGCCGATTGGCGCCTGACCGAGGTGGGTTGTGGCGCCGGCGGCAATCTGCTGGAGATGCTGCGCCTGGGCCTGCGGCCCGAACACCTGATCGGCATCGAGCTGCTGCCTGAGCGCCTGAACCTGGCTCGGCCCCTGTTGCCGGATGGCGTGCGCCTGCACCTGGGCGATGCCTCGACGGCCGCCGTGCCCGAGGCCAGCCAGGACCTGCTGCTGCAATCCACCGTGTTCTCCTCGCTGCTGAACGACGGTGTGCAAGATGCGCTGGCCGCGGCCATGTGGCGCTGGCTCAAGCCGGGTGGGGCCGTGCTCTGGTATGACTTCATCGTCGACAGTCCCCGCAACCCGGATGTGCGCGGGGTGCCGCTGCGGCGCGTGCGTGAGTTGTTCCCGGCAGGGCGCTTGCGCAGCCAGCGCCTGACCCTGGCGCCGCCGCTGGCGCGCTGGGTCTGCAGCAAACTTCACCCCGCCGCTTATTCCCTGTTCAACAGCCTGCCCTTGCTGCGCAGCCATGTGCTGTGCTTGATTGAAAAACCATGAGTGCTGAACTTCCCCAATCCGAGCTGCCTTTCTTGCCCTTTGCCCTGCCCGAAATCGGCGAGGACGAAATCAATGAGGTGGTGGACACCTTGCGCTCCGGCTGGGTCACCACCGGCCCCAAGGCCAAGCGTTTCGAGGCCGACTTCGCCGCCTTTCTGAACGAGCCGCAGCTGGAGTGCATCGCCGTCAACTCGGCCACGGCCGGCCTGCATCTGGCCTTGGAGGCCATGGGGATAGGCCCGGGCGACGAGGTCATCACCACCACCCATACCTTCACCGCCACCGCCGAGGTGGTGCGTTACTTGGGTGCCGATGTGGTGTTGGTGGACATCGACCCGCTGACGCTGAACATCGACCCCAAGCTCGTAGAGGCTGCCATCACGCCCAAGACCCGCTGCATCATCCCTGTTCACTACGCCGGCTTGGCGGTGGACATGATTGCCATCTTGGACATCGCCCGCCGCCATGGCTTGCGCGTGCTGGAGGACGCGGCCCATGCCCTGCCGACTACATTGGAAAAAGAGCTGATAGGCACCATGGGCAGCGACGCCACGGTGTTCAGCTTTTACGCCAACAAGACCATGACGACGGGCGAGGGCGGCATGCTGGTGACCCGCAATGCCGAGCTGGCCAAGCGGGCCCGGGTGATGCGTTTGCACGGCATGAGCCGCGATGCCTTTGACCGCTTTACCGCCACCGTGCCCAGCTGGTACTACGAAATCGTGGCGCCCGGCTTCAAGTACAACATGACCGATATCGCGGCGGCTCTGGGGATTCATCAGCTCAAGCGCATCGGCGCCTTCCAGGCTCGGCGTGAGCAAATCGCCGCGGCCTACAACAATGCCTTTGCGGACCTGCCTCTGATCCTGCCGCCTCAAGCGCCGGAAGGCGATGTGCACTCCTGGCATCTCTATGTGCTGCGCCTCAGCGACGAGGCCAGCATCGCCCGTGACGCCTTCATCGAGGCCATGTATGCCGCCAGCATAGGCTGCAGCGTGCACTACATCCCCCTGCATCTGCAGCCCTACTGGCGTGACCGTTATGGCTTGAGGGCCGAGCAGTTCCCGCACTCGCAAAAAGCCTACGAGCGCAGCATCAGCATCCCGCTCTACACCGCGATGACGGACGCCGATGTGCAGCGGGTGATTGCGGCCGTGCGCCGCATTGCTTTGAGCTGACAGTGGCCAAGCGGCTGTTCGACATCCTGTGTGCGGGCTTGGGCCTGCTCTTGCTGCTGCCCTTGCTGATTCTGCTGGCGCTGTGGATCAAATGGGACTCGCCCGGCCCGGTGATGTTCCGGCAGGAGCGGGTGGGGCGCTTTGGCCGGCCTTTCTACATCCATAAATTCCGCAGCATGCGGGTGGACAACGCGGGCCTGCAGATCACGGTGGGTGAGGACCCGCGCATCACCCGCAGCGGCCGCCTCTTGCGCGCCGCCAAGCTGGACGAGCTGCCGCAGCTCTGGGACGTCTTGCGTGGCGCCATGAGCTTGGTTGGCCCGCGCCCCGAGGTGCCGCGCTATGTGGCGCTCTACACGCCGGAACAGCGTGAGCTTGTGTTGTCGCTGCGGCCGGGCATCACCGATACGGCCTCGATTGAGTATCGCGATGAGAGCCGCCTACTGGCCCAGTCCACGGAGCCCGAGCGAACCTATGTCGAAGTCATCATGCCGGCCAAACTGGCCTATGCCTGCCGCTATGTGCAGGAGCGCAGCTTTTGGGGTGATGTCGGGCTGATTTTGAAAACCTTGCGGGCGATTGCCCGGAAATAGTTCAGCCTTCTATTTCGGCAAATAAAACATCCGGGGCAAGGCTTAGCTCGACACTGGCCAAGTCCACGGTGGCGTTGGCGTCGAAGGGGTGCAGGACCCACAGTTCCGCCGTGCTGCGGCGATAGACATCGCAGCGCCGCGAATCCAAATCGATGAACACCACTTCTTCTAACGAAGCAATGCTGCGGTATTGCGCAAACTTTTCTCCCCGGTCATAGGCGGCGGTGCTGGGCGACAGCACCTCCACAATCAACTTGGGTTCGCGTTTGACCATGGGGCTGGCGCGATCCACCTCGCTGCAGGTCACCAGCACATCGGGGTAGAAGAAGTTCTCACCCGCCTGGCTTTGCACCTTCATATCGGCCATGAAAGTTCGGCAGGGGCTGCCGCTCAGGTGCTGGCGCAGGGCCATTGCAACATTGAGGCTGGCGGTCACGTGCCTGTCTTCGGCCCCCGCCATCGCAAACACCTCGCCATTCACGAAATCGTGTCGTTCGGCCTGCAGAGCTTCCCAGGCGAGGTACTCGGCGGCATCCATTGCGGGCTTTTTCAAAGCGGCGTGTCCCATGCTGAGGCTCTCCGTGATTTGCTTCAATTATCAACGTTGTTATCACGCTCCGAAACCGACTCGCCTTGCCGTGACAATACCGCCCTATGTTCTGGCAATCACTCGACGCATTCCTGACCCGCATCCGCCCGCGCCGCGAGGCTTTGTCCCTGGCACTGGACGGTCTGATGATCTTTCTGGCCTGGCAGGCCACCTATCTCTTCCGCCTGGGCTTCGAACGTTGGACCTCGGCTCGCCCCGACTATGACGGCTGGGTCATCGCGGGTCTGGTCGCGCTCTATCTGCTGAGCCTGTGGCTGTTCAAGGTGCCCAAGGGCATGTGGCGCTTCAGCGGCTTTGGCGAGGTGCAAAGAGTAACCCTGGCCTGCGCGGCTGCCGGCATCGTTGGCGCCGTCGTCATCCTGATGGCGCAGCTGCAGGCCGTGCCGCGCTCGGTGCTGGCCTTGCACCCCGTCTTCAGCATCATCGGCCTGGCCATGATGCGCCTGGGCTACCGCATGCTGTACGAGCATCTGCGCGCCCGCATCAACGGCAGCGCGACCGAGACTCATCGTGCCCTGGTACTGGGTGCGGGCCAGGCCGGCCGCCTGCTGGTGGCCGGCATTCAGCACCAGGGTTGGACCGTGGTGGGTTGGCTGGACGACGACAAAGCCAAGCAGGACTCGCGCGTGGCCGGTATTCCCGTGTTAGGTCCTCTGAGCGAAGTTGAGCGCTTCGCCGAACTGCACGGCATCACCCATCTCATCGTGGCCATGCCCTCGGCCGAAGCAGCCAAGCGCCGCCAGGTTCTGGAGTTGGCCGGCAAGACCGGGCTGCCTGTACTGACCGTGCCCAGCAGTGCCGAGCTGATGGCGGGTAGCAAGGTCGATCAGCTGCGCGACATCCAGCCCGAAGACTTGCTAGGCCGTGAGCCGGTGCAACTGGACGAGGCCGGCATCAGCGAATGCCTGAACGACAAGGTGGTACTGATCACCGGTGCCGGCGGCAGCATTGGCAGCGAGCTGTGCCGGCAAGTGGCCCGTTATGGCCCATCCAAGATCGTGCTCTACGAGATGAGCGAGTTTGCGCTCTACACGATCGAGCAGGAGCTGAGCGAGAAGTTCCCGCGCATCCCCCTGGTGCGTCTGGTGGGCGACGTGAAGGACCTGGAGCATCTGCGCTACACCTTCGGCAAGTACAAGCCGCAAATCGTTTTTCACGCGGCGGCCTACAAACATGTGCCCTTGATGGAGGTGGACAACGCCTGGGCCTGCCTGCGTAATAACACCTTGGGCACCTTCCACGCCTGCACGGCAGCGGCAGAACATGGGGTCGAGCGATTTGTGCTCATCAGCACCGACAAGGCCGTAAACCCCACCAATGTGATGGGCGCCACCAAGCGTGCTGCGGAGTTGGTGATCAGCCATATGGCAGGCCAAGGTCACGCCACCAAATTCATGGCCGTCCGCTTCGGCAATGTCTTGGGCTCCAGCGGCAGCGTTATTCCCAAGTTCAAGGAACAAATCGCCAAGGGCGGGCCGGTCACCGTCACCCACCCGGACATTACCCGTTACTTCATGACCATCCCGGAGGCGGCGAGGTTGGTGGTGCAGGCGGCGGCGCTCGGGGGCACGAGCCTAGTTTATGTGCTCGATATGGGAGAACCGGTGCTAATCGCCGATCTCGCGCGGGACATGGTGCGGCTCTCGGGCTTTCGTGAGGATGAAATCAAAATCCGTTTCAGCGGGCTGCGGCCCGGCGAGAAACTGTACGAAGAACTGCTGGCAGTCACCGACCGCCTGGTACCGACTCCCATCTGTGGGCTCAATGTGGCCCAGATCCATCATAGTCCCGGCGATACGGATTTCGTCGCCTGGTTGAAGCAGGCTCAGCAACTCGGCGTTGCGGTAGTTGACGCGGAGGTGTGTCGGGTCCTGCGGGCCGTGGTTAGTGAATTCGAATCGGCCAGGGTGGGCTCATTTAATGAAAACTTGTGAGGGGCAGGATGGCCCGCGATACTTTCAATTCCCCCGCCTCCGTTGCCATGCCAACGTTGGGTGTGCATTGTGAGGATCTCCCGCTGTAATAAGCGTCGAGCTCGGCCTATCGTCCTGAAATCGACAGGCTGCAAGCGATCACGGTGCTTGCTGTGGTGCTTTTCCGTAAGTGTCCAGCCAAGTCATCTCTTGACTGGCTGAGGTGTACTGTCAGTATCCGTCCGGCCAAGTCATCTTGATTCCAAGGCGCTGTCGTAGGAGCCTCGTGTCCGCTTAACTTCTTCGCGGACACATGGACACTTCAGTGGTGAGAGCGGCGCAAGCACAGCGCTGAGTTCAAGGCCTCGGTCATCCGGGCCTGCAAGCAGCCCGGGGTCTCGATGGCGGCGGTTGCTTTGGCCAATGGGCTCAACGCCAATATGCTGCGCAAATGGGTGCAGGAATCGGAGGGCAATCCCGCTGCAGTGCTGTCGTCGGCACCACAGCAGCCTGCGCCGAGCTTCATCGCGCTGCCCCTGCCCGCGGCGCCGGCGGCCCAGGACATCCGCATCGAGCTGCAACGCGCCGGCACGACGATCAGCGTAAGCTGGCCCGGCAGCGCCGCGGCCGAGTGCGCGGCCTGGTTGCGTGAGTTGCTGCGGTGATCCGCTTCGAGGCCCTTTGGCTGTCGCCCCTGCCTCTGGACATGCGTGCCGGCACCCACACCGCGCTGGGTCGCGTGGTCGCCGTCTTCGGCGCCGCCCATCCGCACCACGCCTACATCTTCACCAACCGACGGGGAGACCGCATGAAGGTACTGATCCACGATGGCATCGGCATCTGGCTGGCCGCGCGGCGACTCAACCAGGGCAGCTTCGTGCGGCTGGGCTGGGCTGATCCGGCACGGCTGAGCCCAACCCAGTTCGACGCCCTGGTGCTGGGCCTGCCCTGGCAGCGCGTGGGCGAGGCCGGCGTGATCACCCCCCGCGTCAAAATACCTGTCGTCTCCATAGATTCAAAATGGGGGGCGCAGATGAGAGAACGAGTTGGCTCGATACGGACAAGAATTCAAAGACCGAGCGGTAGCGCGCATGCTGCCGCCGGAGAGCGCATCGCCGGAGGTGGTGTCGCGTGAGATTGGTGTGGGCGTGAGCACGCTGGAGAAGTGGCGCGCGCAGTCTCTGGGCAAGCCCGCGCAAGACAAGGTGTGGACAGCCGCAGCGAGGCTGCAGGCCGTGATTGCCACGGCGGCGATGGACGAGGTCACCCGCAACGCCTGGTGCCGCGAGAACGGGCTGTACGCGCATCAGCTGCAGCAATGGAAGGACAGCGCCACGCAGTCGCTGGCGGCGCCCGAAGAGATGCGGGCGAGCCCGTCGCAGACCAAGGCGGATCGGCGCCGTATCAAGGAGCTTGAGCGCGAGCTTCGGCGCAAGGAATCGGCTTTGGCGGAGGCGGCAGCACTGCTGGTGCTTTCAAAAAAAACGGCGGCGATCTTCCAAAGAAACGCGCAGGATCAGGACGAATGATCGGCCTGGAAGATCGCCAAGAACATGCCCGCAACATCGAAGCCGCCTGCCAGGCCGGTGCCCGGCTGAGCGAGGCGTGCAAAGTCGTTGGCATCGCTGCGCGCACGCTGCAGCGCTGGAAGGCCCAGGACGGCCTTGTATCGGGCGATGGCAGGCCGGATGCGGTGCGCCCGACACCCGCGCACGCCTTGACCCCCGAAGAGCGCGAGCAGATCGTGAGCGTGGCCAACGAGCCGCGCTTCGCTGACCTGCCGCCGGCGCGCATCGTACCCATGCTGGCCGACGAAGGCCAGTACATCGCCAGCGAGTCAAGCTTCCAGCGCGTGCTGCGCGCACAGGGCCAGACACGTCACCGAGGTCGCGCCAGGGCGCCGCGTCAGAGCCGCCCGCCGAGCACGCATGTGGCTACCGCGCCGCGGCAGCTGTGGTCGTGGGACATGACGTACCTGCCTTCGCACGTGGCCGGACGCTGGTACTACCTATACCTGATCCTGGATGTGTTCAGCCGCAAGGTCGTGGGCTTCGAAGTGCATGACAGCGACGATGCCGAGCATGCTGCGCGGCTGGTCCAGAGAACAGCGCTGGCGGAGGACATCCACGCGGTGCCGCGTGAGGACAGGCCCGTGCTGCACGGGGACAACGGAGCCACGCTCAAGGCGACGACGGTGCTGGCGATGCTGCACTGGTTGGGCGTCAAGCCGAGTTATTCCAGGCCTCGCGTGAGCGACGACAACGCTTACGTGGAGAGCCTGTTCAGGACGGCGAAATATCGACCTGAGTTCCCGAGCACGGGCTTCGCTGATCTAAGAACGTGTTCAAAGTCTCCTGAGCAGGATCGCCAGAAACGCCAAGTGGACAAACTGCAAGCTGGTGTTGAGCCAGCGCTCGCAGTTCTTCCACAGCCTCCTGTTTTTTGAGCCTGTCAGAAACTTTGTGTGTGAGGCATAGCATGTCGACAAGGAGCATGAATGCCACGCAAGACAAAAACCACCGCTACGGCGGAACAGGCGGCGAAGCCGCAATTCCAGATCCCAGCCGAGTTGCTTGACCAACTGGTCACCGGGCCGATG
>NZ_JACHLP010000017.1 GCF_014204525.1 Roseateles oligotrophus
ATGATGTACTTCACGCCCACTTGGCGGGCCAGCAGGATGTGCTCGCGGGTCTGGGGCATCGGGCCGTCAGCGGCCGAGCACACCAGGATCGCGCCATCCATCTGCGCGGCGCCGGTGATCATGTTCTTCACATAGTCAGCGTGGCCGGGGCAGTCCACGTGAGCGTAGTGGCGGTTGGCCGTTTCGTACTCGACGTGGGCGGTGTTGATGGTGATGCCGCGAGCCTTTTCTTCGGGTGCTGCGTCGATCTGGTCGTAGGCCTTGGCCTCGCCGCCGAATTTGGCCGACAGCACGGTTGCGATTGCAGCCGTCAGCGTGGTCTTGCCGTGGTCAACGTGACCAATGGTGCCGACGTTGACGTGCGGCTTGGTGCGCTCAAATTTACTCTTTGCCATTTGGTTTACTCCAAAAAGAACAGGGGGCCAGTCTGGGGGTTTAGCGTTTCCGTGCACTCTTTGATTCCCGCCGACTGGCAAACGGGAAGAGCCTCACGAAGACGATTCAATTGAGACGAGAGAGCAAAGGCAGCGAAGCCCTCACCCCCTCAAATCCATCACTTGCCGCGAGCAGTGATGATGGCCTCAGCAACGTTCTTGGGAGCTTCGCTGTAGTGCTTGAACTCCATGGTGTACGTTGCACGGCCTTGCGTGGCGGAACGCAGGGTCGTCGAGTAGCCGAACATTTCCGACAGGGGGACTTCGGCCTTGATGACCTTGCCGCCGCCGACCATATCGTCCATGCCCTGCACCATGCCGCGACGGCTGGACAGGTCGCCCATCACGTTACCGGCATAGTCTTCAGGCGTTTCGACTTCCACGGCCATCATAGGCTCCAGGATCACCGGCGAAGCCTTGCGGCAGCCTTCCTTGAAGCCCATCGATGCGGCCATCTTGAAGGCGTTTTCGTTCGAGTCCACTTCGTGGTAGGAACCGAAGGTCAGCGTGACCTTGACGTCCACCACCGGGAAGCCGGCCAGCACGCCGTTAGGCAGGCTGTCGATGATGCCCTTCTCGACCGCAGGGATGAATTCACGAGGAACCACACCGCCCTTGATGGCGTCGACGAACTCGAAACCCTTGCCCGGCTCTTGCGGCTCGACGGTCAGCACGACATGGCCGTACTGGCCCTTACCACCGGACTGGCGAACGAACTTGCCTTCGACGTCGGTAGCCGTCTTGCGGATGGTTTCGCGGTAAGCCACTTGCGGCTTACCCACATTGGCTTCCACGCCGAACTCGCGCTTCATGCGGTCGACAATGATTTCCAGGTGCAATTCGCCCATGCCGGAAATGATGGTCTGACCCGATTCTTCGTCGGTACGCAGACGGAAGGAAGGATCTTCCTTGGCCAGACGGCCCAGGGCGATACCCATCTTTTCCTGGTCGGCCTTGGTCTTGGGTTCGACGGCCTGCGAAATCACGGGCTCGGGGAACACCATCTTTTCCAAGGTGATGATGGACTCGGGATCGCACAGGGTTTCGCCGGTGGTCACGTCCTTCAGGCCCACGCAAGCAGCGATGTCGCCAGCCAGAATTTCCGAGATTTCTTCGCGCTGGTTGGCGTGCATCTGCAAGATACGGCCGATACGCTCTTTCTTGCCGCGGATCGGGTTGTAAACCGAGTCACCCGACTTCAGCACGCCGGAGTAAACGCGCACGAAAGTCAGCTGGCCGACGTAGGGGTCGGTCATCAGCTTGAAGGCCAGGGCCGAGAACTTGGCCGAGTCGGAAGCGTCGCGCGTCACCGGCTGGTCATCTTCGTCGGTGCCGGGCACGGGAGGCACGTCGATGGGCGAAGGCATGAAGTCCAGCACGCCGTCCAGCATGCGCTGCACGCCCTTGTTCTTGAAGGCGGTACCGCAGAACATGGGCTGGATCTCAGCCGCCAGCGTACGGGCACGGATGCCTTGCAGGACCTCGGCGTCGCTCAGCTCGCCGGTTTCCAGGTACTTGTTCATCATGTCTTCGTTCGACTCGGCGGCGGCTTCAACCAGGTTGTCGCGCCACTTTTGAGCTTCGGCCTGCAGTTCAGCCGGGATCTCACGGTAGTCGAACTTCATGCCCTGGGAAGCTTCGTCCCAGTAGATGGCCTTCATGACCATCAGGTCGATCACGCCCTTGAAGTTTTCTTCAGCGCCGATAGGCAGGACGACGGGGACGGGGTTCGCCTTCAGGCGAGCGCGCATCTGGTCGACGACCTTGTAGAAGTTGGCACCGGTACGGTCCATCTTGTTGACAAAGGCCAGGCGAGGCACTTTGTACTTATTGGCTTGGCGCCAGACGGTTTCCGACTGGGGCTGCACGCCACCCACGGCGCAATAAACCATGCAAGCACCGTCCAGCACGCGCATCGAGCGCTCGACTTCAATCGTGAAGTCCACGTGTCCGGGGGTGTCGATGATGTTGATGCGGTGCTCGGGGCGCGATGCGTCCATGCCCTTCCAGAAGCAGGTCGTGGCAGCCGAGGTAATCGTGATGCCGCGCTCTTGCTCTTGCTCCATCCAGTCCATGGTGGCGGCGCCATCATGCACTTCACCGATCTTGTGGTTCACACCGGTGTAGAAAAGAATACGCTCGGTCGTCGTGGTCTTGCCAGCGTCGATGTGCGCCGAGATACCGATATTGCGGTAGCGCTCGATGGGGGTCTTGCGTGCCATGATGTCACTCCAGAAAGGCAGGAGCCGCCAGCGGGTCAGTAGAAACCCGAGGCGGCTGAATCGAAGTAAATTAGAAGCGGAAGTGCGAGAACGCCTTGTTGGCTTCGGCCATGCGGTGAACTTCGTCACGCTTCTTCATGGCGCCGCCGCGGCCTTCTGCGGCCTCGAGCAACTCATTGGCCAGACGCTGAGACATGGACTTCTCACCGCGCTTGCGGGCCGACTCTTTCAGCCAGCGCATGGCCAGAGCCATACGGCGGACAGGACGAACTTCCACGGGAACTTGGTAGTTCGCACCGCCAACGCGGCGTGACTTCACTTCGACCATAGGCTTGACGTTGTTCAAGGCCACCAGGAACACTTCCAGGGGATCCTTGCCGACCTTCTTTTCGACTTGTTCCAGCGCACCGTAGATGATGCGCTCTGCAACCGCCTTCTTGCCCGATTCCATGATGACGTTCATGAACTTGGACAGATCGACATTGCCGAACTTGGGATCCGGCAGGATTTCGCGTTTGGGTACTTCGCGACGACGTGGCATGGGAATCTTCCTCTTGCTTCAGTTGGTGCGGGGCTTTGACCACCCTTTACCGCTGGACTAGCACCGAAAGCATCGCGCTTTATTTGGGCCGTCCACTTACTCGGCTGCTACCAGACCTTAGGCCCGGCACAAACCGCTAAATATCCTGCGCGAGCATGCTGCCGCGCCTGACAAGCTTGTATTACTTCTTGGGACGCTTCGCGCCGTACTTGGAACGCGACTGCTTGCGGTCTTTCACGCCTTGCAAGTCGAGCGAGCCACGAACGATGTGGTAACGCACACCCGGCAAGTCCTTCACACGGCCGCCGCGAACCAGCACAACGCTGTGTTCCTGCAGATTGTGGCCTTCGCCGCCGATGTAGGAAATAACCTCGAAACCGTTCGTCAAACGAACCTTGGCAACCTTACGGAGCGCCGAGTTAGGCTTCTTAGGAGTGGTGGTGTACACGCGGGTGCACACGCCACGACGCTGGGGGCAACCCTGCATCGCCGGCGATTTGGATTTCGTGACCTCGGTCTCACGACCGTGGCGCACGAGCTGATTGATGGTTGGCATAAGTAACTTGTTCCCGTTTGAAGTCACACGCTTCGGCGGCAAGGCTCAGGATGAGCTGCCTTCAGAACTGGTCTTGGCACCGCGAAGCGAAGGTCTTGAATCGACCAACAAACCAAGGCCGGCACGCTGCCGACCATAGCTGCCGCAAGGAATCGTGCTCAAACAGAACTCGATCCGATCTTGCAGCACTTGATGCAAAGACTTTGCAGGACTTTCAAACCGCGCGCGAAATGCGCAGCAAGGCCCGCCGAAGAGCCTGCGATTGTAGACCAGAACCCAGAAAACGCACAAGCAGGGCCGAGTGACCGAGGCTCTAGCCGGAAAACAGGCCGTTTTGGCCGCAAACCCGGGCTGCCGGGCTTGGAATCCCTAACATCCGGGTATTCTTGTCGGCTTTTGCCCGCTCACGCTGCCATGATTCCTGCGCCCTCCCCTGCCGCCAACCCCGCTCCTCTCGTGGTGATAGACACCCAGGTCGTGATGGACTGGCTGGTCTTCAACGATGTACGGGTGCAGATCTTGGTCGAGGCCATCAGTAACGCTCAGCTGCGCTGGGTGGGCCAAGCGGCCATGCTGGACGAAATTTTGCATGTGCTGGGTCGCGGCGTGGCAGCCAGCTACGCACCCAATTTGGAGCAGGTTCGCGAGGGTTTTGCCAAGCACTGCCAGATGGTGGAGCAGGCGCCGCCACGCGTGATCCGCTTGATCTGCCGCGACCCGGACGATCAGATGTTCATCGATCTGGCGGTTGCCGCCCAGGCGCGCTGGCTGATTTCCCGCGACCGCGCCGTGCTGGCCTTGGCCAAGCGAGCGCGCGCCTTCGGGGTCGAGATCCTGACACCCGAGGCCTGGACCCGGCAACTCCTTGCCAGCCGCCAAGCCACCCTTGCACAGATATAAAAAAAGGCCACCCAAGGGTGGCCTTTTGCTTGCAGGCTGAACCGAATTACTCGGCCGCGCCTTCTTGACCGGCGTCCACGCTGGCCATTTGTGCCGAAGCCAATTCCTCGGCTTCTTGCTGAGCAATGGCGCGGCGCTCGGCGTCGTCCATCTTCTCCTTGGCATAACGGGCGCGGTGGAAGGCCATGCCGGTACCGGCGGGGATCAGGCGACCCACGATGACGTTTTCCTTCAGGCCGCGCAGCTCGTCGCGCTTGCCCATGATGGCAGCCTCGGTCAGCACGCGGGTGGTTTCCTGGAAGGAAGCCGCAGAGATGAAGGAGTCGGTCGACAGCGAGGCCTTGGTGATACCCATCAGCACGTCCGAGTGGGTGGCAATCATCTTGCCCTCCTTGCGCAGACGGTCATTGGTGTCCAGCAGCTCCGAGCGCTCGATCTGCTCGTTGATGATGTAGCTGGAGTCGCCCGGGTTGGTGATCTGCACACGACGCAGCATCTGGCGAACGATCACCTCGATGTGCTTGTCGTTGATCTTCACACCTTGCAAGCGATACACGTCCTGCACTTCGTCGACGATGTAGCGAGCCAGCTCTTCGATGCCCAGCAGGCGCAGGATGTCTTGCGGGTCGGCAGCGCCGTCCACAATCAATTCGCCGCGGTTGACCACCTGGCCTTCGTGCACCAGGATGTTCTTTTCCTTGGGCACCAGCTCCTCGTGCTTCTTGCCATCCGGGTCGGTGATTTCCAGGCGAATCTTGCCCTTGGTCTCCTTGCCGAAAGACACCGTGCCGGTCTGCTCGGCCAGCACGCCCACATCCTTGGGCGAACGGGCTTCGAACAACTCGGCCACACGCGGCAGACCGCCGGTAATGTCGCGGGTCTTCTGACCTTCCATGGGGATACGGGCCAGCACTTCGCCAGGAGCCAGTTCCTGGCCATCGCGCACCTGAATCAGCGAGCCGACCTGGAAGCCGATCGTCACCGAGTGGTCGGTGCCGGGGATCTTCACTTCATGGCCGTTGGCATCCAGCAGCTTGACCTGAGGACGGATGACCTTGGCGGCGCCGCGGCGCTTGGGGTCGATCACCACCAGGGTGGACAAGCCGGTGACTTCGTCCACCTGCTTGGCCACGGTGACGCCTTCTTCCACATTCTCGAACTTCGCGGTACCCGCGAATTCGGTGATGATGGGGCGGGTCAGCGGATCCCAATTGGCCAGGATGGTGCCGGCCTTGATGGCCTGGTCGGGCTTGATGCTCAGGATGGCGCCGTAAGGCACTTTGTGACGCTCGCGCTCGCGACCGTGCTGGTCGGCAATGATGATCTCGCCGGAGCGGCTGATCACCACCAACTCGCCCTTGCCATTGGTCACGTAACGCATGGTGGCGTTGAAGCCGATCAAGCCTTCCGACTTGGCATCGACGCTCGAAGCCACGGCCGCGCGCGAAGCCGCACCACCGATGTGGAAGGTCCGCATGGTCAGCTGAGTACCGGGTTCACCGATGGACTGAGCAGCGATCACACCAACGGCTTCACCGGCATTGACCAGACCACCACGGCCCAGGTCGCGGCCATAGCAGTGGGCGCACAGGCCGAAGCGGGTGGCGCAGGTCAGCGGGGTGCGGACCTTGACCTCGTCCACGCCGGCTTGTTCCAGCATGTCCAGCGTGTCTTCGTCCAGCATGGTCTTGGCCGGCAGCAGCACGGCCTGGGTCTCGGGGTGCAGCACCTCGATGGCCGTGACACGGCCCAGCACGCGGTCGCGCAAGGATTCGATCACCTCGCCGCCTTCGACCAGGGCGCGCATGGCCAGGCCGTTGTCGGTGCCGCAATCGTCCTCGATCACCACCAGGTCCTGCGTCACGTCGACCAGACGACGGGTCAAGTAACCGGAGTTCGCCGTCTTCAAAGCCGTATCCGCCAGACCCTTACGAGCACCGTGGGTGGAAATGAAGTACTGCAGAACGTTCAGGCCTTCGCGGAAGTTCGCGGTAATCGGCGTCTCAATGATGGAGCCGTCGGGCTTGGCCATCAGACCCCGCATACCGGAGAGCTGACGAATCTGGGCCGCGGAACCGCGGGCGCCGGAGTCGGCCATCATGTAGATGGAGTTGAAGGACTCCTGATCCACTTCCTTGCCATGACGGTCGGTGGTCTTTTGCTTGGACAGCTGGGTCATCATGACCTTGCCGACTTCGTCGCCGGTCTTGCCCCAGATGTCCACCACCTTGTTATAGCGCTCGCCGGCCGTCACCAGACCGGAGATGTACTGCTGCTCGATCTCCTTGACTTCCTGCTCGGCGCGGGCGATCAGGCCGGGCTTCTCGGTCGGCACCAACATATCGTCGATGGCGATGGAGATGCCGGCGCGCGTGGCCAGACGGAAACCGCTTTGCAGCAGCTTGTCGGCCAGCACCACGGTTTCCTTCAGGCCGCACTTGCGGAAAGAGGTGTTGATCAGGCGCGAAATTTCTTTCTTCTTCAGCGCCTTGTCGATGTTCGCGAACGGCAGGCCCTTGGGCAGGATCTCGCTCAGCAGCGCTCGGCCCACGGTCGTGCTGGTCAGCTTGGTCTCGCCGATCCATTCACCCGGCTGGGCGCCCTTGGTGTAGTGCACCATGCGGACGTTGATACGGGCGGTGATTTCCACCGCGCCGTTCTCCAGCGCACGGATCAGCTCGGGGATGTCTTGGAAGACCATGCCCTCGCCCTTGCCGTTGATGCGCTCGCGGGTGGCGTAGTACAGGCCCAGCACCACGTCTTGCGAAGGCACGATGGAGGGCTCGCCCGAGGCCGGGAACAGCACGTTGTTGGAGGCCAGCATCAGGGTGCGGGCTTCCATCTGCGCCTCGATGGACAGGGGCACGTGGACGGCCATCTGGTCACCGTCGAAGTCGGCGTTGAAGGCCGAGCAAACGAGCGGGTGCAGTTGAATCGCCTTGCCTTCGATCAGCACGGGCTCGAAAGCCTGGATGCCCAGACGGTGCAGCGTAGGTGCGCGGTTCAACAGAACCGGGTGCTCCTTGATGACCTCTTCCAGGATGTCCCAGACCACCGGCGTGCCGGATTCGACTTCCTTCTTCGCCGCCTTGATGGTGGTGGCGATGCCCATCGCCTCCAGGCGCGAGAAGATGAAGGGCTTGAACAGCTCCAGCGCCATCAGCTTGGGCAGGCCGCACTGGTGCAGCTTGAGGGTCGGGCCCACGGTAATCACCGAACGGCCGGAGTAGTCGACGCGCTTACCCAGCAAGTTCTGACGGAAACGACCGCTCTTGCCCTTGATCATGTCGGCCAGGGACTTGAGCGCACGCTTGTTGGCGCCGGTCATGGCCTTGCCGCGGCGGCCGTTGTCCAGCAGCGAGTCGACGGCTTCCTGCAGCATGCGCTTTTCGTTGCGCACGATGATCTCGGGGGCCTTCAACTCCAGCAGACGGGCCAGGCGGTTGTTGCGGTTGATGACGCGGCGGTACAGATCGTTCAGGTCGGAGGTCGCGAAGCGGCCGCCGTCCAGCGGCACCAGCGGACGCAGATCCGGCGGCAGCACGGGCAGCACTTCCAGCACCATCCAGTTCGGCTTGATGCCCGAACGCTTGAAGGCCTCCATGACCTTGAGGCGCTTGGAGTTCTTCTTGACCTTGAGCTCGGAGCCGGTCATGTCGTTGCGCAGGCGGTCGATCTCGACGTCGAGATCCATCTCCTCCAGCAGCTTCTTGATGCCCTCGGCGCCCATCAGGGCGATGAACTCGTCACCGAACTCCAGGCGCTTCGCGTCGTAGTCGTCCTCGGTCATGATCGAGAACTTCTTCAGCGGCGTCATGCCCGAGTCAACGACCACGTACGCTTCAAAGTACAGCACGCGCTCGATGTCACGCAGCGTCATGTCCAGCACCAGGCCCAGGCGCGAAGGCAGGGACTTCAGGAACCAGATATGGGCGCAGGGTGCGGCCAGGTCGATATGACCCATGCGGTCACGGCGCACCTTGGTTTGGGTGACTTCAACGCCGCACTTCTCGCAGATCACACCGCGGTGCTTCAGGCGCTTGTACTTGCCGCACAGGCACTCGTAGTCCTTGATGGGGCCGAAAATCTTGGCGCAGAACAGGCCGTCACGCTCGGGCTTGAACGTGCGGTAGTTGATGGTCTCAGGCTTCTTCACCTCGCCGAAAGACCACGAACGGATCTTCTCGGGCGAGGCCAGCCCGATCTTGATCGCGTCGAAGTGTTCATCCGGGGTGAACTGCTTGAACAGGTCCAGTAAGCCCTTCATGGCTTCTCCTAATTTGCGGTTGGAAACAGAACTCTTGGTCAGTGGAGGGACAGAGCGGCTCGCGTGTCCGCGAAGGCCGCCTGCCCCGCAATGCCCTTAGTTGCGCTCCAACTCAATATCGATACCGAGCGACCGGATTTCCTTGACCAGCACATTGAACGACTCCGGCATGCCGGCCTCGATCGTGTGCTCACCCTTGACGATGGACTCATACACCTTGGTACGGCCGTTCACGTCGTCGGACTTGACGGTCAGCATTTCCTGCAGGATGTAGGAGGCGCCATAAGCTTCCAGCGCCCACACTTCCATTTCACCGAAACGCTGGCCACCGAACTGGGCCTTACCACCCAGCGGCTGCTGAGTGACCAAGCTGTAGGGGCCGGTCGAACGGGCGTGCATCTTGTCGTCCACCAAGTGGTGCAGCTTCAGCACATGCATATAGCCGACGGTGGTCGGACGCTCGAAGCGCTCGCCGGTACGGCCGTCCGACAGATAGGCCTGGGTGCGCGAGGCGGTCAGGCCCTTCTTGGCGGCGATGTCATCCGGGTAGGCCAGCTTCAGCATGGCGCGGATTTCTTCTTCCTTGGCACCGTCGAAGACCGGGGTCGCGAAAGGAACGCCGTTGCGCAGGTTGTGAGCCATCTCGACGATTTCATCGTCGCTCAGGTCTTCCAGATGCTCGGGCTTGCCACCGGACTTGTTGTACAGCTCATCAAAGAACTGACGCAGCTCGGCCACGCGAGCGTGTGCCTGCAGCATGTCGCCGATGCGCTGACCAATGCCCTTGCCGGCCCAGCCCAGGTGAACTTCCAGCACCTGGCCCACGTTCATCCGCGAAGGCACGCCCAGCGGGTTGAGCACGATGTCGGCAGGCGTGCCGTCGGCCATATAAGGCATGTCTTCGATCGGAGCGATCTTGGACACCACGCCCTTGTTACCGTGACGGCCGGCCATCTTGTCGCCGGGCTGCAGGCGGCGCTTGACGGCCAGGTAGACCTTGACCATCTTCAGCACGCCAGCCGGCAACTCGTCGCCCTGGGTCAGCTTCTTGCGCTTCTCTTCGAAGGCCAAGTCGAAGCTGTGGCGGGTCTGCTCCAGCGAGTTCTTGATCGATTCCAGCTGGTTGGCGACCTCGTCCTCGGCGGGGCGGATGTCAAACCAGTGGAACTTCTCGACGCCGGCCAGATAGGCCTTGTCGATGACCGTGCCCTTGGCGATCTTCTGCGGGCCGCCGTTGGCCACGCGGCCATTCAGCAGCTTTTCGATACGGTCGAAGGCGTCGGCCTCAACGATGCGCAGCTGGTCGTTCAGGTCCAGGCGGAAGCGCTTCAGCTCATCGTCAATGATCTGCTGAGCGCGCTTGTCACGCTGAATGCCTTCACGGGTGAAGACCTGCACGTCGATGACGGTGCCCGAGGTGCCTTGGTCGACACGCAGCGAGGTGTCCTTCACGTCGGAGGCCTTCTCGCCGAAGATGGCGCGCAAGAGCTTCTCTTCCGGAGTCAGCGTGGTCTCGCCCTTGGGCGTGACCTTGCCCACCAGCACGTCGCCGGGGTTGACTTCGGCACCGACGTACACGATGCCCGACTCGTCCAGGCGCGCCAGTTGCTGCTCGGACAGATTGGGGATGTCGCGGGTGATTTCCTCGCTGCCCAGCTTGGTGTCACGCGCGTTGACCACCAGCTCCTCGATGTGGATCGAGGTGTAGCGGTCTTCAGCAATGACGCGTTCGGAGATCAGGATCGAGTCTTCGAAGTTGTAGCCGTTCCAGGGCATGAAGGCGACCAGCATGTTCTGGCCCAGAGCCAGCTCGCCGATGTCCGTCGAAGCACCGTCGGCGATGATGTCCTCGGCCGCCACCTTGTCGCCACGGCGCACGATGGGGCGCTGATGGATATTGGTGTTCTGGTTGCTACGCTGATACTTGATCAGGTTGTAGATGTCGACGCCGACTTCACCAGCCACGGTTTCTTCGTCGTTGACGCGAATCACGATACGGTTCGTGTCCACGTAATCGACGATACCGCCGCGGCGCGCCGCCACGACCGTGCCCGAGTCCTTGGCCGCCACACGCTCAACGCCGGTACCGACCATGGCTTTTTCGGGGCGCAGAATGGGCACGGCCTGACGCTGCATATTCGCGCCCATCAAGGCACGGTTCGCATCGTCGTGCTCCAGGAAGGGCACCAGCGAGGCCGCCACCGAGACGATCTGCGTAGGCGCCACGTCCATGTACTGGATGCGCTCAGGAGAAGTCAGCACCGACTCACCGTTTTCACGCGCCGACACCAGCTCGTCGATCAGTGCGCCTTCCTTGCTCAGCGAAGCATTCGCCTGCGCAATGACGTACTTGCCTTCTTCGATGGCCGACAGATAGTCGATCTGGCTGGTCACCTTGCCGTCGACGACGCGACGATAAGGCGTTTCCAGGAAGCCGTACTCGTTCAGCTGGGCGTACAGAGCCAGGGAGTTGATCAGGCCGATGTTCGGGCCTTCAGGCGTTTCGATGGGGCAGACGCGGCCGTAGTGCGTGGGGTGCACGTCGCGGACTTCGAAGCCGGCGCGCTCGCGAGTCAAACCACCCGGGCCCAGGGCGGAAACACGACGCTTGTGCGTGATTTCCGACAGGGGGTTGGTCTGGTCCATGAACTGCGAGAGCTGCGAGGCGCCGAAGAACTCCTTCAAGGCCGCAGAGATGGGCTTGGAGTTGATCAGATCATGCGGCATCAGGGCTTCGGTCTCGGCCTGGCCCAGACGCTCCTTGACGGCCTTCTCGATACGGGCCAGGCCCGAGCGGTACTGGTTCTCGGCCAGCTCGCCCACGCAACGCACGCGGCGATTGCCCAGGTGGTCGATGTCATCGACCTCGCCGCGGCCATTGCGCAGCTCGACCAGGATCTTGACGACGTCGAGGATGTCCTCGTTCGACAAGGTCATGGCGCCTTCGGGCGTGTCGCGGCCGGCACGGGCGTTGAACTTCATGCGGCCCACGCGCGACAGATCGTAGGTGTCGGCGCTGTAGAACAGGCGGTTGAACAAGGCCTCGACGGCATCTTCCGTCGGCGGCTCGCCGGGACGCATCATGCGGTAGATGGCGACGCGGGCAGCCAGCTGGTCGGCGGTTTCATCCGCGCCCAGAGTCTGGCTGATGTAGGCGCCCTCATCCAGCTCGTTGGTGAACAAGCACTGGATGTCCTTGATGCCGGCCTGGCGCAGCTTCTTCAGCAGCGCGTCGGTCAGCTCGTCATTGGCCTTGGCGATGATTTCGCCGGTGTCGCCGTCGACCATATTCTTGGCCAGCACGCGGCCAAGCAGGAAGTCTTCGGGCACGGTGACATGCTGGGTGCCGGATTGCTCCATCTGACGCACATGGCGTGCGGTGATGCGCTTGTCCTTCTCGACGATGACGGTGCCGCTCTTGTCGGTCAGGTCAAAGCGGGCAACTTCACCCTTCAGGCGGTCGGCCACGAATTCCATCTGCGCACCTGCGTCCATCAGACGGAAGTTATCGAAGACGAAGAAGTGAGCCAGGATCTGCTCGGGGTTCAGGCCGATGGCCTTGAGCAGGATGGTGACCGGCATCTTGCGGCGGCGGTCGACGCGGAAGAACAAGATGTCCTTGGCGTCGAACTCGAAGTCCAGCCACGAGCCGCGGTAAGGAATGATGCGGGCCGAGAACAGCAGCTTGCCGGACGAGTGGGTCTTGCCCTTGTCGTGCTCGAAGAACACGCCGGGCGAGCGGTGCAACTGGGAGACGATGACACGCTCGGTGCCATTGACGATGAAGGAGCCGTAGTCGGTCATCAAGGGCACTTCGCCCATATAGACCTCTTGCTCCTTGATCTCCTTGACGGTCTTCGCCTGGGGCGATTCACGGTCATAGATGATCATCTGCAGACGCGCACGCACGGCGGCTGCATAGGTCAAGCCCCGTTGCTGGCACTCGCGGGTGTCAAACGGGGGCTTGGCGATGTTGTATTCGAGGAATTTCATTTCCACGAAACCGTTGTGCGAAACAATCGGGAACGCGGACAGGAAAGCTGCTTGCAGGCCCTCGGCCTTGCGCTTTGCAGCGGGAACATCCTTTTGCAGGAAGGCGACATAGGCCTCCTTCTGCATGGTCAGCAAATAGGGAACGTTGAGAACGCTCTCACGCTTGCCAAAGCTCTTGCGAATTCGCTTGCGCTCGGTATAGCTATAGGGGGTTGCTTGCGCCATAAACACTCCGTGTCGAGAGCCCATCCCTGGCCGTGGAACGGACTTCGTCGGCGACTGGCTTTCCGAACCCATTCCAGGACGGAAGGTTCGACGCTTGGTGGTTGGCCACTACCAACCGCTGGCGGACAACCCCGGCATTGCACCAGGGTCCGACCAAACCGGCTCTCTGCAGTCGGATCAGAGAACACTTGAAAGAACCGCGCATCATACCGCGCGCGAGGCTTTCAACTATCCTCGGAACAACATGACCTTCAAACGCTAAAAGGGGAGGTCTGAAAGACCACCCCTTTTAAGTCATTGACAATCGCCCTGCCCCTGTACTTTTTGCCAACGGCCTCGTCAGGCTCATCAGCGACAAAGAGCAGACCGGTTGCGTGACCTGGTGCTTTGTCAAACCGGATGAGGGCCGCCGGAGCAGGCCCACACCCGCAGTCATTACTTGACGTCGACCTTGGCGCCGGCTTCTTCCAGCTTCTTCTTGGCAGCGTCGGCGTCAGCCTTGGACACGCCTTCCTTGACAGCCTTGGGAGCTGCGTCGACCAGGTCCTTGGCTTCCTTCAGGCCCAGGCCGGTGATTTCGCGGACAGCCTTGATGACGGACACCTTGTTGGCGCCGACGTCAGCCAGGATGACGTTGAACTCGGTCTGCTCTTCAGCAGCGGCTGCACCAGCAGCGGCGCCACCGGCTGCGGGGGCAGCCATGGCAGCGGCGGACACGCCGAACTTCTCTTCAATGGCCTTGACCAGGTCGTTGAGTTCCAGAACGGTCATGGCGTCCAGGGCGGTGATGAATGCGTCTTTATCGAATGCCATTTTTGGCTCCTAGATTCAGTATGGGTTGCTTGTAAAGCTGATCGATCAAGCTGCAGGCGCAGCTTCTTCCGCAACAGCGGCTTCGGCAGGAGCGCCAGCGCCACGCTGTTCGGCCACAGCGGCCACGACACGCGCGAAGCGCGAGACGGGCGACTGCATGAGACCCAGCAGTTGAGCCAGCAGAACTTCCTTGCTGGGCACAGATGCCAGGGCCTTGATGCCGTTTGCGTCCAGGGCCTTGCCGCCGTAGGCGCCGCCCTTGATGATCAGTTTGTCGTTGCTCTTGGCAAAGTCAGCGATGACTTTAGCGGCGGCAACAGCGTCTTCAGAAAAGCCATAGATCAGCGGACCGACCATGCTCTCTGCGGCGGCTTCGAACGGGGTGCCAGCAACGGCACGACGTGCCAGGGTGTTCTTCAGCACGTGAAGATAAACACCCTTGGAACGTGCGTCGACGCGCAGCTTGTTCAAGGCTTCCACAGTGAGGCCACGGTATTCGGCCAACGCCAGGGTCTGCGACTTCGCCGCTTGGGCTGCCACATCCGTAACGACGGCTGCTTTCTCGTTGCGATTGAGACTCAAGGTCTACTCCTCACAAAAACGTGTTCTTTACCTTGCGGCTCCAAACACACCCGGGTTCAGCGACCTTCTGTCCAGGAAAAATCCTTTACAGCGGGACCGCCATCTGCGCTGGTTTGCCACCCGACTCACGCCGGGCTTTCGATTAAGCGATGCCGCCGAAGCGACCTCACACCAACGGTCTTGGATGACGCGGACCAAGCCTTCGCTCGCTCCGCCCCACCAATTCAACAGCGCAGCGCCAGACCAGCGCTGCACCTCTTTTCAAACTTAAGCCGAGGCCTGAGCGTTGATGCTGCCCACGTCCACACGGGCGCCAACGCCCATGGTCGACGAGATCGCAACCTTGCGCAGGTACACGCCCTTGCTCGTTGCCGGCTTGGACTTGTTCAGCGCTTCGATCAGCGCGCGCAGATTGCCTTCCAGCTTGTCGGTGTCGAAGGAACGACGGCCGAGGGTGCCGTGAATGATGCCGCCCTTGTCAACGCGGAACTGGACTTGACCAGCCTTGGCGTTCTTGACAGCGGTGGCGACGTCAGGCGTCACGGTGCCGACCTTGGGGTTAGGCATCAGGCCGCGGGGGCCCAGCACCTGACCCAGGGTACCGACGATACGCATGGTGTCGGGCGAGGCGATGACCACATCGAAAGGCATGTCGCCAGCCTTGATGCGCTCTGCCAGGTCTTCCATGCCGACCACGTCGGCGCCGGCGGCCTTGGCCTCTTCAGCCTTGGCGCCTTGGGCGAACACGGCGACGCGCTTGGTCTTGCCGATGCCGTTAGGCATCACGACCGCGCCACGCACGACCTGGTCAGACTTCTTGGCATCCACGCCCAGTTGCACGGCGACGTCGATGGACTCGTCGAACTTGGCGGTCGCCAGGCTCTTGACCAGGTTCAGCGCCTCGGTCAGCGAGTACAGCTTGGTGGTCTCGACCTTACCTTGCAAGGACTTTTGGCGTTTAGTCAGCTTTGCCATCTCAAACACCCTCCACCAGCACGCCCATCGAGCGAGCGGAACCAGCAATCGTACGAACAGCGGCGTCCAGATCGGCGGCGGTCAAATCCTTGACCTTGATCTTGGCGATTTCTTCCAACTGGGCGCGGGTCAGCTTGCCGACCTTTTCCAGATGGGCCTTGCTCGAACCCTTGTCAACCTTGGCCAGCTTCTTGATCAGAGCCGTTGCGGGCGCCGACTTGATGACGAAGGTGAAGCTCTTGTCTGCGTAGGCGGTGATGACCACCGGCAACTTCATACCCGGCTCGTGGCCTTGGGTCTGAGCGTTGAACGCCTTGCAGAACTCCATGATGTTCAGACCGCGCTGACCCAGCGCCGGACCGACCGGAGGCGAGGGGTTAGCCTTGCCTGCCGCGACTTGCAGCTTGATAAAGCCGACAATTTTCTTGGCCATGATTTCTCCTTACAGAATCGCGGCGGCCCCGCCGCAATTCCTGAGTGCTAGCGCAAGGGGCTGGAGATTCACACCTCGTACCCTTGCTCCTCTTGCCTGCATCTCGTTGCAGGCTGACTACGGACAGGAAGCAACTCGCTTAACGCTCGCTGCGAGCCCTGTCAGGCTCTTGATCCTTTGAGGCCGATCAGACCTTCTCGACCTGCGAGAAGTCCAACTCCACCGGCGTGGCACGGCCGAAGATGGTGACCGACACGCGCACCTTGGACTTGTCGTAGTTGACGTCCTCGATGGCGCCGTTGAAGTCCGTGAACGGGCCTTCCTTGACGCGCACGATCTCACCCACCATCCACTCGACCTTGGGCCGAGGCTTCTCGATGCCCTCTTGCATCTGGCTGACGATCTTCATCACCTCGGCTTCCGAGATGGGGGCCGGGCGATTCTTGGCGCCGCCCACAAAACCCGTCACCTTGGAGGTGTGCTTGACCAAGTGCCAGGTGTCATCGTCCATGACCATTTCCACCAGCACATAGCCGGGGAAGAAGCGACGCTCGGTGACGGCCTTCTTGCCGTTCTTCAACTCAACGACTTCTTCGGTCGGCACCAGGATGCGGCCGAACTTGTCCTGCATCTCCGCGCGGTCGATGCGCTCGCGCAGATTGCGCTCCACCGCCTTCTCCATGCCCGAATAGGCATGCACCACATACCAACGCTTGGGCAGGCCGACCGGCGCGGCAGCGGCCTCGGTCACGACAACGCTTTGTTGCTCTTCAGTCATTGCAATCCTTCAATGCTTTGCTTAGCGCTTCCAACCCAGGATCAGGTCGTACAGCACCCACTCCAGCGTCTTGTCCGTCAGCCACAAAAACAGCGCCATCACAACGACAAACGCAAACACATAGCCCGTCATTTGGGTGGCCTCCTTGCGGGTGGGCCACACCACCTTGCGCACCTCACGCAGAGAATCACGTCCGTAGGCGATCAGGGATTTGCCAGACTCGGAGGTGAAGAAGGCCGCCACCGAAGCGCCCATCAACACCAGCAGCGCGCCCCATTGCGCAAGCGCGCCTTGAGCAGCCAGGGCGTAATACGCCACCAAGGCCGCAGCCAGCAACACCACAGCACCACCCAGCTTGACCTTGTCGGCGCTGGTGGTGACGGTTTCGACTTGAGGATTGGACATTGATTCTTTTCCATGCCGAGCAAAACGCGCTGCGGCATTCACATTTGCTTTGGATATCCGGGCCGCTTTTCTTTCGCAGCCATCAGCAGCAAAGCCCGCCGAGAAGAACTCCCGCGGGCTGATGCACTACCAACAAACCAACTACCGTGATCAGCGGTAGCTGGCAGGGGCGGAGGGTCTCGAACCCCCGACCTTCGGTTTTGGAGACCGACGCTCTGCCAATTGAGCTACGCCCCTGTGGCGCTTGAAACTTTAGGCCAGGATGGTAGCAACCACGCCGGAGCCGACGGTACGGCCACCTTCGCGGATAGCGAAGCGCAGACCGGTTTCCATGGCGATCGGAGCGA
>NZ_JACHLP010000018.1 GCF_014204525.1 Roseateles oligotrophus
CGCCTGTTCCGCCGTAGCGGTGGTTTTTGTCTTGCTTGGCATTCATGCTCCTTGTCGACATGCTATGCCTCACACACAAAGTTTCTGACAGGCTCCGGCAAACGCCTGCCGACCTCGGACTTGCTCGCGCATATGCCAAGGGCCAAGAACGCCGACCATTTACTGCAGTACCGGCGGGAAGTTATCCGGGTGCTCCCGTCAATCGATACGGCCTAGCAGGGTATCCGTATCTTGCATATTGACCACGCAGAAATCTATGAAGGATCTCACCTTGGGTGACATGTTTTTGGACGACAAATAGACGGCACAAATGTCCAAGTGCTCCAGCGTCCATTCGTCGAGCAAGCGCACAAGCGTGCCCTTTGCCAAGGAACTCGCCACCACATACTGAGCAATAGGTGCAATGCCGATACTGCTGAGCGCCAAATCTCTCAGGAAAATGCTGTTGTTGGCACTGACAACAGGTTTGACTTTGACCTTCTCAATCGCATGTTCTCGCCTGAGTACCCACACATCGACATTGGGTCTCCCGGTAAACACCAGACACTTGTGATCCAGCAAATCACTCGGCGACTCCGGCATTCCATGCTTACCAACATACTCAGGGGAGGCGCAAAGGATACGTTCAGTCCGACCCAGCAAACGAGAGTGCAGCGAAGTATCAAGGGAACTGCCGATCCGGATCGCAACATCGATGCGTTCTGCCGTGAGGTCCAGTACATCATCGGTGATCACCGTCTCCACGGTGACCTTGGGGTGTGCCTGCGAGAACGCGCTCAGGATTGGCCCCAGTCGCGTCAGCCCGAAGGACATGGGAATCGTGATACGGATCGGGCCGACAAGGCCGTCTCGCTGAGAAGCAATGAACTCCTCCGCGGCCTCAAAATCTGCAAGCATCTTCACGCAGTATTCAAGATAGCCAACACCAGCGCTGCTCAGTGATACAGAGCGGGTTGTACGGTTGAGTAGGCGAAGGTCGATCCGGGCCTCCAGTCTGGAGACGATGCGCGAAACATTCGGCGGATCAATACCCAATTTTTCGGCTGCGCGTGTAAAGCTGAGGCTCTGCGCCACAGCGACGAACGCCCGCATCTCTGAAAACATCTGCGCGTCGGCAAATTTCATCGTTGCATTTGAACGGAAAGCAGCGTTGCTGTCACGGTTGATAGCAATGTGTGGCTTTGCCCAGCATTTGTTTGGGGCAAGTGGATCGGCACAGTCGAGTCCACCATGCAGATCGTCCTACTTGACCTTGATGCCGTACCGGCTGACCTTGCCGAACTGCGACAGATCGCGCCCTGTCGGGAATACCGCTTCACAAGTCCGACCGAGTTGATTGGACGTTGCCAGGAGGTTGACGTCGTTGTCACGGCAAATGTGGCATTGACGGCCGCAGCCATGCGCAAGATGCCCAACCTTGAGTTGGTCGTCGTGGTCGGACCTTCACTTGAGCGAATCGATCTGGCCTTCTGCCACGAAGCCGGGATAGCCGTCCGGAATTGCGATGGCTACGCGGAAGTCGGGTTGGCCGAGCATGCGGTGGCCTTGATGCTTAGCTTGAGTCGCCAGCTGCCTGGGCCGTTCTGCGGCGTCGCATCACTGGCGCTGGCAGAAGCAAGCCAATTGAACATGCCTGCCCAGGATCTGCGAGGGCAGGTACTTGGTCTGGTGGGAACAGGAACGATGGGTCGTTCTCTTGCACGCCTCGCCAAAGCCATGTGCATGCAGGTCGTTCACGCCGAAAGGAAACACGCGGTATCGGTCCGCGATGGCTATGTGCGCTTTCAGGACGCGCTCGCGACCTGCGATGTCCTGAGCCTTCACTGCATTCTGACGCCAGAAACAGCAGGGATGCTTGGCCGCGCCGAGTTTGCCGCCATGAAACGAGGCGCCTTGCTTATCAATACGGCGCACGGTGCCTTGGTACAGCTGGGGCCGCTCCGACAGGCACTCCAGGATGGATGCCTGGGCGGCGCAGGCCTGGATTGCGATCTCAATGATTTGGGCGAGTTGACAAGGCAGGACTCGGCAATACCACCCCACTTGATCATCACGCCCCGCGTGGCTCACCGCAGCAGCAGTTCCCGCAAACGCCTGGGTGAAATGCTTGTGGAGCAAATCCGATCCCATCTGTGCGCCAACGGCAAAGAGCGCAGCACGGCGAATCAAAACCCACTGTGACAGGAACCCCATGAACCCCACACGAATCATCGACGCCCATCACCACATCTGGCGCAAGCAGGATGTGCCATGGTTGGCGGATGAGCCCAGGCCACGAATCTTCGGGCCTTACGAAGGCATTCGCCGTGACTACCTAGCAACCGAGTACATGGAGGATTTGGCTTCCTGGCGAGTCGAGAAGTCGGTTTACGTCCAATGCAATTGGGACCCCAAGCGAGCGGTGGAAGAGACGCGTTGGGTACAGAAAGTGGCTGACGAAGTGGGCTTCCCTCACGGCATCGTGGCCTACGCAGACTTGCGCCGGCCCGACGTGGACGCACAACTCGATGCCCACGCTGCCTGCGCGAACCTGTGCGGTATCCGTCAACAGATTCACTGGCATGAGAACCCGCACTGGGCTTATGTCGAACAGGCCGATCTATTCAACACGCCGCAATGGCAAGACGGTTTGCGCAAGGTTGCAGCGCGAGGGCTTGCCTTCGACTTGCAGATCTTTCCTTCGCAAATGAAAGCGATCTGCGCGGTGGTAGAGAAATTCCCTGACCTGCCTTTTGTGCTGAACCACGCCGGCATGCTGAATGACCGCAGCGAACTGGGCTTGGCCCGGTGGCGCGACGGCATGAGACATCTGGCGCAGCAGCCTCATGTGGTCGTGAAGTTCTCAGGGCTCAATACCTTCGAACACCGGTGTGCTGCCGATCTCATGCGTCCGATCGTGCAGGAATCGCTGGAACAGTTCGGCGCGCAACGCTGCATGTATGGCTCGAACTTTCCGATTGAGAAGCTCTGGACCACGTACCAGGGCTACGTGGCTGATCTGATCGAGGCCATTGGCGTGGTCACCCAGGAGGAGTTGGACGCCATCTTCTTCTCGACAGCGGCGCGTATCTACAAGCTTTGAGATCGACAAGACAAGAGCAGGAGACAGCAATGGAAAACCAAGAACTCGACAACTGGACGGTTGTCACGGGCGGCACGGACGGCATTGGCTTTGCCATCGCCGAACGTTTTGCACGCGGTGGATCCAATGTGATTGTGATAGGCAAGGAAAAGGATCTGTGCGAGCGGGCTGCCGCACGCCTGAGTAAGCACGGCACAAAGGCCGTCGCCGCCTGCATTGATTTTTCCCAGGCTGGGGCCATCGAGGCGGCCGTCCAATCGGTGCGCTCGGCCACAAAGCGTGTATGCACGCTCGTCAACAACGTCGGAATGATCCGCTTCACACCCCTGGCCGAGGCCACGGAAGCGGAGTTCGACGCGTTCGTCAACGTCAACATCCGTCCGGCCTACTTCCTCTCGCAGGCCTTATTGCCTGAGTTGCGAGCGAGCCGGGGGAACGTCATCAATATGACGTCCTACTTCGCCAGCAAGATGCTGCCTGGCCGTCCGTCCACGCTCTACTCGATGACCAAGGGGGCGATCAAATCGTTGAGCACCGCCATGGCCTACGAGTTGGGTCCGCAGGGCGTGCGCGTCAATGCGATTGCACCGGGCACGGTCGACAGCCCGGGCCGCAGCGCAGAGATCGAGAAGATGCCGGTCGTCGCACAGGAGCGCTTGGCTGAATACAACCGACAAAGCTATCCGATCGGGCGTATCGGGGAACCTGAGGACGTGGCCAATCTGGCCTTCTTCCTGAGCTCCGCGGAAGCCGCCTGGATCACAGGATCGACGATGGCGGTCGATGGTGGCTTGACAGCGGGATGACACCATGAAGATCCTCCTCAATGTCTTGATGAACGGCTTGACGCTCGCCTGTATCTATTTCATGGTGGCCTGCGGCTTCAGCCTGATCTTCGGTCTCCTGCGCACCATCAACCTGGCGCACGGCTCTCTGTACCTGGTGGGCGCCTATGTGGGGCATGACCTCGGCGTGCGGACGTCGAGTTGGGTACTCGGGCTGGCGGGCGGGGCCCTGGCTGCCGGCTTGGTCGGTGCGCTGATGCAAGTGGTGCTGCTGCGCAAGACAGAAGGCGACAACCTGCGCCAGGCCTTGCTGACGGTCGGCTTCTCGATCGTCGTTGCCGACTTGCTGCTATGGCATTACGGCGCGGCCACCTATCAGTTCGACTTGCCTGCCGCCGTGGCCGAAGCGACAGACATTCCCGGCGTCGGACCGTATTCGACGATCCGCCTTTTGGTTGTCGCCATGGCTGTACTGGTGGGTCTGGCGCTGTGGCTGATCCTGCGCTTCACCAAGCTGGGCATGGCGGTCCGGGCTGCCGTCGATGACCGCGTCATGCTGGCCGCGCTGGGCTTCGAGGTGCGCAGCCTTTATCTGGTGATCTTCGTCCTGGGAGCTCTGGTTTGCGGCCTGGCAGGTGTCGTCGGCGGCTCGGTATTTTCGGTAGCTCCGGGAGAGGATGCTCGCTTCCTTCTGTCCTCCCTGGTGGTCGTCATCATCGGCGGTATGGGTAGCCTCCCCGGGGCAGCAATGGGCGCGTTGCTGGTGGGATTCTCCGAGCAACTCGGTTTGGCCTACTTCCCAAACTATGCCGTCACTGCCACCTTCGGTTTGATGGTGGCCGTGCTTGCCGTTCGCCCCCATGGCCTGTTTGGAAGGGCATGAGATGAAAAGTTCATTTCCGTGGTTGAGCGCCATCTGCGTACTGCTGGCTGTCGCCCCCTTCTTGCTACCTGATTTCTGGACTCTGAATATCCTGGCGCGGGCGCTCTCCTTGGGCATTGTGGCTTTGAGCCTGAGCTTTCTGGTTCGCTACTGCAATATGGTGTCGCTATGCCAGATGAGCATCGCCGGTGTCGCCGGTTATGTACTGGCCTTGCTGAGCACCAATTCAACAGGTCTGGGGGTTGTCGTGCCATGGCCCTATGCCATCGCGGCAGCGCTTCTGGCTGCGACCTTGTTCGGCGCGCTGGTCGGATGGGTCTCGTACCGTTCCTCCGACGTGTACTTGCTGATGCTTACCCTGGCCATTGCGGTATGCACCTTGTTCTTCATCCAGCAAAACATGGAAGTCTTCAATGGTTTTGATGGCATCAGCGGCCTGGCCGCACCAGCGTTCCTCGCGGATCCCGATACCCGATCAGATCGCCTCTACTGGCTTATAGCGGCCATTTCCATATTGGCTTTTTCGGCTTTTAGCTATGCCGAGAGAACTCCACTGGGTATGACGCTCCAGGCCATGCGCGACAACCCGCGCCGTTTCCAGGCACTGGGCTACAACATGCGCAACTACCGCGTCATCGCCTTCGCATTGGCCGGTGCCATTGCGGGCGTCGGTGGCGTACTCACGACGCTCTACAACGCACAGGTCTCGCCCGGCACGATCGATGTGCAGGCCAACGTCGCCATCCTCGTCATGTGCGTTCTTGGCGGGCAGAAGCGACCGGCAGGTGCTTTTCTTGGCGCACTGCTTTACATCCTGCTCGAGGTGTATTCGCCACAGCTATTCAGCCGTGAGCGCTTCAACCTGCTGCTCGGCTCCACCTTTCTGCTGATCCTTTATTTCTCACCCGACGGGTTGATGGGACTCTTGTCCCACCGGTCCTCCCGATTCGCCGCCAAATTTCGCAGAGGCAAGGCGGCTACTTTGTCCATCAAACGGAGACATATATGAGCATCCATTCAAGCCTCACCAAGACGGTTCGACACGGGTTGCGCCTTCACGTGCTGGCAACCTGCATAGCGCTAGCCGCCGGTGCTCAAGCGCAGAACATCAGAATCGGTGTACTTGCCACTTTGGACGGGCCGCTGGCGCTGCTGGGCCAGGACTCCATGCGCGGTGCGGAACTCGCAGTCGATGAATTCAATGGCCAGATCGGCACACGCAAGATCGAACTGGTCAAGGAGTCCAGCAACGCCAAACCCGATGTCGCAGTAGCAAAGGCGAAGAAGCTGATCGAGCAGGATAAGGTCGATTTCATGATCGGCCCCCTGTCCGGCTCGGAGGGCTTGGCTGTCAAGGAATATGCAAAAACAGTTCCCGCCAAGACATTCATCAACGGTACCTCCGCCGCACAGGAACTGACACTGCGCGACCCAGCACCAAACATGTTTCGATTTACCGGTGATGGCGCGCAATGGCAGGCGGGCCTGGGAACCTATGTCTACGACGTCAAGAAATACAAACGCGTGGTTCTGGTATCGGAGGACTACTCCTTCCCCTACAGCCAGGTCGCGGGTTTTGCTGCGGAATTCTGCGCCAAGGGCGGCAAGATCGTCGAGAAGTTCTGGGTGCCGCTGGGTACCAAGGACTTCAGTTCCGTGATCGCCAAGATTCCGTCCGGAATCGATGCGATTTACATCATTGTCTCGGGCGCCGATGCGGTGAACTTCCTGACGCAATACCAGCAATCTGGAGGCAAGCTTCCCTTGATCGGCGGCACACCAACGGTCGACCGCAATGTGCTTAGCACCAAGGGCGGGTTTCGCAAGACCGCCATCGGCGTGGTGACGGCGGGCCCGCTGTCCGAGGGCAACGACGACCCTCAATGGGTGAGCCTTGTAAAGGCGTATCAGAAGAAATTTCCGGACGGCCTGGGCTCGCCTTCCTTCGGTGCGCTGACCTACTACGTCAATATGAAAGCTGCATTGACCGCTTTGGCCACGGTCAAGGGCGACATGAATGATGATCAGAAGCAGTTCCGCGCGGCCCTGCAGGCAACAGTCGTGGATACGCCCATGGGCCGGGTCTCGCTCGACGCCAATCGTCAGGGCATTGTGGATAACTTCATTTCCGAAGTAGCTGAGAACGCGGACGGCGCATTGCACCTAAAGCTGGTGGCACGCGCCAAGGGCATCAACCAGACGCTGGGCGTGCCGCGTGACGTCTTCCTGGCTCGCGGCCCTGCAAGCCGTGATAACCCGTCCTGCCCCTGATATGAGCACGCAGACCGGAAAATCTTGCCTGCAGATTCGCGAAGTTCGCATGAGCTTCGGCGCGCTGCATGCCGTTGACGGTGTCAGCCTCGATCTCGGACTGGGCGAGCGGCATGCCCTGCTGGGCACCAATGGCGCAGGCAAGACGACGCTGTTCAACCTGATCACGGGGGATCTGCTGCCCACCAGCGGCCAGATCCACCTCTACGGGCATGACATCACGGCTTTGCCGGCGCATCGGCGATGCGCGCTCGGCATCGGGCGGACCTATCAGATCCCGCTGCTATTCGGTGGTTTGAGTGTGCTTGAGAACCTCGTGATCGCCGCGCGAGGCCCACGTCTGGGTGGCTTCTCGCTGAGGCCTATTCGGGAAGACGCCGACAGCCACCTCCTGGCCCGCGAGCTGTGTGCGCGGGTCGGGCTCGGCTCCTTTGCGCAGGCAAGCGTATCACTGCTTTCGCACGGACAAAAAAAGCAGCTGGAGCTGGGTATGGCGCTGGCCACGCAACCCAGCGTGCTGCTGCTCGATGAACCCGCCGCCGGGCTCTCTCCGAATGATCGCAAGACACTCACAGGCCTGATCCTGGACCTGCCCCGGGAACTGTCCATTCTGTTCGTTGAACACGATATGGAGGTTGCCATGATGTTGGCCGATCGGGTGACAGTCATGAAAGACGGGCGCATCTTCGCCTCTGGTTTTCCGGATGATGTGCGCAAGGACGAGCAGGTGCTGCGGCTGTACATGGGCGAACCGCTGGAGCTCTTTGCATGAAAGTAGTCGCACTTCAGGCCTCTTATGGCGAGGCGCGCGTCCTGGATGACATCTCTTTCGAGATCGGCTCTCAGCCGGTAGGTATCGTCGGTCGCAACGGCATGGGCAAGACAACCCTGTGTGCCTCGCTCACCGCGATGGGCCCATGCGTCAGCGGCAAGATTCTGTGGGATGGCGAAGATATTGGCGGGCTGTCGGCAACGCAGGTGGCGCGCAAGGGCATCGCGATCGTTCCGCAGGGCCGCCGGGTGTTCAGGTCGCTCACCGTGGAGGAGCACCTGCGATTGGTAGCACCTAGGGGGGCCAACTGCCGCTGGACAAGCCAGGCCGTGCTTGAGCTGTTCCCCCGGCTGCGTGAAAGACTGAGCAATCGCGCCCATCAGTTGTCGGGCGGGGAGCAGCAGATGCTTGCCATCGCCCGGGCCCTGTTGCGACAGCCGCGCCTGCTGGTGCTTGACGAACCGTCCGAAGGTTTGGCTCCCGTGGTGGTGAGCCATCTCGTTAGGGTGCTTAAACAGGTGTCTGCCGAGGGCACCATGCTTTTGGTGGTGGAACAGAACCTGCAGGTCGCTGCTGCTGTTGCCCCGCGCATCCTGGTCATGGTGTCGGGGCAAATCGCCCTCGACACCGATGGCCGAACCCTGCTTGCAGACACCGAGATGCAGGGCAAATACCTGGGCGTCGGCCATCACTGACCGCCAGCCCGCCCACTCTTCCGTTTCAATTATTTGCAAGGATCCCTATGAAGCTGGTCAATTTCCTCGTCAATGGCGAGACACGTATGGGCGTGCTCGACGACGGCCAAGTAGTCGACGTGCTGGCGCTTCACGAAGCGCAGCCCTTTCTCGACGGCGCTGCGGTGCGGGCCATGAGCGATACCGCCTCGGTCATCACCCACTGGGTCACGCTCAAGCCCCTTTTCGAGGACGCGGTGGCACGCAGCCGCAAGACCACCGGGGCGCGCCCACGTATGGAGGATGTGACGCTAACCGCGCCGATACGGCCCAGCACCATCCTTTGTTCGGGCAGCAACTACCTGAGTCACAACCAGGAAAAAGCCAATGCTGACACCAGCGGCAAGGAGCCAGAGTTCTTCGTCAAGACCGGCGACTGTGTGATCGGATCAAGGGAGCAAATCATTCATGACCCCTTGCTCACCAGCAAGCTGGACGGCGAAGTTGAATTGGCTGTCGTGATCGGAAAGCCTGGCAGACATATTGCCGTTGAAGACGCACTAGATCATGTCTTCGGCTACACCATCGTCAACGACGTGACCGCCCGCGATCGTCAAGTGCGTCGGCGACCCGATGGCTCCTACTGGTACGAACTCGGCCGTGGCAAGCTGTTCGACACCAGCGCGCCGATGGGGCCTTGCATTGTCACCCGTGACGAGTTACCGGACCCTCAGCGCATCACGGTGCGTTCCTGGGTCAACGGCGAGTTGCGCCAGATCAGCAGCACCTCGCAAATGATCTGGACGGTTGCGGAGCTGATCCACTTTTTCTCCATCAATATGACACTGCGCCCGGGCATGGTGATCATCACGGGCACGCCTAGCGGCACCGCGTGGTCGACCGATCACGAACTGGGCGGCCACTGGGTCGGGACAAATGGCATGGTGCCCGCTCCCGGCTACTTGAAGAAAGGCGATGTCATCGTTTGCGAGATCGACGGCATCGGTCGCCTTGAGAACGCCGTCGCGGCCTGAGCGGGCATCGTCATGCTTGTACCGTCCTTCACCGCAGCCCAGACCTCATGCCGGGCGCTGGAACACGTCGGCGTACACATGGACAGCGCGGCCTTGCAAGTGGACCTGCTGCTTGAGGCCGACCTGCGGGGCCGGCCCTCCCATGGCTTGATGCGTTTGCCTCGCCTCGTCGAGCGCATCTGCAATGGCGTGCTCAATCCTGGGGCTACCGGACAGCATCAATGGCGCGGCAATTTTCTCGAAGTGGACGGACAGAACGGTCTCGGACCGGTCGTCGCCTGCTCCGCGCTCGATGCACTTGCTGCGGCAAGCCGACAGCATGGCCTAGCCCTCGCCGCCATACGCCATAACAACCATCTCGGCATGCTGGCCTGGTATGCCCAGCGCATGGCCGCGCAGGGGTTGATCCTCATCGCGGCCAGCACCAGCGAAGCCCTGGTCCACCCCTGGGGTGGCCGCCGCGCGATGCTGGGCACCAATCCGCTGGCGATCGGCATTCCTATCGCGGGCAAGCCCTTCATTCTCGACATGGCAACCAGCGTCGTGTCGATGGGTCAGATTCACGACCATGCGCTTCGCGGGCAGCAAATCCCGGCCCATTGGGCCTTGGATGCACAAGGCCAAGCCACAACTGATGCGGCAGCAGCGCGGCAAGGTTCCATTGCGCCATTTGGCGAGGCCAAAGGCTATGCCCTTGGCCTGGCTCTGGAATTGCTCATCACCTGTTTGGCCGGTTCGGCGATTGGCACAGATGTTGTCGGCACGCTGGACTCGACCCAGGTCTGCAACAAAGGCGACCTCTTCATCGTTATCAACCCGGGGGAGCGTCCGGACTTGGCTCGGCAACTGTCTGGCTATCTGGATGCCGTGCGCGGATCCGGTGGCTCCGATCAGACTGTGTCTGTTCCGGGTGACCGGGCGATGCAGGTGCGGGCCTCAAACCTGGAGTCCGGCATCACCCTGGCCGATGACGTGTGGCGCCAGATTCAGCGGATGGCTGGGCGGCAAACCCAATCGACGGAGCAACAAGCATGAACTTATATGGAGTTTCTCGCTCGCCCTCACAGATTCTGTTTGGGGCCGGCCAACGCCATGCCTTGCCCGCAGTGGTCAGGGCCTATGGGCGACGCGTTTTCATCTGCTCGGACAAACGCCTGCGACAAGATCCCGCTCTTGTCGCGCTTGCAAACAGCCTGGAGATGGCCGGGATCATGGTCGCCATATATGAGGGCACGATTGCCGAATTGCCCATCTCCTGCATTCAGGAAGCTGCGGCACTCGCAAAGGCATTCAATCCTGACGTGATCATCGGGCTTGGCGGAGGAAGCTGCATGGACATCGCCAAGCTGGTCGCCCTGTTGCTGGCCCATCCGGCCGAGCTCTCCAACTACTACGGTGAGTTCCGCGTACCCGGTCCGGTACGCCCCCTCATCGCCATCCCAACGACGGCAGGCACCGGTTCTGAGGTCACGCCCGTGGCCGTATTGGCAGACCCCGCGCGTGCGACCAAAGTCGGTATTTCCAGCCCTTATCTGATCCCGGTCGTGGCTTTGTGCGATCCGGAACTCACTCGCAGTTGCCCAAAAAGCCTGACCGCTATTGCTGGGGCGGATGCCTTGACCCACGCGATCGAAGCCTTCACTTCGGTGCGCAAGTCGCCGACGCCTGAGTTGGCCCAAACCCAAGTTTTTGTAGGGAAGAACGCCATGAGCGATGTCCACGCCCGCGTAGCCATTTCTGCTTTGGCGGCCCATCTGGCCCAGGCCGTCGAGGACGGCAATGACATGCAGGCGCGAGCGCAGGTGATGTACGGGGCCCTCCACGCTGGCCTGGCTTTCGGTGTAGCAGGTACGGCGGCTGCCCATGCGATCCAGTATCCGGTGGGCGCCGAAACCCACACGGCACACGGTGCAGGTGTTGCCGCGCTGATGCCCTACGTTATGGAGTTCAACCGGCGGAGTCGGATCCCGGAATTCGCGGAGATCGCACGCCTGTTTGGAGTGGCATCGGTTGGCGACTCGGATGCGCTCTTGTCAAGGAAGGCCATTGACGCCGTTGACGCCTTGTTTCAACGCATAGGCATCCCCCGCTCGCTCTCGGAACTGGGACTCTCCGACGGACAGGTGCATGTTGTCTCTATCCAGGCCATGCAGGCGACTCGCCTGGTCAACAACAACCCGGAAGCTCTGGATGAACAGGCCATGCGGCGCATTGTCGATGCCGCTCAATCGGGCGACCGCAGTTCGCTTGCCGCCCTCTGAAACCATGAGAAACGAAATGACTACTGAAACATTTGAGTTCGCCTATGAAGGACAGAAGATGCGCGTGAACACCCGCTTGTTCATCGCAGGACAGTGGCGTGCCGCCAGCAACGGTGCACGCATCGACGTGTTCAACCCTTCCACCGAGGAACGGCTCGCGAGCGTGGCAGACGCCACCCCGGACGATGCCAGGGATGCCGTGGATGCCGCAGCCGGGGTGGCGGCATCATGGGCCGCAACGCCACCACGCCAACGCGGAGAGATCCTGCGCCGGGCCTACGAGTTGATGAGTTCGAGGCTGGATAGCTTCGCCTATCTGATCGCTCTTGAGAATGGCAAGGCCTTGGTCGATGCCAGGGGAGAAGCTGCGTATGCCGCCGAGTTTTTCAGGTGGTATGCCGAGGAAGCCGTTCGCGGCGTCGGTGAACTGGGCCTGGCGCCAACGGGCAGCAATCGCATCCTCGTGCAATACCAGCCGGTCGGCATTTCCGTGCTCGTCACGCCCTGGAATTTCCCCGCCGCTATGGCCACACGCAAGATCGCCCCTGCGCTTGCCGCCGGCTGTACTTGCATCTTGAAACCAGCCACCGAGACGCCGCTCACCGCCTATGCTATCGCCACCCTGCTGGCGGAGGCCGGTGTGCCGGACGGTGTTGTGAACGTCCTGACCTCGTCCAAGGCAGGGCCACTTGTCAGCACCATGCTGCACGACCCACGGGTACGTAAGCTATCGTTCACCGGCTCGACGCCGGTGGGCAGGACACTGCTCAAGCAGGCCGCAGACCAAGTCATCAACTGCTCAATGGAGTTGGGCGGCAACGCACCCTTCCTCGTGTTTGAAGATGCCGACCTAGACGCTGCAATCGACGGTGCCATGGTGGCGAAGATGCGAAACGGCGGTGAAGCCTGCACGGCCGCCAACCGCTTCTATGTGCATCGTTCGGTGATCGGCGAATTCACAGTCAGGTTCGCGGCCCGCATGAGCGCGCTGACGATGGGCGTGGGCTCCCTGCAGGAGACGCAGCTCGGCCCTATGGTCAATCGGGCCAGCCGCGACAAGATTGCCGAGTTGGTGGCTGATGCGGTCGAGCGTGGTGCGCAGATCGTGACGGGAGGTCAGGTCCCGGACACTCGGGGTTACTTCTACCCGGCAACGGTGCTGGCAAACGTGAGCCTGGACTCGCGGCTTTTGCATGAGGAAATTTTTGGCCCCGTGGCTGCCGTGCTCCCCTTTGACCAGGAAGAAGAGGTCATTGGGTACGCCAATCAAACGGAATACGGTCTGGCAGCCTATGTCTATACCCGCGATCTGTCGCGAGGCCTGCGCGTTGCGGAACGGATCGAGGCCGGAATGATCGCCTTGAACCGAGGCATGGTTTCCGACCCTGCAGCGCCATTCGGCGGTGTCAAGCAGAGTGGTATCGGGCGTGAAGGTGGGCATCATGGGCTACTTGAGTTCATGGAAGCCAAGTACATCGCGGCCAGTTGGTAGCTTGGACGATGTCAATCCCCCGCGCGCTGGCGGTCATCACGGCCCAGGCCCTGGCATGCAGCAATTTCAGCTTTCAGGATGGATCACATTCGATCTTCGCTGGAGAACTGATACCAGCTGGGCTTCTTTCTCCACGCAGGAGAGACGATGTTGTCGCAGAAGACGCTGGTCGACGTTGCTTTTTGCGCCACGGCCATCACCAAGGCTTCATCCGTACCCAAGTCTTGACAGAAGCTTTCGCGAAACTTGTCATGTTAGACCCAGAAGGCCATCGATCTTCACGACGTACCCGAGAGGATCACCGTCAACAAGAGCGGCGCCGACACGGCTGCCATGCATAGCCTGATCACCAACAGCGGCATGGCGAGCTTGCTGGAAGTCGGCTGCATGGCGCATGCGCGGCGCAATTTCTACGAACTTCGGGCCAACCGTCGCAGCCTGATCGCCGAACAGGTGCTGAGCCACTTCGGCAAGCTGTACGAGGTCGAACGCGAGGTGCAGGCATCTGCACTAGGGTGTGTTGACATTCAAGTCATGCAGACGATGGAGCCGACGAGACTGATGAACGAGGTAAACCGTTCGGCCAGCTTTTCGTAGCGAGTGG
>NZ_JACHLP010000019.1 GCF_014204525.1 Roseateles oligotrophus
CGCCTGTTCCGCCGTAGCGGTGGTTTTTGTCTTGCTTGGCATTCATGCTCCTTGTCGACATGCTATGCCTCACACACAAAGTTTCTGACAGGCTCAGGTGCTGGAGCGGGTGCGCCTGATCCGCGGCATCGGGGCCACGGAGACGAGTATTCATTTGCAGACCTACAAGGCTTCGTGATTTTGGGGCGCTTGTTACGCCACGAGCATGGGACGGGAAGCGTATAAGCTGTGCCGGCCCGGTGTTAGCCGGGCTGCGACTTTTCAAGTTCAAACAAGGAGCTTCACCAAATGATCACCTGCCATCTGCGCTACGTTCTTGATCCAAGCAAGATCAAGGAGTTCGAACACTACGGCAAGGTCTGGATTCCTTTGGTGAGGAAGTTTGGCGGCATTCACCACGGTTACCTGCTTCCTTCTGAAGGCGCCAGCAATATCGCGCTCGCCTCTTTTTCCTTTCCCTCGCTGGCAGCTTATGAGGCTTATCGGATCAAGTCCTTCGATGATCCAGAGTGCCAAGCGGCGTTCAAGTACGCCGAGGAAACGCGTTGTTTCCTGAGTTACGAGCGCAGTTTTTTCCGCCCGGTGTTCGAGTGAGCCTGGGCCGTCGATCCGGCTTCAGCCAATGACCGAGCTCACAACGGGTTGCGGGAGGCTAGGTTCAGACCTGCTGCTCGCTGAACCGCCAGAATCGACCCGTTGCCGAACTTCAACTCGCCGAAGTTTCCTCTCAAAGCAGTAATTCTTCGGCAGGTTGAAGTGTGTTGAGGAAACGCAAGCCTTCAGCCCCCATGCTCAAACCCCTCTGGGTCTTCCCCTGCACCGCGCTGGGCCTCCTGGCCGCGCTGCCGCTTTGCCTTTTCACCCCTGCCAAACTCAGTCGTGTGGACGGCAATATCGAGTTGGTGGTGTTCCCGGGCGAGACGCCCAGCAGCTCGTGGCTGGCGCGCCTGCCCTTCGCCGCCATCACCCTCGGCCAGGTCATTCTGGCTTGCAGCGAGGCCGATCTGGCGCGCTTGCGGCGGCATGAGCAGGCGCATGTGAGGCAGTACCAGCGTTGGGGTGTCTTATTTCTGCTGGCCTATCCCGCAGCCAGCCTGTGGGCCGCCTTGCTTGGCCGCCACCCCTACCGGGACAATGGCTTTGAGATCCAGGCCAGGCGCGAAGACGCAAGTCCTGCCGCTAACTGCAAATCAGAGCAGATCTGAAACCGCGACCTTATCCTTCATGCCCATCACACTGCTTGCCCACAAACCCGAATGGCCGCAGGCCTTTGCTGCCGAGGCAGCGCGGCTGAGCGGTCTGATGGCGGACGAGATGCTGGCCCTGCACCACATCGGCAGCACGGCGATTCCCGGCATCAGCGCCAAGCCCATCATCGATATGCTGATGGTCGTGCGCGATGTGGATGCGCTGGATCGCAGGGCGCAGGCCCTGCTGGATCAGGGTTACGAGGCCATGGGCGAATACGGCATTGCGGGCCGGCGTTACTTTCGCAAGAGCGATGGTGCGGGCCGGCGCAGCCATCATCTGCATTGCTTCGCGGCGGGTAGCGCGGAGGTGGGCCGGCATCTGGCTTTTCGGGACTATCTGCGCAGCCATCCCGACGAGGCCCAAGCCTATGGCTTGCTCAAGCAAGCGCTGGCGCAGCGGTTTGCCGATGACGAGGGGGCGCGCTACGTCGAGGGCAAGACCGACTTCATCCGCCAGGTCTTGGCCAAGGCCGCCGGCCCCTCTTCATAGCGAGGCCCCGCATGTCCGACGTCTTCCTCAGCTACTCCTCCAAGGACAGAGACCTGGCCCGCCGGGTGGTGAACCTGCTGCTGGACCATGGCTGGTCGGTCTGGTGGGATCGGGGCATTCCGGTCGGGGCGGAATGGGCGCCGGAGCTGGAGGCGGCCCTGGCGCGCACCCGTGCCGTGCTGGTGCTGTGGACGCCCGACTCGCGCGCCAGCGAGTGGGTCCACCATGAGGCGGCCATAGGGGCGGAGAAGGGCGCGCTGCTGTCGGTCTTGCTGGACGGGGCGATGGTGCCGGCCGATTTTTCGGCCCACCAGGCTTGCGATCTGTCCCGCTGGGACGGCGACCCCAAGTTCGCCGAGGCCGAGGCCTTGTTGCTGGGGCTGGCCGCCCTGGTGCCGCCTTCGCGGCTGCGCGAGGTGAGGCCGGGGCTTGATCTCGCTTTTTTCTCCAAGCGCAAGCCGCTGGGTTTGCCGGCGGTGACAGGACCCGCCGTGGTGCTGCGTTATGTTCACTTCACCGTGGTCATGCACCCGGGCCGGCGGCTGGCGCATTACGTGGCTTACAACGTGGCGGGTCAGGCTATGGCTCCGGTGCCCAGCGAGATCAGGCAGGACTGGACGGCCGATCCCTTGGTGCCTCGCTCGACCCAGATCACCGTCGCCCTGACCACCCGCAGCGACTACCACCGCGGCCATCTGGTCTCGCCGCAGACGGTCAGCTGGGGCGAGCCCGTCATCGCCGAGACGGCGGCCCGCCACGCGATGTTCCTGCCCAATATCTCGCCCCAGCATGCCGATGTGAATCTGGGCTCCTGGTTGCAGCTGGAGCAATGGGAGCGCGGCCTGGCGCTCGAGCACAAAAAAATCATCGGCTTCAGCGGGCCGGTGTTTGCCGCGGACGACGCCGTGTTCCGTGGCGAAATGGAGTTAGAGGATGGCGTCAAGGCCATGGACAGCTTCCACCTGCCCCAGCATTTCTGGAAGCTGGTGCTGGCCCCGGGCGGCCGGGGCGGCTTGCAGCTGGCGGCCTATCTGGTGGCCAATACCAGCCGGGACAAGCCGGGCGCGGCGCCGCAAAGAATCGGGCTGCAGGACTTGGAGGCGCGCACCGGCCTGCGCTTCCCGGAGCCCTATCACCAGGCCAGGCCTTTGGCGGGACTCTAGCGCGCCTGGGCCAAACCGCCCGCCACCGCCCGGGCCAGTT
The DNA here is from genome assembly GCF_014204525.1 of Roseateles oligotrophus. Taxonomy (GTDB): domain Bacteria; phylum Pseudomonadota; class Gammaproteobacteria; order Burkholderiales; family Burkholderiaceae_C; genus Paucibacter_A; species Paucibacter_A oligotrophus_A. Next base: position 2,944 of record NZ_JACHLP010000019.1, read on the forward strand.
CCGCCAGCACCTGGCTGTGCGCCAGGGCGATACGTTCGGGGTCGCGCGAGCTGGCCTGGGCCTGGAAGACACCGTGCTGCCAGGGTTTTTCGCCCTGACCTTCGCGCAGCCAGCTCCAGTGCGCCTCTAGCAAGACCTGACCCTGGGCGTCGGCCTCCAGGCGGCGCACGTCTACCCAGAGCAGCCAGGCGGGGTCGGCGGCATTGGCCTGTGGGCGCAGCTTGGTCAGCGTGACGCTGCGGCCCAGCAGGGCCGACAAATCATCGGCCAGCACCCGCGGCAAGGCCTCGCCCAGCGGTTCGGCCCAACGGGCGCTGTCGCGGTAGTTCAGCTCGCCCGGGGCGATGCGTTCCAGCAGGGGATTGCGTTTGACGTAGTCGGGCAGGATCACCCGGTCCACCACCACGCTGGCGCTCAGCCGGGGCAGGGTGGCCAGAACCTCCAGCGGCTGCGCCTGCAGCACGAGGCTGCGGGGCGCCGGGGCATCGCTGGCGCAGGCGCCGAGCAAGGCGGCCGCCAGCATGGCCCCGCCCAGGGTTTTGCGACTCATCATGGCTGCTCCGCTTTCCTGTTTTGCGTTGAGGGGGGGGCCTCGGCGGCTGGCTTGCTCTTGCGCCCCCAGATCAAGACCTCGGGTTTGCTCTCCACCGTGTCGGAGAGCTGGCGCAGGCTCAGCGCCGTGTTTTCCAGCTCGCGGGCGGTTTGCTCCAGCTGCCAGACGGCGGTGGAGTCGCGGGTGCTCAGGTCGCGCAGCGAGCGGGCAGCGGCGCCGACCTCGGCCACACCCTCGCGCAAGCTCTTCAGCGTGGAGGAGTTCTCGGCGCTGAGCTGGCTCAGGCTGTCCATGGCCGCGCCGGTCTTGTCGGCCGCCTGCTGCATGGCGGCCAGGGATTCCGCGGCGCGCGGCAGCACGGCTTGTTTTTCAATCTGCAGTTCCAGGCGCTCGATGGCGACCAGGGTGCGCTTGAGGCTGGCCATGGTGCCGCCGGCATTGCCGATCAGGGTCTTGAGCTCGGGCGAGTTGACCAGGGTCTTGAGCGCGGCCATGGTGCTGCCCAGGTCGGCAATCATGTCCTCGATAGGCAGTTGCTCCAGCCGCGCCGTCATCTGGTCGAAGCGCGAGGGCAGGGTGGGGATCTCGCCCATCTCGTTGGAGAGGCCGTAGAGCCGCTCCGGCGTCTTGGGCTGCAAGGACAGGTCCACCATCAAGAGGCCGGTCAGCAGGCTCTGGCTCTGCAGCTGGGCGCGCAGGCCCAGGCGGCGCATACCGTCCAGATCGGCCACGCCGGTGCTGCGCAAGCGCTTCTCGGCCTCGGGTGAAAACTCCACCACCACCGGGATCAGGTATTTTTTGGTCTCGGGCGAGACGGTGATGCCCAGCTTGGCGACCTGGCCGACCTTGACGCCCAGGAACACGACGGGCGCGCCGACCTGCAGGCCGTAGACCGAGCCCTCGAAATACATCACCGCCCGCTCGGTCCGGTGGAACAGGCTGCCGCGGGCCAGGGTCATCACGGCCACAAAGGCCAGCAGCAGGGCGCCGATCACAAAGGCGCCCACCAGGGTGGGGTTGGCTTTTTTGCTCATGCTTTGCTTGCTTCCATCTCGGTCTCGCCACGGCTCAGGAACTCGCGCAGCTGCGGCCCGCCATGGGCCAGCAGCTCGCGCGGTGCGCCCAGGGCCAGCTGGGTCTTGGTCTTGGCGTCCAGGAACACCGCCCGGTCGGCGATGCCGAAGATGCTGGGCAGCTCGTGCGTCACCATCACCACGGTGGCACCCAGGCTGTCGCGCAGGGCCAGAATCAGCTCGTCCAGGTTCTTGGAGCTGATGGGGTCCAGGCCGGCCGAGGGCTCGTCGATGAAGAGGATTTGCGGGTCCACGGCCAGGGCGCGGGCCAGGCCGGCGCGTTTTTTCATGCCGCCGCTGATCTCGCTGGGGTAGTAGTCGTCAAAGCCGCGCAAGCCCACCAGGGCCAGCTTGAAGGCGGCCAGCTCGGCGATCTCGGCCGGCTTCAGCTCGGGGCAATGCTGCTCGATGATGAGGCTGACGTTTTCGTTCAGCGTCATCGAGCTCCACAGCGCACCGCTCTGGAACAGCACGCCGAAGCGGCGCTGCAGCAGGCGGCGGCTGGCTTCGTCGCCGGCCCAGAAGTCCTGGCCCTGGATCAGCACCTGCCCTTTGGCCGGCGCCTGCAGGCCGATCAGATGGCGCAGCAAGGTGCTCTTGCCGCAGCCGCTGCCGCCCATGATGACGAAGATCTCGCCGCGCTGGATCTCGAAGTTCAGCCCCTGCTGGATCAGGCGCGAGCCATAGGCCATGCTGAGGTCTCGGACGATGATGGGGGCGATGCTGTCTGGCCTGCTCATCGCTTAGATTCCCAGCTTGTAGAACATGATGGTCAGCATGGAGGCCGTCACCACGATCAGCAGAATGCTGGTCACCACGGCCGAGGTGGCGGCCTCGCCCACCGCCTGGGCGCTGCGCCCGCATTGCATGCCGCGCAAGCAGCCCGACAAGCCCACCATCGCGCCATACACCGCGCCCTTGAGCAGGCCGACCCAGAAGTCGGTCAGCGTCAGCACCTCCAGGGTCTGGCGGAAGTAGGCCGTGGCATCCAGGCCGAACACCAGCATGGCCACCAGCGCGCCGGCCAGAATGCCCATCACGCTGGAATAAACGGTTAGCAAGGGCGTCATGCACAGCAGGGCCAGCACGCGCGGCAGCACCAGGAACTGCATGGGCGCCAGGCCGGTGGTGCGGTAGGCGTCGATCTCCTCATTGACCTGCATGGTGCCCAGCTGGGCCGCAAAGGCCGCGCCCGAACGGCCGGCGATGACGATGCCCGTCATCAGCGCGCCGATCTCGCGCACCATGCCTATGCCCACCAGGTCGGCGATATAGATTTGCGCGCCGAACATGGCCAGCTGGGCCGCGCCCATGTATGCCAGGATCAGGCCGACCAGAAAGCTGATCAGCGAGACGATGCCCAGGGCTTGCGGCCCCACCTGCTCGACGATGGCCCAGAAGTCGCGGGCCCGAAACCCGCCACGCCCGCCCAAGGTTTGCAGGCCGGCCAGCAGCAGCTCGCCCACAAAGCGGGCGAATTCCAGCAGGTCGCCCCACAGCGTCAGCGTGGCCTGGCCCAGCTTGTGGACCCAGCCGAAACTGGCCTGGCTCTGCACCTCGGGCGGCTGGCCCAGCTGGGCCAGTTGCAGCAGGCGGCGCAGGCCCTGGGGCAGGGCCGAGAGATCGAGCTGGGCGCCTTGCGCCTGCAGCTGCAGGCTCAGGCGATTCAGCAGCAGGGCAAAAGCGCTGTCCCAGGCGCTGACCGCGCCGGCGTCCAGGCTGATGAGGGGCGGCTTTGTGCCGGCCGCGCTGCCAATTTCAAGCCCGGCCCGGGCGATCAGCTCGGCGGCGCTGGGCAGGCGGTCCTGCAGGCACCAGGAACCCTGGAACACCCAGCGTTGGCCGGGCTCGGTGGAGCCGGGCGGGGCTGCTGCGGGCATGACATGAAAGCGCTCCATGTCTGAGTCATCGGTCGTTGGGATGCGTTTGAGTGTCGCACGGGCTTGGCCTTGTTCCGCTTGCCTTGTGCATGCGGGTACATTGAGATCCAACTCTGTTGATCCGATGAAGCCGTGAGCACCTCTTCCAGGCCTTTTCTCCACCTGCTGGTCGTCGATCCGCAAAACGATTTCTGCGATCTGCCGCCGCAGCGCTGCGCGCCCGCCCACAGCCCGGCCCTGCCGGTGGCGGGCGCCGATGCCGATATGCAGCGCCTGGGGCGCTTGATCGAGGCGGCGCAGGCGCGCATCGACGCGATCACCGTCACGCTGGACTCGCATCACCGCCTGGACATCGCGCACCCGGCCTTCTGGCAACAGCAGGATGGGGGTCAGGTCTTGCCCTTCACCCAGATCACCGCCGCCGCCCTGCGGGCCGGGCAGTTCCGCCCCCGCCGGGCCGAGCATGGCGAGCGCGCGCTGGCTTATCTGGAGGCCTTGGAAGCCAGCGGCCGCTACAAGCTGATGGTCTGGCCGGTGCATTGCGAGATCGGCAGCTGGGGCCATGCGGTCCATGCCCGCGTGCATGCCGCCTACCGGGCCTGGGAAGAAGGGCGGCAACGCTCGGTCGGCAAGATTTTGAAGGGCAGCAACCCTTGGACCGAGCATTACAGCGCCCTGCAGGCCGAGGTGCCCGATGCCGCCGACCCGGCCAGCCAGCTCAACCGCGAGCTGCTGGCGCAGCTGAGCCAGGCCGACGAGATCTGGCTGGCGGGCGAGGCCTCCAGCCATTGCGTCCGGGCGACGGCGGAGCATCTGGTCCAGCATCTGCCGGAGCGGCTCTTGCCGCGCATCACCCTGATCACCGACTGCATGAGCCCGGTGGCCGGCTTTGAGGCCCAGCAGGCCGAGTTCTTCGCCGCCATGCGGGCGCGTGGCCTGCAGCTGCGCGGCAGCGAGGCCTTGCGATGAGCGGGCCCGTGATCAGCAGCTTGCTGGAGACCGATCTCTACAAGTTCACCATGTGGCAGGCGCTCTTCAACAGCGCCTACAACGACAACGAGGCCGAGTACCGCTTCGTGTGCCGCCGCCCGCCTGCCATGCCGCTGGCGGCTCTGAAGCTCGCTGTGGTCCGTGAGGTCGAGCATCTCTGCTCGCTGACCTTCCAGGAAGACGAGCTCGACTACCTCCGGTCGCTGCGCTATATGAAGAGCGGCTTCGTCGACTTCCTTTCCATCTTCCGCCTGCAGCGCCGCTTCCTCAGCATCGAGACGAGGGGAGATGCGCTGGAGATCGTTGCCCGCGGGCCGCAGGTGCACGTGATGTTCTTCGAGATCTTCGTGTTGGCCATTGTTGGCGAGCTTCACGCACGCCGGTTCCCGCGGGAGCAGGCTTTGCTGGAGGGGCGCCGCCGTCTCGCCGAGAAGATCGAGCGATTGCGTGGCTTTGAGCGCGAGGCGGGCGTCCTGTTGGCAGAGCAGCCGTTCAGCATTTTCGACTACGGCCTGCGCCGTCGGTTCAGCGCTGCATGGCACGAGGAGGTCGTTCAAACCCTCACGGCCGAGTTGCCCCAGTTTTTCAAGGGGAGCAGCAACGTCTATCTGGCCAAGAAGCACGGTCTTACGCCAATTGGCACCATGGCGCACGAGTACCTGCAGACCTTCCAGGCCGTGCGCGACGTGCCGCTTCGCAATTTCCAGAAAGCGGCCCTCGACGCATGGGTCCAGACCTACCGCGGTGACCTGGGCATCGCGCTGACCGACGTGGTGGGCATGGAAGCCTTTCTGCGCGACTTCGACCTGTTCGACGCCAAATTGTTCGATGGGCTGCGGCATGACTCGGGGGACCCCGTCGAGTGGGGTGAGAAGGCGCTGGCGCACTATGCCAAGCTGCGCATCGACGCGCGGACCAAGCGTCTCGTGTTCTCCGACAGCCTGACCGTTGAGAAGTCCATCGCTCTGTGGCGGCACTTCAGCCAGCGGGCTCAGACCGGCTTCGGTATCGGCACCCATCTGAGCAACGATTTCGGGCCGGCCTATCCGGCACTCGAAATCGTGATGAAGCTGGTCCGTTGCAACGATCGCCCGGTCGCGAAGCTCTCCGACTCGCCCGGCAAAACCATCTGCGACGACGAGACCTTTCTTGCGTATCTCCGCAGCGTCTTCAACGTCGCTGGCTGAGAGGGGCGGGGCGCCGGGGCGGTGGGGATATTGCGTAAGGAGGCGGTGCGGGAATCATGGCCAGGTTCGGAGCGGTGAACTGCACGGCCTGGCGCGAGCTCGTTGAATAAGCCGTCGGCACAGAACACGTTCGGCGTCTTACCGCGACTCGTTGGAGTCATTGACAACATTGCCCAGCGTTGGCATCATGTCCAACATGAAGGCAACGCTGATTGCGCGAACGCGGATCGTCTATTCAACTCACGCATTTGCTGAGTTGGTCCTTTGGCGAGTCCCGTCATCTGTGCCGGGCTCCGCTCACGAATTCAAGTATCGATTGGCCTACGTTGTCGACTCGGTGTGCGTGGTGCGCTACGACAACGAAGTTGGAAAGGGAGATCATCGTCATTTTGGCGAGATCGAGAACACCTACAAGTTCAGCACACCAGAGAGGTTGATGGCTGATTTTCAGAAGGACATTGCGAGGTGGGACGATGAAAACAGTAGTTCTTGAGGTTCGCTCGCCCGAGGAATCCATGGCGAACTTTGCACAGTCTTGGAAGACTGGAAAGCCTGAGCGGTCGGCACGAATCAGCTTCGCAACCCCGGAGTTGCTTTGGCAAGTTCTCACGGCGAAACGCTGGGAACTGCTGAAGGCGCTTTGCGGTGCCGGGCCAATCTCTATCCGCGAAGCCGCTCGTCGCGTTGAGCGCGATGTGAAAGCCGTTCACTCAGACATCACCGCCCTGCTAAATGCGGGTGTTCTTGATCGTGCCGAAGGTGGGGGCATCGTCTTTCCATTCGAGGCAGTCAAGGTTGAGTTCTTGCTCGAAGCGGCGTAGAGCTTTCATGAAGGAGACGCCGAATCTGGCCGTCCCTTACGTCGAACGCTAGTCCTCGCAGAGTCCTTTCTCACAATCAGGCGCACATCGATAAGAAATGCTCATGAACGCAAAGCTCGGCACCATCATCATCTATGCGAAAGATATGCAGAAGACTGCTTCGTTCTATAGCAGGCATTTCGGGTTCAAAACTACGGGTGACGTTGTTGAAGGCCTAGGGTGTGTTGACATTCGAGGTAACAATACGACTCCAACCCATTGATCTGGTTGGAGGGACGATGCGTAAACAACTTCGCGATGAGCAATGGA
>NZ_JACHLP010000020.1 GCF_014204525.1 Roseateles oligotrophus
TCTGTGCTGCTGACGCCAAGTCAGCGGTTTGCAAGAAGATTGCAGCGAGTTGAACAGTGGTTCAGCTTAAGTTCTTTAAAAATCAACAGCCGATAAGCGTGGGCGTTTGAAGATGAGTGTTGATATTTGGGTGACCAAGTATCAAGTCTCTTAGACTTTAAACGCTCACGGAAAATAGATTTAAGCTATGCAAATGGTTTAAGTCGATTCCGTTGAGTAAAAAACAGAATCGAACTGTAGAGTTTGATCCTGGCTCAGATTGAACGCTGGCGGCATGCCTTACACATGCAAGTCGAACGGTAACAGGTTAAGCTGACGAGTGGCGAACGGGTGAGTAATGTATCGGAACGTGCCCAGTTGTGGGGGATAACTACTCGAAAGAGTGGCTAATACCGCATGAGACCTGAGGGTGAAAGCGGGGGATCGCAAGACCTCGCGCAATTGGAGCGGCCGATATCAGATTAGCTAGTTGGCGGGGTAAAAGCCCACCAAGGCGACGATCTGTAGCTGGTCTGAGAGGACGACCAGCCACACTGGGACTGAGACACGGCCCAGACTCCTACGGGAGGCAGCAGTGGGGAATTTTGGACAATGGACGCAAGTCTGATCCAGCCATGCCGCGTGCGGGAAGAAGGCCTTCGGGTTGTAAACCGCTTTTGTCAGGGAAGAAACGGGTTTCTCTAATACAGAGATCTAATGACGGTACCTGAAGAATAAGCACCGGCTAACTACGTGCCAGCAGCCGCGGTAATACGTAGGGTGCAAGCGTTAATCGGAATTACTGGGCGTAAAGCGTGCGCAGGCGGTTATGCAAGACAGAGGTGAAATCCCCGGGCTCAACCTGGGAACTGCCTTTGTGACTGCATGGCTAGAGTACGGTAGAGGGGGATGGAATTCCGCGTGTAGCAGTGAAATGCGTAGATATGCGGAGGAACACCGATGGCGAAGGCAATCCCCTGGACCTGTACTGACGCTCATGCACGAAAGCGTGGGGAGCAAACAGGATTAGATACCCTGGTAGTCCACGCCCTAAACGATGTCAACTGGTTGTTGGGAGGGTTTCTTCTCAGTAACGAAGCTAACGCGTGAAGTTGACCGCCTGGGGAGTACGGCCGCAAGGTTGAAACTCAAAGGAATTGACGGGGACCCGCACAAGCGGTGGATGATGTGGTTTAATTCGATGCAACGCGAAAAACCTTACCTACCCTTGACATGGACAGAATCCTGAAGAGATTTGGGAGTGCTCGAAAGAGAGCTGTCACACAGGTGCTGCATGGCCGTCGTCAGCTCGTGTCGTGAGATGTTGGGTTAAGTCCCGCAACGAGCGCAACCCTTGTCATTAGTTGCTACGAAAGGGCACTCTAATGAGACTGCCGGTGACAAACCGGAGGAAGGTGGGGATGACGTCAGGTCATCATGGCCCTTATGGGTAGGGCTACACACGTCATACAATGGCCGGTACAGAGGGCTGCCAACCCGCGAGGGGGAGCTAATCCCAGAAAACCGGTCGTAGTCCGGATCGTAGTCTGCAACTCGACTGCGTGAAGTCGGAATCGCTAGTAATCGCGGATCAGCTTGCCGCGGTGAATACGTTCCCGGGTCTTGTACACACCGCCCGTCACACCATGGGAGCGGGTTCTGCCAGAAGTAGTTAGCCTAACCGCAAGGAGGGCGATTACCACGGCAGGGTTCGTGACTGGGGTGAAGTCGTAACAAGGTAGCCGTATCGGAAGGTGCGGCTGGATCACCTCCTTTCTAGAAAATGGTCGAGCAGAGGTTTGTTGCTTGCAGCAAGCGTCCAGCGAGATCCAGATGCACTCAGATTTAAGCGCCCACACTTATCGGCTGTGATTCAACAGAAGAGTAATAGCGTGAGCTTGGCCGATGGCCTCGGCAGGGGCCAAGCGACGGAGGCAGGGCACGCAACAAACGCGTGGGTCTGTAGCTCAGTTGGTTAGAGCACCGTCTTGATAAGGCGGGGGTCGCTGGTTCGAATCCAGCCAGACCCACCACGGATTTGAAGAGAATCCCGGGGGATTAGCTCAGCTGGGAGAGCACCTGCTTTGCAAGCAGGGGGTCGTCGGTTCGATCCCGTCATCCTCCACCAATTACTCTGCTCCATGGTTGGCAAACCAAAGCATCCGTTGCGCGAAAGCGTGAGCGGTTGTTCTGGTTTGTCAGTCATAAGGCTCGAAAGAGTCGGCTGTTGTTCTTTAACAATTTGTAGAGTCGAATCAGCGTTGTCGACGGAAAGTTTAGTCTTCTTTGTAAAGGGAGCTGGACACCGTGCCGTCGGCAACATTTTGATTGCGTCAAACACAAGACTTCAACTAAGCAAGAAATTGATTAGATATGAAGAACGGCGTAACGCGTAAATACTCAATAACGTATGGACTCATGAATGGGGTCTGTGCGAGTTCTTGACCGACAGTGCCGTCAGCGCTGTCAAAGTTATAGGGTCAAGTGACTAAGTGCATATGGTGGATGCCTAGGCGATTACAGGCGAAGAAAGACGTGATAGCCTGCGATAAGCTTCGGGGAGCTGGCAAATTAGCTTTGATCCGGAGATTTCTGAATGGGGAAACCCACCCCGCGAGGGGTATTGCAAACTGAATACATAGGTTTGCAAGGCGAACCGGGTGAACTGAAACATCTCAGTAGCTCGAGGAAAAGACATCAACCGAGATTCCGAAAGTAGTGGCGAGCGAAATTGGAGTAGCCTTGTCGTTTTAGCAGTTGGCATATCAGAACGGAATGGAAAGTCCGGCCATAGCGGGTGATAGCCCCGTATGAGAAATGTTGATTGTGGAACTAAGCGGCAGACAAGTAGGGCGGGACACGTGTAATCCTGTCTGAATATGGGGGGACCATCCTCCAAGGCTAAATACTCGTAATCGACCGATAGTGAACTAGTACCGTGAGGGAAAGGCGAAAAGAACCCCGGGAGGGGAGTGAAATAGATCCTGAAACCGTATGCATACAAAAAGTAGGAGCCCGCAAGGGTGACTGCGTACCTTTTGTATAATGGGTCAGCGACTTACATTCAGTGGCGAGGTTAACCGAATAGGGAAGCCGTAGAGAAATCGAGTCCGAATAGGGCGAATTAGTCGCTGGGTGTAGACCCGAAACCAAGTGATCTATCCATGGCCAGGATGAAGGTACCGTAACAGGTGCTGGAGGTCCGAACCGACTAATGTTGCAAAATTAGCGGATGAGCTGTGGATAGGGGTGAAAGGCTAAACAAACTTGGAAATAGCTGGTTCTCTCCGAAAACTATTTAGGTAGTGCCTCAAGTATTACCATCGGGGGTAGAGCACTGTTATGGCTAGGGGGTCATGGCGACTTACCAAACCATTGCAAACTCCGAATACCGATGAGTACAGCTTGGGAGACAGAGCACCGGGTGCTAACGTCCGGACTCAAGAGGGAAACAACCCAGACCGCCAGCTAAGGTCCCCAAAATTGGCTAAGTGGGAAACGAAGTGGGAAGGCTAAAACAGTCAGGATGTTGGCTTAGAAGCAGCCATCATTTAAAGAAAGCGTAATAGCTCACTGATCGAGTCGTCCTGCGCGGAAGATGTAACGGGGCTAAGCCAGTTACCGAAGCTGCGGATGTGCAATTTATTGCACGTGGTAGGAGAGCGTTCTGTAAGCCTGTGAAGGTGGGTTGTGAAGCCTGCTGGAGGTATCAGAAGTGCGAATGCTGACATGAGTAGCGTTAAAGGGGGTGAAAAGCCCCCTCGCCGAAAGCGCAAGGTTTCCTACGCAACGTTCATCGGCGTAGGGTGAGTCGGCCCCTAAGGCGAGGCAGAGATGCGTAGCTGATGGGAAACAGGTAAATATTCCTGTACCGATCAATAGTGCGATGTGGGGACGGAGAAGGTTAGCTCAGCCAACTGTTGGAATAGTTGGTTCAAGCGTGTAGTCGTGCTCTTTAGGCAAATCCGGAGAGCTGAGATGAGGCGTGATAACGAGAGGGCTTAGCCCTCGAAGTGAGTGATACCCTGCTTCCAAGAAAAGCCACTAAGCTTCAGCTATTGACGACCGTACCGCAAACCGACACTGGTGCGCGAGATGAGTATTCTAAGGCGCTTGAGAGAACTCTGGAGAAGGAACTCGGCAAATTGACACCGTAACTTCGGAAGAAGGTGTGCCTCTATTAGGTGAAGGGATTTACTCCTGGAGCCGAATGGGGTCGCAGAGAATCGGTGGCTGCAACTGTTTATTAAAAACACAGCACTCTGCAAAGACGAAAGTCGACGTATAGGGTGTGACTCCTGCCCGGTGCTGGAAGATTAAATGATGGGGTGCAAGCTCTTGACTGAAGTCCCAGTAAACGGCGGCCGTAACTATAACGGTCCTAAGGTAGCGAAATTCCTTGTCGGGTAAGTTCCGACCTGCACGAATGGAGTAATGATGGCCACACTGTCTCCTCCAGAGACTCAGCGAAGTTGAAATGTTTGTGATGATGCAATCTCCCCGCGGAAAGACGGAAAGACCCCATGAACCTTTACTGTAGCTTTACATTGGACTTTGAACAGATCTGTGTAGGATAGGTGGGAGGCTTTGAAGTGATGACGCTAGTTGTCATGGAGCCAACGTTGAAATACCACCCTGGTGTGTTTGAGGTTCTAACCTTGGTCCCTTATCGGGATTGGGGACAGTGTATGGTGGGCAGTTTGACTGGGGCGGTCTCCTCCCAAAGTGTAACGGAGGAGTTCGAAGGTACGCTAAATACGGTCGGAAATCGTGTTGATAGTGCATTGGCATAAGCGTGCTTGACTGCGAGACTGACAAGTCGAGCAGGTACGAAAGTAGGACAAAGTGATCCGGTGGTTCTGTATGGAAGGGCCATCGCTCAACGGATAAAAGGTACTCTGGGGATAACAGGCTGATACCGCCCAAGAGTTCATATCGACGGCGGTGTTTGGCACCTCGATGTCGGCTCATCTCATCCTGGGGCTGTAGCCGGTCCCAAGGGTATGGCTGTTCGCCATTTAAAGAGGTACGTGAGCTGGGTTTAAAACGTCGTGAGACAGTTTGGTCCCTATCTTCCGTGGGCGCTGCAAGATTGAGAGAGCCTGCTCCTAGTACGAGAGGACCGGAGTGGACGCACCTCTGGTGTATCGGTTGTCACGCCAGTGGCATCGCCGAGTAGCTAAGTGCGGAAGAGATAACCGCTGAAAGCATCTAAGCGGGAAACTCGTCTCAAGATGAGTCTTGCCGGGGCCTAGAGCCCCCTGAAGGGTCGTTCGAGACCAGGACGTTGATAGGCTGGGTGTGGAAGCGCAGTAATGCGTTAAGCTAACCAGTACTAATTGCCCGTGAGGCTTGACCCTATAACTTTGATAGTTCAGAGATGAATCTGTTCAAGGACGGTTGAGTCATTAATACAAGTTATACCGTTCTTCAAAGAAGTCGGTGTTAGCGCAATCAAAAAGCTGATTCGAAGCCAGATACAAGCGAAAAGCCTGTATACTGCGCAGCTCTACAAATTGGGTGTCTTGTTCAGCGAACAAGGTGCCAACCAGTTAAGCCTGATGACCATAGCGAGTTGGTCCCACTCCTTCCCATCCCGAACAGGACAGTGAAATGACTCAGCGCCGATGATAGTGCGGATTCCCGTGTGAAAGTAGGTCATCGTCAGGCTAATATCAAAGTCAAAAC
>NZ_JACHLP010000021.1 GCF_014204525.1 Roseateles oligotrophus
GCCCTCATCATCATCGCGCTGGAGAACAAGATCGGCGACCTGGGCAAGGCCCTGGCCGACGCCACGGGCGTGCAGTGGTTCAACGGCCTGGGCGAGTCGGTCAGCCTGGTCACCGGCCTGATCTTCATCGTCTGCGTGCTGGCCTTCCGCCGCGGCATCGTCGGCGAGGCCCTGGCCTGGCGCGAGCGGATCAAAGGCTGACAGCGGCGACGCTCAAAGCCAGATGCGGCGCGCCGCCGCAAAAACCAGTTCGACCGACTCCTGCGTGCCCGCGTCACGGGCTTGCAGGGGCGCGATCAGCGACAGATCGGTCTCCAGCCCCGGCTCGCGCAACAAGCTCAGGCCAGACTGGTGGCTCTCGCGCAAGGCCACGTCTTCGCGCGCCAAAGACAGGCCCAGGCCGGCGCGTACCAAGTCCAGCATGGAGGCCTCCTGGTCCACACTGGCGGCCACGCGCGGGCGCAGCCCTAGGCCGCGAAAAATCGGGCTCAACAAGCGGTTGTGCACCGAATCGGGCGGCGTCCAGATCCAGGGCAGCTGGGCCAGGGCCTGCCAATCGCCGCGCATGCGGCCGCGCCAGCCGCGCGGACCTATCACCACATAGCGCAGCCGGGCCAACTGCTGGCGGCGAAACTGCTTGTCATCGCTGTCACCCAGATAAAAGCCCACATCCAGGCGCCCCGCCCTGAGTTCGCGCCGCACCCAGCCGGAAGTGCCCTGCCGCAGCTCGGGGCGACGCTGCGGCAGGGTCGCCGACAGGCCGGCCAATAGCTCACCCAGGCGAATGAAATTGGGGTCAAGAATAGTGCCGATATTGAGCGGTGCGGCCTCGACGGCGAGAGCCCGCAGGGGCGCGCCCACGGCGCGCTCGAAAGCCTGAGCCGAACCCAGCGCCTCGCGCGCTTTGGGCAGCAAGCGCAAGCCTTCTTCGGTCAGCGTCAGGCCTCGCCCATTGCGCACAACTAACGTGATATTCAAGCGTTCTTGGAGTGCGCGCAGCTGCATAGAAACGGCCGCCTGCGTGAGGTGCATCTGCTCGGATGCATGGCCCAAGGTGCCGCCATCGGCCACCGCGACAAATATCGCCAGCTGCTTATATTCCACTCGCATGATTTAAGTATTCCTGAAATCTCACTTCCAAACATCTGAAGCTGCCGCCCCCGAATCCGCCCTATTCTCGCGCTCATTCAGCCCAAGGAAAACAGCAGAGATGCGAATTTCCTGTACTCGGAACCTTGCCCCGGCTTGACCCGCAGGCCCGCTCTCGCCACCTTTGCCGCCTTTTGTCCATGAGCCAAAACAGCTTCGACTACATCATTGTTGGTGCCGGCACGGCCGGCTGTGTGCTGGCCAATCGCCTGTCCAAAGACCCCACGATCCGGGTGCTGCTGCTGGAGGCAGGCGGCCGCGACAACTATCTGTGGATTCACATCCCCGTCGGCTATCTGTACTGCATCGACAACCCGCGCACCGACTGGTGCTACCGCACCCAAGCCGAGCCGCGTTTGCAAAACCGTGCCCTGCTCTATCCGCGCGGCAAGGTCTTGGGCGGCTCCTCCTCCATCAACGGCATGATTTATATGCGCGGCCAGGCAGCCGACTACGAGGGCTGGGCTGCCCAGGGCTGCCCGGGCTGGTCATGGCAGGAGGTGCTGCCTTATTTCAAGCGCTCGGAGGACCACCACGCCGGCCCCAGCGCCATGCATGGCGGCGGCAATGAGCTGAGGGTCGAACGCCAGCGCCTGTCCTGGGAGATTCTGGATGCGTTCAGGCAGGCCGCCGCCCAGGCCGGTATTCCACCCACCGAGGACTTCAATGGCGGCGACAACTTTGGCTGCGGCTATTTCGAAGTCAACCAGCGCCGCGGTGTGCGCTGGAATGCAGCCAAGGCATTTTTGCGCCCGGCTCTGCGGCGCGGCAATCTGAGCGTGCTCACGCAGGCCGAGGTACAACAACTGGTGCTGGACGAGCAAGGCCGCTGCACCGGCGTCATCGCCCATGTCAAAGGCCATCTGCAAAAATTTACGGCTCATGAGGAGGTGCTGCTCAGCTCGGGCGCCATCGGCTCGCCGCTGACGTTGGAGCGCTCGGGGCTGGGCTCGGCGCGGCGCCTGGCCCGGCTGGGCATCCCGGTGCGACGCGATTTGCCCGGCGTGGGTGAAAACCTGCAAGACCATTTGCAGCTGCGCATGGCTTTCAAGGTGCGGGGCGTCCAGACGCTCAACGAACAAGTGCATTCGCTGCTGGGCAAGGGGCTGATGGGCTTGCGCTACCTGGCCACCCGCAGCGGCCCACTGGCCATGGCGCCCAGCCAGCTGGGTTGCTTTGCACGCAGCCCCATGAGCCCGCTGCGCGCCGACCTGGAATACCATGTGCAGCCCCTGTCGCTGGACCGCTTCGGCGACCCGCTGCACCGCTTCCCGGCCTTCACGGCCTCGGTCTGCGATTTGCGCCCCAGCTCGCGCGGTTCGGTGCATCTGGTCAGCGCCGAAGCCGGTGCCGCGCCCCAGATTGCACCCAACTATCTGTCCACGGAACGTGACCGTCAGCTGGCGGCAAGCGCGCTGCGCCTGACCCGCCACATCGTCAGCCGCCCGGCTTTGGCGCCCTATCAACCCGAGGAATTCCTGCCCGGACCGCAGGCGCAAAGCCCCGAGGAGCTGATCGCTGCGGCCGGACGCATAGGCACGACGATTTTTCACCCGGTGGGCAGCTGCCGCATGGGACCTGAGCATGACGAGTTGGCCGTCGTAACGCCCGATTTACGGGTACGCGGCGTGCGCGGCTTGCGCGTCGTGGATGCCTCCGTCATGCCCTGCCTGCCCTCCGGCAACACCAATGCCCCCACCACCATGATTGCCGAGAAAGCCGCCGACATGATTCTGCTGGCTCGCCAGCAGCGTTTGCGCGGCCAGGACAACGCCCACACTCACGGAGCCACTGCCTGATGCCCAATACCCATGCCTCCCTGCCCGTCCGGCCAACGGCGGCCGGCCCACGGTCCAACTACCTCCGATGTGCGGGCCGAGAAATCCATTTCACCGAATGGGGTGTCGAGCATTCCCGCAGCGTGATCGCCTGGCACGGCCTGGCGCGCACCGGCCGCGATATGGACCCACTGGCCGCCCAGCTGGCCCAGCACTACCACGTGATCTGCCCGGACACCTTGGGCCGCGGCCTCTCCCAATGGAGCCCGCAGCCGGAGCAGGAATATTGCCTGGACTTTTATGTCCACCAGGCCCAGGCCCTGGCCAACCAGCTGGGCCTAGCCCAATTCCACTGGGTGGGCACCTCCATGGGCGGCGCCATCGGCATGGTGGCCGCCGCCACCCGACTGAAGGGCCGCATCCTCAGCCTGGTGCTCAACGATATCGGCCCGGAAATGGCCGCGCCCGCCGTGCAACGCATCCGCAGCTATGCCGGCCGGCCCGAGGCTTTCGACAGCGTCAGCGAGCTGGAGCAGTACTTTCGCAAAATCTACCAACCCTATGGCTGGATCAGCCCCGAACAATGGCGCTTGCTGACCGAAAGCTCGGTACGCCGCCTGCCGGACGGCCGGGTCACGCCGCATTACGACCCTGCCATGGCGGGCCAGTTTGAACACCATCCCGATGACTACAAACTCTGGTCCGTCTGGGACCAGCTGAACCTGCCCGTGCTGGCCCTGCGCGGCGAGCACTCCGATCTGCTGCTGCCCGAGGTCGCCCAGGCCATGCGCGAGCGCGGCCCACGCGCCCAGGTCGTCGAACTGCCCGACTGCGGCCATGCGCCGGCGCTCAATGTGCCGCTGCACTGGGATTTGATCGAGCAGTTCCTAGCCAAATACTGAGCAGCCCGGAGCCCCCTATGGCCAGCGAATTGATCCTCGAGACCCAGAACCTGAGCAAAGAGTTCAAAGGCTTCACCGCCGTGGACGCCGTCAATCTGCAAGTGCAGCGGGGCCACATCCACGCCCTGCTGGGCCCCAACGGCGCGGGCAAGACCACCTGCTTCAATCTGCTGACCAAATTCCTGGAGCCCACCCGCGGCAGCATTCTTCT
>NZ_JACHLP010000022.1 GCF_014204525.1 Roseateles oligotrophus
TCAGGGAACGTATCCCGGCGACCGAGCGGCTGGAGGTGCTGGAGCTCGATGTGCTGGATCTCGGTGGTGAGCCAGAGCACGACCCCGATGTGGCGTTGCATGGGGAGAGCCTGGCGTACGTGATCTACACCTCGGGCTCCACCGGGCGACCAAAGGGGGCGGCAATCCGGCACCGGTCGCTGGCCAGTTGCATGACCTGGATGCAGCAAACCTATGGTCTGACGTCGACCGACACAGTGCTGCACAAAGCACCATTCGGCTTCGACGTGTCCGCATGGGAGATCTTCTGGCCGCTGACGGCGGGTGTGAGACTGGTAGTGGCCAACCCTGGCGACCACCGTGACCCCGAGCGGATCACCGAGCTGATCCGCACGCATCAGATTACGACGCTGAACTTCGTGCCTGCGATGCTGCAGGCCTTCCTGGCACACGAAGGCATCGAGGGAGAGACGCGGCTGCGGTACGTGATCTGCGGCGGCGAGGCCATGCCTGCGGCGACGCAAGGCGAAGCGCTGCGCCGGCTCGAAGGCGTGAGCTTGCAGAACCTGTACGGTCCGACCGAAACCACGATCCACGTCACGCAGTGGACCTGCCGGGACGACGAGCAAAGCCTGGTGCCGATCGGACGGCCCATATCCGAGACCAATGCCTATGTGCTGGATGGCGAGTTGAGCCCTGTACCGCAGGGCGTAGCTGGTGAGTTACTCATTGGTGGTGAGCTCTTGGCCCGAGGCTACCTGGGCCGGTCGGGCTTGAGTGCGGAGCGGTTCGTGGCTGATCCGTTCGACGAGGCGGGCGGCCGGTTGTACCGCACGGGGGACCTGGTGCGGTGGAACGCTGAGGGTCAGCTGGAGTATCTGGGGCGGTTGGACCACCAGGTGAAGATCCGTGGCCTGCGCATCGAGCTGGGCGAGATCGAGGCGCAGATGCTGGCGCAACCCGAGGTGCGCGAGGCGGTGGTGGTGGCCAGGGACGGGCCGGGCGGCGCGCGGCTGGTGGGCTACGTCTCGGCGGTGGCGGGGCAGGCGATCGAGGCAGGCGAGCTGCGTGAGCGGCTGGGCCGGCAGTTGCCGGACTACATGGTGCCCAGTGCGGTGGTGGTGCTGGATGCGCTGCCGCTCAATGCCAATGGCAAGGTGGACAGGAAGGCGCTGCCGGAGCCTGGGCTGGAGGGCACCCGCGAGTACGAGGCGCCGCAGGGCGAGGTGGAAAAGGCGCTGGCCAAGATCTGGGCCGAAGTGCTGGGCGTGGAGCGCGTGGGCCGCCACGACAACTTCTTCGAGCTCGGCGGACATTCGCTGTTGGCCTTGCAAGTTGTAGCACGAGTTCAGGCGCTGCTGCGATCGGATCTGGCCATCGGCCGCGTTTTCACTCACCCAACCTTGACAAGCATGGCGTCATTGATTGAGGACGAGGGTTGGACACAAAGCAAATCCGATTCGTTGACCGAAATTGATACTTTCATTGATAACTTGGAAGCTGTGTGATGAGTAGTCCCACGACCCACCGAATTGCCGAACGCTTTGCTCGGATCGGCGCCGAGCAGCGGCGAGCCGTCTACGAGAAGATCAAGCTAGAGGGCTTGGTCATTGGTCAATTTCCGATTCTCAAGCGAGACGAATTTGTATGGGATTCCTGCCCCGCTTCCTACGCGCAGGTCCGCCAATGGTTTTTGTGGCAGTTGGACCCTGGGAGCACGGCATACCACCTCAGTGGTGCGCTGCGGCTGCGCGGTGAGTTGAACGTTGGAGCCTTGAATGCGAGCTTTGCTGCGCTGGTTGAGAGGCATGAGTCGCTGCGTACGGTGTTCCGGGCGGGTGAGGATGGCCAGGCCGAGCAGGTAATCCAGGAGGATGGGGGCGTGCAGCTCGAGGAGATCGACCTGAGCGGGATCGCGGCGGCGGAGCGGACCGCGCGGGTGCGAGCCGAAGCGGTGCGGCTGCACCAAGCTCCATTCGATCTGGGGCGGGGCCCGTTGCTGCGGGTGGGGTTGATCCGGGAGGCAGCCGACGAGCATTTGCTGGTGGTGGTGATGCACCACATCGTCTCGGACGGCTGGTCGATGCAGGTCATCGTCGACGAGTTCGTCGCGCAGTACCGGGCACGGGCGCAAGGGCGCGAGCCAGAACTGCCACCGTTGCCGATCCAATACGCAGACTACGCCGTGTGGCAGAGGAACTGGCTGGAGGCCGGGGAGAAGGACCGACAGCTCGAGTACTGGAAGGCGCAACTGGGCGACGAACATCCGGTGCTGCAGTTGCCGGTGGACCATCCGCGCCGCGCCAACGGGCGCTACACGGCGGCGAGTTGCGGCATCGAGTTGCCTGCGGAGTTGGTGAGCAGCTTGTATAAGCGGGCGCAGGCCGAAGGGGCGACGCTGTTCATGGTGCTGCTGGCTGCGGTGCAGGTGCTGCTGCAGCGCTACACGGTGCAGCACGACATTCGAGTGGGCGTGCCGATCGCCAACCGCCACCGTGTGGAGACCGAAGGGGTGGTGGGCTTCTTCGTGAACACGCAGGTGCTGCGCAACGTGATTGAAGGGCGCATGAGCCTGGAGAAGGTGCTCAGACAAGCCAAGGAAGCCGCGCTCGGCGCCCAGGCGAATCAGGACCTGCCGTTCGAGCAACTGGTCGAGGCGCTGCAGCCCGAGCGCAACCTGGGCAGCAATCCGCTGTTCCAGGTGCTGTACAACCACCAGCGGCAGGACCGGCGGGCGCTGGAGAAGCTGCCTGGGCTGAGCCTGGAGGGCTACGAGCTCGGGGAGCAGGGGGCGCAGTTCGAGCTGACGGTCGACAGCGGCGAGGCGGCGGATGGGCGAGTGCAGGTGAGCTTCAGCTATGCCCGGGAGCTGTTCGAGCCTGAGACCATCGAGCGAATGGCGGGCCACTACGTGGCGGTGCTGCGGGCGCTGGCCGACCATCCCGAGCAGGC
>NZ_JACHLP010000023.1 GCF_014204525.1 Roseateles oligotrophus
TGCACCCGCCGCTCGATCAGCCGGTGCACCGGCTCCACATCCGGGTACCGCCGCTCGTTCACACCCCAAGCGGCCAACTGCCGACGCTCGGCATCGGTGAGCAGCACTATCTCGCCCACCGCCTGTGCGGGATGGTCTGCCAGCGCCTCCACAAGACCGGCAACGGCCGCCCGCAGGTACTCACACAGCCGCGGCGCACCGACTGTCTTTTGGACCTGCCCCACCAGTCGGAAGCCCTGCCCCAGGTCATCCACCGACATGCCCACCGGGTAGTTGGTTCGTTCCTCGCCGCCGAGCACATCCATGCCTTCCCAAGCGCTGGCTGTCTCGCCCTCGTCCTGCTGCACGCTGTAGCGATAGTTCAGCAGCGCCGAGAACAGTGATGTGCCTCCAGGCAGTCCACTGCATCGCTGTGCCAGTGACAGACTGGCGTGTTCGTGGTGCAGCAGTTCCGTTAGCACTTCGTGGGTCTTGCGCAAGCACTGCTCAATGCTCTGCGATCCCAACCGGATGCGGATGGGCAGCGTATTGATGAACATGCCCAGCGCCCGCTCCGCGCCCTCGCCTCCTTGCATGCGTCCGAACAGCACCGTGCCGAACACCACGTCATCCTTGCCCGTCGTCTTACCCAGCACCAGCGCCCAGGCCAGATGGAACAAGCTGGCTGCGCTCACCCCGTGGCGTTGCGCCTGCGCTCGTATCTGCCTGGCCAGTTCTGCCTCCAGTGGCAGTCGCGCTTCCTCGACATCACTGCCATCGCCCTGCACGTCTAGCAGTCCGAACGGCGCAGTGGGCTCTTCCACATCGCCCAGCATCTTGCCGAAGAAGGCCTCGTGCTCCGTCCGGCTCACACCCAACCGCGCCTGCGCCACGAAGCGCCGGAACGGCACCGGCTCGGGCAATTGGACCTCCTTGCCTTGCTGGATCAGCGCAATCTCGCCCACCAACTGTTCCAGCGTCGTGTGATCCAGCACCAAGTGATGGCTGGGCAATTGCAGCAACCACCGCCCAGCGTCGCGCGCCGCCACCGCCCGCATCATCGGCGCACGGCGCACGTCGATGCGGTGATGCCTCGGATCGACGTGGGCATTGAGCCGATCGGCTACGCTGCCCGCGACTTCGCCCTCCAGCCACTCGATCTCAAGCCGTGCCTGTCGATGGACGACCTGCACCGGCTCCCCGAGCCCCTCCCACAGCACCGCCGTGCGCAGAATGTCGTGGCGCTCTATCACCCGGTTGAGACTGGAGATGAAGTGCTCCAACCGCTCCCGGCTATCGAAGCTCAGCAGACAAGGGGTAACGTAGGCATCGCCCTCCGTTTGCAGCATGTGGTGGAACAGGATGCCTTCCTGCAGCGGCGCCAGCGGGTAGATGTCCTGAATGTTGGTCGCCCCACCCGGCACCGCCGCTTCGATACGAGCAATCTCGTCGGCCCCGAATTCGAGCAGCGTCAGCATCTCTGGTTGAATCGCCCGGCAACCAGCCGGGATCAAGTTGGGCGGCACGATCACTTCACTGCGCCCCGACGCTTGCAATATCTCCTTGGCGAAGGCCGCCAGTTCGGGCTGTTGGAACAGGGTACGAACCTGGGTGGTCATGCCTTGCACGCGCATGCGTTCGAGCAGACTCAACGCCAACAGCGAGTGCCCGCCGAGTTCGAAGAAGTTGTCGTGGCGGCCCACGCGCTCCACGCCCAGCACTTCGGCCCAGATCTTGGCCAGCGCCTTTTCCACCTCGCCCTGCGGCGCCTCGTACTCGCGGGTGCCCTCCAGCCCAGGCTCCGGCAGCGCCTTCCTGTCCACCTTGCCATTGGCATTGAGCGGCAGCGCATCCAGCACCACCACCGCACTGGGCACCATGTAGTCTGGCAACTGCCGGCCCAGCCGCTCACGCAGTTCGCCTGCCTCGATCGCCTGCCCCGCCACCGTCGAGACGTAGCCCACCAGCCGCGCTCCGCCCGGCCCGTCCCTGGCCACCACCACCGCTTCGCGCACCTCGGGTTGCGCCAGCAATTGCGCCTCGATCTCGCCCAGCTCGATGCGCAGGCCACGGATCTTCACCTGGTGGTCCAACCGCCCCAGATACTCCAGCTGACCCTCAGCGTTCCACCGCACCAGGTCCCCCGTGCGGTACAACCGGCCGCCCGCCTCGTCGAACGGATCAGCCACGAACCGCTCCGCACTCAAGCCCGACCGGCCCAGGTAGCCTCGCGCCAGCCCGACACCGCCCAGATACAACTCCCCGGCCACGCCCAGTGGCACCGAGTTCAATCCTTCATCCAGCACAAGCGTCTTGATGCCGCTGATCGGCTGGCCGATCGGCACCTGACTGCGATCATCGTTGCGGCAAGTCCAATGCGTCACGTCGATGGCCGCTTCGGTCGGGCCATACAGGTTGTACAGCACCGCCTGCGGCAGACGTTCGAACACTCCTCTTTGTGCTTCGGCCGACAGCGCTTCGCCGCTGCAGACGATGCGCCGCACGTTGATGCATGCCTCGATGCCATCGTGCGCCAGGAAGGCTTGCAACATCGAAGGAACGAAGTGCAGGGTTGTAACCCGATGACCACGAATCAGTTCGACCAACCGCGCCGGGTCTCGGTGATCACCCGGCCCCGCCACTGCCAAGCGTGCGCCCACCATCAGCGGCCAGAAGAACTCCCACACTGACACGTCGAAGCTGAACGGGGTCTTCTGCAGCACCGTGTCCGACCCATCGAGCTGGTAAGCCTCCTGCATCCACGCCAGCCGGTTGTAGAGCGCGCAGTGGCGATTGGCCGCCCCTTTGGGCCTTCCGGTGGAGCCCGAGGTGTAGATCACGTACGCCAGGCTCTCCCCATGCAACGCCACATCGGGGTCGTGCTCTGGCTCACCACCGAGATCCAGCAC
>NZ_JACHLP010000024.1 GCF_014204525.1 Roseateles oligotrophus
TGGCCCGCGCCCAGATAGGCTTCGATGACCTTCTCGTTGCGCTGCACTTCCTGCGGTGTGCCCTCGGCGATCTGCTTGCCGTAGTCCAGCACCGTCAGGCGGTCGCACAAGCCCATCACCAGCTTGACGTCGTGTTCGATCAGGAGAATGGTGCGGCCGTCCTTGCGGATGCGGTCGATCAGTTCGCGCAGCACCACTTTCTCGGTGGCGTTCATGCCGGCGGCCGGCTCGTCCAGCGCGATCAGCTTGGGGTCGGTGGCCAGGGCGCGCGCGATCTCCAGCCGGCGCTGGTCGCCGTAGCTGAGCGTTCTGGCCTTGAATTCGGCCAGCTTGCCTATGCCCACGTAATCGAGCAGTTCCTGGGCGCGCTGGCGGATGGCGGCTTCCTCGGCCTTGAAGCCGGGGGTGCGCAGCACCGCGCCCAGCAGGCCGGAGCCGGTGCGGATGTGGCGGCCCACCATCACGTTCTCCAGCGCCGTCATCTCGGCGAAGAGGCGGATGTTCTGGAAGGTGCGCGCAATGCCGGCCTTGGCGACCTGGTGCACGGCTTGCGGGGTGTAGGGCTCACCGCCCAGATGGAAGCTGCCGGCGTCCGGCGTGTACAGGCCGGTGATGACGTTGAAGAAGGTGGTCTTGCCCGCGCCATTGGGGCCGATCAGGCCGTAGACCTGGCCTTGGCGGATTTCGATGCCCACTTCGGACAGGGCTTGCAGGCCGCCAAAGCGCTTGGACACGCCGCTGACTTTCAGAACGATGGATTGCTCACTCATCTTGGTCTCCTCGCTCATTTCGTTTGGGGCACGGGTGCTGCCTTGCCGTGCTCCGGTGCGGGCCACAGGCCGCGCGGGCGGATCAGCATGATGCTGATCATGGCCAGGGCCACCAGCAGCTGGCGCAGGATGGCGGCGTCCAGCCGCCCGCCGGTCATCTCTTGCAGCGGGCCGGCCACATAGCGCAGCACCTCGGGCAGGGCCGAGAGCAGCAAGGCGCCCAGGATGACGCCGGGGATGTGGCCGATGCCGCCCAGCACCACCATGGCGACGATCATCACGCTCTCCTGCAGGCTGAAGGATTCGGGGCTCACAAAGCCCTGGAAGCTGGCGAACATGGAGCCGGCCACGCCGCCGAAGGTGGCGCCCATGCCGAAGGCCAGCAGTTTGAGGTTGCGGGTGTTGATGCCCATGGCCTTGGCGGCGATCTCGTCCTCGCGGATGGCCATCCAGGCGCGGCCGATGCGGCTGTTCTCCAGCCGGTAGCAGATCAGCACGCTGATGACGACCAGGGCCAGGAAGAGGTAGTAGTAGAGCGTGACCGAAGGCAGGGTGAAGCCGAAGATGTCCAGGCTCTTGCCCAGATCGATGCCCCAGAAGTGCAGGGAGTCGATCTGGCCGATGCCGCGCGGGCCGTTGGTGATGTTGGCGGGGTATTCCAGATTGTTCAGGAAGACGCGGATGATTTCACCAAAGCCCAGGGTGACGATGGCCAGGTAGTCGCCGCGCAGCTTCAGCGTGGGCGAGCCCAGCATGACGCCGAAGAAGGCGGCCAGGCCGGCCCCCAGCGGGATGACGATCCACAGCGGCGAGTGCAGGCCGTCCGGGAAGGCGGCCCGGAAGGCCTCGAAGTTCTCGCTCAGGTGCGGGCTGCTGAGCAGCGCGAACATATAGGCACCCACGGCGTAGAAGGCCACATAACCGAGGTCCAGCAGGCCGGCATAGCCGACCACGATGTTCAGCCCCAGGGCCAGCATCACGTACAGCAGGGCCAGGTCGATGATGCGCACCGGGCCATTGCCCAGCTGCTGCGCGAACAGCGGCAGCAGCAGCAGGCCCAGGCCCGCCAGCAGGAAGACGAAGAGTTTGTTCTTTTGCATGATGTTGTTCTCCTTCAACTCGCTCAGGCGCGATCAGCGACACGCTCGCCTAACAGGCCAGACGGACGCAGGGTCAGCACCAGGATCAGGGCCACGAAGGCGAAGATGTCGGCGTAATGGCTGCCCAGCACGCCGCCGGTCAGATCGCCCAGATAGCCCGCACCGATGGCCTCGATCAGGCCCAGCAAGATGCCACCCACCATGGCCCCGGCCAGATTGCCGATGCCGCCCAGCACGGCCGCGGTGAAGGCCTTCAGGCCGGGCATAAAGCCCATGGTGTGCTGCACCGTGCCGTAATTGGCCGCCCACATCAGGCCGGCCACGGCGGCCAGGGCCGCACCGATGACGAAGGTGGTGGAGATGATGAAGTCGGGCTTGACGCCCATCAGGCCGGCGACCTTGGGGTTCTCGGCCGTGGCCCGCATGGCCCGGCCCAGCTTGGTGTGATTGACCAGAAACATCAGCGAGGCCAGGATGACCACGGTCAGACCCAGGATCAGGCATTGCGTGACCGAGATCACCGGGCCACCCAGATCAATCGGGGTGGTGGGCAGCAGCAGGGGGAAGGGTTTGGGATTGGGTTTCCAGATGATCATGGCCAGGGTCTGCAAGAGCAAGCTCATGCCCATGGCGGTGATCAAGGGTGCCAGGCGCGGGGCATTGCGCAGCGGCCGGTAGGCGATCTTCTCGACCACGAAGTTCAACGTCACGCAGACCAC
>NZ_JACHLP010000025.1 GCF_014204525.1 Roseateles oligotrophus
CTCAATGTCGCATTCGGCGAGCTGGGTACCGACGAAGTCGAAGGCGCCCATGGCCTGCTTGAGCGCGAACAGGTGTTCGGCCCGCCAGTTGCCTTTCAGGCTGGCGGCGATCTCGTCGGCGCTGGCGTGGATGCGCGAGTTCTTCAGGGCTGCCGAGCCTGTCAGAGAATTCGGGGTCAGGTCTTAAAAATATACCCCGGCAGAATTCGGAATTCGGGGTCAGGTCTTAAAAATATACCCCATCAACCCGTCTTTAGCCGTATAGTCCTCCTACCATGGCCCGCCCCCTCCGTATCGAGTTCCCTGGCGCGATCTACCACCTCACGGCGAGAGGGGATAGGCGTGAGGACATTTTTGTAGATGACAAGGATCGCGCCCTGCTGTTGACGGTGTTGGCACAGGGGATGGCGCGTTTTGATGCGGTGGTGCTGGCCTATTGCCTGATGGGCAATCACTACCACTTCGTTGTGCAAACGCGCTCAGCCAATCTGTCGCTGCTGATGCGGCATATCAACGGGGTCTATACCCAGGCCTATAACCGGCGCCATGGCAAGGTGGGGCATTTGTTCCAGGGCCGTTACAAGGCGATTTTGATTGACCGGGATGCCTATCTGCTCGAGGCCTGCCGTTATGTGGAGTTGAACCCGGTGCGGGCAGGCATGGTGGCCGGCCCGGGTGACTGGGTTTGGTCCAGCTACCGTGCGCATACGGCCGTCGTGCCTGCACCAGCCTGGCTGGACAGTTCGGGCTTGCACAGCTACCTGCTCGGGCAAGCGGAGCCGCCAACGAGCGAGGCCGAGCGGGTCAAGGCGGGTAGGAGCTATGCCCAGTGGGTGGCTGATGGCATGGGTGTGCAACTGTGGGCAGCGGGTTTGAACCGGCAAGTGTTCCTGGGTGATAACGACTTTGTGCTGCGCATGCATGATCAGGCGGATGTGCAAGCCAAGAACAGCACCGAAGTCCCGAAAGCGCAGCGCAGCCGACCGCAGACATTGGGGCAGTGGCAGAAGGTTTGTGATTCAAGAGAGGAGGCGCTGCGCTGCGCCTATGTTCATAGCGGCATTACCATGACAGCGCTGGCGGCCGAGATCGGCCTGACGGTGGCGCGGGTCAGCCAACTGATTGCCAGGGCTGAGGCGGGGAGGTTAGCGATGCTGGTGGGGGACAAGGGGGAGTCTCGCGGATAAGGGGTTTATTTTTAAGACTTGACCCCGACTTTGCGGGCAAGCCAAGGTCAGGACGCAGTGGAGCTTGTACTGCATGGTGCACAACATCGAGAAGCTGCAAAGAACGGGCTACGGGCAAACCGGGGTTCAGTAAGGCAGGCAAGAGCCTGCACAATCACTCAGGAGCCGAGCCTGCGGCGCACAAATTCAAATTCACCGATGAACCCAGAAACTCGCCTTTGCAAAGCCTCAGTCGCCCTCCGGGATGAGGGTGGCGGTGGATTTGGGGTTATTGGACAGCCTCGTTAGCCCTACGACTGATGCATATGCGTTCGATTGCCTTGGCGCTGCTTCTGCTCCTGCATCTGCACGAAGTATGGGGGTGCTCCGCTCCAATCGATGGCACACGCATGGAGCGAGACGAGCTCATTGATCGGGCGTCGGTAATCGTGTTGGTTCGGCTTCAGCGAACAGAACCAGGCGGATTTCCTGAGGACAGGAAGTACCTACTCCAGACGGTTGAATCAATAAAGGGGGCAGGTGCGCCGAGCTACTCTTTTTACTCCCATGGATCGCCGCTTTCCGACGCCGACTTTCAGTCGCACCGTCAAAGGGAGTTCTGGGAGTCGGATATCGGCCGATCCAAGTGGCCCTGCTGCATCTGTGGCCCCGACCATGCATTTCGCCGTGGTCGCATGTACCTTTTCTTCCCCGATAAGCTAGGCGCTCTCAAATCTGCTGAAGTCGTCGCGGGAGCTGCGGATCGTTGGCTCAAGTATGTTCGTGAAAGAGTTGCATACAAGGCTCTTAAGAAACACCATTCAAGTGTCTGATCTTGAATAGGTTTTTTCAGGCCGCGACGTCAGCCGTTACAAGTTTCATCCCCATCTTGTTG
>NZ_JACHLP010000026.1 GCF_014204525.1 Roseateles oligotrophus
ACAAGATCGCGTAGAAGGAACCGTTGACCAGACCCAGCAGGAGCTGGCCCAGCAGAGCAGGCAGGGGGATGCCGAAGAGGTCTGTCATTTCTTCAATCCACGCGCAAAACGTTCAAGGTGGCCAGTGGGATGCGGCCCCGGCCTTGTCGGCCGGGGCCCAGGGTCAGAGCGTCACTTCTTGACCAGCGGGCACTTGCTGTCGGCCAGCTTGGTATAGGCCTCTTCGCCGGGGATGCGGGTCACAACCTTGAAGTAATCCCAGGGTTCGACGGATTCCTTGGGCGACTTGACCTGCAGCAGGAACATATCGTGCACGCCGCGGCCGTCTTCCTTGCGGATATGGCCCTTGGTGTAGAAGTCGTTGATGGGCGTGTCCTTCATCTTGGCCAGCACCTTGTCGGCATCGTCGGTCTTGAGTGCGTCGACGGCCTTCAGATAGTGGCTGACGGCCGAGTAGTCGGCGGCTTGCAGGGAGGAGGGCATGCGCTTCATCTTCTCGAAGAAGCGGCGGCTCCAGGCGCGGGCCTCGGGGCTTTGGTTCCAGTACCAGCTGTCGGTCAGGTACATGCCTTCGGTGGTCTTCAGGCCCAGAGAGTGGATGTCGTTGATGAACATCAGCAGGCCGGCCAGCTTCATGCTCTTGGTGACGCCGAATTCGTTGGCGGCCTTGATGGCGTTGATGGTGTCGCCGCCGGCATTGGCCAGGCCGAGGATCTGTGCGCCGCTGCCCTGGGCCTGCAGCAGGAAGGAGGAGAAGTCGCTGGCATTGAGCGGGTGCTTGACGGTGCCCACCACCTTGCCGCCCGAGGCCGCCACGACCTTGGCGGTGTCGGCCTGCAGGGCCTGGCCGAAGGCATAGTCGGCCTGCAGGAAGTACCAGCTCTTGCCGCCGCCCTTGGTGACGGCCGCGCCCGTGCCATTGGCCAGGGCCACGGTGTCGTAGGCGTAGTGGATGGTGTAGGGCGTGCACTTGTCATTGGTCAGGGCCGAGCTGCCCGCGCCGATGGAGATGAAGGGGCGCTTTTTCTCGGCCGCCACCGTGGCCATGGCCAGATTGGCGCCTGAGTTGGTGCCGCCTATCAGCAGGTCCAGGCCCTGGGTGTCTATCCATTCGCGCGCCTTGGAGGCGGCCACATCGGCCTTGTTCTGGTGGTCGGCGAAGATGATCTCGACCTTTTTGCCGGCCGCCATGCCCTTCATATCGGCGATGGCCAGCTTGATGGCCTCCACGCCGCCGGCGCCGTCGATGTCGGCGTAGACGCTGGACATATCGGTGATGAAGCCGATCTTCACCACATCGCCGGAGACTTGCGCCTGGGCAGCGAGTGCGCCGCAGGTGGTGAGGCTGGCCAGAGCGATGCGTTTGAGGTTCAGGGTCATGGTTCTGTCTCCTTGGGTTTTGCTTGTGGGCATGCGGTCAAACAATGAATCGATCTCAGACACTCAACAACACATCCAGCACCGCCTGCTTCTGGGGCAGGTCCGCGGCGGGGAAGGACTCCACCACCTCACCATGCTCGACCACGATGAAGTGGTCGGCCAGCGGGGCGGCGAAGCGGAAGTTCTGCTCCACCATCACGATGGTGAAGCCCTGGGCCTTGAGCGTGGTGATCATGCGGGCCAGGGCCTGCACGATGACCGGGGCCAGGCCCTCGGAGATCTCATCCAGCAGCAAGATGTCGGCGCCGGTGCGCAGGATGCGCGCCACGGCCAGCATCTGCTGCTCGCCGCCCGACAGCCGTGTGCCCGGGCTGTGACG
>NZ_JACHLP010000027.1 GCF_014204525.1 Roseateles oligotrophus
TCAGGGAACGTATCCCGGCGACCGAGCGGCTGGAGGTGCTGGAGCTCGATGTGCTGGATCTCGGTGGTGAGCCAGAGCACGACCCCGATGTGGCGGTGCATGGGGAGAGCCTGGCGTACGTGATCTACACCTCGGGCTCCACCGGAAGGCCCAAGGGGGCGCAGCTGTGCCACCGCAATGTCGCCCGGCTGCTTGGCGCCACCGAGCGTTGGTTCCAGTTCGGTGCGCACGACGTGTGGACGATGTTCCACTCCTATGCCTTCGACTTCTCGGTATGGGAGATCTTCGGGGCGCTGTGCACCGGCGGGCAGCTGGTGGTGGTGCCGTACTGGGTCAGCCGCTCGCCGGAGGACTTCCTGCAGCTGCTGCGTCAGCGCCGTGTGACCGTGCTCAACCAGACCCCGTCGGCCTTCGGCCAATTGATGAACGTGCCGGGGTTGTATGACGAGCCTTTGGCCCTGCGCGCCGTGATCTTCGGCGGCGAGGCGCTCGACCCGAAACGGCTGCGGCCGTGGATCGAGCGCCAGGGCGACGAGGTTCCCAAGCTGATCAACATGTACGGCATCACCGAGACCACGGTGCACGTGACCTACCGGCCGATCACGCGGGAGGATCTTACGGGACAGCGTAGTCCGGTGGGGGGGGCCATCCCGGACCTGGGGCTGCGCGTGCTTGATGGCGCACTGAATCTCGTGCCGATTGGAGTCGAAGGGGAGCTGTATGTCGCGGGGGAAGGACTTGCGCGCGGTTACCTGAATCGCTCGGGCCTGAGCGCGGAGCGGTTCGTTGCCGACCCGTTCGACGGGTCGGGCGGCCGGCTGTATCGCACGGGCGATCTGGTGCGGTGGAACGGCGAGGGTCAGCTGGAGTACATGGGCCGGATCGACCACCAGGTGAAGGTGCGGGGCTTCCGAATCGAGCTGGGTGAGATCGAGGCGCAGCTGCTGGCGAAGGATGGGGTGCGCGAGGCGGTGGTGGTGGCCAGGGATGGGCCGGGAGGAGCGCGGTTGGTGGGCTACGTGTCGGCGGCCGCTGAGCAGGCGATCGATCCTGCCGCACTGCGCGAGCGGCTGGGCAGGCAGCTGCCCGACTACATGGTGCCCAGTGCGATCGTGGTGCTGGTGGCGCTGCCGCTCAATGCCAACGGCAAGGTGGACCGCAAGGCGCTGCCGGAGCCGGAGTTCGCGAGCGAGCGGGGCTACGAGGCGCCGCAGGGCGAGGCGGAAGAGGCGCTGGCGGCGATCTGGGCCGAGGTGCTGGGGGTCGAGCGGGTGGGCCGACACGACAACTTCTTCGAGCTGGGGGGAGACTCGCTCCTCAGCCTCAAGGTCGTATCCAGGGCCCGCGCGCGGGGTTTAGAGCTGACGCCCCGGCAGATCTTCGAGCACCAGAGTTTCGCCGGAGCGGCCAAGGCCAGCCAAAGCCTGACCGAGCGAGAAGTCATGGCCATACCTGTGCTGCCGGCAAGCAGCCGAGGCGGCCCGTTGGCCGCTTCCTACGCGCAGGTCCGCCAATGGTTTTTGTGGCAGTTGGACCCTGGGAGCACGGCATACCACCTCAGTGGTGCGCTGCGGCTGCGCGGT
>NZ_JACHLP010000028.1 GCF_014204525.1 Roseateles oligotrophus
TGAAGAAATGACAGACCTCTTCGGCATCCCCCTGCCTGCTCTGCTGGGCCAGCTCCTGCTGGGTCTGGTCAACGGTTCCTTCTACGCGATCTTGTCGCTGGGCCTGGCCGTGATCTTCGGCATGCTGGGCATCATCAACTTCGCCCACGGCGCCCTCTACATGATGGGCGCCTTCCTGGCCTGGATGGGACTGGAATACCTGGGCCTCAACTACTGGCTCATGCTCTTGCTGGCCCCTCTGGTCGTCGGCCTGCTGGGCATCCTGATCGAGCGCCTGCTCTTGCAGTGGCTTTACAAGTTAGACCATATCTACGGCCTGCTGCTGACCTTCGGCATCACCCTGGTGATGGAGGGCGTGTTCCGCTCCTTCTACGGCGTCTCGGGCCAGCAGTACTCGGTGCCCGAGGCGCTGCAGGGCGCCACCAATCTGGGCTTTATGGTGCTGCCCAATTACCGCGCCTGGGTGGTAGTGGCCTCCATCACCGTGTGCCTGGCCGTCTGGGCCTTGATCGAGAAGACCTCGCTGGGCGCCACGCTGCGCGCCGGCACCGAGAACCCCAAGCTGGTGCAGGCCTTCGGCATCAATGTGCCGCGCATGATCACGCTGACCTATGCCGGCGGCGTGGCCCTGGCGGCCTTTGCCGGCGTGCTGGCCGCGCCGATTTTGCAGGTCTCCGCCCTGATGGGCTCCAACCTCATCATCGTCGTCTTCGCCGTGGTGGTGATCGGTGGCATGGGCTCCATCCTGGGCTCGGTCATCACCGGCCTGGGCCTGGGCGTGATCGAGGGCCTGACCAAGGTCTTCTACCCCGAGGCCTCCAGCACCGTCGTGTTCGTCGTGATGGCGATTGTTCTGCTGGTGCGCCCCGCTGGCTTGTTTGGAAAAGAAAAATGAACAAGAACCCACTGCCAGGCTACGCCGCCCTCTTCCTGGGCATTGCCCTCTTGCCGGCCCTGGGCGTCTACCCCATCTTCGTGATGAAGGTGCTGTGCTTTGCCCTGTTCGCCTGCGCCTTCAATCTGCTGATCGGCTTCACCGGCCTCTTGAGCTTCGGCCATGCTGCCTTCCTGGGCACGGCCGCCTACGCCACCGGCCATGCGCTCAAGGTCTGGGGCCTGCCCGCCCCCATGGGTCTGATCTTCGGCGCCCTGGCCGCCGGTGGCGTGGGCCTGCTCTTCGGCCTGCTGGCGATACGCCGCACCGGCATCTACTTCTCCATGATCACGCTGGCGCTGAGCCAGATGCTGTACTTCTTCTTCCTGCAAGCGCCCTTCACCGGCGGCGAGGACGGCCTGCAGTCGGTGCCGCGCGGCAGCTTCTTCGGCCTGAATCTGGAGAATGATCTGACGCTGTACTACGTGGTGCTGGGCGTCTTCATCGCCGCCTTCTGGCTAATCTACCGCACCGTGCACTCGCCCTTCGGCCAGGTGCTGACCTCCATCCGCGAGAACGAAGCGCGCGCCACCTCGCTGGGCTATGACGTGGACAAGTTCAAGCTCTTGGCCTTTGTGCTCTCGGCCGCGCTGGCTGGCCTGGCCGGTGCCACCAAGACCTTGGTGCTGGGCTTTGCCAC
>NZ_JACHLP010000029.1 GCF_014204525.1 Roseateles oligotrophus
ATCGTGATGGTGGAGCAGAACTTCCGCTTCGCCGCCCCGCTGGCCGACCACTTCATCGTGGTCGAGCATGGTGAGGTGGTGGAGTCCTTCCCCGCGTCCCAACTCGAACAAAAACAAGGCTTGCTTGACGAGCTGCTCAGCGTCTGACCCTCCCCTCAAAAAAACGCCTAGGAGACATCGATGAAAACCACCTCCACTGCTCTGCGCAAAACCAGCCTGGCCCTCGCAGCCACACTCGCCGCCTCCACCAGCATGGCCCAGATATCGGGCGATGTCATCAAGATTGGCTTCATCACCGATATGTCCAGTCTCTATGCCGACATAGATGGCGCTGGCGGGGTCGAGGCCATCAAGATGGCCATCGCCGACATGAAGGGCACGGTGGCCGGCAAAAAGATTGTGCTGCTCACGGCGGACCACCAGAACAAGGCCGATGTGGCCGCCTCCAAGGCGCGCGAGTGGTTTGACACCGAGGGTCTGGATGTCCTGATCGCCGGCAGCAACTCGGGCACCGCGCTGGCCATGTCCAAGGTCGCGGCGGAGAAGAAAAAACCCATCATGGTCAATGCCGCCGCCACCGCTCGGCTCACCAACGAAGACTGCAACCCCTACACCGTCCACTACACCTACGACACCATGGCCCTGGCCAATGGCACGGGCAATGCCGTGGTGCAAGACGGCGGCAAAAGCTGGTTCTTCCTGACCGCCGACTACGCTTTTGGCGCCTCGCTGCAGGCCGACGCCACGGCCGTGGTGCAAAAAGCCGGCGGCAAGGTGCTGGGCAGCGTGCGCTTCCCGCTGTCGTCCAGCGATTTCTCCAGCTTTTTGCTGCAGGCGCAAAGCTCCAAGGCGCAGATCCTGGCCCTGGCCAGCGCGGGTGGCGACACCGTCAACGCCATCAAGGCGGCCGCCGAGTTCGGCATCAACAAACAGATGAAGCTGGCCGGCCTGCTGATGTTCATCAACGACGTGCATGCCCTGGGTCTGCAAGCCACCCAGGGCATGTATCTGACCACCGGCTGGTACTGGAACCAAAGCCCCGAGGCACGCAGCTGGGGCCGCCGCTTCTTCGAGAAGGTCAAGCGCATGCCGTCCATGGCCCAGGCCGGGGACTACTCCTCCGCCATGCATTACCTGAAAGCCGTCGAAGCCAGCGGCAGCGACGATGGCGACACCGTGATGGCCAAGATGAAGGCCACCAAGGTGAATGACTTCTTTGCCCGCAATGGCGTGATCGGCCCCGACGGCCGGCATCGCCACGATATGTATCTGATGCAGGTGAAATCACCCAAGGAATCCGTTGAACCCTGGGATTACTACAAACTGGTCAAGACCATCCCCGGCGAAGAAGCCTTCACCAAGCTGGCCGACAGCAAGTGCCCGCTGGTGAAGAAATGACAGACCTCTTCGGCATCCCCCTGCCTGCTCTGCTGGGCCAGCTCCTGCTGGGTCTGGTCAACGGTTCCTTCTACGCGATCTTGT
>NZ_JACHLP010000030.1 GCF_014204525.1 Roseateles oligotrophus
GCAAGACAAAAACCACCGCTACGGCGGAACAGGCGGCGAAGCCGCAATTCCAGATCCCAGCCGAGTTGCTTGACCAACTGGTCACCGGGCCGATGACGCCTGAGCAAATGCAGGGACTGTTTGATCAAATGAAGAAGGCCTTGTTCGAGCGCGCCCTGGGCGCCGAGATGAGTCACCACCTTGGGTACGCGCCGGGTCAGGTCAAGCCACTGGGATCGGCCGCCAATCACCGCAACGGCAAGAGCGCCAAGACCTTACTGACCGACGCCGGAGCCCTGCGCATCGACGTTCCTCGCGACCGTGAGGGCACGTTCGAGCCCCAGCTCATTGGCAAGCACGAGCGGCGTTTTACTGGCTTTGACGACAAGATCATCGCCATGTACGCGCGCGGCATGACCGTGCGCGAGATCCAGGGCTTCCTGGCCGAGATGTACTCGGTAGAGGTCTCGCCGGACCTGATCAGCAGTGTTACCGATGCGGTGATGAGCGAGGTCACGGCCTGGCAGACACGTCCGCTGGAGTCGATGTACCCGGTGGTGTTCTTCGATGCACTGCGGGTCAAGATCCGCGAGGACGCTGTGGTGCGCTCCAAGGCCGTGTATCTGGCCTTGGGCGTGCTGCCCGACGGTAGCCGCGACATCCTGGGCATCTGGATCGAAAACACCGAGGGCGCCAAGTTCTGGATGAAGGTCTTCAACGAGCTGAAGACCCGTGGGGTGCAGGACATCTTGATCGCCGTCACCGACGGGCTCAAAGGCATGCCAGAGGCGCTGGGTGCGGTGCTCCCGGCCACGACGCTGCAGACCTGTATCGTGCACCTGATCCGCAACAGCCTGGAATTCGCCAGTTGGAAGGACCGCAAGGCACTGGCGGCGGCCATCAAGCCGATCTACACGGCGGTGAGCGCCGAGGCCGCGGAGGGCGAGTTGGACGCTTTTGAGGCCGGGCCCTGGGGTCAGAAGTTCCCCACCGTCGTGGGTGCCTGGCGCAGAGCCTGGGACCGGGTCATCCCCTTCTTCGCCTTCCCGCCCGAGGTGCGCCGCGTGATCTACACGACCAACGCCATCGAGAGCGTGAACGCGCGGCTACGCAAGATCATCAAGACGCGCGGACACTTCCCCAGCGACGATGCGGCCACCAAGCTGATCTGG